>CAVYXN010000001.1:0-322414 GCA_963772535.1 uncultured Acidobacteriota bacterium
GAAGGTCGGGAGTTCGACTCTCTCCGGGCGCGCCACTCCCTCTTATTTCGCCAACTAATGAAGAACATCTCCGCCGCTATCGGCCTGCTGTTGCGCTTTTTGCGGCGGGGCGCGTGGGCGTATGTTGGACTACGGCGGGCGGAGCTTCGGCGCGCTTTGGGGCAGGTTTCTCGACAGAACGAAAGAAGAGTCTTTCTGCGAAGCCGCTGGCGAACGCCACGATGTACTGCGCGCTGGAAGTGAGAAACGCTCCGTCCTCAGCTCCCACGTGCAGAACCGGAAAATCCACGATTCGGAGCTGCAAAAACAGAGTGACAATGCCGGCAGCAAACGCGCCCAGCACCGAACGGAAGAATAATTGGACGGGTTCGATGCGAAGTTCACCGGGCGAAATGCGCTGACGCCGGTACTGCATCGTCGCGCTGAGCATCCCTCCGCACGCGCCAAACAGCAGCACGGGAAGTTTTCGCCACTGCGAGTGGACGTCAACCTTCAGAATTACAAACAGGCCGAGCACGCAGAGCAATACGACAAACAAAATCAGATTTGACCGGAACGCAAAGACGAGGAAATCGCGCCGCAAGTCATCGTCCCGCCGCATGCGGAATCTGCCTTCGTCGATCGCCTTGGCCAGCGCTTCGACTTCCACCCGAAGATGACCGTTGCCATCGTGCGCTCGAATGGAGTGTTCGATCGCTTCGAGCTTTCGCGGGCTCCAAATTTCATCGCCATTTCTATCGAGATGATAGAGCCGGGATTTCAATTCCAGGATGACGCTCAGGAGTTCGTCGTCGGGACAGATCAGTATGTATCGCCGATATGCCAACTGGTAGATGCTGCGTTTTGTGCGAATGTCTCCGGCCTTGATGGGATTGAGGCTGTTTTGAATTTCCTTGATTTCCAACTGAGGACCATAGTTCGCTCGCGAAAGCGCTTCGAGTTTGTTGCGCAAATCGCTCACCTTCATCTCCAAGTATTCTTCGTCATACTCGGCGACAAGGTCGCGTTTTAGGGCGAATGCTTTGATGGGTTCCATCTAACGCCTCCGCGTCAGAATCAAGCGTGCGGCTTCTCGCCGGGCACGACTCGTCCGGTCGTCACCGCGCGCTCCCCCAGACTGATTCGAAATGCAAAAATCGAAATACAACTGCCCGTGCTCACCTGCTATGAGATGCAGTTCACTTCGTTGGCGGCGGGATGTCTACTCGAGCATCGCATCTCATGAAACCTTGGCCGCGACATTTCAGGGTCACGGTTCCCGCGCCAGTCAAATTGGCCGACTTCCCTTTGTTCAAGACTCCGGTAAATCCCGGGCCGGTTACAGAACAGGACACCTGGATATTGGGAGTCTCCGAAACGCCGTTAAGGCAAGTGACCGTCGCAGGACCTGAAATTTCCGTGCTTGCCGGATGCTCGCCGCCTTTGTCAGAGGTCGCCTGAAGAGAATGCACTTTCCCCCGCGGCGCGCGCTGAGCGCTGCTTCGAGACGCGACCGCCAAAAACGCGAGCAGGCACAGCATCAGAATAGAAGATAGCGGCCTCATCGCCCACCTCCGGTAGGGTGTGAAAATGTACACCCGCGAGAGCTTTACAGCAACATTTCCTGCTTGCGACCGGTGCGTTGCAAAGGCGATGGGTATTACTTAGTTAGGGCGCAATGTTTTGATTCAGGCGAAAGAAGTTCGAAGGGTCATATTGCGTTTTAACTTTCAACAGGCGCTGCCAGCGATCTTGATAGGCTTCCGGAACGCGTTCCTGTTCGTCGCCGCTCATGAAATTTACATATACGCCCGGCCTCATGTGCGGCCGCAAGCTGTTAAACAAGCTCCGAACCCATGAGACGTTTGCGGCATCGTCTGCCGGATCCTTCCAATCTGCCAGCAGATTCAAAATAAAAGGCGCGCTACGATCGCCAAACGCCGTTTCCGATGCGCTTACGCGTCCAGCCGCGCCACCCAGGTAGGCCAGTTCAATTTGCGTGTTCTGCGACGGAATGCCAGCGAGGGCCTGGACCATGATTTCAATCACGGAGTCAGTGAACTCTGCGAAGTATCCGGATTTCGTGTAGTAGCGGCGGCCATGAGGAAAATCGGAATCCGCCATTGTTTGCAGCGTGAGATATGAAATGGTTTTCATGCTGCGTCCAACATGCCTGCCGACTGAAAATATGCGATTGGTGTGACGCTGGCCGGTGGCCTCGTCGCCAAACCACACGATGCTTGAACTCAGCGCAGGCTTCCCGCGAATTTCTTCCGGCACGCGATCATCGTTCGACGCGCGGACGAGCGAGATATTCCATTTCAATCCGTCCGGGGCTGCAGGCATGAACTCCCGCCACTCCTGCAACACGCGAATGAGATGTCGTTCTGGGGGCAGTACGAACTTGCGAGCGGCTCTGTCCACGTTTCCTAAAAGACATCCGCCGGCAAATTTCGCATAGCGCGAGCCGGCATCCACTTGAACGCCGCGAAGCCGCGATAGGTCGATGACTAGGCCGCCATCGCAGCTGCCGAAACCCGCGAGGCTATGCCCGCCGCAACGCACAGCCGTTAAGATACCGGCCTCTCTCGCGTGCCGGACGATAAGCCCGACGTCAGCCACATCTGCGCAGCGGGCGATCGCGCCGGGCGTGCGCGCAACCATGGCGTTCCAGATTCTGCTGGCTTCAGCAAATTCCGGATTGTCGTGGCGAATCAAGTCGCCTTTAAACTTGCCGCGAACCGCGCCGCAGAAATCTTCCAGAGCTGTTGCCATGATCAAATGAGGTTAACGCGAAAGTGCGCCGGCACGATTTGTAATCGCGTACACGATGGTAATGAGCAGCAAGAATAGGGCAAATGCCGGAACCGTATGCTCCAGGCCGGGGACGAAGAAGGTAGCCGCTGCAATCCCGAGCAGCGCCAGGATTCCAAGAATGGCTGAATATGGATACAGCCGCAAATGCATGGGAAGGCGCGCGACTCGATCTTTTCCCACCGAACGGCGGAAAGCGATATGCGTAATGAGAATGACGGTCCACACGAAAAACATTCCTGCGACTGCGATTCCATACAGTGCGAGAAACGCGCGCCCCGGCGCATAAATGGCCAGCAGGATCGCCGCGGCCATGCCCGTTGACGCGACAGCCAGCGCCCGCAGTGGCACGCCATTCTTGCTCAGCTTTCCAACCCATCCCGGCAAATAACGTGACCGAGAAAGCGAGAAGAGCATTCGCGTGGTGAGATAGAGATCCGTGTTACCGCTGGAGAACGCCGCCGTGATCACCACAACATTCATGATACCGGCGGCGTATGGCACGCCGATGATGGCAAATGCCCGCACAAAAGGACTGGCGGTGAGTCCATTTCCGGCGCCGGCTTGATCCCAGGGCGTCATTGCCAGCATGACAGTGATCGCGAGGACGTAAAATATGATCAGCCGAACCACTATCGTTCTCATGGCTTTGGGAATCGTCTGTTCGGGGTTTTCCGCTTCACCGGCCGTGACGGCGATCGCTTCGACGCCCATGTAACTCGTCGAAACGAGCGTAAGTGCGAGCCAGACACCCACCAACCCATGCGGCAAGAATCCACCGTGCGCCGTGAGATTCGATAAGCCGATTGCGTGTCTCGAACCGATTCCGAATATCAGAGCCGCGCCGATCGCAATGAATACGAGAATCGCAACGACCTTGATCAGCGCGAACCAATATTCAAATTCACCGAATCTTCCTACTTGGAGGGTGTTGATTACGATGAGCGCCATCGAGACACCAACAACCCACACCCACTGCGGCACTCCGGGAAACCAGAACGCGAAGTAAATCGCAACCGCTGTCACCTCTGCTCCAATCGCAATGGTCTCGACGAATCCATACGTGGCGCGCACCGCAAATCCCGCCCAGTGGCTCAGGTACGTTTCCGCATAGACGCCAAAAGAACCCGCTTCAGGGTGCACCACTGCCATCTCGACAAGAGCGCACGCAACGATGAGCGCAACAATCGCACCGATGAGGTAGCTCAAAATAACTCCGGGTCCGGCCAGCTGAATCGTCACTCCGCTGCCGAGAAAGAGACCGACGCCAATCGCGCCGCCGATAGCGAGCATCGTCAACTGGCGTTGATTGAGCTTTCGACGAAGTTCCTGCGGAACGTAGACAGCGGCGGAGGGATCTGACTTCCCTCTTTCTTCGCTTGCGGCAGCTTGCTGAGGATTAAGCGGGACGAGCGGGCTAGGCATGCTTGCTCAAGTCGAGCAGGACGTTGCCGAAGCTGTGGATCTCCTCAATCGTGTTGTAGTGAACCAGCGATGCTCTCACCGCTCCTGTTTCGAGGCTCAATCCCAGTCGCTTCATGAGCCGGGGAGAATACAAGTGGCCGTCTCGAATGCCAATATTTGCGCGAGCCATCGTTTCGGTCACCTCCGCCGGTGCCACACCAGGGAGATTGAAGCACAGAGTAGGTACGCGCTCTCCGATTCTCTCTTTTGTGCTGATGCCGTAGACAATGGCGCCGCTTTCCTTTAGGACGCGCAACATCTCGAGCGAGAGCGTCTCTTCGTACTGCCGAATCGCGTTCATTGCTCGAGTGATATTTTCACGGCGTAAAGACGACGATGACGCACTTCCCTCTCGCACTTCGCCAAGCGAAGCCAGATATCCCATCGCGGCGTCCATGCCGGCAACGTTTTCGTACACAAACGTTCCTGCCTCGATCTTCAGCGGTGGCTCGTTGGGAATGAAGTCCTCGCGGAACGTCGGAAGCTTCCTCAGCAGGTCTTCCTTTCCCCACAAAAATCCCATATGCGGCGCGAAAATTTTGTATCCCGAGCAAACCAGGTAATCACAATCCCATGCCTGCACGTCGATCACTCCGTGCGGACCGAAATGCACGCAATCGAGAAATAATTCAGCGCCGGCGGCGTGGGCCACCTTCGCCGCCGCCGCAACATCCACCACCGAGCCCAGGGCATTGGAGGTCACCGTGCCCGCGACCAGCCGCGTGCGAGCCGACATCACCTCTCGTAAGTCGTCGGCGTACAAATTCCCGTCGTCCCGCATCTTCCACCAGCGAAACTTCGCGCCGTCTCGTTCGAGCGCGAGCCAAGTGGCAATATTTGCTTCGTGGTCCATATCGGTGACGACGATTTCGTTTCGTTCACCGAGAGTTTGCCCAATCGCGAGGCTCACGATTCGGATGAACGATGTTGCGTTCATCCCGAAGGCGATTTCATTCGGATTTCGCGCGTTCACAAAATCCGCCACGCTCTGCCGCCCGCGCGCAATCGTTGCATCCACTTCGCGGCTCTTGGAATAACGCCCGCCGCGCTGCACGTTGTGCTCGAGAAGATGATGATTCACCGCGTCAAACACCGCCTGCGGAATCTGGGCGCCGGCGGCATTATCGAGAAAGATAAACGGCGCGGCATGCTTCAGAGCAGGAAACTTTGCTCGAATCGATTCGACGGAGAATCCGCCGATTGACTGCGCTGTGGAAGCTTTATCGACCGCAGAATTCATGAACTATTCCTTGGAAATGGATCGCCCGGCTTGCGTGTACTTTCCGCGAGAATGAGCCTGGGATTAGTCTTTGCTATTATGACGAAGCCGCGCTCCAGAAGTATCACGAATTTACGATAAGCCATTCCGCCGTCGCTCTACTGAATGAATTCAACGCGTTGACACTTTATGAAAAGGGTTATATATACACAGCTCTCGAATCCCGCTCAACTGATGGGACTGTCGCTCGGAGATCGAGGATTCGGGCGATGTGACGGTTTTTCACGGGCATTTGCGCAATGCTCAGTAGGCACCGGCAGCTTGCGGTCTAAATAACAGTGCAGTCTGCGTTGCTGGCTCGATCGTGATCCGGTTGTCCTACAGGTCTTGTACGGAGTTGCTCCAATCGAAATATCGTTCAGCTGCGCTGTTCGCAAATCATTTCAGCCCTCGCGGAAATCTTGGAGGTGGGTGGTGAAGAAGCTTGCCTGTTTAGTTGCGTTGGTAACTTTTCTTTCGGTCTCGTCGCTGGGCGGAACCCAGCTCACGCCGGAGGAAAAGCGCACGCTGGAGCTCAAACCGGCGGTTGTTTTGGTTTTAGTCTCCGTGAAAGTCGAGGCGGACTTCCGAGGACAGCCCGTCCAGCTCAGAAATCCCTACCTCACCACCGCGGGCAGCGGCTTCCTGTTCCGCCACGACGGCTATCTCATCACCAACGGGCACGTGGTTCAGAATGCCAAGATCAACGATCCTCAAGCGAAGGAAGCGCTTGAAGAGAAGCTGCGCGCGAAAGTTTACACTGAGGTCTTCCAGGCATTCGATCAGTTTCTTGCCAGCAAAGGACACCCACCGCTCACCAACGCGCAAAAACTCGAGCTATATCAATCGCGCGCCGTTCAAATTCACTATCACAATCCCACGCTTACGGTGTATCTCGCGAACGGCACGCACGTTCCAGGCGAATTGACTCCCAATTACAGTCCTGAAATTGGAGTCGGCAAGGACGTCGCCATCGTCAAGATCAATGGCACGAATCTTCCTTCGGTCCCGCTCGGCGATTCAAACAAGGTTCGCGAACAAGATCGCATCATGGTCATCGGTTATCCGGGTGTGGCCTCCGATTGGGGCGGAAACGAACTCATCAGCAGCGAGTCAGCGCTGGTTCCCTCGGTCACGAGTGGCAGCATTTCCGCGATCAAGACGCTGGCTGCAACGAGCACACCCGTGCTTCAATCCGATGCTGCCATCACCCACGGCAATAGCGGCGGACCCGCGTTCAATGCGCAAGGCGAGGTAATTGGGATTGCCACAGCCGGTTCGGAAGCCACCCAGGGCTTC
The DNA here is from genome assembly GCA_963772535.1 of uncultured Acidobacteriota bacterium. Lineage (GTDB taxonomy): Bacteria > Acidobacteriota > Terriglobia > Acidiferrales > UBA7541 > Palsa-295. Next base: position 6,815 of record CAVYXN010000001.1, read on the forward strand.
AACTTCTTCGTGCCAATCAATACGGCGTGGGAATTTGTGCGTCGCGAAGGAGTGGCGCCGGATGTCGGCCCGTTCACTCAACATTGGCGCAAGGCGCTCGATTTCTTCGATGAAAAAAAGTGCCGCTCCTCGATTCCGGAATTTGATGACGTCCTCCAGTTCATGCCAGGTCTACCGGACGCCACGCGCCTCCGATCCTCTGCTGTCGAGTGTGTCGATAGTGAGGGCTTCGTTGACAAGGTTTCAGATAGTCCGGCCGGTCCGTGGCTTCTATATGGCTTGGTTGGAATTGCGATTTTGGGCATCGCAGCAGTCGTGATGCGTTCGCGGGCCGCGCGGGCGCCCGTCAACGTGGTGAGGCCGGCAGGCGGAATGCCGGGTGGCACACGGATCGAGTCTCCACAGGTGCCGGCAGCTCTGCCTGCGGGGCAAACTTATGGCAACATTCAAGCGACGGCAGGAGCACTCTCAGGCAAGACGTTCAAAGTCCCGAAAGAAGGCCTGCTCATAGGCCGCTCGCCAAAGTGCCAGGTCGTTTTGCAAGACGATACCGTTTCGAGCGAACATGCCTGGATCGTTCCTTCCGGAAATGAAGTGGTCGTGATCGATAAAGGCTCTTCGAATGGGACCTATGTGAACTCGGTCGAATCGCCGAAGGTAAGCAAGATCGGACTCCGCAATGGAGATCGAATCTTCCTTGGCAAAAAAGGTGCCAACGTTTTCACATATTTCAATTCGTAGAGCGTAATCGCGAACAGGAGACTCGGATGTCAAAATTCTGCGCCAAGGGTCATCAGATGGAGGATTCCTGGGAGACTTGCCCCACATGCCAGACGACCGGCTACCAAGTGCCAGGCGGGACGGGTGCAGGCGGAGCGGCGGCCAAAACTCGTTTGGAAACTGAATCGCCAAAAGAAGCCGCAGGGAGTCCCGCTGCCGGCGCCGGACGCAGAACCGTACTCATCTCCGAAAAGCGCAAGCCCCCCGTCGTTGGCTGGTTCGTGGCGATGAGCGGCGATCAAAAGGGAGAAGACTTCCGTCTGCACGACGGGAAGAATTCCGTAGGTTCGGGCACCGATTCGCAGATCGCATTAAAAGATTCCACCGTCTCCAGCCAGCACGCCAGCGTTCGCTACGAAGACGGGAAATTTTTCGTCACCGACCTCGATTCTTCCAATGGAACTTACCTGAACGATCGCAAAATCGTTCGCGAGGAATTGAAAGACAACGACATGATTCGATTCGGCGAAATTATTGTTAAATTCAAGCGACTATAAGGGACCCCGCACCTCATGAAGATTCGCCCCGGGATTGAGCTGGCCAACCTCACCGATGTCGGTTGCGAGCGAAGCCAGAACGAAGACAACTACTGCTACGCCGAGCCGGAAAACGACGACGAGATGCACAAGCGCGGCCGGCTTGCGGTAGTCGCGGACGGAATGGGCGGTCAGGAAGGTGGACAGATTGCGAGTACAATCGCAGTCGACACCGTGCGCGACGTCTTTCTGAACGGCCCGGCCGATGATCCCGCCACCGCGCTCGAAACCGCGTACCAGTCGGCCCACAAAGCCATTCAAGAATATGCTCGCGAGCATCCGGAATTAGCCGGGATGGGAACCACGTGCACAGCCGCAGTGCTGAAAGACGGCTACGTCACCTACGGCCACGTTGGCGACTCGCGGCTCTATCTGTTGCGGCAAGGCATCATCATCCAGCTCACGCGCGATCAAAGCTACGTGCAGCAGATGGTGGACAACGGCGTGATCACCGCCGAACAAGCTAAAACGCACCCATCGAAAAACATTCTCACCTCCGCGCTTGGCTCGGACTCTGCCGTCCAAGCCGATTTTGCCGAAGCTCCTGTACCATTGCTTGCCGGAGATATGCTATTGCTCTGTACCGATGGCTTGCACGGTTTAGTTGACGACGAGGAAATGCTCGCCGCCACCACCGAGAATTCTCCTCGCGACGCATGCCGAAAGTTGATTGATCTTGCAAAAGAACGTGGAGGGCCCGACAACATCACGATCCAACTTGTGCGCATCGACGCAACGTCGGCCACAGCGAAAGAAGATTCCACAGCCGTAGGGAGTTGAGTAACCGACCATGATCGGCACAGAGATCGCCAGCTACCGGATTCTGGAGAAGCTCGGCCAGGGCGGCATGGGTGTGGTCTACAAAGCTGTCGACACAGGCCTCGACCGCATGGTGGCGATGAAGGTCCTGAACCCGGATCTATCCAAGAACCCCGAATTGGTCGAGCGCTTCCGGTCGGAAGCAAGAGCCCAAGCCAACCTGAACCATACCAACCTCGCCACTCTCTATGCCTTCATGGTCCATCAGGGCACGGCAATCATGGTGATGGAGTTTGTGGACGGCGAGACCTTCGCGCAAATGATCCGGCGCCGCGGCCCCATCCCGGAAGTCGAAGCGATTCCGCTTTTCAGGCAAGCGCTGCTCGGCATCGGCTACGCGCACCGCGCAGGGATTCTCCATCGCGACATCAAGCCCAGCAACCTGATGCTCAATAAGAATGGCCTCGTGAAGGTGATGGATTTCGGCATCGCGAAAGTGATGGGCGCGCGCGGCATGACGCGCACCGGCACGCAACTCGGCACGCTCGCCTACATGTCGCCCGAACAGATCCAGAATCGCAACGTGGACATCCGATCAGACGTCTACGAACTCGGCATCACGCTGTATGAAATGCTGACGGGACATCTGCCTTTCGAAAGCGACAGCGAATTTCAAATCATGCAGGACCATGTTTATACGCCGCCACCGCCCCCGTCTAAATATTATCCGTACATCAACAAGGGCGTCGAAAACGTCATCCTGAAATCCATCGAAAAAAATTCAGATGCGCGATTTCAAACCGTCGAGCAATTCGGCGCGGCGCTCGAGCATCCCGATTCGCTGGCCTATACTCCGTCCGTCGCGCCCGCCGACGCGCCAACCATGTCAATCGGAGGCGGCAGCACACTTTCGCATCCGCATTTATCAGTGTCCGCGGTTTCACCGGTAGCGCCATCCGCTGCAGCTACACCCGCTCCGTCTTCGGCGGCTTCTAGTGCTGCGGCTTCTCTCGCCACGCCTGTTCCCCTCCCCACCGCGCCTCCCACTGTTCCAAGCAATCCGGCGATCGGCGCTACGCGCGTTCCAGCTCCGACCATCCTTCAATCCTCAACCCAAGTGCCGACTCAAGCGCCCACGCAAGCACCAATCGCAGCACCAAAATCAAAGAAGCCGCTAATGATTGCCGGAGCAGCCCTCGCGCTCCTTCTCGTCGTCGGCGTCGCAGCCTACCAAGTCTTGAACCCCACTCCGCACAGCGGCTCCGGCTCTTCGCCCGTCCCGCCTCCCGCTCAATCCGTATCGCCCGAAGCCAGCGCACCTTCCGAAGCCACTCACGCAATCGACGAACTCCCTCCCACAACCTCCACCGCCCCTCCCGCAGCGGCTCCCAAACCAAAACCGGAACGCGCCTCACGCCAGCCCGCTCAACATCCGAAACCCACCGAGCCCGCTCCGGATCAGGGCCAGCAGATGTATCAAAAGGCGCAAGCCGCATTCAGTCAACACCATTACTTCGAGCCCGTCAACGACTCCGCTCTACATTGGGCAATCCTCGCGCGACAGGCTGGCAATCCAGCAGGCAAAGCATTAGAAGAGCAAATCGTCTCGGTCTATAAAACTCGCGTCACTCAATATTACAATTCAGGAAACTACCAGGCGGCTCTAGCTCTCGTGAACGAAATGCTGAAGTTTTATCCCGGCAATCCCGCCCTGCTAAAAGAACAGCAGAAATTCCAAGCCGCCCTTTCCTCATCCAATTCCAAGCGCTAGCGTGTCCCCGATGCCGTCAGGGCATCGACCATATTGAACCCGCACTGAACGGATGTTGAACCCATTTTGAACGATATTGAACCGCCTCAAACGAACGGGTACACTCGCCTCTACTGCGCCCGTAGCTCAGCTGGATAGAGCATCTGGCTTCGAACCAGAGGGTCGGGAGTTCGAATCTCTCCGGGCGCGCCATCCTTCCAATCACTCACTGCCGATCCGATTATCACGATTTCCAAACTATGAGGAAAAATCAGGGGACTCTCAAGGGTCGGTCGCTTTTGCATGCTGGCTGCTAGCCTCAATTTCCAGTTGCTACTCACAGGTGGAGCAGGCTCACGAATTCACGCGATTCGTCTCATCTGCATCCAACTATTCTCGAATGCGGGCACTTATCAATCGGAGATTCGAGTAGTCAGGATCAACCTGCGCCCCGAGCTCGACGACTCCATCACGCGAAAGCTTAGAGTGGGTGGGAGTCAGTAGTGACGGCACGTCAGAAAGAATCAGCGCTAACGCATTTGATGTTTTCTGCACGACGGCCGTGTACAGGACATTTACATCGCAAGAAAACTTGATCGGCTCGCTCTCCGCTCCCTCCACATCCGGACGAATTGAACCAAACTGCAAAACGCTTGGCGGCTCCAAATTTTCGATCGCTCCGGGGAAGAGTTTCTCGATCTCAGCGGAATACACGCTTTTTTCGATCAAGCGCTGCACTTCGGAACGACTGGCCATCAATACGGCTGTAATTCGCTCGCTCATTTCGCTCCACATTCGCGCGAAGTCCTCCGTATAGGTCGCATCTAACGATTTCTGCAGGATCTGATCCAATTCGTCGACACCACGAACGAAGCGCATGTCGACACCCGGTGATGCTAACGACGGAATTCCCGAGAACACATGGTCTTTTGAGATGAAAGCGGCGGTCACTGGGGTCGCAGCAAGATGTTCAAACGCCGAAAGAAGAATTGTGCAGTCCTGCAAACCGACGACACCAGCTTTGTTTTCCTCGAACGTAAATTCGCGAGCAACGGCCATCCGAAAAATGCTTTCCAGAGGATGGGTCGAAAAAGGAATCCGTTGGATCGCAAACGTCGATAAGGCCTGACGTTCCGCATCCGCGTACTTGTCTCGAATCTCTTTTTCCGTCGGTACCTGGAGTGTGGCTGACAAGCCCAATGGCTTGAGGAATTTTTGTGATGCATTGATCTTAGTTGACGCCGCTGCCAGCGCCTCGAGCGTTTGCCGTAGACACTGTTCACATCGCTCGTGGAGCGCCGCCTCAGGCACGCAAAGTTCTGCTTTCATTGTTGATGCGAGACGCATCACGAAGCCAAGCCCCGCCGACACAAACGGCCAATTGCTCTGTGCTAGTGGCTCTGTGTCGAAGTAGATTCGGCGGAAAGGGGCAGCTGCCTTAGAGGCTGCCTGCCAATACAGATTACCAGCTCTAGACATGCTTAAACTTTACACGAAGTCATGAGAGTTCCTCTAGCCACCAGGCTTCAGGGCGAGTGCCTCACTCTTCGCTGTCTTTGCGAAGGGTGGGATAACTTTCGCTTGCTGCGCTGCCTTCATTTGAAACCCCGCGATGTCTCTACTGCTTGGACGCCGCCTAGGGTGGGCAGCCGTCCGCGATCCATTTAGCGAACAGGTCAATGCGAGATTGCGGCCAGGGACCTTCTCCCTTGGGTGGTGGCGGCGGCATCACCGCGCCGCCGATTCCTCGAATGCGGTCATAGATCGCGGACGCGTGCGCTTTCACCTCGTCGTAACTGGCAAGGTTGAAACCTTTGATCATCCCGCCGATCATGCTTTTGTTTGCGTGTTTCTGCTTTGCGGATTTTCGCCGGATGACCGACGCGGCATTCGATTCCCAACTCTTCCATCAGTTCCAGAAACCACTGCATTGAGCCGGTCGCTTCGATACCTACCAGAATCGGACCAGACAGCGCAGAATAAAACTCCCGGACGGTCTCGCCTTCATGTCCGAGGGTCTTCTCTTCCAGCTCGCCGGTGTCAGTATCCAACATCGCGATCGTCTGTTGTCGAGCGTGTAGTCGGCTCGTTGTGAGGCCGACTTCGTTATGTCATCAGCTATCCCGGCCAGCGCGTCCCGGCACGTTAACCGGATAAGTCAAATTCACTGGGGAAGAAATGCAAGCGCCACAGGAGAAACTCTGCAGCGCATTGGGCAATTGGGCGCCGTAGCACAACCCCATAACGTGCTGACGAAGGGATGCTTTCCAGAATCGACCACGTGAGAGTGTCTCGATATGGTAGATCAGTTCTGGTGGTGCTAGTGTGATGCGCATGCCGGAAGACAACGAAGGATTGGCGCCGACCAATAGTCGGTATCGAGCCCTGCTCGATGTCTCCAGCGCGATGGTCGAGCAACCTACCGTAAAAGCTGTCCTGCATAGCCTACGCGACGTTCTGTCCAGCAGTTGTCGTCTTCATGGCGCCCACCTCTACGTCCTTGGCGGCGATGGAGAGACTCTGCATCTCCTTGACTTCGATCGAGAAGCGGACGCGCCAGCGATTGGGATCGGTACCAGAATTTCGCTCACCGGCGCGGCAGCCCGAGCACTTGAGGAACGGGAAATAGTCTTCCTGCCGGACGTATCGCAGGAAATGTTGCGACACCCAGAACTGGTTCCCTTTGCGGCTGAGTCTGTCGGGCGAGCTACCTATGTCTTTCCATTATTTACCTCGCAACAGCGTTACGGAATCCTGGTGGTGACTAAGGACCGGGGACAGGAATTCGTGCCCGAGGATGTCGAACTCCTCCGCTCTCTGGCATCGCACGTTGCAGTCGCGCTCGAGTGCGCGCTGGCGAGAGACAACGCAGAGCTTTACCAGCGACAAGTGGTGAAAGAGCGGGATCGACTCAGGTTATTGCTGGAGATCAACAATCACATCGTTTCCAAGCTGGACGTTAACGAATTGTTTCGGTCTGCATCGGCATCCCTCCGGACTTATTTTCGAAACGACTTCACCGGATTTTGGTTGATCGATAAACAATCGAACCAGCTTGAATGCGTCGTATTGGATTTCCCCAGCGGCACAGGTTCGTTGACCGCTGTCCTTAGGCCTGAACTGAGCGACACCGACCACACAAAACTGCGGGCCCACGTCCCTGAACTGCTGTCGATCGAAGAAATTCAGACCCTTCCCGCGCCCATCGTTGAAAAGCTTAAAGCTGAGTCCATCTCCTCGATGGCGATTGCTCCGATGGTAACAGCACGCGGCCCTCTGGGTGTGATGGCTATGGGCAGCCGACAGCCGCACAACTTCGGACAAGAGGACTTGGACCTCTTGTCACAAATCAGCAGTCAGATTGCGCTCGCGGTTGACAACGCGATTGCATATGGACGCGTTACCCAGGCCAGGGATCGCCTCGAGGAAGAGCGCTTGTACCTTGAATCGGAGATCCGCTCCGAATACAATTTCGAGGACATCGTCGGTAAAAGTGCCGCCCTTCGCAAGGTGCTGGATCAGGTCGCGATTGTCGCCCCCACCGGCTCAACTGTGCTCCTGCACGGCGAGACCGGGACCGGCAAAGAACTGTTCGCCCGGGCGCTTCATAACCTCAGCCCTCGTCACGAGCGCACTTTCGTCCGGCTCAACTGTGCCGCCATACCTTCCGGGCTGGTGGAAAGCGAATTGTTTGGGCATGAAAAAGGCGCTTTCACCGGAGCCCTGATACGAAAGAAGGGCCGGTTCGAGCTGGCAGATCACGGCACTCTCTTTCTAGATGAAATTGGCGATATCAGTCTCGAGCTACAGCCAAAGCTGTTGCGCGCTTTGCAGGAACATGAATTTGAGCGACTGGGAAGTACGAAAACGATTCGCGTGGACGTTCGCCTGATTGCCGCAACCCATCGCGATCTGCAGACAATGATACGCAACAACCAGTTCCGCGAAGATCTCTTTTACAGACTGAATGTCTGCCCGGTTGAGATTCCCCCACTTCGCGAAAGGCGCGAAGACATTCCGCTCTTAGTGCACTATTTTGTTTTGCGCCACTCCCGTCAAATGCAAAAGCGCGTGAAATCCGTTCCGAAGCAAGCCATGGAAGCGCTTGTGAACGCCGATTGGCCGGGCAATATCCGGCAGCTGGAGAACTTCATCGAGCGTTGTGTGATCTTCACGCAAGGGGACGAATTGAATGTCCTGCGTGTAGAGCTGAAGAAGCCATCGGTTCGCGTCGCTTCCGCTGCGCCAAGTTTCGAACAGGCCGAGCGTCAAACCATTATCGATGCTTTGGTAGCCGCCTCCGGGAGGATTGCCGGCAAGGGCGGGGCAGCAGAGCGCCTTGGGCTGAAGCGAACGACACTCCAAAACAAGATGAACAAACTGAATATCAGTCGCGCCGACTACTCCGGGTGAGAATCCGGCCACGCTGGAAACCAGACCTCACCTCTCATCTTCAAAGCGGCCATTGCGCTCCATGGGTGTTCAAGGGAGAGGCAATCGTGCCCGCATCACGGCACTGCCCGTCGGTCGGGCACAGGTGATCCCGGATACACCTCGACGGTTGCTTGTGCTTTCAACAACTTACGTAGACTCATTTCTGGCATAAGACCTGCAACAACTTGACATGATTCTCTCCAACCGACTGCCGATGGCTGCTTAGATTCTCACGGAGGTGAGATGCTGCGCGTTGACATACGCGATTCCGCGAACGCCCTGAGCCTCAAGCTCGAAGGTCGATTCACGGGTAATGACGCACAGAATACTTGTGCGCTCATGGCGCGTTGCCATGACGGAATGACGCTGATCGTCGACCTTACGGAAATCACGTTCATCGACTCGGTGGGGGAAGAGGTGCTGTCGTTTTTTGGTCAGTTCGGGGCGGAGTTCGTTGCCGAGACATCCTATGCCCTCGATATCTGTGAGCGCCTCCATCTTCGCCTCGCTCGAGATCTGGAACCGAATACCAAGAAGGCAAACACCGCGCACATAAGCGTTGGCCGACGCAAGCCCCGCTAAATGCAGCCACGAAACGCAGTCTGAATTCTCGGGCACTCACGTTATTAACTCACTACACGACTCTCCACTTGGGTTTCCTCCCGGCTTTGCACTCATGAGGTTGCTGTTCTCCGGATCGACGTAACTACGTGCACGCCTTAATCCCCATCGTGCATTTCCTACCGCGACAGATTCAACTTCCGACCCTGTCTGATCGCCCTGCCGAAATGAATCAAGACCTCAAGCCCTGCCGTAATCACGGGCCGCGGCACCTGGAAGCGGCATTGCCCACATACGGGCAGCGCAGCACGGCAAGAGTCTCTCCTGCCCATGTAGATTCAACTACTTGCGAGACACATGAATTGGCATGTCTTGTGCACTGCTCATAAATGGGGAGCAACACGATGAACTTAATTGTTTCGAATAACAAAGCGACGCGCCGGAGGACAGGAGAGTCGACGCAACCGCATTCACTCGGCGCCAGAGGATCTCGTAAGACGACCGGATGGAAACGCCTGTTGCTGACCATCGCATTCTTGGCCGCAACATCCCCGGAAATGACATTCGGCCAGCAACAACGGGTCTCCTCGGGCGATGTCGATGCTCAGCTGCTCACGCTCAATGACGCGGTGACCCTAGCACTCCAACATAACCGGCTTGTCAAGAACTCGGAGCTGGAGGCTCAGAAATACGACTTTCAGGTGAATACAGCTCGCAGCCGCCGGAAACCCCAATTTCAATTTTCCATGCTGGGAGGCGAGCTCTTGCAGCCGTTTGACTTTACTATCCCGAAAGGTTCGTTAGGCACGTTTGCGAACACGGGTCCTATCCCAGCGACCAATGCCAAAATCCACACGCCCGCGGTGTTCACTACTTATCTCACTGGCAGCATCGATCAACCGTTGACGCAACAATACAAAATCGGTCTAGGCATTCACGCGACGGAACTTGGACGCGACATCGCCCGTGAGGACGTACGTGCCGAGCGCCAAAAAATCGCTGCGGAAATTCGATGCGCATATCTTCATCTTGTCGCCTCCCAGGCGGGCGTCGATGCAGCGCGCGAGGCGGTCAAGACACTCGAAGAAGCAGAGCGTGTCACCACGCAGTACGAGACCGAAAAGAAAGCGCTGCGGGGCGATGTACTGGATGTCGAGGCCCGCTTAGCTAAATCACACTACGACTTGTCCGTTGCCGAAAATGGAATGGCAACCCAGCGGGAAGCTCTCAACCAGCTTCTTGGCCGCGATGTAGCCACGCCCTTTCGTGTTGACTTCATTCCAGAGCAGGACGCTAGCGATCTGACGCTCGATTCAGCCCGCCACGAGGCTCTGGCAAACCGCCCCGAAAATCGGCAAGCGAGCCTGAAAGAAAAGCAAGCCGAGTATGAGCGGCGTCTCGCGAAGGCCGAATACATCCCGGACCTGAGTCTCTCTGTGCGCTATCAGGGGATCAGTAATGTGCAAGTTCTTCCTCAAAACGTTGCCACGGCGGGTTTTCTTTTGACTTGGGAGCCGTTCGACTGGGGACGCCGCCACAACAAGGTTGCCGAGGCAAGCAAGACCATCGAACAGGCTCGCAACGGTATTCAAGAGACAGAATCGCAGATCGCTGTCGAAGTTGGCGCGAAATACCGCAAATGGCAGGAAACCTCGTTGCTGCTTAAGGCCTCTCGGACCGCTCACGAAGCGGCTGTGGAACAGCTCCGCGAGACTAACAACAAATATAAACAGCAGGCTTCGCTTTTGAAAGATCTCCTCGAAGCCCAGGCCAGGAGTTCGGAAACCAATGCTCAGTATCAGGAAGCGCTTTCCTCATATTGGAGCACCTTCGCTGAGCTGCGCAAGTCGATGGGAGAAGAGTAGCCATGAGAACAGCCTCATCCCAAACCGGCAGCCGAGGAAGCCGAGGTGCAGTCCCAGCGGGCGAGTCCAGAATTTCAGAGAACCAGAGCAGAGTTCGAGAAAGCAATTGGAGCGGAGCAGAAATCATGGAGAACAAACTGAAGATAGGGCTCGGATTAGCAAAAGCGGCTGTACTTCTGGCCTTGATGGCAGTAACAAATGGCTGTCATCGACCCCCGCAAGTCGAAGCCAAGTCTCCCACGCCTGTTCATTTAGCAAATGTGACTTTGGAATCGTCTTCACAAGATTTGCGCTACTCGGCTTCCGTCTTGCCATTCGCCCAAGCGAGCTTGTCGTTCAAATCCGCAGGATACGTGACGGAGATTAAGCAGGTCGTGGGGGCAGATGGACGGCGTCGCGACATAGGTCCAGGAGATTATGTTAGCCGTGGGTCTGTTCTCGCGCAGATTCGGCATCAGGATTTGAAGAATCAGGTTGACCAAGCTGCGGCAACGCTCGCTCAAGCCCAAGCGCAGCATGTGGAAGCAACGCAGGATTACGAGCGTGCGAAGGCACTTTACGCTACACAGAGCTTGATCAAGCCCGATTTCGATCAAGCGCAGGCCAGATTCGATTCAACCCTTGCGGGTGTGGATCAGGCCAAGGCTAGTGTGCACCAAGCCCAGCTGGCTCTCGAGGATGCCGATCTGAGAGCGCCGTTCTCGGGATACATCCTTGCCCGAAGCATTGAACTGGGGAACCTAACAGAACCAGGGTCGACGGCCTTTACTATCGCCGACATCAGCGCGGTCAAAATCGGATTCGGCGTCCCCGAGTACGCGGTCAGGCATCTACGCCTGGGGCAACAATTCAGCATTCATCTCCAGGATGATCCGAAAGAATACAGCGGGCGGGTCACGAGTATTGCCGCGAGCGCCGACGAAAAGAATCGCGTCTTCGGTATTGAAGTGACCGTACCTAATCCAAAGAGCTATCTGAAACCCGGGATGATCGCCTCGCTCACTGTGTCTGGCGTCCAAAAGGCTGCGGCTCCCGCCGTGCCTTTAAGCGCCGTTGTTGCTGACCCCGCCTCACCTGGCCACTACGCGGTTTTCGTCGCCCAAGAACAGGGCAGCAAATGGGTGGCGCATCTGCGTGAGGTCACGCTAGGCGAAACGCACGAGAGCGATGTAGCAGTCGGTGGTGTAAAGCCAGGGGAAAAGATCATCGTGGTTGGAGCCGCCGGTTTGAAGGATGGCGATTCGGTACGAGTTCTTCCATAAAAGGTATAGAAAAAATGACACACGAAAACGAGCAAGACATCACCAATCGCCGGAATGTCCCAAGATTCTTCGTCGAGCATCCGCATATCTCCTGGATGTTTTTGGCCGGAGTCCTGATTTGGGGTTGGTTCGGCTATAAGTCCATGCCGCAACGAAAGGACCCGGAAATCCCCGTGCGCGTTGGCGTCGCGGCTTGTCCGTGGCCCGGAGCGACGGCGCAACAGGTCGAGCAATTCATTACGCGTCGAATTGAGGATGTGGCCGCCGAGAATAAGACCATACATCCGGGAACCGATGCGGACTACGGCATTAAGTCGATATCCCTGCCGGGCTATTCGTTTGTGACCATACAACTGGATGAGGGCATCGCCGATACGAAGCGGCAATTCAGCGATATCAACCTCAAGTTGAACGCCCTAAATTCTCAGTTGCCTCAGGGCGCGGGCCCAATCGTTTTCCAAAGCGATTTTGGCGACACCGCTGCTCTCATGCTCACGGTCGCCAGTCCAAAAGCGGACGACGTTGAAATTGCGGCTCGCGCCAATTCCGTTGAGGCTGCGATCCGCCAAGCTCGCGTTGCAAAACCGCCGAATCGAGAGGGGCAGCGCATTACGGTGGTAGATTCCTTTCCTCAATCCATCTCCGCAAAGGAGGTCCTTGACACCGGCTACCTATTTCAAGCGGAAGCGCAAAGCGCTGGAGTCATTCGAGACTCGGAAATCATTCAGGGGCGCGGATTCATCGGCGTTGATGGTGTTTCCGATGCAGACGACAGCTCCATTCAAGCGTTCATCAAGCGGTTTATCTCGAAGCGCCTAAAACAGTCTGAGCTACACCCCGATGCGTGGGAGCCAACGATCGTTCGCGATCCGAGCGAAACACGAACGAAACTGGCCAGCGTCGCCGGCGACAAATACAGCTATGCCGAACTCGACAATTTTTCTGATCTGATTGGACGAACGGTCCAGGGAGCTCCCGAAGTTTCCAAGGTTGAACGGCGGGGTGTTTTGTCGCAGACCGTGTATCTCGATTATTCACAGGACCGACTCGCTGCCTACGGACTGCGACCTGCTGATCTCTCCAAAGTCATTTCGGCTCGGAACATCATCGCGCCGGGCGGGACTGTGGAAACGGGGGAACACAGGGTTACCCTCATCCCTTCCGGACAATTCGACACCGCCAGAAGCATCGGCGATGTGGCCGTATCCGTCACGTCCCAGGGTGCTCCAGTGTATTTGCGGGATCTCGTCCAAATCAGCCGGGGGTACCAAGCTCCTGCCACGTATCTCAATTACTACACATGGCGAGACTCCAGTGGTCACTGGCAACGTAGCCGGGCGGTCACCTTGGCGGTTTACATGCGCGATAAGAAGCAAATCGCGCGATTCGGACAGTCCGTGAATTTAAAGCTTGAGCAGCTTCGCCAAGTTCTTCCCGCCGACCTGATTTTGGCGCACACGTCCGATCAACCGCTCCAAGTGAAGGAGAACATCAATCTGTTCATGCGCGCGCTTGTCGAAGCCATTATTCTCGTGGTCATCGTTTCACTGCTCGGATTTTGGGAGTGGCGCCTGGCGCTGATTATGGCTCTCGCCATACCGATCACACTGGCGATGACGTTCGGCGTCGTGTATGTGCTGGGAATTGATCTTCAACAAGTCTCCATCGCATCGCTGATCATCGCACTGGGCCTTCTCGTTGACGTGCCGGTAGTCGCTGGCGACGGCATAAAACGTCACTTGGCAGAAGGGTTCCCGCGCAGGACCGCGTGCTGGCTCGGACCCACAAAACTTGCCACCGCGATTTTCTACGCGACGATCACGAACATCATCGCCTACCTGCCATTTCTGATGCTGAGCGGCAATACCGGCGAATTCCTGAAGAGCCTCCCCATCGTAATGACGGCTTCCCTGCTGTGCGCACTTTTTGTGGCGATGACGTTTGTCCCGTTCCTCGGTTACTACATTCTGCGCGCTCCAGCAAAGCGCGAACCAACCATCGAGGAGAGAAGGCAGAAAGGATTTTACGGCTTCTATAACAAACTCGTGGGAAAGGCCATAAAACACCGTTGGGCCGTCCTCGGTGGGTCCCTGGTTTTCCTGATCATAGGTGGGTTGTTCGGCTCTCGACTTAAGACCCAATTCTTTCCCGAAGATGTCCAGTATTGGTTTTATCTGGATATTTGGCTGCCGAATGAAACCCCTTTGAGCGTCACCAACGATACTGCCGTGCACGCCGAACGAGTCGTTCGTCAGGTAATCGAAAATTCAACGGGTGCCACTACTAAGGAGAATCGTGGGCATCTTCTTAAGTCGCTAACGACTTTTGCAGGTGGTGGCGGCCCTCGCTTCTGGTTCTCGGTATCACCGGAAATGCCGCAGACCAACTACGCGCAAATGATTGTTGAGATTACCGACAAGGAAGCGTCGCCAAAGTTAGCTCGCCCGATCCAGGACGCGCTGGCCAAGGAAGTACCGGGAGCGTGGATTACGGTTCGCCAGCTTCAAACAAATCCTGTCGAGAATCCCGTAGAGCTGCTGATTTCCGGGCAGGCAGACGTCGACGCGAGAAATGAAGCTAGCGATGTACGCACGCTGAGACAGATTGCTCGGCAGGCTGAGGATATCGTCAGTCAATCTCCCGGCATCTCCGTTCTTCGGGATGATTGGTTCCCGGATGACGTTCAGCAGAGGATTCAAATCGATCCTGACCGCGCAAACGTAGTAGGAATCACCAACGCGGATGTCGCGAACGCCTCGACCACCGCCATGAGCGGCACGACAGTTGGTGTGTTCAAGGAAGGCGACAAAAACATCCCCATTGTGGCGCGCCTTCGTATGGAGGAGCGTGCTCAGCTAGCCGACATCAAAAACCTGTATGTTTACTCTTCACAGACGAACAACCGAGTGCCTTTGCTGTCGGTCGCGACGGTCGGAAATTCTTTGGAAACAGGGCGCATCGACCGGCGTGAGCATTTTCGTGCCATTTCGATTCTTTGTTACCCCCGGCCGGGCGTTCTGGCTTCGGAAATACTCGATCCCATTCTTCCAAAATTGCAGGAGTTCCAGAAAAATCTTCCTCCCGGTTATCAGCTTCGTATCGGGGGAGAAAGAGCAAAGCAAATAGACGGATTCAGCAACCTGAAAATCGTTCTGCTGATTTCTTTGATTGGAATTTACTTGGCGCTGCTCGTTCAGTTCAATAACGCGGTAAAACCTCTTCTGGTATTCGCCGCGGCACCGTACGGTGTGATCGGCTCTCTCATTGCTCTCTCGATCATGCATACGCCCTTTGGCTTTATGGCTTTTCTGGGCATCGCCAGCTTGATCGGTGTGATCGTTAGCCACGTGATCGTTCTGTTCGACTTTATCGAGGAAATGCATGCGAAAGGAGAACCGTTGGAACAGGCGCTTCCGGACGCGGGAATCCAGCGTATACGGCCCGTGATGATTACCGTGGGAGCGACAATCCTTGCCCTTTTCCCACTAGCTTTGGAAGGCGGCCCTCTATGGCAGCCTCTATGTTACGCGCAGATTGGCGGCCTTGCCGTCGCAGCCTTTACCACGCTGCTGTTGGTACCGGTGCTTTACAGCATCTTCGTTCTTGATCTGAAAATCATCCGCTGGGAAACGAAACAACTTCCGGCACAGACTGAAGATCGCCCGGCACCTGAAATGGTGCCACACACCACCCGATGACTACGGTCAGTTGGTTTTGTCGACGGCTTTGCTCGCTCGACTGGGTGTAACGGCCATGGAAAAAACGCTCGAATGAAACGGTGAGCATGTTTAGCCCGTTGAAGGTATTTGCGATGATTCTTTTTAATCAAATTGCCACGGCTGTTCTTCTTCTGAGTCTTACACTCTGCTTGCAGTGCGCCGGTGTGATTATGCTCATCGAGTGGCTAAAGCGTGTTCTGACCAGGGACGTTCACAAGCATGGGCCAGTTTACTCGGCGACCCTGGTAGTGAAATCGGCGGTCGCGATTGTAATTCTGCACGGGATCGTGATTCTTCTGTGGGCCACTTTCTACCGGATGCGTTGCTTCCCGTCATCGGAGCTCGCCTTCTACTTCTCCGCGATCAGCTATTCCACTGTGGGATATGGTGATCTGATTCTCCCATCCAACTGGCGACTCTTGGGGCCCCTGGAGGCGATCACCGGTGTGTTGATGTCAGGAATATCGGTCAGTTTCCTGTTTGCTCTCGTCACGCGGTTGCTCGATCGCGACACACAATCCTCGCTGACGAATTCAACTGAACAAAGCCATGCCTAACATCAATATCAAGACTCCGGATTGGCTTCGCCAGATGGAGAATATCCTTGAAGAGCTCAACGAGGGAGTGGCGATTGTCGATGACCAACTTCGCATTATTTTTGCCAATGAAGCGTTGACACGATTGGGGCAGTATGACCTCGACGAATTGCGGGGATGTGCACCCGACACGATCTTCCCTCCCGAGGATATTCCCCACATTGTCCGCGAGCACAAGTTGGGGCACCGCTATGGCCGGCATCGCCGCGAGTTTTACTTTCCACGTAAGGACGGCAAGAGAATCCCGGTGATCCTCAGCGGGCGGGTGATTCAAGGACCAGACGGTCAGGACTACGTTGTAGTGACCGTGACTGACATCAGCGAACAGAAGCGAGTAGAAGAACAGCTCCGCGAGCGTCAAAGGGAGATTGACGCCGACCTCTCGACCGCGGCACTCATCCAGCAATCACTCGCGCCACATAATTTGGCGTGGAAGGACCTCGCCGTCGAGGCCTACTACAGCCCTGCGCGTACGATTGGCGGCGACTTCGGTATAGTGCTCCCTCAAGGCGACGAATTTCTAAACCTCATCCTGTGCGACGTGTCGGGCCATGGTGTAGCGTCGGCTCTGATGGCCAACCGCATCTACTCTGAAACACTTCATGCGCTGGAACGTAAGACTGAACCCAGCCGTTTGTTGCAGTGCCTCCACGACTTCGTACATGATCGCATCCCGCAGAACGGTTTTTATTTCACCATGACCGCAGCCCGTTTTAGTCAGTGCGGCCGCCGCATGACCTTTGCGGCCGCCTGCCAACCGCCAGCAATACTCGTCTCGAAGGGCACGTTGCGTCTGCTCGATTCGCAAAACGGTATCCTCGGTTATCTCTCCGAGATCGCGCCATCGGAGTCGATGACGGAAATCGAGCTCGCGCCCAGCGACCGTCTGGTTCTCTACACCGATGGGCTCGTCGAAGTGTTTAACAGGTCTCAAGACATGCTCGGCGTTGAGGGCCTTCAAGAGTTGGTACGCCAGTCGGCCACACGAGCACTACCCGAAATGAAACAGGCCATCCTCGAGGGCGCGGCCGCGTGGAGCCATGGCCCCCTAGCCGACGACGTGTCTCTCGTCATCGTCGAAGTTCGCTAGCTACATTGGAGTGGGGTTCCAACCTAGCGATAATCGACTATCCGTCGGCATGAAGTCACAAACGCACGCGTTCCATTTTCGTGGTCCGTTTGAAAAAACTCCCACAAACGGTTTGCGTGAGAGTCTCTGGAAGGTATTCGGCAATTTTACCCATGCTGCCGAGTCAGAATCTATTGAGGATTGTAGCGCGCGCGTTCGATGATAGACTCCCCGGCTCTGCTTCCGGCATCTGCGAAACTAGCGATAGAATCGGACCATGCTGAGTTTCCTCTCTTGTCCGCGGCTTTTCTTCGCTTTCATAATTGTGTTCGTGTGCGCCGCCTCCGCTCGCGGTCAGGGAGCCGAACCAAACCCAGCGCTGGAAAGCCCAGCACGCGGCGACGTCGAAAAGTTGATTCAAACTTACGGAGCAGATGCCTCGGTAGCCTTCCGCACATTGGATGGCACGCAAGAGCTTTTTATCCAGGCGGACAAACCGTTTCGCTCGTCGAGTGCGATCAAAATCGCGACGATGATTGAGCTTTATGCCCAAGCGGAGGCGGGCGAACTGCGCCTCAGCGATCCTCTGTTGGTGACACCCGGCTCACAAAATGATTCTCATCCGGGCACGCCGCATGCTGAGGCCAAGAATGACCCTATTCAAGGCTCAATCGGAAAGACCCTGACGCTCCGGGAGCTTTGCGAAGCAATGATTGTGCGCGGCAGCCTTCGGGCTGAAAGCTTGCTGATTGAAAGGCTCGACGCCGCGCGCATTCGCAACCGCCTGCACGAACTGGGCGCGGAAGGTGTGCAATTCGTTGCCCCCGTGGAGAGCGACACAGGGCCCACCGAAGGCCCTCAGAATACCGAGACTGCGCGCGATCTGATGGTTCTGTTATGGGCGCTTGCCAAGGGCGAGGCAGTCAGCCCCGATGCTTCTCAGGAAATGATGGGCATGCTCGCGCGATCCATCCCGTACCAGGGAATTGCGGCGGGATTGCCGGGAAGTCAAGACGCGGCGCTGGGCACGGCCGGATTTGCGGAGAACCATCAGGAGGCCGCGATCGTTTACGGGCCACACTCGTTCGTAATCGTGATAGTGATCCGCGAGGTCCGAGATCGCAGTGCGAGTTTCGCTTTGTCCGCTCAAATCACCCACGCCCTCTCTGTCCCCGTCTGGTAGACATTGCTGGCATTTTGGGACAGGTGTCGATAACAGGGGTGGCCGTTGAAAAACTCGCCCACTGGCGGCAGTTTTGATCTGGGTGATTTTCCTGCGGGGATCATCCAGCCCTCACGCGTTTTGAACGATTCGACCCCGAGCTTCGCCGCCGCGCGACGAACCGTTGCCTCAGAGAACTTCTGCGCGTATACATCTCGCGACATCTTCGCGCCCGATTCGAGGTAGCGTTCGAGCCATGAAATACATTCCGGAAGTTTTCTCCTTTCAGGATCGGCAGCTGCTTGCAAAACGTTGTCGATTTTTCTGAGCTCACCCCGAGCCATTCGACTTTCGGCATGCCGACTGGTTTGCCGGCAATCGCGAGCAGTTCTTCGTTGAGGCGATACCGCAGGCCGCTCTTATTCGATTCCTTTACCTTATTCAGCTTAACGGAAAGCATGAGTCGCGACTCGCCCGTGTCATCGTCATCGTCTCTGACAAACGACCAAGCGGCACGGGGTACTTGTGCGATCGCACCTGCACCGCTCGTTCGATCGATCGCGGATTGCAAAAAGTTTTTGTTGAAATGCGAGACCGAGATGATCGCAATTCCCGTGTTTCAGCAAGTTCTTTGAGGTTATCGAGAAGCGGCCGCACGTGATCGTCGGAATTTTTCTTCAGCTTGCCGAGGTATGAGCCGAGCGGATCGATAACGATAATCCGAATCGCTGGATGCTCCCGCAGCATGAGCTCGACCTCGCAATATCTCTCACTGCTTGGAGGCCGCCTAGGGTGGGCAGCCGTCCGCGATCCATTTAGCGAATAGATCGATGCGAGATTGCGGCCAGGGACCTTCTCCCTTGGGCGGTGGCGGTGGCATCACCGCGCCGCCAATTCCTCGAATGCGGTCATAGATCGCGGACGCGTGCGCTTTCACCTCGTCATAACTCGCAAGGTTGAAGCCTTTGATCATCCCTTGAATGTCTCGCTCGGTAAAAAGCGGAAGGATATCCGCCCCAAAGCTCGTCGACATGCTCATTGCAGCCTCCGCAGCATTATCGGTTTGTTATTTTAAAGACCTAAGGTCCGGTACATGATAAACCTCGCCATTAGAACCCGGTGCTCCTGCCGGCTGCGCCATACTTCCGCAGTTGCGTCTCGCGCCCCTTCATCTTCCATCCTCGCGACGGTAGTAGTCTAAAACAATTGAGTGTCGCTCGGTGATAAGACTACAGAACGCCAAGCCCTGAGAAGCCAGGACTGCTCTTGCTCTGGTCCGGGAAAAGTGCCCTTGCCGTTGCCTTCCAGTAGCACAGGCATTCCTGCCTGTGCCCCAAGCCCCGTGCGGCACCCACTGTTAAATACTTGGCGCTCAATCTTTCGCTCGCACCTGGCTTTCATTTGCTGTGCGCCGGCTCCGCTCCGCCCGTGGGCGTAAGAGACACATCGCCAATCCACGCCGTTCCGCTCAGTTTGTTGTCGAACAGGCGGCTCGGAGCACGGCGCACCTGGATCGACAGGAAATGCGTCGCGGGCGTCGTCGTGTAGTCCACGTCGACAGGCGTCCACGGATGCGTACCCGTGAAATTTTCTGTGGCCACTACGGCCGCGCCATGATTCGGATCGCTGATCAAAAAAGAAATTCCGTTCTCGGTGGTGATTCCTTCCGTCTTCAGCATCGCATGAAAATGGTATCGCTGGCTGGGCTCCACCGGAACAAACTGCTGCGGCTCCATGAGATCTAAGTTTTCGCCCCCGCTGAAATCGAGCCGCAACGACCGGCCTTCCGACGAAGGAGGCGGCGCATCGAAACCCATTGAAGCGCCTACGAGAAAAGAACTCCACCGCCAATCCAATCCTCCGTTCAAGAAATCCCGCGCGAAGTCTCCGTTCCAAACTAACGACCCGCTCGCTGGCTCGTTATGAGGAAGTCCAGCGGCAGCCAGCGCTTCTCGCCACACCCGGCTCGCATCCGCGCCAAGGTCACTTTCCATCAAGAGCCAAAGAAGAGGAAACGAACGCCGCAACTCCATGGGCTTGCCCAGCGATAATAATCGCTTCCAAATCAGCAGCGCCGCCCCTGGCTGCCTGTTTTCCTGCATGAAATCAATTGCCTGGAAGTAGGCATCCTGTTCGGGAGGCAACACCTGATTCAAGAGCACGTTCGCATCCTGACTCAAATGCCAGACACGCGAAACCGCGAGCGGTACGAGTTTTGGATCGCTGAGTCTCGGATCCGCTTGCAGGGCATGATTGATTTGCGCAAAACCCGCGTCCGTGTCACCTTGGCGCAAAAGAAAATTGCCGTAAACCCAGGCCACCACAGATGAGGACGGATACGCGGCGCGCGCGCGACGAAGAGCCTCTCGCGCAGCCGGAACATTTCCGATTGACTCGTATCCTACTGCCAAGTCCATCCAATACTGGGCGGACAGTGGAACCTGCGCGACCGCCTTCTGAAAATCTGCCACCGCTCCTATGGGATCAGGATTTGCTAAATCCGACTCGCGAACGCGCCCAAGATGTTCCCAAGCGGCGGCATTTTCTGGTTCGAGGGCCACTCCGCGTTCCACTTGATCGACCCGATCCTTATGGACGAGAAAATCGGCCACCCAAATCCGAATCGCCTGATACGTGAGAATCGCAGCGGCAAAGCAGGAAACGAGCAATACAGTTTTTCGTGAGGTCGGTCTTCCGAGCGAGTCTTCCATCACTTACGTAATCTCCTATGCAAAGCGCCGCTTCGCAAGAGCTATCTGCGCAACCAATCCGCCATTCGAATCCAGCCTTCGTATCAGAACTCAACCGCGGAACCCGAAATGTGGCACGCCGTCGGCATAGTTAGCAGCGTTGTGATACTTGATTCGTGCCAGAATCTAAAGCTAGAGTGAAGGCGGGCGAATAGCGTCGACCGTTTGCGAACTCCGGACGAAACCGCGCAGGTCTGAAATGCCGCAGGAGAGCGAGACCCAAATTGCTGACGATCGATAGTCTCGCGCACGTCGCCAAACCTGAATATGTGCTTCGGCCGCATCAGATTGCCCGAAGGCTCTGGGTTGAGGCCCTTCCGAGAAGGTCCCAATTCACAAAGGTCTGGCTGCCGTGGGGTTATCCGATAATGGTGAACCCAGCGGAATCGATTGGTTGGGCCATTTACTCACGCGGAATCTATGAAATGCCACTCACCGAGGCGCTGTGGCGACTGGCACAACCGGGCGATATCGTGGTCGACGGCGGAGCGAATATTGGATATGCGACCAGCATCCTCGCCGCCCGCGTCGGGCCTCGTGGCAAGGTTCACAGTTTCGAGCCCGATCCCCGCTCGTTTGGCGAGCTACAACGTAATGTGACCGAATGGGAGGAGCGCGGGCAACGCGGTGCATTCGTCTTGCACGAGGAAGCACTAGGAGCGCGATCGGGTGCTGCGACTCTTCAGATTCCGGCTTCATTTGAATGGAATGGTGGAAGAGCCCGCATTGAGACTACTGCGGCCGATGAGCAAGGTATCTCAGAACTCGACCGAGGAATCACGAACCTTCAGGTGAAGCTGGTCAGACTGGATGAAATGTTTTCACAGGGTGAGCATGTAAGCGTCGTAAAGTTAGACGTGGAAGGATTTGAACTCGATGCGCTAATGGGAATGGAACAGATGCTGCGCGCGCGCCGAATCCGTTACGTCGTGTTTGAGGAGCAGCGTGACTACCCTGCCGCTACTCATCACTTCCTTCGGGACGTCGGCTATTCGGTATTTGGGCTGGATCATGGGTTCTTCGGCATCAACTGTTGCCCTGGCAAGGGGCCAAGAGTAGAGCCCGCCTCAGGGCTTCCGCCAAATTATGTGGCGACATATGAAGCCGAAGAGACAGTCCGGCGGCTGGAACGCGGTCTCTGGAAATCCTTCGGACCCGGCAGATACCTCGGTTAGGTTTGCTAGTTCGACTGGGCGCTTGAAGGCGGGGGAACGGGCGTTTGAGACTTTTGCGCTGCTTTCTTACTCTTTCTCCGCGCCAAATACTGCCCGAGATCGGGCATGAATTCGCGCAGCATATTGTACCCGCTGTTGTAAGCGAGATTTACACCCCACTGCGTGAAGACGCCAGGTGCCGTGCGGTCCTGCGCCGGATAGTAAGAAGTGGAAATCCCTTGTTGAATTAATTGCCCGAGCGTCTGCGGCACATTGAAAGTCGGCTGCCCCGAATCTTTCCGCGTGATCACGGTGCGCGAAGCGGCATACCAGAGCCTGCTGCCGATTGAGCCACTACCCCGGCGGAAATAACGAGGGTCGTCGTGAAGAACCGATGGCAGCACTCCATAGATGAAGAAGCACGACGTCATCTGATCGCCTTCCGAAGCAGCAAGCCGCTCTCCAAACGCGCCCCAGCCTTGTCCGTAATGAGGCTGGCCATTTGCTGCTTGCGAAATAGCAGATTGCAGCAGATTCCCGATATGTGCGCTTACATCGAACATCTGGTGAAATGAAAGAATATATTTTTCGTGAACCGTCAATGGTTCTTGATTGGCAGTCGTGTCATTCGCGCTGATGAAATTCGGAATGATCCCGAAAATGCGCTTGGGATTCTGGGCGTTCTTGGTAGCCTCGTCAGAGGCCGGTTGAACTTTGTCCGGCAGATTTTGGGTAGAGGGATCCGCAGACTTTCCTTGATTCTGCGCTGGTTTCGGTGCGGGCTGGGAAGGCTGGGCCGTCGAGTCCTGACTTTGCGGAGCCGGCGACGAACCAGCGTCTTGCGCGCGCGCGCTTCCAAGAAATAAACCAAATAAAATTGCGCCTGCGGCAAACCTGATACTGAACCACTTCAAATTCATCCCCCTTTTGCACGTTCCCCGGCATATGGAATGTGCGAGGGGAATGCTTTCAACATCCTAATCGAGATGTCGCTTCTTTGCTTCGAGGAAATAGCAGCGATGGCCACTTTGCAACGGTTAGGACGCTCGACTCCGCTGCTGGGTTGCATTTCCGATGCAACGTGACCGCCAATTGCAAACGTCCCAGCGCTCCGATAGAATCCTTGCGAATCCCTCCATGGCTAACGAAACCCCCGAATTGAAACGAATGAGCCGACCGCTGGAAGTCGTCGATCCCGAAGTCGCCGAAGCGTTGCAGGACGAAGTGCGCCGGCAAGCTACCGGGCTCGAACTGATCGCTTCCGAGAATTTCGTCTCGGAAGCGGTGCTCGAGGCCATGGGTTCCGTTTTCACCAATAAGTACGCGGAAGGCTACCCCGGCAAGCGTTATTACGGCGGCTGTGAAAATGTTGACCGTGTCGAGCGGATCGCGATCGAGCGCGCCAAGCAATTGTTCGGAGCGGAACACGCGAACATGCAGGCGCATTCAGGCACGCAAGCGAATATTTCAGTCTATATGAGCACGCTTGAGCCCGGCGCAACCGTGCTGGGAATGAATCTGGCGCATGGCGGCCATTTGACGCATGGACATCCCCTTAATTTTTCAGGCAAGACCTACAAATTCGTCGCGTATGGCGTGACCAAAGAAACCGAGACGATCGACTACGATGAAATCGAGCGGCTAGCGCGAGAGCATCAGCCCAAAATGATCGTCGCCGGGGCGAGTGCCTATGCTCGAATCATCGATTTCGCGCGAATCGCAAAAATCGCCCAGGATGCCGGCGCGCTTTTCTTTGTCGACATGGCGCACATCGCCGGGCTTGTGGCAGCGGGAATTCATCCGAGCCCTGTTCCTCACGCGGATTTCGTTTCCACCACGACGCACAAAACCTTGCGCGGTCCGCGCGGCGGCCTGGTTCTCTGCCGCGAAAAATATGCAAAGGATCTCGACCGCATCACGTTTCCGGGCGTGCAGGGCGGCCCGCTCGAACACATCATCGCTGCGAAGGCCGTATGCTTGAAGGAAGCGGCCGAGCCCGAATTCCGCGTTTATCAGAAACAAGTGGTGAGCAACGCGAGCGTGCTCGCCGCGGCGCTCGCCAAGCACGGATTCCGCATCGTCACGGGCGGCACGGACAATCACCTGTTTCTCGTCGACATGCATTCGCGCGGAATCACTGGTCGCGATGCCGAACTGGCACTCGAGCGTGCGGGTATGACCGTAAACAAAAATGCGATTCCCTTCGATCCCCTTCCTCCGATGAAGGCGGGTGGAATTCGCGTGGGCACTCCCGCCGTTACTACCCGCGGCATGCGCGAGCCGGAGATGAATCAGATTGCAGGCTGGATCGCGGACGTCCTCACACACCTGGGCGATTCCGCTACCGAGCAACGAGTGCGCGGCGAGGTTGCCAATCTCGCGGCGAAGTTTCCGTTGTATGCGCGCCGTTTGGAAGAGGCGGAGAATGCTGCTACGTTGCACGCCCACCGAGCAAACCCTTAAGCTCTGCGCATCGCGGTTTCTTCAGTTGCCTACTTCGGCGGACCCGGCCAAGTGCAGGAATGTTTCACCAAAGTGCATCTGTGCCGGTGCGTTACAGTCCTACTGTCCAACCCGATAAATCAGCTCCCTGCCGCCACAATAAGTCCTGATTTCAGTTCAGGCATCCGTTCTGCTCGCCGATTACTTTGGTATCCCGGTTGCGATGTACTGCTACGCACCATCGGGAGCGAGCTACCGGGGGGAGTTTCCTGAGAATGGGTACTCAAGCGGTGCTTGAAACGGCTTCACGCGTAAGTTCATACGAGGCCGACAAGGAAGCTGCTCGCGAAATTCAATACTCGCTTGTGCCTACCGGGAATTTGATTAGCGCTGGCGTGGAAGTCGCTTTTTGCTTTTCACCATTTGCCGAAGTGGGCGGCGATTTCACGGATTTTTTCCAACTGCCCAATGGGCTTGTGGGCCTCTACCTTGGTGATGTCGTGGGAAAGGGACTCGCAGCCGCCATGTATGCTGCCCTTGTGATGGGAACGTTACGCGGCATCAACAAAACAGGTGAAGATACGGCAACCGTGCTGACTCTTCTCAACAAGCGGCTGCTCGTGCGTCCGATCTCAGGCCGCTACTGCGCCACGCTCTACGCGCTTTTCGATCCGATCACCCGGCAGCTCACCTTTTCGAATGCGGGCCTGCCTCATCCGGTTCTCGTCTCCAACGGAAGATATTCGCGCCTTGGCGAAGGCGGCCTTCCATCGGCGGTCTTTCCGGAGTCGTCTTACGACAAGTAAACGGTGCGGCTCGCGCCCGGCGATTCCGTGCTCTTCGCCACTGACGGATTGCACGAACTGCGAAACCAACACGACGAAGACTTCAGCTGGGACCGCCTGGGGGAGCTGTGGTGCGAGTGCACTCGAAAAACTGCCGACGAATCCCTCGACCACCTCTTCGAAGGCGCCAGATCTTTTTCGAATGGTTCAGGACCTCAGGATGACATCACCGCAGTTGCCCTGAAGGTGCCCATCGAACAAGAGGCTGTGAGAAGCAGTCCGGAGAAGGTTGCGTTGCTTGAAAATAATTTCGAATCATCCAGCGAGCTGCCGGTCTGTGCTGCGATCTCCCTATAGGGTTCCGCCGGCATCATTTAATTCTGAATTTTGATTTCGAGCTGGGTCCACCGGCCGTCGCGAATCGAGTAAGCTCGGATTGGTTCAGGCGCGCCGGCCCGAGGTGAAAGAATGAAGTACGCCGCGTCGGGATAGTAGGCTCGCTCGACGTCACGCGGGGAAGGCTGATTGTCGCCCTTCGGATGCGAATGGTAGATACCGAGCAGTTCGAGCCCGGCGGCGCGAATCTCTCGCATGATGCGGAACAGTTCTTTCGGTGCAATTTCGTAGGCGCCCGCCGGATGCTCCGCCACATTTTGCGCCGGGTAAGCTTGCGCGATCGCGCCGCGGCGCCCCGCGAGCAATCCACAGCACTCCTCTTCCGGATTGCGTCGCGCGTGATTCACAATTTCAACAGCAACGCCTCGAGCAAGCCGAATTTCGTCCATCAAGCAACTCTTTACCTTGGATGACTTTTCTCTACTAAACGCACGACTTGCAGTTTCGTGGCGGTTGTTATAAAATTAATTACAGTACCCTCGTAGTGTCTACCGAGCAGCATCTCCTCTGAATTTTGCGTTAGTTCCGCGCGCAGGTTTGCCCGATAGGTGTCGACCGCTCGTGTGTGAAAACGAGTGGGCAGAAAAATCCCCGTCCGTGCCTGCAACACCCGAGTAAATTGTCTACGCCTTCTGCGCCTGCCTGCGCAAAAACGTCGGCACATCAAGATCATCCGACGGCATCTCCGGAGCTGCCTCGCGCACGTTCCGCGCCACCTGCTGCACCACATTCGTCTGCTGCGGCGCCACCTGCGCAGGCGGTTGTTCGCGCTTCGCAGCCCACGTCTTCGGCAAATACGATGGCCGCTGAGCCGTCTTCTTTCCGGCCACTTCGCGGAAGCCCGCCGCAATCACGGTGATCTTCACCGATTCCTTCATCGCGTCATCCTGCACCGCTCCGAAAATGATGTTGGCATTCTCGTGCGCAGCTTTCTGGATGATTGACGACGCTTCGTGCACTTCCTGCAAGCTCAGCGTGGACGAGCCGGTAACGTTGATCAGAATTCCCTGCGCTCCATTGATGCAGTTGTCTTCAAGAAGCGGGCTGTTGATCGCGCGATTCGCCGCGTCGATGGCGCGGTTCGGCCCGGTAGCAACGGCTGTTCCCATCACCGCATAGCCCTGGCCGGACATAATCGTCTTCACGTCCGCAAAGTCGCGATTGATGATGCCGGGAATCGTGATGATGTCGCTGATGCCCTGTACAGCCTGGCGCAGAATATCGTCGGCGATGCGGAACGCTTCGAAAAAGCTCGTCCCGTGCTCCACGCACTCCATCAGCCGCTCGTTGGGAATCACGATCACGGTATCAACGCAGCCGATCAGCTCCGTGAGCGCCTGTTCGGCCTGCTGCATGCGCCGCTTGCCTTCAAACGCGAACGGCTTCGTCACCACCGCGACCGTCAGCGCGCCGAGTTCGCTCGCCAGGTTTGCCACTACAGGTGCTGCGCCGCTGCCGGTGCCGCCGCCGAGTCCAGCGGTAACGAACACCATGTCCGCCCCGTCGAGCGCTTCGAGAATTTTTTCCGTGTCTTCGAGCGCCGCCTTTCTGCCGACCTCAGGATTCGCCCCCGCGCCAAGCCCCTTCGTCAGCTTCGCGCCGAGCTGCAATTTCACCGGCGCCTGCGACAGCTTCAGCGCTTGCAAATCCGTATTCGCGGCAATGAATTCAACTCCTTCCACCTTTGCTCGAATCATGCGATTGACGGCGTTCGAACCGCCGCCTCCCGCGCCGATCACTTTTATCTTCGCTCCATTCTGCGGCTCTTCCGTGAACGAAACTCTCATGCCCGTATCTTTTGACGTCATGCTTCCTCCCCCAGGTATTCGCCACTGCTAGAAATTTTTACTGTCCTGCAAAAAGTGCTTTCAATCTTCCCGTCCAGCCGTTGGGACGCGCTCCTGCGAGGCGCCGCGTCCGCGCCCCGTAAAGAACCAGTCCAACTGCTGTCGAGTATTCAGGCTGGGAAACCTCTTCGCTCATCTCCGCAAGCCCGCGCGGCGCGGCCACACGCACGGGAAGCTTGAACACGTGCTCGGCCAGTTCCACCAGGCCGCGGAGTTTTGCGCCGCCGCCGGTGAGAATAATTCCGGCGGGAATTTGCGATTCGAGTCCGGCGCGGCGCAATTCATCGCGCACGAGCATCAGGAATTCTTGAATGCGCGGTTCGACGATGTCCGTCAACATGCGCGCGAAAATCGTTCGCGGCGGCCGGTCGCCCACGCTCGCGATTTCAATCGGAAAATCCTCTTTCACCAGGTCGCGAAACGCGCAGGCGTGCTCGCGCTTGAGCCTCTCGGCCTCGGGCATCGGCGTGCGCAGGCCGACGGCGAGATCGTTCGTAACGTGGTCGCCGCCGACAGGAATCGAGGTGGTGTGCCGGACAACTCCGCCCGTAAAAACAACCATGTCGGTGGTGCCGCCGCCCATATCGAGAAGGCAGCAGCCGAGCTCGCGCTCGTCCTGCGTAAGGCACGCTTCAGCAGCAGCCAGCGGCTCGAGAACGGTGTCGTCCACGCGCACACCCGCGCGATTTACCGCTGTAACGATATTTTGAGTCGACGAACCGGAAGCAGTAACGATATGCACGTTCGCTTCCAGGCGCACGCCCACCATGCCAATCGCATCGCGGATGTTGTCCTGCCGGTCGAGGAAAAATTCCTGCGGCAGCACGTGAAGTACTTCTCGATCTTCCGGCAGCGATACTCCGCGCGCAGCTTCAATCGCTCGGCGAACGTCGTCACGCTGAATATCGCGTGGCCGCGCGCCCACCGTAATTCCGCCGCGGCTGTTGAGCCCGCGCACGTGAACCCCAGCAACACCAATGAGAGCCGACTCGACCGGCACGTTTACAATCGCTTCGGCCTCTTCAATCGCGCGCCGGATCGAACTGACCGCGAGCTCCAGATTCACAATCTGGCCTTTGCGCCAGCCCTTCGATTCCGCCGCGCCGAGAGCCGCAAACTTCGCGCCGCCCTCTTCTTCCATCTCGCCGATCAGCGCGCACGTTTTCGTGCTGCCGACGTCGAGCGCCACCACGTAACGGTCTTTCTTCGCCAATTCCGCCGCTCCTTGCTTCACGCGCCCGATTTACAGCTGCGCGCTCACACCGATTTCCTTGCCAAATGTTTCTTGTCCCGATGCTGGGCCATTTTCTTCGCCGATTTCGCAGCGGGCTTCCGCGACGGCGCTGCCGTAGCACCTTGCGTAGGCGTATGCGCCGGAGCTTGCTGTCCGCTGCCGGCGTTCTCTGGATTCACCACCGCCTCGCGGCTGAATCGCAAGTCGACTGATTCCACTCGTCCCGCGGTAGCGCGCCACTGGCCGATGTTCTCGAGCAGCGTGCGGTACTTGCCTTCGAAATCGCTATCGCCGAAATGCACCAGCAACGGAGTTTCGGTCTGCCCCCAATCGCCGCTCGTCACGCCGCCCGGCGAACTTCCACCCGGAAGCCCTGTAAGAGTCGCGCGCAAATCCTCGGCGTCGGAGAGATCCACTTCGCTCACCTGCTCCGTAGCGCCCGGATGCGCGGTCTGAATCGCCTGAATAAATCCGGCGAAGAGCTCCATGCGCTTTTCGCGCTCGTCGGTCGGCATTTCGGAGCTGACGCCGCTCACCACCGGAAAATGAAACTCGCCTTTCAAGGGCCGCTCGAGAATCATTCCGTACGCGTCGACGAGGTTCATCTCGCTGCCATCGCGCAGAAATGCGATCGGAGTACGCTCGGTGATCTCGACTTCAATTCGATTGGGAAGCGCGCGCCGCACCGCGGCCTGTTCCACCCACGGCAACGATTCGATTTGCTTTCGGCGCTGGTCGAGCGGAATGCGCAGCACGCTGTGATTGCGGTCGACTGCAAAAATTCCCAGCACATTCGCAGGTTGCACGTAGTGATTGCCCGCTATGTGAATCTGGTCGGGCTTCAGCAGCGCCATTGCGGGAGCGTGCAGGAGAAAATTTTCGCCAACGTAAGCCATGCCTGCCAGCGCGAGGGCCGCCAGGATCCACAGCGACACGCGCAGATACGTCATCCACGCTTTCCGGCCGAACTTCCGCCGCTTGATCTCGAGCGGCTTCTGCCGCCGAAGATACTTCGGCTCTTCGTCCGCCAGAACTTCCTGCGGATAAACGTCCGCGTCCATGGCCCTCAGTTTCGCCAGAAAATCACCTCGTTCTCGAGCTCCACTCCGTAGGCCGCGCGCACTCGTTCGCGCACGTCGTCAATCAAACGCCGCATGTCGTCGCAAGTCGCGTTCGCCAGGTTCACAAAAAAATTCGCGTGGCGATCGCTCACCGCCGCATCGCCCACCCGATGGCCTTTCAATTTCAGTTCGTCAATCATCCGGCCCGCGGAGCCGCCCGGAGGATTCTTGAAAATGCAGCCCGCGCTTTTCTGATTCAGCGGCTGGCTGGCGCGTCGCTTTTCATTACAAACTTTGATGCCCGCCAAAATTTCCTTGTACGGCTTCGACGGCAGTTCGAGCTTCACCCGCAGCATCACGTCGTCGGCTGCAAAGGAAGTGTGGCGATAGTCGAAGCGAATGTCGTTGCCGCGAACAGTCTCCACCTCACCGGTCGCAGCGCGATACAGCTCCACTTCGCGCACCCACGGCCCGATTTGAGTCCCGTACGCGCCCGCATTCATCCGCAGCGCTCCACCCACGCTTCCCGGAACGCCAATCAGCCCTTCCATCCCGCCCAGATCGTGTTTCGCGCAGAAAGTAACCATGCCGCCCAGATCGGCCGATGCATCCACAAACGCCGAATTCCCGTCCACGCGCATTCCCGGATGCGCCGCCGGAAGATGCAGCACCACCGACGGCAATTCGCCGTCCGGAATCAACACGTTCGTGCCGCCGCCAAGAAAACGGTGCGGAATCTTCGCGTCGGCTAGCAAGCGCATCACGGCCGGAATCGTGCCGTATCGATGCAACAGCAGTTCGTCCGTGACGCCTCCGATCGCGAGCGACGTTTTTTCATTCAGCGACACAGACGGACGCAGTTCAACTCCCAATTCTTTTAACCGCTCGACAATCGCGCTGTCATTAATCCGCATGCGAACTCGAAACCTGTGTCCCCAGCAGCATAGCGAGCTGATCGAGAACGCGCCCCACGCTGCCCGCCCCGATCGTCAGAATCGCATCGCCCGGCCGTGCTTCACGCAGCATGAACTCGACGCCCGCCTGCATCGTGCTCGTAAACACCACATTCTTATGCCCCGCCGCGCTGATTGCCTCGGCAAGCCGCTCACCGGTGATGCCCTCTATCGGATGCTCGCTCGCGGCGTAGATTTCCGTGAGCACCAGAACATCCGCATCATTGAACGCCCGGCAAAAATCGTCCCAGAGAAACTGCGTCCGCGTATAACGGTGCGGCTGGAACAAAACCAGCAGGCGCTTGTATCCGCATCCGCGAGCAGCTTCGAGCGTGGCGCGAATCTCAGCGGGATGATGGCCGTAGTCATCAATCAGAGTGACGCCCGCATATACCCCCTTCACTTCAAAGCGCCGGCCGACACCTGAGAATTTCTCGAGTCCCGCTCGAATCAAATCCGGCGGCACATTCAACGACAGCGCCACAGCCGCCGCAGCAGCCGCATTCCGCACATTGTGAATTCCCGGAGGCGAAGGAAGATTGAAAATTCCCAGATCCTCGCCGCGATAAGTAAGCCGGAATTCGCTCGCGAGCCCCTTGAGTTTCACGTCGCTGATCACAAGATCGGCCTGGCTCGTGGTGCCATACGTAATCACCGGCCGCTTCACGGAAGGAAGCATCGCCTGTACGTTCGGCTCATCGAGACACAAAATCACGGACCCGTAAAAAGGCACCCGGTTCACGAATTCAAGAAACACGCTCTGGATTTCCTCGAGCGACCGGTACTGATCCAGATGCTCGCGATCAATCGTCGTAACCACCGCCACAACCGGTGCCAGTAGCAAAAACGAGCGGTCGCTCTCGTCCGCTTCCACCACCATGTAATCGCCCTGCCCCACCCGCGCGTTCGAGCCCGCATGATTCACGCGCCCTCCCACAACAAACGTTGGATCGAGTCCCGCCGCCGCGAGAACCGAAGCAACCATCGAGGTCGTCGTCGTCTTCCCATGCGCGCCCGCCACGGCAATCCCGTACTTCAGCCGCATCAGTTCCGCCAGCATTTCAGCCCGCGGAATCACCGGAATCTTCAGCCGGTGCGCTTCGATCACTTCCACGTTGTCCGGCCGAACGGCCGAAGAAATCACCACCACGTGCGCGCCATGCACGTTCGCAGCCTGATGCCCTTCGTAAGTTTTCGCGCCCAGCTTTTCAAGGCGCGAAGTTACCGGCGTCGCTTTCAAATCTGATCCCGAAACCGCGTAGCCACTCGACAGCAGCACTTCCGCGATCCCGCTCATCCCGCTCCCGCCGATGCCGACGAGATGGATGCGCTGAAAATTGCGGAACGTGACCATCATGGCCGCGACACCTCTTCGAGCAGATCCACAATATCTTCCACGGCGCGCGGTTTTGCCAACGCACGCGCGCGATCTTCCATTTCAGAAATTCTCCGGGGCTGGTCGAGGAAGGAGAAAATTTCGCCGGTCAATCGCTCGGGCGTCAATTCAGGCTGCGGGATCAGGCGGGCCGCCCCTGCGTTCTGCATTGCCTCCGCATTGCGCATCTGATGCGCGTCAGTGGCGGCTCCGAAGGGGATAAAGATGGCGGCGCGTCCTGCGGCAGATATTTCTGCGACAGTGATCGCACCCGAACGGCAGACGATCAAGTCCGCCTGGGCAAACCGCTCCGCCATATTTTCGATGAAGGGTAGGACCTCGGCCTTGAATTCGCGTTTCGCATACGCCACGCGCACGGCATTATAGTCGGCTTCACCGGTCTGATGCACGATGAAAAGCTGATTTTTTCGTGGTACTAAGAGGTCGAGCGAGTCGACCACGGCGCGGTTGATTGGGAGCGCGCCTCGGCTTCCCCCGGTAATCAAAATTGTGAACGGAGTCTGATGCTCCTTGCGCGGCACGGAAAAGAATTCCGGACGTATCGGGCAGCCGGTAAGAATCGCTCGGCGACCTAACTTTTCCGCCGTCTCCTTGTGCGCAACAGCCACACGGGTGGCTATGTTCGCTAGCAGGCGATTCGTGAATCCCGGCTCGACGTTCGGCTCGAATACCACGGTGGGAATCGCGCTGAGGGTCGCAAGCAGCATCATGGGGCCGGAAGCGTAGCCTCCTACTCCGAACGCAGCCGAAAAACGGTGCCGCCGCAGGATCGCCGCGGAATCCAACATTCCCAGCGGCAAGAGCGCCGCATTGCGTATCAATTTGGCGCCGCTCATGCCTTTGAGTCCGGCCGCGCGAATGGTTTCGAGCGGCAGCCCAGCCTGCGGCACCAGTTTTGATTCAAGCCCGCGTTCGGTTCCCACAATCACCACTCGCCGTTCTCCCCGAGAATCCGTCTCCGATTCCGGATGCCCGCGCCGCAGCCATTCGCGCGCGATGGCTATCGCCGGAAAGACGTGCCCTCCGGTGCCACCGCCCGCGACTAACAGCTCTTTTACCGCAGCGCTCACGCCTCGTCCGCGTGCTGGCTGATGTTTAACAGCACTCCAGTGGCCAGCAGCATGCCGAGCAAACTCGAGCCGCCGTAGCTGACGAACGGCAGCGGAATCCCTTTTGTAGGCATCAGCCCGAGCACCACGCTCAAGTTCACCATTGCCTGGCCAACCACCATCGTCGTGATTCCCAGCGCCAAGAGCCGGCCGAATTCATCGGGCGCTTTCATCGCCGCGACAAATCCTCGCCAGCCGTACATTGCGAACAGCAAAAGCACGATAACCGCTCCGATGTAGCCAAGTTCCTCGCAGATGATCGCGAAGATGAAGTCGGTGTGCGCTTCGGGGAGGAAAAATAGCTTCTGCCGGCTTTCCATCAGCCCCACTCCCGAAAATCCGCCTGAGCCCACTGCAATGAGTGACTGCAGCAATTGGAATCCGTGACCTTGCGGGTCAGCCCCAGGTGAAAAGAACGACTTCGCGCGCTCGTAGCGATAGGGCACGCGCACGATCAGGAGATAAATCGCCGGAATCGCTGCGAGGCCGGTCGCAAAGATGTAGCGCAGCGAAAGCCCGGAAACATAAAGCATCACAAACGCAATCATGAAAATCATGCACGCGGTGCCCATGTCAGGCTCCGCAAGAACCAATGCCGCCATCACCAGCACGGTTCCCAGCGCCGGCAGAAGCGAATGCAACGGATCATTGATGCCGAATCCTCGCGGCTTTCGGCGAATCTCGAGAAACCAGGCCAGAAAAAAAATCACCACCAGCTTGGCCAGTTCCGATGGCTGAAAGCTTGCCGGGCCTAATCGAATCCAGCGATGTGTAGCGTGCGAACGATCAAGAAAAAACACGGCGATCAAAAGCAGCAACGTCACAGAGAGCCCCGTGAAGATCACGCGCGGCTGGCGCAGCTTTCGATAGTCCGTATTCATCAGCCAAAACATTCCCGCAATTCCGATGGCGATCCATAGAACCTGCCGCAGCAGGAACGTATAGCCGTTGCCGGTCTGCTGCCCCGCCGTCACTGCCGACGCGCTGAACACCATCACCGCGCCGATGAAACAAAGCGCCAGCGTCACGCCAAACAGTTGCCGGTCCGGCTGCAAATTACGTGGCATCGTTGGCACCTTTCTCGAGAGGGATTTCAGCAGCCGCCATACGGGCTGTGCCGCCGCCCGATTCGCGACCGAGCTGCGCCACAAGCTCCTTGAAAACGCGGCCGCGGTGCTCGTAATTTTCGAACTGATCGAAACTCGCGCAAGCCGGCGCCAGCAGCACAACGTCTCCGGGCTTCGCGCGTTCCGCAGCGAGCTCCACGGCGCGGCCAATCGTTCCCGCATGTTCCATCGGGACGGCGCCTTCGAGTTGCGCGGCAATTTTCTCTGCAGCCGCGCCGATCAGTAAAATCAGTCGCGCCCGTTGCCGAAGCGGTTCGCGAAGCTCGGCATAACCTGTGCCTTTGTCCTTGCCGCCAAGAATTACGATCAGATGACCCGGAAACGACTCGATTGCCTTCACCGTGGCATCCACGTTCGTCGCCTTCGAATCGTTGTAGAAAGCGACGCCATTCTTCTCAGCAACGAATTCCAGCCGGTGTTCAACTCCCTGAAATGTTTTCACGCCATTCGCTATGGAAGCCGCGTCGGCTCCCGCTAGAGACGCCGCGGTACACGCAGCCAGTACGTTCTCTAGGTTGTGCTCACCCTTTAACGGAATGTCCTCGACCCTCAAAAGCGGATTCTCTGAACCTTCAATGCGAAAACTAATTTGACCATCCATCACGAAGCTGCCCTGCGCCACCCGCTTCTTTCTACTGAACCAGTAGATATGCGCACGCGACGGCATTCGCTTCGTAACTTCCGGATCGTCAGCGTTCAAAATCGCGAAGTCGCGTTCGAGTTGGTTTTCGAACATCCGCATTTTCGCCGCAGCGTACTGCTCGAAGGATTCATGCCGGTCGAGATGATCGGGAGTGAGATTCAACAGCACCCCAATTTCAGGACGAAACGCTTCAATCGTTTCCAGCTGAAAGCTGCTGATCTCCGCAACCGTCACCGTCGAATCCATCGACGATTCCACCAGCGCCAGCAGCGGCGTCCCGATGTTTCCGCCGACGAGCGTAGGAATGTTCGCGGTCTTCAATATGTGCGCGACGAGCGAAGTCGTTGTCGTCTTGCCGTTCGAGCCTGTGATCGCGATTAGCTTCCCTCGCAGAAACCGCCAAGCCAGCTCGATCTCGCTCCAAACCGAGATTCCCTGCGAGCGCGCCGCCTCAAGTAGCGCGATCTTCGCCGGCACGCCGGGGCTGACGACAATCAGCTCCAGTCCGCCGAGATCCACCGCCGCGCTCGGACCCAGTGCAAGCGCCACGCCCGCCGCACGCAGCTTCGCCGCCACTTCGCGCAATTCATCCTCACCCTTGATATCCGTCGCAGCCACAATCGCGCCATATCCCGCGCAGAAAAGCGCCGTCGCCACACCCGTGCGCGCCAGCCCCACCACCAGCACGCGCTTTCCTTCGAGATCAAATCCCGGTCTCAAAGCCCGCTCACCTCAATTTCAAAGTCGTCAGCGAAAACAGCGCAAACACCAGCGCCGCAATCCAGAAGCGCACGATGATTTTCGATTCGCTCCAGCCTATCAATTCAAAATGATGATGCAGCGGAGCCATCCGGAAAACGCGCTTCCCAGTCAGCTTGAATGACCCCACTTGAATGATCACCGACAGCGCCTCCAGCACAAAAACTCCCCCAATCGACAGCAGCAGAATCTCCTGCTTGATGATCACGGCCACCGTTCCGATCGCGCCACCGAGCGCGAGCGATCCCACATCCCCCATAAACATCTCCGCCGGATGCGCGTTGTACCAGAGGAATCCAAGCGAAGCGCCCACCACCGACCCGCAAAAAATCACCAGATCACCCGCATCAGGAATTTTCTGAATCTCCAAATACTCCGCAAATCGCGCGTGGCTTGAAATGTAAGTCAGCACCGTCAGCGCCGCTGACGAAACTAAAACGCATCCGATCGCGAGCCCGTCCAGTCCATCCGTAAGATTCACCGCATTCGAGCAGCCCACAATCACCAGCACGAGAAACAAAATGAAAGGCACAAAAGCCAGCGGCCAGATGTACTGGTGCGTGAGCAGCGAGTCGATCACCAAGTCAGGATGCAGCCGCTTGACGAAGGGCACGCTCAATTGCGTCGAATACGCTCCGTGCGCTTGCAGCGTGAGCAGCACCGCGCCGACGCCTGCGCACGTCAGCACTTGGTACAAAAATTTCACGCTCGGCCGCAGCCCCATGTTCCGCCGCTTCACCACTTTGTTGTAATCGTCGATGAAACCAATCGTCCCAAATGAAAGGGTCGCGCCGACCGCGAGCAAAACGTACAAATTGCGCAGATCGGCCCACAGCAGGGTGGGAATCACGATCGCCGCAACAATCAGCACACCACCCATGGTCGGCGTGCCGGCCTTTTTTTGGTGCGCTTTCGGCCCCTCTTCGCGAATAAATTGTTTCACCTGCAAATCGCGCAGCCGGTCAATCACCCAGGGCCCGAGCAGAAGCGAAATCAGAAGCGCCGTAAGGCTCGCGACCGCCGTGCGAACCGTGATGTAGCGAAAAACGTTCAGCGGACTGAAATAGGGCCGCAGCACATAAAAGAAAAGGTAGTAGAGCATCTCAGCTCTTCACCTTCTGTCCCGCTTCCACTCGCTCTCCGCTCGATTTCGAAACGATGCGACTGTGCCCGGCCTCGATCGCCTCGAGGGTTTTCTCCATGCGCACGCCGCGCGAGCCCTTCAGCAAAAGCAAATCGCCGCGCTCGATGAAACCGCTCAAAAATTTCGCCGCTTCGCCCGAATTTTCGAAAAACCGCGCTCGCTCTGTGGGATGCCCTGCTTCAATGGCTGCCCGAACCATTTCCGCCGCATTGCCCTGCACGCCGAAGATCCAATCAATCTTCTCGAGCGCTGCGGCATGCCTCCCGCACTCGCGATGCAAGTCCGGCGCGGAGGCACCCAGCTCCAGCATCTCGCCCGCAGCCAGAATTCGCCGGCGATAGCCGGGCGTCGCTCCCAGCAGTTCAGCCAACGCGTCAAGCGCCGTGGGGCTCGAATTGTAAGAATCGTTGATGACCGTAAATCCGTCTTCGAATCGCACCACCTCACCGCGCTTATCAGCCGGCACAAGCGACGGAAACACGCGCCGCGCGTCCGCAGCGCCAATTCCCCAGACGGTCGCCGCCGCCAGCGCCGCTACCGCGTTCATCACGTTGTGCCGCCCGATCAACGGCAACTCCAGCCGCGCGCGTCCCGCAGGCGATACGAAATCAAAAGCCGATCCTTCGACGCCCCGCTCTTCAATTTTCTCCGCGCGAAATTCCGCGCGCGGCGAAGCGCCGAACCAAACCACCGGTCCGCGCGCCACTTCCGAAAATCGTGCCACGCGCTCATCGTCCGCGTTCAGCACAGCAGTTGCGCTGGGCCACGCGAGATTCTCAATCAGCTCGCGTTCCGCCAGCGCAATCTCGTCAACCGACGCGAAAAATTCCAAATGCTCCACCGCCACGCGCGTAATCACGCCCACATCGGGCCGCGCAATCTGCGCCAGCCGCGCCAGCTCTCCGCGATGCGACATCCCCATCTCGATAATCGCCGCATCGTATTCACCGCTGAGCCCCAGCAGCGTCAGCGGCAGCCCGTACTCGTTGTTCAAATTTCCCTGCGTTTTCAGAACGCGGAACCGCGCGCCCACGAGCGCCGCCAGAATTTCTTTTGTGGTGGTCTTGCCGATCGACCCCGCCACGCCCCCGATCCTTCGTCCCGGTTTCGCCTTCCGCCACCGCTCGCAAGCTCGCGCGGCCAGGCGGTGGAGTCCGTCGAGCGTGTCGTCGACAACAAAAAGTTTTTCGCGAATTTCCTCCGCGTATTCCGGCGCACGCTCCCCCGCCACCACCCCGGCCGCCGCTCCGCCAGCCAAAGCCCCGGCAACAAAACCGTGTCCATCGTGACGCGGACCGCGTATGGCGATAAACAGTTCTCCGGGCCGAACAGTGCGAGAATCAATCGACACGCCGGCCACCCCGGCCACGGGGTCAAGACCCGCGGGCACCGGGACACCCAGCGCTTCAGCCACTTCCGCCACTCGCCACCGCATTCGGTCTCCAACGGGCTCTGCTTCAATTTCAAGCGCAAGCTCTCAGGATACGAAATTGCTTCTACTTCTTCGCGGCCTGCTTCGAAAAGCCTTTGCTTCGCAAAATTGTTCGAGCCATCTCGCGATCGTCGAACTCAAACGTGCGATCGCGCAAAATCTGCGTGTTCTCATGGCCTTTGCCCGCCAGCAGCACAATGTCTCCCGCGCGCGCTTCGTCAAACGCCATTCCCAGCGCCGTCTCCCGATCCTGCTCGATCCGGTAGTTCCCGTTTACCTTCTGCAATCCCACGACCACGTCGTTGATGATGCGCAATGGATCTTCCGTGCGCGGATTGTCGCTCGTCAGAATCACCAGGTCGCTCAACGACCCCGCCGCCTCGCCCATCAGTGGACGCGTCGAACGGTCCCGCTCTCCTCCCGCGCCAAAGAGCGTGATAATGCGTCCCGATGGATTCAATTCGCGCGCGGTTGCAATCAGATTGCGCATCGCATCGTCCGCATGCGCGTAATCCACCACCACGTAGAACGGCTGCCCTTCATCAATCTGCTGAAAGCGCCCCGGCACAAGCGCCAGATTCGCAATTCCCTCTTCGATTTTCGCATTCGGAATTTCGAGCGCGATCGCGGCGCCAATCGCCGCCAGAATGTTGTAAACATTAATTCGCCCCACAAGCGGCGAGCGCACTTCGATCTTCCCCGCGGGAGTCTGCGCGGTAAACTCCAGGCCCTTAAAACTCAGCGCAAATTTCTTCGTCGTCAGGTCAGGCTCGCCCTTCAGCCCATATGTGAGTGTTCGTTTCGCAAGCCCTTCAAGCCGCGTCGCATACGAATCATCCGCGTTAATCACAGCAACGTCCGGCGCCCCCGCTCCGGTTCCTTCAAACAAGCGGCGCTTCGCCGCGAAATAATCCTCAAATGTTTTGTGAAAATTCAGATGGTCGCGCGTCAAATTCGTAAAAATCGCCGCTGCAAAGTGGCAACCCCACACGCGCTCAAATGCCAGTGAATGCGAACTCACCTCCAGCACCGCGTGCGAACCACCCGCATCGCGCACTTCCGCGAACATCTGCTGCAAGTCGAGTGACTCCGGCGTCGTGTTCGTCGCTTTACGGCTGCCTTGCGGCGTCCGATATCCGGTGGTGCCAACAAGGCCGCTCGTAAATCCCGCGGCCTGCACAATCGAATCGACCAGAAATGCAGTCGTCGTCTTTCCATTCGTTCCGGTGATGCCCACAAGCTTCAGCGCATCCGCCGGATGCCCGTAAAAATTTGCAGATGCCTGCGCGAGCGCTCGCCGCTCTCTACCCGCCGGAATTTCAATCCACGTGATCTCTGCACCCGTATCTGCTGGTCGCGCACTCGAACTCGCGATCACCCTCGCGCCATGCGCGATCGCGCCGCTCACAAATTGATTGCCATCCACTTTCTCGCCAGGCAGCGCGAAGAACATCGCGCCCGCCGCGACCTTGCGGCTGTCGTATGCAATCGAATGCACAGAAGGATCAGGCGGCCCGCTCACGCGAACTCCCGCAATCCCCTCCAGTATTTCCGCAAGCTCCATCTGCATTTCCGTGGGCTCGTTCCTGCCCGTCGTCGCACTCCCGTTCTTGCCCGCTTTGGGTCGGTCCCGTTCCATAACGAAACTCAATCCCCCGCTCCCTTCACCGATTCCGGCACCAGCCGCCCCGCCTTGCCGAATCGCACCGTCAACCGCGTGCCTCGCATTACCTGCGTGCCAGCATCCACAGACTGTTCCAACGCAACTCCGCTGCCAATCAGCGCAGGGACAAGCCCGATCCGCGAACACGCTTCCATCACGCTTCGCACCGTCTGCCCCGCGAGGTTCGGAACCACTACGGCTTCCTGATTTCCAAACGCGATCGTCGGAGCGCTCGGCTTCGTCGCAACGTTCTTGTCGACTTTCTCGACCTTGTCGGCGACAGCCTCGTTGCCCACGCCGTTGTCGTCATCGCGGTCGCTGGCCTCAGCGCCGATTCTCACCGGCTGCGGCCGCGCCTGATCGCTGTTCTTTGCGGTCTGCACGTCCGATGTCGAAGGCACATCGCGCGGCACGTCAAGATACGTAAGCACCTGCTCGGCAACGCGCTTGAAAACGGGCCCTCCAACTTCGCCGCCATGGTGCGCGCCCACGGGCGAATCGAGCATCACGAGAATCGTCACCGCTGGCTCGTTCACCGGCGCAAAACCCACAAACGATGAATTGTATTGGTTCGGCGAATAACGTCCCGTCGCCGGATCAATCTTTTGCGCCGTGCCAGACTTCCCCGCCGCCGTATAACCGTCAAGTTGCGCCGGTTTGCCGGTGCCTTCCAGAATCACCGTCTCCATCATTTCGCGCACAGTCGCCGCAGTTTTCGCGTCGGTCACTTGTTCCGGCTCAACAGCCGCGCGAGTGTATGCGGAAGTTCCACCGCGCACTTCCTTTACGATGCGCGACCGATACAATGTGCCGCCGTTCGCAATCGCCGAAATTGCCGACACAATCTGCACCGGCGTGACGCTCACTTCCTGCCCAATCGCAAGCGAACCAATCGAACTCGCCGTCCAATTCTCGAGCGGACGCAACAGCCCGCGATTTTCGCCGGGCAATTCGATTCCGGTAAGCTGGCCAATCCCAAACGCTCGCATCGTTTCGTAAAACTTCGGCGCGCCCAGCCTCAGCGCAACCTTGATGGAACCCACGTCGCTCGAATGCGCCAGAACTTCCTGCACGCTCAGCACTCCAAACGGATGCCAGTCGTGAATCAACCGGCCCGCCACCAGTATCGAGCCCATCTGGCAATCCACCAGATCCGATGGCCGCGCTGCTCCATTTTCAATCGCGCCCGTCATCGTGACCACTTTGAATGTCGAACCAGGTTCGTAAGCGGCAGATACCGCGCGGTCCATCCGCACCTCGTCAGGAAAGCTGCCCGGATTATTGGGATCGAATGTCGGCCGCACCGCGACAGCAAGCAGTTGCCCGGTATTGGGGTCCTGCACCACCACCGCGCCATTGTTCGCATGTGTTTCTTCGATAGCCCGTTCCAGCTCCTTCTCGGCGATGTACTGAATCGTTTGGTCGATCGTCAGCACCACGCTCGCGCCGGGATCAGCAGCGGATTCCGTCCGGTCGTACCAGCGCCGCCGCCCGTCCGCCATCACCATCATTTTCCCGGGACGCCCGCGAATCTGCCTATCGAGCGAATACTCGATTCCGCCGTTACCCTTCTCATCCACGTCCACATAACCCAGAACGTGCGCCGCAAGTTCGTGCTGCGGATACACCCGCCGGTTTTCTTTCTGGAAGAAAACGCCGCGCAGATTCATGTCTTGAATTCGCTGCACGGTTTCAGGCGAGAGCTTCTT
The DNA here is from genome assembly GCA_963772535.1 of uncultured Acidobacteriota bacterium. GTDB lineage: Bacteria > Acidobacteriota > Terriglobia > Acidiferrales > UBA7541 > Palsa-295. Next base: position 48,912 of record CAVYXN010000001.1, read on the forward strand.
CGCCAGCCGCACCGGCGTGTGCGCTTCGCGGATTTTTGTTTCCAGATCGTCGGCGGGCATGCCCAGCGCCGGCGCCAGCAGCCGCGCCACCATTTCCGCGTCGGTGATTTCCGCCGGGTCGCCAAAAACGGAATCCATCGGCAGGCTGATCGCCAACTCCCGCCCTTTGCGGTCGTAAATCACCCCGCGCTTCGGGCTGATTTCGAACACTCGCTGCTGTTGATGCTGAGCCTTGGTGAAATACTCGCCGTAGCAGAACAACTGAAGGTAACTGAGGCGCCCGACGACAACCGCCATCCAAACCACTGCGAACACCCAAACGACTAACCAGCGGAGACGCGGCCTGCGCTGCTCCATGGAATCCGTTCTACCCTGTCTGAAGCTTTGCCGCGGCCTTCGCAGTTGCGTCACCGAAGTTCCGCGCGAACCCGTCGGTGTTGCCTCTCACAAATCTCAAGAAATGTCGGCAGACTCCGCAGCGCATTCGCCCGAGCATGCCTTTGGTTCGGTATGTCTTTCGCAGATCCTGAAGCAAGACCGCGCCAGACTCCGCACTCTTATTCGCTCGAGCACGCCATTCCGTACCGCCGGCGTCCGGCCGGCTCTTTTCACGCAGAAACCAATCACACACGGTCACACGAAGCGTAGGTCGGTAATCCGCTAAGGCCGCACCACCTGCCCACCAGCCCGCGCCTGCGCCACCACCGCATCGCTCGCATCCGCCGAGCTCTGCTGCCCCGGCGCCGCCACCGTCAAACCCAGATGCTTCCGCGCATAGCTATCAATGCGCCCCGGCGCGCGCAACGTCGCATCTTCCACATGCAACTGTTGATTCAGCTCAAGCGCCTGCGACCGCGCAGTCTGCAGCTGCTCGAGCTGGTAGTGAATCTGAATGCACTCGAAGTGCTGCCAGGCGTAGCTCAGCAAACACGCCGCCATCGCCGCGCCTATCGCCACCGTTCGCCAGCAATCATTCAGTCTCGCTTTGGGCGTCGGCCGCGCCAATCGCGAATTATCAATGCGCTTCACCGTGTGATATTGCGTCGTATGAGAATGCGTCATGACCCGCTCCCAGCCGTCAGAATCTCCGCCGGCGACAATTTCTCCGCCACGCGCATCTTTGCACTGCGCGCTCGCGGATTCGTTCGAATCTCTTCGTCGCCAGGCTGAATCACTTTTTTGGTGAGCACCTGAAAACTGCCTTCGCGGGCCAGGTCCTGAAAGGCGTGTTTGACGAGACGATCTTCGAGTGAGTGATAACTGAGGACGATCCACCGTCCTCCAGAATTCAAAGTGGCAGGGGTCCGCGAAAGAAACTGCCCGAGTTCCTCCGACTCTCGATTCACCGCTATCCGCAGCGCCAGAAACGTTTTTGTCGCGGGTTGCAGTCTCTGCCTTCCCCTTGCTTTTCGGACCCCTGCCACAATCGTTGCCAGATGTTCGGTGCCGCGGATCGGCCGCGCTCGAACGATTGCCCTGGCGATTCTTCGTGAATCTCTCTCCTCCGCTTTCTGATAGAGGAGATCGGCCAGCTCTTTCTCCGGCCAGTAATTCACAATTTCGTCTGCCGTCAGCGCATCGTCGGGATTCATGCGCATGTTCAACGGCGCCGCCCAGCGGAATGAAAATCCGCGCTCAGGGCTGTCCAGCTCCAAACTCGAAATCCCCAGATCGGCAATCACGCCGTCGAACGGAGGCAGGTTCAAATCCGCCGCCACTTCGCCGATTTTCGAAAACTCTGCGTGCACCAGACTCACCCGCCGCTCGTGCGCCCTCAATCGCTCCCGCGCAATTTCCAATGCCTGCGGATCGCGATCCATCCCCACCAAACGCCCCGTCGTCAGCCGCTCGGCGATCGCAATGGCGTGCCCGCCCGTGCCAACGGTGGCATCCAGATACGTGCCCTCAGGCCGAATCTGCAACCAGTCCACCACTTCCTTCAGCAGGACCGGTATATGCAGAACGCTCAAAAGCTAGATGCCCAGATCTTCCAGTACCTTTTCGTCTTCCGCCGTGATGGGATTACGATTCAGTTGTTCGAGGAATCGCGCGTGGTTCCATACTTCCAGATAAGTGAGCTGGCCTTGAATATCGACCTCGCCCTTCATCTGCGCCGATTCCCTCAGTACCGGTGGAATTAGAATGCGCCCCTGCCCATCCACCTCGACCAGCTGACCGTAGTAATTGGCCCGTGCTAAAAACTTTTGCTTCGCCCGGTTGTAAGAGGATTGCTTCGCGAGCTTTTTCTCGATCTCTTCCCACGCCTTCATGGGATAGATCCTCGCGTACTCGCCGCTTGAACTCGTGACGTAGAATTTCTTGCCCGACTTGCGCAATTCGGCTAGAAAATCGGCGGGGATCTTCACCCGTCCCTTTTCGTCCACAGTTGCCGAATAGTTGCCCCGCAGCATGAAAACCTTCGTCGCCCGGCGTGTACGCCCTGGGAATCACTCGCCTTGCCACCCCTGCATTGCGCCACTTCAGGACCACCCGACTGCGCCCACTGCTTAACACCTTCTACCACTCTGCGCCACTTCTTCCCACTTTGTGCCCCGATTGTAGATAGGTTCTTCCGCGTGTCAAGTTAAATTCTTCGAGAAAATCAATTTTCTTTGTGGAAAAAACGATCTGCGCGCGGCGTTTTCTAGTGCGTGCGCTGGCTCAAAACCACAATTACTTGTGGTGAGAAAAGTCAGCTCATCGCACGCCTAGTTGTCCGATTGATGGGAAAATCTCAAAATGTATTGTAAGAGTTAATAAAAAAATTCTTTGGGGATCGAACTACTGTGCCGCGGGGGCACTGCGCAGCGTGCTCAGGCTCTTCACCATCGACTGCTCGTCCGGGTCCAGTCCCTGCATGAACTTCGGATCATTCAGAGCCTTCTCACGATCCGCAGCGCTCATACCCTGCAGCGTATGCAGTTTCCCGTTCACCGCCTGTCTGCGCTCCGGTGTCATCTGCTGCCACTTCGGAAGCAGCTCGTTTCTCACCTTATTGCGATCTTCGGGAGATAATTGCTGCCACCTCTGCGCTCTTTCCCTCAAGGCATTCTTCTGATCGGGCGTCAGATTGTTCCATTTCTGCAGGTTCTGGCGGATCTGCTGCTGCCGCCCAGGCGGAAGATTCTGGAATCGCTCATTGTTCTGCATGAAGCGTTCCTGCTCCACAGGCGGCTTATCGCGAAGGTTCTCCACCCACTTGGGCGGCAACCCGGCCATGCCGCGCCCATTGACTCCGCCACCATTCGCGCCGCCGTTAGCTTGCGCATTCGTCGCCGCACCAGCACCTTCACCACGCGAATTTTCAGCCGCACCACCCGCATTCGACCGCGTTTCATTCGGACTCGGCTCGTTCGGACGCGTCCCGCCTGCATTGGCACTCGCCGCGGTCGCAGGTGGATGCGCCACCGCTGCACCCGAGCCCGCTTGCCCATTTGCGCGCTGAGCCGGCGGATGTGCCTGCGGATGTGCTTGCGAATGACCCTGCGCAACGTATGCGCGCGCTGCCGCCTGCCTCCGCGCTCGCATCATCGCGCGCCTCTGCTGCCGCGCCGCAGCCCACTGGCCTTGCTGCGCCGAGGCAGGCTGCGCCGACACGCCAATCAGGCAGCAAGCGAACGCGATCAGTAGCGCGAAACGACGCACCTACATCCCTCCAGTATCATCCTGCTTCAAGTCGCCCTTCGACTTCTCCGGCGCCGCCGGCACCGGCAACTCCGACAGCGCGTCAAATTTCGACAGCACGTCGTAATTCTCGAGCACGCCCAGATTCTCGATCACCTGATACTGCTGCTGCTCGGTAACCGGGGCCGGCATCGTTGCCGTCGTCGAATAATCACGCGGCATTCGCGATACCCACACGCACAGGGCAACGAGCAACGCCATCGAAAGCGCCAGCCGCGGCTGCGGCACAAACCATCGGAACCAGCCCGGACGCGGCTCATCCGCAATCCGCTGCCGGATGCGTGCATCGAATCCCAGCGACGGCTCCTCGATCGGCATCTCGTCCAGCACGTTCCACACTTTGCGGAATTCCTCAGCGCGCATCCGGCACCCAGCGCAACTCGCCAGGTGGTCTTCCACTTCCATCCGCTCAGCCGAATTCGCCCGGCGGTCCAGATACGCAATCAGTTCTTTTGAAACGTCTTCGCACTTCATCACAGCCTTCCTTCCCCTGCGCGATTCCCTACCGGCTGCCGCGCCATCAGCGGGGCCAGTTCGATTCGCAGGGTCTCGTACGCGCGAAACAAAAGCGATTTCAACGCGCTCTCCGAGCATTCCAGCACTTTCGCAATCTCTCCGTAATCCATCTCTTCATATTTATGCAGCAGCACAGCCGCGCGTTGCTTTTCCGGCAGCGCCTGGATCGTGCGGCGGATAAATGCGGCGCGGTCGCGTTCGATCATGTGCTCGTCGATCCGCATCTCTCGCGTAGGCACTTGAATCGGCGCCTCATCTTCATCGGCAGGAGCGTCAATCGAAACTTCCGTTCGCCGGTAGCGGTTGTCACGAATTGAGTTCAGCGCCAGGTTCGTGGCAATGCGGAAAAGCCAGGTGGTGAACTTCGCGCCCGCGAAATAATCTTTGCGCGCGCGATAAATCCTCAAGAAAACTTCCTGCGCCAGGTCCTCCGCCGTCGCCGTATCCCGAACCATTCGATAGAGGAAATTCACCAGTGGCGTTCGATACTTCTGCAATAGAAGCTCGAAGGACGCAGAGTCCCCCGCCTTCACGTCCATCATCAATTGGACGTCGGTCCTGGCCATAGCCTCCACAGTTTATCTAACACACACAGAGCCATAAAGTTGCGGAAGCCTCGATGTTCCATTAATAATAGTGGCGAAAACGGGACTCGGAACCACAGTCGGTAAGCATCAGGTTGAGAGGTAAGTAAAACGATGACTCCTAAAGACTTATGCATCGCTCCGTGGATCACAGCAGCTTTTCTTGCGACGGTTCGACTGCTCGCAATGGGGACGCTCTTGATATTTGCTCAAACCGTTTCCTTGGCACAAACGAAGTCGGCGAAAATTCCATGCAAGATAAACGCGGTCGACCGCGCGGTCTATGTGACCGTGCTCCTGTCTCCCGCTGTTTGGGCGCAACCGGTCGACGCCGATTCGATTGTCGAATACAGCTTGGTGAACGAACACAACGAGTGGGTTGGACCCTTGAAGCCACTCGGTCAAACCGGCCAGTCGTTGCTCAGCCAGGCGAGCATCGAGACTCGAGACGACTTCGTTGCGAAGAGCTCAAAAAGATGCTTTCTCGGCAAACCGTCTCAAAAAGATTTAACGAGAGTCGAACCAGCGAATGCAAACGACGCGAACGCCCCGGCGGGCAAGCGCCCCCCGGTTTCGAGGGAGGACTATTGGAGTGGAAGAATAGAGTTGTCTCGTATCGGTTTCAACTCGCAGCATAGCGAAGCGATTGTCTATCTCGAGAGAGTATGCGGAGGGCTGTGTGGGAGTGGCGAACTTCTGTTGCTGCGGTTCGACGCTGGATCCTGGAAGGTGACCAGTCGAGTCAACATCTGGATTTCATGACCGCATGGCTGTGATGCCGTGGACGTCTTTAGCCCCAGCATCACCGCCACGCCCGCAAATACCATCACCGCCATCCCGAGTTTCGACTCCCGGTTCACTTCCGGAATCAAATCCGACGCCGCCACATAACCTTTGAGCCGAACCAGGCACGTATCAACCCGGGAAACTAACGCCGGGCGCGCATTCGGGGCCTCGCAGGGACGAGTAGGCATAACATCTTTCCCATGATAGGGTTGGCTGGAACCCATGATGCTGCGGGTCACCTTAATAACCGCCCTTCTTGCATTGCCCGGCGCGCGGGGCGCACAAAAACCTTCCGAGCCCGCTCAATCCTCTTCCACCGCCGCCTGCGCCACCTCGCCCGACGATGCTGCGATCTATTTAGCGGCCCTAAGCAAGGTCGTTCTCAAAGGCCGCGACGACAAACGCCGAATCGTACTGCTTTCCCAAACCTCGGCCGCCTATCCGCCAGGAATGGCCGCCTTCATCGCTTCTTCAACCCCGGACAAAAAAGAGCTGCTCGATGCAGCCTCTACGGCAACCAAGAATGACTTCGACGCGAAAGCAAAGCTCAATTGCGACCTGACCACAAACGCTGAGCTCAGCGCCGCCGTGATCTTCATGAGCCCGAAGGAAAGTGACGAGCTCTTTTCCAAAGTTAGCGAGTGGAAGGATTTCGCAGCGAAATATCCGAATGCCGCCGGGTTTACGATCGTCTCGTCAATCGCATTCGACGCCTCACACCGTCAGGCTCTCGTCTACGTAGGAAACTCCTGCGGGATGCTCTGTGGCACCGGCTACGTAGTGCTCCTCGAAAAGAAAAAAGACAAATGGACCGTCGCGAAGACAGCTAAAATTTGGAATGCGACATGAACTCTCTCTCACGATTCTTCTTTGGACGCGCTCAAGGCTCCGCAACCGCCGCGGTCATTCGTCTTGCCGTGGGATTGATTTTTCTCACCCAGGGCATTCTGAAATACATTGATCCCGCTGTGGGCGTGGTTCGATTTACAAAAATAGGATTTCCACATCCATACTTCACCGCTCACTTTGTCGGTGCCGTTGAGATTGTCTGCGGTTCTCTGGTGCTTCTCGGTCTCTGGACAAGACTAGCGGCGCTCCCGCTCCTCGTCGTGATTTCAACCGCAATCGCGACGACCAAGATCCCCGAGTTGTTCCGGCCCAACCAGGGATTCTGGTACATGGTGAGCGATGCGCGCACTGACTTCGCCATGCTCTGCTGCCTGATCTTCCTGCTCGTGGAAGGCGGAGGAAGCTGGGCTCTCCATGCCCGCCACCGCTTGAGTACGCCGTGACGTGCATGCTGAGGCTCATGCTGAGGTGCATCCAATGAACCACGTCGCGTTCTCACGCCGCCAATTTCTCAAAACAACGGGCCTCGCGGCCGGAACATTCGTAGTCGCACCCGCGATCGCTCGCCGTGCCCTCGCGACGCAGACGGAATCCGCTACTCCCGACTACGTGCTGCACATCAAGAACTCAGCCGTGAAGATAGCTCCCAAGCGCTTCATCTCCGTGACCACGTACAACGGGCAGTTCCCAGGACCTCTGTTGCGCTTCAAGGAAGGCCATCCGGTCACTATCGACATCTTTAACGACACCGACACTTCCGAACAGCTCCATTGGCATGGCCAGCGCGTTCCCACGGACGTTGACGGCGCCGCCGAGGAAGGTACGCCCTTCATTCCAGCCCAGGACAAACGTCGCATCACTTTCACTCCCAATCCAGCGGGTCTTCGCTTCTATCACACGCACAATCGCGCAGGCGCCAACCTCGCGGCCGGACAATACAGTGGCCAAGTCGGACCGGTTTACATCGAGCCCAGAGAAAATCCAGGACGATTCGATCGCGAGGTGTTCCTCACGCTGAAGGAGTTCGAGCCCACATTGAGTCAAGGCGGCGACATGCCGCAGGATTTTTTGTCTCCCGCAACGGAAGTCAGAGAACTGAAAGACGTGGGCGAGTCTGCGATGAAGGCGTCGCTAGCCAAAGGAATGAAACATGGATTTGAAGTGGGCTACAACTCATTCACGATCAACGGCCGCACGCTGGGCCACGGCGACCCAATCCGTGTGAAACACGGCGAGCGCGTGCTGTTCCATATCCTGAATGGCAGCGCCACAGAAATTCGCAGCCTGGCGTTGCCCGGCCACACTTTTCAAGTGATCGCGCTCGACGGAAATCCCGTCCCAAATCCCGTGGCCGTCCCCGTTCTGTGGCTGGGAACCGCCGAACGCATTTCCGCCATCGTGGAAATGAAGCATCCGGGCGTATGGATTCTGGGGGATTTGGATAACGATGATCGCCGCCACGGCATGGGCATCGTAGTGGAATATGCCGGACAAACCAGCAAACCAGCGTGGATCCCGCCACCGCCATTTAAATGGAACTACGCGCGCTTTGCGAAAACGGGCGCAACCGCTGCGCCGCCCGACGAAACATTTCAGATGACTTTTGCGAAGGACAACGCCGCCGAAGAGGGTTTTAACCGTTGGACGATCAACGGCGTCGCTTATCCGATGACGCAAGCGGTAATCCCTGCCACGTTTCACCTCAAAAAAGGAAAGCGCTACCGCTTGCACATGCGCAACGCCAGCGACGACATCCATCCGATCCATCTGCACCGGCACAGTTTTGAACTGACCATGCTTGCGGGAATCCCCACTGCCGGAATTCTCAAAGATGTATTTATGCTTGGCGGCTATCAGGAAGCCGAAGTTGATTTCGTCGCAGATAATCCCGGCCTCACCCTTTTTCACTGCCACCAACAGCTGCACATGGACTTCGGTTTCATGACGCTCTTCGACTATGTGTGATCGAAAGTGATTAATTCGAGGAATACCCGGCAAACGGCGTTCGAGGCGAGCTCCTACAAATGAAACACCGCCTTCAACCCTAGCATCACCGCAACTCCGGCGAAAACCATCACCGCCATCCCAAATTTCGGCTCCCGGTTCACCTCCGGGATTAAATCCGACGCCGCCACATAAAGCGTCACCCCAGCAGAAAATGGCAGCGCGAACGCCACCGTACCACGCAGCAGAAACATCAACACCATGCCCAAAAGTGTCGCCCCGCCCAAGATCACAGCCGACAGAAACGCCGCCCGCTTCGTCTGCCCGCTAGCCAACATCAACGATGCGACCGTGAACCCCTCTGGCAGTTTATGCAAAAAGATCGCGATGAAAATCAAGCTGCCAAGCCACGCAGAAACCAGCAGCCCCGATGCAATAGCCACGCCGTCAAAAAACGTATGGATCACGAGCCCCAACAACGCCGCATAGCTCGCATGCGCGTGCGAGATCTCCTCGTGATGCGTCTCCTCGCCAAAATGGAAATGTGGCGCAATCGTGTGTTCGAAGAAGTGAACTAGAAAATATCCGGCGAGAACAAAAACGAAAACCGTGTCGGTATTATTGACAAGCGCCCCAGCCGAAGAAGACTCCGCCCGCAGCTTCAGCGACTCAGGAATCATTTCCAGCAGCGCCGTCGCCAGCATAAATCCAGCACCCAGCGCGATGAAATATTTCAGGTAATGCCGCGACCACTGCCGGTGCGCGATCAGCGACCCGCCCATCACGTTCGCCCCCGCCGCCGTCACTCCGAGTAGCAGCGCCAGCAGTAGCACCCGTGATCCATCGGAAAAATGCATCAGCTTACCCCGAATGCCGGAACAAAATCACATCGCCATCCTGCACGATGTAATCTTTGCCTTCGAGCCGCACCTGCGCCTTTTCACGCGCGGCGCCAAAGCTCCCGGCTTTCAAGAGATCTTCCCAATTCACCACTTCCGCCTTGATGAACCCGCGCTCCAGATCGCTGTGAATCGCGCCCGCCGCCTTCTGCGCCGTCATCCCGCGCTCGATCGTCCAAGCACGCACTTCCGGCTCGCCGCAAGTGAGAAATGAAAGTAGCCCAAGCAGCCGGTAGCTCGCCTGTATAAGCCGATCGCGGCCGGACTCGGCTAGGCCATATGCCTTCATCATCTCGGCCCCTTCGGCGTCATCAAGTTCAGAAAGCTCCGCTTCAATTTTTCCGCAAAACGGCACCACCGCCGTCTGCGGCTTCGACGCCAGCTTCTCGAGATGATATTTCTCGACCACGCGATCAATGTCCACCGCCTCTTCGTCCCCCAGATTCAGAACGTAAAGCATCGGCTTGCGCGAGAGAAACATGAAGCCCGTCAGCATCTTGATTTCTTCGGGCTTGAATTCCAGTTCGCGCAACGGCGTCTCCGACTCGAGCGCCTGCCGGCAGCGGTTCAGCAACGCCAGCTCAGTCTCGAGAATCGTCTCTTTCTTTTTCTTCAAATCCTTTTCGACGCGCTCGATCCGCTTCGTCGCCTGCTCCAGGTCGTAAAACATCAGCTCGATCTCGACGCTCTCGATATCGCGCAACGCATCGAGCGAACCCGCCTCATGCGGCACCGCCGGATTCTCAAATAACCGCACCACGTGCGCAAGCGCATCCGCTTCGCGCAACGGCACTAGCGACGCCGAATTTTTCTCCCGGTCCTTCTGCAATCCGCCGATATCCACATACTCGATCGTCGCGTACGTCACTTTCTTCGGCTTGAACGCCTCCGCCAGCTTCGCCACCCGCGCATCTGGCACGCGCGCAATTCCCAGATGCATCTGCGCCGGCGCGCTCCGCGTGTCCACCTTCGCCCGCGTCAAAATCCGAAACAAACTCGTCTTCCCCACCTGCGGCAGTCCAATGATTCCTGTTTGCATAATTGAAAGTACGTGCCGCCGGACATACTTCCAGAACGGCGCTCAGCCTCCTGTGTAATTTGCCAGAATAACATCGAACGCCCGCAGCAGTATCAGCATAAGAACGCAGGCGCGAGATTGTTTTCTATAAGGTGAGAAATGCTGTCACTGCTGATTAGATTGCGATGAGGTTCGAAAGAGTTTTCAGAGCTTCTAATTGGTTCCCGTTGAACTTGATCCTTCTAGATCTCCGCTGGCGCCGCCCTGTGCTTCACTCGGCTGAGCCTGCTCAGTCACCCTGCTCGCCGGATCATCCAGCGGGCCCGAAGCAGGCGCGAGCAGATCCGACCCCAGCTGAGCAGATTCCCCGGGGTCGCTTTTCGCGAGCTCATCCACCACACGCAACAACGTTTCCGTGTCGGGTTTCGCCACCACGTAACGCACTCCGGCTTTTCTAGCTTCCAGATCAATCGTCGCAAATTTGTGAAGCGTGAATATCACGATGGGAACCGACGGCAGCACTTTACCGATTTCCTTCGCCGCGCTTAGCCCGTCCATCTCGGGCATGGCCAGATCGAGAATAATGATGCTGGGCCTCAGCTCCACTGCTTTCTCGATGGCCTCGCGCCCATTCCCGACCGAGGCGCACACGTCCCACCCGTCATGGGCCGCAAGCAGTTCGCCCAGGCGCCCTCTCACCACCTCATTGTCATCAGCGATCAATATGCGGGTCGACATCTCCGTCGAAAGCCAGTGTCGTACACCCTACATAAGCTTGTGAATACCGTACATACGGTATAAAACCCTTACGGTCAAAAATGGCTCTAACTAAGCTTCCAATCGTGCAGCCGGGTGAGAGGACAAATCCTGCAGGAAAACCTGTACGCAACAAATTACTGCTGGCCATCCCTGACGAAGAATTCCGCAAAATTCGCTCCCGTCTGCAATTCGTAGATTTGCCGCATCATTTCATTCTTCACCAACCTCACCAGACCGTGCGTTTAGCCCACTTCCCGAACGCAGGTTTGATTTCGCTGGTCGTCGAGTTGAAAGACGGTAGAACCGTCGAAGCGGGCCTCCTCGGCAACGAAGGCGCCTCTGGAATGCCGGCGGTTCTAGGTCTGAGCAGAAGCCCACTTCGAGAAATCGTGCAAATTGAGGGTGACGCATTCAGGGTGCGAGTCAATGCGCTGAGGGAACTTCTACCTTCGACTCCGGTGCTTCAGGCTACCTTGAATCGCTACGCCGCCGGACTCGCCATGCAAGTAGCGCAAACGGCCGCGTGCAACCGGCTCCACAAAATCGAGGAACGCCTTTCGCGCTGGTTGCTGATTGCCCAGGATCGAGTCGATTCAGCAATTGTCCCAATCACACACGATTTCCTCGCTACCATGCTGGGCACAGATAGGCCAAGCGTCACTGTCGCAGCCGGTATGCTCCAAAGGGAAGGCATAATCGAATACACCCGCGGCTCCGTAAGGATTCTGAACCGGAAGAAACTCGAATCATTCGCCTGCGAATGTTACGCGCTCATCAAACAGTACAATAACTGACCTCGCGGGTTTCTTTACGCTCGCGCCTGAGCGCGAACTATCTTCTTTCTCGCAGCTCTCGCCGAAACAACACGCCAAAACTGAAGTAAAATGTCGCCGACGCGGAGAGTTCAACTTTGAAGAACAGCGCCATCCTCCTGCTGCGGTGTCCGGATCGCAAAGGCCTTGATGCCGCAATCGCGGATTTCATCTACTGGCATGGCGGCGACATCCTGCATTTCGAGCAGCACCAGCCCGGCGTCGAACGTTTCTATCTCGCCCGCGTCGAATGGGATCTCACTAGTTTCGAGTTCGACCTCAAGGATTTTCCAAAGTGGTTTGCTCCCATCGCCGAACAATTCTCGATTCAATGGCGCGTCACCACCTCGAACTACCGTCCTCGCGTCGCCATTTTTGTTTCCAAATACGACCACTGCCTTGTCGATCTGCTCTACCGCCAGCGCACCGGCGAACTCGCCTGCGAAATTTGCCTGATAATCAGCAATCATCCCGACGCGAAAAATCACGCCGACTTTTACCACATCCCCTACACCGTGATTCCAGTCACAAAGGAGAACAAGCAGGAGGCTGAGCGGCAGCAGATCGAATTGCTTCGCAAAAACAATATCGAACTGGTTGTCCTGGCCCGTTATATGCAGGTGCTTTCCACCAGCTTCATCGAGCAATTCCCGCAGCAAATCATCAATATTCATCATTCCTTTTTGCCCGCATTCATCGGCGCAAAGCCGCATCAGCAGGCCTTCGACCGCGGCGTAAAAATCATCGGCGCCACCGCCCACTACGTCACCGAAGTCCTCGACGACGGCCCCATCATCGAGCAGGGCGTCGAACGCGTCTCCCACCGCGACACGATCGACGATCTCGTGAAAAAGGGCCGCGACATCGAAAAAGTAGTCCTCTCCCGAGCCGTCCGCTGGCACATCGAAAACCGCATCCTCCTCTACGGCAACAAAACCGTCATCTTCGAATAATCGAGAATAAACTTGTGGTCAGGGCAGAATAAGGCGCTTGACTTGTCTCAACAAAGCAACTATTACCATCCTTATAATGTCTGGCACCGTCTTTCTTCGAAGCCTGTGCGCTGGAATTGCCGCCGTTATTGCCTCGGCTTTCTTGGGTTTTTTCGTCGGCCTGCCGATCGCCGCGTACTATCTGTCAAAAAAATTCCCGCCTCCCCCCGGGGGCGGTGAGGTTGGCTGGGATCTCGTCGCGTTAGCCCACAATACTTCTCCAGACCTCCTTTTCCTGCCATTCTTAGTCTTCGCGATTGGCTTTGCTCTGGGGTTTCGGCATTTTTCTCGGCCCTCTCGCGCATAGCGGCAGCACCCAAAACCAAGAGACCTCCTCGGCGCGCGTGGATTTGGAAGACGCGAGAAACTCCGCTATGCTGGGCGCTCCAGTGATAATGAAAATAACGACCGAGAAGCTGTCGCTGCCCTTCGACCATGTCGCGGCGCATGAATTCCTGACGAAGAACGACCCGCACCTCGCCGACGTGATCACTCGCAACGGCGAATTCCAATTCAAGCTCGACGAATGCGACAGCGTCTACGAATCTCTCCTCGAAGCCATCGTTCACCAGAGCATTTCCGGCAAAGCCGCCGTAAAAATCTACTCGCGCATTCAGGCCCTGGGCGCGAACGGCGTCTGTCCCACGCCGGCTGAAATTCTGAAGACGCGCATCCCCGCCCTGCGCAGAGCTGGCCTATCCAAAGCGAAAGCGCTGGCGATGAAAGACCTCGCCCAAAAAACCATCGACGGCATCGTCCCCACGCTCGACGCAGCGCAAAAAATGAGCGACGAAGAACTCGTCGAGCGCCTGATTTCCGTACGCGGCATCGGCGCCTGGACCGTCGAAATGTTTTTGATTTTTCGCCTCGGCCGCCCCGACGTCCTGCCGATTCACGACCTGGGCGTGCAAAAAGGGTGGGCGATAACCTACCGCAAGCGCAAAATGCCGAAGCCAAAAGAATTGCTGAAATTTGGCGAACGCTGGCGTCCTTATCGCACCATCGCCAGCTGGTACATGTGGCGCGCCGTCCACCTGGCCGGCAAAGACGCCCGCAAAATCACCAAGCCAGGCCCCAAGAAGAAACGCCCCGCACCGAACGCCGCCGCAAAGAATCCGCCCGCAAAAGCAAACAAGCCCCGCAGCAAATCTCGCTGACGCCCATCGCTAATCAGTAGTTTCGGTGAGCGGTTCCGGTGGGAGGTTCCGGTGGGAGCCCCCCGCTTTAGCGGGGGGAGCTGGACTTCAGTCCAGCGAAAAAAGCGCTCCACATGTGATGGGCTTTAGCCCTGGGATTTGTCAGCGCACGAGCACGCCCTCGCCCACCTCGCCGCTTCAGTGAATATTAAGGGCTACGAACTCCGCACCGTCAGAAACAGCGACGCAAAACCAATCAACAAAGTCGCGCCTTCCAGCTTGACAGACACCCCATGCAGCCGGTCAAACTCAACCCGCAGCGGACTATCCACCGCAGTCGCTGCAACCGACCCCATCTCCCGCCGCAATTCCATCATCCGCCGGATCACCACGTGCTGCGAAATCACCGTCAGCACCACCATAATCGCCACGCCGATCGACGCCAGCAGCACCGATCTTCTGGAACCGCTGGCAGAAACTGCGAGCGCAGCCGACGCCAGCAGAAACACAATCCCCGCCACAACTCCCAGCGTATGCAATCGCCGCAAAGTGAATTCGACAAGCACTCCCGCCAAGTCTTGACTCGGCAGCACCCGAAACGCCCCCGGCGCCACCGCCGCGCTGAAGTAAAAAATCGACCCCACCCAAGTCCCCAGCGCAAAAACCTGCACGAATTTCAGAATGTTGGTCATCGCAAGCGAGACTACCACGCCAGGCCAATTGTTGCGATTAGCATTCGAGTTTAATCGACGGTTCCGCGATTAAATCTCTGCCTATGTGCCCGAGAATCACAAAGATGCAAATTTCTAATCGGCGGTAAACGGCTCGTTTAGACGCGACAAAATGTCTCGCAACAAGCTCGCAATCGCCGCCGCATCACGCCACTTTCTGAGCACACGCATCCAAATCAGGACTGCGACGCGTCGAACGATTGATGGCAGAATGGCTAGGGCAGGAAAAGTGGTGGGCGACAAAGGACTTGAACCTTTGACCTCTCCCGTGTGAGGGGAGCGCTCTAACCAACTGAGCTAGTCGCCCGCGAACCTACTTTTTGTAGCAGAAGGCCACGCGAATTGCAATCAACCACGAACGCCCCGGCCAACGCCGCCAGTAAACGACTCGCCGAGCTTTTGCGCACGATTTCGCGCGTCGTAAAGGGCAAAGAAGACGTAATTCAACTCGCGCTCACCACCCTGCTCGCGCGCGGCCACCTGCTGATTGAAGACGTTCCCGGCGTCGGCAAGACGACTCTCGCGCAGGCTCTCGCGCGCTCCTTCCACTGCTCGTTTCAACGCATCCAGTTCACATCCGACCTGCTGCCCAGCGACGTGATCGGCGTGAGCGTCTACAACCCGACCACGCAAGGCTTCGAATTCAAGCCCGGCCCCATCTTCGCCAACATCATCGTCGCCGACGAAATCAATCGCACCACGCCAAAAACGCAATCAGCCTTGCTCGAAGCAATGAACGAATCGCAAATCACTGTCGACAATCACACGCATCCGCTGCCCAAGCCGTTCCTTGTTCTCGCCACCCAGAATCCGATCGAGCATCACGGCACCTACCCGCTGCCCGAATCGCAGCTCGACCGTTTCTTGATGCGCATCCGCATGGGCTACCCGGATCGCGAGAGCGAAAAAAATATCCTGCGCAACAACGCGGGCCCGGCGCCGGTCGAATCAGTCGCGCCGATGATGGACGCCACTGACGTTCTCTCGATGCAGGAAGCGGTCTCGCACATCAAAGTGGAAGAAAGCCTGCTCGATTACGCGCTCGAAATCGTCGAGCGCACTCGCCAAACGGAGCAGCTGAGCCTCGGCGTGAGCCCGCGCGGCGCCGTCATGCTCCATCGAGCCGCACAGGCGCGCGCCTTTCTCGAAGGCCGCGATTATTGCCTGCCCGACGATTTCAAACGCCTGATCGTTCCCGTGTTCTCGCACCGCGTCGTCGTCAGCTCGCGCTACGTTTCCACGCAGAAAAAATCCGAACAAGCCGAAGCCATTCTCCGCGAAATTCTCGAAACCACCCGCGTTCCACTCTAATGCACGAAACAGTCGCAGCACGATGGTGGCGGGGCCGCGATCGTCCCGGCTGGAAAAACTTCGGCATCGCGATGCTGGTGCTCTCCGTCGCCCTTCTCGTCTCGCTTTTCTCCGCCGCCGCTGCGCAATCCGGCCGCATTTGGGTTGCCGCCGGCGCCACAGTCGTAGCGCTCGGAATGGCCGGCTGGGTGGCAATCACGATCGTCCCGGCGCTCGCCCGGCGCACGAGTCTTCGCTGGTTCGTCTATCAAGTGGACTACCGGCTCACGCGCGAAGGAATCATCTATCTCGGCGCTGTCTTTATCCTCGTGCTCGCGGCGGTGAACACTGGCAACAACCTCCTCTTCATGATTCTCGCCTGCACGCTCGCCGGCATTCTGATTTCTGGAGTCCTGTCGCGCGTCGTGCTCACTGGCGTTGACTTGAAGTTCGACATGCCCGAGCACATTTTCGCCGAACAGCCGGTGCTTGCCGAACTGGAGCTGCGCAACGAAAAGCAGACCTGGCCGTCGTTTTCGTTGCTGGTCGTAGGCGAGACAAAAAAAAGCACGGCACAGGTGCTCACCCGCCCCGTGTATTTTCCCTACATCCCGCGGCAAAGCGCAGCGCGCCAGAAAGTAGAACTGACCTTTCCCAAGCGCGGCGTTTACCGTCAGGACGCATTCGGCATCCGCACCCGCTTCCCGTTCGGCTTCTTCGAGAAAACGCGCACGGTCGCCTCAAACATCGAAATCACAATCTACCCGCGCGTCCAGCCCGCCGATCAGTTTTACGAAGTGCTCCCGCTACTCAGCGGCGAAATGGCTAGCTACTTCCGCGGCCGCGGCCATGAATTGCATTCATTGCGCAATTATCAACCCAACGACAGCGCTCGCTTCGTCGATTGGAAAGTCACCGCGAAAACCGGCCGCGTGATGGTTCGCGAATTCGCCCGCGAAGATGAGCGCCGCGTCATGCTCGTGCTCGATCCATTCATCGGCCCTGCTCTCGCCGATTTGGGTCCGCTGGGCGAAACGGAACATGCCCAACGCTTCGAGCGCGCCGTCTCCATGGCCGCCTGCATCGCCTGGCACTTCCACGAAATTAATTCCGTAATGCAATTCCGCACCGACCGTTTTTCAACGCCCATGGCCACAGCGAACGAAATTATCTACGACACGTTGCGCGAACTCGCTCTCATAGAGCCGGACTCATCGGCGACAGGCGGCACATTCCTCAACGCCCTCGCCAGCGAACAAGAAATCTTCAAAATTATAATCACCAGCCGCCCGCAAGCCGCAATCCCCAGCTCTCTCTGGTCCTCCTCCTATTTCGTCTTCATCGACACCCTATAGCTCGCCGATATTCTTACAGTAGGGGCACGGCATGCCGTGCCCGAAGACGCTCAGGCCGAAGAAGACGCAAAACGCACCTTCGTAACTTGCGCCGCAGTATTTCAGCCAATCTCATCGCCGCTGAATCCATGCGAGAACGTCGCCCCTGCGTTTTTTCGCCCCGGCTCTTCACATTGTCATCCTGAGCGCAGCGAAGGATCTCAGCGCCAAATTCACCGCCCTGTTGAGCCATGGCGCACTCGTCAGCGCGTCATTGTGCGAGAATACGTCGCGCCCCGATCAATGGCCATTCACCTAAAGCCCCGCGCGCTCCGCACCTTTCACTCCCGCCTTCTCGCCTGGTTTCGCGCGCACCGCCGCGAATTGCCGTGGCGCACAAGCCGCGATCCCTATCGCATCTGGGTCGCCGAAATCATGCTGCAGCAAACGCGCATCGCCGCCGTAATTCCCTACTACGACCGCTTCCTCCGCCGCTTCCCCGATGTACGCGCACTCGCGCGTGCCCGCCAGCCTGAAGTCTTGAAATTCTGGTCAGGCCTCGGCTACTACAGTCGCGCAAGAAATTTGCACGCCGCCGCGAAGACAATCGTCGCGCAGCATAATGCCGAATTCCCGAGGGACCTCAAAGCTGCGCTAGACCTGCCCGGAATCGGGCACTACACAGCCGCCGCGGTATTAAGCATCGCGTACGACGAACCTCTCGCCGTACTCGATGGCAACGTTGCGCGAGTGCTCGCTCGCCTCGGCGCCGTGCGCGGCGATCTGCGGGAGCCGCGCGCTTGGCGGAATCTTTCACACACAGCACAACAGCTACTCGCGCGCCACGCAGCAAGCGATTGGAATCAAGCCCTCATGGAATTGGGCGAAACAATTTGCACCCCGCAACCGCCGCACTGCGCGGTTTGCCCCATCAGCCGCTGGTGCAAAGCACACACTCGAGGCCTCGCCAATGAAATCCCCGCCCCGCGCAAGAAGCGCGCCACGGTAAACATCAAAATCGCAGCCGCCATTTTGCGCGACCCCCAGGGCCGCACTCTGCTCGTGAAAGATCCCGGCGCGCACGATCACGTTCTATTTTCGCGCATGTGGCAATTCCCCGCCGTCGAAGTGAAGCGCAACGCCAGCGCCGAGCTCACAAAGCATCTCCGCGCCACTCTAGACGTAAACGGTGTCGTCCTCGAAGCGCTGCCCCAGGCACGCCACGGCGTGACGTTTCGCAATGTGACGTTGCTGCCATTTCTGGCCCGTATGGATGAATTGCCTGCCAACGGAGGCTCACACGGCCGCATTCTGCCGCTCGAGAAAATCGCTCGGGTTCCAATTTCAAGCGCAACTCGCAAAATCGCCAACGCAACCAGTGTGCACACATCGCAACGCCCATTAGCCGATTAGCGGCGGTACAAAGCGCTATGAGAAACGCGCGCCTCGGCCAGTGTTAGCATCGTATTTACGCTCATGTCCGCATCCGCCGCACGCATCAGCGCGCCGCCACTGTCGGCGGTTCAGCGCTATTTCGAGGTCTCGCTCTATCTCCTTGTTCTGACGAGCGTCATCGCCGTCGTCTCCACCGGCAAACTGGATCCATTTTCGAGTGTCGTGCCAGTTCTCGCGCTGGCCTATAAAGGCTTTCGGCTCTGGCGCGGAAAAGGACCTGAGCTTTCCGTTCGACTGGCCACATGGTTGGTGCTCGCTTATTTTCTATTTTTCCCTTTCGACCTTTGGGTGATCTCGCGCAATCTCGCAGCAGGCGCGCCGAATCCCGCCCTGTACTCCGCGCTGCTATCGGCGATTCACTTGCTCCTGTTTGCGGTGATCGTGCGCTTGTATTCGGCGCGAACGAATCGCGACTACGCCTTTCTCGCCGTCCTCGCGTTCGCCTCAATCCTCGCTTCGGCGATTCTTACCGTCGAAACGGGCTTTCTCATCTCGCTCGCGATTTTTCTCGTGCTGGCTGTCTCCACCTTCGTTGCGCTTGAAATCCGCCGCAGCTCGCAGGGAGCTGTATCGCCCGCTCTTGAGCCCGGCACTCCGCTCGCCCAGAAATTGAATCGCGCGCTCGGTCTCACCTCGATTCTTGTCGCGGTCGGCACGCTCGTCGTGGGCGCCGCATTTTTCTTCATAATTCCTCGCTTCACCGCGGGCTACATGAGCGCCATCAACATCCAGCCCACCTTGATGACGGGCTTTAGTGACAGCGTCACTCTCGGCGCCATCGGCAAAATCAAGAAAAATCCCGCGGTCGTGATGCGCATCAAGATCAATGGCGATCCCTCGCGCGCTTCCAATGTCCACTGGCGCGGCATCGCTTTCACCGATTTTGACGGCCGCCGCTGGTTCACGCCCAATCACGATCCCACCGTCGTGACGCCGAATGGCGACGGCATCTATCGGTTGATGGCCGCGATGCCTGCGCGCGGCGAATATTACCCGCTGCACTACACAGTCCTCATGGAACCGATTGCGAGTGACGCTCTTTTCGTGGCGCTGAAGCTGGTAGATGTGCGAGGACGGTTCACAAACGAAACGGATCGCCCCGACGCCACCAAGCGCTCCGGATTTCTCGTTTACGACAAAACCGGCTCGCTCTCCAATCCCTTCCACAACGAAACAAAGGTCCGCTACCAGGCCGATTCCCTGCTGCCCGTGATTCCCGCAACCGAGCTTCGCCAGGCCCCCGCCGACTACCCGGAAATTACGCGACGAATGTATCTGGAGCTGCCCACCCTCGATCCCCGGATCGCGAAGCTCGGCGCACAAATCACCAGCGGCGCCACAAATCCCTACGACAAAGCCTCGAGAATCGAAACGTACCTAAAAACAAAGTACGCCTACTCGCTCGACCTCACCGATCCGCACGGCAAAGATCCGCTCTCCTATTTTCTTTTCGACCGCCGCGCCGGCCACTGCGAGTACTTCGCCTCCGCCATGACGATTCTCGCGCGCACCCAGGGAATCCCGGCGCGCTACGTCACTGGTTTTCTACCGGGCGAGTACAACGACGTGGGCGGCGACTACATCGTTCGCGCAAGTGATGCGCACGCCTGGGTGGAAGTCTATTTCCCCGATTACGGCTGGATCACCTTCGACCCTACTCCGCCCGCCAATGCGCGCCCCGGCGGATTGCTCGAACGCCTCGCCATGTATTGGGACTGGTTCCAATTCGCCTGGAGCGAGTGGATCGTCAACTACGATTTCGGCCATCAGCTGAATCTGGCGCAGAACGTGCAACGCACTTCGCACGATTTCGGCGATCGCGCGCAAAAATACTACAAAGAAAAGCAGCGCCAGCTGATGCAAATGATTCTCGCGCTCGACAAGCGAATCGAAGCCTCGCCGTACTTTCTGCCCACGCTCCTCGTGCTGCTCGTCGCCCTGTTGATGTACTTGCGCGGCCGACCGCTTATCACATATGTCGTTGCGCGCTGGAGCCTGCGCGCCCGTCGCGCCGGAAATCTCACGGCATCGCTCGCCGCCCTCGAATACCGCGAAATGCTGCGCCTCCTCGAAAAGCATGGCTGGAAAAAAGCCGAATCGCAAACGCCCCTCGAATTCGCCGCCGCAATCCCCTCATCAGAAATTTCAGCCCCAGTTGCGCAACTAACCGAGCTATACCAATCCGCCCGTTTCGGCGAACACGCAGCTCCCATCGAGCAAATGTCCTCCCTCCTCCGCTCAATCCGCGACACTCTGCGCTCGCGTAAACCTTAACGAAGTTCAATTATGCCAAGTCGTCCGTGTTAGAATTGTTTGTTTCCAATGATGTCGAGGAAGCGCGCTGGTATGCCTAAAGTTGGATTTGTAAGCCTGGGATGCCCCAAGAACCTCGTCGATAGCGAGGTGATGATGGGCATTCTCACGCGCGCAGGCTACGAAATCACGCCACGCGCGGGCGATGCAGACGTGCTCGTCGTCAACACCTGCAGCTTCATCGCCCCGGCGCAGCAGGAATCCGTGCAGTCGATCCTCGAGATGGCCGAGTACAAGAAATTCGGTCGCGCGCAAAAATTAATCGTCGCCGGCTGCATGGTTGAACGCTACCGCAACGACATTCGCGAGCAGATTCCCGAAGTCGATGCCGTCATCGGTACGGGTGAAGTCGACAAAATCCTCCAAGCCTGCGAAGGCCAGCTTCACCCGGCAGGCTCCGACGGCAACAACGCTTCCCTGCCGTCCTATCTCTACCACGACCTGACGCCGCGCATCCTCGCCACGCCCCGCCACACCGCCTACATCAAAATCAACGAAGGCTGCGACCATCCCTGCACCTTCTGCGTGATCCCGCAGCTGCGCGGAAAATTCCGCAGCCGCCGCTTCGAATCCGTGGTGCGCGAGGCAGAAAATCTCGCCGCCGCCGGCGTCCGCGAAATTTCGCTGATTGGCCAGGACACCACTTTCTACGGCGAAGATCTCGGCCTGCGCGACGGCCTCCCCATCCTCCTCGAGCGCCTCGCGCAAATCGAAGATCTGAATTGGATTCGCTTCCTCTATTGCTACCCGAACCGCATCACGCCGCGCCTGCTCGATACGATCGCAGCGCATCCGCGCCTCGCAAAATATCTCGACGTGCCGCTGCAACACGCCAGCCGCAGCGTCCTCGCGCGCATGAAGCGCGGCTCGAGCGGCGATGCATTCCTGAAAATGCTCGAGCGCGCGCGCAAAGCAATTCCCGGCGTTTCGATTCGCACCTCGTTCATCGTCGGCTTCCCCGGCGAAACCGAAAAAGATTTCCGCGAGCTCTGCGATTTCGTCCGCGCCGCCGAATTCGACTGGATGGGCGTCTTCGCCTATTCCGACGAGGACACCTCGAAAAGCTTCGCCCTCGAAAATAAAGTGGACGACGAAACGATCGCCCGCCGCCGCGACACCCTGATGGCAATCCAGAAGAAAATTTCCGCCCGCAAGCTGCGCAAGCGCGTGGGCCAGCGCCTGCAGGTGATGCTGGAAGGCCCCTCGAAGGACACAGATCTCATCTGGGAAGCGCGCCTCGAAGGCATGGCCCCAGAAATCGACGGCAAGGTTTACATAACCGAATTCGAAGGCGTAAACGACGCCGAGATGCTGCCCGCACCCGGCACAATGGCCACAGCAGAAATCACCGAATCAAACGACTACGACCTAATCGCCCGCGCCATAGAATTCGCCGCGCCGCAAGCCCCCGCGATCCGCGCAGAAATCGCAGAGTCGACGCCATCGTCAAACCCATTTCCAATCCTAGCATCCCGGTAAGACTCACCGCGGTTCTTGTACCGCTGGCCTCCGGTCGGCTCTTTTGACTCTATTCCCACGCGCCGTATCAAACTCCCACCAAAATCCATCCATGTTAGCCTTACTATAGAACCCATGAAGCACCGCTGCCCCATCTGCCGCAAACCAACCGACTCCGAAACAAGCGCCGATTTTCCGTTCTGCAGCGAACGCTGCCGCCTCCTCGACCTCGGCAACTGGTCCAGCGAAAAATACGTAATCAGCAACCCAGTCTTCGACGAATCAGAAGACGAAGACTCGCGCCCAAGCGACCGCGATGACCCCGACGACAACAAGGACGCTCACGGATGAGCGCCGACTCAGGCACCGCAGCGCCAAACATCTCCGACGCGTCGCGCTCGCCAATCACAGCCGAGCGCAAACCGCGCCTCGCCCTCTTCATCGCCACAGCCTGCGGCCTCGGCTACATCCCCGTCGCCCCCGGCACCTGGGGCTCGATCGGTGGCCTGATCGCAGTGGTGCTTCCTTTTTGGGTTTTGCTCACAACTTACATCGGGCCTACTAACGTTTGGAGACTGGTTAGGCACGATAACATTTTCTTTGTTTCCGGCAACGTGCGACCCAGTCCTGCCGACGAAATACTTCTGTTTCAACTCCTCGTTACCTTCGCTCTTGGTGCAATCGGCGTTTGGAGCGCTGACAAAGCGTCTCGGTATTGGCGTGACGGCGATCCGCAGCGCGTTGTCATCGATGAAGTCTCAGGGCAGCATTTAACTTTGTTGCTCGGGTGCGGAGTTCCCACCTGGTCGAGGTTGTCTTTGGATCTAAATTCGCCTCCAATTGGGGTGATCGCTGCGCATAGCCCCCTCAACTGGAAATATTTGCTCCTGGGTTTTATACTTTTTCGCGTTTTCGATATCTGGAAGCCGTTCCCAGCCCGACAAGCCGAGTCCCTTCCCGGCGGCTGGGGTATCATGGCAGACGACTGGATCGCAGGTATCTACGCCGCAATCGGATTGTGGCTAGCCCGCGCAGCCGGCCTTTAGATTTTGTAGCGTCGGTTTCTGTAGCGCCGGCTCGTCCTGAGGAACGAAGGGTCTTTAGACCGGCAGGTTTTGAGTTTCGAGCTCAACGTGGCAGCAACGGGACCAATCAAATTGAAATCGAACGGCACACCTCGAATCGAAAGCGTCACCCCCGCAGCAGCCCTGCCGGGCGGTGAAGTCTCGATCAAAGGCAGCGGCTTCGACACGCGCAACCACACCCGCGCGCAGGTCCAATTCGGCGCCGCAGAAGGCAGCCTGGTGATGGCCGCCGAAAATATGCTGATCGCGCGCGTCCCCGATGGCGCGGAAGGCGGAGCCGTGCGTGTGAAAATGGGCAGCGTCGAAAGCGCTCCTTTCCCAATGGCGCTCGGCGTGCAAATCGCCGACAATCTCCATCCAGTCGCCAGCCCCGCAGTCGACTCCGAAGGAAACGTCTACGTCACCTTCAGCGGCCAGCGCGGCCAGAAAGTTCCCGTCTCGCTCTACAAAATCACCTCCAATCACACCGTGAAGCCGTTCATCACCGAGCTGATGAATCCCACCGGTCTGGCGATTGACCACGACGGCTTTCTTTTCGTTTCCTGCCGCAACGACGGCACCATCCACCGCATTTCGCCCGACGGCCGCGCCATGCAATGGATCGAAGGCATGGGCATCGCCACCGGCCTCGCCTTCGACAAAGCCGGCAACCTCTACGTGGGCGATCGCAGCGGCACGATTTTCAAAATCGGCCCCGACCGCGAAATTTTCGTCTTCGCCACGCTCGAGCCCTCGCTCGCCGCATATCACCTCGCATTTAGTCCCACCGGCGATCTGTACGTCACCGGTCCTACCACGTCGAGCTTCGACCGCGTCTACAAAATCACTCCCGGCGGCGATGTCAGCGTTTTCTTCCGCGGACTCGGGCGCCCGCAGGGCCTCGCCTTCGATCGCTTCGGGAATCTTTACGTCGCGGCATCTTTCAGCGGCCGGCGCGGCATCGTACGGCTCAGCCCGCACGCAGAACCTCAAGTCGTTCTCGGCGGCAGCAATATCGTGGGCCTCGCGCTGATGCCCAGCCGCCGCGCCATGATCACCACCAATAGCGCCATCTACTCTCTCGACTGGGACGTCGAGGGTCTTCCGCTCTTCGGTTAGCGCCCATCGATGCGGGCAGAAATTATCGCCATCGGCTCGGAACTGCTCACGCCCTACCGCCTCGACACGAATTCTCTTTTTCTCACCGACGGCCTGAACCAAGTCGGCATTCGCGTGGTGCACAAAGCCGTGGTCGGCGATTCACTCGACGACATGCGCGCGTCCTTCCGCCAAGCCCTCGATCGTGCTGATCTGGTCGTCGCCTGCGGCGGACTTGGCCCCACGGACGACGACCGCACTCGCGAAGCTGTCGCTGATCTGCTCGGCCGCAAACTCGAATTGAACGAAAGCGTCCTCCGCCACATCCAGGAACTTTTCCGCCGCTTCGGGCGCGTGATGCCCGAAATCAATCGTCGCCAGGCGATGGTTCCCGAAGGCGCCACGGTAATTCCGAATCCGCGCGGCAGCGCTCCCGGCCTCTGGATCGAAACGAGCGGCCACATCGTGATTCTGCTTCCTGGCGTTCCTTCGGAGCTTCGCGCGATGTTCGACCAGGAAATCCGGCCGCGCCTCACCAGGCTCGGCCACGACGAGCGCCTGTTCACCCGCGATCTGCGCATCACGGGGCTGCCCGAATCGGAAGTCGAGCAGCGCGTCTCGCCTCTCTACGCGCTCTACCCCGACACCGAAACCACAATCCTCGCGTCGCCGCCGGGAATTCAACTTCATCCGCGCGTCTGGTCGCGCGATCCCGCCCAGGCCAATCAGATTCTCGATGAAATGGTGAAGCGCATGGCGCTCGCGCTCGGCGAACACCTGTATTCCACCGAGGGCGAAGCGATGGAGGAAGTCGTCGCGCGTGTGCTCACCGAAAATCGCGCCACGATTGCCGTCGCCGAAAGCTGCACCGGCGGCCTGCTCGCAGAACGCCTCACCAATATTCCCGGAAGCTCCGTCTATTTTCTCGGCGGCGTGGTTTGCTATAGCAACGAGCTGAAATCCGCGCTGGTCGATGTTCCCGCGGAGCTGATCGAAGCCAGAGGCGCGGTAAGCCCGGAAGTGGCGTTGGCTCTCGCCGACGGCATCCGCAAGAGAACCGGCGCAACGATCGGCGTGGGCGTCACGGGAATCGCAGGGCCGGGCGGTGGCACGCCTGAAAAACCAGTCGGCCTCGTGCACATCGGCATCGCGGACGAGCGAGGTCCGCGCGAGCGTCGCTTCCAATTCCCCGGCGATCGCGAACGGATCCGCATGCACGCCTCACAAACCGCGCTCGATTCGGTGCGCCGCTATTTTCTCTTCCCGCGCAGCCGGTCATAATCTCGTGCGTCTCTTCGTTGCGCTAGACTTGCCGGATCCAGTCCGCCACGCAATCGCAGAACTGATCGCAAAGCTTCAGCCAAAATCCCGAGCGGCGCGCTGGATAAAGCCCGAAAATCTCCACATCACGCTGAAATTCATCGGCCACGTGGGCAATGAAAAGTTGAGCCCTATCCAGACCGCGCTCTCCTCCATTCACGCCGCACAGCCCGTAGAGCTCCATTTCCGCGGCATGGGTTTCTTCCCCAACGAGCGCCGCCCCCGCGCTTTCTGGTGTGGCATCGCCGCTTCGCCAAATCTCGCGGAGCTTGCCGCCAATATCGATCGAGGGCTCGTGCCGCTGGGAATCGAAGCCGAGACGCGCCCCTTCACGCCTCACCTCACCCTGGCCCGATTCAAATCGGACGAAGACATCCGCGCAGTGGTTCAAACGGCGAGCGACATGAAGTCAACCGACTTCGGAGCAGCAACCGAGACGAATTTTCACCTCTACGAAAGCCTACTGAAATCAACCGGCGCGCAATATAATCGCGTTGCGTCTTTTCCATTCGTCGGCGGCTCAACCGCCTAAGCACACTAGCAAAAAGAACCACTAGCAAAGGAAAATGATCGTTTCCGCCGCACCGTTCGCTTCTCTCGACCTGTCCTTTGTGAACGTCACGACGCTCATCCCCGTCGTCGCCTACATCCTCGGCTCGATTCCTTTCGGCCTGCTCGTCGTCAAGGCATTCGGCGGCGCTGATATTCGCAGCGTCGGCAGCGGAAATATCGGCGCCGCCAACGTCACTCGCAACGCCGGTCCCATCGCTGGCGCGCTCACGTTGCTTTTCGACGCCGGAAAAGGCTACCTCGCCGTCTGGATCGCAGGCCATTGGACCGGCTGGAACATCCGCTGGATGATGCTGGGCGCAATCTTCGCCGTAATCGGCCACGTGTTCCCGGTGTGGCTGCAATTTCGCGGCGGCAAAGGCGTCGCCACCGGACTCGGCGTCTTCATTCCCATCTGCTGGCAGGCCGTCATCGCGGCAGTTGTGCTCTGGTTCCTCGTGGTCGTCTTCTGGCGCTACTCGTCACTCGGCTCGATCGCCGCCGCCGCTGCCATGCCGGTTTTGGTCTATATCCTTTACGCTCCAGGCCATGCGCCCCCGGAATTCGTCAGCCTGGGGACAATCCTCATCGCCGTGCTCATCCTCGCGAAACATCGCTCCAACATCGAGCGTTTGATAGCAGGCGAAGAACCCCGCCTGAAATTCCGCAAGTAAGCCTGCCCAAGTCGAGAGTCCCGAACCTCTGGAACCTCCTGAACCCATGTGACTTATCCGCCAACTCTAGTACTTTCGTCCTGTTGTGCGCACTCCTATCCGGCCGATAGCATTAAAGGCTGGGAATCCCTGTGCCCATCAACGCCCTCAATCAGCTGACGACACGCCGCCTGCGCATCCTCTGGATCGTGATGGGCGCGCTCCTGCTCGTCAGCGTCATGCCGCTATGGCTCTATCACCGGCAAGTGCTCCGATTGAGCGAAGAGAAGTTGCAAGACACAGAGCGCCTCCAGCAGAACGAA
Organism: uncultured Acidobacteriota bacterium; assembly: GCA_963772535.1. Taxonomy (GTDB): domain Bacteria; phylum Acidobacteriota; class Terriglobia; order Acidiferrales; family UBA7541; genus Palsa-295. The sequence continues at coordinate 76,479 of CAVYXN010000001.1, forward strand.
ATCACGCGTTCGCTCGCCAGCGAAACCGTGCAGTTCGAATCGAGCCTGCGCGAACAGCTCCTCAGCCAGCGCCAGCTTCTCGCCCTCACCGGCTGGATTCAAAATGTTGACGAGCCCTCGCACGCCCCGCAGATGACGCGCCTGCTGCAGAACTTCGTCGAAAATAATCCCGACGTTCTCTACGTCACCGCAGTCAACACGCAGGCCAAAGGCGAATCCGCCGGCAGCTTCCGCGCCGACGCCGATCCCTTCGTCGCAGTCGCGCTCAAGCGCGCCTTTACCGCCAGCATTCAAGGCCTCAACTACGTCAGCGAACCATTCGGCGTAGGCCAGGACAACCGCCCCGCGCTGGTCGTCTCCATTCCGCTGCTCGCTGAAGGCCAATTCACCGGAATGTTCGCGTCGGTAGTTTCCATCGACCATCTGCTCGGCCGCTTGCGCGACGCGAGCGTTCGCGACCGCACGGTTTTCATCGTTGATGTGCACGGCCACATCGTCGCGCATCCCAACACCAACGAAATGGTTCCCGGCCGCGATCTTTCCGCCACGTCGCCGCTCGTCACAAAATTCAAAGACCTGCCACAAGAACTGCGCGCCACCGAAACGATGCATTTCTCGCTGCCTGCCAAGAACAAAAACCGCAAAACCGAAATGATCGGCACTTACAGCACGATTCCCGAGCTGCGCTGGGCTGTGATCGCTGAGCGTGGCCTCGACGAAGCCCGCACCGACGCCGGTGTGCAGGAACTCACGACCCAAGCGCTGACGTTCGTCCTCGGCGTGACGTTCGTCGCTCTCATGTTCGGATACCTCTTCGCCGTCGGAATCACGCGCCCGATTCGCGGCCTCGTATTTTCAACCCGCGCCATCAGCCGCGCTGAATTTCACGAGCGCGTCGAAGTGCGCGGCGCCGCCGAAATCCGAGAGCTCGCCGAAACCTTCAACCACATGGCTGGCGATATCGAGCGTTACGTCGAACGCCTGAAGCAAGCCGCCGCCGAAAATCGCGACCTCTTCCTTGGCTCCATCCGCATGCTCGCCGCCGCCATCGACGAAAAGGATCCCTACACGCGCGGTCACTCCGGTCGCGTGGCGAAATATTCCATGATCATCGGCGAATACTTGCAGCTCACGTCTGAAGATCTCGACCGCCTGCGCATCTCAGCGCTCCTGCACGACGTGGGAAAAATCGGCGTGGACGACCGCGTCCTGAAAAAGCCCGGCAAGCTGACCGACGAAGAATTCGAGCTTATGAAGCAGCACACGGTGAAAGGCGCCAACATCATGCGCCCCGTCGCGCAGCTGAAAGAAATGCTGCCCGGAATCGAATTGCACCACGAGCGTCTCGACGGCGCCGGCTACCCCTACGGCCTCGCAGCCGATCAAATTCCGCTGATGGCGCGCATCATCGCCGTGGCCGACACCCTCGATGCCATCACCACGAACCGCCCCTACCAATCCGCGATGGATCTCGATTTCGCCATGGAACGCATCCGCTCGCTCGCCGTCTCCCGCTTCGATCCCAAAGTCGTCGCCGCCCTCGAATCCGCCGTCAAAGCCGGCCGCCTCCGCCTCACCGCTACTCTCGTCGAAGTCTAGGCAGCGTTCACTTTAAGCGACGCCCCAAAGGCCGCCTCATTTCGAAAAATGATATGTCCAGCTCACCGTGATGTACGACTTCAGCGGCACTCCCACCACTCGCTCGAACGGCGTCGGGAAAGTAGCATCCGTAGGAAACGCAAAAGTCTCCGTCGTTTGTCCAGTATGGCCGCTGGCAATTAGAAACTCCGTGGACAAACTCATCCGCCCATCGAAAAACGGCCGCAACAGCGCCCCGCGAAATTCCGGCACGCCCATACCCACAAAACCATCACCAAGCGGCGCCCCTCGCACGTATTCAAATTCGCATCGCCCACGCAGACGGAGTGGCAGATGGTTCTCAGTCGCCACGGCATCCCAAATCAATCGCGGTGCCTCCGGCGTTGGCTCGCCCGTCGGCCGGTCTCGCGCATCGGCCTGCGCGTACGAAATCGAAATCGAGCCCTGCGAAAAATTCCGCTGCAGCGCCACGATGATCACCCGGTTCAGCGACGGCCCCAGATCCTCCTGCAATCCCGTGTCGGGATCGATCTTCGCCAGCTCCTGCGAGTTCGTCACGTGCTTCAGCGTCACTCGGAAATCAAATTTCTGCACGGTCTTATCCAGCACCAGCTGATACAGCCGTGAAGGCGCCAAAAGCATCGGCGCCATTGTGCCGCTCCCAATCCGCGGATCCTCGGTATGAAATGCCTCCCCGTAGCTGAACGCGACCGTCGGTAGAAATGTGCTCTGCGGCGGCAGAATCGTCAGCGTCGCCTTGGGCAGCGTCAGCCCCGCCAGCTTATCGAATGAGTTCGCCGCATTAATTTTATCTACGTTGTCGATCCACACTTCTTCGCGACGCACGCCCACGTCGTAATGAACGTACCGGCTCAACGTCCCGTCGAACGAAATGTATGGCTCGACGAACGACAGCGTCAAATTGTTGCTCGTCACTGGCTCGAAAATTCCCTGCGCATTCGCCGCCTTCAAATTCAGATCGCGAGGCGCATCGCGCCTCAAGTCAACTCCTGCCAACACCGAAAGCCACGGCGCAATCTTCTGCGTGTAAAGCGGTCCTCCGCCGGCGACGTTTCGCATCTCACTCTGCTGGATCAAGCCTCCGATCACCTGAAAAGGTGGCGTTGTGGAATACACCGGCGCGAAATTCGATCGCAGCGTCAGCGCGTACTCGCGAAAAAATCCCGACATCGTCAGTTGCTGATTGTCGTTAATTCGCCAGGTATCGCTCACAACAAAAATCGCCGTATTCGTGCGATCGAATTGCCGGTTGTCCACCGTATCGTTCGGTACGAAGGTGTCGGTAGGAATCAGTCCGGGAACGAAAGAAGTCCCGTAATAGCCAACGCCAAATAGCGTCAGCTCGTTCCGCCCGAATTCGAATTGCCGTAGCGCATTTACCTTGTACTGTTGCCGGTGCTCCAGCCGCGCCAGGTAACCGTTCCCATAAGCCGCCTCTACCGCGACGAAAGCATTCGTCGCAGGATTCTTCGGACTCCACCCCGCCACTAGATCGATATCCCGATAGTCTCCGGTTAGCTCCACAAACGAATTCAACCGCTCCCGCGGCACGTAGGTCGCAGCCAAATCCACAGAATTGTTACCCTCGCGCACATTAAACGCGCCGCCGTCAATGGCCACGGCCTCAATCATCGGCGCAATCAGAAAATTCGGATCGGCATAACCGTTCCCGTGCGCATTCGCCGGCAGATTGTTGGGGTACAGAAAATCCCCAATTTGATAAAACTGCGCGATCGGTTCCCCGTGATCGCCCGCCACCCCCGGCGCAAAATATTGCGGCGCCTTGATCCCGCCCGACGCCGTTTCAATCGGATAACCCGGAATCGAGATGGGAGCGCCAGGACGGCCTGGATTCGCGTCCAGCACTTGATCGTGAACCACGATTCGCTCCGACGGATCGGGCGTCAGCGAAGATGGCGCTGAAGTGCCGACCACCGTCACGGCTTGCCGCACCGAAGCGATTTGCGCGAATTTCAGCTCCACGGTCGCTTCCTGCCCCTCCACAACCGTCACGTCCGCACTTACCGGCGCGAAACTCGAAATCTCAGCCCTCACTGTGTACCGGCCCGGCTCAACATCCGCCCACTGAAATCGCCCCTCCGAATCGCTGCTCGCCGCCTGCACAGCCATCCCAGAATCTTTCACCAACGAAACGCGAACGCTCGCCACCGGCGCGCCTTGTGGATCAAAAATACGCCCACTCACGCGGCCCAATCGCGCCCCAGCCGGCGCGCCCACGCACGCCAGCAATAGAAAACTTGCCGCCAATCCCAATTGCATGCAATAAAGCATCGGTCTTTTGCGCACAATTCTGTGAACCGCAAGGTGGCGGGAGTGAACTCTCACGAGAAGGCCCATCTTATAGACGCACCAGCAGAAAGTGAACAGGCCTATCCATCCACAGCCTGGGCCTGGTACACCGTCGCGATTCTCCTTTGCGCCTACATCTTCTCGTTCATTGACCGGCAGATTCTGAATCTACTCGTCGCCCCGGTTCGCCGCGACCTCGGAATCACCGACACCGAAATGAGCCTGCTGATCGGCTTCAGCTTCGCCGTTTTTTATTCCGTGCTGGGACTCCCGTTCGGGCGCCTGGCGGATTCCATCAGCCGCCCGCGTCTGATTATCGTGGGAATGTTTACGTGGAGTCTGATGACGGGCGGTTGCGGCCTCATCAATTCCTATGCCCAGCTTTTCATCTTGCGCATGGGAGTTGGCGTAGGTGAGGCGACTCTTTCTCCCGCAGCCTATTCGATGATTTCAGATTCATTTCCGCCCGCCAAACGCTCCGTGCCATTCAGCGTCTACACCATGGCCACTTACATTGGCGGCGGCTTTGCATTTCTTCTCGGCGGCCTGCTCCTCCGCTATTTCGGCAGCAGGCAAATGTTCGAGCTTCCAGTGCTTGGACTCGTCCGCCCGTGGCAAGCCCTCTTCATTTTCCTCGGAATCTCTGGAATTCTCTTCATCCTCGTGCTGCTCAGCCTTCGCGATCCCTCCCGCAAAGGCGCGCGAGTTTTCGAGAACGCCGAGGGAAAAATCAAAGTCGAACGAATCCCGCTGTCGGCCGTACGGAAATACTTCGCTCAGAATAAGAAGGCCTTGCTTTCACTCAACGTGGGAATGGGACTCGCCGCGCTCGCCGCCTATGGAACCTCAGCCTGGGGAATCACGTTCCTCGTGCGCAATCATCACATGGCAGCCTCGCACGCAGGTATAGTCTTCGGCTCAGCGCAGATCTTGGCAGGCACTCTCGGAATGCTCACCGCAGGTAAAGCTGTAGCGTGGCTTGCAAAGCGCGGCTACCGCGACGCCTACATGCGCGTCGCAGTGTTTGCTGCGGCCGCGTGGCTCATCCCCGGAATTCTCTTCCCGCTCGTCCCGCAAACCAACGTCATGATCCCTCTTCTCTACATCGCAATTTTCTTCGGCTGCATGCCCACCTGCCTGATCCCCGCGGCGATTGTCGAGCTCGTCCCCAACGCCATGCGCGGCCAAGCCACGGCCTTTTACTTGCTCGTCGTAAATCTCATCGGCCTCGGCATCGGCCCCACCGCCGTCGCCCTAGTCACAGACAAAGTCTTCCACTATGACGCCGCGGTGCGCTATTCGCTTACGATTGTCCCGGTAGCAGCCATCATCCTCGCCGAACTTTTCTTCGTCATGGGCCTGCGCTCCTACATCCCCACCCTCGCTCGCCTAAATGTCTGGCTCAGCGAGAATCTTTAAACCAAAAAAGAAACGGAGCGCGTGGACGCCGACTAAAGAGGCATCCACCGCTCCGTTAGTTGTCTTGGCCTGGTCCGCCGCTCTCTAGCCTGGACCGCAGAGCTGATCGGGATTTGTAAATGTTCCGATTAACGAGTAGAACCCATTCTCAGAGAACGAGGGAACGCTGCGTAAGAAATAAGTAATAAACGCCTCGTCCTGCAAATGGTACACAGTTGCGTTTGTCGTTTTCGTGAACACCACCGGCGGCGCCTCGAGCACGTCGCCGGTTTCGAAGTTCACTTGGCAAGACCCGCCGAATCCTGGAAGGACGTATGGCGCCACCAGATTAATTCCAAACGGAAATGCGCCCACGAACGGATCGTTCAGCCACTCCGATACTTCATGGCTCAACGGTTGTACGTCCAGGATTACGTCGCCGCGGAATGTCCCGGGTTCGGTGTATGCGGCGTAGATCCAAGTCTGAGCCGTCGAAATCGGCGGTCCTTGCGAGTTGTGGAAGCCCAATATGCAGCAGGTGGAGAGTCCACCGTCGTTCGACAGAAACACGTTATCAGTCACGAAGATGGGCAGCATGTTGGCCGTGTAGGATGGGAGCAAACCGGCGAGAACAGTCCCCTCGAAGTACGAATCAGCCAGCACACCAACAAGGCCGTTCTTCAGCGCGAACGCATTGCCTTTGCCTGCCGGTACGGTGATAGTCACTGTGGGCGCAATCACCGGGGGCCCGAGCAGCACGTGGTAACCCGCCGCGCTGAACCCCGGAAGGTTCCAGAACTCACCGCGCTGCACAGCGTCTCCATACTGAGTCGTGCCGAGATCTAACCCGTTGAACGTATAGTCGGCGGTCAAAAACATCGGCGAATTCTCCGTGGCTGGCGTCACGTTCGTGCCGTCCAGCGAAGGATTTCCAGGGTTCGGGAAAATAAACTTCAGCGGCACGATTACCGTGGGAATCGTCGTGGTGTTTGCGCCGAGGCTTGGGTCCGTCCCGATGATGCTGAAGGGCACCGGCTTCACACCCAATGAAGTGTAATTCGCCGTGTAAAACGCTATGCCCGGAGTCGCCACAAGCTTCACTGCGCTACCTTGCGCCGGGCCGGCCCCAATTCCTTTGTGCATTTTCGGGACCACCAATTTCTGGGTACCGTCGGCAAGCTCGAGCGTGGCCGTATTGGACTGGGCGAAAAGCGGAACACAGCCTACAAATACGAGCGCCGCGAGCAGGCAAATGCTCTGCAGGCTCAGAAAACGCCTACTCATAGGACTCCTCCTAAGATTTTTGGGAGATATCGAAATTGGGCCGGGTCGCAGTTTCACTTGGTTCCTGGCATCCGCGACACACGCGGACGGTGGAAGGGTTTCGTGGCAGCCTCGCCGGGTCCTGTTTCCACCGGCGAGGCTAAAATTTGTGCGCTTCACCTACGAAGGTAGGACGAAACTAAAACAGTTTGGCTTACGCGCTGACGTCGCTCGTACGCCTGCCTGCGAACCCCATTCCCGCGAGCAACAACAACGCAAGACCGAGCAGTTGCCATGTGCCAGGTTCAGGCACCGAAAAGAGCTCGTAGAGGGTCCCATTCCCGATGAATTCGGTCTCAACGAAACCCGGTACACTCAAAAGCGGAACACCGGTCCCGTTGTCGGCCCCAAACAGAAGGCCTATCGCGTTGAAACTGAAAGTCGAGGGATCGGGAATTCCTGTCGTGGATCCGAACAAGAAAGCGGTCAAGCCAAGTCCCGTTCCGCCCCCTGTGTCGATCAGGTCGTTGAAGATTCGGAATACACCGTCAATATTTCCGCCGCTGTCAATCAGCACCGCGTCACCGGAAATACCAAAGAACCCCGGTGTGTACGACATGGTCTGGCCTTCAATCGCGACGCACACGGTGTTGTCGGCATTGCAACCTTCGGCCGGCAAAGTGTCCGCCACCGCTGGGAGTGTGAACAAACAGAGCACCGCTAAAGCGAGTACTAGCCTCGCAAATGGAAGCTTCATTGTGAATCGTCTCCTTGGACCAGAGCGCTCACTCTGCGGAGAGGATCGTGATTGCTCTGAACAGATAAGTTGGTATGGAATCGCTGGTAAACAGTACTGCAGTTTTATAACTACCCTTGGAAGCCTTGCGTGATACAAGAAGTGCTGCGCTCGCTAGCACATAGAAAAAGTACTCTTTCACCTTCTCGAAAAAATGCGCAAAGTTCTGCACACAGTTGGCCACTTTGTGGACCGCGGTCCCGGCAATTAGATCCTGGCCCGGCATCTACCGAATGATCGTCCCGTTATTTGGAAAGTTCCACTCCGAAAATTCACATGCCGAACAGGACTCCGCCGCGATAGGTTCATCCGCCCATCTCTCTTTGCCTCCTCTTCGTCCCACCGTCTGCTAGAATATTTGTTTCCGCATTACGCGGCGAACCCATGATCACTCTCTTCGGACCACCCGAACCCACGCTCCTCGAGCGCCTGAAAGATTCCGTCAGCAAGACGAAAACGGAGCTCTCGGCGAAAGTAGAGCAAATCCTTACGGGCGACCGCCCCGTCGACCCCGAGCTTCTGCGCCAACTCGAGTCCGCATTGCTCAGCGCCGACATCGGCGTCCGCACCACAAAAGAAGTCCTCGCCGCGCTCCGCCAGCAGGTCAACGAGCACAAGCTCGTTGAAGCCAAAGACCTGAAGCGCGAACTGAAAAATCAGATCTCGAAAATTCTCACATTCCCGCCTCCCGCCGCCGACGGGAACGGCAACGCCGCGGCTCCTCGTGTTCTGTTCGTCGTCGGCGTCAACGGCACTGGGAAAACCACCACCATCGGCAAGCTTTCGAATCGCCTGAAAAAAGGAGGCGCCAGCGTAATGCTCGTCGCCGCCGACACCTTCCGCGCTGCCGCGATCGAACAGCTCGAAGTCTGGGGCCGCCGCTCTGGCGTCGAAGTCATCAAACAAAAATCCGGTTCCGATCCTTCCGCCGTAATTTTTGACGCACTCTCCGCCGCCATCGCGCGCAATGTCGACGCCGTTATCGTCGACACCGCCGGCCGTCTCCACACTAAATCCAATCTCATGGCCGAGCTAGAAAAAATGAAGCGCACCGCCGCGAAAATTGTCCCCGGCGCGCCTCACGACGTTCTCCTCGTCCTCGACGCCACCACCGGCCAGAACGGTCTGAACCAAGCCCGCGAATTCTGGAGCCACTCCGGCGTCACAGGAATAGTGCTCACCAAACTCGACGGCACCGCCAAAGGCGGCATCGTAGTCGCCATCGCCCACGAACTGAATCTCCCCATCCGCTTCGTAGGCACCGGCGAACAAATCGACGACCTGGTCCCCTTCGACCCCCAAACCTATGTCAACTCCCTCTTCGACTAGCAAAATCGCCGTAGACTTCGCATCTCCAAAGGGCTTCAATGCCCTTCCGTAACGCCGGCGTCCCGCCGGCTCTTTTGACTTTTGGCGGGATCAAGCCCAACATCGCCGCCGACGAATCCCACCTCACCCGCGCCCTAACCCTCGCGCAACGCGGCACAGCCCTCGCTCATCCCAACCCCCGCGTAGGCTGCCTCATCGTCAAAAACAACCGCGTCATCAGCGAAGGCTTCCATTCCTACGATCGCCGCGACCACGCCGAAATTGTCGCCCTGAAAAAAGTCGGCAAAAAAGCCCGCGGCGCAACTCTCTACCTCACCCTCGAACCCTGCTGCACCACAGGCCGCACCGGCCCCTGCACAAATGCAATCATCGCCGCAGGAATTAAACGAGTCGTAGCCGCAATGCCAGACCCGAACCCCGCCGTCGCAGGCCGAGGCTTCGCGCAACTCCGCCGCGCAGGAATCGAAGTTTCCACAGACATTCACGACGCCGCCGCCCGCGAACTCAATGAAGATTTCGCCAAATGGATTCGCACCGGCCTGCCCTTCGTCACGCTGAAAACCGCGCTCACCCTCGACGGTCAAATCGCCGCGCGCTCCGGCAGCACCACCTGGATCACAAGCGGAGCCTCGCGCGAGGCCGTCCAGCACCTTCGTCACCAAGCCGACGCGCTCCTCACCGGCATCGGCACAGTCCTCGCGGACAATCCGCGCATGACCGATCGCACTGGCAAGCCTCGGCGCAAAAAACTTCTTCGCGCCGTAATCGATTCGCGCCTGCGCCTGCCGCTCAAATCAAATCTCGTCAAATCTGTTGACGCCGACGTCGCAGTCTTCACCACGCAACCGCTCGATTCACCGAAAGCTCTAGCGCTCGAACGTGCCGGAGTCGCCGTCGTCCGCGTTCCGGCCAAAGGCGGCCACGTCGATCTGCGTGCTGTCTTGCGGAATCTCGGTAAACACCAGATCCTCAATGTCCTCCTCGAAGCAGGCGCAGAACTCAACGGCGCAGCCCTCGAAGCCGGCATTGTGGATAAAATGATTCTCTTCTATGCTCCGAAAATCATGGGCACCGGCGGCGTCCCGATGGCGAGCATTCCGTCGAACTGGTTCCCAAAATCGCCAGCGCTGACGAATATCACCGTGAATCGCTACGGCCCGGATTTCTGCGTCCAAGGATACTTTCACGATGTTTACAGGAATCACCGAGCACGTCGGAAAAATTGAAGAGTTCCAGCACGACGAAAAAGGTGGCCGCCTGCGCGTCAGCCTCGATGGCGCTCCGGCCATCGCCGCCGAAATGAAACTCGGCGACAGCATCGCAGTCAACGGATGCTGCATCACCGTCGTCGAGTTCGACGCCAACTCTTTCGCCACCGATCTCTCCGGCGAAACTCTCCGCCGCACAGCCTTCGGCGAAAAAAAATGCGGCCAGCCCGTAAATCTCGAGCGGCCGCTCGGCGCCACCGCCCGCATCGGCGGCCATTTCGTGCAAGGCCACGTCGACGGAATAGGCCGCGTCACGCGCCTCACACCCGAAGGCGACAACTGGTGGCTCTCCGTCCGCCTTCCCCAAGATCTGCGCCGCTACGTCACCGAAAAAGGCTCAATCGCCATCGACGGCATCAGCCTCACCGTCGCCAACTGGCACGCGCACGACGGCATCGCCGACATCGCCATCATCCCCTTCACGCATCAGCACACAAATGTCCACGCAATGACGCCCAACGACGCCGTCAACATCGAAGTTGACATCCTAGCAAAATACGTCGAGAGCCTGATCGCAGCCCGCAAAGCCTCCGCCACGTCGCATCTCACCGTAACCGAACTAATCGAAGAAGGTTTCTGATGCCCGCCGGAAAATCCGCGTCCTACGACGTCGCAGTAATCGGCGCCGGCGTCTTCGGTTCCTGGATCGCCTACTGCCTCCGAAAAGCTGGCGCCTCAGTAATCCTTCTCGACGCCCACGGCCCCGCCCACGCCCGCTCCAGCTCCGGCGGCGAATCCCGCATCATCCGCATGGGCTACGGCCCCGACGAAATTTACACGCGCTGGTCCCTCCGCGCGCTCCCGCTCTGGCAGGAACTTTTCGCCGAAGCCGGCCGCCCCGAGCTTTTCCAACGCACCGGCGTCCTCTGGATCGCCGACGAATCCGCCCGCGAATCCTACGCCCGCGACACCATCGCGACGCTCACCCGCCTCCGCGTCCCCTTCGAAAAATTATCCAACGCCGATCTCCGCCATCGCTACCCGCAAATCGCAATCGACGACACCTCCTACGGCATCCTCGAGCCCTCCAGCGGTGTCCTCATGGCCCGCCGCGCCGTCCAATGCGTCGTCGACCAAGCCCAGAAAATCGGCGTCACCTACAAAATCGCTGCCGCCCAATCCCCCAAGCCCGCGTCCGCCGCGCTTTGCGGCAAGCTCCTTGAAATCGCAACCACCGCCGCCGCTGCCGAAAATATCTCCGCTGCAAATTTCATCTTCGCCTGCGGCCCCTGGCTCCCAAAACTTTTCCCCGGCCTCCTCGCCAATCGCATCTTCACTTCCCGCCAGGAAATTTTCTTCTTCGGCGTTCCACCCGGCGATCAACGCTTCCAACCCCCCGCTCTCCCCACCTGGCTCATCCTTCGCGACGAATTCTACGGCATGCCCGATCTCGAATCCCGCGGCTTCAAAGTCGCCAACGATCGCCACGGCCCCGCCGTCGATCCCGACACGCAATCGCGCATCGCCACCCCCGAAGGCGTCGCCGCCGCGCGCGAATTCCTCGCCCGCCGTTTTCCCGCGCTCAAAAATTCACCGGTAGTCGAAACGCGCGTCTGCCAATACGAAAACACCTCGAACGGAGATTTCCTGATCGATCAGCATCCCGACTTCGAAAATGTCTGGCTGGTCGGCGGCGGTTCAGGTCACGGCTTCAAACACGGTCCATCGGTAGGCGAATACGTCACAACGCGAATCCTGCAAGCGGGCACACGCAGCCTCACATCAACACAGCCCGCAGCCGAACAGCTCGAGCGCCGCTTCTCTCTCGCCACAAAAGAATCCGCGCAACATCGCGCAGTTTTCTAAGTTCTTCTGAGTCTTCTAAGCTTTCTAGCTTTCCTAATCAGCGGAAGCCGGCCGCGCCCGCATCTCTCCAGCCTCTCTCGCCTTCGCCCGCGCCCCGCGCAAATACAACACCACCCCCAGCATCACGGCAAATCCCGTCGCCCCCACAAGTTTCATTTCAAATTGAATTTTGCTCGCGCTGTCTCCCGGCGGAATCAACGACAGCAAAATTCCCGCCAGTGCAATCGTAAATCCCAGCCCGCCTGCAATCCACACGCCGAGTCTTCCTCCGGGAATCAGCACGGCCCCCGGCACATTCTCTCGGTCCGCCGAATAAGAAAGCCGGATCGCCGCCGCATACATATAAAGGAACGGAATGAAGTACAAAATATTCGTCGCAGACACGAGCACCTGATATGCGCCCACCGTCGTCTCGTTAATCTGGCTCAGCAGCAAAATAAAGCCCGAAATCGTCGCCTGCACCAGAATCGAAACGTAAGGTGTCTCCCATTTCGGATGTATTTTTCCAAATGCACGAGGCAGGTAGCGATCGAGTCCAATTACAAATGGCACTCGCGCGATTCCCGCTACTGTAGATCCCACGCCGCCCGCGTTTCCCACCGTTACGAGCATCGCCGCTATCATCCCCAACGCGCCAATTTTCAGCGTTCCCGACGCGATCGTCAGCGCCTGAAATACTCCGCTCTTCGGGTCCACCTCCACGCTGCTCATCAGCGAAAGCACCGCCACCGTTCCGGCGATGTAGAGCACGGCGATCACAATGCCCGAGCCGAGAATCGCGCGCGGAAATGTCTTTCGAGGCTCGCGCACTTCTTCGCTCATTGACGACACAAGCTCCATCCCCGCGAACGCAAACGCAATCTGCGGCCAGAAATTCACCGTCGCCCAATCCCAGTGCGGCCGGATATTGCTCCATGTGAAATGCGTTACGGATCCCTGACGGTGCCACACAAAAGCCGCCACAAGAATCAGGATCGTCAGCGGAAGAAACGTCGACACGCCCCCCACGTTCTGCAGCCATTTGCCGATCCGCAGCCCGATAATGTTCATGAAGACTGCTACGAATAGCAGAATGAAAGATCCGATCAGCAGGAACGTGCGATTCTGCGCCAGCGGCGCGTATCCAATTCCTCCGATGTAGGCCGCCATCGACGCGCTCGCAAAAAGCAGTGCCGGAAAATAAAAAAGCGTGTACACCCAATAAGTCCAGCCGGCTACGAATCCGTGAAATTCGCCAAACGCCGTTTTCGACCACGCATACAACCCGCCCTCTTCGGGAAATCGCGTCGAAAGCTCCACAATCACCAGAGCCGTAGGCACAAAAAAGAAAACCGCAGCGAGAATCCAGAGCGTCACCGAAGAAGTCCCGTTGTGCGCTGCCGACGCGATCCAGCGCGGTCCCAGCACGGTTGCGATGTTAAACAGCAGGACGTCCCACAATCCCATCACCCGGGGCAGGCTTGGCTTGGGACTCGATGCGGCGGGCGAACTCACTCGGTCAGGTCCAGCGCCGGAATCAATTCGTCTTCTCGCAGAAAATTGCGGAGAAACGGATCTTTCGAAGCCTCCAGCTCCTTCCACGTTCCAAAAAATCCAACCCGGCCTTCCTGCAAGAAGATCACGCGGTCGGCTAGTTTTTTCGCAAGGTGCGTGTCGTGGGTCACCACGACCGACGTCTTCTGCAGAGTCTTTTTCAATCGCACGATCAGATCGCTCATATGCGCCGCCATCAACGGATCCACCATCGTCGTGGGCTCATCGTATAAAATCGCCTGCGGATCCTCCGCCAGCGCTCTCGCAATTGCCACCGATCGCTTCGTGCCCATGCTCAAATCCGAAGGCAACCGGTCCGCATACTCGGTAAGATTCAAAGTCTTCAGCAGGTCGTTCACTTTCCTGTCTACTTCCTCGTCATCCGGTCTCGCGCCGCGCGCCTCAAAAGGAAACGCAACGTTCTCCGCCACAGTCAACGAATCGAAGAGCGCACCAGACTGAAAAACCATCGTCACCACACGCCGAATTTCCGAGAACTGTTGCTCCGTAAAAAACGTCACATCCTGCCCCGCCACAATAATCTGCCCATCGTCCGGCTGCAAAAATCCAAGCAGCAACTTCAAGCTCACCGATTTACCCACGCCGCTGCGCCCCATGATCACGGCCGTTTCGCCCTGATCGACGAAAAAGCTCACATTTTTCAATACAGCATTGTCGTCGAATGCCTTCGACACATTCCGAAACTCGATATAGTGTTCGCTCATCGCTTCAGGCGCCCTTCTAGCCTCACCTTCGCTTCTTCGTAGTCCGCCGGTGAGTTCATATTCTTGAATAGCAGCCCGTCGGAATCAAAACCTTTCCACTCCCGAGGTTCGATGAATTTGATGCGAACGTCCGCCAGCCCGTCCGTCACTTTTCGCACGCCGCGACCGAGTGCCGCTCGAATCGCACTTTCACCTCGTTTGTGGTACATCGCGCACAAAGGCTCAGCCCCTCGCTCGTTCATCGGCAATACCGCATCCGCATCCGATTGCATCGCGTGCCCAATCAAAAATTCAAGCCACTCGCGCGTCAAATACGGCAAATCGCAAGCGACAACCAGGTTCCACTCCGCTTGCGACGCACGCAACGCCGTAGCAATCCCCCCAAGCGGCCCAGCCCCAGGAAAATCATCCTCAATCACAAGCAGCTCGAGCCCCTCAAGCCGCACCGTGTCCCCAACAATCGCGCACCGCTCCGCTGCCGATTCAACCAGTCTCGCCGTCCGCACAATCAGCGCCACACCCTCCAACTCCAGCAGCGCCTTATCGCGCCCCATCCGCGAACTCTCCCCCCCAGCCAAAATAAACCCGCGAACTTGTTCCGTCTTTCGCATTCTCAGTTGTAAGTGCTCGCCGCTCCCTCGACTTTATCTTTCGTCAGGGCACGACTTCAGTCGTGCCGAAACCCCGCCAACCCTGGGCGGCTTCAGCCGCTGAGGGCATTTCCTCCGAGGGTCCGCCGCCATGGCGTCGGCTTTTTCGTCATTTCAGCTGTCATCCCGACCGTAACCGCGCGTTCTTGCCTTTCCACCGCGAAGCGGTGGCGCGCGGCGAAGTGGAGGGATCTCTCTCGGTTTTTCCTGAACGTGACCTATCTCCTCCTCTTCATTGTCTACTTCCCCGGCCTCTGAATCCCCAACTCCCTCAACTTCTCCTGCAAACTCTGCCTGTGCAACCCCACCTCCGCCGCCGTCTTCGACACATTCCACCGATGCTCCTCGAGCTTCCTCTTCAAATAAGCAATCTCGAATTTCCGCTTCGCCTCGCGAAAATCCGCCTCCGCAAGATATGAATCCCCGCCAGCATTTCGCGACGCCGCCACCGCCCCCACCCCGCTGCGAATCTCCTCCGGCAAATCCGAAACTCCGATTGCTTCGCCCTTGCTCAACACCACCGCCCGCTCCAGCGCATTCCGCAGCTCCCGAATATTCCCAGGCCAATCATATCGTCGCAGCATTTCCATAGCGCCCTCATCAAAACGCACGCGTCGCCCATGCCTCGAGCCCAACTGCTCGAGAAACGCTCCCGCCAGCAGCCCTAGATCCTCCTTGTGCTCGCGAAGCGCAGGCAATTCCAGCGTCACCACTCGCAACCGATAAAATAGATCCTCGCGAAACCGTCCCTCAGCGATTGCTTCCGGCAGATTCCGGTGCGTCGCGCTGATCACGCGCACATCCACATCAATCGCTCGCGACCCGCCCAGTCGCTCGACCGTCCGATTCTCCAGCGCACGCAGCACCTTCGCCTGCGTCACCGGACTCATGTCCCCAATCTCATCCAGAAAAATCGTGCCGCCCGATGCCAACTCGAATTTTCCTTTGCGCTGCTGCGCCGCCCCCGTGAACGCACCCTTCTCATATCCAAACAACTCCGACTCGATCAAGTTCTCAGGCAGCGCCGCGCAATTCACCGCCACAAAAGGTTTCGCAGCACGCGCCGACCGCGCGTGAATCTCCTGCGCCAGCAAATCCTTGCCAGTCCCGCTCTCGCCAAGAATCAACACGGTCGCATCGCTCGGCGCCACCCGGTCAGCCATCTCAAAAACGCGCCGCATCGCCGCCGACGTTCCCAGCATCCGCCCAAACTGCCCATCCGACACAAGCTCGCGCCGCAATCGCGCGTTCTCAACGCCCAGTTCCTCAATCTTCAAAATGTTCGCCACCCGCGTCCGCAACTCCGCAATATCGAACCCCTTCACAATGTAGTCCGCCGCGCCATTTTGCAACGCCTCAACCGCCGTCTTCGCCGTATCCAGCGCCGACACGATAAGCACCGGCGTCTCGTTCCCGCCTTCACGCAGCAAACGCAAAAAAGACAACCCGTCCTCGCCCGGCATCACCAAATCGAGCAAAATCAAATCCGGCCGCTCGTTCGCAACCGCCACGCGCGCCGCCGCAGCCGACTCCGCCTCGACAACCCGGTAGTTCCCTTCCAACGCCCGCCGCGTCCCATACCGCGCCGTCGCCTCATCATCCACAATCAGAATCGTCCGCTCAGCTTTCATTCAGTCACTTTCCTCGCGTCAGGGCACGGCTTTTTTACCCTGAGGAACGAAGGGCAGCCGTGCCGTAAAGATTGCAAAATCGTTGCGGCTTTAGCCGCTGAGGTACGGACCCTTATTACGGTCACTCAGACCGTCGCTCCGGCTCGGAATCTTTGTAGGTCGCCCCTTCAGGGGCGACATAACACACACCAAACTAGGGGCTTTAGCCCCTGAAGCAATGCCGCTTATTGCATCGACTCGCACTAAACAAAAGCTGTCATCCTGAGCGCAGCGCGCTTTCTGCGTCCCGCATTCTGTGGCGGGGCGAAGGATCTCAACGTAGCGCTCGAAAAAACCGTACACGACGTCAGAGCATTTCCGATCGCGCACTATTCCGCATTCGCCAGCGGCACCGTCAACCGAAACCGCGTCCCCGCACCATTCCTCAACGGACTCTCGCACGCCAGCGCGCCACCCATCTCAGCAATCCTCCGCACCACAATCGACAATCCCAGCCCGGTCCCAGTCGGCTTCGTCGTGAAATACGGCTGAAAAATCCTCGTCCGCAGCTCCTCGGAAATTCCCGGCCCATCATCATCCACACGAATCTCCGCCCACTCCGCATCCGACGACAGCCCAACACGCACTCGCCCGCCATTCGGCTGCGCTTCCATCGCATTCACAATCAAATTCGACAGCACTTCGCCCAGCGAATCCTCCGATGCCCGCACAAAAATCTCTTCCCGCGGCTGATCGAACTCCATCCGTATGCTCCGCCGCTCCGCGTCGCGTCCGAATAGTGAGGCCGTCTGCCGCGCCAGCGCCACCGCCGCCACGCGCTCGCCGTTAACCGACGGCTTCGCATAACGCAATAGCTGCGTCAATTTCGCGCTCATCCGGTCAATCTCGCTCACCACCAGCGTGCAATCCCGCCGCGCATCCAGCGGCAAATCCTGATTCTCGAGCTGCACCTGCAACACCGTCTTCATCGAGCTCAACGGATTCCGCAAATTGTGCGAAATGGTAGCCGCCATCTGCCCCAGCCCCGCCATCCGCTCACGTTCCGCCAACTCGCGCTCCAGTTGTAGCTTTTCCCCGATCATCCGGCACAGATCGATGCTCGCAGGTAATTGCTCCGCAAGAAATTCAAGCGCCGCCGAAGTCTCGCCCGTCAGATACGAACCAGTCGTCGCCGCCTCGAGCAACCCAATCTCGCTTCCATTCTTCATCAACGGCAATCGCGTCACATGCCCCAAACCACCAGGAGATTCCAACGGCGCCAGCGCCGGAACGCGCGGCACCAAAATCCGCACCACGCCCAATCCAAACTCGTCTCGAATCCTCCGCTCCGCAAACGCGACCAGTTCTCCAATATTCCCATTCCGCCCTTCTGTTTGCAGCTCCGTCGAAAGCTGCTGCAAACGCCCCACACGCTCCTGAAACCTCCGGTGCAGCGCCGGCCCAATCACCCGCTCCAGCGGTTCAAACAAGAAGATCAACACAAACAGCAAAACGCTCGCAGTCGCTTCCGGCGGAAGCACAGGCTCAAGCCATCCGCTCATCCGTCGCACAAACGCGAGATACAGCAGAGCCAGAAACGTCACCGAAAGCGCGTACACCAAATTCCGCTGCGCCCCGTACTCCAGAAAATTGTGTTTCAGCGCAAAGTAAATTAGCAGCGCCCCTGGAAGCACGCCGGCCAGGATAGTCGCAGTCGTGAGCGAGTCGGATACAAGAGCAGATAGGGATTGGAAATTGATTAGAACGATGAGAACGACAAACAGAAACGCTGAAATTGCGAAAAGTCCGATGCCGAGCCGCTTGTAGTTCGGATCTCTCTCGCGCCAGGCCAATGCTCCCTGTAAGATTGCTGCCAAAGCGGCGCCACCTGCCAGGTTGCCATGCGGTTTGAAGATCGCGAAATCCCTCAGCGCGGCGCCAAAACGAATTTTTAGCTTGTAGGAAACAACTGCGACACCGACTATCTCTGCGAGTGCAAGGAAATACATAAAGCCCACGAGCACCCGAGCAGTCCGCGTTACTCTTCGCCGCTGTACTGCGTGCGCGTATTCCACGTGAGTGTGGACGACCAAGGGCCAAAGGAAAACCAGTCCTAGAATAAAAAGCAGGTTGGAGAACTTCTGAGTAGCGAGCGCCAACCTCCCGTACTGCATGGTCGCGTTGACTTCGAGGAGCGTTCCGGCGTACATCAGGAAAAGGGAGAGAATTAGAAAAAACAGCAACCGCTCAAAGAGCCTCGGTCGGCGGTGCCCGAGGATCAAGGCCAACAAAAACAAGTAGACGAGCGCTCCAGCCGTGAAGCCAATCAATCGGACATAAAAGAAGTATGTCACTCACGCGCCTCGCCTAGCGCGAATTCTAGACTCACTCCAGACACAACTCAATCACCAAGTGTCGGACAAACCTTACATGTGCTAACAAAATGAAAACAATGTGCTTATTTGCATTATGAATGGACTATGAGCGTCGATTTATCAGCTTTTTGCTTGACTCTCGGCGAGGACTCCCATATATTAGCACTCGCTTGCGAGGAGTGCTAACACTCGGAACCTCCTCACCGAGCAACTCAGACTCAAACTCCATTGGAGGAATTGCACAAATGGCAGTCAACATCACGCCGCTCCACGACCGCGTTCTGGTCCGGCGGCTCGAAGGGAAAGAAGCTGTGAAGGGCGGCATCATCATCCCCGACACAGCCAAAGAGAAACCGCAAGAGGGCGAAGTCATCGCCGTCGGAAACGGCCGCCGCGAAAAGGGCGAACTGATTCCGCTCGATGTGAAGCCAGGGGATCGCATCCTCTTCGGAAAATACAGCGGAAACGACATCACGATTGACGACGAGGAATACATGATCCTGAAGGAAGACGAAATCCTCGCGAAGATCGGCGGCTCGGCGAAGGCAGCCGGCGGCAAAAAGTAACTTTCATCGGCCGCGTTTCAAGGGCGAGTGGCCGAGTGCAAGTAGTCAAGGATGAGTGGTCGGCACTAACGATTCGCGCCAGCGGCTGGCGGCAAAGCAACGAAAACCTAACTGAGAAACCGAAAGAGGAGAAAGAGACATGGCAAAGCAAATCGTAACTGGCGAAAATTCCCGCCAGGCGATCCTGCGCGGCGTCAACATTCTAGCGGACGCCGTGAAAATCACCCTCGGCCCCAAAGGCCGTAACGCAGTGATCGAAAAGAAGTTCGGCGCGCCGATCATCACCAAGGACGGCGTCACCGTCGCAAAAGAAATCGAGTTGCCCGACGCGCTCGAGAACATGGGCGCCCAGATGGTCCGCGAAGTTGCTTCCAAGACCTCTGACGTCGCCGGCGACGGCACCACGACCGCAACCGTTCTGGCCCAGGCCATCTTCCGCGAAGGCGTGAAGACGGTCGCAGCCGGCGCAAGCCCGATGGCCCTCAAGCGCGGCATCGAAAAGGCCGTCGAAGTAGCCGTGGAAGAAATCAAAAAATTCCACAAAGATGTGAAGGGCGACATGATTGCGCAAGTCGGCACGATCAGCGCCAACAACGACCGGCAGATTGGGTCGATCATCGCGGAAGCGATGAAGAAGGTCGGGAAGGACGGAGTCATCACCGTCGAAGAATCGAAGACGATGGAGACGACGCTGGAAGTGGTCGAAGGAATGCAGTTCGACCGCGGCTACCTTTCGCCCTACTTCGTTACCGATCCCGAGCGGATGGAGTGCATTCTCGAAGACGTCCGCATCCTGATCCATGAAAAGAAAATCAGCTCGATGAAGGACCTGCTTCCCCTGCTCGAGCAGACCGCCAAGATGGGCAAGCCACTTTTGATCATCGCCGAGGACGTTGAGGGCGAAGCGCTCGCAACTCTCGTGGTGAACAAGCTCCGCGGCACTCTGCAGTGCGCTGCGGTAAAGGCTCCCGGCTTCGGCGATCGTCGCAAGGCCATGCTCGAGGACATCGCCACCCTGACGGGCGGCAAAGCCATCACGGAAGATCTCGGCATCAAGCTCGAGAACGTGAAGCTCGAAGACCTCGGCCGCGCGAAGAAAGTGACCATCGACAAGGACAACACCACGATCGTCGAAGGCGCTGGAAAGCCCTCCGAGATCGAAGGCCGCGTGAAGCAGATTCGCGCGCAGGTGGAAGACACCACGTCCGACTACGACCGCGAGAAGCTCCAGGAACGTCTGGCGAAGCTCGTTGGCGGCGTCGCAGTGATCAAGGTGGGCGCGGCGACCGAGACCGAGCTGAAGGAAAAGAAGGCTCGCGTCGAGGACGCCATGCACGCCACTCGCGCAGCTGTCGAGGAAGGCATTGTCCCCGGCGGCGGCGTCGCGCTGGTTCGCTGCATTGCGGCGCTCGAAAAGCTCAAGCTGCACGATGACGAGGCCATTGGCGTCAACATCGTGAAGCGCGCGCTCGAAGAGCCCATGCGGCAGATCGCACTCAACGGCGGCCACGAAGGCGCAGTCGTTGTCGGCCGCGTGCGCGAGTCGAAGGATGATAACTGGGGATTGAATGCCGACACCGGCGACTATGGCGACATGGTCAAGGCCGGCGTCATCGATCCGGCCAAGGTAACGCGTCTCGCTCTTCAGAATGCTGCTTCGATTGCGGGTCTGATGCTGACGACCGAAGCTCTCGTAGCGGACATGAAGGAAGACGAAAAGAAGGGCGCAGCGGGCGGTGGTGGCGGTATGCCCGGCGGCGGTATGGGCGGGATGTACTAAACCGCAGTCAGACCGCAAGGAAAATGAAGGGCGCTCCGAGAAATCGGGGCGCCCTTTTTGTTTTGGAGTGCAGGGAGCCATGCATGGAGCAAAGTCAAAGCGAAAAGCAGAACCGGACAATTCAAAAAAGACGAAGAGTCGCGGGAAAGGCGCCGCGAGCGGTAGGTGCTCGGGGAGGAGACGGGTTCCCAGCACTTACGGGCTGGGCTAAATTGTGCCGCTCCTACTGAGCTGAGTGTGGTTCGGAGATCGCGGCGCTTTTGGATGGGTGGGGCAAAAAGGGGAGCGATTCAAAGGCGCCGGCTGGAGGCCAGCGGTACAGAGGCGGCGGCGCGAGGCAAAGGCAAAAGACCCGAGCAAAAGCCTTAGGTCTGAAGACCTGAGCTACATAAGGGCGAAGATAGGGTCGTAGTTGCAAAAGCGGCGGTGGGCGCGGCATGCTGGGTGAATGCCTGAGCTGCCTGATATTGCTGCTTACATCTCTGCGCTGGAACCGCGGATTGTTGGGCGGGCGCTTGTGCGCGTGCGATTGGGTAATGCTTTTTTGTTGAGGACTGTGGAGCCGGGGGTAGGGGAGGTGGAGGGGCGGGTGGTGCGCGGGGTGCGGCGCGTTGGGAAGCGGATTGCGATTGGGGTGGATGGGGATTTGTGGCTGGTGTTGCATTTGATGATTGCCGGGCGATTGCATTGGAGGGCGGCTGGGGCGCGGCTGGCGGGGAGGCAGAGTTTGGCGGCTTTTGATTTTGAGGATGGAGCGCTGGTGCTGACGGAGGCTGGGACGAAGCGGCGGGCTTCGTTGCATGTGGTGGCGGGCGACGAGGGATTGCGCGCGATCGATCCGGGGGGCATCGATATTTTTGCGAGCGATCTGGCTGCGTTTCGGGCGGCGCTTACGGAGGAGAATCGCACGTTGAAGCGGGCGCTTACTGATCCGCGCGTGCTGAGCGGGATTGGTAATGCGTATTCGGATGAGATTCTGCATGCGGCGCGGCTTTCTCCTGTGACGCTTACGCACAAGCTGAAGGATGAGGAGTGGGTGAGGCTGTTTGCGGCTACGCGCGATGTGCTGACGATGTGGATCGAGCGGTTGCGCGCTGAGGCTGGGGAGGGATTTCCTGAAAAGGTGACTGCGTTTCGCAAGGATATGGCGGTGCATGGGCGGTATGGGCTGGCTTGTCCGCGGTGCGGGGAGAAAATTCAGCGGATTCGGTATGCGGATAATGAGACGAATTATTGCGCGCGATGCCAGACGGGCGGGAGGGTGCTGGCGGATCGGAGTTTGTCGAGGTTGTTGCGGGTGGATTGGCCGCGGACGGTGGAGGAGTTGGAGGCGTTGAGGCAGCGGTGATTTCGATGGCGAGAAGAACGAGGTCTGGGTTGTTGCAAATTTCGTGATTGTGCTGGTAGCGACTTGGGGCACAGGCAGGAACGAATGCCTGTGCTACTTGAAAAGTCAAAAACGCCGGCCGGAGGCTGGCGGTATGAAAACAGTTGAGCGCGTGATTCAGTCGGCGCCGCGCGCGCGGCGGGGTTTTGAATTTTTGGCGACTACTGGCGTGTCCGCGTGCGGCGGGAGATCTGGCATGTGGGTCATTGCGGCGTCGCGGAGTGCGGCGAATTCGGTCCAGTCGCGCTTCGAGATTGGGTCGGCGGTGGGCAAGCCGAGGCGTTCGAAATTCAGGAATTGGCCGTGCTGCTGGATGCGGAAATCGAGATGGGGACCGGTGGCGAGGCCGGTCATGCCAACGAGACCGATGGTGCGGCCCTGTTCGACGTGCTGGCCGGTCCGAACAAGGACGCGAGAGAGGTGCATGTAATAGGTGGTGTAGCCGTTGGTGTGCTGGATTTCGATTAGATTGCCGGCGCCGCCTTTTCGTCCTGCGAAGGTGACGCGGCCTTCGCCGATGGTTTGCACGGGAGTGCCGGTGGGGGCGGCGTAGTCGATGCCGAGGTGCGGGCGATATTCTTTCAGGATTGGGTGGTAGCGGCTCGCGCTGTAGTGCGAAGTGATGGCGGCGGCGAATTTCAGCGGGGAGTGGAGGAAGGCTTTTTTCATGGCTTTGCCATCGGGAGTGAAGTAGGCGGGATGGCCGGTGAGGTCATGAAAAAGGACGGCGCGATAGGGATGGCCGGCGTTGTTGTACTCGGCGGCGAGGATGCGGCCGTAGGCGGCGGTTTCGCCATTCGAGAATTTTTTCTTTTCGACGACGATGCAGAAGGTGTCGTTGGGGCGCGTGTCAGTGTAAAAATCGAGATCCCAGCCGAAAATTTCTGCGAGGCGCATGGCAAGTTCGGGGCGTTCGCCGGCTGCGATGACGGATTCGAAGAGCGAGCCGTGAATCGTGCCGGTGATGCCGGCTGTTTCGGTTTCGGAGGGGATTTTGCGGATTTCGGCGTGGAAGGAGTCGACCGGCGCAGCTGGGCCGGTGAGTGATTCCGGCGCTGGGGTCGCGGTTTCCGAATTTGCCGCGGGCGGCGGTGCGATGACGAGTTCGTGGTCAGTATCGATGCGGTAGCGCACCTCGCGCAAATCTCCGAGGACGCCGCGGCCAATTGTGATCTTATTGCCTGCGCGGAAATGGCGTAGATCGAAACTGTGTTGCGCAACAGCGGCGATGCACGCGGCGGTGGCTGCGTTGAGCCCGACCTGCTCGAGCGCCTGATTAAAGGAAACTCGCGGCGGCGCGATTTCATCGGTGTACATGACTACATCGCGCTGAATGCGAGCCGCTTCTTCGTGTGCGAGCGAGACTTCATCTGCAAATTGCGCTTCGGCCCTGCCACGGACGCCGTAGGACCAGCCGAGGACGGCGCCGCCGGCGGCCAGCAGTAAAAACCAAAGTATGATTCTGCCGCGATTCATTTCCCCTCAGTGGTGCTTGGTGCAGTCCCCAGTTCGCAGGATAGCGCAAGGGCGGAAGGGGAGAAAAGCGGAAATGCTGCGCTGTGTGCGGCAAGCAAAGGTGCGTGACTTGTGATTCGTGACCGGAGATCCGTTTACAGCGATAGATAACGCCGCATCTTAGAATCACCAAGGCGCATCATAATTTTAAGGGACGTTTAGGAAGGCGGGGCAAGAGGTGCTTATGAAGGCCTTTTTTCTTTCTCTGGCATTGCTTCTGACTTCTGGCACCGGCTCCGCGTTTGCGCAGATTTCGATTCCTCCGGGGACTGTGATTCCTGTGGCGTTGCACGGTTCGCTTTCTACGACCAAGAGCAAAGCGGGGCAAATGGTGAAGGCGCGGGTGATGCAGGAAATTCCGCTCAGCGACGGTCGCAAGGTTCATGCGGGTGCGTACGTCGAGGGCAAAGTGATTTCGGTGATGCCGGCGTCGAATGGGAGTCCGGCGCGGATTTCGTTTGAATTTGACCGGCTGGTGACGTCGAAGGGCTCCGTACGACTGACGACGAGTCTTCGAGCGCTGGCGTCCACGCTAGAGATCAATGATGCGCAGCTTCCGGTGTATGGAGGCGATCGCGGAACTCCTTCGAGCGCTTATCAAACCACACTGGTGGGCGGCGAAGTTGTCTATCGGGGAGGCGGGCACGTGATGGACGGGAACATGATCGTCGGCGAGCCAGTCTACGACGGAGTGCTGGGCTCTGTGCGGGCCAATCTCGACGGAAATTGCCGAGGGGCGATCGATGACAACAATCGGGTGCAGGCGCTGTGGTTGTTTTCGTCCGATGCTTGCGGCGTGTATGGCTATAAGCACGTGAAAATCGAGCATGCCGGACGAACGAACCCAATCGGCGAGATTACTCTGAATTCGGAGCATGGAAATTTCAACATCCGCGGCGGCAGCGGAATGCTGTTGCGCGTAAATAATCCGTCTGCTGCGGACGGCACTTGAGCATACAATTGCTGCAGAGTCTTTGGGTGCGGTTTCGAATTCCCTAATCGATGCTGAGTTCGCGAACGTTGGGAGGTAATTTTATGAAGAAACGCAATCTTCTCGTCGCCGCTTTCGCGCTGTGCTTCTGGCCGTACCACCAGCCGTACTATCTTTTCCCGACGCATTGGCAGGGGCTTTCCATTTATTTCCATTCGACGGGACCTTGCTACGGAGTTGGGTGTCCCGGAGGCTCGGGCACAAGACATTAACCCGGCAGGACGGAATTAATTAACGCCTGTGTTGATTGCAACTGCAGCTCGGCCTAGGCGAAAGCCCGTAAGTGCGGCCGAAGCGTAAGCTACACCGGTTACCTCGCACGTATACCCCCATTCCCGGATGGAGGAGATGGACCGGACGCGCGAAACTCCCCTTGTAGAAATAGGATGCTTCTAGAGTCCAAGTCTGCAAGGAGAAAAGAAATGAGATACTTTGCGCAATTTTTTGGTTTGGTCCTGCTTTCGTCTGTGATGGGTATCGCAACTTTCGGGCAGAACGCCTCCGGTCCGGGAACGTATCAGACGCAAGACCTCAGCATGAAACATATCAAGGGATGCTTACAGAACGGGCAGAAGCCAGGCGAATACTCAATCGCGGACGCGAACGGTTCAGTGTGGACTGTAAAGAGCGCGAAGCTCGATCTCAATCAGTATGTGGGTCAGCAGGTTCGACTGACCGGGCGATGGGCTGGAGAACAAACCACTCAGACACCGCCGAATCCTAGTGCGCTTCAGGACAACTCCAAGGACAAATCCGATATGCCAGCGGCCACAAGCACTCCGCTGGACGTAAAAAGCGTGAAGATGATCAGTCATAGTTGTCCAGCCAAGTAAACTAGAATCCGCAGGCAGAATCGGAGTGAAGGGCAGGCCCCAATGCCTGCCTTTTTTTTTCAAAGCCCCTCACGCACGCGCACCGGGGTGGATCGAATGCGCCAGATGAAGCGAGCCTGTCGATAGTGTTAGACTCCGTTGCGTCTTTTTACTGAAGGAGCCACTTTTTATGCGGGTGCGACGGACTTTTATCTGGTTTTTGCTGGTGGCGGTTGCTGCGATCTTCAGCGGGACAGCAACCCGGGCGCAGGAAGCGCATGAAATCGATACGAGCTGGCCACGCGAGATTGAATCCGACCTAGGCAAGATCATCATCTATCAGCCGCAACTTGATTCTCTTGACGGGAACATCCTGACAGGGCGCTCGGCGGTGTCGCTACAAGGGCCTGATAAAAAGGAGCCCATCTTTGGAGCGTTGTGGTTTCGCTCGGAAGTTTCCGTGGATCGCGATGCGGGTCTGATGACGCTCGAGGACACGAAAGTAACGCGTGTGAAATTTCCCGACGCCACTCCGGAAGACATGCAGAGGATGCGCGACCGGATCGAGGCGCCGGCCAACACGTGGGATATCGTTCTAACGCTAGAACAAGTGGAGACGAGCCTCGCAGCCAGCGAAAAAGAAGTTGCGTCCACGGAAAACCTGAAGAGCGATCCGCCGGTGATTATCTTTTCGCAGAAGCCCGCGGTGCTCATCAGCTTCGACGGTGAACCGGAAACACGGCCGATCAAGGATTCGCCCTACGAGCAGGTGGTGAACACGGCGGTGCTGATCGTTAAGGACAAGAACCCCGGAAACTTCTATTTGAGCAACGGTCAGACCTGGTACATCGCGAAAAATCCAAAAGGGCCATGGTCGGTTACCACGAACACACCCTCGGCGATCAAGGATTTCGTCAAGCCCGATCCGGATGCGGAGCCGCAGACGGGGCCACCGCCGCAAATCATCACGGCCACTGTGCCGACGGAGCTGATTGTCACATCGGGCGTGCCGAACTGGACTGCGCTGACCGGCAACCAACTGCTCTACGTGAGCAACACGGAAAGCACGTTCATCAAGGAAATCGCGACCAACAAATATTATTTGCTGCTTTCGGGACGATGGTTCAGCAGCCAGTCGCTCGACGGGCCCTGGACCTACGAACGCAGCGATACCTTGCCGACCAGTTTCAAGCAGATCCCTCCGGCCTCGGCGGTCGGAGACGCGCTCGCGGCTGTGGCCGGGACGAATCAGGCTGAGGATGCCGAGATGGATGCGGAAATTCCGCAAACGGCGGCAATCAAGCGCGACGAAGCTAAGACGGAAGTCACCTACGATGGCTCGCCGCAATTTCAGCAGATTCCAAGCACGCAGGTTCAGTACGCGGTGAATACAAGTTCGTCCGTGCTCAAGATTGGCGATCGCTACTACGTATGCGACAACGGAGTCTGGTTCGCAGGACTGACGCCGACCGGCCCGTGGGCAGTGGCGGATAGCGTGCCCGATGCGGTGCAAACGATACCGCCGAGCGCCCCCGTGTACAACGTCCGGTATGTGCACATTTACGACGCAACGCCGCAGATCGTCTACGTCGGCTACACGCCGGGGTACATCGGCACATACCGATATTACGGAACCGTGGTCTACGGTACCGGATGGTATTACCGCCCATGGATCGGCCCCGTGTATTACTACCCGCGTCCTTACACCTGGGGATTCAACGTTATCTACAATCCGTGGACCGGGGGGTGGGGATTTGCGCTGGGTTACAGCACGCCGTTCGTCAACGTGAGCATTGGATGGAGGAGCAGCTATTACCGTTATCCTCCGTATTGGGGCGGTGGGGGATGGTGGGGGCCGGGGGGCTATCGTCCCATTTATCGGCCGCTGCCGGGTTATCGGCCTCCGTACCGGCCACCGAACAACGTAATCATCATCCGCCCGGGCAGACCCGGATACCGGCCAGGATATCCAGGATATCCGAATCGACCCGGCCAACCAGGTAAGCCGGGACGTCCTCCCAGACCGACGCCGTACGCGCGGGACAATATTTACGCGCGTCCTGGAGTCTCCGATCGCGTTAAAACGGACTACCGACCGAAGGGGAAACCTCCGAAACCCGTGACGAAATTGCCGAACAACGTTTACACAGATAAGAACGGAGACGTTTACCGCCGAAACAACACGGGCAAATGGGACATGCGCGAGAACGGCAAGTGGACGAAACCTGCTCCCGCAAATCCGGGAACGCAGCCGACTCGACCGGGAACGCGTCCGGCACCGGGCTCGCCGGGAACAAAACCGGCTCCGGCGAACCCGAACACGCGTCCTGCGCCACAACCCAAGCCTGGGCAGCCCAGCATTCAGCCTGCGCCGAATCAGCCGCAACCAAAACCGGCGCAGCCTTCCACGCGGCCCACGAGACCGGCTCCGGAAACGAAGCCGACGACGCCTTCGAATCCGTCAATTCAGCCGGCGCCCGACAATCCGTCAACTAGGCCGACGCAACCGTCTACGCGTCCAGGCTCGAAACCCAGTACGCCGACGATTCAGCCTGCGCCGGCACCCGGACTCAATCGCGACGCAGATGCGCGAAATCGGGCACGGACAGCAAGGCCGGCGCCGCAGCCGCAGAGAACTGCGCCGCAGAATAACTCGCGGCAATCGCAGCCATCTAATAATTCGCGGCATTCTTCGTCGAACAATCAGTCGTCAAGGGGTCAGAACAGCAACCAGAGGCAAAGGCAATAACGGCGCGGCAATCGGGGGCTGGGCGCCACGCGACGTCCGGCTTCACTCGGTTTTTAGGCCACTATCCGCGGCGCGCGCTAGGCCTTCAATGCGGAATTAACTCGTAAGATGACGTGAGCTGGATCGCGTTGTGTAGGGTGCGATAGAGCGGGCAATTCATCGCGTAGATTCCGTGGACGCGCTCGATGGTGGCGCGCTTTTCTTCTGGAGCCACCAGGCGCATGGCCACGTGGATACGCCTGATGACGAGCACTCCTTCTTCCAGTTCGACTTCGCCTCTAACATCCGCGGTGAGCTTGTCATTGCTTGCATCGATTTGACGCGCTTCCAGCGCGCCTCCGAAGGTGCCCATCATTCAACCGGCGGTTCCGGCGATCACGTAGTCGATGGTGGCGGCGTGTGATTCCTTGATTTTGTCGGGAGGGACTTTGTAGTGCTCGGCGATCGCGCCGTGGACGCTGAAGATCACCGGTTGCGCTTCACCCGGCAGATGCGCGACGCGCAGGGGGCCGGCTTTGCGTTCAATCTTAACGTTTGAAACGTAGACGACATCGGACATGGATTCCTCCTGACAATTCGATGCATTCTACCTGCGTTCCGAACTATCGCCTGTAGAACTAAATACCAAACACGACGCCGGTACGTCCTTTCTTTCGCGAAGCCTCGATGGTAGCAACTTGTGGCGCAGGCCCTAACTGAAGCCTACGCTACTTTGGCCTAGAATGATGGCTTGGCGGGAACTAGCAAAATAGTTCCCTTAGGATGGGGGCGCTATGGCCGAGACGGAAACGGATTCCGCCAGATTCAACCAGACGGATCGCTATGCGGCATTAATGGACGTGGTTCGAAGCCGGATGACGAATCGCGCGTTCGCTCCTTATAGCGTGCCGCGAGAGCACTTCGAAATGATTCTGGAAGCGGCCCGGCACGCGCCTTCCGGCGCGAACGCACAGCCGTGGCACTACATCGTGGTGAACGATCCGGGCGTGAAGGAAAAGATCGGGCAGTGCTTCGTCGACGAGCAGCAACACCGCGCGCGGCTGCACATGGGTTTTCCGACTCCGAATTACAACGGCGTGAAAACGGCTCCCGGGTTGGTGGTGGTGCTCGCGGATTTTCGATTCGTGCGGGCTTTTCCGGTGTTGAATGACGGCTCGGAGCTGGACCGCCTGTATCACCAGAATGCCGAGCGGATTCTGCTGCAATCGGTGGCTGCTTCCACGATGTCCGCACATTTAGCTGCGGCCGCGCTCGGCTACGCGGTGTGGTGGATCACAGCGATCGGACAGGAAGACATCCAGCAGCAGATCAAGCCGCTGCTCGGCGTTCCCGAGGAGCTTTCGATCATTGACGTGATGTGTTTTGGGCCGCCGGCGAAGCCATCGTATAAACGCTGGAAGAAACCGCTTGAGCGAATCATGAGCTGGGAGAAGTTCAATCCCGAGAGCGCGATGACGGTGGCGCAGATAGATGAGTGGATCAAGTCAATGCGGCACAAAGTGATGTATCGCGATGAATCGAAGATCGATTGAAAAATTCCAGCGATTGAAAATCGCCCGCCGCAGGGAGTTCAAACATTTAGCTCTTCCCGCGGGGCAGTTCGCAGACTGGTGAGCCAGGCGAATATCAATATAGCGGCAAGGAACGGGACAAGCCACACCACACGGCTCTGGTAGCGGTCTTCGACCGTGGACAACACGCCGGTAACGAAGGCATTCGCGAGCACCGCTGGAATAATCACGAGGGCGAGGCCGATGAGCCGAAAAGTCCAGCGCCGCCACAAAAGAATTCCAAAGAAGACGATCAGCGCCAGTGAAGCTACGACGGTCCAATTCTGAATCATGGAGAGGAAATCAAAAGGTAGATCGTTGGCGACCTGGCGGCTTTGAAGGAAGCGCGCTTTTCCGGCGGGAAATGCCGCGTCGAATTGCTGCACCATCCAGTCGTTGGGATCGAATCCGATTTCAAACGAATTCAGTTGCTGCCAGAAGCTCGCTTCGGATATGGACAGTTCTGCCCGGGGATAGGCCCGAAGCGTGGCGAGAGCAAACGGAATTTCTTCACGCCGTATCCGCTCGCGCACCTCACTGGATGAAGTCTTCCAGACTCCATCGTCGGCCCAGAGGAATTGATCCGAATCGTCGGTAAGATCACGGAGGCGGCCACAGCCCGCGAATTGCGTTTTGCTGCAGTGTTGCTCGAGATACCAGCGGCCGGGGCCATCGGCAATCAAGCGTGCGGTGAGAAAAGGCGGACGTTCGCCATTCAGCGAAGGCTTCCCGTAGAGATACGAATTCAACGCGACCTGCGCAAAGACTGCGATCATGACGATCGCCGCTAGTTCTCCCAATGCTTTCAAGCGGCCGGACATGAATCCGTTTCGAAAGATCGCCCAAAGAGCAGTGAGCAACAGGCAGATTCCGGTTGCAAGCATCAGGTGAGTGGCGTGGGATGCTACCGCCCAGCAGGCGATTGCCGCGGCACCGATGCGTTCGGGACGCGAGAGCGTGTCTCGCGCGAAAACGAGCAGATAGATCGAGAGATACAAAACCGGCCCGAGAATATCCGGCATGATGAGGCTTACGAACCAGCTCGCGCTCGTCAGCAGGCTTAGGAACGCAACGAGGGCGAGATACCACAGCACCGTCCGCCTCGGCAAGATCGAACGGACGACGAGCCAAACAATGTAAGCGGTGAGGAGGGCTTGCAGCGCGACGATGGGCCAGAGCGTGGTGTTCCAATGGAATGGCAAAATGCCGAGGCTGTAGATGAATGAGCGCATGCCGTAGTAGTCGGAAAGCTGATGAAGGAACAGGGCGCGCGCGACTGGAGAGCCATCTTGCAGATAGGTGACGGAATCGGGATAGAGGAGTGGATAGCGATTGAAGATGGCCGGCCACATCATGAGCATGGCGCCGAGCAGAATTGCGGCGGCGCGAGCGAGCGAGGTGCGGTTCGCTGCTCGCCGGGCTTCATCGCGCTGGGTGGCGAGGGCTAGGCTCACGGAAAGATTGCCGGAATTGTAGGGCCGCGCGTGGCCAAATTCAAGAGGTAGCGCGGAGCGGGCCTAATTCTTCGCCGAGTGGCCCGAATGCGAATTCTGAGCTAGCGGTTAATGAGAAGCGCCGGCGGAGCCTGCGGCTGCGTACTGCGAATCGCGTTCGGAAGCAGATGTTGCGAAATAATTTCGCTCGCGGAGTCCGCGGTAGATGTGACCGGCAATCTGAGAAGCGCGCGGGCCGTTGGTGCTGCGGCCGCCCCCGCGAATGAGAATCACGAGAACGATTTTCGGATGAATTTCGTCGGCATAAGAGACATACCAGCCGAGCCGGCCGCCGAGCGATTCGTCGTTGCAGGTGCCCGTTTTGCCGAGCGTGGGGCCGAGCGTGTCGTTGCCGTACGGGTCATAGCTGCGGCGCGCGGTGCCATACATTACGGCGGCGAGCATGCCTTCGCGAATATCCGGGAGCAGCGGCGCGATATCGAGTTGACGACGGACGCGCGGCGCGAAATTAACGCGATCTTCGGTGGTGCGCGGATACTGCAGATAGTATTCGGTGCCGCCATTCGCGAGAGTGGCCGCGAGCGATGCGAGTTGCAGCGGCGTGATGCGGATGCCGCCGCCGAAGCTCGACATGCGCGCCACTCCGCCATACTTCGGCGGGAAAAGCGGCAGCGAGCCGGGCTGTTCTTCGCTGATGTTATAGCCGACGCGTTCGCCCAGGCCGAGCAGGCGGGCATACTTGATGACGGTGTCAAACCCGAGCTGTTTGCCGACGCTCTCGAAGAAGACGTTGTTCGAGTGCGCCATCGCTTCGGTGAGGTCCATATAGCGGCGGCGGTCGACTTTGAGCATCGTGTCACGAGTGATCGCGCCTTCCTGCAAACCTGCGAGAGCGATGACCGGCTTGATCGTCGAGCAGGGTTCGAAACCGGAGGAGAAGGCCATCTTCTGATTCACGATTGTGAGGATGCGGCCGGTGGATGGATCGAGTGCTACTACCGAGCCGTTCGTGTGACCCAGTGCGTCGATGGCTACCTGGCGGACGATTGCATCGTCGTAGCTGGTGGCGTCAAATTTTGCGGGATCAAGATTGAAAGCGGTGCCGCGAGTGCGATGAGTGCGCTTGGCTGCGGGTGCGCCTGCCGGAGAAGCGAATGCGGCGCTCGCGGCTGCTGCGAGCAGGAGGCACAGTATTGGAACTACTTGGCTAGTGCGTGAGCTGGGTTTCATGTCTTCTTTTATTATGCCTTTATGTTATCGGCCACAGGCTCTATACAGTGAATACCCGAGCCTGAGCAGATTGTAGGGACAGTCGAAGGAAGGCGCAACTGGTAATCAGTACAGTTTTTCTGGATTTGGGGGGTACGAAAGTACCGGGGGCGAAAGTGGGCCGGGGTTCAGATCGGGGCACCGAACCCCGGCCGAATTCAGTTCGAGTAGGTCGAATGGCTTTAGCGGCCTGTTTTGCCTTTCGATGCGGCGGCGGCCATGGTTGCGGGCTTCGCTGTTTCTGCCGCAGCGGGCTTGCCATTGTCGCTGGCCGCGACCACAGGCTGGTGGACCAGGCCTAAGGCTTTGCGCAGATCGGCTTCGATTTTGTCGCGGATGTCCGTATTTTCTTTCAGGAAAATGCGGGCATTGTCGCGGCCCTGGCCGAGACGTTCACCTTTGTAGGAAATCCACGTGCCGGACTTCTCGAGGATATTTTTCGCTACGCCGACATCGAGCAGGTCGCCTTCGCGCGAGACGCCTTCGCCGTAAATGATGTCAAACTCTGCTTCGCGGAATGGCGCGGCCACCTTGTTCTTCACCACTTTCGCGCGAGTGCGCGAGCCCACTACGCGGTCGCCTTCCTTAATGGACTGAATGCGGCGGATATCAATGCGGATCGAAGAGTAGAACTTGAGCGCGCGGCCGCCGGTGGTGGTTTCGGGATTGCCGAACATGACGCCGATTTTCTCGCGAATCTGGTTGATGAAAATCAGGGACGTCTTCGATTTGGAGACGATGGCGGTGAGCTTGCGCAGCGCCTGCGACATAAGGCGCGCTTGCAGGCCCATTTGCGGATCGCCCATGTCGCCTTCGAGTTCGGCGCGGGGGACAAGGGCGGCGACTGAGTCGACGACAACGACATCGACGGCATTCGAGCGAATCAGCGCTTCGGCGATTTCGAGCGCTTGTTCGCCGTTGTCGGGCTGCGAGACTAGGAGATTGTCAACGTCCACTCCGAGCTTCCGCGCATACGAAGGATCGAGCGCGTGTTCGGCGTCGATGAAAGCGGCCTGGCCGCCGAGTTTCTGGGCTTCGGCGATCACGTGCAGAGTGAGGGTCGTCTTGCCGCCCGATTCCGGGCCATAGATTTCGATAACGCGGCCGCGCGGCAAGCCGCCGACGCCGAGAGCTGCGTCAATGGAGATGGAACCAGTGGGGATCACATTCACCGGGACGAGCACGTCGCGGTTCCCCAGGCGCATGATGGAGCCTTTGCCGTACTGCTTTTCAATTTGCGCGATTGCCAGATCCAGATTCTTGGTTTTTTCGTCGGACACGCTTGCACCTCGGGGCTTTTCGCCAGCATTTCCTGGGGACGCAGGAGGCACAGTCTACCAGAATGCATGCCCTGCCCTGAATCCGCATTTATACGGCCATATTACCACTAGGCGAACAAAAAGCAAAGACTATTTCTAAGGAAATTTAAGGAAAGTGGCCTCGCGATACGCAACAAGGCGTTGATATGAGTGCCGGCGACAGGCGTTCTATGTCCAGGCGCACGGAGGCGGTCGTGAGGCGCTCCCTTTCCGCTCGGTAATGGGCTAGACTCAGCCCGAACCGCGATATGCAGCTTTCTCCCGGCGATAAACTCGGTCCTTATGAGATCCTCGCGCCCATCGGCGCGGGCGGCATGGGAGAAGTGTACCGCGGTCGGGACACGCGGCTGAATCGCTTCGTCGCTATCAAGGTTTCCGGCGCACAATTCAGCGAGCGGTTTGAGCGCGAAGCCAAGGCCATCGCCTCGCTGAATCATCCCAACATCTGCCAGATTTACGACGTTGGTGCGAACTACATTGTTATGGAGTGCGTTGACGGAACTTCGGTTGTTTCCCGTGAATACCCTCACGCTCTCCCGCCAGCGGAGGCCCTGCGAATCGCCACGCAAATCGCTGCGGCGCTTGAAGCCGCGCACGCCAAAGGAATCATTCATCGCGATCTGAAACCGGCGAACATCCTCGTTACCCCCGGCGGGATTGTAAAGCTGCTGGATTTCGGACTCGCGAAACACAGCGACGATAGCAGCGCGCCGAAGGACGAAACCCTAACGATAGGCGTCACGGCGGTTGGGATGATTACGGGCACTCCGGCGTACATGTCGCCGGAGCAGGCCGAGGGGAATCCCGTGGATGCACGCTCCGATATTTTCTCGTTTGGGACCGTGTTATACGAAATGCTCGCGGGACATCGCGCCTTCTCTGGAAATTCGGCATCCTCCACAATGGGCGCCATCATTCACAAGAATCCAGACCCGCTCAACGCGCCGCCCGCTCTCCAGGCAATTGTGGAGAAATGCCTCTCGAAGTCGCCCGAGGATCGGTTCCAAACTGCGACCGAGTTGCGCGGGGCGCTTGAGGCGGCGTCCACCGGCGGCTACTCCACTGCGGTACGCCCCCGAAAACGGCTCACGCCGGCTTTAGTGATTGCCGCGAGTCTGCTTGTAATCGGCGCAGTAGGGCTCGGCATATATCTCAAGCGAGCCAAGGCAGGCCGCATCGACTCCATCGCCGTGCTGCCCCTCGAGAATCGGAGTAGCGATCCCGACGCCGACTACATCTCCGACGGAATCACGGAGAGTATTAACAACAGCCTGGCGCGATTGCCGAGTTTGAGGGTGATTCCCAACAGTGTCGCAAACCATTACAAAGGGAAAGCGATGGACGTGCAGAAAATTGGCGAATCACTTGGCGTGCAGGCTGTGTTGACGGGCCGCGTGAGAGAGCGGGGCGACGACATTACGATTGCGGTGGAGCTCGACGACGTCCGCAACGGCAACCAGATTTGGGGCCAGCAATACAGCCGCAAAGTAAGCGACCTGCTCGCGGTACAAAATGACATTGCCAGGGAGGTTTCCCAGCGGCTGCGATCGCAACTTTCCGCAGAAGATCAGCAGAATTTGACGAAGGGGTCGACCGGGAATCCCGAAGCCTATCAGCTTTATCTCAAGGGCCGATACTACACAAACAAATTTACAAAAGACGGATTTAGCAAAGGTCTCGATTACTTCCATCAAGCCATTGAGATCGATCCGAACTACGGCCTGGTGTACGACGGCCTGGCGGACAACTACATCAATCAGGTCGATTGGTACATGTCTCCCAACGACGCGGGACCGAAAGCCAAGGAAGCGGCCAATCGGGCGTTGGCGATCAACGATCAGGACTCCGATGCCCACCTTTTCCTGGCGATCGCCGCCTTCTGGTATGACTGGAATTGGGCCACTGCGGAACGAGAGTTCAAACGAGCGATTGAACTGAATCCCAACAGCTTTGAGGGGCACGGCTCCTACTCCTGGCTACTGGCCGTGATGGGGAGGAAGGACGAGGCAATCGCCGAAGCCAAGCGAGCTCAGCAAATCGATCCATTTTCGTCATTAGCGAATTTTTATGTCGGCTCGGTTCTGGTCTTCACACGGCAGTGGGACCTGGCAATCGAGCAACTGCGAACCGCCAAAGAGCTTGATCCCACTTACTGGCTTCACCCCTGTTTCCTGGGCAGGGCGTACGAAGGAGCGGGGAAATTGCCGGAAGCGACCGCCGAGTTTCAACATGCTCTCGAACTGGAAAAGGACAATGGCGAGATTTGGTCAGGCCTCGGTCACGCGTACGCCATCTCTGGAAAGAGAGCTGAAGCGCAAAAGGTGCTGGATCATTTGAAAGAGCTTTCCGCGCACAACTACGTCGCACCATACAACGTCGCGGTGGTTTACGTTGGTTTGGGAGAGAAGGATCAGGCGTTCGCTTGGCTGAATCGGGCTTACGCGGACCGCTCATACTATATGGCTGTTTATCTTACGACAGACGCGCGGCTGGACAGTATCCGCCACGATCCGCGCTTTGCCGACCTTCTGCGGCGCGTCGGTCTGCCAGAGTGAACCTGTTCGCGGCGAGCATCAGTTTCTAGAGTTGAGTCCGAACGTTAAATACAGCCCGCGTTGACTTGGCTTCCCGCGCAGCCTAAGATGTGCGCCACCCATGGCAGAAACGCAGTCGCCGATTGGCCTCACCATTTCGCACTATCGAGTGATCGAGAAACTCGGCGGTGGCGGCATGGGTGTCGTTTACAAAGCCGAGGACAACGAGCTCGGCCGCTTTGTTGCGCTGAAATTCCTGCCTGAAGACGTTGCCCGCGACTCGCAGGCTCTTGAACGGTTCCGTCGCGAAGCGCGGGCCGCCTCCGCGCTGAATCACCCCAACATCTGCACGATCTACGAGATCTCCCAGCAGGACGGCCATCCATTCATTGCCATGGAGTATCTCGATGGCTGCACGCTCAAGCACCTGATCACCGGCAAGCCCGTGCCGATGGATCGTCTTCTGGATATTGCGATCGAAGTTGCCGACGCGCTCGATTCCGCGCATAGCAAAGGGATCGTGCACCGCGACGTGAAGCCGGCAAATATATTCGTCACCGAACGCGGCCACGCGAAGATTCTCGATTTCGGCCTGGCGAAGGTAACCGGAAGCGGCAAGTCGAATGCGTTCGAAGATGCTTCGATGACGCAGGGCGTGAGCGAAGCGCTGCTCACGAGCCCCGGCACGGCGCTGGGCACAGTCGCGTATATGTCGCCCGAACAAGTACGCGGACAAACGCTCGATCCCCGCACCGACCTCTTCAGCTTCGGCGTGGTGATCTACGAGATGGCCACCGGAGCGCTGCCCTTCCGCGGCGAAACGTCCGCCGTGATTTCCGAAGCAACCTTGAATCGCGCACCGGTTCCGCCAGTCCGGTTGAATCCAGACCTGCCTGCCAAGCTCGAAGAAATTATCGGTAAAGCCCTCGAAAAGGACCGCGATCTGCGTTACCACAACGCGGCGGACATCCGCGCCGATTTGAAGCGCTTGAAACGCGACAGCGACACCGGCCGCTCGGCCACCTACCAGGCGCTGCCACTAGACGAAACATCCGGCAAGTCTTCGCGTTCGTCGGCGGGCGGCGCGGCATACGACTCCGCAGCGCACCAGTCCGCGATTTCAAGCTCGGCTCTAGCGCAGTCCGGATCGATTGCGCCGCCAATTTCTTCCACACCCGCAACTCCGGCCTGGCAAAGATTTCTACCCTGGGCAATTGCTGGAGCGTTGGCAGTCGGATTACTGTTCGCGCTGCTTGCGCTGCGCGAAGCATCGCGCCCGGGTGCGCAGAAGCAAGTGGAACTTTCTCTCTTAATTCCGAACCAGCTGCTCGCATTGGAGAACGGACCCGCCACTGTGATTTCTCCTGACGGTTCGCGCGTGGCTTACACCACGCGGGATCCCAAAACAGGCAAGGTTGCACTCTACCTTCGGGAAATGGACAAGAGCTCTGCCGTGCTTCTCGAAGGAGCCGGCGTGGCTTTCGCGCCTTTCTTTTCGCCGGATAGCCAGTGGATCGGATTCTTTGGCGACGGGAAATTGAAGAAGGTATCTATCCGAGGCGGGGCCGCAGTCACTCTGGCGGATGTCGGCGGCTACCGCGGGGCGAGCTGGGGCACAGACGGCACCATTATCTTCCCGAGGCAATTCACCAGCCAGCTTTACCGGATTCAAGATTCGGGCGGTGCCGCGCAAGAGGCCACCCATCTGGATTCAGCACGCGCGGAAGTCACACAACGGTGGCCGCAAATCCTTCCCGGCGGAAAGGCTGTGCTCTTCACCTCTTCTGCGGACAACAACTTCTTTGGCAAAGGCTGGGTGGGGGCGGCCCCACTCGATACGGGCGTCCCGAAGGTGCTGGTCGAGAACGCTTACTTCGGAAGGTTTCTTCCCGGTGGTTATCTGTCCTATGTTTCTCAAGGCACAGTCTTCGTTGTTCCCTTCGATGTACAGAAGCTGAAGATCACCGGCACCGCGATTCCGGTTCTGCAGGGTGTGGATGCCGATATCACGAACGGTAGCGCGCAGGTCAGCTTCGCAGACAACGGCACGGTGATTTATTTATCGGGCGGCGGAGTAAATCACAACCTGAACGTCGTCCTGCTCGACCGCAAGGGCGAAGCCAGAGTTCTGATGAGTGACAGGCAAGACGCTGCCTCTCCCCGCTTCTCTCCGGACGGAAAACGTTTCGCCTTTCAGAGCGCGAGTAGCATCTGGGTCCATGACTTTGCGCGAGGGACTACTTCCGCGGTCATCAGCGGAACGGCTGCAGCCAACTTTCCCATCTGGACGCCGGACGGTCAGCGGCTTACCTATTGGCATCCTGTCAGCGGCGGGCAGGGCTCCGGGCAAGCGATCTTCTGGAAACGCGCCGACGGAACTGGAGAGGAAGAAGCGTTGACTTCGAAATCGCTTCCGATTGCTTATCTGGCATCCTGGTCGCCGGACGGCAAGGTTCTTCTTTTTGCGCGGCTCGCAGATAAGAATGGAGGCTGCTGCGAAATCTGGACTCTTACCCTTGACGCAAACGGGAAGCCACAGGAACCGCGGCAATTTTTGGGCAGCGGTGGCAACGCATTTTATCCGTCGTTTTCTGCTGACGGACGCTGGATCGCTTACACATCGGTTGAGTCCGGCGTGCCCCAGGTTTATGTTGTGCCGTTTGAAGGCGCGGGAGGCAAATGGCAGATCTCGACGGACGGCGGCATCGAGCCGCGTTGGTCTGGGACCGGACACGAGTTGTTCTACGCGAATGGCAACTCGCTGATTAGCGTGCCTTATTCGGTGGAGAAGAATTCGTTCCAGGCCGGAAAGCCGCAGACAGTCTTCGCGCACCGCCTAGAAATGCGCGCTCCATTCGCATCCTACGACGTGGCGCCGGACGGGCAGCACTTTGTGATTTTCGAGCTTCCCGGCGGCACGGTGGCTGCTACCTCCGAGCCTACTGTCGCGCTGAATTGGCTCGATCAAGCCCGCCAACTCGTAATCGCCGGACAGAGCGGCGCGCCCAAGTAAACAGCGCAGCCCAGCGACAGGGCCGATCCACTTGAGCCCGCACCACCCGGCACCCCGGCCGCTGCTACTCGGGCTTCTGCCCTTCTGGTTTGCCCTCTGCTGCCTTCTTCTTTGCAGCGGCTTCGGCAGCGACTGTCCAAGGCGGCGTGACTCCGACGGAGCGGGCATATGCGATCGACTGTCCGAGGTGCTCGTGTGCGTGCGTGACGAGCAGGTATTCGACGTCGCCTTTGTTCGCATCGGGACCGAGCTTTGGAAGCGGGGTGGCGATCTCGGATGTGGGAACTTTAGTGACGACCGCGGTGGCATTCGCGAAGGATTGTTTGAGCTCAGCGACGATCGTGGCCTTGTCTGTGGTGGACTTTTCCCAGTCCTTTGCTTTGTATTTCGCGGGAACTTCACCGCCAATCAGCTCAGGGATGTTGTAGTTTGCCGCGGTGATGTGCAGAAACACTTCCGCGATGGAACGAGCGCCCTCTTCCGACCGCCAGGTATATTTTTCGGCTGGTATGGCTTCGGCTAGAGAAACGAATTTCTGTTGCAACTGGTCGAGATCGAGCAACACCTGTGGCCTTATGTCGTAGCCATATGTCACCGGCGGTTTCGACATGAGGCTTTGTGTCGCGGTGGCGGCGTCTTGAGCCTGCGCTCGAGCCGTGCCGACACCGAAAGCTACGATTCCGAGAACGAGCGATAGGCATAGCTTCTTCATTTCGAAATTCTCCTTTTCACGTGCGGCGCCCTTGCAGGCCGCCTGCGACTTTCGATGAATGTTGGGTAGCCGCGCCCGGCCTTCCGAATCACGGTGATGCAATGCCCTGCTTAGACGGAGGAGACGCCAAAATGCTTCGTCGAAATGTGTGTATTGCCCGGGCGAGTAAAAACCCTCCACGCTGGAGGCCGGGTCCCGGCCGCCACTCGAGCGTTCCTGGCAACCATCGCTATGGCTTGGACGTGGTGGCATTGGCCACCAGGAGCCATTTCCCTTCGTGTTTCTCGTAAGCGGACATCCACGCCATCACCGTATCCTCTTTCGATGTCGCGCCTCGGGGGTTCGTTTTCGTATATGCAATCCTCACTCGGACGATCATCCAGCTCATTTTCCCGTCGGGCGATATTCGAATGATTGGAGGCTCCAGGTCGTCCCACGCCGAAAACTCGGCGCCGCGGAAATATTCGGTGAACTGCTTGCGGACATCCTCGCGCGACATCACTCGGATGTCGCCCTCGTGTACCGTGGTGAATTCCGGGCCCATCCCTGCGACGATGAAATCAACGTCGCGGTTCAAGTGCGCTCGCCGTGCTGCTTGATGGACCGCTAGCAGCTCCGCTTTTGCAGACGCAGATTCGTCCGCCTCGCGATTCGCGGAAGGAGAGTACGCTGGCGCGCCCGAAAAACAAAACAGACCCGCAAGCAAAGCAGCGCCGAGAGAAAAGATCTTCACGGTAAGCCTCCGATTACGCTAGCGTGCGCAGCCACGGGCGATTGGACGAAAGAGGCCCGCGCGAGTAAGCGGTGGGTTAAGCGATGTAGATGTAGCTCAAGAAAGCGGGCGGCGCCAGATTTGCTTCGATTGTACGATGCGCGTGCAGGCGATCCATTTGCCGTCAGGCGAGACGCGCGGATGCATCAAATTTGCGGCGTCGTGAGTGAGTTGAGTCGGCGTGCCGCCGGCGCGAGGTATCGAGAAGAGCTGCAGCTTGTCACCGGAAAGGCCGCTATAGATGATGGTTTTCCCGTCGGGAGTCCAATCCAGGCCGTCGTACGTCGTGCCTCGGTAGTCGAGCAGCTTCTCTCCATGGGTGCCATCCGCATGAACGATCCAAAGAGCGCGATTGCCGCCTTCGCGTTTGTCTTCGATCGCGATTTCCTTGCCGTCCGGCGACCACGCTGACCACGAGGCACTGTGAATTTCCGCCGGCAGCGGAAGCTGAGTGGTATCGAGCACTTGTCCCGTCACCGGCTGGATGCCCAGCACCCAGAGCTTGTCGATTCCGGGTGTGCCGCCCCGCACCCAGGAACTGAAAAGCAGCTTGCGGCCGTCGGGCGACCAAAAGGCTGGGCCGGTTTCCCATCCGAAATCCGTGAGGCGCAGCTCCGGTGCGTGCATATCATCGGCCAGTCGCAAGTAAATATCGTCGGTGCTCTCGGGGCTTTCGTAATCGGGCACCGGCACTTTCGAGCGATGAGAATGGAACGCGATCCATTTGCCGTCGGGCGACCAGGCCGCGGGAAAATCCTCGTGATATCCGGTGACGATGGGAAAGCGCGCAGAGGTTCGGTTTGCGTCCGCATCGACGAGCACGTATCCCGCATCCAGATCAAGCGCCCAATCAGCGAGGCGCCACCCGCCATATGTGAATGAAATTTTCTTTCCG
Organism: uncultured Acidobacteriota bacterium; assembly: GCA_963772535.1. Classification (GTDB taxonomy): domain Bacteria; phylum Acidobacteriota; class Terriglobia; order Acidiferrales; family UBA7541; genus Palsa-295. Next base: position 118,480 of record CAVYXN010000001.1, read on the forward strand.
TCCGGACTCCACATGGGAACTTCGACACCGGCGATCACGTCTTTTGAATCACCTCCGCCTACAGGAACTGCGGCCACTGAATCGCGAATCGCATTGCTCGCCCAATAAAGATTTCCCTCGGCGATTGCAGGATCGTGATCGTCGACGCCCGCAGTTGAGACCACTTGCGTACGTGCGCCGGTGCTGAGATCCACCTTGTAGATCGCGAGCCAGCGATTCGCATCGGGCTCGTGTCGCGCCGCATTGTCTGGAGCTCCTGCACCCGCAAGCGCGATGAATGCGCTGCGTCCGTCGGCCGATATCGCAATCGTGTTCCCATTGGGAGCCGCATCCAAATCGTGCGCAATCGTTTTCGCGCGTAGCTCTTGGACGGAGATACGGACAAACGACGTTTCGCCCGAGGCCTCGAAGAGCAGGACGTACAGCATGGTGCCGTCGGGCGAAAACGCGGTTCCCGTGATTCGCCCTGTGACCTCGAAAGTCTTGAACGGACCGTGCACAGGACCGACGAACATTTGCCGGTCTGGATTCTCCGGAATGTAATAGACGATTTCGCCGCCGTCCGCCGAGCAGTTGACCACCGAACCCGGCGGAATCGTAGCAAGCTGGGGGGCCACTGATCCCGGCAGGAATATTCCGAGTTCGCTGCCGCGCTGGCCAAGGCGGACGAAGGCATTAGGCCCGCAGAACCTGGCGCGAGAAAGGCTCGTAAGGCCGCCGAGCAAAACGTCCGGCTCCTGCCGGTGTGTCTCGAGTGAAAAGAGTGACATGGTGGGGCCGTGCGTAAGGAGGGCCCACTTTCCGTCGCTCGAGATAGAGACCTGGACGCCGGGCCCTTCAAACCATTGGTTGCTGGGCACGCTGAGGACCAGCGTGTTCGACCCGTCGTTGGCCTGCGCTGCCGCGAATCGCAGCGCGAGCAGAACCAGAATCGCCGCGGCGCCAGACAGCGCCATCCGACGCATCATGCGAGCCTCCGCACTCAAGTAGTTGGAAGGGGCGAAACCAGGGAAAATTGTACTCTGAAATTCGCAGCGGCTTTATACAAACCACGGCCGGCGTTTCGATGATGGCGTGAGGCCATGGTATGGAACGACAGCACCGAAAAACCGGCCGTGTCATGCGCCCGCGCTCGTTCCTCAGCCCAGAAAACCGAGCGTCGGGGTGGTGAAGTTCGAGAGGTTCGGAAATATTGACGGCAAATCGCTGTCGGCAACCCCGAACCATTTCGCTAGAGTTGCTCCGTACTGATCCACCGAGGTCGTAGGAATCCAGCGCCCATTGCTTCCGGCATCGTCCGGGCCGCCGAGGGCAAGCTGCGGAAACTGGCCGTACACATCGGTGCCGGCCACAGCGCCGCCCATCACGAGATGATTGCCGCCCCACGCGTGATCCGTTCCGCCGTTCGTGCCCGGCTGGAAGGTGCGGCTGAAGTCGGACAAAGTGAACGCCGTTACTTGCGGCGCGATGCCCAGCTCGACCGTCGAACTGTAAAACGCAGACATCGCGGGATCGAGTTGCGAATAAAGATTCACCTGGCTGTTCAGTTGGTCGCTGTGTGTATCGAATCCTCCGAGCGAGCAGAAGAAAATCTGGCGTTGCAGACCGAGCGACGAGCGCGCTTGCATGATCTGCGCCACTTGCTTCAGTTGGTTGCCGATATTCGTAACCGGGAATTGTGTTTGCAGCGGCGAAAGCGATTGAAGCGCCGCGGAAAGAATCTTGCTCTGCTCAAGCGATTGGTTCATCACGGCGCTGGTGTCTTGCACCAGCGAAATGCCCGAATCCATGGTGAGAAGCTGCTGGAAGGCAAGGAGGCGGGCATTCGAAGCCGCTGAACTGCTGTAACCGCGCAACCCGGGCGTGGAGCCCGGGCTCAAAGCATAGGGATTTGTCTGCTCGCCTGTGCAAAGAATCGCGCCGCCGGCCACCGAAGTGATGGGCGGAAACTGAGCGCCCGCATTCATGGACTGAAGTTTGTCCGCGGTGCGTCCGGCCCAGCCGGTGGTTCCGAAGCCGGTAAAATCCGCCGTCTGCCATTGGCCTTGCTGATCGGAATGCGAATAGAGATTTATAGGTAGCGTGGCACCGCCGTGCTGGTACTGCGCGCGCGTGGTGGGTTGCGCGAGCGTGCCGACGTTTGCTACGACGGCGAGCTGTCCGCCGCCGAATAGACCTTGCAGGCCTGGGAGCTGCGGATGCAGACCGTAGGGCACGTTACCCGTTTTCGCGACGATAGGAAGCAGCGTGTTCTGCGGAAGCGCGAGATTCGAGCGAATACTGGCGTAATTCGCGTATCCCGCGTTGTCGTTGGGGATGATCATGTTGTTGCTGTCGTTGCCGCCAAAAAGAAAAACGCAGACCAGCGCGCGATAACCGGTGGCGGCGGGCGCGGCGAGCGCGTGGATCAGATTCAAGCGCCCGATGGCGGCTGTCATACCGAATGACGCTGCCGTGCAGCAGCTGATGCGCACGAAATCCCTGCGGCTGAATTTGTCTTTTCCTCGCATTTTCATTCACCTTTCCCGCGCCGCTAGGCGCTGCTGTGGTTCTCTGCTGCTTCGTGGCTAGCGATCAGTGCTGCACCTGATACTGTGATGAAGTGCCAATCAAATAGATTGCTGTCTGCGCCTGCTGCAGAGCCTGGTTCGTTCCCGCCGGCACCGCTTGCATCGCGGTGAGAATGCTGGTCTTCATGTCCGCGGTCATCGTGCCGTGCAGCATCAAGGTATTGAGCGAATCGAGCAGCGCGCCGGGATTCGAAGCCTGCGATGCATAGGCGCCAAAGTTCACGGTGGTGGTGGAACCAAGAGAGCCGAAAACGAATGTGTTTACGAAATTCGCGCGATTGAGCGTGGTGGCCGTGGTCAGAATCTGAAATTCTGGCCCGTAAAGACTGGTTCCCGGAATCACGAAGTTCGGCGAGAAAAAATTGAACACGCTGCCCGGGAAGAGCGCGTTCTGGCCCATGCCGGCCCCCTGTCCTGAAAGGTTCGCGCCGTCGCTGGCTGCGCCAAACGCTCGCAGGAGGCCGGTGATGTAAAGGAGAGGTTCTTGCAGGTGCCCGTCGCCGGCATTTGCTGTGGTGGAATCGTCGCCACGGCGCGCCTCGGGATCGAGCAAGATAGCGGTGATCACCGCCTTCATATCGCCGCGCACGCTCGCGCCATTGTTCTTGAAAACCTCGGTGATGCGCTGGATGTAAGCGGGACTTGGATTGCTGGTCACTAGATGCTGAATCAGCTCGCGCGAAACGAAGGGCGGAAGATTTGGATGATTGAAGATGTTGTCGATGGCGCCGTCGAGATCCTGCGCAGCTGATTGGCCCCCAGGCAATAAGCCCCCCGATGCGGCGTTCGTGTACTGCAGCAGCTGCTTCGAAGTTGTGTCGTGATTGGAATCTGTCGCGACCATCGGGCCGGTCCAGTACGCCGGGTTGTGCTTCTGTTGCGTCGCGCCCGGCATCGTCGGATACGTCCATCCCGTGTAGGCGAGAGCGAACTCCTGCACTTGGGCCTGGGTGTACGTAGGAATTGGATTGTTGCTCGAATCGAGCTGCAACGAACCGTCTTCATTCAGCAGCGCGGTGCCAACTGTGAAAAGCTGCATCAGTTCGCGCGCGTAATTTTCATTGGCATGCTGGCCGGTGCCGGGCTTGTCGTTGTTCACCATGTCGAGGTAGTGACCCATGGCCGGTGAGAGCGTCACGTCCTTCATGATCTGGCGGTAGTTCGTGAACGCGTCGTTTTCGAAAAGGCGAAGATAATTGGTGAAAGCTGTGGGATCGGAGATCTTGTCACCTGCGATCACGAAAATCTGGCTCAGCGCAAAAGCGACGCGCTGCCGCAATTGGTCCTGAGCCGTGAGTGTCTGCACAAAAAAGCGCTGTTGCAACGGCCCAAGGCTCGTTTCGGTCGATGCCGGATCTGCATAGGGCGATACCGGCATCGCAAATTGATTCGTGAGAAATGGCTGCAGACCGCTCTGCTGCACTTGGGCGACCAGAGCAGGAGTGGGGCCGAAAGTCGTTTGCTCGAGGAAGCGATCCGCAACGATCGGCGATATCGCCTGCACCACTTGCGCGGTGAGTGTTCCGGATGTTGCCGAACCCGGATCGGGATTCGTGACTGTGAACTGCACGCTCGGAGTCTGCGATGTAACCGAGCCAGTGGCAGTGAGCTTAGTGCTCGATACAAATGTGGTGCTGAGGGCTGTGGAGCCCATATTCACGACCGCGGCGCTCACAAAGCCGCTTCCGTTCAAAGTGATGGTGAAATTACCGGAATCAATCTGCGGCGGCGTGGCTGAGGAAAGTTGTGGAACTGGATTCAATAAGGTTGTGACGGTGGAAGCAGTAAGACCTTTGTGGTTCGGAACTGCGGCTGCGATTGTGACTGTGTTCGGAGATGGGAGCGAGGCGGGCGCGGTGTAGGTTGCCGTCAACGCTCCGGTGCTCGTGATCGTTCCCACCATGGCGTTTCCGTTTGCGATGTCATTCACGGTCCAGGTGACGGTTGGGTTCGTTTCCTTTGCAACTGTCGCGCTAAAAGCTTGCGTACCGTTGGCGCGGACTGAGGGCCCTGAAGGCGAGACAGCCACGCGATCGGTTCCCGTGGATGAGCTGCCGTTAAGACCGGCGCAACTCGCTGTAAATCCCGCAACGATGCAAACTAGAAGTGTAAGTCCCAGACGGCGCACGGCACCCTCCCCGTTTCCTTCGAAATTTCTTGCGGAAACCCAGTCAACCCCGAGCCCTCTAAAAAGTTTCGGCAATTCTGGAGAGCGCGTATGAATGCTTGATTCCAAGGCGGGATGGCAGGGTAGCAGCGCAAAGATATGTATCAAACTGGCACAAAGGCCGGATTGCGTCGCCTGCCCGCGCGTACTAAAGATGAGTTTTGGACGTTCGCCGAAGAATCCGCGAAGATCTTCTGCTAAGGATTAGCAGCGCTGAGATCCCTGCCTGCAGCAGGCAGGCTTCGCTGCGCTCAGGATGACAACGAGGTCAATACAAAAGCCGAGAGGTGGACGCTGCCAGGATCAGGAGTACTTGAAGAAACCGCGGCCGGATTTGCGTCCGAGCCAGCCTGCGGCCACGTATTTGCGAAGCAACGGGCAGGCGCGATATTTCGGGTCGCCGAATCCTTTATAAAGGACTTCGAGGATGTCCACGCAAACATCGAGGCCGATGAAATCCGCCAGCTCAAGCGGGCCCATCGGATGATTCATTCCCATTTTCATCACGGCATCCACGGCTTCCGGCGTTGCCACACCTTCCATCACGCAGAACGCGGCTTCATTGATAAGCGGCATCAGCACGCGGTTGGAGACGAAGCCCGGCGCGTCATTCACCGCGACCGGTTTCTTTTCCAGGTCTTCGCAGAGCGCCATCGTCATATCGAACGTCTCGTTGCTGGTCGCGAGGCCGCGAATCACCTCGACAAGCTGCATCACTGGCACAGGATTCATGAAGTGCATACCGATGAAGCGTTCCGGGCGGCTCGTCTGCGCGGCGAGCTCGGTGATGGAAATGGAAGATGTGTTGCTGGCAAGAATCGCGCCGGGCTTGAGCGCGGCGTCGGTTTCCTTTAAAACGCGCAGCTTCAGTTCTCGCTGCTCGGGAACAGCTTCGACAACGAAGTCCGCATCCGCGAGCGCAGCCACGTCCGTGACGGGCTTGATGCGCGCGATGACCAGCGGCTTTTCGTCTTCTGTGAGCTTACCTTTTTTCAGTTCGCGATCGAGATTCTTGGCAATGGTCTCGAGGCCGCGATCGAGAAACCGTTTCTCCACATCGCGCAAAATCACGTGATAGCCGCGGCGCGCAAAGACGTGAGCAATACCATTCCCCATGGTTCCAGCGCCGAGCACCCCTACTGTTTTGATCGTTTCGATACTCATAGAGGCGTCGATGATAATCGAAGAGAACCTACGAAAGAAATGAAGTTCGCCCGATTATTTGGCGCGAAGCAATTCGGAGATGCGAGCGAGATGATGATCGTCGTGTTCCGCTACGAAGTAGAGCAGGTCGGTGACGCGCATCGGCGTGTTCAGGCGCGGGTGGAGCGCCGTCCGGCGGAAATATTCGGGCGGCTGCGATTCTAATCGCGCGACAAGCGCGAGGCGCCCGCGCCGGAATTCGTGCAGGATTTCTTCCACTGGCCGGCTGTTGTGTTGAGCCTGATGCGTTTTCTGATTCAGCAGGTCCGCGGCGCGCAGTTTTTCAAGGCCGCGCTCGTAATCTTCGAAGCGCCCTGCGAAAAGCTCATCGAGATCGAGCAGGTGGCCGATATTTCCCTGAATTGACCACTTGTCGCCGTCGCGCCGCGTAAGCTGAGCAGCCGGCACATCCCTCACTCGCTCTTCGATCCGCGCGGGCGTGCCGCGCAACCGTTCGATGATTTCCGGGTACAACTCGACGGGAAAGCTAAAATCGAATTTGCGCTCGAACCAAAGCGGTCGGGCCATGACGCGCTCCCCGTCTGCCGTCGATTCAGATGCGTCAAGGAAGTACGTGGATTCGGCAATCGCGTTCATATTCATTCCAGCGGCGTCTGCTCGATAATCTCGTGAATGATTTCCTTGGCCCGTATTTCGGCGGCACGCTCGACGGAAACGTTGAAGCTCCCTTGTGTCTCCTTTACGACGCATCCGATGCCCACTTCACGCAAGCAGACATTAATGCTCTGCGCCATGCTGCCATCTGCTCCGGACCAAACTTGCGATGTGGCATCGTCCGGGTTGAAATTCTCGAGCTGATCGTCGGAAATTTCTTCCGATGACTCGTCTGTATCGCTAGAAGCGAACGTATCCGCCGTAATCTCAGACTCTGAACCCGGTTCGGATGACCCTGGATCATAGCCGATCACGCGGCCCCGTATGTCTCGATGCGCCACAGCGGTGCGGAGCCAATCGGAATTGCGATCGAGAACCAAACCCGGTGATTGGCGGACATTCGGTCGGTCCACGTATACATCGCGGATTGCTTCGAGCGCTGCTTCATGATCCTTCTTGCGAATCTGGATCCGGTAGATAGACTGACGAAATGCAGGCATAAATCGCGATTCTACAGAGTCGTCCTCGTGGGAAATCTTGGCTGCGTCGAGCTTGTCGCAGATTGCGCTTCGAACACTTGCATCCTGGCCAGCCCAAAGAGGTTCGTTCGCTTCGGAAGCGTCGGCCAATTGCTTGACGAGATCCATGCCGCAATCGGAGCACTTCGTGAAACCGTCGCGATATTCGGATTCGCAGACGGGGCAGAACATCTATCGAGCCTCTCGCGCTTGCGATGAGCGCGATGTCAATGAATGCGACGATGCGGCGAGCCACGCGACCAGCGATGCAAATTTTTCGTCTTGCGACCAGGGTGTGCCTAGCGGGCGGCCGAGATCGGAGATGCGCTGCGCGAGGTCTGCAGGTTTGCGGCAGAGGATGCGCGAGGCAGAGTCGGCCAGTTCACGCTCTCGGATCGCTACTGGCTTGAGACCGGTGCGCGCGGCGGCGTGCAGTAGCGCTTCGCGAAATAGCTCACCGTCAGCAGAGTGAATCAAGGAATGCGCGGCGAGAATTTTTTTGAGAGCTGGAAGCGGCCTTCCGGAAGAAAGAAGGAGACCGAAACCTGTGAGCGAATATCCCTGGTCGCGAAGGTCGGTTTTCAGCTCGCTCATTGCGCGATGAGCCAGCCGCCGCGCCTCCGATCGCACTCGCGCGACGAAGGCGCGGGCTTCCTCAAGCGGCAACTTTTCTGCTGTGTGGTACGGCTGGCGAAATTCGTAGGTAAAGTTCTCGACGAGATGAATGCGCTCGCGGAACAGAACGACCGGCGCGCCTCTCGTTACAGTGAGAGCTATCAGCGCGGCCCAGCCGGAGTGCACGCGAACACCGAGTGCGGCTCGTTTCACGTGAGCTTCTCGCAAGTCGAACTGGCAGGCAGTGTATCACCTCATTTCTTCGGGCGCGACGAGCTCAATTCGAAGGAGTTCATGAGAATTTGCGCTTCATCGTTGTCTATCGCCTCGAGCTTGACTTCAGCCGGCGGGCGGTCCTTGTTCTGATAGTCTCGTGCGCGAAAACTGTAAGTCTTTCCCGCCTCAGCAACGAATTGCATTGCCGCGGTGGAGCGACTCGCCCCAATCAGCACTACTTTCGCTTGCCAGTTGGCGCAGAGATGGTGGTCGCCAGGATCAACCGAAATGTAAAAGTAAGAATTGGAGTGCGTGGCGCCCACCCATGTTCCGTCAATTCCGAAGCGCGTGGTCGGCCGCGGTCTCGAGTCAAATCTTGCATCGTCTTGCAAAAACACTACCAGGGCCTTGCCCGAATCGGGAGCAGGCAAAGCATGTTGACCGGCTGCCGTTTTCACATCGAATTGAACGTCGGACGGCCCGCAGCCCGGAGCGCCGAGAGAATTGGCTTGCTTGGGTGGAGCGAAAACTGATGCTAAGAGGAGAATGACCAGGCCGGGTGTCATTTGCAGCCTCCGTTTAAAATGCGTTGTCTTTGGTATGACGTAATAGTATGTAACCGGTTACGTCAAAAATAAGGTTAGAAGCGCTCGACGGCGAGGGCTACGGCGTTGCCGCCGCCGAGGCAGAGAGCGGCGATGCCGCGTTTCAGGTTGCGGCGCTGCAATTCGTAGAGCAGCGTGACGAGCACGCGGGCGCCAGATGCGCCGATGGGATGGCCGAGTGCGACTGCGCCGCCATTAACGTTGACTTTTTCCGGATTGAGGCGCAGCTGGCGCGTGACGGCGATGGCGGCGACGGAGAACGCTTCGTTGAGTTCGACGAGGTCGACGTCCTTGTCGCGGTCCCAGCCGGTTTTGGCGAGGAGTTTTTCGACGGCTTCGACGGGCGCCATCATTACCCATTTTGGTTCGACGCCGCTTACGGCTTGCGCAACGATTCGCGCCATCGGAGCCTTGCCGAGACGCGCGGCATTTTTTTCGCTGGTGACGACGACGGCGGCGGCGCCGTCATTCGTGCCGGGAGCGTTCCCTGCAGTGACGGTGCCGTCTTTTTTGAATGCGGGCTTGAGTTTTGCGAGCGCTTCGAGCGTGGTGTCTTCGCGCGGCGATTCGTCCGTTTTGATGATGACGGGATCGCCTTTTTTCTGCGGAATTTCGACCGGCACGATCTGCTCGCCGAAGAAGCAGGACTTGATGGCGCGAACGGCTTTCTTGTGGCTTTCGAAGGCGAACTGATCCTGTTCCTGGCGCGAGATGTTGTACTTTTCGGCGACGAGTTCACCGGTGACGCCCATGTGAAAGTTTTCGTAAACATCCCAGAGGCCGTCGTTAATCATGGAATCGACGAGATCCTGATTGCCGAGGCGGAATCCGGCGCGCGCGCCCTTCAGAAGATACGGGCAATTCGACATGGACTCCATGCCGCCGGCGACGACGATTTCGGATTCGCCAAGAGTGACGCCCTGCGCCGCGAGCGCGACGGCTTTAAGGCCTGAGCCGCAGACTTTATTGATCGTCATGGCAGCGACGCGCGAATCGAGACCGCCGCGAAGTGCAGCCTGCCGTGCGGGATTTTGTCCGAGGCCGGCTTGCACCACGTTGCCCATGATGGCTTCGTCGACTTGCTTCGCCTCGATACCGGCGCGGCGTACGGATTCAGCGACGACTTTTGCGCCAAGCTCGGTGGCGGAGAGAGGCGAGAGTCCGCCCATGAATTTTCCGATGGGCGTGCGGACTGCGCTCAATATGACGGGATTTTCCATGATAGCTTCTCCTTCGGCAGGATATAAGTATAGGCGTGAGGTTCGGTGCGGTCAATTTGCGGGCGGGAGCCAAGTTGAAAATTGCGACCCGGCGTGGCAGATACAAAAGCACCACTTTGTCTCGATTAGAAATTCGGAACTCGCTGAGGTGATAGGGGTTAGTGGAAATTCTAATCGCGGTGCCTCGATTAGGAATGCAGTGAGGAGCGATTTGTAACGAGTGACAAGCATCCTGCGGACGTGGCAGCAAAGTGCGATTCAAAATCGCAAAATATTTGCGATTAGAAATTCCCAGGAGGCTAAGTTTTCTATGACTTGGTTCAGATTCTAATTCCAGATTTGCGATTAGAAAACCGGTCGCAGGTGACGGGGCGCAACATCCCCTATCCCCCATAGACTGCGGCGTGGCCGCCCATTGTGCCGTCTTCGTCGTCATATAAAAACGGGCCATGGTAGCCCAGACTCGGTCGGCTGTATATCCGTAGAACTACGCAGACCTTTTGAAAACGCAGTGTGGGCGACGCATGGCGACGATGCGATTCCGTCGCCTCGTCATGACGGGCGACGAGGCCGACAGTCACTTAGCGGCCAAGTTCTTCGCCCGGGTTTCCGTGGACCACGTTACTTCTCCCGATGGATCATACAGTTCGAGCACCGGCTAACCTTCGGTGACCGTCATTCTACCCATCAAGGTACCCTCCGCATCCTTGAGCAGAAAAGTTTGGGCTTCGACGGTCTTAGCACGCAGCGGTGCGTCCTGATCCTTTTGCGCCGCTGTCAAACTTGCCGTCAGCGAAAGGCCCAACATCAGCAGAGCTAGCAGCCCTGTCATTTTCCAGATTTGATTCTGCCCTTCGACCTTCTTCAGGCGAGCAAGCAAACTGTTGTAATCGGTGTCGGCCATTTGCATGCGCTTTACTCCTCTGAACTGAGATTCTCTCATACAGCCCGTAACTCTCTCTTCCTGAATGATTGCTGACTGATAGGAGTCACGTATAGACTACGGGACATACGGATTCAATACATACGTAGAGCAATGGTTGTGTTGGTCGCGGTTCTCGGATTGTCGGTACTCGGCCATGCCGATGATCCGGAGAAAGCGGTCAAGAATGCAGTGGAGCGTAGCGCGCTGAATCAAATGGGAACGAAGCCGTTTCATTTGAAAGCAATAATCGCGCCAAGCTTCGATAGGGATCGAGGATCAAACCGCACCGGAGACGTGGAGATTTGGTGGGTGTCACCCACGCAGTGGAAACGAGAAGTGCGCTCGCCTGAGTTTCACCAAATCGAGATCGTGAACGGCGGTAAAGAGTGGCAGAAGAACGAGGGAGATTTCTTTCCGGAATGGCTTCGAGAAACATGTGTGGCGCTGATCGATCCTGTGCCGTCCTTGGATCAGGTTCTGGAACAGGTGAATAAAGCCGACGTAAGGAAATCAGCGGGATCGACCTATTACTCGTGGACGATGATGAGTTCCGATGGGAACGTAGAGAAAGGAATGGGTGCGGGGCTCGCTATTACTGACAGCACAGGACTGCTCTTCTATGGCGGAGCCTTGGGTTGGGGCGGTTTGTACAAGGACTATAAAAGCTTCCATGGCCGCATGGTGGGGCACACAGTAAGTGTGGGATCACCCGAGGTTACCGCTAAGATCACAACCCTGGAGGATCTGCGAGATATCCCATTCGGTCTCTTTGACGCAGAAGCGAGCGGTAGTGATATCCCGCTGTTGCGGACCGTGGTAGTGGAAGAAACGACGCTGCGAAAAAATCTCCTGCCGACGAAAGCTATAGCGTGGCCTGTCTTGCAAGACGGTCCCCTGCAGGGAGCGGTGACCACAGAGATCGTTGTCGATCGTTCGGGGAAGGTCCGAGAGGTGGGAACAATCGTCTCGGACAATCCGGGGTTAAGTGAGGCCGCCGGAAAAGCGATTGCCGCTATGCAATTCCAGCCGTACCTGCAGGGCAACGTTGCGGTTCAGGTGGTGTCGCGGATTACGATGCCTTTCAAGACGGTGCGGCCGACGGGTGTTGAGACGTTCGATAGTGCTCATGATTATTTTGAGCGCGGAAGACGCGCCTCGTTTCCAGCCGCAGTGAACGGGCAGGGTTATGTGCTGCACGCAACATTTAGGGCAAAGATCGCCGCGGGGAGTCTCGAAGAGGGACAGTATGTGGATACGTGGAAAGGTAATGACGATTGGCGAAGAGAAGCAACCCTTGGGAAAAGCCGCTGTGTTCGCTCCCGCCACGGTGACACGCGATACCAATTGTTGGAAGGGCCGGACGCCGCGCTCTTGCAGTTCGTTTTGAAAGCAATGGAACCGATTCCGGCCATCGATACGTTTGTGGAGTCCGATTGGCGGATCAAGCGAGACACCGTTGATGGAATCGAGACCGTTCGAGTTCTCTCGGGATATGAAAGCCCTCAGGGCACGTTTGCAGAGCACACGCGAGGCTACTGGTTTGGCGAGAATGGGAAGCTAATCAAGACGTACTTTTCTGGAATCGAGACACGAAGGTCGGACTTCGCAGATTTCGGTGGCATACAAGTCGCCCATACGATTCAAGTGTTTCAAAACGGCGTGCTCGGAATCGTCATTCACGTCACGGAAGTTTCGCTGGTGGGGACTGTGCCCGAGGACATGTTCATACTGAAAGGGCATGAATGGAAGGGGGCATTTACTGGTGAGGTGCGATAACACACCTGTCGGAGACGTAGGATGTGCGAACGCGTGGGAGCCTCATCGTCCGATTGAGAATTCAGGAAAATGAGGGGTGACATGATGACGTCCGATGGAAGCTTGGAATCGACGGCATACCGCAAGGTAGACGTTCGGCTGCTTCCCTTCCTCTTCCTCTGCTACATTCTGGCTTATCTCGATCGGGTCAATGTTGGTTTTGCGAAGCTGCAGATGCTCAAGGAACTTTCCATGAGCGATGCGGCGTTCGCGACTGGTGCGGGGATTTTTTTCATTGGTTATTTTTTCTTCGAAGTTCCCAGCAACGTGCTGCTCAAAAAGTTCGGGGCGCGCATGTGGATTGCGAGAATCATGATTTCGTGGGGCGTGATATCCGCGTGCATGATTTTTGTGAAAGGCGAGTGGTCCTTCTACGGCATGCGTTTTCTTCTCGGCCTGGCGGAAGCCGGCTTTTTCCCGGGAGTGATTTTTTATTTGACCTTGTGGTATCCCTCAAAACTCCGCGCATCGCGAACGGCGTGGTTTGTCGCGGCGATTGCGGTTTCCGGCGTCGTCGGCAATCCCATTTCCGGTTGGATCATGGATAAGCTGAGCGGCGCGATGAACCTGGCGGGCTGGCAGTGGCTGTTCCTCTCGGAGGGGATACCTTCCGTGATCGTCGGAATCTGGGTGATCTTTTATTTGAACAGCAGCATTGAAGAGGCAAATTGGCTCACCGCTGAAGACAAAGCGCTGCTCACGAACAACCTGATCGCCGAAGATAAGCACAAGACGGAACACAAACTGCCGGACGCATTTAAGAGCGGAAAAGTGTGGGTGCTGTGCGCGATTTATTTCACGTTGATGATCGGCTTGTACGGAATTGCTTTCTGGTTGCCGACGATCGTGAAGGCGTTTGGTATCAAGGGATATCTCGGCGTTGGCCTGGTTACGGCGATACCTTACGGCGTGGCTGTGATCGGAATGATTCTTCTGAGCATGCATTCAGATAAAACGGGCGAGCGGCGGCTGCACTATGTGTTCAACGTTACCGCCGGAGCAATCGGTCTGGTTTTGAGCGGGATTTTTGCCTCGAATCCTGTTTTGGCAATCGTCTTCCTGTCCATCGGAACGCTGGGCGTGATTGGGTCGATTCCATTGTTCTGGCCGTTGCCGTCTGCATTTTTGGCGGGGACCGCTGCTGCGGCCGGGATTGGAATCGTGAACTCGGTGGGGAATTTGGGCGGCTATTTTGGTCCCAATATCCCGATATGGGCGAAACTTATTTCCTCCGACCGATCTGCTGCCTTGTACATCATTGCGGGAATTTTGATGATCGGCGCTTTCTTGGCCTTTTTCTTCGTACCTAAGAATCTTCGCGTGAGTGTGGGATCTCCGACCTAGCTCGGTTCTTTCAAGAATGGACCGTTTAGTTCACCCCCCTAACTAGGCTGGTCTTGCTTCCACCACATGGATCATCGTTGTTGTGGGCGTGATGGACTTGAGATCGAAACCGGAGGCTTTCAGCAGTGAGCGGAATTGGGCCTCGGTTCGTTCCTGGCCTCCGGGGAACGTGAGCATGACCATGTCCATGTCTTTCGAAGGACACGATGTGTTGCCGGCGGGAACCACGCAATCGGCGATCAGCAGCTTGCCATTTGCGGGAATCACTTTGCGGCAATGGCCGAGGATGCGGGTGCAGTGTTCGTCGGTCCAATCGTAAATGATATGGCGGAAGAGGTAGGCATCAGCGCCGGCGGGAATGCTTTCGAAGAAGCTGCCTTCTATGACATGGCAGCGGTCGGTCAAGCCTGCGGCTTTCAGCCTTTCTTTAGCGCGGCCAACGACGTGGCCAAGATCGAAGAGGATGCCCTTCATATTGGAATAGCGTGCGAGCACGGCAGAAAGTAGCGAGCCATTGCCTCCGCCAATATCGGCCAGGACATTTATGCCGGTGAAATCGTAGGCGTCCAACATGGCTGTGGTTTCATGGCAATTGAAGGAGGTCATTCCAGCATCGAAGATAGGCCCCATTTCCGGATGCGCCTGGATGTAGTCGAAGATGGGCGCGCCGAAAACTTTGTTGAAACCGGGCTCGCCGGTTTGAATGGAGTGATGCAGGCCATCCCAACCAGCAAAAAGATGGTGGAACATTTGCGCGCCTGCGCGGTAGGAACCTGGAGCGTCGGTGCGCAAGGCGGCCGAGAGCGGCGTATGGTCGAAATGGCGATTCTCGGTTTCTTTAAAAAGGCCGTGGCTGGCCAGAAAGCGAAGAATTCGATAGAGCGACGGCTCGTGAGTTTTGCTGGCTTTGGCGAGGTGTTCGATGGGCTGCGGCTGGCCTGTTTGGACGAGATCGGCAACGCCGAGTTCGGCGACGGTGCTGACGGCGCGGCTGAGGGCGGCGCCATTCAGAATGCGAGTGAGCTGTTCCGTTTCTTGCTGGGCCATGATTTCCACCTGGAATGCTGCGGACGCTATCACGCGGAAAGGCGGAATCGCAAGAGTTTAGCTTTCACGACAAGAACCGAGTCAGTGTGATGATTTTAGTGTTACGAGCGGACTAGCGCTTCTTGGTGCTCCCCAGGAGCGAACCGAGTCCGCCGCGCACGATCGAGATTATCGCTGCGGCGACCGCCCATGCATGCGCGTTGCTGTTGCGTAAGATGGGCTGGAAGATTCTAATGTCTACGGGCGATTGTTTCCAAGCGGCATGCGAGCTTGATATGAGTCTAGCGGGAGCGAGCGACGATGAATGAACAACGGGCGAAGGAGCCGCAGCCGAAGGAACAACGAGCGAAGGAGAGTTGGACGATGGACCGCGAGGATTTTTTGCATCACTTCGAGCAAGTGCGCGAGCGGACGATACGGGTAGTGAGCGCGATTCCGGAGGACAAGGTGGAGTGGACGTGCAGGCCAGGCGAGTGGTCGTTTGGTGATTTGGCACGGCATATCGCAGCCACGGAGCGGTATGTATTTGCTGAGTGTGCTTTTGGGCGGCCGAGCCGGTATAAAGGCTGCGGGCGAGAGTTGGGCGAGGGACGCGACGGGGTAATTGCGTTTATGCAGCGGATGCACGCTGAATCGATGGAAATTTTTCGCGGGATGACGGATGAGGATTGGGTGAAGAAAGGCACGTCACCCGAAGGCAAGCCTGTGACGGCGTGGAGAATGCTGCGCGCGATGATCGAGCATGAGGCGCATCATCGCGGGCAGATGTATGTGTATCTGGGGATTCTAGGCGTGCCGGCGCACCCGTTGTACACGTTGAACGAGCCGCAGTTGCGGGGGCTATCGGTCTAGCTTAAGTCACGGACGTTAGAATTAGTTCTGCTGCGTTTGCTTCTTTGGGCTCGGATCGTTTTCCTTCTGCATCTGGGCAATTTGGTCCTGAACACGCTGAAGAGTAGTTGCCATCATCTTCTGTGCGATGGGCATTGCCGCTTGCATCGCTTCGGCCGATATGGCGGGAAGTTCCTTAATGACCTTCTGGCCCGTTGCAGTCGAGTAGAAGGCGAGAAGGTCGTCGATGTTGCCTTTCGTGAAGTGCTTTTGGTAAACGGGGATCATCGCGTCGATTATTTCATCGACGGGAAAATTCTTGAGCATGTCGTCCGTCAACTTGAAAGCGCGCTCCTCTTTTTCGGGAGTCATGCCCGGTTCTTTCTTGAGCTGCTCGCTCACCATCTGGTGGAGCTGCTTCGACATGGCGTCCATCATGTTTTTCATCATGTCGCGCGAATGCATGATGTCGAGGTATTTTTCGATGTCTTCCTTTGATGCAGGAGCATCGGCGGGGTTTTGTTGGGCGAAGCTGACGGAGCCTAGAAGAAGGCAGGCAATAAGCAACAAGGCTGAGCGTTTCATCGGTTTCCTCCCGGGGATAATGCAGAATACCCCACGGCAGGGGTGTTATACCATCGAACCGTGAACGGAAAGTTACGAGCGCGTCACTAGCAGGAGAGGCTTCGGCGATCTGTCCGCCGCCTCCTGTATGTTTCGCCTTATTTTCGCCACCGCGAAATCTGCTAAGATGATGCGCGGGAAGATTCAGACAGGTTGACGAGTCGAGCGAAGGCGCTAGTTGTGGCGGCTGGAGCAAAAAAGAGCCGGCGGGACGCCGGCGTTAATGAAGTGCAGCGTTGGCGCGAGCGGGACGCGCGGTCTGGCGCGTGGGTGCTGTTTGTGCGCGACGGGCAAAATCTGAATCGGTAGGCGATGAGGGAGGTTGCGCTGAAGGAGCTTATGCAAAGCGGCAGGGCGGAGAAGAGCCGGCAGGATAGGCCCCCCGCGAATACGTTCGCGTTGAATGAAGAACAACGCGCGGCTGTGGAGCATGGCGACGGGCCGCTGCTCGTGATCGCGGGTGCAGGAACCGGCAAGACGCGCGTGATTACGGAGCGGATTCGCAACCTGCTCGAATCTGACGCGGAGCTTGCTGGCGAGAATATTCTCGGGCTGACGTTCACGGACAAGGCCGCGGGCGAGATGAAGTACCGCGTGACGAAATCCGTGGGCGAGCGAGCGCAGGGAGTTTGGCTGGGCACGTTCCACGGATTCTGCCTGAAGAAAATTTTGTGCGCGGCAGATTCGAAGGTGCGTGCGATTGACGACGTGGATCATTGGATTCTGCTGCGCCGCAATATCGGCGAGCTGCAGCTCGAGCAATTCAGAAGGCTGGCAGAGCCGGGCGAATTCTTGAGCGACTTCGTGGCTTTTTTCTCGCGCTGCCAGGATGAGCTGGTCAGCTGCGACGACTATCAGCGTTATGTAGACGGCCTGCGCCGGAGCTATGAAGGACGGAAGAAACAGCTTGAGCCGGATACGCGGCGCCTTGAGGAATACGAGCTAGCGCGGCAGGAAGAGCTGGCACGGGCGTATCGCGTGAGCGAACGGCTGTTGCGCGAGAACAATCTCATCACCTTTGGCGCACAATTGATGCAGGCGGTAGAGCTGTTTCGTTCGGATGCCGCGCTGCTCGAACAACTGCGCGAGCAATATCGCTACATTCTGGTGGACGAATTTCAGGACACGAACATCGCGCAGCTCGAGCTTCTATATCTGCTCGCGGGCGATCGCAGAAATATTGTCGCGGTCGGGGATGACGACCAGGCAATTTACCGGTTTCGCGGCGCGTCGTTCGGCAGCTTCACGATTTTCCTGAAACGATTCTGCGGCGTGGACGACCGTAAGCTCGCAGCAGGGAAGAACAAGCACCTTGTGTCGCTGACGCAGAACTACCGTTCAACGCAACGAATTCTTCGAGTAGCGGGCGAGGTGATTTCCGCCAATGAGAAATCGCCGCTACTTCCCCCCAAAAAGCTGAAAACAGACAACCCCGATGGCGAAAAAATTCGCGTAGCCGAATTTGGCAAACCGGAGGAAGAAGCGCACTGGGTTGCGTCAGAAATCGAGCGGCTGCACGGGCCGGGAAATCCTTGGCGCAATTTTGCAGTGCTGTATCGCAAGCACACGCATCGCGACAAATTGCTTGAAGCGCTGCAGCGACGCGGAATTCCGTTCGTCATCAAAAGATTCTCGATACTCTCGAGCACAATTGTGCGCGATCTGCTGGCATATTTGCGGCTGATCGCGGTTCCTTCGGACAACGTGGCCTGCGCGCGCGTGCTGGCAGCGCCTTACTGGGGGCTTGAGCCGCGCGATTTGGTGCGGCTGGCGGAACGCGCGGAGAAAAATCATCGCCGGCCGCTTTCCGAGGAACTAGATGCAGTGCAAGGCGAACTACCGTTCGCGCGCGTGGGCACACGTTTGCCGGAACTGGTGAGCATGCTGAAGCGCCTGCGGCAGACGGCTCGCCGCGTGACGACGAGCGAACTCCTCGACGATTTGATTCGGAGCCTTGAAGTGGCGCCTCTGCCTTCCGACGCGGACCATTTCTATATCGAGCGTCTCGCGCAATTCGTGAAGGCATGGGAACAACGGAGCGAAGGGACGAAGCTGCGCGACTTCATCGAGTACCTCGAGTTTTTCGAAGAGGCCAACGGTGATATTTGCCTCGAGGACGAACCGTCGAATGACGCGGTACAGCTGATGACGGTGCATTCGGCCAAGGGCCTCGAATTTCCGCATGTTTTTATCCTGCACCTGAACAAGCGCGATTTCCCTTCCGGGACGCGGCCTGTCATGTTCGAATTTCCGGCCGAACTGATGAAGGAAGAAAAGCCGCAAGGCGATTTTCAGATTCAGGAGGAGCGGCGGCTTTTTTATGTGGCGCTTACGCGGGCGCGGCAACGGCTGACGCTTTCGACGATCATCAACAAACACAAGAAACCTTCGCTATTCCTCGACGATTTTCTGATGAATCCTCAGATTCAGAAATTCGACGCGGTGCAGTCGTCACCGAAGGTGGTGTTGCCGCCTGAAGAGGAAGTGGCTGCGCCGGCTCCGGATTTAAGCACTTCCCTCCCCTTGTTTGCCGGGCTCAGCATTATCGAGCCCCGGGCGTACTCGCGCGTGGCATTGTGGGCGAAGTCCTATCACCCGCCATTGGCCGAGCCGCTGCAATTAAGCGCGTCGGCGATCGAGTGCTATCAGAAATGTCCGATGCAATTTTTGCTCGAGCGGGCATGGCGGATTCGCGGAGGGCCGAGCGCGGCGATGACGTTTGGCAACGCGATGCACACGACGATCAAGGAATTTGTGTCCGACTTGCGGAAGAAACGAAAAGTTTCGCTCGATGACCTCCTCGCGGTGAATGAACGCGAATGGTCGTCGGCCGGATATTCCGATGATTATCACGAAGAGGAATACCGCAAAGAAGGCAGGAAGGAACTGGAGAATTTCTGGCACACGTATTCGGCGAATCCGCCCGAGGTTGTGTTTCAAGAGAAGGTATTCGAACTGGCGTGCGCACACGACGTGATCGTGAAGGGGCGCATCGATCAGGTAAATTACGTGGGGCCCGAGCAAAGGGACGTCGAGATCGTTGACTACAAAACCGGAAAACCGAGAGATTCGAAGAAAGCCGATAGCAGCCTGCAACTGAGCATTTACGCGATTGCCGCCGAGGAGGTGCTGGAGCTGAAGCCGGCGCGGCTGGTTTTTTATAATTTGACCACGAATGAAGCTGTGGTGACGACAAGAGACGCGAAGACGCTGGCGAAGACGAAGCAAGTGATAGCTGAAGTGGCGGACAGGATTCGCGCGAAGGATTTTGCCGCGAGGCCTGGATACCATTGCAAGTATTGCGATTTCGAACCGCTCTGTCCTGCGCACGAGCAGTTGATCTCAATTCGACCCGCGGAGCACTGAGTGGAGTTGCGGCGATTCTCAAGCGCACCAAATAAAAGCGGGGCGCCTTGTGAGCGCCCCGTTTTCGGATTGGTTCCGCGCATAACTGCTGGAACTTTCTCCCCGCGAGTTCTTCGCGTCTTCGTTTCCGAGTCGCGCCGTTCCCGCCTCGTTCATCTATACGGGCGCAACAGAATGAAGTCAAGCAGAAAAACTTTTCAGGCGATTGCAATCGTGGAACATTCTGCCGGGCCAGCGACGGACATCTCACGCGTAACGCGAACCGCCGGCGAAAAGTTACTGGCTGGGTTTGTTGACCGCGCTCGAGTAGTAGCCTTCGCGGGCGGAGACATCGAGATCGGGCCGCCGGACGCGCACCTCGATGGTGTGATAGTCCTTGGTGCGGTCGGCTTCTTCGGGAGTGAAGGCGAGGATGTATTGATTGCGAGCCTGTTCGGTGACTTTCGAGTACAGCCGCTCGAGATCAGCGGCGTTGCCGGCAAAGAATGCGTCTCCGCCCGTGTCTTGGGCGTATTTTTCGAGGCGCGCAGTCTCATGTTGCAGCAGCGCATGGCCAACCGAGATCGAATAGACGGAAACATCAGCCGTGAGCAGAAGCTGAATGGTCTGATTGAAGCTATGTTCGTTTCGGCGGGAATTATTTCCGTCAGAAATCAGGAAAACGGTTTTGCGGCGGTCGCGTCCACGTCCTTTAAGCATTTCAGCGGCGGCGTAAACAGCATCATCGAGGCATTTAGATTGCGGCGGAAGCTTAGCGCCAAGCGGCGTAGGCGCGCCATTTTCGAGCGAGTGACCATTGGCGGTGGGTCCCGCGGTCATCGGGCCTCCGTCAAATCCAGCACCGGGAAAATGCGACCCTAGATCGAGGCGTTTGAGCGTGCTAAAGAGCTGGTCGTTGTTGAACGAGAACTCCGAGACGGTTTTCGGAAACTGATCGTAGGTTACAACGGCAACTTCATCGGCAGGCCCAAACCCGGCAGCGATCGCGATCAAGCTCTTCTGAACCTGCGCCGATTGTTTCTGCGACAGATTGTTGTCAATCACCACGACCGAAGAAAGCGGATACGGATCGGAAGTAAATCGTATAATCTTCTGCTCGATGCCGTCCTGCAGGACCCGGAATTCATCGCTGCGCAGGTCGCCAATGAGCTGGCCATCGCGATTTTTTACGGTCACGGGCACAATGACGATTTCGGTATGGGTCCGGAAGTAGACGCGCGTGTCGCTATCGCCGGATTTTCCTTGCTGCGAAGCGGTAGAGGTTGAATTCTGAGCGCGCTGTCCGGGCTGCTGGTTCTGAGGAGCTTGGCTCGGAGAAGCCGAAGGTGATGGGGCGGGCGGCTGCAGAGATGGCGGCGCTTGCTGCTGGCCTCCCTGCTGTTGAGATTGGGCGCGAGCCGAAATGCCCAAGGCGCACAGAATAGCGAGGAACGATGCAATTCGAAGCAGCTGAAGATTTCGCGTCATCTGGGTGTCTCTCTTATCGCCTATGGACGACGCCCGCCAAACTTCGGTTTCATTTGCGTCTGTCGAATACGGGCCGAACATCCGGTGGCGCGTGCTGTGCATCGTATCAGTCTGAATCGGCCAACTGAATTGGTTCTCAGGGAGAGTATACAACAATGCGTCTGACCACCTTCGCGGCGAGTATTGCCACTGCCGGGCTCGCCTTCGGCCTCACGCTCGGCGGCACGGGATTTCCGGCCGCGAGCGCCGCCGCGCAAACCGTAGGGAACGCCCAGAACCCGAGCAATCAGCCGGCACAGCAAGGTCAACAAGGGCAACCGCAAGATCAGCAGAAACAACCCCCGCAATCGCAGCAGCCGCTGCGCGTGCAGGTAAACCTCGTCAATGTGTTCGCCACGGTGCGCGACAAGCACAAGGGCATCATTTCGAATCTGAAAGAATCAGATTTTAAAATCCTCGAGGACGGGGTCGAGCAGAAAGTCGCCTACTTCTCGAAGGACGTGGACCTGCCGATTACGCTGGGATTGCTGATCGATACGAGCGGGAGCATGGACCGCGTGCTGCCGGCCGAGCAGGATGCGGCGTCCCGATTTTTGCGCGAAGTGATGCGGCCAAAAGATTTGACGATGGTGATCAACTTTGACTTGGATGCCAATTTGATCGCCGATTTCACGCAAGACGTGTCGGTACTCGAGCGCGCGATTCGCAGCACCGTGATGAACGCTCCTCCGGCCGGAATTGGCGGGACGGCTGGAACGATCCCCAATAGCGGCGGCGGAACGGTTCTCTACGATGCGATTTACCTGGCTTGCCACGACGAACTATCGACAGAAGCGGGGCGCAAGGCGGTGATTGTTCTGACGGACGCAGTGGATGAAGGCAGCCGGCTCCGCGTGCAAGACGCGATTGAGGCGGCTCAACGCGCCGACGCGGTGATTCACGTACTTCTTATTTCGGATCCCGGTGTTTATGGATTTGGCGGATTCGGCAATCCCGGACCGAGCGTCGCGAAGAAGATGGCGGACGATACGGGCGGCCGCGTGATCGACGTACACAATTCGAAGTCGCTCGAAAAAGCGTTTGATGAAATTTCCGAAGAGCTTCGCTCGCAGTACGTTCTCGGCTATTACCCCACCAACACAAAGCGTGACGGCACTTTCCGCAAGATTCAAGTGCAAGTAAACGAGCCTGACACCAAGGTTCTGGCCCGAAAGGGATATTACGCTCCCGGGCATTCACGCGATCAGTAGCAAAGGTGATCTGCTCAGGGCACTATTTGGATGCGGGCGCAGAAGGCGATTGCGCGTTCGCGTAGTAGCCTTTGCGCGTGCGAACAGTGAGATTCTTTCGATCCGTCTCCACGTTAATTTTCCGGTACTGCCCATTTGCGAGTGGATTGGTGGGCGAGTACGCGATGAAGTATTGGCTCCGCAACTCGGCGCCGATGTCCACGAACGATTGCTCGAGATCATCAACGCGGTACGGGAAGAAAACGCGGCCTCCGCTTTGCACGGCGAACTGCTGAAGGACTTTGTCGCCAGGATCCAGGTGCAGTTTCCGCTGGAGTGCCTCCTGGTTTCCATCAGACTGCGCTTTCTTCGAATCGTCTCTTTCGGAAATCGAAATCCAGTCTGTATTTGTACTGATGGCATAGATGGACGCTTCCGCGCGAATCGCCGCTTCGATTGCTTCGCTCAAAGCGCGATCGCTTAAATTATCGTCGCCATCGCTGATCACCACGAGCACACGCCGGACCTCCGGATTGCCCGTTTGCGGCAGGGGCGGATTCGACAATTTCTCCGTGGCTTTGTATATCGCGTCATTCAGGGCTGTTCCACCACCGGCACGCTGCCTGCGAATCGCTTTTGTCAGCAGTGCCAAATCGCCGGTAAAGTCCTGAATCACTTCGGGCTCGTTGTCGAAGGTCATCAGGAACGCCATATCTTTGTTCCGCCGAATCACGCTGTTCAGAAAATCGATGGCCGCGTCCTGCTCGAATTCAAGGCGGGGACGGATGCTGTTCGAAGTATCAAGGAGCAATCCGATGCGAAGCGGAAGATCGGTCTCGCGGCCGAAGAATCGGATTTCCTGCGGCGCGCCATTTTCGAAAACTTTGAAATCGGATTGGTTGAGCGTGGTGACGAAGTTATGCCGGCGATCGGTGACCGTAGCGACGAGATGGACGAGGCCGGTAGTTACTTGGATTGGAGGCACCGGCTTCTGATTTTGGAGTGTGCCTTGCTGAGAGGGATCGTTCTGGGCGGGAGAGGGAGCATTGGCTGGTGGCAGCGCAGCGGGCGGAGGAGATTGCTGCTGCGCAGTGGCACTGGGTGCGATCACCGCAAAAGCAACCAAAGCAAAAAAAACCAGCAAGCGAATTATCGTCAGCGTCTTCACGTGGGGAATTATAGGAACTCCTTCAACGCAGCGTCAATCGAAGCTGGATCTACTTTTGTTGATTGTCCGAGAGCTTTCAGGTATGCGACAAGCTCCCGCGCAATGGGAGCGCGGAATTGCATTCGCTGGCCTATGCGCGGGTGGGCAAAAACGATCCTCGCCGCGTGCAGGAAATTTCTACCGAGTGGCGGAAGTTGAGTGGCGCCCACTCGTTCCTGGCGCGGCGCGCCGTAAAGAGTGTCACCGACAACAGGCGCGCCGAGAGCCGAAAAATGAACGCGAATCTGATGGGTGCGACCGGTATGGAGGTCCGCTTCGATCAGCGTAAAGCCATCAAGGTGCAAGCGAGCTTTCCAATCGGTGCGTGCCTCTCGGCCTTCGCGTCTCCGAGCCGTCATGCGCGCTCGTCGGTGGAGATCGCGCGCGACGGGCAAGTCCACGGTTCCTTTTTCGCCTTTCAATTTTCCGTGCAGCAGCGCCACATAAGTTTTCTCGACGAGGCGCGACTGAAAATCTTTTACGAGCTTGCGATGGGCTGCATCGTTTCGTGCAATCACGATGGCACCCGAGGTGTCCTTATCGAGACGATGGACGATTCCGGAACGCAGCGGCCCGCCGATCGTCGAAAGCCCGCTGACGCCGCCAAACCGATGTAGCAACGCCGCAACCAGAGTACCGGTATCAGCGCCCGCGCCGGGGTGAACGATGATTCCAGCTGGCTTATTGATGACGGCGATATCCTCATCTTCGTAGAGAACATCCAGCGGAATATTTTCAGCCTCGACGCCTGCGGGAAGGGTGGGCGGAATATCAATCACAACCGTCGCACCCTCCTCGACCTTGTGCGAGGGCTTCATCGCTGCGCCGTCAACGAGCACGCGTCCTTCGTCCATGAGTTCTTGGATGCGGGTGCGGCTGATTTCGGCGAGCTCCAGGGCGAGAAAACGATCGAGGCGGGCGCCGGCCTGCTCGGCCGGAACGACGAGCTCGATTCGTTCGGACATCGAGCTCTGAGATGGTTGTTGGTCGGTCATAAGCGTTACTGGGTCGCAGTGCGAGAACGCGGACAAAGCACAGCATTTTTAGCACGCACTCTACTGCCCGGCCGCAGTGGGAGCAACTGTGGACATCGGCGCCATCGGAGCGGAGCCTCGCAATCCGCGCCACCAGAGGAATGCGCCAGTGAGGATCAGCGCGACACTTACAAATTGCATCAGTGAGACGCTATCGTGAAACATGAGCGTGCGACCTGGGTCACCGCGGAAAAATTCGATAGTTCCCCGTTCGAAACCGTAGAGAAGAAAGTACGTGCCGACGAGTTGACCGGTAAATCGCTGGCGCCGCGCGAGCCACACGATGATCAGAAAATTCAGAAACTCCGCCGCGGATTCGTAGAGCTGCGTGGGGTGGAGAGGCGTGTGAAGCGGCGTGCCGGCGATCTGTTCCGCCAATTCGTTCTTGAAGGTAATGGCCCAGGGAACCGACGTAGGCTTGCCGTAGCAACATCCCGCCAGCAGGCAGCCCAGCCGGCCAATCGAGTGGCCGAGAGGGACGGCAAATGCAAACGTGTCGAGCAGGGGGAGGATCGGAATCTTTTTCGCGTAAGTGTAGATGATGATTGTGGCCATTGCGCCAACCACGCCGCCGTAGAACGTGCCGCCCGATTGAATCACTGTCATGCTGAAAATTTCGCGCGGATTAGCACTGTAATAATCCCACGCGGAGAGAACGAGCCAGATTTTCGCCATGATGAGCGCAACCAGCACCATGTAAATGCCGAGATTCCACACATCATCGGGATGGAGCCCATGCTTCGGGGCTTGAAGACGCGCGTACCAAAGACCGAGCAATACGCCGCCGGCAACCAGCACGCCGTACGAGTAGACCGGCATCGAACCGATGTGAAAGAGGATAGGCAGCATCAGGAAGCTCGCTCTTGAGTAGGATGCCGCCAGTCGCGAAAAAGTTCGAGCACCACAAGACCAGCGCCGATGACGATCGCCGAATCGGCCACGTTAAAGGTATACCAGTGGTAGTTGCCAATGTGAAAGTCGATGAAATCGGTGACGCTGTGGCGCAACGCGCGATCGAGCACGTTGCCGGCGGCACCGCCGAGAATCAGCGCGAGGCCCGTCTGGCCGAGCCGCCCGCCGGCGCGTCCTGAGGCGAGAAGCCAGAGCAGCAACGCGATCACAGCCGTGGAAAAAACAATAAGGACGGTTGCGAGCCAGGGTGAAGTGGAGTCAGCGAGCAGTCCGAAGGCGACGCCAGGGTTGCTCGTATGAACCAGATTGATGAGCCCCGGAATTACGACGCGCAGTGAACCCGCCTGCGTGAATTTCTGCACCGCGAATTTCGATGCCTGGTCCGCGACCAGCACGATGAGCGCAAGAAACGCGAGCCCGTACCAGCCCGAGCGCGGCGAGTCGTTGGCCATTAAGATCCCGCGCTCCCTTTTGCGCTCTGATTTTCAATTTCGTTGAGCGCAGCCACGCAGCGCTCGCAGATTCTCGGGTCGTCGGCGTATTCGCCGACGTGCGTTGAATAGTTCCAGCAGCGTTCGCACTTCGAGCCCAGCGCGCGCTCTACGCGAATCATCAACCCTTCGAGGCCAGAAGCCGTCGCATCTCCATTGACGCTTCCTTCGTCAGCCACTTCCACTTGCGACACGATGAAAAATCCGGGAAGACTCGACGCATGCTTTCTGAGCAGCGCGGCGAGGTCGCTCTTCGCAATCAGGGTAACGCGTGCCTCGAGACCGCTCGAAATCAGCTTTCCAGCACGCGCCGGCTCGATCGCCTTCAGCACCTCTTCGCGCACGGCGAGTATGCGATCCCAATCCGCGCTGCGTTTCGCGTCAAGCGCGCCAGTCAATTCCTGCGCAGCAGGAAACAGGCTCATGTGCACGCTTTCGGGTGCGTTCGCGCGCTTGGGCAGATGCTTCCAGACTTCTTCAGAAGTGAAAACAAGTGTGGGCGCGATCAAGTGCAGCAAAGCGCCGGCGATCCGATAGATGGCGGTTTGCGCCGAGCGACGGCCGCGATTATTGGGCGCGAAGGTGTAGAGACGGTCCTTCAAAACATCGAAATAAAGCGCGCTCAAATCCACGGTGCAGAAATCGTGCAGGCGGTGATAGACGCGGTGGAATTCAAACGCGTCGTACCATTCGCGGCACTCGCGAACGAGTTCGCCCGTGCGCCGAAGCATCCAGGCGTCCATCTCCCACAAATCCGCATCCGGCACTAGGTCCTTCGACGGATCGAAATCAAACAAATTCGAAAGCGCGAAGCGGAACGTATTGCGGATTTTGCGATAGGCCTCAGAAAGTTGCGTCATCATCGCGACGGACATGCGCATATCCGCGGCGGAATCCTGCGAGACCACCCAGATACGCAGCAAATCGGCGCCCCACTTCTCGGAAATTTCAGTGGGATAGATGGCGTTGCCGAGCGACTTCGACATCGGCCTGCCTTTTTCATCGAGGGCCCAGCCGTACGTCATCACCTCTCGATAAGGCGCGCGCTCGCGAATGCCAACCGCGATCAGCAGGGAGCTTTGAAACCAGCCCCGAAATTGATCGGGGCCTTCGAGGTACATGTCGGCCGGCCAGGTGCCGTCTTTTTCACTCAGTACGGAGAGATTCGTGCAGCCCGAGTCGAACCAGACGTCGAGGATGTCCGATTCCTTGCGCCACTTTGCTTCCCTGCAACTAGGGCACTTCGTGCCGGGCGGAAGCAACTCTTCGGCCGAATGCGTGAACCACGCATCGGCACCCTCGCGTTCAAAGAACGGAAGCACGTGGCGCAGTGCCTTGAAATCCTCCAGCCGCTTGCCGCAAGCGTCGCAGTAAAAAACGATCAGCGGGACGCCCCAGAAGCGCTGCCGCGAAATGCACCAGTCAGGGCGCTCTGCCACCATTTCATGCAAGCGGTTTTCGCCCCATTGCGGCTTCCATTTCACTTTCTTGATTTCGGCGAGCGACTTCTCGCGAAGCTTGTCGCGATCGAGTCCGATGAACCATTGCTCGGTGGCGCGGAAGATCACGGGATTGTGGCAGCGCCAGCAGTGCGGATAGCTGTGTGTGAATTTCTTTTCACCGACGAGCATGCCGCGCTTCTTCAGCAGCTCAACGATCGGCCCATTGGCCTCGAAGACTGTCTTGCCTTTGTACTCGGGCAAGCCTTCGGTGAAGCGGCCTTCGTCGTCCTGAGGCGCGTAGGCTTCGAGATTATATTTTTGGCCCGTGTAAAAGTCTTCGGCACCGTGGCCCGGTGCGGTGTGAACAATTCCGCTGCCTTGATCGAGCGTCACGTAATCGGCAAGCACCGCCGGGCTCGTGCGATCGAGAAACGGATGCCGGAACTGAATGCCTTCGAGACCACTTCCCTTCCACCCGCCGCTCTCGCCCGTGGCCTCTAGGCCGAGTTCCGCAAGCGCCGCACTCACGCGATCCGTGGCGAGCAGAAGCTTACCCGCAGCCGTCTCGACCACCACATATTCATAATCGGGATGAAACGCGAGCGCGCGATTCGCGGGAAGCGTCCAGGGAGTCGTCGTCCACGCGAGCGCGCTCACATCGGCGCCAACTTTTTGCGACTTCGCATCGCTCACTACCAGGAACTTCACCCAAACAGACGGGCTAGTGTGGTCTTCGTATTCCACTTCCGCCTCGGCCAGCGCCGTGCGGTCGTAAATGCACCAGTAAACCGGCTTTAGTCCGCGATAGACATTTCCCTTCTCGAGGAATGTGAGGAACGCGCCGGCGATAGCCGCCTCATTCTCCGGGTTCATGGTGAGGTAGGGGCGGTCCCATTGGCCGAAAACGCCGAGTCGCTTGAAATCGCGCTTGTGCGCTTCGATGAATCCTGACGCAAACTCCCGGCACTTTTTTCGGAATTCGCCCGCGCTCACTTTCCCTTTACCGCCAAGCTTCTTTTCCACCTGCGTCTCGATGGGCAGTCCGTGGCAATCCCATCCGGGGATGTAAGGCGAACGAAAACCTGCCATGGTTTTCGACTTCACCACCATGTCTTTCAGAATCTTATTGAGGCCCGTACCCAGGTGGATCTCACCGGTTGGATAAGGAGGCCCATCGTGAAGCACGTACAAAGGCGCGTCCTTGCGCGATTCCAGGATGCGGTAATAAAGCCCCATCTGCTCCCAGGCGGCCAGCTGCTCAGGCTCACGCTCTGGCAATTTCGCTTTCATCGGGAAATCGGTCTTGGGAAGGTTGAGGGTGCTCTTCAGGTCGGGGAATTTGGCCATCTCGTGGGACTTGTAAGTCCTTTCTTGAGCCGTGCTGCACTGCATGCAGAGGAAACCAGCGGCGCGTTACGGACATCGTATGTTACAATGATTTTCAAAGCATGTCAGCCGGACTTGGCGCGGGGGTTCGTTCCCTTTACGGCTCAGACATCCTTTTTGTACCCTGAGCGTCTAAGATGTAGAGATAGAATGTCTGGCGCCGGGGGCTTGGGCAGCAGCTATGTCTGACGTGAGTCTCAAACTCAACCGCACTCCGAAGAAGCCCGCTGAGCCCGTGGGCGAAATGGACCATTACATCGGCCGGTTCGCTTCTCCGGTCCGTGACTCCCTCTTCAAGAATTTCATCGCCAACTTAAAAGATTTCCTCACCGAGCGCCCTGTGAAGGTGCGCGGCGGCGGACCCAGTGCGTTTTCCGAGCCCGAGTTTGGCGCGGGCTTCAGCGACAACGTCAAAGAATTCTTCAAACCCAATCCGCGCGGCCGCGTGAATTCGGATCTGCTCGTCAATTGGAACGCGGGGTTTGGTGGCTTCTGGCAGAACCTGCGCGACATGATTTCGCCGCCGAAGCTGCCGCCCTTGCAAGTGTCGAGCCAGCCGGTGGCGGTGAAAGACATCTGGTCGAAGAACACGCAGTTCACGCGCGTGCAGATGCTTTCGATCGCTTTCCACGTGGTGATTCTGGTGCTGATCATTGTTCCCCTCCTGCCGGAGCTGATGTCACCCCCCACGACACAAGCAAAGACTTACAGCGTCACGCAGCTCGAGTCGCCATTTCTGCCAAAGCTGCCTCCCGGTCCGAAGAAGGCTGGTGGCGGAGGCGGCGGGGGCGAGCACAACGTGCTTCCCGCGAGCAAAGGACAGCTGCCCAAGTTCTCCTGGACGCAGTTCACGCCGCCCAAAGTAAAGATCAACGAAAATGCGCGTATGCAGATGACGCCGAGTGTTCTCGGTCCTCCGGAGATGAAGCTGCCCAGCCCGCAAACGGGTAATTGGGGCGACCCGCTCGGAAAAGTGATCAACGATTCAAGCGGCACCGGCAGCGGCAATGGTATCGGCTCAGGCAGCGGTACGGGCGTTGGAAGCGGCGACGGAGCCGGCGTTGGTCCCGGGCATGAATGGGGCACCGGCGGCGGGTATCCGAGCGCTGGGACCGGCGGGTACGGAATTCCCGCTTGCCTCTATTGCCCGAACCCGCAGTTCTCCGATGACGCCGTGAAGGCGAAATATCAGGGCACGGTGCTGCTGATGGCCGTCATTACCGCCGATGGGCGCGCAAGCAACATCCGCGTGGCCAAAGGCCTTGGCATGGGCCTCGATGAAAAGGCAGTCGAAGCCGTCCGCACTTGGCGCTTCCGGCCTGCCGTAGGCCCGGACGGCAAGGCATCGGCCGTTTCCACTCCGATCGAAGTCGTTTTCCGTCTCTACTAGCCCGAGCCCGAAGTTTATTGGCTTCCCGGCAACCCTGCGCCCCGTTTACCAACACGATGAATCCTCTTCGACCGATGCCTGTGGGTACTCGCCTATTCTGCTAGCATCTCCAGCATCATGAAAAATGCAGCTCGCATTACGATCCTCTCGCTTCTGGTTGGAATGATTTCAGGAGCGCCTCGGGCGGGAGCCCAGGACGGCTCCATCGAATTCGTCGCCCGGGCCACTCCGTCGAGCGGTGTGGAAGAACCGGTGCGCGGGTTTCCCTTCTACCTTCTGAGCAAGAGCTTCGAAGAAATTCAGGAAGAGGTGGCGGTCAACTATCCGAAGCCGGATATGGACGCCTTCATTGACACGATGACTGGCGCGTCGAAACAACTTCGCGCCTGGATGAAGAAGAATCACTGGGTGCAGCTCTCCGGTGAAGACTTCGTCAAGAAGCTCGATGTGGACGACATCATGGGCGTGCCGGAATTTTTCGACGCCTATGTGGAAAGGATGTCAGGCGACCAGACGACGAGCTTCCCCAGCCCGAAATTCAAGCCCGCGCAACTGAAAAAAGATCCTGACAAATACAACCGGCTCAAAGCGGAATATCGCGAAGAAGTGAAGCAGTTCTTGACAAAGAATCCGAAGAGTACCGAGGGAATGGATTTGAACCTCGAGGACATCGATCCTTTTACGCGATGGACTCAGCTCCAGGCCAAGAGCGAGCCGGATATTCAGAGGCGGATGGAAGAGCTTGCCCAGTCGAAATATCTTGTCGCCCGAGCGCAGACCGACGTGGAGGGACAGGGCGTTCTGCAGCGCGTGCCGCCGGGACACTATTGGCTGAGTTCGCTCGAAGTGGCAGCGGCTGTGGGCGATGCGCATCTGCGCTGGGATACGCCGGTGTCGGTGCGGCCAGGCCAGCCGACATACATCACCCTTTCAAACGTCAACGCTGTTCAACCTTCAAAAACTTCACCGACGTCGAAGTAAGCGAATAACCCATGATGTGCGCTGCGCCAGGATCTGATGAGCTGGCACCACTGATTAGCTGTCTCAGCTCCCCGGATCGCGCGAGCCGTGAGCGCGCCGCTAAAGAGCTTTTCAGCCGAGGGCACAGCATGGCACAAGCGGCGAGCACGGAATGGCTCGCCGACTCGAAATTCGCCGCAACTATGGTCCTCGACGCATCGCAGTTCCCCTTAACGACCGTAGGCATCGCGGTTATGCCTGAGACCTTCGAGCAAGTTCGCGCCGCAAATGCTGCTCCCCGCCTCTCCGACGTGCCGCCCGACCAGGACGCCAAGGAATTTGAGTTGCACTTCGCGCAGAGCATCCAGCTGGACATACTGACGACTCGCGAGCCAAGCGGTAAAGGCGCGATCGCTCGCTATCTTCAAAAATTCGGCGAAGGAATACAGCAGGTTGAGTTGCTCGCGCGAAATGTCGATGCCGCTACCGAAATTCTGCGCCTGCGCTTTGGAGTGCAGCCGATATACCCGGCGACGCGCGCCGGGGCGGACGGCACTCGCGTGAATTTCTTCCTCATCTCACTGCCGGACAAACCGCCGGAACAAAGCAAGATCCTTATTGAGTTGGTCGAACCCCCTGCCCACAAATAACTGCAGAGTGCAGACTCGCATGAGGTTTGGGACACGGCCCCGAGTTGTCAGAACATTGCGATGCGAGTAGAGTAGTGCGGTCCTAAGCCCCGCATCCCCTCTCAGGAGCAACCCCGTGACGTATGTAAATGAAATCGAAGAAACACAGGCGAATCCGCAACTTCGAGGAATCTACGGCAACATCGAACAGAACATGGGATTCCTCCCTCACTATTTCAAGGCCCTGGGCACGATGCCAGACGCCATTGAAGGGCAATTGAAATTAGGCGCCGCAGTAATGAATGATGGCGCGCTGACGAAGACCGAAAAGGAGCAGATCGGGGTCGTGGTCAGCGGTATCAATGCGTCTTCGTACTGCCTGGTGATCCATATGGAGCTGCTGCGACGGCTGGGAGTGGAAAAGGCGCTCGCCCGGAAACTCGTGAACGATTACGAGAATGCGGCGGTGCCGGACAAGATGAAAGCTCTCTTCCGATTCGCGGCCAAGCTGACCCGCAAGCCGATGGAAATCGAAGAGGAAGACGTCAGCGCTGTGAAAGCGGCGGGATGGGATGACGCGGCTGTGCGTGAAACCGTTCTAACGGTGGCGTATTTCAACTATGTGAATCGCGTTTCGCTCGGTCTAGGGCTGGTAGAAGATTTCTAACCTGCGCCAGCGTGGCGTCACTCGCCGCTTTGTTCGATCAGCTTCGCAACCAATGCGGTCCAGCCAGTTTGGTGGTTCGCGCCAAGGCCGGCGCCGGTATCGCCGTTGAAATATTCGAAAAACAGAATTAAATCCTTCCAGTACGGATCGTTTTGAAAAAGCGCCGTGTTCGCGTATACCGGACGCTTGCCATTGCGCTGCAAAAAAATATGCGAGAGACGCTTGGATAGCTCTGCGCTCGCTTGCCAAAGAGACTTCTGCTGCCCGGAGCCAGTGGGATACTCCACCTTGAAGCCTTCCCCGTAGTAAAAGTGGATCCGCTGCAGGGATTCGATCAGCAGAAAGTTCATCGGAAACCACACCGGACCACGCCAATTGGAATTGCCGCCAAAAAGGTCGGTCGTTGATTCCGCCGGCTCGTAATCCACGCCGTGGGTTACGCCGTCTTGGTCCCGCACCTCGAACGGATTTTTCAGGTGATATTTCGAAAGCGCACGCACCCCATGCTGCGACAAGAATTCTCTTTCATCGAACACGTAACGGTAAATCCGCTCGAGCTTCGCGCGATTCGCAATCGAAAGCAGCAACCGCGGGCCATGCTTGGTCTGCTGGCTCATGTCCACGTGGTCTTTCACGTCCGGATGGTGATCGAGAAACCATTGCATCCGCCGCCGGAATCCTTTCATGCGCTCCAGGTCTTGCGGTTCGTAGGTTTCGACCGCGAACAGCGGAGTCAACCCCACCATCGAACGCACTTTCATCGGCATCACTTTCTCTTCACCGAGGTGCAGCACGTCGTAGTAGAACCCGTCCTTCTCGTCCCACAATCCGATGCCAGTTCCTCCCATATCGTTCATCGCCGACGCGATGTACACAAAGTGCTCGAAGAATTTGCTCGCGACGTCTTCGTACGCGGGATCCTGCTCAGCGAGCTCAATCGCCATCGACAGCATGTCCAGGCAAAACATCGCCATCCAGCTGGTCCCGTCTGATTGATCGATATAATTCCCAGGGCCGAGCGGCCTCGAACGGTCAAAGACGCCGATATTATCCAGGCCGAGAAAGCCCCCTTCAAAAACATTGCGTCCCGAGGGATCTTTGCGGTTCACCCACCATGTGAAATTTATGAGCAGCTTGTGAAAGGCGCGCACAAGAAACATCCGGTCCGGCTTCCCGCTGATACGTCCCGCAATTTTGTAGACGCGCCACACCGCCCACGCCTGTACAGGCGGATTTACGTCCGAAAAATTCCACTCGTAGGCGGGCATTTGCCCGTTGGGGTGCATGTACCATTCGCGCATAAACAGGATGAGCTGATCTTTCGCGAAATCCGGATCGATCAGCGCCATCGCCACGCAATGAAACGCGAGATCCCACGCCGCGTACCACGGGTACTCCCACTTGTCCGGCATCGAAATCACGTCTGAGTTATGCAGGTGCGTCCATTCGTGATTGCGCCCGAACTGCCGGCGAGGATCGGGTGCCGGCTGGGTCGAATCGCCTTTGAGCCAGCGGTCCACATCATAGTGATAGCTCTGTTTCCCCCATATCAGCCCGGCGAAGGCCTGGCGCTGCACGAGGCGCGCGTCATCACTGATTCCCTTGGGTGCCCGCTGGTCGTAGAATTCATCGGCTTCTTGTTTGCGTTTGTCGAACCACGCCTCAAAAGGCGCTCCGAAATAATCTTTCGGCGGCGAAAGCGGATCGCTAGGATTGCTATCTGTAAACCGCAAGCAAATCGTCCAACTTTTCCCGGGCGGAATTTCCGATGCAAAGTGGCCTGCAGCCTTTGTCCCCTTCATTTCCGGGTTCACGGCGCCGCGCTCGCCCTCAATCAAATAACGATGAAATGCGTCCTTAACGAATGGAGTCCGATTCTGCGCCTGATACAGCCGCTCCATGTTCGTTTCGTTATTGGTAAAAAGCATCTCCGGCGCGCCTTCAATGATCAGCCAGCGCTTCCCATAATGAAATTCGTCGAGCGCAACTACCTCGGTGCCTGCGGGTCCGGCGATACGCTGCACTTCCGGCATGTCATAGGGATCGCCCCAGTCCCATCGGTTGCGGAACCACAATGTCGGCAGAAGATGCAGGCGCGCACTCTCAGGGCCGCGATTCCAAGCGGTGATCCGAATCAGAATGTCTTCGAATGTGGCTTTCGCGTACTCAACAAAAACGTCGAAGTAGCGGTTCTCGTTGAAAACGCCCGTATCGATCAGCTCATACTCGGGATCGTGCCGCGTTCGCTTCTTGTTTTCAATGCGCAGCTGATCGTATGGAAACGCCGCTTGCGGATACTTGTAGAGATATTTCAGATAGCAATTCGTGGGGATAGCGTCCAGATAGTAGTAATACTCCTTCACGTCTTCGCCGTGATTGCCTTCGAAATTCGTCAGCCCGAACAGCCGCTCCTTGAGGATGCGATCTTTTTCATTCCACAGCGCAAGGGCGAAGCATATGTGCTGATGACGGTCGCAAAATCCTGCGATGCCATCTTCTCCCCAGCGATAAGCCCGTGAGCGCGCGTGATCGTGCGGGAAATATTCCCAGGCGTCGCCGTTCGCGCTGTAATCCTCGCGCACAGTTCCCCACTGCCGCTCGGAAAGATATGGCCCCCACCGTTTCCAATGAACTTCACGATCGGCGCTGGCCTGCAGCCGCTGTTGTTCGGATGTCATTTCAATTGCCCGTAAGGCGTGCAGAACTGTATCTGTTGGGTGGTCGGATTGGCAAGATGCTCACACCTGCGGACCAACAAACTGCCAATACTTTGCTCGAAAGCCGCCTACCTTGTATTCTCGTCGCCTCAAATCCTCAGGATGGGGAGATTTTGCACCGAATGCCTTCTGGTTCCGGACGCAGCGGCGCGAGGCTTCAAGAATTCGCGACTGTTTCAAAGTCCGCTTCTCCGCGGCGCTCCAGCCAGATCGCTTTACTCCTGATCGCGATTGCAGCCACGGCGGTGGTCGCGCCTATGTTTTTCCTTGGCAACGCTTCAGGTCACGATTTTTCTTTTCATCTCGCATCCTGGTTAGACGTTGCCGGGCAATGGCGTGAGGGTGTCTTCTTCCCGCGCTGGGCTCAATGGGCCAATTGGGGATTCGGCGAGCCTCGTTTCATTTTCTACCCGCCCGCTTCATGGACGCTTGGCGCAGCGCTAGGCTCGGTGCTGCCATGGAAAATGGTCCCGGGAACATATAGCTGGCTCGTCCTTCTGTTTTCCGGCTTCGCGATGTGGCGGCTTGCGCGGGAATCACTTCCCGATTCACAGGCGATCGCCGCAGCGGTCATCTACGTTGTGAATCCCTATCAGCTCGTCGTGGTGTACTACCGCAGCGACTACGCAGAACTTCTCGCCAGCGCGCTTTTTCCCTTGCTGGTTCTCGGCGTGCTGAGAGTGGTTCGCAGCTGCTCACGGCAGAATGGCTCACAGCGAAACGATTCGCGCCAGAATTGGGCAGCCGTGCCCCTCCTTGCGTTCGTCTTTGCCGCCATATGGCTTTCGAACGCGCCAGCCGCTGTAATCGCGACATACTCGGTGGTGTTACTGCTTGTTGTCGGCTGCTTCGAGCGGAAAAATTTTTGGCTGCTGATTCCAGGAGCAGCAGCAATGGCGATCGGGTTCGGACTTGCGGCGTTTTATATTCTTCCCGCAGCTTTCGAACAGCGCTGGGTGCAAATCTCGCGGGTAACAGCGGGAAACTATCACCTGGATCAAAATTTCCTGTACACGCGCTCGATAGACCCGGAGTTTGCGCTTTTCAATTGGAAGGTTTCGACCGTCGCTCTTGGCGTGATCTTGCTAACCGCCGTGGCCGGAACATTGAGTGCGCGTAAGCGCAGAGAGTCTCAGACGCTGTGGTGGATGCTGGCTGTGCTGGCTGTCGCTTCTACTTTCATGATGTTTCCCCCCAGCCTGTGGTTCTGGCGCCATCTTCCCAAATTGCACTTTCTGCAGTTCCCGTGGCGCTGGCTTATCCCACTAGGCATTCCGTATGCCTTCTTTCTGGCATCGGCGATCGGCCAATCCCGATGGCGATGGATCTGGGGCGCGGCCCTCGCGTTGGTGATCGCCGTTGCCGCCACCGCAATCATCCGCGACGCATGGTGGGACAGCGTAGATATCCCGCTTCTCGCCGCCGCAGTTCGCACCGGCCACGGTTACGAGGGCGCCGAGGAATACGCGCCACTCGCCTGCGATACCTACGATTTGCCTGGAGCGATCGTTGATCCTGAATCGCCCAAAGTCTTTGAAAAAACGCCGCCAACGCCGCTGGTCCAGCCGTTCACTGCTGCTTCGCTACGGAATACCTCCTTGTCGCCCGCCAAAATCTCGATCGACAGATGGCAGTCCGAGCATAAAAGCCTTCGCGTTGCCACAGCCGAGCCCGTGACGCTTGCGCTTCGGCTTTTGAACTATCCGGCGTGGGAGGTGCGAATCGACGGCGCGACGGTCAACCCAGGGTCACAGCCCAAAATTGCTCGAATGCTTGTACCCGTGCCGGCTGGGCAGCACCGAGTCGAGGTGAACTTTCGACGTACATGGGACCGCATAACCGGTGCGGCGATTTCTGGCTGTTCGGCAGTCCTGCTCGTTGGTTGCGCCGCGTTTGCACGCCGCAGGCGTAACCTTCCGCAATCGTAAGTAGCTGTCAACGGGCGCTTTCCTCCGGCGACCTCCAACGTCAAATACCAGCGAAGCACGCTGGCGCGGCGGTCCGTCTAATGCTCCAGGAACCCCCACGCTTGGAGCAATCGTGCGCATCCCGTACAATACGAATATCCAAGTCTGGAGCTAACGACACTAATGCACGTGTGCTCTCGCCTCAAATTAACAGGACAGCCGCTTCAGATACTCGCCCGCAGAACTCGCCTTTGCGGGTTGCTCGCGCTGGTGTGCTTTTCGGCCGTTCTGACAGGCTGCGGCCAAAAGCAGGCTGCTGGTAACGAAGAGCCACCCGCCATCGCAGTCAAAACGGCGGTTATCGAGCCCGTGCCCATCTCCGAATCGTCAGAATACCTGGGAACGCTCAAGTCCCGGCATTCGGTTGTCCTGAATCCCCAGGTCGAGGGTCAAATCACGAATATTTTCGTAAGATCGGGCGACCGCGTGAAAGCCGGAACCGCGCTCATGCAGATTGACCCCATCAAGCAGCAGGCCACCTTGGGAAGCCAGGAAGCGTCGCGCGCTGCACAGGAAGCGAGCGTCCATTTCGCTCAGATTCAATGGGAGCGTTCGCAGAAGCTTTTCGACGCCGGTGTGATCAGTAAGCAGGAGTACGATCAGGCGCGCACCAATCTTGAGACAGCTCAGCACCAACTCAAATCGCTCGACGCGCAAGTGCAGCAGCAGCAAGCGGAGCTGCATTACTATCGCGTCAATGCTCCCACCGACGGATTTGTTGGCGACATCCCCGTGCGCGTGGGCGATCGCGTAACCACCACGACCACTCTCACCACCGTCGACCAGCCCGGCCCGCTTGAGATTTACGTCAACGTCCCCGTCGAGCGTTCGAAGGATTTGAAGATGGGGCAGAAAGTGCAGCTGCTTGATAGCCAGAGCAAGGTTGTCGCCGATACCCAGATTGATTTCATTTCATCTCAAGTCGACACCAATACGCAGTCCGTGCTCGTGAAAGCGACCGTCAAAAACTCCGCCGACACGCTTCGCACCTCTCAATTCGCGCGAACCCGTATCGTCTGGAGCACGCATGACGGGCCCGTGATTCCGGTGCTGGCCGTGCAGCGCATCAACGGACAATCCTTCGCCTTTGTGGTCGAGGGCTCAGGAAAATCGCAGGTGGCGCATCAGAAAGTCCTTACTCTCGGCGAGATGGTCGGGAACGATTACGCCGTGCTGGAGGGCCTGAAACCAGGCGATCGTGTCGTGATCGAGGGCGCCCAGAATCTCGTGGACGGCGCTCCGGTCACCGAGCAAGCACCCGCTCCGGCAGGAAAGTCTTCATCTTGATTTCTTTCCGTCCGCTTCGTGTTCGTGCAGCAAAAAGGCTCTCGTAGAAAATGTTCGTCGATTTCTTTATCCGGCGGCCCATCTTTGCCACTGTCTGCGCCCTCCTGATTATTTTGGCGGGAGCGGTGACGATTCCCACTCTCCCAGTCGCCCAATTTCCCGATCTCGCGCCGCCTCAGGTCAACGTAGGCTCCTTTTACAACGGCGCGAACGCGCAGACCGTCGAGACTTCCGTCACCACGCCGCTCGAGCAGCAGATCAACGGCGTCGAAGGCATGAAGTACATGACCTCCTCGAGTGGAAACGACGGATCGAGCAACATCAACGTCACTTTTGACATCACGCGCAACATAGATCTCGCCGCCGTAGACGTTCAGAATCGCGTGAACCAGGCGCTAGGCCGGCTTCCCAACGAGGTGAAAACCACCGGCATCAGCATCACAAAGTCGTCGAGCAATTTCGTATTCGGCGCGGGCGTCTATTCCGAGCATGGAGAATATAGCAGCCTCTTCCTCAGCAACTATATTGACCTCTATGTGCGCGACGCGCTCAAGCGCGTTCCCGGCGTCGCCGATGTGGAGAATTTTGGCGAGCGAAAATATTCCATGCGCCTGTGGCTCGACCCGCTCCGCATGGCGGCGCGTGGCCTCACTGCCACCGACATTTTGAGTGCTCTTACCGAGCAGAACGTCCAGGTAGCTTCTGGCCAGGTTGGCCAACCTCCTTCGCGGCCGGACCAGAGTTATCAAATCAGCGTCCGCGCGGTAGGCCGGCTGGTCGAACCTTCGGAATTCGAAAACATCATCTTGAAAACAGGAACAGACGGCAATCTGGTGCGCGTGCGTGATGTGGGACGCGCCGAGTTGGGCGCCGAAGATTACAGCAGCGTTCTTCGCTTCGACGGTCACGACGCCGTGGGCTTCGGCGTCACTCAATTGCCCAGCGCCAATGCTCTCGCGGTCGACAAAGCCGCGAAGGCTGAGCTCGAGCGCCTCTCGAAGCGCTTTCCTCCCGGCATCAAGTACGCCGTCGCATTCGACACCACAACCGTCGTTGGCGAGTCAATCAAAGACGTTCTGTACACGCTGATCGAGGCCATTATCCTCGTCGTGCTTGTGATTTTCATCTTCCTGCAGGACTGGCGCAGCACTTTTATTCCCGCGATCACCATTCCCGTCTCCCTCATCGGAACTTTCGCGTTCGTTAAGATTTTGGGCTTCTCAATCAACACTCTCACCCTCTTCGGGTTGACGCTTGCTACCGGCCTTGTCGTGGACGATGCGATCGTCGTCATCGAAAACGTGCAGCGTCACATCACCGAAGGAATTTCCGAGCCGCACAATGCCGCTTCCATCGCCATGAAGGAAGTCGCGGGTGCCGTTGTTGCGACTTCGCTCGTTCTGGTCGCCGTCTTCGTTCCGGTGGCGTTCTTCCCTGGCACCACAGGCATCCTGTTCCGCCAGTTCGCCCTCACCATCGCGTTTTCGGTTTCCATCTCCGCCTTCAACGCGCTTACCCTCACCCCCGCGCTTTCTGCAATTTTCCTGGGCCATGGGCACGTCGTCAAAAGCCGTATCCGTATTTTTGCCGGCTTCAATAGAGGCATGACTGCCTTCGGTCGCGCTTACCAGAATTTCCTGCGATTTGTGCTGCGCTTCGAATATGTCGCGGTTCTCGTGTTTTTCTGCGGGCTTGGTCTCACTTATTGGGTCTATCAGCACGTTCCGAAGGGTTTCATTCCGGAGGAAGACGGCGGCTATTTAATTATCGCTGTTCAGGCTCCGCAAGGCGCCTCGCTCGAATACACCACCACGATCTGCTCGCAAGTCGAAGCCATCCTTGCCAAAGTACCGGAAATGGACAGCGCGTTCTCCGTGGCCGGATTCAGTTTCGGTGGCAGTGCCTCAAATCGCGCTCTGATCTTTGCTGGCCTTAAAGACTTCGACCAGCGCAAGGGA
This sequence comes from uncultured Acidobacteriota bacterium, assembly GCA_963772535.1. GTDB lineage: Bacteria > Acidobacteriota > Terriglobia > Acidiferrales > UBA7541 > Palsa-295. The sequence continues at coordinate 158,904 of CAVYXN010000001.1, forward strand.
GAGGAGCACTCAGGCAACTCCGTTCTGGAACGGCTGCGCGGTCCACTGTCCACGATTTCCGGGGCTCAAGTGGTTCCCTTCGCGCCCCCCGCCGTGCAAGGCCTCGGACAATTCGGCGGCTTCCAATTCGTCCTCGAAGATCAAACTGGCACTTCCATGCAGCAGCTTTCGAATGTCACTCAAAAGGTGATCGAAGAAGGAAATAAGAACCCTGATCTCACCGGATTGTTCACAAGCTTCAGCGCCAACGATCCGCAATTCGTTCTGAACTTCGACCGCGAACGCGCCAAAGCCCTCGGCGTCTCGCTGAATCAAATCACGGACGCTTTGCAGGTATACATGGGCTCCGTCTACGTGAACGATTTCGATTTCAATAATCGCGCCTATCGCGTCTACGTTCAGGCCGACAAACAGTTCCGCGCCGAACCGCGCGACATCAAGGAATATTACGTCCGCTCCGACAAAGGCATGATGGTCCCGCTCGAAAATCTCGTGACGCTCCAGTCGCAGGCTTCGCCGCAAGTCATCAGCCACTACAATCTCTTCCGTTATGCCGAAATTGACGGCTCAGCCGCCCCAGGAAAAAGCTCAGGCGACGCAATCGCCACCATGGACGCTCTCGCGAATAAAGTCCTTCCCCCGGGCTTCTCGTATGAATGGACGGGACTCTCTCTCGAAGAAATTCAGTCCGGCAGCCAGGCAACAATGCTTTTCGGTCTCGGACTTCTAGTCGTCTACCTCACGCTCGCCGCGCAATACGAAAGTTTCACGCTGCCCTTCATCGTGTTGCTCGCAGTTCCAATGGCTTTGCTCGGCGCCGTAGGCGCACAGGCATTGCGCGGCCAGGAAAATGATGTCTACTGCCAGATAGGCCTGGTGATGCTCATCGGCCTCTCGAGCAAGAACGCGATTCTAATTGTCGAGTTCGCCGAACAGCTTCGCGAAAAAGGCTTCAGCATTCTCGACGCCGCCGTAGAATCCGCCCTGATCCGCCTGCGCCCTATCCTGATGACGTCTCTCGCCTTCATTCTCGGCGTCCTTCCACTCGTACTAGCCCAGGGCGCCGGCCGCATCAGCCGCCGTTCAGTGGGCACCACAGTCTTCGGCGGCATGATCGCTGCAACGTTCCTGAATCTGATCTTCATTCCCGTACTCTACGTCCTCGTGCGCCGCATTCAGTCCGGATTCAAGAAGGAACCGCCCTCGCCGTCGTCATCGCCCTCCGCCTCGCCTTTGCCGTCACATCCCGCCTGATCCAGCCAGTTCCTTCGCCTGACTCCGTTGCAAAAATCCCGCACCCGGCGATATCCTGATTGCCGATGAAATTCGCGAAACAAATCCGCCGCCTCGCACCGGCTGCTTATCTTTTCACCTCAGCCTTAGCCTCGGCCCCGGCCGCTCTCGCTCAGTCTCAAACCACCCAAGCATCTTCTTCGCAGTTGAATCTGCAGGCGCAATCCACGCACACCACCGCCGCCGGCCACAAAATCTATCGCCTCGATATCGACGCCACAAAACAATGGCTCGACACCGGCCTCGACGTCCGCGGCGGCGAAAAACTTCGCGCCACCGGAAGCGGCAAACTCACCTATCCGCCCGCCGGCAAAAATCCTGACGGACGCACCTTCGGCCCCGATGGCCTCCCGCGCGGCTGGGCTGACATAATCCACGACTACGCTGTCCCCGACGGCAATCACGGCGAACTGATCGCCCGTGTCGGCTCAGGCGACGCCGCTCAACCCTTCTCCCTCGGCCTCACAAAAGATTTCACCGTCCCCGTAGCCGGCCGCCTCTTCATCGGAATCAATCAAAGCTACAAAGACGCCAGCGCCGCTAAAGGAAATTTTCACGTAACGATCGAAGTCCTCGACCCAGGCTCCACCACAGCCGAGGCGATGGCCGTCGGCGGCCCTGCAGAAACAAAAGTCGCGGGCGTCACGCCCGATCTTCTCGCTTCCATTCCGCGCCGCATCTCCGACAAACAAGGAAATCCCGGCGACATGGTGAATATCCTCATCGTCGGCACAAAAGAGCAGCTCCTCCACGCGTTCTCGGCTGCCGGCTGGGTAAGAGTCGATAGCGACGTGCAATCCACCGTGATTGCCGGCCTCATCGACACCATCCAAAAAAAAGATTACCTCACCATGCCGATGAGCACGCTCTACCTCTTCAATCGCCCTCAGGATTATGGCTTCGCTCACGCCGAACCCGTTCGCGTCGCCATGTCCCGCAATCATCTGCGCGCGTGGCAATCGACCCACATGATCGGCGGTCGCCCAGTCTGGTGCATCGCCGCCACCCACGATATCGGCTTCGAGCGCGACGAACGCAACAACGGAGTCACCCACAAAATCGATCCCGAAATTGACAAAGAGCGCGAATATGTGAACGACACGCTCTCAGGCACAGGTATAGTCGTCGCGCGCGAACACATCGCCCCTCCCGATCCGCTCACCGAAGCCCGCACCGCCACCGGCGGCACCTTTCGCTCCGACGGCCGCATCCTCGTTCTCGTCCTCGACAACACAAAATCCACGGCGACGATGACAACGACGACAAGGACGACGAGCACAACGACCAGCAAGTAGCCATGCCAATCGCAGCGCTACTCGAACAATTTCGATTAATCATTTTCCGTATCGTGTTCGACGCGATTGTTCGTTGCTCTAAAGTAAGAAGCGGGCGTAGTTCCCAATGTTTTTCGAAACATAGAAATAAACGCGCTCGGCGTGCTGTACCCTGCTTCCAAAGCCGCGTGCGTCACCTTCGACCCTTCCGCGAGAAGCTGCATCGCCCGCATCAACCTTAACTGTTGCCTCCATTTTCCAAACGTCATCCCCGCGTCTTGTTGGAAGAGACGCTCGACGGTCCTCTTGCTCGCGCCACCCAGTCGGCAAAGTTCGGAAAGCGGCCGCGAATCGCTCGGGTCGTTGTGGAGCACTTGCATGACACGGCCCGCCCTCGCGTCGGAAACATTCGGAAGCTGCAGCGGTACCGTCTGTATCGCGTCGAGCTGATCCACAATTATTTCCACCAAGTGTCGCTGCCGTAAAATTTTCCTCCTCAGCTCGCGAAATGCGCACGCCCGCAGAATAAGTTCCCGCAGAAGCGCTGAAACATTCACCACGCAGCAATTCCGAGGCAGCCCCTTCGCCAGCCGCTTCCTCAAATAAAGAGTCCGCATCGCCACCGTTCCCGACATCGTGATCGTGTGCGGAATCCGCGCCGGAATCCACACCGCTCGATCCGTGGGAACCACCCAGATGCCGTCCTTCGTTCGCACCGTCATCACCCCGCGCGAGGCATACACCAGTTGATCGGCTTCGTGAAAATGCAGCGCAATCACGTGCCCGGCAGCGTAATCGCGCACAAGAGTCGTAATCTCGGCCCCCCCACGCCCGATCCGATCGAATAGTGCGTTGTTGATTTGGCGCTTTTGCGACATGCATTGTCACAATATCGAAAGTATGCAAACCGCGCAATCCATAAACTGCCTTTGCAAGCCGAGAAACTCGTCAGGAATTCCGTCAAGAACTCAAGGATCACCAAGTGAACTTGATTCACCACTGGTTGTGCCGCTCGGATCGATGGCGGCGAACCGTCGAGCGCCGCCTGCCATGGGCTCTCGCGCACGTGGATTTGGGAGCGGATGTGCTGGAACTGGGGCCGGGGCCCGGCCTCACCACCGATCTCCTGCGAAAAAGAGTCTCGCATCTGACGGCCATCGAAATTGATCGCCGCTCGGCCGAATCGCTCGCCTCTCGCCTGAACGGCAGCAACGTTCAGGTCGTCAAGGGTGATGCCACTGAGATGCCATTCGCAAACGCACAATTCTCCAGCGGCGTTTGCTTCACCATGCTGCACCACGTGCACACTCCCGCCCTTCAGGACCAACTTTTCCGCGAAGTCTGGCGCGTCTTGCAACCAGGCGGTGCTTTTGTCGGTGCCGATAGCCTGCAGAGCCTGTTTATGCGCCTGATTCACATACGCGACACGCTTGTGCCGGTCGTTCCCGACACTCTTGGTGATCGCCTGCAAGCAGCAGGATTTCAGGTGATGGAAATCGAGCAAAATTCCGAAGCGTTTCGGTTTCATGCGCGACGGCCGGCGTCGTCCTAGCGCGTAAGCCGAAGTTATGGGCATAAAAAATCACTCGAGGAGGTAACACGCATGGCAAAGCAGAGTGTTGTCCGAAGTTCGCAGGTTTTGAAAAAGACCCTTTTGATTTTTGCACTGGCCCTGTGCGTTGTCGTCGTTCCTAGCGCATTTGCTGCCAATGGCCCTGGGACGTGCACGACAAGCCCCGAAAGCCGGCAACTGGATTTCTGGCTGGGCGACTGGACGATCTCATCTCCGGGCGCCTCGTGGAGTGCCACGAGCACGGTGTCGCTCTCGCTCGATAGCTGCGTGATCACCGAAAACTGGGATGGCGGAAAAGGGCAGCGCGGCGAGAACATTTTCGCCTACAGCTACGGCGACCAGGGCTGGCGCGGATTGTTCGTGGACAACGAAGGCCGCGCGCATGCCTTCATCAACGGAAAAATCTCCGCGGGCACCGCTGAGTTTCTCGGTCCAAACCGCGGCCCCAACGGAGAAGAGGTGCTCAATCGAATCCGCGTGGTTCGCCTGAGCGCGGACAAGGTGGAACAAACCTGGGATAAGTCCACGGACAAGGGCGCTACATGGTCACCTGTTTTTCGCCTGGAATATTCGCGAAAGAAATCCTGATGGCGACTCGCGCGCGGGCGAGATCAAACTGCAGCGCGGGCCAACCGGCCTACTCACTTCAGGCCAAAGGCCCGCGCCTCAAATTCGAGTGAAGCCGGTAGGTGCTCGGCAAAATACGACCAGTCGTGTCCACCCGGGTAAATGTGAAATTCATGCTCGATATGCCGCGACGACAGTATTTTGTCGAGCGTCTCGGCGCCGGCGTTGAACCCGTAACCATCTTCCGATCCGCAATCAAAATAGATCTTCAATCCCGCGATGCGAGCCGTCCGCGCCAGCGTGAGCGGGTTGTTGCGATCCCAGAACGCACGATCCGGAGGCGAACCAAACACATCGCCCAGAAGCCTCATGCGTGGATTTTGAGCCGCTTCCGCCACACTGATGTTCGGCAACTTTTCCATCAGCGCTGCGCTGTGTACGCTCACGGAACTAAATAAATCAGGATGCAAGAAAGCAAACCGCAATGCTCCGTACCCCCCCATCGAAAAGCCCGCAATGCCTCGTGTCGCACGCCCCGCCGCAATCCGGTAACGGGCCTCGATGGCAGGCATGAACTCGCGCAGAAAAAAATCTTCGTATCGCTCCTTGCCGTCGTGCGAATTGATGTAGAAACTCGCGCCCGCTGCAGGCGTCACGATCACGAACTCGCCCAGCTGACGCTGTTCCCACAAATCCTCAACGAGATTCCACCCGCCCGAATGCAGAAACATCTGCTCGTTATCGCCAAGCCCGTGAAGAAAATAAAGCACCGGATAACGCCGCGTCTTCTCCACATCGTAACTGGGCGGCAGCAAAGCGCAGTAAGCGACTGACCGCGCGAGAATCTTGCTCTTTACGCTCTGGCATTCCGCGCGGCCGGTCGCGCCATGCGCAGGCTGGCCCGCAAATGCGCAAATCGCAAAAGCTAGCGCAGTCAACGCAAGCTTTGTCTTACTCATACCGCAGGGCCTCCACCGGATTCAGCCGCGCCGCGCGCGACGCCGGATAGAGCCCCGCCACCAGACTCACCACCACCGAAAATACAATCCCGCCAAGAATCAGCCACAGCGGCACGGAAAACACATGCGCGGGCGGCAAATCCTGCCGGCGCAGGTAAACGTTTGTCCCAAAAGTCACCGCTCGTCCAATCACCCAGCCCATCCCCACCCCGAAAATCCCGCCCATCAATCCCATCACTCCCGCTTCCGCGAAAAACAGCTGCTTCACGTCGCGGTCAGCCGCCCCCAGCGCCTTCAGCACCCCAATCTCCCGCCTGCGTTCCAGAATCGCCATCACCAGCGTGTTGACAATTCCCAGCGTCGAAACCGCCAGCGCCAGGCTTCCGAAAATTCCAAGCAACGAATCGAAAATCGTAAAGAAAATCCGCAGATTGCGCGTGGCATCCAGCAACGAAAACGTCGAGAACCCCATATCCTTGATCGCCGTTTCAATTTTTTCCACTTGCGAAGGGCTCTTCGCGCGAACGGTCAAGCTCGCATACGTGGTCTTCCCGTTCGCTCCCCTCACCACGTCGCGCAAATCATTCAACTGCGCCGCGCGCAACGTTTCCGCCACCGCCAGCGGAATCAACACGCGGCCGCTGCCGATGCCGCCAAATCCCGCCGCTGGTTCAGTGTCAACGATCCCCACGATGCGAAGGTTCTTCTCGCGCGGCACCACGGAAAACCCACCGCCACCGTTTTCGCCGTTTTCTCCAGTGGACGAACCGCTGGCTCCAGCAGCCTGTGTGTCCAACGCCTGCCGTTCCGCATAACGCAGCACCAGATCTTTTCCGATCAGGCTCGAAGGCTTCTCCGAGAGATCCTTCGCGAATTCGGATTGCAAAATCGCTTCATCGGCATTCCCACCGGAAAAGAAATTTCCGTTGATTCCGTCGAATGCGCCATTTCCTCGCGCCGAGTCCGGGATCCCCGCAACCATCGTCGCATACGGTTTGCCGGCAAAACGTATCTCCGTCGGGAAGCGAATCTGCGGATAGACCTCCACCACATTGGGCAGCTTCTGAAGTGCCTCGCGCACGGCGTCATCCAGCGGCGGAGATACCCGCGGCGCCTGATCCTGCTCGCTGCTCTGGTCCGATCCCCCTGCTGCCGCCCGCCTAGGTGGCTCCGACGGCCTGCCAAATCCGCGCAGACCGGATTTCGACATAACGATGATTGTGTCAAATAGTCCCGAATTCGAAAGCCGCTTCGTCGCGAGTTCCTGCAATCCCACACCGAGCGAAAGCATGGCAACGAGAGACGCCACGCCTACAGCTATTCCCAGAGTCGTTAGGGAATTCCGCAGCAGCGCCTCGCGCAAATTACGCAGCGCCAGTTCTCCCAGGTCGCGCGCCTTCATGCCGCCACTCCATCGCTAACCAGCTTGCCGTCTGCCAACGCCGCGATTCGATCCGCGAAGCGACTCGCCAGCGGCCGTTCGTGCGTCACCATGATGACTGTCATACCCATGGTCATTTGAATTTCCTTCAACAGCTGCATCACCGATTCGCCCGTCACGCTGTCGAGATTCCCGGTGGGCTCGTCTGCAAATAAAATCGTTGGCCGGTTCACCAGAGCGCGAGCGATCGCCGTGCGTTGCTGCTCTCCACCCGATAACTCACTGGGACGATGGGTCGCGCGTTTTGCAAGCCCCACCCGCTCAAGCGCTTCGCGCACACGCGCGCCACGTTCGCCGCGATCTACTTCGGCCAGCCGCAACGGCAATTCCACGTTTTCTTCCAGCGTCATTTTTGGAAGCAGATCGAACGACTGAAAAACCATCCCGACGGTTCGGCTACGATACTGCGCCAGCTCGATGGAACTGAGCTCCGACAAATTCCTTCCATGCGCCACAATCGACCCGGCTGATGGCCGGTCAAGACCAGCCATCAGATTCAGCAGTGTGGATTTTCCTGAACCGGATGTGCCCAACAGCGCGAGAAATTCTCCCGCGCCCACTTCGAGACTCACATCATCCACAGCCCTGATTAATGCGGAACCCATCTGGTAGTGCCGCGAAACGTGCTCAGCCCGAATCGCGGCTCCGTTACCTGCAATCGCCATTCGCCCTCAATTCTAGTCTCTACTTCAACCTTCAATGTTACTACGCGTCGCGCGCCGTCCTAATTTCACAGCTAACTTTCCTTCACCGAAATCGTCCAAATCTCATTGCCAGTCGGCGAAACAAACCCCGTGTGCTTGTCGTATAGTGGTTAAGTAGCCTTAAGGCGCGCCGTCCGAGAGCCCGGCAAAACGACAGGAGATCTGAGTGGCCGGTTAGGCCACAGGAGAAACGATGCGGAAGACTTTATCGTTTGTTGCATTCATTCTGGCGCTCGTGCCGGCTGCCCGCGCCCAAAGGCTCCCTGAGTTTGCCACGCCCGAAAACTACAAGCTGACGATCGACATAAACCTCGACAAGGAAAACTTCACGGGCGACGAGACGATCGCAATTCACGTCCTCAAGCCGACGTCGACCATTGTTTTGAACGCCGCCGAAATTACTTTCGCGGAAACAACCATCAGCGCCGGCGGTGAAACGCAAACCGCCAAAGTCACTCCCGATGAAGATAAGCAAATGGCCACGCTCGCGTTCGAGCAGCCGCTTGCCGCCGGCCCGGCCACACTTCACATCCGCTACACGGGCATCCTCAACGGCCAGCTTCGCGGTCTCTATTTGAGCAAGGCCGGCAATCGCAAATATGCTGTCTCGCAGCTCGAAAATACCGATGCGCGCCGCATGTACCCTTCCTTCGACGAGCCGATCTACAAAGCGACCTTTGACCTCACTGCCATCATCGACAAAGGGGACACCGCGCTGTCGAACACGAAAATAGTTTCAGACACGCCCGGCCCGGGCGACGGCAAGCACACCGTAAAATTCGCGACCACACCGAAGATGTCTTCCTATCTCGTCGCTCTCGCTGTCGGCGATTGGCAATGCGCGGAAGACACCGCCGACGGAATCCCCGTTCGCGTCTGCGGAATTCCGGATAAACGGCCTTATGCGGACTTCGCCCTTCAGGCTGCTGTCGTCACCCTGAAATATTACGATCAGTATTTCGGTATCAAATATCCCTACGGCAAGCTCGATATTCTCGGCGTCTCCGATTTCGCCGCCGGTGCAATGGAAAATACCGGCCTAGTGATCGCGCGCGATCTTATCTTCGTCGATCCAAAGCAATCCTCTTACTTGCTCCGCAAAGCGGTGGCCCAGGAACTGGTCGCTCACGAGATCGCTCATCAATGGTTTGGCGATCTCGTAACGATGAAGTGGTGGGACGACGTGTGGCTTAACGAGGGCTTCGCTACGTGGATGTCGTTCAAGCCCATGGAAGCATGGAAACCGGAATGGAATCTTGAGACGGACGCAGTGCGCTCGAGCACCAACGCGATGGGCACCGATTCGCTCAGCTCTACGCGTGCCATCGAAGCTCACGCTGAAACGCCGGCAGAAATCCAGGAACTCTTCGACGATATCGCCTACAACAAAGCCGCTGCTGTTCTGCGTATGGTGGAAGGCTACGTCGGCCCGGAAACATTCCGCAAAGGCGTGAACGCCTACCTTTCGAAGTATGCCTACAGCAATGCCACTGCGGAGGATTTCTGGAACACAATCGCTGAAACTTCACACAAGCCCGTCGATCGCATCATGTCCGGCTTCGTCAAGCAGCCCGGCGTGCCGCTCGTCTCACTAAAAACGTCCTGCTCAGGCAAGAATGCAAACATAACCGTCGCTCAGACTCGCTATTTCCGCGACCGCGCGCTGCTCGAAGCAGGCTCTAAGGAAAGGTGGGATATTCCGGTTTGCCTCAAAGCCGGTAAAGATGAGAAGTGCGAACTGCTCGCAACCAAAGAACAGCAGATCGCTCTTCCGGGATGCGCTGATGGGGCGATTGGGAATGCCGGCGGCCGCGGTTACTATCGATCCGGCTACACTTCGGAGAACTTCAACCAGATCGCGTCATCTGCCGAGAGCAAGCTCTCCGCTCCCGAGCGCTACATGCTTCTCGACGACACCTTTGCCGGCCTTCACATGAACACCTTGCAAGCCAGCGATTTCATGAAGCTCGCCTCGGAGTTAAGAGACGACCCTTCGACGGACGTGATCGATCAGCTTACGAACTACCTCCAATATGCGAGCCAGTACCTGTTGAACGATTCCGACCGGCCGCAATTTGAAAGCTGGGTCCGTGCGACCTTCGGCCCGGTCGCGGAAAAAATGGGTTGGCAATCGAGCCCGCAAGATTCCGATGAAACCCGCGCGCGCCGCGCGGCCTTGCTTACGCTGATGGGACAAGTGGGACACGACCCGAAAGCGATCGCTCTGGCGCGCGACCTGATGGACAAGTCTCTCAAAGGCGAGCCCGTGGATCGCACGATGCTCATCTCCGCGATTCCAATTGCCGCACGCAACGGCGACGAAGCTCTCTACAACGCGATCATTGCGCACTTCAGCCAGATCAAGACGCCGGAGGAAGGACTGCTCTACGGGCAGGCGCTGTGCCTGTTCAGCGAACCGGCGCTGCTCACGCGGACGATGAAGTTCGCCATCTCGCCGATGATGCGCGCGCAGGATGCGCCGCAAGTGTTTGAGGCGATTCTATCGAATCCGGCGGGGCGCGAGGTGGCGTGGAAGTTCATCCGCGACAATTGGACGGAAGTGAGTGCGAAGCTCAGCAATTACTCGGATACGACCGTTGTGGAAGCAGCGGGCGTTTTTTGCGATGCCGGCAAGCGCGATGAAGTGGAAGCATTCTTCACCTCGCACAAAGTTCCGGCCACTGATCGCACTTTGAAGCTGACCGTCGAGGAAATCAATGGCTGCATCGATCTTCGCGAGCACCAGGAGCACAATCTTCAAACATGGTTGCAGCAGCAGCCCACAGGAACAGCAACCGGAGCGCAATAAGCGAGTGCTTAAGGGGAGCTTTTACCGCCGATTAGAAATTAGCATGTTATTGATTTTGCGTGACTTGCGGTGAGATTTAATCGCGCTACCGTGTATTAAAACTCACTCAGTGGCGGCCATGCGGGGCCAACCATTCCACCTTGCCGGCAGCGATCACGCCTGGCATCCGACGGTGCTATTACTTCACTTCTGCGTCGAACACGCCCGTCTCTACACGACCATTATACTTCACTTGGACGAAAATGCGATAGATGCCGGGCTTCGGGAAGCCGTAGGGGAAGCTCACCTCGGGTCCGAGCGGCCCGGTGGCCATGCCGGGCATGTTCATTTCCGTCGTCGCGGGCGGATTTGGTGATGCTGGGTTCGCCGCGTTCTTAGCGAGCGTTGCGTCTGCCAGCTGGACTGCCGCCATTGGAACTGAGCCGTCTGGGTGGACGTGAGCGAAGACGCTTAAGTCTGAGCGGACGAATTCTGCGTGGCCTGCCATTCCCATGTAGGGCTCAAGGTTAGAGACGGGTTTGCCGTTTGCCTCCTCGAGTCGAAATTTGAACCAGAGCAACTGATTTGCTGGGAGCGGACCTGAGGCGCGTTCCCAAACCATTCGAGTTCCGTCTGGCAGCGAGGAAATTAGACTTGCTTGCGCGTCCTTCGTGCCCTTCGCGTCATTAGCTTCCATCGCGTTTCGCGAATCTGCCGACATGGGCGGCGCCGATGCGGCGGAATCATCCCCGGAGAGCGGCTTCCCTGCTGTCTCGGGAATGTCAATCTGAGCTGAGAGCGTGTCGGGAAATCCAGAGACGCGGACGATGTCTGCGAACACTTGATAGTACCCTGCTGCTAGCGGCGGAAGATCATCGAGGAAGACGCCGCCTTTATCCGGCACCGGATGCAAATGATAGAAACGGTCCATCTGTGGCGTGCGGATTAAAAACAGGTGCATCAGGTGACCGTGGTCGGGCATTAACGGCGTCGCGACAGTATCGGGGCGGCGCGTGTGCCATTTGGAATCGCCGATGCGCAGGAGCATTTGATCGCCGGGAACGAGCGAGACGAAAAGGTCTGGCGCTGTGTAAATCATGCGGTTGGAAAGATTCGCCGCCGCCGTTTTCCACCAGAATGCGCCGCCTACGAGCACGGCTGCGACAATCAAAAAAGCACCGGCCATTACGAAACGGGCGGCGCGCTTCTGCGCGGGACCCGCTTGCTGGCCTGGCTCAAGTTGCCCTTCGCGGCGCCCGGCGCCGATGATCGAGACAATTCCAGCGACGAGCAGCACCATCAGCCCGGCAAGCAGCGCTCCCAGGCTTTTCTGCATTGGCATCGTGCTGCGCGCGGCGGCAGGAACCGGAACGGCAATCGTGCCGGAGCCTGCATCGCCATCGGCCTCGACACGCACCTGCCAGGAACCGGATGCCATGAGCCAAAGCTTGCCGGAGAAAAATTGCGGATCTTCTTTGGATGGAAGCAGCACGTCCGGCGGAGGCGGATATTTCGAACCTTCGCCGACGATGTAGAGCGGGACGATCTTGATTTGCTTCACGCCAGGTGTGGAGCTGCGAATCTGAATTTCGGCGATCCCGGGAATCATTTGAGGCGTGCGGATGGAAACGACGAGATGGTAGGGACCAGCGTCACCTTGAAAGAAAACATCGGGGCTTCCGATATGCGCAGCGAGCGGCCCGGCGATGAAAATCGCGAGGACGAGCCAGGCAATGTGAGTCGTCTTCACCTGGGTTAGCGCCTGACTTTCAGGAGCCAGCCGCCGAAGGCGATGCCGATGCGGGTGGAGAGGAACGCGAAGACCCAGGCGAGGCCGAAGCCCCGAAAGAAAGCTACTCGAGTTGGCTCATATTTCTCGAACTGGTAGGAGAGTTGATGCATCGCAACCGGCTCTTGATAGGGAAAATAAATCATGCCAAAGAACCAGTTGCGGGCCAGCGGCGAAATCATGAAGCTGCCAAACGGCCAGTGAATCAGGAGCAGCGTCGCGAGATAAGCAGTGCCGGCAACGAAGGCGAGGAGCCACTTGTTGCGGCCTGCCAGCCGCGCGCGCACGAGATCGAACGCGAACGCCGGAAAAATGAGCAGCACTGGAAATTCCATCGGCACCATGTGCGTCACGTTGGTGTACACGGGCCCCAGCTTGGGGTGCGCTGCGAACAGCGGAAGAATCCACAATCCCGCTAGCTCTACGGCCATATAAGTCGAGGCGACAATCGTGGCACCCCATTTGTGCTCGGACGCAGTTCCATAGCCCATGATCAGGAGAGGCGTAGCGAGCATCAGGACGCGATAAAAAACCGCGCTGTGCATGAATCTCGCGTCGCTGAATTCGGAGATGAGAATCATGTGCAGCATCAGGCCCAAGCCCGCGAGATACAGGAACAGCCAAGTAAGCTTCGCGCGTACGGCTCCGGTGGCGCGATTTTTTGCGGAAACGACGAGCACCAGATAGCCGATTCCCACGCCCAGAATTCCCCACCCGAGCACCACGTGCGGCGGGCTCAGGATTTCGACGTCCAGACCGAATGAGTTGTGCCACCAGTTGTCGAACGGCGCGGAGGTGACCATGGTCACGCCACCCCAGGCGGTGAGAAACGCGCCGAGCGGCCCGCGGAATCCCCAGACCTTTACCGACGAGGATTGAACCGCAGGGTCGTGAGAGAACGTGGTGGAGAAAATCAGATACGTGCAGGTGATCGCGGCGAGGATGCCGCCGAATTGAACCAGGAGATGCGCGGGCGTCCAGAACGTGTCGCGCCCGATGGTCATGTGCCAGGAGATGTCCCAGTACAAGCCGAAGCAGATCGAGGAAACCGAGATGATGCCTGACCAGACAAACCATGGAATCGTGGCGGCTTGCGCGGCTACGCGCGCGCGTTCGGCGCTGGGGGCCGAAATTCCGAAGGGTACGGTTTGCGCCATGGGTGGCTCGTTGGAAGGATAGCAATTCCAGCTGTACGAGGCCACCAGAAGCAGAACTCACGTCGCAGATCCTCTCAAGGGGATTGGAGATCCTAAGTGAAGTGAGAGGAGAATAACCGCCTGCCCTTTGCCGAGGTTTTTTCCCTCCGACCACAGTGGATAAGCCCGCTTGGTCACCAGCAATTTCAATCTGGGATAGGTGATAAACCTTGTTATCGACACCTACCTAAAAGTCAAAATCCAATAAGCGCGTTAATCAGGAGTAAGCTTCACCGCTCGCACCGCGAATCGACATGTTAGGATAATTTCCATCGCTTAAACTCGACCAAAGTTTCGGTCGAGTAAACCAGTATCGGCGGCCAGAATGTCAATTTTCACCAAGCCACTATCGCAGGTTGGCACCACCGACCTTCAGGAACTACTCCAGGAGAGAGCTGCCGAGAATCTTCGGTTAGAATTTAAACTCGAAGCTCCAGACAAGGATGAGACGCTGAAAAAGCTCTCAGCCTTTGCTAATACATTCGGCGGCTTGATGGTGATTGGCGCAAGAGCTTCCAGCAACGATGGCCGGATTACAGAGCTGTCCGGCGTGGACAAGATATCTGGGTTCAAACAGAAGGTGGTGGACTGGTGCTTCAAAGGAGTCAGCCCACCGCTGGAAATTGATGTTTCAGACCCGATTCCAACGCCTTCTGGTGATGGAAAATTCATCTATGTCGTCAAGCTGGCGGAGAGCGACGTTGCTCCGCATTTTCTGAACGGTCGGAACGGTGTTTGGGTCCGTACCAACGAGTTCAGTGGACGATTTGAGCAGAAATTGGCCGATGAAATCGAACTCCGACATCTCTTCGACCGGCGCAAACTCATCCTTGAGCGTCGGGAGGCCCTTCTACGACGCGCAAAGAGGCGATACGAGGCTTTCGCTGACACGAGAAAACGGACGAGACTGGGTTCTAGGCTGGAACTCGCCATTCTACCGCGCTTTCCTGCACATCCTCTGTGCAAACAAGAGGATCTCAAGCCGCTAGTGTTGGAAAGTGCGCTCACCGTGAGGGACCAGAGATTCCCTAACGTTGAGAGCGGATTTATCTCTCAGCATGAAAGTGCACTCGTCCTAGACGCCGCAAGAGAAAAGTACTCGATTTTTGAGGCGGATATATGGGGGCTAATCTTTTACGGAACGCGGATTGACGAAAACCGCGAATATCTGCTCACCGGAGCTCCTGACGCCACTAACAGAACAGCCATACACTTGCGCCAGTTCGTAGGATACGTCCTCGTTTTCGTAGCGAGTGCCGCCAAGATGCTCCAGGCTTTGGATTACTCAGGACCGATGCACATCGAAGTACGGCTTCAGTCAATCCGCGGGGTTGGCTGGCTTCGGTTTCTGGACGGGGAGACAACAGAGAGACCCGGTCCGAACTCGATGATGAGGTGGCTTTCACAATTCCCATAGCTAGCTCGGAGTTGAATTCTAGACCCGACGGTATTGCGATGGATGTGCTGCGATACGCGTTATTCTCGGTTAATTCATCTGATTTGGTTGACACCACGCAAGCACTCGAACAAGTGATTCGAGATGGCTACTCGTTCAATTTCTGGAGCCCACCGGCCGTCTTACGGACCTGAAGAGTGTTCGGACAACTCTCGATGAGTCGGATAATCGGAAACTGGGTTTTTGCGGCATGGAACTGCTGCTCGCCCGGATAGGTGATGACATAACGAAGTCGGCCTCACAACCAGCCGAGTAAACTGTGCGGTGTCAAACCTAACAGAGCTCGGATCGAAGGAGGCCGAGATGAAAATCATAGGATGCGATCTACACGCTCGACAACAGACGATTGCGATGTTGGATACGACACAGGAGAGCTGGAAGAAAAGACCCTGGAACATGAAGGCGCGCCGTGCGGGAGTTTTATTCGGCACTGCTGGTCCGATTCTGGTAGGGATTGAAGCGACCGGCTCGATGCAGTGGTTCCTGGAGTTGATGGAAGAGCTGGGGATCGAATGCCGCGTCGGCCATCCCCAGAAGATCCGCCAAGCAGAGACGCGCAAACAAAAACATGATCGGCGGGATGCGCTACTGCTTCTGACGTTGCTGGCAGAGCATCGCTTTCCAACGATCTGGATGCCCTCGAGCGAGCAGCGCGATCTGCGCACGTTGCTACGTCACCGTCATCAGTGGGTGCGCCTGCGATCTCAAGTCCAACACACGCTGCAATCGATGGCACTCAACCACGGTCTCAGGAGAGGCCACGCGCTATGGAGTCAAGCGGGCCTGCACGCACTTCGGGCATTGCCTCTGGCTCCTCATGCCAGCGAGCGGCGAGCGGCACTGCTGTCTTTGTACCCTCGTTTGCAGGAATCCATCGACCAGCTGGATCAGCAGGTCAGCCAGCAGGTTCAGCAACATCCCCCGGCGCGGCGACTCATGACGCACCCGGGAGTGGGACCGATCACCGCGTTAGCTACCGAAGTTTTCCTGGGCGATCCGCTGCGGTTCATCGATGGAAAAGCACTGGCCAGTTACATCGGCATGATCCCGAGCGAACACTCCAGCGGAGGCCGGCAGCGGCTGGGTGCGATGAGCAAACAAGGAAACGCGCTGCTGCGTTATCTGTGGTGCGAAGCGGCGATGCACGCGGTGGAGCGGGATCCGGAGTTGAAACGCTTCTATCGGCGCAAACTGGTGCAGAAAGGGCTGGGGAAAGCGAGAGTCGCTGCAGCCAGGAAACTCGGGATCCGACTCTGGATCATGATGCGTGACCAGATCGATTACGAAGAGTTCTGCCGTCGAGGAAAAGCGCGGCAGGAAAGCGGTAGTGTCCGTGCGGGGATGCCTGATCTCGACAGTGGTCCTGCAGCATAGTGACCGGATCAAGTGAATAGGCTACCCGCCTCCCCATTGCGGGGAGTTCGAAGAAATCATCATGGTCGCACGTGATCGGAGAGATGTCTGGTGGGCAACACCGAGTCGATGAAGTGACACGAACCGAGTCTCGTAGGTTGGACAGGAAGAACAATCCGAGAATTGCGGCGCATCGCCCGCCGAAGGAAACAGCGGGACTGCGCAATGCAGGAGTCTGTGCGAAAGGAATAAAAAAAGAGTTAAAGACTCTTGACGTGGCCGACTTCGTTAGAGATGTCGAGAAATCCTCTTCGCATCAGCTATCTCAGACTGAAAATGCTTATCGAATGACTACTCGGAGGCAGACATGCCGTGGACGATGCCAAATATCAGCGAACAACGCAAACAGTTCGTGATAAGGGCAAATAGCGAGGTCGAATGTTTCACTACGCTTTGCCGATCCTTCGGGATTTCGAGGGCCACCGGATATGTTTGGCTGCGAAGATACCGAGAATGTTTGTCCCTAAGGGGCGTAGTCGAGAAGACCCGCGCCCCGCACACGACGCCCCAGAAAACAAGCGCAGCGCTCGAATGTCGTGTGCTGGAACTAAGAGATCGCTTTGGCTGGGGAGCGAAGAGGCTTGCGGGCACGTTGAAGATGCAGAACATCCGAATCGCATCGTCAACAGTACATCGAATAATGAAAGGCGCTGGCCGTATCGGGGTTCGATACATGGAGTCGACAGCATGGATGGTAAGAGTTTTGGTTGCCGATAATCCGATTTCACTTCTCGAAGCTGAGTTTCATGCCAATGAGGGACTTGCGATCCTCGCCCGATTCATCCGAAATGGAAGGCCTCGCGACCGAAAGAAAGCGATGGTTGTTATTGCACACTGGAAGAAGGTACCCAGGAGGATTATCGCTGATTGCTTGCAAATCCCCACTTCCACGGTAGTTAGATATTTTCAGATCTTTGAGGGAGGCGGTACGGCCGCTTTATTCCCGCGCCGCGTAAAACGTTTCGCCGATTCTAGCGATGAAAGAAAAGCTATCTTCGCGCTTCTCCACTCACCGCCCAGCCTATATTCGATTAACCGCACGTCGTGGAGAATGGAAGATCTTCGTCGAGTGCTCATCCTAAGTGGGCATCGCATATCTTGCAACCGAATACACAGGATGATTAAGGCGGCTGGGTTCCGTTGGCAGAAGGCCAGAGTGGTGCTCACGAGCAGCGACCCGGAATATGATTTCAAAGTAAGAACCATCAAAGGAGTTCTGTCGAGGCTACAGGCCGACGAAGCCTTCTTTTCCATTGATGAGTTCGGTCCGTTCTCCGTCAGGCAGAGAGGCGGAAGAAAGCGGGTCGGTCCGGGGGAAACATTTGTCGTTCCCCAGCATCAGAAATCGAAAGGATGGCTGATCGTTACGGCAGCGCTAGAGCTGTCTCGAAACCAGATCACGCACTTCCGTTCGTTCCGAAAAAATACCGAAGAGATGATCAGGATGGCAGACATCTTGCGCAACGAGTACCGGAGTTGCAGCACAATCTATCTTTCATGGGACGCAGCGTCTTGGCATACATCCAAGAAGTTGTCGCGCCATCTAGAAACTGTAAACAACCTGTCGACCGTAGATGGCCTGCCGGTCGTTAAGGTCGTTCCTCTGCCTTCGTGTTCCCAATTCTTGAATGTAATCGAATCAGTCTTTAGCGGATTGGCACGGGCAGTCATTCACAACAGCGACTATGGCAGCGTCGAAGACGCGATGTGCGCGATCGACCGGCATTTCGTCGAGCGGAACGATCACTTTCGAGCGTCGCCGAGGCGCGCAGGGCAGAAGATTTGGGGCAGCGAACGAGCGCCGAGCGAGTTTTCCGAAGGAAATAACTGCAAGGACCCACGGTACTGAGAAATCGAACGAGTAGGATAGGTATTGATAAATCCTGTGGCTGTTGAAAAACTCGTGTTTTCAGAAAAATCTCGAGAAACGGGTGATAGAAAATGTCTAGGAAACTCGGGGAAATCGTTTGTAGAGCTTCCTGACGCGATCTGATTTTTGTAAATTCCGAGTGAGCGAGTTTTTCAACAGCCACTCCTCTTATCACCACCTTTCTTAGAGCGAGACAGGTGCCCTGGCGCAAGGCATTGTTGAGATTGTTATAAGCACCGGGGAACTTCAGGGGCTAAAGCCCCTTTTTTTGATCTATCTCATGTCGCCCGTAAAGGGGCGACCCACAAGGCTCTACTGTCGAATGGCTTGCTCGAACCTCTGAACTGCGTGACACTTTCCGTGCCGTAATCAAAAAGCTACGCAGAAAGAATCCTGGGAGACCAGTCTCTCCTCAACGGGATTGGAGATCCTAAGTGGAGTGAGAGGAGAACGCTGTGCCAAAGCCGTCACGCAAATGATGTGGGTTCGTTGACTTGACTCCTCGCGCGCCCTAAGATGTGCTGCGCGTGCCAGCCACCGACTCGCTAATCGGCCGACCCTTCTCACACTATTCGATTCTGGAAAAGCTTGGCGCTGGAGGGATGGGTGTCGTATACAAAGCGCAGGATACGCGCCTCGGTCGGTTCGTCGCGTTGAAGTTCCTTCCCGAAGACCTAGCCCGCGACCCGCAAGCGCTCGAACGATTCCGACGCGAAGCTAAGGCCGCTTCCGCTCTAAATCATCCGAACATCTGCACGATTCACGATATCGGCGAAGAAAACGGCCAGGTCTTCATTGCTATGGAATTGCTAGAAGGCACCACGTTGAAGGAGCGCATCGCCGGCCGGCCGATGGATCTCGATACGATTCTCGCCTTGGCCGTCGACATCTCCGACGCGCTCGACGCCGCCCATTCCAAGGGCATCGTTCATCGCGATATCAAGCCGGCCAATATTTTCGTCACCGCGCGCGGACACGCCAAAATTTTGGACTTCGGTCTCGCCAAGCTCACGCTCGCCGGCGATGCAGCGCATGTTTCAGCCATGCCCACCGCAAGTGAGCCCAATCAGCTCAGTCGAACCGGCACCGCCATTGGCACCGTCGCGTACATGTCGACGGAACAGGTCCGCGGCGAAGAGCTCGATTCGCGCACCGATCTCTTCTCATTTGGCGTCGTTGTTTACGAAATGGCCACCGGCGTCCTTCCCTTCCGTGGCGACACCACCGGCGTAATTGCTGAAGCTATCTTGAATCGTGCTCCCGTCGCTTCGGCCCGACTAAATCCGAATGTCCCTCCGAAGTTGGAAGACTTCATCCATCGCGCCCTCGAAAAAGACCGCAATCTCCGCTACCAGCACGCCTCCGACATGCGCGCCGAACTACAACGCATGAAGCGCGATTCGGACTCGAGCCGCCTCGGCGTCCAGTTACCTCTTGCCTCCACTTCAGCCACCCGGGCAGCGACGAGGAACTGGCTCACGCGATGGCCCGTCGTCCCGCTGGTGCTGCTGTTGGCGGCGACCGCGATTGGTGCAGGCCTTTGGCTTCAGCGGAGAGACTACTTCTGGCGGAACCCAATTGCCGATGCGCGATTTCAGCCGGTTACGGACTTCGACGGCGTCGCGCAAGCGGCCGCAATCTCGCGTGACGGCCACTTCATCGCATTCGAGTCAGACCGCGACGGACCGATGGACGTCTGGGTCACACAAATCGGCTCCGGGCAATTTCACAACCTGACCCGTGGCAGCGCACGCGATCTTGTGAATCCCGATATCCGCACTCTGGGATTCACGCCTGACGGCTCTTCGGTGACCTACTGGCTCGGCAAGCAAGACCAAGCGAGCGGTGGCCAAATCAGTGTTTGGGAAGTGCCCACGATGGGCGGGCAAGCCAGACCTTACCTCGAAGGCGTCGCCGAATTCGATTGGTCTCGCGATTTAAGCCGGCTCGCCTACCACACTCCGGGCCCTGGCGACCCGATGTTCGTCTCGCAAGGGAACCCGCGGTTGGACGCACGTCCGATTCTGACTGCGCCTGCCGGACTTCATTCTCATTTTCCCGTGTGGTCGCCGGACTCGGCGTTCATTTATTTCGTCCATGGCGCCTTGCCAGACAAATTGGACATCTGGCGTATCGCTCCATCGGGCGGCACACCGGAACAAATCACGTCGCACTCAGGCCGGGTGATCTATCCGGTCTTTACGGACCGGCACACGCTCCTATATCTCGAGAGTGATCCCGGCGGTTCGGGGCCGTGGCTCTATAGCGTCGACGCCGAACGTCGCATCCCCCACCGCCTGAACTCCGGGCTCGAAAAATACTCTTCGCTCGATGCCAGCGCCGATGGCCGTCGCTTGGTCGTTACCGTCGCAAATCCCAAACGCACACTCTGGCGATTGCGCGTCCCAGACTCGCCAAAGGAGGAATCAGCTCCCGCTCGAATCCCGATCACTCCCATCACCGCGTTCTCGCCCCGGCTCGGCCCAAATTACCTTCTGTACCTTTCCGCCACCAGCACGAGCGAAAGCATCTGGAAACAGGCCGGCAGTACCGACACGGAGTTGTGGCGCGGCCAGGGAGCGCAAATCATCGGCAGCCCTGCCATCTCGGCCGATGGACAAAAGATTGCGTTCCCGGTCCGCCAAAATGGCCAGTCGCTCTTATACGTGATGCAGTCCGACGGCAGGAACACACACCTCGTGGCCGATTCGCTCGAGCTGCACGGCAGTCCCGCTTGGGCGCCCGATGGACAATCCGTAGTCGTGGCCGCTGACGATCACGGAACGCCGCACCTTTTCCGGATTCCCGTCGATGGGCATGCCCCCACCGCTTTCGTCACGGAATACTCGGTGGACCCCGCGTGGTCACCCGACGGCCGCTTTATTCTCTCTTCGGGACCCGAAATCGGCACGACGATTTCGATCAAAGCGGTTACACTCGACGGCGCTCCGTATACACTGCCCCCGCTGACGCTCGGTCGCGGCACCCGGCACTTGGTTTTTCTTGCTGGAGGCCGATCGCTTCTGTTCTTGCGCGGCGAGATTCAGCACAAGAATCTCTGGCTCATCGACCTCCAAACCGGCGGCGAGCGCCAACTGACCAACTTCGCTCCCGGCTTCGACATCAGCGACTTCGACATCTCCCCGGACGGCCACGAAGCCGTCCTCGAACGCACCCAGGAGCGCTCCGATATCGCCCTCCTCGAACTTCCCCGGCCGTGATATGCCCGCTCACGAAGCCTCGTCTCAGGTGCAACGGAGATTCTCCGTCTCCGCTCGCACCGTGCACGGCAGCGGCGCGCTGCGCGTGTCACTCTTCCAGTAGTGGCGCGAAACTGCCTGCCCTTGCCGAGGGTTTTTCCCTCTGAACCACTGTGGATAAACCGCTCATCACCGGCAGTCTCAACCTGGGATATGTGGTGATAATACTGTGGTTTCTAACATTTCTATCTGACGTGTTCAGGTGTAGCACTAGTAGTTATAGCCTCCGCTCGAAGTTCAAAATGAAGTTACCCGCATTTAATTTGACAGGGGGCTTTCCTGAGGCGTAAATTGCGCTCACTTTCCCTTCGAATTCTTCCGGGTTTGTAATCCCGGCCCTTAGAGGAGAAAACCTATGAAAGCCCCGGCCCTTTGCCTCGTAGTCCTTTTCTGCATCGCTGTAGCGTGTACGTTCGGCTTCGCGCCATCCGCTTTCGCGGACGGAGCTGTGTATGCCATGACCAATGCCATCGGGAACAACCAGATCCTCGTTTTCCACCGAGCCGCTGACGGAACCCTGACCCTCGTGCAAACGATTACAACGGGCGGCGGGGGCAGCGGCCTCCAGCTAGGCGGGACAGACTCGCTCGCTTCTCAGGGTGGTCTGATATTGGATCTCAACCATAAGCGGCTCTTTGCCGTCAACACCGAAACCCTGGCATCGAATAGCTCTGACTGCCAGGTAGGAACAATTACCTCCTTCCTCGTCGCGCAGGATGGCACATTGACGTTCGCCGATAGAGTTTCTTCTGGCGGTTTGTATCCCAATAGTCTGACCATAGCCGACCGACAGGACGACCGCGAAAAAGGTTGGGACGAAGAGGATGGGCACCACGTTATGCGTCTGCTTTATGTGCTCAACGCGGGCGGCCCCGGAATGAGTCCCACGTGCGGCACCGGCCCCAACATCACTGGCTTGACGGTCGACCGCAAGGGAAGCATGACGCCGCTTTCAAACTCCACGCAGCCAATCGATCCGGGTGCCCTAGACGGCACTGGCTCCGGCGAAAACTGTAACGTAGGCGGGTTTCCGGTACCTGCTTTCAACTGCGGCTTGAATCCGCCCGCGTTCCCCCGGTCGCCAGCTCAGGTTGGATTCACGCCTGATGGCCATCAGTTGCTCGTGACGGTGAAAGGGACCAACACGATTTACGTCTTTCCGGTCGGAGATCGCGGGAGGGTCGGCACACCGACGACAACGCAGGCCCCAGGGCCGGGTCTACCCACCTATTTTGGCTTCACTTTTGACGGGAATGAGCACCTGCTTCTGTCAGAGGCTTTTGGGGCAAGTCCGTCTATACCTGCGGGAGGTACAGGCGCGGTCTCTTCCTTCACCATCACGAGGACCGGCAAACTACGAACGATCAGCGCCGACATCGGCGACAGCGGGACTGCCGCTTGCTGGGTGGCTCTCGATCCTGTGCGAGGAAGATATCTCTATGTCAGCAATAATCTCTCCGCCTCCTTATCGAGCTACACGGTCGGCAAGGACGGTAGCCTCACACTGCTGGCCTCGGTCGCGGGCAGCGACAGTGGTCCCAACGACATGGCAGTGGCGCGTGAAGGCAACACTGGCTTCTTGTATACTCTCGCCAGCGGCGGCGGCACGGTTGATGCTTATCGAATCAACAGCAACGGTTCTCTAACTGCGCTTGGATCGGTTCCTGGAATGCCTGTGAACGACGGCGCACAGGGGCTCGCAGCCTTTTAGACGGCTCGACGGTCACGGTTCTCGGGGCGGCGGGCTTAGAGCCGGCACCAGCGGCCTTTGCTGGCGTCGCCCTTCATCATTCTGTTGTCTCTGCTTCCCGATCACGCCGGAGGTGTGATCGTCCTGTAGATTCCTGCGCGGAGCCGCGTTGCAGTTGCCGCACCTATTGGTGTGCGCTGAAGACTTTCTCCGTCACGCATCTGTTCATTTTGCCGAAAGCAGTTCGGATTACTGTGGAGAAACCCTGTGGCTGTTGAAAAACTCGCTTCCGAAAAATCCGCAAAAATTAAAACGCGTCAGGAAGCTCCACAAACGATTTTTTCTAGTCGCCTTAGACATTTTCTACCCCTCAATTTTTGCGTATTTTGAGAAAAAGGGACTTTTTCAACAGCCACCCCTCATCACCACCTTTCTCAGAGCGAGAAAGATGTTCTGGCGCAAGGCATAATTGAGATTGTTGTGCGCATTGGGGAACTTCAGGGGCTAAAGGCCCTTTTTTTTGATCTGTCTGATGTCGCCGCTAAAGGGGCGACCTACAAGGCCTCTTTGTCGCTCTCGGAATTCGCCGGGCCGAGCGCGGGCGGATGACACTCGACCTTACCCGCGTTATCTTAGGTGCGACTTTTCGTCTCGATTCCTTGCCTGAGGAGACCTTTCATGCGATACCCCTTCCGCGCTGTACTCATACCTGCACTCGCGTCGGGCCTGGCAGTTCTTATCGGACTAGCAGGGGCGCCTCCCGTGCGGGCGCAGGCGCCGCAAGACGAGAAAACGCCATCTTCGGCTGCGGCGCAGTCTGGGACTCAGAATTCGGGGCCGGGGGCGCAAATTCAGCCAGGCGCGTCGCGACCGAAGATCGGCGTTGCGCTGGAAGGGGGCGGTGCGCTGGGGCTGGCGCATATCGGGGTGTTGCAGTGGTTTGAGGATCATCACATTCCCATCGACTATGTTGCTGGCACGAGCATGGGCGGATTGGTGGGCGGCTTGTATGCCACGGGCAGGAGTCCTGAGGAACTGAAGGAAATCGTCGCGGCTCAGAAGTGGGACATCATCATCGGCGGTGACATTCCCTATGAAGACTTGTCGTACCGGCGCAAAGAAGATCTGCGCTACATCCAAAACTCTCTGAAGCTGGGACTGAAGCATGGGCTCTCGACACCCTCGGGGCTGAATTCTGGAACCGAAATTTCACTTCTCATCGACCGCGAGACCGTCTCCTATCCCAATCTCGACTCATTCGACCATCTTCCGATTCCCTTCCGTTGCGTGGCGACCGATCTCGTGTCCGGCAAAGAAGTGGTGTTTTCGAGCGGATCGTTGCAACTAGCGCTGCGCGCAACGATGTCGATTCCAGGGGTTTTTTCTCCCGTGCGAGATGGCGATAAAGTGTTGGTGGACGGCGGCCCGGTGGGAAACCTGCCCACGGAAGTGGTAAAAAAAATGGGCGCGGACATCGTGATCGCAGTGCACCTGGAAGTGGCGCCAGCCGATCCCAAAGAGATTCAGTCACTCTTCAGCGTGTTGGGACGGTCTGTGGATGTGGTGGTGCTCGAGAGCGAGCTTCGCGGTCTGAAGAACGCGGACATCGTCGTCACCGTTCCGCTGCAGAAATACAACGGCTTCCAATACGACAAGGCGCCCGCGATCATTCAAGAGGGCGTGCAGGCGGCGGAGCAAAAAAAGGCGGTGCTGTCGCGCTTTTCCGTGAGCGACTCCGAATGGAAGGCTTACGTGGCGGCCAAGGACGCGCGAATCCGCACCGAAGTTCCCACGCCTCAGTTTGTGGAGGTTCAAGGGACCAATCCTCGCGCCGCGCAACAGATCGAGCGATTCCTGAATCGGCTGGTGGGGCATCCCATCGACAATGGCGAACTGAACCAGCTTTTGACGCGGCTTACGGGAATCGGGAAGTATGCGTCAGCGGATTTCCGCTTCGTGACCCGCGATGGGCAGAGCGGCCTGGTGGTTACGGTTCACGAATACAACTATGCTCCGCCCATTCTGCAGCTCGGCTTCGCGATTGACGGCTCAGAAAGCGACGATGTGACCTACACGCAGCTGGCGCGCCTTACTTTCATGGACGTGTGGGGCTATCGCTCGGAATGGCGCACAAGCCTGCAGTTTGGAAACGAGTACGGAATCGAGACCGAGCTGTATCGTCCGTTTACGACTACCAGCAAATGGTTTTTCGCCTCGCGCGGAGAGGCTACGGACACTTCGTTTAAGGTGTTTCATCGGAGCATGCCGCAAGCGATTTACCGTCTTTTCCGCGACGATGCGGGAATCGACGTCGGCTACGGGTTCAGCCGGTTTACGGAAATTCGCGCAGGGTACGAAGTGGGGTATTTCAATCCCGATCTGCGGATTGGCACGCAACTTTTCCCAAGCAACAATGGCCGCTTTGGAGATACCCGCCTTCGTTTTCTCACCGACCATCGCGACGATTTCATCGCGCCACGGCGCGGCTATAGCGTGCAGGCGACTTTCCGCTGGTACGACACGAATCCGGGCGCTCGCGACGCTTTTCCGGTGATGGAAGCACAAGTGGAATACTTCATGCCCATCACAAAGCCCGGGTCACTATTTGTAGTGGGACAAGGCGGCACGACTTTCGGTTCGAATAACATTGGCGTACCGCAGTTTTTCCTAGGAGGGCCGACGCGCCTGAGCGCCTACGGGTCGAATGAGCTCTTCGGCAATCAGTACTACTATTTCCGCGCCGGCTATTTGCACGACGTTCTGACGCTTCCGCCGTTCGTGGGAAAAGATGTGTATGTGATTGGAGCTTACGAGTTCGGAAAGATGTACAACGCTCCGAATGCCAGCAAGTTTCCGAACGATGCGGCGGTTGGTTTCCTGGCGGAAACGGCGATTGGGCCGCTGTTTATTGGCGGGAGCGTGGGCGACACGGGGCATGCGAAATGGTTTTTTGAGTTGGGGCATGTGTTTTAGCAAGTCGTGATGAGCGCGGCGGAAGGAAGGAGTAAGAGAGATCCCTCCACTTCGGTCGGGATGACAGACGCTGAAAATCTAACGAATTCGCGATGGCTAAGAAAAGGTGCTTTTTTCGCGCAGGGCCGGTCGAATCAGCGAGGGCCTTCATGTTAAAATTGACGTGGAGAGGAATAGATGCTGAAGGTGAGAAAGTACTATCTGGGCTTGTGGGTGGCGGGCGCGATGTTTTTCCTGGTCGCGGCTAGCGGAGCGCGTGCGCAAGTGTCTGGCACTTCGTCCACGGCGGCGGCCGAGCATACTCTGCGGCTTTACAATACACACACGAACGAGAAAATCGATATTGTCTACCGCCGCGGGGATCAATACATACAGGGCGCACTGGCGAAGCTGGATTATTTTCTGCGCGACCATAACACGAACGAAGTGCGGCATTTTGATCCGCGGCTTTACGATATTCTGTCGGACTTGACGGCGTCTGTGGGCCATCCTGGGGCCGAGATTGATATTATTTGCGGCTACCGGACGTCTTCGACGAATGCGGCGCTTCGCGCGCATACGAACGGGGTGGCGAAAAACAGCTTGCACATTCAGGCGGAGGCGATTGACTTGCGAATGCCTGGCGTCAATACGTTGAAGCTGCGCAAGGCGGCGCTGGCTTTGGCGCGCGGGGGCGTTGGTTATTATCCGCATTCGGATTTTATTCATGTGGATACTGGGCGCGTGAGGCAGTGGTGCTTTGATTGTCCTGCGAGTTTGATCAACGGGGATTAATTCAACGTCAAAAGCCTCAGGTCATCTTCACGTGAATCCCGATCCAAAACCGATCGGGAGGGACCTGAGCTACGGTGGCATTTTGGCGATTAGAGAACACCGCCCTTCTCGCTAGCCTGGATACGGGTAGCCCTTCTGCAAGACCTGATCTAATTCCTTATCGTGGCCGTAGATATCGTCGTAGAAATGGACGAGGCCATCCTCGGGCACAATCACGGTGCCGTATACGATCAGCACCGGGATCGGTCGCGGGAGATTCACTTGGCGGTTTTCTCCCTGTGCCATTGAGGCGCGGACTCGGGCCATGTCCCAGCCTGGAATTCCACGCAATACAAAGACAGCCAAATCGGCAGGCTTTTCCAGACGAATGCAGCCGTGGCTGAAATCGCGGCGGGCGCGGGAGAAGAGTTCTTGTTCCGGACTATCGTGCATGTAGACGTTGTAACTATTGGGGAAAATGAATTTCACGAGGCCCAGCGAATTTTTGGGGCCGGGATTTTGGCGGATGAAAAGCTTGCCGGCGCGGAGTTGTGCGAGTACTTCGGGAGAGACGGCGCCTGACGCGACCACCTGCTGCTTGCTGTCTACAACAGCGAAACCTTTGCTGGCAAGATAGTTCGGGTCACGCGCGATTTTGGGGAGGAACTCGGATTTGGCAATCGAATACGGAACATTCCAGTACGGGCGAAAAATTACATACTGCATCGTGTCGCTGAAGACCGGGGTGTTGTGGTTGTACGCTTTTCCCACCACCACGCTCATCATGAGGGCGAGATGGAAGTGGTCGTCATAGGCGCGAAGGCGAAACTCAGGAATATTGGCGACGATGGGGGCGCTGTTGTAGTCGACGGGCAGCCAGCGCCAGCGTTCGAGAGTTAGTTGCATCTGGCGGACTCGCGTGCTGATCGGGATGTTGAGGTCGGCGATGGTTTGGGTGCCGACGCGGCCGTCGACGGTGCGGCCGTGGCGGGTTTGAAAGCTTTTGACGGCGTCCACTAACGGGCCTTGATAGACGGTCGAATCGGGCGGGACGTTTGCATTGTCGGGGAGATCACCAAATTCGCGGAGCAAAATCGTCAGGCGCGGCAGGCCGGGATAGGATTCGCCCGGGCCGAATGTTTTTTTCACGGGGGGGAGTTGTTCGCCGTTATCTTCTTTCGCGAGGGCGAGATATCGGTGCAACGCGAGGATCGTGCGCTGGTAGCCGGGGTATGGCGGTTCCACCTGGGCGAGGACACCGGCCACGTTGGGTGCGTCCACAACGTTTGTTTTTATAAACTCGGGCAGCTGGTATTTTTTTGTTTCTACGTTCAAATCGAAATCGAAATGCTTGGGATTTACTTTGCCGATGTGGAGATCGGAGATATAGCGCATCAGGCAGACGGTGAGCGCGACGTCAAACTTCATGGCGTCGGTTTCTGTGGGATTCGCGGCTGAGGGCTTCAGCGACGTGAGCCGGGCGCTCCATCTTGGCGCATCGTAGTCATCCGGGTTGAGCCCTTTTTCTTCGGCCTGCTGGATGAGGGCGATGATCTGCTGGGCTTGCGGTGAGGGCTCCATACCGCGTACCCAGGGCAAAGCGTAGCCGCAGGAATCGTAAAATTTCTGCAGGTGCTTGCTGTAATCGCTGAAATTGGGCCAGCGGAGGTCGGGGAGATTGCCCGTTTGAATGATGGCTTGGAGAGTAGCTCGGGTCTCGGGGCTGATCTGTTGCGGAGGAGCGGCGGTGGAGGAGGACTTGGACTGCGATTGTTGACGGCAGCTGACGGAGCCGATGGCGCCGCCGCACAGCAGAGCGACGATCGCTACGGAGAGCGCGAAACGCAACGTCTTCGAGAGCTGACGATAGTCCATCGAGCGCCTCCTGACGGAATGGCGAATGCTATGAGCCTGAGGTCTGTGTTCGGAAACGACAAGGTATCACAACAGCGGGCAAGCTGAAAATCCCGGAGTGAGGTTGTGCGGTCGCCGGCGGTGCAATCAGCGGAGCCGGAAGCGGGCCACGAGCACAGTTCGCGTTGATCTTGGCGCGACCGGCGATGTTACCTATGGGGGATTATGCTTGGGGCCAGTTCCAGTGCTGGATTTCGGGTTTGTCTATGCCTTCGGTGTACGCGTAAGTGACGCTTTCGATGATCTGCGCTTTGAGCCATTCCTTGAGGTGAGCACCCGTGCCTTGGAGGCGAGGAACGCGGTCGATTACATCGATGGCGAGCGTGAAGCGATCGATTTGATTGCGAATCGCGAGCTCAAGCGGCGTATTGATGTTGCCTTTTTCCTTGTATCCACGGACATGAATATTCGAATGGTTCGTTCTGCGGTACGTGAATTTATGCACGAGCCACGGGTAGCCGTGAAAATTGAAAATCACCGGCTTATCGGTGGTGAAGAGCGAATCGAAGTCGCGATCTGAAAGGCCGTGGGGATGCTCGGTGTCTGGTTGAAGCCGGTATAAATCCACCACGTTGACGAAGCGGAGCTTCAGATCGGCGAAATGTTTTCGAAGAATCGCTGTGGCCGCTAGGGCCTCCTGGGTTGGAATATCGCCTGCGCAGACCATCACGACGTCGGGCTCGGTGCCGTCGTCGGTGCTGGCCCAATCCCAGATTCCGATTCCCTTCGTGCAATGCACTACGGCCGCATCCATATCGAGATACACCAAGTGCGGCTGCTTATCGGAAACGATTACGTTGACGTAGTCCTGGCTGCGAAGGCAGTGATCCGCAACGCTAAGCAGCGTGTTCGCGTCCGGCGGCAAATAAATCCGTGTAACGTTCGCGCTCTTGTTGCTCACAACGTCGAGAAAACCGGGATCTTCGTGCGTGAAGCCATTGTGATCCTGGCGCCAGACGAGCGACGTGATCAACAGATTCAGAGATGAGATGGGAGCACGCCAGTCAATTTCGAGCTTGGCCTTTTCGAGCCATTTGGCGTGCTGGTTGTACATCGAATCTATGATGTGGACGAACGCTTCGTAAGTATTCAGCAAGCCGTGCCGGCCGGTGAGGATGTAGCCCTCGAGCCAGCCTTCGAGGGTGTGTTCGCTGAGCATTTCCATCACGCGGCCGTCGGGAGCGATGTCAGTGCCGTCGGCATCCTCTGGCTTGATTTCGGCGAGCCACGTTTTCAGGGTGGCTTCGTAGATGTCTTGCAGGCGATTCGACGCATTTTCGTCGGGGCTGAATACCCGGAAACAACTCATGTTTTTCCGCATCACGTCGCGCAGAAACTTGCCCAGCGTTTCGGTGGGTGAGGCTTCCTTTGTGCCAGGACTTTCAATTTTTATCGCGTAGTCGCGAAAATCGGGAAGAGTAAGAGACTTGCGCAGCTTCCCGCCGTCAGCGTGCGGGTTGGCGGTCATGCGGCGGTCGCCCTTTGGAGGAAGCTCGCGCAGTTCCGGAATCAGCGTGCCATGTTCATCGAATAATTCTTCGGGCTTGTAGCTACGCATCCACCGCTCGACGATGCGCAGGTGCTCCGGATTCTTTTTCACTTCAGCCACGGGTACCTGGTGGGCTCGCCAGAAGCCCTCCACGCGATGGCCATCCACTTCTTTCGGGCCGGTCCAGCCCTTGGGCGAGCGGAGGATGATCATCGGCCAGCGCGGGCGGTCCGGTTTGCCGGTGTTGCGCGCCTTTTTTTGAATGGCGCGAATTTCCTGGACGCAGGTTTCGACAGCCGCCGCCATCGTCTGATGCATCACCTCGGGATCGTCACCCTTGGCCTCGACTACATGTGGCGTCCAACCGTATCCAAGGAAGAGATTTTCGAGTTCTTCGGGCGTGACGCGGGCCAGGATCGTAGGATTGGCGATCTTGTAGCCGTTCAGGTGAAGAATCGGGAGCACCGCGCCGTCGCGAATCGGATTCAAGAATTTATTCGAGTGCCATGAGGTGGCCAGCGGACCGGTTTCCGCTTCACCGTCTCCAACCACCACGCTGACGATCAGATCCGGATTGTCAAAGGCGGCTCCGAATGCATGCGATACGCTGTAGCCAAGCTCGCCGCCTTCATGGATTGATCCCGGAACTTCGGGGGTGCAGTGGCTTCCGAGTTGGCCGGGGAAAGAAAAGGCGCGGAAGAGTTTGAGCATGCCCGCTTCGTCCTGGCTTTTCTCGGGATAAATTTCCGAATACCTGCCTTCGAGGTAGCAATTTGAAATCATCGCCGGCGCGCCGTGGCCGGGGCCTGAGATGTAGATCATGTCGAGGTCATACTTGCGAATCACACGGTTCAGATGGACCCATGCGAACGTCTGCCCCGGATCGGAGCCCCAGTGGCCCAGCAGTCGATTCTTGAAATGCTCGGGAAGCAGCGGCTTTCGGAGCAGCGGATTATCGCGAAGGTAAATCATGCCCGCGCAGAGGTAGTTGCAAGCGCGCCAGTATGCGTCCATTTTGCGAAGCTCTTCGGTGGAGAGAGTCAGCTTCTTCGGAACGGTTTTCGGTTTGCTGGTCTGAGTGGGCGTCATGGAATGCTCCTTCGGCAAGATCGTTGGGCGCGATCTCGATTTCTGCGAAACTGGCTCGACTCTTCCGCCGAATGCAGACACGCAATTTTCGCACATCTTTTATGTCTGGTATGTAAAAGTGACAGATATGAATCAGCGAGTGCTTCTGCGGATGCGCGGCGGTCGGAAATAGGTAAAACACATTCGAAGTGAAAGCGGCTCCCATCATGGCTGATGAATCGATTCTCGTTATCAATAGCGGGTCGTCGTCTCTGAAATTTGGGCTTTACGTCCAGCGCGATGGTGAGGAGCAGGCGGTGCTCGACGGATTGGCCGACGGAATCGGACGCGACAGCGGGAAGCTGGAATTGAAAGACGCGCAGAGCCGAACGCTGCGCTCCGAGAGTGTGCGCTTTGCGTCCGAGGACGAAGCGCTAAGCCACGCGGCGCGCTGGTTGGCGGAGATCTCAGAACTCAAACCTGTCGCGATTGGGCATCGTGTGGTGCATGGCGGCCCACATCTTGTGGCTCACCAGCTGATCACGCCAGCGGTGCTGGCGGAGCTGCAGAACTGCATCCATTTCGCGCCGGTTCATATTCCTACGGCTCTGCGACTTATCACAGCAGCCGAAAAGGCCTATCCACAGCTTCCGCAATTCGCATGTTTCGATACGGCTTTTCACAGGACGATTCCCGAAGTAGCGTCACGCTTCGCGCTTCCGCGTCCGCTATTCGACGAAGGCATTCACCGCTACGGGTTCCATGGGCTCTCTTATGAATCCATCGTGTATCAACTGGGAGCCGAACTGCCAAGCCGAAGCGTTATCGCGCACCTCGGCAACGGGGCGAGCCTTGCAGCCGTGAAGGACGGGCGCTCGGTGGA
This sequence comes from uncultured Acidobacteriota bacterium, assembly GCA_963772535.1. Classification (GTDB taxonomy): domain Bacteria; phylum Acidobacteriota; class Terriglobia; order Acidiferrales; family UBA7541; genus Palsa-295. Next base: position 191,257 of record CAVYXN010000001.1, read on the forward strand.
CACCAGTATGGGCCTGACGCCGACTGGAGGAATTCCGATGGCGACGCGCAGCGGGGATCTTGATCCCGGCGTGATTCTCTATTTGCTGCGCGTGAAGAAAATGAACGCCGCTTCGCTCGAGCACATGCTGAACCGCGAATCGGGGCTTACCGGGATTTCCGCAGGCAAGAGCGACATGCGCGATCTAGAATCCGCCGCGGCCGGAGGAGATCAAAAGGCACAAATGGCGATTGAAATCTTCTGCACGGGGATTCGCAAAGTCGTCGCAGCCTACGCGGCGGTGCTCGGCGGTCTCGACATGCTCGTCTTCTCTGGCGGTATCGGCGAACATAGCGCTCCTGTTCGTGGCAGCGTTTGTAATGGCCTAGGTTTCCTCGGCGTTTCGCTCGACGGCGCCGCCAACCAATTAAACTCGAGCACGCTTGCGGCTCAACGAAGCAAGGTCCACGTCCGCATCGTTCCAAGCCAAGAAGATCTCCAAATTGCCCGCCACTCTCGCGCTTTGCTACACCGGATGTAAACGCAGGATGCTCATCTGCAGCACGATTTCTGCCACCCGCTAGCGGACTGCGAAAGACCGTTGACCTTTGCCGCCATTTGCTACAGGATTCGCTACCAGCGGGCGATTGCTACACGTGACACCCTTTCGGCCAGAATGCAATTTAGGCAAACCCAAATCCGGAGGTCACCAACCGTGACACACTTCTCCACCAACCGGTCAATTCTGCGTAGCACGCGTTCCCTAAATTTGCTGCTTGTTGCGATATGCGCCTTCACCATTGCCGGATGCGGGAAAGGCGGAAAATCCGGCAACGAGATCCGCGTGGGCGTCGTGATGCCTATCACGGGCCGGGAAGCGAAGCCCGGGCAATACCAACGCGAGGGCATTGAACTGGCTATCAAACAGATCAACGATAGCGGCGGGATCATGGTGAAAGAAAAAGGGAAAAAGCTTCCTGTGAAGGAAATTTTCTACGACGACGGCTCGGACCAGTCGAAGTCCGCCGGGCTCGTCGAGCGCGCGATGACCACCGATGAGGTCACCGCGGTGATTGGCGGATACTCGACCGCCTTAGGCGAGGCCGAATCGGTGATGCCGGATCGTTATCAGACGCCCTGGATTACGCCGGGAGCAGCGGCGGCGCACATTTTCAGCCGCGGCTACACATATACTTTCGGCACGCTCAGCTCCACCGAACTCCTCGGCTATACGACTGGAGAATTTCTGGGCAGTCTCATGGACGCAGGCAAGCTCAAGAAAGATCTTGCCGTTGCTCTGGCGCTTGAGAATACGGATCACGGCGTTGAATACGGGGAAGGCATCCAGCGCTGGAGTCAGGAGCACCCGGGATATTTTCACGTTGTTTTCAGCGAGAAATTTGATCTGGGCGGAACCGATTTTTCTGGCCTTCTGCAAAAGGTGAAAGCCTCCAAAGCAGACATCTTTCTGGCTGATGCACACTTGCAGGACTACATCACCATGGGGCGGCAGTACATCCAGAGCGGCATGTACCACCAGATGATCAGCTACGGCGCGCGGGGACCCGATCAGGACGCGCGAAAGGCTTTGGGCGACGCCACGAACTATATTTTCGCCGGGCTATGGTGGTCGAAGAAATTGCCGTACCCGCAGGTGAAGAAGTTCGATGCCGACTATCAAGCGTTCACGGGACATGAGCCGGATTCCTACTACCCCGCTCCGGCTTACGACGCAATGCGAGCACTGGCCATGGCCATCGAGCAAGCAGGCACGCTCAATAAGACGGCCATCCGCGATGCGCTGAAGAACGTCGAGCTGAAGGATTCTTTATTGCCGGGCCAGGTGCTGCGCTTCGGGAAGACAGGGCAAGTGGAATTGCCGTTCGTTATCGTGCAGAACAAACCGGACGACAAGTCGGACATCGTTTACCCGAAGGACGCGGCCACGGGAGAGGCAATCGCGCCGAAGCCCCGGAAGTAGTCTTACGATGAATATCGTCGATTTTCTGAATTTGCTGGTGGCAGCGGTGCTGCTGGCCGGCGTATACGCCGCGATGTCGGTGGGGATGACCATCATCTATGGCGTCCTGAAGATTGTGAATCTCGCGCACGCGGGATTCCTGATGCTGGGCGCTTATTTTGTTTATGAGCTGTATACCCGATTCAACATCGATCCTTTGCTCGGCGTGATCCTTGCGTTTCCCGTGTTTTTTTTGATCGGAGCCGGAGTCTATTGGCTTTTGGTGCGCCGCATCCCGCGTTCGGATCAGCCTACCTTGTCCTCTCTTCTTCTCCTCTTTGGGCTTTGGTTGGTGCTCCAAAATTTGGGGTACTTGACCTGGGGCAATAGCGATCATGCGATTCTGACACCGAGAACTTTCTCCACGTTTCAAATCGGGCCAATCATTTTCCCGACGGTCCGGCTCGTAGTTTTCGGAGCAGCAGTCGCATCACTGGCGGGCCTCGAATTTGCTTTGCATCGAACGTGGTTCGGCCGTGCGATTCGCGCGCTGATGCAGAATAGTGATGCCGGACGCATCGCCGGCGTAAACGTGGACCGCACGGCGCAAGTAGCTTTCGGCATCGGCATCGCTTTCGCCGGAGCTGCCGGGGGATTACTGGCCATGATGTACTCATTCACGCCGGATTTTGGAGGGTCGTTTCTGCTTCGCGCGTTTGTGATCATCGTTCTAGGAGGACTTGAATCCTTCGCGGGCGTGGCCGTTGGGGCATTGATCCTGGCCCTCGTGGAAACTTTCAGCATTCTGGTGATTCCGTCCGGCTACCAACCGGCGATTTCGTTTTCGCTTCTCGTGCTCGCGCTGGTGATACTTCCTGATGGAGTGGCTGGGCTCTGGAAGAAGCGGCAGCGCATGGCATGAAGCAGAATGCGGCTGGGAATAGGCCTTCCGTTTCAAGGTTCGTGACAATCGCCTCACCGCTCGTTCTTCTTGTCGTTCTAGCACTGATTCCGCTGGTTGGCCCTGGGCCTAACACCATTCGGCTGATGTTTATCTCGCTGGTATGGATCACAGCCAGCGTCGCCTGGAATATTCTGGGCGGCTTCGCGGGCCAAGTCTCCTTCGGCTTTGCGGTGTTTTACGGTCTCGGTGCTTATGCCACGGCGATCTCGCTCAATGCGGGACTAGACCGCGTATCCTCCCTGGCATTGGGAGGACTCGTGGGCGCGATCGCTTCGCTGCTGGTAGGTCTGCCCACCTTTCGGCTGAAAGGCCCTTATTTTGCAATCGCGACGATTGGCGTGAGCGAAGCTGTGCGTGTGGTAATGACAAATCTTGCTGTGACGGGCGGAGCGAGCGGTTATCGCATTACCGAAAAAGGCGCCTTCAATCAGCATCTGCATTTCTATATGGCGCTCGGGCTCGCCGCGGGAGCGGTTGCCATTTCGATGCGGATCAGACACTCCAAGCTCGGCCTGGCGCTGATTTCGATTCGCGAGGATGAAGATGCCGCTTCCGATCTGGGCGTGAATCCCTACGGAACGAAGCTGTTGGCTCATGCGCTTGCTGCCGCTCTAACGGCCGCGGCGGGCGGCGTTTATGCCGGATACTCGGCGTTCGTTCATCCCAACGGCGTTTTTGGATTTGACATCAGCGTCGCGATACTGCTGATGCCCATCATTGGAGGCGTAGGAACTGTCTGGGGGCCCGTGATCGGCGCCGTCGTATACGGCCTGGTGCAGGAGGAGTTGGTCGCATCGTTTCCTCAGTTTCACCTTCTGCTTTACGGCGCCCTGCTGATTCTGATTATTTTGTTTGAGCCCGGCGGAGTGCTTGGATTGATCAATCAATTATTCCGCTTCGTGAAAGCGAGGACCGGCGTTGGCGCCCATACTTAAACTCGATCACCTTTCGAAAAACTTTGCCGGGCTCGCCGCCGTGAAGGACGTGAGTTTCGAGGTGGAGGAAGGAGGGCTGTTCGGCCTTATCGGACCGAACGGAGCGGGCAAGACGACTCTGCTCAGCATGATCGCGGGCTCGATCCAGCCCACGTCCGGATCGATCGTGTTTCAAGGACGCGAAATATCCGGAGCGAAACCTTATCACGCCGTGCGCGCCGGAATTGTGCGCACGCATCAAATTCCGAAACCTTTTCGAGGGCTTTCGGTGATCGAGAACGTGGAGGTGGGGCTGCGCTTTGGCCGCGGCAAGCGACCGGTGGATGAAAAGAAAACCGCGATGGAATATCTGGAACGCGTGGCGCTGGCTCGCCTTCATCTCATGCCGGCTTCGTCGTTGTCGGTGGGTGATATGAAGAGGCTGGAATTGGCGCGGACCCTTGCGGCGCGCCCGGGCCTTTTGCTGTGCGACGAGGTGTGCAGCGGACTGACGCAGACGGAAGCGGCGTCGATTCTGGAGCTTTTGTGCGACATCCGCCGCGCCGGCACCTCGATTCTTTATGTCGAACACAATCTGAAGGCCATCATGTCAATCTGCGATCGCGTGATTGTGATGAATTCCGGGCAGAAGCTCGCTGAGGGAACTCCCGAGGCCGTGCAGAATAATCCCGCGGTGATCGAAGCTTACATCGGCAAGGCAGCGCATAACTAGATGGCTGAGCGTCAAAATCCGGAGCGATTGCTCAAAGTTGAAAACCTCGACGTGGGTTACGGCGCGACTCGCGTTGTGTGGGACGTTAGCCTTGAAGTGGATCGCCGGCAGGTCGTCAGCCTCATCGGGCCAAACGGCGCCGGCAAGACGACTCTTCTGAAGGCGCTCGCGGGATTGCTGCCCGCACGAAAAGGAAAAATCATCTTCGACGAAAAGGACATCTCGTCCGAGCCGGCGCATGAACGCGTGCAACATCATCTCTCACTTGTTCCGGAGGGCCGTCAATTGTGGGCGCGCATGACGGTGGAAGAAAATCTCCTGATGGGAGGATTTTCATCGCATCTGCGTTCGAAGGCTCACTCGAATTTGGAACGGATCTACGAACTTTTTCCGAGGCTGAAAGAACGCCGCAAACAGCTCGCTGGAACTCTTTCCGGAGGCGAGCAGCAAATGTGCGCGATCGGGCGAGGACTCATGGCTGAACCACTGCTGCTGCTGTTGGACGAGCCGTCGCTGGGCCTGGCGCCGATCATGGTGGATCAAGTTTTTCAATTGGTTCAAAGAATCGCGAAGGAGGGCGTCACGATTCTAGTTGCCGCGCAAAACGCGGACTACGCGCTGGAAATTTCTCAACGCACCTACGTGATGGAATGGGGCCGCATCACGCTGGAGGGCCCCAGCGAGGAACTTCGATCAAACGACCAGGTTCGTCGCGCCTACCTCGGTGCCACCGCTTAATCTCGAGATTCCTATTGGCGTCGTGGGCCAGGCGCCCCAGAAATGGTGCAGGGCACGACGGCGCTTCTATTGGCTTAATATACTTCAGCAGTACTACTGAGAACTCAATATGTCTCTCGCTTAAAGGGTTCAGCGACAATCTGATATTCGTCTTCGTAGACAATGTATCCGACTCTGTCCGTCTTTAACATCTGGACTGAAATCCCGTGATGGTGAAGAATCGTTACCAACTGCCTCACGCGCGTGATGTGCTCGGATGCACCGTCTTTAAACCATGAAATTGCCTTAGACGATTTCCTGTAATAGGGAGGCTTCGACGCGGTAAATCGTGTGGGTCGTTCCAAATGCTCGTTAAACCACTGCCGAATTAGATCGTGCTGTTTTTCCTCGTAAGGTTGGAGTTTTCCGTCTCTGCGGAGGTTACCGACCGCGTGGAAAACACCGAGTTCTCTCCCAGAGTCTTCGTCGATGTCGGAAACAACAAATCGTAGGTACATGCCTGCCAGAAGAAACTCTACAATCGGGAATAAGGTCGTATTTGGTGGAGCCGACGGGGTTCGAACCCGTGACCTCCTCGATGCCATCGAGGCGCGCTCCCAACTGCGCTACGGCCCCACGTTTCTGCCTGGTTGAATAATTTTATAGCATCCCGGTTCTGAAAGCACGAAACATCGTGCTACTTGTGGGTCTTGTACCAGACGTAGCCCAGGGTGAAGAAAACCGAGGCGTTGTAGCCGGGATTTTGGTTGCCGATGCTGGCGTTTGAGTGATGGACGATGTCCATCTCGAACGTCATGGCGCGGCTTTGGCGCGTGAAGAGATGAAAACCGAGATCGATCTGCGGCGTGAAGTTGACCGTCGAGGTATCGCCAGGAGGGATGTTGGCGCGGGTGAATAAGGCGCCGCCCGCCACTCCAAAGAACGGCGAGACTTTTTGGAAATGAGTGAAGTTCCATTCCCAGAGAAAAGGCTTGACGCTGCCGCCATAGATGCCGCGATTGGGCGGAAAAACAATGTAAACAGGTATCACTTCGACGGCCCACTCGAAATTGCCCCGCAGGATTCCCGGCAGGTGTTCTCCCGTGAGGACGAGGCCGCCGCGGCCACCAGCGATGAGAAACTGCGTATTGTCAGATTTGCCGAGCCCGTCGCCACCGCCCGCGTAGACTCCCAGTTCCCAAGTGCCACGCGTGAGCGAAGACGACGGCAAACCCTGCGCGCCGGCTGCCGATGCGATGAGTAGCGTGAACATTGCGACGATCGAAGTCTTCATCTGGCCTCGCTGGCTTGCGCTCGCTTGCTGACGAGTCAGAGAGCGTAAGGCACTCGCTTCAAGCGGTCAAGAGCGGCGCACAACCGCGGAGCCTACCCGGTAGGCAAGCGTGCACTGCGTGCTGGACCCTACTGAAGAATCGCAAGAGGATTTGTGCCTGTGTCGGCTTAGAATACGTGCCCCATGGCGAAAATCACTTTTCTCGGCGCAGCCGGCACCGTCACAGGCTCGAAATATCTGGTGGAAGCGGAAGGCAAGCAACTGCTGGTGGACTGCGGCTTGTTTCAGGGCTCGAACGAGCTCGAGCAGCGCAACTGGAACCAGCCGCCCGTTGATCCAGCGGCGATCGACTGGGTGGTCATAACGCACGCGCACATCGATCACACCGGTTATATCCCGAGGCTGGTGCGTCTGGGATATCGTGGCCCGTTTTACGCCAACGCAGCGACAAACGAACTTTGCCAACTCCTGCTTCCCGACTCTGCCCACCTGCAGGAGGAGGACGCGAAGTACATCGCAAAGAAGGGCTACAGCCAGCACAAGCCGCCGCTGCCGCTGTACACCGTTGCGGAATCACAGGCCGCGCTGAAACAATTCAGCGAAATTCCGCGCGCGGCCCCCTTCACGATCAGCCCGCAATTTTCCGTGATGCCGCACGATGCCGGGCATATTCTCGGCTCGTCCTGGCTCGAGCTGACAATCACGGAGAACGGGAAACAAATCCTCGTAGTCTTTTCGGGTGACATCGGACGATACAACCAGCCCATTCTCAAAGACCCGGAACCACCCAGCCGCGCCGACTATCTGCTCTGCGAATCGACGTATGGCGACCGCGATCATCCGGCGGGCTCGGTGGCGGATGAGCTGGCGAGCGTGATCAACGAGACGGTGAAACGAGGCGGCGTGATCGTGATTCCCGCGTTCGCGGTGGATCGCACACAAACGCTCATGTACTACTTGCGCGAACTCGTCAACCAGAAGCGAATTCCCGTGCTGCCGGTGTACGTGGACAGTCCCATGGCGATCAATGTGACCGACATTTATCTCCATCATCCCGAGGATCACGATTCCGACTACATCAATGAGGAGCAACACGGGCTCGGCGACCCACTGAACGTGAAGCTGGTCCATCTGACGCGCACAGTGGATGACTCGAAGAGAATCAATAACGTGACGACGCCATGCATCATCGTGTCCGCCAGCGGCATGGCCACTGGCGGCCGAGTGCTGCATCATCTGGCGCAGCGATTGCCCGATCCCCGAAATACCGTGCTGCTCGTTGGTTATCAGGCGGAAGGAACGAAAGGCAGGGCGCTTCAGGATGGGGCAAAGTTCATTCGTTTGTTCAACCAGCAGGTCGCGGTGCGGGCGCAAGTGGTTTCGATCGGGCAGCTTTCAGCGCATGCCGGAAAAAGCGAGTTGCTGCGATGGCTTTCGGGATTTACTGCGCCGCCCCGGCAAACTTTTCTGGTGCACGGGGAACCCGTGGCGCTCAATTCCCTGCGCGACGCGGTGACGACACAATTCAAATGGCCGGTGACGATTCCCGCCTATCTGCAAACGTTCGATTTGAATTCGATTTAACCAGCCGCCACTGAAACATCAGAATTATAATTAATCCAAAACTACTTGACAGCGGGTGTACTATTTCGCGCAAATCAATTTGCGCGGAGGTGGGCCATGCAGTGGCTCAGCAACCGCTTTTTCGTTCCTTTCTGTTGGTGTGTCTGCCTGGCTACGTTTGCCGCTCCCCGCTGTGCCAGCGGATTCCAATTCGGGAAAGAGATGCTCGGCATCAGTGGCAGAGCCTATGACGGGCAGACCCAACAGATTTTGAGCCGTGTGGAAGTCACGCTGCGCGGCGCGAGCGGGGTGATGCAGGCGCAGGTGATTACGAATGAATCAGGCCGATTCGACTTCAACGACCTCGCGCGCGGCAACTATCAACTCGAAGCCAGGATGAACGGCTACGAGCCGTACAGCAGCGCGATCAGCGTCGGTGGCGGCGAAACGCGTGGCATGACGATCTACCTGAAACGATCCACGGCAAATCAGGAAGCGCCCAACGGTGCGACAGTGTCCGCGCACGAGCTTTCGATGCCCAAGAAGGCACGCGACCTGATGTATTCGGGCAAACAGAAAATCTACTACGGCAAGAATCTGGACGGCGGGCTGAAGGATTTTCAAGACGCCATCGCGATTGAGCCCGACTACTACGAAGCGTACTACCAGATTGGAATGACCTATCTTGAACTCGCCAAGCGCGATGACGCCGAGAACAATTTTCGGCAATCGATGGAGTTGAGCAGGAATGCATACGGCGAACCCGTGATCGGAATGGGAACGATACTGCTGGACAAAGCCGACAATGCAGGCGGCGAAAAAATGATCCGGCGAGGCCTGGAGCTGAGTCCGAATTTCTGGCTTGGCTATTACGAACTGGGCCGGGCTTGTCTGGCTGAGAATCAGCTTGCGGAAGCCAAGAAAGCGGGCGAGCAAGCGCGGTCGTTGATGCCCAATGCTGCGATCATCTACCGGCTCCTTGCGAACGTCCACATGCGAGAGAAGGATTATCCAGCGCTGCTCGAGGATATTGATGCGTATTTGAAGATCGATCCCAATAGCTCGGCGAGCGCCCACGCGAAAGAAATGCGCGCGGAGGTAATTCAGAAGATTCGCGATGAGAAAGTGGTATCGGAGAATGGCACGCCGAAATGACCCGGTGACAGGGTACTGCTAGCGAGTGGCGGCTTGCTGAACGAATGCAGGCACTTCCGTAAGACGAAAACCCAATACGAACATAGGATGCGGGGCCACCCGCCCCCAGCGGGCAAGTTCCCACTTGGCGCGCAGGAAGCGAACCTCAGGTTTCATAGAGAGATCGAGAATCTGGCGTGTATCGCCTCGATAAAACCGCTGCGGCATTTTCAGTAACGGCATTTTTCCCCATGCCTGCCCATCTTCAGAACCGTAAATCGAAACATCGACAGACTCCTGTTCGATCTGGTCGGTAATTTCAATCCAGCACATGAAGGTACGCGTGGCGCTCGAGCTGATTTCGTGCGCTTCGCCTTCCCCACTGGCAGTGACTTTCGTGCCGGGTCGAATCAGGTCGAACTCCATCGCCATGCCATTATCTCCTCGACGGAACTTCGCGGATTTTAGCATAGGTGTCTGGCGGCCGTAGAAGCAAGGCGAGTTAGCTTGTTTTGAGTTTGGCGAGGCGCTCGGCAGCAGCCTGGAATGTTTTTTCCGTCTTGCAGAATGTGAAACGCAAGTGAGTGCGCCCATCCGCAGGATTGCGATAGAAACTCGAGCCGGGAACGGCAGCCACGCCGATATTTTTCACGAGATATTTTGCAAACGCGACGTCGTCTGGAAAGCCGAAGGCGCTGATGTCGGTCATGATGTAGTAGGCGCCATGCGGCTTGAAGCATTGGAAACCGGCGCCGGTGAGGATGCCGAGGAGGCGATCCCGGCGGGCGAGATATTCCTTGGCGAGATTTTCGTAGTAGCTTGGCGGCGACTGGAGCGCCACGGCCCCCGCTGCCTGCAGCGGCGCAGCCGCGCCCACAGTAAGAAAATCGTGTACTTTGCGAATCGCCGAAGTCACTTCGGGCGGCGCGATGGCCCAGCCGACGCGCCAGCCGGTGACGCTGTAGGTTTTTGAGAGAGCGTTGATTGTGATCGTACGCTCGCGCATGCCATCTAAAGTGGCCATAGAGATGTGCTTTGCGCCGTCATAGAGCATGTGCTCGTAAATTTCGTCAGTAATGGCGAAAGAGTTCCAACGCACGCATAGATCGCGAATCTTTTCGAGCTCAGGGCGAGTAAAAACTTTTCCCGTTGGGTTGTTCGGTGTGTTGAGGATGATCGCCTTCGTGGCGGGCGTAAACGCAGCAGCCAATTCGTCGGAATCGAATGTCCAGTCCGGCGCGTGAAGTTTTACGAATCGCGGCTTCGCGCCGGAGAGAATCGCATCGGGCCCGTAGTTCTCATAGAACGGCTCGAAGACAACGACTTCATCACCCGGATTGATGATGGCCATCATCGAGGACATCATCGCCTCAGTAGAACCGCAACAAACTGTGATTTCGCGCTCCGGATCAATGGCGAAGCCGCCGGTGCGCTCGAATTTCCCGGCGATGGCATTGCGCAGCGATTTTGCTCCCCATGTGATGGCGTACTGATTGATATCCGCGGCGATCGCTTCCTGAGCGGCGCGCTTGATTTCGGCCGGGGCGGCAAAATCGGGAAAACCTTGCGAAAGATTTACGGCGCCATACTGCAGGGCGAGGCGCGTCATTTCGCGAATCACGGATTCGGTGAACTGCGCGGCTTTGGCGGAGAGGCGCTCGCTAGTGGCGATGGCGCGTTCTGCTCTGATGGGGTTCATTCTGTGGCTGCGCTCCGTAGAGTTTGCGATAAATGCCTGCGTTGCGCGTGACGATTTCGACGTACTCGCGAGTCTCAGTGAACGGAATCGAATCTACAAACTCAGCGATTTCGCGGTAGTGCTGCCCTTCATTCCATTGTGCGACGCGGTCTTCTCCCGCATTGTACGCGGCCAGCGCCGATTCCACACTTCCAAAATCTTTTTGCAGACCGGACAGGTAGAGCGTTCCGAGTCGGATGTTGTAATCCGGATCCACAAGGCGCCCGCGCGCGTATCCGATCTTTGCGCTGCGAGCCAGCCGCTTTGCGGTTTTGGGCAGCAACTGCATAAGTCCGTAAGCGTTCGCTCCGGAACGCGCGTCGGGATCGAAGGCCGATTCCTGGCGAATCAAACCGGCCGTCAGCGACGGGGCAAGACCCACGTGCGCGGACCATTGATGAATTGGGCCGGCGAACGGCATGGGATAGGCGGCGAGCCAAACCTCGCGCGGGACCGTATCGAAAGGGCGAGATTCAAGCTGGGTGAAAATCTGCCGCACAGCGACGATGGCGACTCCGCAGTGACCGGCAGCGATCGCCTCCTGAGCCACTTCGAGCAGCAGGCGCGGCTCGCCCGTGGCAGCATAGGCGGCTCGCAGCTCAAGTTCAGCGGACGAATCGAATGCAATCGTGCGCAAGGCGTCGGCCCGCGCCTGGCGATCAGCCGCGGCGGGCGGAATCGCATCGCCCAAAGGCGCTGCTGGCGGAACAGCGGGAATCGTGTCGAGCACATCGGGATCTTCGAGAACGCCCTTGCCGAGCACGGCGTTGCGCGTAACGGCGAGGCTTTCGAAATAATTCTGCGGGTAGCGAGTCTCGAGCTTTCCGTAGTAAGCGCGAGCGAGCGCGGGGCTGTTCGACTCCTCGGCAAGACGGCCGAGCCAGTACAGCGCATCAGGCGTGAATTGCGAGCCCGGAAAGCGTCGCAAGTAGTCCGCGACCAGGCTTGCAGCATCGGGTGCGCGCTTCAGAACAGCGGTCCAAGCAACGTGCCACTGCGATGGAACGGCATCGGGCGATGTGGAAAAACCATCTGCGACGCGCTTGTAATATCCGGAGGCGCGGTCGCGATCAAGCTGCACCCAGTAATAATTCCCCGCCAGAAAGAGCGCCTGCTCGGCCCAGCGGCTTTGCGGCGCGCGAGTGGCAGCTGATTCCACGGCCTGCGGCATCTGCGAATCCGGCGAGACGTTGCGGTAATACTGAGCGAGAGTGAAGAATCTCTCGGCGTCGACATCAGGGTCGCCAATTTGAAGTGCAGCGACGGCAGAAACTCCGCCGCCGAGCGCAACGCCGCACTCGAGAATCCGCAATTCGGCGCGTTCCTTATCGGCACTTGAAAGCTGCGGCAGCAGCTGCGCATATTCGGTTCGCGCTTCGCTCCAGAGCCTGCCGCCGAACAATGCACCCGCATGAGCAAAGCGCTCTTCGAGCGGAATTTCCTGATAACCGGATTTCAAAGTGCTGCGGAGAAAATCCAGTTTCGCATTCGCCTGCCGCGCCTGTTCGGCCGTCGGATAGCGGATATAGAGAAGCTGATAGTCCTCGACCGCTTCGAGCGGGCGGCCAGCTTGTTCGCGAGCTTCGCCGCGGAGAAAAAGCAGCGCCGGCTTGGTCTTCGTCGCTGGGTAAGCGTCAAGAGCCTCGAGAGCCACATTGGGCTGATTCAGCGCGATGGCGGCTCCAGCGAGAGATTCTAGAGCCTGGTCGGTCATCACTGAATCAGGAAAATCAGCGCGCAGCGTTTGCAGTTGCGCGATTGCATCCCCTTGTTTGCTGAGGGCGATATTCGTTTCCGCATTCCAGTACAAAGCGTAATCGCGAAGCAGGGGATCGGATTGCGCTCGAGCAAGCCATTTGGCGGCGAGGCCGAAATTAGTTTTCGAATAGTCGTAGTAGCCCAGTGCGAGAGCGGCGCGCGCGCCGTACGCATTCTTGGAATTTTGATTCGCGAAAGCGCTGAGCTTTTCGTAAGCCCCTGCCGGATTTTTTTTCTTCAGCGCCCGCGATAAATCCTGCAGCTGTGCAGCCGCCGAAGAGGCCGGCGTTTTTGACGCAGCGGCAGTATCCGGTGCGGCGTGCCGTGAAGAGTGCGGTTTTCGCTGGCTTTGCGCGGACGCGCCGAAGACAAAAATAAGCCAAGCCGCGGCTACGCTCAGCCAGCGGCCCGAGGATTTCACCGTGGTCGTTTTAGTGCCGCAGAACGGGCGAGGGATACGGATATTCTCCGAGGGCTTCCGTATCTCCCTCAGCGAGAATTTCCACCATCCAGTGATGAAAATAATCCACTGGCTGCTCCAGTATCGCGCGGAAACGGCGGTCGTATTCTTTTCGGGCTTTATCGAGGTCACTGCGCAACCGAATACAGATGTCCTTGTGCTCGCGAGCCGCTTTCACGTCTTTCGGCCGCAATAGTTTGATGTCTTGCATGGCCACTTTGGCTACTCGATTCGCGCGGCGATGCAGATCTTGAATTTCGGGTGGCAGGCTGGCCACGTTGAAGGCCTGCGATTCAACGACGGCCGCCTGGTCAGCCATCACTTCGGCCTGGGCAGATTGGGCTGATTGTTCGGCGACCGGAGCTTCAGCCTGGGCCACATGCGCGGGCGTGGCGGGCGCTTCGTGCGCGGGCTCGGAGGCTGCCTCTTCCTCGGGTTCTGCCACCGCCGCCGGAGACGATCGCGCATGCGCCTGTGCAACTGACGAAGCCGCCTCCGCCAAATCCTCCGCCTCGGCTGTGGGCGACGAGTCGCGAGGCTTTAGCGCCACCGCAACGAAATTTGACAGCACAGAAAGCCCCGCCGCAAGAGAGGAGGCCGCCGTCTGAGCGCGAAGCATAGCCGGAAGAGCGTTGCTCGGGCGTGTAGATGAGCAGGCCGCCACTAGGTCGGCATAGGCCTGATGCAGTTCGTCAGCAGTGCGCTGAAGCGGAGCGAGATTATCACGCAGCGCGCGCGATACCGCCTCCTCCAGCGCTCTATCGAGCGATTTTTGGCGCTCTTTCATAATTGAGGTTGCCTATTTGCGATTATGAAAACGGTCGGCGGGAGTGTCAACTGACATTCGGGCGAGGCGTTCCTGGGCGTACAGCAGCTAATCGTAGTTCGAGACGAGGTGCTAACTACAGCGTAAAGTTGTACTTGCGAATATTATAGAATGAGGTTTGATAATGACGATTCGCGCTCGCGCCGTCTGGTATTTGCTGCTTGCTACTAACCTGTTGGGTCCTGCGCGTTGTGCTGCTCAGCGACAAGAGCTTACCGATCTTCCGACCCTTGCAGCAAACGTGGCGGAGGCGATTAGGAAATCGCCAGAAAAAAACACGGAAGCAACCCCGGTGCGGGTTTTTGATTTCGTGGAGCGATATACCGAGCCGACCGAATTGGCTCACGAGATTGCGTCTCGATTTGCAGACCTATTGCGAGAGGATGCGAGGGGCTTTGAGGTGTTGGACGCAGAGGGGCTTCGGCAAAGAATTGCGAATCCAAAAGTGCCCCCTACCGCGTTTAGCAGCCCTTCGTGGATCCGCTGTTACGCCTCGGAGCTTGGAGACACAATGCTCGTTGAGGGAACCTTGCGAGTCGCTCCCGACGGAGTGGTTCTAAATATTAGGGTCTGGTCCGCGAAGGCTCGAAAGTCAATTTTCGACGAATCAGGGATTGTTCCTCTCACGCCCTCTATGGAGGAGCTTGCTAAAAAACCAGCCTCTTCGATACCACTGCCTGACTTCTCCACTCATGAGGATCGGTTGTGGGTGAACCCAAAGCGTCCTCCTGTACCCGATGAACAAACGGTTGAACCGAATCAGCTTGAGGGCTACACGGTTCCAAAATGCATCCGGTGTACAAACCCCAATTTTTCTGGCGATGCGGTCGTTGCGCAGATCCAGGGAACCGTGCTTCTTAAAGCGCAGATACTTGCTGACGGCTCACTCACTAGGCTGGTTTTGCTAAAGGGTCTCCCGTGCGGCTTGACCGATCGAGCTTTTGAGGCCGCCGAGACTTGGACGTTTGAGCCTGCGAGGAAACCTGACGGCGCCCCTGTGGCGGTTGATGTTCCGTTGGAGGTTGTGTTTCGCCTGTACTAGTTCGGAGGGCCTGACTTCGCGAACGTGGTAAAATAGAGCCTCCAACGGGGGCGACACGGTTTCGACGGAAGCTGTCGCGGCTCGAAGGCATGCCGGGCCCCACCTGCCCGCTATCGGGTGGAACAACACAACTGGCAACTCACAGTTGGCTCTCGCTGCCTAGATAAAACTAGCTAGCGCGTCTCCTTAACCGTCGCCTACGCGGTTGAGATGAGGCGTCACACAGTAGGCTGGCCGTCGCGTTTCGGTCCGTAATGCGGCGGTAAGATCATCGGACTAGCCGGGAGCGCGTCTTGCCCGCTCTGAGCTCTCCTGGTGAAACAATCGGAACGGGACAAGCATGTAGTCTTCGAGTTGCAAGGCTTTTCGGACGGGGGTTCAACTCCCCCCGCCTCCAAAATTTCGCGAAGCGAAATTTTGTCCTGAGCGAGCCCGCAGTTTGGGCGAGTCGAAGGGCAAAATAGCCATGTTCTATGCTTACATCCTGAGATGCTCCGATGATTCCTATTACGTGGGCTCATCGGACGATCCAGATCGCCGATTGATCGAACACAATCAAGGCAAAGGCTCCGACTGGACAGCTGCGCGACGGCCCGCGACGCTCGTCTGGATAGAGGAGCACCCAACTTTGTCCTCGGCTCGAAAGCGCGAGAATCAAATAAAACGATGGAATCGCGCAAAGAAAGACGTTTTGGTCGGCGGTTCCCTTCGACTCCGCTCAGGACGGTCCTAAAACGCCCGCAACTCCCCCGCCTCCAAAATTTCGCTTCGCGAAATTTTGTCCTGAGCGAGCCCAGAGTTGAGGGCGAGTCGAAGGGCAAATAGCCGCGTTTTTGCGCCTGCATCCTGAAGTGCTCCGACAACTCTCAGCACCTGGGCATCCTCACACGATGCGGCGCAGGAACGAGCGGTCCTCGCACAGGATGCAATCGGACTTTTCAACTGCCGCGACGCTAGCCACGGCAGCGGCATCCGCGCCAAACGCCTCGCGATATTTCTCATACGCATCAAGACTTGAAAAATTGATCAGCGCGAGAGCTATGTTCGTCGGCCCGGCGAGTTTCGTTGGCAAAAAGTAACCCACAAGTTCGCCTCCACTGCGGCGAATCGGTTCCGGCAGCGCGCGGACGTATTCCTCGAAATTCCGATATTGATTCTGGTCGATTGTATAGCGGATGCAGAGCGTAATCATTTCCGTTGTCTCCTCCAGCGCCGATCCTAAGCCCGGTATCGCGACGATGTTTCACGCGCAGATGAAACGTGGCCGATGGCTTTGCGTTATCATTCTCCTATGAACGCTACATATCCCATCGCAGTAGTCGGTGAACTGATCGGCGAGAATGCTCGGGCTGCAATTTTGATCGCGCTCCTGGACGAGAAAGCTTTGCCGGCGGGCGAATTGGCCCGTTTGGCGGGAATCTCAGCGCAATCGGCCAGCGGCCATCTTTCTAAACTCGTGGACGGTGGATTGCTTCGAGCTGAGATTTCCGGACGGCAGCGCCTTTACAGAATCGCTAAACCAGAGGTGGCCTATGCTCTGGAGGCCCTGGGAACCATCGCAACCGCATCGCCGGTGCGGAACATCGTCCGCGACCCACGGGTCGACGCCTTACGCACAGCGCGATCGTGTTACGACCATCTGGCAGGCCGCCTGGCAGTGGAAATGAGACAGAAGCTCGAATCATCGAACCTCATCCGCGCGCGCGGGAACCGGCAATACGAATTGGCGCCGCGCGGCGAAGCGTGGCTTGCGAAGTTGGGCGTGAATGTCGAGCAAGTTCGATGCAGCAGGCGCTCGTTTGCGCGCGAGTGTCTTGACTGGACCGAGCGCACCCCGCACCTGGCGGGCGCGCTGGGTGCAGCGATGCTGTCGCGATTTCTCACGCTGGGATGGGTTGCGCGCCGCCCAAAAACACGCGCGCTGCGCATCACGCAACGGGGCGCGCGCGAATTCCACGCTCGATTTGGCATCCAGGTCTCGCCATAATTGTCGCTGCGATAAGCGCGGCTAGGGCCGACTCCGGGACGCGAATCCACAATGCCGAAACAAAGCGCAGGAATACTCCTCTATCGAATCGCCAGTGGGCGCGTCGAAGTTTTCCTGGTTCATCCGGGCGGACCATACTGGGCGAAGAAAGACGATGGAGCATGGTCCATTCCGAAAGGTGAATTTGCTGAGGGCGAACAGCCGCTCGAAGCCGCCAAGCGCGAGTTTCAAGAAGAAACGAGCTTCCCCATTGAAGGGACGTTCATACCCCTGAATCCAGTGAAGCAGCCGGGCGGCAAGACCGTTCACGCCTGGGCGGTGGAAGGTGATATCGACGCTGGCGCCATACGCAGCAACACCTTCTCGATGGAGTGGCCCAAAGGCTCGGCCAAAACCAAATCATTTGCGGAAATTGACCGGGCCGATTGGTTCGATCTCGACACCGCGAAGGTAAAAATCCTCAAGGGACAATTGGGATTGCTGGAACAGCTGGCAAGAAACTTATCGCGACGAAATCACTGAAGCCGACAGCCCTCACCGAGCCTCAGCGATGGCTTTGCCCAAACAATCGGGCCAAGGCCAGGGAACCTTCAAGAACCGACGCGGATGTGTGGCAGATAGCTAAGCCCGAACACGTTCAAAAGCCAAAGCACCACGCAGATAACCACCACGGCATTCAGAATGGATTTTATCGTCCCCTGCATCGGGATGAGGTTCACCAACCATAGCAGCACACCGATCACGATCAGCACAATAACGATTTGAATCAAAGGCATGGTTTCTTCAACCTCCGATCGTTCGACGACAGTGCCCGGGTCCCAATAAACAGGATAGGTCTCGCGTCTTTGGCCGCGTATACAGAGAACTGCGTAGAGCCCCCGGGGAAAGATGCGTTAGCTCGCGCTGGGTAATTTCGCCCCAGGATTGACGGCGCTCCACAGCAGAGAGATGATTAGCGTGGAAAATACACTCTCCAGTTCCAACCGAAGGAGCCTTCGCCGTGGCCGAAATCAAGAATCCAACTTCAGGATCGAACGCTACCGCAGCCGACGAAGCCCATATTGCAGTCCATTGGAAGGAAGAAGAGTATTTCTATCCACCAAAACAATTCCTCGAGCAAGCCTACATGAAAGATCCGAAGGCGGTGGAGCGTTTCGGCGAAAAGAATTTCCCCAAATGTTTCGAAGAGTATGCCGACATGCTCACCTGGTCGCAAAGATGGACCACCGTACTCGATACCAACAACCCGCCATTCTGGAAATGGTTCGTCGACGGCAAGCTGAACGCCAGCTACAACTGCGTGGACCGTCATCTCGGGAAATATAAGGACAAGGCCGCGATCATTTCCGTCCCGGAGCCGGAAAACGAAGAGCCCACCGTCATCACCTATCAGGAGTTGTACAAGCGCGTGAACGAAACGGCAGCGATGCTGCGCGATTTCGCAGGATTGAAAAAAGGCGACCGCGTCACGATTCACATGCCGATGATTCCCGAGCTGCCCATCACCATGCTGGCCTGCGCCCGTCTTGGCCTGATCCATTCCGTGGTGTTCGGGGGTTTCAGCGGCGAAGCGTGCGGAATGCGCGCAGCGGATTCGGGAAGCCGGGTACTGATTTACGCCGATAGCTACTACCGCAGCGGAAAACTGATTGATCACAAAGCCGCCGTCGAAATTGCCGTTGAAACCGCCAAGCGCGACGGCCAGGAAATCGACAAGGTGCTTGTCTGGCGCCGCTATCCCGGAAAATACGGATCTGCGACGCCGATGCTAAAGGGCCGCGACTATTTCGTCGACGAAGTTTTGAAGGACTATCGCGGAAAAATAGTCGAGCCAGAGACGATGGACGCCGAGGACCCCCTCTTCCTGATGTACACCAGCGGCAGCACCGGCAAGCCCAAAGGCTGCCAGCATCGCACCGGCGGCTACCTGGCTTACGTCACCGGATCCGCAAAATATTATCAGGACCTTCATCCCGAAGACGTTTACTGGTGCATGGCCGATATTGGCTGGATCACCGGCCACTCATATATCGTTTACGGCCCCCTGGCGCTCGCAGCCACAAGCGTCATATACGAAGGCGTGCCGAATTATCCCGACGCAGGGCGGCCGTGGCGAATTGCAGAGCGGCTCAAAGTGAATATCTTCCACACCTCCCCAACCGCCATCCGCATGCTGCGCAAAGCAGGCCCGCACGAACCCGGTAAGTATAAATACCACTTCAAGCACATGACTACTGTCGGCGAGCCGATCGAGCCGGAAGTCTGGCGCTGGTATTACGACGTCGTCGGAAAGCGAGAAGCGGTGATCGTCGACACTTGGTGGCAGACCGAGACGGGCGGCTTTCTCTGCAGCACCAATCCAGCTCTCGACCCTATGAAACCAGGAAGCGCCGGGCCGGGCGTGCTGGGAATCTATCCGATCATCTACGACGAAAATGGTGAAGTGCTTCCGGCCGGCGCAGGCCGCGCCGGAAATATCTGCATTCGCAATCCGTGGCCGGGCATCGAGCAGACAATTTGGAAGGACCAGGATCGGTTCGTCCGGCAGTACTACCAAAAATATTGCAAAGATCCGAAGAGCAAGGACTGGCACGATTGGCCCTACTTCGCTGGAGACGGCGCGCTTCTCGCAAAAGACGGATACTTCCGGATTCTTGGTCGCGTGGATGACGTGATCAATGTGGCCGGCCATCGCCTCGGGACGAAAGAACTGGAATCCGCTTGCCTGACGATTGACGAAGTAGCCGAAGCGGCGGTGGTGCCTGTCGTCGATGAAATCAAGGGCCGCGTGCCAGAAATTTACATTTCGCTCAAGCCAGGGGTCACGGCGTCACCAAAAGAAGTGAGCGATAAGGTGATAAAGACGATCGAGACGATGATTGGCAAGATCGCCCGCCCGAAATCCGTCCACATCGTTCCTGATATGCCCAAGACGCGCTCAGGGAAGCTGATGCGCCGAATCCTGGCGGCAATTTCGAATACGCTCGACGTTGGCGACATCACAACGCTCGCAAACCCGGACGTAGTCGAACAAATACGCGTCCAGGTGCAAGGGGAGCACAAGGTCGCAGCGAAAGACGGCCCTGAAGACGTGAAGCAGTTTGGTTCTGATGTTTAATCCACTTAATACTGGGAGAACAGGCATGAATAGATTGCGACTGCTAGCATTCGTTTTCGGGTCATTTTTCGTTTTAGGCATCGGCTTCGCGCTTCCAATCCGTCAGGCTGAGGCATCTCAAGCAACCGCGCAAAGCACGGCAAAGTCCTCATCAAATCCTGACGCCATCGAAAACGACGACTCGCTGAATCTCACGCCCGACCAAAAAGACAAAATCAAGTCGATCCGCGACGACGCGAAGAAACAAAAGCAGGACATCGAGAAGGACAAGACCCTCACGCCCGACCAGCAAACCAAACAAATCAAGGACATAACCAAGCAGACGCGCGCGCAGGTATTCGCTGTCCTCACGCCGGAACAACAGAAAGCCTGGAGCGAGCAGCAGCGCGAGCGCCGTATGGAAAAGAAAGCGGCGAAGAGCAGCTCCAACTAATCCTCCGCAAATATTCTAAGAACTTCCTTAGCGAACACGAGGCGGCACTCGTCCGCGAAAAATTTTTGCTCGCGCTCACGTTTTCTCTTGCATCGCACGCGAATTTCCGTATTCTTCAATTGCGGTAGGCGAACTCGCTCCACCTGCGCGGCAGTGAGAGAGCGAGGATCGCTGACGGAGGACGCGACAAAAAATTGAGCACGATCACCCTGCCAGCCCAATTTCCCTCCCGGGCGATTTCTTCCACTAAGAAGAAAGTAGCGAAGCTCACCGTCTGGCCCTTGGTAGCGGCCACATTTTTCATGGTGTCGGGCGGCACATACGGCACCGAAGACATCGTCCACGGCGCCGGTTACGGCCTCGGCATTTTGCTTCTCCTGCTTACGCCGCTCGTCTGGAGTCTGCCCACCACGTACATGATCGGCGAGCTCTCGAGCGCGCTACCGTCAGAAGGCGGCTACTACGCCTGGGTCCGCCGCGCCCTCGGGAATTTCTGGGGATTTCAGGAAGCGTGGCTCTCGCTGGTCGCCAGCATCTTCGATATGGCGATTTATCCCACGCTCTTCGTCGCGTATCTCACTCGACTCTTCCCGTGGTTCTCCGTAGGCCACCGCGGAGTAATGGTCGGCCTCGCAGTGGTCACAGTTTGCGCACTGATGAACATCGCAGGCATCCGAGTTGTGGCGATCTCGTCGCTCTGGCTTTTCTTTTTGCTCTCGCTGCCCTTCGCGCTGATCGTGCTGATTGCGCCGATGGAAATCGGCGCGCTGAAAGGCGCCGTAACCGCTCCCACCACCTCAAGCGTCGGCCTGATCGGCGGCCTCCTCATCTGCATGTGGAACTACATGGGCTGGGACAACGCCTCCACAATCGCCACCGAAGTTCGCCGCCCGCAAAAAACTTATCCCAAGGCAATGCTAATCGCGGTGCTGGTAGTCGCGGCAACATACATCCTGCCATTCGCGGCCATG
The DNA here is from genome assembly GCA_963772535.1 of uncultured Acidobacteriota bacterium. GTDB lineage: Bacteria > Acidobacteriota > Terriglobia > Acidiferrales > UBA7541 > Palsa-295. Next base: position 212,848 of record CAVYXN010000001.1, read on the forward strand.
TGGCTCACCGGCATCTCCTCCTCAGCTTTCGAAACCGGCTCTTGGGCCGACCTCGCCGGCATGATGGGCGCGCTCGTCGCCGGTCCTGTAGCTGGCCGCATTTTTCGAGCCGTGCTGGTTCTCGGCGGCATGATGAGCGCCTTCGGAATGTTCAACGCGCTCGTGATGAGCTATTCGCGCCTCCCCCTCGCCATGGCGCAAGACGGAATGCTCCCCGCAGTCTTCGGCAAGCTGCAACCAAAAACGCGCGCCCCCTGGGTTTCAATAATCGTCCTCGCCACAGCGTGGGCAATGTGCCTCGGCCTCGGCTTCGAGCGCCTCGTCACGCTCGACATCATGCTCTACGGCATGAGCCTATCGCTTGAATTCCTCGCCCTCGTCGCGTTGCGTATCAAGGAACCAAATCTCCGCCGCCCATTTCGCGTCCCAGGCGGCACAGCCGGCGCCGTACTCGTCGGCGTCTTCCCGATTCTGCTGCTCGGCTTCGCTATGGTTCACAGCGAAAGCGAGCAAATTCTGGGCGTGAATGGCTTGGTGTTTGGAGCGCTGCTGATCGCGGGTGGATTCCTCGCCTACTGGGCCACTGCTCCGCTGCGCCGCCTCACCGGCGCGTCGCAAAATCAGCGCAAAGCCGCATAGCGATCGCCACCCTCGCTGCGCCGGCATACGCCCCTCCGATAATTCTCACCTGCCCAACCAATAATTCGATTGCCGATTGCCCCGCCCCTGTCTTCTAATTCCCTTCCGGCCCCCCAATGCCCGCCAAACAAAACGCATACGACTACATCATCGTCGGCGCAGGCTCCGCGGGCTGCGTTCTAGCCGCGCGCCTAACCGAAGACCCGCACTCGCGCGTTCTCCTACTCGAAGCAGGCGGCCCCGACAAAGCAAAGGAAATCCACATCCCCGCAGCCTTCTCCAAACTCTACAAGACAGCCGTCGACTGGAACTATTCCACCGAGCACGAGCCCTGCCTCCACGACCGCCGCCTCTACTGGCCTCGCGGAAAAATGCTGGGCGGCTCGAGCTCGATGAACGCCATGATTTACATCCGCGGGAATCACCTCGACTTCGATCACTGGGCCAGCCTCGGCAATCAGGGCTGGAGTTTCAATGACGTCCTCCCCTACTTCAAGAAATCGCAGATGCAACTGCGAGGCGCCTCGGAATTCCACAGCACAAGCGGACCACTGCACGTCTCAGATCTGCGCTCGGTGAATCCCCTCACTCGCGCTTTCCTCGAAGCAGCCGACGCCCTCAGAATCCCGCGCAATTCTGATTTCAACGCCGACCACCAGGATGGCGCAGGCCTCTACCAGGTAACGCAGAAGAGCGGCAGCCGCCACAGCGCCGCCGACGCATTCCTCAAGCCCGTGCTAAACCGCAAGAATCTCACCGTCGTCACCAACGCACACGTCGCGCGAATCGCCCTCGAGAAACAACGCGCCGTAGGCGTCGAATATTTCTCCGGCACAGGCGCAAAAGCAGCCCGCGCGGACCGGGAAGTGATTCTGGCAGGCGGCTCAGTAAATTCTCCGCAGCTGCTCCTACTCTCCGGAATCGGCCCAGCAAATGAAATCACTCGCGCAGGAATCCGCCCGATTCACGACCTCCCCGGCGTCGGCAAAAATCTGCAGGACCACGTGATGGTCTCCGTCGGCTACCTCTGCACGGAACCCGTAAGCATGGCCACCGCCGAATCTCTTCCCAATCTCATCCGCTATTTCGTTCTAAAACGCGGCCCACTCGTTTCCAATGTGGCCGAAGCCGGAATCTTTCTACGCACACAAGAAGCATCTCTACGACCAGATCTGCAGCTCCTCTTCGGCCCTGCCTATTACGTGAATCACGGCCTCACCCCCCGCAAAGACCACTGCTTCGGCTTCGGCCCCACGCTCATCACTCCCGAAAGTCGCGGCTCGGTCTCGCTGAAGTCTTCGAATCCTCTCGACCCACCCGCCATTCGCGCCAACTACCTTTCCACCGACGCCGACATGCGCGTGCTTATCGAAGGTGTGAAGCTTTCGCGCCGACTTGCACACGAGCAGCCACTCGCAAAATTTCGCGGCGAAGAATTGCATCCAGGCGCTACCACCCAATCCGACGCAGCAATCGCCGACTTCATCCGCGCCGAAGCTCAAACGCTCTACCACCCGGTAGGAACCTGCAAAATGGGCCATGACGCCCTGGCCGTCGTCGATTCACAGCTCCGAGTCCACGGCATCGAACGATTGCGCGTCGTCGATGCTTCAGTGATGCCACGAATTATCGCCGGCAACACAAACGCCCCAACCATCATGATCGCCGAAAAAGCCGCGGACATGATTCGAGCCGCCGTTTAGTCGCTCGGCAAGTCTCCGCCGCTTCGCACTTTTGGCCGCGAACAATTCTGTTATTCTCTTCGCCGTGCGTCGTTCTTTCGTTTGCGCATTCATAACTTGCGTAGGCTTGTCATCCGCAGTGCTGGCTCGCGGAATTTCCTCGCGCGCACTGCATCCTCGCGCCCAGCAGCAAGACCAGCAAAATCCGCAGCAGCAGCAACCTCCGCCTCAGCAGCCCGCTCCAAACCATTCGGCGCCTCCTCCTCAACCTGCCTCGCAGCAGGGCGCTCTACCCGCTCCCGGCACGCCTCAGCAGACTTCTCCCGAACAAACTCCTCCGCCTCCCGTCCACCTCGGCCCGGTCGTCGTCATTGACCCCGGCCACGGCGGAACAGACACCGGCGCGCGCGGAACGACCCTAGTGGAAAAAGACGTGGTGTTACAAATCGCGAAAATTCTGCGCGCAGAGCTCGAACGAATTGGCTACCGTGCGGTGATGACTCGCAATGACGATTCGAATCCCTCGTACGAGGACCGCGCAGCCGTGGCCAACGCGTATCGCGACGCCATCTTCGTCAGCCTGCACGTTTCATCCACCGGCGTCACGGGCAACACGCGGGCATACTTCTACCAATTTCCAGTTCCCTTCCAGGAAACAGACACTTCGCTCCCATCCAGCCCAGTAAAGCAGGGCTTTCGAACAGCGGTCCCCTGGGAAGAGGCGCAGCGTCCCTTCGCCGATCAAAGCCGGCGTTTGGCAAATCTTGTACAGATCGAACTCGCGCATCGCTTTCCGCAATCGCCGAACGCTCCCACGCCGGCAGCAGTGCGCAACTTGCGCTCGGTTGCAGCTCCGGCCGTAGCCGTCGAAATTTCAAGCATCTCTGTTTCCGATCCGATTGCGCTAACGTCGTTATCGGGACTGTTCGCCGCTTCCATTGCGAGAGGCATTGCTGCATTCCGCCCGGCTACTCCGGTTACTCCCCCCACTCAGGCCAGTCCGCCCCTTGCGAGTCAACCGTAATGCCGCGCGATCTCAAAATCGCTCTGGGAATCCTCACCGTGGCAGTCCTGGTAGGCCTCATCAGCTTGCGCGGACTGCACCAACGCATGCGCGGCCTCGCCGAATCGCAATCATCCGAGGAGAAAGCGCGGCGTGAAGTACTCGCCCCTGAAACCAAGACGCCAACCGACGCGCCGCAGGGCGCCAGCATCTACTGGGCCGCGGGAGAAGACCGCGTCACCAGCACCACCGTGGAACTTGCTCTCTCCGCTGAACCGGTAGAGCGCGGCAAGCAAGTCTTGCAAGCCCTGATTGCCGACACACCCTCGCCCGAACAGCGCACAATTCCAGCAGATGCCGAACTGCTTGCGTTTTATATACTGCCCGACGGAACTGCAGTCGCGGACTTTTCCGACGCGCTTTCTTCGGAAACTCCTTCGGGAATCGAAAGCGAGCAATTGGTCGTGGATTCAATATCGCGCACGCTTGAGAATAATGTCTCGACGGTGCGCCGCCTGAAAATTCTCATCCACGGGCAAGAAGTTGAAACGCTGGCAGGCCACGTGGATCTCACTGGATTTTTCGACCTGAATCCCCCAAACGCTGCGCCGCTGGCGCCGGCGCAATCGAACGCAACCCCGGCAGCGAAACCTCCGAATGCCTCCGCACCGCCAAAATCCCGGCGACCGGGCAGCGTTGCGAAACCTCGACCTAAATAATTCGCTGCGAACCTGGCTCTCAGCCTCGCCGCGCTGCCTCGATGGCGGCGATGTTGATGTTCTTCATCTTCATCATCGCCTCGAAAGCACGCTTTGCCTCAGCGCCACCAGCCGCAAGCGCATCCATTAGGGCGCGCGGCGTGATCTGCCAGGAGATGCCCCAGCGGTCCTTGCACCATCCGCACTGGCTTTCCACCCCGCCATTGCCTACGATCGCATTCCAGTAACGGTCCGTCTCTTCCTGGTTGTCCGTCGCGATCTGAAACGAAAAGGCCTCGGTGTGCTTGAACATCGGGCCGCCGTTAAGACCGAGACAGGGAATGCCCACCACGGTGAACTGCACCGTCAGTACATCGCCCTTCTTGCCCCCGGGATAGTCACCGGGAGCCTCGTGCACCGCGGCCACTTTGCTATCCGGAAAGGTTGCGGCGTAGAAGCGCGCCGCCTCATGCGCGTCTTTGTCGAACCAAAGGCAGATCGTGTTCTTTGGCTTCATGTTCGCGTGCTCCTTTTCTTTTTCACTCCTACTCTACTTGATGTACCTGGCCCCGGCCTTCCATGAATTACTTTACTACTGCTCTAGATTGTTGACACCCGCCGCAGCAGTCGGCACACTGTCTGCGAGCAGTTCTCTCCGTGAAACACGCGGACCCCGAGAGGAGCCAGCATTGCGAGCCGATGGACGCGCAGCCGATGATTTGCGCCCGGTAAAAATCATTCCTGACTTCATTTCCAACGCAGAAGGCAGCGTACTAATCGAAGAAGGCAACACGCGCGTGATCATCACCGCCACAATCGAAGACGGAGTGCCCTCATTTCGAAAAGGTTCGGGCAAAGGCTGGGTCACCGGTGAGTATGGAATGCTGCCGCGCTCCACGGAAGAGCGCACCCCGCGCGAATCCGCTCGAGGCCGCCAATCAGGACGCACACTCGAGATTCAACGCATGATCGGCAGGGCGCTTCGCGCCGTCACTGATCTGAAAGCGCTCGGCGAACGCACTGCGTGGCTCGATTGCGACGTGATTCAAGCCGACGGCGGCACTCGAACCGCTTCCGTTACGGGAGCATTTGTGGCGCTCGCTCTCGCGTTCGAGCGCATGGTTGCGGCTGGAATGCTTCGTTCCGTCCCGCTTTTGGATTCGCTCGCGGCCGTCAGCGTCGGAATTGTCGGTGACGAGCTTCTTCTTGATCTTGCTTACGAAGAAGACTCGCGTGCGCAAGTGGACATGAACGTCGTGATGACAGGCGGCGGTCGCTTTGTCGAAGTGCAGGCCAGCGCGGAAGGCCGCACCTATACAGATCGTGAGCTTCAGCAACTGCTGGCTCTCGCTGCGGGCGGAATTCGTCAGCTCCAGGAAGCGCAGCAGGAACTCCTGCACATGAATTTCACCACGCGAGCGCGATAAGTTACTTTGAGCTCGCCTCAGCCGATTCAAGTATTTCTCGCCTCGTCAAACCCCGGAAAATTGCGCGAGTACCGCGTTCTTGCCGGCGACTCCCCCATCGAATGGGCGCTTCTCCCGAATTTCAACGAGATTCTGCCTTTCAAGGAAACTGCTCCAACCTTCGCCGAGAACTCCGCAGGAAAAGCTCTCTATTACAGCCGGTTTGCGCCAGGCACTGTGTTGGCTGACGATTCTGGCTTGGTCGTTCCTGCGCTGGGCGGCGCCCCCGGAGTCTTTTCCGCGCGCTATGCCGGCCCAGGAGCGAGTGATGCCGATCGTGTGCAGAAACTATTGCGGGAAATGAGCGCACTGAACGGCAACGATCGCAAAGCACGCTTTGTTTGCGTCACCACTCTCGCGCAGAATGGGCGCGCCGTCGCTGTCTTGTCGGATTCGGTCGAAGGCGTTATCGCGCAGGCGCCCAGGGGCTCAGGCGGTTTCGGCTACGATCCAGTGTTTTTCTTTCCTCAGTTAGGGCGCACCTACGCCGAAATCACGCGCGAAGAGAAAAATCAATACAGTCATCGTGGTAGGGCCTTTCGCAAGGCAATTGCGTACCTTGAGGGACGCGTCCTGTAGAGTCTTTTTTCTTCCTTGGGGAATCAAATAGCTTGCTCTGAAACTCTGGGCTGCGGGAGAATACCTGGTCTGCCCGCCGAGGTGACTTCGTGGCAACTTCCAAAGTCGCGCCGGATCTTCTCTCAAACTTACTTTCGCGAATGGCGGATGCTCGTGCTCAAACTGATGCCCTTTTCGATCTATTGCCTCCCAATTCCTTTTACGAGCGCCCGATTGCAGAACGCCACCGCTTGATTTTTTATCTCGGCCACCTGGAAGCCTTTGACTGGAATCTGCTCAGCGGCCCACTCGATCTTGGCACGCACGATGCGGCTTTCGACAAGTTGTTCGCCTTCGGCATCGATCCGATCGGCGGCGGCTTGCCCACAGATAAGCCAGGAGATTGGCCGAACATCGCGAAAACCGAGAAATACAAAACGAATATCCGCACCCGTTTGGATGAAGCGTTGCGCAAATCCCATATCAGCCGCGAACCGCTGCTGGCCGACGGCACTTTGCTGCAGGTAGCGATCGAACATCGCCTGATGCACGCCGAGACGCTTTCTTATCTCCTCCACAATTTAGCCCTCGAGAGAAAGATTCCGCAACCAGCGCCGATGAGCGATCCGCGTCCCGCTCCCGCCCGGCGATGGCTGACGATTCCTGCCGGTACCGCAACCCTCGGAAAATTGCGAAGCGAGGGTACCTTCGGATGGGACAACGAGTTCGAGGCGCAGCAGATTTCAGTTCCCGAATTCTCAATTAGCGCCTTTCCGGTGACGAACGGCGAGTACATGGAATTTGTCCAGGCCTGCGGTTACGAAGATTCCCGTTACTGGCGTCCCGAAGACCGGGAATGGAAACGCCAGCAGCGCCTCGATCATCCCCAGTTCTGGCTACCTCGTTCGAATTCAGCAGCCACGGATCCTGACACGCAATGGGAATACCGCTCCACGTTCGGAATTATTCCGCTGCCGCAATCGTGGCCGGTCTATGTGAGCTACGCAGAAGCGGCTGCCTTCGCGCGATGGGCCGGCAAGAAGTTGCCCACCGAAGCGCAGTGGCATCGAGCCGCATACGGAACGCCGCAAGGTTTCGAACGCGAATATCCGTGGGGTGACGCGCCTCCCGATCACTCACGCGGAAATTTTCACTTCAAGAGTTGGCACGCAGCCCCTGTCGACGCGCATCCCGCGGGCGCGAGCGCATTCGGCGTTCACGATCTGCTTGGCAATGGCTGGGAATGGACTTCCACCCAGTTTGGCCCGTTCCCCGGCTTCACACCATTTCCCTTTTACAAAGGTTATTCGGCCGACTTTTTTGACGGCAAACATTTCGTGATGAAGGGCGGATCGGCCCGCACCGATGCCTCGATGCTGCGGCGATCGTTCCGCAATTGGTTTCAGCCCCACTACCCCTACGTCTACGCCACATTCCGGTGCGTTAAGGAGTAACTCATGTCCAGTGCCCCGCGATTAGTCCCTACAACCGTCTCTACACAGGTTCTATCCGAGTTTGCATCGGACGTAGTCATCGGCCTTAGCCAGCCGGGACAAAAAGAACTGCCCTCAAAATATTTGTACGATGAAGTAGGTTCGGCGCTATTCGACGTGATCTGCGTGCTTCCAGAATACGGCTTGAGCCGCGCTGGCAAGCGAATACTGAGCCGCCACGCGGGAGACGTCGTTGATCGTCTGCCGAGTCCGGTGATCGTCGCAGAACTTGGGAGCGGCAGCGGTCAAAAAACGAGACTGCTTCTGGAAGCACTCGCCCGTAAGCAGCGCGTGAACTACTACCCGATTGATATTTCGGGAAGCGCTCTGAGCCGTTGCCAGCAGGAACTCGGACAGATAGATCGAGTCAGCATCGTCGGCTTCGAACGCGCATATCTGGATGGCTTGCAGGAAGTGGCTGCGCGGCGCCGCGAAGGCGAAAAGATCTTCCTGCTGTTTCTCGGCAGCACGATCGGCAATTTTGACCGGCCGGCGGGAGACCAGTTCCTTCGCGAGGTGCGAGCCATTCTGCACGAAGGCGATGCTCTGCTCCTTTCGACCGACCTCGAAAAGCCGGTGGACATGCTCAAGCTGGCTTACGACGATCCCGCAGGCGTTACAGCCGCATTCAACAAAAACCTCCTCGCGCGCATTAACCGCGAGCTCGCTGCAGACTTCGATCTCTCACGATTCGAACACATTGTGCGATACGACGAATCGGAGCGTCGCATCGAGATGCACCTGCGTTCTACGGAGTGGCAGCGCATCACGATTCGCAAAGCGGGATTCGGTTTCTACATGCGCGAGGGCGAGACAATCTGGACCGAAAGCTCGCACAAGTACGACTTGAAAGAAGTGATCCAGATGGGTGAGCGAACCGGATATCGTTGCGCAGGCCAATGGACCGATTTCGAATGGCGCTTCGCCCAGAATCTTTTCTTCGCCTCGTAAACCATCGCGATCCGCGCGATCGAGCCATAGCTTCGCTATGCTATAGTTTTGCGCTGGATGGCAAATTCCAAGAACAAAGCAGCAAAGAAAGGCGCTCGCGCTAAGAAAGCATCGAAGTCGAATCGCGCCGCAAAGCCTTCGGCGCGTTCGGCAAAGCACTCATCGCGCAACAGCCCATTCGGCCGCGGCCCAAATCCTGAGCGCGTGAAAGCCATTCTGCACGGGTTGGACGAAGCGTATCCGGCAGCCACCTGCGCGTTGAAGCACGACAACCCTTTTCAGCTTCTGATCTCCACGATTCTTTCGGCGCAGAGCACCGACGTGCGCGTGAATATGGTTACGCCGGGACTCTTCAAGAAGTACCCAACTCCGGCCGCGCTCGCGTATGCGAACCCGCGCGATATCGAAGAGGAAATTCGCTCGACCGGTTTTTACCGCAACAAGACGAAATCGATCCTCGGCGCCAGCAAGAAGATCGTCGAGGAATTTGGCGGCGAAGTGCCGCGCACGATGGAGCAAATCCTCGAGCTTCCGGGCGTGGCGCGAAAGACCGCGAACGTTGTCCTGGGGACTGGATTCGGAATAGCGTCGGGAGTCGTTGTTGATACGCACGTGCAGCGGCTTTCGCGGCGGCTGGATTTGACAAAGAACACAGATCCCAAGAAAATCGAAACCGATCTAATGAAAGTGATCCCGGAAGATCGCTGGATTCTTTTTTCTCATCAACTGATTTGGCATGGAAGGCGGATTTGCAAGGCGCGCAAACCGCTGTGCATCGAGTGCAATCTGGAAAAGATCTGCTACTCGAAAGACAAGACGATTTGACGTTTCAAAGAGAGCTGAAAGACTCGAAATTTTCTCGCGGCTTGAATCAAAATTGATTCATTGCGATATTACTTAGACCCCTTTTACCGCCGATTAGAAATTGGTAAATATAAGAAAATAAATGGCTTGTTTAGGCATTTAATCGCGGAACCGTAGATTAGAATCGGTGAAAGCAATGGCACCATACTCGATGCTGGTGATGAGTATGGTATAATGGTCTGACTATGGAGACAGCGCGCAAGATTACCGTGGAAGTGCCTGAGGATTTGCTTGAAAAGGCGCAACAGGCCAGCGGGGCTGGAATCACGCAAACTGTGCGTACCGGGTTGCAGCTTGTGGCGGCTTCGCACGCCTATGCTCGGCTGCGGGAGCTGCGGGGAAAACTTCGGTTTTCGCAGACTGCGGACGAGCTGAAAGCTGACCGGTGATTGCGGCTGACACGAGCACCTGGGTTGCATTCCTTGAAGGCGGCGGGGGCGACGACACGGAGTGGCTGGATCGAGCGCTGGAAGAACGCCAAGTGGTGATGGTGCCAGCGGTTCTCACCGAATTATTAAGCGATCCTGAGCTCCCGCCGGAAGTTTCCGAGATGCTCCTGCAAATACCTCAGATGGAGATTCGGCCGGGATTCTGGCAGCGGGCCGGGATTTTGCGGGCGGAGGTGCTGGCGACGCGGCGCAGGGCACGCCTTGGTGACGCACTGATCGCACAGACTTGTATTGACGCGCGCATTGTATTGCTCACGCGAGATCGAGACTTTCGCGCGTTTGTGGAAGCCGCGAAATTGGATCTTATTCTCGCAAGACCTCAGTTTTGAAGCTTGGGAGAAAACGTAAGGCCCGCTGCGGGCAAGGCTGCGATGAACTAAAGCGCGAAAGCCCACGACGAGGAAGGCGTCGTCGTGGCTACCGGAATTTCGGGCTCGCCTGACTCGTGCTGTTGGGCTGAAGGCTTTTTATCATCGCTACCAGGTCGAGGGCCAGGCGAGCCTTGTCAATGCAGCCGTCGGCGCCGGATTCGATGGCACTTCTTTCGAATTGCGTGGCGTCGTGGTGGCTCATCATTAAGATTTTGACGTGAGGAATTTCCTGGCGGATTCGGCGCGCGGCGTCGAGCCCGCTTCCATCGGGCATGCTGATATCCAGAAGAATCAAGTCGGGACTTAGTTCGCCGGCCTTCTGGAAAGCCTGCGCGGCGTCGGTGGCTTCGCCACAAATCTCCCAGCCGGCTTCCTTGGTGAGTAGATCTCCCACTCCGCGCCGAACCAGATGATGATCATCTGCAATGAGGATTCGCATTTTATTACCGGAACGTCGCGAAAATTGATGCGCTTTTGCGACTGTTTCTCATGCGATCTGAGTCCTTGGCTCTTGAGTCGTGGGCTCTTCGATTGTCGCCGGTTCGTTCTTGGACATCGGAATGGTAACTCGGAAAAGGGTTCCCTGGCCATTCGAGTCGATGGTCATTTCGCCATCGAATTGGCGGGCGCGTTCGCGCATGCCGCGGATTCCAAAGCCTGCGCCTCGCGATTGAATTTCCGCGAGCTTTTCGCGGGAAATTCCCTTGCCTTCATCGCGCACTTCGAGAAGAACCTGTTCCGGCGTGCGAAAAATCTCGATCATGGCGCGTTTGCTGCCCGAGTGGCGATGGATATTCGTGAGGCTTTCCTGCACCAACCTGAAGAGGGCAAGTTCCATTTCGCGCGGAAGCCGTCCGAACCCCTCGGAAATTTTAAACTCAATATCGAGCCCACTGCGTTCGGCCAATCCGCGGACATACCAAGAGATGGCGGACGACAATCCTTCTTCATCCAAGAGAGGCGGGTGCAGCAGATAGGAGTTGGTCCGAATTTCGCTGGTCAATTGATGCACCAAGTTTCGCGCTTCGTCGGCGGATTCCGCGAGTTCCGGCGCCTTTTCCTGCACTTTGCGGCTTAGAGTGGCTAAATTCATGGCAAGGACGGTAAGCAATTGGCCGGCGCTATCGTGCAATTCTCGCGCAATATGACGGCGCTCGTCGTCTTGCATACGCAACATTTGCCATGAAAGCTCCCGCAGCTGATGGGATTGCCGAAGCACGTCAGCGTTACGCAACTCCAATTCCCTGGTGCGCGCGCGAACTTCTGAATCCAATTTCTCGGAGAGAGCCCGGAAGCGGCTTTCGCTTTCTCGCAACTCCAGGTCGGCGCGTTTGCGGTCGGTAATGTCCCTGGCTACCTTAGAGGCACCGGTCACGTTGCCGCTCAGATCCTTTACCGGCGAAATTGTGAGCGAAATATCGAGAAGGGTGCGGTCTTTTCGAATGCGGACGGTCTCAAAGTGGTCCACGCGCTCCCCGCGCTTGATGCGGGCAATAATTTCAGTCTCTTCGCCCCGTCGGTCGGTTGGGATGATAAGGGTAATGTTCTGCCCGATAGCTTCGTCTGCTGTATATCCAAATAGTCGTTCCGCCCCCTTGTTCCAGCTGGTGATGACGCCGTTCAGATTCTTGCTGATAATTGCGTCGTCGGAAGAATCCACAATGGCAGCGAGCAGGGCGGCGGCGCGTTCAGCGCGCTTGCGAACCGTAACGTCGCGGGTGATACCGAGATGAACGATTTGCCCGTCGGGCTGGCGAAGCGGGACACCACGGGTGTCCATCTGCTGACGAACGCCTAATAAAGTGGAAATTTCAAACTCGAGCGAGCCCTTCTCACCGCGGCAAACTTTTTCATGGAAGGCGCGGAAACGCTCTCGATCTTCCGGCACGATGAGGTCATAGACGTTCCGTCCTGCCACGGCTTCCACCGAGGGTGCTCCGACCATTGCCAGACCGGCAGCGTTCATGTGGAGCACAGTTCCGTCGGGACTGACTAATTTAGCGCATTCGGGGGATGTCTCAACAATAGCGCGAAAACGCTCTTCACTCTGGCGCAAAGCATCGGCGGCGCGCTGACGCTCGAGGGCGAAGACCAGCTGGCGAGAGATGGTGAAGCCCAATTCAATCTCACTCTCTGAAAAAATATGCGGCGCATTGAAATAGGCCATGAATTTCCCGATCAGTTTTCTATTGGAAACGAGCGGGACAAATGCGAGCGCGCGGATGCCTTCCGCCTTAACAATAGCTTTGAGAGCTGGTTCAAAACTGGAGGTCTCGACGTCTTCAACAATAATTGGCTGAGGATTCTGCTCATCTGGACGCCACGGCGAATGGCCCTCGGTGGCTACACGGTAAGCATCTGACAAGCCACACCAACTGACAAACCGAAGCTTGTCTTGCTCGTCGAACAGCAAGATCGAGGCGCGATCACATTGCAACGCGCCCAAGATTGCTTCCCTTGCAGCGTTGAAGGTCTCGTCGGCGGAACTGGCTCGGTGGAGCTGATCGGCGAGATGAAACAGGGCCTTCTGATGGCGCGCAGCATTGGCAAGAGCCAATTCCGCTTGCTTGCGTTCCGTAACCTCTTCAATCACGCAGACCAGGTAATCGAGACGCCTGTCGGAATCGCGGACCGCGCTGACGGTTTGATTGACCCAGACTGCCGATCCATCTTTGCGGATCAGGCGTTTTTCGGTGGAGTACTGATCGAGTTCGCCTGCGGCGACGCGGTCGGCCTGGGTGACATCGGCTCTCAGATCCGCTGGGTGGGAGATCTCGTTTATGGTGAGTTTCCGCAAATCTGCTTGCGTGTAGCCCACGATTTCGCAGAGTTTCTGGTTCACGCGAAGGTAATGCCCATCTTTTGAGACATGGGCGATGCCAACGGCGGCCTGCTCGAACGTCAAGCGGTAACGCTCTTCACTCTCGCGCAACGCCTTCTCAAAAGCCTGGCTGCGCTGAAGAATTTCCTGCATGTCGAGATTGGCGTCGGCGCTGCCCGTGACGGAATCGGGAAAAAATAATTGACCGTTTCGCAAATTATCGATGCCAGTAAGCAAATCCTGGGAGATGGCTGTCTTAACGACATACCCGCGCGCACCGGCGTTCAAAGCTTGCCGCATCATTTCCGGAGAATTGTGCTGACTAAGAATAAGGACGTTGGCCGTAGGAAGAAGGCGGCGGATCTCGCGGGTGGCTTCGAGGCCATTGAGTCTTGGCATACTGATGTCCATGACGATCAGGTCGGGACTTAATTCGCGGGATTGTTCGACGGCATCGTGGCCATCGATCGCTTCGCCGCAGATCTCGATATCGGGTCGAGTGCGCAGGACTGACCGAACGCCTCTGCGCACCGGTTCATGATCGTCGGCGATCAAAATTCGCACTTAGCGGAGCCTCCGAGCTTTAGTGCGGTATACCTGAGTGAACCGAGGGGTCTTCATGCAGTAGGTGATGATGGCCTTAAATGCGGCGGTGGGACATACAGGGAAAGCTGTAGAAACGGAAGGGGCGAGACGATATTGGTGAAGTGAGATTTGAAATTGGAAATTGGAAATGGAACCCGGTCGCGGGGGTTGACGGGAGAGACGCGGGCGTACTTGATGGAATTGGACTCTGGGTGCTTCTGAAGATTTTGATATTTGCGTGTTGGAGCGGGAGTGGGCCGCAGAAGACAGGCCCTTCGCGGACTCGGGGTAAACCAGAGTGCCTGTCCCACTTTACGAAGAAGGGCTTTACGGCGAAGAGTTGAAGATGAAAGGTCTCTGAGTTGCAAAGTGTATAATCAAGGGGCTCATCATGTCGGGGCGTAGCGCAGCCTGGTAGCGCGCCTGCCTTGGGCGCAGGAGGTCTGGAGTTCAAATCTCCACGCCCCGACCATTTACTTCACGGCAGTATCTGCTCGCAAAGGCGCTCAAAGCCTAATTCACGATGTTCTGGAACACTGGGGCGAAAACACAGTAGAAGACGAGTTCGAGAGAGCCTACCACGATGGGGATGCGAAGCCCCAGGGCACAGAAAGATTCAGCCCCGATTGACGCCTGCGAAAGGCGCTTCCCATCTATGTACCAGGTGTGGTACACTGACTCAGTGAGTAAGAAGCCTGAATCCCAGACGGACAGGGGTACCGAGCCTGAAGGGCTCAAAAGACAAAGGAAACGGGTTCCAGCGATTTTCTTTCGCACCGAGGCGGGCGGAGAACCCGTGCGTGAGTGGTTGAAGCGCCTGCCCTCATCCCAGGACAGGAAGCGGATCGGCGAGGACATTAAGACGGTGGAGTTCGGCTGGCCCATTGGGATGCCCGTTTGTAGGCCATTGGGTGAGGGAATCTACGAGGTCCGAACGAGCTTGGCGCAGAACCGCATCGCCAGGACGCTTTTCTACATCGACAAAAAGGGCCGGATGGTTTTGCTGCATGGATTCATCAAGAAGACGCAGAAGACGGCAGCTGAAGATTTAGAACTCGCACGGAGTAACAAGAGCAAGCATCAAAGGGGACTCAAATGAAAGTAAGAAAGAATCGCAAAGTAAGAAATCACAGCGGCTCAACCTTTGATAGTTTTCTAGAACAGGAAGGAATCCGCGAAGAAGTGGAAGCCGTCGCTATCAAACGCGTGCTGGCTTGGCAACTCGAACAAGCCATGCAAGAACAACAGAAAACCAAACAAGCAATGGCGGAACAGCTTCACACCAGCAGGTCGCAGTTGGATCGCCTGCTGGATCCTCAGAACGTTTCTGTGACACTCGATACGATCACTCGGGCAGCCAGGGCGCTTGGCAAGCGCGTAATCATTCGAGTGACGGACGCGAAGGCTAAGCGAGCATGAGCCGGGCCTGACTACCGCGTGCCCTGTCGCGGAAGAAAAAGCTGAGTCCAACTTAGGTTTAACAAAATCTCCACGCCCCGACCAGTTCCTTCGACTGCTTCCACTTTTTGCGCGATTGGCTGCCAGAATACAGCTACGTGTGTGAGCGAATGTTACTAACGTCCAGCGAGCATCGTTTGCGCCACTACTTCGTTTTCATGACGTAAACGCCGTCCCAGGCGCCCTTGGGCGCGTTCTCTGAAAATTCCATTGCTCGCGAGAGGAACACCTGCGACGGGCCGTCCTCTGGAAACAGCGCGAGGATATCGGCAAACTTTTCGACCGCTTCGCTCCAATTCTGGGAGCGATAGGCCGCCATCGCTTGCTCGAAGCGCTCGAGCAGTGGCTCGTATTTCGATTTTTCTGCCGCGACGTCCATCAATTCGTAAATGGTCACCGGAAGATTCTTGCCCTTCACTCGTATCTTGTCGAGCTCGCGGCAAACGAATTGGCCGCCTACGAGACGACAGGTGGCTTCGCTGATGACCAACTGCACGTGATATTCCTTTGTGATTCCCTCGAGGCGCGAGGCGAGATTCACGTTGTCGCCCATCACGGTCCACGAGAGCCTGCGTGCGGAACCCATGTTTCCGACATTCACCAGGCCCGTATTGAGGCCGATGCCAATCGAAATCGGCGGGTGCCCGGAAGCCTTCCACTGCGCGTTCAATTCCGCGAGACCGCGCACCATTTGCAAAGCGCACGAGCAGCTGCGGGACGCGTGGTCGGCCTGCGGATAGGGCGAGCCCCAGAAAGCCATGATGGCGTCGCCGATGTATTTGTCGAGTGTTCCGTCGGTGGCGAACACAATGTCCGTCATTTTCCCGAAGTATTCATTGAGGAGCAGGACGAGTTCGTCCGGGGTGAGGCTTTCGGAGATGGTGGTGAATCCGCGAATGTCACTGAAGAGCACGGTGAGTTCTTTTTCTTCGCCGCCGGGGCGGATGTATTTCTCCGGATCTTTTTCGATGAGCTCGATCACGCCGGGCGAGAGGTATTGCGAGAAGGTCTTGCGGATTTTTCGCTTTTCGCGCTCCTCGCGGATCATGCGCACGCTTGTGATGGCCACGTAGCTCGCGGCGAGCGTGCCTGCGGGAATCACAAAACTGAACCACTGGCCCTTCTCCGCGAACCCGAAATATACAAACCAGCCATAACCAGCCAGCGTCAGTAGCACCAGAATCGTTGAATAGAGCGGAGTGACCCGGCTGAACAAAAGACCGAATCCAAGCCCAAACAGCACAATAAATCCCAAATCGGCCATTTCCTGATAGTTCGTACGTTGCAGAAAACCTCGTCCCTTCTCTTCATTGTGAAGTAGGTTGTCGATAATGTTCGCATGCACCTCCACTCCCATATACACCGGGTCCTGGTTTGCAAACGGAGTGTTACGCATATCCCCGATTCCGAGCGCGGTTGGGCCGATCAACACAATCTTGTCGCGAAATGTTTCAGGAGGAACTGCGCCTGAAATCACATCGGACATGGAATAGTGCTGATACGTGTGATACGGGCCGGTGTAATTGATCAGGGCGCTCCCATCGCGCGCGTGCCGCAGTGTGTGCCGTCCAAACTGGATGTATTCCAGGCCCTCTGGTCCGATATAGGCCGCGATATCCTGGTCGCGAATCTTCTCGTACTCGCGCACCACCTCGAGATCGAGGGAGGGGAAAAAATCCTGATCCTGATAACGTATCATCAGGAGCGCATGTCGCAGCGTGCCGTCTTGGTCGGGATTGATATTAATGAATCCGAAAGACGCGGCCGATTCGGCGAGTTTTGTAATGTTCGCTTCCACCCCTTCCCTCACCGTTCCACCACCAGTTTTGCTCCAGGCGATGCTCATGTCGAAATCTGCTGCGCCGCGGTGATTCACTTTCAGAACCTGCGGAAACACGTGCGCCCACACGATGTTGAAGTATTCTTCTGCCAGTTTCGGATTTGGCTGCGAATCTAGGAAAATATGCGCCAGCAGCACGTTGCCAGCGCCCTTTAAAGCGGAAGCAAATTTCGCGTCCTGATCGCTGGCCACCTCAAGCTCATTCACCTGCTGCACCAGGGATGGTGTCGCGTCCGCTCCCATTTCCTTTTTCAATCTCTCAAGGGCTTGCTGCGCAGAATTACTCTCGGGGTCGGGGAAGGTGGCGTCAAACGCGATCACCCGCGCTCCCCCCGAGCTTAATTGGTTCACCAGCTTCGCGTAGTTGCTTCTGGGAAGAGGGAATGACCCGATCGCCTGGAGTGTCTTTTCATCGATCCCGACGATCACAATGCGATCGTCGTGCGGACGCTCGCCGCGCATTTCGAACCGCAAATCGAGAGAGCTTTGTTCGATGCTCTGAAGGAAAGCCAGGCCGGCCTGGGAATTGCCCTGCAATCCGGAAAATGCGAAGAGCGTGAGGCCCGCCAGCGTGATGGCGATGGCGAGCCCGAGGTCAATGTGACGAAGCGCGAATTTTCCAGCCCATTGCGCCCAGCGTGGCTTTTGCTTCGTCTGCAAGTCAACTCAGCCGCAGTTGGGACTGCCGGGCTTGCAGGTGCCATTGCCGCCGCCGCGAGTGCCGTAATACAAGCCGAGTCCCAATCCCACGGCCAGTCCTGAGCCGATCAAAACGTTGCGCACGAGGTGGCCGTGATGATGCGGAGCAGCTTCAAGTACCACGGCGGTCGCCGCCAAGCTTGCCTCCAAAACATCCGAGGGAGTTTGCGAAGGACTCGCGGGAGGCTCATCGGATGTGACAACCACCATCTGTCCGGCCGAGACCGTGATGGCGCTCGAAGCGGAGCCGGAAACGCCGGCGGCCACTGCGTTGCCGACGGGCGTGACCGTGACCTGGCCCTTATAGCAGATGACGGTTGTCTTATTTGCTTCAAAGGATGTGTAGAAATCGGTGCCAATCACGCCAATGACGGCGTTCGGCGTTTTCATCTCGAATTTTCCGCCGGCCTTCGTAACTTTCGTCACCTGGCTGCGAACTTTGCCGAAATCCATCTCCAGTTCGGTTTGTTGCGAGACGGTATCGTGCTGCACGATTCGGAGTTCGCTTTCGGAGCCGACGCTCAGGATCGAGCCGTCTTTAAGACCGGCGCGGACCCGGCCTGTCTTTTCGGTCTTCAGCAAATCGTTCCAGTTCAGCTCTTCTTTCAATTTGGCCGTCTGGGAATTGCGGGTCGCCGCCGGGATCAAAGCGTTAATCTGACCCGCGACCTGATTGTTGCCTGCCGGTTGTGCCATTGCAGGCAGACCGGTCAGCAGAGAGCAGAGCACCATCGCTATAGAGCGCTTATACAAACTCATGCAAGACTCCTTGTTTCGGTTGAGTGAGGTCCGTTTAAGCCAGTTTGGCAGAGGGTAAAACGGAGTCAATCGAACAGGCCGCGCCGCGCCTCAACTTGGTAAATAGTACTTTTTCGCCTGATCATCCAATCCCCTTATCGTTGCCGGCTCTTCGGCTCACCCCTGCCGGAAGCCCTGAAAACGGCCAAGCACCCGGACGGGTGGCGCTGGCGATTATCGGTAGCCTCAACTGCTGGGTGGCGCATGTGTGGAATTGCTTGACATTCAACGACTAAGCGCGTATCTCTGCTGCAATTTCGTTCGTTTTCTCGGGGGTTGTTCGGAGGTCCAGAAGTGACACGTCGGGGCTCCGCATCGCAAATCTCGTTGGAGGGTGGATACATGAATTTAATACGGGTGTATCTCCTCGTGGCTGTCGTAGCCATGGGGATGGCCTTACCTGCCGCCGCTCAAGGGCAGGATAAACAAGCGACACCGCCGCTCGTTCAGCTACTTCAGTCGAAGGGGATTCTTTCTTCAGACGAAGCGGCTCAGCTGAGTCAAGCTGGGAGCGCCGAAGAAGCGAACGCGCGGCTGGCGAATTTGCTGGTAGCAAAGGGTCTGATCAGTCGAGACGATTACGATCACACAGTGGGAACCGCTGAGCCGGTAAGCGATCAGGCGTCAGGGGGCCACTATATGAACGCGTTGCTTCATGTTGCGAAGGATTCCACGCCGCCAGCCACTTCGGATCCCTTCACATTCGGGGCGCCGGCGGAGGGAGGAATCATTCCGGCTGTGGCACCCGTTCGCCTTCTGCCGATTGATACTCCAAAACCGACCGGGATCGGCGACCTGAAGCTCGGAAGCGGAGCGACGTTGACCCCTTACGGGTTCATCAAAGCAACCGCAATCTACGATTCCACAAACAGCGGTGGTACGACGTTTGGCAACAATGATTTTCCTCTTCCCTTGTTGCTGGGCGACACGGGTCCGGACAGCGGTTCTCAATTTCACATCAAGGCTCGCAGCACTCGGTTCGGCACGAATTTCTACTGGCCGGACCCGAACCGGGATCTGGTGCTGACGGGCAGGATCGAAATGGATTTTGAAGGTGACTACACCGCCGTCAACAACCGGAACGTCAGTTCGATTCGTTCCTCGCAAGTGAGCCTTCGGCAAGCGTGGGTTCGAATGGATACGCACATCGGCGGCCTGCCGGTCTTCGCGGAGTTCGGGCAGGACTGGACGTTGCTAGGATCGTCCACGATGCCCGACATCATCGAAACGACCGAGTTGATGGCGTTTTTCGGCAACATCTATGAGCGGCTTCCGCAAATCAAGGGAGGTGTTCAGTTCCATAAGGGAGACTTTAAGATTCAAGCGGAAGCGGCCGTTTTACTGGCGGCCTTCGGCGATGCAAACCTGGCCGCAACCCCGCCTGGCGTCCCAGTGCCTACCAGCAGCAACGCAGAACAGCTCAACACGCGCTTCGGCGCACGGATTGGCTCGGATAGTGGCCAGCCGGCCGTCGAAGGGCGCGTGGTGTTCCAATACCCCATTTTCCATTCCAAAGGCGTGGCACCCGCACAATTGATTTTCAGCGGACACCACGCGACGGGATCGGAAATCGCGTTGCACGGAACATTAGCAACTGCAGGATCGCAAACCGACGTGCTGATACCGGGCCTCACGGCGTGCGCCGTTCCTGACCCAGTGACGGGATTCTGCACGGTAGCGCAGTTCTTCCCGCAGGGCTTCCGGTTCGATATTCCGCAGAACATCTGGACGGCGGAATTCCAGTTGCCGACACCGATTGTTACCGTTGTGGGTAAGTACTACCACGGCGGGGATACGCGGTTCTTCTTCGGCAACACCAACTCTACGTTCGCAGACACACTGGGCCAGAAGGTGATCGCAAACGGAATCGCCGATTCGGGTGACACTATTCCGTTCGTAAACATCGACGGGTCGGCGGTCTTCGCTCAATTGCGGCCGGTTCGCGATCAGGGCGGCTTCGTGCAGCTAAGCTTCCCGCTTTCGCGTATCTTCCATGCTGATCCGGAAGGCCACAATGCGGGCTGGACCTATTCGCTTACCGGCGGCTTGGATCGTACCAAGGCGGAGGACGTAGCGCGAACAGGCGCCAACGGCCTCCAACGGACCGATTATGTCGCTTCGACGATCCGGTACAAGATCAACAAGTGGGCATCGATCGTGAACGAGACAACGTGGTACGACACGACGACGGTGAACGAAGTGAAGAAACTATACCGCGGCGTAGACGCACGCACGGCTCACGATTGGCGGAACGAGTTCGGAACGATCGTTACGTTCTGAACCTGATTTGATCCTGCGGACTGCGGAGCCGCCTTTCGGCGACTCCGCGGTTCCCTTGTAGCGGTGTCCGTCGGCCCTGAATCTCTCGAATCAATCTGGCAAGAGGCGCGCTGTACCGTTCAAAAAGGAGGCACACCATGGCCACGCGAGGGGACGAGTTGAGAATGGAACGGCAGGCGGAATACAGCTTGCCGCTCGTCATAACGGCGTCGTCCGTCGGAACGATGATCGAATGGTACGACTTTTACATTTTTGGAAGCCTGGCGGCCATTCTGTCTCCGAAGTTCTATCCGCCGGGAAACGACACGTTCGCCTACTTCGCGTATCTGGCGACGTTTGCGGTTGGATTTCTGGTGCGGCCTTTCGGCGCTATTTTCTTCGGGCGGATCGGCGATCTGATTGGGCGGAAGTATGCATTCCTGGTTACGCTGTCAGTGATGGGTCTGTCCACCGCGGTGATCGGTCTATTGCCAACGTACAAGACCGCTGGATGGTTTGCGCCGATTGCGTTGATCGGAATTCGCGTGCTGCAAGGGTTGGCGCTGGGCGGCGAGTATGGCGGAGCAGCAGTGTATGTGGGCGAGCACTCCCCGGATGGAAAGCGCGGTTTCTATACCAGTTTCATCCAGATCACGGCGACGCTGGGGTTGTTTGTATCGATTCTGGTGATCATGGCGACGCGCGGCGCGATGAGTACGGAAGAGTTCTCCGCGTGGGGTTGGCGTGTTCCGTTTCTGATCTCGATTTTCTTGGTGGCGATATCTCTCTACATCCGGCTGAAGCTCAAGGAGTCGCCGATCTTTTCGTCCATTAAGACCGCAGGGAAAACCTCGATGCAGCCATTGAAGGATGCGTTCACAAAATGGCCGAACTTGAAGCAGGTGCTCATCACTTTGTTCGGAGCGACGGCGGGGCAAGGGGTGGTGTGGTACACGGGCCAGTTCTATGCCCTGTTCTACATGCAGTCGATCTTGAAAATTAACACGCATACCGTGAACATTATTATCTCGGTTGCGCTGCTGCTGAGCATGCCGTTCTTCACCGTTTTCGGAGCGCTCTCAGACAAAATCGGGCGAAAGAAGATCATGATGGCGGGCTGCCTGCTTGGCGTTTTGACGTATATTCCGATTTACCATGCGATGCAGAGCGCTTCGGGAAACAATGTGGTGGCTCTGAAATCGGCTCGCAACAAAGTGACGGGCGCGATTAGCCTGACGCCGATGACCCTAGATCCCACAACCGGCGCGCAAGTACCGGCAAAAGAGGCGGTGAGTCCCAATCAGCCGCTGTTGGTGTTTCTCGTGTTCATTCAGGTGATCTTTGTTTGCATGGTGTACGGTCCGATCGCGGCGTTTCTCGTGGAGTCGTTCCCTGCGAAGGTGCGCTACACGTCTCTTTCTTTGCCGTATCACATCGGCAACGGAGTGTTCGGAGGAATGCTGCCGCTCATTGGACTCTCTTTATGCGCGGCGACGGGGAATATTTACGCCGGGCTGTACTACCCGATGATCGTGGCGGGGATCACGTTTATCGTGGGCAGCCTGCTGCTGAAGGAGACGTACGGCGTAAAGATTTGGGACGAGGTCGGTGGGCAACCGGCACGATCGCCCGCGGATTGAATCTTCTCTCCGTAAACCGACGATTCGTTGCCGTCAGGAATTCGATTCGGGGGAAAGGTTGACTGGCGGGTACGGAAATGTCGCCATTTTTTAGCTATGTAATTCGGGGTGCGACCGCATTCCGCACTTAATAGGAGGACTGAGATGTCAAAGAAGCGAGGTCGTGGAATTTCTCGACGAGAATTCGTCAAACTGGCAGGCACTGGCGCACTGGCAGCAGGCGCGGGACCGGCTTTTCTTTTTCCGGAGCGCGCACAAGCCCAGCAGAAAACGCTGAAGATTTTGCAGTGGAGCCACTTTGTTCCGGCGTATGACACCTGGTTCAACGGCACGTTCACGAAGGAGTGGGGACAGAAGAACAACACCAACGTGGTGGTGGACAACATCAATCTCGTGGACCTGGGGACCCGGGCTGCATCGGAAGTATCGGCGCAAAAGGGTCATGACCTTTTCATGTTCCTCTCGCCGCCCGCGGCCTACGAGAACGTGACCATCGATATGTCGCACGTGTACCAGGAAGTGGAGAAGAAGCACGGGAAGAAAATTGAGCTCGCCCACAAGTCCACCTACAACCCGAAGACGAAAAGATATTTCGCCTTCTCCGACGCATACACCCCCGATCCGGGAAACTGGCACAAGGATTGGTGGACGGAGGCCGGCTATCCCAACGGTCCGGACACCTACGAGGACTTGCGGGTGGGCGGGAAAAAGATTCGCGACAAGAGTGGCCACCCCTGCGGCGTCGGGCTCGCGCAGGAACTCGACACGAGCATGGCCATGCGGGCGATTCTCTGGTCGTTTGGCGGCGCCGAGCAGGATGAAGCGGGTAACGTTACCATAAATTCGAAGGAAACCATCGAGGCGCTCAAGTACGTAAAAGCTCTGTATCAGGAGACGGAGACGCCCGAGGTGTTCACGTGGACCCCACCTTCGAATAACCAAGCAATGCTGGCAGGCCGCGTTTCGTTCGTGATGAACGCCATCTCCATCACGCGCCAGGCGGAACGCGAACATCTTCCGATCGACTCGAAGATCATGATCAGCCCGGCTCTCAAGGGCCCCGTGCGCCGCATTGCCGCCGAGCACGTAATGGATTGCTACGTGATCTGGAATTTTGCAGAGAACAAGGAGGGCGCCCAACAATTCCTGGTTGATTATATGGACCATTTCCACGAGGGCTTCGAGGCCGGTCAATTCTATAATTTCCCGTGTTTCCCGAGCCTGGTGCCCGATCTGAAAAAAGAAATTTCAAACGATCCACGAGCGAACCCAACTGACAAATACAAAGTGCTCGGAAACGTGCTCGACTGGGCCACGAACGTCGGCTATCCGGGTTATGCTACTGCTGCGATTGACGAGGCTTTCAAAACGTGGGTGATACCCACAATGTTTGCCAAGGTGGCGCGCGGCGATGAATCGCCCGAAGATGCGGTGAAGGCAGCCGAAGCGGAATACAAACGCATCTTTGCGCGATGGAATAAATAAGGCAGGCCACTATGACAGCTGTTTGGGGGCTCGATGGCCGTCGTTCAGATCAGGAATCTGACCAAGGTATTTAAAGCAGGAACATTAGGAGCGGTAAACAACATCAATCTAGAAACAAAGGAGGGCGAGTTCCTCGTCCTCCTCGGCCCGTCCGGCTCCGGCAAAACCACGCTGCTGCGGATGATTGCGGGCCTCGAAGCGCCCACCTCCGGCGAAATTCTTATCGGCGGCAATGTCGTTAATAATCTGACGCCGCGCGAGCGCGGAATCGCGATGGTATTTCAAAGCTATGCGCTCTATCCCCACCTGAGCGTTCGCGAAAACATCTCCTTCCCTCTCAAGGCGCAGAAGCTCCCAAAAGAACAGCACAAGCAGAAGGTGGAATGGGCGGCGGGACTGCTTGGAATCGAGAAGCTTCTCGACCGCAAGCCGCGACAGCTTTCCGGCGGCGAACGCCAGCGCGTGGCATTGGCGCGCGCGATCGTGCGCGAGCCGCAAGTCTTTCTGCTCGACGAGCCGCTGTCGAATCTCGATGCCAAGCTGCGAACTTCCGCGCGGGAAGAGCTTGACGAATTTCATCAACGCATCAAGACAACCACGATCTACGTCACGCATGACCAAGTGGAGGCCATGGCGCTGGGCGATCGCATTGTGGTATTGCATCAAGGCGAGGTCCGCCAGATCGGAACGCCGCAGGAAGTTTATGACGATCCCGCCGACACTTTTGTGGCCACGTTTTTAGGCTCGCCGCCCATGAATCTGCTCGAGACCGACGATGTGATCGTGGGATTCCGCCCCGAGCGGTTTCTTCCCGCCGGGCTCATCGCGCCTTGGGCACCCATGGACGAGGTGGCGAAAACCCTCAAGCATGAAAATCTTCTCCCTGCGGATTTACTGGGTCCTGGACAACGAATTTCGTTGCGGCTGCTTGTGGAGCATTCTGAATATCTCGGTTCCGAACGCGTGCTTTACGGAAAACTTCCGGAAACACGATTCCGCGATAAGCCTGTGTGTGCACGGGTGTCTTCCAGCGTTCTTGAGACCTACACGCCGAACACCACCTACGATTTTGCGGTGCCTGAGCACGAACTGAAATTCTTCGATGCGAAAACTGGTAAGCGGATCCCTCCGAGGCCTTTTCCGTGGCAGTAGACGATCGTAAAGTCGGCGTGTTCATGTTTCTGCCGGCGGTCGCTTACATCGCTCTGTTAATCGGCGTGCCGCTGCTTCTCGCGGTTCTGTACGCGTTCAGCGACGCGCGAATCGGAACGATGGGGTTCCATTTCGTGGGGCTCGAGAATTTTCGGAGCATCTTGCAAAGCCCCAGTTTTCGCGCCGCGCTGCGCAATTCGGTAGTGTTCACCGTATCCGTGCAGATTATCGTGATTGTGGCTTCGGGCATTCTTTCCATTGCGCTGGAAGCGCCGTTTCGCGGCCGCTGGTTTGTTCGTTTCCTGATTTTGCTGCCGTGGGTGGCGCCGATTTCGCTTGGTGCGATCGGATGGAAGTGGATTCTGGATTCGATCTATAGCGTCATCACCTGGGTGCTGGTTTGGGCGCACATTTTCAAGCCCTATGGGGCGCCTATGTGGCTCGGTGAACCTACGCTGGCGATGGCTTCCGTGGTGCTGGTGCACTCCTGGCGGCTGATTCCCTTTTCGACGGTGATTATGCTGGCAGGACGGACTTCGATTCCCAAGGAAATTCCTGAAGCGGCTGCGATTGACGGCGCGGGATTCTGGCGTACCGAATTTCTGATTAATATTCCGATGATGATGCCGATCATCAGCGTCGCGGTTCTGTTTGGAACGATCTTCACGTTTACGGATATGACCGTGGTTTATATTTTGACGGCTGGCGGACCGTTTGATTCCACGCAAGTGCTGCCCTCGCTCGCGTTCGCCACCGGAATTCAGGGCAGCGACCTGGCTGCAGGCGCGGCGATTTCGCTGTTTCTCGTTCCCGTTCTGATTCTGATTGCTTACTTCATGCTCCGGGCAGCGCATCGCGCGGAGGTGACGTGATGGCGGGGCGAGATGGGCGGAAATTCTGGACCGAAGCGCTGCGATATGCGGTGCTGGCGGTGTTTGTCGTATTGCTGGCATTTCCCTTCTACTGGATGTTTGTCGCCACCTTCAAACAGAACATCGATCTATACAATGTTGAAAACAATCCGTTCAAATTCAACCTTCCGCCCACATTGGATCACCTGAAGCTGCTCTTCAACGAGACGCGCTATGTGAGATGGCTGGGCAACACGGCGCTGGTGGGGGTGATTGTCGTTTTTATCACGCTGGTTTTGTCGTTGCCGGCGGCATATGCGCTGGCGCGGCTCACCGGCCGCTGGGGACAGAGGATCGGGATCGCGATTTTTCTCACGTACCTGATTCCGCCCACGCTGCTGTTTATTCCTCTGTCGCGCATTGTGGCGATACTGGGATTGCAGGATACGATTTGGTCGCTTGTGCTGGTCTATCCAAGCTTTACGATTCCCTTTTCCGTTTGGCTGCTGATGGGATTCTTCAAGTCGATCCCGAGAGAACTGGAAGACGCCGCGATGGTGGATGGGTTGACGCGTTTCGGGGCGTTCTTTCGCCTCGTGGTGCCGATTTCGATTTCTGGAATATTGACCGTCGTGATTTTTACGTTCACGCTGGTGACGCAGGAATTCGTTTATGCGCTGACGTTTATTTCGCCGGAATCGCAGCAGATGGTGGGCGTGGGGATTCCGATATTCCTGGTGCGTGGTGACGTCTACTTCTGGGGATCACTCATGGCAGCCTGCCTGATCACCAGCTTACCGATCGCGCTGCTCTATAACTTATTCCTCGATCGCTTCATTGCAGGATTTACTGTGGGCGCGATTAAGTAGCCGCTCGCCGGATTTCGCCCCACGGCCTCTTCTTTCGAATTCTGATTTTGGGCGGAAGCGTGGACGCTCGCGCGCCGCCTTGGAAGCGCTGCAAGGCGTCGAGGATTTGCTGTCCGTAGAGCTCGGTCTTGCGCTCTCCAAATCCCGAAACTTTGCGCAGTTCGCCGAGCGTGTGCGGCCGGAGGCGACAAAGTTCATCGAGCGACGTGTCGTGCATGATGATGAAGGCAGCCATGCCGCTCTGCTTGGCTGTTTCTTGTCGCCACTGGCGCATGTATTCGCGCAAAGCAGGATCAACTTCCGCCGCCGGCTGTTTCACTGGCGGAGCGGATCGAGAAGGCGCCACCACGGAAAGCGGTGCGGGTTCAGGGCTCTGCTTTATAGCGACCTTCGGGCTCGATGGTGACCACGCAAGTTCGGAGCCACAGGCATCGCACGCGTCGCAGGATTTCCACTTCGGAATCTCGCCGAAGTGCCTGCAAATCTGGAGATGCTTGCAGGTTTTCGACTCCGCATAGCCGAGAATTTCATGATAGCGCTGCCAGCCTCGCTCCTTTTCCGCCTGGTCGGTGAGCAGACCGATGAAATACGCGAGAAGGCCCGCATCGCGCCTGCGCCAGAGTAGAACGCAATCGGCGGGAAGTCCGTCGCGACCGGCACGGCCGGCTTCCTGGTAATACTGCTCAATCGATTTCGGCAATGCCAGATGGATCACGGCGCGCACGGCGGCCTTGTTGATGCCGAGACCGAAGGCAATCGTGCCGACGAGGACGCGCACTTCGTCCGCCATCCATCGCTCCTGATTCTGGCGCCGGGCGTCAGATTCCATCTTGCCGTGATACGGGAGAGCCGGGATGTTGTTCCTTTCGAGAAATTCAACCGTGGCTCCAACCTTGGAGATGGTTGGAGCGTAGACGATCACGTTCTCGCCGGAATAGTGGCGCAGGGCGGATAGCAGCATTTTCTGCTGCAGCTCTTCATCGCATTCGATTGTGAAGTACCGCAAATTGGGACGGTAGAAACTGGCGATGTATTTGTGGGGATCGCGCAGGCCAAGCTGCTCGATGATGTCGTGACGGACGTGGCGGGTGGCGCTGGCCGTAAAGGCCGCGATGCGCTGATCGGGGAAATCGACGCGCAGGCGACTTAGTTGACGGTATTCGGGCCGGAATTCGTGGCCCCATTCCGAGATGCAATGTGCTTCGTCAATTGCGAAAAACGAGACGGGCACGCGCCGCAGCCATTGAGAAGTGTCCGCAGCGGCGAGCCGTTCAGGAGAAAGATACAGCAGGCGATACTTTCCCTCCGTGGCTTCCGCTATCACTTGAGCCTGCCTGGGCTTCGTGAGCGAGCTATTGAGGAGCACGGATGGGATTCCCATTTGCGTCAGCTGCGCTACCTGATCCTGCATCAACGCGATCAACGGCGAGACTACGACTACGGTTTCGTCCGAGAGCAATGCCGCAGGCAGCTGATAGCAGAGCGATTTCCCGAAACCGGTCGGCATCACCGCACAGGTGTCGTGGCCACCGATCAGGCTGCGTACCACTTTCTCCTGCATGGGGCGGAACGAGTCGTATCCCCAGAAGCGCCGAAGCACGCCACGCAGTTCAGTTTGCGAAACCATCTGCGAAGTATAGTCGTATATCTACGGAGATTTCCGCCGAGTATCAGGATAAATACGTAGGGAGGTTAGATCGTGTTCTGAATTCCGCCACGTTCCGTTTTCGCAATCGCTTGTTATAATTCCTTCGCGTGAGACCGCGCACGTTCAGCAACACCTGATCGCATTTTCGCGAGGCAGCCATGAACCCAAAGCCGGAAGAGAAGAAAGAAAGCACTGACCGCGACCTTCTGCGTCATTGCATTGCCACTCTGGCTTATCGAGGCGGGAAAGCGATTCGCGGCGCGCCTGACGGATTCTCGGATTTCAAGGCATCAGAAAAAACGCGCACGCCGGGCCAGATTCTCGCTCACCTGAGCGATCTGATCGATTGGGCGCTCTCAATGGCCAAGGGGAAACAGGAATGGCATGATTCGCCACCGAAATCGTGGGACGAGGGAGCAACGCGATTCTTTGCGGCATTGCAATCGTTTGACGATTACCTAGCATCGGATGCGCCGCTCGATGCTTCCGCAGACAAACTATTTCAAGGTCCGGTGGCCGACGCCTTGACGCACGTAGGCCAAATCGCGATGCTTCGCGGAATTGCAGGCGCATCTATTCGCGGCGAGAATTATTTCAAGGCTGAAATCACAACGGGACGCGTGGGCGCGGAGCAGACGCCGCCGAAGCGGGAGTTTTGAGTTCGACGGGCGGCGGCACTAGCGTAAGTGCCAAAAATTGTCGCTGCAACTGCAGCAAGCAGGTTGCACCAAAAAGCAGATTGCGCTGGTTTATGCCAGGTTTGCGGCGGGAAGATGCCGATATCCGAAATAATAGCCGGGCGGCACCGGCTGAGGGACCCGAACCGCCCGGCATTTTCTCACCCATCTCCGCAGGGTCTGGGTAAGAACTTGTTATGCGGCTACGCGGCTGATTCGCCGTTGCGCATGAATTCGTAGCGTTCGATCGCGGCAGCCACCCCGACCTCGCCTGAATGCTCCGGGCTGCTCCGCAGCACGCGTCCCAGGCAACGCACCCTCACGGGGCCCGCCTGAGTCAACTCGTGCGGCAGGGTCATGACGATTTCGACCGGTGCGCCGCTCTTCAAACCCTTGGGTAAGTGGAAGTAGAGCCCCCTGGAGCTCACTTCGCGAGATTCCGTAGAGGCCTCGCCGACCACGCTTTCGTCGGTCCAGCGGACCACCAGGGGCAAACGCATCAGGAAACGGCGCGTTGCACGTCGTTCTTTCGATGACACAGGACACCTGCCTCTTAAGTTCCTGTCTAGAGTGAGGGTTAGGAGCATCCGGGCCAATAGTTCTAAGGCCTCAATTCGATAGGTCAAAATCGGTACGTAAGTACTAGGAGCGGAGCTTTACAGCAGGAAAAACTGCCCCGGTTTTTAAAGGGAATCGATAAACGGCGCTTATTCGAGTGAAGCGTTTCGGAACGCGCGGAGAATATCGGCGAGGGTCACGATTCCTTCAAGTTTGCTAAGGTCTGCGCGGCTCACGACCGGCACCGCGGGCCAGTCGCCTACTGCATGCAGCGCGTCCTCAAGGGATTGATCGCGAAAGAGGATCGGCAGTGGGCCTTTCGGTTTCGCTTCGGCAGCTTTGGTGGTCATCCCGCCGTCGGCCGCGAGCCGGCGAAGCTCCTCGCGATCGAGCAGCAACCACTGGCCCGGATTCGTGCGCATGAGGATCGGCGCGTCCTTCTGCTCCTCAGCCCGGCTAGCAAGATCGCGGGCCGACTCATCCGGAAGTGCGACGACGGCACCCTCCGTTTTCATCGCCACTTCGACGGTCAGCGCCACCTGCTCGCGCTGCTCTTCGATGGAGGGAAGGTACAAGCCGTCCTGACGCGCGAGCAAATCGAATAGAGGCACTTTCTGGTAGGTGCGCGAAATGAGGTAGGCGACCATGTTCGCAATCATGATCGGCAGGATAGCGGTATAGCTGCCCGACACTTCGATCACCATGAAAACCGAAGTGATCGGCGTGCGCAGAAAACCAGCAAAAAAGACGCCCATTCCGACGAGCGCGTACGTGCCGACGGTACCGGTGAGGCTGGGGAACAAATGGTGTTCAATACTACCCACAGCTCCGCCGAGCATCGCCCCGATAAACAGCGAAGGAGCGAACATTCCACCGGGAGTCCCGCTGAGAAAAGACAACCCAGTGGCGAATATCTTGAGGACCGCAAGCACCAACAAAAGTTTCCAGCTGAACTGTCCATGCAGTGCTTGGTCGATTACGGTATATCCGGCGCCCATCACCTGGGGCAGGCGGATGGCGATGAAACCAATGATGAGTCCGGCAGCGGCTGGCTGAAAATAGTGCGTCCAGCTGGGCCATTGTTGGATTCGCGGGCGGGCATACGCGAGCCACTTCAGGAAGGCCAGCGACGCACACCCACCGATAATACCGAGGACGACATACGCGAGAAGTTCGCTAGCGCTCGCCACGCGAAAAGGCGGGACTCGAAAGAGCGATTCGGATCCCATGAATGAGCGCATCGTGACGACGGCGGACACCGCGGCAAGCACAATCGCTCCAAGAACGCCGGCGCTCCAGGTGCCGATTACTTCCTCGATTACAAAAATCACCGAGGAGATCGGTGCGTTGAAAGCGGCCGCAAGGCCGGCCGCCGCGCCTACGGGAGCTATCAATCGCACCTTTTCCTGCGACAAGTTAAGCCGCCGGCCGAGAAGCGAAGCGATTCCGGCGCCGATTTGCAGCGACGGGTCTTCAGGGCCAAGCGACTGGCCCGTGCCGATGCTTAGGGCGCAGATCAAGAATTTGCCAACGACAGTATTGAATGGAATGTATCCGTTCGAGACATAAACCGCGGCCTTCGTCTGATTCACGCCGCTTCCGCGGGCGCCGGGAAACGCATGAATCACAAGGAGTGCAACGACAAGGCCGCCGGTGGTAGGAACAATCACAACGCGGAGCAGGGGCGGAAACATCGATGAACCGAAAGAAAGCAGGTGCACCCATTCAATGGCCATTCGAAAGCAGACCACGGCCACACCGGAAAAAATTCCAATTAAAACAGCGAGGAACAAAAACAGCTGATCCTCGCGCAACGAAAAAATGCGGTTAGTCCACAAGCGCCATGTGGACCACAGCCTTCGAATCGAGGAACTGGAACTCTGGGGAAGTGGCTCTGGCGCCGTATCCGGTGAGGCGGGAGGAGAGGTGGTCAAACTCATCGCGGGTTACCACCTCGGCTGCGGCCAATTACCCACAGCGCATAATCAGCGCCTTGCGGCTCTCCGCATTGACCAGCGGCCGCGTCCTCCATCTCAAAGACTGACGACATGGCGGACTCGATGCGTTCAGGATATTTGCGAAGATTTCGAGCCGTCCAATCGGCCGCGTTTTGGCTGCTTGTCGCTAGCGCGGCATCGAGGGTCGAGGTGGAGGGGCTAACGGATGGCTGTTTCCCTTGTTGGCTTTTGCACGCGGTAGCCCGCGCCTGGGCCAGCGCAAGTGCCGCTGCTGTTCGTTTCACTTTTTCTTCTGTGGAAAGTCTGGGGGCGAAGGGATTCAGGGTCACGACATCCTTGGAGATCTGACGCATGTACGCTAAATCAGGCGCAAGCTTTTCGCGAGGCAAGCGTTCGAAGTACTCGTCTGCCTGCGCATATTGGTCGAGCTGAAATGCGGCCGTGGCCGCACCCGCGAGGGCATCTTCATCGTGCGGGTCGTGCGACAACAAAGTCTGAAATTCTTGCAGGGCGCGGCTCCACATTCGAGCGCGAAGTAACAGATTCCCGGCGGTCTGCTGTCCTGGGAAATCCTCCGGACTCGTGTTGTCAGCGAGGGCAATGATTTCGGCTTCGGCCTGATTCACTGCATTGTTGTCGAGCAGATACTCGCAAAATTCTTTGCGAACCTGCCAGCGCACGGCGATCGGGTCCGTATCCCATACTCCGTAAATCGCAGCATGGTAATAGCGGAGTGCGTCCGGCATCATCTTCGGCCCGCCATTCGCGGCAATTCGGGCCAGTTCGAGATTAATCTCGCCGCTTCCAGGAGAATCCGAAAGCAGAGTGACCAGGTAGGCCCGGGCTTCGTCGTTCCGTCCTGAAGCCGCCAGCGCCTTGGCGAGATGAAATTGAAAACTCGTGTTGCCTGGCGAGTAAAGGAGGGCGTTGCGATAGTCACTAAGCGCCGCCGCGGCATTTCCAGAATGAAAATCCTGATCACCCCGCGCAAACCACTCATCTCCAAGCACATGGTATTTCTTGTGATACATCCGCGCGGCAAACGCAGTGAAGACGACGGAAAGAAGCAGCAAGAGCAGAGTGGTGAGGAGAACAATTTCTCGCGAATAGTTTTTTGGGCCGGTCGCGCTGGACGCGATGCTTGTCGGGGAGGCCATTACGTTTTTTGTTCCGTGGAATAGAATACCGCATCGAAACGAGCGAAGGATAAGTTGGTGAAAATTTCCAGAATCGCGTGACCGTCAGGATTGATCGATCAAACGGTGATGAATCGCGTAGAGCGCGAGTTCCAGCCGGTCGGAGACGCCGAGCTTGTCAAAAATGTTATGCAGGTGATTTTTTACGGTCTGCTCGCTGATGAACAACTTTTCGCCGATTTCGCGGTTGCGAAATCCCTGAGCGACGAGCTGCACGATTTCTTTCTCGCGATCGCTCAACAGCGGCTTTTCGCGCCGCTGCCCTGACTCCGCCGATTTCTTGAAGGCGTCGATCACTTCCGCCGTCATCCGGTTATCCAGCCAGATTTCGCCGTCATACACTTTGCGGATACTTTTCACGAGCAGATCGCTTGCTGATTGCTTCAGCACCACGCCGCGCGCACCCAGCCGCATGGCGCGCACCACGTCGCGATCGTCTTCCGCGGCGGTCAGAACGATCACGCGCGTGGGCATCGAGTCGAAATTGATCTCCTCGAGCACACCAAGACCGTCCTTCTCTGGCATGCGCAGATCGAGCAGCAGGATATCCGGCTTGTATTTGGCCAGCATCTTGATGCATTCGACGCCGTTGGACGCTTCGCCGACAATCTGAATTTCCTCGGCCGCATCGAGCAGCTTGCGAAGACCTTCGCGGAAGATGGCATGGTCGTCCGCCACCAGGATGCGAATCACCTGTTTTGCTTTCGTCATCTCAACTCAATGGGATTTCAACGGTTAGGCGTGCTCCGTGCCCGGGATTCGACTCCACCGTAAGCGTTCCCCCGACGCCTCTTGTTCGTTCTTTGATCGAAATCGGGCCGAGACGCAGCCGATCGAGTTCTTCGCTCGTGTATCGCCCTGAAAAGCTAAACCCTCGGCCGTTGTCGTCTATAACGAGGAAGACCTTCGCCTCGTCTTGACCTAGTTTTACCACGACGTGACTCGCATTCGCATGCTTTTTTACGTTGTGTAGTGACTCTCTGTAAATCTGGAACAACTCCCTGCAAATGCGGTCAGGAAGCGTCAAATTGCGATCTTCGATGAAAAGGTCCACTCCCATCCCCTGCTCGTTGCGAAAACGCTCGGCAAATCCCAGCATCAGTTCCCGCATATCGGCGCTTTCCACGCGCAATGGCCGTAGGTCGGTGACAAACCGCCTCAACTCCTCACTTTCCTGCTGGACCGTCTTCTGCAGGCTCCCAAGCTCAGCGCAGGCTTTTTCAGGTGTCTGAGTCGTCTTCTGGCGCAGCACTCCGAGCTGAATATTCAGGCTCAAGAGCGTCTGCAAGATACCGTCGTGCAGATCGCGTGAGATGCGGCTCCGCTCGGCTTCCACAGCTCGGGCCCTGAGGTGACGCAGGAGGAAGACGTTCTCGAGTGGCGGCCCCAAGTGTCGCACGATCTGCTCGAGCCATCGAAGATCAGCCTTTGAGAAACGCCTGGGGGCCCCGTTTGGCGCGGTCGGATTAATCAACAGAACTCGCCCGGCCGGCCGTCCTCCCGCTTCAATGGTGACCGCCAACAACGACTTGGCCCCGAACTCGTCACGCGTGGCGTTCGGGGGCATGGGCACCTCCCGAAACAGCTGGGCGGTGCGACGGTCCCAACCAAAGCCTTCGCCGTTGCCATTGCGGAATTCCCAGCACATGCTGACCTCAAGGCTGTCGGCTAAAAAAGTGTCGGACCTTGAAAGCGGCAGCATTTCTGGAGAGTTGGGTTCGCGCTCACTTGGGCGGACTTTCCACACGAACAATCGTTCGAGGTCTTCTTCGCGGATCGCAAGGCAGGCCTGCTCACACCGGAACGCCACGGCGATTTCTCCGAGTGCTTGACGAATCGATTCCGCGAGGCCGCGGTCAAATTGGAGCAAGCGGCTAACTTTCTCCAGAAACTGCCGTCGCGCGAGGTGCTCGCGTTCTCGTGCGCCAAGATATCCCATTCCCAGACCGGAGATCAGTGTGCCCGTCCCAAGCATCAGCCAATGAAGGAGGCTGTGCCACTCGAGCGGTTCGGGGACCGAATTCGCAACGCGCACGATTACTCCGACCGTAGCGGCGGCAACGAGAACGAGCATTGTCCGCGAATTCCCGCGCGAACTAAGGGCGAAAACCGAAAACAGCAGCAGGAACCAGAAAGCGGACGCCGAAGGCGTGAGAAATAGAAATACCGCCAGCGCCACAGCATCGGCCGTGAGAGGGATCCGCAGGTGCCAATCGCTGAAAAACTGCTCGGCCAGCGCCATTCCTAGCGAGACGACCAAATAAAATGAAAGAAAGATAACCGCCGAACGCTTTGCCGGGGCAGGTGAGGTTTCGAGCAATGCCACAAGAGCCAGAGCGACCAGAATGGCCCGCGCCAGGGTGACCTGGCGTTCGATATACAGACGTTCTGCGCTGTCGAGAGGCATCGTGGCGGGCGAGTACCTCTAAAAGTCTAGCAAGCCACTGGGTGCGCGCAACTCGATGTCGTCATGTGGTTATTGTCCGGGACATCGATCCACAGGGGTCCGGTTGCTTTTCCACACATTTCCACAGCAATACGCATCACATCGGATTGACAGAGGGTGCATAATCATTCGACACAATTCTTCGGACGCAGGGGAACGCCGGGCTTGACTCAACGCTACACGCGCAGAGAAGCAGGGCGCATTTTGGGAGTTGAGCCGAGCCGTCTTCGCTACTGGGAGCGGTTGCAGCTTGTTCGCCCGCGCGCGCGCTGGGGTGAACGGTTTTACAGCTTCGGCGATCTGGTCGCTCTCCGCACGGTCAAGCGCCTCACTGAATGTAAAATTCCTGCTCGTCGCGTTCGTCTCGCAGTTTCACTCACAGAGCAACAGTTCGGCGCCGAGCCGCGCCCGCTGCAGGAGCATTGCATCCAGCAACACGGCCGGGAAGTCCTCGTTGTTCCGCCGGGTACTCCAATGCCCTTCAACCCGATTCGGCGTCAATGGGCATTTCCCTTCGAATCGTCCGAAGTGCCGGCGAAATTACGATCCATGGTGGGTCGAACTCCCGAGCAACTTTTCGAAATGGCGTTGGATTGCGAGGCGGATCCGGAAACAATCCCGGAAGCGATTGAGACTTACGAGCGCGTGGTAAACCTGGCGCCCGATTGGATCGAAGCTCACATCAACCTTGGGGTCGCTTACTACCAGACCGGCCAAATCTCCGACGCTTGTGCCTCATTTCGCGCTGCCGTGGACCTCGATCCACTGAATGGAATCGCCCGCTACAATCTCGGCTGCACGCTCGAAGAAGTAGGCGAGGTCGATGAAGCTGTCGAACATCTTAGTCGCGCAGCGCGATCCATGCCGGCACACGCCGACGTGCATTTCAACCTGGCGCTGGCATATGAAAAGCGCGGGGAGCGCCGATTCGCTCGAGAACAGTGGCTGCTCTATCTTCGCTATGCTCCTTCCGGCCCGTGGGCGGATCAGGCGCGTGCTCGGCTCAAGCAATCTGCCGGTCGCCCCAGGCGTTCCCCTCCGATTCCCTTCCGCCGCCCGCGCTGATTTCCCCGAAACCGGACAACAGCCGATTGTCGAAGGTACCTGCTTACTACTTGTATCTCCGTTCCATTGACCTCGCCTGCCGGGCCGGTTACCGTCGGAACAGGTTCCGGCCGGAGGCGGAAGGCGGACGTGACGGAGAATCTCGACTCGAACGGGGGTGGCGCCGAGAAGCGTCGCAGCACGCGAGTGATGCATTCCGCCTCGATCACCGTCAAAGGGACTGACACGCTTGGCCAGCCATTCCGTGAATGCACCAAGACTGTGATGGTGAATTGCAACGGCTGCCAGTATCAGGGTATTCGCTATCCTGCTCCGAGTTCTTCCATCATGCTCGAGGTACGCCATCAGAATCCCCGGCGACCGCCACGGGTGGTTCCGGCGCGCGTTATTTGGGTGCGGCGTCCTCAGGCTTATCGCGCGCTCTATCATGTCGGGATCGAGTTCGAAGTCGCCGGGAATGTGTGGGACATCGATTTGCCGCCGGCGGATTGGTTTCCCTGTCCAGAAGATGAAGAACTGGTGATTCCGGTTGCGAGCGAAGAAAATATCGCGCATCCAAATCAGTTTGTGCTGAGCGCTTCGATGCCTGATGTTGAGCACTCAGGGCGCGCTTCAGAGATGGCGGCGGATGCGTCAGTCCTCTCAGCGCGCACCACCGGGACGCTGTTGCTGCCGGAAGAGCGGCCTGTCGTCGCTGCTGGGGAGGATTCCATGGCCAGCCAGGTGGACCGTTCGGCTTCGATCATGGAAATGGTGAGAATGTTCACGGCGGAAGCGGTGGCCGGAGAAATCGCTCGAATACGGGAATTTATCGACGCGGAACTGCAAGACGCGATTCACAAAGCGTTCGACCGTTTGAGCAATCGGATAATGGCGGCCTCTACGGCTCGAGAAGCCATCCCGGAAACTCCAGCCTCTGTGGGAGAGGGGAGCGAGGCGTCCGATCAAACTAGCGAAGAGTCCGAATTGCCTGATGCTCTCGATACGCAGAACGCGCCGGGCGAAATTCGCCTAACTGCCCGTCAGCGGCGTGCGGCCAAACGCGCCCGAAAAATGCAAAAACCAAATGCTACCTAACTCAATACAAGGCACATAAAGAAGTTCGTTTCGCAAAAAACGTGTTTCCGCGGGACCAGGTGGCGACACTACGTATGTAGTATTAGATCGCTCTTGGCGTTCTGCCCCCTTGTTCCTCCGGCAGAATCCTTCTGGATTCGATCCGGCGCTTTCGGCGTGCGCCCCGTACTTCCTACGTTAAGTAATAACAGTGTAAATATACGCTCCACACTCGTCGCTGAGGACATTCGTCGATGTGGTCGCGACGAGCCAGATCAGTTTTTGCGGACGATGGCAGAACAGCCGCACATCGCAGGCTCCGCGCCGTCTCGACGTGGCCGTTTCTAATGGCCTACTTTCGGAACCGGCTTGTTGCTCTGTCTCGGGAAGTAGCGTCTTTTCGAAATTTACGCCTTCTTGAGACGGCGAATGGTTTCCAAAATGGCCAGCGAACGGTCCATTTTGCGCATATTCGCGGTGCGGTAGCGTTCAATCCGATCGTCAATTTCATGCGGCGGCAGATCCACCAAATCCGATGCGGGCCCCGACAAATCGGCGAGGGCGGCGAGCTTCTGCAGGATTTGCTGCGTTTTAATTTCCCTTTCGATGGCTTCCAGGATGAGAGCCTGCTCATCTGCAATTTCCCGCTTTTTGGTGCTCTCGTCGCCTTTACCGTCCTCACGATCTTTCAGAATTAAGTAGCGGATCATAATTGCTTCCGCGGGGTCGGTCAGCTGGTCGCCATAGATCAATCGGACGAAATGCAGATCCTCGTCGGGCCGAGGGCCGCGGATTTCAACCGCTTCTTTGAGCTGCGTCAGAAATGCAATGCAAGGCCGTGGACGCAGGCGCGTTAAATATCCTGGCTCATTCTGGTGCTCTTTGGGAATTGGATACCGAAATGAATGACTCCGGACTTCTACATAAGAAAGGGCCAGCCTCTTGGCCTTCATCGATTCCTGAACTGCGAATTGTTCAATGCGGCGAGCCTGGAGCTCGTTTTGCACTAGCTCACGACCGATCCGCAATTCCGTCGCGCCTTCCAGGCGAAACTCTGTCTGGATCTCGGCATATAACAACGCAGCGGCAGTTTCTTCCTCGGGAAGAACGCGGTCGACGAAGATCGAGTGAGTGCGAGAATTCTGTGACGATTTCGATTTTCCGCGAGCTGTACGCGGGCCGCCCGATCCGCGGCGCGTGCTCGATTTTGGTGTTAACATATTGGTACCTTAAAGTGTGAGTTAGATCAATCGCGGCGTTTTGTTTGCAAAAACAAAAGCGGCGAGTGCCGTGCCCTACGGGGGCGATCAACCTCGTGCTTGAGGCGGGGTACCTTACGCGGATACTGCGAAGAACTTCGCGATGATCGGCGGTGCCGTGCCGGTCTGTCGACCCGAATTATCGCGATCTCAGACTAGCAAATCGGTGGCGGGGTTTGTCAAACAGTTTTTTGGGGCTTCTGGGCTCCCCAGAACCGTACCAGCCACCCTGGCTATGAACAAGAAAGCGCGATCGAATCCTTCGCAGCGACACATGGCCGCAACGATCGAAACACGCCGAAGAACACAAGTTTCTGAAGCTCCCAAGAAATGATTACAATCGTAGTCAAATGCCACGGCAGAGGAAAAACGTCCACGCGGCAGAATTAGCTCGCCATAGGTGGTCAAAGGTGCCGAAGGGCGAGAGGGCCAAACACGTGCCGCGCTCTGGGGGCCGGCCCAGAAAATACCCGAAGTGTCCTCGGTATGGATCCCACCGATTCTCGCCTGCGACAGGCCGCTGTCCTTGCGGCTTTCTTAGACCCCAATATAAGTAAATCCCCTTCCGCCGATCGGCGGCCAGAGCCCAGATTCGTACTTTACTAATCTTGCGGACGATTATACAATACTTGTATGACAGGGGTCGTTTAAAGGAACTAACCATGAGACGAGAGGCGATCTCGCTATTGTGAAGAAGTTGTGGCCAGGTCAGGTACATGGAATTCAACGGGAGAGCTTAAAAGCACTCTGTCGCGAGTACCAATTCTCGGTGCGGGTGGGCGATCTCCAGCTCTTGGAAGGCCGCTGGTATGTGACGCATTCGGGATTGGTGAGGCTTTCACGTCGAAACGGATGTGCAGGCATCCGGGTTCATCCAGTCTCCAGATTCTGCAACGCTGAAGCACGCTGCTGGGTCTTCAAGGCAACAGTTTACAAATCATCGAGCTCACGGGGCTTCGTAGGTCACGGCGATGCGGATCCTTCCAACACATCCTCCGTAGTTCGGGGCGCAGAGATGCGCGTCGCAGAGACCCGCGCCGTAAATCGCGCGCTACGCAAAGCCTATGGAATCGGTCTCTGCTCGGTCGAGGAACTTGGGTGTCTCTCTTCGCCACCTGAGCGGATTCGGGGTAAAGGGATGGATTCCGTTCATTCGAATGGAAACGGATCCGGCACTGGCCAGCCAAGGCTGCGCGACAAACTCTGCCTACTCGTCCGCAAGCACGAGCTTGATCCCAGCCTCGTGAAACGCTATGCGGCTGACTTCTGCGGAACCGAAGCGCTCCGCGATGCCAGCCGTGACCTGATCGAAGCCTTCATTTCCACACTGGCCGAAGAGGCCGCTAAGGATCGTGCTGCGCTGATTTGCAAATTGAACGGCTACAGCCAGCTTCCGGAGGTGAAGTCGTGGAACGACATTTTCCCGGTCTGCATGCTGAAGCATCACGCGGCGATGGAATTCTGGAAGGCATATTTCTGGTTCGGGTGGATCGAGCTTACTATCGCTGGCACCCGCAAAAACCCTTCTTCATTCTCAGTCTTGCGATCCTCGAGCCCAGCGATCTCGCCTCACGCAAAGTTTCGGGGCGAATCTACTGCACTCAGAAGTCGCTCTGGAAACTGAACTGGTTTCTTCGGGATTTCGGCTACGACACGGATTTGCTCGGCCGCGACGAGGTGGATGAAAAGGCTCTGCTCGGTCTGACCGGTGTGCTGCGCACTACGAGAAAAGCTTTCGCGGGTCGCACTTTTGTCAGCCTCGAAGGATTTGCACCATCCGCGGAATGGGAATTTATCTCGAAGGATGCTCGCGAAGGCGTCGTGGCGGGAGGGTCGAATGACCTACAGCTTCACGCAGATTAGCCAGTATCTTCGCTGCCCGCGGAAGTATCGCTATCGGTACCTCGACGGCTGGTGCGAAAAGGAAGATCGAGCCTCAATGATCTTCGGTCGCTGCTTCGAGAGTGCCCTGGCAGCATATTACCGCGAAGAAGATTCGACCGCCGCCTTTTTTAAGGCGTGGCAAGAACATCAGGACGCCTCGCTCCAGTATGCCAAGAGCGACTCATGGGACCGGCTCTATCACCAGGGTATTCGCCTGCTCGAACGATTCGCCCAGGACGATCGTGTGCGGATTCGATGCCCGAAGAGCAATCTCCAGGTAAAGTTCACCCGCTCACTTGCATGCGGAAGCGATTTTGTATCTTACCTCGATGCGATTGGCGAGCTGGACGGGACCAATTGCATCCTCGATTGGAAAACGACAGCATCGCGCTATCCGGAACATCCCGATGGTCTCCTGTCGCTCGATCCGCAGCTCGTCTGCTACTCCTGGATGACCGGAATCGCGGATGTCTCCCTGGTGGTGTTCGTTCGCAAGAGAGTTCCGGAAATTCAATATCTGAAGACATCCATCGACGAAGATCAGCGTCGGGAATTCGGACAACTGGTCGAAACGGCCGTCGAGCAGATTGAAGCCGGCCACTTTCTTCCGCACAGCGGAATTCGTTTTCCACAAAACGGATGTGTGTCCTGTGCCCATCTAGGCCTCTGCCTTGGGGATCAGCGGCTGATGGATTCCAAACTCGTTCGCCGAGCGGGAGCAACCGATCTTGATTGGCTTGACCAATTTGACGACTAACGGGCGTTTGTGCATGGAACCCAAACTAAATCGCCGCCGGGCTCTGTTCGTTCTCGACAAGGTCGATGAGATCTTGTCCTGGGAGATGCATGCCGAGCAACAGAAGGACACGCGGTTCGTCGAACTGGGTCGGTACTTGTGCGAAGTGCGAGCTGGCCAGTACTGGAGGCTCGAAAGCCTTGCGTCATTCGATGATTTTTTGACGAAACGTTTTCCAGAATCGAGGCGCAAAGCGTATTACCTGATGGCAATCCACGAGCAACTTCCTCGTCGCATTCATCACGATTTGCAGCATGTGGGGTGGTCGAAAGCAGCCGAACTTGCGAAAGTGGCGCGTCGCGACGGCGAACAGTTTGACTGTGCAACTTGGTTGCACAAAGCGATCGAACTTCCCAAGGAAGGATTTAAGCGGGAAGTCGAGAAACATTTGACTGGTCAGGAAACGGAGCCGTGGGAAATCATTTATTTTAAACTCTATAAGAGCCAACTGCCTGTGATTGAGCGAGCGCTCGAAACGGCGGCGCTGATGCTCGGCGCGAGCAAGTCGCGTGGCTATTGCTTAGAGATGATTTGTGCTGATTTCCTTGCCGGAGCTCACCTTGAGGGTGGTAACCCTAAGTTACTACTCTTCGCACTCAGTCGACTTTTTTCGTTGCTTCCGGACCCGCAGAAGATGGAATTCGTGGAGCAGATGGGGAAAGTCCGATGAATGATTTTCAACCACGACGACCGAGGCTTCGGCTCAGCCCTGATTCTTATCGCAAGCTCCGCACGGAAGTATTGGTGCGTGACGGCTGGCGATGCCAGTACTGCGGCAGTTCTGAGCACCTCGAGGTTCACCACCTGTGCTCGCGAAACCGACTGGGTCACGACGTGGACGAAAATTTGATCACGCTCTGCGCTGATTGCCACAGCGCTATCCACCGCGCCCACTTCAAGTCGCGGTGAGCGAGGAATCGGGAATGGGCCTTCCCCTAGTCCATCCTTCTCTGGCTTCCGTCTATGCGCAGTTTGTAGTGCTTCTTGGATTCCGCTTCTGAGATTTTCAGTGCCGAGCACCACAAGCGAAGGACCGCCATTACCTGCGGTGCGGCCGCAACGTCACGCGGGCTGTGCAGTGATTGTGCAACCCGTGATAAGCTAACTGTACTGTGGTGAGCGTAGCTCAGCTGGTAGAGCATCGGTCTGTGGCACCGAGGGTCGCGGGTTCAAACCCCGTCGCTCACCCCAACTCTTAACCAACCGCTCTCGCTGTGGGCTCCGCAAGATTCGTTAAGGCAACGAACTGACGGGAGGTGAGGTTTCCGTGCGCATTCTGAATAATCAGATCAGCGTAACTCTGCTCCTTTCGATTTTCTGCTTTCTCTCGGTTGGCGCCTGCCCACCGGTGTGCGCACAGACCACAGCCCCGCAATACAAAGTGGATCCTTCGTGGCCCAAGCAGTTGCCGAACAACTGGATTATGGGGCAGGTGGGTGGCCTAACGGTGGATCGCGAAAATCACATTTGGGTTTTGCAGCGGCCGAAGTCGGACACGCCGGACGAGTTAGGAGCGGAGCAAACGCCTCCGCGCTCGGAGTGCTGCGTCGCCGCACCGCCCATCCTCGAATTTGACGCCCAGGGGAATCTGCTGCGCTCGCTCGGCGGTCCGGGGCAAGGCTACGACTGGCCCGCCAGCGAGCACGGCATTCA
Source organism: uncultured Acidobacteriota bacterium (assembly GCA_963772535.1). Lineage (GTDB taxonomy): Bacteria > Acidobacteriota > Terriglobia > Acidiferrales > UBA7541 > Palsa-295. The sequence goes on from CAVYXN010000001.1 coordinate 255,675, forward strand.
CATCGACAAGAAAGGCAACATCTGGATCGCCGGAAACGCGCCGGTGGATCGTCAGGTGATCAAGTTCAGCCCCGAAGGAAAATTCCTGATGCAAATCGGCCATCCCGTTCCCGCCACACAGCCGGCCGATAGCTCGAGCCATGATTTGTTGGGGCGGCCTTCAGGGATTGCCGTGGACGATGAGGCGCACGAGGTGTACATCTCCGACGGGTATATGAACAAGCGCGTGATTGTTTTTGACTCTGAAACCGGCGCGTTCAAACGCCTGTGGGGAGCGTACGGAAACCCGCCCAATGACGCGGATCCCGGCCCGTATAACCCGGCGGCAACACCCGATCAGCAATTTCGGAATCCTGTTCACTGCGTTCATATCTCGAATGACGGGCTGGTCTATGTGTGCGATCGCACCAACGATCGAATTCAAGTCTTCACAAAGCAAGGTAAGTTCCTGAAGGAATTTTTTGTGCGCAAAGAAACGTTGGGCCAGGGGGATGCCTGGGACTTCGCATTTTCAACCGATGCTCAGCAAAAGTTCATGATTTTAGCCGATGGGGAGGACAACGTTTTGTGGATACTCGAGCGCGACAGCGGAAATGTCCTGGGCGAGACGGGACATAGCGGCCGCAATGCCGGCCAATTTCACTGGGTGCACCAAATCGCCGCCGATTCGGACGGGAATCTGTACACGGGCGAGGTTGACAACGCGAAACGCGTCCAGAAATTTGTGCTCGTTGGCAGCGATGAAGGCAAGTCGAAAAAGAAGTAGGATGGCTTTTCTGCTCTAGGGCGGAGATATTCGAATAGTTCGGCTTATAGATGTATTGCTGCATTTTGCTGGGACCGCCGTTAGTAAATCATGTTTATCTGATTCACTCCTTCGTGAGGTTTTGTGGCCCGCTCGGCGTCCTCCACAACTCAAAAACGTAAGATCAAAAAACAAGGTTCTCCGCGCGGCCGCAGAACGCCCACGAAGGGTTCGGGAGTAATAATTCCGGCGCAAGTAAATGACGCGACGATTGAAATCGATGGCACCGAAGTAAAGCTCACCAATCTCCAAAAAATATTCTGGCCCAAACTCAAATTAACGAAACGAGACTTGCTCCAGTACTACGCGGACGTGTCACCGTGGTTATTGCCTCATGTGCAAGCCCGGGCCATGGTGATGAAACGCTACCCCAACGGAATTTCGGGAGAATTCTTCTTCATGAAGCGAGCGCCGGAGTCACGGCCGCGCTCGATTCCCGTCTGCTCGATCGAGCATCACTCGGGAAACGTGATCGATTTCCCCGTGGTGCAGAATCTTGCGACGCTGCTATGGATTGTGAACCTAGGATGCATCGACCTGAATCCCTGGTACGCGCGCTGCGATGACCCCGACCGGCCCGACTATTTGCATTTCGATCTCGATCCGACGCCTGGCGCTTCTTTCGCTCAGGTGCGCGAGACGTCCCTGGTCGTCCGAGATGCGTTGGCCGAAATTGACATCACGAGTTACGCCAAGACGACCGGCTCTCGCGGAATTCACGTCTACGTTCCAATCGTCCGAGGCCCCACCCAAAAGGAAGTCTGGTCGTTTGCCAAGGCGCTTTCCGTCGAACTTGCTCGGCGCAATCCGAAACTGATCACCGCGGAGTACCGCGTTGCAAAGCGCCCGCGCAACCACGTACTAGTTGACTATAACCAGAACGCATGGAATCGGACTCTGGCGTCCGTTTACTCCGTCCGGCCAAAACCCGAGGCTACGGTGTCCACCCCAATTACCTGGGAAGAAGTGGAACGGGGCGTCGAGATGAACGATTTCACCATGGAAACTGTGCCGCCGCGCCTGGCCAAGATTGGCGACTTGTGGAAACCCCTTCTCGAACAGAAGGGCCGCACAAATCTCGCGAGATTCGTATGACTCTTCCGCTCTCGAAAACCTACGCGCCAATGGAGGCGCAGCCCGGCGAAGATCTGCCAAAGGGAGCGGAATGGCATTACGAGCCGAAGTGGGATGGATTTCGCTGCCTGGCGTTTCGCGATGGCGACCGAGTCGACCTGGAATCAAAATCCGGCAAGCCATTGACGCGATATTTTCCTGAGCTCGTCGAAGCGCTCCGTGCTTTTCGTGCCAAACAGTTTGTGCTGGACGGGGAGATCGTGATCCCTGTAGATGGTGATTTGTCCTTCGATGATCTTCTGATGCGCATTCATCCAGCGGCCAGCCGCATCGCGAAATTGAGCAAGGAAAGCCCCTGCCGGTTCATCGTTTTCGATTTGCTGGTGGATGCCTCTGGAAAGAAGCTCGTGGATTTTCCGCTGCGCGACCGGCGGCGAGCGCTGGAATCGCTTATGAAGAAATTCGCCGCAAAGAATAAAACCGTCCAGCTTTCGCCGATGACGAAGGACAGCGCCCTCGCCGGCAAATGGTTCCACATGGGCGTCGGACTCGACGGAATCGTGGCAAAGCGTGACGACATGCCCTATCAAACCGGCGAGCGCACCGGAATGCAGAAAATCAAGAAGCAACGCACTGCGGATTGCGTCGTAGGCGGCTTCCGTTACCTCGAGAAAAAACCTCTGGTCGGATCACTGCTCTTGGGACTCTACGATAAAGCCGGAAAGCTAAATCACGTCGGTTTTAGGTCTTCAATCGCAAACGAAGATCGAGCCCCACTCACAAAAAGGCTCAAAGGAATGATCAAGCCGCCCGGCTTTACAGGTAAAACTCCCGGAGGATTGAGCCGCTGGAGCACCAAACATTCGCTTGAATGGGAGCCGCTCGATCCGCGTCTCATCGTCGAAGTTCAATTCGACCATTTCACCGGCGGGAGATTCAGGCACGGCACGAAGTTACTGCGGTGGCGGCCAGATAAAGCGCCCACAAGCTGCACAATGAAGCAGGTCCAGCGCGAAAATAAATCAGCCCTGGACTTGCTTTAGCGACGTCGCGAGCCGTAGCAGGTAAGACGAGCCCTTGCCCGGAATCGGCGGCTTACTTCTTTTCCAGTTTCGCATCCAGATTAATTTCGCTGCCCGAAAGAACTCGCATGCTCCGAGTCCAGTCCTGATAGCCAGAAAGTCGAACGCTCAGCTCGTGGGTTCCCGAAGGCAACTCAAGAGTCGAAGGGGTTGATCCAATGAGCTGTCCATCCAGATAGATTTCGGCTCCGTCAGGAGTCGAATGAATGGCTACTTTGGCGGGCGCGGCCACCGCTTGATCGATCGACTTCAATTTCCCGTCTTCCAGCACGATAACCAGGTTCGGGTAAGTCAGCCACGCACGTCCTTCAAAACTCGTTTCGCGCTGCGGTGTTCCCATCGCGGCGATGATTTCGTCGCGGGTCATTCCCATGGCGAGGCGTTCGGGCGAAGCAGGCGCCGGCTCAGGTCGCACCACCGCCGCGGACGTGGGAGCCTGCTGTGTCGTCACGGCTTGTGGCGCAGACGTCGCAGGCGCCAGGATCCCGGCAGAATTGGATTGTGCGCCCATCGTCGCGAGCCCTTCAGGAACGAGCCAGGGCACAATCCCGCGCAACACATCATCCTTATCCGCATTCGCGAGCGTCTGCGCGGGAAAATAGAAAGTCAATGCCGTCCACACCCTGCCCGAACCCTTGGCATTATTGATCAAACGCGCCGAAAGAAGCGCGACGGTGACGTTGTCTTGAACAACGGAAACATTAAATACATAAAATCGTTCGCCGGGAGGAACTACGTAGTCTTTGTTTCCGCGGTATACGGTTGAATCCAGCCCATGAATCTCGCTGGAGGCAATCTCATTCCGATCGAACGACCCATATAGACCCGGGCGCTGCACCACCACGATTGTCCCAGCACGGCGAACCGCCGTCGCAGATCCGATACCCATCAATCCTTTGCCGACCTGCGATGGTTGATAGGTTTGTGTCAAAATCTGCTCGAGTATTTCGCGTTGATCGGGATTCCGCGATCCATTTTGTGCCGCCCTCAGCGGGAGAACGATCAGATACAATCCCAAGCACATAATTGCGGCGGAGATTCTCGCGAATCGAAGATTCCAAGTTTTTAACATGGCGAGGAGTATAAGACTGCTCGCAAGTGTAGGCAACCCCTGGGTGCGGGCCGGGCGTAAGCTAGGGGTCTTTGGAGCGGCACCACTTATCGCAATTGTGCGCGTTAAAAATGTGGCACGCCCCTGGCGAAAACTTCCAATCGCCTCTCGATTTCACCGAGCACCACGATGTAGGATACCTCGGATGATTCAAGGCCGATTTGTTGCGTTGTTGATGCTTTTTCTCGCCGCCCCCACTCTGGCACGAGCTTGCGCCTGCTCGAAAGCGCCGCCCGGAATGTGTCCGGGGCTTCAGAAGGACGACGTCGCATTCGTCGGTACGGTCATCTCTGCCGAAAATGTTCCGCCGGATCCAAATTCGCCTGCCGCGCCAGCAGTCGTTCGCTTCCATTTTCGAATCAACGAACGCTTTGCGGGAGAAAACACGCCCGAAATCGACATCTTTGCCGGCGGCGACGATGGCGACTGTGCCTTCTACTTCAAGCAAGGCGAGCAATATCTCGTGTTCCCCAATCGATCGGAGGACGGCCGCCTCTTCGCAACAATTTGCAGCGGCACTCGCCCGGCTATCGAAGGGCGCGCGATCATCCCGCAACTGCGCGCCATGCGTAACGGCAACCAGGTAGCCTCTGTTTTCGGCGTCTTGCGCCGCTCCAATCCCCCGATGCTTGCGCCGCCCGACGATCCCGATGACCCGCTCCCCAATATCAAATTAAAGTTGCGCTCGAAGGACGATCGCTTCGCCACCAGCACTGACGGCAACGGCATATACACCTTCTACGACGTTCACGCGGGGCAGTATCAATTCACAGCCAATCTTCCTGTGCGCATGGAGCTCACGCAAAAGACGCTCAACGGCCCGTTGCCCACTTTCAAGATTCCCAACGGCGCCTGTTACGAGTACAACGTGGACGCGCTGCCTACCGGCCGGATTCACGGTAGCGTTCGCGGCCCCGACGGGAAGCCGCTGGCGAACGCATCGGTGGAACTCTATCGTGCAGGAGCGTACGACGATTCGCGTCCCGGTCTCTGGGGCTTTCAAGGACCCAAGGGCGATTTCGAGTTCGATCACGTCGGACCGGGCGAGTACATTATCGTTTTCAATCGAGGCAACCGTAAAGACCCGAATTCGCCGTTTCCGCGCGCCTTCTATCCCGGGGCTCCTGATCTTTCCGCCGCCACGCCCATCGCCCTCAAGGATGGCCAGCAACTCCTCAAGGCTGATATTCGCTTGAAAGAAGAAGACGGCTACCCGACGCGCGAGATTCGCGTGAAGCTGAAGTGGAAGAATGGGCGCCCGCCTGGCGAGGTGTACGTTACGGCGAAAGCGGCTGACGGCGAAAATCCGGCCGCGCGGAAGGTTAGCGAAGACGTCTACGAATTCACACTTCTCGAATCAGCGAAGTACTCAATTTCGGCGTGGGAAGATCTCGACCCGTCGCGCCGCAACATCCATCACGGAAAAGATGACGCCTGCGAAGATCCTTCTCGCATGGATTCCGCTGCTGTCGCAGTCGATGGTTCCGACGCCGACACGAAGGAAATCACGCTCACGCTCGCGGCTCCAGAATGTCCGGCGGCTCCATTCCAGCCTCCCACTCAGCGTTCCAGCACCCAGTGAATTCTTAGTCAGGCCTTTTCGCTTCGGGAGGACTTGCCGGCCCTTCCCTTTTAACATAATGCGCGTACCAAAAAAGATATCGCTCATATAGGTCCTTGATGAACGAAGGCCGCACGAAATCATGATACTCACCTGGATACACCACCAGCATCGTCGGTACGCCCAGCCGTTTTAGGCTCTGATACATCTGCTCGCTATTAATAATGGGAACGTTGGAATCCGCGTCGCCGCCCAATAACAGCGTCGGCGTCGTAATCTCTTTCACGCGATTGAACGGCGACAGCTTCTCCCATAGCGCGCGATTTTCCCAGGGCAGTCCGAGTTCATATTCCCAGTGACGCGAATAGAGATCCGTGCCGTAATTTACGATGTACAGAAATTCGCCCGCATTCGAAATGGCCGCCTTGAACCGGTGAGTCCGCGTGATGATGAAATTCGTCGAAATCGCGCCGTAGGAATGCCCGCCTACCGCCAGCCGTTCCGGATCGGCGATTCCCTGCTCCAGAACGTAATCCACCGCCGCCATGTCGTCCTCATAATCCTTGTGACCCCAATCCGCAAAAATCGCTTTGCTAAAGTCCTCGCCATACCCGGAGGATCCGCGCGGGTTCGGCTGAACCACCACATAGCCGTTAGCCGCCAAAATCTGCGCGCGAAAATCGAATTCAGCCTGATGGCTGAGTGTCGGGCCACCATGCAGCCACAAAATCGTCGGATACTTTACGTCCGCCGCGTAACCGGGCGGCTTGACCACGAATGCCGTCACCGCCGTGCCATCCTTGCTCTTGAAGTGAACGTAATCCACCGCAGCGAGGTCGATGCCCGCAATCGCATCGTCGTTCACTTTGCTCAGCCGACGCAGATCGCCATTCGCCGGGAGCAGATACGCTTCGTCGGGCGTATTCGAGCTCGAGAGCGTGGCCGCCACCGTTCCGTCTTGGCTGATGGAATAAAACTCCACCTTTCGGCGCCCGGCAATCGGCCGCGTTATTTCTCCTCCGTTCGGCGTCACACGCAAAAGGTTCTGCGTGCCCTCATCTTCTGCAATGAAATAGATCCATCGGCCATCCGGCGAAAAACGGGGCGCAGAAACCTCGCGATCCAGGCTCTTCGTCAGGATGCGAGGCTCGCCGCCGCTCGCCGGCACCACCGCCAGGTGATAGGTTGCATACCAGAATAGTTTCGCGTCGATCTGCGTGACGAACGCAATCGTTTTTCCGTCAGGAGACCACGTTGGGGCCAAATCCTCCGCGGGATTCGTTGTCACGTGCACGAGCGATTTTGCAGGGTCGCCGCTGTCGGTATGAACGATCCAGATATCCGAATTAAAATTGCTGTCGGGCTCAGCGGTCCGATTGCTTGTAAAGGCGATCGATTTCCCATCAGGTGACCACGCCGGATCGGAATCGTCGTAATCGCCGAAAGTAACCTGCTTGATCTTGCGGTCCGCCAGTTTGAACAGATACAGGTGCGTGCGCCGGCGATCGAGATAACCGATCTCATCCTCCTTGAAGTGCAATCGGTCGATCACCCACGGCCGCGTTCGCGTCTTTTCCTTCTGCTCCTCGTCCGCTTTGCCCTCCTCTTTCTTCTTCGCCGCCTCCAGATCCTCCGGCGAAGCGTCCTGCAGAACCAACACCACCCGGTCACCGGCCGGCGACCACTCGAACACATTCACATCCTGAACTGTGTTTGTAAGCTGTTCCGCCTCGCCGCCGCCGCGCGGCAGCAGCCACACCTGCTTTTTTTCGTTTCCGCGCTCGCTCAAAAATCCAAGAGATTTCCCGTCAGGACTCCAACGCGGGCGGCTTGAATTCGCATCTTCGTTCGTCAGCGCAATGGCATCGCCGCCTGACGTACTCGTCATCCAGATACGCTGTTTGTCTTTGTCTTCTTTCGCATCGTGAGTCGTGACGACGTATGCGACCCACTTCCCATCCGGACTAATCTGCGCATCCTCCACATCCTTGATCCGAAAATAATCGTCAACCGTGAGGTTTCGCGCGTGCGCGCGCGCCACTGAAGGCTTCTCCGCCCGCGAAGCCTCTTGCGCGAATGAAGTAGTTGCCATCACCGCAAATAAAATTAGAATTCCGAATAATAAAAATCGACTTTTCTTATGGCGCCTGATCTTCAAGTTCGTAATCCCGCATCCTCTTTAACCTTCGGCCGCGCAGTATATCAGACCAATCCCTTCGAACTCCGCCGGCGAAGTCACGCCGCTGACACGCCGCTTTGTTGACATAGCAATGCTCGCAATCTACGCTGCTTCTCGCCCATGGCAGCGCGCTTCGTCACTCGTTCTCGCTTCGCAATCCGCCCTCACCCGCACCTCTACGAAATCAATACATGGGCATGGCTTGAGGAACTCTCCGTCCGGCTGGGCCGGTCAATCACGCTGGCAGAAGTGCCCGACGCAGAGTGGGACTCGCTTGCGCAGCTCGGATTCAATATCGTGTGGTTAATGGGCCTCTGGCAACGCAGCCCCGAATCACGGCGCATCAAGCTCGAAAATCCCCAAAACCACCCTGAATTCGAAGCCGCGCTTCCCGGTTGGAAGCCGAGCGACGCGATCGCTTCTCCCTACTCCATCGTGCAATACATTCCCGATCCGCGCATCGGCACCTGGGATTCTCTCGACGCTGTCCGCCAGAAGCTCCACGGGCGCGGCATGGCGCTCTTCCTCGACTTTGTCGGCAATCACACCGCGCTCGATTGTCCCTGGACTCGCGAGCACCCGGAATTCTACATTCAGGGCACCAAAGAACAATACGATCAGAATCCATCCGCCTTCTACCAAGTCGAGACATCCGCTGGCGTCAAATATCCGGCCTTCGGAAAAGATCCTTACTTCCCGCCCTGGGACGACGTTGCCCAGTTAAATCATTTTCAGCCCGCTCTCCGCGCCGCACAACTCGATGTCCTGCGCACCATCGCTTCCCACTGCGACGGAATTCGCTGCGATATGGCGATGCTCCTTCTCAACGATATTTTCGCAAAAGTATGGGGACCCTCCATCAGCGGTCTCGCTCAGCCGGAACAAGAATTCTGGGCGGAGGCACATGCAGTAGTCCCCGATCTCGTTCTTCTAGCCGAAGCATACTGGGACACGGAAGCGCGCTTGCTCGAATTGGGATTTTCGTTCGTCTACGACAAAGCCTTGTACGACGCCATGCGCGATACAAATCCCTCAGCAGTCCACGGCATTCTCGCGGCTTCTGTGGACTATCAAAATCACCTCGCGCGCTTCCTCGAGAATCACGATGAGCAGCGTTGCGCCACCGTATTTCCCAACGAACGGCTAGTCGCGGCCGGAACTCTAATGGCGACCCTTCCCGGTATGCGCTTCTATCATCAGGGCGAGCTCGAAGGCCGAAAGATTCGTCTGCCGATTACGTTGCAGCGAGCCTCGGAAGAGTCAGTCAATCTAGCAATACGCGCGTTCTTCGAAAAGATCTTGCGAATCACGAATGAGGAAGCATTTCACACGGGTCACTGGTCCCTGCTTCCCATTGTCGTCGAAGGCGACGACACTGCGGGAAATCTGGCGGTTTATGAGTGGAGATCTGCGACAGCGTGGAAAATCATCGCGGTAAATATCGTCGGCGCGGCCTCGCAAGGCCGTGTTCAAATGGACGAGAGCATCTCGCCGTCAATTCAGTATGACTTTTACGACGAGCTGCACGACGTCCATTACTCGCGAGCCGGCGAGGAGCTGCGCACAATCGGCCTCTTCGTTCGTCGCGAAGCGTTCGATGCGCACCTGTTCGACATCACGCCCGTTTGATACCAAAAGCCTGCCGAGAGTGCCTGTCGTTACTTATTCCACCGTGAACGGAATCGGCGCCGTACTTGTAGTCACGCCGTTCACCGTAGCGCTGAACGTCACCGTGTAATTCCCCGGCTGCGTGGCCCCGTTCGGTCCCTTTGGTGGACTCGCGCACGACGCTCCGCCAATTGCCATCAACACTAGGATCGCAAACGACACCGCCCAACGCGGGCTCCGCCTCCACATCCACAACACGCCTCCCAGCATCAGGCTGAGCAATAGAAGCGTAATGCCCCCGCCGGATCCGCCCGGCATCGGTATCGATCCTGTGGTTGTCGCTCCTTTGCAGAACGTATTCAGCACGATCGCCACATCCGTCGGTCCAGTTGGCGTCAAAGTTACCTTCGCTGGGTCCGGCGCGCATGTGATCGTCGGAGAAGACGTCGTACACCCGAAAGTCACCGTTCCGCTGAAACCTGGCGTGGACGTCAGCACGATCCCGATCGCCAATGTCCCGCCCGGCGGCACCGGCGGGAAAGTTCCACCCGCAGGCGGCGTCACGGAAATTGAAATCGGCGAACTCGAAACTGTCAACAAAGTTGAACCCGTCACCTCGTTCAGCGTCGCTGAGATTGTCGTCGTTAGACCAGCAGTGCCTCCCACCGTCACCAGTCCCGCGGCGTTGATCGTCGCCGCTTCTGTGTTGGACGACGCCCACGTAACGGTCGCGGTGATGTCCTTCGTGCTGTTGTCCGAATAAGTCCCCGTCGCCGTGAATTGCACCGACGAATTTATCGGCTCAGTCGGATTCGCCGGCGTCACAGCAATCGACTTCAACGTCGCCGCCGCCGCCGTAAACGTCGCGGTAACGGCCTCCGCCGACGCTGGCATCGTAAACGAACAAGTAGCACCAGCAACCGTACACATGGTCGGCGCGCCATTCCATCCCGCGAATGTCGAACCGTTCGTCCCCGCCTGCGTTAGCACCACTTGTGTCCCAGCCGGCAGACTCGCCATGCATGCGTTCGCGGAGCCGCTCACGCAGTTGATTCCATTGCCCGTCACCATTCCTGTTCCCGTTCCGGCTGTAACGACCGTCAATGGTTGCGTGACGCCAGCGCTCTCGATGACGGTAGAGTCCGAGGCGTTCGCGGGTGCTGAGCCTCCGCCGGTCACACCTGCCATGTTCACTTGAGGCGATGTCGCATCCGCCGCGACATTCACGCTCACTGTTATCACCGGGTAGCTTGCACCGCCGGCGAGAACGTCGGACCGTGTGCAAACGTTGGCCGGGTTCGCGCCACCGCAAGTCCAGCCCGTGCCCGCCATGGACACGAGAGTAAGACCACTCGGAGCCGTCTCAGTAACCGTAACCGCGCTCGAACCGGGAGCGTTCACACTCAAACCCACGGTGTAAGTCCCCAAGTTGTCGCCATACGCACCGGGCGCTCCGTTGTAAAACCCCGCGTCGCTGATACCAAGCCAAAGCTGCCCGGCTCCCGTTGGAATGTTGAAGGTCTGCTGGGTTCCCGTGCCGTCTCCAGTCAGTCCATCTCCAATGAAGAACACCTGGTCAAGCTGCGGGGAAAGCGAGGTAAAGGAGGTGCCGAGTCCAGAACTCGTGAAGTCTAGTGCGGTCGGCGCCGTACCTGTTGGCCCACCTGCAGGAACAAAAAGGCCAACCAGATAACCTGCGCCGGGCGCCACCATGCCCGAAATGCTGCTGGTCCCGGTGTTCGAGGAAGTGGCAGGCGCGGCCCCGACGCCATCCGGATCGTTGGCGTTGTTTCCGGTGCCATTGTTCAGGACGATGCAACCCTCGGTCGACGCGCATCCCGTCGTGATAGAACCTGTAACGCTGTTGAACACAATTGAAGTCGCGCCCGAAGGCAAAGTGATTATCGTCGGGGCGGTGCTACCGTCGCCGGTAGCGTAGATCGATCCCGTCGATTGCACAGTGGTCGAAACTGCGTTGCCGCTCGTGGGTCCGGCACCGGAATTCATTATCGTCAGGCTGTATTGCGCGCCTTGTTGGCCTTGCGTGAAGTTCCCCACGTGAGTTTTTGAGATGTTCAGCATCGGAGCCGGACCGACACCCGCCACCGTGATAGTCCCGGACACACCGGTGATTGACGCCGTCACCGTATCCGTCGCCGTGATCGTCTGTGCCCCTGCCGTGTTCAACACCGCCTGCAGCGTCCCAGTTCCATTCGCGAGCGCGGAATTCGCCGGCAGCACCGCCTTTGAATCGCTGCTCGTAAAGTGCACTGTTCCCGTATATCCCGTCGCCGTCGTATTCGCCGCAGTCAGCGCCGTCACGGTGAGATTAAACATAGTTCCCGCCGTTGCCGTCGTTGGTGCGGTAACTGAGAAATGTGTCGCCGCGCCGCCACTAGCCGCAAACGTAGCCGCCACAGCGATCGGCGTCGTATTTATCACCTGAAAGCTGCACGTCGCCGCCGTCGGATTCGTGCACGATGCTCCCGTCCAGCCGGAGAAAGTCGCGCCAGCAGCCGGCGTCTCGGTCAGAGTGACTCCCGCTCCCAGCGTATAGCCCCCGCTGCAAGTTCCCGTCTGGGTTCCTCCAGCGGTATTCGTACAGTTGATCTCCCCAGCGTTCGCCGTGTCCGTCACATTTCCAGCGCCCGTCACGGTGACGTTCACCGTTCCCCCGCCCGACGTAAACTCCACCGTCGCCGTCGTCGCCGCAGACATGTTCAGCAAGCAACTTACGCTGCTACTTGCCAGGCACGTCGGCGCCGTCCCCGACCACCCGAAGAAACCCGACCCTGGCCCAGGCGCAGACGTCAACGTCACCAGTGTCCCGGCCGGGAAATTCTGCATACAGGTTCCGCTCGTCGTCGTTCCCGTCAATGTGCAATTGATCCCGGTAGGCGCACTCGTGATCGTTCCCCCACCGGTGTGCGGAGTTCCGGCTACCACCGTCAGCGCGAACATTCCCGGCCCTGGCGTAAACGTCCCCGTCACAGTTTCCGCAGCGGTAATCGTGAACTGGCAGGTATTTCCCGTCCCAGTGCACGCAGTGGGCGCGCCAACAAAACCGCCAAAAGTTCCCGGCGTCGTCGCCGTAAGCGTCACCTGCGTTCCGCTCGGATATTGCGCCGAACAACTCCCCGCCGGATTCACTCCTCCCTCTTGCGAACAACTGATTTTGCTCAGATTGTCAGTCACGGTGCCGAATCCCGTTCCCGCCGTCTTCACTTGCAACGTAACAAGCGTTGCCGCCCCCACCGTAATCGTTCCCGAAGATCCGGTAATCGTTGCCGTCACCGTATCGGTTGCTGCGATCGTCTGTGCCCCCGCTGTTTTCAGCGTCACTGAAAATGTTCCCACCCCGTTCGTCAGCGTCGAATTCGCCGGCAGCACCGCCTGCGTGTCGCTGCCCGTGAAATGAACAGTTCCCGTATAGCCCGTCACCACCGCATTCGACGCATCCAGCGCAGTCACCGTAATGCTGAATGCAGTTCCCGCGGTTGCCGTCCCAGGCGCCGTCACTGAAAAATGTGTCGCCGCCGCCGCTCCCACAGTCGTGGTCACGCTCGCCGAATTATTCCCCATATTCGGATCGGTGGAACTTCCGGCGACAGTCGCCGTGTTCGTCAAACTTCCGGCCGCCGTTGGCGTCACGTGATAACTGATCTGAGTGCTAGCTCCGTTGGCGAGCGCACCAATCGCGCACGAGAGCGTGGTCGCGCCGGTATCGATGTTAACGACGTGAGTGCACGTCTCCGATGCCACAACCATAAGCGGTTGTAAGTTCCCAGGCACCGGGTCGGTCATCACCACGCCCGCAGCGGCCCCCGGGCCATTGTTCGTCACGGTGATGACGTACGGAAGGTCGGCCCCCAACGCTATGCTGCTCGGTCCTGTTTTCGTGATCGCAAGGTCCGCTCCCGCCGCAGCCGTTACCGTCAATGCCCCCGTGTTCAACACGGTCGCGGTTCCTAAAGCCGGCGTCACCGCCGTCGAACCGAGAGCAGTTCCCGTCGCAAGTCCCGGACTCGTTGTGCTCATCGTCGCAAAGCCCGTAGGCACCGTTGTCCAAGTCACCAAACTCGTGATGTCCTTCTCGGTCCCGTCATTGTAATTCCCCACGGCACTAAACTGCTGTGTCTGTCCCACTGGGATCGACGCGGTGGTCGGCGTCACCGCAATAGATTGCAATGTCGCGTTTGCGCCCGTTCCAATCGAAAACACAACCACATCGTCCTCGGGAACCATTGCGCTACAACTCGCGCAGGTCGTCTGGAAACCGTTCACCGTCGTGGTCGGATTCGTATTCGCGAAAAACCCGCCGGGTGCATTCGACTCTCCAACCGCATAAACAGTGTGATTCGCATCGACAGCAACGGCATTGATCCGGTCATCCTCTAGGAGAGTAGGCGAAGCGCCAGTGAGCTGTGCGGGCGGATTGCTTCCGCCGATGTACGTCGAAAACACCAGGGTGGCGTTAAATGCCGTCTGACTGGGGGTCGGCACTCTCAACATCGAGAGAAACCCATCCGGGCTCTGCATCCCGCCTACCACGGCTCCTACATATGGCTGAATGGGATTGGGATTCGTCGTTGTTGGAAAATCAGTAGCAGAGTTCGTTCGGCCGCCCAGAATGATTCGGTAGTCTGTGGGATCCCCGGCGTCATACGTCACCGCCCCGACGATATCGCCTCCACCCGTCCCGCCGAAGTACGTACCGCACTGCAGGCTGGCGGCTCCTGTTTGCATCGTATTGACGAGAACCAGAAAGCCAACCATACCACCACCCGTGGCGTTGTTTTTCATTTGAAACGCGTTCTTGAGTGGAATGTCCCCATTGGCTGAATTCGACGTTGTCGAACCGACGATCGCCACCACACCGTTACCGAGATCAAAAGACCCGTTCGCGGCCCTCGTGTCTCCACCGCCACCGAAATAGCTCGCGTACAACAATTGGTTCACTCCCACCAGGCTGGGGTTCAGCTTCATCCCGAACGTGTCTCTGGTCCCCTGGAAGGTCGTCTGGAAACCATTGGCCAGGCTCGTTCCGCCCGGCCCCAAATTGAACGCGGTCGGAGAAGGCGTGTTTCCTCCGGCCAGGATATTTCCCGAAGCATCTTCGAAGGCGCCGCATCCCGCGCCGTCCCCCGATGTGCTGCCTCCTCCAACATTCAAATACGTTAGATAACTTATGCTCAAATCAGCGCGATTCAGGACGGTCACAAAACAGTCATCATATGGCAGAGGGGTTGCGCCGTTATCGAAGGTGTTGACGTAAGCGTTCTTCGTCGGCAGATTTGTCGCTTGCGTTTCGCCCGATAGGATTACATTTCCGCCCGTACCAACTGCAATGAAGCCTCCCCCTAAATTGTTGTTGCCACCCAGACTCGCGGCTTTATCTATCGCCGCGCCACTCGGCATCATTCGTACCGCCATGGTGGCGAGTCCATTGCTCGTGCCGCTCGGATCGGTGACTGGATTGAGGACGGTTGCGCTTGGAAAATTACCGCAGCTCGTTTCTCCTCCCAACACTGGCACAATGTTTCCAGCTCCTTGCGATTTGTCGAGCGCCAGCCACACAAATCCGCTTAGGCAGCCTTTCTGCGTAGATAAACTCGGCACACTGCCGCCAACGAAGGTCAGATAGACCAGCGACGCCGCGCCAGAAGCCGTCGGGTCAATCTTCGCCACAAACCCCACTTCTGCCACAACGGGTAGCGTTGAGGTCGTGCCCGAACCGATTATTGTTTTCGGCTCCGCAAACGACGCGGAATCAAGAGTGAATCCGCTGAGGTATAGCTTGGGACTGCCCGGAGTGCTGTCATCGATGGCAAAGCCACCAGACACGTCCTCTCCAGCTCCGCCCAGGAACGACGAGAAGCCAATCGCCGGATCAATCACCAGTTGTTGGCTATGGTCGTACGCGCCAAGGCGGAATGCAACTTCGTTCTTTCCTTTCTTCACGAAGTTGCCTTCAATCGGCCGGCGCTCGGACGCGATCGTCTGGTAGATAACCGGCTTGTGCATGCGGAATTCGGAATCCGCCGTGTGCAACACAAGATCACCGTGCGCATCAATTTCCGTCCGCGCGGCTCCGCGAATTCGGAAAGCGATCTTCGATGGATCCGCTCCCGGCGCCACCACAAAATCGTATTCCAGCTCTCTCTCGTCGCCGTGAAAGAGCAAGTTCACGCCCGGATACACCTGCTCCGTGCGCGCTTGCGAATACAGCGCAACTTGCGTCTGCCACTTCGAGGGATCGTTTCCGATCAGGTAGTTCACTTTGCCAGGAAGCTCTTCAAGTCCTGTCATTGCAGGCGCGGAATTCGCTCCTACCAGCTGCATTCGAATCACGCTTCCGCGAGACGTCTTCGTTGCGATTAGTGGATTTTCGAAAGGGGCGAACGCGCCGGACCGCGCGGAAACCTGAGTCTTCGATTCGGCAAGAACCGTCTCTGTTGGAGTCAGCAACAGCGTGTAGCCCTTGCCTCGCGCCATGAATTGGACTCGCGAGTCCGCCTGCCCCCGATTCGCCTCAAAAAAGAGAGGAAGGTGAATAGGCTTCGGAGCCACGCTCGACTTCGGCACGCTTGTTGCCGGTTTGTTTGCCGCACCCGGCGTCTGCGCCTTCGCGGCTGTCACTCCGAACGACATCAAAAACCCAAGTAATACGAGGGCGGGCCTTCGCATTTTGAGACCTCTCATGAATTGAATTCGCCGGGTTTTCACCAGGAAAAGCCGTCACAACGGATGGTGGGAAGCATTTGATTGCTACGTGCGTAAGCGCTGAGAACCGAGCTGTAATTAAGAAAAACTTTGCACATGATTAGTACATTGTTTCATTCCGCAACAAAGCAGAATGACCGCTATCCCCCCTGTATCAGACTGAGTCTATGAGACTTGGGCCGTTTACGATTGATTTGTCGTAAGATTTGCGCTTGCGCGCTACGCTTACACTTGCAAGCCGAAACCCACCGTGCACGTTATCGTTACCCCGCGCTCCCGGGCGAAAACGCCTGCAAATTACACTAGTTGACAACGAAGTTGACCGCTGGCGCCGACACCGTCTGCCCGTTGAACGTCGCCGTGATGAATAGCTGATAATTTCCCGGCAGCGTCACGCCGTTCGGGTTTCGCGGCAGCGAGTTGCAGGCTACGCCTCCGAGCGCGATCAGCACGAACAACGCAAACGACACCGCCCAGCGCGGATTGCGCCGGTACCTCCACGCGGTTCCCGCCAGCATCGTCGACAGCAATAGCAGGCCGATGCCACCGCCTAATCCCCCCGGTACGGCATTTCCTCCGGTTGTGGGCCCCTTGCAGAACGTATTCACTACGATCGCCACCTGCAGTGGTCCGTTAGGCAAAAGCGCCACAGATGACGGCTTGGGCGAACAGGTGATCGTCGGCGACGATGTTGTGCAGCCAAACGTCACTGTTCCCGTCGTGCCCGGAAGCGCCGTCAGTATCACTCCTACCGGAAGAGTCCCGCCTGGTGCGACCGGACCGAAAACCCCGCCGGGAGGTGGATTAATCGTCAGCGAGAACGGAACATTCGAGACCGTCAGTTGCGCAGTTCCGGAAATTCCCGCGTCCGTAGCCGTAATCGTCACAGGACCGCCCACTCCCACGCCTGTCGCCAGCCCTGTCCCCGCCCCCACCGTCGCAACTTCCGTGTTCGACGACTTCCACGCCGATTGCGTCGTCACGTCCTTCGTCGAATTATCCGAAAACGTTCCCGTAGCCGTGAATTGCTGCGTCCCGTTTACAGCAATGTTCGCCATGCTCGGCGTCACCGCAATCGACTTCAAGGTCGGCCCGCTGCTCACCGTCAGTTGCGCGGTGCCCTTAATCGTTCCGTCCGTTGCAGTGATCGCCACCGTCCCGCCCGCCACGCCCGTGGCGAGACCGGTTGCAGCTCCCACCGTGGCCGTCGCGGTGTTCGAGGATGTCCACGCCGATTGCGTCGTTACGTCCTTCGTCGAATTATCCGAAAACGTCCCCGTCGCAGTGAACTGCTGCGTCGCATTAATGCCAATCGTCGCCGTCGCCGGCGTCACCGCAATCGACACCAGCGTCGGCGCAGCAGCTGTCCCGGTTCCCGTCAACATCACGGTATGCGGGCTCCCTTGCGCCGAATCCGTAATCATCAGTGACCCGCTGAATGGGCCTACGCTCGTTGGGGCGAACGTCACCATAATCATGCAACTTGCTCCGGCGATCAGCCCTCCGGACGAAACGCAATTATCCGTCTCGGCAAATCCAGCTGGCGCCACGATACTCGGAATTGCCACAGGTACGCTCCCTGTATTCATAATCGTCACGGTTTGCGCTGCGCTCGTCGTATTCACCGGCTGGTTTCCGAATGTAAGCGCCATTGGAGCTACAGTGATTGTTGATGTAGCTCCTCCGACGAGACCGACGGACTGCGTGCCTCCATTTTGTCCGTTGTTTTGAAGTGTGATTGAATCGGTTTCAGGGAGTGTTGTACCGGCGGCGGGAGCCGTCCATGTCACCATGATCGTGCACGTTCCGTTCACAGGAACGCTTGCCGTACAACCGTTTGTGAGCTTGAAATCAGTGTTTGTATTTGACACCGAGCCAAACGTCAAAGGAGCAGTCCCCGTGTTTGTGACCGTCACGGTCTGTGGAGGACTGGTTGCGCCAGCCGCTTCCGGCGCGAAGAACAAATTCAGCGGGGATATGCTGGCAAATGGCCCGTTAACCGCCGTGCCGGAGAGCGTCACCGGTTGCGGACTGTCGCCGGCATTGTCAGCTATGTTTATCTGGCCCTGAATCAGACCCAATGATTGCGCTTGCGGCGTGAAGGCCACCGCGAATGTACAGGTCGCACCCACCGCGACGTTCGCTCCGCATGTATTGTTGGAAACGGTGAAATTGCTCGAATCAGGAGCAATGGTCACTCCCGTCAGCGCCGCCGTTCCCACGTTGGTCAAGCTGATCGTTTGCGTCGAGCTCGTGCTCCCCACGTTCAAGTTTCCAAAGGCCAGGCCCGTGGGCGAGAGCGACACCACGGAACTCGACAAGCTTCCAGCTTTAATGAAGACGTTAGAATCAACCACATCGTCGAGCGCGTCAGCAATCGCAAGTTTTATGTGATTTGTCGCGCCGGGATTGACTTTCGATGTCGCGGCCAGTACGACCGTCAGTCCGTCCATTTCAGTATCAACGGGCGGAGTTGCGAAGATCTGGATATCGTTGTTGACATAAAACTGAGGATTCACCGGCGGGATTCCGAACACTTGAGTTGATCCATTGTTAACGTTGTTGATCGAAACCGGGGTTGAAGTCTGTGGAATCAGGGCCACGTTTTGGCCGTTCACGAAAAACCCGAATACGTCGTTGTACTGAAACACAAATTCTTCATATTCGTCCGAAGAAAACACATACTGAAACCGGATAGTCGGATTGGTTGGAACAAAATCGAATTCTAATACCGCCGCATCGAATGTGGCGTTTTGACCGATCAGATTACTCAAATCAGTGTCGCCCGGATATCCACTCGCAGTGGTGATCTCACTGGAGCAGTTCGGACCTATCACGCTGCGCACAGACCCGGTACTTAAAATGATTCCGTCGGTAAACCCGACGATGCTGCTCTCGCTGTGAAACGTTCCGGCCGCGACCGGACTGCCCGTATACTTAACGTTGCTGATGGTGACGCCTGTACCAACCAACTGCCCGGCTAGAAGCCCCGGATTGAGTGTGGTGTCGGTGAGATTTTTGATCTGAAAATCTTCGTCCCCACCGAAGCCTGTTACCGAGATAACCAGAGAAGGGTTGCTCGTATCGCTGTTCGCAATAGTGATGTTTCCGGTCACCGAGGCGCTGCAAAGAAGACTCTGCGTCACAAAAGTCATCGAAATCGTACAACTGGCCCCTGGAGCAAGCGTGCTGCAATTCGATGTCACAGTGAGCGACGGGTCCGCTGTAACGCTCGTTATCTGCACGCTCGTCGTCGTCGAGGAATTCAGCACCGGGATGAGATACGCAGGGCCTCCGCCATCGAGCCCTTGCTTATCAGCCGCAAATGTCGGAACCACCAGAAGGGGAGGAGTTAATCCTTGTTGCAGCTGGACCGCCTTAACTCGGACCTTTCGCGGCCGCGCCGCCTGCGTCTGCGCGGCGCGCTGCGCGCGATGGTGCGCAGACATCGCCCGCGTTTTACGACCTGCAAACATCCGGCTGGGCGTAGTTCCTATTATTGCAAGGGCAGCTGCTAAGAAAATGAATATAGAAACGCGCACCATGCGCATGGTCGGAACCCCTGTTTAACTGGCGTTAACTGCTGCGGGAGCGGCCTGCATTCTCTTGCGCCCCGCCTCTTGCCGTCAAGCGAAACTTTAAATTGAAAAGCCCCCAGCAGTCCCATATCATGCCGCCCGTTCCACACCGGCTCGATGCCAAAATCTGCGCCCGAAAACACTCCCGCGCCCCCCGCTGAAACCACTGCTCGCCTCCGCCAGATCGGTTTTCTTCCGCTCCTCGCGCTCTTTTACGGCTACACCGCCGGCGGGCCTTTCGGTTACGAAGAAATCTTTCACAGCTCCGGCCCCGGCATGGCGCTCGTCTTCCTCACTTTCGTTCCGCTCTTCTGGAGCATTCCGATTTCGCTCGCCGCCGCCGAACTCAACAGCCTTCTCCCCGTGCAAGGCGGCTTCTATCGCTGGAGTCGCGCCGCCTTCGGCGATTTCTGGGGATTTCAATGCGGCTGGTGGAATTGGACCGGCACGTTTCTGCTCAACAGCCTCTACGGCGTGCTGCTAATGGATTACCTGAGTGAATATTTTCCCTGGATCACAGGGAACGTGAAGTGGCTCGGAGCATGTCTCGCGCTGTGCGTCCTCTCGTACCTCAACGCGCGCGGCATCCAAATCGCCGGCTGGCTTTCCGTCGCGCTACTTGTCGCCGTCCTGATTCCTGTCGCGTGGCTCTGCATCGTCGCGCTCTTCAAGCTGCACTACAATCCGGTGCTTCCCTTCACTCCGCCCGGCCAGCCCTTCGGCAGCGTCTTCGGCAAAGGCCTTGCTCTCGCGATGTGGAATTACGCCGGCTACGAACAGCTCTCCAGCATGACCGGCGAGATGAAAGATTCGCAGCGCACTTTCGTGCGCCTCCTCGCCTGGATGACGCCGCTCAACGTCCTCACCTACATTCTCCCCACCACGCTCGCTCTCGCCGCGCTCGGCAATTGGCAGGAATGGAAGACGGACTATATCGTCACCGCGTCACGCCTCATCAGCGGCCCGTGGCTCGGCGCCGCAATGCTCATCGCCGCGATGATCGGCACCGCGTCGCTCTCGAACAGCACGATTCTCTACACCACGCGCATCCCCGCCACGATGGCCGAAGACGGCTACCTTCCCGCGTGGCTCGGCAAAATCCATCCGCGTTATCGCACGCCCGCACGCGCCATCGCCGTCTCCGCGCTGGTCTACTGCATTCTCGCGAAATATCAGGTGGAAGACTTGGTCAACATCTACATCTGGACGCGCATCGCGACCACGATTCTCACGCTGTTTGCGCTGTGGCGGATGCGCGCGAAATTGCCCGAAGCGCCGCGCAGCTTCCGCATCCCCGGCGGCTCGCTCGGCCTCGCCTACGTTCTGATTTTCCCGGTGATTTTGTGCGCGCTGAAAATCGCGCAGAGTGAAGATTACGTCTGGAAGTACGCGCCATGGCTGCTCGCGTCCGGGCCCGCAGCGTATTTAGTTTTGCGCGGCGTCTTCAAGATGAAGCCTGCGCCCGAATCAAACTACTCCGTCCCCATGTCGTAGTTTGCTTCGTCGTTGAAGCATGAAGAAGGCCGCGATCAGACAACATGTCATCGCAGTCGCAATCCAAAAGAAGACATCCTTGAGGTAGCGATGAAAATCGCTCAGGGCCGCGATTGCCAAGCTGAGAAGCCAAAACGCAACGACTACCAGACCTCCGTCACCCTTTCCCCGGCTCAGTTTCACGGCCCAGAGCCACAGCGCGCAGACAAAACAAAAAATGACAATGGCGCAAGTCTCGGCAACGGTGCCGCCCTCGAACCCGATGATGAGAGCCACTCCTCCGAATAGCCAGGTGAGCATGAACATCCACGCGGCCACACGTGGCTGATCCTCGCGGGGAGGAAGAATCTTCATCGTCGTTCCGAGACAATTACCGCGTGGCGCCTTCTTTTTTGGCGATGGTTTTTGCTTGCAGGAACAGCAGCAGGTAATCCTGGCCGCCGGATTTTGAATCTGTGCCGGACATGTTGAAGCCGCCGAATGGATGCGCGCCGACCATGGCGCCGGTGCATTTTCGGTTCATGTACAAGTTGCCGACGTGGAATTCTTCGGCGGCGCGTTCGATCTTCGCCGGATTCTGCGAGTAGACCGCGCCGGTCAGGCCAAATTCTGTGTCGTTGGCCATCGCTAGCGCGTCGTCAAAATCCTTTGCCTTCGACACGGCCAGCACTGGCCCGAAAATCTCTTCCTGAAAAATTCGCGCTTTGCGATCGACGTCGGCGATCACCGTCGGCTCGATGAAATATCCGTCCCCTTCTGCGCGCTTCCCTCCTGCGACGAGGCGGCCTTCCTTTTTTCCGGCGTCGATGTAGCCGAGAATCGATTTCATCGAGGCTTCGTTGATCACCGGGCCCATGTAATTCTGCGGATCCTCGATCGGCCCGACTTTAATTTTTCGAACGCGCTCGACCAGCTTCTCGAGGAACTTGTCGTAGATTTTTTCCGAGACGATTGCGCGCGAACACGCCGAGCACTTCTGACCCTGATATCCGAAGGCCGAAACGGCGACGCCTTCTACTGCCGCGTCGAGATCGGCTTCCTCGTCAACGACAATCGCATCCTTGCCGCCCATCTCGAGCACGGTGCGCTTGATCCACACCTGCCCCGGCTGCTTGCGCGCCGCCTGTTCGCTGATGCGCAGGCCCGCTTCCTTCGAGCCGGTGAAGGCGATGAAACGCGTCTTCGGATGATTGACGAGCGCTTCGCCAACCGTTCCGCCCGGCCCAGTGAAAAAGCTGACCACGTCGCGCGGCACGCCCGCTTCGTACAGAATTTCGATGAAGATCGCTGCGATGGTCGGCGAATCGCTCGACGGCTTCACCACCGACGTGTTTCCGGTGACGATGGCCGCGAGCGTCATGCCACCCATGATGGCCGCCGCGAAATTCCATGGCGGAATAATCACGCCCACGCCGAGCGGGATGTACTTCATGTAATTTTTTTCGCCGCGCTGTGGCGTCAGTTTCTGCGGCGCCGCCAGGCGCAACTCTTCGCGCCCGTAGTATTCGCAGAAGTCGATCAGCTCGGCGATGTCCGCATCGGCTTCCGGCCACGTCTTGCCGATTTCGTAGCAGAGCCACGCGTCAAGCTCGAAGCGCCGCTTGCGCAAAATGTCCGCGGCGCGATACGCGCAGGCGACGCGTTCCTCGGCGGGCACTTTTTTCCAGTGCTCGAATGCCTTCGCAGCGCCTTCGACGGCCTGGTTAGCCATCTCCACAGTGGCCTTCTGAAAAACGCCGATCACTTCCTTCGGATTCGATGGATTCGTGGACTTGATCTTGTCGGTGGTGACGAGATTCTGCCCCGCAATCACTAGCGGATATTCGCGCCCGAACATGGTTTTCACCTGGCGCAGCGCGTCTTCCATCGCTTTGCGATTCTCAGGCTTCGAGAAGTCGGTAAACGGCTCGTTCACAAACTCGCCGCGCGAGTGGATCAGTTCCTCAGCCGACTTGGTAGCCGTGTTGGTAGTGGCAGAAGCTGTCATGGTTGGTTCACCTCGATGTGTGAACCCGAATTGTAACGTGTGAGGCGGGCGGCAGCAAGACGAGGGGGCGGCGAAGCACCGAAATCGTTGTTGAGCCTTCGCAATTTCGCGATCGATGCCTGTGCTACTTGTACCGCTGGCCTCCGCCGGCGCCTTTGGCGTTATGTTTTTCCGTTGTAGCGGCGGCATCCTGCCGGCTCTTTTGCGAGCCACCGGCGCATGAGCAGATCGCCTGAATAAAAGGCGAAGCTGCCGCGTGGGGCGTTATGTTTACGACAGCGGGGGTGCGGATTTGAGTTGTGGCGTGGCCATGACCGATTACGATGTACGTAGTTTGCGGTGTGCTTTGGCTTGCCCGGGGTGTGTTCTGGAAGGGGTTGAGCTGTGGGCGCCGCGGTGGTCGAATTCGGCTGTCGCTTTACACGATGGTTTTAACTCAAGGTGCGAGGAGCGCTCAAATGCAGAGTTTTGTGGCCCAGCGGGTGGAGAATCGGTTGGCGATGAAGACGACGGCGCTTTTGATTGGGCGGCATGGGAGGCTGGGAGTGGAGCGCGCGATCACGGAAAACGTGAGTTCGCGCGGCGTGTGCGTGATTTCGGCGAGCGAGTGGTATACGGATGACACGATTCTGGTGTCGCTGCCGGCTGGGCATTTCACTTCGGCGGCGCGGGTGACGTATTGCGATCCGATGGGGCAGGGGCAGTTTGTGACGGGCTTGGAATTCGTGGGGAAAGAGCCGTTGCAAGTGACGGCGATGACTCCCGAGTCATAGCCGTTCGGGGCCCGGTGCCCGGTTGTGCCGGGTTTAGAGCGTCCAGTAAAGTATGTAAAAATTAGGTGAAAATGCTGTATGGACGCGATTTCAGGCTCGGAATGTGATATACTGCCTA
This sequence comes from uncultured Acidobacteriota bacterium, assembly GCA_963772535.1. Taxonomy (GTDB): domain Bacteria; phylum Acidobacteriota; class Terriglobia; order Acidiferrales; family UBA7541; genus Palsa-295. The sequence goes on from CAVYXN010000001.1 coordinate 279,768, forward strand.
TCGCGTTGATGGTGCTGCGGTTGCGCTGTGGCAGATGAAGTAGGGATTTGAGAACATCACCAGCCGTTCTCTCCGACGTCTTCATCCGTAACTTAAGCAAGCAAGGGACTTAGAGTTAGAATTCAGGGCCATCCTGTGGGGGTGCGGAGGAGCGGCTCGTTCGTAACAGATTCGGGCGTCAGATCGTAAATAAGAGAAACGATTTGATGCCCTGCGAGCATCTAAGAGGTGTAGCAGGGGCGGTTGGGCAAATTATACCGGGGGATTCTTGGCCCAGTGCCAGACCTTCCGGGAAAGTGCTTCAAAATACAGATCGTTAGGCTAAGTGCCCGTTGGGTGCCTTCGCCGGTGCCGACACAGAGGGCGATCATAGCGCTAATTGAGAGGAGGAAAGAATGGCCGAGAAACTAAAAGGTGAGGGGCGGTTGGTACCGACCCGGCCTACGGGAGTGGAGTACCGCGTGGTGTACGGAATCGAACTGGTTCCGGAAGTTCGGCAGCACGGAGTGCCGCCTGCGGTAGCCAAGTCGCGCTGGGCGAAGTGCCAAGTGAAATCGCAGCACGCACGGCAGATTCCTGATGGGACGTATTTCCTCCATGCGGATGAAGGCCGCGTGCACCAATTGAAGTCCAAGGATGGGAAGTGGGAGTATCTCGCGGCAGCGTGAGTTAGCTCGCTATCTCATCGGGTCACAAAAGTAAGCCCCATTCTCCGAACGGAGAGTGGGGCTTTTTGTTTTTGGGGCGATCCGCTGGTCTTCGCTGATTCTAGGAGTGCTTCGGCGAATGGGCGTTGAGAGTTTGCAACAAGAGCTGCGCTGACGAAGGCGGCGGGACGGCGGCTTTCAGCACTATGTCCTTCGATGAAATCTTCCTTCCATAGAGAGCCTGGTTGCCGCCATTGTCCGGGCGGAGCGTGGAGCCGGCGAGAGAAATACCCGCAAACAATCCGCGCGCGCGCGAATAGGTGAGGATTTCAGCGCGGAAAGTGACGTCCGTCTCAGCGGAGGCGTTCCGGCCGACTGGGCCGGCGGCGGCGGAAGCGTCGCCACCGATTTTTACTTTGCTGGTGAGGATGCTGCTGGCGGAACGCTCGCTCATGAGGAGGAGCACGAAGTCTGTGGCCTGTCCGCCAGCCTGAATACCGAAGCTGCCGCCTTCAAGAGCCATCATGGTGGGAGCGCCCCAGGGGCCGCGCATGTTGTCGCCGGTGCGGCAAGTCATGACGCCGCGACCGTAGCTGGCGCCGATAACGAAGGCAGCCTTGAGAACGGATGGAAGAACGACAACGCAGTCGGCTTTGTCGATGACGCTCTGCGGAATGTTGTCGGGGATGTCCATAATTTCTTTCATGACTCTGCCGGAGTTTTCGAGGCGATCGTTTTCTTTCGATTGCGCGTGGGCGGAGACGGCGAGCGCGGCCGTTAGCATACAGGCTAGAAGGAATCTAGTGCGTTTCATCTGTTCTCCTCAGTTTTGCAAACGGCGCCAGTGTAACAAACAGGCGTGCAAATATGCAGCACTTCCTTCCCTTTCACGATTGAGCGGCCTTTGAGTGGGTGATAGCGGTCACTGCGACAAGCGATGCGGGTCACTGAATTTGAACGAATGCAGAGTTACAAATAGCGGCAGAGAAGAGATGGAGACCGCAGATGGAAGAGAGACGCAAAGGCCAAGAAACCCGAAACGAAGAGGTGAGGCTTTGCGCTACACCCAGCGATCAGGGGTTTGACCAGTGCGGAAAATCCAAAACTTCAGAGTGTGCCAGCAGCCGGGAGCGACGCCTAACGAAAGCGCCCAGCAATGCGACGCGTCGGTCCTTTTGGACCGGATACAGGCCGCGACCGGCTGCTGGATGTAGTTGTGACGAACCAAGGGGCAATGGGACTCATAGCGGTGATGCGAAGGAGAAAGGCGATGACAAATCTAGTTCCGCGGGAAAATCTGTTCACGAATCTATTTGAATTCAGGCGGGATTTCGATCAGCTGTTCAACCATATTCTGGCGGGCAATCCGCTGTCACCAGAGTTCATTCCGGCGAAGAAGGCGGTATTTCTGCCGGCCGTCGAGGCGTACATCGACAAAGACGGGAAGACTTATATCTGCCGCGTTTCGCTCCCCGGAATCGAAGCGAAGGAAGTGGAGATTCAGCTGGTGGAGCACCTGCTGACGATCAAGGGCGAGAGGAAGACTTTTCGGGCGACGAACGGGGTCGAGTGGATGAATGAGGAGATCGTGTACGGTAAGTTCGAGCGGATGATCGAATTGCCCGAGGGCGTCGTGACGGAGAAGCTCACGGCGGAGTACAAGAACGGCGTGCTGGAAATCACAGCACCGTTGACGCTGACAGCGCTTCCACGAAAGATCGAGGTAAAGACGCTGCCAGCGGTGAAACAAGTTGGAGCGTAGTAGCAAAGGTTGAGCTTGCGCTATTCGGCCAGGACAGCGCTGCAGGTGGCCCGGAGGCTCTTAAGCCTCCGGGCCATTTTCATTTTCGCGGAACGCATGCGGCATACAGCTTCTCCCCAATGGGATTGCGGCGTGGTTTGATGAGAAACTGGTGGAAGATAGTTTTCTTAGCGGGATAATCAATGCCAAAAACAAAGAAGCAGGAAGCGGCGCCCGTGCCGGAGACTTCCCCAGCGATTACGAAGAAGATCGAGGAGAAGCAGGTGCAGGAGCGCGTGGCGATCGGCGCGCATGTGGTGCACGAGACGATCCGGCGGGAGGGAGAGGATGAGCTGAAGCGGACGGCTTCGGCGCTGGCGTGGTCGGGGCTGGCGGCCGGGCTTTCGATGGGGTTCTCGCTGGTGGCGGAGGCGCTGCTGGCAGGTTATCTGCCGGCGGCCAGTTGGACGCGGTTAGTGACAAAGCTCGGATACAGCGTGGGCTTCCTGATCGTCGTGCTAGGCCGGCAGCAGCTGTTTACGGAGACGACCTTAACGGCGGTGCTGCCGGTGCTGACGGAGCGAAGTTTGCAGATGGCGATGCGGATGATCCGGCTGTGGGGGGTGGTTCTAGCAGCGAATCTGGTGGGGACTTACTTGTTTGCGTTGTGCGTGGAGCGAGTGCATATTTTTTCGCCGGAGATTCAGCAAACATTGACAGCGGTGAGCCATGACGGCGTTGGCGCGGGATTCTGGGTGGTGGTGATGCGGGCGATTTTCGCGGGGTGGCTGATTGCGTTGATGGTGTGGCTGCTGCCGGGTGCGGAATCGGCGCGCGTGAGCATCATTATCATTCTTACTTACTTGATTGGGCTGGGAGGCTTCAACCACGTGATTGCCGGTTCGACGAAGATGTTTTTTCTAGTCGCGACGGGAGCGGAGAGCTGGGGATTTTATTTCGGACGGTTTCTGGCGCCGACGCTGCTAGGGAATATTATTGGCGGGGTTTCGTTGGTGGCGTTTTTGGGGCATGCGCAGGTGGTGGCCGGGAAGGAGGCGTAGCGGCGTAGAGGTGAATTTGAGTCGGAGCGCGGAGCTATATTGCGCCTAGCCATTTTACCGGACATTGCAAGGCGAGAGCGTTTACGAGTTTTTCATCGGCGGTAATCAGCTCTGTCTCGGAGGATTCCGCCAGCGCGACGTAGAGGCAATCATAGAAACTGCGCCCAAACGTGGTCGCGATGTCGAAAGCGCGAGTCAACAAGGACAATGATGGAACCGTCGGGAAGTTGCAGTCGGTAACTTTCTGCAACCCAATCCTAGCATCGTCGAGTGTGATTCGATGAGTGCGGGCAGCCTTCCAAAGCACATTCCCGATTTCGGCCCAGAACAGATCTGGTACGAGGATCTGAATCTCTTTCAAAGCGTAGCGATCGAGCAACTCGAGCGCGTGCTCCGAATATGGCTCATCGGCAGAGGGCAGGATCCACTTGCAAGCGACGCTCGCGTCCACTACGGCGCTTTTCAACGCTCTCGATCCTCACGAATCATCTCTTCTGTAGAAGGAAAGTGACCTGGGGGAGACTTTCGCGCATTCATACTTCGGGCGTACTCGAGAAATTCTCGCCGTTTTCGCAATTCGCGCTCAGTAGGGTAGTTGGTTTTCAAGAGAGAGAGAATTTCGGCTGCGATGGAGTGACCACGTTCCTTGGCGGTGCGGCGAAGAGCTTCATAGCGTTCTTCTGGGATGTTTTCGACGTATAGGGTGGCCATAGGGTTCTCCTAGGGTTAGTCTAGCACTTCCCTAGACAAATTTCCACCCCGTAAGGCGAAGTCAAAAGAGCCGGCGGCTTTACGGAATGGCAGCTTCGCCTTTGGCACGTGCTCAATCTGGCTCGGGTTTGCTGTTAATTCGTAACTGCGGGGAGGGTGCGCGTTGTTGCTTGCTTCTTTGTCGGGGCTTACTTTTTGAGGTCGCGGAGGATTTCGCGGGCGGCGTTGGCGCCGGAGGCTCCTGTGACGCCGTTGCCTGGGTGGGTGCCGTTGCTGCAGAGGTAGAGGCCCTTGACCGGAGTGGCGTACCGGGCCCAGCCGAGAATGGGGCGCATGGTGAAAATTTGGTCGAGGGAGAGCTCGCCGTGGAATAGGTGGCCGCCGGTTATGCCGTATGTTTCTTCCATATCTTTGGGCGTGATGATGTGGCCGCCGAGAATTTTTGACTGGAGATCGGGGGCGTATTCGGCAACGGTCTTTACGATTGTGTCGGCCAGCGCGTCACTGTGCTGGGCCCAATCGCCCGCTTTTAGGTGGAAGGGCGCGAATTGCATATAGATGGACATGACGTGCTTCTCTGCCGGGGCGAGTGCGGGGTCGAGAATTGTTGGAATCGAAATATCGAGATAGGGAGCGGGCGAAAATTCGCCGTACTTGGAGGCATCGAAAGCGCGCTCGAGGTAGTCGATGCCGGGGCCGATGTGAATGCGGCCGCTGAGCGCTGAACGATCGGCGGATGATTGCTTGAGCGCGGTGAAGGTGGGCAGGCCGTCGAGCGCGAGATTCAGTTTGGCGGCAGTTCCCTGCGCGCGGAAATGCTGCATCTTGACGACGAAGCTTGGCGGCAGGTGAATCGGATCGACAAGGCCGAGCAGAGTGCGTCGAGGGTCGGCGCCGGAGACGACGCATTTCGCGGCGATCTCTTCGCCACTTGCGAGCGCGATACCGATTACTGCGCCATTTTTTACCAGGATTTTCTGTACCTCGGCGTTGGTGCGAATTTCAGCGCCGGCTTGCTTCGCCGCGGCAGCCATCGCCGCCGTGAGCGCGCCCATTCCTCCGCGAGGCATCGCGGAATTGCCGACCGGGTAAGGATCCGCGGCAGCACGCAAGAGCAAGAGAGTGGTGGAACCCGCGGACCAGGGGCCGAGTGCCGCTCCGAAAATTCCGCGGGCGGCGACAGCTGCGCGGAGAAGGTCCGTTTCGAAAAACTCGGCCACGAAATCGGCGACCGCCATCGGGCCCCAGCGGATGAGTCGCATCATTTCTTTCTTGCCGAGGCCGCGGACTTTCTTCCCCAACTTCAGAAGCTTCCAGAGATCTTCGTTGGACGGATCTTCGATTACCGGTGGAGTGAGTGAAAGCAGCTGTTTGAGGATTTCACCCAGGCGCGCCAGCGAATTGTGGAGCTCGACGTAACTGACAGCGTCCTTCTGCGAAAACTTGTCGATCTCTTTTGCGGATGCGGCGGGGTCGGTGAACAGTGTGAGGGCGCGGCCGTCAGGCGAAGGCGCGAAGAGGCGCACTGAAGATTCGAGGCGCTCGAGGCCGAATTTCGCGAGCTGCATGTCTTCCACGATTGAGGCGAGCGGAGGCCCGCCAGCATGGGCAAGGGTGGAACAGCGGAAGCCGGGGTGAAATTCTTCGGTGATGGCTGCACCACCAACAATCGAGCGGCGTTCGAGAACGAGGGGCCTAAAACCTTTCTTCGCGAGATAGAACGCGGTGACGAGGGCATTGTGCCCGGCGCCGAGAATCACGATATCGCGCTGGACGGCCATTATTTATGCCCTGCGTCTTTCAAGATTTCTAGCGCGGCGAGGCGTCCGGGGGCGCCCATGATCCCGCCGCCGGGATGCGTGGCGGACCCGCACATATAGAGTTTGCGAATGGGCGTGCGATAGCGAGCCCAACCGGCCACGGGCCGCAGAAAGAAAAGCTGCTCGAGCGAAAGTTCGCCTTGGAAGATGTTGCCTTCGGTGAGACCGGTCTGTCGCTCAATATCGAGCGGGGTGATGAACTGCTTGCCAATGATGATGTTTTTTATGTTTGGCGCGTATTCGGCGATCGTGTCGATTACGGTGTTGCCGAATGCTTCGCGCCGCTGGTCCCATGTGCCGTGGCTCAATTTGTACGGCGCGTACTGAACGAAGCAGGAGAGGATGTGTTTGCCGGGGGGCGCGACCGATGGGTCGGTGAGCGTGGGAATGACCATGTCAATGTACGGGCGGCGCGAATATTCGCCGTACTTGGCCTGATCGTAGGCGCGCTCCATATAGTCCATTGAGGGCGAGATCGAAATTGCGCCGCGCAGATGGCGTCCGGGGCCCGGCATGCAGGTGAAATCGGGAAGCGCGTCGAGAGCGAGATTCACTTTGCCGGATGAGCCACGATATTTGTAGCGGCGGACTTCCTCGACGAAATCGCCGGGCAGTTCGCGGGAATCGATAAATTTCAGGAAGGTGAGATTCGGATCGAGGCTCGACGAGACGATACTTGCGTGAATTTCTTCGCCGCTTTCGAGAACCACGCCATGCGCGGTTCCGTTTTTTAGCAAAATTTTCGAGACAGGCGCTTCCGTGCGAATTTCAACGCCGGCTTCGCGGGCGGCGCTGCCGATGGCGTTGGAAATACCACCGGTGCCGCCTCGGCTGAAGCCCCAGGAGCGGAACGCGCCGTCAATTTCGCCCATGTAATGGTGGAGAAGAACATAGGCTGTGCCGGGCGAGCGGATGCCGAGAAACGTGCCAATGATTCCGGAGGCAGACATCGTCGCTTTCAGGACATCCGTTTCAAACCACTGATCGAGAAAATCGGCGGCGCTCATGGTCATGAGCTGGACGAGGTTGTATTTGTCCTCGGCGGGGAGATCTTGGAAGCGCTTTCCAAGGAATGCGAGCTTTTTCAGATCGCGCGGATCGAGTGAGGTGGGATCCGGCGGAATCATGCCCAGAATTGGCTTCACAAAGCGGCACATCGCGACCATGGACTTGCCGAACTCTTCGTAAGCTTCGGCGTCAAGCTTCGAGTGACGCTCGATTTCGCGGCGCGATTTGGAGTGATCGTTTACGCGCCAGAGGTGATTGCCGTCGGGCATGGGCGTGAGAGTGCCGTCGAGCGGCAGAATTTCGAGGCCGTGGCGCGGAAGATCGAGGTCGCGAATAATTTCGGGACGAAGAAGCGAGACGACATAGGAAAAAACGGAGAATTTGAAACCGGGAACGATTTCTTCGGTGACGGCAGCGCCGCCAAGAACGTAGCGGCGTTCGAGCACTAGAACTTTCTTTCCCGCCTTCGCGAGATACGCCGCATTCACGAGGCCGTTGTGGCCGCCACCGATGACAATAACGTCGTAACGCTTCGTCATGAGGATTTGTGCGAGTCCCCCGCGGGAAAAACCAATGCGGAAAGAGTCGAAGCATTTTACAGGCGCAGGTGAGGTGTCACAAGGAAGAAGCGAAGCTGGGCGGTGACCTGAAGTCACGAAGCTCGTTAAAGGGGGACAAAAATCGCGACCGAAAGAAACCGCGTGGCGGAGTTCGCCTTGCGGGTGAAGCGCGGCCCACACTATAATCGCGAGCCGATATTTTTGAGCATTTTTGGTTGTGCAGGAGAGGCGTTGCCAATAGGAACGGCGGTACACGAAAGAGTGATCAAGCTTTGCGAAAGCCTGAACTTTCGCGAGTGGTCGGGATATTACGCGGCCAGCGTGTACGAGATGCATCACGAGCACGAGTACAACGCTATTCGCAACGCCGCTGCACTGATTGATGTGACTCCCCTCTTCAAGTACCGGATTACCGGTAAGGACGCGACAAAATTCGTGAACCGCGTGATTACGCGCGATATCAACAAAGTGGCTGTCGGCCAGGTGATTTACTGCTGCTGGTGCGACGAGCAAGGCAAAGTGATCGACGACGGAACGATTTCGCGGCTGGAAGAAAATGTATACCGCTGGACGGCCGCCGATCCGAGCATGCGCTGGTTTCATCAGAACGCGCTGGGACTCGACGTGCAGATCGAAGATATTTCGGACCAGGTGGCCGCGCTGGCCTTGCAAGGGCCGACGTCCGGGCGTCTTCTGAAGCAGATCGCCGACGCCGACATCACGAATCTGAAATATTTTCGGGTGACGCACGGAAAAATCGCGGGCGTGGAAGTGGATATCTCGCGAACCGGCTACACGGGCGATCTGGGATATGAAATCTGGATTCCGTGGAACGAAGCGCCGAAGGTGTGGGACGCGCTGGTGGATGCAGGGCGCGAGTTCGATTTGCACGCGGCGGGGATGCTGGCGCTGGACGTGGCGCGCGTGGAAGCGGGGTTGATATTGATCGAAGTGGATTATTTCAGCAGCAAGAAGGCGCTGATCGAGTCGCAAAAATATTCGCCCTATGAAATCGGATTGGGGCGGCTGGTGGATTTGAAGAAGGAATATTTCATCGGGCGGGCGGCGTTGGAAGAGGAGAACCGTCTAAGGCCGAAGCGGCTCCTTGTGGGACTCGATATCAATTGGGACGACGTGGAACGGCTTTACGACGCTATCGGGCTTGCGCCGCAAGTGCCGGGGACGACGTCGCGCGTGCCGGTGCCGGTATATCGCGGCGGATTGCAAGTGGGGAAAGCGACCTCGACGACATGGTCGCCCACGTTGAAGAAAATGATCGCGCTCGCGAGCATCAAGCGCGAGCATGCGGAGGCGGGAATCGAACTGCAGATGGAACTGACGGTGGAGGCGGTGCGTCACAAGGTTCGTGCGACGACGCGTGAACTGCCTTTTTTCAATCCGGCGCGAAAAACGGCGACGCCGGTTACGTAGGTTTTTTGTTTCGCATGCCGATGTACGCGGTCCCGGGCGTGGGCCGCGAAGAAACAAGCAAATCATACTCAAGATGACTGAGAGGAATGGGATGCACGATTGTGCGCACAGAAGAATTGCAGCAATGATTGTGTTGGCGCTGGCAGCTTTAATTGCTCCAGCCGTCGTAGGGGCGGAAACCATGCCGGGGACGATCCGGCTGGCCGTAGATGCGCGCCAGGCGCCGCAGAAAATCCTGCACGCGCATATGCAGATTCCGGTTCAGGCCGGGCCGTTTACTTTGTATTACCCGAAATGGATTCCCGGCGAGCACATGCCGGATGGGCCGATCATCGAAGTGGCGGGAATGAAATTCAGCTCCGGCGGGAAAGCGATTCCGTGGCGGCGGGACCTGGTGGAAATGTTTTCGATTCATCTGGATATTCCGCAGGGCGTGACGTCACTCGACGCAGACCTAGATTTTTTGCTAGCCGCACCTGCGACTGGATTTTCGGCGGGAGCTTCAGCGACGGCGTCGCTCGATCTTCTGAGTTGGAACCAAGTGCTGCTATATCCGAAAGGCTACGCCGCGAAGGATATTACTTTTACGCCGAGTTTGAAGCTGCCAGCCGGCTGGAAATACGGGACGGCGCTGCCTGGTGCGAAAGAAAATGGCGACACGATTGATTTCGATCCGGTTCCGCTGACTACGCTCGTGGATTCACCGGTAATCTCGGGGAAGTATTTTCGCAAGATTCAACTCACACCCGGCCAGCAGCCACCGCACGAGATGGACATTGCGGCAGACAGTCCGGCAGCGTTGGCGATGCCTCCGGATCAGGAAATGCATTTCCACCAACTGGTGCTGGAAACTGGAGCGCTGTTCGGAGCGCGCCATTATCGCGACTACCATTTTCTGGTCACTTTAAGCGACGATGTGGCGCATTTCGGGCTCGAGCATCATGAGTCGAGCGACGATCGCGTGAACGAGCGCAGCTTGATTGATGAACCGCTGCGGATCGCTTTTGCCGGGCTGCTGCCGCATGAGTTCGTTCATTCGTGGAACGGAAAATACCGGCGACCGGCTGGTCTTGCGACGCCCGATTACCAGGAGCCGATGAAGGACGATCTGCTCTGGGTGTACGAAGGCTTGACGGAATATCTGGGCGATGTGCTCACGGCGCGAAGCGGGCTGCTGACCCCAGAACAATGGCGCGAAGGACTGGCTTATCAGGTGGCAATCTATGAGCATCGGCCGGGACGCGATTGGCGGCCGTTGCAGGACACTGCAGACGCGGCGCCGTTTCTATATGACGCGACGCCGGACTGGGCAAACTGGCGCCGAGGCACCGATTTTTATGAGGAAGGCGAGTTGCTGTGGATGGACGTGGATGCAACTCTGCGCAAGCTGACAAAAGATGAAAAGTCGGTCAATGATTTCTGCCGCATTTTTCATGGCGGTTCGAGCGGACAGCCTGAACTGAAGACGTATACATTCGAGGACGTGGTTGCGACACTAAATGGGCTCGCACCTTACGACTGGGCGGGGTTCTTGCGCGCGCGTCTCGATGGAGTTGCAACGAAAACTCCCATCGAGGCTATTGAAAATAATGGCTGGAAGCTGGTCTACAACGAAGAGCCGAATGAGATGGAGTCGAACACCGATCTGGTTTCCGGGCGGCTCGATCTTGCCTTTTCGATTGGTCTAACTGTGAGTGAGGACGGCTCCGTCGGCGACGTGATTCATGACGGGCCCGCGTACGCAGCGGGAATCGGGCCGGGAATGAAAATTGCGGCGGTGAATGGAAGGCAGTTCTCGCCGGAGGGAATTCGAGACGCGATCGAATCGGCGAAAGGTTCGTCTGAGCCGATTCGGCTGCTGGTTGCAAACGGCGCGCAGTATCAGACCGTGTCCATCGATTATCACGGCGGGATTCAATATCCACATATCGAGCGGGACAAGTCGCGTCCGGACTATTTGAACGAAATTATTCAGCCTCTTGCCCAGGCAAAGGAAGCTCGAAGATAGGGCGGCGGATTCGGTTTTTGGGCGTGCGTCGCAGGCTGAAAGGAAGATGAAGGAGTGCTGCGTTGAAGTTCAATTCGCTCGCGATCTTCGGCGTGCTGTTCGTTGTGATCGGGATTGTGGGTTTGGCTCATCCGAACGTGGTGATGCCTGCGAAGAAAGCGGAACTCGAGATTGCCGGCAACAAGGTGATCATGGAAACGCGGCGGGTTGTCGAAATCCCGAAAATTCTTGGAGTTCTTCTGGTGGTTGCGGGCGGCGCTGCTTTGATTCTGAGCCAGGTGAATCCGAATCTTCGCCGCATGTGATTGCCACAGCCACGCATGCTTACCTCAGTAATGCTGGTTCCCTTCTCCCTCAGAAATGCTGACCTTTCCTGACACGTTGCGATAGACGTGGATGGTGTAGCCGGTCGCGAGCGCCATACCGATCACCCACCAGATCAAGCCGATTTTCAGGCCGTAGTCGGCGGCTTTCGAATTGGCAATGGTAAGGCTGAACATTGGATTTGTGCTTGCCGGTAACACATTGGGGTAGAGGCTGAAGGCAACGCTCGTAAGCATTCCTACTATGTAAGTGCACGAAGACAAGAATGCAATTCCCTCCTGCCTGGTGCGCGTGAACCATTTAATTCCGAGAAGACCGGCGATCGCTACAACGGGAAATACGAGGCCCCAAGGATGAATGCGAAAGCTCTGCATGTGTTGAGGTAAGAGATTGAAGCTAGTAAGCGTGACGACCAGTGTTAGAGCTGCAACCAGCCACCACAGGAGCGATGCCCATCGCGCAGCGCGTTCGTTCAACGCACCTTCCGTCTTGTAGGCGATCCAGGTGGCACCGTGGAGCGCTAAAACCGCGAGAGCGGTGACGCCGATGAGTATCGTGTACCAGTCGAGAATTCCTGTGTTGCCGTTTGGCACGAAGTTCGTCCAGAGGGGCTCGAAAAAGTTTCCGCTCGCATCGAAAGGAACACCGCGGACCACATTGCCCAGCGCAGCGCCGAAAAAAACCGCGAGCAAGATACTGGCGAAGGCAAAAGTGGCGTCCCAAAAGACGGACCAGACTCGTCCGCCGACGTGGCTGCGAAACTCGAGCGAAATACCGCGCAGGATCAGCAGCCACAATACCATCATCAATGGCAAGTAGAACCCGCTGAAACTCGCGGCATAAAGGGCCGGAAACGAAAAATAAAGAGTGCCGCCGGCGGCGAGCAGCCAGACTTCATTCCCATCCCATACCGAGCCGATCGAGCGGAGTAGGGCGCGGCGTTCGGCTTCGGTGCGGGCGATCCAGAGATGCAGTATGCCTACGCCGATATCAAAGCCATCGAGGACCACGTAGCCGGCGAGCATGACCGCAACCAGGCAAAACCAGATCGTACCCATCGAACTCCTCTTTTAACGTGCAGGGGACAGCAGCCCTTCATCTTCGCGCGAATGATCCCGCGGTTCTGGGCCAGCTTCGATTTCGCGATACACGAGGAAAAGAAAAAGGATTCCGAGAATCGTGTACATGCCGAGAAATCCGATAAGAGTGAACCACGCGTTTCCCGCCGAAACGTTCGATGACACTCCGGCGCTCGTTCGCATCAGGCCGTAGATGATCCAGGGCTGGCGTCCCACTTCGGCGGTGATCCATCCCGCTGTATTGGCAATGAACGGAAACGGAAGTGCGAGCATGATGGTCCAGAGCATGATTCTGGAGCCATAAAGCTTCCCGCGGATCAAAAGCCAAGCCGAGATTACCAGGATGGCGATAAAGAGCGTCCCGAGTCCCACCATGATGTGATAGCTGAAATAGAGAAGTGGAATATTGTCGGGCCACTCGGACTTCGGAAACTGGTCCAGCCCGTCCACATGCGCAGTCCAACTTTTGTAAGTGAGAAAACTTAGCATGCTGGGTATGACGAGGGGGTTATCGAGCCGCTGATTCTGCACGTCAGGCTGGCCTAGAATCGCCAGCGGGGCATTTTGCTGTGAGTGGAACAGTCCTTCCATGGCGGCGAGAGTTGTCTTCTGGTGCTTGGCGATCATCACGCCCTGGCCGTCGCCGGTGGGATAGAGCTGCAGAAGCGCCGCGATGACGCCGACTGTTACGCCGACGCGCAGAAACATTTTGCCAAATTCGATGTGCAGGTTTTGCAGAATGTAGTACGCGCCCACCGCGGCCATCACGAAACAGCCTGTTTGTACCGCGCCGATCATGGTGTGGGCATATTGCCAAAGCGCCCAGGGGTTGAAGAGGAGCGCCCAAAAACTTTGCAGGTCGTATGATCCGTTTGCGCCGAGCGAGTATCCGACGGGGTGTTGCATCCACGCGTCGGTGGCAACAATGAGATATCCGGAAAGCCAGGAGCCGATGAACATCATAAGCGAACTAAACCAATGCGCGCGCGGTCCGAGGCGCTTTTCGCCGAATAGGAAGAGTCCAAGGAATGAGGATTCGAGGAAAAACGAGAAAACACCTTCCATCGCTAGCGTCTGGCCGATCACGCCGCCCGCAGATTTTGAGAATTGCGCCCAGTTTGTGCCGAACTGAAATTCCATGGGAATGCCGGTGACAACGCCGAGAGCGAAGCTGATCCCAAAAATCTTGGCCCAAAACCGCGCCGCGTGATTCCAGGTTTCATTGCGTGTACGCAGCGCTGCTGTCTTAAGGATGAAGATCAGCAGAGCGAGGCCCATCGTCAGCTGAGGAAAAATGTAGTGGAATGTGACGGTGAAGGCGAAGTGCAGGCGGTGAATCGTTAACGCGTCTTCCATAACTCTCTCAGGAAAGGTGCGGGCAACGACCGTGATCCTATCGTTAATTGCGGCGGCATGCTATCCAATTACACGAAGCCAACCGGCAGACTAGTGCTTGGAAAGCGAAGATGGAAGTGCAATCATCACACCGATTTGTAATCGGAGTCACAGACAGAAAACTTTAGGAGGGCGGATGAGTCGGCGAACGGGCGCGGTCGTGGTCGGCACGTTTCTATTGATTTGCGCGGCAGCGGTTCCGGTAATGGCTCAGCAGAAGCGTCCTATGACCTTTCAGGATCTGGCTGCGATGCACCGCTTAAGCGGCCCGCAGATTTCTCCCGACGGAAAGTGGATCGCGTACGAAGTCGGCACGCCGAATCTCGAAACGAATCGTGTGGTGCGCGATATCTGGTTGGTTTCCGCGGAAGGCGGCGAAGCGCGGCAAATTACTCGTGGCGGCAGCGACACGCGCCCTCGATGGTCGCCCGACGGCAAGCGGATCGCGTTTCTCTCATCGCGCGAGGGCGAGCAACAGGTTTACTGGATTACGCTGGATGGCGGCGACGCGAATCGGCTGACCTCGCTTTCCGGTGGCGCGGACACTGAGTTGTGGTCGCCCGACGGAAAATGGATTGCGTTTGTTTCGAGTGTTTATCCCGATTGCAAGGATGAGGCCTGCAATGCGGAACGCAAGGCGGAACGCAAGGCGCAACGCGAAAAAAGCAAGGTGAAGGCTAGAATTTATGAGCACTTGCTCTATCGCCATTGGAACGGCTGGTGGGATGGCACTCGGAGCCACCTGTTCGTAATGCCGTCCGGCGGTGGCGCAGCGCGCGATCTTACGCTTGGCGCTGATTATGATGTGCCGCCATTCAATCTCGGCGATCCCGATGCGATTGCGTTTTCTCCTGATAGTAGCGAGCTTTGTTTCACGGCAAACACCGATCCGGATGCGGCGCTGAGCACAAACGGCGATCTCTTCACGGTGCCGGTGGCTGGCGGAGCCGCGCCGAAGCGGATCACGACAAATCCAGCAAACGACTGGGGACCGGCGTATTCGCCGGACGGAAAGTGGATTGCGTATCGCGCGCAGACACATCCCGGTTGGGAAAGCGATCGGTGGCGATTGATGCTGTACGACCGCGCGAAGGCCGAAGCGATCAATTTGACCGAGAATATTGATCGCAGTATCGATTCGTTTGCGTGGAACACCGATAGCAAGTCGATTTATTTCGCGACGGAAGAAAAATCCGAAATGCCGGTTTTTTCGATTGCTGCGGCCTCTGGCAGCACACCAAAACCGGTTCTGAGCGACAGTTTCAACAATGAAATTGAATTCAGCAAGGATGGCCGCGTATTGGTATTTACCCGCACGAGCCTGACGACGCCCATGGAAATTTTCACTGCTGGCGCCGATGGAAAGAACGTTAGGCAGATTACGCATCAGAACGAAGCAATTCTCGCGCAACTTGATCTTTCGCCGATGGAGCCGTTCTGGTTTGCCGGCGCCGGCAAGACGCAGGTGGAAGGCCTGATGGTGAAGCCGCCGAATTTCGACCCGTCGAAGAAATATCCGATGCTGCTTCTGATTCACGGCGGCCCGCAGCAGGCTTGGACAGATGCATGGGGCTACCGTTGGAACCAGCAAATGATGGCTTCGCCGGGATACGTGGTGGTGATGGTCAACCCGCGCGGTTCGCCCGGATACGGCGAAAAATTCGAAGCCGATGTCAGCCGCGACTGGGGCGGTAAGGTTTATGAGGACGTCATGAAAGGCACGGATGCCGCGATCGCAAAGTATCCGTTTATTGACGGCACGCGGCTCGCGGCAGCCGGAGGCTCGTTCGGCGGTTACATGGTGGACTGGATTGCCACGCACTCGGACCGGTTCAAATGCCTCATCAGCCACGCGGGTTCGTACGACATGGTGAGCATGTACGGAGCGACCGAAGAGCTTTGGTTCATGGACTGGGAGTTCGGCGGGCCACCGTGGTCGCATCCCGAGCTGTACAAAAAATATTCGCCGAGCGAGTATGCGGCTGCGCTGGGTAAATACAAGACCCCCACGCTTGTGGTTGGCGGCGAACTGGATTTCCGCATTCCCTACACGCAGGATCTTGAGTTTTTCACCGCGCTGCAACGCCAGGGCGTGCCTTCAAAGCTGCTGCTTTTCCCCGACGAGGGTCACTGGGTGCTGAAACCGCAAAATAGCGAGTTGTGGTACAAGACTTTTCTCGGTTGGCTGGCAAAGTATTTGCGCTAACCCAACCATTTCGTTTGGGGACATTCCAGTGCTGGCTGCGGCGAATACGCATGCCAACCGTATTTCTGCGCATTTCCCCTAATTGACATCTTTCCTTGTCTCCTGTGAGAGTGGCAGCCTATTTCTAATTCACCGGGAGGCCGAAGATGCAGGCACCCAGGCGTCTCCGTCTATGCACGTTAATTGTCTTGGTCGCAGGTACAGTGCTCGCGCCTCGATCGCACGCCGAACACTTGACCATATCGAGTGTGCCAGCGGGCGCCACCATCGAAATTGACGGCACTGCAATTGGGCTAACCCCTTATACGATCGACTACCCTTCCTCGTATTTTCACAAGCCGCATACAGTGTTCAGCTCTCGCCTGGAACATGCGCTCATCCTCAAAGTCCACAAGGAGGGCTACACATCGCAGCAAATCACCTTAACCGATGGACCATTGCAGTGGATTTCGGTGACGGGTCGGCGGCATGGAAACTACTTCTTGCTGAAAGGCGACCATTTCGTCTTCCAACTCGAGCAACTTTCTGAGGCGAGCGCGAAAACGCCTGTGTCGCCCCCTCCCGGACACAGCAGAGCAGGAGCCGGCAGCGAGCAGTCCGGGGCACTGATGAAGGCAAGTCTTGAAGGGGCGCCTACTGCTGCGAGCACGGTGAGTTTCAGCTCCGAACCCAACGGAGCGGACATTTACATCGATGGAAAGTTCGTCGGGCAAACACCAGCAACGATCAGCGTGCAGCCCGGGCCGCATGTTGTGCTAGTCAAAGCAACGGGACGCAAGAACTGGCAGCGCGATCTCGAGGTATTGAAGGATAGCCAAGTGGCGCTGCGGCCCGTGCTCGAACTTCAGCCCTCATCCTCCGCTCAGCCCTGATCGTCTAGTCGGGACTTGTAATATCAACCTGCGTGCGCACTCTTCCTCGACCGGCGAGTGTGAGCGCCTTTTCGAGATAAGCCTCAAGCTCCAGCACTCGTAGAATTTTTAGTGACACTCCGAGCACCACGATTCCAATCGTGGTGGCGATCGCAAGAAGCAGCAATGCGCCGAAGGGTTGTTGCCAGGACATGCGCATTTCGAGCCAGCCCACCAGTTTGTAGCAAACGAAACCGGCCACGACAGAAGCAGCCGTTACCTTGCAAAAAAAGAGAGCCAGACGGGCCTGCTCGTGGTTCTTGGTACGGCGGTTGAGCAGAACAAACAGCACTACCGTGTAGGCGATGATGCCTAGCGAGCTTGCCAGCGCTAAGCCGAGATGCTGCGACCGTCGCACGAGCCACCAATAGAGCGGTAGATTCAGCGCGGTCATCACCGTGCCGACGACGGCTGGCGTGATTGTGTCGCGAGTCGCATAGAAGCCCCGCGCCAAGTTGTACTGAGCGCCCCAAGCAAACATACCAATCGAGAAAAACGCGAGCGTGACGGCCGTGGCCTGCATATCCGGCGCGCGCAATCGGGTGTGAGAAAAAACAAGATGCACGAGCGGCAGGCTCTGAGCGATTGTCAGCGCGGAAATCGGAACGAGCACGAAGACGATGCCCTTGAAAATGGAATTCAGAATGCGGTTCAGCTCGTCGAACTTTTTCTCCGAATAAAGCTGCGCTAAAACCGGGAACGATGCCACCCCAACTCCCTGCCCCACGATACCTAGCGGCACCCGCATCAAGGTCTTACCGTAACTGAGCCAAGTGATGGAGGCAGGCTGAAGGTACGAGGCGAACCAGCGGATGATCCAGTCGTCCGTGAAGGAAAGCGAAACCGCCAGCATGATCGGCACGGAGAGCTTCAGAAAGAGCCAGAAGCCAGGATGACGCACGTTGAAATTGGGAGTGAACTTAGCACCGGCTCGATATGCTCCATAGATTTGCAGCAGAAAATTGCCGGCAATAGCGCCGCCCAGAACGCCAACAGCGAATCCGGTGATGCCGAGTCGGGAGGAAAGTGTGACGCCACCGATGATGATTCCGATGTTGTAAATCAGCGGAGCGAGCGAGGGAATCACAAATTGCCCTTTGGCGTACTGCACGGCGCTCAAGATGCTGCCCTGATAAAAGCAAAATTGAGCCGGGAGCATCAGCCGGGTGAGAAAAACCACGCGCTCGCGCTCGGCAGGGCTGAACCCGGGAGCGATGACGAGCACGAGTTTGTGCGCAAAGATTTCGCCAAGAACTATGAGCGCGATTAGCGCGAAGCCCATCACGCTAATTACCGTCGAAAAAACGTGCCAGCCTTCGTCCTCAGACTTCTCCGCGACGTACTTGGCGAACACCGGGATGAACGTGACACTCAGCGAACCGCCCGCGATCAGATAATTCAGGAAATCCGGCAGCGTAAACGCGGCGTAGTAGGCATCAGTAACCGCATTCGAACCCATCTGATGCGCAACTGTCCAGTCGCGAAAAAATCCGAGAATGCGACTGAGCAGAACGCTCGCCATTACGATTCCGGTGGCTGCAAAGATGCGGCGGTGAATGGTGCCGGTCGTCACGACGGACATGGTAGATGGTTTATTGCTGTGGAACTAGAGGCTTGGCCGCGGGTGTTTCGGTCGAAATAGATCTAAATCAGCAGCTATTCGGCAGCGGTGGTTCGCGCTGAAGCGCGGTGCGTAGCTTCCGGCAGAGCCTCACGCGCGGGCGTTCCCTGCGGTGCCGCCCGAAGATATTGAGCCGGCCACGATGCCGGGAAGCCCTCGACATGCGCCGCATGTAGCGGCCAGTACGGTTCGCGCAAGAACTCGCGTGCCATCAGGATCACATCCGCGCGGCCTTCGCGCAGAATTGTGTCCGCCTGATTCAATGACGTGATCATTCCGATCGCGCCGGTGAGAATTCCAGTCTCGCGCCGAATCGCTCCAGCAAACGGGACCTGGTAGTTGGGCGCAACCGGAATCTTGGCATTGGCAGCAGGCGAAATTCCGCCCGATGAGCAATCTACGAGATCGACTCCTAGCGGGCCGACTTGAGCGGCGAGAGCGATCGATTGCTCGATGTCCCAGCCGCCTTCGATCCAGTCCGTCGCAGAAATGCGAATAAAAAGAGGCATGCCTTTTGGAATCACACCGCGAATCGCCGATACCACCTCGCGAACAATGCGCGTGCGATTTTCGAGCGAGCCTCCGTAGGAATCGAAACGAAAATTCGAAAGCGGGGAAAGAAATTCGTGCAGCAGATACCCATGAGCCGCGTGAATTTCGATCGCGTCGAACCCCGCATCGCAAGCGCGCCGAGCCGCCTCGGCGAATGCCTCCACGGTGATACGAATCTGCCGGTCATCGAGAGCGACGGGATTCGGATAGTCGTCCGCGAATCGCACATCGCTGGGCGCCACGGGAATCCATCCTCCCCGCGATACGGGAACCTCCTTTCCTCCGTCCCACGGCCGAGCGGTGCTGCCCTTTCTGCCTGCGTGCGCGAGCTGAATTCCAGCTAAGGCACCCTGGCTGTGGATGAATCGCGTGATGCGCGCGAGCACTTCGATGTGCTCGTCGTTCCAAATTCCCAGGTCCTGAGGGCTGATGCGCGCTTCGGGCAATACGGCCGTTGCTTCAGTGAAGACAAGCGAAGCACCGCCGACGGCGCGACTGCCGAGGTGTACAAGGTGCCAATCCGTGGCGAAACCATCGGTGCTCGAATACTGGCACATCGGGGAGACGATAATCCGGTTGCGAAGCAGCACATCGCGAATCTGCAGGCTATCGAAGAGCACTAGGCAGCTCCCTGGAGCAGACGCTCTTGGTTTTTGCGGCGAAGCAAGAATAGCAAGGAGTACTGCGGGCGTGAAGCTCAACGACATGCAGAACTCTCATCAGGCTCGCGAGCACTCGATCAGTCATCGCGGCGATGGACTTTCATGTGGCGATGATCGGCCACCGGTTCGAGCAGGCGAAGCACGTGCTCGCCGGCCTTCGCGTCGAAGCGGTAAACCAGCACTGCGTCTGCAGCACGGTCATCGGCAGCAAGTTCGAGCTCCGGATTATCAATCACGATGTCGCCATTGTTTTTAATTCGAAGTTCGGAGCCGACTTGCAGCAAAATCTTGGTTTCGTTGGAATTGGAAGCCATGCGGGATCTCCTCGCTGGGTTGAGCGGCTGCTGTGGTGAATCGCTCGCAGCTATTCGATGTGAAAGAAAGCGAAAAAGTGACGAAAATTATTTGCGCTTCTTTTTGTCTGGCGCCGGCTCATCGTGGCCCGCGGTCCATGACGGCGGATCGCTCGCAGGAAAGGATTCTCGAGACGCCTCGTCGACTTCTTCATCGAGGCTCGGAGGCTCCGCAGCCGGCACCGGTTCCGGCGCAGGGGGCTCCTTGCGCGCAGATTTTGGGGAACGACGCGTTCGAGGAGCCATGGGTTCTTTCCCGCGGTTCGCAGAACTTAGAACTTGAAGACGACTCCGCCGTAAACTTTCGGGTTGAATTGATTGTTACCGAAATATCGCGTTCCAATCATGTCCGCTCCGGCGCGAAGGTCTATCCTGCGCAAAGGAGTGGGAAAGTCTGCTCCACCACCTAGCTCGTATCCGAACGCTTCCTGATCTCCAAACGCGGTCTGCGGGGTCAAGTGAGAATAGCCCACGAGGGCGTGGGCGAAAACTTCTATCCCCTTTCGAGCCTCCCATCGAAATCGAGGACCACCGCCGCCAAACAGAAACCATGAACTCTGGTTGTTGGGCGAATCGTGCGTCGCAAACATCTCACCCTCAATTCCAAACCAAGAGTTGAAGTAGCGTACGATCCCCCAATTGAAGCCATTTTGATTGCGGCTGATACCGCCTTGGGCGCTGAAGTGAGTGAACGTGTAGCCGATATATGCCTGCCAGTTGTAGTTTACGAATACACCCTGCACATATTGTGGGTCAGGCGCGGGAGCGGGCGTGGGAGCACTCGAAAAAGGATTGGCTGCAAAGGATTCGCCGGACCTAGAGGCGTCCGATGCCGGTGAAAGTGAGAGAGCTGTTGAGGAGGGCGACGCGGAAACTGCAGAAACGTCTCCCGTGGAAGATATTGTAAACGGAGCAGCTAACAGCAGAGGATTCGCCGGGCTGCTTTGCGCGTACGAAGAGCCAGTGACAAACATCACAAGTCCCAAGAGAAATAGAACATGTCGCATCGCCCAAACCCCCAGATAACACTGCCTCGTCCTACATCCATAATTTGACATGAGAACAGCCCGGTGTGTCCACCTGAATTGTTTCTTTTCTGGCTAGCGGCCGGCGAAAGCTGGCTTGGCCGGGTACAAGATTCTCTCACCGCAGGATACAGGATAAATTCAAATCATCACGCTTCCATCTTGGTCCAAGCTAGAACGTAAACGCGCACCAGCATGGCGTAATTAGGAAGCGAGCGTTATGGAAAATCTTTCACAGTTCGAAGAATTAAGAAGGGACCAGGAGGCCTTGCGCTATCAGTTTATTTCGACGGAGCTCGATCTGGCTCTTACTTTTGTCGGCATCTCTCGATCGACAGATGATGACGAGCGCTCTGAGCGCAATCCTAATCACGCCAGGAAAGCCGTTGAAACGGCGAAGAAATACCTGGGAGAGACAAACCTGACGGCGAGCCAGCGGCAAGAACTCGTCGAAAAGTTACAAAAATTAGAGCCCCTGGTCGCGTCCGATCGTCAGAGCTCACAAGCTGAGTAAGCGCTGGCCCATGTCGAGAACTTCATGCAGTTTGGGCCTTGGAATTGAGCGAGCTGTAGAACTCTTCTCCGCGCAGGATCGCGCGAATGCCGCGAATCAAATCCTGTGTTGCATTCGCTTTCACGACGAACCCATCGCAATCCGCCGCGCGGGCGATGCGCTCCAATCCTGGAAAAGTGTGGGTGGTATAGATCAGAATTTTGGGCGTTAGGCCTGCATTGCGAATTCGGTTCGCGGCGGAAAAACCACCGCCGCCCGGCATATTGAGGTCCAGAATCACTAAATCCGGGTTGAGCCGCTGAACTTTCTCAAACGCTTCCAACCCATCCTGCGCTTCGCCGCAGATCTCCAGGTCGTCTTCTTCATTCAGAAGGAAACGTATGCCTTTCCGAGCCACTTCGTGGTCATCTACTATGAGAATACGTTTCGCTTGGCCGGTGCCATCCTGAGCGGTTTCGCCTTCGTGTTGACGCCGCGCGCGAACGCTATCCGATTGCGCGGCGTCGCTACGGTGCAATGGAACACGGGCGAGAACCTCGGTGCCATAAGGCCCTGATTGGAGATCCAAGGTCCCACCCAGGGATCTGAGGCGTCCCCTCATCCCCTCGATGCCCACCCCCGATGGCGTTGCTCCAGTGTGAGCAGTCTGCTCGAAACCCCGCCCCTCATCCCGAATGGATAGTCTCAAGCTGTGGGAGTCGAGCGCTATTCCTACCCACGCCTGCTTGCTCTGAGAATGCCGGATGACATTTGAAAGGCTCTCCTGCGTAACACGAAACAGCGCGGTCTCCGCTTGGAGCGATAGGCGAGGCAGATCATCAGGAAGCGACAATTGCACGGAAATTCCCGAGCGCTTCGAAAAGCCTTCCATATACCAACTCAGCGCGGACGCGAGGCCCATGTCGTCCAAAAGCGGCGGGTGGAGCAGGTAGGAAAATGTGCGAATCTCGGACTCCACTTTGCGCAGCCAATCAACGGCTTCGAGCAAATTCCCTCGAGCATTCGGATCGGGCTTGTCCCACGTGCGAGCGATGGTGTCCAGGGTCATCAGGACAACGACGATCTCCTGGCCCACTGTGTCATGCAGGTCGCGAGCCAATCGGCGCCTTTCTTCGTCTTGCAATTCGAGCACGCGGGCACTCAAGGAATTCATGGAATCTTTCGACATCCTCAACGCAGCCCGGGCCTCGACAAGATCCGTAACATCAGTGGCAGTGATTTTTATGGTCGCAGGCTCCTTCAGAAAGGGTGAAAAAGAAACCCGTATCGTTCGGACGCCATTTTCAGAACTTGGAAGCTTAATCTCTCCTTCCGTGATCTCGAGAGCGCCCCGGGACATCGCCTCTTCCAGAGGAGCCCAAGACGCTGCCGCGACGAACGATTTGAGGTTTGATCCCGGCGCGAGTTTACGGGGAAACTGACCTAACGTTTCCAAGAAGGAGCTGTTCGTATACAAGAGGTTGCCGTCCGGAGTGGCCACGGCCACCCCAACCGCAAGGGATTCCATCAGTGAGGCAAGAGCGCCATCGAGCGATTTTCCAAAATGCCCATTCGACTCGTCGGAGAGGCGTTCTTCGCCGCGAATTTTCTTGGGACGGGCCCGGTTCGCACCGGACGCGCGTTTGGAGTTCTTTCGCACGGGAGCTCGGGAATGAGAGTATCCTACAACTGGGTGAGCTCCAGGCAATACGCAAATCCCTTTAGCTCCGGGCTTTTCGGGGTTAAAATCCCTGTCGTAAAGGCGTAATAGTTGTTATTCAGTACTGTTAGGACTAAAATCACCGGCTTGGCCCCTGCCCACAAGGTTTGTCCCGCGCGAGGGTCGACAAATGGCAGCGAAACGGCTCAAGTCGAAACCGGCGAACAATCGAAAGAAACAGTCCATTTCACCTTCCTCGTCCCCAAAGGCTGAATTTCTGATCGCCGGCGTGGGTGCCTCCGCTGGCGGCGTTGAGGCGTTCACAGAACTTCTCACCAATCTTCCCTCCGATACAGGAATGGCTTTCGTGCTGATTCAGCATTTGGATCCGAAGCATGAAAGCATGCTCAGCGCTTTGCTGGCGAAAAAGTCAACCATGCCTGTCGTGGAAGTGAAGAAGGGCATGCGGCTGGAGCCGAACCACGTTTATGTAATTCCGCCCAATGCCACGATGACTCTCTCCGATCATTCGTTGCAACTCGAGAAAAGAGCTGAAACGGGCGGGATGCCCATGCCCGTGGATCTCTTCATGCGTTCGCTCGCCGCGCAGCAAGGGAATCGTGCGATCGGTATCATACTTTCGGGATTGGGTAGCGACGGTACCCTCGGCATGTCGGAAATTCAGGCACACGGCGGAGTGACGTTCGCGCAGGATGAAGTTTCGGCGAAATACGACAGCATGCCGCGAAGCGTTATTGAAGCAGGGTGCGCTGATTACGTCCTTCCTCCCAAAAATATTGCGCGCGAACTGGTGCGGATCGCTGCTCACCCATACACGGCACATCCCCACCCGAAACATGAGGCTGGAGACGTCCCGGTTCAAGGCAATGGCCTCGGCACGATATTTCAGATGTTGCGCCGCTCCACCGGCCTCGATTTCACTCATTACCGGCAATCCACGATTTTGCGCCGGGTCCAAAGGCGGATGGTCGTCCACAAGATCGATAACGTAGATCAGTACGTGCGGCTCCTGCAGGTGAACCCGGCAGAAATCAAGTCGCTTTATCAGGACATGCTGATCAACGTCACGAGCTTCTTCCGGAACCCTGGATTGTTTGAGGCTATCCGGGCCGAGGTTTTTCCCGAGATTCTAAAAGGATCCGCTGCCGACCACACAATTCGAATTTGGACTCCAGCATGTTCGTCGGGTGAGGAAACCTACTCTATCGCAATCACCTTGCTGGAATACTTAGGAGACAACGCCGCGGCAAATTCGATTCAATTCTTCGGCACAGATGTGAGCGAAAACAATGTGACGCGTGCGCGAGGAGGCGTATATCCCGACAATATTCAAGCAGACGTATCTCCCAATCGCCTCCGCCGATTCTTCACGAAGATTGATGGCGGTTACCGCATCAGCAAAGTTATCCGGGACATATGCATCTTCGCGCAGCACAACATTTTGAGCGACCCCCCGTTTTCTCAAATGGATTTGATTTGCTGCCGCAACTTATTGATTTACCTGGAACCGATTTTACAGGCCAAGGTGATTTCGCTGTTTCACTACGCCAT
The DNA here is from genome assembly GCA_963772535.1 of uncultured Acidobacteriota bacterium. GTDB lineage: Bacteria > Acidobacteriota > Terriglobia > Acidiferrales > UBA7541 > Palsa-295. The sequence goes on from CAVYXN010000001.1 coordinate 304,608, forward strand.
TCGGCCCGAGGGATTTTTGGCGCTTGGCGCTTCCGAGGGGATCGGCTCGGCTAGCAGCCTTTTCACCCCGGTGGATCGGGTGCAAAAGATTTTTTTGAGGAAGGCAACAGCGGTGAGGCAGGTGGTGAGCTTTTCTCTGGAACATCCTTCCGGACGCGCCGGCGCTGTCGCAATCCGCGCGTCCTTCAAGCAAACGGACTCGGCTTGGAACTTTCTCGAAGCGCAGAAGGAATTCGATCGCCGGGTACTGAGCCAGTATTCGCCCGCCGCTGTATTCGCCAATGAAGATCTCGAAATCATTTATACGCGCGGGGACTTGAACAAATTCCTGAAGCTGATGCCCGGTCGAGCGAGCCTGAGCATATTAAAAATGGCGCAAGAGGGACTCTTGCTCGAACTGCGCAACGCCATCACCCGCGCGAAGAAAGACAACGTCGTGGTGCGGAAAGAGAATGTTCAAATCAAGGAGGAAAATAGCGGCGAAAACGGCCCTTCGTCGTCCCAACGGTCAACCCTTCGATCGGCAGCCTTCGAAGTTACGCCCGTCAGCATACCCAATCTGAAAGAACGGTATTACATGATTGTTTTTCACGACAAGACGAGCGAGAAGCAAACGTCGCGGGCAACGAAGGACCGGCGGGCAGCCGATTCGATTGTGTCTGCCGCCCAAATCGCGAAACTCCAGCAGGAGCTTGCGGCCGCAAAGGAATATTTGCAGTCGGTGATCGAAACGCAGGAAGCCACGAACGAGGAATTACAGTCGGCAAACGAAGAAATTCTCTCGAGTAACGAGGAACTTCAGAGCACCAACGAAGAACTGGAGACGGCGAAGGAGGAATTGCAGTCGGCGAATGAAGAGTTGACAACCGTGAATGACGAATTGCGCGGCCGGAATCTGGAGATTACGCAGGTCAATACCGACCTCACCAATTTATTTGGCAGCATCGAGATTGCGGTGGTGATGATCGGCAGCGACTTGATGATCCGCCGCTTTACGCCGGAAGCCCAGAAATTCCTGGGACTGATATCGACGGACGTCGGACGCCCGCTTCTGAATATCCATCCCTCGGTGGAAATTCCCGATTTTGAGGCGCTTGTGAAAGAAGTGTTGTCCACCATGAAACCCATCAATAAAGAACTGATGGACCGCGACAAAAATCGCTACCTGGTGCGAATCCTCCCTTGCCGTACGCTGGAAAACAAGATAGATGGAGCGGTAATTACGATCATTCCTGCGGCAGCTCGAAATGCCGCGGAAGCCAGCTAGGCGGTTGGACCGGAGGTCTTTCGCGCTCCTACAGTGGCAGGCGGACAGCCACATTGCGCAAATCTGCGATCGTGGGATAGCCGTCGATAGCCATGAGCAAATCGGCCTCGGCGAGTATGGAGCGAAGCACGTGAATAATTCCGTCAACTCCATCCAGCGCCAGCCCGTAGCAATACGGGCGCCCGATCCCTACCGCAGTTGCTCCGATGGCAAGGGCCTTTACAACATCTGAACCGGAGCGAACGCCCGAATCGAACAGCACCGGAGTACCGCCCGCCGCTTTCACCACAGCGGGAAGCATATCGATCGTTGCGATGCCGCCGTTTGCCTGGCGTCCTCCGTGGTTCGAGCAGTAAATCCCGTCAACTCCGCCATCGATTGCTCTGCGCACGTCATCGGGATGGCAAATACCTTTTAGCAGCAGCGGCAACTTAGTAAGGGAACGCAGCCAGGGAAGATCCTCCCACGTCATCGGATTCGCAAACACCTTCGCCCATTGAAGAATCGCTGCGCGAGGATCGTCCTGGAGAGATTTTTCCAGCTTGGCGCGAAATCGAGCGTCGGAAAAGTAATTCGCTAAACAATGACCGCGCAGCTGCGGGAAATTCGATTGATTCAGATCCCGCGGACGCCAGCCGGTAATCCATGTATCCACTGTTACGACAATGCCCTTGAACCCGGCCGCTTCGGCCCGCTGTACAAAACTTTCAGCGAGCGCGCGATCGTTCGGTGTGTAGAGCTGAAAAAACCCGGGAGTTCCTCCGAATTCCTTCGCCACAGCTTCGAGCGGATCAACAGTGAGCGTCGAAGCAATCATGGGCACGCCACTTCGCGCCGCAGCTCGAGCAGCGGCCAAATCACCGTGCCCGTCTTGCGCGCAAAGTCCAAGCACTCCGATGGGAGCCATGAAGATCGGTGTGGCCAGCTCCATTCCAAATAGTTTTATTGAGAGATCGCGAACCGGACGCGCGGCCATCATCCGCGGAATCAGCCCCCAATGCTCGAAAGCCGCAACGTTAGCTCTTTGCGTCTGTTCATCTCCGCAGCCGCCTGCCACGTAGGACACAAGCGAGGGTGGCATTGCCGCGTGAGCCCGCTTCTCAAGAGTCGCAAAATCCACAGGAAGTTTGGGAAGCGTGCCGCTTAATCCCGCAAAGTAGATTTCGTCCTGATATGCGCCAAAGTTCTTTCCGAAGTTCATCATAGATGCCCCGAGTACGTCACGATGCGCGCTCTTATACACCGGAGGCCATTCCGAGTGAATGAAATTGTCGATAACCGGACCGGATCCATGGATCGCACTTAAGCAAACTTCCTCCCATCCTCGGTAGTGGGATTTCGAATAGCACTTCCGAAGTTGCTCGTTGCGAACAATGCTCCAAACGCCGTAGACTGAGCTAGTTCTGACCAGCGCGCCCGTAGCTCAGTTGGATAGAGCATCTGCCTTCTAAGCAGAGGGTCGCCCGTTCGAATCGGGCCGGGCGCGCCACCTTTTTCCTGCGTCGTTTTGTCGATGTGCCCTGCGATCTGAATGAACCCGCCGCTCCGCTAAGGTGTATCTTCGCGGGAAGCAACCGCACTTTGCTTATGTCTCCATTTAGAGACTGCGAAGCTCAGGATCGCGTGAGCTTCGAGCCTCGCCGGGCTTTTAACTTCCCTTTCTGCAATCCGTTACAATTGATGACAAGAATCGTCCGGCATGGAATCCAATTTGCATATTGAGACGCGGGGGGCACGCGGAGAAATCTCCGCGAATCGCATGAGTTGCAGTAACCTCCAATAAATGATAAACATACGAACTTCGCGTCCCAGCGCGCTGCACACGTGGCAAGCCTGTGGTTTCCGTTAGGAACCATTATGGAAATCCGGCCGGCGTGAGCGGGGAAAGCGGTTCGTGACGTTAGCCCGGTAAAGACGTAGAATCAGGCATCTCTTAAATGTCAAGATTGCGGAAACCCCAGCCGCAAGGCATTTTGACCATGTCACCAATGTCGACACAGACTGACAGCTCGCTCAACGGGCGGGATAGGCGCATCTGTGCTCGTCAGCAAGTCAAATCCCTCGCCTACCTGGATATTGGCGCAGACAACGGTGGAATCGTTCTCAACATCAGCGAAACCGGCGTCGCTGTTCACGCGGTAAGCGTCCTGCCAGCCGAGCCGCTCGTAGACCTTCGCCTTCAGCTTCCCAGATCCTCGAAGAGGCTCGAAACAAAAGGGAAAGTTGCCTGGACCAGCAGCACGAAGAAAGAAGCTGGCGTCGAGTTCATCGATTTGCCCGAAGAAGTTCGCCTGGAAATCCGGGAATGGCTCGCATCGGAAAATCTGGAGCCTGTGTACATCGAGAATCCTCCGAATGTCGAGTCCTCGGCACGGCCCCCCGCTCGTCGCGATAAATGGACCAATCTGGTCTCGGAGTTGAGTTCAATTCCGGCGGGAATCGATCGCCTCACGGACGATCGAATGGCTTCCGCGCGCCCTGCAACAGTTGCGGAATCGTTCTCGACTGAAAAGGTCGCTGCACCCGCGTGTCCCGATCTGAATGTCATCACCGCGAATCCGGAACCCATTGCCGCCACACCAGTGCGCGATTTGGAGCTCGCCGAAACGCTTATGGCCGAACCGCTCATGCCCGCATCGCTCATTGCTGATCAGCAGGGTGCGGAATCCAATTCGGAATCCAATTCGATTGCAGCGCCAGAACTGACGGATCGCTGTCTTTCTCCAGATCCAGATCCGATTGCCGATCCGCAATACCGCAAGGGTGATCTGGAATTGAGCTTGCCCAGCGACAAGCTCCTGAACACCTCGCTTCATCCCATCGCCATTGTTCCGAGTCGTGGCAACAAGTTCGACAATGCGAAACCCTCTCGAAGCCTGCGCGCCTCCGGCGCGGCGGACGATAGCGACGCTTTCCTCAGAAAGGCCCGCGCACTGTTCGGGCCCAAGCACTTTGATGCGCCTCAGCAAGAGATCCCAGAGATAGACGATTCGGCTTCATCTCTCCAATCAGTGGAACCGGCGCCGGCGGCATTGCCTGCCGAGAGTGCCGTCGCGGAGCACGCGCCCGCTCCGATGTCGGATTTGATTGCTACTTCCATCCCCGCGAGCGAACCGTTTATCCCGAGTGCCCTCCGGCCAGTTGCCTCCATTCCGCTCGATCCGAGCGCATCGCGCGGAACAGAAGCGAAGCATCGTTCCGCCTCTTTGCCGCCCTCGCGTGGACTGGACCTTCGCAGTTTTCTTAGCATCTTGGCGCTGTGTGTCTTGTTGTCGGTAGTGTGCCTCGCGTTTGGTATCGTCGTCGGCCGAGGCGTGGCTACACGTTCACAGAATGCGGCGGCCTACCGCGACGACATGCCGGCACGATCCTCGCACTCGCCTGCTGCGCAAGGACAAGACAGCTCAATCTCAAATCGAGGGAATACTCTTCCGGCTTTGTCGCAAGGGCACAATCAACTTCCGAGTCGGACTTCAGCCCAGCGATCGCATGAAACAACTCATCGAAGAGGTTCAGCCTCCCCACCGGATGACACCTCTTCCGCTTCACTAGCGGGCGAGAACGATAACCCCGCTGAGAACGCACCAGTTGCAGGAGCGGTTACAGGAGCGGTCGCCGGAGGGGGTGCCGGAGGGGGTGCCGGAATCGATCAGGGATCGACAAGGAGCACTATCACACCGCCACCCGCAGCAATCACGAATCCCGCAGGCGCATCCACTGCGCCGGCTCCCGCGCGCGCGGCAGCGTCCGTCGCCGCGCCGCGATCGCAGCCTCCTTCAGATCGATTGGTGGCTGCTTACTTGATTTATCGCGTCGAGCCGATCTACCCGAGGTCTGCACTTCAGGCAGGCGTCGAAGGCACGGTAAAAATCCACGCCACGGTCGGGCGGGATGGTTCGGTGAAAAATTTGAAGGTGATCAGTGGCCCGGCTTTGCTCACCTCCGCCGCAATCGACGCGGCTCAGTACTGGCGGTATATACCCGCGCTCCGCAATGGAGAACCAGTCGAAACAGATGCAGACATCAGTGTCGAATTTCACCTGCCGCGCTAAATCGTGCGCGAAAGGCTTTCCCCGTATTCGGTCTCACCTTTTTGGAATTCAGGTTAGGATAAATGCCTAGGACAATCATGCCGTCAGGAGCACCGATGGATCAGCACAGTAGCATCGAGTCGAAAATTTCAAAATCACTGGGCCTGAAGAAACGCCCGGTCGCGGTGAAATTTGTAGAAACTCCGCCGAAAGGCGTTGCGAAATTGGAAGGAGCGCAGCCCTCTGGCTGCAGTTTTTGGAGAATTGCGGCCTCCGGAAAAACTTTCTACACCGTGCCTTCAGACCACTACAACTGCGCAGTCGGAAGCCACACGCACAGTATTCCTCTGCCCCCGGAGCGGGCGAAAGAGCTCGAACAAACGCTGTCTTTCATGACGGATATCGGCTACATCAAGATGGAAGAAGTTCCCGGCATCCCCCAAGTCGCCAGGATGCCCGGCGCGGTCGTTTACTCGCCGCTCGGCGACGCCCCGGTCGATCCCGACGTTGTGATCTTCGCGGGACCCGCTGCGCAAATCATGTTGCTGCAGGAAGCAGCCCACCGCGCCGGACACACGGCGCAATTTCCGATGCTCGGACGTCCCACTTGCATGGCGATTCCAGCGGCGATGACGAACGGTGCCATCACCAGTTCCGGATGCATCGGCAATCGAGTCTATACGGATCTGGCTGAAGGCGAACTGTACTCGATAGTGCCGGGAAAAGATTTGGAGCGCGTCGCCGATGAGCTCGAGACAATCGTCTCCGCCAATGCGAAGCTGCATGAGTATCATCGCTCCCGCCGTCACGAAATTTCGACCCAGTAGCAGCGGCGATTTCGAGCCGCCGCGGTTGTGGAACTTTACTGAAAGAGAGGAGTGCGATGGATCGCGAGCATTTTTATTCCATCATGAATGGCGAAGGGACTCTCGATTACGAAATTTACTTGAATACCGAAGCGCTCCTTTCCTGCCAGAAAGATTTCAAAGCTTTTTGCAATGCGGATGAATTGCAGTTCCAGCTCGTCCATCAAGTCGAAGAGCTTTGGATGAAGCTGATCGGCTACACGCTTCTCGATATAGACGATTATCTCCAGCAGGAGAATACGAATCGCGTAATCACGCTCTTCAAGCGCGTTCACATCGCCATGCGCCTCTTGATTGACCAGCTCGCCCTTCTCGAAACCATGTCGCCCAAGGAATACCAGGAAATCCGCCTCCAGCTCGGCAACGGCAGCGGCCAGGAATCGCCCGGCTTTCGCACTTTGCTGAAGATGCATCCGCACATCTGGCAATCGTTCAAAGAGCACTATCTCGACAAGCACAATCTCACGGTCGAGCAGATCTACAACTCAAATTACACTCACTCAGATGCCTATGTGGTCGCCGAGGCGCTCGCCGAATTTGACGAGCTGTTCCAACGCTTCCGATTCGTTCACCTTCAATTGATCCAGCGAACCATCGGTATGGGCTCGAAATCGCTCAAGGGGCGCGCTGTAGAAATGCTGAATGAAGGGCTGCGCGTACGATTCTTCCCCGAGCTTTGGGACATCCGCCACCAGATGACGGATTCGTGGGGCGCGCAATACGGCAAAGTGCGCGATTCAATCGGCGGGCACTGAGCCACGCGCTAAGAATTGCTGCGAGCGAATCCCAGCGCGGCTCCACACAGGCCGAGTATCACCAGCGCTGATCCGATGATTGCAACAACCTGCGGACCCGCGCCTCGATTCCACGTTTCAAGCAACACCCCGAGTGGAAAGGCATTTGATCCAGCGAAAAGTGCCATCGCAAGATATGTGCGCATGCGCTCGCCAAATCCAACTCGATCGAACGCGATTCCCAGAATTACAAGTAGTAGTCCCAATCCGATCCAGTGCCCATGCGCATCCACCTGCCGGACGTAAACAAAGCTTCGCGATGCTGCATCCGCTAAAGCCGCCTGCGATTCCGCCATTCGATTTTCTGCCGCGCGCATAAAACCCGTGGCAAGCGCCGAGCCTAGTCCATCGAGCGTTTGGTGCTCGATGAACACGGCATACCAGATGCCGTAACCCATTCCCCAAATCGCCAGCGCGAGTCCACCAAAAATTAGGAGCTTGCGCGAGAACGTCATGCCACACCCGCCGACGAATCGAGTTTCCCCGTGTAGCGCCAAATCCCCACAAGCATTGCAAAAAGCGCGGTGATCACAAGCAAGCCGCCGAGGTCCGCCAATCCCCCGGCCAGCAACCCCCACTGCAACTCCAGCAAAACGAATACAGGCAGCGCCAGCGAACCAATCAGCAAGACCACCACCCAAATACGCCGCCATTTTTCGCTAAGAAAAACGTAGGGCTGAAAAAACGCGAGAAGAATCGCGAGAACGCCGAACTCGATCACGTGCGCGTGCGCTGCCACATTGAGCGCCTTCGCTCCCTGCAACTGCCCATAATCAGCAACGGCCTGAAGAGCTGCCCCAGAGTGGCCCGCCGCCTGCGTCGTCATCATCGAAAGCAATTCGCCATCTCTTGCTTCGTAACGGAAGAGATGCACCCCCGCGTAATAGCTTCCGTGAAGAAAACCGATCAAAACGAGCAACGTTCCGCCGCTCAGCAACGCGCGAGCCGCCCAGCTGCGATCGCGAAGAACTTCATCGGAAGCCCGGACCGCTGATCGCGCACCAAAGTATTTCGCAAGGCCGGCTAACTCGCAGAGACACACTAACCAAACTAAAAAACCGCCAAAATCACCAAATATGCTCGCCCATCCGATTGCCGCAAATGGACTCCCTGCCAATCCCACGTAATGAATCAGAAAAACTCCCACTGGCAGCAATATCGCGCCCAAAAGAAATATCTTCGCCAGAAATTTCTTCACCGATTCGGAAAACGCCACATACGGCTGAAGAAGCGCGATCAACAGCGCAATGTACCCGAAGCCAATCATGTGCGAATGCGCATCCACTTTGGTTCCGCGATTCTCGAGCAAGCCGCCGATATTCTGAAAAGCGGCGCCTGCCCCCTGAGGATTGTGCGACGCAACAGCACGCGTGGCCGCAAGCAGGTTCTCTCCGATTCGATTCGCGTTGGGATGCAGAATAAAGGCCGCAAAAATATCGCCGAGGATCATTCCACAAAGGATAAGAGCGATTCCGCCGATGACAAAGATTCGCCGGGCGCTGAAGGGTGCGAATCGTTCCGAAGTTTGCGCTACAGAGGCACCTGAGCCGATTGCTCTCTCACGAGTACTCATCGCGGTTTCGGATTAGCGGTTACGGCAGCTGGCATGGCAGGCCTCACGCGGAAGCGTGAGCGCCAACGGAACTCGACCGAAACGCCGGAATCACACGCTCGGCGAAAAGCTGCTGGGTCTTGATCGACTTCCAATGCTCGATCCCGCCAAAATTGGAAACGATCGCCAGTTCGCCAATGCCGCCCTTGTCCTGAAGGTTCTGCACCTGGCGAATCACTTTCTCCGGCGTGCCGATAAATCCGATTTCCTGCTCGACAATCTCCTCGTACGTCAACTTGGTCAGCGATTCCAACGCACCGCTTGCATAAAATCCATAGCCCTTCGCGCGAAGCTCGGCTTTCTTCGATTCCTCCTGCAAAGATTCCACCGGCGAGGCATTAAACGCGAGAAAATTATGCAGCGCGCCTTCCACTTCTTTCCGAATCTGCTTCTCATCGTCATCCAAATAGACCGGCCGGATGTAAACGATATTCGGCTTGTGCCCGTGTTCCGCGCATGCCTTTTTATAAACCCCCAGCGGCTTCTCTAGCACTGCCCACGGCAAAAGCGGCGGCACGAAAATTCCCCACCCTCGTTCCCCGGCCATCTGGTAGGTGATGTCGCTCGTTCCGCCGGTATAAAGCGGCGGATAAGGCTTCTGCACCGGCTTCGGCACCACGCTTACATCTTTCACGTTGTAAAACTTTCCGTCGTACGAAAACCGGTCCGTCGTCCACGCCCGCTCGAGAATCTCAATCGCCTCTTCGTACCGCGGACGGCTCTCCTCCAGCGGCATCGCCGACGGCGCAAACAACCACGCATGACCGCGCCCCAGCCCGCATTCCAGCCGACCCCGAGTCAATATATCCGCCTCAGCGATCTGTCCAGCAAGCCGCATCGGATTTTCAAGCGGCAACGTAAACAGCGCCACCCGAAATCGAATCCGTTCCGTGTGCTGGGCCGCTGCGGCAAAAAGCGCCAAGGGATTCGCGGAAATGGAAAATTTCTGGAAAAAGTGATGGTCAATCACCGAATACACATCAAAACCCACCTGATCCGCATGCTCGATCTGCCGCAGAATCTCCCAGGTCATCGCCGAATGCGATTTACCGGGAGGCGTCTGCATTTCCGCATAGATGCCGAATCGCACGCTCGAACTCCGATTGAAGTTTTTGGTCAAGCTTCTAATTTAAGCTTCTTGGTCAGGCTTCTTGGTCGAGCCGATAACTGAAGACCTGCTCGCTAGAAATTAAGCCGCGCAGCCAGCTGCAATTGCCGCGGATTGAACACCGCGCTCGGCGTCCCGTACGACGGATTCGGCGACCCTTCCTTGAAAAATTGCGTCACGCCCGCGCATCCCGGCGCTCCGGGATCGAATGGGCAAAAATCCGCCGCCCCGTAATTCGTGTTGTAATAGCGCACATTCACGGTGTTGAACAAATTGAACGCCTCAAACATCAGCTGCAGCTTGAACCGCTCGCGAATCGGAAAGGTTCGCTCAAGCCGGATGTCAATCGTCTGCAGGCTGTCGCCTCGGAACGTATTGCGCGGCTCCGAACCCACTCGGTCGTTGTTCCCGAACACATCGCCATTCGCGTCGAACCCCGCGTACTTCGTGAACCAATCCGGCGATTGGAACGTGAGAATCGTGCTGAACGTGAAATCCCGCAGATATTTATTTTCTGCCGGGCTTGTGAAGATCGCATTCGACACAAACCGGTGCCGGATGTCGTCCGCAGAGTTGGCGCGCTCCGCTCGGAAGTTTCCTCCGTTGCTGTCCTGCGGAATCAGCACGAAACTCGGATTCGGCCCGTCGTCAATCGAGTGCGCGTACGTGTAGCTCGCTTCCACCGAAAAATGGTGCGACAGCCGCTTATTGAAATTCACCAGCAGCCCGTCGTACACCGAATCCCACTTCGACGTCGCCTCAAAAAACACGCTGAACTGCGGATCGCGGAACCCCGGAATCGCGTTAATGTGTGGCGTGTTCGGAATCGTAAATGGCGGGCCGGGGTAACGTTGCGGGCACTGGGGAGCAGGTATTATCCCGGTGTCCTTCCAATCAAAGTACGTTTTCTTGCAACCCGGATTACCCTTCGAATCAAAAACCTCCACTGTTCCGCTTACATCGGGCTGGTTCACGTTGTAAAAGCTGCCCAGATGCACGCCGCGCAAATGAATCCCCGAAATACTCAGCACCGAATCCCTGAACGGCTGAAATTCCAGCGACGCGGTCGCCTGTATCCCATAAGGGTTTTTGCTGTCCTGATTGAAACGCACGATCGTCGCATCCTGCAGGAAACCGCACCCGGCTAGCGTCCCGCCCGGGCAACCAAGATTCACGCCATCCGTCGTGTCCCCGTTCGGAAATTCCCCCCTCGTCAACAGCGCACCCAGCGCCGCATTGTTAATGAATGGCGAACTCGCAAAACTGAACAAGCCCGTATTCGCGTTCAGGCTGTTCTCGAATGGGCGCCCAGGAAATGTCGAAAGCCCGCCGCACGACGGCGCCTGGCACATCAGCAGCGGTGAAGGCTGGATTCCGTGAAACAAGCCAAACCCCGCCCGAAACACCACATTGCGCTTCGTGCCGACGTTGTACGCCAGCCCGACCCGCGGATCGAAATTATGGTATTGCGTGTTCAGTACGCCCGAAGGCCAGGTCTCAAACTCCCACCGCAGTCCTCCATTCAGCGTTAAGCGCGACGTCGCCCGCCACTTATCCTGAACGAAAAGTCCTTCGTATGTGTGCGTCAGAGTCGCCGAAGCTTGCTTTCGTACCGCTTGCGAGATGGCGCCGCCTTGATAAACCGCCGTTCCTCCCGTCACAGTCGTATCATTGAAGGGCGGCGTAGTCGTAGCGTCAAAGCGCTCAAAAAACACGACGAACGGATCCGGGCATTGTGTTCCCACGCAGCCGGGCGAGCCGGTCGCTGCACCGTCCGTCCCCAGAAACGCCGGCAGGTTCGCAAAATCCGCCTCAAACGGATAGAACAGCGGAAAAGATTCGTAAGTGTTCACATGATCGTAATTTCCACCAAAGCTGATCGTGTGATTTCCGAAGTTGTGCGTCACGTTGTCGATGATCTCGAAGCGGCTCTCCGTGTAAATGTCCGGGTTGCCGCGGTTCACGCCCACCGCAAAGGTATTGGCAACCTCCAGGTGCGGCTGCGTCGAAACCACCGGAAAATCAAAATTCCGGTGCGCGTACTGCATCCGCAATTCATTAATCCACGAAGGAGTCAGCGTCGACGTCAATCCGCCCGCAAGCGATTGATCTCGAATGTAATTATTCTTGAATGCCGAGGGCAGATCGAAGCCATTGTTCAGCGGCGATTGGTTCGTCAGCCGGTCGTCGTTGATGAAATACCGCGCAAACAGATAGTTCTTGCTGTTGAAATTGTGATCGATTCGGGCAAAGCCGTTATCGGTATTGGAGTGGCGCAGTACGATGAGATTTTCAGCCGGTAGACCAAACACCTGCGTCTTCACCTGGTTGATCGCATCAATATTGGCCAGCACCACTGAATTGTATGTCGGCGATTCCGCTCGCCGCTGCCCTTCGTAGTTCGCGAATATAAATGTCTTGTCCTTCTGCACCGGCCCGCCAATCGCGGCGCCAAACTGGTTTTGCCGCAGCACGTTGAAATCGGGAACCGAGAGGATGCTCTTCGCGTCCAGATTGTTGTTGCGGAAATATTCATAGAGCGTGCCGTGCCAGTCGTTCGTTCCGCTTTTCGTGATGATGTTCACGATGCCTGCGGTCGCGCGCCCGTATTCGGTGCTGTAGTCCGTATTGATCACGCGAAATTCCTGCACCGAATCCTGCGGCGGCGTTCCTCGCTGAATTCCCGACGCCGTCGAAATATCATCCGCTCCATCCACCGCGATGAAGTTGAAGTGAATGTTCTGTCCGGCGAAAGAGATCTTTGTCACCGGTTCCACGATCACGTCTGTGCTTCCCGAAGTCGTGTCGCCGATCTGCACGCCGGGAGCTAGCAAAGCAAAATCGATAAATTCGCGGCCATTCACCGGCAAATCGCGAATCTGGCTCTGCGTGATCACGTCGCTGATTTGCGTTCGCGTGGGTTCCGTCACTTCCGACTGCGCTTGCACTTCCACCTTTTCGCTTATCGCCCCCACCGCCAGCGTGAAATTGAGAGTGGCTACCTGTCCCACCTGGAGAGTGATTTCTCCGGTGTCGGTCTTGAAACCCGCCAGTTGCGCGGAAACTGTGTAACGGCCGGGTGGCATCGCGGGAAGGCTGTATTCGCCGCCGGAATCGCTTTGCGTGGAACGCGAGAATGCGGTCTCCGTGTTTACGGCCGAAACTTTTGCCTTCGGAACGCCTCCGCCGCTCGCATCGAGCACTTGCCCTGCAAGTTTGCGGTAACAGCTTGCCCACGTGCGGGCGACGCGCTCGAAAACAGGCACAGCAGTACGCCGAAGCAGAGAGACAACCGGAACAAATTCATACCCACCCCCAAAAGTAGACCTGCCGCACCCGATAGCAGGCCGCCCCAAATCGTGGCGCTACCTTACGACATCCCAAGCATTAGCGCAAATCACTTCAGCATATGAACTTACACGATTCGTAACGGGGGAATTCGCGGGATTACGTTCTTTTAGCGCTGCCTGGGGAACTTTACGTTCTTTTCGCAGTTGCCTTTTGTGCCGCTGGCTTGTCCTCAGGCATGAAGGGCCTCCGCCCGGGCGCCTTCCAATGGGAGCCGCCGCAGATCTCTCAGTACATCATGGGCACCACTGCCATTCCGTACCGCCGGCTTGCCCTGAGTTTCGAAGGGCGTCCCGCCGGCTCTTTTGACTTTGCTCTCGGTCCGGATTTTGCAATTCGTACCGCTGGCCTCCGGCCGGCGCCTTTGAAGTAGCCTTTCAGTAGGACGAGGTTAGAGAACGAAGTTTAGAGAACGAAGTTTGGAGGACAAAGCTCAGCGTGTCACGCTCGTGAGCGGTAGGTTTCAATCCGGAACTACTGCGGTCACTTCGATTTCGACTCTCGCTTGATCCTCAATCAATGCCGTCACCTGCACAGCTGTCATCGCAGGATAGTGTGCGCCGATAATTTCGCGATACACGGCACCTAATTCTTTCGAAGCTGCGAGATATTCTTTCTTGTCAATCACGTACCAGGTCATCCGCGTGATGTGTTCCGGCTTCGCTTTCGCTTCGGCCAGAACCTCAACAATATTTTTCAGTGCCTGCCGCGCCTGCCCCACGAACTCGTTCGAGACGAACTTCCCTTCCGCGTCCCAGCCAACCATCCCGCTCACAAAAATCATCTCGCCTCTCGCGGCGACTCCGTTCGAAAAACCTCTCGGGCGAGCCCACGACGGCGGCTGCAGAATCTTCATGCTTTGCGCCCTCCGGCAAGATGGGTGTCTTCGGTGCCTTTCACTTGCCCATGCGAAAGCTCGCTCTCCTGAAACCGCTTGATGATTCCGCGCGCGATGATCAACTGCTGCACTTCCGTCGCGCCCTCGTAAATTCTGAGTGGCCGAATCTCCCGATAGAGACGCTCCACCGGCTCTTCGCTCACCACGCCCTGGCCGCCAAATATCTGCACCGCAGCGTCAATCACCTTCTGCGCAGTCTCCGTCGCGGTCATTTTCGCCATCGCCGCCGCCACCGTCACGTTCTGCCCTTGGTCGCGCAGCCACGCAGCGCGATAGGTAAGCAGCGCACCGGCGTCAATTCCGGTTGCCATCTCAGCGAGCTTTGCTTGCGTCAACTGAAAATCCGCGAGCATTTGCCCGAACATCTTACGCGACGTCGCCCGCCGCAAGCCTTCGTCGAGCGCCCGGCGCGCGAATCCAATTGCCGCGGCAGCCACCGAAGTGCGAAACACGTCCAACGTAGCCATCGCCACTTTGAAACCTTGCTCCGGCTCGCCCAGCCGCTGAGAAACCGCCACCTGGCAATTCGTGAACTTCAAACGGGCCAGCGGATGCGGCGCCATCACCTGAATTCTTTCCGCAACTTCCAATCCCGGCGTTTTCGCGTCCACAACAAATGCGCTAATTCCCCGCGATCCCGCCGATTCACCCGTGCGCGCAAAAAGAACGTAGAAATCAGCAATTCCGCCATTCGAGATAAGAGTCTTTTCGCCATTCAGCTGATATGAATCGCCGCGAAGCGTTGCTTCACACTGCATCGCAGCTGCGTCCGAGCCTGCTTCAGGTTCGGACAAAGCAAACGCCGCAATAAAAGCTCCGCTGGCTACACGCGTTAGATATTTTTGCTTTTGAGTTTCGGTGCCAAAGAGTGTGATCGCGCCCGACCCTAAACCCTGCATCGCGAATGCAAAGTCCGCTAGTCCGGAATAGCGCGCAAGCGTCTCGCGAATGATGCAAATCGCGCGCGTATCGATGTTGTCCGCCGCCGCTCCATACCCGGTGCCGCCAATCGCATACTTCAGCCAGCCCCCGCTGCCCAGTTCACGCACGAGTTTCCGGCAAGCCTCGTCAACATTCGCATCATGGCTCGCAGCCAAGTGCGCGGAAGCCCAGGCTTCCAAATCCGTCGCCAGCTTTCGGTGGCGCTCCTCGAAAAAGGGCCAATCGAGAAAGCTGCTGTCTGCCATTCTCAATCTCCCTTGAACTCAGGCTTCTGCTTCGCGACAAACGCGTGATAGGCGCGATGAAAATCGTTCGTCGCCATGCAGATCGCTTGTGCCTGCGCCTCTGCATCGATCGCCTCATCCACGCCCATATTCCATTCCTGATGCAGCATTTTTTTCGTCATGCCGTGCGCAAACGTGGGACCAGCGGCCAACTCGGCCGCCAGCGACTGCGCCTCCTTCAAAAGCGCTTCCGGCGCGCACAAACGGTTGAAAAATCCCCAGCGCTCGGCTTCCTCGCCGGGCAGGTTGCGCCCCGTATAAAGAAGTTCAGACGCGCGTCCCTGCCCGATCACTCGCGGAAGCATCGCACACGCCCCCATATCGCATCCCGCCAATCCAACATGAGTAAAAAGAAACGCCGTCTTGCTACGCGCTGTGCCGAAGCGAATGTCCGACGCGAGTGCCAGGATCGCTCCCGCTTCCACGCAGATTCCGTCAATTGCCGCAACGATCGGCTGCGGACATGCCCGCATCGCCTTCACCAGATCGCCCGTCATCTGCGTGAATGCCAGAAGTCCCGGCATATCCAGCTTGGTGAGCGGCCCGATAATTTCATGTACGTCGCCGCCAGAGCAGAAGTTTTCTCCCGCACCGTTCAGCACAACCACTTTCACGTCGTCCGCATGCGCCATTGTGTGGAAAAGATCGCGCAATTCTGCGTACGACTCGAACGTAAGCGGATTTTTTCGCTCGGGACGGTTCAGCGTGATGGTAGCGACGGCGCGCGAAACTTCAAATTGAAAATTCCGCGCTGAATATCCCGCGAGATTGGTCCGGTTTCCCGGCAACTTGTGTGGCTCGCCCGGCAGATGTCGCATCACTCTCTCCCACTCTCGTTTGTGACCACAGCTACATCAATTCGCCGCCAGCCACAGCAATCGCCTGTCCCGTGATCGCTTCGCTTCCTGGCAAGCAGAGCCATGCCACCGTATTTGCAACTTCCTCAGGCCGCACCAGTCTTTTCTGCGGATTTCGCGATGCCAGCTCCGCTTGCGCTTGCTCTGCAGTGCGCCCCGTCTTCGCAACGATATTCGCGACCGTTCTCTCACAATGTCGGTATCCGTGAACCCAGGGCACACCGCGTTCACGGTCACGCCTTTCGTCGCAACCTCGACCGCGAGCGCGCGCGTCAAACCGACCACGCCATGCTTCGCTGCGCAGTATGCCGTCACGTATCCGTAACCGGTCAAGCCGGCAGTACTCGCGACGTTGATGATCCGCCCCCAGCCAGCGGCAAGCATGCCTGCGAGCGCGGCTTGTGTGCAATGAAATGTTCCGTCCAGATTAACGGCCATCATTTTGCGCCAGAGCGCTGGATCCGTTTTCAAAAACGGAGCTGATGCGGCTTGCCCGGCATTGTTCACCAGAATTGCGATTTCGCCAAAACGTCCGCGCGCCGACGCAAATGCTTTCGCCACGGATTCCGGTCGGTCACGTCGGCAGCAACGGGTCGAAATGCATCGCGCGATCCCAAACGGCAAATTCTTTCGGCGTCGTGCCATCGCGGCTCACGCTCGTGACGCGTGCACCGTGCGCGAGCAACATTTCCACGATCGCCGCTCCAATGCCGCGCGAGCCACCGGTGACGAGCGCATGTTTTCCAGAAAGAAGTTGCGAACCCAGGCCGCGCGGAGCGTCGGTCACACCTGTAGCCTCAAAAGCGCTGCGCGAGCGAGATTTCTTTCGAGTTGTTCCTTGCCGTTCAAGTAAGGATCGGCCACCACATATCTGTGTAACCCTGCTTGGCTGCCTCGTGCAAAGTCCACGCAGGATCGGCTAGATGCGGACGCGCCACCGCGCAGAGATCGGCTCGGCCCGCGGCGATAATTGTGTTCACGTGATCGCCTTCGAAAATATTTCCCACCGCGATCGTCGGATTCCCACTTCGTTGCGATGATATGAAAACGGAACCTGGAACATCCGGCCGTACACGGGCCGCTCGTCTTTGCTCACTTGCCCCGACGAACAGTCAATCATATCCGCGCCCGCGCACTTGAAAAGCCGCGCGACGATCGCCGAATCCTCCGGTGTAATTCCGCCGGGAACCCAATCGTGCGCCGAGATGCGCACGCTCATCGGCCTGTCCTGCGGCCACACGGCGCGCATCGCCTTGAAAACTTCAAGCGGGTAACGGCAGCGATTCTCGAGCGACCCGCCATATTCGTCCATGCGCAAATTCGTGAGCGGCGAAATGAAGCTCGACATCAAATAGCCATGCGCGCAGTGAAATTCGAGCCAATCGAATCCCGCCGCAACGCCGCGCTCCGTGGCTGAGACGAAGTCGGCCTCGATGCGATCCATATCCGCGCGAGTGGCTTCGCGCGGAAATTGCGAAGCCGGCAATGTATTGCAGCGGTGATGCGGAAACGACCGGCCAATCGTCCGACGGAAGCGGTTGATCGATTCCCTCCCAGCCGCGGCGCGTCGAGCCCTTGCGCCCTGAATGGCCCAGCTGCAAGGCGACCTTCGCATCTGAATAGGTGTGAATGTAACTCACGATGCGCTTCCAGGCGTCGCGCTGCGCGTCGTTCCACATTCCAAGGCACGCCGGCGTGATTCGCGCGTCGGTGAAACGCACGTCATTTCCGTGAAACCATCGCCGCGCCACCCATCGCGCGCGAGCCCATGTGAACGAGATAAAAATCGTTTGGCACGCC
>CAVYXN010000002.1:0-28814 GCA_963772535.1 uncultured Acidobacteriota bacterium
GTGCTCTTGAATCAGGTGTTGCCGGCCAATCAGGATGCTTATTCCCGGGCAGTTGACTTCATGTGTAGTGCCGAATGATCCTCAGGGCAGCTGAGAAGTTGCATTAGCCGAATTTTCGAAGCATGAGTTTGGTTGCTCATGAGTCCGTCGCTCGAGTCATCACGTGTTCAGCCTACCTCGAACTTCCGAGTAGGGGAAAAATGAAACCGCCCGTCAAGACGAGGGACAGGTGTCCGCTTTTTACTTCGATGGGCTCACCTGAAACGCACGAATATCGGTACACCCATCATATTCGGAAAGCTTTTTGAGATTGCTGGCGGTAAGGAGTTTGGCCTTGTAAAAAAGGTATTAATTGGCAGTGAACCAAATCGGAACAGCTGACTATATCGGGTCAACATTAGTTGTAACACCATCCGGAGGCACACGATGAGACTCACGAAGACCCCACATCGCACCGCTTATCTAAATCGCACGTTCTGCAACTATGTATGTCGGTCGGGGATCATCCACCTGGCTATGCTCACGAGCATTTTTGTCTGTGCTCTCAAATGTGCCACTGCCGCGCAAACGATCCGTGTAGACGCCACTCCGGACCATGTGGTTAACAAATTCAGTCCGACTTATGCGCTCGGGACAACAGTCGATCGCGTACCGAGCAATGCCACCGATACATTTTTCGCGCCAGATCAGCTAAAACAGACGCTCGAGGCCGGATGGGGGGTTGTCAGCTATCGTCAAAACACAGAATTGTTTGTTCAAGCATGGCACTGGAATCCGGCAGGCACGTGGAGCGATCCTTCCGGCAAAGGCTATTTCACTGGAGACCCGACGCCGAAGGAAATGATCCGGCACTCCTACGGTTATTCGTTGCAGCATCGAGGGTTCACGCGAAACGACGGAACGGAATTTGACGGATATTCGCGGCTGGACGACGATGATTTACAAACGTACTGGAAGAGCAATCCGTATCTTACGAAACCGTTTACCGGTGAAGATGACAGTTTGCACCCGCAGTGGGTGGTAGTCGATCTGGGAGAGAAACGCAATATAAACGCGGTTCGGGTCATCTGGGCCGACCCATACGCACGCGTCTACGGTGTGCAGTATTGGGCGGGTGAGGGCGACGCGATGGCTGAACCCTCGAGCGGCAGATGGGAGCTGTTTCCGTCCGGAGCAGTGACGAATGGCAAGGGCGGGACGCTGACGCAACGGCTCAGCTCGTCACCGATTGGTACAAAATTCATTCGCATCGTAATGACAGAATCATCCAATACTTGTGATTCGCACGGCGCAAGTGACCGTCGCAACTGTGTTGGCTATGGGATCAAAGAGGTGTACGTCGGCACAATGAACGGCGCCGGGGAATTCCACGATATTCTGCGTCATTCACCAAACCAGAATCAGTCGCTCACGTACTGTTCGTCCGTCGATCCTTGGCATGAGCCATCTGATCTGTATGTTGCGCCCGACCGCATGGAATCTGGCGATCAGCCGGGATTCGATTTGTTTTTTACCAGCGGTATTACGCGCGGCCTGCCCGCAATGATTCCCATCGCCATGTTGTACGGAACGCCGGAAGACTCGGTGGCTCAGATGACTTATTTGAAAGCGCGTGGTTACCCGGTTTCGTATGTCGAGATGGGAGAAGAACCCGACGGACAGTACATGCTGCCCGAAGATTATGCCGCCCTCTACTTACAATGGGCCACAGCTCTGCATCGGGTGGACCCGGATTTCAAGCTCGGCGGTCCTGTCTTCACTGGAGTCGAAAAAGACATCAAGATATGGCCCGATGCGAAGGGTCGAACCTCGTGGCTGGGCCGGTTTGTGGAATATCTCAGATCGCACGGGCGGCTAGCCGATTTGACATTCATGTCCTTCGAGCACTACCCGTATGACGGATGCGAAACGCGTTGGGCAGATCTCTATCAGGAGCCGTATCTGATTACTCACATCATGCAGGTATGGCACGACGATGGATTACCTGCCGGCATCCCGCTGTTCGACACCGAAACGAATGCGCATGGCGGTGAAGCATCCGTCGACATTTTTGGCGCTCTTTGGTTGGCTGATTCCTTCGGAGGATTTCTGACGGCAGGTGGGCAAGCGACTTATTACTACCACGCGCTTGCATACTCTCCGCCGCATCCGGTTTGCAAGAATAGTTGGGGCACATATCACATGTTTGTTACCGATGAAAATTATAAGATTCGGCAACGCACTTCACAATTTTTTGCCGCACAATTGATGACACAGAAATGGGTTCAGCCGATAAATGCTGAGCACAGGCTCTTTACGGCGATAAGCGATTTGAGAGACAAGAAGGGGAAGGTGCTAGTCACCGCGTACCCCATATTACGTCCGGATGGCCAATGGTCTTTGATGGTGGTTAACCGGGACTATGACAGCACCCATGACGTACGAATTGTGTTTCACGATGATTCGGCTAGGAGCCAAAGCGAATTTGCAGGACCACTCGAGATCGTGACGTTCGGCAAGGCGCAATATCAGTGGCATCCGGACCGGCGAAACGGGTACGCCGATCCGGACGGTCCGCCCATCTCCCGGACCATCAACACCGGTCCTGGTGCCATTTACACGTTGGCACCTGCGTCGTTGAATGTCCTCTGTGGTCGACTAGCGGATTCGAGTATCAACGTCGGAGCGAGAGAATGATCTAGCCGTGATATTGCCATCCTTTCGCTTCGGTGTAAGCGTCGGAGCGTCGATTACTTCCTGCCAAGCTTTCTCCGTGACAGCCGGAGTCTAGGAGCGGTCAGTGCCTGGTGAACGCCGTTGCCGGTAACTGGCTCTCGTGGTGAATTCCTTTGCCCGGCCAATCACGACCTACCTCGCACTGCGATAATCCCTATCGCGAATTTTGACTCTTGCGCAAGAATTCCCTTATCATTCGATTACTCATTGGTCGCACCAAAAGAGGTTCCAGGCGATATCGGCCATTCTAGAAAATCTAAACTCAACGCTAGGTAAGAGGAAGAAGTTGCTTCTGGTCGATCCCGACCGGGAAGTGGATAATCTGCTCAGTCAGGTTTTGACCAGCGACGGTTGGGACATTGAACGAGCCCCTGACAATGAAACGGCGCTGCTGCTCGTAAAAGCTGGCCCGTTCGACCTTGTCATCACCGGCCAGAGGACCTCTGGGCGTGAGGACGTGGATCTGCTTCGGAAGATCCGAACCATTCGTCCGCATGTTCGTATGATTATTCTCAGCGAAAACAGTACTCCCGAGGATGTGATTGCTTCTTTGCGCGAGAACGCGTTCAGCTACTTTCGCCCGCCGTTTGACCGCGTTTTGCTGTCGGATATGGTGCATCAAGCAGTTTCTGAGCCTTGTTGGGACGACGGCATTGAGGTCATTTCTGCCACGCCCAATTGGATTCGATTAATGGCGCGGTGCACGCTGGTGACGGCAGACCGCTTGGTTCAGTTCTTGCGTCAAGCCGATCTTCCGGAAGCCGAAAAAGAAGATTTGGCAGTTGCGGCTCACGAGATGCTGCTGAATGCCATGGAGCACGGCGGTAAATTTGATCCCAACCAGTATGTAGAGATCGACTACCTCCGAACGCGCCGGGCAGTCGCTTGCCGCGTCAAGGATCCGGGTCAAGGATTCTCATTTGAAGAGCTACGCCATGCAGCTGTGGGCTGTTCGCCTGAGGACCTTCTCAATCATATGACTGTTCGAGAGGATCATGGTCTTCGGCCCGGCGGATTCGGCATAATGCTGGCCCAGAAGCTGGTCGATGAATTGATTTACGATGAACATGGAAACGACGTGATCCTTGTGAAGTATCTCGATCCGCGTGCAACATCAGCTCCCTAACTATTCCGTGCTACAAAAGCTCGGGCCGGGTCACCCCGGCGAGGACGCAATAATCTCTCGTTGATTCTGACGAGAAACGACTCTCGGTGCTCTGCTCGATCAATGTTAACTAGGAAATTGCCGTGTTTCGAGGGATGGGTGTCGAGAACCAGGGTGGTTGTTGAAAAACTCGCTCACTCGGAAATCGCAAAAATCGGATCGCGTCAGGAAGCTCTACAAACGATTTTTCTCAGCCTCCTGGACATTTTCTATCACCCGATTTTCGACTTTTTTCAGAAAACCCGACTTTTTCAACAGCCACAGGATTTCTCAACATCTATCCGGGCCGTTTCCTCGGCGGAATGCGCCAACAGGAAGCCGAAACTACAAGGCTAAGATCGGGACGGCGCATGCAACGCGCCCCGGCAAGCCCGGGACATGACAAAGCGGCGAGCCGCCGCACTCCACACATGATTATTGGTATCTCAGCGCCACCATCGGATCTACGCGCATCGCGCGCCACGCTGGAATCCAGCACGCCGCCATCGCTACTACCGCCAGTAATACGGCAACGGTCATATACGTAACCGCGTCCGTTGCCGTCACGCCGAACAGCGTCGATTGCAAGAAGCGCGTCGAGACAAGGGCCAGCACGCATCCAAGCGCAAGCCCTGCCAAAGTCATCTGCAGTCCGTGTATCAGCACAAGCTTCAGCACGTCGTGCCGCTGGGCCCCGAGCGCAAGACGAATCCCGATTTCGTGCGTGCGTTCGCGTGTCGTGTAAGCAATCACGCCGTAGATTCCAACTGCTGCCAGAACAAGCGCCAGTACACCAAACGCTCCGACGAACGTCCCGGCGATTCGCGTCCCCGTGCTTGCCACCTGCACTCGCGTAGCCAACGACGATTCATCGAGCACTGGCATGTCCGCGTTCAGCTGATGTACAGTTTTTTCGAGCGCGCCGATGTACGCGAGAGGGTCGCCCACCACGCGCATATGAAATATCGGCCCTCGCGCGTAATCCTGATAAATGGGGACATAAAAGAACGGCTCCGCCGCTTCATGCAGGTTGTTGTAGTCGCTGTTCCGCGCCACGCCGATCACAGTAAAATTCAGCCCGTCAGCGCTCAACTTTTTCCCAATTGCATCCTGACTGGGCCAATAGCGCCGCACGAACTCCTGATTCACAACCACCACCGGCTGCGAGCCTTCCTTATCCTCCGGCGTGAACTCGCGGCCTTCCACTACCGGAATCTGCATCGTGCGCAAATAATTTGGTCCCACGTTTGCGTTCGGGACGTCCATGGATTCATGGGGAAGCGGCACGTAGCCTTCCGGCTGCGTTATCGACGAGCTTAGCTGGAATCCCAACGGCACCCAGCTCGACATGCTTACCGACCGCACGCCAGGCATAGCTTCGAGCTTCGCTAGAAGCTGCCGGTCGAATTCGATCCCCTGTTCTTTTGTGTAGCCCGCGGAAAAAAGATCGACGGTGCTGAGCAGCACATGCTCGGGATTAAATCCCATGTCTGCGCGCTGCGCATTCTTAAAACTTCGAATAAAAAGCCCCGCGCAGACCAGCAGCAAAAGTGAAAGCGCCATCTGCATCACCACGAGTGCACTGGAAAGTCGCGCCTTGCTACGCCCTCCCGAAGCGCCGCCGGTATCTTCCTTCAGCACCGCCACTGGCGCCAGATTCGATGAACGCAGCGCCGGCAAAATCCCGAAAATCACGCCGGTTATCACAGACACGATAAGCGTCACCAGCAGCACCACGCGGTCGACGTGCACATCCATGAAAATGGGAATATCCGTCGGCGGAATGAACGAACCGAACGTGCCGGCTGACCATGTAGTGATGAGCATCGCCACGGCGCCGCCCGCAAGCGATAACACGAGGCTCTCAATCAATAATTGCCGCACCAGCCGCCAACGGCTCGCGCCGATCGCCATCCGAATCGCCATCTCGCGCCGCCGCGCCACCGATCGCACCAGCAGCAAATTTGCCACGTTCGCGCACGCGAGCAACAGCACGACGCCGGAGATCGCCATCAGCGTCGGCAGCAAAAGGTACAGGTAGCCATTCGCGCCATAGGGTGCACGCCAGAGCGGAAATGCCTTCACGTCATTACGCCCCTGATGCGCTTCGGGGTACTGGGTCACAAGCTGCTGCATCAGCCCGTTCAGCTCTGCCTGACCCTGCTCCGCAGTGACGCCAGCGCGCAAGCGTCCGAGCACCATCAGCCACATCGCGTCGCGCTGTTCGATCAGATTCCTGCTAGAGATAAGCTCTTTGCCCCCGAGCAACGGGACCCACAAGTCGGTCCGCAGCCCGGTTTGAGTGCCCTGAAAAACCGGCGGAGTTACGCCAACGACTGTGAACGGCAATTTGTTGAGGTTGATCGTCTGTCCGACGATATTCGGATTGGCGCCATATCGCGTTTGCCACAATCGGTAGCTAATCACCACCACCGGCGAACTTCCTGCCTTCGTATCCTCCGTCGGCAGAAATCCGCGGCCCAACATCGGTCGCACGCCGAGCACATCGAAATAGTTTGCGGAGCACATCGTGCCCCACACCCGTTGCGGCGTCTTGATGCCGGTTAAATTCAGCGAACGCAAATCCGCTGCGATCAGCCCGGAAAAGCTCTTATTGTGGTCGCGCAGATCGAGATAGTCCGGATAGGAAAATGGCCGCGGATCGAACGACGTTCCGCCCAGGCTCAGCGACACAACTTCGCCGCTGCCTTTCATTCCGGGGATCGGATTCAGCATCGTCGAATTGATCCAGCTGAAGATCGTGCTGTTCGCGCCGATCCCCAGCGCAATCGTCAGCACCGCCACAGCTGTGAAGCCTGGCGACTTCACGAATAGCCGCAACGCGTGAGCTATATCTTCCCAAAGCGATCGCATCGCCCCACCTCCGAGCGCTTTACGACTTGGAATTAGCACGCTGGATACCGGCACACACATCATTCCAAACTATTGAATTCAGGAAGTTTAATATCACACTGCGTCGAAGCAAGAGGGGAATTTGTCCGCTATTGGGATTTTTTGCAATTGAATCGAACAGACGAGTTTGGCGACGAGATGCTATCCCTCAAAATACCGATCCAAGCAAGGCGTTTTTTCCGGATAGTGTTGGTAACAGGGATGGCTGTTGAAAAAGTCGGTTTTCCCGAACAAAGCCAAAAATCCGGTGGTAGATTTTCCCGAGTCTCCTAGACATTCTTGGACAACGTCAGTTTCCGAGTCAACGTTTCGGGTAACCGGAACTTACCGTTACGGAAAACGACGCAGGATTTGCGCCAGAGATTTAACGAGGTGCTTGAGCTTCATGAACGTCTCTAATTAGGGCGGGATCGTCGGGCAGCCGCGCCACTATCGCGAAGCCAATCGCAAAAACGAGGACGCTGAGGACAATCACTGCGAATATGGCCGGGGCCAGATTCTCCACCCCCGGAACCCCGTATTGCATCGGAAGCGTCGCCAGCACTCCGGCGGCAAGACCGCGAGGTATGGCGGCACTCAGGAAACAGAACTCCTTCTTCCCGAGTCGCATGTTCCTCGTCGAGAGCAGCACAGCTGGAACCCGCATCGCCATTAGGAACAGCACACCGATAGCCGCCAAGGCGATCTGCCTCAGATTCGTCGGGAACATCAGGCCAATCAGAAAAAAGAAGAACGACTTGATGAGGAACGCCATCTGGTCCTGCATGACGCGTGTTGTTTGCGTTGGAGTGAATTCCAGCCCATGGGCGCCCGGAAACAGGCGCGGCACGATAGACGAAGCGTTACCGATCAAAAGCGACGCCACCAGCACCGCCATGGCGCCATTTCCCTTAAAAAAATCGGTGATGCCATACAATGCAAGCATTGACGCAAGAAATACGGTATAGCCGTGAGGTTTGTCCCGCATCGACGGTATTCCGGGAACGAGTAATGCAGCGGCGATCATACCCAGAGCCACCCCGACACCAAGTTCCCTGGCCAGGAATATGAATGGCCGAGAAACATCCGCACTGCCGCTGACGATGAGATCGATAAGGACCATCGTTACAATGACGCTCAGCGCGTCAGTTGCAGAGGACTCGACCTCCAGGATGCGCGCTACTCTGGACGGCGCCTGAGCCATGGCCATCGTTGGCATAATGACAACCGAGCTGGTACCGCCGACTATGGCGCCTACCATCACCCATGCCAACGGCGGCGCGGGGCGCACATAACCCAGTTTCGTTGACAGCCAAAAGAACCCGCAGATTGCGATCACAGAAAAAACAAATCCCGACAAACCCAGAAGAATCCCGCGCGGCGCGGCCGCGGCCACCTCGGTAAGTTGGAGACGAAACGCTCCACTTGACAGAATGACTGTCAGTGCGATGGCTCCAAAGAACGGGATGCCAGGCCTGAGAAGACCTGATGGGATAAGACCGAATACGGGGCCGGCGAGGATTCCGGCGGAAACCAGCCAGACCACGTCGGGCACACGTGTTCGCGCGAAGATGAACTCGCCAAGTGCCCCGAGCAGGAGGATGCCGGCAATCTCAACCACTACCCGGGCAACAGGATCCATTTTCACCTTCTTTCGGTTGGAGCGCCGCCCCGGATGAGCAGGCAAGTCTTATAACACGATCTCCGGTAAGTCGCGCAATCGGAGACTGCGTTCGGCAGAGGACTGGAATGTTCCAGTCCCGGTTAGAAGTTGTGAAATCCCACTCTCACCCTGAGATAGCTGGTTCTATAAAAGCAGTTGACGGCGCCACGGCACAGTCACTGGTGCCAGAAACTTGTCTCGAGTTTCCATTAACCGGAAAATCTAATCGTGGATTCGGTTCGGCAAGCTAAGGCCGACTTCCTACTGGTGCTTCGTGCCCGGATAAAAGCATGGCTCCGGTACAGGCGATCGCTGGCATGGTGGCAAGGACCGTCGATGCTGATGGTCCTCTGACCCCGTTGGAGAGATTCCTCAACCTATCGTCACCGGGCCGAACCGGATCCCATCTTTCACTAAGGAGCGGCATGATGACAGACAAGAAGCTGTGGCGGAACCGGAAGGAGAGAAAGGAATGGGCGCGGCGGTTGCAATCGGAGGATCCGGGTCTGGAGGTGGTCCACCCGCATGCGGCGGGGATCGATGTGGGCAATGGCGCGCATTACGTTGCCGTACGACCGGACTGCGATCCGGAACCGGTGTGCCGGTTTGAGTGTTTCACCGCGGACCTGCATCGTCTGGCGGACTGGTTAAAGAGCTGCGGAGTGAAGACCTTTCCGATTTTACCGCGGAAGAAATGGCCGCACCCTTGAAGCGACTGGCGACTGTTGATGAGTGCGCTGAAGTGGCCCTCTTTTTTGCCTTGTCAGCCACCCCCATCACGGGCCAAACCATTGTTGTTGACGGCGGATTGTACGTCCTCGGCCCCAACGCTAGAGTGAAGATCCTTCCTTTAACTGCGGTGTACAGTCAACAGACCTGGGCTTTATTCTGGGCTACGCCTCGCGGGTTGAAACTGTGCAGTTGCCGACGTCAGACGTCGGGTGGTTTATGCCATGAGGGTGGCAAAGAGCATCTGCAACCTGGGTCCTACTTTCCCCCATCGCGCCTTGGTTGTGGTCGGCTTCGTTGCCACTCGTTAATTTCGTTTCGTAACTCACTCTTTCTCGTTTCGTTCGTCTCTGTTGCCAGTTGTCGCTCAAGTTCCGCTGTTCGTCCAGCCGCAAAATCTGGTCGCCCTGATTTCTTTTTCGGTTTTTCAAATCGCATCGCCGTGACTCCTCTTTCGAGAGTGTCTCACGACGATGCTCATCCCCTCTGTTTTTAATTAAGGACTAAACTTCCAAGAACACTTGAGGGAGGCCGCATGCTTCCGAATCCAGCGATAGCAGCGCCTCGCCCTATCCGCAGCGTCTTTTGCCCGAGCTCAATTGCTATCAAGAAATTTTTCTTAAAATAAGGTCTTTACTGGATAGGAACTACACAGCATTGGGAGACTATGTGCGCCATGGTTGAAGCATGAGAACTGAAAGACCTTCAGACTCACGCTTACCGCATCGGTACCCCACCATCCGGATTTGCTGCACGATTCACAGCGGTACGGAATATTCCTCGCGGGGTTTCTGTGGACTCTCCGCGAGCTTCGCGCCAAGTGGCGAGCGTCAAAATGGATGAGGACGAGGACAAATCGGAATCTTCAGTAGAGCCCACCAAAAAGGCATTTCCTTCAGGCGCATTTTCTGGCATTCGCCCACCGCTTTGTGCAAAAGTCATACAGCGATTCGTTGCGGCATTGACACCGGGGCGGCATCTCTTTAATCTTCAGCGTCGCCGCACATCTTTCCCTTGGTCGAGGTGTCTATGAGCCCCAAATATGACATCTTCAAGAAAACAGATAACTCGGTCGTTTGGGTGGAAGCCGTCGAGGACATCGTCGCGGTTAAGAAGCGTCTCATTAGTCTAAGCTCCAGCACGCCAGGTGAATACAAGGTTTGGGATTCGTCGCGTCAAGAATTTATTAACCCCATGGATGAATGCGCTTAGGAAGATGGAAGGTGAAGAACCAAAAAACGCAGACCTGAAGCGCTTGTGTCAGGCTGTATCGCCTAACGATGAGCCGTGCGACAATCCGGCAAAAGGGCGTTGTACAAGTTGTGGTCGGTGGTTTTGCGATGCTCACGCTGACGATGAGGAGTGGCATTCCTGTGCGCTTCCGCCCGGGGAGGAAGGTGGCGAAGCGTAGGCTGAATTACGTGAGGCTAATGTGCCGTCTGAGTGCCTGAAGATCCGCATGGACAATGATTTCCACGATGCCGCTACCGTCTGCATAAATGAAGCAATCTCGTCGCGGAGCGATGCGAGCCACTTCTCTTAAACGCTCTCTTGCATCTTCAAGTTCTTGAGCCGATTCTATCCAGACTGGTTGGGCTCCCGGTGAATCCGTAAAAATATCGAACGCCGGTCGCATCTTGCCTCCATTGAATTCCGCTCTTTGGTGGCGCCCGAAATTCACAATTTCCAACCGCAGCCCTCACATTTGAATTGCTGTTCGGATTTTAGCTTGGTTGCCGTGCTCCCGCAGTGCGGGTATTTCATGGTGCAAATCTGAGTCATGATATTTCTTCCAAAAATTCTTGGCTTTGTTTGGCCACGACGCCTTGTTCCTGTGAGTGAATGAAGTATTCTCCCGGAGAAGTCAGTGCGAGGCGATCCATCCGTTCCTTAGCTTCTTCGAAACCATGAACAGCCTCTACCCACAGTGGTCCGTCCGAAGTTACTTTGAAGATGTCGAATGCAGAACCCATCGTGTCATCCTCCACTGACTGCCTCGTCCGTATCTGACGGGACCGACTGTCCGTTTCTTTGCATGTCCGATTCCACTTGGCTTATGGAGAAGTTAGCCATGTAAAATCAATCGGTTGAGAGTTCCAGACGTTCCAGACCGTTGCGTCGAACTTGGAGCGAACAGGTAATTTTTTCACTGACATTACCTGCGCCGTACCAGCACTCCCAATTACTCGAATCGCAACAACCGCTGCGCGTGGTAGAAAAGCGACTCAGCTCGTCCAGCTAGACGGCACAACAGGGATGCCCCCACAGTCCTAAAGGGTCCTACGCGATAAGCGGTATTGAATTGACGATGCTCTGCCGCACAATATGTTTAGCGGTGCTGCGATGATTCCTGAGGAAGTAAAACCTTCAGACGCTGAACCTTCCGCTCAGAACGAAGAAACCCAACCGAAGGGTTCGCCGCAGGAAGACCCCGATACGGCGAGAGGCGAGGCATTCAAGCGAATGTTTCCTGACGTTCCCGGAAAGCCTTCTGGCCGCGCTAAGAAGGCTACTGGGTAGAGGTATTTTTTCAGCCGTCGCAATCTTGGCTTTCACCGATCCTTCGTCAGTGAGTGACTCGTTCGGATTAGGGTAAACGCCTTATATCCCGCCTTAGAACCTGCTGCTAACATGCTAATTACAGCTCTCGTCGCTCAATTGAGCAATGCCAAATCAAATTCTAATAGTGCGTGAGAGTCTCCAGACTCACCCAATTCATCCCGTTCGGTGCGCAGGCAGATGACCCGATTTTGCATCCGGTGTAACCGAATCATCGGCGAGAAGTGCGTTCAGTGCGGAACGGAAGCGACCGCCAACTCAGACGACCAAGGGGTGACCGGCGCGAAGTTCGATTGTCCGTCCTGCGGTCACCACTTCCTGCAAGGCGACGGCGGCGAAACAGGGGGAATGTGCGAGCCGTGCTTTGACGCTGAGTTGCGGAAGGCGCACCGGGAGGCGGCGAAGAGTCGAAAAGCCGCAGCGTAGATTGGAGAGACGCGCTCGTCGCTCTAGTTGCATGTTGGATTCCGGCCCGGAGGGCCGTGCGCGTGGATCCCATGGTCGCGCACTTCGCTGCGTTACACGTGGGACCAAAACGGCGAGCAAATGAAAGAAATTTTCACGAATATGCTTCGAAACAAGAAAGTCCGCGAAGGAACGGCGACCTGACTCAGGATCTCGATGCGCACGAGTGCCGTGTGCCTATCCAACACTGTACTATGCGCGTTGGGATAAGGTAGCGGCGCGATACCAACTAACGAATCGCTGTAATCCCTCATCGAGAGACGTAGCGGGCTTGTACCCCAACAAACGCGAAGCCTTGGAAATGTCGGCCCAGGTTCTCGCGATATATATTCTAAGGCCCCAAGCATTCCCGCTACGATGTCGTCGACGTAAGTGTAGTCTCGACCCGAGTTCCCGTCGCCGTACAGGCGGATTGGTTTCCCCGATTCGATCTGCGATGTGAACTTGTGGATGGCGAGGTCCGGCCTCTGCCGCGGGCCATATACGGTGAAGAATCGGAAACAGATGACGGACAGCCAACCCGGTGCCGCGATCGTCAACGTTGCATCGGTTGCAGGATCTACAGGTGTTGGAAGCTCGATGGCCTACGCTGCCGCCAAAGCAGGTGTCATTGCCATGACGAAATCCCTGGCCCGCGCCCTTGCCCCTGAAATCCGTGTGAATGCGATTTCTCCGGGACTCATTCGCACTCACTTCGCGGGCCGCCCGAATTCGAGTTCCGATTTTACCGCGGAAGAAATGGCCACACCCTTGAAACGACTGGCGACTGTTGATGAGTGCGCTGAAGTGGCCCTCTTTTTGGCTTCGTCAGCCACCGCCATCACGGGCCAAACGATTCTTGTTGATGGCGGATTGTACGTCCTCGGCCCCAACCGCTAGCCGAGATATTGTCACAAATTGATCAGATCCTCCGCATTGAGAAGCCAAACCTGGGAGAAGAATTGCTCTGCCGAGTCACCAGCTTGGGTCCTAGCTTCATGGGTAAGACGCAGGTTGCAGTTGAATTGATGGCGGCGCGGCGCGAAGGCAGATAACACGCAACGTAGACGGTCGCGATTACGCCAGCGGTGACGGCGATGTAAGTGATCGGATCGAGCGGGCTGACGTGGAACAGCAGCGACGACATCAAACGCATCACCGCGAACGATGCCGCGACGATTCTAGGCGGGACGTGGAATTCTAATCAGGCCTACGGCTAAAGCGAGAACCGATGCGGCAAGGATGACAGCCCCGACGTAGATCAGGGTGATAGCTCCGTTAGGTTGACTAGCTGTCGGCGGCAGCATTGAGAAGAAGAAGTGTGTGCGAAAGAAATAAAAACAGAACTAAAACCACTCTTGACGAGGCCGACTTCGTTAGAGATGGTGATAATCCCTCTGGCTGTTGAAAAAGTCGGTTTTTCTGAAAAGAGTCGAGAATCGGGTGATAGAAAATGTCCAGGGGACTGAGAAAAATCGTTTATAGAGCTTCCTGACGCGATCCGATTTTTGCGATTTCCGAGTGAGCGAGTTTTTCAACAGCCACCCCTGTTATCAAGAATCCACCAGAAAACGCCGCCAGGATTCCGATTAATACAAGTGGTTAGCGATTTGAGTCAGAACCATTACTTGCATTCGCTTTTTCGTTTTTGGCTTGCGAGCGAAGCGGGCCGGACAATGCGGGGAAAGTTGCGCATGTCCAGAACTCTTGACTCGCGTTGAAGAATGGTTCGCGTCGTTTCAATAAAATTGAGAATGGTAGAGGAAGATTCTCCCCTTCTCCAGGCCGCATGCACTTCCAGTCTTGCCAGGGGTTCCCGTAGATTCAAGGCAACCAGCCGATCGGCAAACGATGGATGACACGGATTCTTGCCGACGGCAAGAAATACGCCTTTTCCTGATGCGGCCATCATCGCGCCGGCTTCGTCGTAGACAGTCGATTCGGTAAGAACGATTCTGGGGCTCAGTCCCTCGTCACGACATAGTGCAAGTGCGAGATCATGCACATTGGGGGAAATGGATCTATCGATCAGCAACAACGTCTCGTGCTTCAGATCCTTCAGACGCAGATATGTCCGCCGCGCAAGCGGATTAGAGCGAGCGAGTACGACGGAAAGGCTCTCCTTGAAAAGCTTCTCGGATGTAAGTTCGAGGGAAGTCGCGGGACCATGCGAGAAACCAACATCGATTGTGCGTCCTATGAGCGCCTGGCCTTGAAGGCCGGAAAGAATGTCTCTTACGTCGACCTCGATTTTCGGGAACACACGCATATGCTGATTGATGACTAGGCTCACCACATCGCCGAGGCCTTTCCCAAATCCGACACGCACAGTTCCCAGCTCGCCGCTTTTGGTCTGACGAGCGAGATCGACGGCAAGATCGACCTGTTCCATTACCAATCGGACGGCATTCAAAAAGCGGCTACCCGCTTCCGAGAGGAACACCTTTCCGGAACGGCGGTCAAAGAGCTGCACACCCATCTCAGCTTCCAGCGAATGAATCTGGCGGCTCAAGGGAGGTTGCGCGATTTTCAAGCGCCGGGCGGCTTTCGTAAAACTCAGGTCTTCAGCGACGGCGATGAAATAGCGAAGGTGGCGAAGCTCCATGGCCGGCCAATTATAACGAATGTGGATGGGCACCCATACCTTCCTAATATGAATACCTAATAGGTATGCCAGAAAGATCGTTTTAGGTCTTGACACGAATCACGCACGGGATTCAAAGTGGCCAGCGTTTTCGGTCGGAAAAATGGGGGCACGCAAGTCTCGTCACTGCGACAGTTCAGGGCCCAGCCGCAGCCTTGTTTACGTGACTGATTCGCTGCGCCCAAGAAATCGTCATGAATCATTGTTTCTCCAGTTGGGCTACTTGATGAGGAGGTGTCACTGTGAATCCGAAGAAAATCGCAAGTTGGTTGTTCAGCCTGCTCGTTGTTGCGGGTTGGCCCGTCACCGCTCTGCATGCCCAGACTGGGAAACTGTCAGTATCAAGTCCTGCGACGAGCTGTGCGAGCCTCGCCGCTCTTTCCCTACCGAACACGCGGATCATTAGCGCGAATGAGATGAGCGGTTCGGGCGGCGACTATTGTAACGTCGTCGGGGTGATTGATGAGCGCGTCAGCGGTCAGGATCCCGATCACTTCGTCTACGGTATTGGATTCGAGTTGAACCTGCCGGATAGCTGGATCGGTCGTTTCGAGATGATGGGCGGGGGCGGCACCGACGGCTCTGTCGGGAGCCCGCAGGGGAGCGCTGGTACGGAACTAAGCCAGGGCTGGGCGGTCGCTGCTGACGACGGAGGGCATGAGGATGCGCCTGGAAACCAGTCCTTCGGCTGGATCGATGACGACAATAACCTGGGAGGCACCGCACATTTCGGCATCGATGAGCAGGCACGAATCGATTACGGATATAACGGAATCGAGAAAACCTCCGCAATTTCCAAGCTGATTATCGCCCAGTATTACGGACAGGATCCGCGGTATTCGTATCTGTGGGGTTGCTCAAACGGCGGCCGCGACGCGATGGTGGCAGCGCAGCGTGAGCCAGAAATGTTCGATGGTCTCGTAGCGGGAAACCCAGGTTTTGACTTGCCTCGCGCGGCCGTCGCCGAAGCTTGGAACGAACAACAACTTGCCCCGCTGGCAACGAGCACGGATAGCAATGGTCAGCCCTACCTTCCGCCCACCTTCCAGCCTCAGGATTTGGAAGTCGCTTCGGCGGCGATCCTGAGCGCATGTGACAACCTTGACGGGTTGGTCGACGGGATTATCGACAACTATGCAGCGTGCACAAACGAAAAGGTATACCCGGCGCTCGCTACGTTCACGTGCAGCGCGAGCGGCGCTCACGGAAACACGCCGCACGGCGGGACATGCCTCACGGCGGGGCAGGTGCAGGCGCTCAAGAGAGTTTATGCGGGGCCGAGGAATTCGCGCGGCGTACCGCTCTATTCGAGTTGGTTTTGGGATGCTGGTATTTGGGATCCGCCGTCAGCGTTTGGCGCGGGCTGGCAAGCCTGGAACGTGTCATTCTTCGGTGCGCCAAATACCAATACCGCCATTAACCTCACGCTTGGAGCCGGCGCGATACCCATGATATTTACGAATCCACCGTTCGTCACGCCGGTGAACGGAGCAAACGGGCAAGAGGCTTTTATCTTTAACTACAATTTTGATACCGACGCGCCCACGATCTACAAATCAACCCCAGAATACCCGCGGAGTCCGATGGACTTCATGACAGGAACTCCGCTGGGGCCCTCGCCCTTCCTCTTCCAGTTCAAGAATCATCAAGGGAAAATGATCATGTACGACTCGGTGAACGACGGTATCTTTTCGGCCGTTGATCTAGTCGAGTATTACAGCCTCTTGGACCTCGTAATGGGCGGCCGTGCACAGGATTTCGCCAGACTGTTCATGATTCCGAACATGGCACATTGCGGAGGCGGTCCGGCGACCAACAGCTTTAATGCAAATCTCCTGGGAGCAATCACCGCTTGGGTTGAGCAAGGCGTTGCACCGGACAAAATCATTGCCGCGAACGCCAATACCGCCTCACCATTTCCTAGCGGAGCGCCGTTTGATCCCCGTGTCGCGCAGAACTTTCCAACCGGAGGAACACGCCCGATTTGTCCATTCCCACAGCAAACTCGCTACAAGGGCACCGGCGCCACGAATGACGCGGCCAATTTCCTTTGTGTCAGGCCGCGCTGAAACGCGTAGTCCACGTCGCTGCGGGCTTGTGGTCCGCTTGCTCAAATGGACGGGTCCTGAATATTGAAGCCTCCGTGTCCCCGCGATGTACCCGACTTCGGCTTTTGGTGCGAATTTAGCAGTTTGGGACCTGGTCGCTGGCGCGTCCGCTTCTCGATCGAAGTCAAGGAGATGCAGAGTCTCAAATCTGGGAGCCGAGTCACCAGCTCGGGTCCCAGCTTCATGGGTAAAACACGAGTTGCAGTTCGGCACCGTGGAGAGGTATCTCCTCCGCGCACTCGGAGTCCGTCCGTTCCGCTGCGTTAATTGCGATGCCCGATTCTATCGTCTCAAGCGCTCCGACGGCCCGGCGTCGCAGGATATCAGGGCGGCCTAACGAACCAGGTCTTCAGTCTCGAAAAGAATTGATCACGCCCTGCGCTGATTGCCACAGTGACATCCATCGCAGCTGCCTCAAGTCGAGGTGAATAAGATATTGGGAACTGCCTCCCCCAATTCGTAACTTCTCTGAAGTTCAATGTTTCGCGTGTCTAGTCGGAGGAAGGTCTCCGACTTCCTAAAGTCCGGTTTTTTCAACAGCCTGTGAAGCGTGGCCCGGAATCGGCAGCCGGAGTTCGGATTCGCGCAATGTCGGCGGTCGGCGGCTAGATTTGTCAAGTGTGCCCAACCACGCTCCGCAGACGGCCGAGAGTTCCCGAACGGTTCGAGTAAACTTTGCGGTGTTCACCTGGCAAAGCTCGGAACGGAGGAGGCCGAGATGCAGACCACAGGCGTGGACTTACCTACGCGAGAAGACCGACGCAGTTGCTGTCCTCCCCATAGCATCGACTTGGCGCCGATCACCGAGACCGGCTGCGAAGTATTCTAGTTCGGTTTAGTGCTCTCATCCGTCGCAAGCGACAAAGTCATCTCCATCACCCGCCGATAGTACTCCTGGTGTTTCAGCTGTGAGGCCGCCAGCTCGTCGATAATAAAGGTGACATCAGGATGAAGCTGAAGGGCAGAAGCAGTGACGGAGGCGGAAATAGGGCCTTCGATGGCCTGTGCGACTGCGTCAGCTTTTGCTTCCCCGGTGGCCAGGATCAGAATTCGCCGTGCATCCAGAATCGTTCCAATGCCCATGGTGATGGCACACTCGGGGATTTTTTCGCCGGGGATGAAGGACTTACGATTGTCTTCGATCGTTTCTCTGGTGAGAACTTTCAGCCTCGTCCTCGAAGCAAGGCTCGATGCCGGTTCGTTGAATCCAATGTGGCCATTACGCCCGATACCGAGAATCTGCAAGTCGATGCCACCCCCTGCCTGGATTTCCTGTTCGTAAGAAGAACAATACTCCTCGTAGTTGCCGGTAATCATTCCATCGGGAATGTGAGCTCTCGTCGGGTCGATATTGATGTAGCGGAAGAAATTCTCGCGCATAAAAAAGTGAAAGCTTTGCGGGTGATCCGGTGAGATCCCGACGTACTCATCGAGATTAAAGGTAGTTACGCAAGAGAAGTCGAGAAATTCCTCACGGTAAATACGTATGACTTCCGCGTACATCCCGAGAGTGGTGCTCCCGGTGGCGAGCCCCAATTTGAGAGAAGGATTGCTCCTCACCGCACTCACGACAATACGCGCGGCTGCGCGGCTCAACGCAGCAAAGTCGGGTTCGAGTAATACAAGCATGGCATTTGTTGTGTTGGGCCCACTAACGGAACCGGCGAATCAACAGATTGTGGCGCCCCGATCGGTATAGACCCAAGACGTAGATTATGGCTTTCCCCTTGGTTGTATAGATGAGCTGACGCATGCGAAGAAGCGGCGACCCACGGGGGACCGCGAGCAGTTCGGCG
The DNA here is from genome assembly GCA_963772535.1 of uncultured Acidobacteriota bacterium. Lineage (GTDB taxonomy): Bacteria > Acidobacteriota > Terriglobia > Acidiferrales > UBA7541 > Palsa-295. The sequence goes on from CAVYXN010000002.1 coordinate 18,695, forward strand.
GTTTTGAGGTCTGCTGCCGTGGCGTCAATCTCTTCATCCGCGTAAGCAAATTCAATTCCGTATCGGTTTTCAAGCGTGCTAAAGAGCGAGCCGCGTTCCAGCGTTGCGGCAACTAAACCGGGGAATTCCTGAGCGGAAAGATAACAACTTTCCAGTGCGAACGGCTCATCGCCAGCTTTTCGCACGCGCTCTATCATGGTCAAGTGACTAGCCGCGGAAAGCGAAAGACGTGCCGCAATGTCGGGTTCATCGTCGAGCACGCCCGAAGACACAATCTTGGACTCAGCTATTAAACCGCGGCTGGACATTTGCTCCGTGTAACTCATTAACTTATTGAAATGAATTTTGGGCGGGGCAACAAACGTTCCCGCGCCGCGTCTCCGTTCGACGATCCCCTCGCGCGCGAGGTCCGCGAGAGCGTGGCGGGCAGTCATCAGACTGACTTTATGTTGCTTTGCGAGTTCTCGCTCGGAATCCACAACGTCCCCAGGCTTCAACCGCCCGGCCTCGATCCGCCTGCGAATCACATTCTGTATTCTCTTGTAAGTTGGTTGTCCGTTTCGACCAATAGGTGTCATGGACGCTCCGCAAATTCCCTGCCAGTCTGTCGATCTAAGGTTTCGGCTTGATTAATTTCGCATCGATGGCCATGCGGAGACTCTCGAGACGCAAAGCCATCCGCTATAGAGCGACCTCTGCCCGCTATCGAGCAGTGTTGACTCGACGCTGCGGAATACTTATACAACGGCTTTTTTCTCTTGACAACCGATACTTTGCGCTATATAGCTCTTTGCCATGTACAGGGCGAGCGAAGAGTGGTCGTTTGATTCGGCCTCTCCTTGCGCATCAATCAGGAGGCTTCCATGAAGCTGCATATTAGGTCCATCGGTCTTGGGGGGCTGCTCTCAGTGTGCTTGATCACTCTATCGATGGCTGTGGCGCCGTGCGCCGTAGCCCAGGAAGTGACGGCGGCCATTAATGGAACGATTACCGATCCGAGCGGAGCGCCCATTGCAGGCGCTACGGTCACCGCCACGGATACTGCGCGCGGGACAACCTATACGGCAGAGACCAATTCCGACGGAGCGTACTACCTCACTCATGTCCCGATCGGGACTTTTCAAGTAAAGGTAGAAGCGAAGGGATTCCGAACTGCGCTGCACTCGCCCTTTGCGCTCGTCCTGAATCAAGTGGCGCGGATCGACGTGCAGATGACCGTAGGCGCCGTGTCGCAGACCGTGGAAGTAAGCGGCGCGACCCCTCTGCTTCAAACGGAGACCACCGACATTGGCACTCATATCGATTCCGTGGTAACGGAAAATGTTCCGTTGATTACTGGAAACTACAACAAGCTCACTCTTCTCACGCCCGGGGCCGTAGCCACGAATCCGGGGGCGTTTCTCTCGGGTCAAAACACGTTTCAAGTGGGCCGCCCGTATATCAACGGTAATCGCGAGCAGACAAACAACTACATCCTCGACGGGATCGACAACAATCAGAGCGACAACAATGAAGTGGCCTATTCGCCGAGTGTCGATGCCATCCAAGAGTTCAATTTGATCACCGACACTCCTTCGGCGGAGTTTGGGAATTTTCTGGGTGGTATCGTCAATACGACCATCAAGTCGGGCACGAATTCCTACCACGGCAGTGCCTTTGAATTCTTCCGAAACGATGTATTGAATGCCAATGAGTGGAGCAACAATCTGACGGGTGTTCCCAAACCGGCTCTTCGGTACAACCGATTCGGAGGCACTTTTGGGGGACCCATTGTCAAAAACCGGCTGTTTTTCTTCGTGGACTACCAGGGACAGCGCCAGGACGCACCCTCAACACAATCTGTCCAGGTGATGACTGCGGACGAGCGAGCGGGAAATTTCGGCGAATTGTGTCCAGCGGGATTTACCGGAGGCGGTATTTGCACGAGCACAGCCACCGGGAATACTCAATTGTTCATGCCGCAATCAGGTGTGAGTCCGGGGGCCAGAACGCCTATTCCCTTTAACAACCTGACAGCGGCGGGGCTCACTTTGAGTCCGGCAGCGGTCGCTATCGTGACTTCGCCGCTTTATCCGATCGCTAACAGTCCCGGCAACAGGTTGCAATACGCGCAGCGCATCCTAAACAATGCCGATCAAGGCGACGTCAAGATTGACTGGACTCCGACGGAACAGGACCGCATCTTTGGGCGTTATTCGCAACAGTCCGTGCGGAACCCGACCACCGCAACGTTCGTCCTGAATCCGAACGGCATTACGGACTTCGAGTATCCTTTGAAGAACGGAGTTATTGGTTGGACCCGCACGATTTCTCCGACCATGGCCAATGACTTCCGGGTGGGCTTTAGTTATTTCCCGGTTAGCCAGGGTTATAGCAACCCAACCGGGACCTTTGGCATTCCTTCGCCGAGCAACTTTCTTCCGTCAATTCAAGGTTTATTCGGTGGTGTTACCAACCTCGGTAATCCGCTTTCAGCGTTCAATACATTTGCTGACACTGTGATTCAGATTGGCGACTCAATTGTAAAAACGCGCGGGAATCATGAGTTTCACGTAGGGCTTCAGTTCAAAAACTACCGGGACAATTTTCTCTATCCTGGCAATGAAGGATTGGCAGGCTTTTTCAATTTCAACGGGCAGTACACGGGCAACGGTGGTTCTTCCCTAGGTTCCGGGCTTGCAGACTTCATGCTTGGTCTTCCCAACAACCTGGGTATCGGTGAGGGAGTGGGCAATCGGCACGTGCGGAATAATCTGTGGTCGGTATATGGGCAAGATAATTGGCGGGTGAGGAGCAATCTTACGTTGAACCTCGGTCTGCGCTGGGAGCTCAACACACCGCGCGCCGCTGCGGACGGTAACGCGGTGAATTACGAGTTATTCGGGGGAGACCTTATCACCCCTCAGATAAATAACCAGGGTCTGGGCAAAGCTCTCTATAAACAATACAACGGGATCACGAACTTCCAGCCGCGCATCGGCATAGCCTGGCAGCCGGGATGGGATTGGGCGAAAAATACCGTGGTTCGGGCCGCTTACGGGGTCTCCAGCTTCAATGAAAGCAATGGAGTAAACAACCTGCTGACAGCAAACCCACCATTCGAGGTGGCACATAACGTGACCTTCGCGCCCACCACTTCACTGCCCCCCAGCACTCTGGACGACGGGTTCGTCGGTTTTCCCACGGGATGTACTCTGGCCCTGGCTGTGGTCTTCGATCCGGTCTGTTTTCAAGGCGTGAACATTCACGCTTTTAACATAAACATACGGCCGGCGGTGCAGCAGGAATGGAACTTGAATATTCAAAAGCAATTCGGCAATTCGACAACCATTCAGATCGGCTACCTTGGTGAGAACAATCAACACCTGAGTAACATTATCATGCTGCAACAGAAGCAATTGAATGCTGACGGTTCAATTTCTCCCAGCCCGTTCCTCAATCCAACTTTACTCAGTGAAGTTGGGCAGGCGAGATACTCAACCTCAAACGGCATCAGCAACTACAACGCATTGCAGATTATCTTTCAGCAACGCTTGAAGTATGGCTTGCAAGCGCAATTGAATTACACGTGGTCCAAATGTTTAAGCGACACGCCCGGATTCTTCGGCCAGTTCGGCGACAATGTGTCCACCGAAGCGCAGACAATTGCAGGTTGGGCCTTCCCGCAGGATCCCTACCACCAAATCGGTGACTATGGCCGGTGCCCGCAAAATAATGCGAACCTGTTCAACGGATATGTGGTTTACGAGCTCCCTTTCGGACACGGGAAACGGTTTGGGAGCGATGTTAACGGCTTCGCAAACGCCGCGATCGGAGGGTGGCGCGTGAGTTCGAGCTTCGTCTTCCACTCAGGATTTGCTCAAACCATTTTTGCAAGTAGCGATACATCGGGGACCGGTGGATTTTCAACTCGTGCGGACTGCGTTCCTGGCGAGCCTGCACGCGTCCCGATGGTGTTCAATCCTGCAAACGGCGGAGTCAGCTTCTTGAACCCCGATGCCGTAACCACGCCGGCGCCTGGAACTTTCGGCAATTGCCCGGTGGGCGCGTTCAATGGTCCCGGATACAAGTCTGCTGACCTCAGTCTGGCTAAAGAATTCTCGATTACCGAAAGGCAGTCATTGGAGTTCAGGATGGACATGTCGAATTTTACCAACACCCCGATCTTCAATTTCGGACAAGAGTTTAGCGGCCAGCACACCGCAGGAGCGTCCAACTATGGGGAGATCTTCACCTCTCAAGGAGCGCGGAACATACAGTTCGCGTTGAAATATCGTTTCTGAGCACGACGGTCGACTCACTAACCCTCTTAACGAGCCGCCTTGAAACCAATAGGCGGCTCCGTTTTATCGGAAGCCAATCGCCAATTCACAGATGAGTTTTTGAAGCGGTCAGCCTTCAGTGGTTGCCGCAGGGGCGATTTGTGGTGCGCCTTGCTCGCGGTTTAGCTCTCTCGCCATCCGCCAGGCGCATATCGTCGCACTCAGGACCAGGAATATTCCGAGCGACCAATCGTGCATCAGCAATTTGCCTACGCCGAATAGAGCGCTGTAAACCATCGCACAGCCTAGAATCCAGCACCAAAGGTTACGGCCAATGTCGTGTGTTGTCGGAATTTCGGGGGCCAGCGCAGCAATGGCGCTCCAGCCGGTGACGTCCGGCCGCACCTTTCGATAGAAAGACAGCAAAATGCTTTCAGGCTCCCTCTTCGTCAGGATGGTGACAGTAATCCACACAATCGTCGTCATGAGTGTTGTAGTTAGAACATCTTTTGCGAATAGCACTGTATCGGACCCGGTGAAGATTGTTGGGCGGCCCACCACGGCTTCTGCCAGTGCTTGCGAATGCAAAACAAGTGTGAGCACCAGGGCTGTGATCATCGCGGAAATCTCACTCCACGCGTTGATGCGCCACCAATACCAGCGCAGCATGTACACGCTACCCGTGCCCGCGCCAACCTGCAGCACAACTTGCCATCCTGAACGAATCGAAGCTAGCTGCGCGGAAACGTAACCGGTCAGCACAACCAATAATATCGTCACGATCTGCGAAATATGAACGTAGTGGCGCTCGGAAGCATGCCGAACCAGAAAACGCCTGTAAAAATCCTCGACGATGTAGGATGTGCCCCAGTTCAGTTGTGTGGCGATTGTGGACATGAACGCAGCCAGGAAGCCGGCCACGATGATTCCACGCAGGGCGTGGGGGACATGATCGTTCACGATCATCATGTAGCTGCTCTCGGGATGCTGAAGGCCGGGATACAAAACAATCGCCGCAAGGGCCGTTAGAATCCAAGGCCAGGGACGCAGCGCATAGTGGGCGATATTGAACCACAGAACGGAAAGTAATCCCTGACGTTCGTCGCGCGCGCTGAAAATCCGCTGTGCGATATACCCACCGCCGCCCGGCTCAGCTCCGGGATACCAGAAAGCCCACCATTGGACCCCCAAATAGACCGCAAAGGTGATGACGGGTAGTGTCCACAATGTGTCGCTCGCGAAGCCCTTCGAGAAATCAGGCAGAAACGCGAGCGGGTCGGAGCCTCCATTGACAGCACGCAGGGCGCCAATTTGGTCGATCATTGATTGCATGCCGCCCACAGCTCGAACGGCGTAGTATGCGATGGCAATCACGATTCCCATTTTCAAGACAAACTGAAACATATCGGTCCACAACACACCTGAAAGCCCACCTAGAGATACATAGACGCCCGTAAAGGGAATAAGAAAGAAAATGCAGATAATCAGCGCCTGTCCATCTGTACCGGAAAATGTTGGTCCAAAAACTCGGGTGAGCGCGTTAGAAGAAACCCCGAGCAGACGCCAACTTTGCATCGTCGGGCCGAGGGTCGTCCCCACGATATTAATCATTGCTTTCGTCACCCAACCGAGAATCAGACAATTCATCAACAACCCAAGATAAATGGCGCGGAAACCGCGAAGAAATGCGGCAGGCTTGCCGGAGTATCTCATCTCAGCGAATTGCACATCGGTCATAAGCCCGGATCGACGCCACAACCGGGCGAAAAGGAACACAGTCATCATCCCGGACGGCAAAAAAGCCCACCAAATCCAGTTCCCCGCGACGCCTTGCGTGTAAACTAGGCCAGCGACAAGGAGGGGCGTGTCGGCTGCAAAGGTGGTGGCCACCATGGAAGTGCCGGCCAGCCACCACGACGCTGTTCGTCCGGACACAAAGTAATCTTCTGAGCTTTTGGCAGAGCTTCGACGAAAATAAAGACCCAGGACAAGAGTAATTGCGAGGTAACCAATAATCGCGGACCAGTCAAGCAGCGTAAAACTCATCGGCCCCAATCTTATTGCACACCTATTCTGCGAGAAGCAATATGAAATAGAACTGAATGTGGAACCCTGATGGCAGTTCTGCCTGGGAGATGATCGTTCAAACAGTTGTGCCAGCTTTACGAACGTGTACTATTCTTGGCGGGATTCGGATAATTTGCTCCTCAAGCTTCTGAGCCGAATCATAAAAGGAAAATGCGAATCTTCTGGCTCACGTTGATACTTTGTTTCTTCGCGCATCCGTCTTCGGCTCAGTCAGGCCCCCGATCCAATTTGATGCCAATGCCGTCAAGCATGCGGCTGGGAACCGGCGTGCTCCTAATTGATGGGTCTTTCTCGGTCGAGCTCGAAGGATACCGGGAACCACGTATCGATCGCGCCGTCCAAAGATTTCTCCACGATCTTTCCCATGTCACTGGCATCCCCATGAGAAATCAAGCCATCAATCGTACAAATGCCACACTGGTGATCCGTGCCGAGCATGCGAGCAAACCCATTCAAGATGTAGACGAAGACGAGGGCTATACCCTTGATGTTAGCGCGTCCGGCGCGAAACTTACCGCGCTAAATCCACTCGGCATCATGCACGGATTACAGACATTTCTTCAGCTTGTCGATGTCACTCCTAGCGGATTTTTGGCCTCAGCCGTGCACATTGAAGACTCGCCGCGGTTTCCGTGGCGAGGACTCACCATTGATGTCAGCCGTCACTTTATTTCTGTGAACGCACTCAAGCGCAACATAGATGGGATGACGGCGGTCAAGATGAACGTGCTCCACTTACATCTTTCAGACGACCAGGGCTTTCGCATCGCGAGCAAGCAATTCCCCAAACTAGTCGAAATGGGCTCGGACGGGCAATACTACACGAAGGCCGAGATTCGCGATCTCATCGCGTACGCGCGCGATCGCGGTATTCGAATTGTTCCCGAATTCGATATGCCGGGACACAGCACTTCCTGGTTTGTGGGGTATCCCGAGCTTGCGAGTGCGCCGGGTCCATACCAGATTGAGCGCAGGTGGGGAATTTTTGATCCAGCAATGGACCCCTCGCGAAAGCAAACGTACACGTTTCTCGACAAGTTCATCGGCGAAATGGCTGACCTTTTTCCAGACCACTACTTTCACATAGGGGGCGACGAGGTAAATGGAAAACAGTGGGACGCGAACCCCAAAATCCGCGAATTCATGGGTGTTCACAACCTCAAGAACAATCAAGAACTACAGCAGTATTTTACCCTTCGGGTCCAGAAAATTGTCAGCAGGCACCATAAAATAATGGTCGGTTGGGACGAGATCCTGGCTCCAGGCATGCCGAAGGACAGTGTTATTCAATCGTGGCGGGGCCAAGATTCTCTCGCAGCAGCGGCAAAGCAGGGTTATAGCGGAATCCTTTCCAGTGGGTACTATCTCGATGCCATGGCGCCTGCGAAGAAATATTATTCGGTAGATCCGATGTCAAATGCCGACGCAACACTGACCGTTGATCAACAGAAACACATCCTCGGAGGGGAAGCTTGCATGTGGGCCGAGTTCATCACCGACGACAATATTGATTCACGAATTTGGCCCCGCGCGGCAGCAATCTCGGAGCGATTGTGGTCAGCGTCCCAGGTGCAGGATGTTAATTCAATGTATATCAGATTGAGCGCGATGAGTCGCTACCTCGATCAGTTCGGGCTCAGGTACCGATCGAATATGCGTCTAATGCTTTCACGCATGGCCGGTACCGATGATATAGCTCCGCTTCTCACACTGGCAGATATAGCAGAACCCGCTAGCCTCCAATTTCGTGAGGAGGAAGCGCAGAGGGCGGGCGGCATTCAAACAAGCGACACGCCGCTGAATCGCATGGTTGATGCGGTTCTTCCTGAAAGTGAAGTCGCTCGGCGATTCACTCAAATGGTGAATCAATTCGTTGGTAGCAACTTTCAGGACGCAAAAGCGAAGTCAAATATTCGTGCCCTTCTTCTCGTGTGGCGCGACAATGACAACGAATTGCGCCCTCTGCTTCAGAATTCATACTTACTGAAGGAACTTTCGCCCGTTTCACAGACTCTTTCTTCGCTCGGTGGCGTAGGACTGCAAGCACTCGACAATATTGACAAAGGCGAACAAGGATCTGATTCTTGGCACAAGGAACAAATTGAAATATTTCAACAAACAGAAAAACCAGCCGCCGATCTCTTTCTTGCAGTCGCGCCTGCAGTTCAAAAACTCGTCGAAGCTAGCACCAGGTCGGAGAGGTAGCCCTAAAGCTAAACCAAACAGAAACCAATGAGCGCGATTGCTGCGATGGTTAGCTCCAGCAGAAAATTACAGATTAGGAAGACAAGTCCTCTTACCGCCGGTTACCGGAAATTGACTCTCAGATAAGTGTTGATTACAGGGGTTTATCACTAGCCATCTCGGTCTGAGATGAACTGAAGAGCTATCTGCGTCATGAGGGGTTGGTTCTAACGCGGGAGGATGATCAAAGCTTCAAATACCGATCAACCACTTCAGCTGAAGTCTTCTACGGCGCAGTCGTCGATTAATTTCGTCTAAAGAGAAGGATTCAGGAACGAAATCGCCGAGCCACTCACAGGCTTCCTCGTGATTAGGGTGATTGGCATCCTGGAACGCTTGAGAGCCTCTGCAAATCCTTGCGGCCCACCACAGTCTTCGGGTGGACAACATCGTTTACCCGCCACACAAATCTGCTGAAACGATTCCTCTCCAAACAAAACTTCTTCAAGAAGAAGTTCGTGCTGCCAGCCGTCCCCGAAATCGTACTCGTACAATAACCTCGCCCCCACCGCCCAGATCAATTCCCCGAGCTTGGTTCGGTTCTCATCTGCAGCCTTGGTTCCAACTCTGGATCTCGCTATCACGAGGAACTAAAATCCGCCTCCAGACGGGCGGGCTGGTGCCGAGCAGGGTTAGTTTGATAGCATACACTTCCATGCGGGTTCGGGCCTTGTCAGGCGACTGCATCCGTCTCTGCTAAGAATTTGGCGAAAGAACGAATCGGCTTCATCTTGTCCTCGCGCAACCCGCGCAGCTCCTGTTCACTGATTCGTTTTTCGTTCAAAAGTGTCCCAAACACCTGCGTGAGTCGCGAATACCGATACTGGTACTTGCGATCGATCTCTTTACGACGTTGGGTCAGGTAATGTTCCAAATCCCACAGATCCGCCGACTGCTGGATCGCGTTGGCCATTTGCTTTGTTTTGTGAATCACTTCGTGAAGCTCCCGACCCAGAGCAGCGTCGAAGGCTGTACGGGCGACGGTCTTTTCTGACCTCGACCAAATCACTTCCTTTTGGTGAGGATAGCTGTCTTGGCTCGCAGACGAGATGGTCATATTGCGGTCCTCCGTAGCGACATTCTATTCCTTGGCGAGATGCCATCGCTAGAGGAGAGGGCCCTTTCACCGCGCCCGAATGTGCTTGCTGCGGCGAAACCAGCGTGTTAGGTGAAAACGATCGTTCACTGGATGTTTTCCAAGATTTTGCTCGCAACCCGGAACGACTTTCTAGACTCACACCGTCGCTTCAGCGCAAAGCACGGCTGACGACTGCTCGGCGTGCAGCCTGTTACTTTTTACAATTCCAATGAGGCTGGGACAGAGTAACTTTTTAGGTCAATCCTTATAACCCGGTTGGGCGTCGCAGGGGATGCGTTGTTCAAGGCTGGGAACCTTGCTCCTTCGCGGCGCCCTTTCAATTCCTCTCCAATTCAGCGAAAGGCAGTACGCTTTCAAGGATTGAGCGCACCGCCCTCGGTTCTGCGTCGCACTTTGAGATAGGTTGTGACAAGCGGATTTATCAACA
>CAVYXN010000003.1:0-419129 GCA_963772535.1 uncultured Acidobacteriota bacterium
CGAAATGGAAAAGTCGATTGTGCGGTCGAATCGCCCCACAAACGCCGATGCGCCCGCCGTCGAGGAGAGCGCATCGTGCGCGAACTGAAAAATCTGGCGCGCGTGATTCGATCAGCGAAGGAGTTCGGCGCCACTGAAGAAGAAGCGGTCAACCTCGTTTCAGAAATCAAAATGACCTGGTCGTGGGGCCGGCCCGAATCGCAAACGGCAGAGAAAGCGACGCGAGAAACAAAATGGGAGAACTAGCCGATGTTCTCGACCGACCAGCCACAAACTAACTTAGTAAAGTTCCAAACTGACGTATGAAAGTTCCTTGCACCTGCAGGGGATTACCCACATAACAACTCAGCAACAAAAAAAGCGGCCCGTGAGTCGAATCACAGGGCCGCTCAAATCCAAAGGAGAAGGAACCGTGCAAACGAATAAGAACACGCCTGCCGCTGCTACGTCAACTGAACTCGTAGTTGAAGTGGAATCCTTTCGCGCGTTCGAGCGCAACACGTTGAGGGGTTTTGTCGTTTTGGTTTTTCCCAGTATCGGCCTGAAACTTTTTGAGTGCGCAGTCCACGAGCAAGAGGACGGAAAACGATGGATTGGATTTCCGGCGCGGAGTTACGAAAAGAACGGAAAGAAAGAATGGTTTCGTCTCGCGGACACGACCAACCGCGTCGCCTACGCGCGGATTCAGACTGCTGCTTTTCGAGCGCTTGACGCGTTTCTTCGCAAAGAACCAGCAACTCCTCCCGCAACCGCGTCGAAAAGCGCTAGCTCGGGCCTGCCGTTCTAGTGGCGCTCTGATGTCCAGTCCGATGAGCGCCGAGGACCGGCATTGGCAAAATTTGAAGGCTTGGGCTCAGGGTAAGCCCGACCCTTATCCCGAGGTCGAGATTCCGGTCGTATCGCCTAAGCCTGAGCCGAGCGCAGAGGAAAAAGCACTCGAACGTGTGCCGGAATGGATTCATGTCACCCGCTATTCCGGCAAACCACGACGACGCCCGATTCGCTCGCTTTGTGGAAAGAACCGAGCATCGAAGACGAGGTGCGGCGATGACAAACATTCGACCGGACCACGCCGAACATCTGGCCGGATTCCGCATCACACCGGAAATACTTACCGCTGCTCGCGTCCAATCGCTTACCGATTCGGAGACTCGCGAACTACTTGGCGTCAACGGAAAATATGACGGTCACAATCTTAGCGGGATCGCATTCCCATCCTTCGACCCTATAACCGACAGGCGCACGGGAGCGCGTGTGCGGCTCGATATCCCGCTCGACAACAACACAAAGTACCTAATGGAAATCGGCAATCGTCACCTGTTCTTCGCTCCAGGCGCCCTTCAATTCTTAAACGACACAAGCGTCGCCGTGATTTTCGTCGAAGCGGAAAAATCTGCGCTGGCATTGGCGGCTCTCTCCGTGCGTTCACGTAGGCGCTACCTCGTCGTCGCGACTGGCGGCTGTGACGGTTGGAAACGGAAGCGCGGAAAAGTCAATAAACCGGACGGCGGTGATGAATGGAAACCGGGCCCTCACTCGACCTCGACTTGATTCACATGAAGGGCCGGCACGTTTTGATCGCGTTCGACTCGAACGTCGCAACGAACCCGAAAGTGCGGAAAGCGCGCGTGCGATTCCAGAAAGAACTTGTAGCCCGAGGGGCGAGCGTCGCGTTCGTCGAAATACCGCTCGAAGACAACGTCAACGGCCCCGACGACCTGCTTCGCGAGCGCGGCGACGAGGCCATGCTCGAAGCGATTGACAAGAGCCGTGGCGAGGCTGAGACGCTGCGCAGATTGCTCACCGACGCGCAGGGAAATGCAGAGCCGCTCGCAAATGCGATAACGATCTTGCGCGATTCGACACCGTGGGCCGGAGTGCTCGCGTTCAACGAGTTCACTATCAGCATCGTCACGCGCAAACCGACGCCGTGGGGAAAGCCTGCGGATTCAAGGTGGGCGAACACCGATGATATTTATGTTGCCGACTGGCTTCAGCGCAACGGCGTCGAAGTCAACTCACGCACTGCGGGCGAAGCGGTTTCGGCGGTCGCGGAAATAAACAAATTCCATCCGGTGAAGGACTATCTCGACGTTCTCCGCTGGGACGGCAAAGAAAGAATTGATACCTGGCTCACGAAATATCTGGGAGTGGAGGACATGGAGTTCTCCCGCGCCGTCGCCTCGCGATGGCTCGTCTCTGGCGTCGCGAGAATCTACGAACCCGGCTGCAAAGTAGACCACATGCTCGTGCTCATCAGCGCAATTCAGGGACGCAAGAATCGACCGCACTGCAAGTCCTTGCGGTCAGGGATGAATGGTTCACAGACCGAGTCTCGAGCCTCGAAAATAAGGACGCGATGCTCGAACTACGCGGCGCCTGGATTGTCGAACACGCCGAACTCTCAAGCATCAAGCGGTCGATGATAGAGAAAGTTAAATCCTTCCTCAGCGCGACAAAAGACCGCTACCGCCCGCCGTACGGAAGGCGCGTCGAAGATTTCCAGCGGACAAATATTTTTGCCGGAACAACGAACGACGATACGCCGCTCACAGATGAGACGGGAGGCAGACGATTCTGGCCGATCCACTGCGGAGAAATTAACCTCGACCTGCTGCGAGAAAGCCGCGACCAACTATGGGCGGAAGCCGTCGTGCGGTATAGAGCTGGCTGCCCGTGGTGGCTCGAAACAGAAGAACTAAATCAACTCGCCAGCGACGAGCAGGACGAGCACTACGAAGAAGGCCAGTGGGATGACACGATTCTTGCGTGGCTCGAAAATCCGCAGCAAAGGTCGGAGATGAATGAAGGCCCGATCACCCCGTTCGATTCAAGCCGCGACGCCGTCACTATCGCGGACGTGTTGATCCACGCCGTAGGTAAGAAAATCGAAAACCTGACGCAGAGAGATCGGAATGACGCGACTCGCTGCCTGCGCCACAACAAGTGGACGAGAAAACGAATCCGCAACAAAGGCTGTCAGCCAGGATTTTACGTCCGGCCAGAAAACGGAAAAGACGTGGAACATTGAATCCGGGAGACGTGGAACACCGTCCGCCATCTGTTCCACGTCTGATTGTTCCACGTGTGTGCCACGGCCTGTTCCACGTCCTAACTCTTTAACGCGGTAGGTGTTCAACGTGTTCCACGTCTTTTTGCATATCACTAAAGAGAGATCAGTGTGAGATTCCCCGTAAGTTATTGAAAGTTGGTAGTAGATGCATTCTCTCCCACATGTTTTAGGAAACCGCGTTTTTGCGTGGCACACGTGGAACATACAGCGCGGCGCACGCGTGCACGTCACGATTTTCGATTGGAGGTTTCAACATGGAAGCGCTGATGACGATTGAGGAAGTCGCGGAGTTGTTGCGCGTACCGGAATCGTGGGTCTACACGCGAACAGCGCCAAAATGCACGCCCGCTTTGCGATTGCCGCACTTGAAGATTGGGCGATACCTGCGTTTTGAGCGGGCGAAAGTGGTCGAGTGGATGGCAAAACACGAGCAAAACGGGCACGAATCAGGCTCGTCGTCGGTGTCTCAACCCGAAGGCAAAGAATAAGTCATGCATTCACAGACTTTTAGGGGTGGTTGCTAACGTGACTGCTAACGGAAGGTTGCAGTGAGCAAACCGAGGCGAAACCGCGTCACGCCGGAAGGCCACGCGAAACACGTCGAGATCGCACTCAAGAACTTCCACGGGATGAAGGTCGGGCAAGCGGCGAAAGCATCAATTCGCACCGAGATTGAGGAGTTCAAGCGCCAGTTGTTTGCGAGTGCCGACGTGCAGGCGCATCCGGGCAAACGAGTGTGGCCTAGCCTTGCCGCGTCTCTCGCGGCGCTGCGAGTGATTGTGCAGCGATTGTCTGCGGCGAACCTCACAAAAGACGAGTTTCGCGTCGCAACCGAGACACTTCCCACACTACAGGGCACATTGCTGCGCACCCTGGCGCTCCTGGGCGTCACTGCGACCGATTCTAGGTGATTCGAGCAAGAGCGAGTCGCTTGCCGACGTCATTCGCGAGCACGACGAGCAAAAGGCGCGTGAGCAAACGTGACGATCATCGAAGCGATGGAGAATCCCAAAGTATTCGCGCGGTCGTTTCGTGGCGATTCGTGGGCGCCGTGGCTGACGTTTCTCCGCACCGTGTTCGCGTTGCCGATGAGTCAGGGCGACATTGAGCGTTATCAGTGTCACACCGGCCGCATTCACCCTCCAACGCAACCGTTTCGCGAAGTGTGGGTTGCGACCGGCAGGCGCGCAGGCAAGAGTTTGATCGCCGCATTGGTCACCGTTTACATGACCTGCTTCCGCGACTCGGCGAGTATCTGGCCGCAGGCGAAGTTGCCGTCGGCATGACAGTCTCTCCCGACCGTCGCCAATCGCGCGTGATCGGCCGCTTTCAACGCGGCTTCTGCCGGAAAGTGCCGTCGATTGCGTCGATGATGTCGGCGAAACGAAGGATTCGCTGGAGTTCAGTAACAGTTGCATTCTCGAAACGAAGACGGCGAATCCCGCGACGCTGCGCGGCTACACGTCGCACATCATCGTGAACGATGAGATAGCGTTTCTTCCGCAGGAATCGATCGGCCAATCCCGACGAAGAGATTCTGATCACCGAGCGGCCGTGCTTCGCGTCGATTCCGGGTTCGCTCTTGCTGTCCATCAGTTCGCCCTATGCGCGGCGAGGCGAATTCTATCGGGCCTTCGAGAACCACTACGGCAAAGACGATTCGGACGTTCTGTTCTGGAAGGCGACGTCGCTCGAAATGAATCCGACGTTGGACCCGAGGATGATCGCCGAGGCGTACGAGCGCGACCCGGCCATTGCAGTGCGGAATGGGGCGGAGATTTCGGAGCGATTGCGAAAGACTATTCACCGAAGAGATGCTCGAAGCGGCGACGGACATCGACAGGCCGGAGATTCTTGCCGCCGTATTTCGAGGAGGAGGTTGCGCATGAAGTACGTAGCGTTTTGCGATCCGAGCGGCGGAAGTTCGGATTCGATGACGCTGGCGGTCGCGCATCTTATCGCTTTTCAAGAAGTGCGTGCTCGATGGGGTGTGGGAGCGGCGTCCGCCATTCACTCCCGATTCGGTGGTGCGAAGAGTTCGCGGGGATTCTCGCGACGTATCGCATTCACGTGATCACGGGTGACAGATATTCGGCGCAATGGGTCGTCGAGAGATTCCGCGTCCACGGTGTCGAGTATCAGCATTCGCCGAAGACACGGTCGGAGATTTACGGGGAGTTCGCGGCGCTCGTGAACAGCGGGCCGCGTGAGAATGCCGTCTCGAAGCGCCTGCGGACGCAATTTCAGAGCCTGGAGCGCAGAGCTTCGCGCACTGGCCGCGACGACATCGACCATGCGACCGCTTCGCACGACGACTGCGCGAACAGCGCGGCTGGCGCGTTGACGCTCGCGGCGGGCGGACTCGTACCGGCGCCGGAACCGTGGAGTTGGTGTCCTTCGTCCGACACGACGCCACGGCGCTCAGCCTTCGAGAATCTCGCGCCCGACGATCCGGGACCGGACCGCTGGTGGCACAAGATCAACTGATTTGCGCAGGGCTGCGCAAATAATCTCTCACGTCCCATAGCAACGCGGGGCGCGGGTGCGAGCGGCCCTGACCGGGAGATAGCCGCGCCCCCAAAAGTTTCGGCGCAGCTAGCGTCGAAAACATCCTCGACGTTAGTAGTACGGGCGGCGGCGGTCGAGGCACCCCTCCTGGTGCGAAAAGCGCCGCCGCCCAAAAAGATTCGGCACGAAAAGTTCGGCGCGGGGCACCGCGTGTGGGTGGAAGAAGGGACTGTCGCGCCGCCCAGCGCGTCCGGCTATGACGGATGCGTATTCATCGCGGCGTCCCGATAACTGCGCGTGCTTCGGTGGGGTCGCGGTCGCGCAGACGGCACTCCTCGTGAAAGGCCGCGATTCCAAGGCGAGGCCGCTCGGCAGCCCCGGTCGGCCTCGCTTTATTTCAGTTTTGTATTTGTAGATGTCGCGGCCCGGTGGGAACTGCGTCAACAAGTCGCTCCTCGGTCCCGTCGGCCACCGAACCCAAACAAGCCGGAGCAGCGGTGCGTCGCTGTAAAAACGCAGACAGGAGGGAACTGAAAAATCTAAAAATCTAAAAGGACAAACGACAATGCCAGCAATCAATGAAGAAATCATGAAGGTCATTCGCGAAACGTTGCGTGAGAAGTTTGGTCACGCGACGCAGAGTCAGTTGGATTTGATGGCGGCGGATATTTTGAAGCGCACCGGCGAGCGAACCAGCCGCGGCAGAATGCAAATTTCCATGTCGAAGCTGATTCGCGGGAATGTCTGCCGAAGGGCACCAGGTGCTCAACAGGGCGACGATGGACGAAGACATCGCCTACGCCGGGCTCTTTCGACAACCGGCGCTCCGGGTTCGTACTTGGTTCCGACGCTTCAGGCGAACGAAATCAGTCCAGATGCTCGCGACGGGCGGGATTCTCCGTTCTTGCGGCTGCCGCATTTGGCCGATGAGGGCGTTCAGAAGCTGAACGTGCCGACCGCGTTCACAGCACCACAGTGGGTGTGGATGGCGCAAAACTCGGTTCAGAGGACCATCCGATCCGAACCTGGGCCAGGTGGCGTTCGATTTGAAAGAAAGACGCTGCCTGATCGCCGTACCGAACCAGCTGCTCGCGACCAGCGTTCCCGCATTCGACACGCTCATCAGTCAGTGATCGGCCTTGCTGCGGGCGAACACGAGGACACGGCGTTTTTCGCGTCGGCGCATGTGTCGGGCGGCCCGGCGGCATCGCCAGGCGCCGAGCATCTCCACGCTCAACTGGGCGGTTCGGCCAACGGCGGCAATCTGGCTTACAGCGACATCTTCGCGATTTTGGCGAAGGCCGCCGCGGCAAAAGCCAAGCCACCGTTCGCGTGGTACATGTCGCCGAGGACTTTCTATCAACGCGTCCTCGGGATGATCGACTTGTCAAGTCGGCCGATCGTGATTCCAACGCAGACGACTGGCCTTTATCCTCAAGTGCAATTTTCGTTGATGGGATGGCCGGTATATATTTCGCCGTTCATTCTCGAAAACGAAGCGTTGGGTTCGGGTACGAATCGAGTCACATAATCTTCACGAACCCAAGCTACCTGCATATCGCGCAAGACGAAGCGTTCGCGCTGGCGATTTCCACGGAACGCTACTTCGACGTCAATCAAACCGCCATCGGGCGTGCAACATCTTGACGGTGCGGTCAGCCCGGCCGCGGGTTGCGTTGTCCTGTAGCGGCGTCAACTAACTTTCAACCTTCAACCTCGAGGCCGGGCGCGTTCGCTCGGCCTCGATTCTTTTTCAGGAGGACAAGTCATGTCAGAACAAATTCAACCGTTCAACGAACTCGTGGGCAGAAGTTTTTCGGCACCGCCGAAGAAGATCGCCCCACAGGTGGGCGCGCCATTGCACCGCGCCTTCACGCCGGAGATGCGCGGCATCGACGAGAAGAACCGGACGATCGACTTCGTCGCCTCGACGGAAGCCGTGGACGTTACGGCGATATTTTGCGCGTGAAGGGATTTCAGTACGGACGACTACAAAAAAAATCCGGTCTTTCTCTGGGCACATCGGTCGCAAGACCCGCCCATCGGCAAGACGGTCGCGATTTCCAAAGAGACGAATCCGCCAGCGTTCGTGCAGAAGGTTCAATTCGCGACGAAGGACGTTTATCCGTTCGCCGACAGCATCTTCCGTTTGTATCAAGGCAAGTTTTTGAATGCGCGTTAGCGTGGGATTCATTCCCTTGGAAAAACCCACGCCGATTCTCGATGAAGAAGGCAGACGACGGGCGGCTACGAATTCACGTCGCAGGAACTGCTTGAATTGTAGCGCGGTGCCGATTCCTGCGAATCCCGAAGCCGTAGCGCGCGCGATTGACCAACGAATCATTCGTGCCGACGACGCGGCGAGATTCTTCGTCACAGCGAAGTCGCCCGACCTCGTAAATTGTGCGGAGCGATTCTTCCACGCTCTGGATCAGGCGATGGCGCTCGTGGAGAAAGGCGTGATCACGCCGGAAGACCTCGCTCGCGCTCTCGGCGCCAAGCTGCCGGGGGGCATCGCATCAGACGAAGACTTGGCGCGCGCGCTCGGAATCCGGACGCAGGAGGAGATTGTCGCGGAGCTCGAAAGATTTGTCGAACTCTCGTGAACACAAAAGCAAAAGGCTCTCGTGCCGAGCATCGCAGCATGGCGTTGCTCGAAGCGGCGGGCTATCTGTGCACACGCGCTGCGGCGTCGCTCGGTGCGTGGGACGTAATCGGCATCGGACCAACGGACATCGTGCTGCTGCAGGTGAAGTCAAACGACCGCCTCGAGCCGAGAAATGAAAACGCTGCGAGAATTCCGCGCGCCATCGAACTGCCGAAAACTTTTGCATATTTGGTTCGACCGAGTCGATAGCCGGACGTGAAGGAGGTCGCATGAATTGGATGATCGACTGGCTCATTCCAAGCGGACTCGCGTTGTGCCTTGTTTCCTGCATCTGGATTTGCCTGCACCTGGCGGTGCGCCGGTGACGCGCCTAGAAGTTCTATCACCGAGAAAACGGCTGCGCAGGGACAGCGGCCGAAAAGGAAAAATCGAAGATGTACGAGCAACTCATTCTGGAAGCGGGCGCCGAATATCTCGGCGCGACCGACGGCGTGGTAAGTTTTCGTGATCGCGAGTCCGGCCCATGTTGAGGTGTAGAATGCTGTCGCTAACAGGTGAAAGGAGTTCTTATATGTCTGAAAGCAGCCAGGTCGCCTCGTTCCATGGCACGGTTTGCGAGCGTCTCTTGATAGAGATAAACGCCAAAGATGATCTTGCGACTAAACTGGGCGATGCGTTGGACGTGAAGGCAAGCATCTTGCTAGTGGTGATTGTTTTTCTTGCAACCCAAACGGCCTATTTTTTGGAAAAACAGACGCAGGGTTTCTTCATTGCCTCTTAGTTATCACTGGGGTACTTCTGGCTGCAGCAACGATCACCGCCTTTGTCGAACTTTGGCCACGCGAATACATTTTCCCTCTGCCCGAAAAGAGCGGAATTGACCGTGCATCCGAACTGCGCGATTTCTACGCGCAGCATTTGAACGTGGATGCTGACGCCATGGTTGCTGAGTTCACAAAGAACGAAATCGGATGGGCGCAGAAAGGATCTCCGCAAATCAGCGAGTGAATCACACTAAAGCGGCGTGGCTCTATCGGTCGTTCTACTTGGCGGCGGCTGGGATGGTTCTGAACATTGCGACCCTAGTCACGCGCCTTTTTTGAACGGCTCGCCAGCCGGTTGAGTGGGCGGCGGCGGTTGAGTTGGCTGCTGCGGTTGGGGTTGGGGCTGAGTGGGTTGTTGCGGTTGGGGCGGGTCGGTCACGCCGGGAAGCCTACATCACGGAACGAGGCGCCGTCCAGTCCTGTGCGACAAAATCGCCTGCGCGGAGTATCGATTAACAATCTCATCCACGGGGGCAAGCGCCGATGGCAGCGACTTACAAGATTCGGCTGTGCGACAAACTGGCGGATGAACTCAGGAGCGCGGCAGGGGCAATCGGGACTTCAGCCTGACGTCTTCGCCGCACAGATCGTCGGAAGCGCAACTAGCCGAGCGGCGAATCGTGCGCATCGAAGGCGGTTCGGAAGTAAAGGGCGACGCGACCAAAAGCGAGCCCACCAGCGCTGGGGAATCGCCTACCATCCCTGACCGCTCGCGCGCTCGACCCGAGGCCAAGCGGATTGATCTTCGTGGATGCCGTGACTTGAGAGCGTGGGTTTATCTAGTCGTTTGACGCGACCAGATGGCCCCATCCTTGTGCGTCGGAGATAAGTGCGGTCGCGGCATTCGACCGCACTTTTTTGCCGCTCGATTTTAATAAGTCGACCGCCGCGACTATTATCTTTTGTGGTAGTCCGCGTTCGTTCTTTGCCGTCTCTTTGAGCAGTTCGCCCGCGCGTCGCTCTGCTCGCAATAATAATCCTGCTCCCGTAACATCTCCTGATGTATAATGAGGGCATGCAACGCACACAGATTTACCTACGCGAAGACCAGCACAAGAAGTTGGCCGCACTGACGGTCAAAACGGGCGCAGGGATGAGCGCGCACATCCGCATGGCGGTCGACGAATACTTGAAGAAACGCAAACCGCGATGAAACCGCTTTGGCATTACACGGTCGAGGGCCACATCGCCGACATAAAGGAATTCGCTTTGTGGTACGTTACCCGTATCGGCGTCGCCGGTCCGAGAAACCGATCGCATGGTTTTCGGCAGATCAAGTGTGGGAACGCACCGTTCGGAAAGGGGACGTGGGCGAAGGTTACGGAATGGGCGAAATGCTTCAAAGGGGCATTCGTTTATACCGTGATCGGAGTTTCCCCGCAGCCGCGCCGCTCAATTGGACGGCGATTCGCAAACAGAGCGGCATGGCAAGCGAGGCCGCGAACCACTTGGTGGCGATTGCCAAGGTGTGGGGCGCTCGCCCTTTTGATTGGTACGGAAGTTTTGCGCCCGTGCTCGCGTCCGACTGGCAGGCGGTTGAATATTTTTTCGGGAACGCATGGACGCCGGTGCCGTGGTTCACGTCCGAGTGGGGAAACCTAAAAGTCAAGCGAATCGGCCGCTTCACGAAACAAGTTCGAGGCTTAAAGTAAGAAGCGCTCGCACCGGTGCTACTAACACCGGCACGGCGCTAACCACGTAGCACTATGCGGGTGCCACAATGGCTGACGGAAAATATAAACCCACCACGGGCGTCCGCTCGACGCCGATTTCATTCTCAATTTCCACACCGGAATCCACAGTCAAGGGCCGAAGTGTGTTCACAGAGGAGAACAAAATGGAACAAGCGATTGAAGTGGTCGAGGTTCGCTCGAAGCCGCGGCGCAAAGGGCGGAAGCGCGGACAGAGTGGCAGTTGTTTTCGGCGCGGCGGAGCGTGGGCGATCGTCTACCGCACCCCCGAGGGGAAACAGAAGTGGGAGAGCTTTGAGAATAAAGTCGCCGCGCAGACGAAGCTCACTGAAGTCTTGAAGAAAATGAACGACGGGAAGTTCGTCGACACCAAACCGATGCTGTTTTCGGATTTTGTGGACGAGCGATTGAGCGCGGCCAAAGCGATATTGAAGCCGTCGACCTGGGCGTCGTATTCGTCGGCGGCCGAGAAGTACCTCAAGCCGAAGTTCGGCGAATGGGAAGTGCGCGAGATCACCCGGCTCGGCGTGAAGCGCTTCGTCGACGGCCTCGTTCAGACGGACCTCAGCCAAGAAGTTCATCAAAAACGTGCTCATCCTACTGCACAAACTTTTCGAGGATGCGATTGAACTGGAACTCGCGGCGTCGAATCCGGCGCACAAGCTCAAGTGGGACAAAGCGGACGACGCGGTAGAGCGCCACATGCCGAAGCGCGAGGACGTGCGGCTCACGTTCGCAGAACTTCCGCCCGTGTATCAGGCGCTACTCGCAACCGGCGCGATGACCGGAGCACGCCGCGCGGAACTTTTGGGTTTGCACTGGGACGACATCAACCGGGACAAGAACGCCATTCACATCCAGCGGTCGCTGCAACGTGTAGCGAAGCAGCACATCGATTCGTTCCGCACCGTGAAGCGAATCGACGGGAGCGGGCTCGTGCTTACTTCACTCAAGAGCAAGAAAGCGCGGCGGTGGGTCGAGTTGCCCGAGAGCCTCGCGAAGATTTTGAGGATTGTGCGCCAGGCGCAGGCCGACACAAGTCCGTTCATCTTTCAGGATCAGCTTGGGCGGCCATTGGATCCGGACCGGATCTATGACGTGTTGCACGCGGCGCAGGACCGAGCCGGAGTTGAGCGCTTCGGGCTTCACGGCCTGCGGCATCTCTATTCGAGTTTGCTGCACGAAGCAGGCGCGCCGGTGAAGCACGCGCAAGACCGGCTCGGTCACGCCTCGGCGCAGACGACGCTCGACACCTACACGCACTCCATCGGCGACGAAGGACGCGATTACTGCGAACGCCGTCGAAGCGGCATTTCCTTTTGTTAGCAATTTGTTAGCAAAAACGCCTTCCGGGCAAGAAAAAGGGCTTCCCGAAAATCAGGAAGCCCTTGTGATTCAGTAAGATTGCATGGTTGCGGGGGTTGGATTTGAACCAACGACCTCCGGGTTATGAGCCCGACGAGCTACCAGGCTGCTCCACCCCGCGCACAAATGATACCACAGAGCTCTCTCTCAGCGCACATCATGCCCGATGCCTCGAATTTGGACGCGCCACGTCGCCCGCGCCCTCGCTTCGAGCCGCGCCCGGCGCTAGCCCCGCGCCCGTCACTCAATCCCAATTCTCATCACAGCAAACTGTGATAGCATTTTGCATCCCGCAGGATATATACGAGAGGATTCCTCTCATGGGTCACCGTTTCACGATCGGCGTCGAGGAAGAATTTCAAATCATAGATCCCACTACGAGCGAGCTGCGTTCACACGTCAGCCAGCTCGTCGCCGCCACCTCCGCGAATCTCGGCGAACAAGTCAAACGCGAAATGCATCAGTCGATCGTCGAGATCGGCACCAAAATCTGCGAGAATGTTAACGAGCTCCGCGTCGACATGCACCGCACCCGCGGCGAACTCGTTCGCTCCGCCGAAAGCGTCGGCCTGTATGTCGCGGCCTCGGGCACGCACCCTTTTTCCAACTGGATCGACCAGGTCATCTCCCCCGGCGAGCGCTACAAGAACATCGTCGAAGAATTGCAGCAGCTCGCGCGTTCCCTGCTGATTTTCGGAATGCATGTCCACGTCGCGGTGCCCGACCGCACCACGATGATTGACCTCATGAATATGGTGCGCTATTTCCTGCCGCACCTCCTCGCGCTCTCCACCAGCTCGCCTTTCTGGATGGGTCGCAATACTGGCTTGAAATCGTTTCGTACCACAGTATTCCGTCGCTTCCCGCGCACCGGAATTCCCGACCACTTCGATTCCTGGAGCGAGTACGAAGACTACGTCGACCTGCTCATCAAGCTGCGCTGCATCGACAATGCGAAAAAAATCTGGTGGGACGTCCGCCCGCACCCCATCTTCGGCACTCTTGAATTTCGAATCTGCGATGTGACGCCGCGAATTGAAGACGCAATCGCCATCGCCGCCCTCTCGCAGGCCATCGTCGTGAAGCTTCACTATCTCTACACAAAGAACATGGGCTACCGAATGTATTCGCGTGCCCTGATAGAAGAAAACAAGTGGCGCGCGGCGCGTTGGGGCATTGAAGGCAATCTGATCGATTTCGGCAAGCAGGCTGAAGTTCCCATGCGCGAACTCGGCGAAGAGCTCCTCGATTTCGTCGATGATGTGGTGGACGATCTGGGAAGCCGCGATGCGCTGGCATCGATCGGGCGCATTTTGCGGGAAGGCACCAGCGCCGAGCGTCAGCTAAAGACGTACGCGGAAACCGGCGACCTCAAGGCAGTGGTGCGGCAAATCGTGGAAGAAACCCGCGGCGAGGGCTCCAAGCAGGTATCGTCCGCGGCGCATTTTCCTGCTGGCGCATAAGGGATTCTTCGCTCAGCGGCGCGGCAACGCGCGGCCAGGGCGAATCGCAAAGGAGCAAAAAGACTGTGATGAAAGTCGGAATTCTCTGCGGCCGCGAATACAGCTTCCCGCCTGCATTTATCGAGAAAGTCAATCAGCTCGGAAAAGCCGACGGAATCACCGCCGAGTTTGTAAAACTGGGCGGCACGCGAATGAATGAACCGGCTGAGTATCGCGCGATTGTCGACCGCATCTCGCACGAGGTCGAATATTATCGAGGCTATCTGAAGCACGCGGTGCTTCAAGGCACCTACGTAATCAACAATCCATTCTGGTGGACCGCAGACGACAAGTTTTTCAACTACGCTGTGGCCTCGAAGCTGGGCATCGCGATCCCCAAGACAGTCCTGCTGCCGCAGAAATCCTATCCCGCCGACGTGGACATCAATTCCGAATCCCTGCGAAATCTCAAATACCCGATCGAGTGGGACGAGTTGCTCGACTATGTTGGGCGTCCAGCGATACTAAAACCATTTTCCGGCGGCGGTTGGAAGCACGTCTACAAAGTGAACAATAAAGAAGAGCTGCTCGCGGCCTACGACGGAACCGGCCCATACTGCATGACGCTCCAGCAGTTCGTTAATTTCGATCAGTATGTGCGCTGCTTCACGTTCGGCAAGATGGACATCACGCCGGTCGCCTACGACCCGAAAGAGCGCCGCTACCTGGTCGATCATAATTATCTTTCCGCGGAGGTTGGCGCACGCGTCGTGAAAGATGCGCAGACGATCAACCAGGCGCTCGGCTACGAGATGAATACGATCGAGTTCGCTGTCGAGAATGGCGTGCCCTACGCCATCGATTTTTTGAATCCGGCTCCTGACTTTGAACGCGATCGGATCACGGAATTTTACTTCGGCCACGTCGTCGAAAAGATGGCCAAGCTGGTCATCGACCGCGCTCTCAAGGGCAACGTGGCGAATTCCTGGCCCCGTTGGGAAGAAATGCTCGGCATCGGTGCGGCAAGCGGTTTTGCCGCTGCTCCTGCGCTCACGAAGACCTCCCCGACTGCCCCGACGAAGAGCGCGCCGTCTCGTAGCATTGGAGCAAAAAGCGCATGACGGGTTCGCCGCAGGCGTCCCGCTCATCGTCGGACGAACCGCCGCGCCAGCCGGCCGTCACACCTCAAGAGCCGCCTGCCGCGAAAGCATGGCACGCGTTGCTCCGCCCTGATGTCGAACTATCCCCTGAATTCTGCGCTGAGCTCAACGCTCGGATGCGCGCCGAAAAACTCAAATTTGGCGACCGCGTTCATTGCCCGTTCCTGCGTCCGTTTTTCCTCACCGTAGAGGACGACCGCCGTGTACGCGCTGTCACCGAAGCGATTGCTGCAATCGGCGAACGCGTCGTAAAGCAATCGCTGGCCGACCCCGAGATTCTTGCACAAGCTGGGCTAACCCCAGACGAAGAGCGACTCGCTCGAATTTCTCCCGGCTACGGCAGGTCCAGCACCGCTTCGCGCCTCGACGCGTTCGTCCTGCCCAATTCCCTTCAGTTCGCCGAGTACAACGCCGAATCCCCTGCCGGCCCCGGGTATGCCGAAACGCTTTCCGAAGTATTTCTTTCGCTCCCGGTGATGACGCGGTTCAAGGAAAGCTATCGCGTCCAAAAGTACGAGACGATGAAAATGCTGCTCGAAGCCCTACTCGCCAGCTACCGCGAATGGGGGGGCAAAGCGTCTCCACCGGTCATCGGAATCGTTGACTGGCGCGAAGTGCCCACGTGGAGCGAGTTCGAAATCCTGCAAGCGCGCTTCGAACGCGAAGGTGTGCCCACAATCATCAGCGATCCGCGCGACCTCGAGTTCGACGGCAAAAATCTCACCGCGCAAGGTCGCCGGATCGATCTCCTCTACCGCCGCGTGCTCATTAATGACATTCTCGCGCATCAGGAAGAATGCAACGCATTGGTTCAAGCCTACGCGTCTGGCGCCGTCTGCATGGCCAACGCGCTGACGTGCAAAATCCCGCACAAGAAAGCGTTCTTCGCAGTGCTCACCGACGAACGCAACGCCGCTCTCTTCAGCGATTCCGAGCGTGAGCTGATTCGCCGCCACATCCCTTGGACGCGGCTTCTCGCGGACACCAAAACGACGCGCGATGGCGAATCCTTCGGCCTGCTCGATTACGTGCGGCGCCGTCGCGATGATTTCGTGCTAAAGCCCAACGACGAATACGGCGGCACAGGCGTCACGCTGGGCTGGGAAAATAATGAAAGCGAATGGGATGCTGCGCTCAGCCGCGCGCTCGCCGATCGCGAGCACGCCTGGGTGGTGCAGGAAAAGATCGCAATTCGCCGCGAAGTGTTCCCGATGCAGACGGCGAATGGCGTCCACATGCGCGATATGCTCGTAGACCTGGCGCCTTATCTTTTCCGCGGACGAATGGCAGGATTTCTCACGCGGCTCAGTTCCACCGGCCTTGCGAACGTTACCTCGGGCGGAGGACAAGTACCCGCAATGGTCGTCGAGCCGCTTGGCTGATGTTTACTCGCGCCGCGACTAGCTATGGCAAAGAAGCGGAGGCAAAATTACAATAGAACATATGCCTACTGAGACGGCTCTCGAAGAACTTATCCCGGGCGCGCGAAACGCAGTCGAAACCTGCCTCGCGATCCAGCCCGGTGAACGCGTCACCCTT
This sequence comes from uncultured Acidobacteriota bacterium, assembly GCA_963772535.1. Taxonomy (GTDB): domain Bacteria; phylum Acidobacteriota; class Terriglobia; order Acidiferrales; family UBA7541; genus Palsa-295. The sequence goes on from CAVYXN010000003.1 coordinate 16,211, forward strand.
ATTACCGATCGTCCCAGCGAGGAAGTTGCCGCAAGCCTGGCACGCGCGATTGAAATGCGCGGCGCGTCCTGCGAAGAATTTCTGCTGGAGGATCTTGCGCAACGGCCTCTCGTGCGAGCGCCGAAACCTGTTCTCGATTCGCTCGAACGTGCCGATGCCGGAATCCTGTGCATGAATCCAATGCCCGGCGAGCTGGGCGCGCGCAAAGATATCGTCGGCGTCGTTGAGCGCCGGCAGATTCGCTACGCGCACATGGTCGGCGTCACTCCCGAAATCATGCAGCAAGGCATGCGCGCAGACTACACACTCGTCGACCGCCTCAGCGAAAAACTCCTCGATAGGATGCACAAAGCCCGTTCCTTGACTGTGCGCACCGATGCGGGCACTTCCTTAGTCGCAACTTTCGACGCAGGCCTCGACTGGGTAAAAACCAGCGGTCTAATCAGCCGTCGCTACTGGTCGAACCTTCCAGCCGGCGAAGTTTTCACCACACCAGCAAAGGTAGATGGCACGTTTGTCTGCGACGGCACGGCAGGCGACCACTTCTGCGGCAAATATGGCGACCTGCAGAAAACTCCGCTGGTCCTGGAAATTCGAGGTGGCCGCCTCGCGAAAGCAACCAGCTCCCGCAAAGACCTCGAAGAAGAATTCTGGCAATACTGCCACACCGACGAAAATAGCGACCGAGTCGGCGAGCTGGCCTTCGGCACAAACCTCAGCCTCTCAGACATGATCGGCGTACTGCTACAAGATGAGAAGCTCCCAGGCGTGCATCTCGCCTTCGGCGACCCATACGGCAGCCAAACACACGCAGCCTGGAGTTCAACCACACACGTAGACGTGCTGGCGCGACGCTGCAACGTCTGGATCGACGACGAACAGGTGATTGCGAAAGGCCGCTACATGCTCGAACGATTCGGCCTTCAGTAGCACAGGCATTCCTGCCTGTGCCACAAGTATCAGCGGCTCAAGCCGCGCAATACTCCTGCACTCGCCGCGGCCGCCAGATTCATCAAGCAATCTGATCGAGTTCAAAACAGCTGCGTGATGTACTCCCACATCTGACGCTTCCAGTAAGGCCAATCATGCCCGCCCTGCGGTCCCCAATCATCGAGATGATGATGAATGCCCTTGCTCGCAAGAATGTGCGAAAGCCGATACGACGGCCCGCTGTGTTCCCACGGCCCAGTGCCGGTCGCAATGTGAATATCGCACTGGTTCAGCTGACCGATCATGTGCCCATCGGCGTTCGAAAGATAATCCACCGGGTTGTTGAAGTAGGTGTTGTCGTCGTACATGCCATCCATAAAATTCTTTATGTCGTAAACGCCGGAGAGCGCGAAGCATCGGCGAATCACGTCGGGATGTTTGAAGAGAGTGTTTGCGGCGAGATAAGCACCGAACGACGCGCCCATCGTCGAGATCGCGATGTCCCACGACTGGCAATTGTCGCGGATGAAAGGAACCACTTCTTCTCGGATATAAGCGTCAAATTGCGCTTGAACGTAACTGCGATGAAAAGGGTGCGCGCCTTTATTGTAAAAGCCTGCGGAGTTCACGGAATTCACGCTGAAGAATTTTACACGCCCCGCATCGATCAGCGGCGCGAGCGCCCCGATCAATCCCTGGCCTTCGAGCTCCCACTCGTCGCCCGCGCTGGTGGGAAATCCGAGCAGTGGCGGCCCCCAATGGCCGTAGACCACCACTCCCATTTCGAGACCGAGGCGGTGCGAATACCAGCGATGATATTCTCTTTTCATATTGCTCCCGCGCGCGCGTGTTCCGGTGGATTCGCCGAGCCCTTCAAAAGGCGGGCGATATTATACGGTGTTTGCGAACGGCGGAAAGAGGAAACAATGCACGGAGAATTTCGCGTCTGATATTCTATTGATAGACGTGCGCAACTTTGGAGCCACCTTCGATTGTCCTCATTGATGCAGGCAAGTGAAGCCGCTGCGGCCGGTCCCGGCCAGCTGCGAAAGTTCGAAAACTATCGGTCCCGTTACCTTCCCGGCGAGCGCACCATCATCGTCTATGTGCCGGGCATCTACGAGCGGCGGCCAGATTTGCACTTTCCAGTGCTCTACATGCAGGACGGCCAGAATCTCTTCGATCCCACCACGTCATTTATTCACGGCGTCTACTGGCGCGTGGGCGAAACAGCCGATCGGTTGATTGCTGAAGGCGCGATTCAGCCGCTTGTGATCGTGGGAATCTATAACACCGGCAAGAGGCGCCTGCGCGAATATTCGCCGTCAAAGGACCGCAGGCTCGGCGGAGGCGGCGCAGATCGTTACGGGCGGATGTTGACGCGCGAGATCAAGCCGTTCGTCGAATCGCAGTTTCGCATCCTTTCTGGCGCGGCAAACACCGGAATCGTCGGTTCGTCGCTCGGCGGGCTGCTGACGATCTACCTGGGTTTGAAATATCGACAAATATTCGGGAGGATCGCCGCGCTGTCGCCTTCAGTGTGGTGGAATCAGCGCTGGATTGTGAATTACGTTGCGCGTGGTCGCGTCGATCCGAGGCCGCGTATGTGGCTGGATGCCGGTACCCAGGAAAGCGCACACGAAATTGACGATATGCGCAAGCTTCGCGACGCCCTGGTCCATCGCGGATGGCATGAAGGCCACGATCTGCGTTACAGCGAAATTCAAGGCGGAAAGCACGACGAAGCCGCATGGGCCTTGCGGGTCGATCCATTCCTGCGATTTCTCTTCCCTGCCAGATAGGCCGACGTATAATCCGCTTTTTCACGGCGAGTCGCGAAGCTGCGATTCGTCGGGAAAAGATTCGAGGAGTCTCGTGTCCAAAGAACGTCCGCCGACAATTCTCTGCGTCAGTTCCTATGAAAAGGGGCAGGAATTCATGCGCACGTGTAAGCGCGAAGGGTGGGACGTGTTTCTCCTGACCATGGAAAAACTTCGCGATGCGGACTGGCCGCGCGAGGCGATTACCGAGGCCTTCTACCTTCCCGAAGAGCTGCCGCTGCAGGGCCTGATCAATGCGGTGAGCTACATGGCGCGCTCGCGTCCAATTGACCGCATCGTCGCGCTCGATGAATTCGATATGGAAAACGTGGCAGCGCTTCGCGAGCACCTGCGCATTCCGGGAATGGGTCTGACCACGATGCGCTATTTCCGCGACAAGCTAGCCATGCGCGGGCGCGCGAAGGAAGAAGGCATCGCGGTGCCCGAATTCGTCCACGTGCTGAATTACGACGATCTGCGGAATTTCATGGCGCGAGTGAAACCGCCCTGGCTATTGAAACCGCGCTCGCAAGCTTCGGGAATTGGGATGAAGATCATCAAGGAGGAGGGCGAACTCTGGCCGTGGCTCGACCAACTGGGCGATCAGCAATCATTTTATCTGCTCGAGCAATTCGTGCCCGGAGATGTGTTTCACGTGGACAGCATCGTCTCGGAAAGCAAAGTAGTATTCGCGGAGGCGCACGCGTATGGGACTCCGCCGCTCGATGTGTCTCATGGAGGCGGCGTGTTCACCAGCCGCACGTTGCCGCGCACTTCCGCGCTGTCGAAATCGCTGCTGAAAATCAATCGCGAGGTGATCACGGCGTTAGGACTTGTCCGCGGCGTGACGCACGCGGAATTCCTGCGCGCGCACGAGGACGGCAAAATTTATTTTATCGAAGTGGCCGCGCGCGTTGGCGGAGCATACATTTCAAACGAGATTGAAGCTGCCACTGGAATTAATCTTTGGCGAGAATGGGCTCTTCTGGAAATTGGACCGGGAAAACAACCGTACGCGCTGCCGAAGAAACGAAACGATTATGCCGGCGTAATTATCTCTCTAGCGCGACAGGAAGTGCCGGACACTTCCGCATACAGCGATCCTGAGATTGTGTATCGCGTGCCCAAGCATCATCACGCGGGGTTTGTCCTGAGTGCGCCGAAGCCGGAGCGCATCGGCGAACTGCTCGATTCTTACGGTGGACGTTTTCGCGACGATTTCTACGCTACGCAGCCAGTTCCCGACAAGCCGACCGCATAACAAAAAGGCCATTCCCGCAAAAACATCCGGGATGGAAATACAGCCCATTTTGTCTCGATTATAAATTTGCAAGTGTATGTTTCTAAGCTAAATACGGAGACTTTTAATCGCTGCGTCTCGATTAAAATTCGGGCCTAATCGATACACTTGGCCTGCCGCTACCGACCATTGAGTTGGTATCGCGGACTAGGTTTCCGAGCTCGTGAGTTGGTCTACCCGACGCAACTCCGGAAAAGCATACGCCCAGAGGGCGGCCACAAGAAGTGCACCGACCCCACCCAGTACGATGGCCGGAACTGTTCCAAAAAGATCCCCTGTAAAGCCTGACTCGGCCTCCCCCAACTGATTCGACGCACCGATGAAAACCATGTCTACCGCATTCACACGACCGCGCATCTCGTCAGGAGTGGCGAGCTGGATGAGAACACCCCGAATGACCACGCTCACCATGTCGCTGGCGCCCACCAATACGAGCGCCGCCATCGAGAGATAGAGATTATGCGAAACGCCAAAAAGAATCGTGAAGACTCCATAGCCAGCCACGCAAAAGAACATTGTTACGCCAGTTCTCTTTCGAAGTGGACGGTACGCGAGAAAAATAGCCATAGCGGCGGCACCGATTCCCGGAGCGCAGCGCAATAGACCGAGTCCCCAAGGTCCAGTCTTCAAGATATCGAGCGCGTAGGCGGGGAGCAAAGCCACCGCACCGCCAAGGAGAACCGCAAACAGATCGAGCGAGATAGAGCCGAGAATTATTTTCTTGCGCCAAATATAGCGCAGCCCAGCGAGAACACTCTTCATGCTGACGGGCTCCCGAGGACGAGGCTTGGTTACCGGGTTCACGCCCAGTATGGAAAACATCGCGACAGCGGAGAGCGCCATGGAGGTTGCATAAACTCCCAGAGGGCCCTTGGATATGGCATAGATCACGCCGCCAATCGAGGGACCTAGTATCGTGGCACTCTGGAACGTGGTCGAGGCCCAGGCTATGGCGTTTGGCAGGTGCTCTTCGGGCACGATTTCCGGAATGATCGCGCGCGTGGCTGGGAAGTTGAACGAGCGCACAACCCCCAACAGGATTATTACTGCGTAGATCCAACGCACGGAATGGACGCCGTGAGCAGAGATCAAGAATAGAAGGGCCGCACAGACTGTGAAACCCGCATAACACGCAAATAGAATGCTTCTGCGTTTGAATCGATCGACGGTGTGCCCCGAAACCAAGAACAGCAAGATTCCCGGGACAAACTGTGCCAGACCGATGAAACCAAGGTCACGCATCCGATGTGTGATCTGATAGATCTGCCATGCTACAGCGACTGACTGCATCTCGAGGCAGGCGACGACGAACCAGCGAGCGGTGAGAAAAACAGCGAAACCCGGATTGGTAAAAGCAATTTTCTGGGCGAGTGAAGAGGTCCCCGATTCGGCCATCGGCGAATACTTTGTCACAGAATTTGAATTTGCACGAGGGGCGATCGCGGGCCTGCAACCGTCCGAATTGTCTAGAGCTCCTGTTAGGCTGGGACTGATTCGTTTCAGCGTAGGCCGCGCCAGTTGGAGAGGTAGAGTAGCCTCCTGTGTTAGCGACCTCCGGAGCATTTCGTGCATCCACGTGTAAAGTAGACATACGAACTCCGGAGGATTCATGACGAACACACAGACACTGATAGCTCAGGCTTACTCTGCCTTCAATCATCGGGATATAGACAGCGCCCTCGTGCTCATGAGTGAGAACGTTAGCTGGCCCAAGGCATCAGAAGGTGGGCGTGTCGTCGGGAAAGAAGAGATTCGGGCTTACTGGACCCGCCAGTGGCAAGAGTTTGATCCGCACGTGGAACCAGTAGAGGTAATCGACCGGAATGGCGGTATCACCGAGGTCAAGGTCCATCAGCTCGTGAAAAGCCTTGGTGGCGATGTCCTTTCTGATAGCGAGGTGTGGCACGTTTATACCATCGCTAACGGTCTCATTGAACGCATGGACATCAAGGAAAGCGAAGAGAGCTCAGACCAAACCCCATCTACAGCATTCTCCAGACATTAGGTGTCAGATCTTGTTACCTGAGCAAGAGCGCCATGCCAACCGGCGTTCCCGGCGTTCCCATTTCACCGGCTCGCTGCGGCGGGATTAGTAATAGGATGTCGGCATCTCGCCGACGATATAATAACTGCAAGCGCTTTTGCCGGTACTAATCCGACGAAAGCACGGATCACTTCCGGGTTGTCCGTTATCCACTCCGCAAGACGTTCCAAAATAGCGGTTCAATCCGCATGAGCTTTTGCCAACTTCGCCTCGCTACCTTGCGGCCTTAATGCATCCTGAAAAATGGGCGCTCCAAACGGGGCACCTGTGACTCCGCCATCCACCATCAGCTCAACCGCATTGACGTACGAGGAATCGTCCGATGCGAGGAAGAGCACGGCTTTGGCAACTTCTTCCGGCTCGCCCCAACGGCCCTGGGGAACCGCAGAAGAGAAGAACTTCGCCAACTTAGCGGAATCTTCTGCGGAAGCAGAGGCGCGGGGTCCGCGCTTCCAAATGGGAGTTTTGATCGCGCCCGGTGCGACGACGTTCACGCGAATGTTGCGCGGTCCAAGGTCGGCGGCGATGGAACGCGCCAGCGAGACGAGACCACCCTTGGTGGCTGCATATGCGGCGACGCCAGGTTGGCCGAGATAGTTATGCACCGATCCAGTAAAGATGATGCTGGCATTGTCGTTCAGCAGAGGGACCGCTGAATTCACCGTAAAGAAAGCGGAACTAAGGTTGATTTGGATCACGTTCTCAAAAATGGACTCATCGGTGGATCCGGTAGGAGTACGGCCGGAGATGCCGGCATTGGCGAAGACAATGTCGAGCTTCCCGAAATCTTTGGCCAGGGCTGCGAAGAGCCGGTTGCGATCTTCCGCAATGGTGACGTCAACGCGGTAGCCATGCGCGCTCGATCCAAGTTCGGCGACCGCTTCATCGAGCGTCTGCTGGTCGCGACCGGTAATGGCGACCTGCGCCCCCTCGGCAATGAAAAGTCGGGCGGTGGCAAGACCGATGCCACTGTTGCCGCCGGTAATAAGAGCCTTCTTGCCTGCGAGCTTCATAATGCCTCCTTTTTGCGGGACTGCCATCAAATAGGATGACCGTCATAGATATGGTGGAAACCGCCCTCAAGCCGCTGCCCGGCGATCCACCTGGTTATTCTTGCCCCACTTATTGCAGAAACGCGTCGAGGCATCGCGGACGATAGGCTCGCCGTGACCGAACCCGGCAGCATCGAAAGAGAGACTGGCAACTTTGCGCTGGCTCGCGCGGCCTTCCTGCAAACTCTCGAACCCGACGGGATCGCCGAGGCCCATGATGTTCATGCACACGTCGCCCGCGAACAGCATTCGTCCCGGACGCCACAGTAGCCCGACATGTCCCGCGCAATGCCCCGGAGTATGAATCACTTCGAAGCCGCCAGCGATGGGCAGTATTTCGCCAACGGTCAGAGGCTGGTTGATGGTTACTGGTTCTACTCGCTCGTGGGGATGGTAGAGCAGGTTGCACAGCACATGCTGCAGCAGACCCGGTGCCGCTCGCAGAGGCCGAAAAGGACCACCACTCTGCGCCATGGGGATATCGAGCGGGTGCATGTAGGTCCTCGCGCCGGTTTGCTGCACGATCGCAGCGGCGCTCCCAATATGATCAGGGTGGCCGTGCGTGAAAATCAGATGCTTGAGTTGATCCGGCGAACGGCCAAGCCCGCGGATTGCTCCGAAGACGGCTGCCTCCTTGCGCGGGTAACCAGCGTCGATCAGCGTCAACCCGTCGTCGCCCTCGATCAAGTACGCGTTGGCCATCCCCATCGTGATGAGGTGAACGCCTTCGATCACACGCTTCACAGACATAGGCAGAACCCGACAATGTAAATATACGGTCGCTGATTAACATCGAGTAATACTGTAAACAGGGTATGCAGGTCGGCAGGCAGGTTGCTAGAGACGCCGATCGCTAGGACGCGTGAAACTTGGCGACAACTAATCTCGATCTCTGTCGCCGCAGAGTTGGTTACCTGTGGGGCGTGGGCGCAGAGGTTGGCTATCGCAGGTTCTGGTACACCGACTCCTCGAAGTCGCGCAGCGTTCGGATGGCGCCCTCGTCGTAGAACGGTAGCAGCTGCATCATCATCACCACGCCGATGTGCTGCATGGGATCGATCCAGAACTCAGTGTTGTGGATGCCTGCCCAGCTTATGCTGCCCGGGCTGCGGAACTTTGCGTACTGCGGGTCGCTGGAAGCGATCTGAAAACCGAGGCCGAATTTATCGTGGCCGGCGCCGAGGGGAAATGGCTTGGCGAGCGATTGGTCGGCGGAGGGCTGCAGCTCTACAAAGATGGATCCGATGTTGTTTTCGCCCATCATCTTTACGGAGCTCTCGCTCAGGATTTTTGCGGATCCCAGATGCCCTCCGTTGAGCAGCATTTGCATAAACTTTCCGTAATCCTGGGCGGTGGAGTAGAGGCCGCCATCGCCGCGAAATGGGGGCGTCGGCACTGCCTGGATGGGTTGGGGTGGCTCCTCCTGCAACAGGCCGTTTACGCGGACGTACTTCGTGGCCACGCGCGGCTGTTTGGCGACTGGCACGGCGTATGAGGTGTCCACCATTCCCAGCGGTCCAAAGATGCGCTCTTGAAAGTAAGTTTCGAGCGGCTGACCGGTGATTTTCTCGACGATCATGCCGAGCACCACGGTGCTGGGGCCATAATTCCACTTGTCGCCAGGCTCATTCACGAGAGGCAGCTCCCACTCGCCCTTTTTCGTCGCCTCCTTGAGCCTGTACTCGATCGGGTTAAAAGCCCCGTAGGCGATGCCGGAGGTGTGCGTCAGCAAATGACGGATCGTTATCGGCCGTTTGGCCGGGCGTGTTTCGTAGGTTGCGTCTTTCTCGTTGAACTTCGTAATGACCTGCAGGTTGTCGAAGCCGGGCAGATATTTCGAGACCGGATCGTCGAGCTTGAGCTTGCCCTCTTCGAACAGCATCATGACGGCCACCGAAGTGACTGGCTTGGTCATGGACGCAATCGAAAAAATCGCATTCACCGGCATCGCAGCATCTTGAGCAACGCCGAGCTTGCCGGCTGCGGCCTCGTAGAGCACGTCGCTGGGGCCGACAACGAGTGCGACGACGCCCGGCGTGTCGCCGCGGCTGACAGCATTGCTTAGCTGGCGCGACAGCGCGGCTTTGCCCCCAGCTGAAAGTCCTTTTGTCTCTACCCGTTCGTGCGGGCTAGAACGCTGGGTATTTGCGTGGGCGAACCCCGAAGAAACCAGCGCGCCGGTGAGAGCCACGAACGCGGCCAGGGCAATGGCGATCTTGCGCAGCCTCATGATTTTGTGCGGCCGAGGTTTCTCGTTTGGTTGGAGCGGCATGTGATTGAACAAGCGGAGTGTAACCCATGAAGGAGGGAGAGAAGCTGAATTACTGGCAAACCGCAAACTAATTCCCTGAGACGAGCAAATATTTCGGCGATGCCAGCAAGGTTTGGATGCTGAACTTTCGAGTGCGGGATCTCGACAAAATGGCGGCCCAGCTAGAAGCCGCGGGAATTGCGGTGAAGATTGACCCGGAGTCTTATCCCTATGGCCGGTTCGGCCGCCTGCATGACCCGGAGGGAAATCCGATCGAATTGTGGCAGCCTAAGGTTCCAGACACGAAGAGCTAGGGCGCAAAACAGCGCAGGGATTCCCGATTCGGCCGTCGCCGAATACTTTGTCACAGAATTTGAATTTGCACGAAGAGGCGATGCGACAAAACCTGCCGGTCTGAAGACCGGCGCTACATTGCGTCGCCGGTTCACGAAGGCGTCAGTGCAATAGGCCCATCTGGTAGTTCAGCACTGAGGTTTGAACCTGGTAGTCGTATTTCGCGCTGGCTTCGACGATTTCGGCTTGGGTTTGGTTGAGTTGGGCCTGGCTGAGTTCGATGATGGAGCTCAGGCCGAGTTTGTAGCGTGCCTGGGCCAGGTCATAGGCCTGGCGAGCTTGGGCGAGGAATTGTTCGGTGACTGAGAGGCGCTGGAAGGCGGAATTGGTGTTGAGCCAGGCGGTGCGCACGTCGCGAACGATGCGATTCTGAAGATCGCGAACGTATTGTTGTTGGGCACTGGCGCGCGCTTCGGCTTCGGAACGTAACGAGCCGAAAAGATGGCCATTGAAGATGGGAATGTTGAGGTTGAAGCCGCCGGCCGCGTAGCGCGGGGATATTAGATCGTCTTGGCGGAACGGAACTAGACCTGCGGTGCCAATCGCACTGAGCGTAGGAAACCAGAGATCCCGTTCGGCCTTTGCGTAGCTCTGTTCGGACTGAAGTTGGAAGCGCTGCCCGATGAGTTCGGGACGATTTTGAATGGCTGTCTGAAGGATGCCTGGAAAATCAGCTGGAGGCGGCTGCGGATTGCTTGGCAGCGGATCGGCAAGCGTAAACGCACGTTGCTCGGAGTATCCAAGCGCTGCCGATAAGTCGGCAAGCGATGCGTCGAGATCGTTTTGCGCCTGAATCTGCAAAAGCTGGGCTTGCGAGAGATCGACATTGGCAAAGCTGACGTCGAGCCCGGACTTAAGCTTGTTCTTTTCGAGGGTGGTGATCTGGTCGGAAACGAGCTGGCGGGCTTTGACGGTTTCTTGGGCGACCTGGAGAACGGCCTGCGCTCTCAGGACACCGTAGAACGCCTGGTCCGCGGCGAGAAGGACGTCGGCGCGAGAAAGTGTGACATTCGCCTGCTCGGCCTGAGCGGCATACTTCGAACTTTTGACGAGTTCGTGGGTGCGGCCGAAATCCGTGACGAGTTGGCTGATTGTAACGCCGTAGGCGAAACGATCGAAGACCGTGGGATTGTTTAGGGCGCCAGCGGCGATGCGGCTGGTGTTTTCGGCGTATGCGCCCGTCACGCTTCCGAAGGCCAGAGGGTAATAAGCGGACTTCACTTCGCCCACGCGCGCTTGCGCCGCGGTAGCGAGATAGCCGGCGGCTTGTACCCGAGGATGATTTTGAAGCGCGATTTTTTCGGCCTCCTGCAGCGTGAGCGCCTGTGCGCCCTGCGGTGAAGCCGGTGCTTGCGGAGCCGGGGGAGCCATCTGGCCGGGAGCAACGTGCATCGCGTCGGACTGCGCGGAAACCGCCTGTGCGGCGACGGGATGATCGAAGGAGGCAGCCAAGGCTAGCAAAAGGAGAATGAAGCGAAAGCTGCTGAGGCGCATCAGACAGCCTCCTGCGCGATAGCGGGAGCGGCGGCCTCTCTGCGGCTATAAATCAGAAGATATGCGGCTGGCACCACGAAGATGGTGAGGACGACCGAAACGATGAGTCCTCCAATAATCACGCGTGCGAGCGGTGCGTAGGCTTCGCTGCCTGTTTCGAGCTTCAATGCCATCGGAAGAAGCCCAACAATCGTGGCGAGCGATGTCATGAGAATTGGCCGCAAGCGAATGCGACAGGAGAGAGCGACCGCGTCGCGCACGTTCCGACCTTCTTCGCGGAGCCGGTTGGCAAAATCGACGATCAGGATACTATTCGAGACGACCATACCTGTGAGCATCACGATCCCCATTAGAGACTGAATGTTCAGCGTTGTGTCCGTGAAAGCCAAGGTGAGCATGACTCCGACGAGACCGGTCGGAACGGCTAGCACGATTAGGAATGGATCGATAAAGGACGCAAACTGGGCAACCAGCACGAGATATACGAGAAGAACAGATAGCAGCAGACCGAAAGCGAAACTGCGGAAGGAGGATTGCATGGTGGTCACCAAGCCACGAACGTCGACGCGCAGGTTATGTGGAATCTGCATCGATTTTACGATTTTCTGGATGGCGGCTGCCGGCCTGCCGAGATCATCGCCAGAGGGCGCGACATAAACGTCGATGGTTCGTTGGAGCTGGTAATGATCGACTTCGGTCGGAGTCTGAATGCTTTGAACGTCCGCGACCTGGTCGAGATACGTGGGGAGCTTCAGGTTGGGAGCACGCAATGGCATCGCTTTTAGGTCTTGGAGAGATTTCACGCTATTCTCCGGATACTGCACCGTAACGAAATAGTTGTTGCCGCTCTTCGGATCAACCCAATAGCTAGGAGCGATCATGGCGTTGGAGGTAAGCGCGGTGATGAGGTTGTCGACAACTTCCTTGGGATCGAGTCCTAGTTCGGCGGCTCTTGCGCGGTTCACGTTTACTTTCAACGCTGGGTAATCCATGTCCTGCGGAATGTAGACATCAGAAACACCGGGAAGGGCCCTAAACTTTGCGGCTAGATCGAGCGCGATTTTGTTGGCGGCTCGTAAATCCATGCCGCTAACCTGCACGTCGATCGGGGCGGGCATTCCCTGGTTTAAAACTGAATCAACTAACCCTCCCGATTGGAAATAGGTGCGTAGCTGCGGAAACTCGGCAGAGGTTCGCCTTCGAACTTCTGCCATGTATTTGAAGCTGCCTACTTTGTGGTCTTCTTTCAGTCCGACCTGAATAAACGCCGTATGCATGGCGGAATTAGGAGTGCTCAAGGCGGATAGGTCTGACATGACTCCAATGTTAGAGACAATGGAAGTCAGATCAGCAGGACGCACGACCTCGCGGACGATGTCCTCGATATGCTTAACGTAATCCTCGGTCACCTCCAACCGAGTTCCAGTAGGAGCCTTCAGATTTATGACGAATTGTCCTGCATCGGTACGCGGAAAGAACGAAAGGCCCACTAGCGGAAAAAGCAAAAAGCTCAGGATAAAAATAGCCAGGAAACCCCAAACAATTTGCTTGGGGCGATCCAACGTTTTCTGCACCCACTTGTCGTAGAAAGCGAGCATACGCTCGAATCCACCGTTGAACCACTTGCGGAATCTTGCTCCCCACGATGCGTTCGGGCTCCCGTCGGCTTCCGCATGGTGGGCAACACCGCGCAGAGCGTGCGCGCAGTAGAGAGGCACCACGGATACGGCGACAAAATAGGACGCGAAGAGCGAGATTACGACCGCTAGTGCCAGCGCCGTAAACAGATATTTGCTTACGCCGTACAGAAAAGTGACTGGGAAAAACACAACGACCGTGACCAGTGTAATTGCCAGCACGGCTAATGACACTTCGTTCGCACCCTTCTCGGAAGCGACGGCCGGGCTCTCGCCCAGTTCGATATGCCGGAAGATGTTTTCGAGGACCACTACCGAGTTGTCGATCAGGCGGGAGAAAGCTAATGCCAGGCCGCTCAACACCATGCTGTTGATAGTCTCGTCCCCTGTGTGTAGCAGAAAAAAGGCAGCCATCACCGACAGCGGAATCGAAAGAAAGACCGCTGCCGTGGCCCTGGGCGAACCAAGGAAAATCAGGATCATCAGGGCCGTAAGGAACAAGCCAATGCCGCCCTCGCGGAGAACCGTTGAGATGGCTTGCTTCACGAAGAGCGATTGATCGAATACGACATTGGTTCTTAGTTGCGACGGTATGTCGCGCAAGGATTTAATGGCCTCTTTAATTCCTTTGACAACCGCGATGGTGTTCGTGTCGCCGCCCTGTTTCAGGATCGGCACATAAACAGAGCGCTGCTGGTTGACCCGCACAATGTTGTATTGCAAAGCAGAACCATCAACGGCCTTGCCAACGTCGGAGATAAATACTGACTTGTCCCCTTCTGTTTTGATCGGAATGTTGTTGAGCGCGTTTGCGTTGGGGACCTGCGCGTTCGTATACAAGTTGTAATCGGTCGGTCCAATGCGGACATCGCCCGCCGGAAGAATCAAGTTCGATTCGTTGGTAGCGCGAACCACATCCATTGGGCTCAGTTGGTGCGCCTGCAGCTTCAGTGGATCAACGTAAACCATAATCTGACGGTAACGGCCGCCGTAGGGGGGAGGGACAGTCGCTCCGGGCACACCGGCGATTTGATTGCGAATCTGGAACTGCAGATAGTCATGGAGTTGAGTCTCGCTCATCCCCTGCCCCTGGACAGTGAGCAAGCAGACGGGAAGATTCGAGGCATCCATACTCATTACGACGGGGGGGAGAGTGCCTTGGGGAAGCCGCCTCAAATCCGCCATCGCGAGGTTGGAGATCTGAGTGACATCGGCGTTCGCGTCGGTGCCGGGCTGAAAGTAGATCTTGATCAGGCTGACGCCAGACATTGAGCGCGATTCCATATGATCGATTCCGCTGCCAAGAGTAAAGAATCGCTCGAAGGTATCGGTGATGTCCGCTTCGATCTGCTCCGGCGGCATGCCACTATAAAACGTGGCGACCATCACTACAGGAATCCGAATGGGTGGAAACATATCGACCGGCATCTGCGCCAAGCTCGAGAGGCCCAAGACGCAAACGAAAAGGCATACGACAACGATGAAGTATGGATGTCGAATTGAGAATGACGGCATAGATGCTCTCTACTCCAATCCTGCGGGCGCACTTTGCAGCGTAGGCGGTTCGCGACGTTGGTAAATCAACAGATACGCAGCCGGCACGACAAAGATGGTCAAGACGATGGAGGTGATCAATCCTCCAATAATCACGCGTGCGAGGGGAGCGTACGCTTCGCTTCCAGTCTCAAGCTTCAATGCCATCGGAAGGAGGCCAACGACGGTGGCCAGCGAAGTCATCAAGATGGGGCGCAAACGAATCCGGCAGGAGTGCGCGACGGCGTCGCGAATCGGCCGTCCTTCGCCGCGGAGCTTATTTGCAAAATCGACGATTAGAATGCTGTTGGAAACAACCATCCCTGTGAGCATCACGATTCCCATCAGTGACTGGACGTTGAGCGAGGTATCGGTGAAAGCGAGAGTGAGCATGACGCCAACAAGGCCGGTAGGAACGGCGAGAACGATGAGGAAAGGATCGGTGAAGGAAGAAAATTGAGCGACGAGGACGAGGTAGACCAGCAGAACCGACAACAACAAGCCGAAACCGAAACTCCGGAACGACGATTGCATGGTATTGACGAGGCCGCGAATGTTGATGCGGAGATTGGGAGGAAGCTGGGTGGAATTGACAATCTTGGCGATCGCAGCGGCGGGCTTGCCGAGGTCTTCTCCGGATGGAGCAACGTAAACATCAATCGTGCGCTGCAACTGATAGTGGTCAACTTCGGTGGGAGTGAGGATGGTAGAGACATCGGCGACCTGGTCGAGATACGTGGGAAGTTTCAGGTTTGGCGCGCGCAGTGGCATGGTTTTCAGGTCTTCCAGAGATTTGACGCTGTTCTCTGGATACTGCACGGTGACGAAATAATTGTTGCCGCTCTTTGGATCCACCCAATAGCTCGGGGCGATCATGGCATTCGAGGTAAGGGCGGTGATGAGGTTATCGACAACCTCTTTGGGGTTGAGACCCAGTTCGGCGGCTCTCCCGCGGTTCACATCCACTTTCAGAGCGGGATAGTCCATATCCTGCGGGATGTAAACATCAGCGACGCCCGGAACGGTCCTAAATTTTCCAGCCAGGTCCTGCGCGATCTTATCGGCGTCTTTGAGATTCATGCCGCTTACCTGCACGTCAATCGGCGCGGGCTTGCCCTGGTTCAACACGGCATCGACCAGGCCGCCCGACTGAAAATAGGTACGAACCTCGGGAAGATCGGAGGCAATGCGGCGGCGAACGCGATTCATATAGTCGAAGCTGCTGACTTTGTGGTCTTCCTTGAGGCCTACCTGGACGAAGGCGGTGTGCATGCCGGAGTTTGGCGTAAAGAGCGCGGAAAGGTCAGGCATCAAGCCGACATTGGAGACGACGCTGTTGAGCTCGTCGGACGGGATGACCTGGCGAATGATGTCTTCGACTTGTTTCACATAATTTTCAGTGAGCTCGAGGCGCGTGCCTGTGGGAGCTTTCACGTTGATTACGAACTGACCCGCATCTGTGCGAGGAAAGAAAGATACGCCGACGAGCGGATACAGAGCAAAGCTCAGAAGGAAGAGAGCGAGGAACCCGGCCACTACAGCCTTCGGCCGGTCGAGGGCCCGCTGGACCGTGCGATCATAATAGCCGAGCATGTCGTCGAATTTCTGATTGAACCAGAAATGAAAGCGGGCCAGCGCGGATTTTTTGGATTCAGCGGGGGTGGAATGCTCATGGAACCCTTTCAGGAAGTGAGCGCAGTACAGGGGAACAACGGAAACCGCGACAAAGTAAGAGGCGAAGAGGGAGATCACGACGCCGAGAGCGAGCGCGGTGAAGAGATACTTGCTCACGCCGAACAGAAGGGTGACCGGAAAAAAAACGACGACGCTGACGAGAGTAATGGCGAGCACTGCGAGGGCGACTTCATTCGATCCCAATTCGGCGGCGACCATGGGCTCCTCGCCGAGCTCGACATGGCGGAAGATATTTTCGAGAACGACGACCGAGTTATCGATAAGCCGCGAAAAGGCCAGAGCCAGTCCGCTCAATACCATGCTGTCAATCGTCTTGTCGGCAGAATGGAGGAGGAAAAAAGTGGCCATCACCGAGAGCGGAATCGACAGAAAGACGGCGGCGGTAGCGCGCGGACTGCCGAGGAAAACAAGAATCATGATGGCGGTGAGAAACAGACCGATGCCACCCTCGCGCAGCACCGTGGAAATGGCCTGCTTGACGAAGAGAGACTGATCAAATTCGACATGGGTTTTGAGTTGTGAAGGGATGTCGCGTAGGGACTTGATGGCGTTCTTGATGCCATTGACGACGAGAATGGTGTTGGTGTTGCCACCTTGCTTGAGGATGGGGACATAGACGGACTTCTGGCCGTTGACGCGGACGATGTTGTATTGCATGGCGGAGCCATCTACGGCGTTGCCAACGTCGCCGATGAAAACTGATTTCTGGCCTTCCGTCTTCAAGGGCACACTGTTGAGGGCCTGGGCATTGTTCACCTGGGCGTTTGTGTAGAGGTTGTAATCCAACGGGCCAATTCGGACATCGCCGGCAGGCAGAATTAAGTTCGAGGAATCGGTGGCGCGGACCACATCCATGGGGCTGAGTTGATGCGCCTGCAGCTTGAGCGGATCAACGTAGACCATGACTTGCCGGGTACGGCCCCCATAGGGAGGCGGCACAGTGGCACCGGGCACTCCCGCAATCTGGTTGCGAATCTGGAACTGCAGGTAATCGTGAAGCTGGGTCTCATCGAGCCCCTGTCCACTGACGGTCAGCAGACAAACGGGGAGGCTCGAGGCGTCCACTTTCATGACGACCGGCGGCAAAGTGCCCTGGGGTAGGCGCCGCAGATCGGCCATGGCGAGATTGGAGATCTGCGTCACGTCGGCATTGGCATCCGTGCCCGGCTGAAAATAGATCTTGATAAGGCTGACGCCGGACATCGAACGCGATTCCATGTGGTCGATTCCGCTCCCTAAGGTGAAGAAGCGCTCGAAGGTGTCCGTGATGTCCGCTTCAATCTGCTCCGGTGGCATGCCGCCGTAAAAGGTGGCCACGAGAACCACGGGAATATTGATGGGGGGAAACATATCGACGGGCATCTGGACGACACTGGTGAGGCCCAGCACGCAGATAAACAGGCAAATGACGATGACGAAGTAAGGATGGCGCAGCGTAAAAGACGGCATCGTTGACCTTATTCCTTTTTGGAGTCCAAATCCGCCGGAGCCACCAACTTGGGCTTGACGGTCTGGCCTGCTTTGTATTGGCCCAACTCGCCGAAAACGACGAGCTGATTTTCGGGGAGGCCGGAGATAATCTCGACATGGCTGGCGGTTTGAAGTCCGATGGCAACCTCGCGCCTTTCAAGCCGATTGCTGCCATCGACGACTAACACCGTGCCCTGACTTTCCCCGGCAGTTTGAACAGCCTGAACGGGAAGTGCGAGAACGTGCTGGGCAGAGTGCAATGGAAGGCGTACCGATGCATACATGCCCGGCACGAGTTGGTAATTCGCATTGGGGACCGTGACTTCGGTGTGCATGGTGCGAGTGGCTGGATCAATTTGATCGGAAAAACGCGCGATTTTTCCTGTGAAGGTTTTGTTGAGGCCCGAGACATCTACTTCAAGCGTCTGGCCGTCGTGAATTTCTGAGACAGCTCTTTCCGGGACCGGAATCACCAGACGGAGCAAATTGTTCTGCGACAGCTGGCAGAGAGCAGACTCTGCTTTCGCGGAGGAAGTGCCAGCGGGAAGCAGCGCGCCGGTGTAGGCATAAATCTTCGTGACCACACCGTCGAACGGCGCCGTCATTCGCGCATATGCGAACATGGCCTTGTCCTTATCGAGCGCGGCTTTCGAAGCGAGGGAGGCCTGTTCGGAGGCAGATAGCGCGGCCTTCGCGGCGGAAACACTCGAGCCGGCTTCGAGGTCCTTGCCTTGTGCGACGTCAATATCCTGCTGGGCGACGAGCTCGGGACGGGTTTTCTGGACGTCGGCGAGACGTTTGTAGGTGATATGTGCGACGTCATAAGCGGACTGCGCGCGGCCAAGCTCTTCGCGCGCGCGCTCCTGATCCTGCTGGCTGCGGCGGAGAGCTGCTTCGTCTTGAGTGAGCTGCTGTTGGAGCTCGGGGATTTCCAGGACGGCGAGAAGTTGGCCCTGCTTGACGTGAGTTCCCCAATCCACATAGAGCTTTTGAATGTAGCCGGAGACTTTGGCGTACACGTCGATTTCCTGGAACGGGAGAAACTCGGAGGCGATTTCGAGTTCGCTGGAAAGGTTCTGCCGCGTGACCTTGACGACAGCGACGCTGGGGGCATCAGCTTCGGCGGCTTTCGTCTTGCCGGTCGAGTCACAGCCAATGAGAAGCGTCGCCGCCAATAATGGCAGAAGTGCGAGCAAAACTTGCGGGAACGCGAACGGCGCAGGGCAGGGTGCGTCTGCGATCTTCATCTTTGACTCCATTTCTTCCTCTACTGCTATGTGGAACGACTTGGACGAAGTCCAATATTCCTTTGAAAATACTCATGCAGCTTTTCAATTGAAAAATCCGACGAGCGGCATAGATCGACAATCTGATGCCGGCGATCGGCGAGGTCGGCCGCCACTGGCGGAATTTGATCAGCAATTTCAGCTGGTATCGAAACAACGCCGTGACGATCGGCATGCAGCAAGTCGCCGGGGTGAATGGTCATTCGAGCCACGTCGACAGGGCCGCCAAAATCAAATATGTGGGCGTAAGCGTGCGAAACGGAAATATTGCCTGCGAGCATCTGCAACCCTGAAGCTCGAACTGCGTTGATGTCACGCACCGCGCCATTGGTGACAACGCCCACACATCCGAGCGCCTGCAAAATGTTCGCATGAACCTCGCCGATAAGCGCGCCCAGGCCGGGATGAGAATCGACATCCTGAATCACGACGATGCGAGGCATGGGCACGGTGAGGATGTCCTTCCACCAATCCGCCCTCTCGTATAGATAGCCGCCGCCCTCCATTGGAGGGTCCGCCGTTCGAATGCGCGCTGTGGCTGCGTAGCCGATGATAGGTGGCAGATCGTCGAACACGCAGCGAATGCTGGAATCGGAAAATCCGGAGTTGGGTAAGCGTACCTGGAACCTTTCGATCGCGCTGGCGATCAGACAGGTGCTGAATCGGCGTAACTGTTCCAAACGAACAGGCGTCAACGAAGGTGCAGTCATTCGGGCCTCCGGTTATAGTGCAACCCGCCACATTAAATTAGGCACAGCCTCTGACTACGGAAAATGGTTTTGGGACGCGATGTTGCTAGGTGAGCGTGATGGGAGGGGCGCGGTACCGCAGACATACTATTAGAGAGATTCGCTGGACGAAGGGCGCTTCCCGTGGATCGAAACTGAAGACTGTAAGGCTGCGTTCAGGAATCAACAGCCGCGAGCTTGGCTGAGCAGGCTGGATTCGGATCGCGGCTACAGTGCAGTCTGAATCCGCCTTCATCTTGCTGGCGATTGAGAGATAACGAGCGGGGTTCGACTTAGGGAGATATTGAACGTTCTTAGCTAGAGTTGAAAAGCCAGCGAGGAACACGAGTAGCGTGACGACTACAACCTGAATCGGGACAATCTTGAAACACTTAATCTGCACTGTACCTGTTTGGCTGCTGGAATTCCGCGCATGAGCATAGATCGCTCCGCGTCCAAGTCTTCTTAAACATCGTAATGCTAATAGGATTGCAAAAGCAATAGATTGGATGTCCGTTGTTTCGTTACACGCGCATTCCCAGCGCGAGAGTTAGTTGGCAAGAGCTTGAGCCAACAGAGGTTCAATGGCAGCGATATTCTTTTCGAGGTCTGCGGGAAAGCCGTGGCGCTGCTGCAAGTAGTCGGGCGAATTGTAGCTGAGCCAGACTTTTCCGTCCGCGTCTTCCCAGACGAGCGCCTTGAGGGGCAGGTCAATGGCGGTGCTCGGAGCGGCGAGCATCAGTGGGGTTACCCCCTTTCGGATTGCCAAAAATCAACAACTGTGTGGGTCGCATCTTTAGGCCAGCTTTCTCGGCTTCGCCACTGTGATTCGATGAGCGCGAAAATTGCGACGCCCTTTGATTTCAGCAGCGCGCAGACTCGCTGAATCGTCTCTGGCACCGAATGACGACTTGGTTTGCTGATGAAACCTGGAATCGAACTCGTGCTCATGGAACCTCCTCGCTTGCGAATCAATCAATCCAATCGAACGTTCGCGTGACGGCTTTCTTCCATTTGCGAAAGAGTGTATCGCGAGTGCTGCTATCCATTGCAGGGTGCCAGGTGCGATCTACTTGACAGTGAGCGCGAAGCTCATCGGTGCTCTCGTAGAAGCCCACCGCAAGCCCTGCCACATAAGCAGCGCCGAGGGCTGTGGTTTCCTGAACCGCGGGGCGCACGACTGGCCGGTTCAAGATATCCGCTTGGAATTGCATCAGAAGATCATTTGCTACCATGCCGCCGTCTGTGCGCAGCACGTCGAGATGAATTCCGGAGTCGTTTTCCATTGCTTCGACCACTTCGCGAACCTGGAACGCGGTGGCCTCGAGGGCTGCGCGGGCGATATGCCCCCGATTCGCGAAGCGTGTGAGTCCGGCAATCACACCGCGGGCATTCGATTTCCAGTACGGCGCGTAGAGGCCTGAGAAGGCGGGAACAAAATAGACGCCGCCGTTGTCCTCCACCGTGCGTGCAAGTACATCGATCTCCGAACTTTTGTCGATGAGCTTTAGATTGTCGCGAAGCCACTGGACAAGCGCGCCCGTCATCGCGATGCTGCCTTCGAGCGCGTAGCAGACAGGTTGCGCGCCGATCTTGTAGGCGACCGTCGTCAGCAAGCCGTGCTTCGAGGGAATCGGCTTTTCGCCTGTGTTGAGCAGTAGGAAGCACCCTGTGCCATATGTGTTCTTCGCTTCTCCCGGCTTGAAGCACGCCTGCCCGACTAGCGCTGCCTGTTGATCGCCGAGAATTCCGGAAATGGGGACATTTTTTATGGGATCGAGTTGAGTGTTGCCGTAAATCTCGCTACTCGAACAAATTTGCGGAAGCATCGCCGCGGGAATTTCGAAATCCGTTAGAATTTCCTTATCCCACGTGAGCGATTCGAGATTCATAAGCTGCGTGCGGCTGGCGTTTGATACGTCTGTGACGTGAATACCACCAGCGGTGCCGCCTGTGAGCTTCCAGACTAGAAACGTGTCGACATTTCCGAAAAAGATTTCGCCGGCCTTTGCTTTCTCGCGCAGGCCGGCAATATTTTGCAGCAGCCAGCGAATTTTAAAGGCGCTGAAGTAGGTCGAAAGGGGAAGCCCGGTCCTCGCTCGATAGCGATCCTGGCCTCCAACGGCCGAGAACTCACGAACGAGATCGTCTGTTCGAGTGTCCTGCCAGACGATTGCGTTTGCTACCGGTTCGCCGGTTTTTCGCTCCCAGAGGACAGCAGTCTCGCGCTGATTTGTAATCCCGATTGCAGCGAGATCTTTCGGTCCTAGACTGCGCTGCCTCATCGCATCCGAAATTACCTCTTGCGTTCGTAGCCAAATCTCCTCGGGGTCGTGCTCGACCCATCCCGGCCGCGGATAAATCTGGCGATGTTCCTTCTGTGCCGTGGAAACGATCTGGCCAGCGCGGTCGAACACAATGAAACGCGTGCTCGTGGTTCCCTGGTCGAGCGCTCCGATATAACTCGGCACGGTTCCCTCTTCCGCACTACCGGCGGTTTGATACTCGTGCTTCTGGTGGGACGGTCAGCCCCGCTCTTCGCTGCAGGTCTTGAATCTTTTTGAGGTATTCGGTTAAAGCTTTGTCGCGATCCGTTTTTGACCATCCCAACTCGCACGCCATTATGTCGGCGGTTGCCGGAGCCGCGGCGATCGCTTCGGCCCACCCGTAGAATTGCAATCCGATACGTCGCGCGAGAACATCTTCAATCGTCACGGCCATTTCGAATCGGGCCGCGAACGCGACCTCGCCTCGCAACGGAGTAAGGCCTTTCGCGAGCGGCTCGCCGAGATTGGGGTCTTTTGCGACGAGGTCCAAGATTTGCGCGGCGCGTGTCCCGTGTTTTTCTGCTAGATGCCGCGCAGTACGCTCTGGCACGTTGAAGTTTTCAACCAAGGTCTTCCAGTAATCTGACGAGTAGCCATCCGCACCGACCAAAGGATGATTCATTGTCAGGCAGCGTGTGGGATTCCCGCCGAAAGATTTCTGAACAACGTCAATCGTATCCTGAGCCATGGCGCGATACGTGGTCCATTTGCCGCCTAAGATGCTGACCAAGCCGCTCTGCGGATCCAATTCAACCTCATGGTCGCGCACCACTTTTTTGGTGTCACGCGAATCGTCTGCGCTCAATAGAGGGCGAGCCCCGGCGAAACCGCCAACCACTTGGGCGGCCTTCACCGGCAGAGCAAGGTATCGATTGAGATGCCGCAATAAATACGCTACGTCTTCGTGCGTTAAGAAGAGTTCTTCGCCAACCGCAACTTCTTGTTCGGTGGTTCCGACCAGCACACGTCCCCTCCACGGAATCGCGAATAATACGCGGCCATCCTCCGTCTTGGGAATCAGGATCGAGTCACCGCTCGAAAGTACCTCTGCCGGCAAGAGGATATGGACGCCCTTGCTCAGCCGGATGCGCGGTTTCGCGTCCGGATTCGCCATTGAGCGGATGGAATCCGCGAATGGACCGGTGGCATTCACAAACGCGCGCGCGCGAACCACGAAACTTTGCTGGCTGAACTGGTCTTGAACGGTGAGAGCCGCCAGTTTCCCATCTGCGCCCCTCGCACACGAAATCACGCGTGCATAGTTCAACGCCGCTCCGCCCGTTTCGGCAAACGACTGCACAAGTGTTACGTTGTAACGAGCATCGTCGAACTGCCCATCGGTATATGCGACAGCACCGACCAGGCCCTTAGGGTTCAGATTCGGGAGGCGGCGCAACGTTTCCCGGCGAGAAACAAAGTGGCTTGGAGCCAGACTCGCGCTGCCCGAGATCCAGTCGTACAGTCTCAAACCTGTTTCGTAATATGCGAGGTCGAGCCAGTTGTAACAAGGAGTGATGAATTCTTTTGCCCGGGCAAGGAACGGGCCATTCTTAAGCATATGAATCCGCTCATGCAGAGCGCGATTCACCACTTTGTATTCAGCAGGATCGAGACGACGAAACGCTTCTTCGAGATAGCGCACGCCGCCGTGCACCATTTTCGTGGAAGAACTGGAGGTGGCCGAGGCAAAGTCGCCTGCCTCAATAAGTACAGTGCTTAGCCCGCGCAACTGGGAATCAAGCGCGCAGCCGGAACCGGTGGCACCGCCACCGATCACACCAACATCGAAAGATTTATTCTGGATGTCTTTGAGCGCTTCCGCGCGGCTCTTCATTCTGAAGTCGCTCGCGTGCGAGGAGATGCTCAGGGATGAGCGGTCGCGCCCTTCGTGGCAACCGGGCTAGCCGCATTCTTGCCGTACATCGCGCCCCGTTTGAGCAGTGGATCGCGCCACTCGCGTCTGTCGCGGCGAAGCAATTCAGCGGCCGCTTCCGGTCCCCAGGAACCGGCTGCGTAGTTGGGAAAATCGCGCGGGGGCAAGGCAGTCCACACATCCAGAATCGGTTGCACCACGCTCCAACCGGCTTCCACCATGTCGGCGCGCTGGAAAAGCGTGGGATCGCCCATCATGCAATCGTAGAGAAGAGTTTCATAGCCAGTGGAAGGTTCGGTTCCGAAATAATCGGCATATTCAAAATTCATGTCGACGGCACCGAGCCGTACGACAGGACCCGGAACCTTGGCTTCAAAGCTCAGGGAGATGCCTTCATTCGGCTGAATACTGATTACCAATTCGTTCGATGGAATGTGTTCCACCGGCGTCTTACGAAATAGAACGAACGGCGGCCGCCTGAAACGCACAACGATTTCCGTGACCCGCGTAGCCATCCGTTTGCCAGTCCGCAGGTAGAACGGAACGTCCGCCCAGCGCCAATTGTCGATGTGTAGTGCTACGGCCACGAAGGTCTCCGTATGGGAGTCTTTCGGCACGTTGGGCTCTGCTCGATATGCGGGCACGAATTTGCCGTCAATCATTCCATCGCCGTATTGGCCGCGGACCGCTTGGGTGAGCACTTGCTCGGGATTAAGCGGCTGAATGGCGCGCAGAATTTTTGTTTGTTCGTCATGGACGGAGTCCGCATCGAACGAAATCGGCGGCTCCATGGACATGAGGGTGATGAGTTGGAAGATGTGGTTGGGAACCATGTCACGAAGCGCACCGGCACGGTCGTAATAATCGCCGCGAAGCTCCACCCCCAGTTCTTCGGCGACTGTAACCTGCACGTGATCCACGTAGCGGCGGTTCCACACCGGCTCGAAAATTCCATTCGCGAATCGGAAGGCAAGAATGTTCTGAACCGTTTCTTTGCCGAGGTAATGGTCGATGCGATAAATCTGGTTTTCGTGAAGGACTTCGCCAATTTCGCGGTTTAAGGCTACAGCGGAAGCCAAATCGTGCCCGAAAGGCTTCTCGATCACCACCCGTTTCCAGCCGCCGGAGTCAATATTTGTCAATCCGGCCGCGCCTAATTGTTTCACGACAACCGGAAAAAAACTGGGACTGGTGGCCAAGTAAAACAAACGGTTTCCGCAGGTGGCATGATCCCGATCCACTTGCGTGAGTTGATCTTGAATTTTCTTGTAGAGGGCTGGATCCTTGAAATCGCCCGAAATGTAATAAAGACGGTTGGCGAACCACTCCCATGCGTCACCGGCAGAACCCGTTAGAAACTCTTTCATCTCCTCGGTGGTTTTCTGGCGAAATTGCTCGGTGGAATATTCCTCGCGCGATGCCCCGATAATTGCGAACTGCTGCGGAAGGAGTTTGCTGTTGGCAAGATGGTAGAGCGCGGGAAAGAGCTTGCGTTTCGTCAAATCGCCGCCAGCACCGAAAATGACCATCGCGCACGCATCGGCGGGCTGGCCGCGCTCTTCGTGCACTAATCCTGTTGGACCGGATGAACCCATCGAATCGGCCTCCGCCTGATTTTTAGCGATTACAGAAGAGCTTGGCGCACTGCGCTGTTAAGGGCCCGCAATCCGGCCGCAACGTCCGCTCCCAGATGAATTCGCAATGCCCGGCGATCCCGCTCCGCGAGAACCTGGAAGTCGCCTCGAGCCTGCGCAGCTTTGACGATCCCGAATGTATATTTTTGCTCGGGCACCGGGATATCGGCGGCGTCATCGCAAGTGATTTGCAGAAATACGCCGGTGTTGGGTCCGCCTTTATAGGCCTGCCCCGTCGAATGCTGGAAACGCGGGCCGAATTCCGAGCAGGTGGCCACGCGCTTCTTGTCGCGAATGGTATGGCGGATCGACTGCAATGCCGATTGATGCGCATCGTTCATTTCGATGTAGGCGAGAATCGCGAAATAATCGCCGGGTCGGACACGGTTCAAATGCGCGCGCAAGTACCCGGTGAGAGTCAGGTCGCCGCCGGCAGCCTTCTTCAAGGCTTCCGTATTTTTGTCATCCGAATACAGCTTGATTCCGCCGCCTTCAAAGAAGGGATGCTCCGCCGGAAGCGAACCCTGCTTCTCGTACTCGGACGTCAGGTTCTTGGTTGCGATTTTTGCCGCTTCCACATCCGGCTGATTGAATGGATTGATGCCGATGATCGAGCCTGCCACCGCCGTGGCAATCTCCCAGCGGAAAAATTCCTGACCGAGATCATAGACATCCGGGACGGCGATGCGCACAACGGGTTGTCCCGCTTTTTCGAGCGCGGCCACCGCTTCATCCTGCTTTGCATCCGGCGCTGATTGCAGACGCACATAGGCAAAGACTCGATCGTTGCCATAGACTTCGGGCGGCCCGATCTGTTCGCGGTCAATAGGAATCAAGCCGGTACCCTTTTTGCCCGTGGATTCGGCTATTAGCTGTTCGAGCCACGCCCCAAGATCGGAAATTCCGGGCGAAGCAAAGATGGTGACCTTGTCGCGCCCGTTTTTCTGCAGTGTGCCGAGAATTGCGCCAAGAATCGCACCAGGATTTTCGTCTGCGGGCACGACCGACGCGCACGCATGAACCATCTCTTCGAGGCGATCCAGAAACTTCGGAAGATCAATGCCTTGAATGGCCCCGGGAACCATCCCGAAGTCTGAAAGCGCAGAATAGCGGCCTCCAATACTCGATACGCCGAAAAAGACGTGGCGAAAACCGTCGGCTTCGGCAACTTTTTGGAGATGCGAGCCAGGGTCGGTGATTGCGATGAAGCGCTTCCCTGCCGGTTCCGAGGTGACGGCTTGTTTCACCTGGTCGTAGAAATATTGTTTGAAGATATTCGGCTCGAGGGTGCTGCCCGATTTGCTCGACACGATGAAAATTGTTTTCGTCATGTCGAGCTTCTTCGCCAGACTGCGGATCTGCGCGGGGTCGGTGGAATCGAGAACGAGAAACTGCGGATAGCCATCAATTTTCCCGTAGGTGAGTTCCATCACTTCCACGCACAGACTCGAACCGCCCATCCCGAGGAGCACCGCATGGGTGAAACCTGCTTGGAGAATCTCGTCCGCGACCTGCTTGAAATCGCGGCTGTGCGCAACGTCGTCGTCGGCAACTGTGAGCCAGCCGAGCCAACTCGCTTCATCCTCATTCGTCCAAAGCGAGGCATCGCGAGCCCACAGGCGCTTCATTTTTTGATTTGTCTTCCAGTCGTCGATGGTGGCGGCCACGGCCGTCGCAAGATTTTGGGGCAGCTTGTAAGTCAGGTTGTTCACAGCCGACGCTGTGGGCTTAGCCGCGTGGGTACCCACGGCTGCGAGAAGCTTGTCGAAAGCTTCGGAGAAAAGTTTCACGCCTTCTTCGGTCAGTTGGTCGGTGGCTGCTTTCATCGAGATTCCGGCGCGCTCGAGTGAGTCCATGGTCTGCTGGGCGGCGGGAATATTCTCTTCGAGGCTCGCGCGCGGTTTTCCGTGGTCGCGAAACGCGTCGTAGGTGGCCGGAGGAATCGTGTCCACCGTGTCCGGCCCGATCAGTTCTTCCACGTACAGAACATCCGAAAACTTGGGATTCTTCGTGCTCGTGCTGGCCCACAGTACCCGTTGCGTTTGCGCGCCATGGGAAGCAAGAGCCGCCCATCGCGGCCCGCTGAAAAGTTTCTTGTAACGTTGGTATGTGAGCTTCGCGTTGGCGATAGCTACTTTTCCCACCAAGTCCCGAAGCGCAGCTTGTTCGGACGGGTTCTGCGATTTCTTAATTCGATCCGCGATCTGGCTGTCGATCAAGGTATCGATGCGGCTGACGAAAAAGCTCGCGACGCTCCCGATGTGGCCCACCTTGCCGCCTGACTTCGCGAACGCCTCAAGCCCCGCGATGTAGGCCTCGGCCACGCGCTCGTAGACGTCCTGCGCGAACAGCAGAGTCACGTTGATGTTGATGCCTTCGCTGATGACCTGCTGAATTGCGGGAATGCCTTCCGGAGTTCCCGGAACTTTTACCATGAGATTTTCGCGGCCCACCGCTTTCCAAAGCCTTCGCGCCTCGTCGATCGTCTCCTGCGTCTTGTGCGCGAGATACGGAGCGACTTCGAGACTCACATACCCATCTCGTCGATGAGTCTGATCGTAGACGGGGCGCAGTACGTCGGCGGCATCCTGAATATCGCGGATCGCGAGCGCTTCATACACCTGCTTGGCATCGAGGTTTTTCTGCGCGCTCAATTTCTCGAGCGCTTTGGTGTAGTCGGTACTGCCTGTGATTGCTTTCTCGAATATGGAAGGGTTGGACGTGACCCCGCGCAGGCCGTCCTGCTCAATCAAGCGAGCGAGTTCTCCCGTCGAGATCAGGTTGCGCCGAATATAGTCAAGCCAGACCGATTGGCCGAATGCATTCAGTGCCTTCAGTGGATTTTGCGATTTCTTTGGATCGAATTCCTTTGGGGTTGCTGTCACGCCAGTGCTCATGATCGTCCTCTTTTCACCGCACCTTAAGAATACAATTGCGACCGCATCTCCCGATTAAGTCTGAATCCTGATTCTACCCCACTCCGGACGTAGCCGGACGTGAATCCAATGTAAAATCTGCCGGTGCGCGCCGGTGGTTCATCCGCTTTCGCGTTCGTCAGTTTCGATTTTGCCTTAGCCTCGAATACGCCTGTGAGTGGTTTTGCTCAGGAGAGAGCGAACCATGATGCCGCGACGAAGTTTGTGGATGTTAGTGCTCGGAATCATGGCGATGGGAGCGCCGTGCCAGGAAATATATAGCGCGAACACTGGATCGTCGCCGGGCATCTCGCTGGCCCCGTCTAACGAAATTACCGTCTCAGCAGCAATCAGCCTCAAGGACGCCCTGGACGAGATCTCGCACCTTTACACCTCCGAGCGTCCAGGTGCGGAATTGCATTTCAACCTTGGCGGTTCCGGCGCATTGCAGCGCCAGATCGAGCAAGGCGCACCGGTCGACATTTTCTTTTCGGCTTCCCCCAAGGAGATGGATTCGCTTCAGTCACAGGGGTTGCTGCTGACTGACACGCGGAGAAATCTGGTGCGGAATAGTGTCGTGCTCATCGTTCCGGCAGGTAGCACGGGTGTTTCCAGTTTTCAGGACTTGACGAAAGCAGAAGTCAAAACGGTAGCCATCGGCGAGCCACAAACAGTGCCGGCGGGAAAGTACGCACAGGAAGTGCTCACACATTTTGGGATTTACGACAAACTAAAACCAAAACTCGTGCTCGCCAAAGACGTCCGCCAGGTGCTCACATACGTCGAGACAGGAAACGCCGACGCCGGAATCGTATATGCCACCGATGCGAAGATATCCAAGAAGGTGACCGTGGTAGCGACAGCTCCAGAGGACTCGCATTCGCCCGTGGTCTACCCAGCCGCGGTGATCAAGAACTCCAAGAACCCGGCCGGTGCAAAGATGCTCCTCGAATTTCTGGGCGGCGAAAAAGCGCGGGCGGTTTTTCAGAAGTACGGCTTTATTCCGGCAGGAAGGTAGGACGGTCTGCACCGGCGGCTTGTCAGCTCGCAACCAGCCAGCGCCGGTCTAGCCGAAGACGAGGTGCTTCATAAAGCGAGCTGGGCCATACAGCGCGAAGCTCGCGTGCGAAAAGCGCGCAATCAAGCGTCCCATCATCACGCGGCCCATCGACCCCATGTCTATATGACGGTCGCCGCGATGCACTCGAATCACGCGACCTAAGAACTCCGCGCGCGTAACTGGTTCATCCTTCGCATCAAGCGCATCGCCCTTTGTTATTAGCGCGCCGCGCTCTTTTCCGCCTGCTCCAGCCACCGCCGCTCGGATTACGCGGTGAACAAACAGCCTGCCCGCGCGTTCGAAGAGTACTACGTCGCCTCGCGACGCTTGTTCGTAAGCAAAGCTTCTAACGAACACCAGATCGCCAGAGCGAATCCATGGAAACATGCTTGCGCCTAACACCCGAAAGCAAACCGACCCATCGGCTCGCAGCTTCGCAGCAATCGGATTCGACTCCTTTTCCTTGGGCGCGACGATGCGCTCTTCAACGCACCGCGCGCGAGCATACGCAATCGAGGGGCTCATCAGGGATTGATCTGCACTGTTTGAGAGGTAATTGCCTTGCCGTCCAAAGACACTCGAACGCTCCATTCCCCGGTCATTTGCCTCTGCGAAATCCACGCTCCCGCCACCGGCACCGATCGCGTCATCGTCAGTGAGCTTTGCGACGCGTTGTTTACCAAAAAAGAGCTTTGGCTGGCCTGATAAAGCCCGCCGCCCGGTTGAAGGACCTCAAGCATTTGAGTGTGGTTACCCGCAGAAAGATTCTCCCAATTCACATTGATCACAAGATCGCGCAGCGACGCGACGCTGAACGAAGTTGCCGGCGTGCAAGCGCCATCGCCATCGTCGCAGAACGAAATAGTCGCATCCGTTGGCGGCGGATTTCCACCTCCGCCAGTGCCTGAAGTCATCCCCGTTTGACAAGCTGAGAATCCGGCCGCCAGACACAGAACAGCGCTGCCCACCAAACCCGTGCTCCATGCGCGCTTCACTCGCCCTCTTTTTTCGGTGTACATCAATTCCTCGCTCATCCCCGCTTAGAACGGAAACGCAAAGCCATACGCACGCTGATCGTTGGTCGATACATAAATTCGAGATAGCACAAGGTCCAGGGCAGGATCACCCACGATGCCGGGCTGCCCCGTATTGGCGGTTCGCTGCTTGCCGTCCACCCCGGTCACAGCATCGAGTTCATGAATCTTTCCGTCAGCCGAACCCACGTACACCTTCGCCCCTCCAGTAAATCCGATGGGGGCCGAGGGTCCGCTAATCGTTGTCGACCACAGACTCGTGAACGTGTTCGCCGTCTTGTCATATTTCATCGCGTGGACAGCCGTCTGCCCCGAAAAAATCACGGTGTAGGGCGAGGTTAATCCCAACGCGATTGGAAACGAAATAATCGCGCCGTCGCCACCAAGCACTGACTTGAGCGTGGCCGCTGTGGCCGGATTGATCGCAAAAATCGTGCCCGCATTGTTGCCCACGAAAAGGACATCGCTTGGAATCGAAAGCGTCGGGTCGGCGTCCGTATCGCCCAGTGCCGCTGTAGCAAGCACTGCGCCGCTATTCGGGTTGAGCTTCCAAAGACTGGGCTGCGCAGTACCGCCGCCGCTTCGGCTGGTCACCCAAACTGCGTGATTCACGAAATCGATGGCCGGCGAAGAGCTAATGATATCCATCTTACCCACACCGCCGGAGTTACCGATCGTTTGCCACACAGTTGCACCCGTGTTCCCATCTATTCCCACGATTCGATTCGCCGTGGTTGAGGCGCCATTTCGCGTGCCGACCACAAGTAAGTCGTGAGTGGGGGTAAACGTGGAGTCGCTGAATGATTTCACTTGCACCGAAGGCGCCCCTGTAAATCCGTTCGTCGTTAGACTGGTCGGATTCACCACCCACAGAATTTGCCCCGTATCCGTGGCGATTGCGTACACCAGGCCATCGTTATCTGCCACATACATCACATTGGCTGCCAGCGACGAATCCCCCGCATCGATCACCGGCGATCGGCCGGTCACCGGCCCACCCAGCGACACAGGAGGATATTTTCTCAAGCCCGTGACCGCATCAATGCCAAACGACAGGTTCGTCTGCGAGCCCGCCATCACGATGGAACCTGGGAAAAGCGACGGTGCTGCCAGCGTGGTCGAAAACGTTGCCGCGATCCAAACTGAATTCTGTCGATTTGCGGCTGTTGCGCTCGGAGTTCCCGAAATTTCCTCAGTGAATACGGAGCCCTGTGAAATCGGCTGCGTGGCGTAATAGTTTTTCTGATCCCGCAGAAAGACTTTATAGAACCACGTCGTATCGTTTGTGGGCGCTCCGCACGGGTCGGAACTATCATCCGTGAAGCTCGTCGCCAGCGACGTGTTGTCAAATACCACCGTTCCGCTGCCTATCACCGAGCACATCGCGGGATCTTGGGTGTCCGTTGGAACAGAACCCTTGTCGACCGGAAAGTTCGCGCGCCTGAGAATCAGAACGCCGGTGTAGTTTTCCGCAAAATTCACCCTGCCGATCGGCGTTGGATAACCCCAACTTACAGTCACCGTGCCGTTGCCCGGGACTGCAGCCGGGTTGGTTACATTCTGGACGAACGTGACATCAAGTACCGGCGCGTTCGCGGCGGTTCCATTGCGAGAACCGAAAGTTGTCGTGGCGCCGCTGTTCGAACTTTCGGCTTGATCTCTAATCAACGTGCCGTAGTTCGGCGTGCCGTTGTACCAATTCTGGACATCTGCGGTGATGTCGAATTGAACGGGAGTGGAGGTCCCGATTCCTCCCGCTACCGTCGCCGTCGACGTCGCGGTTCCTCCGATATCACCGCCTTTGGCGTTCCAGGCTAGATTGGCAACGCGAGTATTCCAAGTCACGTCTGATTCACGAAAAAATGACGTAAGGCCATATGCCCCATATGTTCGTGGAAATCCATTCGTCGTGCTGGCAGTGGCTTCCAGGACAAGCAATGCCTGCTTGATAGCCACGTTGGGCAGCACGGAAAGGTCAAACTGGACGATAGCGCGCTGGTTTGAATTTCCGTTGTTGGATTCAACCGTTAAAGTCGCAGCGCCGCCCGAATTAGCGTTCGGTGACCCCTGATTAATCGTCGCGTCCGCGCCGCGTACTTGCGCAGCTGTCGATTGAATCGCGATTACCTCTCGCGCCAAGATGGGCGCGGCCAGAAAGAGCGACAATCCGAGGCATAGCGTCTTGTGCCATACGGCGTACCGCTGAGCTTTGTGTACAAGCCGGTTGTTCATGAAGCTTGTTGCCTCCGTCTCGGAAACTTCCGCTCTTGCTCAAAATCTGTTACGAACGCCTCGGCGCGGCGTGACAAATTCCCTGCTGCCCGGGCATTTTTCCGCAGGCCAGCGCGAGCGTCTCGTAAATTGGCTCGGAGACACAGGAAGGCTTCACGTACGGCTTCTTTCCCGCCGCCACTCCTACGTTGCGCTCCGCGTTCTTCTTCGATTGTTCCATTGCTTCTCCCAATCCCAGCCCGCAGGCCTACAGTGAAACCTGGACCAAATCCTTTCGCTGCGTGATTCCGCTTTGCGCGCCCGTTAATCCGCTCTCGAGATGCATGGCGCTGATCGGATTCTCAATTCCCGCCAGACGCGCATTCATCTCAGCCAATTCGCAGGCTCGCTCGTATGCACCAAGCAAATCACCACCTTCCATCTGCGCCAGTCCCGGACAACGTTCACAGTAATTCCGGATCGAACACGACGAACACAGCGGCAATTGCGACTCGCGCACCGAGCGGACGCGTTTCATCTCTTTCGAGCCGTACCATATTTCATCAAACCGCTGCTTCCGGAGATTCCCCGCAGGCTTAGGCATCTGCACGCAGGGTGACACGTCTCCATACGGCGAGATATAGCAGCTGTTGTGCCCCGCGCTGCATGGAATGTCGTCATACGCGCTGCTTTCGATTCCGCTCGATGTCGAGCTTCCTGTGATGAACGCAGGCTTCGGCTCGGTTTCAGGCGACGTGCACGCGCGCGAATTGAGGCTCTGGTCCTGCAGCACCTGCAAAAGCTCCGTCGCTGAACTGCGCAGCGCCAGCACGCCTTCACCGCCGTCCATCATCGGCGTGATCGTCAAATCGAGCATGTAGGGCACACCCAACTCTTCCGCCAGCGCCTGAACTTCGCGGAATCCTGCCAGATTCTGTTTCATCAACGGGCAGGCCAGCTTTACTTGCAGGCCCTCCGCAAGCAGAAACTGAACCGCCCGCAGCGAACGATCCAGAGAGCCCGGCACTTTCGTAATCGCATCGTGAATGGCAGCGTCGGCGCTATAGATGCTGATCTGAATTTTTCGAATGCCCAGTTCGCGAAGCTTTTGCGCCCGGCTTTCATCAATTAGCAAAGCATTCGTCTTCAGACTCACGTCAAAATTCAATCCGCGGCCGTAAGCGATCAATTCGAACAGGTCCGGACGAAGAAAAATCTCGCCGCCACTGAAAGTCAGGAACAATGCTCCCGCTTCGGCTAGCTGGTCCAGCACATTCTTGACCTCGCGCGTCGTCATCTCGCCGTAATCGTGATGGTCGAGATAGCAATGGACGCAACGCTCATTGCACCGATACGTCAGATCGATATGCACGTTCCACGGCAAATGCCGCTCCACCGTTTTGCGAACGAGCCGGTCCATCACGGGTGTGTTAGGCACCGGCTTGCACCTCAGGCTGCTTCGGCGATACCAAGAGGCCCTTTGCTGAAAGCATCTCAATCAACTCGCACGCATCAGCCTTCGCCACCGGTAAAGGAACGTCGTACTTCGCCGCCATCACGCCCGCAATATCATCCACGCTGTGTCGGCCATCGGCGCTCGTCCAAATAAGACTGGCGGTCTCGTTTAGCTCGTGCACGTGGCTGTCTTCCGGCGAAATGATCACAGCCTCGCCATCAATTTCGCGCCAGGCCAGCTTGGGATTCCGCTCTGGACAGAGATTCATGCTGCGATCACCTTCCAGAAGCCATCGTCGCGACGAAAATGAAGCCGCTGACCGGAAATTTGCCTGACGAATCCGAGCAATAAACGCAGCAGATCTTCGTTTGCCTCGACCCCCGAACTAAAAAACAGCACGCAAGGCAACAAGGCTCTGATCATTTTTTTCGTTGTTAAGCTTTCCACGCGGTCTTCAGCAGATTGCACGAGGGTGTAAACTCCCGCAATCGGGTAGTGTTCGTTCTGTCCGGCCGCCCGGAATTCTCCCCAGAACGGCGTGCCATAGGCTTGCCAGCAGCCGTCGGTAAACCTCAGAAGCGAGATCTCGTCGGTCAGCACAGTTCCTGCCCGCGACAGCGCTGCCACGGTGCTCTTTCCCGCGCCGGATCGGCCTGTAAACACGTAGGCCCGGCCATCGCGAACTACCGTCGCCGCATGCAGCAAAAATCCTCGCTGCGGCAGCAACACCATCGTCAGAAGAATGCGCAGCAATGAATCGAGCGCATATTCGTGTCGAACTCCGTGGAATTCGGCGCCAAACGAGTCCAGCAGCATCGAGGCTTCGTCGAGAACGTAGGAGAAATTTGGATTCTTGCGCGCAGGCCGGGCGTCGCTTTGAGCGTCGCTCCGCAATACCACCGGCAGCCCACCTTCACTATCAGCCGTGAATTCGCGATATCGGGAGAGCGCCTTTTCGCGCAGATCGGGACCGGGAATCAAGAGCGCGAGCGGCACTCGCCCGATCGAAATATTGAGTGGACACAGGCTTCCCTGCGCGCTGGCTTGCAGTCCCAAGTGCGATGACCCCTTTGCTAAGCGTTACAACGCAACATTATTCGGGTCGCGTCCCTAAACGCTTCCCGCTCAGAGCGATATGCCAAATTCCAGCAGTTATTGAGAGGAAGCCGCTACTAGTCTTGCCGGGGGTATCCAAGGGGTCAACAAAGAATTGCCCACGCGTGTCGTACTTGTGACTAATTTCCTGAAGACGTGCTTGGGGCTAAACAGTGGAGCGGCTACAACTTGGCGGCCATGTGAACTGGCTGGCGCCTTGTCCTTCCTTGGCGGAAATGGGCCCGGGGACAGCCCATCTCACATTGACGCATCCTGGCGCCGTCGTGTCCATCCATACTTGTGCAACAACCGTAGCGGGCGAAGCGCAAGATAAAGCGGCGCGAGCGCACCAGGCAATTGCACCATCTCCCAGTCCTCCTCCGCTGGAACCATTGCAAGACGAAAGGAGTAGCGCCAGCCCGCCAGCGTCCCTTGCACCATCCGCCGGCGAAACCGCAACCGGCTTCCAGTGCCTGCGTCAGCGAGGTCTCGGCTCAAAGTTCGCTGCTCTACTTCTCGCGCCACAGAAACCGCTTCCCCATCTTCACGCACCCGCTTACGAATCTCCGAAGGCATCGGTGCCTGTAACAAGTCGTCCGCTAGCGCGAGCCCCAGATGAACCATTCGTTCCACTCGCAAACTCTCCGCTGTTCGAAACGCCAGATCCCAATCGAGATCGGCATGACCCTGGATAAGCTCCGCGACGTCCGCAACCCACGATATCCGCTCCCAAAAATCCTTCGAGCCGTGGACGCAAAGCGCGGACAAGAGATCTTCCCTCGCAAAGGTCAGCACTTCCCGCCCGGCCACCATTACCTTCACCAGCCGCTGCGCGAACCGGTCGATATCCGGGACGACCGGAAAATGCCGCAGTGTCAATTCCGTGTGGAGTTCGACAACCGCCCGCCGCTTTTCATCGCGATAGTTGTACTCCCCCGGCACCAGCGCAGTCCTCGAATCTTTCGATAGAATCCATGGAAATCGCGCCTGATACCCGAGCCCCAGCATCACCTCATGCGCTTTCATCAAATCGCGCTGTGGCACGATCATGTCAAGGTCGTCAAAATCGCGCAACGTCAGGTTTCCATAGGCTTGCTCGGCAAGCACAGGCCCTTTGTAAGGAATCGCCACGATTCCGGCAGCTCGGAACAGATCGAGAATTTTGTGCAGCTCCGCCGCTAAAAATAAGCACCGGACTGTGTTAGCCCGGCATGTGATCTTCAGTCGCTCCATCACGCCGGCGGGCACGGACTCTGGCACGACGGCCCGCAGATTCAAATCCAGCAATGGTCCAACTGAATTTTCTGTGGCTTCGGCGAGGACAAAATCCCAATCGAGTGGCCCCGCGGTGACCTCGCGAATTTGTTCTGCGATTTCCGGAACCATGCGTGTGCGCGCGCAGCTCGCCAGTAGTTGCTTTTCCGCGCAAACGGAGTCTCTCAAACGCATCATCGGGTTATCGCGCAACGCTCCCTCGCGGAATACTACGCTATTTGAAGTTGTGCCACTGTTGGATTCTGTTCGAGGAGGGAAGCACCTGCGCCGCCACACCGTTTGGCAGCGCGGGAAACTCATATGAATTAATATCTGTAAGAAGTTATGAAGTATCGCAAAAACCGAACAATCTAAGCCCGAATAAAATGACTATGCCACCATCGGCTGAAGATACGGCCCGTGCATGTGAACGCGCTGCCCAATTTTGAGAAGGCGCGCGCGCAAAGTGCCAGGATCAAGACCCGCACGTGCGCACATAGCCTGAAAATCGGCGTTGTCCTCAAACAAGAACGACTGTGCCTCCCGGCGCGCGCGCAACGATCCATTGCGCCAATCTTCCACTGCCGTCACGACGACCGCCGTCCACAACCGGCGCTCTGAAATGCAATCTTCCGTCACGCCTTCCTGCTCCATCATCCTTGCGCCGCCATTTGTTGCTTTTGAGTCCATCGCTGGTCCCCTTATCCCCGGCGGCTTTCTTTGCTTTGTTCTCGCCGCTCACTCCTGACAAATGCATCTGATGGACCAATCGCACTGGCACCGACTAGAAATCGCACAGGCCGCCCAATGGCTGTGTATGCAGGGGCTTACAATGGCGCCGGACTTCCAAGGCGGCAGATCAAGACCGCTCTCGCCACCCCAACGAGGACCCACACCAGCACACCTGTTTCATAGGTGCACATAACGCGATTTGTACGGTTGGTTGGATTTCCTGCGATTGGCTACTAGTTGTTATTGAACGGCGGGAACCGCAAGCATCTCACGCAACTTTCCAGCCAGCGTCATAAGCGTGAAAGGCTTTTGCAGCAATACTGCATCGTTCCGGAGAATCCCATGATGCACCACGGCCTGATCCGTGTACCCCGACATGTAGATAATCTTGATTCCAGGCCGAATCTGGCTCACTCGCTCCGCCAATTCCCGGCCGCTGATTCCCGGCATCACCACATCGGTAAGCAGCAAGTGAATCGGCCCCACGTGCATAGCAGCCAACTCCAGCGCCGTGTGACCATCCTCCGCCTCAATCACGGTATACCCGCTCGACGCAAGATACTCGCGCGCCAGCTCCCGCACGCCCTTCTCATCTTCCGCAAGGAGAATTGTTTCAGAACCGCGCTCCGGAATCTGCATCTCGTTCTTGCCGTCTCGTCCAGCAGGCACCGCGGTCTCTTCGATTCTCGGCAAATAGATTTTGAAACTCGTGCCCCGGCCAGGCTCGCTATACACCCAAACATATCCGCCGCTCTGCTTCACCACGCCATACACAGTCGCCAGTCCAAGACCCGTCCCCTTGCCTTTCTCCTTCGTCGTAAAGAAAGGCTCGAACACGTGCGCCTGCGTTTCAGCATCCATACCGCACCCGTTGTCCGTCACCGCCAGCATCACGTATCTACCCGGCGATAGCACGGCCGGCGGATGCGAATACGACGCATCAAGCTCCACGTTCGCGGTCTCAATCGTCAGCCGGCCGCCCTGCGGCATGGCGTCGCGCGCATTCACCGCCAAATTCAGAATCACCTGCTCGATCTGGCTTCGATCCGCTTTGATCAATCCGAGATCGGGCGCCGACGACGTCTCCAGCTGCACATCTTCACCAATCAGCCGCCGCAAAATCTTCTCCATCTCCGCCACCACGCTCTGCACATTCAAAATCTTCGGCGCCAGCATCTGTTTCCGGCTGAACGCCAGCAACTGCCTCGTCAGTGATGACGCCCGCTGCGACGCCATCTGAATCTGTTCCGCATTTCGGCGCAATGAGTCGCCATCCGGAAGCCGCTCGACCAGAAGATCGCTATACCCCTGAATCACCATCAGCAAATTATTGAAGTCATGCGCGATGCCGCCCGCTAGCCGCCCCACGGCCTCCATCTTCTGCGCCTGCCGCAACTGTTCTTCCAACTGCTTCCGGTCCGTAATGTCGAGTGACATGCAGATTGCGCCCGACACTTGCCCATCCGAATCTCGCAGCGGCTCCACGTGGCACGCATACGACCCGCTCTTCCATTCCACGTGAAATGTCATCGGCTCACCCGCCACTGCTCGGCGATGCGCCGCTATCGGTAAGAACGTCTGGTCCGCCGTTTCGAAATAATCCAGCAGCGACATGCCTACCAGTTCGTCCGGCTTTATCTTCAGCCGCGCAAATCCAGCTCCCAGCGCGGACGTAAATCGCAAGTTCCGATCCACAGTCCACAACACCGCTGGCAGCTGCTCCACCAGCACTCGCAAGCGTGCTTCGCTCTCCCTCACCTTCTCTTCCGAACGCTTCCGCTCAATCGCCAGCGCAATCTGCCCGCCCACCGACCCCAGGAATTCCTGGTCGCGCTCCGTGTACGCGTTTTCGTCCTCATAGTGCTGCACCACAAGCACGCCGATCGTCGCCGCCGGCGTCCTCAGCGGCACGCCCAGCCAGGAAGGTGACGGCGTCCCAACTAGCTCGACCTTCCCTTCGTCCGCTAGCAAATCGAAAGTCCGCTGCGGAATCAGCATCGCCTGCCCTGTTCGATACACGTGCGCTGTGCAACTCTTCCCCACCCGCTGCGGTGGCGGCGCCTGGTCAAACTGATCCACAAAAAACGGAAAATGAAACATCCCCGTCGCCGGCTCATACAGCGCGATAAAACAATTCTCCGCGTACAGCACTTTCTTCAGCGCAATGTGAATCAGTCTCAGCAAATCATCCAGGTTGTCCGTCACATTCACGGCATGGATGATTTCGAAAGTCACCTGGCGCTCCAGCTCCGCCCGTTTCCGCGCCGTAATATCCTCGATGGTTCCTTCATACGACAGAATTTCGCCGTCCGGATTCCGCACCACGTGCGCGTTCTCGGAAATCCAGATCTTCGCCCCGTCTCTTCGTCTCACTTCGTATTCGAAATCCTTCACCGACCCGTACTTTTCAATCAGGTGCTTGAACACCATGCGAACATTTGGGTCCGCATATATCTCTTTCCCCAAATCCTCGACGCTCGAAATCATTTCCGAAGCCGACGCAAATCCACACATCCGCGCCAGTGCCGGATTTACGCTGAGGTACCGGCCGTCCGTGGTGCTCTGAAAAATTCCTTCCGTGGCGTTCTCGAAGAGACTCCTGAAACGCTCTTCCGCTTCCCTCTGCGCCTGCTCGGCGCGCCGGCGCTCCGTGATGTCCTCATACATCCCGAAGCTGCCGACTAGCTTTCCGTCAGCCGAAATCGGTACTCCCAAAATCTGCACGTCCACCAGCGATCCGTTGCTTCGCAGCCGCTTCGCTTTCTCCCGCACCACGTTTCCAGCGGTCGATCGCCGCGTCAATGCCGCCGCCTCTTTCAGCAACTCACCGGGTGCCAGCAGTGAATCGAGTTCCACGCCTAGAATTTCCGATTGTCTATAGCCGAACAGCGTCTCAAACGCAGGATTGCACATCAGCACTCGATGCTGCAGATCCAGCACCACGATTCCCAGTGGATTGTTTTCAGTTAACGCCTGCAGGTAGGCCGAGTGCGCTGCGGGAGATGGACTCTTCCCCTCCGCTGCCACACTTCTCTCTTTTCGTTTCTCGGTCCCGCGTTGCGCTTTCGATCGCTCGGCGCCGAGTTCCTCAGTTCGCGATGGCATAGGACAGGTTTCGGAGCCGGCACACAGCTCCGCAGGAGCACCCCACACTCTAGGTATAGCGGCGGGTGATATGGGTCACAATGGTACCTTCGTACCAAAGTGAAGCATTTAGAGGCACTTACGACACACTGCGTAGTCTTTCAGAGACTCGCAACCACTCGGAAGAAACGTAGGCTCAACCCTACCGCCCGAACGCGCCAACCCAAAACTCCGTAGCTCAGATCCCTCCCGATCGCCGTTAGATCGGGATGACCTGAGGCCTTTGACTTTCGCCTATTTCGCAGCCACAGCCTGAGGTATTGCTGCACCATCTTTGCGCGGATCGGACCCGCCAAAATTCACGCAGCTCGAAAAATCGCGCCGCACAGCCTGTCCGCCACCCATGTCCGAAGAAAAGCTACCTACTACCTGAATCTCATGCCCGCGCTCGCCGAGCGCCTTTCGCACACCGGCATCAATGCGCTCCTCCATCTCCACGTCGCATCCAGCAAAAGTGTGTTTCGAAAATCGCGCCGCCTCCAGCGCCGCCTGAATATTCATCCCAAAATCCACCACATTCGCCACAAACTGCGCGTGCGCCTGCGCCTGGTTGAATCCGCCCATAATTCCAAACGCAATCCTCTCGTCCCCGCGCGTCATGAATCCGGGAATAATTGTATGCAAAGGCCGCTTGTGCCCCGCCAGCGCATTCGGTGACGCAGGATCGAGACTGAACAGCGCCCCCCGATTCTGCAGCACGAAACCAGTCCCATCAGGAACGATTCCAGATCCAAACTCCGAGAAATTACTCTGAATTAGCGACACCATGTTTCCCTCGCGATCCACCACCGTCAAATACGTAGTGTCGCCTTTCGTCGGAAATTCAGGCTCTCCCGGCGAAACATTGCAATTCGCCTTCGCCATATCAATCAGCTTCGCGCGCCGAGCAGCGTACTCCTTGGATAGCATCCCCGAAACCGGCACGCGGCTGAATTTCTGATCGGCCACATAACGATACATATCGGCATACGCCAATTTTTTCGCCTCTATCATCGGATGCAACGCATCCGCGGAATTGTGCCCATATTTCGCGAGCGGAAACGTCTCCATCATGTTCAACATCATCAGCGCCGCGATTCCCTGCCCATTCGGCGGAATTTCGTAAATGGTCCAGCCGCGATAAGTCGTCGAGATAGGTTCCACCCATTCGCTCGAGAACTCTGCCAAATCCTCCGCCGACATCACACCGCCCATCTTCGATTCGGTCGCCACAATGCGTTGCGCAATCCCGCCTTTATAGAATCCATCGCGCCCATCTCTTGCAATCAATTCGAGAGAGTGCGCCACATCCGGATTGCGAAATACCTCGCCAAGTCGGGGCGCTCGTCCATTAACCAAAAAAGTTGCCGCAGCATTCGCATCGGCTTTCAAAACGCCT
The DNA here is from genome assembly GCA_963772535.1 of uncultured Acidobacteriota bacterium. Taxonomy (GTDB): domain Bacteria; phylum Acidobacteriota; class Terriglobia; order Acidiferrales; family UBA7541; genus Palsa-295. Next base: position 57,918 of record CAVYXN010000003.1, read on the forward strand.
TCCGCGAGATTCCAGTAAGCCGCGTCCCATTCCGGCACCGGAAACCCTTCCTTCGCGTAGCGAATCGCCGGTTCGAGCACTTCCGAGAATTTCTTCGTCCCCAACCGCGAAAGCAGCTCCGACCATCCATCCACCGCTCCCGGCACAGTCACAGACTGAATGCCATCGGCCGGCATCTTCCCGCTGATTCCTTTTGCTTTGAGAAATTCGATGGAAAGCTTCGCAGGCGCCCACCCGCTCGCATTCAATCCGTAAAGCTTCCCCGTCTTCGCCTCGTAAACAATCGCAAAAAGATCCCCGCCAATCCCGTTCATCATCGGCTCCACGACGCCCATCACCGCATTCGTCGCCACAGCCGCATCCACAGCATTCCCGCCGCGAGCAAGGATCGTAGCGCCAGCCTGTGCCGCCAGCGGACTCTCCGCCGCCACAATCCCCTCCCGCGTCACCACCATCGAACGCCCCTGCGTCCGATCCTGCCCCCGCGCCGGCGCCACAACTATCGGCAACACAGTCATCGCCACCACCAACCAAGCCGTCTTAGCCGCCGCCTTCCAGCTCGCCCCACGACGCACTACCCCTCCCACTTTTTGTCCTCTACGTGAGCCAACTCCCAGTAGGGGCACGGCATGCCGTGCCCGAACACAATGCTTGGCGACCCGCCAACCATTCAGAAGGTAGCCACGACGACGCAGTTCTCGTCGTGGGCCTTTCGCTCCGTGTCTTCGTGTCTTTGCTTATCCCTGACTTGATGGGACAACTCACTTCGTCAGTCTAGTTTGTGGCACCCACCAGTGGCACAGGCACTCACTCTTGCCTGTGCGCCTCTCTTTACAGCTACCGCAAGAAATCTTGCCGCCAACACCATCTCGCTAAGCTGAACTAGCACTACTTCTTCGGTCTCGACTCCGGTGGCACTCCACCACTAGCCCTGTAATAAGCCACCAACAAACCATAATGCTCCCCCATGTGCTCCGTATACCCATCCCAATACTCAAGCAGCTTGATCACCCCCGCATCCCCCTGCTTCTTCGCCTGAGCCGCTCCATCCTCAATCGACTTCTTCAAAAACGCCACAGTAGCCGCCTTCGTTTTGTAGTCGGCCACCGCCGGATCATTACGCCCATCTCCCAATTTCGATTTCGCCATCTTGTTCAACATGTCGTAATTCGACCCCGCCACGTGCAGAATCACTTCCTGGAAAGTGCGGGTAGTGGGCGCAAGCTTGTAGTCGTACTTATCCTCTGGCCAATCCTCCGCCATCGCCACGAGCCGGTTGCCAACATCATTCCAATTCTCAATCACAGCTTCCGCAGCCGTCGGCGGTTTCTTTGGCTGCGCACTCTCTTGCGCGCGCACCACCCCGCCCAAAAACGCCACGCACAACGCCGCAAGCATAAAAATCGGGCGAACGAGTCGCATCATCGAATTTCTCCTTGATCTGGATTGCCCCGCCGCTTGCCCCAGGGACGCCGCTAACCTACCTGACTTTTCCACTCAAGTCCAACACGTCATCACAAGAGGCCAATCAACAGACTGGGGAATCTGTAGGGAAAAACGAGTCGCTGCGGTTAGATGAAGACTTCGACGCCTACGTGGAAGAATTCTGCGAGTTTTTTTGCCTGCGCTTTACTGATGGATCGCTTGCCGTGAAAAACCTCGGAGGTAATCCCCTTCGACCCAAAGACCTTCTGAAGATCTTTCTGCGTTAGCCCCCGCGCCTCCATCAAATGCTGCAACGTATGTTGCGGACTCGCTTTCTGAATCGGATAACGCCGTTCCTCATACTCATCAATCAGCACCGTCAATAGCTCAGCAAGTTCGTCCTGTTCTGGCGTCGGCTCATCCAATTCATCCAAACGCAGCAGTTCGTTCGTGAACCTCTCGTATTCGTCCTCCGTGCGGATCACGTGCGGAAGTGCCTGTTGCAAAAGCCTCCCGTAGTTTTTCTCGTCCAGTTCAACCGGTCTGCTGCTCATGATTTCCAAAGCCCTTTCTCATACTCCGCATACGTAAGCAGGAACAGAACGAATACCCTTTGACTTCGGTAGTTCGCCCTCGCGATGAGTCGGTACTTATTTCCAGCGATGCTAAAAACTGTCCGGCGCCCGACCACATCGGCATTGCGATATATCTGCTTCATCTCTGCCGGCGTCTTCCACGTAGCCGCGCGTACCACCGAATACCAGGATTCCAGGCTCGGCTTCGAGTCAGGATGTATGGCCAAAAGCGCTCCAATACTCCGCGCTTGATAATGCGCATCGATTGAGGTTCTCATAATGAGAACTGGTAGTCAAGTTCCAGTTGTAACACAGGTGCCCATCTGCTACCGTCTTCAGAGAGTTGTGAACACTCGGCGCCAACTCGGCCGTGGAATCCGCGACGCGCTCGCGGTCGAGACGGCTGTTCTAATACACGGTAGCGTGATTAAAACTTTTCGTAACGCACCTCTTTACAATCACTTACGAATTTCTAATCGGCGGTATTTGGCCCCCCAAGCCGCGCAGAACCCCACCCAGAACTGGACCGTTTTTTGCCCGCGAGACCTTCGCCTTGCCCAGAAACCAAGTGAGCTCGACCATGCCAATACGAGATTCCAAATCCGAAGCAGCCGTTAAGCCCCTCGACACGAGCCAGAGCGAGATCGAGCGCATCGTCCGCGCCGAGTCGTCAGACCCGTTCCATTTTCTCGGGCCGCATTGGCTCGACCGCGGCGGCAAGCGAGTCTTGGCGATCCGCGCCTATCATCCGGCAGCGAGCGAGATGGCCGTCGAATGGCTGGGCGGTTCTCCACAACGGCACTCTGCGATTGCAGCAGAGAAAATCCATCCGGGTGGTGTGTTTGAAGCGATTGTTCAGAATAACGTCAGCCAGCTGCGTGACAACGCGGAAGTCGCGCCGGCTTCTTATCGTCTGTATTTCAGATTCCCGGACGGCAATTCGCTCGACAGATTTGACGCTTACGCGTTCCCGCCGATTCTTACCGATTACGATCTCTACCTTTCCGGCGAAGGTACGCACTACCAGAAATATGAAAAGCTTGGCGCGCACATGCGCGAAGTCGCCGGCGTTCGTGGCGTTCACTTCGGCGTTTGGGCGCCGAACGCGCTGCGCGTAAGCGTCGTCGGAGACTTTAATTTCTGGGATGGCCGCGTGCATCCGATGCGCCTGCGTGGCGAGACCGGAATCTGGGAACTTTTCATTCCCGGCCTCGATGAGGGCACGCTGTACAAGTTTGAAATCAAGTCTCGCGCCGGCTTCTGGGGTCTGAAATCCGATCCATATGGATTCGCCGCCGAAAAGCGTCCCAACAATGCTTCCGTCGTCGTTGATATTGACAAGCATCAGTGGAACGACGCTGCATGGCTCACGCAGCGCGCGTCGCACGATTGGCTGCATTCGCCAATGTCAATTTACGAGGTGCATCTCGGTTCGTGGCGGCGACGGCGCGATGAAAACAACCGCTGGCTCACCTATCGCGAACTCGCTGATGAGCTGATTCCCTACGCCAAGGGAATGGGCTATACGCACATCGAGATGATGCCCGTCATGGAGCATCCCCTCGACAAATCCTGGGGCTATCAGACCGTTGGGTATTTCGCGGTGACCAGCCGCTTCGGCACACCCGAAGATTTCATGTACTTCGTTGACCGCTGCCATCAGGAAGGCATCGGAGTGATCCTCGATTGGACGCCCGCGCATTTTCCGCGCGATGGCCACGGCCTGGCATTCTTCGATGGCACGCATCTTTACGAGCACGCCGACCCGCGCAAAGGGGCGCATCCCGACTGGGGCACGCTGGTTTTCAACTACGGCCGCAATGAAGTGCAGAACTTTTTGATTTCGAACGCGCTTTTCTGGATCGACAAATATCACCTCGATGGCCTACGCGTGGACGCGGTCGCGTCCATGCTCTATCTCGACTACTCCCGCAAACCCGGCGAGTGGATACCAAATCCTTTTGGCGGCCGCGAGAACCTGGAAGCGATTGGTTTCCTCAAGCACTTGAATGAAGTGCTGCACACGCAGCATCCCGGCGCGCTGACGATTGCGGAAGAATCCACGTCGTGGCCGGCGGTGTCGAGGCCTGTCTATCTCGGCGGCCTCGGCTTCGATTTGAAATGGAATATGGGCTGGATGAACGACACGTTGCGATTCATGGAGTACGACCCGATTCACCGCAAATATCACCACAACGAACTGACCTTCTCCATGATTTATGCGTTTACCGAGAATTTTATTTTGCCGCTCTCGCACGATGAAGTGGTCCACGGGAAGCGTTCCCTGCTCGAGAAAATGCCGGGCGACAATTGGCAGAAATTCGCAAATCTCCGCCTCCTGTTCGGCTACATGTGGGCGCATCCAGGCAAGAAGCTGCTCTTCATGGGCAGCGAACTTGCGATGCGCGATGAATTCTGGGAGGACGGAACCGTTGACTGGGCGCTTCAGGATTCGCAGGCGCATCGTGGCATCCAACAATTGATGGCGGATCTGAACCGCCTCCACGTACAACAACCTGCCTTACACGAGCTCGATTTCGAATGGGCGGGCTTCGAGTGGATTGAAGCCAACGACGCCGCAAACAGCGTGATTGCTTTTCAGCGCCGCGCGAGAAATCAGGACGATGCCATCGTCGTGGTGTGCAACTTCACGCCCGTCGTACGCGATGAGTATCGAGTAGGCGTTCCTCGACCCGGCTACTACCGCGAAATTCTGAACACAGACTCCGGCTACTACTGGGGCAGTGGCGCAGGAAACAGCGGCGGAGTGAACGCCGAGCCTATACCCTGGAACGGGAAACCGTTGTCAATCAGCCTGCGCCTGCCTCCGCTCGCCGCGAGTTACTTTAAGTGTCCCGCCGATTGACGAACTGACCAGCCCTCATTTCTAGCGCGCATTTTTTCAAAAATTCCAGGGAACATTCTCGCGGCTGCCTCCGTACATAGCGACAAGGAAACAACAGGAGGTTTCACGATCATGCGAAGAGAGAAAACCGCGGTCGCGGTTTCGTGCTTGCTGCTTATAGCGACGATCGCAGTCGCGATCGGCATCGCGAGAGGCGCAACGACGGCAGCAAAGCCCGCCGCCGAGCGCTACTTGCACGTGAAGGTCGACGGCGGGACGAAGGGTGAAAGCGTCAACGTCAACGTGCCGCTTTCGATGGCGGTGAAGATTCTGCCGACGATCAACCATGGAGACTTGCACAATGGCCGCGTGACGATTTCGAGCGCTGATATCAACGACGTGGATCTGCACGCGATACTCGACGCCGTTCGCACCGCGCCTGACAACGAATTCGTGACGGTGAAGAGCAGCGAACAAGATGTGCGTGTGGCCAAGTCCAACGGAAATCTGATCATCCATGTGCGCGACTCCGGAAAAGAGAATGGTAAGAGCGCGCAGAAGGTTGACGTTACCGTTCCCATGAAAGTGGTCGACGCGCTGTTTTCCACCGCGAAGCAGAACGAGCTCGACGTGGCAGCGGCGATTCGCGCGCTTGGCGAAGCAGGCGAGACTGTGCTGGTGACGGTGCAGGACGCCGAGCAGAACATGAAGATTTGGATCGATTCGAAGAGCGGGGCGGAATAAAAGCTGCGCCTTGAGGTGATGAATGATTCTGCTGGGAAAAGTTGGGATGGCGATTGTGGGGACCGCGCTTGCTGGAGCTGGGATCATTTGTAGCGAAGGGATGATTTCAGTGAACGTGGAGACGCGGCAACCCGAGAAGCATCATGTTTCTGTCGTGGCGCCGGCGATGCTCGTGTCGATCGCGATGTACTTCATTCCGAAGGAGCATCTTGCGGAACATGTGCAGGAGATTCAGCCTTGGTTGCCGACAATTCGAGCGAGCCTCGATGCGCTCCGAGAATCGGACGACATTACATTCGTAGAGGTGAAGGAACCTGGACAAAACGTGCGAGTGGCGAAGAGCGGCGGATCCATCTTGGTGGATGTGAATGAGAACGACGAAACCGTGCACGTCTCGACGCCGATTCGCGCTATGTCCAGCGCGATCGAAGCACTTGCCGCGGCGAGTCCTGCGCCCACGCGCTAGACGCGCTGCGGATTCCTTTCCGGCGGGCGTCGCAAGCCCCTTGCAGGCGCTCGCCCGGATTGAGATCGCATCACGCGCCGGCTTTCGGCGGAATCCAGTAAACTTCCTGCCTCAGCGACTGGTTTGGAAATCCGCGGCGCTTCAAAATTCCCATTCCCAATTCAATCATCTGCGGATGGCCGCAAAGATATCCAGTTGTAGTGTCGCCAGTCAGTCCCCATTGGTCGCTATACTTGCGAATCAAATCTTCCACGCGGCCCGTCTCGCCGCGCCATTCCGGATCTTCCCAGGGACGGCTGATTGACGGAACGTAAGTGAGCCATGGAACTTCGGCGGCGACTCGCTCGATTTCCTCGCGATATCCAAATTCAATTGAGCGGCTAGCAGCATTGATCATGTAGAGATGCAATTCCGCGGGCATGCTGTTCTCTTTCCAGTCTTTATAGAGAGTTCGAATGTAGGAAACGTACGGAGCGACGCCGGTGACGGTGGAGAGCAGCAGGTGATTCTTGCGGCCGCTTTTCAAATCCAGGGTGAAGCGACCCTTCGGAATCTTGCGCATGCTGACTTCATCACCTACATGCAACTGATGGAGCTGGGGAGTCAACTGCCCTTGGGGGACGAGCTCGAAAAAAATTTCGAGTTGCGGCTCGTACGGCGAAGAGACAATGGAATAGGCGCGCTCGATCAAGCGGTCGCCATCCGGCACGCCCAGCGTGGCGTACTGACCCGCAACGAAATCGAATTTGCCGCCGGGATCGAGTTTGACCTTCCAGAGGTCATGGGAGATCTCGTCGCGCTCGGTGATGCGGGCGCGGTAGAACTTGTCGCCGCTGAGCGCCATGCGTGAAGTGTCTCCCAAGGTCGCCTCCGAAGTTAGATGAAATTCCTGAGGCTCGGAACCAACAAAAAAAAGACGCCCCGGCGGCACCGGGGCGTCTTGCGCGATTCGTTACGGAATCCTACGCGAATACTAGCGCTGTTGTCCACCGCCCATCATCATGGGATTGAAAGGCTGCGGCGTGCCGGTGATCTTGTCTTTGTAATCCGAAAACACTTTGGTCAGCACCATGGTCGTGTCCTTCCCCTGATGCTTTACGAGGCCATAGGGGCCCGCGTTCTTGGCGACCCAGGTGTCCCCGGAACCGTCTTTTGCGCGATAGTGTTCGGTCGTGAAAGTTCCGGCAGGGACGGTGATCGATTCGCTGCCAAGGTCTTCGGCGCCGTTTCGAGCGTCGGTGGGCACGCGAGAATGATCTCCTCGTCCCATTCCGGCAGGCATCTCCATGGGAGGCTTGCCCGGAAGCTGCATGATCACCTTAGAGGAATGGGTGTTCTCGCCGTCCATTACCAGAAGGGTTTTGAAAATGAGTTCGCCGCCCATTCTTTCGTCAGGCATGGCCATTTCCCACCAGTAGGCGTCTTTTCCATCGACTGTGTCCTTACCAACGATAGCCATCTCCATGTTCTTTTTGCCATCCTTGGTCTCAACTTCGTAGGCGGCACCGACTCCCACCTTAGGATTGAAGACGCCGGCAAATTGCGGCGGGCCGCCGCCGCGCATCATCTGTGCAAATGAGGCTGAGGCCAAACCAAAGCTGCAAAGAACCATCACTGCGAGACCGGACAGAGACTTCTTCATGGACACACTCCTTCGGGTTTCTGGGTTAAGCGCCCCAATATGGCCCCTATTGAACTACAAATCGCGGCCTTGTGAGTCTTCCATTTTGGAGAAATCGAAGGAAGCGTTAATCTTCGTGCCGCTCAGCGAGGCGGAAAATTCCGCGCCTTTCTCATTTGGCGGTATTGCGGACTCACCGTTTGCAGCTTTCTTGGGAAATAGGAAGACTATGCTTTCAATCGAACCGTCGGCCTTGTGCTCGATCTTTACGTCGCTCGGAGCGAGCTTCTCTTTTGTGCGTTTCAGTTCCAGAACGGCGCTTTTCTTGATGGCGTTTTCATCTGCGGATTGAAAAGCCTTCATGTTCGGACCGGCGACGAGCACCTGATACATGTCGATGGGTTGTGCGAGGTCTTTCGCCGCGTCTTCTGGTTTCAGCTGGCCTTTGAGAACTGCGTTGCGTATGGCAGCTTCGCGAATCGTTCTGGAGGAAACCCAGCGAACTACAAAGGGGGTTGCCGCGGTCGGAGATGCTTGTGGGGTTTGGTAGCCGCCGGAAGGTTGAGGAGATTGTCCTGCGCTTCCCCCCATGCCACGGCTTTGCTGACCAGAAGAGGCACTGCTGGGCTCAGGCAGCATGCCGGAGTCGGACGGTAAGGAGTTTGCAATCTGAACGACTTTGGACCAAGGGGAATCGTTGAAAATTCTTTGAACGTCTTTGTCATCCCATTGATCGTAAGGCTTTGACTTCCACGGGTCGTTGGCGGCCCAAATTAGTGATGCGGCAACAAGGACTGTTGCGGCGGACAAGATTGCTTTGCGAAACATGTGTCCTCCATTGTTGGGCGGGCATCGTTGAGCGGGTTTCACTTTCAAAATTCTGGGTTACCTAAGACGAGGCACCGAGCACACGAGCCTCCCTTATTTTGATGCGTAAAGGAGGAAGGAGGCAGTCGAGGAAACGCTGTATTTATTGGCCAGCCCGTCGGGCGGCAAGCGGATTATCAACGTGACGACGGCCCGATTCCGGAGGCGCGGAGGCACCCGTCACGCGCTCGACGCGATACATGGGCTCGACGCGGGATTCAAAGTGAGTGCGCATCAGGAGTTCGCCGACCAGACCCATCGCGAGCAATTGCACACCGAATAGAGAGAGCATCATGCCGAGAATGAGCAAGGGGCCGTGCTGCACGAAAATCGAAGTACCGAACAAGACTTTCTTTGCGAACAAGACTGAAAGGATCCCGCCACCGGTGATCATGCCGAGCAATCCGGCTGGACCGAAGAAGTGGAGGGGGCGCGTCATATAGCGAAGGAGGAATCGTATGGTGAGCAAATCGAAGAAGACTCGGAGAGTGCGCGAAATTCCGTAGTGAGATTTTCCGCCGGGACGACCGATATTCTTGATGGGCACTTCGACGATTTTCGCACCGTTGAGGGCAGCGAGAGCCGGAATGAAGCGGTGCATTTCACCGTAGAGGCGAATGTCCTTGATGATTTCGCGGCGATAGACTTTGAAGGTGGTGCCGAAATCGTGGATATCAACTCCGGAGAGCTTGGCCATCATCCAATTAGCAACGCGCGAAGGCAAGCGGCGCATAATGAAATTGTCGACGCGCTTTTGGCGCCAGCCGCTGACGATGTCGCTGCCGGTGGATTCAAAGGTTTCCAGCATTACCGGGATATCGCCGGGATCGTGTTGCAGGTCGCCGTCCATGGAGATGATGATTTCGCCGGAAGCGTAGTCAAAACCGGCGGCGAGAGCGGTGGTCTGACCGTAATTGCGCTTGAGACGGACGACGGTGACGCGGGGATCGTCGAGGGCAATCTCGCTGAGAATTTGCGGAGTCGCGTCGCTGCTCTGGTCGTCCACATAGACGAACTCGACGGGTTCGAAGCGGCCGGTCATGACTCCGGCGAGGCGGGCGTGGAGCTCGCGGACGCTTTCCTGTTCGTCATGAAACGGGACGACGATCGAATATTTCGGACGCAAGTCGCGAGTTCCCAAGCTTCCTCCGGTGTTAGAGCTGCTTTTAGCAGTATAAGCCGGGATGACTACAGCATCAACGCGGACTTAGACACGCCATAGCACGCCGAACACGTTTTAGTTTAGCTCTCCGTAGGTGATTAAGCGAATGCCATGTTCTTCGATGGCACCCTTGACGGCGGGATCGATGAGAGCGTCCATTTCCGAATTTCGCTGCCAGGAAAGGCGCGTCTCGATTGTTTGAAGTTCGGAGTCGGAGATTCCGGGATGCAACATGATTTCGGTGCTTCCCTCTTGAACGGCGCCAATCATACGGCGAAGAGCTTCGGGATGGAGGCGGCCAGTCCTGGCGAGGCCCAAAAAATAATCTGGTGACTGCAGGTCATATCTTCGCGAAGTAGATCGGAAGATGGGCGTGACCATTCGAGCTGCGGCTGCGGCGAAAAGTTCCGGCAACATGGCGGGGCGCTCGCCGCGCGAAGATTCCCAAGAATCCCGCAGGTTTTCCATTGGCTTACGCACGCGCGCAATTCCGAGTTCGCGCGCCACACGGCTGAGAGCTCCCATGACAACTGGGTGCGCGTGGGTGTGCTTGTGGGTGTCGAGGTGGGTGGGATCGATGCCAGCTGCGCGGATTTTCAGGATTTGAGCTCGTAATTCCCTTTCGATTTCCTTGGGGCGGATCATTCCTGTGGAAAGGCGCGTGACGAAGCTGGCGAGCGAATCGGGCAGGCGGCCTTTTTTGGAGGCGAGCGATGAAATTTCTTCGAGGGGAGCAATTGCTTTTCCACCTACGAGAACCAAATGGCAGCCAATTCCCATGCGTGGATTGAGTTTGGCGAGTTCGACGGCGTGATCGAAGGCAGGGCCGCAGGCCATCAGGGTGGCGCTGGTGAGGATTCCTTCGCGATGGGCGCGGATAATTCCTTCATTTACTCCGCGGGTGAGGCCGAAGTCGTCGGCGTTGAGGATGAGTTGCTTCATCTGCGAGCGGGATGTCTCCGTGGAGAGGGGATGATATCACGCGAAGCTCGGTGAAATTTTTTGGGGAAGGCTCGATGCGATTGATACCTTGAGGACTTGTGGTGGCCTTGCCGTAAATAACGGCGCAGAGGCCCTTTGTTCTCAGAGTGAACCCTTCGTCCCTAAAGGGCAAGCAGGAGTGCCTGTGCCACTGGAGGCGTCCTGGCGGGGAGAGATGTTGCGGAATTTGGGAGCGAGTGGCGCGAAAGTCAAAAGAGCCGGCGGGACGGAAGTGAATGCGCGGGCCGAATCGGCTGTGGAGTCAGAGTTTGATATTGCTTGAAGCGTTGCATCGTCGGGCTGCTATTTTTTGTGGAGGCAATTTGCGAGCCATACGATCGCGTAGAAGGCGCACGAATGATGAATGGCTTGTGAAAGTTTTCAACAGTTCTGTTGAAAACCGTGTGGAAAAGCTTTGTGGGGAATCAAAAACCGCAGAAAAGATGGGGGCGAAGCGGTTTGCACAAGTTGTGTGCAGTTTTACTGTAGTCAGAAAATTCTAGCGCGGGGCGTTTAGTACCGGCGTTTAATGCCTTTCAATACCAATGAGCGGGCGGTTCGAGTTTTATTTCGACGGTCATTGCTTCGGAATCTATCTCGTACCACTTGCCGTACGTCTTCCAACCCTTTGCGACGACTTGAATTAGGATTTTGCCGCGAGGAATATCGGGGACCTTCACGGAGCCGTCCTCGTTTGTTTTTAAATTCAGTTCGCTGAGTTTGTCTTTATGGAATATTCCGCCAGCCACTGGGAAGCGGACGTAAACGCTGGCATTGCCAACGGGTTTGCCGTCGGTGGCGGCGACGTGAATTCGGAGTCTGGTTGTCGTTGGATCGGAAGGTTTGGAATCCTTCTTGCTGTCGGTAGGTCTATCTTGAGGCGGTTTTCCCTGGAAAGTGGTTTGATTCTGTTGCGATTCCTGAAAGATTGCCGCCCTCGACTTGCGTGGCTGTGCGCTGCTCACTGTCGCGCAGTGCAAGAGCAGTGCCAAAATTGCCGCAGAACGGCACGACGGGAAAGATCTCTTCGCGTTTAGATCGAATCGCATGTCGCTTCACTTCTACTCCAATCGAGCGATTGGCTCAACTGTTCTGTGTGGTCAGAACTCCTGGTCATCCGAACGTCTGCGAAGTGCCGTTCGAAGTGAGCGATGATGCCATTTTGGCGGTGTATCTTTGCGACCCATGATGCCGCGAGTTCAGACGCGCAAGGTATGATAGCGAGACGGAATATATCTACCGCATTTTCATTTCAGGAGGAAGCATGGGGTTTTCGACCGACGCCATCCACGTGGGACAGGAGCCTGATCCGCTGACTGGATCGATCGTCGCGCCGATTTATCAGACGTCGACGTATGTGCTCGAAGAGATGGGCAGGGACAAGGGCTACGACTACGCGCGGACGAATCACCCCAATCGGAAAGCGCTCGAGCGAACGGTGGCGAAGCTGGAAGCCGGGCATGCGGCGTATGTGTTCACTTCCGGGATGGCGGCGATCGATGCGGTTTTCCGACTGCTGCGCCCAGGCGAGCACGCGATTCTTTCGCAGGCGGTATATGGCGGAGTTTTTAGGCTGACGACGAAGCTGCTCGTCGATTTCGGACTTGAGTTCAGCTATGTAGACACTTCTTGTCTGAAGAAGATTGAAGAAGCAATCAAACCGAACACGCGGATGATTTATGTGGAGACGCCCACGAATCCGACGATGATCGTGACGGATCTTGCGGCTGTGGGGAAGATCTGCAAAGCGCGGAATCTTACGTTCGTAGTGGACAATACTTTTTTGAGCCCGTATCTGCAGCGGCCGATCGAGTTTGGGGCGGACATTGTGGTCCATTCGATGACGAAATATTTGAATGGGCACAGCGATTGCACGGGGGGCGCGGCGATTCTGACGAGCCCTGCGGACGCCGAGAAAATTTATTTCATTCAGCGGTCGGCCGGAGCTGGGCTGGCGCCGATGGATTGTTTTCTTGTGTCGCGAGGGATAAAAACGCTCGCGGTGCGGATGGACCGGCATGGCTCGAATGGAATGGCGGTGGCGAAATTTCTCGAGTCGCATCCGAAGGTGAAGAGGGTGATTTATCCGGGGCTTGCTTCACACGCTCAGCATGAGATATCGAAGCGGCAGCAGCGCGGATTTGGGGGGATGTTGTCGTTCGATCTTGGGTCGCTTGAGGCGGCGAAGAAATTATTGAATCATGTGCGGATTTGTTCGCTGGCGGAGAGTTTGGGAGGCGTTGAGACTTTGATTTCGCATCCGGCGTTGATGACGCATGCTTCGGTGCCGCCGGAGATTCAGAAGGAGATCGGGATTACGCAAGGGCTGGTGCGGCTGTCGGTGGGAATCGAGGATGTGGAAGATTTGATTGCGGATTTGGAGCAGGCGCTGGCGAAAGTCTAGTCGAGATGCTGGCGGCGCGGGATGAATGGCGCAGAGATGGGGCGGGCGTCGCGGGCGCGTCTTAGACGCGCCCCTACTGAGAGTCATATCTACCAGCCGCCCCCACCGATGACGAATTTCGCACGGATTCCTCGGACGACAAACATTGCAAGCTGGGCTGGGGCGCGATAGGGTAGCTTCGCTTGCTTGCCGGGCGACTGCTTTTGCGTGCGGCAGGCTGTGTTGATTTTTGTGGGCGAGTTTGGGAGCGAGGCTGGGATGAGCGAGCGTCAAGAACCGCTGGAGCTGCAGGGCGGCGTGGCAGTGATTACCGGAGCGGGTTCGGGGATTGGACGAGGACTGGCGCATCGGTTGGCGCGGGAGAAAATGTCGTTGGCGCTGGCGGACGTGGATTCTGCCGGTTTGACGGGGACGGTGGAGCAGCTTGGCGGGGCGAGCGCGTCGCTTTCATGTCATCTCGTGGATGTTGCGGATCGAGGGCGTATGGAGCGGTTTGCCGCGGAGGTGGTGGAGCGGCATGGGCGCGTGACGCTGCTAATGAATATTGCCGGCGTGGCGATGCATGGAACGTTTGAGCAGCTGACGCTGGACGAGTTTGATTGGCTGATGAAGATTAATTTTTACGGGGTGCTGTATGGCGTGGCGAATTTTCTTCCGATTTTGCGGAAGCAGCCGCGGGCGCACATTGTGAACATGTCAAGCATTTACGGGATTATTGCGCCGGCGGGACAGACAGCCTACTGCGCGAGCAAGTTTGCGGTGCGGGGATTTACTGAGGCGCTGATGCATGAGCTGGATGGGAGTTCGGTGAGCATATCATGCGTGCATCCGGGAGGAATTCGGACGCCGATTGCGAAGCGGGCGCGTGTAAGCGGGAAATCGGATCCGAAGGCTCGTGAAGTGACGCTCGAGATGTTCGAAGTGTTAGCGCAGATGCCGCCGGAGAAGGCGGCCGATCGGATTGTGGACGGAGTTCTTGCGAATGAGCCGCGGATTCTTGTGGGGGGCGATGCGGTCCGATTGGATCGCATGCAACGCTTGATGCCGATTAAGTATTGGGAGTTTCTGATGCGACGCAGCCGGAAATTGATGCGGGTGATTGGCGAGCGGCGCGAGAAAAACGCGCAGGCTTGATGAGGGCGAGGGCGTTGGCGTGATCGGCTAGTGCTTTTTGCGCGGGGCGACGGATTCTGCCAGCCAAGACAGGTAACTCCGGGATCCGGCGGCGATGGGCAGCGCGATGATTTCGGGGACTTCGTAGCTGTGAAGGCGCTTGATTGTGGCCTGGAGCGCCGGGAACCTGCGGCGCGAGGTTTTTATTACTAGCAAAACTTCTTTTGCTGATTCGATTTTTTCCTTCCAGCGGTAAATCGAGCGGACCGGACTGCGCAGAATATTGCCGCAGGCTGCGAGGCGCGTTTCGACGAGGCTGCGGCCGATGCACTCCGCTTCTTTGGCCGAACTACATGTGACGAGCACGACCAGTTTGTCCGTCATTCGAGTGCCATCTCGTTTGCGTTGCACTGCGCTCATGCAAATTTACTCTTGCGAATCGCGTATTGCGTTCACCTTGCTTGCAGGCCAAGATACAATACGTTTTTATGGCGAGTGAAGCGATCCGTTTCGGAACTTCGGGTTGGCGCGGCGTGATGGCCGAGGATTTTACGTTTGGCGGCGTGCGCCGAGCGGCGGCGGCGATTGCGGGGCACGTGCTTTCGCTGAAGAAATCGCCAACGCTGATCGTCGGCTACGATACGCGGTTCTTTTCTGAGGAGTTTGCCCGGACAGCCGCGAGCGTGTTGGAAAAACACGGTTGCAAAATTCTTTTCTGCAGTGAATTTACGCCGACCCCGACGATTGCACACGCGATCCTTTACGGAAAACTCGACGGCGGCGTGAACATTACTGCCAGCCACAATCCAGCCGAGTACAACGGGCTGAAATTCTCGGGACCTGATGGCGGTCCGGCTCTGCCGGAGATTACAAAAGATATCGAGAAGCGCGCGGCGGGACTTGATGAGCAGCCCGGGTCAATGCTTGAGGTGGAGGATGACTTTCCGCGGATCAATCCGCGCGAGCTGTATTTTACGCAACTCGAGAAGCTGGTTCGTTTCGATGTGATCAAGAAAGCGAAGGGCAGCTTTGTTTGCGATGCGCTGCATGGATGCGGGGCGGGATGGCTCGACGGGATACTCGGCAGCCATGGAGTTGAACTCACCGCGATCCGCAAATCGCGCGACGTGCTGTTTGATGGCAGCGGGCCCGATCCATCGGAAGACCATCTTGCGCCGCTCAAGAAAGAAGTGATTGAAAAGAAGGCGCTGGCGGGCTTGGCGACGGATGGCGACGCGGACCGGTTCGGGGTTCTCGATCGAGATGGTTGGTTCGTTTCGCCCAATCACATTCTCGGACTCGTATTTGATTACTTGCTCGAGACGCGCGGATACAAGCTGGGAGCGTCGCGAAGCGTGGCGACGACGCATTTACTTGATGCGGTTGCGAAACTGCATGGCGTTCAACTCTACGAAACACCCGTTGGCTTCAAGTATGTGGGTCCGCTTCTGCGGGACGACAAGATTGCCCTCGGCGGAGAAGAAAGCGCGGGGATGACGATACGCGGGCACCTTCCGGAGAAGGATGGGATTCTGGCTTGCCTGCTGGTAGCGGAAATGATTGGGGCGCGGCAGAAGTCGTTGAGGGATCAGCTTCAGGATCTTTTCCGGCGCGTGGGCCAGGAATTCTGGCCGATTCGCGTCAATTTGCATCTGGCGCCGGATGTGCAAGCGCGGCTAGTGGGGCGGTTGAAGGAGACGTTCACGGAATTTGCGGGGCGCCATGTGGCCAAAGAGAATCGTCTCGACGGGATGAAACTGATTTTCGACGACGGCTCGTGGGTGCTGATGCGACCTTCGGGCACTGAGCCGGTGGTACGAATTTATGCGGAAGCTTCTTCCATAGCTGCTGCTGAAAAACTTGCTGAGGAGGCTCGCGCATGGATCGGAAAGTAGTTCGCAGGAAGAGCGCGCGAAGAGTGTTGCCGGAACAAGAGGCAAGGGCCCCTGGGATACGGTTTGGCGCGCAGATGCGCGAATTTTTGCACCGAAACATGAATTGGTTTCTTGTGGCCGGCTTTGCCTTGCTGCTTCTCCAGGATATTTTTGGCACGCACGGAGTGCTGGCGATGCGGCGCACGCAGTTACAAGCGAAGGAAGTGCAGCAAGAGATCGAGCGGCTCAATGAGGAAAATCGCAAGCTGCAGAGCCGCGTTCAGCATCTCAAGTCCGATCCGGCAACTCTTGAAGGTATCGCGCGTGACGAGATGCATTTGAAGCGTCCTGGCGAATACGTGTTCCCGATACAGCCGAAAGCGAACCCCTCGACCAATCCGCAACCCTCAGACGCCCCGAAGAAGCCCTAACTCTCTGTCGCTGGTTTTGCCGCACGAAAATTTCGTACCCGCGTAAGAATTTCAGCGCCACGTCCTTTATATCGAGTGCGCGCAATCGAAAGCAAAACCATCGCGGTAAAAATAATGGCCAGACCGAACGTCGCCATCGGAATCGTCTGAGCGCGCTTCGGCAGAATCGAAAATCGTCCGTAGACAAATTCGATGTGCACCCAGTAGACGAGCAAAGATGTTTGCCCGATCTGGATCAACGGGCTGAAGCCCCACTGACCCGCTCCCCAGCGGCACCACGCATAGGCCAGGAAAACAATCAACATCAGAATCGCAACCCGCGCCAGGAAGAAGTTGGGACTTGTGTGCCAGTAATCGTACACGGCGTAGAATTGGCGCGGACGCGCGTCGAGCCAATTTGAGAAATAGAAAAGCCCCACGCCGGCCAAACCTATCAACGCCGTGAGCTTCGCCAAGTTCTCTTTCGCCCAGTCGCTGAACAACAAAAATCCAAGCGCGAGACCAGCGAACGCGAATGCCGTCCAGGGAAAGATCGGGAAGAGCCAGGGCTGCGGCTTGTTGTAGATGTGCACGCCGTTGAGGTATGACTCGAGGTACCAGGGCAACCAAAGGATTCGCCAGGTTGTCCATAGAGGCGGCGTCGCGAGCGCGATGGCCAATGCCACGAGCGCGGCGACAATTGCGTTTGCAGCTCTGGTTTTCGTCAGGCGCGAAACGACTCCCATGATCATCATGGAGAGACCGATTGTGTTGAGGATGTCCACTCGCAGGAGATCGGTCCAGGGCGACCAAGGCTGGCCGAGAATGAATTCCTGGACGCGAAACAACAGGCCGAGCGCATAGATTTCCGCGCCGCGGCGGATTGTTGTCAGCGCGATTTCGTTGGCAGAGATGCCTTTGCTGCGCATGCGGTCGGTGACGAGCGCGAAGGAAACTCCAGCAAGGAAGAGGAAGAGCGGGGCGGGCAGCGTTCCTCCGAGTTGAGACCACTTGATGAAGGAGCCTTCGCGCGCGGCGCCGCCGAGCCACGAATCATAGCAATGGGTTTGAAACATCAAGAGGCAGGCGAGGCCACGCATCCAGTCGATATAGGCGAGGCGTTGTTGTTTTCCGGGGGCTGCCATCAGTCGAATCGCGCCACAGAATCGCCGAGGCTGAAGCGCAAAGCAAGTTTTTCCCGGAACGTGTGCGCGCTCCAGTAAAATCCTCGGCGTGACGGCTAAATCGAGTTCGTGGCAGATGAGTCTGCCGGTTGCTGTGGCGATCTGGGCTGTAATCGTCTTGCTGGCGGCTTTTGCTGGAATTCGCCTCGGATATTCCGGATCGCGATTCGCGATTGCGCTGGGAGTGGCGGCGGCGCTTTTTGCTTTTGAATTTTTCTTGACCGCGCCGAAGGCGTTTGGCACCGTGCAGGGTGCGCTCGGGCAAAGAGGTGCGGTTGTAGCGGCGCTCGTTCCGATCTTTGCTGTGCTGGTTTATTCCATCGGCGTTGGTGGTAACTGGAAGTACGCACTGATCGGTGCAGCATACGCGGTGCTGCCGACTTTGCTGCTTGCCACGAGCACAGGCCGCTCGGGCACTACTTGCGTGGATTACGCTGCGGCGGCGATCGTCTGGTTACCCGTTGAGTTTCGCTGGATGTACCGGCTGTTTCCTTTTCCACCGCAGCTGACGCACACCTTGACAATACTCTTGGCGCTGAGCACAGGTGTAGCCGCGTTTGTTGTGGTGCGGAGGCTCGAAGACATTGGCTACTCAATCAAGTGGGCGCGTGGCTCGGGCTGGATTGTGCTTTCGCATTTTCTGCTGTTTGCGGCGATTGCGGTGCCGCTGGGGATTGGCATCGGCTTTATTGCGTATGACCCGTCCTTTGTGCGACTGCGCTCGCTGCCCGTGGCTGTGATCGGAATCACGTTTTTTACGGCTTGGCCGGAAGAATTTCTATTTCGGGGGATCTTGCAGAATCTTTTCTCGCGCACGCTGAAGAGCCAGTGGATCGGTTTGGCCGTGGCATCGGTTGTTTTTGGCTTATCGCATATCCTTCACGCGCCATTTCCGAATTGGAAGTATGTGATTCTCGCAACGATCGCCGGGGTGTTTTACGGGCACGCTTGGATGAAAACTGGCTCGCTACTGCCGGGAGCGCTTGTGCATGCGCTGGTCGATATTTCCTGGCACGTGCTGTTTCGTTGAGATTACCGGACGTCATTAGGTAACCGTCTGTAACGCTTGCCGAAAGCCACTAACGAACGATGCCTGCGAGCGGGCTTGACGCGTTTGCGTATAGTTTTTTCTCGATGCGGCCGGCGAGAAACGCCTTGCGGCCGGCTTCGACTGCGGCACCCATCGCCTCCGCCATCAGGATGGAATCCTGGGCACCGGCGATTGCGGTGTTCATCAGGACGCCATCTGCGCCCAATTCCATCGCGAGTGCCGCGTCGGAAGCCGTGCCAACGCCTGCGTCAAGTATCAGAGGCACTTCAGTGATGCGTTCGCGCAAGATTCGGAGATTCGTCGTGTTCTGAATGCCCATCCCTGAGCCGATGGGCGCGCCGAGCGGCATGACGGCCGCGGCACCTGCGTCGATTAATTTGCGCGCGACGATGAGATCATCGTTCGTGTAGGGCAGAACCACGAAACCTTCTTTCACGAGCGTCTTGGTGGCGCTGATGAGCGCTTCCGTATCGGGGAAGAGGGTTTGCTCGTCGCCGATTACTTCGAGCTTTACCCACTCGGACAGTCCAACCTCGCGGCCGAGGCGCGCGGTGCGAACGGCTTCGTCGGCGGTGTAACAGCCGGCGGTATTGGGGAGAATGAAGAAATTTTTGCGATCGATATAGTCGAGCAGCGATTCTTTCGAGCGATCGTTCAGGTTGACTCGCCGGACGGCGACGGTGACCATGTCCGCACCGGAAGCCTGGTGGGCTCGCGCCATTTCCTGAAAGCTTCGGTATTTCCCGGTGCCAACGATAAGGCGCGAATGAAACTGGCGCCCAGCGATTGTGAGTTGTTCGGTCATTTCTGTTCCCTTCCCGGCGCTTATTGTACTCCGACGATAGCGATTCACGCACGCGCTGGGCGCCGCAACAGGCGTGGATAGTGGGGGCGGCGCCAGCTTGGTCAGGCCAGATGGTGAGGGCGCGGTTCCTCCACGTCGGCGTAGAGACGGGCAATCACATCCTGGTAACGCTGTTCGATGACGCGGCGTTTCATTTTCATTGTGTAGGTGAGTTCGCCGCCGGCGTAGGTGAAGTCCTGTTCGAGAAGAGCGAAGCGCTTAGGTTTTTCGTATTGGGCGAGGGGCGCGGTGAGGCGCTCTATTTCGCTCGAAAGAAGATCGCGCACCCATGCATCGCCGGTCATTTGAGTGGGCGTGGCGAAATCGTGGCCAGCTTTTCGCGCGGCGGCTTCGATGTTTGCGAAATTCGGCACGACGAGGACCGACACGAACTTTCGCGTGTCGCCGACCACGATTGCGTTCGTGATGTAGGGTGAGGTCTTGAGCGTGTTTTCGATCGGAGCCGGCGCGACAAACTTTCCTGCGGCTGTTTTCAACAGCTCCTTCTTGCGATCGGTGATGATCAGGTAGCCGTCTTCGTCGAGACGGCCGATATCACCGGTGCGAAACCATCCATCGGAGGTGAAGACTTCGCGCGTCGCTTCGGGCTTGTGGTAGTAGCCCTGCATAACGTTCGGACCTTTGACTAGAATTTCTCCGTCTTCCGCGATTTTCACCTGGACGTTCGGAATCGGGCGGCCGACGGTGCCGATTTTGTTCGCCGCCGGAGTATTCGCGGTGACGACGGGTGACGTCTCGGTGAGGCCATAACCCTGATGAATTGTGACGCCGACGGACCAGAAAAATTCGGCAAGCTCCGGCGCCAGCGGCGCGCCGCCTGCGGAGAATCTTTGGGCGCCACCGCCCAGCCCTTCGCGAATTTTCGAGTAAACGAGGGCGTCCGCCACTCGCCAGCGCAGTTTCAGGCCTGGCGATGGACTTTTTCCATAGGCTCGCCACGGAACAGATTCTTCGGCGACCCGAAGCGACCAATCGAAAATATTCCTTTTGATACCCGATTCGCGGCGGCCTTTCTCGAGAATATTGGCGTAAATCTTTTCGAAGAATCTCGGGACTGCACAGCTAACGGTTGGATGCACTTCGAGCAAAGCCTGTGGGACATCTTCAATTCTTTCGAGATAGGCGATGGCCACACCGTTGCAGATGTAGCTGTATGCGGCGGTGCGTTCGTACACGTGGGCAAGCGGCAGGAATTCGAGCGCGACGTCAGAAGGCACAAGCTGGTGGTTGGACGGGCTGTCAATGGAATTCGAGCTGAGATTCGAATGCGAGAGCATCACGCCCTTGGGTTCACCCGTTGTGCCCGACGTGTAGATGATGGTCGCGAGGTTGTCGCCCGTTATTTCGGCGGCGCGGCGGCGATATTCGGCAACGTCGGCATCGGTGGTTGATGCAATGAAGGTTTCGTATCGGAGGATGTCGCCGTTCAACGCGGTATCGGGCGCGGCCGAGATTACATGTTCAAGGGTTGGAATTCGGCTGCGGCACTCGGAAATCTTTTTTGCCTGCGCGGCTCCAGCGGTGAATACAACGCGGGCGCCTGAATCGTTGAGGATGTAGATGAGACGGTCGTGCGACTCATTAAAGTAGATCGGGACATTGACAGCGCCGAGGCCTTGAATCGCGAAATCCGCCGTGTGCCACTCCGGGCAGTTGGGCGCAAAAAGCCCTACACGATCACCTGATACGATGCCGAGCGCAGCCAGCGCTTTCGACAGGCCGGCGACTCTGCGAAGCATTTCCTGCGCCGGTATGGACTGCCAGCCGGCGGGGGTGCGATACATCTGCGCGCGCGGGCTGGCGAAACGATCGATGGCATCGAGGAAAAATTTTGTGAGGGCCGGATACTCGCTCGCCATTTCTTAAACTCTAGCGTATGGGCTCGAGGAGCGCAACGCGGCGCTACTCAGGCGGGCCGTGGTGAGATAAGATGCCCGCAGAGGGAAATTTTATGGCAAAGCTTTCAACCGAGGAAGCAATCGGCTATCAACCGGTGCGCGCCGCGCGCGGCAGCCAGATTTCGTGCAAGGGATGGCAGCAGGAAGCGGCGTTGCGGATGCTGATGAACAACCTTGATCCGGAAGTGGCTGAGAAACCGGAGGATTTGATCGTTTATGGCGGGCGCGGAAAAGCGGCGCGGAATTGGAACTGCTTTCAGGCCATTGTCGAGTCGCTGAAGTCGCTGGAGGGGGACGAAACGCTGCTGGTACAGTCTGGCAAGCCCGTGGGAATTTTTCGCACACACTCCTATGCGCCCCGCGTGCTGATCGCCAATTCGAATCTGGTGGGGCATTGGAGCGATTGGAAGCATTTCGACGAGCTCGATCGAGCCGGTTTGATGATGTACGGGCAAATGACGGCGGGCAGCTGGATTTACATAGGCTCGCAGGGGATTCTTCAGGGCACGTACGAAACTTTTGCGGCGGCGGGACGAAAACATTTCCATACTGCGGACCTTGCAGGGAAACTTGTGGCGAGCGGTGGGATGGGCGGGATGGGAGGCGCGCAACCTCTGGCGGCGACGCTGAATGGAGCGGCGTTTCTGGGCATTGACGTCGATCCGGAGCGCATCAAGCGGCGTGTGAAGAGTGGTTACTGCGATGTGATGGTGAACGATCTGGATGAAGCGCTGCGCATACTGAAAAACGCCGTGCGTACGCGCGAGGCGACGTCCGTCGGGTTGGTGGGAAATTGCGCCGACGTGATTCCTGAGCTGGCGCGGCGAGGCGTGGTTCCTGATCTGCTTACAGACCAGACGAGCGCGCATGACCCGATCGGCGGCTATATTCCGCAGGGGTTGGATGTGGCACAGGCAGCGGAGCTGCGGCAGCGGGATCCAGAGACGTATCGCAGGCGTTCGCTTGAATCGATGGCTAAGCATGTAGAGGGAATGCTCGCGCTGCAAAAACTGGGTGCGGTGACGTTCGATTACGGAAACAATATTCGGACGTTTGCATACGAGCAAGGCGTTAAGAATGCTTACGATTTCCCTGGGTTCGTACCGGCGTATATTCGGCCGCTTTTTTGCGAAGGACGCGGGCCGTTTCGCTGGGCGGCGCTTTCGGGAGAGGCTTCTGATATCCATCGCACGGATCAGCTGGTGCTGGAAATGTTTCCGCACGATGAAATCCTCTCGCGCTGGATCAAGCTGGCGCAGAAGCGGGTGAAATTTCAAGGACTCCCCGCGCGAATCTGCTGGCTGGGCTATGGTGAGCGCGACAAGTTTGGGCTGGCGCTGAATGATCTGGTGGCGCGAGGCGAACTGAAGGCGCCGATCGTGATTGGACGCGACCATTTGGATTGCGGCTCGGTTGCCTCGCCATTCCGCGAGACGGAAAAAATGCTCGATGGATCGGACGCGGTGGCAGATTGGGCGCTTTTAAACGCGATGCTGAACACGGCGAGTGGCGCGAGCTGGGTTTCGATTCACAACGGCGGAGGCGTCGGCATTGGGTATTCGCAGCATGCCGGGCAAGTGACGGTGGCGGATGGAACGAAAGAGATGGCTTCACGCATCGAGCGCGTGCTGACGAATGATCCGGGTATCGGCGTCGCCAGGCACGTGGATGCCGGATATCCGGAGGCCATCGAGTTCGCGAGGAAATCGGGCGTCAAAATTCCGATGGTTAAGGCGTAGACATTGTCGCACCGTAAATTGGAGATAGCGGATGATCGTAATTACAGGGGCGACGGGACACACAGGGAAGGCGGCGACAGAAGCGCTGCTAGCGGGCGGCGCGAATTTGCGCGTTGTAAGCCGGGATGCGAAGAAGCTCGACCAGTTTGTGGCCCGTGGCGCAGAGGCTTTCGTAGGCAGCGTCGAAAACCGGGACGCGATGGCCAAAGCGTTCGAGGGCGCCGATGCCGTCTATCTCGTTCTGCCCGAGGACACTTCACGGCAGGACCTGCGAACCTATCAGGAGCGCGTTTCCGATTCTTACGCCGCGGCGATAGCAAGTGCGCGGGTTCCCTATGTGGTCGCGCTCAGCAGCATCGGAGCACAGCACACGGAAAAAACGGGCCCCATCGTCGGACTGCACAACATGGAAGAGAAACTCAATAAAGTGTCGGGTCTTAATGTCCTTCACCTGCGGGCCGGGTATTTTATGGAGAATCTTCTGATGAGCATCGCGCCATTGCGCTCAATGGGATTCCTTCCGGGCGGTTTGACAGGTGACCTGGCGACGCCTTGGATTGCTGCAAAAGATATCGGTGCATATGCTGCCAGCCGCCTTGCTGCGCGGGATTTTTCCGGCAGTTCCACACAGGAGCTTCACGGACAGCGCGATATTTCAATGAAAGAGGCGGCATCCATCGTGGGTAACTCAATCGGGAAGCCTAACCTGGGATACATGCAAGTTCCGTTCTTGATGCTTGAACCTGCGCTTGTCCAGATGGGATTGCCAAAGAGCACCGCGGCGCTGCTCATTGAGATGTGGAAGGGCGCAAACGCAGGTCTCATTACGCCACAAGAGCGGCGCTCGCCGAAGAACACGACGTCGACAACACTTGAATCTTTCGTTGCGGAAGTTTTTGCGCCAGTATTTCTGAGCAAGACCGACAATGCATAGGATTCACGGGTGTGCCGCGAACCGAACAATCACACAATTGCTGCCGATTTAGTGAGAGTCGGCTTGTGACCCGGTAGTTTTTTGCCTAACGTCAGGCTAGTATCCCAGTACCCTTCCTGTGTCTGACTGGCTGATTACCGGCTGCTCTCAGCTTCTAACCCTTCGCGGCCCTGTACCCCGGCGCGGGCGCGCGCTTGGCGAGCTCGGAATCATTCGAGACGGCGCTCTTCTTATCCATGACGATCGCGTCGTGGCGATAGGAACGCGTCGCCGCATCGAAAGCTCGCGGAAATCCCGGCGCGCGGAAAAGCTCGATCTCGCGGGTCGCGTTGTCTTGCCGGGTTTTATCGATTCGCATACCCATCTGATTTTCCCCATGAGCCGCGCGCCCGAGTATGAACAAAGGATTTCAGGTGCCACCTACGAGGAGATTGCGAAGAAAGGAGGTGGAATCCATTCAAGCGTGCGCAGCCTCCGGCAAGCTTCGGCGAAGGAACTCAAATTACGTGCAATGGCGGCATTGCAGCAGTTCGTGGCCTATGGAACCACCTCGATCGAAGCAAAGAGCGGGTATGGCCTCGACTGGAAGAGCGAGTCGAAAATCCTGAATATTCTTTACGAGCTGCATCAGGAACAGCCGATTGATATCGCGGCAACATTCCTCGGTGCCCATACCGTGCCTGTCGAATACAAGGGGCGGGCAGAGGCATACGTAAGCCTCCTGACAAAAAAATGGATTCCGAATGTCGCCATGGCTGGCCTTGCTGAATTCTGCGACGTGTTCTGCGATCGAGGCTCGTTTACGGTGCCTCAGGCACGCAAAATTTTGACGGCCGGACGCGCCTGCGGCCTGGTTCCGCGCCTGCACGCCGAGCAGCTTGCGCACACGGGCGCAGCACGACTGGCGATTGAGATGCAAGCGGCCAGCGCAGACCATCTTGAGAAAATTGACGAAGCGGACATTCGCGCCCTCGCACTTTCAAATGTAGTTTGTACCTTGCTCCCCGGATGTTGCTTTCATCTGGGGCTGGCGCATTACGCGCCGGCACGCAAACTGATCGAAGCGGGGGCCATCGTTGGCTTAGCGACAGATTTTAATCCCGGCACGAGCCCGACAGTCAGTATGCCGATGATCCTCTCGCTGGCGTGCACGCAAATGCGCATGACCCCCGCCGAGGCGATATCGGCTGCGACCATTAATCCGGCCTATTCTCTTCGTCAGCAGGATCGCATTGGCTCGCTGGAGGTTGGCAAGTATGCCGACTTCGCGGCGTTTGACGTGGCTGATTACCGGGAAATTCCGTATTATTTCGGTGTGAACCTTTGCAGCCTGACGATGAAGCGCGGAACCGTCATCTATTCAAACAACTGAAATTTCATGAAACGACTCGTCGAGTGTGTACCGAATTTTTCCGAAGGCCGTGATACCGCGAAAATCGACGCGATCATCGCTGCGATGCGCGAAGTTCCGGGTGTGTTCCTCCTCGACCGTGAGAGTGATTCTGATCATAACCGCAGCGTTGTGACGCTCGCCGGGGAACCTGAAGCGGTGGCGGAAGCTGCGCTTCGTGGCGTAGGAAAGGCCGCCGAGCTGATCGATCTTACGAAGCATTCAGGGGCGCATCCGCGAATGGGTGCCACGGACGTGGTTCCGTTTATTCCCATTGAAGGTGTGACGATTGAAGATTGCGTTGTGCTCGCGAAGAAAGTGGGATGCGAAATCTGGGAACGCTACCGCATCCCGGTCTACTTTTACGAAGCCGCGGCCCAACGGCCCGAACGTACGAACCTCGAGAATATCCGGAAAGGCCAGTTCGAGGGACTGCGCGAGGAAGTGCTTCGCAACCCGGACCGCGCTCCCGACGTTGGTGAACCACGATTGCATCCGACGGCAGGTGCAACGGTAGTCGGAGCCAGAAAGTTTCTGATTGCATACAACATCAATCTGAACACGCCTGATGTCGAAATCGCCAAGCGGATCGGGAAAAATATCCGCTTCTCGAATGGCGGGTTGCGCTACGTGAAGGCGATGGGCGTGGACCTTCGCGCGCGAAACCTGGCGCAAGTGTCGATCAACATGACGGATTTCGAACAGACGCCGCTTCACCGTGTCTTTGAAATGGTGAAGCGCGAGGCGGAGCGCTACGGCGTCTCGATAGTCGGAAGCGAAATTGTCGGCCTGATACCCAAGCGCGCAATCGAATTGACGGCCGACTTTTATCTGCAGTTCGAGAACTTTTCGCCCGCGCAGGTGTTAGAGAATCGTCTGGAAGCCTCACTTGGCGGAACGGCTTCGGAAGGCCCAGGACGTCTCGCGGCGATGGCGCAGCCATTTCTTGATGCCGTGGCACAGGCAACTGCAGCGCCAGGCGGTGGCTCGGTATCGGCGCTTGCGGGTGCGCTCGGAGCTAGTTTGGGCCAGATGGTGGCGGGGCTCTCGCGCAAGAAAAAGTCCCAGGCCGCATTCGCCGAACAACTCAGCGAGGCCGTATCAGAATTTCACGCGGCTGGGCAGGAGTTGGCGAAGGCAATCGATCGCGACGCGTCGTCCTTTGAGTCCGTGATGGCTGCTTACAAGCTGCCGCAGGGCACACCCGAAGAACAGCGCAAGCGTGATGAAGCCATACAGCGTTCTTTGCAGGGGGCGGCTGAGGTTCCGTTGGAAGTGGCGCGCAAGGCTGTTGACGTGTTCGAACGGCTAGGGCAACTGGAATCGATGTCCAGCGCGTCTATGTCGTCAGACCTGCGCGTGGGACGTTTGATGGCAGCGTCAGCGGTTCGAGGCGCCCTCGAGAATGTCGCCATCAACCTGGAGTCGATTGCGGACACCAGATTCGTCGAGCGTCTGCGCTCGGAATCAGCAACTCTTCTAGCTCGCGTAACTGAAGGCGTTACTGTAATTGGTCGATAGCACTGATTGGGTACGAAAACTGAGGATAAAAAAGTGAGACAGCCTAGCATTCGCTTGACCGCATTTGCATTTCTCGCACTGGCCGCAATATTTGCTTCGCTTGCGGCAATTCCGTCTCCCAGCAACGCCGGGTCACTGAGCACTGGGGTAATCGGCCTGTTTCCCAAACAGGTTGGGGAGTTCGCTTATGCCGATCTGAAAACGGCCCGAAAATACCCCTGGTTTCCCAAATTGCGCGAGCAGCTTCTGCCTAGCAAGTTCCGCCAGTTCGAGCAGTTCCTCACCTCGTCTGGAGTTGATCCGAATTCGCAGGTGGAAGAGCTCGCCTGGGGCGGGCTGCCTGTTTCGAAAGCCGGCGGTGAGGATGTGGTTGGCGTAGCGCTAGGGCCGTTTGACCCTTCCTCCACGGAAGCGCAATTCAAAGCGAAAAAGCTGCCGTCCGTCGAATACCATGGTTATCGCCTCTGGGCATATGGCAGCGGGAGCGGCGAAGGCGACATACTTTTTACGTTTCTTGACAGCAACACCGCAGCCTTCGGTCACCGCTCGGCGCTCGAACAACTGATCGAGGTGCGAATGGGTGGTGCGCCAAGCCTGTTGACGAACGACCAGCTATTTCCGCTCATCAACGAAGTAAACGGTAGTGGGCTCATCTGGGGTGTGCTGGACAAGAACTACACGCACCTGGCAATGCAGCAGCTGTTTCCTGAGACCAGCCAGTTCGCCCAGGCGGCAGCCATCGTTGACCGGCTGAAGGCCATGACCATCAGTGTGGACGCGGACAGCGGCGTGAATGCGAAGTTTCAAGCTGTGTGCAACTCAACGGATGACGCCAATCTGCTCGGCGCAGCTTTCCAGGCGGGCTTGATGTATAAGCGTTACCAAGAGGCGCAAGCCAATCCCGACTTCGCGAAGGTGCTCGACGGCGTGACTGTCGTGCCGGCAGGTGATCGTTTGAAGGTCGAAGCTCCGGTGAGCGAAGCCCAGCTCGGATCGCTGATTAACACGAGAATCTTCGCAGTTCCGATGTAGAAGTTTCGGGGCCGCAGACTAGACGTTCGCGCTGCGTTGATCACGATACTTGATAAGCGTCATTCGCGAGCGGCCTTCGTGAGTATCGTATTGCACGCGGTCAACTCGCGTATCCTGGAGCGAAGCACTGATTTTCCCGGCCGCATGATCTTTCGAGCCGCCGCCCACAAACGTATCAAGTCCTGCCGTAGGTTTTGATTCGCCTGAATGCTCGATCGTTACCTGCACCCGATCCGGAAAATCTTCGATCACCATTCGGAGGTCGCGATCTCCTGTGCTGTCGTTTCCGAGTAGAGGAAATGTGTCGCGAACGGCGTCGACTGCCGCTTCGGCGAATCCCTGCTGAGCTTCCCGCGGGAGGCCCGCGCGATGGGCGGAATGGGACACGATCGCCCCTACGGCAGTGAGCAGTCGCGGGTCGTTGTGCACCTTAAGCTCAGTTCGTGCCGGGTCAGTGGTCACTGTCACTGGTCTCCACAACGCGGACATCGCATGCCTCGCGGCAATCCGGACAATAATACAACCCATCCACGCAAAGTCGAATGTTGTATTGCGATTGACAGAAACAACAGAACTTTTCGCAGGTGCACTGCGTCTCCGGCTTGTCACATTGTGAGCAGAGGACCGTCACAGAATCGCATCTCCAGCAGACTATATTGCTTTGGACAATTAATACTAGGCTAGTCGCGAATGGGCGACAAGCAGGTTCGCTCGCACGATTGCCGAGAACGAGACGGGCTCGCGTAGTTTTCGCTGCGAGCTTGCAAACGGAGATATAGGGGCTTTCTTGACACTTCGAAACACGCATGCTACGGTGATTTTCTTGTCTCTACGATGAGAAATCCCCAGTGACAACGCCGGCCACCGCGGAATTGCGCAAAACAGCCCTGAATTCGCTTCATCACCGCCTGGGCGCAAAGATGGTTAATTTTGGCGGATGGGAAATGCCGCTCGAATATTCCGGAATTCTGTCCGAGCACGAGGCGGTAAGGACTCGAGCTGGATTGTTCGACGTGAGCCATATGGGCGAAATCGAAATCCGGGGCAAGCAGGCGCTCGATCTCGTCCAGCACGTGAGTTGTAACGATGCGGCAAAGCTGATCGTTGGGCAGGCGCACTACTCCGGTTTGATGAGCGAGCGCGGCACTTTCGTGGATGACCTGCTGGTCCATAAGATCTCGGACACGCACTATTTGTTGTGCGTCAACGCTGGCAATCAGGATCACGACTTCGAGCACATCCAGACGAATAACAAATTCGACGCGAGGGTTGAAAATGCCGGGCCGCGGTACTCACAGCTTGCAATCCAGGGCCCCCGAGCGAAGGAAATTCTTCAGCGCCTCACGCCCGTTTCGCTCGATTCGATTCGCTACTACCACTTTGCTTTTGGCGAGGTTAGCGGAGCTCATTGCCTGATCGCCCGCACTGGTTATACGGGTGAGGATGGATTCGAGATCTACTTCGCTCCCGAGCACTCTGAAGAGCTTTGGGGTGATCTGATGGAATCAGGCAAATTGGTGGGCCTCGTGCCTTGCGGGCTGGGGGCGCGCAATACGCTGCGCCTTGAAGCTGGCATGTGCCTCTACGGGCACGAAATCGACGAGACCACAACGCCTCTCGAAGCCGGTCTTGGATGGATTTGCAAGCTCGATAAAGGACCATTTCTAGGCAGCAATATGCTGGGCGAGCAGAAGCGGTGCGGAATTGATCGGCGGCTTGTCGGGTTTGAAATGCTCGACAAGCGAATCGGCCGTGATGGCTATCCTGTTTTGATTGAGGGACGTGACGCGGGACGCGTAACGAGCGGTGGTCCGGCGCCGTTTCTCAAGAAGAATATAGGCATGGCCTATGTTCCATCTACGACGGGCTCGGCCGGAACGAGGCTTGAAATCAGCATCCGTGGGCAGGCGGTACCGGCGCGAATCGTTACGCTGCCTTTTTATAAGCGACCTCACTGAACCGACAGCATCGAATCTCGCAGCGACCAGGGGGCGGCATGTACCCGAAAGATTACCGCTACACGAAAGAGCACGAGTGGATCAAAGCGGACGGCGCGAACGGCACAATCGGAATCACCGATTACGCACAGCATGAGCTTGGGGACGTGGTGTTTGTCGAGCTGCCGAAGGTGGGAACTCAACTGAAGGCGGGACAATCGCTCGGTACCGTGGAATCCGTGAAGGCTGTGAGCGAGATTTTCACGCCTGTCAGCGGCGAAGTCACGGAGACGAACCCGGCGCTGGCTGATGCGCCTGAGAAAATCAATTCCGATCCGCACGGATCTGCGTGGCTGATCAAGATTCGACTTGCTGATCCCAAAGAGCCAGGGTCGTTGATGGATGCCGCAGCTTACGAAGCATATGTTACCGAGAAAGCGAAGGAACACTAGGCCTGATGCGTTATCTTCCCAAGAGTCCGTCTGAGCGCGAGGAAATGCTCGCGGCGATCGGCGTCCGGTCTGTCGACGAGCTTTTCAAATCCATACCGGAAAAGTTCCGGTTGCGCTGTCCCCTTCCCCTGCCGGGGCCGCTTTCCGAGGCGGAAATTGTTCAATATTTTCAAGCACGCGCAGGTGAGAACGGAAGGGGCTTCACTTCATTCCTGGGAGCAGGCGTTTACCCTCATTTGCGCTCGGTGGTTACTGACGCACTCGTGCAGCGCGGCGAATTCCTTACCTCCTACACCCCTTATCAGGCGGAATTTGCTCAAGGCACTCTGACTGCGATTTTTGAGTTTCAGACGCTGATGGCGCAGCTTACCGGCCAGGAAGTGGCGAATGCCTCGATGTATGACGGGTCGACGGCACTCACCGAGGCTGCGCTGATGGCCGAGAGACTCACGGGGAGGAATAGGGTGCTCGTCGCGCGCAGCGTGCATCCGGAGTATCGGCAGGTGCTGGCCACGTACGCGCGTAATCTGGGGCTTGAAATCGAAGAGTTGCCTTACACGCAGTCCGGGCAAATCGATCGCAGCACGTTGACCTCCGAAAAACTCGCTGACGCCGCAGCGGTGATTGTTCAGACGCCGAATTTCTTCGGCGTTTTAGAAGAAATTCCGACCCTGGCTGCCACTGCGCATGCGGGTGGCGCTTTGCTCGTAGCATCCGTCACTGAGCCTGTCTCGCTCGGGATCGCGCGCCCGCCTGTCGAGGCGGATATTGTCGCGATGGAAGGGCAGGCCTTTGGTGTTTCGCCGAGTTACGGCGGTCCCTACGTCGGAGTAGTTGCGACGCGCGAGAAATTCGTTCGGCAAATGCCCGGGCGGCTTGCCGGGCAAACAACGGATGCAGCTGGACGGCGTGGCTTTGTGCTGACGCTGGCAACGCGCGAGCAACATATTCGTCGCGAGAAAGCTACCTCGAACATCTGCACGAATGAGGCGCTCTATGCGCTTGTCGCAACCATCCATCTTTGCCTGATGGGCAAAGAGGGATTGCGCGAGGTGGCGTCGCAAAACTTGGCGAAAGCGCGCTTCGCACAAGCCGAGCTTGAAAAAATTCCCGGCGTGCGGCGGGTCTTCTCTGGCCCAACGTTCAATGAGTTCACCCTCGAATTTCCGCGCTCGGTGAAAATGATCAATTCAGCCCTCTTGCGCGAGAAAATCATCGGGCCATTTGCCCTTGGCACACATTACCCAGAATTGACCAAGCGCGCATTGGTCTGCGTCACCGAAACGATGCCACGAGCAGAAATTGAACGTTTCGCCGGTGCGCTGAAGAAAATTCTCGAGACCCGGGTATAGGAGCTTCTGACTTGAGTTCGAAAGTTGTAGACGCGGAGACGGCCTCCACCTCGATCAAGAAGGTGCGTCCGCATCCTAATCAAAACGAGGGCCTGATATTCGAGAAGTCCGCTCCGGGCAAGCGAGGCATGGAAATACCGCCGCTGGATGTGCCAGCACTGGATCCGGTCGCTGCGCTCGGCCCCGAATTCACGCGCGCCTCGATAGAAGGATTTCCGGAAGTCAGCGAGATTGAAGTGATCCGGCATTTCACTCGGCTTTCCACGTGGAATTACGCGATTGACCTCGGGATGTATCCGCTCGGCTCCTGCACCATGAAATACAATCCGCGTGTAAACGAATTCGTCGCGCGGCTGGATGGGCTCGCGAGCGAACATCCTCAGCAGCCTGGAGAAGTGTCACAAGGCTGCTTGCGCATTCTTTGGGATCTGCAAAATTGTCTGCTGGCTATCACGGGAATGGATGCCGCGACGCTGCAGCCGGCGGCGGGAGCGCAGGGCGAACTCGCCGGCCTTTTGATGATTCGCGCTTACCTCGCGAGCAAAGGCAATCCGCGCACCAAAGTCCTCATACCCGACTCCGCTCACGGAACAAACCCAGCGTCTGTGGTGATTGCGGGTTACGAGGTGCAGAATATTCGTTCCAACGCACGCGGGCAGATCGACACTGACCATCTTCGCGAATTCGTCACCGAGGACGTCGCCGCGTTGATGCTAACCAACCCAAGTACTCTCGGCGTATTTGAGGAACGCATCGCGGAGATTGCGGAGATCCTGCACGAAAAAGGCGCGCTGCTTTACATGGACGGCGCCAACATGAACGCCCTCGCAGGCGTCACGCGGCCGGGAGATTTCGGCGTGGACGTGATGCACTTGAACCTGCACAAGACCTTCTCGACGCCTCATGGTGGCGGAGGCCCGGGTTCAGGCCCTGTGATGGTCAAGAAAATTCTCGAACCCTTTCTGCCGGTGCCCGTCGTCGCGAAAAAGGAGAATGGACAGTTCGCGCTCGATCAGAATCGCCCGCAATCGATTGGACGCGTGCGCGCCTACTGCGGCAATTTCGGCGTTTTGCTTCGTGCCCTCGCCTATACCCTGGCTTACGGCCCCGGTATTCGGCAGGCCACCGAAGACGCCGTTGTGAATGCGAACTACATCCGCAAGAATCTCGAAGACTATTTCGATCTGCCTTACAATTTACCTTCGATGCATGAAGTGGTTTTCAGCGACGCGCGACAGAAGAAGCACGGCGTCAATACGATGGACATCGCCAAACGACTGATCGACTACGGCTTTCATCCCTATACTACCGCGTTCCCGCTGATCGTTCCCGGTGCGATGATGATTGAACCGACCGAATCCGAGTCCAAAGAAGAATGCGATTTGTTTATCGACGCGATGCGCTCGATTGCTGCTGAGGCCGAGGAAGATCCCAATCTCGTGAAAACAGCGCCGCATTCCACGCGTGTGGGCCGGCTCGATGAAGTCGCTGCCGCCCGGAAGCCGATTCTTCGCTGGAAACCATGAAAGACACGTCCCCAACACGCGAAGAGATCCTATCCATGACGCCGGAACAAGCGGCCTTTCTCCTGAACATCCAACTTCCGATCATCCGCAAGGAATCGGAAATTACCTCGCGCGTCATTAAAGCCGTTCCCATCACCAAGGAATCCTACCGGCCCGCCCCTCACAGCCGCAGCGCCCTCGAGTTGGTCTGGCATATTGCCAGCTGTGACATCTGGTTCCTGGAGGGTTTTCTCGCAGGCAAATTTGAAATGGAAGACGACAGCATGCCTGCGGATTTCTCTAACTCTGCTGACATCGCCGCCTGGTATGACGATGAGTTCGGTCCCAAGCTCGATCAAGTCGCCAAGCTCCCTGCCGATTTCTGGGCCACTACTATGCCGTTCTTTGGAATCTACAATCACCCTGCGGTCCTGTATTGGCATTTCATGATGCTACACACGGCGCACCATCGCGGGCAGCTCTGCACTTATCTGCGGCCCATGGGGGGCAAGGTGCCCAGCATCTACGGTGGCAGCTTCGATGAACCGATGGAGCCACCGAAGTAGGACTAAACAAGCCACTCATCGCTTTAGCTCTCGAATCTGAAGCATAGCAATACAAATAGAAACGCGGCATGCCCAGTAACAGGGCATGCCGCGGAATCGTATCCCGGACCGTCGTAGCTCGCGCTACGACTTGCTCTTGTCGTTCTTGGCCTTCTCCACCGGAATCGTTCGGTTGTTCGAGGACGCCAGCTTTTTTGCTGTTCCAACGTCCGCCGTGGCTGTCGCCGCGGGGAACATCGGAACCGGACGCCCGTCACAGTGCGCGGCAGCGGCCTCAGCCATCGTCTCCGGGATCGGAGACGGCACCGGAACAAGCGCGCCTTCCGCTTCCTTGGAAAACCGCAAGGCTTGCTCAGCACCATCCCAGTCGATCGAAATCACATCGCCCAGGGTCACTTGCTCGGTCGCAAGCAGACTCGCGAGCGGATAGACGATGTGACGCTCGATCGCACGCTTCAAATGGCGCGCTCCGTATTTCAGGTCAGTCCCTTCTTTAAGCAAGAACTCACGCGCGGACTGAGTGACGCGGAATAGGAAACGTCCCTTGGCCGTCTCGAGCACGCGCTGTTGCACCATTCCCAGTTCGATCTCGAGAATCTGCTCCAGCTGCTCTGAGCGCAGCGGATGGAACACGATCGTCTTGTCGATCCGGTTCATGAACTCCGGCGCGAATTTCCGCTTCGCTGCTTCCGATGCTGTCTTTTCCACCTTCTCGTCGAGGCGTGGCTTGGAATCCGCCGGCACCGTCGGCGCAAATCCCATTCCGCCCGTCATCAGTTCCGTGATTTCCCCGCCGCCCAGGTTCGACGTCATGAAAATCATCGTCTGCGACAAGTCCACTCGGCGGTTGTCGCCCAGCGTGAGCGTGGCCTTGTCCAAAATCCCCAGCAGCAGTTGCCACAGCGCATCCGACGCCTTCTCGATTTCGTCGAACAGTAAAAACGAAATCTTCAGTTTCTCCGTGTGATATTGCGCGAGGGCTTCCTGTGTGATTAGCGGATGTGTCTCCCGGTGCCCCAAATACCCTGGAGGCGACCCAATCAATTTCGCGATTTCGTGTGAGTGCTGGAACTCGGCGCAGTCCACCTTGATCACCGCCCGCGGATCACCGAACAGCACCTCGGCCGTGGCTTCCACCACGCGCGTCTTGCCGGCTCCCGTGGGTCCGAGGAACAACAGGTTCCCCACCGGCCGTCCCGGCGAGTTCAGGCCGGCGCGAAACACCTGATACAGGTCTACGACGGCCTGCACCGCTTCGTCCTGCCCTACAATCTTCCGACGCAGCCCTCCCTCGAAATCACGCGATTCCACGCTGCGTTGGGTCGGGTCGAGTTTTAATGCATGCGCGCCCACGGTATTACTCCCCCTACCGGAACTTCCTTCCGCTTACTGCGATTTGCGGTCCAGATCTCTCGAATTGGTCTAACTTGATATCGAGAATGGATCGCAACATTCGCAATTGCGTGACCAGTTCACGGCTTGAATTGGCTCGGTCTGTCAGCAGCAACATCGGCGGCGACAGATCGGCCAGGTCCAGGTTTAAGTTGCGTAGTGAGTGCATAAGGCTCTGCACGTATGGCGAGCGAACGTTGAACAACTCCACTCGGCTATTCACGGACTCCCGCAAACGCGGCCAATCGAGTTCGAGGAACGGATGGTTCCGCGAAACCCGACGCACCACGTCATCCGTGATTCGCGGCCGCTCGCCTAGCCGCGCCAGGTGAAGTTGCTGCACCTTCCCTTGCCGGCGCACATTGTGCACCAGAAAGTAGGTGTTGCCTTTGCGTCGAACGAAAGCCACAACTGCCTCCTTTTCGACGGTTCGTGGCGTAGTGTATGAGGCGTCCACTACCCCGTCAATGGTACGATGCTCTAGAGTTATGATGGTTGCTTCGAATTGGTTATTAGTCTTGCAGCATCCCGCGGAAGGGCGTCAGGGGCGCGAATAAAGACCTTGCGGCTGTACCGCTGAAGGTTTTCGAACTTAGCAACTGGCCAAACATCACCTCACGTAGTTAGATGCTTGATTTGTGGTGAAAGTAGTCTTGACCGGAACTCGCTGGTTCTAGCTTTAAACGGCAGCTTTTCAGGAAAATCAGCGATGACGGAAAAGGGGCAGCGGGCAATGTCGTCTTGGTATCCGGTTTACAACTTGGTGAAAAAAATTCCGCGCGGCCGCGTAACAACCTACGGAGCGCTCGCGAAAGCGATCCGCCTGAAAGGCGGCGCCCGCGCGGCCGGGCATGCGATGGCGGCATGTTACAGCGGAGAAGGAATTCCCTGGCATCGTGTCGTGGGCGCCGGCGGAAGGTTGCTCATATCGGAGCCGCGCGCGAGTCTCCAGCGACGCTTGCTTGAGACCGAAGGAGTCGTTTTGACCGACAGGCGCGTGAATATGGAGCAATGCGGATGGATCCCCGCAACGGCGCGAACAAGATCAAAGCCGCGATCCAAGCGTCCCGCGAAACGTCGTGCGCGACCTTGAACCGATCCGAGCCGCTTCTATCGTCGGCCGCCTTCGCGCGGCCCAGCTGACTGTGATATAGAAGAACGCTTCCGAAATTGAGGACAAGCTGAGTGGGCACCCCCGTCATCCAAGTGGAAGGGCTGTACAAAAACTACGGCGCTGTCGAAGCGCTTCGGGGCGTGAGTTTCGAAGTCGAAGAAGGAGAAGTCTTCGGGCTGCTCGGTCCCAATGGAGCGGGAAAGACTTCGACGGTCGAAATTCTTGAAGGGATGCGCACGCCTGACCGCGGCCTCGCGCGCGTATGCGGCCTCGATCCTGAAAAGAGCGGCTTCGAGTTCAAAGAACAAATCGGCGCGGTGCTACAATCCACTTCCCTGCCGGACAAGATTCGCGTGAAGGAGGCGATTGAGTTGTTCGCTAAGTTCTATCGCCGGCATGCGAATACGGACGAATTGCTAAAGCGCTTTCAGCTGGAAGAAAAGCGAACCGCGTTCTACAGCCAGCTCTCCGGAGGACAAAAGCAGCGTCTCGCTCTAGCCATGGCTCTCGTGAACGACCCGAGCGTAGTGTTTCTTGACGAGCCCACCGCCGGACTGGACCCGCAAGTGCGCCGCGAAATCTACGACATCATCGAAGAACTCAAGCGCAGCAAAAAGACGGTTCTACTTACCACCCACTACATTGAAGAAGCCGAGCGTCTGTGCGATCGGGTGGCAATCGTTGATCAGGGACGCGTGATCGCCCTCGGTACGCCGCGCGACTTAAAACATGCTTCAGCAGGGACGACACGCATCGAAGTCCGCTTGGCGAAGCCGATCGCGGACGGGTCACTCGCCCGGCTTGATGGCGTCACCGACTGTCGGCAATTCGACGGCGCTTACGTAATGCACTCTTCGCGTCCTCCCCAAACGATCGTTGCGCTTGTAAAGCAGCTGGAAGCCGAGAACAACGAGCTACAAAGCCTCGAAATGTTTTCGCCGTCTCTCGAAGACGCGTTCATCGAACTCACCGGCCGCCGGCTGCGGGAATGACGACTGCGAGAATAATGGGCGCAAATTCTCTGGTAAACACCTGGACGCTGACGAAAATACGCATGCGGCTCGCCATGCGGAACCGCACCTTCTTATTTTTTAGCCTGATCATGCCGCTTGGTTTTCTTTTCTTTTTCGTATTGGTTCTGGCCAAAGGTCAGGCGGGCTGGATTGCCTATATTCTCGGCGCGGTGCTTACGATGACGGTGATGGGCAGCTTTTGGGGGCTCAGCGTGCAGCTCGTCACGTTTCGCGAGCAAGGCATTCTACGCCGCTTCCGTCTCGCGCCGATCGGCGCTGGTCCGATGTTGGCCTCCAGTATCGTCTCCAACTACCTGATGACGATGCCGACCGTGTTGATCGAAATTCTGGTTTGCCGTTTCGCCTTTCACATGATCTCGTGGGGCAACCTCTGGGCGGTTTTTCTGCTGGTGACATTCGGCTCCGCGGCGTTCTCATCCTTTGGCTTAATTGTCGCCAGCGTGACAAACACGATGCAGGAAACCCAAGTAATCAATCAGCTGATCTGGACGGCGTTCCTATTTCTCTCCGGCGCCACGATCCCGTTGGCGATCTTTCCGGGCTGGATTCAACGCGTGTCACTGTTTCTGCCGGCCACATATCTCGCCACGGGCCTCGAGGCTGCGACAACAAACCTCTCAACTGCGGGTGAAATTCTCACTGACGTGGTCGCCCTTACCATTGGTGTGCTTGTGGCGTTCGAGATTTCGCGACAGCTTTTTCGGTGGGAACCTGAGGCCAAAGTATCGCCCCGCGCAAAGCTTTGGGTCTTAGCTGCTATGGTTCCCTTCTTGGTGTTCGGTATCTATGAAAATGCGGCTGGCACGCGCCTCGAGCGAATCCATAGGGACTACCAGACCTTAAAGAAGTTTGAATCGCACCAAG
Organism: uncultured Acidobacteriota bacterium; assembly: GCA_963772535.1. Taxonomy (GTDB): domain Bacteria; phylum Acidobacteriota; class Terriglobia; order Acidiferrales; family UBA7541; genus Palsa-295. Next base: position 96,235 of record CAVYXN010000003.1, read on the forward strand.
GCGCGCCAACCGAGAATTGAGAGTCCCAGTGTTCTCGTCCACCGGAATTTTTCCAAATCCGGAACCCTCTGGCTCACATCCAATTCCAACCGGACAGGCTATCCGCACAAGGAGAACTTCATGAAGGCCATTCGCGTGAAAGAGTTTGGCGGCCCGGAAAAACTGCAGCTCGAAGAGGTTCCGAATCCAAAGCCCGGGCATGGCCAGGTCGTCGTAAAGATTGAAGCGGCGGGCGTGAACCCGGTTGACGTTTACATTCGCGCCGGCACGTATCCGCGTAAGCCGCCGCTGCCCTACACGCCTGGAACCGATGGCGCGGGTACGATTCTGTCTGTCGGCGAGGGTGTCGAGGGACTGGCGCCTGGAGCCCGGATTTATACGGCAGGCAGTCTGAGTGGCACTTACGCGGAGCAAGCTCTATGCGAAGCCTGGGCGGTGTTTCCGCTTCCCGCCAATGCGTGGTACTCGCAAGGCGCCTCGATGCATGTTCCTTACGGCACCGCCTATCGCGCACTCTTCCAGAAGGCGAAGTCTCTTCCCGCCGAAACTGTGCTGATTCAAGGCGCGAGCGGCGGTGTTGGAATCGCGGCAGTGCAACTGGCGCGTGCTGCGGGACTGCACGTCGTTGGTACGGCCAGTTCCGAGCGCGGTCGGAAACTTGTGGCCGATGAGGGTGCACATGCAGTGCTCGATCACAGCGCGCCAGACCATTTCGAAAAGGCCCTCGCGCTTACCAATGGACGCGGCTACGACGTCATCATCGAAATGCTGGCAAATGTTAACCTGGCCAAGGATCTTCAGATTCTCGCGATGGGAGGCCGCGTGAGCGTCGTCGGAAATCGAGGCAGTATCGAAATTAATCCGCGCGACGCGATGGGACGCGACGGCTCAATCGTCTGCATGTCGCTCTGGAACGCTTCCCAGAAGGATCTCATCAGCATTCACTCGGCGCTCGTCGCGGGTCTCGAAAACGAAACGCTCCGCCCCGTGATTCGCCATGAGATTCCCCTGTCCGAGGCGCCCCGCGCACACGAAATCATCATGGAGCCGGGCGCGTATGGCAAAATTATCTTGGTTCCCTGACGCGGGAAGCGTTTCTCAACTCCGCGTCGGCTTATGATTTCTGGCAGTTAGATATCCAGCTTCTACTTCTAAAGGAGGCTCAATGGAACGGACAGCATCGGCCGTATGGAACGGTTCGCTGAAGGAAGGTAAGGGCACGATCACGACGCAAAGTGGTGTTCTTTCCGACGCTCCCTACTCGTTCGTCACGCGCTTTGAAAACGGAAAAGGCACCAACCCTGAAGAACTCATCGCTGCCGCGCATGCGGGATGCTTCACGATGGCACTATCCGCCCAACTCGGCACCATGAACTTCACGCCGCAAACCCTGCGCACCTCTGCCAAGCTCACGCTCGAGAAACTCGATGCCGGCTGGACAATTTCGAAAATTCATCTCGATGTTTCGGCTCGTGTCCCGGGTATCTCGGCGAGCGCATTCGAATCGGCGGCCGCAAGCGCAAAAGCAAATTGCCCGGTATCGCGGCTCCTGAAAGCCGAAATCACGATGGACGCGCATCTGGAGCAAGCTGCTTGATCCTTCCGGCCATCGTCGGCTTTCTCATCGTTACCGTAGTCCTTTGGGACGCGTTCGAAACCATCATTCTGCCCCGGCGCGTTGCCCGATGGTTCCGCCTGACGCGAATGTTTTATTTGTCTACCTGGATTCCCTGGAAGGGTCTCGCTCGAAAGATTCATTCACCAAGAATTCGCGAGTCTTTTATCAGCTACTTTGGCCCTCTTTCGCTCTTGTGCCTGTTCGTGGTTTGGGCCGCAGCGCTGATTTTTGGGTTTGCTTTCATGTACTACGGCGCGGCCGCTCACACCGACACCACCCAGCCCAGCTTCAGCACGCTTCTTTACATGAGCGGAACAACGTTCTTTACTCTTGGCCTGGGAGACGTAGTCCCTCACACTGCCGGCGAACGCAGACTCGCTGTATTCGAAGGCGGACTGGGATTCGGCTTTCTCGCGCTGGTTATCAGCTATCTGCCGGTGATCTATCAGGCGTTTTCGCGCCGCGAGGTCAATATCGTTCTACTCGATGCTCGCGCCGGCTCTCCCCCCACGGCAGCAGAGCTTCTTCGACGACATACCGGACCGGGCGGCATCGATGCCCTCCAGCGGCTCCTTCGCGATTGGGAAAGGTGGTCAGCAGAACTGCTCGAGAGCCACATTTCGTATCCGGTGGTCAGCTACTTTCGGTCCCAGCACAGCAACGAATCCTGGCTCGGCGCCCTCACGGCGATCCTGGATACGAGCGCATTTCTTATCGCCAGCTTGGACAATGCATGCTCGCGGCAGGCGCGCCTGACCTTTGCGATGTGCCGCCACACGGTTGTCGACCTGGCGCAAGTCTTCTATGCTACTCCGCGCGAAACGGTCATCGATCGGCTTCCTACTTCGGAGCTGAAGCGTCTGCGCTCCTCGCTCACGGAATCGGGCTATAGCCTTCTTGAAGGTCTGGAAGTGGATGAAAAGCTGATCAAACTTCGCGGCATGTACGAGCCTTACATCAACGCATTGGCTTCGTACTTGTATGTCGATCTGCCCCCGTGGATTCTGGCCAAAGGGGCCGCTGATAATTGGAAGACCAGCGCCTGGGGCCGCATAAGCGGCTTTGCAGCGACCCCCAAAGAGGAAGTCTCTGTGGATGATCACCTCTAGACGATTCGCCTCCAATCGTCGGCGGAACTCATACCCAAAATTGATCGTAAGAAGGAAAGCCTATGTCGAAGCGTCTTGAGGCAATCGAACGAATGGCTCGCGGCGAAGTGCCGCAAGCACCGGTCGCGCGTCTAATCGGGTTTGAACTCACCGCGATCCGCCTCGGCGAGTCCGTTGTCGAGCTCGAAGCCGGCGACATCCACGCGAACCCGATGGGCACCATTCACGGCGGGATTCTATGCGATATTGCAGACGCCGCTATGGGCATCGCCTTTGCGTCGACCCTCGAGGAGGGCGAATCGTTCACCACCCTCGAACTGAAAATCAACTTCCTCCGGCCGGTATGGAAGGAAAGACTCCGCGCGGCGGGTAAGGTGGTAAAGCGCGGGAAGTCCGTCGGCATGGTCGAATGCGACATAACGAACTCGCAAGGCGCTCTTGTGGCGCGTTCTTCTTCAACCTGCATGGTACTCCGGGACGAACAAGCCGCCGGCCGCTAGTTTGAGTGTCCGAATTCGGTAACCCGACTCAAAACATGCGGGTGAATACCTCTTCCCAGTGCGCTCTGGGCTAAGCCAATTTGGCCGCTAACAAACGCCCCAATCCACTCGTCATATTGCTTATCGCGCTATCACTCCGTTCGCAGCCAGGCGCGTTCGCTTATCCGGGAGAGGAGGCGCCATGAATTCATTTCTGCAGGATCTCCGCTATGCCGCCCGGATGCTTGCCAAAGCGCCCGCCTTCACCGCTGTCGCGATTCTTACCTTGGCGCTCGGGATTGGCGCGAATGTAGCCGCATTCAGCGTGGTGCGAGCCGTCCTCCTTCGTCCGCTTCCCTATCGGCAGCCCGGGCAGCTCGTCCGCGTGTTTGATGACCTGCGCGCATCCAACGTGCGCGATGTAGGAATGTCCCAACCCGAACTCGAGGACCTTCAAAATCGCTCAGGGGTCTTCGAGGACATTTCCGCCGTTTGGCCGATAAGCGCGAATTTAACGGGAGGCGATCGGCCGGAGCGCGTTGAAGTGGTCGCCACAAGCACGAACTACTTCACGCTGCTTGGCGCCAACGCTCAACTGGGACGTATCTATACCAAGCAAGAAACCGTACCTGGTTTCATCGAAGCGGCAGTTATTAGCGACGGGTTCTGGCGTCGCGAATTCGGCGCAGACCCTCGCGCAATCGGAAAGAAAATTCGGCTCGACGGCGATCTCTACACCATCGTAGGAGTGATGCCTCCCGATTTTCGCCATCCAGGCCGCACGCTCCAAACGGACGTCGATCTCTGGATCGCTGCCGGATATGCCGCGGACCCATTCCCGAACCCGCCGCAGCGAGCGATCCGTATGATGCCAGGCGCAATTGCCCGCTTGAAACCGGGCCTTTCCGCTTCTGAAGCACAAGCCAAGCTGGACACTTTCGCAGCCAATCTGAGCCGGGAATACCCAACCGACTACCCTGCCGCCGCTTCGTGGGGAACTCGCCTTGTCTCGGTTCAGGATGATCTCGTTGGCGGCGTGCGCATCGAATTGTTTGTGCTATTCGGCGCGGTCGGCTGCGTCCTACTAATCGCCTGCGTCAATATCGCGAACTTGCTGCTGGCGCGGGGAGCTGGACGCCAGCGCGAGGTTGCAATCCGCCTGGCGCTCGGCGCGAGTCGCGGCCGGCTCATCAGTCAGCTGCTCACCGAAAGCGTGCTGCTGGCTGCGATCTCGGGCATCATTGCGCTTTTCACGGTCGTGATACTGAAAAATTCGCTGTTGCGGTTCGCTCCTGCTGATCTTCCCCGGCTCAATGAAGTCTCGATCAATATCGGAGTACTCGCGTTCGCGTTTTTTGTCTCGATCTTCACCGGCGTAATTTTTGGCCTCGTCCCGGCCCTGCAAGCTGCGAGTTCCAACCAAATCGTCACTCTGCGTGAAGGCAGCCGAGGCTCGGGCTCATCCAAAAAACACACGCGAATCTCGCGCGTTCTTGTCGCTTCCGAAATTGCGTTGTCTTTGATACTTCTGATCGGGGCCGGGCTGCTCTTGCGCAGCTTCTGGCAATTGCTGCAAGTGAAACCCGGATTCAATCCGAGCTCGGTGGTTACGGCGCAGATTTGGATGGCGGTGCCGAACGATCCAAAAGCTGATCCATACCGTCCACCAGAAAAGCGCAGCGCTTTCTATCGCGAGCTCCTGCGTCGCGTTTCAGCGATGCCCGGCGTGCAGCGAGCCGCGATTGGGAGCGGTGGCAGCCTCCCAATGACCCGCGCCCGCAACAGCTTCCCCTTTACGATTCAGGGCCGGCCTGCCGATGCGGAAAGAGTCCCCGTCGCTGAATTCGCAGCCGTCACTCCTGAGTATTTCCGCACGCTCGAAATCGCACAGGTTTCCGGCCGCAATTTTTCAGATTCCGACGACGTCAGTTCTCAAAAGGTCGCCCTCATTGACGACACGCTCGCACACCGCTACTGGCCCGGCGAAGATCCCATCGGCAAGCAAATCAAAGCGGGAGCCCTTAATTCCACCGCCGCATGGACAACCATCGTTGGCGTCGTCTCCTCCGTCAAGTCTGACGGCTTCGACGCGCCAGCCATGCCTCACGTTTATTTTCCGCTGCTTCAGAATCCTGGCGTGACGGCCGCCATCTACCTTCGCACCTCAACCGATCCGGGCACATTGGGCGACGCAATTCGTGGTGAGGTTCAGTCCGTCGATCCGGGAATTCCCGTTTTTGCAGTTCGCACGCTGAACGAAGTGGTCGCCAAATCTCTGGCGGATCGCCGCTTCGCGCTGACTATCCTCGCCGTCTTTGCGGGTGTCGCACTGCTGCTGGCCTCCATCGGCATCTATGGCGTAATGGCATACACGTTCAGCCAGAGAACCCATGAAATTGGCGTTCGCGTCGCGTTGGGAGCTCAGCGCGGTGACATTCTTCGCATGGCGCTCGGAGAAGGCATGCTGCTCGTCGCTATTGGCCTTGGAGTCGGCCTCATCGGCGCGGCAATCGTCACGCGATTCCTTCGCTCGATGCTGTTTTCGGTGACGGCGACCGATCCACTCACATTCGCTTCGATTGCGCTGCTGCTGGCAGCCGTCGCCCTGTTTGCTTGTTTCATTCCTGCACAACGCGCTACGCAGGTCGATCCCCTCGTCGCGCTACGCGAGGATTGAGTCCAAACGAAGTATTTTCTCGCGCGAGAAATCGGCCCGGCCAATATGGATTCCGCGCCGAGCTAGTTCTACTACCTCCTTCCCATTGACGTCCCAACTACGCTCCTGTACTTTCGATTCGCGGGCGCACAACAGCGCGAAAATCGCGCCGCGGAGACACTCAATGAGCTTTCCGAAGACCGGTCAGATCTGGCACAACGGCAAAATGATCGAATGGGATGATGCCAAGATTCACGTTCTGTCGCATGTCATCACGTACGGCTCCACCGTCTTCGAAGGGATTCGCTGCTATAACACCCAGCAAGGCCCGGCTATCTTCCGTCTTCGCGAACACATGCAGCGCCTCTTGAATTCCGCCCGCATCTACCGCATGGACATTCCGTTCACAGCCGAGGAACTCGCTCAGGCGAATCTCGATGTCGTCCGCGCCAATAAGATGAATGCCTGCTACATCCGGCCCATGGTGATGCGCGGCTACGGCACAGCTGGCGTGAATCCCGTTGGCTGTCCGATTGAGGTCTACATCGCGTGCTGGGAATGGGCGCAGTATCTGGGAGAAGAGGCATTGCACGCAGGTGTGGATGTCTGCGTCAGTTCCTGGAACCGTCCGGCGCCCAACACTCTGCCGCAGATGGCCAAAGCCGCCGCAAACTATATGAACTCACAACTGATTCGCATCGAAGCGCACGCGAATGGCTATTCGGAAGGAATAGCGCTCGACGTGCACGGTCAAGTGAGCGAAGGCTCCGGCGAAAATATTTTTCTCCTTTTCGGCGGTACACTGATCACCCCTCCCCTCTCGAATGGCGCTCTTCCCGGCATCACCCGAAACACTGTTATGCGGCTATGTCGCGATCTCGATATTCCCGTCGCCGAACAAATCATTCCGCGCGAAATGCTGTACATCGCCGATGAACTCTTCTTCTGCGGGACTGCGGTTGAAGTGACACCGATTCGGTCAGTCGATCGCGTCACAGTGGGCAACGGTACCCGCGGACCTATCACCAAGAAAATCCAGGACGAATTCTTCGCGCTCACCGGCGGCAAGAAAGCGGATCGCCACGGCTGGCTCACCCCGGTGGGCGTTCCAGCACCTGCGACGGTTCGCTAACGAATCGTTCCAAGCGGCAAAGGTCACCGCTTCAGTCTCAAACTCGAAAAGTATCGGTCCGTCTCGGCGGTCGTAGTAGAATTCGCGCGCGATCGCTTTGCTCTTCCTCTCACTCTGCCACGATCGTGGAGCATCCGTGTACAGCCTGGGACAAAAGCTCTTCGTTGAATTTATCGGGACGTTCACGTTGGTTCTTGCCGGTGCGGGCTGCATTTGTGCCGACCAATACCTTCGCGCCAACGGTCAGGCAAACATAGGCTTGCTCGCGATCGCCTTAGCCAGCGGACTTGCAATGGGCGTGATGGTCAGCGCCCTTGGACACATATCCGGCGGCCATTTCAATCCTGCAATCACCGCGGGATTCTGGGTTACGCGCCGGCTCGGCACAATGAAAGCACTTTTCTACTGGCTCGCCCAGCTTCTCGGCTCGGTCGCTGCTGCTTTCCTGCTCGTCACAATTATTCCTGAATCCGTCTGGCGGCCGGTGGCTCTCGGCACTCCGGACCTTGTCCCCATCACGGATTTCACCCGGATGCACGCGATGATGCTTGAGGCAGTCCTCACGTTTATTCTTGTCTTCGTCTTCTTTGCCGCCATGGTAGACCCCAGGAGCCTCGCCAACAGGCTCGCTGGCTTCGCCGTTGGGCTCACGGTCACAGCCGGAATGCTGGCTGGTTATCCCTTCACGGGCGCCGCCATGAACCCCGCTCGCGCGTTTGGCCCGGCCCTCGTTGCCCGCCACTGGTCAAATCACGGCGTTTATTGGGTCGGTCCGCTGTTCGGTGGTGTGCTCGCCGCCGTCATCTACGATCGTTTTTTTCTCCGCGACCAGCTGCCCGCCTGAAGAAACCGCAAATTCGAACGCACCTGTCCACTCGTACAGGTTGTTCGCTTAGAAATTGCCGCACCGCGCATTCTTGCCCGCCCATAAATCCGCGTGCTAGCGTCACATGGAGCAGAAAGCCGGGAGTTTATTCATGGCCATCAACATTGACGATCTCTTACGCCGCGCAGTGGAGAGCCGCGCTTCCGACTTGCATCTCAAGGTCGGCAACCACCCCTACCTTCGCGTCGACGGTATCCTCAGTGGTTTGACCGACGTCCCGCGCATCACCCCGGAAGAAATGCTGTCGATGGCTTTCAGCATGATGACCAACCGGCAGAAGCAGAAATTCAAGGAAACCGCCGAACTCGACATGGCTTATGGCGTCGCAGGCCTGGGACGCTTCCGCGTCAACGTGTTTCAGCAGCGCGGCAACGTCGGTATGGTCCTCCGCGTCATTCCAACCAAAATTCGCACCATCGAAGAGCTTGAACTGCCGCGCATCCTCACGCAAATTTGCGAAGAGCAGCGCGGCCTGATTCTTACGACCGGCACCACCGGATCTGGTAAGTCAACGACGCTCGCCGCTATGATCGACCGCATCAATTCGCTCCGCGCCGAACACATCATCACCATCGAAGACCCGATCGAATATCTGCATCGCGACAAAAAAGGCTTCATCAATCAGCGCGAGGTCGAAGTCGACACTTCGTCGTTCTCCACCGCGCTTCGCGCCGCTCTTCGTCAGGATCCCGACGTCGTGCTCGTCGGCGAAATGCGCGACCTCGAAACGATTTCGACAGCGCTGCTCGCTGCAGAAACCGGACACCTCGTTCTCTCGACCTTGCACACCCTTGATGCGACCGAAACCATTCAGCGCATTATTGCCGTATTTCCACCGCCCGAGCAGAAGCAGATTCGCTTGCAGCTCGCCTCGACGCTGAAAGCAGTCGTCAGCCAACGCCTGGTGCGCAAGAGCGACGGGCAGGGCCGAGTCCCCGCTGTAGAAGTGATGGTATCAACGGGCTACATTCGCGATTGCATCATCAACCCGGATAAGACCCGCATGATTCGCGACGCCATTGCCGCCGGCACCAGCCAGTACGGCATGCAAACATTCGATCAATCCATCTTCGATCTCTACTCGCGCAACCTCATCACTCTCGAAGAGGCCATTATGCGCGCTTCCAACCCGGACGATTTCCGCCTCCGCGTCCAGGGCGTCCGCTCCTCCGCCGATACTGCTCGCGAGGAAATGGAACGCGCTATGACAGAATTCGAGCGCCTCGGCCACCGCTAGTTTTTTCGTTTCACAGCAACCCCGAGCACTTCAAACCGCGAATCTACGACAAGCTTAGCGATTTGCACAAACGCCCGGGCTGGGTAGTCGCCGTGAAAATACGTCTTATACACTCCGTTGAACGTCGCGTAATCACTCACCGACGTGCAATACACCTGAACGGAAACCAGATCGTCCATCGTCATGCCTGCTGCTTCGAGCGTCTGCTTCACCCCATCCATCGCAAATTTCGCGTCTTCCTCGGCGGTAATCCCTGCTTTGCCCGTTTTTGGATCAATTCCAACGTGTCCACCGACATAAAGCGTTTCGCCAACCAGAACGCCGTCGCCGAAAGGTAAGCCCCTAAACTCGGAAGGCCGAGGAAGCACGATGTGCCTCCGGTCACCATCAGCAGCTATGGAATATGCTGTAAGGAGCACAAAAATTGCGAAGCCGATCGCCTTAGCCTTCATGTTTTTCCTCCTCCGTTCTCACAATCGCGGTGCGTTGCCGCATCGCAGGATGCTTGCACAACGCCTCGCGAACGCATAGTCTACCGCGAGCATGACTCCCGACTTCCTCGTTCTCGGCGTCATCTGGTATATCGTTTTTCTGTTTTCAACCACATGCCACGAAGGCGCTCATGCGCTCGCGGCCAAGCTCGGCGGCGATACCACGGCCTTCGAGGGTGGCCAGGTTTCACTCAACCCCATTCCCCACATCCGCCGTTCGCCGGTGGGACTTGTTGTGGTTCCCATCATTTCCTACTTCGTCGCACACTGGATGATCGGTTGGGCCAGCGCTCCCTATGATCCCCAATGGCAGGAGCGGCATCCTCACCGCGCCGCTTGGATGGCGCTCGCTGGACCGGCGGCAAATTTCACACTCGTGATCCTTTCGGCAATCGCCATTCACGCCGGAATTCTCGCTGGCGTATTCCAGCGACCGGCTTCTGCTGGCTTCACCAGCGTGGTCACCGCCACGGTGCCCGGCATCGCCGGTTTCGCAGCCACATTTCTAAGCATCGTCTTCGTTCTCAATCTGCTTCTCGGCACTTTCAATCTCCTCCCCGTCCCGCCGCTGGATGGCAACACCGCCATCACGCTGATCATGCCTGAAGACACCGCCCGCCGCTTCCTCGACTGGTTTCGCACCCAGGGCTTCGGAATGCTCGGCCTCGTTCTCGCCTGGTATCTATTCGACAGGATCTTTAGCGTGGTCTTCCGATTTGCATTGGGCGCCCTTTATCCCGGGTCACATTGGGGCTGATCTGAATCTCGGAGACGCCCAGCTCCCCCCGCATATCTCTGGGCCAAGGGGTGAAACCAGGTTCAATCCCGCACAGTTCGCGTCTTTGGTACACCTGATCGCAGATTCGCTCGCAACACGTCTTTTAACCTCTTATTCCTGAACGCGAACCCCTCCTTTGTTTGGCATGTTTCCTGCATTACCCGTGTCTGCACGGCGACTACATAAAATCATAAGAGGCAACCATGGACTCGGACCTGAATTTGACCGTGAACGGCGAAGACAACTACCGCGTAGAAGTATCGGGCTGGGATGCGAAAGAGAATTTTTTCGTGGAGAAAACCACTCTCGAATGGAAGCCGGACGATAAGAAATCGATGTTGTTGCGCTCAGATATTCGCCCAGGTTGTATCGTGTTTGTCCGGCTGCTCCAACCGCTGGCAACGGCCGCCAGTTTTCCGATCGCCTATGAGGCTCTCACAAACGCCGAGAAGAATGCGGATGGCACAGCGCGCGTCTCGCTCGAGCGCCTGCGCCCTCGCGCAAGCTACAAGGAGACGTGCGCCGAGGGACTCTTGGCAGTCCGCGTTGCGTAATCCAGTCGCACAGCGGAGATGAATTGGCAGAAGTTGAGTTGGCGAAGCTCTGCCGAAGTAATTCCCCCGTACACTTCGGGCCGGGGCGGTGCCCTGATTACTCCTCGCGTCCGTGGCGCCAGAGCCGTTTTGGTACTGTTCGCGTTCCGGCGTCCCGAATTGGAATGCGAAATTGTGAGCCGCTGCTTCGGAATGGTGCTCGGTTTTGTATGTGCCCACATAGGTGCCTCCTCCTGTACTCTTCACAAATCCATTGTGGCCCGATAGTTACCGGTAGGTGAACCGTTTCAGCCCCTCGACCCCCAACTTCCGGGCCACCGTTGAGCACTCTGGAACACATCGTGCCTATACCGCTGCATGCTCACAGTCGAAGAAAAACCCATCGTCAGCACGGCTCGAAAAAATCTTCCTGTCTGCGTTCTCGACGACGAAGCCGATCTCGTCGATCTCGCCACGGACCGCCTTACAAAGCTCGGCTTCCCCACCGTCGGCACGACTGACCCTCAAGAGGCTCTTCAGAAGATCCGCCTCGGCGGCTGCCGCGCCGTCATCGCAGACTTCAGAATGCCGGCCATGGACGGGCTCGCATTTCTCGAAAAAGTTCTCCAATACGACCCCGGCATCTACGTCATCCTCGTCACTGGCTACTACTCCGTGGATGCTGCCATCGACGCCATCAAACGCGGCGCCTACGATTACCTCGCGAAGCCTCTCGATTTCGCGCGCTTGACGAAAGCACTCGACGACCTCGCTGAGCTGTTCACGCAGCGATCTCACATACGCGACCTCGATAATCGTCTTCTCGAAAATCTCCAATTCCACGGCATTGTTGGGCGAAGTCCGGCAATGTTTGAAGTCTTTGACCTGGCAAAAAAGGTCGCGCGCCACTACTCGAACGTTCTCATTACCGGCCCCACCGGCTCAGGTAAGGAGCTCATCGCACGCGCCCTCCATCACATGAGCCCGGTCGGACAGGAGCGTTTCGCCGTCTGCAACTGCTCGGCGCTTGTCGACACGCTTCTCGAAAGCCAGCTCTTCGGCCACGTCCGCGGCGCATTTACCAGTGCGACGGATACTCGCCCCGGCCTTTTTGAATACGCCAACGGCGGCGCGGTGTTTCTCGACGAAGTCGGTGAGACCTCACTGCAAATGCAAGCGAAGCTCCTGCGCGTCATTCAGAACCGCGAAATCCAGCGCGTCGGCTCGCCGGAAGTGAGGCACGTGGACGTGCGCCTGATTGCCGCCACCAATCGAGACCTGAGTGCCGAAGTCCTCGGCGGCCGCTTCCGCGAAGATCTCTTCTACCGCCTCAGCACGGTCGAGATCCGCGTTCCCGGTCTGCGCGAAAGAACGGAAGACATCCCCATTCTCATCCAGCACTTCCTTAAGAAATACAGCCAAGCATATTCCAAGCCATTCCAAGGCCTCTCGCGCCGCGCTCAGATCGCTCTGCTGCAACACGACTGGCCGGGAAATGTCCGCGAGCTCGAAAATGTCATATCCAGCGCGGCCCTCACGGCCAGTGCCGATTTCATTGATGTCACTGATCTTCCCGCTCATCTCCAGAAGCCGCGCCGTTCCGTCGTATCCGTAGCCGAGGAGAATTGGCGACCGATTCCTCTCGATGAGGTTCGCGGAGTTCATATCCAGCGCGTCCTTGAAATGTGCAATGGTAACCGTGTTCGTGCTTCGCAAGTTCTCGGCATTGGCCGCACAAGTCTGTACCGCTTCCTGAAGCGCACAACGAAGAAAGCACAGGCCAAGGGCGCTGCGCAGTAGCGCGTCGCTGTTGCCTGGCTGGCCGTAAGCCTCTGTGGGCCGAACAGCTGTCATCCGCCTGGAGTTTAGTTGCTCAGTAGATTTCGCCCGATGAAGGAGAATTCAATACATGGCCAACGTAGCGGCACACTTTGCAGAATCAGAAGCACAAGCCCGGGAATCCATCCGCCAACCGCGCCGCGAACAGCGCATCGCCAGCGCATTCCGGGTCGAAGTCTGCGGTTTCAATCGCTACGGGCGTTTCTTCACGGAACGCACGCTCACCTCCAACATAAGCGACGGCGGCTGCCAGCTCTCGCTGCATGTCGAAGTGGAGAGGGATTCAGTCGTAGCGCTCCGCGTGATCGAACGTCGAAACGGCTGTGAACTCGATTCGCGACCGGTGCTATTCCAGGTGGAAAGAATGGCCCCTCAAGCATCGGGCTGGACTTTGGGTGTTTCAAAGCTGCAGCCGGTGCCCGTATGGGGCGCTGAGGCCGCTCCTCCGGCATTTCTCGCATCGGCTTCCTAGCCGTCGGCCCTATCGCCGCCAGCGTTGGTAGCCCCGGCGAACTTAACCGGTTTCACAAACACCTGGCTTTCGAGTGTCGCCATGTCCTTCGATCGCCAAGGACAGATGGTGGACGAAAACACCGGGGCATCGTATTGATTCCCTCCTGTACCTACGTACAGTTTCCGCTGGCGACACTCATGTTCTTATTTGCCGTCGGCACTCCTCTCGCGAATGCTAACCTCGTTTCAGGCGAGGTTCAGAGGCTTCGTCTCATCCTCGATTTGTAACCAGGTGTCACGATGCGGACTCGCATTCTGATTGCCACGTTTTTGCTCTTGCTATCGGCTGTGGGCGCCGCATTCGCCACCGACTTCGCCGTCATCGTGAACCCTGCGAATCCCGCCAAGGCCATGACGCTTGCCGATCTCGGAAAAATATTTAAGGGCAAGACGGCCACATGGGCTAATGGCCGTAACGTGACGATCGTCCTGCGCGAGCCGTCGGCGGCTCCCATGAAATTCATCATCGAAAAAGTGATGGGCGTTGACGCCGATCAGGGCAAAACCATCCTGGCCGACCCCACGCGAAAGTCCGCCTCTCAGGTGCTCTTCCTGAATAGCGATGAGGAAATTGTGAAGGCAGTCGAAGCGAATCCGACTGCGATCGGAATCGTCGACGTTTACAGCATCACCGGCGGCGTGAAAGTGGTCAAGATCGACGAAAAGCAGCCATTCGATCCCGGTTACGTTTTGAAGGGTCACTAAAGTTTCATGCAATCCCCCGAAATCCATTGCGAGGAACAATGACGCTCTCTACGTTCAGCAAGCAGGCACTCATCGCCACCTTCGCCGTTGCAATCACCGGGGCAATCAGCTTAACGCGCGCACAAGAGGCGCCGAAGCACGGCATAAAACCGTCAGCCCCATCCGCGTCCGGTTCGAACTCTGCGATGGCCGCTCCAACATCTGACACGATTCCAGTTACCACAAAATCGGAAGAAGCGCGCCGCCTCTACGAAGAAGGAGTCCACGACGAGTTCGATTTGCTTTACGTCTCGCAAGGTGTCGAAACGATCCGCAAGGCCGTGAAAGCCGACCCGAAGTTCGCTCAGGCCCATGCCATGCTCGCTTTTAACACCACAAATCCGGCCGAAGGCGAGCATCACCGCGCCATGGCCAGGCTCTACATGAACTCGGCAACGCCGGACGAGCAAAAGCTGATCCAATTCCTAAACGGCACCAAGGACGGCCATCTCGTCTCGGCTATCGCTGCGATGAACGACCTTTTCGAGCGCTATCCCCGCGACAACCGCTTCATAGCCATGGCCGGCACTTGGATGTGCTCGAACAACCAGGAATTCGATCGTGGCGCTGCGATTCTCGAGCGCGCTCTGAAAAACGATCCGAACTACGCGCCGGCGCTCAACAACGTCGCCTACTGCTATGCGTACGCCGGGCACGCTCAGCTTGCACCGCCTTATATGGAGCGTTACGTCGCCGCTCTACCCGGCCAGCCGAACCCGCTCGACTCCTACGGCGAAATTCTTCGCATGATGGGCGATTTTAAGGGAGCTCTTGCGCATTACGAAGCTTCGAACAAAATGGTTCCCGGCTTCTCGCAAATCGGTATCGCCACGACCTACGCATTGATGGGTGACCAGGACCGTGCCCGCTCCGAATACGATAAAGCCATCGAACTCGAGCAGGATCCCGGAACCAAGGTCACCGACCAGATGCTCCAAGCGATGACCTACTTCCGTGAGAATCGTCTCGTGGAAGGCCGCAAAGCATGTTTGGCTCTCGGCTTGGCGGTTCACAAAGACGGCCGCTTCCCCGTCGCCGAAGCCGAAATACACCGCACCGTGGCGCTTTTCGATACCGATCCAAAAGCCTCCATGCGCGACCTGCGCGACGCCGAGCTGGTGCTCTCGGAAAAACACGCCATCTCGCGCGACGAACACGATACCGAGCTCGCCACGATTATTCAGACGCGCACCTTCATCGCGGCACAAGCCAATATGAAGCCCGACGCCGAGCGTGCGCTTGCGCCACTCAGTGCCATGGCCAAGACGAGCCGCAGCACTCCGATACAAAGGTCTTATCACTCGGCCAATGGCGCCGTAATGCTTCTCGATGGACGCTATGCCATGGCCGTCGCCGAGTTCCAGGAGGACCCGCGCAATCCGCTCTCTCTGCGCCTTCTGGCTGAAGCCGAAACCAAAGCCGGCGAGCCTGTTGCTGGACAGCAAGCTCTGGTCACTCTCGCTGCTATCAACGACGAGCGCGTCGAATCAGCCGTGGCAGTTCCCCAAGCCCGCGCAGCGCTGAAAGCAGTGCCCCCAACAACCGCCCAAGCGACCCGCTAGCCTTACTCGTCGCCGGATCCCCTCCGTCGCATGGGCCTTGGGTCATGCGGCGGCGAGCCGACGAAGATCGAACGCACCTCGAAACCGCCATTCGCCGGTAAATAACCTCCGTTTGCCGAATACACCGCGACACTCTACTCCGGCACTTCTATCCTTGCGACCATGGACGGCAACACAATCGGCGCAGGGGGCATTCAAATGATGAGCCTGAATGAGCGAGTCTCTGTGAACAATGCGATCTATCCCACAGCCACGCTTATATTCGTCGCGACTTTTCTAATAGTGGCAGGGCTCGCTTTCGAAGCCGTTGAGATCGGCTGGGCGCACCTGCTGCCTCATGGTCTTTGGCTCTTTTCCGTGATTGTGCCCGGATTATGGAATATGCTCGCGGTCCAGTGGAACGATCCGGTGTGGCGGGAGCTTCTGAAGATCGCGCCGCTGGCCTTGGTGGCGCTCGGCATGATAATTCTCCTGGTCCAGAAACGCGCGCGTACGCAACCGCGACCCACCGGGGCGCCAAGCGGAGACAATCAAGATGCGTAGTCTAACTCGCGGCACGCGAGGCCTCATTTTCGGGGTCTTCGTCATTATTGCAGGCGTGACGTTGCTCTTGGATCAAATGAATTTGATCGACGCCAACCGCGTATTCCGGTTCTGGCCGTTACTTCTGATCGTCTGGGGCGTTTCCACTCTCCTCAGCTGCCAGGGTTCAGGACGGCGTTTCTGGGGCGGCTTCCTCATCCTTGCGGGAATTGCGCTACAGCTTCAAGAATTAGGGTTTCGGCGCATCAGAATGGAGACGCTCTGGCCGGTGTTCATCATCGCGGTCGGCGTCCTCCTGGTGATTCAGGCATTCGGCAAGGGAGGCGAGCCCCGGCTCAACAAGTGGAAGTCGAAGCCGTTTGAAACCGGGCAGCAATTCAATACTGACGGTTCTCACGTCACGTGCACGAGCATATTTGGTGGTGGCGAACATCAGGTCAGCTCGCGGAATTTCCAGACCGGTGAAATGACGTCAATCTTCGGCGGCGGCGAAATCGATTTCACACAAGCCGAAATAGACGGCGACCAAGCCGTGATTGAGGCGACTATGATTTTCGGGGGGGGAGAGATTCGTGTTCCGCGCACCTGGAATGTCGTGATCGACGGCGTCGGAATTTTTGGCGGCTACAGCGATAAGACCAGTCATCCCCCACCCGACCCGCCAGCCAAAAAGCTCATCATCCGCGGCGTCGCCGTCTTCGGCGGCCTGGAAATCAAAAACTAAGCCGACAATGCACCCAATTCTCGGCCAACTCCGGCGGCTCATCGCTTACCTGCTGAGCTGGCTTCCTCTCTCCGCAATGCTCGTTTATCTGCTGGCGGTTCCCGGCGGACTCACGTGGGCGGAGGCCTTTGCCCTCGGAATTCCGCTTTGCCTCCTCTACGGGTTCATGTGCCTCTCGGTATGGTATTCCTGCCGTTCGACACCTCTCGACCGGGCCGGCGCGCTCCAGGTCGCTTTCACGCACTTGCTAGGAGCAACCGTTGTCAGTGGAATCTGGATTCTGGCCGCCAAAGCGCTGGCGCACGAATTGTCTGCCTTCTCTGCCTTCAACGGGCTCGAGCCCCGCCTTTCGAAGAATCTCCCGCTTCTCTTCGGCACGGGAATTTTGCTCTATTTGCTTGCAGTCGCTTTCTTTTACGTCCTGCTCGCGGTGCAGCAATCTCAAGAAGCGAAAGAGCGCGAAATGAAAGCAGGGGTCCTCGCGCGCGACGCGGAATTAAGGGCACTCAAAGCCCAGGTGAATCCGCATTTCCTCTTTAACAGCCTCAATTCCATCAGCGCCCTCACCAGCTCCGATCCCGCCAAAGCCCGCGAAATGTGCGTGCTTCTCGGCGACTTTCTGCGCCGCACGCTGGGCCTCGGTGAGAAAGCCGCGATTCCGCTCGATGAAGAGCTGTCGCTGATCCGCTCATTTCTCGCCGTCGAAAAAGTCCGGTTTGGCGCGCGCATCCAGATGGAAGAGAATATCGATAAGGACGCCCTGGACGTTTTTGTGCCCCCGCTCCTGCTGCAGCCGCTGGTTGAAAATGCCGTCGTCCACGGAATCTCGAATCTCGTCGAAGGCGGTTCCATCAAGCTCGAAATCCATTCTCGCAATGGCACGCTCTCGATCGCCGTGGAGAACAGCTTCGATCCCGATTCACCGCCCCGCCGTCGCGGAGGCGTCGGCCTCGCCAACGTCCGCCAGCGCCTCGCCACTCGCCACGGAAATCTCGCCAGCTTCGACGTAAAAACCGAAGGCGACCGCTACCGCGTCGCGATCACCATGCCCATGGAACGCCCGGAGCGCGCGTCATGACGCAACCCACCGAAAAAAAATTCCGCGCGCTGATTGTCGACGATGAAGAACTCGCACGCCAGGTCCTCCGCGAATTCCTCACCGCGCATCCCGAAATCGAAATCACCGCCGAATGCGCCAACGGCTTCGAGGCCGTCAAATGCGTCACCGAGTTGAAACCCGATCTCGTTTTCCTCGATGTCCAAATGCCCAAGCTCGACGGCTTCGAAGTCCTCGAGCTGATCGGCACCAGCGCCGCCGTCGTCTTCGTCACCGCCCACGACAATTACGCAATCCGCGCCTTCGAAGTCCACGCCGTCGATTACTTACTCAAGCCATTCGGCTGCGACCGCTTCGAAGCCGCCCTCACCCGCGCGAAAGAGCGTCTCAGCAGCGGATCCTCGACTGCAATGCCGCCCAGCGCGCAGCCAGCCCGTCCAGCGCCCTCACCATCCGACCTCGCCGCCGCCGCCCGCCCTCCAGCTCAACATCTCGATCGCATTCCCGTCCGCGACGGCACCAAGGTTTTCATCATTCCTATCGCCAAACTCGACTACGCCGAAGCCCAGGACGACTACATTGCCCTCTGCTCGGAAGGCAAAAAGCACCTCAAGCAACAAACCATCTCCAGCCTCGAATCCGCCCTCGACCCGTCGCGATTTCTTCGCATCCACCGCTCCTATATCGTGAATCTCGAACGCGTCGCCCGCATCGAGCCCTACGGCAAAGATAGCCACGTCGCCGTGCTTCACAACGGAACACAACTCCCCGTCAGCCGCGCCGGTTACGCCCGCCTCCGCGAGTTCCTCGACCGCTAATCAGCGACGGCATTCGCTATCTCGACGAAACCTCAGTTCCATGACTCCCAAACCACTCGTACCTACGTCCCAATGCACCTGCTTGTTGCGACAAAACCTACTTTCATAGTAGTGTCACCCGATGCCCCGAACCACCTCGCGCAGGTCCCGTCGTCAGGGCATACAGACTCGCAAAAGGAGACCTCGTAAAATGGCATCCCCGGCGGAAGCAAAACTTCCTAACAATTCATCCGGCAAAGAAGAAGGCGCAAATGTAGACAAGATTCGCGACATATTATTCGGCTCGCAGATGCGCGATTACGAAAAGCGTTTCGCGCGCCTGGAAGAAAACGTCTCGAAAGCCGTCGAGACCCTCCGCGAAGACACCATGAAGCGCCTCGAAACTCTGAGCAGTTTCGCCCAGCAGGAAGTGGAATCACTCAGCACGCGCCTGAAGACGGAAAAGTCCGAGCGCTCCGAAGGCCTCAAGGAACTCGCCCGCGAACTGAAAGAAGCCGCCAAAATGATCGAGAAAAAGCTCGGCCAGCTCGAAGAGCAGACCTCCGACGCGCAAACCGACCTCCGCGCCAAAATGCTCGAGCACTCCAAGGCTTTCTCGAACGAAATTGACAAGCTGCGCCGCGACTCTTCAGCGTCCCTCGATCGTGAGGTTGAGTCCCTGCGCAACGACAAGACCGATCGTGCCGCTCTTGCCGACATTTTCGCTGAGTTCTCGCTGCGCCTGAAGGACGATCTCGAGCTGCCAGAAAAGTAGCGCCGGATGTCAGCCGGTCAAAAACTGCAACCTTCCAACATGGCCGAGCAAGCCCAACGCCGCGCCTCGCCGGAGAAAGCAACCGAGAACCCGCCTGTAGATAACTCCGCCCGCGATGGCAATTCTCCGGATAGCCACGCCTACGAAGAGTTACGCCATCTCATCGTCGGCCCCGAGCAGGAAGGCCTCAAGGAAATTCAAGAGCGCCTAGACGACACCGGCCGCCGCATCGATGATGTAAGCTCCGTCGTCGCCGAAGCCATCAAAAAGCGCCGCGAGCAGGGCGACAATCAAGCTCTAGCCGAAGCCCTCGCTCCCACGATTCAGGACACGCTCCGCGAATCCGTCCGCCGCGACCCGCATGTTCTCGCGGACGCGCTGTTCCCGGTGATGGGCCCTGCGATTCGCAAGTCCATCACCGAAACCCTTCGCAGCATGCTCGAATCCTTCAACACCGCCCTCGAGCACAGCCTTTCCTGGCAAGGCCTGAAGTGGCGCGTCGAAGCGTTTCGCTCAGGAAAGCCCTTCAGCGAAGTGGCCATGATGCACAGCCTGCTCTTTAGCGTCGAGCAGGTGTTCCTGATCCACCGCGAGACGGGCTTGGTTCTCGATCATGTCGTTGCTCCACGAGTCGCCACGCAGGATCCGTCGCTCGTTTCAGGAATGCTTTCCGCCATCCAGCAGTTCGTAAAAGATTCGTTCGAATCGCAGCGCGGTGATAACACGCTCGATTTTTTGGAAGTTGGCGAACTCGAGGTCTGGATCGAACAGGGCCCTGGCGCTGTTCTGGCCGCAGTCATTCGTGGTCACGCACCTGAGACCTATCGCGTAGCCATGAAGGAAACTCTCGAAAATATTCAGCGCCACTACAGTTCTGCCCTCGCCCATTTTGAAGGCGACGCCGCTCCATTCCGCCCTGTCGAAGATGACTTGACGCACCTCCTCGAAACGCAGTTCAAGAACGACTCGGAAAAAGATCGCCGCCGTCCCCGCGCAGCACTGATCGCCGGCGCCGTCATTCTTGCCCTGATAGCGATACCGGTCGGCTACTCAACGTATCTGCTTTGGGAATGGTCGCGCTTTCTGAAAGTCCTCCGCCAGGAGCCCGGCATTGTTGTCATCTCTCACGCGCGCGAAGGAGGCCGATATCACATCGAGGGTTTTCGCGACCCGCTCGCCGCAAACCCAGAAAATCTTCTCGCGAGCGCAGGTATCGACCCGAAGACCGCCAATCTCGATTTGAAGCCCTTCTACTCCTTCGACGATGCCATCGTGCTGAAACGCGCCAATGCATTCCTTCATCCGCCATCGGGCGTCACGCTCTCCGAACAAAATGGCCAGCTTCACGCCGAAGGAACCGCCACTCCCGCATTTATTGCGCGATTCGAAGAGCGCGCTCCGTGGATTCCCGGCGTCACCGCCGTCGACGATTCGCATTTGCAGAATAGCGCCCAGGTCGAGCTCAATCGCCTCCGATCGTCCCTCGAATCAACTGTGCTTCTCTTCCCCGTCGGGCGCGCCGAACTCGAACCCGGCCAGGAAAATAACATTGCCGCAGCCCAAAACAACATTCGCGCCCTGCTGGTGGAAGCCGGCCGCCTGAACGGCAAGCTTGCAATCGATGTCATCGGTCACACCGATATCACCGGTGTGGAAGGCACGAATCTCGTCCTCAGCAAACAGCGCGCCGACGTCGTCATCAATCTCCTCGCCCACTCCGGCATCAAGCCGTCCAATCTTCATGCCCGCGGCGTCGGTACGTCCGAACCGCTCCACGACGAGTCCACGGAAGAAGGTCGCCGCTTCAATCGCAGCGTCACTTTCAAAGTCGCTTTTTCTCCCGCTCCCCCTGTAAACTAGCCCGCTCCGATGCTCGAAAAGAAAATCTGCGTGCTCGGCACGCTTGCGGTCGGCAAGACGAGCCTGGTCCGCCGCTTCATCGAAGGCATTTATTCCCAGGGCTACCAAACTTCGATCGGCGTGAAAGTCGATAAGAAATCCGTCCGCGAGGCAGGCCAGGAAGTAAAGCTCGTTCTCTGGGATATTTTTGGCGAGGATCGATTCCAAAAAGTGCAGGCCTCCTATTGGCGCGGGATGTTCGGCTACTTGTTGGTAGTCGACGGCACGCGCCGCAACACTCTCGATGAAGCGTTGGCCCTCAATCAGCGCGTCACCGACACTGGCCTCAAAGTGCCGGCAATCCTTCTCGTGAATAAAGCCGATTTGGCCGATCAATGGGAAATCGGTGACGACCGTTTGGCTCAGCTCACCCAAGGCGGCTGGGAAATTATACGCACCAGCGCGAAGACCGGCGAAAATGTGGACGCCGCCTTCTCGCGTCTTACTTTGAAAATGCTCGGCAAATGATGGCTGCAAACTCGATCCTCGAATCCTTTCTCGCCGCTCAGGGCTATGCCCTCTTCGAATACTCGGGAAACGGCGTCTTTCATCCCATCGGCGAATATCCGAAGTGGTGCCAGAATCTCTGGAAAGGCGCCCTCACTCGCGACAACTCGATTCGTCTCGCCGAAGCTTCCCCGCTCCTCGAAAATTTCCTGATCGACGCCGAAGGATTCTGGAATTCAAACCGAGAGGGTTCAGCGAATTCACCCGTCTGGATCGAGCGCGATCCCTCCGGCCGCGATGTGCAGCTCGAAGCAGCCGCGCTCCATGTCGACGGCAAAAACGTGCTTCTCATTCGCAATCTTGCAAGCACGTATGCCGAACGCCAAAAACTGTATCAAGCCGCCCGCGATTCCCTTCTCGAACGCGAGCGCCTCCTCCGCGAAATTCAGAAAAAAGAAATCCTGCTCCACTGCATCATCCACGATCTCTCGCAACCTCTCACCGCCATGCGCGGCTGTTTCAACTTGATGTCACTCCAAGACCTTTCCGCCGATTTACGGCGAATGGTCGAGACAGGCGAGCGCGAATCAAACCGCCAGGAACAAATGATTCGCGGAATCCTCCAGGCGTTCTCCGCCGATCTCGCCGGCCAGCAAGCATCTACGGAAAGCGCCCCGAGCGCCACGGATATCGGCTCTGCCGCACAACGCGCCGTTCAGGAGTTCTCGCCCGCGTTTGCAGAGAAACAGATAAAGCTGCAAGTCGATCCGGCCGTCGATCTTTCGCGCGATTGGATTGTCGCTGGGGACGATTCACGGCTCGACCGTGTGTTCGGAAACCTTCTCGAAAACGCTCTTCGCTACAGCCCGCCAAATACCACTGTCACAATCGGCCTGGAAGAAAAAGGCAAGCAGGTCCTCGCATTTGTCGACGACCAGGGCCCTGGCTTGCCCAAAGATCGGTCGCCCGACCAGATGTTCGCGCTCTTCGCGAAGGGAAAAGACAAGCCCGGCAAAGCCGGCCTGGGACTTTACTTTTGCAAGATAACAGTTGAACGATGGGGAGGTACAATCGGCGCGGAAACCAAGACGAAAGGCGGAACCCGCTTCTGGTTCCGGTTGCCACGTGCAGCGAAGACTCCCCGCGACGCTATCACGAAAGAAGCTCCACGCGGCCCACGAGGTCACGATGCGCCATCCGCGCCGCAAAAGAGTTCCACGGCCGTGACTCGCCCCCGTCTCGATAAGCCAGCCAGAAGCTTGCGTGTACTCGTCGCCGAGGATACGGATGAAAACCGCGAGCTTGTGAGTGAGCTCCTCAAGAAACGCGGCCACTCGGTCGTCGCCGTCTCCGATGGACGCCAGGCGCTTGATGAGTTGGGGAAAAACCACTACGACGTTGTGCTAATGGACGAACAGATGCCGCGCATGGACGGCCTCGAAGCCACTCGCGCGATCCGCCAAAAAGAAAAATCTACCGGAAAGCATCAGTTGGTGGTCGCGCTCACCGGAAACGTCACTGAAGAAGATAAACAGCAGCGCATCGAAGCCGGCATGGATGGCTTCGTTCCGAAGCCTTTCGAAATGCACGCGCTCTTCGATACGATTGAATTTCTTGCCGCCGGCACCCAGGTGATCCCCGCGTCCCCGATGCCGGCTCCGCCTTCAGCGGCAAAAGAACGCTCCGCCGAGCGGGCACTGCAAGCGCAATCGCCCGCGCCGATGCCGACCGAGGATGTCAGCGCTCATCTTCTCCACACGACCGGCGGAAATGAAAAGCTGGTCAAGTCGCTGACGAAATCATTCCTCGCAGACGCGCCCAAAAGGCTCGCAGCCATTCGAGCCGCACTCGCAACGAAAAATGCCGCGAAACTCGATACCGCCGCGCACGCCCTTAAAGGCTCGGTCGCAATTTTCGGCGCCCAAACCGCCGTCACAGCTGCCAAAAACCTCGAAGCAATGGGCCGCAGCCGAAATCTAAGCGGAGCCGATGCCCAATTTCGCGCTCTCCAAGCGGCGATGCAACAGCTTCAGATCGAGCTGCTCAAAATCGCGCCCCAAAATAAAACAAAGACGGCGACCAAGACAAAAACCAAGCCGTCAAGTTTCCCCAAGCCTCGCAAGAAGTAGCTCCCGCCACTTCACACCCTGACTAACGCAGCACCTCCGCACAGCCACAGCTTGCCGCCTACTCTTAGCGGCGCGATACTCAGATGATGAAGAGAAGTTCGCAATTCGCGATAGTGCTCGCAACGCTGGTCATGATGTCACCGCGCGCGGCCCGCTCCGACGAACTGAAGCTGAAAGACGGAACCAAGATCGTTGGCACGATCGTCGGCTTCGAGGAAAATTCGTTCAAAGTCAAAACGAACTACGGGTTCGCAGTCGTTCAGAAGGACCAAGTTCTCTCCATCAGCATCACGGAGTCGGCGAAAAAGCTCGACCCAGAAAAGAAATCCGATCCATCCGCCGAGAAACCGGCGCCGCCCGCGCCGGCCGTAAGTTCGTACAAGAAATACAATACGACTCCGTCGACGCCCCCATCCGCTGCGCCGGCCGCTGTTCCCAACACTTCAGATCCCAAAGCTCCTTCGTCCAATACTTCGCCCGCTGCCAGCGCCCCGACGGCAACAGCTAAGGGTGCGACGACAACCGCGCCCGTAAATTCCGCACCAGCTAAAACTCCAACACCAAACGCAGCGGCAGCTCAACCTCCTGCGGCGCCTGCCGCGCTTGCTCCGCCTGAATCAATGCGTGAGCGTGTGACCGGCAATCTCTACGCCAATGAAACCTACGGTTTCCAAATGTACAAACCCCCCACCTGGCAATTGGTCGAGGGCGCGCGTTCCGTGCTGCCTGGCGCGATCACCGCGCTTGGCACCTCAGACCAAACCACGTATCTGCTGATCGGCCGGCAACCGATTGAGAAGTCTTTTGCGAGCGATATAGACGCCACCGATCGCCACCTGCGAAGCACTCTCGACAATTTCCGCGCGCTCGGCGAGAAGAAAATCGTAGTTTCCGGCGAGCCCGCTGTGGAAAAACGTTTTCGTGTCAGCGTGGACCAGCACGATTGGTCCGGCGTAGCTGTCTTCTTCCAGCACGATGCGCATCTCTATACGATCTTTGGAATGACGGCCGCCGAGTCCGATCTTGTGCAGATTCAAGAGAACGTGATTTCACGCGCGATCTTGAGCCTTCAGTTTGCGAAGCGCTAGCGAGCACTCCTTCGCTCTTGCAACCAAGCCGTCCGAATGCGTAACTAATTCTCCTGTGCTCACGCGACGCTGCTACTTTCAAGCCCTGACCTTTGTGGCTCTCGCCGCCACAGCGTTCACAACTTGGCACCGAACTCTGCGTGTTTCCGCGGCGAATCAATCCGAAAGCTCACCCACTTTCTATCGCGACGTACTGCCGATTCTTCAGCAGCATTGCCAAAGCTGCCACCGCCCAGGTGAAATCGGACCGCTGCCATTGGTGACCTACGAAGAAGCGCAGACCGAGGCTCGCTCGATCGCGTTCATCACCGCAAGCCGGAAAATGCCGCCGTGGTTCGCCGATCGGGCCATCGGACACTTTGCGAACGACCCGTCGCTCACCGCACAAAAGATCGCAATTCTCGACGCGTGGTCGAAAGCAAAAACTCCAACAGGCGATGCACACGATGCTCCGCCTCCGCGCGAGTGGACCAATGGTTGGAATATTCCGCAACCCGATGCAATCGTGAAGATGGCAAAGCCCGTCGCGCTTCCTCCAAAAGGCGACATCGAATACACCTACGAAATCGTGCACACGAATTTCACCGAAGCAAAATGGATTCAGCTTTCAGAGATTCGCCCTTCAAGCCGCGAAAGTGTCCATCACGCCGTCGTCTACATCCGCCCGCCCGGATCAAAATGGCTCGAGCACGCCCCGGTCGGAGTTCCCTTCACCACCGCGGACATGACAGATGACAAATCGAAGCGCGACGCGCTTTGGACCGACGCCGACATTCTGCTTGTCTACGCGCCGGGAAGTTCGCCGGATCGCTGGCCCGACGGCCCGGCGAAGCTCGTGCCGGCAGGCTCGGATCTTGTCTTCCAAATGCACTACATGGCGCGTGGCCATGCAGCCACGGATCAGACTGAGATCGGCTTGATCTTCGCGAAGCAGCCACCGAAGCAACGCGTCCTCACGCTGCAGCTAACGAACGATCACTTCGTGATTCCGCCGGGAGCTGATAATTTCCGCGTGGAAGCTCGCGGCACATTACCGAACGACGCGATCCTACTCAGCTTCCTTCCGCACATGCACCTGCGCGGAAAGCGTTTCGAGTACAACATTGTGCACAAGGACGGAACCATCGAGCCACTGCTGCGCGTCAACTGGGATTTTTATTGGCAATTGAGCTATCAGCTCGCTCAGCCGTTGCCGCTCGCGGCAGGAACAGAGTTGCAAGCCGTCGCGTGGTACGACAATTCGAATTCCAATCCACACAATCCTGATTCCATGGCCGCCGTGCGCTGGGGCGATCAGACCTACGACGAACTGATGGTCGGCTTCTTCGACGTTGCGGTGCGCGCAGATCTCGACAAGTGGAAATATTTTGAGCGTTCAGCCCGCGCCCCCGAAGCGCTGCGCTGATAATTCACTCAGAAATGCAAAAGCCCGGAACCTTTCGGCTCCGGGCTTGGTGTTTTCACTGCGTTGTTTTTTTCTGCTGCTAACCTCTGGTGCCTGCCGCCATCTGCTTCTGCTGGCCGCCGCCCGTAATTTCGATCCGCCGCGGCAGAGCCGACGCTGAAATCGGCGCGGTGATTTCGAGGACGCCGTTGCGGTAGTCTGCGGTGATCTTTTGCGTATCGACGCCCTCCGGCAGAGATAGGGTGCGCTCGAACGCCCCGTAGATGAGTTCGTTGTAAACAGTATCTGCTTCTCTCCGCTCGTTCGACACGTTGCGTTCTCCGCTGATCGTGAGCATATTGCCCTGCGCCGAAATTTCTACGTCCTTGGGATCGACGCCCGGTAGAGCGACCTGGGCGACAAATTTTCTGCCGGTTCTATCCACGAATGCGTCGACGGCGGGAGCAAAAGCAGCCAGGGACATGTTGCCTCTTTGCTGCTCCTGGCCTCCCTGCCAGCCACTGGTCAGGAAGCGGTTAAAGATATGGTCGAAATCGCGCCGAAAATCGAAGAGGTTTTGAAATACGTTGTTGTCACGGTAGGTCAGATGAGTCATGGCTATCTCCTGTAGGTTTTTTTCGAGGCCCCTCCTTAGGAGGGGTACGGGGCCGGGGGCTACAGTGTTCTGCGGTGCGCAGCCCGTGTCAAGTACAGCGGGAAAAAGTTTAAAAATGTTGTTCATTTTCAGCCGACCGTTTGCCACACTTAGAACTTTGTAACTTCGCTGAAGTGAAACTTCGCGACCTTCATAGCAGGGACAACCATTTCGAAGGATTCTTCGCCGGCGGCGCGCACAGCGGGGCCAAGCATCTCGACGTTCGAAAGCATTTCAAGGATATTTTGATTGAAGCGGAAATTCCGGATGCCGCCGGCGACGCGGCCGTTTTCGACGAGGAACGTTCCATCGCGCGTCATGCCGGTGAGAACCTTTTCGTAGGGATCCACTTCGCGGATATACCAGAGGCGCGTGACTAGGATTCCGCGCTCCGTGGTGCGAATCATTTCGTCGAGAGACTTGTCACCACCACTGAAAACCAGATTCATCGGCGCTTCGCCGTATTCGTTCGGGAGGCCGAAGCCGTGGCCGGTGGGCTTCTTTTTCATTTTCTTTGCTGTCGCGCGGGAATAGACGAGATTTTTCGGAGTGCCGCGATCGACCAGCAGAACCTTCTGTCGCGGAACGCCTTCGCCATCGTATGGGGCGCCCAACTGGAACGGGTGATACACGTCGTCCCAGAGCGTGACGTTGTCGCCGAACACCTTCTTGCCCATACGGTCGTTGAGGCAGGAACGCTTGTCCATCACCGATGTTCCGGCAAAGTCATAAAACAAGAAACCGACGAGATCGAGAACGGCGGAAGGCTCGAGGATCGTGGTGTAGTGGCCGGGTGCAAGCTCGCGCGGCTCGCGCGAGTCGGATGCTTTCCGGCTGGCGCGTTCTGCGAGGCGATCGGGGTCGAGTTCGCGAATGTCTGCCGAATTTGCTTTTGCCCAGCCCGAGGAATTCGGTTCGAGAATGGTGACCGAGAATTCCGAGCGGGTTTGCTCGTGGTGCGCGAAGAGACCTTTGGAATTCGCCAGTATGGTTTGCATCGCGCCGCTGGAGAAAATACCGGCCGCGGTCTGTTTATTCTTTTCTGCGAGTTTGCAGACGCGAGTTACGGCGCGGGCGCGATCCTGCGGCGCCGTCTCGGCAGTGGCCGCGAAAAAACGCCGCACTTTCGGGATTTTCTGCGGGCCAAGCATCGGTAGGAGGCCCGGAATCTTCGGCTGATGCAGCGCCAGCTTTTCAGCCGCCGCCATTACGCGGCGTAGCGATTCTTCATCGGTTTTGTTCGTGGTCGCGCGTGCCGTGCGACCATCCATAACGGCGCGGACGGAGATGTGAAGCACCTGCTCAGCCACGTTCTGGTGGATGATGTTGTTGGCGAAGCGAGTGAGCGCGTCCGTGGTGACGTCAATTTCGACTTCGGTTTCGTCGGCTTCGCTGAACTTCATGATGCGCTCAGCGATGGCCTTCAGTTCCGACGCGGTGAGGAGCGGAGCGGTTGGCGCGCTGGCTTCGGCACGGCGAATCCGGCGCGACAGCGATTTTTTTGCAGTGCGCTTCATTGGCAGCTGAGATCCTTCGCTGCGCTCAGGATGACAAACGCTAAGAGGGCGTTAGCAAAATTTAATTCGATGGACAAGTTGAGCGGTTGGCGCGAGCGGGCACGGCATGCCGTGCCCCTACTGTGCGCAGTGCTCGTCAAGACCACGAATTGTTTCGCGTTGGTCATTTGGCGAAGGCCACTCCGATTTTTATGTTGCGGAATCGGGCGGGTGAAGCGCCATGGCCTGTGCCCATGGTTTGCATGGGCTGGCCTTTTCCGCAGTTGGGCGTGCCCCAGAGCGTCCAATCGTCGCGGGAGCAGATTGCGTCACAGCTATTCCAGAATTCGGTGGTGATGCCGCTATAGCTGGGATTCTTGATCATGCGGCCTTTTTTGCCGCCTTTGATTTCCCAGCCAATTTCCGTGGAAAACTGAAAATGATAGCGGCGATCGTCGATGGACCAGGAGCGATTGGTGTCCATGAGGATCGCGTCGTCGGTGTCGGCAATCAGGTCGTCATACTTCCACGTGCCGGGATTGATGCTGATGTTTGTCATGCGGATGATCGGCAGGCGGTTCCAGCTTTCCGTTCGCATCGTGCCGTTGGAGCGATCTTCCCCGATGGCGGAAGCCGTTTCGCGATTGCTCAGATAACCGGTGAAGAGGCCGTCGGTGATGATCGGCGTGCACTGAGCGGGGACGCCTTCGTCATCATAAGCAAATGTGCCTAGACCAGGACCGTGCGCGAGGCGAGCATCGGCCACAACGTTCACGATGTCCGCGCCGTATTTCAGTTTTCGCAATTTGTCGACGGTGAGAAAACTCATTCCCGCGAAATTGGCTTCCTGACCGAGGACGCGATCGAGTTCGATGGGATGGCCAATCGATTCGTGGATTTGAAGGCCGAGCTGCGAGCCGCCAAGGATGATCGTGCCAGTGCTTTCGGGACACTGGGCAGCGGAGTGAAGCGCGACCGCTTCTTCGCCAGTGTGGCCCGCATTGCCGACCAGGTCGAGCGCTTCGATCAGCTCGTAGCCTTCCAGGGCGTGCTGACCGCCGAAGCTATTGGGATAGGAGCGCTTCTGAATCTCGCTTCCCGCAAAACTGGTGGCGATGATTCCGGCGCCTGACTGCATTTTGATCTGGTGAATCACGGAGCCGATGGTCGAGACGAAGAGCTGGTCGATTTTGCGAAACGTCATCGAGCCTTCGGCGAGAGTGACGCCCTTGGTGCGCCGCATCTCCTTGTCGGCAGCTAGAAGCACTTCGATTTGGCGTTCGACGGGAATGCGGAACGGGTCTTTTACAAACGGATTTTGCCAGGTGTCGACGTAAGGATTTTCGGGCGCGAGTGCAACGTCCGCATGCTTCGCAAGCGCGGAGGCTTTGGCGATGGCGACGGCCTCGGCGGCACACGAATCGATACCTTCATGGGTGAGGCGGTCGGTAGAAGCGAATCCCCACGCGCCCGATGCGATCACGCGAATGCCGATTCCGAGCGATTCGGACTCGACGAGGGTGCCCACTTCACCGTTTTTCGTCGAGATATCGCGCTGGCGGATGTCCATCACGCGCGCGTCGGCGTAGGAAGCGCCGCGGCGCTTGGCGGTATCGATGGCGCGGGTTGCCCAGTCTTGCATTACGTGTGACCTCTGATGAGAAATCGGCGGCGCAGCGAGCGAACGATACTAGTCCGGGGCGGCTGGTGTGTCAAATGGGCTACGACCGGCGCTGCGGGTTGAATTTCGAGATGAAGAATCGTCAAAAATTTGCGATTAGGAAAAGTTAGTGGGCTTTGTTTGCTATCACTTGGACTGAATTCTAATTCCAGATTTGCGATTAGAAATTTGCGGGTGGGAGAGGGTTTTGCTTGGCCCACGCTCTGTGGAGCGTGGGCTGAGGATCGTGGGACGTCTTGATCCTCGGTCATCTTTTCGGCCGTAAATCCTTATATTCCGTCACATTTGCGATATTACCAAATAAGCAACCATCAGTCAAGCCGGTTGTAAAGCGCCGCAAGATGACGAGCCGGTGGTTGGCCAAAATCTCTGATCGGGATTGTGGCTTGTGTGGGCGCTGGCCGAACATATAATCCGCGGATGATTACCGATACCAGCGACATTCTCTACGCGGCATGGAAAGGCTACGCCGAGCGTTTTCCGACATGGTTTAACACATCGCATCCAGATTTGCGATTTGCCTGCGCGGGGATACCGATCGCGCTCTTTAACTGCGCATATCCGACGCGAACGATCAAGTGCGAGGAATTTCAAGGGTTGATGGCAGATTTTGCGGAGATTCTTTCACCTCGCGGCATTCCGGGATTGTTAATGGCTCGGTCGGATCGCGTGAAATCGCCGCGCGGCTTGGAGCCTGTGATCCGAATGCCGGGGATGGTGGCGGACGGCTTGCTTGCGCCGAAGTATCAGGCGGCGAGAGTAGATTTGCGGGAAGTGCGTGGAGAAAAGATGGCGGAGGAGATAGCTCGGTTGAACGTAGTGTGTCACGGGATGCCAGAAGAAGAGATTGAAGCGATGACTTCAGCAGCGCTTTGGAAGCCGCCAAATCACGGATTCCTGATCTATACCGATGGACAGGCCGTGGCGGCGGGATCGGCTTCGTATGTACATGGGGCTTGCTATATCGGATGGATGGCGACGCTTGAGGAATTTCGGGGGCGTGGATAGGCGGAGACGATTTTGCGCCATATGGACGCCATGATGAAAAGGGAATACGGCGTGACTGAGAGTGTGCTACATGCGACGGAGTTGGGGCGGCCGGTGTATCAGCGTATGGGATATCGGACGGTGGATGAATTTGTTGGGTATTTATGCGCGCCGGCTTCGGCGTGAGGCGAAAGAAGATTTCAAATTGAAAATTTCAAATTTCAAATTGGAGGAAAAGTCCCTCGACTGCGACGCGCCATCGTTCCCCAGAGCCCGGACACACGATTCGCGTTTCGCGACGGAAACAGAGGCACACGCGTCTCCGCTCCCTTCGTTCCTCAGGGTAAGCGGGATGACAGGTCGGCCTAGGAAGTAAGACCCAACCGCTACTTGGGAGGAGTTTCGACTGGCGCAAGAACCTGGGCCATTGTTAATCCCGGGGGGAATTTTAGTTTTACTTCGAACTTGATGTACTCGATCGAGCCTGGATAGAGGGGATCTTTTAGGGAGGTGACGCGAGATCTCTGAATGGAAAATTCGCCGGTGCCGAGCTGGATATTTGTGGAGCTCATGGCGATGCGCTGCTTATCGTCGTCGGAGAGGGAGTTGGGATAGAGCATGGCGTTGACGACTTCTTCGGCGCGGTGCTCGTCGTCTATGGAGAGAACGAAGTTGAAGCGGCGTGGAGACATTGCCAGGATTTCCTGGGCCGAGAAGTTGTAGGTGGTTTCGAGATAGCGGTCGTTGAAATTGTGATAAGGGGGAGTGGCGATCGCCGAGAATTCGATGGGACCGTCGCTGGGCTGCGTTTTTGGCGTGATGTTTATGTCCCAGCCGGCGTAGTCGCCTTCGGGAGATACGTCGAGGCGGAACTGGAGATCGTGTCCGATGTCGTGGATGTAGGTTTTGCCTCGCTCGATTTCGCCGTCGAAAACCAAATCCGGGTCGGTGATGGCGGGTTGGGTGGATTTTGGTTTGTGGTGAAGTTGAGTAGGGGCGGAGGCGAGGGCGATGAGGAGGGCGATTCTGAGGGGTGTGGGGATTGGCGTCACGGTTAGGGAATATAGCAGAGTGAGGATTTGGAGTGGGAGGGCTTGGTGGGTGTGTGGAGAGTGCTGCGTTGGGATCCTTCGCTTTGCTCAGGATGACAGTGGTTGTGCAGTTGGAGTGACAGGGGCGTGCTGAGTGGATCGTGACTCACGGAAGTTCTGACGATTTTGTTGGTTGCTCGTTGTGGCTTTCGTGAGCGGCAGAGGACAGGCAGGAGTGCCTGTCCCACTTGAGGCGAAAGGCAAAACCCTGCCGGTCTGAAGACCGGCGCTACAGAAGGCGGTGAGGCCCATGACGAGGATGGCGCCGGGGCTACCCGACCGATTCCCAGTAATTTTGATTACTGGGTGGCTGGGACGAAGATTGGAGTGGCGGTTTTGCTCCAGCCTTTCATTTCGATTTTGCCGTCGGGGCGGGCGGTGCCGGTTATCATGCCGGTGGTGTTGAATGGGGTGGCGACGTTCCCTTGGTGATCGAGGGCGATTACGCCGCCTTCGCCGTTTTGATCGACTAGCTCTTTCATGACTACGTCGTTGGCCGCCTGCTCGAGCGGGACGTGGAGGTACCGGACGCGTTCGCAGATATCGGCGGCGACGATATTGCGCATGAAGAATTCGCCGACGCCAGTACCGGAGACGGCACAGCTTTCGTTGTTGGCGTAGGTGCCGGCGCCGATGATGGGTGAATCGCCCACGCGGCCGGGCATTTTGTAGGTGGTGCCGCCGGTTGAAGTGCCGGCGGCGAGGTTGCCGTGCTGGTCGAGAGCGACGACGCCGACCGTGCCGTGCTCGCGCATCGAATCGTCGGGCATCGCGGAGGATTTCTTTTTGTCTTCGTCTGCTTTTTCTTTTGCGCGCTGGTACTGCTGCCAGAGGCGTTCGTTGTAAAAATAATAAGGCGAGACGAGATCGATGCCTTGCGATTCGGCAAAGCGCTCTGCGCCGCTGCCTACTAGCATCACGTGCGGAGTCTTTTCCATTACGAGGCGCGCCAGGTGGATGGGATTGGCGATGTGTTGGAGGGCGGCGACGGAGCCGGCGGCGAGAGTTTTTCCGTCCATGATGGCGGCGTCCATTTCGGGAATGCCGTCGCGGGTGTAATAGGCGCCGCGGCCGGAGTCGAATAGGCCGGCGTCTTCCATGGAGCGGATTGTGGATTCGACGGCGTCGAGGCTTGTGCCGCCAGAAGCAAGGATTGCGTAGCCCTTCTTGATGGCGACGACCATGGCGGCGCGGCGGGATTCGATGAATTCGGGAGGGGCTTTGCTGATGTCGCCGGCGCCGCTGTGGGCGACGAGGATGAAATTTGGGGATGGGGGCGCCGTGAAGGACGGCATTGAGGCGGTGTGGGTGCGGATTGCGAATAGCATTGCCACGATCAGGATTAATAGCGAAGAAATGCGAGAAAGTTTCATGGCACCTCCAGGGAGACTGGTCTTATAAGACCTTCGCAAGTTCACCTACAATGAAATTGCCATAGTCAGAGTCTTTGATTGTGAGTTCGCCTTTGCCAAGGTTGGGCGCGAGATTCATAAAAACCTCACCTTCGTCGCCGGAAAAGAAAAGTTTCACGGCCATCCATTCGCCCTCAGGCTTGACGTTAAGGCCACCCTCTCGATCGCGAGATAATCGTTCCCCAATGATTGCAAATTCAAAAGGTAAGCTAGCAACACGCGTCACCTTCGTCGGAAGTGCGGTTGCTTCGAGGGCTTTTTGGAGATCCCGGATCAGAATAGACGAATCTGAGCCTGGTATTCGAACGAACCTTCCCTTCCCAAAGGTTATATCGGCCGAAACTGAGTGCTTGGGTTTGTCGAACTCGATTTGAAATTTCGCCACTTTTCCTTCGGCTGCATAGGTGGCGAACCAGCGAGCACCGCTGGGATCTTCATCGGAGCTTGGTAGGTTCTGAATTTCGAACATGACATAACCTGGATACGAGTAAGACAGGCTCTTTTCTATCTCTACTGAACCGGAAGACGCTTTGCTGCGGTTGCAGCCCATAATAGCAGCCGCGAAAGACAGCGAGGCAATAATGGCAGTGGCGCGGCGCATCGAAAGAGTGTCGTCGGGGGAGCTTATCTCAAAATCACTGAATGCACGAGAGCTAGGTGCCTTCGGACCAGGAGGCCAGGTAGTGCTCTTGCTCGGGGGTTAGCTTATCGATTTGGAAGCCCATGGATTCGAGCTTTAGCTTTGCGATTTGCTGGTCGAGATGCTCGGGGACGGGGTAGACCTGAGGCTTGAGGTCCTTTGCGTTCTTGACCATGTAATCGGCGGCCAGAGCTTGATTGGCGAAGCTCATGTCCATGACGGACGCGGGGTGGCCTTCTGCGGCTGCCAGGTTGATGAGACGGCCGTCGCCCAGGAGATAAATCCGGCGGCCATCTTTCATGGTGTACTCGTCGACGAAGGGGCGGGCCGGTTTCTTGCCGCTCGAAAGTTTTTCGAGCGCGGGGATGTCGATCTCGACGTTGAAGTGGCCCGAGTTGCTGACCACGGCGCCGTCTTTCATTTTTTCGAAGTGATCGTGGGCGATTACGTTCTTGTTGCCGGTGACGGTGACAAAGACGTCGCCGACTTTTGCGGCTTCGTTCATGGGCATCACGCGGAAGCCGTCCATCACGGCTTCGATGGCTTTCGTGGGATTCACTTCGGTGATGATGACGTCCGCGCCGTGTCCCTTGGCGCGCATGGCGACGCCGCGTCCGCACCAGCCGTAGCCTGCGACGACTACTTTGAGGCCGGCGAGAAGGAGGTTCGTGGCGCGAATGATGCCGTCGAGCGTGGACTGGCCGGTGCCGTAGCGATTGTCGAAGAAGTGCTTGGTGAGCGCGTCATTGACGGCGATGATCGGGAATTTCAGGGTGCCGTCTTTGGCCATGGCGCGGAGGCGGATCACGCCGGTGGTGGTTTCCTCAGTGCCACCGATTACGCCGCTGAGCAGATCGGTGCGCTTGGTGAGCAGCTGCGTGACCAGGTCGGCGCCGTCGTCCATGGTGATTTGCGGCTTGTGGTCGAGAGCGGCGGAGATGTGCGAGTAGTAGGTGGCGTTGTCTTCACCTTTGATGGCGTAGGTGGGGATGTTGTAATCGCGAACGAGGGATGAGGCGACATCATCTTGCGTGGAGAGCGGATTCGAGGCGCAAAGAACCACGTCGGCGCCGCCGTCGCGAAGGGTGATGACTAGATTGGCGGTCTCGCTGGTGACGTGCAGGCAGGCGGAGACGCGGATGCCCTTGAGGGGCTGGTCTTTTATGAATTGCTTGCGGATGAGCTGCAGGACGGGCATGTGCTGATTGGCCCATTGGATTTTGCGCTTACCTTCGTCTGCTAGAGCGATGTCTTTTACGTCGCCATTCAGTTTTGTGACTGTTTCCACGGAGAATCCCCTTTTGAAGTAAACGCCGAAATTTGAAAGCAAAGGCTGCCGGTCCAAAGACCGGCGCTACAAAAGAACAGCAACCGCAACTTCAAATTCAAAAGAGCCGGCTGGAAGCGGCGCTACAAGGGAACCGCGTTACGGTCGCGAGACTGCTACTGCGCCGCGTGAGCCGGCTTCCTTGCGGATGGCTTCGGCTTTGTCCGTCTTCTCCCAGGTGAAGCCGGGGCCGGTGCGACCGAAGTGGCCGTAGGCGGCGGTCGGACGATAGATTGGCCGGCGAAGGTCGAGCGTTTCGATGATGCCCTTGGGCGTTAACTTGAAATTCGCGCGAATTAATTCTGTGATTTGTGAGTCTGGAATTACGCCTGTACCAAAGGTGTCCGTCATGACGGAGACTGGTTCGGCTACACCGATCGCGTACGCCAGTTGCACTTCGACTTTTGTGGCCAGCCCCGCGGCGACGATGTTCTTTGCGACGTACCGCGCCATGTAGCAGGCGGAGCGATCGACCTTGGTTGGATCTTTTCCGGAGAGCGCGCCGCCGCCATGACGGCTGTAGCCGCCGTAGGTGTCGACGATGATTTTGCGGCCGGTGAGGCCTGCGTCGCCCATTGGTCCGCCGATGACGAAGCGGCCGGTGGGATTGATGTGGAATTTTGTTTTGCTATCGAGCATTTCCGCGGGGATGACCGGCTTGATCACTTCGTTGAGGATCGCGTCGGTCAAATCGCGTTGAGAAACTTTCTCGCTGTGCTGTGTGGAGATGACGGCGGTGTCAACGCGCGCCGGGCGGCCTTCGATATATTCCACTGTGACTTGGGATTTACCATCGGGCCGGAGAAAATCAATTTTGCCGGACTTGCGAACATCGGCGAGGCGCTTGGTGAGTTGATGCGCGAGTTGGATGGGCATGGGCATCAGCTCGGGAGTCTCGTCGCAGGCAAAACCGAACATCAAGCCCTGGTCTCCGGCGCCGCCGGTATCAACGCCCATGGCGATATCGTCGGATTGCTTCTTGATGGCGCAGATGACGCCGCAGGTTTCGGAGTCGAAGCCGTATTTGGCGCGAGTGTAGCCGACGTCCTTGATGACTTCGCGCGAGAGGTCGGAGAAATCGACGTAGGTCTTTGTGGTGATTTCGCCGGCGACAACTACCAGACCGGTGGTAACAAGCGTTTCGCAGGCCACACGACCCATCGGGTCGTCTTTCATGACGGCGTCGAGGACGGCGTCGGAAATCTGGTCGGCAATTTTATCGGGGTGACCCTCGGTTACAGACTCCGAGGTAAATAGGAACTTCTCATCGGCATGCGCCAAAATAGTATCCTCCCAAGGAATGGAAAGCAAATGCGGGGCCGTATTTAGCTAGCAAACGCGAAACCCACGAACATCGACGGTAGCATGCAGGTAGGGGGGTGTCAACGCGATGCAGGGAAATGGGTTAAGGCAAAGGTGAATGGGGATTTAACGGATTAAAATGCGAGGCAAACGGAACGCAAATTTGCTCGGGGGCAGAAGTTTAGGGGACTTTTGAGG
The DNA here is from genome assembly GCA_963772535.1 of uncultured Acidobacteriota bacterium. Lineage (GTDB taxonomy): Bacteria > Acidobacteriota > Terriglobia > Acidiferrales > UBA7541 > Palsa-295. The sequence continues at coordinate 133,444 of CAVYXN010000003.1, forward strand.
CAACGAAATTCCGCGGGTAAGTTCGCCAGATGAAACGCCTTAAATCCATAGTTGGACTCAATCCATCGTTCACAGCGTTGCTATTTGCGGGCTGGAGCGGCGTCGAGATCGCGGCGGTAGAGAAGATAAGCTCGGATGAATTCGTCGAGGTCGCCGTTAAGAACTTTGTCCACATCGCCGCGTTCTACTTTGGTGCGGACGTCTTTGATGAGCTGGTAGGGCTGGAGCGTATAGGAGCGGATCTGGCTGCCGAAGCTGATTTCTGGCTTCGAGGCATCGAGCTTGCGCAGATCCTCGCGGCGCTTTTCGATTTCGAGTTCGTAGAGCTGGGAGCGCAGCATCTTCATGGCGATTTCGCGGTTCTTGTGCTGGCTTCGTTCATTCTGGCATTGGACGACGATGCCGCTCGGAAGATGGGTGATGCGGACAGCGGATTCGACTTTGTTGACGTTCTGGCCGCCGTGGCCCCCGGCGCGAAACGTGTCAACGCGCAGATCTTCGGGGCGGACGTTGATTTCGATCTGGTCGTCAATTTCAGGAATGACGAACACGGACGCGAAAGACGTGTGGCGGCGGGCGGCCTGGTCGAAGGGAGAGATGCGGACTAGGCGGTGGACGCCGCTTTCGCCGGCGAGCATACCGTAAGCGTTCTCGCCTTCGATAAGGACTGTGGCGGATTTGATGCCCGCTTCTTCTCCGGGAGTTGAATCCACGAGCGAAGCGCGGAAACCTTTCTGCTCCGACCAGCGCATGTACATGCGCAGCAGCATTTCAGCCCAGTCTTGCGATTCGGTACCGCCAGCGCCCGGCTTGATGGTGACGATCGCGTTGAGGCGGTCATTTTCACCGGCGAGGAGCGTTTTTGTTTCGAGGCCGGAAACATAGGCGTCGGCTGCGGCGATTTCTTTGGCGACATCTTCGAGGAGCGAGGCGCGCTGGGCGTCGTCTTTTTCTTCTTCGGCGAGGTGGAAGTAGGTTTCGACGTCGCTCATTTTGCGATTGAGCGTGTCTTCGGCGTTGACGCGGTCTTCGATTACTTTGCGTTGCTGGAGGACGGCCTGGGCCTTTTCCTGATCCTGCCAGAAATTCGCGTCGCTGACTTTTTCTTCGAGTGTGGCTAGTTGCTGGCGGGCGGCGGGGGCGTCAAAGATAGCTCCGCACGAGTTCCATGCGCTTCTTGAGGTCGATGTAGCGGTGTTGGATGTCTTCGATGTGTTCTGGCATGGGGATAGAGTACCGAGGAAAATGGAAAAGTGAAAATGGAAAATGGGAATTCCGGTCCAGCTGGCAGCGAGTTGCGGGTTTGGCGGCTGGGATTCTTCGCTGCGCTCAGAATAACAGCTATTCGACACGTGCTGAAGATTTAGGAGTCTGCGCAAACGTGAGGCCGATTATCCCGATCGAGACAAGCAGCGAGAGCCAGCAGAGCCAGTCGCCGAAGCGGACATAGGGCGTGATGTCGGAGCGGAAATCGTAGGGGGCTTCTAATTCGCCGCGGATATCGGTCGGAAGGCGCGCGACGATGCGGCCGTAGGGATCGACGGAGACGGTGAAGCCGTTGTTAGTATCGCGCAGCATCCAGCGGCGGCTTTCGACGGCGCGGACGCGGGACATCATCAGGTGCTGCGCGGGAGCGGCGCTGCGGCCGAACCAGCCGTCGTTCGAAATGTTGATCAGAAGCTCAGCACCATTCGCGGCGAAGCGGCGAATTTCATTGGGGAAAATTGCTTCGTAGCAAATGAATGTGCCGAAGGGCCGGTCAGCGTGGCCCAACGAATATTCAACGCCGGGTGTGAAATCGGAGATATCCGCTGTCAGGCGGCCGGCGAATGTGAGCCATTTGCGTAACGGAACGTACTCGCCGAACGGGACCAGGTGAATCTTGTTGTAGGAAAAGGTACGGCGCCCCGAAGCGTCCAGCAGGACGGCGCTGTTATATGCGGACCATTGATCTCTGGGGTTGCCGCTTGCGTTTCTCTTCCAGTCCACCACGCCTACCAGAAACTCGTTGCCCGATTCTTTGGCGATTCGAACCATGCGTGAGGCAAATGACGGATCCTGCATGCTGAATGGCGCCGGAACTTCGGGCCAGACAATGAGGCCCGGGGCTTTCTTAGCAGCATCAATGCTGATTTGCGCGAGCTGGTCGAGTTCGCCCGCGTGGATCTGCATCCAGTCGGAAGGATACTGTTCGGACTGAGGAAAATTCGTCTGGACGAGGTGCGCTACATGGTGTGCAGGCGCAGTAGGCACCAGATAGCTTCCGCCGAAGGCCATGACCAGCAGCGCGACCGTGACAACTAGTACGCTTTTCCAGACTTGAGGCTTCCCCACCAGGGCCGCATACGCTAGAAACGAGCCGTATGCGGCGATCACGAAGGAGAGGCCCCAGATGCCGGTGATGGGTGTCAACTGAAGAAGCGCGAGGCTATTGCTCGCGGCATAACCGGTGAGGTTCCAGGGGAAGCCGATGTATGGAAGATGGGTGCGAGCAAATTCAAGCGTGACCCAGAAGAACGGCGCCAGCATGCATGCAAGGGCGATGCCTTTTCTTCGCGCGACAAACGCGACGCTCATTGAAAAGGTGGACCAGATAATTCCGCCCGCGATTCCGAAAAGGCTTAGTATCCCGGCGGACAGCCACGGATCAACGTTGCCGTATTGCCGCATCACCGTGGCAATCCATGGCAGGCAGATAGGATAGAAAACGAAAGCGTGAAGGAAACCGTAGAGCGGAGCTTCGCGAGGCGGCGCGCCGATCGAGGCGAGGACGAGCATGCCGATGGAAATCCAGGCGAGTAGCGGCAAATTGTAATTTGGAAAGGACAACGCCAGGGCAATGCCGCTGCCCAGGGCGAGCAGGACTCGCGTCTGCCGGCTGAATGTCATCTAGCGTTTGATTATAGACTTGAAACCGGCTTGTTCGAGGGCGCGCTTGGCAGCGTCGGCGGATTTTTCGTCCGCATACGGCCCCACCTGGACGCGGTAGAAATTGTCGGTAGTGGGCGTAACTACGAAAGACGGAAATCCCTTTTGCTGGATGGCGTCGGCCATCGCGAGCGCGTCGCTCTGCCGGGTGAGAGCGGAAACCTGCAGGACGATTGAGCTCTTTCCCATCTTCGGCGGCTGGAAGCGGCTGGAAGGCGTTGTGGAAGCGACCGGCTTCGTTTTCGCGACGGATGGCGCAGAGCCTGCAACATTGCGAGGCGCGGCAGCCGGGGTCTCGGTTGCATCGTTCTTGGATGACGACTTGCCATAGAAATCCCAATCGCCGGATGCTGAGGACGGCGCCGGATCGGATTGTTTCGATTTCGCAGCTGCTGGCGTGGGCGACGGTGTCTCGCGAATTCGTTTATCCTCTGCGTGAACGGGGCCGCCGAACTGGTTGCGTCCCATCACGTAGCCGAGCGTAAAGAAAACGCCGCAGAGCAGGACGACTCCGAGGAAAAGACCTACCAAGTGACGGCTCTCGAGCACTCGATCGCCGCCTCCGCCTCCGCGCTGTCCTCTTCCTGCCATACGCTCCTATTTTTTCGCTGCCGCCTGCACCCACTGCGAAATAATATCCACCGGCAGCGGGAACACGATCGTCGTGTTTTTCTCGACGCCGATTTCGGTCAAAGTCTGCAAATACCGAAGCTGAATCGCAGCGGGCTGCTTTTCCAGCACTTCGGCTGCGTCCGCCAGCTTCTGCGAAGCTTCAAATTCGCCTTCCGCGTGAATGATTTTAGCGCGACGCTCGCGTTCCGCCTCCGCCTGTTTGGCGATGGCGCGCTGCATATTCTCCGGAATATCGACTTGTTTGACCTCAACCTTCGTTACCTTGATACCCCAAGGCTCCGTATCCTGGTCAAGGATTTGTTGCAGCTTGGCGTTAACCTTTTCGCGCTCGGAAAGAATTGCGTCCAATTCAAACTGGCCTACCAAGCTGCGGAGGGTGGTCTGCGCGAGCTGGGAAGTTGCGTAGAGGTAATTTTGGACCTGCGAGAGAGCGAGATTCGCGTCCACCACACGAAAATAGCAGACCGCGTTTACCTTCACGGAGACGTTGTCGCGGGTGATCACGTCCTGCGGAGGAACGTCGAGCGTTTCTATTCGCAAGGAGATGCGGGTGAGTTTGTCGATCGGGAAAAAGACGAGGCGCAGGCCCGCGCCTTTCGCTTCGGGAAGCATGCGACCGAGGCGAAGCACTACGCCGCGTTCCCATTCCTTGATCACGTACACAGAATTGAAAAACCAGATCAGAAAGATCAATATGCCGATGGCAAAAACGACCGTCATGAAATCCATTACTGCCTCCCCTCGAGCGTCTCGTGCGAATGGGCCGGATGCGGTGCGTGGGCCGGTTCCACCTCAAGCGTAAGGCCTTTCACTTTTCTGACGCGAACGCGCGCGCCCTTGGGAATACTGACACCTGCCGGAGCTGCCGCGCGCCACAACTCCCCATGCACGAAGACCATTCCAGCGGCATTGCCGGCTCCGACGGTTTCGGTCACCTCAGCTTCCTCTCCCACCAGCTCCTCTTTACCAGTTGTCTGTTTCCAATTCCGCGAACGAAGTACAAGACGCATTAGGATAACGATGATCACGGCGAACGGCAGCGCGACACCCAGAGCAGTGCTGAGGCTCACGCCCATTCCAGTGAATGGCGACCGAATCAGCATGAGGGCGCCGAGCACCATGGCAATCACTCCGCCTACTCCGAGCACACCGTGCGTCGGAAATTTTGCTTCCAGAACGAAAAATATGAACGCAACGATGATCAGCAGCAAGCCCGTGAAGTTCACAGGCAGCATGTGCATGGCGAAGAGAGCCAGGACAAGAGCGATACCACCGATCACTCCCGGCGCAAACATTCCGGGATGCGAAAACTCAACATAGAGGCCGAGAACACCGACGATCAGCAGAATAAAAAACACATCGGGCTGGACGATTCTCGTGAGGAATTTCTCGCGCGCGGTCATTTCGTGTGGGGTGATGACGGGCTGCGCCAGAGCCAGTTGTACCTTTGCTCCGTCGAGACGGGTGACGGTGCGGCCGTTGAGTTTTGCGAGCAAGTCTTCACGGTTGGCAGCTACCAGGTCGATGAGCTTGCCGTCGAGAGCTTCTTTTTCGCTGAAGGCTTTGGCGTCGGTGACGGCAGTGGCCGCCAGCTCCGCATTGCGCCCGCGTTGCGTGACGTAGCTGCGAAGATATGCGGTGGCCTCGTTAACGATTTTTTTGTGCAGCGTGTCGTCAATCTGCACCGGCTGGCCGCCGAACGCCAGAATCGGCGAGGCGGCGCCGGTGTCTGTGCCGGGGGACATGGCGGCAACGTCGGCGGAAAGCAGGATAAAAAATCCCGCCGAGGCAGCGCGAGAACCGGTGGGTGCAACGTAGGTGCAGACCGGAACCTTGGAGGCGAGTATTGCCTGAATAATTTCACGCATCGAGGTGTCGAGGCCGCCCGGTGTATTCATGGTGATGAGAATCAGGGAAGCGCGATCAGCGTTCGCTTCGTTGATGCCACGGACGATGTATTCGGCGAGCACCGGCTCGATTTCGCTGTCGATGCGAAGCTCGACGACATTGGCAGAGGAGTTTGGCGGCGCTGGAACAGATCCTGCGGACTGGATTACGGTGAGGGATAGTGCGGCGAGCGCGAAGAAAACCAGAGCATAACGCCGCAATCTTTGGAACAGCATTTCAGGAAGCCATTATAGCAAGAGAAGGGCGCGGAGATGTGAAGGTTCGTCGAGACAAACTCGTACAAACTTTGGCGCAAGACGGAGGCTGAGAGTCTTCCCTAAGCTGCTGGATCGCCCGACACAACCGCTTCAATCGTACTAGTTTTGCTGAGGTGGCTCGCTGCGCTTCGCGTCGCTCTGGTACGACGGCATCACGTGCAGCACATCCTGGACCCGCGGATCTTTGATCACTTTCGCGAAAGCGGGATCTGTTTCCGCAGAGAGGAAGTTCTTGTATCCGTCATCGCGCGCAAGCCTTAGAAAATGCGCGGCGCGTTCAGCGTCACCCATCGCAGCGTACGATTTCGCGACGAAGAAATTGAACAGGCCGGGATCGGTGGTGGTGCGCTGCTGAATGATTGTGCCGTAGCCGCTTTTCCGTTCGAACAGCTCAGGGTCGATGGCGAGAGCCTTGTCAAAGGTGGACATCGCTTCCGGATACTGTTTATTCGCGAAATAGGCGTAGCCGAGATTGCTGTAGATGGTGGAAGTTTCCATCTTCAGCACCAGAGCCTTTTTGTAAAGAACGATGGCTTTGCCGTAGTGCTTTTTCTCGTACTCGACTGTGCCAAGATTGTTGATGGGGCTGGCGAAATTCTTATCCGCCTTCATCGCCCGGTGGTAGTAGCGCTCGGAGCGGTTCAGGCTGCCCAGTTCTTGATAAGCAATCGCAGTCTTATTCAGAAGCTGCGCGTTCTTGGGCTCGGTTTCGAGAATCGCTTCGTAGGCAGCGGTTGCTTCGCCGAATTCCTTGCGAGCCATAAAAACGTCGGCTTTCAGCTCCGCGGCTTGACGAGGAGTGAGCTCGGGCTTCGGAGAAGCGGAGTAGACAATCTCTGATGAAGTGGACGCAGACTGGGTAGATGCAGGCTGAGTGGTGACCGGCTCGGCCTGTTGCGCGCCGAGCGACGGGACGAACACGTACAACAGCGGAACGGCAAAGAAGACGAATCGCCTCATTGCCCTGCTCCTTTTCCGCGCCTGACCTACGGTTGGGGTTTCGAGCTGTCCGCAGGCTTTTTGCTGCCACCAAAGATACCAAAAATCTTGTCAAGAAAGCCTTTTTTCTTCTCTGAATCCTCGGCCGGCTGTGATGCGTTAGTACTAGTTGCGTTCTTTGGGTGCGCTTTCGGCGCGTTTGGACTGTTGGACGCGCTGGCCGCCGAATGGGGAGCCGGGGGAGGCTGGGGGGAACCTTTGCCAAACAGGTGTGATAGCCACGAGCCGGAAGTAGACTGCGCAAGATGCCCATCATTTTCGCCGCAATATTGGGTCGGCTCGGTGCCCGCGATGAAATACTCCTCCTCGGATTGAGGGCAGGTGTTGGTGGCCAGTTCGCCCGTTTTCGGATCGATTGCTTCCTGAATCACTCCGGGCGGCGGATCGAATGGAGCAGTATTCACGTAGGCCGGGAGCGTGACGGCACGTTTCATGAATTCAGCCCAGATAGGGGCAGCGGTCTGGCTGCCGGAGAGACCAAGATCGCGGTTATCGTCGAATCCAATCCATACAACGCAAAGCAGATTGGAGGTGAATCCGGCGAACCAGCCGTCATGCGAAGTGCCGGTTTTCCCGGCCGCTGGTGCCGTAAATCCAAGCGAGCGAACGGAGGCTCCTGTGCCGCGGTTGATCACGTCTTCCATCAGGCTGGTCGTAAGGTAGGCCACCCGCGGGTCGAGAACCGGGCGCGTTCTTGGCGAGTCAGATTCCTCCACTTTGCCGTCACCCCCTACGACGCTGCGCAGATAGAGCGGTTCGGCGCGGGTTCCGTTCGTCGCAAATGCGGTGTAACCAGCGGCGACATCCACGGGCGTCATTTCATATGCGCCGAGCGCCACCGCCGGAGTTGCCATGATGTTGTTACCGAGCCCCAACTGCCGCGAGAGTTCGACAACGCGCTGATAGCCAATCATTTCGGCCACTTTTACCGTGGCGACGTTCAGTGAATGAATCAGCGCATCTTGTACGGTAACGGTGCCGTAGAACTCCTGGCCAAAATTGTCAGGCGTGTAGTCTTTGCCGTCGAATTGAAAGGTTGTTGGAACGTCGTCCACGGTGGTGACAGGCGTAATCACGGGCTGCAGATCTTTGACCGCGTTATCGAATGCGGCGGCATAGACGAAGGGCTTGAACACAGAGCCGGGCTGGCGATGGGCGAGAGCGTGGTTCAACTGGCTTTCGCCGTAGTTGCGTCCGCCGACCAGGGCGCGGATTTCGCCCGTCTTCGGGTCAAGCGCGACGAGCGCCACCTGCGGGTGAGGCACAGACTGTCCGGCTTTTTTCCAAATTGCATACCGCTTGGCGAGAAGCTTATCAACCTGCTCCATGCCCTGATGCACGGCAGCTGTGGCAGCGCGTTGCAAACTGGGATCGAGAGTCGTATAGATGCGATAGCTCTGACTCTGCAGGTCATTTTCCGAGAATTTCTCGAGAAGATGATCCTTGACCATGTCCACGAAGTAGGGCGCGGAACCGCTGTCGATGCCGCCGCTGACGAATTTAAAGGGCACTTTCTTGGCGGCGGCAGCCTGCTCTTCGGTGGCGTAATTGTTTTCGACCATCTGGGTAAGAACGCGGTCGCGCGCTTCGATGGCGCGGTCCATGTGAGTCTCGGCGGTAGCGTAATGGTTGGGTGCGCGGATGATGCCACCGAGGAATGCGGCTTCGCCGAGGCTCAAGTCGCGCACGTCCTTTCCGAAGTATGCCTCCGCAGCTTCGCCAAAGCCTCGAATCGCAAAACTGCCGCGATTCCCCAGATAGACCTCATTGGCGTAGAGCTCGAAAACCTGTTGTTTCGAAAAACGGTGGTCGATTTCAATCGCCATCAGAACTTCTTTCACCTTGCGCCGCCACTCTCGCTTGGTGGTGAAGAAAAAGCTGCGAGCCACCTGCATGTCGATCGTGCTGGCGCCCTGGGCTTTCTGCCCTACGCGGAGGTCGGCTAAGGCAGCGCCAATCACGCGCACCCAGTCGAGCCCGCCATGCTCGAAGAATCGCTTGTCTTCGGTGGCGATTACGGCATCGACGAGAATCTTCGGCAGATCGTCGAAGCGAACCACCCGGCGCTTTTCTCGTGAACTGTCAAAAAGATTCGTAATCAGCTCCGGCTCGATCTCGGCAGATTCGCGGGAGACGCCGTTGGAAATCTGAGCAATCCGCGTGATTGCAGTTGCAGAAAAATTGACGCGCAGGGCGTTTTCTTGGTGGAAATAAGAATCGGCCGAAGGCCGAATTTCGACGGCGGTGCCGGAAATCTTATACAGACCGGGCGCTCCGGCAACCTCGGCTTCCTGGTATCCGGCGCGGAGAAGATAGGTGGCCAAATCCTTGGGATGGAGGGCTTCTCCCACATAGATCACGGCTGGAGCAGCATAAACCCGCGAGGTATTCTGAAAAATCTGGCCCGTAAGGCGTTCGTTAATCAGGCGGCCAAATTGAACGTAGTAGTAAGCGAAGAGCGAGGTTCCGGCGAGCAACACTGCGAGAGCCATGCACAGCAGCGCGATACCGTACCGGGACGTCCAGAAACCCGGCGCGATTCGAATTCTAAACCGGCGATTATTTTCCATCTATCAGCACGTGTGAAAAGGTCATTGCTCAAACGAAAAGCTGGTTTCCGGCCAGCGCGCCGCCGCCAACGCATTTCCTGCCCCCTACTGTATGGATTCCTATTCTAAATCGAGCGGTTGTCCGCGTGGTCATGAAAATCGAGGGTGAATTTATAGACTAGCAAGTCGACGGGAACCGAATAATCGAGCGATATTTGGACGGCACCGGGATTGGCAGTCACCTTCAGGCTGTCCGGGTCCGCAGGAATGCCAATCTCGTTAACCTTCTTCAAGACGTTATCGCGAATGTCCTTGGCACCCAGCCGATTGCCAATGGCAAAGCGCGCCTCGCTCTCGATGGCATCCTGCATCTGGTAGTTATTCACGTAGATTGGCAGGATCTTGACGCCCGCAAAAATCATCGAGCCCAGCAAGGCGAGCAGAAGGAATAACTTCACGCCGCTGCCGCCGCGTTGCGAACTGTCAAATCGTCGAGAGGTGACGAGACTCAATGGCCTTCCTCCCAAAACCTAAAGAAATAAAGAGGACAACTTAATGCTAGCATTCATCGGGCGTGGAAGAATAAAACGTCGGAATGCCTGTTTTCGATGAGTAAACGGGGCTTCCCAGCATCGCCCTCTGGCGGCCGTAAGGCTTCGTTAGTATGCTCGAGCGAAGATGCCCTTTTCGGCGGCGGTCTTCCCGCAAAAAATGCACTGGCCAGACCCGCCGGGCTGTTCGAGAGGAATGCAGCGCATCGTGGCCTTCGTCTCTTCTTTGATCTTCGCTTCGCATTCCGCGCTGCCGCACCACCATGCGAAAGCGAAACCGGTCTCGACGGCCTTCTTGAATTCGACGTAATCGGCAGGCTCGATCGTGTGCGCCTTGCGAAACTCGAGAGCACGATCGTGTAGTGCCTTCTGAATCTCAACGAGCAACTGCGAGACCGCGGCCGCAATGCCCTGCTGCGGCACGAACGATTTTCCTTCCTTGCCGGGACGGTCACGCCGGGCCAACACTACTGATCCCTTCGCGACATCCTTGGGGCCGAGCTCGAGCCTCAACGGCACGCCGCGCATCTCCCAGTCGTTAAATTTGAAACCGGGACTCATGCCGTCGCGCTCGTCCATCTTCACTCGTATGCCCGCGTCGACGAGTTCCTTGCGAAGCCTTTGCGCATTTTCGAGCACGCTCGACTTTTCCTCCTCCGTTTTGTAAATCGGAACGATGACGAGTTGGAACGGCGCGAGACGTGGAGGCAGGATCAGCCCCTGATCGTCGCCATGAACCATGATGATCGCGCCCACAAAGCGGGTTGAGAGGCCCCACGAAGTGGTCCAGCAGTGCTGCAGCACGCCACCCTTATCGAGATAACGGATATCGAAAGCCTTTGCGAAATTCTGGCCGAGGTTGTGCGACGTGCCGGCCTGCAAGGCTTTACCGTCTCCCATCATCGCTTCGATCGAAAATGTCTGGTCGGCTCCGGCAAAGCGCTCCGAATCCGATTTGCGGCCTGGAATCACAGGCACGGCCGCTTCCCTCACCGCGAAATCGGTGTAAATGTCGAGCATCTGCCTGGTCTCGAATTCAGCCTCTTCCAGCGTGGCATGAGCCGTGTGGCCCTCCTGCCAGAAAAACTCGAGGGTCCGCAGGAAAAGCTTGGTGCGAAGTTCCCACCGAACCACACTGTTCCACTGATTGATGAGAATCGGCAAATCGCGATAAGACTGAATCCACTTCGCATAGGCATGCCCGATGATCGTTTCCGACGTGGGCCGGATTACGAGAGGCTCATCGAGCTTTTCGCCACCGCCGTGCGTCACCACCGCAAGTTCAGGCGAGAATCCCGCCACGTGAGACTTTTCCTTTTCGATGAAACTGCGTGGAATCAACAATGGAAACGCAGCGTTTACGTGTCCCGTAGCCTTGAAGCGGCTATCGAGCGCCGCCGTGATGTTCTCCCACAGCGCCCAGCCATAGGGCCGCACAATCATGCAGCCTCGAACGGGCGCGTAGTCTGCAAGCTCGGCCCGCAGAACAAGCTGGTTGTACCATTCCGAAAAATCCTCGGCGCGCGTCGGCAGTTTCAGGTCGGACATGGGCTTGCAGGTCCTCTTTCAGGCCGATCTGTGGCGCGTAAACTGGGACAATCGGCGCTTCGATAAACGCTAAAGGTTAGGGGAGACGATGAGCTAAGTCAACCAGCCGCGGCTGTAATGAAGACAGAAATTTCTGTGAACAAGAGCCCAAAATAGGGTAGGCTACACGCCGACCTGTAGGGTTAAATACCGTGCTTTCCAATCTATGAGGAGAAAATAGAAATGAAGATGCAGCGAGTGGTAATGGCATTCTTGTTCACATTTTTCGTTTGCGGCGCAGTTCCGCCACTCGCGAAGGCGCAATCATCCTCAGGAGCAGGCACAACTCCTTCGAGTTCAGCCTCGCAATCCTCAGCTCCTACCCACGCGCAGCCGGGACAGACGTATCAAAAACCGTCAAACGGTCAAAAGTTTAGGAACTACATTTTCGACTCGTTCGGCCCCTATGCAATCATCGGCAGCGCCTTGGCCGCCGGTATTAACCAGGCGTCCGGCGACAGAATCAACGGCACCGGATCAGGCACTCCTCCAGAATGGGGCGGAGGTACGGGCCCCTACTTCGAACGTTTCGCCAGTAACTACGGAATTAACATCACCGCGACGACGGCACGCTACCTCATGGCTGAAGTCTTCCGTGAAGACACAATCTATTATCGTTGTGAGTGCACAGGGTTCAGCCACCGTCTGGTTCACTCTCTCTGATGTCAACAGTTGCGACTCGCCACGGCGACGACGGACACTATCGTTTCTCGGTCAGTAACCTGGTAGCCCCCTATGCAGGCACCATGACGGCCGCACTAGGTTGGTACCCCGGGCGATATGAACCATCCGACGGCTTTCGGATGGGCAATTATCTTCTGCTGAGCTATGCCGGCCTGAACGTCGCTAAGGAGTTTGTCTACGGCGGTCCGCATACTCTACTAACAGCATTTTCCCTGACATCGGCATCCTCGGCACACCGGTGATTGATAGCACCTCCAACACCATCTATCTCGTGACGAAAACAAAAAATATCAACGATCCCGGCCCCGTCGTCCACCAGCGCCTGCAAGCCCTTAACCTGGCCGACGGTACGGAGATTTGCCAATAGCCCAGTGGAGCTGGATAGCTCGATCACGGTCCCCGGCAACTGCGAAGGCAGTTCCACAATAGCGTTTAATGTTGCAAGGGAAAACCAGCGACCGGGCCTGGCTTTGGTGAATGGTGTGGTCTACATTGCCTGGGCGTCACACGGAGACGTAGACCCCTACCACGGATGGGTCCTGGGTTTTAATGCGTCCACTCTTAGCCGTGTTTCTGCCTTCAATACTTCGCCCAACGCCGCGGAAGGCATGGGCTACTGTCGAGCAGGTATTTGGATGTCGGGCGGTGCCCCTGCCGCTGACGCCGCGGGCAACCTGTACGTTATCACCGGCAACGGCATATTCGACGGCACGTCGGCGTTTGGCGACAGTTTTCTTAAACTCGGCGCCACCAATGGTCTTTCCCTGACGGATTGGTTTACCCCGATGGGTCAACTTTCTCTCGACGCATTTGACCAGGACCTGGGAGCAGGAGGTGCCGCCGTTCTCGTTGATCAAACGTCCAGCCCTCATCCGCATCTCATAATTGGCGGGGGCAAGTCGCAGATTCTCTACCTTCTGGATCGAACGAACATGGGACACTTCACCAGCGGCGGACCCGATAAAGTGGTCCAAACTCTGAACGTCTCGGAGGCATCTTTCTCCACACCGGCCTTTTGGCAGAACACTCTTTACTTTTTTGGCTTTAACGGGCCCGGATTAGCCTATACGTTCCTTCCAGCCTCCGACACATTCAATCCGTCCGTGGCGTCTGCTACTACACCGTCGTTTTCGTTTCCAGGTTCTAGTCCGTCGGTTTCTTCAAACGGAAACTCCAACGGAATTGTATGGATGATTGACTCGCATTCTTTTGGCACAGGCGACGACGGACCAGGGACCGCGGGTCCCGCCGTACTGCACGCCTTCGATGCCACGAATCTAGGAACCGAACTGTGGAACAGCTCCCAAGTTCCCGCCGACGCTGCCGGAAACGCCGTGAAGTTCACAGTTCCGACGGTGGCCAACGGTAAAGTTTACGTGGGTACTCGCGGCAACGATTCTACCCTGGGCGCCGGCACCGTCTTCGGCGAAGTCGACGTGTACGGCCTGAAACCGAACTAATCGTATCCAGTGGTGCACAAGCCTTCCATTCGATGACGATGTCACATCGAACCCTCTGTGCGAGCCATTTCTTCGTTCGCTGAGACATCACAGCACAGGTTGGCTTTTATGCTGCGGGAGTACAAGTTCGAACTCTTTCCAGAACAATCGGTTCAGCGAGGTGCCGGATTGTACGTCTGTAAAATCGATTCCTATGCAACAAAAGCTTTGGGTCGAGGCGTAATCATCTTCTGCGACTTGCCATTCTTTTCAAACAGAATGAAAACTTCCAGCGACCAGTTCGCTCCATGTATCTCCGGATACAAATCGAAAAGTTCCTCTCGACGGATTCAGAGCCGCCACTAAAATAGTGGTATCGGAAGAGTCCTCGAATCAGGAGACCTGCCAAACTCTCCACCGGGAAATGCGACGATGGCAACCACGATGTCGGAAGCGGCCGTTTCTTCTAGGATACGAGCCGTGATACTCGACTATGGCGAGGTCTTATGCTTTCAGCCTGCCGCGGACGCGCTTGCCCGTATGGCTCGAATCTTCCGCATCGATCCCGAATCTTTTCTGCCGATTTACATTCAGGGCCGCGGCCCCTACGATCGAGGAGATCTTTTACCTGAAGAATATTGGCACGCATTCGCGTCGCAAGCTGGAGTGACACTCGGCCGGAATGCAATTGAGGACCTGCGGCATTGGGACATCGAGATGTGGAGCAAAACGAACGAACCTATGATCCTCTGGCTGGAGAGTCTTCGTTCCGCCGGAGTGAAAACCGCAATTCTCTCGAACATGCCGTCCGACATGGTGGCTCACGTAAAGCAAAATTTCCCTTGGCTGAAGCACTTCGATCATCAGATCTTCTCCGCCGATGTGCGGCACATTAAGCCAGAGCCAGCGATTTACGAACACTCCCTGAAGGTACTTAATGTCCCCGCATCAGAGGTTTTGTTCGTCGACGACCGCGACGCGAATCTCGAACAAGCTCGCACCGCTGGGATGCAGGCGATTCGCTTCCAGTCGGTCAACCAGCTTCGCGACGACCTTCATGCGCTTGGCTTCCCCGTGCTGCCGCCTCGCGTTGATTCCTATCGCAACTCGTAAAAAGGGTTCCCTTTGGCGTTCACACCGCTATCCCGAATTGTGATGGCGGCTGGATTCGATCTTAGTTCTCTCTTGCGCACCCATCCGCAAACGAATTCCTTTCCATACAGGGCGGCACCGATATAATCAGCCCTTGGACCTCTTAACTCCGTTGGCCAATGCATCGAAGAGCAATCGTCGCTACCCGCGAATCCCGACGCCAAAAGGCGTCTGGGTCTCCTGGCAGCATGACGGGGCGCAAAGCGTCTCGCGCGTCCGGGATTTGAATATCGGCGGCCTCTTCATCGACACGAAAACGCCGCCTCCCGTCGGCGCCTCGATTACTTTGCTATTCTCGGTACCCGAAGGCGAAATCCGCAGCTCTGCGATCGTCAGGAACGTCACACCCGGTGAGGGCATGGGCGTCCAATTCATGGCCATGAGCCAGGAACATGCAGTCCGGCTGCAAACCCTTTTCACCCGCCTGCTGCGTTCGAGCAACGCGACTCCGGCCTAAGCCAAAACCTCCGCCATCCGGACCGCGACACCTTGAAAAAGTGCTGGAATTCCGGAATCTTTTCGCCACCAGCCAAGTCTAATGTTGACGGAGCAGTAGTTCGGAGATTAGGATACGCGTATGGAAAGCTGCACCCGAACCAAGAACTGCCTGCCGTGCGCTTGTTGTTGTCGGAGCCATGGCTGGCACGGGTGTGTGCAATCCGACTGATCTAACTTAGCCACAAATCGGATTTTAGCAACCCGCTCACCAGCAAATCGCAGCTGGTAGCGGGTTTTTTGTTTTCGGGCGGCATTTTTACACAATGAACGGAACGCGGAGGCCATGGTGGCCAGCACATCAGACATCGCGACAACCCGGCAACCAAAAGAAACGAAGGCTCAAAAAGTCGAGCGCCTCAAGCGCTCGAAAAACCCCTGGGAGCACTTCGACGAAATCAAGGAATTCGCGCGGCGCGGCCGCACCGCTGTCCTCCCCGAATGGGCCAATCTTTATTTCAAATGGTGGGGCATTTACACGCAAGGTGACGGTGCCGGCGCCATCGGCGGCACAGGCGGTGAAGGCAAAGCCACACAGTATTTCATGATGCGCATTGCCCTGCCCAATGGCCTGCTGCGCTCCAATCAGCTACGCGCCATCGCCCAGATTTCGGAACGTTACGGCCACTCGCTCGCCGACCTCACCGTCCGCCAGAATATTCAACTCCACTGGCTCACGATCGAATCCATTCCAGATGTCATCGAAGCTCTCGGCGCCGTCGGGCTCGGCCCGAAAAGCGCGTGCGGCGACGTGACTCGGAACATCACGGGCTGCCCACTCGCCGGTATCGCTTCCGACGAACTCACCGATGCCTCATCGCTCGCCGTCGAAGCCGCGCACTTGCTCTCTGCCAACAGCGATTTCTACAATCTTCCGCGCAAATTCAAAGTTTCGATCACTGGCTGCCCCGTCTGGTGCTCCTACCCTGAAATAAATGACGTCGGTTTCGCCCCCGCCGTCCGCGAGCGCAATGGCAAACGCGAGGTTGGCTTCTCCGTCCGCGTCGGTGGCGGACTCTCCGCCGATCCTCATCTCGCCGTTCGACTCGACGCTTTCATCCATCACGATCAGGTCATCCCCGTCGTCCGAGCCATCGCTGAGATTTTCCGCGACCAGGATTGCCTCCGCGAGAATCGCGACCGCGCTCGCCTGAAACATCTCTTCACGCAACACGGCTGGACGGCCGAACATTTCCTCCGCGAACTCAATGCCCGCCTCGGCTTCAATCTCGATCCCGGCGCCGAAGACGCCCCGCCGCCAGATGCCTATCGCGATCACGTCGGCATCCATGCACAAAAGCAACCGGGCCTCTACTACATCGGCGCTGCCGTCCTCCGAGGACGCATCACCTCCCCTCAGATGCACGCCGCCGCGGCCCTCGCAGAAAAATATGCCACCGGCGAACTCCGCACCACCAACATGCAAAATCTCATCATCGTCAACGTGCCGCGCGAAAACATCGACGCCTTGGTCCTAGCACTCAACGCGGCCGGCCTCCATGTCGAAGCATCCTCGTTCTGGCGCGGCGCAGTCGCCTGCACGGGCTCCGAATTCTGCAAACTTGCCATCACTGAGACGAAAGCCTTCACCCGCTGGCTTGTCGAAGAACTCGAAGAGCGCGTCCCCGAATTCGACCAGCCGCTCAAACTAAACGTCGCGGGCTGCCCGAACGCCTGCGGCCAGCACTGGATCGCCGATATCGGCCTCGAGGGCAAGAAAATCAAGCAAGGCTCGAATCTGGTCGATGCCTATTACTTCTGCGTAGGCGGCGCCGTCGGTGAGCACGCCCGCATTTCGCGGCAAGTCGGCTATCGCTGCGCTGCGGAAGACGTCCCCGAAGCCATCGAGCGCCTGCTCAAAACGTATCTCGCTACGTGCGACGCAAACGAAAATCTCCGCGCCTATTTCGCGCGCCATTCCGATGACGCCCTTCGCGCCCAGCTCGCCGGCAGCATCGTCGCACCGGTGACGCGCGATCTTCCCGCCGGCCCGGTTCCGCACGGAGTAGGAGACTGACATGTCCTCCGAGCTATTCCCGGCCTTCATCAAACTCGAAAATCGCCCGTGCCTCGTCGTCGGTGCCGGCGCAATCGCCACCTCGAAGATCGCTTCTCTGCTCCGCACGGGCGCGCATATCACCGTCGTCGCGCCGCAAGCCAAAGCCGACGTAGTAAAACTTGCCGCCGCCGGGAATATCACCTGGCATCAGCGAGAATTTCACACGGACGATCTCCGCGACATTTTTCTCGCCATCGCCGCCACCGGCAGCGCGTCCGTGAATCGCGAAGTTTTCCTCGCAGCCCAAGCACGCGGAATCCTCACCAACGCCGTGGACGATCCGCCTCACTGCGATTTTTATTTCCCAGCAGTCGTTCGACGCGGCGATCTCCAGATCGCAATTTCAACTGCAGGCGAAAGCCCCTCCGTTGCTCAACGCTTTCGCCGCGAGATCGAGGCCTCGCTCGATCTTTCTCTCGGCAACTGGCTCCGCTTCGTCGGCAGCCTTCGCCGCCACGTCCTCGCGAATCATCCGCCGTCCGAAGAGCGCAAAAAGTTGCTCAACCTGCTCGCCTACAGCCAGATTTGCGATTCCAAGGATTGCAAAATCGAATCGCGCTCAATCGAGTTCGCTGGCCGCCACGTTCATCTCCCCGAGCATCCCCCGGGGGATACAGCTGGCCGCGACGCGCTCGATAGCCCGTCAGCGATTAATAGCTCATCAGCGGTTCAGGAGCAGCCATGAAAGCCTCGATGCACGCCAAAGTTTTTCTAGTCGGCGCCGGCCCCGGTGACCCAGATCTCCTCACCGTGAAAGCCCATGCGTTGATTCGTGCGGCTCAAGTCATCCTTCACGACGATCTCGTCTCCGCGCCGATTCTCGCGCTCGCCAACCCCCACGCCATGGTCGTCAACGTCGGCAAACGTTGCGGCACAAAAAATATCACCCAGCCCGAAATCAACCGCCTCATGATCGCCTCCGCTCGCCGCGGCTTGACCGTCGTGCGCCTGAAGAACGGCGATCCCGGACTTTTCGGCCGTCTCGCTGAAGAACGCGATGCCCTCGAAACGGCAGCCATCCCCTATGAAATCGTTCCCGGCATCACCGCCGCGCTCTCCGCCGCTGCCTCGCTCGGTGTTTCGCTCACCGACCGCCGCACGAGTTCGCGCATCGTTGTCATCAGCGCCCACCGCGCCCATGAAAATGAAAACGAGCCGCCCACCGATTGGCGCAGCCTCTTCGCCAGTAATTCAACGCTCGTGATCTACATGCCCGGCCGCGATCTCGCCGCGCTTCGGCAGGAATTGCTCGATGCAGGTCTCGATGTCAACACGCCTGCTGCAATCGTCTCCGCCGCAAGCACTCCCGAACAACGCGAGCATCGCACCACGCTCGCTCAGCTCGACAGCGCGCCGCCGTTGCCGGCTCCCTCAATTCTCCTCATCGGCCGCACCCTCGAGCGCGCCGCACGATCAGTTTCCAATTCCGTCCCACTCACATGGGAATCGCTTCTTGATGGAGTGGAAGTCAGCATCGCTGAGAAAAACGCGAACCAAGCCTCGAAAGGAGCTTCACCTAATGACCGCACAATCGACGCCGAAAAAAAGCTCATCCTCGCTGTCGAAGAGCGACTCCAAGCGCAAGCTTTCGCTCGACACCTGGGCCGTCGCCCTATCGCTCGCAATTTCGCTTCTAGTCTGGCTCGGCGTAATCAAACACATACCGTGGTGATGCGCTCGGGAGTCGACGACATGCGACCGTCAAAACGCGTCAACACGTAGCGCCTGTCATCCTGAGCGAAGCGAAGGATCTCAGTGCTGCTAACACCACCGAATCAATTCACAGCCAAGCTTTCGATTACGCGCGCTCAAAATTATTTCCGAGGAGAATGAAAAGAAAATGGCGACAAGCATCGCACTCCCCCAATCGCAACCGCTCGGCATCTTTAAGCGCGCGAACCAACTCATCCCCGGCCTTCTCCTGCTCGTAGCCGTCGGCTACGCCGGAAAATTCATCGAACGCTCGATTGCCCAGTACGGACGCGCGCACCACCTCACGCTTCCGAATATCGAATACGTTCTCTGGGCCATCCTCCTCGGCCTAGTCATCGCCAATACCACCGGCGTCCCCGCCGCCTTCAAACCCGGCCTCGCCACCTACGAATTCTGGCTCAAAGCCGGAATCGTCCTTCTCGGATCGCGCTTCCTTCTCGGCGACGTTCTTAAGCTCGGCGGCGTCAGTCTCGTCCTCGTCGCCATCGAGATTGCCCTCTCGCTCACCTTCATGACCGCCCTCGGCAAAGCCTTCGGCCTGAAGCCAAAGCTCACCACCCTGCTCGCCGTCGGCTCATCCATCTGCGGCGTCTCCGCCATTATCGCCACGCAAGGCGCCATCGATGCCGACGAAGAAGACTCCTCCTTCGCCATCGCCGCCATCCTCACTCTCGGCGCAATCTCGCTCTTCATCTTCCCGCTCATCGGTCACTGGCTCCACATGAGCGACCTGAGCTATGGCCTCTGGGCCGGCCTCGGCATCGACAACACCGCCGAAGTCACCGCCGCCGGAAATCTCT
Organism: uncultured Acidobacteriota bacterium; assembly: GCA_963772535.1. GTDB lineage: Bacteria > Acidobacteriota > Terriglobia > Acidiferrales > UBA7541 > Palsa-295. The sequence continues at coordinate 153,198 of CAVYXN010000003.1, forward strand.
ACTCCGACGCAGCAGGTAAAGTTGCCGTCCTCGCAAAAACCGCCCGGAACGCCATGATCGGCTTCGTCGTCCTCGGTTACGCAATCCACTGGGCCCGCAAAGAAAAAACGACAGGCGTCGGCAACAAAGCCGCATTCCTCTGGAACAAGTTCCCGAAGTTCGTTCTCGGTTTTCTTCTCATCTCAGCAATTGCGACGGCCCACGTCTTCAACAAGGAGCAACTCACAAGCCTTGCTAATCTTTCGCGCTGGGCCTTCCTCCTCACATTCGCAGGAGTAGGCCTGCGCACAAGTATCGGCGACATGCGCAAACAAGGCCTGCGCCCCTTCGTGGTCGGTGCTCTAGGAGAAATCGTAATCGCCGCCCTAACGCTAGGCCTCGTCTTCGGTGCCGACAAATTCCTCCGTTAAATCAGCGTTCGACTCGAATCAACAAAACGCCCGTAGGGGCACGGCATGCCCGCACGCCCAACCTGTACAGCCTTATCCACTTGTTCCGCTTGTGGCGTTGCGTCTTCTCTTCGCCTCCCACCGCAACTAAACTGTCATTCCGAGCGGAGCCGCGCGCGCGCCTTTCTTTACCACCGCGGGGCGGTGGTCGCGCGGCGCAGAGAGGAATCTGCAGTTCACGCCCATCCTTCTCTGCGTTAAGCACACGCACCATCTTCCCCACTTCAAATCCATGCTAGATTGACCCTCGGAGCCTCCAAGCCGAAATGCTCGATCGCAAACGCGCCACCTTCGACTGGCTCGACATCCTCTGGCTCCTCTTTCTTCTCGCTCTCGCTCTTCTCCCTCCCGTTCACGAAATCCACAAACAGTTCATTCTCCTCGCCATCGGCGTCTTCCAACTTCTCGAAGGCCGCCTCGTCGCATGGCTCCCAAAACGCGGCCCCGCCTACGCCGTCGTCATCAAGATCCTCCTCGCCACTCTTCTTCTCGATCACACCGGCGACATCGGCATCAATAGCAACTACTACCCGATTTATTACCTCCCAGTCGTAACAGCCGCCGTTTACTTCGGCCCCATTGCCACGCTGATCTGGACCACTGTCACATCCCTTACCTACTGCGCATTCCTTATCCCCGCGCTTCAGGAATACGAGTTCACCACGGAAGGCGCCACTGATCTCGCCACTCGCATCCTTTTCTTTTATATCGCCGCAGTCATCGTCAATCGTTTCGCTTCCGAAAATCGCAAGCAGGTCCACAAATACCAGGAACTCTCTGAACGGCTCGAGGCGACAAATCGCCAATTGCGCCGCGCCGAAGCCGATGCCCGCCGTTCCGAGCGCCTCGCTGCTTTAGGACAGCTCTCCGCAGGTCTCGCCCATGAAATTCGTAACCCACTGGGCGTGATCAAGGGTTCGGCTGAAATGCTCAGCCAAAAAGTCGAAACTTCGAATCCGCTCGCCAGCGAACTTGCAGGCTACATCAGCACCGAAGTGAATCGTCTGAATTCACTCGTTACCCGATTTCTCGATTTCGCGCGTCCCTCGCGCCTCGATCTTCACTCCGTGCAATTGTCCTCCATCGTCAATCACGTTCTCGAATCGGTTCAGCATCAGCATCCAGATGCGCAAGTTACCGTCGAGCGTAACTACGATCCAGCAACACCAGATGTCCAAGTCGACCCACAGCTCTGCGAGCAAATCTTCGTGAATCTGATCACCAACGCCTACGAGGCTATGGATGGTCACGGCCGGCTCCGTATCTCCATTGCTCCAGAAACGCAAAACATGAGACCCGGCGTCGCCGTCATTGTCGAAGACTCCGGCCCCGGCATCCCGGCTGAATCTCGCGAGCAAATCTTCAATCCGTTTTTCACTTCGAAAAAAGAAGGCGTGGGCCTCGGCCTTTCGATCGTCGCCAAGATCGTCGACGACCACCGCGGCTCCATCCGCCTCGAGTCCCCGCCCGGCCAGGGCGCCCGCTTCCATGTCTTCCTCCCCGAACGCCAGGATTAAATCATTGCAATAATGCTCCTCAGTTCGTTTTTGCAAACGGTGACATGTGGATCGTCAGCACGACATTCGCGTCAAACCAGCACCGTAGGCGCGACCAGAAGTTAGCCCCGCGCGGAAGCGCGGGGTAACTGGACAACGCGCAGCGTTTTCCTTTCGCGGCGCTTTTGCCGCGAGCGTTTGATCGGGGCTGAGCAAGGACACCGCTCAAAATCCAAAGACCCACGACCTAGCCGATTGGATTAGACTAAATGCACTATGTGAGAGAGAAGAAGGAGCACGGAATGCCCTCTGTAAGCGTACTTGCAGCGAAGAAGAACTTCTCAAAACTTTTACAACGCGTCGCTGCTGGGGAGGAAATTGTTATCTCTAATCGTGGAGTTCCGGTCGCGCGCTTGATACCGGTCTCTCCTCGGCCGCTCGGTTTGGATAAGAATCGCGTTCAAATCGCCGACGATTTCGACGCTCCACTGCCTCCGGATATCATGGACGGTTTTCTGGGTAAGCCAATAAAATCGAAAGTGCGATAGTAGATGAGTCGACATCGGGGGATCTTGCAATCCATAGTTTCCACCAGAAGCTTGAGACGCGCCTGTGTTAACATGAGTCGGGCTCATTTGCGCGCCCGGAAAGGAAGGAACATGCAGTTAGGCGGTCGAGGAGGAGAGTTGTCCATCGCCATGCTTGTCGCACAACCGCCCCTGCAAGACGCCTCTTTTCTAATCGCAAAGCTGGAATTAGAATTCCCCGCAAGTCATTCAAAACAAAGAACGGCGATACTTTCTAATCGCAAATTTATTGCGCTTTTTGAACCCGAAAAATGAGCGAAAAGCCCTCCATCCTCGTCGTCGAAGACGAGGCCAAAATGCGCCGCCTCCTCGAACTGGAGCTCGCCGACCAGAACTTTCGCGCCCAGACCGTCGCCGACGCCGAAACCGCCCTCAAACTCCTCAATACCAATCAGTTCGACCTGATCGTTACCGACCTCAAGCTGCCTGGCATGAGCGGCATCGAATTCCTGCAAGCCGTCAAACGCGCAAACGCAGCAATGCCCATCATCATCATGACCGCCTTCGGAACCGTCGAATCCGCCGTCGAAGCGATGAAAATTGGCGCCAGTGATTACGTGTTGAAACCGTTCTCGCTCGCTGAGCTTGTGCTCGTAATCCGCAAGGAACTGGATTCGCGCCAGTTGCGCGAAGAAAATCGCAATCTGCGCGAAGCTCTCGGCGAGCGATACAAATACGACAATATCGTTGCGCAAAGCTCGAAAATGCAAGCCGTGCTCGCGCTCGTCGAGCGCGTTGCGCCAACCAATTCCACTGTTCTCCTCGGTGGAGAAAGCGGCGTAGGCAAAGATCTGATTGCCCGCGCGATTCATCAGCACTCGAACCGCGCTTCCGGCCCTTTCATCAAGATCAACAGCACCGCAATCCCGGAGAATCTTCTCGAAAGCGAACTCTTTGGTTACGAGAAGGGCGCGTTCTCAGGAGCTACCGGAAGCAAGCCGGGAAAATTCGAGCTGGCCGATAAAGGCACGATGTTCCTCGACGAAATCGGCGATGTGCCGCCCGCTATCCAAGTCAAACTTCTGCGCGTCCTACAGGAACGCGAATTCGAAAGGCTCGGCGGCACCAAGACTCTGAAAGTGGACGTGCGACTAATCGCCGCCACCAATCGTGACCTTCGCGCCGCCCTCGAAGACGGCACATTTCGCGAGGACCTTTACTATCGCCTGAACGTAGTCGCGATCGATATTCCGCCACTGCGCGACCACAAAGAAGACATCCCGGCTCTCGCCAACTTCTTCCTCGAAAAATTCGCCCGCGAATCCGGCAAGCCCATTCGGGGCATAACGCCCGCTGCCATGAAGCTACTGCTCGATTTTCATTGGCCCGGCAATGTTCGCGAGCTGGAAAACATCATCGAGCGCGGCGTCACGCTTTCCGCCGGCTCCACGCTTGACGCCGCGGATATTCATCTCGATCCACCATCGCCTCGTGCTGTTGCGGGAGCCCCATCGGTTCTCCCCCTGGGCATGACGCTCGATCAGTGGGAAGACGAGGCCATTCGCGAAGCCCTCAAACAAGCCAATGGAAACAAAAGCCAGGCCGCGCGCACACTCGGGCTTTCGCGCAACGCTCTCCGCTATCGCCTCTCGAAAATCGGCGTCCCAGATCCGCCTGAAAAAGAATAGCCACCAGCGAAGTCAGTATCCCACTGGCCGAAAACCACCAGGCCTCGCGTGATAAGCACCACCGCCAATTCGAGCTACTTAGAGACAGATCGCGCCGCCCCGTAATTGATTGAATCAGAAAGGCTTACAACCTATCTGGTTCGTTCCCCTTTGGCACCAAGCCTGCATTTAGCTCTGTGGCTTCAGCTGTGCCCGGCATTTCATCGCCGGAAGGTGACCATGCAACGGTATCTCGCAATCTTCGCAACAATCTTCCTTCTCGGCGCAGCTGGCGCTGTGCGCGCGCAGGATTCTCCGCCGCCGCAGGACGACCGGCAGATGCAGCAGCAGGCGCAGGACGATGACGCTCCGCCTCCGCCCGATCAGAATCAGGCTGACCAGATTCAAATTCAAGATGAAGCTGCGAATCAGCAATCGGAGCAAGCAAGTCAGCAGGAACAGCAGCAACAAGCTACCACGCAGCCTGGCGTTGCGCGCGTCAGCTGGATTCGTGGCGACGTTTCGACGCAGCGCGGTGACAATGGAGAATGGGTCGCCGCCATCGTGAATACTCCGATTTCGCAGGGCGACCGCATTTCAACGGGCGATCGGTCCCGTGCCGAACTGCAACTCGACTACGCGGACACGCTCCGCATTTCCGATCGCGTCACCGCAAAAATCGCGACCCTTACCCGCTCGCAGATTCTGCTGCAAGTGGGCGAGGGACTTGCGACGTACTCGGTAAACCGCGGCGCACAAGCCTCCTCAGAAATCGATACACCGAATGCGTCCGTCCGGCCGCTGGGCGAAGGCGAATTTCGCATCCTGGTAAATTCGGATGCCGAGACGCAGGTGGTGGTTCGCCGCGGCTCCGCGGACATTTCTACTCCCCAAGGCTCTACGCGCGTCGATGCTGGGCAAATGATTACGATCGCCGGCACCGATAATCCGCAATACAAAGTTTCGCAAGCTCCTTCGCGCGACGATTGGGATAACTGGAATAGCGATCGAAATAGGGCTGCGGCAAATTCTGAAGGCTCGCGCAACACGAATCGCTACTACACCGGCTCGCAGGATCTCGATCCTTATGGCCGCTGGGTAACGGTTCCCGATTACGGTCGCGTGTGGGTTCCGAACGTCGCTCCGGGATGGGCGCCTTATCGCGCCGGACGTTGGGTGTGGCAGCCATATTTTGGTTGGACTTGGGTTTCCTATGAGCCGTGGGGCTGGGCGCCTTATCACTATGGCCGCTGGCTTCCCTACGGCGCAGGTTGGGCATGGTGGCCTGGACCGGTGGCGGCGTATCCCGCTTACTACCCAGTCTGGGCCCCGGCGTACGTTTCCTTCTTCGGATTTGGGGGAGGCGTTGGATTCGGTGTCGGATTTGGTTTCGGTCATGTCGGCTGGCTCCCTTGCGGTCCCGGGGACTGGTATCACCCGTGGTACGGACGCTATGGCGGCAGCTACCGCGCTGTGAGCTTCAACAACGCCAACAATTTTCACAACGGATGGGCGCCGCTTCATGGTGGTGGGCGCGGATTCTCTAACGTCAACGAAGCATTCCGGAACGATCACGTTCGCGCAGGAATGAGTTCGATGGATAGCCGAAGTTTCGGGCACGGGACTGTACCTGCGCACCAGACTGCGATGAGTGCGGGGGAGTTCCGCAACGCGAGCATGGTCTCGGGCAAAATGCCGGTGAATCCGGGCAGAGGCAGCTACAGTGCGTCGAGTCGCGAGGCCAGCCCATCGACCGTTCGCAACGCAACATCGAATTCGCAGCGCTTCTATTCTTCATCGCGTAATTCGAGCGGAACTGCGCAGCCGCGCGGATATGGCGCGACGTCGAATCAGCGCAACAATGGCTACTCGGGTGGCTACTCGAATAGCACGCGCTCGGCGCAACCGAACATAAACGGCGCGAATCGCGGCGGAGCATCAAACTCGACTGCGCGTCCAGGCTGGCACACGTTCACACCTCCCTCTTCATCGGCCGCAAACCGCACTTCGCCGAATGCTCAATCGAACAATCGTGGGGCGATGGGCAATCCGGGCAATCGCGGGTATGGAGCGCCGAATTCAGCATCGCGGCCCTATCAGCAGCCCAACGCTCAATCGAATATGCGCGGCCCCATGGGTAACCCGGGCAATCGCGGTGGATACGGAGCACCAAACTACGGAGCGCGACCGTATCAGCAGCCAAATTCTGCGGCGCGAGGCGGTTATCCGGGAGGGGGTAGCAGGCCCCCGCTCAACATGAGGCAACCGATTGTTACGCCTCGCAACGGCGGAAGTTATGGCGGTTCGCGCGGTGGTTCAGGAGGAGGCGGATATCGCGGCGGTGGCGGTGGTGGTTCCCACGGCGGCGGTGGCGGTGGAAGTCACAAGCATTAATACAAATAACGAGGATTCATAATTCTCATACCCCAGGGTTTCGCCTACTCGAGTAAGCGAGGCCCTGGGTCGTTTTTTTTGGACTGAATTTGGACGGTGCAGAAACGTATCTCGAAAAAAATCCCTTCGCACACCGTGTTTCAGAAACTTCTCGACTGCCGGAGTGTTTAATGAACAGGAGAGAAGGAAATGACGGACGCTCGTATCATTTTGTGGTTCACATGGTTTGTTTTTAGCAACTGGCTGAGGAATCTCGCTATGCTATCGGCACAACGCTTTCTAAAAGGAACCCTTTCGATGCGAAAAACGTTGTCGCTCTTTCTCATGTTCCTCTTCGTCGCAGGTGCTTTCCTCGCGGCTCCAAAACAAGCGGGCGCGCAGGACGATCCTCCCAGCCGCGTAGCGCGACTCAATTTCATGCAAGGGTCGGTTTCGTTTGAGGCCTCCGGCACGCAGAAATGGGTGGATGCGAATCCCAGCCGCCCGCTCACAACGGGCGACAATTTGTGGGTAGACAAGGACTCGCTCGGCGAAGCTCACGTCGGGAGTCTCGCGATACGCATGGCGAGCGAGACGGGCATGTCGTTTCTGAATCTCGACGATCGCACTGTTCAAATTCAACTCGCGCAGGGCACGATCGAAGTGCATCTTCGCCGCTACGAACCCGGCAATGCGGTGGAAATCGATACGCCCAATCTCGCTTTCACGCTTACCGCCGCCGGAGAATATCGAATCGAGACTGATCCGAACGGCGATTCGACGCTGATCATCGTGAGGGAAGGCGGCGGGCAGGTGACCGGCGGCGGCGAGTCGTATGACCTCGGGCCCGGGCAACAGTACACGTTTGGCGGAACTGACGAACTCTCCTATGACGCGCAACCGGCTCCCGGTTTTGATGATTTCGAAAACTGGTGCCAGCAGCGCGATCAACGCGAGAATCGTTCGGTGTCCGCGCAATATGTTTCCCGCGACATTGATGGTTACTACGATCTGGATGATTACGGGGATTGGCAGGTGGTTCCCGAGTACGGACGCGTTTGGGTTCCACGAGGCGTTGCTTCAGGATGGGCACCTTATCACTTCGGGCACTGGGTGTGGATAGCACCGTGGGGCTGGACCTGGATCGGCGATGAGCCCTGGGGCTTCGCGCCCTTTCACTATGGACGTTGGGCATTCGTCGGCGGCAACTGGGACTGGGTCCCGGGGCCGCTCGTTGTGCGTCCTGCATATGCGCCAGCGCTCGTTGGGTTCGTGGGCGGCAGCGGATTTGGCGTGACGGTAGGATTCGGAGGCGGCTTGACGGGAGTCGGCTGGTTTCCGCTAGGCCCGCGCGATGTGTGGGTGCCGGGATATCGCTGCAGCCCGCGATACCTTCAGAACGTGAACGTCACGAACACGCGAGTAGTTACTGTGACGCAGGTGACGAACGTCTACAACAACTACACCGCGAATCGAACTGTAAACGTGAACCAATACACGTACGCGAGAAACGTAAGCGCAGTGACCGTAGTGGATCGCGAGACATTCGTGAATGCGCGGCCGGTGGCAAACGCGACACTTCGGGTGACGCCGGAACAGTTCGAAAAGGCACGTGTGGTGGAGACTGCGCCGCTGGCGCCTACTCGTAACAGCTACGTGGCGTCCACCGCGAAGCCGGTGCCTGCTTCCCAGCGCCCTGCAAAGTCGTTCACGGATCGCAAAGTGGTAGCCAAGCTTCCTCCGCCCATTCCACCATCGGGCGGGCACGAACCGCACATCGTAGATTCGGCAAAGCCCGAGCGACCCGCGGAACCTAACCCGCGCACGCAGCCAAGCAATGCCGAATCAAATCCGAATGCGCGCGAGAACAACAACCGCGGCGAGGTGCGGACGAACAACTCCACTCAGCCAACTGGACGCACTGCGGAGAATCCTGCAACACGCGGGAACGCAACTGCGCAAGGCGAACAACCGAAGCAATACGATCAACATCCCGCGGTGAAGTTTGCTCCGCCAGCGAGAGCGTCGGACGACAAGTACGATGTGCATCCGCCGTTGAACAATAGAGCGTCCGAACCGGCGAAAAAGGAAGAGCAAAAGAAGGAGCAGCCGGCCAAGACAGAAGAAAAGCGGGCGCCGCCGAAGTCCAAGTAGCTCATTGCGAATCTTGGTGCTCGTAACTGACTATCTGTCCTAGGGTGAGGGCGGCTTCGGTTGCGGCGCTGAATTCGGCGTGGAAGGTACGGGCATAGCGGACGGAACTGCTGGTGGGCGTTCGATTGCGAGGTAGGCGCGGCCGAAAGCGGAGTGTTGCGTACCCGCCGCGATTACGAGCGCTTGTGCCGTGTAGCGGCCTGCTGGAAGCTTCGCGAGCGGCAGGCTGATGCGGAATGATGCGGTGCGCGATTTTGGAGCTACCTGCACGGGCGTGAGCAGCGGCGTTGCATTGATCTGAATTCCATTCCTGAAGAAAATCAGAGCGGCGCGAAGTGTGTCTGGGTCAAACTTGTCGGCCTTGTCAGACTTTTCCGGATAGTACGCCTGGAAGAAAACATAGAGCGTCTGGCCTTGCGTGAAATAGCGGGTGACGCTCGGGACGATCTTTTCGCCGGACATTTCGAGGGGCGATTCGGTGAGCTTAGCACGGACGCCCTTCGCCTGCGTCTCCACTTCAGATGATTTGTCGACGGGCACAAGCTGGCTCGATAGCAGCACGGAGCTGAGCATGATGCGGTCCGTGGGTGCCTGGGACACGAGAAGATCTTGTTCGAAGGTTCCTATGCGTCCCGATTCATTTTCGCGCGCCAAAAACTTCAGATGATACTTGCCGGGCGATAAAACGACTCCGCCTTGATAGACCAAGCTGCTCTGGTTGATCTGCTGGAAGCGCGCCAGGTCGAGATGAACCTGAATCGTGTCCTGCAATTCGGCGACTGACCTGCCGTTAGGATAAGCGCGGACTTGCGCTGCGAAATCAAAAGCTGCCTCCTTGCGTCCGTGCTTCTCGGCCCAATCGAGTGCGGTGGATGAAATCTTTGCGGCGATTGGAACGTACGTCTGCCCATTGCTCAGGCGAAACATCGAGGTTTCGACCGCAATTGGCAACTCGACCACAGGGTTCTCAGAACCCATGGCTTCGACGAGTTGCTGCTGGCGGTCTTCCTTTTGCAGATGCTGGAAATCGCGAGGAGCGTAATAGCCGTTGCGAAAGTGGACGTGGGCGCCCGGCGCGTTAACCTTCACGCGAATGCTTCGCCAGCTTCCGTCACGCTTCACATTGGAGCCGAGATAGTAGCCGAGCAAGTAGTAACCGCCGTTTTCCTGCAGGATTTTCGGAAAGGCTTCGCTCAAATCACCGAGGTCGAAAAACGCACGGCCGCCGGTGTCGGAAGAAAGCGTTGCGAGCGTGTCGCGCGAATCCTGGCGGGCATCCGTTTGATGAAATACGGAGGCGCCGGTGAACAGCGAAGTGCCAGTGGCCGCGTTTGTGGTGGCGTCGCCGCCCGGAACTTCTGCAAAGAGGCCGCGCGCATCGATCGAATAGATGGAGACATCGGCGCGATTCGCTGCGTCGGTGGCTGCTCGCAGCTCGGTTCGATTTTCTTCGCCGGTCTGCGTGATTCCACCCGTGAATTCGATCACTGCTTTTCGTCCCGGAATCGCGGCTAGAACATTGACGAGGCCCTGCACGGCGAGGAGTTTCTGGTCGGTGTTGAATGCGTTGAACTCGGTTTCGTCGGCTGTGTATGCCGCGCCGGTGTACTGCTGCACGTCGTACTCGCCATTCTGCGCCGCGGCATAGGAAAGATCGGCGAGCTGGGAGGCGACATCCGGAGTGAGTCGCGCTACTGCCTTCTCGAGCTTCGCGCGATCGTTCGTGAAATCGGCCCATACGGTGAGGCGGGCAGCATAGGTGACAATCGAAACCAAGTCGGCGCTGGTCATCTGCTTCTGGACGAACTTGAGAGCGGCATCGTGAGCGCGCGCGATGTCGTCCGTTTGCATCGACGTCAAATCGAAGAACAGGACGAGCATCCGGCGATCGCGGACCTGTTCGCTTACAGCTTCTGCCGCAGCAGGAGTGTTGGGGCTATCAATCGCGACGACGACGGGCTTCGTATCGTTGGACTGCGCCGTTTCCATCTTTTCGATATCTTGAAAAGTGAAAATCGATATTTTCTGAGCTTTGCCGTTCTCGGTGATGGAGAACTGCTCGGGAGTGAGGCCTTTGACGGGCTTACCCGACTTGTCTGTGACCTCGACATCGATGCGAACGAGATCCGACGATGCGCGGATAGCGGGAGTCTGATTCAGGGCAGCTTCTTGCAAGGAGGAAGGGGCCTGCGCGGGTGTGGCGGGATTTGCGGTTGACTGCTGCGGCGCTTGCGCCCCCGACGAAATGCAAACGATCGCCAACCCCATCAGGAGCAGCATCGCGATCGAAATTGCTTTGAGTATTTTCCCCATCTCAGAAATTAAATCTTAGCATCACGTCCATCGTGCGCGTCGAAGCGGCACTCGTCACGCGTCCAAGGAGCGTCGAGCCGAATGTGGTTCCGAGACCGGTAAACTTTGCCGTGTTGGTGAGGTTCTGAACTTCCCAGCGCATCTCCACGCGATGCTGCCTTTCCCGACTTCCGCCAAATAGCAGTCCTTTTGCGAGCGAGAAATTCCAGGTGAAACTGCACGGCCCTTCGACCGAACCACGCCGTTCATTTCCGAAAGTACCGGTCGCGGGAACCGTGAAGGCGCTGGTGTTAAAGAAACTGAGCGATGAGCCACCGCAGATGCCAAAATTCGGATTGCCTGCAGCGCCTTCGCAATCACCATCGAGACGGCACAGGTCAGCACGCTCCGAGAAATTCGAGCCCGTTCCGGAATTATTCGCGGCATTTCCGCCCAGCAGCACCGTGAAGGGAGTGCCAGTCTGCCATGTAATCACATTGTTGAGGCGCCAGTTCCCAAGCAGGTGTTCTTCCCAGCCGTGCGTCGCATACCGGTGGCGCTCACCGAACGGCAATTCGTACACGGAGAAAAAGCGCAATTGATGCCGGATATCAAAAGGCGAAAGCCCGTATTCAGCGGCGACGTTGCCATCTTGCTGAACGACCGTCGGTGCAGTGCCTCCAATCGAACTCGAATTATCGAGAGATTTCGAGAATGTATAAATTCCCTGGAAGCTGAAGCCATGGGTGAAGCGGTGAATTACGCGCACTTGCAGCGCATTGTAAATCGAATGCGCGCCCGACTGATCGTAAAGGAAACTCACAGCCTCAGGAATCTTCAGTTCCGCCTGCGTGTCGAGAGGATTTGTACCGGCGGGTGCGCGATTCGGCGCGCGGAGAATATCGAGATTGTCACCCTTTGTTCCTGTGTAGGTAAGATCGAGCAGCCAATTTCTGCTGAACGTCGTTTCGGTGCCGAGCGTCCAGATCTGGGCGCGGCCGTCACGATAGAAAGGATTCACGGCGGTGGTGTTGAGAATCCTTCCTGCGTTGCCATTCTGAATTTGCAACAAGGCCGTCTGCAAAACCAGCGGCTCAGTAGGAGTTGTGAGCTGCGTTGAGGATGTTGCGAAGGGTGGCTGGTAGGCGAGGTAGTTCGTCGCGAGCGTGTTATAGGCTGCTTCGTTGTAGAAAATCGAATAGCCGGCGCGCACAACCGTTTTGGGTTTGATCTTCGGAGGCAACCATGCCACGCCGATGCGCGGCGCCCAATTTCCGTAGTCGCCATGGACGAGCGCTTGCGGATACTGGCCACTGAATGGACCCGTGGCACCGGGAAGCACTTGTGCGGCGCACGCGGCGCAGGGCGGCGGGATATTGATGATGTTCGGATCGAGATCGATACTGGAAATGTGATTGGAGATTTCGATGGGAGGCGTCACGGCTTCGTAACGCAGCCCGTAGAGCAGAGTGAAACGCGAATTGACGCGCCAGTCGTCTTGCGCGAAAGCTATGAAATCCCAGCTTCGAAAGTAGTCATTTGTGATTCCGAAGCGGCCAGCCGCGGAATACGGATCACCTAGGAGGAAATCGGCGAAATCGTTTCCGGTGCCGGCGACGGGCGTGCCATTAGCGAGTTCGCTGGTGAGCAATCCGGTGAAGGAAAATTGGCCGCGGGGATTGGGATTCGTGTCCGTGTTTAGCTGGATTCGACGGACTTCGCCGCCGAACTTCATCGTGTGCTTTTTATGCACAAACGTCATGGTATCGAGAAAGCGAAGCGTCTGATTCCGTGTGAGCGATGGTACCGGATCGCCAAAACCGGAGAAGCTCGTGAAATTCAGACCGGGATAGCCAAAATCAATCGCATCCGGGCTGCCGCCCTCGATTCCCACTTGCGAGGCGATGTCGTTGACGAAGGAATTGTCGCTCAGAATCTCAATGCGGCTTCGGCTGTAGTTTATGTGCGAGTCGTTGACGAAACTTGGCGTCCAGTTTTGCGTAAGGCCCAGATCAAGATTCTGATTGCGCGTGGACTGCGTGCCGCCGACCTGCGCGAAACTGCCGAGCGTGTTGGAGCCTGAGCCGTTGTAGTTGTAGCCCACCTGCACATTGAACTTCGCATTGATCGTATGGAGGACATGCACGTTCAGGATATTGCTCGACAGCGGAGTGGCGGCCTGCAGAAGATAATTCTGCGCCTGATTCGGTCCGGTGCCTGCAATATTGGGCGTCGGGATGAAATTGAGGAGACCCTGTGCCGAACTATTAATGGGGCCAATCTGCTGTGCGGCGCCGCTCGCGCAATTTGCGTTGGCGACCGTTGGGAATGGGGTATTCGTGGCGCTGAATGGAACGAAGAGCGTCGGGACGCCTGCATTCGCCAGGCAGAATAAACCGTTGCGCTCGTCGAGCGTGGGTACTGTCGAAAATGTGTTCACGGCGGTCTGTTCGTTTTCGTGCTGATAGTTCACGAAGAAATAGGTCTTGTCGCTACCGTTGTAAATATGCGGAATTTTCAGCGGGCCGCCGATATTTGCGCCGAAGCGATTATCATAATGGCCGACTTTCGGCGATTCGACGCCGGTAATCGAATAAGGCCGAGCATCAAACGCGGAATTTTCGTAGCGATCGTAGAATCCGAAGCGAATCCGGTTCACTTGCTGGCGAAGAAAACGTCCGCCGCCGCCGCCGCCGCCGCCGCCGCCACCTGGCCCACCGCCAAAAGCACCGCCACCGCCACCGAAGATCGCTCCTCCACCTCCGCCTGCGCCGCCTCCGCCCCCAAACCGTTGCCGGCCACCTCCCGCGCCACCCGGACCACCTTGCCCGCCGGGGCCTTCGGGACCAGCCACGTTCAAGCCACCGAGACCGGCGGGCCCGTTGAACGCCGATCCCTGACCGATTGTTCCTTGCAATAAGAACGAATCGCCGGACGCTGAGCCGCCACCGGTCGTAAGAGCCGCTGAGAGCTGCGGCCCGGCATTGTTATTATTTTGCGGCGTCGTGGTCTCGCCGGGTTGAGCGGTGCCTTCTCCGGTGAGATCCGTTTGCTGAAATCCGCCGCGACCTGCTGTAGTAGCCAGTCCCTGACTGAGCGCGTTAGACACGCCCGGGGGAAGCGGCTGTCTACCGCCGTTTCCTCCGGGGCTATTTCCGTTCGTTGGCTTCCCTGCTGCCTTTCCGCCTGGGGCGCCGGGCGCATTTGAATTCGCGTTCGATGGTTTGGCAGCAGGCGCGTTTTCGGAGCTCAGCTTCGCGCTGGCGGAATTGGGAGACGGCGCCGTCAACTGAGCGAGGGTGGCTACACTCAAAACCATTGGAATGGGGCCGGGAGGCACAACCGGAAGCTCGACATCGAGCGACGATGAAACGAAGCCTAGCTGGCTTGCTTCGATGTGATAACGGCCAGGAGGGAGCGCGGGAAATTCAAACTTTCCGGATTCGTCGGTCCAACTGACCCAGCTTTTCTTTGTGTCGGTGTTTGTCACTCGAACTATCGCCCCGGGGATGCGGCTTGTCTCGGGGTTTCGAACGATGCCTGTCACAGCAGGACCTGACACCGGCTGCGCGGCAGACGTTTCAGTAGATGGCGGTGCTTTCGTCAGCGTGCCGGATTGGGCTTGCGTTCGAGGTTCTGCTTCTTGCGCAGAAGCCAGGATCGGAATTAGACCGAGTAGAAGCAACATCATGCCGACTTGCTGCAACCATTGGCGGCGGCACCTACCTGTGAGCTGGAATAATATAAACCACCACCCGATTATCCTTTTGACGCTCTTGAGGCGGCCAGAGTTACTTTTGGCAACTGGCGAATGACCAACTCAATACGCTTTCAGCGGCAATCTCTTCAGACAAAATTGGCGACCCGGTCCGTGCCACAAGCAGCGAGTGGGGAGTTTCACTGCTGGCTCGCTGATATGCCACGGACCGGATCATCGTTCCAACTGCGCTATCGAAAGACTGCGACTGATATCAATTCGACGCGCCGCCTACAGCATCGTAGACCAAGCGATATGTGACGGGTTCTTTGAATCGCTCATTTTCCATTTTTGTGGTCAGGTACAACTGCTTGCCATCCGGAGATAGGCCGTATGTGCGAGTGGATTTCCCGCGCGGGCTCTGCGTTACGGCGACTAGCTGGCCATTTTGCCATTGAGACGTGGTGGTTCTCTGGCCTTCGCCTTCCGGGGCCGAGTTCTTTTCAGCGGAGGAATAGCTGGACGGATACTCCGCGAGCACGCGTCCTGATTTCCCTGTGATCTTCACGTTCGATCCGGTCTGCTCGATTGTTAGTGTCTGCAGTTCATCCATCATGCCTGCGCGCTGAGCACGTCCGGCGCCTTCATGCCCGCCCTGCCCGCGGCTACCACCGTAACCACCTTCTCCTTGGCCACCGCCCGAATCGCCGCGTGCCGCCTGCATTTTCTGACGCACGTCGTCGCTTTGATCTTTGTTCAGTTGCCAGTGACCAGCCAGCTTCGGCGTATTCGCGGTCGCATCTTGGATGGCGACCAACGCCGATACTTCCTTCGCGGCGGCTCCCGCAAACGAAAACACTACTGCCGCTCCCAAAATTGCCAGAAGTGACCAGGCAAGCCTTGCATTTCCGAGTGTTAATAATTTTCGTGCTTTTTGATTTCTTCTCATCTCGCTCCTCATTTCCGAATCTCTATGATTAACGCTCACATCCATACATTCCGCTCGGAGCGCCAGAAAGTTCCTGAGAGTTTTTGGGATGAAGATCGATGCGAAGGCGCTATTGGTGTGGGGATGCCAAAGTAAGCTGGCCACTGGCGTGAACGTCGACATCAACGCTGTCGGTCACTCGGAGAAGGAAAGTGCTCGGGTTTTTCAGTCCCCATTTCACATAAGGGACTGAAAACGTAGTGGCCGCTTGCGCCTGCCCGGGTGTTCCGGGCTGGACCGCGAAGTTGAGGGTCATCTCGTGGTCCTGGCCGTGAAGCTTCATGACTCCCGAAATGGATACCTGAGAGGTACCTTGCGGCGCGATCGTTCCCTGGACACGCCTCGGAATGAAAATAATCTCCGAAAACTTCGGACTTTCCAGAATCTCCTGGTGCATTTTTTTGTCGCGGCCTTCATTGCCGCTCTCGCCGCTGAGCGCGTCCACCACGATAGCTCCAGTTGCGGTCCCTTTGGCGGGATCGAAGTGTATTTCGCCGCGCTTCAATCTAAATGTGCCGTGCACGGTGTGGAGCGATGCCCCGAGCGTGAACTCGATGGTGCTTTTTGACGGATCGAGCGTGAATACCGATTCCTGGGCAAAGAGCTGGGGCGAGCAAAATAGGGCTGCGGCTGTGGCGACGATTGGAAGAGCACGAATATTAGAGAGGCGGAAAAATCGTAAAGCGCGCTTCATCCCCTAGGCTCGGAGAACGCGCCACGAGAGGTTAAGTACTTCGCCGGTGTCAAACGTGCGGTCTTGCGGTCTGCTTGTGTGAACCGAGATGATTTCCGCGAATAATTCGGGCCGACTTTCAAACATCCGGAGCGCCTTATGGCGAACCCAGGCGCTCGCGTCCATTAGCAACAACAATCTTGTCATACGCAGAGGCATCCTTACGATTTTGCGATGCGCTGAGCGATAGGAACGCAGATCCCCTAGTGACAATGCCTCCGCAAGCGCGCATGCCTGCTGCAATCCAAGGCTCAGGCCATGGCCCGCGATCCCGTCCACCGAACATGAAGCGTCACCAACGAGCGCGATGTGTTTCGAAGCCACTCGCCACGAACTGGTTAGCCCGACAAGAGTTCCCTGTTCGGAAGTTTTCCCGTGGGCGTTCTCCAGACGTCGCGCGACTTCGGGAAATTCCGCGAGACCGTCAGCAATTCGCAATTTGGGTTCGCGCGAAAAAAAGCTAATGCAGACATCTTCCGTGTGGGTCGGCGTGACGACCATTTGAAATCTCCCGCCCCAATAAACCTCCACGGATTTCGACCATGGCGCAATCGCGAAATGACGGCGGAATCCAAACCGCTGGCGGCAGCCAATTCGCGGCCAGTTGAATTTGGCCCATCGGCGAACTGAGGAATTCAATCCGTCGGCGCCGACAAGCCAGCCATAATTCACGAGCTCGCCGTTTATCCTTGCGCCTGCGGAAGCAAAATCGGAGACGCAGGCCCCCCACCGAAATTGCACACCGACCTCCGCCGCTCTAGCCACGAGCAGATTGTGAAGCACGGTACGGCGCAGTCCGAACGCGCGCCCACGTTTGATCGGAGCGCTAACCGAATGGGAGTTATCAGAAAAGCGAAATCCTTCGAGAGGAAAACCGAGAGATGAATTTAGTTCGATACCGATGCTGCGAAGGGCTTCCACGGCTTCAGGAAGCAGCCCTTCGCCACAAGGCTTGTTAATCGGCGGACGCCGGGCATCCGCTATCGTGACCCGGAGGCCCTTCGCTGCCGCAGCAATTGCGGTCGCCAGGCCGGCCGGGCCCGCACCAACAACCAGAACATCCGATTTCATTACTCCCGGCCCTCGCTCCCCTTACCATTTCAGCAGCACCAATTCCGAGCAAAATCCAGGCCCCATTGCAGCGAGGATACTGTAGCTGCCGGCGGGCGGACGCCGGTGGGTATAAACATCCTCCAATACTAAGAGCACGGAAGTGGACGAAATGTTGCCAACCTTCCGCAAACATTCCCAGGATGCGGCGAGATCTTTCGCTGTAATGCCCAAAGCTTGAGCTGTGGCTTCGAGGACCTTCGGGCCTCCCGTGTGCATGACCCAGCTCTTAACATCGCTACGTTTGAGTCCCTGCTCGCCGAGAAACGTGTCGACATCCTCCCCGAGATGTTTCACAACGGTATCAGGAACTTCCGGAGAGAGGACGATGTGGAAACCTTTTTCAGAAATGTCCCAGCCCATAACGCGTTCGGTGTTCGGGTAAAGGATCGACTTGGTGGCGAGGATTTCCGGACCCTTCGATTCGCGCTCCGAGCCGACAACGATCGTTGCGGCCGCGCCATCTCCGAAGAGCAGCGCCGATATCAGATGCGCCATGGATAAATCGTTACGCTGAAGCGTGAGCGAACAGAGCTCGACAGAAACCAGCGCCGCTGCCTGATCCGGAAAGCCGTGCACGTAATCTGCCGCGCGCGATATTCCCGCCGCTCCGGCGACGCAGCCCAGACCGAAGATTGGAATGCGCTTGATGTTCTGCGAAAGCCCCATGCGATTCACGAGCCGCGCATCGATCGAGGGCGCGGCGATACCTGTCACAGAAGTGACAAAAATTGCGCTCAACTCATCGGGCTCGATTCCAGCGCGAGCAAGCGCGCGGCAAAGTGCCTTCTCGCCCAAATCCAGAGCGCACTCGATCCATACATTATTAGCCTGGCCGAAAGTTTCCATGTTCTCGTAGAAATCGATTGGGCGGACCGTGTACCTTCCCTCGACCTGCATGCTCTCATCGAGGCGATCTAGAATCGCGGGATTTGGTAACCGATGTCGCCAGTCGTTCTTGAGCGCTTCCACCAACAGCTCTTGCTTGTAATAGTGCTCTGGAAACGCACTTGCAACGCTAGCAATTCTCATTCGTCAGGCTCCTAGGGATGCGTAATGGCTCGGGGGATATTACATCGAGTGGGCTTATAACCCACGATGATTTACGTAAATTCTTTCTCAAGGGTAGCGGCCCTATATTACGCCAACTCGACGCCTAGGGGATATAAAAGAAGAAACCCGAGTCCGCTGGGGGTGGCGGACCCGGGTCGGGGGTTGAGAGGGGCTTGGGCCGGTAAACTTTTTATTTACTTCGAGCTTCGCGCTGCGCCTAATAGTTCCACCGCCGCAGGATCAACGTCACTCGAAAGACTAATTGCAACCCTAATACCAAGAGCGTGTCGCGCACGGCGTTCATACGGTTCCGCAGAGGCGATGCTGAATGCTTCGAGAGCGGCGCTGCGCTACCAATCGCCTCTTGCCTTATGTCCCAACGGTTGCCTGCCAAGGCGCTCATGCGGTCGCCGTCCTAGTTGACCATGTAGACCGGGTTATCGTGTTCGACGCACACAACCATGGATTTGAAAATATCGATGTCCCAGCTATCCGCGATTCGGAGCCTCACGATGTCGTCGGTTTCCGACAGCATCCTGCCACGGAGCGGAACTCGTAGGTTCCCTGCCACTACTCGAAGGACCACCGGTTGCCCCATCCAAGCTGCGTAGCCACCTTTCATCGCTCGCCCCCTCTCAGAGTGAATGCCTCGTACAACCACAGTCTCAGGCGTGGGTTCGGGCTGGCCAATGGTACAGGGGGCTATGTTTGGTAGGAGGGTAGTACTATCTTCTAAGAGGATGATTCAATGGTCTTTACTTGTAATCCCCAACGGCCATAGGGCATTGCGGGCAAAATGAGGGCAGATCGCGAAACAGAGCGCCTCGCCGCAGGTCAATGCGCGCCATTTTCTGCTATTGTTTTAGCTTGCCCCTCAGGCGATGCCCGCCGCTTGAAGATGGCGGAAGAATCGCAATGATCGAATCGCTTAGACAACTACTGGCGCAACTCTACGACGTCAAAGGACTGATCGAGTGGGGCGGCCCCGCGCTCGTTTGCGTAATCGTATTCGTTGAGACCGGAATGTTCGTTGGGTTCTTCTTGCCTGGCGATTCCCTGCTCGTCACCGCAGGCGTCTTTGCCGGAGCTGGGCATGCGAACATCACCACGCTGCTGGTTTTCGTTACGTTATGTGCGATTGCAGGGGATCAACTCGGATACCTTATTGGTAGGATGGCGGGGCAAAGTCTTTACAAACGCGAAGACTCGCATTTCTTCAAGAAGCGCCATCTCGAACGGGCGCATGAATTCTACGAAAAATATGGCGGAAAGACGGTGATTCTGGCCCGTTTCATTCCCATCATTCGGACTTTTTGTCCTCCCGTGGCAGGCGCGGCAAAAATGAGCTATTCGCGCTACCTCATTTACGACATCTTTGGAGGCTTTCTCTGGGTCTGGAGCATGACGCTTCTGGGCTACACCCTGGGCCGCAGCGTGCCCAATATTGACAAGCGGATTCACATCGTCATCGCCGCAGTGGTCGCTGCGTCACTTTTGCCGGCTGTATATTCCGCATGGAAGGCACGCTCTCAGGCGCAGGCGATTCCGCCCACACACGCTAAAGCCGGGGAAGAATAACTTAGGAAATGACAAAAAGTGGCGCCGCAACTGCAGCAACTGGGTTGCACCAAAAAGCGGTTTTGCGGGGTTTGCGGAGTAGTTTTGCGGCTGACAGACAAAAGAGCCGGCAGGATGCCAGCGCTACAAGGGAACGATGTGACGGCATTCGCCAAGAATCGATGTTCGAGGTCCGCTTGTTCGGAGCAAAGCCGCGGGCCGCAGTGATTGAGATAAAAAAAACGGGGAGCCGGGCGGCTCCCCGTTTTTTCTTGTATCCGTATGCCGGCGTCTATGTCGAAGACATTGGCGCGGGCGCGCACCGCAAAAGCGGTGTGTAAACGGCTTTCAAAATTCTAGGCCCGGTGGAGTCATAGTCTCTCCTTTCCGTGCACTAGCGACTACAACTTTGCTTTTACTCCCGTGCCGCGGAGCGCGCAAGTGAAATCTTTGCGCGCCCCTCCCGAGCGCGATCTGCAAGCCATCCAACTGCAAATCGCCGCGCGTGTTACTTTCCACCGCGCGGCATATTTCCGTGTCCACCACTACCCGACCGCTCACCGCCGCCTCCCGAAGCGTGCTGCGCAGCGTGCGACTGCGGCGCCTGATGTTGTGCTGGCGCATGAGTCGGAGCGCTATGCTCCTGTCTCACGTTCTGTCGCGGCGCAGCATTGTGCGTCGAAGTCGAAGGTGAACGAACCTCAGAGTGGTTGAGCTGACGAGCAGCATTCGTGTTTGCATGTGTGCGTGACGGCTCGGTGCGCACCGCCGTATGCGGCGTCTGCGCGTGATTCGTGTGCGGCGTGCTCACATTGTGATGCTCGGTGTTATGCGTCGCTGTGTTCGTCCGCGGCGCAGTGTTAGGACGTGTTGTGCGAGCTGATTCTCTCGGCGCGTTGTTCGCAGCGTGAGATCTGCTAGCTTCCGCCGACCTGCGAGCTTCCGCCGATCGGTTTGTTTCTGTCGACCTGTTTGTTTCTGCTGATCTGTTTGTCTGTGTCGATCTGTGCGCTTCCGAAGCTCTCGTTTCCGCAGGATGGTTTCGGGTTTCGGCGGCCGTTCTCGTGTTGCGAGCCTCTGCTGACCGGCTGCCGAATTCCCCGGCGCGCTGCGAAGCCGTTACGCTGGGACGTCCATGATTCTCTGAAGCCCACTGGCGCCGATCGTTACGCGCCAGCGACTCTTGACGCGTTTGCCCCGAGGTTGCGCCGAAACGCCGCTCTCGCATTGCCGTTTCTTGACGCGCTGTTGGACGCGCATCGATTCCGCCACGTCCGCCGTTGTAGCTCACGCGGCTCACGGATCTCTCAGTGACCCGCTGGTCATACACGTTATGAATGACGGTCGTGTTCACGCGGGTCACTGACCTATTGTAGTAAAAGTCTCGACCATGCCAATAGCCGCCATCATATCCCGTTCCGAAATAACCGAAGCCGTAGTTGATGCCACCGTAGAAACCTACTTGCGGTCCCCAGTATCCCGCGTGCCAGAGGTAGACGCCATCACCCCAACCCCAGTAGCCCGGAGTCCACAGCAGTCCGACTGCTGGAGCGACCACCCACGTGCCGGGGACCCAGTAATAACCGTCGTCGCCCCACGCCCAATAACCCGGTGTCCAGATGTAGTTGGGACCCGGACAAATGGGTTGCGTGTACACCGGAATCACCGGCGGCGCGGTGGTGATAGAAACACCGACACTTACCTGCGCTCTGGCACCACCTGCAAAAGAAAGCATTGCTATCGCGATTAGCAGGGAAAAAATTCCGTAATAAGTCTTGCGCATGAGTTAGCCTCCTCAAGAGAAGGGCGGTACCTAAATTCTAGGCACCGTCATGTCCCGCGCCAATGCCGGAATCCGTGTAGCGAAGACGCGTGAGAGTGTTTGCCTGTCAGGTGTTTGCTGTAGAATCTGTTGCGCGCACCGATAAAGCCGAGAGGGAGCTACGATTGAAACAAGTCCTCGGGGAACTTCGACGATACGAATAAACCCTGCGACGCTGGCAGGCGCGGTTCTTGTGGCGGTATATTTAAGCCCGGCCTTCATTTCTGCCCCGCTGAAGGCTCACCCGTCGCACCAAAACAAAATCCAACAGGAGTCAAACAAAGCGCAGGGAGGCAACGTGGCAGCACAGCATGCGAGCGGGACGTTCGGGGTAAAGCTTGTCCCGCAAGGAACACCTGATAAAGCCGAGGGCTCGACGCTCGCGCGAATGTCGCTCGACAAGCAGTATCGCGGAGGACTCGAAGCTACGGCCAAGGGCGAGATGCTTACAGCGGGGACCGAGGTGCAAGGCTCTGCTGGCTACGTCGCGATCGAGCGAGTTACCGGCACTCTCAATGGCCGCACGGGAAGCTTTGTTTTGCAGCATAGCGGGACGCTCACGCGAGGCGCGCCTATGCAAAAGATCACAGTAGTCCCCGACTCCGGCTCAGGACAACTTACTGGAATCACTGGGAAGCTCACAGTGATCATTGAAGGCGGAAAACATTCTTACGAGTTCGAATACGAACTGCCGCACACGCAATAGCCTCGCTGTGATTCCTAGTATCTGCGGGAGGGGCGGTTATTTGAGAAAGAGGGCTTCGCGGAGCTGGTCGCGTCCCACGAAAGTCTTCGACGAACGGAACTTTCCGAATAGGTCGAGAATTTCGCGATTCTGAAAAACGTGGGCGTGCACAGCGAGCGTTGGCGCAGGCAGCATTTCGATTGTTTGCGTGTCAACAATTCGATATCGGTGGAAGCGTTCGGCCGGCCTGCTGTGAAACATGGCTAGAATGATCCCCGAAGGTTGCAGCAGCGAATACAGCCTTTCCATCGCGCGGGGCAAGACTTCGGCATCAAAGTAATCGAGCAGGTCCCAGGCAAGAACGCCGTGGAAGCTTTGTTCCGCATAGCGCAGCCCGGTTTCGAGAAATTTTTCGGCCAGGTATGCCTGAGAAATTTTCTGCTGGCCGTTTCCCACAGGCGCGAGCCGCAGGCCTTCCTCTTCGGCGCTCAGAAATTCTTTCCATGAGCGTAGGGAGTCCTCGGTGGTGACGCGGTAGCCTTTTTCGATGAAAAAATTGAGCGTGGCCTGCGAAACTTGCCCGAGGTCGAGGATGCGGGGATTTTTTTCATCTTCGAGGTGCTGGAGAAACTCCTTCAAGCCGTTTGAGATACGGAAATTCGCAGACGGCGAAGCAGCGGAGCCGGTTGATCCAGCGCCGGGCTTCGATTGAATCGCCGTACCGGTGTTGCTTGCGCGAGTTTTCGCCGTCCAATTCATGTAAGCCTATTCCCCAGAAGCGTGAGCGATCGCGCGCGGCGCTTCGTTCGTTGTCACCGTCGCCGACGGGGCAATGGACGCGAGAGCTTCCACTTGTTTAGGGTCGCCTGCACGCGTCATCTCGACTTTACCGCGCAACCGCGCGCCATCGTCAATTGCGATGCGCGGCGTGACGAGACTGCCTTGCACGCGGCTCGATCCGCCGAGTTGCACGTTCGTAGACGCTTTCAAGTCGCCGGTCACGATGCCTTCGACCACGATTTCACGCGCTTCGATATTAGCCTTTACTTTTCCGTTCGGCCCGACGGTTACTTTGGACTGCGGGAAGTGGAACTGCCCCTCGGCCTGGCCGTCAATATAGAGGTCGTCATTGCCAGAGATTTCGCCCTTGATGCGGATTCCGGAAGATATGCGCGAAGTGCCGCGCGTAGCAGGCGGATTTGCGACTGAAGTGGCGACGAAAGGTGCAGCCGCCTGCACTGGCGGAGTAACCACCAGAACCGGGACCGCAGGGGCAGCCGGAGCAACTTCGGCGGAAGGCGTAGCGGACGGCGTTGCTGGAGTCGTCGTTTGCGCCTTGCCCGGAACGGCTGCGTTTGACTCTAAAGATTGTGAAGATGATTTTGCATCTGCAGGCTTACGCCACATAAAAACTTTCCTCCCCGAGCACAATCGCCAGGAACGCTGGCCGGGCGGCAGGCGTATCCAAAACGTGCTCGAACTATAGTACAGGGGTGTCCAGCTGTAAATCGAGACTGCGGCGGTTTTTCCCAACTGAGCACGGGCGTACGGGTCTGGAATCAAAGCCGCCGAGACGGTGCGCGCGTCGCTATTCCGCAGTTCCCAACGAGCCACGATGTAGCCCACGAGCTCATAGAAAAAGGTCTTCACTCCCTCGCGGGTGCGCCACCAGCTATTGGGATCGTAAGCCGGGTCCGGGGCTGCGACCACGCGAAGCTCAGAGCCGGGCGCCCAGGCGTGCTCGTAGATGAATCGCGCGCGCCGGGTGTGGTAGTTGGATGTGACCACGATGATTTTTTTCCATCCGTGAATGGAAAGAAACTCCGAGACGGCGTTGGCTTCTTCGAGGGTGTTGCGAGCTCGGTTCGGGAAGCGAACTACGGCGGTGGCAGGAACGCCGCGATCGGTGAGGTCCCGCTGCATCAGCTCGGCGATCGATGCGTAGGGGCGCAAAATGCGGCCGCTGGCAACAATGCGCGGAGCCCAACTTGCCCGGTAGAGATCGGCTGCGCGCGATGCCCGCACAGCATCATAATCGTCATCGCTCAAGACTACGATCGCGTCCGATGTCTGCGGGGATTCGTCAACGACCCAGAAGCTACCGGCAAAACGCAGAATCGGATAGCGCGCGAGATAGATTACAAATGCGAGTATCACCAGGAAAATCAGAAACAGAAGGCGAAAGAAAATTCCGCCTCGGTCGGAGCGGGCTAGCGATTTTAATTTTGCCTGGCCCGCTCTCATTTCGCAGGGTCGAGCTCGCGCAGGCGCTCGGCCGCTTCCTCGGGAAGCAGCCCGTTAAAATAAACTTCTTTGATGCTGTAGGACTTGCTTCGCGCTTCGACGATCGGAAGTATTTCGATATGCCAATGGTAATCGCCGGCGATCGTTCGCCAGTAGTCGCTGAGCTCGCCCTTCGTTTGCAGCGTGTTCGGGGCCGTGTGAACCACCAGGTGGTAGTTCTCAGAAATTTTCAGCAAACGGCGCAACGTGTGGCCCAGCAGGCTCGCG
Organism: uncultured Acidobacteriota bacterium; assembly: GCA_963772535.1. Lineage (GTDB taxonomy): Bacteria > Acidobacteriota > Terriglobia > Acidiferrales > UBA7541 > Palsa-295. The sequence continues at coordinate 178,312 of CAVYXN010000003.1, forward strand.
AGATGCCGCCGATTCTCTCCGGGCGAGGGCGCTTCGAATTGATGGTTGTGCGTCCGGGGCATGAGCCAGATTTCGTAGGGCACGCGGGATGCGTATGGGCAGAAGGCGAAATAATCGCCGATGGTGTCCACCATGCGTTTCTTCTGCCGCACTTCCTGGCGGAGGATGTCGCAAAAGACGCAGCGTTCGCGGTCGCGAAACCATTCGCGCGCGGCGCGCAACTCGTAGAGGATACGTCGAGGAACAAATGTGGTGGCGGTCACCTGGGAATGAGCATGCGACCATTCCTCTCCTGATTGCGGGCCTTGATTCTTGAACACGGCCACATATTTGAAGCGTGCGTCGCGTTTGAGGTCCGCGATGCGCAAAGCGTACGCTTCTAGCACTCGCTCGATCTGCTCGTCGGGCATTTGCGCGAGGTGTCGTGCGTGGTCGGGCGTCTCCACGATGATCTCGTGGGCGCCGGTCGCGTCCATGCGGTCGTAGATTCCTTCCGCTGTGCGCGAGGTATCGCCTTCGATGTGGTAGAGCGGGCGGAAATGCGGATAGGTGCGAACCTGCCACGGGCCCTGTGGCGGAAGGTCGAGGAGAACTTTCGTCTCCAGCCGATTTTCCGGGCAAAGCGGACACGGATCGGGCCGAGACTTCTCGCGTTCCGGATGACCGACCACAACCCAACTACGGGTAATTGGATCTTTACGAAGTTCCATTTTTTGGTATGAGAAGTGCGGCGGCCATCTTATAACGCCGGTAGCGTACGGGCAAAAGGAACTCGTTGCCATCGCGAACGAGAGTTACGTGGTTAACAGTTACACCGTGAAACGAGACGGTAAAATGCAAGGTCAGCGTGTGTAGTGCGTGGGCGTGGGTCCAACTTCGAGACGGTGCCGATCCCAAATGGCGCCTTCGCGAGTGTAGTTGGCCATCTCGAAATCCTGGGTAAGCTCTAGGCAATCCGTGGGGCAAGCGTCTTCGCACAGGCCGCAGAACATGCAGCGCGACGTGTCATAGGTAAACGTGGTGAGAACTTTCCGGCGGGTGGCATCATCGCGAAGCCAGCCCACGACGATCAGATTCTCAGGGCACGCGAGAGCGCAGAGGTTGCAGGCGATACACAGCGATTCGCCGGTCTCTGGATTCATATTCAGGCGCGGCGCGCCGCGGTAGCGTTCGGCGACCATGGGCCGCTCGAGCGGATACTGCTCGGTGTAGATATTCTTGGGCGCCTGATAACGGAACGTCAGCCACATCCCCTTGAGCAGATCCACAAGGAAGAGACGGCGCAGGAGGTCTTTCATCGAATCGTAGTCTGACGGCCAGCGAAAAAATTGTCAAGGCAGGGCGTGCAAGTGAATATCAATGCCCCACCTGCCCTTTCGCCGTCGCGACGAATTCGCCAAGCACCGCCTGGCGCATCAAATCAGGAGGCAGTAAACCCTGCGCCAGGATGAAATCGTGGAAATCCTTCTGGTTGAATTTGGGACCGAGCGCGGATTCGGTTTCCTTGCGCAAGGACAATAGCTTCGTGTACCCATAGAAATAGCTGTTGGCTTGGCCGGGCGCGCGGTAGGTGAAGCGTTCCACTTCCTCTTTGGCAAAGGCATGCGACAGCACAACATCCTTTTCCATTACGCGATAGGCATCTTCCGGCTGAATCTTGCCCGATTGCAGCTCTGGATCCAGGAAAGCACGCGCGGCGCGCTGCAGCCGCAGATCGAGCGAAATCAGCTGCCCTTCGGGCGGCATGTAGGGCTCGATCAGATATTCGGCGTAAAGGCCCCAACCCTCTACGTTCGTGCTGTTGAAGGCGAATTTTGCGCGAGCCAGCGAAACGCCGTGCTCGAGCATGGAATCGAACTGCAATTCGTGGCCTGGGCGGGCTTCGTGGGCGGTGAGAGTCCAAGCGGCGGCATCGTATGTGAAATCGTCATATTTATCGGTAGTGCTTTCGCCTGCGGGGCCTGGAATATTCAAGGGGAGGACAAATTCGCCTTTCTGCCCGGTATTGTGCAGAAACGGTGGCGCCACCATGTGGGGCGCAGGCTGCTGCGCGGTCTCGGCGGCTGTGGCAATCCGAATACGGGCCGGACGATCGGGAAGGGTGACGATTTTCTGCGCGACGATAATTTGCTCGATCTGCTTCAGCCGATTCTCATAGAACGGAAGAATCGCGTCGCCTACAAGCTGCTTTTTTTTCAGCTGATGAATCACATCGCGATAGTCGCTCGACGGAAGATTGCGTTCTTTCGCGATGCGCGCGGCGATTGGCTGCATTTCGCCCTGAATTTCCGTGAAGGCTTCGTGCGCCATAGCGGCAACCTTCGCAGGCGGAATGTCGATGCCATATTGCTCGAGATTCAGCGCATATTCTTCCGGCGGCAGGCGGAAGTCGGATCGCGCTTTGGGTAAGACGTTCGCGCTTATCCAGACGTCATAATCGGCGAGTTGCACTTTAAGCTTGCCGAAAGGCTCCTGCCAGCCTTCCAGTTTGTATTTCGCCAAAAGCGCCGCGATTCCATCGACGTAGTTTGAATTGCGCGAGAGTTCCGTTTCAATTTCCACGCGCGCCGGATACACAATCCCCGGCTTCGCCATTTGCTCAATCGCGCGCTGCTTCAAAATCTCCACGATGGGCGCGTAGCCGGGCTCGATACCGGCATATTTGCGGATGCGTGCCACGGCCGCGGGACGGCGGTTGGGCGCCGTCTGTTCGTCGAGCAGGATCTGCAGGCCGGCGAAGACGTAGCTGCTTGCGTTGATAAACAGAACTTCGTGGGCGCGCGCGAAATCCTCTTCTCGAAACTGTAGCTCGACCGCGCGGATCATGATCTGCAAATCTTCCGCGACTTCCTTCTGCTGCTGCTGTGCCGCGGCGGCCTTCAACTTGGCAAGCACTTCGGCGGTTTCCTGGCGCTCGAGGTCTTCGTCGGCTCGGGTGGGCTGAGAGATGAGCGGATCGTATTGGCTTAATCCTTCTCGTGTACCGCGATCGGGATGATGTTTCATCGAGACGGCAAAGAGCTGATTCGCGTAGCCGTTGCTGACGGCGATCCAGGACTGATTCGCCGACGGGCGATTGCTTGCAAGCACTGCTAAGATCGTCACAACGCCGAATGGAAGCAAAACAGCTTTGGGCATTCGCATCCTCTTTACCATTTCGTGCAATCTGGCACTCGTAGAATTTGAGCGCTTAGTAAAGCACGCAAAGTAGCGAACCGCAATTCGAAGACCAAACTGGGGCAAGTGAAAATGCCGAAATGGCCGTTTTTTCTACCGATTAGAAATTACTATCAGCTATTATTTCAAGCACTTACGCAAATTCCTAACCGCGTCACCGTAGATTAAACTTTTGACTCGCGGCAGGCCGCGAAGTGAGCGGGGCGGAACGGATGGGTTTTAAGGCGTCTTTCGGAATCGAGCCTCGTGACGACTCGATTGATTTTGGAATTGCTCGGAGGTCTGTGATGGCAATGAAAGAAGTCAACGTAGAACGTTTTAGCATTACCTCTCCCAAGCCCTTCGGCGAAGTGGTGAAGGCGCTCGAAGCATCCGTGGGTAGTCCAAATATGAGCACCTTTATGAGCGACATCAGCTCGGCAAAATCATTTTCCGACCTCGAGAAGATTGTTTATGCCGCAACTGGCGCTTCCGGGCTGATGCGATTTATGAGGTTCGATCTTGGTGAGATAGTCCGCAAAGAGCGAGGCGATAGCGCGCCTCGAAGCCTGCGCTATTTGATCGGCAATCCGCTCATCATGAAGCAGATGCTCGAGCGTTCGCCAGATGCAGGTTCGTATGCGCCAGTAACGATTCTGCTGGATGAGCGGCCAGACGGAGTGTGGCTCTCCTACGACCGAATGGCGAGCTTTCTCGCTCCGTATGGAAGCAGTGAAGCATTAAAGGTGGCGCGTGAGCTGGATGCAAAGATCGAAACGCTTCTGACGAAAGCTGCGGCTTGATGCGAAGCGCTTCGCCCTCCGCTTTTTGGGCGGAGGGCGAGCACTGCACGCGTTACTGACGATGTTAGCGACGCTTTTGGCTTCGACTCTGCGGACCGCTATTGACGTTGGGGACTTCCTCACCAAGCGCAGTCGCCAAATCAATCTGATGATCCTGTTCCTGCATCAGGATTTGACGAATCTGCTCAGCCATCGCAAACTCGCCAAGCGCTTCGCACTGCCGGACACGATCACGATAATTTCGCACCGTTTCGTTTTCATTCTCGAGGTCAAACCGCAGCATGTCCTTGGCTTTTTCCGATGTGCGAACGGGCTTCGGTGTCACGGTGGGCATTTTGCCGAGGTAGTCGATCTGGCGCGAGATTGTAAGCGCGTGATCGAGTTCCTGCTTCGCGTGAATCTCGAGCTGGCTGGCAATGTCCATATACTCGGCACCTTTTAGAACCTGTGAGTACACAACATACGAAATGATGGCCTGATATTCGCGGGACAGATCTTCATTTAATAATTCCGCGAGGCGCTCGCGGGAAATCTCGGTCTCGGTTGCAGCGGTCTTCGGCTCAGCCATTGAATTCCTCCTAGATTTGAAACGAAAGGGTGTGCAACTTCAGCGTCGCGCGATCAGTGCAGAGCACCGTCGTGCTCCTATCAGTATCCTACCAATCCCCAAAAGGAGCTAGCGATCCATCGCCTTACGAAATCCGGCTGGGCTGCCATTCTGACGAGAATAATTCGTTGAGCGCCCCGTGCTATTCTCAACGTCTTCTTATGAACGAAAACTCAAGCGACATGGAGTTCATGAAAGCCGCGCTGGATGAGGCGCGCGCGGCGGGAAGCCGCGGCGAAGTTCCTATCGGGGCAGTCGTCGTCCTCGATGGCGCTATCGTTTCGCGCGCAGGTAACCGAACGATTGGCGATTGCGACCCGACAGCGCACGCAGAAGTGATCGCGCTCCGCGAAGCGGCGCGCAAGATCGGAAATCACCGCCTGCTCGGAAGTACAGTATACGTGACGATTGAACCGTGCGCGATGTGCGCCGGCGCCATGATTCAGGCGCGCGTCGCGCGGCTGGTTTATGGCGCAGACGATGCGAAGGCGGGAGCCGTGAGATCCTGTTTTTCGATTCTCGAACACGAAAAGCTGAATCACCGCGTGGACGTAACATCTGGCGTCCTGGCCGAGCAGTCCGTCGAGTTGCTGCGTGCATTTTTTGAGGTGAGACGATGATTCGAAAGGTGCGTGTGGATCAGCGAGGCGAGAGCTTCCGGAATTGTCTTGCCGACGACGCATTGCTATAGCCGATATGCAAGAGCTCATGCAGCGCGTCGGGATGGACCTTCGAAAGCCTTACAAGCACCCAGGCATAATTGCGGTAGTGGTCGGTAATGAAATAAGTTTCCGGATCGCCCGCCATTAGCTCTTCTCGCTGATCGAGCGGCATCTTGAGAACGATGGTATCGGGATCCGCCTCAGTGCGCCAACGGACGAAGAGTTTCCCTTTCACTTTCAGCGCGGGCGTCTTGTAGGAAGTGCCCTCTTCAACATTTGGAAACGTGAGAGCCATGCGCCGAACCGTGTCGTAAGTAACGGGTTGCAATCGCTTCATCGAGCGCGCCTCGGATACGTGGCTATCTTAACGCGAAGAGCGCCCGAGCCCCATCTGCTTCGTCACGGTTTTGGATGCGAGTGCGCTCGAACTCCGCTCGCTTGCGGCGGGGGATTTGATTACACTTTTCCGATTCTCGTATTGGCCTTGGTGCGCTTTGGAGGAAATGCGACGTATGGGCACTCTGGATTTAAAGAGGAGTAGCAGCAAAATCATGTGGACTTGGATCTATGCTGCCGCGCTCTGTCTGTTTACAGCCAATTCCCTGCGCGGACAGACCCCCGCACAGACCAAAACGCCGGATGCACATCAGATCCTCCTCAACCAGTTCAGCAACTCGATGGACGAGCTTACCGCACGCGTTTCCCCGGCCGTCGTGCAAGTTCGCGTGACAGGCTATCGAGCGGTAGAAGATAAAGACGAAGACGAAACCGGCATGATCGGCCGGCAGCGAAGCCTCGCCTCGGGCGTAATTGTCGATCCCGATGGTTACATCATCACGAACGCCCACGTCGTGAAGGGAGCGCAGCGCATACGCGTTTTCCTGACGCCTGAGTCTGATGATGGATCGCAGGTTCGAAGCAGTATGGGAATCGGCGTGCATCCTGCGCCTCTGGAGGCAAAGATCGTCGGCATCGCCTCAACAATTGATTTGGCATTACTGAAGGTCGAGGCGAAAAACCTTCCCACCCTTCCCTTCGCCGACTACCGAAATCTCAAAAAGGGCCAGATCGTCTTGGCGTTCGGGAATCCCGAAGGTCTCGAAAACTCGGTAACTATGGGAATCGTGAGCGCCGTAGCGCGTCAGGCGGATCCCAGCACCTCGACCGTCTACATCCAAACCGACGCGCCCATCAATCCGGGCAATAGCGGCGGCCCGCTCGTGGATACGGAAGGCCGCGTGGTGGGCATCAACACGTTCATACTCTCGGAAACCGGCGGCAGCCAAGGGCTCGGATTTGCCATTCCCAGCAGCCTGGTGGAATTTGTCTATGGAGAATTGCGGAAATACGGTCGCGTGCACCGCAGCATCATCGGCGCCACCTTGCAGGAAATCACACCCGATCTTGCGTCGGGGCTTTCGCTTCCGCGGCAGGAAGGCGTGATCGTTTCAGATATTCTGGGAGACGGTCCCGCCGCAAAAACTGGGCTGAAAATTGGCGACGTGATCGTGACTCTGGACGAGCGGCCCATCGGCGCATTGCCGATCGCTGAAATGATTATTACGACGAAGCCTGCGGGCGCGATTGTTCACCTTGAAGTCCTGCGCGGAACGCACAGAGTTTCGCTCGACATTCCGGTGGCGGAGCAGAAAGAGAAAATCGATCGGTTGGCTGATCTCGTTGACCCTGCAAAATCCCTTGTCGCCAAGCTTGGAATTTTTGGAGTACAGGTGGATGCAAAGCTGGGCGACGACGTGGAAGATTTGCGAATTCCGTCGGGAATCGTGGTCGCCGCTCTTTCTGCGGACCTCTCTGGTATCGAAATAACCCTGCAAGTCGGTGACATAATTCACGCAATAAATGGAACACGCGTGGAAACCCTCGATGCCCTCCGCGCCGCCCTGAATGCGATTCCACCAGGCGGCGCGGGCGTCTTGCAGGTCGAGCGCGACGAAAAGCTGACCTATGTGACGTTTGAAATGGAGTGACCGTCGAGAATCGCCTGCTCTTCGCGGAAACGAAAAGTTAACCTGCGTGAGTCCATCGAGAAACGCTTTCTTTTCGCGGAGTTGTGAGGAATTCGACCGTTTGTTAGACTTGACGAGGAGAGGTGTCTGAGCGGTCGAAAGAGCTCGCCTCGAAAGCGAGTGTTGGGGAAACTCAACCGTGGGTTCGAATCCCACCCTCTCCGCCATATGCAACGTCGGTTACGAACTTCCAGCACTTCTTGTGAAAGGCCGGGTGCTAGGCGTGCGTCACTTCACCTGAATAAATCCGACGCCTGTTGATTTCGCCCGCTACTTTTTGGACCTTATTGCATTGTTTAGCCGTTATTCGCAAATCCTGCCTACAGCCCTATCTGCGGAAGCCTAAGTGGTCCACCTGATTCACCCCGACGAAAGCAATGTAGGAGCATCAATCAGGTAGGAGCATCAATACAGAAGCTCACAGGCGCGGGCGTGATCTGTTCTGACCTGCGACATGACAGGGCGTGCACATTTGACTAGAAGCCGTCTTACGCCAATCGTTGTAGTCCTATCGCTTTTGCTGCTGACGTCGAGTGGTGACCTGCAGGCCTTTTCAGTTCTGACCCACGAAGCGATCATCGATTCGGCGTGGAAGGATTCGATCCGGCCGCTTCTTCTCCAGCGGTTTCCGGATGCGACGAAAGATGAACTGAAAGACGCACACGCATACGCGTATGGCGGCTCGATCATTCAGGATATGGGCTACTACCCTTTCGGGAGCCATTTATTCAGCGATCTGGTCCATTATGTCCGCACCGGCGATTTCGTGGAAACGCTGATCAAAGATTCGAAAGATCTGGACGAATATGCCTTCGCGCTTGGCGCTCTGGCTCACTATGCGGCGGACAACAATGGGCATCGGATCGCTGTGAACCGCTCGGTGCCGATTCTTTATCCCAAGCTTCGCAAGAAGTATGGAGACGTGATTACTTACGACGAAAATCCTTCGGCTCACCTCAAAACGGAATTCGGATTCGATGTGCTGCAAGTGGCGAAGGGTCACTATGCGCCCGATGCCTATCACGATTACATCGGATTCCAGGTGGCTCAGCCGCTTCTCGAAAGGGCATTTGAGGAAACATACTCGATCGAGTTGAAATCCATCTTCACCAATTACGATCTTGCGATCGCGACTTACCGGCACACGGTCAGCGGGTTAATTCCAGAAACGACGAAGGTCGCCTGGGACTTGAAGAAAGATGATATTCAGCGGACAACACCCGGCATGACTGAGCAGAAATTCCTCTATCATCTGTCACGCGCCAGTTATGCGAAGAATTGGAAAGAAAAATACCAAGAACCCGGCTTCGGTACAAAAGTTCTCGCGTTTCTTATTCGGATTGTCCCCAAGATCGGACCTTTCAGAACCCTGTCGTTCCGAACGCCGACTCCCGAGACGGAAAAGATGTTTGAGGCCAGCTTTAACGACACGGTCGTCAATTACGGAAAGTTTTTGCAGCAGAAGAAAACAGAAGGCCGAGTGCAGCTATTAAACGATAACTTCGATACTGGGAGCGTTACCGGGCCGGGACAATATCCCCTGGCGGACAAAACCTATGCGGAGCTCCTCGATAGGCTCGCAAAAGCCCATTTCGCCCAAGTGTCTCCCGAATTGCGTGCCGCCGTTCTTTCTTATTACAGCGACTTGAATGCGCCTTTTTCGAACAAGAAGAACAAGAAGAACAAGAAGAATTGGCAGCAGGTGGTCCGAAATCTGGACGAGCTCAAAAGCTCAACTGAACAAAAATCTGTTACGCCCGCCGATTAACGAACTAGAGCGATCGGATCTCAAGGGGCCGCCTTGTGCGCGCTCTTCTTGGTCGATCCTCCGATTTTATTCAGAGTCTCTTGAGCCTTCGCCTTGTAGGGGCTGTTGACTGACACGGCCTCTGTCAACACGGTTCGTGCTTCGGCTGTTCGCTGCATTTTGGCGAGAGTGAACCCCAAACGGTAAAGATTGCGGCCGTAGCTGAACGCGTCGGATTTCAAAAGCGGACTTGCCTGCTTGAACGCATCGACCGCTTGCGCATTCTGGTTATTGTTGACATACACCTGACCCAGAGCGGAATAGGCCAGCCCTTTCTGAATCGAAACCTGTTTTTGCCATTGGTCATCGGGGACATTGTCGGGCTTTTGAGACTTTCCTAGCAGGTCTAGCGCTTTCTTGGCATCGGCTGCCGCTTTGTCGAGTTGCTGGCCGTTCTCGCTCCAGTTGTCGGCGAGTAGAAGCAACATCGAAATGTTGTCAGGATCCTTCGTAAGAATACTCTGCGCGGTCTCGATCATCTTGGGCGTATTCTGCGCCTGCTGGTAAGCGATCGCGGTTTGCTCGCGAACGGCCAGCGTGTACTGCGAATCCGGAAAGGCTTTAGCGAATCGTTCCAGTAGTTGGATACGCGGCGGCAAATCTTTCGTCTTATAGGCTGCATTGACCATCGTGTATTGCACGTAGTTGGCATCCGCTTGAGCGTCTTTCAGATTCTGGGCCTTCTGCGCGGACCATTGATCCTCGCTCATACCGGCAGGCGCAGGAGCTACCTGGTAACGCGCAAGCAGAGGTCCTACTTTTTCGCCGAGGGTGTAGATTTTCTGAGCGTCGCCTTGTTCGTCGGCCGCGTGCACCATTAAGATCAAGGCGGAGAAATCGTCCGGATCGAGCGCCATAGCTTTGTCGCCGTACTCGTACACCTTCGCGTAGTTCTTTTGCGCAAGATAGGTTTGCGCATAGAGCTGATCGCCGAGGAGAGCGAGATCGCCCGTGCCGTGGTCGGCCATGAATTTATCGAGCAGGGCTATTTTTTCCGGACCATCAGGGGCGGCATAAATCGCGGCGAGATCTTTGTCTTCAGGTGTTCCGGCTGCCACCGAAACGCTTTTGCCAATCTGCGCCGAGGCACTCGTTGTGAGAATTAGGAAGACCCCGAGAAGAACTGCGCGCCGCTTCATACGTTCCTCCTGATACACGCCTGGCAAGACCCCGACGCGCGCATCTTAATCGAACTGCTAGCTAAGCGTAAGCGATTTTAGAATGAGTTGGCCGCTTGGTACGCGCGAAAGGCATTGACGATTTCTCCCGTTCGATACACGATTCCAACGCAATCAATCTTTAAGAGAAGAGGTGCTCGATGCCGGTGGCAACGCCATGGGAAAAGGTCCAGACCGATAAATTGAGCGAGATCATTACGCGGCAGATGGTAAGCGGCGAAGACGGGACGCTCGCGCGGGTTCTGCTTTCGCGCGGCGCGCTCGTACCGCGCCATTCCCATCGCAGCGAGCAGTACACAATGATTTTGGCGGGTGCGTTGAAGTTCAATTTTGACGGCGGCGAAACGACTACAGTTCGCGCCGGCGAGATTCTGGTTATCCCGGCACATATGCCGCACGAAGCGGTGGCATTGGAAGACACCGTGGACATCGATTTTTTTGCGCCGCGACGCGAAGAGTGGATTCGCGGCGACGATGCCTATCTTCGGCAGGGAACAAAAAAGGAATAAGCGATGGATCTGGGGCTGAAGGGACGCGTGGCTATCGTCGCCGCGGCAAGCAAGGGGTTGGGTCGCGCTGTGGCGGAAGAGTTTGCCAAAGAAGGCTGTCATGTGGCGATTTGCGCCCGCACGGCGGATGAACTCGAGCGCACCGCCGCGGAAATTGAACGAGCCAGCGGCGCGCAGGTTTTTCGACAGGCGCTGAATGTGACGAGCTTTGAGTCAGTAAGCAGCTTTGTTGATGCGGTGGAGCACAAGTTCGGACGAATCGATATATGCGTCACGAATGCGGGCGGGCCACCTGCAAAGAAATTTCTCGACATCACGCTGGAAGAGTGGCGCGCCGCGATCGACCTTACGCTGCTAAGCACGGTCTACTTCGCGCGCGAAGTGCTGCCGCGCATGCGGCAAAACCGTTGGGGACGCTTCCTGACGATCACTTCCGTATCCGTGAAGCAGCCAATTGATGGACTGCTTCTTTCCAATTCGTTGCGTGCCGCGGTGACGGGCCTGGCCAAGACGCTGGCAAATGAGTTTGGAGCGAGCGGAATTACGGTGAACAATGTCTGCCCGGGATATACCCTGACGGAACGCCTCGACGAGTTGGCTGAAAAACAGGCGCGGATTGCGGGAGTGCCGCGCGATCAGATTTACGACACATGGAGTTCGGAAATACCCATCGGACGCTTGGCGCGACCGGACGAATTCGCAGGGCTTGTTGCATTTCTTGCATCCGAAAGAGCTAGCTCAATCAATGGCACCACAATCGCGGTTGACGGCGGGTGGGTGAAGGGGCTTCTCTAACCGCGGGCCTACAAGGGCGATCTAGTCAGTGTGCGATCAGAATTCGCAGGTCGCGTAAATTATGCCCCGTTGGTCCCGTAACAATCGCGTCGTCGAGCGCCGAGAAGAAATTAAAAGCATCACTGCGTTTCTGGAAGTCCACCGGATCAAGACCTTTTGCCCGCGCGCGGGCTAGGGTCTCGCCGTCTGCCACGGCACCTGCGGCGGGGCTGTTCCCGTCAATGCCGTCCGTACCTGCACTGAGCGCGGTAATATTTTTACCCGCAATTTTCGGCACGCACGCCAGAACAAAAGCAGAATTGCGGCCTCCCATTCCGTCTCCCGTCACAGGGCTGCTCACTTCGCCACCGGAAACAATTGCGCAGCGTTGCTTCGGGTCGCTCGATTTCGTCGATTCCAGCAAACCCAGCAGATGATCGGCAGCTTTTTCGAGGGGCCAATTGTCGGTCGTGTTGTCGGCGATGCAGTATATTCCTTCGCTTTCCAGGGCATGGTGTGCGGCGTGGAGCAGATCGTGCGTTCCAAGAAGCAGCGAGAAATGCGCGCGTGCAAATGCTGGATCGGATTCCTTGGGAGTTTCTCGCAAGCGCTGCTTCTCAAAGATTTCTCGGATGGACGCCGGCAATGCAGGTAGCAAGTGATATCGAGCGACCACTCCATGAGCGTCGGCAACTGTCGTCGGATCGGGTAGGGTTGGTCCGGAGGCAAGCGCAGATTCGTATCCTTGCGGTACATCGCTGACACCCAACGTGATCTTCGTTGAGCTCGGGGCAGCGGCGGCCAGGCGTCCTCCTTTTGTCGCCGAAAGATGTTTTCGCACCACGTTGATCTCTTCAATCGGGGCGCCGCAAGTAACAAGCACTTGATTCAATTTCTCGAAGTCTTGCTCACTCACTGAGGGATCGAGAGCCTGCTCAACCAGTGCTGAGCCGCCGCCGGACACGAGGAAGAAAACGAGAGTTCGCTCGTCGCAGCGCGCCAACCGTTCAAGAATGGCGCGGCCGGCGATAAAACTTGCTTCCGTCGGAATTGGATGGCCGCCGATGAAAGTATTCCAGCGAGGCAGAATGTGCGCGGGAGCGGCAGGCGCGACCAGTACTCCTTCTGGAGAGCAATTCGAGGGAAGCACATTGACTAGAGCTTCCGCCATCGGAAAGGCAGCTTTGCCAATCGCGATGGCGACGAATTCAGAAAAATCCGCAAGTTTGATCGTGCGGCCTTCGACGCGAACGGATTTACCGTCGCAATCGAGCTTGCGCTCAAGCGCCGCTTGGATATTGATTGCAGCGAGTGTCTCACGGAAAACGCGGAGGGCCGTTTCTTTCACGCTGTCTCAGGCAGGCGAACAATAGGGTATGAGTCTTGTCATTTCAAGCCGAGCGCGTCTGCATTGAGCGCATTGGGCGGCCGCTTGCCCTCAAAGCACGCTACGAGGTTATTCGCAACCATCACGGCCATTTTAGTTCGCGTTTCGACTGAAGCGCTGGCGATGTGCGGCGTCAGGATAACGTCTTTGCGCCCGAGAAGCGCTGGATTGGCTTTTGGCTCGGCTTCGAACACGTCGAGAGCCGCTCCGGCGATTTTCTTTTGCTGCAAGGCCTCCGCAAGCGCCGCCTCGTCCACCACAGGCCCGCGCGACGTGTTGATCAAATATGCGGTCGGTTTCATTTTGCCGAGGTTGTCTTTCGAAATCAGGTGTCGTGTATCGGGCAAGAGCGGAACGTGAAGGGTGATAAAATCGGATTCGCGAAAGAGGCGATCGCGGTCGACAAATTCGGCGTGCAACTTCTTTTCGACATCCGCAGGCGCCCTCACGGCATCGTTGTAAAGAATTCTCATCTGAAAGCCTTGCGCACGGCGCGCCACACCGCGCCCGATTCGGCCGAATCCCATTATGCCAAGCGTCTTGCCCCAAACATCGCCTCCAAGCAGCTGATCGAGATCCCATCCTGGCCAGGTTCCCGAGCGCATCCATTCGTCGCCTTCGAGCAGACGCCGGGCGATTGCCATCAAAAGCGTCCAGGCGAAATCCGCAGTGGTGTCATCAAGAACTCCGGGAGTATTTGTCGCGATCACTTTGTGCTTTGTGCAAGCGGCCACATCGATGTGGTCGAAGCCGACCGAAACAGTTGCAGCGATGCGCAACTTCGGCGCTGCGCTGAGGAGCTCATCATCGACTTTTTCGGTGAGTAGGCAGATGAGCCCTTCCTTATCGGCCACACGTTTCAACAATTCGCTGCGGGAAATCTGTTCACCCGGCTTCCCGTATTCGACTTCGAAATACCGATCCAGAATTTCTCGAGCCGCCGGAAACAACGGGCGCGTCGATAAAATTTTCGGCTTACTCACCAGCCACCTCGTGCGAAACCGCTACAAGGGAAATAATATACACCCGAAACCGCGCTGGGACGGGCGCGGCTGGCGCTTAATAATTCGGTGATTCGATGGACTTGGACGTGCGTTGACTGCCCCTCTACAGGCGGCTATAGTTGCGATGTTATCGTCGCGCAGGCAACCGAAAAGATCGGTAACAGCCACGCCTAAGGGCAAACCCATATAAATTCATGGAACCCCGGCTCCTCCAAGACCTGAAAAAGCTGCTCGGCTCAGACGCGGTGTTGCACGAGCCAGAGGACCTCATCCTTTACGAATACGACGGCTCGGTCGAGGTAGCGCGTCCGAATTGCGTCGTATTCCCGCGCACTAAGGAGCACATCGTCGGCCTCGTCGAGATCGCCAATCGTTACAGGACTCCCATTGTTGGCCGCGGAGCCGGCACGGGGCTATCGGGCGGCGCGCTGGCGAGACGCGGGGGAATTCTCGCGATTTTCTCGAAGATGAATCGCATTCTGGAAGTGGACGTCGAAAACCAGCGAGCTATCGTTCAGCCGGGAGTCGTGAATGCAGATTTGAGCGCGGCCGTCGCGCACACAGGGCTTCATTTCGCACCCGATCCCTCGAGCCAGAAGGCATGCACGATTGGCGGCAACGTCTCGGAAAATTCCGGTGGCCCGCACACGCTCGCGTACGGTGTTACGACAAATCATGTACTTGAGCTCGAAATGGTGCTGCCGACCGGCGAGTTGATTCGAATCGGAAGCTCGGCCCTCGATTCGCCAGGGTACGACTTGCCAGGATTGTTTGTCGGTTCCGAAGGCACCCTCGGGCTCCTCACCGAGATCACAGTGAAGCTCACGCGCCTTCCAGAATCCGTGAAGACCTTGCTCGCGATTTTTGACACGCTCGACGACACCACCGAGACGGTTGTTGACATCACAGCGCGCGGAATCACTCCCGCCGCGTGCGAAATGCTTGACGGCTACACGCTGCGAGCCGTGGAAGCCTATGTGCATGCCGGCTTTCCCGTTGATAGCGCTGCTGTTTTGTTGATTGATGTGGACGGTGTGCGTGAGGGCGTGGAATCGCAGGCCGAAGAAGTGGCAGAAATCTGCCGCGCGCATCGTGCTCGTGAAGTGCGAGTCGCGAAAGATTCGCGCGAGCGCGATTTACTTTGGAAGGGGCGCAAGAATGCGTTCGGCGCCGTCGGCCGGCTCTCGACAACCTACTACGTGCAGGATGGCGTGATTCCTCGCACGAAGCTACCGGCCACACTCCGCCGGATCACCGAAATAAGCGAGCGGTACGGCTTTCCGATTGGCAATATCTTTCACGCCGGCGACGGCAACCTTCACCCGCTGATTCTCTTTGATGCGCGCGACGAGAATCAGTTGAAGCGTGTGATCGCCGCCGCCGATGAGATTATTCAGTTCTGCAT
This sequence comes from uncultured Acidobacteriota bacterium, assembly GCA_963772535.1. Taxonomy (GTDB): domain Bacteria; phylum Acidobacteriota; class Terriglobia; order Acidiferrales; family UBA7541; genus Palsa-295. Next base: position 193,631 of record CAVYXN010000003.1, read on the forward strand.
CGAAATGGGAGGCTCGATCACCGGCGAACACGGAGTCGGCATGGAAAAAGACCGGTTGATGCCACTGCTATTCAGCGAAGCTGACCTGGATTTGATGCGAGGAGTGCGCGACGCGTTCAATCCGATTGGGCTGCTTAATCCCGAAAAGATCTTTCCTAACAAAAAGGGCTGTGGCGAAATTCACATTCGTCCTCTGCCCGTGGCAGGGGCTTCAGTCGCGTGACAATAGCCAGCAAAGCCGCCACTTCGCGCCTGCCTGATGTCGTGGGCGCAGAGCACGTGTCAAGCGATGCGGCAGAACTGAGCGCCTACGCGATCGACGGGAAACTGCCGAGTGTCATTGTTCGCCCCTGCTCAGTAGAAGAAGTCGTCGAGATCGTAAAGTATGCGGCGGCCGAGAAATTTGCGCTGATCGCAAGCGGTGCGCGAACGAAACTCGGAATCGGCTCGCCACCCGCGCGATACGACATTGCGCTCGATATGACGCGCCTCAATCGCATTATCGCATACGATCCAGGCGACCTTACTCTCAGCGTCCAAGCCGGCGTTTCGCTGCGAGAAGTAGCTAAGGCGCTCGCCGAGCATCGCCAGTTTCTGCCGTTAGCCGTCCCATTTTTCGATCGCGCCACCGTGGGTGGCACAATTGCGTCGGGCGTTGATACTCCTCTGCGGCAGTTTTACGGCACAGCGCGAGACTATGTACTCGGGATGGAATTTGTTTTAGGAGAAGGTGTTCGCTCGAAAAGCGGTGGCAACGTGGTGAAAAATGTCACCGGATACGATTTGCACAAATTGATGATCGGCTCCTTGGGCACGTTGGGCGCAATCACCCGCGTGAACTTCAAGACCTTTCCGATGCCGGTGGCAAGCCGAGGCTTGGTCGCCACGTTTGAAAATCTCGACCGCGCAATTGAGATGCGGAATCGCGTCGTGCAATCGCGGCTTACGCCGATGACGTTCGATCTATTGAGCCCACGCGTTACGGATCTTTTCTCCACGCCGGGCGCCGAGCGGCTTACGAGGAGCGCGATGCCGGCCGGTGTACTTTCACCCGGTCATTGGGCTCTAACCATTGGGTATTCCGGCAAAGAGAACGTTCTTTTGCGCTACGAGGCCGAATTGCGCCGTATGGCCGCGGAATCCGCGGCGGGGAATGTGACCGTACTCGGGGACCGCGTTCGTGCTCTAGCGTTCGCGTTCAAACGCGAGTTTATTCCGATCGCACTTGAGTCGTCGCCCGCAACTACGATCGTCAAGATCAGCGTGCTGTCCGCGCGACTGAAAGATGCTCTGGCGGCGGCAATCAAGGCGGCCGATACGAACCAACTACCCTGGGCCGCCATGGCTCGGAGTCTGGGTGTAATCTACTTCGCTCTGCTCCCTGCAGATCTAAGCCAAGCGTCCCATCGTCAAGTAGTCGCGGCCACCAATCAAATTCTCGCTGCCGGCGCATCCCTTGGCGCGAACCTGACGATTCCCTGGTGTCCCTCGGAATGGAAATCCGCGCTCAAGATCTGGGGACCGGAACGCCACGATCTGGCACAGATGCAGAAGGTGAAAAAAGTTTTCGACCCGGTTGGCATTTTCAGTCCCGGCCGATTCATCGGAGGCATCTAAAATCGTGGCCGCGCCTGCACCGCAAACTCACGAAGAAGCGCAACGCGAATTTGCTTTGACGCTTAGCGGTTTTACTTCGATTGACAAACCCGAATACGAAGACTACTCGCGCTGCGTGCACTGCGCGCTCTGCTCGAATCAGTGCCCCACGTACCGTCTCTGGGGACGCGAGGCGGATTCTCCGCGCGGTCGCATTCGCCAAATGGCGCTCGTCGATCAAGGACGCCTCGAATTGGGCGATTCTTTCGTGCTGCACATTGATCGCTGCTTGAATTGCCGCAATTGCGAGTCTGCGTGCCCGTCGGGCGTGCAGTATGGGCAATTGCTCGAGCGCGCTCGTTCTCAAATTGAGCAGAAGTACAAGCGGCCACTTTTTTCAAGAATCACGCGCGATCTCGTCTATCGACGCCTGCTGCCTTATCCAGGCCGTATCGCCGCAGCCGCCAGAGCACTCAAAATCTACCAGCGCAGCGGCTTGGCTGCTCTTGCGCGTGGAACTGGCATCCTGCGACTCCTGGGCTTACAAGAACGCGAACGCCTGATGCCGCAAATCGATTCGAATTTCTTTTTCTCCGAACTTGGCAAGACGTTTCCGGCGAAGGGGCCTCGTCGCGCCCGCGTCGCGCTTTTCGCCGGCTGCATCGCGCAGGTCACGTTCAGCGAACTCAATCGAGCGACCATTCGCGTTCTTCAGGCCAATGGCTGCGAAGTAGTCGTCCCGCGCGATCAAGTCTGTTGCGGCGCGCTCGCGGCGCACGCCGGCGTCCGCGATGTCGCTCGCAACCTGGCACGTACGAATCAGGACGTGTTTCTGTCCGCAGACTACGATGCCATCATCACCAATGCGGCGGGTTGCGGGTCCACTCTTAAGGAATACCCCGAATTTTTCGCGGACGGCGACCCTTCGCGTCAGCCGGCTGCGAAATTTTCTGCCAAGGTGAAGGACGTCACGCAATTCCTCGATGAACTCGGTCTTGTGGCGCCGCTTCGCTCGATGCCTTTGCGCGTTACGTACCAGGATTCGTGCCATCTCTGCCATGGGCAGCAGATTCGCGAAGCTCCGCGCAAGTTAATCCGCTCCGTTCCCGGCGTCGAGTTGATCGAAATGCCGCTTTCAGAACAATGCTGCGGTTCAGCTGGTGTATACAACGTGACGGAGACGGATGCTTCGATGGAGCTGCTAACGGTGAAGATGGAAAACGTGGAGAAGACGAAAGCGCAAGCGATCGTTACCGCAAATCCTGGATGCATTTTGCAGCTACGCGCCGGCGCCGCGATTCACCATACCGGCCAGGAAGTGATGCACGTCGTCGAACTGCTCGATCGCGCTTCTCTTCAAGGATAACTGCTGGCCGCCCTGGACGAAAAAGGAAGCTTGCGGGCGGAGCGTGGTGGGGAATCCGCCCGCAAGTACAGCGAGTATTACGGGGTGGGTGAACTTGAACTTGTCACAGGCGCATCCGGAGAAGCCCCAGCGACCGGTCCAAAAGTCCGGTACATGCCTTTCACGTGAGCGCGACCCGCCTCCACGGTGTAATCAGCAGGCACTTGGAAGAGTGTAGCCGCTGGCTCCGTGCGCTGGATGTTGGTCAATTGAAACACCGTCTCGCCCATGCGCGGATCGCTGCGCTTGGTCATCACCGTTTCTTGCAAATCGGGTGAATACCACTTCTCGATCGTAATCACGATTGGTTTCTGGTTGCCGATTTCTCCGGCGGGAATCGTTCGAGTGATACGCGTGCCTTCGGCGCTCACGCCGTTGATCATCTGAGTCCCGAGCGAGGTTGTTGTCGTTTCTTTTTGTCGTTCCTCAGCGAAAGCTCCACCTGGCACCTGTTTCCTAAAAACGTGGCCTTCGTGGACATCTGCAGACATCTTATGAGCGACTTTACGATTCTCGTCCAGCGTGTACTGAACTCCAGCCACCGGATCATGAATGAAGCTGAATTTCGGCGCCGGTTGACCTGAAGCGGCCCACGATCCGATAGCGGGCAAAGTCGTGTCGCGGCGCGTCCGACCCTGGCTATCGCGTGCGATGCTGCCCGAGGCGCTGCGCTGAATCTTGTTGCCGTCAGCAAGCGTTTGCGTGGTCTCCGTCGAAAAACCCGCAGTAAAAGGCGCGCCGGTAACCGTCTTCCCGTTTACGCCTCCTTCAAATGACACGAACCCGATCACATCCGGTGGCCCACCCGGTCCCGGCCCCACGGCTTCAAAAAAAACATCCGGCTCGCCGGGGGACTGGGGCACAGCAATTTGCGCGTTCTGTGCAAGTGCGCTGCCTGCCATGAGCAGCCCGATGCCTATCGCTGCCATTGTCGGAAACCGATTGTTCTTCATGAACACTCCTCCTGGATGGTGCTGCAAATCTCAATGCTGCGAATCTTAGTCCACGTTCTGCGCTACGAAGCGGATCGCCTCGGGCGTTCCATCCGCGCTCACAACCAAATCCGCGGAAATCTGTTCCCTATTTTCGATGCCCGAAAGGGGCATACCTAACGATGCCAATGCTGACCGCGAGAGAATCACGCGAACCACCGAACCTCCTTCCATCATCGAGGGGTCATCTGCGTAGGGCAGCGGTGTGAAGTTTTGTGCTATCTCGGTCTCATCCGACTCGTCGCCGGTCTTTGCTGCAACTTGCGGCGTCGCAGGCTTTCTCTCATTGTTGTGTTCAATAGCTTTCTCTGATGGAGCCTCTGACGTCGAGCCTTGGGTCGGATTCTTTGCGACATTCGCTGGCGACGAGCCGTCGAACCCAACGGGCGGAGCGTAGTAGCGCTGTAGTGAAAGCTCTAGAACCAGAAATAGCGCTGCCGCTACCCCGATCACAGCTACCCGCCATCGCATTCGCTTGTGGACTGATTTTCCTTTAACCCGCCGGAACTCCTGAAGCAAGGCAGTTTCCACGCGCGACGGCGCATTTTCCCCATCCGCCCCATTGGCAACCCTCCTCAGGGCAAAATCAAGTGATTCGGTTTCGGTCAGCAGGACGCCGCAATTGCCACACGATTCCGCGTGAATCAAAGCTTCTTCGCGAAGCTCATTGCCCTTAGTCCCCGGGCGATCTAGCTCGTGAAGGATTTCTTCGAATTCTGCGCACTTCATGAAGTTTCTGTTTTCCATCATCGCAGCTTCCGTCTGACTCTCGCTTAAACAAATTCAACTTCGATTACACGTTTCAATTTCCAGCTGATATTCCACGCACCATCATCGGTTCGCGCAATTTCTCAAGCAGGAGCGCCCGCGCCCGGTGCAGCCGCGATCGTACCGTGCCCAGGGGACAATCGAGCGCCGACGCTGCTTCTTCGTAACTCATCTCCTCTAGCTCGCAGAGCACTACAACCTCGCGATAGTTTTCCGGCAGCGTTGCAATCGCCTGGCGAACTCGTCCCACCGTCTCGAGCGACTCAAACTCGTGGTGCGCTTGGGCCGCCGTGCTGAATGCCCCATTACCGTCGCGGCTGCCATTCGAGGTGCTGGCGAATCGGCCGATTCCGTGTCCAGCAGCGGTATTGAATCCGCCTTGGCGCGTCTCGCCACCTTCGTCTGGCAACGGGACACACCTGCGATCCTGATCCCAGCGCTTTCGCACATGATTTCGGGCAATTCCGAAGAGAAACCCGGCGAGCGTTCCACGTTCCGGGTCGAACCTTTTCGGGTCACGAATCAAGGTCATAAAAACTTCCTGCGTCACGTCCTCGGCCACCGCTGCGTTCCCGCTCATGTGCAAAGCAAATCGGTAAATTGATGGATGCTTGCGGCGGTATAGAAGCGTTAATGCTTCTTCGTCTCCCGCCAGCATCCGCCGAAGCAGGCCGTCGTCGGTGATCGGTATGGCCTTGTTCATTGTGTTGCGTTGGACGGCCCGTTCCGCTTCTCGTTACATATTCCGTTGAGCGCGCCGATTAGTTCCCTCAAATAGAACACGGGCGCCGCGATCAGGTTTCGATTTGGAATTTCTTCTCGCGAGGGGGTTCGAGACTTGCCAACGAGAATTGAAGGCCCGCTTAAACCATTGCCCTTAAAGCTGTTAAAGGCAGACCAGTGATTACGAGGTCGAGGGCCGCATCATCTTCGCGGCCATTTTCACAACAAAGCTCCTGGGCGCCAATCGCTCCGATTCCATCATTAAGCGATTCATCGCGCCTGAAATTGCATAGCTCTTGCCCGCCGCCAATGCTTCGAGACCCACGCGCGCAACCTTTTCCGCGGTTTCGGCCGACCGAAAAACCCGATCCGGCTGCTCCGCCACTTGCTGGAATTCGGTGTCCGTCGACCCAGGGCAGAGCGCGCATACCCGCACACCAAACGGCCGCAGCTCCTCGGCAATCCCTTCCGCGAAAAGCAAATCGAACGCCTTAGTCGCCGCATACACCGAATTGAAGGGCACCGCTTGGAAGGCGGCCGTCGAAGCTAGAATCAAAATGTCGCCATGGTGACGCTGGACCATCGCCGCGATATAAAGCCGCGTCAGATGTACCAAAGCGGAACAATTCACCTGAATCATTTCCAGCATCCGCTCTGCAGGAATTTCGTGGATGTAGCCATATGCACCAAAGCCGGCATTATTCACGAGCAATTCGATTTCAATTTGCTTGTTCGATGTGAATTCGTGAATTTCTGTTGGGGCTTCGGGGCGGGTCAGATCGGCTGCAAATATTTCCGCACGCACCTGATGCTTTCCTGCTAATTCGGCTGCGAGCTGTTGCAGACGGTCGGTCCGCCGCGCCGTCAGAACAAGGTGCGCTCCCCCTGCCGCCAGTTGCTTGGCCAGTTCCAGGCCGATCCCGGCACTCGCGCCCGTAATTAACGCCCATTTGCCTCGCCAACGGTCGCTCAAGGCTGCCTCCACATCACAACGAGGGCATGAGACCACAAAAAGGAATGCTTCGGAAGCGGGAATATACCGTGGAGGGTTAAGCGCGATCGGCGGACATGCGGGACAGGATGTTGTTGCGGAGGCGGAGGCCGTGGTCCTTTAGCCGGTCGCCTTGCTCTTTCATATGGTCGAGGAGCTGGCGGGCCCAGACAAACTCAGCCGCCAGCACACCCAAGGCGAGAAGGATGACAAGCCATCCCGGACCGGGCGTGACAATCATTATGATTCCCAGTACGAGCAACGTGAACCCGGAAAGTATCTTCAGGAACCGCCTCGTCTGCTGGAGAGACTTTAAAAGCATATGCGCTGCTTTGTCCTTCCGAACTGCGCTGCCCGCTAACTTAGATGCAGCAGCCAATCGAATGAATCAGTAAGCACGTTGATTTCCATTACAAAAGTCCCTTACTTCAATTCTTTGCGGTTCAAGTGCCGCATACACGCCCTGTTGCAAGCAAAATCGGCCTGTTATCCCTGTGGCTTGACTCGTTCTTGGGAAATTTTCTAGCCGGGCGGACGAAACCGTTTAGCCAGGGAAGGGACGGCGCTCGCAACGCCAGTTTGGCGCTTGAGAGGACCTATTTGGAATGGCGCGAAAGTAGAAGAAATCAGGCCAAGTCAGGCGGCCGCCTAAAACTTGAACACAAACCCGGTTGAGACCTTGGGACTGAACTGGTAGGTCGAGAAGTAGTGCGATCCGATCACATCGCCGCTCACCCGTATCGCCCACCTTTTATAGTGTCCGCCGATGTCCACTCCACCGCCGGCTTCATAGGCAAATGCCTCCTGCGGTCCAAACGCAGTTTGCGGGGTGAAATGTGTCCTTCCGAAGAGCGCATGTCCCCAAAGCTCTACACCTCGAGGCCCGGACCACCGAAATCGCGGACCGCCCCCTCCAAAAAGGAACCAGGAATCCTCGTTGCTTTGATGTCCATAGGTTGCTGACATCTCCCCGTCAATTCCTAGCCAGTCTTTCCAGTAATACACGATTGACCAGTTTGCTCCGTTCTGGCTTTCATTATGCGTCGGATGCGACGTCTCATAGAACCTAAAGAACGTGTAACCTGCGTATGCTTGCCATGAGTAGAGTGGGTAAACGCCCTGCACCTGCTGCGGACCCGGATCTAACTCCGCGCTGGAAGCTGTTGGTGAGGGGGGAATGTCTCCCTCGCCCAGGGCGCTCGTGGTCGGCGAAATCGGCGCGGAAAGGCTCGTGGCGATGGGGGGCGCGGTTGTTTGCGCAGTCGGCGCGTTTGATCCGTCTGCCGGCGCGAACGGGCTAGCGAAGGGCATCGCCAACAGCAACGAGTTGTTCGGCACCGCTTGTCCGGCCGTACTTAGGCCTACGATAAGTACGATCCCGATCAGCGTCAGTCCATATCGCATCGCACGCCTCTCCCTGACGTAGTGTGTATTCGATTCACATACATACATAATTTGACCGTATCTAGCGCTCGGCTGTCCACTGAATTGATTATTGAGGGTCCTGTTATTCTATGGCTCCGTCGCTGGCAAACTGCAATTTCGCTGCCACTTGGCGGTCACAGCCTGTCGTCTGAGCGACTGCCCTCAACCCTTGACTCCGCTTCGCCATTTGCTATTATCTTTTCGCTGGCTTACCACCAGCGCTTATCCAGAGTGGCTGAGGGTACAGGCCCTTTGAAGCCACAGCAACCTGGTCCATGTGCCAAGGTGCTAATTCCTGCCCAGTGGGGAGAGATAAGATCCTCAGTCGACCGGAACCCCCGGTCGTTGAAGATTCAACTCCCAAACTGCTGTTAACGACGGCGGAGGCATTCGCAGTTGCGAGTGCCCGGTTGCACGTGCTCAAACCGACGTGCGATCTAGCATCCGCCTTACTGCTGCTTGGTTCGAGGTCGCTGCATTTTGCAGCGTCCCTGCCAGAAGGCGGTGCGCGGAATGAGTTCTACCTTAAGCGCAAGGGAGACCTATTAATGTCAGACAGCATATCGGCCAATTTCACGATTGCCGTGATTAAGATTGGCGGCTCCATTCTAAAGAACGCGCGTGCATACAGGCGTGCCGCCCGCTATGTTCGTAATCGGTACGTTGCCTCGCCGGATGAGCGATTCGTCGTGGTTGTTTCGGCGCAAGAAGGCGTCACCGACTGGCTTGCGGCCACCGCTTGTCAGGTCGTCTCTCCGCCAAACCCGTCAGCCCTCGATTTGTTGTGGTCCACCGGGGAGCTTCGGTCGGTTGCGCTACTCGCCCTCCACCTGCAAGCCTTGGGGGTTTCCGCCGCCCCACTGAATATTCACGAAGCAGGTTTGGCATTGGCCGATGTGACCCGCGCCCGGGACGCGGCTTTGGACGAGGTGCGTCTCAACTCGCGCCGTCTTCGATCTGTGCTACTTCAACACCCAGTGGCTGTCGTCCCGGGATTCTTTGCCACTGACTCCGCTGGTGCCGTGCATTCTCTCGGCCGCGGCGGATCAGACTTGACCGCCGTCCTCCTCGCTAAAGCACTAGGCGCATCTCGCTGCGAGCTGCTCAAAGATGTTCCCGGCTACTTCACGAGCGACCCGCACGGCAATCCGAGCGCGCGCCATCTGCCACGTCTTACTTTCCAAGAAGCGCTGGCCCTGGCCAACGAGGGTTGCGATCTGGTCCAGCGACGGGCAATCGAGGTCGCCGAACAGTGCAATCTGCCCCTCGTTGTTCGCAGCCTCGACGAGACCGCGCCGCTCAGCCTCGTCACCGCTCAACAAGAAATAACCTCCCCTAACGCCAGCGTCTTCTCGTCGGAAGCTGCGGCTGCTACTTAAAGGAGTGATCATAGCAAAGGACAAGTTTTCAGGCCCGAACCCGAATTCTGAAGATTCAAATGATTCCGTAATCGAAAGGAGCAACAAAATGAAATTTGCAACCAGGACGATTCACGCCGCACAACCCTCGGAACCCGAAACCGGTTCGTTGATAGCACCTATTTTCCAGACCTCCACCTACGAGCAGGAATCCCCGGGCCAGGACAAAGGCTTCAACTACTCGCGCACGAACAATCCATCGCGCCAGCGCCTCGAATCCGTGCTTGCTGACCTCGAAGGCGTCCCGCACGCCGCTGTCTTCGCCTCCGGTCTCGCCGCCGAAAATGCAGTGTTTCAAGCCTATCTGCGTCCCGGTGACGAAATCGTGCTGCCGACCGACGTCTACGGCGGCACCTATCGTATCCTCAACAAAGTCTTCCAACCCATCGGCATCGTCGTCCGCCAAATCGATTTTTCGGATGCTTGCGCTCTCGATGCAGCCATCACTTCGAGGACGAAGCTCGTCTGGATCGAATCGCCCACCAATCCGCGCCTCCTCGTCTACGACATCGCAGCCATTAGCCTTCTCGCGCATAGCCGAGGCGCGCTCGTGGTCGTCGACAACACATTCGCCACGCCGTGTTTTCAACAGCCCTTCGAACTCGGCGCCGATATCGTCGTTCACAGTGTCACGAAGTACCTAGCAGGCCATTCTGACCTGATTCAAGGCGCGGCCCTTGCCAGGGATCCGGCCGTCTTTGAGCCGATAAAATTCCTACAAAATGCCACGGGCGCCGTCCCCGCTCCGTTCGACTGTTGGCTCACATTGCGCGGACTGAAAACACTCGAACTCAGAATGCAGCGCCATGAAGAGAACGCCGCCGCTATTGCCAAAGCGCTCGAGCATCAGCCGCTGGTCAGCCGCGTCTATTTCCCCGGCCTGGCTTCCCACCCCGGCCACGATATCGCCCGAAAGCAAATGACCGGCTTCGGTGGCATGGTTTCATTCGAGTTGAATGGCTCGAGTGAAGAGGTTGCCGCGTTTGCCTCCTCGCGCCGCTTCTTCACGCTCGGCGAAAGCCTCGGAGGCGTTAAGGCCCTGCTGTGTCATCCCGCCACGATGACCCACGCCTCGATTCCTCCGGAAGCACGCGCCGAACTCGGTCTCTCTGACAACCTGATCCGCCTCTCGCCCGGTTGTGAGAATGCCGAAGATCTGGTCGAGGATCTGCTTGAGGGCCTTTCCAGCCTCGAGCGCGCCCGCGAAACCAGAAAAGAAGGGCAAAAAGAGAGCGAGAAGGTCGTCTCCGCGCGGGCTTGACCCGCTCCAAACGCTTGCCGGTGTTGGACGCCATCACCAAAGCTCCGCGTCCAACACTGACGCATTGAACAACTGGCCCGAATCAGAGAGCCGCGCTTCCTATTTCATGCGCTAGCATGGAATTATTCCAGCCGTTAGTCTTTTGCGAGGGAGTGGGAATGCGCGTCTTCGATCAGGTCGATCCCCAGCGAGTCGAACGCCGGGAGCTCCAGTTGACGATGTTGTCGCTCTCCGTCAACGTGATTCTCGCTGCTGGCGCCGCTCTCCTGATGTACCCCACGATCTCGGCTCATCCGGTTATCTTTGGCGCCACTACCTCCCGCGCCATGTTCGTTGGCTTCTGCGCCCTATGCGTGCTTCTCGTCGGCTATCTATTCGACCGGCAGATTGTGGTTCGCCGCCTTCGGAATGAGATCGCTCAACAGCACCTTAAATACACGCAATTAAGGCTGCAGGCCGCGCGCGATCTTCTGGGGAGCCTCGCGGGATTGAATCACTTTCAGGATCGCCTGGTAATGGAATTTAAGCGCGAGGTGCAATCCGGTGCCGCGCTTTCGGTCCTCGTCATACGCCTCACTCCTGCGGATTCGGTGGAGGATTCCAACGAAGTAACCGTAGCTTATGGCGACGCCGCGAAAGCCATGATGCGGAAATTGCGTCGCGAGGACTCGCTCTATTACTTCTCGCTGGGATCTTTTGGAATCCTGCTGCCGAACACGCGCGTATTGGACGCGCGAGAGTTCTCCGCGCGAATTGCAGAAGGCTTGAGTGACGCGGCTGGCGTGATTGGCCGTTTCACTTCAGACATCAAAACCTTCAACTACCCGGAACACGTCGAAACCGCCCACGAATTGGAACTTGCCGTCCGCTCCCTGCTTCCCCGCGACATCGTCAGCGAACCAGCCGTCGCCGACGCATTCGCCGTCGCCGACCGCGCCTAAGCCCTCGACAGAGCACTGCGCTGATCCGGATTGGGATTCTCGTGATCCCCGCCCAGGTCGCGAAAGCGAAGCAGCAAAATGGCGGAGAGGGTGGGATTCGAACCCACGGTTGAGTTTCCCCAACACACGCTTTCCAAGCGTGCTCCTTAAACCGCTCGGACACCTCTCCGCATTGGTCACCTCAGATGCTACGGAGCTTCAGAAGACTAACAAATTGACGACAACGCAGCAAACGGTCGCAGTCTTGAAGAGCGATCCAGCGAATTCCATTTAGGCCACGCCCCTCAAGCGGCGAACTTTTCTGCCGACAGCCTGCGATAGTGAAGTAAAATGTTTTCGCGTTTCCGGGGTAGTGCAATTGGTAGCACGCCAGCCTTTGGAGCTGGTTATCTTGGTTCGAGTCCAAGCCCCGGAGCCAATTTTTAGCCGCAGGATTGGCGATGGCGCCACAATTCGCCAGCCGGTCTTCGGCTCTGCGCGAATGTGCGGCCCGCAGAACACTTCTCGCATCGGTCCGTTGCTGCCCATGTTTGCTATCCTCTAACAGCCATGCGAACGAAAAATGCCCGCAAACTCGGCACCGAATACCAGCTCAACATGTCCGCCCAGCGCGCCCTCATGCGCCGCGCCTTCTCGATCCATGAAATGAAGCAATATCTCGAGCGCCGCGCCGAAAAAAAAGACCTGATCCCGCCCGTCATCGCCCGTCTGCGCGAACTGAACTACCTCGACGACGCTCGCTACGCTCTCGAATATACCCGTCATCACTCGCAAGCCCGTCGCCAGGGCCGTTTCCGCATCGCACGCGAGCTTCGAGGTCGCGGCGTTCCGGATGAGCACATCGATGCAGCGCTCGCGGCCGTCTTCGCTGATACGGACGAATCCGCGCTTGTCCGCGATCGCCTCAAGCGTTGCCTTTCACATCTCCGAGGCGCTCTCGACGAAAAAAAGATCGCCTCGCTCTATCGCATGCTCCTCCGCGCCGGCTTTCCCTCCGATGTAATTCGCAAAGAACTCCGAGGCGTCACTCGCGGCGATCTCGCAGAATTCCCCGCTCCAGCCGACGACGAAAACATCTGATCCCCGTTCCGGTTTCCTCAGGCAGGATGTACTTGTGATACATTTCCGTTATGCGTGGCCGCCCGGAAAATTCCGAAGCCGCACCCTACTACTTCACTTACATAGATAAGGTAACCGGGGACAGTCCCCTCCCCGCAATGGAAGAGCAACTGCCCGAGGCCCTGAAATTCTTCGCGGGCATCACGGAGAAATCATCGCTTCATCGTTACGCCCCCGATAAATGGAGCATTCGCGAGGTTCTGAGCCACATCACGGACACCGAACGCGCCTTTGCCTTTCGCGCTCTCTGGTTCGCCCGAGGATTCGAGTCACCTCTTCCCGGCTTCGACCAGAACATCGGCGCGAAGGGCGCCGAGGCCGATCGAATCCCCTGGCTCGATCACGTCGAGGAGTTCCGCTTCGTCCGCCTGTCCACGATTTGCCTCTTTAAGAATCTACCGCCAGCCGCGTGGTCGCGTCACGGCATTGCGGACGGCAAACCCTTCACCGTGCGCGCTCTCGCTTTCATCATCGCTGGCCACATCACGCATCATCTCGCCATCCTTCGCGACCGATACTTCTAAGGCGGACTGAATGCCCCGATCGACGCTCGCCCTCATAGCTCTCGTCTTCGTCGCCCCATTCCACACAGCCTCCGCGCAACAACCATCGCTGCCGGCCTATCTCTATAAGACTTCCCTTGTGCAGGCCGCCCCCGGAAAACTTCTCGACCTCATCGACACCTACAAGAAAATATTCGCCGAAGAAACAAAAGTAGCGGGAGACGCCACGCCTTTGTGGATGCGCCATAGCCAGGGCGACCGCTGGGACTTGCTGATCTTGTATCCGATGGAAAGCTACAGCGACTACTACAAACCAGATCGAGTCATAAAGCGCGACACCGTGCTCGATCCCTGGCGCGATCGCCTGAAAAACGATATTGCCTGGCAGGAAGATGTCTTCGTATATGGCCCACCGCTCGAAGATCTTCGCAGAGCATTCGCAGTCGCCGGCCTTTTCCACGTCGAAATGTTTGAATCGCTACCCGGCAAGCAAGCCGAACTGAAGAAACAGCGGGAAATGGAAAACGCCTTTTCCCGCACCGTGAAAGCGCCCGAGAATTTCATTTTTGTTCGCGACCAGGGCGCCGCCTGGGATTTATTCACGATCGGCTGCTTTGAGAACCTGAAGCACTACGCGCAAGCCGCCGACGTCCCTCCCGCCGAAGCCGATGCCGCCGCCAAATCCGCCGGCTTCGAATCCACCGCCCAAATCGGCCCGTACCTCCGCACCTTGATCGCTCTCCACCACGACACCCTGGCTGTCGCAATCAAGTAACTTTGTAGCGGCCGCCTTCAGGCGGACAGCTTTGCTTCCCGATCCTTCGCCAAACTCTGCTAACCGCCCGCACTCAAGCAGCGTCAATATGCTTAGTGCGCAAATGAAATTCCAACCCCAATTCCCGCCCTCCACACAATGCATTCTCGCCCTGGCATTTGCCGCGGCACTTGCGCATTCCTCCGCGGCCCACGGGCAAAACGCGACAACCGCACAGTCACCCCAGAAGAAAGAAATCCCTCCAGCCATCGTGCACGAAATTACCATCCTCGAAGCATTCCTCGCGAATCATCCCGATGATCCCGCCGCCCTCTTCAATCTCGCCATTGACGAAGCCACCATCGGCGAAAACGGCGAAGCGCTCGACCTTCTCAAAAAAATGTCTCGAGCCCACTCCGGCCTCGATCCCTCAGGTGGCGCGGCCCGCTCATTCAAAGATATTGCGAAAGACCCTCGCTTCGTCGCTATCGTCGAGCAAATTCGAAAAGAAAATCCGCCAGCCGTGCACACCACAGTTGCCTATACGCTTCGCGAGCGCGACCTCGCTCCGGAAGGCATCGCCTACGATCCCGTCGACAAGTCTTTCTACGTGAGCAGCATCAGCAAACATAAAATCGTCCGCCTCGCGCCAGACGGCTCTGCCACGGATTTCAAATCCTCCGGCCAGGATGGCCTCGGTGAGACTCTCGGAATGAACGTCGACGCAGAACGCCGCTATCTCTGGGTCACGAGCGCCGCATTTACCGGGAATCCAAAGGGCAGCCGCTTCGCGCTCTACCAATACGATTTGAACACGGGCGCGCTCCGCTTCAAGCACGCGAGCGCAAACGGAGCCGAAGGTTTCCTGAACGACGTTGCCTTGAATTCAAAAGGCGAGGCATTCACAACGAACACAGGCACGGGCGAAGTTTTTCGCGCTTCTCCCGATCGCGATGGCCTCGAGCCGTTCCTTCCGCGCGACTCCGTCGGCCAAGCCAACGGAATCGCCCTCTCGCCAGACGACAAAGCCCTGTTCGTCGCCGGATGGATCGGCGTCGCTCGCGTTGACGTCGCCTCGAAGCAATTCAAACTACTTTCCAAGCCGCTCAACATCTCCGATGCCGGCCTCGACGGCCTCTACTTCTACAAAGGAGCTCTGGTTGGCATCCAAAATCCCGACCTGCATCCATCGCGAGTCGTCCGCTACGTCCTCAATCCGCAACGGGACGCGATTACAAGCGCCGAAGTCCTCGAAGCCTACAGCCCGTTGGCCGAACTTCCCACCACCGGCACAATCGTCGGCGATTTGCTCTATTTCATGGGCAATACGCAAATCGACAAAATGAAACAACACGACGCAATGCCGCCGCCCAGCGAACTAAGCGACATCCACATCCTCAAATTGAAGTTATGATTTTTTCCGCGACGAATGTGCGGGCTATTCCGCTGGCGAAGCTTCCGGATTCCACGACTCCGCCATTCGCAGCGTAAGCCAATCCGTCCGTGTCCGGTCCCATTCCTGAATCAAGACTCCGTACGACTCAAAAAAGTCCCGCAACTGCGGCCGCTGCCACCCCACAATTTTCTCCAGAATTGGCACTAGCGTCGCCAGCGCATTCGTTCCCAGCACAGTTCGCGACGCAGTCTGCGACACGTGCCGCGTGTCAGAAACCGCAATCGTGAATCCGTCCCGCACGTTCACGTGCAGCATCACATGCACGTCCGAGCTTCCGTCGCCCACATACACAATGTGATCCGGCCCGATCTGCAAACTCGCTTGCAACCGGTCCAGCGCCGCCACCTTGCCATATCCCGCCGTTGCGCGCGTAATGGTGTCGATTTCGCCCGAAGCGTGATATCGAAACTCCGTCCCGAAAACATGGTCTGCCGGCACGATTCCCTCAAGGGCCGACTGGATCACCTCTACCGGCGCAGCCGACAACACATAAAAGTCGAAGTGATACCCCGGAATCCCGTGGTCCAGAATCTGATACAGCAGCTCGATATTCTCCTTCAACCGGATCCGCTTCCCCACCTGATGCAAATGCTCCCGCCGCACTTTCGAATGAAACTCCGGATCGTGCAGCAGCAGATACGCCAATTCCGCGCCTTGCTGCACCAGATTCAATTCCGCCATTCCTTTCGATTTGCGCTCAAATTCCGCCGGCGGAATTCCCACCAGTTCGCTCAACACGTATCCTGAATCGTTAAACGTCAGCGTTTGATCGAAATCGCTGGCAAACAAGTACCGCTTTGTCGTTACTCCCATTTCTCCTTCTCCATACACCCGTACCCGCGTCGTGCGCGGATTTCGCCTTGTTTTGTTGTCTAGTACCAATTTAGATGCATTAGCGGGTCAAAACGTATCGAAAATTGCTATTGATGTTATCGGTCGATCCGCTCAGGGGCGTCCGCAGCATAGTCACACACAAAAAGCAATGACGTGCCTCTATTTCATGCCACTCGCGGCAACCTGCGTGGGATTCACATCACTGAACCTGAATTTCCTCGTCACTTGCGTGAACGGCTTGCCGTCCACCTCCACATACGGATAAATAAAATAATTCAGTGCCGGACCGGCCTGCGCGGGCGTCAGCGTGATATCGCGCCCCACGCTGAACTGCACCCGATTCGCATCATGCGCCCCAA
This sequence comes from uncultured Acidobacteriota bacterium, assembly GCA_963772535.1. Lineage (GTDB taxonomy): Bacteria > Acidobacteriota > Terriglobia > Acidiferrales > UBA7541 > Palsa-295. Next base: position 210,176 of record CAVYXN010000003.1, read on the forward strand.
AAAAATATTCGCGCTTCGCGGGATCCTTCCACGCCTCTGACGCGTCCACCGGCACCCATCCATATCCGCTCAAATAAAATTCTGCCCAGCAGTGATACCCGCCGATTTCCCCGCTCGACTTATCCGCCGGCACCGGCAATCCAATCTCGAATTTCGCTGGAATTCCCGCCGACCGCGCCAGCCCGATAAAAAGCGCGTGAAAATCCGTGCAGTTCCCACGTTTCGCGTCGCACGCCCAATAAATATCGCCATTCCCCCAGCCCGTTCCGCTCTTGTCATACTTCATGTTCGCCAGCACGTAATCGTAAATCGCGCGTGCCTTCTCGAGGTCGGTCGTCTTGCCCTGCGTCACTTCCGCCGAAAGTTCGCGAATCCGCTGGTCGAGCGGCACCAGCTTGTCCGGCTCGAGCCATCTCTTCATGTCAGCCGTCGGCGCGCTTTTCGTCGCCGATACCTGTGTGAAATCATTGTGCAGGTGCTCGCTACGTCGCACCGTAAAAGTCATCGTCACCGGAATCGACGCGGCCTTCAGATCCTTCACCTCGATATGCACGATCTGATTCCCGTATTCCGCCCCCTTCACGATTTTCGTCGGATACGGCGCCGTCACGTTCGCTTTTAAAATCTTCTGATACTCGTCACTCTGCGGATACGGCAGCCAGATCTGCACATCTTTTGTTCCCGCAGGAACGTTGTGCACTTCCGCCGTATACGTGATGTCAAACGTCCTCTCGTGAACCGGCACACTCGCCGGCAAGGTGTGAGCGATCGCGAGAGCGGTCACCACCGCCCCCAAAAACAGCAACGAAACGCAAAGGTGTCGGGTTTTCATAATCCGGGATTATACTCCGTTCCGATTACAGTCAAATGAAAGCGCCCGAGCACTCCCAGGAGGAATCTGTGCGCATCTGGCTTTGTGCCATCATGTTCATTTTCTCCGTTCTTCCATTCGCGTCCGCGCCGCCGCCACAGCAGTCGGCCGAGAGCAGCCAGAAGCAAAAACCTTTCGTCGATCCCTGCGTGAATGCTGCGACGGAAGCCGATAAGAAAGCCTGCTGGGCAGAAGTCACCCGCAGGGCAAAGTTTTTCCTCGAAGCCGACCCCTGCGAAACCCGCACGAATCAAAGTGACGAAGAACGCGACAACTGCAAAATGGATCGCGCCAAACAAGCCACCGCCCGCCTCGACGCCTATTACCGCTCAATCCAAAAAGCCTTGCGCGCCGATCTAGCCAAAGGAACTTCCGCCAAATGGGACGACTCCAGCCTCCTGACCGAGCTGCAAAAAACGCAAGCCGCCTGGACCCGCTACCGCGACCTCGAATGCGAAGCCGAAACCACTCCCTACGACGGCGGCACCGTCACCATCTCCATCAAGGCCGGTTGCGAACGCGAAAAAGCCGAAGCCCGCCTCAAGGAATTGCAAGATACATACGGCCGCTACGTTAGTCCGCACTGATCGCATCTGACACTTTTAGCGAATGCCTTTGCCATCCTGATTGACAACATCCCTCGAAAAATATCAAACTGCGCGCCATGCGAATCGCCCTTCTTTGCCTTTTGGTTTCCAGCTTGTTCCCTGCGCCCACGCCGGCGCCAGACGTTCCAATCGTCGAACTCGACCACAAAGAAAGCACCGTCAAATTCTACGTGAAGGCTTCGGTGGCCCTCGCCGGCAAGTTTGATAAATGGGAAGGTAAACTCACATTCGCATCCACCGACGCGACCACAGCCGTCCTCGACCTTAAGATCGCTGCGGACTCAGTCGACACCGGTAGCGGCATGAAAAACGGCAAGCTGAAGGGCGAAAAATTCTTCGACGTGAAAAACTATCCGACGATCATCTTCCACTCCACCAAAGTCGTGCAAACCGCTCCCAATTCCTTCGAAGTGGACGGCGACTTCACCATCCGCGGCGTCTCAAATCCTGAGAAACTCACCATGACGCTTCCACCGACGCCACAGGTTTCGAGCACATCGATGGCAAAATGGTCTTCGATCGCAAAGACTACGGCATGAACAGCGGCATCCCCTTGATCAAGATCGCCGACCACGTCGAAGTCACCATCGCCCTGGAAGCCAAAGAAGTGAAAGGGCCGCCCCTAGTCTTCAAACAGTAGCCAAGCCTTTGTTCCCTGGGACACGAAGGGCCTGCGCCCTTTTTCACACCTCGCACAAAAAAGTCCCCCTGCCGTAGCAATCGCACTCAAAGCCGTCCCCGAGCCTAGCCAGAACCGCTATCATAGGCAGATGCAACTACACCGCCGAGAATTCCTGTTATGTATGGGCGCATCTGCGATCACGCGCCTTCAATCGCACCCTCAGGAGGCAAGCAGCATGTATGGATTAGTCGTGAAACTAACCACGGTTCCCGGCAAGAGAGACGAAATCATCGCAATACTGAAAGAGAGCGCCGCCAGCATGCCCGGCTGCCTCAGCTACGTGCTAGCCAAAGACTCATCCGATGAAAACTTAGTATGGGTCACAGAAGTATGGGACAGCGCCGCCAGTCACGACGCCTCTCTATCGCTCCCATCCGTCAAGAACGCGATGCCGCGCGTGAAACCTCTCCTGTCAAACTTCGAGAGAGTCGCGGTCACAACTCCAGTCTGGGGCGCCGGTCTGGCACCAGTTCAACCTTGATTCAACCGTGACCGATGCGCTCAACTCAACTGCAGCGCCTTATTTACATCCATCATAATCGCCGACGCCATCGGCTCCGTTAACCCGCCTGCCAAAGTCGTAGGCACCCCGCGCGCCTCCGCATCCACCCGGTAGGAAATCGGTCCCAACTTGCTCCCCGCCCAATTCATCCCCGCCACCACATTCTGCTGCCCGCTGTTCGGATGCGGATCGGCCACCACAATCACGTCGCCAGCCGCTTGCAACACGTGGTTGCGAATGATCACGCGATGAATCGCATCTTTCGGAATCGAGTTGCCATTCACCTCAATCCCCGTCTTCGAAACGCGAAACCGAGTCGGCGCCCGATACTGCGTAGCTTGCTTCGAATGCATCAGCAAATACATCGCGCCATAAACAAACCCCGCCGCAATCAATCCCCCAAAGAAGCTCATAGACAGCGCAATCAACACAAGCAAAGTCCCCGGAATAGCCACCAACAACCACGGAGCCGGCACCGCCTCCGGCGTCGTAGATATTTCAGTCGCGTCACCCATCTGCTGAACGTCATACCCCGCCATGTCCATCTCCTTTTCCGCCGCGCATGTTTTTGCCACAACCGGTGTTCCCCGCCCTGGCGCAGCCCACGCCCCAGGGGCCACGGAATTCTCCAAATCTGCAGACTCGCGATTCACCGGTTGCCAGCCTTCTCCATGCATTGCGCAAGAACACACCCAAACCCGTCATCACGAGAAGGTGGTAATAAGTTTGTGAATTCGCCTTTCGGTGGGAGCCCCCTGTCCTTCTTACGCGCTCGGCCAGCAGCCAACTGCTGTAGCTCAGGTCTGCTTTTCGGTGGGAGCCCCCTGCTTCAGCAGGGGGAGCTGGACTTCAGTCCAGCGTAAGGACGCACTTTGTGCTTGAGTGGGCTTTAGCCCCGGGATCTTCCTCTCGGCCCGTCGTCACAAACGAGTCGAGCCATCAATTCGTCCTCTGCTTTGTTCCCTCGTCAGCACTCACGCACAATCGTCACGGGCAGCGCTCACATTCACCCTCCGCATCCGCCACCAGATATAACAACGGCCGCGGACTAATTGGTGCAATCGCATGAGCCCGCTGCAACCCAAACGCGGCAGCGCACCCCGCCAGCAGCAACACCGCCAATGCCACTCGCCGGATCAAAGCACCCTCCTCAACAATTCCCGATGTCGCGCATATAGAAAACTCACGCCAAGCAGCGCCACACCCAACCCCAGGAACGACACGATCCGTCCCAGCGCATCGAAGTTCCACACGTCCACCGTCACGATTCGCGCCACGCACAGCATGAACAGCGACAGGCTGAACCATCGATACGCCCGCTCGTCCATCTTCAACACCGCCAGAAACACAATCAATCCCTCAATCCCCCACGCCGCCGTCAGAAATCCGCGCCGCACTTCCAGGCTCACCAGTATCGTTAGTAGAATCGTCGGCACGAAAAAGAAAAGATGTTGCGGATACGCCTCGATCGATCGCCACGCGTACCCTAGCCCTGCCTCACCGCCTTTTCGCTCCTCTGCTTCGCCCGGGTCTTTCCGGTTCAGCTCCCGTTTCGCCAGCTTCGCCGCTGCAAAGAGCACGTACAGCAGCAGCGCGCACGCTGTCACCGTCACCGTCCGCACATTCGTAAACCGCAACGGGCCCACCCGATAGAAATTATCGAATCCGCAGCGAACGCCCGCCAGCAGCGTCATCGCGTAACACTGTGCCCGGAATGTTTCCTCCCGCAAAGCGCCGCTCGCAAAATACAAAGTCACTGCCATTGCTGCCCAACCCACCGCTACCCATCCAGGCGGCATCTCAAACCGAAGCAGCGCCGCAATCGAAATCGTTCCCATCCACAGCAACCCGCTTCGTGTTCGGGGCGAGTCCTCCGAAGTAAATGCACAGTAATAATAGATTGCCGCGAGAATTGTCACCGAAATCACCGGCACCGGCAGCGCGCCGAGCCGCGACGTCGAATTCAGGTCCGCAAAGAATATCCGTGCGAAACTCGCCGCCAGCAGCGCCCGCCCTTGCCAAAGCAAGGCCTTGTCACGCGTCAGCCCAGCCGCTTCAATCAGCACCAGACCAAAAAGCCCCCACGCCAGCCCCACCACTCCGCTCGTCGCCTCGACCCACAGGAGATATCCGGCCAGTACCGTGCTCGCCGCCGTGTAAACACCGGATATTCCGGCCGACGTCGTAAGGCGTAAGAAAAAATCGCCCGCGTCTTTCGCCGGCGCCGCGCCGTCCTTCTCTGCAATCACATGCCATCTCGATGCCACATACAAGGTCGCGCACGACGCTGCGACGGTAATCAACCGCAAGCTCACGTGATGCCACATGTCGTCCCGTTGCAAATTCAAAATCAGCAGCCGCGTCACCGCCAACGCCGCCGCCCCATGCCCGCACCACTCCAGCGCTCTGTCCTTGAATTTCCTTCCGCATTCCACCAGCGCCATCGCCGAGATCACCCACGCCAGCGCCGTCCACATCAGCGGAAGCGCCACCCATTCTGCCGCCAACAGAAATCCCGTCGCGCAAATCGGCGCTAGCACGAACGCCACTGTATCCATCGCGTCCCAATCCTCACCCACTCGCGCTTTCAGCCACCCATCAACGAACAACGCCGCCGCCAACAAAAGAAACAGCCAGCCCAGCTTGGCGTCCGGCGGCCTCCACCGGTCCACTCGCGGCATCACGTCGTGCAGCCACACGTACGTCGTCAGCACTGCAGCGCCGGCCCACCCAAGTTTCCGCAGGTGTTTTTCCGAAAGCCGCCATGCCGCTATCAGCAGCGCCTCGATATCCACAAGCCAAAGAATTTCAAGCCTCGCTCCCGAATAGCGGTACGGCACCGCCGCGATCATCATCGCCGCGCCCAGCGTGCTCGCCAGGATGAATCCAAGCCGCCGCCCGCTCCGCTGCGAATACGCGGACACACCCAGATAAACCGCACCCGCCGCCAGCAGGAACCAGAATCGCCACTCCGGATGAAACGATTGATGGTGCAGCAACGCCAGATATCCCGCCGCGTTCAAAAGAAACGAAGCCGTCAGTAGATTCGATTCCCGCTGTGTTTTGTCTTCTCTTAAGAAGTACGACGTTAGATAAATCGCCCAGTACGCGGTCAAGAGCGCCAAGCTCATCGGGAATTCCGGAAACGGCCGGTAGGCTCCCATCTTTTCGTACACCTGATCCAGCCACATCCAATGCACCGCGTATGTCGCAATGATGGCCAGCGGTTCTACAACGAACCATCGTCGCCCTCGCAAGATCACCACGAGTGACGCAGCCAGCAGAGCCGACGCTACCAGCCCTCCCATTGGAATCTCGCTGATCGCCACAGTTACGAAAGCCAGCAGATACGCGAACCCAGTCGCAAGTTCGGAATCGTAGCGCAGCGAATGTGCCACCATCGCTACCGCCACCGCGAACAAAAGCGCGAACCCCAGCCCCGCGCTTTCAACCAGACGCACCGACTGCACGTTGTGCAACGCATACGTCGTGAAGTACGCCAGCGCCCATCCTCCGCCCAGCACCGCGCGCGTCGCGATTCGATACCGCTGCTTCGTCTCTCCGAAGATTCCGATTCCCAAAAGCGCCGCGCTCAACGCATAACCAAGCACGATCTTTCCCACCGGCCCCAGGTAGTGCATCGAATAATTCAGAAGAAGCGCCACTCCGATCACGAAAGCCGCTGTCCCGATCTTGTTGAGCCAGTTCGCGCCCAACGTCTCTTCCATGTCCGCCCAATTTCTCTTCTTGCCCGTCGCCAGGCTCGACGCACTTCCACCGCTAGACGTTGAGAAAATGCTGGGGACCTCTAAAGCCGGTGTCGAAGACGAGATCCGCGCTCCAGCATCCGGCACGCGCGGAATCGTCGAGACGAGGCCACCGGCGCTAAAAATCGAGGGAATAGGCGTGGCAGTAGGAGCCACTCGCGCTGGAACTTGGTGCGGTGCCTCAGACTTATCTACGTCGAGAGAAACAACGGGTGTTTTAGCAGTCTCGGCGGCAGACTTTTCGGCGCGCCCAGTCGCCGCCACCTCCGGCCCCTGCACGCCGCCGGGCCGGTTTTCGAGTTTTTCAAGCGCCCTCTCCAGCGCTTTCTCAAGCCCAACAATTCGCGCGGTCGTTCGACCAATCTCCGCACGCAGCGACCGGATCTCTTCGCGCAGGGCTTCGGCAGTCCTCCTCGCCTCACCCGAGCGCACAAACGCCATAATGGGCAGCAATAGAACGGTGCCTACCACCAGCAGTAGAACAAAATAGATCGGAAACTCGTCCACGCCGCTCCCGTCTCAGGTTACTTTCATCAAAATTGCCCAGATTCTAGCAGACCCTCGCACAGACTCACAGCCATCAACCGCGAGAGCCTTACTTGAGCGCAGCGAAAATTGCCCACGGTCTCGCGTGCCTCGCGACTGGCTCAGGGTTGCCTTTCGGTGGGAGCCCCCTGCTTCAGCAGGGGGAGCTGGACTTCAGTCCAGCGTAAAACGCACTTTGTGTTTGAGTGGGCTTTAGCCCGGGGCCCTTTCCCGGCCGCGCCAAAACACAAACGAGGACCAAGAGGTCTCAACTTACCGCCGACATAAGTACTTGACACCTAGTTACCACAAGGTTACCATCAGTCGTGCGCGATTTTGACAACTCGACCGGGCCGAGCAGTACGGCGTCACTCCTCTACCAACCGCCGTCGAGCATCATTTCTAATCGCAAATCTGGAATTAGAAATCCAAATAACCGCCGCATTTTCAAGCGCTTCCGTTTTTCTAATCGCAAATATTCAGCGATTTTTCATCACGAATCTGCTAGCCACTCGCCACCCATCACTCGCCACTGCCCTTCTAATCGAGACACCGCGATTAAAAAACCGGATAACCCGCACAATTTCAACCACTTCCAATTTTCTAATCGAGACAAAATGCGGCTTTTCCATCCCGGACGCATGAGCGGGAGCGCCTGTTTCCGCGATTCCCTGCCGCCCCGTTTCTCCCAGCCCGAGTCTCCGTGCCTCTGTGGCCAATCTTTGCGATAATGGCTGGCTCCAACTGAGGCTCACGTGACCAAATTCCTCACCGGCAACGAAACGCGCAAGATGTTCCTGCGCTTCTTCGAAGAGCGCGGCCACAAAATCGTGCGCAGCTCTTCGCTCGTCCCCACCAACGATCCCACGCTGCTCTTCACCAATGCCGGCATGAATCAGTTCAAGGACGTCTTCCTCGGCCTCGAGCAGCGCGACTACAACCGCGCCACCACCTGCCAGAAATGCGTGCGCGCCGGCGGCAAACACAATGACCTCGAAAATGTCGGCTTCACCAATCGCCACCACACCTTCTTCGAAATGCTCGGTAATTTTTCCTTCGGCGATTATTTCAAGGAACAAGCCATCGCCTACGCGATGGAGCTGATCACTTCCCCCGACTGGTTCGCGATCCCGCTCGAAAAGCTTTACTTCACCGTCTTCGGCGGCGCCGAAGTTTCCGGCACCACGCTCGAGACTGACACCGAAGCAGCCGCCTTCTGGGCCAAAGCCGGCGCGTCCAAAGACCGCATCATCGCCGTCCCCGGCTTGAAGGAAAATTTCTGGGCCATGGGCGACACCGGTCCCTGCGGCCCCTGCAGCGAGATCTTCTATGACATGGGCCCCGCCGCCTCCGATCAGGGCCACACCGATTGCCAGTTCGGCTGCGAGTGCGGCCGCTACATGGAAATTTGGAATCTGGTCTTCATGCAGTTCAATCGCGACGCTTCCGGCAAGCTCAATCCCCTGCCGAAGCCGTCGGTAGATACCGGCATGGGCCTCGAGCGAACCGCGACAGTCCTGCAAGGAAAAATCTCGAACTACGACACTGACTTATTCACGCCGCTGATTGACAAAGCAGCTTGGATTGCTCACGCCCCGTCAGACGACCTGAGGTTTCTGCCGTCCTATCGAATTGTTGCCGACCACTCGCGCGCTGCGACGTTCCTTATTTCGGACGGTGTCGTTCCATCGAACGAAGGGCGGGGGTATGTTCTCCGCAAAATCATCCGCCGCGCCCTTCGCCACGCCCGCATGCTGAATGCACCATCGCCCTTCTTGTCAGTCATGTCTGCTGAGGTACGAAACATAATGAAAGAGGCATATCCCGAACTCGAAGACCACGCCGCACGCGTCACAAAGATCCTCGACGAAGAAGAACGCCGCTTCACGCGCACGGTAGAAGTTGGTCTCAAGAAACTCGATGAAATGATTGCTCAGAGTATACGGACGAGGGATAAGCAGTCCCCCAGCGTTGGATTTCTCAGCGGACAACAGGCGTTTACGCTGTATGACACGTTCGGCCTTCCTCGCGACTTCATCGAGGACGCATGTCGCGACGCCGGAGTGGAATTTCGGGGACCCGAATTTGAACGCTCAATGGAAGAACAGCGGACGCGCGCACGCGCTTCCTGGAAAGGCGCGCACAAAGAAGCGGCGAGCCCCGTCTACCTGAAACTCAAGGAACTATTCAAGACCGAGCCCGATTTTTACTTCGGCACGCAGACGCGCGATGCGCGCATCGAAGGCATCGTCACCAAGCAGGGCAAAGTAAACGAAATCAAAGCAGGCGACGAAGCCGAAATCGTTCTCGATCGCACGTCCATCTACTCCGAATCCGGCGGCCAGGTTGCGGACACCGGCGCTTTCTACGACAACGACATGTCGCTGCAACTCGCCGAAGTAAAAGGCGCCTACTATCCAGTCAGCGGCCTCATCGCACACAAAATCGTCGCGAAGGAAGATCTTCACGTCGGCGACCGCGTCGCTACCGTAGCCGATCCCGTTCGACGCGCGCGCGACATGCGCAACCACACCGCAACGCACCTGATGCACGCCGCCCTGCGCAACGTCCTCGGCACCCATGTGAAGCAGGCCGGCTCGCTCGTCGCGCCCGACCACCTGCGCTTCGATTTCTCGCACTTCGCATCCGTCGACGCCAGCGAGCTAGCCGAAATCGAGCAGCAGGTGAACGAAGAGATCCTGCGCAATCTAGCGCTGTCGACGGACATCATGAACATCGACGACGCGCTCGCCTCCGGCGCCCTCGCCTTCTTCGGCGACAAGTACCCGGAGTCGAATGTCCGCGTCGTAACGATTCCCGACCCCTCGTCACCGCGCGGCTTTTACAGCAAAGAACTCTGCGGCGGCACTCACGTCATCCGCACCGGCGAAATCGGCGTCTTCAAAATCACAGGCGAACAATCGGTCGCCGCAGGCGTCCGCCGCATTGAAGCCATCTCCGGCGATCAAGCTCTCGCCGAATATCAGCGCACCCTCAACACTCTGCGTTCCGTCTCGCAGCTCCTGAACGCAGGCGAAGGCGACGTAATCGCCGCCCTCGAACGCCAGCTCGAGTCCACCAAACAGCTCGAAAAGCAGCTCGAAGCCCTGAAACGCAAGGAAGCCGGCTCCACCGCCGATTCCCTGCTCGACGAGGCCAAAACCATCAAAGACGTCCGTGTCCTGGCCGCCAAAGTGAGCGGTTTTGACCGCGACGCCCTTCGCCAAATGATTGATACCTTGCGCCAAAAATTGGGCTCCGGAGTCGTCGTTCTTTTCTCCGTGGAAGACGGCAAAGTGGCTCTAATTACAGGAGTTACGAAGGACCTCACCTCCAGACTTCATGCCGGGAAAATCGTCCAGGAACTAGCCAAAAAAGTAGGCGGTTCCGGCGGCGGACGTCCCGATTTGGCAGAGGCTGGCGGAAAAGACACATCTGCCGTAGAAAGTGCCCTTAGTACCGTTTACCCCCTCATTGACCGGTTGCTAAGCTCCTAGCGCGCCAGAAGCATACCCAGAGAAGGCTTTCCATTCTCTGGCCGATTTGTGTTTACAGCTGCTTTTGTCGCGTTTTCGTTCGGAAGTGAAGCGTTCTGCCTTCCCCAAGGCCTGAGAGTTGAACGTGATGCATCGCGTGCAGACAATCAGGAACTGCGTCTCCGTTGCAATCCTGGCCGCCAGCTTGGCGTCGGCCGTACCGGCGCGCGCCCAGATTGCATCTTACATAGATGAGCACGGGAAGCTTATCTTTGTGAACGGGGATTCCCCGAAGCCGCTGCGTGGGAGTACTATTAGTAATGCTCACCCGGTGAATTTGGCCGCGCCGCTTAGATTTGCGGCGCCGGCAACGCCACCGGATCGGTTGGATCGCATCGTTCGCGAAGCAGCCGAGCGGCATCAAGTGGACCCGGCGCTGGTGAAAGCCGTTATCAGCACCGAGTCGGGGTGGAACCCCCAGGCAGTCTCCCGCAAGGGAGCTGTGGGGCTAATGCAGTTGATTCCCGAGACGGCACAACGCTTTGGCGTCGGAAACCCGTATGACCCGGCACAGAATGTGGAAGCCGGGACAACGTACTTGAAAACACTGCTCGACCGTTATGACGGCGATTTGAACAAGTCGCTCGCAGCTTACAACGCGGGCGAACATGCCGTGGATCGAAGTGGTGGCGTTCCCGCATTTCGCGAGACGCGCCAGTACGTGCAGAAGGTGACTGACGCATACTTCCAGCCTGGCTCGGGTCGTAGCTCGACGCTGTGGAGTCCTCCAAAACCACAGGTGCGGAGAGCGACGAACTCGAGTGGCCGGGTTGTTTTCACGAACGAATGACGCGCGCCGCCACCGCCCGAAACCACATCTCGATTCGAGGGCTCTTCCTGGTAGCCGGAATCGTCGCGTTCGCACTTGCCAGTTTCGCCGCGCGCCCCGCCGCTGATAAGGATTCAGACCCGCGCTACGCTTTCGAGCGAGCCGTGCGCATGCGCACGCAGCTCGAAGGCTATTTGCCGCGCGACCGCTCGCTTGCCAATTACAAAGACACGATTGCCGCGTACCACAAGGTCTATCTGCTTGATCCGCAGGCTGAAGAAGTCACCGCGTCGCTGATTGCCGAGGCAGAGCTTTACCGCGAAATGGGGCGGCAGTTTGAGCCGAAGTATTTTCAGTCTGCGATTGATATGTACACGCTTTTGCTGAAGCAGTATCCGCGGACGCAGTATCGGGCGGCGGCTATTTTTGCGATTGGGGAGATTCAGCAGGAGGACTTAGACCAGACCGATCTTGCGGTCGCCACGTACAAGGATCTACTGAAGCGGTTCCCGAAGTCAGACAAGGCTGACGCGGCGCGCGCGGCTTTGAAACAGATCTCCGACGCGAAGGTCGCCGAAGCTCAAGGCAAGCAAGCCACACATCTTGAAGCACAGCCGCGAAGCGCCAAGCCAATGGAAGTGAAGGCGGCGGAAGCCGTTCCCGATTTTCCCCCGCTCAAGGGCGACGTGGCCGAACCCCACGAATCCGACAAAGAGCGCATGCCTTACATCACTGGCGTGCGCACATGGAATTCACCGGGGCACACGCGCATCGTGGTGGCGGTGAGCGACACGGTGAAGTTCGAGTCGATGCATGTAGCGTCGCCCGAACGGCTTTATTTCGATCTGCACAAAGCGCAGGTGGATCCGAAGGCCGATAAATCTCCCAAAGTTGATGAGGGGCTCTTGAAATCAGTTCATTTCGGGCAGAACAAGCCGACGGTGGTGCGCGTGGTGCTGGACGTGGGCGGCGCGCTGAATTACTCGACGCAGTTTCTCTCGAATCCCTACCGCCTGGTGATTGACGTTCGCACCGATGACGCGGCGAGAGAGGCGGCCGCTCCGCGTGTTGACGATCCGAAGTCCGCGGCGAAGGCTGCCGAATCCGTGCGGGCGAATTTGCACAACGCGACGCCTCCTCCGCCGGGAAACTCAGCGGCCGATCTCGCTTCGAAACCTGCGATTCCGAAATCAAAAGTGAAAGCTGACCAGATCGCCGGGCTCAAGCCGGCGCCTGCTCCCGAGCCGAAACCGAACCGCGATGGGCAGCGTTCGCTCACCCGCGCGCTGGGATTGAAGATCAGCCGCATCGTGATCGATCCGGGCCACGGCGGGCACGACACGGGAACTATTGGTCCGCACGGTTTGATGGAAAAGGATCTATGCCTCGACGTGGCGCTACGGCTCGGCCGCTTGATCGAGCAGAAGCTGCCCAGCGCGGAAGTGGTTTACACACGCACGGACGATACTTTCGTTCCCTTGGAAGATCGAACGTCCCTCGCCAACCAGGCCAAGGCTGACCTTTTCATTTCGATTCATGCCAACTCGAGCCACGATCCGGACGCGCGAGGAATCGAGACCTTCTATTTGAATTTCGCTACATCAGGCGAATCCATGGAAGTGGCCACGCGCGAAAATGCGCTCTCGCAATCGTCACTGCATGATTTGCAGGACATCATCAAGAAAATCGCGCGCAACGAAAAAATCGAAGAATCGAAAGAGCTGGCAGCGGATATTCAAGATTCACTTTCGCGACGCCTCCAAACCGTGAGCCAGGAAGAACACAACCGCGGCGTGAAGAAAGCGCCTTTCATAGTGCTTATCGGGGCGAATATGCCATCGGTGCTCTCGGAAATCTCCTTCATCAGCAATCCGAGCGACGAGCGCCTGCTGCGCAAAACCGACCAGCGCCAGCGCGTGGCAGATGGCCTTTACCGCGGTATTGCAGCCTATCTTGACAGTCTGAATAGCCTCTCCATGAACAAGTCCCGGCTCGTCTCCGAAGATCGGCTAACTGTGGCGCCCAACGGGAACCACAAGTAGAATTCCGGCATCTAATACTCGTGCACTCAACCCAAATGAAAGCATCCATGTGTTTTACCGTCGGTTTGTTTCTGGCGACCCTGGTCCTTGCAGCGCTACCCGCTTCGGCGCAGGGGATTCTGCCTGGTTCGTTCGCTGGGTGGTCAGGGACCGTGCAGCCGGGCGTCGCTGAGCCCACCATTTACAATGGGGACAAAATTGGAAGTATTACGGCTGAGCGAACGCAGGCTGCGATGAAAGAATACGGATTCGTGAGCGGTGAAAATGGTGCGTACTCGCGAGGAGCCGAAACGCTGCAAGTGAATCTGTACAAGATGAAGGATCCGAGCGGCGCTTATGGCCTGTACTCATTCTTGCGAACGACGGACATGCCTCGCGCCGAGTTCACCGAGCATTCGTCCACGTCGCGCGAGCATGCACTGGTGCTGGCCGGCAACCTTGTTCTCGAAGTAAAGGGACAAGATCTACAGAAAAATAGCGCCGCTTTGAAAGCGCTTGTTGCGACTGTAACTCCGCATGCGGAATCCGGCTTGCTTCCGACAATCGGAGATCACCTGCCAACCAAGGGATTCGTCGACCGGACAGACAAATACGTATTGGGACCTGAAACACTCAACCAGTTTTTCCCGCTGGCGGACGGCGATTGGCTGGGATTTTCGCAGGGAGCGGAAGCAGAGACGGCGAAGTATCGCTTGAATGGCCACGAAGTTGATTTCGTGATTGCAGACTTCCCCACGCCGCAAACGGCCGCGAAGAAACTTGCTGAGTTGCAGAAGCAGTTCAATATTAACGAATCGAGAGGCGTAAATAATTCCAAAGGTGCTGGTAGTGCCAAGCCGCTGTATGCGAGGCGCGCGATGACGCTTGTCGCGATTGTTTCGGGCGCGGCCACGAAAAAGGAAGCTGACGCCATTCTGGATCAGCTCGAGTCGGGGACAGAGATTACCTGGAATGAGCCGACATTTGAATTCAAGGAGCCCGGCATCGGCGTGATGATTGTGGGCGCGATCACGGGCACAGGCGTGATCTGCTTGTTTGCGATCATTGCAGGACTGGCATTCGGAGGCGTGCGGCTGGTGGTGAAACGAGCGACAAATAGAGTCTTCGACCGGCCGGACCAGGTGCAGGTGTTGCAGCTGGGGCTCTCCAGTAAGCCCATCAATGCAGAGGACTTCTACGGATATCGTAAGTGATGCGGGGAGTGGAAAACTTTTGCAGACTTTTGTGTCGTTAATCGTAAATTATTGAATTCAATTGGCTTACCAGACGTGTAAATTGTGCCTTTCCTGCTTGACTGGATTCTTGCAGTCCACTAGACTGCGGTCGAGGAAAGAGTTCTAGGCCCACCGCGCAGTGGCCGTGAGCTTTCTCCCCCTCGAAGGCCCGCTGAAAAGCGGGCCTTCTGCTTTTTGGGGTGTGTCGGTTAGCGTACACACGTGTGCTGTGTCCACGAGTCATGGGCGGCTTCTCAACAAATCGACGCCGGCTTGAAGCCGCCCAAATTCAAAATCAAGGCCTCAGGTCATCCCGATCTGGACATCGATCGGGAGGGACCTGAGCTACGGGTTTTTGGGCGGAGCTTAGATTGTGAGAGATAACCAACGCGGCTGTCGTTTTCCTGCATATCGTGAGTTTGTGCACCTTGCGACTGGGGCGCAGGCTGACGCCTACGCTATTGAAAAGAACGGTATCGCGCGGGAGCCAAGCCTCGTGAATGCAGTACCGAGCCTGCTGCCAAACAACGTCGCCGTCATTTCCTCCAAATCTTGATTGCGTGGACCCTGCGACTGGGGGCGCAGGCTGAAGCCTGCGCTACTTATTGGACGTCCGCGAGGACGGGATCAAACACCGCTGTCACGGCCAGTCCGGTAGTTGGGAGCGTAAGATTTCCGCTCTTGTCGATGGAAGCCGCGTCAATCAGAACCGAATTGGTATTGGAGGTGACGACATACATTAGCGGAAGCGTGGGATTCCTCAGGATGTCGAGGGTCGAAGTCGAAACAAAGGGCGAATTCGGCAACGGGGTGAGCCCGCCCCCTATCCCGTCAAATGCGAACCCGATGATGTTGTCGCTCTGAAATCCGGGAATGTTGCCCGCCGCGCCCGCGGGAGTAACGTAGATAAATTTTCCTGTAAAGTCCAAGTCGAACGTGAGCGGCGCCACCTGCGGATCTCCCGCGAGAGCGGAAGAATATGGCGAGCCCGGACCCGGCGTGAGCGCCCCGCCATTCGCCGGATTCTGATCGATCGCGAAGGTGCTCAGCGATGCCTGGTTTGCCGTGATCAGAAAGGGTCCGTCGGTAAGCGCGAAGTGCGGCGAGTTGTTGCCAGTACCAATGACCAACGGCGACGCAATCGTTGGCACCAGTTGCCCATTGTTATCGAGCGAGAAAATGAAGATGTCGCCGTCGGTCGAATCCGGAACATAAGCTAAGGTTTGCTCGGAGGAGATATGGTCAGGTCTCGAAACTACAAAGGGGGAATTCGCCGCTTCCGACAAAGCGCCATTCTGTCCAATCACGAGGACGTG
The DNA here is from genome assembly GCA_963772535.1 of uncultured Acidobacteriota bacterium. GTDB lineage: Bacteria > Acidobacteriota > Terriglobia > Acidiferrales > UBA7541 > Palsa-295. The sequence goes on from CAVYXN010000003.1 coordinate 226,008, forward strand.
AACATCGTTGCCCATATTGTTCGTCACGAACATGAAGCGATTAAATGAGTCGGAAACGATGGTCGCATTTCCGGCAATTGCCTCGGAGAGCGGAAAGGGCGAGCCGGGGATTGCCGTCAGCGCACCGGAGTTCCCATGGGCGATCGTGAATCCGAATACCTGCGCCGGAGTGGCCGTCGGATCCAAAACGTAGAGAAACGCGTTGTTCGAGACCGCTAGGGGGCCGGCCGCCGCCGTTGCGGTGTTGCACATCAAAGTGAGTGCACCGGTGGTCGAGTTAATTCCGTATTCCAGAATGTTTCCTTTGCTATCCACCGACAGCACTACCTCGTTGGGCCGGAGCGTCATGCTGCACGTGGGCGTGCCACCGCCGCCGCCGCTATTTCCGCAGATGTTCGTTGTGGTATCGCGATGTAGCCGTGCCGCACCGTTCCCCACAACATTGCAGGGCACGGCCGGGGCGCAATTTACAAGCGTTACCGCTGCGATCACCAAGAGCAGAGTTGGCAGGATACTATTTCTGCTAATCATGACGTTGCACGCTCCATTTTTCGCTGCCGGGGCGACTCTTTAAGCGAGTGCCCTTTCCGGCTTATGCATTGCAATACAGCCATCAAAATGGCTAAGTTTCCGACTGGAAGTATGTCTCAGAATGAAGCGGCTTCAATATGGGAGTACTAGCACGTTGTTCAAAAGGGCAATAAAACCTCCTTGTTTATTGAGTGGGACAGGGTGAGGACTGAGGAGCGTCTTATACAGGTCGTGCTACAAGAGCTTTATGGTGAGTGTCAAGTTTTCGGCCGGAAGGCATAGAAAAATTGCGGCGAGTCTTCCTCGTCAGTCTCTAAGATCCACGAATCTGTCTTGAATCAAGCGTTGGATGAGAGCAAAAATCATGGCGGTCGAAACACCGAACATGAGCATTCCATCTGCAGCCTCGAGTGGCCCCAGCATTCTCCACGGCGGCGTCATAAGCAGATCGCCGTAACCCAAGGTCGTGTAGTTGACTGCTGAGTGATAGTAAGCCGTTCCGAGCCCAGCGAATTCTCCGCAGATTCTGAACAACGCCGCCCACAAAGCGATGTCGACCAGGTGCGCTGCGAGCGCGAATGATATCGCCAGCGTAACGATCCCAACATCATGCGAGAATTTTACGCCCGCTCGACCGAGTCTTCTTTCACGGCGAACAAAGCTTACCGTTGCCATTACGGCAAGCGCATGAATAAGGATCGTAGATACGGTAGGGATTGCGCCCACCGCCAAGGGGACAAGGATCGGGATTTTAGGAATTTGCGTCACGACTAGGGGCGGACGGTTCGAAGCTTGCGGACGACAATTTACCGGTCATTGTTGCGCACAGGCAGTCGCGCACAGGCACCGTCGCGACTAATCTTTGACCTTTGTCCAACTGCTGTCAGGATTGTATTCGGTAATCGCCTTCGCCGCTTCGGTGGTGCTCTCTCCCAAATCTTTTTGATAGACGACGCCGTCTTGATTGATGATGAAGGTCATGACGCCGCTTACTTTGTATTGCGCCGGATACGCAATTAGAGCGACGCCGCCTTTCAGCGCGCCGTCCACCAGATAACTCTTCGCACCGCCCGGAGCTGCCGCGCCTTGGGCCTTCAGGCTGCGGTAGTAGTAACCATGATAGGGATCGCCCTTTCCATATCCTTCTTCAGCCGCCTGCGCCAAGAATGGACCGGCGGGGCTTTCCGGCTCGCCTTCCTTTGCTTCCCAGTACAATCCGTTCTGCTTTCCGGGATCGCTGCGCAACTTTGCCGCGTAGATTCCTGCCGGCAGACCGTCATGCGCTTCGGCGGCATAATCTCGCTGAGCAGCCATGGCGCCCCGACAGGACGCAATCGCGCCCAACTCGTTGTCGCCAATCCGGCGATAAATTATTTCTTGTTTTCCCGCCGCCGTGTCGAAATGCCATCGGCCGTCGACTAACACGATCGGGATGGGTAGCTCCCAATCTTTCGCGCCCACTTGAAGAACTCGCGTGTTTGCATCCTCTGTAACGATGGCGTGCTTGGCCTTGTAGGATCTCACGAAGGCCGCGCGTGAATTCCGGTCCTGGACATCGTCCCCGGACGAGACAACTTCCTTCGCGTCCGGCCCAAAAACCGCCAACAGTTCGTCCTGATTGTTGGATTCCACCGCGGCCATAAGCGCCTTTACCGCTTCGTCGGGTGTCGCAAAAGTTTTCTGGTCAGCCGCGAAACACAGTGCCGCGGAAATCAAAAGGAACATCGCGCAAACAAGAACGATTTTTGTTTTCATTTTCGAGTTACCTCTTACTCTTCGAAGCTCCGCCTCGGTTACCGCCGCCTTGTGATTGCTGTGGCGCTCCCATGCTTGATCGCCCGCGATTGCTTGCAGCGCGATCTGTGCTGGGATTGCTTGCACCTCCGAACGCACCGCCAGACTGAGGTTGTTGCTGCGGGCGGCTCGCAGGCTGTGACGTCGGACGAGTCGTCTGATTATTCGCCGGGGGCCGGCTTGCAGGCGTATTCCCCGTTGACGGCCGGGTTGCTGTGTTTCCGGTTGAGGGACGCGTGGAAGGCGTTGCCGTGTTTGGCCGTCCACCGCCTTGCTGTCCGTATCCTCGATCCACATTGCCGCCGCCATACTTATTTCCACCCTGCGCCGTGCCAGGTGCCGTGCCTCCTGGACGGAGATTATTCCCTCCTGTGTTTGCTCCGCCACCGCTCGGACGACCCTGTGCATTTCCTTGGCTCGGACGTGTCTGCGCATTGGCGCCGTCCCGATTGCCTTGATAGGTGGTTTGTCCCTTCCAATTACTGTTCGCTCCGCCGGCTGTATTTCCGGGCTTGGGGGCCGTAGTGTTGCCTGGCCGGTTATTCCCCGGGTTATTCCCAGCCCCATTCCCCGGCCGCGCGGGTTGCGTCGCTGGCCGAGTCTGCGCGTTGCCCGCGTTGCCACCGCCATTATTCGCGCGATTATATTTCACTCCCGCATTTGACCCGGGCTGATTGCCCATACTCTTGGAATAGACTCCGTTGGGTTTGTTGTTGTATTGCACAGGCATGGGTTTGTAACCGGGTTTCATGTTGGAGTTGTTGTTGAACCGGTTGTAGTAGTTGTTGGTGTTGTTGATATAGATGTTGTTGTTGCCGTAGTGTACCGGGCGCTTGTAACCGTAGCCGTAGGAAGGTCCCCAACCCGGTCCGTAGTAGGGACGGTACGGAGGCGGATAATAGGGATATCTTCCGTAGTACACGCCGCCATAACCCCAGCGAGGGTAATAGTAATTATTGCTGTTGATCGCAGCGCCCACTGCGATACCCGCGCCGAAGGAAAGCAGCCCGATCAACACAGCCGATTCTGTGCTCACTCCACTCTTTTGCTGCTGCACTACCACCGTGTTTGTACTCGTGGTTGGCGCGGGGCCATTCGTCGTGGTCGTGGTAATCGTCGAACCGTCCGGGTTGGTCGTGGTCGTGGTGGTGCTGAATACTCGTTGAGGATCGTACGACGGTACGTAGATCACTTTCGGGTTGGCCGGTTCGACTTCGACGATATCCTGGCCCTGATCCTGCTTGACGTTCACTTTCATTTGGGCCGATGTTTTGAGAGCACCATTGTCCACAGCAATTGCACGCAGCCGCTGGACGGAACCAAGAACCGACTTGGGATCCGCCGAATAGGCCGCGCCCAGTTGTTTGGTCCAGTCAAACTCCGAGCACATCATGTCGACAACCGATGGGTAGTGAAGAAGAGCTTGCATCACCGGAGTAAACCCGGCCTTTTGCGAGGCTTGGTCCAGCGCGGCTTCCTTCAAACTTTGATTCTGATCCAGGGCGAGCCAGTTACCGCCGTCCATCACTTGTTGCGGATCGACCGACACTTGCAGAACCACAGCGAGTACCGGGTCAGGATAAAGCGCGATGGGCGCAAGCAGCTCGTCAAGGCCGGCAGGACTCAGGTCGACATCCGGCAATTGGATCGGCTGTTGCTGGCTCGCAGCCTGTTCTTGGGAACCGTTCTGCTGGGCAGATCCCGAGGCGGGGGACGGGGATGAATTTTGGTCACCGGCTGCAGCCTGCTGACCTCCCGATGCCGTCTTACCTCTGGAGCAACCGTCCAGTCCCAGAGGCGAACAAATCAGGCAGAAAGAAGATAGCCAGGTCAGAAAAACTTGAAACCTTCTCATAACACCTCCATGAGGCCGAATGCTGTCGTGCGGAATATTGACGGCGCCACCGCCACCGTCTGTCCCGCGGAACCGGGCATCAAATCTCTCGCAACACCTTCAGACCAATTTGCGACCTAAGATTACTTCAGATCGTCGTCCCGGTTGCCGCAAATTGGCACGCTCACACTATCCCGGCCCATACCGGGCGGGAAGGGTCAAAAGTAACAGGGTGTGGCCAATCGCTGGACTACGTGCGGCGGCAAACGCAGCAACTATATAGCAACAAGAGACTTTGAGTCTAGGCGAGTCCTTTTTCGAGGCAAAGTTTGTAGCAAAGGTCTAGGAACTAAAAAATCACACTAAACGGGAGCAAATTGAGCAAAAAAGATGGAGCCGAGGGTGGGAGTTGAACCCACGACCTGCCGATTACGAATCGGCTGCTCTACCACTGAGCTACCTCGGCATTTAAATAACTTACATCTAAGCGGAGTACAAATCGTGGTACACGTCAGACAGCCTTGATCCATTCTTCAATTTTCTGCAAAGCAGCACGTGCCTCAGCATCCGGAATCATTGTATAAAAGTCCAACGTGGTCTTCATGTTACTGCGTCGCAGAATCGCCTGCGCTATTCTAGGATCTACGCCACAGGAATGCAAGTTCGTCGCCAGCGATCTTCCAAACGCGTGCCATCCCTTCCACTTCACCGAAGGCCCTTCCTGATCTGCGCCTGATCCGGATAATGCAGGAATTATCACGCGCCGCGCAAGGTTCGCCAAGTTCATGGGTGCTCCACGGCGTTCGCCCGCGAATAGGTAATCGTCGGGGCCGTAGTGTTTGCCGGAAGCCACGACACGATCGCGATGGTCGTCCAACACTTTCTTCAGAATCGGCAGCACAGGAACACTGGCCTGACTTGCGGGATTCTTCGTCGCACCCACATGGGTACGCCACACCGCGCGTCGGATCGTCAGCGTATTGCCGTCGTAATCCGACCATCGTAATCCACGAAGCTCCGCGAGCCTCAGACCGGCGAACGCAGCCACGGAAATCACGGCCAAGGCTCGCATATCCACTTTGCCCACGCAGTCCACAATCCGTTCGATCTCAGCCATCGAGTAGACGTCGCCCTTAAACTTCTCCGGCTTGCCGGGAGCACTCGTATCCCGCATCGGATTCTCGCCGTCGAGAAACCCTTCCCTCTTCGCATGCTTGAATGCGCCAGATAAAAAAGATTTAATGCGAAGGAGGGTCTTGTGTCCGACGTCGGAATTTGAATCCGCGATGTCGCGCAAAATTCGCTGACCATTGACAGTACGAAAATCCCGCAGACGAATTTCGCCAAGTCTGATTTTTACATGTTTTTCATACACGTCGCGGCGGCAATCTTTGTAAGTGGAGGGACGCAGTTCTTTTTGAACGTGCGGCAAATAGAACGTTTCGATGAAATACGTAACGGTCAGAGCGGATTCAGGCTGTGCCGTGCCCGCGTTCAGTGGAGCCAGAATCCTGTCTGCGAGCAATTCGACACCGCATTTTGAGGGGTATTCTTTTCCGATAGGCGCGAGAAAGGATGATCGAAGAACTTTTTGGGGCTGCCTGTCTTCAATGATATTTTCGCGGTATCTCAGCCGCCAATTTCCGCGGTGTTTGAAGATCTGGCCCCGCTGCATGAGCCGAAATCGTACACCCGGCCGTAGGGGCCTTCAAGTCTTGGCAGGACGCGAATCCAGTTCTTCGCCCATCCGTTCGCAACATCTATCTGGAAATACCCTAGTTTCCGGTTAGCGCTGCGAGCTCAACTGGTCGTTGCAACACCATCCAATCAGTTGATCCGACAACGCTTCCCCAGGAGAACCGATCTGTCGGGCTGAACTCAGTCAGAACCTAACCAGGGTAGTCTTTCCGTTTGAATCAACGCTTGCGAACGATTCTAGCTTTAGAGACCACTGCAAGCAGACTTCGAGGTAGTGTTGCGTCGACCCGTTGAGACCACCGCGTTTATCGGGACTTAAACAGCGTGACGGATACGCGATGTGGTATTAACATTGTGGACCGACGACAAGAATGCAAGCAGCCCACAGATTATTGGGTTTGGATGTCTCAGAATGGGCTGCGATTGTAAATGCCGCTACCATCGTAATTCTCGTTCTCATCAACGCCTACTATTTGACAATCGCTAGACGTCAGGCGGAAGCTGCGATGGTCCAGGCAAAGGAAAGCCAAAGGCAGGCGGACGCAGCGATGGAAAACCTCAGGCTTTCGAAGGCCCAGGCCCAACAGCGAACGACTCAGGAACTTACCATCGTGGTATCCATGCTCCGCGGAATTGCGGCGGATGTAGAGTTCTGGAAACCAATCGTGAAAGAGCACTGGAACACAGCTCCTTCAACAGTTCAGCTGGTGCCTTCCGACTGGCCCTTGGTTGTTTATCATGCCGGACGCGTATCCGCCGAACTGCGCGACAAGGTGTTGGATGTGCATGTGACGCTCGTCAATGCGAATTACCAGATCATGCGATTCCTGAGTGCACCCGTGACTTCGCGGGACCCGTCAATTCTAGAACCTGCTTACACAAACTTGGTGAACGTGACGCCGGAATTAGCACACGTTATCCAAGTTCTTGAGGTTTTTGAAAGATCGGCCCCGGCCTTTCTTGCATAACCTCCCGGTGGAAATCGCAGCGCTCACTTTTCTCGTAATTGCGTTTAGCAGGCAGTGAGTACACGCGACCTTCAACTGAGAGGCCAACCTACATTTGGGCCATCTCAATCCACGTGCCACAAGGACAGTTCAGCTGGAAGCAAGAAGCTATGGTCGTAGATTCCGATATACGGCGCAAGAGTTCGCTTCGCGTTCTTCTCGATCAGCACGCGTGTCTTTGCAAGATCGCCTACTTCGAGGCTGATGCCCATGACAGGGCCGACGGCTGCCTTCAGTGTGAGTTGCTGCCGTTTTCTTGCGCGATACGACTCAACCGTAGGACTGCGGCAGAGGCTGAATAGCGCACGATGTCCTTCTTGTCGGACATTGCACGCTCGACGTTCACCAGCAGCGCCGCATCCCCGCGCTTGGCGATGGCCTCGACTGCCGCCGCCCGCACAACCCAGTTTTTGTCGGAAACTGCTTTCGCGAGTGCCTGGCCGCTGCGCGGGTCCGGGGTCGCTGGCCAATTCTCGCGCCGCCGCCCCCCGCGTCGGAGCCGTGCTTCTTTTCCTCCAAGCGTGCAAGGCCTCCTTCCCGTACCCCCCGTAAGGCAGGAAGCCAATCCCCTGGTCAAACGCAAACAGGATGGCTCTCCCCGGAGTCTTCATCTGATCCAGTTCTTGGGTTATCGGTGATGTGCTCCCCTTCCGAGTGCCTTCGACGAGCGAATAATAGACGTCGTATCCCGCCTCGCTCTTGAGTTGCACCAGGGCATGACCGACAGCAAGCGCGACCGAAATGTCTTTGTCGTCCACCAGAGCTTGCAATTTCGGAACTGCTTCCGTGGAACCAAGCGCGCCCAGTGCTTTCGCCGCCGCCGCTCGCACGTGCGCTTCTTTATCTTCGAGCGCATCTTCCGCCATCTTCACCGCCGCCGAGTCCCCCACGTCCAGGCCCAGCGCCTGGATGGCGTTCGCGCGCTTATCCATGTTCCCGTGCGCACCTTCCTTGAGAATGTCCCAAGCTTGCTTCTGAGCATCGGCCTGCCCCGCCGACTGCGGCGACGCAAGAGGTGAATCGACAGCATCTGGTGAGGAACACAGCAACAAAACGAGAACTCCCACGACGGTGCCCATATCACTATGCCAAAAACAAGACGAACGATTGGATTGCAAGGACTACCTCCTGCAGACCCGCTTTGTGCCAGTACGTTACCACTACAGGCAGGTTTTCTTCTGTCGTTTCACGCTTGGTTGGTCAGACTACAGTGATCACCTGATTGTCAAACCTTTCGCCGTGCCTTAACCATTGACTCTCAACATCGGCGACACTTCGAAGCGTTGGAAGTGGCCGCGCAAGTGAATCACTCCTGGACACCCTGGCCATAACAATCTAAACGGCGTGTGATGGTTGGTTGGAGACCGATATGCAAGATCATAACTCCTGCACAATCAGTGATGATCTGCCAGTCACGAAGTTTTCCGTAAGGCAATGCGGAGCGACGCCGTCTGTCGAAAACCAGAACAGCTTCCGCATGGAGTACGTCGGGGAGAGTCCTGCCTGGAAAAGGGCATTGAAGCAAGTCGAGACTGTCTCAGGTACGGATTCGACAGTCCTTATTATGGGAGAAACCGGCACTGGAAAAGAACTTCTGGCAAGGCTCGTACACAATCTCAGCCCACGAAGGGATAGAAACTTCGTTACCACCAATTGCGCTTCTATACCGGCGGGACTCCTTGAGAGCGAACTGTTCGGTCACGAGAAGGGAGCATTTACTGGTGCGATTGAGCGCGAAGTCGGACGTTTCGAGCTGGCGAATAGAGGGACGATTTTCCTTGACGAGATCGGCGACGTTCCGCTGGAGTGTCAGTCCAAGCTCCTGCGGGTTTTGCAAGAGCACGAATTCGAGAGGCTCGGCAGCCATCAGACGATTCGCACAAACTTTCGTCTTGTGGCTGCGACAAATCGGGACCTCGGTAGGATGGTTGAGCAAGGCCGATTTCGCAGAGACCTCTACTACCGACTAAACGTCTTCCCGATCGAAGTGCCCGCGCTCCGTGAGCGGAAGGATGATATTCCCTCTTTGGCATGGCATTTCGTGAATAAATATGCGAAACGCATGGAAAAGCAGATCAAGACTATTCGTCCGAATGATATGGAAACCCTCGTTCGCTACGATTGGCCCGGCAACGTGCGGGAATTACAAAACGTCATGGAACGCTGCGTGATTCTGTCATCGAACGCAGTTCTCTATCCTCCCGTACTCGCCGACGTGAAGCGAACTGGCGAACATTCGGGGCCGATGGTTCAAACTCTGGCTGACGCCGAACGCAAACACATTTTGCGAACTTTGCGCGACACTGATTGGGTAATCGGAGGTCCGGACGGGGCGGCTCTACGACTGGGGGTAAAGCGTACGACCTTGCTCTACAAGATGCGACGACTCGATATCACTCGCCCAATAACTGTTTCGGGCGTTTTGTAAAGCGCAGCGGATCACCCGGCTCGGTCCCGCTTGGAGCCTCAAGTTCTAACAGTTATCGCAGCTTCGCGTATTCCGCCTTGGCTTCTTTGAGGATGGGAATGTCGGGGTCGGCGTCTTTCCACAGTGTGAGAAAATCTTTATAGGCGGTGAGCGCCCGGACGCGGGCGGCATCGGCATCCGCGCCCTGCGTGGTCTTCGCTTGCAGGGCGTTGGCACGTGCCAAGCCCAGACGCGCTAAAGGTCGTTTAAATCTCCAAGGAGAGAACCCCGCGCTGCGTGGTTCTATACTCTCGGGAGCGGCCGTTCGCACACCAGAAGGTCGCTATTCTCGTCGCGCAACTCCGGAGGTGGCACATGACCGACCACGACCGCAAAGATTCCGATCGCCTCGTCCAGCTCTCCGCCAGCGCCGCTACGGAGTCTGAAAGCGAATCGCTCTTTTACGAGCTGCGCAAAGGGAAGGTCTGGTTTTCGGAGGAAATCAAGCGAGAGCATCGCAAGCTGAAGACTTCCCTGTGGCGCTACATCCGCCAGTCCCGATTTTTCGTCGCGCTCACCGCGCCGCTCATCTACGCCTGCGTCATCCCGTTTCTGTTGCTCGATCTTTTCGTCACCATCTATCAGGCGTTTTCGTTTCCGATCTACGGCATCCCGAAAGTCCCGCGCGATTCCTACATCCTCTTCGACCGCGGCAAACTCTGTTACCTCAACTTCCTCGAACGCCTCAATTGCGACTATTGCGCCTATGCTAACGGTCTCATCGCCTACGTCACTGAAGTCGCCGCCCGTACCGAGCAGCACTGGTGCCCCATCAAGCACGCGCGTCGCATTCCGTCGCCGCATTCGCGCTACTCGCATTTCCTGCCCTACGGCGATGCGAACGTCTATCGCGAACGTATCGAGGAAGTGCGCAATGACTTCAAAGACCTCCGGCGCCGCAAGTAACTCGCGCAACGGCCCGCAGACTGTTCAGCCCGCGCGCCTCGCCGCTGCGTCACTACCCAGAACTTATATGAGGTTCTTCCGAATTTTCAGTGAGATGCGGTTCCCTTCCGTGTTGCGACGAGCCCGACACAGTTGGCCCCGGTTATATTTCGGGGCCCAGTTGCGGCCAACACTTGTATTGACTCGAGGTATTTCTAGGTATTTTTCGGATTTCGGCCGTTTGTTGTCTATCTGTGTTTCGCTGGAGCCGCCGCCCGCCCAACCGGAAAACCGTGCGCGGGGAACTCCCGATCTAACATCGGGCCGGCCGGTCTTCCCGCGCGCAGGTTTCCGAGCTGATAGGGTTCGAGCGGCCGCCCCGGGTGTTCGAGCATCGGTCGTTCCTGCATCGCGAACGGCACTCTCATTGGCGGGGGAGAACTCCTGGTGATCAATCCCGGAGGAGATGTCGAAGCCCAGTGTCCCGGCGTGGGTTCCGGTGCGAAGGCCCTCGTTGTCCTGGATACAGGCATGGGACTTTCACCCGCGCGCGGAGGCGTTCGTGCTGCGGCAAGCGGCATCGATCGCACGGGTGGCGCAGCTACGGGTTTACCCGGCAATGCCGCGTGCAATGTCGGATTCACAGCGGGATGCGGGACGATGGAGGCCTTTGCGAGCGCCTCTGGCGGAACGCGAACCATCTGATCGGCCACTCGCATTCCGCTCCTGAAGGCATCTTCGCGGACCACGGTCGCGCCGACCGTTTTATAGGCGTAGTGAACTTCGTTTATATTCCTGACGTTGATGATATTCGTTATGTTCGTCACGTTGCGGATGTTGGTGACGTTCACTATGCGTAGGTAATCCCCGCCGTAGTGATACCAAGGGAAGAACGGTTCGCCCGGGCCGAGTGGGAACCATGCTGCCACGCCTATTCCTGCTCCAATCCCGATGCTGGCCGCGAAACTCGAGCCTCCGATGAATCCGACGAACGCGGGCGCGTAGACGGGTACCGGCACGATCGGTCCTGGCACCCATCCCCAGGCAACTCCGATGTGGACCCAGCGGCCATAGTGAAATTGACAGAATCCCCAGGGCTCATCTTCTACCCACGTCCAGCCCCACGGCGTCACCCACACCCAGCGTCCGAACCTATAGGGAACCCAGTCCACCGCAACACCGGCTGGATACCAGACAGGACCGTATTCCGGAACCTCTTGCCAGGTTCCGTATGTATCTAATTCCTCATACCCCGGAGTATCGCGGCTCACGTATTTTGACGACTTAGAGGACGAAAGCCGTAGGTCGCGCTCTTCGCACCACCGATCAAAGGCATCGAACGGGGGCAGAGGAATTGATTCAATTAGGATTGGATTTTCTCCCGTGAGTTTCGCGGCTTGGCCGGATTGCAGTGTTTGCGAAACGCCGCTGCCGGTTACTTCCAGCCTGCCGGTGTTTACGCTCACCGTTGAATACATTCCGCTAGCCTCGACGCTGACGCGGTAACTGCCTTCGCTAAGAAGCGTCAGGGCGCCATTGGGAGTGTCCACTTCCACTGTATCGCCGGGAAGCACTTCGTGAACGGTAACGCACAGACTGCCCTGATTAATGCCAAGCTGCACGATTTGATTGTTCAGGTTTGTGACCGTCAGGTCGCTCGCATCCGCCAGGCGAATTGTGTAGGCGCCGAGTTCAAGCTCAGCCCATGCGCCTCCTTCAGTGTAGATGCGATCGCCAGTCGTCACGGGAAAGTTGAGAGTCGCCTGGCTCCACTGAGTGAGCCCCGCCCTCAAAAACGAGACATTGCCCTTCAAAAAACTGAGACGGGCAACGCGTGAAGGGGGATTCTCAGCCGGCGCGTTTGCCTGGGGGGATGGGTTCCCAGCAGGGGGTGGAGGTTCGTGAGCGAACGATGCAGTGGTAAGTAAGATCGCGATTACGGGAATAAAAATGCACAAATTTGAGAAACGTTTTATTGCTCTCATTTTCTGCCTCCCTAATCAGCAAGACTACGGATAATTGAGCGGATTCCTTGCATGTTGCACTCGGGGCGTCGCTAGGTTTTGCGGCGGACTTGTAGCACGATCCTGCCGAGCACATGGCCGCGCTCCAGCCTTGCGTGCGCGGCTGCCGCTCGCGCCAGCGAGTACACGGCGGCGATCGGTACCCGGAGCTTGGCATCCACGATGGCTCGCTCTAGCTGCGCAAATTGTTTCGGTCCCCCTTTCGCGTCGTATGCACGCACGCGAATATTGCTCCGGTGCCGCGGCGCAGGTTCGACTCCGTTAGGATGTGCCACTCTGCCATGCGCGCGCACGAACCTAAGACATGCCTCGGCAGAGGCGCCGCCGGCGAGCACAAGTGCAGCGTCGATTCCATTTGGAGCGAGTGTGCGGAGTCGAGCGATGTCCTCGCTCCGGCGAGCGTCGATCACGGCGTCTGCGCCGAGGCTCCGGACGAGCGACGCGGCGGCGCGGCCGGATGCCGTCGCCAGCACACGCGCTTTGCGGCGTTTCGCGAACTGTACTGCAATCGTTCCGACCGCACCCGAGGCTCCGAAGATAAGCACGGTGTCGTGCTGGCGTACGCGCAGCACGTCATCGATACCTTGCAGTGCCGTCAAGCCCGTCGTTGCAGCGGCACCCGCCTCCAGCATGTTGAGTCGCTTCGGTGCGGGTGCGGCAAGTTCTGCGGATACCGCAACGTACTCGGCATAGAATCCGTTCTGACGATTTGCGTAGTCGTACGCATAGACTCGTTCACCGAGGCGGAAACGTCGCGCCCGCGGGCCTCTTGACACGACGATACCTGCGCCGTCAATTCCCGGCACGAGCGGGAACTTGGGGCGACCAGTGGGCCGCCAAGAGCCATCCCGTATCGATGCGTCCCACACACCAACACCGGCTGCATGTACTTCGATAAGAATGTCGCGCGGCCCCACCTTCGGAACAGGGAGCGTGTGAGGAGTGAGGACCGCCGGTGGTCCGAATCGGTCAATGGCGGCGGTCCTCATTGTTCCGGGAATTGCGGGAATGACCATGCAGGGACCCTCGGTTGAAGCGAAACATCTAGTTACTGCTGGAGGCTCCTGGTTTTGTCTGAATCGCCTGGTTGGCTTCCACCTCGTTCTTGTCGGGCGTCATCGCCGTCACTGGTGCTTGCTTGAGTGCAACGACTCCTGATGACGTCTTTGAATTTGTAGACTTCGAGACATTGGGGGACATCGAATCGGCCATCGTCGGAACATTCTTATGGTTAGCTGCGGCCAACTCAGTAGCGCGCGTCTTCGGATATACGAACTCGTAGCCGTAGTTGTCACCCGGATAGAACCACGCGCGAATCGCTGGCGGTGAACCCTGGGCGCGTTCTTCGAAAGTGATGATTGGATTGTCGGCCGGGGTCAAGCGGTAATCCGGAATCGCGAGAACTGTCGCAATTAATTGAGTCTCGTCCTTATTCCAGATTTGCACGATGTTCCGGTCCGAATCAGAATCGAACAGCTTGAACACATACGTGCCCGCCGGCAACACTTTCCCGGGAATTTCCACTGGCCCGTTGAAAGTGACAACGGTTTTCTTGTTGTATTCGTCCGCCCGCGCGACCAGAACTGCGAGCATTACGAGGCAAAGCCACATCGCGACTCTCTTAGTGGTCCGCATAAACACTTCACCTCCGAGGCTTCGTAAGGAAGCCTTTCAATTGTTGACTGCATGGCACCTCTCGCTCCAAATGGAAGTAATTTGCAGCGCGACTCTAAGTGTTCCCAGATAAACCGGTTAGCGAGATTCCGGCGTCCTGGTACGAGGATTGTTCGTGCCCGAGATAGCTGTCCGCTGTCATCCTACTGACAGTGATTCGTCAATTGCGGGGGTGAAATGCCGAGGCGGCACATTTTGTAGAGAAGTGTTGTGGCATTGCTCTGCCTTCCGGGAACGCGCCCGCACCAGAAAAGTGTCGGGGCGCTGTCAAGGCTCCGACACACTCTCACTGTTCTCAGCCCGTGGATGTGCCAGGGTGAGGGAGGCGTGTGAGCTAATTGATTTACTTTGAGTAAATTGCAAAGAAGACCGGATGCGATCGGCATTGGAAGCCGGTATGCGTTCAGTCTCGCTTGGTTCATCCCCCAACGAGGAGGATAGAAATATGAAGACTGACAGGATATTGGCGCTCTGTTGCCTAGCAATTCTCGCATTGGCGTTTGCATTTTCCGTCAGCGCCGACGAATTGAACAAGATGACGATCTTCACATTCAGCCAACCCGTAGAGATTCCGGGCGGTAAAGTGTTGCCGGCAGGCACCTATATGTTCAGGGTGGCCGATATTCTGGGAGATCGCAACGTGGTGCAGATATTCGACAAAGACCGAAGAACACTCTTCGCGACTGTGCTTACAATTCCAGATTATCGGCCGAACCCGACCGACAAGCCAGTTATCACGTTCGCGGAAACGGCGAGCGGCGGACCTGTAGCCATCAAGGAATGGTTTTATCCGGGAGACCTATACGGCAGCGAGTTTGTATATCCGAAAGCCCGGGCTACGGAGATTGCAAAGGATTCAAAACAACCGGTTCCGTCGATGCCTACGGAGATGTCGTCGAATATCTCGCAAGCCACGAAAAGCTCGTCTGACGCCAACGTGCAGGCAATGCAAACCGCGCCGCTGAAGGCCGAAGAAGAAAATGGAGACGAGATTGCGGTCGCCGAAGTGTTCATCGTAGCGGTGCCAGTTGCAGTCGCAGTTCCAGTAGCAGACCCTTCGAAGCAACTGCCACAGACGGCGAGCATTCTGCCTCTCGCTGGACTTTCCGGCCTTATCCTATTAACTTTCGGCACACTGCTCTGGATCGTGTCGAAACGCACGGCTTAGATTTCCACGGGCCGGGCCGGCTCGGCGAGCAAGGTCCGAGAGATGTTAGCGAGAAAGAGTGCGGCAGCACGCGGGTCTTCGAAATGGTGCGCACTCACCGTTTGTCTGCTTATCGGTGGCCTCATTCGCGGCTCGACGCCCTTGCCTTCGTCAAGCTTTCCGGTTCAACAGAATCCCAGCGGCCCCCTCATAACTGCGCAGGTCAGCCTCGTCCTGTTGCCCGTCACGGTGACGGATCGCGAAGGCCATTTTGTTACCGGGCTCGATGCTTCGGATTTTCATGTTTTCGAAGACGGACACCCGCAGCAGATCAAGCTGTTTCGTCATGAAGACACGCCCGTGACCGTCGGAATACTGGTAGACCGCAGCGGGAGCATGGCCGCGCGGAGCGGGGACGTGCTCGCCGGAGCGCAAGCGTTCGTGCAGGCAAGCAATCCGCACGACCGCGAGTTTGTCATCAACTTCAGCGACAAAGTGGAATTCGGTCTTCCTGCAAATATTGCATTTACCAGTAATGTTAACGAACTCAAGAACGCCTTACTCTTCGTAACGCCGGGCGGGAGAACAGCTCTGTTCGACGCTATCGCAGCCGGGCTCACGCATTTCCAAAGAGACGATCCTGACAAGAAAGTCTTGCTCCTCATCAGCGACGGGGGCGACAACGCTAGCCGATATAATTTTGTCCAAGTGCTTCGGATGGCGCAGAGTTCGAACGTAATTATCTATACGATTGGTTTGCTGGATGAACATAGCGCCGACCAAAATCCATCTGTACTGAAAAAGCTGGCCCGGGAGACCGGAGGCTACGCCTATTTCCCAAATTCCACTGCACAAATCGTGAACGTGTGCCGCGAAATCGCCCAAGAAGTCCGCCATCAATACACGCTCGGGTACGATCCTCCAGCAAACGGGCGGCAGGGATATCGCAAGATCCATGTGACCGTAATGGCGCGTGGCCAGGGCAAGCTGTTCGTTCGCACGCGTGGAGGCTATTTCTTTCCCGCCGCCGCTGCGCCGCAATCGGAACTGCATGGAGAGGCGCGATAGTGCGGATAGGCGATCAAAGTTTGAGCGGCAGCCGATTTCTCTACTGGTGCTCGCTGCTATGCATCTTCAGCGGCGCAATCGCCGTGTTTTCTTGCATGTACATCTGCGCAGATGCTCAGGTTTACCAGGCACTCGAGAATCGCCGTCTCAATTCGGCCATCGACGTGGCACTGCAGCCTGCTCGCGGGATGAGCCGCGATCCCATTCCGACGGCGACTACAGCTGGCTCAGCGATTGGCAGGCTTGAAGTTCCGCGGTTGGCGCTTTCGGTTGTCGTTCTCGAAGGTGACGATCCGAAAACTTTGCGACGGGGCGCCGGACGGATTCCGGGAACCGCGAGGCCGGGCCAACCGGGCAATCTCGCCATTGCCGGTCATCGCGATACTTTTTTCCGCCTGCTGCGAGGCATCAGAACAGATGATGTCATACGGTTGACGACGCCAAGTGGGCACTTCATCTATCAGGTGCGATCTGTTCGTGTCGTTGCACCGGGGCAAACGGAGGTTCTAGCCAGCACTCCCCAACAAACTTTGACGCTGATTACTTGCTACCCATTCCTCTACGTCGGGCACGCCCCGGAACGGTTCGTTGTAACCGCCCAACAAGTCTCATCCCGCTCGGACTAACTAACTCCTCCGATTCGCTTTACAGGGAATGTCAGAACACTGTCGAATGCCCGACATAGCGCCCTCCAGAAATCGCAAATTGACAGCATGCTCGGCGCAAACGTTGCGCTAATCGCTTTGAATAGAGCATTTACAGAACGTGCCATATGAAATGCATATTGGAATGCAGGGTGCTTGTCGTGTTGTGCGTTGGCCGAGATCGGAAACTAATCGAGGTAAAAAAACGGATGGGCATGGCTCAAACATTCCGGTTGATTCCGCAGAGCCCAAGAACAGAAGCCATGCCTCCGCAAACGCGGCACTGGCGTAAGGAGCTTCTTTCACACGAGCAGCCATCCAGGAACGCGGTTGCCAAACCTGATTTCCTGCCCGCGAGCGAAGAGTCGGTAATCGTCGAGCGCGCCATCGCTGGCGATACGGAAGCGCTCGCGGCCATCTTCGCTCGCGAACAGGGCCGCCTGTTCCGCACTGCGTTTTCAGTACTCCGCAACAAAGAAGATGCCGAGGACGCAGTGCAATGCGGCTTGCTGTCTGCATACACAAATCTTCGATCGTTCGAAAGACGTTCGAAATTTTCTACCTGGCTCACGCGCATCGTTGTAAACGCGGCGCTCATGAGCCGTCGAAGATTTCGTGCTCGTCTCGTGTTGTCCCTCGATGAACTCGGTGGGGCAAATTCTGAGCCATGTTCTACTCGCCCGATGGACTCCCATCTCAACCCGGAAGAAGTTTGCGCTCTGGCAGAGATGGAGTGCCTGCTGGAGAGCGCGATGAGCCAAATCTCCCCTCTACTTCGATCAACCCTTAAACTTCGGTACATCGTCGGCCTGACCACCCCGGAAACGGCACGCGTACTGAGAATCAATATCAGCGCCGCAAAATCGCGTATGTCACGCGCGTGTCGTCAGCTGGCGGCTCGTATGGGAGCTCCGGGCGCGGAACTGTGGCAACGCAAATTCGGCACAATCGGCAGGTCGGCCCAGGTAGCACTGAGGGCCGCCCAGCACACACGAGATAGGAGAAAGCAAATGAGCGATCTTGAATTGAAAAAAAATGTCGAGGCAGAACTCAGTTACGAGCCCAGCGTCAATGCGTCGGAAATTGGCGTCGCCGTGAGAGATGGGATCGTTACGCTGACGGGCCACGTGAACAGTTATTGGGAGAAATGGAATGCAGAGCGCGCGGCTCTGCGCCTGTCCGGCGTAAGAGCAGTCGCAAATGAATTGGAAGTCCGTCTGCCCACGTCCAGCGAACGGACGGATGAGGATATTGCCCGAGCAGCGGTGAGTGCTCTGGCCTGGTCCATCGTGGTTCCAAAGGATCGAGTCAAGGTGAAGGTATCCAAGGGCTGGGTCACGCTGGAAGGATCCGTCGACTGGAAATTCCAGAGCTCCGCTGCAGAATCGGCTGTGAGGAAGCTCGTGGGCGTGAAAGGTGTCACCAATCTGATCGAAGTAAAGTCCAGGGTAAGCCCGGCCGAGGTGAAGTCTCAGATCGAGTCGGCGCTAAAACGCAGCGCGGAGCTGGATGCAAAGCGGATCACTGTAGAAGTCGATGGCGGCAGGGTGATCCTGCGCGGATCCGTTCGCACGTGGGCGGAACGCGAGGAAGCCGAACGGGCTGCCTGGCGCGCTCCCGGGGTGTATAGCGTCGAGAACGACATCGCAATCAACGCAGCGGCAGCGGCGGCGGCATAAACAACCGCAAAGGGACGGAAAAATTCCGCACGCGCGATCTATAACTTGGACGAGAAGGGCCTTCGCCAAGGGCAGAGTTTGTGGAGAAAACGTACGACTAAAAATCTCACAGGGAGGATTCCAATGGCAGACCTTGCACGCAGAAACAATGTTTTCAGTGAGCTTTTCGATTTCAGGCGCGATTTCGACACCTTGTTCAACCGATTTCTCACCGGTTCGGCAGCGAATACGGACCTGGCAGCGCCGGCGATCGGATTCGTTCCGCCGATCGAAGTTCGTTTCGACAATCAGGACAAGAAATACCACGTCCGCGTGGCGCTGCCGGGCGTGGATCCCAATGAGATTCAGCTCAACTTGTACGGCAACCGGCTGACGATCAGCGGTGAACACAAGAGCGATCAGGAGAAAAAGGACTCTGACTACGTCCACAGGGAGTTTTCCTACGAACGCTTCCAGCGCACCGTCGTTCTTCCCGAGGACGTGGATACCGAAAAGCTGAACGCGGAATTTAATAACGGAATGCTGGAAATTACCGTGCCAGTCAGCTCCGCCGCGCTTCCCAGAAAAGTCGAGATCAAGAATCTGCCTCAGGCACAGGCCGGGGCGCAAGCAAAGAGCCAGCCGCAGCAGGCGAATGAAGCGCAAGCAAAGTCCGCTGCGGGCGCTAAGTAGCTAAGTAAAAGCCGAGACGCCGGGACAGAAAGATTGACTGCAACCAGTCAAAGTTGAGCGGAGGTGCTGAATGCGGAGTGGGTTGCAGGAAGTGGAGTTTGATTATCGACTGAACGATCGGAGTCGGGCAAGGGTAGTCGATGACAGGCGTGCCGGGGCGTTTCGATGCGATTCCACAGTCAACTCTGCGGCAAAGGGCCGTCAACAGCAAGACAGTGTGATTGATGGCCCCTCAAATCAGAAGCGCACCGAGACGGCGGAGCGGGCCAAAAGCAAAGACGCTTTGATCGCTTTCGACGACAAAGAACTCAGTGCTTGGGTCATGCGGCTCGGAGAGGAGCGTTCGGGGCGATTTCTATGTGCTCTCGCGGAGGCCGTGATGAAGGCGGATGCGGACGACTATTCCCTTATCCGGCCGGCACTGCTCGACTTGAAGCGTAAGCACCGCCACGGTGGACCAAGGCCTGAAAGAGTCGTCAGTTCGATCGCCAGAAAAAAAGAAAGCAACCATGATTCGCCGCCTCAAAGCAGGGGCCAATGAAAATCACGACGCGCATCGGTTCCAATATCTTGTCGCTCATAGTGCTCTTACTGATTCCGTTCGACCTGGTTCAGGTCGATGGGTTCTGGGGCCGCCCGCACAAACTCAGCGCGGCAACCGGGCAATCAGGCCAACAATCACCAGTCACGGTTCCCGCCAGGCCCCCGAACCCACTTTACAAAGGTGAGCAGATCCCGCAACCGCCGGAAATCAAGTTCACTCCCGGCACTCGCACCGTGACGATCGACTTGCAGGTCCAAGACCCCAACGGATATTTTCTGCCAAACATCCGGAAAGAAAATTTCGCGGTTTACGAAGATGGCGTGCGGCAAAAACTTGAAACCGTGCAAGTGGAGCATGCCCCGGTGTCTGTGGCATTGCTGTTGGAGTTCGGCGGACGTTATCACGAACTGAACAAAACACTCGGTCTTGAAGTGGCACAGATAGGACGCGAATTATTGTCGGTAGTAGGCAAGGAAGACAAGGTCGCAATCTTTGCGTACGATTCAAAGCTCCAAACTCTATCCGATTTTGTTCCAGATCCCGGAAAGCTGGACACGGTTTTCGATCGGCTTGGAACTCCCAGCATCTCCGAAGCCAATTTTTACGACGCGCTCCTCGCTACGTTGAATCGAACGCGTGAAGTGAGCGGACGCAAGGCCCTGATAGTCGTTTCCAGTGGCATCGACAACTCCAGCCAGGCGAGTTATCAGCAGGTGCTGCAGGCTGCCAAGGAATCAGCGGTGCCCATTTACACGATCGGTCTCTCGCTTGTGATGGAGAGAGAGGCTGCCGTATTTGGACCCACGGCTCCTTTTGCTCGCGTCGACCGGAATGCCGCGGAAAAACAGCTGGAAGCGTTAGCAAAGATTTCCGGAGGCCGTGCCTATGTCCTCGACTCCGACCTTGAAATCCCCGCAATCTACGATGACATTATGGAAAATCTCCGGTTGCGGTATGTGATCACGTATGTGTCTTCCAATCCAGCCACGGTGGGGCCGCCTCGTGACATTCGCGTCGAGTTGATCGATCCGGCGAGAGGAACGCCTCTTAAGATTCACGATGCCACCGGCAAAGTGGTGCCGGCGAAAGTTTATGTTCGCGCTTCGTACAAGCTTGAAACGGCGGGCAGCTAGCTCGCCATTGATGGCACGAGCAAAAGTTTTAGTTGTATAGGAGGTTTACGAATATGCGTTCACTAAAGATGCTGTTGGGATTGCTTCTCCTGTTTGGCATCGCAATAACCGTAGAAGCCCAAAAGGTCTCTATCGACTATGACCACCAGGCGAACTTCTCGGATTACAAAACCTTCTCCTGGATCAGGCCCCCGCACTTTCAAGCGGACCCGCTTATGGATCAACGCATCATCGACTCCGTTAATGCGGCCCTCACTTCAAAAGGCTGGCAATTTGTTCCCGAAGGTGGGGATGTCGGCATCGCGGCCCATGTAGCCACGCGCGAGGATCACACGTTGGAAACTTTCTACACCGGTTTTGGCGGAGGCTGGGGATGGCATTTTGGCACTGGCTTCGGAACAGCACTCACCACTGACCACGCCTACGAGGTCGGCACGATCATTATCGACATGTTTGACTCTCGGACAAAACAGCTCGTATGGCGCGGATTGGCTACGGAAGCGTTGTCAGAAAAGCCGGAGAAGGACACAAAGAAAGTCGAGAAGGCGATCGACAAACTGTTTAAGAACTTTCCACCGACGAGGTAACCAGCCGCGAGTGCGGGTGGCGCGACGACTTGAGCTAATCGAGTTGTCCGGCTTATTTGTCGGTATGGATGTTTCGAACCTAAACAATGCGGCTCCAAAAACGGAGTCGTTGGAGGGATGCTCATGAGCAGTGCTGCAGCTAGTTCTAGTTCTGTTCCTACAATCGTTAAAAAATCCTTGGGATGGTCCATTGCAATCAGCGTCGTGATGATCGTGGCCGGAATCTTGGCCATGATCATACCGCCTGTTGCAGGCCTTGCCGCGACCGTCTTCGTGGGCTGGGTGCTCGTTTTCAGCGGCCTGCTGCATTTTGTATATGCCTGGCAAAGCCGCGAAGCCCGCGCAATTCTTTGGGAAGTGCTCGTCGGTATCCTCTACGTTTTCATCGGAGGTTACCTGCTCTGGAACCCCATTATCGGCTTGGCTTCCCTGACCTTTGCGCTCGCGGTTTACCTGTTCTTCGAAGCAGTGTTGGAATTTGTTCTGGCATACCGGTTACGGCCCGCGCCGGGCTCAGGCTGGTTGGCTGTGGACGGAGTGATCACGCTAATTCTCGCCATCTTGATCTGGAGAACTTGGCCCTCGAATACACCTTGGGTGCTCGGGTTGCTCGTAGGGATCAGCATGTTGTTCAGCGGCGTCGCCCGTCTAATGCTTTCGCTGGCTGCAAAGCACGTCGTCGAAAAGTTGGCCTGACCGTAGCGCGAATTAGAGCGATGGTTGGGCGTCGCAATAAGGTTGTGTTCGTAGCTCTGCTACCGGTTAAGGCTGTGAGCTTCTAATCAGCGCCCAGCTAAACCTCTTCGTGATCAAACAAACTCTGGCAATGTCTATTTTTTGAAATCTCGGAATTGGTTTATCGCAACGGATTGATTCAAAGCGACTTGGTTGTAATCAATGCGCTATTGATTAAAGGACACCTGCAAGTTATTGAAAACAAGGGAGCCCCAGCGGAAGCCGGGCGGCGCGAGGGTGGAGAGGGCCCTAAAGGCCGTAGGGCGGCTCGAGCCTGGCGCCAAGCCCAGTTATCCCCATCAGTATCAGCACGGAGCCCCGGCCGCCGCGCTGCGCTGGGGCGACGGCAACCCGAGTGGGCCAACAACAACGCTCGATGAAATTCGCACATCGTTCACTTCTGGCCGTGGTACTAGTTGACGCGCCAGATCTGAAGAAGCTCGCGGCTCAGGCCAAAGAAGAAGGATTGAAGGTTTCGGATTTGATAAGGAGAGCAATACGACAGTACTTGAAAAAGTGACACCCCCATGCATGAAGGACGATGAAGTTTTGGATGTGGCCTTGTTTTGCACCCATCAAATGGTCGCGCCCGAATATGTAAGGCTCCAATGTGGAGAGAGATTTTATGAGGGAAGAGAGTTCAAGGAAGAGGAGAAGCAAAGGATCATTCGAGCGATAGTGTCCCGCGAATAGCGGTGGCAAAGAAGTAGCAAGCGGGACGCACCGGTGCTTCAACACCGACGCGCCCCTAATCGATCACATAGGAGATAGCCTATGCAAACGACTGGCAGCACAGTATCCAAGACTGGTTTCCCCTCGTTCCTCTGGTTCTTTCAGCCCTATCCGTCGCTTGGCACTCCTTCGAAGCCGGTTGTAAAGAGCGCCAGCAGCGGGCAGCCGCGGAGAACAATCGGGGCACTCCGGCTAACGACGGTGTGCAACTGATTACCTCGGATGGGATCACTCCGGTCGTTCTTGGCCTCGAACTCGGCTTGCGGGGCCTTGCTGCGAGACGACGCAACAGTTAGTATCGCGCAGGACTCGACGTCGTGGGCTTGTTCTATCTCGCGCTTCTGGTCACCAGACTGGTCGGCGCTCACCGGCATCCTACGGCCTAGCAGGCGCGAGTCGGGAAAAGGAAAGCCCGCCGCACGATCTAACGCACGGCGGCCCTTTAAGTCTCAGCTTTGATGCTTTCGTGGCTTCCGGCTCGGCGACCGGCCGCCCTTTCAGTGATGGCCTATCGGTTGGCCAGAGGAGGGATCAAGGAACAAGACTTGATTGCCGTTGCCGTCCCCCTCGCCGTCCCGTGTCGAAGTGAAGTCGAACATCTGAGTGATCGAGTTTGCAAGTGCGTCGAAGGATCCCCCGCCGATGCGCTCTCCCTTCAACCAGTTGTCCTCGACGAACCGGATGATCGAGCTCTGGTCGGTCAGGGTGTGATCGACGAAGTTCGACTTGGCGAATGGCGAGATTATGAGAAGCGGCAAGCGCGGACCATAACCGCAGCGCCCTTCGATGCCGGCCAGCGGCGTACCGTGGCCGCAGACCCCGGGTCCGTTCAGTTGGTCGCTATCGTTCACAACCCCGGTGTTGACCGCCGACGGGTTGACGATTGGTGACATCTGGTGGTCGTACCAGCCGTCTGAATCGTCATACAGGATGACGATTGCCGTGTCGCCCCAGTACTGCGACTTCATGACGCTGTTGACTGTGTTGACCAAAAACGCTTGTTCCAAGAGCGGATCGGAATAACCGGCGTGGCCATCCTGCGCCGCGATTGCCTTCAAGAAGCTAACGGCCGGCAAGTTTCCGGTGTTGAGCGCAGTGTAAAAGTCGTTGATGTCATACTGGTGGTTTGCGGGGCCGGCAATGCCGATTTCCGACGCGGAGTTAGGACGCGTGTGCGCGGGGTTGGACGTGGAAGCGAAGTAATTGAAAAAGGAGTGATGGGCAATGTAATCCGCAGTCGGCGCCGCATTGGCCGGCGTAGCCGGGCTCGACCGCTTACAGCCAGTTGTGCCGTTCGGATTCGTAATGCCCAGATTGAACCCTCCCATGAACGAACCCCAGGTCACGCCTGCACTCGTCAATAGGTCGCCGATGTTCGGGCCGCCCAGCTGGACGGTAGTTCCTGCAGAGCAGACATCGCCGGTTGGGTCAAGATCGCCAACAAGGGTACCCGGCCCGGCATTGTTGGGCACAATCTTGGCGTGCGGCGCGCTCGGAGTTGCCGGAAAGGTGATTCCTGACACCAGGTTGAGCACGCCCGGCGTCGAAGGTCCGAACGTCGTGCCGTAGGAATTGTCGTTCATAGCGAAATGCTGCGCATAGTTCCACAATGCAGTGACCGTGTTTCCGTCGTAATAACCCATCACGAGTCCTTGACCCTTGCCGTAAGAGAAGGTGACGGAGCAGAAGGCGCTCTCACCCACCCCGACGCTCGCCGGAAACATGTCCATAAGACCTTCGTCGAAGGCCTGTTGCTCTGGGCCGTAATTGTGGTCCTGGTCGCAAGTCGAGGCCTGCGAACGGTCCAGGCGGAACGGGTTAATAGCATTGGCGCCGTTTGCCGTATTGCTGGCGTTGGGATTGTTGGTCAGCAGGGGGCCAGTGAGGCCATTCACAGTGGGAGTGCCCGCCTTGGCGTGAGCGAAATAGACGGACTTGTCGAGGTTCGGCTGCGCGCTAGGATATGTGGCGAAATAATGGTCGAAGGATACGTTCTCCTGAAAAATGATCACCAGATGCTTGATCGGAGTGGCCGTGCCTGAGTGGCTGCCGTCCGCGAAAGCGGGCGCTGCGGGCAATAGCGCGATTGCCGCTGCAGCAAGACCGGCAACGACCTTTATTACGTGAAGATGCATGTAGATCTCCTCCTCTGAATTTGATCCAAGGTCTTGAAATTTGCTCGGTGGACATCACTCAGACGAGAATCCATCGCTGAGTTTGCGGAGCAGTGGCTCCCGCAGGCCGAGAGTTTGAACAGGGTTTGTTAGCATCCGGTGACATCCAGGTCAAAATTGGTAAACACGGCCGCCCTCGCAAATTAGAGAAGGAAAGGTGCTCATCCTCCTGCGCGCCACTGATGAGGCGCGCAGTGAGGGTGGTTTGCGATTGAGCGCCAAGTAAAAACGAATCTAAAGCGAAAATAGACTATCGAGAAAGTGGATACATCAACCAGGCTGCGCCGATTCCGATCACCAGAAACCATAGAAAAGACCACGCGGCGTATTTGATTCGTTCCGGAATGCTGCGCCGCGTGAGGCAACCGAGCGCCATTGAGACAAATAGCGCGAAGAGAACCATGGCCCCGAAATGGCTCATGATTGGCGTCGAGGCTTGCATTCAACTTCTCCGGCGTGCGGCGATTTCGTACGCATCGAATGCGGCAATCAGGTTCACGATGCCCGCCGCAGCGATAAAGCGGGTTCCGTAGTCTCCCGCTGCGCGCGATACGTCCGGACCAGCGCGTTCAAAGACGCGCGCGAGCAGATAAAATATGCCCGAAGCGGCATCCGCCCAGAATCCCAGCGTGCCAAACGGATCTGTTGATCGCGGAGGAAATACGTTTCCTCGCATGTGGTAACCGACTGTAGCGAGCCCTCCGACTGCAATGAAAAATACGATTGCTCGCCCTGTGCGGCGCAGAAGTAAATGGCCGAGTCCGGGCACAAGCCACGATGCGACCGCTATTGAAACTGGGCTGGACCTGGCGGTGGTCCCCGGACGCCGTGCTGCGGCGGATTGGGGTTCGTGAAGTTCAGGCGGCGAAGCAGATTCGTGGCCCGGAGTTTCGTTGGGCGTTTCGTTCAATGATGCCTCAGGCGAGCAACGGAAGAATCTCTTCCTGGATGGCGCCGGTGACGCGCGCTTCATGCTCGCCGACGTACACGTTCACCTCGCTGCGGATGCCGAAATCGGGGAGATAAATTCCGGGCTCTATCGAAAAGCAAGTGTGAGGGATGATTTTCCGGTCGTCGCGAGTTTCGAGGCTGTCCATGTTGGCGCCGTTACCGTGAATATTTTCTCCGATGCTGTGGCCGGTGCGATGGACGAAATATTTCGCGTAGCCGGCTTTGCGAATTGTCTCGCGAGCGGCGCGGTCCACTTCCCATCCGTGGATCGAGCGGCCGTGGGCCACGGCTTCTTTGACGAGTTCTACCGCGTTGTCGCGGGCCTGCCTGACGATGCGGAATATCTTCGCGTACGTGTCGGGCACGCGATTTCCCAGGTAGCCCATCCAGGTGATGTCATAAAACACGCTGCCGGGGCGGTCGAATTTCGACCACATGTCGAGCAGCAGCAAATCCCCGGCACGAATCGGCCGTGAACCTTCTGGTTTTGGCTCGTAGTGCGGGTTGCCGTTGTTCGGCTGCACCGCGACGATCGTCGCTTCGGGGCGCAATCCGTTCGTGCGGAATTGCTCAGCGATCCATTGCTGAAGGTCGTATTCGGTGAGCGGCTTCCCTTCCCGCACAAACGCTGCGGCGCGCAGGAAAGCGTCTTGCCTCATGCGGTCGATGATTTTTCCGGCATCCAGATGCGATTCGAGTTGCGAATTCGACCACGTGGCCTCGAACTTCTGGACCAGATTCGCCGAGCTCACCACTTTTTTCTTCAGCTTGCGGACTAGCTCGACAGTGCCCGCGTCCACCAGCCCGATGTACGGAATATTGTTTTCGGGCGAATATTGCATGGCGATCGTTTTGCTGCCGGAGAGCAATTTCGGCAGCGTCTTGTGAAGTTCCTCCCAACCCGAGTAGACGTACTTGCGGCCGTCGAGAGAATCGAGCATGCCCGCTTCGATTCGGTGGACGAGCTTTCGCGGCTCGCCTTTCGATGGAATGAAGTAAAACCAGCGGCGCGACGCAAGGCCGTTGCCCCCGAGTTTCAAAATAATGTTGGCGATTGGATCGCGGCGGTGATGATCGTAGAAGAGCCAGCCGTCGATTTTGCTGGCGCGCAACTCTGATTGAATCGCTTTGACGTCCACCATGTCTTGAGAATCCTCGTTGTCCGGGTCAGCCGCGCTTCGTTTCGGCGGCCGCGACCAATGAAATTACTTGAGCCCTTGTGACGCCTGCCATCGCAACTCGCTTGTTACGGCTCCTCTCACCGCACACGATTCTAACAGCCGATACCGGCACGTTCAAACGCGCAGCAAGAAAACGTCGAAGAGCATCGTTCGCGCGATCTTCTACAGGCGGCGCGGTGAGCCGAGCTTTTAGTGCGCCTTGATATTCGCCTTCGATCGCATCGCGGCTCGCGCGGGGCGTCACCCGCACCGCAAATACAATTGACCCACCGCGCTCGGAGGTTTCG
The DNA here is from genome assembly GCA_963772535.1 of uncultured Acidobacteriota bacterium. GTDB lineage: Bacteria > Acidobacteriota > Terriglobia > Acidiferrales > UBA7541 > Palsa-295. The sequence continues at coordinate 253,456 of CAVYXN010000003.1, forward strand.
ATCACGCTTTCTTGCTGCGCTCGCCGAATAGAGCCGTGCCGACCCGAATTTCTGTAGCGCCTTCCGCGATCGCAATTTCAAAATCGTGGCTCATGCCCATCGACAATACGGGTAGTGGCGACCTGAGTTGGGCGCCAATCTGATCCCGTAATTCTCGCAGCCTTCGAAAGTATGGCCGTGCTTGTTCCGGCGCGTCGAAATAGGGAGGAATCGTCATTAGACCAAGTAAGTCGAGATTTTGCAGCCGGGCGGTGCTTTCCGCCAGCTGTGGCAAATCCTCTTCCAGCACACCACTTTTCGTTTCTTCGCCTCCCAAATGCACTTCAATCAATACCTTCAAGCGTTTCGCTTCTGACGCCGCGGCAGCATCCAGCTTTTGAGCGAGCGCCACGCTGTCCACTGAGTCCACACGATTGAATAAATTTGCTGCGCGGCGGGCTTTGTTGCTTTGTAGATGACCGATCAGATGCCACGCCGCGTCGAGTTCCGCCACAGCCGCCCGCTTCGACTCCCACTCCTGAACGCGATTCTCGCCAAAATGGCGCAGGCCGAGTTCATAGGCGGAACGGATTGCTTCGGGAGGAAACGTTTTGGAGACAGCTACCAGGGTGATGTCTTCGGTTGCGCGGCCACCGCGCGCAGCCGATCGAGCAATTCGTTCGCGAATCTCTGCAAGATTTGCAGCAATGAGAGTATCTTGCGGCGCCATCGGCGCGATTCTAGCACGCGCGCAAAGCAGAACATGGCCTGAGCCAAATTGGTTTGCCAACGGCCCCGCTATTCGTAACGCAGAGCGACGATGGGATCCACGCGCATTGCGCGGCGCGCCGGGATGTAACAGGCCGCAAGTGCAACGGCAGCCAAAACTCCCGCTACGGCCACGAACGTAAGCGGATCGGTCGCGCTTACACCGTAGAGCACACTCCAGAAGGCATCCGTGCTTGAAACCCCCGTACCTGCCCTCGCTATAGGCACGCGACATTCCGGGAGGCGACCCGTCCTTGCATTCTAAACGTAACATTTTTATGGCGTTACGCTCGCGGCTAGCTACGGAGCCGAGCCTCACTGACCGATTTTGGGATTCGGGCTGCGCAACTCGAACAGTCGGCACGCACGAACTAAGCTGATTCCGGTATGCTGATTTCGGTGAAGGCCGCCAGCAAATCGGATTGGCAGAGGAACGAGATCGGCCTCTGCGCTACATGCATTCACTCAAAGCGAATCCGATCTGACAGAGGATCGCTCTTCTATTTTTGCTCTCTCTCGGAGACTGACTCATCATTTCCGAAATATCCGCGCCTTCCCGTGCTGGCCTCCTCCGGCTACGCGAAGAGGGCAACCTGAAAATTCTCCTGCTGATAGTGCCCCGCCTGATTTATGCTTGCCGCGCCTTTCATTGGAGGATTCGCGTGGACCGATACTTGCGCTCGATCGCCGCAGCATTCGCGGTCATTTATCTGTTTTGTGTAGCGTCCAGTGTGGCAGCGCAGCAATTTCCTGAATCCACGTATCAGGAATTGCGCTGGCGGATGATCGGGCCGTACCGTGGCGGACGCACGCGCGCTCTCGCCGGCGTACCGAGCCAGCCGAATGTGTTCTACATCGGCGCCGTCGATGGCGGCGTGTGGAAATCCACCGATTACGGGCGCACCTGGTCACCGATCTTCGATTCGCAACCTACTCAATCGATCGGCGCCATTGCGATCGCGCCTTCGGATCCCAATATCATTTATGTGGCGAACGGCGAAGGCCTCGCGCGCCCCGATCTTTCCGTCGGTAATGGCATTTACAAATCCACCGACGCGGGAAAAACTTGGACGCATCTCGGTCTGCGCAATGGCCAGCAAATTCCAGGTCTCGCAATCGATCCTCGAGATCCCAATCATGTGCTCGCAGCCGTCCTTGGGCATCCTTATGGACCGAGCGAAGAGCGCGGCATCTATCTTTCCACTGACGGTGGCCAGAATTGGACGAAGGTCCTCTCCAAAAATGAAAATACAGGTGGCGATCAGGTCGAATTCGATCCGTCGAATCCCGACGTCGCGTACGCCTCGATGTGGTCCGTGCGTCAGGGACCTTGGGAAGACAACAATGAATACCAGACCACGGACGGCGGCCTTTTCAAATCCACCGACGGTGGCAAAACCTGGCACCCGCTCACGAGCGGGCTTCCGAATAATGTAGTCCAAATTCATTTCGCCATTGCGCAAAGCCAAACGAGCCGCCTGTATGCAGTCGCCGGCACACAAGATCCCGGCGAATATGGCTCAGGAAAAGGCCTCGGAATTTACCGCTCAGACGATTCCGGCGAAGGCTGGATGCGCGCTACCGATGATGGCCGTCCGGCGATGCGGATCGGCGGCGGCGATCTTCCGATGCTCAGCGTCGATCCGAAAAATCCTGACGTGGTGTACAGCACCAGCATCGTCACCGTGCGCTCCACGGACGGCGCGAAAACATGGACCAGCATTCGCGGCGCCCCAGGTGGCGACGACTACCAGAACATCTGGATTAATCCGCGCGATCCGAAAATTATTCTCATCGTCAGCGATCAGGGCGCGATCGTCTCGGTGAACGGCGGTGAGACGTGGAGTTCATGGTACAACCAGCCAACCGCGCAGATCTATCACGTGAGCGTCAGCAACGAATTCCCCTACAAAGTGTGCGGCGGGCAGCAGGAAAGCGGATCGGTTTGCACGCTCTCGCGCGGCAACGACGGCGAAATCACGTTTCGCGACTGGCACCCTGTGGGCGCGATTGAATATGGTTACGTGGCGTCCGATCCGCTCAATCCCGACATCATTTATGGAGCAGGGCGCAACGAAGTTTCAAAGTATCACTGGAGCACAGGGCAAGTGCAGAACGTCTCGCCGATTCCGCTTCGCGATCCGAAATTCCGTACCGATCGCACCCAGCCGATTATGTTCTCTCCTATCGATCCGCACCTCCTCTACACGACGGCGAATTTTCTCTTCAAATCGACCGATGGCGGCAATCATTGGGACACCATCAGCCCCGATCTTGCGCGCGAGCATCCCGGAATTCCGCCCAGCGTTGGCGCGATGGTCAAGACAGATCCGAAGAATATTACCAAGGCCGATAAACAGCGCGGCGTGATCTATGCTCTCGCCCCATCGTTCCGCACCGAGGACATTCTCTGGGCCGGCACAGACGATGGCTATATCTGGAACACACGCGACGGCGGTAAAAACTGGAACAACATCACGCCCCCGGGGCTGACGCCATGGAGTAAGGTGACGCAGATTTCCGCTTCACATTTCGACGATGAGTCCGCTTACGCTTCGATCAGCCGCTTTCGCATTGACGATCTTAAGCCCTACATCTATCGCACGCACGACAGCGGCAAGACTTGGCAACTGATCACCGCTGGCTTGCCTGACAACGCGCCCGTCGACACCGTGCGTGAAGATCCCGTCCGCAAAGGGCTGCTGTTTTCCGGCACCGAGACAAGCGTGTGGGTGTCGTTCGACGACGGCGACCACTGGCAATCGCTGCAACTCAATCTTCCGCACACCTCGATGCGCGATCTGTGGATTTACGAGGACGACCTGATCCTCGCCACGCACGGCCGCTCGTTCTGGATTCTCGACGACATTTCGCCGCTGCGCCAAATCAATTCCGATACTGCTAACCTGCTCTTTAAGCCCGCGCCAGCGTATCGCATCCGCCGCTCAACTTACACAGACACACCGATGCCACCCGACGAGCCGGCCGGCGAAAACCCTGCCAACGGCGCGATTATCGATTACTACCTCTCGCACGCTTCTACGGGCACGGTCACGCTCGAAATTTTCGACTCGCAGGGCAAACTGGTTCGCAAATTTTCGAGCACGGACAAGACAGACCAAACCCAAGAAGAAATCGCGAAGCAACTGATTCCTCTCTACTGGATTCGGCCGCAGAAGATTCTCGCCGCCGATTTGGGAATGCACCGATGGGTCTGGGATTTGCATTATCCCGCGCCGGTCGCGTTGCGCCATGAATACCCGATATCCGCTGTTCCGCACGATACGCCACGACATCCACTGGGTCCGCGGGCACTCCCTGGCACCTATTCCGTTCGTCTCACCGTCCCTGGCGCGCAAATCGCCACGGCGAGCGGAAGCACTGAACGTATCATTTTCAAACGCGATGTAACCGCACCGCTCACCATAAGGATGGATCCGCGCATCAAAACGCCGCCGGAAGGCCTTCGCGCGCTATTCACAATGCAAACAACCCTCGCCGAGCGGATGACTCGCAGCTCCGAGGCGGTTTCCCAAGCGCGCTCAATCCACGAACAGCTCGAAAAGCTGGCTCCCCGTGCGAACGCATCCACGAAAGAAGCCATCGAAGCCCTCGACAAAAAGCTCAGCGCGCTTCTTGAAGGCGCGCCTGCAGCCATGGCGCAAAAGCCCCCCGCACCCGCCGCGGCGCCTGTGCCACCAGTGCCGGCTGAATCGACGCTCACTCAGGTGGCCACCAACATCGCCGCCCTCTATACTGAAATCGATCGCGCCGACGTTGCTCCGACTCCCGCACAAGACCAGGCGCTCGTCACTGTTGAGAAGGATTTCACCGCAACAATGAAACGCTGGGACGTGCTGCGGACATCGGAAGTTCCATCGCTGAATCGCCAGCTCAAAGGCGCAGGCCTTCCCCAGCTGACGGCTGAATCAAACATAAAGATAGAAGAGGAACCAGGTGGCGACGAGGAATAGCCAGGTACGAACAGCGCCAAATGTTTTGGAAATCGAAGCCTCAGCTGACTGATGCGGGGACAGCTGCCGAACCGGGGCGGTCAATATACTTCACAAGCAGAACCTCATTGCCTTTTTCATTGTAGATCAGTTCATCCACAAGTTTCTGAGCCAATAGCACGCCATAACCACCCGGCCGAAGTCCTTTGGCCTCACGTTGGACCACATGGCGAATCGGGTCTTCATCGGGGTTGGCAATCGCAGCGTGACCAATTTCGTCGAGCGAAAATCCTTCTCCGGGATCTTTCACCCGGCACATCACCATATGTTTCGCTCGAACGTAAGAAATTTCCACATACTGATTTGGTTGAAACTTCCCGCCATATTCCATCGCATTGAGCAACATCTCGCGAAAGGCCGTACCCACCGCGTTGCCTTCGGTCTCCGGTAGATCCCCGATTTCGTGCAGGAATTGCACCAGCCGCTCGGCGGTTCCCATGTCGCATCGCGCCACTAGCCGGATCCACTCCGTTGTCGCCGAAACAATCTCGATTCCATCGTCCCAACAGGGACTGTCAATCGCGTTCTGAATCATGTCGGACAATGAGTTGAGCGAAAACGGTTTCGAAAAATAGCTGAACGCGCGCTCCCTCATCGAATCGATCACGTAGGACGGTGCGCTCTCGTCCGTCAAAATAATCAGCCGAGTGTGCGGCCGCACTCGCCTGATTTTCCGCAGGAGGTCTATATCCTCTCGCCCCGAAGTCTTGTCGCTCGTGATGATCAGATCGTAATGCAAGGCTTCGGCTAGCGTCAGGGCAGCGGCATTATTGGGCGCATGACGCACTTTCCATGCAACCGGATCGAGAATCGCTTGCAGCATCGCGTGGATTTCCGGATCCACGTCAATAACCAGAGCAGTCCTTGTGGCTGGGAGGCTACTTGCGAAAGAGGGAGGGGCGCTCATGATTTCCGCGAGAACTGCCAAATCGCCTTGTCCAATGAGGTGAGCGCCCAGTATACCTGAAATTCGAAGTGGTTACGGAAGACAGCCCGCTCCGCCGGCTCGGCAACGCTCGCCATTCACTCGGCGCCTCGGCGAATCCTCTAGTGATTTTGAATTGTTCCAATTCGTTCTTCCGATTTGACTCTCGAAATTTCAGCCTTACACTGCCTCGCATTGCACGATCCATTTTCAAGTTTCAAAAAGGTGGCTCATGAAAAAACTCTTCCTTCTTTCCTTTGCGGCCGTGATTTTGTTTTCGACTCTCGCCGCCGCCCAATCCTCCACCAAGTCCGACGATTCAAAGATGTCCTCAAAAATCACCACTATCTCAGGCAAGGTCAGCGACGACGCGGCCACCATCACCGACGACAAAGCCGTTCGCTGGACCGTCACCAACCCCGCGGTGCTCGAGCCTTTTGCAGGCCAGTCAGCTACCGTAAAGGGCCACCCATACAAGGGTGAAAACAGGATTCAGGTGACCTCAGCGGTGGCGATTTCCCCGGCGGCGACGGTGGTGGGAAATAGAGATACTTCGGCATTCCGGCGCTGAGCCTATTAAAATTGACGATATCTTTTTGCACGGCTTTGCAAACCGCAGGCGGCCAAGGGTGTACGGGTAAGGTTCGTAGTGAGGTTAGGTCCGGCAGGTCTTGAATCGGGCTCACTACGAGACTTCCATGACGCTTGCGGCCGCCCGCCCCATCCATCCCCGCTGATTTTGAAAAGCAACTTCCGCATCTCCCGAAAACTCCTATACTAAAGCTGACCAGATCAGGAAACGGACAGCGTGCGCCACACCTCCCAGTCTCCCGAGATATTTGCCGCTCTCATCCCCAGAGCTGCGCTCGTGTTTTCTGTATCCCTGCTCCTTCTTTGCCCGCTTTCCGCACAGGAATCCTCTCCAAAAGCGATGGCATCCGGCCAATCCTCCTCCACCATTTCCACCGAGCCGCCTTCCGTTCCCGTCGAACAGATCATCCAGCACTTCGCTGAGCGCGAGGCTGAATTCAAACGCGAACGCGACAATTACACATACACGCAGACCTTCGTCGTACAAACGATCGACTCGGGCGGGCAGCCCGATGGCGAATATCGCATGACCAGCGACATTGTCTTCAGCACCACTGGCAAGCGCTACGACAAGGTTACGTACGCGCCTCCCTCCACTCTCCAACGCGTCTCACTGTCAGAACAGGACTTCGCCGACCTGCAAAACGTGCAGCCATTCGTTCTCACCACCAATGAGTTGCCCAAATACGACATCACCTACGTCGGCCGCCAGCGCGTTGACGAGCTCACCACTTACGTCTTCGAAGTGAAGCCGAAAAAAATCGAAAAGAATCAGCGCTATTTTCAGGGACGCATCTGGGTGGATGACAAGGATCTCGAAATCGTAAAAACCTATGGGAAAGCCGTTCCCGATATTCAGAAACGCGACGAGGAGAATTTCTTTCCGCGCTTCGAAACCTACCGCGAGAACATCGAAGGCCACTACTGGTTTCCTACCTACACGCACGCCGACGACGTTCTGCACTTCAGCTCGGGTGATATCCGCATTCGCATGACCGTGCGCTATAAGAATTACAAGCGCTTCCGTGTGACAAGCCGGATCCTTTTACCGGGCGAAGCGGAAGAAGAAGAAAAGCACTAGCGAGTCTTTTCCCGGTTGAAGCCCGCCTGACGCATCAATATCCCAGTTTGACTGCTGCTTCGCTTCGGTTATACGCTCGCGCAAGCGTAGTATGTGATTGGCTCGCCTATTCTCTACAACCAGGAGATTAAAAGGATGGAAAAACACATCATGCGTGTGAGCTATGGGTTGTGCCTGCTAAGCGCGATGCTGGCTCTTATCACGCGCGCTCTTTCTGCGTTAAATGTACCTTCTGTGATTTTCCCGGGCAGCGGAATGAGCGCGGTCAGCTATCACTCGTTCGTGGACGGAGTAATTCTCTTCTTCATGACGAGTGTGACCACGGCCGCCTACGTATGGGTCAAGAAGCAGTTCGAATAGCGGGATCTGAATGAATTTTGCGGTTGGACTCTACACCGTGACGACAATCTTGCCGATCTGCTCGTTGGATTCCATGTAACGATGCGCTTCCACGATCTGCGCAAAAGGAAACACGCGGTCGATCCTCGGCTTGAACTCGCCTTTCCCCACATGGTCGAAGACATATTTCTCCGCTTTTGCCTTCAACTTCGGATCGGCGAACACTTCGCGCAGAGTGTATCCGCGAACCGAGAGCCCTTTTGAGAGCGCGGTAAATAGGGGGAAAGGCGTTGGCTCAGGCGCGAGCGCCCCATATTCGTAGATTGTTCCTCCTTGCGCCCCGGCTTGGGCCAACCGCTCAATTCCCTTGCCGCCGATGGGATCGAACGTCACGCGCGCCCCTTTGCCCCCAGTGATCTGGTTGATTCGCGCGACAAAATTTTCCTCTTCGGTCGCGATCACGTGTTTCGCGCCAACCTCGATTAGCGTCTGCTTCTTCTTGGAAGTTCGCGTTGTCGCGATACTCGTCGCACCCTCCACATTCGCTATTTCAATCGCGGCAATTCCCACGCTGCTGCTGGCCGCTGTAATTACGACGAAATCGCCTTTTGTGATCCGCGCGTATTCGATCAGCGCCCCGTAAGCCGTCAGATACTGCATCCAGATGGACGTTCCTTGTTCCGGCGTCAACTTCTCTGGATATACCGCCAGCGCATCCAGCGGCACAATTGCAACCTCTCCATAAACGCCGTACTGAGTCATCAGGAACGCCGGAACCGTGCTCACCTTCTTGCCGAGCCAACTCTTGTCCACGTCGGGCCCCACCGCCTCCACCGTGCCGGCCGCCTCATAACCCAGCTTCGACGGCGGAGCCGGCGTCTCCAGATATTGTCCTCGTCGAAACATCACCTCGGCGCGATTCAGCCCAATCGCTTTCACGCGCAGGCGCACCTCGCCTTTCCCCGGCTCGGTAATTGGAAGCTCCTCAATCTTCAGCACCTCCGGCCCGCCCACAGAATGAAAGCGCACTATTTTCGCGTTCTGGCTCGCCATCTCGATTTTTCCTCCGCTGCTCTTTGATCAAGCGGATACGAGAATGGATTCAATGATTCGTCGGCGCAGTGTGTTCCGCCCATCAGAACTCGCAATTCTAATCTACGGTTCCGCGATTAAGACTTTTCGTAAGATGATGAAAACAAAGCGCGAGGCCAATTCTAATCTACGGTAAAGGGCGTCCTGGGAATCTGCTAAACTCTGATTCACTCGATGCCAACGCGCGGAAAATTCATCGTCCTCGAAGGAATTGACGGCTCCGGAAAAAGGACGCAGCTTGACATGCTCGCTCGCTCCCTTTCCGAGCGCAACGTCCCGTTCAGCCAGATTAGCTTCCCGCGCTATGATGGATTCTTCGGCAAGTTCGTTGCCCGTTTCCTGAATGGTGACTTCGGGCCGCTCGACGCCGTGGACGCTCACTTCTCCGCGCTGCTCTACGCCGGCGATCGCTACGAAGCAAAACCCAGGATTGAATCGGAACTTGCCGCCGGGAGCATGGTGCTCGCCGACCGCTACATCGGCTCAAATCTCGCCCACCAGGGTGCTCGCGTTCGACGCGAGGATCGCGACGAATTTATCCAATGGCTCAAAAAGCTGGAATATGAAATCTACTCCTTGCCTGCGGAAGATCTTGTAATTTACCTGCGCGTTCCCGTAGCGGAGGCGCATCGCCTGGTGGGCCAGAAAGGCGCACGCGCCTATACGAAGCTTCGGCGCGATATTCTCGAAGCGGACATGGCTCATCTCGAGGCCGCGGCAGCAGTTTACGATCAGCTCGCGCACCAGCCCAACTGGGCGAAAATTGAATGCTTCGATGCGAACGCCGGCACTCTTCGGTCTCCCGAAGCAATCCACGCCGAAATTCTCGGCGCGGTCGAAACTCGCTTCCTGAAACCGCAAGGAGCGACGCGATGAACGCATCCGTGGTGAAATCGTAAATGGGATTTAGCGAATTCCTCGGCAATGAGCGGATCGTCAGCGCGCTTCGCGGAATGCTGAAGCGCGAACGCGTCCCGAGCGCCCTGCTCTTCACCGGGCCGCGGGGAATCGGCAAGTACACGCTCGCCCGAATGTTCGCGCAAGCTGCAAACTGCGAACGTCTGAAGGACGACTTCTGCGGCGAGTGCGACTCGTGCCGCCGCATGGAAGTGCTCGCTGATCCGGCGCCGCTGATTCTAGGCGGTCTCGCCGAACGCGGAGAAAGTGCCGACGCCGCGGCGGTGGAACGCATGCCGCTGATCATCGAGCCGAATCCGGATGTCTGGTTGATAGTTCCCGACCCCGTTCGCCGCCTGACTCCCGTTGCGCGTCCGATGATCCGCATCGGCCAACTGCGCGCCGTACAACGCGCAGCATATTTCAAACCGCAGGGACGCCGGCGCGTTTTTATCCTCGACGGCGCCGATACGATGCGCTGGACGGACGCCGATGTATTTCTAAAAATCCTCGAAGAACCGCCCGAGAGCGCGACGCTTATCCTTCTCGCTCCGTCTCCCGATTCCCTTCTCCAGACAATTCGCTCACGCTGCCTGCAATTCCATTTCGCGCCAGTGTCTGCAGAAACGATTCAATCGTTCCTGAAAGAGCGCACCAGTGCAAAGCCAGCTGAGCGCAAGCTCGCGTCCCAGCTTTCAGATGGAAGTCCAGGAATCGCGCTGGAACTCGATCTTCAGGAGTCAGCGCGCCTTCGCAGAAGCGTGTTGAGCTTGCTTTCCGAGGCGGTGGATGCCGGAAACTACAGTGAAATCTTCGCGGCCACAGCGCAGTTCGCCAAGCAGGAGAAGGAATCGTTTGAAAATATTTTGGCGCTGTTCTATAGTTTGCTTACAGACCTACTCGAATATTCGCAGGGCCCCAAGAGCAGTCTCCCTAGAAATCCGGATTTGCAACTGGAGTTGGCAGCCTTGGGTAAAAAGATAAATCTGGAGTGGGTCACGCGGGCTACAGAAGGCCTCGACAGCCTCGAAAGCCGCCTGAAGCGCAACGTCGGCAGGCAGTTAGGTCTGGATGCCTACGTCGCTTCGCTTGCCACACACTAGCATCATTTCCGCCAATGTAAATTTTTGAGATTCGCCAACTTTATTTGCAACCGATTCAGCGCTCACATAGTCATAACAAGTAGCACATTCCCAGAAGGAGCTTTATGGTGAACCGCAAGCTTTTCCGTCCTACGTTGACCGATGTGAAGGAACAGCAATTCGCGCCGCGGCCGGTCCCGGCTGCGCCCCAACAACCACAACCGCGTAAAAAACCAGCCCCGCCGGAGCAGACGCACGCGGAAAACTTCTATTACGTCAAACAGATGCAGTCTCACTCACCGGTTGCCGTGGTTCTAGCCGACGGCGAAGTGCTCCATGGCACCGTCGAATGGTATGACCGCGATTGCATCAAACTCACTCGTAACGGCAGCCCGAACCTTCTCGTCTATAAGCACAGCATCAAGTACTTGTTTAAGGACGGCGAAGAGGCAGCGCACGGCGGATCGAACGGTCAGAACGGGCACGGCGAATAGACTAAGAAATAGACGAACGACGGGATTTCGCACCTACGAGTTTTTATCGCAGCGCAGGTGTGTGCGGATCAGCGCGTGCGTGACTTCGCGTGCCGCGGCTTGCGGTTGGTTTGAAACGGCCCCACGAAAAAAGTCATCAGCGCTTTTCCGACCAGGCGACCATTTTCGTCGCGGATGTCGCAGTCAACCACTGAGATGTGGCGTCCCAGCCGCACAACTTCTGCTTCAGCTGATACTGTTCCGCCTTCGACGGCTTCGAGGTAATTGATTTTCATCTCGATTGTGGCGACTCGCGTCCCCCGCGGACATGCCATGTACGTGGCGAGCCCACCCGCGGTATCCGCCAGCGCAGCAAGAATCCCGCCGTGCACTACCCCGTGAACTTGCAGGTGCCGCTCGTCCACCCGCATGCTCATCTTCACGCGGCCATGCCCCGCATCGGCGAGCACGAATCCAAACTGAGTCGCGGTATTGGTCTGGCTGAGGCGGGCGCGCAGCTCGTTCGTGGCCATTTCAATCGCTTTGGCTGATGGTTTCATATCAGTAGGCCGTCAAACCTCCATCGAGCGGTAGGGCCGCGCCCGTGACCCACGCAGATTCATCCGACGCGAGATACAGCACCATCTGCGCCACATCCTCAGGAAGGCCCAGACGGCCGAGCGGAATTCCCTCAGTGCGCCGTTTGCGCTCCGCCTCCGGATCAGTCGCCTCCCGAATTGACTTTAGCCCCAACTCAGTTTCGACGAGCGAAGGGCAGACGCAGTTCACGCGAATCTTTTCGTGCGCGTGGTCAAGCGCCATCGCTTTCGTAAGGCCCGTGACGCCGGCTTTCGCAGCGCAGTAAGCAGCGCGCTGCGTTCTGGCGACAATGCCGAGAATAGACCCGATATTCACAATCGCGCCGCCACCCGCTGCGCGAAGATGCGGCAAAGCCGCGCGCGAAACCTTAAATGTGCCAGTCAGGTTCGTTGCGATGACGTTGTCCCAATCCTCGTCCGATGTACCGTCTGCCGCCGCCACGACGACAGCGCCTGCGTTATTGACCACGATGTGCAAGGCTCCAAAATGTTTCACCGTGGACGCCAGCGCAGATTCCACCGACCCGCGATCCACCACATCGCAGGTGAGCGCCACTGCCTTGCCTCCGGCGGCTTCCATCTCGCTAACCGCTGCTTCCAGCGGGCCTTTTCTGCGTCCTGCAATTGCGACGGCCGCGCCTTCCCGGGCGAAGAGGAGGGCGCAGGCTCGGCCGATTCCCGTCCCGCCGCCCGTAATAAAAGCTACCTTGCCCGAAAGTCGCTGCACCGTCGGAACACCTCGCTCGTCTAATTAGAGCAGGAAGGCTAGCATTCGCCATCGTGCCGGCGCAAGCAAGCGCACTCAATTCAATTTGATAGCGGACATCTGGTTAAACAGCCGGTTGCCCGGTTTGAAAGCGGCGTCTATCATCGAGGGCCCATGAAAATCGGGATCACATGTTATCCAACATACGGCGGGTCGGGTGTGGTGGCCACCGAACTCGGAATCGAGCTCGCTGCGCGAGGCCACGAAATTCATTTCATCAGCTATGCGATGCCGATCCGCCTGAACGCCCCGCATGAGAATATTTATTTTCATGAAGTGGAAGTCACTTCATACGCGCTCTTCGATCACCCGCCATACACCCTGGCGCTTTCGACGAAAATGTACGAAGTAGCCGAATCGGCTTCGCTCGATTTGCTGCACGTTCATTACGCGATTCCCCATTCGGTGAGCGCGCTGCTCGCCAGGATGATGGCGGCGCCGCGCAAGCTACCGTTCATTACCACGCTACATGGAACCGACATCACCCTCGTCGGGCACGATCGCAGCTACCTGCCCATTACGAAATTTTCGATCGAGCAAAGCGACGGGGTTACCGCGATTTCAAACTACCTGCGCGACCTAACCGTGAAAGACTTCGAGATCAAGCGGCCAATCGAAGTGGTTCCCAATTTCGTGAACTGCGACCTTTACAAGCGCTGCGACGATGCGGCGGCGCGAGCGAAGTGGGCGCCCAATGGCGAGCCAATCCTGATGCACCTCTCGAACTTCCGCCCGGTGAAACGAGTAACGGACGTGGTGGAAATATTCGCGCTCGTGCGTGAGAAGATCCCCGCAAAGCTCGTGTTGATGGGTGACGGCCCGGATCGTGGCGCGGCAGAATTCATCGTCCGAAAGAAGCGGCTCACGAAGGACGTCTTTTTCCTCGGCAAGCAGGATGTGGTCCAGGAAAAGCTGGGAATGGCCGACCTTTTTCTCCTTCCCAGCGATTCGGAGTCGTTCGGTCTGGCCGCGCTCGAGGCGATGGCTTGCGAAGTTCCGGTGATCGCATCGGACGTCGGCGGATTACCCGAAGTCGTGACGAATGGCGTGGATGGCTACCTGATCCAGCCGCGCGACGTGGCAGCGGGAGCCAAGTACGCGTTGCAGATTTTGACCATGCCCGATCGCGGGCGCGCCATGGGGCAGCAAGCGCGAATTAACGCACGCCGAAAATACTGCTCGAACGACGTAATTCCCCAATACGAGGCGTATTACCAGAAGGTGCTGAACGCATCAGGCGCAGCCGCACGCGCCTAGTTAGCGTTTCGAGGTGCCGCCTCAGATGACACGGCCGAAGTTTTCTCTGCAGGGCGCAACGTTTGAATGACTCGATTGATCTCAGCCTGTGTGAGCAGTGCGCTGGCATCCTGCCCCGCACTAAAATGAAAGTTGAGCTCACGGTCCATTCCGTCAAAGCACTTTACTTCAACCACTCGGCCGGCGCCGAATTCGCCAATCTGAAGACAATTTAAACCATCCTGATGGTATGAATAAAAGGACGGGTGACCCTTGTCGCAGTAAAGAACCGATTTCAAGTGCAATAATGCCAACCGCCCATTCGCTTCTCGTTTTGACAGAATGGGCGAGATCTGTTCGGGCGTCATGTCGAGCACGTGTTTGACAAGATCGTAATTAGACTGTGCTGCTTCCTTTCCAACCACCGAACCAATAGCATCTTTTATGCCTGGATGTTGTGTTGGCTTGCTTGAATCTTCAAACAACTGGGGTATAGCGGTTGGATCCCAGAGGATGAGCCCGTGGCCGTTCGGCGCTGTGAGAGTAACCATCTTGCGAGTTATCGCGGCGTCGGCGTTCGACCATGGCACCTCGAACTGGTAACCAAAGAGCACTTCCTTGGTTCCAGGTGCCACGTTAGCATCCCCGATCACCATTGGCCGCACTCCCACCCTTAGACAAGGCCGCGATTCGCCCATTTTCTTCGCTTGGTACCAATCCCACGTTTGTGGACCAAAACACCAAGCGAGGACACCAATGGTTGTGAGCGCAATCCAAAAGATGTTCGCCGGACTGCCCAACTTAGGTTCCGAATACATATGAAAAAGCATTACCGCTCGAGAATCGGAATCGGCTTGAACGAAGCGATGATACCGGCGATGTCGTTCTGTGTGATGCGACCGCTCGCATTCGGTGCGACGACGAAGATAAAGCGGAACTGCTCATTGCGATCGCTGAAAACACGCAGAGCAACCGGCCCTTTGGCGGGATCGCCAAACTGGAAGCCTCGATTCGGTCCCCACGTAAACGACGATAGGCCGCCCCGCGCATCGATCCCGAACCCGAGCTTCCAAATCAGCAGTTCGTTCATGCGCATCGCGTCACGGCTCATCATGATCGGCGAGAGCTGCGACGGCGAGGCGCCATACACGGCTTCATACAGCCCATAGTTCGATTCAATCGGGTGATCCGCGAATAAAGTCACAAATTTCTGATATTGCAACGGGCTCGAGGATTTCATCTGGCGTAGAGAATCGAGCAGCGTCTCGGGATCGTAGAAGAAAATTGCCTGACCGGAATCGAAGCGAATGATAACACCCGTTAGCGAAGGAGTCTGGGTGGTCTTGCCCGTCCAGGGGGCTGTGAATTCGTAGTTGAAAGCTTTGACCAGGTTTCCTTTGGCGACGGCAGGCGGCGCGGCCGGCAGGGGCTGCGGAACGTCCGCGAGCCACGGATTTTCTTTGGTCCAGTGATGCCCCTCGTACCAGGCAAGCGTCTGCAGGCCATACGCGGCGCAATAAATCGCCACTCCGATCACGAGGATGGCGAGGACTATGGCCGAAGACGCACTACTTTTTTCTGTTTCGTCGTTCATTCGATGAATTACCCCGGAATTTTCGTCGACCCGGCTGAATGACGGACCCGGCAACGCAGCGCATTCTACGCTGTTACGATGCTGGCAGGCGAGAAAATCGATGCTCCGCCGTTGGCAGCTTTTGGATTCGCGGTGGACGGCGCACTAGGAAGCTCATACAATAGTCAGAGAGCAAATCGAACGCCCGGGTGCCATGCGCGCCCGGGCGTTTTTTATTTGAGAGGCAAGATGCGCGACGCGCCGCACTACCGCACGGCGGCAGAAATCGAGGATGTAGTTCGCCGGTTCGAAAACTGCTCGTATACGTCTGAGGAATTCGTACACGCCCGGCACCTGACGGTGGCTGCGTGGTACCTCGCGACAATGGAATTCAAGGCTGCGCTGGAAAAGATGCGCGCGGGCTTGCGCCGGTTTATCGCGCACCATGGCAAGAACGGCTACCATCTGACCATCACGGAATTCTGGCTCGAGAGAGTCGAGAAACTTGTGGTCGAGCGACGTGACGCGGAGAAGGGTCTGGTGCCGCTCGTCAATTCAGTAGTCGAGTGCTGCAGCGATAAGAATCTAATCTACGAATTTTACTCGCGCGAGCGAATCGCATCGGCCGAAGCGAAAGCAGCGTGGATCAAACCGGACATCAAATCAATGAATTGGCAACAAGAGGAACCAAACGACTAGCCCAGGACATGTTCCGTCGTTACGAGCTCGGGAATCTCGATGTGGATTTGCGTCCCCTGGCCTTCCTCGCTGCGAATATCCATCTTGAACTGATCGCCATACAATAAACGCAAACGCTCGTGCACGTTGCTGATACCGATTCCGCCGCCGTACACCTCAACAAGCCGCTCGGGTGAAATGCCCACGCCATTGTCCTCGATTTCAATGTAGAGCCGGCCGTCATTACGCCGCGTGCGAATATGGATCTGGCCGCCTTCGAGGCGCGGATCGAGTCCATGTTTCAGTGAATTTTCGATCATCGGCTGCAGCAGCATGCTGGGAACGAAGGAATCGAGCGCTTCAGGCTCAATTTCCTTGAAAATTTGCAGCTTGTCGCGGCCAAAGCGGATCACTTCGATGTCGAGATAATCGTCGATGAATTCGAGTTCCTCGCGCAATGGCACGAACGTTTCGTGCTTGCGCAGCAGGCGCCGCAGAATATTGGAAAGCTTTAGCACCACGCCGCGCGCCATATCCGGGTCAAAGCGAATCAGCGACGAAACGGTATTCAGCGTGTTGAACAAGAAGTGCGGATTAATCTGGCTCGAGAGCGCGTCCATGCGCGCCTTCAAAAGCAGCTGCTGATTCTGCTCGAGATTCATCTCGATCCGCGTGTTGTTCCAGATCTTGATCGCCATTGCGACGCTCATCACCGACGACAATACGATGAGCAGCATGTAACCCCAATTGCTCGGGTGGAAAGCGAAGAGCCAGTTTTCCGGGACCACCGACGCGAGCTCGACTTGTGCTACCGCCAGTCCGGCACACGCAAACAACGGCAGCATCGCCCAATTTCTTTTCCCGAATCGAAGCAGTTTCCACAGCCATTCCGGGATGCTCAAAAACAAAAACGGCCCGAAATGCCAGATGTCCTCCTTTTCTGGCATCACTTCGCGAATCATTCCGGCAAGGAGGCCCACGCTCGCCGCCATAGGGCTCGAAAGCCACTCGTGATTGCCAAACGCCGGCAAGCTGATGAGCGAACCGCCCAAGAGCCCGACGATTCGTCCACCGATCAAACCCATGAGGAACGAGCCCTCGAGTGTCAAATCGAAGAATCGGTAGCCGACGAGACGAAGCAAGACTCCGATGGCAAGCGGAGGCGTCAGAAACAGCAGAAGCATTACTTTCTGGTCGGAATCGCGTTTTTCGGTGAAGACCAGTCGCCGGAAAGAACGGAATCGCACCAGCAGGGCCGCGAGCGCTGCGGCCCAGCACACCTTCAGAATCAGAATAAAGAGAAGGTCTCGGCCGCCACTGAGTATTTCCATTTCGCTTGTTCGCCGCGAACGGCGTTCTGCGATTACGTTAGCCAAAGCCGGTGGCGAAGTAAAGAGATGCGGGACGAAAGGTTCGATTCAACTCGCGCAGCGGCTACGCTTTTGCCAAGCCTGTTATAATTGGCGTTTGCGATGAAGCCAAAAAAACAATCCAGAAAAAGATCCGGAAAGGCGCGCCTTGTCGCCCAAGCGGCTCTGCCAACTCGATTTGGCCGATTTCGAATTTTTGGAATCGAGGGCTCGAAGAAAGGCGAAGAAGCGATCGCGATTCAGCACGGGCCTTTGCAATCTGGTGGGTCGCGCAACGGAAAAGCGCCACTCGTACGGGTGCACTCACAATGTCTCACCGGCGACGTGTTCACATCCGAGCGTTGCGATTGCCGCGCGCAACTCGAGTTTTCGCTGCGAAAAATTGCAGCCGAGCCGGCCGGAGTGCTGCTCTACATGCCGCAGGAGGGGCGCGGAATCGGCCTCATCAATAAGCTCAAGGCCTACGAGCTGCAGGATGCCGGTCTCGACACCGTGGAAGCAAATCGCCGCCTGGGATTTGCGGATGACGCGCGCGATTACGCATTTGCTGCCGAAGCCCTGAAGGCGCTCGGCTTGCGCGATGTCCGCTTGCTTTCAAATAATCCCGATAAAGTGGCGCAGCTCGAACGATCGGGCATTCGCATCGTAAAGCGAATTCCCTGCCGGCCACGAACCAGCAAGCATTCGCGCGCGTACCTGCGAACTAAAAAAGACAAGTTGGGTCACTTACTCGCCTCTCTCTAATTGCGCAGATTTGGCTTGACAGAGACTTACCACCGAGCAATAGTAAACCATATGGTTTACTATCAATCACCCGCTCTAGATAACACGTTTTCCGCGCTTTCCGACGCAACACGCCGCGGCATCCTCGCCCGCCTCGCCCGAGGCGAAGCGTCCATCAGCGATCTTGCCGCGCCGTATGACATGTCTCTTCCTGCCGTTTCAAAACACCTGCGCGTGCTCGAGCGCGCCAAGCTAGTTGAGCGCCGAAAAGATGGGCGCATGCATCGCTGCAAGTTAGTCGCCATGCCGATGAAAAGCGCGGCGGAATGGATTGAAAAATACCGGCAATTCTGGGAACGGCAATTGGATTCGTTGGCTCGATATCTCGAAGGCTTACAAAAAGAGGAGAACGCAAAATGGCAACCCCAGGCACCTCATCGGAAACTAGGCTCGAAATCCGGCGCACCTTCAAGGCGCCGCGCGAAAAAGTCTTCGCGGCCTGGACCAAGCGCGAAGAACTAGAGAAGTGGATGTGCAAAGACGTTCCCGAGCACAATCCGAAATACATCGAGCTCGATGTGCGTCCCGGCGGCCGCTATGTAATCGAAATTCCCGTGCCCAAAGAAGCTTTCACGTACCGCGGATACGGAACATTTCGCGAAGTGAAGCCGCCCGAAAAACTGGTCTTCACCTGGGCCTGGGAGCAAATTCCTCCGCCGAAAAAGAAGCCCGAAGATATGGAGGACACCGAATCGCTGGTGACGGTGCAGCTGATCGACCGCGGCAACTCGACGGAAATGATCTTCACGCACGAAAGTTTC
This sequence comes from uncultured Acidobacteriota bacterium, assembly GCA_963772535.1. GTDB lineage: Bacteria > Acidobacteriota > Terriglobia > Acidiferrales > UBA7541 > Palsa-295. The sequence goes on from CAVYXN010000003.1 coordinate 272,462, forward strand.
ACGACAGCCAAAGTCCGCGACAGCCACCAAAAGGGTTGGGACGGCTGCTTCGACATTCTGGACAAGGTGTTGGCGGCTTAAAGGCAAGCCGAGTGCGAGAGGCCGTTTGAATCTGGTGAGGGGCTGCGACTAACCGCCGCCGACAAGGTGAACGATCTCGAACCGATCGTCAGGCTGAACCGTGGTCTCCGTCCATTTCGCGCGCGGCAAAATATCGAGATTGCGCTCGACAGCCACCCGCTCGGCAGTCATTTCCAGATGCTGAAGCAGCGCCTCAACGCTGAGACCGTCAGGAATTTCACGAAGCTCGCCGTTGATCGTAATTTTCATTGCAGCAGAGTCCTAGCCTAATTCGCGGGTTTCTGATCGGTTGGCTGGCCTGAAGAATTCTTCGCCCGCGAGCGCATCGCAAACCGCAGCTCGTCATTTCCGCTGGGCGTCGCCGCTCGAATCACCAGCGTCAGATCGCCCTTCCCCAGCGGCGGCAGTGAAAAACGCAACCGCGCTCGCCCTTGACTATCCGTGGTTTCAGAAAAACGCCGCTCCTCGATCGCACCGTCAATAAACGCTTCCACCTCAACTCCAGCCTGCGGCCCCCGATCCGCTCGCCGCACCAATTCGACGTCCAGAAATATGTGTCCCCCGGTAAGCCACGACCCCGGGTTCATAAGCTGCATCTGAATCCCGCCAGGTCGACCATCCTGCGTCGCAGCCGCGGCAACCTGCGGCTCGAGCGCCCCAGAGCGCAGGTCTTCAATCACAGAACGGTGCTGCTCCTCCACCCGATCGCGCAGCCCCTCGTGATTGAATTCCTCGGATTCAACAAAATGCCGATAATTCGAAGAGCGCCGGTGCAGCACACGACCGTTTTGGTACACCACAGTATCAATCACTGGGTGGGCTGGCCCGCGATCCTCCGTTTGAACGTGAAACACCTGGCTGCCAATTTGTACGTCGGTATTGAACCCAGAGCTCATGCGAAAGGCAGCCCCGGACACACAGCACACGCTTGAAAACGCGGTGAATTGAAGAACTGGGAGTTCATTTGACCGTGCGCTCTCGGGTCGTTATTATACCAGTGCAAACAACATGAACAGCAATTACCTCGACAACTATGGTTCGTTGTTGCTGATGTTTATACTCGCTGCCGGATTGTCCGGCGCGTTGATCGTGATGTCCACAATCATCGGAAAGCACAAGCGTACCAGGGAAAAAGACCAGCCATATGAGTGCGGGATTCGTCCTACGGGCGACGCCCGCGAACCAATTTCAGTGCAGTTCTATATGGTTGCGCTGCTTTTTATCCTGTTCGACATCGAGGCTATCTTTCTGTATCCGTGGGCTTTGGTGTACCACGATCTGAAGCTCTTCGGCTTTGTCGAGATGCTTGTGTACATTATAATCCTGCTCGCAGGATACATCTTCCTCTGGAAGAAGGGCGCGCTCGACTGGAATCGTTGACGCCCATCGGATTCAACCGTGGAATCAAAGGAAGCTGACAAAACACTCGTAGTCCATCAACTGAAGGCATGGGACGCGCAAGCCGTCACCGAGGTGATCGAGTTTCGGGGCGAAACGACGGTCGTAGTACCCCGCGAACACCTTCTGCGCGCTGCCGCTTATCTCGCGTCGGAACCTTCGCTTCATTTTTCATTTCTTTCGGACATCACCACGGTTGACCGCTTCCCGCTCGAGCCTCGCTTCGAGGTGAATTACCACCTGCTTTCGCTCGATCGCAACGAGCGCCTGCGCCTCAAAGTCCGGCTGGGAGGAAGTGATCCCTCGGTGCACTCCGTCACCGAAATCTGGCCCACCGCGAACTGGCACGAACGCGAGAATTACGACTTAATGGGCATCCGTTTCGAAGGTCACCCCGAGCTTTCGCGCATTCTGATGCCCGACGATTGGGAAGGCCATCCCCAGCGAAAAGATTATCCGGTCGAAGGTTATAGATAAGGGCTATCGCTAATGCCAACGACGATCGAAACCGTAGCCGGCTCAGCGAACACGATGGTCCTGAATATGGGGCCGCAGCACCCGTCCACCCACGGCGTGTTGCGTGTGGTTCTCGAGCTCGACGGTGAAATCGTGCTGAAAGCCCGGCCCGTGATCGGCTATCTCCACACCGGCATCGAGAAAAACATGGAAGCGAAAACCTATTCGCAAGCCATCACGATGACCGACCGCATCGATTACCTCGCGCCGCTTTCCAACAATCTCTGCTATTGCCTCGCGGTCGAAAAAATTCTCGGAATCGAAATACCGAAGCGCGCCCAATACATTCGCGTCCTGCTCACGGAAATGACGCGCATTGCTTCGCACCTCGTCTGGCTCGGCACCCACGCAATCGATCTCGGCGCCATGTCCGTGTTCCTCTACACCTTCCGCGAGCGCGAAGAGATCATGAAGATTTTCGAATATGTTTCGGGCCAGCGGATGATGACCAGCTATTTCCGCATCGGCGGCATCGCCCTCGAGCCTCCTCCGAACTGGCTCGATCATATCCGCCGCGTGATCGATGCCCTTCCCGCGCACATCGACGAATACGAAGGCCTGCTCACCAATAACCGCATCTGGCTCGGTCGCACCAAGGGCGTGGGAATCATCAGCGCCGAAGATGCCATAGCCATGGGCGCATCGGGCCCCATGCTGCGCGGCAGCGGCGTCCCCTACGACATCCGCAAGGCTTTTCCCTACTCGAGCTACGACGAGTTTGACTTCGATATTCAAACGCAAACCGCGGGCGACTGCTTCGCGCGCTATCAGGTTCGCGTCGCTGAAATTCGCGAGAGCATGAAAATCGTTCGCCAGGCCATGGAAAAAGTCCCTGCGGAAGGACCCATCAAGGCCACTGCTCCCGGAATTATTGCTCCGTCGCGCGAAGAAATGAAATCCTCGATTGAAGGGCTCATCTATCACTTCAAAATTTACACGGAAGGTTTCGCTCCGCCACCGGGTGAAGTCTACCAGGCGATCGAATCGCCTCGCGGTGAACTGGGATTTTTTGTCTCCAGCGACGGATCAGCCCATCCGTATCGCGTGAAAGTTCGCGCACCATCGTTCATTAACCTACAAACGTTGCCAAAACTCTGCGAAGGCCGCCTGATTGCCGATGTGGTGGCCTGCATCGGAACCACCGACATCGTCCTGGGGGAAGTCGACCGCTAGGCTCATCCGCCCGGCGCTAAACGAATCATGCACTTGCCGCCGTCACTCGACGCGAAATTTACAGAACTACTCGGACGCTACCCCATCAAGCGCTCGGCGCTCATCCCCATGATGCTCTACGCGCAGGATCAGTTCGGATTTTTGAGCGACGAATTGCTCGAAGAGATCACCAAGCGCGTCGGCCTGAATCTAATCGAAGTCACCGAAACGCTCGCGTATTACTCGATGCTCCGTCGCAAGCCCGAAGGCCGCTATCACATCCAGGTCTGCACGAATATTTCCTGCATGCTGCGCGGCGGCAACGAACTTTTCCAGCACGTTCAAAAACGCCTGGGAATTGGAAACAAGGAAGTCTCGCCCAACGGCACCTTTTCTCTCGAAGAAGTCGAATGTATCGGCGCCTGCACCGGCGCACCGGCGATTCAGATCAATTACGACTATCACGAGAATCTCGACCCATCGAAAATCGACACGATCTTCGAGCAGCTCGAGCAAGGCAAGCGCCCGAAACCGGTATCCGTAATTTCAGGCGCCATCCACGAACGACATCCCGCCGAAGTTGTGGTGATTAGCCGCCGTTTCGGAATTCCCAATTCCAATAAAATCGATGTCTACCTCAAGCACGACGGCTACCAGGCTCTCGAAAAGGCACTGAAGCAGATGACGCCCGACCAGATCATCGATGAAGTGAAAAAATCGAATCTGCGCGGACGCGGCGGCGCAGGCTTTCCTGCCGGCATGAAGTGGAGTTTCGTCCCCAAAGAAACGGGCGGCAAACCGAAATACATCATTGCCAATGGCGACGAAAGCGAGCCCGGCACAAGTAAAGACCGTCCGCTGATGGAAATGGATCCGCATCAACTCATCGAAGGCATGGTGATCGCCGGCCGAGCCGTGGGCGCCGAACGCGGTTTCATTTACATTCGCGGCGAGTATCGCTACGTGATCGATATTGTCGAAGCAGCGATCGTCGAGGCCTATGCGAAGGGTTACCTGGGCAAAAATATCGTCGGCAGCGGATTCAATTTCGATCTTGCCGCGCACACCGGCGCCGGCGCCTACGAGTGCGGCGAGGAATCCGCGCTCATGGAATCGCTCGAAGGCAAACGCGGCTACCCGCGCATCCGCCCGCCGTTCCCTGCTGTCGTCGGCTTGTACGGCTGCCCTACCGTCATCAACAACGTCGAAACGCTCAGCTCCGTTCCCGCCGTAATCCTGCGTGGGGCCGAATGGTACGCCGGCCTGGGCACTCCGAAAAATGGCGGCACGCGCCTATTTGCGGTTTCCGGGCACGTGAATCGCCCCGGAATCTACGAGCTGCCGATGGGCTTCAACATGAAGCGCATGATCGAAGAAGTGGCCGGCGGCGTTCCCAGCGGAAAGAAAATCAAAGCGGTTGTGCCGGGCGGCAGCTCATGTCCGCTTCTTACTGGCGACGAGATCGACATCGCCATGGATTTTGATTCAGTCGCAAAAGCTGGCTCGATGCTCGGATCAGGTGGCACAGTAGTCCTCGATGAGGACACCTGCATGGTGGACTTCGCTCGCCGCATCATGCATTTCTACGCGCACGAATCCTGCGGCTGGTGCATTCCCTGCCGTGAAGGCACCGCCTGGCTTCGCCAGTTGCTCGACCGTTTCCACGATGGCGGCGGCCGCGCTTCAGACATTCCGCTGATCGACGAACTCTCCAAAAACATGCTGGGCCGCACTTTCTGCCCGCTCGGCGACGCAGCTGCCATGCCCACAATCAGCATCGTGAAAAAATGGCGCAATGAATTCGAAGAACATCTGCGCGGCGATTGCCCCTATAAGCCCGCGGACGTGATTGCCGAGGTTCGCTAGCAAGATGCCGGAACAAAAACAGATCACGTTCACCATCAACGATCAAAAGGTGACCACGGCTGCAGGCACGCTCGTGATCGAAGCAGCCAAGCACCAGGGCATCGAGGTCCCCTCGTTTTGCTATTACCCTGGACTCGCACTACAGGCCGCATGCCGCATGTGCCTAGTCGAAGTCGAGAAGGCGCCGAAGCTTCAGACCGCCTGCACGCTCGTCGCTGTCGAAGGCATGGTGGTGAAGACCGACACAGCCCAAGTCCACAAAGCGCGCAAGGACATGATCGAGTTCCTCCTCTCGAATCATCCGCTCGATTGCCCCGTCTGCGACAAGGGCGGCGAATGCGAACTGCAGGACATGACCTTCCGCTACGGCCTCGATCACAGCCGCTTCACCGAAGAAAAGCTGCACTACCCGGAAGAACAGTGGTCGCCGCTCGTTTTTTATGACGCCCCTCGATGCATTCTTTGTTTCCGTTGCGTGCGCGTCTGCGATGAGGGCATGGACGTGAAAGCTCTCGGCGTCGGCGCCCGCGGCGTGCACTCCGTGATTCTGCCGAACGAAAAAGGCGCGCTCGCTTGCGAAGAATGCGGCATGTGCATCGATATCTGCCCGGTCGGCGCGCTTACCAGCGGAACCTATCGCTATCAGACGCGCCCGTGGGAAATGACCTACGTCCCCGAGCCCTGCACGCACTGCTCGAACGGCTGCAAAACCACGCTGAGCATTCGCAACAACGAAATCCTGCGCGCGAACAACCGCGATCATTCCGGCATCAATGGCGAGTTTCTCTGCGGCAAAGGCCGCTTCGGCTTCGATTTCACGCACAATCCGGAACGAGTCCGCCAGCCGCTCATTCGCCGCAACGGCAAACTTGAGCCCGCCAGCTGGGAAGACGCGCTCGAAGAAGTTTCGCGCCGCTTCAAGCAAGTGCGCGACGTGCACGGCCCTGCCGCTACTGGCGTGATCGGCTCGAATCACACCACGAACGAAGAAAATTACCTGCTGAATCGCTTCGCGCGCGCCACGCTGGGCACCAACAACATCGACCATCACCGCACCGCCGACTACACTGGCCTCGCCGCAGCTCTCGGCCCGCGCGCCAAGGATTCGCTCGCCACAATGGCGGACGTATACGCTTCGAATGCCACCTTGCTGATAGCGAATGACGCCACGCAGCAAAATCCGCTGGTTGCCTGGCAAATCCGCACCGCGATTCGCCACCACAAAGCGCGCCTCTTTGTCATCAATGGCCGCCCGAGCAAAATTCATCGCAAGGCCGCTTATCTCGCGGAAGTCGCGCAAGGCGCAGAACGCCAGGCCGTCCGCTGGCTCGCCACAGGCCAGGGCGATTTCGACGACAACACGCGCACCGCGCTTTCAGCATTGAAGACCGGCCTCGAAAAAGAATCCGATGTCGTAATTATTTTCGGTGCCGATATCAGCGGCGCTGCTCTTCGCGATCTCGTCAGCTTCGGCTCAAAACTCCCCGGCCACACGCGTTTCATGGCGCTCGGCGATTACGCAAACTCGCGCGGCGCTGCGGACATGGGCATTCTTCCCGATCGCCTCCCCGGTTACACGCCGCTTGCCGACGCGGCCGAACGCGTCCGCTTCAGCAAACTCTGGGGCAGCGAAATTTCGTCGGCGCTGGGCATGACTGCTCGCGAAATGATGGAAGCTGCCGCGGCCGGAAAATTAAAAGCCCTCTACGTCGTGGGCGCAAATCCCTTGAAGACATTCGAGGTGAAGCAGCCTGATCGCCTCGCCAGACTCGAACTTCTGGTCGTCCAGGATATGTTCCTCACGGAAACCGCACAGCGCGCCGACGTCGTGCTTCCAGCCGCATCCACATACGAAAAAGACGGCACGCTCACGAATACCGCAGGTGAAGTTCAAATGACGCATCGCTCCATCGATCCGCAAGGACCGCGCAGCGATTTCGATCTGATTCGCATTCTCTCGCATCAACTCAGCATGCTCGGCGTCGGCTCGCCGATTCGTTTGCGCACGCCGGAAGCCGCGTTCGATGAAATCCGCCAGAACGTGCGCGGCTACGATCTTCCGGTCGCGGGCTTGCTCGCAGGCGGCGCCGAACTTTCCACTGCAACGTGTCAAACCGTCGAGCCGTCTTACGAAACTCCGGCCGGCGTTGTTTTCTCGTCCAACGATTTCCTGTTTTCGAGCGGTACCCTGGGGCGTTACTGTTCCAAACTCAAATCCACCAACGAGGCCAAAGATACTCCGTGGAGTTCGTCGCCCAACATCCGGTCCTGGTGGTATCGCTAGTCAAGATCGCCGTCCTTTTGTTCGTATTGATGACGGCGCTTGCCTACCTCTCGTGGTTTGAGCGCAAGGTCATCGCGCACATTCAATCCCGCTGGGGTCCCTACTATGTTGGCGCGCACGGCTTGCTGCAGCCGCTCGCCGATGGCGTGAAATTTCTGTTCAAAGAGGATGTAACGCCGCCTGCGGCCGATCGCTACCTCTACATACTGTCGCCGTTTCTCGCGCTTACGCTCGCGCTCACCACCCTGGCGCTGATTCCATTTGGCCCGGCGACCGTTTACATCTTCGGCCAACCTACAAAACTCATTGTCGCAAACGTGGACATCGGGCTGCTATTCCTCTTCGCGATCACTTCGATCGGCGTCTATGGAGTCGCCCTCGCGGGTTGGTCGTCGAACAGCAAATATCCGCTGCTCGGCGGCCTGCGCAGCTCTGCGCAGATGATCAGTTATGAAGTTGCGCTCACGCTTTCCGTTGTCGGCGTGCTTCTGGTTGCGGGCTCGTTCAATTTCAACGAATTGATCCTCCATCAGCGGGGTTATTACCTGCATTTCATCCCGCGCTGGCACGTGATCCCGCAAATTGTCGGCTTTCTCTGCTACTTGACCGCCGCCGTCGCCGAAACGAACCGCGTGCCATTCGACTTGCCCGAAGCGGAAACGGAACTCGTCGCCGGATTCCACACCGAATACTCCAGCTTCAAGTTCGCCATGTTCTTCATGGCCGAATACGGAAACATGATCACCGTTTCCTGCCTCGCCACGATTCTGTTTTTCGGCGGCTGGCTATCGCCCTTCCCGGATAGCTGGACGTGGCAGCAATATATTCCCGGCGTCGGGCTACTTTGCGCCGCGTTTTATCTCGCCTACGACACGGTTCGCAACATGCGCGGAATCGGCCGCATTCAGCTCACTGTCGTCACGCTGATTGCCGCGGTGCTTGGCTTGATTTGCCTGCACCCGGTCGTCATGCCCATCGTGCAGGGACCATTCTGGTTCCTGCTGAAAGTGTTTCTGATTCTTTTCTTTTATGTCTGGACGCGCGCTACCTTGCCGCGCTTCCGCTATGACCAGCTTATGTCGTTCGGCTGGAAGCTGCTGCTGCCGGTGTCGCTCCTCAATCTAGTGGTGACGGCGCTGTGGATCGTGGTGAAGAATCCATGAGCCTCCCGTTTATTCTTTTCTTCGTGTTTGCGCTGATCACTGTGGCGGGCGCGATCATGCTGATCGTCGCGCGCGAGCCGATTCATAGCGCGCTGTGTCTGGTTCTCGTTATGGTCTCGCTTGCCGCCTTGTATCTGCTGCTCGGCGCCGAATTTATATCCGCGGTGCAGGTGATCGTTTATGCGGGCGCGGTCATGGTGCTGTTCGTCTTCGTCATCATGTTGCTCAACGCCGGTGTCGAAGAGCGCACGAACTTTAGCCACATGGCGAAATACGCCGGGCTGCCGCTGGCGATTTTTCTTCTCTTTGGGCTGGCGCACTGGATGGCGCATTCGGCCATAGGCGCGACGGTTGCGAATGGCGCAGGAGCGCCGAACCAGGCCGCTGTTTCCACTCGCGAGCTCTCCACGATGCTCTTTCAAAAATATCTCTTCCCATTCGAGGCCACCTCGATCCTGATACTGATCGCTATTCTTGGCGCGCTCGTGCTTGCGAAGAAGGGGACCGAATGAGCATCGTCCCCATCTCCTATTACCTCGTGTTGAGCGCCATCCTGTTCGGGCTTGGCGTGATCGCGTTTGTTTTCAAGCGCAACATCATCACGATTTTTATGTCGATTGAGCTGATGCTTAACGCTGTGAATCTCGCTTTTGTGGCGTTCGCGCGCGCGCACAACCAGCTGGACGGGCTGATATTCGTGTTTTTTGTGATTGTCATAGCCGCGGCGGAAGCGGCTGTGGGCCTCGCGATCGTCATTACGATTGCGCACAATCGCCGCTCGTTGAACGTTGAAAACGTGGATTTGCTCAAATTCTGATGCCGATGCTCGATCATCTCTGGATCATTCTCGCGCTGCCGCTCGCCGGCGCAGCCATCAACGGCCTGCTCGGAAAGAACTGGCCGAAATCGGCGGTGAATTCCGTAGCGATTGGTTCCGTGTCGCTGGCTTTTCTTGCGGTCGTGGAGACTACCCGCGAATTTCTCCAGCTTCCCGCGAATCAAATCCCCTGGGTAAGAAGCTATTTCCCGTGGATGACCGCCGGGCCATTCAAAGTCAATTTCGCGCTGCAAGTGGACCAGCTCACCATCGTGATGCTGCTCACCGTCACCTTTGTCGGCACGCTGATTCACATCTACTCCACCGGCTACATGGCGCACGAAGGTGGCTACTACCGTTTCTTCAGCTACCTCAATCTGTTCATGTTTTTCATGCTCACGCTCGTGCTCGCCGCGAATATCGTGGTGATGTTCGTCGGCTGGGAAGGCGTGGGATTGTGCAGCTACTTGCTGATTGGCTTCTGGTTCCTGAAGCAGTCTGCGATAAGCGCGGGCAAAAAAGCGTTCATCACCACGCGCATCGGCGATTTTGGATTCACCATAGGCATTTTGCTTCTTTTCTGGACATTCCACTCCGTCGATTTCGGCACGATTTTCTCGCAAGCCGCCGGCATGCCGTCGGACACGATGACGCAAGCCGGCGTGCTCACCGCAATTTGCATTCTGCTTTTTACCGGAGCGGTCGGAAAATCCGCGCAGCTGCCGCTGTATGTTTGGCTGCCCGACGCGATGGAAGGACCCACACCTGTGAGCGCGCTGATTCACGCGGCCACCATGGTCACCGCGGGCGTTTACATGGTCGCGCGGATGCATCCGCTTTTCTCGCGTGCGCCGATCGCGATGCTGATCGTCGCCATGGTTGGCGCGGCCACAGCGTTCTACTCGGCCACCATCGGCCTCGTGCAAACCGACGTAAAGAAGGTTCTCGCGTACTCTACGGTCTCGCAGCTCGGTTACATGTTCCTCGCGTGCGGCGTGGGCGCATACGCAGCCGGCATTTTCCATTTGATGACGCACGCGTTCTTCAAAGGCCTGCTCTTCCTTTGCGCGGGCAGCGTGATTCACGCGATGGGCGGCGAGCAGGACATGCGCAAGATGGGCGGCCTGCGCAAAGCCATCCCGATCACTTTCTGGACGATGTTCATCGCCACTTTCGCGATTTCCGGTGTTCCAGGCTTCGCCGGATTCTTTAGCAAAGACGAAATTCTGGAAGCTGCGCAGCATTCGAATGCGCCGCTGTGGCTGCTCGGACTTGTTGCCGCGGGACTCACGTCCTTCTACATGTTCCGCCTGATTTTTCTCACGTTCTTTGGCAAGCAGCAGTTTGACGAGCACAAGGTGCACGTCCACGAATCGCCGCGCAACATGACGATTCCGCTCATCATTCTCGCCTTCCTCTCGATTTTCGGCGGCTGGTTCGCCGCGCCCAAACTCGTTGGCGGCACTGATCGCTTCGAAGCATTCCTGCATCCGGTGTTTGCTTCTTACGAGGCGCAAGCGACTGCCGGCCAGGAGGAAGCAGCCGTGCGGCCAGCGGGCGAGGAAGGCGGAGCCAGCCCGGCAATGGATCTCGTTCACGCCCTTACCGGCCCGCCCGTGATTGTGGGCTTGCTTGGCATCCTGCTCGCGTGGTGGTTCTACATTCGCAGGCCAGATTTGCCGAAGAAACTCGCGCAGAGCATGTATGGGCTCTACACGCTCGTACTTCACAAATACTACGTGGATGAAATTTATGCTGCTGTGATTATCCGCCCGCTGCTGTGGGTCTCGACGAACGTGCTGTGGCACACGGTGGATGAAGGCCTGATCGACGGAACCGTGAACGGTTCGGCGCGGCTCGCTCGCGAGACGGGCGGAAAATTGCGCGAACTGCAATCGGGAAATGCGCGCAGCTATGCATCGTGGGTTGTGGTGGGCGCTGTCGGCGTCACGGCACTGCTGCTTGGAATCTGGATGAAGGTGCACTAAGTGGAAATGCAGCCACATCTTTTGACGGTAATCACGTTCCTGCCGCTGCTGGGCGTGCCGGCGCTGCTGTTCCTGCGCTCGGAGGACCACACCTGGATCAGGCGCATTGCGCTCGCGGTGTCGCTGGCGGAATTCGTGATCTCGCTCTTCCTGATTCGCGGATTCGTCACCGCAAATCCTGGCTACCAGTTCGAGGAAATTCACCCATGGATCGGTTCGGCGATCCGCTACCACATGGGCGTGGATGGAATCAGCCTGTTCCTCGTGATTCTGACGACGTTCCTTGTGCCCATCTCGATTCTGGCGTCGTGGCAAGGAATCCACGAGAAGGTGAAAGGATTTTTCATCGCGCTGCTGGTGATCGAGACGGCGATGATCGGCGTGTTCGTCTCGCTCGACCTTTTCCTGTTTTTTGTTTTCTGGGAATTGACGCTGATCCCGATGTACTTCCTGATCGGAATCTGGGGCCACGACCGGCGCATTTACGCGGCTGTGAAATTCATTTTGTACACGATGTTCGGTTCGATCCTGATGCTGGTTGCAATCCTGTGGCTCTACAACGTGAGCGGTTCCCTTCAATTTGCCAGTACGTTTGACTTTCCGGAGCTTCAGGCGCGTCTGCACGCCGGAGTCATGCATCTCCCGCCCAATACCGAGATGCTGCTTTTTTGCGCGTTCTTCCTGGCGTTTGCAATCAAGGTGCCTCTCTTCCCTCTGCACACCTGGCTGCCTGACGCGCATACGGAAGCGCCGACGGCTGGCTCCGTGATCCTTGCGGGCGTGATGCTGAAACTCGGGACGTACGGAATTCTGCGCTTCTGCTTGCCGCTCTTTCCCGATGCGGCGCGCCGTGCGGCGCCCGTAATCGCGGTGCTTGCGATTCTCGGGATCGTTTATGGCGCGCTGGTTGCCACGGTACAGACGGATTTGAAGCGGCTCGTTGCCTACACATCGGTGAGCCACCTCGGATTTGTGGTGCTGGGAATCTTCGCGTTCAGCACGATTTCGATTCAGGGCGCGATTTATCAGATGTTGAATCATGGCGTCTCCACCGGGGCGCTGTTTTTGGGCGTGGGCATGTTGTATGACCGGCGGCACACGTTTGAGATCAAGCAGTTCGGCGGGCTGGCGACACCGATGCCAGTGCTGATGGCCTTTTTCCTGTTCGCGTGCCTGTCGTCGCTGGCTCTGCCGCTGCTCAATGGATTCGTCGGCGAATTCCTGATTTTGATTGGCGTCTTCCAGGAACACCACGCTTGGGCGTCGTGGGCTGCGTCGGGTGCCGTGCTTTCGGCGATATATCTGCTCTGGGCGTACCAGCGTGTGGCGCTGGGCGAGGTGACAGTCGAGAAGAACAAGACGCTGCCGGATGCTTCGACTCGCGAGCGCGTGATTCTTGCAACGATGGCGCTGGTGATGTTGTTCATGGGCATTGCTTCCCCGCTCTTCACGCGGCGAATGGAACCAGCGACCAACGTGCTGTTGGAACAGATGATGAGCGGTCGCGCGCAAAACGCGACGCGGCCGGCGATGCCGGCGACTTCTGCAGAGAAGGCTGCCGTTCCTGCCGCCGCGGCAATATTCAAAACTGAAGCAGAAGCAGCTCGAGTGCGTCCCTGATGCAGATTTCCGCCGAACAGCTCGCCGATCTCAACAGGCTTGCGCCAGAGATTATTTTGTGCGCGACCGGAATTCTGATTATGGTGCTCGATCCTTTTGTCGGGCCAGCGCGGCAGCGGACGCTTGGCTATTTCGCACTGGCTGGCGCGATTGCTGCGCTTTTCACCATTCGCTTGGCAGCGATCGACCCCGGCTTGGCTTACAGCGGCCTGATTCGCGCTGACGCGTTCAGCGTTTTCGTGCACGTGGTGGTGATCGGAGCGGCGGCCATCGCGATTCTCGGCTCTTACAGCTATCTCGATCGGGAGGGTTTGCAACGCGGCGAATATTACGCGCTGGTGCTTTTCGCGACGGCCGGGATGGGGATTCTTGCGGGAGCCAACGAACTGGTGACGGCTTTTATCGGCCTGGAGATGAGTTCGATCTCGACCTATATTCTCGCGGGATTCCGGCGGCGGGCCCTCGAGTCGAACGAAGCTTCGCTCAAGTATTTTCTTCTGGGATCTTTCGCGACTGCATTTTTTCTTTACGGAATCGCGATGACGTACGGTGCGACAGGCACCACGCGCATCGATGCGATTCAGGCAGCATTTCAAATCACGCCTCCGGCCGGGCTCGCGATACTGGGACTCGGCCTGATGTTTGTGGGCCTCGCATTCAAGGTGGTGGCGGCGCCATTCCAGATTTATGCGCCGGACGTGTATCAGGGCTCGCCTACATCTGTGACGGCGCTGCTCGCGTCGGCACCGAAGGTGGCGACGTTCGCGGTGATGGTGCGGATCTTTTACGTGGCTTTCGGCACGTCGAGCGATTTGTGGTTCTGGGCGATTTGGGTCTCGGCCGTGCTGACGATGTGTATCGGGAATTTCACTGCGCTGGTGCAGACAAACGTGAAGCGGATGCTGGCGTATTCGTCGATCGCGCATGCGGGATACATTCTGGTGGCGTTCGCAGCGGCAACGGATTTGGGCGTCGCTGCGATTTTGTTTTATCTCGCTTCGTACGCGCTGATGAAGATTGGCGCGTTCCTCGTGCTGTCGCACCTCGGCCAGCAGGGCGAAAAGCGGCTCGAGATTCAGGACTACGCCGGGCTCGGGTCGAAGCAGCCGGTGCTCGCTGTATGCTTTTCGCTTTTCCTGCTGTCGCTGCTGGGCCTGCCGGCGACCGGCGGATTCCTCGGAAAATTCTTCGCGTTTCAGGCTGCGCTGGATTCGCGCGTCGTGTGGCTGGTGGTGATTGCGGCGATCAACAGCGTGATTGGCGCCTATTATTATTTGCGCGTGATTGTGGCGATGTACTTCTGGGAGCCGTCGAAGGATTACGTGCTGACGCCCGTGGCGGCTTCGCTGACTACGGCGCTGGCGGTTTGCGCGATTGGCACGCTTTACCTTGGGATCCTGCCCGGGCGCGTGCTGAGCCTGGCGCGGGCGGCTGCGGATTCGCTGACGGTGCGGTAGACTCAGCGCCTTCTTTTCCCCCGAAAATCCTTCAACGAAACTGACCTGCAAAAGTGCGAAATATTTGCGATTAGAAAAAGTTAGTAGGCTGATTTTTCTATGGTTTGGGGGAAATTCTAATTCCAGATTTGCGATTAGAATTTTGGGTGGGTATGTTGCGGACCAGGGGCTTTTCGCGGCTACCGGGCCCCTTCGAGCTGGCCTTAGCGTCTTTGTCGATCACTTCCAACCTGTAACGTCGTCTTGCACTAATAAGACGCTGTGGAGCGGTCACGGGTTGGATGGAAACGCGCCAATCAGGAAACACGGAAAAAGAAAAGGCCCGGAGGCTCTTGCGAGCGCCCGGGCCTTGCAATGCCGTCTGGGTGTTGGATCGAGGCTAGACGACCTTCAGGAAGACGATGGCGAAGGTATAGAGGGCCATCGACTCGATCAGCACGAGCGCCAAAATCAGAGCGAAACGGATTGCGGCGGCTGCGCCGGGGTTGCGAGCGAGTCCTTCACAGGCTGCGGCGGTGGCTTTGGCCTGAGCGTAACCGCCGGCGGCCGAGGCGATGGCCATGGCGAAGCCGGACGTGATGGCGACCCAATTTACGGCAGAGGCTGCCGCACGTCCCGTCTCCTGCGCGAAAGCGGCAGGAGCGAGCAGGCTGATAGCGACAACGGACAGCAGGAACAGCGCGTACCTTTTCATTGTGAAGCTCCTTGTATGAAGTTGCCGCCAGGAGGTGGCTCCCGTCATCCTCAAACAGCCGGGATCACACTGGTGGCGATGATGCCGAGCGTTCTATGAATGTTCTTCAGGGGCTGAAGCCCCGCGTCGTTGGGTTATGGTTTGCCGCGGTTGAAACCGCGGCCTACAACGACGGTGTTAATTGAATGCTCTTGCCTGGTGGCTGCGCTGGGATTCTTCGCTTCGCTCAGAATGACAGGCTTTTATTTCTGAGCCTCCAACCAGATTAGTGCTCTTCGGCTACGGCACCAGCTACGTAAATTACGGGCAAAATTGTGAAGACGAAGGCTTGCAGCACTGCTACGAAAATATGAAGCAGGATGAATGGGATTGGGCCGATTAACGGAACTATCAGGCCGATATAGCCGGCTTTGTTCAGGTGCTCGAGGAAAATGGAAAGTTCTAGCATGAGGCCGAGAAATAGGATGTAAAGGGTTTCGCTCACGAGCATGTTGACCCAGAGTCGGACGGTGAGCGAGAGCAAGCGCGCCAGATTGCTGACGATTTCGATGGGCAGCATGATGGGCGACATGGCGAGAACGGGGCCAAGAAAATGTTTGCTGTGGCCGAGAGGGCCGTGTTTTACGATGCCGGTCCAGTTGTAATAGAGGAACACGACGATTGCGCAGCCGAGAGGGACGGAGACTTGGGCCGTGGGAGATTCGAGAGTCGGAACCAAGCTGATGAGATTATTGAGCAGCACGAAGATGCCGATGCTGCCGAGCATGGCGAGGTATTTGTTGGCGTCGTGGCCGACATTGTCTTCGAGCAGATCGCGGACGCCGACGCCCATCGAGTTCGTGAGGAGCGCTTCCATGCACTGTTGCGTTCCGCCGGGGCGATCGACTGAGATGCGGGCCCTCAGCCAGAGAAAGAAAGTGGCGGCAATGAGAAAGGCGAGCACTTCCATCGCGACGTGTGTGGGAATCGGGTATGCGGGATTTGCAGGTTGAATGTGGAGAGCTGCCAGCAACGCCAGGACGGGCTTGGCGAACAAGCGATTCAGGAGTATCGAGAACCAGACTGGAT
This sequence comes from uncultured Acidobacteriota bacterium, assembly GCA_963772535.1. GTDB lineage: Bacteria > Acidobacteriota > Terriglobia > Acidiferrales > UBA7541 > Palsa-295. Next base: position 288,566 of record CAVYXN010000003.1, read on the forward strand.
GTTCCAAGACCACCTCGTCGAGCGTTCTTCAGCTGTATTTCTTTCAACTGTGTTCGCGCGGCTCGGGCCCTGACCGGAAAAGCTGCCCGATCAATTCCAGGATGACCGCTGCGATGACGGCAAAGAATCCAGCCAGCAGACTTGCGGCTGGCAATTTGAAGCTTCGCAGAATAGCATAGGCGGCTACGATGAGCAAAACGTAGCGGCCGAGGAACTTCAGGTAAACGCTGGGCGGAACGCGCGCTTTTTCGGTTCCGGATTGTGCGGTGGAGAGGCGGGCGAGGGTGGAGACGCCTTGTTTTAGCCAGCGGTAGTTGATCCAGGAGAGGGCGGCGCCGGAGGCGACTCCTGCGGCGGCTCGCCAGTTCCAGAGGATGGTGGCGGCGATCGTGGCGAGCGCGCCGATGGCGATGGTGAGGTACTCGATGCGGCGCTCGGAGGCGGCGTAGAATGCGTCGTCTTGTTGCATTTTGTGGCGAGGCTTCAGCGAAAGCCCAGCGCTAAAGCGCAAATCAAAAACGGAGCCTGTATCGGAGCGCTGAAGCGCTCCTCCCCCGCATAAATGCGGGGGCTCCCACCGGAAAATCTAACACCCATCGCACGCATACGGGGCTCCCACCGAAGAACCTTAACCGTAAAGCTCAGGGGCTGCCGCTGTCACTTTTCTCTGAGCGGGAGAGGCGGCGGATGATTTCCCAGACGCCTGCGCCGAAGCCGAGCAGGCCCAGTATCAGCGCGAAGGTGGGGTTTGTGTGCAGACGCTGGTCGAGCAGATAGCCTAGACCGCCTCCAATCACCACCGCGCCAATCATGATCATCGGAAGCTCCATCACCATGGCGAGCTGAGTGACATCCTGCTTCGATCGCTTGGGAGGAATGGGAGGTTGAGAGGTCATGACCGACCTCCGATTCTAGTGGAAGAAGGGATTGATGATGGAATATTTCGCGAGAAGGAGGAATTGCTCGGGGAAAATTCCGGCGGCGAGGGTGATAATGACCATGGCTGCGAGAGCGAATTTTTGAGCCCAGGAGATTATCGGCCTCACCGGGTCGGTGGAGGTGCGTACCCACATCGCGGCTACCATGCGGAAGTAATAATAGACCGCCGGGAGGATGTAGGCGACGGAGACGATGGCCAGTAGCCAATGGCCCGTTTCGATCAGCGACCAAAAGACCAGGAGCTTAGCGACGAAGCCTGCTGTGGGCGGAATGCCGGCGAGCGACAAAAGAAAAATCAGCATCAGGATGGCTGCTCCGGGATTACGCTCGATGAGGCCGTTGAGGTCGTCGATATCGTCACCGATTACGCCTTTGTGGCGGAGGACCATCACGACGGCGAATGCGCCGGTGTTGAAAAAGGCGTAGACGAAGAGATAGAACGCCATGGCTTGCAGGCCGCGCGGATTGAGCGAGCCGTCGGGATTCACGGAGGCGACGAAGCCGAGGAGGATGTAGCCGACCTGGGTGATCGAAGAATAGGCGAGGAGGCGTTTGATGTTGTTCTGCGTGATGGCGGCGAGAGTGCCGATGGTCATCGAGAGAACTGCAACAGCGGCCATGAGCATCACCCAGTCGACGCGGACGGGCCAGAAGACGGTGAGAAACAAGCGAAGCAGAAGCGCAAAACTGGCAGCCTTCGAGGCGACACTGACGTAGGCGGTGATTGAAGTGGGCGCGCCTTCGTAGACGTCGGGCGCCCATTGATGGAATGGGACGGCGGCGATTTTGAAGAACACGCCGGCAGCGACCGTGGCGATCGCCAGGAAGATGAGAATGTCGCCGCCGGGGAGCATCTGGTGGCGCTCGGCGAGGCGGATCGAGATCACGTCAAGGTGCGTGGAGCCGGCGATGCCGTAAAGAATCGAGAAACCGTAGGCGAGAATGCCGGAGCTGAAGGCGCCCATTAGCAGGTATTTCATGGCGGCTTCGTTCGAGCGGCGTTCGCGGCGAAGGAAACCGGTGAGAACGTAGAAGCTGAGCGCCATCGTTTCGAGAGCGAGGAAGAGGACGACGAGATCGTTGCCGCAGGCGAGAAACATCATGCCGGCGGTGGCAAGAAGCATCAGCGCGTAGTATTCGCCGTGCTGTTCGCGCTCGAGCTCCATGTAACGGACGGAGAGCAGGATGACGAGCGCGGTGGAGGCTAGAAACAGGAAACCGAAGAAAATGAAGAACGGATCGATGACGATGGAGTTGTCGAACGCCGAATAGCGTTGCGAAGCGGCTCCTACCATGAGCCACAGCGAAATGCCGCTGAAGACGACGCCGAGCATGGCGGTGATCGCGTTCCAGCCTTTTTGCGCGGGCGTGAGGAAAAAATCCGTCAGCAGAATCGCCAGTGCGAAGAAGACGAGCATCGCCTCCGGAAGGATGAAGGAGAAGTCGACGCGCGATTGCTGAAGGATGGTGTGCCAGTCCATCTACTTGTCCTCGGGCTTGCTTTGCGCGGCGGGTGATTTGGGCGCGGGCGCGGGCAGAACCGGAACTGCTTCGGCCATGGGTGGCGGTAAAGGCGCGTCCATCAATGCGGCTGGAACGGCCGGCGGGAGATAACCAGGGCTCACAGTTCGCATCAGGCGATCTACCGGCGCTTCCAGCACGTGAAACAGCGGCGCGGGGTAGATGCCAATCCAGAATGCCAGGAACACGAGCGGGAGCAGCGTGGCCCACTCGCGACCGTTGAGATCAGGCAGATGCTCGTTGAGCGGATTCGTGATGTTGCCAAACATCACGCGCTGGTAGAGCCAGAGCAAGTATGCGGCGCCGAGCACCACTCCAATGACGCCCCAGGCGGCATATTGCCACTTCACTTCGAAGATGCCGCGCAGGATTGTGAACTCACCGATGAAGCCGTTTAGGAGCGGCATGCCCAGAGAGCTGAGCGTGACGATCAGATAGACCGCCGCGAAATTCGGCATGGGCGTCGCGAGGCCGCCGAATTCGGAGATCAGGCGCGTGTGGCGTCGCTCGTAGAGGACGCCGACGATCAGGAAGAGGGCGCCGGTCGAGATACCGTGGTTGATTTGCTGGATGATGCTGCCGGTGAGGCCGAGCGGCGTGAGCGCAAAAATTCCCAGCGTGCAGAATCCCATGTGGCTCACCGAGGAATAGGCGATGAGTTTTTTCATGTCCTTCTGCATCATGCAGACGAGCGCTCCGTAGATGATTCCTATGAGTGAGAGGACGATCATGAAGTTGCGATACTGGTTCGTCGCGTCCGGAAACATAGGGACTGAGAAGCGCAAGAAACCGTAGGTGCCCATTTTGAGAAGGACGCCGGCGAGGATGACGCTGCCGGCGGTGGGCGCTTCGGTGTGCGCGTCGGGCAGCCAGGTGTGAAACGGGAACATCGGTACTTTGATGGCGAAGGCGAAGAAGAAGCCCCAGAAAAGCCATTTCTGGAGTTGGAACGAGAAAAGCGGGTGCGGCGCTTCCAGCACGTCCTTGATGCTAAAAGTGTGCGCGGTGAAGTAGATTGCCAGGACCGCGAGCAACATCAGCACAGAACCAGCGAGCGTATAGAGGAAAAATTTAATTGCTGCATAGAGGCGGCGCTCGCTGCCCCAGACTCCGATGAGGAAGTACATCGGGACGAGCATCACTTCCCAGAAAACGTAAAAGAGAACGAAATCGAGGGACATGAAAACGCCTAGCATGCCGGTCTGGAGGAGCAGCAGCAGGATGTAGTATTCCTTTTCGCGCTTTTGAATTGCAGACCACGACGAAAGGACGGCGATTGCGCCGAGGATTGTGGTGAGCATCACCAGCAGGAAGCTGAGGCCGTCGATGCCGAGCGTGTAGCGGGCACCGATCGATGGGATCCATTCGTGGTCGGTGAGGAATTGGAAGCGTGGCGCGTCGAGGGAAGTGTTGAAGCGCCAGATGAGAGGGAGCGAGACGAGCAGTCCGAGACAGGCGAAAATATTGCCCATCCAGCGGTGAAGGTCTGGGCGCTCGCGGGGGATAAAGAGCATCAGGATCGCGCCGACGAGCGGCGTGAAGAGGATCGTGTTCAAGATGTGGCTATCAGAAAGCATCCATTCCCTCGCTTGCTTTGGCTCGCAGGTGCGCGAGCATCACGTTGAGATCCTTCGCTTCGCTCAGGATGACAAGCGTTCTTGCTGTTTGGTGCCCGTACTGACAATTCGGCCTTCTGAAGGCGGCCGCTACAACTTCAACGCATTTTGTTAACGCATCGCTTGATGGGCGATGTGAAAGTAATAAGCAAGAAAACCGATCAGGCCGATTACGATCAGCAACATGTAACTTTGCACCAAGCCGTCCTGAACCATACGCACCGGATAGCTAAGAAGCCAGACGATGCGCGCGCCGAAGCGTACCGAGCCATCGACAATCCAGGTGTCCCACCACATGGAAACTTTCGAGATGAAGCGCGTGAGCCAGCCGGCGCCGTTGACGCCGGCGCCGTCGACTACGGTGCGATCGAAAGCGCCGAGTGCGAGGCCAAGGTCTTTCGCGCGATTGACGAAAAGCGAATCGTAAATTTGGTCCACGTAGTATTTGTTGTAAACGAGGCGATAGAACCAGCCGAGGCGATTCGCGATCTGCTGGGGCAGTTCGCTGCGCTTGATGTACAGAAACCAAGCGGCAAGGATGCCGCACACTACCAGGCCTTCTGAAAGCAACATCAAAACGATTTCCCCACCTCGCGAATTGACTCCTTTGACGGCTTCGGCACGCAATTCGTGCGGTACCTGGACCACCGGCTCGAGGAACCGAATGAAGGCGCTACTGCCGCCGAGGATTTCCGGCCACGCGACCCAGCCGCCTGCGATGGAAAGGCCAGCGAGAACCACGAGCGGAACGAGCATCGAGCGCGGCGATTCGTGGATGTGATGCTCCACTTCGTGGTCGACGCGCGACTGGCCGTGGAAGGTCATGAAGATCAGGCGAAACATGTAGAAGGCCGTCATGCCAGCAGTGAAGTAGCCAATGGCCCAGAGGAGCACGTCTTTTTCGTAGGCTTTGCCTAGGATGAGGTCTTTGCTCAGGAAACCTGCGAACGGAAAGATGCCGGCGATGGCGAGGGTGGCGATGAGCATCGTCCAATAGGTGATGGGGATTTTTTTGGAGAGCGCGCCCATTTTGCGCATGTCCTGCTCACCGGAGAGCGCGTGGATCACGCTGCCGGCGGCGAGGAATAGCAGGCCTTTGAAGAATGCGTGGGTCATCAAGTGGAAGATGCCGGCGGTGAAGGCGCCTACGCCACAGGCGAGAAACATGTAGCCAAGCTGCGAGACGGTGGAATAGGCGAGAACCTTTTTGATGTCGGTTTGGACCACGCCCATCGACGCGGCGAACAGCGCAGTGATCGCACCGACCATGGCGACAACGGCCATTGCGGCGGGTGCGAGTTGGTAGATGGCGCTCGTGCGCGTGACCATGTAGACGCCTGCGGTGACCATTGTGGCGGCGTGGATAAGCGCGCTGACGGGAGTGGGGCCTTCCATCGCGTCGGGGAGCCATACATACAGCGGGATTTGCGCGGATTTTCCGGTGGCGCCAACGAAGAACAGAAGCGCGATGGCGACGATGCGCGGGTCGCCGACGCTGAAATTTCCTTTTGCGAGCGCGGGGCCGATATCTGCGAAGCATATCGTGCCGAGGAGAGCGGACGTCATGAAGATGCCGAGGAGAAAAGCTGCGTCACCGATGCGATTGACGATGAATGCTTTCTTGCCGGCATCGGACGCGGATTTCTTGTGAAAGTAAAACCCGATGAGCAAATAGCTGCACGTGCCGACACCTTCCCAGCCGACGAAGAGCAGCAGGAAATTATTGGCGAGCACCAGCATCAGCATGGCGAACATGAAAAGATTCAAGTAGCCGAAGAAGCGGTAATAGCCGCCTTCGTGCGTCATGTAGCCGGTGGCATAGACGTGAATCAGGAAGCCGACGCCGGTGACGACGAGAATCATCACGGCGGAGAGCGGGTCGAGCTGGAAGCCCCAGTCGGCTACAAAATTCGCGAGGCGACCGTCGAGCATGTGGAACGGGACGGCGGGGAGCCATTCGAAGAGAACGTTGATGGCGATGCGATTGTCGGGCGGCAGCGAGATCAGCTGAAGGAAACTTCCGGCCGAAAAAATGAACGAGATGAAAACGCTGCCGACGCAGAGGGCGTTGATGACTGTTTGCGCCAGCTTCCGCCCAAAAAACAGCATGGCCGCCGCCGTGATGAGCGGAAACATCGGAATCAGCCAGATGTGCGCGAGAAAGAATGGCAGCTGTGACGTCATCGGGCGATTTTCACCATTTCAGCATGTCCATTTCGTCCGCGAGGACCGTTTCGCGATTGCGGAAAAACGCGAGAATGATGCCGAGGCCAACGGCGGCTTCGGCGGCAGCGTCCGTGATAATGAAGATAGCGAAGACCTGGCCATCGACGGAACCGAAGTGGCGTGAGAACGCGACGAGGTTGATGTTGACCGCGTTCAAGATCAGCTCGATAGACATGAGCACGATAATCACGTTGCGGCGGGTGAGAACGCCGACGACTCCGATGGTGAAGAGCGCAAGGCTGAGGAGGAGATACGCTTCTGTAGGAATCATCAGACCCTCCTCTTGGCCATCACGACGGCACCAATCATCGCGACGAGCAGCAGCACCGAAGCGATTTCGAACGGCAGCATGTAACGCTGAAAAATTGCGTCGCCAATGGCTTCCGTGTTTCTTGCCGGCATCGTGTCGACGCGGTGGTTCAGGTTCAGGCCGACGCGGCCCGCCCACAAAGCGAAAAACACCTGTGCAGCAAGGACCAGGGCGAGCACGGCGGCGACATATTTTTGCCGATTGAATTGGATTTGGCGCAAGGCGACGTCGAGATTCACGAGCATGATGACGAAAATAAACAGGACCATGATGCCGCCGACATAGAGAATGATTTGAACGACGAAGAGAAATTCGGCTTGGAGCTGGAGGAAAATTCCAGCCGTCGCGAGGAGAGTGGAAATCAGAAAAACAGCGCTATGGACGATGTTGCGGCGCGTGACCATGAGGATCGCGGAACCAATCGCGAGCGCGGCGAAGAAATAGAACAGGATTTGATTCAGGATCATATTTCAGTATCCGCCGGCTGCAATGTGGTTGCGGGTTTCGCGCCTTCGCTTGCCAGCCACATCGCGACGCCTAGAGTGACGAGCGTCATAAGCAGCATCGCCCAGAATGGGCTCCAGCCCAGTTCCTGCCTGAGGATGATGGCGATGCCAACATCAATCACGTTGACGAGAGCGAGAGGGATCAGGAAGCGCCAGCCGAGACGCATCAGCTGATCGAAGCGGTAGCGAGGAAACGTAAACCGGAACCACAGGAAGGCGTAGAGGTAAGCCACCACTTTAGCCATGAACCAGAATGCGCCGTGAATGCCGGCCATTACGACGGGCGACGCAAAGAGCGCCGCGGCCATAGCTCCCGCAAGCAACAAGCATGCGCCGCCAAATGCCGCCATCACGATTTTCTGAATTTGCACTGGCTGCTTTGGCGCGAGGTAGAAACAATAGGCCGCCGCTGCCAAAAATACGAGCGACGGGATTACGTCGAAAAATTCGAGCGAAGTTCCTGGGAAATGATCGTGCCAGCGCGCAAAGGGGCGCAGCCAGCCGCCGAGAAACAGCGTGGTGGCGATACCCGCGACGATGATCATGTTCGCGTATTCAGCGAGGAAATAGAGCGACCAGCGGAAGCCGCTGTACTCGGTCATGTAGCCGGCGACGAGTTCCGATTCCGCTTCGGGCAGATCGAAGGGCGCGCGATTCGTTTCCGCAATCGAGCCAACCATATAAATGAAGAATCCGACCGGTACCGAGAAAATGAACCAGGTGCCCTGGTCGTATTGCGCCTGCACGATTTCTTTCATCGAGAGCGAACCGGCGAGAAGCAGGGCCGAAACGAGTCCCAGGCCAGCGGCCGTTTCGTAGCTGACGAGTTGCGCGGCGCTGCGCAGTGCGCCGAGCAAAGAATAATGGCTGTTCGAGGCCCAGCCGCCGAGAACGATCCCGTAAATTCCAAGCGAGCTTATGCCCAAAATAAAGAGGAGTCCGACGTTGAGATCTGCAATTTGAAATGCAGGGCCAATCGGCAGCGCCGCGTAGGCGAGCAGCGCCATCGTGACGCTGACAAGCGGCGCCATCCAGAACATCAGTTTGTCGGCATTCGCGGGGATGATGTCTTCTTTGAGGAGAAGTTTCACGGCATCGGCAATCGGCTGGAGCAGTCCGTGCGGGCCGACTCGCATCGGGCCGAGACGCGCCTGCATGTCGGCCATCACTTTGCGCTCGAGAAGGACGATGTAACCGGCGAGGAGCGGCAACACGGCGACGATGACTACTGCGTAGACGACCGGCAGCACGTAAAGCCCAATCGAAGATGGAATGAGGTGCCCCATCAGCGATCGACTTCTCCGAGAACGATATCAATGGTGCCGATGATCGCGACTACGTCCGCAACGAGCGCGCCCTGCGCCATTTTCCGGAACGCTTGCAGGTTGATAAAGGATGGCGGACGAACGCGCAGGCGATATGGCTGCGTGGTGCCGTCGCTCACGATATAGTAGCCAAGCTCGCCTTTGGGCGCTTCGATCGAGTGGTAGACCTCGCCCGGCGGCGGTTTCAGCACCTTGCCAACTTTTCCGAGGATTGGGCCGGATGGAATATTTTCGATCGCCTGCAGGCAAATTCGACGCGACTGTCGCATCTCTTCCATGCGCACGATGTATCGATCGTAGGTATCGCCGGTGGGGCGCGTGGGGATGTCGAATTCGTATTGGTCGTAGGCGGCGTATGGCATCGCTTTGCGCAGATCCCATTTCACACCGCTGCCGCGCAACACCGGCCCGGTGACGCCGAGCGCGATCGCATCTGCGGCGGTGATGATGCCGACGCCCTTGGTGCGGCCGACCCAGATGCGATTTTCGGTGAGCAGCGTTTCATATTCATCCACGCGGTGCTCGAAATCGTTGCAGAAGCGCTTCACATCTTCTTCGAAGCCGTCGTAGGTCTCATACTGCAGCCCGCCTATGCGGAAGGCGTGCGTGGTGAGCCGCGCGCCGCAATACTTCTCGAAAATCTTTAGAATTTCTTCGCGCTCGCGGAAGCAGTAGAAGACGGGCGTGAGCGCGCCGATATCGAGCGCGTGGGTGCCAAGCCAGAGCAGGTGGCTCGCGATGCGCTGAAGTTCCGTGAGGATCGTGCGAACCACTTTCGCGCGCGGGGGCGCTTCGGCCCCGAGCAGCTTTTCGACTGCTTCGCAATAGCCGAGGCCGTTCGAGACGGCTGCGACATAATCCATCCGGTCCACATAGGGTGCGAATTGCTGGTAGCTGCGATGCTCTGCGATTTTCTCCACGCCCCGATGCAGGTACCCGATGATGCATTCGGAATCGACGACGCGCTCTCCGTCGAGCTTCAGCTTTACGCGCAGCACGCCGTGTGTGGACGGGTGCTGCGGCCCCATGTTGAGGATGATTTCGTCCGCGCCTAGCACGGTGGTAGTGATTTCGCTTGTGGGGCCTTTGGTCATTTGATTCGCGCGCTCTTCTCTACTCGTCTATTGCCCGCTCTCGATCCCTAGATTCTCGCGCACCCAGTCTGTGTCCTGCTTCAAGATGTCGTAATCCTTGCGCAGCGGATAGCCCTGCCACTCGTCGGGCAACAGAATGCGTTTCAAATCCGGATGGCCTTCGAAGACGATGCCGAACATGTCGTAGCATTCCCGCTCGAGCCAATTTGCTACCGGCCAAACTTCGCAAACGCTCGGCACCGGTTCGTTTTCGCCGAGATGCGCTTTCAGGCGCAGGCGCTCATTCTTCGGGAACGAGTACAGAATTAGAACCACGTCGAAACGCTTCTCGCGCTTCGGCCAGTCGACGGCGGTGAGGTCGTCAAGCATGTCGAACTTTTCTTCGTCGCGGCAATAGCGTGAAATTTCGCGGAGTTTATCAGCGGCGACGAGCACGATGGCCTGCTTGCGGTCCTGAGTCGCTTCCCTGATGGCATCGCCAAACCGGGCTTTCAGGCGTTGCACGAGCTCGTTGTCGAGCGGAGTCGGTCCTTCTTTCGGTGGCGGGGGCGCGGCTGGCGGTTTAGGAGGCGCCGCAGCAGCAGGGGCGCCGGGAACAGCAGGTTTGACTGGAACAGCGGGCTTCGGTGTTGTAGCCGGCGCCGGCGGAGTCGCTGCTGCGCCTTCGACTGGCGGTTTCGGTGGAACGGAAGTGCCTTCCGCTGCCGGCTTCGGCGGATCGGCGGGCGGTTTGGGAGCTGGCGTCTTTTCCGAGGGATCGTTAGCCATCGTTTCGATCGGCCGCAGTCGTCAGCCACGACGAGCGAATTCGCTCCATCGCGCGCGAGCAGCCCGCCTTTTTAACACACCCCAAAAAACAGCGTCAACGCATTCGGACAGATATTTCAGACCAGCTAGACCCAGTCGAGCGCGCCTTTGCGATAGAGCCAGATGTAGCCGACCAGCAAAATTCCGAGAAAGATGAGCATGGTCAGCAGCCCGTAGACGCCGAGCTGGCTGTATTTAATCGCCCAGGGGAAAAGGAAAATCGTCTCGACGTCAAAAATGACGAACAGAATCGCGACAATATAGAAGCGGACGGAGTAGCGTCCGCGCGAGCTGCCTTCCGGAGGCACGCCGCACTCGTAAGGCTCGAGGCGCGCGCCGGTAGTCTTCATATCCGGGCGAATGTATTTGAAAAGGATGAGTGAAACGGCGGGAAACGACGCCGCGAGAAGTGCGTAGATCAAAATCGGAATGTATTGGCCCGGCATCACCGAATTGACCGGCAATCCTAGCATAGAGCGGGAGCGCCGCCAATGGCGACGGGCTAGGCGAGGCGCATTAGTTTGCAGTCATCGGATCTTTGCGAAGCCGTTTGAAATTGAATCTAAGAGCGACGGCAATCAGAAAGACAACGATGCAAAGCCGGATCGCAATCCCCCAAATGCCAAATTTGAGCCAGAGGAAATGGCCATGGTCGGCTAACGCGCGAAAATACTCACCCTTGTGCATCTGCGCCGCGCCGCGGGCGCGGAACGCAGCGGCGTAGTTTGAATTGATCCGCACGGCCTGATCATAGTCCTGGATCGCGCTGTCATAGTAGCCTCTACGCGCGTACGCTAGGCCCCGACCGTAGAAGGAATCGGCATCGTTGGGCGTCAGCCGCAGGACGTCATCGTAGTCCTGAATCGCGCGGTCATAGTTCTGCTTGTACGCGTAGGCCCGAGCTCGATCATAGAACGCCGCGGCAGAGGTTGGATCCAGCCGAAGCGCTCGATCGAAATCCTGAATTGCACCATCGTAATTGCCGTTGCGGGTGTATGACATGCCACGCATGACGAGGGCATCCGAATAGTTCGGATCTAGCCGCAGTGCCTGATTGTAGTCTGACAGCGCACGATCGTGGTCGGCCTTATTCTCGTACGCTCGGCCGCGCCTGTAGAACATATCGGCGGAATTCGGATTCAGCTGCAACGCCCGATCGTAATCCTGAATGGCGCGGTCGTTATCACCTTTGTGCGCATACGCCAGGCCGCGGCTATAAAACGCATCGGCAAGAGTTGCATTCAGTCTCAGCGCCTGATCGTAGTCTTGGATGGCACGGTCGTTATCACCCTTGTGCGCGTACGCCTGGCCTCGGCCGTAGAACGCATCCGCAAACGTCGGATTCAGCCGCACCGCCTGATCGTAATCGTGGATGGCACGGTCATAATCACGCTTGTGCGCGTGCGCCACGCCACGGTCGTAGAAGCTAATCGCATCAGCTGGATTCAGCTGTAGGGCTTGATCGTAGTCCTGAATCGCGCGGTCGTAGTGATCCTCGTAAGTATAGGCAATGCCTCGTTCGCGCAACGCATCGGCGAGGGTAGGATCCAAATGCAATGCCTGATCGAAGTCCTGAATCGCGTTGTCGTAGGCGGCTTCGCGAGCGTATACCCATCCACGGCCATAGAACGCTTTGGCAGAACTGGGATTCAGCCGCAATGCCTGGTCATAGTCGTGAACAGCACGTTCGTAATCACCCTTGCCCGCATATGCCGAGGCGCGCCTCAAGAATGTATTGGCAAGATCCGTGCCCTTTTCCTGGCCAGACCGGATCAACGACGAGCAGCCTTCGATGCTTTGCTCGGGATCTTTACCCTTGCACCGACTCCGATTGTCGTCCTGCGCCTGGCCATCTGGAAAAGAAGCCCCACTGAGCAAAGCCGTCAGGATCGCTATTGAGATGACGCGCATGATTTGGCGAGTATCCACCATTCACTTTTTTGTATTTTACCATCCCCTGATTTAGCAAGGAGATATAGAACCAAAGCACGGTTGGAATTCGGGCTTAATGGCGAGCGCCGTGAACCACGTCAACGGCGTGTGGAAGAAGCGCTGCGATCGCGTTGAGCGACTCGACGGCCCCGCTGGGGCTGCCAGGAAGATTGATGATGATGGTTTTCGCGCGAATCCCTGCAATACCGCGCGATAAGAGGGCACGCTCCGTGAATTTTCGACCTTCCGCGCGCATGTGCTCGGCGAATCCGGGTATCAGCCGTTGCGCGGCAGCCTGAGTCGCTTCCGGCGTCACGTCGCGCGGACCCACTCCCGTCCCACCGGTTGTCAAGATTAGATCGACTGCGCTGTCACCGGCGTCGGCTGCCTTCTTCAGAAACGCTTCAATTGCAATGGGTTCGTCCGCGAGAACCGAGGTGGATACGATTTCCCAGCCGAGTTCCTTGCAACGTGCAGCTACGGACGGGCCGGAACGATCTTCGTATTTTCCGGCTGCAACGGAATCGCTGATGGTCACAATTGAGATTCGCATGGGGAATGTTCTGTTGAGTTACTTTTCGGCGGCCGGCGCGTTCTCTTCGGCGCCATCGCGCTGCTGTTCGTCGATCAGGCGCAGCGCTTCCATAAGGAGGCCGGTGGTTGTGCGCGAGATCGTGCTGCGCGTGGGGCCGGTGTTGAAATCTATTTCGAATTCACCGTCCGGCCAGCGCACCGCTTCATATACCGCGGGCTCGCCTTCGAGGGCGCCGAGATTCGCGTCCGTGCATTGACCCGAAGAAAAGAAAAGCTCGCCCTTCTCATCGGCGCGGCGAATCGTCAGCCGGCACGATTTCTGGCCCATTTCGAGCGATTGCATCAGGTCGAGAATGCTCATCTCTTCGAGGCGCCCCTGAACCACGCCGGGACGCACGGCTCGATTCTGGAGCTTCTCGAGCTGGAGCCGATCGATCACTTTTTTCGCACGGCGAACAAGGTCCTTCAGGAAAAATGGCTTGGGGATAAATTCTTCGACGCCCTCGACGATCGGACGCAGTTTTTCTTCAATGTCGCTGCGGCTGGCGAGAAAAATAAACGGGATCTGTTTGGTTTGCTGGCGTCCGCGGAGTTTTTCATACAGCTGGCGGCCGTCGAGGCCCGGCATGCGGTAGTCACAGATGACGAGATCGGGAGGCTCGTCGACAATGCGAAGCAGCGCGTCAGCACCGTCGGCAGCGGCGCGGGCATCGCAATGCGACGCGAGACCCTTCATCAGCAGGTCGAGGACTAGCGCGTTGTCGTCGACCACCAGAACTTTGACGTCTTTAATGGGCGTCATTTCGTCGTCGTCGTCTTCGCGAGCTTTCCGGAGCGAATGTAAAGACCGCTGCGCCCGCCGGACTTTTTCACGAGATGCACTTCCGAAATTTCAATGCCGCGCTCGAGCGCTTTGCACATGTCGTAAATCGTGAGGGCCGCAACAGAGGCGGCTACAAGCGCTTCCATTTCGACGCCGGTAGGACCGGTAGCCGTGGCCTCGGAGATGACCTCGATTCCATTCTGGCACAGCTTCGCACTCACATCTACGTGCGTCAGCGCAATGGGGTGACAAAGAGGAATCAGGTCGGAGGTACGCTTGGCAGCCGTGATGCCAGCGATACGGGCAATTTCGAGCGGATTGCCCTTGGGCGATTTGAGACGCCGCACGCTTCGGATGGTCGCTTGCTTCATGCGCACGAAGGCGTGGGCAACGGCGGTGCGAGAGGTGGAGGGCTTTGCGGTTACGTCAACCATCCGCACGCGGCCTGTTTTATCGTAGTGCGAGAGTTTTTTCATCGCGCAAATGTGCTTAGGAGAAACCTCGCTTCTAGAATATTCCGCGTCGCGGCAGCACATCCACCCAATCGCCCGCCGCAAGGTGAAGATTTGAATCGTGAACGACGAGATAGCAATTCCCTCGCACCACGGCGCCCACGTCGCCCGAGCCTTCCCAATGGAGCAGCGCGACCGTAGGCTCGCCGTTGGGCCACGTGACCTCCGCCGGCAGAAAATGCGTGAGCTTTGCTTTCTGCTCGATCGGATGTGAGAGCTTAGCTCGGTAAAACGGTAGCGGATCGGGCTGGTGGCCGCTCATCAATTCAATGGCGGGCACCACGAGCAGCTCGAACGTCACCATGGTTGAAACCGGATTCCCCGGCAGACCAAATGTGGGTTTCTCGTGGCACCAACCGAAGACGGCGGGCTTGCCCGGCCGGATCGCGATCGCGTCGAAGAAAAATTCGGCTCCGAATTCGCGAAGAACTTGCTCAACGAGATCGTACTTGCCGACAGACACGCCGCCGGTAAGCACCAGCATATCCGCTTCGACGCCTTGCCCAATCAAACTGCGAAGCTCTCCCAATTCATCCGGCGCGCTACCCAGCATCAGCGGCTCGCCGCCTGCCAGTACAACCTGTGCGGCGAGCGAGATGCTGTTGCTATTGCGAATCTGAAATGGACCGGGCGCCTGTTCGATCGAGACAAGTTCGTCGCCAGTTGACAGGATCGCGACGCGGGGCCGGCGCGTAACCACGAGCCGTCCGCGCCCTACCTGCGCAGCCATCGCGAGTTCTGGATAACCAAGCCGCTCGCCGCGCGCGACCACTACTTCGCCAACGCGTGATTCGCTTCCCGCCAGAACAAAATTCTGACCTGTATGCGCCGCATTCTGCAGCACGACATGATCGCCATCCAGGTGTGCGTACTCCTGCATCACCACCGTGTCTGCGCCGCGTGGCACGGCAGCGCCAGTCATGATCTGCACACAGGTGCCTGTCGCAACCACCCCTTCGAAAGCAACACCCGCACGGCTTTCGCCTATCACTCGCAACTTCGCGCCGGGTTGTGCGGCATCAACCGATCGCAGCGCAAAGCCGTCACGCGTAGAACGATTAAACGGAGGATAGTTGCGGTCAGCGGAAATATTTTCAGCGAGGACGCGGCCCAGGGCGACGGAAGGATCGTTCGCGAACAACAGCTGCTCCGTTTGCAGCCGGCCCAGGCGAGCGCGAACGATTTCTACAACCTTGGCGCGCGCGGCTTCGTAAGAAAGCATGAGTTACAACCATGAGGCGAGCTTCGTGCCCCGCGGAACAATTGTAGCGTCACGTTCCGGGCCAGTAGAAATCATCCCAATCTCGATTTCAAGCTGGTCAGAAATGAAAGTCAGATAATCGCGAGCCGCAGTGGGAAGTTCCTTTACGTCGCGGATACCGGGCGTCTCCTTGCGCCAGCCGGGCAGCGTTTTGTAGTCCGGCTCGATTTGCGCGAGCGTTTCGACGTCGGGCGGCATTTCCTTAATCGGCTGACCTTTGAAACGGTAACCGGTGCAAACTTTTATTTCCGGCTGCGAATCGAAGACGTCGAGTTTCGTCACAACGAGCGAATCGATTCCGTTGATCATTTTCGCGTAGTGCAATACCGGCAAATCGAGCCAGCCGCATCGGCGCGGCCGTCCCGTAACGGCGCCGAATTCGTTCCCGCGCTCGCGCACAGCCTGCGCGTCAAGATCGGGCATTTCAGTTGGAAAGGGACCACTACCCACGCGCGTCGTGTAAGCCTTCGTCACGCCAATCACGCCAGTGAGCCGAGTTGGAGCGACACCCAATCCCGTAGCAACTCCGCCCGACGTGGCGTTCGACGAAGTTACGTAGGGGTAGGTGCCGTGATCGATGTCGAGCATCGTCCCCTGCGCGCCTTCGAAAAGTACGGTTTCGCCCTTGTCCAGAGCTGCGTTCAGTAGCTCGGTGGTATCCACCACCAGGCCGCGAATGTGCGCAGCGAGTTCCAAGTATTGCTCGAGCAAACCGGCGGTTTCGAGCGGATGGCCGTAAGCGGCATGGCTGATGGCATTCTTTTCCAGGATGACGCGCTCGAGTTTCTCGCGAAATCGATCGCCATCGAGCAGATCGCACACACGGATTCCACGGCGCGCCATTTTGTCCTCATATGCCGGTCCGATGCCGCGCGATGTGGTGCCGATTTTCGCCGCTCCACGAGCCTGCTCAGCGGCTTTGTCCATTTCACGGTGGTAAGGAAAAATCAGGTGGGCGCGATTGCTGAGAAATAGTCGGCCGCGCACTTCGATGCCGGATTTTTTCAGGTTTTCGAGTTCCGCAACGAGCGCGGCAGGATCAACCACCGTGCCGGGTCCGATCACAGCTTTCTTGCCAGGTCGTAGTATACCGCTGGGAATCAGCTGGAGGACGTAGCGATGGCCGTCGAATATGACGGTGTGCCCCGCATTATGGCCGCCCGCGTACCGTGCGATGTAGTCAAACGAAGAAGCCACATAGTCTACGACTTTGCCTTTTCCTTCATCGCCCCACTGCGCGCCGATTACTACTACTGCCTTAGTCGCAGACTTATCCATCTATCAGGCCACCCCGAGCCGTTTCAAGCCGCACAATCCCCCGTCGAAGTGGTGCGAGAAGCATTACAGGAAGGACGCTGCAGCAAAGGCCGTGAACCATCGTACGCTGCGCTGGAGGTGAAGGCAAGGGTTGTGCGGTTCGAGATTTGGAGGCGACGGCTCGAGGCTAGAGTCGAAAGAGCCCAAGTACCAAGGCCAAGATTCCCAAAACAATACAAGGTCCCAGTAAATAGACTGGCCATGGTGACCAACCATGCTTGGTACGGATCTTGAGATATTCTCCAGGCGTGTCCCACCCATTCGAGCTCATTGGCTTCTTGAAGAACGTATACGACGTTTTGTATCCAGCCCTGAGCATTTTGAGTTGGATGTGAATAAACAGAACAGCAGCGAGCCCGATTAGGAATAGACCTACGAGCACCGCTGGATCGTGCCGAAACAGGTAAACGATCGGTGGAAATCATTATCTGGCATTAAGCCTATCCTTCCGAATTCAGGATGAAGCGAGTTCTGATTTGCCGCCGAAACAACGCATGGCTTATTCAGCCTGGCGTGTGACGATTCGCGATGTGGGCTTCCTTCGCTCTGCTTCTAAGCTCAGACAAAAAAGCACGTTGGACGCGGTTGAAGCTACGTCCGCGCACCACGGCGGCGACAATAGTGCGCGTAGCCTGAGTGTCACTAAGCCGTACGTAAGAGCAGCCAACGTTGCGGTCAATCGCCATTTCAGGGATGAGCGAGACACCGACACCGGCCGCAACCATTCCCAACAGACTGCTGAACTGGCCGCTTTCGAAGGCGATATTCGGTGTGATGCGGGCGTGGGTGCAGGCCCCGATACTGAGGTCCCGGAAGCAGTGTCCGTCGCGCAACATGACGAACGATTCTCCGCGGAGATCTTTGAGGGCCAGCGATTTTGCGGACGCGCGCGGATGGTCTCTTTTCAACACCGCAAACAATGGCTCGGTGCGGATGGGGAACAGCTCCAGGTCCTTGTGGCGTAATGGGAGAGCAAGAATCGCGACATCGATGGACAGGTCACGCAGACCTTCTACGAGAACCGATGTCGTTTCTTCGACGATGCGCAGCCTCGCATCGGGATACTTTTTTGCGAAAGCCGCTGTGTAAGCCGGCATCAGGTAAGGCGCAACCGTCGGAATCGCGCCCACAGCGACGCTGCCGCGAAGATCTGCATTGTTGGCAGCTACGCTCGACCGTGCCTCATCCATCTGCTCTAGAATCGCGCGAGCGCGAGGAATAAAAGCACGTCCGGCTTCGGTAACGCGAACGCTGCGCCCCAGGCGGTCAAATAGCTTGGCTCCCAAGTCCTCCTCGAGTTTCAGGATCTGTTGCGAGAGCGAGGGCTGGGCGACCTGACAGCGCTCCGCGGCGCGGCTGAAGTTGCCCGTGTCGGCGACGGCGCAAACGTATCGTAGCTGTTGAATTTCCATAGCGTATGCCTATACCTATCATGCGATTTAAATATTGGAACTATACCATTGTACGATGCTACTCTAAATTCTTCGAGATCGATGCGCATCTCGTTTGTTGCATCGAAAAGCCGGAAGGAGAAAAAACATGTCAGCCGAAGCGAAGTGTCCGTTCCCTCATGGCGGCAGCCCCAGCAGAACGAATCGTGACTGGTGGCCGAACCAATTAAACTTGAATCTGCTCCATCAGCACTCATCGCTGTCCGATCCCATGGGCGAGAATTTCAGTTACGCAGAGCAGTTCAAGAGCCTCGACTACAAGGCTCTGAAAAAGGATCTTGCGGCGTTGATGACAGATTCGCAGGACTGGTGGCCTGCTGACTTCGGCCACTATGGTCCCTTATTCATTCGTATGGCGTGGCACAGCGCCGGAACTTACCGTATACGTGACGGTCGCGGCGGCGGCGGCAGAGGTCAGCAGCGTTTCGCTCCACTCAACAGTTGGCCTGACAACGTAAATCTGGATCGAGCGCGGCGCCTGCTGTGGCCGATTAAGCAGAAGTACGGCAAAAAGATCTCGTGGGCCGATCTGATGATTCTCGCAGGTAACGTCGCCCTCGAAACCATGGGCTTCAAGACGTTTGGCTTCGCCGGCGGACGTGCCGACGTTTGGGAACCCGACCTTGACGTCAACTGGGGGCATGAGACGACCTGGATGGGCACAGACAAGCGCTATTCCGGTGAGCGCGATCTTGCCAATCCTTTCGGCGCCACCACGATGGGGCTCATTTATGTGAACCCGGAAGGCCCGGAAGGCGTTCCCGATCCGATCAAGGCAGCCAAGGATATTCGTGAGACCTTCGCGCGAATGGCGATGAACGACGAAGAAACCGTCGCTTTGATCGCTGGCGGTCACACCTTCGGTAAGACCCACGGAGCCGGGCCCGGCACCCAACTGGGCAGAGAGCCGGAAGGCACGACGATTGAGGAACAGGGCCTCGGCTGGACAAGCGCTTACGCCACTGGCATCGCAGGCGACGCCATCACCAGCGGCATCGAAGTCACATGGACCAGCACGCCAACAAAGTGGAGTAACGACTATTTCGAGAACCTATTCAAGTACGACTGGGAACTGACCAAGAGCCCGGGCGGTGCGCATCAGTGGAAGCCCAAAGGCAATGACGGCGCAGGCACGGTGCCCGACGCCCACAATCCGTCAAAGCATCACGCTCCCGCGATGCTCACCACCGATCTTTCTCTGCGACTCGATCCCATCTACGAAAAGATCTCGAGACGTTTCTACGAGAACCCGCAAGAGCTTGCTGACGCTTTTGCCCGCGCATGGTTCAAGCTGACGCATCGCGACATGGGCCCCCGCGCGCGTTACCTTGGCCCCGAGGTTCCCAAGGAAGCGCTGCTCTGGCAGGATCCCATTCCAGCGGTAGATCATGTGTTGGTCGACGACAAGGATGTAGCGGCCCTGAAAGCAAAAATTATTGCCTCCGGGCTGACGGTCTCGCAACTCGTCACAACCGCCTGGGCATCGGCCTCCTCCTTCCGAGGGTCCGACAAGCGGGGCGGCGCAAATGGCGCACGCATCCGTCTTGCTCCACAAAAGGACTGGAAGGTGAATGAGCCCGAGCGCCTGGAGAAAGTCCTGAAGGCCCTCGAAAAGATTCAAAGCGAGTTCAATGCGTCGCAGTCGGGCGGCAAGAAAATCTCGCTGGCCGACCTGATCGTCCTGGCGGGTGGCGCGGGTGTTGAACAGGCCGCGAAGAATGCGGGCATCACCGCCACCGTTCCTTTCGCCCCAGGCCGCATGGACGCTTCGCAGGAGAAGACCGACGTGGAATCTTTCGCGGTGCTCGAGCCGGCCGCTGACGGCTTCCGCTCATACTCGACCGGAAAGACTGACGGAACAGCCGAAGTCGAACTGCTCGATAAGGCGCAGTTGCTCACGCTGACCGCGCCCGAACTGACCGTGCTAATCGGCGGCATGAGGGTGCTGAACACCAACTACGGACAAACCAAGTTCGGCGTCTTCACCAAAAAGCCGGAGGCGCTGACCAACGATTTCTTCATTAACCTGCTCGATATGCGCACGGTGTGGAAGGCGACCTCGGATGCGAACGATACGTTTGAAGGACGGGATCGCAAGACAGGCGAAGTCCGCTGGACGGCAACGCGAGCCGATCTCATCTTCGGCTCGAACGCGCAACTCCGCGCGCTATCGGAAGTCTACGGCAGCTCCGACGCGCACAAAAAGTTCGTTCAGGACTTCGTCGCGGCTTGGACCAAGGTGATGAACCTGGATCGCTTTGACCTGGTCCCATCCCGCAGCGCCATCGCTGCTTAACAAATGGCTGAAAGAGAAGTTCTACATCTCGGTGCCGCTTATGGGCGTCGCCGCTATTGCGACGCCTTTTCGCGACGGGTGCAATCGGCGGAGTGGTCGTTGACCATGCCCGTGGCTTGCATGAAGGCGTAGCAGATCGTCGAGCCGACAAAGCGGAAGCCGCGGCGCTTCAAATCCTTGCTCATCGCATCCGATTCGGCGGTGCTTGCGGGCAAACGCTGCGATGATTTCCAACGGTTGATTTTTGGCTTCCCGCCGACGAACTGCCAGATATAGCGATCGAAGCTGCCAAATTCCTTTTGCACGTCGAGAAACGCTGTCGCATTCGAAATCGTGGATGCAATTTTCAACTTATTGCGAACGATTCCGGCATCAGCCATCAGCGACCGGACCTTCTTGCCGTCATACTTGCCGTCATAACGCGCTATCTTCGCCGCGTCGAAGCGGTCAAACACACGGCGGTAGTTCTCGCGCTTATTCAGAATCGTTTCCCAGCTCAAACCAGCCTGCGCGCCCTCCAAGATCAAAAACTCGAAGAGCACGCGGTCGTCGTGAACCGGCACACCCCATTCTTTATCGTGGTACTCGATCATCAGCGGGCTTGTTGCCCAGTGACAGCGTCTGTCAGCAGCGCTCTTCATGGGTTTCATCGGAATGAGCGTGAGCAGCCGCGCAATTCGAGCTCACGCAATCGAAGTATAGCCGAATCCAGCGGAAGTAAAACGAGGGCTGCCCGGAAATCCTAGGCAGCCCCCGATGAGAGAGGCTATTGGTTGGAAATCGTAACCGTGGTGCCGTCGAACTTCGTGATGGTGATGTTGAACGGCTCGTTGTACGACGCGGCCCTATCTTGCAACACGCTGATCGCCACCTGTTCTCCCAGCAGGATCGAATAGAGAGTAGAACTCCGGAAGTGGATTCCCGCGTGGATGCCGTGACCAAACGAAACGTTGAACGCCAGTTTGCTCAGCTCGCCATTGATCGTAAGACCGTTCGCGTCCGAACCTGTGTACACGTTGAGAGAACGTCCATTCGTGCTCGGCACGTATATGTCACGTCCCCCGGCTGTCAGCAGCGGCCGGATGTCCTGGGTGCAGTCGAAAAAGAATTTGAGCGCCGTGATACACGCGCCGGCCACAGTTCCATGGCCAGTCGGATAGCACGGGTGAGTAGGACAGCCTTCCGGAAACGCCTGCGGCAGCAGGTAGCTGCCGTATGTTTTGTTCACCATCTTGGCGCCTAGCGAATTCAGAACATCTCTGTGCAGCGCTCCAGCCGCCTGAGGACCCTTTGAAAAGTTGTTGTTGTTATTTCCCAGCCTCACCTGCACCAAGGCTCCGTACTCCTCGGGGCGCAGTCGCAGATCGACGATCCACTTGTGGAACCAGGCTGCCTTGAGCGCTCGCGTCGCCATTTCGGCGAGAGTCCCCGCCGCGTCCGGTCCACCGAGCGTCCCGAAAGCTTTTTGAGTGTTTGATCCAATATAGGGATTGCCCGGGTTAGGAGGCACATTGATTTGCGCCAGAATCAGAAAAGCAATGAAAAACTCCTGATAGAGCACATCGACGTGAGTGTAGGCGGCAAAGTCTCGACCATTGCGTATGTATCGCAACGTTGGATCCATCGCCGGCGAGCCAGAACTCCCGCCGTTTTGAATGTTCTGATAGACCGATGGATTGGTCATATAGTCGCTGCCACCGCCGCCCACGGGGAGAAATGTTTGGCATTGTTGCGAAATGGTCTGCGACCCCAGAGTCGTGGGCTGAACCATGAATTGCGACACGTATGGACCCATCACGTTGCCGTCACCCGGGTATACCTGACCGCGAAATAGGTTCTGCGTCGTGACAGGGGCTGGATACTCGTTATTCGAGCCGCTGTTGACGTATGAAAGATCGTTCAGGTCTCCCACGGCCTGGGAAGCCAAGGAACTTGATCCGTATTGGGTGAACGGCACGTCACGCAGCAGGGCTGCCCAGTAGTGTTCGACTTCCTCGGCGGCCGTCTGCGCGCTGGCAACACTGGGATTTGGCGGAATCACCGCAGCGTGTGAGTCGAGCCCTTCCAGGTCGAAAGCGAGGCTTCCCTGCGGCCCATTCAACTTGGAATTGGGACCGCCGCCCGGATTTCCCATCACAATGTTCTGGAACGCCGAAGGCGAGCCCGACATAAGCGCATTCTTCATGCTGGACCACGACCTCGCGTCCGGAAGCCCAAGCGAGTCGTGTAACAGGCTCTTGCTGAACTGCGCGCTGAAATCCGTAAACTGTGCAAAGTCGCCGTTGTCAGGCTGAACTCCGACGTTGACGTTTTCAGCCTGCGCCGTGCTTGTCCGGTAGCTGTAGCTTTCGCTCGCTCGATTGCGGAGCCGTAACCTACTACGGACGCATCGGCCACTGAATCCTTCCCGCCGAGTAAAGGTTTCAGGACGATCGTCCCGGCGGTCGCTGCCACTGCAGCCACTCCGCCCACTCTGCCGAAAAATGACCGCCGGCTTAGATTCTCCGGCTTGGGGACACGCGTGGGTGGTTGCTCTGATT
Organism: uncultured Acidobacteriota bacterium; assembly: GCA_963772535.1. Taxonomy (GTDB): domain Bacteria; phylum Acidobacteriota; class Terriglobia; order Acidiferrales; family UBA7541; genus Palsa-295. The sequence continues at coordinate 311,576 of CAVYXN010000003.1, forward strand.
CAATGGCCTTCGATCGTTCAGCGTTGTCCGCGAACATCCGATCAACAACAGCTTTGACAAACGTACCTCTCTGGCGCTTTTCCATGGACACGCCTCTCCCGATACACGCGAATTGGATTTCAAATTCGAGGAACTTCTATTCCTACTGGAACGCAACGTAGGGCTTTAGCGCTTCGCGCCGGCCTTCGAGATCAAAGCTGCGGTGCGATGAAAGTCCCGCGCTCGGTGGTCGTTATTGTCAGGAGCTCGTCACAGATCTACGTCGTTAGGCCGTTGAGCTGGGGGCCAACGGCAGCCAAAACGAAATCAGAGCCTGATCCCGCCGAAAATCGGCAAACGACGTTGGACATCACCCAAAAAATCTGCGAGGTTTCTAACTCTTACAGTACCTGTCTGTCAACTGGGAAAAATAAAATATTTGGGGAGGATTTCGGGGCCTATTTCTGGCACCGAGGATTTTCGCTTAGGAAGGTGAAGAAACTGCGAAACAAATGCGAAACCTGCGCTCGCGAACCGGAATCTGCCCGGCTCGCGAGCTGCATACAGGTCGACTCTTCAGGAATTGCGCCTAGGAAATGTGGCGCTCGAGGACCTTCACGATCTGCTCTTTGGGCACCGCGCCGACGATCTGCTCGGCCACCTGTCCGCCCTTGAACACGAGGAGTGTAGGAATGCCGCGAATATTGAATTTTCCGGCGGCATTGATGTTTTCATCCACGTTGAGCTTTACCACCTTCAGCTTGCCTGCATTTTCGCGCGCGATCTCCTCCACCGTCGGCGAAAGCATGTGGCACGGGCGGCACCAGTCCGCCCAGAAGTCGACCATGACCGGCTGCGTCTTGCTCGCTTCGATCACGTCGTTTTGAAAGTTTGCGTCATTTACCGCCTGAACATTGTCTGCCATGTTTTTCCCTTGTGCTCGCACACCTGCATCTCGCGGAATGCGCGCTAACGTCTATTAGATGTTCCAATGCCTCGCGGGATTCGCGACCGCCGGGCCGCTTCGTACAGCGTGACGTACGCCGCCGCCGAAGCTTTCCATGAAAAATCCTTGGCCATCCCGTTGGACTGGATGGTACGCCAAATCTTAGAGTCTTTGTAGGCTTTTAACGCGCCACGGACGCACTGCAGCAGCGCCCGCCCGTCATACTCGTCGAACTTGAAACCCGTGCCGTGGATAGTTTTTGGATCGTAATACTGCACGGTATCATCCAGCCCACCAGTTGCCCGCACAACCGGAACAGTGCCATAGCGCAACCCGTAAAGCTGCGTAAGCCCGCAGGGTTCGTAACGCGACGGGATCAGAATCATATCCGCGCCCGCGATGATTTTATGGGAGAGCGCGTCGTCGTGACCGATCCTGACTGCTGTTCTCGCCGGAAAGCTTTCCGCCAGCGCTCGGAAAAATCCCTCGTAATCTGTCTGACCTGATCCCAACGCTACAATCGCCAGGTTCTCCTTCATCAAATCGTTGGCCACCTGGGCTATCAGGTCGAAACCCTTCTGATTCACGAACCGCGAGACGATTCCGATCAGCGGGCGGTCCATGTTCTCCGCGGGAAGCCCGACAGTTTCCAGCAAATTCTTCTTGCAGGCTTTCTTGCCGTCAAGATTATGGATCGAATAGTTCTGCGCGATGAAGGTGTCTGCTTCAGGACTCCAGATGGAATAATCCGCGCCGTTCAGAATCCCCACCAGACGATCTGCCCGATTGCGAATCACCCCGTCGAGATTCGCACCGTACTCCGGCGTCTGAATCTCCTTCGCATACCGGCGGCTCACCGTAGTCAAATAATCCGCAAACTCGATTCCGCCTTTCAGGTAGTTCACGCCCCCGAAAAATTCCAGCCCGTCGATCGTGAACAGCCGATCGGGCAGACCGATCCGGCGCATCACTGTAGACGGGAAAAGTCCCTGGTAAACAACATTGTGAATCGTAAACACGACGGGGAGCGAACGCACATTTGGATCGTTCGCGTATTGCGTTCTCAGTAGCACAGGAACGAGCGCCGATTGCCAATCGTGGCAGTGCAGCACATCCGGCAGCCAAACGCGCTTCGTGAATTCAATCGCTGCGCGCGAAAATTCAGCGAATCGCTCGGCATTGTCCCCGTAATCGCCGGAGTGGGCACCGTAAATTCCGTCGCGGTCGAAATATTCCGGATCATCGAGAAAGTAGTAGCGTACGCCCGCTACCGGAGCGGCTTCGGCGAGGGCTGGAAATCGCAGCGTATCGCCCTGCGGAATCGTCAGGCTGGAAATGATTGTGGATGTGATTTTGTTGCCGCGATAGCGCGGGAGAAATACGGCCACGTCGTGGCCCATCTCCGAGAGCGCTTTCGGAAGCCCTTCGACCACGTCCGCCAAGCCGCCTGTTTTCGAATAGGGAAGGCCCTCGGAGGCAACGAACAGGATTTTCATCGGGCTTTCGTCATCCTAAAAAACGGTAGCGGAACCGTTCAGCTTCGTCAAGCACGCTGCCCGCGCGATTTCTCGTCTAATATTGCTACACTCGCCGCACCATGGCACGACAGCGAATGGGCCAGCACTTCCTGCGGGATCTTGGCTGGCGAAAACGAATCCTCGCCACGCTGCCCCGCGATAATCGCGACACCTGGATTGAAATCGGCGCCGGCCACGGGGAAATGACGGAGTTGCTGGCCGCGAATGGCCACCGCGTAGTAGCAATCGAAAGCGATCCAATACTAGTCGAAGGCCTTCGAGAGAAGATTGCGTCAAGCGCCGCTGACTGGGCCTCGGTGACTGTCGTTGCCGGCGACGTGCTGAACCAAGACTTTCGAAAAATAGTCGGAGGCGAACGCTTTCGCGTATACGGCAACCTCCCCTACTACATCACATCGCCAATTTTGCATCGTCTCTTCGACTATGCCGATCAGATCGATTCGATTCACATCGTCATTCAACTCGAAGTCGCCGAACGAATCGTCGCTCACCCCGGCCGCCGCGAATACGGATATCTGTCAGCCGCCTGCCAGTTTTACACCAAGCCGAAAATCGCCCTGCGCCTGCCGCCCGGCGCATTCAGTCCCCCACCCAAAGTGAAGTCAGCCCTGGTCGAAATGAACCTTCCCGGCGAGCGAACGCGAGTAAATATCGGTGACGCGGAGAACGAAACGCGCTTTCTCCAATTTGTTCAAGCATGCTTCAGCCAGAAGCGGAAAACACTGCGCAATAATTTGCGGTCGATATCTTCAGAGGAAGAAATTCATGTGGCACTCAATGTAACAGGATTGCGCCTCGATGCTCGGGCAGAACAGCTTTCGTTGCCACAATTCGCCCAAATCTTTCGGCAAGTCAGATTGAACTGAAGTTTCTAAGAATCCTCGACCACCGCCATCAGCCTGTCCGGAAAATCCGTCATCACTCCGTCAGCACCCGCTGCAATCACGCGCCGCATCTCCTCAGCGTCATCCACAGTCCACGTTGCAACCAGCAGATCCGAGCGATGCGCCTCCGCAATCAACTCGCTTGTGATCAAAGAATTCCGCGGACACAGCTGCCGCGCTCCCACATCGAGCGCCTTCTTCACCGCGCCTGCCTCGCCGCCCTCCTCGATCAACAATCCCGTCATGATCGAAGCATCTAGCTTTCGCACACTCTCAATCGTCCCGGGATCAAAGGAAATCACAATCGTCCGCGCCGCATCCTGCTCCTTCTGCAGCGCTCCCACCAACGCGTGATGCATCCCCCACGCCGCTTCGTATTTCACCTCTAGATAAAACACCACGTCCCGCTTCCGCCCGAATTCGAGAATATCCTCAAGCGTCGGCAAACGCTGCCCCATATATTGCCGGTCGTACCAGAGCCCGTTGTCGAGCCGCCGCAATTCCGCCAGCGTGAAGTCAGACACCTTTCCGCGCCCGTTGGTGGTCCGCTCGAGCGTTGCATCGTGAATCGCCACGAACCGCGCATCCCGCGTCAGATGAAGGTCGGTCTCGATAAACACCACGCCCAATTCCGCCGCCCGCTCAAAGGCCGCCATCGTGTTCTCGGGAGCATGCCCCGACGCTCCTCGATGCGCTATCACCCAAGGTTTTCGCATGGAAGCGTTATCGTACCAGACGCGCTCACTCAGCCGTCCGCCGCGAACGCAGCCAGTTGCCGGGATTGCAACCGCAGAACTTGACAGCGACCGTACTATTACCGACTCCCATTACGAACTCGAAGCGCGCGATTTTCCGTGGACGAAAACCGTTCGCACTAAAGGCAATGTTTTCGACAATTACGGCAACTCGCGGAGAGACCAAAAGCGGAAGCTGCGCCTATTCTGTCGGGCGTGAGGGCCGCAACCAGTTCTAAGTACTTGTTATTCAGTATGATGTGAACGCAGCCCGCGCCCGATACCATCCCCGCCCCATTGGTGGTTCGATTGCCGAGTACTAATGCCGCTCAGAGGCGCGACTTGGGAGTCGTGAACTTGGAGACCGCTCGCTCGGCCAACCTGACCCAAGGAAGAATCCGCCGGACACATACCGGCATCTCTGCCTAGCATGAGCTCAAAAACCACTCCAACGCCCGGACCCATCATGGCCACGAACTCGGCCCCTTCCGGCTTCGATCCCGCCAAGGATCTGCCGAAGGGATTCATCGAGTTCCTCGTCCCTCTGCATGAACAATTTACGCCATGGCAGCGCACCCTGATTGAAAAGCGCGATGCCGCCTTGGAAGCATCCCTTCGAGGCCATCTGCCGGATTATCTGCCGCCTTCCGCCGCGACCAAGGAAGACTGGCGCATCGAGCTTCCAGCCTGGTGCCAGGATCAACGCAACCAGATGACCGGTCCCGCCGACGACGGCGAGCTCGTCGTAAAAATGCTGAATTCCGGGGCGCCCGGCGTCATGCTCGATCTCGAAGACTCAATGGCCAACTCCTGGCAGCACCTTATGTTGGGCATCACCAACATGCTTTCCGCGCTGCGCGGCCACTTAGCCTATGACGATCGCAAGCGCGGTCGCACTGTCACGATCCAACCTAGCAATGTCGTCGTTTCGCTCCGCCCTCGCGGCCTGCATCTGCACCAGGCCGGCGTGTTGAAAAACGAAATCATTCCGGCATCGCTCTTCGACGTAGCGATGCTCACTTATCAACTCGATGCCACCGAGCTAAAGCACCCGCTCACTTTCTACATTCCGAAATCCGAATCCGCCGAAGAGGCGCTCTGGTGGCGCGATCTGTTCCAGGCAATCGCGAAAGCAAAAGGCTGGGCCAAGGACGCGATCAAGTGCATGGCTCTCGTCGAAGCTCATCCTCTCGCTTACCAGATGGAGGAATTCGCCTACAACCTCCGCGACCACATCCTGGCGCTCAACCTGGGCCGCTGGGATTACATGGCGAGCCTGATCCATTTCAATTTCGAAAATCCTGAGTGGGTGCTGCCCGACCGCAACACAATTCCACATGACGTTGCGTTCTTCCAGAATTTCCGTCTGCTGATGCCCGAGCTTTGCCATAAGCGCGGCATGCTCGCCATCGGCGGGATGACGGCGCTATATCCCAGCCGCGAAGATAAAGAGCTGAACGCACGAGCCCTCACCGTCCTCGAGCAAGACAAGAAGAATGAAGCCGTGGCGCTGATGGACGGCGCGTGGACTGGCCACCCCGACCAGAATCAAATCGCCGTGGACCAGTTCCCTTTCCCAAATCAACTTTCGGCGCGCCCCAAGAACGCCGACACGCACGTTGACTTGCGCCCGCTTCCCAAGGGCGTCGGCAAGCAAACCGTCGCCGGCACGCGCGCCGCTGCGCGCACCGTGATTCGTTATCGCAATGGCGTCTTAAGCGGCCACGGGGCAAGCCTGCTCGATGGCTACATGGAAGATCTCGCCACTGATCGGATTTACCGCCTGATGATCGCCCAGCGAATCAAGCATCGCGACAAGGTCAAAATCGTCGACGAGAACGGCACAGCCGTGCCCCACACCCCCGAGTTCGTCAGCCAAATATTCGACGAAGAGCTCCAACGCATTTTGAAGGAACTACCCGCGGGAACGCCCGCGGAAACTACTGAGAGATTCCGCAGCGCTCGCATTTTGAGCGAAAGATTGATTGTCACAGGAGAGTTCAATCCTGTATAAGGACGCGAAATTGCATGAGCTTTGATGAAGTAAGGCTTCGTCGAAACGGCAGCAGCGTTATCCAAACGATGCTGCAACGTTTGGCAGAAGAAGCAGGGCAAGAAGAACGACAAGAAGAAGTACGAGAACAAGATCAAGAGCTACCACTTGGACTGAACACGGTGGGAACCGTACCTGTCGAAACTGCGAAGCCGCTCACCAGAGCGGCCTTGTACTGAGGGCGTGACTCGACGGCAGCGACCCAAGACTGCGAGGGGACGTGGCGCTGTTCGTTGTTTTGGTTGTGGGGGTAGTCGTCGCGCAGACGTGGATGGATTGGCGCGACGCAAAACGGAATTTTGCGGTTCCAGAATGGGCGAAAGGTGTCGCGCTGGCGGGAATCGTCGGCGTAGCGCTTACGACAGCAATGTCGTTCGCCTCCGTCTGGCTCCAGGATTATTCCGGTCAATGGGTGGGCGCCGGCTCGCGCCTATTCTGGCCTGAATTAGGCTTAGTCCTTTGCGCGATGGGCATCATCGTAGCCGCCGTGCAAAAGAAGCGCATGCGCCTCATGCTTCTAATGATGGGCCTCCTGGTCGAAGCCTTCTGGCTAGGCATCACCCTGTCCTAAGCAAACGCGAACATCTGTTGTCGGTTGCGCCTTTGGTTGTGATTTGGTTGTGCATTAGTACCCACGACGACGCCTTCCTCGTCGTGAAACTTTTCCATTCAGCCCCTCAAATTACGCGCCCCGACTTTCTCGTCTTGCCCTTTTGTCTCGCCTCCGTGCCTCAGTGTCTCTATGGCTGACTCGTTTCTTTCTAGCCTCACGCGCCCATCTCCCTGCTATCCCGCCGCACACGGAACAGCTATACTCACTCGGGCCAACATCTCCTCCTGGCAGGTGAAGCCATGGGCCTCCAAATCGCAATCCGACACGCTGGCGACGTAACCATCCTCGACCTCCAAGGCCGTGCCACGATTGGCCCCACTAATGATTCCTTGAGCGCGAACCTGCGCAAATTAATCGACGCCGGCGAATCCAAAATTCTTCTCAATCTTGCCGGCGCCACTCAGATCGACAGCTCCAGCATCAGCACCATCGTCCGCGCCTTCGTCTCCCTCCGAAACCGCGGCGCCAGCCTGAAACTCCTCAGCGCTCGCGGCAACGTGAAGATGGTTCTCGAGATGCTCCGCCTACTCAACGTAATCCCCAATTTCGATGACGAAGCGGAAGCCCTAATCTCATTCGAGTCCCGCAAAGCCAGTTCCCACTGAGGGTTTCCTCTTCGTACAGGTCCTTGTGTCGCGGCCCGCTTCACAAAGTCGCGAGTCACCCAAAAACTTTTTCTCCTTCAACCCCTGTGCTAGACTTTGCCCAGCAGTTTTGCAGAGAAGAAAATTTTTCTGCAACAACTGCTAATCGGTGGAACTTCGGGCTCTGTGCAACGATTCCCCGTGAACCCCGCCAGGCCCGGAAGGGAGCAACGGTAACGGGTCAGCTTCGTGTGCCGCGGAACACCCGAAGTTCCTCCCTTGCTCCACGGAATTTTGATAGCGGCTGCCGAAAATTTATTTTTGCTTGCACAGGAAAATAGAGCCACGACGACTTTGAAAACCTACCTTTCTCCAATCCGCCGAAATCGCGGCTCACGGTTCGAGTCAGGAATCCCCGATGAGCTATAAAGTTATCGCTCGAAAATATCGCCCGCAAACATTCACTGAAATTGTCGGCCAGCAGCACGTCACCCAAACGCTCGCCAACGCCATCAAGTCGAATCGCGTCGCTCATGCCTACATCTTTTCCGGCGTTCGTGGCGTCGGTAAGACGACCACCGCCCGCATCCTCGCCAAGGCGCTCAATTGCGTAAAGGGCCCCACCGCCGAACCGGACAACACCTGCGACTCCTGCCGCGAAATTTCCGCCGGCACCTCGCTCGACGTTCTCGAAATTGACGCCGCCTCCAATCGCGGGATCGACCAGATTCGCGAGCTCCGCGAAATGGTTCGTTACGCCCCGGCCTCGAGCCGCTACAAAGTTGTAATCCTCGACGAAGCTCACCAGCTCACCGACGAAGCATCGAACGCCCTGCTGAAGACTCTGGAAGAGCCGCCCGAACGCGTTGTCTTTATCCTCGCCACCACTCGCTCGGAAGATCTCGTCGACACCATCAAATCCCGCGCGCAACTTTTCAATTTCCGCTCGCTCACGTTCAAAGAAATTGCCGGCGAAATCGAGCGCGTTGCCAAATCCGAAAATCTCAAGATCGATCCCGGCGCTGTCGCCGTTCTTGCCCGCGCCGCCGAAGGCAGCCTTCGCGATGGCCTCTCGCTCCTCGAGCAAGCCATTGCATACTCCGGCGACGAGATCACCGACACGCAAGTCCGCGAGCTTCTCGGTGTCGTCGCCGAAAGCGTCCTTGACCAACTTGTTGAAGCAATCGCCACTCAATCCGCCGAGCGCGCCTTGGGTCTCGTCCATCGCCTCATCACCGACGGGCAAAACCTCCAGCACTTCTGCCGTGAAGCGATTCACCATTTCCGCAACCTGCTCGTCGCTCGCGTCTGCGGCGCCGATTCCGATCTCGTCGCCGCTCCTCCCGACGAGCGCCCACGCCTCGCCGAGCAAGCCGCTCGCTTTAAAGAAGAAGATCTCACCCGATTCTTCCAGATCCTTCTCGCCACCGACGATGACCTGCGCCGCAAGCCCGATCCGCGCCTGCATCTCGAACTCGGCCTCCTTAAACTTGTAAACGCACAACGCCTCGCGCCTCTGGAAGAAATTCTCGCGGACCTGCGCGGCGACTCTCCGCGCACGGCAGGCGCTCCCAGCGCACCGCGATCCATTCCGCCGCGCGCCGTTTCAGCAGCTCAATCCGCCTCACCCGCATCCGGCACGGCCACCGCAACCGCCGCACGAATGGCGCCCGCAACACCGCCCGACACGAAATTGACATCACCATCTGCGGTCAACTCTGCCCCGTCGCCAGCCGAGAATTTGCCATCTCCACCTCGCACTGTTCCCACGCCCATGCCCGCGTCTCCGCCGCGCATCGTCGCGCGTGCCGCGGAAGACTCGACCGGAGGCCTCGCCTCCGCGCAAGTCGACGCGATCAAAGCCGCTCTCCAAAATCAGAAATTTCTCTGGTCCATGGTCGAACACGCCACGCGCTGGGAAATTGACGGCGGCGAGCTTCGTCTTTTTTTCCCCACCGAAAGCCGCGCTCTCGCCGAAATGTTGCAGGCCCGCGACCCGATGGAACGTTTGCGCACAGTGTTGAACCAAGTCGTCGGCCAGCCGCTTCGCGTGTGTGTTAAACTTGAACCAGGTCGCGCAGCCGTCGTCGGTCGCGGTTCGGAGCTGCGGGCTCGATTTGAAGAAGATCCAATCGTTAGGGCTATGCTTGAAAAGTTTGGCGGCCAGATTTCTAAAATCAAGCGCCCGGGCGAGGAATAACAATGGAAGTGAAAGCTCTTCAACAAATGCTGTCACAGTTCCGCCAGGTGCAGGAGAGTCTCGAGAAGCAGATGGACGGGCTTCTCGTCGAAGCTTCGGCCGGCGGCGGAATGGTCACAGTCAAGATGAACGGACAGAAACAGCTCACCGAAATACGCATCGAGCCGGAAATTTTCAAGAGTAAAGACCAGGAAATGCTTCAGGAGTTGATTCTCGCTGCCGTGAATGACGCCACGCGCCGCGTGGACGAAGAACTTTCCAAGCAGGTAAAAGAAATGGCGGGCGGTATGCCCGGAGTGATGGGCCTGAAAATCCCCGGACTCTTCTGAACCGGATGAGATTTCGAAGAATCGGATCTGCAGCCGATCCGGTTCCCTTCTCGCGTTTTATTCCGACAAAAATATCTTAACAACGGATCTTACATGCCCGATTTTGCGCCCTCAATCAACCGCCTCATCGAAGAATTGAAGCATCTTCCAGGCATCGGCCAGAAGACCGCACAGCGCCTCGCCTTCCACTTGCTGCGGGGCGATCGTGAACAGGCCTTCGCGCTTTCTGACGCGATCCGCGACGCCAAAGAAAAAATCCGCGAGTGCTCAGTCTGCAACAACATCACGGATACCGATCCCTGCCTCTTCTGCACCGGCGCCACGCGCAACAAAGCGATCATCTGCGTCGTCGAAGAAGCCACGAACATTCAAGCGGTAGAAAAAACGCGCCAGTTCAGCGGGATGTATCACGTCCTCGGCGGCGCGCTTTCGCCGCTCCAGGGCATCGGCCCCGATCAGCTTAAAATCAAAAGTTTGATCGAACGATTGAAGGGCGGCGCGGTGGAAGAAATTATCGTCGCGACGAATCCCACAGCCGAAGGTGAAGCCACAGCGGTCTATCTCTCAAAGCTCATCAAGCCGCTGGGCGTCAACGTCACGCGCATCGCGATGGGAATCCCTGTCGGCTCCGATCTCGAATACGCCGATGAAGTCACAATGATGAAAGCAATGGAAGGCCGCCGCGGCCTCTGAGCCGTTCAAAATCCCCGCGTCTCATTTATTCCCTGCCGGGTCCTGATTCGCCTTGTCGTGCAAGTCCAAACCATACTTCGGCGCGTCCTTGGTTCCGGTGATTTTTACGGGTATTTCCGTCATTCCATTCTTCCGGAAAAACGGATCGACTGCCTTCAGGAAGAATGACTTCTTTCCGGTCACGGTCTGCGAGAGCTTTGCCTCCATCCGCAGCTTGCCGCGAAAATCCAGGTCGCCGGTATTCACGCTGTACGTTCCGGCAAGCGCGAGCGACGCCCCTTCCACTCCAAATGTCAGGTCTGAGAATTTCACAATGCTGTGCTGCATCGTGAACGTTCCGCGCAACTCCGAGAGTTGCGTTCCCTCGGCGCCGAGTTCCGGCTTTCCTTGCGCCTTGTGGCTAAACGTGTCGATGCGATCCTGAATTTCGTTGTTGGTGAATTGAATATCGCCAATCGCGAAGTGCCCGTCGAGTGACATGCGATCGATCAAATCCTCGTCGCGTTCGGGTATGTAGATCTTCGTCTTCAGCCGCTCGTAACCGGTCATCACCGGCTTGTCCGTCTTCACCGTAAGTCGCAGCAGATCCTCCACGCGCCCTTTATCGGAAACAGCGTTGAGATCGATCGTGCGGCCCTTGTGTGTGCTCAGATCAACCACTTCGCCCTGCGCCTCGATCGCTGTATGCAAAAAGGTGGCCGTCACTTTGTTCAGGATCACGTCTCCATTCGTCCCATCCACAATCGCCGAATACACCGTGTGAAGCGGCACCGTATGGCTCGCGGTGCGCAGCGCAAAATCCGGTGTGTCCGTTTCGCCTTCCACTTCCAGATAATCGAGCGGCCCCTTAAATTTCCCCTGCGACGAGAGAATTCCCGACAGCCCTTTTAGCGTCCCGAGATCGGCATGCTCGAAATTGAATTTTGCCTCTACGGGAGTCCGGCTCGGTTCCTCGGCATCCCAGGGTCCGAACTTTCCAATGCAGTCGATTTCACCGCGCGGCTTGGGATTCGTCAGAATCGCATGAAAATCGGCAGGCTGGTCGAATCTGAAATTATTCATGTGGAGATGGTGGATGTAGAAAGGATGTGCCGTTGCGGCTGGATCCTTTGGAAGAGGCACGATCACCGCGTCATCGGCAATCAGCTCGCCGATCACGATCGGAAACTTCTTCGCCAAGTCGGCGTCGGTTCCTTGAATCAGTGGCGGACCGCCCGCATGGCGAGGCGGCGTGTGAATTTGCAATCCATCCAGGCGCACGCTGCTGACGGTCACTTTCTTGGCCAGCAGCCCCGAAATGCTCGCGTTGAAGGAAACTTTAGCGATTTCGATCAGCGGAGGTATGTCGGTCCTGGCGTTGTGTCGCAACACGACACCTGTAATCACAACGTGGACGCCGAGCTTTAACGAAATTTCGAAATCCTTGAATTCGAGCTCGCTGTGAAACCGCAGCCGGAGGTACGCCTCCGTCTCGCTGCGGATCATTCCCAGAATTTTCCCGCGCATCGCAAACAAAAGCACAAACGACGCGAACACCAACCCTGCTACCACACCCACAAGAATCAGCCACCCACGTTTAGACAATCGCTGGCCCTCGTCCTCTCGCAATGCCCAAGATCACTCAAGATTGATTGTAGCGAAACCGCGAGCTCTATTGTTAAAGGAGCGCGGCGGGAGTCGCACACAAGCTGCGAGGTCACCTGTCGCATCGGCGACGCACCGCTTGCTTCAGGCGCGACGCGAGGATATATCTATCGTCAGGAAATCGATGGATGGCGCGGAGGACGCGATGCCCTCGCTAAGCCAATACATGGCGCAATACGATCACGAGCATACCAATCCCTGGAACAAAGTGATGCACGCGGTCGGAATCCCCATCATTATCGCGGGCATCATCCTCCTGTGCATCACGTGGTGGCGCATCGGCCTCGCGCTCTTCGTAGGCGGCTGGATCTTGCTCTTCGCCGGCCACCGCATCGAAGGCAACAAGCCCGCATTCTTTCAAGGCCTCGTCTACTTCCTCGTCGGCCCTATCTGGATCGCCAAAGAATTGAAAGACGCGATCCTCGGCGCCTCGCACCGGTCAACACCTGCTGACTAACCGTTCGACGCCAGCTCACTGACGATTCGACTGCAAGCTAGCGAAACGCTTGACGCGAATACAACGGAGTTGCCGTCTCTAATTTTAGTTCTTAGATTCTGCGGGCTTCTTCTCGGAAGGGACCTGAGCAAGCGCATCCTCGATACGCTTGAATAGGTCGCCCTTATCGTTGTGGGTGATTCCTGAGAAATTTCCACCCACTGCCACCGTGCAGGTCTCGCCGGAACCGGTCAGCGTGATGTCCAGATATCGCTTGCCACTAAACGCATTGCCTGTGGAAATAATCCCCTTTTTTTGAACGTCATCGAGCTGTGCGAAATTGTAGTGTGGAGGAGCTGTCGCTATCTTGACAGCGGACCAGACCCGGCCGCAGCTCGCGGCGAAGACTTGCTCTTTCGGCTTGGCAAACACGGGGTTCGCGAAGGTTATCAACACCAGTGCGATCAAGAATTGTTTCATCTTCTTCTCCGTGCAGCGAACCGATTCCCGCTATCTATAGCGCCTGTGTCTGGCAAGGATGGACGCCGCTCGCGTGTCAACTTAGTCGATTCGTAACTCCCGGCAAAGGGTCGTCTTATTTCGTTACACTGGTCTTATTTCTTTACACTGAAAATGCTGAAGGCCGCATTCGCTAACAAGACTTGCGCTTCAGCCGGATCAACTGGCACAAGTTTTACTTCTTCGTTTGCTACTGGCCTGTCCGGCGTTCTGGTCTTGAAGTAATAGGACTTGCCAGCTTCCGCCGTGAAGCTCGTCGCCGCCGTCGAAGATTTTACCTGCCTCTGAAGTTTTGATTGCATATTGGTGCACAACCGGTGCTCGCCGGGTTCCACAAGAAAGAAGAAGTAAGATCTGTAGCCATTCGCTCCTACCCATGTACCATCCACCCCGAATCGTGTCGGTAGCGTTCCAATATGGAAGGACTCGTGGTCGCAGAATGAATCACCAATTACATACACCAGTGCCCTGCCGGCTTCCGGTTGTCCCGTCGGGTGTTGCTTCTTGTCCGTTTTAACATCGAAACGAACGTCATTCGCCCCACAACCAGCAGCCATGAGAGGATCGGTAGGCGCATTCTGAGCAAGAGCCGGCGAAGCAAACAAAACCGCGAGCAACACAAACCTGAGCATGTAGGGGACCTCGTTAGTTAGTTACTTTACTACATATATTTTCTCATTCTGCAGTGTCTCCGAGCAATTCGACGTAACGATAAGACAACTAGCACAAAGCGGCTGATATAATCGAATAGTTAGTTTGTCGTTCGACCTGGAGGTGCGGGCATGAGGGTCGCGCGCAATGCGCGATGTGGCTTCCGCTCCTCGCCCGCGCGCGAAATTCTAATAGGAAATCGAGATTTCAGAAATTGAGTTAAGTTGCGGAAAACACAGCACTAAACAATTTTCTAATAGGGACAAAACGCGGTTATTGTGTCCGCCCAGGCGCAACGCCTTTTTCGGAATTTCAACGCCTAACTTCGCTCAAATCTCAGATTCACTTCGAAGTTACCCTTTCGCACAATCGCGCAAGGCTGTTCGCTCGCGCCCGACGAGAATGCTAACCTTGGAAATTGCCCCTCGGAGGCTTGGGTGAACGAATCCGCGCTGTCCAACGATCCCGGCACGCAGAAGCGCCGCAGCACGCGCATTGTGCAAGCCGTCCCGCTCACGGTGACGGGTGTGGACGCGCTGGGGCAGCCATTCAAAGAGCGCACCACCACCGTGATGGTGAACTGCCACGGTTGTAAGTACCAGTCGAAGCACTACGTTCCGAAGAATTCGATTGTTACTCTGGATATTCCTCGGCCGGAACCTGGCCGCCCTGCGCAGTCGGTGCAAGGGCGCGTGGTTTGGGTGCAGCGTCCTCGCACCGTTCGCGAACTTTTTCAAATTGGGCTCGAGTTTGAAACGCCAGGTAATGTGTGGGGTATCGCGTTCCCTCCTGATGATTGGCAAGCGTCGATCGCGGAAGGTGGCACGGACGCGTCGCGCACCTTGGAACTGGTTCAAGAGTTCGAGATAGACGCAGCCGCTTCCGCGCCGCCAGAGGCCGATGTTCCCACACAAGTCGATTCAGCACCCACTTCCGCGGCTCCTGCTGCTTCAGTACCCGCAGCTCACGTTTCGCCGCAGAAACCTGGAGTAGCGCCGCCACCTGCTGCACAGCTTGCTCCGCCCGCCGCGCCTTCGGCAGCCGCGCCGCACTCCGATAGCAAAATGCACGCGGTTACAGTCCCGTCCCCCGATGCGCAAGCTGCGATCGCGCGGCAAATGGCCAAAGTGGTGACGGAAGTTAAAGAAAATCTCGACAAGACGATGCGCAAAGGCGCCGAAACTGCAATCGCCGAAGAAATGACGATTGTGCGCCAGCAGCTCGATGTGCAGCTTCACGACGCTATCGAGCGTGCGATCAAAGTTTCGATGGAGCGCGTCTCCGAGACGTCGGTGAAGAAAGTGGTTCAGGAGGCCGCGCAGCGCACAGCCGCAATCGTGGAGGAAGCGCGCAAAGCCACCGAGATTTCGTCGGAAAATCTCGACGCCAAAGTGCGCAATGCCGTGCAGCAGGCAGTCAGCACGGCTGCCGAGCAAGCCGCGCAGCAGGCGGCGCAACAGGCCACCGCGCAGAATTTGAAGACTGCGGTGGAAGAAGCTGTGGAGCGGGCAATCAGCAGCCGGCAAGCCACGTCGCCATCGCTCGACATTCTTTCGTCGCCCGAAGCGGCGCAGCGCCACTTGGACGACTGGCGCAAGAGTCTGGAAGACACTGCCCAAGATATCCGCAGCCAGACGGTGGAGAAGGCCAACGTCGAGGTGGCCGAGGTCAACCGGCGCTGGCAGGAAACATTTGACGCCGCGCTGGCCGGCGCATCGCAGAAAATCGGCGCGCAACTGAACGATGCATCCCGCGCGGCACTTGAACAAGCGCAACAAGACATTGATGCGAGGAAGTCGGGACTCCAGGGAACGCTCGATGAGGTAATTGCGGGGGCGCGCTCCACCGCTGATTCACTGAAAGCCGACCTCGAACAGGAACGCGCGCGAACCGAACAGGCGAAATCAACACTCGAAGAAGCGGCGCGAACGACGCTCGAATCCATCCGGGCAGCGGTCGATCAAGAGCGGTCCCGCGCAGGCGAAGTGACATCCCAGCTCGATGCGGCCGCGCAAAGCACGCTGGAATTGGTTCGAGCGAATCTCGAGCAGGAGAGAAAGCGCGCGGATGAAGTGAAGTCGCAGCTCGACGCGGCCGCGCAAAGCACGCTCGAATCGGTTCGAGCGAGTCTCGAGCAGGAGCGGGCTCGCGCGGACGAGACGAAGTCGCGGCTCGAGTCCACTGCGCAATCCATGCTGGATCACACGCAGCAGCGGCTCGACGGAATCCTGGCTGAGAAATATCAGGAAATTGGGCGCAAAGCGGACAAGGCCATCGCAGAACGGGCCGAGCAGATTCAACCGACGCTCGAAGCCGCCGCGCAAAAGGTGGTGCAGCGCATCTCGGGCGAGTTCGATCAGACCATCGCTTCCAAGGTGGGAGACGCGCAGAGCGTTATTTCGCAGCTTTCTGGCGCGGAAGAGCGCGCTGCCGAAACTCAGACGGCCCTCATCGAACAAATCCAGCAGATCGCCGAACAATCCCGAGAGCTGAAAGAGGCCACCGGCGGACACGTCGACAACATCTCCGGCCACGCCGCGAAGATTCAGCGCTCGCTGCAAGAGCAGGCGATGGAAGTGGCGGAGCAGGCGGCGCAGTTCCGCAATACCGTCGTCGAGCACATCGACCAGATCTCCGGGCACGCTTCGAAGATTCAGGAGTCAGTGCGCGAGAATCTGAAGCAGCAGTCGGACAGTGCCGTACAGGAATCGCTCGAGCGACTGCGCCAGGAAGCGTCGAAGGTTCCGGCTGAGGTGGAGCAGTCCTGCCGCGAGGTGGTTTCGAAGGTCACCGAGGACATCGAGCGCAAGGGCACCGAGACCGAGCACCACACGTATGAAGCGCTGCTGAAGGCGTCCGAGTGGTACCAGAAAAAAGCGCAGACCACGATGCAGACTTCGATGGAACGCTCGGTCGAACAGGCGACCACGTCTCTGCGCGATCGCGCGGCGGAGACTTCGAGGCTGCTTGCGTCAGAACTCGATCACTACCGGCGGACGTACGTGGAGCATAGCCAGGCACAGATCGAGGACGCGGCCAAGGAAGTAGTCGATCGGCAGCGCAACAAGCTGAGCGAAAACGCGGAAGTGGCCGGCGCGACTTTTGCGAACCAGGTGAATCGCGTGACGCTCGAATCGTTGCGGCGGTTCGAGGAAACCTCGCGCGAGGCGCTCGAGAAAGCGCGCTCCGACATGGAGTTCAACCGCGAAGGCTCGCTCGTGGAATTTCAATCAAAGCTGGACGAACGGATGCTCGAGGGAGTGGAACAAGCGCGCATTTACCTGCAATCGCAGCTGATGCCGATCGTCGAAAATTGGCAGGCGCAGCAGGACCAAGAGAAAAAGGCCTGGATGGAGCGGTTGAAGAAAACGACAGACGAGAACATCGAGCACTACAAAGAGCGGCTCGAAAACGCCTCGAATTCCTGGCTGCTTGCCTCTGCCACCACGCTAGGCCAGCATTCGCAGACGGTGCTCGATACGATCGCCAAGGCCGCTGAAAAGCGCCTGCGCGACACGTGCTCAGAAGTTCTCTCCGGAATGGGTGATACCTTGAAGAATCGGCTGCTGGGACTTTCCGCGGATTTCAGGCCCAACGACGACGAAGACGACGACCTGCCGAAGCAAACGAAGTAGCCGAGGAACTTTCCGAAGCGCGTTCCCAAATCATCAGCAATTTAGGCCTCAACTTCAATTTTAGGCCGCCGATTCTTTGGCGTCAATCTTCAGCGAAAAAGTTTACGCGCGAATTTTGGTTGCCAATTTTTGGCGCGAACCGCGATGCCGGTATAATGGCTGGGTTATGTCCAACCACGCCTACGTCAGCATCTGGTGCAAGGAATTTTCTGAGCCGCGGATTCTGGAGCAGTTTGGAGCGCTGCTCGCCACGGTTCCCTTTTCGGCCACCGCGCCGGGATTCGACTATCTTGTGGTTCGCGCCGTGGACGCCACTGAATCGCCGATTCTCGAGCAGGATTTGCGGGCGGTGCCGATCGACGCCAACAGCGTGATCGAACTCGCGAAGGATCACCTGAACAACGACTCAGCCTACGAAGTCCGTACGGGCTGGGATCTCTGGACGTACGATGACGCACTCGGGCGATGGCAGGTTCAGCCGCAGCCGCTCGAGGTTTTCTGCTATGGCGAGGATTACGACGACGGATACTGGCGCGAATTCGGCCACCTGGAAATCGACCTTGGATTCGAGCATTTTTTCACGGGGCACGGGGGCTTACTCGGGTTCCGCCGCAGCGAGAAGGCAAATCCGGCGAGCGCCGAGGAAAAGCGGTTTCTCGAGGCCATGGAACGGCCCGAAAACCTGCGGAATTACCAGGAAAAGACCACTGAAAATATTCGTAGACTCCTGGAGTGGGTTCGCCGCATCGAAAAGGCTGTACCGATCGAGCGTCTGAAAATGTGGTCCGAGGGCGAGGAGAATTTTGAATCGCGCATCGAGGAGATACTCGCGGCTCGGTAGTGTGGCTGCGGGGTGCAGCCTGGGGAAATTAAAGTCTCGGAGAATCCTTCTGCGTGGCAGAGCCAAACGGCTACAATTGTGTGAAATATTGATGAATCGCTATGCCATTTTCGCTGCCGCCGGTTTCGTCGCATTGGTTTGTGCGGGGTGCGACAAGTCGTTCATGTCGTCGCCCGTGGAGTCAACCAAAAACGGAACGGCGCAGCCAGCGGCTCCAGCGAAACCCGCGACTCCTCCCGATATTCAAGCCACTGCTGAGGCCGCTCTCGGCTCAGAAACGGAAGTGCTTGCGTTTGGCGATCTGGCAAAAAATGGCAAGCAGCAGATATTTGCGGTGAACCGATTGAAATCGACGCCGCAGGGAGTGATGCCCGGGACGCTGGTGAGCCGGGCCGTGGTGCTGGAGAATGATGGCGGCAAGTGGAAAGAAGTATTCCGCTGCGACGAGCATTTGCAAAATCCGAAAGGCTATCTCGGCGGAACTCCGCTCGCTTCCGTGGCGGCATGGCGGCTTCAATCCGAGCAGCACGAAGACAAGGGATTGCAAATGTACTTTACGCCGCTGGCCAAGCCGGCGGGCGGCTACATCGAAACGATCGGAATTCGCTGGAATCCCGAACTGAAGCTGTATGAGTCACTCGACCGCAGCTATGAACATTTTCTTGGCGAGACGAAAAATCTTGCGACGCCGGAGTCGCAGGTAAGGCAATGAGCGCAATCGCACAACCCGTGGCAGCTGCGGCGCGGCCGGCGAAGAAGCCGTCGGGCTGGCAGAACCTGAGGCCGCTGCTGCCGTACGTGTGGCGGTACAAAGGGATGGTGACGCTCGGCCTTTTCCTCGACGCTCTGATGGGAATTGCAGGAGCGCTACCGCTGCTGATTCAGGGAATTATCGCGGATCTGCTCAACGGGCTTCCGCAGCCGCTCACGACACTATCGGGCACGGCGCGGCAAACGCTCGCGCCTTTCCTGCGGCACTATGCGCCGCTCAACACTCATTCGCTCGCGATCTATTGCTGGATCATCGTGGGAGCGATGCTCGCGAAGGGAATCTTTTCCTTCTGGACGCGGTGGATTCTGATCGGAGTGTCGCGAGAAATCGAATTCGACCTGCGGAACGATCTATTCGACCGTTTCGTGGCAATGGATCCGGAATTCTACGTAAGGAATCGCACCGGCGATCTGATGTCGCGGGCAACGAACGATCTGAATGCAGTGCGCATGGTGCTTGGTCCAGGAATCATGTACACAGCAACGACGATCGCGACGTCTGTAGTGGCCCTGTTTTTTATGATCCGGCTTTCACCCGGTTTGACGCTGTGGGTCCTGGCGCCTGTGCCCCTGGTGGTGATCGCCGTTTACCATTTTGGGCAGACGATTCACCGGCTCTCAGAGCGGATTCAAGCGGCGCTGGGCGCGCTCTCGACGCGGGCGCAGGAGAATCTCACGGGCGTTCGCGTGGTGCGCGCGTATGCGCAGGAAAGATCGGAGATCGAGCTCTTCGAGAAAGCGAACCGCGACTACGTTGACCGGAACGTCCTGTTGATCGGAACGTGGAGCATTTTCTTTCCCGCGCTGACGGCGCTCATCGGTGTGAGCTTCGTGATTCTGCTGGGTCGCGGGGGCATCCTGGTGATCGAGCA
Organism: uncultured Acidobacteriota bacterium; assembly: GCA_963772535.1. Taxonomy (GTDB): domain Bacteria; phylum Acidobacteriota; class Terriglobia; order Acidiferrales; family UBA7541; genus Palsa-295. The sequence goes on from CAVYXN010000003.1 coordinate 331,498, forward strand.
GAGAATATCGCTCGGAACCCTCGTCTCCTTCTATGCGTTCCTCGGGCTTTTGATTTTCCCGATCATCGCGCTGGGATGGGTGACGAACATATTCCAGCGCGGCGCAGCGTCGATGGGCCGCTTGATGTACATCCTGACTGCCGAACCAAATATTCGAGACAGTGCCGAGATCGGAAGGAAAAGCGCTGGAGCCGAGGGGAACTCGGCTACAACAACCGGAACCGCGAACGAAACTCCGATTCGCGGTGAAATTGAATTTCGGCATTTGACCTTCGCGTACCCAACGGCTTCCGATAATTCTCCAAATGAACCTGTGCTGCACGACATTTCGCTGCACGTTACTGCCGGCAGCACGTTGGCGATTGTAGGGCCGACCGGAAGCGGCAAATCGACATTGGCGACGTTGACTGCGCGATTGTGGGAGGCGCCTCCAGGAACCGTGTTGATCGATGGGCGTCCGATTCAAGACTATCCGGTGGCGGAGCTGCGCCGCGCGATCGGTTACGTGCCGCAGGATACCTTTCTCTTCAGCGAAACGATTCGCGAGAACATCGGCTTTGGCGTAGACAACGTGCTGGATGAAGCCGTGCTCGAAGCCGCCGAAATTGCGAGCATTTCGGGCGAGATTCAAGGATTCCCGGACAGCTTCAGCACGATTCTGGGCGAGCGCGGCATTACGCTATCGGGCGGGCAGAGGCAGCGAACGTCACTGGCGCGCGCGATTGCCCGCAAGCCAAGAATCATGGTTCTCGACGATTCGCTCTCAAGCGTCGATACCGCCACGGAAGAGCGGATCCTGAGCGGCTTGCAGAGGGTGATGCGGGAGCGCACGACGATTCTCGTCTCACACCGCGTTTCTACCGTGAAGAACGCCGATCAGATCGTGGTGTTGCGCAACGGGCGAATCTTTGAACGCGGAACCCACGATGAATTGCTGGCACTTGGCGGCTATTACGCCGATCTTTATCAGAAGCAGCTTTTGGAAGCAGAGCTGGAACGCGAATGAGCGATTTCCGCGAAGAAGAGAAACTCGGAAAACTCTACGACACGCGGCTGACGCGGCGATTGATGAAGTATCTGCGCCCATACCGATTGCAGGTTTTTCTCGCGATAGCGATGAGCCTGGCAGTGGCGGGTATGGAGATGGTAGGTCCATTTATTTTTGGACGCGGTGTGGACCGGTTCATTCTTCCGGGCTTTCGCAGAGAAATTGAAATGAAGGCCGCGCTGATCGGCCTGGGACTGGTCGTGCTTGCATACCTCGGCTCGCTCGCGGCTAGCTTCGCGCTCCAATACCTGCAGATGCGCATCATGCAGTCCGTTGGACAGAAGACGATGTACGACCTTCGCCGGGAAATTTTCGAGCACCTACAGCGCCTGCCGATGAGCTTTTTCGACCGGACACCCGTGGGACGTCTGGTGACGCGCGCGACAACGGACGTGGACGCGCTGAACGACCTGTTTGCCTCGGGCGTGTCGGGGATGCTCAACGACTTTGTGCTCCTGATCGGGCTCGCCGTCTTCCTGATCCGATGGCACCCGGTGCTCGGGCTTGTGACGCTCTCGCCGCTGCCGTTCATGGTGCTGTTGACTTACTTCTTTCGAAACCATGTGCGAGAAGCAAACCGCAACATCCGCACGGCGATCGCTCGCATCAATGGATTTCTGCAGGAACATATCAGCGGCATGTCCGTGGTGCAGCTTTTCAATCGCGAACGTAAATCGCGCGCACAGTTCGCGGAACTGAACCGTATCCACATGGAAGCGTACAAGGACGCGATCGACGCGTTCTCTTACTTCTATCCTGCGGTCGAACTCTTGAGCATGTCCGGTGTGGCGCTGCTCTATTGGGCAGGCGGCATTCGCGTTATTGCTGGGACGTTCACGATCGGCGTATTGCTGTCGTTCATCTGGTACGCGCAGCGCTTCTTCCGGCCGATTCAGGACCTCAGCGAAAAATTCAATATTTTGCAGGCGGCGATGGCGGCGTCGGAGCGGATTTTCGGGCTGCTTGATGAACCGGTGACGATCGTCTCGCCGGTGAAGGTGCATTCGCTGCCTGCGGCGCGCGGGGAAATCGAATTTCGCAATGTGTGGTTTGCTTATAACGGCGGAGCGAATCCAAAGGAGGAGGATTGGGTGCTACGCGATGTCTCGTTCCGCGTGGAGCCGGGACAGACGCTGGCGATCGTTGGGCACACGGGAGCGGGCAAGACGACGATTATTCAGCTGCTGCTGAGATTTTACGACGTGCAGCGCGGCGAAATCTTGCTGGACGGCGTGAACATTCGCGAGATGGATTTGCAGGATCTGCGCAAAATGTTTGGCATCGTGCTGCAGGATCCTTTCCTTTTCACGGGCACGCTGGAATCGAACGTGAAACTTGGCACGGAAAAGATCACCCGGGCGGACACGGAACAGGCGCTGCGCGAGGTGGGCCTCGGGCCGTTCGTCGAATCGCTGGCGCAGGGCGTCGAGACGCCGGTGACGGAACGCGGCTCGACTCTTTCGGTGGGGCAGCGGCAGCTGGTAAGTTTTGCGCGTGCGCTGGCGCACGATCCGAAGTTCATGATTCTCGACGAAGCCACGTCGAGCGTTGATACCAAGACAGAGCTTTTGATCCGGGAAGCTCTTGACCGGCTGCTCCAAGGGCGCACGGCAGTAGTGATCGCGCATCGCTTGAGCACGATTCAGCACGCGGATCGGATTCTTGTGTTTCACAAGGGACGTTTGCGCGAGCAGGGGTCGCATCAGGAACTCCTCGGCCTGCGCGGAATTTACTACCGGCTGTATCAGCTTCAGTACAAGGAACAAGAGCTTTCGCTTCCCGTTCCCGGCGCGAGAACGTCCGGATTCTCGCATCCGCTTCCGGCCGATGACTGAGGCGGCGGGTTGCGCCTGCCGATGTGCTGGGCTTCTCCAGTTTTCCTCACTTCTCATTGACCCAATCCTCGAACTCAACTTCGGACACAACCGATGAGCGCGCCTGAAATTCTGATTTCCGCAGGCGAAGCGTCGAGCGATATGTACGCCGCTCGTCTTGCTACGGCGCTGCGAGCGCGCACGGGGGCGCGCCTATTTGGAATGGGCGGAAAGCGAATGGCTGAGGCCGGCGTTGAGCTTATCGCGGACTATCATCAAGTGGCGGTGGTGGGTATTTCGGAAGTGCTGCACAAAATTCCGACCGTGGTCGGCGTGCAGCGGAAGATTGCTTCTGAAGCGGTGCGGCGGCGGGCGGCGCTGGCGATCCTGGTTGATTCTCCGGGGACGCATCTGGGCGTGGCGCGCCGGCTGAAAAACAATGGGATTCGCGTGGGATATTTCATCGGACCACAGGTGTGGGCGTGGCGGCCGGGGCGAGTGCGCGTAGTCAAGCGGCTAATTGAGCGAATGGTGGTGATTTTTCCTTTTGAAGAAGAGATTTACCGCGAGGCAGGAGTGCCGGTGGATTTCGTCGGCCATCCGCTTGTGGACGTGGTGAGAGCTTCGATGAGCCGCACGGAATTTGCGGCGCGGCACGGGCTTGATGCTGGGCGCCCGATTGTTGCTCTGCTGCCCGGCAGCCGCTGCAGCGAAATCGAGCGGCACTATCCGTTGATTATGGAGGCCTGCGATCGTCTTTCGCGAGGGGCTCAGACTCGCGGCGCCATACAGTTCGTGCTGGCGGCGGCACCGTCTTTGGGAACGGAACTTTTTGCCCCGTTTGCGAGACCCGGCGTTGCGGTGACCCGCGTGGAAGGCGCCACGTACGACACGCTCAGCGCCGCCGACTGCGCCGTTGTGGCGAGCGGAACGGCAACTGTGGAAGCGGCGCTATTGGGGACGCCGATGGTGGTGGTGTACCGCGTGAGTCCCACGAGCGCCTTCGTGCTGAAGCGAATGGTGCGCTCACCTTTCATCGCCATGGTGAATCTAATTGCCGGGCGGCGCGTTGTGCCGGAATTGATTCAAGACCAATTCACTTCTGCGGCGGTGGTAGAGGAAGTGCGCAAGCTGCTGGAATCGCCTGCCGTGCGCGATGAGATGAGAGCGGGCCTGGCAGAGGTGCGAACCAAGCTCGGTCCGGGCGGAGCGATCGAGCGCGCGGCGGACATTTTCTCGGGGATGCTGTAAGCTTTCGAGATAGGCAACTACAGCGGCCAGTCTGGTATCTTAGTTATGCAGCGCGAACGAACGGTTTCGAGAGGCTGTTTCTTGTTCAAAATTCAACGGCTGATCAGTCTGCTGGCGGTTTCGCTTGCCTTTGCACTCCCTGCCCTGGCACAAGCACCTCACAGTTTTCCATTCCGCGCGACGAATTACGACGTGGAAGTGATTCTCCATCCTGATGACCAGAACATTACGGCGACCGTGAAGGCAGATTTCGTGGCCGAGCAGGTATCGAAGACGGTGGTGGTGGAGCTGCATCCGGACCTGAAAATTGCGACGGTTCACGAGCCGAACGGCAAGCCGCTCGAATTCAGCCGCGATGCGAATTATCCGCTGCTGATCACCATCGGACTTCCCGAGGCGGCGTCGCCGGGGAAAAAAGTGACGCTGCAGTTTGATTACGCGGGGCCGATTTCGAGCGAAGATGATAGCCCGACGAAAGGCGTGCGCTTCGCGAATATCGACAAGACGTCCGCATATCTTTTGCTGCCGGCGCGCTGGTTTCCGTTGACGAATTACACCTCGAACCGCTACACCGGAACGTTCAAGTTGATCGTGCCGGACACTTTTGTGGTGGTGGGGACAGGCAAGGCCGATTCACCCGTAGCGCAGCCTGCGCTGGGGCGCGGGGATACGGCGAAATCCGCATATACATTTCATTGCGACAAACCCGGGCGAGTAGGATCGTTTGTCGCGGGGAGCCTGCAGCTTTCACCGGTGCAGACCGAGGGATTGAGCACTTCTGTCTACACTCCGCCCGCGCAAGCAAGCACGGCGAATTCGTACGCGACGGCGCTCTCCCACATCGTTTCGTATTTTTCCGAATCATTTGGCGGGCTCGAGGCGGAGCCTTCCTGGACCATCGCGCAATTGCCGGACGGCACGCTGCAGGGATACGCAGGGCCCGGATTGCTTTTGATCAGCGCACGGCAATGGACGACGAAAGCGAATGAGCGGATGCTTTCGCAGCTTGCGGCCGAACAGTGGTGGGGCGAACGCGTGATGCCCGCAACTGTGGGGGATGTGTGGCTCACGGATGGGCTTTCACGTTATGCGGAAGCGATGTACGCGGAGCAGTCGGATGGAGTGGCGGGGTTGCATAAGGCGCTCGAGGATTTTGCTGTGGGCGCGCTGATGTATGAGGATACCGCGCCAATCGCGCAGTCGCAGCGGCTGGCGTCATTTTCGAACGAGTATCGCTCGGTGGTATCGGATAAGGGCGCGCTCGTGTTTCACATGCTGCGCACCGAACTGGGTGACGACGCGTTCAGTTCGCTGCTGCATGACTTTTACAAGAAGTACGAAGGCAAGACGGCCACGATTCCGGAATTCGAAGCGATGGCGAAAGCGAAAGTGCCGCCTCCGGTGAAAGGGCAGCCACCTATTAATTTGACTTCATTTTTTGCGCAGTGGCTGAATTCAACCGGGATTCCTGAGTTCAGGCTCGAGTACATTACGTATCGCACACCGAAGGGATTCAAGGTTGTGGGCAAGATTCACCAGGATTTGGATACGTTCCGCATGCCCGTGGAGATTCGCGTGGATACGGAGGGCAATCCCGAGTTCAAGAAATTGCTGGTGACCGGAACCACTTCGGATTTCACGATCGAGACGTTCGGACGGCCGAAGCCGAATGGGATCGTGATCGATCCGAACAATAATTTGCTGAAATCGAGCCCGCGGCTGCGGGTGCATGCGGCGATTGCGCGGGGCGAGGGTTTTGCGGAGCTCGGAAAATATTACGAGGCGATTCAAGAGTATCAGCGCGCGCTCGATTTGCAGCCTGGAAATTCGCTGGCGAATTTCCGGATGGGCGAGGCGATGTTCTACCAGAAGAATTATCAGTCGGCGGCGAATGCGTTTCGCGCGGCGCTGAGCGGCGATCTTGATCCGAAGTGGACGGACGTTTGGAGCCACATTTACATTGGGAAGATTTGGGACCTGCTCGACCAGCGCGCTCGCGCCGTGAATGAATACAGCCTCGCGCAACACACCGGCGACGACACGGCCGGGGCGCAGGCGGAAGCTACGCGTTTCCTGCAAAAGCCGTACTCGGCGGACGCGGCTGTGAATGCAGCGAACACGCCTTCTCCCGCTGATAGCGACAAGGCTGGCGCGGGGTCGTCAGCGGCGCCGGGGTCGCAGTCTGGATCGCAATCTGGAAATTCTGGCGGCGACCGGCCGGTGCTTAAGAAGCGGCCTTCGAGCGATTAATCGATCGCTTTGGTCATCGCGATATTTTAGAGCGGTTGCAGGCCTGCCAGGTTGACTGAGCCAATTCCCTTCTGTTGAAGAAGCACTTTGAATGTCTCGCCCATTCCTTCGGGGTGGATCAGCGTCTTGAATTGGGATCGAGCCGCTATTTTTTTGTGCTCGCTTGCGCCCGTGTTTTCCAGTTCCGCGAAATTCGAGTGCCGCGCGAGCGCTAGCAGGAAATTTGTCTGAGATGTGAATCCGGCGCGAATGAGACCGCCGCGCGCGCCCCAGAGATCGAGCGCCGTGAAATTAACGTGCGCGGTGAGGTCCTGTGCACCAGGCGCGCGGTAGAAATCTTCACCTGCACGATGGCGATCGTAAGCCATCAAGGTTCCACGCATGTGGCACTCGTCGTAGAGTTGCTGCGCTTCGTGGCCGTAATCGATTGTGAGCAGGGATCCGCGATGCAACCGACGCGCCGCATCCTCGATCCAATTGCACGCGGCTAGATTCACTTCGGCCATTTGCCCTTCGCGCAGGGTAATTTGCTGCGCTTCGAAGTACTCGGCGATTGCGATGGACGAAAGCGGTCCGAGTTCCTCGCAGAATCCGTTCTGTGAATACGTGATATAAATCTCCCGCAGATCTTCGTTGGCGCGCAGTACCCGGTGAACTGCAAACGCATCGATTAGTTCGTTTGAAAATATACACCCGTGCGGAATTTCGGCTGGCAGTTCGTCGCTCGAACAAAACCGCTCGTTCGCAATGTGATCCTCGAGATTCCGTATCTGCGCTTTTCGGCGTACGACCGATCGCTCGACAGCAACATAACGCATGGCCGAGTAGAATTCGCCCAGGGACTCGCGCCCGCAGTCCAGAACTTGCTTTGCGAGGCGTCCGGTGCCGGCACCAGCCTCGACTAATGCGAACGGCTGTGGCTGGCCGAGCAAAGTCCACATTTCGTGAAACTGGCGCGCGAGCAAACGACCAAACATTGGAGTCACATCGACGCTCGTGATGTAGTCGCGGCGCTCCTTTTGATCCTCCTTCGTGTAATAACCGTGCTCCGGATGATACAGGCAGGCATCCATGTATTCGGCAAAGGTGAGTCGGTCCCGCGATTTGATCTGCTCGGCGAGAATTGCAGCGAGCGGCGTGGGATCGGAACGCACGCGCGTCAGTTTTCCCGTTGCGGATTGCGGGTGAACATTTCGATCACATAGTCGTGCAAACAGTCGTAGAGATGCTTTTGAAAAGTCCAGGGGAACTGGGAGTGCTGAATCTCGCGCGGGCGAAGCTGAATCGCGTATTCGTGGACTTCCGGTTGCGAGGGTTTGAAGCGAATCAGCACTTCCACCGATTCTTTTGCGCCACGGGCTTCAAAATCGAACAGCGGATGCTCGTATTTCGCGAGTTCGTGCTGCACTTTCGAAAGCATTTCGTCTTCGGGCGTCACGGCGCGGCCGCTCCCCCGCTCTTTATCTCATCGAAAGCACGCTGAAACGTATTGAGCGCGTCTTTGTCGAAGAGCACGAACGATATTTTTTCCAGAGACGTGGAGCCCTCGAAGTGCTTGGCCGCCTCGCGCAGCATAATTTCCGCGCATTCGCGCATAGGAAACCCAGCGATGCCCGTTCCAACTGCGGGAAATGCGATCGTTTTTAGTTTCTTCTGCGCTGCAATTCGCAGTGAGTGAGCCGTGGAACTGCGCAGCGATAGCGCATCGGTGCGGCCGCCCAATTCCATACTGGCAGCGTGGATCACATAAGGCGCCTTCAGATTGCCGCCGGTCGTGATGGCCGCGCCGCCAACGGGAATCGTGCCAATCTCGTCGCATTCGGCCTGAATCTTCGGACCGCCTTTGCGTCGAATCGCGCCGGCCACTCCGCCGCCGAGCTGCAAGTCATTATTCGCAGCGTTAACGATCGCATCCGCATTCATTTCGGTTAGATCGCCCTGCAAGATCTCGATTCGGCTGGCAAGGTTCATCCGACGTGCTCCTTCGCGCGAAGAGCCCCAACGGCGCCGGCCTCTGGCGGTCCAGATGACTCGCGAACGACGGCAATTTCCATGCCCATCCGCCGCGCCACTTCGACGCATGCTGTGCTGGTCATATCCGACGTGTCCGCTCCGCGAACGAGTTCCACCCGTGTGGTTTGTGGCACAGGATTCGCGAAGCGCATTCCTATGCAGTTCTCAGTGCGAAAAGTAATCGAGGCAATTTCTGTAATCGAAAGCGATGTGTTGCTCGCGAGAATCGCCCCGGGCTTGGCGAATTTATCGAAGATCGTGAAAATCTCTAGCTTCACTTCCATCTCGTCAGGGACTGTCTCGATCAAAAAATCGGCAACGCGGCACACCTCATCGGCTCGGCTCGCGGTGGAGAATCGGGCGAGCAGCGATTCTCCCGCTTGCGGGCTTAGTTCGTGACGAGCAATGCGCTCGCCAAGCGATTGCTCAATGTGCGCGATCCCCTTTTGGAGCGTTTCACTCGACACATCCTCCAGAACCACGCAATAGCCCCCGAGCAAAGCCGCGAGCGCAATTTCACGCCCTACTGGGTTTGCGCCAATCACTCCGATGGTCTCGACGTGCATCAATCGATCCAAAACTAAGCCTGCACAGGGAAAAGCCTGGCCGCGTTGTCGTAAAGGATTTTCTGTTGCGTCGCTGCCGAAATCGGCAAAGCGCGAAATTTTGCAATATTACCAATCACGTCCGGAACACCGGGGCCCGGCCAATCGGTTCCGAACAGCACTTTATCGGCGATCTCCTCGATCCGCGGAAAATATTCCGTCAACTTTTGCGGCGGAATCCCCGAGATATCCATGTACATGTTCGAATGCCGGCGAACGAGAAAGAACGCTTCATTCATCCAGAGCGGGCGGCCGCCATGCGCGAGTATCACAACGAGGTCCGGAAAATCTACTCCTACATCGTCTGCGAGCATCGGCTGCGCGTAAGCATTTCGAGCGCCAAGGAAAATCGAGGTCCCTGTGTGAATCATCACAGGCATGCGATTCGCCTGCGCCCTTTCGTACATTCCCCGCAGCGGACCAAGCCCATTGCGATAGTCATTCGGGGCAAAAAGCTGGTGCGACGGATGCACTTTCAGTGCGCGAATTCCGATCTTCTTCAGGCGATCCACTTCGGTGCCCGGATCGGACACGTATCTGGGATGAACGGAGCCGAATGCCAGTAGGCGTTTCGGATCCGCGGCACAGTAACGCGCTACCCATTCGTTCACTTCCGAGGTAAATCCAATCACATCCGGACTGACGTAATTAATCAGGCCAGCGCGCTCGATTTCCGCGCTATCCATAAATTTCAGGAATTCACTGGGGCTAGCGGCAAACCGAACGGCGTCCTCAAAATCCTTCCGCCCTCGCCGGACAAGTTCCTGGGCCTCGGGCTTGAAACCCTCCATCGGCGTGATGTGAATGTGGATGTCTATAACCGGAGGCATATGAAAATTACTCCATAACCCGCTAGAGCCTTGCGATCCCTTCTTCGTCAAAGCCAAGGACAACGCGTCCTCCGGCGAGGATCACGGGGCGGCGAATCAGGTTTGGCTCCTTCACCATCATGCGAATCGCTTCCGCGCGCGAGGGCGGATTCTCTTTCATGTTTTTGGCGCGGTACAGCTCGTTCCGCGTATTCAGAAAGTCCCGATGATCGCGGTCGCCAATGAGTTTTTCGAGATCATCCGCAGTGAGCCTGTCTTTGCTCAGATCGTGAAAGTCCAGCGCTATGCCCTTCTTTTGCAAGAGACCTCTTGCTTTGCGGCAGGAGGTTCAAGTGGGCTTGTGAAAGAATTTCACCCGCTTGCGGGGACTCTTCGATTTACCTTTGCTCATCGGTAATCTCCCTAGTAACGCGGAACGTTGGGATCAATCTCGGCCGACCAACGATCGATGCCCCCGGCCATGGATTTCGCGCCAGGTATTTCTTGCGACCGTAGCCATGCTGCCGCGTCGAGGCTGCGGATACCATGATGGCAGAACAGAACAATATTGTCGGCTTGTTCAAATTTGGCGAGACTGGCGGGAATTTCGCGCATGGGAACGAGCACCGCGCTTTCGATCCAGGAAGTTTCGAATTCCCATTTTTCGCGCACATCGACAAACAGGAATTTCTCGCCGCGATCCATCATGTTCTTCACTTCGCGCGGCGTGATTTCGATATTCGCGAAGAGGTTGTCTGTCATTCAGTATCCGTAATCGGCTGGCGCGGAGAGCGCGTGCTCGCGCACACGAAGCGTGTCGTATCGTTCCGCACTGAGCCTTTCCATGTATTCGCTCCGGTCGCGCACCTGCAAAACCCATCTCGATAGCCAACTCTCGAAATCCTCCATTCGCTTCGTCTGCTCGTGATACTCGCTGAAGAATGCGTGGTCGCGACCATAGTGCCCTTGGACCGGCGAAGGATGCGCGCCGCCGGGCTCATGGACGACGGCCGCGACCATGAATCCAGGGATCAAAGTGCGATTGGGATCCGATGCAATCACGCCGGGCTCGGCAATTTCTTCCGCGACGATAATCACTTTTCGAGCCGCGCGCGCTCCGTCAATGGCGACACCCAAGCTTCCCCAGACGTGCGCGTTTCCTTGCGCATCGGCTCGCTGCACATTGATGATCGCTACGTCTGGCCGCAGCGCACGAACGGCAACCAATTTCTCTTCACTCACGGGCGACGGAAATTCGCGCAAGTTTCCGTTCTTCTTGAGCAAATCGCTGCCGAGCGTGGAATAGGTGGGCATGAACGGTACGCCCAGCGCAGCCGCGTGCAATGCCAGCGCCAGCGTGAAATTCGAGTAATCGACCGTTTCGAGACGCCGGGGAATTCCCTGCTCTACCGCGCGCCGGAAGCAATATCCCACACCCGCGGAAACATTTCCCACCCACGCCGCCATCACGCGCGAGACGCAACCCGCGCCGATCAGCTGGTCAAATAAAATATCGGAGATTGGGCCAACGATTGTGAGGTCGCGCCGGCCCTGCCGAATCAGCTCGTGTCCTGCTGCGAATGGAATCATCTGCTCGAGCTGCGCTCCGAGCAGGACCATCGAGCCAGACGGTACATGCCGCGCGATCGCGTCATGCATCGTCGTCAATTTGGATTCGTCGGCCATCGTCTCCAGATGAAAATTCAAATTCGAGTTACCGCGTCCAGAAATGATTCGGATCGATTTCGCGCATCACACCGAGTTCGGAATCGCTTGGCGCCTGCGTTTCTACCAACTCATCAGCCACGCGCAACGTCCACCCCGTGTTTGTGAGCACTTCTTCGACGCTAACTCCCGGATGAACCGAGGCGAGATACGCCTCGCCATCCGAGCCGAATCGAAGCACACCCATCGTGGTGATGATGGCTGATGGCCCTGACGATAGCGGCAGTCCCTGTGCGTGCCGCCAGCCGTTGCCGAGGCCGTAACCGGGCGAAGTGATGTGGCTCACGCGCTCAGTCAAGCGTCCGCGCTCATGAACAAGCAGAACGACAGTGCGTTTCGCGAGGCATGCAATGTCGCATGCACCTCCTGATCCAGGCAAGCGCTGCATTTCACGATTGCGATGTCCCCATGTGCTGTTCAGATTACCGAACCGATCGACTTCCGCTGCGCCCAGGAAACCCATGTCCACGCGGCCCTGCTGCAACAGGCCCATTACGTCGAGCATCTGCCCGCACTGGGTCGCAGCGCGCAGATTCGGAGGATCGCCCATCGTGTAAAGAAGTTCTTTGGAAGGATTCTCGCGGATGATTCCGTTCTCGAAAAGACCGATCGCGCGCGGAGCGTGGGTGCGTCGGGCCACCAGGAATGCCAGCATCGGGAGCCGCATTCCAACAAATACCAGCTCACCGTCGCGGATTTCCCGCGCCGCCGCAGCGACCATCAATTCGCTGAAGGTAAAACCACGCGCAGCGCTTTCCGCGTCCGTGCGAGCGCGCACGTTATTCCATGCTCCCCTTCTGCTCGACCCATTTCGGCTCGGTGACTTGAATTTCGTTGATGAGCTTGATGTCCTCAGGTTGAGGAATCGTTTCTTTCATGTGCTCCGCGAATTTCTCGGCACTCAGCAATTCGCCGGTGACGCTATACGGCTGATCCGCGAATTCGCCGATATGCCGATTGAACTTCATATCCGGAACATACAGCGGCGGCTGGCCCGCGGGAACGTGCCGGTTGATTTGCTCGATCAACTTCTCGCACTCCAGATAGTAGAGCTGGCGATTGTGCTCGTTCATGTGGCCGAGGTCAGCTTCCTGATGGGTTTGAGCCTCGTCGTACCGGCCTTTCAAGCCCCACACATAAAACCAGTGCGCTGAGCTCGACGAATCGACGCCGAAGAGGTCGTAGCTTACCGGAATCCACTTGTTGATATATTTCTGGACGATATTCAGCGGCACAACGCCGGCTTTCACGATTCGCTTCAGGCCATCGTGGCCCGTGCCGAGATGGAAGGACTCTTCGCGCAGCATCGGATTCATCGACTGTGCGAGAGGCTCGAAGCCAGAATAGCTCAACATCGTTAACTGGAATTTTCCATCGCGATCGACGAAATCGGTGTAGGTGAAGAAGTCGAGCCAGTTGTCGACGATCTGATTGAACGCGCCCAGCAGGCGCTTTTGTTCGAAAGCGCGCCGTTCGAGCATCTTCTGCGCTTCCACTTTGCCGCTGTAACCAAAATGGTTGATCAGCAGGTGGCACATCTGCCAGCCGTGCCGCATTTCTTCGGTCACCACGCGGCAGAGAGATTTGCGGTCGTGCTCGCTCGGCGAATGCGCGAAGAGCCGGCGCTGCTGTTCGACCGACGCAAATTCCGTATCGCCCTGGTAGACGATCAAGTTCATCAGGCCGTCGCGGATTCGCTGGTCCGGAATCTGCACCACTCGCTGCCATTTCGGGCGGCCTTTGAAAGCGCCAAATTCGATTTCATTCGAACGAGTGGGCCCGAATTTCGCTTCAAATTGATAGTTCTCAATTTCGGGGTAGTTCACGCCGATATCGTTTCGCCACACGCGAAACAGGTCTACCCAATCATCAAAAGTGCCGATCCGTGCTGCAGGCATTGAAATCTCCTCAATAAATTCGTTATTAAATCTAGCTAATCATTAATGGCGGGCTAGTGCCCTTTAAAATTCGGTTTTCTTTTTTCGAAGAAGGCATTTAGGCCTTCCAGGCAATCCTCGGACTGGAAGCAGTGAATCTGTAGTCGAATTTCCTCATTGAGTTTTGTTTCCAGGTTTTTCTTGTCGTCGGCGATGATCGTGCGTTTCACGTCGCGTAGCGCCACGGTGGGCGCGCCCGCCAGTACACCTACAATTTTCTGCGTTTCTTCCTCAAACTTGTCGGCGGGAAAAACGCGGTTCACGATTCCCAACCGCAACGCGTCCTCGGCAGAGAGAGTTTCCGCCGTGTAAAAAAGCTCGGCAGAAAGCGCCGGCCCCACGATGCGCGGCAAAAAATAAGTGCCGCCAAAATCGGGATACAGGCCGACCTTAGCGAATGATTCGGAAAAACTAGCCTGATCCGACGCAATTCGCATATCCGCGGCCAGTGCGAGGTTCATTCCGCCACCTGCCGCGGGGCCATTGACGGCTGCAATTACCGGCTTCGTCATCGTAGCAATCGCAAGGCAGATTTCCTTGCCGGCTTCCAGCAACACTTTCAGTTCGTCACTTGCGTTCCGCTTGCGAAGATCGAGAAGAAGTTCTAAATCGCCGCCCGCGCAGAACCCGCGCCCTGCTCCAGTCAACACCACCGCTCTCACCGAATTATCCTGCGAGGCGTGCAATAGCGCGTGAACCAAGCCGCGGCCCAGCTCAATGTTGAGCGCGTTCAGTTTGTCCGGGCGATTCAGTCGGATGGTGGCAACATTGCCCTTGCGCTCTTCGAGCACTACCTGCGACTGGCTCGCTTTCTGTGTTCCGGGGGCGGCTTGTTTGGCGGCTTCAGCCATTGCGGTTACCTCTAGTTGTCCCCTAATCCTTCAGACTCTTCAGCAGCGCTGCCAGTTGCTTGAAATACCGGGTTTTCACGGCGCGTTCGGTTCCGGCATTCTGGCCGCTTGTGGAAGGCAGGACGAAAACCTGCGCGTCATACAATTTTTCTTTCTGCAGGCCGAGCTTGCAAGGGCGCCCGGTGAATTTCTCGTACACGGTTTTGCCATTGAACGCAATCACGCGCGGCCGCATCTCTTCGAGTTTTTGCGCGAGCAGCACGCGACCCTCTGCGAACTCCTGGCGTTCGATCTCTTCGATTCCGCGCGTCGGGCGCTTTACGAGATCGGTCATGCCAATTCCGAATTCGAGGCAGCGGCGGTCGTCTTCATATCCGATCGGCTCCGGCAGCACGCCCGATTCGTACATGATCGACCAGAACTGATTGGAGCGCCCCGCGTAGTAATGTCCAACACGCGCGGAACGGTCGCCGGGATTCGCTCCCACGAGAATCAGCTTCATTCCCTTGCGAAGATAATCGGGTAGTGTCCTCATTCTCCCCTTGAGAATTCACCGCCACGCACTTTCTCTGCGTGAAGCTCGAACTCTATTACTTTACTTCCCTTTGAATTCCGGCTGACGCTTCTCAACGTAAGCCTTCAATCCTTCCTTGGCATCCTCGCTTGTAAACAGAAGCTGCTGCAGTTCGCGTTCAATTCCAAGCGCTTCGCCAAAGCCGACTTCAGAACCGGTCACAACCGCACGCTTGATGCGCCCCACGGCGCGCGACGCCTTGTTCGGCGGGCAGAACTGCCGCGCATACGCCACAACGTCATCCCAGAACGATTCGCGCTCGTAGATGTAGTGTATCAAGCCGAATTCAAGCGCTTCCTCGAAGCTGAATGTGCGTCCCGTAGCCATCAACTCGATCGCCCGCGCCCGTCCGATAATGCGCGAAATTCGCTGCGTACCGCCCGTGCCAGGAAGCACGCCGAGATTCACTTCCGGAAGCCCGATCTTGCCGCCTTCCTTCTTCGCGATGCGGATGTCGCAAGCCATTGCAATCTCAAGGCCGCCGCCCACTGTGTGGCCATTCAAAGCCGCGATAACGAGTTTGGGAGTCTGCTCGAGGCGCGAAAGCGTCTCGTTGGCATGCAAACAGAAATAATACTTAAATGTCGGATCCGCTTTCGTCAGCATCGGAATGCTCGCGCCCGCGGAGAAGAATTTCTCGCCCGCGCCGCGCAGCACGATCACGTGAACGTTCTCATCCATTCGCGCGCGCAAAATCGCGGTATCAAGCTGCTGCATCATCTCGTACGTGTAGGTGTTCGCCGGCGCGTCGTCCATCTGAATGATGGCCAGTCCGCCGTCATTCTCATACTTGACCAGCTGTTTCTGCTCTACCAGGGTCGTTGTCGCCATTATCTTTTCTCCGTTTTCTATTCCATCGAATTGAAATCGAAACTAAAATCGAAATTAACCTGCCGCGCGCCCCGCCACTTCAATTCCGCCCCGCGTCACGCGCGCCGCCTTAACCTCCGGCATCTCGCGTCCCTCGGCCATCACGCCATGCAAAAACATCCCGGCAATCGTTTCGGCTAATGACTCCGCCTGCGGGTCCGTCTCCGGCCGGTGCCAGGTGTGAATCCAGTTCATCATCCCAAAGAGCGACAACACGGCCACTCGCGAATTCATCCGCCGCGCAATCCCGCTCTTGCGCATCTCTTCGAAAATTCCCAGCGCAATCGAATAATAACGCTGCTTGACCTCCAGCACTTCCTTACGATACTCCCCTTCCAGCGCCTCGTCCTCGTGCGTCAACACCTTCATCTCCACCGGATGACGCAGAAAGTAGTCCAGGTGATTCTGCACCAGCGCCCGCAATTTTTCGACCGGATCACTCAAGCTCTTCACGCGTTTATCCAAACGCGCCACGATCGTCTTGAATGTGAACAGCTGAATAAGATACAGCAGCTCCTGCTTGCTTTTTATGTAGTAATACATTCCCGCGAGCGAAATCCCGCTCGACCGCGAGATATCGCGAATCGACGCCCCTTCGTATCCCTTTTCACAAAATACCTGCGCGGCATGGCGCAATATTAGCTGCTGCTTGGACAGTGAAACGCGGGGATGGCTGCGAGCTTTTGGCATTCAAAAAGTCGGTTTACTTGTCGAACGTTCGTTCGGAAATATAGCATACGAGACCGCCTGCGCCCTGTCAAGAGCCGACCGCCCTGCCGGATTCCTTCCCGATCTGCCCTAAATTCGTGCATCCGGGAGGCTTGTTCGCTCGTCTAATCGGTTGTGATCGTGTCGACCCTTTTACCCGTCAGCGTAATCAAAACTCGTGCTACCCTTCTGATTCAGGATAGCCCTCGGATCGGAACCACACGATGAGCGCGCCCAAAATGAATCCCGTCGAGCCCCCAGCGCACCCGCTGCCCTCCACGGTCGTAAAAGACGACGAGCCGGTTCTCGTCGCCGCCGCCAAAGCTGGCGACATCTCGGCCTTCGAAACCCTCGTCGGCCGCTACGAGCGCAAGATTTTTCGCCTCGCGCAAAATATCACCCAGAACCGCGAAGACGCCGAAGACTCGATGCAGGAATCTTTCCTGAAAGCGTTCGAGCACCTCGGCGAATTTCAGGGCAATTCGCGCTTCTACACCTGGCTCGTCCGGATCGCCGTGAACCAGGCACTGATGAAGCTGCGCAAGCGCCGCCCCAATCAGGTCTCGCTCGACGATGAAATCGATACCGGCGAAGAGCTGATTCCCCGCGACGTGGAAGACTGGGGCCCCTCGCCCGAAGATCGCTACGAACAATCGGAACTTTCGAACATTTTGAACACAACAATTTCCGAACTCGACCCATCTTTTCGAGTCGTTTTCCAACTTCGCGACATCGAAGAATTGTCCACTGAGGAAACGGCAGAAGCGTTGGGCCTCTCAGTTCCGGCAGTGAAATCGAGACTGCTTCGAGCGCGACTGAAGCTGAGGCAGAAATTGAATCGGTATTTTAAACGGAGTGAAAATTCGTGAATTGCAGGAACATCGTAAAAGAACTTTCGAACTACCTTGACGAAGCGCTTGATTCCACGCTGAGGGCCTCTATCGAAAAGCACCTCGAGCATTGCGAAGATTGCAAAGTGGTGGTGGACACGACCAAGCAGACAATCCAGATCTATTGCAACTCCGAGCCGGCTCCCCTGCCGGAAGACACGCGCCAGCGGCTTCGCGACGCGCTTAAGAAGCGCCTTCACAGCGCCCGGGTCTAGGCGCCTCGCGCTTCCCCGAATCGAACATCCTTCTCCCACATCGGAATTTCCCGTCCTATTTTTCTTTCGCGCGCAAGCTCATAGATTTGCCCAGCCACAACAATATCCTCAATCGCAATTCCGTTAGACTTGAATAGCGTGATCTGTTCTGGATTCGTCCGCCCCGGCGCCTTGCCCGCCACGATGTCCGCCATCTCTGCCACGCGGCTCCAGCGCTTGTCGTCCTCGCCAAAAACTTGAATCAGATCGCCCGACTCGAGCTTCGATTGCTCTCGCGAATCGACGGCAATCACGTCACAGCGCTCAACCACCTCGGCATCCAGTTCCCGTTTCCGCGGAAAATTCGCTCCGATCGCATTGATATGCGTCCCCTTTTTCAGCCATCGGCCTTCCACCACTGGGTTTGTGGAGGTCGTCGAGGTAACCACGATATCCGCGTCGCGAACCGCGTCTTCGGCATTAGCCGCCGACCTCACCGACACCTTCAGCAGCGCCGACATCTCCGCGACGAACTTCTCGCGTCGGCTCGCATCTCTCCCACACACGCGCACTTCTCCCAGCTTGCGCACCGCCACAA
Organism: uncultured Acidobacteriota bacterium; assembly: GCA_963772535.1. Taxonomy (GTDB): domain Bacteria; phylum Acidobacteriota; class Terriglobia; order Acidiferrales; family UBA7541; genus Palsa-295. The sequence goes on from CAVYXN010000003.1 coordinate 349,635, forward strand.
TTGCCTCCAACTGCGTTCGCGCCTGCAATCCCGTGCCAATAATTCCCACCACGCGCGAATCCTCACGCGCCATCCACCGAGTCGCAACTCCGCTCGCCGCACCGGTTCGCATTTGCCCCAGAAAATCCGCTTCGATCACCGCAGCCAGATCACCCGTCGACACATTGAACAGCGGCACGATGAAGCGCAGCCCTTCCTTCGCGCTCGAATAAATCTTCAAACCCATGTAGCCATCCGCCGTATCCGCAGCGGCCATATAATGCAAATAGCTTTTACCTGGAATGTGCAATCTCTGGCGCGCATGCACGATCGCGTCTCCGCTTGCTAGTCTCCGGAACGACTCTTCCACTGCCGCTATCGCCATCGGCATCGTCAGAAGCCCTCTCACGTCACCTTCCGTCAGCAACAACGCCATATCCGTTCACCTCAGCCGGATGTTACCTCAACACAACCCGTTCCCCGAAGCACCGTTATCATCTCGCTCCGGCGCAATCAAACGACCTGCGGTCATCTTCCGGCACCAGTGGCGTCGGCGCCAACTTGACACCGTCGTCCGCGCAGGCTAGGGTATGCCGCGATTCTCGCGCTGGCTTTTTTGGCGTGGGCAGGTTTCCTGGCTGCCGGCCTCGTCCCCATCGAGAAACTGGCGAAACGATTCGCGCGGAGGCGGATCGCAATGATCTCCACACAAACAGTCCTCAAACATTTGAGTGCCACGGTGTCCTTTCCGAACCCCCGCAAAGACCTCGCTAAATCCCTTCTCGTCGTCGCAGCTGTCTTTCTTGCAGGACAGCTCGGATTGAGGATTACCGATCTCCATCCTCCCGTCTCCCCGGTTTGGCCGCCCACGGGCGTGGCGATCGCGGCATTGATCCTTCTCGGCTATCGTATCTGGCCCGCGATTCTCATCGCGGCGTTCTTGATTTGTGAATCGGCCTCGACACCCCTGAAGGCTTCCATAGCCATCTCCATTGGCGAAACCGTTTCCGTGCTTACCGGCGCGTATCTGATCAACAAGTTTGCCCGTGGAATCAAGGTGTTCGACACCGCGCAGGGCGTCTTTAAGTTCGTCTTCTTCGCCTGCGTCATCAGCCCGGCCATCGCCGCTACCATCTGCATCGCCTATCTGTACTCGGCCGGATTCTCGCAAGGTCCCGACAAAGCGATCATGTGGCTCACCTGGGGCGTAGGAGACGGAATCGGAGCCCTTCTTTTCGCACCGTTTCTTATACTGATGTTTGGCTCCTCCCATCATCGGTTGGCCAAACGGGAGACCCTGGAACTCTCCGTACTGCTCGTCAGTTTAATAGCGGTCTGCTTGACTATCTTTGGACCCTTGTCCTTCTTCGTTCACCAGAAACAGCTCTTGCAAGAATGGGTATGCATTCCTTTCTTGCTTTGGGCGGGTTTTCGTTTCTGTCAACTAGAGGCTGCCGGAACCACCCTTCTGATGTTTGGGCTGGCCATTTGGGGCACGTTTCATGGATATGGTCCCTTTGTCAGTCCTAACTCGAACGTGTCCTTGATGATCCTCGTCGCCTTCGTTGCGGTCACCGGCACGGCCACTCTCGCTATTGCCGCCACTTTATCCGAACGCCGGCATGTGGAAGAGGGTCTACTCGGCCTGCAAAGCATTCTTCACGCCACAGTTGACGGAAAGATGCGTGATTTGACTGCTACCGTCGAGACTCTTCAAGCGGAGGTTGTCGAACGAATGGTTGCCGAGAACGAACTTCGGGAAAGCAACGCTCGCTTCGAGCAACTCGCTGTGACGATTTCCGATGTGTTCTGGCTCATGGATATAACCAATATGCGTCTTTTATACATTAGCCCGGCCTACGAAACGGTTTGGGGGCGTCCTTGCAACACAATGTACTCCGATCCCCATTCGTGGCTCGATGCTGTTCATCCCGAGGATCAGGAGCGCGCACTCACTTTTTTCGACCAGGAAACTCTCGAGAGCCGGTATGATGCGGAATATCGAATCGTTCGCCCCGATGGCGAGGTGCGCCACATCTGGGATCGCGGTTATATCGTTCGCGATGAAACGGGCCGAATTGCGCGTATCGCCGGCCTGGCCAGCGATATCACCGAGAAAAAACGTCTCCAGAAGGAGCTGCAAGAGGCTCAAAAGTGGATAACGGAACGAGATTGACATATACAGAAATTCCATCTAAAAACGCTACGGGGGACTTAACGTCATGATGATCGGCAACAGGCTCAGAGCTATCCGCGAAGAGAAAAACCTCTCGCAAGGTGACATCGAACAGCGCACCGGTCTGCTTCGCTGCTATATTTCTCGCGTGGAGAATGGTCACACCGTTCCGGCCATCGAAACGCTGGAGAAGCTGGCACGAGCCCTGGACCTTCCGCTTTACCAGCTTTTCTACGACGGCGACAAACTGCCTGCGCTTCCCAACCCTTCCGCGAAAAACAAGTCTGCGGAGAAGGATTGGGCAAGCTCCGGAAAGTGGTCGCGCTTCATGATGCGTGTGCAGGATCTCGTGGGACGGATGGATCCTCGCGACCGCCAACTGCTCCTGTTCATGACTGAAAAGATGGCCCGGAAGTAAACGCGACGGAACTCAGAAGTTCGTTCGATATCGCAGCACTCGCGCTTCTGGCTGGTCGAGCACCAGCAGTTCTCCGCGTGGGCTTATCGCTAGTGCTGGCGCTGGCCGGAATGCCTGCCCTAATTGCGGCGCAAGGTCCTGATCGAGCATCGGCTTCCCATCAATCGTCCAGACGTGCACCACGCGCCCGTCCGCGTCCATCGCAAAGATGCTTGTCTTTGAGACCGCAAACTGAGAGCTCAGCCGCCCGCCTGTTCCACCCGCGGCTAGCTTGATTTCAGAGACAAGCTGCCCGCCATCGGTGAATCGCATGATCCGGCTTCCGTGTTCGTCAAATATGTATAGATTCCCATCTGGCCCCATCACTACCGGCCCCGCATGATTTCCGGAGCCGGACGCTGGCTCCCATGACTGCATGAGCCGGAAACGAGGCGAATAGGTATCCAGCTTTCCGCTTCCTGAATTCAGCACGTAGATTGAATCGTCGCTGCCCGCCGCCACGCTGACGAATCCTTCCTTGCCGGGCCGGGTCCTTAAGTGCAGTTCGCGGTGGACGTCCTTCTCGCCTCCAGGGTAAATAACGAACACGCTCGCGCGAACCGGATCCGAAACGTAAATGTCGCCGTCGCTGTCAACCGCGATCCACTGCGGGTGCTTGAGGGCATCCTCCGTGAAAGACAGAAGCGGCGTTCCCTGCCAGTCGAACTTATGAATGAACTGGCTTCCGGCATCCGCGATATACACATTGCCAAGCGGATCGGTCGCGATGCTTACGGGCTCCGACAGTTGCCCGGGACCGCCGCCCCTCACACCGAATTGAGCGACAAATTCCAAAACCGGCGGCGCCGATGTTGGCGATTTTGCTTCCGTCGAGGTTTGCGAGCATCCGGCGAGAGATGCAATGGCGAGGATCGCGAGAAGACCAGCGGTAGCACCAGAGCACGCGCGAAGGGGCATACGCTAATAAATTTATCGCATCTGCCTGTAGGAGTGACGCTGAATCGTATCCGATGGAACGCGATGATTAACGCTTGGGCTTTTTGTGCTTCCGGGGGTTCGCTTCGCCGGCTTGCTTTACGCGGCGTACGATGGTCTGGTGCATTACGTAGTCGCGCTGAGCTGGCGCACCATTGCTGAGGTCGGTAAACGAAAATGTCGTGTCGCCCCCGGGTTGCGGGGACTCTTTGACGTCAACCGGCAATTTCCCGCAGACACCGCTCTCGACGTAGGCTGTCTCATACCGCTGGCGCTGCTTCCCCCACGTGTAAACTCGCAGCATCGAAAAATCGCACGGTTGTCCTTCCGGGCCATGCGCGCCCAGCAGCAAGTATTGCGGCCTGGATTTTCCGTTGGCGTCGATCATTTTATTCAGCTCTGCCCATGACACGATCCGCATTCCCGCCGAGCTCGCATAGTCCGGAAGAGGTTGCGGCACGTCGAGTTCGATAAAGCGGCCGAGAATCCAACCCGACACCGAATCCTTTTCTGAGGTCCGCGCTCGCACCAGCCACCAGTCTTCTTTCTTGGCTAGGGCAGGCTCGCCACTCTCTTCTTGAGCCGTTGCCGCGCCGCTTGTGGGGACTTCCACGGCGCGACGTTCGAAAATCTGCAGCGGAATGTTCTTGTTGAGCTGTCGGAGGCGAATGCCATCCCGTCCTGCGTCTATGCGCAGATTCGTCAGGACTTTCGTGCGGCCGCGCGCCTGAATTGCCAGTGTCGATATGCGCTTCTCGAGATCGGCAGCTTTTTGCCAGACGTCCGTTGAGAGAAGGTCGCGCTCATTCACCCATCCAGTGAGGCCTGTAGTGGTGCGCACATTTACCTGGTCCTGAAATCGTTGCAGCACCTCCAGGCGATCTCCATAGCTCACAGTAGTGATCGGCTCGCGCACCTGCGCGGTCGTGCTCTGGAGTGTGACTAAGCGGTTTCCTGCGTAGGCAATCTCGAGGGGTGCCTGCGTATGACGAAAACGGTAATAAGCTCCCGCCGCCAGCACAATCAGAACCGCAAATCCCAGGAGCAGCTTGCGTGTCACGACCGATCACCGAAGCTCAAACCCAATCGGATGGTGCGCACCTGTTTTGACGCGGACATTTCTGAACGAATCTCCGATGGCGACGTTCGATTTTATACCACCAGGCGTGCGGGCCGCGGTACGCGATCGCGAGTCGGTTTCCAAACCTTCGACGGTCGACGAAACTTTCCTTCTGATACAATCCACCGGTCGTTTTCAAGAATCGGCCGACAAATCCCTCGAAGAACGGGAGCTTTCGCGTGGAAATCCTGGAAAGGCTGAAGCTGCTTGCGCTGTTACTGCTGCGCGTCGGGATCGGAATTGTCTTTATCTTTCATGGTTATCCGAAGCTGTTTACGCACACGCATGACATGATGCCCATGTTCCAGCGAATGGGATTTCCGCCCTACTTCGTTTATATCGCGGGCGTTATCGAATTTTTCGGCGGGATCGTCCTGATTCTCGGACTATTCACGCGCATCGGCGCGCTGCTGCTGGCGGCCGAGATGGCCATCGCAATCCTGAAAGTGCATCTGCCGCAGGGGCCGATCACTGAAGTTAAAAACTACGAATTCCCGATGGTGCTGGCAGTGGCCTGCTTCGCATTGGCAACGATCGGAGCGGGGCTGATTTCGCTCGATCACGCAATTTATCGCGGTGGCGGCAGGCCGCCCCGACGACTCAAAGATCGCGGCTAGTTCGCTGTCGCTTCCGCAGTGCTCCGCGATGCCCGAGTCTTATGCGGTTTGCACGGTGTGCTGTGATTCCACCGGCGGCGTAACGGAAACCGGGGCTTCGGGCATCACAATCCAGGCGATGAAGTAACCCAGGATCGCTGGGATCACGGGAAACGGAACGAAGCACGCTAGAACCCACAGCAGCCGAACGATCGTAGAATCCACGTCGAAATATTCAGCTACGCCACCGCAGACTCCGGCAATTTTCCGATCCACTACCGAGCGCATCAGCCGCTTCTGTACAAGCGGAGCTCCGGCGGCTGGCACGCGCTGGCGGGTTCCGCAGTAATAGCAAAAATTCGAATACTCGGTGATGTCGCGCTTGCAGTTTGAGCAAGTCATCCTGAAACCTCCCGCGCGGACGAACCGATTCCGCGCCACCCTATAGTTACGATTCAAGCCCCCAAAAAGTTTCCATCCGCGTCGAAATTTATTTCGAGCGATTGCCCTAATACTTTGCCAACTCACGCACGGCGCGCACAATATCTTCCGTCTGGGGCAGAATCACGTCTTCGAGTTGCGGCTGGTACGCGCAGAAGGTGTCTGTGGCGGCCACGCGGCGAACGGGTGCGTCCAGTTGGTCGAAAAGTTCGTCGGCGATGCGTGCCGCGATTTCGGCACCGTAACCCCACGAACGCGTGTCTTCGTAAGCGACGATCACGCGATTGGTTTTTCTCACTGTAGCGGCAACCGCGTCCCAATCGTAGGGGCTGAGTGTGCGCAGATCGATGATCTCCGTTGAAACGCCGTCGCGAGCAAGTTCAGCGGCAGCTACTTCCGCGCGATGCACCACGGCTCCGTAGGTCACGATGCTCACGTCCGTGCCTTCACGCACCATCCGAGCTTTGCCGAAGGGAACGGTAAAGTCCGCACCCGGATATTCGGAGCGATTGTAGGGCTGGCGGTAAAGATGCTTATGTTCAAGGAAAAGCACCGGATCGTCGCTGCGGATCGCTGTACGCAGCAGGCCGCATACATCCAGCGCCGTCGAAGGCATCACCACGCGAAGGCCGGGAATGTGCGTGAAGACAACTTCGCCGCACTGGCTGTGGTAGATCGCGCCTCCGGTGAGATACCCGCCGATCGCCACGCGAATGATTGCCGGCGATTTGAAATTTCCGGCGGAGCGCCAGCGCATTGTAGCTAGTTCGTTGCGGAGCTGCATCATGGCCGGCCAGATGTAATCGAAAAACTGGATTTCGGTGACCGGCTTCATTCCGCGAGTGGCCATGCCGATCGCGCGCCCAACGATATTGGCTTCCGCGAGGGGAGAATTGAAGACGCGGTGGCTGCCGAACTTGCGCTGCAAGCCGGACGTCGCTTTGAACACGCCGCCCTTCCCTTTCAGCTTATCGAGATGCTCTTCACGGCTGCAATCGGCGATATCTTCTCCGAAAACAACGATGCGCTCGTCGCGCGCCATTTCATCTAGAAGAGTGGCGGAGATCATCTCGACCATCGTTTTTGGCTCGCCTTGCAATTTGGGCGCAGATTCAAATTGCGCCGCGGTCGGATCGATATCCGGTGAATGCACGAATTCGTAGATCGAATTCTTTGATGGCAGCTCGGCGTGCAGGGCGCGATCGGTGGCTTCGAGAATTTCGCGCTCGACGTCGGCCTCGATCGCTTCGAGTTCGCGTTCGTCAAGAATGCCTTCGCGCACGAGGAACAGACCGAACTTCGGAATCGGATCGCGCCGCACTTCGTCTTCGCGCTCTTCATCGCAGCGGTAGAGCTTCTCGTCATCAGATAACGAGTGCGAGTAGGGCCGCGTGACGTGCGCGTGAACCAGCGCAGGCCCTTTGTGTTCGCGGCAGTGCGTGGCAGCGCGACTAAGTGCGGCGTAGCTTTCGAGTGGATCTGTGCCATCGCATTCCTCAATGTGCAGCCCGGGATAATTCGCGACGAGCTTCGAAATGCTTCCTCCGGCTGTCTGCACTTCGACCGGCACCGAGATGGCGTATTGGTTGTCTTCAATCAGATAGAGAATGGGCAGGCGCTTCGTGCAAGCTGTGTTGAGCGACTCGAAAAATTCGCCTTCGCTCGTAGCGCCTTCGCCCGAGGAAACGTACACGATTTCGTCACGATGGAATCGCACGGCATTGCCCAGCGGCGCGTGCTTGGCCTGTTCGAGCGCCTTGGGAAATTCCGAATAGTAAAGCGACGCTTCTGCTGCGCCGACGGCCTGCAGGAACTGCGTGCCTGTAGGCGACGAGCGCGAGACGACGTTCAATTTCTGATGGCCCCAGTGTGACGGCATCTGTCGACCGCCCGAAGCGGGATCGTCCTTTGCGCCCACGCCTTGGAGAAGCATCTCGTACGATGTGACGCCGAGCGTCAGGCAGAGAGCGCGGTCGCGGTAGTAGGGATAGAACCAGTCATGTGCGGGCTTGAGAGCGAGGCCGGCGGCGACGAGAACGGCTTCATGGCCGGCGCCGCTGATCTGGAAGTAGATTTTGTTCTGGCGCTTGAGCTGGATTTCGCGGTCGTCGAGCTTGCGCGAGAGAAACATCGTGCGATAAATGCGGATGAGCGCGTCGCGGTCGAGGCCGTGGTATTTCGCCGCGTCGAATTTCGCAGTCTTAACTTTGGTTTGCGTCGGCATTCGTTACCTTCCGCTTGAGAGGCACGCGGTAAGAAAGTCAGTTTGTGTCGGGTCATTATAGCTCAGTTCTGGAAGGTGGAAACCACACGCTGGAGACTTGAAATCAAAATTTGGCAGCTTGAAAAGTGGGTTTTTGTCTCGATTAGAAAGTGATTCGGAGGTTTGTTTTGTTGGGGTTACGCGAAATTCCAATCGCGGTGTCTCGATTAGGTTCTGGAGGCTAGCAGCTTGAGGCTGGCGGCTGGATGAGAAGAACGGCACGATTAAAACGGTGCCGGGGTCGCGTGGCAGAGGGGGATCAAGTATTCGCTGTGGAGAACGCAAAACCGCCGAAAATTTGCGATTAGAGGAGACCTCGGATCTTTGTTTACAGCAACTTGCAGGGAATTCTAATTCCGGATTTGCGATTAGAAATCCCGGCGTTAGTGAGGGGTGGCGAGCGGAGAGCGGGTGCCGCGACGGGAGCGCGGCCGCTTGCAACGCATGGCGTACAAATCCCTTCCTTTGTGCTGATTGACGCGCCCGCGACGAATTTTCTGTAACAGCCACGACTGATGATAACATAGTAGTTACTACTTGTCGAGGCAAAAACAGGGTGCTAACTGAATAACGCGAAATCTGTCGGAGGACACATATGACACCTGCACGGGTCGCTCTGATACTGATGATCGCAGCAATCGGATCGGTGATTTCGGCAGGTGCGGCGGGGACGGACGAATCGGTGCTGACCGAATTGGTAAGATTGGAGAAGGAGACAGGGCTGGCAATTGCATTTTACGAGAACGAGCTTGGAGTGGTTTCCTTCAAGAAGCGGGCTTCCTACGACATGGGGAAGCTGGTTCCGATGGGAAGTTCGGGTGGAACGGTTTCGCCGGATGGTGTTGAAGTCGCGATTAATTCTTTGAACTGGGGAGCCGGATATCGGGACCACACGATGTCTTTGGACGTCGTGGGCACGGACGGAAGTGGCCTCCGCGAATATCGAGAGGTTCGCGGCGGCGTAGCATGCTGGTCTCATGACAAAACCAAGTTGGCGATTGTTTATGTTGAGCCGCCAAATGTCAAACTGGGGATCCTCGATTTGGCCACGGAGAAGATGCAAACCCTTGAGTCTCAAACTGCAGATCGAGAGTCACGTTTCACCTCGCAGTGCTGGTCGCCGGACGACAAGGAACTGGTTTTTGAAGGGGACGGGAAAGTGCAGGTATATGAAATCGAGACGGATCACACGCGCATTTTGGCGACGGGAACCAAACCTATATGGTCACCAGATGGCAATTGGATCGCATTTCGCGACGGCGACTACTTCTACGCCATTCAACCCTCTGGTGAAGGCAAGAAAAAGTTGTTTCGCAAGACGCGGGCTTACTCCGGATTGTTTTGGTCGCCCGACGGTCGTTTTGTGGCTTATGTCCACGAGGATTTCCTTGCGCTGGATGTCGAGTTCTACCACTTGATGGTGAGACGTTTGAAAGATAACTCGGAAACCTGGGTCGCAGACGGAGTCGGCTGCTGCTTAAATTTCCAGTGGGTGAGGAATCCGGAACTGTTGAAACGAGCTGAAGCCGAGGCTAGGGCTAAACGGAAGAAGGGGCCCGCCTAGGCGGGATGCCACACTGGACGTAGGATTTTACGAACGATGCCGTACGAACATCGCGAGCGAGATTACGAACCTGAGACCCAGGCTTCATCCTCCCGCGGGGGCAAGCCGCCTCGCAAAATTACGGGCGTCGGAGTGCTCGATCCCCCGGTGCCTCCGAGAAAGCAGCCTCGGCCGCTCGGGCCTATTCCGGCGTCGTGGCTCGTCCGCATTTTCGCGGTGATGCTTTTGATCGGGTTGTTTGTATGTGCGATCCTGTTGCTGTGGCCTTGGCGTTAAGGAGTTTTAGCTCGACGGGCGGAAATTGCCAGGGCTAAAGCCCATTTCAATTGCTCAGCGCGTTTTCGCTGGACTGAAGTCCAGCTCCCCTGTTGAAACAGGGGGCTCCCACCCAAAAACAAACTCGAACCTTCACGGATGTTTTGTCAGGAGCTCCCACCGAAAAGCAAAACATCCCCAGCCGAAGCTCTGGCCGGCCTTGGTTAGCCCGGGCGCCAGCGCTCGTCGAGGGCTATGCTGTGGAAGCCGTAGGTTTCGTAGTGGGTGGTGGCTTTGCCTTCGCGGAGGCTGATTATTGAGAAGCCTTCGGGGGTGCCTAGGCGGGGGCCGTGCCACCAGTTGCCGCAGACTGCGCCGCTGGTGATGTACTGGGTGTTTTTGTAGGCGACTACTTCGTTGACGTGGGTGTGGCCTTGCAGCACGGCTATCACGTTTGCGTGCTCGAAGATTTCAAGGACTTCGGGGGCGTTCGCGACGGTCATCGTGTTGTATTTGCGGCCGGCGGAGATCACTTCTGCGTAGGTGGCGAATGCGGTGACCAGGGGGCAGTGGATCACGGCGACGACTGGAGCGCCTGTGGGTAGGCTCTTCAGGTCGTTGCGCAACCATTCAAGCTGGGCTTCGTCGACGCGTGCTTCCCAAAGGCGGTCGTCGGTCGGGTGGATCGAGTCGAGCACTACGAAGTGATAGCCCTTGTGATCGAACGTGTAGAAGGTGTGGCCCATGCGGTCCTGATACATTTTTTTGCCGTAGGCAGGGTCGGTGGGGACGACGCCGCTTCTCGTGAGCACGCCGAAGACATCGTGGTTGCCGATTGCGTTGTGAAGCGGCATGCCGATGAGCTTTTCGGCGCGGCCGTACATATCGAAAACCATTCGGGCGCGGGTGGAGTTCACGCCGAACACGTCGAAAACGTGATCGCCGCCCATGATGGCGAAATCGGATTTGGTGGCGGCGATTTTGCGGAAGCACGTGTCACAGCCGTGAGCGGCGTCGAGCTCGGGTTGGATGTGGGTGTCGGTGAAGAAGACGAAATCGAAGGAGCCTGGTTGGGGCTGGTCAACTACAGGAAACCGTACTGGAAACCGCGTTGGAAACGGCGGCAGGGCGGCTGCGACGCCTGTGGCGGCAAGGGTCTTGAGGAAATTTCTGCGATCCAATTGCATACGTATTCCTGAGGCAGTTTTAGGAACTTGGAATGTTAGCACGGCGACGGAACGCTGGAAGGCCCACGACGAGGAAGGCGTCGTCGTGGCTACCCGTGTGCGGAGGTGGCGGCTTGGTGGTGACGGGCGTCGGGGGTGTGGATGTGTTCTGGTCGCACGCCCAGGCCTATTAGTCGGGCCGGAATTCGGCGGAGCATGGGAAATTGCTTCAAGAGCTGCAACGCTAACGGGAGCTTCCGTACTCCCTCTTTATGGCTCAGGGCAGGCCGAATGAAGTTCTTGTGCGCGAAGAGCTGGGCCGATTGGGTCATTTTTGTCGGAAACTCACGGCGCTTTTGAATGGCGCGACAGAGTTCGTCAAGAGGAGAGCGATCGAGGAGCGCTTGCGCCAGGGCGTTCGCGGCGGCGATGGCGTCTTGAATCGCTAAATTGATGCCAATACCGCCAACAGGCGACATGGCGTGGGCGGAATCGCCTATACAGAGAAGTCCGGTTCGCGACCACTCGCGCAAGCGATCCACGGAAACTGAAAGCAAGCTGATATCGCTCCAGTCTTTCAAGGCCTCGGTTCGATTGCCGAGAGATGGAGCCAGCTCCAGGAGTCCCGCGCGAAAGGCCGGCAAGCCTGCGCGCTTCATTTCGTCGAATGTTCCCTTTGCAATGACGTAGGCGCACTGCCAGTAGTCGCCGCGATTGAGCATTACGAGGATCTTACCGGCTTGGAAGCGGCCGAGGGATTGCTCGGGGTCCGTCTTGTCTCGCGGGATGCGCATCCATAGCACGTCAATGGGAGCGCCGAGATCGATTACTTCGAGGCCGGCTTGTTTGCGAACCGTGGAATGGCGACCGTCTGCTCCAACGACTAGATCGGCGCGGACCTCGAGCGAGCCCTGTTTGGTTTTGGCGCGGACACCGGCCACGCGGCCATTTTCGAGAATCAAATCCGTAACTTCAGACTCCATGCGCAGATGAAATTCAGGATACGCGCGAGCTTTTTCGACGACGAAATTCAGAAAATCCCATTGGGGCATCAGACCCACGAATTTGCAATGCGTGGGCAGATGGGAAAAGTCCGCGATTGCGACTGTCGTATCGTCGATTACGCCGGCGATTGAGGTAAGCTCCTGGTGCGGGCGGCGCAAGAAGTCGTCGAGTACACCGAGTTCGTACATCAGTTCAAACGTGGAGGGGTGGATGGTGTCGCCACGAAAGTCGCGGAGGAAATCCGCGTGTTTTTCGAGGACTTGAACATCGACACCGGCGCGAGCGAGCAAGAAGCCCAGCATCATGCCGGCCGGGCCGCCACCGGCGATGCAGCACGTAGTTTGGAGGGCTTGAGAATTAGAATTTTCCGCGGGCATTGGCAGGCTCCGCCTTTGGGCCAGTTCTTATACTGTAACCCGTTGTGCGGTATCGTGACGAGGCGGTGATCCGCGCAATGAATGTTATGACATATGGCTTATAGGCTTGGAGAGTCTAGGTGAGGCTGTCTGCAGGGCCTCGAGGAAAAGCGTACAGGCAGAGTAAGGTCGCGCTGATCAGGTCCAGGACGCCGCAGATTGTGCCGGCCAGCGTGATTATGGCAAAGGATGACATGAGTTCCATTATTCCGCACAGCAAGCTTCGGGCAACAGAGTTGGATACTCGCATTCAATACACTGAATTGCATTTATTTTGTCCCATGTCGTAAGATGCAGGCGCCGGTACTAGCCTTGGTCGCGGTCCCAACGCGTGAAACCTCGCGGGTAAACAGAACATCTCACATATTAGGAGGCATCCGATCATGAAGGTGCCCAGAGACACAAGCGCAGGGGTTTCTCGGTTCACTGAAAAGGGCAAGAGTGGATTGAGTGGCCAGTTTCTGCCGGTGGTGCTCGCGTTTGCGCTGGTGTTCGCGACGTGGCCGCAGAGCCTGAGTGGGTATCAGGCCGCGCAACAGCAGCAAGCATCCGACCAACAGCAGGGGCAAGATCAGGGGCAGGACCAGTCGCAGGGGCAGCAGCCGCCTTACACGCAGCAGACGCCCGAGCAACTGCAGCAGCTTGTTGCGCCGATCGCGCTGTATCCGGATTCGCTAGTGGCGCAGATTCTGGCGGCGACAACGTTTCCTGCGGAAGTTGTCGAGGCAGACCGGTGGGTGCAAGCGCACCAGGATCTGAAAGGCGACGATCTGGCGAAGGCGGTGGATCAGCAGTCGTGGGATCCGAGCGTGAAGGCGTTGACGGCATTTCCGACCGTGCTCGGAAACATGGATAAGAATATTTCGTGGACGTCGTCACTCGGCGACGCTTATTACAACCAGCAGCAAGATGTGATGGACGCGATTCAGGTGATGCGGCAGAAGGCGCAGTCGGCTGGCAATCTGAAATCGACGGACCAACAGACCGTGCAGTCGGAGGGCTCGACGATTGTGATCCAGCCGGCAAATCCGCAGATTGTTTATGTGCCCGCCTATGACCCTTGGATCATATACGGCGGGCCGATTGTGGCATGGCCGGGATGGTATCCATATCCAGGAATCTGGTGGGGAGGCCCCGGTTTCTACTGGGGAGTGGGATTCGGGGTCGGATGGTACGGCGGATACGGTTGGGGCTGGAACAATTGGGGAGTCGGCTGGCATAACCATGTAGTGGTGTACAACCACAACACGTATTACTCGCACAGCCGGACCTTCTATAACCGCAATGTGTACTACCAGCATGGCGGCGACCGCGGTGTAACGTCGAATCCGCGGAACAGCTTTAACAACAATCGCGGGTATGATACGCGCGGCAATCAGAACAATCGGGGAAACGAGGCCAATCGCGGGAACGAGGCGAACCGGGGCCAGCGAGAAAACACGCGGTCGCCCAGCGATGTGTATAACCGCCCGGGAGCGACAACAAAACCTTTTGAAGGCAATAAGAGCGAAATGCGAGGTTGGGGCGGCGAAGGCAATCAAAAGGAAGACACCCGTTCCAGTGCGTTCAGCGGCTATGATCGTGGCGGGCAATCGAGAAGCTATTCCTCCCGGGGTGCGTCAAGCTTTGGCGGTGGCGGAGGCGGCTATCACGGTGGAGGCGGTGGGGGGGGCGGCGGTCGCGGAGGTGGCGGCGGTGGCGGTCATCGGTAGGCGGCAGTTTCCACGTGGCCATAATAATATCGAGGAGTCTCGATACGGAGAAGATATATGCAGCTGACGAAGATCGAAGTTAAGCATTTCAGCTGGAACGTTCTTGCTAGAGCTGGAGCGGCGGCGGTGGTATTGGCGTGTCTTCCTGTGGGCGCCTTCGCTCAGGAGAAGGGGCAGAAGACATTTTCATCGGCGGAGGAAGCGAGCCAGGCGCTTGTGAAAGCTGCGCAAGATAATGACGAAAAAACGCTGATTGAAATCGTCGGCAAAAGCGCGAAAGAAATTATTTCCTCGGGCGACGACAAACAGGACGCGAAGCACCGGGAACATTTCGTAAAGCGGTATGAAGAAATGCACCGGCTTTTCAAGGAACCGGATGGAACCACGACGCTCTACGTCGGCGTGGACAATTGGCCGATGCCGATATCGCTGGTGAACAAAGGCAATATGTGGTTTTTCGATGGAGAAGCGGCAAAACAGGAAATCCTGTTTCGGCGGGTCGGAAAGAATGAGGTCTCTACGATTCGAGTTTGCGAACAGCTGGCAGCCGCGGAAAAAGAGTACTTTGCGATGCAGCACGCATACGCCGCAAAAATTGCGAGCGACCCGGACCAGAAGAATGGCCTTTACTGGAGCGGCGAACCGAAGAGTCCGATCGGCCCGAAGATCGCAGCTGCAGATACAACCAGCAACAATGCCTCTCTCACGCCGTTCCGCGGATATTATTTCCGTGTGCTGACAGATCAGGGCAAGGATGCTCCGGGCGGTGCGAAGAGCTACATGGTTGACGGCAAAATGACTGGCGGGTTTGCGATCGAGGCCTACCCCGTGGAATACCGGTCGTCGGGCGTAATGACTTTTACGGTTGGATCGGACGGAGTCGTCCGCGAAAAGGATCTCGGGAAAAAGACGGAGACAGAAGCGAAGGCGATGAAGAGTTTCAATCCCGATTCATCCTGGCATCAAATAGAAGAGCAACAGGAAGCCACCAACACGCAAGCCACGAAGTAAACTGCGACGACATTCGCCGCGAATTCAGCTAAAGGGCTCTCTCTACGGGCCCTTTTTGTTTTGCCCGCCTGACTACGCCAGCGTCGGCACGTGAGGTCGATGGACGGCACGTGCAGCGCCGTGAACGAAGCGCGCAGGGAAAAAACCGGGAGACGCATGACTGTTTTCGCGATTGCGATGTTCTCAATTACCGATCGGACGATGTATGGCCGATATCAGGCCCAGTTTATGGGTGTGCTGAATCGTTATAAAGGGCGGGTGCTCGCGGCGGATGAGCATCCGGTGGTTGTGGAAGGCAATTGGGACCGGGACAAGGTAGTGATGCTTTCGTTCGCGAGCGAAGCGGATTTTCGCGAGTTCATGGATTCGCCTGAGTATCAGGAAATTTCGAAGGACCGGCGAGCCGCCACGAGCGGATTTGTAGTTTTGGTGCGAGGCGTTCCGGAACGCGAGGGGTAGACCAGGCTCCGTCGGAACTAGCGGAACATTAACATTCGCGCGCGCAAGGAGCCCGCTCCCAGCCTCGGATAGTCGCTCGCCGATCGGAAAGGTCGATTAGCTCGCGGGTTGCGTGGAAGGCTTCGAATCCTGCGCCTTCTTTAGGTCGGGTCCGATGCGTTCGACGAGGGATTGGCTCGGATCCTCGCCTTGGTAGCGCTGCAGAATCGTTCCGTTGCTATCCATCAGGATGTAGGTCGGAAATCCTTGTACGCCGTATCGGCGGGCTGATTCACCATTGCTGTCAAAGCGCTGCTCCCAAGTCATCTGATTCTGCGAAACAAAACTGTTCCATGTATTTTCGTCGCGGTCTTCGCTGATGCTGACTACTTGCACCTGGTCGCTGCTGAAGGCGGATTGAAACCGCTTCAGGTCAGGTAACGATTCGCGACAGGGGCCGCACCAGGAGGCCCAAAATCGAGCAGGACAAGTTTTTCGCCGGACTTGGAGGATGACGAACTGGAGTCCGGAGCGCTTCCGCCGATGGGGATGCCGCCGCGAGGCATGTTTTCGTCGTCGATGACCTTGGCTGCTTTCGGCTCATCTTTCTTTTTCGCGCGTGCGAGGCGGGCCAGATCGCCCAGTGAGGTTGGCTGGCTGCCACCGGCGAGGAAATTGTTCTGAGCAGGCTGTTGCGACGGTGCTGCTGCCGCAGGTTTCTTTATCGCGTCGTCGGATGAGAGCTGGGGCGTGGCCTGCTGCTGAGCCGGCGCGGTTTGGGCCAGCGCGCGCACAGAAAAGCTAAGTGCGAGGAAGAGAAGCGCGATCTGCGTGGCGCGTTTCACAGTGGCGATACCTCGCTGGGAGCGAATCTTGTTAAGGTTAGGCAGGGGCTGCGCGAGCGCCAATGGTACGTCCGGAATTTGTGTTCAAGTGGCTGGCTGGCCGTTCGTACAGGTAATTGGCAAGACGAAGCTAGAGCGGGCCGCGTTGACGCTACTCGCTGGGCAGCCTACCGTTGAATGACGGTCTGCGGAACGGGAGGCTGCCATGCGCAATCACTTCGAAGCGAAAGTTATTCTTGGCGCGTTACTGGCTGCGCTGAGCGCCGCACCTGCGGCGTTTGCCCAGTCGCAAGCGCAGGCGCCGGCGCAAACGTCTTCCCAGGCTACAGCGCCGGCAAAATCTCAGGGGCAGAGTGACGCGGCTTCCGCGTCGTCTTCGACATCAACTCAGGCATCGACTCAAGCAAAAACGCAAAACGCCTCCGGCAACGAGCCGCAAATGGAATCTCAGGAAGCTCCCCCAGCGGAATCACTTGGTGAAGCAGCGCGAAAAGCACGAGCGCAGAAGGCCGCAGTTCCGGCTGCCAAAGTCTACACAGAGGACAAAGTTGCGCGTCTTTCGGGCCATGGGGTGTCAATGGTCGGCGATGGAAATCAATCTGGCGACTCATCCGACGCGGAGAATGCAGAAAATTCCGAGCGCGAGCCCAACGGGACCGGCCCTGCAAAGGCAAACGCGCCATCCGGAAACTCTGACGAAAAGATGTGGCGCGAAAAGGCGCGAGCCATTCACGACCAGATGGCGCAAATCGACGAGCGAATCGGCAAGATTCAGGAAGAGATTCAGAAATATGGAGCCGTGAGCTTCGACCCTGCGACCGGTCTGCGACAAAATGTAATTTACGTGGAGGATCGTAACGCGCAGATCAAGCAACTCGAAGAGCAGAAAGCAAAACTGCAGAGCCAACTCGATTCACTGGAAGAGGAAGGACGCAAGGCCGGGGCGGATTCCGGCTGGTTCCGGTAAAGGCCCACTCGATAACTGCGAATTATTTGTATGCTGACGAGCTTTTTATACGAGGCTCCCACCATCGGCATCTTCAAAATTAGCATCAGCGCATTAGTATGTTTGCGCTAGACCCGGTTCCCTTTTGAGACAGAATCGCCTCGATTGGGTCCCTGCAGCAGCCAGCCGATTGAAACCTTGGGAGAATAAGAATGAAGAAATATACGGCCGAACTTGTCGGTACATTTGTGCTCGTATTCGGAGGAGTCGGCAGCGCCGTGCTGGCCGGAGGCAAAATCGGATATCTCGGAATCGCTTTCGCTTTTGGGCTTTCGCTGCTCGCGATGGTTTACACGATTGGGCCTATTTCAGGCTGCCATATTAATCCTGCTGTCAATTTTGGGATGCTCGTCTCCAAAAAGATCGGCGCGAAAGACCCCGCGGCGTACATGATTGCTCAAATCATCGGGGCCGTGATTGCGTCGGCGCTGATTCTCTACGTTGCGAGTAATGCACTGACGTTGATTCATCTGGTCGGCATTCCGATTACGAATACTTCAGTGAATCCGGCGCGCAGCATTGGGCCTGCGATCTTTGTGGGCGGATGGGCGCTGCAGCAGTTGTGGTTGTTCATCGTCGCACCGCTTGTAGGCGCAACACTCGCCGCGGTTGTGTATGGCGCGATGCGCATTCCCGGCGAGACGATTACACCTCGCGAAGCAGAGCGGGCGCTGCAAAGCGAACAAGCAGAACGAGCACGAGGGGCGGCGGTTCTCACCTAGTCAGCACATGCTGAGCCGGCGGCGCATTCTGCGTCGCCGGCTTTTTAGTCCCAGGGGTGAGCGGTCGAAAAAAGAGATGGCGCCTAAGCTACGCGGGCCATCGAAGGCGAGTTATTCAACTCCAAAACGAAGCCTTTATCCTGTGCGTGGATCAAGTAGTGCCCGGGCGCGACGGCCGAAAGCCGATCGAGATGTTTTCGCGCCGATTCAAAATCCCTGTCTGCGGATACCCAAAAGAAGTTGCCGTCTTCTAAGCGCTTGAAGATATCGAACGTGTGATTCATCGAGTGGCTCCTGTGAGCTTCAACGCTCGCGGTAAGGAAGTGCAGTTTGGATGCCAATGGTCGACGACGAAAGTGAGTGGATTCAGCGGTTTACGGGGTAGGAGGAAAACTGTATTTGCGTTGATTGCGAGTAATTTTTGCGAAGCAGTATCGGCTTTGGGTACTACAACCAGGTCCGACGCGCCAGGAGATTTCGGATTACGAAGTAGCTTTCGGATACCAATCCAGCACGCGAACCTCGATGCCAGTTCCCTTGAGCGCGTTTTCGAAAACCGTGAGGTCGGAGCCGTGAAAGTGATACGGGATAACAATCTTCGGATGGAAGGCCTTCACCGCGTCAGCGGCTTCGTCGGGCGGCATGGTGTAAGGCAGATTCATGCAAACGAAAGCGACGTCGATATTCTTGAGCGCGCGCATCTCGGGAATGCCTTCGGTATCGCCTGAAATGTAAAAGCGTTTGCCTCCGTAGGTGAGAACATAACCGTCGCCGCGGCCCTTGTCGTGATAGAGCTTGCCCGGTTCCGGACCTCGCTTCAGGTTGTACATGGGGACCGCTTCAATCGACCAGCCTGCCCATGATTTGGTTTCGCCGTTGGAGATAGCGGCGGCCGTAGTAACCGTTGCGACCACGGCCGGCGGCGCAAAAATTTGCGTGCCGGATTTGCTGATCGCGGCAATCGCTTCAGGATCCATATGATCGCCGTGAATGTCGGTGATCAGAATCAGATCGGCTTTCGGCAGCCCGCTGAAATTCGCGGGCTTCGCAGGATCCACGTAAATATTTTTCCCGCCGGCCTCGATCAGCATGGTGGCGTGATAAATCGGCGTAACCTTCACGGCGCCGGCAGAAGTATCGAAGGTCTGCGAAGGACGGCTCGACTGAGCTCTCGAAGCCCCTGCGAGAAGCGCGAAAATTGCGAACACGGCGATAGTTCGAGCGAGATTCATCGGAATTCCTCTATGCTGGTTTCGCAGCTTAATCGAGTGATTCGAATAATTCGGCGGTCTGTTCAAACTCTGCATCCGGCTGCCGAATAATCTCGCAGTCCACGGACTTGAAAGGGTCCTCGGTGGGAATGCGATCGAGCCAGCGCTGCTGAGACAGCTTTTCGTGATCGGAGAAATCGAGCCGCACGAGGACCCGTACGCTCGAGCCGGAATTATTTTTTTCAGACTTCGCCGATGATTTCTTCTTCGCGGCAGAAGCCTTCGCTGCGTCCGATTGCTCGTCGGGCTCGACGCGCTCGAATTTCAGAAGCATCTTGTTGCCGAGGCGAAATCCCTGTTTCCACGCTTCGATCTTGTGCCGGGCCTGCTGAGCGGTTTCTTCGTCGGTGCCGAAGTCGAAGACTAAATACGAATGAGCCATGGTCTTTATTTAGCGGCTTGCGGGCGGGTGTGTCAAGTGGGCGGCGGGCCCGTGAGCGATATGCGAACAGGGCGAAATTGTGGGTTGCGCGCTCCTACGCATTCTGCTAGGGTGAGCGAACAAAAGGCGAAGAAGAATTTCGGGGGATTTTACGATGGCTGCGCCGAGTCGAGGGCTGGCGGTGGTAAAGACGGGAACCACGCTAGCTACCTCCCAGGACGTGTTAGGAAGCCTTGCCGGGCGTTATAAGACCGACGAGGTGCTGACGGCTATTCGGCACCTGCCGGCGCGTGAGGCGCAGTTCCGCGCCATGCCGGCATGGGTGCGGCCTGAGCTTCGTGACGCTTACCGCGCGAAAGGGATCGAGCAGCTCTTTTCGCATCAGGCGGAGGCGGCCGAGTTGGCGCACTCAGGCAAGGATTTTGTGGTCGTGACGCCCACTGCCTCAGGCAAGACGCTTTGCTACAACCTGCCGGTGCTGAATTCGGTGCTGGAGGCGCCTGACACGCGAGCGCTTTACCTCTTCCCCACCAAGGCGCTGGCGCAGGATCAGCTTGCCGAGTTGCACGATTTGGCCACGCGCCTGGACGATTGCTTCGGAGTGTATACGTACGACGGCGACACGCCGTCTGACGCGCGGAAAGCGATTCGGGAGCGCGGGCACGTGGTGCTCTCGAACCCGGACATGCTGCACACGGGAATTTTGCCGCACCACACGAAGTGGACTCGCCTTTTTGAGAACCTGCGATACATCGTGCTGGACGAGCTCCACACTTATCGCGGAGTTTTTGGAAGCCATCTGGCCAATGTGCTGCGGCGGCTCGCACGCGTAGCAGAATTTTATGGGTCGAAGCCGCAATTCATCTGCTGCTCGGCAACGATTGCGAATCCGGGCGAGCTGGCGTCGCAGCTGATCGAACGCGAAGTGGAAGTGGTGGCCGAGAATGGCGCTCCCGCCGCTGAGAAATTATTCGTTTTCTACAATCCACCGATGGTGAATCGCAATCTCGGCATACGGCGAAGCTACTTGAACGAGACGACGCGCGTGGCGAAAGAACTGCTCGCGCGCAACCTTCAGACGATTGTGTTCGCGAATAGCCGCTTGCACACGGAAGTGCTGCTCACATATTTGCAACAGGCGAATCCGCCCCAAATCGGACAGCCGGAACCCATTCGCGGTTACCGTGGCGGATATTTGCCGGGCGAGCGGCGGGAAATCGAGCGCGGATTGCGCGAAGGGCGCGTGCGCGGCGTGGTCGCGACGAATGCACTGGAGCTGGGCATCGATATCGGGTCGCTCGATGCTTGTGTGATGGCAGGCTATGCAGGATCGATTGCCTCCACTTGGCAGCGCGCCGGCCGTGCGGGGCGACGGAATGGAACGTCGTGTGCGGTGCTCGTGGCATCGTCTGCGCCACTCGATCAATTTATCGTGCAGCATCCCGACTATTTTTTCGGGCGCTCTCCCGAGCACGCCTACGTGCAGCCGGATAATCTCGAAATTCTTGTGAATCATTTGAAGTGCGCGGCATTTGAGCTGCCGCTTTCGCCGGAGGAACGATTTGGCGGCGTGGATTTGCCGGAATTGTGCGAGCGGCTCGGCGAGGCCGGATTCTTACATCGCAGCGGTGGCAACTGGCACTGGGTGCAGCAGGCGTATCCCGCGGATACGGTGAGTTTGCGAGCGGTCACGTCGGACAATTTCGTGATCGTTGATATGACAAGCAACGATGTGACGAGCGACGACAGGAATAGTGATCAAGGCGTGGGCGACGGCGGCCCTGAAGTGATCGGTGAAGTGGATTTTTCTTCGGCGCTGACTACGCTGCACCCAAAGGCAATCTATATCCATCAAGGCCAGCAATATCACGTGGAGCGCCTGGATTTCGAGCAACGCAAAGCCTACGTGAAACGCGTCAACGTGGATCATTACACGGATGCCATTCGCTACACGCAGGTGCGTGTACTTGAGATTGCTGAAGAGGAACGAATTGCGGGGCCTGCAGCGCGTGTCCATGGAGATGTGCTGGTGCGTTCGCAGGTGGTGGGATTCAAGAAGATCAAATTCTTCACCAATGAAAATGTGGGCGCGGGAAAACTCGAGCTGCCAGAAAACGAGATGCACACCACTGCGTTCTGGATCACGCTCGAGCACGAGCTTCTCGCCGGCTTGCCATTTGCGATAAGCGACCGGCAAAGCGGAATCTTCGGGCTGCTGTACTCGCTCGAATCGATGGCAACCCTGTTGCTGATGTGCGATCGGCGGGATCTGGGGACAGCGGTCGGCGAACGACCGCCAAGCGCGGGCGTTGAAACCGAGTGGGTGGAATTTTCGGATCGGGACGATGTGACAAACGCGAAGGAGTTTTACGAGCCGAATCTCTATCTCTACGACGCGTATCCGGGCGGGATCGGATTCAGCGAGCCGCTCTATCGCGTTCACGATTTGCTCTTGCGACGGACGCACGAATTGATCGCCGCGTGTCCGTGCGAGAGCGGATGCCCATCGTGCGTGGGGCCGGCGGGGGAAAAGAGCGAGAAAACTAAGGAAGCGGCGCTGGCGATCCTGGAGAAATTGTGCTCGGCGTGTGACACACCGAACGCCGACGTAGGAATGAGGGCACCGAGTTGAAAGCGACGACCGAGGAACGATTCTCGAGATTGAATACGCTGCGGCGCCCAGCCGTTTCGAGCGCGACTCTTGGCGACGGCAGCCGCAGTGGAGTTGGGGTGGCTCGAGAGCGGCGATTCGAAGCGCTACCAGGAACTTCGCCGGATGTGCCCGAAGGCGCTGAGCGATTGGCGAGTATCCTGGGCGCCACCATTCGCGAGAATAAATTTGGCGCGCACCTCGGGCTGCGGCGATGGTTTGCAGAAACGATTGACTGCGCGCCACCGGAAGTTCACCTGCATCCTGGCGCGCTCCGGTTGCTGGCGCCGGACTTAGCCCAAAAAATCGCCGACCCTAGCCAGTGGTTATTTCTGGATACCGAGACAACCGGTCTCTGCGGCGGGACGGGAACGTATCCGTTCTTGATCGGGATCGCCTGGTGGGATGTAGGCGGCCTCGAAGTAGAGCAATTCTTCATGCGCGAGCACAGCGAGGAGCACTCGGTGCTGGTGGCGCTCGCAGAACGAATGGCCGAGCGTCCCGTGCTGGTGACGTTCAACGGCAAATCGTTTGATTGGCCCCTGCTAGAGACGCGCTATCGCATGACCCGGAAGATCGGCGTGCCGGTGCTACAAGCACATCTGGATTTCCTGCATCCGGCGCGCAATTTGTGGCGATTGCGCCTGGGTTCGGTGCGACTAGCTGAACTCGAGAGGCACGTGCTGGGCTGGAACCGTGGCTGTGACGTGATGTCGGAGCTGATTCCGTCGCTCTATTTTGATTTTCTGCGAGGCGGTCCGCCGGAGCCGCTGCTTCCGATTTTCTATCACAATCAAATGGATCTACGCGGGCTTGCCGGACTTTCGGCGCGAGTGCTTTCGGTGCTGGCGGACGCGGAGAATCAGTGCACGGATGCATTTGAACTGTTTGGCATCTCGCGTATCTGCGAACGGCGCGGCGAATCGGCCCGGGCTCGAGTGCTTTTTCAGCGGTCAATCGAAGGTGAATTGCCTGTTGAAACAGAACGCGCCGCGCGACGCTCGCTGGCAATGATGGCCAAGCGCGAAGGTGATTTCGCGCGGGCCAGAGAGCTCTGGGAGGGACTGGCGGGAAATTCGCGGGAAGGTTTTGAAGCCTACGAGCAGCTTGCCATATATTACGAGCGTCATGCGCGTGAGCCCCACGAGGCAGCTTCAATCACCAAAAAAGCGCTGGCGGAGCTTCGCCGGGCGAACCGCACTGGGATGGTTGGGGTAGGTCTCTATAAGCGTAACCGGGAGCGTTTCGAACGCCGCCTATCTCGATTGGAAAGAAAGACTTCGCATATGTCCCTTGTGTCGATTAAGCCCGAATCGGCGGTGCCAGCAGATGAATCTAACTGATGGGGCAAAAAATGGGGGATTTCCATGCAAGAAACAGATGGTTCGGCGGTCAGAATGGCGAGAGGATCAGAAGGTCTGGAAATTGAAACTCGTACGGAGATGCCAGCCATGCCCGAAGTAAGCGAACCCTACATCCGCGAACAGCTTGAAAGGCGGCGCGGTGAGCTGCAAGCAACCATCTCCGCTGTCCCTTCGGCGGAGCAGACTGCCCCGTTCGTGGAACTGCTGCAAGAAGTGGATTCAGCCATACAACACATTCACGACGGGACATACGGCACGTGCGTGGTATGCCAGGGGACCGTGGAGCAGGAGCGGCTCATCGCGAACCCGCTCGCGAAGGTGTGCCTCGATTGCCTTTCGACGGAGGAGAGGCGGGCGCTCGAAGGCGATCTCGAGCTCGCGTCGGTGGTGCAGCGAGGTCTATTGCCGAAGAAGCGTACGCAATTTGGTGACTGGCATATCCACTACGAGTACAAACCGGCGGGCCCGGTGAGCGGCGATTATTGCGACTTGATCTTGCCGCTTGAGAGCGACGGCCAGCTTGTGTTTCTGCTCGGCGATGTGGCGGGCAAAGGAATGGCTGCGGCGCTGTTGATGACTCACCTGCACGCGATGTTTCGAAGCCTCGCGAATGTGGGCTCCGAGTCAAAAACAAAAGGCCCCTTGGATTTGGAAAAGCTTCTAGGCACGGCGAACCGCGTGTTCTGCGAGAGTACGTTTGCCGGGCAATATGCGACGCTGATTTGCGGGCGCGCCGGCAAATCGGGTGAAGTGGAAATCGCCAGCGCGGGACATTTGCCGGCCGTGATGGTGACGCGCGAAGGCGTGAAACAGATTCACGCCACCGGGTTGCCGCTGGGAATGTTTGCAACGAGTCCCTATTCCGTGCAGCGCGCAAAAATGGAGCCGGGCGATTCGTTGCTTCTCTACACCGACGGAATCTCTGAGGCGCGCAACCCTAGCGGCGCGGAATATGGAATGAAGCGGCTTGCGAACGTCGCGGGCGAAAGACACGGATGGGTGCCGCAGGAATTACTGGCGGCTTGCATGAGGGACGTCGCCGGGCATTGCTCGGGAACGCACCAGGGTGACGACCAGACCCTGATGGTAATTCACCGCAGCGATTCAGCAAGCATTTCGTTGAACGACTAGAACCCGCTTGCAATAATTACTGGCTTCTCGCGGCTTTGCGTGAACGTGTTTCCGGTGCGCGCCTCGGCAGGGGCAGGAGCCGCGGACCAGCCCACGGCGCGGTCGATCTTGTCATACGTTTCGCGAGTGGCGTTCTCGACCACCAGGCAGGCGTTCCCTACGCATCGCAGGAAAACACCGCCAGAATCACTCTGAAATTGAAAATAGTTGGGCCGGCGAAAGAGCGCCGTGCGCGTTTTGTGCTTGAGTTCGAGAAGTTCGCTGTACTGCCCGAAGAAGCGCGCGGCATCCTCGGTGTTGTCCAGGGCGAGACGGAAGACAAGCGAAGTTTCTTTCGTCTTTGGATCCTCGAAGAGTGCGTAACGATCCCCTGCCCAGGTTGCGGCTACCGTATCAGCGCGATCCTGGCCTAGAAATTGTTTCAGAACTTCCTGCAAGCCGAACTCACCGAGAACATTTTCTTCCAGCAGCTTCCAATCGGAGGGAACCAGGTCTTTCCACTCGGGAAGCGTCACTGCGGCCGGCTTCACGTTCGTCAAATACATTTGAGGATGGAGAATCTGTTGCGTCGAAACCGGAGGATCCTTGAACAGCAAATTTAGATCCTTCCATCCGTCGTGCGCCTTCAAGAATTGTTGCGAGAAACTTGTTCCCGCGAGATACGGAAAAAGCAATTCGTCGCGAATGTATCCGGGCGCCTTCGCGAGATTGGGATCCTTATCCATTTCTTCCACGGCGCCGGAGCGGATCAAGAGCGCAACGTCGGGCAAATCGCGAACGCTTACTTGCTGCTCGCGCAAGGTGTAATCCACCATCGCGGCGAGCGCAGAGCCTTCGCTCACGGCTTCGCGAGCGAGTTCGGCATCGTCATTGGGGCGCGCGGCTTTGATCCACGGATCGATGTGGAAGGACTGATCCTCGAGCGCGTGTGTCAGTTCGTGAGACATCACGGCGCGCTGTTCGTCGGCAGGAATCCAATCGGCGATGTAAAACTCTTTGGCCTTGGGATCGTAGAGGCCGGCAACCTGGTCGGTCAAAACGTCGAGCATGAAAGAATCGAGCGGGAAATCTTTCGGGATCAGGCCGAACGCCTCAAGCGCTTTGTCATCAGCGTAACGCTGGGCGTCGTTGCGGTCTTCCTTTTCTTCGCGAATCAAATATTCCCGGATCTCTTGCTTGGAGCGAAGACTCTTTTTCAGCGGCTCCTTGATCGGCAAGTCGAGAAGCTTGCTCATTTGAGCGAGTACCTCGTCGGCTGCTTTGATGAAATCGGCAGTCGTAGCGGGGCCCGCATGCGAGCCGGACGACCCCGCGATAGGAGGAGGCGGTGAGACCGACTGCTGCGCGCTCGCGGGAACTGCGGCAAGAGCGCAAAGACAGATAAGTTCGATAAAACGCTTCATTCGCTGGCTTCCTCCAGCAAACTTGGATGAAGAATCAGAGTAACAGGTTTCTCGGAGATTCAGCGCCAGATGGGAGGGCGGGTTGCAATGACTGGTAGCGGCTTCTCTACGCGGTGGCAGCTACAGCGGTTTGTTCGCGAACCAGACGGCCGAGGATGGCGCGAGTGTTCGCCAGGAACAGATCGCGCAGATGCGGCGCGATGCCAAGGGGTACGAAGGAACGGAAGTGTTCAACTTCGAGCCAGCGAAAGGCGATATCCGAAACGGGAGCATTCATTCGGGCGAAATGCATGCGCAAATCCCACTCCTGCAGATCGAGAGGCATCCCAATCACTTTTTCGAAGAGTTCTTCGTGGCAATACAGCAAAGCCTGATGGACGGAAGATTCGGAATAAACCTCTTCGAGAGCGGGATGGTGATAGTGGCCGCTAGTCACATCGCGAAGGGTCGCCACATCGGCAAGGCGGCCGAAGTCGCCGGGGATCGGAGCCAGCCATTGCGACACGTATTCCTCAATGACGAGCTGATTCTGGGCAAAGCGTTCGAGGGACTCCACGCGCGCTCCCGATACCCTGATTGCCCGAGATACTACGCTCTGTAACCTCTGAAGTCAACAGTATTTCGGTAAACAATGGATGTACTCAAGCCTCTGATGCGTGAATTCATGCGAGCAAAGACCGTCAGCGTTTCAATGGGGCAGGAGCTTCCGAGCGAAGTGTCTTGAGTACGGTTCCGCAAAACGAATCGATTGAGAAGGGTTTTTCCAGAATCGAACAGCCGGAATTGCGCAATGTTCCGCTAATTTCCCCATCCCGCGCGTTCGACACAGTGAACACGATACGTCCGGCGAGTTCGCTGCGATTTTCCTCAATCCAGCGATAAAGGCCCGTAGCAGAAAGTTCCCCGGGAATTTTCATATCCGCGACGATCGCGTCAACCGTCTCTCGTCTCAAAAGATCGAGGGCTTCCTGCACGGATCGGGCCGCGCGAACCGTCACTCCGCGCGCGCGTAGAATTTCCTGTTCAAGCTGCAACACCGCTTCTTCATGGTCCACAAGCAGCACCGTTCCAGCCACCGACGCCTTTGACGGCGAAGATGACTCCGGCTGGGGCGAGTCCGTGACGCTGAGAATAGGCAGGACGATTGCAAACGTGGCGCCACGCGGAGGCGAATTGCGCACCTGAATTTCGCCGCCATGTTCCTTCACGATTCCGTAGCAGATGCTCAATCCAAGTCCGGTTCCCTTCCCCACGGGCTTCGTGGTGTAGAACGGATCGAAGACGCGATGCGGGTCCTTCACTCCTGGCCCGTTGTCGGTAATTTCCACGCGCAAGCGATTTCCCGCAAGAGCCGTTCGAATCCAGATTTCGCCGTGTCCACCTTTTTCGACGACCGCATCGACGGCGTTGTTCACAATGTTGAGAAAGACCTGCTGAAGTTGGTGAAAATCTCCAGCGGTGACGGGAAGATCGGGCTCGAACTCCCGATGGATGCGAATGCTGTTGAGTTTCATGTCGTATTCTCGAAGGATCAGCGTGTCTTCGAGAATCTGATTCAGGTCCACTGATTTTCTTTCCGGTTTGTGCTGGCGGGCAAAGCTGAGCAGGCTTTGCACGATGTGATGCGTGCGCTGCGCCTGTTTGTACAATTTTTCGATGTAATCCGCGCCACGCGAATTGGTGAGTTCTTCGGCTTGCAGCAATTGGCTGTAACCGAGAATCGCCGTAAGCGGATTATTGAGTTCGTGAGCTACCCCGGAGATGAGTTGGCCAACCGCCGCCATCTTCTCGCTTTGAAGAAGCTGTTCCTGAGCAAGCGCGAGGCTTTGATAAGCGTCCTGCGTTTCTTTCAAAAGCAGCGCCTTGTCGATCGTTGTGGCGATTTGATTTCCCACGGCTGCCAGGAGATTCAGTTCCGCTGGCGAAAACTCACGGGCCTCGCGGCATCCGATCACCAGAATTCCCATGATGCGGTCTTTTGACCAGAGCACTGAAATCTGCGATTCCTGAATGCCCTCTTTACGCACAAGCTCACGCAAAATTTCGGGAAGGATGACGGCTGAACCCGAGAGTAGAGTCGCTCGCGCCTGCTTCACCTGTTCGAGCAGTATGGGCGATATCTCCACGGGCGGCAAATTCCGCGCGAACTCGGTCTCGTATCCGAATGCCGCCATGCGCTTCAAAGTGTGCGAGGGCTCATCGAGCAAATAGATGGAGCAGGTTTCGACTTTAAACAGCTCTGCGACTTTGGGAGGCACGCGATTCAGGATTTCGTCGATCTCTGCCGACTGGCTGAGCATCCCGCCAATCGCATTCAGCGCAAGCAGCTCGCGGTTGCGGCGGCGAATCTCCATCTCTGCCTGCTTTCGATCGGTCACGTCCAGCAGAAAGCCCTGATAGGCGGCCACGCCTCCAGAATCATCGCGCGTGACGAAGCTCGATTCATGCGCGATTCGAATCTCACCATCGCGCCGGCGGAAATGGAATTCGAAATCGCTTACCTGTCCGTGCTCGCGAAGCAGCCGTTTCAGGTGATCCCGTTCCTCAGCGTGCAAATAGAACGTCGGGGTGATATCGACCGCTAGAAGCTCCTCGCGCTTTTCGTAGCCGAGGATATTCATCAACGCTTTGTTAAAATCCAGAAAGCGGCCCTCGGGCGTCGAAATAAAGATGCCTTCCTGGACGTTCTCGAAGAGCATGCGGAACTTGCTTTCAGCCTGGCGGCGTTCGGTGAAATCCTTGAGGACGTGAATCGTGCCGAGCGGCACACCATTGGAATCGTGGAAGGCGGAATTGGTGACGAGAAAGTATCCGCCGAATGTCGGATCAATTTGTTCGGGATCTCCGGCGGCGCTTTCGCAGTAGGGACACGTCGTCCATTGAACATCCGCTTGTTGCAGGAGATTTCGAAGTTGCTGGCCTTCGAGTTCGCCGGGTTCGACACCCAGATGCCAGGCAAGAGTGCGATTCGCTCGCAATACCGCGCCGCTGGGAGAGTGCACGACGATCAAGTCGCCGATCGAATCGAAAGTATCGAGCCATTGTCTTCGGGAATTCGCTGCGACCTCAAAAAGCGAAACGTTCTGAACGGTGAGACCGAGAAGATTGGCGACGTTCACCAGAAAATTTTCTTCATCGGCGGCAAACGTGCGCGCGGTGCTGGAACCGATTCCGAGAAATCCGAGGGGGTTCTCCTTTCCCGGAATGCGAACGAGGACCAGTGTCGATAGCTTCTCGTCGCGCATCCAGTCGCGAACGCCCGAATCCGTCGCCGCGTCGAAAACGACAAAAGGGGCCTTTTGCTCGAGCACCGTCTGAGCCCAAAGCACACGCGGCGATAATCGGGTGTAACGATTCAAGAAGTCTTCGCTGAAGCCCACGGTAGCTCGGACCAGAAGCGAACGGGCATCCCCGGAGCCCTCGAACAGATAGACCACGCCATGACTGGCTCCAAGACTTTCCACGAGATGGCGGATAACCCCTTCCAATGTTTCATGAACCCGAAATGATTGAGTTGCTTCCGCCGTGATGATTGCGAGGCGTCGCAGCTTTTCGTTCAAATCTTCCGTTCGGGCTCGCCCCGCTTCCAAAACGAGAACTGCCATCGCAATTCCCATCGCGATTCCGAATAGGCCGTGAAACGACATGCGAAACAATCCGAATTCTTCGCCCGACCACGCGGCTTGATCGAATCCATGGAGGCCTCGCAGCATCAGGGCGGCGGCAAGCAATTTCCATCCGACCCCCTGGTGTCTCGAATTCGTCCGCCACAGCGACCACCCTGCCAGCAGATAGAATCCCGATTCTGCGACTCGCTCAACCCAAAGCGCTTCCGTGGGCATCTTCGCAATTGAATGCGTGCCATAAATAGCTAGGGCGACAATCCCCGCCAACGGCGTGAGCCAACGGAGCTTGTCTCCTCGTCCTGTACATTCCAGAATCGCCACAAAAAATAGAGCCGCGGCAACCAGCGAAAGTACAGCACTGAATTGGAAGTTCGCGTTGGGGTCTCCGCGCCAAATCGCTACCATGCGCAAAGCACCCCAGAGCACGTAAGCGGTCCAGCCGGCGATCCAGAAGCGGAAGAATCGCGCCGAAAAGCTGGGAACGAGCAGCGAATAGAGAACCAGGATGATAAAGGCGGCCGAGCCCTCAATGAAGGCCACCGCGAGGAAGCCCGGGTTAGAAACGAAGGGCATCGAGTCCTGTGTCAGCGACGCCTAGTCGCCAGGAAATCTCGGCACAAATGAAATCGAGGATATTGGGAAGCCACTTGGAAACCTAGCATGAGGGTTAGAAGTAGGGCAACGAGCCCAATACCCGCCTGTGCCCTGCTTTATAATGGTGAGACTTCGGAGCCCACTCGTGGATAGAGAAAAGGTCCTAGTTGTAGATGACGAAGAAGCAATTCGAGAGGTTGTAACCACTCTTCTCGACGCGCAGGGTTATCACACCATCGCATGTGCGAACGGACGCATTGCGCTCGACGCCTTCCGCAACGATACGTTCGATTTGGTGCTGAGCGATATTGTTATGCCGGAAATGGACGGGCTCAAGCTTCTGTCTGAGCTACGCGTGGACGATCCTGATGTGCCTGTGATCATGGTCACAGCGATGCACGACATCGCCATCGCTCTCGAAGCAATCCGCGCGGGTGCTTACGACTACATTCTCAAGCCATTTGAAAAGGACCAGCTTTATTTGAGCGTCCGGCGTGCCCTGGAGCACCGCCGGTTGGTGCTTGAAAATCGCACTTATCAGAGCGATCTGGAACATCTGGTCGCGGAGCGCACCCAACAGCTTTCGATCGCGCTGCAAGATCTCGAACAATCGTACGACTACACGCTCGAAGCTCTGGGTGGCGCGCTCGACGCGAAAGACGCGGAGACAGAAGGCCACTGCCAGCGCGTCACCGCGTTCACGATAAAGATCGCAAAGGCGATGGGCGTGGACAAAGCGCTGCTCCGGCATATCGCGCGCGGAGCTTTTCTTCACGACATCGGCAAGATGGGAGTGCCGGACAGCATCCTGCGCAAACCCGGACCTTTGACGGCAGAAGAACGCCAAATCATGCGCCGCCACTGTGACATCGGCTATCAGGTTCTCGAGCGCATCCCCTTCCTCAAGGAAGCCGCGGAGATTGTGCTTTCTCACCAGGAATGTTACGACGGCTCCGGATATCCACGCGGGCTGCGCGCCGAACAGATTCCGCTCGGGGCACGGATATTCGCTGTTGCCGATACGCTCGACGCCATGATTTCCGACCGTCCCTATCGCAAGGCTCTGCCGATTTCCGCCGCTCGCGAAGAAATCAAACGATATTCCGGCAGGCAATTCGATCCGCGTGTCGTCGAAGCGTTTCTAGCGCATCCAGATAGCGTATGGGTAGAGTTGCACGACAAAGTCGGTGATCCGTTCCGCCTCGCACAACTCGAACCTGCATAAACGGATTTCAAGACGGCGCAATTCACTTCGATAGCCCGACGAACATCACCAACTTGCGTAACGATTGCCGCGCGGGTAGTATCTCCAGTTCGGAGGAACGCTGAATGGCTTTGGTACCCATCAAGACTGCGTCCATCACGGGCTACTGCGATTGCGTCTGCGGTTGCTATGAACTCGCGAGCCAGCGTGATGACGAAACCGGCAAAGGATATTGCCCGCGATGCGCCAAGGAACATCTGGAACTGAATCGCGGCGTTGGCATTCCTCAGCTGGCTCCGTCGAAACTGCCCGAAGGTGATTCGACCGCACCGCCTCTAGCCATGCCAGAAGCTGCCGACCCGCCGGGACGACTCAAGTAAAACGCACGCTGCCTTCTCCTGCGAAGAGTTGAATTCTTTTTCCTCAGAAAATCGAAATCAGGCGTTTGATTCCTTCCGCAAATTCCTGCTCGGGCGCGATCAGGCTGACGATCAGATAACCGTCGGTCGGGACATCGTAGAAATGACCCGGGTGAACGTAAACGCCTTTTTTCTCGAGCAAATCGACTGCGACCTCTTCGTCAGTACGCGTCGCCGGCACACGCAGCATGGCGTACCAACCACCCTCGATCTCAAGGCGGGTGCAAGCTTTCTGCGTTGCGAGTTGCCGGTTGAGTTCCGCGAGATTCCCTCGAACTCTTGACATCAGTTGCCGCTGAAATTCGTGGCGCAGCTCCAGAAATTTCGGGATGGCGTGCTGGATGGGCGCATTCATCGAGAGGTAGGTGTCGGCGATCACTTCGATCCGGTCGAGAGCCTGCGTTTTCAGATACTTCGGTCCGCTCACCGCGAGCCATGCGGCTTTCATCTGCGGCAGGCCGCACATTTTCGAAAGCCCGCTCATCGTGAATGTGAGCGTCTCTGAGTTTGCTGCCCAGCTAATCGGAGGCGTGGCGGAAAGCGAAAAATCGAGGAACACTTCATCTGCTATGACAGCGATCTGCCGGTCGGCACAGATTTGATTTAGCCTTAGCCGTTCATCGTGTTTCGTGAAATGGCCGGTGGGATTATTGGGATGAACCACGACGATGGCTCGCGTGCGAGTAGTTAGCAGAGCTTCGAGCGCGAAAAAATCGATCTGCCAGCCGTGGTCGTAGATGAGTGGGCAGCGAATGAGCTTTACATCCTGAATATCGGCGAGGAGATCGAATAGCGGATAGCTCGGAGTAGGAATCAGAATGTCGTCGCCAGGATTGCACAAAATGCGGAAGACGAACGAATACGCCTCGCTCGTACTGGTGGTGAGGATAATGTCGCTCGCAGCAACGCGGTCGCCGCGGTCCGCATAGTAACCAACCATGGCCTCACGGGCGCCGAACAGTCCCTTTGGTTCCGGGTCGTATGAAAGGCTCTGCGGGTTCGCTAGCGCGCTTAGAATCATCTCGCGGTCATACGTAAAACCGCATTCGGTGGGATTCGAAGCGGTCAAGTCAATCAGCGGCTTTCCTGCGGAACGATGGCGCGCGAGCGCTTCGCTCAGACGATTCGGCGCGAGGTTCCAATTCGTACGGTCTGCAAACAATTCGGCATTTCTCCAGTGCCGCGAACGCGCTTCAGCGTACAACAAACGCTATCCGAATTGGCGGCCCGTTCGTCAAATCTCTGCTGGCGAACACCGAGCAAGTCTATAATGCTCACCTGCTATTGCATTCCAGTTGATTGATAAGGAGAAGCGTATGAGAGGGATTTTCACGGCCATTGTAACGGCACTGGCCGGCATCCTCTTGCTGCTAGGCCTCGGCGGGCAAGTAATCGCCCCTGCTACGGCCGCAGCGCAAGAAGAAGCCGTCGCCAAGACGAATCTGAAGGTAGGGGACGTCGCGCCCGATTTCTCTCTGCTCAGCGACAAGTGGGAGCAAGTGAAGCTGAGCGACTATCGCGGCAAGAAAAATGTGATTCTCGCCTTCTACGTCCTGGCTTTTACTGGAGGTTGAACGAAGGAACTTCAGGCCTATCAGGCTGATTTGGCCAAACTCGAAGCAAGCGACACCGTCGTCCTCGGAATCAGCATCGACAGTCCCGCCGCGAACGCAGCATTCGCCAAGCAAATTGGAGTCACGTTTCCGCTTCTCAGCGACATGAACAAAGAAGTGCTGACGTCTTACCAGATACTGAAGCCTTACGATGTGAAGGGCGGCAAGTATCAGTGGGCGCAGCGGACAACAATCGTGGTGGACAAGCAGGGAAAAATTCAGCACGTCGAACAGGGCGACAGCGCCGTGGATCCTAACAGCGCCGTCTCCGTGTGCACCGGGCTGCACAAGCCGCACGGGTCTTGACGTTGGGCTAGAGAATTACGATGAGACACAAAGACGACAGCACCGCGCAACTCGCCGAGATCGAAGCCAAGATAACGGCTTACTACGACAGCCTCACGGAAGCAGCACGCGAAGAAGAGGCAGCGTGGGGCGAACTCGGCGAGTCAGCGCTCGCCAGTCTTTCAGAATCTGGAAGATGATCAGTGCGGGCGCATGTCCATCAGGCGGATGCTATCCGGGTAGAACATGATGAGCATCATGCAGATGCAGAAGACCATGGCGGGGACGAGAATCAGGAACAGGCCGAGGCGCTCGAAGCGCAGGTGCATGAAGTAGGACATAATCAGCGCCGATTTGATGAGCGACAGGCCGAGCAGGATTGTGATCATCAAGTGGACTTCGACACGTTCGTAGGCGAGGAACACCTCGATTGCCGTCAGCAGCAGCAGCCAAACCCACACCGTGGCGAAAAGCTTCGTGCTGCCTACGGAGTGGTCATCGACAGCTTCTGTTCTCATGTATGCGGGTTCACTCATCGAGTCGCTTGCTCCAGTCTTCGGTTCGCTTTCTTTATTGAGTCGAAATTCGCACGACGCGCTACTTCGGATTGACGCTCAGCAAATAGACCAGCGGGAAGATAAACATCCAGACGAGATCGACGAAGTGCCAGTAAAGGCCGCTCACTTCTACGTGGTCGGCCGTCCACTTGCCCTTGCTGTATCCCGCGCAGATGATTGCCAGGTAGACCACGCCAATCGTAACGTGCACCATGTGCAGGCCGGTGAGTCCGAAGAAAGTGCCGCCGAAGAGCGGCACGCCCCAGGGATTCGACCACGGCGTCACTCCCTCATGAAACAGCGTGACCCATTCCGTGGCATGAATCAGGACGAACGCGGCGCCGCAGATCATCGTGAAAATTAAATAGCGGACGGCTTTCTTCACATCGTGACGATGCGCCGCAGCGACAGCCAACACCATCGTCAAGCTGCTCGAGAGCAGCACGAACGTCATGAACGACGACTTCGCGATGGCGGGCCATATTTCGAAAGGACGCGGCCAGTCGGGAGTGGCGAGCCGAACGTACGCGTAGCTGACGAGGAGCGCCGAAAAAGTCAGCGTGTCGGAGACGATGAACAGCCACATTCCCAGCTTCTTCGAATTGATGCCGAAGGGCGACGCACCGCCCGACCACGGCGTTGCGACTATGCCTTCGAATTCGGTATCACTCACGATTCACCGTCCCAGAAGGAAAAGTAGAAACAGGAAGACCCACAAACCGTCCATGAAATGCCAGTACATCGCAGCCACTTCGGTTGCAGTGCCTTGCGTCAGCCGGTGCGTGGGACGAAAGAGAATCCACGTCAGCGCCAGCACGCCGCCCAACAGGTGCAAGCCGTGCGCGGCCGTGAAGACGTAGAAAAAGCTGCTGCTCGGATTCGTGGCGAGAAACAGGCCCGCGGCTCTGAGTTGCTGCCACGCGATGATTTGTCCCAGGAGAAAGAACACGCCGAGTATTGTTGTGACGCTCCACCAGTGGCGAAAGCCTTGCTGGTCGTTCGATTTGAAAAGTTTGCGCGCTCGAGAGAGCGTGAAGCTGCTCGCGATCAGCACGGCGGTGTTGAGCCACAGGATTCGCGGAACAGCGAGCGGATGCCAGTTGCTATTGGGAATGTCCTTGCGAACGATGTACGCGCTGACCAGCGCCATGAAGAACATCAGGATGCCACCGAGGCCGACGGTCATTCCCGTGATGTAAGTGCGCTGAGGAACGGAGCCGCTGCCGCCCGATCGGTCGCCGCCATGGCCGCCCGAACCATCGCCGCCATCGGAAGACGAACCACCTCGTCCGCCGCTTGGCGTTCGAACTTTTATCTCGATATCGTCAGTAACGATGCCTGGCATCTCAGAGTCCGGGTGCTAACTATTCCTTCTCGCGCGCCACTTCCTGCGGCGTCAAGTTCTGCGGCACGAAATCGTCTTTCACGCCGGGGACGCTGAAGTCGTAAGGCCCGCGATAGACGCTGGGGAAATGTCCCCCGAAATTATCGTGAGGCGGCGGCGAATCGGTGATCCATTCGAGCGTCGTGGCATTCCACGGGTTCTTCGAAGCCTTCGGCCCGCTCTTCAGGCTCCAGAAAAAGTTTATCAGGAACAGGATCTGTGCGGTCGCCGTGATGAACGCGGCGATGCTCATGAATTGGTGCACCGGCTGAAGCGGTTGCAGGTATGCGACGGCGCTGGCGTCCGCATAGCGGCGGATGCCGCCTGCGATT
This sequence comes from uncultured Acidobacteriota bacterium, assembly GCA_963772535.1. Lineage (GTDB taxonomy): Bacteria > Acidobacteriota > Terriglobia > Acidiferrales > UBA7541 > Palsa-295. The sequence goes on from CAVYXN010000003.1 coordinate 385,958, forward strand.
CCCACCCAGTGCATGGGCATGAAGATGCAGTAGGCGCCGACGAACGTGAACCAGAAATGCAGTTTGCCCAGCGGCTCGTTCATCATGCGGCCAAACATTTTCGGGAACCAGAAATATGTCGCAGCGAAAATTCCGAAGATCGCGGCGACGCCCATCACCAGGTGGAAGTGGGCCACGACGTAATACGTTGCGTGCAGAAGGTTGTCCACCGCCGGTTGCGCGAGGAACAATCCCGAAAGGCCGCCCGAAACGAAGAGCGACACGAAGCCGATGGCGAAAAGCATCGGCGTGGTGAATTGAATCTTCCCGCCCCACAGTGTGCCGAGCCAGTTGAACGTCTTGATTGCGGATGGCACGCCGATGGACATCGTCAGCACCGAGAACGCAAATCCCGAATAAGGGCTCATGCCGCTGACGAACATGTGGTGGCCCCAAACCATGAAGCCAAGGAATCCAATCGCGCACATCGCCATTGCCATCGCGCGATAGCCGAACACCGGCTTGCGCGCAAACGTAGAAAGCACATGCGATGCGACTCCCATGCCCGGCAGAATCGCGATGTACACCTCAGGATGCCCGAAGAACCAGAACAGGTGTTGCCAGAGCAGCGGCGAGCCGCCCGAATGCGGCTGAATCTGATCGTTCACCACGAGACCTGCGGGAATGAAAAAGCTTGTACCCGCCGAACGATCGAGCAGCAGCAAAATTCCGCCGGCGAGCAGCACACCGAATGCGAGCAAGCCGAGAATCGCCGTCACGAACCAGCCCCAGCACGTGAGCGGCATACGGAACAGGCTCATGCCGGGAGCGCGCATGTCGATCAGCGTCGCGATGAAATTCAGCGCGCCCAAGAGCGACGCCAGGCAGAAGAGCGAGATGCTGATGATCCACATCGTTTGGCCCCAGCCTTCACCGGGACCTGTCACTTCGCCGAGTCCGCTGAGCGGCGTGTAGCCGGTCCAGCCGCTGATTGGTGCGCCGCCGGGAACGACGAACGCGGCGAGAATCGCGATGAACGCGAGAAACGTGACCCAGAAGGACAGCATGTTGAGCCGCGGAAACGCCATGTCCGGCGCGCCGATTTGAATGGGCAGGAAGTAATTGCCGAAGCCGCCCTGCGGCGCCGTGGTCAGCACGAAGAAAACCATGATCGTGCCGTGCATCGTGACCAGCGACAGATACTGCTCCTGCGTCATCAATCCGCCGGACACGAACGGCAGGTGCATATTGGGCCACACCAGGTGCAGCCGCATCAGCACGGAGAGCACGATGCCCACCAGCACCGCCGTCAGCGCCAGCAGGAAATATTGGATGCCGATCACTTTGTGGTCAACGCTGAAAATATATTTCCGGATGAAGCCCGTCGGCGCTTCCATCGCATGCGCGGCGTGAGCGCCATGGGCGTGCGAACTCATTCGTGGCCTCCTGGATTCTTGCTGCGGGTGATTCGCTCGATCATCGCTGTGAGTGCTTCGCCATTCTTCAACTCACTGCCCGCCGGATTTCAAGAACGCTTGATAATCGGCGTCAGACACCACATTCAAATAGCTGTGCATGCGCGAATGGCCCAGGCCGCATAGTTGCGTGCAGACAATTTCGTACTGCCCGATTTTTTCCGCCGTGAAGTGGATGGGAACAATCAATCCCGGCACGGCATCCTGCTGCAAACGCAGCTCGCGTACGAAGAAATTGTGAATCACGTCCTGCGATGTGACGTGCAGCTCCACCTGCCGATTCACGGGAACGGTAAGCGTGGGCACAACGATGTCGTCCTTCCCTGCCGGATCATTCGAATCGATGCCCAGAGGATTGCCCGTGGACGCGCTGATCTGTTTGGCATCGAGCTTGCCGAATTTTCCGTCGGGGCCGGGGTAGCGGAAGTTGAAGACGAACTGATTCTCCGTCACCTCCACCTGCACCGCATCAGCGGCAGGCGGCGTGAAGCGGACTTCGGCCCAGGCGCGGCGTCCCAAAATGCCGAGGCCGAGAAAGAGAATGATCGTCGCGGTGGTCCAGACGAATTCCATCGTGTTGTTGCCACGCGAAAAGTGAGCGCGCTGGCCGTGGTCGCGGAAGCGCCACACGGCGTAGGCGATGCCCAGCTGCGAGAGGACGAACACCACCGCCGTGACCCACAGCGTCAGGCTGTACTGCTCGTCAACCGCGCGGCCGATATCGGTAATCGGCGCTGGTGGGCTGTAAAGCTTCGCGGCGAAGATATACACCGTCACCACGACCATAGTCACTTGCAGCAGCGCCAGCAGCGCCGCTGACGTTGCCGAGCCGCTTTCGGACTTCCTTGTTTGCATTCGCTTTCGCTCCCGAGGCACGTTGAGGATAAGCGTCAGTCAGATTGCAGGAAACACGCCATCATATCTAAGCCCAACCGAATTTCAAGGCCGATTGTGGGTAAGTAGCACAGGCATTCCTGCCTGTGTCTCAAGTTGCTACCTACGTGGTTTCGGAAAGCGAGGAAACAAAAGAACGTGTTCTTTGATCTTGCGGGTATGGCGCGAGCTGCTATGTGTTTTTAAGTTTGCACAGGCCCTTCGGTTCTCAGGGTAAACAGGAATGCCTGTGCTACTGAAGTGCTACCATGCGCTCATGGACGCGCATCCGCCTGACGATGACCGCCGGCACGACGCATTCCGCGATCTGTGCATGCTCTACGGCGATTTCAATCGCGCTGTTTTCCTCGAAGAGATTCTGAATTTCATCGCGGGCTTTGGCGCAACCAAGGCTGAGATCTCCGCCATTCGCACCGCCGTGCAGAAGCGAACGAAGCAGCTTGCGAAGCGCCCGCAGCGCGGGAGGCCTCGCGCAGCCGAAGATCACGAATGGATGCAACGCGCCGTGGCCGCTGCTTATCACAAGCATGTGCAAGGTTGGAGCTGGTCGCGCGTGACGGAATCCGTGGGCTTGAAACCCACGAAGCCGAATATTCGCACGGTGCAACGTCAAATCGCACAACTGACAGAGATTATCGCCGATGCAATTCCGCCTGAGTTTTTGGAGACAACGATCGGCGGGGGACGTTATCGCCACAAGCTGCGCGAAGGCGCGCTCGATTCGTCGCGTGCTTGGCTATGGTTATGGAGCAAGACCGGCTTGCGCTTCGACACGCAGCCTGAGGAATGCAAGAAGCTCGTCGAGGCGCTGCTTCGATAGCGCGTCAAAAAATACACTCAAATTCACAATTTACGCGGGGATGACGCGCCTGCGCCCTTGCCCTACTCTCGGCGCATTATGGCTACTAACCCACACACAGTCTTCCCGGGCTCCAAGCCCGCCTACAGCTCTACCCCGCCCCTCACGCACCCTTACCTAACCCCTGCTCGTCGCCTCGACCCACTCGACCGCAGGCTCCCCTCGAATCTCGAAGCTGAACGCGCCGTCCTCGGCGCCGTGCTTCTCGATAACACCACGCTCGCCTCGCTCACCACGGCTGCGCCCGAGCACTTCTTCCTGCATCAGCACCAGATCATCGCGCGCACGATGAAAGCGATGGGCGAGGAGAATATGCCCATCGACCTCGTCACGCTGATGGAAGCGCTCGAACGCGCGGCGCAACTCGAAGCCGCCGGCGGCATCGCCTACATCTCGCAGCTCGCCGATGGCCTGCCTCGCTCGTCGAACACCGAGCACTACGCCCGAATCGTCCGCGAAAAATCCGACCTGCGCACCGTGGCCTACGGCGCGCAAGCCATCGAACAGGCGGCGCTCGATCCCGAGGCGAATCCCGTCGAACTCGCTACGCGGCTGCAGAATCTCGCCGACGGCGTGACGCGCAACCCGCAACAGCGCCTGAAGTGCGTCACGGCGCAGGAAATGCTCGAGCTGAAGCTCCCGCAGCGCGAAATGCTGCTCGCGCCCGTGCTGCCCACCCAAGGCCTCGCCATGCTTTATTCCAAGCGCGGCCTGGGCAAGACGTACATGAGCCTCAGCATCGCCTACGCCGTGGCCAGCGGCGACGAGTTCCTTGGCTGGCAGGCGCCTCGCCCGCGGCCTGTGCTCTTTGTGGATGGCGAACTGCCCGCCGCCACGCTCAAGGACCGGCTCGCCGCCGTGACGCAAGGAATGTCGCGAACCGCCAAGCCCGGAATGCTGCGGCTCATCACGCCCGACCTGCAAGCCGGGGCGTTTCCCGATCTCGCCACGCGCGAAGGGCAGGCGCTCGTTGAGAACGCGCTGGGCGACGCGGAATTCGTGATTCTCGATAATCTGAGCGCGCTGTGCGTCTCAGGCAAGGAGAACGAAGGCGAGAGCTGGCTGCCGGTGCAGCGCTGGGCGCTCAGGCTGCGTCAGCGCGGCGTCTCGGTGCTGTTCGTGCATCACGCCGGGAAAGGCGGGGCGCAACGCGGCACGTCGCGGCGCGAAGATCTGCTCGACGTGGTGATCAATCTCCGCCATCCCGCCGATTACAATCCCGCCGAGGGATTGCGCTGCGAGGTGCACTACGAGAAGTGTCGCGGCTTCTACGGCCAGGATGCCAAGCCCTTCGAAGTGAAGATGGAGACGGGCATAGGCGGTGCTGCTATCTGGACGAAGCGCGATCTGGAAGACGTGGTGGAGGTAAACGCGGCGGAGTTGTTCGAGGGCGGCGCCACGGTGCGCGAAGTAGCCGAGCAGCTGGGCATTTCGAAGACGAGAGCCGGTGTAATCAGGAAGCGGCGCAACCGATACGAGGGTCCGGACGTTTGCTGCAATACCCACGGCTTTACGTCGGGGCGCGATTCAGAGGATCGCGACGACTGAAATTCCCATTTCGGGCTGTCCCGTTGTCCCAAACCCTGCCTTTGGGACAACGGGACAGGATTATTGGACTTACGGCATCTTATGAGCCGATGTCTTGCCTATGCGATTTACTTGTAGTGTAATCTCCTGAATGTCATAGCTGTAGCACTCTAGTGAAGCACGCTAACGCGACCGAATCGACTCTGCATCACGTTGAGCGCTGGCCATCGTGAAGAAAATCGTTGCCGCCATTGCTGTCGCTTTCATCTTACTGGTCTTAATTTTCGTTAAAATCGGCGGTTCTTTCGACCGGCAGTTCTGGCTGACCTTCGTGCCGGGCTTGATGGAAAATCTAGCAGTACTGGCTCTGGCGGTGCTCGTTCTCGATCGCATATTCAGTCGGGAGCGCTACGATAAACTCGAACAAACCAACGCAAGCCGGTCGAAGTTTGTGTTTTTTCTTAGCAACCAACTGGCATACGTGATCTTGAAGCACCTTGCTTTAGCGACGGATGCCGACCTTGAGAACGATTCGGAGTTGAATTTTGGTTTCGCGTATAACAAGTTGCGTGCCACGAACCTGCCGGCAGTCTTTTATGAGAAGCTAATCGCTACCGATGACCGGCGAACTTTTGTAGCGTGTTTCACGAAACTTCTGACCGACCGATGGACAAATATCTCAAAGGCTCTCGAATCTATTTATCCTCGGCCCCACCCGGTAGTCGACCAACTCTTAGAACAATTGAACCGGTCAAGCGGCTCTCTTTACACTTTTGGAGAGATGTTTGGGATGATCGCGCAAGTCAACGCTAAGGGTAGTGTGAAGGAGCAACTTAAGCCAGAGCACGTGGACGTAATAATCGCGATAGCCTACGAGTCCATTGGGCGAGAACTGCATAATATCCAAACTGGCATCCTAGAATTGGCTGAAAGAGCCAAGAACAATTGCCTTTTTCTACCTTTGGAATAGGACAAGTCTGGGATTCGGATCTAGTAGTTCTAGAATAGTTATGGAATGGTTAATCGCAAAACTACGTAGAACCACCGCACAACTACGCAGAGACCCCTATCCTCATTCCCGTTTCGGGCTGTCCCGTTGTCCGAAAGGCGGGGTTTGGGACAGCGGGACAAGATTACTGGACTTACGGGCAGGCGAACGCAGCGAACAAACCGACGGTAGGGGCACGGCCCCGCGAACTCATGCGGGATCTGCGACATGCCGTGCCCGAAGACGCTAGGAGCACAACGGCGCTATGCGTCCACTACTGCGATGGCGCCGCCTTTTGTGGCGCTGGCCTCCGGCCGGCGTTTTTGAATTTTGGTTTGAAGTTGCGCCTGCAAATGGAAAGTCAAAGGCGCCGGCCGGAGGCCAGCGGTACGATAACCGAATCCTGCAAACACGTGCTCGATGGCCACGCTATATTGACACCGCATTCGGGCACGGCATGCCGTGCCCCTACTGAAGAAAAGCCTGAATTCGATTGCGGGGCGCGTGAATGGGCGTATGCTGAGGGTCACCACACAATTTTTCCGCCCTTCCCTGCTGCGGGACGACGGCAACCTTGTGCACAGCCCAGCGACACAGGGAGCCCACGTGTTATCTGAACCTCTCGAACGCGCCGAAAAAGCGATCGCGCGCGGTGAAGCGGCGACGATCCACTCCGTGATACTGAAGCTCGAAGTGGGCGTAGTTTATTGCAGGTTGGCGGCCAGCAGCGATGACGACGCGACTGCAGAACGCATCCGCCTCCGCGCGCAAGCCGCACTGGAATCGGCCCTGAGCGCCGCCCAACATCTCCCGCTCGTGGGCAACGACCGCGTGGAGTTCGACGCCAAGGCCGACAACCTGCGCGAAGCGCTGCGCGAAACTTTCTGACTCGCTGAATAAGAGGCCGCGCATTGCGTAAACGCATTTCGTGAGCGCATCACCTGAACCCATTACCTGAAGGCATTACCTGAACGCATTACCTGAAAACAGCGCGCGGATATTGACGCAGCACTGATATTGGCGCAGCACTGATATTGACGCAGCAGCGAAAGCCGCCGATAATCGGAGTCTCGCACAAAGGCCTCACCTCAGAAGAGGTGAGCTTCATCAGCACGAGCGGTCGTGGCGGAACTGGCAGACGCACCAGCTTGAGGGGCTGGCGGTAGCAATACCGTGGTGGTTCGAATCCACTCGACCGCACCAAAATTCGATTCGCAACGCAAATCGCGACGCAAACAAAAAGCCCCGCTGCCAAAGCATCGGGGCTTTTGCTTTTCTCTTTTCGTCTTTCGCCTCTTGGTGGGAGCCCCCGCATTCATGCGGGGGAGGAGCGCTTGAGCGCTCCGGAACGATGACGCTGACTTTGTCTCGCGCTTTAGCGCTGGGCCGTCGAAATGCCCGTGGCTAAAGCCACGATTTTTCTCGATGCTTCTTCCGCTGGACTGAAGTCCAGCTCCCTCTGCTAAAGCAGAGGGCTACCACCGGAAAAGCACTTCTGTAGCGTGGGCTTCGACCTATCGCACACCAGCGGCGTAGGCGCTGGTGTAGTGCACATGACGTGTAGCGGCTTCGGACACGCGGGCACGGCATGCCGTGCCCCTGCTATCTTGAGGATGAATTCAGCCCTGATTATTTCTTGGGCGCTGGCGGTGGTGGATTTTGTGCTGGCGGCGCTTGGTTCTGGCTCGGTGCTTGCCCAGGAGCCGGCGCCGGCTGTACTGGCACTTGCACTGGCGCATTCGCCGGCGGCGTCGCGGGCTTCCCGGCAGGCGCGGGCTTCTCGGTCTGCTCGAGCACGGAACCGATTCCTGAGAGCGCGTCAGCAGGCGCGCGCTTCACGGAAAGCGTGAGCGAGGTCATCATAAACACAATGGCGCACCACGTAGTGGCGCGCGAAAGAAACGACGCAGCGCCGCGTGGCCCAAAAGCCGTCTGGCTGCCGGCGCCGCCGAACGCGCCCGCCAGATCAGCCGCGTTGCCGCTCTGCAGCATGATCACGATCACCAGCACGAAGCACACCAGCACGTGCAGCGTCGTCAGGACGAACATGTACCGCCATCCAATCGAAATCAGCGCCACTGCAATCAGCAGCGCCAGTCCCCACTTAGCCCACCATGGCATTGCTATCTCCTAATTTCGCGACCTAAAACTTTACGATTCGACGCGAGTCTCGCGATTCACAGTAGGGGCACGGCATGCCGTGCCCGAACGCGCCACAAGCTCGATTCGCGCCAGCCAGCAAACCGTCTAACTACCAAGCTTCGTCTTTCGCATCGCGCCGAGCAAACTGCTAAACCCACGGGCTATCGGTTCGATCGCGCCAAGTTCTACTCGCCGGGCACGGCATGCCGTGCTCCTACGGAAACCTCGCGCTAAAAGTTCACGATCGACGCGAATGACTGCGCATCGAGGCTCGCTCCGCCTACCAGCGCACCGTCAATCTCCACCTGCGCCATCAATCCCCGTATGTTGTCGGGTTTGACGCTGCCACCGTAGAGGATCCGAAGCGCGGAAGCCCGTTCCGGCGTGAAGCGGGCATCGGCCAGTTCGCGGATGAAGCGATGCGCGTCGGCCGCGATTTCAGGCGTCGCCGTGCGCCCCGTGCCAATCGCCCAGCATGGCTCGTAAGCAATGAGAATACGCGAGAAGTCAGCGCCGGTCAACGCGGCCACGGCGCCCTCAAATTGGCGCTTCAGCACGCCATGGGTGAGATTCGCTTCGCGCTCAGCGAGATGCTCGCCCACGCAAACGATGGGCGTGAGTCCCGCTTCGAGCGCGGCTTTCACTTTGCGATTCACCGATTCGTCCGTCTCGCCGTAATGCTGGCGGCGCTCGGAGTGGCCGATGATCACGCCGCGAGCGCCGGTATCGAGAATCATGCGCGTGGAAATTTCGCCGGTGAACGCGCCTTCCGCGTGCCAGTCGCAATTCTGCGCCGCGATGGAGATGGCGCTGCCGCGCGCGGATTCCACCGCTGCGGTGAGCGACGTGTAAGGCGGCGCGATGATGATGTCGCAATGCGTGGCGTTCGCGACGAGCGGCTTGAACGCCTCGAAGAACGCGCGCGTCTCCGCCTGCGTCTTATACATTTTCCAATTCCCGGCGATGACGGGGCGTCGCATTCAGTTCGCCTTCCCTGACGGCGCGTTTGTGGGCGCACCGGCAGGTGCGTTGGTCAATGCCTCGACGCCCGGCAGCTTATCGCCCGCGAGAAACTCGAGCGATGCGCCGCCGCCCGTTGAGATGTGCGAGATCTGCGATGCCACGCCGGCCTGCTCGACGGCCGCAACGGAATCGCCGCCGCCGATGATCGAAGTAGCGCCGTTGCGAGTAGCCGCTGCCACAGCGCGAGCAATGCCCAGCGTGCCCTGCGCGAATTGTGGCTTCTCGAACATGCCGAGCGGCCCATTCCACACGATGGTGCGCGCCTTGGCAATTTCGTCGCTGAATAGCTTCACTGTCTGCGGGCCGATGTCGAGTCCCATCATGTTGTCGGGCGTGTGCGCGATGTCTGCAATCATGGTCGCAGTGGAATTCGGCGACTCCGCGAGCACATGGTCCACCGGCAGGAGCAACGCGAACTTGCGCTCCGCCGCTTCCAGCAACAATTCGCGCGCGAGATCGAGCTTGTCGTTCTCGACGAGCGACTTCCCTATCAGCAATCCCTGCGCCTTGAGGAATGTGTAAGCCATCGCGCCGCCGATGAGCATTGCATTGGCTAGCTTCATCAGGTTGCGCACCACTTCGATTTTGTCGGACACTTTCGCGCCGCCCAGCACGGAGATAAACGGCCGGTCGGGATTCGAAATGGCTTTGCCGAGATAGGTCAGCTCCTTGTCCATCAGCAAACCGGCCGCAGCCTGTCGCACGAATTTCGTGATGCCCACCACCGATGCATGCGCGCGATGCGCCGAGCCAAACGCGTCGCACACGAACATTCCATCGCACAGATTGGCAAGCTGCTTCGCGAATCCAGGATCGTTGGCCTCTTCCTCAGGGTGGAAGCGCACATTTTCGAGCAGCAGCACTTCGCCATCGCGCAGCGATTTCGATTTCGCTTCGGCTTCCGCACCCACGCAATCGCTGACAAACGCTACCGGCTTGCCAAGCAGTTCCCGCAAACGCGATGCCACAGGCGCAAGGCTGTACTTCGCGTCCACTTTGCCTTTGGGCCGCCCGAGATGCGAGGCGAGAATCAGGCGAGCGCCTCGGCTCATCGCGAGCTGCAGCGTGGGCAGCGTCTCGCGGATGCGTGTATCGTCGCCCACTTTGCCGCCGTCGAGCGGCACATTGAAATCCACGCGGATGAAAACGCGCTTACCCTTCATGTCGAGGTCGCGAATCGAGAGTTTGTTCATGGCGATGATTTAGCGCAGCGAAGCCGCACGGTACGGCATGCGAACGCTCGCCGCCGCGATGCGCCTACAATTTCGCAGCGAAGAATTTAATCAAATCGCGGCAGCGGCTGGAGTAGCCCCACTCGTTGTCGTACCACGCGAGCACCTTCAGGCAGTTGTTTCCCACCACGCGCGTGTAGCCCGCGTCCACGATCGCGGAGTTGGGATTGCCTTTGAAATCGATGGACACCAATTCCTCTTCGCTATAGGCGAGGATTCCCTTCATCGGCCCTTCGGCAGCCTTCTTCAGCGCCGCGTTCACCGCTTCCACGGTCACGGGCTTCTCAGTGATCACGGTGAGATCCACCACGCTCACGTTCGGCGTAGGCACGCGCATCGCGTAACCGTCGAGCTTTCCTTTCAGCTCGGGTATCACAAGGTGCAACGCCTTCGCCGCCCCGGTAGAAGTGGGAATCATCGAAACCGCCGCCGCCCGCGCACGCCGCAAATCCTTGTGCGGCAGATCGAGCAGCTTCTGGTCGTTCGTGTAGGAGTGAATCGTGGTCATCGTGCCCACCACGATCCCGAAATTATCCTGAATCACCTTCGCCACAGGCGCCAGGCAATTCGTGGTGCACGAAGCGTTCGATACCACGTGGTGCTTCGACGGGTCATAGGCCTTGTCGTTCACGCCCAGCACGATCGTGAAATCAGGATCGGTGGCCGGAGCAGAAATAATCACCTTCTTCACTGGCCCGCGGATGTGCTTGCGAGCCTCTGCGCCCGTGGTGAAAAGGCCGGTGGACTCAACCACGATATCCGCTCCCACCGAAGCCCAGTCGAGAGCGGCCGGATCCTTCACGCGAAACACTTTGAAGCTCTTGCCATCCACGGCGATCGTGTCGTCCGTGTGCGTCACTTTATTCGGAAGATTGCCAAGAATGGAATCGTACTTCAGCAGGTAAGCGAGCGTCTTCGAGTCGGTGATGTCGTTCACCGCCACGATTTCGATCGCTGGATCGCCCAGCGCCGCCCGAAAGATATTCCGGCCGATGCGTCCGAAACCGTTGATTCCCACTTTCACTGGCATGGTTCCTCCGGGAGCTTGTTCGATGCGAACCGTCGGTACAACCGGCAGGCGTTTCTTCGACGGGAAATGCTAGGGCGCGAAGGGGAAAATGTCAACGCGGCTCAATCGTATTGCTTCACTTTTACGACGCGATCGCCGGAGAAGGTGACGAACACCGTCTTCGCAGGAGGAGTGCCGTAAATCCAGTCCTCGGTCTGCTCGCCGCCCGGCCTCGTCTCCCGCACTTTGTGATCCGGACGTCCCAGCGACGCGAGCACCATCTCGTGGTCCATGCCTTCGAGCGCGGTGTGATCCTTGATCGCTTGCTTGAATTGCGGCGGCAGCGACTCCACCCAATCCACAGCGGCCGAATGCTCCTTCGAAAAATCGAGGAAGTAATTCAGGTCGTGCATCAGGTCTTCGGCGCTCATGTCCGGCACCGGGCGCCCGTACTCGAGAATCAATTCCGCGCCCATTCCCGGTTGCAGGCCTCCGCCGGGCGGAGGTGCTACTGGCGCCTGAGTAGGCGGTGGTGTCACACTCGGACCACCTCCGCCATCCATTCCAATCGTCAAGTGGTCGCGAAGATTGAATTTCTTGTGACCGCCGCCATTCACCTGAATGATGATTTCCTTCGGATGAAACTCGATGCTCGTGATCTGCACCGTGTCACCGGGACGCGCGGCAATACCTTGGAACCGCAGAGCCGTCTGCAGGTTCTTGTCATCAATCGGCTTCCCTACCGGCACCTTGTAGCCCTTCTTCCCTGCCGGCAAAGGCTTCACCACCTTGGCAAACTCTCCCGATACGTAGCGGATGATTTCGAGGCGCGACTGGGGCTGCAAGTCGGCAGGTTGCCCGGGTCGTTGGCCCACCGACATGTAAATCTCGGTGGCTGGTTCGGAAGGCGGAAGATTGGGAGCGGGACCGAGATCGGAAACAATGGGAAGCGCGCCTCGAGCGCGAGTCCCATCCGGCGCATTGGCGCAGAGGAAAACCAAGGCCGCTATTGCGATAGTGGTCCGGACGTACATGGCTAGGCCTACCCGCGCCTATTTTAAGGCTTTTCGACTTCCAGGTGAATAAGGATTCGTGCGGCGGCCGGTTGGTTGCAAGGCGTTCTCGGTTTGCAGCTGAGGCTGAGCCCGTAACAGTACCGGCAGTACGCTCACTCCACTTTCCTCGTGTTCATGAGCGGGTTACAAATCCTGGGTTACTAGTTTTGTGTAGCGGCACGCGCTCGCGAGGCATCAGCGGAGTTTTCTTTGCGCTCGTCCTGCTTCGTCTCCGCATCCTGCTGAATCTTTTCGTGCGCCAGCTGAGGCTCGAAGCAGCGGCGGCAGCGCGCCTCGTACATTCCGCCCGCGCCGACCACGATCAGTTCCTCGGACGCAACCAGCCGCTGCGTGTGTACCGCCGGATTCCCGCAGCGCATGCAAATCGCCAGCAGCTTGGTGATTTCTTCCGCGACAGCAAGCAAGCGAGGAATCGGCTCAAACGGCCGGCCCATGAAATCCGTATCGAGGCCCGCAACGATCACGCGCTTGCCAAGATCGGCGAGTTTGACGCAGGACTCGACGATCGATTCGCCCAGGAATTGCGCCTCGTCAACGCCAACCACTTCCGTGCGCGCTTGCACTTTGTCGAGAATGTCGCTGCCGGTCTGCACCAGCTCGGAGGCGATTTCGAGGCCGGAGTGCGACACGATTCCATTCTTGGCGTAGCGCTGGTCGATAAGCGGCTTGAAAATCTGCACGCGTTGCTTGCCGATTTCGGCCCGACGCAAGCGCCGAATCAGCTCCTCGCTCTTGCCGGAAAACATCGGCCCCACCACCACCTCGATCCAGCCCATGTTGCCCTTGACAATGTCCACTCGCTACCTCCTGCAGCTAGGCTAACATACAGCGGAGCAAAAATTCAGGCTCCCGCTTTGCGTTCGGCGTCCGAGAAAATCTCGCGATTGAAAAACGGTGCGAACGCGCTGATCACCGCGACACGGAACGCATCCTGCCGTGTAATCAGATTGCGCGATAGCACGCCCCAGGCGCCCTGCGCGTCACGAATCCCGCGTCCGCCGGCGACAGCGTCTATAGCTTCGGAAAGCTCCACGCCATCATCCACCACCACCTTGGCGAGCGCTTCGGGAACCAGCACAGCACCTGAGCGTCCGAATGCGCCGCGTCCCGTATCGTCCGCCACGTACGCCCAGCTCTCCAGAAACACCCAACGCTTCGCGCCTTCCCGAATCACGTCAAGGCCGCCCTCGAGCCCAACGAAATACTTCCAAGGCGCACTCGACTCGCGACCGATGCGAACGAGAGCCTCAGCGCGCTGTCGCGCACCCGCCATTAAGTCCTCGCGCGAAAGCGGAGTATGGCGAACGCCGCTCGGCACTTCGACCGGCACGATTTCAAAATCCGCGCCACCATCCAGGAACGGGCGGATCATGCCAAGCGCATCGCGAACCGCTTCCACTTTGGGTTTGCGGGCGCTCCCGACAGCGATAAGAAGTTTTTCCATCGACAGTCGCGATCAGCCCTTCCAGAGCTGTGTCTGCTTTTCAGGCGCGAACCGGGTCACGAGAAAATCCTTCAGTTCTTCGACCGAAGCGAACACTTCATCGGTACAGCCAAGCATCCAGCCGCTAACCTGATCGAGGGGCAGTGGCGTGACCAGGTACACCGGAATGCCTTTTCGATGCGCGACCGTGAGTTCCGCAGCCGTGCCACCGCTTTGCGCACCGGCCGAATCCCAGTAGCAAATCAAATAGTCAGCATGGTTTTCGATCAGATCAAGATCGAACGCGATGATTTTCCTGAGGGCATGCCGGAAACGGTCGAGATCGGTTTTCTTCCAGTCGCGAAAGCTCGCGGCTTCTTCGTCGGAGAGGTTCTTCTTCTCGTCTTCCGCAGGATCGTAGACGCGATGGCCAAGCTGTTCGGCGAGAAACGGAGCGAGCCTGCGCCGCCAAAGCTTTCCGCCGTCCTGAGCAAACTCGATTGGGCCGCACAAATACGCAAGCATATGAGTTAAATGAATTGAGCAGCGGGACTCTAGCATGCTGCGCGAAGCGCTGCAATCGAGCGAAGCGTTGCGCGGATTCAACGCGGAGAGTGCAAATATATCGCTGCGAACAATTTCCATCTGCGATTGCGGCTTTTTCAGCGCGGCGAATCCAAATTTCTCATATAAGCCGTGAGCGTCACGAGTAGCAAGGCTAAAGCGCCGCAGCCCCTGCAAATCAGGATGGCTCATCACGCATTCCATGAGCCACACGCCAAGCCCCTTCCCGCGGAATTCTTCGAGCACGTAGACGTCGCAAAGATACGCATACGTGGCGCGATCGGTAACCACTCGCGCCAGGCCGATCTGTTCGTCACCGTGAAATAACCCGAAGCATATGGAGTTCGCAATCGCCTTCTCCACGATGTGACGCGGAATTCCCTCCGACCAATACGCTCGCGAAAGGTAGCGGTGAATAGCAGCAACGTCGAGCTTCGACGGATCGGTGACTACCGTGAAATCATCTTTCCGGTAGGACAAAAATGGCAAGTGGCCCTCCGATTCAATTCTGACTCAAGCAGACGAAGCAGCACAAAAGCGGAAAATCGTGATGACGACGATAAGAATGGAGCGGGATGAGGGAATCGAACCCTCGCCTCGACCTTGGCAAGGTCGCGTACTACCACTATACGAATCCCGCAAAAACGAATTTATATTTATAGCATGCCGACCAAAGCCGAACAAGCTCTCGTCAGCGACTTCGTTGCCCCAAATTTTAGAGGAATTAGGAATTCGAGGTGGCAGAAATCATCGCGACCGAATTGGCCTGGCACGACGCCACGTGCAATTCGACGAACGATCGCCTACGCTCAGTCAACTTCCATAATGCGCGTGGACTTCACCACTGGTGAGCGCCTCTGCCGTTCCGCAAAACGGGTAGCCCTCTCGCGGTCGATGTAAACCCGCGCGAATTTCTCGCCGTCTCTGTAGTAGATCGTTACCTGCCAGTGGCGGTGCTTTCTGCGCCGATCGCGCCGCATGCGGCTGGACTTGCCGGGACTCTTCGTTTTCGCCATAGCTCCTCTGATGGGACTTCCAGGACCCTGTGACAGGGACTATCGCAATTCCCCGGCGTGAGCGCAAGTAACAACTTGGGGGTTAACTTTCGCACTATGAACTACAAAATGGGTGCGACTTTGTGCCGGCACCTGCGTCCAATCTCTTGGATGAAATTTTCGGAATAAAGTCGCAGCGCTGCAACATTTTGGGGCTGCCGGGCGTAACAGTAAGAGAGCAGAGGGAGCCGAGGCTGGAGGGAGCCATGGTGACGTGCCAAAAGCGGGAAGTGCAAATCGAAGACCTTCGGAATCACGGGTTAGAAGCGGTGATGACTTTGAAGCGGGTGCTGTCATGCGGCGCTAAAGTCACTCCGGACCCCAAGCGAGCCGGATTTTACGAGGTAGAAAGCCGCTCGACCGTCTATTACATCTATGCGCCTCGTTTGAACGGGAAAGTGACGCTGCTTGCGACGTGGCCGCGCGAAAGCGAATTGGCGCATTCTGGCGCCGCGGCTTAAAACCTCAACGCGAAATCGAATTCTCGATCGCAAACTCCGAAATCTTCGAATTCAAGTCGGCCAGAGCGTTCTTGTTGAGCTTGTAGATAGTTGGCGAGTCGCTGGTCTTCGCGTACACGAAATCTTCGATCACGGGCGTAAAACTCACGGTGATTTTCTTTCCGTCCTTGGCGGTGAGCGTCACCTGAACGAGGGGCTTAGCAAGCTTGGCCCGAATTTCTGCGCTTGGATGGTCAACGATCGCCAGGGCGCGAGTGTTCGCGACCGAGGGAAAAATCTTCCATGTTGCCACCGCCTTGCCCTTCAGTTCCGGCGGCGCTTCGGCAATCCAGTCCTGTTCCGATTTTGGCGCGATGACGATCGTGCCGTTCTCGTTGTGGACCTCGGCGCGCGTGACGTCGCTTTGCGTCAGGTGAACCAACTTCTTGTCGCGCAGGTCGCCGTAAGTTTCTGAAAGCTTCTTGTAGAGCGCCTCATTCACTTTGAAAATCGTGGGACGCGAAGAATCCTTCGCAAAATAATCGTTACCTTCTTTCTTGCCCACGAGCAAAGTCGCGGATTTCCCATTATCGTCGGTAGCGGTGAATGCAATCGCCGGAGCGGCAAGACCGTACTTGCTGAGGTTGTCGGCTGACTCGGCTACCACGGCGATCATTTTCCCGCCTGACACAGAGTTCATAAGCGACGCAACGTCTGAGTCGTCGGCAAGCTGGCCTGCATCCGGCTTCGCGAATGTCCAACCGGCTTTCTCTTTCCTCGCCTGAATCTGCCCCGCAGGGTTCTTGAGCGAAAACGAGTTCACATCGCTCTGCGCCAAATGCAGCACATCATGATCGCGCAGAAAATTCACCGAGAGATCGGTTTGCGTGCGCAGAGCGCTGGGCAGCAAAGCAGCGTCCTTGCCATCAATCAACCCGTAGACGTACGTGTTCGTGAAATCCTTGTTGCCAAGTTTCAGCGTATGCTGCGTGCCATTCTGAAGCTTAAATTCAACAGAAACGGCAGGAGGGTCGAGGCCATACGCTTTGAGCCGGTCTGGAGTGCCCGGCTGATTCGATTCGATGCGCGAGCTGCCGAGTGTTTCGACAATGGAGCCGACGATATGCTGATCGGCCTCGGTTTGAAGCGGCTGCAAAATCTGCCAGATGCCGTTCTGTTTTTCCAGGTGCGTTGGCGCTTCACGGCCCACTTGCGGACGGGTGATAACGAGCGACACAATTTCCGAGCCGGCCGGAATCGAGAAAACGGGCTTTGTAGTGTCCGCGGCCGATTTCTCCGCTTCTTTCTGGCCGCGTTTCCAGTCGAAATAATAAACCGCAGCACCCAGCGCGATTGCGCCGAGCAGAATGAACAAAGTGGATTTCTTTATCATCGTTGTGTTTCGGCTTTATCGTTGGCCAGCCGAGCAGTGATGCCTACCGCCGTTTCCACCAGATGTAAACTCCCGCAAGAATCACAGCACCAGGAAAGAAAACAACGTCGAGCCAGTGCAGCGCCGCTTCTTGTCCCGTCGTCATATTCACCCGCCGGTTCGCGGGCGATTTCGGCCGAATCGAGATCAGATTCTCGTCCTGTGCGAGCCAGTTGACCGTGTTATAGAAAAGATCGCCGTTGCGATAGTCGTTGATGGCGCGATTGGAAGCGAAATCTGAGTCGCCAATCACCACGAGCCGCTCGGTTTTGTCGCCCGATTTGCGATTAGCGGAAACGCCGAGCGAGAGTGGCCCAAGCGTATCGGTTTTTGGATTGTAGGCGATCTTCTTCTCTTTCAGGTTCGGCGTCGTAAAGCTACGCGCCGAGGTCTTCAGCAGCTCGACGGCTTCGGGATCGGTTTTCGAAGTGTCGGCGATCGAGACAGTACGCGCGAGCGGAAAATACGCCATACCACCAGTGAATCCCTTTGTAATCGGGCTCGCGCCAAAAGTAGTTACGAGAGGAATTCCCGGTCCCGCGCCAATCAATTGGCCCATTCCACTCGCGTCAATCACCACGTTGTCGCCAACCTTTATGTTCCAGGCCTGAAAAGCATCCTGAAGCTTGGGATCGGTTTCGGGGTCTACCTCGATCAGCGCCTTTCCACCCTCGGCCAGATACTTTGAAATCATGGCCTCTTCCGCCGGCAGGAAAGACTGCGTGGGCCCCGGCACCACCAGCACGTCGCAATCCGCCGGCACTCCGTTATCGGTGACAAGGTTCACCGTCTTATCCGTATACGATTCCTTCTTGAGACCTTGCTCGGCGGTGCTATAGCCGGCGTTCGAAGTGTCGCTCACAGATTTTTCGCCATGCCCGGTGAGGAAGCAGACCATCTTCGATTTCTCGCGCGTCATTTTAATCAGCGCGGTGGTGATGTCTTCTTCGCCCACCTGCCCTCGAACGCCCGGCTCGATGCGTTCGGTACGGGAGCCGGATGCCGCGATCAAATCGCCCATGTGCGTTGCGCCGTACTGCTTCGCCACGTCGGGTTTCTGTTCCGGGTCCAAGGATTGATACTTCACATGCGGGCCGAGATTCACATATTCAGACATCAAGTCGTCGAGCGCCGGATCGGGTAATTTCGCGAAGTGGACGATCGTCACGTCGTTGCGCAGGCCGCCCACAATCTTTTTTGTCTGGTCGGAAAGCGTATAGAGCTTTTCCGTGGTGAGGTCGAAACGCTTGTGATGGCGATAGCCGACGAAATTGAGGAAGACGAGAATCGCGAGCACAGCAACCGTCAAGATCGCCGTATTCGTGCCGAGCTTCGAAGAGCGCTTCGAAAAGTATTGAATAATGTATGGAAACCCCACCACCAGCGCCGCAACGAAAACAACTCCGCCACCGATTAAAAGTATTTTGCTGAAACGCAGAAGTTCGCCCTGAATCGTGTAGCGCAGATAACCCGCGATCAGCAGCGCCGCTGCAATCATCCAGAGAAATCGCGCCAGCTCTTTCCTGTCCAATTTCATCCTATGATTTCCTCCACTCCATCACGCAGGCCAAAAGATTGGCTCTCAGGCCCGCCGCCAGCGCATCGATTCGAGCGAGCGCACCGTCAAGAACATGCACAGAAAAATAAAACTGCAGTAATAGATCAGCGCCGACGTGTCCACCACGCCGCGGGTGAAGTCGTCGTAGTGCCGGAC
The DNA here is from genome assembly GCA_963772535.1 of uncultured Acidobacteriota bacterium. Classification (GTDB taxonomy): domain Bacteria; phylum Acidobacteriota; class Terriglobia; order Acidiferrales; family UBA7541; genus Palsa-295. The sequence continues at coordinate 404,790 of CAVYXN010000003.1, forward strand.
AAGAGACAAATAGCCGAACAGATCTCCCTTCCAGCCTTCCGCCCTTCTCCCAGCGTCGATTACCCAAATCACCAAGCTGACTGCGAAGGTGAGGACGCCCGCAATCAGTTGATTCTCCGTAAACGAAGAGATGAGCGAGCCGAGCGCCAGTAGCGAACCGCCCAGCAGCAAAATTCCAGCGTAGCCGATCATCAACATGCGCCACGGCAGATGCGGCTCGCTGCGGAAATTCATGAATCCGAGAAGGATGGCGGTGGGCAGGATCATGATTGCGTAAAGGGTGAGCGAAGCGAGGAACTTGCCAAGCACGATTTCGGCATCGGTAATAGGTGACGTCATCAGCAACTCGATGGTTCCGCGTTTGCGCTCCTCGGCGTACACGCCCATCGCCAGCAGCGGGCTGATGAACAGCACAAGGGTGGAAAGCAGCCCCAGGAACGACCGCAACACCGCTCCCGGAACATCGAAATCCGCCGGCGCTCCGAAACGCATGCTCTGCATCTCGGCGGAAAACGCCGATTGAATCGCTGAGGCGAGAATGATGTTGAAGAAGAATCCAGCCACAATCAGGAACACGCCAATCAGGATATAGGCCACCGGAGAAACGAAATAGTGAGCCAGTTCTTTGCGATAGATGGCGTAGAGATTTCGCATCGCGGTCATCGCTCCTTATTCATTCCGATTTGGCGGACGGCTGCGCGTGAGCGGCATCGTCCGTGGTGAGTTCGAGGAAAATATCCTCGAGGCTGAGGCTCACGCCTTTCAGCTCGAAAAGCGGCCAGCCTTTCTCGACGATCTTCGCCGCTATCGCGCTGCGAATGTCCTTGCCCGCAGCAGCCTCAATCGTGGCCAGGACGTGGCCCGTCAGCGGTGCCGCTTCAATCTGCACGCGGCTGGCGCCCGGAATCTGCGCGAGCACTTCGCGCAGCGGCTGTTCGGACGCCTGCACCTCCACGCGGATGCGCTGCCCACCCTTCAGTTGTGACGTAAGATTTTGCGGAGTATCTACAGCTGCAATTTTGCCTTTGTTGATGATGACCACGCGATCGCACGTCATGCTCACTTCGGGCAGGATGTGCGTGGAGAGCACGATCGTGTGATTCCCGGCGAGATTCTTGATCAGGTGGCGGACTTCGATGATCTGCTTCGGATCGAGGCCCACGGTCGGCTCGTCGAGGATGATCACGTCGGGATCGTGCACAAGCGCCTGCGCCAACCCGACGCGTTGCTTATAGCCGCGCGAGAGGCGTTTGATCAGCTCATCGCGCTTATCTGTGATGTTCGTCTTTTCGAGCGCATCAGTAACGCGCTGCGCCCGCTTTTCCGACGGCACGCCTTTAATTCGCGCAACGAAATCGAGGTAGCTTTCAACCGTCATATCCGGATAGACCGGCGGATTCTCCGGGAGATATCCGATGTGGCGGCGAACTTCGAGCGAATTGTCGAACACGTCGAAGCCCGCAATGCGCGCCGTGCCGGACGTGGCCGGCATGAAACTCGTGAGCATTCGCATCGTGGTAGTCTTGCCGGCGCCATTGGGACCAAGGAACCCCAGGATCTCGCCCTTATTCACCGCAAACGAGATGTGGTCCACGGCGGTTCTTTCGCCGAATGTTTTTGTCAGGTCCTGAACTTCGATCAAGGCACTCCTCCGCGATTCATTCACGCTTCCGTATCAATGGGAACCAGCAGGATTGCCGGGCTGCTACAGAGCCGACCTTTATACTAGAAATTCCCCGAGATTGACAACTGGCGTGCTCAAAGTCAGAAGTATTATTTTCCAGTTCATAAGATGCACGAACCGTGCGGCGAAGTTGCCGGGCCTTGCAAATCACGCGGTTGACACTGGCGTCCGGGCGGCATAACGTTCGCCGCCAGTACGGCTGCTGCAAATGACCTCCCGCTCGACAACTCGTGGGCTTCTCTCTGCGCTGCTCGCGGTTCTTTTCGTCGCGGCTGCGATGGGAGTCGCACGCCAGTCGGGCGTCGCGACAATCTCAGCTGGTGTGTTCGAAGCGGTGCGGTGGATCGCCATCGCCCTGCTCGCTGCATACGCGGTAACACAGCGTTCGCTCACCGCATGGATTCTCGTTGGCCTCGCGGCTGGAGCCGAACTTGGCCACGACGCTCCCGCCCTGGCGATGAAACTCCAGGTGCTTGGCACGATTTTTCTCCGCCTGATAAAAGTAATCATTGCGCCGCTGCTTTTCGGCACGCTTGTGGTGGGCATCGCAGGCCACGCGGACATCAAAAAAGTAGGCCGGATGGGAATCAAGGCCATCGTCTATTTCGAAATAGTCTCGACGATCGCAATTTTTATTGGCCTCGCAGCAATCAACATCAGCCGCGCCGGTGTGGGAATTCAGATGCCCGCCTCAGCATCGGAAAGTGTGCCTGCTGTGGTACCGCACACGGCGAGCGATCTGATTCTCAACGTCTTTCCGGAAAACATCGCGAAATCGGTAGCAGAGGGCCAGGTGCTGCAAGTGGTGGTCTTCAGCATCCTTTTCGGAATTGCCCTCGCGATGGTGCCAGAGGCAAAGCGAAAGCCGCTCGTGGCTCTTGCCGAGAGTCTTTCCGAAACGATGTTCAAGTTCACCAATATCGTGATGCTGGCGGCGCCTGTGGGAGTGTTCGGCTCAATCGCCTACACCGTGGGCCACATGGGCCTCGGCGTTCTGCTTCCGCTACTAAAGCTGCTGGCAACGATGTACGTTGCGCTCGTTGCTTTCGTCGTGTTCGTGCTGTGGCCCATCGCATATTTCGCGAAGGTTCCAATTTTGCGTTTCACGCAAGCGGTGGCCGAGCCGGTAACGATCGCGTTTGCGACGGCGAGCTCTGAGGCGGCACTGCCAAGAGCCATGGAAAACATGGAAGCGCTTGGAGTGCCACGTTCGATCGTCGCTTTCGTGCTGCCCACCGGCTACAGCTTCAATCTGGACGGCTCGAGCCTCTATCAATCGCTCGCGCTAATATTCATGGCGCAGGCCGCTGGCCTGCATCTCACGCTCGGCCAGCAGATCCTGATGATGCTGACGCTCCTGCTGAGCAGCAAAGGCACAGCCGGCGTGGCGCGTGCGTCGCTCGTAATCGTGCTGGCCACTGCAACGCAATTCAATCTGCCGATTGAGCCATTTTTTCTGCTCTTTGGCATCGATCAACTGATGGACATGCCGCGAACTGCTGTGAACGTACTGGGAAATTGTCTTGCAACGGTCGTGGTGGCAGGCTGGGAAGGCGAGTTCCCGCAAAAACACGCCTAGAAGGTCAAGCGGAATCCTACCTGCGCGGCAAACGGAATGCCCACTGTCGTCCCCGGACCGAAGAAATCGCCGAGCGCGCCGGCCGGAACGCGCAGCTGATTGAGGCTCGAGATTGGCACGCTGCAAGAAGGCGTAGGGCACAGAGCGGTTGCGTTTGCCAGATTGTTCACCGGAACAGGAAGCGCGGAAATGTCAGTGACGTAATTCGCTCCCGGATTATTGCGGTTGAAAAGATTGAAGAACTCGATGAATGGCGTCGCGCTCCAGTGCTCGCCAAAGCGGAACGGGCGGCTGACGCGGAGATCAACCTGAATGTATGGCGTCCCGCGAATCTGGTCGAGTGCGGTCTGCACGCCGTTCACGACCGCGCGATCGTCAGCTGAATCTCCGAAGCCGTTCACATCAACAGGAGTCGTCAAGGTAAGTGGTCGCGCGCTTTCAAATTGGGAAAGCGTGGTGAGCTCGAAGCCGCCCGGAACATACAACGTGCCTGCAAGCACGAAACGGTGGCGAACGTCTTCGCCAGAAGGACCGTAGTCGCCGCGAGCGAACGCATCGTTCGGATTGCAAACGCCGTTGACGTAATCGAATAGCTCACCGAGAACGCAGCCCCAGGTCTTCGCGCTCGAAAGTGTGTAGTTCGCGATCAGATTGAAGCGCCGCGAAACATTCCCCTGCAGGTGAATCAAAAGCGCGTTGTAGCTGGAGCGATTGTCCGAGCGAAACTCTGAAATATCCGGCGCGTCCGCGGGTAGCGTAAAGCCGGCGACATATTCGTAGCGGCGGTAGCCGTGCACACCCTGCTCGTGGTTGTAGTCCGCGCTCATCATCCATTTCGAGTTGAAGGCATGCTGAATTCCTGCCGTAACGTGAATCGCATAGGGCGTCTTGTACCGCCGGTCAATCAGCGCCCCTGCTCCGCCAGCCGGGATGCATCCCGGATCCGTCGGGACAACACATGGAAGCGGCGCAGTATTCACCGCCTGAAACGCGTTCACCCAACCATTCTGCGCAAGGTCGTTGAAGAAGAGGCCGAAACCACCCCGGATTACGGTGGTTTGCGATCCCCCCGGCGAATAAGCAATTCCTATTCTTGGCGCGAATTGTTTGTGATAGTCGTGCGGCACTCCCGAGACCAGCGGGATACCCAGTGCTCGTAGAGTGAGTAGCGCGGGATTGTCCTGCTGAGAGCGTCCGGACGCATCGAATAAACCAAACGTCGTATCCCAGCGCAATCCGTAATTCAGTGTGAGATTCGGTTTGGCGCGCCATGAGTCTTGAACATAGAGGCCTAGCCGCTGGACATTTTGCGAGAACGAGCCGTCACCGGCTGGCGTCGCCGCGCAGGTTACATTGGCCGGCGCCGGGGTCGCACATGTCAGGTCGGAATAAAACTGCGACGGGTTCGCCACGTAGAAGCTGGGGTCGTTGGGATACGTGATGAGTGTTTCCTGCGTACCGCTGAGCGCGCCATCCAGGACAGGTTCATGAATGAAGTTCACGCCGAAGCTTATAGCGTGCCGGCCTGACGTATGCCGCACGTCATAGCGAAACTGATACTTTTCCTGATCGCGCAGGACGGGGAAATTGGTAATCGCAGTCATGAACTGATTGTCGCCAAAGGTCTCGAAGCCCGAGACGGTCTGCGACGTCGCGCTGAACGGAAAAGCGAGTGCGTAGCCGAAATCAGAATTGCGCGCTTCCGTGTGATGAAGGCCCCCGGCATCAAATGTGAACGAGCCAAGCCAGGTGGGGCTGAAGGTGAACTGTTGGTTCAAAAGCAGGTTCAAGTAATTCGAATGTGACGTAGCGCCGGTGGAAGGCAGGGTGGCCTGCTGCACGAGGTCGTTTTCCGTCGTGTAGTTATCGGCAGCCGCGCGCAGAAACCACTGCGAGCGCGCGGATTGCGACCAATCAAGGCGAATCGTGGCGAGATAATCGCGAAATGGAATGGGAACGCTGTTCGGCACAGCAATCGAGTTCACATTCGGAATCAAACCCATCTGTGCCAGTTGTGCCAGGGCGCCAAATTGCGCCTGGCTCGCGGGACTGTACGCAATGCTGGCGTTTTCGTGAACATATTCAAACGAAGAGAAGAACCAGAACTTGCCGGGCTTGAGCGGGCCGCCGAGCGTGCCCACATAGTTCTGACGCGAGAAGGGCTGCTTGGGGTCAGGCGCGGGATTTTCGATTGGATATCGCGCATTGAGCGCAGCGGCCCGTTCGTAAAACGCAGCGTCGCCGTGCCACATGTCCGTGCCGCGCTTGGTGCTGATCACGACGGAGCCCGCGGTCGTGCGGCCGGTGTCCGCGTCTTCCTGCGCCGTGCGGACGGCAAACTCCTGAATCGCGTCTGGAGAAATATTCTGCAGGAACCCACCAATGTAATCGTCGGAGTTATCGCCGCCGTCCACGGAGAGTTCGACGTTGAGTCCCGAGCTGCCTCCGAAAGAAACCGCCGTTATGCGCGCTTTCGTGGGATCAGACGGCTCAACCGGTTCAGTACCCGGCGCCAGATAGGCTATATTCGCAAAGCTGCGGTGCGCGAGCGGAATGGTTTCGAGATCCTTTGCGGTGATGACGCTCTGCAAAGTGGCGCCGGCCGCGTCGATTGGCCCAGCGGTGATCGAAGAAACTTGTCGATTCACGGTCACGATCTGACGAACGGGGGCCGGCAGTAAGATGATTGTCAGTTCCCGCACTGAGCTAATCATTACCGCAACGTCCGAATGTGCCGGAGCAAACCCTGCGGAATTGGCGGTTATTTGATATTTGCCAGGTGGGAGCAGGTCGAACCGAAATTCACCGCGTTGGTCAGCGGCAGCTTCGCGCACAAGCGATCGGTCGATCGCCCGAACTTCGATCGTAGCTCCGGCCACTCGTGCTCCGCTCGTGTCCTCGACGGTGCCTCGCAGGGCCCCGGTGGGATCCTGAGCAAACGTACGGGGCGGCTGACCAAGACAGAAACCAAGACAGAAGAGGATTGGAAGCAACAAAACGCACTTAGCCGCAGGCAACGAGCGCATCACTCGCCGCATCCACATGGCTGAAACATGCCGGGCATTATCCCGGCGGTAGCGGGAACTATCAAGCGGAGTGACAGGCGGGTGGATGGTCCGGACGCTAGCGCCCGGAGATGTGCGTTGACACTCCCGAAGCGTTTTGTTATTCAACTTGTTTCGCTTATGCTGCGGGTTCGGCGGGGAGTCCTCTCATCCCAGCGCGGGCGTACCAAAAAAGTCATCCGAAAAGGTGATATGCGAACTTCGAAGACGTATGCCCGAATAACAGGCAATTCTACAAGACTTCCATTCGGACGCTCATTCCTTGCATTCGTGTGCTTCGCAATTGCATTTGCAGCGGGATGTGGGGGCAGCTCTAGCTCCAAGATCACCGTCCAAATCATTCCCGGCACCACCCAGATGGTCGACACGGGGGAGTCGATCACGTTCATGGCGACGCTGGCGAACGATACTTCCAATATGGGCGTAATGTGGCAGTTCACGGGAACCGGTTGCTCCGGAGCTGGCTGCGGGACACTCACCAATATGACTTCTAGCAGCGTCCAGTACACTGCGCCCACCGGTATTTCCGCCACGCTTTCAGTCTCCTTGCAAGCTGTGTCGTTGGCAGATAAAGGTGCGACGGCGACTGTAACAATTAACGTGGTGATAGCGCCTTCGTTTGGTACCACTCTCCCGCCGAACGGCGCCAACGGCGTTCCCTATTCGTTTGCTGTTCCTGTAACTGGCGGAGTGGCGCCGTTGACACTCACGATCGGTTCAGGAAGCCTCCCTGCAGGCCTAACGATCAGCCAATCCGGAACGATCGGCGGCAAACCCACAGGCTCAAATACTACGAATACGTTCACGGTGCAGGTGGCCGACAGCGGGAATCCGCCAATTAAAGTTCTTTCTCCCCAATATACGATCAAAATCAGCGCGCCTCCGCCACTCTCGATCACCTCAAGTGGAGCGCTGCTCGGTGCTACGGTGAATACGGCCTACGCAACCTCCATCGTTACGTCAGGCGGTGTGCCTCCTTTTACCTGGTCGAAGACTTCGGGAAATTTTCCTCCTGGGCTGACGTTCAACACTACATCCGGGCAGATCAGCGGTACGCCTACGATGGCGGGCGTCTTTCAGTTCACGCTGCAAGTGGTCGATTCAGCGATTCCCCCGCAGACGGCATCGACGCCGGCGCCACTTTCTATCACCGTGATCGGCCCGCCGCCTCTTCAAGTAACGCCCAGCGTTTTGCCAGTGGGTTCGGTTGCGACGCCCTACTCAACATCCGTCCAGGCGACCGGAGGGGTGCAGCCATATACGTGGAGCGTCGTTTCCGGGCAGCTTCCTGCCGGGCTCAGCTTGAATTCAGGCTCGGGACAGATTACCGGAAATCCGATTTTGGTAAGCGGCACGCCCGTGAGCTTCACGCTCGGCGTTAAAGATTCTCAAACGGTCCCTGCCACCGCTTCGAGAGCCTTCAGCATCTCGATAACTGCGGGCACCGCCAATCCCAACTCCCTGCTTCGCGGAGCTTATGCATTTTTCTTCAGCGGATTTGATACGCAGGGCGTTGTGCTCGCAACCGGACAATTCACGGTAGACGGTTCCGGCAACATCACCAGCGGCAGCGAGGATATGAATCGCGTGTCCGGCATCTCCCTTAACGCCACTCTCTCCGGGACCTATTCACTCGGAACCGACGGGCGCGGAACGCTGACTCTGACCGCTACCAATTCCGCCAACCAGAAACTCACGGCGATCTACCAACTGGTTCTGGATGCGAATGGGAATGCCCGCTTTTTCGAAAACGATACCGGCAACATGACGCCACCGCCGCTTCCCACTCGCGGCGAGGGAATCATTAAGCCTCAAGTGGGCAGCGGTTTTTCCGCTGCGAACTTCAGCGGCAACTACGCGTTTGCTTTCACCGGGCAAGACCTTACGACGGCTCCCGCAACCTTGGTTGGAGTCGTGCACGCGGACGGAACCTCGTCGTTTTCTCCCGGAACAGTGGATTACAATGACGCAGGACTCTACAGCCCCGCCGTTCCGGCCTCCGGTAATTTTTCCTCGAGCAGCACCGCTGGCCGCGTCGTCGCGAATTTGGTTTTCCAAATCCCCTCGTCGGCGCAGGTCACGCTCAATTTCATCTGCTACTTCGTATCGCCATCGGATCTTTTTGCCATCGAAATCGACACCACCGACGCAACCCATCCCAAAATCGGCGGCGAGATGGTCCTTCAGAACCCTGCTGTGGTTTTTGATAACACGGCGTTGACGGGCGGCAGCGTGATCAGCGGCACCGGACTGGACAGTCCAAGCGCGAGCGCATTTGTTGGATTGCTCGCTCCAAACGGCTCCGGCGCTGCCACCGTGACTTTCAATCAAAATGATGCCGGTTCGATTTTGCAAGGCGCGTTGGTACCGGGCACATATTTGGTGACAACGAACGGACGGGTGGAATTCACCGGCTTTGGGGCCTTGGGACCGCGAATGACGGCTGCCTATCTCACCGGGGTCAACCAGGGATTCCTGGTTGGCTCGGATAAAACCGCAACCGTGGGCTTGCTGGAGAACCAAATAGGCGGACCTTTTAGCGCCACGTCGGTGCTGGGAAGCTATGCGTTAAGCGCTCCCTCGCCGGCGGACGATATGGTCAGCAACATCATCGGCCAGACAACCGCGAACGGCACCGCAACAATGCAAGGAGTGCTGGACGAAGTGGATTCCTCGGGCCAGAACCCAGCCCAGTCCTTCGTGGGCAACTACACGGTGACCTCAAGCGGGCAGGGTACGATGACGACGAACGCGCCCGTGGGAATTCCTACGAATCTGGCGATTTACGTGGTGTCACCGAGCGCGATTCGGGCGATCTCGACGGACACGATCGACAAACATCCCCAGGTGATTTTCTTCGATCACTAAAAGCATCGCCCGGTAAACATGCCGGGCGCAGCGACGTCCCCGGTGGGAGGCGCTGCGGTCGCGCCTATTCTTTGTCCTTTTCCTTCAAGTCGAGCGCAGCAGAATTAATGCAGAAGCGAAGTCCCGTCGGCTGCGGGCCGTCTTCAAAAACGTGGCCCAGATGCGCGTCGCATCGGCTGCAAAGCACTTCCGTGCGCGCCATTCCATGAGACGAATCGCGCTCCAACTCCACATTTTCCGCCGCGATCGGCTGATAGTAGCTTGGCCATCCGGAACCTGAATGATATTTCGCGTCGGAACTGAACAGGGGCTGGCCGCAGCACACACAAACGTACGTCCCCTCCGTTTCCGTATCCGCGAACTCACCGCTGAAGGGAGGTTCAGTTCCCTTCTGGCGCGTGACGTAGTATTGCTCGTCTGTAAGTTTGGACTTCCACTCGGAATCTGGTTTCGTGATTTTGTCGCTCATGGATTTATTTTACACCGGGTCTCTCGCGGGTTCACGCCTCGAAACTCCGAACGCATCGCTCTCGACGGAGGGCTAGAACCGTTCAATAATCAGAGCCGAGCGAAATGAAATCAAACGAGCCACTCTATTTGGGCGTAGACATCGGCGGCACGAAGGTGGCGGCAGGACTCGTAACGCCGCGAGGAGAAATTCTCTCGAAAGTCCGCGTACCAATGCCGAGCCGCGAGGACGCAACCGCCGGATTGCGCGCCGTCGAACAGGCCATCGATGAAGCATTCGCTGCCGAACCCGCGCGGCAAGCTTCTGTTGCTGGGATCGGAATCGTCTGTCCGGGGCCCGTCGATCCACGGCTTGGTGTGATCGTGAATCCCGGGAACCTGCCCTGCTGGCGGAATTATCCGCTGGTAGCCGAAATTAAAAAGTCGCGTGGCCTTCCGACAGTTCTAGATAACGACGCGAATGCGGCGGCGCTCGCAGAAGCGCGCTGGGGCGCAGGTGCTGGATACTCATTTGTGTTTTACGTGACCATCGGCACTGGCATCGGTGTAGGAATCGTACTCGACGGCACTATCTATCACGGGCGCACCGGAGCAGCGGGAGAAGGCGGCCACGTGTCAATCGACTACAACGGGCCGGCCTGTCCGTGCGGCAAGCGGGGCTGCATCGAAGCGCTGGCGGCGGGACCTGCCGTTGCACGTCGCGCAAGGGAGAGACTCGAAGCCGGGGGTGCTGAGGTCGGAGCATTGCTCGCGCTTGCAGGCGGCAATCCGGCAGCCGTTACGGCGGAGATCGTTGCGAAAGCTTGGCGCGCCGGTGATCCCCTTGCCACCGCAATCCTGGAACAAACCGCGGACCTGCTCGCGATCTGGCTCGGCAACATGATCGATCTGTTTGACCCCGACGTAATTGTTGTCGGTGGTGGAATGAGCGAGCTAATTTGCGCGTGGTTCGGGCGAATCGGCCAGGAAGTATTGAAATGGTCGGTCAACTCGCGGTGCGGCGAGATTCCCCTCATGCGCGCGCAATATGGGGAGGATTCTGGCATAGCGGGCGGTGCGGCCTTATGCGTTTCCGTGAGCACAAGCTAACCATCCCCATGCTCTTCAAGTATTTTGGCCTTGAATCCCCGGTTGACCGAAAGCGAGTGCTTTGTGAGTATAGATGAGAGAAAAAAATCGAAAGGGCGATAAACGCTCATAATGGAACAAAACTTAAATTCCTTTCCCCGCTTTCCTACTTTGCCGGAACGAATTCTGGGCCTTGAAAAGCTCGCCTATAACCTTTGGTGGAGTTGGCACCGTGCAGCCAGAGAAATGTTTCCCGCTCTGGATGTGCAGGCCTGGCGCGAGAGCGGTCACAATCCGCTGCGCATGCTGGCGATGCTACCCGAAGAGACTCTACAAGCCGCTGCGCGCAATTCCGATTTTCTCGAGCGCTATGATGCGGTGATGGATGAATTTGCGGCGGAAGTCGGGACCCAAACCGGCTGGTTCACGAGCGAACACGGGAAAGGCAATGCGCCTCTCGCCTATTTTTCTGCTGAATATGCCTTTCACGAATCGCTTCCTCTTTATGCGGGCGGATTGGGCGTGCTCGCCGGCGACTACATCAAAGAATGCAGCGACCTGGCAGTTTCCGTGGTCGCAATCGGCATGATCTATTCGAGAGGCTACGTCACCCAAAATCTTCGTGATGACGGGTGGCAGGAGGACGAAGAGAAAAAACTCGATCGAACCTACGATCCGATCAAGCCCGTTCTGGACGCGAATAATAACCAACTTCGCGTGCGCGTGCCTCTATTCGATCCGCCCGTCGATGTGCTGGTGTGGCGCGCAGATATCGGCCGTGTTCCCGTGTATTTGATGGATACGGATATCGAGAGCAATCAACCGTGGGACCGGGCGATCGCGAACCGTCTCTACACGAACGACCCCGAGCAACGCCTCCGCCAGGAAATTGTGCTGGGCATGGGCGGGATGTGCGTCCTCGAAGCGCTCGGAATCCGGCCTGCCGCAATTCATATAAATGAAGGGCACGCGGCATTGGCAATTCTCGAGCGCTTGCGTGTGTTGGTGGATGCCGGAACACACTTTCAGGAAGCTCTCGAACAGGTGCGCACAAGCTCGGTTTTTACGACGCATACACCGTTGCCCGCCGGGACTGACGTGTTTCCGTTTTCTCTCTTCGAAAAATATTTCGCCAATTTTTACAATCGTTTTGGAGCCGACCGCGATGCGCTACTGCAGCTCGGAGCAAATCCTTCGGATCCCGGCGCTGGTTTTAACATGACGGTTTTTGCTCTCCGCATGAGCAAGTTCTGCAATGCGGTTAGCAAGAAGCACGCCGACGTATCTCGAAAAATGTGGGCGAACGTTTCTTCGTATAAAGGAAAGTCCGCGGACGAGACGGGCATCGTCGCGATCACCAACGGCGTTCACTTGCTGACGTGGATGGATCCCATCTGGCTGCAGCCGCTGCTAGACCGTTATGTGGGGCCCAACTGGGTGAATGACCAGGACCGGCCGGGCATCTGGGAACGAGTGGAGCGAATCCCGGACGTAGAGCTCTGGAGACTGCGGCGAAAATTGAAGGGGCTTCTAATTTCGGAGGTTAACGACCGCGCGAGGCAGCGCTGGGAGAAAAAGCGATCCCGGGCGGAGAGCATCATCGCTTGCGGAGCTCTGCTCGATCCCGAAATTTTTACAGTGGGATTCGCGCGGCGTTTCACCGCGTATAAGCGTCCCGATCTCTTTTTGCATGATTTGGAGCGGCTCAAGCACCTGCTGACGAACCGGTTGCGCCCGGCCCAGATTATTTTTGCCGGGAAGGCGCATCCTTCCGACGTGGAAGGCGAGAGATTGATTCAGAAAATTTTTCAGCTGGCTCAAAACCCTGAATTCGGCGCGCGAATCGCGTTCGTCGAAAACTACGATCAGCGGCTGGCTCAGCGCATGGTGCGCGGCGTGGACGTGTGGCTCAATAATCCGATTCCGCCGCTCGAAGCCAGCGGAACCAGCGGAATGAAAGCGGGGGCGAATGGCGTTCCCAATCTTTCGATCCTGGATGGCTGGTGGATTGAAGGTTACAACGGCAAGGACGGGTGGGCTTTCGGAGCGGGGGATATCTCGGGCGACCGGACGTCCACAGACGCGGATGCGGCCTATCGTCTGCTCGAAGATGAAGTGATTCCCATGTATTACCGCCGAGCCGACGACGAGATTCCGCACGACTTCGTTCAGGTGATGAAAGAATCGATCAAGCGCATTGCGCCACAATTTAGCACCCGGCGCATGGTGAAAGAATATGTGAACCGATTCTACGTCGAGGCCCTGGGATTGAACGTCGTAAGATCCGCTTAGCGATTTTTGAATTCGAGATCGCTTCCGCTCGAAAAGGCACCGCCCAAGCCGATGGCCACTCATAAAGGCCGGCCGGAATTAAGCAACGCTCGACAAAAGCCAGCACGCCGTTTCCATCGCGGTCTTTTTATCGCGCTTATCGCAGTCCCTCTACTCTTCCTTGCAATCAACCGTCTGCGCTACGAGCTGCGGAGTTATGCCCTATTAACGCATCTCGTCGATCCGCAAGCGAGCGGCCCACTCCTGCGATTCGAGTCAAACGCGGTATCTGTTGAAGATGTCACGATCGACACGAAAGACGGACCCGTTCCAGGCCGCTTGTACCTCCCGGCTGGCGTCGCAAAACCGCCCGGCATCGTCGTCTTGCCCGGGATCCACCATCTCGGAATTTACGATCCTCGATTCGTAAATTTTTCCCACGCCCTCGCCACCAGCGGGTTTGCTGTCCTGACGCCAGTGCTCGCCTCGCTCGCCGACTATCACGTGGACGCCGCTTCGCTACCTACAATCGGCGCATCGCCCGCATGGCTCGAGCGACGACTAGGCACAGGCCCTGTCACTGTGATTGCGCTCAGTTTTTCAGGGGGGCTAGCGCTCCTGGCAGCCTGCGATCCGCAATACGCCCCGCACATGCGAGCGCTTGTGCTGTTCGGCGCTTACGAAAATCTCGAGCGCGTCGCGCGCTTCCTCGTAACGGGGCAAGAAGAATTTCCGGACGGCCGCATACTTCCCGCGCCAGCGCATGATTACGGCGCATCGGTCTTCGTCTATGCGCACCTCTTTCAATTCTTCGGTCCCCAGGACATCCCCACAGCGCACGAGGCGTTGAAGTATTGGCTGTGGGAAGAACCGGAGAATGCTCAGCCTTGGCTCGATAAGGTAAGTCCGCCAGCCCGGCAGCTTCTTGACGCACTCATGTCCCGACGAATCGATTTGGTGCGTCCACAACTACTCGCTGCCATCCACGCGGACGCAGCCGAACTCGCTTCCCTTTCGCCCGATGGCCAAATTGCAAAGCTTCACATTCCAGTTTTCATACTTCATGGCGCCACAGACACCGTCATCCCGCCCGCCGAAAGCCTCTGGCTCGAAAAGGAAGTTCCGCGCCGGGATGTGCGCGCAGTTCTGATCACGCCCGCATTCACTCACGTTGATCTGCAGCACAAAGCGAGTTGGAATGATCAACTTCGGCTCGTCAATTTCATCGCCGCCGTGCTCCAAGAAGCCAGCTAGCGAGATCCGTAACCTTCGTGTAGGCGGAGGGGTTCCGTCGAGGAAGTGGTGAGCCGGGCAGGACTTGAACCTGCAACCCGCTG
>CAVYXN010000004.1:0-1111251 GCA_963772535.1 uncultured Acidobacteriota bacterium
CATTCGTTTAGGGTTTTACAGACTTTTCTCGGCTGATTTGGTAGCTTTCAATGAGGGCACCAACGCCCGAATGGCCCGAGTGAGTTTCGCCAATTTCCTGACTCGAACCGCGCGTGCCTTCCCGCTGATATACGCTTGAGAAGGTCCCGTGATTTCAATCGGAAGAGCAATTGAGAACTCGAACTGCGTTCCTGCGGCGAACTCTTGCGTGAAGTTGAAATAGAACCCGTGAGTTGAAATATCCTGTGTCTTAACCAAAATTGACGCCGCCGCATCTAGGTTAGGCGCAACCCTAATTGTGACTGGAAGGGTAAATTTACCGAGAGGTTGCACGTCGTTCTTTCACTGCGTCCCGCGCTTTGTTGCCAAATCCGTATTCTTATGTTGGGTGGTCCGTATGGTTCAGATTCTATGCGGTTCTCAGTCATCGCATGAAATGTGAATGTCTTTGCGTTTCCGCTTAGTACACACCACGAAAATTTGAATTCTGTTATAATCAGCACAGCATCAGGAGCGGCTCGGATAATTCCGAGCCCGGCAACCGGGCAGGAGACGTTACGGTGCCTTGGCGAGCAATCGCCGATGCGCGGAATGAAAAGTTCCGAAGCGAGTCTCCGAATTAGCCGCCTGATGCTTGGGCGGCTTTTGTTTTTTCTGGCTCCTGATGCAATCCACCACAAATGGAGTTTGCATCTATGAGCGAAAATGAGTTTGGAGATTTCATCGCCTGTGTCCCGCAAAAGATTGAAGCCGACTGGGATGAAAAGTGGGGGCCGCTGCTTGCAGAGTTCCCGCTCAACATCGTATACGCATGTGTCCAGAAAGCGGAGTCAGACCAGAGCAAGATGCTCGGAATCACCGCCTGCTACGAGCCTGCCCTCGCAACGTTCCGCGAGACCAAGAAGACCCGCGAGTTGACGTATTTCAATCGAGAAGGTGGCACCTACTCCGTGCGGGTGGTGCTAAACAAAAAGAGCGGTCGGCTGGAAACATTCAAATACAAAGGTAGGAAACTGATCGCGAGTGCCAGCGGACGGGACTTTGATAGCGCCATGGCGCACACGACATTGGTCGGAATTGAGCGGGATGAGCGCGTGAGCGTCATTCGCTGTTAGCCCGACCTGTAACCCAAATCGCCTGAAAGAAAAACGCGCTGTCACCTTTTGAGGTCATCACCGAGCGGTAATCCCCAAACCCTATTTGAATCAGCTTCTAACTGCATGGATTTGGTAATCCGAGTGCTTCTAAGCTGAAGGGGGAGTAGTCCGGCATTGCGTTGCTTGACGTAGTGCGCTGCCGCGCTATTGTTTGCCAACGTCCCCAAGTTTTAAATTCCCCGGTTAAATACACTGGAATCTTGAAGACGAAGGAGTTTCCGATGAGTGTCGTTCGGAACCGTGGGCTTTTCATGTGGATTTCTGTCCTTTTGCTCTGGGGGCCAGCAGCCGCACAACAGAAGATGCTTTGGCAAGGGGTCGTCAAACCCGAAGCGGTAAATGTCTACCAGAATGCTTCAACAAGCGAGCGCGTAACCGCCACGCTCAAGCAGGGGGATGCGATGGACGTTGTCCTGCAAGTTTCCATCTCAGGCAGTGAGTGGTGCCGTGTCGCGCGCGCAGGAACATTGGAGCCCGTCGGATTTGTGTTGTGCTTAAATCTGGAACGTGGAGGTGCTTCGCCACAACAGGTTGCACATGCCCAACTGGTAGCCTCGCAATCGCACCCGCTCGCTGCCGCTGCCACGCCGTCCGGTGCCACACCCATTCCTGCACGGCTGACCAACCGAGATGTCCT
The DNA here is from genome assembly GCA_963772535.1 of uncultured Acidobacteriota bacterium. GTDB lineage: Bacteria > Acidobacteriota > Terriglobia > Acidiferrales > UBA7541 > Palsa-295. The sequence continues at coordinate 1,795 of CAVYXN010000004.1, forward strand.
TGATTTGCACAATGCAGGGCTCCCAGAGCAGGTGTTAGTCGCAAAGATTAAATCGAGCCAAACCAACTTCGACACGTCGCCGTCGCAGCTCAAACAGCTCAAGGCGGAAGGCTTAGCTGACGGTGTTATTTTGGCGATGGTGGAGGCTCCAGTAGGCCAGCCACAAGCGGGGTTGACCTTAGCTGACCCTCCTGCTGCGGAGAACGCCAAACCGATTCCATCTACGGTGGCCGCTGTGTCAGCTCCAAAACAGCAGAGTCAACAAGGCGACGTCCAACGACCGTGCGTTATCTTGAAACGAATGGGACCTGCTGATGAAATTACAAGCCATCTGTATTCGTTCGGAATCCGAGGGAAACAGTATCAATCGGTGGAAGGAACGCTGCCGAAAAGCGTTAGTTTTCACGGGCGGCTGACTGACCATGACGTGCGCGCCATTGAAAACAAGGGCGGGAAGGTGGTCATCATAGAACCTAAGTACAGTGTCCAAGACCTTGACCATGCCCGCCAAGAATGCCGCGAACAATGAGTCGCTCGTGAATGCGAATCAGCCGCCGTAAGCGCGCAGCATAACTTCGCGCCCTACCAAATTCACCTTCCGTAATTGGCGCGCCAGCGCTTGGCTGGATTGGTGGGGATGATTCCCGTAAGCACACCCATTCCGAAGCCCCACGGGGCAAAGAGATATATCATTCAGGTCGGCTTATAGCTCAATGAGTCCAACTCCTAGCCACCTGTCCAATGAATTGAGTTCGTACTCGCGGAAACTTTTGGTCTTGGTAGCGGTCATTTGCTGTGCTGCCATCCCTGCTTATGCTGACGCCGTGCTGCCCAGCCTTGCTCTGGTTTCACCCATCATGGTTCTGTTGCTACTCCCCGTCGTTGCGATAGAGGCGTGGTACGCAGGCACGCGCCTCAACATTAGCCGGAGGCAGTCATGGCGGGTAATCGGAGTTGCCAACATATTGTCAGCCGTTGTAGGGCTTCCCATCGGAACGGTGCTCGGAAAAGGAATCCAGAGAAGCATGGAAGTTCATTACTATGGCACCCAACAAGACAACTGGAAGCGATTGGAAAGACCCGGTGCCGCAGGCTCGGTTTCCTTAGCGTTAGGACAGTACCCGCGATGGACACTCATCATTGGGGCGGCTGCGATGCTGATTGTTTGCTTCCTAATATCGTGGTGGGTGGAAGCGGCCTACGTACGATGGTGGATGAAGTATCGGATGGTAGGTACCAGTGACGCTTTACCGAAAGCAGAGACCAGCCGTATCGTGAGAAACGCGAACCTGTTGTCGTACGCGCTCCTGTCTCTCATCACATTGTTTATCTTGGGTTCACTTTGATTTCTGCCGCACCGCTCTGGATTGAACTCTTCACTGCGATTACGGAATAACATTCACAGCACTCGCAACTGCCGTGTTATTCCGTGGGTGGTTGCATTCTGGATGGGTGGTGCGAATTTCTGCTCGCGACAGTAATCCGGGAACAGCCAGTTTGCCGTTAGCGCGTTTACGCAAGGTGAGAAGCGTTCCGCGCCCTCTTACAAGCAGCAGAAATCACTTCGTGTGCACGAACAGTGAGGCGGGGAAGGGTAATCCCAAATGGTCAGATATTCGGGCGGTTTGGTTGCAAGCGAGAGATTTGTCTTTTCGGATTTGAGCGGTCTTTGGTCATCGTGGATTACGTTGATGATTTTTCCTCTGGGTAAATAGAACCACACTCTCGGAAGTATGAGCTGGCAGCGAAAGTAAGCATCGTTGCAAACGGCGGAAGGGTCTGCTTCTGACCGTAGCTCCGCCAAATGTCCATCGGCTTGAAAGCAGTACTCGGCATAGCGCCCGCCATCACCATTGTTCTTACTCAAGAACACAGCGCGGACTACTTTGTTTTCTTTGTACCATGCGAATGCGACCGGCTGCGGATTGCCCGCCTGCTCCCATTCCGCTTTGCTTGAAAATTCATCCCATGCCCCGGTCTCGTTCGATTCGGACTTAGCGAAGAGGCGAGGCTGACGTGAGTTCGAGTAGTCGGCAACGGTCGAACAGTAATTCGTGATTGAAGCCATCGCCTCTTTCAGTTCACGAGTTTCTTCGTTAGTTGGACGTTGGATTGAAGTCGGCGGCGACATCTGTCCCAACAGTTGGGGCGCAAAGAGTAATGCAATCCAGAGTCGTTTGAATGCTTTCATGGCGAGGAAGTATGTGGTGCCGGTGGTCGTGCTGCCGTAACCCAAACGACGAAACTCAGTTCTTGCCCTTCATAGTGCCCTGTAATTTCCCAGCAACCGGGAGTCGGTATATCAATTCCGACCACCATGAACGAGTTCCAACCTTCTCCTTTGTGGCCATTGCTAGCGTGCAATGTCTGGAAAGTCGGAGCCATCCCATCTAGTCGTCGCCCCGTCACTTTTAACTGCGGCTGTGTTTCGGTCGTCCAGTTATAACCCGTTCGCCACCAGAAAAGTTTCTGCCTGAGAGACGTTTCCGCCGGACTGTAGGGGCGCAAATCGTGCCACGTTCCGTCAGTGTGGAGCATTGTCCATAGTTTTGCGCTGCCAAACCAGAATGCATTGACGCCCGTACCGTCAGGCTGAGCGGAATAGGGTTTTGGCGGCGTAAAGCGGCCATCCGACGGGAGCGTAACTCGGCAGTTCGTAGGGCGATTATCCTCCGTCGCGGATGCCTGCCCAAGGTTCTCGGTTGTCTGAGTCGGCGCACCAGTTAATATTATCGTGGACAGAAGCAACGGAGACGTTGCGAGGGCGACGGTCTTTAACCGCGAACGGAACATCGTTGCACCGCTGTTCCCGATTTTCGTACGGGCGTCGAAACATAGCAAGAAAAGAGTTAAACCAACCCTGCGTAGTCCGGTATTCGGAACTCTGTTCGAAGATACGGGCGTGAAATCCCCAATGACGCCTTGCCAACCGGCAGCCGAATGCTACGCTAGCTATAGACGCTCGAATCACCTCGCCCACCCAGAACGCCAGACGCATTCGAACCCAGCAACACTGGATAATTCTATGAGCAGGAACTCTCCCACTGTGTGTATTCCATCCACTGCAAGTGCAACCGCCGGCGATTCAAACAAATTGATAACCAAAGATGCGCAAAGCAAGAAATCTGTTAAGCAAGCGAGTGCAGAGCAGCCAGTAATTGAGTCCCGCAAAATCCCGCGTCTGCACCGAAACGGCAATCGCATTGGCATCAACCAACGCATGCGCATCATGCAGAAATATGTCGGCGGCAAAACACAGACGGACATTGCCAAGGAAGAAAGTGTTGACCGCGAAAGTGTCCGAAGAATCGTAAAAGCGCCCGAGATGGATGCCTACGTCGAAGCAAAAAGGGAGATGTGGCGTGGATTGTGTGACGAGGCGCTTGAAGTGCTGCGACAGAAGCTGAAAGAAGGCGACAAGGAAGTAGCCCTGCGAATTTTGGAAAGCAATGGCGTGATTCCTGCTCCGGGCGCGACGCTCCATCACAACATTCAGCCTGCGACAAAGCCTACTGGCGATGAGCGGGTGAAGGAGTTGATGGCAGCTTTCGCGGGCGTTGCCATTGAGCGCGCACGAGTTTTCAAAACCCCTATGCCGTATCTTGCAGAAATCGCGGAAGAGAACGGAATCAAATTGGATTTTGAACTGGATGGTGCGACTGATGAGTCGGAAGAAGATGAGGAAATCGTTCGGTAACCGCGCAGTCATGAGAAGTTATTTCGCAAGTTTACAAACAGACAGTACGGGACTACTCTTTGGCGTTTCTAAGGCGCAACGCTCAAGTGCCCGATAATTCGCCCACAATTTCGATTTCTTCGAATCGATGGCTAATCGTATTTGGGATTTGTTTAACAGCGGCAGGGGTGCTCTCAATTTTCAACTCGAACAACACAGCTTGTTTGTGAGCACAAGTGATTTCGAGTTTTACTTTCTGGAGCATGCATTTTTACCGGCGTTGTTGCTGGGAATGGCTACAACGTTGATAGGAAGCATTCTTTGGGCTTGGCGCGCTCCTGTCCGTGAGGTCGCCTTGTATGGACTTGGAATCGTGGTTCTGGCACCGCTTTCCTTAGCGCTCATTCCTATCAACGTCCACGGATGGACGGCGGCCTTTTTGTCTGTGAGTTTCGGCGCGATGTTGATTGGTGGGCTGCTCCTAATCCTCGCTGCCGTCCGTACGTTTAACAAACATCGGCGTAGAGCAACTTCTGGTTAGTCACCCTACAGGACATTTTCGATTTGCGCCGCTTGCGGTCGCGCTGACGTGGAGAAACAATCCGTGCTCGGAGCGAGCGCGGTTCACTGGGTTGGCTGGAAAGAGAAATGCAATCCGAAGAGTTTGATAACAACACTGCACAATCCCATCCCGGCTGCGGTACTGTGAGAGCGGATATTTTCGCGTTGGAGGAGCAGACGTGAAGAAGCTGCGCAAGCAACCCGACAAATCACTGGAGCCGACAGGCGTAGTGGATTTCGAACCTGAAGTGATTGATGAAACGGAAGAGGGTGGGTGCACCATCATTATTCCGGCGCGACCGCCACAGAAGACTACAAAAACCGACTCGCCAACAAAGATGAAGCGGTGAATAAATGTGAATGTCTCGGCGCGCCGCTGCTGCACCAAAACTGTTAACAAGACGTAGAAGAGCGGCTGCGCGCCTCAGTTTTACTCGTTTTTCGTGTCGAATATTGTCATGGGCTTCGCACGCTCGTTGAGCCATTCGATGAACGTTCTGGGCTCTTTTCGTTTAAAAAAGTAAAAAATTGAGACAAGGAGGCATACGACATTCAAGAGAACTTCAAACATCCACTTGTGCGCACTCCTGCCCGACCGGAAGAACGAAAGCCCGCGCTCAGCATTCACTCCAGCAAAAAACAAAAACATAATTCCGATTGCGACTCTCAGCGCGGGTCGCTCGTTGCCAATCTTCGCTTCCCACGTCTCCCAGACAACAAGGGCGAGTCCAGCCACGCCAGCCCCGACCAACGCCCATTGGAAACCCGTCAAAGGTGGATAGTTAACCACGACCATGCCCATCCCACGGCTCAGCGCATGCATGATTGAATGATTCAATTCTCGTCGTCAGAGTCCCTGTTCTCTTCGGAATCGGTATCACCATCAGCGTAAGCGTGACATCCTTCTGCAAAGGACGGAGAATTCGAATGCTCGCCAGCGGTGTCGCAATCTTCCCCATCGCTTATATCGTGTTCTTCCGCCCATGCGTAGCCAGCTTCGTGGCCTGAACAATCTCCTGTACACTCATAGCCAGCAAATGTATTCGGGTGGGTCTGGTGGCTCGCGTTGTCAGTGGCATTCTCCGAGATTGAACTTATTTGATGTCCCTTCTCACCGGAAGTATTTCCGAAATATACCACCGCCGCCCAAACAATAATGGCGCACACGATTAACGGCGTTCTGGATGCGCTCACAAGACCACCTCGCTAATTCTCCGGCTGAGCCTTCTTATGGCTTGGTACACGTTCCATCGTTGTATTTCCAGCAACTCACACCGCCGTGATGAGAACATGCGCCGCTGCCTGTCGCCGAACTGTTGGTGCCATCATTACACACGGCACCGACCCTGTGACGGTCGCTCTGCGCCTGCAAGCCGGTAATTGCCATCATGCTCGTAAGCACTACTGCTGCGAGGAATTTACGCATTTCCCCCCTCGTTCTGGCATCTCAGGCTTCCAGCGTGGGGTAACCATACTTCTACGAACCGCTGAAAGCAACTATCGCGTCCCAAACGCCGCTGCCACAGCACAACCCCGCCTCCCCGATTCCGTACCCGCCCTTTCTTCGGGGACAAGATTTGCTTAACCAAGCTCCAGCGGGCATCGCGAGGGCGGATGGGGGCGGGGAGAGATTGTTAGCAAAACTTCCACAGATTACCTTGCGTGGGGACTAAAAACCCAACAGGTGGAAGCCAACACTGGGAAGCACGACGTGGTCTCCCACTATCCAATTCCATCCAAGTCCGCACCAACAATAGGTTTTTTAGCGGAGCCCACGTTTCCCAGCGATTATCCTCTTCATTATTCTTTCTGCCCTATAGAGGTGAAGTAAAAAAAGAAAGAATTTATGGGGATTTATGGAAGTAGGGCTGGGCTTACTTGGTCATATCGTGGGCTGGCGCGGAAATGGAATTCGTTCTGCCCAAACTACACTTATATAAGTGGGCAGGAAAACGTTCAGCTCCCGGAAACAGAACGGCTGAAGCGTGGTCTTATTCGTGGTGGCGGTACTCGGTGGCGATTACGCATCCGATTCGGAGTTTGTGGCTCTTTGGGCGGTCAGCAGCGTTCTAATCAAAACGGCAACTTGTTGCTGGGTTAGACCTCGCGCCTTAACGAATTTACTGAGATAAAGCTGCGGCAAAATCCCGAGCCCTGAACCTGCAGGTCCGAGAATTTTCCTAGCCTGCTTTATCTCAGCCCTCAGCAATCGGTCAGCCTTTTTAGGGTCAGAAGCTGCGGCTTTGTGCAATCCCGCTTCCCTGAGATTGTCATGAATATTTCTAACTTTTAACGGTCGTCCGGTATAGATTGCCTTCGTAGCGGTCACAGTCGGCGTTGATGTAGCGGTTCCTTTTTCCTCTCCCCCCTCTTGCTGGGATACTTCTTGCGGAACCTCGCTGACCTCGGTACCTTCTTCCTCTCCCTCCTTTTTCCCCTTTTTCTTGGATACTTTTATGGGAATCTCGCCGAGCCCGGAAAGGTCTCCCGCCCAATAAGCTAGAAGAATTAAACGTGCAATCGTCAGCAGGCTCACCTTTTTTCCCCTGAGGTAAAAGATGAGCACCTTTCCCAGTTCGACTTGGAGTCGCGTGTCGAGTTCGATTGTTCTTGCCACCACGTTCCGGCTCGGGATGTCCCGCCAAATCATTTCCACCCAAAAGCCAAATTTCCTGTCCGGCAAGAATTTAAGCGCATGAAGCCTACCCCGTTTCTCGTAGATGTTTGCTCGCAGTCTTTCGTAAACCCGTTTCAGGTCCGCAATGGATTCTTCGTCCATCTCTTTTTGAATTTGTTTTGCATGAGCTATCAATCGTCTCTCGGCATCATCAATGTGGTGCTTGATTGGCCGAGCCTGTGCCTCCTTCCGGTAGGCCCCGATTTCGTAGAACATTTTTCTGAAAAGGTGGCGTGTTTGGCGGTCATGTTCCCACTTGCCCTCGCCAAGCAGAAATTTGAACACATCTCTCCTCTTCAGTTCGGCGAGCGCGAGTATGCCGTCCCATTCATCTCCGCTTCCCCGCAATCCAGCGCGCCACTTCGCTATGAACGCATCGTACTCAAGCTTTTCGTTACGGATTCCTCCCCGGTTTTTATTTGGGGCATTCCGTAAACCGTTGGATTCAACCTTGCGCATAATTTCCGCTGGCTCCGAAGCAAATGAAATGAATGCCAGAAAAGCGGAGCCAGTGCAAGTCGGAGAAAGTGCCGGACGAAGAATTGAGGAGGAACATATGGGACGAAGAAGGGCTCCAGACCAGCATCACAAAAGACCAAATGGCGCGAATCCTTCGCGCTTGGACCTTGCGCTGTGCTTTGCCGAAGAAGGGTGGGCAGTCGTGCCGCTGCATTGGATTGAAAACGGGGAGTGCAGTTGTGGGATTCAAGATTGCCCGGACGCAGGCAAGCACCCTCTCACGAAACACGGAGTGAAAGACGCAACGAAAGATACAAATCAAATCAGGACATGGTGGCTTGAAAAGCCCAAAGCCAACATCGGCATCGCGATGGGCAATGACAGCGGCATTTTTGTGCTGGACGTTGACCCTCGCCATGGGGGCGATGGGTCCTTGCAACAGATGCAAGAAGAATATGGTGCACTCCCAGATGGCCCGAGAGTCCGCACGGGCGGCGGCGGTGAACATCTTTACTTCACGGTGCCACCGGGAGTCACGGTAAGAAGCCGCGTGGCTCTTCGCCCCGGCATCGATGTGCGTGGAAAAGGCTCGTATGCCGTCGGCGTAGGAAGCATGCACGCCTCGGGCAAGAAATACTTATGGGAGAGAGGAAAGACGCCTTCGCATCTCCCAGTGCCCGACTGTCCTGCTTGGCTGCTGGAGCTGATTTCGGAACAACGTCCGCCGAAGCTCAAAGCGCAAGGTTGTATCCCAGAGGGGCAGCGGAATTCCACGCTCACATCTTTGGCCGGGGCGATGCGGAAACGAGGGATGAGTCACGAAGCAATCCGAGCGGGGCTGCTCGCAGAAAATCTCACAAGGTGCCGCCCTCCGCTGGATGAACCTGAAGTGCTGACGATTGCCGCCAGTGTCAGCCAGTATCCACCCGACCGAGACGAATCTTCCGAAGTCGAGGATGAACGTCGCGCGCCAATCAACTTGCCGTTCCGAACAGGAGCCGAAATTGAGCGCGAAACACCAGCCCAAGTAGCTTGGGTTGCACGCCCGTGGGTGGCGGCGGGAGCGTCAACTGAGCTTGCCGGCAAGGTAAAGCTCGCTGGAAAAACGACGTTCACCCATCACATGGTCCGTGCTGTACTCGATGGCATTCCGTTCATGGGGCAAAAAACGCAAAAAACTCCCGTGGTTTTTCTGACCGAGCAGAGTCCGACCTCATTTCGGGAGGCGATGAAAAGGGCAGGACTTCTCGGGCGTGAGGATTTTGTCGTGCTGTTTTGGAAAGACACAATCGGTGTTCCATGGCTCCACGTGATGCAACGTGCTGTCAATGAGTGCAAGCAACGGCGCGCCAAACTGCTAATCGTTGACACCCTAACGCAATTTACCGGCATCGAAGGCGACTCCGAAAACAACGCAGGCGATGCACTGGCCGCAACGCAGCCCCTTCAACAGGCCACAGCGGAGGGAATTGGGACTCTCCACGTCCGTCACGAGCGAAAAAGTGGAGGTGCTGTGGGGGACTCTGGACGTGGCAGCTCAGCATACGCTGGTGCGGTAGACATCGTGCTCTCATTGCGGAGACCAGAAGGTAATTGCAAGCGTAACGTCAGATTGCTTCATGCTGTCTCGCGCTTCGACGAAACTCCTGAGCAACAACTCATCGAACTCACGGACCAAGGTTTCCGTTCGCTCGGGGAACCCGGTGATGTGGCTATTGAACAGGAGCGGCTCAACATCATTGACGCACTACCGAATGAGGAAAAGAAAGCGCTCGATATCGACGCACTCTGCAACGCGACCGATATGAGCCGCCCACAGCTGCAACGGAGACTGGATGAATTGTTGAAGGATGGAAAGATTTTTAAGACCGGGAGGGGACGGAAGGGGGACGCGTTTCGCTACTTTTTGGATTGAGCTGTGGCAGATGATGAAATGCGGTTGAACCAGAAAGTCGAAAGAGAAGCCACAGAGCAAAGTGACGGGACTTGGTTTTGTAGTTTTGATGCTTTTAGACGGACTACAGGAAATACACGGAGGGTTTGCAAATGAAGAGCGACACAGAATTGCTTCAGGAACTGGACAGATATGCCGCCGCGTTCACGTTAGCGGCAATGGTTTTCGAATCGGAACACATCGAGTGGGTTTGGAGCAAGGACGCGGACCGGCTAGCCGACATCAATTCGTACTTGACGCGCGGTGCAAAGCTGCTCGGACTCGTTGGCTTGAAAATCAATCCTGCATATCGCGTTCTCGCGGAGTCGGACAGAGCTTCAGCTGAAGAGTATCTGAAAGGGACAGCCGGGGCCATCGAAAAAGTTCTTGCGGATATAGCGGAAACTCACCTTTTGAGCTGGAAGATAAATCCGACGCTACCGTGAAATATTTCCGACGACGGTGAGCTGCGCAGACCATGGGAGGAAGAACGAAGTGCGGCCCAAAGTTACCAAGGGGAACACTCCGAAACTCGCGGGGACGGCGTGGTTCGAATCCGCGTGGCCGCTCCAAAAATCCGGCAGCGCAGAAGTGCGTTGGTAACCGATGAACGATTCGGGATGAAATGTTGCGGTCGAGGGCTTCACGCCGGAAGGCTAAAACGGAAGTGGCATTGGGAAAAAGCATTGGTCAAACGTGGAAAAGGACGCCCCAACCCGGAACGCAGTGAACTACTTGCTGATGGGTCCGTCTGACCATGAGAGAAGTGAGCCGAAGTTCGCGCCCGATTTTTTCACTTCTTGGGCATCAGCAGGGCGCTTAGCAATTTGCGCAGAGACTGAAAATGTAGCTGCTTGTACCGCAGGGCAAACAACGCCTGTTTCTTTCCCTCAAGCTGCGCAACCTTCTTTTGGCCGGAAACTCTTGACGGTGCGGGATAGTGCGGTTTTGCTTGGCGTTTCTCAAAGCTGGGTTCGCCGCCACGTTCGAGAACTCCCCACCGTTAGAATCGGTCGTCTCGTCCGATTCGATTCTGCTTTGCTTCAGCGACAGTTTCAGGGTAAATACAGCGCGGGAAACCGCTTGAAGCCTGAAGGGGTAAGGCAGATGAGCCTTCGGCTTCGGCGATATCAGCGAGGATATGTTTACAAGACAGGGAAAAGAATTAAGACGTGGTACGGGATGTTTCGGGAAGACATTCCGCAACCGGACGGGCAGGTCATTCGACGCCAGCGCAATGTTAGGCTCGGCACGTTAACCGAGTTCCCTACTCGCGCGACAGCGTATGAAGAGCTTTCACGGCTTATGGGTCGAAAGTCTACGATTGAACTGACGTTCGCGGAAATCGTTGAGAGATGGAAAGTCGCGGTCGTGCCGACGCTTAAGAACACGACTGCAACCTGCTATCTCAACACGATTCGCGCACGTGTCATTCCGGTGTTTGGCCGAAGGGAGGTTTCTAACATCGGTCGGTACGATGTGGAGACCTTTCTCGCGAAGGGAGCGCAGGTGTATTGCCGAAACACGCTCCGTGGAATGCGCGCTTCGCTTGGGCGAGTGCTATCGTGGGCAGTAGCCTGCGGGTGGCTTGAGAAGAATCCTTGTTCAGGGGTGAAATTGCCCCACGCGGGAAAGAAAATTACGCGAACAATACTTAAACCTGATGAAACTATCGCCATCGCAAACAGACTAAGTGAGCCGTATTCCACGCTGGTCTTGTTTCTGGCGGTGAGCGGTCTCCGCATTTCGGAAGCCATCGGCATCAAGTGGACAGACTTTGATGGCGATGTGCTTCACATTAGCCGGAGAATCTACGATGGTAAAGAGGGCACGACAAAGACCGAAAGTTCCGAGCGAAGCCTGCCTATCCCTAAGTCGCTATTGGCTCGGATGCGGCTACTCGGTAAGGGCGAATGGGTATTCCGCTCTCGCACGGGGACTCCGGTCAATCCGGGAAATGCGCTGAAGCGGTATATTCGCCCGGTTGCGAGGGAACTTGGGATTGCAATCGGGGGATGGCACGACTTCCGCCACACTCTCAACACAAGGCTCCGTAAGCGCGGATGGTCGGCAAGAGTTCGAGCCGACATTCTCGGCCATTCGAGCTTGGAGGTAACCGAGCAGATTTATGACCATGCTGACGGCGAAGACTTCCGGGCAGCGCTCGGTGAAATTGAGAACGAGTTGTTACGAGATGTTACGAAGTTGCACCAAGATGAAGCAGCGGCCAAAGGTCAACCTGTTCAGTAAGAAGAAGTTGGTGAGCCGGGCAGGACTTGAACCTGCAACCCGCTGATTAAGAGTCAGCTGCTCTACCATTGAGCTACCGGCCCACGAGCCAAAAATTGTAACACGTGCTGAAGCGCGTTCCAACGGAGCGGTTCGCGCGAAGTTGAAGTCAATGCCGCAGCTTGGCGGCAATCTCCTTCGCCACTTGACGCGCCCGCACTAAATCCCCCGGCCCAAACGAGATCGCGGCAACTCGCGCGTGCCCACCGCCGCCGTATTTCTCGCTCAATGAAGCCAGATTCACTTCAGGGTCCGGCTCTTTCCAGGGATTCGTGCCCACCGACACCTTCGAACGCGTAGGCGATGCACTCACGCCCACCGAATAGAGCGCGCTCGGGAACAGTAAGTAGGGAATAAACTTGTTATAGCCTTCCAGGTCGAGATCGCTCACATCGAAATAAATCACGCCGCCTCGCTGATCCGCCCTCTCGCGCAAAATATCGATCGACCGGCGGTGCCGATCGAGCAGCGGCTGCAAGTGTTTTTTCACAATCGGCAGCTCGATCATCTCGGATAACGAAATCGCCGAGAGATGCGGAATTAGCTGCGGAACGAGATCAGGCTCAGGCGCCGCCTCAATCACCAGCGCCAACTGCATCGCCGGCTCCGCCAGCCCAACCGCCTCCTCCGCTGAGGAAAACTGCGCGCCATCAATGATGTCTCCCCACTTGATCAACTCGGCGAGGGGCTTCGCGTCGAACCCGAATTTCTCCGTCGCGATCGTCGCCAGAAATTTCGTGCACGATTTGAAATTCGGATCGTAGAATTTTTTGCCCGAATGGTCCTGCCGGAAATGCTCGGCGTCCTCGGGCTTCAAAAACGCGCTCTGGTGATGGTCAAACCACCAGGTCAGAAGCGGCGAGGTGGAATACTTGAAATCGACGACCACATTTTCGTCGCCATCGAACACTCCGCCCTCGAACGGATGCGAAGCCTTATGTGTCATCCCGCGATAGAGAAATTCAGCCTCTGGATGGACGCGTTCGCGGTAGAAGCGCGTGAAAATAGCCGACGACGAAGCGCCGTCGAAGCATTTATCGTGGAAGCAAACTCGAACCTTCAAATTCCTCTCCAGCCGTTCATTCCGGACGAGCTTCCCTTGTGAGGAAAGTCAATAAAGATGGACGCTCCCTATTGCCTTGTCAAGAGGCAACGATACAGGGACGGAAGGCAACTCGCTTTAGTTGGGCCTGCCAGTTCGAGGGACGAGCCTAAGATTTCCCAAAGATTTTGTCCGCAAGATCCGCTGCTACCGGTACACGGAAACGCTCTCCCTGGTACGCTTTGATCATGCAAACAATCCAGAGGATCAAACCTATGAGCTGCAGCAGGTGATACAGTGCGAAGCCGAGTGAAAATCCTGTCCAGCCTCCCGTCACCAGGCTGAGCCCAAAAAACATTCCCAGGACAACCCCAATCAGATGCAGCCCTCCAAAAACGACGATCGATTGCTTGGCGTGAAACTGCACGAATGGCCGCTTGTCGATAAAATAGAAGATCAAGCCAGTGAGCCATCCCAATACGTAGCACAGCAGACCCGCAACGTTCTCTTTCATTCCAGTTTGCGTCATTGCGCTCGACGACGCCACATTCCCCGTTCCAGCCTGCGCCGCGCCACAATTCGGACAGAAACCCGCGTTGTCCGCAACCATGGCTCCGCATTTTGTGCAATGTGGCATCGCGCCTCCCGGAAACCCCAGCTCATTGCCGCGAACCTAACAAAATACCCAGCAAGCGGCAAGGAGAAACGTGTCTCCCGGCAGCCTCGGCCGAATCGAACGCCTAGCACGACGCTAACTCTCGAGCGCCGCCACTCCTAACCGCTAATTCAATCCTAAGAGTAGGCGCTACAATCACCGCCTTGTATAATCCCTACATCGCCGATGCGGAAGTGGCGGAATTGGCAGACGCGCCAGCCTTAGGAGCTGGTGGCCGAAAGGCCGTAGGGGTTCGAGTCCCTTCTTCCGCATTTTTTCACGAGCCGGCCGTCAAGTTTTATGCGCTTGACAGTACAGCCACGTCGGTCTACGTTTAACGCCTCTCAGCCAGTTGACTCCATGGGAGACGTGTCTTGTCTGACGGCATCACGTACGACATTTTCAAGGACGACCCCGTAGGCAGTCCCCTATGGATCGAAGCCGTTCAGGGTCTTGAACGCGCCATGAATCGCATGGAAGAACTCGCCGCTGCCGAAGACTGCGAATACTACCTGTTTTGCGCTCAGGTCGGCAAAATCGTGCGCCGCATGAAGCGCAAATCTCCGCGCCCGGACGAGAAGCCCGGCGATAAATCCCGGAAAATGGCCGGTTGATCCGCGTGATATCTCTGCCGTGATTTTGCGTCGCAGTTGACGTGCGCAGCAACTTTCCTTATACTGGTTCTTCCGTGGCGGTCGCGTCTGGCCGAACACTCCTGCCCTTTTCTTCCCCTGACACTGAACAGGCGAAAGGCAGAATTGGAAACAGGTTCGACAGCGTTTCTCTGTTCGATACCTCAATTTAATCTCGGGATTCCCCGAAAAATTCCAAATGGCTGAAGCAAACTGCAAGCGTGAGCTCGAGCTGGAAATTCCGGCTGACAACGTTCAAAAAGCAACCGAGAAGATCGCGAAAGATCTCGCCCGCGTAGCGCGTGTTCCGGGGTTCCGCCCGGGTAAAGCGCCCGTCACGCTGATTCGCCGACGGTTCGCTGACGATATTCAAGGCGAAGTGGTCCAATCCCTCGTTCCCGAATACCTCGAGAAAGCCCTTGGCGAAAAGAATCTGATTCCGGTCACTCGTCCCGAAGTGGACAAAGTGGAATTTAAGGAAGGCGAGCCGCTCCGCTTCCGAGCCATATTCGAAGTGCTTCCCGAATTCGACTTAGGCGATTACAAAGGCGTTGAGGTCCAGGTGGACGCGGTTGAGGCAGGCGATGCACAGATCGACAAGACGCTCGAAGAATTGCGCGAGCGCGCGGCCACGTATGTTCCGATCGAAGGCCGCGCTGCGAAAGATGGCGATTACGTCCTCATCAAACTGAGCGGCCTGCCTGAGGGCGGCGGCGAGCCGATTCAGGCCGACAACATTCTTTGCCACCTCGGCGCCGAAGAGACGCTCGACAGCTTCAACGAGAATCTGCGGGGCGCGTCACCCGGTGAAACCAAACAGTTCCGTTCAAAATATCCGGACGATTACCCGGACCAGAAGCTCGCCGGCAAGACTTTCGACTACACCGTAGAAGTGCAAGGCATCAAAGAAAAGAAACTCCCCGACCTGAACGATGAATTCGCAAAGGACGCCGTCGGCGAAGGTGGTGGAGTTTCCACCCTGGCCGACCTGCGCAAGAAGATTCACGAAAATCTGGAAGCAGCGAAGGATCAACAGCAACAATCGCAGGCGCGCGAGAAGATTCTAGAGACGCTCGTGAAGCGTCACGACTTCCCCGTACCCGAAGCGCTGGTCGAAGGGCAGATGGACGTGCGCCTCGAGCGCGTGGTTCGCTCGCTAGCCGCGCAGGGCGTTGATCCCCGCGCCGTGAATGTGGACTGGGTGAGCCTACGCCGGAATCAGCGCGATCGCGCTGTGAACGACGTGAAGGCTGAGCTGCTGCTCGACCGGATTGCGACAGCCGAAAACATCGAAGCGACGGATGAAGACGTCGAGAAAGAGATTGCAACGCTGGCAGAACGCAGTGGCGAATCAGCAACTGCGATTCGGGCTCGCTTGACAAAGCAGGGAGCGCTCGATAGGATGAAATCGAAGTTGCGTAGCGACAAAACAATCGAGTGGCTCTACAGCAATTCCCGAATCGAGACGACGGCCAAGAGTGAAAAGTAAAAGTTGGTTCGGGGTCCTCAGCGCGCAAACAAATTCCTAATGAGACATACTGACGACGCAAGTCCGCGTGCCACAACGCTCGTACCGATGGTGGTTGAACAGACCAACCGCGGCGAACGAGCGTACGATATTTACTCCCGGCTGCTGAAAGATCACATCATTTTCATCGGCACGCCAATCGACGACCATGTCGCCAACCTCGTCACCGCCCAGTTGCTGTTCCTCGAATCCGAAGACCCGGAGCGCGACATCTCGGTGTACATCAATTCCCCGGGCGGCTCGATTTCCGCGGGAATGGCGATTTATGACACGATGCAGTTCGTGCGGCCCGACGTGGTGACGTACTGCATTGGGCAGTCCGCCTCGATTGCGGCCCTGCTACTCGTCTCGGGCACGCCCAAAAAGCGCTACGCTTTGCCGAATTCCAGAGTTCTGATTCATCAACCTTGGATGTCCGGTCTCTCTGGCCAGGCAACGGACATCGACATCCACGCTCGCGAGATTCTGCGCACCCGCGATTCTCTCAATAAGCTTCTTTCGTTCCACACGGGCCAGCCGCTTGAGCGGATTGAAAAAGACGTGGAACGCGATTTCATCATGACCGCTGAGCAAGCCAAAGCCTACGGCATTGTCGATGAAATTATCGCGAAGCATCGCTAGCCGAAACCGATGCGAAGGGCGCGCGGACAGCGTTCCAAACGGTTAGTAGTCAGAGCGACGATTGCATCCGCGACGGTTGCGTTTCCGTCTTAGAATGGATTTAAGCATTACAATGGGTGTGGTAGTTCTCCCTGGGAGGGAGCAAATTTTGTGAAACGGTTCACACCAGAAGAGCCGTTGCGCTGTTCCTTCTGCCATAAAACGCAGGAGCAGGTGGAGAAGCTCATCAGCTCTCCTTCCGAGTATCCGCGCTCGTACATTTGTAACGAGTGCGTCGGCGTTTGCCAGCAGATCCTCGAGGATGAGAAGCGCGAGCAGGCGAGTCCGGCGAATCGCCGATTGCCGCGCCCGCCCGAGATCAAGGCCTTTCTCGATGGGTACGTGATTGGCCAGGACAAGACGAAGAAGAAGCTCGCGGTCGCGGTTTACAACCACTACAAGCGCATCTTCTTGAATCGCCAGCCCGGCGATGTCGAGCTCACGAAGTCGAACATCATGCTGATTGGCCCCACGGGCACGGGCAAGACGCTTCTGGCGCAAACCCTGTCGCGAATGCTCGAAGTTCCCTTTGCGATCGTGGATGCCACCACATTGACGGAAGCCGGCTACGTTGGCGAGGACGTTGAAAACATCATCCTGAAGCTGCTGCAAGCTGCAGATGGAGACGTCCAAAAGGCCCAGCAAGGCATCATATATATCGACGAGATCGACAAGATTTCTAAGAAAGACGAGAACCCTTCGATCACGCGCGACGTTTCCGGCGAAGGCGTCCAGCAGGCACTCCTGAAAATTCTGGAGGGCACCATCGCCAACGTTCCTCCGCAGGGCGGCCGCAAGCATCCGCACCAGGAATTTACGCCGGTGGACACGACGAACATCCTGTTCATCTGCGGTGGCGCTTTCGTGGGACTCGAAAAGACGATCGAGCGGCGCGTAGGCCAGAAGTCGCTTGGATTTCATGCCGATACGCAGCCTTCCACGGCGACCCGGCGCAATATTGAAGTTCTCGAGCAAGTGCAGCCTACCGACCTTATTCGCTACGGCCTGATTCCCGAATTTGTCGGCCGCCTGCCGGTCGTAGGTGTGCTGAGCGACCTGGATAAGTCGGCGCTCGTGCGAATCCTCACCGAGCCAAAGAACGCGCTTGTGAAGCAGTACCAGCGGCTCTTCGAGTTCGAGAACGTCCGGTTGCGATTTACGGACGACGCGCTCGACACAGTCGCCGACCTCGCGCTGCAAAGGAAAGTGGGCGCGCGCGGCTTGCGCATGATTCTCGAGGATCTGATGCTCGAAATGATGTACCACCTCCCGGCGCAACGGAAACTTCGCGACTTCGTCGTGACCGCCGACATGGTGAAAGGCCGCGAAATTAATTGGAGCCTGCTGGAAAAAGCGGGCTAAGGATTGAAACTGAGCGATTCAATGTTTAACCGGGAAAAAGGCGACACAAAGCGCGTTCCGATGATGCCGGTCCGGGATATGGTCATTTTCCCGGAGATGATGCATCCCTTTATTGTGGGCCGCGAAGCCTCCGTGCGCGCTCTCGAAGATGCGCTGGCTGGCGACAAGAAGATTTTCCTCGTCACGCAGCATGACGCTTCCATCGACGATCCCAAGCCCGAAGAAATCTACCAGGTCGGAACGCTCGCCAATATCGTCCAGAGCGTGAAGCTCCCCGACGGCAATATCAAAGTTCTCGTCGAAGGCACCGAGCGAGCCAAGATCGTTCAGGTGGCCAGCGAAGAGGGCTTTTTCCGCGCCACGATTCGCACCGTTCCAGTGAAGGCTGAGCCTTCGCCTGAGCTCCAGCAGGCTTCGAGCCGCGTTACGAATCTCTTCGAGCAGTATGTAAAGCTCTCGCAGAGCCTGAATTACGACACGATGATTGCCGCCGTTCGCGTGGAAGATGCGGGCAAGCTTTCGGACGCGATCGCTGCCAACCTTCAAATCCCCGTCGAAGAAAAACAGGAGCTTCTCGAACTTTTCGAGCCCATGGAGCGCCTGAACCGTATCGGCGACATTCTCGAAGTCGAAATCGAAAAGCTCAACGTCGACCGCTCGATCAATACGCGCGTGAAGCGCCAGATGGAACGCGCCCAGAAAGAGTACTACCTCAACGAAAAGCTTAAAGCCATCCAGAAGGAACTCGGCCGCGGCGAAGCCAACGAAATCGAGCAGCTGAAGAAGAAAATCGAAACCTCCGGCATGCCCGAAGGCCCGCAGGAAAAGGCCATGCAGGAGCTGAAGCGGCTCGAGATGATGCCGCCAATGTCCGCTGAATCCACCGTGTCGCGCAATTATCTGGATTGGCTCCTGGCTGTGCCGTGGAAAAAGCGCTCCAAGGAAATTCGCGACATCAACCGCGCCGAAGAAATCCTCTCGCAGGATCACTACGGCCTCGAAAAGATCAAAGACCGCATCCTCGAATATTTAGCCGTGCGCCAGCTCGTGAAAAATCCGAAAGGCTCGATTCTCTGCTTCCTTGGGCCTCCAGGCGTCGGCAAAACATCTCTTGCCATGTCCATCGGCCGCGCCACTGGACGCAAATTCGTCCGCGTTTCGCTCGGCGGCGTTCGCGATGAAGCGGAAATTCGCGGCCATCGCCGCACCTATATCGGCGCCCTTCCCGGCCAGATCATCCAGATGATGCGCAAAGCCGGCACGGTCAATCCCGTCTTCGTCCTCGACGAAGTGGACAAAATGTCCATAGATTTCCGCGGCGATCCTTCAGCCGCGCTGATGGAAGTGCTCGATCCCGAGCTCAATCACTCATTCACCGACCATTATCTCGACGTCGAATACGATCTCTCGAAGGTCATGTTCGTCTGCACCGCCAACGTGCTGCACACAATCCCGCAGCCGTTGCAGGACCGCATGGAAGTCCTGCGCATCCCCGGCTACACCGAGCAGGAAAAGCATCAGATCGCGCAGCGCTTCCTCGTCCCCAAGCAGCTCGAAGCCACCGGCCTGACGAAAACTAACCTGAAAATCACCGACGAAGCGATGACTCACGTCATCCGCCACTACACGCACGAAGCCGGCGTCCGCAACCTCAATCGCGAAATCGCGAATATTTGCCGCAAGGTGGCGCGCAAAGTTGTCGCCGATAAGAGCTTCGGCCTGGAAGTCACGCCTTCGAACGTGAACGATTACCTCGGCATCATCAAGTACCGCGATTTCTTCGCCGAGAAGAAGAACGAAATCGGCCTCACCACCGGCCTCGCCTGGACCGAAGTCGGCGGCGAAGTTCTTTCCACCGAAGCTACGCTGATGCAAGGCAAGGGCCGCCTTACGCTCACCGGAAAGCTCGGCGACGTGATGCAGGAGTCCGCGCAAGCCGGAATGAGCTACGTTCGCTCGCGCAGCCATCTCTTCGGCCTGTCGAAAGATTTCTACCGACATCTCGATATTCACGTGCACGTTCCCGAAGGCGCGATTCCCAAGGACGGCCCCTCAGCCGGCATCACGCTCTGCACCTCGATCGTCAGCGCCTTGACGCGCATCCCGGTTCGTTGTGATATCGCTATGACCGGCGAAATCACTCTTCGTGGTAAAGTATTGCCTATCGGCGGCGTGAAGGAGAAGCTGCTCGCCGCGCATCGCCTCGGCCTGCGCACCGTGATTCTTCCGAAAGACAATGAAAAAGATCTGGCGGATATTCCGCCGGAAATCCAAGCGCAAATGTCCATCCATTTTGTGGAGTCGATGGACGATGTCCTGCAGCTCGCGCTGGAACACCCGCTGCCGATCCACCCGCCTATTGACGGTGTCGATTCCAAGTTCGGTACGGATGTCTCGCAGGACAATGAATTGACCAATTGAACTCTTTCGGTTCTCCCACAATCCGCTAAGCACGGCTTGGCAAATTACCGAAGGATTTAGATTGCCTGGAAACTACCTGGACAAAGTGGCTGGTTCGAGTCTGTGCCCGCCCGCGGTCCTAATTCTATGACAGTTAAAATCGTGCCCGAAGACGGGCTGAACAAGGAAAGAAACTCGATGAGTATTAGCCTGGCAGAACTGAAAGACAAAAACATCACCGATCTCGCGAAGATCGCCAAGGAGCTCAATATCCCCGGCTCCTCCGGCATGCGCAAGCAGGAATTGATCTTCCAGATCCTCCGCGCGCAAACCGAAAAGAACGGCCTCATCTTCTCCGAAGGCGTTCTCGAATGCCTTCCCGACGGCTTCGGCTTCCTCCGCGCGCCCGAATACAACTACCTCCCCGGCCCCGACGACATCTACGTCTCGCCGTCGCAAATCCGCAAATTCGATCTCCGCACCGGTGACACCGTTTCCGGCCAGGTTCGCCCTCCGAAAGATGGCGAGCGGTACTTCGCGCTGATTAAAGTCGAAGCGGTCAATTTTGAAGATCCCGAAGTCGCGCGCAACAAGATTTTCTTCGACAATCTCACGCCCCTCTATCCGCAGGAGCGCATTCGCCTCGAGACGACGAAAGAAAATCTCACCGGGCGCGTTCTCGACATGCTCTGCCCTATCGGCAAAGGCCAGCGCGGCTTGATCGTCGCGCCCCCGCGTACTGGTAAGACGATGATGCTTCAATCCATCGCCAATTCCGTCACCACCAACCATCCGGAAGTCGCTCTCATCGTTCTTCTGATTGACGAGCGCCCGGAAGAAGTTACGGACATGCAGCGCACCGTGAAGGGCGAAGTCATCAGCTCCACGTTCGATGAGCCGCCTCAGCGCCACATTCAAGTGGCGGAAATGGTGCTCGAAAAAGCCAAACGCCTCGTCGAACACAAGCGCGACGTCGTCATCCTTCTCGACTCGCTCACGCGTCTCGGCCGCGCGTACAACGCGGTCACGCCGCCCTCCGGCAAAGTCCTTTCGGGCGGTATTGACGCCAACGCTTTGCAGCGCCCGCGCCGCTTTTTCGCTGCAGCGCGAAATGTCGAAGAAGGCGGCTCGCTCACCATCATCGCTACCGCGCTGATCGATACCGGCAGCCGCATGGACGACGTCATCTTCGAAGAGTTCAAAGGCACCGGCAACATGGAAATCAATCTCGACCGCCGCCTCGTCGATAAGCGCGTTTTCCCCACGATCGATATCAATCGCTCCGGCACGCGTAAGGATGAGCTCCTCCTTCCGCCCGACGAGCTCAACCGCATCTGGGTGCTTCGGAAAGTTCTCAGTCCTCTCTCTACAGTGGAAGCGATGGAATTGCTGCTCGGCCGCCTCTCGAAAACAAAGGCCAACGCGGAATTCCTCTCTTCGATGTCGAGTCCGGCGTAAGGCATAAGAACCAGCTCTGGCAGTCTCGGCCCTTTCCCCTTCCGAGAACGTGAGCAACCTCCCAATCGGGAAGGAGAAAGTGTCCGTGGAAAAATTCCTCGCGCGTCAGCCCATTTTTGATTCCGAAAGAGACGTCTACGGTTACGAGTTGCTCTTTCGCTCCGGACCCGGGAATTTCTTTGATGGCTCGCATCCCGAAGCCGCCGCCGCGTCCGCTGTAGACAGCCTGTTCCTTTTTGGCATTGATCGCCTCACGCACGGCCGCCGCGCGTTCATCAACTGCACGCGTGACTTTCTTCTTCGCGATTTCCCCGCGACGCTTCCCACCGATCGCGTCGTTCTGGAAGTCCTCGAGACGGTTGAGCCCGACGATGAAATCGTCGCCGCTTGCCGCCGTCTGAAGAACATGGGCTATCTGATTGCCCTCGACGATTTTCAGGAATCCCCGGCATGGCTGCCGCTCACGGAACTCGCAGCATTCATAAAAGTCGATGTCCTGCTTTCCTCTGAACTCGAGCAGCAGCGGCTTTCCAAGACCTTCGCCAAAAAGCATCTGCGTCTCGTCGCCGAGAAAGTGGAATCTTACGACGACTTCCAGCGCACTCTCGGCTGGGGCTATTCCTTTTTTCAGGGATATTTTTTCAGCCGGCCGGAAATGCTCACGCGCCACGATATTCCATCCAACAAGCTGAATTACCTGCGCGTTCTTCAGGCCGTAAACCAGAAGGAGATGAACCTTCACGACGTGAGCGACTGCATCAAATCCGAAGCCTCGCTCGGCTATCGCCTGCTGCGTTACCTCAATTCGCCGGCCTTTCCGCTCATCGCCGAAGTCCATTCGATACCCCACGCTCTCTCGCTCCTCGGCGAGCGCGGCGTGCGCCGCTGGGTTTCGCTCGTCGCCATCGCCTGCATGGGCGACAACAAGCCTGAGGAACTCATCATGCTTCCGCTGATTCGGGCGCATTTCTGCGAATCGCTAGCGCCGCTCGCAGGACTGAGCGGCTCCGCCAACGATCTTTTCCTCCTCGGCCTGCTTTCTGCCGTGGATGCCATTCTCGACATGAAGATGCAGGACGTGGTTCACGAAATTGCGATAGGCGAAGAAATTCGCGGAGCGCTTCTAGGAGAGAAAAATAAACTGCGCGATATCTTCGATCTGGCCGTGAAGTACGAAATGGGCTGCTGGGACGCCTTGGCTGCCGACGCCAGGCACCTGCGAATTCAAGAAAATGCGATTCCCGAGCTCTACGTCAAATCCGTCGAATGGGCCAGAAGCCTCTTGTCCGCCACTTAAAGCCGTCGCCATCCTTTAGGAAAGCTTGAGGCTTCGAGAAAGATGACCGATCTCCCACAGTAGGGGCGGGTCTTAGACCCGCCCGCGTTCAACCCCTCGCCGCCATCCTTCTCGTCGTGGATTCGAATCGCGATCCGCCTCAAGTGGCACAGGCACTCCTGCTTGCCCTGAGGAACGAAGGGTTTACCGTGAGAACCGAAGGGCCTGTGCGCTTTTCTAAAAGCCCGGATGCACCACATCGGGTTCCGCGATGTCGGATCTGTCTCGACACACAAGAAATTCCTTCCTAACTCACCACGCCCGCAGACTTGCCCTTCGCCAGCATCACCACCAGCCGCGCCACTTCCTCCGCTTCCATCGCCGTGCTATCCACCACCACCGCATCCGGGGCACGAACCAGCGGCGAAGTAGACCGTTCGCGGTCACGCTGATCGCGTTCGTGAATTTCCTCCAGCGTGCGCGCGCGATCCATCGAATCACCCTTCTGCTGGTGCTCGTGATAACGCCGATCCGCACGCACTTCCGGCGACGCCGTCAGAAAAATCTTCAGGTCAGCGTCGGGAAACACGACGCTGCCGATATCGCGCCCCTCCATCACCACCCCACCCCGCTGTCCAGCTCGCCTCTGCTCAGCCACCAGCACGCGGCGCACCCCCGAAACGACAGCAATCTTCGACGCTGCTTGCGACACCTCCGGTGTGCGGATCGCCATCGTCACGTCCTCGTGGTCCAGAAAGATCAGCTGTGTTCCGTCCGTTGCGCGCAAATCGATATGCGTGTCGCAGGCTAGCGTCTCGAGGTCTTCATCCCGGTCAAATGAAATTCCCTTTCGCAACGCTTTTAGAGCAAGTGCGCGGTACATAGCGCCCGTATCAACGTACACGTACGCCATCAGTTCGGCCACGCGCCGCGCCAGCGTGCTCTTCCCCGAACCCACCGGTCCGTCAATCGCAATGATCAGCTTTTTCATTTCACTTTCGGCTTAAAGCTTGACACATGGTCACAGCCACAAATTCGATTCCAAATGCACTGCAACGGGACATTACCGGTGCATCGTCAACACAGCTAGGCTGGTTGCTTTGAGTGCATTCCTTGTCTCGTGGAGCATCTCAGGATCAGCTCCGGCCTTCAGAAGAAACCGCTCCGCTGCCTCCCATCCTTGAAAACGCAGGGAGGTTAGCGACTGCTCCTTGCCGTCTGGCGGATAGACTTCATTGGCCAAGCCAATGGGCGTTGCATCCACCAGCAAGATCGTATGGTTGATCGCGTGTAACAGATATCGCCGGTTCATCCGCCACCTCGATAGCTAACTCATCTGATCAATACTTTGGATGAGCAGGGTCAATGTGCATTTCATTCGGCTAGATTCGCTTGAAGGCGCGCTCGATTTCGCGCACTGAATAGCGCAGCACCACCGGCCGCCCGTGCGGGCAGCTCATCGGGTACTCGGTCTTGGCCAGCTCACTGAGCAGCCATTCCATTTTTTTGGAGTCGAGCGGCGTGTTCACCTTGATCGCCGCATGGCACGCCGTGGAAGCCGCGATCTTCGATTGCAGCGAATCGATCGAGATGGCCTGGTTCTCGCGCGCGATTCCGTCGAGAATTTCGAATAGCAGTTTCTCGGCGTCGCTGCTCGCGATTCCCGCCGGGGCTGCCTGAATCGCCACTTCGCGCGCGCCCATCAGCTCAGCCTCAAAGCCATTGGCGCGCAGTTCATCGCCGATCTGCTCAAACGTTACCAACTGGCGCGGGTTCAACTCCACGATCGGCGGCACAAGCATTCGTTGCCCGCCCAGTTCGCCTTCGCGACGCGCGCGCAGATGCTGTTCGAAAAGCACGCGCTCGTGCGCCACGTGCTGGTCGATGATCCAGAGTCCTTCGCCGTTCACCGCAACGATGAAGCTGCTGTTCACCTGCCCGAGCGGCTTCAAATCCGCAATCGTCTCCGGCGACGGCAGCGCGCCTCCGGATTCCGGAACCGCTTCAGGAGCTTGATCGGCGATGGCCTGCTGCCCAGGAAACGGGAAATTTGTGCCGTCGCCAGAGCCAAACTGCAAGCGCTGCGGCAGCGGCCGGTCCGGCGCGCCGGTCAATTCGAGATCCTCAGCGAATCCGGCGCCCGGAGAAAACCCCACAGGAATCTCGGCGCGTCGAGGTCCCGCAAAACTCGCGCCAGCGCTCGCGCTGGCCGCATTTAGCGGCGTATCGCTTGTTCCCGCGTCATTCGCAAAACCTGGGGTGCCGCCCAGCGGAATCGGCGCGGCAGCTGCGGCGGCGCGCGCAGCGGGAAACCCTGGAATTGGCCGCGCGAGCGAAAGCGCGTGTCGCAGCGCGTCGCGCGTGAAATCGTGAACGAACTGCGGATGCCGGAAGCGCACCTCGATTTTTGCCGGGTGCACGTTCACGTCCACTTCCTGATACGGCAAATCGAGAAACAGCAGCACCACCGGAAACACGCCGGGCGGAACGATGTTGCGATACGCCTCACCAATCGCGTGTAGCAGGAGCCGGTCGCGCACCAGCCGCCGGTTGACGAAAATATAGATTCCGTTGCGGTTTGTCCGCTGCACTTCAGGGCGCGAAGTAAATCCCGTCACCCGCAGCGTCGCCGCCTGTTCGTCCGATTCAATCGCCGGTTCAGTGATCGCGCTGAGCATCGGCGCTTCGTTCGGCGGAATCTCTACGAGTTCCTCAAGCGCCTGACGCCCGAAAATCTGATACACGCGCTCGGAAAGCTTCTCCACAGGCGCGCAGTTCAGGATTTCCTGCGTCGGAGTTTTTAGCAGGAACTGCGTTTCCGGATGCGCCAGCGCGTAATGGGTGACAAGCGAAGCGATGTGCCCCAGTTCAGTAGTCTCAGATTTCAGGAATTTGCGCCGCGCCGGCACGCAATAGAAAATATCGGCCACGCTGATGGAAGTGCCGCTCGGCACGCCCGCCGGCTTAACGCCCAGAAGTTTGCCGCCCGCGAATTCGACGCGAGTTCCCTCTCCGTCCTCGCCCGTTCGGGTCTCGAGAAGCAGCCGTGAAATCGCTGCAATCGTCGGCAGCGCCTCACCGCGAAAACCAAGCGTCGCAATCGAGAGCAGATCGTCCGCCGTTCGCAATTTCGAAGTCGCGTGCCGCTCAAACGCCAGCAGCGCATCGTCATGGTTCATGCCGCTGCCGTCATCAATCACCCGAATCATGCGCTTCCCGCCCGATTCCACTTCGATTCGAATTGATCGCGCTCCGGCATCCAGCGAATTCTCGAGCAGCTCCTTCACTACAGAGGCCGGCCGCTCTACAACCTCCCCAGCCGCAATTTTATTCGCCACATTTTCAGCAAGTATGCGGATGCGGCTCATTGATCTCCGCCCGACAGGAAGTTTCCAGGTGTTCTCTTCACTCGCAACAATTTCACTACCTTCGCAGCCGCGAAGAAAAGAGTTGCGAAGGCGAATATCAAGACAACGATCAATCCTCCTAAAAACAAGTTTGCCGAAACTCTGAAACGCTCGCTAACGACGATAAAGAAGAAGAATAGGCTAACGGTGATAACGCCACACCGCACCATTTTGTTTCCTGGATTATCCTTCCAGGTGTAGAAAAACATCCATAACCGCCACATGCCTTCATTCCCCTCGGTCTTTTTCTTCCTTCTCTTCTTGCGCCAGGCTGCGTAGAAAGATGCGCGAACCAAAGAGGCTTGCGACGAACACCACGGTCACCATCGAGGTTCCCAGCCACATCGGAAACGAAGCCATTTGCACCATCATCAGAAAAATAAAGCCAATCGTAACCCCAAGCCCCAAAAGAACTCCGAATTGAGCTCGCAACGAAAGCCCGTGCATCATTCGTGTAAGCAGAAAAACGCCCGCCGTAGCGCCGAGCGCGATCAGAATCATCGAAACCGTCACGAAGCCTCGCCCGCTGCTTTCGGTTTCTTGATTGCAATCCCAAGATTGTCGAGTTGATCGGCGTCGACACTCGACGGCGAATCGGCCATCAGATCCTGCGCGGCAGTGGTCTTGGGAAACGCAATCACCTCGCGAATCGACTTCTCTCCCGCCAGGAGCATCACGATGCGATCGACGCCCAGCGCGATTCCTCCGTGCGGCGGCGTGCCATAAGTGAGCGCATCGAGAAAGAATCCGAAGCGCTGCCGCGCTTGCTCGTCCGAAAGGCCGAGTGCTTTGAACATGCGGGCCTGCACATCCTGCCGGTGAATTCGGATGCTCCCGGAACCGAGCTCGACTCCATTCAGCACGAGATCGTAGCCCTTCGAGCGGCATTCCCACGGCGCGGTCTCAAGCTTACCGAGATCCTCCTCGACGATTCCGGTGAACGGATGCTGCGCGCTCACCCACTGCTTCTCGCGCTCGCTCCATTCGAAAAGCGCGAAGCCCGTAATCCAGGCAAACTCCCATTTGCTGCGATCGATCAGATTGAGCTTGTCGCCGAGATACAAGCGAATCTGCCCCGCCACATTGAGCGACGTGTCAGTGTGCGGAATCTGTTCTTTCGCCGCCGTCGCAACGATCAAATCGCCCGACTTCGCACCCAGCTTTTCGGCCAGCTTTTTCAGCGCATCAACGCCAAGCGTTTTCTCGAGCGGTGAGCTGACGCCTTCGGCAGTCACCTTCACGGTGTAAACGCCTCGAGCCCCAGCAGACTTCGCGCATTCGCCAAGCTCGTCGAGCTGCTTGCGCGACCATGCCGCCGCGCCAGGCGCGACGACAGCTTGCACGTTGCCCTCGATGTGCATCGTCGCCCGCGCAGGCTCAAAGAATTCCGTGACGTTATGAAGCTCTATGCCAAATCGCAGGTCCGGCTTGTCAGAACCGTAACGGCGCAGCGCGTCTTTGTAATCGAGATGACGGAACGGACCTTTCGCTTCGATACCTGCGACTGAGCAGGCGCGCTCCATCACTTTCTCGATCACGTGGAAAATATCTTCCTGGCGCGGGAACGACATCTCGACGTCAATCTGCGTGAATTCGGGTTGCCGGTCGGCGCGCAAGTCCTCGTCGCGAAAGCATTTCACGATCTGGAAGTAGCGGTCCATTCCCGAGATCATCAGAATCTGTTTGAAGATCTGCGGCGATTGCGGCAGCGCGTAAAACTGACCGTGATGAATGCGGCTGGGAACGAGATAATCACGCGCGCCTTCGGGCGTCGAACGCGTGAGCATCGGCGTTTCGATCTCGAAGAAGCCCAGCTCGTCCATCGTCTTGCGCATCTCGAGAATCACACGATGGCGCAGCTCGAGATTCCGGTGCGGGCGTGGACGCCGCAGATCGAGATAGCGATAACGCAAACGCGTTTCCTCACTGGCATTTGCGTCGTCTTCCACTTGGAATGGAGGCGTCTTCGCGTTGTTCAGGATATGCAGGCGCGTCGCGATCACTTCCACTTCGCCCGTCGGGAGTTCGGGATTCGACTTCTGGCGTCGCACGACGCGACCTTCCACTGCGACGACAAATTCCGAGCGAAGTTCTTCCGCCTTCGCATGTGCTTCGGGATGCAACTCATTGTTGAACACGATCTGCGCGATTCCCGCGCGGTCGCGGAGGTCGATGAAAATCAGCTGGCCGAGATCGCGGCGGCGCTGTACCCAGCCCATCAAAACCACTTCTTTGTCCGCGTCCGAGGCGCGCAGCGCGCCGCAATAAATTGTGCGTTTCAGATTTCCGAGCGCTTCGAGCAATTTTGCCGTCCTTTATTTTTTGGCCTTGCAGCTTCGCTTTTAGTTCGCCTGGTGCCTTTTAACCAGCCCTTTTACCGCCGATTAGAAAATCGGAAGTTGCAGATTACACGCCACTTACGTAGAGATTTAATCACGCTACCGTGTATTAAATTTATATCCTAGGGCCGCCGCTCGGATTCAAGTACTCCAGCAATTCGCCTTCCGCTAGCTTCTTCTGGTCGCCCTCGGCGAGGCGCTTCAGGGTAAATGTGTGCGACGCGACTTCGTCTTCGCCGATTATCAGAGCATAACGCGCGCCTAGTTTATCCGCGAGGCCGAGCGATTTCTTGAATTTCATTTCCTCGGGTGGCAGCTCGACGGAGAGCCCGGCGGCGCGCAACTTTCTTGCGATGTTGACGGCCGTGGGATAGGACGCCTGTCCCATCCAGGCGATAAAAACAGCAAGGCCGCCGATTTTTGGCGCGTTGCCGCCTTCTTCGATCGAAAGAATCGAGCGATCCGTGCCGATGGCGAAGCCGATGCCTTTGGTTGGCGGTCCGCCGAGCAGTTCGACGAGGCCGTCATAGCGGCCGCCGCCGCAGACGGCGTTTTGCGAGCCGAGTCCTTCGGCGGTGACCTCGAATGTGGTGCGCGTGTAGTAGTCGAGGCCACGGACGAGACGCCAGTTTTCTTTGTAGTAGATGCCGCCCAGGTTCAGTTCTTCTTTGAGCTTGGCGAAGTGGGCGCGGCAGTCGTCGCAAAGATGATCGGCGATGCGCGGCAGCGTTTCGATGATGGGCTGCTCTTCGGGAATTTTGGAATCGAGAACGCGCAGCGGGTTGGTTTCGATTCGGCGCTGGGAGTCTTCTTTGAGCTTGTCTTTTATTTTGCGGAGCTCTTCGCGCAGCAGTTCGACGTATTGCGGGCGGCAGTTTTTGTCGCCGATGGAATTTACGTAGAGCGTAGTGCGCGTCAGGCCGACGCGATTGAAAAAGACGAGCAGCATTTCAAGGACTTCGGCGTCGATGGCGGGGGCGTCGGATTGGCCGAGGACTTCGGCGCCGATTTGGTAGAACTGGCGGTAGCGTCCTTTTTGGGGGCGCTCGCGACGGAACATCGGGCCGATGTAGTAGAGCTTTTGGTTGCCGGGGAGAGCTTGCATGTTGTGTTCGATGTAGGCGCGGCAGACACTCGCCGTCGCCTCTGGCCTGAGCGTGATCCGGTCTCCTAATGTAAGCGAGTGTAACTGCGCAATAAAGCGCATTAGAGGACCCGTTAAGAGCTCTTTTGATTGGAGTTCGGTCCCTAAGGCCGTGACAATCTTGGATTCTTGCTGAATCGCCGTAACCCTACCGTCGTTCTCGAGCGTGCGTGGAATTCGACCTGCTTGCCAGGCTGCTTGTACTGCTTCATTGGAACGAACGACTTCATCCACGGTTTGAGGAAAGCCGACATGCACGGTGCCACGATCCTCGAATGAGAACATTTCTTTCGAGACGACATCCGTTTCGAGGCCTATCGAGCGGGCGAAGAGTTCGGTTTCCTCGAAGATTGGCAGGCGAATTTCGCCGAAATTGTAGGACTCGAAGACTTCGCGGGCGGTGTGCTCGAACCAGTTCCAGCGGGCAGAGTCCGGCGGGAGGATGTCGCGCGTGCCTTTGATGGCGCGGAATTGTTTTCGCTCGGACATTTGCCCCCGGCGGCTGAAGCCGCTCATTTATTCGCGAGTCTTGCGGCACGACTGAAGTCGTGCCCTGACGGTGAATCCTTAAATATATCAGGAATGAATGGCGTCGTGGTGGCGGAGGGTGGAAGAGGGCTGGCGGCGGGTGCGAGTCTAGAGTGCTGGCGGCAACGGAGGACTGCCAGCGCTAAAGCGCATGGACGAGGCGCAGTCTTTATCGGAGCGCTGAAGCGCTCCTCCCCCGCATGAATGCGGGGGCTCCCACCGAACTGCAAAAGCCACTTCCGAACCAAACGCTGAAGCGGTTTTTCCCCGCATGAATGCGAGTGACTCCCACCGAACTTCAGAGTCACTTCTAAAACCAAATGGCGACGAAGCGCTCTCCCCTCGCATGAATGCGGGGCTCCCATCGAACTGAAGAGTCACATGGAATCAAATGGCGACGAAGCGCTGAGTCGCGCGTTCGGGCACGGCATGCCGTGCCCCTACTGAAAAATCGCGGGCATCCGCCTCATGGGTCAGCGATCACGAGTTACGAGTTACGGGATTTCTTGTTTGTAGGTTTCTTTGTATTCGACGTAGCGCTGGGCGTAGGCGTCGATGGAGTCCTGGTCGGCATCGGTTAGGGCGCGGCGGAATTTGCCTGGGTGGCCCATGAAGAGGCTGCCGGGCGGGACTTCGGTGCCTTCGGGGACGAGGGTGCCAGCGGCAACGATGGAGCCGGTGCCGATTTTTGCGCCGTTGAGGATGATCGAGCCCATGCCGATTAGGCAGCGCGATTCGATTGTGCATCCGTGGAGGACGACGCCGTGGCCGATGGTGACATTGTCGCCGAGGACAAGCGGGTGCGTGTCGCGCATTACGTGGAGGACGGAGCCGTCTTGGACATTGGTGCGGGAACCGATGCGGATGAAGTGGACGTCGCCGCGGATGACGACCGAGGGCCAGACGCTGGAGTCGGCGGCGATCGAGACGTCGCCAATGATGACGGCTTGCGGATCGATGTAGGCGGATTCAGCGATGCGCGGCGAGTGGCCGCGGTAGGTGCGAAGCAATGTGGGCTCCTTTGAGGAGGAGACGCTAGCATAGGGGAAACGGATGTGACAATGGCGTCTCCTGCGTGATCTTGGTCGCAAAGTGACAAAAGGCAAGTCCCTCGCTTCGCTCTGTTATCGGTATGCGCTCCGCGCGATTTTATGTCGCGTTGCCCTTCGTGCCTCAGGATAAAAAGCCGCGACCTACAAGGCCGAAAAATTCGTGTTTGATGAGTTTGTGGACTTGCTGGATTCCGGCTTGGATGTGTGCGAGGCTTCGAAAACGGCGAACAGGCCCTTCGGTTCTCAGGGTAACCCCTTCGTTCCTAGGGCAGGCAAGAGTGCCTGTGCCACTTGAGGCGAAAGGCCCACGACGATTACAGCGTTCGTCGTGGCTACCGGACACTTGCTTGGTGGCGAGCTGAATGGCGGAGCGTTGCCAGCGCCGACGCGGGCGGGTCTTAGACCCGCCCCTACTTACGCGGATCAACGAGGAGGCGCTTGGGGGCTTTGCGGCGCCAGGCCACGCGGAGGGCGGCTTTGAGGATGTCGGCGGGAACTTTTGCGAGGGTGACGCGGGTGGCGCCTTTTTCGCCCCAGCCGCCTGGGACTGGGGAGAAGACTTCGGGAGCGTCCTGGACCATGCCGGCTTGTTGATCGGGGGTGAGCAGGAGGACTCCGTAGCCCTGATGCTCAAGTGCTAGGGTGGCGAAGATTTTGCCGGCGATGCGGAAATCGGCGTTGCTGAAATGAGAGCCTTCGGTGGCCTCGGGAAGCGAGAGGGCGATGCGGCGAAAGGTTTTGGGGGTCATGTTATCTGCTGCCGTTTGCGCCACCACAAATCGAAGACGTCGGCGGTACGAACTGCAAACCCATTAAAGGGCTCCGGTCGCTGCGGCTACCCTGCTCTCGAAATAAATTCTAAGTCCTCATCGTCATCGGTGGAGGTGAGAAGGACTCGCCCGAACGATCCTGGAACAAGCAACCCTACTCCGCCACCGTATTCAGTCACATACCAATCCGATTCCGGATCGCCGCTCAAACGGTCTGCAACGAATTCGACCTCACCAAGATCTTCGTGATACCGAATCCTGTCGCCTTTTCGGATTTCCTCGCCTGTCAGGTATCGAAAGCAGCGCGGCTCGATGGGCACGATCAAGTCAAAGGCGCCGGCGAGACGCCGGCGGTACGAAAGGCAACGCAGCGCTGCGCTACAGAATCTGGACTACTGGCGAGGTGGCGTTGGCGTTGACGGTTTCTACTCGCTGCATTACGTTGCGAGTCATGGCGAAGATGCTTTTGCCGCCTGGGGCATCTTCGCCCATGGAAGCTACGGGCTTGCCGGTGTCGCCGCCGATGCGGATTTGGGGATCGATTTCGATTTCGCCTAGGAATGGGACGCCAAAGAGTTGGGCCATGCGGCGGCCTTCGCCGTGGCCGAAGACGTCGATGCGGCCATCGCAATGCGGGCAGTTGAAGTAGCTCATGTTTTCGACGACGCCGAGAATTTCGACGTGAACCTGGCGAAACATTTCGACGGCTTTGCGTACGTCGGCGAGCGAGACGATCGAGGGCGTGGTGACGACGACGGTGCCTGTGATGGCGACGCTTTGAATCAGGGTGAGCTGAACGTCACCTGTGCCCGGGGGAAGATCGACGATAAGATAATCCAGTTCGCCCCACTGCACGCTACGGAGAAATTGCTGGATCACGCTGTGAAGCATCGGTCCGCGCCAGATGAGTGGTTTGTCGCCGGGATTCAGCAGGCCCATCGAGATCATTTTTATTCCGTAGGCTTCGACGGGGATGATGGTGCGCTCGTCGAGGGCGCGCGGCTGTTCGACGGTGCCGAGCATGACGGGGACGTTGGGGCCGTAGACGTCGGCGTCGAGGAGGCCGACTTTTGCGCCGAGGGCTTTGAGGGCGAGGGCGAGATTGACGGCGACGGTCGTCTTGCCGACGCCGCCTTTGCCGCTGGCTACGGCGACGAGATTTTTGATGCCGGGGATCGGGGCTTTCTTTTCGCTCGGCGGCTGATTCGGGCCGATTCCTGGCATTTGTCCTGGTCCTTGTCCGGGTGCGGGCGGCATTGAGTCCTTTCGAATGTGAGAGATGATGCGAATCTGATCGCGTGAACCTTAATCATAGACTGGCGGCGTTGAGGCGGCAAGGTGTGGGGCAAAGGCGCGAGTCAAAAGCCTACGACGAGTTGAGGCGATTCGTCGTGGCTACCAGGAACGGCGCTTTGCGTGAAATCAGGCGAGCGGATAGAATAGTAGGCTGAGTTTTGCTGAGTCTTAGTGATTGTGCGCATCGTCGCTTTGGCGATTGCGCTTCACGCCCTAGAGGCATCTAACTAAGGAAATATGGACGTCGAGAGAATAGTTGATAGCGTCGTCGCGCGATTTATCGGGACGAAACACGAGCGCGACATCAAGGTGATTCAGCCGGTGGTGAACGAGATCAATGCGCTCGAGCCGGCGATGCAGAAGCTCACGGACGCGGAGTTGGGAGCGCACACGTCAAAGCTCAAGGCCGAGGTACAGGCGCGGCTGGAGGGGGTTGAAGATAACGACCCGGACATCAAGCAAAAGCTGAAGGAAGCGGTGGAGCCGGCGATTGTTCCGGCGTTTGCGGCGGTGCGCGAAGCTGGGCGGCGGACGCTGGGGATGCGGCATTTCGATGTGCAGTTGATCGGCGGCATCGTGCTGCATCAGGGCAAAATCGCGGAGATGAAAACCGGCGAAGGAAAAACGCTGGTGGCGACTTTGCCGGCTTACTTGAATGCGTTAGCCGGCCGCGGCGTGCACATCGTGACGGTGAACGACTACCTGGCGCGGCGCGACGCGGAGTGGATGGGCCCGATTTTCAAGATGCTGGGGATGACGGTGGGCGTGATCGTCCACGATCTGGAGGACGGACAGCGGCGCGCGGCGTATGGCGCGGATATTACCTACGGAACGAACAACGAATTCGGTTTCGATTACCTGCGCGACAACATGAAATACGATTTGAAGGATTGCGTGCAGCGCGGGCATCATTTCGCGATCGTTGACGAAGTGGACTCGATTTTGATCGACGAGGCGCGCACACCACTGATTATTTCCGGGCCGGCCGAAGAATCCACGGACAAGTACTACAAGATCGACAAGATGATTCCGAAGCTCATCCAAGACATCGATTACACGCTGGATGAGAAGCACAAGACGACGACGTTGACGGAAGAGGGGGTGTCGAAAGCGGAGAAGCTGCTGAGCCTCGGGAACCTCTACGATCCCGCGCACATGGACATCATTCATCACGTCTATCAAGGGCTGCGGGCGCATACGCTTTTCCAGCGCGATGTGGATTACGTGGTGAAAGACGGCGAAGTGATCATCGTTGACGAATTTACCGGCCGGCAGATGCCGGGGCGGCGATGGTCGGACGGATTGCACCAGGCGGTGGAAGCGAAAGAGAACGTGAAAATCGAGCGCGAGAACCAGACGCTGGCGACGATCACGTTTCAAAATTATTTTCGCATGTACAAAAAGCTGGCTGGCATGACGGGAACGGCGGAGACCGAGGCGCCGGAATTCGACAAGATTTATAAGCTAGAAGTGGTGGCGATTCCGACGAACAAAACGCTGATTCGCGTGGAACATCCGGACGTGGTTTACCGCACGGAAGCGGAGAAATTCGAAGCGGCCGTGAACGGAATCTTGCAAGAAGACAACACGAAGGCGGGCGGCATCCGGCAGTACTACGAGAGCGGACAGCCGGTGTTGGTGGGAAGCATCTCGATTGAGAAGTCCGAGAAAATCGCTGAGCATTTGAAAAAGGCTGGGATTCCGCACCAGGTGTTGAACGCGAAGCAGCATGAGCGCGAGGCGAAAATTATTGCGCAGGCGGGGCGCAAGGGCGCGGTGACCGTGTCGACGAATATGGCCGGCCGCGGAACGGATATTTTGTTGGGCGGCAATCCCGAGGCGATGACGCGCGAGTATGCGTTGAAGAATAAACTCGCCATGCCTTATATGCCGGCAGGGGCTGTGATTGGCGCTGCGGCGGGAACCGAAACACCCGCTCAGGCCGATGCGGCGACGGCGAGGGCCAGCGCGGCGGCGAGTGCGACTCCTGGGACCTCGGGCAACGGCGCGAGCGGTGCGAATAGTGCGCCGATGGTTCTGTTCCAACAGGAAGGCAAGATTTATCAGGTGCCGCTGGAGCAGTGGAAGCCGATCTACGACCAGTTTGCGGAACAGTGCCGGGCGGAGCACGACGAAGTAGTGGCGATGGGCGGATTACACATTCTCGGCACGGAGCGGCATGAAGCGCGCCGGATTGACAATCAGTTGCGAGGGCGCGCGGGGCGGCAGGGCGATCCGGGGTCGTCGCGATTCTTCCTTTCGCTCGAAGACGATTTGCTGCGAATTTTCGGCGGCGAGCGCGTGAAGGCGCTGATGTATCGACTGGGGATGACGGAGGGCATACCGATCGAATCGCGGCTGATCAGCAAGCGGATCGAGAACGCGCAGAAGGCCGTCGAAGCCCAGAACTTCGAAGCGCGAAAACATTTGCTTGAATACGACGACGTGATGAATAAGCAGCGCGAGACGATTTATTCGTCGCGGCGCGGGATTCTGGAGGGGGCGGACCAGAAGGAGTTAGTGCTCGAGAAAGCGGAGGAAATCGCGTTCGAGTTGGTCGATACGTATTGTCCGAGCGATCAGCATCCCGATCAGTGGAATGTAACTCAGCTTTCGAATGAAGTGCTGAACCAGTTCGGTTTCGAGCTAAAAGCGGCGGGCATCGATTTCGCGACGTTGAATCATGATGCTCTTGCCGACGCGTTAATTGCGAAGGTGAACGCGCGATACGAGGAAAAGGAGACGCTGTTTGGCGCACAGGTGATGCGATGGCTGGAGCGGCGCATCCTGCTCGATATCGTGGACGCGCAGTGGAAGGATCACCTTTTGAGCCTCGACCATTTGAAGGAAGGGATCGGGCTGCGAGGTTATGGACAGAAGGATCCGCTGGTTGAGTTCAAGAAAGAGGCATTCGTACTCTTCGACGATTTGATGGATCGCATAGATAAGGAATCGGTGCGGTTCCTGTTCCTTGTACAGCCTGCGAAACCGGAAGACGAAGCCAGACAAATCGAGCGGCGGCAGCGTCAGCAGCAACAAAACTTGCAGTTTCAGACGGGCTCCACGCAAGCCGAGCCTCCCAAGCCCGTGCGAGCGGCAGCGAAAGTCGGACGCAACGATCCGTGTCCTTGCGGATCGGGCAAGAAATACAAGAAGTGCCATGGCGCCGCGGCCTAGCCTTCCTTAACCAGAACTTTCATCCGATTTGAACTTTCCCTCCATCCATTGCGTATCCCTCTGCAAGACTGAGATGAGTTTCAGTCAGGAGGACGAAATGAGAACGCGCGTGCGCGTTGTCGGTGTGTGTTTTATTTGGGTAGCGATGGCGACTGCTTTGACCGCGTTGCCTGCAGCGGCAGCGCAGGAAGGACATTTTGATCGGACATTGAGCGTGGCAGGTGCTGTGGACCTTTCGGTCCAAACCGGATCCGGGAATATTTCGGTCAAGCCGGGAGACTCGAGCAAAGTGGAAGTCCACGCGACCATCCGAGCCGATCATTCCTGGTTGAACGGCGACGCCAGTGCGCGGATTCATGATATTGAGACGAATCCGCCAATCGAACAGAGCGGCAACACGATTCGGATCGGCCATTTTGATGACCGCGGGCGCGAGCACGGCATTTCGATCAGTTATGAAGTGATTGTGCCAGAACAGACGAAACTGCATTCGGAATCGGGATCGGGAGACGGAACCATCGGCGGAATCGCTGGGCCCGTTGACGTGATGAGCGGATCAGGTGATTTGAGAGTCGCGAACATCGGCGGCGAAGTGCACGCGCGAACGGGATCGGGCAGCGTGGAACTTGATTCAATCAAGGGGCCAGCGCGCGCGACTTCGGGCAGCGGTTCGATTCGCGCACTCGGAATTGCGGGCGGTTTGAATGCGTCCAGCGGCAGCGGCGAAGTGAAGCTGGAACAGACGGCGGCAGGCGACGTTGAGATCTCGACCGGCTCGGGTGACGTTGACATCAAAGGCGCAAAAGGAGCCGTGAGCGTAACGACCGGCAGCGGCGAGATCAAGGCGCAGGGCGTTCCATCCGGCGACTGGAAACTGCACACCGGCTCGGGCAGCGTGACGGTGGAGTTCCCGGAGAACGCGGTTTTCGAGCTATACGCGCAGACTAGTTCCGGCAATATCGAGACAAAGCACACAATTTCGGTGCAGGGAAACATCAGCACACACGAGCTTCATGGAAAAGTCGGCAGCGGCGGCGCT
The DNA here is from genome assembly GCA_963772535.1 of uncultured Acidobacteriota bacterium. Taxonomy (GTDB): domain Bacteria; phylum Acidobacteriota; class Terriglobia; order Acidiferrales; family UBA7541; genus Palsa-295. Next base: position 39,155 of record CAVYXN010000004.1, read on the forward strand.
GTGCGAGTGGAATTGAGGACGAGCTCCGGCACGATTCGGATTTTGTAAATCACCTTCGCAGCGCGAACTTGCGCCACATAGAACGCAAAGCTCACGCGACCGCGCCCAATGCCCCGAATCCAGGCGCTATTGCCGTTTTCGCGCAGGCGGGCATGCCTAACTCGGAAATATGCTAGTCTCTCTCGCACATGCCTTGCGGGAAACCCGCGAGGCCACGGGGTGGGAAATGACAGCCGCTGTTGCAGGTGGAAATTGCCAACGGCCCGGGTGTGCGAATCCGATCCCCAAAAGTCTTGCTGGCGAGCAACTGTGCCTCGATCATTTTCTGGATGAAGCGTTTGTTCGCACCGATCACGCGATGCAGAGCTGCCGAGAAGGCCAGTTTGTCAATGTGAGCAGCCTGGAATGGCTGCTTTCCGACGCTCTCGCGACGGTAAAGAATCTCGAAGAGGGCGCGGCCGAGCCGAACCCGGAACAGCGCGATCGGATGCTGGAGTTGCTCTTAATCGTGGCGAACTTGCACGAGTATGTGGCACACCATTCGGTGCGTCTGGCGCAGCGGCCTGCTTGAGCCGTAGCGCGGCGCCTGCGAGAGGTTCGATTACAGAAGTACCTTGGCTTGCTTAAGGGTTAACACCTCATCTTGCTGCTGCCTTGCGTTTTCGTCCCGCACGATTCAACCTTGATGTTTCCCTTCCGGAAACCCGGCAACCGGAGACGGAATGAACAACAACCCATTCAAACCCTCGGATCCAAAGATACCTGGCGTGTCTTCCAGGGACGAATTGGCCTACCATGCTCCTCCGCCTTCAGCGGAACGAAAACCCGTGTCCGCCAGATTCTCGATGTCACAAATGCCGCCCCGCTGGCTAATTCTTTCCGCAACTGGTGTGGTGGCGGTGTGCCTGATTGCGGTGTGGTGGATGCGAGGGACATCCGCAAAGGAAGCCAACACCGAAAGCGAAACAACAACGCCCGCAACAACAGCAGCAGTCAGCAAACCTGCGCCAATTCCCGAGGCGTTGCCTGTGGGACCGGGTGAAATTGCGACAACGAGCGAACTGGCGAAAGATTGGTCGGCAAAGAAATTTATTTTTCGCGATCCGCTCACCTCGCGAGAGGTGCCGGCAATGGTGGTGCATCTTCCCGGTGGAGTGTACTGGGGATTTTCTCTCGTCGAGCCGTATGGATCATGTGAGATGGAATTCGTAACGGACATGCAGAAGCTTCGCGCAGACTATGGATTTCGAGGCTCGCATCCGATGGTCGGCGACCCGTGCAATCGCACGGTATTTGATCTAACGCGATACGGCAGCGGGCCAGCAGGGCTGGTTCGCGGAGAAATTGCGCATGGCGCCGCCGTACGTCCGCCGCTGGCGATTGAGATTGAGGTACACGGCAAACAGGTGCTGGCGAAGAAAATCGAGTAGTTTCCTCTGAAAACTTTTGTTAAGCCCGTTTCTTACTTCGAAACCCAAGTAATTTCGAGGGCGGCGCCGCGCTTTACGTGGTTAACTCCCGCCCAGTGGCGTGAAACCCTGGGCGGATCGTGCATTCTGAATTCCAGCCAAAGCTTGCTGCAGAGGGCCGACAAAAAAATGCCGCCGTACGGCTTCGGGGAGCCTGACGGCGGCAGTTTTGAAATCAAGTAACGTTGAATCGAGTGCCCCTAGTCGTTCAAGGCTTCCACCCTTCGAGCAACCAGCACAGGCGTATTGTTCGCCGCCGGATTGATGAGGATGAATCCGACCACGCGCAAGTGAATCGGCTGGCTACCAGTAAGAGCCGAAAGACCGCTGAGGTTGACGTAATTCGTAAAACCGGTGGACATCACAGTGAGCGGCTGAGGCAGCAACACGCCGGCAAGGTAGTTGTCATTCAAGCTGAATGTGCCGTTGTTGCCGTTCTGCACGTTGGTGCTTCCGACGACCCAGTTGCCCCGCTGTCCTTGACGTTCCAGAACAACGCGATGAACGGTAACTGTCGGCGGTGTACTGGTTGTATTGAGCTTGCCGCCGAAGAGAACCCGTTGTCCCGCAAGTTGGCTGGACGGGCCAAAAAGAAGGGACGTGAGTGGGATGTGGAGGTCCGCAATCATGTACTTCTCATTGCCGGTCAGAGGAATCGTGTCGATCTGTCCGAGCGGATAACCGGCGAGATTGGGGAGTTCTGCGCGCGCGTAGATATTGAGGCCGCTCGCTTGGCCGTCGGATGACTGAACGAATGTATCGAGACCCTCAAGGAAGAAGTGATCTGTCGATACAACTTCCACTTCGGTCGCCGTAATATCACGGGTGACCCGATTGAGAGTACCAGAGACTTCGACGATCGTGTTCGTATCGTAGCTTGAGGGCATCTCGCTGGAATCGAAATTCGTGGAAGTGGTGGTATCCACGGTGTATTGACGGCCGCGCGGACCCTGAATCACAAATTGATTCCCTGCCGGGTTGACGCTCACCACTCCGGCGTAGAAGCAATCGATTTGAGCGTCGGCGTCGTCCACGGAAAGGCCCTTCACGTCGAAGGTAGGAGTGAAGTTGCCGGTCACGTTGCCGGTCGCGTCGGTCTGGATGGATTGCCTGAGGTCGAGATCCATGAAGAAACCAACCAGATCATTGTCGGCCAGGACGAGGGTCGTTTTGAGAGGCTGTGTCACCGTCATCGGCGACACCATCGCGTTAATCGTGTTTAACGCAGGAGGCGATTGCGTGGTGTCGAGATATTGGATTACGACGGTGCCGACCCCGATATTGGCCGAGGTGTAGGTGCCGGCTTGAACGTCTTCAAGATCGAGCAGGCTGCGCAAGCCGTTCAATTTGGCGAAATCGACGGTCTGCGGGCCGTTCAAAAGATTTACGGTCGTGGTGCCGTCGGTAAGCGTGATGCTCGTGATCTGGACTTGCACCGACACGACGCTTGGAAGCGTCGGGCTATCCGTGCCGATCGTGAACATGCCGCCCATTTGCTGGCTGGGCTGCGTGCCGGAAGAACTTCCACCGCAACTGGATAGAGCTAACATTGCGAGTATTGAAGCGAGCACACCCATAGCTTTCGAAACGCGCATTGCAAATCTCCTTTTAAACTGAAAATCGCCTTGAAAAATTAGGGCCAACACCCGATTCAACTGCTGGACAAATGAACACAGGGCCGGGCGGAAAGTTGCGCGATAATGCGGACAATCTATAGTGCGGGGCGCAATATTTCCGAGCCAGAATGTAACTGTTGAGACAGCACTTAGGGTACTGGGGGCATCGTAGTAGGGTCCTGCCTGCCGGAGGCGGATGACGGGCCGTTGCGCTTTTTCTTCGCTTTCAGGGATCGCTGAAGGGAGTAGTTATGGGGCGTAGGGCGGTTCTTTTTGTTGCGATACTGGCGGCGATTTTTGCCGCGGGCTGCGCCAAAAAGGCGGACGATGCGACGCTTGCAACGCAAATAAAGTCGCGGATGTTCTCGGACCCGCAGTTGAACGGCTCGAGCCTGGAAGTCACGTCAAAAAACGGACAGGTGACGTTGGCCGGCACGGTGCCGAACGATGCGGCCCGCTACAAAGCATACAAGATTGCGAATGAAACGGCGGGCGTGGCAAAAGTTAACGATCAGATGACGGTCGCGCCGTCGCCTGCACTTGAGCCCAATTCCCCGACGACCAATCCCGCGCCTGCGTCTATTGCTCTGAGCGGTAGCCCGCCTGCCCGCGCTGCTGATAAGGCGCGCAAAGCGCGCACAAAAAGTTCTCCGCCTCCCGCCGACGATAATCGGATTGTTGAAAATACCGCTGCTCCAGAGCAAGCACCGCCCGTGCTGCCAGCCGCGCCAGACGTGCAACAGCAACCCGTTCAACCCGCTACTCCTCAAGCGGTGCAGCCGCCCTTGCCTCCACCTCCGCCGCAACCGAGACAGGTTGAGGTTCCAGCTAGCTCCACGCTGACGGTGCGAATGATCGACGGTGTAGATGCGTCGGTGAACAGCGCTGGCGAGATCTTTCACGCGTCGCTCGAATCGCCGCTCGTCGTGGACAATGACGTAGTAGTGCCGCGCGGCGCGGACATTTATGTTCGGCTGGTGAGCGCGAGTTCAGCGGGGCGGATAAAGGGAAAAAGCGAACTGCATTTGGAATTGGTTAAGATGGAATTTCAAGGGCGGTCCTACCCGCTCGTCAGCACCGCGTATTCGGTTACCGGAGGCTCTCGCGGTAAGAATACCGCGGCGAAGGTGGGAGGCGGAGCGGCGCTGGGCGCGATCATCGGGGCAATTGCGGGCGGCGGAAAAGGTGCAGGGATTGGCGCTGGAGTGGGAGCGGCAGGCGGGGCGATTTACCAGGGAGCGACAAAGGGCAAGCAGGTAAAAATTCCGGCGGAAACAAGGTTGGACTTTCAACTCGAGCAGCCGGTGACGGTAACGGTGTTGCCGCGGCCGTCCAATTCCCTCGTCGGCCAGCAATAAAAGAGAGTGCGATAGCTATCTTGCGGAGAACGGAGTTGTGCCGTTCTCCGCATTTTTGCGACGGAACGACGATGCGTGACTATCGACTTTCGCGCCTTGCGCGCTCACTGTGAGTTGTTTACGATGGCACGCGGAAGGATCGCTTGATCGGACAAACAATATCGCACTATCAAATCATCGAGCCGCTGGGAAGCGGCGGGATGGGGCAGGTATATCGCGCCGAGGACACGCGGCTGGGGCGGCAAGTCGCGTTGAAATTTTTGTCCGAGGAACTGACGCGAGATCCAGGTGCTCTCGAGCGCTTTCAGCGCGAAGCACGCGCCGCCTCGTCGCTGAATCATCCGGGAATTTGCACGATTTATGATGTGGGCGAATACAACGGGCGCCCTTTCCTTGTGATGGAGCTGCTCGAGGGCCAAACGCTGCGCGAACGGATCGGCGGACGTCCCGTTGCAACCGATTCCCTTCTCGAGTTCGGGGCGCAGATTGCGGATGCGCTCGACGCGGCGCACTCGCGCGGGATCATTCATCGCGATATCAAGCCCGCCAATATTTTTGTCACCGCGCGAGGTCAGGCGAAGATCCTCGATTTTGGACTCGCCAAGCAGGCAGCGTCGCGCCGGATCGCCGAAGCTGTGGGTGTAGGTAACACCACAACACAGCCGACAACCGACACTCTGATGCTGACGAGTCCGGGATCGGCGCTTGGCACGGTGGCCTATATGTCTCCGGAACAAGCCCGAGGTGAGGAATTGGACGCGCGCACTGATCTTTTCAGTTTGGGTGCCGTACTCTACGAGATGGCAACGGGCCAGGCTGCATTCAACGGAAATACTTCGGCTGTGATTTTCGATGCGATCTTGAATCGCACGCCGGCTGCGCCTTCCACTTTGAATCCGAATCTCCCGGCGAAGCTCGAAGAAATCATCGGAAAAGCGATCGAGAAGGATCCTGATTTCCGCTACCAGACCGCGGCTGAACTTCGCGGAGATTTGAAGCGATTGAAGCGCGACAGCGATTCCTCTCGCCCCATGAGTGGCTCCTCGAGAACATGGTCAACGGGATTGGGCCCAACACCATCATCGTCTTCAGCGGCGGTGGCGATACCGTCATTGGCACAAAGTCAGCCTGGGCCGTCAACACCTTCTACAATCACTCAAATTCAATGGAGCGACTGGGCACGCCGAGGGGCGATATTGGCTGCGCTCGCTGCTGCGGTGCTCTTGTTCATTCATGAACGCAACGGCCGGAAAGCGCAAACCTCATTCGCGCAGATGACGATCACGCCGATTTCGTCCTCCGGTCACACGTACGGCGCTGCAATTTCACCTGACGGAAAATGGCTCGCCTATATTTCCGACGAAGAGGGAAAGTCCGGAATCTGGGTGCGACAGCTCGGCACCGGCAGCACGGCCCAAGTGGTGGCTCCATCGATCGGAAACTTCAAGGGGTTGACATTTTCACCGGATGGAAATTATTTGTATTTCGTAAAAGGCGAACCTGGTACCGGGCTTTCAAAACTTTATCAAGTTCCCTCCCTCGGGGGAACACCGCGCGAATTGATTGTCGACGTGGACAGCCCAGTGACATTCTCGCCGGACGGTAAGCAGATCGCTTTCGTGCGGCAATCGAGTACAGCGGGAACTTCGAGCTTGCTGGGAGCCAAGGCGGACGGCTCGGCGGAGCATGCCATTGCCGTTCTTCGCGAGCCACTTTCATTTTCGGCGGAGGGTCCCGCATGGTCGCCGGACGGGCAACGGATAGCGATAGGAAAGTCGATCAGCGCAGGCTTTCAACAATATGCTCTCGAAACAGTAGCGGTTGACACCGGTACAGAAACCCGGCTCGGAACGAATGATTGGGGCTACCCGAGACGGATTAGCTGGATGCCGGATGGATCGGCCGTAGTTTTTGGATCGCCGATCAGCAAGCCTTCGCTTAACGCCCAGCTGTGGATGGTAAGTTACCCGGGAGGTCAAGCGCGGCGAATCACTAATGATTTGAATTTCTATACCGGAGCGAGCGTCACTTCCGATGGCGCCACGCTTGCTACCGTGCAACTGACTCTTACAGGAAATTTGTGGTCCGCGGGCCTTGGAAGCAGCTCTTCATTTTCACCGCCAAAACAGATTACCTCGGGAATCAGCCGCGCGGATGGCGTCTTCGGTATCTCATGGACTCCGTTGAATCAGATTCTCTATAGCTTTTATGCTTCCGGCACCACGAAATTGGCGACGACTTCTCCCGACGGCGCCAACGCCCACGACCTTGCCGTTAGCGCTGGAGCGGTGATGTTCCCATCCGCATGCGGCGACGGGCAGCACGTAGTGTTTACTGTGAATCAGCCAGATCAGGGATTGTCCGTGTGGCGCGGCGATGCCAACGCCGGTGAAGTGAAACAGCTGACGAAGGGGCCCGCGGATGTATGGCCGCTCTGTTCGCCAGATGGGAAGACGGTGGTGTACGTGAATCTTTCGACCGATTTGCCCATCCTGATGAAGATCGCGATTGACGGCGGAACACCGGCCAGACTGGGCAAAGAGCCGTTTCAGTTTCCGGCGATTTCGCCCGACAACCAACTCATCGCCGCCTCATACCATCCCGATCAAACCAAACCCGCGAAGCTGGCGATCGTGGCAATCGACAGCGGAGAAATTCGGAACGTCTATGACGTGCCGGCGGAGACCGTTTTTGGCGGCGAAGGTGGAAGTGACCTTGAGTGGACCAAGGACGGGCGTTCGGTGCTGTTTGTGGTAAACAAGAATTCGGTAGCGAGCCTTTGGGCCCAGCCGGTTGGCGTGCCGGCATCCGCTATTATTTCCCCAAAACCGATCATGAATTTCGGCTCGGGCTTTGTGTGGGCCTACGCGCTTTCACCGGATGGAAAGCAGATTGTTTACTCGCGTGGAGTCCCCGCTACGGATGTGGTTCTGATTTCTCACTTCTAGCTTCAGGAAGCGCGCTGCTGTGCACGCGGCATCATCACCGGGGGATGCATGAAGGTATCACGGCGTGAATTGTTGAAGACTGCTTCGATCGCAGGCGCCGGCGCAACCGCTGCCGCGATAAGCGCACCACTGGTGAATAGCGGACCCCCGCGGCAAAATTCGCAGCGCACACAGGGCGAATTGCCCCCTGCCTTCGACAAGCTACAAGCGCTCGGCGACCGGGTGAAGCCGATCCGCGTCGACGAATTGCAAGGCCGCATCGCGCACGCGCAAGAGCTGATGACCAATGCGAAGCCGCGATTTGATGTGCTCTACGTGACGCCGGGCACCACGCTCGCATACTACGTCGGAACTCCATGGGGCTTGAGTGAACGAATCGTCGCTCTAATGATTCCCCGCGAAGGCCAGCCGCTGATGATCTGCCCGGCATTTGAGGAAGGACGTTTGCGAGAACAGCTGCGGTGGCCAATCGAGCTGCGCGTCTGGCAAGAAGATGAGAGCCCCTATGCGTTGATCGCGAAATGGCTGGCCGAGCGAGGGATTCGCACTGGACGAGTAGGGGTGGAGGAGACCACAAAGTATGTTTTCTACGACGGTCTTCGACAGGCGGCTTCCTCGCTCGACTACGGCAGCGGTAACCCGGTGACCGTAGGATGCCGCGCGCAGAAAAGCGAGCATGAGCTGGAACTGATGCGTCTAGCATGCTCGGTCACATTCGACGTGTACAAAGCTACGTTTGCTTCACTGCGGGAAGGCATGACGCAGCGAGAAGTGTCGGGCATGATATCCCGCGCCTACAAGAAAATGGGGCTCGAAGGATACGGGATTGTGCTGTTCGGACCCGCGGCCGCCTTGCCGCACGGGACGCGTGAAGAGCAGGTGCTGCGCGAGGGCATGGGCGTGCTGATTGACGGGGGGACGCGCGTCGAGGGATATGAGTCCGACGTGACTCGAACGAGTGTGCTCGGAAAGCCGTCGCCCAAGCTTCAGCATGCTTTTGAAATCGTGCGAAGCGCGCAGGACGCGGCGCTCGCGGCGGCTGTGGCAGGGCACGAATGCGGCTCGGTGGATGGCGCCGCCCGCAAGGTGATTACGGACGCCGGTTTCGGTCCCGGCTACAAATACTTCACGCATCGCCTGGGCCACGGAATCGGGATGGACGGCCACGAATCACCGTATCTTGTGCAGGGCAACACCACAATCCTGAAGCCAGGAATGACCTTCTCAAACGAGCCAGGAATCTACGTGGTAGGAGACTACGGCCTGCGCTGCGAAGACGTGATGGTGATTGCCGATTCCGGCGAAGCGAAGCTTCTCACACCCGCCTTCGCGCAATCACTCGAAACCCCGATTGCATAAATGTTGCGGATCGTCGATCGGATTTCAGAGCGGATGCTGTGCTGACGCGTCGTGATGGTTATTTCGCCTGCTTCGCCAAAGCTGCTTCAATCTTGGGGATTACTTCGCGAACTCCCGGCGCCATAGGACCATTGGGATCGAGCTTTAAATAGGTTTGAAACTCGTTCAGGGCGCCAGGGCCATCGCCCTTCTTAAGTAGAACGTTGCCGAGCATCACGTGGGCGCTAGCCATATCCGGCTGCGCCGCGATAACCTTCCTCAGAGCCGGCTCAGCGTTCTGCCACTGCTGCTGCGCCAAGTAGGCTTTAGCAAGCTCATAGTTGCCGGCTGGCACGTCCGCGTTCAAATCAAGGCCCTTGGTGAGCGCGGTCACCGCGCCGGGGTACTCCTTCAGTTGGTTAAGTGTGGCCCCCAGCTCGATATAGGCTCCAGCTGCTTTCGGGTCGAGCTGAACGGCCTTCTCAAGCGCCTCTTGTGCTTCCTTGTACTTCTTTTGCTCAAGATAAGCTGCGCCCATCGTAGCGAATGCTTGAGGGAAATTTGGATATAACTCGGTGGCCTTCTTGAGGTGCGCGATCCCCGAATCGAGATCCTTCGCATCGAGCGCCTTCTGCGCTGCTTCAAATTCCTTCTTCGCATTGTCGGGAACGGCGAGGTCGGCTGCGGAAACCGAGCCGCCAGTCGCGTCCTTGGGGGCCTCGCGCTCCTCCGCCCCAGGAAGGGGCTGCAACGTGAATGCTACATATCCCTTGTACGTAGAGATAAGGTCTACGCGCGAGGATTGCTCTTTATAATTTGGTTGCTTAAGCCTAACCACATACGAGCCTGGCGAAGGAGGTATGAAGTGGCACCTGCCATCGGTTTCTGTTTGGCACTCTTCGACAGGCCCCCCCTCAGCGAGCTCAAGCCCAACATGAGTTCCGGGAGGGGCGGGCGTCCCGGCGGCAGTTCGCACTTGAACATTGATCTCTAGCCCCGTCCGGGTGGTACGCTGACCGAAGGCACGACGAGGGAAGGCGAGGGCAGTTACGAAAAGAAGACATCCCGCAGTAACGCCTAGATATCGCACCTGAAACCTCCTCGCTCTTGGCTGCGCTGCACCAAATGCTTGAGCCTTGACTATACCACCCCCGCGAGGCAGTAGCTCCCTTCTCGGGGGAACATGATCAACGAGCCTTAGAAGGGGGGACAGCAGGGTCAACAATGCCACCCGAAAAAAAAAGGAGGGCGCCGAAGCGCCCTCCCGAGGTTTCAGTTGAGGTTAGAACTCCAAGCGAACGCTACCCCTTGCCTGGAAAGGTGTCTGGAAGGGTTGACATACTTGACCTGCGCAGGCAGCCGGCTTCTGGAAATCGATGTTCTTGATCTGGAAGCCCTGGTCCACGTTCTGGTCGGTCAGAAGCTGACGCCTGCCGTCCGCGATGTTGAACAAATCCATTCCGAACTTCATCGTGAAACGGTCGTTGATCTTCCACGGATATTCAATGTGGGCATCAACGCTGCCGGTGACGGGCGCATTGCCGAGATCGCCGCGACCGAACACTGGCACCTCACCAGGATTCTGGTAGGCCTGTTGGGCAGCCAAAGTTGTGAGTGGCACGCCCGACTGAACCTTCACGCCACCACCCAAAACCATGTTCTTCAGCTTGCCACTGCCCAGAACGTAGGTCGTGTAGACGTTGACAACTTGCTTGCGATTTGTGTTGAGTGGACCGATGCCCTGCTGTTGCCCGATCAGACCGAAATCACCTTGGGTCAGGTCGAAGAGGGAGCTGATACCAGGATCAGCCTGCCCGTTATCGTTGCGGAACGCGCCTTCATAGTTTCCACGAAGCTGTGCAATGCGCCAGTTGGCTACCATCGCCCAGTTGTGGCTGAAGGCCTTGTTTACTTCGAGTTCGACCGCCTCATATTCCCTCTTGGGGTCCTTGTATGTGTCTGGCTTGCCGTCGGGATAGAACTCACCACCGAAGGCCGCACATACGCCCGGCATTTGCGATTGCGCAAAGCTGGTGCAATCGGGAAGCAACTTGCCGGCTGGCGTGGTCCAAGTCCCGGTATTCACCGCTGGGAAGCAGGCGCTACCAAGAATCGAGCCAAACGTGTTCGACTGATCGGGCGCAGTGTAGACCGTAGGAACATTGTGAGAGTCGATACAGGCCGAAGGAAAGCCCTGCGCCACCAAAGCAGCCGCATTAGCCGGCGATGGCGTCGTCAGAGCCGTGTTGTAGGCAGCTGCGAAACCCAGTCCCACGGGCGTGCAATCGGTCGTAATCCCATTGGAACTACCGGTGCAAGCACCGGTTCCCCCGAATACCTGCTCGTTCGGATTCACGAAAATATCCTGCTTCGCGTTGGGATTTCCGATGAAGTAGTTAAGGCCGCCGCCGTTATTGGCGAGAGCGTTGAACTGCTCTACCGAAATACCGCCCTGGTCTTCGATCACGCGCTTGAGGCGGCGATCAATGTACCGGGCGCTGGCCACGATTCCGCCGCGGAACTGGTGCTCGGCTCCGACGACGAATTCGTCTGTATATTCCATGCGCGTGCCGGGTGCAAACGGTTCACCACCGTTTTGGGCGACGTTCACTGATCTTAACACGCCACCTATAGCGTTATTTAGAAGGTGAGCACCATCGGGAACAAAGAAGTTCGCGTAGTCCGGAGTGCCACTCGCAGTGGTGACGACGCAAGGAGCGCCAGCGGGAGTTCCCGCCGGGCATCCGACCGTCGTCGAGGCCGGAGCAAAGAACGGATTCAAGAAATCTGATTCCGTGCTAAGCGATCGGATCGCCGCGTCGAGCGGGAGTACGTATGCGTAGCGACCGTAATTGGCGTAAATCTTCGATTTGCGGTCGCCCTTCGGGTCCACGATGATGCCGAAACGCGGTGACCACATGTTCACGAAGGAATGGAAGTCCGTGTTGCCCACAAGGCGCTGCTGTTCCCACCGGATACCCGCATTCAAGGTGACATGCGTTCCGATTGACCAGGCGTCGTTCGCATAGGCGGCGTGATACTTGCCGCTGCTCCTTGTTACCTTGGAGTCGAACCGTCCACGCACTTGCTGCAAGACGACTCGCTGGGGAGTCGCAAATCCCGGGACGTCCATGTAGGGACAGAGAGTGCAACCTGCTGTTCCACGGGTATGTGCCGGATCGGCCAGTACCAGAATGAGAGCCGAATCGCTCGGGCTACCAACAACTCCTGGCCTCGTGGCGTACCCTGGGTCCATTCCCGAGGCATTGACCGCGGGAATCGGATACGTCGGGCCCGAGTTTCTCGTAGTGTCGCCGTATGTCGGGTATTGCCAATTGTATCCAAAGCTGAACGTGTGCTGACCTGCGAAGTGATAGGTCTTCGACGTGTCCGCCTGGATCGACTTTGTGTTTGAGTCATAAGGCTCGTAGAAACCGAAGCCTTGTGCTGTGAACGTGCCGCGCTGACCTGTAAAACCATCCACCTGAGTCTGGTCGACGATCTGGACGATGTTGGCCGGAGCTTCCGTGAAATGATTCCAGCTCCAGGTGAATGCCGCATCGATCGTCCACGTTGGACTGAGCGCCCCGTCATAGCGAGTGTCCCAGTTGCGGGTACCGTAATTCCATGACGAATTCACTGACGTGCTGTCAGCATTCAACAGGTTAGGAGAGGGCGCGTTGTTACGCGAGTTCGGGTCTCCGAACACGGAACTCTCGACTGTGTGGGAGTTGTTGATTTTAAACGTCAGCTTACCGGCATAATCCTCGGAAAACGTTCGATACTGAATGTGGGTTCCGTAAATATCGAACAAGCCAGAGGGTGCACTACCGAAATTTGGATTTCCGAGAGTCGGTGACCAGCGGGCCTGGTTCCAAGTAGGATTGAAAGTACCGAACCAGAAAAGCCGGTCTTTCAACCCCAACAGAGGAACATAACCGCCCATTTCGGCGTCGGCTTCGTAGCGTCCATCGTTGATGTGGCGTCCGACTTGGTTGAGAGTGTTGTAAACCGGATCGTCAGAGTTAAGGTACGTATCCTGCATGGCGTGGGTGTTAAAGTACCCACCGACCGCACCGTGGAAGGAGGTGCTACCCGACTTCGTAACGACCTGAACGATACCGCCGCTGGCATGACCGTACTGCGGTTCAAAGCCGCCGGTCTTTACCTGAACTTCCTTCACAAACGAGAGGTTGATACCCGAGCCGAGGGCTCCATAAGCTCGCGCCCAAACACCGAGACCGCCGAAAGCCGGGTCGTTGATCGAGACACCGTCAGCGACGTACAGGTTCTCCAATCCAGTCGACCCAGAGATAGAAGGGTTTGCGGCGCCAGTTCCAATACCGGAAACGGCACCGGGAGCGAGGTAGAAGAGACTCGCAACGTTTCGTTGTATAGGGATATTTTGGTAGAAAGTGTCGGCGATATCCGTGTTGACCGACGAAGCGGTCGTATCTACAGTCAGAGATGCCGAAGCGACTTCGACCACCTGAGTGATCGCTCCAGGCTCAAGAGTAACCGAGACGCTGGTGGTCTTGTTAATCAAGACTTCGACGTTCCCGACCTCTGAAACTTTGAAACCGGGTTTCGTAACTCGTACTGAGTATAACCCGGGAATCAAGGTCGAAAAGAGGAATGAACCTTGACCGCTGGTGTTCTGGGTCAGGCTGCCAATTGGTCCGGTAACTGTGACCTCGGCGCCTGGAACCAAACTTTGTGACGAATCGTAAACGAGGCCGCTCAAATTGCCTCGCGCGGAACTTTGGTCCTGTGCGAGTGTCGGCATAGCGAACACAGCGCAGAGCACCAAGACAAGAGAAGTTAGCAAAGCATTTTTCAAAAAGCTCATACGGCTCCTTTCACCCTTAGGATCTGAAGGAATCCCCAATACTCAGACCAGAACACCACACCCCGGGCAAACAAAAACAGAGATCGAAATCCCGGCGTCTACACCCAAGACGCCAATACTGTGAACCGTGTATGCACCATTAGGGCCAAAAAGAAGAATTTGAAGAGCATCTCTAAGCAACTGATAACAACTATGTTACGTTAGGTCGGCCACCAGCATCGAAAATGAAGGGCCAGTTTTATTTTGTTTCGAGGAGAATTATACGAAAAATAATATACACCCACTCGGAGAATACGCCTCGTCGTATGAACTTCTAGGATGGATGATTAAGGTGTAGAGGGTTGTGCCGGCCCTATGTATGAGCGACCCTTTTGCGTCATCTCCGCCGCTTTCGCGGTATCGCCGGCCTGCCCGTAGGCCTCCGCAAGAGCCAGGTACAGACCTCCGTCCTCAGGACGCGAATGAACCGATTGCTCTAAGAGTGCTATTGCTCGCTTCGTGTCCCCTGTCTTCACCAAACTGGAGGCGATGTGAGAGAGGGTTTCAGAATCGGTTTCGTTGGTCGCACCAGAGTCGTTATAGAGGCTCACAACCGCGGAATAATCTTGCTGCGAATAATAGGCGTTAACCAAGCGAGAACGCGCAACCTCATTTCCATGGTCGCGCTCTAACGAGCGACGAAAATAAAGCCGCGCTTCCGCCGCTTGACCCAAACTGAGGTAACAGAGTCCCCGCTGTTGATCCTGGACTCCTTGCTCCGCATCTTTGACCAATGACGGGTCGGACACATCCCAGGGCCTAGGAATCAAGTCGCCCCCCACCGCTCGGAAGTTTAGTGTCGCCGAGGCTCGCTGCGAGGCGCCATGGCTGACCGCAACTGCGAGCATATAACTGCCGATCCATTGCGGGTTGAGCGAAAATTTCTTTCCATTTACCAGCGACCCATTCGAATCGAATTGGCCCATGCTAATCGAGTCATCAACCACTGTGGCCGTTCCAATATTGGCAGGCTGGCCTAAAGCGTAATGGACCTGAAGGTTCTGTCCTGCGACCGCTTGTGGATCTTTCGGCGCAGTCCATATTTGATAGGCAACTTCCAGGTTCTGGCCCGGATTTAACAGTAGGGGGGTACCCGCCAGAGGAGTGAACTTAACGCCACCCATCGCAAACGGCGTGGAATCCACGGCTGAAGGGTCTACCGTAACTGCAGCTGCGAACGGCAGGATACCTGGGATCATGAGACTGTTAGCATCCACCACCGGGATCGTCACTTCGCGCTCAGCATGGAGCCCTAGTTTTTTTTGCCAGTCAGTCAGCAAAAAATCGAGACGGTACTTTCCGGGCGGCAGAGGCAGCGAACTTTCATACCCGAAGACTCGGTCCTGAATTTTAGTCAGACCTGCTTTGTCCATAGAATCGGTCACAGATCTCTGCTGCGTAAAAATGAGCTTTCCGTCCGGCCCGAAAACCCGCGCCCGGACTTCGAGCGCGAACGTGTAGCGGCCGTTACCCCCGTCTGTGAGCGTCAGGTCGCTCGGATTGTGCATACGAATCGCGTAATCCAGCCGCGTCAGACCATGAGAGTCCCGAACCGGAAGAGTAATGATGTCGAGATTTCGTCCCTCGACGACGATTCGCGACGAAACGTCTTCCAACAATCTCCGGCGGCGTTCCAACATGGCTTTGTAAGCAGGCTGATTTGCAAGGCTCTTAACTTGGGAAAGCAGTATGTCGGACGACAGACTGATGCGTCCTTGCTGATCGATCGTTTCATCGGGAAACAAGGTTTGCGCCACGCGAGCGACTTCCGGCCCGACCGAATCCTGAATCATCTTCAAAGCCGCCGTATTGTCGTTGATCGCCTCAACCCCTGTGACGAGTTCTGTGGGCCCGTCAAAGTACGGGCTGTAAAACCGAAAATCACCAATATTGTCTCTCTGATAAAACATGATGTAGAAGAAAGGTGGAAGCGGTGGCAACGTATTCGAATAGAACCAGATCTCCAGAGGCCTCAGGTTGCCCGCGCCGTAGTGCGTCTCTTTGTGGGCGGGAGGACCCAGAGTGATATAGGTTTGTCCGCGGGCGGTGCGCCAACCCTCCCCGCCAGAACCTGTACCGAAATGAGCATCCGCGTATGAAATCCTTTGATAAATATCATCCTTATAGGTGTTTGACGGCGAACCGGGATCGGGGTTACGAAGCGCCCAAAAATGGTCGATGAACTTGTCCCGCGCTTCATCCGACGTGATCTTAAGGAAGGAATCCCGCTCCTCCTTGGTGATGATATATGCCACGTCGCGATCGAGCCACTCCCGGTACATCTTCGGAAGCTGCTTTTCGCTTAACTTTTGGGCGTGAACGGGCGCGATTGCCATGAAGCTGAACGCAAATGTGAAAAGGAGCGCGAACGACCCAAGACGCACGAGCCCTAGCCGGACGGCTGCATACAGGCGGCCATCGGGACGAGCCGCGATCGGATATTTATTACAATTCATTCTGATTTCCTTTATTGCCAGCGCGGTTAGCAACATCGCCGCCAAGAGCGCACTGAGATTCCAGGACGAACAATAAGAAGATGAAAGTCGGAAGGAAGTTGCCTTCTGATTTGGAACGGCGAGCTGAATTGTCGAATTACGATCACGCGCTTTCGCGAAATAATCTTAGCTGCCAAGCGAGCCAACGTCAAGAAGTGGACTAAACCACCTTTCACAGAATCCCCAACATCTTAGTGCTGCGGAGCCGAGAGCTGCAGACAAAATTCTACAACGCGCTTTTCCGCCCAGAAACGCGCGTCGTCTCGCTCATTTGAGATGAAGGCACAGTGACCGCCGTGCTTCGTGATGACGAGTTCGATGCAAGGATTCTCGCGGATGGCGGCGTTGCTGAATGACGAGATCGGGACAAAGGGGTCATCCTGTGAAGTGAGGATCATGCACGGCTTGCGAATCTGCGCTATCAATTGCAACGCGCTTGCACGTTTGTAGTAATCATCGGCCCCTGCGAAGCCGCAAAAGCGAGCTGTAATCAGCTCGTCAAATTCACGAACGCTTCGAATGTTCCGCATTCCGTCAACGGCGAAAACTCCGGGAAAGAGGATTGTTTTCAGGCGCATACGGCGCTTCAGGCCTGTCACAAAGTGACGTTGGTACACAAAGTTCCGCGGCTCGCCGAGTGCGTCGGCGCAGGCCGCCAAATCGAGCGCTGGCGCTACGGCAACGAAACCGCGGATCTGCGTGGGCGCTGAGTCAGCTAATTCGCCGGCCATTTTCAGCACCAGGTTGCCGCCCATTGAGAATCCGACAGCGAAAAGCTCGGGCAACCGGTCGCGCTCGATCAGTTCGAAAATCACAGAACGGATGTCGCCGCTTAGTCCGGAATGATAGAGCGTTTGCGTGAGCCGTTCGGTACCGCCGCAGTTGCGCTGATTCAACCGAACGACGTTGAAGCCCGAAAGCCACGCCTTCTCCGCGATCCCCAGCATATAGCCCGATTCAGACGAGCCTTCAAGGCCGTGCAAGAGCACGATCGTTGTATGGCCGCGCGGATTCTCTTGCCAGTGACACTCCGCGCGAACCTGTGTCCCCGGTTCAACTTCAAAAAGCCGGGAAGTGCTCGCAGGGAGCCGGGAGTATTTTCGCCGCCAGAAAGTGGCGGCAATCGTCATCGCGTGCGGGTTGCGAAGCCATCGCGACGGAATGAATTCTTTCATCGCATCCATGGTAGGCAGTCTGCGCTAATCGCGCAACTCGACTAGCTGAGCGAGCTTCTTGATTTCGTCTCGCGATGCGCCTAGAATGGCTTTTTTAATCATGAGGGTAAGTTGCGACAATCGAATCGCGGTCTGGCCCAGCGAATCCGGCTGGGCTGAGTTGTTTATAGGCGCTTTTTTGCGCGACGCGAAACGCCGCGAAACCATAGGAGAAATTGATGATTGAGGGCGCCATCCCGGAAGGGCTGACGTTTGACGACGTTCTACTGCTGCCCGGCAAGTCTTCGGTGCTGCCGACGCAGGCAGACACACGCACCTGCCTGGCACGCAACGTCCCGCTGAACATCCCCATCGTGGCGGCTGCGATGGACACTGTGACTGACTCGCGCCTCGCGATTGCGATCGCGCGCCAGGGTGGGATCGGATTTATCCACCGCAATATGAGCATCGACCGGCAGGCGGAAGAAGTGGACCGCGTGAAACGCTCGGAAAGCGGAATGATTGTCGATCCGGTGACGATTGCTCCCGAAATGTCGGTGCGGCAAGCGCTCGATATCATGACGAAGTACCGGGTCTCCGGCTTGCCCGTGACGCGCGGAACACGGCTCGTGGGGATCTTGACGAATCGCGATCTCCGATTCGAGCGCAATCTCGATCAGCCCGTGAGCGCCGTGATGACGAAGGACAATCTCGTCACAGTTGCAGTGGGCACGACGCTCGACGAGGCCGAGCGAATCTTGCAGAAGCATCGCATCGAGAAGCTTCTGGTTGTCGACAACGAATTCAATCTCAAAGGGTTGATCACCGTAAAAGACATTCAAAAGAAAATTGAGTTTCCGAGTGCCACGAAGGACGAACATGGGCGCCTTCGCGTGGGTGCAGCGATCGGGGCGACCGGCGACTATCTCGAACGGGCTGAAGAACTTGCACGGGAGAAAGTGGACGTGCTGGCAATCGATACCGCCCACGGGCACACGGCCCGCGTGATGGAAGCGATTCGCACTGTAAAGCGCAAGTTTCCTGAAATCCAGCTGATTGCCGGTAATGTTGCGACTGCCGAAGGCGCATGCGATCTGATCTCGCTGGGCGTCGACGGATTAAAAGTGGGCATTGGCCCCGGCTCCATCTGCACAACCCGGGTGGTGACGGGTGCCGGTGTCCCGCAAATAACTGCAATCATGGAATGTTCGCGAGCCGCCAGAAATTCCGGTGTGCCGATCATCGCCGACGGCGGAATCAAATTCTCAGGCGATATTACGAAGGCCATCGCAGCAGGTGCATCCACCGTGATGATTGGCGGTCTTTTTGCCGGCACCGAAGAATCTCCGGGCGAGACGATTCTCTACCAGGGGCGAACGTTCAAATCGTACCGCGGCATGGGATCGCTGGGCGCGATGGAAGCCGGGTCGGCCGATCGTTATTCGCAAGAGCTTGCGGATCGCGGCAAGTCCGTCCCTGAAGGAATCGAAGGCCAGGTTCCTTACAAAGGCCCTCTCTCCGCGCTCGTCGATCAGCTCGTTGGTGGGGTGCGCAGCGGAATGGGCTACTGCGGTGCGGAAAACCTAAAAGAATTGCAAGAAAAGAGCCGCTTCATTCGTATTTCATCGGCAGGCCTGCGCGAAAGCCACGTCCACGACGTGATCATCACTCGAGAAGCTCCGAACTACCGGCTTGAATAACGCACCACATCCAGAGAATCGACCTGTGCCGGTGTGTCTGGCGGGGTGGCACTAGAGTGCGTTGGCTGAGATATTGGTGGCCGGCGATTCTTTGGGCAGTTGTAATCTCGTCGTTCTCCACTGAGACTTTCACCAGCGAAAACACCTCCCGGGTCATCATACCGGTACTCCGATGGTTCCTTCCGCATGCAATGCCCGAAACACTTTCTTTGATTCACCACGTCATAAGGAAGAGCGCTCACTTCACCGAGTATTTTATTTTGAGCCTGCTCGTGTTGCATGCGCTGCGGGCAGGAACGCGAGACTTTGGCCTCCGTTGGGCCCTGATAGTAATTTTTATCGTCGCAGGCTACGCCGCACTCGACGAGTTTCATCAGTCGTTTGTGCCGGGGCGTGGAGCTGCTGTAACCGATGTGATGCTTGACACCGCCGGCGGTGCGGCGGCTCAGTTGCTCGTGCTCGGGCGCGGCGTCCGGAAGCGACGGGGGGAAAGCGGTACCCCCCAGAGTGACGCCGGTATTCGGCCCGCAGGTTGAAAATCAACTTCCAAGGGGGGACGTCAGGATGCTTGGACGCATCGTGAGAGTATCGGCAACCTTGTTGCTGGTTTTAGCGCTACATTTTTCGACTGCTTCGGCTGCCGAACCGCTTCATTACGAACTTGGCTTCGAGCATCCCAGCACGCATTTGATGGACGTGACGATCCGCGCTTCAGGGCTTGAAGGAGCCACTGCGGACTTTGCGATGCCGGATTGGGCGCCCGGTTCCTACTACATTCAGAACTACGCGGTGAATGTGCAGCGCTTTCGCGCCACGGGGCCAAGCGGAAAAGAACTCGCCTGGCGCAAGACCGACAGCCAGACATGGCGCGTAGAACTCTCGGGCTCGAACGGCGCGACGATTCAGTACCAGATTTTCGGCGACACGCTTCGCAATAACCAGGCTCAGTATGACGAACGGCACGCATTCATCGGCGGCCCTTCGGTGTGGATGTATCTGGTCGGAGGCAAAGAGCGCCCGATTGAACTCACGATCGCCGTGCCTTCAGGCTGGAAAGTCGCAACGGGAATGGAGCATACGTCGGAGCACGCGTTTCATGCCGGGAATTACGATTGGTTTGCTGATGCGCCGCTAGAGATCTCAGATTTCGCCGAAAAAGATTTTCAAGTGATGGGGACCACTTATCACGTGATCGTCCATGATGTTGAGGGCGGTCAGGACTTTGCGAAATTTACGGCGGACACTCAGAAATTCGTGGAACAAATCGTCCCGATATTCGCTTCGGTGGCAGGCACGGCCTCACAGGCTGCCCCATTCAAGGATTACTACTTCTTGTTTCACATCTGGCCGGGAACCGGCGGCGGTCTCGAGCACCTCAATTCGACTCAAATCAACTTTCAAAAGGATTGGAACGACGAAAGTCCCGCGGAGAATTATGGCACGCAATACGAGTTGAAGTTGTTTGTCGCGTCGCACGAATTCTTCCACGCCTGGAACGTAAAGCGGCTGCGGCCCCGGCCGCTTGGTCCCTTCGACTATTCGCAAATCGTGCATACGCCATCGCTCTGGATATCTGAGGGGTTGACGAGCTACTACGGCGCGCTTGCACTCGTTCGTGCCGGTTTGATCACCCCGCAGCACTATCTCGACAACCTCGGCAAGTTGGTGACGAAGTTTGACTCGGAGCCTGGGCGGAGCGAACGCAGCATTGAAGATACTAGCTGGGATACCTGGTTCCCTAATGCCGGTGTGGTTCAGCAGAAGACCAATCTTGCGAATACCTGGTATTCCTATTACGACGGGGGGCAGGTGATGGGTCACATCCTCGACTTTGCGATTCGTGAGAAGACGAACAACCAGAAATCGCTCGATGATTGGATGCGGCTCCTTTATTCGCGCTACGCGCTGCCGAAGCCAGGATTCGAGCCAGAGGATCCGACTCGAGCGGCGTCAGAAGTTGCCGGGGCGGATTTGAGCGACATTTTCACTCGCTACATCAGCGGAAAGGATGCGATTCCTTACGAGAAGTATTTCGCATATGCCGGAATCGCCGTGACTGCAAAGGTGGATTCCAGCAAGCCCTGGATTGGAGTCGAAATCAAGAAAGGGGAGGATGGCCGGTACACAATCCGGAATGTGATTCCCGGGAGCCCCGCGGAAAAAGCAGGACTCAACCTCGACGACGTGATTTTTGCTATCGATGATCGTGCCGTGGAGGCGGGAGGGCCTGCCGAGGTTGTGAGCGCGCACAAACCGGGAGACGTGGTTCACGTGCTGGTTATGCGTCTCGGACGCGTGCAGGACCTGGCCGTGACGATCGGATCAAATCCTCATGCTACGTACACCCTGAAGCCTGTAGATCACCCGACCCCGCAACAAAAGGCGATTTACGATTCCTGGCTGGGGATTAAATCGAAGTCGTAGAGTCCGAGAAAAGAAAAAGGCCCGCGTCGGAGAAATCGGCGCGGGCCTTTAAACCCCTCAGAAGAATTACTTCTTGCTAGAGGCGACTTCCTTTTCTTTCTCTTTTTCGTTCACCTCAGGCGCTTCTTCCGTTCTTGCTCTGCGCGACTTCTTTTCTTTCTTTTTCAGCTCGGAGCCGATGAATTCGAGAATCGCGAGTTCGGCGCCGTCACCGATTCGCCAGCCTGCGCGAACGATGCGCGTGTAACCGCCCGGACGATCCGCGAAGCGCGGGGCGAGATCGGAGAAAAGCTTCCTGGTGGCATCCGGCGTCATAAGGAAAGCCGCCGCCTGCCTCCGCGCGTGGAGCGAGTCGCGCTTGCCGAGCGTGATCATGCGTTCGGCGATCGGACGAGCCGTCTTGGCGCGAAGCAGAGTGGTATGGATGCGCTCCTTTTCAATCAGGTTTGTGACCAGATTGCGGAGCACTGCGCGGCGATGCGCCGGCTGCTTCCCAAGTTTTGAACCCGAAATAAGGTGTCTCATGGTTCGAACCGTGGCTTAGAGAGCCGTGGCGTCTCCTTCGGAAGGCGGAGGAGCCGTCTGGCTCGGGAGCGGCGGCCAGATAATGCGGCCGTGCTCGTCGAATTTCATTCCCAGGCTGAGGCCCATCTTCACCAGTATATCTTTGATTTCGTTCAGCGACTTGCGGCCGAAATTCTTGGTCTTCAGCATTTCGGATTCGGTCTTCTGAACGAGCTCGCGAAGGTTCTGAATGTTCGCGTTCTTCAAGCAGTTGTAGGAGCGCACCGAAAGCTCGAGCTCTTCCACCGAACGGTCGAGGAATTCCAGGCGCGGATCGTTGTAGCTCTCGACGATCTCTTCGGGAAGATCGGGCGTCTCTTCGAAATTGATGAAAATGCTCATGTGGTCCTTCATCAGCTTCGCCGCGAGGCCAATTGAATCCTGCGGAGTGATCGCCGCATTCGTCCAGACTTCGAGCGTAAGCTTCTCGTAATCAGTCATTTGGCCGAGACGGGCCGCTTCCACTGAGTAGTTCACCTTGCGCACTGGCGAATGCACCGAGTCAATCGGGATATAACCGATCGGCAGGTCTTCGTCGAAGTTGCGATCGGCAGCCACGTAACCGCGGCCGTTCTTGACGCGCAATTCGAGTTCGAGTTTCCCGCCTTCGCTTACGGTCGCGATGTAAATGTTCTTGTCGAGCACGGCGATATCAGCGTCTTCTTCGATTTTCGCCGAGGTTACGGGACCGGGCACGTCGACATTGAGCGTGATCGTTTTCGGCTGATCGGTATTGAGCTTGAGCGGCACCTGCTTCAGGTTCAGGATGATGTCGGTGGCATCTTCGACGACGCCGGGGATCGGCGAAAATTCGTGCAACACACCTTCGATCTTCACGGCGGTGATCGCCGCGCCTTCAATCGAACTCAGCAAGGCGCGCCGCAGCGAGTTGCCAACCGTGGTTCCCCAGCCGCGCTCGAACGGCTGCGCGGAGAATTTTCCGTACTTGTCCGTCAGTGTTTCCGGTTCTGCTGCCAACCTCTTTGGTTTCTGAAAGCCCTTCCACATCTTTGCGTCCTCCTGGCCCGTCAATGGCGAGCCTACAAAACCCTTCGACTTAGCGATTGCTGTAAGTGAATCTGCTACTTGGAATAAAGCTCGACGATCAGCTGCTCGTTCATCGGCGGCGTCTGTACATCTTCGCGGCGCGGCAAAGCGACTACGCGCGCTTTGAAATTCTCGCGGTCGATATCGAGCCATGGGGCAATACCCTGGCTCTGCGCGAGATTGCGCGCTTCAAGTATCATCGCGTTATCGCGCATCTTGTCCTTCAATGCGATGTCGTCGCCCACCTGCACGAGGTAGCTCGGAATATTCACCTTGTGACCCTTCACGCGCACGTGCCCGTGGAGCACAAGCTGCCGCGCTTGCGCGCGCGAGCCAGCGAGTCCCATACGGTAGACAGCGTTGTCGAGACGCCGCTCGAGCATCACCATCAAGTTCGATCCGGTGGGCCCCTTCGAACGCTCGGCCTTCTCGAAATAGTTGCGGAACTGGCGTTCAAGCAGGCCGTAGGTGCGCTTCACCTTCTGCTTTTCGCGCAACTGCACGCCGTAGCCAACCATCTTCGGGCGGCGCGATTGGCCGTGCTGGCCGGGAACGAAGTTGCGCTTTTCGATGGCGCACTTTTCTGTAAAACACCGGAGGCCTTTGAGGAAGAGTTTCATCCCTTCCCGTCGGCACAACCGGCAAACTCCTTCACGATGTCTTGCCAAGTCCTTCTCTCCTTTGCTTCTGCTGCAGAATCTCTAGATACCAAGAATCCAAATTAGACGCGACGGCGCTTCGGCGGACGACAACCGTTGTGCGGCACCGGCGTTACGTCCTTGATCGCGTTGATGTGTAGCCCAGACGTTGCCAGTGCCCGAACTGCCGATTCGCGACCGGCACCGGGACCTTTCACTCTCACTTCGACCGATTTCATGCCGTACTGATCGCGAGCAATCCCGGCCGCCGTCATCGCAGCCTGCTGAGCGGCGTAGGGCGTACCTTTGCGCGAGCCCTTGAAGCCCACTGATCCAGCCGTTGCCCAACTGACGGTGCGGCCATCGGGATCGGTAAGCGTGATCATCGTGTTGTTGAATGTCGCCGAGATGCAAACGACACCATGCGGGACGACGCGCTTCTCACGCTTCTTGCGAAACTCTTTCTTGCGCTTCGATGTTTTTGCCGGCGCTCCGCCAGGAACTGCTGCTCCGGCGGCTGCGTCTTTCGGTTCTTTGGCCACTTGTTTCCTCTCGTCCTGCGAACCATCGGGTCTCAAGACCCGAGCTAAATAAAATCCAAACTACTTGCGAGCCGCCACTTTCTTCTTGGCAGCCACGGCGCCCTTGCGCGGACCTTTTCGCGTGCGCGCGTTGGTATGCGTTCGCTGACCGCGCACGGGAAGATTACGGCGATGGCGCAATCCGCGATACGCCTGAATTTCAATCAGGCGGCGGATGTTCATCTGCATCTCTTTGCGCAAATCGCCTTCCACACGGCCTTCGGATTCAATCGCGGCGCGAATGCGCGTGACTTCGTCCTCCGTCAAATCCTTGATCTTCTTGGTGTGGTCAACCTTCGCTTTTTCGGCGAGCGACTTCGCGCGCTCCTGCCCGATTCCATAAATGGCCGTGAGGCCGATCCAAAGCCGCTTGTTTGGCGGAAGATCCACACCTGCGATGCGAGCCATGCTGTTCCTCCCTGCCTCTTTAACCCTGGCGCTGGCGGTGCTTTGCGTTCGAACAGATCACGCGCACCACTCCGCGCCGATGAACCACTTTGCACTTCATGCAAATTTTCTTTACCGATGCTCGTACCTTCATTTCGACTCCGTCCTTCCCTGCTCTACTTTGTCCGACTACTTGTAGCGATACACAATCCGTCCGCGCGTCAGATCGTAGGGCGAAAGCTCCACCGCCACGCGGTCGCCAGGAAGAATGCGAATGAAATTCTTCCGCATTTTTCCCGAAATGTGGGCCAGCACCTGATGCTTGTTCTCGAGCTCGACTCGAAACATGGCGTTGGGAAGCGGCTCGATCACGGTTGCCATCACTTCAATGGCGTCTTCTTTGCCGCTTTCGCCCGGCTTCTTGTTGTTTTCTTTGATCGGCCCTCTAGCCATGTGCTCCTATCGTCGTTTCGTTCCCGCTACCAAACCGGTCCTGCGGCATCTCGCGGCCGAGTCAAAATCCAAGGCCCATTCGCCGTCACCGCAACCGTATGCTCGAAGTGCGCTGAATCGCTGCCATCGGTCGTAACCGCCGTCCAATCATCGGCCAGAATCTTCACGCCCGGGCCGCCGCGATTCACCATGGGCTCAATCGCGAGAACCATTCCTTCCTGCAACCGCTGCCCTTGTCCCGGCGTGCCGTAGTTCGGAATCTGCGGCTCTTCGTGCATCCTGGTTCCGATGCCGTGCCCGACGAACTCGCGAACAATCGAAAAACCGTTTTTTTCGACCCACTGCTGTACCGCTGCTGAGACATCCCCGAGCCGATTCCCCGCCCGGACGTTCTCGATGGCGCGCTCGAGCGATTCGCGCGTCACTCGCAAAAGCTTCTCTCGCTCCGGCGAAATCTTGCCCACCGGAACCGTGAGCGCCGCATCGCCAAAGTAACCATCCAGCTCGACGCCGAAATCCATCGAGAGAATATCGCCTTCCTTCAGCTTCCGGCTCGCTGAAGGAATGCCGTGCACCACTTCCTGGTTAATCGAAGTGCACACCGAGCCCGGATAGCCCCGGTAGCCCTTGAATGCCGGACGCGCATGGTGCTCCTCCGAATACGCTTCGGCAAACTCGTCGAGGTCCTTGGTAGAAATCCCCGGCTTGATCATCGCGCGCATTTTCTCGAGCGCGCCCCAGACGACCAGCCCTGCCCGATGCATCTTTTCCAGTTCTGCCGGCGATTTACAGATGACCATCTCGCCCTTCCGCACGCTTGATAATTTCCGCCAGCGCGCGGCTTACATCTTCCACGTTGGCTGTGCCATCCACAACCTCGAGCACGCCTTCTCGGCGGTAATAATCTTCTAGCGGTTTCGTTTGCCGCTCGTACGCCGCCAGGCGCTCCTTCACCACTTCGGGGCGATCGTCGGCGCGTTGCACCAACTTTCCGCCATCGTGATCGCAGACGCCCTTCACTTTCGGCGGCTGCTCGAAGACGTTGTACGTCTCGCCGCCTACGCTGCACATCCATCGCCCGGCCAGACGGCGTAGCAAAACGTCAGGACCTACGCGAAAGTCGATGACCAGAGGCTTCGGCAACCCCCGCCGCTTCAGAATTTCATCGAGCTGCTCGGCCTGCGGAATCGTCCTCGGAAATCCGTCGAAGATGAACCCGCGCTTCGCATCCGGCCGCGACAACCGCTCTTCCACCATTCCCAGCACAATGTCGTCTGGAACGAGCTCGCCGCGTTCCATGATCGGCTTGGCCAGGCGACCCAGCTCCGTATCGCGTGTCACCGCATCCCGCAGCATGTCGCCCGTCGAGAGATGCGGCACCTCGTAACGCTGCGCAACGCGTTTCGCCTGCGTGCCCTTCCCGGCCCCCGGCGGCCCAAGAAATATTAGCGCCCGATTCAGCGACATCTGCAGCACCGCCGCTCCGACCGCATTAACTGCGACGACCCCGGACTCGGCCTTTCCGCACGAAGCCGTCGTAATTTCGCATTACGAGCTGTGCTTCCAGCTGCTGCACGGTATCCATCGCAACGCCCACTACGATCAGCAGCGACGTGCCACCGAAATAAAATTGCACGTTGAGCCCGTCGAGCACGAATCGCCACATGTGCTGGTCGAACCAGTTGCCGACGAGCGGCAAATGCTGCAGGTGAATTCCCGAAATCATCCACTCCGGCAACAAGCAAACAATCGCCAGGTAGACGCCGCCAACAAAAGTGAGGCGCGTCAGGATCCGGTTGATATGCTCCGACGTGTTGCGACCGGGCCGGATTCCGGGAATAAATCCGCCGTACTTCCGCATGTTGTCGGCAAGCTCCGTGGGGTTAAAAATGATGCCCACGTAGAAAAACGCGAAAAAGATAATCAGCGTCACGTAAATAACGGTGTAGAGCGGTTCACCCCAGCGAATATAGGTCGCCATTTTCCCGAAAAACGGCGATTTACTGGCGAACACGAGCGACAGCGTCTGCGGGAACGTGAGCAGCGAACTCGCAAAAATCGGCGGAATCACGCCGCCGGAATTCACACGCAACGGCAGATACGTCATCTGCCCGCCCATCACTTTCCGGCCCATCACACGCTTGGCATACTGCACCGGAATGCGCCGCTGGCCGCCTTCCATGAACACGATGAACGCCACCACCGCAGCCATCAGCGCGAATAGCGCAATCAGCGCGATGGGCGTGAACGAGCCCCACTGCTGCGTCCTGGCTTTGTCCCACAAATCGCCGACGGCGCGCGGCAGTCCCACTACGATTCCCGCGAAAATAATGAGCGACATGCCGTTGCCGATACCGCGGTCGCTAATCTGCTCGCCCAGCCACATGATAAACGCAGAACCAGTGGTCAGCGTGAGCATCGTCATCAGGATGAAGCGCGGTCCTGGATGATAGACGAGCGCCTGTCCTGACAGATTCTGCCGCGTCAAAGTCTCGGCAATCGTAAACGACTGGAACGCGCTCAGCATGATCGTCAAATACCGCGTGTACTGCGTGATCTTGCGCCGCCCCAGTTCGCCTTCTTTCTGCAAGCGCTCCAGGTACGGCCATACGACCACCATCAACTGCAGGATGATCGACGCTGTGATATACGGCATGATGCCCAGCGCGAAAATCGTCAGCCGGCGGAAATTGCCGCCGCTGAAAAGGTCCATCAGGCCAAGAACGGAGCCGCGGCCCTGCTCGAAAAGCTGCTGCAGCAAGTCGGTATTGATGCCCGGCGTGGGAATAAAAGCGCCGAGGCGATACACCCCCAGCAACGCCAGCGTAAACAGCACTCGATTACGCAGGTCGGGCGTGCTGAAAATATTCCGAAATGCTTCGACCAGCTTCTTCATTTCAGGATTTCGACCTTGCCTCCGGCCTTTTCAATCTTTTCCTGTGCCGATTTGCTGAAGGCATGTGCATGCACGGTCAGCGCGACCTTTAATTCTCCGTCGCCTAGAATCTTCACTTTGTCACGCGTGGCGCGAACGATTCCGAATCCAAAGAGCGCTTCCGGCGTCACCGTCTCACCAACCGCGAACGAATTGAGAGTTTCAACGTTGACGACTGCAAACGTCTTCGAAAACGGTGCGTTGAATCCGCGCTTCGGCAAACGGCGATGCAGCGGCATCTGGCCGCCTTCAAAGCCCGGGCGGCGGGAATAGCCGCGGCGGGATTGCTGGCCCTTGTTGCCGGCCCCAGCCGTCTTGCCCATCTTCGAGCCCATGCCGCGTCCCACGCGCACTTTGCGGTGACGCGAGCCGCGCGGCGGCTGCAAATTCGAGAGTGTCGGTGTGTCAGCCATGCCTATTCCTCAACCTTCACAAGGTGATGTACGCGAGCGATCATGCCGCGAATCGCGGGCGTGTCCTGATGTTCGATCACCTGGTTCATGCGGCGAAAACCCAGGCCGCGAATCGTCTGCCGCATGCCGCGCGGACAGCCGATAAAGCTCACCACCCATTTGATTTTCAGCGTTCCCGATTTTTTCTTTGTCGTTGCCATTGTTCGCGCGCGGAGCGGCTAGGAAACCGTAGCCGCTTCCTCCGCTCCCTTGCCAAGCGATTCCGCTACTTTCGCTGCGTCCTTCAAATGCAGCAGCGCGTCGAAAGTCGCCTTGATTACGTTGTGCGGGTTCGAGGTGCCCAGCGATTTCGTCAGCACGTTGGTGATTCCCGCAACCTCCATCACTGCTCGCACTGGACCGCCCGCGATCACGCCAGTACCTTCCGGGGCCGGCTTCAAGAGCACTTGCCCTGAACCGTAGCGGCCGAGGACCTGATGCGGGATCGTGGTGCCTTTGAGGTTCAGCTTCACCATGTTCTTCTTGGCTTGCTCGATCGCTTTGCGAATCGCCATGGGAACTTCGCGAGCCTTGCCCATGCCGAAGCCGGCATGGCCGCCCTGGTCACCGACGACGACCAGAGCCGAGAACGTGAGATTCTTTCCGCCTTTCACCACTTTCGTGACGCGGTTGATCGAGACCACCTGATCTTTCAGGTTCGCCGAGTTGGTGTTGATCAGCCGGCGGATGGAAAGCGTGTCTTTTAGCTCTTGTTTCGACATAGGTTTTAGAACTTCAGGCCCGCCTCCCGGGCCGCTTCGGCAAGCGCCTGCACGCGGCCGTGATATTGGTAGCCGCCGCGGTCAAAAACCACTTTATCGACGCCCTTTTCTTTGGCGCGCTCGGCGATTATTTTTCCGACAACTTTCGACGCCGCGATGTTGCCGCCGCCTTTGATCTGCTTGCGCACTCCCTTATCGAGCGAGCTGGCCGAGCAGATGGTTTGCGCCGTCTGATCGTTCACCACTTGCGCGCGGATATGCTTCGTCGAGCGATGCACGCACAGGCGCGGGCGCTCGGACGTTCCGGACAGCGTGCGTCGCGTGCGCACGTGAATTCGCCGGCGATGCGCTTCGCGAGATAATCTTCGAACTGGTGCGGCCACTCGTGTTCTCCTTCCAGATAATCCTTAGGAATCTCTAAGCCTAAGCTGTCGTCTTCGCTCCGGCCTTTCCTGCCTTCTTCTTCAATCGCTCGCCGGTAATTCGCACACCTTTCTGCTTGTAAGGGTCGGGTGGACGCAGGGCGCGAAGATTTGCAGCTACTTGGCCTACTTGGTTTTTGTCCGCTCCGCTTACCGACATGTGCGTTTGCTTCTCAATTGCGATCTGGATGCCCTCGGGGATCGGAAACTCAATTGGATGCGAATAACCCAGCGCCAGGACCACGTTCTTGCCTTTCACCTCGGCGCGATAGCCTACGCCCACGATGTCGAGGTCCTTCTTGAATCCGGTTGTGACGCCTGTCACGGCGTTGGCAACAAGGGCGCGCGCCAGTCCATGCAGCGCGCGGTGCTCTTCGGCGTCGCGCTTGGCGATGAGCGTGCCGTCCTTCTGCTCGAAGCGGATTCCCGCCGGCACGCGAACATTCATCTTGCCCTTAGGCCCTTGCACTTCCACCGCTCCGTCCTTCACTTGGATCTTCACGCCCGACGGCACCGGAATCACTTTGTTTCCAATTCGCGACATGGCTCTTTGCGTTCCTCTTTGCTTCGAAACTTATTTCCCTGGTCTCTTCGCCAGGCTTCTTACCAGACCTCGCACAACAATTCGCCGCCTACGCCTTCTTTGCGCGCCGAGCTTCCAGTCATCAACCCGCGCGGCGTTGAAACAATTGCAATTCCCATTCCGCCTACCACTGGACGAATGCCGAACTTGCCCACATAACGCCTGGAGCCGGGCCGCGAGACGCGCTTCAGGTCCGTTATCACGCACCGGCGATCGGGTGTATAGCGCAGAAATACGCGCAGCGTCTTCTTGCCCTTTTCGTCGACGACCTTATAGTTCGAAACAAAGCCCTCTTCCTTCATGATTCGCGCGATTTCCACCTTCAGCTTTGAAGAAGGCAAATCGACGCGGGGGTGTTTCGCGCGCGAGGCATTGCGAATCCGGGTCAGCATGTCAGCTACGGGATCAGTCGTCATTCGTCCATCCTTACCAGCTGGCCTTCACGACGCCGGGGATTTCACCCTTCAGCGCGAGGCCTCGAAAACAGATACGGCACATCTGAAATTTCCGCAACGTGCCGCGGGCGCGGCCGCAAATCCGGCAACGGTTCCGCTCGCGGATCTTGTACTTCAACTTCTTATGCGTCTTCGCGATTTGACTGGTACGCGCCATGCGTCTCGCCTCTCCTTAAATCCTTGTTTATGCCCGGAAAGGAACGCCGAGCAGTTTCAACAACTCACGCCCTTCTTCGTCGTTGCGGGCTGTCGTCGTGATCGTGATGTTCATGCCCTTGATCTTGTCCACCCGCGTGTAATCGATTTCCGGAAACACCAACTGGTCTTTCAATCCCAGCGTGTAGTTGCCTCGCCCATCGAATGAGTTCGGCGGTAAGCCCTTGAAGTCGCGCACGCGCGGCAGAACGATCGCCGACAGCCGGTCGAGAAATTCATACATCCGCTCGCCGCGCAACGTGACCATGCAGCCGATGGGCATGCCTTTGCGAATTTTGAAATTCGCAATCGACTTTTTCGCTCGCGTGATCACGGCTTTCTGTCCCGTAATCTGGCCCAGCTCCGCGGCGGCCGTGTCCAGCAATTTCACGTTGGCGCTCGCTTCGCCCAAACCGATATTCACCGTTACTTTCTTCACGTGCGGCACAGCCATCGTATTTGTAAAGCCGAAGCGCTTCGAGAGCGCCGGGATGGCTTCTTTTCGGTACTTTTCGTGCAAGCGGCTAATCATCGTTTCAAGTCCTAGTGTTCAAGTCCTGTCGTTCAATCTACTGTTCAAATGTCGTGTTGCAGCGCCGGCAGACTCGCACCTTCGTGCCGTCCGGCAGGGTTGTGTGCCCCACCCGCGCGTGCTTCCCGCATCCGGGACAGACCAGCATCACATTCGAAACATGCAGCTGGCCTTCTTTCTCGAGAATTCCGCCCTTGATATTTTTCGACGGGTTCGGCCGAGTATGTTTCTTAATGATATTCGCGTGTTCGACAGTCACCGTGTTCTTCAGCCGGTTTACTGACAGCACTTTGCCGCTCTTGCCTTTCGCGCGGCCCGCCATAATCCGAACCATGTCGCCATGCCGGATTCCGATTGTTACCGGCTCTTCCATTTTCTTTTTCATCGCTACCACACTTCCGGAGCCAGCGAGATGATCTTGGTGAATTTCTTGTCTCGCAGCTCTCTCGCTACCGGACCGAACACGCGCGTCCCAATCGGCTCGTTCGCGTCATTGATCAACACAGCGGCGTTGTCGTCAAAGCGGATATACGTGCCGTCTTTCCGCCTCTGTTCCTTGCGCGTGCGCACCACCACCGCCCGCACCACTTTTCCCTTTTTCACCTGGCTGTCGGGTGTCGCTTCCTTCACCGCTGCCGTAATCACGTCGCCGAGAGAAGCCTGCAAGCCCGCATCTCCGCCCAACGGAAGGATGCAGGTGATCTGGCGAGCGCCTGAATTATCGGCCACCGTCAGCCACGTCCTCATCTGAACCATGTTCGTGCTCCCCTATCGAAATCGAACGGCCAAAGCTTGGGCCTTAGGCCACGCGCGTCGAACGCGAAATCACTTCCTGAAGCCGCCACCGCTTCAGCTTTGAAAGCGGCCGAGTGGAAACAATTCGCACCACATCGCCCACACGCGCATCGCCTGTTTCATCGTGCGCGTAGTATTTCTTGCCCGAGCGCACCACTCGCTGATAGAGAGGATGCTGAGTGGCGCGAGTGACCTTCACTACGATCGTTTTCTGCATCTTCGCGCTGGTCACGACGCCGACCAGTTCCTGCCGCGATCCACGCGCTGCCGGTGCCGCTTGCTGAACCGCTGCTGCTTCGTTTGCCATTACGCCTTCCTCAATTCGTTTTCGCGCAAAACGGTCTTGACCCGCGCGAAATCGCGTTTCGCTTCGCGAAGCTTCTTCAATCCTTCCGCCTGCCCCGTTGAAAGCTGAAAACGAAGACGGAAAATCTGCTCGGAAAGCTCTTTTTGCCGTATTTCGAGCTCGTTTGCGTTCATCTCGCGGTATTTATCTGCACGCCGCGCCATTAGAGTTCCTCCGCCCGTGTCACAAACTTGGTCCGAATGGGCAGCTTGTGCGCCGCCAGCTGCATAGCTTCGGTCGCTGACGCTAGATCCACGCCCGCCATTTCGAACATCACGCGCCCCGGCTTTACCACCGCCACCCAGTGCTCCGGTGGACCTTTGCCTTTTCCCATTCGAGTTTCTGCGGGCTTCTTCGTGAACGGCTTGTCCGGAAAAATCCGAATCCACAATTTTCCGCCGCGCTTGATAAAACGCGTGATCGCCACGCGCGCCGCTTCAATCTGCCGGTCGGTAATCCAGGCCGGCTCGAGCGCCTTCAATCCGTACTCGCCAAACGCCAACGCTCCGCCGCGCCACGCCTTACCGCTGCGCCGGCCGCGCTGCTGTTTGCGGTACTTCACCTTCTTCGGCATCAACATAATCGGTCGCCTGTTTCCTTAATCTTTAGTTAAGCTGTTGTGGTCGTTCCGGGCTTCCCGCGCTCGGGAATCTTTTCGCCCTGGTAGATCCAGCACTTCACGCCAATCACTCCGTAGGTCGTCTGCGCTTCGGCAGTGCCAAAATCAATATCGGCGCGCAGCGTTTGCAACGGCAGCCGCCCCTGCAGATACCATTCTTTGCGCGCGATTTCCGCGCCGTTCAGGCGGCCCGCCACGCGCACCTTGATGCCTTTGCAGCCGAAGCGTAGCGCAGAGTCAACCGCCTTGCGCATCGCGCGCCGGAAGGCTACGCGCTTTTCAAGCTGTAGCGCAATCGATTCAGCCACGAGCGTTGCATTCAATTCGGGCCGGTGCACTTCCTGAATGTCGATGTGCACTTCCCGCTTTGTCCGCTTCTGCACTTCACCCTTGAGCTTGTCGATTTCGGAGCCCTTGCGCCCGATGATGATTCCAGGACGCGCCGTGTAGATTCGGACGACAAGCTTGTTGGCGGCGCGCTCGACGTCAATCGAGTCGATACCAGCCGACTTGAGCTTCTCCTTCAGCACCTTGCGCAGCTGGACGTCTTCATGCAAAAGGTCTGCATAGTCCTTCTTCGCGAACCAACGCGACTTCCAGCCTTTGTTGTAGCCCAGCCGAAAACCGTACGGATGTGTTTTCTGTCCCAAACGAGCCTCCTACTTCTTTTTCTTCTGAGGTTGCTTTGCGCGTTTCTCGAGTGCCTTGCGAGCTTTCCGCACTGCGCCTTTCACGCCTTTCGATGCCTGTGCTTCAGCTGCTGCGGCTGCAGCGCGATCCGCCGCCGCGCGGTGATGCTCCGCTACTTCCACGATGATGTGGCTCGTCCGCTTCTGATAGCGGAAGCCGCGGCCCATCGGCGCCGGGCGCAATCGCTTCCACCGCGGTCCTTCGTTGACGAAGCAGCGCGTGACGAAGAGGGCATCCACGTCAAGAGACTCGCCTGAATCTTCGGCCTTGCGCTCGGCATTGGCGATGGCGCTCCGCAAAGTCTTTTCAACTTCTTTCGCCACTCGCTTTTTCGTGAAGCGCAAAGTCTGCAGCGCTTCTTCCGCCCGCCGGCCGCGGATTAGATCAATTACCAGCCGTGCCTTCTGAGGCGACACGCGGATATATCGCGCCTGCGCGACACCTTCGATCTGTCCGGGATCTTGAATCGCGGTAGCCATCGCTTATGCCTTCGGCGCAGGAGCTGCGCCGCCACCGCCGCCAGCCGGTGCCGCGCCGGCTGCCGGTGCGCCTGCTGCTGCCGCCGCCCTTTCGAGCGCCGCTTTCACCGCATGGCCTTTGAAGGTTCGCGTCGGCGAGAATTCACCCAGTTTGTGTCCTACCATCTGCTCGGTGATGTACACCGGGATGAACTTCTTGCCGTTGTGAACCGCGATCGTGTGCCCTACCATCTCGGGCAGAATCGTCGAGCGGCGTGACCACGTCTTCACTACTTTCTTTTCGTTCCGTTCATTCAGCGCTTCCACCTTCACGCGAAGGTGGCTGTCGATGAACGGACCCTTTTTAAGCGAGCGCGGCATCTTTTCTTCTTACTCCTCAACCCGGCGCAATTTCACCCACTGCGCGCGCCGCATTTTCCGGAATCCCCTTACGGGGCCGGCTACGCGGTGCGAAAGCGGGCAGAAGGGACATACGAAACGAGTCCCTTGCGCGTTTGGAATTTTTTCTACAATCACGGCCCATCCGGCCTTGCACAAACGAAACAGGACTTGCGGCGCAGGCGCGAGTTTCGAGCCGGTTTTCACCACAGGCTTTGCTGCACGCCGCGGAACTGCTTTCCGCACACGTGCCGCTCGCCGCGGTGTCCGTCGATGCGAACGTCGAGACGTTCTACTGGCTGTCATAGGGTTGCTCTCTAATACCCGCCGCGCCGGGTTCATTTTGCTTCTCTTCTTCTCCGAAAATTCTTACTTCTCAACTCAACTACTTACGTCGCTCCACAATCATCCGGTCGCTTTGCCGCTTCTTTCGCGTCTTTGCGCCCAGAGTCGGAAAGCCCCAGGGAGTTTGCGGGTGGTTGCCCTTCACGCGGCCTTCACCGCCGCCGTGCGGGTGATCCACCGGGTTCATTGCCACGCCGCGCACCGTAGGACGCTTTCCATGCCACCGCGTGCGGCCCGCTTTCCCATACGTCACGTTCTCGTGGTCCAGATTGCCGAGCTGGCCAATCGTCGCCATACAATCCACGCTGAATTTTCTCACTTCGCCTGACGGCAGCTTGACCAGTGCAAAATCGCCTTCTTTGCTCAATAGCTGCGCCGCGCCGCCTGCCGACCGTACCACTTGCGCACCCTTGCCCGGATAGAGTTCCAGGTTATGAACCATCGTGCCGGGCGGGATGTGACGGATCGTCAGCGCGTTTCCCGGAAGAATGTCGGCACCCTCGCCGTTCTGAATCGTCATTCCAACTTCGAGACCGACCGGCTGAAGAATGTACCGCTTCTCGCCATCGGCATAGTGCAGCAACGCGATCCGAGCGGAGCGATTGGGATCGTATTCGATGGCCGCCACCTTCGCCGGGATTCCCAGTTTTTCGCGGCGGAAGTCGATTGACCGATACTTCCGCGCATGCCCGCCACCGCGGTGCCACGACGTTACTTCGCCGTGCGAATTGCGGCCGCCGGTGCGCTTCTTCGACTCGACCAGCGACTTCTCCGGCGTTTGCTTCGTGATGTCGCTCTTGTCGAGCATCGTCAAAAAGCGCCGTGAGGGCGTATACGGTTTAAATGTTTTGAGTGCCATTATCGATTGCCTCTTGCTTTACCTTCGCGAGAGCCGCTTCGCTCCCGTTCTACGCCGTACTACAGATTCTCGGCGTACTCGATCATCTTTTCGCCTTCGGCCAGCCGGACGTAGGCTTTCTTCCAGTCGCGCCGGTGACCTTCGGCGCGGCCTCGGCGGCGAAACTTGCCGTGAAAATTTGCCGTGCGCACGTGGTCCACTTTCACCTTGAAAACGCGCTGCACCGCTTCTTTGATTTCCGTCTTCGTCGCGTCCGAAGCGACTTCGAACACCACCGTATGCTGCGTCTCTTTCACAGCCAGACCTTTTTCCGTGATGATCGGCCGCCGGATTACTTGATAGAGCCTCGTTGCCATCGCTTAACCCTTCTTCCCTTTGGGCTTGGCCTTGGGCTTTTCTTTCTTCGCCGCCGGCTTCTTGGCGGCCTTTCGCGCAGCCGCTTTCACTGGCGCTTTTGCTTCGGCCTTCTCACTTGACGCTTTCTTTTCCGCAGCGCGGGGAGCGGGCTCGATCTGCACCGGCGTTTCAGGCTTCGTTGCCGACAGCGCACGGCTCAACTTTGCCGCTGCTTCGCGCGACAGCATCAGGTGGTCATGCCGCATCAGGTCGTACGTTTCGAGGCCAGTCGCTGGAACCAGGGTCACGCCATCAATGTTGCGGCTCGCGCGTTCGAGATTCAGGTTCGCGCCGTTTTCCACCAGCAGAATCGTGCGCGTTTCCTTGTTCAACTTTCCGAGCGTCTCGCTGAACGGCTTGGTCTTGTGCGATTCGAGCTTCCAGCCGTCTACAATTGTCATTTTTGCTTCTGCGAGCTTTGAGGACAGCGCCGAACGCAGCGCGCCGAGAATCATTTTCTTGGGCAGCGCGTAATCGTAGCTGTGTGGCGTTGGTCCGTGCACTGTGCCGCCGTGGCGCCAGAGGGGCGACCGGATCGATCCGATTCGCGCGCGGCCCGTTCCCTTCTGCTTCCAGAGCTTTTTTCCCGAACCGCTCACTTCACTCTTGTCTTTCGTCTTGTGCGTTCCGCGGTGGCGTCCGGCGAGATAGTGGCGCACTGCTTCGTGCAGAAGGTCTCGATTCACCTTCACGCCGAATACATCGTCCGCCAGTTCGATCTGGCCGACTTTCTTTCCTTCCAGGCTCATCACGTCTGCAACAGGCATCGTCGTCTCTTCGTCTCTTTCGAATTCTTACTTGGCCGTTTTGGCCTTGTTGATAAAAATGTAGCTGCCGGCCGGCCCCGGTACTGCGCCGCGCACGAGCAGCAGGTTTTCGTCGGTGTCAATTCTCACGACTCGCAAATTCTTCGACGTCACTCGCTCGTTGCCCATGTGCCCCGGAAAATGCTGCCCTTTCCAAACACGCGATGGAAACGAGCTCGCGCCGATTCCGCCCGGGGCGCGATGAAACATCGAACCGTGGCTGCCTTCGCCGCCGCGGTAGTGCCAGCGCTTCACGCCGCCCGCAAAGCCCTTGCCTTTGCTCACCCCGGTCACATCCACGAACTCGCCAATCTTGAAGCCATCCACGAGGACGCGGTCGCCCGGTTTGGTTTCGTCTTTTGAATCTGCGAGCCGCACTTCGCGCACGTAGCGCATGGGAGCCACGCCGGCCTTTTTGAAATGGCCGGTCATAGGTTTGTTCACGCGCTGCGGCTTGATGAATTCGACGAGGCCGAGCTGCACGGCATCGTAGCCATCTTTATCTTTCGTTCGCCGCTGTACGACGACGCACGGGCCCGCCTGCAGCACCGTGCATGGTACCGCTGTGCCGTCGTCGGCGAAGACTTGCGTCATTCCCAGCTTGATTCCGAGTATGCCTGTCACTGCCATCGCGTTCGCTCTTTCCTCGAATCTTACTGATCGCAACTTGTGCGAAGCCTTGGGTCTCAAAACCCGATCACATCTACTTCACTGAATGTTCGCGTCCGAAAGCTTTGATCTCAACGTCCACGCCCGGAGGAAGATCGAGCTTCATCAGCGCGTCAACCGTGTCCGGAGTGGGCTCGAGAATATCGATCAACCGCTTGTGGGTGCGCATTTCAAACTGCTCTCGCGATTTCTTGTCCACGTGCGGCGAGCGCAATACCGTCCAGCGGTTGATGACTGTCGGCAGTGGAATGGGACCGGCAACGTCGGCCCCGGTGCGCTTCGCCGTGTCGACAATCTCTTTCGTCGATTGATCGAGAATGCGGTGATCGTACGCCTTCAAACGAATCCGAATTTTTTCTCCGTTGGGCATGGTTACTCGATGATCTCGGCAACCGCGCCGGCGCCCACCGTGTGGCCGCCTTCGCGAATTGCGAATCGTAATCCCTTCTCCAGCGCTACCGGCGTGATGAGTGAAATTTCCACCGAGATGTTGTCACCCGGCATCACCATCTCTACGCCCTGCGGCAGCTTTACGTCTCCCGTCACGTCCGTCGTCCGGAAGTAGAACTGCGGCCGGTAGCCGGTGAAGAACGGCGTGTGCCGTCCGCCTTCTTCCTTTGTCAGTACGTACGCTTCCGCCTTGAACTTCGTGTGTGGCGTGATCGAGCCGGGCTTGCACAACACCTGCCCGCGCTCCACTTCCTCTTTTTCCGTGCCGCGCAGCAGTAATCCGACGTTGTCCCCCGCAATTCCTTCATCCAGGAGCTTCCTGAACATTTCCACGCCCGTCACCGTCTTCTTCATCGTCGGTCGGAAGCCCACAATCTCGATTTCTTCGCCGACCTTCACTTTGCCGCGCTCGACGCGGCCCGTCACCACCGTGCCGCGGCCAGAAATCGAAAAAATATCTTCGATCGGCATCGCGAACGGCTTCTCAATATCCCGCACCGGCAGCGGCACGTTCTTGTCCACGGCTTCCATCAACTCGAGAATCGTCTTTTCCCACTTCGCGTCGCCTTCCAGGGCCTTCAAAGCCGAGCCGCGAATCACCGGAACTGTGTCGCCCGGAAATTGGTACATCTTCAAAAGCTCGCGCACTTCGAGTTCGACCAGCTCGAGCAGTTCGGGATCTTCCACCACGTCGCACTTGTTCAGGAAAACCACGATGTACGGCACACCCACTTGCCGCGCGAGAAGAATGTGCTCGCGTGTCTGCGGCATCGGCCCGTCCGTCGCTGCGACTACCAGGATCGCGCCATCCATTTGCGCTGCGCCTGTGATCATGTTCTTGATGTAGTCGGCGTGGCCCGGGCAATCGATGTGCGCGTAGTGGCGATTCGGCGTCTCATACTCCACGTGCGACACCGCGATCGTAATTCCGCGCTCGCGCTCTTCCGGCGCGTTGTCAATCGAATCAAACGCCCGGAACTGCACCTTGGGGTTGTTCTTGGAAAGCACTTTCGTAATTGCAGCCGTCAACGTCGTCTTGCCGTGGTCGATGTGCCCAATCGTCCCCACGTTCACGTGCGGCTTACTGCGCTCGAATTTCTCCTTCGCCATGTCTTTCTCTGCTCCTCTGCGTTCAGCGTGCTCTGCTCGATCTTGAACTCAAGAACTGGGTCAGGACTTCACCGTCTTGCCGGTCGCCCGCGCAATTACTTCTTCCGACACGGACCCCGGCGCCTGCTCGTAATGTGAAAAGTGCATCGTGAAACTGCCGCGCCCCTGCGTGCGGCTACGAATTTCTGTGGCGTATCCGAACATCTCCGCCAGCGGAACTTGCACGTTGATAATTTCCGTGCCACCGCGCGATTCGCGTCCCTGTAACTGACCGCGCCGCGAGTTCAGGTCTGCGATCACGGGACCCATGTAATCCTCGGGAACTACGACTTCAACGCGCATGATGGGCTCGAGCAGCTTTGGGTTAGCTTTCTTGCAGGCATCCTTAAAAGCCATCGACCCTGCGATTTTGAATGCCATTTCCGAGCTGTCCACATCGTGGTAGCTGCCGTCTTCGAGCACCACCGCGCAATCAACCATTTCATAGCCCGCCAAAACGCCTGTTTCCATCGCTTCGCGGACGCCGTTCTCGATCGGCTGAATAAATTCTTTGGGAATCGCTCCGCCAACAACTTTGTCGATGAACAGCAGCCGATGTTCTTTGTCGAAGTGCCACTTCCCGCCCTTGCCTGCAACCGATTTCGCGAGGTCGTCGATTTCATCTGTCGACATCTCGTGCATGTCTTCGTGATTTGAATTCGGAAGTGGATGAACCGAAAGCACCGCATGGCCATACTGGCCGCGGCCGCCGGTCTGGCGGATGTATTTGCCCTCTCCTTCGGCCTTTCTCAAAACCGTCTCGCGATACGCCACCTGTGGCCGGCCTACATTGGCCTGCACGCTGAATTCGCGCATCATGCGATCGACAATAATTTCCAGGTGCAGTTCGCCCATTCCCGAAATAAGTGTCTGCCCAGTATCGTGATCGGTATGAACGCGGAAGGTGGGGTCTTCCTGCGCGAGTTTTCCGAGCGCAGATCCCATTTTTTCCTGATCGGCTTTCGTTTTTGGCTCGATCGCGACGGAAATTACGGGCGCGGGAAAATCGATGTTCTCGAGGACGATGGGTTTTTCTTCATCGCACAGTGTGTCGCCGGTCGTGACGTTCTTCAATCCGACGCAAGCTGCGATATCGCCCGCTTCGATCGATTCGATCTCTTCGCGCTTGTTCGCGTGCATGCGGAGCAATCGTCCGATGCGCTCGCGCGTCTTGCGCGTCGAGTTGTAGACATTTTGACCGGTCTTGAGCACGCCCGAATAAACGCGGATGTAAGTGACGTGGCCGACGAACGGGTCGGTCATGATCTTGAATGCCAGCGCGGCGAACGGCTGATCGTCCGAGGCGCGACGCAGAACGGCTTCGTCGCCATTTGGATCCTCGCCCTCAACCGGCGGAACATCCATCGGCGACGGCAAGTAATCCACCACCGCGTCGAGGAGAGGCTGCACGCCCTTGTTCTTAAATGCCGAGCCAGCAAGAACCGGAACCAGTTTCAGGCCAATCGTCGAGCGGCGAATCGACGCGCGCAGCTCGGCCGGTTCGAGTTTGTGCTCGGCCAAATATTTCGTCAGCACGGCATCGTCGTGCTCGGCAATGTACTCAACCACTTTGTCGCGATGTTCTTTATAGAATTCCGGAGTCAGCGCCGAAGCTTTCACGGCCGTGCCGATTTCAGGTCGCGATTCGAGGAACTTCGCGTCCCACAATTTTTCCAGGGGCAGCACTTCGTATTCAGCACCTAGCGTTTCGTCTTTCCAGATAATGGCGCGCTCTTCGATGAAATCAATTACGCCGATGAAGTTTTCTTCTCGTCCGATCGGATACTGGAGGGGAACGGGGTGGGCCGAAAGTCTCTGCCGCATCGAGCGAATCGAATGGTCGAAGTCGGCGCCGACGCGGTCCATCTTGTTAATGAACGCAATGCGCGGCACGCGATACTTATCGGCCTGGCGCCACACAGTCTCCGACTGCGGCTGCACTCCCGCGACGGCATCAAAAATCGCGACAGCGCCATCGAGCACGCGTAGCGACCGCTCGACTTCCACCGTGAAATCCACGTGGCCCGGCGTGTCGATAATATTGATGCGGTATTTCTTGTCGAAACGCGTCCACGAAGCGGTCGTCGCCGCCGACGTGATCGTAATCCCGCGCTCGCGCTCCTGCTCCATCCAGTCCATCACGGTGGTGCCTTCGTGCACTTCGCCAATCTTGTAAGTCACACCCGTGTAGAACAGGATGCGCTCGGTTGACGTCGTCTTTCCGGCGTCAATGTGCGCCATGATCCCGATGTTGCGAATCTGATCGAGTTGTACTTGTCGTGCCATTTTCGAAATTTACCGGCGCCCTGCCAGCACCATTACCAGCGATAGTGCGCGAACGCCTTGTTGGCTTCCGCCATACGGTGGACGTCTTCTTTCTTCTTCACCGCTCCGCCGCGTCCATTCGCAGCATCCATGATTTCTTCGGCCAGCCGATCCGTCATTGACTTGCCGCCTCGCGTGCGCGAGTACAGCACCAGCCAGTGAATCGCGAGCGATTGCCGCCGGAACGGATTCACTTCCACCGGCACCTGGTAGTTCGCGCCGCCCACGCGCCGCGACTTCACTTCCAACACCGGCTTGCAATTCTCAATCGCCTTCTTGAACAGCTTGAACGCGTCGTCGTTCGTCTTCTTCGCCACCTGGTCCATCGCGTTATAAAAAATCGTCTGCGCGGTCGACCGCTTGCCGTCGTACATCATGCTCGAAATAAATTTCTGCACCAGGTCACTGCCGTACACCGGATCGCCCGGAATCTTGCGGCGAAGAACCCATCCTTTACGTGGCATCTATCTGCTCTCCTACTTCTGTGCGGCTTTGGGCCGCTTGGCGCCGTATTTTGAGCGCCCTTGCTTGCGATTTTCCACGCCCGCTGCGTCGAGAGTGCCGCGAATCACGTGGTAGCGAACCCCCGGCAGATCCTTCACGCGGCCTCCGCGCACGAGCACGATCGAGTGCTCCTGCAAATTGTGGCCGATGCCGGGAATGTACGTCGTCACTTCCGCGCTGTTCGTCAGCCGCGCCCGCGCCACTTTGCGCAGCGCCGAGTTCGGCTTCTTCGGCGTCTGCGTATAAACACGCACGCACACTCCGCGCTTTTCCGGACAGCCTTCCAGCGCCGGCGACTTCGTCTTTGTCCGGATCTGCTCCCGTCCGTAACGCACTAATTGTGCAAACGTCGGCACGCTCTACCCCCTCGCATCTCGAAAACTCTGCGTCCTCTTCTGCGCTTTGCGAAAATACAAATTCGCCGCGCAGAGCTACGCACGTGAATGAACAGAAAAGGTCGCCCACGCACCCGAAGGTAATTCAGGTACTCCGCGCTGACGCTTCACCCCGAGGAGTGAACTGCATCTGCTTAATACGGAGAGGCTGCACGGCTTTGCGGGGCTGGCGCCCCATTCTGGCCGCTCTTCCCGGCCCCGTTCCGCCGTTCTCTGTTCCGGGGCTGGAAGACTTCCCTTTCACCACAGGGGCCTAACCGAGGCCCGAACAACCGCCGAAGTATAGGGAAAATAAAGACTATTGTCAACCCGCTCAGTCGTGGAAATTATGGTAAAAAAATTTACAAATATTTTTGCCGGTGAATTTCGCTCCGGATCCGGCGTGCCTGCCGAAAAAATGTGGTCGGTAGGCTCCTCCGCACTGGCTCCAATATGGAGCTGCGGTGAGTTTGAGCCCAGCCGTACGTAATTCTCTCCAGCACCAGCCCTTTACTATAACTAACTATTTATCAGCACCTTAGTTGAGAAGCTATCCTTCGATCAGCAAGTCCTAGTACCTCGCCCGCATTGAAGTTTGGTCCTCAGGCATTATTTTCGATTGCGAACGTGCGCGATTGGCACGCCTTTACCAGTACCAGCAAAATGCCTACACTTGAACCGCACTTTTCAACAGGGAGTTCGGATGAATCGCTTTTTCGGCCTCGGCCTTTTGTTTCTTCTCGCATCCTCCGCCGCACTTGCCTCACCCCAGGCTGCACCGTCCGCTTCGCCAGCGCCACCGGCGCCCCAAAATGGAACGCACTCGGTTGCCGCTCCTCAGTCTTCGCCTGACTTCGCTCAGGAACCTTTCATCATCGAGAAGTATTACTCGACCGCACGATTTGAAAACGACGGCACCGGCGAACGAGATCTCAACGTCCGCATCCGCGTCCAAAGCGACGCCGGCTTGCAAGCGCTCGGCGAACTTGTGTTCGGCTATAGCGAAGCCAACGAAAAAATGGAAGTGCGTTCGGTCGTCGTGCACAAAGCCGACGGCACCAATGTGACCGCAGGTCCTGACGCCATAAAAGAGACGACCGCGCCGATTGCGCGTGATGCCCCTGTTTACACAGACTACAAGGAAAAGCACATCACGGTGCCTTCACTGCGACCCGGCGACACTCTCGAGTATTCGATCGCGACACAAATCGTGAAGGCGTTTGCCCCCAATCAGTTCTGGTTCGAACACAATTTTCTCGAAGGAACGATCGTCCTGGATGAACAGCTCGAGCTGAACATTCCCAAAGGCCGCGCAATCAATCTGCAATCTCCCGAGTTTCGATTTGAAAAGGCCGATTCCGGCGACCGCACGATTTATCGCTGGAAACGCTCAGTCCCTTCGCGCCACGCGGACGATGCGAAGAAAAAGACCGACGAAGCCAGCGCGAAGCCACCGAAC
Organism: uncultured Acidobacteriota bacterium; assembly: GCA_963772535.1. Classification (GTDB taxonomy): domain Bacteria; phylum Acidobacteriota; class Terriglobia; order Acidiferrales; family UBA7541; genus Palsa-295. The sequence goes on from CAVYXN010000004.1 coordinate 83,154, forward strand.
GTACGTGCCACAACCTTTGAAAACTGGGAAGAGGTCGCTCGCTGGTACTCCCAACTGGAAAAAGGCCGCACCGAACCTTCACCGGAAATCCGAGCAAAAACTCTGGAGTTGATTCAAGGCCGCGCTACCGAACTCGACAAAATCCAGGTCCTGTACGACTACGTCGCCAAAAATATTCGCTACGTCGGCCTCTCCTTCGGTCTCTCGCGCTACCAGCCGCACGCCGCTGCGGAAGTGTTCACGAATCAATATGGCGATTGCAAAGACAAACACACCCTTCTCGCCGCGATGCTCGAAGCCGCAGGGATTCGCTCGGACGCGGTGTTGATCCCCTCATTGCGAAAGCTCGACACTTCGCTTCCTTCACCCTCGCAATTCGATCATATGATTACGGCCGTGCCCGCAAACGGGCAACTGATCTGGATGGACGCGACCACTGAAGTTGCGCCGTTCCGGTTTCTCGCTGCGTCATTGCGCAATAAATCCGCCTTGCTGGTAGCAGCCGACGGCACGGGCAAAATCGTCCAAACGCCGGAAGATCCGCCATTCCTCTCCACTCAGCGCGTCGAAGTGGATGCGCAGGTGAGCGAGTTGGGTAAACTCACCTCGAAGCTTCGATATTTCGTACGTGGTGACAATGAACTCGCTCTTCGTATCGCCTTTCGCCGCACCCCGCAAACTCAATGGAAAGAGCTCGGCCAAACCGTCGCCACTCTCGATGGTCTGCACGGTGAAGTAACCGCTGTAAAGCCCAGCGATCCCTCCGACACCTCGAAACCCTTCGAGCTCGATCTGGACCTGGCCCAGCCAAACTATCTCGATTGGTCGAGCAAGCAAACAAAGGTCGCCTTGCCCCTCGCCGCTATCGGCGTTCCAGGAGTTCCGCAGGACAATTCCGCGCCTATTCACCTCGGCAGTCCGCTCGACGTGACAGTGCGATTGAAAATGACATTGCCTGACAATTATGTGGCGCAGCCTCCTGTCGGGGTTTCGGTGCCGCGAGACTACGCAGAATTCAAATCCAGCTATCGATACGAAGACCACATCCTGACGGTCGCCCGATCGCTCACTTTCAAGATGCGCGATCTGCCGGCGTCACGGACGAGTGACTATCTTGCGTTTGAGCGTGCCGTCGAATCAGACGAGACGCAAACTTTAGCAATCGCAAACTCGGCCACGGGCATGCCCGAATTGCCCGCCACCGCCAATGCGGACGAGCTGCTCGAGACGGGCCTCGCGGCGCTCAATTCCGGCAACATACGCGCCGCCATTCCACTTTTCCAGCGCGTCGTGGAACTCGACCCCAAGCACAAGCAGGCCTGGAACGACCTGGGCCTCGCCTATCTCCGCGCCGGCAGTTTCGACAAAGCTGCCGATGCATTTCGCAAGCAGATTGGCGTGAATGCGTTCGACGAACACGCCTACAACTATCTCGGCATCGCTCTGCAGCAACAGGACAAATTCGACGAAGCCGAAGCTGCCTACAAAAAACAAATTGAGATCAACCCGCTCGACCCCATCGCGCATTCGGCGCTCGGCTCGCTATTTCTCGAGCAGCACAAGTACACCGAGGCCGTTCCCGAGTTGGACAAAGCCACCGTTCTCTCTCCGGAAAATGCGGGGCTTCAGGTCGGCCTGGGACAGGCCTACCTCAACACGAATGAGAAAGATAAAGCGCTGGCAGCGTTCGAGAAAGCTGCGGAAATCTCGCAAACTCCGGACGTCTGGAACAACGTCGCCTACAACCTCGCCGACCATTCACTCGAACTCGATAAAGCGCTCGAATACGCCGAATCCGCGGTCTCCACCACCGCCGCCACGCTGCGTAACGTGGAGCTTTCGAATCTTTCGCTCGACAACCTGAATGCGGTGGCAAGCATGGGCGCCTATTGGGACACGCTTGGCTGGGTCTACTTTCAAAAAGGTGACAACGCAAAAGCGGAGGATTTCGTTCGCGCCTCCTGGCTGCTGAATCAGCACGGAGAAGTAGGCGATCATCTCGCGCAGATTTATCAGAAGCAGGGCGAAAAGGATCGCGCGATTCGCATGTTCGCTTTGGCAATCGCCGCGCCGCATTCAGTTCCCGATACCCGCGCACGCCTCGTGATACTTCTCGCGGGCAACACGGGGATTGATGCACTCGTCAAGCAGGCCCAGCCCGAGCTCGCCTCGATTCGCACTTTGCCCGCAGGAAAGCTGTTAAAAGAGGACGCTCACGCGGATTTTTTCGTTCTGCTGTCGCCGGGAGGCAAAGCTGCAAAAGTCGACGCCGTTAAATTTATCTCTGGCAGCGAAAAACTCCGGCCATTTGCCGCCAAGCTCCGTGATCTCGAATATGGACCGATGTTCCCCGACGCTTCGCCGATAAGGCTCGTTCGCCGCGGAACTCTCGCGTGTTCCGCATCCACTGGCGACTGTACCTTCACTGTGATCCGGCCTGAAGACGTCCGCTCGGTAAACTAACAGTCGAATAAAACAAGATGAGAAATTGACGAGGTGGCGAGATCGATTCGAGTCAGAACGTCATTTGATTTCCATTACTTCTTTTTCTTTCGCCGCGGACAGGTCTTCGATTTTCTTGGTTTCCGAGTGAGTCAGTTTCTCCAACTCGTCCAAAGTCCGCTTCTTCTCGTCTTCGCTGATTTTCTTTTCCTTCTCGAGCTTCTCCACCGCTTCCTTGATATCGCGGCGAATGTTGCGAACAGCGGTGCGGTGATTCTCGAGCACTTTGTGAATGTGCTTCACCATATCCTTGCGCCGGTCTTCTGTCAGCGACGGAATCGGCACGCGAAGCACTTTCCCATCCGACGCGGGATTCAGCCCCAAATCGGACGTTCGAATCGCCTTATCAATCAGCGGCACAGCGCTTGGGTCCCACGGCGCGATCACGATCATCGTGGCGTCCGGCACGTTCAACGTGCCCAGCTGATTCACGGGCATCGGCGTGCCGTGGTAGTCCACCCGGATATGATCGAGCAGCGATACGTTTGCGCGGCCCGTCCGCACCCCCGAAAGCTCTTTGCGAAAATCCTCTACGGCCTTTTCCATGCGGACTTTCGCCTGGCTCATGGCGTCTTTACTTGTGGCAATCGTTGTCATCTGCGAAGCTGCCTCCGTCGCTCGCGCGTTTACGCGGCGCCCACCGTTGATCCCACCGGTTCGCCCAGCACCACGCGCTTCAGATTCCCGGGCACATTCATGTTGAACACCACGATCGGCATCCTGTTGTCCATGCAAAGCGAAATAGCCGTTGAATCCATAACCGACAAACCCTTCTTCAGCACGTCGAGATAAGTGATTTTCTCGAACCGCTTCGCGCCAGGCACTTTTTCCGGATCGGCATCGTACACACCATCCACGCGCGTCGCCTTCAGAATCACTTGCGCCTTGATTTCCATCGCGCGCAAAGCCGCCGCAGTATCGGTTGAGAAATAAGGATTGCCGGTGCCCGCTGCGAAAATCACCACCCGATCCTTTTCCAGGTGCCGCGTCGCGCGCCGCCGGATAAAAGGCTCTGCCACCTGATGCATCTCGATCGCGCTCATCAACCGCGTGTGGCAGCCGGATTTTTCCAGTGCATCCTGAAGCGCCAGCCCGTTGATCACTGTTGCGAGCATGCCCATATAGTCGCCGGTGGCCCGGTCGATCGACAGCTCTTTCTGGCGGGTACCGCGAAAAATATTTCCGCCGCCCACCATAATCGCCACCTGCACTCCCAGCTCTTGAACTTCCTTCACCTCACGCGCGATTCCCTGAATGGTAGCCGCATGAATGCCCGACTGTTCCGGCCCCGAAAGCGATTCGCCCGAAAGCTTCAGCACGAGCCGCTCGTAAACGGGCACGCCTTTTGCGCTAACTCGCGTCGCTGCGTCTGCAGTTGTCATCGTCCGGTTCGGCCCATTTTCCCCGCGGGCATTCTAGTGCCGTTCCAATGATTTGGCACTAGCGAATTTCATCGTACCTTGCCATTTCGTCGCGATGTAGCTTGACAGATTTTCGCGCAACCTTGCCGCTAGGCACTTGTAGCTTGTAAACTGTTGAGGCCCAGCCCCATCAGCTTTTAGGGATATGTGGATGTAAGGTAATTCGGACGTACCGCTTAGACAGCGGGAACAACTGCGTCAGGCTCTTCAGACGCCGGCGGAGATGCAATCGCACCGTCCATCTCACCGACTTTGAATCGCGAAAACCGGCGTACCGCGATGTTCTCGCCCACTTTCGCAATCGCCTGATCGACCAGTTCTTTGATGGTAACGCCTTCGTCCTTGATGAAATGCTGTTCGTAGAGGCAGTTCTCTTCGTAGAATTTTTCCATCTTGCCGTTGACTATCTTATCGATGACGTTCTCGGGTTTCCCTGTTTGTTTGGCTTGATCCTTGTAAATCTCCCGTTCGCGGTCAAGAATTTCCTGAGTCACTTCCTCGCGGCGCAAAAATCGCGGGTCGAGCGCGGCGATATGCATCGCCACGTCGTGGCACAGGCGTTGAAAGTCCTCCGTGCGCGCCACAAAATCGCTTTCGCAGTTCACTTCCACGAGCACGCCGATCTTTCCGCCGGCATGAATATATGACCCGACAAGCCCCTCCGACGTCGCGCGCTGCGCCTTCTTCGCGGCCGCCGCCTGGCCTTTCTTGCGAAGAATGTCGATGGCCGACTCCAGGTTGCCTTGCGCTTCAATCAAGGCCTCCCGGCAGGCTGCGAAGCCAGCGCCAGTGCGCTCGCGCAGTTCTTTCACGAGTTGCGCGGGTATGTTCGGTTTTCCGTCGGTTGCCATGTCTGCGCCCAGTTCCTTTTTATATAGATTCGGGCCGGTGGCCCGAAATTTGCGAGGCCCTGTTCAATCCTGTTTTTCTGGTCTCAATGCGATAGAACGAACGGCAATTACTAGCGCGGGACCGAATCGTCGCCGTTCGCCAGCGGAGCAATCACTTCTTCCGCGGCCACGTCCCCGGGTTCGCCCTCCACGAAATCGCCTTCCTGCTTCTCATACACTTCATAGGCGCTCGTATCGACGTAATCCACTTCCGGTTCCGCTCCCTCTACGCCGGCAACCTTCTGATCCGCAATTTGCGACTGCTCGAATGTCTGCCGTCCGCTCAGCACGGCGTCGGAAATCTTCGAAGTAAACAGCCGAATCGCGCGCAGAGCGTCGTCATTGCCGGGAATCACCCAGTTGACGAGATCTGGATCGCAATTCGTGTCCACGATCGCTACCACCGGAATACCCATCCGGCGCGCCTCGCGCACTGCAATCACTTCCGCGTTCGGGTCGATCACGAACATCGCGTCCGGAAGCGTAGCCATATTTTCGACGCCGGAAAAATTCTGTTGGAGGTGCTTCAGTTCGCGGTCGAGCCGCGCGCCTTCTTTTTTCGAAAACTGCGCCATCCGGCCGTCTTCACTCATAGCCTTCAGCAGCTTCAGGCGTTTGATGGATTTTTGCAGGGTGACCCAGTTCGTCAGCGTTCCGCCGAGCCAGCGGTGGTTCACGTAAAACATTCCGCAGCGGGTGGCTTCTTCGGCAATCGCTTCCTGCGCTTGTCGCTTCGTGCCGAGAAAGAGAACGCTCTTACCTTGCGCCGCCATCTCCGCCACGTATCTCGCGGCGTCGCGGAACATCTTCAAGGTCTTTTGCAGGTCAATGATATGGATACCGTTTCGTTCGCCGAAGATGTACTCCTTCATCTTCGGATTCCAGCGGCGCGTCTGATGGCCGAAATGAACGCCGGCCTCCAGAAGCTCCTTCATCGTAATTTCGACTCCCAAAGTACCTCCTTAAATAGAGGGACGCTTTCCACGCTTCGCGGCGCCAGCATCCTTTTCTGCCGGTCCTTCCCGGCCGTGAATTTACTTCCTTGCTTTGCAGTAGGGGCACGGCATGCCGTGCCCGATCGCCCGGATGACTACCGCTTGTTTACCCTGAGGCCGCAACAGTGTTGCGGCCGAAGGACAAACTCTACCGCTTGCTGTACTGGAAGCGGCGACGCGCTCCCTTTTGCCCGTACTTCTTCCGTTCCTTCATGCGCGAATCGCGCGTTAGGAAACCATTCTTCCGCAGGGCGGGTCGCAGGTCTGGATTCAACTTCGACAGCGCGCGCGAAAGTCCCATCCGCACCGCGCCAGCTTGCCCGCCCACTCCTCCGCCCTTCACAGTGGCGCGCACATCCGCCTGATCCTGCATCTGCGTGAACTTCAGCGGCTCGGTAGCCGCCGTGTTCCATGCGATGTTGCGAAAATATTCTTCGACAGGGCGGCCATTCACCGTAAACCGCGCCGGTCCCACCTTCACGTACACACGCGCAACCGCTTCCCGGCGGCGTCCGGTGCCGTAGAACTTCTTGCCTGCCGCGCCTTCCAGCGAACTCGAAGCTGAACTCAACTTGCCTCCTGTTTATCGTGAACGCTGATTGCCGATTCGATCCTCGGCAATGATTCACAGACACTCCTCGCAGATTTCTCCACGAAGAGCGCAGAAATTATCGAAAAACTCTGTCTCGAGGTTACAGCGCTATCGGCTGGGGCTTCTGTCCGGCGTGGCGGGCAAGCGCTTCACTTCCGGCATAGACACGCAGCTTCTTGGCGCGACGCGCACGGAGCTTGTTTTTCGGCAACATCCCAAGCACCGCCTCGCGCACCACCTCTTCTGGACGGCGTTGCAACAGCGTCCGGATCGGAATCTCTTTCAACCCGCCCGGTGCTCCGCTGTGATGGCGATAAATTTTCTGATCGATCTTGTTGCCCGTGAGCTTGATCCGCTCGGCATTGATCACGATCACGTGATCACCCGAGTCGAGAAACGGCGTGTAATTCGGCTTGTCCTTGCCAATCAAAAGTCTCGCCACGCGCGTCGCCAGGCGTCCCAATACGATCCCGTTCGCATCCAGCACGAACCAGTTCTTCCCTACCGTCAACTCTTCGGCCTCTCGGCCCTTTGGAACATACGTCCGCATCTGCCCAGTCACACCTTTCCTTCAAAAGACAAACGCTAACTATAGGCTAGCCCACGATTTCTGTCAACGAAGAGTCGTCTTACGTCAGGGGCGGAAAAATGGGTTTGTCAGTCCTCAAGGCTCCGGAGGCTGGGCGATTCCCAATCCAGTCGAAGCCGGCGAACGTATTCATCAGCGTGCTCGTCCGCCCAAACATCCTTCCCGGAACCGATTAACGCAAGTAGTGGGCCGAGATTGTCACTCACTTCCATTCACTTATTATAGTCTAGCCGGCAAACAAACACTCGGAATGTGAGCTGCGCCTCTGAAGCACTGCGCTAGTTCCCGACCACAAACAGATGTCCGTTGTTTTGCGCGTACAGCTTGCCGTCAGGACCGATCGTAGCGGCGTATACGCAGCTCCGAGCGCGATATTCAGAAACATCTTGCCTTCAGTTCGAATCGCTAGTCGCTCTGAAATTGAGCGCACCGCCCGTGCCCGTGTTCGTCACGTTCACCATTGCAGGAACGGGATCGTTTCCGATGCCAAACAAAGCTGTGAAAGAAAGAGTCGTCTGAGAAACGGTGAGTATTTGACTACCGCTCTTGCCGCCCCCTCCGCCGCATGCCGCCAGGGCCGCGCAGAGTATCGTCACCCAGACAATTCCGGCTGTTCGATTCATCCGTACACCCCTCGCTCGCGCCCAGCGACTCGCGGCAATATCACCTTTGAAGTCATGCTGCCAGCATCAGTTGTATTCAGGTCCTTGGCTTGTGAAGGGGATATAACGGCCGCAAGAAATAACGTCTGCAGAAAATAGCCGCGCAGAAAATTGACCAGAAGAAACAAGTGAATGAAGAACCGGTTGGCGAGCCACACCTTCTGGCCCGCCCCGGGCTTCAGAGTTGTCAACCGGCTCCGCCGAACCGGCCGCCGCAACCGTTAGTCTGACGAACTGCTCGAAGCCGTCCGCATCGAGCGCGTATAAGCCGGTTTGTCCAGATCGCTGTCGCTGCTTGACGACGCGTCGCCAGTCTTATCGATCTCGATTGAGCCCTTGAAGTACGCGCCGTCCTCGATCATGATCCGCGCAGTCGTCAAATCCCCAACCACCGAACCGTCCTTCTTGATCTCGATGCGGTCGCGCGCTCGCAGATTGCCCTTCACGTTTCCAAACACTGCCACTTCGCGCGCAATGATATCGGCAGTCACTTTCGCGCTGGCGCCGATCGTCAGCTTCCGGTCTTCCAGATGGACAAGACCTTCCACCGTGCCATCAATGTGCAAATCTTCGTTGCCGGTAATCTCGCCCTTCACGTGCAGACTTGCTCCCAGACGAGCCGTGCCGCCGCTCGACGTCGTCGCAGGATATGGAGAATCAAGTGGTGCCATTGTTTTTACCTCCCCGGTAATTGGTGTTGCGGATGGTGTCGAAGGCTTGGACTGCTGCGGGAGCGGAGTCTTTGCCGGAGTCTCCGGTTTTTTATCTCCCCACATTTACCCTCCTTAGGCCTGGTCTCGCTGAAAGTAGAATGACTAGGAGTCCCGAATGTAGTCCCACAGGCAAAGAATGGCAACCCAAATTGAAACAACTGTGTTCGGAGAGCCAACTCAACCTTGCACGAACATCAAGAAGGAGAAAATACAGGGCGTGGACCCGAAACCCTGACCGAATTATTACTACGACGAAGTTAATACTTCCGCAAAACGCCCACCACGCGTCCCTGAATTTTCACGTCCGTGGCTGCTACTAAAATGGGCGACATCTGCGAATTCGCTGGCTGCAAACGAATCTTCCCGCCCGGTTCGCGATAGAATCTCTTCACCGTCGCTTCGTCTTCTCCCACCAGCGCCACCACAATCTCGCCCGGATTCGCCACCTGCGTCTGTTCCACCACGATGAAATCTCCGTCGAGAATGTGATCCTCGCGCATCGATTCGCCCTTCACCTGCAGCACAAAGGTGTTCTGCCCGCGCGCAAAATCGGCCAGCGAAATCGTCTCCTTATCTTCTACGGCTTCCAGCGGACTTCCCGCCGCGATCCTTCCCGCCAGCGGCAACTCAATTACATGGCGGTCCAGCACCTGTTCGCGAACCGGTTTCGGAAGCTGCACGACCTCGATTGACCGGCTCTGGTTGTAGCCGCGCCGTATATAGTTCTTCTTTTCCAGCGTAGAGAGGTGCTTGTGAACGGTCGCGAGTGACGTCAGCTTCAAAGCGCGCGCAATCTCCTCAAAACTCGGCGAATAGCCGTTCTTGTTCATGAACGCAACAAGGTAGTTCAGAACTTCTTTTTGCCTCTTCGTCAATGTCATCGCAACCCCCAAGGGCCTTTTACCAGCGTAGCGAAAATAGGCGAACTAAAAGCGAAAGTCAATAGTACTCCAAGACAGGTAGTGACTTACCTTGAAGTACAGGTCGTCCGTCTGTCCTTCAAATGACCCATATCTATTGCCGCGCTCAACTGTCATCGTGCACGCGTGCTAAAGGGGAATATTCCTGAGGTTCTGGCTACCAGCCCCTTGAGCATTGTCTGTCCTTTCTGTAGGACCAAACCCGGGCGGGACTGCATGACAACTTCAGGCGGCTTTTCAGCCGTGCATGTCGCCAGAATCAAAGCGGCGGCGGTAACCCGGCGCGGCTGTAAGCGGTAGTTCCCAGCGGCGTGGCTTTATATCTTTCTTCTTCAAAATTGGCATTTTCGACATTGCATCGCGTGCCCATTCGGAGTTAGATTTCTTTCCAGCGTGGCTTGCGGGTTGGCTGTGAGTTTGCCAACCTTGGGTGGGTTTTCGCAGTTCCCGCACCGAAAAAAACAATAGAATCCGCCGCTCGGCTGTAACGAAACCGGGCCGAAGTGCACTATTCAGTTGAGTATTAGTAGTTAGTGGTAAGTAGCGGAGGTTCCGGTGTCCCGGCGTCTAGTTCTCATTTTCATTCCGCTGTTGGCCCTCCAACTGTCGCCATCCGCCCTCCGCGCATCCCAAAACACGCAAGCAAATCAGAATTCCGCTAGTGCGGCTCCTCAGCAAGACCAACCTGAGGGCGCCCACATACAGAGCCATCCGGCAATAAGCGGCTCTTCGCGGTCAGGATCTTCAGGTAAAGCGGATACACCGCCACCCGATCGCCCCAACAAGCCTGATGCGCCCACCCCTCAACCTGCAGTCCCCGATAACGTCGTCCCAGATTCGGCGGCTCGCCTTGCTACTCTGAAAATATGCCTGCGCATGCCAGACGACGCCGCATTTAGCGGTTCGGCAAGCGTCCACGTGATGCCCAGCGAAGGGTATGAGGTGAGCGGCGCACCCTCTGAATCCGATGGCGAGATGATTTTCGCCAGTATGCGGCCTGGAACATACACCGTTGAAGTAAGTGCGCCCGGCTTCTTGACGGTGCGGCAAAAAATAGAAATCGAACCGGGCAATCGCCTTCGAACTCAGTTTGTGGTCATGAAGACCAAACCGCTCCCCGTACGCGCAACGGAAGCGTTGCCCACGCCACCTGCATCCACACCCTCTCCCGAGGCGCAACCGGCACGTGCGTCCTGGATTCCACCAGGCATCGACGATCTCGTGCCGGACGTCCAGCCTGACGTCGAGTGCCCTCTTCCCCAAGTTGTCAAAGGCGCCGGCCTGCGCATGATCCAGCTCGTGATGAACCTCCAGAAATTCAGCGCCACAGAGCGCCTTGAGCACTATCCAATAGACTCCACCGGTAAGCGATTGATCGCTCAGGTCCGCACCTTCGATTACGTCGCGCAGGTGACAACCTTGCCGGGCGGCCTCTTCAGCGTCGACGAATATCGCAACGGCAGTTTCGACCGCTCGCGCTTCCCCGCCAACATTGCAACCGAAGGTGTTTCCGCGATGGCCCTGATTTTCCACCCGGTTCTGGCGTCGGATTTTGATTTCAAATGCGAAGGGCTTGAGAATTGGCACGGCCAGCCTGCATGGCTCGTTCATTTCAGGCAGCGTGAGGACAGGCGCAGCCGGATCGGAGGCTATCGCACACAAGATCACTACTATCCATTTATCCTCAAAGGACTCGCTTGGATCGACGCCGGCTCCTACCAGGTGTTGCGTCTCGAAACTGAGTTGGCCCAGCCGATCCCCGAAGTTGGACTGACAAAGGAACTCTTCATTATCAACTACGGGTCGGTTGCGTTTCACTCACGCAAAATTCAGCTCTGGCTTCCCCAAACAGCGGAGCTGTACATGGAGCGGCGTGGAAACCGCTTCTACCGCATTCACACATTTGCGGATTTTAAGATCTACACCGTCGATGCGGACCAGAGCATCCACGCACCTAAAGAGTCTTATTGTTTCACGAACACCACCGATCACGACATCAACGGCATCCTGACTGTCCTACCTGCATCCGGCATCTCTATAAAGGCCGTCTCAATCCAGTTTACGATTCCGCCGGGCCTCAGTATCTACAAGGTTGTCGGCCCCGGAAAAGACATCAGCATGCCCGTCGACGAAGTAGGCTCAGCTACCTTCACGCACAGCGGACCGGCGGGATCCATCAAAGCAGACGCCTATCTCGTGAAAGAAAGCACTCTCGACGTAATCGCCGACAGCCCTGTCTCAATCAACCCGTAGATTTAAGTTTTTGCCGCAGACGGCGTTGTTCCCTTCATTGCGCAACTGCACCCTCACATTGTCAGCACAGCGCGAAATTGCGCCTTCCCGCTCATCATCCGCGCGTACGCTTCCGCAGCCTTCTCCAGTGGAAACTTCTCGATCATCGGCCTCACACCCGTCATCTCCGAGAATCGCAAGGTGTCCTCCGCATCCGTCGGAATTCCCGCCGCCCAACCCTGCAGACTTCTCATTCCGGTGATTAACTGAATCGGAGCAACCTCGATTGGATCCATGGTCGCGCCCACCACCATCAGCCTGCCGTTCGCGCCCATACCATTGATCAAAGCGGACATGGCTTTTGAGCTGGGCGCAGTAGCTAGAATTACGCGCGCTCCCCCAAGCTTCTGCAACTCCGCCGCAGCATCGGTTGCGGCGCTATCAATATAAACGTGTGCCCCGAGCTTTTTTGCGAGCGCCGCGTTCTCCGGCCCACGGCCAACGGCGGCCACTCGATAGCCAAATTTCTGGGCGAACTGAATTCCAAGATGCCCGAGTCCACCCACTCCTTGCACCGCAACCAGGTCGCTAGGCAGCGCGCCACTGTGACGCAGCGCGTTGAAGGTCGTCAGTCCCGCACACATCAGCGGTCCCGCTTCCGCCGCATCGAGCGATTCCGGCATATGCGCCAGAGCTTCCACCGGCGCAACCATATATTCTTGATAACCGCCGTCGTAGGCGATTCCACAGATCTTCAGATTCGCGCAGTTGCCAAAATCGCCGCGCCGGCACGGCAAGCAGGTTCCATCCTGCCCGCCATGCCACCCCACTCCCACTCGCTCTCCCTTCCTCCACTGCGTCACGCCCGAGCCAACTTCGTCAATCACACCCGCCACTTCGTGCCCCGGCACACGCGGGTACGTGATACCTGGCCATCCGCCTTCCTTCGTCAGGACGTCGCTGTGACAAACTCCGCAAGCCTGCACCTTGATCCGCACCTGTCCCGGTCCGGGCTGCGGAATCTCGCGCTCCACCACTTCAAATTCTCCACCCGCCTTCGGCACCTGCACCGCTTTCATCTTCGCCATCGCTCTTTTCTCCTATCGATTTCACTGACTACAAACAATCCCAAGGCACCCGGTTGGATGCGTGAGCTGCTTTTAGAGGTTCAGCTCGCGCGGACTGGCCCTTGCGCTCTTCGCATCTGGCGGTTTCTTAGACTTGCTTACCTCTAGTGCTAGTGTGTGAACGCGAAATTAATGCCCGTCGAGAAAATCACATCGTTCGATTTCGTCCCCACAATCGGCGGATTGCTCACGTACCGATCGCTGATCGCGAGCTGCAAGCCCAGCCACTTATTAATTTTTGTCACCGACGCCGCATCCAGCGCGAACCGGTACTGCCCCGTGTTCGTTAAGTCGGGATAGAAATAAAACTGTTCCGTAACTACAGTCGTCGAGCCGAACTTGCGCGTAAAAGTTTCACCCGTCGTCACTCCGGCCAGATTGCGCTCGGTGCCCATTCCCTCGCCATTCGTCGCACCGCTGTACGTTTCACGCGTGTAGTTCAGGCCGCCGAGCAAATCCAGAGTTGTCCTGTCGGTATTGATCAGGTGATAGCCGAGCCCAACCGAGTAGATCGACCTCAGGTTGAGGCCTTGCAACTCATTGTGGGTATAATCAGCGGACCCGAATGCGAAAATCCGTTTCGTCAAATTTCGATCGTAACGCGCTCCCGCCACAATTGAATTCGCTGTCGTCCCTCCTCCGGGCAGATCGTTGCTTGAATAAAGGGAAGTAAAGTAGAGCGTAATCTCATCGTGCAGAGTTTTTCGATCCGCCGTAAATCCGGTCGTCAGGTTAGTCGTCTCGCTGTTCCCGCGAGCCAGCGCAAATCCCAAGCTGGCGCCTCCCTTCCATGCTTCTAAAATCCCGGGATGCAAGCTCTTCTCATACGCTGCCTGCGTTTCCTCCGACCGGATCTCCGTCACATTCGCGTACGGCACGGGAAGGGCGCCCGAGTCTCTCGTATGCACCACCAGGTTCCCACCCTCCGTCGTTACGTCTCCGCTCACTGTCTTTTTGTCCGGTGTCACCACATACAGGGGCTTCTCGGATTTCACCTCGGCAATCGTCGGCCATTTCACTTTGATCTCGCCGGCGAAATCGGTCTTGAATGTCAGTTCTTTCCCATCGGAGCTGACGATCGTTCCCGTCAAATGGTCTCCGTTCTTAAGCACCAGCGTATCGGCACGCGCAACGGAACCCACAAACGACAACACTCCTACTGCCAGGCAAAAACGCACGAAATTCATCTCTTCTCCTTCGGGGGGTTTGGCTTGCGTCCAAGGGACGAACAGCGGCTGGTGCTGCGCGACAAGTGTCAACAACTCGCAGACAGAAAACAACTCCTAAATCAATTGCCGATGGCTCTGACCTTCCCTGTTGTGTCGCCCGTCACATGCGCAAGGTATACGCGTCACAGAATTTCCGCATCTCACTCATTAGCATGCTTTCGATGCTCATGCCGATGTTCATAACGTCACGCCACGATTCGGATTTTCATCACCCTCGTCGTCCCGCTGTGCTACGATTTCCAATCGGGGCGATACACCCGGCACCTGCCGGTTGCACTTGGGAAGAAAGGGTCTATATCCCTCTGCCGTTTGCCTCATCCATGACTGGGGATTCTGGAAATTTATGCCAACGACCATAACGGAAGTACCGCGCCGAAAGCGCGAAGTAATTGATAAAGCCTGCATCCGTTTCTGCGGTGACTCCGGCGATGGAATGCAAATCACCGGCAGCCAGTTCACGAATACAGCAGCGCTCTACGGTAATGACCTGGCCACCTTCCCCGACTTCCCTGCCGAAATCCGCGCCCCTGCCGGCACGCTTCCCGGCGTCAGCGGATTCCAGGTACATTTTTCTTCAAGCGACGTCTATACGCCCGGCGATGCAGTCGACGTGCTGGTCGCCATGAATCCCGCCGCGCTCAAAATGAATCTGCCGGACCTGCGCACCAACGGGATCCTGATCGTCAACCTCGACAACTTCAAAGAGAACGACCTCCGCAAAGCACAGCTCGCCGTCAGTCCGCTTGAGGACCATTCGCTCGACGGCTATCGCCTCTTCTCGGTCGAGCTTACCAAACTCACCCGCGCCGCTCTCAAAGAACTCGGCCTCGACGCCAAGAGCATGGACCGCTGCAAGAATTTCTTCGCCCTTGGCATGTGCTATTGGCTTTACAACCGATCGATGGACCCCACCCTCCGCTACCTCGAGGACAAATTCAAAGGCAAACCGCAACTCGTCGCCGCCAATCGCCTCGCCATGCAGGCCGGCTACAGCTACTGCGAAGCCACTGAAGCCTTCCAAATCAGCTACGAAATTCCACCCGCAAAACTTTCGCCCGGCACCTATCGCAACATCAGCGGTAACGCCGCGCTCGCGATGGGTTTCGTCGCTGCATCCGACAAAGCCGGTATCCCGCTTTTCCTCGGCTCGTATCCCATCACGCCGGCGTCCGATATTCTCCACGAGCTCTCGCAGTACAAAGATTTCGGCGTGATCACCTTTCAAGCCGAAGACGAAATCGCCGCCATCACTTCCGCCATCGGTGCTGCTTACACCGGCGCACTCGGCATCACCACCACGTCCGGCCCAGGCATGGCCCTGAAGACCGAAGCTCTCGGCCTCGCCGTCGCCGTCGAACTTCCGCTCGTCATCTGCGACATCCAGCGCGGCGGCCCATCCACAGGCCTTCCAACAAAAACCGAACAAGCCGACCTCTTGCAAGCGCTCTTCGGCAGGAATTCTGAAGCTCCGATTCCTGTTCTGGCGCCTTCTTCGCCCGGCGATTGCTTCTGGGTCGCGCTCGAAGCCAGCCGCATCGCCATCAAATACATGGTTCCCGTCATCATTCTCTCTGACGGCTATCTCGCCAACGGCGCTGAGCCCTGGAAAATCCCAGATGTCTCTGAGCTTCCGGAAATTCCGGTGCATTTCGAAACGAACACGGAAGATTTCCACCCGTATCGCCGCAATCCCACCACGCTCGCCCGGCCGTGGGCTATTCCCGGGACTCCTGGCCTCGAGCATCGTGTCGGGGGCATCGAGAAACAGGACGTCACCGGCAACATCAACTACGACCCGCTCAATCACGAGCGCATGGTTCGTCTGCGCGCAGCAAAAGTCGAAGCCGTCGCCGACGATATTCCCGACGCCGTGCCAGCAGGCGATCAGTCAGGCGATCTCCTGATCATTGCCTGGGGCTCAACGCACGGCCCGATCACCGCCGCGTTGAAGACCGCGCGCGACAAGGGCCAGTCCGTAGGCCACGTTCATCTGCGCCACCTGAACCCGCTTCCGAAAAATCTCGGCGATGTCCTGAAGCGTTACAAGCACGTTCTCGTCCCCGAGATGAACATGGGCCAGCTCGTAATGATCTTGCGTGCCAAATTTTTGGTCGACGCCCAGGGCTACAACAAAATTCAAGGCAAGCCCTTCAAACAATCCGAGATCGAGCAAAAGATCGGCGAAATCTTGGAATAGGGTTTTGCGTTAGGGTACTTTTTCGTGCGAAATGTGAAGTTGATTACGTCAGGGCACGGCTTCAGCCGTGCCGCAACCGATGAAGAAGTAAGGCGGCTTTAGCCGCTGAGGTCCAAAGAGGAAACGCAAATGACAACGGCCACTTTGCCCGTCTACACCAAAAAAGATTTCCAAACCGACCAGGAAGTCCGCTGGTGCCCGGGCTGCGGAGACTACGCCATCCTCGCCGCCACCCAAGCCGTCTTCGCCGAACTCGGCGTCCCGCGCGAAAAATTCGTCTTCATCTCCGGCATCGGCTGCTCCAGTCGTTTTCCCTATTACATGAACACCTACGGCTTTCACACGATCCACGGCCGCGCCCCCGCCATCGCCACCGGCGTAAAGCTCACGCGTCCCGATCTCGACGTCTGGGTCGCCACCGGTGACGGCGATTCCCTCTCCATCGGCGGCAACCACACCATCCACATGCTGCGCCGCAATGTCGGCCTCAAAGTCCTGATGTTCAACAATCGAATTTACGGCTTAACCAAAGGCCAGTATTCGCCCACATCCGAAATCGGCAAGAAAACAAAGTCCACTCCCTACGGCACCGCCGACCGCCCGTTCAATCCCATCTCGCTCGCCATTGGCTCGGAAGCCACATTCGTCGCCCGCACCGTCGACGTCTTCCAGCAGCACCTGAAAGAAATCCTCAAGAAAGCCGCCGCGCACAAAGGCGCCGCTTACATCGAAATTTTGCAAAATTGCAACATCTTCAACGACGGCGCATGGGAAACGCTCACCGAAAAAGACGCTCGCAGCGAACAAATCGTTTACCTCGAGCACGGCAAGCCGTTAATCTTCGGAAAGAATCGCGACAAAGGCATCCGCATGAACGGCTTCGACCTCGAAGTCGTCCACCTCGGCAACGGCAACGGTCTCACCGAAAAAGATCTGCTCGTCCACGACGAGCACCACCCCCGCGCCGCCTACGCCTTCATGCTGAGCCACATGGAACAGCGCCCCGGCTTCCCCACGCCCATCGGTGTCCTGCGCTCCTGGAACGACGTTCCGCGCTACGAAGACGTAATCACCCAGCAAATTCGCGACGTCCAAGCAAAAAAAGGCAAAGGCAACCTGGCCAAGCTCCTCCGCGCAGGCGACACCTGGGAAGTCCGCGCCTAACCCAGTAGTTTCTTTCAGTAGGGGCACGGCATGCCGTGCCCGAACGCGCCACCACCACGCATCCGCCACTCGGGCACTCGTAGACAACCAGGTCCTTGGGACTATCCTCCCCGCCCCCGCTTCACATTCGCCCGCATCCATGCCGCGAATGCCCCTTCTTCAAGCCTCCGGGCAGCAAGACTCAACACCACCTGCGCAGCGTCTTCCTCCGACGCAAAAAACCGATAGCCGCTCAGCTCAAGAAACAACACGCCCACCACGAAACCAGTGCGTTTATTCCCATCAATGAAAGGATGATCCCGGACGATCCCAGCCGTGTAAGCAGCCGCCATCTGGATCACGTCCGCCCCAGTCTGATACGCACGGAGCTGCTGCGGCCGGGCCAGCGCGGATTGCAGCAAGCCCTTATCGCGCAAACCCGCCGCCCCACCCTCCAGCGCGAGCAGGCGATCATGCAATGCCAGCGCATCGCGCTCGTCGATCCAGACCGGCTCTCTCACTTAGCCAGCACGTGCAAAGTGTTGCGGTAGCGGCGAACGATATCCTCAGCCTTCTTCATTTTCTTTTCGAAAGCGGGATCGTACGCCGTCAATTGATAAGCCCCTTCCGCCCCCTCAATCAGAAACAGCCGATCGCCCTCGTCCGCCTTCAGCCGGCTCACAGCCTCCTTAGGCAGAACCACGCCCAGCGAATTCCCAATTTTTCGAACCTTGAGTTCCAGCATCCGCCCACCTCCAATGTTATAACAATTGTAGCAACTGAACCTGCGCATGTCTACGTCCGGCTGGCACAGCCGTGGTGTACGATGATCACGTCGGTTTGCAGCAGACTCTCGGAGGGCCGCTTCTCGCCAATGATCCTGCAAGGTTTCCTTCGCATCCTCAGCTTCTTCGACGTCGCCGAAGCCATCGAAATGGAAAAACTGCGCGTCATCCTCGGCCCCGAAGCCACCCCGCGCTCCCCCGCCTTCACTCACCGCAGCCCCGAATACGCGCAAACGCAACAGCACGCCCCCATCGTCGAATCCGTGGGCCCGGTCACGCTCTCCACCGGCGAAAAACTCGAAGCTCGAATCAAATACTACTGGTTCGGTGTGGTAGACATCGAACTAGCCACAGAATTCAAATGCGATTTCAATTCCCTCTGCGTCCAAACCTATCGCTGGATGAACGCCCCCGAAGTCGAGCAAGCCGCCGAATCACTGCTGCGCGCCCGCCTCGACCGTTTCCGCCCCGTCCTGATCAAGCCCTCGGAAAAATGGCTCGACGAAGACTACCTCGTCATCGACATAGAATCCGCGCAGCACACCGACGGCCACCCCGCCACCGGCGTCGAAATGCTCCAATCCTACGCCGACCAGATCACCCAACTCGTCCGCGGCGAACTCATGCCGCTCGCCGCCTCAGAACGCGACGAAATCATCCGCTCCGCCCTCTCTTACTATCCCAGCGATCTAGTCGTAGTCGGCTGGGCCGCTGCTCTCGTCTACGACAAGCCCGACGCCACCCCTGCCGCCATCGATCTCCTTGAATACGCCAACACGCAGCTGCTCGAATTCCGCTACTACGACGAGCTCCTCACCACCCTCCTCTCCAACGTCTACAGCTCTCTCGAAGGCCACGAAAGTTTCCTGGCCAGTTGGCGACTCGCCCGCCGCGCCGGCCGCCTGAATCGCATCCGCCTCGATATCATGGATCTCACCGAGCGCACCGAGTACGCCGTAAAATTCATCTCTGACACCTACTACGCCCGCGTCTACGCCCTAAGCTCCGCAAAAATCGGCGTCAACGACTACAAAACCCTTGTAAGCGAAAAACTAAAAACCGCCGGCGAACTCTACGACTTCATGGTCGCCCAATTCAACGAGCGCCGCATGTTCGCCCTCGAAGTAGTAGTAGCAGTTCTCATCCTCCTCGACGTAATCCTCCTCCTCCGCGGCAAATAACCCGCCGGCCCTTTTGCCTTCGCCTTAGCTCCCCCCGAACGCTGTCATCCCTCCTGCCCTGAGGAACGAAGGGAGCGCAGTCGAGGGATCTGCATTTTCTTTTTCTGCCTTCTGCCGCCGCCTTCATTTCAAATTTTCAATTTCAAATTCCTTCCCGTCCAAGCATTTCGCCTTC
The DNA here is from genome assembly GCA_963772535.1 of uncultured Acidobacteriota bacterium. GTDB lineage: Bacteria > Acidobacteriota > Terriglobia > Acidiferrales > UBA7541 > Palsa-295. The sequence goes on from CAVYXN010000004.1 coordinate 102,507, forward strand.
AGTAGCACAGGCATTCCTGCCTGTGCCCACGTATCGCACCTCGCAACCCATCATTGCTTGGCGAATCCGCGCGTTCGTTCTTTTCTGCACTTGCCTTTTCCCTTGTAGCGCCGGCATCCTGCCGGCTCTTTATGCCTTTGCCTTCTCGAAAGCTGTCATCCCGAGCGCAGTCGAGGGATCTGCATTTAGCATCTGAATTTTCGGTTTCGGTGCTCCTTCCGCGCTTCCCTGCTAATCCTTCAAACCGTCCGGCGTACACAAACTCTTTTCTCCGTACTGATAAAACCGGTAACTACTCCACGCCCACAACTTCGCGTCCGCCACCAACCCCCGCTTCACCGGGTTCATGTGCATGTAGTTGAGTTTTTCGATCCGCTTCTTCCGGCTCCAAACATTGAAATCGTAGAACCGCCTCTGCCAGAAGCTGCGATAGGTGGTCGCGTCTCGCCAGAGAAGCAGTTGCCGCACCGAAGACTTCCCGCGAATCGGACGCCGCAGTCGTCGCGACACGCGTTGTTTCAACACCTGGACGACGACGGAAGGATTGGCTTTCGTCGACTCGCCAATCAACAGATGAACATGCTCCGGCATCACCACATACCCGACGACTTCAAACCGATAGCGCCCCCTCACCTCATTGAGAACGATCAGAAACGCATTCCGCGCCCGCACTGTCCTTAAAAACGCCAATCGCCGATAACAACTAAACGTAATGAAATGCAGCTTCGTCGTCCCATAGCGCCGCTTCAGATTCTTCGGCATCGGAGCAAATCAACCCCCTCCCACCCTTCGCAAACCCAGCGAAGGATGGGGCACCCGCAAGAGCTAAAACTAAACTTCGAAGTAATCTACCCGAGTGGTATCATCCTCGCAGAAGCGCCGTCAATTGTGGAAACCACGCATACGCAGCAGAGAGGGTGCGCCACCCGTCCATGGCCATTCCCGGCAGCGTCGGCTACGTACCCTGTTCCGCAGTTGCGGCGGGTGCTGCCGGGGCGGCAAGGTTAATCGATGCGGTAGACGGCCCCAACTCGACACCGCCGCCGAGTAGCCCCGATGATTATGATTGTAACGAATTTTGTGACTAAGGCGAGGTTGGAGGAACCCATGGATTTGAGTGAGGCACGCGAGCCCAAGACGCTGGCGCCTATGTATATTGCGATACTTTTTGTGACTCTTATGCTCGGATCCGCGCTAGCCGCAGAGATGTCTGGCAAATGGGAGGTATTTCTTCACTTGAATATAGCGGCAACGACGGCGTATGCCGGGGTGGTTACCGCACTCCTGGTTATGTTTTGGTTTTTTACCCAGTATCGCCTGATCTTAAACCTCATTAAATTGCATCCTGAATTGACAGAACAATTATCGGCACTGTCTCACAGGGGTTTCGCGGCGGTAATTGTGACTATTATTCTCGTTACTCTACTTGTTCGTCTGTTACCCTGAAGGCTGATAGCCCGCGCTCCTAGCAATGTCGTGGGCGGGATGCGGCCGAAGAAGCTTTAGAGCAAACGACCCAAAGGCACGCTCTCCAAAGAACGCTCTCCGGGATTCGAGAATGCCGTCGCGTTGCGTCATTGTTCCCACCTCCTCACAGCTTCCCTGCCTCCCCGTGCTGCAAAACCAACCCACTAGGTCAAGGTACTTGACCGTTTTAACGCCGCTTTCTGTTCGCCCCGTTTTCGCCTTTCCGCGTTCTCGCAATTTCTCCTGAATCCCCGAACCACACCACCGCACCCACGCCGCCAATTTCGTCCTCCACCCGCGAAAAAAATCCTGTATTATCCCCCGCAAATGAACAGCCGGCCCCCCAGCCTGTGGCGCCGGACTGGCGAAGTCCTGCGCTGGCGCGGTTTTTGGGTCCTACTCCTGCTGGGCGCTCGCAACATCCTGCGCCCGATTGTCCACTGGCACGTCTACCGAATCTTCGCCACCGATATTGCCGCGCAAGTCCCTGAGCCATACGCAAAAGAAAAAATCGAAACGAAAATTCACACGCGCGATTGCGGCTGCCTCGACCAAGCTGTAGCCCAAGTGGCCGCGCTCGGCGAAATCTCGCGCGAAGAAGCGCAAGAGCGCCTCCAGCGCGGTGACGTGCTCGCCATGGCTTACGCCTTGGCCGAACCGGCCGGCTACGGCTGGATCTCCTTCGCGAGCGGCGTCGTGGAACTGGACTTCGGCGTCACCTGGATCGTGCGCCCCGGCGAGGCCGTTCGTTACGGCAATTTCGTCGATCCCAAGTGGCGCGGCCGCGGCATCCAGAGTTCGGTCAACACGGCCGTAAACGAGTACGCGCTCCAGCACGGTGTCTCCGTCACCCTCGGCTCCATCAGCGCCATGAACGCGCAGTCCTTGAGCCTCGCCAAACATTACAACCGCCCCACAGCGATGAAAGTCACACTCATTCACGTGCGCCCTTTCAACTGGCGAATCTGCCGCGCCTCCGGCGCCCCCTTCAAATCCCGCTTCAACGCTCCGGCTTAGCCCTCCCACCAAATCTCTATCCCAAACATGCGTTGAAATCGGCCTCCGTATCGTGCTACCGTGACGCTTGGGTTATGAAATTTGCGCGCCAAACCGGCCGTGACACCGGGGACGAAACGTCCCGCCGCTGTGAACTTCTAATCTACGGTTCCGCGATTAAAACTTCGAGTAATCGGATTATTTGCAACAGATACAAATTTCTAATCGGCGGTAAAAGGGGGCTAAGATTCGCAGTCCGCATCGCATCCGGACGCCAATCTCGACGCGAGAGCGACTCGATGGTCAACTCATCGGGCCTTCACCACTCTTGCGCAACATGTATTAAGATGAAAACGAGCCAGACAAATGACAGAGCGTAAAGCGCCATTCGCCACCGTCGAAGAAGCCGTCGAAGAAATGCGCCAGGGGCGCATGATCGTCCTCGTCGATGACGAAGACCGCGAAAACGAAGGCGATCTGACAATGGCCGCCGATTCCATCACCCCCGAAGCCATCAACTTCATGACCAAACACGGCCGCGGCCTCATCTGTCTCTCGCTCACCGAGCAGCGCTGCGACGCCCTCGACCTGCGGCAGATTTCGCCCCGCAATACCTCCGCTTTCGGCACTCCATTCTGCGAGCCCATCGACGCCAAGCGCGGGACGACGACGGGGATCAGCGCGGCGGATCGGGCTACTACCATTCTGGCTACTACGGATCCGAATACTCGGCCGGAGGATTTGGCGCGGCCTGGGCACGTTCACACTTTGCGGGCGCGGAATGGCGGCGTGCTGGTGCGCGCTGGGCAGACGGAAGCTTGCGTGGATCTGGCGCGGCTTGCTGGGCGCGATCATTCTGGCGTGATTTGCGAAATCATGAATGAAGACGGGACGATGGCGCGCGTGCCGCAACTGATCGAATTTTGCCGCGCGCACAATTTGAAACTTGCTACCGTCGCGGATTTGATTCGCTACCGCATGCAGCACGAGCGCTACGTGCGGCGGATTGCGGAATCGGTGCTGCCTACGAAGCATGGAAATTTCCGGATGATCGCGTATTCGAGTGACATCGATCATGAAGTGCACGTCGCGCTGGTGCGCGGCGATTTGGGTGGCGATGCATCGGTCGCTGCCACTGGAGCACGCGCGGATCTTGAGCCCGCAAATCGCGTGCCAGGAAATATTGAATCGGCACATCGAGTGCCGGAATATCTTGACGCGCCGCTCGTGCGCGTTCATTCGCACTGCCTCACTGGCGATGTGCTCGGTTCGACGGCGTGCGATTGCCACGAAATCATCGAGCGATCGTTGGCGGCGATCGCCGCGGCCGATCGCGGAGTGTTTGTCTACCTGCATCACACCGGCCGCGGATTTGGAATTGATACGCGCGCACCCGAAGACGCAGCGCTGCCTGAGATTCGTTACCACCGGCGCGAAGGAAGCGAACAGGATTCCGGGCGTCAGCGGTTCGTGCAGCACGAGAGCGGAATCGGCGCGCAGATTTTAATCGATCTCGGGTTGCGTCGGATCCGCGTGCTCACGAATCATCCGCGCAAAGTGGTGGCGCTCGAAGGCTATGGGCTCGAGATTGCGGACCAGGTGCCGCTGTCGATTGAGCAGGCGAAGCGCGGCCACCAGGTTTTCTAGCGACGTGCGATGACGCCGCAAAACGTCTCAGTTACCTTCCGTAAATCAAGACTACAAATGAATTTGGCAGAATCGGCGGGCGCGGGCGCGGAGTTTCCGGGGTTGCCGCGGGGCGCGGGCCGAATTGCGCTGCTACTGTAAAAACTTCGTGGGTTTTTGGGTCGAGCGTCATGGTACGGGCGCTTTTCTGCGTGGGGACATTTTCGACGACTGTGTATTTGTCGGGAGCGTCTTCGTGGATGACGGTGAGCGTGCCGCTCTCGCCGTTCGAGGAAAAAACAAAACCAGTTCCGGGATCGAAGCCGTTGGCGTCAACGCCATCGCCGATCTCGGGTGTGGCAATCACTTTGCCGGTGCCGGCATCGACGACGGCAATCATTTTGTTGTCGCAGCCGGAAAACAGGCGGCGATGCTCCAGGTCCATTGCAAGCCCGGACGGTTCTTTGCACGGCGCGAGGGACCAGTGCGCAGTGGCGATCAATTTCTGCGAATCGATTTGCCACATCTCGCTCTTGTCTTCGATGTTGACGTAGACGTGACCGGCGCCATCGGCTGCCGCGAATTCCGGCTTCCCAGCCAGCGCAATTGTGCCGACGACTTTCCCGGTGGCGGCATCGATCGCGGTGGAATTCGAGCTGCGGCCATTCATCGCGAAGACGCGCTTCGAAGCAGGATCGTAGATGATGGCGTCGGGATTCGTTCCCGCTTGTACGGTGCCGATGACGGCGAGCGTCTTCATATCGAAAATCGTCACGGTGCCGGCGCGGCCGTTGGACGTGAAGCCGCGGTTGAATTCAGGCGCGAGGGCGATGCCGTGCACGCCTTCGGTATTTGGAATCTCGCCGACAACTTTTTCCGAGTCCACATCGAGAACGATGACTTTGGTTTGGCGCGAGATAAAGAGGCGGCGCGTGGGCGAGTCGAATGTTATGTAGTCCCAGCCGCCTTCGCCGCCGAGAGTGATTTTTTTGAGCAGGTGGTAGCCCGAGGGACCGGGCGCGGCGTTCGCGGACTTGGCGCTGAGGTTATTGCTGCTTCCGGATGCAATAAGCAACAGAGCGGCAATCGAGATGGCAGGAATTCCGAGATATGGAAAGCGCTGACGTGTCATACGTAGCTCCTTAATTAGATCGGCTGGCCGCAATGGTCACATAGCTTTCTGAAAATTGGGTGAAGAGAAACCCAATGCTACGGAAGCATGATGCGAGCTGTCTGAGTACCGGTTGGGCGCTGCTGGTCCGACCGTGACGTAGGGGCGCAGCTTTTCGAGTTTTGATTTGGAAATTCCTTTGACCGCGAGCAGGTCTTCCACGCGTTGGAATGGGCCGCTGCGATTTCGGAAGTCGACAATGGATTTGGCGGTGTTTGGGCCGACGCCGGGGAGAGTTTCGAGTTGGGCGATTGTGGCGGTGTTGAGGTTGACGGGGTGCGGGAGAGGAGTCTTTTGGGCTATCGCCGAATGTGATCCGATTGATAAAGCTAGCGCTGCCAACAGGCAACGAGTCGCTTTCAGTCCTGCCAATAGTGGTTTTCTCATCGGTAGGTTGTTGTTTTGACGATAACAATGCCGGCGCCAATAATGAACCAGAGAATCACGCAGATAATCAGTTCGATTCGCGACCGGAAAATAGTCATGACAAGACGCGCGACGCCGAGTGGCAGCGCACTGCCGGTGGTCGTTCGGGCACGGCATGCCGTGCCCCTACTGAAAGACGGCGTGTGCTACTTGTGGCCATTGGCGGTGTATTCGGTTACTGGGCCGAATAGCTTGGCTTGGTCGAAGATTTGGTCACGGTCGCCTACCAGGATGATTTGGGCGTTGGCGGAGTCGAAGTGGCGGCGGGAGGCGAGCAATATGTCGTCGGTGGTGAGCGCGCGAATTTTTTCGCGATAGGTTTCGAGGTAGTCGTCGGGCAGGCGGTCGAGGTGGACGGTTGAGAGTTGGCCGAGGACACCATCCTGTGTGGCGACACCGAGAGAGAAAACGCCGGTCAGGTAGCTTTGCGCGCTTTCCAGTTCTTCGGGAGTGACGGGGAGCGAGCGCATGCGGTCCATTTCGTAGAACATTTCGGTGAGTGTGGCGGCGGTTACTTCGTTACGTACGGCGGCGTGGACGGTGAAAAAGCCGTGCTGGTGGAGGGCGGTGATCCCGCTGCGCGGGCTGTAGGTGTAGCCCTTTTGTTCACGGATGTTCATTACCAGGCGCGAGTGGAATGCACCGCCATAAATCGAATTGGCGAGGACCGTGCGGAACCAATCGGGATCGCGGCGCGTGATTGCGAGATTGCCGACGAGAACCTGGGTTTGAACGGCACCGGGCAGATGGACGAGATGCACCTGGCGCCCTAAAGCTTTCGGAGGAGCAGAAGAAATCAGCATCTCGGGCCGCGAGCCTTTCCAGCTGCCGAACGCTTTATCAACTTGCGTGAGCATGTGTTCGCTGGAGAAATCTCCGACGACGAGCAGGAGCGCATTCGAAGGCGTGTAGTGATGGTGGTAGAAATGCTGTAGCTCGTCTCGCCGGTACGCGGCTACCTGCTCTTCTGTAGGCGCAATGACGGAGTAGCGATGGTCGCCGAAAAGGACGCGGCGCATTCGTTCATTGGCCAGAAAACCGGGGGTGGTGCGCTCGACGCGCAGCCCTTCGATTTTCTGCCGACGCTCGCGTTCGAATTGATCTTCGGGGAACGAGGCGTTGCGCGCGAGATCGGCCAGCAATTCGAAAAGCCCGTCGGAGAATTCAGCGAGGCCTCCGATTGAAATGGCGCTATTGTCCGCGCCGGCGCTCGAACCGGCGTCCGCACCCATGCGGCGGAGATCTTCTTCGATTTGGCGGCTGGTGCGCGTGGCGGTGCCGGTGCGAATCACCCGGGCGGTGAGGTCAGGGACGCCCGGCGCCCTGTGCGCGGTGGCCGCGTTGCCACTGCGAATAAAAAGCTGGGCGGTGATTTTCGGAAAGGTGTGCGATTCGGCGAGAACGACTTCCAGGCCGTTCGCCAACGTGACTGACGTGCGCTTCGGCCAGGCGACTGGACGCTCTGGCCCCAGAGCCGGCGCGGCGGTGGTGTGGGAGCTGGCTGCTGGCATCGCACTCGAGGACGTCGGCGTCATCGGGCGCCTCCATTTGATTTTTCGTTTCCTTCTTTGATGGGGCTGCGCACCACGATGGCGCGATTGTTCGGGACGAAATATTTCTGCGCGACTGCTTGCGCTTGCGCGGGCGTGACGGCGAGGAAGCCGTCGAGCACCGTGTTGACGCGTTTGGGATCGCCGTCGAAGAGTGTGAAGCATGCGAGATAGTGCATGAGGCCGAAGCGAGGCATGTAGGAACCCATGCCGCCTTCGAGCATCGAGTAGTAATCGGCGCGGAATTTCACTTTCACGGCGTCAAGCTCTTCGGCGCTGATTCCCTTTTCCTGGACGTCTTTTATCACGGAGTCGAAAGCGGCGATGGTTGCGTCGCTCGTATATTCGGGACGATGAAAGATGCGCGTGACCATTTGCGTGGGGCCATTGGTATCGAGGGCGTCGTAGCTGCCGTCGGTTTCGAGCGCGATCTGTTTCTCAAGGACCAGCTCGCGATAGACGCGTCCGGAACGACCGCCATGCAGCACGCGTTCGAGAATTGTGGCGGCGTACCAATCGTCAGAGGTGCGAGGAGGAGCGGTGTATCCGATGGCGAGGGCTGGAAGCGGGCCAAACTGTTCGGGAACAGTTCCGCGGCGCTCTTCCGTTTGTGGAGGTTCGGTGACGTCGGCGCGAGGCGGCGGAGGCTGGATGGGAATGTCCTCGAAATATCTTTTCGCGAAGGTGAAAGCTTCGGCGGGATCGAGATCGCCGAGCATGAGAAGGACGGCGTTATTGGGCGCGTAGTAGGTGCGGAAGAAATGTTGTACGTCGGCGAGAGTGGCGGCGTCGAGATCAACGAAATCACCGTAGAAATTGTGGGCATTAGGCCAATTGCGAAATGCGACCGGAGGAAGATCGAGCCAGGGGAAGCCGCCGTAGGGCTGGTTCATCACGTTGACGCGAACTTCTTCTTTCACGACATCGCGCTGATTGCGGAGATTTTCGTCGTCCACTTTGAGGGCGCGCATGCGGTCGGCCTCGAGCCAGAGGACGCGTTCGAGGGCGTTGGAGGGGACCGATTCGAAATAGTTGGTGATGTCGTAATTGGTGGTGCCGTTGAGCAGGCCGCCGGAGGAATTGATGAGGCGGATGTGTTCCATTTTGCCGGCGTTCGCGGAGCCCTGAAACATCATGTGCTCGAAGAGGTGCGCGAAGCCGCTGCGTCCGCGTGGTTCGAGGCGGAAACCGATTTGATAGTAGACGCCGACGGTGACGACGGGGGCGCTACGGTCGGGCGATGCGACCACTCGCAAGCCGTTGGCGAGGGTGGTGTGTTCGACGGGGATGTGTAGCTGCTTCAATTAGGGTCTCCTTTTGTGGCCGCGAACTTCAGGGGCTAAAGCCCATTTTTCTTTCGACCTGCAATTTGCCGCGGTTGAAACCGCGCGGCCTACAACGACGGCCCGGCATACGACTTCGCCCTGACGATTCAAGCGCGGCGGCCGAGAGAGAGCGCGGCTTTGCTCTTCGTTGCCGCGGGCTTTTTTGAAAGCACGCGGGCGGATAACAGCGCGAGCGCCCGGTAGGCATCTTGAAACTCGCGCGGAAAGCGGCGCAGGGCCTTTGCGTGTTTCGAAATCGTCGCGTAATCGCCGCGCGATAGCGGGCCGGTCCAGGCAGCGTGCGGGCCGAGCGACTCATAATTATCCAGCATTTGGCGGATTAATGGGAGCAGGGCTTGGCTGGCGCTGCGGCGAGTGAATCCGATTTTGAGGAGCATCTGAGTGGCTGACTCGACGAGAGCCAGGGCGTGACCAGCAACGACCGTACCGGAGGCGTGGTAGGCGGGCTTGTAATGGCTCTGGATGATGACCGGCGTGGCACCGAGCGAGCGGGCGATTTTTTGCGCGGTGGCGCGAGCGGCTGGTGCGCCTTCGATTGAGAAAATCACGCCTTGCAGGCGGGGGGCGTTGCGGCCGCTGAAAGTTTGCATTGGGTGCATCGAGCCTGTGGCGGCGCCGCGACGGGCGAGGGGAGCCAGGACGCGATGGTCGAGAGCGCCGCTGGTGTGGAGGATGATTTTGGCCGGGGATTTCTTAGTCAGGGCCGCGCCGATTTTCGCAAGTTTTTGCGCCACGTTTTCGAGCACGTCATCCGGAACTGCCAATAGGATTACATCGGCATCGAATGCTTCGAGCGTGAGCGCGGAGTGAGGCGTTCCGGCGCCGATGGCACGGACTGCGGCGCGGGCGGTTCCGGGCGAGCGCGTGACGACGGCGCCGATTTGCCATCCGAGTTTGCGGAGGCGTTTCGCGACGGTTTGACCGACGCGGCCTGCGCCGATGATGGAAATTGTGTGCGGCATTGTGCGAGATGAAGAGCGCGACATCGAGCGTGATAGCATAACTTGTTCATTCATCATGCGGTGGAGGAAATTAGACGTTGCACTGGCTCGCGCTGGCCCTTACGTTCACCGCCGCGCTCTTCTGGATTCTCAACGCGATTGACGTGGCGCGTGGCTCACGAAAAATTCCCGCTATTCGAGATATTGCGCCGCTCGACGATTCTGATTGCCCTCCGGTATCCATTCTTTTTGCGGCTCGCGACGAAGAGGAGAAACTTCCCGCTGCGCTGGCTACATTTCTCGCTTTGGATTATCCACGGTATGAGGTGATCGCGGCTGATGACCGCTCTGAAGACCGCACTGCGGAAATACTGAGGGCTGCAGCCGAGAAAAATGCCCGGCTGAAGTATGTGCGGATCGATTCCCTGCCGGAAGGATGGCTTGGCAAGCCGTATGCGATGCAACGGGCGTTCGAGCGAAGCAGCGGGGAGTGGATCGTGTTTACCGATGCCGATGTGCATTTTTCGCCGGATTTGCTGCGCCGCGCGGTGGCGATAACGAAAAGGGAGGGCTGGGATCATCTGACACTTTTGAGCGGCGTCGAGATGAACACGATTGGCGAGAAGATCGCGCTGACCTTTTTCGGGATGGGATTTTTGATGGGGGTCCGGCCGTGGCGCGCGAACGATTCGCGTTCAAAAGGTTATGCGGGAGTGGGCGCGTTTCAATTGCTGAGGCGAAGCGCGTATGAGGCGATTGGAGCGCACCGGCGGCTGGCGATGGAAGTGGTGGACGACATGAAATTGGGGAAGCTGGTGAAGGAGGGCGGATTCCGGTCGGGAGTGGCGAAGGCTTGGACAGAGGTGCGGGTGCGGTGGCATGCGGGGCTGGGGAATATTGTTCGCGGGACGACGAAGAATTTTTTCGCGTCGTCCGGGTACAAGTTGTGGATCGTATGTTTTCAGCTGGTGATGATGCTGGCGACGTGCGTGGCGCCCTGGGTGGCGCTGCCTTTTTTGCGCGGGTGGGCGTGGATATTTGATGCGATGGCGGTGGGGATGATGATTGCGATTCATGCGGGGGTGTGTGTGGAGGTGGGGGCGTCGCCGGTGTACGCGTTGACGGAACCGATTGGGGCGGTGATTTTTTGCTGGATGCTGGCGCGATCGACGATTGTGACGCTTTGGAATGGGGGGATTGAGTGGAGGGGGACTTTTTATCCTTTGGAGGAATTGAGGAGTGGAGTGGTGTGAGGCGCGAGGCAATCGCGCGGTGGATGCGCGTGTTATTTGAAAAACGAGTAGCCGAGGGTGAGCATGTGGAGGTCTAGGCCGGGATTGAAATCGTGACGGTAGCCGTTGGAGATGTGCTGGTATTTGTAGGCTAGGGTCCAGGCGCGCGTGCGGGATGAGTTGAAGAGTTGGAAGCCGGCTTGAAAATCGAAATTGAAATTGAATTGGGTGCCGCCGGGGATGTCGACGGGGACGGGCCGCTGCGAGGCGATGAAACCGGCGGTGGAGGCGCCGATGATTTGGAAGCGATGCTTGCGGCGGAAATTCAGTTTGAGGCCGAGGGGATTGATGCCGCCGCCGTAGACGTGTTCACGACTGACTTCGCAGAAACCTGTGGGGAAATTAGTGGGATTTGTGTTGCAGGAGACGTATTTGGGCTGGCTGATGAATTCGATGGGGATGATGTCGAGCGTGTATTGGAGGGAGACGTTGGACCAATCGTAGATGGAGTGGCCGTAGCGGAGGGCGAGGACGCCGAGTTGGCGATTGCTGGTGATGCCGATGAGGTGGGGAGTGCCGACGGAGTAGCCGCCCCAGACGCCGAATTCGGTGTCGCCCTGGCAGCGGGCGGAGGGGGCGAAGGCGAGAGCGGCGACGAGGAGCGCGGCTAGTGAAATTCCTGGGAGGAAGAATTTGAGTCGGTTTGTAATGGTCAACTAGGCCTCATCGGGCGCGGCGTTTGGCGGCCGGCTTGGCGGATTTTGATTCGATCGGCGCGCTGGCGGTACTTGCGGCGGCATCTGCTGGATGCGATTGCGGATTCTGCGCTGGAGATTGCGAATTTTGGCCTGGCGCTGGTTGGTTGGGGGCTGAGGCTGCCGGTGCCGGCAAATCTGCGGCGGGTTCTACATTCAACTGAGTTGCGGCGGGATCCACGTTTAAAACTGTAGCAGAAAAAATGGCGCCTAGGTCGCGCTGCTTCAGGGAGCGGATGCGGTCGCGAAGGGCGGCAGCGCGTTCGAATTCGAAATTTTTGGCGGCTTCGCGCATTTGCGATTCGAGCTGGGTGATGGCCTGGAGCAGTTCGTGTTCGGTGGAAATGTTGCCAATGACGGCATCTTCAGCGGGCACCGTGAGGTAATCGGCTTCGACGATTCGGGCGAGTTGCATATCGACGGAGCGGATGATCGATTGCGGGGTGATGTTGTGTTCGCGATTGTAGGCTTCCTGCTTGGCGCGACGGCGATTGGTTTCGCCGATGGCCTGGCGCATGGAGTCAGTCATGCGGTCGGCATAAAGGATGGCGCGGCCTTCGATGTGGCGGGCGCAGCGGCCCATGGATTGGATGAGCGAGGTGGCGCTACGGAGGTAGCCTTCTTTGTCGGCGTCGAGGATGGCGACTAGAGAAACTTCCGGAAGGTCGAGGCCTTCGCGGAGGAGGTTGATGCCGATGAGGACATCGAATTCGCCGCGGCGGAGGTCGCGCAAGATTTTCACGCGCTCGAGGGTTTCGATTTCTGAGTGCAGGTAGCGGCAGCGGACGCCGACTTCGGCGAAATATTCAGCGAGATCTTCGGCCATGCGCTTGGTGAGCGTGGTGACGAGAACGCGTTCGTTGCGCTCAGTGCGGATGCGGATTTGCTCGAGCAGATCGTCCACCTGACCTTTGACCGGGCGGACTTCGACTTGAGGATCGACCAGGCCTGTAGGGCGAATCACCTGTTCGACAACCGTGCCGCCGGCTTTGGTTAGCTCATAGGGACCGGGCGTGGCAGAGACGTAGACGATTTGATTGGTGCGATGCTCGAATTCTTCGAAGGTGAGCGGGCGATTGTCGAGCGCCGAGGGCATGCGGAATCCGAAATTGACAAGGGTTTGTTTGCGCGAGCGATCGCCGTGATACATGGCGCGGACTTGCGGGATCGTCTGGTGCGATTCGTCGACAACAAGCAGGAAATCCGACGGAACGTAGTCGAGCAGCGTGGGCGGGGCTTCGCCGGGCAGGCGGCCCGACATGTGGCGCGAATAGTTTTCGATGCCGTGGCAATAGCCGATCGTGCGCATCATTTCGATGTCGAAGAGAGTGCGCTGCGTGATGCGTTGCGATTCGACGATTTTTCCCTGGCGCGATAGCTCGGGCTTCCACCATTCGAGTTCTTCGTAGATGCCCTGGATGGCGCGCTCTTTTTGCTCGGACGGCAGTACGTAGTGCGTCTTCGGGTAAATGGGGATGCGGGAAATTTCACCTTCCCGTGAGCGGATTTCGCCGGTGAGCGGATCGATCTTGCGGATGGCTTCGATCTGGCTGCCCCAGAGTTCGACGCGAACGGCGAGATCGTCATAGGGCGGATAGATTTCGATCGTGTCGCCGCGGACGCGGAAAGTGCCGCGGCGGAGATCTTCGCCGCGCTCATACTGGATTTCGACGAGCTTGCGGAGGATCGCTTCGCGCGCGATGGAATTCCCTTTTTCGAGCATCAGCATCATCCCGTAATAGGCTTCGGGCGAGCCGATGCCGTAGATGCAGGAGACGGAGGCAACGACGATGACGTCGCGGCGCTCGAAAAGGGAGCGGGTGGCGCTCATGCGGAGCTTGTCGAGCTCGTCGTTGATGGTGGCCTCTTTTTCGATGTAGGTGTCGCTCGCGGGAACGTAAGCTTCGGGCTGGTAGTAGTCGTAGTAGCTGACGAAATATTCGACGGCGTTCGTCGGGAAAAACGAGCGAAATTCGTGGTAGAGCTGGGCGGCGAGCGTCTTGTTGTGGGCAAGGACGATTGTGGGGCGGTTGATCTGCTCGATCAGCTTCGCGATGGTGAAAGTTTTGCCGGAGCCGGTGACGCCGAGGAGGACCTGATGCCGGTCGCCGTCGTTCACACCTCGGACGAGTTGGGCGATGGCTTCGGGCTGGTCGCCGCGGGGCTCGTAATCACTGGCTAGTTTGAATTTCATTGTCCGGCCACTCTCTGCCCGCAAAATGTGAGGTGCTGAAAACTTCTCATTATAGCGCAAATCCGAACGGCAAACAGTAGGCAACAGATGTGAGTGCGATCTGTCGTTGGACGCAAGCTACCGTGCAGAATAGCACCGGCCGAACGGGCAATATTAGTGCGAAGTGACTGGTGTCACTGCCACGGGTGACCCAGGCTACAGAATGCATTTTCAAATGAAGCCATGCTTAGTTTTGCTAGGGGAGAAACTAGGCGAGCGCCTTCGGCCAATCCCCCGAGGAGGCATTATGAAGATTCGAGTCTTGGCGTTATCCGCAGTTGTAGCGACAATATTCTTCACCCTAGGTCGCACAACCGCTGGGGTTCATCCGACTTTCACCAAGCAGACGATGGACAATCTTTCAACCGCAATGCACGGTGAGGCTTTTGCATATGCGAAGTATTCGCTATATGCCGAGCATGCCCGCAAGAATGGCAACAAGGAAGTTGCGGATCTGTTCGATAAAGCCGCAAAGATGGAGCGCTTCCAGCACTTTGCTGAAGAGGCGCAACTCGCCGGGTTAGTTCGCAGCGATGCCGAAAACCTGAGCGATGCCATGAAGGGTGAGTCATACGAGGTTGAAACCATGTACTTTGAGTTTGCCCAGCAAGCTACTAAAGCCGGGGATACGGCAGCCGCCGATCGATTCGAAGAGATTCGCCGGGATGAGATGACGCATCGTGATGCATTTAACGCTGCGCTGGCACGGCTCGAAAAGTAAGTTGATACGAAAACAGTAAGCGGCACTTTATTGCCACCATTGTTTGATCTAAGAAGGAGGCATCGTGTTGAAGTGGCTTCGATGGATCATTCCCTCAATCATTGGGCTTCTGGCCGTGATTCAACTCGTCCGACCACCGAGAACGAACCCTCCGGTTGATCCGAAACGCGAGATCTATTCAATGGTGCCCGTCGACTCGGTTACTGCTGGTGCATTCTCACGGTCCTGCAACGACTGCCACTCGAACCAGACGGTGTGGCCTTGGTACAGCCACGTTGCGCCTGCCTCGTGGTTGCTCACATACGATGTAAACGAGGGGCGGAGCGAGCTGAATTTCTCCGAGTGGGCAACGTATGACCGCGAGAAGAAAAGGGAACTACTCGAAGGAATCTGCAAGGAAGTGACGGAAGGAGAGATGCCAGGAGCTTCATACACGCTCCTACATCCAAATGCCAAGCTGTCGGCAATAGATGTCAATGCGATCTGTCGTTGGACTCAAGCTACTATGCAGAATAGCACCGCCCGAACGGGCAGCGACTGACGCCATACAGCCTATGCGGTCAATCTGAGAAAGGGCTTAACCGAGTGTCATAACCGCCGTGGAGCGAATTGCGCCAATTTCCGCATATTTGCTTGGTTTTTGTACGGTCGAATTGACGGGCTTAGAGACTGCAGACTCCTGATGCGGTCACATTCGAATTGTGAGCACTGGACAAGTTGCAGCTCGAATGACCTGATGAGTAATTGACAAGGGACGATGCGTGGCCGCCCGGGTGAATGGCCCGGCATCTCGAACAGCTAGAACAATAAGATCGACGCTGCGATGCTTTGAAAATTCAAGAATTCCATTGACCGGCGAGGAAGGTTCCACCACAACGTCACTGACTCGGCCACGCAGGTGGAGAGGCACGATCTCGATGAGTTTCGCATGCAATCTCTTTCGTATTTCATGGCGCTCAACAAGCGACTTACTCTCCTGCGGCAGAAAATGAGCGAGGGCGAGTTCGGCGCCCAAATTTCCCCTGAATAAGAATTGCAGGCGAGTCAACACCGAAGTGGCTTGCCTTGCCAAATTGGTGGCGAACAATACGCGTCTAATTCCAAAAGAGCGGGGAGGCCTTGCTCGTAACCCTACGGTAATTATGGGGCAATCCGTGCTTCGAACCACCTCCTCTGAAATCGAGCCACGAAGGAGGCGATGGAGTCCAACGGCTCGGCTTCCGAGGAGGACCAGCGCGATGCTACAGTTGCCCACAAACTCGGTGATGACCTGGGCAGTATCCCCGGTTGCGAGGACTGAGGTGAACGGTTTCTGCTTTAGATTGTGCTTTCGAATGAAGCTGCTGAATCGCTCTTCTGCCGCAATCTGCCTCTTCGCAATGTCTTCTGCAGTTAAACCAATCGATGGCACATCGAGGACATTCAAGACGTAAGCGGTTGAATGATAACGGCCACAGAGCCACCGAAGCCAGCCGACAGCATGGGCCGACTGCCCGGAAAGATCCGTAGCGAACAGGATGTTGCCAAGAGTTACTCGGTCATTCATGTTCGCTAACCCCTGCACTTCGAGGACAGTCAACAGAGATCCTCGTTAAACCCAAACGCCTATAAAACCGGCTAAGACTACGAGAATCAAGCCCGGAAAAACTCTAAGCGCAAAACGTTGGCCACCAGATGCGAACGCGACCACAGCCTTCGTAAGCGAATTTGTCGTGAAGCCCAGCAATATCGGCAAGACGGCCGCCTGGGGCGAAAGCTTCCCCGCGGAAACGAGGGATGCGACTGAGATTGCGGTCGCATGAGTGTCGGCGAATCCCGAGAGGGCAGCACCCACAAAAAGCCCGCGACTCCCATACCGGAAGTTCAAGAACGCGCACAAAAAGAGAATCACGGTGATCGTTACTGCGAACACAACAGCCACTCGAAGATCGAATGCCCCACCCTCGGACGGCTCAGCCCTAGTCGAGGGACCCGAGAAGAACACAAGAAAGCATAAGGCATATCCGATGGCGGCGAGTCCTGAGAGAAGCAACGGCATTGCCAGTGCATGGAATGTTGCAGCGTTCGTGACCATTAGAACCAGAAACATTTGAACTACGGTCGCTACCGTGGCAAGAATTGCGCCAGAAGCCGTCGTGTTTAGAAGCTTGTGATTGTGTTTTGCCCGGTTGCCTAGAGATCCAATCGTGGCACCAGCAGAGATGAAGCCCCCGAGGAAACCGACGAAAGCCAGACCGAGGCGCAAGCCCACAGCGCGGACGGCCACGTAACTTGCCGCGCTGACTCCCATTACCAGGACCACGAGTTCCCAAATCTTCCGAGGGTTAAACGCGCCAAATGGGCCGATGTCGCGATTCAGCGCGAGAGGCAAAATGACCAGAGTAGCGGCTAGGAAAACGAGTGCATCGTGAGCTTCCTGGTCTGATAGTAAGTTCTTGAAGGCGTGATGAAGACGCTCCCTGGACGCAAGGAGGATTGTTGACACCACGGACAGACCCACCGCCAGTGGAGCGTTTTGCATAGTCAGCGCACCGAGCAGCACAGTCACTAGGAGGGCGAATTCCGTAGTCAATCCTGGGTCTTCTCCTGCTCTGCGGCGATAAGCAATCACTGAAAAGAGCACTGCTGCCGCTGCAACAGCAACAAGCAGGGCTTCACTCTTCAGATACCAGCTGAGCGCACCGGCAAAGGCAGCAAGCGCAAAGGTTCTTATCCCAGCGGCACCGCGCCGGGATCCGCTGCCTTTCCGGCGCTCGCGTTCCGCTCCTATCAGCAACCCGATGCCAATCGCGATCGCCAAGCCGAACGCCGAATGTGTCAGGACTGCCATGCGTTTAGTGGCTCTCGCGCCGCAATGGTACACCAAACATGAAATCCATTACCGGCGAAGGCAACCTCCGTGAATGACTCTTTCTTTTCCTTCCACGTCGCGCTCGCATCTGCGATTTTCATGAGCTGTGTCTCGGGTCCATGGCCGACTTCGGCAGCCACCTCCACTTTCTTTTCCGCAGCAAGAGGTCCCAGTCCACCCGGGTGAAGACGTAGACAAGTGCCAAAAGTGACAGCTGTGTCAGTACAAAGTAGACGCTGAGGTACGCTATCGCATCGGTGTCTTCGAGTTCCAGTTTTCGAGAGACAGCCGCCGAGCTCATGGTCCAGAAGGAATAGCTCACGAAGCGGCCGATCAGAAAAGGCGCCGTAAGACGGATGAGTGGCATAGTCGTCAGCCCGTAAGCGATGAAAAGGAAGTTCGAAGGGAGCGGAGTGAAGGCGTAAAACAGAAAAACTCCAAAGGTGAGCTTCGGCCGTTTCTCCAACTCCAGTTTGAGAGAATCGACGTTCGCTCTCGCCGCCTCACTGAGCCAGTGTTTGCGAACGATTGTGCGAGACAGTTTTCCAAGCACCGACCTCCCAGTCGCCGCAGCGACGGCTCCTAGAAGTGCAAAGGACCAATCCATGTGCGAAGAGAACCGGAATCCCAAGAAGGAGAACACCATCCAGGTGGGTGGCGCAAATGCCGGGATGATGTTGAGCAAGAACACCGCCACGAAAAGAATCAAGCGTGGACTCATCCCTTTCTCCTCAACGAGCAGTGTCTCTCCAAGCTAGACCACGCTCGATGGCTTCCGTCACATTGCAGTGTGACGACAGTCACGACAACATCAAGACTATGGTTCAGAAAAAGGTCGCGACCCGCCTGTCGCTGGCACTATGGCCGAGGCAGATCGAGGAGTGCGATGTCGGAGAGATCCTGGACTCGCTCGAGGACGACTTCGTGGCCGTCTGGGGAGATGTCGAAATCGCGAATGTCGAAGTCTGGAGGGAGGTTGGTCAATTGGCGCTCGGCGCCCGTGTCGAGGTTAATGAGCCAGAGATTCTTGTGTTGAATTTCACCGCGCAGGAGAACGAGCGAGCGGCCACCGGGCAGGAAGGCTATGTGTCGCGCGCCGCGAGTGAGCGTCAGCGGCGGCAGAACGTGCGGTGTAGCATCGGCTGCGACGGCCTTTACCGAAAATGTGGTGCCGATGTCGGGTCCCGAGTAGACAACGAATTGCCCGTCGGGCGCCCAGGCGGGATCGACTGAGTACTCCTGAACAAAAAGCGACGGGGCGTGACCATCGAGCGGCACACGGAAGAGGCGAGGGACGCCGTGATCGTTGGCAGCCGAGGTGAGTGATTGGCCGTCCGGCGCCCATGCGGGATCGCCTTGCAGGTCGAGCGAATCGGCGACGATTCGCGCATTGGTTCCGTCGGATTGCATCACGTGCAAGAACGTCTTCCCGTTTTGCTGGGCCGAAAACGCGATGTAGCGTCCGTCGGAGGAGATGGCCGGGGCACCCAAGATTTGCGCGCCTTGGCCACTCCACAATTCCGTACCGGCTCCGTTGGTGACCTTCCAAATACTCTCGCTCGTGCCGGTGGCAGAAACGTACAGAAGATAATCTGTGCCCAGCCGCGGAGAGAAACCGGTGCTGGTGGTCAGCGAGATGCGAGAAGGCGTTGACATCTTGGCGGGCGGATCAGCAATCTGCAAACGCCAGAGAGTTCTCTTGGGACGCGCGAGCGTGGCAACCAGGCGGCGGCCGTCAGCGCTAGCTGCGAGCGAGGTGTAGCGATCAAGACCAGAAGTGAGCCGATGAGGAATGCGGCGCTCGACATCCATACTGTAAAGCCACGGTCCCGCACCATCATTATCGCTGGCAAGATACATCAGCGTCCGTCCATCCAAGAGGACGGGATAGGTGACGCGTGTATTGTGCGAGGTGATTCGCTGAGGGGTGCCGCCGGTGGGAGGGATGCGCCAGATATCCAATTTGTCGGGGAGCGAACCCTGGACGAAATAGATGAATTTCGAGTCAGGCGCCCACAATGGAAAGTGGGAGTGGATGCCGGAGGGCGCGGTGAAGATAGGCGGACCGTCCGATAGTCTGCTGCCGTCCGACACGAACATCGGATCTCCGGAACCGGGCGTGTGGTACACGAGCCGGGAGCCGTCGCGGGACCAATCGAGTTCGGCGACGCCTTCCACGTATGGCCTCGGCTGTCCGCCCAGCGTGGGAACGGCCCAGATGCTGATGTCACTATTGGTTGAGCTATCGATCGAGCCACCTTTCTTGCGAACCCAAAACGTGACCAGGGATCCGTCCGGCGAGAACCCGAGGGTGCGGACTGAAGGATTGACGAGTTCGGGCATTTTCCCGCGCGTGAGGTTGTGGAACTCTCCAGAGCTGATCTGCGTGACCCAGACGTCCATCTGCCCGTCCCGGTCGGATAGAAACGCTGCGAAATGGCCGTCGCGCGATACTGCCGCGGCCTCTTCAATTCCATCGAAGTCCGTGACCATCTGAAATCGCGCGTCGACGATGGGGCTTCGCCAGAAATACTCCGTCTTGCGAAGCCAGAGACCTGCGCTGATTGCCAGCGCGACTGCCGCCGCTGCGAGCGCCACTGCAAGCCACATATATCGGTGGCGATTTTGATTCTGGCGCGCGGCTTCGCCTGGAATTTCATTCGTGGGAATGTCAGCTGCAATCGTGGCGGCTACCGTGGCAGGATTTCCGTTTGAGTTCGAAGTGCTCGGAGCTGGCGAAGGAGCCAGATCGCTAACCCCTTTGATCACTTCTACTGGCGCGATGAAGCGGTAGCCCAGCCTTGGAAGCGTTTCGATGTAGCGAGGAGTGATCGGCGAATCGCCAAGGGTGGCGCGAATTTCCTTCACGGCTGTGTTCAGGCTGTGCTCAAAATCGACAAAAGTCTCCGCCGACCAGAGCTCTTCGCGAAGTACTTCGCGGCTGACGACATCACCGGCACGGTTCAGGAGCAAATTGAGGACTTGAAGCGGCTGAGGGCGGACCTTCAGCTTCAGGCCATGCTTGTAGAGTTCGCGGCTGCGAGGCCGCGATTCGTAGGGGCCGAATCGGTACGCTTGTGCCGGTGTGTCCATGGGTAGACAGGGACGGTAGCGACATTCTCTGCCGTTCGGGTCCGCATCGCAAGTTAAAAGATGTGTAATCTTACATTTGAGCCTTCACCTAGCCCTCATCACAACATCACCCACCCTGCATTGACCGCGACGCCTGAAACCTGAGACTTGTAGCGCTCAGCAAAAGCTGGGGCCTGTGGTTTCCGATTCGCCCGCATCTTGGGCGCATGTGAGCGGAAACCAAGGCCGCAGAAAATCTCAAATCTGGAGGTCTCAAATGAAAAGCAAGAGTTTGCTGTGGGCGGCAGGAATCATCGGATTGATCGTGGTGGCAGGGGTTACCTGCGTTCTGGCGGGAACTCGCGCACCGAATCACTTCGCAGGGTTGATCAACGACTACACGGCCGTGGCCGGCGGTACCGGTCCTTGGGAAGTTCGCGGCCCGTGGACGTTGGATGTGAACGAAAAAACCGGGAAGGCCGATTTCTCGGCGGCTGTGACGATGGAATTGACTGACTTCGCGCTGAGCGGCGCAAGCATCGGAACGTCTGGCAGAACGCAGCACACACATCACCTGACGGTTGTGGGCGGCACCGTTACTTCAATTACGAATGGGTTTGAAGTGACGGGCCCCGTGACGATCACGAAAGACGGCGGCGCGGCACCTATGAGCATTCAAGGGTCGAGCCTTGTGATCGACGTGACCGGAGGATCGCTGGTGGAGTTCTCAAACGTTGCATTGACGTTCCAGGACGGCGCCGCGGGACATTTCGGAACAACGCCCCTGCACGGTGTCGTCCGCAAGGCGACATTCGAGCACGACGCAGGCCGTTAACAAAGGCGGGGTTGAGTAGTCGTTGACCTTTGCGGCCCGGTGAGAATAGTGGGTTGGAGAACCGAAATGGGCCGTCTTCCGAAGGGGATGCGGACGGGGATGTTGCGCTACGGGAGCAGGATGATTTCGGTTCGGGTTTCGATTTTGCCTTTGTAGGTCATGCGGGAGCCGGTGCTGGTACTGGTGATGGCGAAATCCAGATCCTGCGAGCTGGATTGCGTGGAGCGAAGCATGCGACCGGTGGCAAGTGAAAAGGAGTCGAGGCTCTCGCCGGAACCGGTCCACGTACCGGAGGTGCGGAGGCCGTTGTGGCGGTAGTCGTCGGGAGTGTCGTCGGCGCGCGGATTATGGCTGCCGCGACGAGCGATTGTGAATTGCGTAAGGATCGTGGCGCAGGTCGGTGAGTTTGCATTAGGCGTTTTGGGCGCTGCTTCGGGGGCCGGGGCAGCGCTCGTTTCAGAACCACCTGCCAAAGTGTTTCCCGGGCAAATTTCATTCCGCAAGTAAGTTGCTTCGGTGCGCCAGAATAGACGATCTAGTGGAACTCCGGTTAGAGGCTGTTCCCTGCTCCATTTTTGCCCTATCTCGATTCCCTGCGATGGAAATCCTGCGCTCGACGAAAGGCCGGCCATCCAACTGCGGACGGTTTGCGCGGCGGATGGATTTTGCAGCATGTCCTCGAGGCCTTTTATATCGACGATTCTTCCATCAGGCTCCAGTGTGAATTCCATGGAACGCCCTTCGAGGCGATTGTATTGATCGGCGAGCGAGGCGGATGTGGGATCGTAGGCGTCGCTTTCAGAGATGGCGGAAGATTTTTCGTATGTCGCGCGGATGCGCATCGAGACGGGCACAGCATTCGTTCCCGGAGCGCCGTGTGTTGTATGCGCGGCGTTCGCTCCAGTTGTGGGGTTGGCTCGAGTTGCATTAAGCGCTGCGGGCGCAACTTCGAGAACGTCGAGGCGAAGGACGATACTGACGGACTGCTTCACTTCAGTGGCGCCTTCGGGATTGACGATGGGGGTTGTGGTGGTGCCAGCAATGGTCATCTGGGATTCAATCTGATAGCGGAGCGAATCGCCGGGTTTGAATTGGGGGAGGAGCTGGACGCGCTGATGATCGGACGCGAGGACGGGTAACGCAAATAGAACAGCAACTCCAATCACGATTCGGAAACTGCGCTTAAACGCTCGCGTCAGGTGCATCAGGGACGAACTTGAACAGGCTTCAGGCGGGAGATTTGAGGCTCGGAGAGATTGCCGGTAAGGCGATAAGAGGGCAAGAGTGAATCGGACGCGCGGACGGCATGAGGCGCGGCGAAATCGGGGAGAGCAGCAAACCTGAAATCGAGATTGCGGCTGAAGTCGGCGGTGCCCTGGCCAGTGAAGCCTTCCGCGGGACCCGACAATCGCAACCGTTCGAAATCGATCTTGCCGGCGGCGCAGGTGAAGTCGGCGGAGGCATCGCGAAATGTGGTGTGGCCGGGTCGAAATGCGCCCTCGGCAAAGGAAGCGATCAGGTCGATGTTCATTAATTCGGCGCCGGCGATTCGCGATGTGCCGCGGCATTGCAGAGACGAAATCAGATCGGAGCGCGAAGCGCCGGTAGCGGAGATCGAAATTTTCCCCGAAGCGATCCCGGCAAAACGATCCGCAAGCGAGGGTGCCGCGCCGGCGAGGTCATACAGATCAACCCCCGAATAGTCGAGATTCAACCGGTACGACGGGCTTGCTTCCAAATCCGCGCGAAGCGAGCCGGTGACCTCCCCTTTGGCGAGTTGTGCGCGAACATTTGAGAAGGCGAGGCGGCGGCCATCAATGGAGGCATCGGTCTGGACGCGATGAAGCATGAGTGGCGCGAGGGCGAATTGATCGACGTTGATTTTGCCGGAGGCGAGAAGGTTATCAGGCTGAGCAGCCGCGGGCGGACGCGAATTCAGAAATGGGAGGACGCGGTCGAAAAAGCTTTCGCGCCAGCGGGGATTGAGCCAGCGATCGATCTCGGCTGCTGATAGCTGATCACTGGATAGCGCGAATTGCCAATGAGCCTTTTGATCTGCACCGGGCTGCTCTTGGAACGATTGTTGTGAGTCCGGCTCTCGTTCGAGGAAGCCGGTCCAATGCGCGCCGAACGCTTCGGCGGACGTGAGGAGAACGCGACGCGTGTTGCCTTTCAGATCGACGTGCGCGCGGATTTGCTCGACCGGCAAATTCAGAAAAGGAGCGCGGAGCGAATCGCCGCTGGATTTTGCATTCGGCTCGGGATTCATCGCGGTGGTGAACGTGCCTCCAAAGTCGAGTGCACCAGTGGGCGGCGACTTCCATGGATAGGACGAGCCTTGCCATTTCAGATCGCCGCGGACCGGGCCGGTAAGATCCCAGCCTCGGGAAATATCCCAACCCAAGAGGCGCGCGGTGGAAATCAGATTGCCAACGTCGGCGAGTGCACCGGAGATGTGAAGAGCGGAAGCAACTTGCGCGGATGAGACTGCTGTGCGCGCTGGAGTCGCCGCCATCCCCAAGCGGATTGGTCCCAGCGTCTCGACGCGCAGCGCCCCAGCAGCTGCACCGAATGAAATAGTGGCCGGCCAAAGGGATGCGCCTTTTGAGTCATATATAAGCGAGGCGGAACCAAGGCGCACCGGCACGGCCAACGTTTTAGCGGTCAAGTCGGTTTCGCCGAGCGAGAGCGTTCCTTCATCCATGCGGGGCGGCCAACCGGAGAGGCTTGCATCGAGTTTTGCGAATCCTCGAACGTTGATTTCGTCGGAGATACCGGAATGAAATGCGCGGGCCCAGGCGAGGAAGTCGCCGGCATTAATGGCCGTGGAAATGATTCGAAGCAGAGGTGCGGGTGCGTCTTGAGAAGCATTGGGCTGATTCCAACTTATCGTTCCCGTGGCTTGAGCATTCGAACGAGGAGTTTCAAGGGACGACTCGACGACGTCGAATCGCGCGAGCTCCGGATCGAGAATTCCCTTCGCTATGAGATTGAGGGATGGATTATCGGTGCGTAGCGGAAGATTCCAACGATGAACCTGGCGGATTTCCGCGCGCCCCTCGAGATTCCAATCCTGCGTTTCGGTGCTTGCTTTCAGCATAACCGCGAAATTTCCGCGGACTCCATAATCGGTGGCGCGGACGAGTCGAAGAGCGTCAGAGAGAGAGCCGTCGGTCCAGGCGAAATCGAGCATCGCGGGGCGGAGACGCGACGAAGTGCCTCCGACGCGTCCTGAAAGATGGAGCGTGCCGGCTTGTTGAAGAATCACGGCTGCGCGAGCAGGCGCCGCCTCGAGATCGAGGCGCCACTCGCCATTGCCTTCCGGTTCGACGTACCCCGTGACACCGACGAGGGCGAAGGGAAGCTTTTCCTCTGCGCGCTTAAAATTAATCCGCCCCAAATCCACGTTGATGCGACTGAAACGTAGCGCGTTTGACGCGGCCGGGAATTTCGGTATAACCACAGACCTCCCGCCGGCAGCGGCGGAAAACTGCGGGAGCCACTCGGCAACATTCCAATCGCCGTCGGGATTGCGGACCAGATTCAGGCTGGGATGCGCGAGCCAAATGCCACCGAATTCGAAACGGCCGCGCAGCAGACTTCGCCAGCGCAGGCTCATGGTGAGCGATTCGGCACGAAGAAAGTATTCGCGGCCGAAGCGCGGATCTTCGCTCACCGTGATGGAGCGTGCTTCCAGCGTGGGCCGTCCCCAAAGGCTGAAGCGATAGCTGCCAACTTCCACCGGGCGGCCGAATGCCGCGTCGAGGCGGGCAGTGATCCTACGATTCAGACTCGTGTGCTGAATTGCGAATGAGAGCGCGAGGTTGGCGATCCAAAGGGCAATCAGAAAGAGGAGGACAATTCTCGCCCAGCGGCGCCAGGAAGGACGCTCGAAAGCGGCCGGTCTCAACGGCTCTGCGCGAACAATCGTTTCAGTGAGAATGTTTGACAAGGCGCTTATTTTTCGGGTTTGAAGCTCTCAATACAATCGCACAGGTTAGTTAACAAGAGAAGTTTCGCAGTTCGTAACGCTGCCACGGGCCGCCACAGCGGATCTTCCATATGCCGCGCCCCGCTAAATAGCACTAATGGACCTCATGGAGCATACGATTCCAGCGAGTGCGGCTGGGAAGGTGGAGCAACGAATGTGCGAAGCCGCAAAACGCGCCCACGAGGCTGCGATCAGTATAGTCTTTGGAGGTGGCGTCGACCGACCAATAAATTATGAGCGGACGGCCCATAATAGCATCACGATTGACGAAGCCCCAGTAGCGGCTGTCCCAGCTGCGGTCCCGATTGTCTCCCATCACGAAATAACGGTTCGGCGGAACCACGAGGCTGCTGCGATCGACATAATCGAAAAGCCTTGCAGCCCACTCTGGACGCAAGCCGCTTTGGAGAAAGTAGCGGTTCGGCGGCGGAAAATCGTCGCCGAAAGAATCCGCGCCGGCTGGATCGTGCACGACATAGGGTTCTCCGAGAGGCTGGCCATTGATATACACGCGTTGGTTGATGATGCGGAGACGGTCGCCAGGCAGTCCGATGACGCGTTTTACATAGTGCGGATGGTCGTCGTAAGGGAATTTGAACACGATGATGTCGCCGCGGCGAACGGGGCGGTACGGGAGAAATTTTTCATACCAGTCGCCGCGTCCTTCGAAGACGAACTTATTCACGAGCAGATAATCGCCGACCAGCAGGGTAGGTTCCATGGACTGCGACGGAATCTTAAAGGCCTGGACGATAAACGTGGTGCCGAAGAGGGCGAGCAGGACGGTGACGAGCAGCGATTCGGCATATTCGATCACGGAACTGCGGGACGATTCGCGATGCAGGGCGTTCGGAGACGGCTGCTCTGCTGTTTCCAGCGCAGATGTTTCGACAGACATCGTTTCCTTTAACTGGATGCGGCACCCGTTTCCAGGCCTGCGAGAGCGATTTTTGCTGCGGCCTGCTCTGCTTCCTTCTTGCTGCGCCCTTCAGAGTGCGCGAGTTTTTGTTGGGCGAGCCACACTTCCACTTCAAATGTTTTCTGGTGTTCGGGGCCGAATTCATTGCGCACGCGGTATTGAACGGCCCCCAGTCCGCGCTGCTGCAACCACTCCTGGAGCGCGGACTTGTGATCGGAACGATCCAACCCTCCTACCTCGCCGCCAAGAGCGCGATCGAGCAGTGTGTGGCAAAGGAATTGGCGTGCGGCGGGAAGTCCGGCATCCAGATAAATCGCGCCGAGGACTGCTTCGTAAGCGTCGGCGAGCAACCGTTTTTTCGCGCGGCCGCCGGTTTTCTCTTCGCCGGGACCGAGCCGCAAGAAATCGCCCAGGTGAAGTTGCTCGGCGGCGGCATGTAAGGAGACTGCGCTCACCAGACGCGCAAGCCCCTTGGAGAGTTTCCCGGCATCCCACTTAGGAAATGCGTGGCAGAGCATTTCGCTGGCGACCAGGCCGAGCACCCGGTCGCCGAGAAATTCGAGGCGTTCGTTGTCAGAGGCAGCGTCGTTCTGGCGACGCGAGCGATGAGTGAGGGCTTGCTCGAGTCCTTCGGGATGCGCAAAGCGATGACCGAGAATCGCTCCAAGTTCTTCGAGCTCTTCTGCGGTCATCGTTTGGCCTCGATTTGATTATTTAGGCGGAGCCGGCTGCGCGGCGGCCAACTTTTTGGCTTCGCCTTCGCGCTGCTTGCAGCGGCCCTGCACTGCGCCAGGAATGGAAGCACATTGCTTGAATGTGTCAGCCGCTTCCGGGTAGCGTTTCAATTGACTCAAGCTGACGCCGAGAATGTAGAGATCCACGGAATCAGGAGCTGGATCGAGTTTCACCGCCGCCTGCATCTCCGTGACGGCCTTGTCGAATTGCTGCTGGCGGAAGTAAACCAGCCCCAGCCCGCTGTGCGCTTGCGCCAGGGACGCTTGCTTCGCCTTGGCAAATTGCTCATCGGTGACGCCTTCGGGTTTCGTCATCGTCGCCAGGATCTCGAGCGCGTGCTTCTCATAGGTCTCCGCTTTTGCCAGACGGCGTTCGGACTCGGGATCATTGGGATCGAAATTGTGGGGAATCACCCAGCCAACGAGGACGAGCACGCTCACGTCGTTTGGGTTGCTGGCCAGGGCTTTGTCGCCGGCCGCGTACATCTTGTCGAACTGTTGCTTCTGGAAGTATGCATTCGTCAGGCGAGCATAAACTTGCTCAGCGTAGTGACCGTTGGGATATTTCTGGAGATACTGCTCCCCCACCTGAATCTCCTGGTCGAACGCTTCCGGTTTCACATCCGTGAAAGCTTTGTAAGCCTTTTCTTCTTCCGGATCGACGGGAGTCTGGGGAGCCGGTTGTTGGGATTGCTGAGCGCCAGCCTTGGCGGGCGGATTCTGTTGTTGGAGTGACGGCGGCGGTGGCTGCTGGCTGCCGGATCCTGCGGCTTGAGCGTGCAGAGTCGGAGCTGAGGCAAGTGCCGCCGCGAGTGAGAGCGCGGCAACCATAATTCCTATGCGATGTGACGGGAGCTTCATCGAAATTCCCCTCCGTTGAATGGATGTCTCGGAACGCCCGCTACGAGCGATCTCAAGTGTGCTGCTGTCGCCGCTTCTGTTACTTTTCATTTCCGCTTCTCCTCGCGCGGGTGCGTCCCTTATACGGCTCGTCCACACCATGCTGGGCCGCTACGCGAGCGGACTCTGGCGCGCCTTCCACCGCCAGCGCGCCGAGATACTCGTGCACAGCTGCGTCGCGTTCCCCCTCGAGATCGTGAATGCGCCCGAGGTATACGTGCGACCAGGAGAGAATTGCCGGGTCCGCGGCATCCTCCGGTCTCGATGCCGCTGCGGGAGCCGGCGGCGGCGAAACCAATTGCGCGAAAAGCTGCTCCGCTCGATCTGCGTTTCCGGACATTACCGACGCGATTGCCAGACCGTACTCCGCTTTCGGCAAGCCGGGATACTTCGCCAGAATGCTGTCGAAAGTGGCCGCAGCGGCTTTGGCGTCCTGCAACGCGATCTCGCGATCGCCTTGCGCGAGCAAACGATCGAGTTCGGATGCTGCGGTTGCGGAATCGCTTATCTCCTTCGCTGGCGCCACCGGAACTTCCGGCGAAAATGTCACGTTCTGCAAACGCTTTTGCTCCGTGGGCACGTCGATAGCCGCAATTAAATCCGGAAAATAATACGACATTGACGGCTCGCTTTTCTCAAATTTCTGCAGTTCCGCAACGAAAGGGCGCACGAGGATGAATCCGGTCTGATCGGCCTCATTCAAGGCAGACTCGAGCTGAGCGGGCGGGAGACGACGGAGACGCAGTTCGACGCTCTTGATAAAACATTCGTCGGTGAAGGCCAGAAAATCATCGCGATATTCCTCGGGCAATCGCGGAGCACGAGCGGCTATCAGTAATAAGGCACGCTTGGATTCCAACTGTTTTCGATACCGCAACGGCAGCGGATCGAGCACGAAATGCAGGTAGGCGTGCTGTATCTGCTCCACGGGAATCTGTCCCGGGGTACCCACTACGATGGAATAGTGATTGCCACTATTGCGAAAATTCGTGCGAGCGCCCACCAGTGGCTCCACATCCACGGTAAACGTGCGGTCGTATATCGGCTTGAGAATCTCGCGCAGGTAGCTATTCGTGGTGAACACGATTTTGCGCACGGGCGCCTGGTAAGTGGCGGCGGCTCGTTCATATTCCGGTTGAACTTTCGCCCACTCCTGATCGAGATGCGCCTCCTGATAAAAGGCTGCGAGAACTTCCCTGAAGCCGTCGATCGTGAGCACGTCGGGCGGGAGCAGATCGCGATTCACCTGAAAATCGAAACGAGGCGGTGGCCCCACGACCAGCGAGAACGTGATGTAGCGCGATAACGTTTCGCCTGGGTCGCCGAGCAGATGATCGCGGTAGAACTGGCGCAGAGCTTCCGTGGCGGGTCCCTGCATTTTGAGCATGGCCTCGCGGAGCGCGAGACGCGAAGGCATCTCCGAAAGCGTGCTTTCGTCGGCTGCAAAGCCGGCCGCGTCCAGCGCGCACATCGTCGCGAACAAAGCCTGATCGGGCTCGACGAAAATGCCGCTGTAGTTGTCGGGAGGTTTTTCCTGGTGCGTTTGCTCGCGTTGTGCGCCGATACAAATCGAGCGGGCCACGAGTAAGGCGGCGATGACAGTTGCGAATTTCCAGTTCAATTGAATCTGCGAACTCCTGGATCGAGGGAACTGCATTTGCTGGGCGGGTTTCCAATCAACCGAAACATCAATCCGCTGGTATCCCTGCGCGTCCACTTAGACTTTAATCGGCGGGTTTCGATGAGTCAAGGAAGCGGCTTGAAGAAGGCTGAGGGGAACCGAAAACGCAGCCCTTATCCACGCACCCGGACTGTGCTGAAGTTCAGCACCACGCGGCCGCCATCGCGGGGAAGGCCGAAGTTCGTTTGGGGTCGGAAACGCGAAAACATCATGAGCTGATCGAGTTGACGCTGTGAGGCGTCATCACTCGGCCCGGAGAGAATCTTGTACGAAACCACTTGGCCCTGCGCGTTGAGCGTAGCCTCGACGAGTAACAGCCCGGAACCGGGACGATCATCTGTGGCAATGACAACAGGAACCGGAAACGGTGCGAGGCTTTCCAGACGGGCAGGCTGGACCAGATTCAGAGGCAGGTCGTTGGGAACCACGCCGCCCATCGGTACGCCAACGAGAATATTCTGCACGAGAAGGGCGAATACCACGAGAGCCGTAACCACTCCGCCGGTAGCGGGCACCGCCAGCGGCTCCAGAACATTTTCGAATACCATAACGCCGCGCGCCCATATGTAACGCACAGCTTGCCAGGGAGAACGCATTTTGGCAGCGCTCACACGAATGCTGGTAGCGAGATTCGCAGGCGGCTGAACTGGTTCGACGCGAGCCAGAGCAACCACAAGACGGCGATAGCTTTCGAGCAAATTCCGGCAGCCATCGCAAGATTCAATGTGCTGGCGCACTCCCGCGTGCTCGCGCGAACCGATGGCTCCGTCCAGGTATCCGGGCAAAAAGCGTTGGGCACTTTTGCAGTTCATCATTCCCGTCCGCAATTCATCTTTCCCACCCATTGATCGGCTGTGAAGCGAACGATGCGACCGAGGTTTCCTTTTCTGCGTGACCCACGGCAACCACTGGATCGAGAATTTCCTTCAGCATCCGCCGACCGCGAAGAATGCGCGACTTTACGGTTCCCACTGATACTTCGAGCACTTCTGCCACCTCTTCATAGGAGAGCCCTTCAAGGTCCCGCAAAATCACCGCGCTGCGAAACAGGGCCGGCACTTGAGCGAGAGCCGCACGCACCGCCTGCTGCGTTTCCTGGCTCGCGAGCCGCTCGTACGGAGTGGCTTCGCTATCCTTCAGATCGAGCGCGAGGCTTCTTCCTTCTTCCTCGGCATCAATCGAAACCTGCTGCCGGTGATGCCGCCAGCACCAGCGGCGATGATTCAGGGCCTGGCGCACCGAGATACGATAAAGCCACGTCTTCAGCGAACTGCCGTGCCGGAACCCGCGAATCCCGCGAAAGGCGCGTAAGAAAACTTCCTGGGTCACGTCCGCCGCATCGGCGCGATCCGACAAGATCCCGTACACCAGGTTGAACACACCAACGTGGTAGTACGTGACCAGGTAATCGAAAGCCGCGTCTGACCCCGCTTGCAGCTCGTGCACAAGGTCAGCTTCATCACGGCCCCACGATAGAGATTGTGCCAGGTCGGACATGCGTTCGGCCCTTGCTCCTTAGCAGCGCGTGTCCCTTGGGTTAATTGGACACCAGATCGCGCCTGTTGTTACTAGGATAGCAGAATATCCGGGTTTGGTTATCCGCCGCAGGTACTAGCATGGGGTGGCCAAAGTTTGTCGTGTGGCGCTAGCCGCGAGGTCTCCGCACGGTTACTTGGATGTTCGGTCTCACTGGCGCTCCGTCCCATAATCGGACGGGCAGTCTGCTTCTCCATACGACGCGAGCCGCTAAGCATTGCGCTATCATCCCCTTACACGATACTCTCGTCTGGGCCGGGACATGCTTTGAATCATTCTAAAGTCGTGTCCGGAGGTGGTAGATGACCTCGTTCTGGCAAGACGTTCGGTATAGCGCGCGAATGATAGCCAAGGCCCCGGGCTACGCGGCGATTGCCATCCTGACGCTCGCGTTAGGCATTGGCGCCAACACCACGATTTTCTCCTGGATCAATTCTGCGTTGCTGAATCCAGTCCCGGGGCTTACCAACCCGAACGAAGTGGTAGCGATGGCCGGGACCAAGCCCGGGGAAAATCCCCTCGGGTTTACATATCCCGATATCGAAGCTATGCGCGACGGGCAACAGACCCTTACAGGCGTCGCGGCATGCAACTTCGCTCAACTGACCCTCACCGGTAAAGGCAAACCGGAGCGCGTGTGGGGCATGGTGGCCTCTGCTAACTATTTCGACGTGCTCGGCGTGCAGCCCATCCTGGGGCGCACATTCTTGCCGGCGGAAGATGAAAAGCCGGGTGGCGCGCCCGTCGCGGTGATCAGCTATCGGCTCTGGCAAACGCATTTTGGCGCAAATCCGGATGTCATCGGCCAGTCAATCGAAATCAACAAGCACCCCTACACCATCGTAGGTGTAACGCCCGCAGTGTTTCAGGGGAGCCAGACGGGAGTTCGTACCGAGATTTGGCTCCCGATCATGATGGAAGCAGATGTGTTACCGCTGGGCGACATCCTTCATGACCATCATAATTTCGTGTGGCTCGCGTTCGGACGGCTGAAGCCGGGCATCACGCTGGAGCAGGCGCAAGCAGAACTGCCGCTGCGACTGAAATCCGAAGTGAAGAATTATCCGGAAGAACACAAAGGACACGACAGCGTGACGCTTTATCCGCTGTGGCGGAATCCATTTGGCCTGAATTTTTTTCTCGCGACTCTGCTCCCAATACTCATGACCATCGCGGGCCTGGTGCTGCTGCTGGCGTGTGCCAACGTCGCCAATCTGATGTTGGTTCGCTCAGTGGGGCGGCGGCGCGAAATCGCCATTCGTATGTCGCTCGGCGCGAGCCGCTGGCGTCTTGTGCAACAACTGCTAGTGGAAAGCCTGATGCTGGCGCTGGCCGGCGGTGCCGTCGCGTTGCTGATCACAGCTTGGACTTCCGGCACATTGATGAAATTCCTTCCGACCACGGATTTTCCGCTCGCGCTCGTCGTCCGGGCGGACCGCACGGTATTGATCGCCACCTTCGTGATTTCAATGCTGACCGGAGTGATCTTCGGAATTTTGCCCGCGCTCCGCGCGTCGAGCCTGGCGCCGGTGGCAGTGTTGAAGGAAGACACGGGCAGCGCTTCGGGCAGCCTGAAAAAGGCCCGCCTCGCAAGCGGCCTGGTGGTGGCGCAAATTTCGCTTTCGCTGCTGCTGCTGATCTGCGCGGGGCTTTTCATCCGCAGCTTCCTGAGGGCCCAGTTAATCAATCTGGGATTCAACCCGCATAATGTATTCACAGCTTCCTACGATCTGTTTACCGCGGGATATTCGGATGCCAGCGGCGCGGAATTCGATCGGCAGCTCCAGGCGAAACTCGAGGCGCTGCCAGGCGTACAGTCGGTGGCGCTATCGAACCGGGTGCCCGGGTTTTCCGCAGGCTCGACGGCCGTGAAGCCGGAAGGCTACGTGGCGCAGGCGAATGAATTGATGGAAATACCGGACGGGATCATCACGCCGAATTATTTCCATACCATGCAGATTCCTATGGTCGAAGGTCGCGATTTCACACCCCAGGACACAAAAAGTTCGCAGCGCGTGGTCATCGTCAACGAAGCATTCGTGAATCGCTACTGGCCCAACCAGGACGGCCTTGGCAAGCAACTCAATTCAGACTTGACGCACGAATGGTTCACGGTGATTGGTGTGGCGCACGATAGCAAGATGACCGGCCTCAGTGAAAAGTCGGCGCCATTCGTGTTTCTGCCTTTGTATCAGGTCTATACGGCCAACATGATCATTCATGCGCGGGTTGCTGGAGATCCGTTTGCTTTCGCGAAGACGGTGGAGGGTGCGGTCCATCAACTGAACCCCGATGTGGTTTTGTTCCAAGTGACCTCGCTCGAAACGAGCGAGCAGTTTGCCAGCTTCCCTCAGCGGGTGGCGGGAATTTTTGTCGGCGCATTCGGGCTTCTCGCTCTGGTCCTCGCAGCGGTGGGAATTTATGGGGTGACTGCCTACACCACGCGCCAGCGTACGCATGAAATCGGTGTCCGCATGGCATTGGGCGCGAGCAAAGACGATATCTTGCGGCTGGTCCTCGGCCACGGGCTGCGGTTGACGATCGCCGGTGTGGCGATCGGCTTGGCAGCGTCGCTCGCGCTGACGCGCTATTTGAGCGGCGCGTTGCTCGGTGTAACGAGCACCGATGCCCTCACCTTTCTGACTGTAACGATGTTGCTCTGCGCCGTGGCGCTATTCGCCTGCTTTATCCCTACGCGCCGTGCCATGCGCGTTGACCCAATCGTGGCGCTACGCTACGAATAAGAAGTCTTGCGCCACAAATCAAACATCCTGTAATTGTTGCAGTCTTGCGGATTGCCGTAGCTATCCAGTATAAAGATGCATGATCTTCAAGCAGTTCTATCTCAATTGCCTCGCCCACGCTTCTTACCTGATTGGTGACGAAGAAACGCGCACCGCTGTCGTCGTCGATCCGCAGCGAGACATCGAACGATATTTAGAGTTTGCAGCGGAGCATAAGCTCCAGATCAAACACGTAATCTTGACTCATCTGCACGCCGATTTCATCGCGGGCCATTTGGAATTGCGCGACCGCGCGGGCGCAACGATTTATCTGGGAGCCAAAGCGCAAGCTGAATATCGCTTCACGCCGCTCGCTGACGGCAGCCTCATCGAATTTGGCCGCGTGCGATTGAAAGCTCTCGAAACGCCAGGCCACACCCCCGAATCGATTTCGATCCTCGTCTACGATCTCGATCGCAGCGGTGTCGAACCATACGCTGTGCTCACAGGCGACACCTTATTCATCGGCGATGTGGGAAGGCCGGATCTTCGCGCTTCACTTGGCTGGTCAGCCACCGATCTTGGCGGCTTGCTCTACGATTCCCTGCAATCCAAATTACTGCCGCTGCCGGACGCAAGTCTCGTCTATCCAGCGCACGGCGCCGGATCGCTGTGCGGCAGGGCCATCAGCAAAGAAACGGTTTCGACCATCGGAGATCAACGGCGGCTGAATTACGCCCTGCAGCCGATGAGCAAGAAAGCATTCATCGAACTAGTCACCGCCGACCAACCCGAGGCTCCTCCGTATTTCGTCTACGACGCCGTGTTAAACAGCAAAGAGCGGCCCACGCTCGACGAGTCGCTCGAGCGCAATCTGAAACCCCTGACTCTCGACACGGTGCTGGCATTGCAAAAGGAAGGTGCGCAGATCCTGGACACGCGCGATGCCGAAGAATTTGGCGCCGCTCATCTCGCGGGCAGCATCAACATCGGACTCGGCGGCCAGTACGCAACTTGGACCGGCACAATGCTCGATCGCGAGCATCCGATTGTGATCATCGCGGCTCCCAGCCGGGAGCATGAATCGGCCGTCCGGCTCGGACGCATCGGTTTTGATAACGTGGCTGGCTACCTGCAAAACGGATTGCAAAGCCTCGAATCGCGACCGGACCTGGTCGTCTTTATCGAACGACTGAGCCCGCATTTCGCCGCGGAACTTTTCGCGTCAAGCCAGCCTCCCCTGGCTGTTGACGTGCGCGCGCCGCGCGAGCGGGAAGAGAAGCACATCGAAGGCAGCTTGAGCGTTCCGCTGAATCACTTGATGCAAAATATAAAAGACCTGCCGAAAAATCGAGCTTTGCTCGTCTATTGTGCAGGAGGCTACCGCTCGTCGATCGCTGCCAGCTTGCTGAAGGCCGGCGGA
The DNA here is from genome assembly GCA_963772535.1 of uncultured Acidobacteriota bacterium. GTDB lineage: Bacteria > Acidobacteriota > Terriglobia > Acidiferrales > UBA7541 > Palsa-295. The sequence goes on from CAVYXN010000004.1 coordinate 137,636, forward strand.
TTTGATTCCGTCTGCGAGATTGCCGGTGGCCTCGCGGCGTGGGAATCAGCGAACCTGCCGGTTCAAAGCGCCCAAGCGTAGAGGTTGGTGCGCACCGCTACAGGGAGTTCGCTTAAGCCATTCGCTACAACGAGAGGCCGGAGGCGTTTGGCTGGGAGGCCTGGACTCGAACCAGGATAATCAGATCCAGAATCTGATGTACTGCCAATTGTACGACCTCCCAGCAGGAGGCAATAAAAAGGGCCGCTTGCGCGACCCTCGCTATACTTTACTGAGCACGCCACGATTCGTCAACCCGAGGACCCGCGGCCAATCGGCGCGTCCCTCGGCCGGTTTCAAATTCGTGCGGCTTAGAACGAAGGTCTCGGTTATTTCGCCCACGTACATCGCCACCCTGGGAAATTTCCAAGTCGCCACTGGCAACGTTTATCGATTCTAGAAGACGTTGCGAAGTGCGGCCGTGCACCCGCGTGCTGTTGATTACTGCGGAAGCTGCGCGAAAGTTTGCTGCGCGAACTCGAATGCATCCGCCCGAACGTGCACCGGCCCTTGAAACGGACGGTCAATTTCCGCGACGGAAACGAGGACGAGCGACAACAAAAGCGAGAGGACAAATACGAGAACGAAATGTAGCGTGAAATTCTGGCAACCGAAGAGACATGCCGACCCGATCACCACAATGCCGCCTACTACCAAAACCGCCCACAAAATTCCCGGAAGCTTCATCCGGCTTTCCAGCTGGCGCAGCCGCCGGTGCTCGGACATCTGGCTCAGCGTGCTGAACGCCTGTTCATATTTTGATTGCTGAAGAACGTCCGCCACCCCAGTGTCCGAATGCGCCTGCAACAGCACTTCCCACATCTGTTGCGTGATGTTGAAACTGTGTGCACTCAACTTCTCCTGCGCCATGGCCGGCCATTCCTCGTTCACTGTCACTGCGGCATATTCGCGGCAGAGCGCGCGGATTGGCTTACCCTGCGCCGGTTCTAGTCCGCCCGCGATGCGATATAAATCCACGAGAAAGTTCGCCTCGATCTCCGCGTTGATGCGCGCTGTCTGGAAATTATTCCACACGTTCCAAAGCATGAAGGCGAGAATCACTGCGTAGGTCGTGCCCAGCACACTGATTTGCCATCCAATCACATCATTGTGTTCTGTCCGCCGCGAAGCCGGCCAAATCCGACGCAAGACACCCAGGAAGACGAGTGACAGCACCACCGTGCCTGCGATGATGAAAATGCACTGCCACACACTCAGCATCGATCGGCTTCTCCCCAGCGACGCGCCTGCTTCTCGATCGAACCGCTGGCTCGCGCCGTCGCTGGTTCGCCATGCTAGGTTGTCAGGGGAAATTCGTCAACCGCGCGTCGCGCTCGCTTTCACCGGTTCCGGTTCCATTCGCCGCCCCACCGCTTGCGCGATCACAGCAATTTCGCCCATGAGCTGGGCGAATTGATCCGGGTAGAGTGATTGCGCGCCGTCCGAAAGCGCGCGCTCGGGATCGGGATGGACTTCGATGAGCAATCCATCTGCACCTGCCGCAATCGCTGCGCGTGCCATCGGCGCCACTTTGTCTCGGCGCCCTGTTCCATGCGAGGGGTCGGCAATGATTGGCAGGTGTGAAAGCTGTTTGATCACGGGAATCGCGGCTATGTCCATCGTGTTGCGCATGTAGGTGTCGAATGTCCGAATGCCGCGCTCGCAGAGGATCACGTTGTAGTTCCCTCCCGCCATGATGTACTCGGCGCTCAGTAGCAATTCCTCAATTGTCGCGGACATCCCGCGTTTCAGCAGCACCGGCTTCGTGGTTTCGCCAAGAGCGCGCAGCAGGTGATAGTTCTGCATATTGCGCGCGCCTACTTGCATCACGTCTACGTACGGGAGCATGATTTCCACCTGCGAAGGATCCATCACTTCGCTGACGACAAGCAGTCCATTGTCATCGGCGGCGCGCTGCAGCAATTCGAGTCCGTCTTCGCCAAGCCCCTGGAAGGAATATGGCGACGAACGCGGTTTGAACGCGCCGCCGCGAAGCAATTTCGCTCCCGCCTGCGCGACTCGCGCGGCGACAGAGCTAATTTGCGCCGCTGTCTCCACTGCACATGGTCCCGCCGCAACCGCGATAGACGTTCCACCCACCAGCACGCCGTTACCGAGATCCACGATCGAACCTTCCGGATGAAAGTGGCGCGAGGCAAGCTTGAATGGATGGGCGACGCGTACGATTTCCTCAACGCCCGGCGCCGCAAGCAGCGCTTCCAGTTCGCTGCGATGTTCGTTGCTGTTTCCCACAATTCCGATCACTGTCTTCTCCGTCCCGCGAGTCAAATGCGCCTGGCAGCCGCATTCTTTCACGCGTGTCACAATATGGTTGATTTGCTCGTCCGTAGCTTTCGGTTCCATCACGACAATCATGGTCCGCTCTCCCTTTGCTCAATTCTCCTTAGCTCGCCTTCGCGCTGAAAATCTCCGCCGACACGTATGAACCCAGAATGCGCAGATTCACGCTCAGCTTTTCTAGCTCGGCAATCGCTGCTTCTACTTCCGGATCGAGCGCTGAGGCCTGCAAATCCAGATAGAAACGGTATTCCCACGGGCGCCCGGCAATCGGCCGGCTCTCGATTTTCATCAGATTGATTCCGCGGCGCGCGAAGGGCCCGAGCGCGTGAAAAAGCGCTCCAGGACGATGGGCCGCCTGAAACACGAGTGAAAGTTTGTTGGCCGCGTCAAACGTTTTGGACGAAGGGCCCAGAAGCAGAAATCGCGTGTAGTTTTCGGGATTGTCTTCCAGATGTTCGCGTAGAATTTTGCCCCCATGAATTTCAGCCGCGCGCCGGCTGGCGATCGCGGCCCGCGATGGATCCCCGGCTGAGACAATCGCGCGAACGCTCCCAGCCGTATCTTCGGTAGCGATTCGTTTCAATTCCGTGCGCTCGTGAAAGAATGCCTCGCACTGCGCCAGAGCCACGGGATGCGATTCCACGGTGACGACTTGCTCGATCGTTCCGCCCGGCACGCCGATTAGGTTGTGCACGATAGGAATAATCTCCTCGGCGATGATGCTCAGCCGGCTCTCAATCAGCAGGTCAAACGTTCGGTGGACTGACCCGGCAAGCGTGTTCTCTATCGGAGCTAGAATGTAATCTGCCGCATCCTCATCAATCGAATCGAACATCGTCTCGAACGTCGGCCGCGGAACCAGCACAATCCCGTCGCCAAGAAGCTTCACCCCCGCTTCTTCGCTGAAAGCTCCCCGCTCACCTTGAAACGCAACCCGCGCACCCGATTCAACTTTCATTCGGCTCCTGTTCACTTCAATGCGTTCAGCAGAGTCGCCCCAGACCGTATGTCCGCTCATGGCTCCCCCATTCCGTACCGCCGACGTTTCGCCGGCTCTTTTGCCTTAGCGCCCCTCTCGACCGCACCCCCCTCACCCGCATGCATTTCCTGGATTCGCCGCGACTCATCCATGATCGCCCGAAAAATTCTCGTCACCGCCTCCCCATCGAGCGGCCCATCATTCAAATTCTTCATCCCCGCGATCACCTTCTGCTCGCGCTCCGGCGCGCACAACGAGAGACCCTCCTCCTCCTTCAGCCGCGCAACCTCCACCGCGAATTCTGTGCGCAGATTCAGAAGCTGCAGAAGAACGGTGTCAATTTCATCGATCTTCTTCCGCCAGTCGCCGATCGTCATAGGGCCCTCCCGTTCGTTGATCCGCCTGCGAGCAAAAAAAAGGCCGCGTCCTCTCGGAGGTCGCGGCCCGGAATCTCGAAACTTTGTGCGGCTTTTAGCTCGTCTTGCTCGCTCCCGCCGCGCACGTTTCACCGGCCCGCTGCCCCGTAAAGGAGTAGCGGTACGTAAAGCCGTACGCGCGGTAATAACGTCGCATCGCAACCTCAATATACGGTACGGCCCCGGCTCCGTCAAGCACGTTGATGCTCGCGGTCAAGTCTTTTCTTAGCTCTACTTTCGTATCGGGTGCGATTGCGTGCATTCCGCCGCTGGCGTAAGATGCACGGCCTGTGCCGGAAGCCTCCCCCATCATCGGTCGCACCATTTCCCACTACAGCGTCCTGGAAAAATTGGGCGGCGGAGGCATGGGCGTCGTTTACAAAGGTAAAGACACGCGCCTCGGCCGCAATGTTGCGCTGAAATTTCTGCCCGACGACATTTCGCACGACCCTCAGGCCACCGAACGGTTTCGCCGCGAAGCGCGCGCCGCCTCCGCTCTCAATCATCCCAATATCTGTACGATTTACGATATCGGAGAATTCGAAGGCCGGCCGTTTATCGCTATGGAGTTGCTTGAAGGGCGGACGCTCAAGCACCGGATTGAGGGCAAGCCCATCGAGGTCTCGGAGCTCTTGGAGATCGGCATCCAGGTTGCCAATGGACTCGATGCTGCGCATTCGAAAGGGATCGTGCACCGCGATATCAAGCCCGCGAATATCTTCCTGGTGGATCGAGGGCAGGCAAAGATTTTGGATTTTGGTTTGGCGAAGCTCGCGCCTGCCGTGCGACAAGCCGCCGAATCGGTGGGCGCCTCATCCACACGCACTCACTTGCTCGATCAAGAGCACTTGACCAGCCCAGGTAGCTCCATCGGCACGATTGCTTACATGTCGCCCGAACAAGCGCGGGGCGAAGAACTCGACGCGCGCTCGGATCTGTTTTCTCTAGGGGTCGTGCTCTACGAAATGGCCACTGGATCGGTGCCATTCACCGGTGCAACGTCAGCCGTCATTTTTGACGGAATCCTTCATTCCACGCCCGCACCTGCAAAAGGATTAAATCCTCGTTTGCCCCTAGCCCTCGAAAACATTCTCGGTAAGACGCTCGAGAAGGATCCCGATCTCCGGTGCCAGACCGCTGCGGAACTCCGCGCCGACCTCAAACGCCTGAGCCGCGACATCGAATCAGGCCGCCGGCCGGCCGAGAAAAGTAGTACGGGCTCTGGCGCGCATACGGTGGCAGCCCAGCCAAAATCCGTCGCAGTCCTCTACTTCGAAAATCAGAGCGGCTCGAAAGAGGACGAATATTTCCGCGACGGGATCACAGAAGATATCGTCACCGAGATTTCGAAGATCGCGCAACTCCAGATCTTTCCGCGTTCGGAGATGCTCGCTTTTCGCGACAAGCCGGTTACAGCGCAACAGGTGGGCCAGCAGCTCGGCGCCGCCTATGTGCTCGAAGGTTCCATCCGCCGCGCCGGCAATCGCGTACGCATCACCGCGCAACTCGTGGAGGCCACCACAAGGCATTCCGTCTGGGCCGAACGCTACGACAGGCAAGTGGAGGATGTCTTCGCGATCCAGGAAGAAATCGCCCGAAGCATCGCTCAGGCTTTGCGCATCACGCTGACCCCGCAGGAAGATAAAACCATTGCGCGCAAGCCGACCGAAAATCCGCTGGCGTATGATTTTTATCTGCGTGGCCGAAACTACTCGCGTCGCCAGGATTTTGAATACGCTTTGCAGATGTTCGAACAGGCCATCGAACTGGACCCGAAGTTCGCGTTGGCGCATGCAGGCATTGCGCATCTGTGCGGAGTCATCTTCGAGGTTCGCGATCAGAATCCGAATTGGATGGAACGAGGACTGGCTGCCTGCGACCGCGCCACCGCGCTGGCCCCCGACTTGCCGGAAGTGCTGGTGGCGCGCGCCCGCATTCTTTACTCGCAAAAGAAAAATGACGAAACCGCCCAGCTTGCCTTGCGCGCCATCGAACGCAAGCCCGATTGCGATGGCGCCTGGAACATCCTCGGTCGCGCATATTTCGCTTCCGGTCGTTACGAAGAGGCCGCCGCCCTCATCGACCGCGCCATAGAATTCAACGGCGACGACTACAATATGTACATTCCTTATCGTCAAGCCTTCATGCAGCTGGGACGAATCAAGGAAGCCGAGCCCCTAGCCGATCGAATGATCAAGGTCCTCCGCCAACAGCTGGAATTAGTGCCGGAAGATGTGCGCGCGCGAATCCTATTGGCCACCAACCTCGCATACTCCGGAAACGACCACGAAGAGAGTATCCGGCACTTGCAGACTGCCGTCGCCCTCCGCCCAAGCGATTCCAACACCCTCTACAATGCTGCATGTACGTACGGTGTCCTCGGGAAAAAAGCCGAGGCCCTGGATACATTGAAAAAAGCCTTTGCAGCCGGATTTGGGAACCGGAATTGGGCGGCTAAGGATTCCGATTTCAATTGCCTGCACGACGACCCTGAATTCCGAGATCTCGTCGGCCTCGATAAGAGTCCGGCACCGTAGGGAATATTCCTGAATTGGGGAGCGACCCAATTCTCTGTCCAACGGCTTAATCGGAAACGGACGCACTACACACGCTCCTCGTTTCAGCTTCGCGGGTATACTCTCCGGATGATTTCAACGTTGTAACTTCTCGAAAACCATTGAGAGACATGACGGCACAGACTCAATTCGAGCGAGTAGCGATTATCGGAACAGGCCTGATTGGAGGGTCGTTTGGGCTTGCGCTCCGGCGAGAGGTTTCTGCTGCACACGTGATTGGATTCGATCGCATGAATGTTCTGGAGCGTGCGCTCAGGAGCGGAGCGATTAGCGAAGCTGCGAGCGATATCGCCTCGGCGGTTCGCGGCGCTGACCTTGTGTACATCGCGCTACCGATTGGGGCAACGATTGACGCTCTGCCGAAAATTGCGAAAGGAGCGGACGCGAACGCGCTCGTCACCGATGCGGGTAGCACGAAGGCCACGATATGCCAGCAAGCGCAGAAATATTTTCGAGGTGGCGCGCGGTTTTTGGGCGGGCATCCGATGGCGGGCAAGGAAAATTCGGGAATCGAGCACGCGGATGCGGATCTGTTTCGCGGCACACGTTATGCTCTGATTGCCTCCGAGGGCGACCCGGATTCTCGCGTCCAGCAATTTGCGGCATTGCTGCGACGCATCGGCGCAGAGCCCGTCTGCTGCGACGCAGAAACGCACGACTGGGCGGTGGGCATCGTCTCGCATCTGCCGCAGCTCACATCAATCGCACTCGCGCAAGTAGTCGCGGACGAGACCGACGAAACCGGCTTACCGCTCACTCTCGCGGGCCAAGGCCTCGCCGATATGCTGCGCCTCGCAGGCAGTCCGTACGAAATCTGGCGCGACACCTGCCTCACGAATCGTGAAAACATCGCCCACGCGCTCGACCGGCTGGCCCAAGCCATCGAATATCTGCGTACCCGCCTCGCCAGCAAAGATCTAGAGCAGGAGTTCAAAACCGCCAACGAAATCTACGTCGCGTTGCGCCGTGTGCGATGAAGGTTCGAAGGCTCGGTTGGTAAGAACCCGTCAGGGCGAACAAACGGCGAAGATTAACGGCTTAATCAACCTTCCAAACAACCCCGATCTGCAACCTGGTTGACAATCTTACAGCAGATTTATGTTCGCTTTATTTTCGCTTTCGCATGTCGCGAATTTCTTGCGGTGCGCGGCTTAAGCAGCGGGTACGAGCCGCCGGTTTCGCACGTAAAATTCTTTGTCGCGCCATCGAATTCGCTGCGGGAAGAAACTCGCGAGCCATACCACGAATGCAAACGCGTCGCGCACCGGCAGTAGCGCCAGCTTCGCGCGTAGTGCGCGGTCCTGCATGCCCCACACTCCAACGTTTCTGGCCATTTCGCTGCGTAGCACGACATAGGCGGCGACATAGGCCAGCGCAATCGGCGCCGACGGCGCGACCAGCGCTGCAAGAATCGTCCATGGCAAGCCCTGCGTGAAAATCAATCCCAGATGACCGGCTGGGCGCGAGTAGCGAATGCTCAAATTCCATCGCACCTGGTGCCGGAAAGCCTCGGCAAGCGTTTCGCGCGGATAGACAATTGACACCGGAAACATGCCGAGCTCGATGCGATAGCCTTTCTTCGCGATACGGTTTCCCAACTCGAAGTCGTCGCAGAAATAATCGACCATGGATTCAAAGCCGCCGATTTCGACGAGATTTTTCTTCGTCGTCGCCATGACGGCGCCCAGCATGAAGTCAATCTTGCCGCCCAGCCAATTGACGAGAACGCCCGCGGCAAAATCCGTGCTATTGCCCATGGCCTCGAGGCCGGCTGCGAACGAGCCGTCAGTGAGACCGCGATACAGACAGGTGACGCCGCCCACTTCCGGATCGTGAAACGCGGCAGCCATCGCGCGCAAAAATCCCGGCTCGACTCGCACGTCACTATCGGTGACGATAACGATTTCGTGGCGAGCTTCGCGGGCCATGCGGCAGAGTTTATTTACCTTGTCGCTCGCGCCCAGCGGCTTAGAGCCAACCAGCAGACGAATCGGGCGCTCGGGGAAATCCACAGTAATTTTTTGAATTACCGGTATGGCGGGATCGCGGTCATCGGAGACGCAGAAAAGAATTTCGAAGTCAGGGTAATCCTGGCGGCAAAAGCTGGCGTAGTTCTCATACGTCTCGCGGTCGAGACCGTAAATCGGTTTGAGAATACTGACCGGCGGAGTGAAGTCCTCAGCAAGCGGAATCGCGGGCTTCGAAAAAAATCGGCGCGCCGCAATGATCGCAACGATGTAATAACCGAATGGCGCGAGCGCCGACAGCAGGAGCGCCGCGCGGATCGCTCCCCACGCCGTCACGCGACTATCCTTCCGGACAACCCTTTAGCCTCGGCCCTTCCAAACCATGGTCACGCCTATACACACAAGCAGAACGCCGAGCCAGCGCTGCCGCGTTACGTTCTCTCCTAGAAATAACGCCCCGCCGTAGGCGCCGACCACATAGCTCAGCGCCGTAACCGGCACCACAAAACTCACATTCTCGAGCGACAGCATTCCCAGCAGCGAGAAAAATCCCGCCGCCATCAAGAGCAGCGCAAGCCACATCCAGCCAACACGCATCGCGCGCCCGAATACATTGAGCAACGCACGCGGCCGGAAATCGTGCACTTCCCCGATCGTTTTCATCGCCCGCGTGAGACAGATTTCTCCGCCCGTGCCTATCACCACGATTCCGAAAATCAGAATAACTTCAACAAACATCAACTCTGCTCCATCGTGCTGGGTTGCATGCGCGATTCCGCGGTCTCTTCAGTGGTGCGCGGCGGAGTGTGTCCCACGATCAGCACTCCGCAACAGATCACCAGAATGCCCGCCCAGCGCAAGGGCGTAATCGTTTCGCCGAGCGCAAAGTGGCCGAGCAGCGCGACCACCGCATACGAAAACGAAGAAGCCGGCTGAACAAAGCTGTAATCGGCCCATGTAAGCACGAGCGTGTAAGCAACGAAAAACCCGATGAGCGAGAAGATTCCAAGCCAGATTATGCCGGAGGTGAAAATGCCGACGAAAAGATGCGCCAATTCCGCCGGAGACCAGTTGGGAATTTCGCCAAGGTCTTTCATGCCCTTGCTGAGCAGCACGTCGCCCAGAGGACCAAAAACGACCATGACGAAAAGGAGGAAAAAAGTCTTGAGATGCGGCCCCGAACCGGGCGTCATGCGCTCGGGGATTCGCTCGCTACTCCTACCGACGAGCTGCGTTGCTCCGGAACATTCACGAGCACTTTCTTCTGCACGCCCTTTTTCGCCACACGCTTGCGGTCAGCGCGAAGCTTCATGAAGTCCACGGCTTCGTGGAAGAGCCGCTTGCGCTCGTGCGAATCCCACAGAGCATCGCGAACGATGCGCCATGCGACCCGCGGCCGGAAATAATAGTCGTCATAGAAGCGGTTGACGGAATCCACCATGTACTCGCGCGAAAGGCCGGGATACTCAAGGTGGGGCAACTGGTGGCCGCCGGCGTCCGTGACTGCCTCACCTTTCAGAAACCCCTCGCGAGTTCCCTGCTCGTAGAGCTCAGTGCCGGGATAGGCATGGGCCATCGAAACTTGAATCGTTTCGCAGTCGAGTTCTTTTGCGTAATTGATCGTCTTTTCGATGGTTTCTTTCGTTTCGCCCGGCAGCCCGATGATGAAATCGCCGTGAACGCGAATGCCTACTTTCTTGCAATTCTGCACGAAGGTCTTGCCCATTTCGACCGTCGCGCCCTTCTTGATGTTCTTCAAAATTTGCGGATCGCCGGATTCAAATCCGACGATGAGAAGGCGGGCGCCAGCTTCGGCCATCGCTTTCAATGTTTCGTAATCGCTATGCACACGGGCGGTGCAGGACCACTGAAAACCCACCGGCTTGAATTCCTTGCAGAGCGCGAGAACGCGATCCTTGCGAATGTTGAACGTGTCGTCGTCGAAGAAAAATTCCTTGGCTTGCGGGAACATCTTGTGCGCATGCTTGAATTCGCGCGCCACTGATTCGACGCCGCGCACGCGCCAAGCGTGGCCTGAAAGCGTTTGCGGCCAGAGGCAGAAGGTGCAGAGAGCCGGACAACCGCGCGCCGTATAGAAGGAAACGAACGGGTGCAGCAAGAACGGTACATTGTATTTTTCGATGGTGAGATCGCGCTGATAGACGTCCGTGGCAAAAGGGAGCGCATCGAGTTCTTCCGTCTGCAGCAGCGGGCGAGGCGGATTGTGGACCACCTTGCCGTCTTTGATGTAGCTGACGTTTGCGATTCCTGAGATGGGCTTGCCATTCGCATAATCAACAACGGCGTGGTCGAATTCTCCGCGCACGACGAAATCAATATCGGGGCTGGCTAGAAGGCTCTCCGCCGGCTTGATCTGAACTTGCGGCCCCACGAAACAAATTTTGATTCCGGGCTTCTTTTCCTTCATGGCCTTGGCCATGCGAAGGTCGCTGTGAAAGCCCACGGTGGACGTGAAGAGAACCACGAACTCATAATCCTTCGCGATTTCGACCACCTGCGCCGGGGTGATGCCGTGAGGAGGACCATCAAGAAGGCGGCTGCCGGGCAAAATACCAGCCGGATAAGCGAGCCAGACCGGATACCAATAGGATTCGATTTCGCGCGTCGCGGGCCAGCGCGACCCGGCGCCGCCGTCAAAATGCTCAAAGCTCGGCGGATTCAGCAACAATGTTTTCATTACAGACGACATTCGCAATCCCCCAGAATGCAGACCGTCGTACAGACACAAAATGGCCGTAGATGTATTCATTCAATTTTACCCGATTTCGGCCATTATCCCAAGCTGAGGTTTGCCAGGAACCGTGCCTACTGAAACACTTTGGCGAGCTGGCCGGTGGCCTGCAGCAACGAGAGCTGCCCCTGTTGACGGGCAAACTCCGCGTCGAGGAACGCCACCCATTTGTCATTTTCTTCGAGACGAGCCTGTTCGATGTCTCGCAGAGTGGCGCGGCCCTCGTCCAATTTCGTTTGCAGAATTTGAAGGGATTCCTGAGCAAGTTGCAGGTCGAGGCGCGCCACTTCGTGAGCGGCATCGAGTTCGCGAACATCGCGGGCCTTTTGCAGCACATCGGCGCGGACTTCCTGGCGCTTATTGCCGAGGGCGAGCTCTGCTTCGCTCAACTGGCTCTTGGCCAGTTTTATGTCCGCAAAAGTCTTGGAGCTGAAGACGGGAATGTGTACGTCAACTCCGACGGTTACGTTGTTGCGCTGAAAGTTTTTGAAGAATTCTTCGTAGTTATTAAACTTGCCAAGCAGTTGGTAAAGACCGACAGCGCTGACGGTGGGCCAGAGCTCGCCTTTCGCGCCTTTTAGCAGGTGTTGACGGGCGTCGCGCTCTTTTTCCGCTTCGGTGACAAAGGGACTCGTTTTGAGCGCAGCGGCGATCATGTCGGTCTCTTGTTGATCCAACGCGAACGATGTCTGCTCGGTCTCCACTTGAACTGATTGGCTCGACATGCCCGTGAGATTCTCAAGCTGCTGGGTGAGGATCGCGTCACGCCCTTCCAGGTGAATGATTCGCTCGCGAATGCGCGCGAGCGTCAACTGGCTGCGAGTGATCTCAATCGGCAGCTCCTGGCCGGCTTGGGCCCGTTCGCGAGTGACACCGGCAATTTTTTCAGCGCTGGCGCCTTCCCCACGAAGCAATTCTAATGAGGTTCGAACTTTTGCGAGTTCGAGGTACGTAGTCGCGGCGCGGACGATGACGGCGTCGCGCGTGCGATCGAGCTCGATCTTTTGGCTTTCGGCGCGATCTTCCGCCGCATGGAGTTGTGCGCGAAGAGGCAGATTAAAAACTGACTGAGTGTAGGACAGGCTAAAGATCGCCGGAGCCGATCCGCCAACAGTGGCAGGAAAGCCACTGGTATAAGCAGCGCCAGAGCCCGTGTAAAGATTTGGGCGGAAATCGGCGCGGTTCACGCCGGCAGCGTTCAGCGCGATCGTGTATTGCATTCGCGCGAGAGCAATTTCGCGACTGTTCTGGAGAGCGAGTGTAACGGCCTGCCGCAGCGTGAGCTTGTCTGGATCCTGCGCATGAGCCAGGCGCGGAAAAAATCCAGTTCCGAGGATGACGCAACTGGCGACTATCGCGAGTAACGACCGTCTGTTGTTATTCATGTTCTTACTCATATCGAAGAGATTCCGTTGGATGAAGGCTGGCCGCCCGACTCGCGGGCAGGTAGCCAAATAAGATGCCGGTTGAGCATGAAACGACAAACGCCAGGACTACTGAGACCCACGATACCGGGACACGAATCCCCACTGCTTCCGGTATCACGCGCAAAACGAGATTGATGGCCACTGGAATCGAAACGGCAATCAAAATTCCAATCACAGCTCCGGTGCCGCTGATCAGAAACGCTTCCATCAGAAATTGATAGAGGATCGCGTCGCGCGGCGCTCCCACGGCTTTGCGTATACCGATCTCGCGCGTGCGCTCGGTGACGGTGACGAGCATAATGTTCATAATACCGATGCCGCTGATGGTGAGCGCGATCAGGGCGATCACCACGAGAAGGACTGTCAAGGCTTCTGAAATCTTGCGGGCCGAATCGAGCAGGGAGGCAAGATTCTCCACGTCGTATTCTGCGCCAGGGCGATGCCGGCTCTTCAGAACTTCCGCTACCTGCTTCGTCACGCCGGGAACGGCTTCGGGCGAGTCCGCCTGCACGTATAAAGTGCGGATATATTCCGAGCCCGTGTAGTAGGTCATCAAGCCGAAAGGAATCAGCACGGACTCGCGCGCGATTTCCGTCTCGCCGAATGTGGAAATGCGTTCGCGAAACACACCAATCACGGCGAAGCGCAGATCACCAACGCGAATTTCCTGGCCCACCGGATCCTGATGCGGAAATACGCGTTCGGCTAGTTCCTGAGTGAGCAAGCAGACTTTGGCGTGGGTCATCATGTCGTCGGGATCGAAATAGCGTCCCCGAAAAATGACGAGGCGGCGAATCTGCTGAAAGCCGTCGGTAACGCCTACGAGTTTTACCGGCCGTTCGACGCCCGCCGCAACAACGGTCATGGGGATGTCGCTCGCTCCCGCGACGACAGTAACTTCGGGGATCTGGGTCTTCATGGCTTCCATGTCGCCGAGCGAAATCTCGTCACTCAAGGTGAGACGCGAGGAATTATTGGAACGCGTGATGCCGGCATAAACGAGGTTGGAGCCGACGCCTTCAATCTGGGTGATGATGTAGCGCTTGCCGGCGAGGGCCACCGTAACGACGAGAACAATGCATCCGCTGCCGATGATGACGCCGAGCATCGTCAATGCAGCGCGAAGTTTGTTCGCGCGCAACGCTTGAAGCGCAAGATGCCATGTCTCGTTCCAATATTCGGATTTGTTTCGTACGTTGGACATGGCAGCGATTTCAGATTGACCCGAACGAAATCCCGGGAGCTATTTCGATTTCTCCAGGTGTTCCAACCGTGTTTTCGTTTCCTTGCGCGTCGGATCAAGTTGCAAAGCAGCGCGATATTGTTCAGCTGCTTCGGCGCGTTTGCCCTGCGCCTCGTAAAGACGCCCGAGCCATTCGCGCGCGGCGGCATGCGAAGGCCAATCGCTGCGATCGGGCGTGCTGGCGAGGTAAGACTTCAAATCCTGTTCGGAATGGGAGGGATCAACTGCCGAGAGTACCCCATACACGCCGCGATAATAGGCTAGCCGGGGATCGTTGGGATTCACAGTTGCCGCTCCGTCGATAGCGGCTTTCAGTTCGGAGGGCTTATTCTGCTTTACGTAATAGTTGGCCACGTCGAAATAAGGGTCCACGGTCTTGGGCTTCGCCGCGAGTGCCTGCTGGTATTCGCTTTCGGCGGCGTCCTGTTTCTTGGCCACCTGGGCATCGTAAAGGGCCCTTGCGAGATGTCCCTGGACCGGATCGATCGCAGCGATCGCGTCCACTTGAGCTTTGGCTTCGTCCTTATTGCCGCCGACAACCCACGGGGCGTCGATATCAAATTCCTCGAGGTCGCGGCGGGCCGCGATGTTCGAGGGGTTCGCGGCAACCGCGTCTTCAAATTCCTTCTTCACTTTCTTCGCGAGGAAAAAGCTGTGCTCGCGATCGGCCTTGCCGCCGTAGGCGCGGCCAAGCCACAGGTGGTAATCGGAGTTCTTCGAATTGAGCTCGACGGCTTTTTCGCCATTCGTGATGGCGTTGTCATAGTCGCGCAGCTCGTAATAGCTGCGGCCGAGCCAGTAAGCGAGTTCGGCGTTATTCGGATTCGCGATCACAGCTACCTGCAAGGTGGAGACGGCGCCTGAATAATTTCCGGAATTGTATTGGCGGATGGCATTCTGGAGGGAGGCGGAAGCGTCCGGTGGAAAGCCGGATGCCGGGGCGCGGCTGCTTGCTGCAAATTGAAAGAGGAAAAGCACTGCGATCGAGCCTGCCCACAACAGCTTGTGTCCGCGGTGCACTATAGTTTAGCCTCCGAGGCTCGAACGTCCATGCCGTCCTTCAACACCTGCATGTCGCCCGGCAGCACTACCCTGTCTCCGAGTTGCAGACCGCTGATGACTTCGTATTTTTGCGCACTGGCGATACCGACGGTGATATCGCGGCGGTGAATCTTGTCGCCACCGTAGACGAAAACGAAATGCTGGCCGTTGTCGTAGCGCACGGCGGCGCGCGGAACCACCAGCGCACCCCGGCGGGCATGAACGAGGATGTGGACGTCCACGTTGACATTGGGGAGCAACTCGAGCTTGTCGTTGTCGATTGAGCACAGCACTTCGCCGACGCTGCGAGCGCCTCGCGACACCACCTGCTTGGGAACCTGCTCGGTGCGGCCGGTCCAGGTCTGGCCGGGCTTCGCGTCCCACGCCACCTGCACAACCTGATTCGGTTCGAGGGCGCCGAGGTCGGGCTCGTCGACAAAAGCGCGGACGCGCACGTGGCGCAAATCAGCCATTTCGGCAAGGGTATCGCCCACTTTCACGTAGTCGCCCGTGTGCACGGGAAGCGCGTAGAGCGTGCCGTCAGAAGGCGCCACGACCGTGGCCGAGCGCAATTTCTCCTGGAACGACTGAATCTGATCCTGGGCTTGCTTCGCGCGTAGCTCGGCGCGTTCTGCGTCGCCGGTGGTTCGTTGCGCGAGCGCCGCCTTCTTCTGCTGGAGAGTTTCGAGCGTGGCGCGAGCTTGCGCGAGAGCCGCCTGATTCTGGGCTACTTCGTACAATGTGGCCGCTTGCTTGGCAGCGAGTTGTTCAAGGGCTTTTTGGGTCTGTTCGAGGTTGGCAACGTTAGCCTGGGCTTTCGCGAGATCGCCATTGAGCTGGGCGAGTTCGTCGGGCGGGCCGCCGGCGCGCGAGTTCCGCAAATCCGTCTGCGCTGCGAGCAAATCAGCGTGTGCCTGCGAGAGTTGCGCACGAATGTCGGAAGCATTTAGGGTGAGAATCAGCTGCCCGCGATGAATCGCTTGACCTTCGGTGGCTTCGATTTTCTCTACAAAGGTGGGAAATTCGGCGCGGGCGATCGCCGGCGAAATCGGTTCGACCTTGCCATTACTGGAAATCGAGGCGCTTAGATCTTCGCGTTGGACGGGTACGTAGTGAACAACCGGCGCCTGGCCTCGGCTTGCTAGCAGGATAACAAGGACGACCGCACCTAGCGCGACGGCCAGGGTGGGAACGAGCCATTTTCTCTTACTGTTGTCCGCCATCTTGGGCGGCGCTTGCGCGCGCAGCCTACCCCCAGAATCTCAAAATTGTAACAGACCCTTTCGAAGCTTGCCTACGGAAAGGCCGAAGGAGTGGCGCCGGGAGCACCAATGCGTACCTACGTACCTACGGGCGTACCTATAAGAGATGCGCTACTCTAAGAATGGGATGCCGGTGGTGTTCGTGATCGCGAAGGAGTGGAAATTGCGTGCTGCAGTTCGTGCAGAATTGCGCGAACGCGGAATTGACGCCCTAGGCTTTGATTCACCTGAGGATGTGGGGCGGGCGCTGGCTGGCCGGGCGATGCCGGCGCTGGTGGTGCTGGAAGCGAATGCGGAGCTTGCCGGCGATCCTGCGATTCAGGGACTTGTGGCGCGGGTGCCGACTATTTTGGTGGCTTCGCGGACTGAGACTATGGCGCTACCGCGGGTGGCGGCTGTGTTTTACCGGCCGGTGCGAATTGGGGAGATCGTTGCGAAGGTGAGTGAGCTCCTGGAGCGTGGGGAGGTTGCTTAGGCGGGGGTTGGCATTGCGCGTCGTGATAAAATTTACGGCATGAGCGAGACACCGCAATCACAAACGAAAGCGCCGGCGGCGTCGACTAGTTCCGCGCCTTCTGCGACGGGCGCGACGGCACCTTCCGCGGGTCATCATGCCGCTAGCGGTAGCGGGCCGAAGATCCATCGAGTTTGCATCGGGTGCAACAACATGTTTGAAGTTACGATGGATAATTACGAAGCGAAGCACTGCTCAACCTGCCATAAAGGCTAAAAGCTAAACCTGCCGGTCTGAAGACCGGCGCTACAGAAACAGCGCCTGGCCGGCTGCCTGAATACAACATGAAAATCTACAATGAGGCCATCACCGTCCAGTCGAAGAAGGCACGCGAAGTTTTCGATCTGACCTCGCAAATTAAGGCGGCGATGGAGAAGAGTGCGTTTCGCGATGGCATCATTCTTGTGTCTGCGCTGCATGCGAATGCGGCGGTGGTCATCAATGACAATGAGCCTGGGCTGCTGGAGGATCTTGATGCGTGGCTCGGCGAGGTGGCTCCCGCGCGAGATGACTTCAAGCATAAGGGCCGGTTCGAGAGTAATGCGGCCATTCACTTTCAGAGCCTCTTGCTGCATCACCAGGTGATTGTCGCGTTTACGGAAGGCCGGCTCGACCTGGGTCCCAATCAAGCCGTGCTTTTCATCGAACTTGACGGCTTACGACCGAAGCGAATCATCGTCAAAGTAATGGGTGAGTGACAAACCAGCGGGGATTCAGGGTTCTTGCTGTAGCCGGCGCGGGATGTGTTGTCGGTGCCGCGATGTGCGGCTTCTGCGCGTGGCTCGAATGTTAGGATTGAATCTACATGAGCGCCGAACCGCTTATCTACGTGCACGATCTTTGCAAGGACTTCCGCACGTTCCGGAGACGTGAGGGGGTTTGGGGCTCGATTCAGAATCTTTTCGTTCGTGATTACCGTACGGTGGCGGCGGTGGACCGCGTCGGGTTTTCGATCGAGCGCGGCGAAATGGTCGGTTACATCGGCCCGAATGGCGCCGGCAAATCGACCACCATCAAGATGCTCACGGGCATTTTGGTACCTACGAGGGGTGAAATCCGTGTCAACGGGTACGTTCCCTTCCGACAGCGGCGACAATATGTGAAGACGATCGGCGTTGTGTTCGGCCAGCGGACGCAGCTGTGGTGGGACATTGCGGTCATTGAGTCGTTCAAGCTCCTCAGGCGTATTTACGACGTGCCTCAGCGCGATTTCGATGCGCGGATGGAACACTTCAACGAAATTCTGGGCATCAGCGATTACCTGCACACACCGGTAAGGAAGCTTTCGCTTGGCGAGCGCATGCGTTGCGACCTGGCTGCAGCGCTGCTGCATAATCCACCGCTGCTGTTTCTCGACGAGCCGACGATTGGCCTCGACGTGGTGGCCAAGGATCATATCCGGCATTTTTTGCGCGCCATCAACCGCGAATTTCACACCACGATTTTATTGACGACGCACGACCTGGACGACATTGAAGAGCTTTGCCGCCGCATCATGATTATTGACCACGGGCGCGTGCTGTTCGATGGTCACCTATACGATTTGAAACAGAAGCTGCTGCGCACGAAGCAGATTAAATTCGCGCTGAAAGACCGCGACCAGGTGGCATGCCTGGAAGTTTTCGCGCGGGAAGGATTTGAAATCGAGACGGTGGACGAGCTTACCTATCGCATCCGCTTCGACCGGGTGAAAATCGTAACCGCGGATTTGATTCGGCGAATTCTGGCGGCTGTGGAAGTGCGCGACCTCTTAATCGAGGACGAGCCGATCGAGGAGATCGTCAAGCGCATCTATGCCGGCGAAGCTCTGCCCGAGGTAACGGTGTGAACGGCTTCGCGGATGCGCTGCTGCCGTATGCGGAATTTGCGCGCGTCGGGTTCGTCAATATCCTGGCTTTTCGGCTGCGCTATTTCACCGGCATCATCACCTATTTTCTCAACGTGACGGTGTACTACTTCATCTGGACGGCTGTTTTCCATTCAGCACACTCGATCGCAGGGTTCAGCCTGCCGCAGATCATCACCTACGTAAGCGTCGGGTGGATGATTCGATCGTTCTACTGGAACACGATTGACCAGGAAATGGCGTACGAGGTGATCGAAGGCAAGATCGCGATGGATTTGATCAAGCCGGTTTCGATTCAGTGGATGTGGATCTGCCGGGCGATGGGCGAATCGGCGTTTCGTCTCGGGCTGCTGACGCTGCCGACGGCCGTTGTCGTAGCGCTTGTGTTTCCCGTGCAAGGGCCGGCTTCAGGTGAGAATTTTGCGCTATTTCTTGTGAGTGTGTTGGGCAGCTTCTTTCTGATGGCGGCGATCAACTTCATGATCGGCACGTGCGCGATTCCGTTGAAATCGATTCTGGCCTTGATTCGCGCGAAATACTGGCTGATCGAGATGCTTTCGGGCCTTTTGATTCCGATTTCATTTTTCCCGGACGCGGCGCAGAGAATCATGGCACGACTGCCTTTCGAGTACATCGCTTTCGTGCCGCTTCAGATTTATCTTGGCAAGCTCGACCGAGCGGCAGCTCTTCGCGCGCTTGGAACGCAATGGCTCTGGGTAATCGCGATGTTGGCGCTGGCACATTTCTGGTGGGAACGGGCGTCACGCAAAATCACGATTCATGGTGGTTAGCCGATGAGTTCGATGCCAATCAGCACTCCGGTGAAAGAAAAGACTGGGGCTGCGGCGCTTGCGGCCGGCGCGAACCGGCATGCGCTGCTTTTCGCGGATTATTTCACGCAATATGCGAAGGTGCGGATTGGGTATCGCGGAGACTTCATCGTCAGCCTCTTGACCAGTTTCGCGGCAACGATTTTTCAAATCGCTTTTGTGATTGTGCTATTCGAAAAAGCGCCGCGGTTGGGCGGTTGGCGCTTCGAGGAAGTTCTGTTTCTATACGGGTTCGCGCTTGTCCCTTACGGACTCTTCAATGTGATCAGCATGAATCTCTACGATTTTGGCAACAACTACATCATCGAGGGAAAGTTCGACCGTATTCTCCTGCGCCCGGTCTCGTCACTATTTCAGGTGCTGTTCGAGACGTTCCGGATCGAATCGTTTCAAGAGGTTGCCACGGGAATTTTCTGCATGGTGTGGGCAGCGCACAGACTCGGGATTGTTTGGACGCCAGCAAGACTAGGAATGCTGCTATTTTTTGGCATCTGCGCGGGCGTCATCTATATTTCGATTTTCCTGATGCTAAGCACTGTCTCGTTCTGGTTCGAGGACCGCATTGGCGTTCATCCGCCCGTGTGGAATGTAATCGCCTTCGGCCGTTACCCGCTCTCGATCTACAGTCCCGTGGTGCAATTTTTCTTGTGCTGGGTAGTTCCCTTCGGGCTCGCGTCGTTTTATCCCAGCGTGAAATTGCTCGGCCGCGCCGTCACGCCGGAATATGCGCCGCTAGTACCCGTCGTGGCTATAGTGTTTCTTACGCTCTCCGTTTCTCTTTGGAACTTCGGCACGCGCCACTATTCGTCAACCGGGTCATGAGCGAGCGATTCCCGGGCACTCTCTCACAGCCAAGCATCTTGCTTAACTGTAACTTTTGACAGTTCCCTTCATGTAGCGAGTTCGGTAGCCTCCGAGGCGACCCAATTACGCGAATGGGACGCCGCATGTTAAACCGCGCGGCAAAACTGGGGAAGTGGTACGCTCATGGCCTCAATCTTGCAAGGAAGCCGTCTAGGCACCAAACGTGAGATATCCGAGCGAATTTGCGTTCAGCCGGTCGTCTATTTGACAGAACGCCAGTTTAAGATGGGCACATTAGTTGGCCGTTGAGACCGCTTTAGCGATCGGGAACTTTGATGTAGCCGACAGTTCCCGACCTGCCTGCTCATGATCGGTCGAGCCACTCAAGGTGCGAATTTCTGAACAGATTTTCTTCCGGGACGAGTGCCACAAGTTAAACGGAGGCATAAGTGTCGACGCGCGACTTGCAATTCAATAGTTCGCGGCAAAATCAGCCTGGGCAAAATCGTTTCAACTGGAAAATCGCGCCTGTCCTAATGCTGTTCCACGTTGGCGCAGTGACGGCGCTCTTCTTCTTCACTTGGACTGGGCTCTTCACCGCGATCTTCTTGCACTGGGTGATGGGCGGACTGGGACTCGGCGTATGTTATCACCGGCTGCTCACTCATCGCTCCTTCGCGACACCCAAGTGGTTTGAGTATTTTCTGACGATTTGCGGAGTGACGGCGATGGAAGGAGGCCCCCTAGTATGGGTGGCCACGCATCGCAAGCATCACCAATTCGCGGACAAGGACGGCGATCCGCACTCTCCGCGCGACGGCAAGTGGTGGTCATACGCGGGCTGGATCCTGATGGGCAACGCCTTCCGCCAAGACGTTGCGACGCTCAAACGCTATGTCCCCGATCTCGCCCAGGACAAATTTCACGTCTGGCTGACGGAGTGGCATCTCACTCCAACAATTCTTCTCGGACTCGTATTATTCGCGATCGGTGGATTCCGCCTGGTGTTGTGGGGCACTTTTTTGCGCACCGTCGTGGGACTGCATTCATCGTGGATCGTCAATATGTGTGCGCATATTTGGGGGTCGCGGCGGTTTGAGACGCGAGACGCATCAACCAACAATTGGTGGGTTGCCATGCTGAGTTTTGGAGACGGTTGGCATAATAACCATCACGCCTATCCGGTCTCGGCGCGACACGGGTTCAAGTGGTATGAAATCGACTTAAACTGGTACACCATCCGCACTTTTGAGCGCCTTGGACTTGCCTCCCATCTCCATCGCCCACCGGCACCGGTTCTTACGTATGCTAGAAACGCCGCCGCTTCAACATCGAGACAAGAATTGGGTTCACCTTTGATTGAATACCTTCCAAGTCCGTCGAGTCGCCATTAGGCCGGTAGGCTAGCAACTATCGCTTCAGCCGAAATTCGATCGTGACGTCGTCTTCCGCTTTCACCGGGGCGCCGTTCAACAAAGTGGGGTGAAAACGCCACTGGCGGACCGCGCTTACTACGGAGGAGAGCAGGAATATCGGCCCGTTTATCGGTTTTACGTCCGTCACTCGCCCGTCGCTTCCTATGGTGGCGCGCACTCTCACCGTTTCTTTAGAGTTATATGAATCTCCTGGACGAGGTTGGCGAGGCACCACGTACGAGATCAGTTCCCCAGCCTGCAATCTCGCCGTTTCGCGATCTCCTTCTGTGGAGCGCTCTGCCGGAGAGATTAGTACGGAGAGTTGCGACGTGATCGCGAGCGACGGCGAGCCGGTAATTGATTTGCGCGGGAAGACCGCACGAACGAGCTTGCCGTTTTCAGCCGGGGGTATGGCTACGCTTGCAAAAGCGGGAGCAGGACGCGGCATTGGATTTGGAGTTGGTGTCGCGTTCGGCGGTGGAGTGGCGCTGGGTTCGGCGGAGTCGCCCGGAGTGCTGGGTGTCGAGGCGACCGCTGGAGGCGGAGAGACAGGCTCATCGGCCTCGGGTCTTGCGGATGGGCTTGAGCTTTCTGCAGCCGAGCCCATTGAATCATCTCGCTCTTCCGATTGATTCTTGTCCGGAACCGATGGCTTCGATTCCTTAGATTCTAGTGGCGTGGACGGATTCGGATTTTGAGATGACGAGGCTCCTGCCGATTCAGAGGAAGAAGATCCCTTTTGGGAGTTCGCTTCGGGAGGATGGGTTTTCAGAGAGCTGTCGGAATCATCCTTGGTTCGGGATTTCGGTAGAGATGGTTCGATTGCTGTGGCACGCGTGTCCAGATTCGAGGAGCGCGAATTCGAGAGAGCAGGTCGACTATCAAGCTGCGATTTCTCGCTGTTTGGCTGTGACGCCTCCGCGGGAGGCGCGTCAGATTTTCGGTCTGGCTCAGAAGTAATGGGTTGGCGCGGAACGATCGGCGGCTCCGGCAATTTGGAAGCAACAGGGAGAACCGGTCTTCCAATGCCCCGGATTCGTTTTTCGATCGGACCATATCCAGCAGTGAGCCCCAGGATGAAACTTATCGCTACTAACGCAAAACCTATTATGGCGAACTGAAGTTTGAATCCTTTCTCAGCTGATTTTTCATAAAGATCCGATCTTTCAGGGACGTCAGATTTTTTAGGATGGTCAGAATTTGAAGACGAATTGTTGACACGGGCCACCGAAAGCTCGATTTCACTATCTGGCGTGTGGGCTTCCGGTTTGTCTGTTGTCAGCGGTTTCCCCTCATTGGGATTCGAAGTTTCCGATGGTTCGGCAGCGGATTTATCGTTACGTTCTGGGGGAAATGCCGCCGCAGCGCTTTGCGCAATACCGGCCATTGAACCCTTGGCTGGCAGATCGGGAGTTGCAACGTCCGCAACGGAACAGGCGCGGGAAGTTGCCGAGAAAGGCGGCGCTTGATCCTGTTTGATTTCGTCGAGCGTAGCAGTGGTTTTTGGATGGGCCTTTTCAGACGGAAACATCCTGGCGTAACGCGCCCCTACTCCCTCATCGCAAACCGTTTGTCTGCTGAAAATCATTCTCGATTTGCCGGAATTGATTTCCAGCGGCCGCTTATCGCGGAGAACCGGTTTCGGTAAATGCTCAAATTCGGGAGCCTTTCTCTCTGAAGCAATCCAATTTGAAATGTGATTTCGCGCGTCGGCGGACAGCCCGAGGAACCGCATACCAGCGCCATTTCTTGATTCCGATAGCCACACTATTTCCGCGGAGATTTCGACACTTTGAATCGCCTCGCGAGCGGAGTTGGGCAAAAGGAAACGAACGCAAGGGAGGCGTTCACCCACTGCAACGACGTGGGCCACTGCGACGGCCATGCCCAACTCACTTATGTTGAGGATAATGCCGCTGTGGCCGCCTCCGAATTCAACCTGAGCGAGAGAGGCAGGCGTGGTGCGCGCCTCGCCGCGCCGGTCGGGCGCAGGCGGCAGAGTGCCGAAGTGTTCGTGCAAACTCCCCATAATTCATCCCCGGCTGGGAGACAAGGCCGCAGGAATACCCCCAGATGGCCTCGATTCATTCATTCCAATGCAGGCGAGAGACCAAATGGCGCGATGCGGATCTTGGAGCTTAAACCTTCGAACACTGTGCCTTAGCAAAGATCACCGAAAAATCTACATGCGCCGGTTTGAGGAATCTGGTGGATTTCGCGCGGCTGTGGTGGTTCTCAGCCACCGCGCACCGCGCGCGGTTGAGGTCGCGCCCGTAACTACGAGCGCGAGTCTCCTAAGAACGGCTTGATTTGTGCCGCCAATTCGTATTATCTAGCGTGCGGCGATCACACTTCCATTCGGAAGAAAATTCATAAACAAGCTGCGCCGCAGTGCGGCGACTTGTGCGCAAAGACTGAGGGAAAAAATGAAGACGTTGCAGATGTGTCTGGCGGTTGCGCTGTTTGCGGTAGCAAGCATGGGAGCCACGGAGCGAGCCAGCTTTGCGCCACGGCAGCAATCCTCCTTCGAAGTAACGATGGTGGCGCGCACGATCACGGTGATCAACTATGAGCACCGCGGCGGCTCGACGCAGATCGGTTTCCAGGGCTCGCCGATCATGCCCAACGGCAAAGGCTCGGGAAAAGTGGAGAGCAAACAGGGCCGCATCCAGGTCAATGCGGATTTTCAGAAGCTGTCGCCGCCGCAATTATTCGGGCCGGAATATCTTACGTTTGTACTCTGGGCGATCACGCCGGAGGGAAAGTCGAATAACCTCGGCGAAATACTTCTCGACGGAGACAAGTCGAAAATCAGCGTGACCACTTCCCTGCAGACTTTCGGGTTAATTGTCACTGCGGAACCTTATTTCGCGGTTTCGGCGCCGAGCAATGCAGTGGTGCTTGAAAATGTGGTTGTCCCCGGCACGGTGGGGACGATCGAACAGGCCAGCGCGAAGTATCAGTCGCTCGACAAAGGGATTTACAACTACGATTTTTCTACTGCGAGCTCGCGGTATCCAAAGTCGAAGTCAAAAACGCCGTTGGAACTTGATGAAGCGCGCAACGCAATTGAAATCGCCAAGACCGCAAAGGCTGAGCAATATGCGCCGGATGCTTTTGGACGAGCCCAGACCTCGCTGAATCAAGCGGAAAGTCTTTTTGCGAGCAAGGGGGACAAGAAACGCGTAATCCAGGCGGCGCGCGACGCCGTTCAGAACGCGGCTGACGCGCGGACGACGGCGGTGAAGCGCGAGTATGACGAGAAAGTAGCGCGAGAAAAGGCAGCGGCGGCGGCAGCCGAAGCAGCGGCCAAGGCGGATGCAGCAGCGTCGGAAAGAGCAAAGCAACAGGCGGAAATTCAACGATTGCAAGCGGAGCGTGACGCGGCTCAGGCCGCCCAGGCTCGCGCCGAAGCGGAGGCTGCTCAACACGCGGCGCAGTTGCAATCGCAGCAGGACCAGCTGAAGGCGGAGCAAGAGAGGCAGAAAGCGCTACAAGCCGAAGCCGCTGCGGAACAGGCGGAAAAAGAAAAAGAGCAACTTCGCGCGCAGCTGCTCGAGCAATTCAACCGGATTCTCCCCACCACGGATACGCCGCGCGGTTTGAAAGTAAACATGGCCGATGTTCTCTTCGACTTTGGCAAATATGACTTGAAACCACCGGCACGTGAAGCGCTGGCCAAGATGAGCGGAATCGTAATCGCGCATCCCGGGTTGAAACTTGCCGTCGAGGGCTATACGGACAGCTTGGGAAGTGACACGTTCAACTTAACGCTATCGCAGAATCGCGCCGATACCGTTCGAGCCTATCTGGTGAATCAAGGTCTTGATCCGAACACCATAACCGCGACGGGCTACGGGAAATCGAATCCCGTGGCGCCGAATGATACAGCCGAAGGACGGCAGCAGAACCGGCGCGTTGAGATTATTATTTCCGGCGAACTAATCGGGGAAAAACTCGGCGGCTCTGCAACACCGCAGCAATAGCGAACTTCAATCAGATCGAGATTCAAGTAATCCAAGTGACCGATGAAACGGCGGTCGCGAAAGGACAATTGTGATCATCCACGATCGCCGCTCATTTCTGGCTTACTTTTCAAGCCTCGGACTTTCTTCAACACTTTTCCCTGGAGTTTTGTGGGCGAAGATCGAGGAAACGAAGGCAGCGCGCGGAACCGGCCCCAACCGCGCTTCTCAAATCGAGGAAGGTTCGGACGTCGTCATTACAAAAGCCATGCTGCGTGATGCTGCGGCCGTCGCGGGACTCGAATTCACCGACCAACAGCTCGACAAGATGCTGGCGGGCATGAATAAAAATATCGCCCACTATCGCGAGCTGCGAAAAATCCCGCTCGAAAATGCGGTCGCGCCGCCGCTTTATTTCAATCCCATTCTCCCGGGCACCAAAATAGACCGGACGAAACGGCCGATTCGAACGAGCGCACCTCCGAAAGTCGAGCGGCCCAAGAATCTCGAGGACGTTGCGTTCTGGCAAGTGACGGAGCTCGCGGAACTGATTCGCACGAAGCAGGTGAAATCCGTTGAGCTGACGGAAATGTATTTGGCTCGGCTGAAGAAGCACAATCCGCGGCTTCTTTGCGCTGTGACAATCACCGACGATCTTGCTATGAGGCAGGCTCGCGATGCCGATAGGGAGATTGCCGCTGGGCGCTATCGCGGACCGCTTCACGGGATTCCCTGGGGAATTAAAGATCTGGCTGCCGCCAAGGATTATCCGACGACTTGGGGCGCCGGTCCCTTCAAGGAACGGGTGATCGACCACAATGCGACCGTGGTGAACCGCCTGAACGACGCGGGAGCGGTGCTGATCGCGAAGCTCGCGACAGGTGAACTTGCACTGGACGATATCTGGTTTGCCGGCCAGACAAAAAATCCGTGGGATCTTTCCATGGGCTCACAGGGATCATCCGCTGGACCGGGTTCTGCAACGTCAGCGGGAATGGTCGGCTTTTCGGTCGGTACGGAGACAGGCGGCTCGATCGTGGCACCCTCGGCGATCTGCGGCGTCACCGGACTGCGCCCAACTTACGGGCGCGTGAGCCGCTACGGCGTGATGACTCTGAGTTGGAGCCTGGATAAAACGGGACCGATGTGCCGCAGCGTGGAAGATTGCGCGCTGGTGCTCGCAGCGATTCAGGGGCCAGACGATCACGATCTCGCCGTGCAGGATATCCCGTTTAATTGGGACGCTGATTTTGACGTTCGCAAGCTGCGCGTCGGCTATCTGAAAGCGGCGTTCTCAAATACGCGGCAGACTCCCAAAGTGGACGCAAATGATGCGGCTGCGCTCGAGAAATTCCGCAGCTTGGGTTTCAATCTGATCGAAGTGGAACTCCCCGAGCATTCGAAGATGGACTTCACGATGGTGATGTACGGCGAGGCGAATGCCGCTCTCCGCGATCCTATTGAAACGCAACCTGGCGGGCTCGTGCGTCAGGATCGCGTGCTGGATCAAAACAATCTGCGCTTGCTACCGGCCGTGGAGTACATCAATGCCAATCGTGTGCGCACGATTCTGATGCACGAAATGGCGGAGGTGATGTCGAAAGTGGATGTCTATCTCGTTCCATTTGATTACGCCGACTACACACCGAATCCAGTGGCCACCTTGAACAGTGCCGTGACGAATCTAACCGGACATCCATGTGTAGCATTGCCTCACGGCTTTGACGAGAAGGGCCATCCCACGAGCCTTTCTTTCATCGGACAACTGTATGGCGACGCGGAGATGCTTGCACTGGCGCGCGCCTATCAGAACGCCACTGATTGGCATCTGAAACATCCCCCGTTGTGATTGCCCTTTCACGGCGGGTTTTTATCAAGCGGCAGACAAGGAAAAGGGGCCGGACTTTAGTCCCGGCCCCGTCGGTAGCGTTGGCGGAAGTTAGTCAACTACGAGAAGGAGCTGCACACCAGGGTGCGTGAGGTCAATCAGGTAGTACTGCCCGTCAATAAAGTCGATATAGAAGTCGTCGGTATAAGCCCAACCAACCGGCCAGCCTTCGTTAAACGAAAACCAATAACCGCCATATTGGAATCGCCGGTTATCAAAGTGACCGACACGAAAATGATGCTCTCGTCCGAATGATTCCCGGAAACGATCATCTGGGATGCGTCCGTGACCGTGGTCGGAATGTTGATCACGTTCGTCGGTGCGCTGCTGCTTCGCCACTTGTTGCTGTTGGTGCTCCTGCTGTTTCTGATCTTCTTGTTGCTGCCTCGTTACCTGTTTCTGCTGATTCTGCCGCTCCCGGTTGGTTTGCTCCGGTTGTTTCTGCGGTTCGTTTTGCTGCTTAGCAGATTGCTTCTCCTGTTTCTGCTCGTTTTTTTGTTCATTCTTCTGTTCTTGCTGTTGTTGCTTGGCTGACTGCTGTTCCTGTCGCTGCTGCGTTTTCGGTTGCTCAGCCGGTTGCCGCTTCGGCTGCTCAGCCGGCTTCTGCTCCGGCTTTTGCTCCTGCTGTTGCGGCTTCTCCTTTTCCTGTTCCTGCTGCGGATACGCCGTGCCCGCTAGGACAAATGACAGTGCGGTCGCCCCCAAGATGTATTTAAGTTTCATTGCACAACCTCCAGTTGCTGATGAAAGGGCAGTTGTGCGGCCAATCGATAGCAGCCTGGAATCAATGACATGCGTCGCGAGGGGCTGCGCATAGTACTGGTAAATTCTCCGTAAGTCGCGCAGATTCAAGCTACAGCACTGACACTACGGACTAGACAGTAGTACCTAAGCCGAGGTGATAAAGGCACCCGATGTCGCGTCGGGTTATCGCGCGCTGGCGGCTCTGGTGCGATAAAGATTTTCGAAGAAATTGCCTTTCGACTGAGGCCGGTGCGTAACGCCGTAGGTGAGCATTTTCGGCGCCTCAATAGCGACGAGCCGATTCACCCTTTCGAGCGCCGCGCTCCGCTCCCATTGCTGCAGCACGTCCACTTTCGCGACAATCGCTGACGCAGCATGGATTGCCTCTGCAGGCGTGAGGGCGAAATTGAGTCCCAGATTAACGGCGTCTTGCGCCACGCGATGATCGAGCGCGATTTTTTTCAGCCACGGCCAGTGAAACATCCCTTGCAAATCTTCCACTTCGTCGCTCGAAAGAGGACGAGGCCCGGTGATTTCCATGCGCAGCGGCTTGATTACTTCAGTGACCGTAAATGAGGAGGTGTAAAGCGAAACCTTGCCGTCGTGCGCGTGGCGAAGAATGTCCTCGCAGATCGCGCGCTTTTCGGACTCGTGCTTTCGCAGGAAACACAGGAAGACAGATGTGTCCCAATAGATCGCCCTCTGTTTACTTGCCATATTTCGCACCTGGGATGTAGATTCGATTGAGAGTTGTGCTCGCTGTTACTGGAATACGGCCCGACATACGAGGGATATTGGGGAGGTCTTGCTCGTTCGGACACGGTTCAATTCCTGACACGCGCATGTGCATTGGCTCACCCAGATAATTGGATTTTAGATTTCCGAACACCACCACGCGGCGCCCCAAACTCTCTTTGGCCTGAGCGGTGAACCGGTCGCGCTTGAAGCGGCACATCACGGGACGTCCCGTAATTTCGCTTCGCACGCTGAAGCGGCCGTTCTTGCCTACCGAAATTGATTCGAGGGTTCCTACTACCGAGCTGAGTGCTTCAAAGTCGTTGTGCGTCATTCTTTCGATACGCTCGATGAAGGACCACTGAATCAATTCTTCCTTCTCGTCGACGATCACCGCAATCTCGTCCATCAGTGCCCGCTGTTCGGCAAGCGCCTTCAATTCCTGCAGAGCCGTGTCCGTAAAACCGTGAGGACGCTCGTCGCTTCCAGACAACTTGCGAATTCCGTTGAACAAAGTCCTGCGAATTTCGCCAACCACGTCCTTGGGCGGCTTGCGCAAGTGCCCGAGGAACATTACGACTGCCGGACCCGATCGCTTGCACGCGCTGATTTCCCAGTCGACACTGCCCTTCCCCTCGCCGGAGAGCGCTACGTCGAGATCCTGAAGCAAATTCCAGAAGGCGCGCACCGCGACCAGGTAGCTGCCCGGACGGAGCCAGCCTTGACGTCCTTGCAAACGCAGCGAGATCGGTTCTAGCGACAACTGATGCTCCATCCAGCTGAGCGAGATGAAATTCGATTTGCCATGCTCATACCTGAGATTTCATCACTTTCTGATTTCTCTCTGCAGCGCTAGCACGTTCTGACGAAAGCACCCATATTGAAGGCGGCGCTGTAAACCGATTGCTGCGAAGGAGGAGGCGCAACCAGATGCACAGCCTGCCGCAACCTCGCCGGCTTGCACGGTTTCGCCATGCAAACCACGGCACCAAGCAGGCGGCCAGCGGAATAATCAGAAGGCAGCGCTGACCGGGTCATCAAAATCACCGGAATATGCTGTAACCGTTCGCTCGTCTTCACGATGGCACAAAGATCGTGCCCCGAAACTTCGCCGCCTTCGGCTTCGGCGATGATCACATTCGGAGTTTCATTTTTAAGGATGTCGAGAGCTTGCTGCGTGGTCGAAACGAACAAGACGTGATAGCCATCTTGCGTTAACAGCGCTGTCGACGCGGTAGCCATTCGCGCGTCGGATTCAACTCCCAGAACTCGCACTTGGTTCGCGAACGGCGACGAAGCCAGCGCGTGATCGCTTCCGTCCGGAACTCCGTCTTGAAACTCGATGGCGATCGCATGGCTGCAATTCGGCAATAGAATCGTACGAACGACCCTCGCTTGTCGCCGTGCATTGATGGCTACCGGCGTGCTCCAAAATGGGCAGGTGACCTGCAAGGTCTGGCCCACCCAATAGCCGCTCATCGACGTCGCAACCAGCAGCCCATGGCGGGAAACGTCGATCGTCTTTCCCGTGTCCTCGAATGCCTGCAACGTCCCGCGTCCGCCTTCAATTCGAACGTGCAGACCCATTTTCGTGCGCATACGGCGGCGCCGGTCTAATTTGGCAGCGATGTGTTGTTCGGGTTGAATTGCTAGAGTCGCGATGGCCCACCCCCTGCTCCGAGCGCCTTCGTCCGCCACATGTGATATCGGCGCGTTGGGGCTTAACCCTTAGCAATCGCCGCGCCGACCTTGGGAGAGGGTCGCACGGGGCAAAGCGGTAGAAACGTTGGCCTTGCTGGGCAAACCCTAAAGTTCGGTTGAAATTTGCCGACTAAGTCTATTAAGGCACCCGGCAAGAAAGTCCATCCCACCTGCGTCCTATTGACTCGACTTTTCTGCGGCCGTGCCTGTGGAACCGACCGTCACCGTATCGCCACCCGCTTCGACCTGTTGAAACAATGGCAACTTGCATGACGTACTATCTGTTATATGAGGCTCACGCGCCCTTTCATCCTCGTCGGGGTCGCCTTGTTAGCGATTTCGCCGCTGCTCGCGGCCTTTGTGGGCAGTTCGATCGGCAGCGGCATCCTTCATCCCATGCGCCTCAATACCATGCGGCTCGAGGACACGCAGAAGATGCTCGCGCGCTCCGGTGCGACGAAAGAAGATTTCAGCGTTCGGGCGCCAGACGGAATTACCCTGAAAGGATGGAAAGTGCGGCCCGCTTCACCGAACGGCGACTGGGTTCTGCTGTATCACGGCGTCTCTGACAATCGCACTGGCGTTCTGGGGCACGCGGAATTCCTCCTGCGGCACGGCTACAGCGTGGTAATGATGGACTCGCGCGACCACGGCAAAAGCGGAGGTGACATATGCACGTACGGCTGGAAGGAACGCCACGACACGGTGGCCGTCGCGGATGCGCTCTATGCGAGCGAAAAGGTTCGACACCTTTATGCATTAGGCGTTTCGATGGGCGCGGCCATCGCGTTGCAATCGGCTGCCATTGAGCCGCGCATCGAGGCTGTCGCGGCTGAAGCGCCATTCGCAAACATGCGCGAGGTGAGTTACGACTATGCCGGTCTCGACGTGAGCCCCACGCTCGGCCGCACATTATTCCGTCCCGCCTCTATGTTGGCCCTTGCCTCCGTTCAGAAAGAGGGCGGTTTTAATCCGAGTGACGTTTCGCCCGAAGAAGCTGTGGCCGCGCGTCCTTTTGCTGTCCTCCTGATCTGCGGGACGTCCGATCACCGCATCCCCTGCCGCCACGCGGAAAGAATCTACAAATCTGCGACGGGCCCGAAGGAACTCTGGATCGTGAAAGGTGCAGGGCATGCCGCCGCGCTCGGGCATTCACCTGCGGAGTACGAATCTCGCGTTGTGGCGCTATTTGAGGCCTATCCGAAAAATCGCTGAGGAAATCCGTCTCGCAGGCTACACAACTTTCATGATCAGGATCACGCGGTCGTCCTCGTGCGTGCCACCGCGTGAAAAGTGGTCTACTTCCGTGAGGACTGACTGAACGATCTCCTCGGCCGGCAGCGAGCGCTCGCGCGCCACTAGATCTATCAGGCGCTGGGACCCGAACTCGTCATCTTGCGCGTTCATCGCTTCCGTGATGCCATCCGTACACGCCACGAAAATATCACCCGGTTCCATTCGAACGTGTCCGCGATCGAATTTCACGCTCGGAAACATTCCTACCACCATGCCACCTTCGCGCAGATAGTCAACAGTTCCGTTCGCACGCACTACTGCGGGCGGCACATGCCCGGCATTTACGTAGTGCAGCGTGCGACGGGGCTGGTCGAGCAGAGTGACGAACATCGTCATGTACTTTTGGCCGCGAGTGTCGGCCAGCATCATGTCGTTCAGCGATTCCACGAGGCGTTCGAGCGAGTGAAGATGCGCGATAAGAGCGTGCAGGGTTGCCTGCAAATTCGCCATCACCATAGCCGAGCCTACGCCTTTTCCTTCGACGTCTGCCACTACTGTCAGCATCGTATCCGGCGCGAGCTGGATGAAATCATAGTAATCGCCGCCGGCTTCGAGCGACATTCGATTGGAGACCGCGATATCGAATCCGGGAAGTTTCGGCGGGGCTTCCGGCAGCAGCCCCATTTGAATGCTGCGCGCCAGGGCGAGATCGCGCTCCATGCGCTGCTTGTGCACCATTTCGCGGTGCAGCTGCGCATTTTCAAGAGCGAGGGCAACGTGGTCGGAAATGGCCTCGAGCATGTTTTCGTCCGCACGCGAAAACGGGCCGGTCTTCTTGTTCAGGAGCTGCAGCACTCCGATTGTCTCTCCGGCCTTATTTCGAATGGGCAGGCAGAGCAGCGACCGTGTGCGATAACCGAGGCGTAAATCCACTTCAGATTCGAAACGCGGATCAGCATATGCGTCCGGCAGATTCACCATTTCGCCGTGCTGTGCTACCCAGCCGGCGATACCTTTGGTGATGGGCAACCGGATTTCATGCTGCTCGAGGCCTAAGCCGACCAGTGACCAGATTTCCTGTTTGTCGCGATCCACCAGGAAGACCGTTCCGCGCTCCGCGCCCGAATAGCGAGTCGTCAATCCTAAAATAATGTTCAGCAGTTCAGCGAGGTCGAGCGTCGAATTCAACCGCTTTGTGGCTTCTACGATCGTGGAAAGCTCGATTACCGCACTCCGGCGTTCGCTGCTTTCGAGCGCCACTTCCGCATAACGCAGGACGAGTTCCAGCCACGAGCGAGTCTTTTCATCGAGCTTCGACTTGGAAACGATTTCCAGCACACCGACGGGCGTCGGCCCGCGCCCAAGCGGCCAGGCATTAGCGCGACCATTGCTGCCTGGCGAATTTTTTCCCTTCAGGGCTTGTTCGACGTGATCCGGGCTCGCTGCAGGAAGTTTTCCACTCTCCTGCCATACCGCTGGCACACCATCTACCAATTTCCAAATCCGCGCGCCCTCCACGCACCCGGGTGCGGCCAGTAGGCGCACCATTTCCGCAGCCAGATCGCCGGGCTCGGCTTCGGGATTCAATTTGACGAAGATCTTTTCGAGAGGCTCGAGCCGCGCTGCCGACGCTCCACTCCGTGATGGCGCTTTCGTTTTCAATTATTGCCTTTGTATTGCACGACCAGAATCGTGATATCGTCCGACTGCGGCGCCCCTTCTGTGAACGCCCGCATTCCTTCCTTGATCGAATCGGCGAGCCCTTCTACTGAATCGCCCGTAAAGCTTTCCATGATTTTTCGCAGCCGCACTTCTTCGAATAATTCGTTTTGGGGGTTCGCCGCTTCCGACACGCCGTCTGTGTAAATCACCAGATATTCGCCGGGCTCGAGGGTTACGCGCGCGCTCTGATATTCCGCCTCCGCGAACATTCCCACCGGAAAATTCGCAGATCCCAATCCTTCCAGCTCGCCTGACTTCCTGCGCACAATCGGAGGCACGTGGCCGGCGTTCACGTATTCGAAGCGGCCCATCTTGTCGAGAATCCCGTAGAACACCGTGGCGTAGCGATCTTCGCCGCTTCGTTCGCAGAGATATTGATTTACGCGGGAAAAAACGCCGGACAGCGAAATATCCATCGCCGCTGTCGTGAAGAAAACGCCCTGCAACAGCGTCGCGAGCAGCGCTGCCGAAATTCCCTTCCCCGATACGTCGCCCACAAAGAATCCGTGCCGCCCGCCGCCCAGTTGGATGACGTCGAAACAGTCGCCGCCGACGGAATGACAAGAAAGCGTCGAAGCCACCACCTGCAGGTCGGGCAGGCTCGGCAGCGATTTCGGCAGCAGCGTCTTCTGGATGCCGCTGGCGATCTCGATCTCATGGTCAAGCTTATCCTTTGCACGCGCGGATGCGAAGAGCCTCGCATTCTCGATGACCGTTGCCGCTTCACGGGCCAGCGTCCTCAGAACATCGCGGTCCATATCCGTGAAGGCGCTCGAGGGAATGTGGCTGTCCATGTAAAGGACGCCTAGTAGTTCGCCCTGTCGCGTTGAAATCGTCGCATCGAGTGTCTCGATTACCGGCAGCTTATCCACCGGGATGGCGACAATTGTGTGCAGCTCCAGACGCGCCACGCTTTCCTGCTGCGATACACCGCCCGCCTCGTCGCCCGTATCGCTCACAATCATTTCGCGCCTGGTGTTTACCACCCGCTTCACCACGCTCTGCGACACCTTCAGTAAATCGGGGCGCAACGTTCCCTTCTGCGCGTCGCGCGCTACCACCATCTGCAGCTCGCCGCCTGGATTGGCCAACAACAAGACACCGCGCTCCGTTCGAGTCACCTGGATCGCCGCATCCACCACCGCCGTCAGCACGTCTTCGAGCGATAGGCCTGTGCCAAGCGTACGCGCCACATCCAGCAGCACGCCCAGATGGTGCAGCTCGCGTGATCCAGGGGCCGACGGCGCGGGCCCCTCGACCTTCTCCACCAGTTCTTCGATCGTCGCGCCCTCACCTAGGTAGATAAGCTTGTAGGAATCCGCCATGCCAAAATCGATTTTGTCGCGCGGCTGGAGCTCATGCTTCAAAACCTTTTCGCCATTGACGAAGGTGCCGTGGCGGCTGCCCATGTCTTCGAGCACCCACCCGCCATTTGCGGAAAGGATTTGGGCTTGTTGACGGCTGATCCGGCTGTCGCGAAGGGTAAGCTCGTTGCCGGCTTGCCGGCCGATGCGGAAAGGCGAGGCGTTCAGCGGTACATCGCGGCGAACGCCGCTCGGTTCAATCACAACAATGCGTGGAGAGCGTGGCATGGGCTCGAACGCGCGCCGCCAGGGCCGGCGCACTGAATCGCCTCCAGGAGCAATTCAGCACGCCATGGTAGGGAAACTCCGGCCCGAAGTAAAGCACCTGAAACACCTGACGGGCGTGAATAGCAGCGACGCACCTCAGAAGGCTGAATCGCTTAGCAATCCCCTGCTGAAGCCGGATCGCGATTGACTACCGGAAATGATTCAAAATCATTCTAATTTCGGGGTGGCGGCGAGGAACTCAGGGGCTTCCTTAGTACGAACGTACCGTTGCGCTACATTTCGGTTATCGTATTATTTCGCCGCCCATGCCAATAAACCAGCCGTGTGAAGAGCTTAACCGTATCAGGCTCGAAGCCATCGCTGCTTTTCATTCCGCCAAAGAAACCCGCCGTTCGCGCGATCTTTCCTTCCAGGAAGATGTCGAGCTCAGTCGCGACGAGCACCGCAAGATTGATCAGCTTTTGAAGCACCTCCTCTCCGGACATGACGGCCATCCGTGCCCCGCTGGCGACCGCCCGATTATTGGCGTCGTGCCACCAGCCAAACGGGATCTTGTGAAAAGCGATCTAAACCAGCAATCCCTTCGCCCCTTTCGCCCTCTCGCGAATCTACAACGTCGCGGCTAGCTTTCAATCCCTACAACTACCCGTTTGAATTCCCTCGCACAAAATGCGAAGGTTATGCGGCGCTGCTAACAATTTCTTTCGCGGTGTTCGATTTTCGAGGACCATGCCGATCCTCGGGCCGCAAATTCTCGCCGTGGCAATTTTCGGGGGTCATCGATGAAAGTGAGCCGCCCCGCAATCAGCCTGTTGATGTTGATCGCTTTCGCCGTTTTCGCTTCTGATTCGCCGGACACGCGCGAAATCACAGATCCGAAGTCTCTCACCTCGCAGGCTGAACTGGGCGCCACCCCCGTCCCCATCGATGACCTATTCTTCACGCGCGGAATCATCGGCCCCTCCTGGTCCCCCAACGGCCATGAGATCGCCTTCTCGACCAACATCACCGGCCGGTACAATCTCTGGAAGGTCAATGCGGCGGGCGGTTGGCCAATTCAGCTCAGCCAGTCCGACGATCGCCAAAGCAGCGCGGTATGGTCGCCCGACGGAAAGTGGATCGTCTTCGAATCCGACAAGGGCGGCGGCGAAATTTACGACCTCTACTCGATCCCGAGCGAAGGCGGCGAAATCACCAATCTGACCCTTACCCCGGATATTTCCGAAAAAAATCCCGTTTGGTCTTCTGATGGATCCCGTATCGCGATGAGTTACAAGGCGAAGACGGCTTCGGCGATCGACATCGCGATTCTCGATTGGAAAACGCGCGCAGTTCGCAACCTGACGCAGGAAAAAACGAAGGATCACAACTGGGTGAGTCAGGTGTGGGCTCCGGATGGAAAAATGATTTATGCCTCGCGAGCGAATGCGAACTTTACCGATTCGGATGTGTATCGCATCGATGTAGCAACCGGCTCCGCCGAGAATCTCACGCCTCACGAAGGCCAACGCCGTACCTTCGTCTCCTCCGTCTCGCCCGATGGCCACACTCTGCTCGTTGGCTCCGATAGGCCCGGCGGATTCCCGAACGTGGCGCTCCTCGATCTCGCAACAAAACAGATCACCTGGGCCACCGATACGCAGTGGGAAGCCAATGCGGGCGATTTTTCGCCGGACGGCAAAGAGTTCACCTACGTCATCAATGCCGACGGCCGAAGCGACACCTACCTTGCCGACACGAGTACTCGAACCGACGAAAAGATCAGCGTCCCGGCGGGGCTCAATCTCTACCCCGGCACTCCCTCGTCATTCTCGCCGGACGGTTCCCGGCTCGTGGTTTCGCACCAAAGCTCGACTCGACCTGACGATCTCTGGATATACGACATCGCCGCGAAGCAGCCGCGCCAGTTGACCTTCTCCGCCATCGCAAGCCTTACCGCGGCGAAGATCCCGCCTTCGATATTGGTTCACTACAAATCCTTCGACGGCAGAATAATCAGCGCGTTCGCCTGGATGCCTTTCAATCTGAAGCGCGACGGATCGAATCCCGCGATCGTCCTGCCGCACGGCGGCCCCACAGGTCAGACGCAGGATGCTTTCAATCGGACGGTGGTGGCACTCGTGACCCGCGGATACATCTGCATTGCGCCAAATCCGCGCGGTTCGACCGGCTATGGAATGGAATTTCAGCTTGCCAATACCAAGGATCTGGGCGGCGGCGACCTGCAAGACGAAGTGTATGCCGCGAAGTTTCTGGAAGCGACTGGTTACGTGAATCCGAAGAAAATTGGCATCACCGGGGGCTCTTATGGTGGTTTCATGACGCTGATGGCCATCGGCAAAACGCCCGATATATGGGCGGCTGGTGTTGAAGCCTACGGAATCATCAACTGGTTCACGATGCTTCAGCATGAAGATCCGCGTTTGCAGGAGTATGAAAAATCTCTGCTGGGCGATCCCGAAAAGGACCGCGCCATCTACGAAGCCGATTCGCCGCTGAAGTACATACGCGACGCCAAGGCGCCGCTTCTCGTTCTGCAGGGCGACAATGACATTCGCGTGCCGAAGGAAGAAGCCGAGCAGGTGGTTCGGATTCTGAAGGAAGCGGGAAAGACTGTGGACGCGCACTTCTATCCCAACGAAGGCCATGGGTTCGCCAAGCGCGAGAACCAGATTGACGCCATTCGGCGCACCGTCGAGTGGTTTGACCGCTACCTGAAAAACAAGAACTGACGTCTAACAGCGCAACGAATTCGTCTGTGCGAATGCCGCGGATTGCAATACCCGCGGTTTCGCGAGGAGAAATCTTGCGCCCAGGGATTCCTGTTCTCGCAATTACCGCCTTGCTGTGGCTCGCCGCAACCCTCTCGTCCGGCCTGAATCCGCAAAAGACGAAATCGCTGGCAATTGACCACGTAACCGTGATCGATGTCGACGGCGGCCCCGAGCTTGCGGATCAAACCGTCATCGTCAAAGGCGATTCGATTTCGGTAGTTGCCAAGAGCGGATCGGTTGAGATACCGGAAGATGCGCAACGGATCGATGCTCGCGGAAAATTCCTGATTCCCGGGCTTTGGGATATGCACACTCACGTCGCGGGCATCAATGCGAATCCGGCGTGGGCGAAGCAGACGCTCTTGCCGCTCCTTGTCGCCAACGGCATCACCGGAATCCGCGACATGGGCGGGGATCTCGACGCTCTCGAAAGCTGGAGCCGCGAAATCGAGAATGGCACGCTCGTGGGCCCACAGATCGTCGCCGCTGGCCCGATGCTTCTCCCCGCCAGGCGATCCGGCGCGCCGACCGAACCTGTTGACCCCGCCATTCTTCGCGTCGGCACGGCGGAAGAAGCCCGAGCCGCGGTCGACAGCCTTCAAAAGCGCGGCGCCGACTTCATCAAGATCATCGAAGTTTCGCGAGTAAATTACTTCGCAATCGCTGACGAGTCGAAGAAAGATTCGATTCCGTTCGCCGGCCATGTCCCCTCGGAAATCACTGCCACCGAAGCCTCCATCGCAGGGCAGAAAAGCATCGAGCACATCATCTACAGCTCACTCGCTTTTGATTGCTCCGCGCAGGCGGAGGAGCTTCGCAAGAAAAAGCAGGAAGCCTCCTCAAAACATGATGAGCAAGCCATCGCCAACATCACCGATGAAGCGAACCGTACGTTTTCGGCTGAGAAGTCGGCTGTCCTCTGGCAAACCTTCAAGAAAAATGGCACATGGGTTACGCCCACTTTATTTTCAATCTGGGTGAATGCGCATCAACTCGAGGCGTCCCCAGACGATCCGCAACTCGCATACTTGCCGGAATCGCTAAGAAAGGAATGGACGCCAGCGAAGCATCCCACCAAGGACGATCGGGACACAGCAGCCTGGTGGCAGAGGCAGTTCGAGAATGACCGCAAACTGACAGGCGAAATGCATCGCGCCGGCGTGCACCTGCTGGCAGGAAGCGATTCTCTGGACCATTACAATTTCGTCGGCACGAGCATTCATCAGGAGCTTCAGATGCTTGTCAGCGCTGGTCTCACTCCAGTCGAAGCTCTCCGCACCGCGACGCTGAACCCGGCGGAATTTCTCGCCCTCGCGAAATCCGGGCAGGTTTCCACCGGCTTCCGTGCGGATCTGGTCCTGCTCGATGGCGATCCAACAAGGGACATCGCCAACACAAGCAAAATCGCGGCGGTGGTGCTGCGTGGAAGGTTCTTCGCGCGTGAGGAGCTGGATGAGATGCTTAGAAAAGCGCGCGCTGCGGCCGCTGCGGTCCCGTCAGCGACAAACGGCCAGAAATGAAACCCGCCCGCCGGTCAGCTCAAAAACGTTTTTAACGGAGCTGTGAGCGCAACATCCACGCGCAGCTTTCAGCGAATCCGGCCGGCCTCCAATGCGTTACTCAGCCTTCGCGTGGTCTCGCGCAACCGCACCGCAAGATCGACTACCGTCTGCAAACGCTGCACATCCGCCGACGGCAAGCGGGCGCGATGAGAAAGCACAAGCTCCGCGTTGCCCAGAATCCCGGTGAGCGGATTATTAATCTCATGGCGGAATATTTCCGCCGTCTCTGCTGGAAAACCGGTCCAGGGAGCGCCCAGCGGTGTTTCCGAGCGTTCCGCCCATCGCAACCGCCGTTCCACGAGGCTAGCCGCGAGCGCGGCAAAATCGCCTGCGCGCGCGACGAAATCCAAATCTCCTTCCGCCACTAGTCCTGCGATTTCAGATTGCCGGGCGCTACCAGCCACCAGAATCACAGGCGCTGCTTCGCTCAACTGGCGCAGCGATTCAACGAGCGACGCACCCATTAAAATTTCTTCGTCGAGCAAAATCACGCGAGGAGAAAAGGACGCCGACTGCCGCCGCAATTCCGGGAAATCTGACGCAATTGCAACGGGACCAAATCCCGCGAACCGTTCGGTTTCGCGGTTCAGGCGCTCTGCAAGCGTCGCGTCTGCCACTCCGAATAAAGCGCGGCGCTCGATTGTGACAACCACTTGTGTGGCACCCGTGTGCATCCTTTTCTTGCCCTTATGTTCGAGAATCACCGACATGAATCCGTGGAATAAGTTTCACTTTCGGCGGGTTGCGTTCGAGCACCCGATTGACCGCCAGTTTCAACTCCTCCACCAGAAACGGCTTCGCAAGATAAGGAAGCCGGTGCGATTCCAGAAATTCCAGTGAGCGAGGCGCCAGCGTGTCGCCAGTGATAAAAACGATGCGATCGCGGATAGGACTGCCCGCGTTCACCAGCGCGTCGTAGAACGCCGGCCCGTCCAGCCGGGGCATGCGCAGGTCGCAAATCACCAGATCGTAGCGATTGCGCGCAATTCGCGTGAGCCCATCCTGGCTGTCGAACGCCGCCTCGGCTTCGTGCCCTTCTTCCTGCAACACGTCAACGATCAACTGCGCCACCGTGGCTTCATCTTCCACCACGAGAACCCTGCCACGTGGGCTTGCGCCGTTTCTCCCTTCGATTTCGGGCGGCAGCACAGTCGTTTGTTCCGCCAGACTCGATGCTATCGGCAGTTCGACCACGAATTTTGCGCCCGAGCCCCGGTGGCTTTCCAGAGTCACGTCTCCACCGTGTTGCTGCACGATGCCGTAAACGATGGAAAGGCCCAGTCCCGTGCCGACCCCCGCCGGCTTCGTCGTGAAGAAGGGATCGAAAACCCGTGAAGCAATACTTGGCGCAATCCCGGGCCCGTCGTCGGAAACTTCCAGCGCGATTCTGCCGCCCGGCGCGCAGTGCGTGCGAATCCAGACGTGCCCGCTTCCGCGATCCCCCAGCAGCGCCTGCTCCGCATTCACGAGCAGATTCAGGACCACCTGCTGCAACTGGTAAGGATCCGCCATCGTCTCCGGAAGGTCGTTCTCAAGGCTGCATTCCACAACGATGTTTTCAACTCGCAGCTCATAACCGCGCAGCGCCAGCGTGCGCTCCACAATTTCATTTAAATCGACGCGCGTGCGTTCTGGCTTGTTCTCCCTCGCGAAGTACAGAAGATTTTTTACGATCCGCCGCGCCCGCTCGGCTTCTTGAAACACTTTGCCTGCTTCAGACTGCTGCGGCAACGAAAGGCCGTGGCCGAGAAGGAGTTGCGCGTATCCCATGATCGCCGTAAGCGGATTATTCAGTTCGTGCGCGATTCCGGAGACAAGCTGTCCGAGCGCCGCCATCTTTTCCGTCTGCAGAAGTTTCGATTGAATCTCTCGCTTCGCGGTCACGTCGTAGTAGAGCTGGAGCCACCCCGCTGAAGGCCCCTCGCGGCTGAGCACAGGACGCGAATAGCGTTCAAGCACCTTCCGCGCCGGACGCATCAATTCCAATTCGTCTTGTGAGGGCGTCTCTTCGCCAGCCGCAAACTGCCTCCGGGGCACCGAAAACGCTTCAGGATTGCGGAAACGAGCAGCGACGAGAGCTTCGAGATCCGCAATCGTCTGTCCCGCTTGCTTGCCCGTTACATTCACGCCAAACAACTGCCCAAAACGCGCGTTTGCGAACCGGATACGACCCTGCGGATCGAAAAGGATCACGCCCGCCTCGAGCGCGTCAAGAAGGCTGGAGAGTTCTGCTTCGAGTTGATGGGTTAGCTCTTCAGACCGTTTCGCGAGCACGCCATCTTCGATGCAGAGCAATAGATGGCCTGAGCCCGGCAGTACGCTGCGCAGCGTGAAACGTGCCGGGAAACCATTGGCAAAAGCTCCATCGAGGCTGTCCGGATTCTGGCGAGCCTTCGATTCAGCCGAGGCAACCGACCGCTTGCACCATAAGAGCAGATCTGATTCCGACGGAGCCGATATTAGGTTGGCCAGGCTCTTTTGCCCTTCACGGGCTTCCGTGAACCTCAGCATTTCCCTCGAACGGCGATTCGCGCGACGCACAGTTCCCAGTGCATCGAGCACAATGAGTGCTTCGCCGCTCGATTCGAAAACGGCGCTGAATGCCGCTCCATCGAGAAGCTGCATCATTTCAGAGCGCGGAGTCGAGGGGACGCTTCGCTCAGCCGTGAGCACGCTACCGGTGAGGCTGACGTTCAGGCGTTTCGGCATCTCACCCTACCAGCGCGCCTGTACAATCCAGTAGCTGCATAAAAGAGCCATGCTTATCGCAAAGGCATACTCGAGGGTGCGTCGAGCAACTCGGATTGGCCGTTCATAAACATATAGGGGCATATTTCGGCTGGCTGGCATGCCGTTTCCAATGCACAGCGCCGACCATGTTCATGGAGATTCAATTAGAATGTTTTCAACAACGGCCGGGGTACGGAAGTGAAACTGCGGCGAAGGGGTTTCCCGATCCGATACGAATTCGAGTGAGCGGCCCGATTTGAAAATTGCCAACGCGAAGCGCTATTCAACTGGGCCGCAGATCGCTAGAGGAACTCGGGGGACGAAATCCTGACCGTCCGCAACTGAAGTGAACATCGCAGCCGGCCTGCAGAACGAAACGAAATCAGTTCCGAAGATGTGCTTGCGCATCATACTGCTTCAACTTGCGGTATAGCGTGGTTTTCCCGATTCCCAGCAGTCGCGCAGCGGCCAGCTTGTCGCCCCCTGATTCCCTCATTGCCCGCATAATCGCGCGACGCTCGAGTTCATCGAGTGGCAGAAGCACGTCATTCTGAGGCAATTTTTCGCTGGATCCATACTGAAGATTTGACGGCAAGTCGCCCACATGCAACAGCGAACTTGACCCCAGGGCTACTGCTCGCTCGATCGCGTTTTCGAGTTCACGTACGTTTCCTGGCCAGTCGTAGGCCATGAGCCGAGTCATCGCATCTTCTGAGATCGTGCGCGCGGGCGCATCCGTATCGCTGAATTTTTCGAGGAACGAATTAACGAGGAGCGGGATGTCGCCCTTGCGTTCACGCAACGGCGGCAACTTGATCTGCACCACGTTGAGCCGGAAGAAAAGATCCTGGCGGAATTTGCCCTGGCGGACAGCCTCTTCGAGGTCGCGATTCGTTGCCGCAATCACGCGCACGGAAATCGAGACTCGATCCGTCGAGCCCACAGGCCGTATTTCCTTCTCTTGAAGTGCCCTCAAGAGCTTCGCTTGCAAGTCGATGGGCAGATCGCCGATTTCGTCGAGAAACAGCGTGCCGTTGCCGGCGGCTTCCATCAGCCCGCGCTTGGTTTGGTTCGCGCCGGTGAAAGCGCCTTTCACGTATCCGAATAGTTCCGATTCAATCAACGTGGGAACGAACGAGGAGCAATCTACCGGAGCGAAGGGCCGGCTGCTGCGCGTCCCTGAAAAATGGATGGAGCGCGCCACTAGTTCTTTGCCGGTTCCGCTTTCTCCGAGAATCAATACTGGATAATTGTGCTGGCTCACTTTCTCGATGAGCCTATAAACCCGTTGCATCTTCGGCGATAAGCCGATCAATCCCGCAAAACCAGGGCGTGTTCGAAGCTGCTCCCGCAGCACGCGATTTTCCTGGTCGAGTTCGAGCGAGCGCACCACGCGGTCAAGCTTCGTTCGCAACTCCGGTATGTGGAACGGCTTGGTAACGTAATCGGCAGCGCCGTTTCGCGTCGCTTCCACGGCACTCTCGATCGTCCCGTATTGCGTCAGCACGATCACCGGCGTTTGGGGATGTGTCTCACGGACGCGCTTCAGCAATTCGAGCCCGCCGATTTCCGGCACACGCAGATCAGTGATTACAATGTCCACCGGGAACTGCTCGAGAATTTCGAGCGCCTGCTCGGTGGTAGACGCCGTGCGCGTGCGCAAACCCGATTCGACAACGATGTCGCGGCAAAGCTCGCGAGTAGTGTTTTCATCGTCCACGATGAGGACAGTTGCCGCCATCGTTCGTTCGGCCGTAGAAACAGTTTCAATTCCGCTCGCCATCGGCCCGACCCCTTTTCCACCAATATTCCCGTTCCGGATTTAGAAAGCACGGCAAACACCAATTAGGAACTTCTCAGCAGTGCTCTGAACTCAGGTGTTAGTCACCCCATTGCCGAGATCGCGGCGTGAAATGTAGTTCCAAAAGGGGTCAACAAACAAGTCCGT
The DNA here is from genome assembly GCA_963772535.1 of uncultured Acidobacteriota bacterium. Lineage (GTDB taxonomy): Bacteria > Acidobacteriota > Terriglobia > Acidiferrales > UBA7541 > Palsa-295. Next base: position 181,645 of record CAVYXN010000004.1, read on the forward strand.
AAAGATACGGATGGCAATTAAGTCTTTGAACGCATTGGGGATGCAGAATTGGGATACGTACTTATCCCGATTTGAAACCAGACTGCGGAATTGGTCCTCGACGACTCTATGGCCGGTGGCCAGCACCCAAGCGGGCGGCCAGAACCGTAGGCCTCTCCAACTCCACCAGAAATAGGCTTTCGTTCGCGGAGGCTGCGTAAATCGAATCGGTCGCAAAACCAGCATCAATGACTGGAAAATAATCGGCGTGGGCTGAGGCGGAAGGGCTTTCGATGCGCGACCAATTGGCTCCTTGATCGCGGGAAATATATAAGCCGCCCTTTTCAGAGGAGACGGCCCAAAATTCGGGGCGCACAAGCAGATCGCTAACCGCTGAAGCGGGGAGCCCGGACTGTGCTTTGGTCCATGTCACCCCGTCATCACGGGAAATGTAGAGGCCGGAGGGAGAGGTGGCGAGAAGTGTGGTTCCGTCCGCGATTTCCAGCCGGAGCGCACCGTAGGATTCGAGCGGAAGATCGTGCCATCCCCAGGAGCGGCCTGCATCCTTCGAAAACACCATGCCGTGCGACGACACGATGCGAATTTCGGCACCGTCTGCAGAGACGCGAACGGAATCCACCGGCAATGGGAGCGACGAAAAGGATAGCCGCGACCACGATCTTCCCGCATCGCTCGATTTGAACAGCCCCTCTTCCGTGGCTGCAAACCATGCTGCATCGCTGAACGTCAAATCGTTGACTACTACGCTGAGCATCGCCGTCGCGGCCGGCTTTGCACGCGCCGCCACAGAATGCGCCGCACTCGCAGTGCTCACTGTGCCTTCAGTGACCACACCCTCGCGCACCCATCGACCACTTTTTGAATCCAGGCGCATCAGTCCGCCCGACGCGACTGCGGCATACCAGCCGGCAGGCGTTGAGAAAAGCCGTGTCACGGACGCCGACGCTAAACCGGAACCGAGCGGCGCCCACGTCTCTCCGGCATCTTCCGATACGACGACTGCATCGGAAGCATTCGCCAGCACGGCCCCCAGGCGGCCCGGATTTTCGCGATCCACCACGAGCGAAACAACGCGGCGATGATCAAAGCCTTCATTCGCCGACTCGAATTTATCCGTCGAGCCGTCGCTCACCATAACACCCTGCTGCTCGGTCCCGATCAACACGTGAGCGTAGCGTTGTTCAGGAGCTGAGCGTTCATCGGTCTTCGGTGCATTGGCCGCCGGGAGAAATGCGAGCGCATTGACGACCCAGTTGCTCGGCGATACGCGGCGCCATCGCGCTCCGCCTTCCGTTGATTTCCAAAGCCCGTCGGTGGTGCCGGCATAGAGCGTATTCGTCTCGCCCGGATCGAATCGAATCACGAGTGTTCGTTTTGACGAATCGGGGATGCCTTGAATCCGCTTCCAGTGCGCACCGGCATCATCGCTGCGATAGATACCCGAGCAAGCGCTGGCGAAGACCTGCTCCGGATTCGATGGGTTCACCGCCAGGCTCAGCACATCGGAGTCGTCAATCATGCCTTCGTGAATGGCGGCCCAGTCCCGGCCACCGTCAACGGTTCTCCACGGAAGATGAAAGGTCCCGGCGTAGATGATCTCCGGGTCCCGTGGGTCGATGGCGAGTGAATCGAAGTTCCGGAGCTCGGGATCGTCCGCGGGTGTGATCATCTCCCAATTCTTGCCGGCGTCGCGCGAGCGGAACACTCCATCGAGCGCCCCGGCCACAAGAGTATCCGGATCAGACGACGCTGCCACAAAAGCACGCACTGCATGGCCCACCAGCCCGGCTGGCTGCCACGATCGTCCCCTATCGGTGCTGCGATAGATTCCTCCACCTTCGCCCTGTTTTTCGCTCGTCCAAATGGAAGCAAGGAGAAGGTCGGAGTCTCGTGGGTCAATGAGGATCGCCGTTACGATAGCGTTGTGCGCGACACCTGCCAGCCCGAGAAGCTGCCAGCGACGGCCGCCATCCTCCGAGCCGAAGATGTGGCCGTCGGTGGTCCCGAGGTAAACGAAGTTCGGCCGAGTAGGATCGCTCGCCAGCGTTCGTACATCGCCACCATCCGGTCCGAGGGGCTTCCAGGTTTGAGATTTCGCGCTGGGAGCCGCAACCGTAGCCGCGAGAAAGAGCAAAAATACGGCGAGAATGAACAGGCTACGCCGCGAACAACGGAAAGGGTGAAAACGTGCTGCCATAGCGGTTATTGCTGAGACGAATGCGGGTACCAAATTAATCCGGAAAAGATCCGGTGCGGCGGTAGGTAGCCGCGCCTTTCCCAAGTCCCCCAACGTCCAGCGCCTTCCTTTTCCCTCAGCGCTTCAATCAGTAAGTCGCGCCGTCTGGCACCAAGACCACATCGACGCGCCGATTTTCTTTGCCGGCTCCTTCAGTGCCGGTTGACGAGCGCACATCCACACGCGACCCGTCGATCCCCTGCTTGGCGGCAAGGTACTTTTTCGCTTCGTCCGCACGACGCGAAGCCAGCTTCGCGGAACCCGGCTCTTTCGGATCGGCAAATCCGACGAGCACGACTTTCGCTTTCGGGTCGCTTTGCAGCCGCACCGCTGCATCGTCGAGTACACGCTTGCAGACGTTATCCGCTCGCGCGCTTCCTGGCCTGAACGAGCAGTCGCTGATCTTGCTCGCCTGCGGGGGAGCCGGCGGCTGTTGCACCGTCACCGACGTGGAGCAATCGGCTGCTCCACCGGCGCCGTTCTCAACTCGTCCCGTCACCGTATAAGTGCCGGGAGCAAGCCCCGAGGTGTCAAATTGTACGCTGGGGCTCGACTCCGTGGCGCCGACAATTTGACCGCCATTCGCCTGCCAGCTGTATCGCAGCGCCGTATTCGATTGATCGTTCACAGTTGCCGTGATTTGCGCCCGCTCGCCCGCTGCAACCGAAGAGCGATCTGCAGAGCAAGACATCGTAGGTGCAGGCGGTTTCGGCTTGGGATCGACCCGCACATTGGTCGAGCAACTCGACGTCTTGCCTGCCCCGTCATCGACGTGCAGCGAAAGCGTGTAAGTCCCCGGCGCAACTCCTTCGGAATCCCATCGCGCATACGGACTCGTGCCATTCGTAATTTTACCGCCGTTTGCCGTCCATGTGTACGTCAGCGGATGGCCCCAGGAATCGGTTGCAGTGGCGGTGGTCTGTACAGCTGCATTCGATCCTTCGACGACAGATGACTTATCCGCCGAGCACGATGACGTCAGTTGATCCGGTTCGCGCGGCTTCTCTGGCCAGTATGCTCCGGCCAGCTTGACGATGAAACCGTTGCGGTCTTGATGGTTCAGCAAGCTGAGCGAATAGCGATAGCCAACGTCCAGCGCAATTCTCCTGATAGGATAGATGCGAATGCCGGTGGTGGTGTCAACCGGATCGCGCCCGCCAAAAGTCGTATTCTGAATGCCGCTGCGCACGTAAATCAGCCCGGTATATTCCGTTATGATTTGAAAACGCTTGCCCGGGAACACGAGCATGCCCGCCCCCACGCCCATTTCGTCAGACAGATTCAGCACCGCGGGAGCGATTGGCGTTGGAGCCGTCGGCGGACCGGGCAAATTCAGAAGATCGATCGTCGAGAACTTCTCTCCCGGACGGAAGCGATACGACCAGTTGAAGGTAAGAAGCATGCTGTTGTGCAAGATCGTTTTGCTAGCCTCAAGGCCAATCCCGTAGTTGAATCGCCCGTACTGAACCTCATTTCGGAGCAGGTCGCTCAGTCCTGATGAGGTAGGAATAAAGAAGTCGTTGCGAAGAGAGAGGCTGAAAGGCTTGCCGCGCTTTTCCGACAGTAAACCGATCTTGAAACCAAGGTCCAACTCGCCCACACCGCCACCATTGTGCGACGCAAACGGATAGTCCTCGACATATGCGGGTGCGATCCCGGTTCCCGGAAGAATCGACCGGTAAATCGTATTTCGGTATTGCGGGAAGCCGAGTGTCGCATCGCTTAGGCTCAACTGCGAGGGCTGGTCCACATGGATATGCTCATCGGCAGCGATCTGGAAGAAAACGGAGAACCACCGGTTGAAGCCCATGCCGAAGGCAGGAACCGTCTGCAACACGGTGATGTTGCCCGGCATGCGCGAGAATTTATTCACGCCGATCGAGAGATCCACAGCGCCGGCGGGAAGTGTGTCGCCGGTTTCGAGAGTGAATAGACCGGGATTGCCGTCGAGGGCTGGCATTGGAACATACTTGGGAACTTGCTCGGAACTGTCCTCGGGTCGGGACCGCTGCGGCGGCGGAGCGGGCTTTGCCGGTTTCGCGGCCGGATTGGGCACGGCAGGCGAAGCGGGGGCGGCCGGCGCCGTCACGGCGTCGGATTTCGAATTTGGTGTCGAGCTGCTGTCAGCGGCGGGCTGATCCTTCTTATCGGTTCCGGCATTCTTGGCATCATCGGCAAAGCAGCTTGAAATTAGGAAGAGCGCCAGAAAGAACGTCAGTCCCATGTCCCTCAGAATTCTCATCAACTCCTCCTAAGATTGCCGGCCTAACGTTGTTGACTCTTCGGCAGCGAAATGAGGACGGCAAGCGTCGCGTCGGAAATGCGTTCGCACCGGGCGCGATAGCCTGAAATCCAAACTATTTAGAACTGGGAACCGACCAGAACAAGCCGCCTATCGGGGCGGATTATAATTCACCGCTTCCTAATACAAGAACATATATTTCTTGTCGGCGGGTCGCGGGCGCCTGGAACTCCCGCGCTCCGTGTGCCGGTATCTGCTCAGTGTGATCTCGTGTATAATGCCTTCGAACGTCTTCCCTTCCCGGCGAAGGCGGCAAGCCAAGATAATTCAAGGAGAAGCATATGAAGTTCGCAAAAATGCTTCTGGCTGCCGTGGCTTTTTTCGCCGCAGCTGGATATCCCGCATTCGCAAGCAGTCAGCACACCGACCAGCAAGACACCCAGCAAACCGAGCAGCAGTCTGAGCCCTCCGTGGATTCGCAGTCTGGCGCAGCGGACCAGTCTGGTCGAGCGGACAACGATCAAGCACCTCCGCCCGCAAGGCCCATGCGAAAGTCTCACGACCATTCGCAAAATCGAGTGGTCGAGCGGCCTCCGGTTCCCGAGGGTCCGCGCCTGCTGATCGGATTGGAAGATACCCTCAACAGCAAACACGACAAGGCTGGCAGGCGCTTCATCGCCACCACTCTCGAGCCGGTTACGACGGCAGAGGGAGAAGTCATTCCGCAGGGCGTTCACATCCGCGGGCATATCGATCGAGTGCACGCAGCCGGAGACACGGGACGCGCGCGCATGTGGCTAACCTTTGACGAAATCCAGACGCCGCGCGGCTGGCGGCCCTTTGTCGCTCAATTGATCGATGCCCCGGGCGTTCACTCGATTCACGTGCTGTACGACCGCGAAGGTGAAATTCAAGCCGCATCCGTGAATCGCGACGAAGCTATGAAAGCCGCCATGGTGGGGGCATTAGCAGGAGCAGCCGCAACAGGCATGGCCAGCGGCAAAGAGAAGGAAACTGCGATGGCCGCCGCTACGGCTGCCGCGCAAGCCTTTATGGTCGCTTACGGACTGGGCCAGGAATTCACGCTCGAGAAGGGCATGAAACTGGAACTGGTTCTCGAGCGGCCACTTCATGTCGGCCGGACGTAAGTCTCGCTAACGAAGCAATAAAGGCACCTTCCTCAGTTTGGTAAGCCATCAAATGTGATGGACAGAATATCTGCGCCTATTCGTTACGCCACACTTGTTCCTATCGCGCGTCCGCTTGGATTTCCACGAGACTGCTGGTAGGCTCGATTGAACGATGCCACCAGAGAATCAATCGCAACGCATACTGATTGTCGAAGACGAAGACAACGCCAGGAAGGGTTATGAAGCCAACCTTCGCAAATTGAATTTCGAGGTCCTGGGCGTTGCCAGCGGCGAAGAAGCTCTCGCCAAGTTCCCGGAATTCGCTCCCAATGTGATCCTGGTTGATGTCGAACTGCCCGGGATGAACGGGCTCGAGTTGCTGCGCCAACTGAACGACGAAATCCAGCACATCCCGGCCATCATCATCACCGGCCGCGGCACGAACGAGCGCGTGGTAGAAGCCATCGAGGCCGGCGCTTACTGGTATATCGAGAAACCTCTTATTTTCCCGGTGTTGCGTGCTTTGCTTGACCGCGCATTCGAGCGCGTACGCAGCCAGAAACAAGTCGCGTCTCTCACCAAAGAGTTGCGGGATGCTGGGAGACTCGGCGTTTTGATCGGCGCTTCACGTGAGATGCGCGACGTGATGCATCAGGTGGAAATTGCAGCTCCCTCTACAGCTTCCGTGCTGATTACAGGAGAAACCGGCTCGGGCAAGGAAATGGTGGCGCGCTCGATTCACATGCTCTCCCCGCGCGTCGATAAGCCGTTCGTCGCCATCAACTGCTCCGCAATTCCCGAGTCGCTGATGGAAAGCGAAATCTTCGGCCACGAAAAGGGTGCCTTCACGGGAGCCGCGGAGCGCCGCATCGGGTGCTTCGAACTGGCCGAGGGCGGAACGCTGTTACTGGACGAAATCGGCGAGATGCCTGCGCCCACACAAGCCAAGCTTCTGCGCGTGCTCGAAGACCACAAAGTGCGGCGGCTCGGCAGCAAAGTGGAAACCCCCGTAGATGTGCGCGTTCTCGCCGCCACCAATAAAAACCCCGAGCAGGCCGTGGCCGACGGCCAGTTGCGCCGCGATCTCTATTTCCGCTTGAATGTGTTCCACATTCACCTGCCGCCGCTGCGTGAACACAAGGAAGACCTGCAGCCTCTTGTCGAGCGCCTGCTTGCCGAGATTTCCGAGAAACACGCAAAAAACGTCTCCGGCATCGGCGCCGACGTGATGGAAATGTTCAAGTCGTATCCCTGGCCGGGCAACGTGCGCGAGTTGCGCAACGTGCTGGAACGTTCCGCAATTGCCTCTGATCGCGGCACCATCACGCGCCAGCATCTTCCCTCCGATTTCGGACGCACGCCTGCGACCATGGTTTCCGGTCTCGGCGGGCTGCGATTCCCAATCGGCACCACCGTTGATGCCGTGGAACGCGAATTGATTCTCCAGACGCTGGCTGCCACGAATCAAAACAAGACGCGCGCGGCGGATTTGCTCGGCATCAGCTTAAAGACCCTCCACAATAAGTTGAAGGAATACGAGGCAGGGCGGAAAGATGCGGCTCAGCCTTAAAACGAAGTTCACGCTGGCGATTTCACTGCTCGTTCTGGCAGTGGTTGCAGTGGTCTCGGGCCTCTACCTCGGCCAACTCACCAAGCAGGTTTTGCGACAGTCGGAGGACCGCGCGAGTCTCGTCGCGCGACAAGTGTTTTTCGCCTGCCGCAGTGCGCTCCTGGACGCGGCCGAACGCGGTGAAACACCGGCTTCGCCCAGCGCCGCTGATTTACGCCAGTACGTCCAGCGGGCGCTCGATAACAGCAGCGCGCTCAATTCCTTGTTGGAATCAGCTCTGGGATATACCGCAACGATTTACGAAATCACAATTACGGACCAGAACGGAATCGTGCTGATTTCCAGCGACGCCGGCCTGCGTGGCCAAAAGCTGGCGGCCCGCCCTGATATTTCTTCGCTGGTGCACACACAACGTTTTTTTCAACAGTTGCGCACGCTCTACGGGCCGCCGCAGGTTTACGAATACCGCTACCCGTTCGATCTGAACCAATCAAAATTTGGCGACATTCGCATCGGTATGTCGTCCGCGTTGATACGCGACGAAATTTCGCCGAGCCTGGAGAAAGCCGGATACTACGCGCTCGGCGCCGTCCTTCTTTCCACTTTCCTCGCCTTTCTCGTAACTCGTGTTTCTCTCGCGCCCATCGATCGCATCTCGGCTCAATTGGACCGCATTTCGGCGGGTGAATTCGATTTCGAACCGATGGCACGCACCGACGAACTGGGCAAGGTCAGCGAAAAAATCGTGGGCATCGGAAAGCAGCTGCGCGACGTGCGCGAGATTTTCAGCACACTGCGCGAGAATCTCGATCAGGTGATGGGAGGCCTCGAGGATGGTTTGCTGCTGTTCAACGCTGAAGGCCGGGCGGTGCTCGTGAGTCCTTCCGTGGAGAAATTTCTTGGTGGGCGCGCAACGGACCTTCGCGGGCGCCGCGTAAGCGAAATTTTTCCAGCGGGTCATGCCATTCGCAACGTTCTGCGCATCAAAGAAGATGAAATCGAACCGGTAGAGGGCGCGGAGCTCACCTTCGAAGCCGGGCCTGGCCCGAATCGGATTGGCTTGAGTGCGCAGGTGATTCGAGAACATGGCGCGCGCATGGGCACGCTGGTGACTTTGCGGGACGTGGAATCGCTCGAGCGCATCGGCAATCAGCTGCAGGTTTCCGAGCGGCTCGCTGCCTTGGGGCGCGTGACGGCCGGCGTGGCGCACGAAGTGAAGAATCCGCTCAATTCGATGCGGCTCTGGCTGGAAGTGCTGAAGGCAAACATGCCGGTTGACCCGGAGCCGCAGCAAGCGGTGAAAATGCTCGACAGCGAAATTGACCGCTTGGACCGCGCGGTAAAAACCTTTTTGAATTTCACGAAACCGCTGGAAATGAAGCTCGAGGAGACGGATATTCGGCCCGTGCTTCAGGACGTGATTGACGCGGCGAGACCTTCGATTTCGAGAGCGGGTGTCGAGCTACGCGTTGATTTGCCGTCAGAGTTTCCTGGCTTGCTGATTGACCAGCAACTTATCCACCAGGCCGTGCTGAATCTTTTGTTGAATGCATCGGAATTTACGCCGAAGGGCGGCCGCATCACACTCGGCCTGCGTCGCAGCGGCGAGACTGCCATCATCTCCGTCGCAGATTCCGGCAAAGGAATCTCGCCGGAGGATCAGAAGAAGATATTCCAGCTGTTTTTCACCACGCGGCCCGGCGGTTCGGGAATCGGACTGGCGAATACGTTTCGATTTGTGCAACTGCATAACGGTCAGATAGAATTCGATTCGGAGGTAGGGCGCGGAACCACCTTCCGGATCGAACTGCCCCTGGCGCACTCCGTGGATATGCTCCCCGGAAAGGTTCGTGATTTCAGCACGCCCTTTGCAGAAGATAAAAAGATAAATGCCCAGCCGTAACCCCAACGCTCGAGCCCTCCTTGCGTTGCTCGCGAGCGGAATCTCGCTCCTCGCGACCGGGTGTGGCGAAAAAAAAGTGCAGGCCGCCGCGCCCGTCACCGCCCCGCCGGCAAAAGCAGCGGTTGAAACTCCGCCGCCTTCAACGATTGCTCCGGATACGACCGCTATGCCTCCGGTTGCGACTCAGACGCCCGCACCCGATGTTCAGGATTCGTCCAGCACACCACCGCCGATGATTACCCCCGAGACGAAACCTGCGCCAAAACCACAAAGACCCGCGCCCGAACCGGAGCCGTCGTCTGCGGGAGGAGACCGCGCGCGTCCCCCTGCTCCGCAGATCTCGCCTCAACTCTCTGAAGCCCAGAAGGCGAATTATCAGCACGGCATCGCCGAAGATATTGGCGTCGCCGAGAGCAATCTCAAACAGACCGAGGGAAAGAGGCTCAACGCGCAACAAGCCGACCTGGTAGACAAGATTCGCAGTTTCCGGGACCAATCGAATAGTGCTGCTAAAGAAGGCGACCTCGCCCGCGCCAAAAATCTCGCCCAGAAGGCGCGTCTCCTCTCCGTCGAACTCGTCAACTCGCTTTAATTTCTTCCATTTCTATTTCGAGTCCAACGCATCGTACCGCCCGTTTTGCTAAGATAATCTCGTGAAAGTCGCAGATGTAATCATCGTTGGCGGAGGCGTAATCGGCGTTTCGATCGCCCTCGAGCTTGCGGCGGAAAAACTCGGAGTCGTTGTGCTCGATCGCCACCAACCGGGACGCGAGGCATCCTGGGCTGCCGCTGGGATGCTATCGCCCGGTCCGGATTCGCCTGACGCTGTTCCGCTAGTCCCGCTTGCCAAAGAATCCATGAGGCTGTATCCCGAATTTATTGCCTCGATCGAGGAATTATCGGGAAATGCCACTGCTTTCGCCCGTAAAGGAGTAATCGAAGTTTTCATCGCGCCGCATGGCGAATCAGAACGCGACAAAATGGTCGCTGAGCACCTGGCGTTGGGACTCGCTATCGAGCCGGTTGCCGCAGACGTCGCAAGAAAGGCGGAGCCCGCTCTTGGGCCGGCGATTCGCGCTGCTGCTTGGCTTCCCCAGGAAGCTACTCTCGATCCCAGAATGTTGATGGATGCTCTGCTGGTCGCAGCAACCAATCGCGGAGTTGAAATTCACACAGATTCGCCTGTCGATAGTATGTTGCTCGACGGAAATCACTGCACCGGTGTTATCACGTGCGGCACAAATATCGCCGCAAAGTGCGTTGTCATTGCGGCAGGGTGTTTCTCGGCTGCCATCGATTGGCTCGGCCGTTATGCGCCGACCCGTCCGATCCGCGGACAACTACTCGCGCTCGAATCGAAGAACGTACCGCTGGGAAGGACGCTGCGCTCCAACAAAGCTTACCTCGTGCCGCGCCCCAATGGCCGGATAATCGCGGGCAGCACCTTGGAAGACGCCGGCTTCGAAAAACACGTGACACCTGCGGGCGTTCGAAAAATTCTCGATGGGGTTCTGGAACTCGCGCCCGCATTCGCCAATGCACAACTCGTCGACGCGTGGGCGGGATTGCGCCCCGGAACTCCGGACCATCTGCCCATTCTGGGGCCGACCGACATCCGCGGCCTTTACATAGCTACAGGGCACTACCGAAACGGAGTTCTTCTTGCGCCAGCCACTGCAAAACTTTTGAGCAGGTGGATTCTAGGCGGGAAACCTGAACTCGACACCGAGCGTTTTTCACCGCTCCGCTTCAGCGACGCAAAATCCCGCTCCGCGAAAACCGCAACCGCGATTTCCTAAAATCAGCCGTAGCCGCTTCAGATTAAAAGATTTTACCGTGTTGCGACTCGCGGTTTTGTGGCCCCGCCAGAGTGGAAGCTTGGCCCGGACCGGTAAACTGGTCCTTCTCTGCATCCAAGAGAATCGGGCGATTCAACGTCACATCAACAGTGGTGCCGCGCGGCAATTCTGCGTCCGGGCCGCGCGTGAGCAGCACTGCCATCAGCCCGGCCGCTGCCCCCACTCCCGCACCGATTCCCACACCCTTGGCGCCTTGAGTAGCAAGGCCGCCGATTCCCGCTCCAGCTGCTGTTGTTTTCGCCACTGTACCGACATCCGACGCCTTGTCGGAATCGCCGATAACCTTGCCCTCGTTGTCCACCTTCTCGCCCCCGCCAGTGCCGGCGCTACGCGGCACGGCGTTCAGATTCACCATATAGCCGTTGGTTAGAATCAGGGTGTTCAGCTTGATCATCAACTCCGCGCGGCCTTTTACCCGGCCCGCCCGCTTCGTTTCCGTCACTTCGCCACTCACATAGGAGCCTGCAGGAATCGCCACCCGGCCAGCGATCATGATCGGAAAAAGCGTCTCGAAATAAACCGGATCGCCCACCTTCGCGCTATGAGTCGAAATTCCGTTGTGCAGCACAAGCGGAATACTGGTCCCGCTCGGAACTTCCACTGCAGCACCCGGTTTTGGCGCTGAAGGGGTGGTGCTCGAAGGCGGATTCGGTGCCGGAGCACCCGAAGTCGGAGCACTAGAATTCGAAGCCGTCCCAGCTGCAGCCGGCGAAGGAGGGGCCGTGACCGGCGGCGCCGGAGCGCTCACAGGCGGCAGAGGAGTCTGCCTTTCTACAGGCTGCATTGGCCCTTCTTGCTGTGCAAACGCGGGAACCACGAAGGCCAAAACCATCCCAGCAAGTACAGCGCCCCGCAACGAGAAGCGAAGGTTCCTCATGCGCTACCTCCGAATGCAGCTTCTCAAGGGATGCCCTCAACAGGCCGAGAGATGCCTCCCAGCATAAGCCTACCGGGCGTTTAAGCAAAGAATTACCTTGATCAAATTACTGTTGGCGTAAGTAATGAATATAAAAAAGCGTGTAGAATTTGTGGTGATAGACCAAGGAGAACTCCCAATGGCCAAGCTCGCGCTCGTTTACGGAATGCGCTTGTTCCCCGCAGAAGAATTGGATGAAGTAAGCGAAGCCAATGTGAAACTGAAGAACGGCCGCCCAGGCCGTGTCACCATGCACTTGATCGAAGGCAGCAAAGAAGAAATCGAAAAAACGCTTCGCCAGTCGCTCGACGCCTTCTTCGAAATGTATCCGGAAATCTAAAAATCTAAATCAAGAAAACCGTCTGCCCCGTCAAATCGAATCGCTTGCGGCACTTGATGTTCCGGCACGCCACCATATTATCTATGCGCACCATATATGACCGTGCCTTCGCAAATTTCGCTCGATCCTCTTCGTTGCCGCCGCGCGGCGGCTGTGCCTTCTTCGTCCGCACCATCCAGCGCACCGGAAATGTACCCTCTTGCCGGCAATGCGGGCACACGAGCGGAATCTGTTTCGTCTCTTCCTTCTCGTCGTAGAACTGTCTCTCATCCATAATTTGTCCACCCGTCGCGTTCGCACCGCCATTCTCGCATGCCGCGCTCGCTCTCACCAAATCCTCGCTTCGCGCGAAATCCTTGTGCGCGCCCCCCAATAACCGTCGCGAAACCGCTCAGCATCTGTAATAAATTCATTTGTAGCGCAGGTCCCTCCCGATCGTTTTTGGATCGGGATGACCTGAGGTCTTTACCGCGACCACCGCGCCAGCTAGAGTATTCGACTGCTTTCCAGGAGGCACTTGCCAATGCGACGACGAACCACGCCATTCATTTTTATCGCGCTAATCGCCGCAGCCTCAGTCGCCGCCACTGCCCGCGCCCATTTCGCCACAACCCACCGCTTTGCTGAAAAAATCACCCAGTCCACACAATCATCCACCGCCAAAACCGTCCAGTACGTCATCGTCATCTCCATCGACGGAATGAAGCCCGAATCCTACACAGAGCCCGATGCGCACGGCCTCAAGATCCCCACCCTCCGCGAACTCGTCCGCGATGGCGCCTCGAGCGACGGCGTCCGGCCCGTAATGCCCACAGTCACCTACCCCTCGCACACCACCATGATGACCGGCGTAAGTCCCGGCACACACGGCATCGTCACCAATCCTGCATGGGATCCCTTCGGGCAAAATTACAACGGCTACCGCTGGTACGAGGAAGACATCCGCGTCCCCACACTCTGGCAACTCGCTCGCCAGCACGGCCTTCACACCGCTTTAATTCACTGGCCCGTCACCGTCGGCGCTCAAGCCGACATCATCGTCCCCGAAATCTGGCGCGCCAATATCCCGGAGGATCTAAAGCTGCTGCGCGCGCTTTCCACACGCGGCATTCTCGAAGAAGTCTCGAAAGAATATCCCGATTTCAACGCAGCCATCACCCCGCCCCTGCAAACCGACGCCGCCTTTACCGACATCGCCTGCTACGCAATCAAAAAATTACAGCCGAATCTGCTCCTTCTCCACCTTGCGATAGTGGATCACGAAGAACACCTATATGGCCCCTTCAGCCCCGAAGCAAACGCAGCCACCGAAACCGCTGACGCCCAAGTAGCCCGCGTCATCGCCGAAGCACAAAAAGACGGCATCTGGGACTCAACCGTTCTCGTCGTCCTCTCCGACCACGGCTTCGTCCCAATTTCGCAAGCCGTCCGCCCAGGCGTCCTCCTTCGCGAGCACGGCCTCATCACCCTCAACGAAAAAGATCGCATCACCGCCTGGAAAGCCAGCCTCATCACGGACGGCGGATCAGCCTACATCTACGTCAACGATCGCAACGACGACGCCACCCGCCGCGCCCTCACCGAAATCTTCAAGCCGCTCGCTGGCACACCAGGCAGCGGCATCGCTCGCGTCGTCGCACATGACGAAATCGTCGCCATGGGCGGCGATCCCGACGCGCTTCTTGCTCTCGAAGCCGTCGAAGGCACCGTGATCACCGGCGACTACATAGGAAAATTCACCGAGCCCTCAAAACTCGGCGGCACTCACGGTTATTTCCCCGATCGCCCCGAAATGCGCTCCTCGCTGATCTTCTACGGCCCCTCCATAGCGGCCGGAAAAATCCCGAACGCCCGCATGATCGACGTCGGCCCGACCATCGCGCTCTGGCTAGGCCTCGATCTCGCGAATGCGCAAGGTGCTCCTCTCTCACCCGGGCCAGCCGCCACAGGCCCACACTAAGGGTCGCTTCACGAACTTAAGGCTCCCTTCACAAACTAAAGTTCTTCCCACAAGCTTTTTCCTCTTTCACCTTGGTTAACTCTTCAACAGGAAGGATGTCGTGCAACCTCAATCTGTGTAAATATCATCCGTATCAAAAACCAATGATCTTTCCCCGGCCACGTAGATTCTTCGCAAGCGCACTCGTTTTTCTATTCGCCGTCTGCGCCACCTTGGCCCAATCGCAGCCCCAGAAAGACAAAAAGCCGGTAATCGCGGTCCACAGCGAAATTGTGCTCGTTCCAGCCATTGTCACCGACCATTCCGGCGCACACGTTTCCGATCTAAGACAGGACGACTTCACTGTTCTTGAGAATGGGCACCAACAAAAGATTTCTTTCTTTCAGCATATCCGTGCGAACGCGGCGCCAACAGCCCCCCCGCCTGCTGCCGCCCCCGGCGAATTCACAAATAAAGCCGAAACCCGTTCGGAACGCTCGTCCATTCTTGTCTTCGATCTGCTGAACAGCTCCATCACGGAACAATCGAATGCTCGCGCAGAACTCTTGAAGTTCCTTTCAGAATCTCCCCGACTTGAAGATCCGATTTGCCTCCTCGCCTTCGACGCCTACGGCATCACCTTACTGCATGATTTCACCAAGAATCCGGCGCTCCTGGCCGAAGCTCTAAAAAAAACCAAAAGCCACCGCTCGCCAAAAGACGGTCCCACAGACGCCAATCCCCTCGAATCGGTCTATCGAGGTGTTGAGGGATGGAATAGCCTCTCAGCGGCTCGCAGCGCCGCGGCGAGGCAAGGACGTGACGATGTGCTGCGGTATTTTACGGAAAATCAAGCCGCCAGCCTCGGAGAGCGAACCTGGCTCACTCTCGAAGCATTGCGCGAAATTGGCCAGGCCTACTCCGGCATCCCGGGCCGTAAGTCCTTGATGTGGGCTACCGGCGGCTTTCCTTTTGAAATGGGAGACGCTTCGCACTTCGGAACTTACGAGCGAGCCCTCTTGCCTGCCTACGAAGACGCATGGCGCACGTTAACGCGCGGCAATATTGCAGTCTATCCCCTCGATGTCGAAGACCTCATCAATCCCGCCTTTGTCGGCGCCAATACCGGCCAGCCGCTGCCTCAACACGTCGCCATCACGTCAGACGTGAATAAGCTCGAATCATTTGCCGAATCCACCGGCGGTAAACTTTGCGATCGCCAGACTTCCGCCCTCGGCTGCTTCAATGCGGCGGTCGACGACTCAAGCGATTACTACCTCATCGGGTTCTATCAATCTACCGGCGACTCGAATCCCGGATGGCGAAAACTCTCGGTAAAAGTAAGCCGCTCCGGTCTGCAAGTAAGGTCGCGCTCAGGCTACTACTTCCGCGCTCCGCAGGACGAAAGCGTCGCCCGGAAAGAAGACATTCAGCTCGCACTGGCCTCTCCTCTCGATTTCACCGCGATACGTTTCACCGTACGAGTGACCGGCATCACGGATTTGAACGGCAAGAAAAGCGTCGGATTTACGTTCCTCATTCCAGCCGGCGCCATTATCGTGGATGAATCAGACAACAACCACGTAAACCTCGATTTTGCCGCTCTGGCGCAGAAGCCCGATGGAACTCTTATGGAAGGCGGTCTCTCGCAGGCTCTCGACGGCCACATCAAGCCGGAAGGAGTGACCGCGCTCAACTCCCGGGGTCTTTCGTTTCCCGCCTCGATCGAATTGCCATCTGGAGAATATTCGGTGCGCTTCGTAGTTCGTGACAACTTAGCCGCTCAGGTGGGCTCCGTCACCGCTTCGCTCAAAGTTCCCTAGCCGTTGCAATCATCACTCCGTCTGCCGCACAGCTTGCAAATCAATCCCCAACTGCTGGCACTTCTTATAAAGATGACTCCGCTCAAGCCCCAGCGCCTTTGCCGTATTCGTCATGTGATTGTGATTTCGCTTCAACTCCGCAAGCAGCGTCTCGCGCTCAAACGCCTCCACCCTCTGCGCCAGCGGCCCCGAAGCCATCAAACCGTTGCCACCCGCACCCGCAAAATTGCCCCCGCTCACCTGCGGCAAAGCCCGCTGCACCGCCGCCGCTTCCACAGTATCGCCAGCAGTCAACAACAACACCCGTTCCACCACATTGCGCAACTCGCGCACATTCCCCGGCCACCCATGCTGCTCGAGCGACTCAATCGCCTCGCGCGAAAATTGTTTCTGTCGCCAGTTATTCTGCTCGCTCAACTGCCGCGCGAAATGCTCAGCCAGCACCCGAATATCCTCGCGCCTCTCCCGCAACGCCGGCAGCACAATCGGAAACACAAAAATCCGGTGATACAAATCCTCGCGAAACGCTCCCTGCCGCACCTGCTCTTCCAAGTTGCGATGCGTCGCCACAATCACTCGCACATCCACATGAATCGGCTTGTCCCCGCCCACGCGCTCCACCTCGCCCTCCTCGAGCACGCGCAGCAACTTCGCCTGCATCGCAATCGGCATGTCGCCAATCTCGTCGAGAAAAAGCGTTCCTCCATCAGCCTGCTCGAATTTTCCAATGTGCCGTCCCGCCGCGCCCGTGAACGAACCCTTCTCATGACCGAATATTTCCGACTCCATCAACTCCGCCGGAATCGCCGCACAATTCAGCGAAACAAACGGCCCATCCCGCCGCCCGCTCTTCTCGTGCAGCGTTCGCGCAATCAATTCCTTCCCCGTCCCCGTTTCGCCGCGAATGCAAACGCGCGTCTCGCTCGCCGCCACCGTTTCCACCTGCGCCATCACCTCGCGCATCGCCTCGCTCGACCACACACTGTAGTGCCGCCCAAGCCGCCGCTTCAAATCGCGGTTCTCATCCTCGAGATGCCGCAGCCGCAGCGCATTCTCCACCGTCAACAGCAGCTTGTCCGTCGTCACCGGCTTCTCGAGAAAGTCAATCGCGCCCAGCCGCGTCGCCTTCACCGCCATTTCAATCGTCGCCTGACCAGACATCATCACCACCGGCGCGCTCACCCCTGCACCTTTCAATTCCTCGAGCAGCGTGATCCCGTCTTTTCCCGGCATCACCACGTCGGAAAGAATCAAATCGAAACGCTCCGCCTTCGCAAGCTCCAGCGCACGCGCAGCATTGTCGCACACGGTCGCTTCGTGGTTGGCCAATCGAAAAGCGCGGGCGAGCGACGCGAGCGTATTCGCGTCGTCATCAATAATAAGGATATTGGCTTTCGGCGGCACGGCGGCTACGCCTCTTGCTTGTGCTTCTCGGGCTCCGGTTCCTTCTCTTTCTCTTTTTCGTAATCGAAGGAAATCGGAAAGCTCACCGACCGCCGCGGTGGGTGCTTGGGAAGTTCGATATGGAATGACGTGCCGACACCCGCCTCGCTCTCCACCCAGATTCGTCCGCCGTGATCGCTCACCACGGATTGCACGATCGCGAGGCCGAGTCCAGTTCCGTGCTGCTTCGTCGTGTAGTACGGCGTGAACAGCCGCTCGCACTCCTCAGAAGTCAGGCCCGTGCCGGTGTCGGAAATTTCCAGATGCACACCGCCGTCGGCCGCAGGTGACGTGCGCAGCATCAGCACCCCTCCCGAAGGCATCGCGTCCATCGCATTCAAAATCAGATTCTCGAGCGCGCGATGCAACAGCGTCGCGTCCGCCTGAATCAGCGCCAGATGATCGTCCAGATGCAGCTCAGGCGTAATCGGAGGCCGGCCAACGGCGCCAAATTGCGCTTCAAACAATTTCACCACGCTACGAACCACCTCATTCAGCTGCACCGAACCCAGCTCCGGATGCGGCATCTTCGAAAATTCGCTGAACCGGCCCACGATATTTTTCAGGTTCTCGATTTCAGCCAGCAGAATTCCCGTCGATTCGTGGAATACTTCTTCGAATTCCCCGTACCCCCGCTCCTTCGCCCGCTGCAGATTCTCCACCGTCGTTTGCAACGGGAAGAGCGGATTCTTCAATTCGTGCGCCAGCCGCCGCGCCACTTCGCGCCAGGCTGCCACGCGCTCGGCCTGAATCAATCGCTCGCGCTGGTCCACCAGTTGCTCCGTCATCTGGTTGAACGCCTTCGCCAGCTGCCCAATCTCATTCCGCCCGCGCACATTCACTCGCGCGTTCCAGTTTCCGCCCGCCACTTCGCGCGCACCTTCCGCCAGTTGGCGCACCGGCCGCGTCACCCGCGCCGCGCCCCACCATCCGAGCAGCGCTCCCACCAGAAGCCCAATCGCCACAACGCCCACAGAGAGCAACATGATTTGCCGCTCGAGCGTCACCACATCGTGCTGCGAGCTTCCAATCAGCAAAATTCCAAGCAATTCCTTCTGCCGCCCCAGCAGCGGCATCGCATGAAACACTTCCGCGTTCGCCGCATCCGCAGTCCAGGTGATTTTTGCAATCTGCTCCCCGGGCGCCTGCTGTTCCTTCTGCACGATCACTGCAAATTGTTCCGCCTGCGTCGCAGGCCCCGTCGAATCAATCAGGTCCGCGGCCTGAAATGTCGGATCGAGATTCCGATAAAGCAGCGCCCGCATTCCGGTAGGAAGCACGAGTGACGCGATAAATTCCCGCCCCAGCCGCTCCCCGCCAACAATGTAAAGATCCTT
The DNA here is from genome assembly GCA_963772535.1 of uncultured Acidobacteriota bacterium. Lineage (GTDB taxonomy): Bacteria > Acidobacteriota > Terriglobia > Acidiferrales > UBA7541 > Palsa-295. Next base: position 200,383 of record CAVYXN010000004.1, read on the forward strand.
ATCGCCTACGCGTACGCGCGACACCGATAGCAGCGCCAGCACCGGCCCCTCTTGCGTATCCGCTTTCATCAAAAACGAGCCGCGCGCCACCCAATCCTCAGGCTGCAGCACCCAGTCAATCTTGTAACCAAATCGTGCCGGCCATTCCGCCGACGAAATAATCGACCCGTCATTGCTGATGAAGTCCAGAAAATCGAGCTGATGCGCTTTCGCCACCCCCGCCGCATCATTCACGTACACCGACACGTCGCCCTTCGGCCGGCTCAGATCGATCGCCATCCGCACCGTGCCTTCCGCGTCGGCAATGCCCTGCACCCGGTGCACCACGTCCTCGCTCCGCTGCGCAAACTCCCTCTGGAACTGCGCCACCAGCGCATTCGAATGCTGCCCGTTCATCTGGTCGAAAGCGCGCCGCGTCACTTCCGTCACCGCCGCAGCCACCAGCCCCACCGACACCACCAGCGCCAGCGTAAAAATCAAAAACAATTTGGTGCGAAACGTCACTTTTTCCCTTCTTCCACCGCCGCTTCCACCGGCCCATCCAGCCAAACATCCGCCAGCGGCCACCCCTCACCCGGCCCAGGCGGCGTCCAATCCCTCACCCGCCCGCTCAACCCATATACGCGCGGCAACCACACCAGCGGAACCACCCGGTAGCTCGTCACAATTGCCCGTTCGCGTTCGTAAATCACTTCTGCGGTCGCATCCGGAGCCACAAAGTAAGAGTTCCTCGACGTCGTGATGCCCAACAGACCAGAAAAATCTTCAAGTGTCTCAGCCGGTTTTCGCGAAGGCATCGACACTCTCACAAGCAGTGCGTCGACCGTTGCTGGCGTTCGCTTCCAAATCCTGTCATCAAGTGGAGCGAATGGCCACGCTGGCTTCGGCGTCGCCCGTGCCGTTAGAGTGATTCCTGCTTCCTTCGCGTTCACAGCAATCCGATCCGCCACAGCCTGTTCCAGCGAATCGCCAGAATCATATCCCAACACGATTTTCGGAGCGGGCACGATTTGCGCCGAAAGTTCCTTCGCATGCACTACATCGGCCTCAGTCGAAAACAGAAATGCCGTTCCGCTCGACCATTGCGGCAAAAGCCCCCCAGCCGGCTCGCCTTCCTTCTGCAAGATGAAATTCACGATCGCCGCCCGATCGATCGAAAGCGCCAGCGCCTCCCGCACGCGCTTATCAAGCGGTTTGACCCTTTCCGGCTCATCACCTCCCGTGAAGACAAGTGCCAACAACTCATCCGGCTTCGACCGGCTCACTCGTACTCCGTGTTCCGCCGCCCGTCGCGCATCCTCCGCCGGAATCTCTGCAAAATCCGCCTTATTCAGTTCAAGGTCGAGAATCCGCTCGCGCGCCGCCCGCCCCATCGTAATCTCAATCGAATCTATAAACGGTCGCCCCAGCCGGTAATCCTCCGTCGCCGCCAGCACCACCCGCTTCCCTGCCTCAAACGCCGTCACATGAAACGCCCCGTTGACGGTAAATTTGGTTTTTGGCTCCAACACGTCATAGATCAGCGAATCGATCTGCTCTTTCGCGGGTTCCTCCTCCGAATTAGCAGCCGGCACGGCAGGATCGAGCGACCTTACACTCGTGCCGATTTCAACCCTCAATGTCCCGCCATACCTCGGTCGCCTCGCCGTTTTAACCGGCAAAGCCGTCAGCAGGACAATCGCGCTACTGGTTGCAGCTAACTGTGACAACCGACGCTTCATACATTCCTGTTTGCAGATTCTTCGACACCACCCGCGCCGCTCGTCCGTCGAGCGAGGGCCACAGCGCCATGATTGGACCAGGAAATTCGAGAGGATCACTGATCGCGAAAGGCGAAGCGGAGTATTTCGTTTCGTAAGCCTGCAGATGATCGCGCTCGGTCCAATCGCCTGTGCCACTCACTAGCAATTCCCAGTCAGTTACGCATCCTGCAGCGATGGAAACAATGTCATCGCCCCACCCTGCATACGTTTCGACTGGCTTCGAGGAGTTGTCGTATAACCTCGATTTCCCGTCGAGTTCCGCTAGTATCCAGTCCGCCCAATCCACACCCTTCCGGCGGTTTACCACAGCAACTGAGAAGAACGGCGGCGCGGTAACTTCCATATCGCCGTAGATCGTGAGATCGCCGCCGAAATAGTTTCTACCCTGTACCATCGTGGCGCTGCCGCGCTCCTCTCCACCTGCATTGACGGGCCAAGTCGGCCACGAGTCCTTGCTGCATGTGAGCTCGAAATAGCGTCTTGCCCCGCCATCGCATTCCACATCGGACAGCTGAAAGGAAAAGATTTCCGCGACGCTGTCGATCAGCCCTCGGAGGTCGCGCGGCCGATGATCAGGAACGGGAATTTGAAACGTCCCTGAGGCTTCCCAAGACGCATTTTCGAAATGATAAGAGGCGATTTGTCGTGGCTCTAGCACCAACATCAGCGGCCTTCCGTCCGGAGATACATCCGGTATCAGAAAATCCATAATGGGCCGCGATTGCTGCCACACCAAATCACGATGAAGAATCACGGACTGTTTCGTGGTTATGTTCGGCGGCCGTCCCTTCTCAACCCTCGCCATTGCCGTTCTTCGTTCGCCCGCCCCACGAACATCCGCCACCCAAATGTAACTCTCGACATTCTCAGAAAGCGTCACTTCGACCGCGACGCCGCTCGATCCAAGCCGCAATCCGCGGCCTGTCAATTCTGTTTCAAGCACCACCCGAATCGCTTCCATTCCAGACGCGCCCAGCGACGAAATATTCTTCATCTCAAGCGAAACCGTTCGCGATGGCTTCACCGCTGCCACGATTTTCTCCGCCAGCGCCTTCACGCCCTCATTCCAAGCCGCAGGCAACGCCGGCGAAGTTACCCGCTGCTCTGATTGTGCCGATGACGCGCTCGAAGCCTGTCCGCGCGCAGTTCGTCCAAACATGAAGGAAAAAATCAGAACCACAACCGGAAGCGAAACGTATCTCAGAGAGGCACCAAGCCGCGACGTGTGACGCATCCTGTTCGTGATTCGTCATCTTAGCACAACCGCAAACTCACGTTCCCGCCCCGCATCCGTACCCCGCATTCACGCCCGCCACACCCCAACCCTGTCATCCCGAGCGGAGACGCCCGCGCCTTTTTCCTCCATCGCGAAGCGCGAATCGTGCGTCCCGGCCGTGTACGGGGCGATGGCGCGCGTCGCAGTCGAGGGATCTGCAGCCGCCTTCTGCTTTTGCCTTTTGCCTTTCGCTTTTTGCTTTTCGCTGTCTCAGTCCATTCTAAATTTCCAATTTCCAATTCCAAAACTTGAAGTCGCCGTTCCCTTGTAGCGCCGGCATCCTGCCGGCTCTTTTGCCTTGTAGGTCACGGCTTCAGCCGTGACGTTAGCCTTACAAAAAAAAGACCCCTTCCGCTCGGCGGCCTTCTCGCCGAGCCTTATCCTTTGACCTTCGCGCAACTGAATCATTTCTCCACGTCGAAGCGAACGGGCATCCCGCCGGCCTTCTTGCCTCTATTTTCATTTCAAAATTTCCAATTTCAAATTTGAGATTGCCGTCCGTCTCGCCCGCCACCCAATCCTTTTCGCCGCGAAGCCATCGACCGCGTCCGCCTGTTCCTTTTGTTTCTCTTGCCGTTGCTTTGTAGGTCACGGCTTCAGCCGTGACGTTAGCCTTACAAAAAAAAGACCCCTTCCGCTCGGCGGCCTTCTCGCCGAGCTTCGTCCTTTGACGTTCGCCCGCAACCCACCGTCTCCGCCGCGAAACGATCGCCGCGCCTCCGCCCTGCCCGTTCGTCCAGTTCTAGCTCGCTGTACTCTTTCGGCCCCACGACGCTTCCCGCCTCGTGCTAGCCTTGATTCCGAGGTCCGACAGACTCGACCAAGACGAGCCCTGAAATCAGACCCACATATCGCGACAGCGAAAGGAGGTTCCGAAGGCAATCGAAGCAAATGTTTGCCCGCCACGAATCACCACAACTCATCGCTCGCCACGCATTTTTAATCCACGGTTCCGCGATTAAAACTCACGCTAAGCAGCCCGAATTCAGCAACATACGAAATTCTAATAGGCGGTAAAAGGGGGTACAAGAGATCGTCATGGAAGCTGGCCCTAACCCGGCGATCCAAGCTGCCGGCTTGGTGGCTTCGCCCTGCGCTCGCAGCACGGGATTCGATGCGGCGGTATCGAATCCTCGTCGCCGTTTCGCGCAGAGCCAAGCCACCCGCAAGGGTCTTGCCGGCAGTACCTCCCGTCCGGTTGTATTTCTTTTCCGCTCCGCCATGTCGGACTCGGAAAAGACCGGGCGGGAATTTCGTTCGCGCGCGTGGGCGCATTTTTTTCGCGGGCGCGGCGACGAAAGCATTCATCGCTGTGCGCGCCGTGCGTTTCAAACTCATCACTTCGCACCCAGCTTCAGCGGCGAATCAGCCACCGCTGAAACGGATTTCATCACGTCGCTGGTGAAAAAGAATTTGCCGTCCGTGGGCACCATCATGATTTGCACGCGGTCAGAGAGGCGCTGCGCCACCGTGTATTGCACGAGCAGCGGATTCGTTTTCAGCGCGGCGGCTTCAAGCTGCAGTTGTTCGGCTTCGGCTTGCGACGTGACGCGAATGTTGTGCGCTTCAGCGTCGGCCAGCAGGTTGCGGTGCTCGAGTTCGGCCTTCGAATCGATAATTTTCGCCTGCGCCGAAGCTTCCGCATTTTTCACCACGAGAACGTTCTGCGTTTCCGAGAGCAGCCTGCTGCGCTCCGTGTCAGCCTTGGTGCCGATCACTTTTGCTTGGCCCGCAGCTTCGGCGGATTTCACCTGCGCGGCAGCGTCTGCTTCCGCGTTCTTGATCGTCGCCTCCTTGCGGGCTTCGGCTTCCAGGCGCGACTGCTCGATCTGCTTCTGCTTCAGCGGCAGCGTGTACTGCATCGAATCGGATTCAGCCTTGGCCATCAGCACGCGCGATTGCGCATCAGCCTCGGCGTGCTTGATCTGCCGGATCTTCGAGGCTTCGGCCTGCGATTCCGCGATCTTCACTTTCTTCTGCTCGATCTGCGCGTCTACACTAGTGCGGTCGTCCTCCTGCTCTTTTTCCAGCAGTCCTTCAAGCCCGCGCGCGTATTCCTGCGGCAGTTCCACTTTGCGAAGCAGCACTTCCTTCACCACGATCCCGTCTTCCGCGAGCCGCGACGTGATTGTCTGTGTCGCTTTCTCGCGATATTCACCGCGCTTAGTGGAGAAAAGATCACGCACGATGTAGTTGGGACTCAAATCGCGAAACGTGCTGGCCACGACCGGCTCGACAATTTCCTGGTCAATAGGCTGCGGCAGATTCGCCTGAATGTAAGCCAGGCGCGCGGGATCGATTCGATAGCGCACGGTGAGCGCAAGGCCTACGGACAAACCTTCGCGCGATTCGACGTTGAGCACTTCGAGCTTTTCTTTCGGTGCCGTGCTGGCGGCTGTCGAGAAAACCTGGTCGCGCACGTCATAGAGCACAACGCGCTCGGTGAGAGGAAAAATCAGATGCGTCCCGGGATAGAGCGTTCCGGCGCGCACGCCGGAAATCTGGCTCACGCGCACGCCCGCGTGCCCATCGGGTACGACGACAAGACTCTTGCTCGCAAGCGACGTGACAGCGGCAAGCGCAAGCAGCTTCGCTGCGATCACCCAACGAATGCGGCGAGGCGGTGCGCTAGCTGGCGCGCGCGACGCCGACTGACCGAGCGAAGGCGAATCGGAAGATGCGCTAGCGGATGCTGCGGATGCAGTCACATCCCCAGATTCGGATTTCGGCGCGCGATCATTACGCCGCAAGATTCGGTTGAGCTGGAACGCGAGATAGATGTCGTAAGCAACCGTTCCGATCGCGCCGGCCAGAAACCCGAAGCTGACAATCGAGAGCAACACTTTGAGGAACAACATGGCGTCCTCCTTTTTCTTGCATCAATCTGCGAGCGAGTCGCTCGCAGAAAGCTTTGGCCGGGCGCGATTGCGGCTGCGATTGCCGCCGTTCCGTTACGCCGCGCGTTTGCTGCCAGCGAACGAGGCCGGCACAAGCGTGGGGCCAGCCGCGGGCTTGTCAGACCTGGCTTCTTCCGCCACCATCGCTGGCTGCTGCACGGGCATCATCTTCATCAATGTATTCAGCGCAAACCATTCGAGCGAAAGCGCGACGCCCAGCGAGAAAACGATTGCTCCACTCACGGCTGCGAAATCGATCAGAGCTTCCATGATTCCCTCCCGCAACATCTATCGGCCAGCTGATCGAAGTAATGCAGGGCCGGGGCCAATGCTCATGTGCTTGCAAACAGGAGGCTTAGCGACGAGGACGAGCGTAATGTGCGTGTGGCCAGAAACACGGGCGTGTTGAAGCGCACGCGACGCACCTCCCATGCGCCAGGCTGATATCAAGTTGTGTGGAGGGACAGCGATTCGATTGCGAAATGCGATTTGCGAGACGGCGGCGGCAAATTCTACGATAATGAGACGAGCGATCAATTCCGAGGACGCAATGGCGGCAGACCACCCGAACCCAGCAAACATTCAAGCCAATCAGGCTACGGTGCCTTCCGGAGGACCGCCGCCTCCATCGGGCGTGCGCATCGGACGAATTTTTGGCATCCCGATTTACCTGCACCCGAGCTGGTTCATCATTTTTGCGCTGATCACCTACACGTTGCGCACCCAATTTACCGCCGAGCACCCGAGTTGGACTTCGCAACAACACTGGATGCTCGGCATCGTGACGAGCGCACTATTCTTTGGTTCGGTGGTTTTCCACGAAGTGAGTCACAGCATTGTCGCGAAGAGTTACAAAATTCCCGTGCAATCGATCACGCTGTTTGTTTTTGGAGGGCTTTCCAGTATCAGCCGCGAGCCAGACAAGCCGAGGCAGGAGGTCAACATCGCTATCGCCGGACCGCTCGCGAGCTTCTTCCTGGCTGGCTGTTTCTATCTCGCGGGGCGCTTCTTTCATGGCGATGACCTGGTGGCCGCTTCCACGAAATGGCTCTGGGAAATCAATGTTGCTCTTGCAGTGTTCAATCTCGTGCCGGGGTTTCCGCTTGATGGCGGACGTATCCTGCGCGGAATCGCCTGGGGCATCACGAAGAATTTCCAGCGTGCCACGCAGATTGCTTCGACGACCGGCAAAATTTTTGCGTACCTGATGATCATTCTGGGAGCCTGGCAGGCGCTCAACGGAAACTGGGTTGGCGGGCTTTGGACCGCATTCATTGGATGGTTTCTGCTGAGCGCGGCGCAGGAGAGTTACGCGCAGGTGGCGGTGCAGAATACGCTGACGGGCGTGCGCGCAGGCGACGTGATGACTCACGATATTCCGACGGTGACGCGCGATATGTCGATTGACGAGTACGTTCATGAAGTGCTGCGCACCGGTGCGCGATTTCACATCGTGCTTGGCGCGGGAAAGCCGGTCGGGTTGATTTCGCTCGATGCGGCGCGCACGGTACCGCGCGAAGAATGGACGAACACTTCGATTCAAGCCGTGATGCTGCCGCTCGACCGGATGCATTCGGCCGAAATGGATGAACCCGTCCTGGCCGTGTTGCAGCGGATGCGCAGCAACAGCATCAGCCAGATGCCCGTGATTTCCGAAGGCAATATTGTGGGCATGGTAGGGCTCGACGACATCCTGAGAGTGCTGCACACGCGAATGCAACTGGGCCACCTCGCCAGCCAATAGGAAAACGTTGACGCACAAACAACGATGACCGACGCGCGGAACGCCCGCGAAGAAGAGTTTTTCGATACAGACGGCGCTGAACAACTTTCACGCCGCGGCTTCAATAAGTTCCTGACGCTGGGCGGTCTCGCAGCTGCTGCCGGTGCAGTCGGGACTTTGGCGGAAGGCTGCTCCCAAACCTATCCAGCGATTGTGGTTGCTCATGCCGGCGATATTCCAGTCGGCGGCTGGAAGATTTTTTCTTATCCCGCTGACGTGAATCCCTGCATCTTGCTGCGGCCGGACGAAAATACTTACCTGGCGTACAGCCGGATCTGCACGCACACGTCATGTCCTGTGTTTTACCGGCCGGAGCAGAATCTGATCGTCTGCCAGTGCCATGGCGGCGTGTATTCTGTCGCAGACGGGTCAGTGCTGGCGGGCCCGCCGCCGCGGCCCTTGCCTAAAATCACTCTCGAACGGCGCGGCGACGATCTTGTGGCCGTTGGTGTGGTGAAAGGCTAAAGCATGGCGACTTCGCGCCAAAATTTTCGGATCGCTTGCGCAGTGGCGCTGATGGCTTCTGCCGTTTCCGTGTTTGTCGCGGATTTGGCGGCGGGCGAATTAAAGAAACTGGCGGCGATCGATCTGCCGGGTCCCTCCGGACTGCGCTTCGACTACCTCACGATCGACTACGACGATCACTATCTTTTCTGCGCACATCTGGGGCCGGGAAAACTCTACGTTGTGGATTTGCAGACGAACAAAGTGGTGAAGACAATCTCGGACCTGCCCGGGATTGAAGGCGTGGAGTACGCGCCTGACTTGAAGAAGCTGTACACGTCGGACTGGCACGAGGACCAGATCGGCGTGATTGACGTAAAGACGCTGGCGATCATCAAGAAAATTCCGACCGAATCAAAGCCCGACGGCAGTGCGTACGCGGCGCCCTTTCACAAACTGTATGTATCGGATGAGAGGGCCAAGGCGATAGCGGTGGTTGAAACCACGCGCGACGAAGTTGTGCGGATGCTGCGCTTCGATAGCGAAACAGGTATGCCGCGATACGATCCGGTGGCCAAGAAAATCTACGTGAATCTGCAGGACTTAAATGTTTTTGCGGTAATCGATCCGGAGAACGATCAGCTAGTGGGAATGCATCCGGTGACGAAATGTAAAGGCAATCACGGAATGGCCCTGGATGCCGAGCATCGCAGGGCATTCTTAGCGTGCGAGCAGAATTCCCTACTCACCGTCCTGGACCTCGATACGTTCGAGCCGATCGCTTACTTACCCCTGGCTGATGGCGCGGATGTGGTGAAATTCGATCCGGGGCTGAACAGAATTTACGTGGCGTGCTATAGCGGAGCGATTTCCGTATTCGAGCAGAAGGATCCCCAGCATTATCGCAAACTGGGCGACGTGAATGTGGCTCACGCAGTACACAGCATAGCCGTTGATACAGAGACGCACCGCGTATACGCGCCGGAGCAGGAGGAGGACGGAATTCCTGTGGCTCGGCTCATGATCTATCAAGCTGTCGGGAAGTGAAATCCGAATCGTTTCGGGCGGCCCGACATCTCTCGTGAAGTGAATCCCCTTTTCATTGAGGAGACTGGCATGAAAGCGATCGCAGTATCCGTGTTTTTAGCGGTTGTAGCATTCAGTGCCGCCGGGCAAACGAAGCCAGTGCCACCGCAATATAAATCGCCGGCAGCGGAGCCTGTGCCGGAAAGCCGGACGCTCGAGACCGCGCCGGAAGCGCCAGAGCTTTCCGCGGACTGGTCGAGGTTGCTTGTGGAGCATCATGAAGCGATCACGACCGATCGCGTGCGTATTCATGTTTTCAGGCTGCGGCCGGGAGACGACCTGTTGGGGTCGATTCGGGCGTACGTGAAGCAGAATCATATTCAGGCGGCGGTGTTGTTGAGTTCGGTGGGTAGTTTGACGCAAGCGTCAATTCGGTATGCGAACCAGCCTGAGGCGCACATTCACACTGGGCATTTTGAGATCGTGTCGATTACCGGAACTGTAGAAGAAGGCGGCGAGCACATTCATCTTTCGATTGCGACGGGCCAGGGAACGATGATTGGCGGGCACTTGATGACGGGGTGCAAAATCTATACCACTTCGGAAGTGACGCTGGCTGAATTGGTGGGAGTGCGATTTGCGCGGGAGACGGATAAGGAAGGTAGCGGGTGGGATGAATTGAAGATTTACCTCAAACCTCAGCGATAGGACGGTGATGCATCGTGTTGGGGCTTTCTCGTGAAGAACGGCGCAGAGGCCCTTGGTTCCTCAGGGTAAACAGGAGTGCCTGCGTCATGTCCTACTTGTCGGGGTGCTTTGGCGCAGGGTAACGGATGCCCTTTGCGGAGGCGCTTCCTTCTTCGATGTGCACGAAGATATCTACTGGAAGATTCGTCACGGTTTCTTTGAGGCCGCTGGGCCACCAGATTTCGAGGGAATCGACGCGGGTATGCTTGCCGAGGCCGAAGAAGATGCGGGGATCCTGGGCTGAGCAGTAGCTCATGCCGCCTTTCGTTTGATCGTAACTGGTGAGATCGCCGGCGATGAGTTTCAGGTGGGCGCCGTTGCCGTCGCGATTGCTCTTCGTTCCGACGAGCTGCACGGCGAGCCAGTGATTATCTTTCGCGGCTGGGGCTGTGGCGCCGTCGTTGTGAAAGAGCTGGGCGTCTTCGCCGTTGTTGCTGACGAGAAAATCCTGCCAGCCGTCGTTATCGTAATCGCCGACGGCGAGACCGCGACCGACGCGCGGGGCGCGAAAATCCGGGCCTTGCGATTTGGTCGAGTCGACGAAATTTCCCTGGCCGGTGTTGCGGTAGAGCTTCTTTTCCTCTTCGTAGGCAACTTCGGGATGATAGGTGGCGATGTTGTCGAGGATGTGCCCGTTGATGACGAGCAGATCGCGCCAGCCGTCATTATCGAAATCGAAAAATCTCGCTCCGAAGGCGCTATTTAAAAGATTGCTCTGGCCGATGCCGGACGCGATTGTGTCGTCGGTGAACGTGCCGTCGCCATTGTTGCGATAGAGGCGATCGAGTTCGTAATCGAGATGGCTTACGAAAAGGTAGGGCAGGCTGTTGTTGGTGATGTCGGCGGCGTCGGCGCTCATACCTGCTTCGGGGCGGCCCTCTTCGCTGAAGCCGGCGCCGGAGGAGTAACTGGCATCTTTGAAGGTGCCATCACCTTTATTGATGTAGAGAAAATTGCGCTGCGTGTCGTTGGCGATGAAGATATCGGGCCAGCCGTCATTGTTTAAATCCACGGTGACAACGGCGAGGCTCTTGCCGTCTTTATTGGCGAGGCCGGCTTTTTCCGTCACGTCGGTGAATGTGCCGTCGCCATTATTGTGATAGAGGCGCGGCGAGGTCCCGGGGAAATTGTCGGGATGGCAATAGGAACTGACTTGCGGGATGTCTTTGTAGCCCGGGCGAAAATCGCCGCAGGTGATGGGATGGTCCACGTCGTATTTCACGTAGTTGACGACGAGGAGATCGAGCTTGCCGTCGCGGTCGTAATCGAACCATGCGGCGGCGGTTGCCCAGTTGCCGTCGTCACTGACGCCGGCTTTCGCGGTCACGTCGGTAAAGGTGCCGTCGCCGTTGTTGTGCCATAGAACGGAGTGGCGATAGCCGGTCATATAGATGTCCGGGAAACCATCGTTGTCATAGTCGCCGACTGCCACGCCGAAAAAGAAGGTGCCGTCGGAGTGAATCTTGCTTTGCGCCGTTACGTCGGTAAAGGTTCCGTCGCGATTGTTGCGATAGAGCGCAGGTTGCGGCGCTTGCGCGGGATGAAACAGCGGGGTGAAGCCGCTGTTGACGAAGATCGCGTCGAGGTAGCCGTCCTGGTTGTAGTCGATCCAGCCGACGCCAGGGCCCATCGTTTCCGGGTACATGCGCTTGGGCGATTGAGCGCGCTCGTGGTGAAAGTGTATGCCTGCCTGAGCCGTTACATCGTGAAACTGGACGCCGTAGGGGTTTGTCAGGTTCGGGCGGTGGCGGAGGGGCTCTCTTTGCGCCTCTTGTTGCTGTTGGCTGGCGCGCAAGCCATGGCGAATCAGGCCCGCGGAGAGATCGCACGTTCCAAAAAGCAGCACCGCGCCGGATATCAGGGACCAACTCCAGGGCCGAGAGCGAAATTGAATCATTACGGAACGAATTCTAACACGCGCGCAACTTTTGCCGGGTCATTGGCTGAATTGCGAATCATATTTCGAGGTTTTCTTACAAACGGGGCCGCGAAAGTTACTTGAGTGGTACATATACGTAAATCGGAGGTACGTATTAAATTTCACACGACAATGAATTCTCATATGACTTCCCTGTGGAAAATTTTCCCGCAACCTCAGTTTTATCTTGACACTACGCGGACAGCGGCTTAGCCTTGCGTCCGATTCGGCACCAGGGGTGGGAAGCCGAGAGTGACGGAAGATCATTGTACAAGCGCGCTGGGTCGTGTCCGTTTAGGATTTAGGTTTCTCTCCTTCAATTTCAATCGGGAATCAATATTGAATTCTGCAATCGTATCGAAAAGGTTGCGAGCCAGATTGCGCGTCGGCGCTGTCGGCGCGATTATCGCCCTACTCGGTTTCTCCGCTACTGCTGCGCACGCCGGCTTGGCCGTCGCTCCCACTGCGCCAAAGAAAGTGATCATCGATACCGATCCTGGCACCGACGATGCCGTGGCCATCATGCTGGCACTGAATTCGCCGGAACTGGATGTGCGAGCGCTAACCGTGGTTCCCGGAAACGTGGTTGTGGAGCAGGGCCTCGAGAACGCGCTGCGAATGGTTTCGCTGGCGAACCGTTGCGATATTCCGGTGGCTCGCGGGGCGGAGCATCCGCTGTTTCAAAAGCTGATTACGGCGGAATTCTGGCATGGAAAAAATGGGCTCGCGAATGTGGAATTGCCGGCGAGCAAGTGCAAAGCGGATGCGCGGTTTGGGCCGGATTTGATTATTCAGATGGTCCATCAATATCCGCATGAAATCACGCTGTTGCCGATCGGGCCTGAAACCAATATTGCGCTGGCGGTGCTGAAGGACCCGTCGATCGTGCCGCTGGTGAAAGAAGTGATTGTGATGGGCGGTTCGATTTCGGGCGGCAACGTGAACGCGGCGGCGGAAGCGAACATTTACAACGATCCGGAGGCGGCGCAGATCGTTTTTCAGGCTGGGTGGCCGTTGACGATGGCAGGGCTCGACGTTGGGAATATGACGCTTTTTACGCGCAAGCACCTGGCCCAGCTCGCGAAAACTCATGGGCCTGAAAACGATTTCATGGTGCAGGTGAACACGTTTCTCGTGGATCTGTCTGAGAAGTTCGGATCGCCGGGCTCGCCAATGTACGATTCGCTGGCGATTGGCACCGCGATTGATCCGACGATCATGAAGACACAGGCGATGCGCGTGGAAGTGGAAACCCGGGGCGAATTTTCCCGCGGCGAGACGGTGGCGAATCGGCGAAATGAATTTGAGAAAAACGTGCTGCATGGCGATCACTATGTGATCGAAGGCCTCGAGAAGGTGAAGCCGAACGTAGAGGTTTGCACCGGCGTGGATTCGGAACGATTCATACAGCTTTTTATTTCGCGGGTTCAGGGGAAGTAGAAGTAGTTCCAGATTTCGGAGACAAGCTTTGCGGAGCAACAGGAAACAACGAAACGGGGGATTGACGATGAAGATCTGGAAGATTGCGTTTTTGGCGTTTGTGCTGGCCGTCTCGCTTTGCATCGTAGACAACGCGAGTGCGCAGAACCTGCAGCGCGGCGAAGTACACGGCTTCGTGTACGATTCGTCGCATGCGCTTGTTCCCGGCGCAAAAGTGACGATCTCCAATAGTTCGACGGGCTACCAGCACGAACAAACGACGGATCAATCGGGCTCGTACGTCTTCGCCAATTTGATTCCCGGGACCTTCGAAATTAAGGCTGAAGCGCCGGGATTTGCGAGCATCACGCTGACCGACGTTAATGTCGAAATCGGTGCGAGCTTGGGGCTTGATATCAACCTGCCCATCAAAGGCCAAACTCAGTCGGTAACGGTGACCGCGGCAGCGGCTGGCGCCGTGGATACCAGCACGGCTGGGATCAATCAGGTTATCAATACGATGAACCTCGAGACGCTGCCCCTCTCGGGCCGCGATTATCGCGACTTGGCTGAGTTGAGCTCGTCTGCGCAAGTGGTGCCTGGTCTGCGCGGCGGCATTCGCCTTGGCGGACAGCAGAGCGACTATGCCGGCCTGGTGATTGACGGCCAGGACAGCTTCAACAACTTCTTCGGCGAATTCTTCGGGTCTCTCGAAACGAAGAACTTCACGGTGCCTCTCGAATCCGTGCAGGAATTCCAGGTGGTGACGAACGGCTTCGCCCCGGAATTTGGCCGCGCCACGGGCGGTCTGATCAACGTGATCACCAAGTCTGGCACGAACGAATGGCACGGCGAAGCGCACGAATACTATCGCGGAGGCAGCCTCACCGCGACTGATGCGGTTGGAAATCCGCCGAACATCGACAATCAAAATCAAATCGGCGGTTCGATAGGCTTTCCCATTGTGAAGGACAAGCAGTTCCTGTATTTGGCGACCGACGTGCAACGCGAAAATGGTCCGCTCGTTACGAACCTTTGCGGCACGGGTACAGCTGCAGATTGCTCGGCGACTTTGGCGGGTGCAACCGGACCCGTGTTTGCGAACTGTACCGGTCCAGCCGGCGCAACACCGTGCGCTGCGGGTCAGATTCCGCTTACGGGGCCGGGATTTTCACTTCCCAGCTCGTGCAGCACTCCGACCTTGGGACAATCTTTCTTGAACGCTTGCTACGGAGTGAACAGCCTGGCAGATTTCAACGGATCGAATAATCAATTTCAGAACCTCTTCACCGTGCTAGGACACTATGATTGGCAGGTCACCCAGGCCAATCACTTCAGCGCCCGCATCTACGGAACCAAGAACCACACGAGCGGTTTTACGGGTGGTCTCGGCCAAAACGAGACTCCGATTGCCTTCGGTGGAACGGAAAATTTCGTCAATCAAGGCGTAAGCGGTGCGTTTGCGGTGAATACAGTGATGGGTCGGAAGGTGAACGAATTTCGCGTCAACCTAGCCCGCGAAACACGCAATCGGAATCCCAACGGCCCGGGCCAGCAAACAATTTTGATCGGGCCATCCATAATCGGGCAGCGCTACTATCTGCCCATTACGGGAACCAATTCTAAGGTCCAAGTGGGTGACAGCTTCGCTTATTCATTCGGAAAGCACGACATTAAGTTCGGCGGAGACGTAGACGCGTTCCGAGACAGCAACGATTCATTTCTAGGTTGGACTGCTGGCCAATATGATTTCGGATCGGTCAGTGACTTCAACAACGTCAACGGGACCGGAGGAACGGTACAACCATTTGGGTTTATCCAGAACCTGGGGCTCAATGACGTTCCGCTGAAACAAGCAGGACTACTGAAACCGGCCTGGCAAACCGGCATCGGCCTTTATTTGCAGGATAAGTGGCAGATCACGCCGCGCCTCACGCTCACCTATGGGCTGCGATGGGACGGAACGAGGAATCCACAACCGCAGACACCGTTTCCAGGCGTGGAGACTTATGTCGGCACCGGGTCTGGCACTCGAACAATACCGATTCCTCAAAGAACACCGAATGATTGGAAGCAGTGGGGGCCGCGCGTAGGCTTAGCGTGGAACGTTGGTTCGACAGATTCTCCCACCGTGATACGTGGAGCGTGGGGATTATATTACGCTCAACTCCCCACGATCTTTTTGCCGACGGCCGGTGGTGGAAAAACGACGGGCTTGTTCTGTTTCTCTGGCCTCTCATGCATTCCGCCTCCTGCATTCCCGTATTTGTTCCCAGCAACCACTCCTTTGGGTATCAATCAACTTTGCAGTACTCCTGACCCAAACAACGGGGTCATCTATGGCTGTCCCGGTCCCAATATCGTTGATCCAAACTTCCAAAATCCGCGCATTTCGAACCTGACCGGCAGCGTGGAACACACTTTCTTCCACAGTTGGACTGCGACGGTTACCTTTGCATGGGCCAATTCGCAGCATCTGCGGACCGGCGGCTACGGCACCGAAGAAGCCTGGTATAGGAATTTCACCTCCGATGGGGTGGATCAATTCGGCCGTGCAATCCTCTCAGGACTCCTTGACCCGACGCTGGCGTCTAGCACTAACATCACTGCGAGCTACGCCCACGGCAATTATGAATCCGCGGTGTTTAACTTGAACAAGCGCTTCTCCAACCACTACCAGATGTTCATGAACTACATCTGGTCGGAGAATAAAGATAACGGCGCGAGCGAGCGCGATACGGATACCTTCTTTGGTCAGCAAGATCCGTTCAATATCGGCCTTGATTACGGCCGCAACGGTCTGGACATCAAGCATCAATTCAAGCTGGGCGGCGTGTACGAGTTGCCGATGGGCTTTACCGTCAGCGCCACGGTGATTGCGCACACCGGAGTGCCGTTCCCGTTGTATCTCACCGGTACACCAGGGGCGCCGTTCGGATCCTTTAATGGGGATATCAACGGAGACGGAGTCGCCAATTCGGGATTCTCGCACAATAACGACCGCCCGTCTTACACCACACCGGGCGGGCGGACGATTCTCCTTGGCCGTTACGTGGCCGACCAACCCGGATTCGCGGAATTGGATGCCCGTCTGCAGAAGGATTTCAAGCTATCAGATCGGTACCACATTCTGCTGTCTGGTGATTTCTTTAACCTGACAAACCGCGGCAATGTGTATTCGAACCCTGATACAAACGCGAACGTCGACTATTCGCCCAATTGCACTAAGCGCCCAGCGGATTTTGGATGGAGCTGCACTCCGTTTACGCCCGGTGAATTGGCCGCCGCAAAGACAGCGGCAGGGTTCCGTGCGATTAACCAGATAGCTCCCGGCAGCACGCCGTTTGCGTTCCAAGCTGGAGCTAAATTCATCTTCTGATGACTTTCGGCCCTGGTGGACGCAGGCGGTTTCTGCAAGGACTTGGAAGTTCGGTAATGCTGGCGGCTGCCGGAGGGAATCCCCTCCGGCACGCCGCTGGCGCAAATCCCTCCGGTGGTAATCTCGATGGCGTGAAATCCGACGCGCCTATTCGCTGGCCCAAGCCGATCGGCAGTCCCGTCCTCGATAGCCTTCGCCCCGTAATCGAAAATTCCCGCGACGTCCACACGCACGTGGACAAAATCGTCGAAGTGGCCGGCTGGATGGCCTACGAAGAGCTGCCGATGCCGGAGTATCACTTGCCGGCGGGTGTGGGCGTGAACGATCCCAACGAAGCGATTGATTTCATCATGGTCGCGGACGTGATCGACACTGCTTTCACCGACTTCACCACACATGTGAAATTCACCACCGAATATGCCGGGCAACACTGGTCGGATTCCGAGGCCGAGTTCGCTTGCCTGAAGCGGGCGATGGACAATGGCATTCCGATCCTCGATGGAAGTTTTCTCGCGAAGATCACGCGCCAGCAGCTGAATGAGATTTTCTCGGGCAATATTGAAATGCCAATGCTCGACGAAAAACTGGCCGTGCTTCACCAGGTGGGCCCGGTGCTCGCAGAGAAATACAAGGGGCGCTTCTCGAATTTCATCCATTCCTGCCCGCCGCGGCTTTACGACAACGGAAAAGGCATCATCGATCGGCTGGTAGTGGAATTTCCGCGCTTCAATGACGTGAGCCAGTATGACGGACACAAAATCAAGCTCTACAAGCTGCCGCAGCTGGGTATCTGGTTCGTGTATTCCAGCTTGCACCCGGCCGGCAAATTCCAGCTGGACGATATCGGCGCGATGACCGCCTTCGCGGATTACATCGTGCCCGTTGCACTGCGGTTGCTGGGGATTACGAGCTATTCGCCGGCGCTCGAGCACGCGATCAATACATACCAGATGATTCCGCGAGACAGCACGCAGGAAGTGGAAATCCGCGCGCATTGCATCTACGCCACGGCTCTGCTGCGTGAGGAAGTGAATAAGATCCGCCCCGCCGACAAGCAAATCATTATCCCGCAGATCGATGCCCGGCTCTGGATGCCCTACCACACCACGTTCTGGCCGCATCACCTGACCAAGACAATCATGTACTAGTTTCGTCGCCGGGGGCTTTCGATGGACTCAAGCAGGCGTATCTTCGTGAAAGGTATTCCCGCACTTTCCATCGCGGCCGCCGCAGGCCCACGGTTTCTGCGTTTAGCATCCGGCTCGCGGCCCCTCGCGGCCCCCCAATCACCATCTGCGCGGCAAATTCGCTGGCCCAAGCTGATCGGCAGTCCTGTTCTCGATAGCCTTCGCCCCGTGATCGAACACTCCAGAGATGTCCATACGCATGTGGACAAAATCGCCGAGGTCGCCGGATGGATGGCTTACGAAGATTTGCCTATGCCCGAATTGGCCGTGCCGTACGGCCTTGCGAAGGACCCGGTCGTCGCCATGGATTTCATCATGGTTTCCACGACGATCGATTCGGCGTTCACGGACTTCAAAACACACGTGAAATTCGAGGTGGATTATGAGGGTCAGCTTCGCTCCGATTCCGATGCGATGGTGGCTTGCCTGAAGCGAGCCATGGACAGCGGCATTCCTATCCTCGACGGCAAGCTCCTCGCCGCCCTCACGCGGCCGCAGATGGAAAAGATATTCGCTGGCAATATCGAAATGCCCATGCTCGACGAAAAATTGCAGAACTTTCGCGAGGTGGGGAAAGTCCTGGCGGAGCACTACGACGGGTACTTTCACAATTTCATCAAATCCTGTCCTCCGCAACTCTATGACAATGGCAAGGGCCTGGTCGACAGACTGGTGACGGAGTTCCCGCGCTTCAATGATGTCAGCGAATACGACGGCCACGAGATCAAGTTCTACAAGCTTGCACAGCTGGGTTTCTGGGGAATTTATTCGGGGCTGCGCTCGACGAACACCTTGCCGTTGGCCGATATCGGGAAAATGACGGCCTTCGCCGATTACATCATTCCTGTCGGATTGCGGCTGCTCGGCATCACGAGCTATTCGGCCAACCTCGAACATGCGATCGATGCGTACCAGTTGATCCCGCGAGATTCACCGCAGGAGATAGAGATTCGCGCGCATTCGCTCTATGCCACTGCCCTGCTGGCCGAGGAGATCAACAAAATTCGTCCCGCTGACCAGCAGATCATCATCCCGCAGATTGATGCACGTCTTTGGTCGCACTACCACACCACGTTCTGGCCGCACCATTTGACGAAAACTATCATGTACTAAGCGTTCCGCTTGAAAAGTCGAAAGGAAGCTGACCCGATGACTGTTAGGAGATGTGGCAGGCTGCTGGTGATGCTGGCTGTGATCGCGGCGGCAGTCCCTCCGCTTGCGGCGCAAGATAAATGGAAAGTGATTATTGATCAGGATTGCGCCGGCCCTGGCGGCACGGACATGCAAGCGGTGCTTGCGATCGTAAATTCGCCGAAGGCGGATGTGCTGGGTATCACCGTGATGACCGGCGATGCATGGCGCGACGAAGAAGTGCAGCACACGCTGCGGCTGCTGGAAATCATCGGGCGCACGGATATTCCTGTGGTGCCCGGTGCGGTGTTTCCGATCGTCAACAGCAAGGAATCCACCGCGCGCTGGGAAAAGCTCTACGGCAAGGTGGTCTATCAGGGCGCTTGGAATTATGGCAAACCGGTGCACGGCCCCTTTGAAGTTCCGCCAATGCCTGAAGGCACGCCAACCACAAAAGCTGCGAACGAAGACGCCGCGCATTTCCTGATTCGGATGGTGCGCCAATATCCGCATCAGGTGACGATCTACGCCGGCGGGCCGCTGATGAATCTCGCGCTGGCACAGATGATCGATCCTGAATTCGCGTCACTGACGAAGGAGCTGATCGTGATGGGCGGTAGCATTCATCCCATGACGGACGATCCCGAATTTGCCACCACGCCGCGCCGCGAATTCAACTTCTGGCTTGACCCCGAATCGTCGTACAAAGTGTTTCATTCGCCGTGGCCGCGAATCGTGGTAACCACCGTGGATATTTCCGTGAAAACGAACATGGATAAGAATTTGATCGCGCAAATCGCGAAAAGCACCACGCCGGCGGCGGAATATGTAGCAAAGTACGCGCAAACCGGGTACCTGTGGGACGAGCTCGCTGCCGCGGCCTGGCTCGATCCAGGCATCGTCACGAAGACCACGACGCTTTATATGGATATTTCGGTGGATCACGGTCCTAGCTATGGCGACACTCTCGTGTGGATGCCGGGGAGCCAGCCGGGGCTTGGCGAGCAGCAGGTGGTGATTCAGGAGGAGCTCGATAAAGAAAAGTTCTACAGCGAATTCGTCGAGCTGATGGCGCGTCCAACGCCCAAAGCGAAATAGCGGCAAGCGCTCGACTCCATCGATTGTCGTTCGGCGATTTCCGAAAGGAGCTTTACATCTTGTTTCGTTCAATATGGACAGCTTCCGCACTTCTTTTGCTTCTTGCAGCGGCCATATCCGTCTCCGCGCAATCGAAGCGCAAAGTGATTATCGACCAGGACGCGCGCGGCCCCGGCAGCACCGATCAGCAAGCGATTCTCCTGCTGATACAGTCGCCGCAAACGGAAGTGCTCGGTATTACCATTGTCAGCGGCGACCAATGGCGCGACGAAGAAGTGGCGCATACGCTGCGCACGCTCGAAATTATCGGGCGTAGGGATATTCCCGTCGTTCCGGGCGCGATTTTCCCGCTGGTGAATACGCGCGAAGACGTCGAACGATTGGAAAAGCTCTATGGCAAGGTGGTCTATAAGGGCGCGTGGAATCCCGGTTACCGGCCCGACCCTTATGCGATTCCGCCAATGCCGGAGGGCGCTCCCACCACGAAACCTTCCGCCGAAGACGCGGCGCATTTCCTGATTCGCATGGTGCATAAATATCCGCACGAAATCACGATCTATGCAGGCGGACCGCTGACGAACCTTGCGCTTGCCACTGCGCTTGATCCGGAGTTCCCGAAACTCGCTCAGGAACTCGTGTTCATGGGGCCCATCATCAATCCCGGGCCCGCGGACCCGGAGTTCTACCAGGCACCACGGCGAGGCTTCAATTGCTGGTGGGATCCGGAGGCGACGCGAATCGTGTTTCGCTCTCCGTGGCCAAAAATCACGGTGACCACGATTGATATTTCCATAAAAACTGAACTCACAAAAACAATGATTGGCGATCTTGCGAAATCTAACTCTCCCGTGGCGCAATACGTCAGCAAATACACGCACGGCGGTTACATGTGGGACGAACTTGCCGCAGAAGCATGGCTCGATCCGAGCATCATCACCAAAGAACAATTTCTGTACATGGACATCTCGCTGGATCGCCCGCCGAGTTACGGAGACACGCTGGTATGGCCTGCCGGCAGCCAGCCCGGACTGGGCGAGCAGCAAGTGCACATCATAGAGGAGATCGACAACGCAAAACTCGACCGCCTGTTTATGGATTTGATGACGCGACCAACGCCGTCCGCTCCATCCAAGTAGCGCTCGCTGACGCTTGGGCTCAGCGCGTGGCCGGCGCACCATTTGGAATCGAAGCGAGCGCGCGGCGGTAGTCGGGGTCCTGCGGTGAGATTTCCACCGCTTTCTTGTACGCGGCCATCGCCCGGGGCAGGTCCTTGCGCTGCTGGTAAATCACGCCTATCTCGAAGTAGGCGTCTGATTCCTGCGGATTAATTAGCGTGGTTTCTCTGAAAGAGGCTAGCGCCTCATCGAGCTTTCCTTGTTTCTCCTGAATCTTTCCTCGCACGTACAGGAAGTCCGGCTGATGCGGCCCGCGCTCGAGAGCTTTGGCAATTGCGTCGCTCGCTTTATCAATTTCGCCCTGGGAGTAATAAAGTTTGGCGAGCATGGAATACGCGGCGCCGCTGTTCGGGTCTTTGGCCAACGCCTGCTGCAGCAACTCTAGCGCGCCCGGAAGATCGTTTTTCAGCGCGGCTTCATCCGCCTGTTTCACGAGATGCGCGGCCTGCGTTTCATTTTCCTTTGCGCCGCGTTCCTTTTGCGAGGCCGCTTCAAATTCCGCGTCTGCTTTTTCGGCTTGTTCCGATTGGCCGGAGCATCGATACGCGCGAGACAGGAGGAAGTAAGTCTCCGAGTCTTTCGTGGCGGCGCCGGACTGCGCTGCTTCCACCGGTTCAAGCGCCTCGACGGCTTCGGAGCAACGCTTTGCAGCTTCCTCCTTCGAACTCCCCTGCGGCGTCCTTACCAGAATTTTCGCGAGCAAAATGCGGCCGCGCGCTTTCTCTGGCTGAAGTTCAACCACTTTTCGTGCGTCAGGGAGGGCAAGCTCATCCCGGTTCTGATCAGAATAAATTTCGGCGCGCAGGAAATAGGCGAGTACGTTTTCTGAGTCTCGTGTGAGCACTTTTTGCAGTTCGGTCAGTGCGCTGACGAGGTCACCTTTCGCGCGATAAGCGCCAGCCAGCAAGTTTCGCGTCTCCACATTTGCCGGCGCCAGGGCGAGCGAAGCCTTCAGGTGACCGATCGCCGCGTCGTAAGTTTGCTGCTGGATCTCGAAATCGCCCAGCGCGGATAGCGGCTCCGGAGATTTGGGGTGCTCTCGAATTGCGAGATTCAGAATGCGCCGGGCTTCCTCGTTGTTGTGCACCGCGCGATATGCCTGTGCGAGTCCCAGCTCAGCTGCCAGATTGTGCGGCGCGAGGCGAAGCGCATCTTGGAATGTCGCGATCGAATCCGGCAGACGCCCGGTTCTCGTCAGGACGACGCCTAGTTCCACGCGCAGGTTGGCATCCTTCGGCGCGAGTGCGATGGCTCTTTCGTAATCTTGGACAGCGATGTCCCATTGCCCGCTCGCCAGCGCAGAATGCGCCTGTTGTTTCAAATCCTCCACTTCGCTCGCGGGACGCTGCAATGCAAAAGCGGATGAAGCGAGGACGGCGCTCGCGCCGAGCGCGGCCGCTAAGAAGCGGCGATGCAGAGCCAATTTCATGCCGAAAATTATAACATTTGCAATTGACGCGCCTTCACGGAACACCGCACAAATACTGCAAATCTCCGCTTTTCCCTTGACTCGCATGGTGCCGCCAACTATAAACAGCTCTTGCCCACAATGAATTTCCGCAGCTGCGTCGCCGGCCCAATGTTAGAAGTTTCTTCGCCGATAAGTCCTACAGAGCCCCCAGGAGCTCCACCAAAAATGCGTTCCAAATGCGTACTGTGCGTCCTTGCCGCATTCGTTTTCCTGTCTCCAGCCTCAGCGCAGACAAAGCGCAAGGTGATCATTGATCAAGACGCGCGAGGCCCAGCCACCACTGACCAACAATCGATGCTTGTCTTCCTGCAATCGCCCGAAGTCGAAATCCTCGGCATCACGGTGGTCAGCGGAGACATGTGGCGCGACGAAGAGATGGCGCACACGCTGCGCATGCTCGAGCTGGTCGGACGAACCGACGTACCGGTCGTCCCCGGCGCAGTTTATCCACTGATCAATCGAATGGAGTTGATCGAACGCTGGGAGGGCCTCTACGGCAAAGTCCGCTACCAGGGCGCGTGGAACAAAAGGCCGATCGGCGACGGGCAGCGTGGCGTCTTTCACGGCCCCTATGAAATACCCGACTTGAAAGAAGGCAATCCGACCACGAAGCCGATCGAAGAGGATGCAGCGCATTTCATCATTCGCATGCTTCACAAATATCCGCACGAGATAACGGTGTACGCCGGCGGCCCGCTCACCGATATCGCCCAGGCGATCAGCCTTGATCACGCCGTGCCTGATCTCGCGCAGGAACTCGTCATCATGGGCGGTTCGATCGCTCCTGCCACTCCTTATCCGTGGGCCACTACGAATCGCCGCGAATTTAATTTCTGGTGGGATCCAGAATCCGTCCACATGACGCTTACCGCTCCTGGCTGGCACAAAATCACGATCACCACTGTCGACATTTCCATCAAGACGCGCATGGACAAAGCCATGATCGCCGAGATCGCAAAGTCTCAAAATCCCGCGGCGCAATATATCGCGAAATACGCCGACGAAGAATATCGCTGGGACGAACTTGCCGCCGCTGCCTGGCTCGACCCCAGCGTCATCACCAAGCAAGCGCAGCTTTACATGGACATGGACTACTCGCACGGGCCCGGCTATGGCAACACGCTCGTCTGGATGCCGGGAACGCAACCGGGGCTTGGAGAAAATCTCGTCAACGTGCCGCAGGATTTGGATCTGGCAAAGTTCGACAGAATGTTTATTGACCTGATGTCGCGGCCAACGCCCGGTGCCAAACCGGTCGCCGGTTCAAAATAGCATCCGAGCCGCATGATAACGAGCGCGCGCGATTTCAAAGGAGCGTCGTAACGAAAATGCACTTTAGGCCCCTTCTTCTAATTACGCTATCCATCGCCCTGTTTGTATCGTTGGCAAGTTCCGCAAGCGCCCAGACAAAACGCAAAGTGATCATTGATCAGGATGCGCGCGGCCCGGCCACCACGGATCAGCAATCAATATTGGTTTTCCTTCAGTCGCCAGAAGTCGAAACCCTTGGCATCACCGTGGTCAGCGGCGACATGTGGCGCGACGAAGAGGTCGCGCACACGCTGCGCATGCTCGAAATCGTCGGCCGCACCGATATTCCCGTCGTGCCGGGCGCCGTCTTCCCGCTCATCAATCGCGAGGAATTGATACTTCGCTGGGAGCAACTCTACGGCAAAGTCTCCTACAAAGGCGCCTGGAACAAAAAACCTCTCGGCGACGGAATTCGCGGCGTCTATCACGGCCCCTATGAAGTGCCGCAGCTCGTCGAGGGAAATCCCACAACGAAGCCCTCGAGCGAAGACGCCGCGCATTTCATCATTCGCATGGTCCACAAATATCCGCATCAGGTGACGATTTACGCGGGAGGCCCGCTCACGAATATCGCGCTGGCCATCAGCATCGATCCTGCTGTTTCCGATCTCGCGCAGGAACTCGTCGTGATGGGCGGCAGCATCGCTCCCGTCGTTCCGCCCGATTGGTCCACTGAAAATCGGCGCGAGTTTAATTTCTGGTGGGATCCCGAAGCCGTCCACATGGTCTACACAGCGCCGTGGCATAAAATCACGGACACTACTGTGGATATCTCCGTAAAAGCCTGGCTCAAGAAGGCGATGATTGCGGAAATCGCGAAATCGCCCAATCCCGCCGCTCAATATCTGGCAAAATACGCCGACGAAGAATTTCGCTGGGACGAGCTCGCAGCCGCAGCATGGCTCGATCCCAGTATCATCACCAAAGAAACCGAGCTCTACATGGACATGGACTACTCGCACGGTCCCGGCTACGGAAATACGCTCGTCTGGATGCCGGACTCGCAGCCTGGCCTAGGCAAACAGCTCGTTCACGTGCCGCTCGAACTGAATCTTGAAAAATTTGACAAGATGTTCATCGAACTTATGACTCGCCCTACTCCTGGCCCGCGCGCTCCGGCCCAGTAAACGAGGAAATGCATGGCTAAAAATGTGGACGTCGTTGGAATCGGCAGTTGCACGGTGGACTATTTCGCCATCGTTCCGCGTCTCTTAGGCCCGGAAGAAAAAATCAACGCGACTCGCATGGAAATTCACGCCGGCGGCGTCACGGCCAATAACCTCACGCAGGTGGCGCGATTGGGCGCCAGCACAGGCTGGCTCGGATTGATCGGCGACGACGAAAACGGCCGCATCATTCAAAAAGCGTTTTCGCAAGATGGCATGGACCTTTCCGGTATCGAAGTCGTGAAAGGCGAAATGTCGTCTCTCACCTGGATTCCTGTTGACGTCCAAGGCGAGCGCTGCATTTACATGTTCCCCAACGTCACAGGGAAAATTTCCTGCTTTCAGGTGGACACCCGCTTCGCCCTGCACATTAAAACCGCAAAACATTTCCACACGGAAGCGTCGCAGCTTCCGATCGTTCCCGTGAAGCAGGCGATGAAAATCGCAAAAGATGCGAACGTCCGCGTGATATTCGACCTCGATGTATCGCCCGGCTTTTTCGCGCAGGCGAATCTCGGCACGCAAGAAGAGCTCGTCGCCGCGCTCAAGCTCGTTGACGTGCTGAAACCATGCAAAGCCGCCGCGCGCGAACTGACCGGAGAAGGCGATTTCGACAAAATGGCGGGCAAGCTGCTCGACCTCGGCCCCAAACTTGTCGCCGTCACAATGGGTGCCGAGGGATGCTTGATAGCCACACGCGAAAAAATCGTTCACGTGCCAGGGTTCAAGGTGAAGGTGGTGGATACGACCGGCGCGGGCGACGCGTTTATGGGCGGCCTTTCCTTTGGACTCTTGCAAGGGTGGGATCCACAAAAGGTGGGACTTTTTGCCAATGCCTGCGCGGCTCTTTGTTGTATGGCGGTGGGAGCCCGCGCGATGTCCAAGCGCGACGATGTGCTCGCCTTCATCAAGGCAAACAGCCCGGCGGGCGCGCCATCATTCTAGCTCGACCATAATTCCAAGTTACGCATTCGAGTTCGCGAATTGCGACCCTAAAACCGAAACGCCGAGAGGAGCTACATGTTCACACCGCAAAGTTTCGGCCTTGCGCTGGCGATGATGCTCACCGCCTCGATCTGCTGGGGATCCTGGGCCAATACATATAAAGGCGTGAAGGGCTACCGCTTCGAGCTTTTCTACTGGGACTACGCGATCGGAATTGTTCTTGCGGCGCTGATTTATGCTTTGACCATGGGCAGCCTCGGCAACAACGCCGACAGCTTTCTGAACAACGTCCATTCGGCGGACACCGCGAATATTTACCGGGTGCTCTTGGCCGGCGTAATTTTCAACCTCGCGAACCTTTTACTCGTCGCCGGTATCGACATGGTCGGCCTCGCCACCGCTTTCCCGGTGGCGATCGGCATCGCTCTGGTGGCGGGAACGATTCTGAGCTACATCCTCCAGCCCAAAGGCAACGTGAAAATGATCGCCGCCGGTTTGGTTTGCGGCGTCCTGGCAGTGGTGCTGGATGGCAAAGCGTACGGCCAACTCAGCGGCAATAAAGCTGTATCGCGCAAAGGTCTCATCACTTGCGTCGTCTCCGGTATCCTGATGAGCACTTGGGCGCCATTTTCGACCCATGCCATGACGCACGGCAACACGCTCGGCCCCTACAGCATCAGCGTCTTTCTGTGCCTCGGCGCGCTGCTCTCCTGCTTCATCTGGAATTTCTACTTCATGAAGCACCCGCTCGTTGGTGAGCCGGTTGCTTTCAGCGGCTTCTTCCACGGCCCGATGCACGGCCATATTCTTGGATTGATAGGCGGCGCGATCTGGTCCACGGGATTGGTTTTCGATCTCGTCGCTTCCACGCAGACCGGCGTCGCGATTTCATACTCGATCGGGCAATCCGCTCCAATGGTTGCAGCCTTATGGGGAATATTCGCATGGAAGGAATTCGCGGGCGCCAATTCGAGGGCAAAATCCTACCTGGCGCTGATGTTCATCTTCTACTTTTTGGCAGTCTTGCTGATTGCGCACGCCACAGCATAGTCCACTCTTTTGCGGGTCGGAGCATTACAATTCTGAGCGAAGGACCAGCTCTTTTTTTCGCCCCGTTCTTACGGGACGTGAGCGATGAATTTCTATTCAGTTTGATTCACGTTTGCGGCGTTACCGGCCTTTTGGTGAGAGCCCTCTGCTTCAGCAGAGGGGCTGGACTTTAGTCCAGCAAAATATCCGCAATATCAGTGCGCTTTAGCGCTGGTCTAGATCGTCGGCAAAAAGCAAAACGGGCTAACACGCGTAATACTCAAATCGGCGGACGCCGAAATCCTCCGCATGCATCCTCAATCTTCGCGGCAATCGCCAGCACCGCCTCTTCCTCCCACGGACGCCCAACCACCTGCACCCCAATCGGCAATCCCTCCAGCGATTTCCCCGCCGGCACCACCGCCGCTGGAACCCCCAGCAAATTGAACCACTGCGAATACGCCATTGCCTTCAAATATTCAATCTTTCGCCCCGTCACGGTCCATTCCCGCTCCCCATGAGGAAACGCCGGCACCGCGCACGCCGGGCACAACAGAATCGGAAACTTCTCCATCTTCGCCAGAAACGCATTGCGCAGCACGTCGCGCCCAAGCAAAGTGTTGAGCAACTCATTCGCATTCAGTGGCCCATCCGCGGCCACACGCGCTCGAAAGTCGCGCAGCAAAGGGCTGATGCGCTCGTCCTCCCCATCCAGCATCGGTGAAAACGCCATCTGCCCCGCGCGCCCGAAAAGATTCCACCAGTATTGCCAGATTCGATCCAGGTTCTCAGGCCGCCACGGCTCCACTTCGAATCCCTGCGAGCGCAATGCATCGGCAGCCTTGCGCACCGCCGCAGCCGTTTCTGGAGTCACAGGCGTCGAACCATCATCTTCGAAGTAAGCGACACGCAACCTGCGAATCTCGTCGTCCTTCCACCGCCTAATGCCCACCGGGGCGGAGCTTGGATCGCCCGGATCAGGCCCTGCCATCACTTCAAAAAGCCGCTCCACATCGCGCACGGTTCTCGCCATTGGCCCCACCACACCAAGATAAGCGAACGGACCCGCCGAGCCCGGGAAGTGTCCCGTAGATGGAATCCTGCCCGGAGTCGGCTTCAGTCCACAAATCCCCGTGAAATGAGCCGGGATCCGAATCGATCCGCCTCCGTCGCTGCCAACTCCTCCCGCAGAACATCCCGCCGCGATCGCCGCCGATTCACCGCCGCTCGACCCGCCCGCCGTTAGCGTTAGGTCCCAGGGATTGTTCACGCGCCCATACATCGAATTGTCGCTTTCGTACGCCATCAGGAATTCCGGCACGTTGGTATTTCCCAGAATGATTGCGCCGGCCCCGCGCAGCCGCGCCACGAGTGGCGCGTCCGTTTCCGGCGTGTTGCCTTTTCGAAGGACACTGCCGCATTCGCATGCCAACCCCGCCACGTCGATCGAGCTTTTCACGGTAACGGGCACCCCGTGCAGAGACCCCAGCGCGTTCTTCCCGCCCGGCGCCGCTGCTGCTGCTTCCGCAGCTTTTGCCCTGGCGCGCGCCCGTTCCGCATCCACATTTGCAAATGCGTTCAACTTTGGATTCAACCGCTCGATCCGCGCCAGATGCGCTTCCACCAGCTCCACCGGCGAAATCTCTCCTGCACGCACCTGCTCCGCCATCCCAATCAGCGACCCGTACACGATCTCGTCCACTTGGCCTCCGCGTATACCCAGAAAACGGCTCAAACGCGCGGCAGTCTATCATGCTGCGATTACGGCTCATCGGCTGATCGCACAATACTGCATCCGATGAATCACGGATTCGTCGACGGCCAGCGGTGCATTTTGTAGTGCCGGCCGGCCGTTTTCGTCTCGTCGCGCCCCTAATATGAAAGTATTATTGTTCACCCTGGCCATCCGAATCAGAATGCACGCCTCCTTGCCGACGAACACCAGAGTGTCACTTCGCCGCCATTCGCGCGCGCTACCGAGGCTTGCATGAAGCGCGCCGTCGCTATTTTGCTCCCGATCCTGTTTCTCACGGCCGCATACATTTACGCGTGGCCCACGGCAAGCGTGCCCTATTTTGCGGCTGTCATTGTTCACGCGCTGGGAGGAGTGGCGCTAGTCGTCCTCCTTGTTCTTACGCTGGACAAGATTCTTGAAGGGGCGGCTCCTGCGACAAAAGCCGGTTGGTTCCTGATCGCGTTTGGCGGAACGCTCGGCGTGATGCTGATTTTCACAGGCACTCGCCGCACCGAATGGCCGCTGCTCTACGTTCACATCGTCGCGTGCGTCGTAGGCGGAGCCTTAATTCTGGCGGATTGGATGGGGCATCACCGCGGTTACGCAATTGGGGCTCACCACGCGACTGCGACGGTGCTTCGCTGCGCCTTTTTCCTCACCCTGGCTGCAACTCTCGGCGCAGGTGCTCACTGGCTCCGCACGGTACCCTGGGAGCGCAGCCATCGCATCGAGAATCCCTCAATCGCCCCCGCCTCCATGGACAACGAAGGCGACGGGCCTTCGGGCCCTTTCTTCCCCAGCTCCGCGCAAACGCTGCATCACGGTCAAATTCCGGCCTCGTACTTTATGGAGTCACAAAGCTGCGAAAGGTGCCATTCCGACATTTACAAACAGTGGCAAAGCTCCGCGCACCATTTTTCATCGTTCAATAACCCCTGGTATCGCAAGAGCATCGAATACATGCAGGACGTAGTCGGCGTGAAACCTTCCAAATGGTGCGCCGGCTGCCACGACCCCGCGCTGCTCTACAGCGGCATGTTCGATCGCCCCGTCCGCGAAATCGAAGATACGCCCGCCGCGCAAGCCGGCCTCGGCTGCATGATGTGCCACTCAATCGCGCAAGTGAAAAGCACGATGGGCCAGGCCGATTTCGAGCTCGAGTATCCCGCGCTGCATAAACTTGCCGCGAGCAAGAATCCCATCATCCGGCGCGTTCATGACTATCTCACCGAACTGAATCCCGAGCCGCACCGCCGCGTGTTTCTCAAGCCCTTCATGCGCACGCAGACCGCCGAGTTCTGCTCCACCTGCCACAAAGTCCATCTTGACGTGCCGGTGAACCACTACCGCTGGACGCGTGGCTTCAACGACTACGACAATTGGCAAGCCAGCGGCGTCGGCTGGCAGGGCGCTCGCTCGTTCTACTACCCGGCGAAACCCATGGCCTGCCCCGATTGCCACATGCCTGCGGAGGAATCGTCCGATGCTGGCGCGATCGCCGGCGTCGTTCATTCGCATCGGTTCCCTGCCGCTAATACCGCGCTGCCGTTTGTGAACAACGACGCCGACCAGCTCGACGAGACAACAAGATTCCTCACCGATAAAGAACTCAGCGTTGATATTTTTGCGATTTCCCCCGAGGCTCCCGAAACGAAATCAAAAACCAATCCGTCAGAAGGCCCGGCACCTGCTGTCGCGTCCACACCGGGCATCGAGACCACATTCGCCGTGGGAGAAGAATCCGCCGCATCTGCCCCGGTTGCTGCGCCAGGTTCAGAATCAGCGGCCGAGATACGCCAGCTCACCGCCCCTCTCGACCGCTCCGGCGCTTCCGTCCGCCGCGATGGCACCTACCGCCTCGATGTCGTGGTACGCACGCGCAAGATGGGCCACTTCTTTCCGGGCGGCACGGTGGATGCTTTCGATTGCTGGCTCGAACTTTCCGCCACCGACGACAAAGGCCGCGTAATCTTCTGGAGCGGCCGCGCCGGCGACGAAGGCAAGGGCCCCGTCGATCCCGGCGCGCATTTCTACCGTTCGCTGCTGATCGATTCGCACGGCAATCCCATCAACAAACGCAATGCCTGGGCCGCGCGGGCCACCGTTTACGCCCACCTCATTCCTCCCGGCGCAGCAGACACGGCGCACTTCCGCCTCCAGATTCCTCCGGATGCCGGCGATCGCATTCACGTAGTCGCCAAGCTGAACTACCGGAAATTCGCGTGGTGGAACACGCAGTTCTCCTTCGCATCCGTCGTCGATCCCGCGCACAAAGACGCCACCACCACGCCCGATTTCGACGACCGCCACTGGCTCTTCACCGGCGACCCTTCGAAAGTCCCGGGGGGCGCGAAAGGCACCCCCGTACTCCCAATCGTCGTCGTCGCGCAGAATGCGATCGATCTCAATGTTCTCCCCGCAAAATCTCCTGAACCCTCTCCGGCCGTGCAGCTCAATCCAGACGACTGGACGCGCTGGAACGATTACGGCATCGGCCTATTCCTACAAGGCGATCTCACCGGCGCCGCCGCAGCTTTCACAAAGGTGACGCAGATCGATCCGAAGAATCCCGATGGCTGGGTCAACCTGGGCCGCGTCCGCGTACAGGAAGGCAATCTCACAGCCGCGCGAGATGTTCTCGATCGCGCCCTCGCCCTCAAGCCGGACCTCGCCCGCGCCCACTATTTCTATTCGCGCGTCCTCCGCAGCGAAGGCCAATACGACGCCGCTGCCAGCCATCTCCGCGAAGTAATCAAGCAATACCCGCGCGACCGGGTCGTCCACGACGATCTCGGCCGCGTCCTCTTCCTCCAGCGCCGCTACATAGACGCCATCGCCGAATTCCAATCCACGCTCGCCATCGATCCCGAAGATCTCGAAGCCAATTACAACCTGATGCTCTGCTACACAGGCCTCAACCAACCCGACGCCGCCGCCGAATTCCAAAAGCGCTACCTCCGCTTCAAAGCCGACGAAGCCGCCCAAACTCTGACGGGTCCCTACCGCCGCGATCATCCCGAAGACAATCTAGAGCGCCAACCAATCCACGAGCACGTCTCCGAGTCGCTGGCGCCGCTAAAAGCGGCTCCGAAAAAATACGCAACGAGCCCAACGAGCCGTTCGCATCAGTCTGGTCCTACAGCTCAACTCACCACGAAAGGCTCCGACTAATGACTCCTCGCCCCGCAAGGTTTAGTGGCACTGGGTTAAGTGGCACAGGCACTCTTGCCTGTGCGCTTTCCTTAGCTCTCAGCCTCTCATTCACCTCGCCGGCCCAATCGCAACAATCACAACAAGCGCCCGCACCCCCATCCAAAATCCACTTCGAAGACATCACCCGCCAGGCCGGCCTCCACTTCACCCACAACAACGCCGCCTCCGGAAAAAAATACCTCCCCGAAACAATGGGCTCCGGCGTCGCCTTCCTCGATTACGACAACGACGGCTGGCAAGACATTCTCCTAGTCAACGGGGAAGACTGGCCAAACCCAACCTCAAGCCAAAGCCCCACCCCGAAAAAACGCCACTCAACGCTAGCCCTTTACCACAATAACCACGACGGCACCTTCACCGACGTCACCCAAAAAGCAGGCCTCGCCGTAGAAATGATGGGCATGGGTGTCGCCATCGGCGATTACGACAACGATGGCTTCGACGATATCTTCATCACCGCCCTCGGCCAAAGCCGCCTCTTCCACAACAACGGCAACGGCACCTTCACCGACGTCACCCAAAAAGCCGGCCTCGCCGGCCCGCACGAATTCAGCACCGCTGCAGCATGGCTTGACTACGATCGCGACGGCCACCTCGATCTCGTCGTTGGCAATTACGTCCAGTGGTCGCCCGAAACCGACATTTACTGCACCCTCGACGGCAAAACGAAATCCTACTGCACGCCCGAATCTTACAAAGGCGCCTCCGTCCGCCTCTGGCACAATCGCGGCAACGGCACCTTCGAAGACGCCACGCAAAAAGCCGGCCTCTTCGACACCAGCTCCAAAAGCCTCGGCATCGCGATTCTCGACGCCAACCAGGACGGCTGGCCCGATATCTTCATCAGCAACGACACGCAACCGAACAAGCTCTACATGAACAACGCGAACGGCACCTTCACAGAAAAAGCGGTACCTTCAGGCGTCGCGTATAGCGAAGATGGAGTCGCGCGCGCCGGAATGGGCGTCGCCGCCGCCGATTACGACCGCTCCGGCTATCCCAGCCTCATCGTCACGAATTTTTCGAATCAAATGCTCGCGTTCTATCACAATGAGCGCAACGGCCTCTTCGTCGACGAAGCCCCGCACTCGGAAGTCGGCCGCGCATCCCTCCTCACCCTCGGCTTCGGCTGCTTCTTCTTCGACTACGATCTCGACGGCTGGCCTGACATCTACATCGCGAATGGTCACATCGAAGATGCCATCGAACGCGTCCAGCCCCGCGTCCGCTACGCCGAGCCCCCGCATCTCTTCCGCAATCTCGGCGCAGGAAAATTCGCAGAAGTTACCGACGCGATGGGCCGCGCCTTCGCCTCTCCGCGCGTAGCCCGCGGCGCAGCTTACGGCGACATCAACAACGACGGCGCCCTCGACGTCCTCGTCTCAACCAACGGCGGCCCCGCTGCCCTCTTCAAGAACACCGGCGCCACAAATCACAGCCTCCGCATCAAGCTAGTCGGCACAAAATCGAACCGCGACGGCCTCGGCACCTCAGTATTTGTGACGTACGGAAACACAATTGCCGTCGGCAACGGTCCCATTGGACTCACCGGAGGTGAAACTCAAACGAAAGTACTCACCAGCGGTGGAAGTTATCTGTCCTCGAGTGAACTCATCCTGACGTTTGGCCTCGGGACTCGCACTAAGGTCGACGGACTCATCATCCGATGGCCCAGCGGCCAGGGCGATGAGACCATCAAGAATATAGCGGCCGACCAAATCATCACCCTGAAAGAGGGTTCGGGCATAGTCGCCTCATCGCCACTCGTCAAGCGCTGACGAGTGCCGGTTTTCGTACCGCCGGGCTCTGGCCGGCGTTTTTCTGCCCAACCCGCTACACCTCTCCATCGTCTCCACTCCTCTCGGAGCCCTCCGTATTTCGCTTCTCTCCTGCTTCACGCCCCGCGTTTCGCATTTCCCGCCCCACCCGTTCTCGACTAATATGAATCCCGTGAAACCGGCCACAAGGACCCCGTTCACACACCGCTCCCCACTTTTCGCCATCCCCCTAGCCATCCTGGCTCTCTCTCTCACCAGCCTCGGCCAGCAACAAGAGTCCCAACAGGCGCCCCAGCAAGCCCCGCGCTCCCACGTCCGCCGCCGCATCACAAAAACTCCCACCCCCGAACAAAAGCAAGCCCCCCGCGCTGAAATCATCCGCGAAAATAATTATGGCGTCGCCCTCATGAACCGCCAGCACTTCGAAGAAGCCCTCGGCATGTTCCAGCGCGCCTGCATCCTCGACCAGGAATCCGATATCGGCTGCGTCAACGTCGGCATCGCCTTCCTCAACATGCAGCGCCTCGACGACGCCCAGCAAATCCTCCAAAAATCCGCCGAGCGCGATCCAAAAAATCCGCGCGTCTGGTTCAACCTCGGCCTCCTCGCCAAAGCCGCGGGCCAGCCCGACGCCGCCATCGAGAATTTTCTAAAAGCCGCCGCCCTCGATCCCGGCGATGCCGACACGCAATATTTCCTCGGCCTCATGTATTCCCAGCAACAGCAATACGACAAGGCCATCGCCGCTTTCGAAAACGCGCTTAAGCTGAATCCGTTTCACGTCTCCGCCGAATTCGGACTCGCGCAAGCCTATCGCCGCAAGAATGACGACGCGCGCGCCCTCGAGCATCTCGATCGCTTCCAGCATCTCACCGCCGAAAAACTCGGCAAGCCGATGAGCTTCATCTACGGCGAGCAGGGAAAATATTCTCTCGCGGAGTTGATGCGCCCCGCCCCGGAACCGGTTCCCCCGGCCGTTCCTGTGCATTTCACCAACGTAACGCCGCTATCCGGCCTGCCTGCGCAGCCCCCCTCCGCCTTGCGCAAGCCGACCGTGAAATCCGCGAGCCTCCGCGCGAAGCGGCCGCACAAGCCCGAATCCCAAATAGACGAACCGCGCCCCGTCGCGAAATTCCTGGGCAGCGGCGCCTGTGTCTTCGATTACGATGGCGACGGAAAGCCCGACATCTTCCTCGTCAACGCCGACGGAAAAGGAAACGCCGGACTCTTCCGCAATCTCGGCGGCGGCAAATTCGCCAACGTCACCAAATCTGCGCATCTCGATATCAGCGGCGACGGCATGGGCTGCGCCGTCGGCGACTACGACAACGACGGAAAGCCCGATCTCGCCGTCAGCTTCGATGGCCGCATCGCGCTGTTTCACAACGAAGGAAAAGGCGTCTTCAAAGATGTTACCGAGTCAGCTGGAATTACGAGCAATGGCTTAGCGCTCGGCCTAGCCTTCATCGACTACGATCACGACGGCGACCTCGACCTCTACGTCACGCGCTTCAACGAATTCCAGCTCGATAATCCCCGCGAGCCGTTCCCGTTTCCCTCCGATGCAACCCCGCCCGGAAATATTCTCTGGCGCAACAATGGCAATGGCACTTTCACCGACTGGACAAAGGAAACGGGCTTGGGCGGCGTCGCGCCATCAGTAGGCGCGCTCGGAAGTGATCTCAATAACGACCGCGCCATCGACCTCGTCGTCACCGGCTGGCAAAAACCTCCCGTCGCCTACATGAATCAACGCGAAGGCGCCTTCCACGCCACCACGCCTTGGACCACAAAAACGCCCACGGACACGACCACGAAAACTCCCGCGGACATGCCCGCGTCCACAGCCGGAGTCGTCTCGCTCGATTTCGATAAAGACGGCCGGATGGACCTCGCTTTCACCCACTGGGCACCGCCGGGACTCACTCTCTGGCGCAACGTGGACGGTAAATCGTTCGAACGCGTTGCGCTACCCGATTTCGAATTCATGCGTGCCTGGGGCGTCGCTGCTCTCGATTACGACAACGATGGCTGGATCGACCTCGCCGCGGTCGGTGAAACATACTCAGGCGAAGGACGCATCGTTCTGCTAAGAAACGAAGGCCCCGCCGGCTTTCGCGATGTCACCGCCGAAACCGGCCTCGACAAGATTGTCCTGCACGACCCGCGCAGCATAATCGCCTTTGATTTTGACGGTGATGGCGCCGTCGACCTGCTGATCACCCAGAATGATCTTCCACCTGTCCTCTTAAAAAACACCGGAGGCAATCGCTACAACTGGCTCCGCCTGGGATTCAAGGGCGAGCACGACAACAAAACCGGAATTGGCACGAAAGTGGAGCTATCGGCCGGCGCTCTACAACAGAAGTGGGAAATCACGGGCGCTTCGGGCTACCTGGGTCAAGGCCCCACGGAAATCGTCGCCGGCCTCGGCTTCGAGCGCGAAGCCGAAGTGATTCGCCTGCTGTGGCCCACAGGCGTCCTGCAAGATGAAATGCAAATTGCAGCACTCAAAAACGAGCAAATCGCCGAAATCGACCGCCGCGGCAGCTCCTGCCCGATCGTCTTCGTCTGGAACGGCGAAAAATACGAATTTCTCGCCGACATGATCGGCCCCGGAATCGTTGGCCACTGGACAGGCCCCAACCAGCGCAATATTCCCGACCCCGACGAATATTTCAAAGTTTCCGGCTATCAAGTCCAGCCGCAAGACGGCGTGATCAGTTTCAAAATGCTCGAGCCCATGGAAGAGCTCGACTACCTCGATCAAACCCGCCTTCTAGCCATCGATCATCCCGAGGATGTCGAGGTCTACCCCAACGAACGTTTCCTCAGCGCCCCGCCGTTTCCGCTTTTCAAAGTAATCGCCAGCCAGGACGCGCACGCCCCCGCCGGCGCATGGGATGACAAAGGTCACGATCTTCTCCCGCTGCTTCGCTCGCGCGACCGCAAATACGTGACGAATTTTCCCGACGCGCCCTATCAAGGCTTCGCCGGAATGCACACCATCGAACTCGATCTCGGCCCCTGGGAAGCGGATCGCCCGATTCGTCTGCTGATGGACGGCTTCACCGATTATTTCAGCGCCAACTCGATGTATGCCGCATGGCAAGCGGGCATCGAGCCGGTTCCGCCCTACGTCGAAATGCTCGACGATTCCGCGAAATGGGTTCGCATCATCAACGACATGGGCTTCCCCGCCGGGCTCGCGCGCACCATGGTCGTGGATCTCACCGGCAAGCTGCCCTCAGGCTCCCGCTTCATCCGCATCACCACAAACCTGAAAATCTACTGGGATCGCATTCGCGTCGATAATTCCGCGCGCAATATTCCCTTCAAAGTCACCGAAATTCCTTTGGCGAGCGCGAAGCTAAATTTCCGCGGCTACCCGCGCGTCGTCGAAGGCAATCCCATCAACGATTTGCGCTACATCTACGAACAGGTGAGCGCCACGGGCCCCTACACCCGGCAAATCGGAAACTACACCCGCTACGGCGACGTAACGGATCTCGTTAAGAAAATAGACGAGAAATACGTCATCTACGGCTCCGGCGACGAAGTCTCCATAGACTTCGACGCCACCAATCTCCCCGATCCCCCCCAAGGCTGGACCCGCGACTATTTCTTCTACGCCGACGGCTTCGCCAAAGACATGGACTTCTACGCCGCCCACGGCGACACAGTCGCCCCCCTGCCCTTGCACACGCTAGTCCCGTATCCGTATCCCGCCGGCCTCGAGTATCCCGAAGACAAAGATCACCTCGACTACCTCCTCGACTACAACACGCGCCCAGTCTACGGCCCAGCCGGCGATTCCTTCCGCTTCCAATACTCTGCCCCACCAAAAAAATGAGCACTATCACACGGCGAACACTCGCACCTCCTCGGTAATCATTCCCCCGCTCACAGCTTTTCAGGAGGGAGCCCCCTGCTTCAGCAGGGGGAGCTGGACTTCAGTCCAGCGAAAAAGCGCCGCTGTTGAAAACGGGCTTTAGCCCCGGGATTCCCCCACTCGACCTTCCAACCGCCCAAGCACGAAACTCAGCCCTGGCAGGGTCGTGCACCTTTCGCCTTGCCTTCTTCTGTACACTTTGCTACCGTAATCGTTGAGTTATGGGCACCAACAAAAACTCGCGCTGTAGGACGGCCGCTTCACCAGCAAAGCCGCCCCAGACCCCGCACGCCCAAACGCTCCGCCTGCCATTCCGTAACGTCGGCTTGTCCCGAGACCCGAGGGGCGTCCCGCCGGCTCTTTTACAACCGCCCATCCCCCTAACCTCCTCCCCCTCCCCCCAATTTCTAATCGCAAATCCGGAATTAGAATCCCTCACAACTCCAACAAAACAAACCATCGAGGCCAAGTCTAATCGCAAAAAAATCGCGATTCTTCGTCAGGAATTTTTCTGGGACGCTGGCGGCTTACCCATCACTCGCTACCCCCCACTCGTCACCAGATTTCTAATTGAGACACCGCGATTAGAATTCCCCATAACTCCAAGAAAAAAAACTACATCGCAATTCCTAATCGAGACAAAAAGGCCATTTTCGATGGCAGAGTTCGTGCTCCCTTGCTTGCAAACCGCCAGCATGATAATTTTCAATTCCATCGTGCTTTAGTCTCATTTCCAGCCATGCCGTCCAACTCGAACAACTCGGAATCGACTCCACGTCAGCGCGACGCGATCAGTTCGGGCGCCGCACGCGAGCCCGTCTACTGGCGCGTCGAAGGCAGCCTGCTGAATCTCACCGCCGTCCGCCCCGTAGGCTTCTTCACCTGGAACGCCCAAACTTTTCTTGAACGCTGGGGCCGGCGCGGCACCATGGGCGTCCTCGCGATCGCGCGCCCATTTCTCTACGCCACCAATCGCGTGTTCGCCACACGCCTTCTCCACACGGTGCTGCGCGGCGTAAGCCGTGACCGGCTCGATCTGCTCGGCGAAGAATTCTTCCAATATTTCCTCAAGCCAAGATTGAAGGCCGCAGGTGTTGACCGGCTAAAAGAAATCATCGCATCCGGCGCAGACGTTGTGCTGGTCAGCCAGGGACTCGACCACATCATGCGCCCGCTCGCCAATCACCTCGGCGTCGAACGCATTCTCTGCAACCGGCTCGATTTTCGCGACGGCCTTGCCACCGGACGCCTGCTCAATCCGGTAGTCCGCCCGCGCGGAGCCTTCGCGAAACTCACTGGGCGCCAGCCGAACGGGCAAGTGTCGCGCGAAATCCTTCTGCGCAGCCTCGGTTACACGAAGAATCCCGAAATCGTAGACAGCGCGATTCAATCCGCCCAGCGTCCATCTCCGCAAGTTTCAATTCCCGTCGTCCACTTCGCGAAAACGAATGGCGCCGCCCACAATGGCCTTTCCCTCTCGGTGCGCGATTCGCTGCGCGGAAAAAACATTCTTCTCATCGGCGCAACCGGCTTCATCGGCAAAGTGTGGCTCGCGAATCTGCTTACCGACCTTCCGGAAATCGGCAGAATTTATCTGCTCGTCCGGCGCAATAAGGCCAACACGGCCCTCGACCGTTTCCGCCGCGTGGTCGAAGAATCGCCAGTGTTTGAGCAGCTTGCAGCCGAACATGGCGACGGATTCGCAGCTTTCCTGCGAGAACGAATCGAAGTCGTCGAAGGTGATGTAAGCAATTCTGGTCTTGGCATGGCCCCGGATGTGCGCCAGCGCCTCGCAAAAACGCTCGACGTCATCGTCAACAGCTCAGGCCTCACGGATTTCAATCCCGATCTCCGCGACGCCCTCGCAACGAATGTCCGCTCCACAGCCTACCTGCTCGATTTCCTACGCGATTGCCAGCACGCTTCCCTTCTGCATCTTTCCACATGCTACGTAATCGGCCAGCGTGACGGGCGCGTCCTCGAAGAGCTTCCTTCAAATTACACCCCGGTAGGTCCCGCGAATTTCGACGCTGAAAAGGAATGGCAATCGCTCGAAGCTCTTGCCCACGAAATCGAAGCGCGCGCCGAATCCCCAGAGGTCACCGTCGAGCTGCGCGCTCAAGCCCTCAAGAAAAAACATGCTTCGAAGGATCTAAGCGGAGCGGCTCTCGAAAATCAAATCCGCAAGAATCGCGTCCGCTGGCTGCGCCAGACTCTTACCGATGCAGCCACGCAGCGCGCCAACGAACTTGGCTGGCCCAATACCTACACCTTTACGAAGAGCCTCTCGGAATCGTTCATCCGCAATTTTCTCGATGCGCAGCCCAACGCGGCCATCGCCGTCGTCCGCCCGGCGATCGTCGAAACCTCAATCGAAAAGCCCTTCCTCGGCTGGAACGAAGGCATCAACACCTCCGCGTCGCTCTCTTATCTGCTGGGCACTTTCTTCCGCCAGCTTCCGACCACCGAATCGAAATGTCTCGACCTGATTCCGGTGGACTTGGTCTGCCGCGGGATGACGCTCATCGCCGCCGCGCTCGTCGCGCGCCGTCACGAGCGCGTCTACCAGCTCGCCACTTCCGTCACAAATCCGTGCGACATGCGCCGTTCGATCGAACTCACAGGTTTGGGCCATCGCAAATTTTATCGTGCACAAGACGGGCTCGAGCATCGTCTGCGCCTGAAATTTGACGCGATCCCAGTCTCTAAATCACGGTATCAGAAACTTTCAGCGCCTGCGCAGCAAGCGCTCGTGAAGGTGATCAATCGTACCGTCGAGCCTTTCGCGTCCAAGCCGCCTCTCGCACGCCGCGAACGCGAGCTCGAAAAAGTGATCAAGCTCGTCTCGCTCTTCGAGCCTTTCATCCTGCACAACGATCACGTCTTCGAAGCGCTGCACGTTGAGCAGCTCAGCGCCGCGCTCCCACCCGGCGAACGCGCCGCGTTCGGCTTCGACGCCCGCGGCCTCGATTGGTGGGACTACTGGATCAACGTCCACATTCCGGCGCTGCGTAAGTGGTGTTATCCTCTCATCGAGGGCCGGCCTCTGGAGTCCCGTCCGGGGCGCAAAGTGCCGTTGACGGGCGATGGCGAATCGAGCGCCGCTGGGGCGGCAGGCTCATCTCCGGCAACGGCGAACTGAGATCCAATCAAAGTGGCAATTCTTCTCACCGGTTCCACCGGCTATATCGGCGCGCACATCGCATCAAACCTTCTCGCGGATTATTCTCAGCCGCTGAACCTGCTGGTTCGCGCTCGAAATTTGCAGGAAGCGCAGGAACGGGTCTGGCGATCGCTGCAGTTGCACATGGATTTTCCGCACTTCGAAGATTTCCTGAATTCAAAGGTCACGATTTTTCTGGGCGATCTCACCGATTCGCAGTTCGGGCTCAGTGACGACGATTATCGCCGCCTCGTGCGCGGCACTGATTCCGTGATTCACTGCGCCGCCTCTCTCAACCGCAAATCCGAGAAGAGCTGCCTCAACGTGAATTTGCGCGGGACGCTCGAAGTGATCCAGCTGGCGATGCGGGCGCGCGACGATCATGGCCTGCGGCGCTTCAGCCACGTGAGCACGGTGGCCGTGTGCGGCCAGCGTGCGAATGAAGTGGTACAAGAGGACGCATCGATCGATTGGAACCGCTCGGACTACGATCCGTATGCGCGCACCAAAAAATTCTGCGAGCACATGGTGCGCCAGCTTCTGCCGGATGTGCCGCGCACGATTTTTCGGCCAAGCATCGTGCTGGGTGACAGCCGGCGCCCTGAAACGAACCAGTTCGACATGGTTCGAACTTTTGAGTTTCTCGCGGGTTTGCCGGCGCTTCCCTTTCGCTCCACGGATCGTATCGACATCGTGCCGGTCGATTACGTAGCCGATGCCATCGCGATGCTGCATCTGAAAGAAAAACCGGCGCACGAGATCTATCATCTTTCCTCCGGCACAGGCTCGGAAACATTCGCGGAGCTGACAAACGCACTGGCGAGAGCGCAGGGCAAGCATGGACCGCGATTTGTGCCGGGGCTTGAAGCTCCGTCGTCGAAAATGGTGAATGCGCTAGCGGGCCGCGCCGGCAAGATCGGTGGATTCGCGACGCTGCTGAAAGTTTTTCTGCCTTACCTCGTGTGGAACACCGTGTTCGACAATTCACGAGTGGTCGCGGAGATGGGACGCAAGCCTGTGCCGTTCTCCGAATACTGCTATCCG
Organism: uncultured Acidobacteriota bacterium; assembly: GCA_963772535.1. Taxonomy (GTDB): domain Bacteria; phylum Acidobacteriota; class Terriglobia; order Acidiferrales; family UBA7541; genus Palsa-295. Next base: position 242,373 of record CAVYXN010000004.1, read on the forward strand.
CTGCTGAAATACAGCCGGGACACGCACTTCGTTTACAAGTATCGCGATTGGCCTTCGGAATCAGCGGCCGGAGCTGCGCGCGTGGTCCAGGACGTGCGGCCATGATGGATTTCATTCTCGAAGCGTGGGTGAGCAGCCTGATCGAACTGAATAAGTTCGAATGGGTGCTCGGCGCCGGCCAGCCGTGGAAACCGGGGACGAAGCTCAAGCTGCTATTCGCCGGATACAACGGAACGCGCAATACGGGCTCGGATGTGCGCGTGGAGGAGATGCTGCGGCAGGTTCGTCGAATCCTGGGACCGCAGAATCTCGATCTGAGCGTGATGACGCAGAACTTCGACCTGACGCGCGGCTACTTTGGCGACGCGAAGCAGGTTCATCTGCCGGACGTATTTCCGCCTTTTTTGCATTCCGAGGTGCGCAAGAGCGATGGCGTGGTGGCGTGCGAAGGCTCGATGTTCAAAAGCAAGTTCGCGAATGCGCTCACCACGATGATGATCGGTTCGCTCGGAATCGCATCCGCGCAGAACAAATTGAGCGTCGCGTTCGGCGCTGAAGCCGGGCAGATGGATTCGCTGCTGCAGAAAATGTGCAAACGCTACTGCACCGATTCGCTGGTGATTACACGCAACGTCGAATCGCAAGATGTGCTTGGCAAGCTCGGTGTTCCAACTGAACTCGGCACAGACACGGCCTGGACGTTTGAGCCGCTCGGCCCGGAATATGGCTGCAAGGCTTTGCGCGATGCGGGTTGGGATGGCGCTACTCCCGTGCTTGCGGTATGTCCGATCAATCCGTTCTGGTGGCCGGTCAGCGCTTCGCTCGCGAAGTGGGCCGCGCATTCCGTGGCAGGCGCGTATGCGAAAAGCTACTACCGGACGATTTATTTCCATCGTTCAGGCTCGGAAGTGGATGCGTCGTACGAGAAATACTTATCGGCGATGGCGGACGGTGTCGATCGGTATCGGAAGTCGCGGCGCGTGTTTCCGGTGATGATCGGGATGGAGATGCTCGACGGAGACGCTTGCGAGCGAGTGGCGGAAAAGCTGGGTGGCGTGCCGGTGTTCTCTTCCGAGAAGTACGACATGTATCAGATGGTGAGCATCCTGCGCGCCGCCGACCGGATTCTTTCGTCGCGCTACCACGCGATCGTCACTTCGATGCCGGCTGGAATCCCGTCGGCAGGGGTGACCATGGATGAACGGATCCGCAACCTGATGCGCGAGCGCGGGCACGAACATCTGCTGATGCGGGTGGATGAGCCAGATCTGGCGGACAAGATCGTTGTTGCGCTTGGGGCGCTGGACGCGCAGGCCGACGAAATTCGCGACGCCATGCCGCGGACGGTAGCGCGCAACTTGCAATTAATGGCGCGGATGGGCGTTTATTTCGAAGAACTCGTGGCGCGCCACTTTCCCGAATTTCCGGTGCGCCAGGGAGTGCTCAGTTGGGAAGACTATCTGCCGCCGTTAAGCCCGGGACTTTGCCGTCTGGTGGAGGAGCGCGGCGACGCGGTGGCAGCTCGGGGCTAAGCCGGGGCGACTCTCATGTTGCGCGCGAAACTCGTCGAAAAAGGAATTGGAACCGAGCCCGGCTTCCACTGGCGTGGCCAGGAGATCACGCGCTTCGAGGGCTTGAGTGACGCAGTATTCGGATTTGCAGTGACGCTCTTGATCGTCTCACTCGAAGTGCCGCGGACTTTTTCCGAACTACTTGAAACGATGCGCGGTTTTTTCGCGTTTGCGATCTGTTTCGTCCTGCTGATGCTGATCTGGTACCAGCAATACATCTATTTCCGCCGCTACGGATTGCAAGATACTGTGACGATCGTGTTGAACTCCGTGCTGTTGTTTGTGGTGCTGTTCTACATCTACCCGCTGAAGTTTCTGTTCTCAATGCTGATCAACGTCTGGTCAGGCTCGTCACTGGAAGTCCACCTTGCCGACGGAACTGTGCGCGCAGTGATCGAGCAATTTCAACTGCCGACTCTGATGATTGTCTACAGCGCGGGATACCTGGCGATTGCAGTGGTGTTCGTGCTGCTGTTTCTGCACGCTTATCGCCAGCGCACTCAACTTATGCTCAGCTCGGTGGAAGTTTTCGATACGCGCTGGAGTATTTACAACACGCTGTTCAGCGGCGGCGTAAGTGTTGTGTCAATTTTGTTGGCATGGCTGGGTGGTGTAAAACTTTCAAGCGTGGCGGGCCTGATATACCCCGTGCTGATGTTTCCGGGATTTACGATCTTGGGCAGGCTGCAAGGCCAGCGAAGGCATCGATTGGAAAACAGTATGGCCGTCAGCGCGTTGTGACGATGACATTTCTAGAGAACATCTTTGAACGGTTGCAGCGCGCGTCAAGCGTGCCGGTGCTCGGCGAAGTGCGCGACGGAAAGATTGACTCGGTAACCGGAGGCGAGCTGCTTGCGTTGATTGGGCAAGCGCGCAAATTTCTCGTTACGCGAGGGTTCAAAAAGGGCGACCGGTGCGCTCTACTCGCGCCCAACAGTATTCGATGGGCCGCGCTTGACCTGGCAATGATGGCGGAGGGCATCATTGTGGTGCCGCTCTATACGCGCCAGGCGCCGGCCGAACTGGCCGCGATGCTGAAGGATTCGACACCGACGCGTATCTGCTGCTCGGATGCTCCACTGGCCGCGGAAATTCTAAAGTTGTGGCCAGCCGCTCCGAAGATCTCGCTGCTCAACGGTATTTTCACCGGTGACGCGACAGTTGCCCCTTCGAAAACGCCAGTGCATGAGGATTCCGATCCACTCACAATCATCTACACGTCCGGCACATCGGGCGAACCAAAGGGTGTGGTGCTGAATGTGGGTAACGTGAATTTCATGCTCGAACGCACGGGCGCGCGTCTCGATGAGCTGATGGTGGAGGTAAAGAAGCCCGGCGGAGAGCCTGAGAGGATCTTCCATTATTTGCCGCTTTGCTTCGCTGCGTCATGGATTCTGCTTCTTACGGCGCTTTCGAGGAACAGCGTGCTCACGCTTTCGACCGATCTTTCGAAGCTGTCTGATGAGCTGAAGCTTGCTGAGCCGGACTACTTCCTGAATGTGCCGACTTTGCTCGAGCGTGTGCGGGGGAAAATCGAAGAAGCGGTGCGAGAGAAAGGCGGATTCGCGGCCAGGATGTTCTCTCGCGCGCAACGAGCGCATGCGAATCGGCTGAGCGGCAACCGCACGATTGCCGATTCAGTTTGGCTACATCTGGCCACTAGCTTTATGTTTCCAACAATTCGCAAAACGATTGGCGCCAATCTAAAAGCTCTGATCTCAGGCTCCGCTCCGTTGTCACCTGAAACCCAGCAATTCTTTATGATGATCGGAATTCCGGTACTGCAGGCGTACGGCCTCACGGAAACTACTGCGATTTGCACACTCGATGCACCAGGCCATGTTAAGCCGGGGCGAGTGGGTCCTGCAATTCCAGGAATTGAAATGACGCTCGGAGAGAATGACGAGATCCTTGTTCGCGGGCCGAATGTTTTCCCCGGCTACTGGCAAAGGCCCGAAGCTACAGCGAAGGCGCTCGAAGGCGGATGGTTCCATACCGGCGATCAAGGCAAGAAGGATGCGAATGGCAACTGGCGCATTTCGGGGCGGCTGAAGAATCTGATCATTTTGAATTCCGGACATAACGTGGCGCCCGAGCCGCTAGAGGATGCGCTGGCGCGCGAACTTCCCGAGGCCGCGCAGGTGGTTATCGTCGGCAACCAGCGCAGTTTTCTCGCGGCGCTCGTTGCCGCGCAGCCGTCGAATGGGCTCAAAGCCGAGCGCGTGCAAGCGGCGCTCGACGCTGCAAATGCCGGGCTTCCGCATTACAAGACGATTCGCGCGTTTTATATTGTTCCGGAACCGCTAACGATTGAGAATGGCATGCTAACGGCGAACGGGAAACTGAAGCGCGACGCAATCGTCGCGCACTTCGCCGCCGAAATCGAACGGCTATTCGAGAAAAAGAGCGCATGAGAGATTTTCGCGGCCAGACTTTATCCTGGAATGCAGAGGGTGGCGTGATCGAGCTGGTTCTCGATCGCGCGCCCTGTAATGAGATCGGTTCCGCGACGCTCGCCGACCTTGAGAAGTTTGTAAGCGCGCTTGAAAAGCTGCAGAAGGACTGCCACGCATTGATTATTTCCAGCCCGCGTAGAGAGGGATTCTGCGCCGGGGCTGATTTGCGCGAGTTGTATCACCGCTCACAGGCGCTGCCGCCTGCCGAGCGGGTTGCCGGCGTGCGTGAATTTGTTGAGCGGATTCACCAGGTGGGAAACACGATTGATGCATCTCCGCTTACGACGATCGCGGCGGTGCACGGGGTCACTTTCGGTGGTGGATTTGAGCTGGCGCTGCTTTGCGATTTGATTGTGGCGGATAAAATGACGCGATTCTGCTTTCCCGAGCTGCGGCTTGGATTGATACCGAGCTTTGGCGGCATTCCTAGGCTCAAGCGCGACATTGGGAACGGGGTGGTGCGGGATTTACTGTTGACGGGGCGCAGCATCAACGCGTCGAAGGCGCAGGCGATTGGGCTCGTGAGCCAGGTGACGGGGGAAGGTGACGCGCTGCGTGTGGCGCGGGTGACCGCGGCGCAGGTGGCAAAATTTGATCGCGGCGCGACCATCGCGGCCAAGAAATTCATTAAGCCGATTCCGTACGCGGAGCTGGAGCAGGAAGTGGATATTTTCTGCGAGCTGTTTACGCGGCCGGCGGTGGAAGCGGGGCTGCGGAAGTTCGTCGAGAGCACTGACGCGCTTCCCTATTTACCGTAGCGGCCGCGCGAATCGCGGTGAATCTGTGGCAAGATAAACAACAATGCCTACACTACAAAATACGACAGAAGAGGTGCTGCGGCTGGCCTCGGAACATTTCAAGGTTTCGGTCGAGAAATTGAACCCGGACGATGACTTTTTCAAGAAGCTTGGGATTAACAGCCTGCAGGCGCTCGACCTCCTTACGCGCATCGAGCAACATTTTAAAATCGAGCTTCCTGACTACGAACTGCAGGGCGTAAGTGATTTCCGCACCCTCGCTGAGCGCATCCAGTCGCGCCTTTGATGCTTGACCTCCGGCAATACCAATCGTTGGGCGAAGCCTTGCGCGCTGGGATTGAGCGCTGGCCCAATGAGATTTGTTTAATCGAAGCAGACCGCGAACGTGAGAACGTTCGAATGGCGTATCGCACGTTTGGAGCAGCGGCTTTGTCACTGGCGAGCAGTTTGCAAGAGGCCGGATTTCAGAACGGGACGCGCGCGGCGATCATTATGACGAATCAGTCGAAATGGCTGATTTCGGCATATGCGATTTTCTTTTGCGGCGGCGTGCTGGTCCCGCTTGATTACAAACTGACGGCTGCTGAACAGCTGCAGCTTTTGGCGCATTCGAAGGCTGAGTTTCTCGTGGTGGAATATTATTTGTGGCGAGCGATCGCGCAGGCTGACGGCTTCAAGGATCTGCGGGCGCGAGTTGTGCTTGTCACGGAAGCGCCGAACAATGCCGAGCTTTACGGGGCGAAACGGTGGGAGGAATTTCGTGGGGCAGGTGCGCCGACGTTCGTTCCGCGAGTGCGCCAAGATGCGGCTTGCATTGTGTACTCGTCGGGGACGGGCGGGCGGCCGAAGGGCTGCGTGTTGACGCACGAGAATTATCTCGAGCAGTGCATGGCGCTGACGGCACTCTATCCATTTTGGCCCGGCGTGCGATACCTGAGCATTTTGCCGACGAATCACGCGATTGATTTCATGGTGGGATTCATCGGGCCGTTTACGTGCGGAGCGGCAGTGGTGCATCTGCGGACGCTCAGGCCGGAATATATTCGCGAGGCGTTTACGCGATACAAGATTACTTACATGAGCCTCGTGCCGATGGTTTTGAAGAATCTCGAAAAAGGCTTGCGGCAGCGCTTTGCGGAATTGCCGGCTGGACGGCGCAAGATATTGAATGCGCTGATTGCTACAAATCGGGTGTTTACGCGACGCCGGCCGAATCTGAAGTTGAGCCGGGCTTTGCTGGGGCAGATGCATGAGGCGTTTGGAGGCGAGCTGCGGGCGCTTTTTGTGGGTGGAGCTTTTACGGAGCCTGCGACGCTGCAATTTTTTTACGATCTGGGGATACAGGTTGGCAACGGCTATGGGTGCACCGAGGCTGGGACGGCGATCACGTTGAATGATTTCAAGCCGTTTCGCGCTGATACGGTGGGAAAGCCGCTACCGGGAATGGAATTGCAAATTGTGAAGGCGGATGCGGAGGGAATCGGCGAAGTGCTGGTGCGCAGCAAGACGGTGATGTCGCACTATCTTGATGATCCCGAAATGACGACGGAGACGATTCGCGACGGTTGGCTCGTTACTGGCGACCTCGGGCGTGTGGATCGCGACGGGCATTTACAGCTTTTCGGGCGCAAGAAAAACATGATTGTGACCGAAGAGGGCAAAAATATTTATCCGGAGGATGTGGAAACGGTCTTTGAGGGATTGGCGGTGAAGGAATTCTGCGTGTTTGCGGCGAATTTTCTGTGGCCTGCGCGGACGATGGTGGGCGAGAAGCTGGTGTTGGTGATTCATCTTGAAGCGGGCGCGGCTGTGACGAATGAATTGGTTGCGGAGATTGCTGAGCGAAATCGGCGTTTGCTGAATTACAAGCGAATTAGCGGGTATCTTGTGTGGGATCGCGATTTTCCTTTGACCGCTTCGCTGAAAATCAAACGAGGCAAGCTGGCCGAACAGATTCGGGGGTCGATGGACCGTTCGGCGATGGTGGTGCTGTGAGCGCCGCGCGGCGAATCTGCGGCATGGATTGCGCCCGGTGAGTTCGCGCTTTCTCGCGATCGTGAATCCGGCGGCTGGTGGAGGGCGATGCGGACGGCTGGCTGACGCGGCACTCGGACGAGTCCGCGGGGTTGGTATTGAGTTGGATGTTGCGCGCACAGACCGCGCCGGGGAAGCAATCAAGCTGGTTCGAAGCGCGTATCGGCGAGGTGTGCGGCAATTTCTCGCGGTGGGGGGCGACGGGACTGCGTATGAAATTGTGAACGGGTTGTTTCCTGAGGCGCTGTCGAACGGGCGGCCTGCTCTGGGTTTTCTACCGCTTGGCACGGGTAATTCATTTCTCAAGGATTTCACGGCGCGAGGCGTGGAGCACACGATCGAGGCGTTGAAGAACGGGAGCCGGCGCGCGTGCGACGTGATTCGTTTGCGGCATTCCGGGGGCGAGCTTTATTACCTAAATCTTTTGAGCCTTGGATTTCCTGCGGATGTGGGCGAGCTTGTGAATCGCCGGTTCAAGAGGTGGGGGCAATTTGGTTACATCGCGGGCGTCTTTGTGCGGTTGGCTGGGTTGAAGCATGCTTCGTTTCCGCACCGGATTGGTGATTCTGGCGAGTGGGATCGGCGCGCCGCGCTTTTTCTCTCATTCAACAACAGCAAATTCACGGGCGGCAATATGATGATAGCGCCCAAGGCGGAAGCGACCGACGGGCAGATCGAATACGTGCGCTGGGGGGCGATCAGCCGGATGGGGCTGGTCAGGATGCTGCCGCGACTTTTTACCGGGACGCATATAAATGATCCGCGGGCTTCGCGTGCGGCTGCTGAGAGAATCGAGCTGGAAATTGACCGGCCCGTGAACGTGATGATTGACGGCGAAATTATGCGGCTGGAGTGCCGGTCGCTCGAGATACTGCCGTCGGCGTTGGACGCGATTGTATGAAGGACGCGTACCTTGCCGTGCGATCGGCTGTTCTATGGGTGGTGAGCGGGATTCATTTTGTGATTGTCGCCATCTTTCTAATTCTTCTGGGCGCCTTTATCGATCCGCGGAAAAACGACTGGCCGCAGCGGCTTTTCTTCCGCAATATCCTTCGATTGGCTGGTGCGAAATTCGAAGTTGTGCGCTCGCCGGGATTCGATCCTGTGAGGGCGAGTATTTTTATCTGCAACCATGTGAATCTGTTTGATCCGTTTGTGATTTATTCGGCGATACCGCAGTTTGTGCGCGGATTTGAGCTTGAATCGCATTTCCAGATTCCAATTTATGGGTGGCTGATGGGGCGATTCGGAAACGTTCCTGTGCCGGATAAGCCGAGCCGCGAGGGCCTCGAAATTATGACGCAGCGCGCGAAGAAGGCGCTCGATTCCGGAGTGAGCTTGATCGCTTTCGCTGAGGGATCGCGGACGCGCGATGGGCACGTGCAGGAATTCAAGAAGGGCACGTTTAATATGGCCCAGAAATTCGGCGTCCCAATCGTGCCGGTGAGCATCGTGGGCTCTTATCAGTTTTTTCGCACGGGGCACTGGATGCTGCATCCTGGAACAATCACAGTGTATCTGCACGATACGATTGACACGGCAAAAGTGGATCGTGGCGCCGTGGATGCGCTGCGGCAGCGCGTGCAGGAGATCGTGGCAGAACCTGTGGAAGAATCGCTGAAATAAGAGAAACTATCCGGATACTTCAGAGGCGGCCGCTTCGGGCAGCGTTCGGCCGGCGCGCAGTTCTTGCCAGGTGTAGACCACGCGGTGAACCACGGTGAGAGTTGAAATCGTCGCAATTACCCAGAGCACCGGGGCCATGCGCATGAAGACTCCGCCCATGATCAGCAGCACGAGGCGCTCGGGCCGCTCCATGAAGCCAACTTTGCATGACGGGATTACGGACTCGGCGCGGGCGCGCGAATAGCTCACCATGAAGGAGCTGGCCATAGCCACTGCGGCGAGCATCATGTAGAAGGGGCGCCCGATCAAGGTGTAGTGAACGACGAGTCCCATGTAGAGCGCGAGGTCGGAGTAGCGGTCGAGCGTGGAATCAAGGAAGGCTCCGAAGGCCGTGACGCGTCCGACGCGGCGCGCCACCTGCCCATCGGCCATGTCCAGGAAGCCCGCTAAGAATAAAATCGCGGCGGCCGCTCGAAAGCGTCCCGTAGCAAACATCACCGCGGCCCAGGAGTTCACGCCGAGGCCAAGAAACGTGAACATGTTCGGTGTGATGCCGGTAGCGGCAAGGCCGCTCACTACGTGGCGCAGCAGCCATCCGCCGCCTTCGCCAATCCAGTAGGTAATGGGCCGCTGTTGTTCTTTTTGGCCGTTGGTCATGGAGGAATGTAATTCACATCATACACTGGAAATTTCCCGCCGGCCGATAACGAATCCGCTGCGAGATCAGCGCTTTCGAAGCGACATTTCCGGCACGTTGCCGGTGTGATGCAACTTTGGCTCGGTGAATTGTTGCACGTCATCGGGAGTAAAGCCGGGGGCGACCTCGCGTAGCCTGAGCCCATCGCGAGTGACATCAATCACTGCAAGGTCTGTGACGATTGTGTTCACGCATTCGATGGCCGTCAGCGGATAGGTGCAACGTTCCACGATTTTCGGTGAGCCGTCCTTGGCGTTGTGTTCCATTGCGACGATGAGACGTTCCGCGCCCACGGAAATATCCATCGCGCCGCCGATATTTCCGGCGCCTTTGGCGCCAGGCACGCGCCAGTTGGCCAGATCGCCTGCCTCCGAGACCTGCAATCCGCCGAGAATGCAAATATCGAGATGCCCGCCACGAGTCATCACGTGCGCATCCACCTGCGAGAAGAAAGAGGCGCCGGGAATCAGCGTTACTGGCACTTTCATCGCGTCCACCAAGTCGTAGTCTTCTTCTCCCGGTTTGGCTCGCGGCCCCATACCTAGAATTCCATTTTCGCTGTGAAAATAGACGGTAACATCCGCGGGAGCATGCGGAGCGATCAGATTGGGGATGCCCCAGCCGAGATTTACATAGGCGCCATCGGGCAATTCGAGCGCTGCGCGTTCGGCGATCTGTTCGCGAGTGAGTCGAGCTTTAGACAAAGCGGATTCCTTTCGCCTGCACGATTCGGTCAACGTATATCGAGGGTGTGACGATCGTTTCCGGGTCGAGCGCGCCAATCTCAACAATCTCATCCACTTCGACGATCACGGTCTTTGCAGCCGTTGCCATGATCGGGTTGAAATTACGGGCGGTCTTGCGATAGACCAGATTTCCGAGCCGATCTGCGCGATATGCTTTGATGAATGCGTAGTCCGCGCCTAACGCTTCCTCAAGGATATAGCGCCGACCGTGAATGATGCGTTCCTCTTTGCGGGCGGCAATCTCCGTTCCAACGCCGACTGGCGAATAAAACGCGGGAATTCCCGCGCCAAAAGCGCGCATACGTTCGCAGAGGATGCCCTGAGGAACCAATTCAAGTTCAATTTGGCCGGCATCGAATTGTTCGTGAAAATATTTCGCGCCCGGGCCGGGAAAAGCTGCAACGACCCGGCTAATCTGACGATTCTTGAACAGGAATCCCAATTCGCCGTCACCGGTGCCGCAATTATTGCTGATGACTTTCAGGTCGCGAGCGCCATGTCGCGCAAGGCCTTGAATCAGATTGTTGGGGAATCCGGCGCCACCGAAGCCACCAAACATGATTGTGGCGCCGTCGGAAATGTCCGCAACGGCAGCGTCGACCGATGGAAAGACCTTATTTTTTTGACCCATTTCTCGCGAAGGACCAGAGTACCCGGGGTGGGGGTCGAACCCACACGACGCGTTAGCGTCAGGGGATTTTAAGTCCCCCGCGTATGCCATTCCGCCACCCGGGCCCGGCATGGCAAAACTATCTTATCAAATCGCGAACGGCAACATGAGCCGGATGGAATTGGCATTGAGGGTAGGACTTGCTGAACGCGAATGCGGTGCAGCGGATTAAGAGGGAAAGGCAAAGCGGGGCTGGCGCGAAATCTAGATTCCGCGCAGCCCCGCTATTTCAGCAATTGACTGACCTTAGCGCCTATGGTGCGGCGTCCTTGCGTCGAGCGTAGCGATCAACTGCGATGCCGCTGGAGGCGCGGGCGTCTCGTGACGGAGGACGATGTCCCTCGCTGATACTTTTTCGCCGTAAATTCGGCGATTGGCATCGTTATCGGGACGAACGGTGGAGCCTTCGAGCGAGACACCTGCGAATGCACCGCGAGCGCGCGAATAGCTCAAGATTTCTGCTCGCAAGGTGGCATCGCTCTCCGCTGATGCGGTTCGTCCAACGGGGCCCGCTGCCACGGAAGCATCTCCGCCGAGTTTCACTTTGCTCGAGAGTATCCCGTTCGCTCCGCTGTCATTCATAACGAGGAGGACAAAGTCGGTGGCTTCACCGCCGATTTGCAACCCGAAACTTCCACCTTCCAGAGCCATCATTGACGGAGCACCCCACGGCCCATTGAAGTCGGAACCAGTCCGGCAGGTCATGACACCTCGGCCGTAGCTGGCACCAACAATGAAGGCGGCTTTCAGAACCGACGGAAACACAACCACGCAGTCAGCCTTATCTAGCAGGTCCTGTGGAACGTCATCCGGAACATTAAGAATTTCCGTCATGACCCTGCCCGCGTCTTTTATACGATCCTCTTCTTTCTCTTTATCGTCAGCAGGCGTGCTGAAAGCAAGCAACAGCAGGGCAACCATCAGCGACGCGAAAATATCCTTGTGTCTCATGAAACTCCTCCACCGGCTTAATAGTTTGAGATTTGATTCGGGCGGTCAGCTGTTTTACGTGGCCGTACCGCCGCGCAAAAGATGAGCTACCAACGTGACGACGAAGATCACGAGGAAGATGAAGAACAGGATCTTGGCAATTCCGGCTGCGGCAAAAGCCACGCCGCCAAATCCCAAAAATCCCGCGATTAACGCGATGACCAGAAAAACCAGAGCGTAGTAAAGCATTGCTCCTCCTGTGCTTGCTACTTGTGGATTTGGACGTACAGCACGCCCAATTCTCGAGAGTATCCTAGCCGAGTACGAGATACAGACGAATCGGCCAAAGACCTTACTCGCTGCGGTATTAAAGCGTAGGGATTTTCTGGAATGACTTAGCCCAACCGATTGAGGGGAAGGGTATTTAGCGAAGAGACCGGCGGAACTTCTGTGTGAAATGATTCGAGGCACGGCGGACGCAAAGATCGGCCGTGCCTCGCTCGATGCTACAAATCGTGGCGATTACTTCTTGGCAGGCGAGGTTTTGTCGAGAAGGTCCACCAGCGCTTTACCTGCTGCGGGAGTGGCTTCTCCTCCGTCGATGATCTGTTTCGCGGTGATCGATTTCCCGTAGACAGCTTTATTGGCGTCGTCATCGGTTTCCATCGAAGCACCTTCGAGCGAAACGCCTGCGAACAAGCCCTTCGTACGCGAATAGGTCAACACGTCGACCTTCATCGAATCCGCATTGTAGCCGTTTGCGGCGGCACCCGTGGGACCGGCGGCCGCGGCGGCATTGCCTCCGAGTTTCGTTTTGCCGTTCAGAATCTGCTCGGCGCCTTTCTGATTCATCACTACAAGCACAAAATCGGTGGCAGTAGAACCGAGTTGCACGCCAATGCTGCCCTGGTCGAGCTTGTACATCGCGGGAGCGCCCCAGCTGCCATCCTTGTTCGCTCCAGTGCGGCAGACCATCACGCCGCGCCCGTAGCTGCCGCCAATACCGATCGCAACTTTCTTCACGCTCGGGAAAACAACGATGCAGTCTGCTTTATCGAGAATACTTGTGGGCAAGCCCTTGTCTCCGGAGAGAATGGCCTGCATGGCAGTGGCCGCATTCGCGAGTCGCTCGTCTTCTTTCTTTTGAGCGAAAAGGGGAGATGCGAGTGCCAGACACAATGCGAGAGTTACCAATCTATTGTTCAAGGTCTTGTCCTTTCAAAACGAAGTTTAATCGCGAGCCTAAGCTCGCAAATGGGTGCTTTTGGGCCTGTCGAGTGGACGCCTTTTCAAGGCGAGCCGTATTGTACACCGACTTAACTTCCCCTGTGTGATTTAAACTCTGGCGAGGCGTTGCCAGGACGTCGTCGGCCCTTCGACAGTCGGCGAGCATGGTGTAGACTCAGCCGTTCAAATTTCCGCAAATGGGCGAAGTTGCGTCAGGGAGGAGGCTTGTGAACTTGAAACGACTGGCGATCGGGGTTTTAACGGCTGGGATCCTGGCAGCCGCGAGCGCTGCGTCCGCGCAAAGCCGAGGACTGCAATTCAAGATCTCGTTTCCCCCATCGGCGCTTGCCGAAGCGATTACTGGCCGAGTGTTCGTGATTCTCTCCAAGACAGACGACACCGAGCCGCGTTTTCAGATTGGCCGGACTGGCGTGCCGTTCTTCGGCCGCGACATCGCGAAACTGGCGCCGGGACAAGCTGCGACAATCGACGCCAGCGACCTTGGTTCGCCTGTTGAAAATTTGAGCGATCTACCGCCAGGCGAATATTTCGTCCAATCCATGATCAGCATATATTCGGAATTCAAGCGCGCTGATGGTCACATCGTCTGGATGCATGACGATCAGTGGGAAGGCCAGTTGTGGACGCGCTCGCCGGGCAACTTGAAAAGCAAGGTGCAGAAAGTTCACCTTGATCCAAAGGCGGCCGGAGGGCAGACGGTCACACTGGTTGCGTCCGATGTGATTCCCGCGATCGCCGTGCCTGCGGATACGGAGTGGGTGAAGCGATTCAAGATTCAGAGCCCGACGCTGACGAAATTCTGGGGACGCCCCATTTATATTGGCGCGACCGTTCTGCTGCCGAAAGATTACTCGCGCGCGACGATCAACTATCCCGTGATTTACGGGCAGGGACACTTTCAGCTGGATGCACCCATGGGTTTTCGTACCGAGCCACCAACGGAAGCGGAATTGAAAGAGGCGGGGCCGAGGGCACGGTTTTTGAAACGAGGCTACGAGTTGTATCAAGCGTGGACATCCGACAATTTCCCGCGACTAATTGTGGTCACTTTCCAGCATCCGAACCCGTACTTTGATGACTCGTACGCGGTGAACTCAGTGAATGTGGGCCCGTACGGCGACGCGGTGATGCAGGAATTGATTCCGGAAATCGAGAAGCGCTTTCGAACGATTAAGGAGCCTTACGCGCGCATTCTGACGGGAGGCTCGACTGGAGGATGGGAGGCGCTTGCGTTGCAGATTTTCCATCCGGACTTTTTTGGCGGCACCTGGGGATATTGCCCGGATCCGGTGACGTTCACGAACGTGGAGGGAATCAACTTTTATAAGGACATGAACGCGTTCTACAAACAATATGACTGGAGACGCGAACCGACCGTAAACTCGGTCTACACCGACGGGCGGGTAAGCCTGACCTCCGAACAAAGAAATCATTTGGAGCTCGTGAACGGGACGCACGGACGCTCGGGCGAGCAGATTGATATCTGGTCGGCGGTGTTTGGTCCGCTAGGAAGCGACGGATATTTCGATCCGGCATTCGACAAGCGCACGGGCGAAATCAATCCCAAGGTGGTGCAATATTGGAAGGATCATTTTGATTTGCTTGAATACTTGAAACGCAACTGGACATTCGTGGGGCCGAAGCTTGTCGATAAGCTGCACATCTATGCAGGGACGATGGATACGTACCAGTTGAATTATGCCGTGCGCGAGCTCGACGAATGGATGAAGACGACCACGAACCCCCATTACGAAGGGTTTTTCGAATATGGGGTTGGGGAACCGCATTGCTACACGGGACGCCAGACTCAGGCGGAGCGGTTGGTGGAAATTGCTGATTTCATCGCTGCGAAGAGGCCTTATGTGGCAGACGCGCCGTGGTGGAAGCACTAGAACTTTCAACCCGGAGTGAGAATGCCGAAGCCGATTGTGGTGATGGGTAGTGTGAACTTCGATCTGGTGGCCACGGCGGAGAAGGTGCCGCTGCCGGGAGAAACGCTGACCGGGATCGACTTCGGCACGTTCTACGGCGGGAAGGGCGCCAATCAGGCTGTGGCGGTGGCGCGACTCGGATACCCAGTAAGTATGATCGCCAAAGTAGGCGACGACGATTTCGGTCCGGGACTCAAACAGGCGCTGCGCAAGGCCGGAGTGGACGTACGAGCGGTGGAAATCGCGAAGGGATCTTCGGGAGTCGCGCTGATCAATATTGGGCGGGACGGACAGAACAATATTGTGGCGGTGCCCGGTGCAAACGGAAAAGTGACCGGCCGTGATGTAAGGAAGTATGCGGCGCTTCTGCGAAAAGCCGGGATGATTCTGGCGCAATTGGAAATTCCGCTCGACGCGATGGAAGCGCTGGCCGGATTTGCCCGCGACAACGATATTCCGTTGATGCTTGATCCCGCCCCCGCGCGTGAGCTGCCTGCCGATTTGCTGCGTAGCACCACTTGGATCACTCCTAATGAAAGCGAGACGCGAGTTCTGTGCGGCCTGTCTCACAACGAGCCTGTGACTCCCGCCACAGCGGCGCGCTGCGCGGATTTGCTATTGGCGCGAGGGCCAAAGAACGTAGTGATCAAGATGGGAGTTCAAGGTGCTTATATTGCGACTGCGGATGGAATTCGCGAGATGGCTCCCGCGTTTCGAGTGGATGCGGTGGACACGACTGCGGCCGGCGATGCGTTCAATGCGGGATTTGCGGTGAGCTTGCTGTGGGGCAAGCGTCCGCTGGAGGCAGCACGATTTGCAGCAGCTGTGGCCGCGATATCGGTGACGCGAAAAGGAGCCCAGCCTTCGATGCCAACAAGCCGCGAGGTAGCGAAATTCTTAAAGCGAGCTGGGACCGATTAGAAGCAATTGGGTTAGTTCGGCAAGACGGACGTAGAGGGCTGGCGCTGCTGAAGACAATACAGTACGAGTTCGACGCGGCTGGAAATTCCCAACTTTTCGAATACTCTGAACAAATAATTTCGTACGACCTCCTCCTCGCTCGCGGCTACACGTCCCGCCAGGTTGCTCTCGTTTGTTACGCCCTCACGGCCGGTCTTGTAATCGCGGGATGGTTTATCTTGCGTTCGGGGACTAGAGAGGCGCTCGTCGTGAGTGCCCTGATTGCCAGCGCATTGTTCGGAATAGAAGTTCGAATGGGCGGATTGCGTTCGCAGGACGCTCCCAAGAAAAATCCTGCTGAGGAAGATCTACGCTGGCGCCAATTGGCCGATCATAGCCTTCGCGGCAAAGCTTAGACCGGAGTTGACAAGATCGTGCGTGGCGAACGGCGGCTGCGCTCTTTCGGCGTCGACTGTTTTTGCGCGTTCCCGAGCTGCACTAAAAGCTTCCGCAATTTCGCGCGTTCTTCGAGTTCCATCTCCACCACTTCGAACGCTCGCGCTTGCGTATTCGCGTCCCGCACGATCATCTGCGCTTTTACCGATTTCGCGGAAGTATTCATCTTCAAGCTGACGATACTGCCGGGATAAAGGCTCTGCTCGCACACCGCAATTCCGCCGCCTAGTGTCATTTCCGGAATTTCCAGCTGGCAATTGTCTTTCAAGCTGGTCGTCGTGGCGCTCACCGGATGCTCCAGCCGCAAGCGCGGATAGCGCCGCTGGCGGATTGCGGATGACTCCGGATCGGCGTCCAGCGGTTCGATCGAGAATTCAGCCACGCTCAAGCCACTCTTGGGAATAAAGCTGCGCACCCATTCCGGATCGATCTTTTCCATGGCCTGGGCCGCCACCACCCGAAGCTCGCTCGGATTTGCCCAGCGAAACGCCCTGCGCGCCTCTGAAATCTTCCGGAGGAGAACCTCTGCACTAGTTGTGCGAAGCCGGCCGAGAGCCTCGATTGCCTTCAACCGCAAATAGTCCGTTCCGCCGCTCGGCAGATCGCCTTCGGCCATGCGCAGCAGCCTCATGTCCGCGCTCTGTTCGCCGGCCATGCCGATCTCGTCCACTGCGAGTGGGCGAATCACTGTGTCGAGCAAGTCAAAAATGTCGAGTAATAGCCGCCCGCGTTCGACGGCCCCGCTGGCGGCAATTTGCCGCACTACGCGATCGTGAGCGGTTCGCTTCCATTCCTTCATTCGATCCGGCAGCATCTTTTCGAGCATTTCACGATCGATTCTCGCGAGCATTCCCACCGTGTCGATCGCCTCGTTCGGCGTTCCTCGCAGCAATTGCTGCCTAAGGTGTTCCAAACCTTCGGGTCCCAGCAAGCTCATCATCGAGACCAGAAGTTCGCAGTCCTCTCGAAATCCCGCACGGCTGAACCGGACCGCCAGCTGCTGCGATGCCGGACCCGGCATGCGCCGGAGCAGGTCGGCAAGACCGCTCTGGACATTTCCTTCCTTGAGCGCTTCATCGATGAATTCCGGCAAGCGGCTTTCAATCGCGATCTTTGGCCGTAGATTCTTGCCCATTTCAGGGCGTTCCGTCTCCACGTAGTCGACCAACTCAACCGAGCGTTGAATCGCGGCATAAGACCGCTTCTTCGTCGCTTCCTGCGACATACGCACGAAAGCCGCCCCCACCAGGCTCTGCATCTCGGAATCATGCTCTTCGGGAAGTTGGACGCCGATTTGTCGAATTACGTCCATAAGCAGTCGCTCGTCCGTATTCGCATAGAGCGACGCTAGTTCCGCGAGTCCCATGGCTGCTTGACGGCGCGGCTGGTTCGCCTTGTTGGTAATACAAGTCGCGTAGTTACGGAGGATTCCGATCGCTGTTTCCGATTCTCCGCGCGCCTGCAAAGCTTCCACGTATTCGCGCACTTTCGCCGCTGGAACGCACCACGCGTCGCCAGACTCGAGCACCGCTTTCTTCTTATCTTCTGCTACCTCGGACCAGAATTGTTGGGCCAGCAGCTCCACGTGGGATTGCACTTCGATTCCGGCGCGGGACATCTTTTCTTCATACACGCCCATGATCTTGCGCAGGCCGTCGAGTTCCGTGTTCATCTCGTCGAGCAACTGGCGCACGGAGTTCACTTCGATGTCTCCGCGTTCGTAGCTCTCCAATGCGAACCGAATCGCGATGTGCTCGGCAAGCTTCAGAAGCGTCGGACGGTCTGACGATTCCGTCGGAGCTTGCGCCGCCAATGCCGAAAGAGCCTGGCTGATCGTGAAACGTGCCCGGCGCGGGAGTGTTGAAAGCCGCGACTGAAAAGCGTTCGGATCGAGTTTGTCCTTGGTGCCTTCTCCTGTGCGGGCGATTTGCGCCAGCACCTGCAGGATACCTTGCAGCTCGTCCTCTTGAAGCGTCATCAATCCGGTTTCAACGGACATCGAGCCAGGACCAGCTGCCGTGCGCGAGGAACGCCCCACGCGAATGCCCGAAGTGGCATTTGCCCATCGCCCGGGATTACCAGCTTCTGGATTCGTGCTCGCTCCGGGAGGAACTCTCCAGATGCGCGAGTTCGATCCAGCACTGTTGCCAACGCCAGAGCTGGGACCAGTGCCGCCTGCGAAGCCTCCCGAATTTCCGCTGCCGGAATTCCCGCTGCCGGAATTTCCACTGCCGGAATTTCCACTGCCGAAAGACCCGCCACCAAAATCTCCGCCGCCTGCACCGTGGCCGCTACCTCCGCCATGAACCGCTGTGCCACTCACACCTCGTCCGGAACCTCCGCTTCTGCTCCGGCCTGAAGAATCCTCTTTGTTTAACCAAAAGCCGCCGGCATTGGGATCAAGCGGAGTTCCTTCGGCGCTGCCGCCAAGAATGTTCCACGTTCCTGGATCTCCCGCATCGCCAGTTCCGCTTCCAGGGCCGCCTGTTCCTGCTGCCGAACCAGTCACCGGAACAGCTCCGGGAATTGCCGCGCCAGTTCCGCTTCCCGAACCTGAGCCTGCACCGCTCGATCCGTCTTTGTTGAGCCAGAACCCACCTGCATTGGGATCGAGTCGCGTTCCGCCGCCTTCACCAGCGCCGACAATGTTCCAAGTTCCCGCTTCGCCGCCGTAACCGCCCGTGCCGCCAGAACCAGCATTCACGCCGGAAAGCATTCCGGAAATGCCGGCTCCCGCTCCGCTACCTGAGCCTGAATCCGCTCCGCTGGAGCCCTCTTTGTTCAGCCAGAAGCCCCCGGCATTGGGATCAAGCCGCGATCCCGAGCCGCTACCGCCGACGATGTTCCATGTCCCTGCGTCGCCACCGGCGGCGCCTGTGCCACCCGGCCCAGATCCATACCCTTGACCGTAGCCTTCCCCACCGCTACCCGTACCGGGACCGCCGCTATGACCGCTTCCGTCGCCCCAGCCGCCCGAACCGCTTCCCGATCCGCCGCCGCTGCCTGATCCGCCGGAGCCGGTGCCGCGTCCACCCGACCCACCACTGCCGTCGCCCCAGCCGCCTGAACCGCTCCCCGACCCACCGCCGCTGCCTGATCCGCCGGAGCCGGTGCCGCGTCCACCCGACCCACCACTGCCGTCGCCCCAGCCGCCTGAACCGCTCCCCGACCCACCGCCGCTGCCTGATCCGCCGGAGCCGGTGCCGCGTCCACCCGGGCTTTTGGTGCCTTCCGCCGCGACGATCAACTGCAAAAGTTTCTCAGGGTCATTGAATAGCTCGTTGGCGGCAGCAGAATCCATTCCCAACGTGCGGGCGGTGATGTGTGCCGCCACCGACGATTTCGCGATCGAAGAATCCGCCGGCACGAAACAAACTTCATTCACGTGAATGTGCGGATCGCCTTCTAGCGCGGCTTTGAGCTGTTCGACGAGTTGAGCAGGCTTCGAGCCCGTTCCCGTCGGGAAACCGCGGACGAATTTTGCGAGGCTCGCCTGTGTTACTTTTGGTGAAAAGTGAATGCTCGCAATTCCTGCTGCCGAAAGCATCCGCGCAAAGCTTTTTTCCGCTGCAGCGGATTCGAGTGACATTCCGTCAAGTAACAGCTGGTCGCCGGACACCGATAGCAACACGCCCGCTTCGTTATCTGAGCCAAGAGCGCTTTGGAGTTCGCTCCAAGCCGTCTCATACTGTTTTTTGGTGCGAGGGTGCCCGAAGTCATACATTCGAGCGAACTTGAGCAGGATGTTAAGGCTGCGTACGAAGGCTCGAGCAGCCGTAGCGCGTGTGTTGGCGTTCATGGCGGCAATTGGGGCAGTGGCCCCGCCTCTGCCTGCAAATATGGAGCTTAGGTGCGTTGCGGACAATGGTACTGGTGTCCTTTTCGGTACTACCAGTTAGTCCTATCTTGGGTTGGGACAGAGGTTTACGAGCGGGCCGCGCGAGATATGTATTTTTTTAGCCAAACTTCCAACTCACTGATCTTGCCGAGGATAGTCAGTGCGCCAAGCTCTTTAAGCTGGGTACCACGATGTCGCCGTTCCCAGCTCCTACGTGGCAGAATTCCGACGAACGGAACTTTCGCCGCTTTCGCCGCCAGGGCATCGTCGACATTGTCGCCCACATACAGCGCGGATGAAGGGTTGCGGCCATCGAGGATTTTTAGCAGGCCTTCGGGGTCGGGTTTGGGCTTCGACACTTCTTCGACAGTTACAATTTGCCGGAAATAGTCGCGCACCTCCCATCGGTCAAGCGTGTAATCGAGCTCTTTGTGCACGCGACCGGTGAAGAGCGCCAGTGGCGCGATTTTCGCGATTCGCTTCAAGGCCGCGCGTGGAAGCACCCATTTCTCGCGGCGGACATTTCCATCGCTTCCGTTCTTGCCCCAGTAGATTTCAACGAAATGTCGCTTCACCTCTTCGTAGCTCAATTCCTTGCCGAGTTGATTTACCCAGGCATGCGAAAGCTTCCAATCGTCGTTGAATCCAGGCCGGTTCTTCCAGCGGTGAAGTTCCGAACGAGTCACTCGCTTTGACGTCAACAGCCTCACCGTCTCAAGCGTGGTGCGCTGAAAGGATCCGCGCGTGTCCACAAGCACGCCATCCACATCGAAAATAACTATAGAAAGCTTTGCGTTCATAGAGCGGAATCGAGATTTTGCAGCGGAGGCGGACAGCTCGCTACGATGGAGACTCTTCCTGTTCCCCAGAAGATTCTCCGGAAATTTCATGCGCATCGGATTTCGGATTCTCTGGATCCGATGCGGATTCAATTTCAAGCGAATCCGAGGACCAAGCTTCTCCGGCAGCTACTGGCGGTGGCGCCACGGCGGCGTGCGCATGCGTTTGCTGCTCATCAGATTGCTCGCCGGCAGGTACTTCTTTCTCCAGGGCAGCTGCGCCCGATGCCGGCGCAGCTGCAGCAGAAGCCGCAACCTGAGCGGGCGCACTCTGCGCAGCCGATTTAAGAGTTTGGAGTCGTTTCTCGAGGACCTCAGCGAGTAAGTCGATAATCAGCCTGGCAGCGCTGGCATCAGCATCTTTCGTAGGATTGTAGGCAGCCACTTCAATCGCCGCGAGATGCTTTTGCGTTACGAAAACCTCGAGAGCCTGGCGCACTTCCTCGAGACTCAGACCGCCGCTTCCCGGATAGTTCGTCGCCTGAAAACCGGCAATCACATCCACGTCGAAGTGCAGAATAAATTCGTAGCCGTTGGCATGAATGCGCTCCACGGCAGCCTGAGCCGCGGCCGCGGCACCCATTCGCTGCACGTCCGCCGCGTGAAAACAACGAAGCGGCGATTTCGCCAGCAACTGCTCTTCCGCCGGATCCAACCGAGCGACACCAAAAAGAGCGAGATCCGGTTCGCGCACCAGCGGTGGCTCACCCCAGAAACGCACCATCTCCGCAGCGCCGGTTCCGGTCAGGTGGGAAACGACCATTCCATCGACGCAGCCTGACGGCGTCGTTGCAGGCGTGTTCAAGTCCGCGTCGCGATCCATGTAGATCATGCTGACGTTGCGGAAATAGCGTCGTGTGCCGGCAACGGTAGCAAGTGCGACGGAACAATCACCACTCAAGATCACGGGAAGCGCAGTGGACTTTACGGCTTGTTCAACGCGTGGTTTCAGGGCTTCAAGCGCGGCAATGATTCGCGGAAGATTACGAGCCCGAGGGCTTTCTTCGTCGGGTTGGTAGAGCTGGGCAGGATCGTCGCCCAAATCGGAAACTTCATAACCGGCAGAACGAAGTCGATCAATCAATCCAGCGGAGCGCAATGCCGCAGGAGCGCCTTCGTGTCCCGCTGACATCGCGGCCGCGCTCGTGGGCGCACCCAGCAGAGCAATCTTATTGGGCTGGCGGACTATCTTTACCGCCACTCATCGGCTCCTAGGATGGTTCACACCCTTTTGCCGCTTTAGTGCGCGCTTTGGCGTGCTGCGAGCTCCGGCGGCAGCGTGAAACGCACATCTTCACGAATCAAATCCAGGTCGCGCTCATTCGTGAATCCGAATTTCGCGAGACGCTGGCTTACCTGCTCCACGAGAATCTCGGGTGCGGACGCTCCCGCCGTTAGGCCGAGCGTCTTTACACTGGTGACCCAGGATTCTTCGATGTCGTTGGCATCCTCGATGAGCCGGGCAGCAACGCCGGCGCGCTTGGCAACTTCCACGAGACGATTCGAGTTGGAACTGTTCGCGGAGCCGACCACCAAAATCAGCTCCACTTCGTGCGTGAGCGCTTCCACCGCCTCCTGACGATTCTGCGTCGCATAGCAAATGTCGTCTGAAGCGGGGCCCACAATCGTCGGGAATCGCTGGCGCAACCGCGCAACAATCTCTTGAGTGTCGTAGAGCGAAAGCGTGGTTTGCGTCAGAAAAGCAAGGCGCTCGGGATCCGGAACCTCGAGCTCGTCCACTTCTTCAACGCTCCCTACAACCACGGTCTGATCCGGAGCCTCGCCCGAAGTACCCACGATTTCCTGGTGGTCGCGATGGCCGATGAGAATCAGCGTGCGGCCTTCACGCGCAAACTTCAACGCTTCCAAATGCACTTTGGTTACAAGCGGGCATGTAGCGTCAATCACGCGCAGACGCCGCTCTTGCGCTTCCACTCGAACGCGCGGCGGAACACCGTGCGCGCTAAACACCAACACCGCGCCTTCGGGAACTTCCTCGATTGTCTCGACGAAAATCGCCCCCCGCCGCCTCAGCTGATCGACGACGTAGCGATTGTGGACGATCTCATGATGGACGTAGACCGGGCGGCCATAGGCCTCGAGCGCCAGTTCAACGATGTCGACGGCCCGCACCACACCGGCACAGAAGCCTCTGGGCCGAACCCTTACCAGCGTCTTCGCCCCGTTGGCGCCCTGAATATTCGTAAGCGTCAATTCACTCTCCGCAGGTTGATAGTTTACCCGAAGCCGAGTCATCTCGCCACATCGAGGGAGCGATTCGGGTGCTCAGTCCGGCATCGAAGGCGAACCGGTCAATAGGCGTTTTACCGCCGATTAGACAAGGGCCCGAGTGTTTGTTTTGAGGGAGTTAGAAAGAATTTTAATCGCGGAACCGCAGATTAAAATGGGCGGATCGCCAGGCGATTACTGGGCAGACTCCGAGCGTGGATGGCGGAATTGTTTTCTGCTGATTTCTTCAATCGCGCTGAAGCCGCGGCGGGCCGAATCTCCGATCACCCGAACTCCAACTTCGGCGAAGTCCAAGCCGCGCTCTCCGAGTGTGCCGACCAGATACGCCACAGCCACAAGGGCGAGCAAAACCGCGAAACCCAGGCCGAAGAGAAGCTCAGCCGCGAGCAATTCGCGAACAAAGTAGAGTTGAAACACGAAGAAAATTGCAACGCCCAGCAGCAGTCCTTTGCGGACCTTCGCTTTTTCAACGATTAACAGCGCCAACGATTTCGATTGCTCCAGGAACGTTTTCATCAGGCCTCACCGTCTCACATTTGATTAGATGCAACGGAAAGTCCAAATAAAGCTTCGCGTAAGTGACTGAAAGATAAGGAGAATGGGGAAACCCTGTATGCCGCTAAACCGCGCACAAGAGAAAATGCTTTCCTTGGAAAGGAGTACTCAAGTACCGAATGTGCCGAAGGTGAACAGCAGGATTCTAGCTGACACTTTTAGTCCGGCGCAGACGTTTTTATTTTTCTTTCGCCTGAGCGTTTTTGAAAAGCGCAGCGGATATTTCCATTCGGCTGATGCGCGAACAGTTCGCGTTGGAAAGCCGAGCTACGCCAACTTCACCGGCCTTCGAATGGATAGCGATCCTGCACGAGAACAGCGTCGGCAACGCGGCGGCGGATCGCGATCGTGTCAATCGGAGCGTGCTTGGCGAAGCGGCGTAGAACGGCGAGTTGCGTGATGAGCGTGTCGCCGTCGGTCGAAGCAGCCAGAGCGGTGCGCGCATCCTTCTCGATTCGGTCCATCGCGTCATACACAAACGCGCGGGCGGCGTCACCCACCACGTTTGCGGATTCGCCACGCTTGGCGAATGCTTTCTGAGCGCGACGCAGCGACGATTCCATGGCGTAGATGTCCATCGCAATATTGGCGAGCGAGGCCACGATTTCCTGCTGTTCGGCCAGGCCTTCGCGGAATTTCTGCATCGCCGTGCCCGCTGCGAGCAGGAAGATCTTCTTGGCCTGTGCCAGCGAGCGTTCCTCTTCAGCAAATGCTCCGGTCGGCGCTTCCTCAAAGGACGGGCCTGCCAGGACTTCTTCGCCCAGCTTCATTGCGGCGGGGATGAGCGGCAGAATGCCCGCCATGGAGCGCTTGATCAGCATCTGGATAATGAGCATGCGGTTGATTTCGTTGGTGCCTTCGAAAATGCGGTTCACGCGGCTGTCGCGATAGGCGCGCGCTACGGGGTAATCTTCATGGAAGCCGTATCCGCCGAAGATCTGCACTCCTTCATCCACGCAGTAATCCACCGTCTCGCTGCCCATCACTTTGCTGATCGAACTCTCGATGGCGTACTCCTCGAGCACCTGCATGGCCTGTTGCGTTTTATTCGAGCCGGGCGTGGGCGACGACACGGCCGCTTCGATCATGCCCGCCGAGCGGTAAATCATGGATTCGACCGCGTAGATGCGGATGGCCATTTCGCCGAGCTTGGTTTTGATCAGACCAAAATCCTTGAGCGATTTACCGAACGCAGTCCGCTCCTTGGAATACTTTGACGAGGCTTTCAGAACTTCTTTCGCGCCACCCAGACAGGAGGCGCCGAGTGAGAAGCGCCCGACATTGAGCGTATTGAACGCGACGATATGGCCGCGTCCGACTTCGTGAAGAAGATTTTCCTTTGGTACCAGAGAATTCTCGAAAAAGATCGGCGTGGTGGAACTGCCGCGGATTCCCATTTTCTTTTCTTCGGGGCCAGCCGAAAAGCCGGGCGTAC
Organism: uncultured Acidobacteriota bacterium; assembly: GCA_963772535.1. Taxonomy (GTDB): domain Bacteria; phylum Acidobacteriota; class Terriglobia; order Acidiferrales; family UBA7541; genus Palsa-295. Next base: position 267,313 of record CAVYXN010000004.1, read on the forward strand.
CGCGCTCGACGATGAAGCAGGAGAATTTCTCACCGTCCACTTTGGCGAACACAATGTACACGTCGGCAAACCCGCCATTCGTGATCCACATCTTCTGGCCGTTCAGAATCCAGTTCTTGCCGTCGGGTGAAAGCACCGCGCGCGTGCGAGCGGCGAGCGAATCCGAGCCCGCCTGCGGCTCGGAGAGACAGTAGCTGGAAAGAAGTTCGCCCGTGGCGATCTTCGGCAGATATTTTTTCTTCTGCTCTTCGGTGCCGAAATAGACGATTGGAATTGTTCCGATGCTGGAGTGACCGCCGTGAGAGACGGCAAAGGACGCGTAGCCAGACAATTTTTCAGCGAGGACAGTAGAGGAAATCTTGTCGAGACCCGCGCCGCCGTATTCTTCAGGAATCGCGCCGCCGAGCAAGCCGATCTCTCCGGCCTTCTTCAGCATCTGCGCCATCAATCCTTCTTTGTGCGCTTCGAGCTCCGGCACATTGGGCAAAACCTCTTTCTGGACGAATTCCTCAGCAGTCTGTCCGATGAGGCGCTGGTCGTCCGTGATATCGGCGGGAGTAAAGACTTCCTCGGGACTGGTGGACGTGATGAGAAACGATCCTCCGCGGTTGAGAACCTGGGAAACCGGTGCCGTGGCCATGATGTGCGTCGCCTCCTGAAAAAGTGGGGGTCAATAAAAAGTGATTGTCTCTCTCATTTGAGCCGGAATCAATAGGTCAGAAGGCCTCAGGTCAATTCCGGCCAGCGAGTTGGCCGGAAGGGGACTGAGCTACGGGTCTGCCGGCTGTGCAAGCCTGAGCAGAGAGTGCGGGGCTCAAAAGCCCGGGCTATTGCGTCACAATCGTCGCCATCGCGAGCGCAGCGATCGAAGCGACCAGGTGTCCAGCAAGCCGTTTGAAAGCCTAGGACAATCGTTCGAAAATGCCTGCCGCGCCCATGCCTCCGCCGACGCACATGGTTACCATTCCGTAGCGCGCATTGCGGCGTTCGAGTTCGCGCAGGATGGAAGCGGTGAGTTTTGCGCCGGTACACCCGAGCGGATGGCCGAGCGCGATAGCGCCACCATTGGGATTCACCTTCGCAGGATCGAGTCCCGCGGCTTTGATCACGCTTAGCGCTTGTGTCGCGAACGCTTCATTCAGTTCGATTACATCGATTTGGTCCAGCGTCAAACCCGCAATCTTAAGCGCCTTCGGAATTGCAAATACGGGGCCGATACCCATTTCCTCGGGCGGACATCCAGCCGTGGCGAACGCTAGGAATTGCGCAAGGGGTTTCAAGCCGAGCGCGCGAGCTTTCTCGGCGCTCATCACAACTGCGGCTGCAGCACCGTCACTCATCTGCGAACTGTTCCCCGCTGTGACCACGCCGTGCAAATGAAATACAGACTTCAGTTTCCCGAGCGCTTCCACAGAAGTGTCCGCGCGCGGCCCTTCGTCGGTGTCGAATTTGGCCTTCACGGTTTTGGGGCGCGAGCCATTTGGCGAGCCGTTGGCGCTGGCTTCCAGCATGCTGTAGCTGACGTCCACGGGGACGACCTCATCCTTGAATTTTCCTGCGGCGATCGCAGCGAGCGCCTTCTGGTGGCTGCAATAGGAGAAGTTATCTGCCTGCTCACGCGTGATGCCATATTTCTTGGCGAGATTTTCCGCGGTCAGGCCCATTCCCAGGTACGCGTCCGGATAATTGTCCATGAGCCAGGGATTGGGAGAAACTTTATTACCGCCCATGGGCACCATCGTCATGGATTCGGTGCCTCCGGCAACGGCCGCGTCCCCTTGCCCCGCCATGATGCGCTCGGCGGCGAGGGCGATGGACTGCAGGCCGGAGGAGCAGAAACGGTTGATGGTCATCGCGGAGGATTCGACGGGCAATCCGGCGCGAAGCGATGCAATACGCGCGACGTTCATGCCCTGTTCGGCTTCGGGCATGGCGCAACCCAGAATCACGTCCTCGATTTCCTTGGGGTCTATACCAGCGCGAGCGATCGATTCTTTGATTACCAGCGCGCCGAGATCATCGGGACGCGTGGTTCGAAGCGCCCCCTTCGAAGCCTTGCCCACTGCTGTTCGAACCGCGCTAACAATCACCGCTTCTCGCATCTGTCACCTCATTCGGAAATCATACGCAGACGAGTCGTTAAGGGCCCAACCATTGGATGCCAGCAGAGGCAAAAAAGCAACAGCGCGGAGGGTCCGCGCTGCGGCAAGCTTTCGAGCGTTGAACGAAATGGATTTGCTGCTAGAGCCGGAACTTGATCGTGACCTGCATCTGCACGTCGACCGGCTCGCCATCCAAACTCGAAGGCTCGAATTTCCAGCGCTTCAGCGAGTCCAGAGCAGACCCCCGCAGCATCAAGGGACCGGAAACCACGTGCATTTTCACGACCTTCCCGGTCTTGTCGATCGTGGTGTCGATTACCACGTCGCCCTGCACTCCGCTCGAACGCGCGCTGGCAGGATAAATCGGCGCTACCGAATTGATTAGTTTTGGTTCCTTCACATTGCCGCCGATTTTGACCGGGCCTTCTGGCTGCATCGTTGGCGCGGGAATGGACGCTGCGTTCGGTCCTGAGATTCCCGGCAGAGCGCTTGCTCCCGCAGGCGATGCGCTCGCATCAAGAACGGGCGGTTGATCGGATTGACCTTCGCTTCCGCGTGTCCAGGTGGTGGGATGGGAAGTCAGCTCTGTGGACACCATATCAGACGTCACTCCCGGAACGGATTGCTTCGCAGCAGGTGCGGCAGGCGAATGGTTAGCGCTTGGTGCTGACGCTTTTGTGCCGTTGCTTGCGTTTGGCGACGGAGCGGCCTCCGTTGGCGCGCTGATATTCGATCTGGCGGCTGGATTCGCTTGGGCGCCGGCAGGCATATAGGGCTGGCCTGCGGGAGTAATCGCCGGGAGTTGATTCGTATCGTTGGCGCCCGGCTGAGCAGCGTTGGAAGCGCTCTGAGCTAAGGGTGCTGTGCGCGGGCTGGCAATTGCATTTGCCGGACGCTGCCGGAAATAGGCGATCCCGGCTCCTAGAGCGGCAACAAGTACCGTAACGCAGGCCGCGATCAACATCCAGTTTTGTTTGCTGCCAGTATCCTGTGAAACGGAGCTTCCGAAACTTGAATCGAGCCGCGCTCCAAACGCTTCAGACGCGGAGGATTTCGAAGCATCCGAAGTAGCGTCGCCGAGAATGGCCGTAACGTCGGGAGACGCCGACAAAGCAGAAGAAGCCGGTTGCTCCTCAGTGGCGGTTGCTACGGCAGACGGGGAAACGGAGTCGCCGTCTCCCAACAGCTCATCCATTGTGACTTCGGGCGGAGCGGGCGGCTGTGCTGGTGGAGGCTCCGCGGCAATAGTTTTTGCAACAGGGGGCGCCGGACTCTCCAGTCTCCTTTCGACAGGAGAGAGCGGCTTTGTTACCGCTGTGGCAGAGGCGGCTTCTTGTACTTTTTCCTGTGAGCCGATCGAGATGAAGGAAGACTCGGGTTTCGCGGCTGGCACGAATGGAACAGTCGGCGCGGCCACGGCGGGCTGTGACTCGCGAGGCGGCGCTGTAACTGTTGGCCTGACGACGGGCGCCGGTGGAGGCGGCGCAGTTGTCTGCGATTCCAAATTCGTTTGTGGCGGCGCAACGATGTTGGCCGCAACTGGTCCCTCGGAAGGAAATTGCACACCCCAATAGCCGGGTTGACGGTGCGTGAATTCCACTTCGACGTAGCTTCCTTGATTTGCATTCGGCCGAACTTTCAAAACGCGACAGATGGAATCCTGTTTCGTCTTGATATTCGTGAGAACCAGCATTTGACTGACGTTCACGGCCGACATCATTCTGAGAACGGCGCCCTGCGGAAAAACAATCATCGTTACGGTCTGTTCTTCAAAAGGTTCGGTGCGCGGCGCGGTGCCGCGGGCGACTTCGATAACGCGCGAACCATGGACCTTGACAGCAACTTCGAGTGAGAGAGCATCGGCGCGGAGTGCGGACATCGGCTTGCTTTGCGTTCCTGTCTGTGAAACCGGCGTGCTGCCAACCGTGCTGGGAGCTTCGATCGAGTCTTTTGTAAGTGGCGCCATCGTTCTATCCGGCAGTTAGGCCGTCCCCCCCGAAGATGTGACTAAAGATGGTTTTCCTTGATATATGCCGATTTTCGGCGGGCGTGACAAAGTGCGGCAATAGTACGTTGGTACTGCCTCAGAACATTTGCTTCATCGGCCAAGCGCAAGTAAACATAAGGCGAAAACGAGTGCGCAACGGGAGCAGTACTAGTGTGTCGAAGACGTGAGAAAGGACTATCTGGCTAGGCCAAAAATCAATACCGCGAAGAGAATTTGCCCCGAGAACCCGCTGACGCGGATTCCCGGGGCTTTCACTGATAGGGGCAGTTGTCGTCCAACTCTTTCTAGAACTGCTTGGCCATGGTGCCGAGGGTGACCGCGACTTTGTCCATCTCGATTATTAGCACCGTTGAGTTGTCGACAACGTAGTAAGCAAATGTAAAAGACGCCGAAGTCGGTTTGGCGGTCGCAAGGGTCAGCGTCGCGCGACCGAAACTGGTCGGTGCCGCGATTGTGCTGTTGAACAAAGGAATGTTGCTGAAAATATTTCCTGTCTCATTGATGTCGAGGTAGCCGGTAAGCCCGGTGGTTCCGGCCGATGAGATCGAGCCATTGATATCCTGCTCACCGGTCGTCGTCTGGCCCGTGGTGTTGATTCCGTACGTTCCCGAAGGAGCGCTGGTTGACGATTGCAGAAATCCCATGCCGCTGCTGACGGGAACCACCTTGTCTACTTCGACCATCTCGAAAGAGTTGGTCGCCGTGGGGTATACCGCGTACATGAAGCTGATGCCCCCGGCAGAGAGCGTCAGGAGAATGCGATTCGAAGTGGTCGCTGGACTCAGCGTGTACGTTGAGCTAGCCGATGCGATTTTCTCCGCCAGGTGAAGCGTGGTCGCCTGCTCGTTAACGTCCTGAACACCGCCGGAAATTGTCCCGGTGCCCGACGCAGTAAACACGCCTCCCGCCGCATACGGCCCGCCCGTCTCCGATCCCGCAACTGTGAAGGCATAACTCCCGTTCAGATTCGCGAGCGTGATCGAATTGGGCGCGCTAAATGCATCTCCTGCCAGAACGGGAGCGCCCCCGTTGTCAATCTCCACCAATTTGAAATGCGTGCTGTCAATGATGTAGAAAGCAAACGTCAGAGTCCCCGTGCCTGGAACCGTGCTGATCAGCTCTAGCGTACCGCGGCCTGTCGCGCCGTCGATCGAAAAAATGTTTCCGTGGAGCGACAGATCGGCTTGCGTCACCGTCCCGCCATCGTTTACATCCTGAATCGCGAAATTGACTGGAAAGGTTCCGGCGCCGTCGGCCAGAAACCGTCCGGCAATTGCCATTGGAGCACCGCTTGAGTCGATTCCGCTGATTCCGAACGAATAATTGTTCGCAATCGCGCTCACGGAAAAATCCGCAGGGTTGGCTTGGTCAATCGTTCCGCTGCCGGTGGCGGAGCTATCGAACCGCACGAGCAAAGCATGCTTCTCGGAGATGATGGTCACCTGCCACGTCACGGTGCCGAGTCCTGTGGTGACCGTAGCAATCGCCCGGCCGTCAGGTCCTACCGCAAAGCTGCCTCCGTTGATCGGATTTTCAAGGATGCCGCTTGCAATGCTGTTCACATCCTCAACTCCGCCAGTAATCAGACCCGATCCGTTAACCGTGAAATTGCCCGCCACAGCCAGAAAACCGCCCGCATCCTCACCCGTATAGGAGAACGCATATTGACCCGATAAAGTTGCGGCAGAAAAAACGATCGTTACCGTCGCCGTACCCGAGCCAGCCGCAGAGAGCGCCGAGACCGTAACCGTTCCACCTGGAGGCGGTGTGCGCGGGGCGGTGTAATGTCCGGATTGGTCAATCGTCCCAGGATCCGCGCCAGGAGTGGCCGTCACTGTCCAGTTAAAAGGCCCGGTTCCGGCGGCTGTAAACGTCTGCATGCCCTGCGCCGCGAGTGAAACCGCAGCCGGAGAAACCGTGATCGGCTGCGCCGTGCCAACCATCACCGTGACGGTCGCTGATTTCGACTTATCCTCCTGCGACGTAGCGGTGACAGTAACGCTCCCCGTCGTTCCCGGCGCAGTAAATACGCTGCCGGTAAACGAGCCAGCACTCGCCGACCAGTCCACCGCGCTGTTCGCCGTAAAATTGTAGACAACCGCAGTGAAATTAATCACGCCATTCAAGGGAATCGAAGCCGTACCCGGATAAATCACCACCGAAATCGCTGCATTGGGATTCGAACCGCCTCCACTTCCGCCGCAACCCGCCACACCGAGCGCGACAGCAACTCCAAGCACCAGGAACGCAATCGTTCGCTGTTTCATTAGAGCGCTCCTTTCTGCGAATTCGCAGTCGAAGCCGCGCCTCGCGGCATAAGCGAACGAATCGGCGCGCCGTGCTCGTTTCTCAGCATGTAAATGTGATTCGACGTGGTGAGAATCCGCGCGAGCAACACGGAATTTCCGCCAACGTTTGCCATCATTCCAGTCACGTGAATGCTCTCGCCCACCGTAAGGCCAAGATTTTTCGCGGTCACAGCCGCGCTCGCTCCCAGGTGCACATCGACGACGCCCTGCGCCGAAATCACGAGCAGGTGCGTCCCAATCGGCCCAGCGCTCGAATTGGTTTCAATCTTATCGATCGTCCCATCAACCTTTATTTCCTTATTCAGGTCGTAAACGGGGGAAGCCATTCCAGACTCAGTGGCAGCTGATTGTGCGTTCGTGATGACTGGCAAAAGAGTAGTTACAAGCGCACAGCTCAATAATATTTTCCGGACCGCATTGCTGGTCATCCCGTTCTCCTTAAGCACACCGGTATGCTTACTCTTGCTCGCACATTCCCATAAAGTTCCCCAAAATCTCGGACAGTTCGGAGCGATTCAATCCAACGGCCCACCCAGGACCGTCGTCAACCGGCTACTTAGATGCACGAACCCCTACCCTGAGTTACACCGAATGAAGCAAAAAGTTGTGCCTGTGCGCAAATAAATCGTTAGTGTGAATCGTGTGTTAATTTCGCAGCGGCTTTCCAGTTTTGAGTGTGTGCGCGATTCGTTCCTGCGTTTTTCGCTCCCCGCACAAGCTCACAAAAGCTTCGCGTTCCAAATCGAGAATGTATTGCTCAGAAACCGTCTGCGGAGCGGTGATGCTTCCACCGGCCAGTATGTACGCCAATTTTCTACCCACAACGGCGTCATGCTCGCTCGCAAATTCTCCCCGAACCAGCATGTGGATCGCAAGCTTCGCGCCAGCGAGAAATTCTTCGCCCAGCACGCGGATTTCAGCGGGCGCGGGCGGATGATATCCCTCGCGAACCAGCGCCAGCGCCGTCGCTTTCGCGTCCGCCACCTGCCGGTCGCGATTCATCGCGATCAAATCCGAACGCCGCAAAAATCCGAGCGAACGCGCCTCTTCGCCGCTGGTGGATACCTTCGCCATCGCAATCGTTTCAAAGATCGGCTTGAGTGCGTGAAATAGATCGAGGTCTTCGCCTCCGCCTGCGCGCTCGTTCGCGCGAATCAGCATCTCCTTCGTCCCGCCGCCGCCCGGAATTAATCCCACGCCCGTCTCAACAAGCCCAATGTACGCCTCCGCCGCCGCGTGAATTCGCGCCGAACTGAGGCTGATTTCGCAGCCTCCGCCCAGCGCCATTCCCTGCGGCGCCGCCACCACGGGCCCCGGCGCATATTTGATCGCCATGTTCACGCCCTGAAACTGGCGCACGGCCATGTGAATATCGTCCCACTCGCCTTCTTGCGCCGTCACGAGCAACAGCATCAAATTAGCGCCCACGGAAAAATTCTGCGCCTGATTCGCGATCACCATCGCATCGAATTCCGAACCCAGCCGTTTGACACCGGCATGAATCATCGCGCCGATGTCCCCGCCAATCGAATTCATCTTGGAGTGAAATTCGCAGCACACCACGCCGTCGCCCAGATCAATCAAGCTCGCGCCCGGGTTCGTCTGCACCACGCCCGTACGATCCTTCAGCGACTTCAGAATGATGATTCCGGCCGGCTCCGGCACGGGCTTCATGGCCTTCGCGCCCAAATCGAAATATCGCGTGCTGCCCTTTTCCGTTTCGTAGAACGATTTCTTTGGCGACGCGAGCACGTCATTCACCACGGGCGGAATCTGCTTCCCCTCCCGCCCAAGCGCCTCCGCCATTCGCGCCACGCCAATTGCGTCCCACACTTCAAACGGCCCCAACTCCCACGCAAAACCCCAGCGCATCGCGCGGTCCACATCCACTACGCTATTGGCGATTTCCGGCACACGGCGCGCTGCGTACAAACAGTTTTCGCCCAAGCACGACCACAGAAAACGGTTGGCCTTGTCGCCCTTTCCCTCCATCGCAGGCGCAACGAGCGCCCGGACTCGCTCGCGCGTCTCTTCGATCTGCTTCCCGCCTTCGATCGACCCGAATTTCGCCTTCATCCGCGGACGGTATTCCATCTTCTGCCAATCGAGCGTCAGAATTTCCGAGTCGCCGCCCTTCTTCACTCGTTTGTAAAATCCGCTTCCCGTCTTATCGCCCAGCCAGCCGCGCTTCATCATCTCGTCAACGAAAGCGGGAACGCGCCACATCTCCCGCGATTCATCGTTGGGAATATTGTCGTAAATGTTGCGCACCACGTGCACGAGCACATCCAAGCCAACAATGTCAGCGGTACGAAATGTAGCCGATTTGGGCTGCCCGATCGCGGGCCCCGTGCAGGCGTCCACTTCCTCGACGGTCATTTCCAGCGCTTGCATTTGCTTCAGGACATTCAGCATCGCGTACGTGCCGATCCGATTGGCAATGAAGTTTGGGGTGTCCTTCGCAATCACCACTCCCTTGCCCAGCCGCAGATCGCACATTTCGTCGAGCGTCGCCAGCACGCCAGGCAGGGTCTTCGGCCCAGGAATTAACTCAACGAGCTTCATGTAACGCGGAGGATTAAAAAAATGCGTTCCCGCCCAGTGCTGCTGAAAATCCTCCGAACGGCCCTCCGCGATCAAACGGATTGGCAGCCCGGATGTGTTCGACGTGACAATCGTCCCCGGTTTGCGCACGCTTTCGACTCGTTCAAACAATTTGCGTTTAATCTCAAGATTCTCAGCGACCGCCTCGATAATCCAATCGGCTTGCCCACACCACGCAAGATTGTCTTCCAGGTTTCCGGGCATCACGAGCCGCGCGGTTTCAGGTGTGAAGAATGCTGCCGGGCGCGATTTCCTGGCTGCTTCCAGCCCGGTCAGCACAATCCGGTTCCGCACGGCGGGGCTTTCGAGCGTCAGCCCTTTTCGTTTCTCATCAGCGCTCAATTCGCTCGGCACGATATCAAGCAGAAAACACGGGATGCCGGCATTCGCCACGTGCGCCGCGATGCGCGCACCCATCGTCCCAGCTCCCAGCACAGCCACCTTCTCGATTCTTTTTTTCATCGGACTCGTTTCATGATTCGGTTTCACGGGAAGACGAAAGATGACCATCGAGGTTACAAAACGAGTAACCAGCGGTCAACCGGAAACACCGCCACACGCCAAGTGCGGTAAAGTGGTTAGAGGGTTTCGCAGCCAGAAAATGAGTCCCGTCACCAAATGGCTCGGCACCGCGCTGCGCGGATTGCGCACGTTCGCGTACAGCGGCGATGGGCAGCGTCCCAAAGTGGGACTCGCTCTCGGGGGCGGTTTCGCGCGCGGCATCGCCCATATTGGCGTGCTGCGCGTTCTTGAAGAGAACGAAATTCCGGTTGATTTTATCGCCGGCACCAGCGTTGGCGCACTGATTGCCTCGGCCTACGCGAGCGGAACTCCACTTGACGTGATGGCCGAGCAAGGCTGCTCCACTCGCTTCCGCGATTTCGGCCGCTGGACTCTGTCGCGCATGGGAATGGCCTCCAATGCGCCGCTCGACGAATTCCTCCACCGATTCACCACAGCCAACAATTTCAGTCAGATGAAAATTCCGCTCAGTATTGTCGCCACCGACTTGATTACCGGCGAATCGGTCCACTTCACGCGCGGCGAAATCAGCCCCGCACTTCGCGCCTCGTGCGCCTATCCAGGACTGTTTCTCCCGGTCGAGCACCAGGATCATTTCCTCGTGGACGGTTTTCTCACCGAGCAGGTTCCCGCGCCTGCCGTGCGCGAACTGGGCGCCGAGCTTGTGATTGCAGTGCACCTGGAGCCCGGGCTACTTGATTCGAAGCCGCGCAACACGATTGAAGTGATCAGCCGTTCGTTTTCGATTATTCAGACGGTTGCGAACCAACCCTGGCGAGGCCTTAGCGACGTGCTCATCGAACCCGATGTTCATCACGTGCTGTGGGATGAGTTTGTGAAGACGCCCCAACTGATCGCTGCCGGAGCCGACGCCTGTTACGCCTCGCTTCCCAAGATCAAACACTTGCTGGCCCACGGCGGCGAGCATCTTCTTCGCGCTCGCTTGGCCCGGCCTACCCCGGAAGGATCGTAATTGTTTCTTATGGCGCGTGCTGCTAACCATCACAGCCCACTCGCGTCGAATTACAGGTGAGGAGCCGAACCCGCTCTGCGATGACCGCTGCAACGCCCCAGTCATACGCAGGGTGAGTTCGGCTCTTCCTTTTACCCATTCAGGCCGTTGCTCTTTCCCTGCCCCGCATTGAAAATCATCGCTCTGCATTGAAAATAATCGTTATTTGGTTTCGCTGATCTCTACCTTCACCACCTGCCCGTTTCCTTTGCCCCGCTTCGTAAGCCACTCGCTCATCGCAGCGGCCAGCCTCTCGGCGTTCACATTCGCCCCGGCCTCAAGCCTTCCCTCTCCTGTGGGCAAAGTGTCGTCGAATTCCCCGGTACCCGTGAAATTTCGCATACAGAAACTATCCAGCCACTCGAGGGGCATCGGCTCGCGTTTGCCGCCAATCACCACCTCCGCTTTCAGCTTTTGGGCGTACATTTCGCCGGAAGTATAACATCGGGCACGGAACCCCCTTCCCGCGCGGGCTGTCCGGTTGCATTTGGGGGTGGGCGTGTCCTACAATTTTCGGTGGAAAGCGCCTCTGTTCCGCCAGGCCCGATGAAATTCGCTCCCGGTCGGGCGGCGTCCCCCGCGCAAATGCTATGGAGGTTCGGTGTCAACGCCATTAGAAAGCTGGGTGGAAGAATCTGCTCGCCTTACGAAACCAGACAAAATCGTCTGGTGCGACGGTTCGCAAGCTGAGATCGACCGGTTGACATCCGAAATGTTGCGGGACGGCACTTATATAGAGCTGAACCAGAAAACCTACCCCCACAGCTACCTTCACCGCAGTAATCCGAATGATGTAGCTCGCACCGAAGGCATCACTTTCATCTGCACTCGGAAAAAGGAAGACGCCGGGCCAACCAACAATTGGATGTCCCCCGACGAAGCCAAGGGCAAAGTCCGGCCGCTTTTCGATGGCGCGATGAAGGGCCGCACGATGTACGTAGTTCCCTACATCTTGGGCCCTGCTACGTCTCCCTATAGCAAAGTGGGGGTCGAACTCACCGATTCCGCCTACGTCGTCGCGAGCATGCGAATCATGTCGCGCATCGGCAAGGCCGCGCTCGACCGCCTGGGCAGCTCGTCTGATTTCGTCCCTGGTCTTCATTCACTCGGTGACCTCAACCCCGAGCGCCGCTTCGTTCTTCATTTTCCCGAGGAGAAATTGATCTGGAGCATTGGCTCTGGTTACGGCGGGAACGCGCTTCTCGGCAAGAAATGCTTTGCGCTGCGGATTGCGAGCTGGATGGCGCGCGAGCAAGGCTGGATGGCCGAGCACATGTTGATTCTTGGCCTGGAGGATCCCTCCGGCAAAGTAAGTTACATGGCAGCTGCGTTCCCGAGCGCGTGCGGCAAGACGAACCTCGCGATGATGGTTTCAGCCTTGGAGAACAAGGGCTACCGCGTCTGGACCGTAGGCGACGACATCGCCTGGATGCACGTTGGATCCGATGGAACTTTACGCGCGATCAATCCCGAAGCTGGTTTCTTCGGCGTGGCGCCCGGCACGAATGAAAAAACGAATCCCAACGTGATTCGAGCTATACACCACGACTCGATCTTTACGAATACAGCGGTGACGCCCTCCGGCGAACCCTGGTGGGAGGGCATGAACAGTGCACCTCCCCAAGGGCTCGTGGATTGGAAGGGTGAGAAATGGACACCAAGTAAAGGCGCGGCCGCTCATCCCAACTCGCGTTACACGGTAGCCGCCAGCCAATCGCCCTCGATTTCGTCTCACTGGGAAGATCCTCAGGGCGTCCCGATATCAGCGCTCATCTTTGGGGGGCGCCGCGCGCGCGTCGCACCGCTCGTATATCAGGCGCGCAACTGGCAGCACGGCGTTTTTGTGGGCGCCACAATGGCGTCAGAAACCACCGCTGCCATCACCGGCGCGGTCGGCGTCACCCGCCGCGATCCCATGGCCATGCTTCCCTTCTGCGGATACAACATGGCCGATTATTTTCGCCATTGGCTCGACATGGGCCCGAAGCTCAAGCACTCGCCGGGAATCTTTCATGTGAATTGGTTCCGAAAAGATGCGGACGGAAAATTTCTATGGCCCGGCTATGGTGACAACGTCCGCGTTCTGAAATGGATTCTCGATCGCATCGAAGGCCGCGCCGCTGCAAGCGACACACCGATCGGCTACGTTCCTACGGCTGACTCGTTGACTCTGGATGGCCTTAATATTTCTCGTGGTGCGATCGATGAACTGCTCAAGGTGGATCCCAACGATTGGGTTGAGGAGCTGGACGCAACCGGAAAGTTCTTCGAGAAATTTGGCAAGCGCTTGCCTGAGGAAATCCGGGCCGAACACAATGCACTTGGGGAGCGATTGCAGCGAGTTTCCGTCGCCCGCAAGTGAGCTGTTTTGTCGCGGAAAGATAGGCTTAATTAACCAAGAGTTCTACGACTGTTCCCTCGCTGGCATTCCAGGCAAAGAAGGCTTGCCCCGAACTTAGTTTGAGGCTGACGAGAACCTGGCGCACCCGATCCTCCCCTTTTACCGCACCGACCCACACCGTTCCTTCATCGGGGAGTTTTTTGAAAATATCGTACGTGTTGTGGACATCGTAGCTGCAGTTCATAACGCCCCCTATCTTGATAATGGCTCAATCTAAGCTCGCGCTGCCTTGGTCCTGATCGTCCCCGTGCTCGGTTCTTCCCGCGCTACAGGAAGCTGCAGGGCCATCAGAATTTCAACGAGTGTGCCCACCTCTTCCGGGCTTGACACCACGCAGATCAAATCCTGAAGAAACCCCTCCAGATTCTTTTTACTCCCCAAATCCGGTCGCATATGTTTTTCATCTCCTCAGCTCCTTGTTGTCGGTGGGTTCCGGGCATCGGAACAATCCATTTGCAGGAACTTCGGCACCTTCGTCTCGTTGTGGAAAATCAAACGGACGAGCGCGACTAAAGTTGGGAGAGGAGACTACGTTCTATGAACGCACAGCAGTTGCAGATAACCAGTGGGAGATTGCGTGCAAAGTATCGAAGAGGAGGGTTCACGGTATTCGAGTCGATCGTCATTCTGCTGAACAGCGCCTACGCAGGTGCCAACCCTGGGGTTTGCCACAACCGAAGCCGAGACCATGGCTGGTGTCTTCGTCGCCACAACTAACGTGAAATCGTTGGAAGGGTCGTCGATGAGGCGGGTCAGTTCCGGGATCTCGCTCGAGGAAAGGCCGCAGAACAACATGGAAACAACCAATGCGAGGAAGAACCGGTGGCGCGTGTGGCAGGCCCAATTCATCTCGATTTGTTTATACATCGAACGTTCCACTAACTCAACCCGCGAAAATCGACCGCCGGCTGCCGAGCTTGTCTCCGCTTGTTTTTCACTCAGAGTAAAATCGCAAATCCAAGGTTGTCCGGGCTGATAAAGTGATATAATAATTGAAGTAGCCTCAGTAGTAAGCGGTTCTAATCCACGGTTCCGCGATTAAATATCATCGTAAGTCATTCAAAACAATCAGGTGTAGGAATTTCTAATCGGCGGTAAATCGGGTTTCCTCCCGCCGGGCTTTCCTAAAGGATCGACGCAATTTCAGAATCAATGGCGAAGTGCGTCTGTGGAAATCCGTTGATCTCGTACGCTTCGCCACTCTCGTTGCGGAACTGAAAAAACCGGCTGATGTGATAGTCCTCGTCGAGAATGTCAAAAGCCTTTTCTGCCTCTGCGTGCGACAGCCCTAACGACGAAATCGGCATGAACTTGCCGTAACCGCCCACACTCGCGAGATATCTTCTTACCAATTCACTCAACGCCATCGTTTATTTCCAGAATGCCTGAATGTCAGATCCAAAGGTACGCGCCCGCTTCGCCGTACGGAAGATTCATATAGAACACATTAGCCTCGGCGATTCGTTCGAACGCGTCGGCCAACTTCCGCGCGCCATGCGTGGAGCAAAACCATTCGCCACGCTCTGCACGTATCTTATCTGTTTCATCGAGACTATCCACACGTTCCCGCGACATCCATAACCAAGCCGCAGGCCGCGAGCATTCCGCGCAGGTCTCTCCCGTCTGCGCGAGCCGATGCTCAATCGCTGATGCGGTTTCGGGCGCCACTCCGGCGGCTTCGAAATCCGGTGTCGCCACAAAAAAATACTGAGTGAAGGCTTCTGGATTCGGCTCGAATGCCACAACCCGGCCGCCGAATCCTTCCAGTTCGCCAAGAATGGAATCGAGCAGGCATTCGCGGCAAAGCGAAATTTCCGGGCGCACCGGCTCCCGGCGCGGCGCTCGCTTGCCTCGAAGGTAAAGCGTATCCGGAAGTAGTGCAGCAATCCATGCGCATCCGTCGCGCGTGTGGATGCATTCGGCGGCCGTTCCTTTCAGCTTCGCCCACCAATTGCGGCTGCTCGGAAGGATTTCCACCCGCGGGTAAGCCGTTTCGTAGGGGACTTGCGCCAATTTCCTTCGATCCACTCCTTGGCTCGCACGCGTATGGTAGCAGAACGATAAACGGAATTTCGCTCGGGCTCGTTTGTACTGCTCTGTTGCATTCGGATATGATGAATGCCTCAGTTCTATTGGGTGAGCAATTTTCGCAGTTTAAAAAAAAATCGCCTAGAAAGCACGGAGGAAAGCGATGGCAATTTCGGTGGGAGCAGCGGCGCCGGATTTCACGTTGAAGGATCAGAGCCAGAAAGAGGTAAAGCTGTCTGACTTCAAGGGCAAAAAGAATGTCGTCCTCGTATTCTATCCCCTCGATTGGAGCCCGACCTGCACGAACGAGCACGCCTGCTTCGTGAATGACATGAGGAAATTCGAGCAGCTCGACGCGCAGGTGATGGGTATCAGCGTCGATAGCGCCTGGTCGCACAAAGCCTATGCGGAAAAGATGGGCATCCAATATCCGTTGCTCGCGGATTTTCAGCCGCGCGGGGCGGTGGGCGATAAATTCGGCGTTTTTCTTGCCGATAAGGGCATTACGGGACGCGCCATCGCGATCGTCGACCGCTCTGGAAATATCGCATGGTTCAAGAATTATGATATTCCGGTGGTTCCGGATCTGAAGGAAGTTGCCGACGCTCTTGCGAAAGTGAAGTAAGCCGGGGCGCCAATCTAAATCGCGTTATGGCGACGATCGCGGCGCGAACGTTCTGATGTAGTCCACCAATTGCCACCGCGTTTCTTCGGGCAGCGATTGAAAGCTCGGCATTGGACGAGCGCCTTTTGTGATTTGCCAGTAAAGCTCTCCATCTGTCATAGCCGCCATGGCGCGCGCATCGCGAAAATCCGCAGGAGCCACGGACAACTCCTCGGCCTTCGGTCCCTTACCGTCGCCGTCCATCCCGTGGCAATTCGCGCAGCGGTTCTCGTAAATGAGCCGTGCGGCTGCGATCGCTTCTGGAGTCGGGGGAACCGGGTTTTGCAGCTTTCTCGCACGGGCCCGCGCCCCAAATCCTGTAAACGAATACAGCACGATGCCGCCAGCGATCGCGACAATCAGGAAAGTTACGAGAACGGGCGCCAACAGGTTGCGTTGATTCGCTGAAGGCGGACTGCTGTGTCCGGTATCCCTGGGCATGTGCTCCGGCGCGATTTAATCGGGCCGAAATTATCTTACACCACGCTCCGATGCCGGGTTCGAACGAACATCTTAACCAATCAGGTGGGCGGCCCGGAGCACCGAAATCAGCGCAAGCAACATCATTACGACAACATATACGCGCAAACTCCGTAGCAGCACGCGAACCCCGAAGGACAGCTTGCGTGGCCCGAAATGAGTGCGCCGCTTCGCTGCGACCAACTGGTCAGATTCCAGCAGTGACAGAACAACATGCGGGTCTTCCAGGTCGGGCTGCTTCGCGTCTGCCATCACCCGATCGCGTTCGAGCTCTGCTTGGTGGCCGCCTAGATGCATGTGTTCTGAGTCCAAGTTTTCCTCGCCGTTCAACCTGCACAACATGCCTGCACAGAATAATAGAACAGATGCTTGCTTAACCGCCCAGCCACTTCGGAAAAACAGTCGCAACGCCAAATCCAATCCCCGCTATGATGAGCAAAATCGTGACCGTGACTCCCGCGACGTTCCCCCAGAAACCGTTCACATGCTCACCCATCACCTCGCGGTCATTCACCAGGAGCATAAGAAAAGCGAGCGCCGGAGGCATCGCCAGAACAGCGATCACATTGACAGTCAGCACCACAAATTCCAGCGGGAACTTAGGGATCAGCACGAGTGCCGCCGCTGCACAAGCGGACCCAATCAGAGTCAGGTAAAAGGGCCACGCATCCCGCACAGGACGATTCAAGCTGTGGCCCGTGTGCATCACCTCACCGAAGGCATATGCAGACGAGGTCGAGATCGCAATCGCAGCCACTATTCCAGCTTCAAATATACCGAGCGCAAAAAGCGAAGCGCCCAGATGCCCAATCCACGGCTCCAGCGCCTCCGCAAATTGCGCTCCCTGAAAGTCCGATGCGTTGATGCCGTGATGAAAGAGCGGAACAGTGGCAAGAATCGTGGCGATCGCGAAAGTGGATGCGAGGAGCGTGCCCAGAGCTGTGTCTATGCGACCGGCATTGATATCGCGGGGCTGCAATCCTTTATCCACAACCGCGCTCTGCTGAAAAAACAACATCCACGGCGTTACGGTAGCGCCGATATCCGCGAGGATCAGAACAAGAATTTCGTAATGACTGCCCGACGGCAGCGGCATCCAGGTTAGCATCGCGTGACCGACCGCATGCCAGTCCGGCCGTGCGAGCAGCGCGGCGGGAACAAAGAGAGCATTGAAAATCGCAAGGCCCATCGTGATGCGCTCCCACGTCCAGTAGCGGCCCGTCGTGATGGCACCGAGCACAATCACAAGCGTGATTCCCACCGCCACGCCCGGCCGGACGCCAAAAAAGCCCAGGCCGGCGCGAACGCCGATGAATTCCGTGACGAGCGTCAGGAAATTTCCCAGCACTAGATCGCCCATCGCGAAATGACCCCAAAACCTTCCGAATCTGTCAAAAATGAGTTCGGCGTGCCCGCGGTGAGTCACCGCGCCCAACCGGACCGTCATTTCCTGCACCACGAAGCCCATCGCAAAAGTAAGGACCACAAAGGGAAGAAAAAAGCCGACTCCAAAGCGCGCTCCGGTTGCCGCGTACGAGAGCATGCTCGGCGCATCGTTTTCACCCAGGAATACGAGGACTCCCGGCCCGATTAACAGCCACAGCAGCCGAACGCCGCCGAACGAGCCCGCGGCACCCTTTCGCCGCGCCCGCACCACTTCCCAGCGATCGCGAGCGCGATCAACGTCCTCGTGGGTAAGTAAGCGTTCGAGTTCCGGTGCGGCGGAAGATGCCGCCGCCGTTTCGGTGGTGGGTTGCGCCCGATCGGCGAGAGGAGCGATGAGCTCGTCGTTCAGTCTTTTCATGAGTTAACGCTGCTAAACCTTGGATATAAACTACGCTTAACATCCACGCGCGTCAATGGTTTGCAGCGGATTAGATGCAAAAATCTTCGAGAGCGGTTCCCTCTTTGCTATAGTTGAACGAGAACCGCGAGGAGCGAAGGAATGGCTGAAACCCCGAAACCACAATTGCAGCAACAACAAGTGCAAATCAAAGCGGATGAAAAAGAGCTTCTAGGCCAATATTCGAATCTCGTCGTTGTGCATCACAATCAAGAGGAATTCACCCTGAACTTTGTGTACATGTTTCCCACCGCCCCGCAGGGAAAGCTCATCGCGAGCATGATCGTGAATCCCAGGCACGCGAAGCGCTTGATGCGAGCGCTCGAAGAAAACGTTTCGCGTTATGAGGCGCAGTTCGGAGTGTTACCGGAGGACCCAACTCCCAATGCGGATCCGAAGGTGGGATTTATTCAGTGATTCAGGAAAGGAGTTCAGGAAACCAGTTCAGGAAACGGCTGAGTCGGCTATCACCCACCGGCCGTTGGGTTCGAGAAACTCCAGTCCGACCGCAAAGCCTTCTTGCGGAACCAGTTGACAGTACGCCACGCGAGCGAGCGCGCGGAATGAGCCGGTCAGAGTCGCGATCGTCAACCGGTCATTCTGCTTCCAGCGCCGGACGCTTAAGACCCTCGCTCCCCTCGGGCTCACATTTTCTGTAAAAGTGGTTTCCGTCCCGGGCATTCCGGGATCGCCTATGATTCGCACCCCAACTTCCATCGGAGTCCTGGTCTCACGGCGCGAGGCAGTGAAAGTCTTAGGGATCCCCATCCCAAAGGCCATTTGTCCTCTCTCTTGTTTAAAGACAGGCGGCGACGTTACGAAACCGAAATTTTTTGTCGCCGCGGCCTTTCATTCCGTAGAGTGCTCGATCAGCCGCCCCCAAAAGCTTCTCAATTGAAGTTCCATCCACGGGATACACGGAAACTCCCACGCTCGCGGAGACCAGCGGCGTTTGCCCATCGTTCATCAATTCCTCGCAAATTCGCTGGGCTGCCTGTTTGGCTTCCTGTTCGCCGGCTTCTGGAAGAATCAGCGCGAACTCATCACCGCCATACCGTGCCGGCGTATCAATCGTCCGGCTGCTGTTTCTTAGCGCCACGCCGAGGCGCTTGATGGCCCGGCTCCCGGTCAAGTGTCCGTACTTGTCGTTGATCTTTTTCAGTCCGTCGAGATCGAAGAGCAACACGGCGAAACTGCGGCCGGTGCGGCGGGAGCGCTGGATTTCGTTCTCGAGCACTTCGAGCAATCGCCTATGGTTGGCGAGCCCTGTGAGCGAATCCGATGCTGCAAGGCGGCTCACCTGATCGAAAAGCTGCGCATTGTCTAGGAGCGTGCCGCCCAGCACCACGACATAGCTCATCACCATCAGAACGTGCGCCATTGTGGCAGGGGCATCGAGAACGTGTTGCGATTGGCTCATGGTGATGTGGCAGAAGACATTCAGCAGTGCTGCAACGAAAAGAGCGCGATCGAGCGATGCGTCAGCGCGGCGCAGACGCAGCCAATACCCCACCGTGGCGATTATGAAGATCGTGGCGGGCACCAGATCCCAGGCCCGGGGCATGAGCGCGCCCGGCTGCATCACAGGCGGGTTGGGCAACATGAAATAGAAAACGCTGGTAAGGTAAGCGATCACGCCAACGATTAAAGTGGCACCTGCCATTTCTTTTGCGGGCTCGCGCGCTATCGGAATTCTGCGTTCAACGGCAAGCGCAGCCAGCAGAAGCAGGCCAAGAAGCGTACGCCCGGCGAGCCAGCCGAGAGAAATGTGCGTTCCCTCGTATCGCGAGACCAGCATGCCGCGATAAAACGTCATGCTCGTTCCCGCCTCGATCAGGCCAGCCAGAACGAAACCGAATGCAAGCATCAGGGAGATGCGGTCGTGGGTGCCTCGGAAGCGGACCAGGGCGTTCGCTGCGAACGTGAATGCAATCAGGCTGCCCGACATTTCGAGGTAAGTATCGAGAAGCGGGTCCGCCATGTAGGGCGAATTTCGCAGAATCCAGACGAAAATCAGGTAACCGCTTATTGCAATCGTCCAAAGAAGGACGAGTCGAAATCGATGGATGACGCCCCAAATCTTGCCCGGAACGGCCACGAATCCCCCAAAACGCCCTACACCTGCCCATGAAGAAGCGAGCAACTGTTGTGCCGATTTGGAGCATGGTTTTAGTACTACCTAAACAAATGATTCAAGGATGGTTATAACAGCGAGGTAACCTGAGGAGCTGGGTTTCAGACGCGATTGGGCATGGGTGATGAGTAGAATTGTTACAGCCCGGCACCCTAGCTACCCAGCTGGCGAACAGGACAGCCAAGCGATGATTCGGAGAGAACCGCCTGGGCCGGGACTATGAAAGCGGTGGCAAGCCACCCTTCGACTCCGCTCGGGACAAGCCGCACTCCACATGAGCTGCGCACCGCGTCCTTAGAACTAGGGTGTCAAGAGGGCTTACCGCGAATTATCCTTGAGGGGGCTGACCTTCTTCTGCTTTCTTCACCGCGGATTCTGCGCCGATGAAACCGATCTTGGAATGTTGGCCATCGCAGAACGGCTTGTTCAAGCTGCCGCCGCAACGGCAGAGAGAGAAAGCAGGCTTGCCGGTGAGATCGAATTTATTGCCCGCGGCATCCACCAGCTCAATAGTTCCTTCGGGAGCTTCCACTCGATATGGGCCGTTTGGACGGACTGTGATTTTCACCTGAGCCATTATTATTTTCTCCGTATCTCCGTGTGGGATCTCCGTGCCGCGCGATAACGATTAGAACTCGCGAGCAATCGGACCGGCGCGAAATGCGAAAAGAATCGCTTAGTATTTTGGAACTGAAGGATCTACTTCGTCAGACCAAGCGAGAATACCACCCTTCAGGTTCAAAACCTTGCGAAAGCCTGCCTGCCGCAAAAATTCCGAGGCTTCCGCCGAACGCTTCCCGCTGCGGCAGTGCGCCACGATTTCGCGGGAGCTGTCGAGTTCGTTCACGCGCTTTGAAAGATCGCCGAGTGGAATCAAGTAGCCGCCGATGTTGCAGATCTGATATTCGTGCGGCTCGCGCACGTCGAGAATCAAGAGATTGTCGCCGCGATCGAGTCGCGCTTTCAATTCGCGCGGTGTGATTTCCGGAACGGTGGAAGCGGGCGCCGGCGCTTCTTCGCCGCGCACTCCGCAGAATTCGGCGTAGTCGATCAATTTCGTAATCGTGGGATGAGTGCCGCACACTGGGCAATCGGGATTCTTCCGCAACTTCAACTCGCGGAATCGCATGGACAGCGCATCGAACAGCAGGAGCCGGCCCACGAGCGGTTCGCCCTTGCCGATGATGAGCTTCAGCGTTTCCGCCGCCTGAATCGAGCCGACGATTCCCGGTAGCACTCCGAGAACGCCGCCTTCAGCGCAAGAAGGCACCAGACCCGGCGGAGGCGGTTCGGGATACAAGCAGCGATAGCATGGACCTTCGGGATATCCGAAAACGCTGGCCTGCCCTTCGAAGCGGAAGATCGAGCCATAGACGTTGGGCTTGCCGAGCAGCACGCATGCGTCGTTCACCAGATAGCGTGTGGCGAAGTTATCCGTACCGTCCACGACGATGTCGTAGTCTTTGAGGATGTCGAGCGCGTTTTCGTTCGTGAGCATGGTTTCGAAGGTATCGATCTGAATGTCGGGATTTAGACCGCGCAAACGCTCGGCCGCCGCCTGGATTTTCGGGCGGCCTACGTCGTTGGTGCTGAAAAGAATTTGGCGCTGAAGATTTGTGAGGTCAACTCTATCGAAATCCACGAGCCCGATGCGTCCTACGCCTGCCGCGGCGAGATATTGTCCGAGCGGGGCTCCAAGGCCGCCGGTGCCGATGCAAAGCACTTTCGCCGCTTTGAGCTTGAGCTGACCATCCATGCCGACTTCCGGCATGATCAGGTGGCGGCTGTAACGCAGGACTTCTTCTTTCGACAGTGTTGGCGCGGGCTGCGCGGTTGGGGTCGTTTCGGGCGCTCCGATATCCGTGTTGGATGCCATTGGGAAACTCCGTCTTGTAGAGCGCGCTATCGTGCGCGTTTGTGACCTGTTCCGCCTGCGATCGAGGGGACGATGCTTACTGTGTCGCCTTCCTTCAGCCGCGTCTGGTCCTTCTGCAAATAGCGGATGTCCTCGTCATTTACGTAGACGTTTACGAAGCTGCGCAGGCGTCCGTCGTCGGCATAGAGATGCTTCTTGAGGTCGCCGAATTTGGTGGTGAGCGCCGAGAGCGCTTCCGCTACGGTTGCGGCCTGCAGTTCAACGCTCGCTTGTTTGCCGGCATAGGCGCGCAACGGCGTAGGAATGATTACCTTCACTGCCATTCGGCTTCCTCCGAATCTTAGACTTAGACGCCTAACCACTTAAGATGACGCTGAGCGGGCTTCCGATTCAATCGCCTCGGGTTCATAGCCGGAGCGGTCGTCGCGGAGGCGCCACGATGTAGTGTCGTGCGGTTCGCCCTTCTGCACGCTGACGATGATATAGCTATACCACGGCCACGCATGGTCGCGATCGAATTCACTTGGCCGCGCCGGAGCATCGGGATGCGAATGATACCAGCCGAGCAGATCCAGATGGTTGTCGGCGGCGGTCTTTTCTGCGAGGCGCACGTCGTCGGGCGTTAGCTCGAAACGATTGCGCGGCGAGTCGTCTCGCCTATTCGCAAGGGGAAGCAGATCTATAATTTCTCGTGAACCCTCGCCTTCGCTGCCGAGTAACGCGCCGCAGCACTCGTGGGGGTAGGTTTTGACGCCGTGGGCGCGAATCTTCTGCAGCAGAGCTTCTCTAATTTTCAGGGGCGCGATGGTCATGGCGGCGAAGTCAATCTTCGCTCCAAAATCGCTCGCTCAAATATTTCTCACCCGAATCGGGGAAAACGGTGACGATAACCGCGCGCGTTCCGGCGGGCAATCGGCGCGCGACGTCAAGGCAAGCGCACAGAGCGCCGCCCGAACTCACGCCGGCCAGAATGCCCTCTTCGCGCGCCAGCCGCTTCACCATTTTTTGCGCGTCTTCCGTGCGCAGGGCGAGGTCTTCATCCGCGAGCTTCGGATCGTAAATTTTAGGGACAATCGCCGTCGCCATATGTTTCAGACCTTCGAGCCCGTGGAACCCGGAATCCGGCTGCATGCTGATGCAGCGAATCTTCGGGTTGAGCTCCTTCAGGCGGCGCGTGGTGCCGACGAATGTGCCGCTCGTTCCCAGCCCTGCGACGAAATGGGTGATTTCGCCGCGGGTCTGTTCCCAGATTTCTGCGGCGGTACCGTTGTAGTGAGCTGCGGGGTTCGCGGCGTTGCTGTACTGGTCGGGGTAAAAGTATTTGTCTGGCTCGGCTCTGTAAATTTCGCGCACGCGACGGATCGCGCCGTCCGTGCCTTCATCGCCCGGAGTCATCACCAGCTCGACGCCGTAGGCCTGCAAGATCTTGATCCGCTCAGGCGAGGCGCTCGACGGCAGACACAATTTCACTTTATAACCGCGAGCCGCGCCCACCATCGCATATGCGATGCCCGTGTTGCCGCTCGTCGCATCGAGAATAATCTTTCCTGAGCGCAAATCGCCTTTGCGCTCGCCCTCACGAATCATAGAATACGCGGCGCGATCTTTCACCGAGCCACCGGGATTGAACCATTCTGCCTTTGCCAAAATCTGAATCGCAGGCGCGAACTCTGCCGCAAGGCGATCGATCCGCAACAGGGGCGTGTGCCCGATCTGATCGAGCAGATGTTCGCCGATCCGCGCTGCCGTCTCCACACGGGATTGGGACAACGCCGCCGATTTTTTCGCTGCACTCACGACAGATCTGCCTTCCAATCGTCGTTCGCCATACGAGACTCGATTCGAACGTCAAGACCACGAGCAGCAGGGCCATATGCCGCTAATTTCGAAGAGCTTAGCAGAGGCACGCGCTAGTTTATCATCCGTCGCCAGCCGATCCGCCATGCCGTTTTGATGCACCTAGCGCCGGCCAAGGAGCATATATTTGGCTTTACAGCGGCGAAGCGAATTCTTATCCTCAAAGGCTATGTGGTACGTAAACAATCTCTTTGATCAGGCGCAGGTGGAATCGCTTTCCGCGAAAGGGTTCCTGGTTCGCAGTTCAGGCGGCGTGGTGCGCATCGAGAAGTACGATTGCGGGGCCGAATTGCGAAAGACGCCGGAAGGCCGCTATCAGATGACCGTGATTCCCACAATCATGATGTGCGGGCAGTTCACGCGTCTATGGGACGCGGGCTACCAGAAATTTCTGCTGTCCAACGAAGGCAAAAAGTATCCGGTGCTGGTTGAACAGCTCGCGAGTTTGCGCAAATTCAACGAAGAGCTGCGCACCGCGCTCGGTGTGCCCACCTACTACAACGAAGCGATCGGCTCAACCTGCCAACTCAGCGTCTACGACCGTGTGAAAGGTCGCCCCGGCGACAATCCCGACGAAACCGTCGGCGCGCAAGAAAAAGTCGAGCACTAGCTGGCAATCAGCAAATCGAATTCCACGCCACAAGCCAAGCAAATCAAACTTGCGCAGCGAGTCGACCGGCCTGTGCATGTCCATTGCGTGGCTTCACACCGTTTGTCCGCGCGCCATTCGTTCGCGTGCATTTACCGCACAGCCCGAAGAACTCTGTGCGATATCGTTCGACGCGAAAACCGACGCCGCGCGATACATGGCCGAGGATATGCGCGGGCAGTTTGATCGTCACGTCCCGCAACGCGCCACAATGATTGCAAATCAGGTGATCGTGGCGTTCGATGATCGGATCGTATCGCGCCGCTTCATCTGCGAAATCAACCCGCGCGATCATTCCCTTTCGCTCCAGCCAGTTCAGGGAATTGTAGATCGTGGCGTACGCCACTCCCGGCCGGCGCTTTCTCACGGTACGAAATACTTCGGCCGCCGTTGGATGCGCGTTCGCTCCGCGGAGCATTTCCAACACTACGCTTCGGTAGTGAGTCAACCTTCCTGCTATTCGCATCGCATTTCCTCGATTTAGATTTGGTCCGCGCTGGTAATGAGTTTGATTCGCGAAACGAGAAAAGGTTTTTTTCGGGCGAGGTAAATTTCCTAAGAATTAGGAGAATTCCAAATTTCGGATGCTGGATATACCTGAAATGAGAGTGTGCAGAGTCCGATGCTATTTGGGGACCTGTTCCAATTGGCGTCGCAGCTGCGCCACGTTCACCCGATGTTGCGCGACCAACCGCGAGCCCAGAAAAATCACCGGAACGTCGTTTGTATAGCGGTCATGAAGGATTGGATCGTCATCGACGTCCACCTCGCGCAACGTCGCGCCAAATTCTCGAGCGACCGGCATGATGGCAGCACGGGCTTCTTCGCACAGAGTGCAACCCTCACGCGTGTACAAGGTAATCTCGAGCGGGTTAACGATCGTCAGTCGCCCATCCTCCGTCCGTGCATAGAAATCGCTTTCCCCTTCGCGAAGTAAACCGCTTTTCACAAGCTCCGAAACGGCGTCAAGCACCGCCTCGCGCTGTTTGGGGTCGTTTCCGCCTACAAATTCGAACATTGTGTGCAGATCGAGCGAATCGCGTTCGAGCTGGTCGTAAAGCGACAGCACGCGCTGTGCGATGGGATCCATGTTGGTCAGCCTCGCTGCCTGCTTGTTACGGTTTTAGATTGTAGTAGCGCTGGAAGGTGCCAATGAAAGGATAGAAAGCACGCGCCCGGTAAAGCTCGGCAATCTGCCTGATGTGTCCCAGGTCGTGGCACGCCCATTCATTCAGAAATTGCCCGATCGTCACCCGTCCTGCCTCTTCGTGCTCCCCTGTACGACCGACGGCACCGGCTGGAAGGTAGCGCAACCAGGATAGCGTGCGGTCTCGTTCATGGCAGAACTGTTTCAAGTGCTCGCGAGCTTTGCCTGCATACTTGCCTGCCTTGTACGCGGCATTCTGATCGTAATTAAGAAGCGCGGGATTTTTCTCGTCGAGCATTTTCTGCACGCGCTCGCGGAATCCCATCACTTCCACGTCCGCCAGATGCGCCAGCACTTCGCTGATCGACCAGCGGTCCATCGCCGGTTTCCAGTGCAGTTGATCCTCGTTCGCCGCCCAGATGATTTTTTCGATGATGATGGGCGTTTGCTCGAGAACTGCCAGTCCCGGCAGCGCGTCTGGACTCGGTGAAGCGGCCATCTGTACCCCCGTCGCAGCGAATAGAGACAAAACCATTTTATACCGTAACAGCGCGCCGTTAGTCGAAGCGCTTTCGGAATCATCGCCAAGGCTTTGGCTGGGCTTGTACCTGAATCGCGTGCATGGTAAACCCGAATGCGAGGTTTTAAACGCAATGGCCGACGTGGTAGCACTGATGGACGATCTTTTTTTTCAGGCGAAGGTAATGGAGACGGCGAAGCATCTTGGCCTCAATCTCAGAATCTGCGGAACGCCCGACGCGTTTCTCGCCGAAATCGGACAGCAAGCTCCCGGGCTGATCGTTGTCGATTTGAACGCGCGCTCCGAACCACTATCTGCGATCGAGCGTCTCCCAGCTGGCGCCCGCGAAATCCCGATGGTCGCCTTTCTTTCTCATGTGCAGACCGATCTTGCCGCCAAAGCACGGGCAGCGGGCTGCTGTGAAGTGATGCCTCGATCCCAATTCACGCAGAACCTGGCAACCATCCTCGCGCGCGCGAAATCCCACCCGTCATGAATTTGCGTTCATTCTCAGCGGCAATCGCCGCAGTGACGCTCGCGACCGCGGCTTCTGTGCTTTGGCCCATAATCACGCGCGCCCAAAATAATGCTGCAGCCGACGCGGCCTCCGCTCTTTCCGCAGCGTTATCAGCGGCCTGCCGCGCCAATGAGACTCAGTTCGTAAATTATCTGACGGCCGACAACGCGGCAGCCTTCCGTGCACTACCCGTCAGTCAGCGAACTGCATTTGTGCGCCGGTTCGCTCTCACCGACGATCCGGGCAAGCCGCTCGCTTCTACCGATGCGCAGAACCATACCGTCCTCCGCTGCGAAGCGACCAAGGGCACCGTGGAATATCGCTTCGGAGACGTACGTGTCCATGAAAACCTCGCCTTCATTCCGGTGACGGTGCCTAATCTGGAAGACACGGAATTTGGCCTCGTCCGCGAGAACGGTGCATGGCGGCTTATCTCGCTCGGCGTGGTGCTTCTTGACATTCCGCAGTTAGCAAAGCAGTGGGATGTCGCCGACCTTACCGCGCGCGAAGAGGCCGCCATACAAACCCTTCGCGATCTGGCCAGCGCCATCGAGACGTACAACCGCGCCTGGGGCAAGCTGCCTGAGTCGCTCTCCGTGCTGGGACCTGCGCCTCCCGGGCAAATTTCACCCGAACAGGCCGCTCTGGTGAGTGTTGAACTCGCAGCGGGAAAACAAGACGGCTACGTATACCGTTACCGAATCAATCCCGACAAAAACGGCAACGACACGAAATTCGAACTCGCCGCAACGCCTGAGAAATATGGCCTGAACGGCCATCGCTCGTTTTTCTTGGATAGCCAGGGAAGAATTCACGGCGACGACAAACATGGCGTCGTGGCCACGCCCGAAGATCCCCTCATCGCGGGTGAAAAGTCGGAGTGACGGCCGGGAACCCTCAGGTATAATGCCAGTCTCGTCTTGAACAAGAGCAGCCGGAAATAATCGCAAGGATAGCGAATGTCGCAGGTGGCGTCGGTAATTTCTCAGTCATCAAATCCCGCGAAACTGATCGCGGATCGGATCCTTCGCGGCGAAGGTGATGCGCTTGACGCTCTCCGGATCGCTGCCGCAAATATCCTGCTTGTGCTTTGCGCTCACATCGTAATCCCGTTGCCGTTCACCCCGGTTCCGGTCACTGGTCAGACGTTCGGGGTGCTGCTTGTCGCCGTCCTTCTTGGCTCGCAACGCGGAATGCTGACGTGCGTTCTCTACCTGCTCGAGGGCATGGCAGGCCTTCCCGTTTTTCAGCCGCTTGGTATGCCAGGGCCGCTCCGGCTCGCGGGGCCCACGGCCGGCTATTTGCTCGCTTATCCATCGGCTGCGTTTGTAACGGGCTGGCTCGTTGAACATATTTCCGCACGCAGCTTTTCTCGTTTCCATGCCGTTCGGGTGACAGGCGCTCTCGTCGCCGGCGAAGCGATCATTTTCGCCGGCGGCTGCGCATGGCTCGCGTTGGGAATAGGATTGGGATGGACCCGGGCAATTTACGCGGGCGCGCTCCCCTTCATACCGGGCGAAATAATTAAGATCGCATTGATATTGGCCGTTGTTCAAGGCGCCGAATTGGCGTGGAAACGCGCGTAGCGTTCGGATTTACGGGTGAACCTGGCAAGCGGTAAGACGGAGCCGGTGCGGGACACTACTTTTTAGAATCTAAGTTTCTTTTCCAACCTATGGCCACACTTAGCACGCCACCAAAACAATCTCCCGAAGAGCGCGTCCGCTCCGCGAACCAGCGTTTCTATGCCGCTTTCGAATCGCTGGACATGGCTGAGATGGAAGCGGCCTGGGCGCACGACGACAATGTCGAATGCGTGCAGCCGGGCGGCGAATTGCTGCTCGGTTGGGATGAAGTGCGCGGCAGCTGGGCTCGCATTTTTGCGAATACCAAGCGTGTGCGCATCGCGCTCAGCTCAATATGGGTCCGGGTCGAGGGAGATGTCGGTTGGGTCGCGTGCACGGAGCACGTTACCACCGCTTTTACGGATGGCTTTGATGAAGCAGTGATCCAGGCAACCAATATTTTTGTACGTTCGGGCAACGATTGGCTGATCGTTGCTCATCACGCATCGCCGCTTCCGGCGCCCACGAGCTCAACAGTTCAATAACTGCCCTACTGTTTGAGGATTTCGAAGCCTACTCGCTCGAAATCAATTTCGATAGTGCTCTCCCCGTAGGAATACCCTTCGATTAGTTCCGCATAACCATCCTTCAGCCAAGGAATGAAACCCATTCCATGCTGCAAACCGTCGATCCGCATCTCCGGCCCGTTCCTCAGGCGTTCACCACCGACCGGAAGATTAGAGCCCCGGTTAACGGAGAATGAAGTATAAAAACCAGCACCCGTATTCTCCCTGCTGACAAGCACTGCTTCCGAAAGCTGGGCTTCGAGGGCGGTTCGATCTCGATCAACCGATTCCTTTTCGCAAATCGCGCGAAGCACGGACGATTCGAGGGTCGTGAAACATGATTCGGTTGACGGCATGCTCCGTATGATAGACCGAAATCCTCTAGACGTAATTTCGAATGGGCTCATAGGGCACGAGCGGCCGCTGTACGACTTTTCGTCAGTGTGGTAATCTACTTCCCTCAAGAGACGCAGCGAACAACAGCGCTAACTCCGAAGAACGCAACTACTGCAGCGGGTCCGACGGTCTTGCACTGCGTCATCTCAGCCCTGCGCGGTGAAGAGCGTCTCGCGAAAGCGCCAGGATGGATCCCATGACGGCCACATCGGCAGCTTTGCCCAAAACTGCTGAGCTTCGCCTCGCGCATTCCCCCGACAGCGACGACGCTTTCATGTTTTACGCGCTGGCTACTGGCAAGGTGCGTCTTCCCGGCGTGAAATTCACGCACATCCTGTCCGATATCGAATCGTTGAACCAGGCCGCGAGCAAAGAAACCTACGACATTACAGCATTGAGTTTCTACGGCTATACGTTTGTCGCCGACAAGTACATTTTGATGGATTGCGGCGCGAGTTTTGGTGAGGGTTACGGTCCCATCGTGGTTTCATCGCATCCTATTAAAAAAACCGAGCTCGCAGGGCGCAAGATCGCGATTCCCGGCGCGCTCACAACCTCCTATCTCGCGTTAAAGCTTTTTGAGCCCAACGTCGAAGTGGTCACCATGCCATTCGACAAAATTCTGGATGCCGTGCAGGTCAAAGAAGTGGAAGCGGGCCTGCTGATTCACGAAGGCCAGTTGCTTTTCTCGCAAGTCGGCTTGCACCGCGTCGTAGATCTCGGCCAATGGTGGCAGGAAACCACACAACTGCCATTGCCGCTCGGCGCCAATGCGATTCGCCGCTCGCTCGGGCCAGAACTGGGGCTGCAGGTGGCGCGCGTGATTCGCGACAGTGTTTCCTACGCTCTGGAGCATCGCGATGCGGCGCTCAACTACGCGCTGCAGTTTGCGCGCGATATGGATCCGGTGCTGGCTGATAAATTTATCGGCATGTACGTGAACCGCTGGACCCTCGACTACGGAGAAGAAGGACGTAGCGCCGTTCGCGAACTTCTCGATCGAGGCAAAGCCATCGGCCTGGTTCCGTCGTCGTTCAAGGTAGAGTTCCTTTCCGACGCCGCCGCATAAAATTCTGTGCCGCAACGGGTGATTGTCTTCCGGACTCGCCCAATCACACCACGCCCTCGTTCCGCTGCACCCATGAGAAGATTGAGTAGCAACATGAAGAACCTGATTCAACAGGGCCTCGCCCTTCGCGAACTTCTCCGCGAGCGCATCCTCGTGCTGGATGGCGCGATGGGTACCATGCTGCAACAGGAGAACCTCACTGCGGCGGACTTCGGTGGCGCGCACCTCGAAGGCTGCAACGAAAACCTCAACATCACGCGGCCGGATGTGGTTCTAGGGATTCACCGCAAATACCTCGAGGCCGGCGCGGACATCATCGAGACAAATACATTCGGCAGCACGCCTCTCGTTCTCGCCGAGTATGGACTCGGCGATCGCGCCCGAGAAATCAGCCGCCGCGCTGCCGAGCTTGCTTCGCAAGCGGTGCGCGAGTTCTCGAAAGGTTCGAAGCCGCGCTTCGTGGCAGGCTCGATGGGGCCTACAACGAAGGCCATCAGCGTCACCGGCGGCGTGACATTTTCGCAGCTTCACAAGAATTATCTCGAGCAGGCTCGCGGCCTCATCGAAGGCGGCGCCGATCTTCTTCTTCTCGAAACCTGCCAGGACACGCGCAACATCAAAGCCGGCGTCCTCGCCATTCAGGATCTCAGCCGCGAAATCGGCGCGCCCGTACCGCTGATGATTTCCGCGACGATCGAAGCGATGGGCACGATGCTCGCGGGTCAAGGCATCGAAGCGCTGTGGACATCGCTCGATCATGTCGAATTGCTTTCACTCGGCCTGAATTGCGCCACCGGCCCTGAATTCATGACCGATCACATCCGCACATTGCAGTCGCTCACCAGCCGATACGTCTCGTGCTATCCGAATGCGGGATTGCCCAACGAGGAAGGCCGCTATGGCGAAACTCCGACTTCGCTGACGGAACAGCTCGAGCGCTTCGTGGATCGCGGCTGGCTCAATATTGTCGGTGGCTGCTGCGGGACAACTCAGGAACACATTCGCGCAATCGCACAAATGGCCGAAGGAAAAGCGCCGCGGCGTCCTGTCGAACCGAAACATCGCGCCGTGTACTCCGGTATTGAAATGATCGAAGCCGAAGAAAGTACGCGCCCGCTGATTGTTGGCGAACGCACCAACGTGATCGGTTCGCGGGCCTTCAAGAATCTCGTCGCCGCCGAAGAATGGGAAGAAGCCACCGAAATCGCCCGTCGCCAGGTAAAAAGCGGCGCCCACATTGTTGACGTCTGCCTGCAGAGCACGGATCGCGACGAGATCAGGGACATTCCGCCCTTCTACTATCAGCTCATTCGCAAAATCAAAGCCCCGCTCATGATCGATACTACGGATGCGACCGCGATCGAACTCGCGCTCAGCTATTGCCAGGGCAAAAGCATCATCAATTCCATCAATCTTGAAGACGGCGAAGAAAAGCTAGAGCGCGTTTGCCCGCTGGCGCGCTCTTATGGCGCAGCGATCATCGTCGGATGCATCGACGAAGATCCAAATCAAGCCCAGGCGTTCACACGCGAGCGAAAACTCGGAATCGCCGAGCGTTCCTACCACCTGCTCACCGGTAAATATGGCATCCGCTCGGAAAATATAATCTTCGATCCGCTCGTCTTTCCCTGCGCGACTGGCGATGAAAACTACATCGGCGGCGCCGTCGAAACGATTGAAGGAATCCGTCTCATCAAGAAAAGTATTCCGCACGTCCGAACAGTTCTCGGAATTTCCAACGTGTCCTTCGGCCTTCCGCCCGGGGCTCGCGAGGTCGTCAACTCCGTTTTTCTCTACTACTGCACGAAGGCCGGCCTCGATCTCGCCATTGTCAACGCTGAGCGCATCGAACGCTTCCCTTCGATCCCCGAGCACGAGCGCACGCTGACCGAAAATCTGCTCTTCAATCGTGTCCCCGCTGAAATCCCAGACGCGCATCCGCAAGCCGAAATAATTCGCGGCGCCCCGGCCGACTGGCGCGAGCAATCGCGCGAGCAGAAAGCCGCCATCAATCAGTTTCACATCGCCGCGATCACCGAACATTTCCGCGCCGCCGGCTCGCGCAAAAAAGCGCGTCCCGAAGATCTCCCTCTCGATCAGCGCCTGGCGAACTATATTCTTGAGGGATCGAAGGACGGCCTCATCGCCGACCTGAACAAGAAGTTAGCAGAAGGCGTTGCTCCACTCGATGTCGTCAATGGTCCGCTGATGGCGGGCATGGCCGAAGTGGGGCGGCTGTTCAATAACAACGAGTTGATCGTCGCTGAAGTTCTGCAATCCGCTGAAGCGATGAAGACCGCCGTCAATCACCTCGAGCAATTCATGGAGAAATCCGCCACCGAACGCCGCGCCAAGATAGTTCTGGCCACGGTCAAAGGAGATGTCCACGACATCGGAAAGAACCTTGTCGAGATCATCCTGAAAAACAACGGCTACGACGTGGTGAATCTCGGCATCAAAGTTCCGCCCGAAGATCTGATCCGCGCGCACAAGGAACATCAGCCTGACGCCATTGGTCTTTCCGGCCTGCTGGTAAAAAGCGCGCAGCAAATGGTCACCACCGCTGCGGACCTTCGCGAAGCCGGGATCCGAGTTCCGCTACTCGTAGGAGGCGCAGCGCTCTCCGAAAAATTCACGAAGCTGAAAATCGCACCGCAGTACAGCACCGCCGTCTGCTACGCGAAAGACGCCATGACCGGCCTGCGCTTGATGAATCAACTCAGCGATCCGTCGCAACGCGAGGCCGCGATTCAAGCGCACACTCACGTAGAAACGCTGCTGCTCGACGAGCCTGACCCGGTACCAGCTTCCGCGGCCATAATCGACGCCCGCTCGCCGCGAATTCGCACCGACATCCCGATTCCGTCCGTCGCGTATCTCGATCGCAAAATCCGCGCCGTCCCGAATCTCACCGAAATTTGGAGCTACATAAATCCGTTCATGATCTACGGGCGCCATCTCGGCTTCCGCGGAAATTTCGAGAAAGCTCTCTCCGAACGCGATCCGCGCGCCCTCGAACTCTTCAACAACATGGAAGAAGTCCGTCACGAAGCGTCCACTTTCATGAAAATTTCCGTCGTGTGGCAATTCTTTGAAGCCGAACGCAACGGAAATTCGATCGCGCTATACGCGCCCGACTCCGGTTCGCCGATTCACACTTTCCATTTCCAGCGCCAAAGCCCTCCCGGCGATCTCTGCCTGAGCGACTACGTCCTTCCCGCGACGAATGGCTCGCGCGATCACGTCGCGCTCTTCGTCGTCACCGCAGGCGCCGGCATTCGCGATCGCGCCGAAGCAGCAAAATCCGCCGGGCGTTATTTTTATTCGCACGGTCTTCAGGCGCTTGCGATTGAAACAGCCGAAGCCTGCGCCGAATGGCTGCACCGACGAATCCGCGAAGACTGGGGCTTCCCCGATCCTTCATCGCTCACCATGGCCGACCGCTTCACCTCACGCTACCGCGGAAAACGTTACAGCTTCGGCTATCCCGCCTGCCCCAATCTCGAGGACCAGTCCGGTATTTGGCTGCTCCTGCGTCCCGAAGAAATCGGCGTGCACCTTACCGAAGGCATGATGATGGACCCAGAAGCCAGCGTCAGCGCTCTCGTTTTCCACCATCCCGATTGCACGTATTTTTCAGTCGGCGACCCGCGCGAACCCTAATTCGCCGATGATAAATCACGCGCCAATTTTCGAATTTTCTTCTCCTCGCTAAAATTTGACCCATTGACGCCCGGCGCGGATACTTCTCTTGGCTGCTCGCTCCCTGTTCCTTTTTTGGCAGCACACCAATGTCACGACAGACCCAGCCACGCTTTGTCCCGCTCTGTGGCGCATGTCTGCTCCTTTGTTTTGTACTGATCGGCTGCGGCGATACCTGCTTCGTCATCGTCGGAATTTTTCCGAATACGACTTCCGCTACAAATCCGCCCACCTGCAACCTCGGCGCTGGAAATGGAACCATCACCGTCGGCATCAATTCCGTTCGTCCTTCGTCCGCTGCTCCGATGTCGCCCAATCTTGAACACGTCTTCATCACTCTGCGTGGAATCGAAGCACACCCGAGCGCACTTGCGGCCGAAGATTCTCCCGACTGGCAGGAACTTGCACCCGAACTCGCGAGCGAACCAGTTCAAATCGATCTGATGGCAGCCACAGACTCTGGTGCCTCATGCATATCTCGTCTCACTCACAAGTCCATCGTTCGCGCCAGCGTGTACCGTCAGATTCGCCTGCGCCTCGTCTCCGATCAGGCGACCTCAGGAGACCCGCTGGCCCACCACAACGAGTGTAGTGGCTCGGGCTTTAATTGCGTCGTAGACATAAACGGCCACGCGCGCGCCCTGGCACTTAAAAACGGAGCGCACGATTTCCTGATTACATCGGATCGCATTACGGATGGTTCTTTTGATGTGCTTCCCGAAACGGAAACCCATCTTTCGATTTTGTTCGATCCTTACTCGTCGCTTGCAGCCCCTCTTGGCGATGCAGTGCAAATCGCGCCTGTGTTTTCAGCCGAAACGGCCATTGCATGCGACTCGCTCCCGTCGTTGCCTTAGCCCTCGTAGCGAGCAAGTCTATGCCCACCTTGACGCTCCCATCCGTTTCGTCTAACTTCATCCGGATTCCCTTTAAGAGGCCGTTGGCATGAGTCTGCCGTCTAATTCAACGCTCCCCGGTTTGCATCTTGCCAGCACCGGTAGCTATCCCCGCATCGGCGACGGACCCGAACTCCAGACTCTTCGTCGCGCCACTGCCTCTCTCGATCGCGGCGAACGCAATACTGCGGACCTCCTTGACGCCGAAAATGAAATGACGCGTCGCGCGATCGCCGACCAGCTCAACGCCGGCCTCGAAGTGATCACCGACGGCCAAATCCGTTGGTACGATCCGATCTCGCACATCGCATCGAAACTCGACAACGTCAAGATCGCCGGTTTGCAGCGATATTTCGATACCAATTTCTATTTTCGCCAGCCAATAATCACCGGCACGCCCAAGCGGAGCAATGCGCTCGTCGCACGAGATTTCAGCTTCGCTCGCAACGCGCTCGGCCATCTTGCAACGCCGAAGAATCTCGCCGGCAAGCTCTCCATCAAGCCAGTTCTCACCGGTCCATATACCCTGGCAAAGTTTTCGCTCTCCAGTCGCGCTGGAAACGGCGGCGGCGATTCCTCACCGTCTCTCGAGGCGCGCGCTCTCGCTTATGCGGACGCGCTCTTCGCTGAGATTGCCGCGCTCGCACAAATCGGAGCCTCATTGATTCAAATCGATGAGCCCGCGATCATTAAATATCCAGAGGATTGGAAGATTTTCGAAAAGGCCATCGCGAAGCTCATTGCGGCGCCTGATAAATCTGCCGCGGACGGACGCCGCCCAGAGTTAGCGCTGTATGTTTACTTTCATGATCCAGCTCCGCTCTACGAAAAACTCCTCGCGCTTCCGATCGATGTCCTAGGTCTTGATTTCACTTACAATCCGAAACTCGCTGACCTCGTCGCTTCTACTGGCTCCCCCAAGCCTCTCGGCCTCGGTCTCATTGATGGACGCAACACTAAACTCGAAGATGCCGATGACGTTGCCCGCCAGATCGATCGGCTTCTGCCAAAAATCCAGGGTGGGCGCGCTTATCTGAATCCTTCCTGCGGACTCGAGTATCTTCCTCGCGATCGTGCCTTTGCCAAGCTCGAACTGCTCGCCAAAATCCGCGCGGCCGTGGCGGCCTAAAGGACTCTTCTAGGCATGAGCCGCGAAAAACTCGAACGCCTCGGCCTGCAACTGCCTCTTTTCCCCACTACTTCGGTCGGCAGTTTTCCCAAACCCGATTATCTCGTCCGCGCCCGCGCCGATTTTGCAAAAGGCAAAATCACTGCGCAGCAGCTTAGAGACTTGGAACGCAAAGCCACCATGTTTTGGATTGAGACGCAGGAAAAACTCGGCGTGGATGTTCTCGTGGATGGCGAGATGTACCGCGGAGATATGGTGGCGTATTTTGCCGAGCGTCTTCCGGGATTTACAGAAGGCGGCCTCGTCCGCGCTTATGGCAATCGTTACTATCACAAGCCGATCGTAACGGGCGAAGTCTCCTGGCCCGGCCCCGTGACGGTGGATTCCTGGCGGTTCGCCCAAAGCTTGACGAAAAAACCTGTAAAAGGAATGCTCACAGGCGCTTACACGATCATGGATTGGAGCTTCAACGAGCACTATCCCGATCGCCGCTCCACCGCCATCGCTCTCGCCGCCGTGATCCGCAAGGAAGTCGAGGCTCTCATCGCGGCCGGTTGCAAGATCGTTCAGATCGATGAGCCCGCGCTCTCCGTCCGCCCCGAAGAACTGCCCATCGCGCTCGAAGCCATGGAGCTCACTACGAAGAATCTCGATGCGTATTTCATCACCCACGCCTGTTATGGAGAATTCGATCACATTTATCCCGGCATGCTCGACCTCGCCGTCGATAATTTCGATCTCGAAATGTCCAATAGCGATCTCGACCTTCTCGAGATATTCCGTCGCCACCCGTTTACGAAGGACATCAGTTTCGGCGTCGTCGACGTTCATTCTCACACAATGGAGACTCAGGAAGCGGTGCGCGGGCGTGTGGAGAAAGCGCTCACTATTCTTCCCAAGGAAATAATCTGGATCGATCCTGACTGCGGGCTGAAGACTCGCACCGTCGAGCAAGCCATCGAGAAGCTTCGTCTCTGCGTTGAGGCCGCCAAATCCTTTCGCATGTGAACTACCGTTATCTCTTTTTGCACTTCCCCTCGAATCGATTCTGGACTAGTATCTCGCCCGCGTTACGATGAATTAACGATGCCCGGTGAAATCATCGAGATCATGCCTGACAACGATCCGAGGTCCAGGCCCGAAGCAGCCGCTTTCGCGAACCAATACGCCGCCCTCCTCGCTGAGCACGCGATCCAAAATAACGATCAGAGTCTG
The DNA here is from genome assembly GCA_963772535.1 of uncultured Acidobacteriota bacterium. Lineage (GTDB taxonomy): Bacteria > Acidobacteriota > Terriglobia > Acidiferrales > UBA7541 > Palsa-295. The sequence continues at coordinate 304,524 of CAVYXN010000004.1, forward strand.
CGGCGCCACGCTGTCGGACTGTCGGTCTGGATGGCATTTGCCGTTGCAGCCGGTGCAGTGATCGCTTCCGCATTCGTTTATTTTCTCGCCTACTAGCGAGCCTTCCCTGTTTTTCCCTTCAGCGCCACAAGCGACCGCAGCACCCGCGGAGGCACAGAACTATTGCCCGTTAGACCGCTTTCGGAAAACTTGACGCACGAATCCCAGTCACATAAATTCGCTTCGCCGATGAAAGCTCCCTCAAAATTTGTTTTTGTCGCTTGGCTGCTGGCCATTCTCCCAACTGTCGCCACCGCTCAGTATCCTCAGTCGCCACAGATCCCTGCTCCGCAGCATTTCGACTGGCCTGCGCAGTCCGTGCGTGGCGCGAAAGCGATGGTCGTCAGCGACGAAAAGCTCGCATCGGACGTGGGTGCCGAAATCATGAAGCGTGGAGGCAATGCGATTGACGCAGCTGTTGCCGTAGGATTCGCCCTCGCTGTCGTAGATCCTGAGGCGGGCAATATCGGAGGAGGCGGCTTTATGCTCGTCCGGCTCGCCAATGGCCGCGCGTCTTTCATTGATTATCGCGAAGTGGCTGCAGCGAAAGCCTCCCGCGATATGTACGTCAAGCCCGACCGAACGGTAGACACGCAAGCATCGCTCATCGGATATCGAGCGGTCGCCGTTCCCGGCACTGTCGCGGGACTGGCGCTCGCTCTCAAAACCTACGGCACGATGAGCCTCGCTGACGCGATGGCCCCGGCGATTCGTCTCGCTGAAAACGGATTCCCAGTCAGCGAGACACTCGCCGCGTCGTTCCGCTCGATGGAAACGGTCTTCGATCAATTCCCGACGACCCGCCGGATTTTCCTCAAGAACGGCGCCTACTATCAGTCCGGCGAAATCCTTCGACAACCGGAACTGGCCGCCACGCTGAAACGCATCGCTAAAAACGGTCCCGCCGAATTTTATAGCGGCCGAACGGCTCGCGACCTGGCGGCCGAAATGAAGCGCAAAGGCGGGTTGATTTCGCAAGATGATCTCGCGGATTACAAACCGATAATTCGCAACCCCCTAACAGCCGATTACAAAGTGAATGGCCATACTTGGCAGATGATCACCAGTCCGCCGCCCAGCTCAGGAAGCATTGCGATTGAAGTTCTCAACATTCTCGCTCCCATTGAATTGAAATCCTGGAACGACGCGCAGTCCGTCCACTGGGTGATTGAAGCAATGCGACGTGCCTTCGCCGACCGCGCCTCCTATCTCGCCGATCCTGCTTTCGCGAAAATTCCTCTGCGCGGCATGCTGTCCACCTGCTACGCAGACACTCTCCGACGCACAATCGACCCCGAGCGCGCTTCATCGAGCGAGAAAATCCATGCCGGAAATCCCGCCGCTTTTGAAGAAGCGAGCCCGACACCGGGGCCTTGTCCGCAAATTCCGGGCACGGCTGATACCGCACAGACTGGCGACGCCTTCGACCGAACCTCTGCTGCGATCGCAACCGATGGCCACACCACCCACTTCTCAGTCGTCGATGCCTCCGGCAATGCCGTCGCCAACACCTACACTCTAAACAATCTCTACGGCTCCGGTGTCGCCACTGACGACGGCTACTTCCTCAACGACGAAATGGACGATTTCACCGCGCATCCCGGTACGCCGAATATGTACGGCCTCATTCAATCCGAAGCCAACGCGATTGCGCCGGGCAAACGCCCGCTTAGCTCAATGATGCCGACGATTCTTCTTCGCGATGGTCAGCTGAGCTTCGTCACCGGCGCACGCGGCGGTCCGCGCATCATCTCCGGCACATTGCTGACAATTCTCAACTGGATGCGTCTCGGCGAAGACGCGCAAGCCGCGATCAACACACCGCGCTTTCATCAACAGTGGCTGCCCGACACTGTCCTCCTCGAACCAAATTTCCCGCCCGACGTCGCAAAAGATCTCGAAGCCCGCGGCTACAAATTCGCCGGCAAATCAGGCTGGGTCGGTCTCGTGGAAGCGATCGGCATCGATCCAAAAACCGGCGAACGGCTCGGCGCTCCCGAGCCCCGCCGCCCCGGTGCCGCCTCAGGTTTCTAACCAATCCGCTTACGCCACTCTCGCTTTCCCAGCTGCATCGCCTCTCACTCCGTCGAAAGCGAACGAGCAACACGCGTTTGCAATCTCGCCCGCACCTGCTACCCTAATCCGTCATGAACTGCTCGCGTTTTCACGCGCAAATTTGTCGGTCGGCGATCGCGAGGCCCTAATGCGCCGCATTCTTTCCACATACCGCTACATCCACCAACCGCTGACGGCGGGGCTTTTGGCGGAAATTTCGCGCGCGGGTATCGATGCAATTGAGGTCTTTTGCGCCCCCAGCCATTTCAACTACCGCGACGAGCCCAAGATTCGGGAGCTAGGCGACGCCCTTGGCGAATATCACCTCGAGCTTCACTCCCTGCATTCACCCACCGAGCGCGATCTGGCGCCCGGCCGCGAAAGCGGCGTCCCCATCTCGATTTCGGATGTCGAGCGCATCAGGCGACTCGATGCCGTTGACGAGGTAAAGCGCGCACTCGATGTCGCCGAGCGCGTCCCATTCCGCTACCTTATTCAGCACATTGGACATGGCCGCGACGCAGCAGATCCACGGAAACTCGATGCGGCCTTCACTTCGCTCGAAATTCTCAGTGTCTTCGCCAAAGCTCGCGGCGTCACGATCGCCCTCGAAAACACTCCGAATGAAATCGGAGCGCCCGCTTCACTCCAACACTTCATCGTCGACACGCACCTGCACGACCTCCGGCTCTGCCTCGACACGGGTCATGCGCACATGGATGCGACCGTCGAGGTCGCCTTCGACGCCATGCGCGACCGTCTCGTCACCTCGCACATCCACGACAATCACGGCGAGAAGGACGAACACTTGCTCCCCTACGATGGCACGATCGATTGGGACGCCGCGCTAGGCGCATTTGCCAACGCGCCTCAACAGGTTGCCATGGTGCTCGAATTAAAAGCCCAGCCGGACGGAACGCCCACTCTCGATCAAATCCGCGCCGCGTTCGACAAGCTCGAGAAAAATCTGGATACAAAGCGCGATCGCGCCACCAAATCTTAATCGCGAACCCAAATGAAACGGACGACTTAATGACCCAACAAGCGCAAGCCCCCACTTCGAACACCACGCCAATCATCACCATAGAACAAGCCGGCCAATACGCCGGACAGACCGTCACGATTCGCGGCTGGCTCTACAATCTGCGCGAATCCGGCAAACTTCTCTTCCCCATCTTTCGCGATGGCACAGGAATCATCCAGGGCATGGTCTCGCTCAAGGAGCAGCCGCAATCCTTCGAAGCGCTCAAAGGTCTTCCCCAGGAATCGAGCGTAATCGTCACAGGAAAAATTCAAGCCGAACCCCGCGCCCCCGGCGGCTATGAAATTCACATCAGCGGCATCGAAATCGTCCAGCGCGTTTCGGATTCCGATCCATATCCCATTCAACTCAAGGAGCACGGCGTAGATTTCCTGCTCGACAAGCGCCATCTCTGGATTCGCACGCCGCGGCAGGCCGCCATTCTTCGCATCCGCGCAGAAGCAGAGCGCGTAGCGCGCAACTACATGGATTCGCAAGGCTACACGCTCACCGACGCGCCCGTCTTCACTCCCGCCGCGTGCGAAGGCACCACCACGCTCTTCGAAGTGAACTACATCGACGACCAAAAAGCCTATCTCACGCAATCCGGCCAGCTCTACGTCGAAGCTACCGCCGCCGCTCTCGGCAAGGTCTACACATTCGGCCCCACGTTTCGCGCCGAAAAATCAAAAACGCGCCGCCACCTCACCGAATTCTGGATGCTCGAGCCCGAAGCCGCCTACGCGCATCTCGAAGACATGGTGCAACTCGCCGAAGGCCTCGTCAGCACAGTGGTGCAGTCCGTAGTAAAAAATCGCGCGCGCGAACTAGCCATGCTCGAACGCGATGTTGCCAAACTCGAAAAAATCACGCCGCCCTTTCCGCGCATCAGCTACGACGATGCCATCAAGGTCCTGCAAAAGGCCGGCAATCCCGCGAAATGGGGCGACGATTTCGGCGGCGACGAAGAAACCATCATCTCGAAGGAATTCGAAAAGCCCGTCGTGATCCACCGCTACCCCACCCAAATGAAAGCCTTTTACATGGCCACCGATCCTGAGCGCCCCGAACTTTCGCTCAGCTTCGACATGATCGCCCCCGAAGGCTACGGCGAAATCATCGGTGGCGGCGAACGCCTCTCGAGCTACGAAACGCTCCTCCAGCGCCTGCGCGAGCACAATCTGCCCGAGGAGTCGTTCCAGTGGTATCTCGATTTGCGCCGCTACGGCAGCGTGCCGCACGCCGGCTTCGGCCTGGGCCTCGAGCGCACGGTCGCGTGGATTTGCGGGACTGAGCACATCCGCGAGGTCATCCCCTTCCCACGGATGCTCTATCGCGTTTATCCTTGACCGGCAAAATGACCGGCTTAAGTGACCGGCTCAAACCGACCTGCCGTCCGGGCCGCTGAAAGAACACCGAATGCCAGAAAAAATCCGAATCATCGGGGTGCCGATGGACCTGGGCGCCAGCCGCCGAGGCGTGGATATGGGTCCGTCCGCGCTGCGCGTCGCGGGCCTTCAGTCGCGCCTTAAGCAACTCGGCCGCCAGGTGGAAGATATCGGCAACGTTCAGGTGCGCCAGCCCGAAGAACAACCTTACGGCGAGAAAAAGGCCAAGTATCTCGACGAAATCGCCGAAGCCTGCAAAGGCCTCGCGGATATCGTCGGGAAAACCCTCGACGAGGATTTGGTCCCGCTGGTTCTAGGCGGCGACCACTCCATCGCTGTCGGAACCACCGCCGGAGCAGCCGCCCATTTCAACAAGAAATCGAAACGCATCGGCGTCATCTGGCTTGACGCGCACGGTGACATGAACACGCCTGATTCTTCGCCTTCCGGCAACATACACGGAATGCCTCTCGCCTCCATCATGGGTTATGGGCCGCCGGAACTCACCAAGCTCGCCGGTATCATGCCGATCGTCGAGCCACGCAGCGTCGCGCTGGTCGGCATTCGCGACCTCGATTCGAAAGAGCGCCGCCTAATGAAGGATTCCGGCGTGCACGTTTTTACCATGCGCGATATCGACGAGCGCGGCATGCGCGAAGTGATGGCCGAAGCGCTGCGCTTCACCACAGACGACACAGCCGGCGTCGCAGTGAGCCTCGACATGGATTTCGTTGATCCCACCGACGCTCCTGGCGTGGGCACTCCGGTGCGTGGCGGCGTCACCTACCGCGAAGCGCATCTTGCTCTCGAAATGATTGCCGATAGTGAAAGCATGGTTTCCTTTGAACTGGTGGAAATAAATCCAGTGATTGATGAGCACAACACGACGGCGTTGCTCGGCGTCGAGCTTGTCCTTTCGGGCCTCGGGAAGAAAATCCTCTGACGCACAAACAGAAATGATGAGCAAACTCCAAATCGTGAACGTGCACCGATGACCGCAATCAAAAAGCGGCTGCGCATCGGCGTCGTTTTCGGCGGGCGCTCCGGCGAGCACGAAGTGTCGCTCGCTTCGGCGGCCTCGGTGATTCGCGCCCTTGATCCCGAAAAATACGAAGCGGTTCCTATCGGCATTTCGAAAGACGGCCGCTGGCTCGTCGGCTCCGGTGCCGTGAAAATGCTCGGCGACGTGCTGAAATCCGGTGACCGCGTGATGCTGCCCGCCGATCCCACGGCTGCGCAGCTTGTTCCCCTCGGAGCTTCCACTGGTCAGCCTAGCGTCCTGGTCGACGTAGTCTTCCCCGTGCTTCATGGCACATTCGGCGAAGATGGCACCGTGCAAGGTCTCCTCGAGCTGGCGGGTCTCCCGTATGTCGGCGCGGGCGTTCTCGCGTCAGCAGTCGGAATGGACAAAGACGTTCAAAAGCGCCTTTTCGAGCAAGCTGGTCTGCCCATCGTTCCGTTTCTCGCCTTTCACCGCCGGGAATGGGAACGCGAGCGCGTAAAAGTCCTGCGCGAAATCAAAAAGAAATTCCGCTTTCCGATCTTCGTGAAGCCGGCCACGCTCGGATCATCAGTCGGCATGACGCGCGTAAACGCGTTGCGCGAGTTGCAGAAGGCCATCGACCTGGCCGCCGAGTTTGGACTCAAAATCATCGTCGAGCGCGGAGTAAACGGCCGTGAAATCGAAGTTTCGGTGCTGGGCAACGAAGAGATTCGCGCGTCGATCCCCGGCGAAATCGTTCCGCACCGCGAATACTACGATTACACCGCCAAATATTTGGAAGGCGGAACACAACTCGTGATTCCAGCGCAGCTCACCAAAAAGCAAGTTGCCACGTTTCAGGATTACGCCGTTCGCGCCTTCCGCGCGATCGACGGAACCGGGATGGCCCGTTGCGATTTCTTCCTGGATCGCACGAATGGAAAAATCTTCATCAACGAACTCAACACGATTCCCGGTTTCACCTCCATCAGCATGTACCCCAAGCTGTGGGAAGCCTCCGGCCTACCGTACACAAAGCTCATCGATCGCCTGATCGAGCTGGCCCTCGAACTTCACAAGGAAAAAGCCCGCACCAAATACTCCATCGAACTTCCCGCCGGAGCCGCCGGCGCTCTCGAAGGTTAGTAACAAAACCAAAATCAGCCCGTATTAGATGGAGAACGCGCGACGGCATGCATCTTGACCATGCGCCTTGAATCAATTAAACTAACCGGTTAGTTAAATAATTAAGGCTTTGCGAGTGCGGCGGAACAAACCGCATCTCGGGATCCGTGCATGAAACTAGGACGCAGAAAAGTCGAGAACCCCGCCACAGCGCGGCGCATCCTCGCCGCCGCCGAGCGCCATTTTGCCGCCCAGGGCATGGCCGGCGCCCGCACAGACGAAATCGCCGCGGAAGCCCATGCGAATAAGGCGATGCTCTACTACTACTTCGGGAACAAGCGTCGCCTCCATCGCGCCGTTCTTGAAAATCTCTTTCGCCAACTCAGCAAGGTCGTCTATTCGCCACCGGCCCCCGATGCCCCTCCCCGCGAACGGCTGCGCGCCTGGGTGAACGGGTATTTCGATTTCCTTGCGACCCATCCGAACTATCCGCGTCTGGTGCAGCGGGAGGCGATGGATGCCACCCCAAAGATTGAATGGATCGCGCGCGACTATTTCCAGCCTTTCTTCAAGCACTTAACCGGCTTGATCGCCGAGGGTGTATCGGCCGGTGAGTTTCGCGAAGTGGATCCGCGCCAGACCGCATTTACCATGCTCGGTGCGGCAGCCTTTTATTTCGCTTCCGCGCCGGTGATGAGAACGATCGTTGGGCACGATCTGCTCGCGGCGAACGCGCTCGAAGCGCGCCGCCTGGCATTGCTCGATTTCATCGAGCATGGCCTTTTCAGCGAGCATCCGAAACGGAGCGACAAGGGCTCCCCAGCGAGGCCTCGATGACCGGGCGAAAATTTATAGTCGTGATTGGGATGGTTTTTCTGATTGCGCTGGTCGTCTATTTTGCGACTACTCCCAAAGGCAGTGATATCCCCCTGATCGGAGTCGTAGACGGCAACGAGGTAATCGTGAGCCCGCAGATTACCGGTCGCATCGTCAACCTCACCGTAGATGAGGGCTCGCAGGTGAAGAAAGGCGACCTCATCGCCGAACTCGATCGCACGGAACTGGAAGCGAGCCTGGCTGCCGCGAAGGCAAATGTAGGCACACTCGAGAATTCGGTCACCGAAGCCCAGCACAATTATTCGTGGACGAGCGAGCAAACCTCAGCCTCGCTCGATCAAGCCCAGGCGATGACCACCTCATCCGATGCGCAACTGGACCAGGCCAAAGCGCAGCTTTGGCGCGATCAATCCGATTTGAAACGCATGCAGCAGCTCTATGACAAGCGCGAAGTGTCGGCTCAGGACCGCGACCACGCCGAGGCCGCCGTTAGAATGTCGGAGGCCAATGTGAAAGCTCTGGAAGATGCCGTAAAGGCACAAAAAGCCTCTATTGCGGTGGCACAAGCGAATCGCAAGCAAGTAGACATGCGGAAAAGCGCCGTGGCCAGCACGATCGCGCAGCTTGAGCAGGCTCGCGCCGCCGTGGCTCAGGTCACCGCGCAACTGGCTTACACAAAAATCTATGCGCCGATTGACGGCATCGTTTCAGTGCGTGTCGCGAAACAGGGTGAAGTGGTGGCGCAAGGCTCGCCCATCGTCGTTGTTGTCGACATCAATCACCTCTGGGTTCGTGCGGACGTAGAGGAAAGCTACATCGACTCTATTCAGTTCGGTCAGAAGATGCGTGTGAAGCTGCCATCCGGAGATGTCATCGAGGGGACGGTGTTCTTTAAGGGGGTTGAGAATGATTTCGCTACGCAGCGCGACGTGAGCCGCACAAAGCGCGACATCAAAACCTTTGCGATCAAAGTTGCCGTTCCCAATCCCGAGCACCGTCTTTTCACCGGAATGACGGCGACGGTCCTGCTGCCGCACCCTGAGAAGAAAAACTGGTTCGAGCGGCTGCGAACCTAGCGGAAACGAATCCATGAGCGCGATCGAAGTCGAGCACCTCACTAAAAAGTTCGGCGATCTCGTCGCCGTCAACGACGTGAGCTTTCAAGTGGCCGAACAAGAAATTTTCGGCCTCCTCGGACCAAACGGCGCCGGCAAGACAACCTTGATCCGCATGATGACGACGCTCACGCCCCCCACTTCCGGCACGGCTCGAATCGCCGGGCACGACATCCGCACCGACGCCGATGGAGTGCGCCATGCGCTCGGCGTAATCCCACAGGCTTTCACGTCCGATCCGGAATTGACCGCCAACGAGAATATGCTGATTCACGCAAAACTTTACGGTGTTCCGTCCGAGGAGCGGGAAAAACTGATTCACGGCCTGCTCGAATCGGTGGACCTGCTGAAATTCCAGGACGCGCTCGTTCGCACGTTTTCAGGCGGCATGCGGCGCCGCCTTGAGATCGTCCGCGGCCTCGTTCATTCGCCCAAGATTCTTTTTCTCGACGAGCCTACCACCGGCCTCGATCCCGTTTCGCGTACGAACGTGTGGGAAATGATTCGCAACATGCGCGACAAATCGAAGCTCACGATTCTACTCACCACGCACTACATGGACGAAGCCGATAAGCTCTGCGACCGCATCGCGATTGTCGATCACGGAAAACTGGCCGCGCTCGACACACCAACGGCGCTGAAAGACAGCGTGCCGGGCACAGATTCGGTCGAGGCTGAATTCGAGGATACGCCGCCCGACTGGCTCGACCAGCTTCAGCACCTCGCGCAGTCCGCAGGCGTAACCACTCACGCGGGCGCAGTGCGAATCGCATCGCACGACGGCCCCGCCACAGTGGCGGCGCTGATGGATTTGGCCCGCGTGCGGCACGTGACGGTAAAAAAAGTGTCGGTCACCAGCACCACGCTCGACGATGTGTTTCTGCACTACACAGGCAGCGAATTGCGCGACGCCGCGCACGGAGGCGCGGGCTATGACATCAGCCACCTCTACCGTTAAAACGCTGCGACTCGAGGCAGATCGCGTCCCGTCGGAGGGGGCGGTTTACCGCCTATTAGAAAATCGTAAGCAGCTGAATCGGGACGAGTTACGGCAAAGTTTAATCGCGCTACCGTGTATTAAAAACTCGGGGATTCGCGCATGAAACTCTTCCGCGTCAATGCGCTAATCGAACGCGACATGCGGAAATTTTTCCGCAGCCCCGCCTTGATGATGGCTTCAATGGTGTTTCCGCTGGTGCAACTGGTCGTTCTCGGATACGCATTTGGAGGAAAAATAAAAGGCGCCGTGGTCGCGGTCGTCGATCAAGACCAGACGGTGCAGTCGCGCCGCCTGCGCGAAATGATGAACGGAATTTCGGCGGGGCCGCAAACATTTCGCACCGTCGAATACAAATCCTTGCCGCAGGCGATCAACGACCTCCGCTCCGGATTCGTCGCCGCCGTGATCGATATTCCTTACGACTTCACTCAGCGCTACTACCAGCGCAACCGTCCGCGCATCTCCTTTACCGAGGACAACACCGATCAGTTCGTTTCGAGTTCCCTGCTCGAACGCGTGCAGCAGATGGTGAATGAACTGAACACGCCGGACGTGGAGCCGCGCCTAGCGAGCCAGGTGGACTTGAACGTCGTCGAAATGTATCCCTACATCGAGTACATCAAGTATCTCCTCGCCGGCTCGATCGCGATGTCGATTTTCATCGTGGCCATGATCGGCGGCGGGATTACGTTTATTGACGACAAGGCGCGCGGGCTGCACGAAGGATATCTCGTCACTCCGATTCAAAAAACCGAGCTGGTGATGGGATTGATTGGCGCGGGGGCGCTCAAGGGATTGATGGCGGGATTCATTCTCACGATCATCGGCGGACTGATCGCCGGGATTCCGCGGCTGTGGGATCCGGTGCGGCTCTTTTACCTTGCGATTGTCGTGCTCGTGGCTTCGGTGGCGATGATCAGCTTCATGTTTCTGGTGATGGTGCGCGTGGACGATCCGCTTGTGCCGCGCGCGATTTTTGGCGTGCTGAATACGTTGCTGTTTTTTCCTTCGGGCGCGGTGTACCCGGTCGAGGCGTTCCCGGGCTGGCTGAGATGGATTTCGATCGTGGATCCGTTCACCTACACGGTACACGCACTGCGGAATCTCACGATAAAGAACACGGGCTTCGAAGGAATCTACAAGGACGTCTTAATTTTGTGCGTTTTTTCTGCCATCATGATTGGCGCGAGCATCGCGCTGTTTAAGCGACAATTGTAGTTCGAGGAGTCGTCGTGGCGCTTTTTGACGGAATGGAGGAACATCCGCCTTCGAAGGTACGCCGGTACATCATCACCGGCGTCGCGTTCATTGTTCTTGTAGCGTTGGGCTGCTGGTATTTGCTGCGATTCCACAAGGAGACGACTACCGTCAAGAATTTCCTCAGCACGGTCGCCTCGGGCAATTTTGATCTGGCCTATCAGATGTGGAAGCCCGCTCCGAGTTTTTCGTTCAAGGATTTTATGGAGGACTGGGGGCCCAACAGCTACTACGGCCCGGTGAAAAGCTTTCGCATCGTGAACGCCGAAGAAATGAAGCATGGATCCGATTCACCGTCGGGCGTAATCGTCACGGCTGAAGTAAGTCCCTACGATACGTTTCCTTCTCGGGGTGATGCCGCAAAAGAAAATAAAATCAAAGAAGTACGAATATGGGTGCAATTCAAGGATCAATCGTTAGGTTATCCGCCGTAGGTTCGAAGAGGAGCGCATTCTCCGATTGCGGGCACTTGAAAAAATCACTGCGCCTCTATCTTGGCCTCGTCCACCAGCATCACCGGAATGTCATCGCGGATCGGATACACACGCCGGCACTGCGAACACTTTAACCCTTTTTTATCGCTCGTCAATTTCACCGGCGTCTTGTCCAGCGGGCATACCAGAATATCGAGCAATTCCTGCGACACTGCCATTTTCACCTCCTGAATTGCTCCAACGTTGGCGAACAACCGATTTCAATTCAATCTTTATTCCGGTCCGCGTTTTCAGTCAACACTTGAAACAGCAAGCGTGAGACTCCCCTTCCACTCCGCACCGGTTTGCAATTCCACCGGCCAGATCGCAATGACCTGCGAGCCTTGATAAATCCGCTCGAAGCCGTCTTCTGATTCCGACACAGTTTCGATCGGCGAAACCCAGAAATCGCGCGCCGCTGGCGCTTTGAATTCCACCTGGGTTTTCTGCCATTCGTCCACTACGCGCAGCGAACTGGCCGGCACGGCCGAAGCCCACCGCAAAGGATACCGCTGCCCTGACGATTCGAAGTAGCGATCCGGAGCCGAGGGCGCCAGGAAATTCACCACTGCCTCGATTCCAATTACAACCGACGCAGCGCCCGGAGCGGTTCGTTGTACCGCCACCTCGCAACTGATCTCGAATCCATCCGGTGTTCGTGCAAACGAAAACGTCTTTCGAGCCGGCCAATCGGCGCTTTGTTCTGACGCGAGTGTCGCACCAGTTTTGGACACATCCACAACCCGAAACCGTCCGCCAGCGAGCGCCGCATCTTCTTCCAGACTCACCGTCGCGCAATCCTGATAGGTTTTGGTGGGACTAAAAAGCAATAGCCGGAATGCGTGCCGAGGCCAGCGGTCGTAGTGCAGCCAGCGCTCCAAGCCTTGTTCCTTCACGCGCATCTGTTCGTGAATCGATTTCGCGCCTTCATAGTTTTGTGAGCCCAGATTTTTTAGTTTCGCGTGGTACGCTTCCACGCGGCGTTCGAGTGAATTGATGAGCGCTACATTCGTTTCGCGGCAATCGATCGCGCAGATCGTCGCTCCATCATCAGGCCTCAGAAGCGCAGCATAGCGATCGGACGTGAAATAAATCTCCTCGCGTCCATCCGCATCAAAGTCGAATTGTGCCACGTCCGCATATTGTTTCGCGCGATGCGACAGACGATCCGCGATCGCCTCCGCCTGAATCACCGAGTTCCACAGCGCGGTGCGCAGATGTGGCGCATAGAGGCCGCCAAAGATACCGTGCCAGTACGCATCATTGCACTGGCTGCGCAATAGAAGCGATGCAGCCTCATGAGCCGCTCGCACAAATGCCTTGTCGCGCGAGTTCTTCGCTGCGAGGTTTTGCACTTTGCCCGAAACGTGCACTACTTTTTTCTGCAACAGATTCGACTCGCAATACTTCGTGAAAAAATTCCGCCAGATGCCTCCTCGAAGGAACGGAAGCGATTCCGGCCGCGATGCAAACTCTTCAGTCAGTTCATGAAAACGCACGCGCGCCGCCGTCGGCAAAGCCCATTCCATCATCTCCGTATACGACGCCGTGGGAAGATCCGCGCGGCCGAATGAGGGATGAGAAGCTACCGCATCGCCTGGAGTGGACGTCTCCAGCCAGTCCGCGTTTTTCTCCAACTCACAAAATAAATTCTCAAGCCAGCCATCCGTATAGCAGAGCTTGTTTGTGCCCGGCCATACGCCGAACTTTTCCAGGTCATCGCCCATCGTCGCAAAACCGCCCGGATGCTCACTCGCGGCGCGGCGTAAAAAGTCCACTGTTTCTCCTACGGGACGAAAAGGGAGCAGGTAGCGCAGCACCTTCAGGCCTGGCAGAACGTTGACGACATGACACTGGTCTTCCGCGCAGTAGTGTCCAAACAATTGGCTCAGCTCGAAACCCGCGCCGAGAAAATGATTGTCATCCACGAGCGTATATTCCACGCCTGCAGGCGCAAGCGAGGATGGAAGCTGCGGCTCCCAAACGCGCTCTGCGAGCCACGCACCTTTCGGCCGCGCGCCGAAATGCTTCTCCACATGATCGGCCAGCCGCGTGATTTGCTTTTGCCGATCGGACGGGGGTATCGCGATGAGAATCGGCTCGTAATATCCACCGCCTACGATTTCAATTTGTCCGCGCTCCACGAGCCCGCGCAATCTCTCGAAATATTCGGGGTGCGCGCGTTCCATCCACTCAAGCAGCGATCCCGTATAGTGCAAGCCGACGCGAACGGAGGGGTGCCGCGACAATACTTCAACGAAGGGCAAATAAGATTGCGCGTAAGCGCGATCTAAAACATCCTCGAAATTCCCGACCGGCTGATGGGCATGAATCAGGAGAGTGAGTTGGAATTTCGCCACCAATGAATCCTCGCCGCAGCCACACCAGAATAACCTGATTCGAGCGAAGTTCCATACAGCGGGCCCACTAGATGCCCGTCACCGACACGTTACGGTTGAGATTAAAGCCGGCTTATTAGCGCCCGCGCCGCGCCCGCTCCCGCGAACTGCGCAAAGCGCTCGCCCAGTCGCGCCATAGCCGCTTCAATTCCGGAATCCGCCGCACCTTCAGGCGCATAAATCACCACGAGAATTTCGCGCGCCGATTCCGTAATCATGCTGCGCGTGGAATCGCTGATCGGACTTCCGAACGGGCCCTCAGGATCGGCCAAGACCGGCCGCCCATCGAGATGCCACATCTTCTTTCCTATCCCCTCATACATTTCGCCAAGGGCGCCATGGCGCAACACGATTGGCGGACCAATGCTCGCTCGATCGTAACAACCGTATGGCCAGCCCGTTTCAATCGAACCCAAGTTGCAAATATCCACCGCATTCGACACGCGATACAGTCCCTTGCCCTGCACCACACGCCTCAGTAGCGCTTCCGACGACGGCCGATATTTCGACGGGTCCATCCCCCATTCGCGAAACATCGCCCGCACTGCCCGAATCGCAGGCGCTTCTGCGAGGCTTTCGACCGTAAACTCGCTGCGCTTTCGCTCCGAAACTTCGTCCATCAATTTCGCGAGCGCCAAAGCAACAGGGACAACATGCAAACCGTCGGCTTCGACGACGCCCAGCTTCACCCCCGGCAATTCAATTCGAATTCCCATGCTTTCCTTTCGATCTCAATCGCTTCGGTCCCGCAAGAGCGAAACCGAATCAGTTCGAGGCACTACGCACGAGCGACGATCGTCAGAGCAGGTATCTCTCTCGAAACCTTCAGTTACGTAACTCTAAAGTGTACTGGACTGTCTTCGCCCGATGCGATACAAACCGACTATGAAACATCAATGGCGGTTCTCCGTGTTCCTATTGGTGTCTTTGCTTCTCTTTGGAACCAGCGTTCAAAACTCGGCGTTGAATGCGGATGAAGCCCAACAAAGTACAGCGTGCAGCACTCCCGTTTCGATTCCTTCCGCCTCTCAGCCAAATATTTTCAGCCCTCAGGAAGAGATAGCGTTGGGCGATATCTTCGCGCAGTCACTCGATGCACATCTGGCCGCCATCGATGATGACGCACTCACCGGACACCTGCGCGCAATCGGTGACCGCCTTTCCGCTCAACTACCGGTTTCGGGATTGCATTTTCGATTTTATTTGTCGGATGCTCCACAGGCGAATGCATTTTCGATTGCAGGTGGTCGAATTTACGTAACACGTAAGATGGTGTCGTTCCTGCGATCCGAAGATGAACTCGCCGCGGTAATCGGGCACGAAATGGGACACATCGTGACCCATCAGAGCGCTATAGAAAACACGGGGTTACTCCAGCAGCTCCAAGTTTCTCACATAGATGACATTAATGATGTTTTCGACAAGGTTAATTTGATTATGGAGTCGAAGACTAAACTGAAGCGAAACCCGGAGCTCCCCGAAAAAGACCAGCTGGCCGCGGACCAGGCTGGCCTTGAAGCAGTGGCGCGCGCTGGCTATGATCCGCAGGCATTTTTCGCATTTTTCGACCGCCTGGCAGAAACAAAAGGCAAGACCGGCACCTGGTTCTCGGAGCTCATGAAGTCCACGCCTCCAAATTCCAAGCGGTTGCGCGAGATCAGCAAGGAAATTTCCGGGCTCTCCCATGTTTGTGGCCAGCCGCGCAATTCGGGCGACGCCGAAGGGTTTGCCGCGTGGCGCGCGCGCGTCTTGCACTCGACTGGATCACTACGAAAACCCATTGTGCAGAATGTGGTGTGGAAGAAGTTCCTGGATCCGCCCCTCGTCGACGATTTCCGCAACCTTCGGTTCAGCCCCGACGGAAAGTTTCTGCTTGCTCAAGATGGCTCGAGCATATACGTCCTTACTCGCGATCCGCTTGAATTCGTGTTCAGAATCGATGCACCATCCGCCCATCCCGCGCAATTCACTCCGGACTCTGGGGGCGTCGTTTTTTATGATCCGCAGCTAAGGGTCGAGCATTGGGATATCGCTTCCAAAGAACGGGTTGACATCAATGAAGTGGTGATTCAGAAGGGATGTTTTCAGACGCGCCTATCGCCGGACGGCCGCACGCTGGCATGTTTTCGGCGCGATCTTGATCTTCTGCTAGTCGACGTAGTCACCGGCGATCAGATATTGGAGAAGGAGAAGTTCTATCAAGCCGAAGTTAATACCGAGCAGGGAATCGGCAGTTTCATTTTTTCCTTCCAGCTACGCTACATTACGATGGAATTCTCCCCCGACGGGCGACACTTTGTCGCCTCCTCAAAGAACGGGAATCCAATCGCTTATGATCTCTCCTCACGCAGCATAATTCCCGTCCGTGGCTCTCTGAAAACAGCCACGGCTACCTCATTTGTCTTTGTAACTCCCGACGAAATCGCCGGCAGCGCCGGAAGCAATGGCACGAGCTCACTACTCGTGAGCTTTCCAAGCGGAGCGGTGATTCGACAGCTCAATTTTGGGTCGGCGCGGCCCTCTCGCGTCGCCCACGGAGATTACGTGTTGCTCCGTCCTATTAAGGATTTCGCCGTCGGTGTGCTCGATCTCAAGACAAACGACTTTGTTAGAGCGAATAAGCAAGCCGCGTTCGACGTTTACGACAAGACCTTTGTAAGTCAGCTGAAGAGTGGCGAGATCGGTCTGTTCCAGGAGTCATCGACCCCGATTGCAACTCTCAAATTGCCGTTAGGACCACTCGGAAACTTGAGAACCGCAGACATCTCTGAGGACTGGAACTTGATAGCAGTTTCGTTTCGCGATCGCGGGGGCGTTTGGGACCTAAAAGCAGGACAAATCCTTTACAACCTTCGCGGATTTTGGCGAGGCTGGTTTAATAATCAAGGATCTCTTTCCGCTGAATTCCCCAAGGAGGGAACCATAGACCGGTCCATCGCTCAGATCAACCTGTCCACACACAATATCGCTCAAACGCGGAAACTGGAAAGCCCAGACATCGAACTGCACGGCCGCTATCTTGTCACCTTGCATGCACCCAATAAGCCCCCCTCTCCCGCGAAAGATGAGAGCGGCAATTTCGATTCGTATGACTATGAGGGGCTGAACATTCGCGTCAGCGATATGGTAACCAGCCGCCCCGAAAATCAAATTCTGGATGTGGATGACGTTCAATCGAACAATCAACTTTGGGCTTTCCCATTTCCCAAGGAGGTTCCGCGAGTCTATTGGAGCGCGGAATCTGATCGAGCCGTGTTCGTATGGCGCGCGAGCGATAGCGGCGTTCGAGCAGAGCAGCAGCGCGTGCCGGATGCGAGGCATAGGACAACTTCGAACAAATATTCGTTTTTCGAGTTAGAAATAATCGACCTGACAAACGGCAAGCCGCTCGGCTGGATCGAAGTCGACACACATGACGGAGCCTTCGGCATCTCATATGTCGGGGCAGCAGGAGACTATGTCGTCGTTCGCGATACGATGGGAAGGCTTCTGATGTATTCGATCTCAACGGGAAAATTGCTCGGGCGGTTTTTGGGGCACGGTTTCGAAATCGTGCCAGGCTCATCTCCCGTCCTTTGTGTTCATCGACAGAAGGGCCGATTAGAATTCTACCAGCCCGGCAATTGGGCTCCGATTGCAACGATTCGGTTTCCTTGGCCGATATCAATGGTCAGGTTCACGCCGGATGGAAAGCAGCTTTTTGCGCTAACGGATGACCAAGTCGCATACATGATTGACATCAGTTCGATAGCTGCAAAAGCTCTCTCTTTAGCGTCACGATGAAATCCGCAGAAAGAAAAAAGAAATTCGAAGAGGGGCTCGAGCATTTTAATGCGAAGAAATTCTTCGAAGCTCACGAATTCTGGGAAGAAATATGGCTCGTGGAATCTGAGCCCGAGAAAACCTTCCTGCAGGGCCTGATCCAGATTACCGCCGCCTTTCACCATCGCCAGCGCGGGAATCCAGAAGGCGTGGAACTTCTGCTCGCCGCAGGAATCGTGAAATTATTGCGATTTCCAGAAGATCATCGCGGCCTCGCGATTGGTGAGTTGCGAGAAAATGCCAAGCGATGGGCCCGAGCGATCGGGATGGGGGACGATCTCGGCGAGAAAGCGCTGCCGAAACTCGGGCGGGTGAGAAAGTCCACGCAACATCGCACCGCCGCAAGTAGAAGGCACGCGGCTCCACGGACTAAGGCTCGACGATGATCTGGCCTTTCATTCGGCCATGCCCCTTGCCACACTTCTTACAACAGGAAAATGCGTAGGTGCCCGGCGCTTCTGCCGTGAATTCCAGCGTCGCAGTGCTATCTTTCGTCAGCTTCAGACAATCATCGCCATAGGTGAACGACAATCCTGGAGGGGTATTTGGCTGACCGCCCTCCGGGAAGGGATTGATGTGAATTCCGTGCGTGCGATCGACGGAAGTCAATTTCAGCTGAATCTTTTCACCTGCCTTCACTCGAATCACGGATGGCTCAAATTCGAAATTCTTCGCGGTCACTTGAATCATTCGCGGGGGCTTTTCGGGAGGCTTTTCCTGCGCCGGCACGAAAGATCCCGATACGCCAATCACAACAAATGTGGCAAACAACGCGAGCGCGGAGCGAGCGATTTTCATTTTCAAGAAAGATTGCCTCCGCGAGCAG
The DNA here is from genome assembly GCA_963772535.1 of uncultured Acidobacteriota bacterium. Taxonomy (GTDB): domain Bacteria; phylum Acidobacteriota; class Terriglobia; order Acidiferrales; family UBA7541; genus Palsa-295. The sequence goes on from CAVYXN010000004.1 coordinate 322,863, forward strand.
CATACGTCCGTCAAAACAAAAAGAGAAGCAGCGACTTCAACGATCTTCGTTCCTGTTTGGTTGACATGCGCCAGCCAGCTATGGAACGCTCCCAGGGGAGATCAATCATGCCCCTCGATCGTGAACAAATCACGGACGCCCTGCGCCAGTGCTTCGATCCGGAAATTCCCGTCAACATTGTGGATCTGGGCCTGATTTACGACGTGCAAAACGATCCTGAAGGAAACGTCAAAGTGAAAATGACGCTCACGTCGCAAGGCTGCCCTTCCGCGCAGGCGATTCCCGAACAGGTGCGGCAACGCATCGCCGCGATTGAAGAAGTTCGGGACGTGAACGTCGAAATTGTTTGGGAACCGGCTTGGAACCCGGCGATGATCAGCGAAGCTGGCCGAAAGGCGCTTGGCATCGAGCCTGAAGCTTAAGCGCGCGCCCCAAAAACAAAAGCGCGGCGAATCTCTCGATTCACCGCGCCGAATACGTTGTGAATTCCTCGCCGCTGGACCAGCGGCCACCGCTTTTCGTTACGCCTGCTTATTCGTGTACCAGTCCGCGTTGATGGGCGTAAAGTTCGCCCACTTCTCCGGCAGATCTTCCAGCGCGAAAATGGCGGTCACCGGGCAAACCGGGACGCACGCGCCGCAGTCAATGCACTCCACCGGGCTGATATAGAGCTGCGTTTCAGCCTCGAAATCCGGTTCGTCCTTGCGCGGGTGGATGCAGTCCACCGGACAAACGTCGACGCACGCCGTGTCCTTTGTTCCGATGCAAGGCTCTGCGATTACATAAGCCATTTCGTTTTCTCCTGGATTAGGGCTGTCTTCCTCACGGAATCACTGCCATTCCGCCCACGCACTCTAAACATTTTTTATATCATCATTCCAACAGGGGCACAAGTATGCCTCGTAGCCACTGTTTTGCGCCGGAAATTCGGTTCCGAGTTCCCGCGAACGGGATTCGATATGCGGCGATTCGGGTCCTTATTCACCTATTCACCGCACTACCGAAGTTGCTGTCGCGGCGTCTAACCCGCTAGAATGTTTGGCGTGAAGATAAAACGACTCAAATGGGCGCTGCCGTTGCCGCTGCTTTCGGTGGCGATGCTCGCGCTCCTGTTGTCCGGCGTCTCGCATCCTCCTGTCGCTATCGCGCAGACGGCTTCTTCCAAACCTGCTAATAAATCCGGCAAACCCGCGGCGGCTGATTTGCCGTTAATCGATCTTGCAGGCTACAACCAAGTGCTGGCGAAATATCACGGCAAGCCGCTCGTCGTCACGTTCTGGGCCACTTGGTGCGAGCCCTGTCGCGACGAATTCCCATTGCTGGTCGAGCTGCAAAAACAGTATGCGCCGCAAGGCCTCGCGATTTTTGGCGTTAGTCTCGATGATGATGCAGACATGAATCTCGTGCGCCGCTTTCTCGCGCGCAATCAGCCCGGTTTTTCCAACTATCGCCAGAAGCCCGGCATCGATGTGGATGCCTTTTATCGCGGCGTGAATCCGGCATGGACAGGCACCATGCCCGAAACAATTTTCTACGGACGCGACGGGCATATCATTGGCCATTTCGTCGGTGGGCAATCGCGCGCATCATTCGAAGAAGGAATACGCCAGGTGCTGGCAAGTCCGGCTGCACAGGCGAGCGGCCACTAGGCTTCTAACGGAACGGATGCGGCTTCGGCTCGGAATTCGTCCAGCCACACGAATCCATCTCTTTGGGAGGTTTTCATGCTTCAAACTCGCGGAAACAAACTCACCTGGCTCGGCCACGCCGCATTTCGCATCACCACTCCCACCGGTAACGTGATCTTGGTAGACCCGTGGATTCAATCGAATCCCATGACACCCGAGGCGCTCAAGAAAATCGACCGCGTGGATACAATGCTGATCACGCACGGCCACTTCGATCACATCGCCGACGCCGTCGAACTCGGCAAGAAATTCAAACCGCGCGTAGTCGCTATCCATGAGACTGGCGGCTGGCTGGAATCCAAGGGCGTGTCCAATATTTCGGGCATGAATAAGGGCGGGACGCAAAAAGTGGGCGAAATTGAAGTCACCATGGTGCACGCAATTCATTCCTGCGGCATTCAGGATGGCGACAAGATCGTTTACGGCGGAGAAGCTTGTGGCTACATCATTCGTTTGCCGGGCGGCCTCACTGTTTATCATGCGGGCGACACCGCCGTTTTTGGCGACATGAAAATCATCGGCGAGCTTTACTCGCCCGATGTCGCGATGCTTCCGATCGGCGACCACTATACGATGGGCCCGCGCGAAGCGGCTCTCGCTGTGCGCCTGCTCAACGTGCGGCACGTAATTCCAATGCACTTTGGCACGTTTCCGGCGCTCGCGGGGACTCCCGATGCATTGCGTGAACTTACGCGCGACGTTCCCAGCCTTGAATATCACGTGATGAAACCCGGCGAAACGCTGGGGGAAGAAAAATCCGCAAGCGCGAGATAGATTTGCTGTAGTTGATTCGCCGTTTGCTCAATGTAGCTCACCTCTTCAGAGGTGAGGCTTTCTGGCGGAATCGTGCACCTCCCTGATGCAGGGCACGGTTCGCGCGCCACACTCCGGAGGAACCCAATGGCCGGCAAAATCCTGAATTCGACTGTTGAAAAATATCTCGAATCGCTGCTACCAAAACGCGACCCGGTCCTCACCGAGATGGAGCGTTACGCAAAGAAACACGATGTGCCCATCATCGGCCCGGCCTGCGGGCGCTTGCTTTACCTGCTCGCGCAGATTTCAGGCGCAAAACGAATTTTCGAGATGGGCTCTGCCATCGGGTATTCCACAATCTGGCTTGCGCGAGCGGCGGGACCGGGCGCGGAGATTTACTACACGGACGGCAGCGCGGAGAATGCGAAGCTCGCGGGACAGAATCTAAATCGCGCCGGTGTGAGCGACCGCGTTCAAATACTTGTGGGCGATGCGCTCATGCTTCTCGACGAAATCGGCGGCCCGTTCGACCTGATCTTCATCGACGTCGACAAGCACCAATACCCCAAGGCGATGCAAAAGGCGGTTCCGCGATTGAAGAGCGGCGGACTTCTCATCACTGACAACGTGCTGTGGTCCGGCCGCGTCACGGCGAAATCGAAAGACGTCCGCACGAGCTCGATTCAGCAATTCAATCGCCTGGTGTATTCGTCGGACGAGCTTTTTCCCGTGATCGTTCCGCTGCGCGATGGCGTAGCGGTCTGCCGCAAATCCTGATGAGCCTTGATACTCGCCGTTAACTTTCGCGCCGGCTGTTAGAACGCTATTGCGCAGGCGTTGGCGGCTGAATCGTCAAGGGTGCCGTCAATTTAAAATGCAGCCGCGTTTCAGCCGGAATCGTGATGTCGCGTTTTCCGGTGAACGCCGTGCCCGCGGTTCCCGCGCCGCCGCCCACCAGCGCGCCAATCGCTGCGCCCTTTCCTCCGCCGGCCAGCCCCCCGATGATTGCGCCAAACGCCGCGCCGCCGCCCGCGCCGATCGCAGTACGTTTGCCGCGGCCCTTGATGGTTTCCTCGAACTCCGACGTTTGAATCGAGTACGGCTGTCCATTCACGGTGAGCGAATCGAGCGTCAGCGCCAGTACAGCTCCGCCTTTCACGCGTCCGGCCGAATCCGCCTGCACCACCGTTCCTCTCGCGCGCGTGCCGGTGGGGAGCACGGTCAGGCCGCCCACGCTGATCGGCGCCGCAAGCGAAGCGGCGAACGGGTCGCCGTTGTTGTTTGTTTTTGAGCTGACGGTCTGATCGATCGTGACGGTGAGAAGGGTTCCCGCGTCAATCACCACAGGTGGCGGTGGCGCCGGTTGGCTCGGCGTGGTATTCGCAGCGGGCGCACCGGAAGCGGGCGAATTCGCAGCCGACGAATTGCCTGCTGGCGTGTTCGAAGCAGTTGCGCCGCCAGAATTCCCGGCGCTTCCAGAACTCGAATTTGGTTTCGATTTATTGCATCCGCCAATTACAAGCAGCACGCCAACGACGAGCCATCGGACAGCTGTGCCAGTTCTCATTTTGCACCTCAGTTTGCCGAGCGAAATGAACTGCGGAGAAGTTTGGACTGCCGCGCTTGACTATTCTAATTCCCGCCGAAAATTATCACAACGATTTGGTGGGCTGAAAATCCACGCACCGCGTGCTCCGTTCGGATAGCCGCGACGACGCTGTTCTCATCGTGGAACTTTCCCGGCATCGTCTCAAGCCGCATCACCCGAAGACTTCGGCAGCAAATTCCGCAAAAAGAATGCCAGGTTCGCCGGCCGCTCCGCGAGCCGCCGCATGAAATAAGGAAACCAATCGGTGCCAAACGGAATATAGATCCGCAACCGGTAACCTTCCCGCACAAGCTGCTGCTGCAAATCAGTGCGAATCCCATACAGCATCTGAAATTCAAACTGATCGCGCCCGATATTTTTCTCGCGCACAAAATCCTTCGTGGCCTGAATCATCGCGGGATCGTGGGTCGCAATCCCATGATAAATTCCGCTCGGCAACATCAGCTTCATCAGCTTCACGTAATTCGCATCCACATCAGCTTTTTCGGGAAACGCGATCTCCGGCGGTTCCTTATACGCCCCTTTGCAAAGCCGCATCCGGCACCCGACGCTCAATAAATCCTGTACATCCTTCTCAGCACGATAGAGATATGCCTGCATCACCGTTCCGACGCCTGTATATTTCGCCCGCACTCGCTTCGTCAATTCCACTGTGCGCTGCGTGTACGCTGAGCCTTCCATATCGATGCGCACAAAATTTCCCAAATCTGTCGCATGCGCCACGATTCTTTCCACCAGCTCCTGGCAAAGCGATTCGCTCAAATCCAATCCCAGCTGCGTCAGCTTCAGCGACACATTTGCATTCAGATTCTCGCGCGCAATCCGGTTAAACATCGCCACATAACCATCCGCAGCGTTGCGCGCCCCCGCCTCATCAGAGACGTTTTCTCCGAGCAAATCGAGACTCGCCGAGCGGCCCGCGGCATTCAGCACTCGCGCGGCCCCAATCGCATCGTCAAGCGTCTCGCCCGCCACAAACCTTCGTGCCACGCGCCGACTCACACCATTGCTCATGATCAGCGGCGCAAGTCGCTTGCTTTCGGAAAGTTTCAGAAGGAGTGCGCGCATCAGCAGAAAAGGCGCTTCTTTCGGCGGGAAGATAATGCAGCGATTCTCATGCGCTGGGAATTATGCCGTGAACCGCAAGATTTAACTAGCGCTGGTTACAACTTGGTTTTTCCAAGAAACTTCTCCGCGTCCATCGCGGCCATGCAACCCGACCCCGCGGCTGTGATCGCTTGCCGGTAGTGATGATCCTGCACGTCCCCCGCCGCGAAAACACCTTCCACGTTCGTCTTCGGCCCATCGTGCGTGATCAAGTAGCCGTCCGCATTCATATCCAGCTGGCCTTTGAAAATTTTGGTGTTCGGGTCGTGACCGATCGCGACAAAAACGCCTTCCACTGCCACAGTCTTCAGCTCGCCCGTATCGACGTTCTTCAGCCGAACCATCTCCACCGACTTTTTGTCCACATCATCCACATGCTCGATCACATACGGCGTGAGAAATTCAATTTTCGAATTCGCTCGCGCCCGGTCCAGCATGATCTTCGTCGCCCGGAATTCATTCCGTCGGTGCACCAGCGTCACCGTTTTTGCAAATTTCGTCAGGAAGGTCGCCTCTTCCATCGCCGTGTCGCCGCCACCCACCACGATAATGTCGCGCTCCCGGAAGAAATAGCCATCGCAGGTGGCGCACGTCGAAACCCCATATCCCAGCAGGTGCTTCTCAGACTCGATCCCCAGCATCCGCGCCGATGCGCCCGAGGCGATAATCAAAGCCTCGCACTCATACGTCTCCTTGCCAGCCACAACTTTAAAAGGCCTCTTGCTCAAATCCACCGAAGTCACCGCGCCCGCCGCAAACTCCGCCCCGAATCGCTGCGCCTGCTTCCGCGCATTCTCGATCAATGCCGGACCCAAAATTCCGTCAGGAAATCCGGGAAAGTTTTCCACCAGCGTCGTCAGCCCCAGCTGACCGCCCGGCTCGTAGCCGTCCAGTACCAACGGTTGCAACTCCGCGCGCGCCGCGTAAATCGCAGCCGTCAGGCCCGCACAACCGCTTCCGATGATGATCACCTTGCGCACTGAATTCTCCTGACGATTCGATGCTGAATCCACTCAAGCGATGCAATCTGAAAAGCTGACTATTGTAGCATTTAGCGTGGCAACAGATAGAAGATCGGCCGCGCGAAGGAGTTTCGCGAAGGGCCCCGTCAACGATGTCTCATGCGCATTGATGATTCTCCCAAACCGGAGTAACATTCGCGCTCATCATGGCGGCGACAAAACTGCTAACGCGAATACCCGCGATTCGATTGTCGCCGCAGAGGTGAATGGAGTTTCCGATGAAAAAGACTGAAAGAATTATGCTGAATCAAATGATGCAGATTTCGCGGTTGATTCCGCTACTCATCCTCGCAGCCTTCTTCCCAGTTATTGCTCACGCTCAAGCGGAAACCGGTGCTCAGGATCACGAGAGTCATAACATGGCCGCCATCGAACACACTCCTGCCAAAACAGAATTTGAAGGGCATGTATCTCTGCCTTATCAGGTGCAGTGTCACGGCCATAAATTGGCGGCAGGTGAGTACAAGCTCTTCGTGAAAACGGTCGGCGAGGACAAGATGGTCACGCTTCAACGGGAAGGAAGCGATGTCGTGCTGCGTTCCCGTCCTGTTCCTCCCACTTCGGTTTCCGACCACGGCCCCAGTGCCATGATGCTACGCCACGGACCAGGCCCGGGCTCGCACACACTCGAAGGGGTCTATATCGAGAATCTGAAATTGGTTCTGTTCCTCGACGAGACCGGGCACGCGAACCCCATCGACAAGGTATTCGCCAGCGTCAAGCGCATTCCGATCACTTGATCTGATCGATTCGATAAAGCGCCAATCTAGGGGATGTCTCGCCACCGTGGGGCGAGGTCGAAGTCCGGGTTGTAACGTCAGCTCTAAGTTTGTTATATCCTTCTACACGGGCTCTTCGTGCGATAGTTCCTCTTGCGGATATGGCCTCACCTACCGGGATGCTCGCCCCAGGGACAAAAATCGGGCCGTACGAAATCGTCGGCGCGTTAGGCGCCGGCGGAATGGGCGAGGTGTACCGTGCCCGCGACGCGCGTCTCGATCGCATCGTCGCCATCAAAATTCTTCCCGCCGCACTCGCCACGGCAGACGATCACTTGCATCGCTTCGAACGCGAAGCCCGCTCGGCCTCAGCCCTCAACCACCCCAACATCGTCACCATCCATGACCTCGGACGCGAAGGTTCCGTCCACTACATCGTGATGGAACTGGTCGAAGGCACCACGGTGCGCGATTTGCTAAAAGCAGGAGCCGTGCCGATTCGCCAGGCCATCGACATCGCGGCCCAAATCGCCGAAGGCCTCGCGAAAGCGCATGAAGCAGGCATCGCCCACCGCGACATCAAACCTGGAAACTTGATGATCACCGCCGATGGCTTTGTAAAAATTCTTGACTTCGGCTTAGCAAAGCTTGTCCCCGCCGGCGAGGAATTATCACAACTCCACACGCGTTCCAATTCCGACACGCGCTCAGGCGTAATCCTCGGCACGCCGGAATACATGTCGCCCGAGCAGGCCGGCGGCCTCCCGCTCGATTTCCGCTCCGATCAATTTTCACTAGGCCTGGTTATCTACGAGATGCTCACTGGAAAGCGCGCATTCCGCAGAGCCACAGCTGCTGAGACTCTCGTCGCGATTTTGCGCGAGCAGCCCGATCCGCTTGCCACAGTCGCCCCCAACGCGCCCGCTCCGCTCTGCTGGGCCATCGAACGTTGCCTCGCAAAAGAACCTGAAAAACGCTACGCTTCGACGCGCGATCTCGCCCACGAACTCGCCGCCATCCGCGACCGCTTCGCTGAAAAAGCTCTTCGGCACCCGGAATCCCGCCAATCTAATATCCCAGTACAGCGCACCGGATTTGTGGGCCGCGAAAAAGAAATTGACGCCGCGAAAGAACTCTTGCTCCGCCCCGACGTTCGCTTGTTAACCGTCACAGGCCCCGGTGGCATCGGTAAGACGAGGCTTGGCATCGAAATCGCCTCCGCTGTCGCCGATCGTTTCCCGGGAGGAATTCATTTTGTTGCGCTCTCCGCCGTCAACGATCCAGGTCTGCTTCTTTCCGTGATCGTTCAGGCGCTCGGCCTGCGCGAAGCGGGTGGTCAGTCACCGCTCGAATTGCTGAAAAAGCATCTTCAGGATCCGTCGCGCCCGCCCGCGCTCTTCCTGCTCGATAATTTCGAACATCTTCTTCAAGCCGCGCCAACTCTCGCTGATCTCCTGGCCATGGGCCCGCATCTCAAACTCCTGGTTACCAGCCGCGCCGCGCTTCATATTTACGGTGAACACGAATTTCCCGTGCCTCCGTTGGCGCTCCCGGATTCGCGCTCCAAGCCCACTATCGAGGACCTCTCAAAATATCCCGCAGTGGCGCTCTTCCTGCAGCGCGCCGGCGCCGCCAAACCCGACTTCGAGCTGAACCAGGAAAACTCCTCCGCCATCATCGAAATCTGCAGCCGCTTGGACGGCCTGCCCCTTGCGATCGAACTCGCAGCCGCCCGCGTCAAGGTTCTTTCCGTCTCCGCCATGCGCACGCGCCTCGCCAGCCGCCTGCAATTGCTCACCGGCGGCGCTCGCGACCTTCCCCAGCGCCAGCAAACCCTCCGCGCCGCGATCGACTGGAGCTACGACCTCCTCACCCCCGCCGAACAGAAACTTTTTCGCAGGCTTTCCGTCTTCGCCGGCGGATGCACCCTCGAAAGCGTCGAAGCCGTCTGCGACGCTAAAGCCGATCTCGATTTGGATCTTCTCGACGGGATGGCTTCGATGGTGGACAAAAGCCTGGTCCAGCAGGTCGCGCAGCCTAATGGCGAATCGCGCTTCACCATGCTCGAAACCATTCGCGAGTACGCGCGCGAAAAGCTCGAAGCCAGCGGAGAAGAAGCCCCAACAAGACGCGCTCACGCTGCCTATTGCCTTGTTCTCGCCGAGGAAGCTGCCGTCGAACAAGGCGAAACCGTCGGCGCAGAATGGCTCGAGAACTTCGTACGCGAGCACGATAATTTTCGCGCCGCGCTCGATTGGCTCACCGAAACCGGCGATGCAGATTGGGGGCTGCGCCTCGGCGCCGCCCTGTTTCGCTTCTGGGAGCGGCTCGAATATCTCACTGAGGGCCGGGACCGTCTCGGTAAACTTCTCAAACTCCCCGGCGCAGCCGCTCCCACGAAGGCGCGTGCCCGTGCTTTATTTGCTGCAGGCATCCTAGCAGCCGAACAGGGCGACTACCCTCACTCCGAGGCCCTGCTCGGTGAAAGTCGCGATATCTCTCGAACACTGGACGATAAGCAAGGTGTCGCCGTCTCACTGAACGCGCTGGCCGTATTGGCCCGCGATCAGGGCGAGCTGGCGAAGGCGCACACTCTGGCCGAAGAGAATGTCGAGTTGTGGCGAGAGGCGAGTGATCAACGAGCCATCGCCCGCGCGCTAAGCAATTTCGCCAGCGTCGTAAAATTGGAAGGTGACTTCGCGCGAGCCCGCGCTCTCTACGACGAATGCCAGTCCCTCTTCCACCAGCTGGGCGATCGCACCGGCGTCGCCTGGTCCATCAATTACAAGGGCGACGTCGCCCGCGATGAAGGCGACTCCGCTGCCGCGCGCGCTCTCTACGAGCAGGCTCTCTCCATGTTTCGCGAGCTCGGCGACCGCTGGGGCGTCGCCGGCACTCTCGCCGATCTCGGAAACCTCGCAAGAGAGCAACGCGATTGCGCCACCGCCCACACCCTCTACCGCGAAAGTTTGAAAGTCTTCCAGGAGCTCGAACACAAGCGTGGAATCGCCCGGCTCCTCGAATGTTTCGCTTGCTCCGCCTCCCTTCAATTCCAGGCCGAGCGTTCCTTGCGTCTCGCCGGCGCCGCCGCCGCTCTTCGACAAAATATCGGCGCCCCGCTCACGCCCGCAGAACAAGCCAAGCTCGAAGCTCATCTCGATCCGGCTCGCTTCGCTCTCGTCAACACTTCAGGCGCCACAGCGTGGCTGGAAGGCTGGGGCATGCCCCTCGAAAAGGCCATCGAGAAAGCAATCGAGGAAGCCCTCAGGCCCGACGCCGAAAGCTCGTCGGATTGAGGTACCACGCCGTTCGGCCAGTCACTGCGGATAAAATCGGATTGGGGATGCTTACTTGAGGAGGTAATGACGCGCGCTTACTCCGCGCTCGATGCGTCCAGCAGCCGCCTCACAGCCGAAACGCGGTTCGCCGGAAGACCAACCCGCTTCGCATGCTCTTTGATGGTAGCTTCATCCGGGGCCAGATAAACGCAATACACTTTGTCGCCCGTCACATAGCTGTGCAGCCACTGAATTTCGGGACCCATTCCCTTAAGGACGGTCACCGACTTCTGCGAAAGTTCCCGCAGCTGCGCGTCGGTTAAATTTCCTGCTCCCGGCACGTCGCGTTCGATAACATATTTGGGCACGGCGGTTCTCCTGATGCGATTCGATGCTAGCATGCAGAACAAAGGCTAACAAGGCGGCGCGCTCGCAGTCTTTCCAGCCTCTTAGAATCGCTTCAAAATATTCGCCGCAAATAAACGAACGAGGCCCACATGGATCTTCGATCTCTTCAAAAACCTCTGAAAGACCAATACCGCGCCGACCCCAGCGCATCGCGAATCACTCTTCGCGCCAAAGGCGGCCAGACCGGCGCTCCTGTCTCATGCTCCGTTGACATCGGCCGCGCCATCTATCAAGCCGAAGCCCACAAAGGCGTGGGAGGCGCGGGAGCCGGCGCTTGTTCCGGAGATCTTCTCCTCGGCGCCCTCGCCGCATGCGCGCAAATCACCTGTCAAATGGTAGCCGCAGCCATGGGCATTACAACCGAACACATCGAGGTCGCAGTGGAAGGCGACTTGGATCTTCGCGGCACGCTAGGCATTTCAAAGGACGTCCCGGTAGGCTTCGAAAGCATCCGCCTGAATTTCAATATCGCAGCCGCAAACGCAACTCCCGACCAGCTCCGCGCCCTACAAGAAAAAACCGAACAATTCTGCGTCGTTATGCAAACCCTCCAACACCCACCTAAACTCCAAACCACTTGGTCACCCGAGTAGCGGGCTTAAGTTGCCTTGCGGTTTGTTATTGAGGCGCTTTCCGATTGGAATCCAGCTTAGACAAGAGTGCGGCGATCGCTTCGGTCCGCGCGAAACTGCGGATCATCCACTAGCATCGGCAGTCAAAAAGATTAAATGCAATTCTTCGAGAACATCCTGCCCTGGCAGAAACTCAGCCGTGTTTTCACATTCCATGTGAATCGCGTATCGGTGGACCGTCTCCCAGTAACTCGGCGAGCGACATAATCTCTGGCGAGATTCTCGAGTTTCCACAAGGCTAGATTCCTCGCCCTCACTTCGAAAACACCACCCCATGCGGCGCCCCACTCCCCTTCCACCCCTGCGGCCATTCCCTCTCGCCAAAATTAAATCCCACCTTCCCGTCCACATCACGAAAAGCATCATCCAGCGCAATCGCCCCAGTCCCCTGATCCAACTTCAACAAAAACATCCGATGATCCCCAGGCGACCCGCTCGAAGTCACCACAAGCCTCTGCGTCTTCTCGCCCCAAGCCGTCCAGTGCGGGCTATACGTATCGGTCAACTTGATTCGCGAAACCTCCACAGGTTTCGCCGCATTCGCAATGTCGATCACAATCAAACCGTGCATCGCCGGCACGCTCTGCACCAGATAATGCCCCACGATCGTCGGAACGCCGCACCAGTTACCAGGAAACGTGTACACCAGCTGCGCCTTCGGCTCGTCCTTATCAACTCCTGTGATGCGCTCGATTCCGCATCCCAGCGTCTGAATAAAAACCGATCCGTCCGGCCCCCGCCGCGGCTCCTCAGGACTAATCTGCGCGTAGCGATTCTCCCCCACATCCAAATACGCCGTCTTCAGCAGCTTCAAATCGGAAAGCCGCCACACCTGATACGTCACGCCGCTAAGAATATCGTCGAGATGCATCGAAGAATTTGTGGAAACCACACGATCAATCTCGGGAAGCACCACCAGGCTGTACGGCATCAACAACGCGTCAGCAAACGCCGGATCAGCATTGCTCGCACTTCGCACCACCTTGCCCTCGTCATTAATTTCCACCAGCCCGCCCGTCACGCCCGTCTGCCCCTCGCTCCCTGCATGATGCGCGTGCTGAAATGTCGCCAGCACATTCCCATCCGGCAGCCGCAAGTACGAATGCGGATGCATGTATCCGTCCATATCTGTAAACGATGTCACCATCTTGGGATGCAACGGATCGCGCACGTCGAAAATAAACGTCCGCCCAGCCCCGTGATCATTGGCGAAAAGCATTCCACTCGAAGGCATCGCATACTCAGTGTGATGTACCTGCATGGTCTGCTGGTCCGTCGCAAGCGTCGTCACCAAATGCCCATACGACCCCGACGCAGGATCCGCATCAATCACCGCCAAAAAGTCGTTTCCCTTGTGCGCCTCATCGCCAACCCAGGCAAACAGATAATCCTCAGGCGCCTTCGTCTTCTGCTCCTGCGACCGCAACGAAAAGCTAATCGCGCACACAGCCACCACAAGCACACCTAGGAATCGCATCATCGACAGACCCTCTTTCATGAAGAAGTTATCGCCGGCGCAAAAGCATATCAGCCGTCACAGTGGAATAGTAGCGACGAGTTTCAGTAGCACAGGCATTCCTGCCTGTGCCACCGTAACGCCGCAGCACAGTCGCACATGCTTGGCTCAAAACGCGCGAGCGTTCTTTTCAGTGGCACAGGCACTCTTGCCTGCCCTGAGGAACGAAGGGTTACCCTGAGAACCGAAGGGCCTGTGCGCCGTTCTTCTCTGCACCGCCCCAAAACAAGCAACCAACCCGACATCGCACTCACGCGTCTAAAAAAACACTTCGCCTCCCCCCAAGTTTCATGTACTTTCCAACCCGCCATGTGCTTCTCAGCCGCAGCCAATTTCGCCGGCAGCACAGTCCTCGCCGGCATCGGCATCGCCACCCTCTCCCGCGTGAAGCACCGCCGCGAACTCCTCTTCGCCACGCTCCCCACCCTTTTCGCCATCCATCAATTCATCGAAGGCTTCGTTTGGCTCGGCCTCGACGGCATCCTCTCCCCCACCGTCACCCACAACATGGGCGCCGCCTTCATGCTCTACGCCCAAGGACTCCTCCCCTTCCTCCTCCCGCTCAGCATCTACCTCTTCGAACCCACCGCCAAAGCCCGCAAACGCATGCTCCCGTTCCTCGTCATTGGCGTCGGCACCACTCTCTATATTTTGTGGGCGCTTACTGCCTACCAGCTCGAGGTCTACGTGAAGGGAAACAGCATCGTCTACATCAATCCAGCCACAAACAACACCGCGGTCGCCATTCTCTACGTAATCGCCACCTGCGGTTCCCTCTTCTTCTCAAAAATCAGAATGATGGTCATCTTCGGCGCGGCAAATCTCATCATTCTCCTCGCCGTCATGCTCTTCAAACGCTACGCCTTCACCTCCCTCTGGTGCGCCTACGCCGCAGTCGCCAGCATCATCATCCTCGCCTACTTTTGGACCAGCCACAAATCCCGCCCCTTCCTCTACGCCTAGCTTTTCAGTGGCACAGGCATTCCTGCTCGTCCTGAGGAGCGAAGGGTTTACCCCGAGAACCGAAGGGCCTGTGCCCCAAGACAAAACGCAGCACAATCACAATTGCTTGGCTCCCGCACCCGAGCGTTCTACGCTTCCGCGGTCGCCACGACGACGCACTTTCTCGTCGTGGGCCTTTGCCCGTAAACGCGCAATCATCATCTGCGAACCGAACCCCGCGTACAAACGCAACACCACAACTCAACAACAATCGTCATATAATTCCTCGCAGGACTTCTAACATGAAGAAACCGAAACCCAACCCCCGCAAATCCACCAAGAAAACCCGCCCCGCTCTAAAAACCGTCAACCAATACCTCGCCCGCGTCCCCCAACGAGCGGCGCTCATCTAAACAAAATGCGCGCCGCCATCCGCGTCGCCATTCCCAAAGGCTCCGACGAAATCATCAGCTACGGAATCCCCGCCTTCAAACAAAAACGCATCCTCGTCTGGTACGCCGCCTTTTCAAATCACTGCAGCCTCTTCCCCACCGCCGCAATTATCGCCAAATTCAAAAACCACCTGAAGCCCTTCCCCACCTCCAAAGGCACCATCCACTTCGCCACCAACAAGCCGCTGCCAACAGCACTAATCAAGAAACTTGTCAAAGCCCGAGTCGCGCAAGCCAAAACCAAATAATCACCCACGTAAATCAAGCCAACCGAACCACGCCGTTCCGCCGCCTCTCCCCCTCAAGCCTCCGCGCGAAACGCCTCGCCCGCGCTAGCGTTTCTTCACTTCCCTGGTAACCCGACGACGCCGTTCTCGTCGTGGGTCTTCCGCTCATCAACACACCCGTACCAACACGAGATCGAAGGCAAAAACAAATTTCCCAACGTTTATCGTCGGCAGGCGGGTGAGTTGCTATCCAGGTCAGTAACCTTCAACATCCGAACATCCTTAAGTTCATGATTGATGCCGCGAGCATCCTGATACAGAAGCTCAAAAGTTATGGGCTCGATGTTCCTCGGATCCTCATTCTGAACCCACAGTTCAATCGCGAACGAAAAAAAACACAACTCCAAGTGCGACCAAAATGATAGGCCAGAGACGGACTGGAATTAAAAACAGCGAGCTCTCTGGGGCCATCTTGATTTCTTGGCCAGTCTCTTTGTCAATGAGCGTGCGTTCTTGTCCGTCTCCAAGCCACGACCGAAAGGCAAAGACCAGCCAGGCAGCCATCCAAAAACCAACCAATTTCGGCCAGCCATGCGCCTGGTAATACCTCTGATCTCTAAACCTCAAACGTGTAACTAGCTCGACGAAGATCAAGCAACCGAACGCGATGACAGCGACAGCAATTCCCCTTCCCCGCCAGACGATCATCGGACACCCTTTGAACGGGACCAGAATATGCCGAACCGCACAACACATTCAGACGTCAAGCCTCTTTGTTGGCGACCGCGCTCTTTATTTCGGCCGAATATTCTGATTCACCCGAAACAAATTCCCCGGGTCATACCGCCTCTTGATCTTCGCCAGCCGCTTGTAATTCTTCCCATACGTCGCCCGGATCCGCTCCTCACCCTCCTCCATCATGAAATTCACATACGCCCCTCCAGACGAATACGGATGCAGCGCATTCCAATATTCCTTGGCCCACGCCGAAATCTCTTCCTTCTTCGCCGCATCCGGATCGACGCCCACAATCACCTCGGTCCAATTCGCGTCGCGATGCCACCACGCCGTCGCCCCTCGCTTCACGCGGCTCGCCGCGCCATTAATCGGATAAAGGTGCATCGTCGCCTGCAACGTCGGCAACGTCGCCGCATATTTCACGTGCTGCGTAATCGCCTCGTCGGGAAGCGTGCGCACGAAATCGGCCTTCCAGTACCATTGCATCCCCGGCGGATACAAACTGTCGAACAAACTCTGCAACGCCGGATGCGGAATCTGTCCAACCAGATCGATCGCAGGAGCCTTGAATTTCCGTATCGGCTTGAATATTTTCTCCGCCTTCTTCATCGCCCCGGTATAGCACCACACGATCCCGCACATTTTCTTGAGATGGAAGCTCTCCGGGAACGGCGCCGCAGGCGGAATAGTGTGCAAAGCAAAAAACCCATAGACGTCATCCGGCGCTTTCACAATGAAATCGCGGTACCAGCGCATCATTTCCGCCGCGTCTTCCAGCGGCCACAGCATCGGCCCGCCGTACACGGTGTGCACCGGCTGCCCTTTGAATAAAAACGAAGTCACCACGCCAAAGTTTCCGCCTCCGCCCCGCACCGCCCAGAACAAATCCGAATTTTCCTTCGCGCTCGCCGTAACAAATCGTCCATCGGCCAGCACCATCTCCACAGCCAGCAAATTGTCGATCGTCAGGCCATAACGCCGCGTCAAATAACCCATCCCGCCGCCCAGCGTCAGCCCAGCCACGCCGGTGGTCGAAATGATCCCCGACGGCACTGCCAACCCGAACGCATGCGTCGCATGATCCACGTCGCGCCACAGCGCGCCCCCGGCCACCCGCACCGTTTTCTTCTTCGGGTCCACGCGAACATAATTCATCCGCGAAAGATCAATCACCAGCCCGTCGTCGCAAACTCCCAGCCCGCCCGCATTGTGTCCGCCGCCGCGAATCGCCACCAGCAGCTTCTGCTCCCGCCCAAAATTCACCGCCGCCATCACGTCCGCTGCGTCCGCGCACCGCGCAATCAGCCGCGGCCGCCGGTCGATCATCCGGTTGTAAACCGTGCGCGCCTCGTCGTAACCCAAATCGCCCGGCTCAATCAGCTCCCCCCGCAAACTCGCCCTGAAAGCCGCCATAGCCGCGTCATTCGTCATCACTGTCTTGCCCTCATCCTCGCGTACCACAAGAATTTTCGGTCTGCTGTGCGAAACATACTACGCCACGCAAGCATTGGACGACGAAATTAAGATGGTGAACGAACGTCAATAGGCGTCGGCAACAGGCTTCTAATTAGAGGATCTCGAAGGCTCTGCCGCGCGTGGTTTCGACTCTCCCTATCCATCTGAGTAGTGAGTTGTGCTTTGCCCGTTAACGTAATAAACTTTTTTTCAAATTGTAAGGGTTACATAATGAGCTAGGCATGCGTGCGCACCTTGCAAAACTCTGCGTGCTTTTTCTTTTTCTCTCTGGCGCCTATACCGCTGCGGCTCAACAAGCCCCATCTAGAAAACCTCAGAACACTTCGGCAAAAGACACCTGTAGCATTGCGGGACTGGTCGTCAAATTGGGCTCGAGTGAGCCGCTGAAAAAGGCCCATGTTTATTTGCAAAAGGTGGACGATCCAAGCTCAGGCTACTCGGCCCACACCGACGCTGCCGGGCACTTTGCAATTCAGAAAATCGATCCCGGCCGCTACAACCTGCGGGTAGAGCATTCGGGTTACGTGTCGCAATCGTATGGCGAAACCTCTTCGGCAAGCCACGGCGCCGTCTTGGCACTCGGCCCGGGGCGTGAGATTCAAGATTTGCTCTTCCGCATGGTGCCCTCGGCGGTCATTTCAGGAAGAATTACCGACGAAGACGGTGACCCGATTTCAGATGTGCAAGTCCAGGCCATGCGTCATTACTTCACAGAAGGAAAACGGATTCTAGAGGCCGAGGGTTTAGCGCAGACGAATGATCTCGGCGAGTTTCGATTGTTCGGTCTCGCCAAAGGCCGCTATCTTGTTCGCGCGAAGATTAGCGAGAGGTGGCAGTCCAGTATCCCAGCCTCAAGCACGGGCGACCCCGCTTCGGACGCTCAAACCGGATACGCCCCGGTCTACTACCCGGGCACGGCGGACCAGTCACGTGCGACCACAATCGAAGTGGCGCCCGGTCAGGAAATACCTGCTGTCGACTTCACCCTCATCCCAATCCGAACCTTCCATATTCGCGGCCGTGTTTTCGACGCCGTTCTTGGTCAGCCGGCGAAAAATTGTTTCATCTTCCTCATCCGTCACGAACCCAATATGTCCGAGTGGAATAGCCGGCAGGGAGAAACGGACTGTAACAACGGCTCGTTTGAATTCAGCGACCTGCCTCCGGGGTCCTATAATCTGGTCGTAATGTTGAGCAGCTCCGGGAAACGACAGCGTTCAGCTCGCGCCTCATTCGACGTGGACAATACCAATATTGACGATGTAAGAGTCATCATTGGAGCCGGAATAGATTTGACGGGCCGCATTCTCGTGCAAGGGCGCGAATCCTTGGATTTTTCCGAGGTGTGGGTTTGGTTGAATGACCCCGACCAGTTCAATGGTGGTGCGGGAGCGGTCATTAAGCCCGATGGAAGTCTAACGATGGAAAGTGTACCGGAAGGCGTCTATCAAATCCAAGTGGCGGGACGGCCGCCGGGTTTCTCGCCGGACTTCTACCTCAAGTCCGCCACCGCGAACGGAGAAGACATTCTAGAAAAAGGGTTGACGGTTGGCGCGGGCAGCGCGCGGGGACCGCTGGAAGTCGTCTTGAGTTCTGCGGGCACGCGCATCGAAGGAACTGTCACGGATGAAAACGAATTACCATCCGCCGGGGCGGTCGTCGTGCTTGTCCCGGACGGGGAGCGGCGACGACGACAATTTCGTTTATACAAGGACACCACGACCGATCAGTATGGACAATTCATCTTGCGCGGCGTGGCGCCGGGCTCATACAAACTTTTTTCGTGGAAGGAAGTCGAGAACGGCGCTTGGGAAGATCCCGATTCCCTTGCGCCCTTTGAGAGCAAAGGCACAAAAATCATCGCCGAGGAGGATGGTCGAATCAGCATTCGGTTGAAATTGATCTCAGCCGACAAACCCCAGCAAGGACCTTAAGTTGTCGTGTAACTTCCCCCTCCTCGCCCTGTCGTTGCTGAAACCGGAACACGCACAGTTTATTCGACTCGTTGCGAGGCCGACTCCCTTGAGCCATCATCTATCTCGGCCGTGCCCATGCTGAGCGTGGATTCTCCGTCGTTATTCTAGCTTCGCGTACTCCGCTTTCGCAGCGATGAAAACGGGGATGTCGGCGTCTGCATCTTTCCAAAGCGAGAGGAAATCCTGATACGTGGCGCGGGCTTTGGCGCTGTCACCTTGTAAGACGTACGCGCGCGCTAGTGCGAGACGTGCGAGCGGCCCCAGTGGGCACGCCTTCAGCAAGCCTCGATGATCGAGCAGCTTTTGAAATTCCCCCGCAGATTCACTTCCCTGGCGAGACATTAACCGCGCCTCCCCACGCAAATAAATCGGATAAAGAGGCCCTCCTAGGCCTGGCCACGCATCCGGGTTGGCTAGCTCGTAAGGAGTTGCTGCTTCCACCACCTCAAGCGCGCGCGACGGTTTCTTGCCGCCAATTTCAATCGCTGCGCGGATGACCGGAAGCCAGTAGCTGGTCACCAGCGTGTCACGCGGGTACTCCGCGGTCAGCGAATTGGCCAGCTTGTCCGCCTGCGGTAGATCACCGGCACGGGCAAACGTGAGCGCCGCGAGGATTTCCGAATCGTGATTGGCTGATAGCGCGAGTGCGGACGCCGCCGTGCGGCGCGCTCGGTCGGAATTCCCGAATTCCGCTTCCCGAATTGCCGCGCTCAACATCCACTGCGCCGCGGTCTCCTTCTCGTTGCTATGAAGCGCGGAATCGGTAGCCCGGCGGGAATACTCTCGGGCCGAACGCAGGCGCCCATAGTAGGCCTCCACGTCGGATTTCGCCCCAAGAAAAATCTCCTCAGCTTCGGGTTTGCCGGCCGACCAGGCCATTTGCCGGTTCATCTCCGCCGTGTCGCCTTCCAGAAATGCCACGCCAAAAAAGCTGACGTGCGTCAGCGGATCGTCAGCCACTCCCCGCGCGATTGCTTTATCGTAAATATCTTTCGCGTCCTTAAGACGGTTCAGCGCCGCGTAAGACAAAATGAGATTTGCATAGTTTGCGCCCGCGTCAGGGCTCAAGTGCAGCGCTTCCAGGGTTTCAGCCGCAGCATTCTCGAAATGGCCGGTGATTCCGTACAAGCCTCCCAAGTTTCCGTGGGCCCGCGCGTCGCGCGGATAGGCCTGCACCCAGATCTGAAAGTTTTCGATAGCCTTGTCGATTTCACCCGTCACCATTTGGTAGTACCGCGCCGCGATAACGAAGCGTTCGCGCTCGCTTGCTCGCGCGTTGAGTTGAAAGGCTTTGGTGAAATTATCGCGTGCCAGGCCCGATTCGCCCAGGTTGTAGAACGACGTTCCCAGTCCTTCGTACGCGGATGCGAAATTCGGATCCAGCTCGATGGCGCGCTTGAAGAAAGGGAGCGACTCAGAATCATTTTGCCTGTCTTTGATTACCCCCTGCGAATACGCCTTCAAAGCATCCAGCGACGACGTGGTTGCGTCGGCGAGGGGCGTCGCAAACTTCTCGATGTGCTCAGCGATTCGCCCAGCTCCCCGCGCAGTTTCACCGCCGCGTCCCCGAGCGCATCCAACACTCTTTCTTTCCCCGCCGCCTTCGACTGTTGTTGCGCCAGCATCTCCCCTGTCCGGCAGTTCACCGCATTAAGCCCGATCACATACTGATTGCCCAGTCGGGCGATAAGGCCCGCAATGTAAGCCTTGCTGTTCGCCCTCTCGCACACGTCGCGAGCCACTTCAGCCGTAATCGGTGTATCCGCAGGACGTGTCATCAGCTTCAATGTGGCCCCGACTTTTTCTTCCGAGACAATATTGAGAAATGGCGATTGGCGGAGGCTGATGCTCAGCGCTTGCTTCAGCGTATCGTCGAAGACCGTGTCCCCCGTCTCATTGTCGAAATCCGCCAGAACAACTGTGTCCGCAACGTTCAGCGCATGTGCCTTGGGCCCGTGTAATAGCCATGCACCGATCGCTGCGGCAACAACAGTTGCTGCGGAGACCGCGGCGACGCGCGACTGAACCCTGCTTTTCTGCTTACCGCGCAGTTTCGATGGCTGCTCGCGGTTTCCCGCTTCCTCCGTCCACAGATTAAATAGGTGCACATGCTGCTTGTGCTTTACTTCCGCTTCACCCAAGTCATGCAGCAGCGGCTCCCATCCCTTTGCCTCAACGAGAAGATCTGCGGCCGCTTTGGAAACCAGGATGTGGCCGGCGTCTCCGCAATCCATCACCCGCTGCGCGATATTGATACCGCCGCCGGCTACGTTGCGGTTGGCGTTGATGTCTGCCACTCGGTACATGGGTCCCGCGTGAATGCCCATGCGCAACTTGACCTCGGGATGCTCTCTTAGCTTGAGGTTTAGATCGAGTGCGCAACGAGCGGGAGCTTCGGGATCGTGAAAGAAGACCAATGCCATTCCGTCGCCGGTGGGCAAGCTAATCAGATGATCGTCAGCCTGCGCCTGTGTAAATTCCGGGTTGTTGCGTACAGCGGCTTGGACACTGCTCAAAACGCTCTGCTGCCGGTCCGTGCGCAGAATGGAGTAACTTACGATGTCCATGAACAGGACATACGCCATTTCCAGTGAGGGCGTACGGCCGGGGTTATTCACGTCCATTGGTTGCCCAATATGAAAGCCAGCTATGTCAAGAGCGCCACGGAAGAAACGAGACCGGTTTCGGCCGCAATCTTAGGTCGCGCGAAAGGCCAAGTCAATTGCTCGGAATCTCTGCTGGCGCGTCGAGGGCAAAACTTAAACATTGACGCTTTCAGTTTTCCCCCGAACTTCGTTGGTCACATCAGTCGGCCAACCTGTGGGAAAAGGACCTCAGCATAGAATTTGCCGCCCGCCCGCCGCGTGGGAGATAATGCGTCGAGTAGGAATTTTGGGATGCAAACGACTGCGGGTCTCTTCCGCGTCCTGAACGAATTCATCATGCTGCTTCTTGGTGCGCTGCTGATTCTGCTCGCTGCGTCGCATCGAATCGGACTGCCTTCGAAGCCGACGCTCTGGTACGCGCTCGGAGCCGTCCTGATTCTTTGGGGATTGCGCACCGGCATGCGCCCCGTCTCGAAAGCCGCCAACGAACACGCCGCGATTCGCGGCGGTTCGCTCATTCTCGTGGGACTGATCATCCTCGGCGTGCCGCTTGTTTCGCTGCGCTACGAAGCGCTTCTGCTCGCGCTGGCAGGTGGAGTCCTCGTGCTGCGCGGTTTGCTCGGCAGCGTCCTTGTCGTGCGCGCCTCCTGATTTTTCGTGGCTCGTCCATTTCTTCGGCAAAGGGAGGATCAAATGGAAGTCGTAAACCTGAACGAAAAGCTCTCGAAGGTCACAGAACACTGGAGCCCGAAAATCGTCGGCGAAATCAACGACTCCTACGTGAAAGTCGTGAAATTCAAAGGCGCCTTTGTCTGGCATCACCACGATGACGAAGATGAAATGTTTCTGGTCGTCAAAGGCCGCATGAAAATGCGCTTCCGCGATCGCGACGTGTTCGTCGATCCCGGCGAATTCATCATCGTGCCGAAGGGCGTCGAGCACATGCCTGAAGCCGCCGACGAAGTCCATATTGTCCTGTTCGAGCCCAAGTCCACCCTCAACACCGGTAATGTGCGCAACGAGCGGACAGTGGTAGAACTGGAGCGGCTCTAGAAACGCCGTCATCTCGGCCCGAGGAGAGTTCAGTTCATGAAGCGCCGTCTCTACACGCTCGACGTTTTCACCACCAGGCAGTACGCCGGAAATCCCCTCGCCGTGATCACCGACGGCGACGGCATCGCACCGGCAAAAATGCAAGCCATCGCTCGCGAGATGAATCTCGCCGAAACGGTTTTCGTGCAGCGTCCCACGAACAACGGCGCGCTGGCCCGTCTCCGCATCTTCACCACCACGCGCGAGCTTCCTCTCGCCGGC
Organism: uncultured Acidobacteriota bacterium; assembly: GCA_963772535.1. Classification (GTDB taxonomy): domain Bacteria; phylum Acidobacteriota; class Terriglobia; order Acidiferrales; family UBA7541; genus Palsa-295. The sequence continues at coordinate 345,329 of CAVYXN010000004.1, forward strand.
CATCCTGTGATCGGCACCTGGTTCCTTCTCGCCGAGCTTGGCGTCGTCCCGGCGTCGGAAGGCCACGTCCAAATCATGCAGCAAACCGGCGCGGGAATTTTGCCGGTCGAATTCAGTTTTCACGACGGCCGCCCGGTGCGAGTGACCATGACGCAAAAACCGGCGCGCTTCGTCGCCACTAAATTGAATCGCGCCACGCTTGCCGAAACTCTCGGCCTGAAAGCAGCCGATCTCGATCCCACGCTTCCGCTGGAATTTGTTTCCACCGGAATTCCGAACTTGATGGTCCCAATCCGCAACAGAAAGACCCTGTCGAAGATTCACGTGAACATGCGCGGGCTCGCGCAACTCATTTCGCGCAACGGAGTGTTGGCTTACTGTTTCGCGCTCGGCGGTAGAGCGAAGGCGTTCGCTCGCGGAATGGTGCCGTGGGGGCTTATCGAAGACCCAGCCACCGGCTCGGCGGGCGGCTCGCTCGGCGCTTATCTTGTGGAACGCGAGCGGCTGAAGCCGGGCGAAACGCTGACGATCCTGCAAGGCGTCGAGATGGGGCGGCCGAGCGAAATTCAGGTCGAGATCACTTCTGCGCGCGGGCGACTGGTGCCGAAAGTGAGCGGCTCCGCTGTGCGCGTTTTCGAAGGCCACATCGAGGCTTAATTTCTGGTCTGAGCTTGGGCCTAGTCGCCGACTTGAGTGTGGGCTCGGCCTCGCGCTCGGCCTCAGTCTCAACCCCGCGCTCGGCATCATCTCAGCCTTCTAGTTTTTTCCGCGCTGCGTCGAGGATGCCGTTTAAAAATGCCGCGGCTTCGGCTGAGGAAAATTTCTTCGCGAGCTCGAGGGCTTCGTCGATCACCACTTTCGCTGGAGCGGTGCCGGATTTGAATTCGTAAATCGCGAGCCGCAGAATATTGCGGTCCACCGCGGCGAGCCGTTCGAACTTCCAGTTCTCCGAAAGCTTTCCGATCAGCGCGTCATTTGCAGCTGCCTGCGCGACCGCGCCTTCGAAAAGCTGGTCCGCAAATTTGCGAGTGGAATCGGCGGCGCGCGCCTGCTTCCAAAAATGTTGCTCGATTTGTTTTGGTTTTTGGTGCGCCATGTCCCACTCGAAGAGCATCTGCAGCGCAAACTCGCGAGACTTGCGCCGAAGAGTCATCGCTTCCCGCGCCGCGGCTTGGCGCTGCCCTTGCCCGAAGGTGTGCGCGACGGTGAAAGTTTGCGGGAAAGTTGGGCCATCTCCACTGCGCCCATTCCGGCGTCGTAGCCCTTGTTGCCGGATTTCAGGCCTGCGCGATCGATGGCTTGCTCGAGCGTGTCGCAGGTGAGAACGCAGAATGTCATCGGAACGCCAGTGTCGAGTTGCGCGATCTGAATTCCGCGAGCGGTTTCCGAGCAAACGTAGTCGTAGTGCGAAGTTTCGCCGCGCAGGACGCAGCCGATGCAAATAATCGAATCGACTCTTCCCGTGGCTGCGAGCTTTTTTGCGGCCAGCGCGATTTCGAGCGAGCCGGGGACGCGAGCGATTTCGATTTGTTTCTCGTCGGCACCCGCTTGTTCGAGCGCTTCGAGCGCGCCGGCGAGCAGCCGGTCGGTGATGAAATTATTGAAGCGGCTGACGACGATACCGATGCGCAGACCGGCTGCGCTCAGCCGGCCGCGAGTCACCGATGGTTTCAAAGTCATTTCGTTCTCTGCCTCGTCTGCATCGGGTCAGCGCCCCTGAAATTTGGCCGGCCTCTTTTCGAGAAAGGCGCGGGTGCCCTCGCGCATGTCTTCGGTGGAGCAGCAGACGCCGAAGAGGGTGGCTTCGAGAAACAGGCCTTCTTCGAGCGTCATGTCCATGCCGTGCTCGATCGCTTCCATCGCATATTTCACGGCGAGTGGAGCGTTGGCGATGATTTTCTTGGCGATCGCTTCGGCGGTGGGCAGAAGTTCCGCTGGATCCACGACGCGATTGACCAGACCAATTCGCAGCGCTTCATCGGCTGAAATCATTTCACCCGTGAGAATCAGTTCGTGGGCGACACCTTTGCCGCAGAGCCGTGACAGGCGTTGCGAACCGCCAAAACCGGGCAAGAGGCCGAGTTTCGTTTCCGGCTGGCCGAGTTTTGCATTTTTGCTCGCGATGCGCATCGTGCAGCCGAGCGCAAACTCGCAGCCGCCTCCGAGTGCGAAGCCGTTGATCGCGGCGATGGAAGGCTTGCCCATCGTTTCGAGGCGATGCAGCACGCGATTGCCAAAAACGGAGAATTCTTTACCTGTGACTGGAGTGCGCGTGGAGAGCTCGTTGATGTCTGCCCCTGCTACGAATGCTTTTTCTCCTGCGCCGGTGAAAATTGAAACGCGGACCGAATCATCGCGTTCGATGGCAGCGAGGCAATCGTCGAGTTCTTCGACTGTTTTGCGATTGAGCGCGTTGAGCACGTTCGGGCGATTGAACGTGACGCGGGCGATCTGGTCTTTCACTTCGTACAGTAAGTTTTCGTAGCCCATTTTATTTTTCGCTCTCTTGTTTTAGGTCAGCTGCATAGCCTTGGGCTTCGCGGGATCCGAGTAGTCGTAGAAGCCGCGGCCGGCTTTGCGTCCGTTCCAGCCTGCGAGGACCATTCGTTTCAGAAGCGGCGGTGAGGCGAAGCGCCGTTCTTTGAATTCGTCGAACATGATGATGGAGATGTAGTAGGTAGTGTCGAGGCCGACGAAATCGAGCAGCGTGAACGGGCCCATCGGGTAGCCGCAGCCGATTTTCATCGAGTTATCGATGTCTTCGACGGAGCCGACGCCCTCTTCGAGCGCGCGCACCGCGTCGAGCAGATACGGGACGAGCAGGCGATTCACGATAAAGCCGGTGCGGTCGGACGTGCGCACGACCGTCTTGCCGAGGCGCTGGCCGAAGGCGACCATTTCATCGAAAACTTTTGGATCGGTGGCGATGGTGCGAATCACTTCGACCAGCTTCATCACCGGGACGGGATTGAAGAAGTGCATGCCGACGAAGCGGTCGGGGCGCTGGGTGAAGGTGGCCATTTCGGTGATCGAGAGCGACGAAGTGTTGCTGGCGAAAATTGTGGGCTTCGGGCAGATTTTGTCGAGAGCGCCCCAGAGCTCGCGCTTGGCGGGCAATTGCTCGATGATGGCTTCGATGATCACGTCGCTGTCTTTCAGATCTTCGACGTTTGTGGTGCCGCGCAGGCGGGCGCGGACTTGATCGCGGTCGGCGGCGGTGAGAGTTCCCTTCTCGACCTGGCGGGCAAGATTTTTGTCGATGCCTTGCAGGCCTTTGTCGAGAAGCTGTTGCGAAACTTCGCGGACCGTTACCTGGCAGCCCGCTTGGGCTGCGACTTGTGCGATGCCTGAGCCCATCAGGCCGCATCCGACGACGCCTACCTTTTCAATGGCCATGCAGCTGCCTCCGAGAACTGCTTGCGATGAGACTGCGGATTCTGCTGCTGATTGCGCCGTAGTAGGGTACGGGAACGGCTGCGATGAGGCAAGTGAACCGCATGCAATCCGAGCTTTGGCGGAAACCCGAAAACCCCATTTTGTGTCCATTAGGAATTTGCTTTCTCCTTTTTATTCAATGACTTGAGCTTTTTTCTGAATGATCGATTGTTCCGATTAGAACTTGGGCGAATTTTGCGCCGCCTTGCGGGACGAGGCTCGGCGCGGGCGAGTTCGCTAACAGATCGCTGCCCCGCGGAGAGAGAGACGACGCGGGTGCGGTCAAAATGAAATTGGTGTGCGCGGGCTCGAACCAATTTCCGTTTTCATCGAGGTGCGCGTAGATGCGGGCGGCGCGAACGATGACACCGGAGGAGACGAGGGGAACGTGTTCCGCGTTTTCGAGAATGCCTTCGAGAACGCGGCCCAGCTCGCGGCGGCGCCAGGCGAAGAGTCCAGTGCAGTGTGCATGGCGGTAGATCGATTTGCGGGTGGCAATCTTGTATTCACGGGCGATCAGCTCAACGCTGTGCCAGCGGATGAAGTCTCCCTCGATTGCGTCGCGATCGGGATGCGAGCAGATGCAGCAGCGGCGCGCGTGTCGTGAAAAATCGGGAGGAAGCAGAGGGCGGTGGCCAGGGCCCAGCAAATGAGAGTGCGCGGTGGTGGGCGATGGCGAGACAGAAGCTGGCGAAGATGCAGGAGCGGCGATGACTCCTGTATTTTCCGCGACAGGCGAGGCGATGGCGTGGTTGTCGTTGGGAATTGATGTCGGTTGCGGAGCGTCCGGAGAGGCAGCGGCTGACGTGGATGCGATGTCGTCGTGGTGGAGGGATTTCTGGTGCTCCTGCCATTCGTGCGCGAAATACATTTTGGATTCTGCTTTGCTGAAACGCGTGGGCCTGGAGATCTCGAATGAGACGGGGAGGATGGGATTCGTCGTGGCATGGTGAACGACCTCCTTTGGGCGGGAAGAACACCGCCGATCCTCTTTGCGGATTCTCTTTCTAAAAAACTCACATTTTCTATGGAGCCGGCTTCAAGCGAAGAACTAAGTGCTTGAAGCAACTGCGAACTGCTCTGCTACTGGCTATAAGGTTGGAGTGGGGAGGAGGGGGAAAGGTTGCCAGGGGAAGACAGGGAAGCAAGTAATTTCAAATTGAAAATTTCAGATTTCAAATGGATGCAAAGGCAACCCTGGCGACAAAATGTGCGTTTCTCGTGCGATGGGAGCACAAGCGAAAGAGCTTGCGCGGGTGAGGCTGCGCAAGCGGTGGCACGTTGCGCCGTCTTTGATTCCCAGCGCTTCCGCGCTGGGCTAAATTGTGCCGCGCCTACGGCGCTGAATGAGCTTCCCTGACGGAGCGAAAGGCAATTTTAAATTGAAAACTTGGAATTTCAAATGAATACAAGAACGAAATTCGGTGGAGTAAAGAGACGGCAGAGTGCTCTTTGTTTCCCGGACGGCCTTGGGCGGAAAATAATGCATCCGTAATAGACCTGATATACGGCGTAGGCTTGCGAGCCGTAGACTGATGCTTCCCGGTCTGCATATCTGATTTCAAATCCGTTTGAGGCCAATGAAATGAAGGACTTGGTGGGGCGACTTTGGGCTGACGAGAATGGACAGGATTTGACTGAGTATGCGCTGTTGCTGGCGCTGCTGGCGTTGGGGGCGATTGCTGCGGTGCGCACGCTGGCGACGACTGTGAATAGTGTGTTTCAGAATTCGGCCAGCAACATTGCGACGGCGGCGGGGGGTTGAGGTGTTTGGAGTGAGTGCGGCGTTGGAATAAGGCGAAGAACGCGAGTGCGGGCGAGACAAGGAATTGTGATCGCGCTGCGTTTTGTCTTGGGGCACAGGCAAGAATGCCTGTGCTACTGGAAGGCGACTGCGGGCGGGAAAGTGGGATGTGTTCGACAGTAGGGGCACGGCCCCGCGAACACATGCGGGATCTGCGACATGCCGTGCCCGGCGAACGAACTTGGCATTGTCGAGGCATTTATCGCGCATTGAGAATTCAAAGGCGAACATTGGTAGCGCGGTTTCGGTGGATGGCGCCTGCATGCTGATGGCGCGTTCGGGCACGGCATGCCGTGCCCCTACTGGGGAAAAAACAACGACGAGAACCAAGAACGTGGTCTCGAATGCGCCAAGCATCGGCGATCGAGGTGTGTTTTTGCGTTGGCACAGGCAGGAATGCCTGTGCTACTGGAAGGCGGATTAGGGGGTGGCTAGTTCGATTAGGGTGTTGCCGCCTAGTTGGCGGGCTTCGTCTATGCCGGCTTCGGCGCGATTCATCCATTCGGTGACGCGGTCTTCGGTTTCGTCGCCTGGGCGAGAGGTGGATTGGGCGACGACGGCGCTGACGGTGAGGTCTTGCGCGCCCCAGGAGGGGTGGACCGTGGCGGCGACGTTGCGCAGTTTTTCGGCGAGGGCTTTGGCGTTTTCGAAATTTGTGTCGGGCAGGATGAAGACGAGAGACCACGCGGTGTATTTTACGGCGACGTCCGTTTGACGGACGGCTGAGGAAACGGCGCGGGCTAGCTGTTCGATGAAGTGATCGACGGCTGCGTCGCCATGCTGGCGGAGAAGATCGCCGCCGCGATCCACATGCAAGACTATCAGCGAAAGCGCCGTGCCCTGCGAGCGCGCGCGATTTGATTCCATCAGCAGACAATCCACGTAGGCGCCACGGCTGAGAAGACCGGTGCGTTCGTCGGCTACCGCGAGAGAGCGGACGAGCGAGCGAAGGCGCGTGTGGTTGACGGAAAGCACGAGCTGATCGCCGACGGCTTGCAGGAAGAAGCTTTCGTTTGGCTTCCAGCGGCGGGCTTGCGATGAGCCAACGATGAGAGCGCCGGCGGGAAGCTGAGTTTCCTTGTCGGTGAGGATGACGCCGAGCGCGGAAGTGAGGCCGAGATCGCGGAGGGCCGGGCTGGTGGAGGAGTTGAGCTCGACTCCGCCGAGCGCGTCGGGAGACATTTTGGAAATTATGTCGGCGAGGGCGTTGATTCGCTGCGCGCCGGCGGTCTGAAATCCGGGGGCGGCATATTCCGCGGTCAAATGTGATTCGCCCGACCCGCCGATGGTGACGAGGCAGCGCGAGACACCGAGATGCTTGCCGGTTTCCGTGGCGGTGGAGGTGAGCACTTCGCGCGGAGTGGATTGGCGATACATCAGGCGATTGATTTCGGCGATAGCGGCGAGATCGCGGTGCGTTTCCGCAGGAGCGGAAGGGTTGACTGCGGCTGGGGGAGGAGACGGCATGTGGATCACGAGTGGAGTCGGAGCGGTCGGCGCCGGCTTGGGAGCGGGCTTTGGCGGAGCGCCTTTGGGCCACCAATTGGCGCGATCGTAGAGTGAACGGAGGCGCTCGTTTTTTTCTTCTTCGCCGGGAAAAAGCTCGGCGATGCGCTGGAGGCGTTCGACGGCTTTGGATTGAAGCGAATACTGGAGAAAGATTTCGACTTGGACGCTGAGATCTTCGAGGGCCTGTTGAGCGCGAGCTTCTTCGGTGACCGGGCCAGTGGCGGAGGCCTGATCGGAACCTGCGCCGGTGAAGCCGTCGGTGCGAGTGGACACGGTGGCAGCTTTGGCGGCGCGGGCGAGAATATTTTGGAGAAAGGTGGGATCGGCTTTGCCTTCGAGACGGGCGATGCGTTCGTGATTGCGATAATCGTAAGGATCGATATCTACGAGGCGATCGAGCGAATCGCAGGCGGGTTTAATCTGGCCGGCTTCGAGGTAGAGATCGAAGAGGCGGACGAGAGCATCGAAATATTTCGTTTCGCGATTTAATTCCTCGTAAAGGTGAGCGACGACTTCGGCGACTGGCAGAGAGGTGGAATACATGGCGGCCATCTGATCCATGTGCGCTACGAGTTCGGTTTCGCGGCGATGGCTGCGCATCAGATCTTTTGTTTGGACGAGGAGCGTGGCTGCTTTGGCTTCATCGCCACCCAGGATGTAAGCGCCGGCGAGTTCGAAAAGCTTCGAGAATCCTTCCGGTTTTTGTTTGTAGTAGGCTTCGAAAATTTCGCGGGAGCGGTCGAGACGGTGCGTGCGAAGGAGCGCTTCGCCGAAGAGGGCGAGGAAGGCGGTGTCCTTTTCATTCGCTGCGATGGGATCGAGGAGTTCGACGCAGCCTTCGGCGTCACCTTTGCGCAGGCGCGCTTCGGCGAAGAGAAGAGCGCCGGTGCGATCGTCGGGTGAGAGCTGGTGAGCGCGGTCGAAATACTCGATGGCTTCGTCAAGTCCGCCGGATGCCTGGGTGAGCTGGCCTGCGCGCAGATAGCTGCGAGTGGCGAGATCGCGATGGCCGAGGCGTTCGGCGAGTTCACCGAGGATCACATGGCGGCCGGGATTTTCGGGATCGAGCAGAGCGATGCTTTCATAGCACGCGAGCGCTTCGATATCGCGGGCCTGTTGCTGGTAAAGCTGCGCGGCAGCGCCGAATTGTTCGATGGCTTCGCCGGTGCGATTTTGCTTTTGCAGGAGCTGGCCGTATTGCATCAGGCGGTCGGGCGGCTGGGGGAACGAGCGCAGGAAACGCGTGAAGATGGCGGTGGCTTTGGAAGCGTCGCCCGTTTCGACGAGGCGGTCAAACTGCGTACCGTAATATTGGGCGGCGAGCGCGGGTTCGCCGAGGCGTGTGTAGATATCGGCGAGCGCCTGGATCGCTTCCTGATTGGAGGGAACTTCGTCGAGCACCGCCTGATATTCGACGGTGGCTTCGCGAAGCTTATTCTTCTCGAGGAGGCGCCGCGCTTTCTCGAAATGTTTGTTGACGTCGGCTAATGCCATGGGATTTGCGCGCACTGGCGATCGGGACAGGCTGGGGAAGTCCATCCAATCGCCCTCTCCGAGGCTTTCGCCGCGGTTTCACCCGGCGCGCGGGTGGAGTTTCAACTATACATCGGAGGATGAGGCGGGCTCACCGGGAAATCGCGGAGGCGTTGCAATGGTAACAGCAGCGATTGTCCGCGAGGCGAGGGGCTGGTTACCCGGGCAAGAACGCACACGCAGCGAATCGTTCCGTTCGCCGTCGCCTTTAGAAACTGGACGGCGAAAGAACGACAGCGCGCGCGAGGCAAGCATTTGCGATTTGCAATGCTTGCGAATTGGGCACAGGCAGGATTGCCTGTGCTACCTAGGCAACGGGACGGACTTCGCTGGGGAGATGGCTGACGCGTTCGCGCATGTCTTTTAGCGAGAGGCCGCTGCGCACGAGAGCTGCAAAGCCCAGGAAGACGAAGGGGAGGTTGAGGGCGAGGAAGGCGAAGATGGAGAAGCCGGTGGCGGTGGATTTTTCAATGTCGAACCAGCCGAGGCCGAGAACGCAGAAGAATTGCCATGCGCCGATATTGGCGGGAGCGTTGGGAAGCGAAACGCCGAGGTTGATGACGAGCAGTACGACGACGGCGGCGAAGAATGGCAGATGCAGCTTGTAACCCTGCATGACGGCCCACAATCCACCCACCTGGCAGGCCGGCATGAGCAATGAAAAAAGAATCGCGGGGTAAAAGCTGGGAGAAGTTCCCATGGCGTGGAGATCTACGAGTGCGCTCATAAACTTTCCGGGCAGGCGCGCTTTTCTGCCTTCAAACGATTGTCTATCGCCCAGCTTTACTTCGAGGTAGAGGATGAGGGCCACGACAACGCCGAGGAGGACGAGCGTGACGATGGCCAGCGTATAGACAATCTTTCTGAATTGCTGCAAGTCAACCATCAAGGAAGCCACCGCAAGCGCTGCCACAGCAATTACGAGATCGATCAGACGCTCGACGCCCACTGAGCCGAGCACGCGACCGATGCTGATGTCTTCTGAATTGGAAAGCAGATAGCTGCGCAAGAGCTCGCCAGGCCGCAGGGGAAAAACGAGATTGGCGAAGAGGCCGGCGTAGACCGAGCGAATGGCTTTCGTTATCCGTACCTTGCCGAACGGGCTGAGGAGAAATTTCCAGCGGGCTGCCTGCACGACGTAACTGAGGACGTCGAAACCCATGCCGAGGAGGACCCATTTGTAGTCCACCTTGGCGAGGTCGCGAAGGGCCTTCATGATGTGGAAGTCGTGCAAGACCCAGATCAGGCAGGCGATAGCGAGGCCATAGCCCAGAATCTTGGGAACCTGAGTGGGTTCTTGAGGCGTCGGTTCGAACATGGCTTTCAAGGAAAAGACGGCGCACGCACCGCCGGTTCCTCGTCGTTTTTCCGCACTTTAGAATCTTAGGATGGTGGCGCCCCCGCCGTCACGCCCCCGGCGGGCTCGAAATCCGGTACAGCCTACGACAAGAGGTTGCCGCAGGCAATCCGTGACTTTGCCTGATGTTCGCGGGGGTACTACTGCTGCGATTCGGCAGAATGGCTGGTATCATCGAGCCGCGGAAAACTTCAGAACCAGAACCAGGGGGCAAGCGGCGATGGCTGAACCAACGAAAGAAGAGTTGATGGCGCGGATTGCGGAACTCGAGAAGCAAACCGGTTCACGCAAGCGCGGAGTGATTGATTTCAAAGTGGGGGAGAAGGGAGGAGTGAGCGTGTACGGGCTTGGGCGCTTTCCTGTGACGCTTTATTACGAGCAGTGGATCCGGCTGCTGGATGCGGCGGCGGATTTGCGAGCGTTTCTTGAGGAGAATAAGAGCAGGCTGAAGTTGAAGGATCAGCAGTAGGGGTGTATTCGCTCAGCACGGGCCGAGCTTTCGCAGCCTCGGCAATCTTCTTGCAGGCTGGTGTCGCACCTACGGCGCTCTTGAATCATTTATGATCGTTTTCCCAGGGCTTCCGCCCTGGGCTAAGTGTGTACCGCGCCTACGGCGCTAATTGTTCTTGAAGTCTTCCAGTTGCTCTGGTTAGTCTGCATAAATCCTTGCACCGCGCCTAGCCCGGACTATCGCTTCGTCTTCGTAGTAACTCATTGAGGAATTCGGCAGCAGTTTGGCCATCGCTCCCGGCGATGGGCAGTCTATCGTAGTGGTCCAGCCATATAACAAGGCCTTCTCAAGGCCCTATCGAGGCACTTATGTCGAATAGTCCTATTGTGAGCTCGGCGCACCGGCCATCGCGCCGCAGCACGCGGCTGAGCGAAGCGATTCTTATGCGGGTGGAAGGCGTGGACTCCTATCGCGGGCCGTATAGCGAGGAAGTCTCCACGGTGAGCGTGAGCGCGCACGGCTGTAAATATTATTCGAAGCACCAGGTGCTGTCGAACGCGCTCGTGATTTTGCAGATGAAAGGTGAGAAGGCGGATACGAAGACGGTGTCGGCGCGCGGCCGCGTAAAGTGGGTGGCTGGCCTGCAAGGCGGAGTGTTCGAGACGGCTGTGGAGCTGGAAGATCCTGGAAACGTGTGGGGAATCGCCACGCCTCCGAAGGATTGGCTGCCGTTCTGCGGTCCGCGGACGATTGAAATTGACACGGCGAAATCGAAGCCGTTTGCAGTGCCACGACCTGAGCCGGCTGCGCCGGTGGCAGCGAATGTGAAAGATGCAGCAGCTCCGACGCTGAGTGGAAATCGTGCGGCGACGCCTGGCGCCGCCGAAAACAGCGCGCGGCAAACGATCGCATCGGTCGCGCGCCCGATGGGCCAGTTGATGGGCGATTTTCAGCAGCAGATGGAGACAATGCTGGCTGAAGTGGCCACCGCGGCGGTGCGCGAAAAAACGACGGCGATGTTGAACGACATTCACAGCAAGCTCCGGCAAGAGGCAAAAGAGATTCTTGCCGAGACGACAGCCTCTCAAGCTGGGCCATGGATCGAACAGGCTCTGAAGCAAATGAAAATTTCGGGCCAGGACACGGCGCAGAGGCTGCATGCGCAGTGGATGAAGAAGGTGGAGTTGGATCTGGCTACGTCACTGCAACAGATCGAAACGCGGCGGCAGGAAATGGAAGAGCTTTCGCGTAACCTGGCCGCCAACTCGCTGCAAAAAGTGGAGAATGTTCTTGAAGCCTCGCGCAAGGATGGAGTGGATCGAATCGTTGCGCGGCTGAAAGAACAGGTGACGCCGATCGTGGAAGAGACCCGGAAAGCCGCGGCGGAACTCACCCGGCGCAAAGAGGAGATCGACAGGCTCATCGGGCAATCCGTGGAAACAACCACAGCGAAACTCGAAGAGGTGTGCGCGAAATTCGACAAACAATTCGACACCGTGCTGCGAACGCGAATCGAAGCCGCGCGGCAGGAAATGGAACGCGCCGGAATGGCAGCGACCGATTTGGCGCTCAACAATCTGCGTATCTCTTCGCAGCAGCATCAGGAGAGGGCACAATCGCAGCTTCGCGAGCAATTGAATGGCGTTTCGGACTCGGTGTTGAGGGAAGTCAGCGGCCAAGCGGCGGAGGCGTCGCGGCAGTTCGCGGGAGAAATGAAGAAGCAGAGCCGCGACCATCTGGAATTCGTGAGCGGGGCGATTTCGGAACTGGCGAAGGGCATCGGGAAATTGTCGAAGGAATAGGGCGGCCAGGCGGGCCACTCTTGGGACGTGGCTATGGAAAATCTGATCGAAGCACCTTCTGAGGTTCGGGTGATTGAAGAGAGTGCGGCTTGCGGTATGGCGTCATGCGATGAAGGCGCTGCCATTGCGTTGCGCGGCACGCCGCTGTGCGTGCGGCATTTCATTCCGGTATGCACGCAAGAGATTGAATCGCGAGGCGAGCGGCTGAAGAACGGGCTCTACGACGAAGCAGCCACGCTGGCATTCAAGAATTTCATTGCGGCGTGCGCCGAGCAGGCCAGCCGCTTCATTCAGGGTGATGGCTTCACTGACGGATCGACGAAGAGCAGGCTGGAAGAATTTCTTCGGCGGGTGTCGCAATCCGGGCAGCGGCTTCGGCGGAGCCCGCGGATGAGTTCTTCTGTGCCTATTTTTCTGCGGCGTGAGGATTCCGGACGCACCTGGGAAGAAGAGACGTGGACGATTACGGTGAGCCAGCACGGGGCGTCACTGGTGTGCCGGCATCCTGTGGAGACGGGCGGAGCGCTGGTTCTCTCGCGACGGGATCGCGCGAATCGCGTGCAGGCGCGGGTGGTGTACTGCCGTTATAATTCGGAAGGCTGGCGCGAAATTGGCGTCGAGCTGCTTGACCGCGATGATTTTTGGGGGTTATCGCAGGCGGCGCGGATGCAGCCGTCGGTGCGGCCCGCGTAATGCTTTCGGTGGCAGTCCGCTACAACACAGAGTGTCCATCATAAGAGAGTACGCACTCTCTCATCCAATCCACAGAATTTGAGACAATAGCTTCGCGAACGTGCGATTACGGGGAGTGGTGCGCGTGAAGATCCTCGAGACGGAACGCCTGATATTGCGGCAGATGAAGGTCGAGGATGCTGAGTTTATCTTCGAGCTTGTGAATGAGGCAGCGTTTATCCGGAACATTGGTGACAAGGGCGTGCGGACGCTGGAAGACGCGCGAAATTATATTTTGAACGGGCCGGTGGCGAGCTATGCGAAGTTTGGATTTGGATTGTATCTGGTGGCGCTGCGGGAAACGGGCGAGGCGATCGGAATTTGCGGGTTGCTGAAGCGCGATTCGCTCGAGGATGTAGATATCGGTTTTGCGTTGGTTGAAAAATGCCGGCGAAAAGGCTTCGCTTACGAATCGGCGGCGGGGGTGATGGAGTATGGACGAAACGCGCTGGGTTTGAAGCGGATCGTGGCGATTACTTCGCCGGACAATGAGGGATCAATTCGCGTGCTGGAAAAGATTGGGTTGCGATTCGAGAAAATGATTCGCATGCCGGGATCGGATGAAGACACGCGATTGTTTGTGCCGCGCGAATGACTCCGGAATAGTTTCCCCGGAAATTAGACATGCTGATGCTAAAAACCGAGCGGCTGATCTTGAGGAAATGGAACGAGGCGGACCGGGAGCCGTTTGCGCGAATGAACGCGGATTCGCGGGTGATGGAATATCTGGGTGGGACGATGTCGCGGGATCGGAGCGACGAAGTGGCTGACCGAATTGAAGCGCATTTCAGGGCACATGGATTTGGGTTATGCGCCGCGGAACTGGCCGAAAGCGGCGAGTTCATTGGATTCATCGGGCTGGCCGTGCCGAACTTCGAGGCGGCTTTCACTCCGTGCGTCGAAATCGGCTGGAGACTCGCGGCAGAATACTGGGGCGCGGGGCTTGCAACGGAAGGCACCAGAGAAATTGTGCGTTATGCATTCGAAGAGCTGGGGCTGCCAGAATTGGTTTCGCTTACGGCGATTGGGAACGAACGTTCGCGTCGCGTGATGGCGAAGCTGGGCATGACGCACGACGCAGCTGAGAATTTCGACCATCCCAGATTGCCCGCTGGTGATCCGCTGTGCCGGCACGTGCTGTACCGGCTGACACGCGAGAAATGGGTCAAGTCATTTGCGCCGTAGCACGGTCAGCGGCGGCAACGAAGTGCGCTAGGCCTTCTTTTCGTGCTTCTTGAAGATTACTGACGATTCGTCGTGAGCCTGCTTTGACAGCTCGAAAGCTTTCGCGGCGTATTCCATCGCCTGCCGCGATTGTTCGTGGGCTGTGAGATGGTCTTCCTTGCCATGATGCACGGCTGCGGCCTGGTGCGCGTGCGCGGCGAGCATGTGGAATTCCGCAGCGCGTTGATGCGAATCGTTTGCCATCGTATCTCCCCGATCCCTTCAGTATTCGAATGCCGCTGTTAGTGTATCGCAGCGAGGAGAAGCTGCGAAGTTTGCCAGGCGCCGACCGCGACTCGGCTGTGAGAGCGAAAAGGATTGCAGGTGACAGGCGCGAAGTGTATATCTCTTTCTTCTTTCCTGGCATGTCGGCCTCCGACCCAAGCAATTGCTCCGCGCTGGCCGAATCTCATCTTGAGGTGAAACATGAGCGACGCGACCGTTGGAGATGTGGCGAAAAAAGTGACCGGCTGGTCGATTGCGATCAGCGTGCTGATGATCATTGCGGGCCTTCTTGCGATTCTGCTGCCGCTCGAAGCGGGCATCGCCGTGAATATTTTTGTGGGCTGGATGCTGATCTTTGCGGCAGCGGCGCATTTTGTGTATGCATGGTCAACGCGCGGCACGGGCGGCGTGATCTGGAAAGTGCTAGTGGGAATTTTGTATGGGGTGATTGGATTTTATCTGCTGGAGCATCCGGCGCGCGGACTGGCCACGCTGACGCTTGTGCTCGCCTATTACCTGCTGATTGAAGGCGTGATGGAAATTATTCTTTTCTTCCAGCATCGCTCGGGGCCGGGCGCAGTGTGGTTTCTGCTGGACGGAATCGTGACGCTCATCCTCGGCTTTCTCGTTTGGAAGACATGGCCATCGAGCACGGAATGGGTGATTGGCACGCTGGTGGGCCTGAGCATCCTCTTCAGCGGCACCACGCGGCTGATGCTTTCGCTCGCGGCGCGGCGGGTTCTTACGAAGTTGGCCTAATCCAGCCGTCTCAGAATTTTCGAAACTTGCGAATCTTTATATCTACGCCGCGCGTTGCATCTGCGTACGCGCGCCTGACTCCGCTGGCTCAGTGCTGTAAACTGTGGCACACTCGGTAGTTTGAGAGGCGCGGCTTGTGCGCGCGCGTGTGCCGCCGGGCGCGTTTTGCGGTGCGCCGTTGGGCGAACCACAGCCTCAGAGAGCACCCGAGCAAAAACAGACAATGGACCCGCAGTACATCCGGAATTTCTGCATCATCGCGCACATCGACCACGGCAAATCGACGCTGGCCGACCGGTTGCTGGAACTGACCGGCGCGTTGAGCCAGCGCGAAATGACGGCTCAGGTGCTCGACTCGATGGACCTGGAGCGCGAGCGCGGCATTACGATCAAGGCGAAAAGTATTCGTCTGCATTACACGGCGCGCGACGGGCATGAGTATCGTCTGAATCTGATTGATACGCCCGGCCACGTGGATTTTTCTTACGAAGTTTCGCGGGCGCTTTCGGCATGCGAGGGCGCGCTGCTTGTGGTGGATGCGAGCCAGGGCGTCGAAGCGCAGACGGTGGCCAATGCGTTTCTGGCGTCGCGGCACAATCTCACCATTGTTCCGGTGATCAACAAGATCGATTTGCCGGCGGCGCGGCCAGATCACGTAAAAGAGCAGATCGAAAACGTGCTGGCGATTCCGGCGGATGAGGCGCAGTTGATCAGCGCGAAGAGCGGAATCGGCGTCGACGAAGTGCTGGAAGAAATCGTGCGGCACGTGCCGCCGCCGAAAGGCTCGGCAGAAAATCCGCTGCAGGCGCTGATTTTTGATTCCTGGTTCGACTCGTATCGCGGCGCGGTAGTGCTGGTGCGCGTGATGGAAGGGCGCATCACGAAGCACATGAAGATTCGGCTATGCGCGAGCAACGAAGTGTATGAAGTGGAAGATCTCGGCGTGCTCACGCCGAAGCCGATCGTGCTTGATGAACTTTCTGCGGGAGACGTGGGCTTCATCATCGCGAACATCAAGCGTGTGGCTGACGCGCGCGTGGGCGACACGGTGGTGGAAGCGGACCGTCCTGCGCCGGCGCTGCCCGGATTCGAAGCGATCAAGCCGATGGTGTTCGCTGGGATGTATCCAGTGAACGCGAGCGATTACGAAGTGCTGCGCGATGCGCTGGGGAAATTGCAGTTGAATGACGCGGCGTTTTTCTACGAGCCGGAAAATTCGGTGGCGCTGGGCTTTGGGTTTCGCTGCGGCTTTCTTGGGCTGCTGCACATGGAAATCGTGCAGGAGCGCCTCGAGCGCGAATTCAACATCGAGCTGATCACTACGGCGCCAAGCGTGCAGTACCGCATCACGAATACGGCGGGCGAAGTGGTCGAGGTGGACAACCCCACGAAATTTCCGCCGCCCGGCTCAATTCAGAAAATCGAAGAGCCGATACTCACCGCGATGATCATCACATCGGAAGAATCGGTTGGCGGCGTGCTGGCGCTGTGCGAGGAAAAGCGCGGCGTGCAGAAGAAATTCGAATATTTATCGCCGACGCGCATCATGTTGACGTACGAGATGCCGCTGAACGAAATCGTGCTCGATTTTTACGATAGGTTGAAGAGCGTTTCGCGCGGCTACGCGTCGCTCGATTATCATTTGTCCGGCTATCACGAATCCGATCTCGTGAAGCTTGATGTGCTGGTGGGCGGCGAGCCTGTGGATGCGCTGACGGTAATTTGTCATCGCGATCAGTCCTACGAGCGCGGGCGGGACCTTGTTTCGCGTTTGCGGAAACTCATACCGCGGCAAATGTTTGAAGTCCCCATCCAGGCCGCCATTGGGAGCCGCGTGATTGCGCGCGAGACGATCAGCGCGATTCGCAAGAATGTGATCGCCAAGTGCTACGGCGGCGACATCTCACGCAAGCGCAAGCTGCTTGAGAAGCAGAAAGAAGGCAAGCGGCGCATGAAGCGCGTCGGACGCGTAGATATTCCGCAGGAAGCTTTCCTGGCGGTCCTCAAAGTGTCCGGCGGAATTTCTGATGAAGAGTAGCTCCGGTTTCTTGGCGACATTTGTCAGAGCGAAACCGCTCCTCGCATTTTTTGCATTAACTTACATCTTCGTCATAGTGGCGTTCATCCCCCAAGCGTTATACGAGTTTGGGCTTCTTCGCCTGAATAAGTTTTCTTGGTATGCGATTGGCGCTCTCTTTTCACCTGCGGTGGCAGCGTTAATTGTTCAATGGTTAGCTGAACATAATTTTAAGGTATGTCGAATTTACGATTCCTGCAGGGATCTGGTTGCATGGATGATTTTGGGGCCAGCTTTGATTCTGTTCTCAACTGCGATACTTCCCGCACTTCTTGCAAACAAAGACCCTCTGCATTTCACTCAACTGGAGGGCGTTCCTATCTCTCGGTTCTTATCAGTGCAAATATTCTGGCGGACTCGCTGGACTTTTGTTGGCCCCAATTATTGAGGAGCCGGGATGGCGCGGATTTGCTCTTGCGCGACTTCAAGCCCAGATGAGCCCAGGATGGGCTTCCGTAGTGCTAGGGATTCTCTGGTCCGGCTGGCACCTTCCGAACGTCTTGATTCAAGGCTTAACGATAGAAGAATTCGCGAATTATACGGCTATTGTAATCGCCCTTTCGGTGCTCATGACCTTTGGATTCAATGCCTCCAGATTTAGCATTTTGGTCGCGCTCACGATGCATGCAGCTGTCAATTTGCGGGGTTGCGTTATCGAAGCGCTGACTTCGCACGCAACTCCGAGAGATCACAGTTCGATCATCTGGGCTTTGTCTCCGTTCTTGGTGCCCGTCGGTCTAGCTTTGCTGACGCGAGGTCGGCTCGGTTTACCTCGCCAAGTGGGGACTATCCTCCAATGACAATGAAACCCCCAAAGCGGTCCCGCTAGGAATCGGATTTACGCCGGATGGTGGCGCCGAGTTCGCCGCGCGCGAGGCGCACTGCAATATCTTCGCCGAGCGCGACCTGATCCGCTGAACGCAGCACCTTTCCTGAGGCGTCGTAGGCGATGGCGTAGCCGCGTTCGAGGATCCGGAATGGGCTGCGCTCTTCGAGTTGCAACTTGGCGGCTTCGAAGCGCTGGCGCTTCCCTGCCAAGAGGCGTTCAGAGCGGGCCTCTAACTCGGCAACGCGCCTTTCCACCACATGACGCCAGCGCGCCACTCGCGCGCGCAGGTCAAGCGCTGCAAAACGCACTTGCGCCGTGCCGTACGTCCTGCGTTTGCGCTTCATCACTCGCTCGAGCGCTGCGATCAGCGCGAGGCGATGCTGATCGATCCGGCGGCGCACGACCACTGCGCGGGCGCGCAGGTCGAACGATCCAATTTGCGCGCTCGCCTTCGTGACACGCTGCCGATTGGTGCCGAGCCGCAAGCGCAAGCCGATCACGAGCGACGACGAAAGCTCGTCCACCTGCTGACGGCGCCGGCGCACGAGAATCTCAAGTTGGCGAAAGCCGCGATGGGTTTGCAGGTCGCGCACGCGATGGCGGCGCTCGGAAAACCAGTAGCGAATTTGCTGCACGAGGTGGCGCTGGTGCTCGGCGATGTGCCGCTCGAATTCCTGGCGTGAGCGCACGACAAGCTCCGCGGCGGCGGAAGGCGTGGGCGCGCGCAAGTCCGCGACAAAATCGGCAATCGTGAAATCAGCTTCATGGCCTATCCCTGTGATCACGGGAATTTCAGAAGCGAAAATCGCGCGCGCGACTACTTCTTCATTGAACGCCCATAAATCTTCGAGCGAGCCTCCGCCGCGCGCGACGATCAACACGTCCGCAAATTTTGCGCGAGTGAAATAATTTACGGCGGCAGCGATTTCCTTCGCGGCGCCATCACCCTGCACTTTCACTGGATAGAGCCGCACATGCGCGTTGGGAAAACGGCGCTTCAGGACGCGAAGAATGTCGCGGATCGCAGCACCTGTGGGAGATGTGACGATACCTATACATCGCGGCAAAACGGGCAGAGGCTTCTTACGCGATTCGTCGAAAAGGCCTTCTTCCTGCAGGCGCTTCTTCAACTGTTCGAATGCAAGCTGCAAGGCGCCCAGGCCAACCGGCTCGATGTTCATGACGTAAATTTGATACTCGCCGCGTACATCATAGACGCTGATGGAGCCACGCACGGTGACGTGCAGACCATCTTCGGGCCGGAATTTCAGCCCGCGCGCTTGATCGCGGAAACAGATGCAACGGATCTGAGCGTGCGCGTCCTTTAATGTGAAATAGAGATGACCGGATTGTGCCGCGCGGAAATTCGAGACTTCGCCTTCGACCCAGATGTCGAAGAAAGCGCTTTCGAGCAGATCGCGAATACGGTCAGTGAGTTCGCTGACTTTCCACACGCGCCGCTCGGGCATCAAATTGAAAAGCGAAGCCTGGCTCATCTTCTTGGCACCGAAATTCTACCGCCGGAACAAATTTATAACCCAGAGAATCAGCGTGAGCGCGACACTTAGCACGATGCAAGTGACGATCGGAAAATAGAAGCTGCCATTTTTGCCCTGATAGGCGATGTCACCGGGAAGGCGTCCGAGGCGGAACGGCAATCGTCCGCCGAATGCAAAAAAGGCGCCGGTAACAACGAGGACGATTCCACCAAGGAGGAGAAGCTTTCCGAGTTCGCGCGTCGGGTCCAAAGTTGTCAACTCTGGAAGTATTCTACTTGAATCGAACCCCTCTCTGGAAAGCGAGCAGAAGATCGGGGGTCGGGCGCGATGAGTCTCTTGTAGCGCCACCCTTTAGGGTGGCAGGGGTGGCTTCCGCAGCGTATGACGATTAACTTCCAAATCAAACCCTGCCGGTCTGAAGACCGGCTCTACAAAAGCCAACGGCAAGGGCAAATCTAGCGTTAGACGAGCTCTTCGCCTGCGAAGAAATAGCTGATTTCGAAGGCGGCGGTATCGGGCGCATCTGAACCGTGCGTGCAATTGTTCTGAATGCTCGTGCCGAGTTCCTTGCGAATCGTGCTGTGAGCGGCTTTGGCGGGGTCGGTCGCGCCCATTGTGTCGCGCCATTTCGCGATCGCGCCTTCCGCTTCCAGAACCATCACGATCACTTTGCCCGAGCTCATAAATTCCGTCAAGTCTTTGAAGAACGGCCGCTCGCGATGCACGGCGTAAAATCCTTCCGCTTGCGCTTTCGTGAGGCGCATGGATTTGATTGCCACAATTTGAAATTTCGCTGCGTGAATGCGACTCAGTATGTCCGCAGAAATTCCGCGGCCGACGGCATCCGGTTTGATGATTGCTAAGGTGCGCTGGGGTCCCAAGAGATCATTCCTCCGTTTAGTTTTGTTGCGGTCGAAGACCTAACGCCTTCCGCGTTTTGGCGATTTGCTTGATGATTTTTTCTTTGCTGCGGCTTTTGGTTTTGTGCTCGACTTCGGTTTCGGTTTCGGTTTCGGTTTCGAATTGGTCATTACGCGCGCAATTGTTTCGCCAATATCGGCGGGGCTTTGGATAGTGTGAATGCCGGCGGCTCGCATCGCTTTGTACTTCTCGATTGCGGTTCCGTGCCCGCCGCTGATGATTGCGCCGGCATGGCCCATGCGGCGGCCTGGCGGGGCGGTTTGGCCGGCGATGAATCCAACAACTGGCTTCTTGACATGCTTCTTGATGTACTCCGCCGCAACTTCTTCGGCGTTGCCGCCAATTTCGCCGATCATCACGATGGCGTGTGTGTCGGGATCGTCGTTGAACATGCGAATCGAATCGAGAAAGCTGGTGCCGATGATCGGATCGCCGCCGATGCCGATGCACGTGGATTGCCCGATTCCAAGCTGCGTCAACTGGCCCACGGCTTCATAGGTGAGCGTGCCGCTGCGGCTCACGACGCCAACATTTCCCTGCTTGTGAATCGATGCAGGCATGATGCCCATCTTGCATTTTCCGGGTGAGATCACGCCGGGACAATTCGGGCCTATCAAACGCGTCTTCGAATCTTTCATCGCGGCGGCCACGCGCACCATGTCGAGCACCGGCACGCCTTCCGTGATACAAATCACGAGCGGCAAGTTTGCGTCGACGGCTTCGAGGATCGCATCGGCGGCAAACGGAGGCGGAACGAAAATAATCGATGCATTCGCGCCCGTTTTCGCAACGGCCTCGGCAACAGTGTTGAACACGGAGACACCGAGATGTTTCGCACCACCTTTACCGGGCGTCACTCCGGCGACTACTTTCGTATCGTAATCCAGCATCTGCTGCGCGTGAAAGCTGCCCTCGCGGCCGGTGATGCCTTGCACGACGACGCGTGTGTTTTTGTCAATCAGAACGCTCATCGCGCACCTTCCGCGAGCGCGACGACTTTCTGTGCCCCGTCTTTCATGCCCTTTGCGATCGTGAAATTGAAGCCTGAGTTGCGCAAAATTTCCTGGCCTTTCTCGACGTTGGTACCTTCCATGCGCACGACTACCGGTACTTTGAATTTCAGTTCTTTCGCCGCATTCACGACGCCGCTTGCAAGGACGTCGCAGCGAAGAATGCCGCCGAAAATATTGACGAAGACGGCTTTCACATTGGGGTCGCTGAGCAAAATGCGGAAAGCGTTCTTCACCTGCTCTTCAGAAGCGCCACCGCCTACATCGAGGAAATTTGCCGGGCTGCCGCCACTCAGCTTGATGATGTCCATCGTGGCCATTGCGAGGCCGGCGCCGTTGACCATGCAGCCTACCGTGCCATCGAGCTTGATGTAGTTGAGTTTGAATTTCGAGGCTTCCACTTCGAGGGGCGTTTCCTCTTCGAGATCGCGCAAATCTTTGAATTCTGGATGGCGGTAGAGCGCGTTGTCGTCGAAAGTGACTTTTGCATCGAGCGCCACCAGGCGGCCATCGCCGGTGACGACGCAGGGATTAATTTCCACGAGCGATGCGTCCGTCTCCATAAATGCACGATAGAGCGATTGAAGAAACGGCACTGCCGCGTTCACAACTTCAGGCGCGAGGCCGAGTCCGAAGGCGAGTTTGCGCGCTTGAAACGGCAGCAGTCCCGTGGCGGGATGAATCGTCTCGCGCAGAATCGCTTCGGGATTGTCCTTCGCGACTTCTTCGATTTCCATTCCGCCGGCGGTGCTGGCCATAAACACGGGCGCGCCCACCGCGCGGTCGACGAGAATGCTGAGATAAAGTTCGCGCTTGATGTCGAGGCCTTCTTCGATCAGCAGGCGGCGAACGATGCGCCCTTCCGGGCCCGTTTGCGGAGTAACGAGATTCATTCCGAGGATGCGCTCGGCATGGGCAGCAGCCTCGTCGGCTGATTTCGCGAGCTTCACGCCACCCGCTTTGCCGCGCCCGCCTGCGTGAATCTGCGCTTTCACCACGACGACAGGAGCACCCAGCCGCTGCGCCACCGCGCGCGCTTCGTCTTTTTTGAAAACCACTTCGCCGCGCGGAACCGGCACGCCAAATTTCGCCAGGATCGCTTTGGCCTGATATTCGTGGATCTTCATTCCTGCTCCATCGGCTTTCGGAAGCTCGCCTTGAATAGTGCTAGTATTTTATGCTCGCAAAAGCTACTAAGTTTACTTGGAACGTCGAGGACGAGCAAGGAGCGGTGTGGCTCTTGAAATGAAACTAGTTTGCGAAAAACGCACCGATACGTGGCCGCCGCGCGTGGCGTCGTCTTGATTTCATGATCCTTGAAGCGCTTGAAAAAATCGTCGCGGACGAAGATTTGACGCGCGCCGAGGCCGAAGCCGCGATGGAAGACATTCTGGCGGGACGTGCGAGCGATGCGCTGATTGCGGGTCTGCTCACGGCCCTGCGCATTAAGGGCGAGACAGTAAATGAGGTGGTCGGCTTCGCGAAAGCGATGCGCCGCCACGCGACGCCCATTTTTCCTGGTGGCCGCGCTGAGAAAAACGACGTGCTGGTCGATACGGCCGGGACGGGCGGCGATGCGGCCGGGACGTTCAATATCTCAACTGCTGCTTCGTTCGTCATTGCAGGCGCGGGTGTGCGCGTGGCGAAACACGGCAACCGCTCCGTTAGCTCGCGATGCGGATCGGCCGATGTGCTGGAGGCGCTCGGCGCGAAAATCGACTTGGCGCCGGACCGTGTGGCGCGCTCGATCGAGGAAGTCGGAATTGGTTTCATGTTCGCGCCCGCGATGCACGCGGCGACGCGACATGCCATGCCGGTGCGACGCGAACTTCGCATGCGCACCGTATTCAATCTGCTTGGCCCGCTGACGAATCCCGCGGGAGCATCGGTGCAGATCGTCGGCGTGTATCAGGCGAGCCTGACAGACCTGGTGGCGCGGGCACTGGGCGAGTTGGGCGTGCGGCGTGCGTTTGTCTTTCACGGAGCCGAAGGCCTCGACGAAATTTCGATATCCGGCGAGACTTATATTTCCGAGCTGCGCGACGGGTCGGTGCGAAGCCTCACCGTTACGCCCGAAGATTTCGGTTTGCGCCGCTGGCCGACCGAAGAGATTCGAGGCGGCGATGCGAAGCGCAATACGGAAATTATTCTCCGGATTTTTGGCCCCTCGTCGCACTACCATGCGAATGGAGCGCACCGCGAAATCGTGCTCGCGAATTCTGCGGCAGCACTCGTTGCTGCCGGGCGCGCCACGGATTTTCTTGATGGCGTGCGCGTGGCAGCAGAATCAATCGATTCTGGCGCCGCGCGCGAAAAACTCGAAGAATTTATCGCGTTCACGCAAGGCGATGACGAGCGGGCGCTTTCAGGATCCTAACGAAGCCGCAGCCATAGCGATTAAATCTGCGTCAGGCTACGCACCGCATATCCGAAACACGCCAGGACAAAAATCCCAAACGCCACCGCTTCCATCCCGAGCTGGTGTGGAGTGCCAAGCCCGATCGATGTGTAGCGAAGCAGATCGACCTGCCATGTAATCGGATTTGCCAGGCCGATCACGCGAAACCAGCGGGGCAGCGGTTCGAGCGGATAAAACATGGAACTGGCAAAGAGAAACACAAAATAGAAAACGGATGTAACGCTGTTGAAGATATCATTGCGCCGGATCTTCAACGCAAAGATCGTATAGAAGAAAAACCATCCGGCGGTGCCGAAGATCACCGTCACTACGAGCAGCGGCAGAAGATCAGCGCGCAGCCTGATTCCGAGCAGCCAAGTGCCCAGCCCGAGCGTGATCACCATCTGCACAATCGCGATAAATACATTAAATAGAACTTTGCCGAGCAAATATTCCGACCGGCTCATCGGATACGTCAGCATTTCGTAGAAAATTCCGTTGTCTCGATCCATAAAAAACGACCACGAGCTGTTCGACGCTATCCCGAAGCTCGCCATGCCCAGCACGCCGGCGAGAAAAAACGAATTGTATGTCACCCCTGGCGCAGACAGCGGAGTACCCAGCGAGGCCGTCACGCCGACCCCAAACACGAGCAGATAGCAGAGCGGATAAAATAGATCCCAGAAGACGAAAGTAATATTCGTCGCCCGAATCTTTGTCTCGCGATACAGCATGGCGGAAATCGACGACACGATGCTCCTATCTGACGCTTGTTACTGCCGCGCTCCCTCGCCTGCCTTCTGCGTCAGCTCGACGAAAATATCTTCTAGACTCGCCCCGCCAATTTCAACGCGCAGCACGCGCCCCTTCTTCGCCAGCGCCGCAACGAGTTCCAGCGCTTCCGCCTCCTGCGCCTTCACGCAGAATTCCAGCGTGTTGCCATTGATCTGCGAGCGAATCGGATGCAGCGCGGCAATTTCGTGCTCGATTCCAGCCGGCAGCGATTCAAACGTGATCGCTACTTCATATACATCCTGCGAAAGCAGCTTCAAGGCATGCAGGTCGCCGCGCGCGATTTGCCGGCCCTTGTTTAGGATCAAAATGTCGTCGCACAATTCTTCCGCTTCGCTCAAAATTTGCGTCGTGAGCACAATCGTGCGCCCCCGCGCCGATTCTTTTCGCAGCGCATCCATCACCGCTCGTTTCAGAATCGGATCCATGCCAGTCGAAAACTCGTCGAGAAACAGCACCGGCGTATCCACCAGAAACACTTTTGCCACCTGTACGCGCCGCCGAAATCCACCGCTCAGATCCTGCACTTTGCGGTCAGCCTCGGCCGTGAGATCAAAAAGCTGCATGATCGCGGCAGCGCCGCGTTCCGCTTCAGCCCTGGCAAGCCCGTGAAATCCCGCGTAAGTCAGCAAATTGTCACGCACGGAAAGAAACATCTCGCCCGCAGTTTCCTGCAACACCATCGACATCCGCCGGCGCACCTCGAGCGGTTGCTCGACAACATCAAATCCCTCAATGCGCGCATGTCCGCTCGAAGGCTGCAAAAGCGTCGCAAAAATCTTCAGAAGCGTCGTCTTGCCCGCGCCGTTTGGCCCCAGCATTCCAAAAATCGAGCCGCGCGGAACATTAAAACTAAGATCATCGATCGCCCGCACCGGCTCGCTGCGCGCACCGAAGAATCCATTGCAACGCGCAGGATACACTTTCACGATGTTCTCGACTTCAAGAGCAAACGGCGCGTCCGCGGCCATTATTTCCGTCCGTTCGACGGATCAGGCGAGAGCGATGAATTCAAGTCAAGGTTCACTGAACCCGGCCCCGCACCCGGCGCGTAACAATAGCCGTCGGCGTTGTACGTGGTGGCGCAGCGCTTCGTGAATTCATGGCGCCGCGGTGATTGCGCGAACTGCCACACCGAAGCGTAGGGCACGCCGCTGGCGGACGGCGCGGGCGGGTTTTTCGGATACACGCAGCCGGGCGATGGCGGGCAGGCATCGTTGTACACGAAAAATGAAATCTTCCGCGCTCCAGCGTGCGCGCGAATATCGTCCGCGGTCACAATCGTCTGCCCTCTGCTTTCGTTGGCAGGCATCCCGGAACAATAAATCCCCACACGGAATCCACCCGCGGTCACCGCGTCGAACCACGCAAATATGTACGCGTTCTGCTCGTCGGTCATCCGCCCACCTTCTTCCTGGTCCAGAAAAATCACAGTGCCAGAGTGAAAGCCTTCCTGTTGCGCAAGCGCGGCCGCCGATTGCCCGTCCACTTTTCCGACATCGGACGCGCTTCCCAGTGTTTTTAGTTGGCTGATCGTCCGCCCATTGAAAAGCACGAGAAAACCAAATCCGTTTTTCAAGAGCGCTGAGCGCTTCCCAACCCACTCGTTCGAATCGGCGCCCGGTGGAATGTTGAGCCAGTATCCTCCGAACGAAAACGCGCGCCTCAACGACGGCAGCGCCGCATCGCCCGGATAATCGTTTGAATCAAAGCCCAGATAAGAGGTTGGCGAAGCGTAACCCAACGTCGCCATGAAAAGCAGAACGCTGCAGAAAGACACGGCCCGTCGAGTGGTGCAGTGCGAACGCGGATTCATCTAGCATCTCGCAAAACCACGTTAATTTTATTCTAGACGCTGAGGAAATTTTCGAGAAGTCGAAAACCCGCCTCGGTAAGAACCGACTCCGGATGAAATTGCACGCCCTCGACGCGTAGTCTGCGATGCCGAAGGCCCATGATCGTGCCATCGTCCGTTTCGGCGGAAATTTCGAGCTCTCGCGGCAAAGATTTCCGCTCGACGATCAACGAATGATAGCGCGTGGCCTGAAATTTCTGCGGCAAGCCACGGAAAATGGTTTTGCCGTCATGATCGATGCGGCTCGTTTTGCCATGCATCAGTTTACGCGCGCGGATCACGCGCCCGCCAAACGCGGCCCCGATCGCCTGATGTCCCAGGCACACGCCAAGAATTGGAATTTTGCCCGCAAAACGTTGAATCAGCGGGATGCTGATCCCCGCCTGTTGCGGCGTGCATGGACCGGGAGAAACCACAATGCGCTCAGGCCGCATTTTCTCGATCTCGTCGAGTGTGATGCGATCGTTGCGACGCACTTCGAGCTGCTGCCCCATTTCGCCCAGGTACTGCGCGAGGTTATAAGTAAAGGAATCGTAGTTGTCGAGTATCAGTAACATCGTTGCGATTCAAGCGACGCAATCCAAGAATACCGTAGTCTGCGGCTTATTTCTTACCGCGCCCACCATGCGCAATCTCCAGCGCCTTCACCAGCGCGCGCGCTTTGTTCAACGTTTCCTGATACTCGCGCTCGGGCACCGAATCCGCAACAATACCGCCACCCGCTTGGATATAAACGCGCCCCCTCTTCGCCACCAGAGTGCGCAGCGCAATGCACGAATCAATGTTGCCGGAGAAATCAAGATACATCACCGCGCCCGCGTAGATACCGCGACGCGTCGGCTCGAGCTCGTCAATAATTTCCATCGCTCGAATTTTTGGCGCGCCGGAAACGGTGCCCGCCGGAAAGCAGGCCATCAGCGCGTCGAAGCAATCCATGCCGCGCCGCAACTGCCCACGCAAACTCGACACCAAGTGCATCACGTGCGAGTAACGCTCGACGAACATCAACCGCTCCACCTTCACCGTTCCGTACTCGCAAACGCGGCCCAGATCGTTGCGCCCCAAATCGACAAGCATGATGTGCTCAGCCCGCTCCTTCGGATCGGCAAGCAATTTCGCTTCGAGCTTGCGGTCTTCCTTTTCGTCGCGCCCCCGCGGGACGGTTCCAGCAATTGGACGGTAGAAAACGTCGCGACCCTGCAACTTGACCAGCATTTCCGGCGAGCTACCCACCACCGAGACATCGTCGAGCTTGAGAAAATAAAGGTACGGCGAAGGATTCACAACCCGCACGGCGCGATAAATCTCAAACGGATCGGCATTCGTGCGTGCCGAAAATCGCTGGCTCGGCACCACTTGAAAAATATCTCCGGCGCGAATGTAGGCCTTGGCCTTTCGAACTGCGGCAAGATATTGCGGCCGCGTCATGTTCGATTGAAGCCGTGGTTTGCTACTCCGCGCCGCGCGGCGCTGCTTGGGAAGCGGTCCTTCCAGCTTCCGCCGTGCTATCTCGATTTCTCGCACCGCCGCATCGTATTTCTCGCGGAGGCTTCCCTTACCTTCTGTGAATACGTTGCGAATCACCCAGATGCGATGCTGCACATGGTCGAAGGCGATCACGCCGTGAAAGAACATCATCACGCAATCGTCAAGCGCCAGATCGTCGCGTCCTGAAGCGGGAATTGTTTCGATCAACCGCACCATGTCGTACGCGAAATAGCCGATTGCGCCGCCAATTAATGGCGGAAGGCCGGGTACACGGACGGGATGGTAGCGCGCAGTCAGCCGCCGCAATTGCTCAATGGGATCATCGTCGAAATGGATTTCGCGGCCGCCGGTCTCAAGCGTGCAGATCCGGCCCCGCGCCCTGAATACTTCTTCCGGATTCGCGCCTGCGAACGTGTAACGCGCGATGGTCTCGCCGCCTTCCACGCTTTCCAGCAGAAATGAATATTTCGCGCCGTGCGCAATTCTCAGATAGGCCCCCACGGGCGTGAGCAAATCGGCGGTAAACGTCTCGTAGACCGGGATCAGGTTTCCCTGTCGCGCCAGCTTCGAGAATGTTTTGAAATCAGGCTGTGCCATGTGTTGCCAGTAAAGGTGTCGGCCGTAGCTGCCCCGTCGAAGCGGCTTACTTTCGCTGCTTTTCTTCGCATTCCAGGGCCGCAAGAACTGCTGCGCGCATCGCCTTCTCCGGAGCGCGCCGGCCCGTCCAGATTTCCCACTGCGCAGTTCCCTGCGCTACAAACATCTCTACCCCAGAAACTGTTTCGATGCCGCGACGCACCGCAAGTTGCATCAGCTTGGTTACGCGCGGGCGGTAAATCGTGTCGAACACGAGCCGGCAATTGAGCTCGCGCGCTTCGAGCGGCGAGCGACCAATCGCGGGGTGCATACCCACCGGAGTAGCATTCACTATCGCGTCGAAAAATTCCGTTCTCAGATGCTTGCGCGCGACGGCTTCCCCTCCTGCTGCCCGCGCCAGTGAACGCGCCTGTTGCGGCCGCCGTGCACAGACGCCAACCGACGCTCCAGCGCGAGAAAGCGCAAATGCAACCGCGCGCGCCACGCCTCCCGCTCCAAAAATCAGCACGCGGCTGCCTCGCAGGGGCATGCGGCGTTCCAGCGCTCGCAGCACACCCACGTAATCGGTGTTATGGCCGAAGAGCTTTCCGTTTCCCCGCACGGAAACCGTATTCACCGCTCCGATCGAGGCGGCGAGTTCGTCGCAATCATCGAGATAGCCAAGAACCGTTTCCTTGTGCGGCCGCGTGACGCTGAATCCTTTCATTCGTAGCGCTGCGATCGAATTGCAAAAGTCTTTCAAGTCGCGCACGAGAAACGGCAAATAGACCGCGTCGATTCTTCGCGCCCGAAAGCCCGCATTCTGAAGCTGCGGCGAAAGCGAGTGGCCGATGGGATTGCCGATCACTCCATACACGCGAGTTCGCTGGGTGATGCGGCCCGCGCGATAGAGATTCACCATGTCATTGAGCGAAACCTGGCCGGGCGCTGTGGCATTTTCGACGGGCGCATAGACAAAAGCACCGCGTTCGCGCAACGCGAGAACGCGCATCGGAAGCGCCACGTCGCCCATCGGCACCGTGATCATGTCCCGTCGGCCGCGCGCAATTGCTAACACGCGCCGCGATTCCGAAAGCGACTCACACTGCGCAGCGATCTTAATCGCGTCCGGCCAGCCACTCGATAGGCTAACCACCACCCTCTTCCAATCCTTCGGCGCCCGCTGAAAAAAATGGGCCGAGCAGATTTGCCGCCCTTCACCGAGCAGAACGTCGAGGAGCTCTGCAGGACAGCACGATGCGGACTCAATCTCAAGGTCGTACCATTCGCATCCAGCTCGCAACGCTTCGCCGAGGTGAATGAGCTGTTTGCCAATCGTGCCGCGATAGCCACCTCCCGCTTCGCGCCGGCGGCACGTCGCGATCAGCGTGACTCGGCCGGGCATCGCGCCTCGCCGCCGAGCGCTCGCCGCCAGTCCGGCGATAAACCGCTCAATTTCGCCGTCGTTCGCGAGCCAATCAAGGCGTAATTCGATCGTCTTGGTTGCTGCAAGCGCTCGTTCGACCTGGAGCCACATGGCTGCGGCATTTTCCGCTGCAACGACCGCACAAATTTTCGACTCGCCAATCATTACCCTTCCATCCGCTCCAAAATTCTCGCCCGTTTGACCCCGCGTTCCATCGCGTTCAGTATTCGCGCGAAACACTCATCCTACCTGTCCGTTCGTACAGGGGGTTCTGGCTTCTACCATGCGTTACTTAATGTGTAAAGCGCACCAGACCTTGCCTTGACGCTCCCATACCCGTTTGTTACGGTCGAATCATCGGGTTGCGCCCTGTGTCGGCGCACTGCAATCAAAGGAGCATGTATTATGCGCGGGAAAATTGTCCTTGCAGGTCTCATTCTGGCCCTATCCGGAGGCGCGCTCGCCGCGCAGGAGAGAGGCCTTACCACCACCCAGGACGACATCTACTGCTCGGGGACCATCACGAACGAGTCCGTCCCGCGCGATACCTACGTGATTACCGGCGAAGAGTCCAACTATAAGAACACTTTCCAGCAAGGCGATTACGTTTACATCAACAAGGGGTCCAGCCAGGGCGTCAAGGTAGGCGACCAATTTTCAGTGATCCGCGCCGTCACCGACCCCACTGACATCGAGTGGACCAAGTGGCAGTTTTCCATTTTGAAGAAGATCGGAACGATGTGGGAAGACGAAGGCCGCCTCCGTGTCGTCGTGGCGCAGCCCAACGTCTCCATCGCTCAGGTCGTGAATTCCTGCAACTACATGCAACGCGGCGACATCGTTCTGCCCTTCAACGAGCGCCCGGCGCCACCTCTAAAATCCGAGGCTAATTTTGACCGCTTCGCCCCGCCCAGCGGCAAGCCGGTGGCCATGGTCGTTTCCGGCAAGAGCTTCGCGATTCTCGACGGAACCAATGACATCATCTATGTGAACTTGGGCACTTCCCAGGGCGTCAAAGTGGGCGATTACTACCGGGTGTTCCGCTATCAGGGAACCGAACACGAGACTGCCTATCAAACGAAACGAGCCGCCTTCGATATGTTTGGATTTGGAAGCGTCCCTGCGAAATATCAATGGGACAATGTGCCGCGCGAAGTGATCGGCGAGGGAGTCGTGGTTCGCGCCGCGCCCAATTCTTCCAGCGTTCTGATCACGTTCAGCCTTCACCAGATCTACGCGGGCGATTACGTCGAGGTCGAATAGTTTGATTTTGCCCGGACGTCGCGCCGCGGGGCTGCGTGGAATCCCTCTTCGCTGAATATTTCCGCGGTGAATCCCTGCACCCGCGTACCGGGCTGCTTCCAATCGTGGCGATCGAGCTCGGCCTTCGCACACGTTTCTTCCAGAAAACGTTCCGCCGTCCAGCCGAATTGCTCAGCCACTTGAGGCAGTAATATGCCGCGCCTCCCCCCTCGCGTAACCATCAAGCCGTGCTTTCCCGGCTCAATCTGCTCCGATGAAATTTCAACGAGAGACGAAAGAACAGAGATCTCAATCGCGAGGCCGTCCAGTTCCAGTGCAGTCATTGGTGAGAAGCGCGGATCATCCAGCGCCGCTGCCTTCGCGCAATAGGCAACCACCGAGATCAGCGGCTCCTTCGAGGCAAGCTGCCCGACGCACCCTCGCAACCGCCCCAGCCGGTGCAGTGTGACGAACGCACCGCCAGGCTGCCTCAGCGCTTCATGATCGGGAAGGTCTTCTAGCACTTCGCGGCGTTCGACAGCGAGAATCACTGCTCGCCTGGCCACCTTGAGGAGAGTCTGCTTCGCTGATTCAGCGAGTGGGAGCATCCTGGTGCTTCTCTTCGGGCGTCACGAGAATTACTGCCCTTCGCCGCTCCTGCACGCGAATATCAATCTGGCTCCAAAACATCTGGAAGTAGTGGATCGCCGACGCTATTGCGCTCAGTACCACGAGCCACATCAACACGCTGCCAAGCAGCTTCAGCGACGTATACTTCGCCGTCAGAATCACCGCGCATCCCGCGAGCACCTGCAAAATCATCTTCGTCTTGCCTAGCGCCGACGCCGGAATCACCAATCCTTCCACCGATGCGATCTCGCGCAGCCCTACCACAATAAATTCGCGCCCGATGATAATCACCACCATCCACGCGGGCACCAGTCCCATCTCCACCAGCGAAATAAATGCCGCCGAAATCAGCAGCTTGTCAGCGATTGGATCAAGCAGAATTCCCAGCGTTGTAATCTCGCGCCGCTTTCGCGCGATGTAGCCGTCCATCACGTCCGTCGCAGCGGCCACCAACAGAATCAGCACGCCCCACACTTCGAAATGGATTGGCAAACCCCAGAAGTCAAAATTTGGTTCGCGGGTAAGTAGGACGACAACCAAAAGCGGGACGAAAAAAATCCGGAGCACGGTAAGGCTGTTCGGCAGATTCATCGCGCTCACGTGATTCTCTCATTTGGGCGGACGCCGACAGGCCGCCAGCCGTGGGTTCCGATTCACTATAAACTTCGCTGTCCAGTGAGTCAACGGTACGCACGAGGCGCCATCGGCGTGAAAATAAAGGCCCGGAGAACCCCTAGGCTCGATACAGCAAATCCTGTAGCTAGTGACTGTTAGCGAACAAGATGCTGCAACGCTGTGCAAATTCGCGTGCGCAGAAAAACGGAGGCTGGCTCTGGGTATTTTTCCTCAGGTATAGAGCCACCGCTCACTAACCGGCACATCCGGAAGGACTTAACCGAGCATATCGAAATATGCGATTTCGTATAAGTCTCTCGATTAAAAAGGTTTTCGCGATTTTGGCAGGCCCTTTTCCACAACGATTTCCACAGTCCGCATCCATCCGGTCGGCGCTAAGAGGTCCTAGTAATAGGACTTTTCGCGCCCCTCGCCGCTTCACCTTTCGCCACGAACTCCTGCAGCTGGCGTGCAACAGATTCCGGTAGCTCTGCCTCGAGTTGCATATGCCCGTCCTGGACCTCAGAGCTCAGCACCCGGCCACACGCGTGAATAATGGCAAGGTCGCGGCCGTCGGCTAGCGGCACGTTCAGGCGCAACCGAACCAGAGGATCGCCGGGTAGCACAGCGTCGATGCGGGCGAGCAAATCTTCAAGGCCGGCGCACGTGGCGGCAGACGTGAATGCTTTTTGCCCGTTGTGGCCGTTCGCGCTTTGCAAATTTGCGAGCTGCTCGGGATCGAGCTGGTCGATTTTGTTGAACACGTGCACGCGCGGAGTATTCTTTACGCCAAGATCATCGAGAACCTTTTCAACTTCGGCGTCCTGCTCGGCGTGATGCGGATTGGAAATATCAGTGACATGCAGGATCAGCGCCGCCTCCTGCACTTCTTCGAGCGTGGCGCGAAACGCGGCGATCAAATCCGGCGGCAAATCGCGCAAGAATCCCACCGTGTCGCTCAGCAGCACGCGGCGCCGCGACGGCAGCCGCACCGCGCGAATCGTAGGATCGAGCGTCGCAAACATCTGCGGCGACGTCAGCACTTCGGCGTGCGTCAGCGCATTGAAGAGCGTTGACTTCCCCGCGTTCGTGTACCCAACGAGTGCGATCATGCCCAGCGGCACCGCCTGACGCGCGCGCCGGCGCGTGGTTCGCTGGCGGCGAACGGTTTCAATCGCCTCTTTGATTTTCCCCACGCGATCGCGAATACGCCGCCGGTCGGTCTCGAGTTTCTGCTCGCCAGGTCCGCGCGTCCCGATTCCGCCGCCCAGCCGCGAAAGCTCTGCCCCTTTGCCCGCAAGCCGCGGCAGCAGGTAATTCAGCTGCGCCAGCTCCACTTGCAGCTGCCCTTCGCGCGTCCGCGCATGCGTCGCAAAAATATCCAGAATCAACTGCGTGCGATCAATCACGCGCCGCCCAATTCCCTTCTCCATGTTGCGCAGCTGCACGGGCGTCAGATTGTGATCCACAATCACGAGCGGCACATGCCGCATCTCGGCTTCCATGCGAATTTCGTCAAGCTTGCCGCGCCCCACAAGCGTCGCGGGATCAAGCGCCTCTCGTACCTGCAGCAGCGACCCTTCGATTTTCGCGCCCGCGCTTTCAGCCAGCTCCGTCAGCTCTTCGAGCGAATCGCGCCCCGCAGACGTAGGATCACCCATACGCCCACGCGGCGATTTCTTCAGCCCCACGCCGACAAGCAACACGCGTTCCCGGTTATCCAACTCTTGCGGTGTTTTCATGCGGAGGCAATATCCTGCGGCGGCCGAACCCTGGGGGTATCAACTCTCATTCGTATAATCTGATTATACCGCCGTTGGCAAGTCAGCGCGACGTGCCGCTCAGATCGATTGC
The DNA here is from genome assembly GCA_963772535.1 of uncultured Acidobacteriota bacterium. Lineage (GTDB taxonomy): Bacteria > Acidobacteriota > Terriglobia > Acidiferrales > UBA7541 > Palsa-295. The sequence goes on from CAVYXN010000004.1 coordinate 379,372, forward strand.
CTAAGCGCCAGAAGTTCTCGATCCAATTCCTCTGCTAGGGAAATCGGAATAGTTTCGGTCTGAACGACAGATCCGATCTCGCTCATTTGGATTCTCAAATACCGACAAGCAAATCGACCGGGCGAATTTTTGCTCCCGTCGGCCGGACGAAAGCAGAGAATGTACTCGGTTCCTGTGTCATTTAGAAACATCTCAGCGAGGAAGCACTGATGCTTGTTTCGGGCGTAGTCGTCAAGCGCTTTGAAAACCCGCGCGTCGTTCGAGGAAGCCACGTCACCCCTACCGCACATTCTCCTGCAGCGTCCAATTCCCGGTACCGCTTCCATTCGGATTCGCATTCACGTCATTCGTCTGAACTCGCTTCCCCTGATCGTTCACCCACGTATAACTGTACGCGCTCGAATCCTTCGTAATTTCGCCCGTCCTCGGATCGAGCCGCTTCTGCTGGTCGAGCGAGTAATCGCACCAATCATCCGCCGCCTGATGCCGGGCATTCGCGCTCTCCGTCGCCCGCGCCATCGACATATCCGTCCCCCGCTGCATCGACGCCAGAAACTGCTCATGCTGCCGCTGCCGCATCTCCTGCGCCTGATTGAACGCATTGAACTGCGCCTTGCTCCGCCGCATCGCCTCGTCGCCCATCTGCCGGATCGCGCGCATCGACGCTTCAGACATATCGTTGATTTTTTGAACGTAGATCTTGGTCCGCGCGTCGGTCCACTGCCTGTCCACGACAAACGATTTCACAATCGGCTGAAAGGTGGCATCCGAAAAGCTCTTTTCCGGCGCCCACACACGCGACACGCTCGCGCTGCAGCCATGCTGTCCGATGTTTCGAAAATACCTGCACGACACAAACACATTCAGCTTCTCTTCAATCACAATTTTGTTGATGTGATACCGCACCACCGCGCGCGCCTTGTCCGCCGACACCGCAAACATATTCGAACTCTGCGCCGCCGCGTTCCTGCGAGTTTGCTCCAGGTCGGCGGCCGGCTCTTCCCGCACGTATTCCACCTCCAGCACGCCCACCATGTATTTCAGCACTTCCTCAGCCGGCACCTCGCGTTTGTACGGCAGACATTCCTCGCCGCTCTTCAGTGGCTTTCCATTGTTGTCCGCCCAAGTCCAATCGAGCCGCGGCAACTGCTTCACGCCGGTCAGCCCGTCCGGACTCATCATCCGAAACACAGGAAACGGCCCGTCATTGCAACTCGTCCCCGGAACCACCGCCCCGTCGAAGATCCAGTTCGCCGGAATCGAAAGCGAGTAAGCCTGCATATTCAAAACCGGATCCGTAATCGTGACGACTCGCGTAGCATCAGCCGAAGCCGTCAGCAAGATGTTATGAAGTGCGAGAATCGCCAGCACCACAGCCGCCACACCGCTGAAAAATGGCCCAATGATTTTCATGCCTCTCCTCTCGTTATTTCGAAAACGCTATCGCCATCACCACGGAAAAACCAATCAAGATCAATCCTACTAACCTGGGGATCCACCAAAGCGACTTGTCGCTGGGATCCAATTCACGATGTCCCGCTCTTGCCCACGCCAATATTCCAGGCGGAAATAAAACCGCCCAGAGTCCCGCCGCCAAAAACGATGCGCACAACAGTTTCCAGGAAATTGTGCGAGGTAAGACGAAGCATCCGACAGCGGTGATCACCGTGAAAACTTGGAGAAATATATCAATGGCGCGCATCGAAAGCAGGCATATCGTAGCACCGGTCTGCGTATCTGTTTTCTGACAAAAAAGTGGCGCCGCAACTGCAGCAAGCAGGTTGCACCAAAAAGCAGTTTTGGGCGGCCTCTCCCGTTGTAGCGCCGGTCTTCAGACCGGCAGGGTTGCCTTTCGCCCGGGTAGCCACGACGACGACGTTCTCGTCGTGGGTGTTGCTCTTCCTGCGGTGTCATTCCGACCGGAGACTCGGCTCGCCTTTCTCCGTTCGCGCAGCGAACGGGCCGAGTCGGAGTGGAGGAACCTGCAGGTCGTTGCGCTGTATCAAGCGCCGGCCCCGCGAACACCATCGGGACGCGGACAGCGCGCAGGAAGCCCTTCGTACCTCAGGGTAAGCCAGCGCTACAGGAGAGAAGAACCAAAACTGGTCCTCGATTCCTACCTCAGTGCCTCGGTGCCTCCGTGGCTAAGAAGCCCTACCCCCGCCCGCCCGACCTCGCCGACGCCGCCAGCACCAACTCCGACAAAAAATCCCCAAGGCCGCGCTTCGGGGCGCTGCGAAATTCCGGGTCGCGACTCGCCCGGTCCACCCACCCCAAACAAACCAGCAGCCCCATCTCCGACCACGCCTCCGCCGCCCGCTCCGTAAACCCCACGTCCTCGAGCACCGCGGCAATATATCCGCGCCGCTCGCGTTCAATCCCGCGCGCCCGCTCCGCCGCCCGCGCATCACGACGCGCCCAGTCCCGCAACGCCGCCTCAAGCCGGCTATGCGCGTCATCCGTCAAATGCTTCACCAACTCCGCCCAACGCGCCGCCGCACTGCGCTCGTCCGCCACAGCGGCAGCCAGCCACGCTCGCTCGTCCTCATCCCACTGCTCCAGCATCGCCCCCGCCAGCTCATCGCGATCGCGAAAATGCCAGTAAAAGCTCCCCTTGCTGACATGCAAATCCCTCGCCAGCACCTCAACGCGCACCGCATCAATCCCGTCCTGCGCCAGCCGCGCAAACCCCGCCCGCACCCAGTCAGCCCGCTGCAGCGGCGCAGCCTTCGGTGCCCGTATCGGTGCAGGTGACGCCATGATCGTCTATTCGCCTTATGTACCGCCGGCGTCTCGCCGGCGCTCTTGACTTTGTGTTTCGGGTTTCGCTTGTCGCCCCGCCCGGACGATATAGCGGTGGACCGGCGCTGGTCAACATCCATTCCACAAAGGCGCCAGATGAGCTCAGCCGAGAGTGAAAGTAATTTGTATCGTGCCGTCAATCTCCACTGGTTCGCCCAGTACCAGAAAGGGTTGGAACTCCCATTTGCGAATAGCTTCCAGCGCCGCCCGCTGCAGTTCGGCGGGACCCTCGAGAGCTTGAGCGCTCTCCACCTGTCCGTTTTTTCCCACTGTGACGCGCATTAGGACTTTACCCTGAGTATGGGAAGCCTTCGCGCTTGCAGGGTAGACCGGCGGCACTTGCTTGATGCAGCGGCGGTTCAGTGTTTCCTGCGAAAGTGTGATTTTTTCCAACGGCACGCGCACGGCGTCAGCCGGAGGTACAAAATTGTGATCGTCGACGGCATCCAAATTACCGATTTCCTCGACATGGTAAGTCAGTCTTGGACGCCTGCCCTGCATCACGCTCACGTTTCGGGCGACAAAATGATCTTGAAACTCGAACACGTCATTGAAAATCGTCTCGTCCTGAATAACCGATGAAATGGCGACGCGCAGCACCGGTCGGTCAGGCTCCAGGCAATAAACGCTTATAGTTGGATAAGCCGCGGCTGGCGTGAGAGTGATGCAGTCCAGTTTCAATTTTCCGATAGAACGCCCTTTTTCGCCGAACTGGAAATCGCGGGGATTCGAAGCGTCGGCCACAGGACGAATTAGGTCGGATCTTACCTTCTGGGCGAAATACTCCGGCCAATTTTGATCTCCTGAACGTAGGATGCCGCCGTTCGCAGCGAAATCGGTTTGGGGAAATGTTGAACTCTCGTAGTGGCTCTTATACTGCCTCTCGGAGATCCAGAATTCTTCAAAGGTTCCGGATGTTTGTTTTGCGCCGCCAGAATTGAAAATTTGGTAAGTGGCACGGACGTGCCAGGGATGCAGCGCGCTTCCGAGCCCGTTACTCTTAGAGGCGAGATCGAGCGTCGCCGCAGGATTAGCCGGTAGGGGGAACGGCCCGAATGCGACGGAGACAAATGCAGCGAGCAGTCCAACAAGTGCGGCCAATCCGACAGATTCTTGTTTCACTCAGCACTTCCTTTCCGAAGAAAGATTTTAAATTAAATGAAGTAGCTTATCCTATACGAAGTGCGCTCGGTCTCGCGCTAAAAGCCTTACGTTTGTCTTTGTGCTGTCGACCACCGGGGTAAGTCCCGAATATGGCGTTACAGACTCTAAGACACGGAGTAAAATGTAGTTATGAATATCCGCCTGCGGCCAAAGATTGAAGTCAGCAAGACGTGGAGCGCGGACCGTATCAGTACGTGGACGAGTACGTGGAAAAGGCCGTGACCATGTGCAGCGGCGCAGCCTTCGGTGCCCGAATAGGTGCAGGTGACGCCATTTTCGTGTATTCGCCTTGTGTACCGCCGGCGTCTCGCCGACGTTTTTGACTTTGCCCTTCGTTTCTTGCTCTTCGCCTCGCCCGGACGATATAGCTCCGCTCAGTCGCCGTCAAGCATCGATGGCGAACGAAGTACACCTCGCAGCTTTTTCTAACGCGCTACGTAGTTCTGCGAATATTCAACAGCTCGATTCTGCGCCATCATTCCTCGTTTTGTATGCGAAGGCATGAGCAACCATTCAAGCTAGCAAGGGAGCAATGGGAATATACATTTTTGTGTATATTTAACACGCATTTAGTGTTATGTTTATGAGCGGCGAATCTGAACGGCCAAAGCTCGCTGAAATCGTCTGGGAAAGCGACTCGAAAGAGGTTCTCAGGACTTTTCCGAAAGGCGTCATTCAAAATTTTGGCTTTGAACTGTGGCAGCTTCAGCAGGGTGAAAGGCCGAGGAACTACAGGCCATTGCCTTCGGTTGGCTCCGGCGTTTATGAACTCCGGGACCAGGACGCGAGAGGCTGGTACCGCGTCGTCTACCTTTCGAGAATCAACGATGTGATCTACGTTCTTCATTGTTTCGAGAAGAAGAGCCGCGCAATGCCTGCGAGGGATTTTCAGAAATCGAAACAGCGGTTCAAAGCCCTGAAAGCGCGATTGGCGCAGGAGAAAAAACGTGAAAAGCGCAGCTAATAAATCCAGGCACGTGACGCGAGGAAATGTCCTCGATGACCTCGGTTTTTCGCCAGAGCACGCGACGGCGCTCAAATTCAAGGCTCAGCTATATCAAGCGATTCTGAAGTACTCGGAGAAGTATTCGCAGAAGGAGTTGCAGGCGATCCTGGGAGAGCCGCAGCCGCGCGTGAGCGAATTGTTGAACGGGAAGATTGCGAACAAGAGCATCGACAAGCTGCTTTACTATGCCGGCCGTCTCGGAATTGAAACGAGAGCTAAATTCGTGCAGGCGCATAAAGAAATCGTCAATTCGAAGATTGAGGAAGGTTACGCCGCGGCCCAGCGCGGAGAGCTGATCGACGCGGATGAAGTTCGTTTGCGAATGGCCGAACGGAAGCGTGCGCGAGGCTGAAACTGCAACCCACGAAGAATCAACGACCCAACCTTTCGCATCGTCCCGCCCTTTCTGATTTTTCAGTTCACTGATATGCGTAGTTCTACGGATATGCAACCGGCTGAATCCGCGCTACCATTACCCGTTTTCGTATGACGATTGCGGAGGAGACTGTGATGGAGGGGTTAGGTCAGGTGCAAAGTCTACTGCACAGGACGCGGTCGCGATCGAGGCAAGAATCGGTGATCGAGGCGCGGTGTGAAGCGGGCACAGGCAGGAATGCCTGTGCTACTGAAAGGCGAAGGCGCCGACCGGAGGCCAGCGGTACTAAAGGCACGGCGAAATGGAGATCCCTCGTCGGCAGCGGCCTCTGTCGGGATGACAGTTCTGGGAGGAGGTGCAGGAATTTTAATACACGGTGGCGCGATTAAAACTCCGCGCAAACCGTTTAATTCCAGCAACTTGAACATTTCTAATCGGCGGTAAAAGGGGGGTAAAGGGTTGGCATCAGGATTCGATCTTTGCAGGCCGCGGTTTTTTACCCTGATGCCGCCCTCGCGGCAGAACGGGCAACTGCGGCAAAAGCAGCCCGCGGCAAAACGGGCTTTAGCCCCTGAAGTCCGCTTGCCCGGTTGCGATCCGCAACGCGGCGGCGATGGTTTCGTCGACGTCGCCGAAGGCGGCGAGCCAGTGGACGTCTGGCTCGCGACGGAACCAGGTGAGTTGGCGCTTGGCGAAGCGGCGCGTGGATTGTTGGATATTTGCGACTGCGGCGGCGAGCGGGATGCGGCCTTCGAGGTGGGCGCGGAGGTCGGAGTAGCCGATGAACTGGAATGGCTTTGCGTCGGGTGCGATGCCGCGAACATTTTCACGCGCATCGTCACGCAGCTTGTCACGCACCTCGGAAGAGACGAGGGTGCGGACTTCGTCGAGCCAGCCGGCGGCGAGCATTTCGTTGACGCGGGCGTCGATGCGGGCGTAGAGCGCGGGGCGCGGCGGCGAGAGGCCGATTTTGGTGATGGCGTAGCCTTCGAGAGCGTTGTTGCGTACTTCGCGACGATCTTTTTCACGTACCTCCCCGCGCGAGGCGGCGCGGCTGGCGTGGAAAATCTCGGCGACTAGCTTTCCCGCGAGGATGCGCATCTCGATGGCGCGGATTATTTTCTGGGTGTCGCGCGGGGCGATGCGGGCGGCGGAGGCGGGGTCGAGGCGGGCGAGGATTTTGTGGAGATGCACGGGGCCGCGCTGCTTGGCGCTGCGGCGGAGACGGTCGCGGAGTTCTTCGGAGCGCGTGGGGGCGTCGGCGAGGCCTTCGAGGAGGGCGCGGAGGTAGAGTCCTGTGCCGGCGGCGAGGATGGGGAGTTTCGAGCGGCAGCGGAGATCATCGAGGGCGAGAAGGGCGTGGCGGCGGTAGTCGCCGGCGGTGAAGACTTCGTCGGGCTCGACGAGGTCGACGAGGTGGTGCGGAATGCCGGCTTGATCGCGCGGCGCGACCTTCGCGGTGCCGATGTCGAAGTGGCGATAGACCTGCGTTGAATCGCAGACGAGGATTTCGCCGTTGAGGCGCTTGGCGAGTTCGATGGCCAGCGCGGATTTGCCGGAGGCGGTGGGGCCGAGGATGACGATGAGGCGCGCGGGCGGTGCAGTCATTTTAATTTTAGTGCGCGAATTTCCAGCGGAGCAGAAGAATGACGAGCGCAACGGCGGCGAGGATTAGCGCGCCGAGGATTTGGGTGCGGTTGAGGCTCACGGCGGCAGCTCGTTGCGACTAGCGCGTGTTCACTGAGTCTGGCGGGATGTTGTAGAAGTAGATGAAGCGCAGCTCGATGAAATCGCCTTTGAATTGCGGTGGCAACGGCTGGAAGGGGTTTGAGGTGCGGATGGAGGAGAGCGCGGCGGTGTCGAGGGGCTGCTTGCCGGACGTGCGCTCGAGACTTGGATCCTGCGGCGGGACGCTGCCGTCGCGATTGATTCTGAATGTGAGCATCACGATACCTTTGTCGCCCATGAGCGCGGACTCGGGCATTACGGTGTACCAGTTGCGCCTGACGGTGTCCACGAGACGCTGCAGGTAGCTGTTGAAATCGACGCCCTGCGTGTCGGTGAGGATCGAGACGCCGGGTTGCATGCCTTGCATGCCGCCGCGACCGCCGCGCCCACCGCCGCCTCCTCCGCCACCACCACCGGCGCCTGGGCTGTAAACGGTGCCGCCTCCGCCGCGCTGGATCTGATCTTGCATCTGGCTCTGGAGCTGCTTGCCGGGTGAGGAGTTGGGCAAGTTGAGATTCAGGTGGCCTGGTTGAGAAGGCTGCACCGGCAAAACTTGCGAAGGCTGCGGCGTGGGTTGCACCGGGACGCTGACGGGCGGCTGACTCACAGCGGTGTGCGGCGTGGGCGCGGTTGGCAGCTCGGGTTTGGGCTGCTCGGGATTCGGAATCGAAGGCGGCGCGATAGGCGCGTGGGTTTCGGGACGCGGCGGCGCGACTTTGTTCAGGACCCTGGGGCTGATCTTAACCTTCGGACCCGGCGGGCCGGGAGGCATCTTCGGAATATCGTCAGGCGAAATGTAGGTGATGCCGAGGCTCTTGCTGGCCATCTCGATTTCTTTTGTGGTGGGAACGTGCGCCGGAAACATTTTCGGAATGAAAATTATGAAAATGATCAAGCCGATATGGACAACGACGGAAGCGGCGCGCGTGATCGCGTCCCATTTGGCGTCTTTTTTGGTTTCGGGCTCGATGAGGAGATTCGCGTCACCAGTGGTGAAAATATCGGGCTGAATGACTTCGCGAAGCGCGGCGGTCATCACCTGCGGCTTGTCGAAGCGAGCGATTTCGGCAGCCTCGGGCGGCTCGACGTAGACCGGAACGACGACGCGCGGATCCATGACGGCTACGGGCACGTAATCGGTGAGCGGCTTCAGGTCGAAAGGCTTGGGCTCGATATCACGGCCGACGAGCGAACGCCCGACGAGAACTTCGAGCGGGAAGTGGCTCGGGATGCTGGATTTTCCGTTGAGCGGAGGCGCATCGGAGAGGCCGGAGGGTACGACCATGCGGTCGTCCATGTAGGTTTCGAAACGCGCGGGCGGTTTTCTCTTCTTCGCTTCCTCGTCGGTGAGCGGGCGCACGTCTCTCGGAACCAGTATTCGCTCGATCATCGTGCGTCCTGTGGAACGAAGCTGGATAGTTGGACGTGGCGGGCGTGTTCGAGGATGCCCGACATGACGCGGTCGGCAAGTTCGAGAGTGCGGCGACCAGCGGCGCCATCGACGATCGGCTGCGTGCGCGTGCGGACGGATTCGAGGAAGGAGCGAAGCTCGGCGCGCAGGGGTTCTTCGGGCGTGGTGGGAACTTTTTCGAATGCGATTTTCGGCTGCGCGTTTGTTTCCGGGCCAGCTGCGGACGCGGTTTTCGCGGCGCTTGCTTCGACGCGAACGCGAAGAACGTCCTGGCGCGTGAAATCGAGCGACACGTATTCGTGCTCCTGGAAGAAGCGCATCTTGCGGACGCGTTCGGTGGAGACGCGGCTGGCGGTGAGATTGGCGACTGTGCCGGTTTCAAATTCGACGCGGGCGTGGGCGATGTCCACTTTGTCGCTGATGACGGGGATGCCGACGGCTTTGAGGTCAACGACCGGCGCGTTGACGAGCGAGAGCAGGATGTCGAGGTCGTGAATCATCACGTCGTAGACGACGTCAATATCGAGGCTGCGCGGCGAAAAAATTCCGAGGCGATGGATTTCGAAAAACATCGGGCGCGAGACGATTTTTCCGACGGCGACGACGGCGGGATTGAAGCGTTCGACGTGGCCCACCTGAAGAATGCCGCGACTGCGCTTTGCTGCAGCGATGAGCGCGTCGGCTTCATCGAGCGAGGCGGCAATCGGCTTTTCAACGAGCACGTCAATTCCAGCTGCCAGGATGCGGGAGCCGATGCGAGCGTGTGCGACGGTCGGGACGGCGAGGCTGACGGCGTCAATGCCGTCGGACGTGAGTGCGTCGAGGTCGCGAAGAACGCGCGTGCCGAATTCCGCGGCAACTTTTTGCCCGCGTTCGGCATTGGTATCGATGATGCCGACGAGCTCGGCGCCCTCGATTTCGCGCCAGACGCGAACGTGGTTGCGCCCGAAATCGCCGACACCAACGACAGCTACGCGGATGGGTTTCTCGCTCAAGATTTCCTTTTCGCCTCGAGAACCGGCGGCTCGTTTGCAGCGGCTTTCGCCGGAGCAAATGCCTGGATTGCGATGCTGAAATCGTCGGCGGCTTGAATCAGCTGGTTGCGATCGAACAGCAAAGTTTTCCCCGCGTCAACGGCCAGAGCCGTGGCGTTCGAGCGGCGCATGACTTCGATTGTCTTCGGACCGACGACCGGAACGTCGAAGCGCATGTCCTGCGATGGCTTGCTGACTTTGACGACGACGAGGCGCTGGCCGCCTACGATGCGGGCGGCGCGTTCGATAGTCTCGTCGGTTCCTTCCATAGCTTCGACAGCGACGCAAGCGCGGTCGCGGACGACGACGGTCTGGCCGAGATCGAGCGCGGCGATTTTCTGCGCGACTTCGCGGCCATAGTTGATATCCGCGGCTTCGGACACGTCGGGCGAGCGGCGCGTGAGGATTCCAACCTCCGGCAAGAGCGGGCCGAGAAATTTCGTGGAGTCCACGAGTTCGATGCCTTCGTCTTCGAGCACGCGCGCGACAGCTCCGATCAGCGAATCGGTGTTTTGCGCCGGGAGGGAGAATAGCAGCTTTGCGAGCCGCCAATCGGGGCGGATCGAGCTGAATATTTTATTGTGCTTTACTTGCCCTGCCATCACGGCGTGTTTCACGCCCTCCTCATGCAATAGCTCAATCGTGCGGCTGAGTTCGCCGAGGCTCACCCAGTGCACTCGCGCGGCGGCCTGTTCGATCGCGGGTGACGCTTCTTCGCGAATCGCGATCACGGCCATCTCGATGCCACGGCTGCGCGCACCTTCCAGGACGAGGAATGGAAAATCGCCGTTACCGGCTATGAGGCCCCAGCGCTCAGAATTCTCCGGAATTGCGTTCGCTGGCATTCCTATTTGGTGAGACCGCGCTCGGCCGTCGATTCGATAAACCGGATAAGGGTTTGGACGTCTTCGGATGCGGAAAGGGTTCCACGCATTTGTTCGAGAGCCTGGGTGGTGTTGAGTTTTGAGCGGAGGAGGAGGCGGTACGCTTTCTCAATAGACTCGATGCGGTCGGGCGAAAAGCCGTTGCGTTCGAGGCCGATGGAATTCACGCCGTAGCATTTCGTGTCGCGCGGGGCGACGATTTTGGAGAAGGGCGGAACGTCCTGGGTGATTACGGTGTGCGCGGCGATGTAAGAATACTTGCCAATGCGGCAGAACTGATGCACGGGGCAGAATGCGCCGATGGTGGCGTAGTCTTCGACGGTGACGTGGCCGGCAAGCGTGGCGCCGTTGACGAAAATCGTGTGGCTGCCGATCTGGGAGTCGTGGCCGATGTGGGCGTAAGACATGATGAGGTTGTTGCTGCCTAGGCGCGTGGTGCCGCCGCCTTTCACGGTGCCGCGATTGACCGTGGAGAATTCGTGGAATTCGTTTTCGTCGCCGATTTCGAGCGAGACGCGTTCGCCTTTGTAGGTGAGATCCTGCGGATCGCCGCCGACTACGCTGAACGGGTAGAAGTGATTGCGGCGTCCCAGGCGCGCTGGGCCTTTGACCATTGCGTGCGATTCGACGATGCAGCCTTCGCCGAGTTCGACTTCGTCGCCGATGACGGCGAAGGCGTCGATTGTGACGCAGTTGCCGAGGCGAGCGACGGGCGCGATGGAGGCGCGCGGGTCGATTTTAGACATCGGCGAGGTCGTTGGTTTTAGACATTCTCAAGCTCATTCAGTTGGATTCCCAGGGCTGAAGCCCATTTTTGTTGCGACGCTTGTTTCGCTGGACTGAAGTCCAGCTCCCCCTGCTAAAGCAGGGGGCTCCCACCGAACTGCAAAGTCCTAAGGCAAGCCGAACATCAACGGCCTCAGGTCAATTCCGGCTGACGGCGGCCGGAATGGGACCTGAGCTACGAGCGAAAACTTACTATCCCACCACGCCCTTCCTTGCGCGCTCATCGCAAAACCCGCAACTTCGTCACCCTTCATCGCGCCTTCTCGGCGGAGGCTGGCGCGGGTTGTTGGACTTCGTCCATGTCGACCATTTTGCACATTAGTGTGGCTTCGGCGGCGAGTTCGCCGCCTACGGTGGCGCGGCCGTGAATCTTGCAGAATGAGCCGCGCCAGGCGATGACGTCTACTTCGATGCGCAACTGATCGCCGGGGACGACGGGCCTGCGGAAGCGCGCGTCGTCAATGGCGACGAAATATACGAGCTTCTTTTCACGGTCTTTCACTTCCTGGAGCAGGAGGAAGCCGCCGGTCTGGGCCATGGATTCGATGATGAGCACGCCGGGCATGATGGGTTTGCCGGGAAAATGTCCCTGGAAGAAATATTCGTTGATCGTGACGTTCTTGATTCCGACGATGTGCTTCCAGCGTTCCATTTCTTCGATGGCGTCGACTAGGAGAAACGGGTAGCGGTGCGGGAGGATGGCTTGGATGGCGTTGGTGTCGAGAATCATTGTTGGCCTCGTGTGTGAGGTGTGCGCACCGGTTGCTTTGGCTCGGCGTGCCCGACCGTATATGTTGTCTCGGAAGCTGCGCCCAGGAACAAGCCGACAATTCTATACGAAACGTGACGGAGTGGGAATCGGGGCGGGGGGTGTAGTGATGCGTTGCGAGCAAAGGCCCACGACGATCGAGGCGTCGTCGTGGCTGGATGTGGCGCGATTCCGGAGTGGCTGGTAGCATGGCGGCGCGATGAGCGAGCAAAGTGTGGCGATGCGGGATTTGTTACGGGAGGCGCGTGGGCGCGAGGCGGGGATGGTGCGGTTGCTGGGGCGATTTGTGCGGTGCGAATCGCCTAGCGGTGACAAGGCGGCGGTGGATCGGTTTGGGGCGATGGTGGCGAGGGAGTGGAGGCGGCGCGGGGCGAAGGTGAAGATTTTGAAGCAGCGTTTGCGCGGAAATCATTTGCGAATCGAGTGGCCGCACGCGACGGGCAGAAGCGACGGGCAGATTCTTGTGCTTGGGCACCTTGATACGGTGTATCCGGTTGGGACGATTGCGAAGATGCCGTTTCGCGTGACGGGCGGGAGGGCTTGGGGGCCGGGGGCGTTTGATATGAAGGGCGGGTTGGTGATTGCGCTGGGGGCGGTGGATGCGCTGCGGGCGGTTGGGGTGCGGCCGCGGAAGCGGGTGGTGTTTTTGTGGACCTCGGATGAGGAGATTGGGAGCAAGACATCGCGGCGGGTGATTGAGAGCGAGGCGCGGAAGAGCGAGGCGGTGCTGGTGTTGGAGCCGGCGCTGGGGCGCGAGGGGCGGTTGAAGACTGAGAGGAAGGGCGTGGGCGGGGCGGAGATTATTGTGACTGGGCGGGCGGCGCATGCTGGGATTGAGCCGGAGAAGGGCGTGAATGCAGTGCATGAGCTGGCGTTGCAGATTGCGCGGTTGATGAAGATGAACGATCGGGCGCGGGGGATTACGGTGCAGGCGACGGTGGTGGAGGGCGGGACGGCGGCGAATGTGGTGCCGGAGACGGCGCGGGCTGCGGTGGATATTCGATTTGAGAGGATGGCCGATGCTGGGCGGATTGAGCGGGGGCTGCACGGGTTGCGTCCGATTTTGCGCGGGGCGCGGGTGGAGGTGAGGGTTGGGGGGATGCGTCCGCCGCTGGAGCGGAGTGAGGGGGTGCGCGAGTTGTTTGGGGTGGCGCGCGGATTGATGCGGGAGATGGGGTTGTCGCTTGGGGAGGCGGCTACTGGTGGGGGGTCGGATGGAAATTTTACTGCGGCGCTTGGAGTGCCGACGCTGGACGGGTTGGGGGCTGTGGGGGATGGGGCGCATAGTTTGCGGGAGCATGTGGTGGTGAGGGAGATGGGGGTGCGGGCGGCGTTGATTGCGGGGTTGTTGGCGGAGTTGTAGCCACGGAGGCGGTGAGTCGCAGAGTAGGAAAAAGGCAATTTCAAATTTGAGAATTTCAAATTTCAAATTTCAAATGAAGAAAGAAGAAGAGAAAAAGCAAATGCTCGGCGGCAAAGCCGCCGAGCGGTGACATGTTCTTGTCGCGTTTTTCTTTTGTCACGGCTGAAGCCGTGACCCACAAAGCGAAAGGCCCACGACGAGGACTGCGTCGTCGTAGCTACACGGACGAGGCAATTCGTTAGCGGAGGTATTCGTTGCGAAGGTAGGCGATGGTCTGCTGGTCGAGGTCGGAGTAGTCGGAGTGGAGGGCGTCGCGGAGGGCGGCGTCCATGGATGGGGCTGTGGAGATGCGATCGAGGAGGCGGCTGATGTCGCTGATGCCGCCGGATTCGATGATGGATTCGACTGCGGCCAGCGAGTAGGCGTAGGCGAAAGAGGCGGCGCCGCCGGAGAGCGACATCCAGGAGCCCTCGAGCATTTGGAGGCTGGGGGCGCGTCCTTGGCCTGCCAATTCGACCAGCGCGCCTGCCGCGCTATTGCTGCGGCGGCCTTCCATCCATTGAGCGACGCCTTCCTGGACCCAGGTGGGGGCGCGGCCTCGGGTTTTTTGTCCGATGAAGCTGTGGGTGAGTTCGTGTTTCAGGACGCGGGCTAGTTCAGGCGTGACGCTGCTGAGGCCCTGGACTGGGATGCGGATGCGGCCGTCGTTGATGGCGCCGGCCCAGCTGGGGGCACGGGTGATGTCGGCGAAGGCCTGGCCTGTGTAGAGAATTACGCCGATGGGTTCGGGCGGAGTGTAGTCGAGCTGGGATTCGATGTCGTTGAAATCGTCTTCGAGGGCGTGAAGGATTCCGCTGGCGAGATCGGGTGCGGCGGTGCCGCTGTATTTCAGGGCGAAGTGGGCGGTGACGCCTTCGCGGTAGCTTTCCTCTTCGGCTTTGTCTTTTTGCGCTTTGGCGAGAGCGCGCTCGACTTCGGGGTCGGGGTGCAGGTGCTCGGCGCGCTGCCATTCTTCCACTGCGAGATCCATTTTGTTGAGGCCGTAGTAGGCCCAGCCGGTGAGCTTGGCGACGTCGGCAGAATTGGGGGCGACGCGGCGGGCGTGCTCGAGCGGGTCGAGGGCGGCGGTGAACTGGCTTTGGCGCAGAAGGAGCACGGATAGATTCAGGAGCAGGCCGAGATTTTCTGGGGCGAAATTTAGGGCCTGGCGGTAGTGGTCGATGGCGCCGTCAACTTCCCCTTTTGAAAGCAGGAACTGGGCCGCGGTGTAATGAGCGGCGGAAACTTTTTCGATGGCGGCGGGAGAGTTGGAACGGGCGTCGGCTTCGAGGCGCGCGATGTAGGCGAAGTCGATGGAGTCGTCGTGAACTGCGAGGCGGACGATATCGTCATAGCCGCGGACGGGGGCGATTTCGGGCGCGGAGACGGGCGGCGGATCGTTTTGATGGGATGAAGAGGCTGACGAGTAGCCGAACTGGTCTTTTTCGATGCGGGCGACGATGGATTTGGGGAGAGTGAAGCGGCCGGCGGAGGTTTCGTAGCTGACGTGCTCGCCGTCGTCGGTGACGTTGGCGGCGGTGATGCGGCGGCCGTTTTTGAGCACAATCGTGTCGGCGGCCGCGGAAGACACGGCGAGCAGGAGCAAAGCTGCGACTGGCGCTGCGCGATGCATGTCCCAATTTTAGCAATGGGCTGTGCTCACCTTCCGGCTGCCTTGCTGGTCTTTTGTCTTAAGCGGCATGCCTAGGTCTTAAGTGGCATGCCTGGGTCTTAAGTGGTATGCCTTAAATGGCCATCGCGGGAAGCGTGCTGTTTATGGTGAAAAAATCGCGGCATGGGCTGTTTGTGGCTGGGCCGCTTGCGCTGCTGGCGGTCCTTGTTTCTCCGTCATCATCCTCCGCTCTTCAGGCGGCGGCGACGAGTCAATCCTCTGTTCAGAAAGAGTCCTCCGTTCAGAATTTGTCGAGCGATCCGCGGGCGCTGTATCAGGCGCTGAATGCGCTGCGGCCGGATGGAGAGCACGTCTATACGATTCATGAATTGAATCTGCGTCGAGACGTGGTGAACGTGCGGCTGATTGAGGGAAAGCTGGCATTTTTTCAAGCGATTGACGGGCACGTGACGGGCGCTGTTTTCGCGGGCCGCGGACATATTTTCGCGACGCCGCGAGAACGAGGAGAACGGTACTCGATCGCGCAATTTCTGGGCGTGCCGATGGTGAACCAGGATTTCACCAGGGCGTATTTGCGATTCACGGACGACACAGCTTCGGAAATCCGACAGCAGCTCGGCTCAGAGACGAGTGAGGCCGCCGATACGAAGTTCGCGGAAAGCTGGGCAGGACTGGTGAGCAGCTTGAATCCGTGGCACTCGCTGCGAGTGATGCTCGATCTGCTCTCGGCCGATCCGCTGCCATATTTTTACATCGGAGTGGAGAACGACAATATCGGTGCGTTTGATGTGCTGGTGGACGCGCGGCGGCATGAGCAGGTGTTGATGGGACAGCCGCGGATCGAGAATGGGATGCGTTTCTATAATACGTGGGCGTCGTTTAAGGCGCTGGATGCGCCGAAGACGCCGATCGAGATGTTCGCGCCGATTGACTATGCGGTGGACACGACGATCGAGAACGATTTGTCGCTGGCTGGCCGCACGACACTGCACTTAAAAGCATTGCGAGCAGGCGAGCGAGTGGTGGGCTTGGAGCTTTCAAGGAACCTGGCGGTGGAAGGAGTGAGGCTCGAAGACGGCGCGCCGCTTTTCTATTTCCAGAATGAAGACATGAGCCGGCACGACATTCTGGAGCGCGGCAATGACGCGCTGCTCATCACGCTTCCGGCACCGGTGAAGGCGGGCGAAGAGATTCGCCTGGAAGTGAAATATCGCGGCAACGTAATCAGCAATGCAGGGAACGGCGTGGAATTTGTGGGCGAACGCGGCACCTGGTATGCGCATGTGGGAGGTGGAGATCATTTCGCGCTGTTCGATCTCACTTTTCGGTGGCCGAAGCGATTGACGCTGGTGGCGACCGGAGCACGCACAGATCTGCATGACGATGGTGACGTGAAGGCGGGCCGCTGGCAGTCACGAGTTCCGTTTGCCGTGGCGGGCTTCAATCTCGGCGAATACAAGACGGAAACGGCGGCGGGCGATCATCCGACGGTGGAACTGTACGCAAACCAACAGCTCGAAAATGCGATCCTGGCGCTGCTTCAGAAGAATCCTGGCGACAACACGTCGCTTCCGGGGATGTTTCAATCGCCGAGGCAACGGGGATTGTCGGAAACGATTCCCGAGGCGCCGACGCCGAGTCCTGCGGCCGTATTGAAACGCCTTGGGGGGGAATTCACCGATTCAGTCCGATTTTTCGAGCGGCTCAATGGACCATTTCCGTTTGACCACCTGGATGTGTCGCAGATTCCGGGGAGCTTCGGGCAGGGATGGCCGGGGCTGTTGTATCTATCGACGCTGGTGTTTCTCCCCCAATCAGCGCAGGAGCGGGCCGGGTTCAGCGTGCTAGCGCAGGAGGAGGCTCGAGAACTGATACCGTTTCATGAGGTGGCACATCAATGGTGGGGGAATGTGGCTGGATCGGCTGAATACCGCGACGGCTGGATACAGGAAGGAATGGCAAATTACCTGGCGCTGATGTACGCCGATAGCAAGCGACCGGCGGATCAGAGATTGAAAAATTGGCTCGATCGCTATCGGATTGCATTGACGACGAAGAATCCCGGCTCATCGCTGACGCCAGATTCAGCTGGGCCGCTGAATTTCGGATGGCGACTGCTGTCGTCGAAAGCGCCGAACGCTTATGAAACGGTGACATATGGCAAAGGGGCATGGGTGATTCACATGCTTCGCGAAATGCTAGCTGACCCTACCGCTTCGGACCCGGATGGGCGTTTTCGAGAACTACTGAAGACAATTCTCAGCGAGCATTATTTTGCGCCTCTGTCGACGGCGGATTTCCAGCGGGCCATCGAGAAACGAATGACACCTGCAATGGATCTGGAAGGAACACGCTCGATGGACTGGTTTTTCGACCAATGGGTACGGTCGACTGGGATTCCGCGCTATTCCGTGGTGTTTCAAGTGAAACCTCACGAGCGAGAATTTCTCGTGACGGGCAAGCTGGTGCAGTCAGGAGTAGATGAGGTTTTTACAGAGCCAGTTCCGCTCTACGGAACGAGACCCGGGCCGGGCGGAAAGATGGAAAAGCTTGGAGTGGTAGTCACAAATGGAACTGAAACACGGTTTCGATTTATTGCGAAGTCCCGCCCCGCAAAAATACTCATTGATCCGCGAAATACCGTACTTTGCCTGACAAATTGACATCCGGATTTGACATTACGGAAAGGTTAAAAACGGTACAGCCAATCACCAGATAATTCTCCGGTTTGATGTTGCTTCACGTCGCCTTCGGTTTTATCCTGTCACGTCCTTAGGAGTACACCAGCCGTTGCAGCGGGGAAGGAAAATAGGTGTGGAGCGCTGCGCTCCGTTCTGTCGAATGGTGCACTCCGGGCAAGCGGGCTTGTCTGAAAAGTCTGAGAACTGCCTTTCACTAACCCATTCGATGCCCCTTCGTGACGTTCGCAGGCATCTATAAACCCAAATCCAGCAGTGGGGCGCATTCGTGGATCCTGAGGGTTCACCAAACATAGCGGGAGCAGGCGGGGCACCGGTCCTCGAGCCGGGTCATACGCTCGCAACCGTTACCGACAAGATCAGCTCGATCGTGCTGGGCCGCGGCACGACGAAGGGCTGGATGATCGGCTTCGCGATCGCCCTCGCGTTGCTGCTGATGTTCAACGTGGCCGTCACCTACCTGCTAATTAAAGGCGTGGGAATCTGGGGCATCAAGATTCCGATTGGGTGGGGATTTGCGATCGTCAATTTCGTGTGGTGGATTGGAATCGGGCACGCCGGAACGCTCATCTCCGCAATTCTTCTTCTTCTCCATCAAAAGTGGCGCACCTCCATCAACCGATTTGCGGAAGCGATGACGCTTTTTGCAGTGGCTTGCGCCGGAACGTTTCCTCTGTTGCACATGGGCCGACCGTGGCTGTTTTTCTGGCTGATGCCCTATCCCAATCCGATGTGGATGTGGCCGCAATTTCGAAGTCCGCTGGTGTGGGACGTGTTTGCGGTTTCGACGTACGCGACTGTTTCCCTGCTCTTCTGGTTTGTGGGATTGATTCCGGATCTTGCAACGCTGCGGGATCGGGCGCGAAACCGCGCGGCGAAAATCGTCTATGGAATTTTTGCGATGGGTTGGCGCGGGTCGGCGGTGCATTGGACTCGGTATGAAGTAGCGTCGCTGTTGCTCGCGGGCTTGGCGACTCCGCTCGTCGTTTCGGTACACACGGTGGTGAGCTGGGACTTCGCGGTAGCGATCGTCCCTGGCTGGCACACGACGATCTTTCCACCCTATTTCGTGGCGGGAGCGATCTATTCCGGATTCGCAATGGTGATGACGCTGGCGATTCCGATTCGCAAATTTTACAACCTGGAAGACATGGTCACGATGCGGCACCTGGACAACATGGCCAAGGTGATGCTCGCGACCGGCATGATCGTCGCCTACGGGTACATGATGGAGACGTTCATGGCGTTTTACGGCGGGGATCTGTATGACCGGTATTTGATTTTGAACCGGATGACCGGGCCTTACGCCGTGGTTTACTGGTCGCTGATCGCGTGCAATATCGTCATCCCGCAGGCAATGTGGTCGCGGAAGGTTCGCGCGAGCGTGCCGGCGCTATTCGTGATCTCGCTGATCGTAAACACGGGAATGTGGCTCGAGCGGTTCGTAATCGTGGTAATCAGCCTGAGCCGCGATTACATCCCTTCGATTTGGAACATGTACTACCCGACGAAGTGGGACTGGATGACGTACATCGGGACGTTTGGTTTGTTCTTTACGTTGTTTTTGCTGTTCGTGCGTTTCCTCCCGATGATTTCGATCGTGGAGATGCGTTCACTGGTGCGGGAGACGGACGAGAAACCGGAGTAGCGGCGGCAACCGAAAAAAGATATGGCACAGATCTTTCATCACAGCACCAACCTGATATCGCGGCTGAGTATTTATGGCGGCGTGTTTATCATCGCGCTGCTGGGAGCCGCGCTCTATGGGATCGAACTTTCGCCGTGGTACACGGACCAGCATGTTGCGCGCGAACAGCCGGTTCCCTTCAGCCATAAGCATCATGCCGGCGAGTTGGGAATCGATTGCCGCTACTGCCATACGTCGGTCGAGAAGTCGTCGTTCGCGGGATTGCCGCCGACGCAAACCTGCATGACGTGCCATTCGCGAATTTGGACGAATGCTTCGATGCTCGAACCGGTGCGCGCGAGCTACCGCGACGACAAATCGCTCGCCTGGACGCGGGTGAACGCGCTGCCGGATTTCGTTTATTTCGACCACAGCATTCATGTGAGCAAAGGTGTGGGCTGCACTACGTGCCACGGACCGATTGCGGAGATGCCGCTAACCTGGAGGGCAGGCACGCTCTACATGCAGTGGTGTCTCGAGTGCCATCGCGAGCCCGAGAAGTACGTGCGGCCGAAATCGGAAGTGTTTAATCCGTATTACCAGCCACCGAAAAATCAGCTCGAACTGGGGCGGCGGCTGGTGAAGGAATACAAGATTCAGAGTTTGCAGAACTGTTCGACGTGCCACCGGTGATTGCCGAAAAATGAGCGACGACTCCAACTCGAACCATTCCATGAACGAGACGATCGATCTCGCAGCCGTGCGGGCGAAGCTCGCGAAAGACGGGGGGAAGCGATTCTGGCAAAGCCTCGACGAGCTCGCCGAGACGCCGGGTTATCGCTACAAGCTCGAAAACGAGTTTCCTGAAAATACGGAGAAGGAAGCGGAGGGAATCGACCGGCGCGGGATTTTGAAATTGATGGCTGCGTCAGCGGCAATGGCGGGGCTGAGCGCGTGCACGAAGCTGCCGACGGAGAAAATCGTTCCTTACGTGCGGCCGCCCGAGGAAATTATTCCGGGCAAACCGTTGTTTTATGCAACGTCGATGACGCAATCGGGGGTCGCGACCGGGCTGCTGGTGGAGAGTCACATGGGGCGGCCCACGAAGATTGAGGGCAACCCGGAGCATCCGGGCAGCCTGGGCGGCACGGATGTGTTCAATCAGGCGTCGATTCTGACGCTTTACGATCCCGACCGTTCGCAGACCGTGATTCACGAAGGTCGAATTGAAAGCTGGGCTGCATTCCTGACGGCGATCGGAAATGCCAGGGCGCAGATTGCGCCGAGGGGCGCCGGGCTTCGCATTCTCACGGAAACGGTGACGTCGCCGAGCCTGGCGGCGCAGATTCGAGATGTGCTGAAGCAGTTCCCTGACGCGAAGTGGCATCAGTACGAACCGTGCATCCGCGATGCCGCGCACGACGGCGCGGTGATGGCGTTCGGGAAGCCGGTGACGACGGTCTACCACCTCGACAAGGCGGACGTGATCGTGTCGCTCGACGCGGATTTCCTTACGACGGGACCGGGGCATACGCGGTACGCTCGGGATTTTTCTTCGCGCAGGGCCATTGAAGGACCGGGAACGAAATTAAACCGCTTGTATGTTGTGGAGTGCACCCCGACCAGCACGGGATCGATGGCGGACCATCGGCGGGCGATGCGCGCGAGCGAAGTGGAAGCGTTTACGCGGCAGCTTGCCGCAGAGTTTGGAATTGCCTCGGCGGGAGCGCCGGAAAACTCGACTTCGTCGGTTTCACCGGCATGGATGATGGCGCTGGTGCGCGATTTGGAAAAGCATCGCGGCTCGTGCGTGGTGATCCCGGGGGAAGGACAGCCGGCAATCGTGCACGCGCTGGCACACGCGATGAACGCTTCCCTGGCAAATGCCGGGAAGACCGTTACCTACACTGAGCCGATCGAAGCGAATCCCATGAACCAGATGAATTCGCTGCGCGAGCTGGTGAAGGACATGAATGCGGGGGCCGTCGAGCTGCTGGTGATGCTGGGAGGCAATCCCGTTTACGACGCGCCGGCGGATTTCGAATTTGGGCCGACGCTGCTGAAGGCGAAGTTGCGCGTGCATTCGGGACTTTATTACGACGAGACGGCGGAGCTGTGCCATTGGCACGTGCCCGAGGCGCATTTTCTTGAGGCGTGGAGCGATGCGCGGGCTTATGACGGCACGGTTGGAATTGTGCAGCCGCTGATTGCGCCGCTTTATCAGGGCCGGTCGGCGCACGAATTGATCGCTGCGCTCGCAGGCGACGCTGGGAAATCAGGTCACGATCTGGTTCAGGGCTACTGGAAATCGCAGCGACCGGAAAAAGACAAGGCGTTTGAGGTGTTCTGGCAGAAATCGCTGCACGACGGCGTGATGGCTGGGACGGCTCTGCCTGCGATTCCTGTGTCGCCGCGAACTGACATTGGGAGAGAGCCTTCGTCGCCAGCGATTGATAAGGACGCGCTGGAGATTGTGTACCGGCCCGATCCGACGATTGGCGATGGGCGTTACTCGAATAACGGCTGGCTGCAGGAAACTCCAAAGACGATCACGCGGCTGACGTGGGACAACGCGGCGCTGGTGAGCATCAATACCGCGGAGCGATTGAAGCTGCGCCATGGGCAGTACATGAAGCTGAAGGTGGCGGGGCGCGAGGTGTACGCGGGAATTTTCGCTGACCCGGGGCATCCGGATAATTCGATCACGCTGCATCTGGGGTACGGGCGGCGGCGCGCGGGAAATGTGGGGAATGGGCAAGGCTTCAACGCATATTTTCTGCGAACTTCGAGCGCGCCTTGGATGGCAGGCGGGCTGCAACTCGAAGATTCCGGGAAGAAGTACTACTTCGCGGTGCAGCAGTATCACTACATGATGGAAGAAGACGGCCATCCGGCGGATACGGAGAGCGTGAATGCTTTCCGCCGCGATTTGATCCAGGTGGCCACAGTTGAAGAGTTTCAAAAGGACCCGAATTTCGCGCGACATCCTGAGACGGAGCCGGGGAAAAGGCTGTCGCTATATCCCGGATTCAAATCCGAGGGATATGCGTGGGGCATGTCGATCGATTTGAACCGGTGCATCGGGTGCAATGCGTGTGTGGTGGCGTGCGTCTCGGAAAATAACATCGCGGTGGTGGGAAAAGACCAGGTGATGCGCGGGCGGGCGATGCAGTGGATTCGCATCGACACCTATTTCCGTGGAAATCTCGAAACGCCGGAGATGTATTTCGAGCCGCTGCCCTGCATGCAGTGCGAGAACGCGCCGTGCGAGGTGGTGTGCCCGGTCGGCGCGACGACGCATAGCATCGAAGGGTTGAATGAGATGACGTACAACCGGTGCGTGGGGACGCGCTATTGCTCGAATAATTGTCCGTACAAGGTGCGGCGCTTTAATTTTCTGCTCTATTCCGATTTCAAGACGCCGAGCCTTTACGGAATGCGCAATCCGAACGTGACGGTGCGCAGCCGCGGCGTGATGGAGAAGTGCACCTACTGCGTGCAGCGGATCAACGCGGCGAAAATACGGTCGGAGGAAGAAGACCGGGTGGTGCTCGACGGGGAAATTGTGACGGCGTGCCAGAGCGCCTGTCCGGCTGAGGCGATTGTGTTTGGAAATATTAACGATCCGAAGAGCCGCGTATCGAAATTGAAGGCGCAGTCGCGCGATTACAGTTTGCTGGATGATTTGAATACGAAGCCGCGCACCACGTATCTGGCGCGGGTGCGGAATCCGAATCCGGAGATACGCGAATAGCAAGCAGTTAGAGCCTCGATTGAAGCGATGAGACGAAAGCCGATTTACGGATTGCTGGCCGAATTTGAGACGCCGGAGGAGCTTCTCGCGGCGGCGCACCGGGCGCATAGCGCGGGTTATCGGAAGATTGACGCGTTTACGCCGATGCCGATTGAAGGATTGGCCGAGGCTGTGGGATTCGAGCATACGGTGCTTCCGGCGGTTGTGTTTACAGGCGGGCTGATTGGCGGACTGGCGGGATTTTTCATGTGCTACTACGCGAATGTAATCAGTTTTCCGTTGATTATCGGCGGGCGCCCTTACAACAGCTGGCCAATGTGGATTCCGATCACGTTTGAGCTGACGATTCTGGGCGCAGCGCTTTCAGCGGTGTTTGGGATGCTGGCGATGAATGGGTTGCCGACGCCGTATCATCCGGTGTTTAACGTGGCGCGGTTTGCGCTGGCGTCGAAGGACCGGTTTTTTCTCGTGATCAAGACACGGGACCGGAAGTTTGATCTGGCGGCGACGAAGGCATTTCTTGAAGAGATGCGGCCGCACGGGGTGTTTGAGATTGAGGCGTAGAGCGCAACACGGAGCATTCAACGCACACATCGCGCGATGGTGCGCAATTGCCTGCGCGGGCGTGATCGCTCTTCTCGTTGGCGGGTGCCGACTGGATATGCATATTCAGCCGAAATATCTGCCCTACGAGCCGACAAACTTCTTCGGGGATGGGCGCTCGGAGCGACAGCCAGTGACCGGGACAGTGGCGCGCGGGCAGTTGCGGCTGGACGAATTGCTGTACACGGGAAAAGAAAATGGAGTGATCGCGGATAAGTTTCCCTTTCCCATCACGCGCGCGGACCTGGAGCGCGGGCGCGAACGCTACAACATTTACTGCACCCCCTGCCACGATTACACCGGCCAGGGAAATGGAATGATTGTGCAGCGTGGGTTTCCGCAACCGCCTTCGTTTCACGTTGGAGCCTTGAGTACGGCTCCGGTTGGACATTACTTTGACGTGATGACGAACGGATTCGGGTCGATGTACAGCTATGCGGCGCGGGTTGAACCTGAGGACCGCTGGCGCATTGGTGCTTATATTCGGGTGTTACAGGCAAGCCGTCTCGGGAGCATCGATGATGTGCCGGCGGCGGAGCGTCAGAAGCTTACGCAGAGTGCTTCGAGCGCAGCGGGTGGGCAAATACCATGAGCCCAGTGCGCTCAGTGACTCTACCGGAAGAGTTGCGGTCGCGGTTTGACTATGTCCAGCGGGTGGCTTTCGTTTGTGGGGCGCTTGGCTTGGCCCTGGTGATTCTGTTCAGCTTCCACAGCGAGCATACGCGGCAGCAATTTTTCCGCTCGTATCTTTTTGCATTTGTTTACTGGCTTTCGA
Organism: uncultured Acidobacteriota bacterium; assembly: GCA_963772535.1. Taxonomy (GTDB): domain Bacteria; phylum Acidobacteriota; class Terriglobia; order Acidiferrales; family UBA7541; genus Palsa-295. The sequence goes on from CAVYXN010000004.1 coordinate 403,825, forward strand.
TTCCGCTGGGCTGCCAGGCGATTTTGATGATGCATCATCTGACGGGTGGCTGGTGGGGTTATCCGATACGGCGGCTGCTGGAAGCCGGGACGCGGACCTTGTTCGTGATGGCGGTTTTATTTATTCCCCTACTGCTGGGCCTTTCCCAGCTTTATTTGTGGGATCAGCCTGCTGCCGTGGCAGCCGATTCGCTTATCCAGTACAAGCGCCCATACCTGAACCCGGGATTCTTTACGGTGCGAGCCGTGATTTACTTTGCGATCTGGGTGGGATTGGCGTTCGTGCTGAACAAATGGTCGCGAGAACAGGACGAAACAGGCGACCCTTCAATTGAAGGCCGCTTTGAAGCCATCAGTGGGCCGGGGCTGATTTTGTGGGGATTGGCGCTGACGTTTGCGTCGGTTGATTGGGTGATGTCGCTCGAAGTGCACTGGTTCTCGACGATTTACGGCATGATTTTCATGATTATCGCGGCGCTCACTTCGATGTCGTTCGTGATTTTTGTGGAGCGCAGGCTTGCCGAGTACGAACCGTTGCGAGGCTCGGCCACACCCGCGCAGTACAACGATCAGGGCAATCTGATGCTCGCGTTCGTGATGCTCTGGGCCTACCTCTCGTATTCGCAATTCCTGATTATCTGGTCTGGCAATTTAAAAGAAGAGATTCCCTGGTACGTGACGCGTGCGTTTGGCGGGTGGGGAACGGTGGCCGTGGTTCTGATGGTGTTGCATTTCGCCCTGCCGTTCTTGGTGCTGTTGCAGCGCAGCGTAAAGCGAAAGCTGGCGCGGCTGTCGCTGGTGGCGGGAATGCTGATCGTTCTCAGTCTCGTGGATGTGTACTGGCTTATTGTGCCGGCATTCGATCCGAAGAGCCCGCGCATCCACGCGATGGATATTCTGGCGGTGCTGGGAATCGGTGGCGTGTGGATTGGGACGTATTTCTGGCAGCTGAAGAAAATGCCTCTGCTGCCGTTGCACGACGCGCGGTTTGCAGGCGAGTTGGAGCATCAGCATGGCGACTGAACGCCACCCGAAGCACGGGGAGGAAGGGTACGAGCATGCGGATGCGCATGTCCGCAGCCTATATCAATTTGGAGCCGTGCTTGCGATTCTGATCGTGGCGGTGATGTGGGCAATGGTGCACACGTATAGCTTTTTGGCGAAGCACGAATCGCTTGGGCCGCCCGCTTCGCCATTTGAGAATCAGCGCGCGCTGCCGCCGCAGCCGCGTTTGCAGCCGCACCCGGCCACCGATCTGAAGCGCTACTGCGAATTGGAACAGCAGCAGCTGACCACCTACGGCTGGGTGGACCAACATAACGGGCTGGTTCGAATTCCCGTGGATCGCGCGATGGACATAGTTCTTCAAAAGGGATTACCGGCGCGGCCAGCGAATCAGGCAGCCGAGGATACGAGCGTGACGCCGGTGGGATCGGCAATGGAACCGCGAGCGATGGGTATCGCCGGGCCTTGCGGCTATCTGGTTGAGCCGCCAAACGAGTCTGCGGAATCGAAAAAGCGGAAGGATTGAAGTGAAACTGGCTCTTCAAATGTCGGCACGACAAACTGCTTCAGCGCGACGCGCGATTGCCGCGGCAGCGCTGCTATTAGGCTCGCTATTTTTCGTGGCGGGCGCCAAGGCGCAGGCTCAATACCCTACTCAAAATATCGATGTACGCCCGGAGTTGCTGAAAAATTTGGGCATCGATCAAAAACTGAACGATTCGGTTCCACTCGAACTCACTTTCCGTGATGAAACAGGACAGACAATTAAGCTGGCGCAATTTTTTGGCAACGGGCCTGTGATTCTGTCGCTGGTCTATTACAACTGCCCGATGCTCTGCACGCAGGTGCTGAATGGGATGGAGCGAAGCCTGAAAGACGTTCCGATGGATATCGGGAAGCAGTTCAGCGTCGTGACCGTGAGCATCGATCCGACGGAGCGGCCCACCCTCGCGTCGGCCAAACGGGCGCTGTACACGGGGCTATACGGCCGTCCTGGGGCGACTCAGGGCTGGCATTTCCTGACGGGCGACGAGCCACAGATCAAGCAGCTCGCCAATGCGGTGGGATTCCGCTACGCCTACGATCCGGCGTCAAAGCAGTTTGCGCACGCGAGCGCGATCATGATTCTTACGCCGGAAGGCAAGATTTCGCGCTACCTCTATGGGATCCAGTATGCGACGCGGGATCTCCGGCTGGGCCTTGTGGAAGCCTCCGAGGGCAAGATTGGGACGCCCGTGGATCAGATTCTGCTCTTTTGCTACCACTACGATGCGGCGACAGGAAAATACAGCCTGTTGATCTCGCGCGTGCTGAAGGCGGCGGCCGCCTTCACGATTCTGGTGATTGGGATTGGAATTTTTCTGCTGGCTCGTAGCGAACACTACGCACTGCCGGAGCGACGGGCATGATAGGCGCAGGCATGGGCGGAGTTTTGTTTGACGCCGGCGCGCGCCTGTTGACGAGCGCCTTGGCGCCCATTCCGCTTCGTCCGCCAGCGGCTTCGACGATTGCTGAAGGTGTGGACAGGCTGCATTACACACTGACGGCGATTACGCTCTTTTTTACGGTGGTGATTTTCTCCACGATTTTCTTTTTCATGATCAAGTACCGGCGGCAATCGGAAGATGAGGTGCCGCCGGAAATCGAGAAAAATGTCCCACTCGAGATTCTGTGGACTGGGATTCCTACACTCATCTGCGTCGTCATATTTTTCTGGTCTGCCAGCCTCTACGTTCGAAACGCGCGTCCGCCGGATGCTTCGACCGAAATTTTCGTGGTCGGCAAGCAGTGGATGTGGCATCTGCAGCATCCCGAAGGTGTGCGCGAGATCAACGAGTTGCATGTGCCGGTGGGCGTTCCCATCAAGCTAACGATGACGTCCGAGGATGTGATTCACGATTTCTACGTCCCGGCGTTTCGCGTGAAAAAGGACGTGCTGCCGGGCCGATATACGTCGCTCTGGTTTCAAGCAACGAAGACGGGCACATATCACATCTTCTGCGGTCAGTATTGCGGCGCCGACCACGCTCAAATGATCGGCTGGGTGTACGTGATGGAGCCATCAGACTATGCCGCGTGGCTTTCCGGCGGCGCATCGCATGAATCCATGGCGCAGGCCGGCGAAAGGCTGTTCACGCAGCTCGGCTGCGTGACGTGCCACGTAGGAGACAATACCGGGCGCGGGCCATCACTCGTCGGACTTTACGGAACGCCCGAAAAACTGCGCAGCGGTGAAACGCGGATCGTTGATGAAGGCTTGATCCGGCAAGCGATCGTGTTTCCCAATTCGGTGATCCTGCCGAACTATCCGCCGGTGATGCCCACTTTTCAGGGACAGATCAATGAAGAGCAAGTCCTGCAGCTGATCGCCTACGTGAAATCGCTCGGAACGCAGGAAAGGACAGGGAAATGAGTACGGCTGTAGCAGACATCCACGAAGTTCCTGCCGAATCGCGCGTCAATTATTTGAACGCGAGCTACGGCATCAAGTCGTGGCTTTTCACGACCGACCACAAGCGCATCGCCCTGCTTTACCTGGCTTCGATTACGTTCATGTTTTTTGTCGGCGGCACGGCGGCCGTTCTGATGCGCATTCATTTGATTGAGCCGCAGGGCGCCCTGGTCCAGCCGGAGACATATAACAAGCTGTTTTCGATTCACGGGATCGTGATGGTGTTTTTCTTCCTGGTGCCGTCGATTCCGGCCACGCTGGGAAACTTCCTTGTGCCGCTGATGATCGGCGCCCGCGACCTGGCATTTCCGAAACTGAATCTGCTGAGCTGGTATATCTACATCGTTGGAGCGATGTTCACGCTCTACGCCATCATCTCCGGCGGAGTTGATACGGGCTGGACGTTCTATGCGCCCTTTAGCAGCTTGTATTCGCAAACGCACGTGATTGCCACGGCTCTGGGCGTCTTCATTACCGGCTTCTCTTCGATTCTTACGGGGCTCAACTTCATCGTTACGATCCACAAGATGCGCGCGCCGGGAATGACCTGGTTCCGGCTGCCGCTTTTTATCTGGGCGATGTACGCGACGAGCGTGATTTTTATTCTGGGAACGCCAGTCATCGCGATCACGATCTTCCTGCTCGGGCTCGAACGGCTCCTGCACGTGGGTATCTTCGATCCGGCCGTGGGTGGCGATCCGCTTCTATTTCAGCACTTGTTCTGGTTCTATTCACATCCGGCGGTGTACATCATGATTCTGCCGGCGATGGGCGTGATCAGCGAAGTCGTAACTTGCTTTTCGAAAAAGCGGATCTTCGGCTACAGCATCGTCGCTTTTTCGAGCATGGCGATTGCGGTGATCAGCTTCCTGGTCTGGGGCCACCACATGTTCGTTACCGGGCAATCCGTCTATGCAGGCCTGATTTTTTCCGTGCTCAGCTTCCTGGTTGCGATTCCCTCGGCGATTAAAGTCTTCAACTGGACTTCGACGCTTTACAAGGGTTCGATATCGTATGAAGCGCCGATGCTTTACGCGCTCGGATTTATCGGCCTATTCACAATGGGCGGCCTCACTGGTCTGTTCCTCGCTTCGCTCGCCACCGACGTGCACTTAAACGGGACATACTTCATCGTCGCGCACTTTCACTACATCATGGTGGGCGGCGCGGTGATGGGATATCTCGGCGGAATTCATTTCTGGTGGCCGAAGATCACGGGGAGGCTCTACCCGGACGCCTGGGCGCGATTTGCGGCGCTGGTGGTGTTCGTTGGATTCAACCTGACATTCTTCCCGCAATTCATGCTGGGATACCTGGGCATGCCACGGCGTTACGCTGTGTACCCACAAGAATTTCAGGTGCTCAACGTAATGTCCTCCGCCGGCGCTTCGATCCTGGGCATCGGCTATTTGATTCCGCTGATCTATTTGATCTGGTCGATGCGTTACGGACCGGCAGCCGGCCCTAATCCGTGGGGCGCGCGAGGGCTCGAGTGGGAAGTGCCTTCCCCGCCGCCCACAGAAAATTTCGAGGAAATTCCCGTGGTGACCGAAGAAGCCTACAACTACACAGGCGCGAGGCAAACTCTTGGCTGATATGGCCCATACCGCGGCTCATTCGCCGGCCTTGGTGCACCAGTTTGAGACCAAGGAGCAGCAGCATGATGCCGGAAATCTCGGAATGTGGATTTTTCTGGCCACTGAGATCATGTTCTTCGGCGGCGTTTTCATGGCGTACATCGTATATCGGGCGCTGCATCTGGAAGCGTTCATTCAGGGCAGCCATTTCCTGGACGTAGCTTTCGGAGCCACCAATACGGCAGTGCTGATCTGCAGCAGCTTGACGATGGCGCTGGCCATCAGCGCGGCGCAGACGGGAAAGAGCAAGTCCACGATTGTCACGTTCCTGGTCCTGACGATGCTGCTCGGCGCGGCGTTTCTATTTATCAAATTTAACTTCGAATGGACTCGCGATTGGACCGAAGGGCTGGTTCCCGGCCTGCATTTCACGTACAGCGGACCACACGCGCCGGGAGTCGAGCTCTTTTTCTGCTTCTATTTTTTTATGACCGGGCTGCACGCGCTGCATATGTTTATCGGGCTCGGCATACTGACCACGCTGACGGTGATGGCATATCGTGGGCGTTTCAATGCCGAGTATTATGCGCCGCTTGAAGTGAGCGGGCTTTACTGGCACTTCGTGGACATCGTCTGGATATTTCTCTTTCCGCTGCTTTATTTGATCGGCGGGCGTTATGGAGGCGGGCACTAATGTCCGAGCACATCGTACCGGTGAAGAATTACGTGGCAGTTTTTGTTTCGCTGCTGATCCTCACCGCGCTTACCACAAAAGTTGCGTATATTGACCTGGGCCAAACAGCGGTCGGCAAGACTCACGTGATCGACTGGAACACGGTGGCAGCGCTTGTCATCGCAGTCATCAAGATGTTGCTCGTTGTGCTTTTCTTTATGCATGTGAAATACAGCCCGGGATTAACGCGGCTCGTAATCGCTGCCGGATTCTTCTGGCTCGCTATCCTGATTGCTTTAACGCTTTCCGATGAACTCGCGCGCGGCTGGACGGGCACGCCGCAGCCTTGGAGCTCGTTGCTACCCCTCTTTCATCCTTACCTTTGACGAGGTGGCCCGACGTCTGGAAATTCTGATCCGGCGCCGCGCGTGGCGATCTAACCTTCCAGGGCGAACGTCATAAACAGCGCCACCGCTCCGGTACTGCACAAAGACGCCAGAAAGAGGAGATCGGCCGTCTTAGCGAGCTTCAATCTTTTCGATCGTTCCTGGCTTCGCAGCGCCATATAGGCGCAGACCGTCGCAATAAAATAGCCGACGCATATAAAGGCAAGAAAGTTGTCGGCGAGCGTGGTGATTTTCTCAAACCGGGTATAGATCTTAATTAATCCGATTACGGTGAGGCACAACACCAGCATGCTGGGCGAATTCGTGAAGACCTTTTCGGAGAGATCAACCTCCGCCCTTTGTTCCTCTTGATTCTGATTCGGCACACAGTCCTCCGGGGTACAAACTTGACCCACCCGTTCGTATGTAACCGAACGCGGCGTCGCGGGATGATACCGCACGTGCCCGACGGCGTGTGTTGCAGAGTTCGCGCTCGGCTATTTCGGAATTGAACGGAAGGCGATCACGGCGTTCAGGCCGCCGAACGCAAATGAATTTGACAGAGCGGCATCCACCTTCTGCGCGCGAGCTTGATTGGGGATGTAATCCAGGTCGCACTCGGGATCGCGTTCGTTGTAATTCGCAGTGGGCGGCAGGATGCCGTGAAACAGGGCGAGTATAGTGGCAACGGCTTCGAGAGCGCCGGCAGCCCCAAGCGCGTGGCCGTGCATGGATTTCGTCGAGCTCACGGCGAGCCTATCCGCATGGACGCCGAAAACCGCGCGAATCGCCTGGCTTTCCACCGGATCGTTGCCGGGTGTGCCGGTGCCGTGAGCGTTGATGTAGCCCACTTCTTCCGGCGACATGCCGGCATCTTTGAGAGCCCCGCGCATGGCACGCGAGGGGCCATCCACGAGCGGTTGGGTCAAGTGGTGCGCGTCTGAACTCATGCCCAGGCCGCAAATCTCGCAGTAGATTCTGGCCCCGCGCGCTTTCGCAGCTTCGAGTGGTTCGAGAATCATCATCGCGCCGCCTTCTCCTAGGATCATGCCTTTACGATCCTTGCTGAACGGCCGGCAAGTATCTGGCGCGATCACGCGCATTGCTTCCCAAGCTTTTAGCATTCCGATTACAAAGGGCGCTTCGCTGCCGCCGGTGACTGCCATCTCCGCTTCGCCGTCGCGAACGAGGCGGAAGGCTTGACCGATTGCGTGATTGGCGGATGAACACGCGGTTGCGACCGTGTAGGTCGGGCCTGTAAACCCCAAATCCATCGAAATCTGGCTCGCCCCAGCGTTCGCCATAGTCTTGGGGATCGTGAGGGGATGCACGCGGCCACGGCCGGAGACGTAAAGATCCTCGAATCCGATCTCGATGGCTGATTGGCCGCCCACCGCTGTGCCGCAGACGACGGCTCCGTTTTCACGGAGCCCAGCGTTTAATTCGAGGCCGGAATCACGCAGCGCTTCGCGCGCCGCCACCACAGAAAATTGTGCGAAACGGTCGAGGTACGCTTCGCGGCCAGACTCGAAATGTTTCTCCGCATGGAAGCCGCGTACCTGCGCCGCGTTGAGAAGCTTCATCGGAACACGAGAGACGTCCACTGACTCGATTGGCTTGATGCCGGGGCGACCTTCACTCAGCGCCTTCCAATTTTCGGCGAGATTAAGTCCTAGAGGAGAGATGATTCCCAGCCCGGTGACGACCACTCGACGCGGTGCCATCCGTCAGGCCGCCGGCGTGGCCGAGCCCATGGAAGTGTCCGGGGGAGCGGAGGCAAGAAGCTTCTTGACGCCCTCGACGACGTCGTTGACGGTGCGGATGGAGCGAACGTCGTCATCAGGAATGGAGATTTTGAAAGCGTTTTCGAGTTCGAAGAGCAGCGTAAATACGTCGAGTGAATCGATGCCGAGGTCCTGCAAGTTGGTATTGAGAGCGATCTTGTCCGCTGGAATCCGCTTCACGGAAGCCAGCGTCGCGATCACTTTATCCGCCACAGCATCAGACATCGATCTTGCCCTCCTGCACTACGCGCTTTTTGGCACAGCCAATTCGGACGAAATACGCCTTTGGCGACCGCGATTCGCTGAACACCAGAACGTAACGCAACGTCTGGAGTGAAGTCAAATTCTAGCAGGAGTGGGCAACGCACGCGCCACGATTTCTCCGCACCGCAGCTAGCGGGTCGTGGACGGCGCAGGCGCGGAAGTATCCAGGGGTGCGAGTTCTTTTTGGGCGGCCGGTGGCAATTTCTCGAGATGGCTCAGGAACGTGATGATCTGCCACGTTTGATTTTCGCTGAGAGTCTTGTTCCATGCCGGCATGCCGCTCCAGCGAATGCCGTGCTGGATGATATAGAAATTTTGATTATCGGCCATGTCAGAGCCTTCTTTGAAAAATTGCGGGACGGGCGGATTGAAAGAATGCCCGAACTGGCTGTCGGGGTTCGCAGGAGTCCCGTGACAACCGGCGCAATGATCCCGAAACAAAATCGCGCCCGCTACAACGTTCTCATCGGACGGTTGCAGCGGATTTTTCTGATTTCCAGCGTGACGATCGGTAGATGCATCCACTGCAGCCATAGCGAAATGCCTTTCGGTTGAAGACGGGTTTTGGTCGGCCGAAAAATCCATGTAACCCTGTTTCGCGTACAGATAGCCGCCGATGAAAATGATGAGGATCGTGAGGATGACACCCAAGAGAAATTCTCGCATTGCCGTCTCCTTTTAGACGTTATTAGCCGATGGGCGGGCTGAATTCATTCTACAGTGAGACGGTTGTACTTCTTCAAGACTTCGCGGAACCGGTCGTGCGGCAATGCTTCGACCGTGTACCCGTTGATGCCCGTCATCGTCTTGGCCGCGATCATGGCGTTCACCACAGCTTCCTCGGTGGCCTGAACGGTGGCCTCAAAGAGGGAGTCCATCTGGTCGTTGGCCAACATTTGCACATTCGACGACCTTGGCGCTAGCCCAGCGTTTGCGTTTGCCGTCGAGAATGCGATGAAAATATCACCAGAACCGTTGCCGGAAATGCTGCCGAGCCGTCCCAAGCCAAGCGTGACGCGGCGCGCAATCCGCTTCAGTTGATGAGGCAGCAGCGGAGCGTCTGTGGCTACCACAACGATGATTGAGCCAACGTCAGGGCGCTGGGTATCAAGAGGAATCTCGTAGCCCACCGGAGCGCCGGCGATGCGAAGGAGATGGCGGGCGGCAAAATTACATTGAACGAGTACGCCAACCGTGTAGCCACCAAAGGTATCGGGGAGCTTGCGCGACGAAGTGCCCGTTCCCCCCTTGAATTCGAAGCAGATCATTCCAGTGCCGCCACCCACGTTGCCCTCTGCAATGGGTCCCGCATGTGCGTCTTGCATCGCGGCGTTTGCATCTTCCGGCTTTACGTGGAAACCGTTGATGTCGTTCAGTTCACCATCCCAAGTCTCCGCGACAACCGGAAGCGACCACCAGTCCTCGAGTGGAATCGGGGTTCCGTGTTTCAGCTCCCAGTCAATCACCGTGTCCCGTACCACTCCTACGCTGTGCGTGTTTGTGATCATCACGGGACCGTAAAGAAAGCCGGACTCCTCGACCCAGGTAGTGCCGGTCATCTCGCCATTGCCATTTTCAGTGAACCACCCTGCAAATACGGGATCCACCGCGGATTTTCCGCGGGGGAAAATTGCCGTGACACCAGTGCGAACGGGCCCGACGCCGATCTGAAGCTTTCCTTCGCCGCGAATCAGGGTTTGATAGCCGACCTCGACCCCTTTGACGTCTGTAATCGAATTTAGCGGGCCGGGCGTTCCTTCAAATGGAATGCCGAGATCGCGAGCACGCGGAGCCACCTGAGCAGCCGAGATAATAACGGAGCCAACGAGAACGAGAAAAACTGCAAAGGCGAAATTCTTCATGGCCGTTCTTCCATGTCGAGGGATTGGAGCTCTTTTTCAACGTGCTGGAGCAACTCCGTATTCTTTATCAGAGCCGATTCCAGTATTTTCGCCTGTTCTGCTGCGCGGGCCCAATCCTCGCCCTCGGCAGCCTCCGTGAGTCCGGGCAGTTCGAGATGAGCATACGTGTAGCGGGCGCCGTAGAGAGAGTGCTTCCACCAAGGACGGCCCGGGATTCCTGCAGGATTGCACCAGTTGCGTTCCACTTGCATCAGTTCTTCGTTCACACGATTGGCTTCGACGGCGTTTAAACGGCCACGCGAAATCGCGCGTGACACGCTTTCGTTGAGCTCTCGCCCGGCAGCTTCGAACCCCGCGGTGCGATCTTGTAGCGGAACCAGGTCGATCTTTGCACCCAAATGAGTCGCTGCATCGAGGCTTGAAATGAACTTTCGGATGTTGGCTCCATAAGAAGCGAAATCAAAAGGCAGGATGTCGGCATTCGCAAGGCGTAATGCCATCACTCCCCAGAGTTGAGCCATCAGCGCGTGATAGCGGTATCCGGGATCGCCAAAATGATTCATCCAATAGAAATCGTCGTACATGGAGTGGTAGACGCCGTAAGGGCCGACGAACGTGAGCCCTACAGTTGGTATACCGAGAAAATTCAGGAACACGGTGTGATCTGATCCGCTGCCGATTCGCGTGTTTGCCAATTCCGAATCCAAAATGGGTTCTGCCCCGTGAAGCTCGTATTGGCGAGAGGCTTTCCACTCGTCATACAGCATCTTGCCCGAAGGCGCAGGAAGAGTCCGGGAAACTTCGACAAGAAGCGGCGCGAGCGAGCCTACGGCATCTCCCTGGAAATCTTTCCCTGAGGTAGCTTCGTCCACGTTGAGATAGGCGACCGCTTTTTTCTTCAGTTCGTCGGCATACTGCTCGCCCCATTCCGTGGAGCCCGTGAGCGCATACTCCTCGCCGTCCCAGCTGCAGATAACCAGGGTGCGTTTGGGGCGAATCCCTTGCTTCAGAAGCTGGCCCAGGCTGCGCGTGAGTTCGAGCATCGCAGCAGTGCCGCTCGAAGGATCCACGGCGCCGAATACCCAAGCATCACGATGATTCCCTAAGATTACCCATTCATCTGGCGATTCCGAGCCACGAATCCGCGCTTCGGAAACGTAGTAAGGCTCGATGTTTGTGTTCATGTCTACTTTCACGTGGACGCGCACGCGTTTTCCGCCGAGACGATATTTCAGCGGAAGGCCACCTTGCCATTCGTCGGGGGCCAATGCTCCATCCAGATTTCGGAGAAGTGGCTCAGCATCATGCCATGACAGAGGCACCGCCATGATCTTCGGAAGCGAGACCGCCTGTTCGGGAGCGATGCGTTTCGCGCCAGGTACGGAGACCCAACCGGGCGTGAGGGGGTCACCGGGTTCTAGAAAATCATAGGTAATCGCACCGCGCTGAATATGGCTTTCCGGGCCCCACGCACCGTCTGGATATACGGTGCCGCGTTTAAAGCCATCTTCTTCCGGATCGGAATAGATCAAAAGAGCGGCGACGCCAAGACGTTCCGCAGTGAGCGCTTTGAAGCCGCGATAGCTGTATGGATTGGAATATCGCACGAGCGCGATCTTCCCCCGCACATCGATCCCGTGTTTGCGGAGGTACGCGTAGTCCTCCGGATTCCCGCTGTGTGCATAAACGAGCGGGGCGGTCACCTCACCTGACGCCGAATAGCCAAGGTATGCGCCCGAGACATCGGGATTTTTCGTATCTGGATCCACTTCATAGGCAGCCTCTCGGAGGATCGCACGGTATTTCTTGGGTGCAACCATCTCGAGAGAAACGTCGCGAGGAGAGGAGTTCAGCACGTCGTATTGGTGAATCGTCACATCTTCGAGCCCCTGTTCTCGCCATTGTTCGGCCATCCATTGCGCCAGTTGATTGTTTCGAGGCGATCCGGCCGGATGCGGCTCTGAAGTGAGATAGCGGTGAAATTTAGAGATTTGGTCCGTGGAAACGAGCGCCCGGTAACGTAGTTCGGTGGCATTCTCTCGTGCTGCTGCGCCGGATGAAAACCCGGTAAGAGGCGCGATATCTTCCGCTGCAGCAATCATGGCCACTGACAGGACGAAAATCGAAGCTAGCCACTGAAGCCACCGGGAGGGCCGGTCAGACAAGAGCAGATGTACCTCCCATGCCTGCCAGATGCGTCCTCTCGAGGTCGGCGAGGGCGCGGTCGAGCGCGGCTGCGAGCATCTGTATCATCGCGGACGTGATCGTGAACGGAGGAGCAATGAGAATGTGGTCGCCGCGAACGCCATCCACGGAACCCTGCATGGGATACGTCATGACGCCCGCTTCGAGTGCATCTTCCTGAATTCGCGAGGCCATGTGCGCATCAGCCGGAAATGGCTCGCGCGTCTTCGCGTCGCGAACGATTTCGACAGCAAACAGTAGCCCCTTGCCCCGCACGTCTCCGACGACCGAGTATTGCTGAAGTTTTTCGAGCGCAGCGCGGAGTTCGCGCCCGGCCGGTTCCACGCGCTCAAAAAGACGCTCCCGCTCAATATAGTCAAGCACCGCGTTCCCAGCCGCAGTCGCCACAGGATGCGCGCTGTACGTAAAGCCGTGGAGGAAAGTGCCGGAGCCGCGAGAAATCGTTTCGGCAACATCTGCGGCAACGATGACAGCGCCTAAAGGAGCGTAACCGCTCGCGATTCCCTTCCCGATCAGAATCAAGTCCGGAGAAACGTTCCAATGGTCGACCGCAAAGGGCTTGCCGGTGCGACCCATACCGCTCATTACCTCGTCGGCAATCAGGAGAATATTGTGGCGCCGGCAGATTTCCGCGATGCGTTGGACGTACCTGTCAGGCGGCACAACTGCACCCAGAGTGGCTCCCACTACCGGCTCAAAGATGAAAGCAGCGACATCCTCTGATCCTTCGCGTTCGAGCAAACGGTCGAGTTCATCAGCGCAGTCTACATTGCATGACGGATATTCGAGTCCGAGCGGACAGCGGTAGCAGAAACAAGGTGCGATGTGTCCCCATTCGTGCAACATCAGGGCGAACGGCTCGCGGCGACGAACATTGCCTGACACAGACAGCGCTCCGAGCGACGCGCCATGGTAGCTCTGCGAACGCGAGATGACGCGATAGCGTTTCTTTTCGCCACGTTCGATCCAATATTGGCGCGCTAGTTTTAAGGCAGTCTCAGTGGCTTCGGAGCCGCCAGACATGAAATAGACGCGTCCCTGGTCGCGCATTTCGCGGGGCGCCAGTGCAAGTAGGCGACGGGCGAGCTTCTCGGCAGGTTCGGTGTGGAATTGCGAGGAATGAGCGTAGGCGAGTTGAGTGGCCTGTTCCGCCATGGCCCGGCCTATCTCGGGGACGCCGTGGCCAATCGTCACGACCGCGGCCCCACCGGAGGCGTCCAGATAGCGATGGCCTCCCGCCGTAAAGATAAAACACCCTTCGCCGCGAACAGCCCGGGGATACGCCTTCAGGAAATTTCGAGGAAAGACGGCGTCACTCATTGCCTGGTTCTCGATTCGCTGGCGCTCACGCGTTTTTGCACGGCGCAGCCAACGACTGCCTTCACTATCGGCCAAACTGGAATCAAGGGTTACTCAAAGGTGAGACGTGCCGAGCGTATTCATAACCGCGAATAATTGCAAGAGCGCGATGGTTATTTCCACTTCAGTTTCTTGACGTCCACAGTTGGCGGCGGAAACTTCATTTTCATGCTCTCCAGGGTTTCCGTGATGATGTGGGAGACGGCGAGATTTCGAAACCATTTCTTATTCGACGGGATCACGAACCAGGGCGCTTCGTCGGTGCTGCACCGGCACAAGGTATCTTCGTAAGCTGTCGTGTAATCGTCCCAGAATTGTCGTTCCTTGAAATCGTCCTGGGAGATCTTCCAGCGCTTGTCCGGGTCATCGATACGTTCCTGGAATCTCTTCTTTTGCTCGTCTTTGCTGATGTGAAGGAAGAATTTCAAAATCCGGACGTGATTCTGAGACAGCATTCGCTCGAAATCATTGATTTCATCGTAACGCTTGGTCCATTCGGACTTGGGAACCAGATTGTGAACGCGCACGATTAGCACATCTTCATACTGGGAACGGTTGAAGATGCCGATATCGCCAATACAAGGCACCGCTTTGTGGATGCGCCACAGAAAATCGTGCGAGCGTTCTTCGGCGGAGGGTTGCTTGAACGACGTGACACGGCAGCCCTGTGGATTCACACCGTCCATTACGTGGCGAATCGTGCCGTCTTTTCCGGCCGCATCCAGCCCTTGGAGAACGATCAGCAGGGCGTGCTTTCTCTCGGCGTACATCAGATATTGCAGTTCATCCAGCCGCTTAGCGCATTTTTCGAGGTTGGCCTTCGTTTTGTGATCTTTATCCCATCCGAGCGTATCGCCAGGGTCCCACTTCGAAAGCCTCACGTGCTTCTTCCCCGGCGTGACTATGAGTTCTTTGCTGAAATTTGTTGCCATCGGCTTCCCTCTCGCTAACTTCGGTCTGCCCACTTAAACCTAGGATCTAGAGAATACCTGGGTTGACGGCGCGGTACCCTCGTCGCTCAATATTTCCAGTTTCATCTGTCTCGGCGCCCTCGGGTTGTAACATTTTTTTGACTCAGCATTCACAGTTCCGAAGTATGATAAGTTTCTCATCAGGCGCGCCCCTTATGGCAACGGTTTTACTCGAAACTTTGGCTGCAACTCGCACCTCATCCATCAAGCCTCCTGCCCCAAAAAGGCAGTATCCCGGCGCCCTTGTGGTTGTGGAAGGGATCGACGGATCGGGCAAGAGCACGCAGCTCTATCTGCTGAAGCGCTGGCTCGAAATTGGCGGTTATCGGATTCACTTTACGGAATGGAATTCGTCGCCTCTTGTGAAGTCCGCCACCCGCAGGGGAAAACAGCGCCGGCTGCTCACTCCTACCACATTCTCGCTGCTTCACGCGGCAGATTTCGCTGACCGCTGTGAACGCCAGATTTTGCCGCTATTACATGGCGGTTATCTAGTGCTTGCCGACCGATACATTTATACGGCTTTCGCCCGTGACGCGGCGCGGGGCTGCTCACCTCACTGGCTGCGGAACCTTTACAGTTTTGCGCCGATCCCGGATATCACATTTTATTTTCGCGCACCGCTCGACGTGGCGGTGAATCGCATTGTAGCGGGCCGGCCGAAATTGAAATATTACGAGGCAGGGATGGACCTGGGAATTTCGCTGGACCGCGCGGAGAGCTTCCGAATTTTTCAGGAGCGAATTCTGTCGAACTACGATTCCATGGTGGATTCGGACCATTTCGTGTTGATGGACGGAACTGTCCAAGTGAACAAACTGCAAAAGCTCATGAGACAAGTTCTCAGCGATAAAGTGGAACTCTCACAGTTCGCTCCAAAGAAATAGGGTGGGCTCACACAACAAAATGGCCTCAGTGAACGCTAAAAACGGGAAGCCGTCCGGCAAAGCGAAAAAACACAAGAAAACGAACGGCAAGGGTGAAATCCCCTCGCGTTTTTACGGCGTTCCGCTTCCGGGTGTGAAACTCGAGGAACTGAGTGGGACTCTGTTCGTTCTCGAAGGGACAGACGGCTCAGGGCGTTCGACGCAAATTTCGTTGCTGACGGAATGGCTTGAATCAGAAGGATTTGCGGTGCAGACGATGGGTCTGCGCCGGTCGTTTCTGGTTGCCGACGACATCGACACGCTGTTGGCCGAGAATTCGGTTACGCCGATGACTTTGGCGTTGATGTACAGCACCGATTTCTTCGATCAGCTGGAACGGCGGATTCTTCCCGCGCTGCGATCGGGCCTGATCGTCCTGGCCGACCGATATATTTACACGCTGATCGCGCGATCCGCAGTGCGAGGAATCGGGCGCGATTATCTGCACGGGATTTACGAGATGGCGCTACGGCCTGACCTTACATTCTGGCTAAACGTGAAACCCGAAATTGCATTCGATCGCGAATTCAAGAAATCGCAGACGATCAGCTATTGGGAATCGGGGCGCGATATGTCGCTCTCGAACGATCTGTTCCAATCGTTTATCCGCTATCAATCGCTAATCCGCCGGGAATTTGATTATCTCTCGCAGCGGCACGGATTTATTGAAATAGACGGCGAAGAAAGCGTCTCCGAAGTGAACCGGGTGCTGCGCAAACGAATTGCGTCGGCGCTGGGAATCCGGAGCACGCACTACAAACCCTCACACGCACTTGCGCACCTCTGGCGCTGAAAATTGGCCGCCCCTGTCCAGCTAGCGGCGATTGACGCAGGCTCGAACGCGATTCGCCTCGTAATCGCGAGGGCGACCTCTCCCGAACATATTCAAATCCTCGACAGCGAACGAGCTGCGGTGCGGCTGGGCCATAATGCGTTCACTCGCCGTCTTCTGGACCCCAAGACGATTGCCCGTGCCACACGGACGTTTGAGGGGTTTCGTGAGCGAATGGACCAGCATCACGTGAGCGCTTACCGTGCGGTTGCGACCGCCGCTGCGCGCGAGGCTCGCAACTATCGGACTCTGATGGAGCGGATTCGGCGAAAGACCGGCATCGAACTGGAAGTGATCAGCAGCGAGGAGGAAGCGCGGCTGGTTTGTTCGGCTGTATTCCGGACGCTGGGAGATCAAGTGCAGCCTCGGCTGATTTTTGATTTGGGCGGAGGCAGCCTGGAGCTAAATTTCTTTCAGCGCGGGATGCTCGAACACCGAATCGCTCTGCCTCTTGGAACGATTCGATTGATGGAGACCTATTCCATCCAAGGCGCAATTGATGAGGACCATGCGCACCGGCTCCGACTTCACACGCTGGCGCTGCTACGGAGCGCGATGCCAACGCCGCCAAAATTATCTCGAACCATCGCAGTCGCCTGCGGAGGCAACGCGGAAGCGCTCGTTCGACTGGCTTCGGGGCCATTCGTCGGAAGGACGCCCACGATCAATGTGAGGCTGCTGAAAGATCAGACTTGGAGATTGCTCTCTCTCGATATTCCCGGCCGAATGAAAGTGTTCCGAGTGAGGGAAGACCGCGCGGAAGTGATGGGCATCGCGGCCATTATCATTACGACGCTCGCGAAGTGGCTCGACATTCGGACGATGCTTGTGCCTGGCGTGGGCGTGCGCGAAGGCATACTGCTCGATCTGGTGGCGGCACAGTATTCGGCGTGCCTTTCGTCAGAAGAAGAGAAGGATCGCGCCGAAGAGCTTCTCACTGGCGCTCGATGGTTTGGGCGGCGTTTCAATTACAACGAGCAACATGCCGATCAGGTGGTTCGACTGGCGCTTTCACTGTTTGATCAGCTTCGCCCGCTGCATGAAATGGGGGCAGACTTGCGGCTCGTGCTGGAAATAGCGGCTTTGCTTCATGATGTGGGTGACGCCGTCAGCCACAAATCGCATCACCGGCACGGCGAATACTTGATCCGCAACGGCGAGATCCCAGGTCTGCGTGGTTGGCGATGCGATATGGTGGCTGCGCTCATTCGTTACCATAATTCGAAGTCGGAGCCTGAACTCGGACACGCATCCTATGCCGCGCTCGATGGCCAGCGACGAAGAGAGACGAGGCTTCTTACCGCCTTGCTGCGCATTGCAGAAAAACTTGAATCCGAGCACGAGCAGCACGTTGCGGCAGTGGACGTTCAAATCGCGGGCCGCAAAGCGATCTTCAATGTTCGCGCGGCGGAAGGTACGCGATTAGATGTTTTGGGTCTGGAGCGAAAAGCTGATCTTTTCGAAAAGGAGTTCCATTTGAAGCCCGAGTTTCGCAGGGAGCCGCGGAAAGAAAAAGAAAAGGTGGCGTAAGATAAGACATGATCCTCTATATCGTGCGCCATGGAATAGCGGTGGACCGCAGCGATCCGAACAGCCCACCCGACCCGGAGCGGCCCTTAACGGCGCGGGGAATAAAGAAGACTCGACTGGCTGCCCTCGGCCTGGCAAAGTTTGATATCAAGCCTGATCCTTTCATCACGAGTCCTCTGATACGCGCGGTGCAGACCGCTGAAATTTTCGCCGAGGCGCTTAGTTTTCCTCCGAACAAGATTCGCTCCAGCGAGCATCTGAAACCGGCCGCAGATCCGGCGGAATTTTTGAAGGAACTATCGCGGCTGAAAGCGAAAGAAGTAATATGTTTCGGACACGCGCCACATCTCGATACCATGATTTCGCAACTAGCCGGAGCGCGCGGCGTTTTCACGTCCATGAAGAAAGCGGGAGTTGCCTGTTTTGAGCGCGGCGCTTCCCAGGGACATTGGGAACTTCTATGGCTGGTGACGGCCAAGACCTTGCGTCAACTGGCCGAGTAAGCGGTTTTGGCCTCACGGGTGAGAACGGGTAGCAGCGTGTTCCCTCCCTGTAGCCCGGAGCGCCAATCGAGCCAGAGCGACTCTTTTCCGTTTGTCTTCGCGAGGAACTTTTCGAGGCGCTCCGAGCGGGCCGACTGAATCCGATCGAGCCAGGAGGCAACTGTTTGTTGCGGCTCGAGTTTCCGGGAGTGGCGGGGAATGTAGGTTCGAAGCACGTCAAGATCGTGAATTTCTCCCAACAGGTCCTGGGTTTCCTTCAAATCTCTGGCCCACGCTTCATAGTGCTGCGGCAGGAAGTTCTCGACGATATAGCGAAATCGCTTGATGGCAATGCGAACCCGGTGCCAGGCAACGCCGCTTTTCCTTTTTCTCGCCTGATGGTAAAGCGCAACCGCGTCGTTTAATTTCATAAGAGCCAGACGCTGAAACACCACGCTTCCGACCGGGAACATATCGGCCTTAGTGCGCAACTTTCGCGACAATTTCCGCCATTCTTTGCGATCAAAATGGTCGAGCTCTCTCTTCGCTGCCTGCAAGCGCACGCTCTCAAGGATTCGTAATTGCTTCAGCAGTTGCGTCTTGGCGTCCGTCGGCCCGGGAAGGAGTTTCTTCACCCAATCTTGCTCAACCTGAATATCCCGCAGTTCGCCAAGGGCATGAAAAACCCTCTTGGAATTTCTTTTGAGCTTATTCCAGCCAGGGGTCGGATTGGTGTCTGTGAGAGCATCCGCCATCGTTCGGCATCTTCGCAGGGCTACGCGCAAATCATGGACATCGGCGACGTCCCAAGTCTTGCGAACTTTCTGTCCGCGCTTCAGGACGCGTTCCATCCACTTTTCTAAAGCGTCGTTTTTAGCCAATACAGGAACGGGCAGCGTTATCGTCTGTGCCATCGAATACCGTTTCTAGCGGCGAAACGGAGCACCGATACTACCTCCGCCAGTAAAGTTTGGCTATAGCGGCTGTGGATCGCGCGCCAAACGAACTGCCCGATTTAAGTTGATTTCGGGAAGGAATTTTGGTTTGACTCGGCGCGACGTCGCATTTCGTATTTTACTTTTCATTTGTCATTTATGCGCAGCTAACAACGAACGTTTATTCATTGAGCGCCCGCATTACCTCATGCCAAGCACGCCCAACTGGCTCGGCCCGAATCCCTCGGGACGGGCCAGCCCCGTTTTAGCTGCGTTCCGTAGCGCATTCGGCGCTATTCTCTTCATCTAGACTGCTAAGTTGGGAGCGTTGATGGCTCGAACATCGCGTAGCGTCGATCTTACGCAGGTCACAGAATGGAAGGACGGCGCTGCAGCTCGAAAGGACGATTACCTCGCTGCTGAAGAGCCGCTCGAAATTCGAATCGGCGAGAATCCGCTTAGCGTCACAATGCGGACGCCCGGACATGACCAGGAGCTTGCCGCAGGCTTTTTATTTACCGAAGGCCTCGTACAGCAGCGCGAGCAGATCATCGCGCTCGAGAATGCAACAAACGATGACGATGGGAAGCGGGGAAATGTTGTACGGGCTGAAGTGGCTGCGGAAGTGCTGCCGGATTTCGACAAACTGCGGCGCCACTTCTTTGCTGCTTCGAGCTGCGGGATTTGCGGAAAAGCATCGATTGATGCCGTGCGGTCGCGCCTGCTGCGAACGCCCAATCCGAATTTTCGTGTCGAACCCCAGCTTATCGTGAGCCTGCCCGATGCGCTGCGCTCGGCACAGGACGTGTTTGAACGCACCGGCGGACTGCACGCCGCGGCTTTATTCGACGCCCGCGGGCACTTATTGGTCGTTCGCGAGGATATTGGGCGTCACAACGCAGTTGACAAGGTGATTGGATGGGCTTTGCTTAGCGACCGGATTCCGCTAAGCGATTGCATATTGCTTGTAAGCGGACGCGGCGGATTCGAAATTATTCAGAAGGCAATCGTCGCCGGGATTCCTGTGGTCGCGTCGGTATCGGCGCCTTCAAGCCTTGCGGTTCAGCTTGCCCGCGAGCTTCGGTTGACGCTGATTGGATTCCTGCGGGGAAACCGATTTGTCGTCTACGCGGGAGAAGATCGATTTGAGGCGCACGAATGAAACGAACGCTTCGTCCAGAATTAGTGCAAGAGATGACAGTCCGGCTGGAGCAAGCTCACAAATCCTTTCAGAAGCGCTATCCGGGCTCGACCGGCGCGCGCCAACCGGTCCACACCGTTTACGGCGGCGCCCATCTCTTTCGAGCTGATACGGCAAAGCGGCTCGGGGAGGCGGCCCTCCGTTCGCTCGACGAGTTCGCACCCGATTTCGTCAGCTTCGCAAAGGTTCTCGAATTGCCGGGTGCTGACCGCCTTCCCCAATCTTCGGAGGCCGCCGCTGCAATCGCAAAATCCATGGAGTCGGATCCGGACGGGGTTCGAGCGGAGAATCGGGCTGAGTGGTTTGCCTTCACGATTTACCGACGCGTTCGGGAAAAGCTGAGGCGGGAAGGAGTCGAGGACTTTCGAATCGACTTCGAGGATGGCTATGGCAACCGGCCCGACGCCGAAGAGGACGGGCATGCCTCGTCCGCGGCGGCTGAAGTGGCGTCCGGCCTCAATTCCGGCGAACTTCCACCGTTTATAGGAATTCGCATCAAGCCGTTCACCGAAGAACTTCGAGATCGCAGCATCCGCACCATGGACATATTCCTTACGGAGCTCGCAGCGAAAACGCGCGGCGAATTACCCAAGAATTTTTTCCTCACGCTTCCCAAGGTAAGCCTTCCAGACGAGGTGGCGGCGCTAGCGGATTTGTGCGCGCGGTTTGAGCCGATGCTCGACCTCGAACCGGGCGCGCTGCGTTTTGAGCTGATGATTGAGACGACACAATCCATTTTCAACGAACGCGGCGAAGTGAATCTGCTGCCTTTAGTGACGGCAGGACACGGACGCTGCATCGCAGCACATTTCGGCACATATGATTACACGGCCGGGCGAAGCATCACGGCTGCGCACCAGAATATGACGCATCCAGCTTGCGATTTTGCCCGTGAAGTAATGCAAGTTGCTCTCGCGGGTACCGGGGTTTGGTTGTCGGATGGAGCTACTAATATTTTGCCCGTCGCAAAGCATCGCGCCGGGGCGGATGGAGCGCCGCTGACTTCGCGTCAAGCCGCTGAAAATCGCTCGGCAGTGCATTCAGCATGGAAGCTTCATTTTGACGACATCCAGCACTCGCTGACGAACGGCTACTATCAGGGATGGGACCTTCATCCCGCTCAACTCCCCACCCGCTATGCGGCGGTGTATACGTTTTTCCTCTCAGGACTCGATTCGGCAGCGCAGCGATTGCGCAATTTCATCGAGAAGGCTGCTCAGGCAACGCTCGTCGGCGAAGTATTCGACGACGCCGCTACCGGCCAAGGACTGCTGAACTATTTTCTGCGAGCGATTAATTGTGGCGCGATCACAGTGACCGAAGCACAATCTCTTACGAGCCTCACCCTGCCGGAGCTGCGTAGCGCGTCGTTCGTAAAGATTTTGGATGGCCGCAAACAATAATCGCTGCCGATCATTCCCTGCGGAGTGTCGCTTCGATCAGCCCGTGGGGTTCGTCAGTAGGCAGAAACACTTCTCCAGAATTGTCCATTCCAAAGAGCGCAAGATTCACCGGCGTGAAGTGCTTGTTCGGAAGCGAGAGATAGATTTCGCGGATGCGGTCGAAGTTATTAAGGACCGCTTCGCCGATCGCGTACAGCGTATGTTGAAGTGAGTGACTGTCGTGTTCGGCAAAGGTTTCGAGCATGGTCTGGCGCACGCCGTGCCAAATAGGGCTGAATTCCACGTCACCGCCTTCGTAAAGCCAGTCCGCGTGAATCACCGTCGATAGAATGCGATCGCGATCCTCTTTGAGCGTCGTGTAGGGGTCGCGGAGAAATCCCTCGAACGCGGACTTGGTGGTCTTCAATACGATCAAATCGTCGATGCCCGCGCGAATCGTAGTTCTTTCTCGAGTGCCACTCAGTGCAGCGGTGCGTTTCTCGTCTCCGGCCCGCACGAAGGCCGAGGAGTGTGGTTTTCCGCCGAGGATCAGACGTTCCCAGAGGTTTTCACTCGCTTCGATTCGAACACGCGATACCTGGGGATTGTAGGTAAGAAAATGCTCGATGAGATGCAGTGCAAATTCCTCGACGGCTTCCACCGGGTACTGCCTCGCGAGAACGTATACCGTATTCTTCATCGTGTCTGTGGGCAGAATTTTCTGATTGTCGCCTTTCGTATGCGCCGTCTCGAATTCGCCTTCAAAGCTGAGCCGAATAGTCAGCTCCTTAATATCGTGCCGGCCCTGCTGCTTTACTACGCGGAGCAGCCGAACGCCGGACTTACCGTAGTTGTTTGCGCCCAGCTTGATGGCCATCCGTCAGCTCCCGCGATACGTGGAATATCCGAAGGGACTCAGCAGCAGGGGAATATGGTGGTGCTCTTTCGCGTTTCGAACTTGGAATGTGATGGCGATTAGCGGATAGAGACCCTCCACCTTGTGCGATTTGAAGTAGGGCTCCGTTTCAAAAGTCAGCCGGTATGTTCCCTTCACGAGCGAGCCGGGCGCGAGGAGGTGCCGGAGGCGGCCGTCGGAGTCCGTCGCGCCGCGGGACAGTTCCTTCCAGTCGGCTGCCTTTTGAATTTCCAGGATGACAGGAACGCCTGCCGCGGGCCTGCCGATCGAAATGTCGAGCACGTGCGTCGTGATATCGCTCATGAGTTGAGTAGCTTCTCCAAGCGCAGCCGCATGATCTTTCGCATCTCGTCAGCGGCCACGCGCAATTCAGTTTCAGGATCATTCGCCAGGCGTTGACGAAGCGATTGCAGGATTTCGTCGGCGCTTTTCCCGCTTGCGGAGATTAGAAATACGTACCCGAATGTCGCTCGGTAGGCTTGGTTGGCAGCGTTGAGAACGGCCAGTGTCTCAGCGGACGAAGCTTGTGCCACAGACTGCTCGCGCGCCGACCACTCACGCGCCGTTCCAGACTGCTTCGAATTCCCGCGCTTCCTTCCGATCGGCGGATGGTGCCGGATCGCGCGCAGCCATTCCTTTGGGTCGAGGCGCGTCCAGATTTCATCGGCGCTCGCAAAAAGTTTCCCGTCTTCCGCGAAAGGCCGTTTCAAAATCATCTGGTCCGCCCAGGCGATTGAACCGCAGCAATAGAGCAGCGCTTTGCGCGCATGCTCGGGCCGCAATTGATTGATTCGCTCGAGGCCTCTCAACTGATCTTCAGGGCTCACAGGCTCGCCGAAAATGCGCAGGCGGCTAACCCCTCCATCGGGATAAATATTGAATCGGACATGCGAAACCGCGCCGACTTTCTGCAATTTTCGAAAGAAGTGACGCCTGCTGGCTCGGAGTAGCATCCGAGGCAGCACTTCTTTCCAGTCCGCGGATTCTAAACTGGCGTCCTTGTTCTCTTTTGGAGCGACGGAGCAGGCTTCGAGCGAACAGCTCTCGGGAAAGTTTCCTTTGAAATAAGCCGTATCCACTTCGATCCGTCTGATGTTGCCGGGCAGTCCAAGCTTGACGATTACCCAATCATGTCCGGGACCCCGCCTGCGGCGAGTCTCCCAGCCGTCGCTCATACCTTTGCCGCGTCCCGGTATCAGAAGATTCAGCGGCTCGCTGTAGAATTGATCGCTGGATGCGAGCACTCTTCCGCCGCTTTCCACCGCGGCAAGATCAGTTTCCGAGTGCTTGAATAATTTGCTGTCCGGTACCACGTCGCCATAAGCGCGAAGCCGCGCTACGCCACCGTCCGGATAAATTTTCAAGCGGAGGTGCGTGAAACGGCTGGAATTTTCAACGGCGAATTGATTGTGCGAGTCGCCTTCGAGCGACGTCTTCGACACGATTTCGATCCAGTTTGTGCCGTCAGATTTCGACAGCCCCTTTTCGCCACGATACGGACGATTTCCCAGGTCGCACGCTTCCAGCGAAAAGTGCGAAGGAAAGTTTCCCGTGAAGAAGCTTGTATCCACCACAATGCCGCGAATCACTCCCGGCAGGCCCAATCGGACAATGCACCAGTCATAGCCGGGCGTTCGACGCCGCCGCGTCTCCCAGCCATCCATCCATTTTCCGCGGTCGGTATATTTACCTTCGATGAAAATCGGCTTTGGTGGCTTCAGTAGATTTTCTTTGGGCGCGAAAAATTCGTCATTTGCTTCGAGCACACGGCCGCCGAGTCGTTCTGAAGCCAAGTCAACGAAACTATCCAATTTGTTCACGCACTGCCTCGCCGAAGGATCTGGCCTAGCGGGCTGTGAGACAACTCGCCCTTGTCAAAAATCTTCCGCCCGCGAAGAAACGTCGTCTCGACAACGCCTGAGAACTCTCGGCCTGCATACGGTGTGATTTTGTTTCGCTGGTAAAGCTTTGCAGGGTCGACGGAGAACCTGCCATCCGGATTCCAGATCACAAAATCGGCGTCGTAGCCCACCGCGATCCTCCCTTTCCGCTCGAGTCCCGCCAAACGCGCAGGACCGCTGCACAGCCACTCCGCGAGCCGCGGCACAGCATAGCCTCGCGACGAGGCCTCCGTCCAGACCGCCGGCAGACTCAGCTCCAGCGACGCGATTCCGCCCCACGCGCGCAGGAAATCACCCGTTTCGAGCAACTTCATCGCAGGAGGACATGGCGAATGATCGGTCGCGACGAAATCGATCGTGGCATCACCAAGCGCCGCCCAGAGTTTCTCGCGATTGTCCTTCTCACGAATCGGCGGCGCACCTTTGAATTCGGTCCTGCCGTCACCTATATCCTCGGCGTTGAAAGTCAGGTAGTGAGGACACGTCTCGACCGTGACTGCGTGGCCATCGGATTTTGTCTTCTGCAGCGTCGCGATCGCGTCTGATGACGACAAATGCACGATGTGAATGCGAGCGCCGACTTCCCGCGCCAATTTTATCAGGAGCTCGATGGCTTCGTTTTCCGCCGCACGAGGCCGGGAAGCAAGCCACGCAGAATATCGCCGCGGATCGGCTTTGGTTAGTTTCTTTTCGGCCTCCGCGATTGGTCCCGGCAATTCTGCATGGACGAGTAACGGCGCTTTCAGCGCGCCCAACTCCTGGAGTGCGCCCCGGAGATCGCCCTCTGTAACATGGGCAAATTCCTCCACGCCGCTCTGCACGAGAAAGCACTTGAACCCAAACACTCCGCTTTCCCACAGGGGCCGAAGCTCGATGCCGTTTCCGGGAACCACACCGCCCCAAAAACCAACGTCCACCCAAAGCTTCCCAGCTGTCGCCGCCAACTTTTCGCGGAATCCCGCGGCGGTCGTCGTCGCAGGAATGCTGTTGAGCGGCATCTCGATCAATGTGGTGATTCCGCCCGCCGCCGCTGCTTGCGTGGCTGTCGAAAAACCTTCCCACTCCGTGCGGCCCGGCTCATTGATGTGAACGTGCGTGTCGACGATTCCCGGCATCGCGACGAAGTCGTGGGCCTCGTGTACAACGGAGCCCTTCGGTAAGTCGTCAAACACGGTAATCGCGGAAATAACACCACCCCGCACGTGAATCGCCGCCGCACGTTCACCTTCCGGAGTTATCACTCGCCGTCCGCGGACAACGAGGTCTGGTATTTCCGTGAGGTCGGCCGGTAAGCTGGGTGAATTTGGCATGCGTGCTTAGCTACTCATCTCCTCAAAAAACTCGCCGAGTAGATTTTGCGCCACTCGACGCCGATACCCAGCCGTGGAGCGCATATCATCGATCGGAGATATTTCGCGGCCTAGAGTCTCCTGCGCTGTTTTTAGCAGAGCGCTGGAGAGCTTTTCGCCGTTCAAGATTTTCTCCGTCTCCGCAGCCCTTAGAACCGTGGGAGCAACGCTGCCCAATGCAATTCTTACGTCGTCGATTCGGCCTTGATCAAGTCTTGCCGTGGCAGCAAAACATATCTTTGAAATGGCCTGCGCTTTTCGTGTTCCCACCTTCCGATAATATTCTTTGTTTCGTTTCGCCCCACGATTCAGGCGAATGCGCCAGATCAACTCATCGTCGCGCATCTGCATTTTCTTATAGCCCGTGTGAAAATCGCCGTACGCCACCCGCCGAGTCCCTTTCGCAGAAATAAGCTCAATCTCAGCGTCGTAGACCACGAGAGCCGGCGCTGAATCCGCTGCCGGCGAAGCGTTGGCGATATTTCCGCCAAGCGTTCCGCGATTCTGAGTGGCGACGCTTCCGGTCTCGGAAGCCGCGCGGCATAGCAGAGGAAACTCGCGCTGCAGAATTTCGTTGCGTTGAATCTCGGTATAGGTCGCAAGCGCACCAATAGACAAGAATTCAGGCGTCACTTCGATCCCGCGCAGCTCCGCGAATTTCCAAATACTCAAGAATTTTCGATGCGGCAGTTTTCCAGCTTCGAGCAACACCATCAAATCCGTGCCGCCAGCAAAGGGTCGCCAGACGCCCGGTTCTCGCGCCAGCATTTCAAGCGCAGCATCGAGATTGCGCGGCGCGATCAGCTCGTAAGACGGAAGGCTAGCCCTCAACTGTGCGATCCATATCGCGGCAAACCGCTATCACGGCGGCGAATATCTTGGTGTAACCCGTGCAGCGGCAAAGGTTCCCTGAAAGCCCCGCGCGAATTTCTGTTTCTGTCGCGTGAGGCTTGCGCTTCAAAACATTCACCGCCGCCAGCACCATGCCCGGCGTACAGATGCCGCACTGCGCGCCCCCGTACGTGATGAAAGCCTGTTGCACCGCGTGCAGCTGATCGCCGGTCGCCACGCCTTCGATCGTCCGAATCGTTGCGCCCTCCGCTTGAAGCGCCGGAACCAGGCAACTGTTCACAATCTCGCCGTCCAGTTCGACGCTGCACGCGCCACACTCACCCTCTCCGCAACCCTCTTTCACGCCGGTCAAGCCTGCCTCGTCGCGCAAGACATCGAGCAGCCGCGCCATCGGGTAAGCGTCAAGCGTCGCCGCAGCCCCGTTCAACGTGCATCGCACGCGAATCTTTTTCGCGCGATCAAGCATGAACGCCCTCGATCAATTCGCTAAGAACTTCCGGCGTCACCGGCACGCGCGTAATATTCGCACCGGTCGCGTGCGCAATCGCGTTGGCAATCGCGGGCGCGGTTCCGTCAAGCGGCAGTTCGCCAATTCCTTTCGCCCCCGCAGGCCCGCGCTCGTACGGATTTTCCTCAAAAAAAACTCGAATCGACGGAACGTCCATCGACGTCGGCATGATGTAATTCGTCATCTGTCCATTCACCATGCGGCCTTCCTGCCACACGACGTTCTCGTAAAGCGCCATGCCGATCCCCTGTGCGACGCCTCCTTCAACCTGGCCGGCAGCCAGAACAGGATTAATCACCTTGCCCACTTCCTGCACCGCGACAAAATCATCCACGCGCGCTTCGGCAGTGCGCAGATCAACCGACACCTCCGCCACATACACAGCCCAAGCGTAAGCACCATACGCGTGCCCTTCGTAACGTTCGTCGTCCCAGAACAAATCGCGAGGATGCTCGTATTTTGCGAGTGACGCTAACGGTCGGACTTGATCTAAGTATCGTCGGCACGCCTCGGCAAATTCCTGCGTGTTGTACTCGGATGAAAGATAACCGCCATTTACGAGTTTCGCGCGAATCTCGAGCGCCGCAGTTTCAACCAACTTGCCGACAATCATCGACGTGCGCGACGCAACCGTCGGCCCGCTGTTCGGCACGTGCGCCGTATCAGGCTGCACAATTTCAATCTGCTCCTGGTCAATGCCGAGGGCTTCTCCCGCAATCTGAGAGAAAATCGTATTGGTTCCCTGGCCCATTTCGGTGCTCGCAGCCATCACGCGCACTCGGCCGTCGCGAGTCGCCTCAGCAGCAACCTCGGATGCAAGGTGCTCTTCGCCGGAGCCCGTGAATCCGGCGCCGTGAAAAAACGACGCGAACCCAATTCCCTTTCGGATCATTTTCCCCGGATTTTCTGTCTCGAATCGTTTGCGCTTCTCGTGATAGCCGCTCAACTCAAACGCGCGATCCATCAGTCGATCCATGTCGACCTTTTCGTGGATTACCTGTCCGACGGCAATCGTCTCCCCGTGCTGGATGAAATTCCGCCGCCGAAATTCGTCCGGCGCAAGCCCCACAGCTTCCGCGACGCGATCGAGATGCCTCTCGAGCGCGAAAACGCTCTGCGGCGCGCCGAATCCGCGGAACGCGCCGTGCGGCGGCGCATTCGTCGCAACGGCCCGGCTGCGGATTCGCACGTTCGGGCACCGATACGGTCCGGCAGCGTGAATCGTCCCGCGCGAAAGTACCACCGGCGATAAAGTCTCATACGCTCCGCCATCCAGCGTGAAATCAATGTCGATTGCGACCAATTTTCCGTCACGCGTTACGGCAGTCCGATGTTTCGTGCGCGACGGATGCCGTTTCGTCGTCGCCACCATGTCTTCCGCGCGGTCGTAAATAATCTTCACCGGCTTCCCCGATTTCCACGCAAGAAGCGCCGCATGCCCGGCAATCATCGACGGATATTCCTCCTTGCCGCCAAATCCTCCGCCCGTTTCCGCCTGCACCACTCGCACGCGATCCTTCGGCAATCCAAACAGAACGACCAACGCTTTGTGAATGTAGTATGGGCACTGCAGCGAACCCCATACCGTAACGCCTTCTTCCGCGTTCGCCTGCGCGATCATCCCTTGCGGCTCGATGTAGAGCTGCTCCTGCGCGCCGGTTTCATAAGTTCCTTCGACGATCAAATCGGCTTCCCGCAACGCGTGTTCCACATGGCCCTTATTCACTTGATAGGATTTGAAAATGTTGTCCGTTCCCCAAATCACGTGCTTGCACGCAAGCGAATCATCCATCGAAAAAATCGCAGGCAGCGGCTCGATTTCAATGCGCACACCGCGCCGAGCCTCCTCGAGCAAATATTTGTCAGGATGCGCAAGCAAAACAACAGGCTCTTCAGGATGGTTCACGAAATCAGTCGCAAGGCACGGCTGATCGTCGATAAGCAGAGCGATGCAATTCTTGCCGGGAATATCCTTTGCGGTGACGACCGTAAATTCTTCCCACGGGATCCCGGGCTCGAAATGAATGCCAAGAATCCGTCCGCGCGCCACGGGGCTGCGAACCGTCGCGCCAAAGATCATGCCGGGAAATTTCAGGTCGTCCACATACTTCGCTCGGCCCGTCACTTTCTCGCGGCCTTCCTTGCGCGGCACGGACTTTCCGATCACCCGGGTGGCCATCACACCTTCCTCAATAGACGGTCTTATCAGGCTTCGACACCCACAAATGAAACGCTTCGAGCGCCTCTTCCCGCATCATCGGTATCAGTGGAATTTTCCTATGCGCGTGCGGCCGCGGAATTTCCTCGTAAATCAGCGAATCATCGAATCCAGCCTTAGACGCGTCTGCCGCGGTATTGGCGAAGTAGACCCGCGCGGGACGCGCCCAGTAAATCGCGCCAAGGCACATGGGACAAGGCTCGCAGGTAGTGTAAATTTCGCAACCCTTCAATTCGAAGTTCCCCAGATGCTTGCAGGCCGCGCGAATTGCCACCACTTCCGCATGCGCCGTTGGATCATTCGTGGAAGTAACGCAATTTGTCCCTTCCGCGATAATCTTCCCGTCTTTCACGACGACGGCCGCGAACGGTCCGCCCCGCCCGGCATGGATGTTCTCGAGAGAGAGTTCGATCGCGCGAGCCATGAATGAATTGCGCATGTCCGTTTTCAAAGCGCCTGACTCGCTCGATTGTAGCTCAGCCGTTCAAGCCGCGGCTCAAAATGTCCGACGTCTGCTTCAGCGATTGCCGGTTATGCAGATTCTTCCACGCCAATGCTCTCTCTTGAACGCGCAAATTCAGTCGTAGCGAATAACCTCTCTTTTCGGCGCCAAAAATAAAGCAGCGCACACCCGATCAGAATCAACGCGACGCATAGTCCCGTCCACAACCCTGGTGCGCCCCAGCGGAGCCGGAAGCAAAGGTACGCGCCCAGCGGCAATCCAATTCCCCAGTACAGAATCAAGTGACAAAGCATCGGTGTGCGCGTATCGCCTGCCCCGCGCAGTGCCCCGGTCGCTACAGTTTGCATTCCGTCAAATAGCTGGAAGAAGGCAGCTACGTACAAGAGCACGCCTGCCGCATGGATCACCACCGGATCTGGCGTATATATGCGCGAGATTGAATCCGGGATCAAAAATAAAATCACGCCCATGCAGAACATGAAGCTCGTTCCCATCGCCAAAGCCGTCCATCCGGCGCGGCTCGCTCCGTGCGGGTCGCCTCGCCCGAGCGCCTGCCCCACTCGCACCGCCGCCGCGGACGCAATTCCAAGCGGCACCATGTAAGTGAGGCTTACGGTGTTGAGCGCCACCTGATGGCTCGCAAGAGGAACCGCGCCCAACTTGGCGATCAACGCCGTGCACACTGCGAACACGCCGACTTCCATTCCAAATTGTGTTGCCGCCGGAAATCCGAGTTGAACCAGCTTCCACATGCGGAGAAAATTCGGCAGCCTCGGCGTCTCGCGAAGCCCCGTCTGATAGCGATGATCGTAATACACCGCGTAAACCAGCAGCACACTCATCATATAAATCCGGGCCGCACAAGTGGACCATCCGGAACCCACAGTCCCCAGCGCCCGAAACCCGAGATGGCCGTACACGAGCGCCCAGTTCCCCACAAGGTTCACAAAATTCGCGGAAATCAGCGCGAACATCACTGGCTTCGCCAGGTTCATGCCTTGGAGATAGCGGCGAAAAACAAAGTACAGCAAAAGCGGCAGCGTCCCCCAGTTCAAGGCGCGCAGATACGGAATCGCCTGATTCAGCACCGATGCTTGAATATCGAGCGAGCGAAGCACCGGCTCGAACAGCCGCACGATTCCCATCAAAAAGGGCGTGATTGCGAAACTCAAGTACACCCCGTTCACAAGCGAATGGTGGCAGTCTTCCACATCTCCAGCACCGTACGAGTGCGAGACCAGCGTGTCGAGCCCCAGCATCAGCCCTGTTCCGAATATCGCTACCGCATTAAAAAGAATGCTGCCCAGGCTCACAGCTCCAATGGCCTCGGCGCTGTTGGCCTGCCGTCCGACCATCATGGTGTCCACAATCGCCATCGTCATCCAGCCCAGCTCTGCGAGAACGAGCGGGATGGCCAGGCGCAGCATCGGGCGCCCCTCCTCGGCGATGTAGTGTAGGAATAGTCGTTTCAGCATGGCTTGGACGCTTCTTCAGAACGCTTCGCGCAAACCACCGCACGCATGGCAACCGCGAGAGAAGAACGCTATCTCAGTTTATAGGTATTCGTACGTGGTAGAAACCAATACCGCACAGCGCGGAAACGCTGCACACGCCAGGCGAGAGGCGTCCAGATGCTATCAAGTTGGCGAACTGTCGAGCTATCGAACTAACGCGAACAGCGAACTAGCGAACAATCAAGAACGCGTGTCATCCTGAGCTCAGCGAAGGATCCCAACGCAACACACGGCAACGCTGCCGCTCGAACCGGCGCCATCACTCCATCCGCAGCGCGTCGATCGGATCAATCGAGGCGGCTCGCCGAGCCGGTACATAGCTCGCAAGCAGTGCCGCTCCGCCAAGCACAATCGCAACAACCGCAAACGTCACCGGATCCGCGGGCGCGACTCCAAACAACAGTGACTTGACCAGCCCTCTGAGTGAAAGTGCTCCGGCGACTCCAATTGCGAGGCCAATCGAGGCGAGCAGCAACCCGTGCCCTAGAATCATTTTCAGAATTCCAGAAGGCTGCGCCCCCAAAGCGATGCGAATTCCGATCTCACGAACACGCTGACTCACTGTGAGAGCCATGATTCCGCCGATGCCCGATGCCGCAATCAGCAGTGCAAGTGCCGCGAATAGTCCCAGCAGAGTTGTGGTCACGCGCGGAGATGCCATCGATTCATAGCGAGCCTGCTCCAAAGTCATTGCGTGCGTAACAGCCGCTTGCGGATCCACATCGTGAACGGCGCGCGTAATCTGGCGCGCGATGCTGCCGGGGTCGGCAGCCGTTTTGATCAGCAGAGCGCTTGGATTCGCACCTTGCGTTTCGGGGATGAAGAATTCCGGCGACGGCGCGTGATTGAGTCCGAACTCGCGCACATCCCCTACGACTCCGACGATCGTAGCCCAATGCTCGCCGTTATCACCCGATCGTCGAAGTTGTGCTCCATTTCCTCCATAGTCCGAACGGAAGTCCGCCGGCAAAACGCGCAATAGCGCTCGAAACATTCGTTTCGAAAACGGAAGCTGGGTCGCGTTCATCGAAGCACTCCTCCTCCCACAAAAATGGTCTGTGTCAACTGCTCTACGCCAGTTCGGGTTTGCGAAACAGGTTCTTGTTGCGCGCCATCGCGACGAGTTCTTCCAAACGCCGCGCCTCATTCATCGCCACGCGCCGGCCCCGCTCCGTCAGCCTGTAGTAGCGCCTTCTCTCATCGTCCAATCCGGCAACGGGCCGCTTCGTCGATTCCACAATCCAGTCCTCGGCATTCAGCCGCTTGATGATTCCGTAAAGCGTCCCAGCGCTCAGCCGGACTTTGCCTTCCGTCCGCCGCGCAACTTCCTTCAAGATGGCATAGCCGTGCTTTTCGCCATCAGCCAAAGCCAGCAGCACGTGAAACATTGCCGGCGTCAAAGGTTCCTGCATCGGAGTTTCAGTAGCATCACGCGAACGGCCCATAGATTTCCTCCCACCAGCATTCGTCTCTATAACGAGCGACTGGATACTATAACGTATTGCGATATAGAGTCAACAAACAGGTTCGACGAACCCGCCACGCAAAAGTGAGCACCCAAAGTGAATTCAGAACGCCCTTTGATAGCCGAAGAAAGCTGCTGGCAAGATCAACTAGCACGCGGTTTTCTGGGCTTGTAAATCCGGATAATGTCGTCCGTCACTTCCACCATCCGCCCCGGATACTCGCGCGACACCTTCTCGCGCAGCTCCTCCATCGTCGGATAGTCAGTGCGGCCATCGAACCACCGCGCGTCGTCAATCAAGAGCACGTGGTCGTAGGGAGATTGGTGGTAGATCGCGTCCAGTTCCTGCTTGATCGGCGACGAAATGTCGAAGTCATGTCCATCCAACCAGAAAAGGCACGGCTCCTTGAGCGCCGGAATCACCTTCGGCAGCACAGCCCCGCTATCGCCCTCAAGAACATGAATGTCCGGACGGTCAGCGAATTTTCGTCGCGCGCTTTCAGCTCGCCATGGATCGAGCTCGATCGAATAAATCTCCCGAAACCGGTCTTTGTTCACATAGATCATGTGACCGTAATTCGTGCCCGTCTCAATCAGCACATGCAGGCCGTACTCTCGCGCATATCTTTCAATCGCCCGCTGCTTCGTCAGATGAGGCGCTTTCACTCCCGGCGAACCTCGCATCCTCCACCAGGCATATTCGCCCGGCGCAGAGAGTTTTTTATACCAGTGGAAGAGGCTGCTGTTTCGGAATGCTTGTCGCAAGTTAGAAGACATTTCCGCCCTGAAACTACGTGATGACGCGCACTCATAATAAGAAGCTGGCGCATGTTCGCACCAGCAAAATTTTCGCTGCACCTTCGGCTTTCGACTGCCCCGATTCGATACAGGTTTCTCCCTAGGTACCTGAAACCACGCTCTCTACAGAAAGTAACGTACGAAACGTTTTTGCTTTTATTTCCGTTACCAACCAATGGTTTTCCCCTCAGTACACATCTCAATTTCAACGACAGCCGCAAGTTATCCAGTTCTATGGCCTTAAGAAATCCGGCTCGATTGGAGCCCTACATGCACACGGTTAAGAGTCGTGGTAGCAGTCTATTTGGAACAACTCACTCGGGGGCTCTTGTGTTGAAGAAAATCTCACTCTTAACCGCACTTGTATTCGCAGGCACGATGTTCGCAGTGTCGTCGGCACATGCCGACGGTATCCGCGCCCATGGTGATTCTGAGGGCATGGACAAAGGTTTTTCGAGCGATGCTGATCGGGTTCCCCACTACCGGCGCGACGTTCACCTTGACGATTTCATTCTGAGCGTCGACCGTTCTTCCATCTTCGAGAGGGATTCGTTCAAGGGTCGCGACTCAGACTCGGACCATTCGATGCGAGGACGCTCCGGCGTGCCCAAAACTGCAGAATGGATTTGGTGGCTGCAGTCGGATGATAAAGACAAAAAGCAATCTAACGGTGATCCCGTTGTCGATGATCCTATTGTCGCAGCTCCTGAACCAGCAAGTTTATTCCTGCTCGGCTCAGGTCTCCTTGCGCTGGGCGTCTTGCGGCGACGCGCGAATCACCCGACGCCAGCCTCGTAGCACTCTTCTGTTTCCAAAAAGCCCGGCAAGCAGAAATGCATGCCGGGCTTTTCTTTCCGCAATTAATTCCGCCGCTTATTTCAGCTTGTCGATTTTCGCTGCAAGAATGAAATCGCTTTCGGTGAGCCCGTCAATTTTGTGAGTCCAGGTGGTAATTTCCGCCTTCCCCCATGACAGAAGAATATCCGGATGGTGCCCTTGCCCCTCGGCGATTTCTCCCACTTTATTGACGAACGCCAGCGCCTGTCGAAAATCTGGAAACGTGAACAACCGCATAAGGTGGTGTCCATTCACCACCTTCCACTGCGGCACCTGTTTCGCAAGCGCCTCAAGTTCCTTGCCCGCCAGAGGCGGCACACCGCCTTTACACGGAATGCATGTCTTGCTCGCGAGATCGCTCATTGGTTTACGCCCTCCGATTAATCATCCATCGCCGGGAACGTGCCGAAATATGAGCGGCGCATTTCCGTTCTCTCACTAGCGCTTGGCCACCGAAGCCGCCTGCGAATCAAGGTATTTCCGAACGTAGCTTTCGAACACTTTTTCCAGCCGCTCCATCACCGGCGTATTCCCATCGCCAATCTTTCGCCCCGCAATCTCGCTCACAGGCAGAAGATTTCGGTTCGTGGACGAAATGAAAACCTCATCCGCCGCATACAGATCCTGCGGCACCAGCGGCTTTTCTTCCACCGGCACACCCGCCGCCGCCCCGATCTCCAGCAGCACCCCGCGCGTAACTCCTTCGAGGCACCCCGAATTCAGCGGTGGAGTCGCCACGCGCCCGCCCTTCACACAGAAAATATTCGCGGCCGTGCACTCGGCCACTTGCCCGCGCTCGTTCAACATCACAACTTCATCGAATCCCTCGCGCTGCGCCTCTTGCAGGCTCCACACATTCGTCAACCACGACGTCACCTTCACTCCCGCCAAAGGCGACGCGGCATGCCGTCCCTGTTCGCGCACTCCAAGCCGCGCGTACTGGCTGTACGCTGGCAAATCCGACGAGTAAATAATCAGATCCGCTGGCGGAAACTCTTCTCCGCTGCGCCAGAATCCTGCCTGGTTGTAAATCGCATATATGCGCGCGCAACCTTCCTTCACATGATTCGCCCGTAGCACCTCGCCCAGTTGCTCCCTCACCCTTTCCGCCTTGAATGAAAACGGGCAGCGGATCCGATTCGCATCCCGCTCAAGCCGCTTCCAGTGCCGCTCGAACGCAAATGGGATCCCCTCGAAGATTCGCACCGTAGTGAAGATTCCCCAGCCGCTCAAAAGCCCCGCTTGCCCCGGAGAGAGCCTCACTTCCTCGATAGTCGCCAGGCGCTCATTGTGGAAAACATAACGATGGATCACGCGGTCCTCCCGCAACCGAAAGCCATTCTAACGCAGAAGGCCGCACCTCGGACGCTTGGAGATAGCCACCAAACCACGGCCCGGCTAGCAGCATTGATTCCGCGGTCTCGGTCGGTTGGCACCTAGCATCCGGATGATCCTGTATCCTATTGACATAGCCCTCTTCTCCGCCTAAATTGGCTAGTGGCCCTCGGAGGACGAAAAGCTATGCGAGTCTGTTTCCGTGCTTGTCTCATAGCTATCTTGGCGGCGGGACTTCTCAATTTGCCCGCGTATGCTGCAAACGACACCCCGCTTGGCATGATCATTCAAGCTGAGGGATTAGCTCACCTGGGCCCTGCGAAAGCGGCAATCGGCTCCACTGTTTATCCCGGCGACAGCATTTTCACCGAAGCAGGCGGCACCATGCGGATGCGCGTGGGCACCAGCCAGGTCTATTTGCTCTCTGAGAGCGGAGCGTCTTTGTCCCAGGGCAAGGACATGGTTCACGTCGTCGTAGCTCACGGAACGGTCGGCTTCTCTTCACCTGCGAACGATCCGATTGGACTCGATACTCCTCTCGGCTTCGTCCATCCAGTTCCAGGTCACGCGGCTTTCGGGCAGGTCACGCTTAACAGCCGGATCGAAATGATCGTTACCGCGTACCACGGAGATCTCCTCGTCGAAGAGAACGGCAACACTCACACGATTCTTGAGGGCAAGTCCTATCGCATTACCGCGGACCTGGAGCCGCCGCCCGCGCAGCCGAACTCTTCTTCGCAATCAGGTCAGGGTAGCGGCACTAACAAGAGCGCCATGTCCTCACCGAAGGGTGAAGTAATCGCAATCATGGGCAGCGCGGCGCTTCTCTCTTGGCTGGCTTGGTCGGAATTCTGCGAAAGCCCTTCTCGAATGGCTTGTATCAACTAATCTAGCCGCCCTTACGGCAGGTGGCAGGACTTCATTCCCCGTTTCTCGAAATACTGTTGGTGGTATTCCTCTGCTCGGAAAAATTCCGGAGCTTGCTCAATCACCGTCACGATAGGCCTCTTGAAGACGCCTGACTTTTCCAGCAGCGCTTTCGAAGCCCGAGCGGACTGCTCCTGCGCCGCATCGTGGAAAAAAATCTCCGACCGGTATTGAGTGCCTACGTCCGGGCCCTGGCGATTCATTGTGGTCGGATCGTGGCTTTCCCAGAAAATTCCCAACAGTTGCTCGTAGGTCACTTGCGCCGGGTCGTAGTCGATTTCCACCGCCTCCGCATGCCCCGTCCGGCCCGTGCACACATCTTCATAACTCGGGTTTTTCAGCGTGCCGCCGGTGTAACCCACGGTCGTCGAGTTCACACCCTTCAGGTGCCGGAAGGCGTCTTCTACTCCCCAGAAACAGCCTGCTGCAAATGTTGCTTTTGCCATGATGGAATATCTCCCAGTGATTTACGCATCGAATCCCTTATGTTGCCACAACAACGTAAACCGGTCGAGTTTAGGCGACCCGGAAGCTATGAGCTCGACCATTGGGTTAGTACCGAGAACAACGCCAGTAGGCCGACAATCGCTGGCGGGAAGCCGACTTGTCAGTACCTATCCTTTCGGACGATCGCGCACAAATCGGGAACTCCAAAATCCACACTTGACATCGACAAATAATTCACTACCATATGGTTGTGGATAGGTTAGATACAACATTTGCGGCTCTGTCTGATCCAACCCGCCGGGCGATGATCGAACGACTCTCCCGTGGGCCTGCCT
Organism: uncultured Acidobacteriota bacterium; assembly: GCA_963772535.1. GTDB lineage: Bacteria > Acidobacteriota > Terriglobia > Acidiferrales > UBA7541 > Palsa-295. The sequence continues at coordinate 441,515 of CAVYXN010000004.1, forward strand.
CTGTGCATGGACTGACGGAACCGTTTGCACTCTCGCAGCAGATGATTTCAAAACATATTGCCTACCTGGTGCGGGCGCGGATTGTGATCAAGACGAAGCGTGGAAGAGAGAGCGTGTGCACGCTTAGGCCAGAGGCGATAAAGACAGTCAGCGACTGGGCGATTAGCTATCGCCGATTCTGGGAAGAGAGTTTCGACAAGTTGGATGTGGTTGTGAATCAAATGAAAAAAGCGGAGGTCAGAGATGACAAAAAACACGGTTAACGAGACAGAGCGGATGTTTGTCACTAGAGTGTTTGATGCCCCACGCGCGTTGGTTTGGGAGGCATGGACAAACCCGAAATATGTGATGCAGTGGTGGGGGCCGAAGGGTTTTACTGCGCCTGTTTGCAAGATGGATTTTCGCGTTGGAGGAAAATCTCTCTTCTGCATGAGATCGCCGGATGGGCAGGAGTGCTGGAATGCGGTTGAATACCACGAGATTGTTCCGCACGAGAAGATCGTCTCCTCCATGTACTTTTCGGACTCGAAGGGAAACAAGGTTGAGCCTGCGCAATTAGGAATAGAACATGAGGCCATAGACGGTGCGTACGACGTGACCATCTTTGAGGATCTCGGAAACGGCCAGACGAAACTCACCCACATTGGAAATGAACCCATGGAGAGCGCGAAAAATAGCGGCCAACTAGAGGGCTGGTATCAGATACTCGATAAAGTTGCCGCAGTTGTTGCGGGGCTAGCGCAGGCGAAATAAGAAGTTGAAGTTTTGATGATCGTCATGCGTGAGATACAGCTAAGACTGGCGGCGGCTTAGTTAGAACGGGCTTCTCTTCGCTTGGCCGAATAGCCGCATTTCGTTCTAAGTGACCCTTGGCTCAACTGGTGCCTTCAGGCCAATGCGCTCAGCGACCAATGTTTACCGAACTTAACATTAGTCCTGTGAAACGCACTGGTGTCTAGTGATTGAATTTCACTAGCGGGATTTTCTATACAGCTCTACGAGTTGATGTCTGGCCATAGCATCGTTCGAGATACAGAATGCTCAGTCAGCAATCACAGCATCGTCACGGGCTTCCGCTTTCGCTGTGGCGTTCGAGTGGGAACGCTCGAAGATCGTCTGCAAAATGTCGGGGATCTCGAACACAGCTCGGTTTTTCATCGCCGCAGCATTCGCGCGATAGCGACTCAAGGTCGCAGGATTGATCAGCCGCGCCACGGCCGGCACAATCTGCCTAAAACTACTCAGCACCTCGCCCACTTCATTTTCCACTATCCAGTCCGCGTTATACCGTTCTTGCGGCAGAGTCCACGCGTTGCGCTCCACGATTACCGGCAGGTGCATCGCCAGCGCTTCGCTCACACTGCCCGGCCCCGGCTTGCCGATAAAAAAATCCGCGGTCTGCATATATTGATTCACGCGAGTCGTAAACCCCTCAACGAAACGTGGCAATCGCGAGGTCCGCTCGCGCAAAGATTTCGCAAGCTTCTCATTTTTCCCGCAAATGAAGATCATCTGCAGTTCCAAATTAGACCGGTCCAGGCGCTCTGCGATCTCCACCATCACACCCGAGCCAAAGCCGCCGAATAATACAAGGGCCGTCGGCAAGTCCGGCCGCAACCCCAGCTTTTCTCGTTCTGCCACTTTGTCTTCGATCGGTGCCTCGTAAAAACGCGGATGCAAAATCATTCCCGAAGTCTGAAAAATATGATCGTCTGCGTGGCCCATGCTGCGCGCCTGCGCCACTGCCCGGTCAGAACCGCAAATGAAATATTGAGACTGGCGCTCGATCCAGAAATGCGGCGGATAGTCCGCAACATCGGTGAGCACAGTTACAAATGGGCGCGTCGGATATGCACGGCGAAAGCTTTCGCCTAACGCGCGATTGAAGTGCGGGACAAACGAAACCACCATGTCCGGTTCAGTTTCTTTCCAGTGCGCCTCGAGCATCCGAGTTGTCGGCCCGTGATACGCCCAGATCACCGCTTGCAGCACCTTCATCAATTGAATGCTGCCCAGCGTGTAACCCGATCGCAACATCCAGTTGTAAAAATCTTCGATTCGAATGCCCGCATATTTTTTCAGAATATCCAGCCGATCAAGGAGTTCCTGTAGGTTGGTTGGGCGTACTAGCCAAGGCCGCTGTTGGCCGCTGATTGCGATGTCAAGTGCTGTGGCAGCAGCACGATGGCCGCCGCCGGCGTCAAAAAATACGAACTCGATTCTCAACATGCGACGCGCAGTCTGGCAGTCCAACATCCGTTCCGTACTACAATTTGGTTAAAAGAATGTTTCGCGTGTCTAAACGATTAAGTCCCTGTGTTTTCAGAAGTTTAGCGCCACTGTCAGATACGCGTAACCGGCGTGATTCATACTTTCTACCGTGAGATGCGATATGCATGTTCACTCGTACTTCTCCGGTGCCTGCACCACCCCTTTCCTTTCCAAATTTTGCCGCGAAAGTTATAGCGATCCTGTCGAAGTCTACGACCGGTTACAGCGCCGCGGCATGAATCTCTTCACTCTCACCGACCACGATTCGATCGAAGGCGCCGAAAAATTGCGCAGCTTGCCCAATTTTTTCTTGAGCGAAGAGCTCACTTGCCGCATGCCGAGCGGCACAGAAATTCACGTCGGCGTCTACGACATCACCGAGCGCCAGCACACGCACCTCCAGCAGCGCCGCAACGATCTTGTTGCTTTGCTCATGTATCTTTCCGAGCGCCGCCTTCTCTTCAGCATCAATCACGTCTTCTCCAATCTCACCGGAGCCCGCGAGCGCGAAGACTTTGCCTGGTTCCGCGAATACTTCCCGGCGATTGAGACTCGCAATAGCCACATGCTCGAAAGGTCCAATGCGAATGCACAAACCCTGGCACGGCAGTGGGAGAAAATTGCAATCGGTGGAAGCGACGCGCATGCATTGCCGTCCGCGGGAACGGCTTACACGGAAGTTTCGGCCGCGCGAAGCAAAGAAGAATTCTTTGACGGACTGCGCGGCGGCATGGGCAAGGTTGCCGGTGAATCCGGCTCTTTCGCCAAGCTGACGCGCGATTGCTTTCTGATTGCGGGCGAAATGATGCGCGAGAAATCATGGACCGCGCTGCTCGCGCCTCTCGGTATGTTGCTCCCTGCATTCACGTGGTTCAACTATTTCGAGGAACGGCAATTCAGCCGCCGCTGGGCTGCCGAAGTCCTCGGCGAACCAAAATCCCGCCCACGCCCTCGCTGGATCTCTGTGCCGCAACCGGCGCTGGAGGAATGGGTATGACTGTCGCACAATCTTTCTGGAACCAGATTCAATCCAACGACCACAGGCTCATGCGCAAAGTGCATCGCTGGCGCGCGCCTCGATGGTTTCGAATACTTAATGATCGTCGCCACGCGCGGTGGTGACGGCTGGCTCTGGTACGCCCTCGGCTTAATCTTGGTTGTCTTCGGCGGTCCGCATCGCTTTCGCGGCCATAGGCGCTGCTGCTTCAGCGGCCATAGCGGGAATTTTCATATTTCGCAGCCTGAAACACGCCAGCCATCGCAAGCGTCCATGCGAAATTGAGCCGCACTGCTGGGCTTCGATTCTGCCTCCGGACAAATATTCGTTTCCTTCAGGCCACTCGATCACCGCATTCGCAGTCGCGATAGCCATCGGCCTCTTCTATCCTGAGCTTCTGGGAACCTTGCTCACCGTTGCAATGTTGATTGCTGCCTCCAGGATAATTCTCGGCATGCACTTCTTGAGCGATGTGCTCGTGGGCGCGGCGATTGGCGCTATCCTCGGGGAAATCGGCTACCACACGTTCATGCTCCTGTAGCAGCAGCCACAGGCCCGAGCGTCCGGAGCAACTCATCGCGCTTACTGCTGCAACGTGACTCCTCCATCCAACACCACCCGCTCGCTTCCTGCATAACAAATTGACGATAATGGACGTGAAGCGGACAATACCTGCCCGGACGATGGCGGCACATTAAGCGGTTCGCCCCCCGGACATTTTGCCCATGGCTACTAAACTCACGAATCTTCACCCCTCCATCGAAGAACGCACTGCCGCCGGCAAAGCGCTGCGCGATCGCGTGTCGCGAAAATCACAGGGAAAGTGGAAACCGCCAGCCAAGCGTCCTGATCCCATCGAGCTCTTAAAGCACGCTGACGAGGGACGCCTGCCGGAACTTCTTCCCATTCGCTACGGACGAATGAGCCAATCGCCGTTTGCGTTCTTTCGAGGCGCCGCGGCTTTGATGGCTTTCGATCTCTCCAGCACGCCGGCTACCGGACTTCGCGTGCAGGCCTGCGGTGACTGCCACATCGGCAATTTCGGAGGCTTCGGCTCCCCCGAACGCCGGCTCGTTTTTGACATTAACGACTTCGACGAAACATCTCCGGCTCCATGGGAGTGGGACGTGAAGCGTCTTGCAACCAGCGTGGTTCTCGCTGCGAGGAACAACTTTCGTGAACGCCGCTGTCGGGACGCGGCGCGTCATGTGGTGCAAAGCTATCGCGAACACATGCGGAAATACGCCCGCATGCGCGCGATCGATGCATGGTATTCGCATCTCGAAGCCAATATTCTCGTTCGACAAGCAAAAACCGCAGCCGAAAAGAAGCAGTGGCAGGAAATCGAGAAAAAGGCGAGACGCCAGTCAGCCACGCAGCTCCTTCCTCAAATTACTTACATCCACAACGGCAATCGCCGGATCATCGATCGGCCGCCACTCGTGTATCACCCGCGCGACTACACAAAAAAGAGAAAGCTCGTCGCTGACATGTTTCACCGCTATCTCCACACGCTTCCCGAGGATCGGAAAGTCTTGCTGCAGCGATATCAGGTCGCGGACATTGCCAGAAAAGTGGTCGGAGTGGGCAGCGTAGGCACTCGTTGCGCCGTGATGTTGCTGCTTGCAAGTGCGGACGATCCGCTCTTCCTGCAGTTCAAGGAAGCGTTTCCTTCCGTGCTCGAACCCTACACCAGCAAAAGCAAGTACGGCAATTATGGCGAGCGCGTAGTTACAGGACAGCGCATGTTGCAGTCGGCCAGCGACGCCTTTCTTGGCTGGACACGCGACGACGACAATCGCTGCTACTATTTTCGACAGCTTCGCGACATGAAAATGAAAATCGACATATCCACAATGTCGCAGGATGACTTCGAAGAATACATCGAGCTTTGCGGTTGGGCTCTGGCTCGAGGACACGCGCGAACGGGAGACCCAGTTAAAATCGCCGCTTATCTCGGCAAGGGCGATTCATTCGATGATGCGATTGAAAAATTCGCGGTTGAATATGCGGACCAGACCGAGCACGACTACGGCCTGCTGAAGAAGGCCATCCGCGCTCGCCGGCTTCCGGCTCGTACTGACGTCCCCTCGTGACGTCACATATCCAGCGGCAATAAATTCTTGCCGGTGATCAGCCGGGCAGCACGATCGAACGTCATGTAGAGCCACATCCACTGCATGAAGATGAGAAGCCGATTTTTAAATTCGACGATATACATCAGGTGAACAAAAAGCCAGACCAGCCATGCCGGCAGACCTGCAAGAGTGATGAAGTTCAAATCAGCGACTGCAGCGCCGCGCCCGATCGTCGCCAGATTTCCTTTGTCGAAATAATGGAATGGCTTCATTTTCTCGCCGCGCAACCTTCGCTCGATTACTTTCGCAACGTAGCGGCCCTGTTGAATCGCCGGTTGCGCAACTCCGGGTAGCGGCTTTCCAGTTTGATGGGTAAAACTCGAAAGATCGCCAATCACAAATATTTCAGGATGGCCCGGAATCGTCATATCGGGATCGACGATCACGCGCCCGGCCCTGTCGGTTTTTGCGCCTAACCTTTTAGCCAGCGCCAGTCCGACTGGAGACGCGAGCACGCCAGCCGCCCAAAGAACTGTGCGCGTGGGAATGATTTCGGCGTGATCGCCGCATTTGATCGTGACCGCGTGCGCTTTGATATCGGTCACCATCGCGCCGGTTCGAACCATAACCTTCAAGCGCTCCAGCATTTTTCGCGCGGCTTCAGAAAGCTTCGGCGGATATGAAGGCAGAACTCGGCCACTGCCTTCCACAAGAATGATTCGCGCTTCGGTCGGATTAATGCGGCGGAAGTCGTGCTTCAGAGTATCGTTCGCGATTTCGCCAAGCGCGCCCGCCAGTTCTGCTCCGGTGGGACCGGCGCCGACAATCACAAACGTCATCCACTCTTTCAGCTTCTCGGGATCTGTTTCGCGCTCGGCTGCTTCGAAGGCCAGCAGAATCCGCGCACGCATGTCGGTGGCGTCTTCTATCGTTTTGAGTCCCGGCGCGAATTTCTCCCACTCGTCGTGGCCGAAATATTGATGACTTGAGCCGGTGGCGACGATCAGCGTGTCGTAGCCAATCACGCCGTCACTCAAAATCACTTGATGAGTGCGCGGGATCAATGTCAATCGCTTCGCCGAGAAGCACCGTCGTGTTTTTGTTGTGCTTCAGGACCTGGCGCAATGGCCCACTGATGTTCGCGGGCGAAAGCGAGCCGGTGGCAACTTGATAGAGCAGGGGCTGAAATAAGTGGAAGTTGCAGCGATCGACTCAAAGTGACGTCGATCGGCGCGTTCTTGAGTTTCCGCGCGGCGCTCAGGCCGCCGAAGCCACCGCCGAGAATCACCACCCGCTGACGCGTCGCCATTTCGCCTCTTGAATATGCTTTTTAGGGCCCGTTTACCGCCGATTAGAATTTCGTAAGATGCTGTTTTTACAGTACTTACGATTACTTTTAATCGCGCCACCGTGTATTAACCTTGGCGCGCCGGAAACCCCCGCGCGCGACGGGCCTCGGTTCGCCCAATCTTCGCCAAGCCCTTCATCTATTAGATGCTGATCGTTTCAACCAAGGTCACTTCGAGCAGGCTAGCACGCTCGGGGAAATTTGTCCGGTTCGACTTCGCTAAAAGGGCTGATTCGAATGTGTTTGGCTCCGCTTGCCGCTTGGAACGCTTCAGGCTTTTGCTGCGGTGAATCCTTACGAAAACTTTATGCGCCCCTTATGCCTTCCTGATGCGGAAAAGCCTAGTCTTGGTTCGTTTGCCTTTCCCGCGTTGCGATGCAGTCGGCAATGGCGAAGGAGGCGGAAATGCTCGCCGTCACGTTCATCGTCAGTTCGCTCTCGGTGCTTGGTTTCTACGCGTACGTATTCGCGCAGCTCCGGCGCGAGCAAAAGCGCGGAGACCGTCACAAGAAGCACTTGGCAGAGCACTTGTACGAAATGGAGTCCGACCCTCGTGAGAGCGACGCCGAAAATCCAGAGGATCCCGGTTTCTTAAGTTCCGGGGCTGGCATTCGCGTCGGTTCCATTGCAGGAGCAATGTTGCATCAAGAGGCCATAGTTCGCGTCGGCCTCACGCTGGGAGGTTTGGCGGCAATCCTCGGCGGAATCAAGTTCTTGAATTCGCTGGTGAGCTGGCTTCACTGGTATTGAAAAAAATCCGACAAAACAGCGGGTAGGAAAGTCACAGCGGTCGCGACGGAGGTCACATCGGGCTCGTTGGGTAAGGTTCCAAATGGGGCAGTTCCAAAGCAGCTTGCAGGGATCAGTTTGCGGCAATGGTTGAAGGAACACGGAGCGAAGCAATTCAGAGGGGAGACGAGGTTCATGACGAAATTCCTGACGCAGAACAGATGGCGTGCCGCTTTTTGCGGACTTGTTTTTACGGTGATGCAGGCTCCCTGCTTCGCGCAGACGACGAGCGAAGCGGCTAATCAACAAGCAAGCGCAACCGACCAGCCGATATCACCGGCAATATTAAAAGAGCTGGAGGCAATGCGCCACCGGATCGACGAACTCGAAGCCGAACTGAAAGCTCAAAAAATTGCGCAGGCGTCCGCGGAAAAGCCGGGGCTAGTGACGGCTGCCTTCCCAGCGAAAACGGCGGAGCCGGAGGCCGTGAAGGATTCGTCCGTGAGCTCGTCGCGACAGGAAGCGGCGATGGCTTCCGATCAAAAGAAACCAATCATCCCGGCCAAGCAGGAGCCGTTCTCAGACGCGGACTGGACCTGGCTAAACGGCAACCCGCGCACGAAAGAGATCTTCTGGGACACGAAATTCTTCACACCCGAGATCCGAGCCGACATGAACTACGTGGTGGATTTCAATCATCCGACGGACCATTCGATTGGAGGATCGAGCGAACTCTTTCGCTCGAGTGAAGTGCAGCTCGAACAGTTCGGAGTGGGCGGCGATTTTCATTATGACAACGTTCGCGCGCGGTTGATGACGCAGTTCGGCATGTATTCTGCGACCACCCCGCGAAATGACCCCAGTCTAGGCCACGGGCAATGGGATCTGGTCAGCGCCTATCGCTACGTTTCTGAAGCATACGGCGGATACCACTTTGATGTGCTGCACGGCGTGAACGTGGATGCGGGAATCTTTCTCTCCTACATCGGCCTGTTCAGTTACTACAACTTCGACAATTGGGCCTACCAGCCCTCTTACGTTTCCTCTAACACACCGTGGTTCTTCAATGGTGTGCGCGTGCAGATTTTTCCTACGGCCCACCTGAAGATCGAGCCATGGTTCATCAATGGATGGCAGGCGTACGCATCCGCCAATCACAGGCCCGGTCTCGGCGGACAGATCAAATGGACTCCGGCGCCATGGATCAACATCATCTCGAACAACTATGGGCTGGGCCGGGACGACCTTTTCATACCGAACCGAAGGAGGATCCACACCGACGACAGCATCGAGGTGAAATATTTCGATCGGCCGGATAGCACCCTGGACAAGATGGCATTTTCTCTGACCGCCGATGCTGGATGCGAGTACGGAGGTGGTGTGAGCTGCTATGGCAACAAAGCCGGCGGACCAAAGCAGAGTTTCCTGGGATTCATGTTGTACAACCGGTTCTGGTTCCACCGGGACCTGTTCGGCTTAACGATTGGCGGCGGAAAGATCAACAATCCCGGGCGCTACCTGGTGCTGCTGCCGCCCATCAACGGCGAAACGGCGGTTACTGCTTCGACGAATTCTCCGTACTTCACCGAGAATCCGGGCGATCCATATAAAGCTTGGGACTCGTCCATTACGTTCGACTACATGCCCAAACAGTACGTTACGTTCCGTTGGGAATACGACTACCGCCACGCGAACGTCCCTTATTGGACTGGCCGGGGCGGGATTACGCCTCCCGGCGGCAACACCGGTTTCCCGACGCAGTTTGTCTGTCAAAGCGGAGTCACGTCGGGAGAGACCACGCTGCCTGCGGCACAAACCGCTTGTACTGCGATTGGATCAACCGTGTGGACACCAGACCTTCGCAGGGATGAGTCGTTCATCGACATGTCGATCATGGTGAAGTTTTAGGGGGCGAAATCCATGCGAGATATAGCGTTCTTCATTTGTACGGTTGGTTTTTTTGTGGTGGCGATTGTGTACGTATGGGCTTGTGAGCGGTTGAAGTAAGGAGCATTCGAGATGCTTGGCAACATTTTGCTTCTGGGGATTTCCGCCTTGCTGCTGGTGTATCTGCTGGCGGCGCTTTTGTGGCCGGAGAGGTTCTGAACATGACGGCGAACGGATGGTTTCAAATTGGCGTGTACTTCGTCTTGCTGCTGGCGATCACGAAACCGCTGGGCGTGTATATGGCGCGTGTGTTCAGCGGCGAGAAGACGTTTATGGATGTGGTGCTGCGACCCGTCGAACGCCTCCTCTATCGCGTGACAGGAGTGGACGAAACGCACGAGATGCGCTGGACGGAGTACGCCATAGCAATGCTGCTGCTGAGCGTGGTGTCGATGGTTCTTCTGTACGTGATTATGCGCGTGCAGCAATGGCTTCCTTTGAATCCGCAGCACTTCGGAGCAGTGGCGCCGGATTCGGCTTTCAATACAGCGGCTTCGTTTACGACTAACACGAACTGGCAGTCATACTCCGGCGAATCAACGATGAGCTACTTCACGCAGATGGCCGGGCTCGCGTATCACAACTTTTTGTCAGCCGCCGTGGGGATTGCCCTCGCGATCGCGGTGATTCGCGGGATCGCGCGAAAAGAAATGCAAACAATCGGAAATTTCTGGGTGGACTTGACCCGGACGATTCTGTGGGTGCTTCTGCCGGCATGCATTGTGATAGCGCTGTTTTTTGTTTCGCAGGGGACGGTGCAGAGCTTGAGGCCTTACGTGACCGCGAAGCTGGTGGATCCTCAAACCGTGCAGGTGACCGGCAGCGATGGAAAAACGACCACGCAACATGTGACCGAGCAGTTGATTACGCTCGGCCCGGTTGCTTCGCAGGAAGCGATCAAAATGTACGGCACGAATGGCGGCGGCTTTTTCAATGCCAATAGCGCGCACCCATTCGAGAATCCCACGCCTTTGACGAACTTCGTCCAGATGCTGCTGATTTTTGCGATTGGGTCGGGACTTACGTACACGCTTGGGCGAATGACCGGCTCGCAAAAACACGGTTGGGCGGTGTGGGGCGCGATGGCGGCGCTCTTCATTGCGGGCGTGTTTTTTGCTTACTCGGCGGAAGCGCGAGGCAATCCCGAGTTACATGGTCTCGATCAGCATGCGAGCGCGACGCAGCCGGGCGGAAACATGGAGGGGAAGGAGGTGAGGTTCGGAATCGCCGACTCGGCGCTCTTTGCCACGATTACGACGGATGCGAGCTGCGGCGCAGTGAATGGCGTGCACGATTCCTACACGCCACTTGGCGGCATGATTCCGATGATCAACATGATGCTTGGCGAGATCGTGTTTGGCGGCGTCGGTGCGGGGCTTTACGGGATTGTGGTGTTCATCATTCTGACTGTGTTCATCGCCGGGCTGATGGTGGGAAGGACGCCTGAGTATCTGGGAAAGAAGATTGAAGCATATGACGTGAAGATGGCGATGCTGGCTGTTCTGATTTTTTCGCTGCTGATTTTGAGTTTCACGGTGGTGGGCTCGGTGACGGCCGATGGAAAAGCTGGGATTACAAATCCGGGGCCGCATGGCCTGTCGCAAATTTTGTATGCATATACGTCGGGCGCGGCGAACAACGGTTCGGCGTTCGCGGGCTTGAACGCGAATACCGTCTGGTACAACGTGACACTTGCGTTCGACATGCTGTTTGGAAGGTTCTTCATGGTGCTTCCGGTGCTGGCGATTGCCGGCAACCTGGCGAAGAAAAAGATCGCGCCAGAAACGGCTGGCACGTTTCCAGTGACTACTCCGCTCTTCGCGACGCTCCTTGTTTCCGTGATTTTGATTGTGGGAGCGCTGACATTCTTTCCGGCGTTGAGTCTTGGGCCAATTCTGGAGCACCTGTTGCTGCATGCGGGGAAAGTATTCGGAGGATAGGCGATGAGTACGGGGATGACTGTGACTTCTGAAGCAATCAAGATACCCGGCGCGGGGAGCGATAGTCCGAAGAGGCCGAAGAAATCGCTGTGGACCGGCGGGATTGTCAGCGGGGCACTGTGGGATTCCGTGAAGAAACTGAATCCACGGACGCTGATGAAGAATCCGGTGATGTTCGTGGTGGAAGTGGGCGCGGTGGTTACGACTTTGGATTTGCTGCGCGAGATTCCTCACCACTCGAATGAATTTGGATTTGCGCTGCAGATTACACTGTGGCTGTGGTTCACGGTGCTGTTTGCGAATTTCGCGGAAGCGATGGCCGAGGGGCGCGGGAAGGCCCAAGCGGAGACGCTGCGCAAGGCGCGTTCGGAAACACATGCGCGGCGAATGAAGGCGGACGGAACGTTTGAGGAAGTACCGGGATCGAAATTGCGCGCGGAGGATATGGTTGTCGTGAGAGCCGGGGAGTTCATTCCGGGCGATGGCGAAGTGGTGGTAGGCGTGGCGTCGGTGGATGAATCGGCGATCACGGGTGAATCGGCGCCGGTGATTCGCGAGTCGGGCGGCGACCGTTCGGCGGTGACAGGCGGGACGCGCGTGCTGTCCGATGAAATCACGGTGAAGATCACTTCGAATCCGGGAGAAACATTTCTCGACCGGATGATCAAGCTGGTGGAAGGAGCGGAGCGGCAGAAAACGCCGAATGAGATTGCGCTGAATATTCTGCTGGCTGGTCTGACGATTATTTTTCTACTGGCGGTGGTGACCTTGCAGCCGATGGCGATTTATTCCGGCGCGCCGCAATCGATTTACGTGTTGATCTCGCTGCTCGTATGCCTGATACCGACGACGATTGGCGGATTGCTTTCGGCGATTGGTATTGCGGGGATGGATCGAGTGGTGCAGCGGAATGTGCTGGCGATGTCGGGACGCGCGGTGGAAGCGGCGGGCGATGTGGATACGTTGCTGCTCGACAAGACGGGGACGATCACGCTGGGCAATCGGCGCGCGACGGAGTTCATTGCCGCACCGGGCGTGGCGGAAGGAGATTTAGCAGACGCGGCGCAGCTTGCTTCACTGGCGGACGAGACGCCGGAGGGACGGTCGATTGTAGTGCTGGCCAAGGAGAAATACGGGTTGCGCGGGCGCGAGCTTGCGTCGGTGGCGACGAATTTCATTCCGTTTTCGGCGACGACGCGAATGTCGGGCGTCGATCTGGACGGGCGCGAAATTCGGAAGGGCGCGTTTGATGCGATTGCTCGGTATGCGGCGGACGGAGGGAATCGGGTGCCGCCGGAAGTGGAAGACGCAGTGAAGGCAATCGCCGGCGCCGGGGGTACACCGCTGCTGGTCGCGGAGGATCGGCGCGTGCTCGGGACGATTTATTTGAAAGATATTGTGAAAGGAGGGATGCGCGAACGCTTCGATCAGCTGCGCGCGATGGGAATTCGGACGGTGATGATCACGGGCGACAATCCTTTGACGGCCGCGGCGATTGCGCGCGAAGCGGGCGTCGATGATTTTCTGGCGCAGGCGAAACCCGAAGACAAGCTTGCGCTGATTCGTCGCGAACAGGCCAAGGGGAAACTTGTCGCGATGACGGGCGATGGAACAAATGACGCGCCGGCGCTGGCGCAGGCGGACGTGGGCGTGGCGATGAATGCCGGCACGCAGGCGGCGAAAGAGGCCGGCAACATGGTGGATCTGGATTCGAATCCGACGAAGCTTATCGAGATCGTCGAAATTGGAAAACAGCTTCTGATTACGCGTGGATCGTTGACTACATTTTCCGTGGCCAATGACGTGGCAAAATATTTCGCGATTATTCCGGCGATGTTTGCGGCGGCGTTTCCGCAGCTCGAGTTGCTTAACATTATGCACCTGAAAACGCCGCATTCGGCGGTGCTGTCGGCGGTGATTTTCAACGCGCTGATTATCATCGCGCTGGTGCCGCTGGCGTTGCGTGGGGTGCGGTATCGCCCTCTTGGCGCGGAGGCGCTATTGCGGCGCAATCTTTTAATTTATGGATTCGGAGGAATTGTCGCGCCATTTCTCGGGATCAAGTTGATCGACATGATTATTACGCGCATTGGTTTGGCGTGAGGACACCATGAAGCGAAACCTTTCTGATTTCGATTTGGATGACGCTGGCTACGACCGTGCTCTTGGGGATTATCTATCCGGTGGTGGTCACAGGGATCGCGCAGCTGCTCTATCCGCGACAGGCGAATGGCGAACTGATTCGGCGGCTCGACGGGACAGTGGTGGGCTCGACGCTACTCGGCCAGCCGTTTACGTCAGCGGTATATTTTCATTCGAGGCCGTCGGCTGCTGGGCCTGCTGGATATGATCCGATGGCTTCGGGGGGATCGAATCTTGGTCCGACGAACAAGGCGCTGGTGGATCGCGTCGCCGGAAACGTGCAATCTCTTTCGGCGGAAAATGCCGGGCGCACCAATCCCCGTGGACCTTGCAACCGCATCGGGTTCCGGGCTCGATCCGCACATTTCACCCGCGTCGGCGGAATTCCAAGTCTCGCGGGTGGCACGGGAGCGCAGAATAAAAGAAGACGAAGTGCGTGGACTGGTAGCAAAACACACCGAGCAGCGGCAACTGGGATTTCTAGGCGAGCCGCGTGTGAACGTGCTCGAACTCAATCTCGAACTAGATGCCACACGTCCGCTTCGCTAGCACGCCGCGAAAATTCTACTTCCCGGCATGCGAGCCGCGAGGTTTTCTGGGTGAGGGCTCGAAGCGATACCCGATCCATGGATCGGTGTGGATGTAGCGCGGATGCCGCGGGTCCGGCTCGATTTTCTTTCGCAGTTGATTGATGAAGACACGCAGATATTCGGTCTCCTCGCCGTAATCGGGGCCCCAGACAGCCTGCAGCAGCCTGCGATGACTCAGCGATACTCCCTGATTCGAGACGAGCTGGCGCAGCAGTTCAAATTCCTTGGGAGTGAGCCGCATCGCGACTCCCTTCACTGTTACGCTTCGCTTCGCGAAGTCGATCGTCAGGTCATCCGATCGAAACGCGGGAGTCGTTTCGCCGGTCGCAACTCGGCGAAGAGCCGCTCGGATGCGCGCCATCAATTCCTCCGCGCCAAACGGCTTCACCACGTAATCGTCGGCACCCGCATCGAGAGCTTGCACCTTGTCTTTTTCAGTATTGCGGACAGTGAGCATGATGATGGGCACATCGGTGGTCCGTCGAATGGCGCGACAGGTATCGAGGCCGGACATTCCGGGCATGTTCACGTCGAGAAGAATCAAATCGGCGCGCTCAGCGCGAAGTTTTTCGAGCGCCTCCTCGCCGGATTTCGCTTCGATCACGCTATATCCCTGCGATGACAGCGTTGTGCGCATCACGCGGCGAATCTGCGGTTCGTCATCCACTATCAGAATTGTTGGCGAGCTCATGTTCAGGCTGCCGACCGACTGCGATCAATCGGCAACGTGAAGGAAAAGACGGAGCCGTGGCCGCGCTGGCTGGTGAGGCTCATTGTGCCGCCGTGCGCCTCGACGATTGCCTTGGCGATCGGCAAGCCCATGCCCGTGCCTTCCACACGATAGCGCTGGTCGCGGCCGCGATAGAACTTCTCGAAAATCAAATTCTGCTCGGGATCGTCGATTCCCGCGCCGCGATCCGCCACGCTGGTGATCACAAAATCGCCATTCTGCTCGGCGGTAATCGTGATCGGCTCATTGGGAGGTGAATACTGGTTTGCATTTTCGACCAGGTGAATCAGAGCCTCGCGAGCGCGCGCTAGATCAACGCGAACGCGCGGCAACTCTGCCGGCACGCGCAGATCCACACGTCGACTGCCGAGCACGCTCTTGGTTTGCGCGAGCGCAGCGCCAATCACATCCGAAAGCGGGTGTGGCTCGAGTTTCAGCACCACCTCACCGGCATCAAGCTGGGCCATCTCGGCAGCTTCACCAACGAGCCGATTCAAGCGGTCGCTCTCCTCATTGATGATAGTGAGAAGCTCGCTTCGTTGCTCATCGCTGAGGGCGGGGTTTGAAAGCAAATTCGTCACCGACGCTTTGATGGAGGTAAGAGGTGTTCGAAGCGCATGCGTGACCGAATCGAGCAACGCCGTTCGCAGCCGCTCGCCTTCGCGCGCTGCTTCCGTCTGCCCAAGCTGTTCCACTGCACGAGCGCGCTCCATCGCCACTGCGATCAGCGTGCCAATGGCTTCGAGCGTCTGCCGCGACAAAATCGTGCCCGAAATCCCCAGGCTTCCGATGGGACGCACACCCATGCGCACTGGCACGAAGCAGATACTGTTGGCCACATCAATCACCGGTTCTTCGCGCGCTACAATCGCTTTGAGGCTTTCCAGGTCGAGCAGCGGCATCACCGGGCCGGAACGATAGATCTTCTGCTTATCGGCAAGAAACAGAGCCGCCGCGCCCACCTCGAATGTATCTACAATTTGCGCGGGAATTCGATTCAGCAACTGAATCACGTTGCCAGACTCAAGCAATCCGCGGCTGAACGAGTACAGCCGTTCCACTTCGCGACGGCGAGCGGAAAGATCCTCAGACTGCTTCCGCGCGCGATTGGAGATCTGGCTGGCAAGCACCGAAACCACGAGAAATGCGAATAGCGCCACCCAATTCTGAGGATCGGCGATCGTTAGCGTGCCGACCGGCGGAAGGAAGTAATAATTGAACGCAAGCATCGCGGCGATGGACATAAAAACCGAAACAGCAATGCCCCAAAAAGTCGAAACCGCCAAAATGGCAAGCAGAAAAGTGAGTGCGACGGTGGTGGCATTGACGGGGAGCACCTTGCGGTAAAAAATGGTGATCCCAAGCACGATGCCAAATGCAGCCGCAAATTGAAGGGCACGGCTAACGGCATTTTCGCGCATCGCGCCATTCTATCGTAGCTTTCTATGCGCTCGTAAAAGAGAATACCCGGCATGCCGAAGACACCAGAACAATGGCTCGCGGAGTCAAAACCGCCTGATAAACCCAAGGGTGTGCTGAAGCTCTTTCTCGGCTACGCACCAGGCGTCGGCAAAACCTATGGGATGCTGAGCGAGGCCATTCGCCGGAAGACTCGCGGCGAAGACGTGGTGATTGGAATCGTGGAAAATCACGGACGTAAAGGAATCGTCGAGCTCTCCGAGCAGGTGGAAATCGTCCCGCGGAAGAAGATCGACTACAAGGGCACGATCTTCGAAGAAATGGACACCGACGGAATTCTGGCACGCCGGCCGGCCGTGGTCCTGGTAGACGAACTTGCGCACACGAATATCCCCGGAAGCAAGCATCGCAAGCGATATGAAGACGTGCTCGAGCTTCTCGAAGCGAAGATCGACGTAATTTCCACCGTCAACATCCAGCACATCGAAAGCATCGCGCCAACCGTCCGCGCGATTACGGGCGTGGCCGTACGCGAAACCGTTCCGGACTGGGTGTTGCAAGTGGCCGACGAAACGGTGATGGTGGACCTGACGCCCGAGGCGCTGCAAAACCGGATGAAACGCGGCGACGTTTACAATCGGGACAAAGTGGAGCAGGCGCTCAAGAATTTCTTCCGCCGCGGAAATCTGATCGCGCTACGCGAACTGGCTTTGCGTCAGGTGGCCGAACAGGTGGACCGTAGCCTCGAATCGTATATGGTGGAGAAAGATATCCGCGAGAGCTGGGCGGTTCGCGAACGCATCGCAGTACTGATCAGCGCGAACCCGAAAGCGCAATACCTGGTGGCACGAGCGGCGCGCATGGCCCGGCGAATGGACGCCGATCTTTACGCTGTTCACATCGATACAGACCACGGCACTTCCAGCGAACAGGATCAGAAATTGCTGGCCGCCAACATGCAATTCGCAGAGAGCCTGGGCGCAAAGACGGTGCGGCTTGAAAGGCGACAATGTAGCGGACGCGACTGCGCAATTCGTCCGCGAGAAGCACATCACGCAGGTGATCTTCGGGCGCACCGCTGTGGAAGGCCTGCGGAAACTATTGTTTCTGAACGCGATCAACCGATTCCTGCGCGATGCGCCCGCCGTGGATGTACACATCGTGACGCAGGAGCCGGACTGATTGGCAACTCGGCCGGCAGCTGCGTTAGCGTAGCACTAAACGCGCGGAATCTGCGAAATGTTCCAGCCGCCGCCGATCGCCTTCACCAGTAGCACGCTGGCCTGCATGCGGCGCGTTTGAATGCTTACCTCGGTTACTTCGTCGGCGAGCGCGGCATTTTGCGCCGTAATCACTTCGAGATAATTTACAATGCCGCCCTTGTAGCGATTGATTGAAAGGGCCAGCGAATGCTCGGCGGAAGCGACCGCGGATTGCTGCACTACTTCTTCATCATTGAGGATTCGAAGAGCTGCAAGATTGTCTTCCACCTCTTGAAATGCGCTCAGCACGGTCTGCCGGTAGGTATCAATCGATTCGCGGTACGCGGATTGCGCTTGCTGCGTTACGGCGTGGCGCTTTCCCCGCGTCAAAAAGAGTATTCGGTGGCAGTCGGCGCCTACAGACCAAAGTCCAGACGGACCTTGAATTAGCGTGGTAAACACGCCGCTTTCGAATCCTCCCGAACCACTCAAAGTAACGAGCGGATAATAGGCGGATTTTGCCACACCGATTTGCGCATTCGATTCCTGCATCCGGCGTTCGGACGCAGCGACGTCGGGCCTGCGCTCCAGCAAATCCGAAGGAAGCCCCGGCGGGATCGCGGGCGGCACAGCACGCAAGGGCGAACTCGGCAAACTGAATTGCGCAGGCGGCTTGCCGATCAACACTGCAATTGCATGCTCGAATGAGGCGCGATTTACGCCGACGTCGATCGCTTGCGCGCGGGTGGTTCGAAGCTGCGTCTCGGCCTGGGCCACATCCACCGCCGACGCGAGGCCTGCTTTGTAACGATTCTCAGTAAGTTCCAGCGCTTTTTCATATGCGACGACGGTTGATTGCAGAAGATCTTCTTGTGCATCCAGCCCGCGCAACTGGAAATAATCCATGGCCAGCTCGCCATGCAGGCTCAGGCTCACATTCGCGACATCGGCAGCGGTCGCTTGCGCTTCCGAGCGGCTCGCTTCCACCGTACGTCGCACGCGGCCCCACAAATCCGGTTCCCAGGACGCATCGATCGAGATCGTGTAATCGGAGTAGTTGTTTTTTGCCGGCGCCCGTTTTGAAAAGTGGGGAGTTCGAGGAAATGCGATTTTGCGTGAGCAGACGCCCCGCCCGTCGATAGTCGGATAGTAATTCGACTTCGAGATTCGAATCGCCGCCCGCGCTTGTTCAAATCTCTCTTGCGCGGCCTTCAGGTTCTGGTTGGAGACATCAATTTGCGCTTCCAGTGCATTCAGTTGCGGGTCTTCGTAAACATCCCACCAATTGCCCTTCGCGACTTGATCGCTCGGCTCTACAGGTTTCCAGTTTCCGAGTTCCTTGTAGCTCACGGGAACATCTGCCGGAGGCCGCACGTAATTTGGGCCGACCGTGCAGCCAAAAAGGGACAATGCGGCAGCGAGCTGGGCCGCGACTCGAACCCGACGCGTGAGAACAGATCCGCCGGCGAACTCCATGCGAAAGGGACGCTTCACCGCTCGCCCTCCCGATTGAGCCTCCTGGCGTGGCGGATTTTGTCCCGGTGCCTGACTGTTCCCTTGATTCTGATTGGGAGGTTGTGCCGCGCGAACCTCCTCGCCCGATATCAGCGAGTCCGGCGGATTGATGATCACCTGATCGTCCGCTTGCAAACCGGATACCACCTCCACTTCACTGCCGAAATCGCGACCCAGGATGATGTTCGCAAGCTGCGCGCGGTTTCCCATCTTTCACCACTCCCACTTGCAATCCTTGCGCCCGAAAAATAAGCGCGCTTACCGGCAATATAAAGGTCGGCGCGCCGGACGGTACGGCAAGATGCACTTCGGCAAACGCGCCGGGCAATAATTCGCCCGTGGGATTTTCGACATCCACTTCCACAAGGAGTGTGCGCGTGGCCAGGTCGATCGCGTTCGCGGTGCGGACAAGTGTTCCCTTGAATTTCCGTCCCGGAAATTCCTGCAGCGTCAAAGCGGCGGGCAATCCAGGCTTGGCGGCGGGAGAAAACTGCTGCGGCACATTGATATAGACGCGAAGCGTGTGGATTGCAGCAATGTGAAAGAGCTCGGCCGTGGGACTGCCAGCACCCGAATTGATCAGGTGTCCCACATCCGTGTTGCGAACCGTGATGATGCCGTCGAACGGCGCGTAGATTTTGCGAAACGACTCGAGCTGCTCGAGATACTTCACCTGATATTCGGCCGCCGACACCGTGGCGGCATTGGCGCGCTCAGAACCGAGGGCGTTATCCACGTCCTGCTGCGCTACCGAATCCGTGTTTTTCAGCTCCTGATAACGGTTCGAGGTAATTTGGGCGAGGTTGTAATTTGCCTTCGCGGTGTTCAATTGCGAACGAGCCTGCTGCAGCTGTTGATCCACTTCCGGCGTCTCGATTTCGGCGAGGAGCTGTCCCGCTTTCACACGTCCGCCAATGTCAACGTACCATTTTTTGAGGTAGCCGCTCGTGCGGGCATAAATCGGAGATTCGATGAATGCCTGCATGTTTCCTGGAAGCACGATTTCTGTTTGCGGTGCCCCCTGCTTCGGACTGGCAACGTTTACCGTCGGCACGGCAAGATCATAGGTTTCCTTCTTGAGCGCCTCTTTCGCGCGAAGACGCGGAACGATTCCGCCGATCACAACCGCAGCAATAATCGCCAGCACGATCACTGTGATCAAAACGCCGTGCTTGGAACCGGACTCGCGCGGCTGCCCGTTTTCTTGCTCTGGTTGCTTCACCACTTCTTCCGTCTGCGCCATATCTCCTCTTCGAATTCCGACTCCCGAATCACCCGTGTATTTGACGTCCGAATCTGCTACGCCGCTTCACCGGCTGACCTACTCTGCCGCCAGCTATGCACGAAGCTGAAAAATACAGGCACGAAGAATAGCGTCGCCACGGTTGCGAACAAGAGGCCGCCGATCACCGCACGCCCCAACGGCGCGTTCTGCTCGCCACCTTCGCCAAGGCCGAGCGACATGGGCAGCATTCCGATAATCATCGCCAACGCCGTCATCAACACCGGCCGGAAGCGAGTGAACCCCGCGCTCAAAGCCGCTTCACCAGGATCTTCGCCTTCTTCGAGGCGTTCTTTCGAGAAGCTGATGACCAGAATGCTGTTCGACGTCGCCACGCCCATGCACATGATGGCTCCCGTCAGCGCCGGAACGCTCACCGTCGTTCCGGTGACGAAAAGCATCCAGACGATTCCCGCGAGCGCCGCCGGCAAAGCCATCAAAATAATGAAAGGGTCGAGCCAGGACTGAAAGTTCACCACGATAAGCAGATACACAAGCACGATTGAAAAGGCCAATCCTGCCAGCAATCCGATGAACGATGACCGCATGGTGAGAACCTGCCCGCGCTCAATGATCTGCGAACCTTGCGGCAAATCCTTCTTCGAAGCTTCAATGATCTTGGCTATATCGCGCGAGACGCCGCCGAGATCGCGTCCGTCCACCGATCCAAAAATATCGATTACCGGCTGAATGTTGTAATGAGAGACGACGGCCATCTCCGATCCGCGCGTGAAGCTACCCAGGCTTGCGAGAATCTGTGGCGGCGCCATGCCATTCGTGATCGGAATATTTTGGAGATCCTGCAGCGAATCGATTCGATATTGAGGCGTTTGCGTCGCAATGTTGTAGCTCACGCCGGTTTTCGGATCGAGCCAGAATGTCGGCGTCGTTTGCGAGCTGCCGCTCAGCGAAATCAGCAGATTGTTCGCCACATCTTTCTGAGTGAACCCTACCTGGCTGGTCTTCGTCCTGTCTACATCGATATGAAATTTCGGGTAGTTGAAAGGCTGCTGAATCCGCAAATCCACCGCACCGGGGACAAATTTCAGCTTGTTGATCAGGCTTTCCGCAAAAGCGCGGTTCGCCGTCAGATTGCGACCCACGATCTGAACGTCGAGCGGCGCCGGCAACCCGAAATTGAGAATCTGGGTGACGATATCAACCGGCAGGTCGTAGAAAACAACTCCGGGAAAATCGTGCGCAAGCTTCAAACGCAATTCGCGGACGTATTCTTTTGTCGGGCGGTGATCCTTCGATAGCTCGACTTGAATATCGGCATCGGCGGGGCCAATGGGAGCCGACGTGCTGTATGACAAATTGATTCCGCTGTAGGGCAGTCCGATGTTGTCGATGATCGTGACCAATTCTTTCGGCGGGATCTGCTGCCGGATTTCAGCTTCGACGCGATCGCACAACGCCGCTGTGTCCTCGATGCGTGTTCCTGTCGGAGCGCGCAAGTGCAGTTTGAATTCGCCGCTGTCCACACTGGGGAAGAAATCCTGCCCGACGAAGGGAATCAGCCCGAAAGAAAGCACGCAAGCCAGCAGAAAAATCACGATAAACGCCTTGCGGTGCCGAATCGAGGCGTCCAGCATCCGGTGATAACGTCCGCGGAATTTCTCGAAGCCCACTTCGAATTTTTCCTGCATTCGCACAAATGGATTGCGCGACGCCCGCGAAGCCTCGCGCCGTTCGTCCTCTGTTCTTGCCACAAGCAGATACCGCGCCATCGTGGGCACGAGCGTTCGCGACAGCAAATATGACGCAAGCATCGCAAAGACCACCGCTTCCGCCAGCGGCACGAATAGATACTTCGCTACACCAGAAAGGAAGAACATCGGCACGAACACGATGCAAATCGAAAGCGTGGACACCAGCGCGGGCACCGCAATCTGCGAAGCGCCGTCCAGGATCGCCTGCACGATTTCCTTGCCCTGGTCGAAGTTGCGATTGATGTTCTCCACTTCCACCGTCGCGTCATCCACAAGGATTCCCACGGCCAGCGCTAAGCCGCCCAGGGTCATGATGTTGATCGTCTCGCCGAGCGAGCTCAACACGATCAGCGACGTGAGAATCGACAAAGGAATTGAAACCGCGATGATGATCGTACTTCGCCAACTCCCCAGGAAAAGAAGAATCATCAAACCGGTAAGCGCCGCAGCAATGGCTCCTTCGCGAATCACTCCTTGAATCGACGCGCGCACGAACAGCGACTGATCCGACACCGGATGAATATCCACGTGCGCCGGCAGCGAATTCTGAATCACCGGAATCTTCTGTTTGATCCCGTTAATGATGTCGAGCGTCGAAGCGTCGCCCGATTTCAGTACCGACATCAACACCGACCGCGAACCATCCACGCGCACGATGTTCGTCTGCGGCGGATATCCGTCTCGCACGAACCCCACGTCGTGAATGTAGATTGTCGAATCCCCCACGCTCTTGATGGGCAGGTTGTTCAGTTCCGTGACGTTTGTGGGCGCACCGTTCATATCCACCTGATATTCAAACGCGCCAATCTTCGCGGTGCCGCCGGGCAGAATCAGATTTTGATTCGTGATGGTGTTCACCACGTCGCTCGGCGACAAGCCTTTCGACTGCAGCGCTGCAGTATTCAAATCCACCATAATCTGCCGCTGCTTCCCTCCGTAAGGATACGGAATGGCCACGCCAGACACCGTGATCAATCCAGTGCGGATGAAATTCACTCCCATGTCAAAGAGTTGCTGTTCGTTCAGCCCCTTGCCCGAAAGCGCCAGCTGCAAAATCGGCACTGTCGACGCGTTGTACTGAATCACCAGAGGCGGCGTGGTGCCCTGCGGAAACTGCCGCACAATCGTTTGAGAAATCGCGGTCACTTGTGCGACAGCGTTGCCAATCTGCACGCCGGGATGAAAGAAAACCTTCGTGATTCCGATTCCGTTGAATGATTGCGATTCGATATGTTCGATGTCGTTCACCGTCGTGGTCAGCACGCGCTCGTAGATGTACGTGATCCGGTTCGACATTTCCTCCGGCTCGAGCCCGCCGTAGTTCCAGATCACGCTGACCACCGGAATATTAATGTTCGGAAAAATATCGGTCGGTGTGCGCAGAATTGCTACTGGTCCCAAAATCAGAAGTAAAATCGCGGCCACCACGAATGTATACGGCCGCCGCAGCGCAAGTCGAACTATCCACATCGATTACACCTTTCCCAATTGGATCAATCTACAGAGGTTATGCTGCACAGCGTTGTCTCGTCGTCCCGCGCTATCCGATCTTCGCGGTTGAGTCCAGCCACGCGCCAGACCTCATCAAGACTTAGACTCCTATAGATGTGTTTGGCATTCAACCGGTTTCAATTTTTGCCCGGCCGGTTCAAAGAGGCAGTTTGCATGTCGGGGGAATCGAGAAAAGCAGCTCGCTCTAGATGCCCAGCAGATTAGTTTGAATTTTTGTGTAGCCGTGTTCTTCGGCCCAAAGATTCAGCGCGATCGTTGCGATTTCATCTACCACCGGTACCGCGTTCCCATCTTTCGTCATGTCAACCGTCTTGATGTAGTGCTGGCAGACGTCGCACGCCTCCACGCGCACGCTCGCGATTTCACTGGCGCTGTAAACCGGCAGCTTGTGCACGTCTTCCGATCCGCAGTTCGGGCACACCAGCCGGCGATATCCCCATTCATGGGCGCACAACGAGCAAATCAGCCAGCGCTTTCCTCCGTCACCTTCCGGCCGCAGCGCTCCCACCACAGGATGCGAAGAACAAAGCGGACAGATCGCCGGTGTCGAATGAAGAGGCGGATGCGCCGTGTAGTCGGCTAGATATTCCGCATAAGGCTGCAGGAAAGCCCATGCTAGAAGCGTTTGCGACGGATCGAGGTCGGCGGCTGACTGCAAATCGGCTTGCCAGTAATTGGTGAGAATTTCCTGCCATCGCGTTCCACCACTCGCGCGCAGTGACGCGGCAGCCTGTGCCAAAGGCCCGGGCGAATTTTTCTCCACAACCGACAGAAACGCCCCAAATCGCGGCAGCAGAATAAAAAGATCGAGCTCGTGCCGCAGCATGCCGGGAAGGCGCGCCACCGGTTCCTTGCCGCACTCGATTTCCAAATCGTCGTACAGGGATTTTTGAAATTGGGCGATGTGCCCGTAGAAACGCAGTCCTTCAGCCGCGGACGGGTATTTCTGCGCTAGCTCGCGCGAGCGGGAAATCCGAACGTCCCACTTTCCACTCCTCATTTCCTCGCCGCGCTTCCGCGCGTAATCTGGTCATACCAGATGCCGTGGTATCGCTTCGCCCAGTTCGCCGAAACATCCCCGCGAATCACCGAACCGAACGACCCTCGCTCCAGCAACACTCCCATGTACACGTGAATGATGAAGAGCCCGATCGTGATCAGAGCCGTAGACGCGTGCACCAGCACGGCGATATATCGCAGATATCGTAGATTCCACGGAATCAAATGCGGAAACCACAGAACTAGCCCGCTCAGGAACAGCAAAATGCCGCCCCAGAAAAATCCCCAAAAAAGCAGCTTTTGTCCGCCATTGAAACGTCCGACGGTCGGGACCTTGTCCTCTTCGTTCCGAATGTAGTGCCCGACGGCGTCCCACCATTGTTTGTCGACGGCCGTCTCATGCATCTGCGTCGCCCACATCCGAAACATCAGCAACACAGCCGTGACAAATATCAAGCCGATCCAGGGATGCAATTCGCGCGCGATCGTTCCGCCCCCAAAAATCACGGCAAGCCAAAAAAGCCACGGAGACCAGAACGCCAACCCAGTCAGCAGCAAGTACACATAAGACAGACCGGCCATCCAGTGAATGAATCGCTCGTGGAACGTGTAGCGAAGCACCCGGCCCTTGGGAAGAACATAGGCGTCGCTCATCCGCGTTCTCCCGGTCTCGGCCCAGGCTCATGGCCCGGCCTCGGCGTCGGTGTAAGTACTTCAGGTTCGTCTTCTTGGATCACTTTCGGGCCGAATCGCAGATAGTGAATCGCCACACCAAGCACGCCGCCGATCATCGCTATATTGCCAAGCCATTTCAGCGGCTTCTTCCAGAGCTGCACGCTCCATGGAACGTGCGGATCAGAAGGCAATCCGCCATAAAGCTCAGGTTTCTTCGCGTCATGTAGCACGTAAATCACGTGCGTGCCATCGACGCCCGCTGGATCGTACACGCCCGCATCCTTGAACCCCGAAACGTCGCGAAGTTGCTTCGCCCGTTTTTCGGCCAGGAACTTCATATCGTCCTTCGTGCCGAAGTGCAGGCAGCCAGTCGGGCACGACTTGATGCACGCGGGTTCCAAGCCGGCGCTCACACGATCGACGCACAGCGTGCACTTAAATACTTTCCGCGCCCCCGGGCTGAATTTCGGAATGTTGAATGGACACCCCGTCATGCAATATCCGCAGCCGATGCAATGCTCCTGCTGAAAATCGACGATGCCGTTCACGTACTGAACGATCGCGCCGTCCGCGGGGCACGCTGCGAGGCAACCGGGATCCTCGCAGTGCATGCACTGATCTTTGCGCATCAGCAACATCATTCCGTGCTCGGGATGTTCGTACTCGTTGAACCGGATCAGGTTCCAGTAATTCCACGCCGTGTTCGGCATGGTCTGGTAGGAATTATCGAACACCGTTTCGCTGAACGAGTATCCGTTCCATTCCAGGCACGCCACCTCGCACGCTTTGCACCCGATGCAGGTGCTCGTGTCAATCAACTTGCAGACTTCAAACTCGCGTTTGAGTCCCGTGCCCGGTGCCGGGCCGGCATGGCCTGAGATTGCGCGGACTTCCAGGTTTACTTGCGTCATGCCTTTTCTACCTTTACGAGGAATCCCTTCGATTCAGGGGTATAGGCATTCGGGTCAACGACCGTAGGCGTCAGCAGATTCGCCGGCGTGCGGGCGTCCCTTCCTTCGTCTTCTGTAATTCCTCGGAAACCCTGGTGAATCGGTAGCCCGATTTGATACACCTTTTTCCCATCAATCGTCATCGGCTTGATCCGCCGCGTGACGAATGCCTTTGCTATGTACGTCCCGCGGATGCTGATCACCTTGATCTTCTCCGCTCCCCGAATACCAAGGTCGTCCGCCAGTTCAACTGGAATCTCGACGAACGGCTCAGGAATCAGCTGCACGTTCATCGGATTGTTCTTCGTCCAGTAGTGATACTGCTCGGTCAGCCGATACGTCGTGCAGACTATCGTATAGCCCTGATCGGGCGTCGCGTACTTGTCGGCCGCAGTCGTTAGCTTTTTCACCACGGGATTATTCGACTGCTCGGGATGCAGAGGATTCCTGATCGGGCTTTCAATCGGCTCGTAGTGCTCCGGGAACGGCCCATCCGTCACCGCCCCAAGCGGAACAAACAGTCGCCCCACGCCCTCCGGATTCATGATGAAGGGCCCCATGTGGTCCTTCGGGTGCGAGTCGGGCTTGAAATCCGGGACATCATTGCCGACCCACTTTTGAGCGTCCTCATTCCACCACACCTGCTTGCGCGAAGGATCCCATGGTTTTCCCTCGAGGTCACACGACGCGCGATTGTAGAGAACCCGGCGATTCACCGGCCACGACCAAGCCCAGTTCAGGTAAATCCCCAACCCGGAAGGATCGTCCGTTCCGCGGCGGGCCGTCAGATTACCGGCCTCGGTGTAACAACCCGAATAGATCCAGTTGCCGCATGCCGTTGTTCCGTCGTCCTTCAACCAGGCAAAGCTGGGCAATTGCTGTCCCTTTTTGATTTCCTGCTGCGCTTTTTCATCCTTCAGGTCGGCGAGTGCCTTGCCGTTGATCTCTTTCGTCACCTCGGCCAGCGACGGATGCTGCGGGTCGGTATATGCCCATGTAGCGTGCAAGACGGGGTCGGGGAATTTTCCGCCTTCTTTTTGGTACAGCCCGCGAACCCTCAAGAAAATCTGCGCGAGGATATCCTGGTCCAGCCGCGCATCGCCCGGAGGCGGCACGGCAACATTCTTCCACTGCAGCCAGCGCGCCGAGTTCGTCATGCTGCCGTCTTTTTCCGCGAACCCGGCGCAAGGCAGGCGGTACACTGTCGTGTTGATCTTCTTCATTTCGTCGGCGGTCGTCCCCGGAGCTCTCCAGAATTCGCTCGTTTCATCCGGATAAATCTCGCCAACCACCAGCCAGTCAGCTTTCTTCAAGGCGTCGATATTTTTCTGCGTGTCGGGGCCTACCATTACGCCGTTCATCCCGAAGGCGAAGAGTCCCTTCAGGTTGCCCCGGTACATCTGATCCCAGATCTGCGTCCAGGAGTAATTGCGGTCGATTTTCGGCAAATAGCTATACGCGAAATCATTCTGCTTCGTCGCGGCGTCGCCGTAGAACGACTTCAGCAGCGACACGACAAATTTTGGGGTATTCGACCAGTAGTTGAACGATTCCCACACGCCGGGTTTCGACGCGGTCGGTGTAATGCGCTTCAGGTACGCCGCCAAGTCCGTATCATTCGGGTTCGGCATTTTTAAATATCCGGGCAAAACATCGAAGATACCCGCCATATCCGTCGCGCCCTGGATGTTCGAGTGGCCGCGCAATGCGTTCACGCCGCCGCCTGCTCGTCCCACGTTTCCGAGCAGCAATTGAGTCATCGCCGCCGTGCGGATGATCTGCGTCCCAAACGTGTGCTGAGTCCAGCCCACCGCGTAAATGATCGTCGCAACTTTCTTCGTGTCGCCGTCTTTGCGGATCGACGTGAACAGTTCATACGCTTTCAGCAATTGGTCTTTCGGGATGCCCGTGATTCGCTCCACCACTTCCGGCGTATACCGTGAATATTGCTGGTTCAGCAACTGGAACACGCACCGGGGATGCTGAAGAGTGAGGTCATAGGCTACGTTCCCAGGAAGGGCTGGGGCACCGGGAGGCTTCGCGCCCGCGGGACCGGCGGCTTGATATCCGCGGCCCTCCTGGTGCTCAGCTTGTCCCGAATGGCCGTTACCAGACCCTGATTTCGCGGAGACCAGAAGTAACCCTGGTTCCGGTGACCCTGGTTCCGAAAACTTTGGCGGATTAACGTGAGGTGCGTGTGCGGGTACAGGAACCGCCGCGGCGACCGCCGGCTTGCCGGCCATGTCCCCGCCCTCCTGATAATTCCAGGTGGACTTGTCGTAAGTCTTTTTCTCGGGATCGAAGCCGGAGTAAAGCCCGTCCTCCGGTAGCTTGAAGCCATCCTTGATAATGTAGGCGGCATTCGTATAGTTAACGAGGTATTCCTTCGCGTACCGATTATTCTCAATCGCGTAGTGAATCAAGCCGCCCAGGAAGGCGATATCCGAACCGGCGCGAATCTGGC
Source organism: uncultured Acidobacteriota bacterium (assembly GCA_963772535.1). Classification (GTDB taxonomy): domain Bacteria; phylum Acidobacteriota; class Terriglobia; order Acidiferrales; family UBA7541; genus Palsa-295. The sequence continues at coordinate 470,017 of CAVYXN010000004.1, forward strand.
AGAAGAGGTCGGAAGTGGATGCAGTTCGCGTGAAGCGCGGATCCACGACGATCAACTTCGCGTTACGATTGCGCTTCGCTTCCAGGACCCATTTGAATCCGCAGGGATGGCATTCGGCAGGATTACCGCCCATCACCAACATCATGTCGGTGTTCTTGATATCCACCCAACCATTCGTCATCGCCCCGCGTCCGAACGTTGGTCCCAAACTTGAGACCGTGGGGCCGTGTCAAACACGGGCCTGGTTTTCCAGGTAGCAGACCCCCAGGCTGCGCATGCTCTTCACCGCGAGATAGTTGAATTCGTTGGTATCCGTGCAACCACCCGTGAAGGCGATGCCTTCGCAGCGGTTCACCGTCTTTCCGTTCGCATCCTTCTCGATGAACGTCTCATCGCGCGTCTTCTTGGTCCACCCGGCAATCTCATCGAGAGCTTTGTCCCAGGAGATATCTTCCCATTCCGTCCCGCCCGGACGTCTTACCTGGGGTTTTAGCAGGCGGCGCTCGTTCAATATGTCCTGTTCGAGCGACGCGCCCTTCGGGCAGAGAGTGCCGCGGTTAATCGGATGATCGGGATCGCCTTCCACGTGAATCACCTGCGCCGTCACGTTCTTGGCTTTGTCGCCCAGCGTGTAGATAAGCACGCCGCAGCTCACCGAGCAGTACGGGCAAGTCGAACGCGTCTCGGTGGCACGCGAAATCTTCAACTCGCGTACCGCCGCATAGACAGGTTTCAGGTCGAAGCCGAACATCGTCGCCGCGGCCCCGCCCAGCCCCGCCACCTTTAGGAAGTTTCGACGACTCGTCTCCATATCTCGATCCTCCGCTTCATCGCCCTTTTAATGGCTTGATGCACAGCATTCAACGGTCCCGTGAATCCTCTCCAAATCAGCTAGATGCGCGCCGGTGAATTCAAGTGACGCAAAAAATCGGGGGTAGCCTGAAATTACAGCTTTCCTGGTAGGAATAAATTGCGGGAAGCGCCGCGCGGAAACTTCGAATTCAGCGAGGCTCTCGGAGCTGGTGCCGGAATTGAGAACCGCGGGAATGGTTGGCTCCAGAGCAAACCAAACGCGTCAACGAGCGTATTATCTGCACCCGCCCTCAGTGTGTCAATTTTATTTCTCCCGAAACCTCAATCTGCAATTGGGCCTGGCCGTTTATCGCTCGGACCGCTCCAGTCATCGGCCTATGGTTCATCTTGACATTCGCCCGTGCCAAGGATATATGACCGCGCAGACCGCGTGCTTGTGTGCACGCACACGCCCCGGAGGAGCACCCATGAACTGGACCCAGGTATACGACCCGCTTGGCCATTGGTGGCTCTCGACGCTCGTTGCCGCGCTGCCCATCATCGTGCTCTTCACCTTGCTCGCAGGATTGAAAGTGAAGCCACACTGGTGCGCGATTGCCGGCGCTTTCACCGCCGTCGTCGTCGCCACTCTCGTCTTCAAGATGCCGGCCACCCTCGCGACGATGAGCTTCGGTTACGGCGTTGCTTTCGGCATTTTGAAGATCGCCTGGATTGTGCTGGCAGCTGTCTATTTGTACGACATCTCCGTCGAGACCGGCCAGTTCGAAATCATGAAGGAATCGATTGCCAACATCACTCCGGACCGCCGCCTCCAGGTGCTGCTTGTCGCCTATTGCTTCGGTGCATTCATCGAAGGCGCCGCCGGATTCGGCGCGCCGGTCGCGATCGCCGGCGCCTTTATGATTGGCCTCGGCTTCCGTCCTTTCCACGCCGCTGCGCTCAATCTGATCGCGAACACCGCGCCTGTCGCTTGGGGCGCGATCGGTACGCCCGTCCACACCCTCGCCGCCGTCACCGCCATGTCGGAATCCGACATCAACGCCATGATCGGGCGTATCCTTCCCATCACCGGCATCATCGTTCCCTTCTGGCTCGTGCGCACGATGGTCGGCTGGTCGGACACATTCGAAGTCCTCCCAGCCATCCTCGTCGTCGGAATCTCCTTCTCCGTCACTCAATTTTTCTGGTCGAACCACGTCGATTCCAACCTCGTCGACATCATGGGCGCCGTCGTCTCCATCATCTGCACCGTCGCCTTCCTCCATTTCTGGAAACCCAAAAAAATCTGGCGCTTCGATTACGACAAGCCTGAAGGCGCCCCTGTGGCAACGGCGCCGGACGCCGATGTGAGCGACGATATGGGCGGCAAGTGGCCTGCGAAGGAATATGACGGCTACGTCGCGCCGAAACGATATCCCGCCAGTGCCGTGCTGAAAGCCTGGATGCCATTCGCGGTTCTGTCGATCTTCGTTCTGGTCTGGGGACTCCCGCAATTCAAGGCGCCGGTCAACAAAGCCACCACTCCCGTTTGGGATGTTCCCTATCTCCACAAGGCCATCACGCGCGCGGCTCCTGTTGTTACCAAGCCCACTCCCGAACCGGCTCGCTACGATTTCAACTGGCTCACCGCCACGGGCACGGGCTGTTTCATCGCCGCGCTCGTCGCCGGCCTGCTCCTTGGATTGAGCCCGCTGGCGTTGATGAAAATATTCTGGCGCACGCTCGTCCGCATGCGGCTCGCGATGATCGCCATCTCGTTCATGCTCGGCCTCGGTTTCGTCACGCGCTATTCCGGCCTCGACGCCGTGCTCGGCCTGGCCTTCACGCGCACCGGTTGGCTCTATCCATTCTTCGGCACGTTTCTCGGCTGGCTCGGCGTCGCGCTCACCGGCAGCGACACTTCCTCCAACGCGCTCTTCGGCAGCCTGCAGAAAATCACGGCGCAGCAACTTGGCCTCAACCCCGTCCTGATGACCGCCGCCAACAGCGCCGGCGGCGTGATGGGCAAAATGGTCGACGCGCAATCCATCACCATCGCCACCGCCGCCACCGAACAGGTCGGCAACGAAGGCATCATCTTCCGCTTCGTATTCTGGCACTCGATCGCGCTCGGCTCGATCGTCGGCGTCATCGTGATGCTCTACGCCTACGTCTTCCCGCATCTGGTGCCGCATGGCCTGACGTTTGTGAAGTGAAATTCCGCGACGCGGCCTCTCTTTAGGAGACAATACGTAGAGGAGCGCGCGACGATGAGTCCGGCAGAAGATTCAGAGAAAGAGGGCGGGCGCACATCAACGACTGACAGGCGCATCGCCTACGCGCTGCTGCGTATCGTCTTCGGCGTAGACATTTTCTTCCACGGCCTCAGTCGCCTGCTCGGTGACCACGCCGCCTTCCTCGCTTACCTCTCGCAGCAAATGGCGAAAGCGCCGCTGCCGAAATCGATTCTGCCGCCGTTCGCCGCCGCCCTACCTTGGACCGAAGCCATCATCGGCCTTCTGCTGCTTCTCGGTCTGTTCACGCGATTCGCGCTGGTGGCAGGCTCCCTCGAGATGATCGTCCTGATGGCGGGCATCACCCTCGCGCAAAACTGGGAGGTGGCCGGCATCCAGCTGATTTACTGCGCGATTTACTTCGTCCTGCTGACGCATCGCGGCCGAAACTTCTATTCCCTCGACACGCTGCTCCCTAGACGCCCCTAATGCTTTCCCCACCCCTTCTATGCAGTATTTACCCTATTAATTAGTTCCACCCGTCTCTGTAGCGTATCCGACAGTGGTGGGCCGGACTTCGCGCTCCCCATCCCCAAGCCCGTCTCGCTCATGCAGCTGATTGTCGGCGACAATCGGCCGGCCCCCCTTCTCATTTCTCGCCACTCTGGAGACGCGACGGGATCATCAGGAGCGCAGCATGATGATGATGGTAATGGGGTCCAAGCGCATTCTGGTCGCTGACGACAGCGACACCTCGCGCACTGTTCTCGCCAAATACCTCGCCGCGCAAAAGAATATCGATGTCTGCGGCGAAGCCGTGAATGGCGAAGAGGCCATCGAGAAAGCCTGGGAGCTGAAGCCCGACCTGGTCCTCCTCGACGTTGCCATGCCCCGCACAAACGGCATCGTCGCCGCGTCGGTCCTGAAAGAGCTGATGCCAGGGGTTCGCATCGTCCTGTTTACGATGTATTCCGACGCGATCGCCCGAGCCTTCCCGCGCGGTGGCCTCGCCGCCGACGCCGTGATCAGCAAAGGCGACGGCATGCAGAAGCTAGCCGCCTGCGTTCAAAGCCTGTTGGCCTAGTTTCTTACTGTTCTGTTTTTTCCCCAGGCTGTTGGCCGCCGCCACCCATTTGTCATCCCGAGCGCAGCGAGGGATCTGCATTTGTCTTTGCTTTGTGGGTCACGGCTTCAGCCGTGACATAAAAATTCCGACAGCCCACCCGCACCACTCGGCGGCTTTCTCGCCGACCGCCTTTACTTCCCTGCTCCCTCGCCCCCACCACGCCGCGCCACCAAATCTCTATCCGGCATGCCCTACTGACGGTTTACTCTCACTCTTTTGAACTGTTCGTCCATCCGCCCATCCTTATCGCCATCGCTCAACACGCCGATGGAAATCAACGGCCCGCCGTCGTCGCCTTCCTCCACAATGTACACCGTCGCCTCGCCATCGAGCGTGTCGCATGCGTTTCCCTTGCACGATTCGAGCGTCGCAAACATCCGAATCTTGCCATCATTGATCCCGTCGTCGCGCTTCACCACCACGCTCAACACAGCGTCACGGTACGAATCCTTCTTCGACGCCGCTTTCGTTTCCGCTCTCGCCCCCGCCGCTCCCGAGTCGCCCTTCGATTCCCGGACGACCCAGAGGACGACCCAGAAGCCGCCAGGTTAAATATTGTGATCTCTGGGCAACGCCACACAAGAAAGAAAATGCGCTAGTCGATTACTGAAATGTTCGAGATAAGGAGTACAAAGTCTACAGCGGCGAATTGTTCCGGTCTTTACCTGAACGTAGAGCTCGTCCGTCGGAACTGTGAAGTAGCGCTTAAAATCTATTCCTAGAGCAGGTAAGCCCGTGCCCTGTGAATCTTGCGAAGGTGGCACTTTTTCCAGCACGTGGTAGCGCTCGTCCTTGTTTTGCACGATACGCTTCCATATATCCTTTCCTTTGGGAACTGCGGCCAGGAGTTGCTCGACGGTCACCACCTCACAGAACAAAACGTTTGGTAGGATCTTGTCAGATGCAGTGTCGATCTTATCGGGAATTTCGTCTTTCCGTGCGGAGGCGTCTCGCTCAAGATCGCAATCCTGGGAAATTAGGATTGCATATGGATGCATGATCTCGATGATCTCTGGAGTTGCGGCGGGCAAGAGACTTTTTAGACTCCGCCGACGTTGGATAAGATTGGACAAGATCTCGGCTTGACGAAATAAATCAGAAGCCCCGATCGACACGAAGATCTGTGCTTCGTGAGCGACCTCGGCAGAGTCTAATTTTGAGGACGAAGACAGCGAAGTTAGGGGCGCTGGCTTCGGTGGGAGAGTCTTATCGGAATCATCGGGAGAAAGCTGGGGTGAGTCGACGATCTCTGCCACATCTTTCCTTCCTAGTCCTCCGCAACCCGAAAGACTTGCCGTTCCAACAGCGGACCAGTCGTTGCCTCGTACGACCGGTAACTCCTATCGCTGCTTCGCGGGCTTGCGGAAAGCATCGATTCATAGCAGAAACTCTCGGCAAGTGATTGATAAACCTCGTCAAGTGCTTGGTCGGGGATTCTACTGAGAATGAAATGGCACGCAAGCCTAAGGGCGGTAGCGCGGTCATACTGCGGCACTCCAGCGGTAGTCCTGAGGAGCACTCCGTGATAAAAGGTTGCGCCTGTCTTCAGCTGTGTCTGGTCAAAATGCCAGCCCAGCCCTTTTGGAGAATTCAGGGGCCAGTTATACGGGTCGTGGGTCCATCGCATTGTGGAGTCGGTCAGCGATAAGCCAACGAAACAACCTTCCAGATTGCCTATTGAAGTAGTCGAGTATTCCCATGGCATCTTGGTGCTCCGTTCTCTCTGTAACAGAGAAGTCACTATCTATAATATAACAGACTTGTTCACCCTTTTGCGCAAGTCCGTGCTGAATTGTAACCCGCGCGAGGCCGTTCTGAAGTTTCACGACAACTTGATGCGTTAAGCCTTCTATGAAGGGCGCAATTGCAGAGTGAAATGCGCCCGCGAGATCCTTCGAGAGTAGATTGCCCCAAGGTACGTCCGTCAAGCCCAAAACCGAGCGATCAATAACATCGCGATATCGGAGTCCGATTCTGGTAAGGAACGAAGGCTCATACAGTCTTATTAGGAGTTCCAGTGGCAACCGCAAGTGTTCTTTAAAATGCTCCCAGCGCGTGTAATTCTTGCAGGTTAAAGCGAGAGATTCCTGGGTGACGGTAACGGCCCATGCGCCGTCAGCTGACGAGAATTCGTGAGCTTTTGCTCCCGGGAATGAGATCATACCTTCTACCAGATTTGAGACTTCTGCGGGTAACCCGCCTGGCAGCGTTATCGCGGGGATCGCCCTGTAAAGCGGGTACTCTCTTCTCAACTGATCCTGAAAAATGGCTGGCGGCTCGGAACTAATCTTGAGTATCGGCGGGAATCGAAACTGGCAAATGACCAATTCGAGCGGATTTCTGGCGTAAACGACACGCTGCGAATCTGGAAAGGGATCAGCGTCTTCAATCCGCGGCCTGAAGCGGCGCTGTTCAGTCTTTAAAGACGTGTTCATCGCTCCAGCCTTATAGATGCTCGCCGACCGCATCGCGCGACACTTTTCTGCTCAAATTACATCAACAGGAACACATCTAACACATCGGCGTCACGGCCCGCCCCATTAGGCCACGAGCCTATCACACGAACTGTTTAGCGCCAATCTGCAAACATGAACGGACCACGGGATGGGTGAATAACCTGTGTTTTGAGCCGAGAATGAGGTCCTTGTCACGTCTCTGGCGTTACTGCGAAAGCAAAGACTTCCATCGCTTCCACGCTTCTTCGCGAGCTTTTTTATTGGCTTCGGTGGCGTCGGGGGCTTCGCCTGAGCGCATGAAGCCGTGGGTTGCGCCCTCGTAGGTGACCGGCTCGTACTTTTTCCCTGCGGCTTTCATGGCGGCTATCGTGTCCGGTATGGTGGCGCCGATGCGCGCGTCGTTGCCGGCATAGAATCCATAAACGGGTGCGGTGATTTTCGACATCGCTTCTTTCGGCGGCGGTGGTCCGTAAAAAACAAACGCTGCGGCCAAATCAGAACGATTCGTCGCGTAGCGGAACGACTGGCCGCCGCCCCAGCAGAATCCTGCCACGTACAATTTGCCGTTCGACGCGGGCAGCTTCAGGACAAAGTCGGCGGCGGCGTTCAGGTCCGCGGTGATCTGGCCGGGATCGAGCTTGCCGATGGCTTCGGTGACCGAGTCGCCGGGAAAATCTTTCGTGCGGCCGCCGCCGGGCGCCATGCCGGTGAGCAGGTCCGGCGCGACGGCCACGTAACCCGCCGCGGCCACTTCGTCGGTGAGTTCCTGCGCCCAGTCGCTCAAGCCGAAAATTTCATGGATGATGAGCACCACGGGGCGCTTCTCTTTCGATTCCGGGTAGGCGATGAACAGCTCGACGCTGCGCCCGCCATGCTTCACTGTGACCCATTCGTGATGGCGCGGCGATTTTTCAAGCCGTTCGACCGCCCAGGGCTGCGACCAGGCCTGCGCCGCAGCACCCTGCGCCCCCACCAAAATTCCGCCTGCGATTGAAAATACTGCGATGAGAAATGCAGCGAAGCGTTTCATGGCGCACCTCGTATACGGACGACGCAGTTGGTCAGGTTCTCAATCACTCGCTGCGCTGTAGCTCAGGCCCCATTCTGGCCCCGGCCAGAATTGACCTGAGGCTGTCAAGAATGACAGCGGCGATGACACTCCGGCGATGATAATGGCGCCAGCAGCTCCAGGCAACGCCAATGTGGCTCGTTCTTTGTGGTTCCGTCCTAAATGTAGCTCACCCCTTTCGCGCCCGCTGCGTCCCGCGCGGCTCCGGCGGGGAGAGGTGAGGCCCTCCGGCCTTCGATTTTCAGTAGGGGCACGGCACGCCGTGCCCGAAGCCGTTAGCTCCTCGCAAACGCATCCAGCAAAAACCAAACAACCTTTTCCTTCTTTTTCTTCGCATCGCACGAGCGCCAGGCGAATTCATCCCCACCACAAAACGAACGGACTGCAGTTCCCTACCGCTTGCGCAGCCTCACCCGCGCAACATGCTTTGCGCGCACAACCGCGCAGTTCAACCCGACCGACGCGAGCTGCAGTTCAGCTCGTTACCGCTTGCGCTGATTCACCCGCGCAAGACGCCATTGCGTGACGCAACCGCGGCGCGCAATTGCACCTCGTACCGCCGGCCTCCGGCCGGCGCCGTTGCAGTTGACTCCGCAACTAGGTCAGGGAGGGGATTCATCCCCTCCGTAAAACGATCGGATGCAGTTCCCTTCCTTTTGCGCAGTTTCACCCGCGCAAGGCGTCGGTGCGCGCTGCACTCGCGGCGCGCAATTGCACTTCGTACCGCTGGCCTCCGGCCGGCGCCGTTGCAGTTGACTCGGCCACTACGTCAGGAAGGGGATTCATCCCCTCCGTAAAAAGAGCGGCGCACTCCCCTTCCGATTGCGCAGCCTCACCCGCGCAATACGCCGTTTCGTGCCGCTGCCGCCGGCGGGCCGAACTGACCGTGAGACCAGCTTGACACCGGCTGCGCCGAGTCCTATCGTTTCGCACAAGACAGAGTCGAGATCGAAGCCCCCGCCACGCGCGGGGACTTCCGATTCGGAGGCGCCCGATGCCGCTAGACCTTACGACACTGACGTTGGTAGAGAGACCGGTAACCAAGGAAGAGGGCCTGCGTATTTTGGAACGCGATCAGTACCGCTGCCAGTACTGCGGATTGGATGGGATGGCTAGCTTCGAGAACGCGCTGGCCATGTCGGTGGATTTCGTGGTGCCGAGGGCGCGCAAAGGCAAGAAGGATGATCGCAACCTGGTGGCCTGCTGCCGCTCGTGCAACTTGATCAAGGGTACGCGGGTCTATCGCAACTTTGACGAAGCCAAAGCGTACGTGCTCGCACGCCGCGAGACGTTGAGCAAAGCCTGGGAAGCAAGAAAGGCCGCGCCGCCAAAAGCCGCAAAATCTCAGAAGCCCGCAGCGCAACGCGAGACATCCAAAACCGCGTCGGCTTCCGTGGTGGGCAGCTCGCCGCTATCGATTCGCGGCAACTAACCACCCTCAACCGCCAAGCATCCAACATGCATGACGAGGGGCCGGGCAAGTCGCGGGGGACGGAGGCGATTCATGCCCCTGCCAAACCGCCAAACGTCAATTGCGGTTCCCCACGCTAGGCTCGAGTTAATCGACGGTAGCGCGATTAAAACTCCGCGCAAGGCGCGCAAAATCAGCGAGTTGCGAATTTCTAATCGGCGGTAAATCGACCCCTAAAAGAGATCGAATTGCGCCTGCGCGCCAGGTCGGACGCGCTACTGCGCAGCCAAAGTATTGATGAGCGACGCTGCGACAGGTGTTCCGATTCCGGTGACGTAATCGTAACCTGCGCTCGCGGTGCAGAGCGCGCCGCAGGAACCATTGGTTCCTGCGTTGACCGGATGGAAATTCGCAGCGGCGCTTTGCTTCGAGAGCGAGTAGAGCAAGGTGTTCGCGCCGGAGAGACGCGCTTTGCGATTGGCGACGCGCATCGAGTTCGAGATGGCGAGAAGCGCGGCCCATTGCGGCGAGCCTGCGCTCGTGCCGCCGACGCAGAACCAGCCGGACGCGCCGCTGAGCGCGACTGAATCGTACACGGCGAAACCAGTTGCGGGGCTGGCGTTGTAGGAAACGTCGGGCGTGCCGCGATAGCCGCGCGCGTCATCAGGAATTCCGAACGAAGATTGGAAGAGCGGCTCGACTTCGCGCGAACTCAAACCGCCGCCGCTGCCCGACCACGCTGCTTCGCTGAGATAGTTTCCATTCGCGTCGATCGCGAGCGACGTGCCGCCTACACCGACGACATCAGGCGACGACGCGGGATACGCAACGCCAGTGCCGTTGTCGCCGGAGGCGGCGAGGAACGTGACGCCCGTCGAGACGAAGTGGTTGTCCTGGCGCGACTCGCTCGAAAATTCCGAGACAGTCCAGCTCATCGAGACGACGGAGGCTCCGTTGCGGACGGCGACGTCGACGGCGCTCAGCAGATCGCCAAGGCTATTCGTGGTGGCTTCGACGAGAAGGATCGTGGCTTTCGGCGCGATGGCGTGGGCCCATTCGATGTCGAGCGAAATTTCGAGCGCCCAGCCTGCGTTGGCTTTTGGACGTTTGGAGCCGCCGAAGATTTTGCGGAAGCAGCCGTTGGCGGTTGTGCATTGCGGCAGACCGAATTGCTGGTCGAAGACGGCGAGATCGGATTCGGCGTTGGGGTCGTCGTAGGCGTCAATGATGCCGATGATTTGGCCGGCGCCTTGATTGGTGATCTGGTCGAACCCGTAGGCATGGCGGATTTGCGCCGGCGAGTAGCCGTAGGGAGTGGTCAGCGTGACGTTGGGCAGCGGATGAATCGAATACGGCGCGCGCATGAAGGTGATCGGCTCGGGACTTTCGCTCTCGAGCGGGAGGCGAAAGGCAAGCGAAAGCTGGGCCATGAGCGGGCCAGACGCGCAGAGCATGAAAACGATGATGGCTAGGGCGCGTGCGGCGTTGGAACGAATTGAGATTTGGCTGATGGTGCGAATTGCGGCGCGGAAAGCTGCAGACTGCTGACTCATAGCGAACCCCCCTCAGGGTCGTTAGTGTCGGGCTCTATTGGCAGATAATTGCGACGAGGTGAGGATAGCGTTCGCGATGGAAGTGGGGCTATGGGCCGCGGCGCTCAATCTGGTGGTACGAAGGTTTGCGGATGCGATTGCACCGGAATGGTGCAACCTACAGCCTTTAGACAGCTTCTTGGATATCTCTGCCGAGCGTATCATAGGCGGTGAAATCGTGGTGGAGCGATTTCGGTTCGTCGCTGATGGCGCGGCGTGCGAAGGGCATTCGGAAGATTCCAAGATTGAGTAGATTTTCAAAATGATGAGGAGGTTTCACATGGCATCGAAGAATGATAAGGGCGACAAGCGCGGTCCGAGCTACAGCCAATTATCAGAAGGGACGCGGCGGTCTGAGCCGATTCTGCATCAGAATGCGCGCGAGATTCAGCCCTACGGCAAGATCGCTAAGCTGCCGATCGCGCTGGATGAAAAGGTGTGCGCGAAAAGCGCCGAGAATTTGAATCAGCTGCTCGCGGATACCATGGCGCTTCGCGACATGTATAAAAAACATCATTGGCAAGTGGCGGGGCATACGTTCTACCAGTTGCATCTGCTTTTCGACAAGCATCACGGCGAGCAGGACGAGCTGGTGGACCAAATTGCGGAGCGGATTCAGCTGCTGGGCGGAATCAGCCTGGCGATGGCTGCGGATGTTGCCGAGACAACGATCATTCCCCGCCCGCCGCGTGGGCGCGAGGAAGTGCCGGTGCAACTTTCGCGGTTGCTCGAAGCGCACGAGATCATTTTGAAAGAAGCGCGGACGATGGCGAAGCAGGCGAGCGAGGCGGGCGACGACGGAACGAATGATTTGATCGTGAGCGACGTGATTCGCACGAATGAGTTGCAGGTGTGGTTCATTTCCGAGCATTTGGTGGATGTACCGGTGGTGCGCGCCGACGAAGCGAAAGCTGCGACGGCAAGGTAGCGAACGATGACAGCGGAAACTCCCAGCCTCCCGCTTCATCAACTGACGATTAAATGCTACGCGCTGGAAGACGCGATGGTGGTGGAATGCGCGGGGCGGCTGACGATGGAGCACGCGCCGCGCCTGAAATCTGAAGTGAAGCCGCTGATTCCACACCACAAGCGAATTATTCTCGACCTCGGCGAAGTTGCGTTCATGGACAGCTCCGGGGTCGGGACGCTGGTGGGCTTGTATATTTCGGCGCGAAACGCCGGCGGCAAGCTGGAAGTTTGCAACATGAGCAAGGCGGTTCGCGATCTGCTGGGGATGTCGCATTTGCTTTCGGTATTCGAGGCTTGCGGGCGGTACGGAATGAGGATGTAGGTTACGAGGGCGTGACAAAGCGCCGAGTGGATGCGATGCGGTGACGCGAAGTGAGAAGCGGCGCTGATTGAGCGGCTGTTTTTAAACTGATATTGGGAGCTTTCCGTGTGCAGGAATATCAAAACACTATTCAACTTTGAACCGCCGGTGACGCAGGAGGAGGTGCGAGCTGCGTCACTGCAATTTGTGCGGAAGATAACGGGCTTTAACAAGCCGTCGAAGGCGAACGAGGCTGCGTTTGACGGCGCGGTGGAAGAGATCGCGAAAATTTCTGCGCGGCTTCTGCGATCGCTCGAAACGACGGCAACGCCGAAAAGCCGCGAGGAAGAAGCCGCTAAAGCCAGAGCTCGAGCGGCCGTTCGATTCGGGACTTAACGCAAAGCTATTTTGCCCGCGTTGCCTTCCAGTCGCCGGTCTTGCCTCGCCCGCTCATGGTGCCGGACATGGAATCGCCGTCAACTGTGCCGGTGAAATCGAGCGGGATGCCTGCAGTGACGTGGAATTTAATGTTGTTGCCCTCGACGGTGCCGGCGATTGTTCCGGACCGGTGATGATCACGGTGGGCGCGACGATTTTGGCGCTCTTTCCGCTTGCGATTCACGGCGGGCCGCTGTGGCAGCCGCTTTGCTACGCGCAGATTGGTGGACTGGGAGTGGCGACATTCATCACGTTGCTGCTTGTGCCTGTGCTTTACTCGATTTTTGTGCTCGATTTGAAGATTGTGACCTGGGGCAAAATGGAGGCGCATTCGGATGCGAAATTGAGTCTTGATGCGAAAGGAGAGCTACCGACATGAAGCGCGGCGCAAAAATTATCCCGCTGGTAGTTCGAGGTGCTCTCCTTTTGGTCATTTTACTTGCGGGCGGAGGTTTGCTCCCTGCCGCCTTTGCACAGAGTCAACCCCCAACGCCGCCCGCGCAAAAAGATGCCGACGTGATGCTCCAGATGAGCCGCTCATTTCAAGATTTGGCGAAGCGAGTCTCGCCGGCCGTTGTCGAAGTGCTTGTAACAGGCTATGGATCACCGAGCGATGAAGACGAAAAGGCGTCGAGCGCGGTCGGGCGTGAGCGCGCGCTTGGGTCCGGTGTGATCGTCGATTCGGATGGATACATCGTTACAAACGCTCACGTTGTGAAGGGCGCGGACCGAGTGCGTGTGGCGTTGACTCCGCCGATAACCGAAGAATCGCAGGCGGAAGGCTTGCTCAAGGCGCACGGGCGAATCCTGCCGGCGCGAATTATAGGAGTGAGCAAGCTGATCGACCTTGCGGTTCTAAAAGTGGAAGCCACCGGTCTGCCGACGCTTCCGATCGGCCGCTACAATCGGGTGCAGAAGGGAGAAATCGTGCTGGCGTTTGGCAGCCCGGAGGGTTTGCAGAATTCCGTGGCGTTCGGATTGGTCAGCTCGGTTCTGCGGCAACAAAACCCGGACGATCAGATGGTGTACATACAGACGGATGCAGCGATCAATCCCGGAAATAGCGGCGGCCCGCTGGTGGACGTGGAAGGCAACGTGGTGGGCATCGACACTTTCATTTATTCGAAGTCCGGCGGGAATGAAGGATTAGGGTTTGCGATTCCGGGCGGCATCGTGCGATTTGCGTACGAAGAAATTCGTAAGTATGGAAGAGTACGGCGGCGCGCGATTGGGGCCGATCTTCAGTCGCTAACGCCCGAGCTAGCTGGCGGCCTGGGACTATCGACGGACGTGGGCGCGATTATTTCCGACGTTGAACCCGGCGGCCCTGCGGATCGGGCGGGATTGAAAACGGGCGACGTGGTCGTGAGCCTCGACGGCTTCCCGGTTAATAATGTGCCGCTTTTTACGCTCGGTCTGTATGTGCTGAATTCAGGTGGTTCGGCGAAGCTCGGACTTCTGCGCGGCACGCAAAAGCTCGATATCGATGTGGCAGTTGTCGAGCCGCGCAGCGACCCGCAGCGGCTGTCCGAGATGGCTGAACCAGCCAAGGGCCTTATTGCGAGATTGGGGATCGTGGGCATCACTGTGACGCCAGAGGTGGCCGAATTTCTGGGAGGCCTGCGCATGCCTTCAGGAGTGGCGGTGGCATCGCTCGTATCTGATCAGCTTGCAGTTGATTCCGGGCTTGCAGAGGGCGACGTGATTCACACTTTGAACCGCGTGCGAATTACAACTGTGGATGATCTTCGCGCGGCTTTTACGAGCCTAAAGCCGGGAGAACCTGCTGCGATGCTGGTCGAAAGGGCCGGGAAGCTTACGTACTTGACGTTCGAGATGGAATAGCGAACGGAAACATTCCCCGGCACCATGGCTTTTTTCTGCGATTTCTGTCAGCGCTTCTGATAATTCGCGTTTTGCGTAGCGACTGTCAGCTGTTTGCTGACGCCTTCGATCCTGGTGCTCGAAACATGATTGGTGCCATCCGGTAAACGGGCAAACGTCACGGTGAGATTCATGCCGTCGCTCGGCCCGTCCATGTAAGAGGCGATCTGGATGCTTTGAAGCTGCTTCTGTTCCTTATCGATGGTTAGAGTCATGGAATCGTTTGGCTTTACGTAGTTGTGAATCACAAGCTTTGCGCCGCCTGGTCCAGGCGTCATCGAGATGTTCCCTTTGGCATAGGCAGCTTGAATCAGATCTTTGTCTGGGGGAATGTACTGCTGGGCTAGGGCTTTCATTTGCTCGGCATAGTCCTCGTACTCTTCCTTCTTCTTTTCGACCACCCTCTGTTTTAGCCGGCCGCCGCGCCCACTCGATTCAGGCTGTGCCGCCGGCGCCGAATCCAAGGAGGTTTTCTGCGGCTTTCCGTCCGGCCCCGTTTGCACCTGGTAGTGTTGCTGCTTTTTCTCTTCCCCCTTCAGGCTGATCGTGACGGTTTCGACCCAGGTGTATTGCGCCAGGGCCTGCTTGTTTTTCGCCATCGATTCTTTCAATTGCGCAACTTGTTGTTGCAGACCACCTTCCTGGGCATAGAGCACGCAAGCGGAAGCAAGCGACGCGACAAAAAGAATAGAAAACAAACTCTTCCGGGACATGTTCGATCTCCTTGACAATTTGAAACGAAAACAGGATTACAACATCCACGCCGGGCGCACTTTTATACGTCTGACGGTGGCTTGTGTAAAGACAATAAGTCCGCGGAGGAAACGAGAAAAGACCAAGCTTCCGGCAGCTAGTCCGGAAGCCGAAAGACGAGCCTGATATCGTCCTGCACGGGAATGCGGCGGCCTTCAAAAAGCGTTGGGCCGTAGCGCCACTCGCGAACAGCGGTCACGGCCGCTGCTACAAGTGGTTCCGGACCACTTACCGGTTGGACGCTCTGGACATTCCCGTCAGCCCCAATCACAGCGTGCAATCGTACTGTGCCTTCAATCCCTTGCTCTTTGGCCTCGACCGGATAAAAAGGTGAAACTCGCTTCAGCGGCCGGCCGACCAGCAAATCTTTTGCTGGCGGTTTTTGCGAGCTGAGATTGTGAGGCATTGGGATGGAACGGCGAGAGACGATCGCGACCGTGGAGGAGGCGCTAACAGCTTCTTCCGGCAAGCTTATCGCGTGGCTTGGAGCCGCTACTGGCCGGGGCGCACTGATCGGCGCTTCAGTCCGGCGCGCGGCCGGCCGAGCCTCGGTTGGCGGGGGAGCGCTTCGAGCCTCTATACGCGGCGCGGCCGGTTGTTGAGGCGGATTAGCCCGCGGAGGGACGCCTTTGGGGGCATTGGCAGCGACTGCCGGAGGAGGCGACACAATCTTCGGCGGAGGCGGAGGCGGGGTATTTTCCTTGATCCTCTCGGTGTTCGCGGCCGATATCTGCTCAGGCGTGGCTTCTACAATGTTCTGAACGCGAATCGTTCCAGTGAGGCCGTCAAACATTCCGGTGATCAATACATTCTTGCCCAGGAAACTTGCGGCTTTCTGCTGGTCGTCGATGTGGTACCAAGTATCATTATCATAATCCTTCAACACAAACCGGACATCATTCTGGGAGACCACTTTCCCGCCGAACTTCTGCCACTTCGACTGCAGGCTTTGGGATTGTCGTGCGCCGGCGGGCACAGCAACACATGTGAGAAGAAATGCGACCGCCAAGGCGACAGCGGTTCTTTTCATTGAGACCTCGGATGTCGAGTAGGACAAAGCAGCTGTGGCAGCAATCTTCAGCCCCCATCAAAGCGGCTTTTCCTCTGATGAATGGCCGGGGATACAACGTTAGCGGAGAAATTCTCGAAAGTAAATGGGAGTACCATCCCGACGGATACGAATAGTATGCCTACCAATCGGGGCGATCTTTATGAAACCGCATGCGAATTGGTCGCAATTTCTCCTGTTGCCAGCCGTGCTCCGGGCATTCGAGCCTGCGCGGAAATTGCTTCGCGCCGGGCACAGGCCTGGCTACGAGTTCTGCACCGCATTTCGCGCACTTCATCGTAGCCGAATCCTTTTCGACAGGCTAACCTCTACAGGGTGCAAAGCATTCCGTTCAAGAAACGGGCTCTCTCTGAAATGTCGGAATACACGCGAGAGTCCGTCCACAGTATGATTGAGGAGGGTCAATGAACAAGAGCATTCTAACCGGTTTGGGGCTCGCTATAGCGCTGGGCCTATCGTTAGCAGCCTGTCAGGATACAAAAGCCCGTCAGGAGAACGAACAATTAAAAGCACAGGTGTTGCAATTGCAGAAAGATGCCGGTGACCTGGGAAATCGCATCGATGTTCTGACAAAAGAAAACACCGAGTTAAAAGCGGAAATCGAACATCTAAACGCAAAACATCCTGCGAAAAAATCTTCAAAGTCCAAACGTCATCACACTAAACCGAAGGCGGCGACGAGTACCCAGGATTGAAGGGCAAGGCTGGAGCCACAGGAAACGTGAAAATTGCGTGAAACGCTCTGGCCGGCCGAAACACTACCTCTGGACAGAATAGCCAGCAGAGAAGGTCGAATCCGGGCTGCTTGCAAAGCTTTCCCCAGTCCCGTCGACGACTTCAATAAGTACTGTCGAAGGTGAATATGTCCATCGCGTCGAAAATGCAGCCGGAAGCCCAAGATCCAATTACGGTTGACCCTGAGCACTACACAGTTGAATTCGAAAACGAGAGGGTGCGCGTGCTGCGCGTCAAGTTTGGACCGCATGAGAAATCCGTCATGCACGGACACCCGTCCGCACTTGAGATCAACCTCACAATCGCTCATCTTCTCGTCACCTATCCAGACGGGACGGCGGAAAAAGTTCATGCCAAGGCCGGGCAAGTTCGCTTGTCTCCGGCAGCCGAGCTTCAACCTGAAAACCTAAGCGACTTTCCGTACGAGGCGATTGCGATCGAGTTGAAATAGCGAGCCGAAATGTCTTTAAGTCTGCGCTAGAAGCTGACCTTCAGGATCTGGCCGTTGTTGCCTACGAACCAACCATCGTGCGGATCCGCAAAGGCAACGGCCCAGTAGCCGCTCACATCGGGTAATACGATCCAAGTGCGCCCTTCATCCGGAGTCCAAGCCGCTTCCCCGGACGTGAAATCCGGCTCCGTCTCGGTGGTGATTACAACGGCGCGATCGTTTTGATGACCCGCCTCGTTGTCCTCTCCGCGCCCGTTGCCATCATCTTCGTTGTTGCGAGCGCCGCGGACATAGGACAGGGAGAAAATCGCGCCTTGTACGGGCGGCTTGTTCGTGAGGGTCCACGTCTTTCCGCCATCGTTCGAGGTTGCTGTGTCGGCTGCTGTGTTGGAGGCCAGATCGCCGCCGCCCACGATTCCATTGCGTGAATCGCGGAAGGCAACAGAAACTGCACCGGCGCTGGCCGAACTTACGAGCGGCGTGTCATACGCGTTCCAACTATGCCCTCCGTCGCGAGTGGCCAGAATCCTCGCGGTTGATGAGCCGCCGGTGGCGATCCATGCGTTGGTCTGATCTTGAGTTGTAATGCAGGTTCCGCTGGCCGCAAATGAGGCTTCGCCCGTTAGCGCTGGCGGCATATTGTTGGCGATGGATTGCCAAGTCATGCCGTCGGCTGTACGGATATCGGGGAAGACTCCATTCACTGAATCGCTGTGGGTAATGCCGCGGTTCGGAGTCCAGAACGCGAAACAGTCATAGAATGCGTTCGCAGTCTGATTCGTGAACTCGATTTTCCAGGTCGCGCCACCGTCGACCGTTTTGTAGATTCTAAAATCGGTGGTGTTGTTTCCGATGGACATCAGGTAGGCGATCTTATCGCTGACGCCATACACATCCCGAAATTGCAGGGCTTCGGCTCCGGGTACAACCGCAGACTTCCAGGTCTGGCCGCCATCGGTGGTGACAACATACGTACCGCCAGTTCCGGCTGCCCAGACGACGCGGGAGTTTACCGGACTGACTGAGATCAGCAGTTGCGTCGTGCCGCTCTGTTGTGGGGTAAGTTTCGGTTGATGGATTTTTCCGGGGTCTTGCGCGAAGCCAACGGTAGAGAAAGCTGTAACGAGAAAAGCGGCCAGAAAAAACTTGAACATTGGAGTCCCCCTGAAAGGAAGTGGGCGTGGGGGAGCAAGTATAGGAATGCCGCAGGCAGCTGTCAATACGGCGCCAACACGGGAAGACTCAACCGCCTGCCGCAATTTTTAAATCGAGTGGCCGTTACAAATTGAACGCATACAGGAGAAACCGAGTCACGAACAGATCAACAACTAGAACAACGACGGAGGAAACCACGAATGCCGTAATCGTGGCGCGGCCTACGCCAGCGGTCCCGCCTTTCACCCGAAATCCCTCGTGACATCCTACTGTTGCAATGATGAATCCAAAAATAACTGGCTTCGCGAACCCCATGACAAGATCTCCAAAAACCAGCGCATGAACAGCGCGGGTCCAGAACTGTTCTGCGCTGAGATGGAGGGTAATGGTCGCCACCGCAAATCCGCCGAGCAACCCCGCGCAATCCCCCACGGCCACGAGTAAAGGAAGCACCAGCACCATCGCCAGCACTCGGGGGGTCATCAGCTTGCGGATCGGGTCAATGCCGAGCCCTCGCATCGCATCCACTTGCTCCGTGACGACCATGGACCCCAACTCGGAAGCCATTCCGGTGGCGTTCCGGCCCGCCACCAAAAGCGATGTGAACACGGGGCCGAGTTCACGGAGGAGAGCGAGCGAAACCGCGTCGCCCGTCAGCGCTGTTGCGCCAAACCGGCTAAATTGTGACGAGGAATTCAAAACGACTACCCCTCCGACGCAAACGAGGGCGACAATTACGATCAGCAACGAACCCACTCCGATTTGGTCCATCTGCACAATCACGTCACCGGCGTAGCGCGTCGTGGTGAAGATGTCCTTCACCGATTGAAGGGTGAGCAGCGTATAACTCTGGAACGAGAGGACCTGCATTTTCGTTGCATGTTCGACATTGGAGAAAACCGAACGCGTGTTCACAATGGTGCTCCTGTCACGAAAAATGACACCTCGATAAATTGAGCTCTAAGAACGCTGCCAGAAGAGGACCATATACTAGGATAGTTCGGCGCAAAAGCCGCCATTCTTAATGAGTGAAGGGCGCTCCGGACACAATGCTTTAGCATCTGAGTGGGCGGGCGTCTCCCGGCGTAGGGAGCTAACCGAATACTGTGGTAATTGAGCCGGCTTGCACCTAGGACGTTACAAGCCGGTTTATTTCTGAGGCGCTGCGGATGCGCCGATCTCTTGGGGAGGTAGAACGGCTCGCGCGCTTTCACGGCGCGACTGTAGAAAATTCAAAAATTCCGCCACACCTGCGCCGGCTTTCACTGAAGTATCCAATACCTTCATGCCTGGCCGCACGCTCTGAATATTCCGATTCGCGGCCTCGGCATTGAATTCCACGGCCTCGGCCAAGTCAATCTTTGTAATCAGAGTTACGTCAGCACTGTTAAAAATCGTGGGATATTTAAGCGGCTTGTCTTCGCCTTCGGTGACGGACATGAGAACCAGCCGAAGATCCTCGCCGAGATCGTAGGAAGATGGACAGACGAGATTGCCAACGTTCTCGATGAATAGGAAGTCGAGCTGCTCGAGCTTCCAGCCTTCGAGCGCGCTCTGCACCATCGCGGCTTCGAGGTGGCAAACCGTACCCGTAACAATCTGTTTCACTGGAGCCTGGCTGCGTGCGAGCCTGCACTGCGTCATTTTCCGTAGCAAGATCGCCCACGAGTGCTGCCACGACGAAACCTTTGCCAAGTATCGTTAGCGTTTTCTCGAGGAGAGCCGTCTTTCCCGCACCTGGGCTTGAGACCAGACTTACGACAAAAACACCTGCATCATGAAATCGCTGGCGAAGCGCGTGGGCTATCACATCGTTCTGCTTTAGAACGTTCTGGCGCACCTCAATGATGCGTGTTGGGGAATTCATTCATCCACCTCCAGGCCCACGACCAAGAGCTCTTTGCCTTGAACGACATCGCCCGTGAGGGTGCCGCAGTCAGCGCAACAGAACGATTGCAACGAATGAACCGGCCGCTGCGCGTTGCAATGCGGGCAAAAAACCAGCACGGGAACCTCTTCCACAACCAGGCGCGATCCTTCGAGCGGCGTGTGCTCGCATGCCATTTCATAGGACGCGAAAAGCGCATCCTTCATGACGCCAGAGAGCAGACCCAATTGAAGATGCACGGCCCGGATCGGCACGCCGCCTCGCCGGTTGGATTCTTCCTGCGCCATATCGACAATGCTCATCGCTATCGAAAGCTCGTGCATCGGTCCGTTACCTGAAAACTGATTCCTTCCAACTCAACGATTCGGCGTCGTCAAATTGTGCGAATGATGCAAGAGCCGCCTGTCCCAGGCTGATGCCGCCATCGTTAGGCGGGACCGCATGATTCGTCCAAATTTGAAAGGGCGCCGAAGCAAACATTGATTTCAGATCCTCAAGGAGGAGTTCATTCTGAAAAACGCCGCCTGAAAGCACGATCGTGTCGCAATCGTGTTCCTGGCAGAGCGCGGTCGCCGCATTAAAGACGCCTAGGGCTACGCCTTTTTGAAAGGCGCGAGCGCATTCGCCGGTATCGCGCCCAATGAAGCGGCCCTTCGCCAGACTCTCCAGCAAGGGACGAAAGTCGAGCTCTGCATTGATGAAGGGAAATGGATACGCATCGGTGCAGGGGGCGCTGCGAGCCTTCTGCTCCAGCCACATTGCAGGCTGGCCTTCAAAAGTTGTCTCGCGCGTAAATCCAAGCAACGCGGCAGCCGCGTCAAAGAGACGGCCCATTGAGGTTGTGGTGAAGGTTCGCACTCCTTTGCGGATTAGTTCCATCGCGCTCTGAAAGCGTTCAGAAAAGTGGAATGGCGCAACAGTCACGTCCGGCAGGTTTTCGATTTGCGCCAGGAATCCAGCTGCGGCTTGCACCGGATAGTGGGCCGCCGCATCGCCGCCCGCGAGGATTGCGCGACGAAGGTGAGCCACGCGTTCGAAGCCGGCGCTGATGCTTCCGGTAAAGAACTCGCCGCCCCAGATCGTGCCGTCGTCACCGTACCCCGTGCCATCGAAGCAAATGCCCACAACGCGCTTGTTCCATTCGCCGCGTTCCGCGAGGACCGAGGAGATGTGTGCACGGTGGTGCTGGACACTTCGCGTTTCGGACGAAGCAAGCGCCGAAGCATGCGTGGTGGATGCGTATTGCGGATGGCAATCGTGCACGACGAGGATTTGATCCCAGCGAATCTCGTACATTGAAACCAAATCTTCGATCGTTTGCTGAAACGCCTGGAAAGATTCGAAATGTTCGAGATCGCCAATGTGCTGGCTCACAAATGGCTGCCCGTCAACGACCAGTGTGACCGTGTTTTTCAAATCGGCACCGAGCGCCAGAATAGGGCGCTTGGATGGAAAGACGGCGACTGCGCTGGGCGCGTATCCGCGAGAGCGACGGAGAACTACTGGACCAAAAGCTCCCGCTCGAGCAATCGAATCGTCAACTCGCCTTGCGATAGGCCGCTCGCCTATCAAGAAAGCATCCGCAATGCTGGAGAGGCGCTCGAGAGCGTCCGCGTCATCGAAGGCAATCGGTTCGCTCGAACGGTTCGCACTTGTCATTACTAGAATTTCCGGCGCCCCGGCGGCAAACAGCAAATGATGAAGAGGCGTATAGGGCAGCATGATGCCGAGTTCGTTGTTATCCGGCGCGACTCCCGGCAGATTCACCTTCGCTGCGGCGAGTACGATCGGCCGCGCCAAGGAAGTCAACAATGTCTCCGTGTCGTCGGAAATGCTGACGAGGGTTCTGACGATCTCCAGATTTTTCGCCATCAAAGCAAACGGCTTCTCTTTGCGATATTTTCGATTGCGGAGTTCGCACACAGCCGAAGCGTTTCTTGCGTCGCACGCAAGGTGGTAGCCACCAAGTCCTTTTACGGCGACGATATAGCCGGACGTCAGCATCGTCGCGGCGCCGCGAATGCTTGTTTCGCAGCCCGTTGTGGTTGTGTCACCGGAGCGGAGATAATATGCCGGCCCGCAAACGGAGCAGGCGACGGGCTGCGCGTGAAACCGCCGATTGTCGGGGTCGTGATACTCGCCCGAGCAATACTCGTCGAGCGGCCAAAGCCGCATGGTCGTGTTCGGGCGGTCGTAGGGCAGGGCCAGAATTACGGAGTAGCGCGGGCCACAGTTCGTGCAGTTGATGTAAGGATAGAGATGCCTTCTATCAGCGGGATCGAACAACTCTCTTAGGCAATCGTTGCAGATGGGCAGGTCCGGCGAGATTCGGGTCGTGAGGTGGTCTTCGTGGTCCCGGCGGCTCTCTCGAATCGTGAAACTGTTGCAGCCGAGTGGATCCGAAGACTCGACTTCGATCTCCGTAATATGCGCAGCCGACGGAGGCGCGGCCGTCAGCTCATGCACGAACGCCTTCAAACCTTGATCCGCGCCCTCGACAAAAATCTCGACGCCTTCTTCTCCATTCAGCACCCAGCCGGCGAGAGTGTTGGCGCGAGCAAGGCGGTATACAAACGGGCGGAAGCCCACGCCCTGCACCACGCCGCGAACTTTGATGGTACAAGCACTCGCCATGAAGTTTTATTCCAGGTTCACGATGCAGCCGCGTCCCTGCCAGCCGATCTGGATCACTTTGTCGCCGTCAACGAGAACCGGAACCGTGCGCTGGCCATTTGCAAGAGCGCGCATTCGATCGCGCGCGGCTGCGTCGGTTTCCACGTCGTATTCCACGAAGTCGGTTCCTTTCCATTCGAGCCACTCCCGCATTTCCTGCGTGTACTGGCATGTTTTCGTTCCGTAAAGCTCAAGCGTCGCCACGGCCAAGTCCTTCTAACGCCTCGCGGATCACGTGATACACCGAGGCTTGAATTTCCTGAATGCGCGGAATGTAATCGGAGCGAACGATCAGCGGAAAATCAGCAAGACCGCGGCGATGGATTTCGCCGCCGTCGTAACCCAGCAGTGCCACTGTCAGCAGCTTGCGCTTGCGAGCCTCTTCGAGAGCCATGATGATGTTTCGCGAACCGCCGCTTGTGGAAATTGCGATAGCCACATCGTCGGGCTGAGCCTGAGCGATCATCTGCCGCAGAAAAATTACCTCTGTGCCCACATCATTGGCGATAGCAGTGATGTTGGCCGGTTCGAGCGCAAGAGAAACAGCAGGGATCGGCTTCCAGTTTGCCGGCGGCGAAACGCAATCGATGGCCCAATCGTTAGCATCCGTAGCCGACCCGCCATTTCCGAAAATGATCAGCTTGCCTCCGCGACGAATGCGTTCGGCAATTGCGGAAGTGGCATTGCTAATCTGCGCCGCTTCTTCCTGGGCCACTTGCGCTCGCAGCCCGGCGTCATCTGCAACTTTCATGCGGATCGAACCGGCCACCTGCGCAGTGGTGTCGGAGGTCAACTGCTTCTCGCGGCCCAGAAAAGGATAAAGAAATTCGGCCTCGCCGACATCGTGTCCCAATTCGCGGTGCTCGAAAAAGACGTGCACCGTCTCCCAAAGCGTGTGGTAAAGGACTTCGACCAATTCCTGCTGGATGAACGGATCCGCGCTCGAAGGCGGAATCGTGTACGACCCTTCGAGGCCGGGGAGGGCAAAGGTCATGGCGCCGCGCGAATGGGCAGAATCTAACGCAACCCAGACTGACGTGTCGCCTTCGGGAGGACCGAAGCCCATGACGATGTCGTCAGGGCGGACAATTGTTTCGAGCCAGGGCTTAAATAGGATGGAAAGGTCGAGGGCGGGAAGGGCACACTTTCCGACGATAACGGGGTGAACGAATTCGACTGAAACGTGCTGAGCGTCGGTGGCATATGGACCCTGGCCGAAAGCAAGTAACCGGCCGCCGCGCAGAAAGCGGTCAGACATCTCGCGGCACGCCTCGGCGAGGCGATGCGCTTCCTTGGCAAAAAACGAATCTAAGATCTGGTTTCTGGCCAGGAGGCGCTGTTCAATTTGTGCGGCGAGTTGGCATTTTGTTGCCATTTTTCCTTTGCGCACATCGCGCTTGCTGCTTTGCTTAGCAAATACGCGGCAGGGGATCGCCAACGAGCATGTCGACGATTCGGCTGCCACCATAGCGCGTCGTGACGAGTACCGAGCCGGCGGGCTGTTCGCGAATTTCGCCGATGATGCGAGCTTCGGCACCGCCGGGCATCGAATGAAGCGCGTTTAGTGCGGCATCTGCAAGGTCCGGAGCCACGATAACGAGGAACTGCCCTTCATTCGCGATGTGCAGCGGATCAAGCCCTAGCAGCTCACAGGCTCCGCGCACGACGTCATGAACGGGAAGGCTGTCTTCAAATAGAATAACGCCCAGCCCACAATCTCTTGCGAGTTCATTGAGAGACGTGGCAACGCCGCCCCGCGTGGGATCGCGCATCCAGCGAATGCCTGCGCCAGCGGCAACTACAACCGCTTCGACAAGTGGAAACACGCAACGCGTGTCGGACTCAAGGTCGCCTTCCATATCGAGTTCGCCACGGGCAAGCAAAATTGTGATTCCATGATCGCCGATGGGGCCGGAAAGCAAAACTTTATCGCCGGGGCGGACCGACTGTGGATTGATTTCGACGCCGAGCAACGGCGTGCCGAGACCAGTCGTTGTGATGTACATGCCATCGGCTTTGCCGTGCTCGACTACTTTCGTATCGCCACCGGCAATTCGGACGCCTGCGTATTGAGCAGCGTCGGCCATGGCTTGAACTTCGCGCCGCAGGATCTCTGTGGGCAGCCCAGATTCGAGGATGAAAGTAACTACGATTGCTTCCGGTCGCGCGCCTGAAACCGCCAAATCGTTGACGGTCCCATTTATCGCAAGTTCGCCAATCGAGCCTCCGGGAAACACGAGCGGCTTCACGACAAAACTGTCGGTGGTAACGGCCATCCTCGCACCGTTGATTTTCAGGTGGGCGGCATCGGCAAGCGGTTCCGTGCTGGCACCAAAAAGGAGAGGAGCAAAAAGCCCTTCTACCAAGCGGCGGCTGGCTTTTCCACCGGCGCCGTGAGCCATCTCAATTTGCGGCTCGCGGAAGCGAATCTTAGGAGGGACGCTCCCAAGCTTAATCTCGCCTTTCACGCGGGCGAGCTGAGAGTCGTCACCAGGTTGGCCTTGCGATGTTCGTAATTGTAGTACGCGGCGCATGATCCTTCCGAAGAAACCATCAAAGCTCCCACCGGATTTTCCGGTGTGCATTCCTTGCCGAACAACTTACATTGCGCGGGCTTCAAAACGCCTTTCAGCACCTCGCCGCACTGCGCGGCTTTGGGATCGGTGACGCGAATTCCCGGAACATGGAATCGCTGTTCGGAATCCCATTCGGCGTATTCGTCGCGAACGCGCAGCGCTGATTGCGAAATGAATCCCAGGCCGCGCCACTCGAAATACGGGCGAAGCTGGAAGGTATCAGCCATGGCTCTAAGCGCCGCGCGATTGCCTTCCCACGGAACCACGCGCCTGTACTGATTTTCAACCTTCGCCTCGCCCTTTTGAAGTTGCGCAAGGATCATGACGATCGATTGGAGAAGATCGAGCGGTTCAAAACCGCAGACGACGATCGGTTTGTGTTCGTTCTTCGCAATCCATTCATAAGGACGGCAGCCAATCACCGTCGAGACGTGCCCTGGTCCGATAAAACCATCGAGACGCATGTCCGGAGAATCCAAAATCGCGCGAATTGCCGGGATGATCGTCACGTGATTGCAGAAAACTGAAAAATTGTGAACGCCTTCCGCCTTCGCGCGCTGCAAGGTCAATGCGGTTGAGGGGGCGGTGGTCTCAAAGCCGATCGCGAAGAACATCACGTGCTTTTGCGGATTCATCTTGGCGAGTTTAATTGCATCGGACGGCGAGTAAACAATTCGCACGTCCATGCCGCGCGCTTTGTGTTCGAGTGGGCTGCCGTGCGTTCCGGGAACCCGCATCATGTCGCCAAAGGCAGCGAAGATGACGCCCGGATCCATAGCAACTGACAGCGCGTCGTCAATCCGGCCCATAGGAAGAACGCAAACGGGGCAACCAGGACCGTGAATCAGTTCGATATTCTCGGGGAGAACGTCCTTCAGGCCGAAACGATAGATTGCATGCGTGTGACCGCCGCAAACTTCCATCAGTCTGTAATGGCGGCCTGGGTCGGCGAGGCGTCGAATTTCTTCCGCCGCTTTGGTGATCAGCTCCGGGTCGCGAAACTCGTCCACATATTTCATTGTGTGATCCCCGTTCAGTCGCGCTATGGCGAGTGCTTATCCTGAACCTCTTCAAGTCCGTATCCACGCACTTCTTGCACCGCAGCTTCGCTCTCGCCCAGCATTTCCAATGTGCGCATTTGATCGAGGGCGTCTGTTTCGCTGATCTTGCTCATAGCGAATCCCACATGAATCAGAACCCAATCGCCGGGCACCGGGCGGTCGTCTTCGAGGAGTCCGAGATCCACTTTACGCCGCATGCCAACGACATCGACAAGCGCCGAACGTGGATTGTCCGAGGCAATTTCGATTACTTTTCCTGGTATCGCAAGGCACATGTGGCATCCCCCCGGCCGATTTTCGATCTCGTTTTCAGGGCTCATTTCCCGTTTCCCTATTGTTTTCGCGCCGTAAAATCGAATGCGACTTTCACTTCATCTTTCACCTTCAGAGTTCCGCCCGCTACTGAAACGAGCTTGATACCGTAGTCACTCTGGCGCAAGCTGAATTCCCCGTACGCCCTGAGAACGTCGCCCGTCACTGAAATCTGCGCCGAAATCACCTCGCCGCGAGTGATCCCGTGCAGAATCAAATTCCCCGTCACATTCGCAGCGTAGCGATCGTCGCCTGACGTGTTCAGCACCACTTGGCTACTCTCGAAAACGATCTCCGGGTAGCCGGACGTTTCCAGCACATCCTGGTTCATCTTTTTTTCAATTTCGGCGCGATCTTTCTGGCTCACGTCGTCGGTGATGGTGAGAGACGCGGATTTCACCGAGATTCGAATCGAAGATTGCTCGGGATTCGACGGAACGAAAGTCGCTTCGCCGGTATAGTCGCGAATCGCCAGCGTAGGGTTATGGCCTAGAGAAGAAAACAAACCGGTGGCGAACGCCCGCACCGTAAAACGGCTCATTCCAACGTCAATTCGATAACGCACCGCGGCGTCCATCGCCACCATCGTTGCTCCCGTTGATTCGGTCACTTCATCACCCTTGCTTTTTCGCGATAATAAAGAATGCAATTTTCAATTCGTCTCTGATTTTCAGTGTTCCGCAGCTATCGAAGCGATCGCGATATCGTACTGACTCTGCTTCACTGAAAAACTTCCATACCCCCGCATTGCGTCTTCGCCGATCACCACTTGGGCGGAGAAATCCAACTCTTTGGTGACGCCGTGAAGCGCAAGTTTGCCCGCGATCGTTGTGGCGTATAAATTCTCGCTGAGACGTGTGGCTGAAATCTGCGTGCTCGTATATATAATTTCCGGGAACCTCGATACTTCCAAAACCTCTTCAAACATCACACGATCGATTTCTCCTCGATCGTATTCGCTCACTTCGTCCATCAGCTCCAGCGAAGACGCTTTGATCTTCACACGGATCGAAGCGTCTCGCAGCGTGTCCAGAATGTACTGCGCTTCCCCGCTGAAGTCGCGGATTGCAAATTTCGGGTTATGCGCCACAACCGCGGCCAATCCACTCGCGAAAGCATGAACAGTGAACTGGCTTTGCGCTGCGTCCATCGAGTAACGGACGTAATCACTCGTCGGTGCCCCTCAAAGCTAGATTCCGGGGCCCAACTTCTTTGTCAGAGCCGATGGAGCCTCATTCCCGAGAAACGACGGAATCCAATTCCGCGATCACATTGAGCGCAATTTAAAATATCGCTCGATGTCGGGAATAAGATCGGTCGCTAGACTTCCGATTCCAAGCTGGCCCATATACTTCTTCGCTAGCGGACTCGTCAAAATAAGCCCGGCGCCCACCACGACGAGTGCCACACCACCGAGCATGAGCAATGTGTCCTTATTCGCGCCGTTTTCTTGCTCACCACGTTGAATCACTTCCACTGGCATACGATTTTCTCCTCTTTTTCACTGCGATTCAGAGCTTCGATCGGGCCATTCACTACGTTGAACTGTTTCCACTAGAGATTCAATACGATTCGCTGCTTCTTCGACCATCGCGGCCACAGGTTCGCTAAGGCCCATCCTACCTTCTTCAGGCCCCAGCGTGAGTGGCTCACACCCCACCAAGAGAATGCGTTTCAAGTCGCCACCCATTGATTTCGCCATGCGAATCACGTTCATCGGATTCATGCTGTGTGCATCTACGGTTGTCTGTGCCGCTTCTTGCGCGCTCACGTTCAGGTCAGGCTCGATGACGTAGAGCGTTCCGGGTGCTCCTCCGCGCGGACAAGCATCCACCAAAATTGTTACGTCGAAGCGGTCGAGCAATGCGTAAGCCAAATCGAAGCTGCGGATTCCAAAATCCACGACTTTCACTCGGTCCGGCAGTCTGCGGTTTGCTAACCGCTGTGCTACTTCAACTCCGAAGGCGTCGTCGCCCAGGAAAATATTCCCGATTCCGGCGATCAGGACGGAGGGACCTTCGGTCGCAATACTTGATTCGAGCTGATCTGGTGGAAGCGGTTCGATTTCTTCGGGATCGAAAAAGAAACGATGACCGGGTTGACGCATAATGCCGATGTCACGACCGGGGTCGTCGTCAGCCACCACGCAGACGTGAAATTTGCCCTCGTAGTCCTGCTCGATGGATTCGATCATTGCGGTCTTGCCAGCAAGCGCGATGTCCATCACATCGCCGCGCTTGCCCGGATGTAGACGCACCCGGTGTCCCACTTTCACGTCGAATCCAGCGATGCTCAAGCTTCCCGCGGGAGCTTTGTCTTCGAGGAGGCGCCATTCCCACTCGTTCACGGCTTTTCCTCGCTGTCTGCCGGACACAAACCACGCAGCACACCGTGGAGCCTCATGAAATGCTCCATCGGCATCGACTCGGTTCGCTCCAGGATCTGGCGGGCATGCGCGTCCGCACTCCGCATTTCGTGTTTCTCGTCTTCCGTCAGCGTGAGGATGCGCAACGCAAGAATCTCGTCAATTTCGGTTCCATCGAAAAGATTCCCTGGGCTCTCGGGAGCAATCTGAGGGTAGTCGTACAAAATGATGGGTGACGACAGCATGATTTCGCGCCGACCCTCTTCGCCGACAAGCACCGGCCATGTGCCGATATTGCTGCACGCGGAGGCAAATTCCTTCAAGGCGGCAGGCGGATCGAGAAGCGAAACGAATTCGCCGCCTTCGACCGCGAGAATGGTGTGCGCTGAAAGCAGAGACTGCATCAACGCTTCGGCACGGCTGACGGAAGCAGGATCGGTGACGGCAAGATTTGAGATGCGCACGGTGATTTTAAACAGACCTTCGCTAACCTGAACCGCGCTAACATCCACTTGTGCTGTGACGCTTTTTTTCGTCCGCACAATGAAGGCCGCGATTTTCCCATCGGGGTCGCGCACGGGCTCAAGCTCTTTGCCACCTGGAAAAAGAGCCTGCGAGGAGCAAGTTTCTGTAACCGTATCGTTCAACGGTAGCGGCGAGAGAGTGATTTCCCGCTCGATTGCCTCCTCCCAAGTCTGGAGAATCTGGTCGCCCACCTGCAACGTTTGGACGGTCTGAAAATCCGGTTCCCGGCTACCGCCACCAATAGGCCATCCATCGAGCGGAATCTTGGGCTGGCCAATCGTGCGCGCAACTGCTTGCAGAAAGCGTACTTTAACGCTTAGCTCGGTACCCGCCCCGCCGGTTACAAGGCATTCTGTCTGCATGAACCAGTTATCGGCACCAGTCTGCATTTCACTGTATGCCTTGGGATAGACCACACCAAAGTTCCAGCGCTGGCGATTTTTCACAGAAGACGGCCGGTAAGGGTACAGCATGTACCCTTCATAAAGGACGGCGTTCGCGATGTCTTCCACGAGTTTCGTGTTCACAGTTCCACCGGTTCCTCGGTTCCCGCGAGCACGCGCTCAATCACTTGCTCCCACGACGGAATTCCATGCCGCACTTTGTATTGATAGAGGCGGTCGAAAACGTCCCGCCGCAGATAAAGCCACGCGCTGTTCGGATAGTAGTGGTCGATCAAATCTTTCCAGGTTTTCAGCGGGAGCTTGAATTTCGCTTCTTTTTCCCATGAGATGGGTGCCACCTGGAGCTGCTCGTTGGTATCCGCATAGAACACGGTGCCGCTGAACAAAAAATTCAAGGGCAAATCGCCTTCCGAGAGCCCATGGAAATACTTCGTCGCCGCCACATTGAAATCGAAGGTGCACGGCACCTGGAGTTCAACAATGGTCTCCTTGTCGAACGAGGGAACAATCACAATCGCGTTTGTCCAAAGCATGTTCTTCAGGGTCTGGCCCCAGCGGCTTGGCTCCCCAAACAGGTCGAGAAGCTTGGATTGTTCTTCGGGAGTGTAGCGCCGGCGGGTGACCTCAATCTGGATTTGCGCGCGGAGAACAACGGTATGAATCGCCGGCTCGGGTCCCGAATTTGTTACCCGTAATTGAAATGCCAGCAACGGCGATGCCCCGTAGGGCACGGCTTTCGCGCCTTCGACTTGGAAATTCAACTCAGGCATTCGATTTTTCGGTTACCGCCTCGGTACGTTCCCTTAGACTCGCGAAAAACTTCCCGACTTCGCGCCACACCTCGGTACCACCGGAGAGTCCGTGCCAGTTGAGCCGGATCAGTCCAACCAACCTGTAGCACTCATCGATCGGAGCAATGTAGAACTGCGCCTCCACACCGCGATTGGCGCCGACTCGATTCGCGATCAACGCCTCGACTTCCGGCTCCAATTCGCGAAGGACCGGATTTTCCTTTTCGATGTCACTCCAAGCCTCCAGAGACAACAGCGATTCGATGGCACCGGCAGGGCCCGGATAAAACGCAGAAACTTTCCCGGTGGACTCGTTCTTGAAAAAGAACGCCAGCTCGATGGGAATCATCAATCCTTCCCATTGAGCTTCGGAAATCTGAAACCCCTTCAGAAATCGAATGCGCCGCGGAACACGCTTGAATTTCGATGACGTCTGACTACTGAATAAGATTGCGCAGGCCTCACAAGCGCAAACCAATTTTCGGGCCGCGGGTTCGATCAGGTGTTGATGTTCAGGTGCGAGCTCGGAACTGCAGAGTTCGCAGACTTCCACAGCGCGACGCTTACGGGCGAATTGACGCAGCACTGCGAAGGCATTGTCATTACCGGCGGCGGGTGAGAACGGCGGGCTCACACCACGCTCCGCTCGGCCTTTGAAACCGGGAGTGCCACGCGAACTCGGCCGTTTTCTCTGAGTAGCGGAACAGGCTCGAGATGAAGGCTCTCCAAATCCATTCCGCGCCCAGCGCGAACGACGTCGTAATGCTGGCTGCAGATCGGACACGCGAGGACCGTTCCTTCCAGCCGCGCTGCGCTGAGTGGTTGGCTGCAACCGGGACAGTTGTTGTTATAGGCGTAGAGCGTTTCTTCGAGCCGGCAAAAAAGCATTTCGCGTCCGCCGACTTCTTCGGTGCGCAAAGTTCCGGTAGGAATTGCGTCGAGGCCGAATACATCTTTCCATCCGATCGCTTCGCGCTCCGTTGCCGATTCGTGGCCGTTGCCGCTGCTTTTGCCACCCAATTGGGAGAGCGGCACAAAGGCAATGCTGCGTGATGGCTCTTCGACGGCTCCTTCGACATGGATTGCCGTAACGTCCGGTGCCGCTTCGTAAATTGCTTCTTCGACGGCAAGTTTGAGCGTCGCGGAGGAGGATGCGCATCCGTGGCAGCTTCCCTCAAGGCGGAGAGTGACCGCGCCGGCATCGTCAACGCCGATGAGGCTTACGTTGCCGCCGTGAGATTTCAGATACGGACGCGTCTTTTCGAGGGCTTGCTGCACACGGACTTCGAGGCCATCGGGGTGAAGCCCGTAGAGCAATAGAAGGCTGCAAACAAGCGGGTCTTGCCCGAGAGTGTCAATGATAGTGCTCTTCCCGGGCGCATCTTGATGGATGATTTCGAGCATCCGTTCGATGCTCTCACCGTGAAACTGCATCAGGCGTTGGACGAGATCCTTCGCCATCGCCGACATTGCCGGGTCATTTGCTTTTTCAATTCTCTGAAGCAGTGCCTCGATCGATTGCAGCTGGTTCTGTGCGTTACTCTGAGCGGGCATGGATACCTTTCCCTGTGTCTCTCCTCAATCAGGGGAGACAAGATACTCGTTCGACAGGCCGCTCGCTATCCAGAATTTGCCCGATGCGCCCTGCAGTAGTTCTACGGCTCCAGGCCAAACATCGGCGAATGATGCGTCTCCAACACTTTTCCATTGCCTAGATACATATGCACGCCGCAAGGCAGGCAGGGGTCGAAACTGCGCACGGCGCGCATTATGTCAATACCCTTGAACTTGTCCGGTCCGTTCTCTTCGAAGATGGGCGTATTTTGCACCGCATCTTCGTAGGGCCCCGGCGTTCCATAGATATCCCTTGGATTCGCGTTCCAGGGAGTTGGCGGGTAGGGATGATAGTTAGCGATCTTGTGATCCTTAATCACGACGTGATGTGACAGAACGCCGCGAACAGCCTCGTGGAAGCCGCAACCGATCGCGCTTTCTGGAACTTTGAAATCTGTCCAGGTTTTCGTCCGGCCGGCGTGCAATTCTTCCAGCGCCTTTTCGACGAAGTACAGAGCGGCCGCCGCCGAGTACGCCTGGAAATAAGTTCGGGCCCGATCGCGCTCGATCGCATTGCTCCACTTCGGAATCTTCCACTCGAACTCGACCTCAGGCAACGAGGTTGTCTTCGGCAAATAGATTTTTACGCTGTGTCCTGTGGCTTTGATGTAGCCAATGTCCACGATGCCCGCGAGAGCGGTTGCCCAAAAGCGAGCGATGGGGCCGCCGCCCGTATCGAGAGCGAGATGATCTCCGGTGCGCTTATCGAGCCAGCGTGGCGACATCACCCATGTGTACTTGCCGGCAAAATCGCGCTTCTGGGGCCGAGGGATCGTGGTCTGGTTCCAGGGATGATTCTGATCGACCGGATTCCCCAGGGGATCGGTCTTAACGAACGTCTCGGAATTCTTCCACTCATCATAGTATGAGCTGCCCAACAGAATCCGAATATTGAGGTTGATGTCGACAAGATCGTTCGTGACCAGTTTCCCGTCAACGACGACACCCGGGGTAACGAACATCCCGCGACCCCACTTGGTCATGTTCTTGTAGGTGTAATCGCAAACATCTGGGTTGTTGAAAGAACCCCAGCAAGCGAGGAGCACGCGCCGCTGTCCAACTTTTTCATAACCCGGCAGAGCTTCGTAGAAGAAGTCGAAAAGATCATCGTGCAGCGGAACCACTTTCTTCATGAATTCGACATACTTCATCAGGCGCACGAGATAGTCTGTAAAGAGCTGGATCGTCGGAACCGTTCCCACGCCGCCGGGATAAAGCGTCGACGGATGAACGTGCCGCCCTTCCATCAAGCAAAACATTTCGCGGGTCATTCGGCTTACCTGCAGGGCTTCGCGGTAGAACTCGCCCGTGAACGGATTCAGGGCGCGCATGATGTCCGCAATGGTTCGGTAACCGTGAAGATTTGCGTGCGGCGAAGCCGTTTTCTCGGCCTTGGCCAGCACGCTCGGATTCGTTTCCTTCACCATCTGCTCGCAAAAGTCCACTCCGACCAGATTGTCCTGGAAAATATTGTGGTCGAACATGTACTCGGCAGCTTCGCCAAGATTCACGATCCACTCGGCCATCGCGGGCGGGCGGATTCCGAATGCCATGTTCTGAGCGTACGTGGCACAGGTGGCGTGGTTGTCGCCGCAGATTCCGCAAATGCGACTGGTAATAAAGTGAGCGTCGCGCGGGTCCTTCCCCTTCATGAAAATGCTGTAGCCGCGGAAGATCGACGAAGTGCTGTGGCACTCGGCCACCTGCCGATTCTCAAAGTCGATCTTCGTGAAGATCCCCAGGCTCCCCACGATCCTGGTAATCGGATCCCAGTTCATTTCGACAAGATTTCGCGATTTCGTAGGGGTCTCTTTCGTCACCCCGGTGATTGTGCTCATTTTCTAGGCTCCTTTCAGTCCTCAGTACGCTCGCGGGTGATAGCCCGTGGTGAGTTCAGTACCGGGATGCCGCCATTTCGGTTCCTTGTTGACAGTCGCATTTGTCATCGAACGCAAAGCCCTGATCGCACGTCCGTACATACCAATTGACGCGGAGGAGACACGAGCGCCCGGCGGTTCGTCCATAAAGGGCATGAACTTGTCCGGGAACCCCGGCATCGTGCAACCGATGCAGATGCCACCCACATTCGGGCATCCTCCAATTCCGGCCATCCACCCGCGCTTCGGGACGTTGCAGTTCACTACCGGTCCCCAGCAGCCCAGCTTTACGATGCACTTCGGCGAACCGTATTCCTCCGCGAAATCCCCTTGCTCGTAATAGCCGGCGCGATCGCACCCATCGTGCACCGTCTGTCCGAATAGCCAAGTCGGGCGAAGTTGATCGTCGAGCGGGATCATCGGCGCCAGCCCAGAGACTTGGTAGAGAAGGTAAAGGACAACTTCCATAAAATTGTCCGGTTGGACCGGGCACCCCGGTACGTTGACAACGGGCAGGCCTGCGACCGATTTCCAACCCCAGCCGAGATAGTCAGCCAACCCCATCGCCCCCGTAGGATTGCCGGACATCGCATGAATTCCGCCATACGTCGCGCAGGTGCCGCACGCGATTACGGCAAGCGCCTTCGGGGCCAATCGATCAATCCATTCGTTCGTGGTAATCGGCTGACCCGTCTTCGAGTCGGTTCCCATCGCCGCCCAGTAGCCTTCCTTCTTGATCGCCTCATTCGGAATGGAACCCTCGACAACCAAAACGAACGGATTGAGCTTGCCTTCGGCGGCCATGTACCAAAACTTCATGAATTCGTCGCCGTTTTCGTACGCCAGAACCGGATTGTGAAGGTGAACCTTGGGGAGGCCCGGTATCGCTCCAAGGATTACGTCCTCGATGCTGGGTTGCGTGGCCGCAGTGATCGAAACGGAATCACCGTCGCAGCCGAGACCAGCAGTCATCCAAACAATGTGAACATCGGAGACGGGCGAAGGTCTTTGAGTCTTACGACCGTAAGGAACTGCATCTGCCATGGCTGGTGCCTCCTTTCAAGTGTGTTCAGGAGTTAGCTCTTCGTACCCTCTGCTGGGCGGTCCCTTCAAACTGGTGTATCAAAACAATTTCTTGTGCTGGGGTTCGTGGCGTAGAAACGTGAGTATCGGAATTTGGTCAACTTGTTCCAAGTGATTACAGGAGAGGAATACAACGTGGAAGTGACGACCTCAAGCGGGTGCATGCTATATTCTTTATAGGAACATTCCTACAGGCTTACTAAGGAATTCCCTTACCCTCTAAGGCGCTGAGAACAGGCGGGTTGGTGGTTAGCTGGAGTGGAGGGCTTGATTTATCGCCTTCGATTTTGCGCGAGCTAAGAAACCGTTGATGTGACGAATTGGAATTCTGAATTACATACCTTTCAAGTTTACAGACCATTCCACGGCACGCTGGACAAGTTCGCGCGCGTTTCGCAGCGACAATTTTTCTTTAATGTGGGCCTGGTAGGATTCAATCGTCTTGACGCTGACGTGCAGCTCATCGGCGATTTGGCGAGTCCCGTGGCCGGTTCCAATCAATCGGTAAACCTCAAGTTCCCTATCGCTCAGCTTCGAAAGCGGATCGTATGGCAAGACGGAGCCGTTGACCAATTGCTGCAGCATCCGTTTGGTTAAGCGATCGCTCAGGTACACGTCTCCGCCAAGAATGTGTCTGATCGCCGTCAGCACCCTGTCTGTCGCCTCTTGCTTCATGATGTACCCGTTCGCGCCGGCACGAAGCGCCCGCTCAGCGTAAAGTAATTCGTCGTGCATCGAAAGAACAAGCACCGGCAACTTCGGATACTCGGCGCGGATGGCCTTGAGCAGCTCCAGGCCGTCCGGACCCTCCAACGAAATGTCCAGTACGACAAAGTCAGGCATTGAATTTCGAATCGCCTGCAAGGCTGAAGCAGCATCATCTGCCTGCCCACAAACGGCGAGATCCGGCTCTCGGTCGATAAAAAGTGCCAATCCCTGCCGGACGATCGGATGATCGTCAACGAGCAGAATCTTGCATTTGGGCGCCAAGGGATTCAATCGAATCTTGTTCATTGTATTTTGCTCACGAACACTTGGGTGTATCACGAACGGGCATCCAGCGGGAATACACAAACTAGACTAGTCCCGCCCGCCACGCTTCTCCCCAGGCTCAACGACCCGCCGATCATATTTGCGCGGTATCTCATGATGTTCAAACCCATTCCGGCATTGTTGCCGGGAATCTCGGATATCCCTTGTCCGTCGTCCGTTACTGTGAGGCTCCCCTCGCCGTTCGATGCCGACAAGGCGATGACGACGTGCTTCGGTCTTCCGTGCTTGATTGCATTGTTCACAGCCTCGCGCGCGATGTGGTAGACGTGAGTTGCCAGGTTCACGTCATATATCAGAACCGGCTCGCCACATTCGAACTGACATTGGATCCGGAACAGATCCTGTACTTCGTCCGCGTAACGAGTGAGGGCCGACATTAAACCGTGAGTGTCGGAGACCACCGGCAGAAGGCCGCGGGACAGTTCGCGCGTTTTGTTAATCGCTTCGTTTATTAATTTCACGATCTTGGCCGCTTCGCCGGTTTCCGGTAACGACTTCTCGCTAAGCTTGCTCTCCAGCACCTTACTCATGAACGCGATGCCCGTCAGATGCTGGCCGAGGCCGTCGTGCAAATCTTCGCCAATTCGACGTTGCTCGCGTGCGCTCACCTCTAGAAGCGCCTTCTCGAGTCGTCTGCGTTCGGTGATATCGATTCCAGTGACGATCACGTGCGAGGTCGTCCCACTCTCACTCGCAAGGACCGTGCTCGACCACGTGACCAAGCGTGGAGTTCCGTCACGCGTCAGAAGCGAGGTTTCATAGACCCCGGGCAAATGCGCCGGCTTTCTGTCATCAAGAATCGCCTTGAAAGTTTCTTCCTCCTCCGGCAGCAGGAACAGGTCCCACAGAGGCTTGCCTTCTACTTCAGCGAATGTGTAGCCCGTGGTTTGTTCGCAGGTACGGTTGAAACGGACGATTCGACCCTTTGGATCGAGGACCACAATCAAGGCTCCCACGATATCGAGAATCGCGGATAAAACGTTGCGCTCGTCCTGCAGCGATTCCTCAGCTCTCTTCAGCTCCGTGATATCGACGCCCACTCCATGAATGAACCAAGGCCCGTCATCGCGGCGAATCATCTCGGCTTCGCAGTGGAACCACAGCACTCTGCCGTCGCGCGCCACCACCCGGTAGGCGGACTTGAGGGGTTTACCCGAAAGAAACATTTCCGCGGCTTCCGCACTCCATCGCTGTTTATCGTCGGGATAAATGCGGTCGTACCAGCGAACTGGATCTTCCAGCCATTCGTCCTGGGTGAAACCGAGCGCGGCCTCAATCTGAGGACTGACGTATGCTTCGCCGATTCCCTTGTCGAGGTAAGCCATGAAGATTACGGCCGGAATTTGTTCGACGAGGGCGCGATACCTCGCTTCAAGACTGGGCGGTGGCTGGATCCACCGCAGCGCGGCGGTCGTTTTCTCAGGGAGTTGTTCTGTTGATTCTATTCTATGTAAACGCGATTCCGAAAACACGCTCGCCAAGTTCAGGAGGGTTGCCTGTGCATCCGCGAGACTGGAATTGGCGTCGTGTGAACACAAGTCTTCGGCAAGTTCCCGAGCCCCGTATTTCTCCTCAATGGGATTTCCACTCATTTCGTTGCGTCGCGGGAGCGCCGTCGCCAGCTTGGCTCTTTATTTAAAGAAGCCTGTGTAAATCGCCGAAGCGCATGAATCGCCCGGCCATACGTTGTGACCGCATTCGAAGAAAGAAGCGAACCCGGAGGCTGGTTCATAAACGGCATGAACTTATCCGGAAATCCCGGCATCGTGCAGCCAATGCAAATTCCGCCGACGTTCGGACAGCCACCGATTCCGCCCATCCATCCGCGCTTCCCCACATTGCACTGAACCACGGGCCCCCAGCAACCCAGTTTCACGATGCATTGAATCGAGCCGTATTCCGCGGCGAATTCTGCCTGTTCATAATAGCCGCCTCGATCGCAGCCCTCATGCACCGTCTGACCGAATAGCCAGGTGGGCCGCAGCGCGTCATCAAGCGGAATCATCGGCGCGCGTCCGGCCACCATATTAAGTAGATACAGAAGAGTCTCGGTCATGTTGTCTGGCTGCACAGGACAACCCGGCACACAAACGATCGGAATATCGGCTTTCGATTTCCATGTCCACCCAAGATAATCCGGCAATCCCATACAACCCGTCGGATTCCCTTCCATGGCATGGATGCCGCCATAGGTTGCGCACGTTCCCGCAGCTACGACTGCCCAGGCATTCGGAGCAAGCCTATCGATCCAGTCGCAGGTTAGGATTGGCTGACCTGTTTTTTGATCTGTACCAAACGTGGCCCAGTAGCCTTCCTGCTTGTTCTTTTCGTTTGGGATCGACCCTTCGATTACGAGAATGAAGGGCGCCAATCCGCCATCCGCCGCGCGATGGAATATCTCCATGAATTCTTCGCCGTTTTCGTAAGCGAGAAAGGGATTGTGCAGTTTGATCTTGGGGACGAAAGGGAGTGCGCCGAACACCAGATCTTCTAGGCTCGGCTGTGTTGCCGCGGTCATTGCGATGGTGTCGCCGTCACAGCCGAGACCGGCAGTAATCCATAACACGTCGATTTCGGCTCTTATACTCACTTGTGGGTACGCCGTGCTTTTCGGTAGCGAATCAGCGTCGAATACTGTGGCGCTTTCGCGGATTGTACCGAAAGGCCAGTCGTTGTGTCGCGACTTTCTTCCTTTGACCTCGCGGCGCCGCCTAAATGGAGCAGGGTCGTGAAGTAAAAGGTTAAAAATACAGGCGTTTCGGTATGTTCGGCGCTACCCGTCTCTACTTAAGCTGATCGTGCGTCAAGAGAGGACAGGTCTAGACAAGTGAGAAAAATCCGAGGAGGTCCAATGCGTGCTGAATATGTTGTCCTGGGTGCAATCGCCGTTTTCGCAATCGCTGCGGGCGTTTCCCTGTTTCCCGATTTTGTCCGCTACATGAAAATTCGCTCGATGTAACGCGGCCTGACCTGACCCGCCCAAAGCATTGTCGGACTGACGAGGCGCCTCGGCGGATTTCTCAGCTGCGTGGACGTCCGCGGAAGGCATATTGAAATGCCGATGGAGACAGCCGGGCGTCAGGGACGCGCGGTTCTTGAGGTTACTTTGACTGCGATTCTGCGGCGAGAGCGTGGACAATCCACGGCATTATGACTTCGCGAAATATCACCGGATCCGGCCAGACTCCTTTTTGCCGGCCTAAGTGGCCCCCGTGGGGATTTATCCAGGCGGTCCTGGGTACGTCGCCGGCGCTGAGCAGGCGGTACGTGTCCGAGATGGGCACCTGGGTATCGAGGACGCCGGCGATGACGAGCATGGGGGCATTCGGTTTTCCCAGCAATCCTTGCGTGACGAGCGACATCTTCGGAAAAATTTCAAGCAGTTGGTCAATGGTGGTCACATTATCGAAAATGGACATCATGGCTTGCGCTTGATCGAATAAATATTCCCGATTGCCCTGCAGGTGGCCGAGGACAAATTCCCTTTGGAAGTCGTCGTGGATTGGCGGCGATTGCACGCTCACAGCTTTCAGACGAGCTTTTTCAAGGATCGCCATTTTAGTTCCCCAATAGGCTCCCCAACTGACTCCATGGAATTCAACTTTGCTCTTGTCTACTTCCGGCCGGCTGTACACGTAGTCGATCACGCGAGTAAACATGCGGTCGGCGGTGGGGCTGGCTTTGATCGGAGCTTGACCCGTGCCAGGACCATCCACCGCCAGGAACCCGATGCCGTAGGGCAGAATGGCGGAGAAACTTTCAGCTAGATCTTCCTTCCGACTGTCGAGTCCATTCACCGCGATCACGAGCGGAACCGGACGGGTTGTGTTCTTGGGAAGGCGCAGATATCCGACGATTTCTTTCCCTTCGAAGGGGATACGAACAATTTCCATCGGAGGATCCCAGAATTTCGCGTGCGCGCGGAATGCTTCGATCGCTTTTTCGTAGGAGCGCTGCTTGCCGGGAGACGATGGGATCGGCCAACGTCCGAACGAATACACGCGCCAGGCGCGAACGTAGTCCGCATCGGCCTTTGCCGGATCGGTTTGTTCCAGCGATTTTGCCTCTGCCATGTAACGGTCGCCCACTGCGATGAAAGCCGCAGCCCATTCATCGCGGTCTTTTGTCTTGATTGATGCGAATGCTTCTTTAAGGTCGGCAGGATTTTGGCCGATGCACGGGTATTGGCCGTTTTCAGCGCGCGTGATGGCCTCGGCTTTGATTTCTTCGATCGTGCGCTCGCTGCCGGGTTGGGGAGGCTGCTGAGCAATCGCTCTGGGCGTGATCGCAAACAGAAGAGCCGCAACGGTGCAGCAACGGCGAAACGAGATGAATCGGCGCATGACAATCCTTTCAATTTATTTTGTCGCCGCGGCTGAAAAACGAGCGGTGCAGCCGACAACCAACGAAACAGATGCCGGCTGCTTCCTGTTTGCACTCCTACTCGGACTAGAAGAGTAGCTTCAAACCAAACTGAGTGGCCCGACTACCGCCGGAGCCGATGACAGGATTCGCGGCTGCCCCATCAGGCGTGGCACAGCCGCAGCCGAACGTGCCTGGGGACGACGGATCGTTGTGTCCATATCCATTCTGTCCGCCGAAAGGATTCGCGAAGTTCGGATGATTCAGAATGTTGAAGAACTCAGCGCGAAATTGGACCTCGAAGCGTTCGGTGATCTTCCAATTCTTGACCACCGAGAAATCCCAGTTACGGAAGCCCGAATCGCGAAAGAGGTTGCGGCCCATGGTACCGAAGCTACCGAGCGCCGGGGGAATCATGATTGAGGATCCCTTCGCATAGCATCCAAAAGATGCGAGTGACTGACTCGCGGGACCACCCGCCATGCCTCCGTCGAGCAAAAGTGCCTGGGCAGCACAGGCCGGATTGCTCGCTCCCGGAAAATATGGGATCGGTGTCGGACCGGAGTTGAAGGCACTTGGGTGGCCAAAGAAATCCCAGCGCTCGATGCCTGTGGCGGCCGCTGCCGATTCACCGGTCCCGCTAACGTCCGTGCTGGTGTCCATAGGGCCCCACGGCTGCGCGGAATACAAACTCACGATGGAATTGAGTTCCCAGCCCTCCAGAAGCTGCGCGAAGGATTCCTTCCCCGGAATCTTGTAGTTGACCGAGAACGTAAA
This sequence comes from uncultured Acidobacteriota bacterium, assembly GCA_963772535.1. GTDB lineage: Bacteria > Acidobacteriota > Terriglobia > Acidiferrales > UBA7541 > Palsa-295. The sequence goes on from CAVYXN010000004.1 coordinate 511,813, forward strand.
ACGGTGGCGTATGTCGAAATCACTGCTGGCATATTCTCGCTGCGGATGCATGGAATCCTGGGGCAGGCCGAGGCCTGCTCCGAAGTCCCAGTTGGCACCCACATCGTCGAGTGCGTGAGCATAGGTATAACCTGCAACAAAGGTCAGACGATGGAAATTGCGCGCCGTCAGAGTCGCCTGTAGTGCGTTGTAATTCGATTTGTAGAGGTTGTCGAACTCATAGATTGCGCCCAGTGCGTCGGGAAAGTTTGGCCGGTTTGCCTGCTCGCACCCACTGTCACCCGGAGCGCATAATCCAGGTGCAGGTTGGTTGATGTCCCGAACGTTGGTCAGTTTCGATCCGTGGTTACCGACATAGCCAACTTCGAGCGAAAGGGTATTGGTGAAAGCGTGCTGAACGTTGACGTTCCAGTAAAAGACTCGAGGTGTGACCAAGTTCGGATTGATGGCGAAAGTCGTGCATGGAAACGTGCTGCTGCAATTCAATGAAGTCGAGAACAGCGGGCCGGTATTCCAAGCAGCAATGCCGGCGGCAGGGTCAGCGAAGTAGGCCGTATTCGTGACCCCGCTCGTGAGAGTTCCCGTGCCTGGTGGGACTCCAGTGCTGGCGGCGGTCGGGTTGTTCGCGATGCCGAGGGTGTTATTGAAGGCGAGGAAGGCCTCCCAATTGACCGATTCATAGATGATGCCGGCACCCGCCCGAATCACGTTCTTTCCGCTACCGGTAGGATCCCAAGCGACGCCGATGCGAGGCGCGAAATTCGCGCCGTTGCTTTGGTAAGGACGACTAATGCCATGACCGACCTGAATGATTCCGACGTTCGGAACAAAATTGGTCAGACGGTTCTCATCTTCCTTTACCACGGTGCTGAACTCGTAGCGTAACCCGAGGTTGACGGTCAGTCGGGGAGTAACGCGCCAGTCATCCTGAAAAAAGCCTGCGTACGACCAGTTGTGAATTTGACGGCTTGCATCCCCGACCAACACCTGCGTTTTGGCTGGAGCACCGGCGAAGAAGTCTTCCAACTGTGTGGAGCCCGCGCCATTGCCAAACGCTTGGCCTCCCAGAAATTTGACTTGGCCTCGGCCGCGGGCAAACGCAGCCCCGCTGAATGAATCCCGGTGAACCTCGCCGCCGAATTTGAAGGCGTGCTTCCCGGAGGTGTAGGAAATGTGGTCGGCAAACTGGAATCGTGTGTCGGGTCCTTGAATCTTGGGCCAGACAAACCCGCCCAATGTGTTGGGCGCACTGAATTGAGGAATAGTGATCAGAGGCAATCCGCCAAAAAGCGGATTCGTGACGCCGGTGTTGAGCCCGTAGGCACTCGCGGGCACGTTGTGATCCGCGGTGAACGTAGGCTGATAGAGCCGGTTGTATCCAAAGCGGGCTTCATTGACCCAGCGGGAACTGGGCACGTAGGTCCAGTTTACGCCGAACACCTGCGCGCGAGTGTGAATGACAGTCAACCAAATCGGCTGTACTTCCTGCGCGTCGTCCACGGTCCCATTATTGTTGCCGAAGAAATATCTCCCGCTCACGGTGTTGCGGTCGTTGACGCGGTAATCAATTTTTCCGACGGCGTTGTCGGCGTTGACGGTATTCGGGAATCCGAGAATGGCGAGTCCCGGGGCAGCGGTCTGATTATTGAGTGGGAAGCCTTTGCCGTTGCATGTGGTCGTTGCCGGCGGGGTGAATTGACATCCGGCCACCTGCAGGCTGACGGGACTAACGTCAGGTGACATACCAGCGAGAAAGCCCGCATGCACATCGGCGATAGCGTTGGGGATGCTGTTCGCGCAGTCGCCAACCGCGATAAAAGTGCAAGTCTGCGTTGGACTAGTCGGAAGCGGAACGGTGTTCGGTGCACCCTCGACGAACGAATTGCCCACTCTGTAGCGCTGGCCCTCATAGCCGCCGAAGAAGAAGAGCTTGTCTTTGATGATGGGCCCGCCCACGGTGGTGCCGAATTGCTTCAAAGCCCTTGGCGTTTTCGGCAGTCCGTCCGGGTTGAAATAGTTGCGTGCATCGAAAATCGTGTCTCGATAGAAACCGTAGGCCGTGCCATGGAGACTGTTGGTGCCCGATTTCAGCGCCACATTGACGATGGCTCCGGGCTTCCAACCGTATTCCGCGGTCGGATCCTCCAGCACGTTGAATTCCTGGATAGCGTCAATCGGCAGGATCGTCGCGGAATCTCCTGCAATGCCGGCGCCGTTGATGATGCTCTGGCCGGAGAAGGGTTCGCTGTTGAAAAGCCCGTCGATGATATATGCGTTGTCCTCGGCGCGGAGACCGTTTGCACTCGTGGTGGAAAATCCACCGCCAGGATAGCGGACGACGCCCGGGCGAAGCTGTAGCAGATTTTCGTAATTCCGTCCGTTCAACGGGAGATCGTTGATTTGCTCAGTGCTGAGGGTGCCACCCAGCGTGGAAGAGGTGGTGTTCAGGAGGGGAATCTCCTCGGTCACCACTACGGTTTCGCTCGCGTCGCCTGGCTGCAGAACGATATCAATTCGCGCGTCCGACGCAACTTCGAGCTGAATGTTTTGCCGTTCGTAGGTCTTGAAGCCTTTTGCTTCGGCGCGGACTTTATAGATACCGGGAAGCAGGTCGGGTGCGACGAACTCCCCCGCTTGGTCCGTGAGCAGGGAACGAGTGAGGTTCCGTTGCACATCGGTGATGTCAACCTTGGCGCCGACCAGCACAGCGTCGGATTTATCGTGAACGCTCCCCAAGATACGTCCTGTGAAGGATTGCGATAAGACGGGGAAAGAGAAAGCAAGGATTCCCACAACCACTGCCAGAACGCGAGTGAATCGACCCACAATGGGCCGGCGTGACACTGGAAGCGATGATGATTCCATTTTTCCCCCGATCAAGTGTCAGAAAGACAGCAGAATGCCTGCTGTGGTATGACAGCCCTACCACCATACGATTATCCAAGTCAAGGATATTTTGATTTGAATCATGGGTTAAACAGTGGTATGGTGGCTATACCAAGTGTCCACTCGTCGCTATCTCGGGCTCCCAGGCGTTTCATCGATGAGTCTCTTGACCGTTACGAGCGTCACCGTTATTGGCGTAAGATTTCGCGTGTGAGCCCTCGTTAGTGAGGAGAGAGCGATGACGATCGCGTCAATCAATCCTGCGACCGGGGAGACGCTGAAAGTATTCGAAGCGCTTTCCGACTCGCAGCTCGAAGAAAAGCTGCAGGCCGCTGTTTCAGCTTTCTCGGAATTTCGCAAGTCGACCTTCGCTGAACGCGCCGCGCGCATGAAGAAAGCAGCGGAGATACTGGAATCCGAGAAAGAAAAATTCGGCCGCGTGATGACCACCGAAATGGGCAAGACCTACCGGTCGGCAACTGAAGAAGCGGCCAAGTGTGCCTGGGTGTGCCGGTACTACGCCGAGAACGCAGAAAGATTCCTGGCGGACGAACTGGCGGAGATTCCCGGCAGCAAAAGTTTCGTGCGTTACCTGCCTCTGGGTCCAATCCTGGCGGTAATGCCGTGGAACTATCCGTTCTGGCAGGTTTTTCGATTCATTGGGCCGGCTCTTATGGCGGGAAATGTAGGCCTGCTGAAGCACGCATCGAACGTGCCGCAATCGGCTTTGCTGATTGAGGACGTATTGCTGCGAGCGGGATTTGCCAAAGGTGTCTTCCAAACGCTGCTGATCGGCTCAGGGAGCGTGGCGAGAATTCTGTCTGATCCGCGAGTGAAAGCCGCCACTCTCACCGGTAGCGAGGGTGCTGGGGTGCAGGTAGGGATCGCTGCTGCGACGGATATCAAGAAGGTAGTGCTGGAGCTTGGTGGAAGCGATCCGTTCATCGTAATGAAAACCGCAAATCTGGAACAGGCGGTGGCTGTAGGTGTGAAGGCACGCGTGCTGAACAACGGGCAATCGTGCATCGCGGCAAAGAGATTCATCGTGGAGGAATCCATCGCGGACGAGTTTGAGCGGCTGTTCGTGTCGAAGATGGAAGCGCTGAAGGTGGGAGACCCGTTCGACGAGCATACAGACGTGGGCCCGCTGGCTACGGCGGATGGCTTAAAAGAGCTGGACGCGGACGTCCAGAAAACAATTCAGGCGGGTGCACGGCTTCTGACGGGCGGAAAGCGTCTGAACCAGCCGGGGAACTATTATTTGCCTACGGTGCTGACGAATATTCCCGAAGGCTCGCCGGCAGCCTGTGGCGAATTGTTTGGACCGGTCGCATCGTTGTTTCGCGCGAAAAATGCGGAGGACGCCATTCGAATTGCAAACGCGAGTCCGTTTGGATTGGGCGCGAGCGCTTGGACCAATGACAGCGCCGAGCGCGACAAATTCATAAACGGACTGGAATCAGGGATGGTGTTCATCAACCGGATGGTGGCTTCGGATCCTCGCCTACCTTTTGGCGGGGTCAAGCGGTCTGGACACGGGCGGGAGCTGGCAATTTTCGGAATTCGTGAATTTATGAACATCAAGACCGTGTCTATTGAAGGCGCGTAAACGCTGATGGAGATTTCATGTACAAGGTAGTTCGCAGTTCGCGGCTCTACGAGCAGATCGTGCAGCAAATCGAAGACTCGATTCTGAAAGGCACGCTGAAGGCGGGTGATCAGCTGCCTTCAGAGCGCGAACTTGCCCTGAAGTTTGGCGTGAGCCGCACAGCTGTGCGCGAGGCCGTTAAATCACTGCATGAAAAAGGCCTGGTGGAGGCGTATTCGGGACGCGGGACATTCATCACCAACGGAACATCGCAGGCGGTGACGCAATCGATCAATCTGATGATGAAAATCGATCAGGCGGACGGTTCCGCAAGTCTCGCAGAGGTTCGACAAATACTAGAGCCTGAAATTGCCGCCCTAGCTGCAACACGTATACAGGAACCACAGCTCGCCTTGATGCGTGAAGCCTTTTCGGTGATGAACCAGGCTCTGAAGGATCCTGAGAGCTACATCGAAGCGGATCTGGATTTTCACCTGGCGCTTGCGGAGGCCGCCGAAAACCCCCTGATTCTTTCGCTGCTTGATTCGATTGTGGGATTGTTACGCGAACAGCGAATCAAGATCTTTTTCGAGGAAGGCGGTCCTGAACGCGGGCAATACCATCACGCGCGGATTTTGGCAGCTATCGAAAAGCGCGACCCGGAAGCTTCGCGTGCAGCAATGCGGGATCACTTAGAGCAAGTTCGTGAAGACTCGCGCCCGCATCGGAAGCGGGGCGCAATTGTAGAATCACACTCTTAGCGTCGGCGAGGTTGCAAATGGCGAATTTGGGTTTTGTCGGCCTGGGCGTGATGGGCAGCGAGATGGTGAGCCGCCTGTTGGACAAGGGTCACAGCGTTACCGGTTACAACCGCACGCGCGGGAAAGCTGAGCGTCTGATCAAGAAAGGAATGAAGTGGGCGGACAGTCCCCGAGCTGTGTGCGCGGCGGCGAACGTGACATTTTCAATGGTGACGAACGAAAAGGCTCTCGGCGCTGTGACCGACGGGCCCGAAGGAATTCTGAGCACAATCACAGCCGGAAAATTCCTGGTTGACATGAGCACCGTAAGCCCCGGTTATAGCCGCGCTCTCGCCGCCAAGGTTCGCGAAAAGGGCGCCGACATGATCGACGCGCCGGTTTCCGGAAGCGTGATCACTCTGCAAGAGGGAAAGCTTTCGGTGATGGTCGGCGGAAAACGCGAAACGTTCGACCAGCTGAAACTCATTCTGGATGACATCGGACCGAAAGTTACCTATGTAGGCGACAACGGTCTGGCGCTTTCGATGAAAATCGCAACCAATCTAAGTCTGGCCGTGCAAATGATGGCGTTTAGCGAAGGCGTCTTGATAGCGGAGAAAAGCGGGATCAAGCGCGAAGTCGCCGTCGATGTGCTGGTGAATAGCGCCGTGGCTTCACCCATGATCAAGTATCGCGGGCCGTTTGTGCTGAGGATGCCGGAAGAGGCGTGGTTCGACGTCAACATGATGCAGAAAGACATGATGCTGGCTCTCGATATGGGCCGCGCGCTGGATGTCCCGTTGCCGACAACGGCCGTTTGCAATGAATTTTTAACCGCAGCCCGAGGGATGGGATTTGCGAAGCAGGATTTCGCAGTGGTGTTTGAAGTTCTGGCGAAGATGTCGGGAGTTGCAAAATGACCACGGCCTCGGACCCAGCTCGCGCGATCGGCAATGTGGGCGCAGAAAAGCTTTTGCGTTTCTACCGGCAGATGACGGCAATCCGTTTATTCGAAGAAAATGTAAATGAATTGTATACGCGCGCTCTGATGCCGGGCCTGGCGCACCTGTACATCGGCGAAGAAGCGGTTGCGGTGGGAGTATGCGAGGCCCTTCGTCCCGATGATTACGTGACGAGCACGCATCGTGGCCACGGGCACTGCCTGGCAAAAGGCGCGTCGCCGGAACGAATGTTTGCGGAGCTGCTCGGCAAGGAGGCTGGTTACTGCCGTGGAAAAGGCGGTTCGATGCACATCGCCGATCCAGCCACTGGTAATCTGGGCGCGAATGCAATCGTCGGTGGCAGCGTAGGCATCGCTACGGGCGCAGCTTTTTCTTCCAAGACACTCAAGACGGGACAGATCGCCGTTTGTTTTTTCGGCGAAGGAGCGCTGGGCCAGGGCGTCTTGTACGAGTGCATGAATCTCGCGCAGCTTTGGAAATTGCCTGTCATCTACGTCTGCGAAAATAATATGTACACGGAGTACACGCATTTTTCCGAAACTACCGCAGGCGAGATCCCGGCCCGCGCGACGGCATTTGGAATCAGGGCAGAGACGGTGGATGGACAGGACGTGCGCGCGGTGTTTGCCATAGCGGGGGAGCTTGCGGGGCGGGCGCGTCGCGGTGACGGACCGGCATTTTTGGTGTGCAACACGTACCGCTACCGGGGGCACCATGTCGGCGACATCAATCGTGAATACTACCGCTCGAAAAAAGAAGAGCAAGAATGGTTGCGGGACAGCGACCCCATCAAGAATTACTCCGAATGGCTTAAAGCGGAAAAGCATACAGACGCCGCAACGCTCGGCGCGATCGAATCGGAACTTAAGTCAGAGATGGACAAAGCGATGAAGTTTGCCATCTCGGCGCCTTATCCAGGAATCGATGAAGTGAACCAGGACGTGTATGCCTGAAGTCGCAACTGGAACACGGGAAATTACCTTTGCGGAGGCGATTCGAGAAGCGCTTGCGGAGGAAATGCGCCGCGATTCGCGTGTGTTCATTATGGGGGAGGACGTAGCAGAAGCTGGCACACCATTCAAAGTGCTCTCCGGCCTTGTGGAAGAATTCGGAACGTCTCGCGTAGTGGACACGCCAATTTCCGAAGCGGGTTTTACGGGGGTGGGAGTGGGCGCAGCAATGACCGGCTTGCGCCCGGTCGTCGACATCATGTTCGGGGATTTTGTGACGCTGACCATGGATCAAATGGTGAACCAGGCGGCGAAAGTTCATTATATGTCTGGCGGGAAATGGAAAGTGCCGATGGTGATGCGCACAACTCTGGGCGCCGCCCGACGCTCGGCCGCGCAACACTCGCAATCGCTACATGCTTGGTTCAGCCACGTTCCCGGATTGAAAGTGGTGCTGCCTTCCACACCGTACGACGCGAAGGGCCTACTGAAGACCGCGATTCGAGACGACAATCCCGTTGTTTTCTTCGAAGACAAAATGAGCTACAAGCTGAAGGGCCCCGTGCCGACGGAGGAATATACGATTCCGTTTGGCGTTGCGGATATTAAACGCGCGGGGACTGACATCACGCTCGTCGGAACGAGCAGCATGGTGCAGCTTGCGCTGGAAGCTGCCGCGTTGCTCGAGGAAGCTGGAGTGAGCGCAGAAGTAATAGATCCGCGAACTACATGGCCACTCGATGAGCTCACGCTGATCGAGTCAGTGAAAAAGACGTCCCGGGCCATCGTGATGGACGAAGGTTACGGACGCTACGGAGTTGCTGCGGAACTGGCGGCGACAATTGCGGAAGGGGCGTTTCACTACCTCGATGGCCCGGTAAAGCGCATGGGCGCGATGCATGTGCCGATTCCATTCTCGCCGCCACTCGAGGACGTAACGTTGCCGACGCCCAAAGCGATTTTTGAAGCAGCTATGAATCTTTGCGGCCGGACTTAGTTCTTTGCCGGTTTCATGTCAGGAGGACGCCGTGGCACTACCGACTTATGGAACGATGGCGGTCGATTGGGAGCAGCGAATCGATTTTGACCGGCTGCGCCGGGAACGCCTCCAGCGAGTTAAGGATCTTCTCGCAATGTCCGAAATGGGCGCGGTTTTGTGCTTCGATATGAACAACGTGCGATACATCACGTCCACCCATATTGGTACATGGGCGCAGGACAAGATGAGCCGTTTCACCCTGCTCACGCAAAAAAGCGAACCCGTTCTTTGGGATTTCGGTTCCGCTGCAAGACATCATCAGCTTCATTGTCCCTGGCTCGGCGAACGTTCACGGCCGGGAATTCCGCTTCTGCGCGGCGCGATGTCGCCCGAAATGGGACGCGCCGAAGACGTCGCGAAGAAAATCCGAATTGAACTGGAAGAAGTTGGATTGCTGCATGAACCTGTGGGCATTGACATCGTCGAGCCTCCCATTCTTTTCGCGCTGCAGCGCGAGGGCATCAAGGTTGTGGACGGCCAGCAACTGATGTCCGATGCTCGCGTGATCAAAACGCAGGACGAGATTTCGCTGCTGAACCACTCCGCGATGATGGTGGATGCAGCCTACGACGAACTGTATCGCGCGATGAAACCGGGAATGCGGGAAAACGAAGCCGTGGGTCTGGTCAGTAAGGTTTTGTACGACATGGGGTCCGAATACGTCGAAGCGGTGAATGCAATTTCCGGCGAACGCTGCAATCCGCACCCGCACGTGTTTTCCGATCGTGTGCTGCGTCCTGGCGATCCCGTGTACTACGACGTTCTTCATTCCTACATGGGCTACCGCACTTGCTACTACCGATGCTTCACGATCGGTTATGCGTCGCACATGATGATTGACGCTTACAAACGCTGCCGCGAATATCTGGATGCGGCAATTTCCCTCGTACGTCCCGGCCGTACCACGGGCGAAATTGCGGCGCTGTGGCCGAAGGCGCAGGAATTCGGGTTTCCCAATGAAGAAGCTGCATTTGCTCTGCAATACGGCCACGGCGTGGGGCTCGCGATTTGGGAGAAGCCAGTCATCAGCAGGTTGGTTTCGCTCGATCATCCGTACGAAATCAAACCTGGGATGGTTTTTGCTCTCGAGACGTTCTGGCCTTCAACCGACGGATGGGCAGCTGCACGGATTGAAGAAGAAATCGTGGTCACCGAAACCGGCCACGAGGTAATCACTCGTTTCCCTGCCGAAGAACTGCTCGTGGCGGGTGCGCACTATTTCACGGTAAACGGGCCGCTGGCGACGACGCGTGAGACGGAAGCGGCTCCCAGTAAGCGCGTGAAGGAAATGGTGGCGGCCAGCGCGAGAACGGAACGCGTCGGGGTGACAGACTAGAGTTTTTCTGTCCAGTTTTACTTCCGAGGAATGATGGCTATCAGTGTGGTTATGCCGGCTCTTGAGCTCACCCAAGAGACCGGGAAACTTGTCTCATGGCGCAAAAAGGAAGGCGAAGCTGTCGCCAAGGGCGAGACATTGATGGAAGTGGAAACGGATAAGGCTGTCGTCGAGGTGGAAGCTCAGGCGGATGGATTTTTGGCGGGTGTGAATGCAAAGGACGGCGAAGTGATCGCCGTGGGCACGACCATTGCGTGGATCGTCGCGAAAGGTGAGGCGCCACCTCAGAGCGAATCGACTCTAACTGTAACTTCAGCGGCAACCATCAACACAAAGATTGCTCAGCCTGAAAAAGCAAAGGCTGCTTCTCTCGGCCACGTGGTCTTGCGTGGTAAGCCAAAGATTTCCCCGAAGGCGCGGCGAATCGCGGGTGAGCTAAACGTAGATCTGAACAACGTGCGCGGCTCGGGCCAAGACGGGGAGATTCTCCTGTCGGACGTCGAAGCTGCTGCGAATGCCCCGACACCCACTCCAGAAGCGCCTTCCGCCGATCGCGTAAAGCTCGAGGCCTTCACGACAATCAGCAAATTGATGGCCGAGCGCACAGCGCAAAGTTGGAAGACTGTGCCACATTTCTTCCTGGTGCGTGAGGTCGAGGCGAGCGCCTTGCTCTCCGCGCGCGAGAATCTCCTTTCATCCAAAGTGACTTCCGACGTCAAAATTACGACCACGGATTTGCTGATTGCGATTGTCTCGCGCGTGTTAATGCGCCATCCACGCATGAATGCGAGCTATTCGCCGGATGGAATCCGCTTTCTCTCCAATGTGAACATGGGGATCGCGATTGCGGTGAATGACGGCGTAATCGCGGCGGTGATTCCGAATACGCACACGACCGGCATCGCGGAGATTGCGACTCAACGGCGTGACTTGGTCGAACGAGCAAAAGCTGGGAAGTCGCGCGCGCAGGATTTAATGGACGCGACTTTTACAATCAGCAACCTGGGCATGTTCAAAATCGATTCCTTTACCGCGATTATACCGCCATCGCAAGCCGGCATCCTGGCCGTGGGCGCAATTGCCGATCGCGTAGTCGCGGTCGATGGAAAGCCTGCGGTCCGCAGCATGATGACGCTCACGCTATCGTGCGACCATCGCGTGGTGGATGGCGCGCGCGGCGCACTCTTCCTGGATGATTTGGCCAACGCAATCAGCAAGCCCCAAGAACATTTAGGCTTACAACTATGACGGTTGACGCCGCGCTGCCCGACGTTTCCCTGCCCGGGCGCGTGGCAGTGCCCAAGAAACCTTTCTACAAAAACCTGTGGATTCAAGTCCTCGCGGCCATCGTTCTCGCCTTGTTGCTCGGCCACTTCTACCCCGCGAAAGCGATCGCCATGAAGCCTCTCGGCGACGCGTTCATACGGCTGGTCGCGATGGTGATCACCCTCATCATTTTCTGCACGGTTGTATCCGGCATCGCCAATGTGCAGGACATTAAAAAAGTGGGCCGCCTCGGAGGAAAGGCTCTCCTGTATTTCGAAGTCGTCTCCACCTTCGCGCTATTCATCGGGCTCGTTGTCGGCAATGTGGTGAAGCCCGGAGCGGGCTTTAATATCAATCCGGCAAGCCTCGACCCGAAAGCCATCGCGGATTTCGCGGGCCAAGCCAAAGCGCAGAGCGTGACAGAATTCCTGATGCATATCATTCCAACAACGGTCGTTGACGCCTTTGCAAAGGGCGACATTTTGCAGGTTCTCCTTGTATCCATCCTTTTCGGTTTCGCGCTATCGGTTATCGGTACGCGAGCGAAGCCGATCCTCGATCTGCTAGATTCTTTGACCCGCACAATATTCCAAATCGTGAACATGCTCATGCGATTTGCCCCGATTGGGGCGTTTGGCGCGATGGCCTTCACCGTCGGCAAGTACGGAATGTCGGCTCTCGGTCCTCTGGTGAAGCTGATTGCCGTGTTTTACGCGACGTGCATCGCATTTGTCCTCATCGTGCTCGGAGCAATTGCCGCAGCCGCCGGATTTGGCATTTTTAAGTTCCTTGGTTTTATCCGCGAAGAAATTCTGATCGTTTCCGCTGTAAACACTTCCGAGGCCGCGCTGCCAACGCTGATGGAAAAACTAGAGCGGCTGGGCTGTTCGCGTCCGCTGGTCGGCCTCGTGGTTCCCTCCGGCTACATATTTAACACCGACGGCACGGGCCTCTACATGACGCTCGCGGCCTTGTTCGTAGCTCAAGCAACCAATACGCATCTGACAATGACCCAACAACTGACGATTTTTGCGGTCGCCACCCTTACCTCAAAAGGAGCGAGCGGCGTCTCGGGCGCCTCGTTCATCGCTCTGATCGCGACGCTAACCGTCGTGCCTGCCATTCCCGTAGCGAGCATGGCATTGCTTCTGGGAATCGAGCGTTTCATGAGCACCGGACGCGCGCTGGTAAACATGATTGGCAACGGCGTCGCAACAATCGTAGTAGCGCGGTGGGAAAAAGAATTGGACCCCGCGACGCTAAACCGAAATCTGGTTGAATTGCGCGGTAAAGTAATCGAATCGAAATAGCCGTGGGCTCCCAGTAAGGCTTGGACGGCAGTACCGCTGACTCCACGCAAGCCCCTCATTCCTGCTATTCGGAGCCCGTTGGCGGTGGAGATTTTTCCGAAGCCGCCAGGATCAGTTAAGGCAGTGCATGTGTTGGCAGCGGCGAGCCCGTGGGACCGGATGATCCCATTCGGCCCATCGCCATAGCGCGTCATGATGAAGAGTGCACTTAACGTTACGGAGCGAGAGGAAAGCGGAGTCGAAAAGACGTCCCCTCCGAAATCTGGCTCTTGACTGTGATACTTCCGCCGTGTGTTTGCGCGATCCACTGACCGATTGCGAGCCCTAATCCGCTGCCGCCGTTTTCGCGTGAACGGGAACGATCAGCCTGATAGAAGCGTTCGAAGATATGCGGAATGGCGTCCGGGCTTATGCCAATTCCCGTGTCGAGAATTTCAGCTTCCGCAACGCCATCATGTGCCGTCAAATGCATCTCGATCTGTCCGCCTGGCGCCGTGTATTTGACGGCATTATCCAGAAAAATGAGAAAGAGTCTTTCGAGAGCCGCCAGATCGCCCTGGATCCAAACAGGTTCGCTCGGAAGGTGTTCGCTCGCAATCAATTGTTTGGCGTCCGCTAGAACACGAACCTTGCGGTATGCCTGGTCCATGGCTTCGGCGAGGTTCGTGCGAACCAGCGGAAAAGCCGTCAATCCAGAATCTGCGCGGGCGAGGTCCAGCAACTGCTCAACCAACACCGACAGTTTTTCCGAGTCCCCTAGAATCTGTGACAGGGCTGCCCGGTATTCACCTTCGGGGCGCGACTTACGGAGAGTGATCTCAGCATTCGTACGCATCAGGGAAATCGGAGTTCGTAGCTCGTGGGACGCATCCGCGGTGAACTGAGTAATCCGGTGAAAGGACGCTTCGAGGCGGCCAAGCATTTCGTTCAGCGTGCAGGCGAGGCGCTCGAGCTCATCGCCCGTTTTCGGAACGGCAAGTCGGCTCGACAAACTTGTGATGCTAATTCCACGCGCCGCTTGGATAATCTCATCCACAGGACCGAGCGCGCGACTGCTCATCCAGTATCCTCCCAAAGCTGCTAAAGCGAGAAAAAGAGGCACCCCGAGATAGAGAAGACGCCGAAACCGGTCGATTGCGAGATCAAAATCTTCCGTATAAGTGGCCACTTCAACTTCATAGGTCTTGCCGTTCGCTTCCACCGGCACGCGCAAGACTCGAAATTGCTCGCCATGGATTTCAGCGTAGAACGGCTGTGAGCTGCGAATTCCAGATCTCCTCGTATCCACGAAATCCGATCCGGGCGAAGCATAAATAAGCTGGCCGCTCGAATCCGCGAGACGCAGCCGGCCTCCGTTCCCTTGCCCTTCGTCGAACTCGTTTAATTCGTCCTTCAGCGCCGCGAGCCCTTCGGGTGCGCTGCTCGCGATGATCCCACGAATGCCGGCGACTCTTCGTTGAAGCCCCGCGTCGACGGCAGAACGGATACTGTGGCTCATCGCAAAATAGGCGGCACTGCTGAAAATGCCGAGGGAAACCGCAAAGATCAGCGAATACCAAATCGTAAGCCGGATGCGAAGAGGAAGCGCCTTCATTCTTCTGATTCCTGCTTGATGCAATAACCGAAACCGCGCGCGGTATGAATGAGCTTTAGCTGATGATTTTGATCTACCTTCGCCCGGAGCAGCCGCACGAAAGCGTCGAGCGTATTTTCTTCTACGTCGGAATCAAGCCCCCAGACTGCTTCCACGATCGCCTGACGCGAGGCGACTCTACCGGAACGGCGAAGCAAGAATTCAAGCAGCCTATATTCCGTGGGAGTTAATCTCAGTTCGCGTCCGCCTCGAGATACCTGCCGCGTATTCGGATCGAGTATCAAATTGGCGACCTTTAAGGGCTTTGCGCCAGCCTCTGTTTTTGGGCGACGGGCAAGTGCGCGTAGCCGCGCCAAGAATTCGGCAAAAGAAAACGGTTTAGTGAGGTAGTCGTCCGCGCCGGCATCAAGGCCTTTGACGACATCGGGGACCGCATCGCGAGCCGTCAGCATCAAAATCGGCGAAGAATTACCGATCTTCCGCAGGCGCTGTGCAACTTCAGGCCCATCCATCAGCGGAAGCATCCAATCGAGAACGATGACGTCAAATTCGTAGGCCTTCGCGATTTCCAAGCCGGACTGTCCGTCAAACGCGAGGCTCACCACCTGGTTCTCTTCTTGAAGACCTCTTTGCAGCAAGCCGGCCATACCTCGGTCGTCTTCGATAATCAGAACTCGCATTGTCTGTGTGACAGCGACTGAAGCCGTCGATTCGCAATGTATACGAAAAACAAGATCATCGCTACGTTCCCAGTGGGCTCTCGCGAGACGAACGGCTGAGGTAAAACTGCACCGCGGGCGTGATAATCAACGACAAGATCATTGATATAAGGATTCCGCCGATGACGGCGATCGCAAGAGGCTGCAGCATCTGTGATCCCGCTCCCCACGCCAACGAGAGTGGCACCATTCCCGCGACGGCTGCCATTGCCGTCATTACGATCGGACGGAGGCGGCGTCGTCCAGCTTGTATCAAGGCTTCTTCCGTCGCGAACCCCACGGATCTGAACTTGTGATTCGCATCCAAAAGCAGGATGCCGTTTTTTGCCACGATGCCAACCACCATGATCAAGCCCATAAACGATGAGACATTGAAAGTCGTGCGGGTGATCAGTAGCGCCAAAAATACACCTGAACTCGACAGCACAGCGGAAGAAAGAATCGCGACGGGCGCTGTGAAGGTGCCAAACTCAAAAAGCAAGACCAGAAAAATCAAAACGAGCGCCAGCACCAGCACCACTACCAGGTCGTGAAACGATTTCTGTTGCTCCTGGTACGTACCGCCGTATTCAACCTGAATGGATCGAGGAAGATTCAGTGCGCGTATGGCTTTTTGTGTGGCTGCCACGCCGGTGCCCAGGTCTAAGCCTTCGAGACGCGCTGTGACCTCGACATCACGCTGAAGATTCTCGCGCCGAATTTCAGTTTGCCCGGGAACTTCTGCGACCCTTGCGAGGGATCCAAGTGTTGCCGTGCCTCCGGCCGCATTCACCAGCGTCGTATTACTCATAGCGTCGAGAGAAGCGCGATTTGATTCCGGAAAACGTACTCGCAACGCGTAAGGCCGATCGTTGATAATTACCGCGGAGGTAGCAGGTTCGCCGTCAACGATGGCCGATGCCGCTATGGCAAGTTGATCGGTAGTGAAACCGGCCTGCGACGCGGCCGCGGGATTCACTGCAAACACAACCGCCGGGCCGCTCGTCGTATTGTCGATTCCGTTCTGGATGTCCACAATCGGTTTCTTGTTGTTCACAGTGACGTTACCCAGCGCGTCCGCGACACGAGGAGCCCAGCTAGCGAGCAGTTCGGGGTCGGATGAGAAGAGCTTCACCACGATCGGTTGCGGCGCGCCGGTCAAATCACCAATCATGTCCTGTAGGAGCTGTGTAAAGTCCACATCGAGAGCGGGTTCCTGCGTTTTTACTTTCGTGCGGATTTCCGCGATGATCTCATCAATGTTGCGGCTGCGCTTATCTTTGAGCTTTACCGATATGTCCCCGGTATTAGGCTCCGTGACTGCCGCCAGGCCCAGCTGCAAGCCTGTCCTCCGGGAGGTACTTTCCACTTCCGGCACGGCGCGCACAATTTTCTCGACGTGATCGATCACACGATTTGTTTCCTGAAGCGAGCTGCCCGGCGGCATCACGTAATCCAGGATAAAGCCGCCTTCGTCCATGGCCGGAAGCAAATCTGAGCCCAGATTGATGTAGCAAACGTATGCGAGCGCTACCAGCATGATGCAAAATGCCGCGAGCCAAGCCGGATGTTTTAAGGCGCGGCGCATCCAGCGTTCATAGGCTTTGAGGATGCGCTCGAACACTCCGCCGCGTAGCGACTCTTCCTCGGCGGCCATCATGCGGCGCATTTCGTCCGCCTCGGAGTGCTCAACACCGGCCGTTACCGGAATCTCCTCGGAATTTTGTGATGTTTTTTTTCGACGGATTACGAGAGTGCCCAGGTTCGTTGTCCAACCGAGAGCAAGCACCAGCGAGGTGAGCAATGAGATGCTCATCGCGACTGCAAGCGCGCGGAAGAATGACCCGGTGACTCCGGTAATCGAAATCAACGGAAGAAACACAACGATGGGAGTAAGAGTAGAACCGATTAACGGGATCGTGAGTTCTTTCAGCGCCCTGCTAGTAGCTTCGAGCGGACCTTCGCCGCCATCACGGTGGAGAACGATGTTTTCGACGACTACGATTGCGTCATCGATAACGAGCCCTCCTGCCGCAGCAAGCCCGCCGAGAGTCATCATATTAAAACTCTGCCCCATCATTTTCAGGGCGATGAAGGTAATGCAAATCGTTACTGGAACTACCAAGCCGGCCATCACCGCCGTTCCAAGATCGCGCAGAAAAAGCCAAATGATCAGCCCGGTTAGAAATAGCCCGATGATGATTGCATCTCGCACGCTTCCAATCGAGGCCTTCACGATATTTGACTGATCGTAGAAAATATTCACCTCAACGCCGGCAGGAATCACCGAGCGCAGCTTTTGCATTTCCTGATGCACCTCATTCGCAACCTCGACGGTGTTGCTGTCCGGCTGGCGATTGATGCTAAGAAGAACCGCTGGCTTTCCATTGGCGGTGACAACAGTGAAGACCGGCTTCGCCGAAGGCAGTACGGTCCCGATATCGCGAACGCGAACAGGCACAGCATTCACGCTTTTGATCACAATGTCGCCGATTTCTTCCGGCGTTTTCACCTGCGCCGTCACCAGCGCTAAAAACAGTTGGTGATTGCGCGTAAGCAAACCGGGCGAATCGATCAAATTTGTGTGATTAACCGCATCGAGAACATCCTGAAGCGTCACGCGCGAACGCAGCATTCGCGCCGTGTCGGGAATAATATGGAATTCTGGCTGCTGCCCTCCTTGAACGACCACCGTTGCGACGCCATTCAAGCGGTTAAGGCGCGGCTGCAGTTCGTAGGTGGCAAGCTCCCATAGCTGCGTCTGGGGAACTTTATCGGACGTCAAGCTGTAGCCTAAAATCGGAAAGCTTGCAAAATCCAGCCTGTGAGTTTCGATTTGTGCGGTAGCGGGCAAGGTCGTTTGAACGCGTGCCACCGCAGAATTCACAAGCAGAAGCGTTTGCGCCATGTCTACGTTCCAATTAAAGAACAGATCCACTTCGGCTGAACCTCGACTGGTCGTAGAGCGAACACTCTCGAGCCCGGGAACACTATTGACTGCTTCCTCGATCGGCCGCGTGATCGTCACTTCCATCTGATCGATCGGCATCACGCCGTTGTCGACGCCAATGATGATTCGCGGGAAGTTGGTAGATGGGAAAACTGCGATGGGAATCGAGAATGCTTCGTAAACTCCGACGATCGCTAACACAACGACCACGAACAGGATCGATTTCGAGTGCCGCGCAAACCAATACCGCGATCGTTGCTCAGGCACCACCCTTCGATCAGTTCCGGAAGACGAACTTTGGGGTGGCGGAAAATCACTCATCCGCGCCTCTCTGGAAAACCAACCCTGCAATGGCCTCGGTTCATTCCTTGCCGCTCCCTGCAGCCTCAGGCGACTTCGGCGCTTCCACGAGGATCTTGGTTTTTGCTAGAACCGGCTCGTCCTCCTTATCGAGTTCGAAAGCCCCAACGGTTACAACGCGCTCGCCCACTGACAATCCATCCGTTATCTGGGCGTCAGTGGCGGTCCGGATTCCGACCTTCACACTCTTACGTACGGGTTTGTTCGAAGCGTCCAACGTAAAGACCGAGGTCGCTCCATCGGGCCCGGTGAGAATTGATGCCACCGGAACAACGACCGCTTTTGGGACGGTCTCACTCACGATTGCTACTCGAACGCTGCTTCCAGGCTTTAGTTTTCCGCCAGGATTTGCCGCTTGCACCCAAACCTCTAAAGTAGTGCTATTCGGATCAAGCGCAGGACTCACGAGCGTAACCTTGCCGGGGAAATCATCGCCCTGGCCAGGAACAGTTATCTTCGCGGGATCGCCCGCTTTCAGTTCGGCGGCCTCTTGCTGGGCGATGTGCGCCCGTGCAATTACCTGCGACAGATCCATTACCGTGAGAATCGGGGCGCCGCTGGGCGCTGTCTCTCCGGGGTAAATGGGCCTGTCTGTAACAACGCCATTGATGGGGCTGACGATTCGAGCGTAACTCAATTGCGCGGCGGCACTGGTGCTCTTGCCTTTAGCAGCTTTAAGCTGCCCTTCGGCGGCTTGGACATCGAATTGCTTTTGTGCCATCTGGTATTGGTCGCGAGCCTGAGTCAAGGCGATCCGCGCGTCCGTCACGTCTTTCTGCGAAACTGCTCCTTGCTTGAAGAGTGCCAGTCGGTTGTCGTATATCTTTTGCTGCGCGTCGAGTTGTTCCTTTGCCAAGACGAGGTCCTGCTGCGCCTTCTGTGAAGTAGTCTCATAGTTGGCTTGTGCTTGTTGGTAGCCGCCTTGATTTTCGGTTACGGCTCCAGCGAGGTCCCGATCTTCGAGTTCGGCAAGAACCTGACCGGCACGTACTTTGCTCCCGCGCTGCACGTAGAACTTCTTGACCGGTGCGCTGATTTTGGGGACGATAGCCGCTTGCTCGCGCGGGTAAAGCACCGCATCCGCGCTCACCACGTCTTGGATCGACTTTTCTTCAGCCGCGGCCACCTGAACGGTAACAGTTGGCGGAGGCTCGCTCTCTTGTTTCGACGAGCATCCGAAAAATGCAAGCGAGGCTGCTGCCAGCGCGACGGCTGGGTGCCAAAAAGGCCGACCGACGCGCGTCGACGTGTCTACCAGGAGCATTTTTGTGTTGGCGTTTCTTCCCATTGTTCAGAAGCTTCCTGTAAGCGTTTGAAGAGCCGCCAGCGCCACTCGATACCGCAGACCGGCGTCATCATTGGCATTTCGCGCCATAAGCTGTGTGTTCAGTGCGTCGACCACTTCAAGAACAGTCGATTCTCCCGCCTGGTAACGCAGGTTTATCAAACGCAGGCTTTCAGCAGCCAGATCTGCCGTGCGGCGCGAAGTCTCAAGAGCGGCACGTGCTATCGTCGCTTCGTTGTACGCGCTGTAAAGTTGGCTCAGCAAGGTCCGCTGTGCCTGACTCATTTCCGCGTTTGCCACTTCCTGTTTATATTTCGCTTGGTGCAATTTGCTCCGCAAAGTACCCCAATCCCATACCGGGATGTTCACACCGGCCGTTACAAAGTATCCGAGATTTGGAAGCGGGCCCAACAGACGATCAGCTGCGATAGGGCTTCGAAGCGCAAATGAATTAGCTTCAATGCCGTAGTCCACATCGAGAGTTAGCGTCGGAAGAAATGCAGCTTTGGCGGCAAATACTTCCACGTCTGCCTGCCGCGCACTTTCCAGCGCTACGCGAAGTGCGGGATTTTCCTTTGCTGCCATGCTCTGGACTTCTGTGAACGCAGGCAGTGCAGCGCTGGACTCGAGATCATCGACGATAGTGAAATTCTCATTGAGCGTTGGAAAAAGCAATACGGCTAGGTCAAGCCGCGCATTTTCCATCGCAAGTTTACTTTCCTCGAGACTTTGCTCCTGCTGGTGATACTGAATCTCCGCCTTGATTACGTCCGCATGCGCTGCCTGGCCGAGTTGCTCCGCGTGCTGTGTAATTTCAAAGAAGTATTTCGCCTGATCGAGGCTCTGTTGGGAGGTGGCAAACCGATGCTCGGAAACCGCCAGCGTGTAGTAAAGCTTCGTAACAGTTACAGTAAGGCCTCGGCTCGCAATTTCAGCTTTCGCTCGACTGATCGCTTCAGCAGCTTCCGCGCGATGATAGGACGTCATCGTATAGTTCTGCGGCGACAGATCCTCATGCAGCACACCCCAGGCTCGGTATACATGCACGCCGTCATTTGTAACGAATCGTCCGTTCGACGTCTTTCCGTTGCCTTGTGTCAGGAGCGCTTGAGTCGTTGCGCTTATGGTCGGCAACATCGCATTTCGAGCTTGCACCCTGTCTTCGTGAGAAATTTTCGCATCGGCTCCGGCTGAAAGAAACTGCACATCATTCTTGCGAGCTCGTTTGATTGCGTCAGAGAGTGTGATGGTCACAAGTGTACTGGCACCCTCCGTGACGGCAGGCTGCATTATTCGGACTTCCGCCTCAGGTCGAGCGTCTGTGGTGGACGACGGGGCTTGCGCTGCGGTCGGAACGGGAAAAAAGCCTGAAGCAAACATGAGAAAACTCGCGACGAGTGGGATACAGCGATTTAGTGTCCTGCGGTAAATAAGCATTTTTGCCTTATTCCCTCGCCATTCGTTAACCGATTGGCTTGATCGCGCTTAGAAAAGCCACACCATCGAACATAAAGCTTGAAAGTGAAAACTATCTGAAAACGAATGACGACGACGCCTCTGTTGCTCCGCCGCGAGTCGGTTGGCAGTTATCCAACTCGCCAACTCCTTTTCCGGCGCCTGAGGGGCACGCCCATCGGAACTTGTACGCCTACGGTGGCGGCCGCGTCGGAGGCGTCAGCCACAAAACTCAACTCCGCGCTTATCGTAAATGCCGGGCAGTCTCAGGAGATGTTTACACTCAATTGGCAGCGCGACTGCCCCCAAGATGAAATCGTATGCTTCGATGTGTGCCTGATCAACGGCTTACCAGAAAATTGGCACGTTTCCAGATACCTGATGGCATGACGAAATCGGCCTCACGACGCTTCTTGAAGCCCGGCACACTCCGTGACCATTTTCCCTCTCGCAAGTTGACGATTTCCAATGTGCCATTTTCCAGCCCGGAGACAGAGACGTTTGCCCTCTACATCCACGTCCATGTGGTCAAGGCCCCTCTGACATTGGGCAAGCCACATTGCCTCGTTTGCCGCGTTTTGGAGTCTTTGAGGTTGCCCTACGCGCGTGTGGACTTCGGAAGCAAGGTGCCAGAATCAACCGCAAGAGCAGCCCTGCCAGATACTTTCCATCCTCCTCCTACGACCGCGCGAGATTGTCAATCGAGAAGAGTTGCGCGAGAAGCTTTGGCCGGGCACGAGCGGAACAAAGGGCTTATGCGGCTCATGATCGCGAAGCTCGCACAGGCCACATCATAAGGCGATCGGGCTACTTGACACATCTCCCCGCGGAGGTTTGAAATGTTGCGTCTTAAGGGCTCATTGCTCGGCCTCGGTATCTTTTTTGTGGGAACAATTGCCTACACGCTGTTCGCCTTGCAACGCGAGCGACAGCACAAACGCAATCGGTTTGAACGTGGTTCACTACATGACGATCTACAATCCATATTTCTAGGCGGCTCTCGTTGCTTGTCTCGTGCTGGGTTGCGCAATGGTCGCGACTTGGCCGACACGCGGCGTCTAGAGAACCCGGACTAGTCTTCCGATGAATTTCTGGATCGTTGATGAGGACAAAACCGAACGCCGTGAGTGTCCTGAAGTTTCCAAGGCGAACGCACAGCGACACGGGTGAGGTAATTCAGCGTGCCGAACTCCCCATTAAGATAATGGAATATTTTACTTCTTTCTCGGACTTATCTTTGATGTACATGACCCACGTATCCCTCCTGTCTATACGAAATTCAACAAGCTTTTGGCTGGCTAACTCAGAAAGTTTTGTGGTTCCCTGAGTGACGGTATAGGTGGTCATTGAATTTTTGATGCGATAAACAACGATTTTTCGCGTGCCCCCATGATAGGTGTGTGTCTCGATGGCCCAATTCATCATCTCACCATACTTGTACGATTGCGCTGGCGACACCACCACGACAAACAAAACCCCCAACAGTAGAATCACCTTTCTCATGATTCCTCGCAGAAGTGACGGCGAATCTATCATGTCGATTTCTGCCGCCAAAGTGCGACCAATCACATGGTGTCGTAGTCCCTACTCTTCGAGCCTCATGATTGTGTGCGGCCTGCGAGCGGCGAGACAAGCCCGATTCGTCGCAATCTGAGATAGCTGGCTCTATAAAAGGGGATGTCAACAAAAAAGCTTCTCCCTCGGCCGGTAGCCGAGAAATTTTCTGTCTCGATATCCAGCCCACTATTTGTAGATGGCTCTCGCTATCTCAGATTGCGACGAATCGGAGTTCGCTGAAGGAGCTGGTCGACAGCAACCCCGCAAAAAATTCCCCGACCATATCTAAAAGGGAATATCTAAGCTCCGTGCGCCGTCCAAAGTCCGAGAATTCGCTAAAATCGACTCTGGAGGTGCATGAGAACTTTGAAAAACTCAGCTCGGAATTGAGCGGTGAGGCGCTCCTTAAATTTCGGATCGCCATCATCTTGGCTGTCGAATGATTTGTATAGATTCTCAATGCTGATCTCGAGAGCATGAGACTGTTGAACTTCGCGATTTTGTGGCTGTGCTTGCGGCAAGAGTTGTTCGCTCATTTCGATTTCGCCTGTCCGTGCGACAGAATTCCGACTCGAGCAGCCGAAGCAGCGATTGTTCCTGGATTCATCCGAGAGACCTTCAGCGCTGTTGTCCTCATCCAGTCCCTAAGGCATCACTGCGACCGAGGGTTCGGGCGTCATTTCTGGAGAATTCTTACCTTTGCTGCAAGGCCAACTTACTATTTCGCTGCCTCGGACCACGCCGTTTCCGGTAAACGCGAATTCTGAGGCGAGAGTATTTGCATTGTGACGATGACAGCTGGCACGAGGAGGATGATCGTTATGCAGATCCACATCAGGGATGCGGCGAGCTGCTGATCTTCGAGGAGCGAAATATTGAGAAGCCGGGGCGCGGAGAGGTAAGAGACATACACGACTCGATCGCAGAAGGCGAGAAAACCAGAGAGCGCGTCACAGGGCAAAGTGGCGGCGAAAAGATACAGGGGCACCGACCATCGAGGCCAACGTGCGGTACTCGGCCACGGCTGGACTACAGGCCACCAGAAAAGAAGTCCGGCGGCCAAAAAGCTGGCGTGCTCCAAATTGTGCAGCCAGTCATTACGCAACGCAGCTTCAAACGCTGTAGGAACGTGCCATCCGATCAACGCAAGCGTGGCCGCGAGCCAACAGATCGCAGGATTTGTGATCAGATGGCCGAACCTTCTAAGAGGGGCCCATCTGAGAAATGGTCCTACGACCCTTCGCGCGATCAGTTGCGGAAGTCCTTGAAGCAACGGCAGCGTCGGAGCCCCAAGGAGAATGAAGTAAGGGGCGATGGTCATGAGCAAGAGATGCTGCACCATGTGAACGGTAAGGGAGACTTCGTCGAACGCGTCGACAGGGGAGCCGATTGCGATCCAAACCGAAATGATTCCAGTCAGAAATGCAGCGAGCCGCCAGAACGAAAACTGGCTCGGAAAAACAGCGTGCAAACGAAACCAACCGCGTACATAAATAATGATGGTGAGGCCCAGAGCCAAGTTGACACCGAGTGGAGGAGACCATGATTGCAAAACGGCTTGGGCGTTAGGGGTCATAGCAATTTTATTGGTGGCTCGAAGAGGGCGCGGCGGTACCGGGTTCGATTGCGAGGGCTCGCGAGGCGTTCCGCGCAGGCTGTTGCCCAGCGGGATGCAACGTCTCGAGGAATGCTACCAGCGCTGTGGTCTCTGCGGGGCTGAGATTCTTTCCATACGCAGGCATGTTTCCGCCACCTTGGATCACCTGCCGGATCAGTTGATCCTGGGTCAGTCGCACGGCCACGGCGTCTAGAGCCGGACCGCGCTTTCCGCCCTGGTCACCGAGCGAGTGGCAGTTGTGGCACTGCTTTACCTGAAACACAAGAGCGCCTTGCCGCTCGAGTGCCGAGCGGTTGTGGAGAAATTCGGGTGGGATCGGGTCGCCGCTCCAGGCGTCCATGATGGGACTCCACGGCGTATGTTCAGCCAGATGCGTGAATGTTGCCAATGCAACCGCCACCAACAGAATCGTGAGCACCGCGACGGGCCTGCGCCGCCAACTCTTCTCACCTTCGCCGAAGAGAAATGGCAAGAGAACCAGCGCGAGAATCCCAACCACCGGACCGATGAGCAGGGCGGGAGTTTCCATGGAGGGCGGCAAGAACGAGAGTACTGCATAGAGCCAAAGGAAAAAGAAGTCCGGGCGCGGCGAGGTTTGAATGATTGTTGGATCAGGCGGCCCCGACGGGCCGTAAGGGCCGAACCACGCGGCGCAGACAGCGACCGAAAGCAAAATGAGGGCGGCGAAAAACATATCCTTCCAGATCGCGTCGGGAACGAACGGAATCCCATCGGCTTTTGTGAGCGCGTGGTACTCCTTGATATAGGTAGCTTTGCGAACTACGCGCCCGGGCATAGGCCACTCGTTGATGCCGAGTTTCAAAACCATCAAAAGATGAACGCTAACGAATGCGATGAGAAGTCCGGGGATGACGAAAACGTGAAGCGCGAAGAATCGTGAGAGTGTCGCACCCGCGATAATCGGGCCACCGAGCATCAAGTTGACGGCCCACGGTCCAATTCCGGGAACACGGCTTGCGATCGACGCGCCGATTCCAAGACCCCAGTAAGCGTCCTGATCAAATCTCAACACTTGCCCGGTGAAAGCCATGCCGAGAGTGACGAGCAAGAGTAAGACGCCCACCACCCATGTGAGTTCGCGCGGATATTTGTAGGCGCCAAATAGAAAGACCTGAACCATGTGAATCAGAACGATCGCCACCATGAAATTCGAGCCCCAACCGTGAAGAGCTCGAATGTACCAACCCAGCGCAACGTTGTGATTGAGAGCCTGGAGGCTGTTCCAAGCTTCACCCGCAGACGGCACATAGATAAGAGCGAGCATGATGCCGGTAACAATTTGAAGTATAAACACGACGAAGGCAGCGCTGCCGAATACGTAAAACCAGCTGGAGGTTTCGCGAGGTATCCGATGCTCCATTGTCTCGCGGATAGACGTACCAACCTGAAGACGCGCGTCCAGCCACTCGCCAATGGATTCGATCAAACGCATGGTCGTATCTCGGTGACGATATTTGAAGCAGTGGGGCTGCCCGGCGTGGGCATTTCGCCCGCATCAATCAAGAGCTTTCCGTTTTCAATTCTGTAGTGATATTGGAACAATCCGCGTTCTGGCGGACCGGAAGCGCGGGAACCGTCTTGATAGTAGGCGCCACCATGACATGGGCACATAAAGAGGCTCGATTGCGGGAACCAGCGAACGGGACATCCGAGGTGAGCGCAGTTGATCGCGAAAACCTGGAAATTTTGCCCGTCCACATTGCGAACCCAGCAGGCGACATCTGCAGTATCGCCGTCGGTAGGATTCACAACGGGATTACGATAAGTGGCTAGGCGAGTCTGGCCGGAAGGGAATTGTTCGAGATTGCCAAGCGGAACCCACGACTCGTAGCCGCCTTTACGTCCGCGCGCAACAGGAGAGAGAAGATAACGCACAATCGGCACGGCGAGAATAGCGGCGACGATACCATTGAGCAGGATTCCGATCTTCATCAGCACAGCGCGTCTGGTAAGGGTGCCTGGAAGCGTCATCGAGCTTCTCCTGCCGTCTTTGCAACACTCGGATAGGGTTGACCGGGGAATTTTGGCCGCTGGGAGGCGAGCCAGGCCACGACATCAGAAACATCCTGCGTTGACATCGGCTTCCCCGGAACATCGCCTCGCCAATCGGGAGCGCCGAGTTCAGGACGTCCTACAATCACGATGGTCCGCAGTTCTTGATCGTTCAGTAGGGCAAGAAACGACCCATTTACAATTGAGCTCGCCTTTTCTCCGCCTCGGCCCCCAGCACCATGACAGGAAGAACAGTAGTTGGCGTATACCTCCGATCCGCGCGAAGGATTTCCAGGCTCGGATGAAGAGTACGGGGGTGGGCTTGCACCTCTCAAAATATCCGGCTTCGACCAGCGCTCGCGAATACCGCTGACGATCACATCGATCTGTTTGCTGGTGAGCATTCCGCCAGCGCTTTGCGCGAAGGCAGGCATTGCCGTCCCTGCGATTCCGTTCGCTGCCGCGCGCCGAACCACTGCGTCGTCTGCAACCGCGAGATACACCGGATCGGCGAGAGCGATGGCAGCTCCACCTTTGCCTTCCGGGCCGTGGCAACCCGAGCAGTTCTGTGCGAAGAGAATCTTGAAATCTGAAATGTCGCTTGGAACGATCGGAACTTCGATTGTAGCCGCTCCCCTGGGTATGCCACTGCATCCACACAAGACCAGAGCAGCGAGGCTCGCGATCTCGATGACGAGACGTCGGAACCTCATTTTGATCCACCCGGCCCCGGCTTTTCCCTTGTCATTCCCGGAGCTTCAATGCCCGCACGCACTGAAAACGGCACGAACTGTTCAGTCGGCACGCGCTCTTGACGCATAACTACCAATCCGGCCACTATCCCGAACGCAAACTGCGAAGCAATGAACCACATCCAGTCAATACGGCTGTTCAGCAACGGATTCAGGAGCTCAAGAATGCTGTAGAGCAAGCCGGTCCAAAGAATCGGAGCGATGATTCCTCCCAGAAGAATTGGGCGCCGTGGAAACATCGGCAGCATGGCTCCATACAGCAGTCCTACTAACAGAGACGTCAGCAGGTGGATGACGACCGCAATAGAAAAGCTACTCAAATGGAAAGTATCGAGCGACGCAGTGCCGAATCTCAGAAACTCGGAATAAGCGGTCGCTGCCAGCAGATTGATCGGATACCAGATGCTTCCTTGTTTGATCAATCCGTAGAGGCACGCGAGCACAGCCATGGCCACACTTCCGGCGAGACCACCTTTGATTCCTGCCGAAACCGGATACGTTTCCAGTGGAAGCAGCGCACGGGAGAGTTCAGGTGCCACCGCGAGCCGTTCGACTACGCGCCGGGAAGTAGTAGCAACGAATGGTATTTCCGCGGTGACCCGAATCATTTCCTCCTTCTCCTGAGGGAGGACATCACGGAACCAGCCGACGCACCCGGTTACAGCCAAGATCGCGCCGAGAATGCTGAGTGAGGCGTTCGTGACCAGGCCCGCGAAAAGCAGCGTGATGCCGAACGCAAGAATGATCGGCCACGCCGTGGGCGCGGGCAATATGATCGTGCCTGGCGCGGCGGCAGTTGTTTCTGCTCGAGAATTAGAAGAATCCATGTGACTATGCTTCCTTCAGCGACCGATAACGTAAACGACCGTGAAAACGACGACCCAAACCGCATCAACAAAATGCCAATACAGCGAAAAGACGTCGATGCGCTCGCTGTGCACCGGTTCCACTTTGCCCAAGAGTGTAAAAATCATGGCCAGCACAATCCCGATCAATCCTATGGTGACATGAAAGGCGTGCAGACCGACGAGCGAGTAATATGTCGTGCCAAAGAGATTCGTGCTGATGGTCAGTCCTTTTTCAAAAATCAGGTGCCACCATTCGCGGCCTGTTCCGACCAGAAAAATAGTGCCGAGAACCATCGTGATGAACCACCACAATCCAAACGCGTTGACTCTTGCGTTACGCAGCGCTCTCACGGCCAGATGAATCGTCAGGCTGCTCGAAAGAAGGCAAATGGTGTTGAAAATGGGAGTCTCGAGCACGTCTTTCGGCATAGGCCCGGACAAGCTCTTGCCGATATAAAAAATGTACGCGACCACGAAAATTGTGAAGATCGCGGATTCAGCGACAATCAGTGAAAACATTCCCACGCGCCCGCGCGAGGGAAGAATCCACTCAGCTTCAGTCCTTGTTGGTGCGACCACTGCGGAGCTCAATCGAGTTCTCCTCTACTCATACTTCCAGTCCGGATCTTCCGGATGCTTTAGGTCCCAGAGCGGCCGCCGGCTGTAGACAACCGGAATCGTCGCGAAATTGTAATCAGGCGGAGGTGAAGTTGTTGACCACTCGAGCGTCCACGCATCCCACGGATCGTTTCCGGCAGGCTCGCCCTTCCTAAGCGACCAAAGCAGATTCACAACGAATATGAGCACCCCGGCCGCTTGAAAGACCACGCCGATTGTGACGATCAGGTTCCAGATTTCCCATCCACGCCTCGGTTCGTAGGTGTAAATGCGCCGTGGCATGCCTAAGATTCCGGGGATGTGCATAAAATCAAAAGTCATATGGAAACCGATTAAGAAAAGCCAGAAGTGGCATTTCGCAAGAACCTCGTCGTACATCCGGCCGCTCATCTTCGGGAACCAGTAGTAAAAGGCTCCGAAGACCGCAAAAAGGATTCCTCCCACGATGACGTAATGAAAATGCGCGACCACAAAGTAAGAGCCGCTGAGCTGCCAATTGAACGGAGACGCGCCCAGCATGATTCCCGTGAGGCCAGCGATCAGGAATTGAAACAAAAAGCCAACGCAGAAAAGCATCGGTGCCCGGAACTGAATCTTCCCGCCCCACATCGTCCCCAGCCAATTGAAGATCTTGATTCCGGTGGGAACACCAACGGCCATCGTAGTGATCGTAAAGAAACTATTTGCGTACGAATTCATCCCGACCGTGAACATGTGGTGAGCCCAGACGCTCAGGCTCACGAAACTGATACAGACCGTCGCCGCCACCATCACCGGATACCCGAATATCGGTTTCCGTGAGAAAACAGGGACAATTTCAGATAAGAAAGCGAACGCGGGAATAATCAGGACGTACACCTCCGGGTGGCCGAAAATCCAGAAAAAGTGCATCCAAAGAACTGCCGACCCTCCCGCCTGCGTGTCAAAGAAGTGCCCTCCGAGATAGCGATCGATGCAAAGCATGGCCTGAGCTGCGGTGAGCGGCGATACCGCCAGAATGACCATCCCACCCATTACGAGGTTTAGCCACGCCAGAAGCGGCATTCTTCCAAGCGTCATCCCGGGGCAGCGCATGCACAAAATCGTAGTTATAAAATTCACAGCCGTCCCGATGCTGCCAACGCCCGACACCAGCAAGGCCAGCGTCCAGAAATCGGTACTGTGCCCAACTGAGAATGCACGCGAAGTAAGCGGCGCATAAGCCCACCATCCGACATCGGGAGCATTCCCCGCTCCGTAAAGCCCATTGCCTCCGACGAAACTGAAGTAAAGAAGCAGCCCTCCAAAAGCAGTCATCCAAAAACTGAAAGCGTTCAGCCGCGGAAACGCCATGTCCCTGGCGCCAATCATCAAGGGGATCAAATACGTGCCGAAGCCAAATAGGATAGGCATGGTCACAAAAAAGATCATCGTGGTGCCATGCATCGTCATCATGCGATTGAAAACTTGGGGAGAAACGAAATGATTGTGCGGAACGATCAGCTGTATCCGGATGATGGTGGCTTCAATACCGCCAATTACGAGAAATATAAGCGAGTAGACGATGTAGAGAATCCCCAGCTTCTTGTGATCGACGGTGATAATCCAGTCGTGAAGCCGTTCGCTGATCGGCCGCGTAATTCCGGCCGCTCCCGCGATCGCAATTGTTTCAGAGGCCATGGCTATTCTCTTCCCGTCTCTCTTCTCATCGGAGCGTCTCGAGGTACTCGGTGAGCGCGTCCAGATCTTTTTCGCTCAGCTGCATTGCCGGCATCAACGAGCCCGGTTTGATTGCGTCGGGATTTCGGATCCACAGTTTCAGTTGTTCGGGAGTGTTCGGGGCGGCGCCCGAAGCGATTGTGTCTCGGCTCATCAGATGAGTGAGATCCGGACCGAATCGCCCGTCCGCCACTGTTCCGGAGACGGCGTGACAATTCACACAAGCGGTGGTTTCAAAAATCTGTCGGCCTTGCTCGGCCGAATCAGTACTAGCGGCCAGGCCTTTTTTCTGCCTGAACCCACTGTTCAAACTGTTCCGGCGAATCGACGTATACCCGCAAGTAGCATCTTGGCGTGCTGCGTCCCGCAGTACTGGGCGCATTGGCCCAGATACAACTCCCGTTTCATGCGGCTCGATCCACATGTGGTTGACGCGGTTTGGAATCAGATCCGTCTTTCCGGCTAGACGTGGCACCCAGAAGCTGTGGTCCGTATCCGCCGAACTCAGCGTCATGAAGGTCGGTGTGGGATGCGAGGGGTTGCTCACAGGTACATGCAGCTCATTGGCTGTGACCACACCCAGGGCGGGATAACGGAACTCCCACCAGAATTGATGGCCGATCGCTACGACTTCAATCGCGCCGGGCGGCTGAGGAGCATCCTGGATGGAATGGATCACGCGCGCCGTCACGAGGAATAGCACAAGCACGATGAGGACAGGAATCACGATCCAGGCGATTTCCACCTGATTGCTGCCGTAAACTTGCGGCGGCTCGCGGCCGTCGTCGTCCCCGCGCCTGCGATATTTCGAAATGGCATACACAAGCAGGCAGAAGACAACCGCAAAAATCGCGCCCGTAATTGTCAGCACCAGCATCGACAGCCGAAAGATCGAATCCGCCGGCGTCGATTGCGGTCTGAAAATGCTGGGAATCTGGGAAGGATCCGCGGGCCCGCCGAAACAGAGTGTTGCAGCGAGCAAGAAGCCGATAAGCAATACACCGATGCCGGCGATCTTGCTTACCAGGCCCCGCGTTTGCCCACTATATCTCATTTGTGTGGACCGTGATCTGCCTTAGGGGACACAGGCCCCCCTAATTCGGGTACGGCACACGGAGCAGGGTACCCGAGGTCGACGGCAAAACGTAGCGAACGCCGAAATATACCATGTTGAGATGCGCGTTCTTGGGAGCGTCTGGAGCGACGAACCAGGGCGCGCGCGTTAAGATAGGAATACTGAATGTATGACTGCAGCGCGCCGTATCTTGTGTCTTTCCAGAAGGTCTGCAGCCAATCAAAAGTTGCCTGCTGAATGGCGCGGTTGTTTGTGTTAGCCGAGCCGGGTCCCCCATACCCGATAATCGTCCCAGGCTCCGCGGTATTAGTGGTATCGGGAAAGAAATTCCGTGCGAAATAATCCGCACCGTAATAGACCGCAAGGGCTTCTTTCTCGCTGGCTCTCCATTCGATACCTGCGGAGCCCGCCCCCGCGTGGACCATGGATAAGCTGATATCAGTCCCGGCTTCATTGGGGCGAACCACAAGCTGCGGTCCCGTGGCTACCAGATAGTGGGCGCCACCGTCACTCCAAAATACATTGCCCAGCAGCGCAAGCTTTGGCAGCAATTCATAGTTCGCGGCGATCTGGCCGCCGCCGCCGACGGTCGAGTGTCGCTTGAACGAATCTTCCCCAACCGGCTTCACGGACGCGTGCGCGCCGGTGACGAACCCTTCGGCTTCCGCATGGAAATGTCTGCTGGAAATGTCGTGATCGTAGGTGACCTTGGAAAGAATGTCTGGGAAAGCATTCGCGGCGCCGATTTGCGAGCCGTTGTCGAACTGCGGCCCAACCATGGAACCGAAGGCCACCGGTAATGCGACGTAATTGCCGATGAACTGATTGGGGTTCTCAATACCCACTCCCATTGCCCAATGTTCGTTCGCGTGATAGGCGACGCGAAACTCGGCGGCGCGTGTGTAAGGCAGGCCGACTCCGAGGTTCTGATCCTCATTGTAGGTAAGGGCGAGATCTGCAGGGATTGGCCCTATGCCGGTGCGGTTAGGGGTCATCCAACTCCAACTTTGGCCGCCAAGGAACTCCCATTTGCCCCGCTTGAAGTCTCCGAAATACAAACGCAGACGGTTGGTGTGCGGGTTTACGCTTTGATAGACGCCGGGAGCATCGTTGCCGCTGAAATCGCCCTCGATATAGCCGGTGATATCGTTGCCGCGATATTTGTCTTTGACCATCAGGTTGAGGCGCGAATACTGCGCGGTCGTTCGAAATTCGCTGATATTTCCCTGCGGGGTGTTGCTGTAGGGTATCGAGGCAAAAGAGGTGGCGATGTTGCTCTGCGTATTGGTTGTCCGGAAGATATTCTCGAGATCGACGAATCCTCCGGGAGTCAGCACCGCGTCGCCGATCTTGAACCCCTGGGCGAGCGACGGTGCCTTTTCTTGATCTTGCGGAGTCGGCTGCGGTTGGACATAGGCGGCTGTGTTTACCGTAGCAGGCTGAATTGAGGCTGATGCCGAATTAGGGGCGCTTGCTTCACCCTCCGTTGGCGACAGCCGGTTCGAAGTTGGGAGCAAGCCTGCGTTCGATTGGGCTTTCAAAGTTTCAATTTGCTGCTGTTGCGCAGCCATCTGCTTTTGCGTTTGCAATAAAGCTTCGCGGAGAGCTTTCACCTCGCCAGCCAATTCTGTATTGTTCGTCGGTGAATCGTCTGGGCTGCTCTGGGCCCAGATGACGGTTGGTGCTATCAACAATAGACACAGAACGCGTAACGAATTCATTGCCCGTATTCCCTCTCCCGATAGCCATTCCTAAAGTCGAATGGAGAAACCATTTGCAAGCGTCAATTCACTTTTGCCTCAAGCGGTTGGAAGTTCCTTCTCTGGCCACACAACCGCGAAAATCAGCGCGACAGCAATTCCCACGGAAACTTCAGCGAACCGATGAAACGCGATCTGCCATCCGGGTTCCGTCCGCGGCACCAGCAGCACAATCGCCAGCGTAATTCCTCCGAACCGAAAGGCGCTTCGATCCGAACGGACGGCTGCGCTGAGCAGCCCCAGCACGAACACGCAAGCGCCGAAAACGAGCGCGTGCGGTCCGAAGTAAATCGTCACAAGCGCGCCAAGTAGCGCCCCCAGCGCCGTTCCGACAAAACGCTGCCCGGAAACGGAGAGCGCTGCACCCAACGACGACTGCGTAATCACGAGCGTTGTAATCGGCGCCCAGTACGCTTGTGGCAGCCGGAGTAACCGCGCCGCCAGAAGCGATGCAACCGCCGCAACTGCCGTACGCGCGGAGTGAACTAGAATCGGCCATGCTTTCGACAAGAATCCAGAACCCGCCTTTTCTATCGCCACTGTAGCAATCACCTCGAAGGCTGTTTTGCCACACGGGCTCAAATTTGTCGAATGCCGATCTAAATCGCCTCCAACGCCCCGCCCATATGGCGAATATTGTTCTCAACCGTGTCCAGCACCTCGTCGATATGGCCGCCGAGCACCAGTTTCCCCAATGCCAGCCCGAATCCCACAGCCATTTCCGGCACCACATGCGAAGGTATGGAAAGCGCATTCGGATCGGTCACCACATCAATTAATGCCGGACCAGAATGCTGAAGCGCCTTCTTGATTCCCGACGAGATATCCGCCGGGTTTTCGATTCTTACTCCCATGATACCGATGGCCTCGGCGAATTTTGCGAAGTTTGGATTCTTCAAGTCCGTTTGATAGTCGGGAAGGCCCGCAACCTCCATCTCCACTTTCACCATTCCAAGTGCGCCATTGTTGAACACCATGAGCTTGATGGGGAGGTTGTACTGCGTGATCGTCAATATATCGCCCATGCTCATGGCAAATCCGCCGTCGCCGCACATTGCGACAACCTGCCTTCCGGGATAGGCAAATTGGGCGCCAATGGACTGGGGGAGTGCGTTTGCCATGGAGCCGTGCGTGAAGGAACCGATCAGCCGGCGATCCTTGGTTGGGCGGATATACCGAGAAGACCAGACGTTGCACATCCCAGTGTCGGCCGTAAAGATCGCATCGGGAGCCGCAGCTTCACTCAAAGCGGCCGCCACGGGCTCCGGGTGCATGGGCGTCCGTTTACTGATGTGGTCTACGTAAACATTCAATCCCCGGACTGCTTCTTTCTGTCGCGCCAGGATCGCGTCCAGGAACGTGCGATCTGATTTTGCAGACACCATCGGCAGAAGCGCGCGGAGCGTCTCGCCCACATCGCCCCACAATCCGAGGTCTAGTTTGCTGCGCCGGCCGAGATGGTCCACGCGGATGTCCACCTGCACGATCTTCGGTTTTGTCGGCAGGAATTTGTCGTAAGGAAAATCCGTGCCCAGCATCAACAGAAGATCGCATTCATGCATCGCCCGGTAGGCCGCTCCATAGCCAAGCAGCCCGCTCATTCCCACGTCGAATGGATTGTCGTATTGCACGAACGACTTTCCTCGGTAGGAATGCCCGACGGGAGCTTTCAACTTATCCGCGAGAGCCATCACCTCATCGTGAGCGTCGGCGCACCCAAATCCGCAGAAAAGAACCACCTTCTTCGCGGAATTAATCATTTCCGCCAATTCAGCCAAGTCCTTTTCACTGGGACGAATCGTCGGCCGCTGCGAGACCACCGAGCGGTGCGATCCATCGACTGGCAGCTCCGCACCGGCTACATCGCCCGGCAGCACGATCACTCCTACTCCGCCTTTTCCGAGTGCGCTCTGCATCGCGATGTGCAGCACGCGCTCAAACTGCTTCGGATTCCAGATCGCCTCACAATAGTGGCTGCACTCTTTAAAAAGGATTTCAGGATGGGTTTCCTGGAAATATCCGGTGCCGACCTCGCTGCTCGGAATGTGTGACGCAATCGCAAGCACCGGAGCATTGCTCCGATGAGCGTCGAATAGACCGTTGATCAAATGAAGGTTGCCGGGGCCGCAGCTACCCCCGCACGCTCCAAGCTTGCCGGTCAATTGACCCTCGGCACCGGCTGCATAGGCGCCAGCCTCCTCGTGGCGCACGTGGATCCATTTCACTTTGTTGTTCAGGCGTAGAGCATCGGTCACCGGATTCAAGCTGTCACCCACTACACCGTAAATCCGCTCAACCCCAGCCTCTGCAAGCCTTTTCACCAACTCATCCGCAACCCTATGTGGTGCCATTGTTTCAGTCCTCCTGTGAAAACTCGTTGTTGCTGCGCTGAATCCGACTTAATCCGGTGCTTAAACGACCCGAACAAACCGGTGAAATTCGTGTCTACTTCGTTGTGGGCTGAGGCTGTGCAGCGCGTCCCGTCTCACGAAGAAAGAAACTCACCACAATCGCTGCCGCACAGCACGCGATCCAGAAAATCGCGCCCTTCTGAAAATGTTGGTTCAAATCTGCCGCCGTCCCAAAGTCTCTTCCCACATGGCTTGCGAAGATCGGGCCCAGGAAGGCTGTCAATGCGAAGACGAGGAAATTGATTCCGCCGGTCGCGCTACCCTTCACGTTATCTGGATTCACTTCCTTGATGATGCTGTAGGGAATCATGGCCGCGCCCGACGCGATCCCGAAGATGAACATGCCTGCCTTCGCGGAAAGCGGAAGCGGCTTGAATGCGATTTGAGCGGCTGCCAGGATCATGATTGCAGCGCTCCCCATGATCACGGGTTTTCTCCGTCCAATACGGTCAGAGAGCCAGCCGACGAGTGGGCATCCCACAACCCAGCCGAGCGGAACCATCGAAGCAGTGACCACCGCGTTGTGATAGGACAACTGCATATCCTTTTGAAATGCTGCAACTCCCCAAATCATGTCTCCAATCGTCGTAGGTGCGAACAGAAGTCCGGCCACGGCCCCGCAAAGGTACGACTGAGGATTTGAGAAAACGATCTTGTACGGCTTCAGGATCGCGCCGAAACCACCCTCCTGAATGTGAGCGCCCAATTGCTCCCGAGGAGTCGCGACATACAGAAGAACCGCAACGGCCAGAATCACCGCCCCAATCCCGACCCAGAAAACGTGAACGCTCAGTCCACGCTCCATCATCGGCCCGACGACAAACTGTCCAGCCGATCCGCCAAGCATTCCGACGCATTGCGTTACACCAATGGCGGTAGCGAGATAGCGCGCGGAGAATCCGTGCGCCGCCAGGTAGACGGCGCCCGTGAAAGCAAATGCCGAACCTGCCCCCTGCAGCAACCGCCCGGTGTTGCCTGCGACGACTGCCGGTACGCTGAACAGCAGGCACCCAATACCCAAAACCAGCACCCCGATGGGAACCGTCAGTTTCGCGCCAAAGTGGTCAAGCGCAGCACCCGCCACCAAGCTCATGGTCGAATAGGTGTAGTAATACACGGCGAGAATTGCACTGATTCCCAGAGCCGTCGTCGCAAAAGACGTCTCCAGCTCTGGAATCATTACGGAAGGACTCGACCTCACCGCATATTCGAGGAAATAGAAGATGACGGTGAACGCCCACGCGATGATGAATCCTCGCGTTTGAGCCTCGCTCTTCACCTGCGCTGCGAGAGTCGGTTTCGGTGAAGTAGCTGCTGAAAGTGAATTTCCGGATGCCATCGCCATGCCTCCACGGCGAGTAAATGCATTCCGTGAACCATTCGGCGCAATCTCCAGGTTACTGAAACAAAGCGGTTTATTTTCTCTTTGCGGACTAGCGATCAAGCGCGGGTGTCAGCATGCGCGCAACTGCGCAGATGCTGACAGGAGGCAATTTGGAGAGAATCGCTGGTCGTAATTCTTGCGAGATAATTCATGAGGTGTTTTAAAAACGGTGAGCTATTGGGGCGTAATTCCCAT
Organism: uncultured Acidobacteriota bacterium; assembly: GCA_963772535.1. Lineage (GTDB taxonomy): Bacteria > Acidobacteriota > Terriglobia > Acidiferrales > UBA7541 > Palsa-295. Next base: position 548,161 of record CAVYXN010000004.1, read on the forward strand.
CGCTTCCGACATTTCATCATGGGCCTGAACGTAATCGAGCTGAGCCTGGAGCAGCGAGGTCTGCGCATCAAACTTCTGCGCGACAGCGTTCGCCGCTTGCGATTGCAGGGCCTCACCCTTCTCGAGTTGTTGCCCCGAGACCCGGCTCGCTTCCGTTCGCAGATCCAGCAACTCCTTTGAGACGTTCACCAGTTCCCGTGTGCGCTGCAATTTGTTGTACGCAATCTGCACCTGTAGCTCCACGTCGTCCGTCACGCGAGCGAGGTTTTCCCGGGCTTGCGCAAGCCGCGTATTGCTCTCGGCAAGCGCCGCGCGGCGCCGTCCTCCGTCAAACAGCTCATACGTGAATTCAGCTCCGAACGAGCCAAAGTTTCGCGCGAGGAAGGGAACCTGATCCGAGTAGCTGTAGCGAGCGAAGGCCGAAACGTCCGGGATGTAATCCGCCTTGCTCAATTTCACGCCAGCCGAAGCCTTCTGCACCTCTTCACGCGCCGCAACCACCTCGGGATGCGATTCCAGAGCTATCTTTACGCATTCCTCTTGCTTGCAGCTTTCCAGTTCCTCCGAAGGCACCGCTTCAAGCTCGAGGCGAGTCGTAAGCGGAAGCCCAACCGCATCGTCAAGCTGCATGGTCAGGTTCGAGAGCAGCAACTCGGTCGTCAGCAATTCCTGCTTTGCCTGGAGATATTGTGCAGTGCTTTCGATCAGTTCCTGGTCAAGGGCGCTCCCGTACTTTACCTGCTGCACGCGTTCGCTTTTCAGCGCTTCTGTCGCTTTGATCCTCGCCTCGGACGCGCTCAGGTGCAGCTGCGCGATCAAGACGCTGTAGTAAAGCTGATGGACTTTCAGCGCGATCTCATTCTCGGTTTGCTTGGCTTTTGCTCGGGTCGCATCCAGCTCCGCGCGCGCGATATCATTCTCGGGTTTAACTTTCGTCAACAACTGTGTGAGCGGCTGCACCAGGCCCGTTCCACTCGTTATAAGCGTGCGCCCGCCCTGGCTAAGCGTCACGGGTTGCGTGGGAATCGGCGTGCCAGACACGGTACCCAGGCTGCCGGCGGCAATCTGAATAAACTGTGTGTCGGTCACGTGGAGAACAGAGCTCTGATTGCTGATTGTTGGAAAATAGGCGCTCCTCGCCACGTCCTTCGCGTGCTGCTTCTCCTCAATCTTCATTTCTGAAATCCGCACCACATGATTCTGCTTCAGCGCCATTTGCACTGCTTCATGCAGAGTCAGGCGTCGAACGTTTTGCGTGCCGGTCTGGGCCCGAACCATGCTCGAAGCCGAGAAGAAAAAGAGACCGGCTGCGAGAAACTTAATGCGCGCGTTCATGATTTTGCCTCCTGAGGGACGAGCGCCTGAGGGGTGGCCGATGGCTGCTGAAAGGTGCTCAGCTCGCCATAGTTCATCGGCGATCTGCGTAGTAAGGCAACCAGCAGCAAAGCGATAACGCAGGTCCAGGCCACCAAATAGAATCCATCGATAATGGACAGCGTGTATGCCTGAAGACGAAGCCGCCCGCTCAAAATTCCCACGGCGCGGCCCGTGGCCGCGGCTACCCCCGAAGATTTCGCGTACACTCCCGCCGCGAGCTCCCGGATGTTGGCGTCCGTGATCCACGTTCCGGATTGCACGTGCAAGCCAAGCAGGTTCGAGTGCAGCTTCTCACGGTCCGCTAGAAAATGGCCCATGTACACGGCCCCCGTGGTTCCACCAAACAAGCGAATCACATGAAAGAACGCAGAAAATGTCAAGATCCACTGAGGCTTCATCAAGCCCCCGGAGAACACTCCCTGCAGGATGATGCATCCCACCAGACCTATCAGAGCAACCGACTGTCCCACGCCCGTGAGCAACTCCGTGCGATAATAGTTCGCCGCCGACCAGGCCGCGGTTAAATCAGCGTTCAACCAAACCGCGAAGGCTGTGCAGGTCAATCCCGCTGCTAGCAACAGACGCGGATCCAGGTTGCGAATCAGCAGGAGCCCGGCGATAAACGTAATCAGCAACAGCGGAACAGCGCTCCAGATCACAGCCGGCCCGATCTGATCTGCCTCAAAACCGTGAATTGCCAGCGATTGTGGAATCAAGATGATAGTTCCCGTGAGAGTGAACCGAAACCAGAAGAGCAGAGCGCCCAGCAGGACGGTGTTCCGTTGCCAGAGATAAGGCAACGCCACCAGCGGGTTGGGACCGCGCAGTCGGCGTATTAGCGCGCAAAGCGTCAAAAATGCTCCGGACCAAAACAACGCGTTGAATACTCCGGAACGCCACCAATCGAGCCTCTCACCTTGTTGGATGGCAGCAAACATTAGGGCCAGACCGGCGCTTAGATACAGGAATCCGGCAAAGCTGGGCACAGGGCCGCCCTTTTTGCGAGGAGGGGCTGCAGGTATCCCGAAATAGATAAGGATGATCATCAGCGGAGTGATCAGCGCTGAATTCCAGAACATCCAGTGCCAGGAAAGATGGTCGCGATACCAGCCATAGAACGATGGCGCGATGTTCACTGCTCCATCGATGAAAGTCGCATAGAAAGCCATCGTAAAAGGCAGGTATCGCAGCGGACTAATGCGCAGCGCAAAAGTGAGGGTGAGCGGATAAAACGTGCCTGACGTGAGCCCGGCAACGATCAGTGCCGTAACCAGCAGACTATAATTGTGTATAAGCGGCAAGAAGGCGCAAGTCACCGTGAATACTCCAGCCGCAAACAGAAGGATGCGCCGCGGTCCGAGTAAACCGCCGAGGTAGACGCTAAAGGGCCCGATAAACATCAGGGATGCGTTATAGGCGCTGTCGAGCCATGCGGCTTGGTCGTAACTAATGCCAAGATGGCCCCTCAGATCACCCATCCCCAACGAAAGCATGCGACCGGTGAGTGTCACCAGTCCGGCGCCGACGAGGACCCCGAGGATCCCTAATATAGGTCGGGTCGAGATTCCCAAGGGGATCGCCGCTGCCGTCGTACGGGCAATCTCCACCGGCGTGAGCGGACGAGTTGTAACCGTTGTAGCTGCCATCGCGCGCTCCAATCAGTGTCTTGTGCGGACGGTGGCGATAACCGAGAGGCCTGGTTGCAACGAAGTCGCAACACCCTGATCGTCGAACGCGATCTTCACGGGAATTCGCTGCACCACTTTCGTGTAGTTACCGGTGGCGTTGTCGGGTGGCAGAAGCGCAAATTGTGAACCGCTCGCTGGCGCAATCTCGATCACTTTGCCGCGGAAGGTTTTCCCGGGATACGCGTCGATGCGTATCTCCACGGGATCGCCCACCTTCATGTTAGTGAGCTGCGTCTCGCGATAATTGGCCATCACCCATTTGATTTTGTCGACGAAGGGGATCACTTGTGTTCCGGGAGAAACCAACTGCCCGGGCCGCACTTGCCTCTCGCCCACCGTGCCATCGCTGGGCGCTTCGATCGTTGTGTAGCCAAGATTTACTTTTGCGGCGGTAAGTCCAGCCTCTTTGGCGTGAAGGTCGGCGACGAGCTGCATATCCTGTGATTCCAATACAGCTTTGCCGCGCCGTTCAGCTTCGGCCGCCAATTCGTTGCTGCGCTGCATGGTTTTCGCCTGCTCGAGATCTGCCTTGCGACTTGCAGATTGAGCGGCAAATCGCTGGTCGTCGGCCACCGCCTGCTCCACCTTCTGCTGGGTTGTCGAACGCGTTTGAAAAAGCCCCTCTTGCCGAGCACGTTCGTCCTGCGTGCGCACCACATCCGCTTGCACCGCTGCAATTCCGGCCTCCGCCGCCGTGATCTGAGCCTTCGCCTGATCGATTCCAGCGAGTGCTCGCTCGATCTTCGAATCCTGAAGGTCGCGCTGGCGCCTATTATTTTCTATCGCCGCTTTTGCCGCCTCTACCGCTGCGGTTGCCTGCGCCACCTGCGCCTTGTAATCGTCGTCTTCTAGTTCAACAATCAGGTCCCCCTTATGCACCTGCTGGTAATCGGAAACCTTTACATCCCGGACGATTCCGGCGACCTTGGTGCTTAGTGGCGTAAGATTGCCGCGGACGTAAGCATCGTCCGTCACCTGCTCGACCCGGCCACCCTCCCAGGAATTCCAGTTTCGAGTGATTGTGAATATAACCGCGGCAGCCAGCAGGGCGACGAGCAGAGGTGTTCCGTACTTCTGCCAAGCCGGCTTAGTCGCCGGTGGGGGTGGACTGTGCTCAGGCTCCGCGGCTCTCGCCGGAGCCGGCGTGCTCGCGGACGCCGTCATGAATTCGCTTCTCCATTTCTACGCTGCTAAACAACTACGGTGCTCGTTCTCTAACAAACTCGCGCCGAAAGAGCAAGCGCGAACCGCTGCATTGAAGGCTTGCACCTGAATGACCACGTCCGGCACGTGACAAAAATGGGTTATCATCTTTGTTTACAGCAGGCATTGACAACAAATGACAGCGACTCTGTCAATCCTCGGGCAATTGTCAATTAGTGGGCACAAGGAGCCGCAAGAACAACAGACCCGCGAGAGGGTTTAGTTTGAGAGCCTAGAGAGGAATCATGATCGAAATCAAAGTCATCCTTTGCCCTCTTGATTTCTCGGAGTTCTCAATAAGAGCCTATCGGCACGCTCTATCGCTGGCCGAACACTATCGAGCCAAGTTAGTCGCGCAGCACATCGTAGAGGTATGGCGGCACCCTTCCGCCAGCTTTGCCGTTACCGCAAATCTCTATGACGAGTATTGTCAGGTTCTTCGCGGGAACGGCAAAGAGCATCTGCAGGAATTCGTGAAGAAGCACACATACAATGAAATTCAGCCGGAGCTCGTTGTGGACGAAGGAATCGCTGCGGACGTGATTGTATCCCTTGCACAAGAACGGGCAGCGGATCTGATCGTCATGGGAACGCACGGCCTGCGAGGATTCGATCGCCTGATGCTGGGGTCGGTCACCGAGCGGGTCATGCGCGCGGCTTCTTGTCCTGTGCTGGCTGTGCGTGAGCCGCCTCATGATCTTGTGGCCGCGGGTCAAGAGAGGCACAACCCCCACCGCCTGAACCGAATTCTTGCTTGCACCGATTTCTCCGAGGATTCAGATCTGGCTTTGAACTATGCATTTTCTGCAGCGGCGGAATACGATGCCGAGCTTACTCTGCTTCACGTATTGGAAAAGGCACCAAGTCGGGGAAAAACCGACGAGGCAATAGCTGAAGCGACAGAGCGGCTTGATGAGCTGATTCAACCCGCTGGGCAAAAGACCCTAAAGACTAAGACCGCGGTGCGTGTCGGGAAACCCTACCAGCAAATCATTGAATTTGCCCAGGAAGCGCAAATTGACTTGGTGTCTATGGGAGTGCGTGGCCGAGGCGCCCTGGATGTTGCAGTGTTTGGCTCAACCACCTATCGGGTTATGCAGCTGGGGCCCTGCCCTGTTCTTACCGTCGGCGAGACGAAAACCGCCCTAAAGAGAATATAATCCTGATCATGGCTTCCCGCGCCCACGACTCTGATCGCCCCGGGCCGGCCCCAGACTTTCAGCTCCTCATCGATTCGGCTCCCGCCCTGATCCACACCAGTCTGCCTGACGGCCACCTCGATTTTTTCAATCAAAGCTGGCTAGAGTACGTCGGGAAGCCGCTCGAAGATTTGCAAGGCTGGAAATGGACCGCGGCAATCCATCCCGATGATGTCGAAGGAATTGTCGAAGTGTGGCGCGCGTCATTGGCCAGCGGAAACCCCTTCCTCTACGAAGCACGTGTCCGCCGTGCGGACGGTGAATATCGCTGGATGCTGCATCACAAGGTCGCGATCCGCGACGAACACGGAAGAATCATCAAGTGGCATGGATCGAGTATCGACATCGAGGACCGTAAGCGTGCGGAACAGGAACTGCGGCGAAGTGAAGAATATCTAGCCGAGGCGCAAAAATTAAGCCATACGGGCAGTTTCGCCTACATCCCTGCCGCTCGGAAAACGGTTTACTGGTCCGAAGAACTGTTCCGGATTTTTGGATTAGATCCTCACCGCGGAATCCCCGACTATGACGAGACTCGTCGACTTGTGCATCCCGACGACATTGACAGGGTTTCTGAAAGTTGCTTGGCAGGATTCCGTGAGAAGGCCGAATTTTCGCAGGATTATAGGCTATTACTGCATGACGGGACTCTCAAGCACCTTCAAGTAATCTGGCGTCCGCTCCTCGACGAAGCTGGAGACCTCGTCCAATACATTGGCACAGCGGCAGATGTCACGGACCGCAAAATGGCAGAGGAACAGCTGCGCCGCAACTCCCAGGACCTGCAAAGAAGCGAGTTTTATCTTGCCGAAGGGCAGCGCCTTGGACACATGGGAAGCTGGGCCTTCGATGCCGGCGGTTTTTACTACTGGTCTCCCGAATTATTTCGGATGCACGGTCTCGATCCGGCTAGCAAGCCGCCTGGTCTGCAGGAATACCTGGACGGTGTCCACCCAGAGGACCGCGAGTCCATGGCAGGCCTGATCAAGGGAATCTTGGCGGACGCTTTGCCCTTCGATGCCACAAAGCGCATCGTCCGTCCCAATGGTGAGGTCCGCTACGTTCGCTGTGTCGGTGTTCCTCTTGTGGATGACAAAGGCCTGAAAAAGTATGTTGGCAGCGCCATTGACGTTACGGAGCAAGAGCTCCTGACCCAGGAACTCCGACGCCGAGAAGCCTACCTGACAGAAGCTCAAAGACTCAGCCACACGGGCAGCTTCGGCTGGAAACCTGATACCGGAGAGATCGTTTGGTCAGACGAAACCTATAGGATTTTCGAATTTGAACCTGCCGAGAAACCAACCGTAAGCATGGTGTTGCAGCGCACACATCCGCAGGATAGGGCGCTTGTGCAACAGGTCATCGAGCGCGCATCCGCGACGGGCACGAACTTCGAACATGAGTACCGTCTGCTTCTGCCGAGCGGAACGATCAAGCACGTCCGCGCCCTTGCCCAGGCATTTCAGCAGGCATCGGGCAACCTCGAGTTCGTTGGGGCAGTCACCGATGTTAGCGAGCAACGCCGCGCAGAAGCGCTGATCAGAGAACAAGAAGCCCAGCTTCGCGAGGTGATTGACACTATCCCGGCTGCCGTGTGGAGCGCACTACCGGACGGCTCGAATTCTTACGCCAACAAACGAAACATCGACTACTGCGGGCTGACGCGAGAGCAACTCGCCGGATCAGGTTGGGAGGCCGGATTTCACCCCGATGATCTTGAGCGACATAAGGCAAAGTGGTTTGCATGCGTTGCTCGCGGCGAGCCTTGTGAGGACGAGGTGCGTTTCCGCCGCGCGGACGGGCAATATCGCTGGCATCTGCAGCGTGGCGTCCCCCTGCGAGATGAAGCTGGCAACATCGTCAAATGGTATGGCGTCCTAACCGACATTGAAGATCGCAAGCAGGCGGAAGACAAAATCCGCGAACAAGAGGCAGAACTCCGGCAAATCCTCGATCTCGCACCGTGGCACGTGGCTGTGCTGGGGGCGGATGGGAAAGCTATGTATCTCAACAAGGCCGGGCTCGACTATCACGGTCTTACGCGTGAAGCGTGGCAAGATTATGACCCGCACAGGTTAATTCACCCGGATGATCATGACCGCATCTTGACCGGTGCGGGTCAAGCTAAACTCCTCAGCGACCAGCTGTTCGAAATCGAAGCGCGCTTGCTAAAAAAGAACAGGGAGTTTCGTTGGTTCCTTTTCCGCTTTAACCCACTCCTGGACGAGGAAGGACGCATCACGCGCTGGTACGTGACCTCAACAGATATCGAGGATCGCAAGCAGACAGAAGAGAGGCTTCAAAACGAAAACGTCGCTCTGCGAGAAGAAATCGACAAAGCCTCGATGTTTGAAGAGATCGTCGGAACATCTCCGGCTTTGAAAAGCGTGCTCTCGCGCATTTCCAAAGTTGCGCCGAGTGATTCCACTGTTCTCATCACGGGTGAAACAGGAACTGGCAAAGAACTATTTGCGCGCGCCATACACCGACGATCAGGTCGTGCCTCGCGTGCATTCGTCAGTGTGAACTGCGCGGCAATTCCACGCGACTTGATTGCCTCTGAGTTATTCGGTCACGAGAAGGGAGCTTTCACCGGGGCATTACAACGGCGCATCGGCCGGTTCGAACTTGCGGAAGGCGGTACGATCTTTCTCGACGAAGTCGGTGATCTCCCGGCGGAAACCCAGATTGCCCTGCTGCGTGTATTGCAGGAGCGGGAGTTTGAGCGTGTGGGCGGCAACCAGCTTATTCGAGCCGATGTCCGCGTGATTTCCGCCACGAATCGAGAACTGGAGGCCGCCATCGCGGCCGGATCCTTCCGAAGGGATCTCTTTTACCGCCTCAGCGTGTTCCCGATCGAGAGTCCCCCTCTGCGGGAGCGTAAAGGAGACATCCCCATGCTGGTCGAGTACTTCATCGATCGTTACGCAAGGAAAGTCGGCAAGAGGATACGAAATGTAGAAAAGAGCACAATGCAACTCCTGTCGGCATACTTCTGGCCGGGCAATATTCGAGAGCTGCAAAATGTCATGGAACGTTCAGTCATACTCTGCGACGGCGACACCATTTCCGTAGATCCAAGCTGGCTCTCTCTCGAATCTGCCCAGGCGCAGCAGAAGGGCGAGCCATTCGGCAAGAAATCTGCCGCTCAGGAGAAGGATAGGATCGAGGCGGCGCTCGCGAAATCGGGAGGTAGAGTATCCGGCCCCTCGGGGGCGGCGGCCGCCTTGGAAATCCCCGCATCCACACTGGAGTCAAAAATTCGAACACTAGGGATCAACAAGTTTCGGTTCAAAATCGCCAGCCATTGACTCCCTCTCTGGAAAAATCCCCACCAGTTCGCGAAAACTTCGCGAATTCGTGAAGCTCGCGAAAATCCCAAAAGCAAAAGCCATTCTGTTCCAATGAGTTGCCACTGGTATCTAAATTGCCTTCACTCCGGCAGAGCGCAGAGCATTGAGAAAAGAACGATGCTGAAAATCAAAAGATCCGCAAATGGAAAGATCATCTTTACACTCAGCGGTCGAATCGAGATCGATGACGTTGCCGAGTTGCAGCGGTTGCTCGCCTTGGAGTTATCCGATCACAATCTGGCATTAGATTTGGCGGACGTGACTCTGGTAGATCGAGAGGCCGTGAAGTTCCTGGCGCGTTGCGAGGCGGACAGCATCGAGCTGGAGAACTGTCCGCCCTATATTCGGGAGTGGATTCAACAAGAAACAGGCACAAGCAGTCGGAGAAGACGGCAGTGAACTCAAAGCTGTTCGCTACAGAGAACAGCCACTCGTAGTCCTGGAGTCTTGCAATGAGCTTAAATAGTTTTGCTTTGCTCGATATTGATGGTCCGAACCCGGAACATTCAAAACGTAATCCAAGCTCCGTGAATCTGGAAATCCTGGAAGACCGCTTCGATCAGGAAAACGAATTCGAAGGAATCGTCGGTCACAGTGCTGCTCTTAGGCAGGTGCTGCAGCTCGTTGAAACAGTCGCAACCGGGAATTCGACCGTCCTCTTGCTGGGTGAGACCGGCACCGGAAAGGAGCTTGTCGCGCGTGCAATTCACAACCGCAGCAGGCGAAGAGAACGCGCATTCGTAAAGCTCAATTGTGCTGCTATTCCCGGCGGTCTGCTCGAGAGCGAGCTTTTTGGGCACGAGCGAGGCGCCTTCACGGGTGCGATCGCTCAGAAGATTGGCCGGCTCGAGTTGTCCGACAATGGCTCGTTGTTCCTCGATGAAATCGGAGACATTCCTCTCGACCTCCAGCCAAAACTGCTGCGCGTTTTGCAAGAGCGGGAATTCGAGCGATTGGGAAGCACGCGGACGACAAAGGTCAACGTCCGAGTCGTCGCAGCAACCCATCGTGACCTGGAAGAAATGATCTCGAAAGGTCAATTTCGTAGCGATCTCTACTATCGCCTCAACGTATTTCCTATCGTCATACCGCCGCTACGCGAGCGCCCCGAAGATATTCCTCTCCTCGTTCAACATTTTGTGGAAGCGGCATCGCAAAAGATGGACAAGACGATCGAGACGATTCCGTCGAGAACGATGGACGCGCTGGTTGAATACCGATGGCCAGGCAACATACGCGAACTGGAGAATGTGATCGAACGCGCGGTAATTCTGTCCCCGGGTTCTGTGTTGCATGTGCCCTACCGCGATCTTCAGTCCCGAGTCGCGCCCGGGCACGACGGCGAGAAGCCGCAAACTCTCGCAGACGTCGAGCGTGAGCACATTCGCACGACCCTGAAAGAGACCAGGTGGGTTCTTTCCGGGCCAAGAGGCGCAGCAACACGCCTTGGGATGAACCGGTCAACGCTTTATTTCCGGATGAAAAAGCTTGGAATCGTCCGTCCCTGGTCGTGACGCCTATCAGAATCCCGATCCTTGTTCCCTTGGCGGTTGGCGCAATCCCCACCGTGCCCACGATCCTTACACCGTCCCCAAATGTCAGCTTATATAGCTGACATGGAGGTGTCAAGGGTTGGTCCTTCGTGGTGTTTTTATCATTCCCATGCCGATGCTTTAAACCCGAGACTCTTTGCATACTCGGAAACCGGCTCATTAACCTGGTCGGCGCCATCCAAAAAATGCAGGAACTTGCAACAAACGTGCAACGAGTTCGTCTAGCGAACCCAAGTTGCATGACCAAAGTTATGCCAACAGAAAGGGTTAGATGGTGGGCCTGGGGAGAGTCGAACTCCCGACCAACGGTTTAGGAAATCAGGTTGCTGTGTTGACGGGTTGTGAAACCTTTGGACTCTACTATATCCGTCAACAAGTTCCAATGACGATGAGATGAGCCGTTCTGATTCGAGTTGAACCGTTATGAGCAAGCGACTACTGCAAAATTACTGCACGGCTCGAATCCGGAAAACGTTCTAATTCTTCTTCCTTGTCTGAAGACCTTCATACGCAAGATAAGCTGCTATGACAAACGCGACCGCGCTTACCCACATCGGAGCCTGCCAACCAGCAACAACCACCTGCCATTTGAAGATTAGCCGCAAGGCGTGAACAAGCGCTACGATGAGAAAAATTGCTCCGGCCAATCGGGAAAACGCATCCTTGCTCAATTGTCGTCACCTCCAGCACGGATGAAAGCAATTCCTTCCGCGAATTGTACTCCCTCACAGCCACCTTGGTTTGCGAATGTCCAGGCGTATAATCCACGATGGGAGGAGGTACCGACATGGCCAAGACGAAGCAGTTTATCGTTGCCGTTGAGAATAGACCTGGCGCGGTTGCTGAAATCGCAAGAACACTTGGGAACGCAAAAGTGAATATCCTCGCGCTCTTGGGAAGGGCTGAGGAGACGAGCGGCACAGTTCACCTCGTTGTCGACGATGCGAGACGAGCAAAGAAGGCATTGGACGAATCTGGATTGACCTATCAAGAGACCACAGCAGAAGAATATGAACTCCCAAACAAGCCTGGTGCTCTGGCGCAATATCTAGAGAAGCTGACAGCTAAAGGCGTCAATCTGAATTCAATCTGCGCTACTGCCCCAAAGGGTGGGAAAAAGGCGGTTGTAATCTACACGGTGGACGTCGAGGCAAAAGCAGCATCGGCAACGGCGTAGCGCCCTTCACCATCACAACGCGTTTGTAAACTTCGAAGTTACAAGCAGTCTAAAGAATCAGCGAATCTCGATGGCGCGGAAGGCTCGATGGGCAAAGACTAAGGAAAGTTAGCTCATGTTTTCCCAGCACCCGGCAGCAGCCCCTCCACCAGCGCTTCCCTTTCAGCGTCGAGCGTAGGCCGGTGATGGGTCCGTCCGGCGCGTTGATACCAGTATTCGGCGTTCGAGGCAGAACCTTCCTTACGATGTAGGTAGGCATGGACGGCCATGCCATCTAGAGATTCCAGCTCATCGACGAGTGAGTGAGCGCGCGCCCAATCCCCTTTTGCGTCCCACCACAGAGCCGCGAGCGGAGCTGGTAGTCTACTGGGCGGCGCGTCTTCTTTAATCGATGCTCTGAATTCCTCGGGACTCATATCGTCCTCCGGCGCTCTCGCTTTTTGGGTCCACGACTAGGACCAAAGAGATTATCCAATAGAACTGGTAATCCGTGTATCCCGCCCACCTGCGTTCGGCCTAGCAGCCGCCAAATCGGTCATGACACGCTCCAGCGAGCTACTAAGTTCCCAGAATGCCGAAATTTCACCCAGCCTTCGCTCTAAAGAAGTGGAGTCAAATCCTTTTCGAAGGAATCAGTGTATTCAAACCCAATGACTTTCTTCCGAAGTATTCCGTGACGGTCATAAAGCATCGTCGTCGGCAGACCTTCAATGCCGCCAAACCTCAATTTCAAATCATCGGAAGCTACGGCCAGCGGATAATGCACCCCCATTTTGCGAGCGAATCGAACGGGGTCTTCCGTGTCCGCCATCGTGTCGAACTTGAATCCGATTACGACAAATCCCTGTGGGGCGTAACGGTCGAGGAGTTTTTGGTAGCCAGGCATCTCTTTCTTGCACGGCTGGCACCAGGTAGCCCAAAAGTCCACGAGCACCACCTTGCCACGGAGGTCGACGGAAGAAATCTCGCGTCCTTGCAAGTCCTTCACGGCAAAGTCAGGCAACCGAGAACCGAGCTCGCCCACTGCGGGTGCAGTTTCTTTTAGCTGCGGATGACTTGCTGTACGCGTACTGCATCCGGCGAGTACCACCGCAGCGAGGCACACCAAAAACAGAATCTTTCCTAGCATCATTCCTTCTTCTGCACTTCTAGAATGAGCAGCTTCAACGGTGTTGAAGTATCTGCTTTCTTTTTCCCTGCAGATTTTTTGTACAGCTCGCCTCGGACGGTGACCGTCGTTTCGGTGCCCGCAAGCGGTTCAAGCCCTTTCGATATCTCATTCGGCGCGAGCGCAAATGACCGATTCGGTGCGAATTGCAAGGCGATGCTACCAGAAGCGTCTTTCACGATTCGCCCCCGTGCGGTCAAATCCATCTCCGCCACCGTCACCCCGCTGTCATACGTCGCCTTTAGGAGCTGAGAAGGCTCAATCTGCCCATCTTCCTTCGGAGTCACGTCAACTTTCCCATCAATCAAACTCACTTCCACGTTTTGAACGCCAGACTGGCGTCCGAGGTGTTGTTTCACCCCGTAGGCTCAAAAATTTCAGGTCATGCCTTCGACACGCATTTCGATATGCTTAATCTGTGCGTGCGATACGGGCACCACGGTCGAGCCCAAGAGAATCAATAGCGCAAACTTTCGTATTTCCATCGTTCCTCCTTGCTATTTTCCGAGGACATGAAACCGAAACTGCTGCGTGATTCCGAAACTAATGTGGCGGCGAACCGGCATAAACATCGCTCCGGTCGAATGCGCAACGTCCCAATCCACACCCACCCAAACATGCATACCCGGACGAACTCCTGCGTACGTCGTGATTCCCGTCAGCAGCACGTCACCCCCGCTTCCGTGTTGCGTGACTCCCGCGATTCGGTCGTCCTGCGAATGCAGCCACGTGACCGCTGGTCCGATAAACCATTCCCGAGTTACGTCCTTCGATTCGTAGGGCCGATAGGAGAGCCAAAACCGCGATTCAACGGTACTGCCCAGTCGGGTCTTCTGGGTTCCCTCTGAACGAATCACAGAATGAAAATCCTCGTCCGCCACCAGTCGCCGAAGATTGAACAGCCCGGTGTAGGTCCAGTTCGCCGCGATGAAGAAATCCGTCGAACCAGTTCCCGGCTGCATGCTAGCAGGCAAGAGCTTCCCCGTGTCGTCGGCCAAATTCGTTCGACCGGTTGGTACCTTGGGTCCCCCGGTCACCGACGCTTGCGTCGTTCCCCGCTGCGAATCGCGCCGATAGAAACGATATTTGACGAGCAACAGCATGTCCCCCAATCCTGTTCCATCCGCCAGCAGCGTCCCACCGGGAACAGCGAAGTGATTGGTCACGACCGGAACAAGCACCGTCAAATCGAAATTCGGGTGGAAACCCCAAGTGAAATTGAAATCGCCTTCGTGCGAGAATGTCGGCCGCGCCGTCGCCTGAATCGTTTCCGATGACTCGGACATGAGACCTCGAGTAGTGAAAATCGAGTTGTAGGAAATCAGTGCACCGCCGGGAAATAGAGGCGGCGCTGTCTCCGGTGCAGGCCCCTGGCCTCGGGCTGCCAGCGCACCAAAGAAGATAAGCAACAGCAACGTCATGCGCCTCAGATGAGGTTCGATTGAACTTAACGAGCTCACGAGTTCTTCCTCCAGCATTTTTCGGTGAATCCCAAACACACTTATTCGTTAGGTTGGGAGCAATCTAAAGCTGGTCTAGATACGAAGAGGTAAGGCGGCGGCCGAGCGGAAGGTCGGAGGCGCGTGAGAATCAGTCGAAATGTCACGGGCTGAAAAACTCAGCTCAAGAGACCCAGGAATCGTTGGGAGCACGGCAACTGCGAGAGAGGGAAGCCCATGCACGTGCGATGTTTGCACAAACGGAGCGTGTGATGTCGGCATGGTCTTACAGCAATCCTGACCATGATGACTCTGCGATGAGCAGGGCATCGAATTGCAGCACTGCATCGCCTGTTCGGGTGTTGTCATCCCCGAGCAGTCAAACGCATAGACTGCAAGAGCAACCCCGAGCACGGCCATAACGACTTGTCTGGCAGAGCGCATCACTCTAAGCAAATTAGACGCCGTGGGGCATCCAAGTCAAGTCCGTCCCCGGGTTTGTGGTTGGCAGCGACGCTCTCGTCGGGATGGATGTTGGGAAATTCCTCTTCGCACCATCTCAAAATGGGACAAGGCGGGTCTGCTGAATACCGCCATGCGTGTTGAACGAATGCACAGCGACTCTCCGGTCATCGGGCATGGCCGGGGGCAAATACTATCTCTATATAGAAACAAATAGAGGTATACCCAAACCTAGAGGTAACCGTAGATAGTGCAAACACCCTAAGAGTCAGTATTAGCAGAATTCGCCCGCATGCGATGGCGGAGTCCGTTCTAGAACGATAGAACAGTCGCCCGCCTCCCCCCCAATTATCGGGGAACGCCGGTCTCCAAAAGACGCCTCACCAACGCCTCGCATTCGGCCTTTAACGTTGGCCGTAGCGGCTGTTATTAGCGGCTAGCGGCAATAGGCTGAGCCGCGGAACGTCCCGGGGACCCCATTTTTAACCTTGGTTTCAACCAAGGCCGAAATTTGAGCGATGCGGCGAGAGTATTAGGTTCTGGAACGGTTACACAGGAAATTCCATTTTCTAGGCTAGCTCCCCATGTGGAACGCATACCCAGGTCAGGCGGCCATGGTCACACCCATCCCCACGTAGAACGAACACACAGTCATGGAGGGACGCAGGTCTGACAGAAGCGACGCCCTACAGCGAATAAACAATCACAGGTCTCACATGGGCTCACGGTTCGCGCTCTTCGACCTGGCGCTTCTTCGGGTTCAACTTGTGAATAACCCTCAAGTGCATCCCAATACCTAGCATTGCTGCACTCTTCGAAGCATAGAGCCGTTCCCCCGAGCGCCATGCGCACAATAAGCACTTTGCTTCCCAACGCTCGAATCCCGGCGGGCTCGCAGGGAGGCGACACACCACGCCGTTCGTCTTCATTCCTCCGCCTCATTGCAACTCATCAACGGATTACAAGGCACCGAATTCCAGGGTCGCTAGCTATTCCCAGAAATGCAAAACGGGGAACCTGACAGCAGCTCCCCGTTTTGCTTAGTCCGTAGCCCGCAGGCGAGCTGACAAGCATCGCTGGCGGTAGCGCACCGCAAGAGCGGTGTGTAAACGGCAGTCAAGAGCCTAGGCAGGGTGGAGTCATCGTCCGGTAATTTCCTCCTTGCACTAGCCACTTCAACTTTCGGTTTACGCCCCCGCAAGGCCGATTGCAAGCGAGAAGTATTGGGAGAAAAACTATAAGCACCGATGTTCATGCATCATTTTTCACACTGTGGGTAACATTCTTGCCATGCTCTCAGGTTTTTCGTCTAGAACGCAGCGTTCACCGACCCCTATCCACCGCGCTGGCAGGAGATTGCGTCAATTGCGAGATTTTGGCTTCTCAATTGCGGGTGGAAATGTGCGGGTTACAAGCGGCAGTCCACCTGTCCGCGCCCAAGGACGATAACCCCTGGGTATTCCCAGCCGCAGTAGCCCGCCCATGCTTTCCGCATCCAGTTCTCTCTGTCGGACAACGAGTTATCTTTTTTCGACGTAAGAACTAACGGACTAACACGCTGGGTTCAACTCGATAAGAAGGGTTATTGGAAGCGGCTCGGAGGGTGCAGCTATGGGCCTCCAACTCTCGGTCCGTCATGCCGCCGATGTCGTCATCGTTGACCTGCACGGAAAAGCGACGATTGGTCGCGCAAATGATTTCTTAGACAGTCAGTTACGACAGCTGATTGAAGTCGGAACCAGCAAGATGTTGGTAAACCTGACCGACGTCACCCAGATTGATTCCTCGTGCATCGGTTCCATCGTGCGAGCGTTTACTTCCCTTAAGCATCGAGGTGCGACCCTGAAGCTGCTGCGACCTCGCGGAAATGTGAGATTGGTTCTGGAGACGGTGCATTTGCTGGACGTAATTCCCACCATTGAAGACGAGACTCAGGCGATTGCCAGTTTTCATTGAACAGCTGAGCCGAACAAAACCACCACCTCGCGGTTTCCTCCATATTCCGCTAATTCCAGTATGAAAATACCGCAGACTGCGTGCACCAATACCGAGAATCGGCGGTCTGGAAATGTTGGTCGGTGGAAAGAGCGATTATAGTGACGTCATGGAAGGAGCCCTTTTGATGTTCACCAATCGTCAGCGATTCGCAAAGTTTTGCAGCCGCAGGTTGCTAAATTCTCTGAGATAAATAACGTGTCGGGCACGACGATATGCTAGGCTCCAGCGCAAAGGAGGGTCCAATGAACCGACTTTTCACTCTGTTGTTGCTATCGACGTTGACGGTGATGATTTGTACGACTCGAAGTTGGTCCCAGCAGACATCCGACGAGGAAACGCTCAAGAAACTCGAACTTGAGGGGGCCAAGCATGCCGGAATAAGCGACGCTGATATCGCTTTCGCAAAGAACACTAATGCGGCGCACGTCATAACGGTAGACCCGTTGGGTCACGTTGCGGACCAGACGCCGGCAGACGTCGAGAAAATGACTTTAGGGATGAGAAAGGCTGACCCTGACGTCAAGGCCAGCGTCGAAATCCAGGACATCAAAGTAAGAATTTCTGGTGACACAGCTATCGTGACGTATTCAGGTATCTACAATGCGACCGGCCACAAAGATGCCCGCTATGACGTCCCGAACGCGAAATTTGTAGCTGTCGATACATGGCAAAAACAATCTGGAAAGTGGAAAATCTTGGCCCAGACATTCGTTGCGACTGAACCAATTCCTAGCGATGTATATAAGCTCCCGCCGCCACCTGGCGTGCAATAAGACCTACGCAGACAGGCTGAGATGAGTAACCGTATTTGAGCACGAAAATACCGCAGACTCAGTGCAAAATACCGAGCAGAGGCGGTCGTGACAACGTACGGACCTTTAGACACCGCGACCTTGAACGAAAGTCACCTCCGGTTCGACGGACAATCCTCGTTCGCACATAGCCAGATTGTGTCTTCCATCGCTGTGCCCCGCTTCGCCAAGTAGAGACGATGTGAACATTCGTAGCATGGTCGCCTGTTCGTTGCTGAGGTATCCGACTCGTCGTCCGTGACCGCGTGGTAACCGTGTCCCATATCGTAGCGTTGATTGCAACCGCGTACAGAACAGGCATACCAGTAGTAGGTCGGTCAAAAAGGCGTTCCGGATTTCGTTTCTCCTGAGCGAGGGCCATTGGGAGATTGTGGTACAAGCACAGCGGGGAGATGTCGAGAAGCATATAGCGGTCTCAATACGGGGGATGTGGCCCAAGCAGATGCTATCCTGCCAACATCGACAAAAGCAAAAATAGTTGCAGCTCGCCCACAACGCTCCGCTGTTGGCATCCTCGTGAGACACTATTGAAATAGGAGTCACGGCGATGCGATTTGAAAAACCGAAGAAATCAGGGCGCCCAGATTTTGCGGCTGGGCGAATAGCGGAACTTGAGCGACAACTGGCAACGGAAACGAACGAAACCAGAAAGAGTGAGTTACGAAGCGAAATTAACGAGTGGCAACGAAGCCGACCACAACCAACAAGGCGCGATGAGAGAAGTAGAAGTCAAGACCACCACCGAGAGGGACAAAGCCCCTCGCCCGTGCAAGCCACCATGCGCAGCCTCTAGAAATGGATGTTGCCAGACATAGTAAACCTTACTGACCGCCTACGGTACAATACCCGCCCTCCGAGTCCACGAACTGTGCCAGGACGCTGCCAAAATCCTGTTTCGTTGGCGGCATGGTGAAGCGAACGCCTTTCGCGCTCAGGTCTTGGTAAGAGTTCTGAATGTCGGTAACTGTGAAACCCAATTCGACCACGCCTGGGGAATGCTTGGCGGTAGCCGGATGCAAAGCAAGCGTTGTTTCGCCCGTGGCGAATTCGCTCCATCCCGGTGATTCGAACTTCAACTGCAAACCAAGCACGTCTCGATAGAATTTCACCGCGCGGTTCATATCAGCAACATACTTAATCGCGTAGGCGAGTTTCATTAGCATTTCCTCCTCGGACCATCCTATCGACCTGAGTTCGATGCAATCAGACTGCGTGCAAATACCGAAAATACGGAATGGAGAACCGCGATGCGAATTTGATTGCTACAGGTTTACTCTCTACCGTCCGCGTCCGAACATTGAGAGCGGTATTGTCCCGGAGTTCTTAGCTTCTCCCTTTGGCTCCTCTTGTTCCGCCTCGTCAGGTCGATGAACCGGAGTGGGAATATTGAGTGGTGCATCCGGATGCAAATCACCTTCGCTCGCGGTTTGGCTCGCCTCCCGAGGGCTTCCAGCCTGTGGTTCTTGGCGTTGACGTACCAAGAGCTCAAGTGCGGTGGCGATGCGGCTGAGTTCATGGGCCAGTTTGTCGGTGCCTCTCGACCGCATGGAGAGAGAGCCGATGGAGCGGTAAAGCGCATAAACCAAAGCAATAACACCAACGAGGCTTAGAACGCCTAGAAGAAACCCGCCAGGGGATGAAATATCCGGCAACATCGGTACCTCCGGCTATTGCGGAGTGTAATCCTGAGGCGAGAATTCGGTCAAGGAATCGAGAGCGTGGTGACGACAACGGTCGCATCGTTTTATCGCATTCCACTCGATTCCCGGTATTTTCACAGTTTCCTGCATTCCGAGCCGTTTTCAGCACGAAAACACCGCAGACGGCCGTTCTGTCAAGGCCGCCGCGCTCCGCAAGGCGAACGAGAGGGATACTGGCCGAAAGTACTATGGCTAGAATTCGGTGACTGGGCGTACTTTCGGAGCAATGGATGCACTGAACCCGCATATCGGGCCTGTACGAACTCTTCGACGCAGTGAGAGGCTTAAGCTCGCTGTGCCTGTCCAGGTCTACGGGCAGGATTCCTTCCGCGAACCGTTCCGAGAACATGCACGCACAATCTCAGTGAGCGCCTACGGCGGAGCGGTGGCCCTGGCTGCCAGAGTACGCGAGGGGCAAAGGCTGTTAGTAGTGAACACGAGCACCCGGGAAGAGCAGGAATGCCGGGTAGCGAACGTGGGGCCCGTTAAGAACGGCAAATGGACAGTGGGCATCGAATTTGCGCATTCGGGCGGAATGTTCTGGAAGATTAACTTCCCGCCTGTGCCTCAGAACGGTCGGCCATCCACGAGAAGCTCGCCGGCGTATTGCCGCCCTCCGAATTTCAAACTCATCTCATAGGGAGCCTTAACAGGACCTGGCGTCAGCTATCAGGTAGGATGGTGTTACGACTTTTGGGCTTCGCTGTAAGCGTCCGCGCCGATGTCGATTGCTTCCTGCATCCGCTGCCGCGCCGTGTTGACGGTCTTTTGTGCTTGGCGCCTTAGTTCCACCAGCCCGTCATTCAAAATTTCGCTAAGGTCGTCACGCAATTGGTCAATTCTCTTTGAACCAAGCAGGCATTTGATGTATCCAAAGGTGGTAGCTGAAGCGAGAATCTCGGTATGAGAACCTTGCTGAGAATCGGAACACGGATACTGGGCTGCGTCTGCCTTGTGTTTTTATTTGCGTTCGGAGCATCGGCTCAACAGGCCACTGTAGCGCGGGACGTCAATCTACGTTCCGACCCGTCCACGACGAATCCGCGAATCGAACTACTGAAGCCGGGCAGTTCCCTGACGCTGTTGGACTCGACACCTCAAGGCGGCTTTTATCATGTGAAGGCCAGCGACGGACAGGAAGGTTGGGTTTGGTCTAAGAACATTACTCTTGGCACAGCCCTAGTGGCAGCAATACCGACGTCAACCGAATGCGATGACAGTTTGTGGGACCACGTCTACAATCCGCAGCGGCTCATCGTTAAAGAACAGTGTGTTGCTGTAACGGGAACAATCGTTGACGCAACCAATAAGAAAGAGGCTGACGGAGTTCGACATGAGGCCGACGGCGACACCCATGGTTGGCTTTCCTTAGACCCGCAATTTAAGTCGATGTTGAATGCGGGAAACATCAGCTCAGAGGGTGGCAACATGGTGTTCGAGATTGTGTGCATGTTCAAAGTGTCGCAGGCGGACGCGAAAGCTGCTTGTCCATCGACGTTTCACAATCCGGTTGAAATACCGCCTGTAGGCTCTCGCGTCCGAGTCATCGGGACGTATGTTCAAGACACGAACCACGCCCAGTGGATGGAAATTCATCCCGTTACGAGCATTACCGTCATTCCATAGCCGCCTTCATTGACTTGCCTGTGAGCGCGGCCTAACATCCTCAGCAAGCTTGGTCTCCCAGCACGATTGGCCAAACCATCTACCGCTACCGCGTCCGCGAAAGACTCGGTGGAGCGGATGGTGTCATCGACAAGGCCGGGGGCAGATTTGCTGATGAGCCAGTGGCCGGTAGAGCGACGGAGCACAAGGTTGGAGCTGGCCGTGCCGGTGTTCGTCTACGGATGGTCCACGGCTGACGACGGCCCCTTCACCGAAATAACGCGGACCTTGGAGGTGAATGCTCATGGGGGACTGGTCGCACTCACTGCGATGGTGCAACCTGGCCAGATGATTCTCCTGGTCAACAATAGGACAGAGACAGAGCGGAAATGCCGCATCGTTCGCGTCCACCGAGAATCCGACAGCGCATGTAAGGTTGGTTTCGAGTTCATTCGTCCAGAAAGCAGGTTCTGGGAGCTAGCGTATGACTTCCAAAGGAGATTGTGGCAATCAGCCTGAGCCGTGTCATGAATCGAAATAGTGTTAAGTAAACGCGCCTCCCTAGGGCATCAACCTTGAACCGGCGCTTTCACGATTTCCTGCATATTCCGCCGAATCCAGCGCGAAAACTACCGCAAACTGCTCGGAAATCCGAGAACAGGCGGTGTACGACGCGGTCTTGGTTGGGGATTTATGGTTCTGAAGATGATTTGGGAGAGCTGGCAACGATAGTTTTATCGACCGCAAGCGGTGACAAGAACGGAACTACGGGTTTAAGATGTCGGTGATTCCCATGTCCCACGAAACCTTCGAGCTTCGATTTGAAGGCTGCGGCCATACGATGAAAGTCTCGCTGCAGCACGACGCGAACGACGAAAAATGCTACGTGTGCCATCCGGAGCTACGAGATGTCCCAGCGCCCGGAAAATGTCCGGCCTGTGTAAGCGTGGCGAAATTCAAGAGCAGGGGCGCATAGATGTCTGCTACGCCTTACCCATCCTGGATTTAATGAGCCCGACGTTTGCGATGAATACAACGACGGTGCTAGACACCTTATCGAGGATTTGCGCGCGCCCGTTCTATGAGGGAATTTATCTCCGCTTCAGTGCTGCCGTTGCTCTCTAAGTCTGACCTCAGTTCATCTTCTGACAAGAAATCCGAGGTTCGCATGAATGGGCCTTTGGAGCCTTCCGCATTCATCAGGAAAATGAAGAATTGTTCCGGCTCGATTCCCTTGACCTTGGCCACTCCCAATTTGTCGTTTGGCATTGTAATTCCACGCTTTACAGCGCCTTAAGTTCGGCGCTCTGTATCAGCACTCTCGGGTAGGTTCCAAGTTGCTATCAGCGTCAGGACCGTCGCAAAAATCACGAGTAAACCAATTGCTCTCCGTTGAGTATTCGTATGCTCCATATTCTTCTCCCGGCGGGCAGAACTCGAACTCGGTTCAACCTTCGAGCAGCCAATTCGCCTACGCGGCTGTTCCGTGCCGCATGGAATTCCACGATTGTGGCATAAACCAGATTAGGCGTGAGGCCCGGCGCTCTTCATTCTGCGAGGCGACGCATTCAAGGATAATTCCTTCTCCCTGCGAGTAAATAAAGTAGTCCCCTGGCACGACAAGAGCGTAGCGAGTCGTGCGGTCCCTAGCTTCCTCCAGAGTCTCAACGGTCGTAATCCAGAGCGGATAACCGTCGTCGCGGCGTTTGAAAATGTCGTAAGTGGGCTCCATTTCGAGCCCTTTGCGAAACGAGTTTGAGTCGTGAAGAATCATCTCACGGTGATAGAGCGCATTTCGCTTGCCATCCCCGCGTGAACTTTCGCAATAGAATCACCAAGTTAACGGGCGCTCTCTAAAGGCTTTTAAGTACTCCGAGATTTGTACCGAGTAACTCTGGCGGAGGACACGCCCATCCTTCGTACTAGTGCTGTTTGGTGCAAGACTTCTCGGAAATACCAAGAATAGGCGGCGTACGAGGCGGTCTTGATTGGAGATTTCGTGATTAGCGGGAGACGCTCTAGATTGAAGCGAGAGCGAAGAAGCCGCCGGTCTTGGTCATCCATGCGTGACAAAGATTTTGCGATGCTTCTCAGTTCGCGGTCATCCTTCCCACGACTTCCCTTCCCTGGGTTTGCCTTGGAAGCAGCCTTGATTGGTTTTTGCAGCGGCTCGTTACCGTCATAAAAAAGCTTGTAGAGCGGTATCTCGAGTGCGCTTGCGTATTTTTCCAAAGTTTCGACGCTGGGAACTGTGTGACCGTTCTCCACACGGGATGTGTAGCAGCGGAACAATCCAGTGCGCTTCTCAATGTCGCCCTGGCTGAAATTCTTTGCTTCGCGCAATTCTCTCAGTCTGTCGCCGATAACCATTGCAGAGACATTACAGCAACCAGGGGCGTTTTCTCAATTCTTTCTGATGCACGGGGAGTCTACTGCTCCAGAGAGGCATTCACATTTGCGGCCTCGCCGCTGACCACAGTTAGGGTCTTTTCCCACGGCTTGAACCCCGCTTTCTCTAGCTTAATTTTGTGGTCCCCAGCCGCAAGACGCAGGCTAGAAGGTGTATTCCCCATGAATCGCTCATCGACGGTGATGTCAGCTCCGTCCGGAGTGGACTTAATATCCACAGACGACAGCGACGGCCCAGCACCAGTTGTGAGTGGCGCGGCGGTGGGGTCAAACTTCGTCGCCTCAAGTGGAACATCTCCGTTGATGTAAGCTGTAATCTCAGTCCCTTTTGGAATCGTTATATCTTTGCCTTTGATGAGCAGAAATAAAGGCGCTGCCGGGAAGAACACTATGGCGGTTGCAACTATTGCCCCGGTCATCGCACCTTGGTGCCCGCCCCCCTTTGCTTCCTTGACTGCACGAAGTGGAATTTTCTCGCCCGAGGTCAGCTTTACGTCGTCGATATTGATGTTAAGTTTCCCTTCCCTACCCATTCTTCGTTTCGGTTGAGCTTCGGTAATCGTGCCCCAGGCTATACCGCCTCTGGGAATCACAATGACGTCGTGAACTTTAACCTCCTCGAGTACTTCAAAATCTAGCGTGTCATCGACGTGTGAATCTGCGGACGAAACCGTACGATTTGTTCGCAATTTCACAGGAGTGCCGTCCTCAAGTCCGAATGCTAGAGGCGGCTTAACGACAGGATTTGCTTGCTGTGAGTCTGTTGGCTTCCCTTCCTGCTGTTGGTCCTGAGGGCTGCCTAGCAGATGGCCGGGACTGGCGAATAGAAGAAAGGCAGACAACACCAATGCTAAAGCGACTCTCATTGGCTGGGGTCTCCGAGAGCTTGCGCTTGGGATGGTTACCGACCCATGAATAACTCGACTTATGAACGGTGTCAAGTATTTGAGTGACGCCGTGTTAAGCAGGCGTATCGGTCCAGAGTTTCAGCACAGCGTCGGTAGGTCAATCACAACGGACACCGTGGCGGCAAATGAGGTCCGTCGGGGCTAGATTCTTTAATACCTATAAACACATACAATAGACATAACCCTGGTCTGAAATCGCTGCTCACTCAACTGTGCTTTCGTATCAGCTTGGTCCCATTCGCGGCGACAGATACGCAGCGGGCGTTTCTGATAGCCCCCCGCTTAGCCCTCGCATCTGGCCTTTAGCATCGAGCCTTGGCGGTTGCTATCAGCGGCCAGGGGCAATCATTACGGCATTCATTCTCGCTGTGTTTTCGTAGCAGCATGGCCTTGTTTCCGCATTCGGCCTTTAGCGTCGGCCCTAGCGGCTCTTCATTACGCCCAGCGGCACTCATTTGAGCCGCTAATCCCGTCAAGGATGAGATTCTTTTGCATTCTGACCTTCCGAGGCCCTACTTCGAACGAAGTCGTTGCCGTATTCCCCCTTGCTGCTACGTTTGCACAGATGTGAAACGGATAAATGCTTTTCATTGGTTCTCCCAGACTGCGAGACATAAGTGATGTGTCTCGCGACGTTTGTTTTAGTCCATGTATCCGCTCTACGGCGATAAAGACTGTGGTCGTCGCTGTATCCGTCTTGGCGTTTGGCTGGGACCAAATCTACGTCATACCCACTGACTCGAACATTAACCGAGACGTTTTGGCGTTTAGGCGCGTATCCCCTGTCTTTCATCCAACCGAACAGCTTGTCGTAGATTTCCTTAAGAGTTTCCGTTGTCTGTGAAGAAAGCGAGATGAACAAGTCGATGTCCGTACCAGTTTTGATGGCCGTGCCCTTCGCGAAGGACCCGCTCGGACTGATGTTGACTAGCCTATCGCCCGCCCACTTCTGGATGACAGGGCCAAGCTGAGTCTGAACGCTTCTCACGGGAGAGAATACGCCGGTATCGACGCTCTCACGCTCTAGAATGCGTTGCAGGTACTGGTCAGCAGTCATTTCAATCCACGATTGACGCCACCCAACTCGACAAGCTTCTCGGGATGTATCACAGATTATCGTGTACAGCAACGAACCTCCATCGTGCTCACCTGTGTTAGTTTGTTCTGCTGGTTCCTAGAGACTAAGCGGC
This sequence comes from uncultured Acidobacteriota bacterium, assembly GCA_963772535.1. Lineage (GTDB taxonomy): Bacteria > Acidobacteriota > Terriglobia > Acidiferrales > UBA7541 > Palsa-295. The sequence goes on from CAVYXN010000004.1 coordinate 573,402, forward strand.
TAATCTAGTCCACGGTGGATGTGACGATGAACACTTTAGAGCAGATTGCACTCTGGTACTTGCGGCTCAACGGGTATTTCACGATGCCAAATTTCATCGCTCACGCACGAGCTGGCGCGCAGACTGACGTTGACATACTCGGCGTCAGGTTTCCGCATTCGAGAGAATACCCGGACGATGAGGCTGTACTTAGATTCCCCGCTGACAAGATTGACGTGATTCTTGCCGAGGCTAAGGCCGGAGAGTGCCAGCTTAACGGCCCATGGAAGCGGAGAAGCGAGAGGAGACCACTTGAATGGGTGCTTCGTCGCGTAGGTCTCGTTTGCGCAGATGAGCAAGTAGATGCGATTGCAAATGAGTTGTATACACGTCGCCGGTTTCCGCCAATGGATGATTCGACCAGATGGTCCTTTACGATTCGCATAGTGTGCTTTGGCCAATCGGAGAGTAAGACGTTGAAAGATGTAACACAAATACTTTGGCCCCACGTAATTGGGTTCATCGGAGACCGATTTGCGCGGCATGCACCCGAAAAGGCCGACCATGACCACTGGGATTCATTCGGCAAATTTCTGTGGCAAGAATTACGTGAGGGCAAGCGACCAAGGATGGACCATCTCGAGGCAAGCTGGCACAAGGCCTGCCCTCACTGGCCTTAGGGGAGACAGATGATGGAGGCTAATCAACAGCTGAAGAACTTGCTTCCGATTGAAGAAGAGGCATTTCACGCTCCTTACGCGGGATACTATTCGCGCAAAAGGCAGAATTTCTTAGAAAGCCTGAGAGTTTTTCGTGGTGTATGGGATTGCCTTCAGCTTCTTAACGACGTTTGGCAGCGAGAAATGTCAGATTTGGAAACCGTTTTAGACCAATATCATTTGCTCCCCAAAATGCTGTTTTCGGCGGCCCATGCCCGCTTCCTCACCGCCATAGAATTAGGATTCTCGTGCTGCATCGGAGATTGCTATAGCATTCTCCGGGATGGCATCGAATCTGTTTCTCACGCCCACAAGATATTCGTCGAACCGCAGATGACTTCTGTGTGGGCCGAGAAACTTAAAGGTAAGTCAGAGGAAGAGGCGTACGACCAAGTCTTTACATATAACAAGAAAAAGAATCTTTATCCCGACAAACACGGCCTGGAGAAGCTCCACTTCTATTACGGCAAGTTCTGTGAATTAGCGACGCACTCGTCGGTAGTTTCGTTGGGCAAAGGGTTTAAGGATGCGTCGACAGGAACAAATATCAGATGGGAGTTTCACTATTTTGAGACTAACCAAGCGAGATTGGCATTATTCCTATTCACTCTGCTGGAGGTTTCAGCATACATGGAGCAGGTATTCTACGCTTGTTTCGAACAGCGACTAAAGCTTGACCATGAGCTCGTCTCGATGCGTCAGAAGTTCATCAAATTGAAAGAGGAACAGAGGAATTATTTGAGGACCACCTACAAAGTCGAAGACATGAAATAGGACTGGTAGTTCGAGCGCCTGACCAACCGGCAATGACGAAAGCGCCCTCGGAATGCTTCAAAGTAACTGCGAATACGCACTCCGACGGCTACGCCACGAGCAGACTGGTGATAAAGAGGGAATCAGTCACGCTAGTTCAAGCGTCGTCGATTCGACGGATTCACCCAGCTGCAGAGTAAAGGACCTGCGCACTGGTGGAAAGTTGTCAGCTACGACGAAGTACGTCAGCTCGTATTTGCCCGGTCTTAATATTTGAGGCTGGACGTAGAAGGCGTCGCATGTACCCAGAAACCTCATTTCGATTGGCCGGTCATGTTTTATGCAGAAGGCATCGAAGCTACGCTCACGGCCAGCTAATATGTGTGCATTTGGCAGTGTGTACGCCTCCCACTTTAGTTCAAACGTCTTCATCGGAATATTCTCGCCGGAGCTATCTTTGACGCTCTCCAAATATGCAAAGCAGTTCATTGCGGTCCTCCGACGATGGAGGTTGCGAATGTCGATGTGAAAGTATCTCCAACGACTTGCATCCTGATGGGGCATATCAACAAATTGACCTGGGGTGCGGTTAAACTTCAACTCGTTTCGCCACGTAGGACTCCACTCGCCTTTCGCGATTCGTTGTTGGACATGTGAAATCACCTCATTTGGTAGCGTTGCTCGCTCGGTGAAAGGAAACAGGTTGCCCTGAATGAACTGCAGAATTCCATCGTCCTTCTTGACTCCATCTTCTCGGAAGGCGAGAAGGTCCAGCTCTAGGTAGGATGCGAGAGCAAGTTCCTGATGCGCGAACAGAGAACCACGATTGCAGGCCTTTCCCTCCAATGCCTCGCGCTTGAAATCAATGAACAGAAAGTATTCTGAATTGGCCACTTCGTCAAAAACATTCCGTTTTAAGTCTCGAAGTGTTTGCTGTTCAACGGCGATATAAGGGTCAAAACCAACATCACGGAGCCCCTTAGCGATTTCGGATGCAATCGTGGGTTCCTTGGAGTCCTTCTTCTGTCCGCAGCTTATGAAGACCCGCGCGCGAAGCTCTTCATTCGAACTAGGCATAGAACCTCTTTACGGCAGCCCGTGATTACTGCAATTCTACTGCAGTCGCCTTTTCCGCTGCGAGTACCGGGAGCCAGGCCAGCCTTAACCCTTTGCGCTTCTTGAGGAAAGGTGGCGGGCCTGGGGAGAGTCGAACTCCCGACCTACAAAGTTGAGCTGATTGACGCTTTTGAGAGCTCACATAGGGCGATTTTGCAGCAGGTCATTTCTGCAAAATGAAACGACCATTCTCGCTTTCAACGAACGCGAGTTTGCCAGGCACGCAACACAGAATTGTTCCCATGCCGTAACCGACTATTTCGGGCAGTATCGAATCGAGTTCGACTTCGCGGCCGTCAAGCTTGACGTCCTCAGAAATGACCCAGCACTTTTCGCCTGCCCCTTTGGAGTGGAGCAGCTTTGCAATCATGGGCGCATGGCTCTGCGCTGGAGGTATAGCCTTCACAAACCGCGAATCGAACCATCCGAGGTTCGGATGGGCCAGCGACTTGGTGATTTTGCTCCTCTTTTTGGGGTTCGGTAGCAATTCGAGAAACCTGTCACGCCTAGCGCGAACAATAAACGCTCGAATTGTCGCTTCTTCCTGTGGCACGAGTGGATGGGACATACCAGGCTAGCTTAAGGCAGCGAAGTTGTGGAGAACAAGCGTGGTTGTTGAAAAACTCGCTCACTCGGAAATCGCAAAAATCGGATCGCGTCAGGAAGCTCTACAAACGATTTTTCTCAGCCTCCTGGACATTTTCTATCACCCGATTTTCGACTTTTTTCAGAAAACCCGACTTTTTCAACAGCCACAAGCCTTCTCACCATCTGAAGCGTTGGCAGAGGCGAGTGAGAGTCGAAATCGCGGAGTGACTTCACAAGTCCCACACTGTCAACGGCGCTGCTTCCGCTCAAAAATGGATTTGGTGCCAAGTGGTGCCAAGTTATGATTGGACATTGCACGGCCGGTGGCAACGTTGTGTCCGGGAAGAAACCTGAATGCAGCCTTGGGTCGACAGGCATCCTGTTTTGTTCGTTCTGTCGGATTTGTTGTCCATATATTTGACGGTCTCGTTTGTCACTAGTTGGTGGAGCGGATGGGCCGTATTGGCTCGACGATTTCGCTTGAGGAGCAAGTTCACCGGCTCGCGCTGGCGGGGCCAAAGTGGACAGATGCGATGGCTATGCGGCTACCAAGGCTGTCTTACAGTTGGCGCCGATTCTGAGGGCCTCTACCTCGCCACGCTTCCCTTTTTCCCCCTTTTCCATCCGCCCCTATTCATCCCATGGAACGAAGTCTCGATGGCAAAGAAAAATCTGTTTTTTGTAAGCGGTGTACGCCTTCAGCTAGGAAAGGAGCTTTCCGTGCCCTTGTGGATAAGAGAACGGCTAGCGGAGCGGTTGAGAGACGTCGCCGGGAGCGGGCATCCCGTCGAGACACTCGGATGAATTCTCCCACCACCTGTCCATGGCCGCGAAAGTCGAACCCCACCAACCGCACGTAGCACCTCAGAAGCTTCCTATGATTTACTGCAATTCTACTGCAGTGACGGTTCTCGCCATTTCCTACAAACCGGACACCGGATGTAACCCTTTACGCTTGTTGAGGAAAGATGGTGGGCCTGGGGAGAGTCGAACTCCCGACCAACGGTTTAGGAAACCGCTGCTCTATCCATCTGAGCTACAGGCCCGCGAATGATTTGATTTTATCCCGGGTTGCGCCGATCCGCTGAACTTTCGAATCCGACTCAGTGTAGCCCGTTGGATGATCGAGTTTATTTTAGTGGCTCATCAGGTTTACGAAAAGATCTTCGAATTTCGCAACGTCCACCTCCATCTCAACACTCGCGGGGTGCAACTGCGCAGGCGGCATCAGATGGTCTTGCCATTTCGCATCGTCGCGGGGGAATGGGCCGCTGTAGGGTAGGAAAAATGTCGGTACTTCTTTAGGCTGTTTCCAGATGACCGTGTCGCCATACTTCGGCCCGTGCTCGATATCCACGTCGAGATACATCGTCTCAGATTTCTGAATCACCGATGGGTCGATGAGAGCTGCGACCAGAAGTTCGTCCCACATCGCCGACCAGAGGGTGGTGCCGGCCGGCGGTTGGAAGTCTATGTAGAGCTGCTTGACGTGGTTCGCGAGCGGGCCGCCGGCGTCCACAATCCGTTGCATGAGCTGCTTGCTCGACCAAACTTGGCCTCCCGCTTCCGCCGGGCTGACCACGATTTGTTTCCACGGTTCGCGCATTACCATGGCTGCGGCCTCCGGATCCCACCACCAGTTCAGTTCAAAACCACCGCGCGAGCTTCCACCCATGATGTAAATGGCTTTTGTCAACGCGACAATTCCGGGATCCATTCGAACTGCGAGCGCAATATTTGTCAGCGGACCCGCGCAATACAGGACAACTTCCCCGGGATTCGAACGAATCGTGTCAATAATGAAGTCGGCGGCACGGCCCGGTCTCGCCTTTACCTTGGGATAGCCGCCCGGCGGCGGCCACGTCTCGCTGGGAGGAGGTGCGTCGGGATTGAAGGAGCCATGCCACGTCGGATGCGAAACGTAGAGCTTCTCGAGCAGCTCCTGTTCGCGCGGAGTGTGAAGCAGCGGTATTTCCGCGCCTTTGATCACCGGAACGTCCGTGCGCCCAGCTTGCTCTGTGGCCCAAAGCGCAAATACTGTAGCTGGATCGACCCACTGATCGCCGCTGATCGTCGTGATGCCAAGGAGATCGATTTGCGGAGCGCGCAGTAACATGAGCAATGAAAGAAAGTTAGTACCCTGCGGGCCGGCACTGTCCTGATCTGCGATTACTTTGATTTTATTCTGCGTGGTGATCGCATGATGCCCAGCCGACGCAATAGGAATCGTGAGTATCCACAAAATCGCGATGCCTAACAGAAAGAAACGTTTCATCTGGCCTCGGTCATGATATGCCCACCCGCATAACCTCGAACATTGCACAGCCCGCGTACGACATTCATAATTGAAGAAGCGGCATTGTACACGAACGGTACCACGCAATTGCATTGGGAAAAATGCCGCTTTCGAAACAATCGTTCCGAACAACTTTGTGGCCCTATGGCATAATTGAAGCATAGCTGAAATGAAAATTGTCGTGCTGTTTTCGTCGCAAGCGGCTCAATTCGTGACGATCGTGACACTTACAAAACAAATTCGACGCAAGGCTCTGGCCCTTCATCGCAGGCTACGGTCGATTCGCATGATCGCAAAGGGGCTTATTTCGACGCGCCACCCGCTGCTGGTGCATATCATTCCCACGCGGCGTTGCAATCTCGCGTGCACCTACTGCAACGAGTTTGACGATGTTTCGAATCCGGTTCCTACGGAGGAAATGTTCCGTAGAATCGACCGGCTCGGCGAAATGGGGACGGGTGTAATTACGATCAGTGGCGGCGAACCGCTACTTCACCCCGATCTGGATGCCATCATCGCCAGGATCCGAAAGAACGGAATCATTGCCGGCCTGATTACGAATGGCTATTTGCTGGTAACCGATCGTATCGAGCGGCTGAATCGTGCCGGGCTCGAGTATCTACAAATCAGCATCGACAATGTGATGCCAGACGATGTCTCGAAGAAAAGCCTGAAAGTGCTCGACCAAAAACTTGCCCTTCTGGCCGAACATGCCGACTTTCACGTCAACATCAATTCCGTGCTAGGCAGCGGGGTATGCAGTCCAGAAGATGCGCTGCGAGTGGCAAATCGCGCGATCGAACTAGGATTCACCTCCACGGTCGGTATCATTCATGACGGAAACGGCCAACTCCAACCCCTCGGCGAACGGGAGCAACAAGTTTTCGAAGAGATAATGTCGCTAGGGAAGAAGTCGTTCTCGCGCCTGAACTATTTCCAACACAACATCGCGAAGGGGCGCGAGAACAACTGGCGTTGCCGCGCCGGTTCGCGCTACCTGTATATTTGCGAGGACGGCTTAGTTCACTACTGCTCGCAACAGCGCGGGTATCCCGGCATTCCGCTCGAAAATTACTCCGACGAGCAGCGGCAGCGCGAGTTTCTGACAAAGAAGGGCTGCGCTCCTCGCTGCACAGTTTCGTGCGTGCACCAAATCGCGGTAATTGACTTCTGGCGTGCGCCGCAAACGATAAACACCGCACCACCCCCTTCCGCACCCGAAGCGCTCGTTCAACTGACTGGTTCGACGAGCCAACACTAGAGCTGCCTAGTGGTGTTTTCGGCCTCTCATATATTTGAAGATAGCGCCTCGCACCATGTCGAACTTTCCCCGCTAGTTGTTTGAACGCCTAAGGCCAATCGCAAGAAGTTTCCTATTGCAAAGAGTGAGGGTGTGGATTACAAGTCCACCATAAACGATTCAATTCAGGCTCTGTTCAGGGACGGAGCGAATCTCCTGTGCCATTCAATACTGCTGCACTGGCGGCTCCACGCTCAAGAATCGATTTCCACACACAAGTTTCGAGGAGGGTCTGTCGATGTGCCTTGGCAAATTCGCATTCGTCGTACTGCTGCTCGTAGGGCTCTTACTGCCTGCATCCAGCCGTGTGGAAGCACAGGTGAACACGGTGAACCTGTCGGGAACAGTGTTCGACCCGCAGCAACTCGCTGTGAAAGACGCCAAGATCACGCTGAGGAATACCGCGAACGGCGCCGAACGAGGAGCGACCAGCGATTCAAATGGGCGTTACGAGATTATCGGAATCCCACCGGGGACCTATTCGCTGACAGTAGAGGCTCCGGGTTTGGCAGTCTTGAAAGACGAATCCCTGAAGCTCGCGCTCGGCACGACTCCCGAATACAGCCCCCACTTGCAGCTCAAGACGACGAACGAAACCATCAGCGTAGTGGCTGCGCCCGATCTCGTGGAAACGACAAAGACTGACGTATCCACGACGATCAGCCAGACTCAGATTGACAATCTTCCGATCAATGGCCGCAACTATATCAATTTCACGCTATTGAATTCACAGGCAGCGCGAGACGACACTCCTTCCATCGGGGCGGCTCCGACCAGCGGGCTCAATTTTGGAGGTCAGCGGGCCAGATCGAACGAGGTTTCAGTAGATGGCGCGGATGCCGTAGATAACTCCGTCAACGGTGTGCGAGCGACCGTGTCGCAGGAAGCCGTGCAGGAATTTCAAGTGATTACAAGCAACTACATGCCGGAATATGGACGCGCGATGGGAGGCGTGGTAAATATCGTAACCAAATCCGGATCGAATCAAGTTCACGGCGACGTTTTTGGGTTTCTCCGCAATGGAGCACTTCAAGCGCGGGACCCATTTTCGGTGAAGGTTATTCCCAGTGCCACTACCGGCTTTGAGGCCATTCCGGTGAAGCAATCGTATACACGCGTTCAAGGCGGGGCAACCATCGGAGGACCAATACAAAAAGATAAGACATTTTACTTTTTCAGTTACGAGATTACGCGGCGGCAGGAAACAGGATTTTCCAGCATCGGTCAGGATAATTTCGGCTTGGAAAGCATTCCTGCACCAGCCCCTTGCTTCCCGGGGCAAACGTCGGGCTTAGTGACTCCCGATCAGGCCAAGTTCATCGCCGCGAATCCTACGGTATTGGGCGCGCAGTATTTCTGCGCTGCGTCGTTAAGCGCACAGACCGCCGTATTCGGAAATACAGGCGTATTGCCTGCACCTCTAAATATTTTTCCGTCAAGCAATGCGACCGTGCCCCTCTCCTATGTTGGACTTGCTTCAACGGTGGGAAATTTCCCGACGTCCGAAGGCACCAGCCTTTGGTCATTAAGACTCGATCACATTTGGAATACGAAAAACAGTTCGTTTATTCGCGCTAGCGTTTCACCGTCCACGATTACGGGAATCGAGGTGAACGCCGAGAACCAGAATTTTGGGCAGAACGCAGGGTCGCGTACCTCGGTGCAGCAAACCCGTGACCTTGCTATCGTCGGGCAGCACACTACCTCCATCAGCAGCACGCTCTTTAATGAGTTCCGCTTTCAATACGCGCGGCGAGGCCTGCATTACGGGTTCTCGCCCCTTCCCGGTGGAGATTTGCCTGCCGTAAATATCGCGGGCTTCGCATTCTTCGGGAGAGAGCCTTTTTCCACCGAGGATCGCATTGAAAGGCGTTTTCAGTGGACTGACAATCTCACGTGGATCAAGGGCGCACATACTCTGAAGTTTGGCGCCGATACGAACTTGATTCAGTTGAGGTCGTCTAAATCGGAAATTTTGACGTTGAACTATGGCGGCGTCTATTCGTTCGGCGGACTCGACGCGGGCTCCATCAGTGACGCATTTTCCGTGGCCGGCGCTCCCGGTTTCTCCGCTATTCAAGCTTATGGTTTTGGATTGCCAACCTCGTTTATCCAGGGAATTGGTCAATCGGACCGGCCTTTTAACGTCAAGACGCTCGGTGTCTTTGCGCAGGACAGCTGGAAGATAAACCGCAAACTCACCCTGAATTATGGATTGCGCTATGACATTGAATGGATGCCAATTTTTAAACCCGCGACAGCTCTGAACGCCGCTGGGGAGAAGGCTTTCGGCGTAGTCGAGGGAATTCCCACGGATACGAACAACGTTGCGCCCAGGATCGGCATCGCGTGGGATCCGTGGGGAAACGGCAAAACCGTTATACGCGCCGGCTACGGATTTTTCTACGACCATCCTGCGCTTGCTCTAGCGTTTCTAGCCACTGCGGAGGATGGGGCCACATCCGCGCTTCTCGAGACGGCGGGCGGCGCTCCCTGCGCGGGCAACACACCGGTTCCGAATACCTGTCTTGCGGATTTGAATCCATTCGCGCTAAACGCAACGAATATTTTTCAGGGGCTGCTCACAAGCACGGGCAATGCGCTCACGGGATGCACCCCCATGCCACCGGCTCTTCCATTTGTGATGTGTTACCAGCCGGATCAGCAGCGGTTCAATCCGTTTCAAGCGAATTCTATTTTTACGAACCAGAATTTTATAACTGCCGGATATCCGCTGACGCTCTTGCCGTTTACGATTCCCGTCACTAAGAATTTTCAGTATGCGCTTGCCCAGCAAGCAAACCTGACGATCGAGCGCGAAATTACGAAGGATTGGAAGATCAGCGTAGGCTACAACTACACGCACGGCACGCATCTCGATCGCACGATTAATATCAGCGTCGCTGAACCGCGGTTGCTCACGAGCAATGATCATAATGCGATTCTCGCCGGGCTTGTCACGCCTGGCACGAATCCTCAAGGCATCCAGGTTCCAGGCACAGCAGATATCAACACTGTGTGCCCGGGTGGCATTCCCGCTGCGAATACCGCCGGCGGCGGTAGCATCGCCTTCGGAACTCCCGCTGGTCCGCTTGCCCCGAGTATTTTGGGACTCGGTTTTACTGCTCCAAACTGTGGCGGGACTGCGGTCGGCTTTATTGGCAGCGCCGCTGTTTTCAATTTCTTTCGGCCTTCCGGCCCCAATCCTTCATTCGCTAGCGCCGTCAACCCAGGCAATCCGGCAGCAGGTTATCAAACGCTTGTGGCCCTGGCTGGGGCTGCGGGATTTCCAACCGGTTTCGCTGGCACCCAAATCCCGTGGAGCGATGTAAATCCGCAAACATCGACTGGAAATTCGCTCTATAACGCTTTCACTCTGACGGTAACCAAACGCTTCTCGCACGGCTTCGAATTGCTTTCCAGTTGGACATACTCGCACACGATCGACGATTCCACGGACCTCTCAACCTTGCTGAACCCCCAAGACAACAGCTTTCCCAATCTTGACCGCGGCAATTCTGACTTCGACCAGCGGCATCGCTGGATCACCAGCGCCGTTTTCCAAAGCCCTTATCATCAAAGCGATACCGGCTTCTGGAAGAAATTCTTCGCAAACTTCACCGTTTCGCCGGTCGTTGAGCTTGCTTCAGGCCGGCCCTATAATGTGTTGATCGGCTCGGATCCCAACCTCGACTTTGGCACAGCGACGAACCGGCCATCATTTATCAAAACGAATTCACCTCCGCCGGGATCGGTCACCTCTCCTTTCATCAAGGGTTTCGCGTTCGTTCCTCCGGATCGTTGTATCGGCAGCGATGGCACGCCCTTTTCATTTCCCGACGTGCCTTCGCCGTTCTATGGTTGTACCGGCACGCTTGGACGCAACGCCTTCGCTCGCCCCGGATTTTTTCAGATTGATCTTCGCATTTCTCGCACGATTCCAATCACAGAACGCTTCAACCTCCAGATCATCGCGGACGGATTCAACATGTTGAACCGTTTCAACCCGAGTGACGTCAACCCGCTTTGCGACCCAATTTCGGGAACTTGCGCCGCCGGGCAACCCACTGCAGCCTACGATCCGAGGACGTTTCAGTTCGCTCTAAAAGTCAATTTCTAGATTGTGTTCGCTCGGGCCAGAAGGTTTCGGTGCACAGTCTTGCAACATCCACCCATCGTGCTAACCTGAGTCTTTGACGTTAACATTCACGCTATTGAGAAAGGCGTTCCCATCATGAGTCCAGCCGTATGGCTCATTTTCGGCATCCTCGCGATTGTAGCGGTCGTGGCGATCCTGTGGTCCGCCACGCACCGTACAGAGGCTCAACTCTCCGCCGTCCGTCAGGAAATGCAAACCTCGCTCGCCACCCAGTCGCAGACCGTTCTAGCGCAGATGAACAGCCTCATGCAGTCGGTTACGCAACAGCTTGGCCAGGTAAGACAAGAGCTGCAAACCGGCGTCGCATCCTCCGGCCAGCTCGCGAGTGCCGCGCAGGCTTCCATGGCACAGCAACTGCAAGCCTCGAACGAGGCGATTCGCAAGCTGAGCACGCAGCTTGCAGAGGTGCAGCAAGCCGGACGCGATCTTTCGCAATCCGCACAAACTCTGCACAACGTCCTCGGCGGAGCGAAGACGCGAGGCCTGCTTGGCGAAGTGGCGCTCGAGCGCCTCCTCGAAGACGCACTTCCACGCAGTGCCTACGAAATGCAGTTTCGCTTTGCATCCACAGGCGCCGTCGTCGATGCAATCGTTCGCACGGGTGAACACTTGCTTCCCATCGATTCGAAATTCCCGCTCGATGCGTACCGGAGGCTCGCCGAGACGGGCGATGACGCGCGCCGCGAATTCTGCGTAGCAGTTCGCAAACATGCTGACTCGATCGCAGAAAAGTACATCCTGCCCGATGAACACACCTTCGATTACGCACTCATGTTCGTTCCGTCGGAAGGCGTTTACTACGAACTCCTCATGAGCGAGGACTCGAAGTTCGGGCAGATGGACGCCTACTGCCGCAGCAAACACGTGTTTCCTGTATCTCCGAATACGTTCTACGCGTGCCTGAGCGCTATCGCGAGTAACTTACAAGGGCAGAAAATTGCTGAGAACGTCCGCCATCTGGTTGCCAGCCTCGAAGGGCTTAAGAAGCAGTTCGAATCGTTCGGAGACGTGTATGACAAGCTCGGCAACCACCTGCGGCATGCTCAACAGAGTTACGAAGAGGCCGATAGCCGCCTCAGCCGCACGCGAAACACTCTCGAGCAGATGTCGCAGGGTGGCCTGCCGGACGGAGTTACCAATATCCTTGAACCTGCTTCAAGTGAGCAATTAAAGCTAAGTTGATGCTCGCGCCGCTTCCAGCAGTGTTCGAAAGCGGCCGGGGATCGTCGTGGAAATCGTTTTTTCGAGGTCCTGCTTCACTTTTTCCCGATCCTTGGGATGCGTCGCCACCCGACTCGCCGCATCACTCACGCGGTGCTGCAATGCCTTCGGTGCAAGTGGTACCGCGGCGCGAAGATATCGCTCCGCAGCCTGAATATCGGGTGAGGGAACCAATTTTGCGTTGAAGGAATAATCTCCTGAGCGGACCGCACTGATCTGAACCTGCGCGATGTTACGGCTTCCGCCAGTGGTTTTCACTTCCTGCGTGTCTCCCTTCAGGAATTCCAGCACGCCGGGAGTTTCATTCTGAATAGTTAGGTCGAGTGGCGCGTCCGAACCTTCCACGTGCACCGTCAGCTCGCTTCTTTGCCCCGGGACCGGCGCAGTCTGAGGTGCTTCGAACTGGAGTGCGACGAGAGTCGTCGTGACACTCCGTTGCATGCCGGACGAGTCGACGGTTATTTTCGCGGCACCCGGAACCGCTCTGGGACTTGGGAGAACGACCAAGCACTCAGGCGAGGAAGCCACGATGAGAGCTCGGTCGCCATTCATCGTCACACGGTTTGCGTCCGCATCGCCGCGAAATCCTCCGCCGCAAATTGGGAAACGATCTCTGAGCGAAATCACAGGCGCCATTGCTAAGTGTTCCTTGGCTGCTTGCGCGTTCGGAGAGGGGGTTTCGTCTACTAACGCAACTGCCGAGGCCCCCGAGGCTTCCGCAAACAGAACGCCCGACGTTGCGGGCGCTGTGAAAAACGCGCGGCCCGTTGCGTCTGTCTTTAAGCTTTGGCCTTCACCAATCGCTACGGTCACATTAGGCGCCAGCCGGCCATCCGCGCCGAGGATCGCCAGCGTCGCAGGGCGGCCGGCGATCAGTCTGGGCGGCAGAACGATCGTCACATACCAAGTGGCCGAAGGCGCAGTTTGAGCCAATACTAAAAACGAGAATGAAAACAACCCAACAAGAACGAAAGTACCGAGTGCGGCGATCCTGCGAAAGAAAGAAGACATCGTTTGGGGGGATTTGTCTTGCAGACGATCACTGGTAATGAAACTCAAGAAGAAAGTGCCCCTCTCTCGTACACACGAGCCTCGCGAAATAACCGGAACAAGTCCGGATCTATCTCTTTTGCTCGAACGCAGTCGTCGAGAATACCCAGCGCGCGGTCGGTAGCTACCGCCCGCTTGTAGGGACGATCGGCTGCCGTCAGTGCGTCAAAAATATCGCATATCGTCATCATTTTGGTCGGCAACGGAATCTGATCACCCCGCAGCTTGTTAGGATAGCCGGAACCGTTCAATTTCTCGTGATGCGCGCTCGCAATCTCCGGAACCTTTTTAAGTTCGCTGGTCCAGGGGATCTGGCTCAAAAAGTTATACGTGTGCACTACGTGCGATTCGATTTCGAGCCGCTCGGCTGCATTCAAGCTTCCCTTCGGAATTGAAAGCAGTCCCACTTCCTCCGGCTTCAGGTAAGGCGATTCCACGCCCTGTGGATCCAGAAACAGATGCTTTGCGATTTCTTGCAGCCTGCGCGAGTGTGTGTGCTCGAGCAGGGTCGGCTCATTCGATTCGATGATCAACTTGAGATACTCGGCAATCATTTTTTGCCGTTGTTCGAAGTCCTCGCTCAGGCGCGCGATTTCCTGAAGCGCGTCGCCTCGATCGCGCTCGAGGTACACCTGAAGCTTTCGGCGGACGTTGCTTGCTTCGAGTTCTTTGCGGATGTAGTTAAACCGTTGCCGCACCAAATCTATCTGCAGTGGATAGAGCTTCTTCGCCTTCACAAGCACTTCCTCCCGCACGCCAACCTTGCCGAAATCATGCAGCAGCGCTGCATAGCGAATCTCCTTCATCTGTTCGCGATCGAAATGAGTCTCGGCATAGGGACCGCTTGCCGCCGCATCCGCGGCTTCCGCAAGTGCCTGCGTATACGTGGCTACGCGAAGAGAGTGGCCCGACGTAGTGGGATCGCGCTGCTCGATGGCCGTCACTGCCGCGCTCACAAATCCCTCGAACAATGTCTCGATATCGTTGTAGAGCTTCCGGTTCTCATACGCCACGGCCGCCTGCGATGCCAGTGACAAGGCCAGCCGCACCGACCGCTCGCGGAACGGCTGCACGTACTTCGCGACATCGTCAGCATTTCTAAGTCGCAAGGCCAAGTTGCGCTTTGAATTTATAAGCTGCAGCACGCCAATCACTTCGCCCTTCGCATTCTTCATAGGCAGCGCGAGAAGCGAGCGTGTGCGGTAGCCTGACTCGCGGTCGTAACGATCGTTAAATCGAAAAGGCAAATCTGCGGGAATCTTATAGGCGTCTGCGAAGTTCAGCACCTCGCCACGTAACGCCGTGTACCCCGCCATCGAATCTTCGGTGAGCGGCAGCGTGAACTCCTGAAACGGAAATTCAAAGCTGTCGTTCTGCGTCAGCTTAAAACGGAGGCGACGCCCATCCTGCGTGTCCTCTTCTACCAGATAGAGCGAACCCGCATCAGCGCCGGTGATGTCGCGCGCTTTTTTGAGGATGAGACTGAGAAGAACGCTGATATTGCGCTGCGATGAAAGCGCGACGCCTATCTCGTTCAATTCTTCACGCTCGCGTTCCGCCACTTTCAGCAATTGGCGCGTGGCGCGTAATTGACTCGCAAGCTTCTCGGTTTTTGACCCCGTTTCGCGGAGGAGTTTTTTCTTCGCAGGCATATTGTTCGACAATCGTCTCCCGTATCACTCCGAAAACGCGTCACAGTATAGCGGAAGCGACGCAGCGGAGCACGTGCGCGCGTTCGCCGAACTGTCTCGCGGTTCTTGCCTTGAATCCAACGCAACCGTTTGTTAGCCTTGCGCCGATTCGCTCCTCTTAATCAGTCAACAGGTGGATTCACGTTAAGTATGCCCGACCGCTTAGGCCAACGACTCGTAAAGATCCTGCGCCAATGGTGGAACCACAAGGGTTCGCTCGCGATCAGCTTGATCATCACGCTGGCCGCGTTGGCGATCTACGGCACGACGTTCCTGGGCGAGCGCCCGACTCCCATTTTTGATTCTGTTTACCGCCTTGAGCTCAGCAGCCTCGACTATCGTTTCCAGGTGCGCGGCAAAATCCCCATCGATCCGCACATCGTGATCGTCGATATCGATCAGCAATCCCAGGAAGCGCTCGGCCACTGGCCGTTCCCGCGCTTCCGTTTTGCGGACCTGCTTGACAATATTCGCGAAGATGGTGGGCGCGTCGTGGCTTTTGACATTACGTTCAGCCAGTCGGACGAGACCGCAAAACCCCTGAGCGAGCTTTCCGCACAATTGGCCGAGCGGCAAAAGAAAGGCCAAGCGGTGAATCCGGCTCTTCTGGATCGAATAGCTGCGCTTCGGAAACAATATGATTACGACCAGCAGTTTGCCAATGCGATTCAACGCTTTCAACACGTTGTTCTGGGCAATTATTTTCTTTACACCGAAACCGACTTGAAGGGAGTTGCACCGGAATCGCTGGCCCGTTACGCAAATGCCATCGCCTACTTTCCTTTCCCGCAGGTGCGACCATTGCCCTCCTTCGGAAAAACACCTGCCAACGAAAAACTGCCGGAGCTGATCGAAAAGTACGAGCAGGCAAGACTGGTGCCGCGTGGGGCTGAAGCGAACAGCGACTTGCTGACGGGCGCAGTAGCTTCCGAGGCGGGTGGGACCGGATACTTTAATGTGATTGTTGACGCGGACGGTGTCGTCCGCCACGTGCCCTTGGCTCTTCCCTTTGGCCTCGATAAAGACCGATCCAACTGGGACATGTATGCGTCCATCGATGTTCAGGCGCTGCGCATCTATCTCGGCCTGCCAACTCAGGACACCGTGCTGAGCTACGGCCCAGGGGGGGTCTCTCACATCGAGTTTGGGAACGACCTCTCCGTGCATCCCGATTATCTCAGCCGGATGCTGGTTGATTTTCATGGCCCCGCTCGAACCTATCCGTACATTTCCTTTGCAGATGGGGCTCTGAAGAAATTTCAACCCGGAGCGTTCAGAGACAAGATCGTACTCGTCGGCGCTTCCGCCACCGGAATTGCGGATCTTCGCGTTACGCCCTTCGGTGGACTCGATTTCCCCGGCGTCGAAGTCCACGCCAACCTGATCGACAACATTTTGAACCGCCAATTCCTAAAGCGCGGCGGAAAGGAAGCGCTCACCGATCTCGGGTTTATCCTGCTCTTCGGCCTTCCGCTCGGAATCTGGCTCGCCGTAACACAGCCGCGCTGGATGCCTCTGGGACTGGCCCTGCTGCTTCCCTTCGCGGGAATCGTCTACTTCGCCTTCCTGCATGGATCCTGGCTCAACTTCATCGTTCCGGCGCTTTTCACCCTCGTCCCCAACGTCAGCCTCGTTGCTCTCTACCGCGTCTTGATCGAAGAACAGGAAAAACGCAAAGTTCGCGGCGCCTTCCAGCAATACGTGAGCCCCGAAGTGATTCGGCGCTTGCTCGCCGATCCCGAACGCGTGAAGCCCCGAAAATCCGAGATCACCATCCTGTTCAGCGACGTGCGCGGATTCACTTCTATCTCGGAATCGCTCGACGCTCAGGAACTGGCCGACTTGCTGAACGGCTACCTCACGGAGATGACGCGCATCATCTTCCGCAATCAGGGCACGCTCGATAAATACATCGGTGATGCTGTCATGGCGCTCTGGGGCGCTCCGTTCGACGAGCCCGATCACGCCACGCGAGCCTGCGAGGCGGCGCTCAGTATGCTCGCGCGGCTTGGCGAATTGCAGAAAGAGTGGCGCGCAAAGGGCCGGCCGGTGATGGACATCGGCGTCGGAATCAACACGGGTATCGCATCCGTGGGCAACATGGGCTCGTCGCTGCGCTACGGATACACAGCGATGGGCGACTCCGTGAACCTCGCATCGCGCCTGGAGGGCCTCAATAAGGAATACGGTACGCGAATCATCATCAGTGAATCCACTTATAAGGCGATGCGAAGCGATCGAGTACTCGTGCGTGAACTCGACATGATCCGCGTGAAGGGCAAGCTTCATCCCGTCACAATTTACGAAGTGCTCGACGCCGTGGCGCTCGGAGATGAAGGCAAAGAACTCGTGGAGCTTTTTGCCCGCGGCCAGAAAGCGTACAAGCAGCGCGATTGGCGTGCTGCGGGACAGGCCTTTGAACAGATTCTCGACCGCTGGCCCGATGACGGACCCGCTCGCATATTCTTACTTCGTTGCGAAGAGTACCTGGCCGAAGGGCCCGAAGCCGATTGGGACGGAGTATACGTGATGAAACACAAGTAGCTGATCGAGGAGAGGAATATGAACGAGCTCAAGCAAGTAACGCAGAGAAATAGGGCTAGTTATCGAGGCGCACGACGAACGTAGTGAACTGCTCGGTGTTATGGAGTTGTTCGGCGAGTGACCGCGCCGCCTCCTCACTGGCCAGTCGGCCTATACGAACTCGATAGAAGGTTCCATTTGGCGATTCGAATGGCACCACGCTCACCGGCGGATATCGCGATTCGAGCTGCGCCTTCAGCCTTGCTGCATTCTCCTGCACCAGAAATGCTCCCACCTGCACGCCGAAGTATCCCATCGACGGATTTGGGCCGGAAATCACTTCCAGTCGCACGCGGGCGGTTCCGGGACCCACCATTTCGATAGCCTGCGCGGCAGACAGAGACAAATCGATCACGCGGTTCGCGACAAACGGGCCGCGATCATTGATGCGCACTTCCGTTTGCTTTCCGTTGGTCAGGTTCGTCACCCGAACCATGGCGTTAAACGGCAGCGTGCGATGCGCCGCGGTGAATTCGTGCATGTCGTAAATTTCGCCGTTGGACGTGCGGCGCCCCTGGAAAGGATAGCCGTACCACGAAGCGACCCCTTCTTCCGCCCATCCATTGGCTGGCGTCTGTTGGCCGTGTGCTGGCGGAGTAGAGGTCGTAGGCTCTGGTAGCGGAACTTGCTGAGGAAGCGGAGTCTGCGCGGGAGGAACTTGCGTCTGTCGCGGCTTGCGATTGCAACCTGCGACGAGAAGTATCAACGACACAAGCGGAAGCGCAAAAAACAAAAATGCCTTGGCGCGAACGCGGCCGCAAATCTGATTCGGCACAGTCGAAAATTCGCTCCGCCTGTCGCGGAGCGTCACTCGTTATCCCGATTCACTTGTTTCGTCTCATTTTCGGTATTATAGGAACGCACTCACAATCGCGCAAGGAAGCGTACCGTACTTGCATCACACCTTCACAACTGATTCGATCGGATACATGAACGTCGGATTCGTAAACAGATGAGTGGCTTTTTCGGCGGCGGAAAGCAGGGGCGCCCCCAGCTCTGCCCTTCCTGCGGCACTCTGGTCGGCGCGAATGCCACGCGCTGCCATCAATGCGGCGCCAACCTCACATTCTCGATGGCCGCCGCCAGCCGTTCTCTCGGGAACCTGCTCCCCGCAACAGCCCCCGCCACCTACGGCATCCTCGGATTCAGCTGCCTGCTCTACATCGTTACCCTGCTCGTCACGCTTCGCACAAACGGCCTTCAGCCCCCGGGCGGTGGCGGAATTTTTGCGTTGTTTGGCATCGGCAGCATCGACGGGAACGTTCTCACCCGTTTCGGGATGTCTTACCCGATGCCCGCTGATCTTGTTCAACCGTGGCGCTTGGTAATGGCCGTATTCCTTCACGGCAGCCTGATGCATATCGTCTTCAACATGTGGGTACTGATGGATATTGGCCCGCAGATTGAAGAGCTTTACGGCTCAGCGCGATTTTTCTTTATCTATGTCGCGACAGGAATCGGTGGATATCTTCTGAGTAGCACTCTCAGCGGACACCCCAGCATGGGGGGATCGGGCGCCTTGCTCGGATTGATTGGCGTGCTCCTCGCAATCACCACGGGCCGCAAAAGCGTGGGTATGCAAATGCTCCGCAGCCAGATTATTCGATGGCTCATTTACATCGCGATCTGGGGATTTCTGTTCCCCGGAATTGACAATTACGCGCATTTCGGCGGATTGGTCGCAGGATTCGGTCTTGGAAAAATCATGGCGGATCGGCCGCCCGGCTCGCCAGAGGAACGCAACCGCGCAAACGCTCTAGGCTGGGCGACCGCTGTCGTCGTAATCGCCAGCGTTGCGTTCATGATGAAAGGTCTCATTCAGGGCGGCGGCTAAGGTCCAAGGCGATTTCGGCTGACGAATCACCGTCAAACTCCGGCGTGAAGCTGCCGCGACACAACGATGCTGTAGTGCAACCCCGAAATCGCCAGAAACACAGCTACCAAATACGTGCATGTGTAACGCACGACCCCCAGGAAATGATTGTCCCAAATCGCCAGCACCAGAACCAGCACCACAAGAAGTATCTCGAAAAATGTAGTCGCCTTCCCCCAAATGCTCGGCGGAAACGGCCGGTAGCCAACGGTGATCAAAATCACTGCGCACGCCACCAGAATCAACACGTCACGCCCCAACACCAGGATCGTCAGCCACCACGCAATCTTCCCCTTCAGCGCCAGAATAAAATAAGACGACGAAAGCAGCAGCTTATCCGCGATCGGATCGAGATACGCTCCAAGCGGCGTTCTCTGATTCAACCCGCGCGCCAGCAGCCCATCCAGTGCGTCGCTCACGCCAGCGGCCACCAAAATTCCCAACGCCAGGTCGTACCGCTCGTACTCGATCGCAATCAGAAACACCGGCAAGAAAGCCAGGCGCAGAAATGTGAGCTGGTTTGGAACTGTCAGGATTCGACTGGGCATGAAATGGACCTGGGCGTAGAAATCCGCGTCTACTTCCGCATCACGCAAACTGCGCGAGATAGTCCGGCAGCGAGCGCCCTACTTTTTTAGCAAACACTTCAGCCAATGAAGGAATCGAGCCGCGCGCTTCGTCCAGCGCGATCCTCTCGATTCGCAGCATCGGAAAAAACAAAGTGGGCAAGCCCATCCGATCGCCATCCGGATGCAGTATCTGGCTCACGAAATCATCAAACGAGCTCAGATCGATCCCGCGTAAAGTCACTCCGGCATTCGAAATATCTACGAGCTCGCCCCACAGCTTTTCCTTCGGCGAGTGCAGACTAATCACCACAATCGAATGAGGCTGCATTCACTCTCCTCGGAATCCGTTGCGCGTATGGTATCGCAGGTAGTGCGCCGCCAACAGGCCACAAAACGTCTGCGCCGTAATGCTTTCGCCCGCCGCGCCAACGCTCGTCGCGAGATCGAATCACATCGCCATTGTCTTCAGATCAGACGAATGAATAAGCGTCGGCTCAGTCACTTTCTGCACGTCTTCAGGAGTCACGCCAGGCGCCATTTCGCGCAGCACCAGACCCTCAGCCGTAACGTCGATCACCGCAAGCTCCGTCACGATCATATCCACCACGCCAACACCGGTAAGCGGCAGGCTGCACGCCTTTACGATTTTCGGTTCGCCATCTTTCGTGGCGTGCTCCATCGCAATGATCAC
The DNA here is from genome assembly GCA_963772535.1 of uncultured Acidobacteriota bacterium. Taxonomy (GTDB): domain Bacteria; phylum Acidobacteriota; class Terriglobia; order Acidiferrales; family UBA7541; genus Palsa-295. The sequence continues at coordinate 593,990 of CAVYXN010000004.1, forward strand.
GCGCTTTGCGCCAGCCACTAAGTCCATCGCGCCGCCCATGCCTTTCAACATTTTCCCCGGAATCGCCCAATTCGCGAGATTTCCCTTTTCGTCCACTTGCAGCGCGCCCAACACAGTCACTTTGATCCGCCCGCCGCGAATCATTCCAAACGACTCCGCGCTAGAAAAATATGAGCATCCTGGAATTTCCGTAATCGTTTCCTTCCCCGCATTAATCAGGTCGGCGTCTTCTTCGCCTTCGTAAGGATACGCGCCGATTCCCAGCATGCCGTTCTCAGATTGCAGCACCACCTCCATCCCGGGCGGCAGATAATTCGGGATCAGCGTCGGCAATCCAATGCCGAGATTCACGTAGTACCCATCACGCAGCTCACGCGCCACGCGCCGCGCAATCACTTCCCTCTTATCGATTTCAGTCGTTCGTTCCGCCATACCCTCTCCCGCTATTGCCGTTTGCGGACTGTGCGCCGCTCGATCCGCTTTTCGTACTCCGTACCCTGAAAAATCGCGTCAACATAAATCCCCGGCGTGTGAATGCAATCCGGATTCAGTTCGCCAAGGTCGACGAGCTCTTCCACTTCCGCAATCGTGTAATCCGCTGCCGTCGCCATCACCGCATTGTAATTTCGTGCCGTTTTCCGATAGACCAGATTCCCCCAGCGGTCACCCTTCCACGCCTTAATAAATGCAAAATTCCCGCGCAGCGAGGGAACCAGCACGTGCGGGCGCCCGTTGAAGTCGCGCACCTCTTTTCCTTCGGCGGCCATTGTCCCGTAACCTGTCGGCGTGTAGAACGCTGGAATTCCCGCCCCGCCGCAGCGAATGCGCTCGGCCAGCGTTCCCTGCGGGTTCAACTCGACATCAATTTCCTTTTTCAGCGCGAGCTGCTCGAACGTTTTATTTTCGCCCACATAGCTCGCGATCATTTTCTTCACTTGCTTAGTCTGCAGCAGCAGGCCAATCCCGAAATTGTCGATGCCGGCGTTATTTGACACCAGCGTCAGATTTGTCGAGCCTTTGCGCTGCAACGCGGCGATCAGATTTTCCGGAATGCCACAGAGACCGAAACCCCCAAGCAAAATCGTCGCGCCATCTTGAATTTTGGCGACCGCCGCATCGGCATTCGCCACTCGCTTGTCCATTCACCTCTCCTGAGGGCCCGCAATTATCGTGCGTCTAGAACTTCAGTCTCTCAAGGCTATTTTCGCGCGGTTCATCTTAGTACATAGGGTGCTGAGCGCAAGTGCGTGGGGCCGACAAATTATTCTGCCGCGTTCGAGGATCTCCTGACTTCTAACTCTTTTCGACTCCACGTCGGCTTATGCCTTCACGCGCGGCGCGTTTCAGGACGCGAATTCGCTCCACCACAGCTTCCGTAGCAGCCTCAGGCGAGGCAGCCTTCTCAATTTCGGCCACGAGGGCCGATCCGACCACGACGGCATCGGCAATCCCGCCCAACACCGTAACGTGCGTCGGCAGCGAAATCCCGAAACCGACCGCGATCGGAAGCGTCGTGAACTTTCGAATCCGGCGCGCCAAGCCCGGAAGTTCGGGAGGAAGCGCTTCTCGCGCACCGGTAACGCCCGCACGCGAAATCAAGTAAAGAAATCCGCTCGACGCGTGCGCAATCTTCTCGATTCGCGCATTGGTCGACGTGGGAGCCACCAGGAAAATTGTATCGAGACCATTCGCGTGCATCACAGCTCGATACTCATCAGCCTCTTCGAGGGTCAAGTCCGTCGCGAGAACTCCGTCCGCGCCGGCCGCCGAAGCAGCTACCGCAAATTTTTCAAGCCCCATCTGCAAAATCGGATTGAAATAACTGAAAAGCACGAGCGGCACATCCGTCCTCAAACGAATCCGCCGGACGAGATCTATAACGCCCGCTAGCGTAGTACGCGCCCGCAGAGCTCGTTCGCTCGCCCGTTGAATCGTTGGCCCATCCGCTACAGGATCGCTGAACGGCACGCCCAGTTCGATTACGTCCGCGCCCGCTTCCACAGCCCCAAGAACAATCTTTTCGGTCGCGTCGAGGGAAGGATCGCCTGCTGTAATGTATGCGACAAGCCCGAGCTCCCTCTTTCCAGCCAGCTCACGGAACTTCCTGGAAATTCTTCCGCCCGCAACCGGCGCTCTTCCCGCCTCTGTAGCCACCTTCGAAATGGAGGGATCAGACATACCGCGACAGCGTCTCCATGTCTTTATCGCCGCGCCCGGAGACATTCAGTATCACAATTTCGTCTTTCTTCATTTTGGGAGCGCGCATGATAAGTTCTGCGATGGCGTGCGCCGATTCGAGCGCAGGAATGATTCCTTCGAGCCGCGAGAGAGTCTTTGCAGCATCAATCGCTTCCTCATCGCTCACTGCCGTGTATTCCGCGCGTCGTTGATCGGCAAGCCATGCGTGCTGCGGCCCAATCGCGGGGTAATCAAGCCCAGCCGATACCGAATGCGTCGTCGAAATCTGGCCGTCTGCCGTCTGCAACACGTATGTATATGTTCCTTGCAGCACACCGGGACGCGCTCCCGCGAATCCTTCAGCCGCAGCCAGGCGCGACGCATGCTCGCCGAGAGATTTTCCACGCCCGCCCGCTTCGACCCCGAGCAAACGTACACTCTTATCGCCGAGAAAAGCATTGAAAAGCCCAATTGCATTCGACCCGCCACCTACACAGGCGACCAGCAAATCGGGTAGGCGTCCCTCCGCCTTCATGACTTGTTCGCGCGCTTCGTCTCCGATCACCTTATGAAAATCGCGCACCATTTGCGGATATGGATGCGCACCGAGGACAGACCCGAGAAGATAGTGCGACGTTGCGATATTCGTCACCCAGTCCCGCATCGCTTCGTTGATTGCATCTTTCAGCGTGCGGCTGCCGGAGTCCACTCCGATCACTTCGGCGCCAAGAAGCCTCATCCGAATCACATTCAGGCGCTGCCGTTCCATGTCTTCCGTGCCCATGTACACGGTGCATGTCAGACCGAGCCGCGCCGCAACGGTTGCCGTTGCAACGCCATGCTGCCCCGCGCCTGTCTCTGCCACCACGCGGCGCTTCCCCATTCGCACCGCAAGCAAGCCTTGCCCTATGCAGTTGTTAATTTTGTGCGCGCCCGTGTGCAGCAGGTCTTCGCGCTTCAGGTAAATGCGCGGCCCACCGAGATGCTCGCTCAGCCGCGAAGCAAATTGAAGCGGCGTGGGGCGCCCCGCGAAAGTGTGGAGAAGCGAATCGAGCTCCGATTGAAACTTTGGATCATCGCGCGCTTCCCTGTATGCACGCTCGAGCTCTTCGAGCGGAGCGACCAGCGTTTCCGGAACGTAGCGACCCCCATAAGGACCGAATCGCCCCCGTGCATCTGGCATCGCTTGTGGAACAGAACTCACTTTTGCTTGGCCTCCGCCGCTTTCACCGCCCACATCAACGCGACAATTCGCGCGGGATCTTTTCTTCCCGGACGAGATTCGACGCCACTGCACACGTCCACCGCATACGGACGCGCCACACGGATCGCTTCGGCAACGTTCTCCGGTGTCAAACCGCCCGCAAGAAAGATGCGCCGTGAGCCATTCGAACCGCGAGCCAGATTCCAGTTAAACGTCTTTCCAGTCCCACCGTGACGACGAGCGTCAAAGCCGTCAAGGAGAATCGCGGAAGCGCTGCCGAGAGAATCTAGCTGCTTTGGTCGGAAAGAATCGCGAACTCGAACCGCCTTAATCACCGGAATTTCTCGTTTCAGGCGAGCCACCTGCTCCGGCAGCTCATCACCGTGGAGTTGCAGGTAATCGAGACCCGCCCGCCGCGCAATCGCTAGCATGTTTGCTTCGGATTCATTCACGAAGACACCCACTGCCGCAATACCATCCGGCAGCCGCCGAATGATTCGTCGCGCGGCGGCCGGCTGAATATAGCGCGGGCTTGGCCGGTAAAAATTAAAGCCCAGGAATTGCGCGCCGGCTTCCACGGCGCGACGGGCATCCGTCCAGTTCGTGATTCCACAAATTTTCACTTTCACCTTGGCCATTCAGGTCTCAATCGGGCTTCTTCTCGGCGCTCGAATCTCCACGCAGAGCACGAAGGGCCGAACCCGGGTCAGCTTCTTTCATCAGATGCTCGCCGATCAGGAATGCATCGAAACCAGCGTGCCGCAGCCGCTCGATATCTTCGTGAGTGCGCAGCCCGGACTCGCTCACGGCAATGCAGTCATCCGGAATCACCTCAATGAGCCTTAGCGACGTCTCAATGTGGACTTGAAAATCGCGCAGGTCGCGATTATTCACGCCGATAATCTTCGCACCCGCCGCGATCACGCGGTCAAGCTCTTCACGCTCGTGCACTTCCACCAGCGGTTCCATTTTCAGCGTGCGGCCAAGCGCCAGCAGTTCTCCGAGAGTGGTGTCGCTGAGAATCGCAGCGATCAGCAGAAAAGAATCGGCACCCGCCGCCCGTGCTTCCCACACTTGCCAGGGGTCAATGATGAAATCCTTGCGCAGGATCGGAACCTTCGTCACCCGGCTGGCTTCCTTCAGGTCGCCGAGTGAGCCATGAAAGAAATCCTCCTCCGTCAACACCGAAAGCGCCGCAGCGCCGGCTGATTCCAAGCCCGACGCGAGAACAGCCGGGGCGTATTCCTCTCGCAGCAGACCCTTCGACGGTGAAGATTTCTTCAGTTCGGCGATGATGTTGATACCGCTGCGGGTGAGTGCGGATGCAAAATCTCGCGGTGGTGGAATCTTCTTCTCAACCGCGATTTTGAGGGCCACTTCGGGAAGCACGCGCTTGCGGTGCGCCACCGATTCACGGCGTGCTTCCACAATTCGATCCAGAATATTTTTCGAACGTGTTCCGGTTTCCATGGACTGCGGAGCTTCCAAACCCCGTAAGGACGTGCACACCCCAGGCTCAGCCTGAGGAAAAATCGCTGAAATCATGCTAGTCGCGCGGGCTGTTGAAGTCAATTTGAAGGGCGATGTTAACGCTGGCTATTGGCCGAGCAGCGGTTGCGAAAGACGAATCGGAATCCCGAAATTCGATCCGCCAAATCCTTTCAGCACGGCATACGTCACGCCGATCACTTTTCCTTGCTGGTTGAAAAGGGGCCCGCCCGAACCCCCCGAAGTGGTTTGTGCATCGAACACGATTTTATCCGGCAATACGTCGCCGATATGCCCCTGCGTGATGAGCGGTCGAATCAGGCTACGGCGGGCAAGCTCGTCCAGAATCTGCCCCACGTCGCCACTCCCGTGCGACAGAATCTGCTGCGCCGTCTCCTCATCGGTCCGCGCGAGAATGGCGGCAAGGCCGGTGGCGTATCCCATCAACACGATCGGTTCGCCGCTCGTCGCCGCGGCCTTGCTTGCGTCCACGGAAAGCACAGAGCGCTTCAAATCCTGCACATCCACGCGCATCGTCGCCAGGTCGGTATCTTTCGAGACTTCTTGAATCTCCGCATGAAACGCGCGCGGATCACCCGGAAAATAGGCGCGAATCAAAGAAATCTGAGGCTGGAATCCCTGGCTCGTCAGTTCACTAAGCTCGTCGTTTTTCCACCATGGTTCGGCGACGTGACGGTTTGTCAGAACGCGTCCACCGCCAGCCACCAGGAAGCCCGTCCCAAAGATGTCAAACTTCACTTCCGGCCCGTGTCCTTCCAGCGTAAGGATCGGATTCCCCTGGCTATCCTGCAGAGGATCGCCTTGAGGATTCAATCCGGCATACCGCAGTCGCTGCCCGCTCTGTTTTTGATTGAATGCAACCGACACGTGAAGCAGGCATACGCTTTGAACGTCCATCGGAATTAGGTTTTGAGCGGCGGAGCCTTCTTTCTCGATTCGCTTCAAGCGTTCGTTTGTCGCCTGTAGTTGCTGTTGCAGTGACGCCATATCCGTCGAGCTCGCCCCCGCCATTTTGGATTTCAGCTCGTCGGCCTGGCGTTTAAGGTCGTCCTTGCCAACCGGAATCGTAGCGGCTTCTGCGCCTCCTTGTTCACGAAGTTTGCGAGCCTCTGCGATTAGGTCCTGCTGGTGGACCAATCCTCCTTCAAGCTTCGCGATGGTGGCATTCGCTCGTATCGTTTCCTTCTGCGCTGTGCGGGCGAAACCAAAATAGATGAGCCCCATGATCGCAGCGAGCGCGAAAACGGCTCCGAAGCCAATTTTCAGCCGGCGATCGAGCGTGAACGCATCGCTCGTCATTTTCTCCGTCACCGCCAGAGCTTCGAACGCCGTATGCGCAATCTGCTGCCCTTCTTCAGCGATTCGCGCTTTCGCGCGGAGTTCTGCTTCGGCGCGTTGCGCTCGCAGCTGAGCTCGGACTCGCGCCAGAAGCTCACTCGATTCGAAAGGCCGCGAAATCGCGTCATCGGCACCAAGGTCAATCGCGGCTGCGCGTTCTTCGGCGCTCGATCCGACCAAAAGAATCAGACGCAATGCTTCGGTGGCCACCGATCCGCGAATCGTCGCCAGAGCCGCCCGAGGATTCAGGTCGGGCATTCGCGAATCCAGCAAAAGCAAATCCGCACCACTTGCGTGTATCGCGTCGAGGCCTTCTTGAAATGTGGCAAACGGGGCCGCGTCGTAGCCTGCGCCTTGCATAGCTGCTTGCAGCGCGTCGCGAGTCGCCGCATCCGATTCAATTACAACGATTCTTTCACGTGCATTCGCCATGGAAGGGGGCTCCGGGAACCTGAGGTGCTAATCCTAGCGGAAAGTCCGAAAACCGCAAGCCTTTCGCGTCAGTCGAGACAAGCGCATGTTCGGCCGTCTATCATCACAATTCTAATCCACGGTAACGCGATTAGGAACTTCCCTAAGTCATTTAAAAACAGGTGATTAGCAAATTTTGATCGGCAGAAAAATCGCGTTTTCGGCCGTTTCGGCAGCGGCGTCTCCGGTGGTGAGACGCTCCGTTCGCGGCGTCCATTCGAGCCCACAAACCTTGGATGTGCGAAGCAGCGCTCCGGTTTCGTGATAGCGTCTTTCGCGGAACAGACTGTGACGCAACTCGATCAATTGAACGCCGAAATCGTCCGCTGCCGTAAATGTCCGCGCCTCGTGGAATACCGCGAAAAGGTAGCGCGCGAGAAACGCTTCTCCTTTCGCGAATGCAAGTATTGGGGCAAACCCGTTCCCGGCTTTGGCGATCCGCGCGCACAGCTACTAATTCTTGGGCTTGCGCCCGCAGCGCATGGCGGCAATCGCACCGGCCGCGTCTTCACCGGCGACCGCTCGGGAGATTTTTTGTACGCTGCACTTTATCGCGCGGGATTCACAAATCAGCCAACTTCAACCGACCGCGACGATGGGCTCGTGCTGAAGAATGCCTATGTAGCTGCCGCCGTTCGCTGCGCGCCGCCTGATAACAAACCGCTGCCCTCGGAGCAAGCGAATTGCCGGCCGTATTTCGAGCGCGAACTGGAGATATTGCGGCCGCGCGCATTGCTCGCACTCGGCAGCATTGCGATGCGCACTTATTTGGGACTACTGAAGGATCGCGGAATGATTACGGGCTTCGCTGCGTATCCGTTTCGGCATGGCGCGAGCTATGATTTGCCCCAGGGATTGCCGCGCCTGTTCGCGTCGTATCATCCCAGCCAGCAAAACACGTTTACGGGCAAACTGACGCCTGCGATGCTGGCGAAAGTTCTGCGCGACATCCGGAAATTCCTCGAATAGAATGAATTGCGTGGATAGTCTTCGATTCAATACCCATTTAGGATTCGCGTCGCTAGGATCAGCGTGAGAAGCCCGGGCGCGGCATGATCAGTAGGTAAATCACGAAGGATACGCCGAAGCCGACGAACCAAGCGTACTGATACAAGCCGTGCAAAGCAGGAACCACTAGACCAATCAGCGCGACGAAAATTCCGCCCACCAGTGCCGCTACAGCGCGCCAGTTGAAACCGCCAGAGAATTCGTATTCGCCTCCCCGCTTGAACAGCTCTTCAGGATCGAGTCTGCGCTTTCGTACCACGTAATAGTCCGCAATCATCACGCCGGCAATCGGACCGAGAAAACTCGAATAGCCCACGAGCCAGCCCATCACGTACGTGCCGTGGCTCGAAAGCCAGCGCCAGGGCTGCATGAGAAGTCCGACGAAACACGTGATGATGCCGCCGATTTTAAAGCTGATCCGGCGCGGATAGAGATTCGAGAAATCATTGGCTGGTGAGACGACGTTTGCGGCTACGTTGACGTTGAGTGTGGCGAGAAGCAGCGCGAGCATGGCGATTACGACTGCGATTGGATTGCCGAGGCGGCTGAGCACAACTACTGGATCCCAGATGGCTTGGCCAAATACGATCACCGTCGCCGACGTAACTGCGATTCCGATGAATGAGTAAAACGTCATCGTTGTAGGCAGCCCTAGCGCCTGACCGAGCATCTGCTCCCGCTGACGCTTGGCGTAACGAGTGAAATCAGGGATGTTCAACGCGACCGTGGCCCAGAACGCGACGACGCCCGTGAGCGACGGAATGAAGAATGCAAAAAAGTCGCCGAAGGTTTGGAATTTCGACGGTGCGGAAAGCATCGGCCCGAGGCCACCCGCATTCGAGTAGGCCCACCAGAGCATCGCTAGTCCGAGAATCAGTAGCGCGGGCGCGGAGATTCCCTGCAGAAAGCGAATCGTGCTGATTCCTCGAAGAATTACGATCGCGTTTAAGGCCCAGAACAAGAAGAAGCAGAGCCAGACGTGATTCCAGCCAGGAATGACCGCTGCGAGTAACGTGTTGATCGCCTCGCCGCCGATCCAGGTCTGAATCCCGAACCAGCCGCAGGCGACCAGCGCGCGCAATACCGCAGGAATATTTGCGCCGAGTACTCCAAAGGAGGAGCGTGCGAAAACGGGAAACGGTATTCCGTATTCAGCGCCGGCGTGCGCATTGAGAAGCATTGGAATCAGGACGATGACATTCCCCAGAAAAACAGTGAAGAGCGCCTGTTTCCAATTCATGCCGCCGGCGATCATCGCGCTGGCCATCAGATAGGTGGGGATGTTGACGCTCATGGCGACCCAAAGCGCCGTGTAGTTGTAGGTGCCCCACGTGCGGTGATTGAGCGGGATGGGCGCGAGGTCCTTGTTCCACAGCGAACTGGACGCGCCAGTTGGCGGAGTTGCGTTAGTGGCTACATCTTTGGCCATCGAGTGGTGCCCTTCCAAATTGCAAGAGATTCGCGCCGCTTATACCTTTCGCAGCATTTCAGAGCAAGCCCTTTTCTCTGGTTCGTGCAGGATGATGACGATTGAGCTGGCTGATGTGTTAGCCTCGTGCGAGCGCGCCAGTTCTTTAGCGCACACCGCGCATGATTCCGCGAACGCCCAACGAACCTGCCCACCAACCCGCGATCGAGTTTCGCCATGTCCATTACACGCTAAGCAACCGCGAACTGCTAAATGATGTGAGTTTCTCGGTGGCGCGGGGAGAAACGCTGGTGCTGCTCGGGCGGAGTGGCGCTGGTAAAACGACAGCTCTCAAAATGATTAACCGGTTGCTCGTGCCAACTTCAGGCGAAGTGCTCGTGGAAGGCAAGCTAACGAGGGAGTGGGATCCAATCGCGTTGCGCCGGAAAATCGGATACGTGATTCAGGATATCGGGCTTTTTCCTCATTACACGGTGTCGCAAAATATCTCGCTGATTCCGCGACTCGAACGCTGGCCCGCCGATCGCGTGCGAGAACGCGTAAAGGAGATGCTCGAAACCGTGGGGTTGCACGGCAAGACTTTCGAGCATCGCTATCCGCACCAACTTTCCGGCGGACAGCGCCAGCGGGTGGGTGTGGCGCGGGCACTCGCAGCCGATCCCGAAATTCTGCTGATGGACGAGCCGTTCGGAGCGCTCGACCCGATGACGCGCGGTGAAATGCAGAATGAATTCAAGGCGCTCGAGCGGCATCTCGGCAAAACAGTGGTCATCGTTACGCACGATGTGGGCGAAGCGCTCGTGCTCGGCACACGAATCGGATTAATGGAAGCGGGCAAGCTTGCCCGCGTTTATTCGCCACGTGATTTCGTTCACGCAACCGATCCGACAGCAACCGCATATATGTCCCAATTGCAGGTGTACGACGAAGCCAAGAGGGAAAAATGAGTCCAGTTCAATTTTTCCTACGGCACGACCGAGAAATTCTGCAGGCGACGTTGGAGCACATATGGCTTGTGGGATTGACAATGATTTTTGCGATCGCCATCGGCGTGCCGCTTGGGATCCTCGTCACGCGGAAGCCCTGGCTTTCCAAGCCAATCCTGGGCGGCGCGAATATTGCAGAGACGATTCCGAGTCTCGCACTATTCGGATTTCTGTTGCCGGTGCCTTGGCTAGGAGGACGCGCCGACAGACTGGCGATCGCGGCGCTTACGCTTTATGCGTTGCTACCAATTATCCGCAACACTTCGGCGGGAATTACGGGTGTGGATCGCGCCGTGCGCGAAGCGGCGCGTGGGATGGGAATGACAGACCGGCAAATCCTCTTCCAAGTGGAGTTGCCGCTCTCGTTTTCGACGATGCTGGCGGGAATACGAATCGCTACGGTGCTGACGATTGGAATTGCGACGATCGCGGCGGCTGTGGGCGCCGGCGGCCTGGGCGAATTTATCTTTCGCGGGCTAGCGATGGTGAACGATCAGTTGATTCTTGCCGGCGCGATTCCTGCTGCGATGCTGGCGCTAGCGGCTGATTTTGTGCTGGGCGTGCTGGAGCGACGGTTGCGGCCGGTGCGATGAGATTGGCTCGTGCTACATTTGCTTTCCCGCTGCTTTGGTTCGCCGCATTCCTAATTTCGTGCGGCAACGAGCGCAACACAATCGTCGTCGGCTCAAAGAATTTCTCGGAGCAGGCGCTGCTGGGCGAAATCCTGGCGCAACACATCGAAGCGCGGACACATCTTCCGGTGACTCGAAGGTTCTATCTGGCCGGCTCCTATATCTGCCAGCAGGCGCTTCTCGCCGGACGAATTGACACGTACGTGGAATATACGGGAACTGCGCTGACCGCCATTCTGCACGATCCGATTGAAAAGGATCCGTCTGCGGTGTTCGGACGCGTGAAGAGCGAGTATCAGCAGCGATTCGGGTTGGACGTGTTGCCTTCTCTCGGGTTCGACAACACGTTCGCAATTGTGATCCGCGGCGAGGATGCACGCAGTCTGAACCTGAAAACGATTTCCGATGCCGCGCCGCACGCGACGCAATGGCGAGCCGGTTTCGGCTATGAATTCATGGAGCGACCGGATGGATATGAGGGGCTCGCGCGCAACTACGGGTTGCACTTCGCGGAACCGCCGCGAATCCTCGATCTTGGTTTGTTGTATCGCGCGTTGCTGGAAAAGCAGGTGGATCTAGTCGCGGGAAACTCCACGGATGGACTGCTTTCGGCTCGCGACCTTGTGATCCTCGCAGACGATAAGCACTACTTTCCGCCCTATGAGGCTGTGCCCATTATTCGCAGCGAGACGGAGACACGGCATCCGGAAGTGCGCGCGGCGATTGCAGAGCTGGCGGGAAAGATTTCGGATGAGGAAATGCGGAAAATGAATTTTGAGGTTGACGGGCAGCATCGCGACGCGGCAGACGTGGCGCGGGAATTTTTGCACGTAAAAGGACTGGAATGACTCGAGGCAGTGACGATGAGGCGGCGCTGTACCCGAGCAGGCACAGCATACCGTGCTCCTACGGGTTGTGCGGGCCCTGACAAACGGTCAGTCAGTGGTTGAGGTCTTTGATGGAGGTGCTGGGAGAGTAGGGTCGTCGCGGAATGTATATTCGTTTTTGAGATCGGAGAACGGCTTTCCATCCAGCTCGGCATAGGGATAGACGAAGTAATTTAGCGGGTCGCCCTTTTGGGCCGGTTTCAAGCGAATATCGCGGCCCATGCTGAACATCACGCGGTTCTGGTCTGTCGCGCCGAAGTAATAGTCACGTTTTTCCTTGTTTTTCCATCCTTCCGACGCGTCAACGGGAATCCATCCAACGCCATTCACATAAAACTGGGCCCAACAATGGTAGCCCGATATCACACCCGCTTTTGCGTTCGTGGGCAGCGAAAACCCGATTTCGAAGCGAGCTGGAATTCCCGCGGCGCGCGCCATCCCAATGAAGAGCGAATGAAAATCCGTGCAGTTGCCGTGCTTCGAATTGCACGCCCACACGGCATCGCCGCGGCCCCAGCCGGTGCCATCGTGGTCATAGTGCATCGTCGCGATCACGTAGTCATAGATGCGACGCGCTTTGTCGATTGGCTGAGTTGCGTCTTTTGTCTGCTGGTCGGAAAGCTCACCGATCACGCCATCAATCGGAACGAGGCGATCGGGAAGCAAAAAACGATCTGGAGAAACCAGAGGTTGCCCGAGAGGTTCGACCAACGGCGTGAAGGAGACCCGATGTTCAAAGCGCTCGACATGAAATGAAACCTTGATGTCGAAAGGCTTCGGTGCATCCTCTGCCTGAACGGCTACGTAGACATAGCGATCGCCATAGTCTTTGTCCCGCTGGATTTTATAGCGAATAGGACTCTCGATCTTGAGTTGCGAAATGCCTTGTGAGCGATCCTCATAAGGAAGGGGAAGCCAAATCCTGAGCTCTCTAGAACCCGAGGGTAAGGCCGGAACGTGAGTGATGCAGGTGAATACGAAATTTCTGGAAGCCAGCGTGGTCTCGTCCGACGCAGATATGGGTGAAAAAATTGTCACGACCGGAATGAAGGCCAGTGCGAGAATCGTCCCCACAATAAACCGAATGCGTTGCATATTTAGATTCTAGCCGCCGAGGCTCTAAAGCCAGCGACAAAAATTTGGGTGAGCGAACGAGAAAACAACGGAGGCGTGATCGGAACAAATGGCTACGGATAGCTAGGGACACATCGCCCAGAAGAGTCACGATTTTGCGATGATCAGTTTTTCAAACTCTTCGGCCATCTCTTCTTCGCTTACGATTCCTTTGCGCAGGAGAATCCGAAGAATCGATTCGAGGACCTCCTGCGTGGATGGCGCGACTTGCGAGGCCCGTTTGTTTGCCCGCACCCCGTTGGATGGAACCGTAGCTAACGATACAGCTACGGTCGGCCGCGCACTCGGGTGTTTCCGTTCGCGATGCTCGGCAGTCGGTGCGATTTCGCGCAGTTTTTCGAAATCTGCCGGACTAACTGCGGTAAACGCGATTCCCATCCCCATGCCGGTCTGCGCAGCGACTACTTTTCCACGCGCGTGTATCGCTCCCTGGGAAGTATCCAGCGTGAGCTCGACGGAAGAATTGACCGGCAACGGCGCCAGCATTTCAACGTAGCAACCACCGAAAGAGATGTCCGTCACCTTCACCGGTAGATTCATCGCGCTGAGTTCGTCCAGGACGGTTGCTTCGATTCGGCATGCAACGCGTGGGAAGCGACGGCGCTCAATATTCGGCGGTGGAGCGATTAGAGACTCGATCGTAGGAATGGCAACCTGCTTCTGTGGCTCTGCCTTATCAGGATCGTACGTGTCGGGCGCCCATTCGGCCAGTGGAACGCCCCAGATGTAATTGCCGGGCTCGAGGCATTTGACGCCGGCGTGCCCCGAACGCGGCGTGCCAACCTGGCCGATCCATTGAACCCGATACGTTGCTTTGCGGCCCTGATATTCAATTTCAATTTTCGAGCCGACGTCGGCGATACCTTTCAAACCGTTCAGCGACGCTCCGGTGGCGGTGATGTCACCAGTTTGCGCGGTAATTGTGAACGGACTTCCGCGACTATCTTTCCCGCGGACGAGAATCGGAACACGCAAAGCGATTCGCGATTCGCTGTTCGCTGCGGCGCCCCACACGACCTCCAAAATGCGCCTAGCTTATGCAAACCGCCTGTCACTGAGAGGTATGTTCAGCGTAGCGTTGAGCTAGAGACAGGTCAAGAAGGACGGCCGGGGATTTGCATAGGAGTTAACAGCATGGGGTTGCGAAGGTGAATTTTGTCGCAGCCGTTCGGAAACTACTCTGATTCCTGCTGGAGCTTGAAATGCGCTTCAAGTGCGGCGCAATATTGATGTTCGGCTTGCAACTCGGCTTCGAGTTTTTTTACGAGCAGTTCGAGGCGGCGGATTTCGTTTCGTAATTTCTGAATTTCTGCAGCCGGTGCCGCGGGTGGCCGCGAAGGCATCGCGGAACCAGGTGCAGACGGAGCGCTCGGGCGCTGTGCTGAAGCGAAGACCGGAGTTTCCGCGCGCGGTACCGGTGGAGTGCCTGCTCCAAAAGGCGTGGGGGTCGCTGAAAAGAGATTATTCAGCACCCGGGCGGCGTGCTGATCGGAATTGCTGGTGTCGCTGACTGTTTGTGACGCGCTCGTTTTCGGGTGAAGCAAATTTTTGACCCGTGTGATCAGGTCCTGCGGTTGAAAAGGCTTGCGGATCAAGTCGTCTGCTCTTACTGCGGTAGCGCGTTCGGCGACGGTGCGATTCACGACACCCGACATTAAAATCACAGGAATTTTTGCCAACTGGTCGTGCTGCTTGATGAATTCGCAGACTTCGTAGCCGTCCTTGTCCGGCATGATGACGTCAGTTATGACGGCATCCGGTGCGGCTTCTCCAAATTGGGCGAGCGCGGAACTCGCGTCGGTGCAGGTGATCACGTGGATATTTTCCTTGCGGAAGGCAATCTTGATCACTTCGCGCATGGTGGCGCTATCATCAATGAAATACACGGTGGGAATGCGCGCCGCTGTGAGAGTCTCGCTTTCGCTCATGTGGACTCCTTCTCTACGCTGTGATGATCAGAACTCTCGCGATCCAGATTCTCGTGCTGTGGGTTCCTGTGCTCGTTTTGGTGATCCGCGATCTCGTTTTCCTGAGCGAGACCGTCCCGCTCGTCTTCGTCAAATTCGCGCATGGCATCCAGCAGCAAGTCGGTAGCGGAACGAAGCACCGTGCGTTGCGTGGCGGCAGCGCCGTAGACAAACTTATAGACGCCTTTGTCGGAGGAGTGGCAACTTCTGACGATTTGAGTGACGGCCTCGTCACCGAAGAAAGTGCCGCACTCTGCGTGCACGATCTCACCGCCGCCAAAAAAAATGATGCCATCTGTTTCGCCTGCGTTGATGTGGAGCGCGCCCGTCTGGCGGGCCTGTCCGAGCATCTGAATCACGCCGGGCAGATCGAGATGAGAGAGACTGCCGCTGAGGGCCGTGTCGGACGTCGGGAGCATCTGCGTGGGCTGAAATCCTTCCTGGCGGCTCACCAGAAAACTTCGAACGTGCGCAGCGATATCGGAAGGAGTGCGCCGACGATCAACGAAATCGTCGCAGCCGGCGCCATATGCTTCGAGTAATGCACGGGCATCGCCACCGCCCACGGCGATCAGAGGAATGTTCGCGGTTTTGGGATCGGCGCGCAAAATAGGAGCCATTTCGAGGGCGCCCATTTCACGCAGGTTCGTGGCGCAGAGAATTGCGCTCGGTGCGTTCCATTCGAGCATAGTGAGAGCGTAGGCAGCTTGCGTGCTGACGGTCACGTCGAAACCTTGTTGTTGCAGGGCGTCGCTGACGCGTTTTGAAAAATAGACGTTGCTATCGATCAACAAGATGCGCGGCGCGCCTGCAGGAGGGAAACTCATGACTGAACCTCTGCGCGGCGCGGCGCTGTTCTCCAGTGAGGGATCGCTTGCCAGTAGCGCGTCGAAATTCAGCACTTCGATTGACTCGCCATCGATGAGAAGGCGCCCAGAAATATGGGGCCGGGTGTTGTCACTGGCTTCCTGCATTTCGGCGGTAACAAGTTCGCACTCGCCGCTCACGGGAATCGCGCTTGGCCTCGGGCCTTTCAGGAAAATTACGTCGCGCGATCAGGTAAAAGCGGTGAACGGACGAGCTTCTGCCCAGCAATATACTGGCGATATCGTAGACCGGCACGATGCGGCCGCGGCGAACGATCACTCCGGAAACAAGAGGTGACGTGTGCGGAAACGTGTGAAGCCGGACGGGCGGTGCGAGTTCTGAGACGATTGCCGAAGGCAACGCGAAGCGGCGGTTCGCCAGCTGCAGAAGAACGTATGTGTTGGCCCCCTCGTTTTGAAGTTCGGCGATCATGACTGGAAAGCTCCTTCCAGGTGGCGCGGTGTTGCGATAGCGTTGGTCGCGCGATCGAGGCTGTCGAAATTCGGCGGTCGTCAAGAAGCCTGAGGGCTGAATCACGGGAATCACATGGTCGTCGATGTATGTGAGGCCGCGATACCAGCGTCGCTCTTCGCCCGCAAATGCGCGCGGAAGCGCGTGAATCGCGGCGATCTCCGCCATCCGTTCGATGCGGTCCACGAGCACCGCAACGCGCAACTGGCGCAGAATTAAAACGAGAGTCGGACGCGTGACAGGCAGACCGAAATGCGCGCCAGCGTTCACAACGTAATAGGTTTGATGGCTGCGTTCCAGCGTGTGGCGCACTTTTAGAATTTCGGAATGCTCGATTTCATTAGCCGAAACCGCCAGGCTATCCGTGCTGCGAATCTCCTGCACCGCCGCGGCAGCGACCGCAAACATGCGATTCGCAACAGCGAAGAGAATCATCTGCTCGGAATGGCGGGCGCGCCGCGCTTTCCCCTTTTCTTGCGCAGCAATCTTCATCGCGCTTCCACCGGGACCAATCGCGCCAGCTTTGCGACGCGCTTTTCAATGGCCGCGCTGATTGTCTCGAGGCTCAGGACTTCGTTAACGACGCCGGTCTTGATCGCTTCCGCAGGCATTCCAAAAATCACGGAGCTTGCTTCGTCCTGAGCGATTACGTATCCGGCCGCCGCCTTGATTGCTTTTACGCCTTTCACGCCGTCGTTGCTCATGCCCGTGAGCACCACCCCAACTGCGAATCCACGCGCGTAAGCGGCAACCGATTCGAACGCTACGTCCGCACACGGGCGATACCCATCGATCCGCGCTCCGGCATCCAAGAGGATTTTGCCGGTGGAGGATAGGCGCAAGTGATGCGAGCCCGGACACAAATAGATAACACCGGGTTGCGTAGCCTCGTTCGACTCCGCCTCTTTCACAGGAAGCGGCGAAATCTCCGCGAGCTGCACAGTAAACTGCTTCGTGAAGGCAGCCGGCATATGCAGCACAAGAAATATGGCGCCAGGGAAATCCTTCGGTAGCCCAGCTACCACGCGCATCACCGCAGCAGGCCCGCCAGTGGAAGCAGCGATTACGACGATGGGGAATTTTCCGCCGTTCTGGGCAGCAATCGCTGATGCCGATGCATAGCTGGAGGAAACCGGCACCGGCGGATGAGGCTCTGGAAGCTTTGAGCGAGTGGCAGTCCTCACCACGCGGACCTTCGCCGCCATTTTCAACTTTCGGGTCAGCTCTTCGCCCACCTTCTTCATGTCCAGATCAACGCCACTCGAAGGCTTGGGAACAAAGTCAATTGCGCCAAGCTCGAGCGCACGCAGCGTAGTGGAAGCACCTTCGCGCGATTCGGAACTGACAATCACGATAGGCCGCGGATTCTGCGACATGATCAGTTCAGTAGCTTGAAGGCCGTCCACGTGCGGCATGTTGATATCCATGGTGATCACGTCGGGACGCAGCGATTCGGCGAGGGCTACGGCATCGCGCCCGTCTCGCGCTTGTCCTGCCACTTCGAGCTGCGGATCTGCATTGATGATTTCGTTGAGGACTTTGCACATGTATGCGGAGTCGTCCACCACGAGCACTCGAAGTTTTTTCTCTGCGCTTTTCGTCATTTCAATTCTGCCGCACCGGTGCAAGCACACTCTGCCGTTCTTCCGTTGCCTCCATGAGGCTCGTCACCGTTGCAATCAATTGATCTTCCTGAACCGGCTTCGTCAAGAACCCTGCCGCTCCTTCTTTCAATGCGCGTTCGCGATGCTTGGCTCCTGCACGAGATGTAACAACGAGCACCGGAATCCGGCGCGTGGCTGGCGTCTGCCGCAGATGCGCGAGCAATTCATAGCCATTCATTCGCGGCATCTCGAGGTCGGTAATGATCAGGTGGCATCCCACCTGCGCGACGATTTCCGAAGCTTCAAGACCATCGGACGCAAGCTTCACGCGATAGCCCGCTTTTTCCAGCATCCGGCCAACGAATTTGCGCACGCTGATGGAATCGTCGGCGACCACTACGACGCGGTCGTTGGCCACAGCGTCTACCGCCTCCACCGGAATGCTGCCGGCCGCCACGGCTTCTGCACCGGGCGCGAACACTCTTGCAGCAGGAGATGAGGAGGGCAAGGCATGGCGGTCTGCAGTGTCTGCCGAAACCAGGCGATTCAGGTCGATCAAAAGAATCAGGCTGCCGTCAGGCGCGATCGTTGTGCCGGGAAAGAGTTTCACGCGCCGCAGATAATCCCCGAGATTCTTGATGACGATTTCATCCTTCCCGAGGACTTCTTCCACGACGATGCCGACATGTTTCCCGGCCACCTTCACGATGACCATGTGAAAGTAGCCGTTCAATGGCTCAAGTGGGGGGAGGGCGAGCTGCAAGTCCAGGCGGACCACTTCCGTAACCGCGCCGCGAACGCGCGTTAGCAATTTTCCGCCAACATCTTCGATTTCTTCAGGCTTCAGGCGGCGAATCTCTTCGACGAATGCAAGGGGCAGCGCAAATGTCGAGGTACCGCAGCGAACGAAGAGTGCCTGCGATATAATCAAAGTCAACGGGACCTTTACCGTGAAGCACGCGCCGTGTCCCACTTCCGATCGAACTTCAATTTCCCCGTTCAACGCGTGCACGTTGGAGCGCACCACGTCGAGCCCTACTCCACGACCCGCCAATTCGGTCATAGAAGGGGCCGTCGAAAAACCAGGCCGGAAAAGATATTCGCGCAGCTCGCGCTCGGAAAGCTCGCCTGCTGCCACGGGCGATAACTCGCCTGCTTGGATTACGCCCTGCCGCACGCGTTCGTAGTCGATTCCACGCCCATCGTCTTCGACTTCAATAAAAATGTGATTCCCGCGGTGGTAGGCGCGGACCGCAATGTGGCCTTTATCCGATTTGCCTGCGGATTGGCGAAGTTCGGCGCTTTCGATGCCGTGCGCCACGGCGTTTCGCACCAGGTGAATCAATGGGTCGGATATATGTTGAATGATGTTGTTGTCCAGCTCGGTCTCCGCGCCCTCGAGCACGAGCTCTACCGGCTTTCCTGACGCCTTCGCAGCATCCCGGACCGTGCGCGAAAGACGCGTATACAGGTTGCCGATGGGCACCATGCGAGCTGCAGTGATTTCGTCTTGGAGGTGGTGCGCGAGCTTAGTGAATTCGTCAATATCGGAATCCACTCGGCCCATGAAACTCTCGAGTTGCGTTAGAACTTCCGTAACGTCGGCAGAAATTTCCGTGAGCGATCGCGAAAGGATATTTACGTCGTCGTAGCGATCCATCTCGAGTTCGCTGAACTCGAGCAAATCGTTCGACATGATCGCTGGCTTGGACTTGAAGCTGCCACCAAACGTGTCCATCTGTGGCGGCTGACTTCCCGGCACCAATCCCACATGCAAACGGCTGAATTCGTGTTTCTCCTGAAATTCCGAGACTTTGTTGGCCAGCCGGCCTTTTGAAAATGTGAGAACTTCCACCAGCTTTGAAAGTTCAGACAATCTTCCGAGCATCCTCGTACGGTTGATGACGAGTTCACCGACGGCGTTCATCATTCGATCGAGTCGTTCGAGAGAAATGCGGACCGACTTAGCTTGCGGGAGTGCCTGTGAAGTGGCCGCCCGCGGCGCCACCGTTTTGGTCGTGGCTTCCTGTGCATCCGTTTCCGTCGTGCTGGCGGCTGTTTCGGCGGCCCCTTCCTCGTCTGCTTCCGGAACAAGCTCGGAAATTCGTGCCAATAGAGGATCTATCGCAGCAGCCATCTCCGTGCCGTTCGCCCATTGCCTATGTAGCAGCTTCTTCAGCACGTCCACGGATTCGAGGCAGATATCCACAATTTCCGCGCTCGGCTGCAAAGCACCGTCGCGAAGTTGGCCAATAAGATCCTCCACACGGTGCGCAACAGCTGAAAGGCGGTGCAAACCAACCTGCGCCGCTGAGCCTTTCACCGTGTGCATAGAGCGGAACAGACGATGGATCTCTTCCGCGTTGGGACCCGCTTCCAGGGTCAATAGACATTCCGTCACGGCTTGCAGATGCTCTTCCGCTTCGGGAATGAAAAACTCCAGAACTTCTTCCGGAACTTCTCCGTCCTCGGGCAGCCCATCCACGAAGGACGGCGCTTGGTAGGTGTCACGATTTGCTACGTCCCCATCTGCCGCGTTCAGCGAAGTTTCGTCCACGGGAACCTGAGCCGCCGGAAACGCGAACGCATAACGCTGCTTGAACGCGGCAATATCTTCCGCCGTCTCGGTCCCGCCGGAACTGATCTGAAGTAAATCGAATTCAAGAACGGAAATCGCGTCGGAAATAAATTCTGTCAATGGGCCATGCATGTCGGGCGTGAGCGTCGCGTTCATGGCGTAATGGAATACGTGCGCCGCCTTTGCAGCTACCTCGGAAAATTGGGGATAACCATAGCTCGCCGAGGTGCCTGCCAAACTGTGCGCCGCGATGTAAAGCTTTTCGAGATCCTCCGGTTTCGTCTGCGGTTCCTGCAGCAAACCGGAATATTCCCGTAGGTACTGGAGGTTTTCCGAAGCCTCCTGGAAGAACAGCTCGAGCGATTGTTGGTCGGGGCCGTTCACAGGCTTCCCTCCACCAACGCCGGTGTGCGCCGCAGCTCCACGGAGGCCGTAGTCGGCTTTCGATAGATCAGGCAATCGCCTAGCATGATTGATTCGAACTTCACCGGCACATTCGAGAGCGTCTCCGAATGGCCAAGCAGGAAGTAGCCGCCCGGCTCCAGTGCGTTATAAAATCGCCGCAAGATCGAAAGCCGCCGCTCCGCTGAGAAATACATCAAAACATTCATGCAAAAAATGCAGTCGAGCTTGCCGATGTAGAAAGAATCCACCAGATTCATCTGTGCGAATGAGATCAATCGCCGGATGCGCGGGCTCACGTGATAGCCGTGCTTGACCGGCGAGAAATATGTTTCCACCTGATGCAAGGAAACTTCGCCCAAGCTGCGCCGCGAGTAGGCTCCGCGTTCCGCGTGTCGCAATGCGCGGCGGCTTACGTCGGTGGCCAGGATTTCAATTTCCCAGGCCTCCGGGAACTTCAACGCATCGCTCACCGTGACCGCAATGGAGTAGGGCTCTTCGCCCGTCGAGCAGCCTGCGCTCCAGATTCGCAACGAGCGCGGGCTCTCCCAGAATTTCCGTTCCTGAATCTCCGGCAGAATTTTTTTCTCAAGCGCGTCGTATACAGCCGGATAGCGGAAAAATGAGGTCTCCTGCGTCAACAGCCGTTCGAGAAGGCCCTCATACTCAATGCTTGAGCCACGCACGATTTTCAGCAGCTCAGTGCCGTCGCCGAGATTTTTCTCCTCCAGATGTTCGCGGATGCGAGTCGAGAAAAAGCGCTCTCGCGAAGCATCAAAAAGAATGGCCGAGCGCTGTTCAATGAGCGCACGGATTTCGTCGAGCTCAGGCTCGGTGAGTTTCGCGGTGGTGGCTGGATGCTGTTTCATGTTCGGCACACGTCAGCGGCCGGCACTTCGAGGCGCCGGCGGTGAACACCAGCCTGAACTAACGAACGCCTACCGGCGCGGGCCGTGATTCGTCAGTCGTTTCCGCCTGCCGCGACGGCTGAGCCTGCGAACGGAATTGCGCGAGCGCTTCGTTCAATTGCTCAGAGAGCTTCACCATGTTCCCTACCGTAGACGCGGTCTGCCGTGCTCCCTGTGTCGTCTGCCGCGTGATGCCGGAGATAATCTGCATCGCGTTTGCGACGCCTTCCGTGCCGCGCACCTGCTGTTTCGACGCGAGCGAAATCTCCTGCACCAGCTCAGCCGACTGCCGCACGACGCTCGAAATCGCTTCAAGCGCTTTTCCGGCTTGATCCGCCAGCCCGGCTCCCACTTCCACTTCGCGCGTGCCTTCCTCCATGACGACCACGGCTTCGTTCGTCTCCGCCTGAATCGCCTTGATGAGAGCTGCAATGTCTTTCGTCGCGCTTCGTGAGTGTTCGGCGAGCTTTCGTACCTCGTCTGCGACGACCGCGAAACCGCGCCCCGCATCTCCGGCTCGGGCCGCCTCGATGGCCGCGTTCAATGCCAACAAGTTCGTCTGCTCGGTAATATCGTTAATCACGTTAATGATTTCCGAAATTTCGAGAGAACGATCACCAAGCGATTTGATTTTCTTAGCGGTTGCTTGCACAGAAGCGCGAATGCGCTGCATGCCTTCCAGCGTGTCGCGTACCGCGCGGTTCCCCTGCTCGGCGGCATCGAGTGCGCGGCGCGCAGCTTCTGCGCTCGCTTCCGCGTTGTTCGACACCTGTTTCATCGATACCGTCAACTCTTCGACGGCCGACGAAGTGTTCGTGATTTCCTGGTCTTGCTGCGTGGCACCGGCGGTCATGTCGTCGGCGGCATCGAGAATCTGGTTGGCGCTCGCGCTCACGTCGATGGCAGCTTTGCGAACGCGCTCGAGAACCTTCGTGAAGTTGTCGAGCATGAAGTTCACGGAATCTACGACATTGCCCAGCGCGTCGTTCGTGACTTTCCCGCGAATCGTCAAGTCGCCGCGAGCAACTTCCTTGATGGTGTTCAACAGGTCGGTGATGCTGCGCTGGAGGGAATCCTGCGCCTGCTGGTTCGTGATGGCGTGGGCGACTTTCGCGGCGCTACGGTTGAAATTCTCGGCGATGAATTCAAATTCGTCGCCGGATTCAATCTCCGCGCGCGCGCGCACATCGCCCGCCACGATCCGCTCGGAAAATTTCGCAAGCTCGTCTACGGGCTTCAGCACCCGCTTGCTAAGCACCCAAACCACGGAGATGCACGCAAGGATGGCGAGCGCTCCCGCGCCAAACAGCGCAGCACTCGAGTTTCCGGTCGACGAAGCGCCATCCGCTGATTGCGCGACCGAATGCATTCCGGCGTAATAAGCGAGCCCCAAGACACCGAATGCCGCGGCGCTGATCCACAACACCAGCAGCCACACTGTGGAACTCAAACGAGCTTTCATGACTTCCTCCCAAGCATCTAAAACTTGCGCGACCCCTCGCGCCTTAAATCACGGGAACCGGAAACACATCCGTCAAGCGCCTCAAATCGACAACCAGCGCCAACCGGTCGTCGTGGCGCAACATTCCGCGGCAGTGCGGCACGTCGTTCGGCGCCTGGTCAAGCAGAGCTTCTTCCGTTGCCGAATACGTTCCAATCACTTCGTCGGACGCGATACCAACTCTCAAATCGTCGCGCTGCGCATCGCCTTTGAGCGCCGCCACAACTACATGCTTCGGCAGAAGGCCCGGCCGCCGTCCCTCCGTAAACGCAATATCCACCAACGGCACGATCGTGCCGCGGAGGTTAAAAACTCCCATCAAGAACGCGGGCGCCAGCGGAATCCGCGTCACAATCGGCCAATCCACCACTTCCTCGACTTCGAGCACTGAAAGACAGAAACGCTCGCGGCCGGCGCGGAAAACGCAGTACTGCCGCTCGGGCAGCCGTTCCTCAGAAAGTGTTTCGCTTTCGAGAAACTCTCCCCCAACGAGCTCGAGTGGCAGCCCTGCGTTTTCCCGCACCTCTTCTGGCTTACCGGCCATCAGGCAAACCTTTTCACCGCGCTGATCAATTCCTCGGGCGTGAACGGCTTCGCGACGTAACCGTTGGCGCCCTGTTGCTCGCCCCAATAGCGATCGCTCGGAGCTGTCTTTGACGTCACGAGAATTACCGGAATCTGCGAATATGCCCCCGCGCTCTTCAGATCGCGGCACGCCTGAAAACCATTTCGCTGTGGCATCACCACGTCGAGCAGGATTACATTGGGCCGCTCCTCTTCGATCGTTTCCTCAATTTTTGTCGGGTCGGAAATCCCCACCGAATGAAAGCCGCCTTGCTGCAGGAACGACTGAATTAGGCTGATTTCTGCCTCAGAGTCGTCCACTACTAACACCTTCTTCAGCACGCGCGCACCTCCACGGAGATAACGTCGCTAAGATAATTGCAACTTCAGCGCCACGCTCGCCGGTCCTTTCGCAGACTGCGAACGCAACGCAAACCCATTACATTTGTGGCGCTTACAGAGTTCCAATGGGATTGTCATTGCCGTGCCAGATGGCCCCGAGAAACGAGACCCGTCTCAGCTTGAGATTCAGTCTCACCCGCTCGCATCTCCGCCGCTAGCGATGAGAATCGCTGCATTACTTCATTCAGGCGCAACGCCATCGCATGGATCGTACGAATCTGCTCCCGGCATTCTGGTAAAAGCTGACCCGGTTCGAGCAATAGCAAGTCGGCATTGCCTATCGCGGACGTGAGAGCGTTGTTTATTCCGGGCCGCATTTCGAGCATGTAGCGGCCGAGAATGGCGTGGCGCTGGGCTTCGAGTGCGACTCGTTCCGCGCGCTGTGCGCGATTCAGCGCATTCACTCGACGTAGCGCCTCACCCGAGAGCAAGATCAAAATTTCCATCCAGCCGTCCTGCTTGGGTATCAGCAGCGCTTGAGAGTGGAGTCTGCGCAAGCCAGCGAACTCGTTTTCATTTTCAGTAACGCAAACCACAGCCGCAAAAATACCTGGATCCAAAGAAGACAAAATTGAAGTGGACTTTCCGGGACGTACCGGGCCTACGATGACAAGGTCATAGCCGGTTGCGCTCGACGCACGCCACAGATCGCTGGTTGCAAGCGTAACTTCGGGAGCATGGGCTTCCGCCTGCCAGCGTGCTGCGGCTGCGCGAGCGAATTCCGTGTCGTCCGAGACGATCAGGACGCTGGCTTGACTCAAGAGACGCCTACCCCCTTGCTCAGGGCTGGAGTTTTTCTGCTTCCTCGATCGTGGACAGAAGCCGCTTTGTACTGATTCCCAAGTTGACGGCTGCTTCCGTGTTCTTCGAGCGCTTCGCTGCTTCCACACGACCCTGGAAGTAGGAAACCTCGCCCCGCGCGTGGTTCAAAGCAGATGCCAGCGCGTTTTCCTCGCCGGAACGCTTCCGTTGGTCCATTGCCACGGAAAGGATGGCGCGCGCGACAACTGCTCGTCGCAAATCCTCCGCTTCCTGGTCCCCTTGTGCCACGAACGCGGCTACTTCCCATGAGGAAAGCAAGACCTTGGTATCCTGCAACACGACCGTTGACATCGAGCGGCCTCGCGACGGCGGCGCGGCGATTAGCTGCTCCCAGATTGCTTCGAGGCACTTCTCAACTTCGGCTGCGTCCGTGGGCGGTACGTTAGATTCGGGCGCAGATTTTGCCTGCTGATTCGGGGTGCCAGAAACTTTACTGACAGGTGATCTGTTGACCGGCGCAGGCTCACCGATACCGGCAAGATCCAATGGCATGCGCGGAGATGGATTTGCGAGCGTCGCTCCCGACTTGATTTCAGCTCCGTTCCCGGCCGTCGCGAGTTCAGGCCTTGGTGAGAGTTTCGAAGGAGCTAAGGAACCTGCTGCCGGACTGAACCCGCCATGCATTCTGGCAACCGCTTCCTCCAAGTCAGCGCGAAGAGCCAGTAACTGCTCGAATGCGCGGCTGACGGAGCTTTCTGTGTAGTCCTTGTGGAACGGCTGCCGCCAGTTCTCGGAGTAGTATCGAAGCCTTGCCGTGTTCTCTGCGGCCGAAAAACCGGCCCTGCGGCAATCGACGCTTTTCACTCCAGCCGCTTCGAGAGTATCCACGGCTGTTTTCACCGCGTTTAAGTCGGCGTGCAGCATGCGAATAAACGCGCGGCGCAATGAAAAATTAAAACGGCAGAAAGCCACAAGCGCCGCCGGATCGTAAAACATATCTCCGGCGGAATCCTTTAATAGCCTGCCTTGTTCGAGCAGGCCGTGCTCCATCATGTCCCGCAGGCTGTGACATCCATCGAGCGTCTTAAGAATTTGCTCGAGAGGTTCGCACCAATCGAGAGGTGCCGCGTCCGCTTCGATAAGGACTGGCTGTAGAACGCGCGCGACGTCAGCCAGCTTGATTTCTTCGCGGTAGAGCGCTTCGGGTGCACAAAGTGCAAAGTATTGCACCAGCAGCAAATCGATTTTGTCGCGATCCGCATTTGTCTTGCCCGGCCGTTTCAAAAGGCGTTGAATAAACGCTCTGAGCGCTTCCTCGCTCGCGTTCAAAACCTCAGGAGGCAGCTGCCGGATCTGAAACGCTCGGACCTTTTCATCGATCGCGTCAAACCACTGAAGGTCGCGATCGAACACGTCCCGCGTTGGTCGCGGGGCAGGAAGTTCACCCGCCGGATAAGGAGCGGGCGCAAGTTCGAATTGCGCTGCCAGGGCTGCGTACAGCGGATATGCAAGCCGCGCCTCAGTCCAGCGCGCAGCGACCTCCGCGGGCGCACTGCTTCCTGACTTCTGTGTGCCCTCTGCATCGCTAAAGGTGATGCCGAAAAGTTTTGGGCTCATGGTTTGATAATCCAGTTTCCGACTTCGCCCACGAACCGCGTCGCTACCGCTTTGCGGCCATCGTGATAGCGGACGGCAACTACTGTCGCGCCTGGGTCGAGCGAACCGTCGGAATTTAGAATTCGTACTCGATCCTCGAATTCGAGCGGCAACACCGAAGCAAACAACACTTCGCGCGCCGTACCGAACTCAATCACTGTAGTTTCCTCCAAATGCCTCTGCTCGCTCCCCAGCGCCACTACCCGCACCGGCAATCGCACAGGCGTCGCACTTGGGAAAAGCTGCGCCAATTTCTCAACGCACGTCTGTATCGCTGCAATCGACTCAACTGCCGTCTCACGTGACACCGAACCTCCCAGTAATTCTCGCAGCGCCTAGTTGCTACGGAGCTTGTCGGCACCAAAACTGCGCACACCCGGGCAAGCGGAATTTACCCGAGAAGAAGATTGCAAGTCCGCGGCCAAAGATTTGCGGCTTGAGGTTCTGGTAACAGCCTGTAGATTTAATGGATTACGAGACCAACATCACCGCTCTCTCGCAGTTTCGTCTCACCCTGACACACCCCGTCTCACACTATGGATTCGAACCCCTGGTCGAGGTCCACCCGAGGCACCACGCGGCGGCGGGAACTGGAAAGCTGTATTTAGGTTAGAGTTTCGACGGGCAGTTTCGAGGTGGGGCGCAAGGGAATCTGATACCGCTTCAGCTTGCGGTAAAGCGTTGCCCGGCTGATGCCCAACATTTTTCCGGCGAGCAATTTGTCGCCCCCTGCTTGCTCGAAGACGCGAAGAATCGTCATCCGCTCGAGATCGGCGAGCGCCGTAGTGGAAAGAGCGGACGATTCCCCTCCCGAAATGGCACTGTCATCAGCCTTGCCAATCGCGGGCGGCAGGTCGTTCACGTCGATCGTGCGGTGGTCTCCGAGTGCGATCGCCCGCGCGATACAATTTTCAAGCTCGCGGACGTTTCCAGGCCATTCGTATTGCAGGAAACTCTTCATCGCAGCGGGTGCAATCTGAATATTCTCGCCAGGCGCATAGCGATCCAGAAAGCAGTGGACGAGCTGCGGAATATCCGAGCGCCGCTCCCGCAAAGCAGGAAGATGTACCGTGACCACATTCAGCCGGAAATAAAGGTCCTTGCGAAACGTTCCCCCTCGATATGCGGCTTCTAAATCGCGGTTCGTCGCTGCAATCACTCGGACATCCACCGGAACCTTTTCGTTGCTTCCCACCGGCCGGACTTCCTTTTCTTGCAGCACGCGCAGCAGCTTGGCCTGCATCTCGAGCGGCAATTCACCAATTTCGTCGAGGAAAATCGTGCCGCCATTGGCCGCATGGAATAGCCCAGGCTTCGCCTTGAGAGCGCCGGTGAACGATCCCTTTTCGTGTCCAAACAGCTCGCTTTCCATTAGCGTCGGCACAAGCGAGCCGCAATCCACGGCGACAAACGGCATCTCCGCCAGCGGCCCGCGATAATGCATAGCGCGCGCAACCAGCTCCTTTCCCGTGCCGCTTTCGCCCGTCACCAGCACGGGTGTGCGCGTATCCTTGAGCCGCGACACCATTCTCATTACATCCTGAATTTTTGCGGACGTTCCGGTGATTCCATCGAGCTGCGTCTCGGTATTCACGCGCTCTCGCAGAAATTGGTTCTCGTTAACCAGCCGAACTTTTTCCGCCATCCTTTGCAGCAATTGCCTCAATTTCTCCACGCGAAATGGCTTTTCGATGTAGTCGTAAGCGCCCTGGCGCATCGCTTCGACCGCTGATTCGATCGAACCGTGTCCCGTCATGATCGCTACTTCCGTGCGCGGCAGCTGCTCTTTCACTCGACGGAGCAACTCGACTCCTGTGACATTAGGCAACTTCAAGTCAGTCACGACAATGTCGGGTAGCACCGCTTCGAGCGATTCAAGCGCTGCCTCTGCTGTTTCCGCTTCCCCACATTCAAACCCCAGGCCTTGGCCCACAGTCATGCAAAGCCGGCGGATACTCTGCTCGTCGTCCACAATCACAAAGCGGATTTTCTGCTCGTTCGTCATGGTTTCCCGATTGTCTTTTCTACCGCCGCCATCAATTGATGGACGCGGAATGGTTTTTCAACGCACGGTGTTCCGGCTTGCGCGAGCAGGGCAATCGTTTCGTCACTCGCCGTATCACCCGTAATAAAGATGATTCGCGACGCCAGTTCCGGGCGATGCCGCTCCAACCAGTCGTGCACGTCGACTCCAGTAATGCCGCCTGGTGTGCGAAAATCCGAAATCACACCACGAAAATCTCCGGTAGCCAGAAGTTGCAATCCCTCTACAGCCGATGGCGACGCTACCACTTCGTATCCACGCCGCTCGAGCGCGATCCGCAAGAATGCCGCAACAGACGGCTCATCCTCTATCAGCAGGATT
This sequence comes from uncultured Acidobacteriota bacterium, assembly GCA_963772535.1. GTDB lineage: Bacteria > Acidobacteriota > Terriglobia > Acidiferrales > UBA7541 > Palsa-295. The sequence goes on from CAVYXN010000004.1 coordinate 622,813, forward strand.
CGCCCGCGCGCTGCGGCAGCAGTCCCGGCTGTAACCATCATTGGGCGGGCTCCACCACGCTCAGTTCCACCCCTTGCGTTGCCACAGGCAGCCGCACAATGAAGGTGCACCCGACGCCATCCTGATTATTTCGAGCCGTGATTTCTCCACTGTGCGCCCGCACGATCCCGTAGCAGATGCTTAAGCCAAGGCCCGTGCCCTTCCCCACTTCCTTCGTCGTGAAAAAGGGATCAAAAATCTTCTCTGGCTGCAGAATTCCCGGTCCGTTGTCGCGGATCACCACCTCTAACTCATTTGCACGCTGCGTCGTCAACACTTCGATTCTTCCCGGCCGCCTCGTCTCCTGAATCGCGTCATACGCATTATTCAAAATATTCAGGAACACCTGCTGCAATTGGTGGGGATCTCCCACAACTAGAGGCAAGTCTTCTTCATATTGCTCGACGAGCTCGACGCCATGATTCGAGAAATCATACGAGCGAAGCTTAAGCGTTTGCCTCAGAACAGCATTCACCTGCACCGGCTCACGCTGCGCAGGCATCTGCCGCGCAAAGCTAAGCAGATTTTGAACGATGATGCGCGTGCGCTGCGCCTCTTGCAGAATCACGCGCAGCTCTTCTTTCGCTGCTTCGGGAACTTGCGGATTCTCGAGCAGCAAATCGGTGAAACCCACGATGGCCGCGAGCGGATTGTTCACTTCATGCGCCACGCCGGAAACGAGTTGGCCTAGCGCCGCCATTTTCTCCGTATGCATCAGTTTTGACTGCAAGTCTGCGGCATCGGTCACATCCGTCATCACCGCAACGATACTGTTGATATCGCCTTGCTCATCGCGCATCGGGCTCAGGCTGATCGAAAATTGCCCCGCGGTTCCGTTCCCGCGTACCACCGGCATTTCGAGATTGTCGACGGCGGAGCCATGAAGGGCGCGTTCCAGCGTTTCCTTCAGCACGGGCCTTCGCGCCGGTGGAATAATGTCGGTGAGCGAGTGCCCTAGCAGATCCGTTTCTTGGTATCCAGCCTCAAAACAACGGCGATTGGCATAGCTGATCAATCCGGCTGTATCCAGGACAAGAATCATGCTTTGCGTGTTGTTGAGAATGTTTTTGTTGAAGTCGCGCTCGCGGCGATAGCGGCGCTCCGCCTCGCGGCGGTCACTGATGTCTTTCACCACATGAATCGTACGTAACTCGTCGTTGTGCCCGCTGTGAATGCGCGACGCAGATACCAGGTAGGAGCGGTCGGCCGCTGGAAACATAAACTCCTCGTGCAGCGCAGCCGGGTTCCGGCAAAATGGGCATCGCCCCGCCTGCACGCTCGATCCGAGCAGCTCGAGCTTTCCCATATCACGCCCAACCGCCTCGGGGGGCTTTACCTTCAACAGATCCGCGAGCGCGCGATTAAGCCGCAGCACCCGATTGTCCGCGTCATGCACCACGATTAGATCCGAGATCGCGTCGAAATCCTCCACCCACTGCTTCCGCGACCGTTCGATTCGCGAGAATAGCCGCACATTCTCCAGCGCCACCGACGCGTGCCCCACCAGCGCCCCGAGTAACTGCCTGTCGGTTTCCGTCATCCTGCGCAACTCCACCAGGCAGAGCACGCCGAGCAGCTCGTTCTCGCTTCCGGTCAGCGGTGCCAGCACCGCTTCACGCCACCCCAACGCATCCGCCAATTCCCGGCCAAAGAGCATCGCTGCCGGACCTGAGCGCAGGTCTGAGGCGGGCACGGTAGCCTGCTCCGCCAAGGCAGCCGCTAAACGGTGCTGAATCTTCGCATCCCAGCTATGCGCAGGCCCGCTCAAACCAGCGATTGACCATTCCGAATCGCGTACTACAGCAAGTACGGCGGCGCGTGCCCCGAGCATTTGTGCAGTCCGTGCGGTTAGTCGTCGCGCGAATTCCGAGGTGCCCAGCGAGGGATTTAATTCGAGAGTCGTCGCGGAAAACTGGCTCAGCAGGCTCTCCAAAGAGCCGTCGAGGTCTGAAGACACGTCCCGAGTTCGTCGCAATGCACGCATGGAGGTTGAGGGGGCTGCGCGCTTCTGTTACCCGACGAAGTTACGTGCTCATCTCAATTTGAGTCAAGGAACGTGGTACCCGCTGTTGCCGAAAAGGACACTCTGAGACTGTCGCACTGTGAGACGAGAAAGTATGCTCCCCGCGTCCGATGAGACGATTGACATCGCGAAAGGTTCCCACCGGCCGTCGCCGACCACATTGTATCTACATGATTCAACAACACTTATGTAAATAAGTGCCTGTTACAAAGCACCTGCAAAGACATTCGTTCACATGGCATTACCGTTGCATTTTCTGTTACCGGAGCTTTGTCTGCCCAGAGGGGGGTCGGCATGAAGCTGAGAGTTGGGTCAATCGGATTGATCGTCGCGCTGTTCGTGTCCATGTCAGCAGCTCTTGCTCCTAAGGCGCTGGCACAGGCTACTGCACCTGACACCGCCAAGCGAAAAGTGAAGACGAGGGTTGTTCCGGATTTTCCGCCGCTCGCCAGGCAAATGAACGTAACGGGCAAGGTCAAAATCGAAGTCACGATCTCCGCCGATGGGCGCGTGACCAACACGAAAGTGGTAGGGGGCAGCCCGCTGCTGGTCGGTTCTGCGCAGGATGCGATTAAGAAGTGGCGCTTTGAGTCAGCTCCCAAAGAAAGCAGCGAGATTATTGAATTCGATTTCAACTAGACGCGGGCACCTCTCCGGTGGGGGAGAGCGCACCGATGGGCATGCAGTGGAGGCGTAAGTCATGACGATCCGCAGAAAGCTTTATTTCGGATTCGGCGCCATTCTGGCGATTATGCTGGCGCTGTTCGTGGTCAATATGTTCACGGTGGTGCGGGAACACGCCGCGCGCTCGGCTGCTGCGGCCACTCTGAGCGATGTAGAGATTATCGAAAATATTCGTTTTCAAATGATGGAAAACCGTCTGTTCCTCGAAAACTATCTGTTGAGCGGCGACCTGCGTGACGAGGAGAAAACCAACAAGGGGATTTCCACTCTCCTTGGCCTTCTGAAAGACGGCGAGGGTAAAGGGAACGACTCCAATCTTCGGGCTGCCTTCGCACAGGTGGAGGAAAACGAACACAACTGGGCTGAGAATTTCGCCAAGCAGATGATCGCCAAGCGCCATCAGGTGGATGCAGGAGACGCGACCGTCTCCGATCTGCAGATTTATTACCTACAGCACGATCCGGCCTCTTGGACGACGAAATCAGCCAGCATGCTTAACGACGCCAGCACGAATATCCGCAAAGCGCTTCAGGATTCCAATATTTCCGCGGCATCGGCAACGACGCTCAGCACCATCATCACGACCGTCGGGACACTTGTTGCGATTCTCCTAGGAGCCTTCATCGCTTTCTTCACCGCGAAGACGATTCGTGAACCCGTGAATCAATTAATCGAAGTAGCGCAACGGATCGGAGAAACAGGCGATCTCGATCAATCGATTGACATTCATCGCGCGGATGAGGTCGGCATACTTGCCAACAATTTCAACAAGATGATCGTTCACCTCCGAGAGATGGCCGATGTGTCGGCTGCCATCGCAGAGGGGCATTTGTCGGTAAGCGTGATGCCTCGCTCCCAACAGGACACGATGGCCAAAGCATTCGCTCGGATGACGCAGGGCCTTCGCGATCTCGTTCGCCAGGTTCGCGATAGCGCAGCACAAGTGGCAAGTGGTGCGGGACAGATGGCCAGCGCTTCAGACGAATCGGCAAAAGTCAGCGTGCAAGCCGCGTCGGCGATCGATGAAGTCACCAGCACGATGCACGAGATGAGCATCAACGTGCAGAACGTCGTGAAGAACACGCAAGTGCAGGGCTCAAGCGTCGCGGAAACTTCCGCGTCCATCGACCAGATGGTCACTTCGATTCAGCGAGTCGCCGATACCGCGAAGCTGCTCGTCGATATTTCGCACCGCTCGCGCGACGAAGTCCAAACCGGCATGGTCACCATGGAAAAAGCTACTCAGGGTTTGAACCGTACAAGCCATGCGATTCAATCGTCGGCGGAAATTATCGACGTGCTCGGACGCCGCGCCGACGACATTGGAAAAATTATCGAAGTGATCGACGACCTCGCGGAACAAACCAACCTTCTCGCGCTCAATGCTGCCATTGAAGCCGCGCGAGCCGGTGAACATGGCCTTGGTTTCGCCGTTGTTGCTGAAGAAGTCCGCAAACTCGCCGAAAAATCCACCCAGTCCACAAAAGAAATCTCGGAGCTCATCGAAGGCATTCAGAAGGAAGCTCGCGAAGCCGTCGACAACATGGAAAAGAGCACCTCGATGGTCCAGGAAGGCTTGGTCCTCAATAAGGAACTGAGCGGTGCGCTGGAGAAGATTTCGGCCGTGGTTTCCGAAGTTTACAAGTTCTCGCAGGAAATCGGCGCGGCCACCACCGAGCAGTCGAGCGGTTCTTCGCAGATTGCCAAGGCCACAAATCGCCTCACAGAAATCACCCAGGAAATTACCTCTTCGGTCGAGGAACAGGCCTCTGGTGCCCAGGGCGTCGTTCGCGCCATGGAGAAAATGCGGGAACTCGTGCAGCAATCCACCTCAAGTTCGACGGAACTTGCAGCCGCCGCCGAGCAGATGTCCAAGCTTTCGCGCAATCTCCTCGATTCGATGGACCGCTTTGTCATCGACGATGGCCATTCCGACAGCCGGCGATTCCCTCCGCGGCGTTCCGCTGGTGGTTCGGAACGCCAGAGCGGTGCCCGTGAGTATGCGGAGATGGCTCGCACCTGAGCGCCGAGAAAACTATGGACAAAGAAATCCAGGTAGTTGGATTTCGGATCGGGCGCGAGACCTTCGGCCTGCCCATCTCGATTGTGCGCGAGATTGTGCGCGTTCCCGAAATCACGTCCGTTCCGAATGCCCCCGATTACATCGAAGGCGTCATCAATCTGCGTGGGCGGATCATCCCGGTCATAGATTTGCGCAAGCGTTTCAACGAGAAATTCACGGAACCGGGCAAGAAAAACCGCGTCGTCGTCGTCGAGATGGAAGGAAGGCGTATCGGCCTGATGGTGAATTCTGCATCCGAGGTCCTGCGCATTCCGCCCTCGGAGATCGAAGCGCCTCATTCGGTTTTTCAGGAAGGTGAGCTCGACTACATCACGGGCGTCGGAAAATTGAAGGGTCGCCTCGTGATTCTGCTCGACCTCAACAAGATTTTGCAGCGAGGCGAGCTGCGGCGGCTCGAGGAATTCTCCGAACCTGCCGCTATTCCGGTAGGTAGCGCCACACGAAATTAGCCGTCGTTCCGGTAATGCAATTTCGACGAGGAGCGAATGTCCACACTGACCACTGAAGTTCCACTCACAGATCCCGAACTCAAGCTCCTTCAGACCTTGGTCTATCAGGAATGCGGCATGTATTTCGACGAACGCCGCACGCATTTTCTGCGCGATCGCCTGCAGCGCCGCCTCAAGGCCTGCCAGATGGACTCCTTCTACAGCTACTACCGATTGCTCACCAGCCGCGAAGGAAAGCAAGAGCTCACGGCTCTGCTTGAGAACCTCACTGTCAATGAGACGAGCTTCTTTCGCATTCGCCCTCAGCTCGATCTTTTCCAGAAAGTCGTTCTCGAAGAAATTCTGAAACGCAAGCAGGAGCGCCGCGATTGGACGCTCCGGATCTGGAGCGCCGGCTGCTCCACGGGTCAAGAGCCCTACACCCTCGCGATTCTAGTCTGCGACGCGCTGGCCTACTACTACCTGCGCAATCCCCTGCCCTTCGAGATGCCCACCCCGAAGCCTCTAATTCCACCGCCGTGGAAAGTGGAGATTCTAGCGTCCGACATCAACTACTCCGCGCTTCTCACAGCGCAACAAGGCATTTACACCGAAGCACAAATGGAAACGGTGGATTACACCTGTCGCCTTCGCTATTTCGACAAAGTCGCGGACAAATACGTGGTCAAGACGGCGCTCAAGAATCTGGTCCAATTCGACTTTCACAACCTTAAGACCGAGTACTTGCCTCAGCGCAACGACGTGATTTTCTGTCGAAATGTGATGATCTATTTCGATGAAGCCGAACAGAAGCGTCTCGTCGAAAAGTTTTACCGCTGCCTGAATTCCGACGGCTATCTTTTCGTCGGACACGCCGAGAGCCTTTTCGGCCTGACGAAGTCATTTCACATGATTCATCAGAACAACGCTACGGTCTATCAACGCGTCGAGGGCGCCCAGTGATCTTTTTCCCCGACGAGCGCGCTGCAGAACTCCGCGATCTCTTCTTCGAGAGCGCCGCGGAGATTCTCCAGGCCATGAATGAGGCCGGACTCGCGCTTGAAGACCATCCGGGCGACAAAGAAAATCTCCGTAGTGTACGTCGCGCAGTTCACACCCTGAAAGGCGATTCGGCCGCTTGCGGCTTCCGCGAACTGAGCGAACTCGCCCATGAACTCGAAGACGTTCTCACGCCGGAGCTTACTCAACAACATTCCGGTTTGATCCCTGAAGTGGTTCTCGCCGCCGCCGACACATTTCACGAAATGCTTGCCGCATACCGGAATAATCTGCAGCCGCCGGCTGGTGGCGCGCTCCGCGAACACATCCAGCGCTTGCTTACCAAGCCGGTCGTGCAGCCGCCGAAAGTCGCGCGCGAAGCCGCATTCGAATGGACAGAGTACGAACGCCTGTTGATTGCAGAAGCGCTCCGGCGCAATGAGCACATCTACAACGTTGCGTTGTATCTTGATTCCGAATCGCTGCCTGCAGCTGCATTCGAGCTCATCCGCAAAGCGCTCGAAGGCACCGGAAAACTAATCGCGCAGCATCCCGAGAAGGCCGCTGATCTTCAGCGATCGGGCGTGATCGAAGCCGCGCTTTCAACCCCAAAGTCTGCGGATTGGATTCGGCAGCGCTGCCAGGTACCCTCTGTCGTCGCGCGCATCTCCGTTGATGAAATCAAGGAACAGCAGACGAAGCCGCGCGATCTTCTCGACATACTCCTCGAATCCGAGGCCGCCGCGATCTCCGCTGGAGTTAGCGGCTCCGAGCACGAGGCTCCCGGACATTTCGACGATCCTCACGCTGGCAGTTCGCCCGGAGGCATTTCGCACGCAACCGAGAATTCTTTGCGCGTCGATGCCACCCGTATCGAAACGGTGATGAATCTCGTCGGCGAATTGATCATTGGCAAGTCGATGTTGCAGCGCACCATCAACGAATTCGAGCGCAGCCATTCGAAAGATCCTCTGCGCGGTAAATTCTCCGATGCACTGGCTTTCCAATCCCGCGTGCTGGGTGAACTTCAAAAATCTGTAATGAAGATCCGCATGGTTCCTGTCGACCAGCTTTTCCGGCGTTTTCCTCGTATCGTGCGCGACGTCGCCAAGCAACAGAGCAAAGACATCGTGCTTGAGCTTTCCGGCCAGAACACGGATCTCGACAAGGGAATTCTCGACTCGCTGGCTGAACCGCTTGCGCATCTCGTGCGTAACGCGGCGGATCACGGTATCGAATCCGCCGCCGAGCGCTTGGCTGCTGGAAAACCGGCGCGCGGAACGATTCACCTCGATTCTTACCACGAGGGCGATCAGGTGGTTATCGAAGTATCGGACGACGGGCGTGGACTCGATCGCCAGAAAATCGTCGAGCGTACCATCGAGCGCGGCATTCTTACTCCCGAAGAAGCCTCCCGGCTCACTGATTCCGAAGCGCTTCACCTGATCTTTACGCCCGGGCTCAGCACCGCTGACCACGTGACAGAAATTTCCGGCCGCGGCGTGGGGCTTGACGTGGTACAGGCCGCTCTCTCCAACTTGAAAGGCGCAATTGAACTCGAAAGCGAGCCCGGGAAAGGAACTACATTCCGCCTGCTGGTCCCGTTAACTCTCGCCAGCATCCAGGCGCTTCTGTTCCGAGTCGCCGGTCGGCTCTACGCCGTTCCGATCACTTCAGTCGTCGAAATTACTCGTATTGCCGACGATGAAATTCATCGCGTCGACGAGCACGAAGTTTTTCAGTTGCGCGAGCAGGTTCTCACGCTCGTCCGCCTCGATCGTCTCGAGTCGAAGCCTGCGCTAGAGCGCGCGAAACGCATTTTCGTCGTCGTCATTGGCGCAGGGAATCGCAAATTCGGCTTGATCGTCGACAGCCTCATGGGTGAGGAAGAGCTCGTCATCAAAGCGCTCGAAGATCGCCTCGTCACCTCCGCGCTCGTCAGCGGCGCTTCGATTCTTGGTGATGGCACCGTGGTTCTCATTCTCAATGTTCCCGCGGTGATTTCGCACCTTTCGCGAATCCCGGCAGTGGGAGCCACGGCATGAGCGAACGAATTCGCGTCCTCGTGGTTGACGATTCCGCGCTCATGCGCAAGCTGATTCCCCAGGCGCTTGTGCACGATCCTTCGATTGAAGTCGTGGGAACGGCTATGGATGGCGAGCTCGGCCTGAAAAAAATCACCGAACTTCGCCCCAACGTCGTGACGCTCGATCTCGACATGCCCCGCATGGACGGCATCGAAATGCTGCGCCAGATCACGCGCAAACATCGCGTTCCCGTGATCGTCGTCAGCTCGCAAACGGATCGCGGCGCCACTCTCACCCTGAAAGCTCTCGCTCTCGGCGCATTCGATTTTGTTGCCAAGCCACAGGACGCCGCCGTCGGTCGCATCGACCAGATCGCCGCCGAGCTCGCCATCAAGATCAAAGTCGCCGCGGCATCCGGCGCCCCTAAAATGATCATCACGGTTCCTTCAGCGAGACGGAAGGAATCGCGCCGCTCGTCAATGCCTCATTGGCCTTCCCGCATTGTGGCCATTGGCGTTTCTACCGGCGGTCCAAATGCGCTCCAATATCTTTTTTCCCAACTTCCGGAGGATTTTCCCGGCTGCCTTCTCGTCGTGCAACATATGCCCGAAGGTTTCACCCAAATGTTCGCGCAGCGTCTCAATGAATCGTCCGCCATCGAAGTAAAAGAGGCGCAGTCGGGCGATCTCTTGCTCGCAGGCCGCGCGTTGATCTGTCCTGGCAACCGGCACATGAAAGTGCGCCGGATGGAGCACGGCAACGTCGCAATTCTCGTAGACGCGCCCCGCGTCAACGGCCATCGCCCCTCAGTCGATGTCTTGTTTCAGTCCGTCGCTCAAGAATTTAAAAACAATTCGCTGGCCATTTTGATGACCGGCATGGGCGACGATGGCGCTGCCGGCATGGCCGCGGTCCGTTCCACCGGCGGAATCACCATTGCCCAAAGCCCGGAAACGTGCGTCGTCGACAGCATGCCTCGCGCCGCCATCGAGCGTGGTTTTGCCGATCGCGTAGTTTCCCTTTCGAATTTAGCCGGTGTCATGCAGTCGAAATGCTTGCCGGAGTACTCGACGGCCACCCCAGCCGCCGCCGATCGCGAGATTTCTCGAAGGAGATAGTTATGAAACAGTTTGAAGCTCTAACGCGGAAGAAAGACAACCAGGCAGCTCGCTACCTGATCGTTGACGACTCCGTCTTCGCACGCAAGAGCCTCGCCAAGATGGTCGAGTCGTTCGGCGGCCAGGTCGCTGGCGAAGCAGGTGACGGCTGCACAGCCATCACCGAATACGCTCGCACAAATCCGGACATCGTCCTCATGGACATCACCATGCCCCAGATGGAAGGCATCGAGGCCGTCGAGCGCATCGTCCAGGAACATCCCGACGCCCGCATCGTCATGGTCTCTTCCGTTGGCTATCAGGACAACATTCTGGCCGCACTCCAAAAAGGCGCGCGCCACTTCGTCCAAAAGCCGGTCAAGCCCGACGCTCTCTACGAAATCATCCGCTACGTGCTCAATGACGACGGCGTCGCTTCACCCGTTCACGCCGGAGGAGAGAGAGACCGATGAGAATGGATCTGATTCAGCCCTTTATCGGCTCGCTTGACGCAGTTCTTGCGGAAATGATGAAGACCGCCCCGCGCATCGTCGACCTCTCCATGGAAGAGGAAGGCTATCGCCGCAAAGGCCTCGCCGCTTCCGTCAGCTTCAAGGGAGAAATTCAGGGTCGCGTGATTCTCGACATGGATCCGCACGCTGCCACCCAGGTTGCGAGTTACCTCGCGGGAGAAGAAGTCGATTCATCGCAGCCCATGGTCCGTGAAGCCGTCTGTGAACTCGCTAACATGGTGATCGGAAACGCCGTCACGCAGCTCAACGATCGCGGCTTTCAATTCAAAGTGTTTCCTCCTGCCATACTCACCGAGGAACAGTGCGCCGCCGCTGGCCAGGACTCCGAAGCCACGATCCTGTGCTTCGAGACGCCATCCGGCAATGTGTTCCTCGACATCTCCATGCAGTATCACCGCCGCCGCTCTCGCGAACGCTCAACGGTGGCAGTCTGACGATCTAGCGTCGCCACGACATCAAATCGTTGCTCGCAAGAAACACGAACGCCTCGCCGGGGCTCGTTCGGCGAGGCGTTCCTTGTCCGCGCGAAAACTTCTACCGCTAAGTTCTACGAAATCGGCAACCGCTCCATCCGCCCAGGCTGTGTTGCGGCATTCGTATCCAAGTAAAGCAGCACGTTCAACTGCCGCACGTACACCGCTTCGAGCAGCCGCCCTTCATGCGACTTCCTCACCAGCACCGTGCTATGGCTCGCCGCAGGATTCCCAGTCAGTTCCTGAGCGCGAATGTTCATCGTCTCGCCGTTGCGAGTGATCGTTACCACCCGGCCCGTCCCTTCCGACTTAACCGACAGCGCATACTGTCCGGACTTCAAACTCTTACCCTTGCAGCGCACTTCATACGGCAGCGCAAAGTGTCCTTGAAAGTCCGCCGGTTTGGTGGCGTTGGCCGCCGCTTGCACTTGCTGCTCAGCCACCACCGTGTCAGTGCTCACAACTTCGTAAATGTCGGGTGAGACATCCGCTTGCGCGTGCGTTGTTGCCGGCAGCAAGCATGCTAGTCCGAGCGCCGCCGCAAAAACTGAACTCTTCACTACCGTCGTCATTTTCATTTGCGTTTCCTTTCTCCCTCGAATCTTTTTTTTGTTTTCGTCGATTTCGAATTCATCGTTTTTGTCTCTCGATCTGCACGCAGTTTTATTCCTTCTCTTGATTTGCTTCAATGCAACGCCCCTCATTTGTTGGTACAGCTGAGGTAAATCCTTTAATTGCTGAAACTAGGCGACTTAGGTGTCTAGGGTCACATAGCCCTCTTGAGTTTTGGCATTACGAGTCGTACACTTACACTTCCCAGCCGCTCCGCTATGCCGGATGTAAACCCGTTTCAAGGCCAAGTCCGCTTCGGCGACTACCACGTCGATTTGCGCACGGGCGAGTTGCGCAAGCACGGCCACAAAGTTCGTCTCGCCGGGCGCCCCTTTCAAATCCTTGCTATGCTTATCCAACAACCCGGCGAATTGCTCACGCGCAAGGAACTGCAATCCAAGCTCTGGCCCGCAGATACTTTCGTGGATTTCGAACACGGCGTGAATGCCGCCATGCAAACCTTGCGCCGCGCTCTTTGTGATTCACACAAGAAGCCGCGCTATATCGAAACCCTCCCGCGTCGCGGTTATCGCTTTATTGCCACTATCGACGGCGCAGATTTTGCTTCTCCGCTACGCCTGCCCGCTGGCACAAAGTTTTATACTCGCGCGGTTTCAGAGTGGGTCGGGAAAGTTGCGACGATTTGCGACGAAACGGGGCGAAACTATGTGTTGTTGCCGGCTACTGAAGAAATCCTGGAAGAGATGCGCTCCTGCGAAGCGGCGCAAGACGATCTGGGGATTTCACTAATGGTCGCTGATGAAAAGCTTCTGCTGATCAACTGCGGAACGAAGGTAAAAATTCTCGAGGCCGCTAATTCCGAAGTGGGCTGCAAAGTACGCATTCTCGGTGGCCACTTCGTCGGCGAGAAAGCATTTGCGCCCCGCGCCTACCTTTCGGGCCTCGCCTAAGCCAATCCCGCTTACTACTATTCGCTTGCCGCTATCCTTCGCCGATATTCCGTTCCATGCCGGAACAATCCGGCCTTCGGCATCTCTTCCGAATAGATAATCCGCGCCGGCAGAAAAATATTCGCCGAATCCGGCGCATACGGCACCGCTACGTCAATCGAAGCATTCGCATCGAATCGCCGCTTGCTTCGAAAACACATCCCGATGGGGGAAATATCCTCGCAGACCGCCAACTCGTCGTCCGCCCCCGCCTGGCGAATACACGCTGTCAGACGCGTCTTCATTCTCATTCGCTGCCGCTCGCGCTGCTCTCCGCCCTCCGGCAAACTGTCTTTCTGATCGCGCCGCCCTCGCGAACGCGTCAGTTTCTTCTCATCCTCGTGCGGCGCTTGAATCCAGATGCTCGGAACGCCGTCCACCTTGCAGTGCCGCGCAATCCCGCGATTCGCTTCGAATCCTCGCAAGTCGAGCTCATTCAAATAAACAACTTCCCTGCCGCGGCAATAGCTGCACTCAAGCAGCATCCGCGCCACAGCTTCCTCCGACGTCGCAATCGGCGGAAACTCTACTCCCCACAAATCATTCTGCCCGGGAAGGATCTCGACCCCGTACAGAAACCCATCCTTTTCGCGACCGAACTGGCCGACCACCCTCACATCGCCCTCGCGATGCGACTCGGCCGCCGATTTTCGCTTCAAGTGGATATGCTGATCGGTGTTCAGCTCGCGATCGAGCACCACCACGGCGCCCGTCTGGTTGATCTGCAGTGTGCGAGTGGGCACCGAGAACGACTGCCCATGGCTGTCCGTGCCGGATGCGTCCAACAACAACGTAAGCGAAACCCGATCGCTGCGCCGAATCGGTGCGGTGGATGCCATTCAAATCCTCTCAAGTTGAAAGAGATGTCTTCTATTGAGACTATCATATCGCTGGCATAACTTCGGTCAACGCACCCATCCCGGCCGGCCGCGAATCACAACGCAAACACTTTTGCCCTTCTAAATCAATGGTTTACATCGGAACTCCCGCGGTAACGAGCGCTTGAACTCCTCCCCGACTTCACCTTTAATGGATGAACTGCATCCGAATCTCAATTGAGGGGTGAAGATAGCTTTCGAATTCATGTCTAACCTTTCTAGCGGTGTGCTCTTGCGACGGCGGCCTTTGCAGCTTCGAGGGCAAACTTGCCGCCGCGCGCTATTAGCGATTGCATTTCTCCTTGCCACGGTTCCACAAGTTCGCGCCCAGCAGTTCCGGGTCGAGGGCGTCGTGCGGGATTCGAGCGGCGCTTCAATCGCAGCTGCTCAAGTAGAACTGCACGCTAGATCGTACTCAGCCTCCACGACAACCGATTCCTCCGGAGCATTCGCGTTCGACCACGTTCCCGCGGACTCCGGCACAGTCGTCGTAAACGCAAGAGGTTTCGATCCCCTGGAAAAAGCCTGGGCCGCCGCAACAAACAATCCCGCTCGACTCGAAATCACTCTCGTCCCGTCCGCAGTGAATCAAAGCATAATTGTCACAGCCACGCGCAGCCAAACGCTCCTCAGCGATGTCCCCCTGAGCGATATTCAACTCACGCGGTCAGAAGTGCAGGCCATCCCCGCCCTCACCCTCGATGACACGCTGCGCCAGATTCCTGGGTTCAGCCTCTTCCGCCGCTCCAGCAGCCGGACCGCGAATCCCACAGCGCAGGGCGTTTCGCTGCGCGGTCTCGGCGCGAGTGGCTCGAGCCGCGCTCTCGTTCTCGAAGATGGCATTCCGCTCAACGATCCCTTCGGCGCCTGGGTCTACTGGGACCGTGTCCCTCGCGAATCCATCTCCGACATCGAGATCGCCCAGGAAGGCTCCTCCAGCCTCTACGGCAGCGACGCCCTCGGCGGAGTGATCCAGGTTCTCACGCGCCCTCCAGAGCCGGCCGGCATCTCGCTCGAAACTTCCTACGGAAACCAAAATTCTCCTGAGCTTTCCGTTTGGGGCGGCGCGCAGAAAAACGGATGGGAAACCACGTTCAGCGGCCAGGTATTCAACACCGACGGCTACGTCCTTATTCCCAGTAATCAGCGCGGCAGCGTCGATATTCGAGCCGGCGTCACTGACGCCACCGCCGATCTCATGGTCGGCCGCAAGATCGGCGTTGACAGCCTTATCTTCGCGCGCGGTTGGTATTTCAATGAGTCTCGCGGCAACGGCACACCCGACCAGATCAACAACACGCGCATCGGCGAAGGCGCGCTCGGCGCGAATCTCAATCTCGGGGGCGCCGGTTCGCTCACCCTTCGTGCCTACGGCGAAGCAGAGCGCTACAACCAGACCTTCTCTTCCGTCGCCACCGATCGAAATAGCGAATCACTCACCGACGTGCAGGGAGTTCCTTCTCAGGGAATCGGAGGCTCCGCAGTTTGGTCTCGCGCAATCGGAAAGCGCCAGACGCTGGTTGCCGGCGTCGACGACCACCAGGAAATCGGTCACAGCAACGAAGTGATTTTCAATTCCGGGAACAACCTGCGGGACACCTTCACCGGCGGCCACCAAAATACCGTCGGAGTCTTCGGCGAAGACTTGATCCAGATCGCGCCGCGCTGGTTGCTCTCCGCGAGCGCTCGCTACGACCACTGGAGCAACACGAACGCCTTTTTCCTCTGCAACCCAATCGCAGGCACCTGTCCCCCAAATACAATTTTCCCCGATCGCACCTACGACGCGTTCAGTCCGCGCCTGACGCTGCAGCACCAGTTCAACTCGAATGTCTCGTGGAACGCCTCGATCTACCGCGCCTTTCGCGCTCCCACGTTGAACGAGCTTTATCGCTCGTTTCGGCAAGGCAACACTCTCACGGAAGCAAATCCCAATCTTCGCTCGGAAGAACTCACAGGTGGAGACGCGAGCCTCGCCGTCAACGGCTTCCAGCACAAACTCGAAGCCCGCGGAACATTCTTCTTCAACGAAATCGTCGACCCGGTTGCGAACGTCACTCTGACTTCCACTCCCACACTCATCACGCGACAGCGGCAAAACCTTGGCCGCACCCGCGCGCCTGGATTTGAAATTGACGCCACCGCGCATTTCACACGAGAACTCAGCCTGTCGGTTGGATATCAATATGTCGACGCGATCGTAAGCAGCTTCCCCAATGCCATGCCCTCGCTCGTCGGATTGTGGGTCGCGCAAGTCCCGCACAACGTCCTCACATTTCAGGGTCGCTACTTGAACCCCTCGCGCATCAATATTTCGGTGAATGGCCGAATGGTCGGCAAGCAATACGACGACGACCAAAACATGTTTCCCCTCGGCCGCTTCTTCGTCCTCGATGCCATGGCCTGGCGCACCATCGGTCACGGCGTCGACCTCTTCACCGCCGCCGAAAATCTTTTCAACGTGAAATACGCCACCGCCGCCACGCCCGTCACGCAGCTCGGCCTTCCAATCACCGCCCGTTTCGGCCTCCGTTTCGAGTGGCCCCGCCGCTAATCCAGCGAACATCTTCTACCCCCCTTTTACCGCCTATTAGAATTTTGCATGTTGCTGAAATTAGGTTGCTTAGCGTGAGTTTTAATCGCGGAACCGTGGATTAAAAACGCGGTGCCCTTCGGCGGCGGTGTGCCTCCTCTGGGCAAGCGAGTGATGGGTGTGGTGATTCGCGGCGAGCAAGCATTTGCTTCGATTGCCTGCAGCACGTCCTTTCGCTTTCGCGGGATGCTGGGCCGATTTCAAGGGCTCGTCTCGTCTCGAGTCCATTTTCTGGGCTCTCTCGAGTCCAGCGGACCCCGAAATCAAGGCTAGCACAAGGCGGGAAGCGTCGTGGGACAGAAGAAGTACAACGGGCCAGAACTGGACGAACGGACAGGAGCTTGCTTTGTAGGTCACGCCTTTAGCCGTGACACAAAAACTCCCCGACGACGGGTCGGTACGCCACCGTGCCGACACTCCGTTTACCGGGCAATATTATTCTGGCGTGCCGCGTCTGGCTTGCCCCTGTGAACGCCCATTTTCTTCAAGAACCATCTCCCCTTCCCGATCCTGACGCGACCTGCCGGAATGACGCGGCACACCATTGCTGACGTCCCGCACGCCATCGCGGCCAGCCGTCAAAACTTGAAGCGAAGAGCGGGCACCCGCGATATGTCAGTCGGAGTATTTGCACCTGCACCACGGCCGGCGTCTACCATCGGCGTCTAATCCGATTCCTTGGTAGCCGTCGTAAAACATACATACGTGCTTGCTGTTGTAAGTTGTAAAGCGAAACCAAAGGGATTCGATGGACTTCCCGCGAGCATCCACTACCGCAAGAAGGTGACGCTCTTTCAAATCTAATCCCTCAATCTTGAGACTCTCTCGTTGCGGCCAAGGCACGGCAGGGCGCTTGTCGATCTTCACTTGAAGACCGTTGGAGCTGACCTCGCCAGTGGGGGGTATTACCTGACCTCTGAAAGGGTCATCAGCACGCGCGGCCACACAAACCGTTCCAGTTCCGGATTCAGCGTTGCCTCCAGCTGGAAACAAAAGCGTAACGGCCAGCAAGAGAACTCGCATCGCGCACCTCTCCTGCTCAATTAGACGTCCAACGGTCCAACTTTGTGCCCCGTTTCTCCGCTCTGGCTAGCTGTTTGATAACTGTTATCGCCAATTACCAAAGCGGCTTTCTCAAATCGGCGTTAATCTCAAGCCAACGCCCTATGTTCGAGAACATTGACTATGCCAAGCCGGAAAGGCATTGGCTGCTGTGGACGAGCCTGAAGGCGATTGGCTTGGGAATTGCGTGCTTTTTTCCGGCATTCTTTCTTTCTCTTCTGATTACGATTCCATGGTCAAAGCATTATTGGGCCGGAGACGGACAGGCGGTGCTGGGCGGTTTGGCGCTCAGCTTCTATTTCGGAATTGCATCGGGTATTGCTGGTGCCGTTTACATACTGAGACGAGCAATTCGAAGCAAGCGATAACACAATCGGTCGTTGAATTCCGAAGTGGCCTCAGATTTTCGGGTGCCCGCCAAAATCATAAAATCTATGGCAGAATCCGTTAATTCAACCGTGTGGAACCTAGTAAAACTCGCTTGGAATCGTTTGACTGCCCGTCCGGAAGAGATCGTGTGGGCGGCTGTCTTCGCTTTCATTATTTGGATGATTGCGGACCCGTGGGGCGGTGATTCGCGAATCCGGGCGCTCATTAGGCATATCAAGAACAAGCTGTCCGAACAGTCGGCAGCGCGGTTGCGCAAGCGCATCGCGGAACTGCAAAAGGCTCGTGAGGTGATCACGTTCTACCTTACATCCGACAAGGCGCTCTATTTGGCTCAATTTCGGATGGTAATGGTCGTGCTACTGCTCATTTGTGTGGGGGCGGCACTCGGGTTATTGGGTCAATTGGTTCGGTCGCCGGATTTTGGAATGCTGGGAATCTCCGTGTATGGCTTTGCCGTTATCTTAGTATTGTTTGGCATTCAGTTTTCTTTGTTGGACACGCGGCAGAAGGTCGCGGAACTCCTTGCGAAGCGTGACGAGGAAATTGCGGACCTGCAACGAAAGCTGGAGGCAATGACAAAGTAAACGCTATTTCCGCTGCCGCTTGCATTCGCCACCCGTCAATTCGTAGGAGAGGTTATGCCAATCCAGCTGTGCCCAATGTGTCAGATAACAAAGGAAGTGATTTCTAGCCATCTGATTCCTGCAGCCCTGTACAAGGAATGTCATCTTCCGGGCGGCTTTCCCATTATCTACAACAGCAAGCTTGCGTACGAGGGGTCACACCAGATGCAAGCACCTCTGCTTTGCCTCGATTGCGAAGACATTTTGAATAAGGGCGGCGAGAACTGGATGATACCGCTGTTCGCAAAATCGGACCGCTCTTTCGGCTTTCATGCCTTGCTGACGTCTGTTCCGCCGGCTGCGGTCATTGACGATACCCGCGTATTTTTTGCGGCGAATAGCCCACTGGTCCTATGTGAGAAGGTGATCCATTTTGCCATGGGAGTGTTTTGGAAAGCGGCGGTTCACCCTTGGAATCCGGGTAAGAACGAACCCCTCATTGATTTGAGGGAGTATTTGGAGCCGATTCGGAGATACTTGAGAAGTGAAGGGCCGTACCCCGATGACATGATATTGAACGTGGGAATTCTGCCGGTCCCCGTAAAGCATCTGGCGATTAGTGCTCCCTACCAAGGCTCAAATGCAAAAGTAACGAATTTCCTGTTCTACGCGGTGGGGATCGAGTTCACGATATTGGTCGGGAAAGGAATCACGGACGAAGAATACCAGGGATCGTTTACCCGCAATCCCGGGCGCCCGATCATTGAGGTTGATTTCAGCCCTATGCTTCGTGAGATCACAGCGGACGTAATGAAGACAGCCTATAAGGCCAAGAACATTCAAAAGTATTTGAAAAAACCTTAGGACCGGCGTTCCCTGCATCCGGAAGGTGGCCCACCCTCAAACTGCGGCAAAGTCTGGATTTAGCTTTTTCAGAATGCCCTATCCTTCGCGTTCGCTGCGAAGGGTACGCCTTCCCCGGGAGGCCAAAATTCCGCCTCTCCACACCCAAACTCCCACCCACTAGGTCAAAATGCTTGTCCGTTTTAGTGTCGTTTTTTTAGCCCTACTGAGGTGGGGATTTTTTCGTTTTCAGTGACTCGGGACCAAATCCGGTGGCGGGTATTCAGGCAGCTTTGCATTCTTTGCATCCGTGCGTTTCACTTCGATTTCGTCAAATAGTATCGACGGGCTGATTACCGTCATCGGAATCTGGCCTTCGCGGTTGCTCACCAGCGCGTCGTTGCCCACTGCGACCAGATCGTTGCGCAGAGCTCGCGTGTCCAGCTCGACGGCTCGCGGCCCACCAGGTAATTCACCAGCTCGCCGTTTTCAATCACCGAAACTTTCTCGGCGCGCACGCCTTCGTCGTCAATGTCGTAGCTGCCAATCAGTGTTTTACCGTCGAAAACCGTCAGCGTGGGGTCGTCGATCACGGATATGCTGTTTGGCAGCACACGGCTCTTGTAGCTCGACGCAAACTCGCCCTCCGTGCGCGACGAATCTCCGGGCTTCCCTCCCAAGCACGTTCTCGCCAATCATCCCATAGAACGCGTCGCTCGCCGCATCATTCGAGAACAGCACCGAGCACTTCGTTTCCACTCCGCGTCTCGCCATCAATTGCTGCTTAATGCGAAGGGTGGGTCTTTTCGGGTTGTTCGTTTCTGAATGAGACTCGCTCTTGAGTCGCCTTACAATCTGGAATCAGCCAGGCGTCTGTTACCTTTGACGGTAGCGCCCAGTAACTAATACAGATAATATCGCCGCCGATTGAGGCAACCTCCATCCGAGGAGTGGCTTCGCAGGTGAGAGGTTCCGTCACTTGCGGTGGTGGTTGAACGTCATCGATAGGAGTAAACATAATGACACGTTTTTCTTGCACTCTGGTATTGGCTGTACTGCTGGCGACAGCTTATGCTGGCAACGAGGCAGAGGCCCAAAACAGCGCGGCCGACTCTATCGACCGTACTGTGCTGCCCGTCCCCGAGCCGAAGTATCCGCCAATCACCGAACTTGATGCGCGCAATGCAAAAGCCCCAGCGCAGTTCCAGGTGAAGGCACCGAAAGGCGCGCCCAATGTGGTGGTCATCCTCCTCGACAACTTCGGCTTCGGCGACGCAGCAACGTTCGGAGGGCCGATCCAGATGCCGACGCTGGAACGGCTCGCCAAAACCGGGCTGCGCTACAACAATTTCAAAGTGCCGCCGCTGTGTTCCCCTAGTCGCATGGCTCTGCTTACAGGCCGCAACAGCCATAGCGCCAACTTCGGCGTGATCTCGGAAATCGCCACCGCCTTCCCGGGGTACACCGCGATGCGTCCCGCCAGCGTCACGATGCTGCCCGAGATTTTGCGGCTCAACGGATATAGCACGGCCATGTTCGGTAAGTGCCACGAGCTGGGGCCCTGGGAATCCAGCGTTGTGGGACCGTTCGACCGCTGGCCGATGAATAGCGGGTTTGAACGGTTCTACGGCTTCATGGCAGGCGAGGCTGACCTCTTTCATCCGGTGGTTTACGACAACATGAACAGGGTGGATCTGCACCCCGGCCCCAACTACTACGCCAGCACAGACATCACCGACAAGGCCATCGATTGGGTGCATTCCCAGCGTTCACTCGCGCCTGACAAGCCATTTTTCGTGTACTACTCCGCCATCGGCACCCACGGCCCGTTTCAGGTGCCAGACAACTGGCGCGACAAGTACAAGGGCAAGTTCGACCAGGGTTGGGACCAGGTGCGGAAGGAAACGTTAGCGCGACAGATCAAGCTAGGGATTGTGCCACCGGACACCCAGCTCGCGCCGAAGCCGCCGGGGATCCAGGAATGGGATCAGTTGACGGCCGACGAGAAAAAGGTATTTGCCAGGTACATGGAAATCTATGCCGCCTTTGCTGAGGTGACCGACTACGAGATTGGACGCTTCCTGGACTCGATCGAGGCCATGGGGGAGATGGACAATACGCTGGTCTTCTACATCACGGGCGACAACGGCTCGGTTTTCCAGGGCGGCCCCAACGGCGCTTTCAATGAACTGTCCGTATTCAACGGACTGCCAGAACCCCTCGACATCGCTTTAAAGCACTATGACGAAATCGGCGGGCCGAAATCTCACATTTTGTATAACAACGGCTGGGCGTTCGCCGGTGCAACGCCGTTTGCGTGGGGTCACCAGGTGGCTTCCTACGGCGGGATCTGCCAGCCCATTGTGGTCCATTGGCCGAAGGGCATTAAGGAGCAAGGCGGTCTGCGTACGCAGTGGTATCACATGATTGACATCGCACCGACGGTGTTAGAGGCAGTTGGAGTCCCTCAGCCGGCGATCGTCTATGGCGTCCGGCAGAAACCGATCGAAGGCGTGAGTATGCTCGACACATTTAATAACGCCGACGCGAAGTCGCGCCACACCACGCAATACTTCGAGATGGCAGGAAACCGGGGCATCTACCGAGACGGCTGGTTCGCCACCACGGTGCATCGCCCGCCTTGGGAACCTAAACCGCGGGCCACATTTGCCAACGACAAGTGGGAGCTTTACAACGTAGAGAAAGATTTCAGTTGCGCCCATGACCTTGCCGCGAAATATCCTGAAAAGCTCGAAGAGATGAAAGGACTCTTCCTTGAGGAGGCCGTCAAGTACAACGTGTTGCCGCTCGACGACCGCTCCTGGGAGCGCTTCAACCCTGCCCTGGCCGGGCGTCCCGATCTGATGGAAGGTCGCACCGAGATGACGGTCTACCCGGGAATGATCGGAATACCCGAAAATGCCTTCATCAACATCAAGAACCGTTCCTTCACGATCACAGCCGACATCGAGGTCCCGCAGGCTGGCGCCGATGGGGTGGTGCTCGCGCAGGGCGGGGAAATGGGCGGCTGGAGTCTGTACGTCAAGGACGACAAGCCAAAGTTCGCCTACAACTTTCTAGCTCGCGAGACTTACACGATCGCTGGTCCTGCCCGCCTGCCGGCCGGGCATGTAACGCTACGCTTCGAGTTTGCTTACGACGGAGGTAGGCCTGGCGCAGGGGGCAATGGTTCGATCTTCGTCAACGGTGAAAGAGTCGCCGCAGGGCGGATCGAGCACACCCACCCGAACGCGTTTGGCGCGGAAACGACGGACGTGGGCGAGAACCTCTATACGGCTGTGACCGACGATTACAAGCAGGGCAATAACAAGTTCACCGGCAAGATTGACAAGGTGACCATCCGGCTAGGCGAATCGAATCTCAGCCAGCAGGCCCTGAAGGCTAACGACGCTGTGAGCGTGGACGAATTGCTCGACGTGGACTACTAATCGTCCTGTTGACTAAGCGCAACAATGTTAATGTTAGCCTCCGGCGCTGGATCTGGGAATCGTGCGTACGGGCTGTGGATTTCTTGTGCGGGGATTTGGGTGCAGCGGCGGCAGCATTCGACAGCGAAGAGAGATCCCTCCACTGCGGTCGGGATGACGGGCGCTACAATGGATACAAGGGAATGATCCGCGTTTTCAGTGACTCGAGACTAAATCCGGCGGCGGATATTCAGGCAGCTTTGCATTCTTTGCATCCGTGCGTTTCACTTCAATCTCGTCAAATAATATCGACGGGCTGATTACCGTCATCGGAATCTGGCCTTCGCGGTTGCTCACCAGAGCGTCGTTGCCCACGGCGATCAGATCGTTGCGCAGGGCGCGCGTGTCCAGCTCATTGAATTCTGCGCCGCGGACAAGTTCTTCGTGCCCGTCTTTCTCATATACGCGGAAGAGAAGCCTGGGGCTGTAGCCCGCGAGCGTTTCCACTCGATAGCCGTACGGCTTATTTTCCTGGCGGCAGATCTCGAGCAGCTTTTTCTTGATGTCGTCGGGCGAGAGCGCTTGCTTGGACGACACGATCAGATTGCCCATGTTCGGCGTCGGCGGCTGCGCCGGCGCGGCGCGTCCGTGCCCGTTGGACTCGGGAAAATCGCGAATCGGCTCGCGGCCCACCAGATAATTTATGAGCTCGCCGTTTTCAATCACCGAAACTTTGGCAGCGCGCACGCCCTCGTCGTCAATGTCATAGCTGCCGATCAGTGTCTTGCCGTCGAAAACTGTCAGCGTGGGATCGTCGATCACGGATATGCTGTTGGGCAGCACCCGGCTCTTGTAGCTCGACGCAAAATCTCCCTCCGTGCGCGACGAATCTCCGGGCTTCGGCCTTCTGCCCAGCACGTTCTCGCCGATCATCCCGTAGAACACGTCGCTCGCCGCGTCATTCGAGAACAGCACCGGGCCGCGATACTCCTCGTCCACCATGGGAGCTTCGCGCAGCGCTTTCAGAGTCGTCACCATCTTCACCGCGTCGGCCTGGAAAGCTTCTGCCGTGGGCAATTCTTTCAGCGAACCGGTGGAGTAGTAGGGCGAGCGCTCGAGGCGCATTCCGTCGTCCGCTTGCGTGGCGCCGGATAGATTCATGAAATAAACCGTGTAGCCTTTGCGCGTTACTGTCCCTTCCGTGTTGACGAAGTAGCGGTTCACCGCGCGGAAGCGCAGCTGCGACGTGAGCGACTCGATTTTAGGATCGGTGCGGAAAAGATCGGTCGCTTTCTCGAGCATCGCATCCCAGGGAGCAGGATTGAAATCGAGTTTCGCCCAGGGGCCGATCGATTGAAGGGCCGGGGCAGCGGCAAAATCGTCGAACGGCTGCCCGGAACTGAACTGGCTGAAGACTGCCTTTTTAGCCGCGAGCGCCTGGCTGGCCGCCTTGTAGGCCTGGTCTGTGGCGAGCCACAACTGGTGGCGAAGTGCGGTGGCATCATCTTCAAGCGGCGCGAGATCGACGAACCCCGTTCCCGGACCGTAATAGCTGTCCAGCTTGTAATCGCCCACTCGAACGACCACGCGTGCCGACCTGCCGTGCGAGCGCTGCTTTTGGCGAAGCGCGCCGAATGCGGCCTCGGCGTCGTACTCATCCAGATCGAGAACGGAGTATTCGATGTAGTAGGGCGCAGCGATATTCTCCATCTTCAGGTGCGCCTTCGAACGTTCCAACTCTTCGCGCATCGCCGCGAGCACGGGATCAGAAGCGGCGGCTTTCGCCGATGCGGACAATGCTTTTTCGCTTTTGTCTTGCGCCTTGGCTGGAACCGCAAACAACGCCGCAATCGTCGTGACGAAAATAAAAAAGAGCGTCAAACGGGAAGCAAGAAGCCGGACCGAATTCGGGATCGCGCTCATGGTTTCGCCTTGCCCTCAGCCTGCGAGTCGGCCTTCGATGGCGCTTTCACCGCGGCTTTCTCCGTAAGCGGAGCGGAGCTTTGGTCGGCACCCGGCGGCGGCATCAGCGGCGGGCGATCCGTGCCTTTATTTTTCTTCTGCACTTCGATCTCCGAGAAAAGCATCGCTGGAGCGGCGGCCGACACGGGCACTTGCCCCGACTCCGCGCCGCAGATTCCGTTGAACACCTGAAGTTTGTCGCCGGTGAGAATAATGTTATTCAGCGAAAGCAGCGGCGTTCCGACAATATCCACGCCGCGCACCAGCTCGTCGGGGCGACCGTCCGCATACACGCGCCACACCATCACCGGAATCACCTGAAACGCCTGCGGCAGCGCGCGCTGTGTGAGCGTGAAGCCGCCTTGAATATCTTCGAAATACAAGCCGTAGGGCTTTCCTTGTTTTTTGATTTCTTCGACGAATTTCGCGCGCAATTCGGAGTCGCTCACGGATTTCGTTGACGTCACGATCAGGTTGCCCTGCCGCCCCGTAGGCATTAGCCCCGGCTGACGCCGGCCATGGCCATTCGAGTGGCTGAAATTCGTAATCGGCATGCGCGACATTAGAAAATTTTTCAGCACGCCATTCTCAACGGCGACCACGCGCTCAGCGGGAACTCCCTCATCGTCAAAATCATAAGTCCCGGCGAGCCCGATTCCGTTCAGTTCTTTCAGCGTGGGATCATCCGTGACGCTCAAAAATTCCGGCAGCACCTTCTGATTCACTTTCTTCGTGAACGTCTGCCCCTCGCTCTGATCCTTCTGCCGATGCCCCTCCAGCCGGT
Source organism: uncultured Acidobacteriota bacterium (assembly GCA_963772535.1). GTDB lineage: Bacteria > Acidobacteriota > Terriglobia > Acidiferrales > UBA7541 > Palsa-295. Next base: position 647,264 of record CAVYXN010000004.1, read on the forward strand.
GCCCCAAAACTTCATGAAAGAAAACCGCCGAAGCCCGGCCCGAAAGCATCGCCGGCCCCGCGTAGGGTTCGGCGGCTGGGGCGTTTTTTAGGGCTTTTAGATCCGACGCAATCCGGTCCACTTTCGCCGTCAGCTCTGAGTCGGACGGGAGCTGGCCTGGCGTTGCGGCCTGGAAGGTTTCGACGCGCAGCAGTTCCATTCCATCGTCGGCACGCGTCTCGCCCTGGATTACCAGGCGGCTTATCTCTGACGGATGGACCAACGCGGTGCCTTCGCTTGTCGCCAGATAGGAACGAGTGGCGGAAACCTGCAGATATACCACTGAGCTGTAGATTTCGGGGTACTTCAGGAATTCACCGGAGACTTTGCGAATGCGATCCTCCCAGGCTTTCTGGTTCATGGAAACTTTGGCCTGGGCGCCGCTGACGTGTTTCTCAGGGGACTCCTCCGAGAAATCCGGTGATTTGTCTTCCTCTTCCGACTGCACCGCTGTGTTCGTTTTTACTTTCAAGAAAGCGGCGGAAGCCTGTTCGTATTCGCGATCGGTGAGTTGCCAGAGGACGCGGCCGATCGCGTCTGGATTGTCGTTAAGAGGAAGGGTGCTGGACATGATTCCGGAGGCGCGGCTCTTGCTGTGCGTGTTGTCGAGCGCGGCCGAACCGACGCGCATGATTACGTCGGCCTGGCGCCTCTGAATCGTGTTGGAAACGGCGATGCTTCCGCTGATGCCGAAGATGACGGTGGCATTGATATCGGCTGCTGTGTAGCTGATGTAGTAGGGAGCTGGATTCGCCTTGGCGAACGCCGCTGTGGCGCGCTGCAATTCGCGCTGCATGGAAGTGAGAAGGACGTCCGGCTGAGATGCGGATGAAAACTGACTGGGCGGTACACCTAGAGAAGTCGCGAGCAGAAAGATTGCGGGCCGAAGAAATCTTCGATTCATGCTTATATTTGCCGCCTTTTTTGGTAAGCGAGCCAATCTAACATACTTGGCACGTATCGCTAGCATTCAGCCGAAATGCGGTTGCTTGCTGTTCAACAGTACTTGCGAAAACGGTTAGAAGCATGATGACGAGTGCGGCGTTGCTTCACGTTCGCAAATAGGCCGGGCTCGGCCTGCGCTACTAAGAGATCTTCGAAGAAGGCTGCGATGGTGCCTCAGGAGTAGGAGGCAGCAAGGAATAGAGATAGAGGACGATACCTACAAAAGTGAGAGCACCTCCGACGCCGACGAATAGCAAGAACGCCAGCGGCTTTTCCCAGAGCAGGCTGATGATCTCTACGACAATTCCGAGGATCAAAAGCACTCCGGATATGCGCAGGGCTCGTTCGATTTGGAATTGTTTCATCGCTATTGCCCCGGCGTCCAGAATTTCACTTTGGACTGCTCTTTCACATTGTGGACCGTATCGTGGCAACCGCTTGAGATGCAGGACATCTCGTTGCTAATGAGCTGGTCCCTGATCGCGGTATGCACCGCGTTGCTCTCAAACGAGCGAGCGCCCGCGTGGCAATGCAGGCATTCGCGATTGTTATAGGGTTTGTAAAGCTGGATGTCTTCGGGCCGCGGGGGCGTGCCGAAATACTGGATGTAAATGTGACGCAATCCTCCGAGCTTGGCGCGAAATCCGCCGTAGAGGCCGTAGTCGGTGTGACAGGTGTAGCAGGCTTCGTCGGGAGGAACGCGATGGTTCTGAAAATGGGCGGCAGGAATATAGGAAGGGTCGTCCACGTAGAGGCTTTTGCCGTAAGGCTCCATGATATGGCAGGAAAGGCAGAATTTCGTTTGCTTGGAACGTTCGATGTGGGTAGAGGCTGCCATGGATCCGCAAAGAACCGGCAGCACACAGAAGGCAACGAAGGCGAGCATTTTACCGGTTGGAGAGACTGTTATCGAAGGACGGACGACGATGATGGCGATGAGAACCGCCGTGATCACCAGCAACGCGTACATCAAGGTTTCAGGGGATGGCAAATTCAATGCGATGTCCTCGCAGAACTTCCCGGGAAGCGAGCTTAAGTGCTGCGCGATTCCAAGGATCAAACGCTTGAGAACTTGGTTATTTCTTTTTACCGATTCCCCGAATATAGCCAACAAGCTCTTTGATTTGATCGTCAGTCAGCTTGCCCTTGTATGCCGGCATTTTCTTGCCTTTACCGTTGGCCGTGACGTCAATCAGCTGCGCGTCGGTCTGCTTCTGCACTTCCTCTGAGCGGAGGTCCGGCGTTTCGAGTTTCTTGCCAGTCTCGGTGTTGCCGCTGCCGTCTGCAGCGTGGCAGGCTGCGCACTTGGTTTTGAAGAGAGCTGCCGGATCATCCGCGGCGCGCGTTGACAGGGTGAGGCTCAGCGCAGGTACGACAAACAACAAAACCACCAAAACCGATCGAAATCCCCAACGTTTCATCGCATCCCTCCCACTCATGATGCTGAAAGGTATCACGTGTACCGCGTTTCAGCGAAGTTTTCAAAATGCATATCGGAATGAAAATGTCGCATTGCTGCCGTTGAAATCCTGCAACGGAATTGCCGCAAGACCGAACGGATTCGTGACTCCCGTCTCATTGTAGCCATAATAGTTCCAAGCCGTTTTAAATGAGAGGCCTCGGTAGAGATCGATCGTGATGGAAGCGTAGGGCTGCTGATAGTTGAAATTGAGCGTGCCGGAAGGCGTGAGCGGGTTAAGGAAAATCGTGTTGCCGCGGACAAAGCTGCCCGCGTACCCGACGGCAGTCGTCACGCGTTTCATCGGTTTCCATAAAACGCCGGCGTGGGCGAAGTGATCCTTGCTGCTGTACGTTGAAAGCGCCCCAAGGCCGGATGGGCCAACCGACGCACCCGCAATGGGACAAGGAGCTGTATTGACTCCAGGAGGAGAAGTGCTTACGGGCAGAGTGCTCGGAGGGGGCGTGGGATTTAGGTAGGTTATAGAATAGTTAAAACAGACGAAGGACTGAGTGTACATGTCCCAGTAGTTATAGCCGAAGTCCACAGAGAGACGGCGATTCGCCATCAACATCGTTGAGAAGCTGTAAGAACGGTCATGCTCGAGGTTGTTGACCGTAGTCACATTGTCGCGGTTTTCGTGGATATCGACCGCGCCAGTGAGATTGGCCCACGGTCGCGGCTTGTAGGTGGCATGGATCTTGTAGGATTGGACCTGACGAGGATCGATTCGAGTGAAGGCAAAGTCGTTGTAACCGAATTCGAAATCGCCAGTGATGCGCAAGGCGTCGATAGGACGTGCGACAACGCCTAGCAACAGGGCATTTCCGTTGATCGTAACGATATTGCGAGAGGTGTCGTTACTCGCATCCGGAATCGGATTCCCCGGGGAGCCTTCTTGCACGGCACCGGCCATGGGACCGGTGGTTACCAGCGAACAACCAGCCGGCAGGGCCGGCGGCGTCCCAGTAAGAGCACAATCGCCCCGGGCGGCCAGAAACAGATTCCCTGCATTGCCCGCGGCGCCGCCCGGAAAGTAGAACTCCCCGGTATCAAAGGCGTCGTTCATGGTGGAAATTTTCCGGTTCTCGTAGACGTAGCCGATGTGGGCGCTATAGCGGCGGTTGAAATCGTATTCCACTTCGAATGTATTGGCCTTGATGTTCTGCCCGAGGAATTGGGTCACGAGCTCATTGGTGAGATCGGCAGCAGAGCTTGCGGTGTGTTGCGGGCAACCAATCTGGTTGTAGTTTAATGCGGCCGTGCAGCTGGTCGAGTTAAACACCCCAATGGGCAACAGAAGGCCCTTAACGACAGCCTGGTCTGCCACCGGTACAACAGCTCCAAAGCCATTAGTTGCCAGCGTGTTCCACTGGCCGGGGATGCGCCAATTGTCATACCGGAAAAAATCGAGAATCCGGAGCTTGTCATTTATCGAATATGTGCCCGCCCAATCTGCATTGACCGAAACACGTTTGGTTCTTACCGGCCCCCCCGTGGTGGTTTCGCGCACGGCCGACCGGGAAGTCCAGCCGTCCAAGATCTCGGAGAGGTCAGAGAATTTGTAGTCGCTGGTGCTATAGCCGATCGATCCCGAGGTCTCAAACTTCTTGAAGTAATTTGATTGGAAGCGGAGGCGCTCGGTGGGCATGAAGTTCCGCGGCCGTCCCGTCGAACTGTAGGACAAGTACGCGTTACAAGTGGGATTGGCCGTGTTGGTGGTACTCGCCACGATCGGAGCCGCGCAGGGCAGCGTTTCGGCCGGTGTTTGTGTACTCCAAATGTTTCCCAGGTCCACTGGAGTACCGTTGGGAGTGCCAACGGGAGTCGGGTTGGCGAGGACGAAGCCGAAGTTCTGCGGGCTCACAACCGGATTATCGGTAATGACGTTGTCTTGTTTGAAATAAGTGAGGAACTGGTCGTAGGAAATAGTTGTGCGGGGCAGGATGCGAAAATCGACTCCGGCGCGATAGGTGTTGGTCGTATAGCTATTCGCTTGATTGAACGCCGAGATGGTCCCTGAGTCAGTGGTGAAAAGACTGGGACCTTCGTCGCGGTTTCGTGAATAGCCCAGCCGGAATCGTATCTTGGAGTCGGGAAGGAGAGTGAGATCATAATCCTGCATGCGGCGAACGAGATCCAAGGAATGCAGCGAATTATTTTGCGGTACGGCGGGATTGGAACAGAACCCCGGGAGACCGGGATGGGCCGTGGTTGGTCCGCTCACGATGCAGCCTGTGGTGAGAGAACCGGGCGGATTCAATGCGGCTGGATTCAGCGGGTTGGCGTATAGATTGTAGTCCCAAAAATTCTTATCGCGGCGGAAGAGCCCTCGAAAGTCATACCATTTATTCTTTTCGATGCGTAGACGCGTTACGTCGTTGGGATCGCCGCCGTATCCGAAGTTGCTGAAACTCAGATTGTCAAAAAGCAATCCGTTATGGTCGAGCGAGCGCATATCCAGGGTGTAGTCAAAGAGACGGACCCCAGGACCGAGGTTTATGAAAGTGTCGTATGTGTTCTTATTGCCGTTGACTTCGTTGGCCCGATAGCCGAATTCGACCGAGGAGTGAATGTTGTAACCGCCGGAATCGATGCCTTTCAATTCTGAGGTGTCGTCTTGGGCGCGAGCAACAGGCGAAAAGAAGAGAGCCATGGCAAAGAGGACAGAAGGAATCAAGCGGGGCCCCAGGCATCGATTCATAGCTTTTCTCCCTCTGAACAGGAACCTCATTCCGAACTGAACTATGTGTCCATCAGTTGAGATTGATCTCATCGCGGCTTCTATTTGAAAAAGAACGCGTTGAAGTTAGAGCCGTGAATTTGCGAGTGACACAAAACGCACGACTGGAAAAAGCTCGCCTGGTTGTGGAACGAAGGAGCTCCCGGCGCTCCACTAAAACTTGAGTCCGTGTGGCATTGCAGACAGAGCAGGTTGATGTTGCTGAGCTTCAGCATGTGAGGATTGGGGCCCCCGTGGGTCAGATGGCAGGAGTCGCAACCATCGGTCTTGATGGGCTGGTGTTCGTAGACGAACGGCCCCTGCTTGTCCGTGTGACATTTAAAGCAGACAGCATCCTGGGTAGAGGAAGTCCGTACCTGTTTGGGCTTCACTGTGCCGTGGACGTTGTGGCAATCGCTGCACTGGATCAGCCCCTCATTCACGCGATGATGGAAGGGCATTTCGAACTGGGCCTTTTGTTGGAGATGGCACCCATAACAGAGCTGGGGCTGAGGCTTCTTGAGCAGAAACTCGCTCGTCTCCGGGTGGTGCGAAGAGTGGCAAGAGGTGCAGCTCACGTCGTTCTTGGCGTGTTCGGAGTTGATGGTGTTCATGTGCTGCGGACCGCCGACGTGGCAGGTGAGGCAGCGAGCGTTGATGTCTTTCGACGAGACTTTTTCGAATAAAAACAGCGTCGAAGTGTCGGCCGGGTCGGCTACGTGGGCAGCGCCGGCACCATGACAATCTTCGCAGCCGTGCTTGGCAATGCCGCCTTCTTTAAGGGTTTGTTTCCAATGAGGGCCATTCTCCCAGCTTTTGTAGACCTGCTCGTGGCAGGTCTTGCAAGACTCCGATCCAGCAAACTCGGGAGCTTTCGATTGCGCGGAGGGACTGGACTGGGCGAGAACAGGGCAGGCGAGGCCGGTCGACAAGAGCAAGGCTCCCAGGAATCCGTAGATTGCAAACGCAACCGTCGAGCGCTTCATAGGATCTCCCCTAAATCCGCGCAATCGCGATCCACCCGGTCGCGACGCGCGACAATACTCAATCTATCGGATAATCAAATCTGTGACTTGAGTCACGATTCGAAGTGCTCCAAGTCACTTTGAACAGAGCTGCCGCAAGCTGTTTCGTGGCCTGGTGGAAAGGGGCGGACAGTTTTCGCGATTCAGCGTGTTTCGCAGCGACTTCTTCTGTTCGGGCGGATTCTAGGGTGAGACCGCCAGGAAAACAAGTTAATAGATGCCAATGATTGCTTCGTTCTGAAATCGTTAACCGTATTTCTACGAGGCGGCTGGAATGTGACCTGGATCACACGCTGCAGTAGCGTGAGGCACATCGCCCGGGGCGCCGATAAGGCATTGTGGGTGACAGGAGGGTCCAATGCCTGGAGACGATCGCGATTTATTGGATGTCCTGAAGTTCGAGTTGAAGGTGCTGGAATCCGGGGGCTATGGCAGCTCGCCTCGGGAGCCATGGCGGCAACATCTGGCCTTCGAGGATTCGCCCAGTTGCATGAACTACGACGCTAAGGACCGGCCTGCGCCATGCGAGGAGTGCGTCTTGATGCAATTGGTCCCGCCCGATCAGCGCGGAACGAAAATTCCATGCCGCCACATTCCGCTGACGCAGGAAGGGGAAACGCTCGAGTACCTGTACAAGTGCGGAACTCAGGAAGAGATCGAAGACGCGATGCGGAATTGGTTGCGGAGCACCATCCAGCAGATCGAGTCAGAGAGAGCTCAGGGGGCGACCGTACGCAACTAAATTTAGCTGCTGATTTCGAGCGACGTGACTCACTTGGATGTTGAAGGGCGCGGCGGTGAGAAAATATGTGGGAGTTTTCTATCGGCCGGGTTCCAGTCCTCCGGCGGGAAGGTGATTCCCCAAAATCGCGGCGCGGACTCTGAAAATTCGAGTCCTACTTCTCTTTTGCCTTCGTTGAACTGCCCTATCCAAACAACCGCGCATTCCTGTTCCGCACTGCTCTTCGGGTTGATGATTCGAACTTGCTGGCCCGGTGCGAGCGGCACGGCGAGGAACGCGAGACATCCGTGCGCGTTGACTACGACGGTTTCTGTGGTTTCATCGTAAAACGACGCGTTCGCTTTCGGAATCCTTACCGTGACCGGTATTGCGATCTTGACGCGCTGAGTCCGGCGAGGCCCGAACCGTTCTCGTCAGCCAGCTTGGCCACTGCTCCTTTCATCGTATCCGACATTGGGGTTCCTTCCCTCTCAGACTCATCTGCCGCGTTGGGAAACCTTCAATCATTTTGACGGGAATCATTCAGCCCTCGATGATGAGCGGGAGGAGAAACTCCTGCAGCCTTCCGCTTTCGTCTGTACGTAGCAGATTGAATTGAATTCCCATCTGGTGCTCGCCGACGGTTCTCATCACTGCTCCCGTGCCGAGAAGGGGCTTGGCGCCGTTGGGCATGTCGAGGGTGACTCGGACGTGAGAACCCGCGGGAACAGTGCGGGGGGATTGAACCATCATGCCGTTGAGGCTGAGGTCGATCGTTTCGCAGTCTAATTCGCCCTGATCAGAGCTGAGGCGGACTTTGGAGCGAACCGGGACACGGCGAAAGCGACGCTTTTCGTGTTCGACGGCGCCCTGCGTGACTCGAATCAGTCTTTGCAGGCGCGTGGTGTCGATGGGCTTATAGAGGAAGAAACTGGCGCCGGCGTTGAATCCTTCGGAAACGGCGGACGGACGCTGATCGTCGCTGATCATGATGATCGGCGTTCTTTGATTGAACCCTGAACCGCGAGCCTGCTGCGCGAGTTCGATGCCGCTGGGAGGAGGCATCGAAAAATCAAGAAGCACGACATCAAATTTCTCATCGCGGAGATATCCGGTTGCGTCAGCGCTTTTCGTCAGGGTCAAAGAATCCAAGCCGGACGAGGTCAGCACACCCTGAATCAACTGGCACACAGCCGGTTCGTCATCAACGATTAGGGCTCGCCTGGGCATACGTTCTTGACCTCAGCGAATAGCATCCGATCTGGTACACCGGAATTACGGAAGCGGGATACGTGCGGACCGGGGATTCCCGCCGGCCGCCCGGGCTTTATCGAGCACTTCGTAATAGTGAATCTCCACTCCGTTGCCGGCTTTCGCTTGGGAAGCACTGCGCGGCTGCATGCGAACGGCGCGTCCGGTGCAGCGCCAAAGCCGCGAGTCTTTTCCTGCAATCTCCACCGGCATGGTGAGGAACATCTCGACCCTGGCGCCGATGTCGAGCGGCAGGTCTGTCGAGAAGTACACGCCCCGAGCGGAAATATTTGATGATTCCACCTGCTGTTCGGTGAGATTGGGGGAGTCGAGGTTGCGGATTTTCACCTGGACTCTCATGTCGTAACGCTGCCTGAAACGCCTGTCATTTTCTTGCATTGTGGCCTCGTACCGTTTTGCGAACACCAATCCTTCAGATGAGGTATCGGCAGGTGCAAGGCGGAACATGAGGCAGGGATGCGATTCCGGCCTAGGGAGCGCCTGCACGCTTAAGTGGATTGCATTGTGGTTGGTGGAGAGGGTAAAATTCAAGTCTGCTCGACATTTGATTGCCGTTCGGCCCAATTCCCCTGACAAAGCGACTGACCGCGCTTATGCGAGCGGGGCTTCGCGGGCCGAAAACCAAGAAGTTGCGGTACCTGGTGGCATAAAGGGCAATTCGGGCGCGAGCGCGGGGCAATCGGTTGTTTCGCATGTTAGAGTGACGATTTGAAATGGTGTTACCTGGGCGGGCGAAAAGGTTAGAAACGGAGGAGAGGATATGAGGATTGCAGTTCTTGGGGGCGACGGTTATTGCGGTTGGGCCACGGCTCTATATCTTTCGAGCAAGGGGCACTCCGTCGCGATCGTCGACAACTTTCTCCGCCGGCAATGGGACCACGAACTCGGAGCACAGTCTCTCACACCGATCCGTCCGCTTTCCGAGAGGCTGAAGGTGTGGCAGGAGTTGACCGGAAATACGATTGATATGTACGTGGGCGACGTAACCGATTACGACTTCCTTTCTTCCACAGTGAAGACATTCGAGCCGGATGCGGTGGTGCATTTCGCCGAACAGCGCTCGGCGCCGTATTCGATGATTGATCGCAAGCACGCTTCTTTCACGCAAATTAACAATGTGGTGGGGACGCTGAATCTTCTGTTCGCGATTCGCGAATTGCGGCCTGATTGCCATCTGGTGAAGCTCGGAACGATGGGCGAGTACGGCACGCCGAACATCGACATCGAAGAAGGCTACATCACCATCGAGCACAACGGCCGGAAGGACGTGCTCCCCTACCCGAAGCAGCCGGGATCGTTCTACCACCTGTCGAAGGTGCACGACAGCCACAACATCATGTTTGCATGCAAGATTTGGGGGCTGCGCGCGACGGATTTAAATCAAGGCGTTGTATACGGAACACTGACAGATGAAGTGGCGCTCGATGAAGCGCTGATCAACCGGTTCGATTACGACGAAGTGTTCGGCACGGTACTGAACCGCTTCTGCGTCGAAGCGGCAATCGGCCATCCGCTCACCGTGTACGGCAAGGGCGGCCAGACGCGGGGCTTCCTGGACATTCGCGACACGGTGCGCTGCATCGAACTGGCCTGCATAGAACCAGCGGCGCGAGGCGAATGCCGGGTTTTCAATCAGTTCACCGAGCAGTTCTCGATTCTGGAACTTGCGCAACTGGTGCAGAAAGCGGCGCGGAAAATGCGGCTGAATGTTGAAATCGAGAATCTGCCGGACCCGCGCGTGGAAGCCGAAGAGCACTATTACAATGCGAAGCATTCGAAACTGATCGACCTGGGATTGAAGCCGCACTGGTTGTCGGATTCGCTGCTCGATTCGCTGATGAATATTGCGGTGAAGTATCGCGATCGTGTGGATACGTCGTTGATCATGCCGAAGGTGAATTGGCGGAATGCTTCGAACGATCGCCACGCCCAGCCGCCGGCTCAGGCGGCGGCCGCCTCGGCTGCTGCCACGTCGCACTCGCGTGCAGCCGTTTTGACGGAAAAGCCAGCTCGCAGTGCTCGTTCGGCAATTAGGGGTTCGAAGCGGCGGTAATTTAAGTTTCAGGTGGACGAAAATTTTGGTAGCGATACCGGGACTCGAACCCGGATTTGAGCCTTGAGAGGGCTCCGTCCTAACCTTTAGACGATATCGCCAAAAAGCAGCTGGTTCTTGCTTCGCGTAAGGCAATTCTAACATTCCTTAGCGGGACTCGGGAAACGGATTGGTATGCCCTGCGTGGCAGCGCGGCATGCAAGTACAGGGGTTTGCGGGGAGGAAACTCCCGGCCAGCCCATTCGAGCCAGCCGGGTAAGGTCAACTTTGCTTGGGGGGTGCGCCTCAAGCGGGGAGCCTTTGGCGGCCAAGCGAGGGGTAATTTAGAGAAGACGTTTATTCGGAGCAATACTGTAAAACCATTAGAAGTAACGTTTCACGAAATATTAACGAGCCCGTTACGAATGGCATAGACGACGAGTTCGGCCGTCTTGTGGATGCCCAGGGTCTCCATGATATTGGCGCGATGAACCGCAACGGTATTGACGCTGAGCTTCAAATCGTCGGCAATTTCCTTGTTGGACTTGCCGTTCACAATGAGCTGCAGGATTTCGAGTTCGCGGGCGGTAAGACCCGCGTTTCGCTCGCCACGAAGACTGGCCGGCTTAGCCAATTGCGGATCGAGCACCAGCTCACCAGCGGCTACCCGCCGAATGGCGGCTGCCAGTTCCAGGTCCACTGCGTTTTTGAGCATGTAACCGCGAGCCCCAGCATCCAGCGCCTGGCGCACCAGTGTATCTTCCGAATGCATGCTGAGCATCAAGATCGCCTTAGACGGATCCGTTTCGAGAATCTTGCGCGTCGCTGCCAATCCACTTGTGCCGGGTAACGCGCAGTCCATCACGATCACTTGCGGCGCAAGTTCGCGGGCCAGTTGCACGGCTTCATCTCCGTTGCTGGCTTCCCCAATCACGACAATATCCGCCTCGTCTTCCAGCATGCGACGGAAACCGCGGCGTACGAGGCTGTGATCGTCGACCAGGAGAACTTTGATCCTAGTGGCCATTAGAATCCAATCTGTTTCGCGGGACGCTTAGCCGCACCAATGTGCCGCGCTGGGGCAGTTGCGAAATTTCGATGGCCGCCGCCAGCAGCTGGGCGCGTTCCCGCATGGCGACGAGGCCGATACCCGGCTTCGGCTTTTGCGTCTCGAAACCCGTGCCATGATCTTCCACATCCAGTTCGAGTTGGTTAGCAAGAAAGCGCAGGCGAACCCATGCTTCGCGCGAGCCGGAATGCCGGACGATGTTGTTCAGCGCCTCCTGCAAAATTCGATAGATGTGAATTCCCGCGCCGCCATCGATCGGGAATGACGCGCCCGATTTTTCGTAGTGAACTGCGATGCCCGTCTGTCTCTCCAACATTGGGAGGTACCAATCGACCGTGCTCTCTAGACCTGTTTCATCGAGCATGACGGGATGAAGCGATTGTGAAAGGCTGCGCACATTTTCGAGAGCCTGCTGCGCGATGTCACGCACTTCACGCAATTCTTCGCGAGCGCCGGAACCCTCGGGCATCTGCTTTTCGGCGCGGCTGAGCAGCGCTCCCACGGCCGTCAGGGTCTGGCCGAATTCATCATGAAGCTCCCTGGAAATATGACGCAGGGTGGATTCCTGGGTGGCAATCAACTGCCGCGCGAGTTCACTGCGCTGACGGGACAGCGACGCCAGCCGCTCGAACAGCCGGCGATTCGAATGAATCAGATAGAGGCCGGTGGCCAGGATCGCGGCGAGCGTGGCGGCCAGAAAAAAGTAGACCTGGCGCTGGACGCGATCGTAAATCTGCAGCACCTGGGCCGACGCGTTCCCCTCGCTTTCGTAATTTTCCACCAACAGCCGGGCCACCGCGTTGGTCAGGGATGCCTGGCGCGGTTGCAACACCGACCGAACTTGATCGCGAGCCGCATTGACAGTTCCGGCGCGCGCCAACGAAAAGGCGCCAGTGGCGGACGCCCAAAACTGCGCGAATGAATCTGCAAGATACTGGCGCTGTTCGGGGGTGCGGGCGGCCACTGCGAGCTGCGCTTCGAGCCGAAGGGCATCATCGAGATCGGCGTGAATTCGTTCGAACTCCGCTGCCCAAGCCGCCAGCGGATGCGCTTCGTCGCTCTCGAGCATATCCCGCATCGCGAGTCCCAGAGAATTCAGGTCGTTCTGGATACGCAACAATTGCAGCGAGTCTTTCCGATTGCGGTCGGCAAATTCATTTTGCAATTTTCGCAAGCCTGAGATTTGAGCGGTGGTATACCAGGCATAGGCCACCACTGCCGCGACGGTAATCGCGAGTCCGAGGATCAAACCGAGAGTTGGCGACCGGGCGATGGAACGTGGCACGTCCGGAGGATATACCGCAGAACGCCCCGCATCCAAACTGACGAGCTTCCGCCTGACATCGTGACGGGACCGTAATACAAAAAGATTAGAGACGCGCAGGCGAGCAAAGTGTAGATTGCGCGCCACTCGATGCCTGAAGCGAAGAAAACCAATTCTACCTGGAAGGTTCTTGCGCGAATCCTAGTGGCGATCGCGGCGCTGTATGCCGCGCTGACGATGCTACTGTTCGGCGTGATGACGCAATCGCCAGATCGTTTTGCGGCGACGATGAAACACGTCCCGTGGCCGGTTTTTGCTGCGCTGCCATTCAAGCCGCTTTGGCAAGTGGCGCGGTCAGGACAGGTAAGCATCGGCGATATAGCGCCGGACTTTTCGCTCGAGAGTCCCGACCACAAGTCGAGCTTTCGATTGTCATCTTTGCACGGCGAGAAGCCCGTGGTTCTGGTGTTCGGCAGCTACACCTGACCTCCCTTTCGGCGGGAGGTTCCCGCTCTCAATAAACTCTACGAGCAGTATGGCGATCGGGTGGCGTTCTACGTGGTTTACATTCGCGAAGCGCACACCAGCGATGTGTGGCAGGATCCCGACAATCTGGACGACCACGTAGTATTTGCGAGCCCGAAGAGCTTCGACGAGCGCAGCGAGATGGGGCAGCTGTGCGTGGTGAAGCTAGGCATCAAATTTCCCGCAGTGGTCGATAACTTCGACAATGCGACCGAACGCGCTTACACAGGCTGGCCGGATCGCCTTTACGTGATAGACCGCGATGGACGAGTGAGCTACAAGTCAGATCCGGGTCCGTTTGGTTTCAAGCCGCAAGGGGTGGCGGACACGCTGCGGCGCGTCGTTCCCGATGCGGCTCAATAATTCGATATTCCTGAATTCGGCAAATCGAGCAACCAAAAAAAAAGGGCACTCCCGAGCGGGAGCGCCCTTTCGAAGCCAAATCAAACTTCCGAACTGCAATCCTTCCGCGACTCGTCTTACGGCAAATAGTAGCGGAACGAGGTGAAGACCATATTGTTGCTGGCCGATGGTGTGAAGAAATCGGTCTTGGTCGAATTCGTGCCGGTCCATGTGTTCTTGACCAGGTAGGAATATTGGCCGCCGATCTGTACTCGGCCCTTCGGCCCTTGATAGAAGCGATACCAAAATCCGATCGTTCCCTCGATCATGCTGCGGATATCGCCCTGGCAATTCGCTGGCGCGACAGGTGTGTTCTGGTTCGTCGGTGAGAGTTCGATCGAGCAGCCGTCGTTCCTAAAAAACACGTTCCCGTAGCCGACAGGAGCACCCGCCGCATTCGTGTATTGAGCGCGTTGGTCGTACTCGCCACCTGCGTTGAGGTACACATCAAGTCTTGGAGTCGGGTGAAGCTCCAGGGTACCGAGCGCCTGGTAACTACGAAGCGGCACGAGCGTTCCGTTCGGCCGGGCAGTCACGTTTGCTTCTCCGTCCGTTCCATAGCGGCCGACACCGTCGCCACCGAGGAAGTGAAAGCCAGCTTCAACCTTCTTGCTGAGGAGAGGTACTCTTGCGTTCACGCCGATTCCGCCGCCAGTGCGGGTATCGTTATTCGCCAGCGAGCCTCCATTGGTCGCGCCGTTGATAGCGCACGGAGCGGCAGCCGTAGCACCCGCGCATGGAAAGTTTCGTGCCCGGAACGTGCTTACCACACCGAAGACTTCGAAGTGGCCCCATCCCGGTTCAAGGACTCCCTTGATAACGAAATCCGGCGTCTGGTTGTAGGAATAGTTCGCCTGGTTGTTGTACAGTCCACCGAGATCGCCCGGAGCGGCGATCAGAGTGTTTTGCGTCTGGATTTTGCCGCCGAAGGTTGTCTGCGGACCTTCCATCGACACTGCCAACGTCAGTTTGTTGTCAGCAAAACTCTTGGAGAGCCGCAGGCCATACTGCCGCGCCCAACTGAAGCCGGCGGTATACTGTGCATCAATCGTCAGAGGAGTCGCCTCTGTGCGATTCTCCACACCCTTCTTTGTTTCTGTGACCAAGCTCCACATCTGACCGCCAGTGATCGTCCAACCGCTGGCGAAAGCTGCCTGCACCCAGAATTGGCGTTGGCGGAATGTGTAGCTGTTGCTTTCATTGTTGTTCGAGGTCACGCCGGCTGAAAGGAAGTCCCCTTCGAAGTAGCCGCCGATCTTCACGTCATCGAGCTTGCCCTGGGCAAGCACACTGAGACGCGACTGACGGCCAGAAAAGTTAAAATCTGAAAGCTTCGAGTTCGAGGCACCGGAAAATGGAGTGGCCTTGAAGTCCGTATTCACGTCGTTGGTGATGCCTCTCTGCCGCCAAACTGTTTCTGCCGCCATGAAACCGCCCGGAGTGATCGTGATGCCCTTGAAGCGAATTTGATAGGCATCCGGCTTGTCTTCATCGGGCGAGGCAACGAAACCGGCAGAAAATGCGGGCTGGGCAGCCAAACTGGAAGCTGGCAATGCACCCTCATTCACGAGGGGAGCATTCACCGCCCTCAGGTTCTGCTGCATCGCTTCCATTTCGTGGCGCTGTTCCTTCAACGCATCGTTCTGCTCCTGAAGCTGTTTGGACTGCGCCTCGAGAAGTTCACGAAGCTGTTGAAGCTCGTTTTCCATGGTCGGCGAGGCCGGTTTCGCCGGCGCGTCCGACTTAGAGGAAGCGTCCGGCGTCTTATTATCCGTTGCGGCTTTCGCAGTGCCCGCTGGCTTGGCAGCGGTTGAATCCTTGTCATCCCCCGTCCCAGCGGCTCGTGCCATCGCCGGAGATGCAGCGATGCCAAAGGCTAGAATCCATAGTGCAAGTGCTCGCATTCCCTTCCTCCTTGAATTTAAACTTCCAAACCTACTGTCCGCGCTAGCCCCCGGTTCGGCGAAGGTGATGGCCCACCAACCCACCCGCTCGCCCTCCGGTTGCCGCGAACCCGGCGTCCACCTGGATCCCACTTTGCTGATGGTGCCGGCCTTAGCGAAGATGAAAACCAATACAAAGAGTTGCAGCTATTTCGCACGAGCGCGGAGAGAGACTTGCAGCCGCGCCTTCCCCCTTTTACGGGGACGGCAAACCTTATGTGCCCGCCTTGAACCACCCGTGACGGGAATGTTAATTGTGCGTTACAACGGCTGGAAGAGCTTCTGAAGAGGACGCTTTGAAGCAAACAGGGGCTGGGTCAGCTGGGCGAAGCGGAGCTACGTAGATTCGAACCCCGAAGCAACCCGTGAGACATCGCCTGGCTCGTCGCCGGTCAGGGGCCTGGTGCTTCCGCTCGTCGAGGGCACAATTCGGCGAAAAGATAGAATGCTAAAAAATCTGCGGCGGCAAAGACCGCAGCGGTAGGCGGGAGTGCCGATCCAGCGCTTCAAGGGAATCACGGTTCCGTCCTCGACACGCCCGCGGGAGATGCGTTCCAGGTCGAAGTTTCCGCATTTCGAGCAGTGCGCGTAACGGCTAAACGCGTACGCCACACGCCGGGCGTAAAAGCGCCTGTCACACGTGTGACATCGCCAGGGCCTGAAACCTATAAATGTCGCGAGCAAATCAGGGACACCGTCTCGATGCGAGCGGTAACAGTCTGAACTCCGACATTGCGGACAGATCATCCTATAGCCTAGCCTGAGTCCTAACCGGTGTGGGCGCCCGTGTTTCTGTGAGGATACTCGAAATGTCACGAGCAGGCAAGATGGGATGAATCGGGCGCGAAGTGTAGAATCAATATCGTTAGAATTGCCACTTAGAGGAAGAGAATGCCCCAATACACTGACGCTCACTCGATGGCGGGAATTGACGCCCGCCTACCGAAACTGGAGATGTGGCCCAACCACTTTCCCGGCTACGAGATCACCATTCAGTTTCCGGAGTACACATCTGTGTGCCCAAAGACTGGACTGCCAGACTACGGCAAGATCACGATCCGGTATGAACCGAGCAAAGTGTGCCTCGAGCTGAAGGCTTTGAAGATGTATCTGCTCGCGTACCGAAATCTTGGAATTTTCTATGAGAACGCGGTGAACCGGATGCTTCGCGACATTGTTGCTGCCGCTCGACCGGTCAGTTGCCGCGTGACCGGCGAATTCACTCCTCGTGGGGGCCTTACGACCACGGTGGAGGCCATTTGGCCTCGTCGCCGAGGAAACAATCGCCGTCGCAAAGGATAGACAACTTCTTGCACCTCAGCCATAATTCCGCCATCGATGAGGCGGCTCTGCCGCCGGAAGGAGATCTATGAGTTTGAGTTCTACGCCGCTGCCGCACCCCCAGCCTGAAGAACCAGTGGCAGAAGTGGCGGCTCTGCCTCGATGGGTCGTTCTGCTGTTCGTGATTGCTTTTGTGCTTGTGGCGTATCTGTTGTTCGCCAGCTATGCGGAAAGACAGGCCATGAGAAAGGGCCTCGATGACGCAGACAAGAAAAGTCGAGTCCTCGGCGCGGAACTGGAAAAAACGAATACCCAAGTCGCCGACCTGAAGGGCCAACTGGAAGTTACTTCTCAGAAGCTGGGCCTTACACAAGATGAGTTGGCGCAGGCGCGGTCTCTGTCAGCCTCTCTGAAGCGGCAACAGGAAGTGAACAACGCGAAGCTGCGTGAGCAAATCGGGGCCGTGGAACAGGACACGTCCGCGAAACTAGGCCAGGTAGCCACGGATATCAGCGGGACCAAGAGCGACGTCGCTGCGACGAAAGCGGACCTGGAAGCCACCAAAGGCAAACTCCAGAGTACGATCGGCGATCTGGGCGTGCAGAGCGGATTGATCGCGCGAAATCATGACGAAGTGGAAGAGCTCAAGCGACTCAACGAACGCGACATCTTCGAATTCGATCTCAACAAGCAACAGGGAATCCAGCACGTTGGTCCCATTCAGGTAAAGCTGAACAAGGTGGACACCAAGCGCTTCAAGTACACGATGAACGTGGTCGCTGACGACAAGTCCATCGAAAAGAAAGATAAAACCGTCGGCGAACCAGTGCAGTTCTACGTTCGCGGTGCACGATCGCCTTATGAGATCGTAGTCTTCGAAGTCTCGAAGGATCATGCGAAGGGTTACCTGAGCACTCCCAAAGGCGGAGGCGCTCCCGCCGCTGCTGCGGCTGCGAAACCAGCGCCAGGGAACTAAGTCTCGGAGCAACCTGGCCGCTGTCGTAATTTGAGGGTAAAGCCGCGGAGGGTAGCGTACTTGAAGATTATTCGTAGGTTATCTCGCGGCTCGTGCCGATTTGGAATAGCTGTCCCGCTCCTTCTGCTTATCGCCACATGTATTCCTCTATTCGCTCAAACTCCATCTCTTTCGGATCGGTTGCCCGCGAGCACGGTATTCTTTGTCTATTGGCACGGTATGGGAGCCGTAACGAGCGCGGAAAAGACGAACCACGTGGTGCAACTATTTGAAGACCCGCAGTTCTTGCACACACGCGACGCGCTTCTCAAGAGTATGCGCGAAAACGTTGCCAAAAACGGGCCGGCTACTTCGGATCAAGAGCAAGCGGAAGTGCTGTCGCTTCTCGACAATCCCGCTGTCGTGGGAGTTGTTTTGAATCCTAAATCGGACAAGAAACCCGAATCGGACAAAAAGACCTCTGCCGATGCCACGCCACCCCCGGTTACAGGATTTTTTGTCGTGTACGACGCGCACGGAAAAACGGCTATCGTCGAAAAGTTGCGCGCAGCAAACAAGGCCACTGGCAAAGAAGTGCCGACGGTGATGAGCTACGAATTTCAAGGGACGAAAATCGAAGCGCGCGCCACCGGAACGGACGTTTCCTACACGGCACTCACGCCGAAATACTACTTTCTCGCCGATCAAAAGTCCGTCATCGAGGATCTCCTCGTGCGATTCGGTGGCGCAGAAAAGCCCGCCGATTCAGTGACGCAACTTCCCGAGTATCAGTCGATCCGCCCATTTGTTGGCCCCGATTCTGCGCTGGAGTTTTTTGCGCGATTCCCGAACCTGACAAAGATTTTGACTCCCGCGCAACTGGAAAAACAGGCCACAAAGTTTGCCGTGAATTTGCGCCTCGATCGAATTACCGTTTTCGGCGGAAGCGTTAGCTTCGCGGGAGAGGCAACCCGATTTCACGGAGCGATGCTCGGTGATGCCAGTACGGGTGGAGTATTTGATTTTGCCGGCGGCAGTGCCGCTTCGTTCATTACCGAACCGGCTGTGAGCGCCGGTCCGATTTTCAGCATTTCGCGTTTTAACTTCGTCGTCATTTATCAAACGCTCCGCGCTGCGGCTGAACCGCTCTTGACATCGCAGCAGGAAGCCGCTGTGGAAATGTACGAGAAAATGGCGCAGGGATTCCTCGGTATGCCGATTACCGATGCCCTTCAGCTCTTCACCGGTGAGGTCGCATCCGCAACCTCTTTCGCCGATGATGGTGCGGCGCTGAGAACCTATGCGATTTCGATTCAGAAACCTCAGGATGTTCTTCGAATCCTCCGCGCCGCCGGAGGAAGTTTTATCGTCGGCGAGGATACGTCAGGCACCACCACCTATCTTGATCTTGTTTATCCGAATACCGATCCCAAGACGGGAGCGAAAAAACGTGAGTTCTATTACGTCGCCGTAACGCCCACAATGCTTTTTGCGGCTCCGCGTAAAGCGCTCATTCGGCAGGCCATGTCGCGGCTGGATGCCAAGCCCGACGCCGTTCCCCCTGGCGTTCTGAGCACCGGAGCAATCGCACATGAGCGTTCGCTTCTGCCGGAAAAACTTTCCGGATTAAGTGCAGCCGACATCGCCCAAGTCCCGTGGGACAAGGTCATGGCGCACCTTGCGGACGAGATGGCGAAAGCCAAGGATTCGACCACTCCGCCTCCTTCCACGGACTGGCTCCAAATGGTAAAACCGGAAGTCCTCACGCGCCACATTCACACCGGCATCAGCGGCTGGTGGAAGGATTCGCACGGCATCTACTTTGATTCGTACATTCAGTAGGCTTCGCGGTCGCCGATTTTTCCCAGCAATTCCTTTCGCGGTGGCAAATTTCCTTTTTTGCTTCTTACTCGCTCTGCACGCTCAGGAACCCGCCGGGATTCCACAAGCAGGAATTCAGACTACGACCGAAATCGTCAAAATTGACGCGAGCGTGCTCGATCGCCAGAGCAAATTTGTGGCGGGGTTGGCGCAAAACCGCTTCCGCGTCCTGGACAACGGAATCGAACAGCCAATCGTTTTCTTCGCGCCCATCGAGGCGCCCGCGCAAGTACTCGTGATGCTCGAGACCAGCCCCGCAGTTTATTTGATTCACGCCGAGCACCTAACCGCTGCCTACGCGCTACTCGATGGCCTCGCTGCGGATGACGAGGTCGCTCTGGTCTCATACTCTCAATCGCCGCAGCCGATCCTTCCGTTCACGCCCGACAAATCCGAGCTGGCGGCTGCACTGGGCCAGGTTCAATACACGCTCGGCATGGGTGATCTCAACTTCTACGATTCCGTCTCGACCGTTCTCGACTGGATCGCACCACTTCACGGGAAGAAAGCAATCGTGCTGCTCACCACCGGCCTCGATTCTTCGCCGCCGGAGCGCTGGGATGCGCTGGCGCAAAAACTCAAGAAGGACGACACGGTAGTATTCGCGGTCGCACTGGGCGGGCTTTTACGGCATCCCCCGAGCGCAAAGAAAAAGAAATCAAAACCCGCGCCAAAACTAGACGAGACAGGCGAACCACCAAATCCCGTAACCTTTGCGAAGGCCGATGCGGCGCTGTTATCTCTAGCAAAAATCACCGGCGGACGCGCCTACTTTCCCGAATCGCCGACCGATTTCGTCGCGATTTATCGCGAGATTGCGTCCTCTCTGCGGCATCAATATGTCCTGGGCATAGCGCCTCAGCACGACGGAAAGTTCCATTCGCTCATCGTGCAGATCGCCGGCGCTAACGCGCAACCGGGCCCCGAGTCAATGAAATCAATAAAATCGCCCGAGTATCAGATCTTTGCCCGCCAAGGATATCTCGCGCCGCTTCGGTAAACGTATAATCGAAGTGTTTTGGCTGTGCGTGTAAATACGAGGAGAGCAAAGCAAAATCATGCGCCGTGTGACGTTTGGCTTTGGAGCCGTCCTGGCGGCACTCGTTGGCTTTGCATCTCATCTTAATTCGTCGGCGAATTCGCGGATTTCCATCCAGCAAACGGCAGCACCCGCCCGTTTCGCCTTCGGCGGCAATGCCGCCGAGATCCCTGCCGAATTCCTTGAGAACCTTATTTTTGTTCCCGCGGATGTAAACAAGAGCCAGCCGTCGCTGTTCGTGCTCGACTCCACAGCCGCTTCGTCGTCAATCAGTCCTGCCCGGGCTGCCGATCTCGGATTGAGCAATCTTAAGGATGCGATTTTGAATTTCCCCGGCGTCGACATGCCTTTTGTTGATTTCCCAAAAATCGACGAGCCGGATTTTTCGCAGGAGATTGGGCGGCCTTATCAGGGCACGCTGGGTACCGATTTTTTCAGCCGCGTCGTCGTGGAGATAGATTACGGCCGCCAGACGCTCCGGCTCTACGATCCTGCCGCGTACAAGTACTCGGGAAAGGGGGCCATAGTTCCGCTTCGATTTGATAAGGGTATCCCGGTCATCAAAGCGAGTTTCAAATTGGCAGGCCTGAAAACCCATGACGGAGATTTTGTGGTCAGCACGGCGCTTGATGCCTCTGTGCTCGTCTCCGATCGCTTTAGCGAAGTGCATCGCATTTTCGCTTCGCACGTGAAGACGATCAATGCCTCCGATCCGCAAATCGAAGGAGGCGCAACCGTTGCCCTCGGCCGTCTCACGGATTTCCAAATTGGCCGGTACGAAATTCGAGGGCCGGTTGCGGCATTCGTTCATGCAGGCGCTAATTCCGGCCTCGACAACAATCGCGCGGGCGTGATCGGGGGCGGAATTCTGCGGCGTTTTACGGTGATCTTCGATTACGCGCATCAGCAGCTCATCCTCGACCCCAACACTCATTTCGAGGACTACGAACAAGAAGATAAGAGCGGGGTAGCGGTAGTCGCCAAGGGGCCAGGACTTCTCACTTTCGAGGTTGCCTCGGTGCAGCCCGGAACGCCTGGAGCGGACGCGGGAGTGCTAAAAGGTGACATCATCGCGGGAATCGATGACGAACCGGCAGCGGACCTGACGCTGGCCTCGATTCGCGCGCTCTTCCGGCAGGTGGGCCACAAATACAAGCTGCTGATTCAGCGGAACGGGCAAACAGTCCAAGTCACCATTCAAATGCGCCGCTTGATTTGAAGTTTGCCGATTATTTCTCGAACTTTCGGAGCGTTTCGGCCATCTCGCGAAGACGCGAATCAACCTCTGCGAACACGGATCCAGGCTCGAATTTTCCGGCTTTGCTGCGTTTGCCCGCGCGAACGCCGGTGAGAATTTCAATTCCCTGCTCGATCGTCGCCACCGGATAGATGTGGAATTTCTTCTTCGCCACCGCATCAATCACTTCATCGCGAAGCATCAAATCCTCGACGTTCTCAGCAGGGATCAGAACGCCTTGCGTCCCCGTGAGACCTTTCAGCTTGCACACGTCGTAAAATCCTTCGATTTTCTGGTTCACTCCGCCGATCGGCTGCACATCTCCTTGCTGGTTCACTGATCCGGTGACCGATAATTCCTGCTTGATGGGAATTTCCGAGAGCGCCGAAAGAATCGCGTAGATCTCCGTGGAGCTCGCGCTGTCTCCGTCCACACCGGAGTAGGACTGCTCGAAGCACACGCTCGCCGATAACGAGAGCGGCTTATCCTGCGCAAATGTGCGGCGCAAATATCCGGATATGATCTGCACACCTTTGTCATGAAACCGGCCGCTGAGATTCGATTCCCGCTCCACGTTAATAATTCCCAGTTTGCCCAGTGCCACGGCGGCGGTGATGCGCACGGGCTTGCCAAATGCATAGCCGCCAATTTCAAGCACGCTCAACCCGTTTACCTGACCCGCGCGCGCACCGGTCGTATCGATAAATAGCAAATTCTGTTCGACCATCTCCCGGATTTTTGTTTCCGTCAAATTGTGCCGGTCGATTTGTGCTTCTTGCGCTTTCCTGACGTGCTCTGCGGTCACCACTGCCGCTTTCTCATGCTTTGCCACGTAAGACGCTTCCCGAGCTAAATCCGCCAGATCGAAAAATCGCGCCGTGATTTTTCCTCGCCGGCCGGCGCGCCGCACGCCATGTTCGAGAAGCACGGCTACCGCAGTGCGGTCGAACGGACAGAGATGCTCGTCATCGCTCAATTTACGCAAGCGGCCCGCGTACTGGCGAATCACCTCTTCGCTCCAGGCCATCTCTTCATCGAATTCTACGCGGACCTTGAAAATTTTCTTGAAGTCATCTTCGTAGTCGTAGAGAAGCTCGTACATGTCGCGATCGCCGATCAGGATGATCTTCACGTGAATTTCGATCGGTTCGGGCTTCAGCGCCGCACTGCTGAAAGGAAAAAATACGTCCACCGGCTGAATCTCGAGCTTGCCGTGATTCAAGGTTCGCTTGAGCGTCCGCCACACGCCTGTTTCAGTCAGCGTGTCGAGCGCATACATCACCAGGAAGCCTCCGTCCGCCCGGAGCAGAGAACCACCGCGCAAATCCATAAAATCCGAATTCCAGCCGCCGCGCGTGTCGTAGCTCCTGTGAATCGTTCCAAAAAGGTTCGCGTAGGTGGGGATCGTCTCAAAAATCACCGGAACTTTTTCCTGCTCGCCGTGCGCGAGAATCACGTTCACGCCGTATACTCGAAATGGATCGCGGTCCGTGCGCTCAGGGCGCTGCCCTCCACCGCCTTCCGACGGAGGCTGATCGTCCTCGCCCTCGCGCTCCTTGAACGGGTCGAGATTGTCCAAAATATGATGCCGCACCTCTTCGAGATATTCGGAGATCTGCGGGTTCGGATATTTTTCTTTCAGCTCTTCGATCACCCCATCGACGAGCACCGATGCCGCTTCCTGCTCGAGGTAACTCATTTCACTCGCGAGTTCGCGCGAAAGCGAAAGCGTCTTCCGATACACCACCGTAAATTCCTGCCGGAACTGATCGTACTTCCGCTCTAGATCCTCAGCAGCGACGCTCTCGAGCTTGCCCTCCTGCACCATCTTGGGGATTTCTTCGATGGGAACCATCTGCCCTTCGAGCACAGGAAAAATCTCCGGCAATGCGACCGCGCCCACTTGCATGCGTCCCAGAGCGAACTGCTCGCGCGCGATCCGCCTCGTGAAATCATCCATCAACTCTTTTTCACGGACGGTGAACCTCTCCACAATCCGAGTCTTCTGGCGCTGGAAAGGTTCGCCTTCGAAAACCTGTGGAATGCGCCGGCGAAGAAAATCGATTCCCGATTCCACTTCCTTCTTGAACGCGTTGGCCTGCCCGCGCGGAAGAGTGAGCAACCGGGGCCGATCGGCATTTTTGAAATTATTTACGTAGCAGCGATCCGGGGCTGTCTCGGTCTCAAGATGCATCTCTTCGACCATGCGCACGATCATCCCGCCGCGGCTGGTCCCGGAAAGCCCGCACACGAACAGGTTGTAGCCCGACGCTTTCAGCTCGACGCCCATTCGCAGCGCACGCAGCGCCCGGTCTTGCCCCATATCGTTGACCGTCGGTTCCACCTCCGCGGTCGTCTCGAATGGGATTCGAGCCGGTTCGCAATGCCACCGGAGCTTTTCAGGCGGCAAGCTGCTGACGTGTTTTGAGTTGGAGTTCTTACCCATTGCGAGTTCCGAAGCGGGCTACTCTAGCACGCCATGCCTTTCGCTCCCACCCGCATCAAGAGATTGGTTTCTAGCATCGCTCGGAGCGTATAAATCAAGCAGTCCCGTGGCCAACGCTACGACAATTGGCCCCAGCACGATCCCCAGCATGCCAAAAACGGCGATGCCGCCCAGCACGCTGATAAAGACCACAAGACCGCCCATCTCAGCCCGTCCGCTGATGAGCCAGGGGCGAATGATGTTGTCAATCATTCCCACAATCACGCTGCAAATCAACGCAAGGATAATCCCGTGCACGATGTGGCCTTCCAGCATCAGGCTGATCGACGCCGGAACCCAGATCAGCGCAGAGCCCACCACCGGCACCAGCGAGAAAAATCCCATCATGACGCCCCAGAAAATCGGTGCTCCGATTCCCGTCAATCCAAAGGCCAGCCCGCCAAGCAAACCGTGTGCAGCAGCAGCCACTATGCTCGACGTCACGCTGGCGAAAATCAGATCGCGCGAATCCCGGATCATTCGATCTCGATACACGCCCTCGAAGGGTAGGACCTGGCGGAGACGGTGAATGAGCGAAGGTCCGTCGCGGAATAGATAGAACATCGCCAGAATCGTCACGGAAAGCTGAAAAACAAAACTGGCCGTGTGGCGCAGCATCGTGCCAATCTCGCTGGCCACGTACGCAGCAATGCGTTCGGCATAACCCCGTAGGGTGGTCGCCAGGTCGGTGACCTCAACGTCAGGGAAGCGCCTCTGCAGGCGCATCCAGATATCGTTCACCCACCGGAAATGGCCGGAGGCGACTTCCAGCTGAATCGACTGCACCGCTTCGTATCCCTGGCGGACAAACGCAAACATGATGAAGATCGCCGGCACAATCAGAATCAGCGTCACGCCGATCGTGCTGGCAATCGCTGCCGTCGTCATTCCCCACTTTTTCGCCAACTGCTCATAGGTAGGGAAAAAGAGAACCACCAGAATCACCGCCCATGCCAGTGATGCGAGGAATGGTTCGAAGACGCGAAAGGCGAGATAAGCGAGAATAGCTACAATCCCATAGAAGAGCGCACTGCCAAGTTTTTCCTGCGTCGTCGCTACAGAGGTCACACTTTCTCCGCTTTGCGGCTCAAACCATCCTGACTGATAGTTGCAATTCGGACGTTTGTCAACCGCACATGCCATTCTGCGTGTTCGGACGCGATGCTACAATCAGGCATTACATTTCGCGCTGAGATTGCTATGCAGAATGTGCCCTGCCAACATACCCGAACGCGCTTGATCGCCAAAGATGACGATTCGCAGTATGTCGAATGCCTCGACTGCGGCGAGATTCTCGAGGCTGACGAATTGAACGACAGCGCGAATTTCGGCGAATCGCTTTCGGACGCATAGAGAACGCTCCACGACAAGAAAACCCGCACCCTCCAGCGCTAGGGGGCGTACAATCCGCTCAACCCGAATCAGGAGGCCGCTATGTGGACGCGCATCCTTGTTCTTTCAGCTGGGCTGGCCCTCGCATTTTCCTGTCACGCTCAGCAGGCCCAAAGCAGCCAGAGCACCGAAGAAAAAGCTCCGTCTCCTTCTACGGGCGCAAAGATTCCGCCGGAAGCGCTCAAAGTGGTGAATCCCGTAAAACCCACCGCCGCTTCGATCGCCACTGGGAAAAAGAAATACGGTTACGATTGCGCGATGTGCCATGGAGCCGATGGAGACGGCAAAGGCGATTTGGCCATTGACATGAAACTCAAGATGATCGACTACCGCGACCCTGCAACTCTGAAGTCCACCACCGATGGCGAAATGTTCTATGTGATCAAGAACGGTAACGGCCAGATGCCCTCCGAGGCGGATCGCCTGAAAGATGAAGACATTTGGAATCTGGTGAACTATATCCGCAGTATCCCGAAAAATTCGAAGCCACCGGCGGCAGAAAAAGCGAAATCTGACGCACCGTAGCAACTCTGAAGGATTCGTGGAATTATTTTATGCCGAGCTTTTCGATAATTCGGAGAACGTCAGAAGCAGAAACATCGTAGAGCGCATGCTCGTCTTCCTGTTCGAGCCGCTCGCGCAGGTATTCGGCCCCAATGTAGCTGGCTTCGCGATCCGATAAGTTGCGCCCCGAGCGCGTGCGGAATTCCACAAAGCCGGGATGCGCGAGCCCCAGCACCACGCCTTTTCCGTCCACGAAAAACTTGCAATCCATCGTGTCCGCATGCCGTGTGGCGATTCCGTTCCAGCAATGAGAGAAGCGGCAGCGATATACGTAGTCCGTCACTTTCGACGGAACATCGAACGCCCCGATGAAATCGCTCATCGCGCCTGCATTGGGAATCGTCGGAAACACTGCCTTTGCCATTGATCCTTCCAGCGCCGCTACTTTCGAGCCCCCACAGCCGCGGGCTGCGACGACTGCTGGTAGCTTCGCACCGCCGCAGCCACGCCGGCCCCTGCCGGCACGCGAAAATCATGATCGAGCAGCACTTTTTCAAACGCAGCCAGGAACAGCAACACGTTAGTCTTCTGGCTCGAGTACCCCATCAAGCCCACCCGCCACAATTTGCCCTTAATGGGCCCAAACCCACCAGCAATCTCAATGTTGAATTCGTCGAGCAGCTGCTGCCTCACCCGACCGTCGTTCACTCCAGCGGGAACCTTCACTCCGGTCACCGTGACCAAGCGCTCCGCGGGATTCTCGACAAATAGCTCGAGGCCCATCGCTTCGATTCCAGCAACCAGCGCTTTCTGGTTCTGCAGGTGGCGTTCCCAGCGCGCTTCGAGCCCTTCTTCTAAGACGAGCCGCAACGCTTCGCGCATCCCGTAGATCAGCGAAATCGGCGGCGTGTGGTGATAGGTACGTTCGCTTCCCCACATCGTCATAATCGGCGTGAAATCGAAATACCAGCTTCCCACAGGCGTCTTGCGCGCGCGTATCACATCTTCCATCCGCGCGTTCACGGTGATGGGCGCCATTCCAGGAGGCGCGCTAATTGCTTTCTGCGAGCCGCTGAAGCAAATATCGATATGCTGGCGGTCAATATCCATCGGGACGCCTGCGAGCGTTGCGACCGCGTCCACAACCATCATCGCTCCCAATTCATCCGCCACTTTGCGAAAATCGTCGAGGCGCTGCACAACTCCCGTCGACGTCTCGCCATGCGCCAGCCCGACGAATTTTATTTTCTTGCCCTTGCCCGCCCGGCGCACATCGTCAAGATCCACCGTCCGCCCATAGGGCGCTTCCACCCGAATCACTTTCGCCGGACTCCGCTCGGCAATGATCGCCATGCGCTCGGAAAACCAGCCGTTCACGCACACGACGCACTCGTCGCCTTCTTCCAAGGGATTCAAAACCGCCGCTTCAATTCCGCCCGACCCGGAGGCCGATATCGGAAAGGTGATCCGATTTTGCGTCTGAAACACCTTGCGCAACAGCGCTTGAACATCGTTCATCATGTTGATGAACCACGGATCCATATGCCCCACGAGTGGAGTAGCCAGGGCGCGGTAAACGCGCGGGTCCATGCACGACGGGCCCGGCGTGAGCATAATGCGTGTCGGTGGAAGGAGTTCCCCAATCGATTCATTCATGACTATGTGCCTCGCAGCGAAATTCTCGGTCGGCCTTTACGGGCGACAATGCCTCGGTTCGGCGCCAGGAGGACGAAAATGGCGCCAATTCGAGTGTCTAGTCTCCCTAAACCGGACGCCTGTGGTCAACCTCCAAAATGGCTCCGAGAGGGGCCCTGGCATCGTCACGCCCGGGTAAAGATACCGCGGTCTTCAGGCCGCCTCTATTGCCTTCCGCTCCGCCCGTAAGTTACGAGAAAACATGGTGCTTTCTTGCTGTTAGCGGTTTCGCATCCTCTTCCCCGGCCAAGTTGAAAGGCCTATACCCCTATGCTAGATTGCAAAACTGGCCCCAAATCGCCATGGCAATCGGAAAAATCTCGGCGGCTGAGAAGCCGAAGATATCGCGGGTGGAGGTGTACTGGCACACGGTCAGATACCGGACTGTAGTGCTGGTCGTCGTCCTATTTGTGGCGGTTGTTTTTGCCGCCTTCCACTTCGCATTTCCTGAGATGGCTGCCAGCATGATCAACAAAATCTCCGATTCCATTGCGGCGCCTTCGACCAATGAAAGTTCCACCGCTGCCGCGCGCCAAGCGCGTTTCGTCAACCTCGACGGAAAAGTGCAGGTGAAGAAAAGTAATTCGGTGCAATGGGTGAACGCCGATTATCAGCTCTCGCTCGATAAAGGCGATCTGATCCAAACCGGCGGCGAAGGCGTGGCTCGAATTCAGTTTGCGGACGGAACCACTTACACTGTAAAGGGCGACACGCTCGTCACCGTGGAAGACAACGTGGTGCAGCAGGACCGCGCATCGAAAGTCGGCGTGCATATTTCATCAGGACAAGTGGATCTTGCGACGGGCTCGTGGGAAATCCCGGGATCGAAGGCGGAAGTTTCGTTTGAAAATGCCGTCGCCTCCGTGCGCGCGAATAGCCGCGCGGCCGTGCGTAGCGACCCTACGACCAACCAGCAGGAAATCACGGTGGATAACGGAAGCGCGGAACTGAATCGCGGCGGCGAGCACCTCGACATCGGCCAGTGGGAGCGCGCTTCGTTTCCGACCGGCGGCCCAATTACCAAGAGTCAAGTGCTGGCTCCGCCGCAATTGGATAAACCGATCAATCTGGCGGCTGTGATCGTTGCCGATCCCAAACACGATCCGATTCAATTTACGTGGAAGCCCGTAACCACGGCGAAATCCTATGAATTGCAGGTGAGTACCACTTCCATGTTCAACAAAGTTGTGATGGAAAGGAAGACCGCCGGCTCCAGTGCGGAACTCGCCGGCCTACCGCCCGGCGATTATTTCTGGCGAGTGCGCGCGATCGATGAGAAAAACAACGCAAGCGACCAAAGCGACCCTTTTAAATTCATGCTTGTCGTTGCAGGTAAAGAACAGGAAATGCTGCTCGAAGTGGACGACACGGAACTTCACGGAAACAACGTGGAGGTGATCGGCCGCACCGAGCCTGGCGCCGCGTTGATCATCAATGGCGAACAGGTGGCCGATATACGTCCCGATGGCCATTTCCGGTATTTCACGCAGCCGATGGATCGCGGCAGCCACACGATCGTAATTACTGGCCAAAATCGGCGAGGTGGTACAGCTATCAAAAAAGTTGATGTCGTGGTGCCATAGATACCGCGTCATAGCACCAAGTGCGCATAAACTTGCGCCCGAAAGATTTAAGCTGACTTGCACGCGCTGCCGCAGCAGCGCTCAAGCGGATTCTGGGGGAAGCGTTACGTGACGAAAAACAGCTACAACATGCGGTCGGTCTTCAGCCTGTTCTCTTCCGATCTGGCTATTGACCTGGGAACCGCCAATACACTGGTCTTTGCGCGCGGAAAAGGCATCGTGGTCAACGAGCCTTCCATCGTCGCCATCAATAAAAACAGTGGCGAAGTGGTGGCTGTAGGCCGCGAGGCCAAGGAAATGCTCGGCCGCACGCCCGGAAACGTGGTCGCGATCAAGCCCATGAAAGACGGCGTGATTGCCGACTTCAAAGTCACCGAGCGGATGCTCACTTACTTTATTCAGAAGGCGCACAACCGCCGCGTCCTCGTGCATCCGCGGATCGTCATCGGAGTTCCCAGCGAGATAACACCCGTTGAAAAGCGCGCCGTGCAGGACTCCGCTTATCGCGCGCGAGCCAGCGAAGTGTATCTAGTCGAGCAGGCAATGGCCGCCGCAATTGGCGCCGGCCTGCCCATCGAAGAGCCGTCAGGAAACATGGTCGTGGATATCGGCGGAGGCACCACGGACATCGCCGTAATCTCCATGAGCGGCATCGTCTACTCGCGTTCCGTCCGCGTCGCCGGCAACGAGATGGACGAAGCCGTGATGCACTACTTGAAGCGCAAATACAATTTGCTCGTAGGCGAACGCACCGCCGAGCAGATCAAAATCGAAATCGGCTCGGCCTATCCGCTCGAGAAGCCGCTCACTCTCGAAGTGAAGGGCCGCAACCTGATTGAAGGCGTTCCGCGCACGGTCACGATCGACGATAGCGAAATTCGCGAAGCCCTGTCCGAGTGCATCGCGACGATTCTCAACGCGATTCGCGTGGCTCTCGAACGCACGCCGCCCGAGTTGTCCGCCGACATCAGTGATCGCGGCATCGTGCTGACCGGCGGCGGCGCACTGATCAAAAATCTCGACAAGCGCATTCGCGAAGAAACCGGCTTGCCCGTTTCGATTGCAGACGATCCGCTTGCTTCCGTCGTGCTAGGCACCGGAAAAATGCTGAGCGATTTCCGCTTGCTCCGGCTCGTTTCGATTGATTGAAACGGCCAATCGCGCCGAGCGGTATTTTGAACGTTTGAATATCGGTACTCGAATATGTCCGACACGCTTATTTCGCGCCATCGCCCGCTGAGCCTGCTCGCCGCGCTGATTCTCGTGCAAGTGTTGCTGCTCGCATTTCAAATCAAGCGCGAGAACAACGTCCGGTTGGTGCGTTACTGGACCGTGCAAACTCTCACGCCCGTGGAGCGCGTTGGAACCTGGTCATTCTCGAAGATTGGCGGCTTGTGGAGTGGCTACATCGGCCTTCGCAACGCTCGTACCGAAAATGCGCGCTTGCAGAAGGAGCTGGACGAGCTTCGCATGCGCAACCGCGAGCTAGAAAGCCAGGCCGCCGAAGGCCAGCGCCTCGCGAGCCTTTTGAATTTCCGCAATGCGCATCCCGAAGCGTCGATGCTGGCAGCGGAAGTGATTGGAGCCAGCGCCGATCCCACCTCGCACACTCTGTTCATCAATCGTGGCGAGCGGGACCACGTGCGCCGCAACCTGGCCGTTATCACTCCGGAAGGCATCGTCGGAAAAATCGTGGAAGTCTTCCCCACTTCTTCGCAAGTTCTTCTGATTAACGACAAGGAAAGCGGCGTTGGCGCCCTTTTCGCCGGCACTCGCACCCATGGAGTCGTGAAAGGCAGCGGTGATCCGAATCCGCGCATGGATTACATCGTCAACGACGAAAAAGTGCAGGTTGGCGACAAAATCCTAACCTCCGGCGAAGACCACATTTTCCCCAAGGATTTGCCAATTGGAAGAGTGGAAACCGCCAAGGCCGGCAGCCCATTTCAAGCGATTTCGATCGACCCCACGGCGAGGCTCGACCGTCTCGAGGACGTTCTCGTTCTAATGACGCAGCAGGAACTGACGCCCAAGAAAACCGATGTGCTTCCCGCCACCAGCGAAGTCAATCCCGCGACGAACGCCACGCCGCCATCCACGCCAAACGCGCATAATTAACATGGATACCATGCTGAGCGCCGGCGCACGATCGGACTCCAACATCGAGGTTCACAAGTACTATAGCGGCGCGGTTCCGCTCGTCTGTTTTCTTGCGCTCGTCCTGCAAGCGTTCCTTCACAAGTATGGCCGCTTTGCGGAACTAGTCGATCTGCCGTTGCTCGTCACGATCTATTTCGGTGTAAGCCGCCGCAATCCGGTGAGCGGCATGTTTCTCGGCGCTGCTATCGGCATCGCACAGGATGCGCTCAGCCACGACAATCCCATCGGCATGTACGGCATCGCCAAAACGTGCGTCGGCTACGTGGCCTCCTCCGT
Organism: uncultured Acidobacteriota bacterium; assembly: GCA_963772535.1. GTDB lineage: Bacteria > Acidobacteriota > Terriglobia > Acidiferrales > UBA7541 > Palsa-295. The sequence goes on from CAVYXN010000004.1 coordinate 679,170, forward strand.
GGGCGCGCGAATCGATACGGAGCATCCCATCGCCCGCTTTGGACTCATATTCATCCTCTTCCATTTCCATCAGGTGGTGCTGGCCATCACGGAGCGCGTGCTGCTCGCCCGTCCCATGCCAATGTTCACGCTCCGCCTTCTGCTGGATTCGCTCGTCACCGCCGGGGTCGGTGTCATACTCTTCGCCCTTCTCGACCGCCTGCGCAGAAGGCAATAGCCGCCTGTTTCCAACTCTCCTGTTCCAGCGCTCCTGTCCCTCGGGCCAGCTACCTTCCGCCCCCAATTTTAGGCACAATACATTGACCGAAAGGACATAGCTGGCTTGCGGGCGCACTTTGCCGGTGTTAGTTTTAAATGCCGCTTCGGGTTCCGCCCGATTTTGCTTATCAGGGCGCATCAGGGCCGACTGCATTCCGGCCAAGTAAGACCCCCGCGCAGGAGTTCCATTGCCGTCGTGGAATGTTAACGATCAGAAGGTCCCCCAGGAACGGCTGGCGCTCGTCTCCTACGCTTCGGTAGTTTTTGTGGTGCTGTTGTTAGTCGGTTTTTGGAAGCTGCAAGTCGTCCAGTCGGGACATTTCGCCGATCTCGCCGAGCGCAATCGCGTACGCTCCATCCCGATTATCGCGCCTCGTGGCGCGATGCTCGATCGCGAAGGCCGCGTGCTCGTTGACAGCTACCCTTCCTTCAGCGTCCTGCTGCTGCGCGAAGACATGAAGGCCATCGAGAAGAGCATTCCTCAAATCATCGACGGGCTCGGAATCAGCCGCCAGGATATTCAGCAGACTCTGGATGCATCGAAAAACGAGCCGAAATTTCAGCCCGTTGTAATCAAACCGGCTGCGAGCCTCGCAGACATCGCCTTCGTCGAATCGCACCGCGCCGATATTCCCGTCCTCGAACTATTGATGGTCCAGCGCCGCCGCTACCCGCACGGTGAAATGCTTGCAAATACGATCGGCTACGTCGGTGAAGTCTCGCCGCAACAGATGGACCAGAGCGACGGCCACTATCGCCCCGGCGATATCGTCGGCAAGGCCGGCCTCGAGCGCCAGTACAACGAGACCCTCGAAGGCACGGACGGCATGCGCCGCGTCGTCGTGAACAGCGTCGGCAAAGCGATGCGCACTCTCGACAACGTCGAAGCAATTCCCGGCAAGCCGATTCAGTTGACGATTGATTACGACTTGCAGGCCATCGCCGAACACGACATGCAGGACAAGGAAGGCGCCGTCGTTGCGATGGACGCGCGCACTGGCGAAATTCTGGCCATGGTCAGCCGTCCCACATTTGACCCCAATGATTTCGCGGTTCGCATTCCGTCCGAAGAATGGGCAAAGCTCAATACCGACAAAGAAACTCCGCTGCTGAATCGTGCGATTCAAGGGCAGCTAGCGCCGGGCTCAGTTTTCAAAATCGTGATGGCCACGGCGATGCTCGATTCCAAAGCCGTGCCTGAGAGCACCACCGTGTACTGCCCCGGCTACGCGAATTTCTATGGGCGGACGTTTCACTGCTGGCGCCCGCAAGGTCATGGCTCCGTCGATCTTCACAAAGCGATCGTCGATTCCTGCGACGTGTTTTTCTACACCATCGGCAAGCAGCTCGGCATCGATCGCATTCATGACTACGCAGCAGGGCTTGGCCTTGGCCGCAGAACGGGTGTCGATTTACCCGGCGAGGAAGCGGGAAATATGCCTTCCGAGGAGTGGGTCGAGCGTGTGTTCCATCATAAGTGGTACGCCGGCGAAACAATTTCCGTCTCGGTGGGACAGGGTGCGGTCACCGTCACCCCCATCCAGCTGGCGCGTATGGCCGCGGCCGTTGCAAGCGCAGGGACGCTCGTGCAACCTCACTTCTTGAAGAATATGCCGGACCTGAAAACGACCCAGTTCCCTCTCTCCGAAAATGCAGTCGAACAGGTGACGCAGGGATTGTACGGCGTCGTCAACGAGGGAGGTGGCACCGGCTACCACTTGCGCTTGCAGAATATCGACTTCTGCGGTAAATCCGGCACCGCTCAACTGATGAGCTACACTGCAGCCAACCGCATCGGGAGCAAGAAAATGGACGGTTGGTTCGTCGGATTCGCGCCTCGCAGAAATCCCGAGATCGTCGTCGCGGCCATTGTCCAAAACACATTGGAACATGGCGGCGAAGCTGCGGGCCCGGTAGTCCGCGATGTGGTGAAAGCCTTTTACGACAAGAAAAACGCTGGCGCACAGCAGACCGCTGGCGTCACTCCTCCGCCTCCCGCTCCAGTTCGTCCTCTGGTCGCAACCGTCGGTGGAGCAAGCCGGTGAAAGAATTGAAGCGATGCCAGCGAAACGCTTGAAATTATGAAAGACCGTCCGCGCACTCAAGACTTCGATTGGGCCCTGCTCGCCATCGTTGCCGCGATCAGCACCATCGGCGTCCTCGAAATTTACTCCTCGACGCATGCGGCCGCCAACATGGCCGGCCTGCAATGGAGACAGCTCACCTGGATCGGCATCGGCGTAGCGGGTATGTTCCTGATCTCGCGTATCGACTACCACACGTTGATGGATCAGGCCCCCGCGCTCTACATGTTCGGCTTGGCAACTCTCCTCGTCGTCCTGGCCATTGGCCATTCCCGATTCGGTGCCCGCAGATGGGTGGCTCTGGGGGGTGGCATGAATTTGCAAGTGTCAGAACTAATGAAGTTGATTATAATCATAGTATTGGCGCGCTTCTTTGCGGAGGTGCGCACAGATCGGCTCACGCTGACCGATTTGCTGAAAGTAGCAGTGCTTACCGGCGTACCCGTGGGACTGATTTTGATTCAGCCCGATCTGGGCACAGCGATGGTGCTGGTGCCGGTGGCAGTAGTAGGAGCGTTTCTCGCAGGAATTGAATGGAAGCATTTGGCAGTGGGTGCCGTACTCGTGGCGCTGATGATTCCGATCGGGTGGAACATGCGGCGCTACCTGAAGCCTTATCAGCAGCAGCGTATTGAAACTTTCCTCCATCCAGAGGAGAATCCACGCGGCGCTGGTTACCAGATTCTGCAGTCGGAGATTGCGGTTGGCTCCGGCGGCTTCTGGGGCAAGGGCTTCGGCAAAGGCAGCCAGAATCAATTGGGCTTCGTGCCGGTGCGTTATTCAGACTTTATCTTGGCCGCGCTGGCTGAGGAGCAGGGCTTCATCGGAGTTATCGTCGTTTTGCTGCTGTATCTGGGCTTGATTCTGCGGCTCGTGGATAATGCGCAGAAGGCGAAAGATCGGGCCGGAATGTTTGTGGTTATGGGCGTCACCGCAATCTTGGGCTTCCACGTCCTGGTGAACGCTTCGATGGTGATCGGCTATATGCCCGTCACCGGCATTCCGTTGCCACTGATGAGTTATGGCGGATCGTCTACCGCTTTTGTTTTTTTGGCTTTGGGCCTGGTGATGAACGTGCGAATGCGGCGTTTCGTCAATTAAGGCTGGTTTGAATTTGGTTTGAAATTTTGAAAGATGTACCCGGACTGCGCGCACGTTTGACAGCCGGATTTCGAATTTACTTTAGGATTGCATCGGGTGAAGACGATAGTTATCCATCCACACGGCACGTCCGTCCTGGGCGGCCTGTCATGGTTACAACTAAATCCATCCTTGCGCCAGACTGGCCGAGCCCGTGTGCTCGCTGTGCCTGCCGGCGCGACCGCCCCCACTCGATGCCCATTGAGGAGTTTTCATGTCGAAGGAAATGGTTATCTCGGCGAACCCCCACGAGACACGGGTCGCCATTTTGGAAGAAGGACAGCTTTGTGAATTTTATGTCGAGCGGGAAAAAGAATTTGCGCTAGTTGGAAGCATCTACAAAGGCCGTGTCACACGCGTGCTTCCAGGCATGCAATCGGCCTTCGTCGAAATCGGGCTCGATAGCGACGCTTTCCTCTACGTCAGCGACTTCCTCGAAGACCTCGAAGAATTCGACCACATCGTAACCACCGCCGAGGAAAAAGTTCAGAAGATGCAGGACCAGGGCGGCCAGGTGTTCAGCACCGCCGCTCCGTCCACGCCGGCGCTCGAACCGCTGGATGTGGAATCGGCGGCGCCGGCTTCGAGCGAGTCTGCGCCTGCCCCCCACGCCGCTGCCCACTCTGGCGAGCACGACGAATCCGCCGAAGCACCGGACGCGCACGGTCCGTCGGGCAATGTTGCCCCCACCTACAATTCACCCCCAGCGAGTCGTCCTCGCTATGAGAATCGCCACGAAGGCCGCCCGAATCGCGGAGGCGGCGGTCGCGATTTCCGTGGTGGACGCGGCGGCGGTCGTCGTGGTGGCCGTCCAAATCGGGGAGGGGGTGGTGGTGGGCGCGGTGGCGATCGCCGCTATGGCCGCGAATTGCCGCAGTCGAAATATGCCTCGCACCGTCCGTACGAGGAGCCTTCCACCGAATCTGTGCCACCACCGGACGGTTACGTCCCGACAATTCTTCCCGGCGAATCATTGGCAAAATACAAAGCGCCTTCTTCGGCACCGGTCGTAGCGCCGCCGGAATCGGCTCCGCCGCTGACGCCCGCAAGCTTCCCGCCCGAGCCCACGCGCGATTCGCTTTCACCAGCGCCACCGTCTGACTCCGTTCAATCGGAGCAGGCTTCAGCACCATCTTACTCGCCGTCTTATTCTTCACCTGCGCCATCTCGCTCAGCTCCGTCTTACTCAACGTCGTCTCACTCATCCTCCGCGGGCTTCGAGCCTCTTCCGGGCGAGTCCATCGCGAAATGGAAAACTCGCGAACCCGCTCACGAAGAGCCCGCCACGGAGCGCAATGCTGAACAGCCTTCGCAGCCCGGCGCCTCAGCTTCCGAGCGGACCGAGTCAGATGTGGATGCCAGCTACGAAGCGCACGAGACTTTCGCCGCTCGCGATGATGCCGAGACGGAAATCGCCCACTTCGAATCCGAAGCGGAAGCCGAACCGCTCGCCTATCCCCTCGAAGCCGCGCATCACGAACTCACGGAGGAAGAAACCGCCGCTCTCACCGAACACGTTGCCGAAGCGCAAAGCGAAGCAGCCGCCCTCCGCACCGAAGAGGATCACATTGCGCCGTTCGGCGGCCTCCGCGCTCTCGATGAAGATATTCACGAGCGTCACGAATCGGAAGAGGTGGTCGAAACCGAAGACACAGTGATCGACGTCGAAGAGCACGAACTCGACGACGAAGACGACGAGCACGAATCCGACCTCGACGCCGAAGCCGACGAAGCCCACGCCGCGGCGCATGCCGAAGTCGAAGCCCAGCAAGCCGGATCGGAAGCGTCAGAAGCGTCGCACGACAGCTCCGATCCCTCTGCTGCCGCAGAAGCCGGATCACCCGGAAACAGCTATCCGGCCGCGTCCGAAAATCAACCGCCGCAGGAAAAGCAGCCCTGGAACGCGCGCGTCCAGAACGATTATCGCTCGCGCATGCAGCACCCCTCGCGCCGCGGAGGCCGCGACCGCGGAGGCCGTCACGATCGTGGCGGACGTCCCGACCGTGGCCGCCGTCCGCAGCATGGCCCCGGCGGCCATAGCCACGGCCACCGCACGGCGCCACGCCGCACCCAGCTCATTTCCGACATGCTCAAGCAGGGCCAGGAAATCATCGTCCAGATCGCCAAAGAGCCGCTCGGCAAAAAGGGCGCGCGCATCACGAGCCACGTCGCTCTTCCCGGACGCTATCTCGTTTACATGCCGACGCTCGATCACACGGGCGTCTCGCGCAAAATCGCTTCCGCCGAAGATCGCGCTCGCCTGCGTCATCTCGTCAACGAAGCGAAAGGCCAGGGCGGCGGAGGATTTATCGTCCGCACCGCGGCAGGAAGCGCCACCGCCGAAGAAGTAAAAACCGATGTCGAATTCCTGATGCGCACGTGGCAGGAAATCAAGTCCCGCTCCGAGCAGCGCAAAGCACCGTCGCTTCTCCATCGCGATCTGAATCTCGTCGAGCGCATCCTCCGCGATTACATGACTCCGGATTTCGGCGCGATCTGGGTGGACTCAGAAGAGGAATTCGCGAAGGTCGTCGAGTTCATGAGCCGCTTCCAACCCGCGCTCGTGAATCGCGTGAAGCTCTACACCAAGGAAACGCCGGTCTTCGAAGAATTCGGCATCCAGCAGGAAATCGACAAAGGCTTGCGCCCGAAGGTCTGGCTGAAATCCGGCGGCTACATCGTCATCAACCACACCGAAGCGCTCGTCGCCATTGACGTCAACACCGGCAAATTCGTCGGCAAAGGCTCCAATCGCCTCGAGGACACCATCGTCCGCACCAACCTGGAAGCCGTCAAGGAAGTCGTCCGCCAGATGCGCCTTCGCGATCTTGGCGGCATCATCATCATCGACTTCATTGACATGGAAGAGCGCCGCAATCGCGAAAAAGTGATGGCCGCGCTCGAAGACGCCCTTCGCGCCGACCGCGCGCCTTCGAAAGTCCTGCGCTTCAACGAATTTGGCCTCGTCGCCATCACCCGCAAGCGCACCAAGCAGGCCCTCGAGCGCACCCTCTGCCAGCCCTGCCCCTACTGCACCGGCTCAGGCATGGTGAAATCCATCCCCACGCTCTGCTACGAAATTCAAGCCGAAGCGCGCAAGATGGCCCCCGATGTCGACTCCGGCAGCCTAACCCTGCGCCTCCACCCGGAAATCGCCAAAGCCCTGAAGACGCGCGAATCCTCGCTAATCGAAGAGCTCGAGCGCTGGACCAAAAAGAGCATCATCATCCAGGCCGACCCAACTCTGCACTGGGAGCAATACGATATCTATTAAGTTGCAGGGATAATTAAGCTGCAAGGATAACTTAACGCTTCAACTTAACCGCAACTTAAACCTCGCATCCGTAGCTCACGTCCCGGCCGTGCGAAAATCGCACGGCCTGATGTGAGGCCTTTCGTCTTTAATTCTTTGCCGCCGAATGACCGTGGTATAGATACGCATGCTTTTCCCCCGAGCTAAACTTTCAGGTCCGGTCAAGTCTTCCCAAGCTGAAGACTCAGTCTTGCTGGAATCGAATTCATCTGTAATACCACCGCTGATTGCCGCAAGCTTCGGACTCGGTTTTTTGTACCTTTCCTTGATCGCATCGTCCGCCTTCATCCCTGCTATCTGCGGATTTGTCTGTTTTCTCGTTTGTGTCGAACTCTTGCTTCGTCCACGCGTTCTTGTTTCAAGCGGGTCCCGTTCAATCCGAATCCTGGTGTGGAATTGGCTGCGCCTTCGCAGGGTCGTGAAAGATGAGATACCTTTTGCCGAAGTACGCGAACTACTCGTTGAAGCGGAGTTCGAACTCGGTGTCGATGAACATCCCGTCGTTTGGCACTTAGTGGTCTTATGCGGAAAGAACCATCGAGCAGACCTGGCTTGGCATTTTCAACAAGCGCCAACGATGCTCGTGGCCAAACAGCTTGTAGAACTCACAGGAAAACCGATACGTGATGACATAACGAAGTCGGCCTCACAACCAGCCGAGTAAACTGTGCGGTGTCAAACCTAACAGAGCTCGGATCGAAGGAGGCCGAGATGAAAATCATAGGATGCGATCTACACGCTCGACAACAGACGATCGCGATGTTGGATACTGACACAGGCGAGCTGGAGGAGAAGACCCTGGAACATGAAGGCGCCGCCGTCCGGGAGTTTTATTCCGCACTGCGTGGTCCGATTCTGGTGGGGATTGAAGCGACCGGCTCGATGCAGTGGTTTCTGGAGTTGATGGAAGAGCTGGGGATCGAATGCCGAGTCGGTCATCCCCAGAAGATCCGCAAGGCGGAGACGCGGAAGCAAAAACATGATCGGCGGGATGCGCGACTGTTGCTGACGTTGCTGGCAGAGCATCGCTTTCCCACGATCTGGATGCCCTCGAGCGAGCAGCGCGATCTGCGCACGTTGCTACGTCACCGTCATCAGTGGGTGCGCCTGCGATCTCAAGTGCAGCACACGCTGCAATCGATGGCACTCAACCATGGTCTCAGGAGAGGCCACGCGCTATGGAGTCAAGCGGGCCTGCACGCACTTCGGGCATTGCCTCTGGCTCCTCATGCCAGCGAGCGGCGAGCGGCACTGCTGTCTTTGTACCCTCGTTTGCAGGAATCCATCGACCAGCTGGATCAGCAGGTCAGCCAGCAGGTTCAGCAACATCCCCCGGCGCGGCGACTCATGACGCACCCGGGAGTGGGACCGATCACCGCGTTAGCTACCGAAGTTTTCCTGGGCGATCCGCTGCGGTTCATCGATGGAAAAGCACTGGCCAGTTACATCGGCATGATCCCGAGCGAACACTCCAGCGGAGGCCGGCAGCGGCTGGGTGCGATGAGCAAACAAGGAAACGCGCTGCTGCGTTATCTGTGGTGCGAAGCGGCGATGCACGCGGTGGAGCGGGATCCGGAGTTGAAACGCTTCTATCGGCGCAAACTGGTGCAGAAAGGGCTGGGGAAAGCGAGAGTCGCTGCAGCCAGGAAACTCGGGATCCGACTCTGGATCATGATGCGTGACCAGATCGATTACGAAGAGTTCTGCCGTCGAGGAAAAGCGCGGCAGGAAAGCGGTAGTGTCCGTGCGGGGATGCCTGATCTCGACAGTGGTCCTGCAGCATAGTGACCGGATCAAGTGAATAGGCTACCCGCCTCCCCATTGCGGGGAGTTCGAAGAAATCATCATGGTCGCACGTGATCGGAGAGATGTCTGGTGGGCAACACCGAGTCGATGAAGTGACACGAACCGAGTCTCGTAGGTTGGACAGGAAGAACAATCCGAGAATTGCGGCGCATCGCCCGCCGAAGGAAACAGCGGGACTGCGCAATGCAGGAGTCTGTGCGAAAGGAATAAAAAAAGAGTTAAAGACTCTTGACGTGGCCGACTTCGTTAGAGATGTCGAGAAGGACCCCACGAATTCGGGGCGTTGGGCATCCTGGGGCTACTATTTTCTGCGCTAGCTCTCCGAATCGAATCGCGATCGTTGAATCTCTTCCCGTACCCGTAAAATCTCGAACACCTTCAGCGGAGACCATCGTGCACCCGTAGCTCACGTCCCGGCCGTGCGAGAATCGCACGGCCTGACGTGAGGCCTCTCTTCTGCTGTACGCTTATCTCTCCGCTTACTTTTTCGCTGGCGGCGCGGGCGCATGCTCGCTGCTCGGCGGCACGATGCCCTTCATGCGCATATAAGTGACCAGGTTTCCGTAGTGCTCCATGTTATGCATGTTGTTGACGATCAGCGCACTCATCCGCGGCGCATCATTTCCAAACAGCTTGATAGTCTGCGTCGCCGAAGCGTCAGTCATGCTGTCGTAAGCCTTGTCGCAGTAAGCAAACGCGGTATTGAGCGCCACAATAAGATCGGCTTTCGAGGTTTTGGTGTGCTCGATGTCCAACCCGGGATTTTTCTCGTCCAGCGCCAGTGAACAGAACAAGTACTGCGCATCGGCCAGGTGTCCCACGATCTGCCCGTAGCTGCGCACCGTGTCGACGGGCTTAAAGCTGTAATTCTCCTCCGGCATCTTCTCAGCCGACCGCGCCAAAATGTTCTTCAACCGCGCATACGCTACCTTGTTCCAACTCGTCAGCGGATTCTCCGCCGTCACCGCAGGCTTCTCCTGCGCCGGCTTGTCCTGAGCCAGCGCCACCCCGGCCGGCACCAAAACGCACAGCACTACCATTCGCACAAATGTTTTCATTGGTTCTCCTTCCCACAAGTTTTACGCAAGGCCCGCGGAGAAGTTACACGTTCCAGCTGAAATGGAAAGTTTTTTGTGGCGCCGGGTGGTCCAGCTTAGACTGGAGCGTCCGCAGGAGCTAAGCAGCCGATATGCAAATTATGCGCAGAGGCCTTCTTGCCGCCGTGTTGATCACTGGACTCACTTTCACGGCCTGTGGCCATCCCTCTGATGCCTCGATGGAAAAACGTTTTGCAATCCACGAGAGCGACTTCGACCGGTTATTGGCAATGTCGACAGCGGATTCGCAAGTAGCTCGAATTAAGGCGGAAACTCGAGATCAGGGACCTGGGCGAGAAAAAGTGCTGACGGAGCAACGCTGGCAGGACTACAGATCACTATTTCGAAACACCGAATTAAGCGGAGGGATTGATCGAACCCCGCTTTATCCAGCCGCGACGTTCTTTGTTGCGAGTTATAGCGGAATAGGGGTAAAGGGTTACGTTTATTCTGATGTTCCTTTGTCACCACTGGTCGCATCGTTGGATGGCAAACTATCACCAGAAGTCGGATCGACGGGACACGGGATATTTGCATTCAAACACCTCAAAGCAAATTGGTATCTCTACTACTATGAATGACGGGGGCCTCATTCTGCGGTGCGTTTGCGAAAGGGTTCTCCGGCTGGCCCAACATTCAGTCCCGTTGAATCGGGCGAACATCGACTCACTCGCCCTGTGGAGATCACGCAACATGAATTTTGATTATGGCGACCCGGCAATAGCCAAGACCAAGGATGATACCGGAAGGGTTACGGAGCAGAAGTGTGTGATCGTTGGTATCACTCCGGTAGACAGCGAGGAAAAGGCAAAGCATTTCAAGTGCGCTGTCGGAGCTCTTGTTTATACCGTTGAGTTTGGTGATGGCACGGATGCCCTTGTTCTTGAAGCAGATTTGCAACCCCTGGTCTGAGTGCAATCACATGCTTCACTTCGTTGGCCCTTTTCTCCCTCGTGTGCCCAACGAAAGCACCTTAGATTCTTACAACTAGGAGCTTGCGCGGCTCTATACATCTCCCTAGAATCTAGCCGCGTCTAAAATGAAGTAGTTGGGTGCTGTCCGCGTCAAAAGGCCGACAAGGCCACGCGGATATTGCGCGCTGCGGCTGGTAGCGACTTTCGCTGCAGTCAGGCTGCGGTCTGCGCCGGACGGGCCAGAGTCACCGCGGTTTTAATCTACGGTGGCGCGATTAAAAATCGAGCCAAACGGCTCGTTTTCAATAACATAAGAATTTTTAATCGGCGGTAAAAGGGCACCTAAGGATTGGCATCCTGAGGAAAAAGGCGCGGAGGTTCAAAGAGTGGAGGTTAGCTAGTGAAGATCAGCCGTGAAGACGTTCTGCGAGTCGCTGAGCTTGCGCACCTCGAGCTGACGCCCGAGGAAATCGAGCTCTATCGCGGCCAGCTCGACGAGATCATCGCCTACGTCGGCAAACTCGAGAAGCTCGACGTCACAAACATCGAACCCATGGCGCAAGTCCTCTTCGCCGCGCCCGGTGAAGACCATCCGGAACTCCGCGACGACACGCTGGCCCCCTGCGACATTGCGGACGCCGTCCTCGCGCAAGCCCCTGACGCTGCCAAGCCCTTCTTCCGCGTTCCGAGGGTGATCGAGCGGTGAGCGAGATACTGGAAAACGAGCGATGAGCGCTTCCTCCACATGGACGATCGCCAGCGTTCGCGACGCGCTGCGAACCAAAGAGATCTCCGCGCGCGAGCTCACCAAGGACTTTTTCGCCCGCATCGAGAACCGCAATCGCGAGTTGAACGCCTTTCTCGCGCTCTCGATTGACCGCGCCTACGCGCAAGCTGACCGGATCGACGCCATCATCGCCAAGGGCGACGCGCTCCAGCCGCTCGCTGGCATTCCCATCGCCATCAAGGACGTGATAAGCACCCGCGGCGTCGTCACCACCTGCGGCTCCAAGATCCTCGAGACCTACGTGCCGCCCTATGACGCCACGGCCGTCGAGCGCCTTGAGAGCGCCGGCGCCGTAATCCTTGGCAAGACCAACTGCGACGAGTTCGCCATGGGCAGCTCGAACGAAAACTCGGCATACTGTCCAGTACGGAACCCGGTCTCCCTCGATCGCGTCCCAGGAGGCTCAAGCGGTGGCTCCGCCGCAGCTGTGGCAGCCGGACTAGCGGTTGCGGCGCTCGGGACCGACACAGGAGGCTCGATTCGGCAGCCTGGGGCTTGCTGCGGGATCCCGGGCATGATGCCAACATACGGACGCGTATCGAGATACGGGCTTATAGCCTTCGCTTCATCGCTCGATCGAATCGGCCCACTGACACAAAATGTTACAGACGCTGCCGTATTGATGTCCATTATCGCCGGGCATGACCCGAATGACTCAACTTCGGCCGCAGTGCCCGTGCCCGATTACGCCGCCAACCTTGAAAAGCCGCTCGCGGGTATCCGAATCGGGGTTCCGGAGGACTACTTCGGGGAGGGCCTCGACCCCGAAGTGAGGGAAAAGGTGCTTGCCGGGATCGCGCTGCTTGAAAAGCTGGGCGCGAAACGGATCCCCCTGCACATGCCGCATACCGACTATGCGATCGCCACTTACTACATCGTCGCTACCGCTGAGGCGAGCTCGAACCTCGCGCGCTACGACGGAGTCCGCTACGGCCTTCGGGTGCCGAGTGCGAGTCTGCGCGAGATGTACAAGAGAACTCGCGAGCGGGGCTTCGGTCCCGAAGTGAAACGTCGAATCATGCTCGGCACCTATGTTTTGTCCGCCGGCTACTACGACGCCTACTATCTCCGTGCCCAGAAAGTTCGCTCGCTGATCGCCCGCGATTTTGCCGACGCGTTCCAAAAGGTGGATGCCATCGTCACGCCGACTGCACCGACGCCGGCATTTCGCCTTGGCGAGCGAACGGCTGACCCATTGCAGATGTATCTCGCTGATATTTATACGGTTACGGGTTCCCTGGCGGGCATCCCGGGCATCTCCGTCCCGTGCGGAAAGACGAAGACCGGCTTGCCGATCGGCATGCAGATTTTTGCGCCGCATTTTGAGGAAGGCCGAGTATTGCAGCTCGCGCGGGCTTTCGAAAACGCCGACGGATTTACGATATGAGATTCCGAGAGGCGCGAAAAGCGCTCGAAAGCGATCCCGCATTCTTGAGGCGACGCCGCGAGCATGGAGCAAGCGGTCTTCCTGAATCTGTAGAAACTTTCCGCGCATGGCATTTTTCTTTCCCATTCATCGGTTCGAGCCGTCGGCTTTGAGGAGCGGCGAAGGGAATACAAAGCCCTCGCAAATCGCAGAATTCAAATGACTTCGAGGATGGTCCTAACCGGATGGTTTTCGTTCGCTGGAACGGAAGGACTATTGCTTGCAGAGGATGCGGCATTTAGTCTCGATTTAGCATCGAACGGTTCGGGAGGCGGCAAAGATGGTTCGGGTACGATCGAGCCAAAAGCTTTTCACCGAGGACGAAGTGGTCCGGCTCACCGGAATCTGCCTCGACCACTTGCGCGCTCTGGCACTCAACAAGCACCTCGGCAAGCTTGCCCGGGTAGCCTCAGCCGCGGGCGCCGAAGCCGAGAAGTGGCTCTTCACGAATTCCGATCTGATGATCCTCACGGTTCTGCATCCGCGCTGCCAGCACTAGTTTCTCCGCCTCAAAAGTTCTCCGGTTCCGTATCCCCGAAAGCTCTAATCTGCATCTCAACTCCTAGGTGAACGGGTGATGTCTGTGCGCGAGAAAGCTGGTGCGGTGAGGTTTCGTCGCGTCCGTTGCTTGCTGACGATCATCTGCGCGGTTGCCTCTTGTGCGCTGCTCGCATCTTCCGCCAAGGGTTTGGCAGTTTCGGGGCAGCAACCGACGCAATCCGCGTCTGCCAAATCTTCGGATGCAGGCCAGCAAAACCCATCCGCGTCCCCCGAGTCGAGGATCGCGCATCTCCCGCGCGGTAAAAAGCTGATTCTGAAGGATGGCAATGTCCAGCTTGTGCGCGAATATCAGGTGATGGACGACCGGGTCCGGTTCTACAACATCGAGAGATCGCAGTGGGAAGAGATGCCGGCGGCGTTGGTGGATTGGGACGCGACGAAGCAGAGCGAGGCGGACCAGAAAAAGAACGATGCCGCACTGCTCAGCAGCGTGCACAAGCAAGAGCAAGCACGGCGTATCATGCCGCTCGATGTGGACGCGAGCCTGGAAGCGGCTCCCGGCGTTTTCATTCCCCCGGGCGAAGGGCTGTTTGTTTACGACGGGAAATCGGTGCTGCGCCTGACGCAAGCGCAAGCGGACAACAAGCGAGACAAGGCCAAAGTGGTTGAACAGGTACTCGTCCCGATTCCGGTGGTTCCTTCTCGACGTAACCTCTCGATTCCAAGGCCTCACGCCGAAGTGCGCGTGCACAATGAGCAGCCCGAATTCTATATGCGCACCGCGGACGGCCGCGAGCCAAACATGATTTTGATTCGCACGAAGGTGCACGGCGACTCGCGTTTGATCGAGAACGTTGACACCTATCTCGAAGCAATCACAAAAACGAAGCGAAATGAAGTGATCGCCGAGCGCTGGCAGATAGCCAACGGCGTCTATCGTTTCACGCTCAGCCAATCGCTCGAACCAGGTGAATACGTGTTTACTGAAATCGTGAAAGGCGAAGGAACGAATCTGTACGTGTGGGATTTTGGTGTGGACGTTGGCGGAAAAGTTTCCGCAGCGAAAAAATAGCACCTCGCAAGCTCACGACGGGAAGAAAACTAGTTTGCTTTTATGGGCTGTTCTTGAAGAAGCTCGGAAAGTAACGTCGCCAGAGCGGAAATTTGGAACGGCTTTTGAAGAACGTGCGCTCCCCTGTCAGCAAATGAGGCAATCGTCGAACGTTCGAGCAAGTCCCCTGTCATAAAAACAAACCGGGGCAATGAACCGCCGGTTTGAGCCCTAAGTTTCTCGAACAACTGCTCGCCGCTCAAACCGGGCAGATTGAAATCGCAAAGCATCATGTCATAGGCGTTGGCGGCCAATAAAGCCAGCGCCTCTTCCGCACTCGCCGAACACTCCACATTCATCCCTCGCGCGGAAAGGCCATCCTGCACAATTTCGCGGATGCTTTCTTCATCGTCTACGATCAGCAGCTTTCGGCCGCTTAACGCCGACGAAACCGGAGCCGCGCGCCGCACGGATGCGGAGTTCGGAGATTCCAGTCTCTTTTCCACGATCGCGGGGAGAAAGATGCGAAAGGTCGTGCCGGCTCCCTCCGAGCTCTGCACCTCAATGCGGCCGCCGTGGTCTTTGATTACGCCCAGACAGATCGTGAGGCCCAGCCCGCTTCCCCCTCCGGGTCTTTTGGTCGTAAAAAAGGGATCGTAGATTTGGTCGACGATCTCCTGCGGGATGCCGGGACCGTCGTCAGTGAATGCCACGAGCAAGTTGTTGCCCGCCTGCGATAGCGAAATTCGGATGGTGCCCTTTTCGCGCACGGAAGAAATGGCCTGTTCCGCATTCACCAGAATGTTGGCAAAAACCTGAGAGAGGAGCCGGGGATCGCCTTCCACCGCAGGAAGAGTTCCGGTGATCACAAGGTCGGCGACGATGTTTCTTTGCTGCAACGATTTCTGGTGAGATTCGATTGCCTTCCTAATGATCTCATCCACCTTCACTCTTCCGCGCTTTTGGCCCGATGGCACGGCTAACACGAGAAGGTCCTGAACGATGGCTGCCGCGCGCCGAGCTTGCTGCAAGATAATTTCGACCTGGCGGCGAGTAGAATCATCGGTGGCGCGTTCGCGCAACAAATCGCTTACTCCGAGGATTGCGGTGAGCGGATTGTTCAACTCGTGGGCGGCGCCTGCCATCATCTGGCCCATGGACGCAAATTTTTCCTTCTGAACAAGCTGCTGCTCGAAGGTTTTAGCTTCGGTGATGTCACGGACGGAGGAAACGACACCGCTGATTTTTTGGTCGGCGTCGAAGAGCGGACCGGCGCTTGCGCGAAGCGTGCGCCAGGTCCCATCCGCGTGGCGAGCCCGGAATTCCATCTGCGTGGAAGAATCTTCTCCAGCCATTACCTGGCGGAATGCTTCGGCTACTGCGGGCTGATCATCGGGATGAACTCCAAAAAAATGGGGCTGCCCGACGAATTCGGCAGGAGTCGCGCCGAGCACTTCGTAGACGCGCGGGCTGACATAGGTGAATCGTCCACTCGCGTCAAATACCGCAATCATGTCCGGGAAACAAGCGATCAGATGGCGGACGAATTCCTGTTCCTGATGCAAACGTTTTTCAATTTCGCGGCGTTCGGTGATGTCGACAAGGGTGCCCTGGAGACGAACGATGCGCCCGAAGGTATCGCGAATCGCGAAACCGGAAGCGAGGCAGTAGACGTGCGAACCATCTTTGCGGCGAAGAACCACTTCCCGATCCTGGACTGAGCCGCGCGATTGAAGTTCGCGGAGAAGCGCGTCGCGCTGAGCCGGGTCGGCGTAGACCTGTCTGAAATTCTCCAATTGCAACGCTTCTTTTGTCTCGAAGCCGAGCATGCGAACCATCGCGGGATTCGCATCGAGCACCTGGCCATCGGGCGTGGTGAAAAAGATTCCTTCCCGCAGGGATTCGAAGAACTCGTTGAAACGAAGTTCCGCCTGGTGTTGAGAGGTGACGTCGCGGGCCCAGCCGCTGATTCCCGCGGCAACTCCGTCTTCTGTGACCACTTGAACCCAGCAGTCGAAGTAGCGAAGTTCTCCGCTCTTTTTCAGACGCAGTGAAAGCCTGCCGTGATCCAGCCCTGTGTGGAGAAATCCCGCGAGCCAGACCTTTGCTTCTTCGGGCGACGGGGCGGCTATGAACTCGTGAATGCGATGGCCGATGAGGGTATGAAAATCCTCGCCCAATATTTCCGCGAAACTGCGGTTTGCTACCCGAATCTCGCCTTCGAGAGAAATTGTGAAAACGGCCTGGTCGAGGCTATCGATCAGCTCGCGGTAGTTGTGCTGGGAGCGGGAAATTATTTCGACGAGTTTCTTGAACTGTTCTTCGCCGGAGGACAGGGTGGCGGATGGCTTGTTCGATTCAGTAGTTGAATTCGACAAAATGGAGTCCCCGCTTCTTCGGGCGCTTGGTTCCGGGTCGGGCTGTGCTGAGCCAAATTCTGCACCTAAATTTTACATGGAGGTACGAATGTTACGGCGTTGAATGCGAGCTGGATTTCCAAGTTGCATAACAGAGAAGGTTGCAGGTGTGGCGGTGCGCGTTTGCGGACGGTCACATCCCGGAAGAAAAGACGGCCGGCCTGAAGGCCACCACTGCAAGAAAAGCCAAAGGCCTCAGGTCAATTCTGGCCGAGGGCGGCCAGAATGGGACCTGAGCTACGGTTGCGATCGAGCGGCGGAGTTTTCGGATGGTGCGCGCGCACAAGCGACCGGGCAAGCCGGGAGAAACAAAGCGGCGGCAAGCCGGCCGCACTCCATATCGCAAGAGAGCGTCGCCCAAGAAAAAAAAAGGGCGCTCTGGGATTCAGAGCGCCCTGGATTGTCTTAGAGAAGAATTCGATGCCGCCCTTTGCAGCTTAGAGCGACGATTCTTCGTGTTGGCTAGCTTTCGGCTACGGCGTCGGTATCCTTGCGCAGGAAGTCGAGAGCCGCGGCTTCTTCGGGAGTGAGATCCGGACCGTTTTGTCCGAATCCGGCGCCCATTCCTTCTCCGTCTTCCGGTGGAGGCAATTCGGTGAGGAGCTGGATATTGCGGTAGCGCTCCAAACCTGTACCGGCCGGAATCAGGCGGCCCATGATCACGTTCTCCTTCAAGCCGCGCAGGTAATCGACCTTTCCGGAGATGGCCGCTTCGGTGAGAACGCGGGTGGTCTCCTGGAAGCTCGCCGCGGAGATGAACGAGTCAGTGGAGAGCGACGCCTTGGTGATGCCGAGGAGCAGCGGACGGCCGGTAGCGGGACGCCCACCATCGTGAATGATGCGATCGTTTTCCTCGCGGAAGCGGAACTTGTCCACTTGCTCTTCAAGGAGGAACGTCGTATCGCCCACGTCTTCGACCTTCACCCAGCGCATCATCTGACGAACGATCGTCTCGATGTGCTTGTCGTTAATATTCACGCCCTGCAGCCGGTAGACTTCCTGAATCGAATTGACCAGGTACGCCTGCGTGTACTTTTCGCCGAGGACGGCGAGGATGTCGTGCGGGTTGAGCGGCCCGTCAATGAGGGGCTCGCCGGCTCGCACGTGTTCGCCTTCCTGCACGTTGATGTGGACGCCGCGAGGAATCGAGTATTCCTTCGTGGTCTTGCTATCTTCGCTTTCGACGTAGATCTTGCGCTGGCCCTTGGCGATTTCGCCGTACTTCACGATACCGTCGATTTCGCTAATGACCGCGGGATCCTTGGGCTTGCGAGTCTCGAATAGTTCGACAACGCGCGGCAGACCGCCGGTGATGTCTTTCGTCTTCGTGGTTTCGCGGGGGATCTTCGCTAGCACGTCGCCGGGCTGCACTTCGTCACCATCAACGACCATCAAGTGAGCGCGTGACGGCATGAGGTATTTCTTGGTGCGGCCGCCCGCGCCACGGATGTTGATGGTGGGCTGGTGCTTTTCGTCACCGGGTGGCAGCGTAACGACGAGCTGCGAAAGACCGGTGACTTCGTCAACCTGCTCTTCGATGGTGATACCGGCTTGCAGGTCCTTGAACTGAACGGTACCTGCAGTTTCGGTGAGAATCGAGAAGGTGTAAGGATCCCACTCGACCATCACCTGACCGAGCGTGACCGGTTGGCCATCTTCGACCTTGAGGCGCGCGCCGTATACGACGTGGTGGCGTTCTTTTTCGCGGCCCTTTTCGTCGACAACCGCGATCAAGCCGGAGCGGTTCATCGAGACGATCTGCTTGCCGCGGCCCTCGACCACCTTCAAGTCGATAAACTTCACGAAGCCATTGTTGCGGGCTTCGACCTTCGACTGTTCGGTGACGCGAGTGGCGGTGCCGCCGATGTGGAACGTACGCATCGTGAGCTGTGTGCCAGGTTCGCCGATGGACTGCGCGGCGATCACGCCGACCGCTTCGCCCATTTCGACGAAGCGCCCGGTGGCGAGGTTGCGGCCGTAGCAGCGTCCGCAGACACCGCGCCGGGATTCGCAAGTGAGCACGGAGCGAATCTTCACGCGTTCGATGCCGGCCGCCTGCATGGAATTGGCCAGCTCTTCGGTGATTTCCTGGTTGATCTCGACGATCACGTTACCTTCGTAGTCTTTGATCTTCTCGAGCGAAACGCGGCCGACAACGCGGTCGCGCAACGGCTCGACTTCGACGCCGGCTTCGAGAATCGGTTCGACGAAAATTCCGTCGGCCGTGCCGCAGTCGAATTCGTTGATGATCACGTCCTGGGCGACGTCGACGAGGCGGCGCGTGAGGTAGCCGGAATCGGCGGTCTTGAGCGCCGTATCGGCCAGACCTTTACGAGCGCCGTGCGTGGAGATGAAGTATTCCAGCACGGTGAGGCCTTCGCGGAAGTTCGAAGTGATGGGCTGCTCGATAACTTCGCCCGAGGGCTTGGCCATCAAACCGCGCATACCGGACAGCTGCCGGATCTGCTGTTTCGAACCTCGAGCGCCGGAGTCCGCCATGACGTAGATCGGGTTGATCACGCCCTGCTTGTCCTGTTCTTCGAGGGCCTTGAACATTTCGTCGGCAACACGCTCGGTGACGTCCGACCAGATGGCGATGATTTTGTTGTAGCGTTCGCCGTTGGTGATGGCGCCGTCGAGATATTGCTGCTGCACTTTGACGACTTCATGTTCGGCTGTGCCAACCAGCTTCGATTTCACGTCCGGGATGACCATGTCGCTGATGCTGATGGAGACGCCGGCTTTCGTTGCGTAGAGGAAGCCGAGTTCCTTCAGCTTATCGAGCATGAGGACGGTCTTTTCGAGGCCGAAGCGCAGGTAGCAATACTGCACGAGCGCCTGAATGCCCTTCTTCTTGAGCAAACCATTGACGAAAGGCATATCCGACGGGAGGTGATCGTTGAAGATCACGCGGCCAACGGTGGTGTGCAGGAACTGCTTGCTGAGCTGAATCGGCTCGGTGTGCGAGACGTCCTGATCGTCGTATGCATTGGTGAGGTCGATGACTTCACCGGTGTAACGCATGCGAATGGGCGTGAGCAATTCCACTTCGCCCGCTTCGAGCGCCATGATGCACTCCTCGCTCGAACCGAACGCGCGGCCTTCGCCCTTGGCTTGCGGCTTGGCTTTCGTCATGTAGTAGATGCCGAGGACCATGTCCTGCGTCGGAACGGCGAGAGGATAGCCGTTGGCCGGCGAAAGAATGTTGTGCGAGCTGAGCATCAACACCGAGGCTTCAACTTGCGCTTCGGGTGAAAGCGGAATGTGAACCGCCATCTGGTCGCCGTCGAAGTCCGCGTTGAAGGCGGTGCAAACGAGCGGGTGGATGCGGATCGCTTTTCCTTCGACGAGCACCGGCTCGAAGGCTTGAATGCCGAGACGGTGCAGCGTGGGAGCGCGATTGAGCAGGACGGGATGCTCGCGGATTACATCCTCGAGGATGTCCCAGACGATTGATTCCTGGGCTTCGACGAGTTCCTTGGCCTGCTTGATGGTGGTGCAGTGGCCGGCGGCTTCGAGCTTGTGATAGATGAACGGCTTGAAGAGCTCGAGAGCCATTTTCTTCGGCAGACCGCACTGGTGAAGTTTCAGTTCCGGGCCGACTACGATGACGGAACGGCCGGAATAATCCACGCGCTTGCCGAGCAGGTTCTGGCGGAAGCGGCCCTGCTTGCCCTTGAGCGTGTCGGAGAGCGACTTGAGCGGGCGATTGTTGGTACCGCGCAGAACGCGTCCGCGGCGGCCGTTGTCGAAGAGCGCGTCAACAGCTTCCTGCAGCATGCGCTTTTCGTTGCGGACGATTACGTCTGGCGCGTGAAGCTCCATGAGCTTCTTCAACCGGTTGTTGCGGTTGATGACGCGGCGATAGAGGTCGTTCAAGTCGGATGTGGCGAAGCGGCCGCCGTCGAGAGGCACGAGCGGACGCAACTCCGGCGGAAGAACCGGAATCACGTCGAGAATCATCCACTCCGGCTTATTGCCGCTCTTGCGGAAAGCTTCGAGAACTTTGAGGCGCTTCGCGAACTTGATCCGCTTCTGCAGGCTCGGATCGATTTTCATTTTTTCGCGCAGCTCTTCGGAGAGCTTGTCGACTTCGACGCGCCGCAGGAGTTCCTTGATGGCTTCCGCGCCCATCCCGGACTGAAACTTTCCGGGATATTCCTTCTGCATTTCGCGCAGCTTTTCCTCGGGCAGAATTTCCTTCTGCTTCAAACCGGGAACTTCGCCTGGATCGATGCAGACAAACGTCTCGAAATAGAGGATGTGCTCGAGGTCGCGCATGGTGATGTCGAGGAGATACCCGATGCGGCTAGGCAGCCCCTTGAAAAACCACACATGCGAGCAGGGCGATGCGAGTTCGATGTGGCCGAGGCGCTCGCGGCGGACTTTGCTGAGCGTGACTTCGACGCCGCACTTATCGCAGATCACTCCGCGATGCTTCATCCGTTTGTATTTTCCGCACAGGCATTCCCAGTCCGTGACGGGGCCGAAAATCTTGGCGCAGAAGAGGCCGTCGCGCTCGGGCTTGAAGGTGCGGTAGTTGATGGTTTCCGGCTTGGTAACTTCACCGTGCGACCAAGACCGGATTTTTTCTGGACTCGCCAGGCTGATGCGAATCGAATCGAAATCTGCAATCTGGCTGGCGCGGTCGTAAGGACTAGATCGATACAATGGCTGACCCTCCTCCCTGATGAAACCAGGGAAAAATTCAAGAAACTAGTGGGCGCTCCCGCGATGATTTGCGGGAGCGCAAAATTAATCCGACGCTTCGGCCTTCTCGAGCTGGGGCTTCTGCCGCTTCATCAATTCAACGTCGAGGCAGAGCGACTGCAGCTCGCGCACCAGAACGTTGAAGGATTCAGGCACGCCCGGTTCGATTCCAGGCTCGCCCTTTACGATGGCCTCGTAGATCTTCGCGCGGCCGTACACGTCGTCCGATTTCGCCGTGAGCAGTTCCTGCAGAATGTGAGCCGCACCGTAGGCTTCGAGCGCCCAGACTTCCATTTCTCCGAAGCGCTGTCCGCCGAACTGGGCCTTACCTCCGAGAGGTTGCTGCGTGATGAGCGAGTAGGGACCGATGGAACGCGCGTGAATCTTGTCGTCCACAAGGTGAGACAGCTTGAGCATGTAGATGTAGCCGACTGTGACGTTCTGCGCGAACTCGTCGCCCGTCATGCCGTCGAAGAGGGTGATCTTGCCGCTCTCCGGCAACTCGGTGAATTCGAACAGGTGACGGATGTCGTGCTCGCGAGCGCCGTCGAATACGGGAGTGGCAAACGGAACGCCTTCGCGGAAGCTGTGCGCGAGATCGAGCAGGGCCTCATCGTCGAGATCCATGATCGTCTTCCAAACCGACGTGGGACCGAACGCGTCCTTGAACCATTTGCGCACTGATTCGGCGCGGGCACTCGTATCGTCGAGCATCTTTCCGATGCGCACGCCCAATTCCTTCGACGCCCAACCGAGATGCGTTTCGAGAATCTGGCCTACGTTCATACGCGAAGGAACGCCGAGCGGATTGAGAACGATTTCGACCGGCGTGCCGTCCGGCATGTACGGCATATCTTCCTTGGGAACGATGCGCGCGATGACGCCCTTGTTTCCGTGGCGGCCTGCCATCTTGTCGCCGACGGAAAGCTTGCGCTTCATCGCGATGTACGCCTTCACGAGCTTGATGACGCCGGGCGGCAGTTCGTCGCCCTTCTTGAGTTTCGAGATGCGCTCGTCGGTGATCTTGCGAAGCACGTCGATCTGCCGCGAAGTCATCTCCTCGATTTCGTCGATCTTCTCGATTAGGAGCGGGTCTTTGTCGTTGAGGCGCAGGCGCTTCAGGTTGCGCGTGGTGATCTTTTCGAGAATTTCACGCGTGAGTTCGGCGCCCTTGGTGAGCAAGCGCTTGTTGGTGCGCTCATCGTGCAAGTCGGCAACGAGCTTTTGGCCGCCGAGCAGGTCCGTCAAGCGCTTGAGGCGCTCGTCGGTGAGAATGCGAATCTCATCGGCGAGGTTCTTTTCGAGCTTGGCTACCTGGGTGGCTTCGATGGCCTTGTGACGCTCGTCCTTTTCCGCGCCTTTGCGGCAGAAGATCTTCACGTCGACGATGGTTCCCTCGATGCCCGGCGGGCAATAGAGAGAAGCGTCGCGAACGTCACCGGCCTTCTCACCGAAAATCGCGCGCAGAAGTTTTTCTTCCGGCGTGAGCGTGGTTTCGCCCTTCGGCGTTACCTTGCCGACGAGAATGTCGCCGGGCTTTACTGTGGCGCCGATGCGGATTACGCCACTTTCGTCGAGGTTGCGGAGGAAGCTCTCGTTGATGTTGGGAATATCCCGCGTGATTTCTTCGGGACCGAGCTTTGTGTCGCGCGCTTCGATTTCGTACTCCTCGATGTGAATCGAAGTGTAGTAGTCCTCTTCGACGAGCTTTTCGCTGACCAGGATGGCGTCTTCAAAGTTGTATCCGCGCCATGGCACGAAGGCGACGAGGACGTTGCGGCCAAGAGCAAGTTCGCCGCGATCCGTGCACGGGCCGTCGGCCAGCACTTGCCCTTGCTTCACGCGGTCGCCCGCGCGGACCAGAGGCTTCTGGCTGATGCACGTATTTTGGTTCGAGCGCTTGAACTTCGTGAGCAGGTAGATGTCCGAGCCCACTTCGCGGCTGAGCACGCCGGATTGGTCGGACTCGACGCGCACGATGACGCGCTCTGAGTCAACCTGATCGACAATGCCGTCGCGGCGGCAGACGATTACGGCTCCGGAATCACGTGCGGTGACGCGTTCCATGCCTGTGCCGACAAGCGGCGCTTCGCCCTTAATCAGCGGCACGGCCTGGCGCTGCATGTTCGATCCCATCAACGCGCGGTTCGCGTCGTCGTTCTCAAGGAATGGAATCAAGCTGGCAGCGACAGAGACGAGCTGCTTCGGCGAAACGTCGATGTAATCGACCTCTTCGCGATTCTTTAGAACGAAGTTGCCGGCCTGGCGGCAGTTGACGAGTTCGGTGGTGATTTTGAGGCGCTCGTCGAGCGAGGCATTTGCCTGCGCGATGACGTAGCGGTCCTCTTCCCACGCCGAGAGGTAGAAGCAGTGCGGCTCGACCACTACGCGCCGCCGCTTCAACTCTTCGTTCGCATCTTCCACCTTTTCTTTTTCAACCACTTCGCCGGCTTTGAACTCGCTATCGCCCGCGTTGATGATCTGCACGAAGTCAATCACGCGGCCGCCCTTTACACGACGATAAGGCGACTCGATGAAGCCGAATTCGTTGATTCGCGCATACGACGAAAGCGAGCTGATGAGACCGATGTTCGGACCTTCCGGCGTTTCAATCGGGCAGATTCGGCCGTAGTGCGTTGGGTGAACGTCGCGCACTTCGAAACCTGCTCGTTCACGCGACAAACCACCAGGCCCAAGAGCCGATAGACGGCGCTTGTGAGTGATTTCGCTCAGCGGGTTCGTCTGATCCATGAACTGCGAGAGCTGCGAACTGCCGAAGAACTCGCGAATCGCGGCCATTACGGGCTTTGCGTTCACGAGATCGTGCGGCATGGCCGTGGACATTTCCTGGTACACGGACATCTTTTCCTTGATCGCGCGCTCCATGCGGACCAGGCCGATGCGGAACTGGTTTTCGAGCAACTCGCCTACCGCGCGAACGCGGCGATTGCCGAGATGGTCGATGTCGTCCACCGCGCCGATATTCTTGCGCAGCTTCAGCAGGTACTTGATCGCCGCGACGAAGTCCGAGGGATCGAGCGTGCGCTTGTCCAGCGGCGTCTCAAGGCCGAGCTTGATATTGAACTTCAGGCGGCCGACTTTGCTGAAATCGTATTTGCGCGCGTCAAAAAACATGCCGTTGAAGAGCGCAGTCGCGGTTTCAAGCGTGGGAGGATCGCCCGGACGCAGCTTGCGGTAGATTTCGATCAGCGCTTCTTTCGGAGTGCGGATCGTGTCCTTTTCAAGCGTGCGGCTCACGATCACGCCTACGTCGTCGCGCTCCGGGAAGCAGACATCAACTTCCGTGATCCCCGCCTCAGCGATGGACGCCCACATTTCAGGTGTCAGCGGCTTGTTGGCTTCGAGAAGCACTTCACCGGTCTGGCGATTTACAAGCTCGCCGACAGTGACTGCGCCCTCGAGGTCAGCAACGCCCACTTCCACCTGATTCACGCGAGCCTTGACGAGTTCTTTGTACAGCGGCTCGGTGATGCGCTTGTGCGCTCCGACCAGAACATCTTCCGAGCGCGGATGCTTGATTTCCTTCGAGAGCTTGCGATCGATCAGGCTCTCGGAAACGTTCCAGTAGAGGTCGCCTTCGCGCAAGGTGATGCGTTCCACTTGATAGAACGTGCGCAGGATGTCTTCATTCGATTTCATCCCCAGCGCGCGCAGGAAAATCGAGCCTAGGAATTTGCGCTTGCGGTCGATGCGGACGTAGAGAATGTTCTTCGTGTCGTACTCGAATTCCACCCATGAGCCGCGATAGGGAATAATCTTTCCGAGGAAATAGCTGCGGTTGTTGGCAGTCTCGAAAAACACGCCGGGCGAACGATGCAACTGACTGACGATTACGCGCTCGGTGCCGTTGATGATGAACGTGCCGTTTTCCGTCATCAGCGGAATATCGCCGAAGAAAACTTCCTGTTCCTTGATGTCGCGAATGGATTTCGCGCCGGTGTCGGGATCCTTGTCGTAAATCGTGAGGCGGATTGTGACCTTGAGCGGCGCGGAATACGTCATGCCGCGCTCCTGGCACTCATTCACGTCGTACTTGAGCTGTAGGGTGACCGGATCGCCGCACTTGTTGCAGAACGTCGGCGTGTTCTTATTGAACGTGCCGCACTTCGCGCAGAGCACGTCGCCGGTCTTATAAGGGTTTGTAACAACGGATGCGCCGCAATTCCGGCAGGTGGCGCGCAAGTGGTGCAGGCCGCGCAGATGGCCGCACTTGCACTCCCAGTTGCCGATGGCGTAGTCGACGAAATCGAGCTGCGAAAGTCCGCGAAAATCCTGAATCGGAAATACCGACGTGAACACGGACTGCAGACCGGTATCCTCACGCTCGCTCGGCAGCAAATCCATCTGCAGGAAGCGCTGATATGACTTCTTTTGAACGTCAATCAGGTTAGGAATCTGGACAGCCGTCTTGATCTTGGCGAAGTCCAGACGCTCCCGTTCCCGGGTGACGCGAACACCATTACGATTGCTCATGGAACCATCCTTATCAGGGCAAAGCCGGAAGCAGCGAAGCGGATAGACACCCGCCCCGCCAGTCCGGGAAGGACATTTTTTTAGGTTTTAAATTCGAAAGGAGCGCGCGCGTACGCGAATTCCCTTGCAGCCACGGCACCGGGCCGCTCACAGGCTGCCAGCACTACTTAATCTCGACCTTGGCTCCGGCGTCTTCGAATTTCTTCTTGATCGTGGCAGCCTCGTCCTTGTTGATGCCCTCTTTAACTGTCTTGGGGGCGCCATCCACCAGGTCCTTGGCTTCTTTCAAGCCCAGGCTGGTGACTTCGCGGACTGCCTTAATCACGTTGATCTTGTTCGCGCCGACTTCGGTGAGAACGACGGCAAATTCCGTCTTCTCTTCCGCCGGAGCGCCGCCACCCGCAGCCGCGCCGCCACCCGCCATCATCACGGGAGCTGCCGCCGCCGCAGAGACGCCGAACGCCTCTTCCATCTTCTTCACAAGGTCCGAAGCTTCGAGAAGCGTCAGTCCCTTGAGTTCTTCCAGAATCGACTCCACTTTGCTTGCCATCGCCGTTTGCATCCTCCTCGAAATTAAAAACCGTTATTTAAAACCCGTGCCTCAAACATTGCCCAGAATCTTTTTACTGAACTTTTTTCCTGAACTCGTCGCGGTGCGATTCGCTTACTGCGCCGGTTCGCTTTCGGGAGCCGGTTCAGGAGTTGGAGCGCTGGCAGGCGCCGTCTCAGCTGCCGGCTCTGGCGCAGCCGGAGCCGCTGTCGCCGCTGTTGCACCACCGCTGAATTTCCCTGCCTTCACCGCTTCGCTCGTCACCACCGCCAGATTGCGCGGCAGAGCTGCCAGCGCCGTTGCCACTCGCTGCGCCGGTGAATTCAGCATGAACATGATCTTGCTGATCAGCTCTTCCTTGCTCGGCAACTGCGCTAGCTGAGTAATCTCTTGAATCGAGATGACGCGGCCTTCGACGAATCCCGCGCGGAACTGAAACGCCGGAACGTCCTTCGCGACCTTCGTCAGAATCTTCGCAAGGGCCACCGGATCGGTCTTTGTGAACGAAATCGAATTGGTGCCCTTCAGATTCTTGAGCAGACTTTCCGCCGGGGTTCCGGCAGCGGCTCGCTCAGCCACTGTGTTCTTCACCACTTCGTAATGCCCGCCCACCGCTTCAACGGACCGGCGCAGCTTCGTATCCTGCTCGACGGTGATTCCCTGGAACGTCGAGAGAATCACGGTTGAAACCGTGGCGAGCTGGCTTCGCAGCTCTTCCGACTTGCTCAGCTTTTCGGCCTTCTTCTTCATGATGCCGCACTCCTTCGTTCGTTGCGTTCGTTGCTGCTTGCGCTGTTACGCTGCCACCGCTACGGCTGCGTCTGCTTCTGCGTGATCGATTGGCACGCCCGGCCCCATCGTGGAGGTGAGCGTCATTTTCTTGATGTACTTGCCTTTGGCTGCCGCGGGCTTGGCCTTGATGATGGCTGCAAGCAGCGCCTGGGCGTTTCCGGCCAGGTTCTTCGCCGTAAAACTGATCTTGCCGACGGGCGAGTGAATGATTCCGGTCTTGTCGAGCCGAAATTCCACTTTACCGGCTTTCACTTCCTGAACCGCCTTCGCGATTTCGAAGGTGACCGTTCCGGTTTTTGGATTCGGCATCAAGCCGCGCGGGCCCAGGACTTTGCCGAGGCGGCCGGCTGACTTCATCATGTCTGGTGTCGCGATCACGGCTTCGAAATCTGTCCAGCCTTCCTGAATCTTCTGGACCATATCTTCGCCGCCGACGAAATCCGCTCCTGCATCTTGCGCCTCGCGCTGCTTGTCGCCGCTGGCGATGACGAGCACGCGCTTCGATTTGCCCAGGCCGTGCGGCAGCACTACCGTGCCGCGCACCATCTGGTCGGATTGCTTTGGATCGACGCCGAGGTTCAGAACCAGTTCGACTGTTTCGTCGAACTTCACGAAGTGCGCCTTGCGAAGAAGCTCAGCGGCTTCTTCGAGACCGTACGGACGCGCCTCGACGAGCTTGCGGGCGCGATCAATATTCTTGCCACCATCTTTCGAACTGCGACCCATCGCCTTTTTCTCCTGCCTTCTAAACTTGCAACTACGCTTCGACTTCGATTCCCATGTTGCGCGCGGTGCCCATGATCGTGCGAATCGCCGATTCGAGACTTGTCGTGTTCAGGTCGGGCAGTTTTGTCTTCGCAATTTCAGCAATCTGTTTCTGGGTGACTTTCGCCACCTTGTTGCGGTTCGGCTCGGGCGAGCCCTTTACGATTCCCGCGGCGCGCTTCAAAAGTTCGGAAGCGGGCGGCGTCTTCAGAATGAAGGTAAAGGTACGGTCGCTGTAGATCGTCACCAGAACCGGAATGATCATTCCGTCCGGTTCTTTCGACGTCTTGGAGTTGAACTGCTTGCAGAAATCCATGATGTTCACGCCGTGCGGGCCGAGCGCCGTGCCCACGGGCGGCGCCGGCGTCGCTTTCGTTGCCGGCAACTGCAGCTTTACCATTGCTTGAACTTTTTTGGCCATGATTGAGTGCTCCCCTGCCTATTTCCAAGCGCATTCCGCCGAACGCGCGTTATGCAACTTTTTCGACTTGCGCAAAATCCAGCTCGACCGGTGTTGAGCGGCCGAAAATCGTGACTGAAACTTTCAGCGTGCTGCGGTCGGAATTAACCTCTTCCACGACACCAGTGAAATTCGCGAACGGCCCTTCTCCGATGCGCACTTTCTCGCCGCGATCGAACGACAGCTTCGGCTTCGGCTTTTCCGCCGTGGTCGTCGCGCGATTCAAAATGTTCTGCACTTCTTCTTCGGTGAGCGGCGAAGGCGTTTGCCCGGAGCCAACGAAACCAGTGACGCGCGGCGTCGAGCGAACGACGTGCCAGGTGTAGTCGTCCATATCCATCTCGACCAGCACGTAGCCCGGATAACACATGCGGGGCGAAATCACTTTCTTGCCGCCGCGCACTTCGACCACCGACTCGGTCGGGATGATGATCTGACCGATTTTCTCACCGAGCCCGAACGCGGCTACGCGACCTTCCAGGCTCTCCTTCACCTTCTTCTCAAACCCCGAATAGGTGTGGACGATGTACCACTGCTTGGACATGCCTGTTCCCGTTACTTGAAGTATTTGAGCACCCGTTGAATCAGATAGCTGAATCCGCTATCGACTAGAAAAAAGTAGGCTCCAAAAAAAGCCACCGTTACTGCGACGACCACTGTTGTCGAAATTACGTCGGCGCGCGACGGCCAGTTCACCTGCTTCATTTCAACGCGCACATCGTGCAGAAAGCTCCGCAGCCGGCGCGGATAAGTCGCCAGCTTGCCCAGCGGCTCAAACAGTGCGAATCCACTTACTCGATCGTTTGTTTCGTCTCTGTCCAATTTTGCCGCCTGTGCCATCGCCCTAACCGCCTTTGCGCCCCGACTCATTTCATCCGCCCGCCAGCGCGTCCTGCAAAGAGCTGGCAGGGGAGGAGGGATTCGAACCCCCACTCTCGGTTTTGGAGACCGATGGTCTACCGTTGAACCTACTCCCCTGAATTTTGAGCCGCAGGCCAGATTCATCCTGCGCCCGCCGCCAGGGCGAGGCATAAACGTATCGCTCTACTTGACCTCTTTGTGCGCGGTGTGCTTCCGGCACGTGTTGCAAAATTTTGACGTCTCGAGCCGGTCCTGGTGCTTCTTCCGGTTCTTCGTGGTCGTGTAGTTGCGGTTCTTACAATCGCCGCATTGTAGTGTGATGATTTCTCGCATGATCGTTTACTCGATGATCTCGGCAACCGCGCCGGCGCCCACCGTGTGGCCGCCTTCGCGAATTGCGAATCGTAGTCCCTTCTCCAGCGCTACCGGCGTGATGAGTGAAATTTCCACCGAGATGTTGTCACCCGGCATCACCATCTCTACGCCCTGCGGCAGCTTTACGTCTCCCGTCACGTCCGTCGTCCGGAAGTAGAACTGCGGCCGGTAGCCGGTGAAGAACGGCGTGTGCCGTCCGCCTTCTTCCTTTGTCAGTACGTACGCTTCCGCTTTGAACTTCGTGTGTGGCGTGATCGAGCCCGGCTTGCACAACACCTGCCCGCGCTCCACTTCCTCTTTTTCCGTGCCGCGCAGCAGCAATCCGACGTTGTCTCCCGCGATTCCTTCGTCCAGGAGCTTCCTGAACATCTCCACGCCCGTCACCGTCTTCTTCATCGTCGGGCGGAATCCCACAATCTCGATTTCTTCGCCGACCTTCACTTTGCCGCGCTCGACGCGGCCCGTCACCACCGTGCCGCGGCCAGAAATCGAAAAAATATCTTCGATCGGCATCGCGAACGGCTTCTCAATATCCCGCACCGGCAGCGGCACGTTCTTGTCCACGGCCTCCATCAACTCGAGAATCGTCTTTTCCCACTTCGCGTCGCCTTCCAGGGCCTTCAAAGCCGAGCCGCGAATCACCGGAACTGTGTCGCCCGGAAATTGGTACATCTTCAAAAGCTCGCGCACTTCGAGTTCGACCAGCTCGAGCAGTTCGGGATCTTCCACCACGTCGCACTTGTTCAGGAAAACGACGATGTACGGCACGCCCACCTGCCGCGCGAGAAGAATATGTTCGCGTGTCTGCGGCATCGGGCCGTCCGTCGCTGCGACTACCAGGATCGCGCCATCCATTTGCGCTGCGCCTGTGATCATGTTCTTGATGTAGTCGGCGTGGCCCGGGCAATCAATGTGCGCGTAGTGGCGATTCGGCGTCTCATACTCGACGTGCGACACCGCGATCGTGATTCCGCGCTCGCGCTCTTCCGGCGCGTTGTCAATCGAATCAAACGCCCGGAACTGCACCTTGGGGTTGTTCTTGGAAAGCACTTTCGTAATTGCAGCCGTCAACGTCGTCTTGCCGTGGTCGATGTGCCCAATCGTCCCCACGTTTACGTGCGGCTTACTGCGCTCGAATTTCTCCTTCGCCATCTCGCCTCACTCGTGCTGGAGGTTCGCGGCTGCTGCCGCGCTGAATCCAATTATTTCCGTCTACCGCGTTTCAAAATTCTGACCGCTTATTTCTCAGCGACCACAATGGAGCGGGGGACGGGGCTCGAACCCGCGACCATCTGCTTGGAAGGCAGAGACTCTACCACTGAGTTACCCCCGCTCATTCCCACTTGATTCCTGCCGCCCGCTACAGCGTGGAGCCTGGGACCGGGATTGAACCGGTGACCTCGTCCTTACCAAGGACGCGCTCTACCAACTGAGCTACCCAGGCTCGAACCGGCTTCCCTGACGCCTCCCAAATTTCGTTTTCGTCCAAAGCAACGCCGCGGATGCTCAGCTCTGTGATTTCGCTGCTGGCTCGCTGAACGTTTCTATTGAGCTCTCACCGAGCTCTCGTTCGGTTCAGCTCCTACGAGTCGCTGGTGGACGGGGGAGGATTCGAACCTCCGTAGCCCGCAAGGAGCGGCAGATTTACAGTCTGCTGGTTTTAGCCACTCACCCACCCGTCCCGCGAAAACATCCGGGACGCGAACTCAACGTCCCGCAAATTCGTTTGGGACGCTCGATCATGTCCCGTAAAAATCTTCGGGACACAACTGCATCGTCCCGCGCAAACAACCAGAACACGACCGGACATCAGTACGGGGAGCATCGCAATGCAGAAAGGGCTCGTGTCGGAAGACACCAGCCCTAGCGCTTTTGTCGCGAGGAATCCGTCCGCAACCTTGCCAAAAATCCCGACCCCTCAAAACTCAGCTGGCGGAGGGAGTTGAACCCCCGACCCTCTGATTACAAATCAGATGCTCTACCAACTGAGCTACGCCAGCCCTGCTCAAACCGAACAAAAGTATCACAGAGGCAATCGAATTGCAAGCAACTATCTTAGCCCCAGCAAAACCATTGCCAGTAAAGCACTTATTTCCGCAAACGTACCTGTTCGTAACATCAGTGCACCGCGGGTTTTGCGAATGCTGCATCCTCGATCGCTTCGTTATGCCGTATTTCTGTGAACTTGATTGTAAACGTCGAGTTCGGACTTTCCTGATGCACCGTGTATGGCAGCCTGATTCCGTCCACCTCGCGGAAATCGCTAAAATCCTCGGTAAACGTGGCCGGGCCGTCCACTGTGTGATGCTGCCCGACGATTCGGAGCACTAAGCTATTTTGCGTGTCAAAGTAGATTTTATCCGTGCCAAGGTCGCCAGATGATGCTTCGAGAACATAGGCATCGCGGTCATCGATTTTATCGGTGCCCGTCACTGTAATCTTCGAATACATCTGCTTCAAATCGAGTGGGTGATAAAAATCCGAATCGCGCTTCGTCTCCGCGAGTTCCTCGCCCATTTGTTCGCGCAATCCGTTTTGCGGGTCGTCTGACCAACCGATCGTTCCATCGAACCCTTGCTGGAAAACCGCGCCATTAAAGTTCACCGTAAAAATGCTTCGATTCGGAGCCTTCTCGCGGACTGTCACAAGCCCAGAAAGATTCATGGCTGGAACGTCGATCGTGCCGGTAGAGATTCGCGTCGTTAATTTCTTCCATGCCTCCCGGCCGCCGATGGCTTTAATGTAATTTTCGAGAACTTGATCCGCCGTGAGAGCGGGGACTGCGGCAGGTGCAGGGGCGGCAGGTGCAGGGGCGGCAGCTGCCGACGCCGCTTTCGGATCCGAGGGCGCGCTGGTCGCCGACTGCGCGCACGCTAACGGGCCCAATGCGATGCTGATCCCAGTCAGCACGGTGAGCCGCGTTACGTTCCATTTCAAAGACAACCACCTCTCCCGCACTGTGCGCGCCACCAATACAAATTGGAAGTTTTTAAGGCCAGTTTGGTTGCCGCCGCTCGAAATACAGGCCAACTCCCACTATTCTACACGTATTTCGCGCCGCGAACTTTACACCCATTCGTCCTAAACCTATACTCGACTCCTTGACTCTTTCTTCGACGAATCGAGCGGTAATCGCAGTCATCGCCCTGATCGTATTGATGGCAGGTGGTATCGGTTTTTATTTCTATCGCAACCGAGCGGGCGGTCCCAGCGGTGCGGGCGGCGGCCGGGGCGGCCCTCTGGCTCCGCCACCGCCGCCATCACTTCCCGGAATTGCTGCTGTCGCTCCTCCGGATCTGCTGAGCGAACTCCCGGCTGACGCCCCTGCTGTCGGCTATGTAGATGTAGCGGCGTTGCGCGCATTGAAGACTTCGCCTCTCGCGAGGCTGCTCGGCCTCACCTCTCCCGGCCCCGAAGCCGATCAGGAATATAAGGAATTCGTCCGCCAGACTGGTTTCGACTACACGCGCGACCTGGATAAGGCAGCGATAGCCTTCTGGCCTCACAGCTTCGCGGTCGAGCCTGGCAACGGCATCGGCGAGAACCGTCTGCTCGCCGTCGCGGATGGCCGCTTCGATCAACAGAAAATCAAGGCCTACGCGTTGCGCAGCGGTAAAGCTCTGCCGTCCACAAATCCGGCGGTTTACGAAGTCCCAGGCAACCCTACCGTCTTTTTCCAGTTTCTCTCGCCCACCCGAATCGCCATCGCCAGCGGGAACAACGCGCTCCGCTTGCTAGGCGAATCGTTGAGCCCATTGCCACGCGACCCGGTGATGAAGGCGCGTTTGAACCGAGTGGCAGGCGCTCCCATTTTCGCAGTGGCCCGCACGGATAATCTGCCGCAAAGCTTCTACGCGAATTTTGCCAACGCGCCGCAGCTCGAGAAATTGGCCCGCAGCGTTCGCGGCCTGTCGCTTGCGGGAAAGCCTGCTGGAAACGACATCGCCGCCGCTCTCGATGCCGAATGCGACTCGGTGAAAAGCGCCTTCGAGATTTCGACCCTGCTCGATGGCTTTCGGATGGTCGGCTCGATGGCGCTCTCCGACCCCAAAGCCCTCACGCAAGTGACGAAGGAACAGGCAGCCTTTGTGCAAACACTCATCCGACAGTTGAACATCACGCGCCAAGACCGCTGGGTGCGCCTCCGTCTCGATATCACCCCTGAAATGCTGGGCGAGCACCATGCCCCGGCCACCGAATCACCCGCCACAAAACACGCATCGCCTTAATTCGAGACCCTTCAAAGGAACGCGCAGGCACCAGTTGCAAGCCACATCTTTTTTTGCGCTGGCCGCCAGATTCAGAAAGAGGAGAGAGCTAGGAAGAACTAATCTGCAGCGGCTACCGCGGTGGGTATATTCCGTAGATAGCGCCACGGATTCACAGGCGTATTGTAAATGCGCACTTCGTAGTGCAAGTGCGGGCCGGTGGAACGGCCGCTCGCGCCTTCATAGCCGATCACTTCGCCGCGCTTCACATGCATTCCTACCTGAGTGTTGAAGTTCGAAAGGTGGCCGTACCAAGTGGTGACGCCAAATCCATGATCGATTACGACCAGCTTGCCGTACCCTGCGCGCCGATCGACCACCGTGATAACTCCATCGGCGGAAGCCCGCACGCCATCGCCATAGTGCGAGGCAATGTCCAGCCCGGCGTGAAACGCGCCTTCTCCGCTAAACGGATCGAGCCGCTCGCCAAAATGGCCGGTAATTTCGCCGACCACGGGCCACAGAGTCGGCACGATTCCAAGCGCGCTGAGCTGCATCGAGGGCATCAGTCGCAACCCGCCATTTGAGACGGTCACCAGCGACGCGTTCTTTTCCAGATAGCTGAACTCATCGAGCGACTGTTGGAACTCGGCTGTGGTGCCTTCCGTGACGTCGGTGAGCGCAAAAGGAGTCTGCTGGAAGCGGTTCAGTCCGTAGGCCATCGCCACTTCGCTCGCTAGCGATTGCAGCGAGTTCAGACGCTGGTTGGTGTCCTTTACTTCTGTCTGGAGCTGCTTGTACTGCTGCTTCAGGTTGTCCTGCTCCCGGCGAAGCGAATTGTAGTTCGTGGCTTTCAGCAGCATCCGGGAATAGGAGCCGATGCCGGCCAGGATCGTGATCCCGCCCACGATGGCCAGCACCATCAGCACGTTCAGTACGTAGAAAGGCACCCGCAAGCGCCGCATGCCGCCCGAAGCGCTTGAGGCAATAAAAAACGTGTATGACTTGCTTTTCATCGTCTGTTTTTGTCCAAAATTAGTTGTGCACCAGTTGGCCGAACGCCGCGCGCCCTTTACCACGGCTAGCCGGTTCCCTCAGAAGTCTGAACCGAGAGCTTTGGTCCGAAACGGCATGGATTGTAGAGAGCATGTTGCCTGCCGTCAACTTCATTCTTCCATTTTGCATAGACGCGCTTGGCCTTTGCTTTCTCACTCCACCCTAAGTCTATAATGCTGCGGGTACTACCTTACCCTATCGGCGAACTCTGCCACAACTGTACTGAAGTTCAGGCATGCACAAAGAAGACCAACTGGTCGATAAAATCGCCCGCGCAGTGCCTTCCATCTTGGGATATGGCGCTCCCGGTGCCCTGCGCCTAGGAATTGGCGACGATTCGGCCATCTTGTCTCCTGGGAGCCGTAACGACTGGGTTTTGAGCTGCGACGCCTTTTTAGAAGGAGTCCATTTTCTGGCGAAAGCGCATCCCCCGGACTCCGTCGGCTACAAATCCCTGGTTCGCGCGGCCAGCGATCTAGTTGCGATGGGCGCGTCGCCTCAGTATTTCTTAATGACCCTCGCACTACCCGCGTTCCGAATTGGAACATGGCTCGACGCGTTTCTCGCAGGAATGGCCCGTGCGGCTCGCTATCTTGGAATGCGCCTGATAGGAGGGGACACAACCAAAAGCGGGTCAGTCTCAATCAGCATCACCGTACTCGGCGAAGTCCCTCGCGGCCGAGCGCTTACCCGGTCAGGCGCCCGTCCGGGCGACCTTATATATGTTACCGGAAAGCTAGGCCGCGCTCAGCTTGGACTGGAGCTTGTGCGAGCCAAACTGGCGCGCCGGAGTGGACTTCGCGACGTGTTGCGTCAGCACCTTTACCCCCGAATCCCGGTGAAGCTTGGTGAATGGCTAGCCAGGAGCCAAACCGCAACCGCGATGATGGACATCTCCGACGGCCTCTCGACCGATCTCACCCGTCTCGGCACCGCCAGCCGGGTTGGTGCCCGGATCGAGGCCCAACGGGTACCATGCGTTTCGATCCCAGCGGGTCTTTTCCGCGGTGCCAGGAAGCTGAAATTGAATCCCCTGCAAATGGCGCTTCATGGCGGGGACGACTATGGTCTGCTTATCACGGTGCCCCGTCGGCGCGCGAACAGGCTTCAGGGTGCGCCCGATTTTTCGAGCCTTACCTGCATCGGTGAGATAACGACTAGCCGTAGAATCCTGCTCATCAACGACGACGGCTCCGCGACGCCTCTCGAGGCTCATGGGTGGGATCCGTTCGGCCGCAAATGAATCACCCGGCGTGGTAAGGTTTCGTCCACAATCACGACTGCGAGGATGTGCGAAACGATGCGATTCAGAGATTTCGATTATTCGTGGCTATTCAACGTTCTTTCGGTCTTTTCGGTCGTCCTTTTCTTGATTCCTGGTTCAACCCTTGCGCAATCCACAGCTCGACGAACCGGTCCTGCACCAGTCATCACTTCGGGTTCCATCTCAGAACAGCGCGCCGCCCGCGCGCTCGAGTCCGTCCGCCAGAATCCGCTCGAACTGCGCGACTTTCTCGTGCGCATGCCCAAAGGCGCCGACCTTCATAGCCATCTGGCAGGCGCCGTGTACGCCGAATCATGGATTCGCGATGGCGCCGACGACAAGCTTTGCGTCGATCTCGACACTCTCTCCTTCTTCAAGACCGATGCGATGACGCGCAGCATTCCTCCGCAGCCCGTTTGCGGCGAAGGCCACTCCGCGGTGTCGCGCGCTTTTGAAAATCAGCATCTCTACGATTCGCTGGTGGACGCATTCTCGATGCGCTCCTTCGTTCCTTCCGCCGGTGTGAGCGGCCACGACCATTTCTTCGACGCGTTCGCAAAATTCCAAATCGTCGATCCGCGCCACACCGGCGAATGGCTCGACGAAGTTTCCTCTCGCGCCGCCGTGCAGAACGAGCAATACCTCGAACTGATGGACACGCCGCCCTTTGTCCACACCATTCAGATCGCGAATGATCTCGGCTGGCAAGATGATCTCGCCAAATTTCGACAGGCGCTGCTCGATCGCGGTCTGCGCGATGACGTCGCCGTTGCCCGCGCTCACTGGGATCGCGCTGAGAAGCTTCGCAACGAGCGCCAGCATTGCGGACAGCCCGATGCTTCGCCCGGCTGCAATGTTGAAATTCGCTTTCTTTATCAGGTGCTTCGCGGTTTCCCGAAACAGCAGGTATTCGCGCAAGCGCTGCTCGGGTTCGAAGTGGCGTCGGTTGATCCGCGCGTCCCCGGCATTAATTTCGTGATGCCTGAGGACGGCTACATCTCAATGACGGATTTCGCGCTACACATGCGCATGGTCGATTTTCTTCACGGGCTTTATCCGAAGGTTCGCATCACTCTGCACGCCGGAGAAATTGCGCCAGGGCTGGTTACTTATGAAGGCCTCTGCTGTCACGTCCGCCTCGCAGTGGACGAAGGACATGCTGAGCGCATCGGTCACGGCGTGGATGTGATGTATGAAAATCGGCCCACCGATTTGATGAAGGAGTTGGCTGCAAAGCACGTAATGGTCGAAATTAACCTTACCAGCAACGATTTGATTCTCGGCGTTGCAGGAAATTCGCATCCCTTCCCGCTCTATCGCAAATTTGGCGTGCCCGTCGCTCTCTCCACCGATGACGAAGGCGTCTCGCGCATCGATCTCACCCACGAATACGTCCGCGCCGTTCAAACCTACAATCTGCGTTACGCCGACCTGAAAAAAATGGTGCGCACCGGTCTCGAGCACGCATTCCTGCCGGGCCCGAGCCTCTGGGCGGCACCGGATGATTTCTCCCGCTCGAATGCTGCCTGTTCGCAGGATTCGCTCGGCGCGGAAAAACCCACATCCGATTGCGCCACGTTCCTGCAATCAAGCAAACGAGCGCGGCAACAATGGGAACTCGAGCACCGCTTCCGGGTTTTTGAATCAACCTTCTGATTTTTGAGTTTTTGCTCGCCGCGGCAAGAAATGCCAAAGCTAATTCGGCTTGGGCGCCGAAATTTTCTCTAACGGCTTCACCACGGCACTCGCGGCGGCTGGCGTCACCGCTGACTGCGGCGCGACGGGCGTCTTTGCCGGCGGCAAAGCCTGCGTGTGTGTTAATCCCTGCTCGGCGGCATCCGCGGGTGGCGCCGTGTCTGGCGTATCCACCTTCACCTGATGTCCTACCGCTTCCTTCTCGAGGGGCACCACATTCTGAAAGTCCTGCGCCGGATAGGCCTCAACCGCCTGCTGCATAAATTCGAGCCAGATTGGCAGCGCCGCCCGCGCTCCCGTTTCTTTTTTCCCGAGCGAGATGCGTTTGTCATCGTTCCCCACCCACACGCCAGCCGTGATGTGGGGAGTGAATCCGATATACCACGCATCCGTGAAATCGTTTGTCGTGCCGGTCTTCCCCGCTGAAACGCGTCCCAATTCTTTCGCGCGCACGCCGGTTCCAAACTGTACAACTTCCTCGAGCATCGCCGTCATTGTCCGCGCCACATCTGGCTGAATCACGTCCTTCACATTGGGCCGCGGCTCTTCGAGAACTGCTCCATCGTACGAAGTCACGCGGCGTATATCGTGCGGTTCGATGTGAATCCCATCATCAGGAAATACAGTGAACGCGGATGTGTGCTCCAGCAGCGACAAGTCGGCCGCGCCAAGCGCCAGCGGCAAATACGGCGGAAGAGGGCTCGTGATTCCGAATCGTCGCGCCATGTCGATTGTGTTCTGCACGCCGACGTGCTCGAGCAATCGCACCGCCGGCACGTTGCGCGAGTCGGCCAGTGCTCGCCGCAGCGTGATGCGCCCCTCGAATTTTAAATCGTAATTTTTCGGCGAGTAATTCTGGCCGCCGCTGCGGAACGTCACCGGCTCGTCCACGATCGTATCGAAGGGCGTTGCTCCCTGCTCGAGCGCCGTCGCGTACACATACACTTTGAACGAGCTGCCCGTCTGCCGCACCGCCTGCGTCGCCCGATTGAATTTCGATTGGTCGAAATCGTATCCACCCACCATTGCCTTCACTTCACCCGTCGGGTTGTCTATGGCGAGCAAGGCAGCTTGCGCCACAGGCTGTTGCTCGAGCTGCACGTGTAGCGTCGAGCCCGCTACTTCCTTGATCGAAACCACCACCACATCGCCCACTTTCAGAAGCTGCGAAGGAGATTTCTTCCCCGTCCATGCGAAATCCGATGGCGTGAGCATCGCGTGATAGGTGCCCACCCTCACAGTTGCGAATGTCGGCTCGACCGCCGTCACAAGTCCCGGAATGTAATCGCCCTTTGCGGGCGTGCCACGCCATTCCTCATTTTGATAGGCATCCAGCTTGGCGGAGGGATTCGGCCCGCCGGAATTTTGCGAGCCGGAGCTTTGCGTGAAAATGTTCGGCAGATTTCCCCGCCAGCCGTGCCGGCGATCGTAGGCGTGCAGCCCATCCCGCACGGCCTGCTCTGCGGCTTTCTGCATTGCGACATTCAGCGTCGTGTACACGCGCAAGCCCTGTTCGTGAACGGCAGCCGTCCCGTAGGTGTGCTCGAGGTACTGCCGTATGTCCTCCACAAAATAGGGCGCGAAATCATTGCGCGCCGACGATACATGCAATCCCAGCGGCTCCTTGGTCGCACCCGCCGCTTGCGCTTGCGTCACTTTCCGATCGTGCGCCATCAGCGACAGCACCAGGTTCCGCCGCGCCAGCGCCCGCTCCGGATGCACAATCGGAGAGTAAATCGGCCCGCGAATAATCGCCGCCAGCGTTGCAGCCTCGGGAAGAGTCAGCTGCCCGACAGGCTTGCCAAAATAATATTCCGATGCCGCCTCAAAGCCGTAGTTTCCCGCTCCCAAATAGATCTGGTTGCAGTACATCGTAAAGATCTGTTCCTTCGTGTAATGGCGCTCGATCTCGATCGCCAGAATCGTCTCCTGCAACTTGCGGTGAAGGCTGCGATCCGCGCGGTTCAGGAAAAGGCCGCCGGCCAGCTGCATGGTCAGCGTGCTGGCGCCTTCTTTCATCCCATGATGACGAACGTCGTGCCAAGCCGCCTCCAGCACGCGCGGAAAATCCACGCCCCAGTGCTCTTCGAAATGCTGATCCTCGGTGGTGAAGATCGCATCCCTCAGCACCTTGGGAATCTGGCCGTATGTCAGCAGGATTCGGCGTTGCAGTGCGAAGGTTCCGATGGACTGGCCGTCGTCGGCGTACAACTCCGTCACCACATCCGGCCGGTAATCCTCGAGCGCGTGAATCTCAGGCAGGTCGCTTGAATAGACGAAGAGAACCCCAGCCGCCGCACCGATGCCGATCGCGCACACCACCAGAAATCCAAACGCGAGGCGCCCAAACAGCGTGCCTCCGCCGATCTTCATCGTCGCTCGATAAAAACGTTCCATTAAACGGCCATTCTATCGCATCCGCCTGCACCCGACGGATCACTACCTTTATGCGATGTTTCCAAAATTTATCAGCCCTTGCCCAAAACCCTTAGATGCCGGCCGCAATGGTTGGAGTAGTATTGCCGTTGCGAAGAAGAGGCTAAGCACAGTTTCGGGGAAAATATGGAAGCGGATCCCATTCTATTTCGCGATTTGACGTATGTATTCCTGGCCGCCACGCTGGGCGGCCTACTCGCCTGGCGCCTGAAGCTGCCTCTCATCCTCGGCTTCGTCGTCGGCGGAGTCGTCATCAGCCCTTTCACTCCCGGCCCTCAGCTATCCGACCTGCACACTTTCGAGGTATTCGCTGAAGTGGGTGTTGTGCTGCTGATGTTCTCCATCGGCGTGGAATTTTCCATTCCAGACTTGATGCAAGTGAAATGGGTGGCGATTGGAGGTGGCACGCTTGGCATTATGATGTCAATCGCGCTCGCCTTGATTGCTTCCTGGCTCACCGGGTGGAGCATGGCGCAGGGCATCGTCGTAGGCGCCACCATTTCCGTCGCGAGCACGATGGTAATGGCTCGCCTTCTCACCGATCGCGGCGCACTCGGCACCACCTATGGACGGGTGATGATCGGCATCACGCTCGTCGAAGATCTCGCCGTAGTTTTCATGACCGTCGTCCTTCCAGTCTTCAACGGGCCATCGGAGGGCCGCCTCCAGAAGATCGCCTGGACGCTCGGCAAAGCCGCTATGTTGCTCGTTCCCCTCACGTTCCTGGCAATCACGGTGGTTCCGAGACTCCTCCGACGCGCGCGCCGCACCAAGGATCCGGAAATCTTCTTGCTCGTCGCAATCGCCATCTGTCTCGCTTCCGCCGCACTCGCGCAAACACTGGGTTTCTCTGTGGCCCTCGGCGCGTTTCTCGCCGGAGTTTCCATCAGCGGCTCCGCTGACCTGCACGAAGCTCACACCACGCTGCTACCTCTGCGCGACGCTTTTGTTGCCATGTTTTTCGTCTCGCTCGGCACCCTCGTCGTTCCCACAGTAATCGTCCACAATCTTCCGCTACTCGGCATCATGCTGCTTCTAATCATCTTTGGAAAATTCGGCATCTGGTTCGCGGTGATGAGAATTTTCCGCTATTCCAAATGGACTGCCATTGCTGTCGCCGCCGGACTCACCCAAATCGGCGAGCTTTCCTTCATCCTCGTGGAAGTCGCGCGCAAATCCGGAATGGTCGGCGACGAGATTTTCACCGCGACTCTCGCCGCGTCCTTAATTTCGATTTTCCTGAACGTCTTTATCGTACGAGGTGTGCTGAAGTGGGTGGAACCGAAGCTGCCCGCCGCCGAACGCGCTACCGCTCCTTCACTAAAGGAATCGCACGCCTGAAAATTAAGCCAGCGCCGCTTCCGCGTCCTTGATCGTCGGATACGTTTTGAACAGTTGCGAGACGTGGGTCATGTCCAGAAGCGCTGTCACCTGCTTGTTCATTCCCGCGAAGGCGAGCTTGCGCATCCCTCTTTGCGCGCCCACGTGCGCAGCAACCAGAGCTCCAAGCCCCGCCGAATCAATGAACTCCACATCGCTAAAGTCGAGCACGAGAGCAGGGCCCGTCTCGCTGCGCATGGCGTCTTGAAAAATGAACACGGTTTGAATATTCAGGGGTCCCTTAAGATGCAACACACGCTGACCGTCTCGCGCACCGGCAACCGCTACAACTTGGAGATTTTCTTTCGGCATAGGACCCGGATTCTAGCGAAAACACCTCGACCGCATTGTGAATATTCTGTTACAACGTCTGTCGGCCCGGTCTTTTCAATCAACGGCCGCCATTGACGGCTATTTTTGCGATACCTTCTCGTCGCCTGCCACGATTGCATCTGCTTCAATCTCCACAAGCATCTCCGGCGAGACGAGGCCGCTCACCTGCACCATCGAGCACGCTGGCCGAATCTGCCCGAAAAATTCCCCGTGCGCTCGTCCGATTTTCTCCCAATCCCCAATATTCACCACGAAGATTCGCGTTCGCACCACGTCCGAAAGCTTCGCCCCTGCCTTCGTCAGCGCCGACTCGATATTGCGGATCGTCTGCACGGTTTGCGCGTAAGGGTCTTTTTCCCCAAGCACTTTCCCGCCAGCATCCGTAGCCGTTGTGCCCGCCACGTGCACATACGGTCCCATTCGCACCGCCCGCGAGTAGCCCACAATCGGTTCCCACGGCGTCCCAGACGAGATATTTTGTCGTTCCATTTCACTCTCCCGCAATTGCCATCAAGACTGCCACACCAAAAGAATATCACGCACGCAACCCTCGTTGTCGGAACCTGGGAACATCCCCCGAAACTGCGCTGGACAGATTTTTGCGAACTCTCTAAGCTGTGTTTTCAGTTCGCCGAGGAGAAATATTCGTACATGAAGTGCAACAACGTTCTCGAAACCATGGGCAGCACGCCCCTTATCCGGCTCAATCGCCTCACCAAAGGCCTCGAGCCCGAAATTTACGTGAAGGCCGACTACATGAACCCCGGCGGTTCCGTGAAAGACCGCATCGGCAAATGGATGATCGATGATGCCGAACGCCGCGGCGTCCTGAAACCAGGCGGCACAATTATCGAAGGCACTTCCGGCAATACCGGCATGGGCCTCGCTCTCGTCGCCGTCACGCGCGGCTACAAAGTCGTCTTCACAATCAATGACAAGCAATCCCGCGAAAAAATCGACTTATTGAAAGCGTTCGGCGCCGAAGTGATCGTCTGCCCCACGGCCGTCGAGCCAGAAGATCCGCGCAGTTACTACTCAGTCGCAAAAAAACTCGCGCGCGAAATTCCCAATTCCTACTACCCGAATCAATACGAAAATCCCATGAACCCGCAGGCCCACTACGACACCACCGGCCCGGAAATCTGGGACGACACCGAAGGAAAAATCACCCATTTCGTCTGCGGTATGGGCACGGGCGGCACGATCAGCGGCGTCGGCCGCTACCTCAAAGAAAAAAATCCAAACGTCAAAATCATCGGCGTCGATCCGCTGGGATCGCTTTACTACGATTTTGTAAAATCGGCAAAGGTTGGCAAGGCCACCACCTACGTCGTCGAAGGAATTGGCGAAGATTTTTTCCCCGGCACGATGAATCTGAAAATTGTCGACGACGTTGTCCAGGTGAATGACGAAGAGTGTTTCGTCTGGGCCCGTCGTCTGGCCAAGAAAGAGGGAATTTTCACAGGCGGCTCAGGCGGCGGCTGCGTCTCCGGCGCTCTGCGCCTTGCAAAAAATGGCAAGAAAGGCGACTTCATCGTCGCATTCCTTCCCGATTCCGGCACGCGCTATCTCAGCAAAATTTACAACGATGGCTGGATGCAGGAGCACGGCTACATCGACGCAGAGGTCGCAATTTCAGCCGCGGACGTAATTCGCGTGAAGCACCAAAACGGAAAATCGCGCGACCTGGTAATCGTTCGCCCGTATCAAACCGTATTCCACGCCCTACAAACCATGCAAAAAGAAGACATCTCTCAATTGCCTGTTCTCGAAGACGACAACCACCCCATCGGCACCGTCTTCGAAGACCAGATTTTAAATCTCGCCCTCCAGGGAAAAGATCTCCGCAAGCTCGTAATCCGCGAAGTAATGGGCGCCGCCCTGCCGCAGGTTCCGGCCACCGCCCCCGTCGAGCGCATCACCCACATCCTCAGCCACGACAGCCCAGCCGTCTTCGTCGAAATGCCCGGCGGCAAACTCGAAGTCCTGACCAAATTCGACCTGATGGACACAATCTCAGGCCTAGTCTCCCAATCCCGCTAATTTGGAGTGCGGCTTGTCCTGAGCGGAGCCGAAGGGCGGCTTGCCGCCGCTTTGTTATTCGCCCGGCTTGCCGGGCGGCGGCACATGCTCCGCCTCCCGCTTTACCACTCCCTCACCTCCGCCGCCCGAATCATTGACACCTCCTCCCGCCCCACGTACAACAATAAAATAGGCCATGAATCGCCGCCTCTCAGCTCTCGCGCTCGCCGTAACCTGCCTCTGCGAAGCCTCATCCGCCCATGCGCAAGTACAAGTCGGCGCCGGCATGACCCAGGAACGCCTCGTCCCCCGCGGATCATTCCCCGCGCAGCTCTTCGGCTCCTGCACCGGTGAAATCGCGCCCTCAATGGCCATCATCGCTGGCGGAGTGGCGGTCCAAGGCCTCAAACCGCTCGACACCTCCGCCGATCTCGATAAACAAACGGCCGCCATCGCAAAATACATCGAGGAAAATCACGGCAAACTCATCCTGCTCGAACGCGTTCGCACCCTGAAAAATCCTGCTCCCTACGGGTCCTCCGACCCCGGCCAGCCCTTCGAAATCATCCAGCGACTCCACGTCGAGCTTCCTCTCTCCGCACCCATCGACGCAATTCTCCAGCGCCTCCTTGAGCTCGGCCTCGATCGCTTCGGCGAAACCGTTCTCTCCGCCAATGGACACCGCGAAGAAGCCGTTCTCTACCGCGTTACCGATCTCGATTCGTTCACGCACGCCATG
The DNA here is from genome assembly GCA_963772535.1 of uncultured Acidobacteriota bacterium. Lineage (GTDB taxonomy): Bacteria > Acidobacteriota > Terriglobia > Acidiferrales > UBA7541 > Palsa-295. The sequence goes on from CAVYXN010000004.1 coordinate 724,104, forward strand.
CAACAGCGCTGCATGGCCGACGCCTGGAAGACGTGGTGTTCCACCGACATCGCGAAAGATGCTTGCAAGACCGCCGATCCGCCCCCGGACCTCGAAAATTTAACTTTCAATGCCCGATCGGATGAACAGGTCTTGATACCCGGCGTTGCCGCCACCTACTGGACGCTGAATTCCTTCCGCGGCGCGCCCCGCAATCCCTCGAAGGACTTGCTCGGCAACATCACCGTTCATTTCACCGGTTCCGTCTCCGCGATGTACCGCATCCCGCCGGAAGAAAAGCCTTGAATCGTCGCGCTCCGGCGAATTCACCCGAACTTACGCAGCCCTCACGCCGGATCATTCTTGTTCTAACGATGATTGTTTTTGCATTCCACCCGCAACCCGCCGCCGCTCGCGAGCCCATCGAGCGCCGCTTGTTGCGTACAATCCAAATCGGGACCCCGCAGGACATCACAGTCGCAGAAATCCAGCGCATCGCCGAAAATCCCAACGGCAAGTACATCGACAACATCCTCGCCCGCTCCGCACTCCTCGTTCTCCAGCAGGACATTCCAAAACTCGTTCCCTACAACGAAGTCCTCGACAGCGTCCTGAACAATCTCGTACCCGACAGCAACGCGTTCCCCACACTCCCAGCACTTCCCGATTTCCACGGCAAAGAAACCGTCTTCACCATGGTCTACGCCATGGTGATGAGCGGCAATCAGGAAGCAGTCACCGATATTCTCGAGAAACATCTCCTCACCGGCGGCAAGTACAAACAAGCCATCATAATCTCCGCCCTTCGCAATATCGGCATGCCACGCACCGTGGGCTTGATCCAGAAATACGGTGAATCGGGTCAGGAGAGCAATCTCGCGCAGACAGCAATCGCCGACGAAGACTATCCCGTCCTCTTCGAAATGCACGATCGCTGGAACATGATTCCCCCGGCCGGCCGCACTCGCGACAATCTCCGCGCGATCGTTCAAAGCGGTTGCGACCAGCGCGCCGCCATGGCCGCCTATTGGCTCGGTTTCTTTGCACCGAGCATCGATCCCAATAGAGAAGCAGCCGACGTGCAAGCGCTTGAAGCCATCGTTCGCAACAACACGCCCCATTGCGAAATGATGGAGCACGTAATCGCGCTCAAATCTCTGGCCCTGCGCTCTCCCAAATCGGTTGCTTACTGGAGCCGCCTCGCGCGCCAAACCTCCAACGTCTGGGAACGCCACCAGATCGTCATCAATGCCTGGGGCCGCTTCGGTCGCAAATTCGCGCCCGCGGCTCTCGATCTTCTCAAGACTGAACCCTCGCAATATATCCAGTGGGAGCTTCTTAACGGTAATCTGCAAACGCGACAGGACTACGTCTACCGCGACTACTGGGACATTTGGATTCCTGCGAATATCCTGGTCCCCATGGAATTTCCCGAAGGCGGTCGCCGTCCCCCGCAACCAAAGATGGACGAATCAGATCTGAATGCGCTGCTCGAGTGGCTTGAATCCGGCGCCCGCCCCAAAGACCCCTGGGTTTACAACCACATGCTCTACCATCTCGCCGACTTCGTCTCAGGCAACGACACGCGCCGTCTCCTTCGCTTCTTCAACGCGCATCCCGAACGCGCCAAGAATTACTGGATCATCGAGCATCTCAGCGATCCGGCCGCGCTGCCCTTGCTCGAATATTGGTCCACCCTGCCCGCGCCGCTCGACCAGCTCGAAGTTCTCAAAAGCCTCATCGCGCGTCTCGATAATCGCAGCCATGCGCAGTCGCCTGCCACGCGACCATGCTGCGAAGCCACCGAAATCTGCCTGCTCGACCATCTAACGCGCGCCGAGCCCCAGTCCCCCATCGAGATCCACTCCGAAAAAGACGCTCAAGCATGGCTGCATTCGACAAGCCCCGCAGCCTCCGACTTCAACATCACCTACGCCGACGACACCAAGCGCTCCGCCACAGTCACCTTCAAAGCTGGCCCAGACCAACACTGGGAATTCATCTACGACTGCTGGCGCCGCACCGACCCAACCGCCATCACCTCCCGCTGACCGCGCCTCATTCACTCCGGTAGCCACGACGACGCCTTCCTCGTCGTGGGCCCGTCCCTATGTGACACACTCCGGATTTCTCCCTTGCAGCGCCGGCATCCTGCCGGCTCTTTCGGCCTCGCCCTGCCGTCGCGTGCATGGTGGGCGCGGGATGCTACAATATTCGTCCCTGCTAGTCGCCATAACAACGAGAGGCCCTAACCAACAAACTCAATGCGAATTGAAGATTTCAACGATCGGCTGAGGCACGCCGTCCTCGTCGCGGATGGCGCCATGGGTTCGCTCCTCTACGAATCCGTCGGCCCCCAGCGCTCCGTCGACGAACTCAATTCATCCGACGCCGAATCGGTCTTTCGCGTCCACCAGACGTATATCGAAGCCGGCGCGCAGGTGATCGAGACAAATACCTTCGGCGCCAACCGCCACAAGCTCTCGCAAATCGGCATGTCTGACCGCGTCGCCGAGCTCAACCATCGCGGCGTGAAAATCGCCCGCGAGGCTCGCGAGGCTGCCAAGCACGAAGTCCTGATTGCGGGTTCAATCGGACCACTTGGAATCGTGCGCCAGGTCCGCGATTTGCCTCATGAACAGGTTTTCGCGATTTTCAAAGAGCAGGCCGGTGCGCTCGAAGAGCGCGGCGTCGATCTCTTCCTCGTCGAAACTTTCAGCGATCTCGACGAGCTGCTCACCGCGATTGACGCGATTCGCTCCTTCTCGAATCTTCCCATCGTCGCCGAGATGACTTACTCCGAGGAAGGCGCCACGATGGGCGGCATGCGCCCGCAGGACGCGTGGGAAAAGCTGAAGCAAAAAAATATCCAGGCCGTCGGCGCCAACTGCACCGTCGGTCCTCAATACCTGCTCCCAGTCATACGCGAACTGAACGGCATCAACATGCCCCTTTCAGCCATGCCCAATGCCGGTTTCCCCAAGCGCGTCGGCGACCGCATTGTCTATCCGAAATCCTCGCCTGAATATTTCGCGCTCTTTGCCGAAGAGGCAGCCGACCTCGGTGTTCGTCTGCTCGGCGGATGCTGCGGAACGACGCCGGAACATATTCGCGCCATGGCAATCGCTGTAAAAAAACTGCGCCCATCAAAATCGGGAGCAGACGGAAAACCGGCCAGCATCATCGAAGTGCTCGAACCTGAAGAGCGCACAAAGCGCATCAAGACGCGCGAGCCGGAAAGCAAGCTCTGGAAAAAATTGAAAGCGCAAGAATTCGCAGTCTCCGTCGAAATAGATCCTCCCAAAGGAGTTTCGATCGACCGCATCGTCGAGCAGGTAAGCCGCGTCATGGCCAACGGCCACGTCGATGCGATTGACATCAATAGCGGCACGCTTGCCCGTGTTGGAATGGACGCGCTGGTGCTCGCGGGAGCGCTCGAAGCCCACGGATTCGAAACGATTCCTCATCTCACCACGCGCGATGCCAATATCATCGGCCTTCAGGCGATGCTGCTTGGCGCCTGGGCGGTTGGCGGCGTGCGCAACGTTCTGGCGATCACGGGCGACCCTCCATCCCTCGGCGATCATCCCGAAACGAGCGGCGTCTACGAAGTCGATTCCATCGGCCTCGTCAAAGTCCTCGCGCGCCTGAATCAAGGCACAGACTGGGCGGGCAAAGCGCTTGGCGGCGCCACGAATTTCACGATTGGTGTGGCCGTGAATCCCGTAGCGGAAGATATGGATGACGAGTTGCGCCGCTTCGAGGCAAAAATCCAGGCCGGCGCGCACTTCGCGATGACGCAACCGATCTTCGATCCCGCGCACTGGCAGAAATTCTTAAAACGCCTCGGCGGCAAATCACCGATTCCGGTCCTCGTCGGCCTATGGCCGCTCACCAGCTACAAGCAAGCCCTGCGCCTGAACAACGAAGTGCCCGGCATCGTAATTCCCGACGCGACCCTGAAAGAAATGGAATCCGCGGGAGACGCCGCCCGCGCGCGCGGTTTCCTGCTCGCCCGAAGAATGCTCGATTGGGCCCGAACGGCCCGCAGCGAAGGAATCGCCGGAGCCTATTTGATACCGCCGTTCAAGCGCTACGAAGAAGTCATCGAGTTATTTTCATGATCTCCACAGCGTTTGATCTGGTCGTGGTCAAAACAATGCGGCTCGATCACGTAAATCCAGTGCCTCCGGCAGGCGTACAAGAGATGGAGGAGCTTTCGTGCGAATCTATCTGACCGCTGCCGTATATTTGTTCCTGTTTCTGTTTCCCGCCGTGTCATCCTCGAAGGCAGGCGAAAATCTGAAGATCAATCCCAATCTCGACTACTCGAGCGATAGTATCGACGGACCGCTGATTAACGGCGATCACATGGACGCCGGTGCCGCCCAAGGTCGCGTCAACTACGTTCTTATTTACGGCGAAGGTTGCTATAACTCGAAACGCCAGGCCCGGCGCACGGTCGCGCTGTATGAGAAGTATCGCGGTCGCGTCAACTTCGTGATTGTCGACCTCGACAAACCGCTCTCATCCGCGCAATCCGAACTGGTAAAAAGCCACTACGCAGGTTCGATTCCGCACGTTGTAGTTCTTGATAAGACGGGAAAGGCCGTCTACGACAACGCAGGCGAAGTAAGCGAAGCTGAAATCGGAAGCGTGTTGGACAAAGCTCTCGCGCAATAACAACCGAAAAATTTAAAAGAACCAAAAGCGTTTCTTGCCGCGCATGCCGCGCGAATCGGATTTCTTCGAGGAATCGTCGCTTATTTCCGGTACGAAGGGCAGCGACTGCCCTTCGTACGCCGCGCGCGGATTATCCACCAGCAGCGCCCGCGCCACATCCTCGCCATGTGTCTTCGCCACCCACTCAAAGGTCTCCCTCAAGCGCAGCGGCCGCGACGTCACGTTGTGCGCATCGCTCGCAATGAAGTGCACCGCGCCATCCGCCAGCCAGCGCTGCGAACACTCCTGCGCCGACTTCCCGAATCTGCCAAGCAGCGATTGCGCGGTCACCTGCACGTAGCAACCCTGCGCCAGCCACTTGAAAAGCCGTTCAGGCTGCGCGCGAATCAAAGGGTTCCGTTCCGGATGCGTAACAATCGGGGCCAGTCCCGCGAGTTGCAGGTTATGCAGCGCCTGGTCCAGCGAAGGCGGAATCGAAAAATCGGCGAACTCCACCAGCAAATAATTCTTCTGATTCAGCGTATAGCGGTTCGGATCGAAGCGAATATCTTCGAGGTTCTCATAGCTGAGATGAAAATCGCAGCCAGTTGCAAGAATCAGGCGCCCTTCAAAAACCGCCTGCAATTCATCGCGGCGTTCCTTGATTTTCACCGGATCGAACACATGGTCCGAGTGCGCATGCGGCGTCGCGATCACATGCGTAATGCCGTCGGCGATAGCCATTTCCGCCATGGCGATTGAGATTTCAATCGAATCAGGGCCGTCATCAAGGCCCGGAAGGATGTGGCAATGAATGTCGATCACGGCAAGCGAGAATAGCCCAGCGTGTCGCGGTTGACAATCGAACCCCGTCGCGCCGCGGGACTCCAAACGTCCCATTGCTTTCCGACTTTTCCGACCCCTGCTATCATCAATGTTTCAATTTAGAGTATTTTTAGAATCTGATATCCGATAACAAGCGCAAGGAGAGTAAGGGTGGAGCGGAAACCGGAGTTCTTTGCGGAGAAGGGCATCAAGATCGGAATCATCGGCTGCGGTTACGTGGGACTTCCTCTCGCACTCCGGTTTGCCGACGTCGGCCAGCGCGTCACGGGATTCGATCTCGATCAATCCAAAATTGAAAAGCTGAATGCCGGCCAATCCTACATCCAGCACATCCCCGCCGAAAGAATCAAAGCTCACGTTGATGCAAAGCATGTCGATGCGACATCCGATTTCACCCGCCTTCGCGAGATGGATGCAGTCCTCATTTGCGTCCCCACGCCCCTCGACGAGCGCCGCGAGCCGGACCTGAGTTACGTCGAGAACACCGCGCGCGCCATCGCACCCAACCTGCAACGCAATCAGCTCATCGTTCTCGAAAGCACCACCTATCCGGGCACCACCGAAGAGTTGGTACTGCCTATTCTCGAAAGAGGCGGCTTGCGCTGCCCTATCGCTCACGGCGACGGCAACGAAAACGTCACGACCGATTTCTATCTTGCCTTCTCGCCCGAGCGCGAAGATCCCGGCAACAAACAATTCGGCCTCGCGCAGATTCCCAAAGTAGTCGGTGGCGTGAACCCTCCCAGCGGCCGCGCCGCCGCGGCACTCTACGCGCAAATCGTCTCGAAAGTGATTCCGGTCAGCTCCACGCGCGCCGCCGAAATGGTGAAGCTGCTCGAAAATATTTTTCGCTGCGTGAATATTGCGCTCGTGAACGAGTTGAAGCAGCTCTGCCTGCGCATGAATCTTGATATCTTCGAGATTATCGATAGCGCGGCCACAAAACCCTTCGGCTTCATGCCCTTTTACCCCGGCCCCGGCCTCGGCGGTCACTGCATCCCGGTCGATCCTTACTATTTGTCATGGAAAGCTCGCGAATACGATTTCGCCACGCGCTTCATCGAGCTCGCCGGCGAAGTGAATACGGCGATGCCCTACCACGTGGTGGACGCACTCACCGCCGCGCTCAACGAGCGCAGCAAATCGATCAAAGGCTCCAAAATCCTTCTGCTTGGCATGGCCTATAAAAAGGACGTTGACGATCTCCGCGAATCGCCTTCCCTGAAGCTGCTCGAATTGCTCACGGCTCGCGGCGCTCTTCTCGATTACAACGATCCTTACTTCGCCGCCCTGCACAAAATGCGTCACTACGATTTTTCCAATATGAGCTCGGTCGCTCTCTCGCCCGATCGCCTCGCCAGCTACGATTGCGTCCTGATCGCCACCGATCACTCGAGCTACGATTACGAAGCCATCGCCCGCGATGCCAAGTTGGTAGTGGACACGCGGAACGCGACTCGGCGCGTGAAACAGAATCGCGAAAAGATAGTTAACTGCTAGTGCTATCAATCATTTACGCCGGAAGCGCCGGGTGTTAACTCCTAAATTGCCTCTGGTAAGAGAGTCCCATTGCCCTCGGCGTTTCCGAAAGCTATCGTTTCGGCATGGGAACCACAGCGTCTCCGAAGCCGGGCTGGAAGGCCGATCCTGGACGCCGCCGCAGCATGAGAGTGCTGCTTAGCGTTCCCATTCTCGTAAGCGGAAAAATCGCCGGCAATCAGGATTTCAAAGAAGAAACGCGCACCCTGGTCGTCAACGCGCATGGCGCATTGATCGCACTCGAGGCGCAAGTCGCCGCGCAACAGAACGTGACGCTTTCGAATAAATCCACTCAGCAATCGATCGAGTGCCGCGTGGTGCATATTGGAGGCGCGCAAGGCGGTAAAATGCAGGTCGGCATGGAGTTCATCAAGCCCTCAGGCAAGTTCTGGCAAATCGATTTCCCCCCAGATGATTGGGTCGTACCGGAAAACTAAGCGGTCACCCTCGCAACGTTCTTCGGCTTCATTGCACTTCGGACACTAATTCCACTCGCAGGTTTCCAAACGGCATCTCCGCTACCAGCAGCACAGGCGTTCGCGCCGCATCGTTCGCCAGCCACGCGGTGAAGCTTTCGCCCGATACTTCCGTTCCACGTTGAAATAAGCGAATCGAGATTTTCGATACCGAGAAATTTCCGGCCGCCACTGCTACCGTCTCGGCCGGAACGTCAAGGCGCGCCCGCATGTCATACACATCGTGGCCGTCATAAACCGGCGCCCGAAACTCCGGCGTCTGCGCCCAGTCCACGCCCCGCAACGCATACGCGGCGCCGAGAGGATCGCGGGTACCGGGCGTGACCACGACTCCTGCCACATGGCCTCGCGAGGGTTGGCCTTCCGCCACGAAATGAAAAACTTCCGTCTGCTTCTCTCCCATCTCATTCAAATATGTTTCGTATTGCCGGCTCTCGAGCGTCGCCGCGTCGGTATAGGAATCGAATTGATCGTCCACCATAATGAGAGCGCGCATCGGGCTTAGCGTGTGGGCCGACGCGCGAAAATGCCAGGTTCCCCAGCCCATCAAATCGCGGCGCTCGGGAACCGTGAGTTCAATAGACGCTGCATTTGCAAAACTCGCCCACGCCACACGGTAGTCGAGTTTCTCGCCGGTACGAAATGGCATCCGCGCTTCGGAGGGCGCAGTTAAAGCTTTCTTCGCGCTATGCGCGGGCGATTGCGCCTTTCCCGATGCTGTTGCCAACGCACCGACGCAAGAGACTCCTGCTATCGTAACGCACAGAGCCGCCCCGGCAAGCCAGGGCTTAGGAAAGCGGCGGCAAGCCACCGCACTCCACATGAGCCGTGCCGAGTCCGAAGTTTTCTGGAATTGGGTTGTCAGAGGCATTTCAAACCCATAAATACGACGCCTTCCTTGTCCACTTCCAGCGGCTAGGCTATATTCAAGCGTACTCCAACGGCACCACGCTGGCCACCGCGTCCGATTCCGCGTTGCACAAATATCTCGGCGCGCATCAACGAATCTCAGGAGAATCCCCGCATGCGCTATCTCGTTACCGGCGGCGCCGGCTTCATCGGCTCGAATATTGTCGACGAACTTGTCCGCAGAAATCACGAAGTCGTCGTCCTCGACGATCTTTCCGCCGGCAACGAGTCGAATCTCTCAGCGGTGCGGAGCAAAATCGATTTTCGCATCGGAAGCATCACGGACCTCGCAGCGGTAGAATCGGCGGTGAAAGGCGCAGATTATGTGCTGCATCTCGCGGCTCGCACTTCGGTGCCGCGTTCTGTTAAGGATCCACTCGACACCAACCGCGTCAATATCGACGGCACGCTCAACGTCCTCGTGGCGGCCCGCGACGCAAGAGTCCGCCGTTTCGTATATGCCGCATCCTCCGCGGCCTATGGCGAAACTCCCATCCTTCCCAAGACGGAATCGATGCAGCCGGAACCGATTTCTCCCTACGGCGTCGCCAAATACGTTGGCGAGCTTTACGCGCAAACTTTCGGCCGCAACTATGGCCTGGAGAACGCCTCGATCCGCTACTTCAACGTCTTCGGCCCGCGCCAGGATCCCACCTCGCAATATTCCGGCGTGTTATCGCGTTTCATGCTTGCCGTAATTCGGGATCAGCCGCCCGTGATTTACGGTGACGGTGAACAATCGCGCGACTTCACCTATATCGACAATATCGTGGACGAAACGCTGCGCGCCTGCGATGCCAAAGACGCCTCCGGAAAGGTTTTCAACGGAGGCACCGGCGCGCGCATCACTCTCAATCAGGTAATAAAACTCCTCGAAAAAATCACGGGCAAGAAAATACAACCCCAATACGACCCGCCTCGCACCGGCGACATCCGCGATTCGCAGGCCGACATCTCGTTCGCGCGAAAAATCCTCGGCTATCGGCCGGTCGTCGAATTTGAAGAAGGTCTCCGCCGCACCTGGGCCTGGTACTCGCAGTCCTATACAAAAAGTTAGGCTGGCTTTGCCGTTGAAAGCATCGTGGAATTCCTGGTGATCGCTGGCGACGCACAAGTTAAGAACAGCCGCGGCGCCTATCCGGGTCTATACGGCCCGACCGTTCAGATGCTCCGGCAATTCCACCAAACTATCCAGCATCAAGTCCGGCGGGTGCGCTTTCATTCCTTCCATGCCCAGGCCATAACTCACGCCGCAAGTCCACGTACCAGCGTTTCGCGCGGTCCGCACGTCCACATCCGAGTCCCCGACGATCATCGCCTCGCGCGGCGCTGCTTCCAATTCGCGCAAGAGCGTTTCGGTCCCCATCGGATGGGGTTTCTTTTTTTCGAAGCTGTTGCCGCCATAGACGTAGCGAAAATAGCGCAGCAGGCCAAGCCCATCCAGAATCGCGCGACTGAAATGCACCGGCTTGTTCGTCAGCACGGCCATCGGATGGTGCTCGAGAAGCGCAAGACCTTCCCGCACGCCCGGATAAGGCACGGTGTTGTCGAGCATGTGTGCGCGGTAATAACTCAGAAAATGCGCGAGGCCCGCATCCACTTCTTCGTCGCTCGTAGCGTCGCCCAGCGCGCGACGCACCAGTATCGGCGCTCCATTTCCCACGTAGCTGTAGATTGTTTCGTGCGGCAACGGCTCGCGCTTCATGTGCGCAAGCGTCGCGTTCACGGCGTGCGCCAGATCCAGCTTCGAATCGATCAGCGTCCCATCCAGATCGAAGATCAGGACGCGCACTTCAGCAAAACGGTGATTCACTCCTGCCAACGGCTCCTCCGACCCATCGCGCGTATACACAACCGAAGAGCACGCAGCTCGCAGACGCGCGTAAATGAGCATTCCCATTGTAAGGCAGGCAGCGCACGCTTCAGCTTGCCCGGAAAATAGCAAGCTGAGAGTTAGCGGTTAGGCAGCGCGTGTCTCGACTTCCGCGGTCAGTCCCTGTATCATTCCTGCCCATGAGACTTTCAGCGCGCAACCGCATCATCGGGAAGGTGGAGGAAATTAATTTCGGCGACATCATGGCTCATGTTGTCGTCCGCTCGGGCGAAGTGATTATCGAAAGTGTGATCACCCGCCGCAGCGCCGAGGAAATGAAACTGAAAGTTGGCGACACAGTTGGCGCTATTATCAAATCTACAGAAGTGATTTTAGAAAAAGCCTAGCGGCGGCGCGCCCTTCCCGCCGTTTCGCCAGCGAGAGCAACAACTAATTTAGAATCGGGCTTCGTGAATCTCACCACTCGACAAGCCGGTGCGGCAACAATCGTCGACGTAAACGGCGACATCACTCTCTACAACGCGCCGCAGCTGCGCGCCATGCTCGTCGAGCAGCTCAAGGACAAGCACGCCGCCCGGCTGATCATCAATCTCTCCCAGGTGAAATATATCGATAGCGCCGGCGTTGCCTCGCTCGTCGAAGGCCTCAAACTTTCCCGCGAACTTAAAACCGGTTTCGCCCTGTTCGGGCTCCAGCGCAGCCCGCGACAGGTGCTGGAACTGACCCATCTCGTGAAAGTCTTCTCCATTTTCGAAACCGAGCCCGAAGCCCTCGCCGCTGCTCCGTAGCTTTTCGTTTCTCAATTCAGCAATCCCTTGAACCGCTTGCCAAACATCTCCGCCGCAGTGTCATCGGACACAAAGCGGTTCAGCATGCCCAGGTCGGCGTTGATAATCACGTCTGTGTCCGTCACCTCCACGGTGCCCTTAATCGGCGTGCTGAGCATGGCCATCTTCGCCGACAGTTCAAAATTCAGGACCGAACCCTGCCAGTTCTTCGACTTCACCGCCAACTGCACAGGAATCCCCGCGTTCGGCTTCGACATTTCGTCAAACGACTTGTCAATCGTCTGCATCACTTCCGCCTTCGTGCGATTATGCGCGATGGTAATCTTCATCCGCTTCTGTGACCTCAAGCTCTATGCTGCGCGATTGCCTTTCGTTTGTCCAGACGGGGCAGGTTTTGCGCGGAGTTACACTACGTCGGCGATTTTCGATTCCATTTTTTGAAAGTACATCATGCCCGTAACAACGATAGCAACCACCGCGGCCGACGAAACCAGGATCATGCGCCCCGGGGGATTGCCGGTGCCGGAAAGCGACCAGCGGAAGCCCTCGATTACGCCCGCCATTGGGTTCAAGCCATAGAGCGGGCGCCACTTTGCCGGGACGAGCGAGCTGGGATAAGCCACAGGGGAGGCAAACATCCAGAACTGCACCAAGAACGGAACCACGTAGCGCACGTCGCGGTAGATCGCGTTGAGAGCCGAGAGCCATAGGCCCACGCCCAGGGCAGTCAGCACCGCGAGCAGCAAAAACAGCGGCAGCATCAGCATGGCTGCAGTTGCGTGCATTTTGTAATAGATCATGATGACTACAAACATCAGAAACGAGACGCCAAAATCCACGAGGCCGGAGAGCACCGCCGAAAATGGCAGGATCAAGCGCGGGAAATACACTTTGGTGATCACGTACTGATTTTCGACGACTTTGTTCGTCGCGTTCATGAGCGCGCCTGCGAAATACATCCACGGAAGCAGCGCGCTGTAATAGAAAACAGGATACGGCAGGCCGCCCGACGGAATGTGCGCCAGCTTGCCGAAGAAGAGGCTGAAGACCAGCATGGTCATGAGCGGCTGAATCACGGCCCATGCGGCGCCAACCACGGTCTGCTTGTAGCGGACTTTCAGCTCGCGCCACACGTAGAAATAGAGAAGCTCGCGGTACTCCCACAGCTCGGCGAGAGGCAGCACCCACCACCGTGTGGGCGGGGTGATGCGGACAACCGGCACGTCTGGCGGCTTTACATGTTCGGGTCCCTGCCCCGACGCCGCAGAAGTCGTGTCAATTGCGCTCATTCAGAGCCACCATCCGGTTGCGATTTCATGTGCTCGACATCGCCTTGTTCAATGTTACGCATCAATTGGCCTCTGTGGGCAACGTAACGCTTCAGAGTTCCGGCGATCTGGACCGGCACTACCGCTACTTGATTGTACGCTGCCTGGCGCCAGGAAATCGGGCCGCGAGCGGGAATCAGGTGCGTGCCCCATTGGAAGATGAGTCCAAAATTCCAGAGAATCAGCAGGATTGTGGCGGCTTGAGCGGCGAGCCAAATGCGGCGCTCGTTCCAGGCGCGCGCGAAATAGTCGATGAAGCCTGCGAGGCCGAGAACGAAAAGAACGGTGAGGGAGACGAAGAAACGATTGCCGAAGGAGGAAAGGCCGTCCCAATCCTGATAACAACCGATCACATAGAGGAATGCGGCGAAAGCAATGATCGAAAAAAGGCCGAGAATTTCGTCGCGCTTGCGCAACAGCCACATTCCGATTACGGCGGGGAGGGTGATGGGGGTCCAGCTGAAGAGGCCGTGATCGGCGGAGAAGCAAACTTTGAGGAGCGCGGGGGAATTGAGGAACCAGCTCTCGCCGTAGCCAAAATTGAAATAACTGCCATAAATTATTTTCTTGGCGATGAGGGTGGGCACAAAGGCGGCGATGAGGGCGAGGGCAAAGGCAACGTTTTTCAGGAATTCGCTACTGAAGGATTTCAGGTCGCGCCGTGCGAGTTCCTTCCAATACGTGAATAAAGATTCGAGCGCCGGAAAGATGAGGAGAATCGCATTCGGAGGATAGACGTCCATCATGAGGCCGCCGATTGCGCCGAGCAGGATCCATTCGGACCAGGAGCGGGCATCGCGGGTGTGGTCCCAATACCAGACAAACAGCGCGACGATAAACGCGGAGAGAGCATGCGACCAGGAGGGATTGAAGTACATATAAAGCGGCAGCGAACTTGCGAACCAGATTCCGAGAGTCGCAAGGAACGCATATCGCTCGGAGAGATATTTGCGGGCAAGCCGAAAGGAGAGCCACAAAGCGAGAAAACCATAGAACGCCGTGCCTAGCGCCATGGCGACAACGTACGGCTTGGCGAAGCCGTCCAGCGGAACGTGGCCGCCGAGGGCATCGTAGGAAAGAACGAAGAGATGGGCGGCGAGCAAAAACGGAGACCAGAGAATCGCGGAGCCGATCGCGAAATGATTGTCCACGTGGCCGGTGGGCGTGAACTCCTCGGAGAGAAGATTGCCCGCCGCATCCGTTCTTCCCGTGCGAAAGGAGGGATTGGCCCTGAGCCAGTCCTGCTGGAAATTGAGATTGTGCTGGATGAGCAGCGCCCGGCCGAAGGCGTAGTATCCAACGCCGTCGCCGCGCACCCATGGATTGACGAGCGGGAGCGAGAGTACGAAAAGAAGGGCCAGAATTTTGTCGTAGCGCGAGAGCCTAGCCAATCGGGTTCGTCCCTGAATGAATCCCAATTTTGTTCAAGGCTGGAATCTCCGTGCGTTGCGATTGCGCTACGAGGCGGCTTTCGTGTTGAATGCGAGCATATGGTCCTGACGATCCCATTTTCGAAGTATCGCGATAATCGAAAGGGGCGGAAGCGGAAGCCACGGATCGATCAGGCGAAAAAGGGGCGTCAATGCGTTCAGCAAACGAATCTGCCCCAATCCGAAAGTGCGGCGCTTCATTAATTTGCCGTTGATCCACCATGCGGGTACGCCGGGGCGGTTAAACTTCAAAATCTTCTCCACTTGAAATCCGGCTTGTCGCGCGACGCTACTGAGTTGCTCCTCGGTATAACGGCGGCAATGTCCCAGCACTTCGTCCAAGCTGCCGTAGAGTTTCGGACCGAAGGGAACCAGGATAATCGCGGTTCCTCCGTCTGCCAGAGCATCATGGATGTTTCGCAGAGCGCTGACGTCGTCGGGGAGGTGTTCGACGACATTCAGGCAGACAACCGTGTCGAAATTTTGATCCTTGGGAAAGGAATCGCCGCTAGCGCCATCGATATAGGACACGTTCATATAAGGCCGAGTGTTGCGAAGCGATTCGAGGTAGTTCAAGTAGGCCGGGTTTACGTCCGTGGCCCAATAGATCGAACGCGGCATCAGGTTCACGGACATGTTGCCGATACCAGCGCCGATTTCGAGGACTCGATCTCCTACGTGAGGCCTAACGACGTCCGCCATCCATTTGTTGAAGCGCGGAGCGCGATTGAGCCTTTCAAGGATTTCTCCGCCCTGGGCGTCGTCGGTGTAAATGCGGCTCGAAGCGCCGTAATGCAGGATCGCCCATAGAGCGCGGGCGCCATCTCGCCAACCAATTTTCTTTCCTTCGCGATAGGTACGGCCCGAATAGCTGATCGGAACTTCGAAAACGCGCGCGCCACGCTTTGCCAGCTTGATGGCGAGCTCCGGCTCAACATCAAAGGTGGAGCTTTCGAGCGGAATGCTCTTGAGTAAGTCCGCGCGAACCATCTTGTAACAAGTTTCCATGTCGGTGAGATTGAGGTCGGAAACCAAGTCGCAAAGAAACGTGAGCAATTTATTACCGAGCGCGTGGCGGAAGAAAAGAGCGCGCTTGTGTCCGCCGGACATAAAGCGCGATCCAAAAACGGCATCGGCGTCCTCGTACAGGAACAACTCGACCATCTGCAAAAGGTCCCACGGATGGTATTCGAGGTCGGCGTCGTGAATTACGACGAGCTCACATTCGGCGTGCGCGAGAGCAGTGCGAATCGCAGCGCCCTTCCCCTGATTCTTGTCGTGCTGAAGCCAAGTCCACTGGAGTTTGCTATCCGGCCGGTCGGGTTCAAGTGAATTGCGAAAGCGCGCAATGGCTTCGGCTGTCGCGTCCTTCGATCCGTCATTCACCACTACAACCTGCACGCGGTACAGAAGTGGCGAAGTTTCCAGGATTTTCAGGCGCTCGAGACTCGCTTCGACGAGGTACTGTTCGTTGTAAGCCGGCACGATCACAGAGAGGCTCGTGCTCGTCTGCGGTCCGTCGGTCTCAGCCCGGTAAGCAGAGGTTCCCGTGGCCGGACGCAACCAACGCCGTTTGTTGAAACGGTAGCGTGACACGCTGTTTTCGACTCGAGAGGTCTCGTCGATCATGCTGAGATCAATTCTACTAGAGTATTGCACCCGAAATCAGCGCTAGATGAATTTGGAGAGCATTTCTTAACCGGGATTCGTGATAATCCCCGTTACGAACGTCTACGCCCCAGACTATAATCTCGAATCTCGGTGCTCCCATGAACAGAATTGGCGCTCCAGCACAGGTCGGATCGACTTTCTAGTCCCGTCATATAACTGGCCTGAGCACGCATTGTGGTCTGGCCCAGGAGGAAAATGTTCGCTAGACGTGATCTTTTGAAAGGTATCTGTTCGCTGAGCTTTGCACTGGGCCATGGAATTTTGGGCGCGTCCGGCTCTGCGTCCCGCCAGCACACTTCTGCTCCCCTTCGTTGGCCGAAACCGATCGGCAGCCCTGTTTTGGAAAGTGTTCGTCCTGCGATCGAGCTCTCTCGCGACGTCTTTACCCATGTCGACAAGATTGTGGAGGTGGCCGGATGGATGGGCTACGAAGAGCTCGCGATGCCTGTCTATCCGATACCTACCGGGGTGAAATCCACCGAGCCAAACGACGTCATCGATCTGCTCCTGGTGGCCAATTCCATTGACACGGCTTTTAGTGACTTCACTACCCACGTCAAATTTCAAGTGGACTACGAGGGGCAGCATTGGTCCGATTCGGACGCCATGTTCGCCTGCCTGAATCGAGCAATGAATGCGGGCGTTCCCATGCTCGATGGTGGATTCCTGGCAAAACTCACGCGACCCCAGATGGAGAAAATCTTCGCCGGCAATATCGAAATGCAGATGCTTGACGAGAAATTGGAAGTGCTTCACCAGGCCGGCTCAGTGCTGGCTGAAAAATATAATGGACGGTTCCACAATTTCATCAAATCGTGTCCGCCGCTGCTCTACGATGAAGGTAACGGTCTCATCGAGCGCATGGCCAAGGAATTTCCGCGGTTTAATGACGTCAGCCAGTACGACGGGAATGAGCTCAAATTCTACAAACTCGCCCAACTGGGGCTTTGGTTTTCCTATGCCACTTATCCCAAGGACGGTCCCGTGCGACTAAATGACGTCAACAAAATGACCAGCTTTCCGGACTATATCGTTCCGGTGGCGCTTCGGCTTCTCGGGATTAACAGCTATTCCCCTGCGCTCGAACACGCCATCGATTCATATCAGTTGATCCCCCGCAATTCCACTCAGGAAGTTGAAATCCGTGCGCACAGCATTTACGCCACCGCCCTCCTCCGTGAGGAAATCAACAAACTTCGTTCAGCAGACCAACAGGTGATCATTCCACAGGTGAACGAGCGGCTTTGGACTCACTATCACACCACGAGTTGGCCTCACCATATGACGCGAACAATCATGTATTAAGGCGATTCTGGCGAAGCATCCGTCGACGAACGGTGTGACAAATCACGGGCTAGCGCAATCCCCTTTTTAAATGCAAGCCTGCGGCGCACCTTCTTTCGTCCTTGCCAGGAAGAAAATAACCAGAAAGCTGGAGCACGCTGACGGTCGAGGTGTGGCAAATTGCCAGTATGATTGCCGAATACAGAATGTACCGTATAGACATCCTCGAGGGGTTTGTTAGCATCCGCACAGCGATTTGCCTCCTTCTGTGACTTGCGCCCGAAGCGGCACTGGGTGGTGTGTTCGCTAGCGCGGAGTTATATCCAATTTAAGAGCACCGACGAATTCCTGCCAGGAGTGTGCGCATGGTGGCGGTAGCGGGAATATTTGCGGGAGCCGACGATTTTGGCCGCGCGTCGACTGCCCTATGCTCCTCATTCCAATACATTAACGGAGCGAATCGACGCGTCCACCGCGCGCGGTTGTGTTTTGTGTATCTCGGCCCTGGAGAACGATGACAGCCAGCCTTTGCCCCGATGATTGCTGACGCCGATTCGACATAACCAAGGAGCGGAGATGAACAACTACGATGGGCCTGATTTCTCCTTAGATGCGGCAGTGCTTCGAATTTGCCTGCTTTTTGCTTTGATCTTTGCGCTGTGTCCAAGCGCAGGCGCGCAATCGACCGCCTTGCTCAACGGAACGGTTTCCGATCCGTCGGGCGCCGCGATTGCGACAGCAAGAGTAGTCTTAAGGAATACGGGGACAGGCATCGAATGGAATACGCAAACCAATAGCTCTGGGCTATATGTCTTTCCGTCGCTTCCCCCCGGGAACTACCAGATCACTGTCACTGCGGAAGGTTTTCAGAAATTACTCCTCTCGGATCTCAAGCTGGATGTTGCCACCGCCGTAACCAAAGACATCCAAATGCGAGTCGGCTCGGTCACCCAGGAGGTGCAAGTCACCACAGAAGCTCCATTGATCGAGACTTCCACCCCTGGCGTGGGGCAGGTTATCAACGCAAAAACGGTACAAGAGATTCCATTGAATGGCCGCCACTTCGTCGATTTGAACCTGCTGACGCCCGGCACCGTCACTCCTCCAGCGAATGGATTCCTGACGGCCCCGCTCCGGGGCCAAGGCTCGTTTGCCATCAACACGGCGGGCCAGCGGGAAGACACCACAAACTGGTTGGTCAATGGCATCAACTTGAACGATCCGGTTCAGAATCAGGTCACTTTCCAGCCACCCGTTGACACGCTGTCGGAGTTTAAAGTGGACAATTCCACGTTTCCGGCACAGTACGGGCGCAATTCGGGCTCTATCGTCAATATCGCTACCCGCTCTGGCGCCAACGAGTTTCACGGCGAGGCTTTCGAGTTTTTCCGTAACAACGCCCTCGACGCCCGCAACTTTTTCAATGCTTTTCCCACTCCTCAGGCTCCTTTCAAGCACAACGAATTCGGCGGTGACGTGGGAGGTCCCATCAAGAAGAACAAGATTTTCTTTTTCGTGGCCTACGAGGGCATCCGCCAGAATCAGGGTTTGACTTTGGGTGCCATCGTTCCGAGCCAAAACGAGATTGCAACGGTCACTTCTCCGGCTGTTTTGAGCCTCTTAAAACTTATTCCTCCTGCTAACACGCAGGGTACTGACAAGACTGGGATTCCTGCGAATTTTAACGGGTTTAGCGGGGCTGCTCTCGCCGATGTGAGTCTGAACCAGGGCTCTGGGGACCTGGATTTCGAGTTGACTCAAAATGACCGTCTTCATTTCTATTACGTGATGCAGAAGGATCTCCGCGAGGAACCGACCCAGGGCGGCGCAGCGGCGGCCAATATCCCGGGATTCGGGGATACCAGGGACGGGTTCCGCCAACTGATGACCATCAGTGAAGATCATGTCTTCAGTCCGGCGCTGTCGAATACGGTGCGCCTCGGCTACAACCGCATCCACCTTACCTTCACTCCGACCCCCTTGAATCCTGCCGATTTTAATATCGGCCTTCCAGCAGGTTCCCCGGTGGGCGTGGGCATACCGAACATCAACGTCACAGGCGATCTGAATTTCGGCGGACCACTCAACGAACCTCAGGGACGCGGCGATACGACTGTCGTGCTGAACGACACCCTGAGTTGGCTCAAGGGCCGTCACTCCATGGCTTTCGGTGGTGAAATCCGGCGGGCTTACAACAACAACATTGCCGAGAACGTGGGCAGTTTCACTTACCCCACCATGACAGCTTTCCTCAGCGATCTGGCTACTAACTTCACCGTCCTGCTCGGCGCTGGAAATGACCGGATCTTACAACCGTCGTACGGAGTGTTTGCGCAGGACAGCTTCAAATGGAAATCCAATTTCACCTTCAATTTCGGCCTGCGGTATGAATGGAATTCCACGCCGTCCGAGGCCAGGGGCCGTTTCACGAACTTTGACCTCGCAACTGGCACGCTTTTTTCTTCGCCCCAGCCGTATCACACCAATAACAAAAACTTCCAGCCTCGAATCGGTTTCGCCTGGGATCCTTTCAAGGACGGCAAGACTTCCATTCGCGCCGCCTATGCGATCTTGACCCAGGATCCAACTACGAACATCGTGAGCCCCCTGAGCGGCAACCCCCTCATGGCCTTCCCCATTAGCATCAGTAGTGCGGCACCCGCGATCTTGCTCGAGAACCCTCAGGCTTCAGCCACCGGCTTCAGCCTAGGTCCTAGTGCGATCGATTCAAACTTCGACAACATGTATGCGCAGGATTGGAATGTCAGTGTCGAACGCCAGATCACTAACTCGTTGGGCGTAGAAGCTGCATACGTAGGTGTGAAGGCTACTCACCTTCAATTGACAGGCAATTTCAACCAACCGTTCGTTACGGATGGTTTCTACGACCCAACTCGGCCTTACACCACTCTTCCGCTTACAAGCCCCGTCCTGCCGGCCGAGTGTGCTCCTCCCAATCCTCCGTGTAGCGTCGGCAATATCCCTCGCGTTTTCAGCCCCGGGAATTCAAACTACAACGCGTTTTGGCTCACACTTAACAAACATCTATCCAGGGGTTTCGAGTTCCTGGCCGCCTACACGTATTCACATTCTTACGACTACAGCTCCGTCAGTTCCGGAGATGCGGTTCCCGTCCAGAACGTTTACAACCCCCGCGGAGATTACGGGCCATCAGAGTTCGACACGCGTAACCGGTTCGTGCTGAGTGGTTTCTACCAATTCCCATTCAAGGGGAACCGGCTGGTGAGCGGATGGCAGGTTGGACTGATCACCATGGCTCAGGACGGAAACCCGATTACTCCGCTTCTGACCATCGGTCCGGCGCCCGGCTCCTCACTCACAGTGAGGCCCGATCAACTGCAACGCGTCTCGAGCACGGGCCATCACGCCCAGTTCTACTCGAACACTCAGCTGTGTGAGCCTTTCATCGCGCCGCCGATGGGCCCGGCGCCCGCAATTCCGGACTGCGCCACTACGCCCAACGCTGCGTTCGCGGTGCCCTGCACGTTCAACGATATGCCAACAAGCAAAAACAACTACCCCATCATTCCCGGAAGCTGCCATCCCGGAAGCGCCCGTCGCGATTCACTTCCCGGGCCGGACTTTATCAATACTGACTTCTCCATCGTCAAGAACACGAAGATCACGGAACGGGTGAATTTGCAGTTCCGCTCCGAATTCTTCGACATTTTCAACCATCCGAACTTCGGTAACCCGGTCAATACAGCAACCAGTACCGCGTTCGGTCATATCCTTAACACTCGGTTTCCGGTCGGCGACTTCGGCTCGGCGCGTCAGATTCAATTCGCGTTGAAGCTGATCTTTTAGCTGGGGCACTTCGGACACTTCGGTTCGGCGGAATGCCAGAGCTTGACGCCTCATCGCCGGGCTGCAATAACAGGTGAGACGAATTACTGGCAAGACGAAGGATCGGAGAGAGCATGAAGCCGACAAGTCGTCCGAATGGCGAGGACGCTTCAGCGAAGATCACGGAGCGGATTCAGGATCTGGGGGATTGGAGAGGAGAGACGCTCGCTCGTGTCCGTCAGCTCATCCACGATGCCGATCCCGACATTCAGGAGGAGTGGAAATGGGAGAAGCCAAAATCTTCCGGAGTTCCCGTCTGGTCCCATGACAGGGGCATCTGTACGGGGGAATCGTACAAACAGGTGGTGAAGCTCACCTTCTTTCGCGGAGCTTCCCTCAAGGATCCGAAGAAGCTTTTCAATTCCAGCCTCGAAGGGAATGTGCGGCGTGCGATCGACCTGCGCGAAGGGGAGAAGATCAACGAAGCTGCCTTCAGGCAACTCATTCGCGAAGCGGTGGCGGCCAATTCCGCAGCGCGCGCTCAGCGGGCAGCCAAGAAGAAGTAAGCCGGGCTCTCGGTGGACTGTCTCACTGCCGGCCAATAACTCGTGCCAACAGCTCGTGGATTGTAAGCCACTCCGAGATATTTTCAGTCGGATGCCGTCTGGGCTGCCGCCAATTCGTCTCTCGCCGGGATAAGTCTTGAAGCATTGCGCTTCCTACTGTGCGCAACCACGCGATCCACAATTTCCGTCAGGGGCGTAGCCGGACGGAATCCTGTGAGGCTCTCGAGTTTCTTGAGTGACGGGATGCGCCGCGGCATGTCTTCGAATCCCGGCTCATACGCGCGATCGTACGGGATGTAAGTAATCGGCGAATCGCTTCCGGTCCGTTCCTTTACAACTCGCGCCAATCCTTCGATCGAAATTTCTTCGTCGGTCCCGATATTCACCACCTCACCGACGCAGCGGTCATTGGCCAGAAGGCGAATCAGCGACTCGACGCAATCACGAACATCGCAAAAGCATCGAGATTGTTTTCCGCTGCCGAATACCGTAATCGGCTGTCCGGCGAGCGCCTGCTGAACGAAATTCGGAACCACCATGCCATAGCGACCGGTTTGGCGCGGCCCGACTGTATTGAAAAATCGCGCAATCTTTACGGGCTGCTTGCGCTCCTTCCAATAGGAGAGAGCGAGAAATTCGTCCAGCGCCTTGGAAGCGGCATAACTCCAGCGAGCCTTCGTGGTAGGTCCAAGGACGAGATCGGCGTCTTCGTGGAACGGCACCTTGTCACTCTTGCCATAAACCTCAGAAGTGGAGGCGATAAACACGAGCTTCTTCTTTTTGGAGGCGGCGTCCAGAACGGATTGGGTTCCGTGAATGTTCGTTTCCAGAGTGCGCACCGGGCTCTCGACGATCAAGCGCACGCCCACTGCCGCGGCCAGATGGATAACCACGTCGGACTCGTCAACGAGCTCGGCGAGCAGGTGCTTGTTCTGGATCGAATCGAAAAAATGGTGGAAGCGATTGTTTGATTTCAGATGGCGGATGTTTTCGACGCTTCCGGTCGAGAGGTCGTCGAGAATGAATACTTCTTCACCCTTTTCCAGAAGAGTTTCCGATAAATGTGAACCGATGAAGCCAGCCCCGCCCGTGATGAGATAGCGCATGTGATTGCTCCCTTGTTCTAGGTTTCGTTCGAATCGCCCGGATTGGCTGGGAACCGGGACGGTTTAGCCACGTCTTCGCCGTAACCATAGCCGTATGCATATGGGTAGTAGCGATACGAATAGTAGTAATCGGGCGCGCTCGAATCGACGGCGTTCAGCACCACGCCGAGCAGGCGGCTTTTCACCGCCGTCAGGAGATCGCGCGTCCGGGTGAAAGCTTCCTTGGGGGTTTCTCCGCTGCGGACCACCAGCAGCACGCCGTCGGTAAGCGCCGAGAGAATTACCGCGTCCGTGGCCGCCATCACCGGGGGCGAATCAATCACAATAAACTTGAAACGCAAGCGCAGCTCGGCGATCGCTTCGCGCATGCGGTGAGAGGAAAGAAGATCGGCGGGACTGGGCGGCACCGGACCTGTCGTGAGCGCTTCAAGATTACTGATGGTGGGGTGAGGATAGAGAACTTCATCGAGCGTGGAAACACCGGCAAGATAAGAGCTCAGTCCCACTTCTTTGCCGATCGTCAAGTTCAGAGCGCGGCGAACGCCAGGTTTTCGCAGGTCGGAATCCATCAACAGCGTGCGATCGCCCAGCTGAGCCAAAGTGACGGCCAGGTTCACCGCCGCGGTCGTTTTCCCTTCGCGCGGCAGAGCGCTCGTCACCAGAATCACCTGTGGAGGATGGTCCGCTTGTGAAAGCAACAGCGACGTGCGCAATGCGCGGAAAGCCTCAGAAATTTGCGATTTCGGCTGAACGTAGGAGAGCAGTTCGACGCGGGGACCAGACGCCGATTGGAGTGCTGCGTCACCCTTTGCGCGGCGGCTGTAATTTCCATTCAAGCCGGGGAGAGAGGGCACTACAGCCAGAGAAGGCAGGCCTGCGAGCGCTTCGATGTCATCTGGAGACTTTACGGTGTTGTCCAGGTATTCGCGGAAGAGCGCGAGCCCAACGCCACCGACGAGACCTACCAATACGGCAAGGAGGATATTGCGCGCTTTTTGAGGTCTTGAGGGGCTCGACGGCGTAAGCGCCGGATCGACGATTCGAATATTGCTGGATTTCAGGCCGGCGGTAATTCCGGCTTCCTTCAACTTTTGCAGCAGGCCGTCGTAAAGTTGCTTGTTTGAGTCCGCATCGTGCTGAAGAATTTGATACTGGACGAGCTTCTCGGCCATGTCATTCGCTTCGGCCTTTTGTCTATCGAGATTCTGCTGCAAGAGCTCGACACGATCTCGAGAGGTGTTGTAGTCCTCTTCGACCGTCTCAATGAGTGTCTTTCTGGCTTTCTCCAGATTCTGTGTCACTTCCTTTTGCTGGGCGGCGATTCTCAAAACCTTCGGATAATTCGGCCCGTATTGATCGAGGGCTATGAGGTACTGTTCAGCCAATTCAGACTTGTGTCTAAGGAGTTCTTGAATCACCGGATTCGCTTGTGCGGCCGGCAACGCATCCACGTTTCCAGATACGGCCATGCGATACAGCGCTTCCTTCTCCGCTAACTGTGTCTGCGCATCGGTCACTGCTTTGTTGAGGTCGCCCAGCTTCTCGGTCGTGATGTCCTGCTTTTCGTTCGTTCGCCAGATTTGATTTTGCCGTTCATAGGCGATTCGTGCGTCTTCTGACTTTTCGACCTTGATTCGCAGTTCCTCGAGTTCGCCGGAAAGCCAGCTGGATGCCTGCGTTGTCGCATCGTACTTGCTGCGAAAGTTCTCTTCGATAAAATTCTGCAGATGCGCGTTCACCACACGAGCCGCGAGTTGGGGGTCTTCCGCTTCGAATCCCACCTCGATCAGTCGGCTATTGGGCACGCGATGCACGCTCAGGCGGCCAAGAAACGCGCCGAGGATCGCGGGACGCGCTTGCGACGTATTCCCGTGCGTCCACACCAGCGAATTCGCCACCCCGCCGAATTCCGAATAGCGCCCGAGATCCATGGACTTAATCGTTTGCAGGGCCAAAGTCTCGCTCTGGAGAATCTTGGTCTGCGTCTCCAGGTAATTATCCATGTCCGTCAGTTCGTCGTACGAAGCAGTCGGCCCTTGAAAAGGAAGGACGCTTTGCGATTCACGATCCACTTCCACCCGTGCGGCCGCTTGGTACACCGGCTTCATTTTGAACGAAGCAATCGTAACGACGGTCACCACCGTGACGAGGAAGGTCAGGATGAGCCACTGATGCTTCCGTAAAATGATGAGATAGTCGAGCAGATGCGGCTCGCGCGGCATCTGCTCCCACGGAAGAATCGAAGGAGCAGGAATCACCGTAAGCGAATCAGCCGCTCTCCGGTCACGCGCGACGAGCCTGGATGCTTCTTCCATTTTGTGAAAACAGTCCTTTTACGGCGTGGGCGGAGGATTATTATTACTGCTGCCACCACCGCTTTGAGTGGAACGATAAATTAAGAGACCACTGCCGATGCTAACGGCCGCTTGGAGTCCTTGGACCGCAACTTTTTTGGCCAGACTGTCCGGGATGTATAGAATGTCATTCGATTTCATCGCGACGTCTTCGGACGTATCCTTTTCGATCTGCTTGATGTGCACCGGAATCGCTTCGCGTTCACCGGTCTTCGGATTCACTCGGTAAATTACGGCGTCATTCGGCTTTGCGAAGCCGCTCAAGCCACGCGCCAGGGCCACAGCCTTCAACACCGTGGGCGGTTCTCCATGGCTCTGTATGGGGTACCCGCCAGGTTGCGCTGCACCGCCGCCCAGCACGTAGATAATCCCAGCCTTGGGCACCTCGATCACATCGCCCCCGAATACCTGGATGTTGAACGAAGCATTTCCAGTGTCGAGAAGATCCTGTAGCTGAATCCGGATTGTCTGCACCCCCGAATCCGAGTTCGAAGCACCGGAAGTTTCGGCGACAGGCTTCACAAATTCTTGCTGAGTTTTACGCGTCACCAAAATAACCGTCCCGGCGCTGTCGGCGATGCCTCCCGCATTTGCCAAGACCTCGAGCAGGGTCGTCGGACGCAGCAACTGCGTCGTCATCGGGTGCCCCACCGCCCCCAGAATCGTCACGGGTTGGCTGTTCTGCTCTTTTACAAACACGGAGACCTGCGGGTGAGACACCAGCCCGGTTTCAATGAGCTTTTCCTGAATCGTTTGTTCGAGTTGGAACGGGGTAACGCCGGCGACATGAATCCTCTCGTGGACGAGAGGAAGCGCTATGTTTCCGGTGCTGCTGACGCGGACGTCGCGCGAAAGCTCGGGAACGTCAAATACATCGATATGAATCACATCGCCGGCTCCGATGGGAATATCGGTGACAGTTGGTTTGGCGATGTGGGAAAGCTGCTGGATTCGGTCGTTCGTCTGCTGCGTTGTCTCTTCTGGCGCCTGGCCATATGCAGTCTGCAGGCACAGAAAGGCCAATAAGATCCCTATTGAAACAGGCTTACACACCCAGTCCTGCGCCTTGCGGACTGTGACACCCATAAGAGATAACCCCGTCAAATACTATGCCTAGCCTCACCACTCCTGTCAATCAAGGGGTTTCCACCATCGGCGCTTGCGGTGCGACACGCATCGCGTTGGAACGATTCTTTCAGATCCCTTTGAATTCACCGCCGTCCATTCGCAGCGAAGCTCCGGTCAACCACTTCGCCCGGGTCGACACCAAGAAGGCCAGAAGATCCGCAATCTCTTCCGGCTGGCCAAATCGAGCGATGCCGGATTCCTCTGGATACCTTTTAATCGCTTCCTCGACGGTCATGTGGTGGGCGGGCGCCCACTTTTGAAAAAAGGATTGCCGCCGGCCTGTCATCACGGCTCCTGGCGAAACGCTGTTCACCTGAACGCCGTCCTTGATTCCTTGCTCTGCGAACGCTTTCGCCAGGGCGATAATCGCCGCATTGGTCGCAGCCACCGCCGCAAATCCCGGCTTGGGGTCATAAGCGGCAAGCCCCGAAAGCAGCACAACAGAACCTTTGGAAGCCTTCAAGGCATCCCAGGCTCGTATCGTCAGCCGGCGAGCTCCGTGAAACTTCAGCGCCATGCCGTCGTCCCACTGCGCGTCCGTCATCTCGAACAGATCGATTTGAGGCACGGCCCCGGCGATATTCACCAGCGCGTCGATTCGCCCGAAGCGAGCAAGTGTGTCACTCACGATTTTTTCAGCGGCCGCCGGTTCGCGCAGATCAAGTGCAAGCACGAGACTTTCAGCTCCCAGGGGCTTCGCTTGTTGAGCTGTCTCCTGCAGGTGATCTTCATCCCGCGCGACCAGTGTGAGAGACGAAAAGTCCTTCGCCAGCCGAAGAGCGGTGGCCTTTCCAATTCCTTGGCTAGCCCCGGTAACGATGGCTACAGAATTTGGCATTGCTGGTTCCTCTCCATGGCTTGCAAAGTTTCCGTCGCTACTCGCCCATCGCACTCCGCGCCTTCCCGCTCGAAATCTTCTCGCGCACTGCCTCCGAGATAATATCCACCACAAGATTCGGCGCCGTATACATCGGGCTGTGGTCCACCGGATGAGAGTGGATTTTCGCGCCCATCCGTTCAGCCATGAAACGCTGCGTCGTCGGTTTGATCATGCGATCTTCTTCCGCGAGCAAGTACCAGGTTGGCTTCGTCTTCCAGGTCGGTGTGGGAGTCACTTCTTGAATGCATTTCACGGCGATCGGCCGTTGCACCGCCGCGGCAATAATTTTTTGCTCGGCGGAAGCTTTATGAATCACTGCATTACGAAACCCCTCTTTCGGCATCCAGATGAAGCCGTGCCGGTCGGGTTCCAAATGAGGCGCCTCTGGATGCGGCTTCTCGCGATAAAAAACTTGCGCCACTGTCTCACCCTCGCCGGGCGCGAGCGCCGCGATATACACGAGAGCTTTGATTCGCTCATCTGTCGGCCCGGCAATCACCGCCCCAGCATACGCATGCCCAACGAGCACCACAGGCCCGCTGGTTCTCTCCAATGCTCTTGATAAAGCCGCGATGTCATCGCTCAGCGACGTCAGCGGAATGGGAGCGCAGATCACATCAAGGCCCAGCCGGTCGAGCGGCAGGATGACGTTCTGCCAGCACGAGCCGTCAGCCCACGCCCCATGAACCAAAATAATCGTCCCGTTTTCAGCACTCATCTTTAAATTTCACCTTTCGATCCGAGGCTATATTCCGTTCGCTGCAAAGAATTCTCGCATCGCCGCCGCAATCTCTACCGGGTGCGTTTCCAAAGCAAAATGTCCTGTGTCGAGCATCTTCACCTGGGCGCTGGGAATGTCCCTTCGGAACGCTTCCGCTCCTGCGGGAATGAAGAAAGGGTCGTTCTTGCCCCAGATCGCCAGCAGAGGAGGCTTCGACTTACGAAAATATTCCTGAAATGTCGGATAGAGCGCCACGTTGGTCGCGTAGTTCAAGAACAAATCGAGCTGAATGTTTTTGTTTCCGGGCCGCTCCATGAGCGCCATATCGAGCGTGTACGATTCCGGCGCAACGCTGTCTGGGTCTGCCACTCCATGCGTGTACTGCCAGCGCGTGCCGTCGAGCGTCAAAACATTCTTCGCAATCACTTCGCGATTTTCAGCGTTCGGAACGGCCCAATATTTTCGGATCGGCCCCCACGCATCCCCGAGCCCTTCTTCATAAGCGTTGCCGTTTTGCGAAACGATCGCCGTAATCCGTTCCGGATGAGCCATCGCAAGGCGGAAACCCGTCGGCGCACCGTAATCGAATACATAAATCGCGTAACGATCGAGCCCAATCGCCTTCGTGAAGGAATCTACCGTCGCGGCCAACCCGTCGAACGTGTATGTATATTTCCGCTTCTCCGGCACTACCGTAAATCCAAAACCAGGCAAGTCCGGCGCGATCACCCGGTAGCGATCCGCCAGCCGTGGAATCAACTCGCGAAACATAAACGACGAAGTCGGGAACCCATGCAGCAAAAGAACCACCGGCGCCTGCGGATCTCCTGCTTCTCTGTAAAACACTTGGACGCCATCGGTTTCGACCCTGCGAATAAATGTGACCGGGACCGCAGAGCGAGCGGCCTCCGTACTCGACGCCCCCAATTTTTGCCTTTGCGCGGAAACATTTTGAGCCATCACGAATACCTCCTCATGTTATTTGCCCCAGACGTCGGAAATATTAGGTGCGCAGGCCTTTCGATTCGACGCTCGGTTGATGCGCTTTGTTGATAGTTGACCAGGACGATTCAATTGCGCAGTCACTCCTGTCGCTTTGAAATGTGACCGATGTTTAAATCGCAGTTCAAATCCGATGTTCAAATCCGATGTTCAAATCGCTGTTCAGATCGATGGTTACTGCACAGCTAAATGCCCGGCAATCGGGTAATCACCCGATTGCAATCGACACTTCGCCACTCGATGCCACGTCTCGTGACATCGGTCGCAAGCTTCGGTGGCGCATTGTCCAGGATCCGCAAGCGCGTCGTGTTGCGAATAGCCGTGTTTGGCTTCACTCAGTAGAAGTTTACTGATTGTTCGCCTTTGATTCGGGTTGCGCTGATCGAGACGGTGCCACGGGCCTTGTGATGTCGTCCAGATATGCGGGCGTTCCCGTGACGCGCTCCAAAGCGGGGTAGCGTTCCCCATCGTGATAATCGATGTTGGCGGTGGAAAGAAACGTATCCGACTGAAGCGTGATGTGAATAGGCTCGGATTTGCCCTTCGCGTCGCGAATCGCAGCTCGAAGTCGATCCCCAGAGAAAACCTGCCCGTTGACAGCGATGATCTTGTAACCCGGAGCAAGTTTTGCCTTGGCAGCAGGGCTGTTCCAGCGGACATCTTGAATGTTGCCGTCGCCACTAACGAAGAGGCCAATCGAGAACCAGGCGTCGACCGTGGGAATGGCTCCAGGAAGGCCGGCGAGAGCCGACTGGACCACTGCTACGGAAGCATTCGGCTTGTCGGCGTACACCAGTTTATAGCCACCTCGCTCAATGCCGGCAAGATCGGCGTGCGGGGTAATTTTGACAATCTGCTCGCGGAGAAACGTCGCCCAATCGTAGGGCGCCACCGCATTCAGGTCTTGGACCAGTTCGTCAAAAGTATAGGTAACGATCAGCGGCCCGGTATTGCCGCCCTTTCCCAGAAAAATGTGCTGGAAGTCGTCGAGAGACTTCTGATTGTTGGTCAACTTGCGAATGAGCGTGTCGGCATCCAGCCAGACGAGTTGGCCCTCATCGTAATAGTCCTGGCCACGTCTCCAATTGGACCAGGCCTGATTTCCCCCGCGAAGAACGCTGGCGGCGATTGCGGTGTCTTCCGTCGACCGCCACTCGCGGCCGGGCGTGTAATCGAGATTGGCAGCGGATTGGGCAAGAATATCGCGGTATTGCGATTGCGACTTCAGTCCTGCGCGTGCGGCAAGGATGTTGCCGAGGTATTGCGTCATACCCTCGTACACCCAGAGCAAGGCCCCTTGCTGCGCCGTGGCGAAATCAGGCTGGTAGAGCCCCACGGGGCGGCGATACTTGCCGTTCCATGAGTGGCTGAACTCGTGCGGAAGCAGGTCGGCGCCAGCCAGGAGATAGCCTTCATCCGAGAAAAATTTTTCAGGCACTCCGTATTCGGACGATTGGCCGTGTTCCAGAGTTGTGTCGCTGCCAATAACGTCAGAAAGAGCCACAAGAAAATGGTAGTCGTGGTAGTGGTGCGACCGGTATAAGGCATCCGCTTCGCGCACGAGATTCGCAATTCCAGCCTGCAGAGCTGGCGAAATCTTCGAGTATTCGGGAGCATCGGAAGCGACATCAACA
This sequence comes from uncultured Acidobacteriota bacterium, assembly GCA_963772535.1. GTDB lineage: Bacteria > Acidobacteriota > Terriglobia > Acidiferrales > UBA7541 > Palsa-295. Next base: position 754,048 of record CAVYXN010000004.1, read on the forward strand.
TAGTGCTTGGGCGAAATTTCCGGAGCCACAGCGAATTCCTGGAAGTATTGGCCGGTGAGTATCGGGGAATCCTCAAGCTGCTCAACATTTGTCACGGCAAAGTGAGTGGTGCTGCCGGGAGAGGGAAGAGGATACGCGCCACCACCGATAGGAGTTAGCGCCGTGCCGACACTCCAACCGGCGGGAACAATCAACGATGGCTGGATGGGAATGTCGCGGACCGGCGTGTGGGCCGGATAGATCATGAGCGTCTCCCAATCGAACAGCGCCAACTTCTGCGTGATATTTGTCGTAACGATGCAATCGAGATGCGCGTGAAGCGTGGTAACTCCCTCGGGAATCGTCACGTGAAACTGGTAGAGATCCACATCGTCGCGGCGCCACGCGAGAGGCTGGCCGTTGGCGGTGAAGACCACGCCCGTGACACTGGCGACAGGGCCTAAAGGTTGGTGAGTACCGGGAATCCATTTGGGAGTGGTAAGCGCGCGCGGGCCAGCGGTCACCGGCAAATCGACTTCAGCGTGATAGAGCTTGCGAGGGGCGTCAGAAAGATCGACGGTGATCTGAATCGCCGCCTTCTGGCTCTGCCCCCAAGCGGGTACGGCAAGAAGCAAGCACACCGTCAGGAGCCATCTGCGCATTCGCCCTCCTCGCGTTCTGTCTTGGTTCAAACGGCAGGAGTCTACCACGCGCAGCCGAACCCCCGGCTAGGGACTCACCACGCCGTTTTCGGCGAGTCATTCGCTGGCTATCTTCGAACTAGCGCTAAGTCTTTGGCTTCTGTTTAAGGGATTAAGGCCGTTGGGGTAACCGAGTCCGATAAAGTAAGCAATTGAACACAGCTATCTCAGTCTGAGATAGCTAGTTATAATCCCTGTTCGCAACATCTATCTGGAGCAAGCTGATTCGGATGGCCCGTTCATCCGTGTGTGCGCTACCTCTACCTATCTAAAATCGGAAAACATCTCGGAAAGTAATGTGTGCATCCCATTGGTGAGCAGATACCTGCTCACAATTTATACCTTGTGATAAATTTCATCGTGAAGGTAACAAAATGCGAAGGCGCACTCGTCCCATTAATAGGCGCTCGATGTTCGTCGCCTTTTTCTCACTGTTCGCGGTGACTACGGCCCTGAGTCAGACCGGATCATCCCCAGAGCAAAACCGCAAATCGCCTTCCATTAAGCTTCGCACAAGTTTGGTCCTCGTCCCGGCCGTCGTCACGGACCGTTTGGGCGCGCCCGTTGCGGGATTGACCCGCAACAGCTTCACCGTTCTGGAGAATGGACATCCTCAAAAGATCGCTTTCTTCGAACATATTCAAACACAAGCAGAACCCGTCAGGCGTACTGTCGCTGCCCCGGGGACTTTCACGAATACAATTGAGGCAAGCTCTCAGCGTTTGACGATTTTCGTGATGGACCTTCTGAATAGCTCGATCGCGGAGCAAGAGAATGGGCGCGATGAGCTGGTCAAGCTCTTCTCGAAATCCGGTGGCATTAAGGAGCCGTTCTGTCTCCTGACCCTTGATAGCGATGGGCTGACGGTAATCCACGACTTCACCACTGATCCTACGTTATTAGCGGAGGCTCTGAAGCAAGTGAAAGAACATGCCTCCGCCAAAGACGCACCCCAGATAAATCCGATGGAATTGACGTACCGCAATTTTCATGGCTGGCACACGCGTTCAGTGAACCGGGCCATCGCCACGCTCGCAGGGAGGGCTTCACTGCTAGCGTCTGCCATCAGGTCACAGGCGATCACGGAGACTTTGCGCACACGACTCACACTGGAAGCCCTGCGGGAAATTGGTGAGGCATTTGTCGGGATGCCCGGTAGAAAATCTTTGATTTGGGCAACAGGAGGGTTTCCGTTTGAAATCGATGACCCATCTCAGTTTGGAGCGCGTGAGAGAGATCTGTTACCCGAATATGAGAAAGCTTGGCGAGCGCTCAATCGAGCAGACATTGCGGTCTATCCCTTGGACGTCGAGCAGCTTGCCAGCACTGCTCTTGTCAGTGCCAGTGTGGGCCAACCGCTGCCAGAGCACTTCGACATTCGTTCCAATGTTACAAACCTGGAGCGATTCGCCGACGTAACCGGTGGGAAATTATGTGATCGAAGTACGGATGCCGAAACTTGCTTCCGAAAAGCCACCACTGACTCAAGTGATTACTATCTTCTCGGATTTTATCAGGGTTCGGCAACTACAAAGTCTGGATGGCAAAAGCTATCTGTCAGAACGAATGTCCCCAACGTGCAGGTGCGAGCACGCGCCGGATACTACTTAAGCGAGAGGCGGGACGACCTGCATACGCGCGAGGAGGATTTGCAAACTGCGCTGGCCTCTCCGTTAGACTACACGGCGATTCCCCTAACAGTCAGATGGACTGCTACTCTCAAATGGGAAGGTAACGAAAAGCGCCGGGTTGGGTTCAGCTTTGCAGTTCCTTTAGCGGCGGTGAAACTTGAGGATGAAGAGGGTGGTCATTTGAGCCTAGAATTTGCGGCTATGGCGACGAGCGAAACTGGCGCTTCGGTGGGCAGTTTCTTGCAGACCGCGGATGGGAAGTTGAGCGAAGGCGTCGCCAAAGCACTTAAGTCCAACGGCGTGATCTGTCAGGGGACCATCGATCTGCCGCCCGGGGAATATACGATGAGTTTCGCCGTGCGAGACAACCTAAACGGTCAGATTGGAACAGTCTCCGCGCCGCTGACTGTTCATTGATTTTCTATCCTATACGGGGCGATATTACGTTCGTTTTTCCTCTCCGTGATACTACGATTGTCAGCGAGTTCCCGATGAGCGTTTCACAATACCTGATCGAGCCTCGCTTACCGCCTTCCACGCACAGCTTCTCGGATAGATGTTGGTAAATCCGCTTATCACCAACAATCTCAAAATGCGATGGATGTAGCGACGCCTTTTCGACGAGTCATTCGCCGCTGCCAGCGGACAGAACGTGGTTCGCGGTGCTCGGATCTCAGCCCATGGGGTTTCAAGCAATGGGTGCCTCGTCCGGCCAAGCCGTTTCTTTCCTTGACAACTAGTTACCAGAGGGTTATCACGAGTCGTGGTAGTTATTCAAAACTCGGCCTGCGACAAGCAGTCAGCGAGACGCCGATCTTCGCGTCTTCCAACCGCCCTGTCTGCACAGTGCGAGCCAGAATTTCTAATCGCAAATGACAATCCGACCAGGATTGTCATCCTGAGCGACCAACGGGAGTCGAAGGGTCTCTCTTCTCGATGTCTTCCCCTCGAGCCTTCTGTTGAACGAAGAGTTCATCCCGCTCCGATTCCCTGCTCCGCTCACAGCTCTCGGGATGCTCGCGTTCTAATAGGAACATTAGGTATTTCAGAAAATGAGTTAAGTTGCACAAAAGAAAGAAGAAAGCAAAATTCTAATAGGAACAAAATCGCGTTTCCAGGAATTGCGCCGCGCACGCTTTTTCTCCACAAAGATCCTCAGTGGCTCACCGACGTCAGGTAACTCCCGTCAGCGAGCCATTATCCTCAGCGCCCAACCTCGCTATAATAGACTTTCCTACGCGAGGAACTTTATGAGCCGGCAGCAAGCAGTCATCGCATCCGCAGCGCCAACCGAAGCCCAGGCGCGCATCTGGGACGCCTTCCGCCGCTGGGGCTACCTGCAAGCGAATCTCGATCCGCTGGGCGATTTGCAACCCGTCGAGCTTCCCGAACTCGCCGTCTCCGGGCGTGACGCCGAAGCCGCGCGCAAAATCTATTGCGGCACCATCGGCGTCGAGTTCATGCACATCTCCGATCCCGAGCGGCGCCGCTGGATCGAAGAGCGCATGGAATCGGCGGCGCCCGCCTCAACACCGGCAGCGGAACAGAAAGCAATTCTCGATCGCCTCGTCCGAGCGGAAATTTTCGAGCAAGTGCTTCAGACGCGCTATCTCGGAACCAAGCGCTACTCGCTCGAAGGCGAAACGGCGCTTCTACCGCTTCTCGACGCCATCCTCAATGCGGCGTCAGAACATGACGCGCAACAGGCCGTCCTGGCGATGAGCCACCGCGGCCGGCTCAACGTGATGGTGCATATCGTCGGCCGACCGGCCGCAGAAGTTTTCGCGAAATTTGAAGATGTGGATCCCCGCAGCGTTCTCGGCGGCGGCGACGTGAAATATCACATCGGCGCAACGGGCGAATTCCACGCAGCCAACGGCCGCAACATCGGGATTCACCTGGCGTCGAATCCCAGCCATCTCGAAGCGGTGGATCCGGTCGCCAACGGTCGCGCGCGCGCGAAGCAAACGCGCATCGGCGAAGGTGGCACCGAGGCGATTGTTCCGGTGATCATGCATGGCGATGCAGCGTTCGCCGGGCAGGGAATCTGGGCTGAAACGCTCAACATGGCCAACGTCGAAGGTTACAGCGTGGGTGGTTCCGTCCACATCATCGTAAATAATCTCATTGGCTTCACCACCGTGCCGCGCGAATCGCATTCCTCGCGCTTTTCGTCCGACCTCAGCAAGCGCCTGCCGATTCCGATTTTCCACGTGAACGCGGAAGATCCGGAAGCGGTGGCGCGCGTCGGTCGCATCGCGCTCAACTATCGCTATGCATTGGGCTCGCCGGTCGTCGTGGATCTGATCGGTTATCGCAAGCACGGTCACAGCGAAGTGGACGATCCCACCATCACCCAGCCGCTGCGCTACAAGAAAATTCAAGCGCACCAGCCGCTCTGGCAAATTTACGCGCAAAAAATCGGTGTCGATGCCGAACCGATTGTCGAAAAAGTGCGCCAGGAACTCGACGCCGCGCAAAAAGAAGCCGAAGAGCTTGAGAAAAATCCGCCGATGCGCAAATTGCCCGCCTACTGGAATCCGTATCGTGGCGGACGTTACAACGCCTCGCTCGAAGTGGACACGGGAGTGCCCACCGCAGAATTGACCGCGACCGGCGAAGCGCTTGCAAGCTATCCGGATGGATTTCACATCCATCCCAAAGTAAAAAAGCTGCTCGAACAGCGCCTGGAAATGGCCCGCGGCAAGCGCCCGCTCGACTTCGGCATGGCGGAAGCCCTGGCCTTCGGAACATTACTGAAGCAGGGAACTCCGGTGCGCCTCAGCGGGCAGGACAGCAAGCGCGGCACTTTCAACCAGCGCCACGCGGCTCTGATCGACATCGAAAACGAAAAAGAATTTATTCCGCTCCAACACGTGGCGCCCAATCAGGCGTTTTTCGAAGCGTACAATTCAACTCTCTCGGAAGCTTCCGTACTCGGCTTCGAATACGGCTTCAGCCGCGACTATCCCGAAGCGTTGGTCTTGTGGGAGGCGCAGTTCGGCGATTTCGCCAACGGCGCGCAAATCATCATCGATCAGTTCATCGCGGCGGGTGAAGACAAATGGAATCTGCTCTCAGGAGTCGTACTGCTGCTGCCGCACGGCTATGAAGGACAAGGCCCCGAACATTCCAGCGCTCGCATCGAAAGATTTCTGCAGCTCGCCGCCCGCGACAATATTCAAATCTGCCAGCCATCCACGGCCGCGCAATATTTTCATCTGCTTCGCCGCCAGGCCATGCGCTCGTGGCGCAAGCCGCTCGTCGTCTTCACGCCGAAGAGCATGCTGCGTACGCCGGCTTCGTCATCCACGCTGGCGGAACTTTCCGCCGCGCGCTTCCGTCCTGTGATTCCCGACAAGGGAAATGGCACCGCGACGCGCGTCCTGCTCTGCACGGGAAAAATCGGCCACGAACTCGAAGCCGAAAGAAAACGCCGGAAGGATGAAACCACCGCAATCGTTTTTGTCGAGCAGCTCTACCCGTTCCCCGAGGCCGAGCTCGCCGCCGAAATGGACAGGCACGCAAACGCCCGCGAATTCGTCTGGGTGCAGGAAGAGCCCGCCAACATGGGCGCGCTCGCCTTCATGCTGCCGCGCCTCGAGCGGCTCGCGCGTGGCCGCTCGGTGCGCTCCGTAAAACGATCGGCAAGCGCAAGTCCCGCAACCGGCTCGCACAAAGCGCACGAGATGGAGCAGAAAACTCTTCTCACCGTCGCCTTCGCAAATCCTACAAGCAAATAAAAAATGTCACACGAAACGATGTCTTGTGCCCGCGAAATGGCACCCGCGGACAAAGCGAAATTTCATTTCCGCGAAATAATGAAGCTCTGTGGCCCGGGCGTCGGCCGCAATTCGTTCGACGAAAAACCGGCGCTCCGGAACATGCGCTCGTACTCGGACATCGGATAGGAATCGCCCGCGCGCGTTCCCGCCAGCATGATCAAGCTGAAGCCCGCCGCGGTCGCGGGCGTCACGCGATCCTCGTTGGGCACGAATTCCACCGTGACCACGCGCCCGTTGGGCGCGAGCGCCGCATGAATCTTCCGCAGCAGCTTTTCGATCGTGGGCGGATCGAAGTGATGCACGAAGCCGGTGAGCAGCACCACATCGTAGCCCGTTCCGAAATCCACTTCGAACGCATTTCCCGGAATCGTGTGATAGCGCGACTCGACCTTTGCGGCGCGCGCATTTTCCTTTGCCACTTCCAGCACAGCCGGCCAATCGACCGCGAATATTTCCGCATTCGGATTGTGCCGCGCGATCGCCACGCCGTACACGCCGTGCCCCGCCGCGATGTCGAGCACTTTCCATTTCTCTCCTGCGTCCGCGTTGACAAGCTTCGCGACACCTTCGGCCACAGGCCTTTGCATCGGCGCCATCGAACGGGCGAACTCGACCCAGATCGGATTGTTCACCTCCGTGGTGCCCCGGTCGTCTTCGAGCGAGCCGCCCTTGCGAACGATGGCCGTCAAGTGCCGGAAGCGATCGAACATTTCGGGCGTGGTGAGAAATCCTGCAATTGAGCCGATGTAGGCGGGCGAGCGGCGATCCAGGAACGTCGCCGCATCGGGCGCGAGCGAATACTTCTGGTCCTGTTTCGTCAGGAAGCTCATGATGGTGAGGTAATCGCAGAGCGTTCGCATGCCGCGCTCGGAGGCGTTGCAACGTTTGGCGAGCGCGGTGGGAGTGTTGGCGCCTTCGCCGATAGCACTGAAGACGTCGAGTTCGATTCCCGTTTTCAAGGCCGCAGTTTTCTGATGCGCGTTGAGAGTGTCAAAAATCCTCTCCGGATTCGGTTGTGAATGCTCAGCGGGCGTTGCCATAGTTCCTCCCATTGTCTATGCCGTGTAGTTCGATGAATTCCTTTTCAAGCGCCATTCTCTCGCGATGGCGCGCCAAAGCGCAAATGCGAAGCCGTGGTCTCAGCCGGCAAGGTTGCGGCATCGCTCGCGAATGGCACACTCGATGAGCCAGGCGTGTCCGATGAGCTAAGCGCGTGGCTGGTTGCGCTTCGTTGACTTGCTCTTAGGGCCGCCATAAGATGGCGCGCAGCCGGTTTTTCGCTCCGGCGCACTCCTCCCATGAAAGCGCCCCTACCCGAAAACGAAGCGGCGCGTCTCGAATCGCTTCACCGCTACGAAATTCTCGACACGCTGCCGGAGCAGGAGTTCGACGACCTCTCGCGCCTGGCCGCATTAATCTGCGGCACGCCCATCGCGCTCGTAAGCCTCGTTGACGAGAATCGCCAATGGTTCAAATCAAAGGTGGGAATCCAGCAATCAGAGACACCGCGGGATATCGCCTTTTGCGCGCACGCGATCCATGATTCGGGCGTGCTGGTGGTGCGCGACGCGCTGGCCGACGAGCGTTTCCGTTCGAATCCGCTCGTCACCGGCGATCCAAATGTCCGGTTCTATGCCGGCGCTCCGTTGCGCACGCCGGACGGATATGCACTCGGCACGCTGTGCGTGATCGACCGAGTGCCGCGTGACCTTTCGGCCGACCAACTCGAAGCGTTGAAAGCGCTTAGCCGGCTGGTGGTGAACGAGCTCGAACTGCGGCGCAGCGTCGGCGATCTTTCCAAGGCGGTTCGCGAGCGCCGGCTGGTGGAAGGCGAACTCGACCAGCTCTTCAATCTTTCATCCGATCTTTTTTGCATCGCGGGATTCGACGGATATTTCAAAAGGCTCAACCCATCCTGGGAACAGACGCTGGGGATTTCCCGGGAAGAGCTCCTTTCGCGGCCGTACGTCGAGTTCATTCACCCTGACGACCGCGAGATCACGCGCAAGGAAGCGCAGAAAATTGTGGACGGCGCGGTCACATTTTCATTCGAGAATCGCTTCCGACGCGGGGATGGGACGTATATCTGGCTGCTCTGGAACGCGACACCGAACAGCGATCAAGGCCTGATTTTCGCAGTGGCGCGAGAAATCACACTTCGCAAGCGCGCGGAGCGACGGCTGGCCGTGGGTTACACGCTGACGCGCGTTTTAGCTGAAGCGGAAAACCTGGGCACGGCGTCGCCTCTGATTTTGCGGGCAATCGGCGAGTGTCTTGGCTGGGAACTGGGCGCTTTCTGGCGATTGGACGAACTGGCGAACGTTCTGCGCTGCGTGGATCTCTGGCATGCTCCGGGGCAGGAGTTTCCCGCCTTCGAAAAAGCCACGCGCGAACTCACGTTCCGGCGAGGCGAAAGCTTGCCAGGGCTCGTCTGGACGGCAGGCCAATCCAAATGGGTAACGGATGTTCCCCAGCGAGAAAACTTTCCTCGAATCAAAATCGCCAGGGAGGAAGGATTGCGCTCGGGGTTTGGTTTCCCGATACGAATCGACGACCGCGTTGTTGGCGTAATCGAATTCGTCAGCCGCGAGATCCGGACCCACGAGCCTGAACTACTGGAAATGTTCGATTCGATCGGCAGCCAGATCGGGCAATTCATGGAGCGGCGTCGCGCGGAGAGCGAGTTGAAGCTGTACGCCGATTACCTGGAAGCGGCGCGACTCGCGCAGGAGGCGGATGCGCGGCGGCTGGCGCTGCTGGTGCACGAGCTGGAAATTGCGAAGGCGCGAGCGGAAGAGGCCACGCGCTCGAAGAGCGAATTTCTGGCAAACATGAGCCACGAAATTCGCACGCCGATGAACGCCGTAATCGGGATGACGGAGCTGGCGCTCGACACCAGGCTCACGCCGCAGCAACGCGAATACCTTGTCACCGTGAAGAATTCCGCTGGTTCGCTTCTGAACCTGATCAACGACATCCTGGATTTCTCGAAGGCGGAAGCGAAGAAGCTGCAACTCGATCGGGTGGATTTCGGGCTGCGGGACATGCTGGAGGACACGCTGCGCGCGTTGGCAGTGCACGCCCAGCAGAAAGGGCTGGAGTTGGCCTGTCACGTGGCGCCGGAAGTCCCCGACGCGCTAGTGGGAGATGCGGAACGGCTTCGGCGCATCGTTGTAAACCTGGTGGGCAATGCGATCAAATTCACAGAAAGCGGCGAGGTGGTTCTGAACGCAAGCCTGGAATCCAGAAAGAACCAGGGCGTGGTGGTGCATTTTTCCGTGACCGATACAGGCATTGGAATCCCGCAAGAAAAGCAGAAAGCGATCTTCGAGGCGTTTGCGCAGGGTGACGCCACCACCACGAGAAAGTACGGCGGCACCGGGCTAGGCCTTTCGATTTCATCGCAACTCTCGGAGTTGATGGGCGGCCGCATCTGGCTGGAGAGCGAACCGGGGCGAGGCAGCACGTTTCATTTCACGGTAAGCCTGGGATTGCAAACTTCTGGGGCTGGCGAGCAAGCGCCCGTGCCCGTGAAGTTGCTCGATCTTCCGGTGCTCGTGGTGGACGACAATTCGACGAGCCGCCAGATTCTTGAAGAGATGCTCAGCAACTGGAAGATGAAACCTGTGGGAGTGAAGAACGGCTCGGCGGCGCTCGAAGCGTTGAAGCGCGCGCAGAAGAAAGGCGAACCGTTTCGGCTTGTGCTGGCAGACGGGCACATGCCGGGGATGGATGGATTCGATCTCTCTGCGAGCGTGCAGAAAGATGCTCAACTGCGCGGGGTGACGGTTATCCTTCTGACGTTTGCCGGCCACCGCGAAGATCAGGCGCGAGCGAAAAGCGTGGGCGCGGCGGCGGCCGTGACGAAACCCGTGAAGCAATCGGAATTGTGGGACGCGATCGTGACCGCGCTTCACGTACCGGGGCGCCAGAAGACGAGGCCGTCGGCAGCGCGAAGCGCGGCGCGGGGCGCGCATCGGAGGTTGCGGGTGCTGGTGGCCGAGGACAATCCCGTTAACCAGGAACTTGTGTTGCATCTATTGGAACGCAGGGGGCATTCGGCAATCGTCGCGGAGAATGGAAAACGAGCGCTTGCGGCGCTGGAAAAACACAAATTCGATCTGGTGGTGATGGACATTCAGATGCCGGAGATGGGAGGCATCGAAGCGACGGAAGAAATTCGAAGGAAAGAGAAGAGTGATGGCGGACACATCCCGATTTTCGCAATGACGGCGCACGCCATGCCAGGCGACCGGGAGAGATGCCTGGCAGCGGGAATGGATGGATACATTCCCAAACCGATCGACCCGAAATTGTTTACGCAAATCATCGAAACTGGCGCGTCACCGACTTCAGCGATGGCCGCTGAAGAAGAAAGAAACCCATCCGATAAAGCTAAAACAGACAGATCGGCGGATGCGGATAAGTTGCTTGCGCGTTTTGATGGAAATCGAAAACTGCTGGGATCGCTGATTCGGACGTTCCAGCACGACTGTCCCAAAATGATGACGAAAATCCGCGGGGCACTCTCGGCACGCGATCCGCGCGCGCTGGCAGAAGCCGCTCACGCGCTGAAAGGCTCGGTGGGAAACTTCGGTCCCTCCAGCGCCTTCGAAACAGCGCGGGAGATTGAAAAAACCGGCCGAGAGGGTAAACTCGACGGCGCCTGGGAACTCTACGCCACCCTGGAGGACGACCTTGCGCGGCTTTTGCCGGCACTGCAATCGGCCGGCAGCCCGAAGGGTGAGAAGGCCCAGTCCAGGACCAAACCCAGCAGGCCCGGACGAAACCGCCTGCACCATGGATCGCGGAGGAAACGATGACGCGCATTCTTGTCGCTGATGACGACCGCACAACCCGACTACTGCTGACCGAAATTCTGCGCGACGGAAAGTATACGGTGGTGGCGGTTCCGGACGGCGCAGCCGCGCTGAAGAAATTGAAAGAGGATAAGTTCGACCTGGCGCTGCTGGACGTATGGATGCCCAAGAAAAACGGCCTGGAAGTTCTGTCGGCGCTGAAGAAGAGCAGCAGGAAGCCAAAAGTAATTGTGATGACCTCGGACGACACGCCGGAAACGCTCTTGAGCGCCATTCGCGAGGAAGCGTATCAGTACGTGGCCAAGCCGATTGAGCCGAAATCGCTGCTGACCCTGGTGCGCGAGACCCTGGCAAAAACATCGAAGACTTTACCGATCGAAGTAATTTCCGCTCGCCCCACGTGGGTGGAACTTTCCGTTCCGTGTTCCTTGGAAGCGGCTGAGCGTATTGAAGCGTTCATGGCGCACATGAAAGCGGGATTGTCCGAGGAAGTGCAACGCTCGGTGGGCCAGGCATTTCACGAGTTGCTGCTCAACGCGGTGGAATGGGGCGGGAAGCTCGACCCCAGCCGCAAAGTGAGGATTTCCTATCTGCGAGGCAACCGGATGGTGCTGTATCGGATTGCCGATCCGGGGCCCGGATTCAAATTTGCCGAGCTCGAACACGCGGCCATCACGCATCGGGCTGACGAGCCAACGAAACACGACGAAGTGCGCCAGCAGAAAGGTTTGCGTCCCGGTGGATTCGGATTATTGCTGGCGAAGGCCAATGTAGATGATCTGCTATACAACGAAGCGCAAAACGAAGTGGTGTTCGTGAAATATCTCGATGACGACGGCTCGGGTGCTGCGAAGCAGGAAGCCGCGAGCTAGGAGCCGTCGCTGGAAACGACAGGCGATCCCGATTGACGATCCATCGTGCGACGTATACGATGGCTGCGGTTTCACACGGAGGAGATCGATGGCAAAAAAGAATCAATTGTTGAACGAAGCGGCGGAAAAAATCGGAACCGCGATGGGTAAGGCCAACCGCACCGCGCAGAAGGTGAAGAAGGCGGGTGCGATGGCAAAGAAAGAGCTCGAGGATATTTCGAAGCAGGTGGAAGCGCTCAAGAAGCAGTTGCAGAAGACGACGAAGCGGCTGCGGAAAGCTCTCGCCTAGCCTTCCAGATTTTGCGGCCTGTCAGGCGCGCTTTGCTCAGCTCGCCTTGCGTGATTTCTTCTGACGCTCACCGGCGCCGGTTTTGGGCACGGCGCGCAATAGCGCTTTTCTTGCCGGCTCCGCCGATAGGCTTTTCTTCAGCGCCGACATCAAATCCGGAACATGTTCGCGTTTGGCGCGCGGCATCACCGTCAATTTCTTGCCGTGTGCTTTCGCTTCGATCAGTTTTTCGAGTTCCTGCTGATAGGTGTCGGAATACTGATCGGGATTGAAGGATTCCGCGAGCGTTTCAATCAGCTGCATCGCGAGCTTGGATTCCGCCGGTTTCAATTCCGCCTGATTCAACTTGGCATTTTCCGCGATCCCGCGAATTTCATTCTTATAGAACATGGTGTGCAGCGTAAAACCATTGTCACGGGCGCGGATGATGACGATGTTTTCGCGTCCGTGCATCGTGACCTTTGCAACTCCCGAATAGCCGGTTTTGCGCATCGCGTCGAGCAGCAAGTTGTAAGCCCTCACGCCGCCTTCGCCCGGCTCCGCGTAGTAAGAGCTGTCGAAATAAACCGGATCGATTTCTTCGGCCTTCACGAAGCTCAGAATCTCCATCGTCTGGGCGGACTCAGGCTCGATCTCTTCGAGTTCCTGCTTCGTGAACATCAAATACTGATCTTTCTCGTATTCGTAGCCCTTTTCAATTTCGGAGCGGTCAACGAATTTTTCACAGGTCGGGCAATAAGTGGGCTGTTTGATGCGCGTATGGCACACGGAATGTAGCTGATTGAAACTGATCCGTTCCGATCGAGCTGCCGGCGTCAGTTGTATTGGGATGGAGACCATCCCGAACGTGAGAAACCCTTTCCAGGTTGCGGCCATTGTCCCCCTCCGGCGGAAAGGAGCCAATCATACACTCGGACGCCTCCCTGCTTGCATCGAATGCTTGCGGTATAACGATGCGGTTAAGAGCGAATAGAAAGCGAAAGTGGCGGATTTGAATTTCGGAATGAGTCAGGCAGGCGCCGACGATACGCAACCGTTTTAATCCATCACCAACCCATTTGACCCATCCTCCTGAGAATAATCGCGCTGTAATTATTCATGCGCTCGGGCCGTCGCTTCAGGGGAGCCGGCAGAATTGCAGCGAGCCGCGCCGCCTGTTGCCGGCTGATATTCAGTGCTGAGGTTTCGTCGTAGTAGCGACACGCCGGCTCCGCACCATAAATGCCGGGGCCCCATTCGACCACGTTGAGGTATATCTCGAGAATGCGCTTCTTGCCGAGAAACAATTCGGCCACCGGCACCAGTGTGGCCTCCGCGCCTTTGCGGAGGAAAGAGCGGCCCGTTCCGAAGAAAAGGTTTTTTACGAGTTGCTGCGTAATTGTGGAAGCTCCGCGAGTGCGATCGCCTTCCAAATCGTCTTCGGCGGCGATTTGGATCTCGTGCCAATCGAATCCATGGTGCTGGTAGAAGTTCGCGTCCTCTGCGGCGATTACAGCGTGCTGAAGATCGGGCGAGATTTGGCTGAGCGGAATAAATTTGTAGTGTTCGTGATACGGCTTGCGGTGAATCCAGGCCTGCAAGTGGCGCTGGATATGCACCGCGGTTGTCGGCGGGTCAATCCACCGGGCGGCCACCAGGATCAACGCGGCGAGCGACCAAAGCAACACCACGCCGATGACAAACCATCGAATAAAGGACCGGAAGGAGCCGCTTCCGAGCAGAGCCTTGATGTGTGTTTTCAGCATCGCGGTCGCATTTCGGAATGATAGCCTGAGCTTGCTTATCATCATCGCAGCGTAATAATTCCCTGGGTCTAGTACCCGCAAAACATCCTCCGTCGCACGCCTCCAAGAGGCATAACCCTTTTTTGCACAGCCACTTTGAGCTACCAGCTCTGGCTTGGCAAGATGAGTGCTTTCCCTTATCGCAGATCTTCTTTGAAGGCGCGAAAATTGAGCCTGCAGCAACAAGGTGAGCTATGAGCGGGACACGAAGTTCGAACCGGACTGAAACGATTGAGAGATTCCCCGACTCGATTCATGACGCAGCCGCAAATGAGAATCAGATCAAAGCACGGCTGCAAGCAATCACGAGCTTTGTCGAAGCCTTGAATACCTCCACCGTGAATCTTCTGCTGGCTGAGAAGCCCTTCGCGCGCGAGGCGTTGCAGGAGCTGGTTGTGAAGGAAGCAGGGCTTCGCTGGATCGCTCGGGTGGCGACTCTTTCGCACGGGGACGTGCGTGCTCGCCTGTGGGCCGACGTCGACGAGGCGCTCGATGATCTGGAATTGATCATTGACTTGGTGGGGCGCGCGGATGTCGAGTGGCCTGTGAACGAAGTTCTCCAGTTCAGTGACGAGCTGGCCTACATCACCTAGCACTCGACATAGCCACTTCAACTACTGGTTCGAGCACAAAGCTCGTCTTTTCCGGATAGCAACCCGACCATCCAATTCGCCACATTCCTCACTCTAATGGAATGGCAGAAATCACTACCTGAATCAATTTCGTTTTAGGGAAAAAGGCAGGCGGCTCGCAGCGATGCTCAAATCAATCATCTCGACATTATCAAAATCGCTAGGCCTCGTTGCCCTTCTCGCTTGCCTGATTTCCTCTCGCGCTTATGGCGACGTCGGCGTGATTCTCAACGAAACGCTCAACGAGAGCGTCGCGCGCGTAACAGGCTCGGGCCACACCGCTGTCTACTTCTCGCGAATCTGCCCCGATTCTCCCATCAAGCTCCGCCTTTGCCGACCGGGCGAAAATGGCTCGGTGATGAGCAATTACATTAATCTGGGCGAAGACGAGCGCTACGAATGGAACATCGCGCCATTCAACCTCTACGTCTACGGTGTTGACGATCCCGTCGATCGCCCCATGTTCGGCACCGAGAAAATTAAGGCTGTGCTCGAAGAGCGTTACCTCAATCAAGCATTGGCGCGCTACTGCACCGTGAAGGACTGCCTGAAAGGCGGCAAAGCGGAATGGCGCGAAATGGTTGGCGCCAACATGATCCGCAGCATGTACATTTTCGTCGTGAAAACCACGCTACAGCAGGATGAAGACCTGATCGCGAAATTCAACGCGCTGCCCAATGAAAATCACTTCAACGGCATGACGCGCAATTGCGCCGACTTCACAAAAAACGTGATCGACACCTATTTCCCGCACTCCGCGCATCGCGACGTGATCAACGACTTCGGCATGACCAGCCCGAAAGCCGTCGCGCGCACCTTCTCGCACTACGCGCAAAACCATCCGGCATCGAATTTCCGCGTGCTCCACTTCTCGCAACTGCCCGGCACGATCAAGCGAAGCACGGAACCGCGCAGCGGCACCGAACAGCTGTATCGCTCGAAAAAGCTTCTGATTCCGATGGTGGTCTTCGCCGACCACGAATTGCCCGTCGTGGCCGCCGCTTATCTGCTCACCGGACGGTTCAATCCCGAGCGCGAATTCGAGCAACACGCGACTGTCGAACCGGTGCAGCTCAACTCTTCCGCTCCGCCATCGCCGTCATTAACAACCAATAGCGGCCGTATCGCCTCTGACGGTGCTCTCGCTCCCGTCGAAGTTCACGAACGCGAAGAAGTGATCGGCGCTCCAGGCGAATGGGAAAAATACCGCAAGGCATTCGACACGATGGTAAATCAAGCTGTCCAGGACGAAATGATTCCCGATCGCGGTTACGTCGGCCGCATTTTCAAGCGCCTCGATAGTTCCGGGCATCCCATTGCCGACTCTGACGGAAGCCTTTGGCTCGAAGTTTCCGGCGCGAACGGCGCCTCAAAAGTAGGACTGAGCCGCAACAATATTTTTGCCCCAGGTTCTGATCCTCACCTTGCTTTCGAGGTGCTGCTCGCGCGCGTCGATGCGATTCTGAAAAGTCCCAAACATAGCCGCGAGACGATGATCGAGTTCAAAGAAGACTGGGCTCTTCTCGAGTACGCTCGCTTGCGCATCGCTTCAAGCGGGCCCTTGGCGGATTCGTTGTCATCGCAGGGCGCAGCAGCCACGGCGGCCTCGACCGGCCAAAAATAATCTCCGCGCGAGATTTCAGCCCGAGCCAGCCGGCATGCCGCCTCGTTTTTCTCGGCGCCCTGATGCTGCTATGATGTGCACGGAATCGATGCACTCGATGCGACCATTCGTATCGGCTTTTTTCGGCTTGGTTTTCCTTTTCTTCGCCTTCGCGCACTCTCCTCGAATCGTATCTGCAGGCCATCCGCCCGCGCACAATTCATCTCCACCAATTGTCATCGGCTTCGTTGGCGGTTTCATCAGCCACACGAATGCCGTCCACGGCGGCGTCCAACTCGCTGAGCGCCTCCGCAAGGAATACCCGGCACAGGTTCACATCGAAGTTTTCGAAAACCATCGCGGCGAACAAGCCCATCAGGAAATTCTGCGCCTCCTCGACGCGAACCACGATGGCAACCTCTCGCCCGAAGAAAAACAAAGCGCCCGCATCATCATTTACGGCCACAGCTGGGGCGGCTCCGAAACGGTTGCTCTCGCGCGCGAGTTGCAATCTGACGGCATCCCGGTGCTGCTCACCATTCAAGTGGACAGCGTTTCGAAAATCGGCGAAGACGATTCGCTCATCCCCGCCAATGTCGAACAAGCTGCCAACTTTTATCAATTGGACGGCTACCTTCACGGCCGCCCGGAAATTCGCGCCGCCGATCCGGCCCGCACCAAAATTCTCGGCAACATCCGCTTCGACTATTCCTCGAACCCCATCCAGTGCAACGGCTACTCCTGGCTCGCCCGCGCCTTCGAAAAGCCGCACATCGAAATAGAGTGCGATCCCAACGTGATCAATCGCGTTGAATCCCTGATTCGCTCGAACCTTCCCGCCGCCCAATCATCAAGCACGCCGAGCGCTGCGGCGCAATAATCGCGCGCGTCACTCGCCGTCCTGCTATCCGCTATATTCTCAAGAAGTCCGCGCGCGCAAGAATTGTTGAAGAAACCCCACGTCGCGCCGAAGCTTTCCGATACAATCGCCGCCGGCCGCGCACGTAATTGCCCGCGCCGCATTGAAGTCAAAGTTGATCGCGTCGCGTCGAGGAGAACTTTTTGAGCTTTTCCCAACGCCTGAAGGAAATTCGCGAAGGCTTCGAGCCCGCCTTCTGGGTCGCCAACTTCACGGAAATCTTCGAGCGCGTCGCCTACTACGGCACCACAGCCGTCCTCGCGATTTACCTCAACGAGCAACTGCACTTCTCCAACGAACTCACTGGCTGGCTCACTGGCACTTTCGGCCTCGTCGTGTGGTTTCTCCCGATTCTCGGCGGCACTCTCGCCGACCGCTTCGGCTTCCGCCGCGCGCTGATGTTCGCCTACCTCGTGATGGCCGTAGGATACTTCCTCCTCGGCTCGCTCAGTGCGCCGTGGATGCAGCCGCTGCGGCAGGCGCTCGGCGATAAATGGCTCGTCCTGATTATCTTGATGATTCCGGCGATGGGTCCCGGCGTCGTGAAGCCCTGCGTGGCAGGCACCACCGCGCGCGCATCTACCGAGAACGTCCGCGCCATCGGCTATTCGATCTACTACACTATCGTCAATATCGGCGGCGCGCTCGGCCCGCTGATGGCGTTTCTGGTGCGAAAACAAATGGGCTGGGGCGTCGAGAACGTCTTCCGCGTCGGCGCGCTCAGCGTCTTTCTGATGTTCTGGGTCACCCTGTTTTTCTATCGCGAGCCGCGCAAGCCGGGCGATGCGCAGGTTTCCAGCGTGCTGGCGGCAATCAAGAACATGTTCATCGTGCTGGCCAACCTGCGCTTCATGATTTTTCTCGTCATCTTCTCGGGCTTCTTCGTGATTTTCTGGCAGCAGTACGTTTCCATGCCGCTCTTCATCCGCCAGTATGTGAATCGCAATGCGGATGTCGACTTGCTACTCACTGTGGACGCGGTCGTGGTGATCTGTTTTCAGATCGCAGTGAGCTTCGTCACGCGCAAGATGCGCGCGTTCACCGCCATGGCGCTCGGCTTCCTTATTACGAGCATCGGCTGGATGCTGCCAGCATTCCATGCCACGGTGCCGGTGTTCATCGCCGCCCTCGTCCTGGTGGCCATCGGCGAAATCACGCAGGTCTCGCGCTACTACGACTACATCTCGCGCCTCGCGCCTCCCGGCCAGCAGGGCCTCTACATGGGCTACGCATTCCTGCCCATCGCCATCGGCTATTTCATCGCAGGTCCGCTGGGCGGCTATCTGGTCTCGCACTTCGGCAAGACCACCTCGCCTCAGCACATGTGGTGGGTCATCGCCGGCATAGGCTTCCTCTCGACGGCGCTCATGATCCTCTATGACCGCATCGTGAAACCATCCGCGACGGCCTCCGCATCCTAGCCGGCAGATTTCACCGACGTTTCGCCGTGCAGTAACAATCCGGCAATACCGCTCACCCAGAGTACCCGCGGTCTAAGACGCTGGAACAACGCCCGGCGTCGGACGGTAATTCCCCCAAAAGGAAGAACAGCCCTATGAAAATGAAAGCGGTAGTTTTGTGTCTGCTCGCAGTGTCCCTCGCGGGCGCAGCGTCTGCGCAGGAAGGCGCAATACCGAAAGGCATTCCGTCGCTGGATCACGTGTTCATCATCATGATGGAAAATCACGCCTACGCTCAGGTAATCGGCAATCCGAACGAGCCCTTCGTTAATAGTTATGCGAAATCTGTGAACTACGCCACGAACTACTTTGCCGTGGGCCATCCCAGCCTCACCAACTATCTCGAAGTCGTTGGCGGCTCGAATTTCGGCGTGCGCGACGATAATTCTCCCGACTGGAACAACGGTACCTGTACGCCCAACATCATGGGCACCGGAACTGTGTCCTTGGAAAATAACAAGACGCCGATCTGCCCGATCTATGGCAGCGGAACCGATGCGGCCACCCCCGTGCTTGATTTCTCCAACGAAACAACCGGGCCTCCGGGCGTGATCGACGTGGACGGCAAAGTAGGTTTTGCCCGCAATCCAAATACGGTTGGCATGACGATCGCCGACCAGCTCGTCGCCTCGGGCCGCACTTGGAAAAGCTATCAGGAGAGTCTGCCGCCCACGGGCGCCGAAGGCGTTGACAATGCCGACGGCTTCTTTTCGAATCTTGACGATCTCACCACGGCTCTTCCCGGCGAGGGACAGACGCAAGCCAACCTGGTCGATCTTTACGCCGTGAAACACAACCCCTTCGCATACTTCCAGAACGTGCAGGAGGGTTTCAATCCGCAACTCAGCCTGAAGCGAATGGGAGGATTCGAAGGCGCTGGCGGCCTGTTCACCAATCTCGCGGCTGGTTTCGCTCCCTCGTATTCTTTCATCGTGCCAAATCAGTGTAACGATCAGCACGGCCGCACCAACGCCGGTCCTGTGTGCGAGTTTGATCCCAATGACAATGGCACGCTGAACGGTCTGAACCCGGCCTTGATCTACCAGGGCGACGTCACCGTTGAGGCCATCGTCACTGCCATTCACAAATCTCCCGTGTGGGCGGAGGGTCACAACGTCATCATCATCGTGTGGGACGAGAACGACTACAGCATTTCCCCCACGACGAACAGAGTCCTGCTCACCGTGGAAACAAACTACGGAGTGAAGGGTGTGCGCAGCAAGAATTTCTACACGCACTTCTCGCTGCTCAAATCCATCGAAGCAGGTTTCCGGCTGCCCTGCCTCAACCATGCTTGCGATAGCAGCACCGCGGTGATGTCCGACCTGTTCGCCGCAGCCCCCACCGCAGCTGCCGCCGAATAAGCCGCGAAGCCGATCCACCCATCGCCGTCCGGTGCGCCACATCCACCCCGCACCGGCCGGCGATTTTTTTGCCCGCGGCCGCGGCGTCGCTTTTTCCTTTGTGCGCCGGCATCTTGCCGGCTCTCTTGTGTGGATTTTCGTGAAACGAAAGTGCCATCCGTTCGCGATTAGACTTGATCGCGAACGTTTGTTTTCTATCGTTTACGCGAAATTCTAATCGCGCGTTCTCGATTAGAATTTCAGCGGTTCCGACGGTCGATTCCGGCCGCGGAACCGCCGGTGTGCCGGGCGGCAGCGAGCTGCCGACAGAGTAACTGTCCGGCACAGCGGGAGGCGCTTTGCGCAGCTTGATTTGAATGTTGGCGGGCGGCGGCTGAGCCGCCGAAAGATGCAACTGCCCGCCAAGCGGTGGGTGATTCGAGACCGTCGCTTTTGTAAAGGATGTTTCTGCCCAGGCGGCGGACAGAAGGGTTGTGCGTCCCGCGCAGATCGATGGCGAGTTGGCGAGCGGTCGGCGTTGCGCGCCGTTTCTAGATGCGCTTAATTTGCTATGACCGACGCGTGACTTTGTGCGGGCGGGCGGCTTTGGGTTGAGCGGAGTTTTGTGGGGTGTGGGCGTCATGTGGGGTGTCCGTTGTGGGTGAGGCTTTGGGGGCGATTTGGTGGATGATGCGCTTTGGGGGGTTGACCCAGCGTCCTTTGGAGGTGAGGCAGGAGTAGGCGCGCATGGCGCGGAGGATGATGCTGCCGGTTACCTGCACGGCGTCAACTTGCTCGACGATGGAATCAAGGACGGAGTAGGCATTCTCGCGGCGGCGGGAAGCGAGGCCGGTGGCGTGGGCGTGGCGGTAGATCGCGGCGTGGTGAGCCAGGCCGTATTCGCGCATGATTTGGCGGGGGTTACGCCAGACGAGGAAGTCGGATTCGATTTCTTCGCGGCGAGGGTGGCGGCAGATGCAACACTTACGGGCGTGGCGGAAGAAGTCTGGTGTGAGGCGGACTTTGCGGCGTCCGACGACTTGGTCGATGTTCATGTCTCTTCATCGGGGGCTCGTCATATCTGCCCGACCTATGTTAACGGAATTATAACTAGTTGTCAACTGACAAAATTTGGCGTGTCTTAGCTCCATAATTCTGTCACCCCTTAACAGCAACGTGAAAATGTCACCCCATGAACAGGGAGACAGTCACGTTGAGTCAAAGAGAGTTGCAGCGAGTGGAAGTCATTTCCCGATGCGTGCAAGGTCAGTTGGCGTGTGCCAGAGCCGCGGAGCTGCTCGACCTATCGCCTCGGCATATCAAACGTCTCAAAGTCCGCTACCGGCAAGGCAGCGCCGCGGCTCTGGCTCACGCTAACCGCGGCCGTCCCAGCCACCGCCGCTTGCCCCAGCGCATCCGTCTGACCATCCTGCCTCTGGCCCGCACCCGCTACGCCGGCTTCAATGATCACCATCTCTGCGAAAAGCTCAGCGAGCAGGAAGGTTTCTCGCTGAGCCGCGAGACCCTCCGCCGTTTGCTCCGCACCGCGGGCATCGGCTCGCCTCGCAAACGCCGTCCCCCGGCTCATCGCCAAAGACGTTTGCGATCCGCTCGCGAAGGGGAACTCGTGCAGCTGGACGGCTCTCCCCATGATTGGCTCGAAGGTCGCGGCTCCCTGCTCACCGCTCTAGGCATGCAAGATGATGCTTCCGGCAAAATCCTCGCCGCTCAGTTCTTCTCCTCGGAAACTTCCCCAGGCTATTTCCGCCTGCTGCAGAGCCTCTTGCGCCGCTTCGGTGTTCCCCTCGCTTTCTACGGGGATCGTAGCGGCGTCTTTGTACGTAACGACGAGCACTGGTCGCTCGACGAACAACTCGCCGGGCAGCGCCAGCCCACTCAATTCGGCCGTGCTCTCCAACAGCTCGGCGTCACCTTCATCGCCGCGCAAAGCCCACAGGCCAAAGGACGCATCGAGCGCCTCTGGGGCGTGCTGCAGGATCGTCTCACCAGCGAACTGCGCTTGGCGGGCTCTTGCGATCTCGACTCAGCCAACCGCGTGCTACGCCGCTTCGCTCGCCCTCCCCGCGACGACGCGAAAGCCTGGCGCCCGGCTCCGAAAAATCTAGAGCGGATCTGTTGTCTCACCCACGATCGCGTCGTCAGCAATGACAATGTCGTCCAATGGGACGGCCACTGCCTACAGATCCACCCGCAGTCGCGACGATACAGTTTTGCCGGAGCCAAAGTGCAACTCCATCACGCACTCGACGGCCGAATCGCTCTCTACTATGGCGACACCCGTCTGCAATTCACCACCCGGAGGTGACATTTTTATGTTGCCGTTAGGTGACAGAATTACGTTGCTACAACACTGACAAAATTTGGCGGGGTCATCAATAGGACGGGGCCCGCCGTGGAGCCGTCAGACGCAACACTCCACGAGATCCACTCTTTTGAACGGTGCCTCGACACTTGTGGCGAGCGAAAGACAATCCTGCGCCGAAAGGACAGGATTCCGCACGCGGAGAGGAAACTCATCGTACGTTCGTCCATCAAGCTTCCTTCCTGCAAGTGACTTGCGTACGCCTCCCCACTGTTTGAAGAAGAAAGGAACTCCGGCTCGGCGGCACTGATCCCTCACGGACACGACCCATTCACGTTTCATTGGTCTCGCTCCCGGACCGCTCTCGCCACCAACAATCACCCACCCGAGTCCGTTTAAGTTCAACCTGCCCACGTCCTCCAGCAACGGTTCGATGGACAGAAATCGCACGGCAGCATCGGCCTTACGCAAGTCGTCGATACGCGGAAGTCCGTGCTTTCGATCTTCGACACTTACTCCCCACCAAATATGGGATTGCTCTGCGGCAAATTTGAGTGTCGTACTCAGAAGTTTCTGCAGGCGCTCGGACCGTTTAGTGAGGACTTGGTAGGTATGCCACTGCGCGGCCGTCATGACTCTGGCAACGGCACAGATGTAATCGTCCGGCACAGCGTCATGGAACAGGTCGCTCATTGAGTTTACGAAGATCATCTTTGGCGTTCGCCATCGCAGCGGCTCCCCGAGTTTTTCGGGCACCAAGCGTAGGTCGAACCCCTGTTCGTACGGATGGTTCTTGACTCCTCGAAAACGCTCCGCGAATGTCTCGGCATAGCAGTGCTTGCAGCCCGGGCTGATCTTTGTGCAACCCCTGACCGGGTTCCATGTCGCGTCTGTCCATTCAATCGCGGAATCCAGAGACATTACAGGCTCCTCTTCGATCGATACTTCCCGAAAATATCAAAAACGATCCTCTCAGCGGTATCAACCTGCGAAGCAAAGAACAAATAATAAACAACGGCTTCGTTCGAATTCCTCATAGGCAAGGGATCTGGAACCCTTTCAAAACCTGCGACCCTCCGAAGCCTCTGGCGGAACGCCTCAGCCACGACGTCGTTGGACTGCTTCTCAGGAAATTCGAACAAATTGCCGGCAGTCTGATAGGCAATGTCTCGCCAAGATTCATCACCCCAAAACGCAGTCATTCGTGCGGCTTGTGCCGCAGAGACTCGTTCTGGATCACGCCACAAGACGTTGCGATTCATATCCGCCACTGGAAAGTTCAAGAAAAGATCGATTGTCTTCATCTGGCCTGCACGGGAAATCACATTCCAATCGAGGTCGAGTCCATAAGGATCGAGTATGCACAGCCCACGCCGGTAGTCTTCGTACCTGACTCTCGGGAAGACGTTTTCAAGCAGAATTTGATTGCAATCTCCCTCGTAGATTGAAACATCGCTCCGGTTACCTATCAACTTCTTCAGATTTTCAACCTTCTTAGGCTTGATGTCGATCAGGTGGTATTCCCGAAAGGGAGGCCGGACGTTCAGAGCATTTAGCGGACTACCGGGTATCAATTGCTGATCAGTTCTTGATAGGTGAACTCCTGCACCAGCGAACGCGTCGATATAAACGTGATAAAGGGATGGTTTTTTCTGCGACGCGAGAATCGTTGAATAGGCCTTCGCATATTTCTCCAGGATGTCGAGTTTTATCTCAGACCAGTAACCAATCTCGTCGAATTGGAACTCATCACCCACGTTGAAGAGTATTCGCTTTTTATTCGCCTAAAGTCAAGGACGGCTCTTGCTGCCTTTTTTCAACCAATTGCCCGAGTCCCGCCACTAGGGCCAAACTGAAAGTGAATGATCTGAGTGGTATCACCCGTTGGGGAGCACAGTCAATTGTGGAAACCACTGATACGCGCGGGAGCGGTGTCGGCAGGCAGGCCTCGACTGCGCTCCCTTCCTTCGTCAGGGCAAGCGGGATGACCGGGCACGGTGAAGCGCGGTACGAAAAGCGAAGCGAAGGCTCAGTAGATTCGAGCGCGTTTTGTGGCTTCGGATTGGGTTGGATCGGGCGGCGGCGATTTTTGCTGGGTGGCGACGCAGGGAACAGCTTCGGGGTACAGGCTGAAGTCGGGGAATGGCGCGGGTTCGAGCTTGTCGACCTTCACGAGCATCGAGTCAGTGTATTGCGGGGCGGCGTAAAAAGCGAAATGCTCCGCGCAAACGTAGTAATCAAGGAACCTTGGCTTGCCGCAGTCTTTAGCAGCGCACGTGTTCAAATCCATCATGGTGGTCTCCCTGGCGCAGGCTGTGATCGCGCGTCGTTTTTCAGGTTCGTTTTCAGGTTCCGGGCGTTGGAATGCCCGCTGTTTGTCCCGCTAAATGCGAAACGAAGGGAGCCGGCCGCGACTCTGCGACGTTTGCTGCGGCCATCGCTCCTGCGAATGCCTCGGTTAGTTCTTCACGCCTTTGTGACCCACAGCAATGGGCTGGTAAACGGGGACGAAATTCGGAAGGATTGTCTTCATATTGTCTTCATGGAGCGCTTCGAAAGGAGATGAATGAGAACTAACCAGATGTTGAAAAGGGCCATGGGGAAGCTCCTTGTAGGGCAGGTGATTGCGATGATAAGCGGGCGGGGTGCGAGATGGAATCGGCGCGACGTCGGATTCGGCGAAGGGGAACTGTGTAAGGAGAAAAGCTGATTTTGGAGGGGAAAGGCTAGTGGCGAAGATGAGGAGAAGGGCGCGATGAGATTGCGGAGCATGGCCGCTGGCCACGTGTGTCTCCGGGCAAGCATACGTGTCCGCTGAGCCTCGGTGTTGGCAAGGCTCGGCTGTGCGGCCGATCGGAGGTGCATCACGCAAGTGACACATTTCGCTGGCCTTCGCATGGAGGCGAGTTGTGCGAGCGGCTGGCACTCATCCTGCAACCATACGGGTCGGCGAACCGGGCGGGCCCAAATTGGCATGTTTACCCAAAGGGTGCGCGGCGGGTGGCGGCGCGGATTTTTGTTGGGTGCGGCGCGGCGTGGCGTGGCATTCTAAAAGGCCAAGCGAAATGACGAAATCCATTCATGTCGGCGGGCGTCCTGTGTGGGCGGAGATTTCGCTCAAGGCGATCCTGCGGAATCTTGAAATTATACGCGAGCATGTGAATCCGGGGCGGCGGGTGGGGCGCGTTGGTCGCGAAGCCGGGAGTGAGACGGGGGGCGGTTTTCTCGGAAATGAGAAGCGCACAGGCAAG
This sequence comes from uncultured Acidobacteriota bacterium, assembly GCA_963772535.1. GTDB lineage: Bacteria > Acidobacteriota > Terriglobia > Acidiferrales > UBA7541 > Palsa-295. Next base: position 779,440 of record CAVYXN010000004.1, read on the forward strand.
AGTGCCTGTGCCACTCAAGGCGAAAATCAAAAGAACCGGCAGGAGGCCAGCGGTACAAAAAGCCAAAATCAAAAGAGCCGGCAGGATGCCCTTCGACGAGGCTCAGGACAAGCCGGCGCTACAAGGGACGAACGGCAAAAGGGGCGGATGATTTTGGCTGTGGTGAAGTCGAATGCTTATGGGCTTGGGGCGGTGCCGATTTCAAAGGCGCTGCAGAAGGCTGGGACGGAATGGTTTGGGGTGACTTGCGCGAACGAAGGGATTGAGCTGCGCGAGTCGGGGATTCGGAAACGGATTCTGGTGCTTACCGGATTCTGGCCGGGCGAAGAGAAGCGGCTGCTGGAAAATTATTTGACGCCGACGGTGACGCGCGTGGATGACTTGCGGCATCTCGAGCGCGCGGCGAAAAGTTTTCTTGGAAAATTCGCGCGCGGAAGATCATCTTCCAAGGAATCTTCGCGAGTTCCCTTCCATCTAAAAATCAATACAGGGATGAACCGGCTGGGGATTTCGGCGTTGGAAGTGGAGGCGTTTGCGAGGGCGCTGGCGGAATGTCCGCACCTGGAATTGGAAGGAACGTTCACGCATTTCGCGTCGGCGGAAGATTTTATTGGCGGGCAGACGGTGACGCAGGAAGAATTGTTTCGGTCGTGTCTCGACCGGCTGCGGGCGCTGGGCGTTGAGCCGGGGATCGTGCACCTTGCGAATAGCGGAGCGATTTGCGCGCGGCCGGAGACGTGGGCGGACATGGTGCGGCCGGGCGCGATTCTCTACGGTTATCATCAGCGCTTCGACCCGCCGGAAAAGCGGAGCGGGGTGATGGCGGAGATGTCGCTGGAGCCTTCGCTTTCGTTGCGCGCGCGGATTATTTCGCTGCGCGACGTCCCGCCGGGACAAGCGGTGGGATATTCGGCGCGGTTCATCACCGAGCGGGCGTCGAAAATCGCGGTGATCAATGCGGGGTACGCGGACGGGGTGGTGCGCGCGCGAACGAATCGCGGTTGCGCGCTGGTGCGCGAGCGGCGCGTGCCGCTGGTGGGCACGATTTCGATGGATTTGACGATGCTCGACGTGACCGATGTGCCGGGCGTGGCGCTTGGCGATGTGGTGACGATTTACGGCAAGGATGGAAAAGCGGCGATCGAAGTTTCTGACGTTGCCCCGGAGATTGGCACGGTTACGTCGGATCTGCTGTGCGCGCTGGGGCGGCGGGTGCCGAAGTATTATGTTTGAGTTGAGCGGCGCGACGTCGCGCGGAGAAACGTCAAGGCGAAGAGAGATCCCTCCGCTTCGGTCGGGATGACAGGACACAAAGGCTCGCGGCGAGAAAGGCCACCGCGAAAAACCCACGACGAGGAAGGCGTCGTCGCGGCTACCACGGCTAAGAACGGCTCGCGGCTCGGGGTGACCGCGGGTTAACTCTGGTGAAAGCTGCGTAGTTCGCTTCGTTGACTCGCGCGCGAGGGGCGGTGCTATACTACGGCCTCATAAGACTAATTCCGGGCCATTTTTCTTCCGGCGCGCCTTGCACTTTTCATAAAGCCGGGCTGCAAGAAAATGTGAATCGGATAGCGAGGTTTCATACGTAACCGATTCGTTTTCATACTTTCATAAGGTGCCATAATGCAACGGACCCCTAGCGGACCCAGCCGGCAGCAAAACAACACCGCAAATTCTGAGATTACAGCGCACAAGTCTAACGTAGCTGCACGCGTGCACCAGGATCAGGTGGGAACATTCTGGGACATGCTGGCGATTCGCGTGGTGTTTACGGCGATTTGCGTGGCGGCGGGATTTCATTTCCGGCCGTTCAGCGTGTCGAGGGAAGCGGGCGCGGCGACGGGATTTTTCTTTGCGCTGGCGGTAATTCTCTTTGAAGTACGGCTGCGGCGCGCGAGCATGCGGCGGCTGATTGGCGCGGCGACGGGCTCGATTCTTGGAATCGTGGGCGCGTATTTTACGACGCTGGTGCTGTCGCACACTTCGATGCCGGAGAGCACTCGGTCGTTTTTCAGCCTGGCGATTTTTCTGGTGATGGCGTACATCGGGCTGATTCTGGGCGCTAACAAAGGCGACATGCTCAACCTGCAGGCGCTGGGCGGACTTTTTGGCAGCGAGCGCAGCATGAAGCATTCGGTGAAGCTGCTGGATACGAGCGTGATTATTGACGGGCGCGTGGCAGATATCGCCGAGGCGCAATTTCTGGATGGGACGATTATTATTCCGCAGTTTGTGTTGCGCGAGCTGCAGCTGGTGGCGGATTCGGCTGACCCGTTGAAGAGGCAGCGCGGGCGGCGCGGGCTTGAGGTGTTGCAGCGGGTGCAGAAGATGGCGCATCTGGAAGTGCAGATTGCGGAGGACGATTTTCCGAGCATCGCGGAAGTGGATTTGAAGCTGATCGAGCTGGCGAAGCGTTACGACGCGAAAATTGTGACGAATGATTTCAATTTGAACAAGGTGGCGACGCTGCAGGGCATCGAGATCATGAACGTGAATCAGCTGGCTAATGCGTTGAAGCCTGTGGTGCTGCCGGGCGAGTCGATGCGGGTTTTTATTTTGCGCGAAGGCAAGGAATACAATCAGGGCGTCGCGTATCTGGATGACGGGACAATGGTGGTGGTGGATGGCGCGCGCAAGATGATCAATAAGACGATCGACATTACGGTGACGTCGGTGCATCAGACGACGGCCGGGAAAATGATTTTTGGGCGGTACGACGAGCGCGGCGAAGTGGCGCGCGTGGCGACGGCGGGCCAGGGGCAGGCGGCGCAGTTGCAAGGCGAATCGCAGCCTGGGCCGAGGGCGGTTGAGAGTTCGGGTGGCGGGGAGCGTCCGCCGCGGCCGTTGTATCCGGAATCGAATCGGTCGTAGTTCGGCGGCGGGTTGCAGTTCGCACATAAGCCTCGAGCGTTAAAGGCTCGCGGGAAATGCACCGCGAAAGGAACGCGCTGCGCGCGGTTTTTTTACCCAGGCCTTCCGGCCTGGGCTAACTTATGTCGCGCCTACGGCGCTTAGGTAACCTCCGTTAATTTTCTTCCTGCATCATTCTCGACAATCTGCAAAGACTTCCACGCCAGGGTCTTCTCGCTTGCGGGGTTTGCTTGCGATAGACTGTTAGCCCTTTGATGAGCCGGATTGCTGCTATCGTGCCCGCCGCTGGACTTGGCACCCGCATGGGGGCTGAGACGCCGAAGCAGTTCCTCGAATTGGATGGCATGCCGTTGATTCTGTTTACGCTGAGACGTCTGGCGGCGTGCTCCGCGATTACCGAGTTTTTTATTTCTACGCGGGCGGAGGATATTGTTTCGCTGCAGGATACTGTGGCGAAAGCCGGGCTTGGGCGGCCGGCGCGCGTGGTGCATGGGGGCGATACGCGGCAGCAGTCGGTGGCGAATGCGCTGGCGCAGGTGGATCCAACGACGGAGATCGTGCTGGTGCATGATGCGGTACGACCGTTCGTTACATTGGAGCAGATCGAGCGCGTGATTGCAGAGGCGCGGGCGCGGGGCGCGGCGATTCTCGGGATTCCGGCGATTGATACGGTGAAGGAAGTGAAGCGCGCGAGTTTGCCGCAGGATGTGGCGTTGATTACGTCGACGATCCCGCGCGAACGGATCGTGCTGGCGCAAACGCCGCAGGCTTTCCAGTATGAATTGATCCGCGATGCATTTCGCGCCGGGCAGAAAGACGGCGTGACGGCTTCGGACGAGTCTGGGCTTGTCGAGCGCCTCGGGCATGATGTTTACGTGGTGCAAGGCTCGGATCGCAATTTGAAGATTACGCGGCCGGCGGATATGGAGCTGGCGCGATTTTATCTTGCGCAGGAGCGGCGAAAGCAGGCTGTATGAGTTCTACCCCCGAGCCATTAGGCGGGCCATCGGACAACCGCCCCCAGAAAGCGGTCCGGACACTTTTGTTCTGGGTGCTGATGATTCTTCTGGCGTTCGTAATTTTCAAAATGACTTCCCAGTCTGACGGCGGTCCGACGAGCCGCCCTTTGAACTACTCGGACTTCATGGAGCAAGTCGATAAGAACAATGTGGCGGAAGGCAAATTTTTCATGTCACAAAATACCGCTGATTTTGATGGCCAACTGCGCAGCCCGGCGGAGAGAATTCGCGCCACCGTTCCGAAGGATGATTTTTCGGCGCTTACAGCCCGGCTTCGCCAGCAAGGAGCCCGCATCGAGATTGCTGAGAGTCGGAGAAGTGATTGGAAGGCCAGTGTGGCTAACTTCGCTCCACTAATATTGCTAGTCGCATTTTGGATTTTCATGATGAAGCGCACGACCATTAAGGGCCAAGCAAAGTAATTGCAACTGGGGGTTCGATGACGCGCAGTGGCATCGGATACGATTTGCATCGGCTGGCCGCTGGGCGGAAGTTGATGATTGGCGGCGTCGAGGTGCCGTTCGACAAAGGCTCGGTGGGGCATTCTGACGGCGATGTGTTGTGCCATGCGCTTTGCGATGCGCTTTTGGGGGCGGCGGGGCTTGGTGATATTGGGACGCATTTTCCGGATACCGATGCGAAGTGGAAGGAGGCGGCGAGTTTGGTGTTTCTCGAGCATACGCGGAAGCTGCTTGATGAACGTGGGTTGAGGATTAGCCATTTGGATGCGGTGGTGATTTGCGAGCGGCCGAAATTGGGGCCGCATTTTCCGGCGATGCGGGCGGCGATTGCGAGGGCACTGGGAATCGCTGAGGATCAGATTAATTTGAAGGCGAAAACGAATGAGGGGACGGGGGAAATTGGGCGGGGCGAGGCGATCGCGGCACATACGATTGCGACGCTCGAAGGGTAAAGAAACAAAAGTCAAAGAGCCGGCGGAATGCCGGCGTTACGGAATGGCAGCGTTACCATCAATAGCGTGCTTGGTCTTCTTGGATCTTGCTTTTCGCGTGCCCTACGACTGACCTTCGTCTTGGACTAACAAACAACATGAATTGGTTGACAGGATTTCATGCGGTGGAGGAGGCGCTGACGGCTGGGAGCGCGATGGATCGTATCGTCATCGCGCGGGGGCGGCATGGGGAGAGGCTTGAGGCGATTGTGCGGCTGGCGAAATCGCGCAATGTGCCGGTGCGGTTTGAGGAGCGGGTGCAGATTGACCGGTTGACCGGGACGCGGGAGCACCAGGGAATTGCTGCGCTGGCGGCTGCGAAGCCTGCTGTGGAGCTGGAGGATTTGCTGCGCGCGAAAAATGCGCAGGGGTTGCTGGTGGTTCTGGATGGCATTGAGGATCCGCACAATCTGGGGGCGATTGTGCGCACGTCGCTTGCGGCGGGGGCGAATGGGGTGGTGATACCTGAGCGGCGTGCGGCGGGGCTTACGGACACGGTGGAGCGCGCGGCTGCCGGGGCGCTGGCGCATCTTCCTGTGGCGCGGGTGAAGAATCTTGTGCGCGCGATGGAAGAGATGAAGGAAGCGGGGTATTGGCTGGTGGGGCTCGATGAGCGCGCGGAGAAGAATTACACCGAGGTGGCTTTCAAGGGTGCGGTCGGCGTTGTGCTGGGCGGTGAGGGCGAAGGGTTGCATGAATTGACGCGGAAGCGGTGCGATTTTTTGGTTTCGATTCCGACGACTGGGCCGGTGCGATCGTTGAATGTGTCGGTCGCGGCGGGGGTGGTGTTGTTTGAGGCGGTGCGGCAGCGCGGGTTGGAAAAGGAAAAATAGAAAAGGGAAAATGGTGGGAACGGCCTGGTTGAACAGCGAGGCGTTCGCGTGCGACGGGAGGGGAGACCGAAGCGAAGTCAAAAGAGCCGGCGGGACGCCGGCGTTACGGAACTGCCGCGTCGCCGTCAAAATGCTACTTGGTCTGCCTGGGTTCTGCGTTTTGGGCGCATCGAAGCTGAGTCAAAGATGGCGCTGAGTTACTCGTCGTGTTTCAGCTGAGTTACTTGTCGTATTTCAGTAATGAGAAGACGTTTGTGGCGGGGAGCTTGGCGCGGCCGTTTAGGAAATTCAGTTCGACGGCGAAGGCGGCGCCGGCGATTTCGCCGCCGAGTTGGCGAATCAGGTTAATGGCGGCTGCGGCTGTGCCTCCGGTGGCGAGGAGATCGTCGCAGAGAAGGACGTGCTGGCCGGGTTTTATGGCGTCGGCGTGGATTTCGAGCGAATCGCTGCCGTATTCGAGCTGGTAGGTGACGGACATTGTTTTCGCGGGCAGTTTTTTTGGTTTGCGGATGGGGACGAATCCGGCGTTGAGGCGATAGGCGAGAGCGGGTGCGAAAATGAAGCCGCGGGCTTCGATTCCGGCGACGATGTCTACTTTGTGGCCGTTGTAATGCTCGCAGAGGCGGTCGACGAGGGTGTGGAAGCCGCGTGGGTCCTGCAGCAGGGTGGTGAGGTCATAAAACAGAATGCCGGGCTTGGGGTAATCGGGAATTTCGCGAATCAGTTTCTTGAGATCGCCCATCGCGTCTTTCAGATTTTCCATTGAGTCCTCAGGTCCAAGTATCGCGCTCGACTGAAAACCGGGCCGAAAATTTCGGATCGACCGGTGCCGGTTCTTCGGTCACGTTCGAGACCGATGCGCCGTTCGGGCCGCGTTCGAGTTCCGTGCGTAACGATGCGAGCACCAAAGCGGGACCGATCACGTAAACTTCCACGCGGCCGTCGCGCAGATTCTTCACGTAGCCCGCGATGCCGAGCCGCTGCGCCAACTGCCGCGCGAAATAGCGGTATCCGACTCCCTGAACCATTCCACTGACGAAATAGCGCCTGGCAACCTGTGTCTCGTGCATGGCCGACCGACTCGCGAACTGCAAACGCGCGATTTTAGCAGAGGTGCGGGCGGGCTCATCACGGAATTGAGAGGCCCGAAGGACCTCAGCGTTACTTTGAAGCGAGGAGTTGCGTGAAGCAAACGCGGGCGGCTCTTAGAGCCGCCCCTACTGGGGATGTGCGCTTTGGTGCTTCTGTCTCAGGATTGGCGCGGTGTGAGTGCGCGCTTTGGTGCTTGGCGGAAACGTGGCAGAATTAGCGGAGTGTCCGCGCGGGCCACTCCTGGACCTCGATGCGTTTGCGGCAGATGAGACGAAATAGATGGAGAGGCCTGCCGGTAGCGCTTGCCATTGCGTGTGCTGCAGCGTTTAGTGGCGCCGCTCCGCGACATCCTCCAGCGACAATTCCTTTGCAAGCTCAAATTCCTTCGCAAGCGGAAACGGCGGGAGCGCCGGCGGCGGGCGGCCTGGAAATTGTGGAAAATGGCGGTTATCCCGAGCTTCGGGTGGACGGCAAGCCGTTTTTCATTCATTCGGCGGCATTCTTCTACTACCGAATACCGGTGGATCAATGGGAGCACCTGCTGCAGGTGTACCGGTCGTACGGAATCAATACGATCGATCTTTATATTCCATGGAACTGGCACGAACCGAAGGAAGGCGAGATTGATTTCGACGGGCGCACGAATCCGCGCCGCAATCTTCGCGCGCTGCTGGCGCTGATCGAAAGCGCGAATTTGCGGTTGATCGCGCGGCCCGGCCCTGAAATTCTCAACGAGTGGCAGTACGGCGGCTATCCCGGCTGGTTGCTCGAGCGGCCCGAGTACAAGATGGATCCGATTGATTGGATCGAGGGCCGCTATGCGCCGCTGGATAATTTGAACGCGAGTGACGCGGAAGCGGCGGCGGAAGGCTGGCTTGCGAATCCGACGCACATGGAGAAGGCGCGGGAGTGGCTGGCGGCGGTGGCGAAGGAACTGGCGAAGTACAGCGCGCGGAGAGTGGTTCATTTCGAGAAGGATGAGAAGACGGCGGCGCGTGACGTGAGTGGGCCGCTGCTTTTTGTTCAACTGGGCGATGACTTTGCGATTGGCAGGTCGAATGGAGTGGGGCCGAACTTCTGGCGCTACGTGGAATCGCTGCGCGGCGCAGTGGAGGCGGGCGGAGTGACGGTGCCGGTGTTCATCAATCCGACCGACATGCGGGTTTCGGCTTCCGGTTCGGATCGCGAGCGGCCGATTGGCGTGATGGGTCAATGGTATCTGGAGAGGCGGCCGGAAAATGCCGGTGGCGTGAGGCGTTTTACGGCTAGCGACGCGGCCGAGGTGGAATTTTTCACTGAAGAGCTGAAGACGCAGCCCGCATTTCCGCCGGTGATGATCGAGTATCAGGCGGGTTGGTATACGCCGGGCGATGATGACGGGCCGATGGCGAGCCCGCCGGAGAATACGCTTCTAAGCTCGCGGCTGCTGATCGCGAACGGAATTCACGGAATCAATTATTTTCCGCTGCACGATACGTACTCACCAGCGGGTTATTCGGTGCCGTGGGCGAATCGTTCGTATCGCTGGGATGCGGCGCTTGCACCGGACGGCGAACAGCAGCCGCGGATGCACGCCGTGATTCGCAATATGGAAATTCTCCAGCGATGGGGGCCGCAGCTTGCGGCTTCGCACAAGCGAGCGGACTTCGGAATTATTTATCCGATGGGCACTTATCCGCAGGAGCTGCTGGAGGGGCTGGATATTTCGACGGTGTCTACGACGGTGATGCGAATCGAGCGGCTGAGTGCCACGGCGATGCTTTCGAGCGAGCTGCTCGACGCGGAATATCAGCCTACGGAGCAACTCTCGCGAAACGCGGTTACTTTGCTGCCGGTGTTCGATCCAGGAAAGCCGCAATTTCAGATGTCCGAGAAGGCGCAGGGCGCGATCGTGGAATACGTGCGGCGCGGCGGGACGCTCGTGGTGTTTCCGCAGAGGCCGCGGGGGAGCGTGATTGATGCTTTGTGGAAGAATGCGCGTGAGGGCGAGGCGAACGATGCAAGTGATTTGAAATCAGCGATTCGCGCGAGGTGGAAATTCGGCGAGGGCGAGGTGATTTTTTCGTCGAAGGATTTTTATTCCTGGATCGCGCTGGAGCGCGCGCTCCCGGAAATTCGAGGCGAGCGAGAGGCGGATTGGGCGGCTGGAGTGCTGCGCGGGTTTCTGCAAGCTGCGGGCGTGCGGCCCAGCGTGAAAAGCAGCGGAACGCCCTCGCAACCGAGTGACCTGCTGGTCAACGAGATAGTTTCAAATGAGGGGACGGAGGAACTGGGGGCACGCAAGAGTGGTCGGGGTTTTGTGAGCGTGACAAACTTGAGCGCGAGCGACACGGCGGAGGAATCGTTTGAAATTCTATCGACGGCAGCACCGGCTCGCGGAAGCGACGTGGCTTATATTCCACTTCACGTGACGGTGCCTCCCCGGGAATCATTGCTGCTGCCACTCGAAGAGCCGGTATGTTTCGCGGATCCCGGAAACGCGCCGTGCGGCGATTCGGTGACGACGGGCAGCGCGGAATTTCTTGACGCTCGGCGGGAGGGGAAGACCCTTGATCTGCTGCTCTACGCTCCAACACGCGCGGAGATTCGAATACGGCTACCGCAAAAACCACTTCGCCTTTCGCTGGATGACAACCATATCGAAGGGGAGTGGGACCCGGACGGCCATGAATTGCACGTAAAGATCCTGCGGGGGATGGCGCCGCAATTCATTCGTGTTTTGTCGCTTGAGCTGGCAAGGAAGCCGAACGTCGAGGAGCGAGAAAAGCCCGTGAAACCCTCGCTCGGCGAGATTGACTACTTTGTTGCGAATGCAGTGCGATTGCCCACAGGAGCGGACACGGGGATGCGGACTTATCCGCCGCTTGTGATTGCGGGGAAGAATCGTGGCTTTGTGGTGGTGATGCAGGCAGATCAGCAGACCGGCGTTCCGAATTTGTCGCTCGATATTTCCGTGAGCGGGCCTTTACGCGGGAGCGGTGTGCTTCGGCTTTTACCCCGGGGCGTGGCCGTGGAGAAGGTAGCGCTGAAGCCTGCGCAAAATGAATTGATGGCGCTGCCGCCGTCCACGGATGGGTTGTTACATGGCACGGTGGAAATAAAAATGGGGCACGAGCGGCGGGCATTGCCTGTGGCGTTCTTGCAGCCGAGGGAAGACGGCTTGTATCGCTACCGTTACGATTTCGATCGCGACGGAGCGGACGAATGGGTGCTGGAGAATTCGAATTTGCGTCTGATTGTTTCGCCGGAATCGGGCGGGCGGGCGCTGGCGTTGGTGGACAAGACTTCGGGGCAGAATTTGGCGACCAGCGTGGGATTGCTTCGGGATGGTTTTTCATTTACTGCGAATCCGGCGGGAGCGGATGAAGCGCGCGCGCGCGGGCGTCATGGGCTTTTTAATCGGCCGTATGCTGCCGAGTGGATTGGTGAACAGAAGAATACGATTTTGAAACTCCGTTATGACGCGCCTGATGTTCTGCCTGGAGGGGCAAGCATCGAGAAAGCGATCCGTTTTGAGGGGCCGAGCGAGGTGCGCGCGGAATACAGCGTCGCTTTGAAAGATGCCTCCCCTGGGACTGGCGGGATGGAGAAGCGGGCGCAATCATTTGTGGTTGTGAATTCGTTTCCTGCGACGGCGCGACCGGGGCGCCAGACGACATTTTGCTGGCCAGCGGAGGGTGGTGTTGAACAGTCTGCCGCCAGCGATCAGAAACAGCGGGCGAAGGGCGGTTGGCATTGCGAGGATTTCAAGCCGGGTGGCGAACCAGTTGAAGTTCCGAGTGGAGCGAAACGTGTCGAGGTGCGCACGACGGGGCGCGCAGCAACGACCTTGGAATGGGATTGTGCGGCAGAATGCGGGCGAATGACCATTGAACCGAAGCATTTTTCCGGATTATTTCGGCTGGAATTTCCGAAATTGACGCCCGGCGCTGATGCAACGCACTACACGATTCATATTCGAGCGAGCGAAAGAGAATAAAGGTGACGCGGAAAGGCGCAGTGTGAACTTGGACAGCGCGAAATGCATCTAAGAAGCATGGAAACATCAATGCTACGTTTTTCCCTGCTTGCGGCGATCTTAGCGCTTTTGTCTTGCGCGGCGCCTTGTGTTCGGGCGCAGGACCCCGGGCCGATGGCGCCTCCGCCGAAGTTTGATGTAAAGCGAATTCCGGCGCAGCCGCATCCGGGACCGCCGCCGATACCAGAACCTGAAATTATCCGGAAATTCGCGGCGAATGAAGACGTGATGAAGAAAGAGTACGACGAATATAACTTTGCGAGAACGATCCGCATTGAGGAGCTCACCGATCCGGGCGGGAAGTTTATCGTGTCTGGCGTGGTGTACACCAAGGCCGATGGGGAACGAACCCTGCGCGTGGAGAAAGTGCCCGAATCAAACTTGAAGCAGACGGACTTCACGCTCGAGGATGTAAGGATCATCGCGCAGCTTCCGCTTTTCATTTTGACGACCGAGGAAATCCCGAATTACACGTTCACATACGCGGGCCAGGACAAGCTCGACCAGCTGAATACTTATGTCTTTCAAGTAAAGCCGAAACAACTGAGCCGCAAACGCCGGTTTTTTGAGGGCGCGGTGTGGGTGGACGATCGGGACCTGACGATCGTGAAAAGCTATGGAAAATTCATCAGCGAACTTGCAGGGAATGGAACGAAGCTGCCGTTCACAATGTTCGAGACTTTCCGCGAGAACTTCCAGGATAAATACTGGCTGCCGACTTACACGCGCTCGGACGATTTCATCGAGAACGATAAAGTGGGCGAGATGCACATCCGTATGGTGATTCGCGATACGGACTTCAAGCTGGCTGGCCCGGGAGCACCGCCGCCTGCGACCGGGAACGCGAATGAAGGACCCGGCGGAGGAACATCGCAAGATCCGCAAAAACCTTCATCACCTTAGAGCGGGCACTCATGCGCAACGAGCGGAAGTACTTGACCGACCATCAGTCGGTGGATTCTTCGATTCGCTGTAAATACTGCGGCAGTTCGCGAATTGAGTTGAGGATGACATCGGGACGAGCCCCGCGGACCCGTTCGGCGGTGGGAAACGGTCCGAGAACACCAATCGGCCGAACGCCTGCGCGGCGCGACATTTCGATGTTTTCGGCGGTGTCGCCGACATAGACGCAGTCTTCGGGCGCCAAGCCAATTCGCTCGAGAGCCAGATTCAGAGGAGCGGGGTGCGGTTTTCTTTTAGGGCATCCTCACAGCAGACGCAAGTAGAAAAATAGTCGGCCAGCGCGAATTCCCGCAGCTGCTTTTGTACCCTGGGCCGATTTCCGCTGGTGACGACTCCCAGAACGAACTCTCGCTTGAGTGCGCGAATCAGTTGTCTTGCACCGGGCATCAGCCGGGGGTTTTCTCGCTTGTAGGCAAGAGTCCAGATGCGGTCCGCTTCGTCCCATTTAGAGCGCGGGAGACGCGCGGCGCGATAGACGCGGTACCAGTTAGGTGAATAGTGGCGGGCAAGATCGCTGAGATCCCACTTGATGCCCAGGGCTTCGAACATCGCGAGATAGGCGCGCGAGTCTGCGCCGAAGGAATTGACGATAGTGCCGTCCCAATCAAATAGCACGGCGCGAGCAGAAAACTGCCTGCGTTTCACCATGGAATCGTAGCAGAGATTTGTGACTATGCGGTGCGGTAGCGAGTGGGGACGACGTCATCGCGGCGAATCGCGAAGTCGTCAAAGCTCGCCGCGTAGCCGTGCCAGCCGGGCATGTCCGAATCCTCCGCTCGCACGATATGCGCGGCGGTGCACATCTGCACGGAGCCTTGGCCAAGCGGCCGTTCGACAAGCGCTACTTCGAGTTCGATCGCCGTGCCGGCTTCGAGCAAACAAGGCGCGAGGAAATAGACCCCGCTCGAACTTATATTCCGCGTCACGAGGACAACGGGAATCGGCTCGACCTTTCCGCCCACGCGAGTGAGACGAAGCGGCAGTGAGAGGTAGGCGCGCGGATTGCCACGCCGTTCTCGAGCCACACCAATGGCGTGAGTCGGAATGCGAGCGAAGCGTTGCGGTCCGGGCTTGTTAGAAAAAGCAGCAACTGTGGTAGTGCGGACTTCAGATTCACGCAGCGGCGAAACGAACGCCAAGTTACTACGTTCCGGAGCAGCCCCCATAGCGTCTCCTCAGCCCTGTCCTGAATTGAAAGCCTAAAACACCCCAACTTGGTTCGACAAATATGCTCGCAGCCTGGGAGTGGGTCAAGGCGGTACAGGCCGAAAGTGTTGTATCGTGTAACATGGCATGACCCCGGGTCAAGTCCTTTCTGATGTTGGTCTTGGGCCATGAGAAATGGTGGCCTAAGGTCTAGGAGACCGCGAGACCTTCGGCCGAAAAGAAGTTTTTTTCTGCGCGATCTTTTAAAAACACGCCCAGAGGAAAACAGCAAGGTTTGAGCGCAAGAAACGGATAGTAGCTTGGCCCCGGAGTGCGTTAATTTCGAGGCGTAGGAAGAAGTAGCGGGCGAGAACCTATGACACCGAACACGCTTCGAGCAGCAACGGAAAAACGGTATGAGCCAGCGGCCGCGCGGTGGCGCGCCGTTCAGTCGCGCGACCGCGGGGCGGACGGCTTATTCGTGTACGCGGTGCGATCTACCGGAGTTTATTGCCGTCCGTCATGCGCTTCACGGAAGCCACAAGCGAATCAGGTGGTATTTTTCCCTTTGCCGGAAGCAGCGGAGCAGCAAGGTTTTCGCGAATGCAAGCGATGCAAACCACGAACCGCCAATCTGCGCGATCCGAGAACGAAGGCAGTGGCGCAAGCGTGCAGAGAGATTGATTCACGGGTACACGACGGAAACGAGGCGCCCGTAACGCTCTCCGCTTTGAGCGCGCCGCTGGGACTGAGCCCGCATCAACTGGAGCGCGCATTTCGCAGCGTGATGGGAATCACGCCGCGCCAGTATGCCGACGCGCAACGGATGCGGCGGTTGAAATCTCAATTGAGAAAAGGAGACGACGTGACAACGGCACTGTACGACGCAGGTTTTGGATCGAGCAGCCGGCTCTATGAGCGAGCGCCTTCGCAACTGGGTATGACCCCTGCCACTTACCGGCAAGGCGGGGCGGGAATGCGCGTGAATTATACGATTGTGGATTCGCCGCTGGGGCGGTTGCTTGTGGGAGCCACGGATCGCGGCATCAGCGCGGTTTACCTTGGGGAAGCCGATGCGCGGCTGGAAGGGGCGTTGAAGAAGGAATATCCGCGCGCGGAGATACGACGCGATCGCAATGGCCTTGAGGGTTGGGTGAGCAAAATCCTGGAGCATTTGCGCGGCCGCGAACCGAACCTGGATTTGCCGACCGATGTGCAGGCGACAGCGTTTCAGCGGCGGGTGTGGGAGGAGCTTCGGCGGATTCCGTATGGAACCACGCGCACCTATAGCCAAGTGGCACGAGCGATTGGACAACCGGAGGCGGTGCGGGCTGTGGCGCGGGCGTGCGCGACGAATCCGGTGTCGGTGGTGGTGCCGTGCCATCGCGTGGTGCGAGGGGACGGCAAGCTTGCCGGTTTTCGTTGGGGGGTGGAGAGGAAGCAGGCGCTGCTGGAGCATGAATCTGCCGGCGCGCGAGTGAAACAAACGAAGACAGCGCGAGCTTGAGTGATTCGCGAATCGTTTAAGCAGGCGTGCCACTGGAAGAATTCAAAAACGTCGGCCGGACGCCAGCAGTACAAACTTCAACTGCCGGTCGGTCGACTGATTACGAGGGACACTTGCGCTTGAGCGGGTTGCGGCATATCTTCTGGGGCTTCGGTTCGCACATTTGAGGTATGGACCGTCCGGGAGATTGTCATGACCGAAATCGAAACACGCAAGCTGCTATTGCAGTTGGCTCAGATGCTGCGCGCCCACTTTGAATATTTACATACGCTGCACGATTCCACGATTGCGCTGTTTGATGTGCTACGAAAAAAGAATCCGGAGATCGAGACGCTTTATCGGCAGCATCCTCTGGTGAGGTCGCAGCACCCGCAGGGGCAGACAGCTGAGGAAATGCTTCGCAGTATTGATGGGCTGATCGAATTGCTAAAGTAGCCGCTTGGATTCACTGTAGGTAGTCAGTAGCGCGTTGCACCGTCGGGACTGAGGGGCACCGGTGGGGATAGCGCGCCTAGTTCCGATCTTCATTTGGCGGCCTTGTGCTTCTTTGCGGTGTTAGGCGGGTGGGCGGCATGGCTGTGATCGGACCCGCCATCGAATCCATGGCGAACCATCGAAACGAATGCCGCGGCGGAGCGTGGAAGCGTGCGGTCCCGGCGGTAGATGAGGCCGAGTTCGCGCCAGAGATCGACGTCGGTTATTTCGATCAGCTTCACTTTACCGGCACGGACTTCGTCGCGCGCAAAGCTTGCGCTGATCAGCGACACGCCGAGGCCCGCGGCCACAAATCGCTTGATCATGCCGACGCTGGGAAGTTCCATCGGAATGCGAAGCTGCGCGCGGTATGGCCGGAAAAGCTTGTCGAGCAATTGCCGCGTGAAGCCCGTCTTAGGAATGATCAGCGGCTGGTCTGCGATTTCCGCTGGCGTGACGGTCTTGTGCTTCGCGAGAGGGTTGTCGGGGCTCACCATCAACATCAGGCGATCGCGAAAAATCGGATGTGTTCTAAGGCTCGGCGATTTTACGGGAAGAGTGACGATGCCGACGTCAACGGCGCCGTCTTCAACTTTTTCGACTACTTTGCGGCTGAAGTTGCGATAGACGCTGATCTGCACGGACGGAAACAGACGATGAAATTCTGCAAAGACGTCGGGCAAGACGTAGAGGCATGTGGCTTCATTGGCGCCCACGGCAAGCGTGCCGCGTGGGGCGCTCGATTGGTCAGCCACGGCGCGCAACGAATCATTCTTCAATGTGATTAACCGGCCGGCATAGCCGAGTAAGACTTCTCCGGCGGCGGTGAGCTTCATTGATTTCCCTACGCGGTCGAAGAGCTTTTGGCCGTATTCCTCTTCGAGTTGGCGAATCTGAGCGCTGACGGCCGGTTGCGAGCGAAACAATTTTTGGCCGGCGCGCGAGAAGCTGCCTTGCTTTGCGATTTCGAGAAATGTGGTGAGGTAGTCGAGGTCCATTCTGGATGCAGTGATTATAGCAAACGGGCAGGCTTACACCTCGATACGGCTACAACGAATCATGCCCGGGAATTTTAGGCTGCGCCGCTCGCGGAACCAGTGTTCTGCGCGGAGAGAAATTCAAGCACAGGCTTGTGTGCAGCGTCGGGCTGATCGGTGGAATAAATGTGGCCCGCACGAGGGATCATGACGATTTTTGATCGTGCTATTCGGCCAGCAATCAGCTTTCCGTTTTCGGGGGGCACGAGCTGATCAGTTTCGCCGTGCACAACGAGCGTGGGAGCGGCGATCTGCGCGATGCGGCTGTACGCTTCCCACATCATGATGCCTTGCAACTGAGCCATGTAGCCATCGAACGTTGCAACCCACTGCAGGCGAATTTTCAGGTCTTCCTCGATTCGCGATGGCGGCGTTCCTTTGTCGTAGATGTAAGGATTGATGGCGCGCGCAGCCTGTTCTGGCGTCATGCCCTGGCGTGTGAGGACTTCGATGACCTCTGGCGCTGCGCGTTTCGCTTCCGGGCCGCCCGCCGCTGTGCAGCCCAGGATCAACGACTTCACTCGCTTGGGGTATTGCAGCGCAAATTCTTGCGCGATCATTCCACCCATCGAGACTCCGTAGAGGTGCGCGCTCTCGATTCCCGCCGCGTCGAGCACGGCGGCGGCATCAGAAGCCATCGTCGCGATCGGATACGGACCTGCAGGTACATCGCTTCGCCCGGCGCCTCGATTGTCAAAGGTAAGCGTGCGATATTGCTTGGCGACCAGCGGTTTCGTGCGATACCACATGTAGGATGGCCAGCCGAGGCCCATGATCAGCAGAAGGGGCGCGCCCTTGCCTTCTTCCTCCCAGTAAATCTTCACTCCGCCATTTTCTGTGAACGGCATTGAACCTCCCGATTCTGCGCGCGTGCGATATGTGAAATGCGCAGTCTCTATGCGTCCGCCACTTTGAGCATTAACTTGCCGGTGTTTTCGCCTTTGAAAAGCTTCAGAAACACTTCCGGGAAGTTCCCGAAGCCCTCAGCGATATCCTCGCGTGTCTTGAGCTTTCCGGCCGTGTACCACCCGGCCATTTCTCGCATGGCCTCACCGTATCGGCTCGCATAGTCGAAGACGAGAAAACCCTTCATCGTGGCGCGATTTACGAGGAGCGAAAGGTAGTTCGATGGCCCTTTAATGGGCGTGGCGTTGTTGTACTGCGAAATCGCGCCGCAAATCAGGACACGCGCGCCACGCGCGAGCTGCGAAAGCGCGGTATCGAGAATTTCGCCGCCCACATTGTCGAAATAAATGTCGATGCCCTTCGGGCAGTGCTGTTGCAATGCCTTACGCACATCTTCCGCTTTGTAGTCGATAGCGGCGTCGTATCCAAGTTCCTTGACGATGAATTCGCATTTCGCAGCGCCGCCGGCGATGCCGATTGCGCGGCAGCCTTTTATCTTCGCAATTTGCCCCGCAATCATTCCGGTCGCGCCGGCCGCCGCCGAAATCACCACGGTCTCACCGGCCTTTGGCTGCCCTACATCTAGCAAGCCGAAGTAGGCGGTCATGCCCGTCATGCCGAGCCCACCGAGGTAGACGGGCAAAGGCGCAATCTTCGGATCAATCTTGTTGAGACCTTTCCCATCGCTGATCGCGTATTCCTGAACACCCATGAGCCCCGTCACATAATCGCCCGGTGCGAATGCCGGATTCTTCGACTCGACCACGCGACCGAGGCCACCTGCGCGCATCACCTCGCCAATTCCCACCGGCGGAACGTAGGACTTGCCTTCGTTGATCCAACCGCGCATCGCTGGATCGAGCGAGATGTAGAGGATTTTGACGAGCAACTCGCCGTCGCGCACGTCTCGAAGCGGCTCCTCCGCATATTTCCAGTCGCTGCGCTTTGGCAAACCGACCGGCCGAGCCGCAAGTTCAAACTTGTGATTGAGAGTCGTCAAAACATCCTCCGAAGATCGAAATGAATCCTATTCGCCGACCCACAGGTGCCAGCTGACTTTCTGATAGTCGCCCACAGATGAAAGTGACTATCGTGCTGCGCATTGTATATAATCGCCGCCGACATGCCAAATCAGGAGACGCTTTACACTGTTGCCGACCACATCGCCACCATCACTCTAAATCGCCCGGATAAGTTGAATGCGTGGACGGCGATCATGGAGCAGGAAGTTCGTTCGGCCATCGAAGAAGCGGAACGCGACGAGAATGTGCGCGTGATTATTCTTACGGGAGCGGGGCGCGGATTTTGTGCTGGGGCGGATATGTCGCTGCTGAGCAGCGTCGTCGCAAGCGGCGTGGACGAGCGAGTTCGCAGGCAGGCTTCGAGCAGCTCGACGTCCGGATCCGCTGACGGTGTCCGAGCGGACTTTCGCAAGAAATATTCCTACTTTCCAGCCGTCGGAAAACCGGTGATTGCCGCGATCAATGGCCCCGTAGTTGGTCTTGGGCTGGTCATCGCGCTGTATTGCGATCTGCGCTTCGCGTCAGACGCGGCGAAGTTTAGCACTGCGTTTGCGCGCCGCGGCTTGATTGCGGAGTATGGACTCGCCTGGATCCTGCCTCGTCTCGTAGGGCACGCAAACGCTCTCGATTTGCTGTTTTCCGCGCGCATGGTCGATCCGGCAGAGGCGCTTCGCATTGGTTTAGTGAATCAGGTTTTTCCGCAGGACGTATTTCTCGCAAAGGTAAATGAATACGCGCGCGACGTGGCTGCGAATTCCAGTCCGCGCTCCACGCGCATTATGAAACGGCAGGTTTACGACGCGATGTTCCAAACGCTCGGCGAAGCATTTGATGTGGCCGAGCGCGAAATTCTGGCAAGCTTGCAGTGCGAGGATTTCAAAGAAGGCGTCGCGCACTTCCTCGAGAAGCGCGCCCCGGCTTTTACAGGCCGTTAAGCCGAAGCTATCCCGATGACATTCGAATACAGCGAGAAAACCAAGGAACTGCAGAAACGCCTTCAGCACTTCATGGGCGAGTTCATCTATCCGAACGAGCACAGCTTTGACGAAGAGGTGGAGCGAAATCGGTGGAAGCCGACAGAAATCATCGAGGAATTGAAGCCAAAAGCGCGCGCTGCGGGCTTGTGGAATCTGTTTTTGCCAGACGCCCCCGGCGGAGCCGGACTGACAAATCTCGAATACGCGCCCCTTTGCGAAATCATGGGGCGATGCCATTGGGCGCCGGAAGTTTTCAATTGTTCTGCGCCGGATACGGGAAACATGGAAGTGATTGCGCGCTACGGCACGCCCGAGCAAAAGGAGAAATGGCTGAAACCCTTGCTGGCAGGCGAGATTCGTTCGTGCTTTGCGATGACGGAGCCGGATGTGGCGTCGTCCGACGCGACCAACATCGCATCCAGCATCTTGCGTGACGGAAACGAGTACGTGATCAACGGAACAAAGTGGTGGACCTCCGGCGCCGGCGATCCTCGCTGCAAGATCGCCATTTTCATGGGCAAGACCGATCCATCCGCAGCCACGCACAAGCAGCAATCGATGATTCTGGTGCCGATGGATGCCCCCGGGGTGAAAATTGAGCGCCTGCTGCGCGTTTTTGGCTACGACCATGCTCCGCACGGGCATGCCGAAGTCACGTTCAAGAATGTTCGTGTGCCGGCAACAAACATGCTGCTTGGTGAAGGTCGCGGATTTGAAATCGCGCAGGGCCGTCTCGGACCGGGCCGTATTCATCACTGCATGCGATGCATCGGCGTCGCAGAGCGCGCCCTCGAAATCATGTGCAAGCGAGTCCAGTCGCGCGTGGCATTTGGAAAGCCGCTGGCTGAACAAGGAACAATTCGAGCGGATATCGCAGCGTCGCGGATCGAGATTGAACAGGCGCGACTGCTGACGCTGAAGGCCGCGCACATGATGGACACTGTGGGAAATAAAGCAGCGCGCGCGGAAATCGCAATGATCAAAATAGTCGCGCCGAACGTAGCCTTGAAAGTTCTGGACCGCGCGATTCAAGCGCACGGCGGAGCAGGCGTTTCGGATGACACGTTCCTCGCGGCGGCGTGGGCCGGCGTTCGCACCTTGCGTCTAGCCGACGGGCCGGATGAAGTTCACGCCGAGTCGATCGCGCGCCTTGAGCTCGGCAAATGGGCAAAGCCGGCGCACAATTAAGCGCTCACGGAGATTCAGGTGCCGTCTGTTAAAATCGCCTCCATCGAATCTCTAAGCGATTCCATCGGCCGTGAAATAGCAGCAAGCGATTGGCTCGTCGTGACCCAGGAACGCATCTGCGCGTTTGCAGAAGCCACCGGCGACCGGCAATGGATTCACCTGGATCGCGAACGCGCCGAAAAAGAATCCCCGTACGGCACAACGATCGCGCACGGCTTCCTGACGCTTTCGCTGCTTAGTTCGCTGATTCAAGATGCGATGCAATTTGAGCGGATGGGCCGGCGCGCGATCAACTACGGACTGAATCGAGTCCGCTTTCCTTCCGCCGTGCGCGCAGGTTCGCGGATACGCGGACGATTTACGCTTGCCGCCTTCAAAGATCTCGGCGATGCAGTCGAGCTTGTACTTTCTGTGACGGTCGAGTGCGAAGGATCAGTTAAACCGGCGTGCATCGCGGAGTGGGTAGTGCGGCACTACCGCTAAACACTGCTGCTGGCAGAAACGTTATCGAACCCGCTTAAGTCCTCGCTGCAAAAGCGCTAGATCGCGCCCGTTTCAGCGCAATGCAGAGAAGCCCGCAGAAGTGCTTCCACCACCACAGGCATTCCGGCGAAGCGTTCGTCCTTCGTCAGCCCCTGATGATAGCGGTAGTAGATTTGCTGGACGATCACCGCAACCTTGAATCGCGCGAATGCCACATAAAAATCCATGTGCGAAACGTTGCGGCCAGTATTCTCGGCATAGCGCTCGACGAGTTGTGCGCGCGTCATGCTGCCCGGACGTGTCGTAGGACCCCATCGAATTTTCTGCAGCGGCTCGGGATCGTCCGCATCAATCCAATACGCGAGGGCCGTGCCTAAGTCGGTGAGTGGATCGCCAATCGTGCACATCTCCCAATCGAGCACGCCGACGATTTTCGTGATATCGCCCAGATCTAAAACCAGATTGTCATACTTGTAGTCGTTATGGACGAGCGCGGCGTCGCTCGTCGAAGGCATGTGCGCCTGCATCCAGCTCACGATGCGCTCCACCTCCGGAAACTCGTGCGTCCGTGAACCGTGATAACGCTCCGTCCACCCTCGCACCTGGCGCTCGAGATAGCCTTCCGGCTTGCCAAGATCACCGAGACCAATTCTCTGGTACTCCAAGCTGTGCAATCGGGCGAGATTCTCGACGAATGATTCGCTCAGGCGTCGCGCGGTGTTCTCAGTGAATTCGAGGCTCGCGGGAGGATCCCTCCGGATAATCACGCCGTGAATCGGCTTCATCAGATAGAACGGCGCGCCGAGCACGGATGTGTCCTCGCAGTACAGAACCACTTCAGGCGCCTGCGGATAAACGGCATGAAGCTTCGAGAGCACACGAAATTCGCGGCCCATGTCGTGCGCGGATTTCACCTTGCTGCCAAACGGAGGACGACGAAGCACTAACTCGCGCCCCCCAAATTGCACAGAATAGGTAAGATTCGAATGCCCGCTGGGAAACTGCTTTACGTCGCGAGGCCCGCGTTCATCGGGAAAATGTGCTCGCAGGTAGGCATCGAGCGCCTCGAGATTCAGCTCTTCGCCGGCACGGACAGCCGTTGCGCGATCCTCGAAATCCGGCAACGCGCTCTCCTCAAGGCTTCGATGCCGCGACGCCCTGTTCTCTTGTGAAGTCCGCGAACTTCTTGCCTTGCTCCGCCAATTGCTTCAGCAGAGGTGCAGGCTCCCAACTTTCGCCATGCTGCTTCTGAAATTCGACGACGCGATCATAAACTTTCTTCAGCCCAACCGTGTCCGCGTACCACATCGGGCCGCCTCGATACGCTGGAAATCCGTAGCCATTCAGGTAAATGATGTCGATATCGACGGCCCGGAGCGCAAACCCCTCTTCCAAAATGCGCGCGCCTTCATTCACCAGAGCGTAGACGCAGCGATCGACAATCTCATCGGCGGAAATTTGGCGCTGCGGAATTTTGGCTTCTGTCGTCCATTTGCGGACTAGCTCTGCGACTTCCGGGTCGGGCGTGGCGCGGCGATTTTCGTCATATTTATACCAACCTGCGCCCGTTTTCTGCCCGTAGCGTCCCATCTCGCAGAGCTGATCCTCGGCAATCGGCTGGCGAATGCCGGGCTTCTCGAAATGGCGATATTCCTTGCGAATGCGCCAGCCAACGTCAAGTCCCGCCAGGTCGCCGGTCGACAGCGGGCCCATTGCCATGCCGTAATCCACCAGCGCCTTATCAACTGCCTCGACGCTCGCTCCCTCCTCCACAAGAAATTGCGCCTCGCGACGGTAGGGACCAAACATGCGATTTCCCACAAAACCGCGACAATTTCCGACGAGCACGCCAATTTTGCCCAGCTTCTTCGAAAGTTGCATGCAAGTGGCGATCACTTCCTTGCTCGTCGCTTTACCGCGAACAATTTCGAGCAAGCGCATCACATTTGCCGGGCTGAAGAAGTGCGTGCCGATCACTGAAGCAGCGCGTGACGTGGCTGACGCGATTTCATCTATATTTAGAGTGGAAGTATTGCTGGCAAGAATTGCTCCCGGCTTGCAAACGCGATCGAGTTCCGCGAAAACTTCCTTCTTCAGCGCCATTCCCTCGAACACAGCTTCGATCACCATGTCCGCGTCCGAAAAATTATCGAAGGTGAGCGTCGGCTGAATTCGCTTCAGGCATTCGTCCACGAACTGCTGCGTGAAACGGCCGCGCTTCACGGAGCTCGCATAATTCTTTTGAATGTTTGCGATTCCGCGATCAAGCGCCGGCTGGTCGGCGTCTTTTAACAGCACCGGAATTCCGGCATTCGCAAACACCATCGCGATCCCGCCGCCCATCGTGCCAGCTCCGACGACGGCCGCTTTATTCACGGGAATCAGCGGCGTGTCTTTCGGAACATCCGGAATTTTTGCCACTTCGCGCTCGCCGAAAAACACATGAATCAGCGCTTTGGATTGATCCGAGAAGAGGCATTTGACGAAAAGTTCCCGCTCCTTCTCGCAACCCTGCTCGAAAGGCAATTTCGTGGCAGCTTCGATAGCTTCAATCGCCGCCAAAGGCGCCATCAGCCCACGCTGTTTCGTACGCGTGGTTTCGCAAGCCGCGGCAAAAATCGGTGCATTTTGCTCCTCCGTTCCCAGCTTCTCGTTTCTCTCTCGCGTCTTGGGAGCAGGCTTCTCAGCAACTTCGCGCGCAAAAGCAATCGCACCCGCAAGCAAATCGCCCTCGATCAACCGGTCAACGATCCCGTATTTCAGCGCGTCCGGCGCCTTCACCGGCTTGCCTTCGACGCACATCTCCACAGCCTTGTCGACACCGGCAAGCCGAGGCAAACGCTGCGTGCCCGCCGCGCCCGGAATGATGCCGAGTTTCACTTCGGGCTGCCCCACCTGAGCATCGGGCGATGACACACGATAGTGCCCGGACATCGCAATCTCGAGCCCGCCTCCGAAAGCGTTGCCATGAATTGCAACTACCACTGGCTTGGCGCAATTTTCGATTTTGAGAAGCAGCGGAAGCAGCCCCGCGCCGCGTTCGGTTTTTCCGGACGTCATCTTCTCGAATTCTTTGATATCCGCGCCGGCGATGAAAGTTTTACCGCCACCAATTAGAACAGCCGCCTTCACGCTGGAATCTTTAGCAATCTGATCGATTGCGTCGCCGATGCCTTCCGGCACGCCCGGGCTCAGAGCGTTCACCGGAGGGTTGTTGATCGTGATAATCGCGATGTCGCCGTTCTTCGTTACCTGTACCAGGTCGCTCATTGTGTCGCTCTCTCTTTTGGAATTCTTATGCGCTCTTCGCAAGCCGTTCATCAGCATCAATCACAAGCCGCGCGATCCGCTCGCGGTGGTATGTGGAATCGCCGAAAGCTGTTTCGGAAGATTTCGCTCGCCGGTAATAGAGATGCACGTCGTTTTCCCACGTGAAACCCATTCCGCCATGCACTTGAATCCCGCGATTGCCCACATTGCGCGCAGCGTCGCTCGCATACATCTTTGCGATCGATACCGCAACGGATGCATCAGGCGCATTTTCTTCCAGCGCCCAAGCGGCATAGTAAGCAGCCGAGCGCGAGCTTTCCGTCTCGAGATACATATCCGCGCACTGGTGCTGCACCGCTTGAAACATCCCGATCGGCTTGCCAAACTGCTTTCGCATCTTGGCGTATTCCACCGTGATGTCGAGGGTTCGCTGCATTCCGCCCACCAGCTCACACACAAGCGCGGTCGTTGCAACGTCGAATCCCTTTGCTAAAGCGGATACGTCTCCGATCTTCTCCGCGGGCGTGTTTTGGAATTCAATTCGATAGAGTTTGCGCGTCAGATCCATCCCCAGCATCGGCGCGATTTTCATTCCGGAAGCCTTCGACGCCACGGCAAATATGCCGTTGCGCGCGATTACCACGATAAAGTCCGCCACGGCCGCGTCCGGCACAAAAAGCTTCGCGCCACTCAGCGCGCCATTCGCAGCGGCCATATGAATATCCGCAGGATTCCAGCTGGCATCCGCTTCAAGAAACGCCACCGTGGAGCGCGCATCTCCGGCGCAAATCGGTGCGAGATATTTCTTCTTATGCTCCGGGCTCGCAACCGCATCAATCACCGCCCCCGCAAACGCCACGGTGGAAAAGAGCGGCCCGGGCACAAGCGCCCGCCCTGCTTCTTCCATCAGCAGCGCGAGCTCCACCTTTCCAAGCCCGACACCGCCATATTCTTCAGGAAAAATAATGCCCGTGTAACCCTGCTCGGCCATCTTCTCCCACAAGCTCTTGTCGTAAGCCGTCTCAGTCTCCATCAGCCGGCGGACTTCTTCCATCGAACATTCGCCGGCGAAGAATTTCCGGGCATTGTCCTTCAACATCTGCTGGCTTTCGCTCAATCCGAATTGCATCGCCTCTCCTGGCTAGTAGCTTCTGGGCAAGCCCAGCACGAAATGCCCGATGATGTTTCGCTGCACTTCCGACGTACCGGCTTCAATCGTGTTCCCACGGGTTCGCAAGTAACCATACGACCAGATTCCGTTGTCGACGGCGTCCTTATCCCCAGCGAGCACCTGCCCGTAGGCGCCAAACATTTCCTGCGCGATCTGCTGAAGCCGCTGATTCAGTTCGCTCCAGAATATTTTCTGAATCGAGCCTTCGGGCCCCGGAACACCGGTTGCAGTGACGCGGCTGAACGCGCGCAGCTGATTCCAGCGCATGATCTCGATTTCCGCGTAGCATTGCGCGAGTTTCTGGCGAGTAATCGGATCCTGTGCCGCCGGATGCCCGTCCTTCTGAAATTTATGCGAGAGCTCAATCAAACGGGTTATCGCGCGTTTGAAGATCAGGTGCAACCGCGCGCCATAAGAACCCCGCTCATACATCAGAGTGCTCACCGCCACGTTCCAGCCGTCATTCACTTTGCCAAGAAGATTCGCCACAGGCACGCGCACGTCGCGAAAGAAAATCTCGTTGAACTCACTCTCCCCCGTCATCTGCTTCAGCGGACGAACTTCCACGCCTGGCGATTTCATATCAATCAGCAGCACCGAAAGCCCTTTGTGCTTCGGCACGTTCGAATCCGTACGCACCACAAGCTCACACCAATTGCCAATCCAGCCGTAACTCGTCCACACTTTTTGACCATTAACGACGTAATGATCGCCATCCAGCCGAGCTTCCGTTTGCAGCGCTGCCAGGTCCGAACCCGCATTCGGCTCCGAAAATCCCTGGCACCATATTTCTTCCGCGCTCAGAATCTTCGGAATGAATCGCTTTTTCTGCTCATCGGTGCCATACGCGATGATTGTCGGGCCAATCAACCCAAGTCCGAGCGAGTTCGCCATCGGCGGCGCTTCCACACGCGCCATCTCCTCCCAAAATAGCGACTGCTCCATCAGTGTCGCGCCGCGCCCACCATATTCTTTGGGCCAGGAAACCGCCGCCCATCCGCCTTCATACAATTTTCGCTGCCACGCGCGCAGGTACGGAAACGATTCCTCGAGCGGTTTCTCTCGCCACTCGCCCCAATCCTTCGGAACATTCGCCTCAAGCCAACTTCTCAGCTCGTCGCGGAATTTTGTCTCTTCAGGAGTGAGATTCAGATCCATTCAGCAATCCTTTCAAAAAAGCGGCAGCAACACGTGCCCCCAAAAAACCGCAACCTATTTCGCAACTTTCTGCGAATCCGCCGCAGAAGCCTGCGGCCGAATCGTTTCGCTTCCCTGCCAATATTTCTTGCGCAGCTCTTTCTTCAGAATCTTCCCGGTACCCGTCTTCGGAAGCGATTCGAAAAACTCAATCGACCGCGGCGCCTTATAGTGCGCCACGCGCCCGCGGCAGAATTCGAGCAATTCCGCCTCCGTAGCCCGCTGCCCCGGCTTCAACACCACCAGCGCTTTCGGCACCTCACCCCACCGTTGATCCGGCACCGGAACCACCGCAAGTTCGTACACCGCAGGATGAGCCAAGAGCGCCTTTTCTATTTCCAGCGAAGAAATATTTTCGCCGCCGCTCACGATAATGTCCTTCTTCCGGTCGACAACCAGCAGATACCCTTCCACGTTAATCGTCGCCATATCGCCAGTGTGAAACCAGCCGCCGCGCAAAGCTTCGCGACTCGCATCCGGATCGTTCCAGTAACCCTTCATCACTCCGTCAGTGCGCGCAACAATTTCTCCAATCGCCACGCCGTCATGCGCCACATCCACATCATTCGCGTCCACCACTCGAATTTCCATCGCCGGCGCCGCATACCCCGTCATCGCCTGCCCTGCGTAACGATCAGCTCCCTCCCAGCGCAGCCACGGCTTCATCGGCGAGATCGAAAGCATCGGCGAAGTTTCCGTCAGCCCGTAACCCGAAAAACAGGTGCACTTCAACTTCTCCTCCACCTCGCGCACCAAAGTGGGCGACGACGCCGCTCCGCCTATCACTACGCGATTCAAAGTGGAAATATCGTACTTCGGCCGCTCCGGGCAATTCACCAGCGCCGTCGCCATTGTCGGCACGAGGCTGCACGACTGCACCTTTTCCTGCTGGATTAGCCGGAACACTTCGCGCGTTTCGAATCGCTGAACCATCACGTGCGTTCCGCCCATCAACGTGAGCGAGTGCGCCACGCCCCAGCCGTTCGCATGGAAAAGCGGAATCGTGTGCAGCTCAATGCTCTCGAGCCCGGTGTTGAACGCAAGCGCGACGCTCATCGCGTGAAGATACACGTTGCGATGTGTGAGCATCACGCCCTTGGGATTCGCACTTGTCCCACTCGTGTAGAAAAGTTCCGCCACAGAATCTTCGTCCACCTGCATGAAGTCAGCCTGAACCGGTTTCGCGTCAGCCAAAAGCTCATCGTAATTCTTCCGCTCAAGCCAGTCGGCCGCAGGCGTGCCCTCGAGCAAAACGAATTTCTCGATTCCCGGCACATCTTTCCGGAAAGCATTCGCGAGCTCGACAAACTCCTTGCCCACAAACAACACCTTCACGCCCGCATCCCGCAAAATAAACGCCAGCTCATGCGGCGCCAGCCGAATATTCAGCGGCAACAGAATTGCCCCGGCCTCCAGCACACCGTAATACGCCTCGATCAAGCGATGGCAATTCATGCTCAGAAACGCCACACGATCGCCAGGAGCAACGCCCAATTCGTGCAAGCTCCCGGCAAGCCTGCGAACCCGCTCGGCCACTTGCGCATAGGTCAGCCGCACGTCGCCGCAAACGATGCCGAGTTTGTTCGGAAATTGCTGCTCGGCGTATCTCAAAAAACGAATGGGAGTCAGTGGAATTTTCATGGCCCTGTCGTACCGCCTCTAAGCTGTCTGCCCTCCGTCAACCACCAGCACATCTCCGGTCACGTAATCCGACGCGCTCGACGCCAGATACACCGCGGCTCCCTTCAAATCATCGTCGCCGCCAAAACGGTGCGCCGGAATCCGCTGCAGAAAATAATCCTTATTCCGTTCGATCACCACTTGCGACATATTCGTCGGAAACCAGCCCGGCGCAATCGCGTTCACCTGAATATTATGCACGCCCCATTTGCACGCCAAATCCTTGGTAAACGCAATCACCCCGCCCTTGCTCGCGTGATAGCCGATGGCCTGAAATTCCGACGGAGCGCCGCGAATTCCCGCCACCGATGCGATGTTGATGATCTTTCCCTTTCGCTGGCCGATCATCACTTTCCCCGCCGCCTGCGAAAACAAAAACGTACCCGTCAAATTCGTCTCCAGCACCTTGTTCCAATGTTCGAGCCGCATTTCCTCCACCGGTGCGCCCCAGGCAATCCCTGCGTTGTTGATCAACACGTCGACGCGTCCGAACTCCGCAACCGTCGCGTCAACCACATCCTTCACGCTAGCCGAATCCTTCACGTCGCAACCAAGCGCCATCGCTTTCACGCCCAAGCCTCGCAACTCCGCCGCCGCCGCTTCGCATCGTTCTTTCTTTCGCGCGCATAGCACTACGTTCGCGCCCATCTCCGCCAGCCCCTGCGCCATCTGCCGCCCCAGCCCGACGGAACCGCCCGTAACGATTGCTACGCGCCCGCTGAGATTGAAGAGTTCCCTGGTGTGCATTCAATATCCCGTGATATCCCGCGATCCGTCCTGCCGGAAGTTGCTCGCCGAAAATTTCACTGAGGCCACTAATCTGAACTTATTCACAGCGAAAAAAGCGACGCCCGCCGCCCAGCAGGCGTCGCCTTCGATCCGTCTGTTGCTCCCTAAAACGTTCCCGAGGCTAGTGCTGCAGGAAAAACGCAAACGGACAACCGCGATTCGAGCCCTTCGGGCATATCGCTGCCAAAGAGTCGAATGGACGCGGGTAAGGGCCCGAAATGAAATCAATAAAAGCCGGCGCCGTCGGAACGATCGCACCGTTCGGAGCAAAAATGTTGAGTTGAGGACCGAGCGCCGTCGCTTCGCCGTTCAACACATTCGCCTCCACGGTTGGCCAGTGCCCCGTCTCTACCCTTGTCAACAAAGTCCCCACAGCCGCAATCGTCTCCGCAGGTGTAAAGCTGCAGTGCCCCGCGCGCGAAACGAAAGTCTGCCGCAGGAAATTGCCGTTGCCTGCAAGATCCACGATCGTCCGATAAGCCGATTCGTTTTCATTTATGACGAGGCCGTCTCCCGTGGTGTGCATCGTCAGCACCGGAATATTGATCTCGCCGTTGAAAATTATATTTTGTTCCAGGTATTGCACTGCGCTTGGATTCGCCTTGATTCGCGCCGCTCGATTCAGCGTCTCAATATCTTCAAACAGGCTCAGTCCCGCCATCTGATACAGCGCCCACACTTCATTCAGGTTTGGCGATAGCAGTAGTTGAATGCCGTAGTCGATGTCGTTGTTCCAGGAGACATTTCCGCCGGCCCGCAATTCGAGTTCGGCTCGAAACGCAAATACGAAAGGAAAATCAACTTCCGAGTCCCACAAAAATTGATTTTGCTCTTGCGAAGCGAAATCATTCCGTGCCGGCTCGGGCGAAAGCGGAGTAAACCAGCCCGGAGTATCCGACAGCGCGGCACCCAGCGCGATTCGCGCCCGGCCCTGAGGCGTGGCCTGTGCCGCTGCGAGAATTTCTTCGGCGAGGTTCAAATTATTTGGGTTCGTGATGTTTACAAGCTGCAGGTCGCTGTTCGGCGCCAGAAGCGTCTTGAAAGCGAATTCCCCATCAAGCGCTGCGTTCCATGTGGCTACGCCGCCGGCCAGCACGCCGCACATCGGTTGCGCCGCCGTAAACCGTCCCGGATTATTCTGGACCAATCCCGCCGTGATAATCCCGCCGAGAGAATGTCCCCAGGCAATCGTCTGCTTGGGTTTGCCAAAATCCGCGTCAAACAAGTCCAGCACCTGAATCTGATCGACCAGAGCTTCCTGAATCGCCCAGCCTGTGTGAGCGTAGGAAGAGCCCGCAAGCGCAAAGCCGTTCGCCAGAAGAAAAGCGCCAGTAGCCGGATCGCCCACGTTCTGCGCCGGATTCGGGCTTCCGGGAACCACGTATCCATGGCTGTACAAGAAAAGGGTCCCGTTCCAGTTCGAAGGTACCTGGATCAGGTACGTCGCGCCATCCGCGAGCTTACCTGTCTTCGTGGTAAGGCTTACCTGTGCGTTTGTTGTGACCGCTACCGAGAACAAGAGGACGGCGGAAAATAACGCAACCAAAACCCCATGCTTAACTCCTCGCCACATCGGACACTCTCCTTCCTATAGAACGGCACGAATTTCGTTTGCCTCAGCCGTGCCGTTTTCACTGCGGAAATCGAATTATTCGCCGAGAGCCGAGCGCAATCAAAATCTAGAAATCGAACCGGACGCCCAGCTGGATTTCGCGCTTCGGAAATGCCGACGTGAACGAAAGCGGCGTACTCGGTGTGACTACGCTTCCATCCGCCAAAACCCTGCCCGGACGAATGCCGTGCACATTGAACGTGGTGTTGCCTCCTCCACCGACATCCGCAGGAAGCCCGAAGAGCGGGCTCACTTCGTTATTCACGCTGGCGAAGTTCGTATGGTTGGCGATATTGAATCCTTCCGCCGTCAGTCTCATGGAAACTCTTTCGCCCAGCTTGTGCGTCCAGCTCAAGCGCATATCGAAGTCAACGAAACTAGGACCGAGACCCGTGTCGCGGTTCGCGCCGATCGGACGCTCGTTCGTCGTGTGATTGTTGCCGTTCACTTCCGTTCCAGCCAGCAAGTTGAAGGGATGCCCGCTGTGATAGCTGAAAATCGGCGACAGCTGGAAACCGGCGAGAATCGGATTCTTCCAGGGGCTGTCGAAAACTCCGGCCACAACAACCTTATGCCTTTCGTCAAATTCCGAAAGCGCTCGATCGAGGCCCAGATTCGTCGGATCCTGCGGGCCGTAATCGGTGTTGTAGTCGGTGGACGTATCGAATCCCTTGCTGAAGGTGTAATTGCCGAACAGCGTGAAGTTATTACTGAACCGTTTCTTCGCTTCCAAAATCAGCCCTTCATAGAGCGCCGACGCTGCTGAAGTGTACTGGTTATTCTGAGCAACCAGAGCATTCACGAAGCACGGCGACACCGGCTGCCCAAAACCATTTAGAGTGATTGCACACGGATAGACGCCGCCCGCGCCGGGTCCGGAAATCTGCAAACCGGCGGCCGGGTCCGTAAGCGAACTGGTGTTCCAGTTTCGATAGGAGACAACTTGCCCATTCGCCAAGGCGATCGTGCTCTCGGGTGCCGGGAAGAGGTTCGTATCAATCGCTACCGGCAATCGAAGCGTGTGCGAATAGATACCGCTCGCACCGACCGTGAACCCCGGCGCAATCTGGCGCTCGATTCCGAGCGAAGCCTGCTGCGAATACGGCGGCTTGTAGTTGGGCGGGTTGCTGAAGACTGCCTGAAGCGGCGCCAGCTGCCCGCTATTGGACGGGATGATCCCGAACGCCGCGACGTCGGCCGGTGTGATGCAGGCATTCTGGCCGGGCGCCGGCGTCGTGCACGCAATCAGGTTCGTCCCCGACGGGTTACCAGCAGGATTGAACAGCCCCTGGAAAAGCGTCGCTGAATTGGCGATCGGCAGCGGCGCATTCGATGCGATCGTATCCGCGTAAATGGATATGTAGCGAGTGCAAGGGCTGGTACCGGTCCCGGGGAAGATCGGAAAACCGGGGAAACCCAAACCGCAGGTGTTGATGAGATTGTTCACCTGATCGGGCACCTGACTCTTGTTCTTCTGGTTCTCGACGGTCGTGTGGTTCTTGTTTAGCACGCCGAGGCTCAAACCCACCTGGTTAATCTGCGCGTCGACAGGGCCGTAGAAGATTCCGTAACCGCCGCGCACCACGGTCTTGTGATCCTTGAACGGATCCCACGCGAAGGAAATGCGCGGGCCCACATCTCCGAGGTAGGTGTTAAGCGGGTTGAACTGCGAATCGATCTCCCAGCGCACTCCGATATTGAGGGTGAAGTTCGGGAACAGCTTCCACGAGTCCTGAATGTAGAGGCCCGTGAGCGGCCGCGTGTACGCGGGATAGTCCGGGTTGCCGAAGGCCTGCTGATAGAGGACCGGCTGCGCCAAGGAAGCTGCCTGCAGCGAATTGATCGACGCACCCTGCGTGGACAGACCGCAGGGGTTTCCGGGGGCCGGGAGGAAGCAGGGGCTCAGCGCCACTCCCGGCAGGGGACCGAACACGAACCGCCCAGGCAAGAACGTGTGCGATTCCGTGTGGTTCCCCCGCAGAATCTCGTCCACGCCGAATTGAATCGTGTGATTTCCGCGAACCATCGTCACGTTGTCCGCGAACTCCCAGCGCCTCAGGATCGTTAGGTTCGGCAGAAAGATGTTCGTGCCGAGGTTGTTCGCAAAGCCGGGAATCTGGAGTCCCACCGACGCCGGGGTATTGGGGATTACGTTGAAGCTGTCGTAATTGAACTGCACTCGCAGCTCGTTCTGCGTTCGCGGGTTGAAGGTGTGGAACCAGGAACCTTGTAAATTATTGTCGTAATTGTGGATCGAGCTGCCGGCCGAGAAACCTGTCAGGGATTGCACGTCCGGATTCTCGATCAGGTTGTGCGCGAAGCGGTAACTCAAGCTAACGTGGTTGGCCTCATCGAAAACGTGGTCGATCCGGCCGTTGAAGAGGTAATCGTTCGTGTTGTAGTTGAAGAGTCCGCCGTTGTCGATGAGCTGGTTGATCAAATAATCGTTCAGCATCGCCTGGCCGGTGCTTCGGAACGGCGGATTGGGAGTTGCATCGACCGTCAATATCTGGCTGAGAGCAAAAGCGCACGTTTGCGCCGGTAGCGAAGTCGCCGGACTGGTAAGACACGGCACCACCGGATTGCCGGGCAGGGCGGCGAGGGCGCCGAGAACGCTGTTCTGAGGCGTAGTCGTCCGGAAAATATTCGTGTCCGTAAGCAGCGGAACCGCATTTTCCGAATTCTGGCGCAATCCTTCAAAGGCCAGGAACCCGAATGTCTTGTCCTTCTGAATCGGAAAACCTGCATTCACGCCGAATTGATACCGCCCGAGGGAATTCTTTACCGGCGAGCCTGTTGAATCGGGGGCCGCGGGATCGAATGTCTGTCCCGGCTGGAGCGCTTGAGTGAAGGCAAATGGATCGCGCGCATCCAAAGCATCGTTGCGGAAGAATCCGAATGCGCTGCCATGAATGTCGTTCGTCCCGGACTTCGAAACGATGTTGATCGATGCCCCGCTGGCTGCACCCAAATCAGCCTGGTAGTTGCTCCGATTGATTTGGAATTCCTGCACCGCGTCCTGGCTCAGTGTCGGCCTCACGCCGCCCGCGTCGTCGCTCGCCTCGCCGCCGTCCACCGTAATGCTATTCCCGCGGCCATTGCTTCCATAAAACGAAAGCCCGCTCTGCGGTGTCTGCTTCACGCGAAAGTCCTGGTCGTCGGCCAATCGTGTGGAATCGGCCACGCCGGGCACCAACAACGTAAAAGTCAGATAATCGCGACGGTCGATCGGCAAATCCTCGATGTATCGCTGTACGATCGTGTCTGCCTGGCTGCCGCGTTGCACTTCCACCACCGGTGGTGCCGCGTTCACTTCGACCACTGACTTGGAAGTCGCAATCGTGAGATGGAAGTCGAGAACGGCGATGCCGCCCACACTCACCGTTAGTCCCTTTTGCTGGAGCGCTTCAAAGCCCGACGCCTTCACGGTCACGTCGTAGGTTGTCGGAGGCAAACCGGTCAGGCGGTAGAAGCCGTTCGTGTCCGTTTCGGTCGAGCGCTGCACGCCGCGGTCGCTCTCAACGGCTACAACCAGCGCTTTCGGAACTACTGCGCCGGTCGGATCCGTCACCGTCCCGTTGATCGTTCCCGATGAGCCTACCCCTTGCGCCCGGGCCGCTGGAGTCGCGACCAGCACGCACACCAGACACGCGATCAGACCGGCTAGAAATGCTGACTTCATAAATCCTCCTCGTGAGGCCAAAGCATCGCCTGGCTGCTTGTGAAGTCGCACTACGCCCGCGGTTCTATCGAGCCGAAATTCGTCGGAACCACCTGCCATCCGTCCACCCGTTCCACCCATCCAAAATTATGATAGGGAATATTACATTTTAGTGACTAACGTCAAGCCGAATTAATCGCGGACCCTAAGATTTTTGGCAAGATGTTCCTGGAAGAGGAAGCGATGGCGAAGCAGAGGAGAAGGCCTAGCCGGGGAAGGTCAAAACAATTCGGCCTGAGACCTGCCCCGTTCGCAGGAGCTCCAGGGCCTCGTTGGCAAATTCCAGCGGCTTCGAGACAACGTCACAACGAAGCTTCCCAGCCGCCGCCATCGCCAGTACGCCGCGAAGGTCTTCGCGAGTGCCCACGGACGATGCCTTGATTCGCACCTCCCGGGCGGCCATCATAATCGGCGGAAAACAAATGCTTTCCGCCGGCAATCCCACCGCTAGAAGAGTGCCCGTCGGCCGCACGCTGTTGAACGCGGCGTCGTAAGCAGCCTTCGCTGCCGAGCAGACAAGTGCGACGTGTGCGCCGCCGTCCTTGCGAATCTCCTTCACCGCATCGCCGCGTGAATTGTTGAGGGCCTTCGCCGCTCCGAGAGACATCGCCCGCGCGAGCTTTTCATCCGAGATGTCCACCGCCGTCACTTCCGCGCCGAACTCACGCCCGATCTGCACGGCGAGATGGCCCAGCCCGCCGAGGCCAAACACCGTGAGCCGCTGCCCGCGAGAAATGCCCGCTTGCTTCAGCGCGCGATACACCGTCACACCGGCGCAGAAGAGCGGCGCCGCTTCGGCTGGCGACAGCCCGTCGGGAATTTTCAGCGCGTGGCTTGCGGGCGCTTTGAAATATTCCGAGTAGCCGCCATCCACCGTGACGCCCGTAATTTTCTGCTTGCTGCAAAGATTCTCATTTCCTTCCTTGCAGAAATCGCATTCGCCGCACGTCCAGTAAACCCACGGAACTCCGACGCGGTCGCCGATTTCCAAATTCCGGACGTTCGCGCCCTTCTCGGCTACGCGCCCCGCGATTTCGTGCCCGAGAACCAGCGGGCGCTTCACGATTTTCGCGAACTGCGGCCAGTCGCCGTCCGCAATATGTACGTCGGAGTGGCAGACGCCGCAGGCTTCGACGTGGATCAGAACTTCATCCGCGCCGGGTGCAGGACGCTCGATGTCTTCAATTGTGAGGGGCTGTTTGAAATCGTGGAGGACGGCGGCTCGCATTCGCATCCGTTCGATATGGGCTGATTGATGATGGGCTGGTAATTTTTCGGCGTTGACGCGAAGCTTAGGTCGTCACTCCGCGCAGAAAAAAATCTACCGCGTTGCGAACGCGTCCCACCAGCTTGTCAGGGCCCGCCGGACCTGCCACCCAGTTTCGCACCACGGTGTTGTAAAGCGCTTCCATAAATTCGGCGAGGTGATCGACAGGAAAAGCGCGCGTGATCTCTTCGCGCTTCTGTCCCTGTTCCAGAATTTCCTGCAGCAGGCTCACGGCGATTTTTTCCTGTCCGCGCATCTGCGGAGAACGCACCGGATCCATCGCTCCGGAAAGCACCACCGCCTGCCAAAGCCAGCGATTCGCTTCCACCTCATGGGCAAATTCGCTGTACAGACGCCGCAGGCGGTCCGCCGTGCTCGCGTCGCTTGAAAGTTCCATCTTCAGTTTTTCGGTAATACAAGAGTAGCCGCGATTGCCCACTTCGTAGAGCACGGCGTCCTTGGTGGGAAAGTAGCGGAAGAATGTGGGCTGGCTGATTTCAAGAACCTGCACAACATCTTCTACGCGCGTGTTTTCGTAACCCTTGGCGCGGAAAAGCCGCAACGCGGTGTCAATAATTTCCTGGCGCAGCCGCGCTTTCTTTCTCTCGCGAAGCCCCAGCTCCGCTTCAATGCCGAGCGCACCGGCTCGGCGCGCCAATCGTTTTGCTCCGCGCTGGGCTACGCTCCGAGCTGCAGCAGGTGCTGCGCCCTTAACTTTGGCGTTGGCCATAACTAATTCTCTCCGAGTATCACGCTTGGGCTGTTCGTAATCATCTTATACAGCTGAAAGTGAGAGTCACCATAACATAATAGCGACTTAACTTTAACTGGAGTCCTTTGAATAGCGCCGATTCTCGTTTTCAACCTTCCAGCTCGAATGGCTGACCGATTCTCGGACCTTAGATTCCGGCACACGAAAAGAGATTCCGGGGCACAAAAAGGCGACCCACGCCGCAGGACGCAAAACCCACGTTTATTTGCGATTAGAAATTTGTACTTTGTTGATTTTGAAGTGCTTAAAAAAAAATTCTAATTCCGGATTTGCGATTAGAACTTCGGGAGGCGGCGGCTCCTGCCGATTTCGTGCCGGAGCGGGAAATCGGGAAGAGAAAACAGCGATTTTGTCCCGATTAGAAATGCGGCCGGGGCTTTGTTTTGTTAGCTTTGCGGGAAATTCTAATCGCGGTGTCTCGATTAGAAATCCGTGACTGGTAACTCGTGACTTGTGAGTCGTGAAAGGCGAACCGTGGCCGAGTGTGGGCAGGGTTCTGGGGGTGAGTGCGACGAAGAATGTCGAGCCTTGCGGCGGGTGCTTCGCTGCGAGCGAGGACGCCGATCGAATTTGTTCGCCGGCGGCTCGCTTTCGAGCCGCGATTTGAAACTCGATTTTCGTTCGTGATACATGATCGAAGGTAGCACGAAGCGCTGGGAAATTTTAGTGGTCAGAAGTGCAGGTCACAGACAGTTAGTTCTAGGACTGTACTCGTGAAGTCGAGGGCATGCCTGGAACACCGCAAAGTTTACTCGAACCGTTCGGAGGCCGACTTCGTTATGCCATCAGGGATTATCCCCATCTATCTCAGTCTGAGATAGCTGGTGCGAAGCGGAGTGGCTGTTGAAAAACTCGCCCACTGGCGGCAGTTTTGCTCTGGGTTATTTTCCTGCGGGGGTATCGCGCTTTCTTTTCCTATCTCAGATCGGAACCGTGGCTGATTCTAGAGATCTGGATCTAAGGAAGCGAGCCAGTCGTTTCAGGTTCTGGGCTGTAGCCGCGAGGAAGAACTGTTCGCGAACGTGCTTCATTCTCCGCAAGCGCACCCTGCGCAGTCCGATCTGGTTCTTCAACTCCGCAAAAAGTGCTTCTACTTTCCGGCGTTGGCGTTGCGCGGCCGCGAAAGCCGGCACGGTTGTTCGCTCTCGGGCCCGTTGTCGCGCCGCTTCGTGGACATGGATCGCAATCTGCCGATAGTGGCCCCGGGTGCATTGCGCTTTTTGCGGGCAGTCGCGACAGCGCTTCCACGTCGCCCGATAGATATGGTTTCGGTTGCGGGGGTTCACCCCAAGGTAGGTTAGTCGCTTTCCTGCGGGACACTGATAACTGTTCGTTTCCGGATCGTAGATGAACTTTTCGATTCCATACAAGTTGGTTTTGGGTGCCGGACTTTCTTTCACGCGGATATAAGGGGTGATGTTTCGTTCCTCAAACCAGGCCAAAAGCTCACCGTTCCCCTAGGTCGTGTCGGCGGCAACCGACTGGGGGAAGCGTCCGCGTCTCTCCGCTGACCGCGTGATCATCTCCCGAGCCGCCGCACTTTCCTGGCTCAGCCGGGCGGTCGTAGCCTGAACGCCCACAATGACGCAACTCTGGTTGTCGATCAGATAGTTGTTGAAGTACCCCAGCTCCGCAGGACGATGGCCCTTGGTCGCATAGGTCGAATCCGGATCCGTCGTCGATACCTGCTCTTGTTGCGGAGCCGGCTCTTCGACCGGGTTCTCTTGCTCGAGGTCCGCCAAGTACTCTCGCACCGT
The DNA here is from genome assembly GCA_963772535.1 of uncultured Acidobacteriota bacterium. Lineage (GTDB taxonomy): Bacteria > Acidobacteriota > Terriglobia > Acidiferrales > UBA7541 > Palsa-295. The sequence continues at coordinate 817,164 of CAVYXN010000004.1, forward strand.
CCCTTTCACGTGAGCTGCTTCCGGCAGTTGCTCCCGCGGGATGCGGCTCAATCGGCTGGCATTCGCTGCAATGAAGCTGCCATCCACGGACAGGTGCTCGCCCTCGACGAATCCGGCTTCCACGCAACGGTCCACGATCTCCTCAAAGAGCTGCTGAAAGAGATTCGACTCCTGAAAGCGTCCGTGACGGTTCTTGGAGAACGTGGAGTGATGGGGAATCTCTTGATCGAAGCTGAGTCCGGTAAACCAGCGCCAGGCCAGATGCATCTGCAGTTCCTCGACCAGCTTGCGCTCGCTGGTGACCCCATAGAGATAGCCGATCAGCAGGATGCGCAACAGGAGTTCCGGATCGATCGAGGGTCGGCCCGTATCGCTGTAGGAGTCCTTCAACTTCTCACGAACGAAATCGAAGCTGATGTGCCGGTCAAGGAGACGGAGCAGGTGGTTTTCAGGAACCTGATCTTCGATGCGAAAGTAGTAGAACAGCGATTCGGAACGGGAGTGTTGTCCCATCATAATCAGCAAGCCTCCGTGAATAGCGATGAGGAAGAGCATCGGCAGAACGTTTCCTCAGATAGACGTTGCTGCCAACTTTTCAGTTCGCATTCACGAAGACTTTTTCACTGTTCTCGACAGTTATTTTCGAATTGGACCAGGTTTGGCTGTAAACGCTGTCTATTCCGGCCCGTCTTCAATTTTGCGAGGACTAAATTACTTGTCGGTCAGCACATACAGGTCTGCCTGTCCGCTGGGGTGGGCGAACACGACGGCGGAGAGGTCGCGAGACAAATCATATGCATTGCCCTGGTAATCCTGAGCGAAACCAAACGGAACCTGGTAGGCAATCCGATCCGGTCCCGCGACCCTTCCGTTCTTCCAAGGCAACTTATGAATGGCCACGTAACTTGGAAAAGAGACTGTATATAAGACCGATTGGCCGTCACGTGCAAATCTAACCACAAACGTGCCGACGTCGGGCACGAGAAGATTGCACCGCTTGTCGGTTACAGACATTTCATAGATCCCTGCTTTAACCCCATATCTGGCCGTAAAGAGCAGATGAGTTCCGTCCGGCGAGATGTCCCTTGCGATACCGCAACCTTTCTCGAGCACCTCTGTGCGCGCTCCGTCTGCGCTCAATTTCCAGGTGCTCAACTTCGATACGTCCTTCTCGTAGCCGCTGACGTAAAGAAAATTCCCGTTCGGATCCCACTTTATATCGCCGAAATAGAGCCCCGAGAAGGGGATTTGTCGACGCTCGCTTCCGTCTGACCGGCTGGTGAAAAGTCGATAGCCCGAGCTCCCAAAGTCCGCGAAGGCGAGGTGGGTATCGTCGAAGGACCAATCCAATGTTCCCAAATTGCCGCTCTCCGTGGACGCTATTCTAGCCTTGTTTCCCCCGTCGATATCAGACACCCAGAGCTCACTGCGGCCGGGTTCCGGGAGGACGACGTACATGAGCCGTCTGCCGTCATGAGAGATGGCAGGTTGCGTCGCGTTTTGCATCTCAATGTCCATAGAGCCCTTGCGATCTGTCCAGTACACCGACAAGGCCCCCGCACCCGTGCCATTCACAAAATAAATGCCGATCCCCGCTCGATCCGGCAAAGGCCACACATCCGGACCCGCACCGAAACTGAGTTGGGTCAAGTTGTGGTCGGCGAGCGAGTACTGCCAAAGATTTGTGACGCCCTTAACACTCCGACTGAAGACAAGATTCTTTCCCGGCATTCTCCAACTGAAATCAGTATTTGCGCCGGCGATATCACTCAATGTGCTTACTCTCCCGGTTCTGATATTCAGGTCGTACACTCTGCATGCAGTTGCCCCGTATCCGACGTCGTAGTTTCGAGCAACGACGAGCAAGCGGTCGCCGCCTGGAAAAGGCAATATCCTAAACGGCCACACCCCGAAATCCTTAAAGCTGGAAACGACTTCCTCACCGAGTCCGGACCTGGGTGAGCGCACGAGTGCGAGGTTGTCGCGCTTGAAATAAAATGAAGACTTTCCATCAGCGGATGGTACCAGGGCGAAGCCGGAAACCAATCGGCGCCCAGTTCCCCCCAGCGTCGGAACGGCCCATTCCTCATCAACTCCCAGGGAACGCCGATAGTAAATTTCAGTTCCTTCGAGGGAAAAACTGTCAACGTACTTACTGCCTTCGTCGGAAGTCAACTGATGAGGCTCGCCGCCCGCCGCGAGTACAACGAAGACCTGATCGTACCCACTCGCTGGAGATGTAAACGCCACCGCATGACCATCGGGCGAAAGGATCGCGCTGTTTATCGCCTTATGCCAATGAGTGACCCGAGTGATTTCTGTTCGGCCGCCTGATAAACGAGACCGATAGATGAAACGCGCAGCATATCCAATGAGAAGGAAAAGCACGAGACCTAGCGCGACGGTCAGTCTTCGTCGGAACTGCTTCGAGTCTGCAACGTGCAGGGCCTTCTCAGATGTGACAGCTCCAGCCGAAGGAGCGACGGCGCCGTTTCCATTGACCGTACCGATAAAACGATAGCCGCGCCGCGGAATCGTCTCGATAAAGCGTGGGCTATCGGGCGAGTCTCCGAGCACCTCGCGCACGCGGCTCACTGCCTTCTTCAGCGCCAGATCGTAATCAACAAATGTGTCGTTCGGCCAGATGTGGTGTCGCAGTTCTTCACGCGTGACAATCTCTTGAGAACGTTCCAGCAAGACTTGGAGCACTTGGAAGGGCTGGCGGGCGAGTTTCTGGCGCATGCCGGACTTGCGTAGTTCGCCGGCTTCGAGGTCAACCTCAAAGACTCCGAACCTGAGGACGCGCGATTGGTCTGCCGCACGTTCCATCAAAATCCACTCCGTAGATTGCAGCTACTTTACCACGTTCCAGAGCGGCGTGGTCTCAGGCGCCTTGACGGAACCTGGCGTCCATTGATGCCATAGAATCAGCACCTTGCGAAGGAACCAAAAAACCACCTCTAAGGTTCTTGACCTGAGCGGACGAGTCAGCAAAAGTGCACTGAAGCGGAGTCGTACTCTTGTGATGCCGATGGCGGAAACAGGAAGGGCCGTGAATATCGCATGAAAATACATCTTTGCCAGCGAGAATTTCATTACCGAAAGATCCTTGAGTCTCTAATTCTTCTATTCGCCTTCGGAATTTTCAGCGGCTGCGGGTCCTCTGGCCCTCCCGCGCTGTCCATTACAACTATGTCCCTTCCCGGCGGCACCATCGGGACGGAGTATAGCCAAACGATAGAGTCAACCGGGGGAGTGGCACCGTTGGTCTGGAGCGTCAGCTCGGGTGATTTGCCCGACAATCTGACGCTCGGAAGCAATCCCGACAACACTGTCACCGTATCCGGGCTACCGGACCGGGTGCAGTCGAACGTGAAATTCACGATCACGGTGATGGATGCCAAGCAGCGGTCGTCCTCGCAGGCCTTCAGTGTCAGCATTGCTGGAACGCCGACCATTGTGCAGACACAATCCGGGGCGGTGCAGGGAGTGGACACAGGCAATCTGATTGCGTTCCGCGGCATTCCTTACGCTGCTCCACCGGTGGGTAATTTGCGCTGGAAGGCGCCACAGCCGCCCGCGAGTTGGAAGGGAGTGCGCGACGCATCTTCATTTGGGAATGTCTGCCCGCAGATCGACAGCGCCGGTCAGTACGCGGGAGACGAGGATTGTCTGGTGCTGAATGTCTACGTATCGCAGACGCCGCCGAGCCAGAGTCAACCGGTGATGGTGTTCTTCCATGGTGGCGGCAATAGGAGTGGCGACACGCAATATACGCCCACGTCGTTGGACGCGCCGCCGCTGGCGAACCAGGGCGTGGTGGTGGTAACGGCTGAGTACCGTTTGGGACTGCTGGGCTTGTTAGCCCATCCCGCGCTCACAGCCGAAGGCGGAGGTGCATCCGGGCATTACCTGTTGCTGGATACGATTGCCGCGCTCGCTTGGGTGAAGCAGAATATTGCTGCCTTTGGAGGCGATCCAACACATGTGATGCTGTTCGGGCAGTCCGCGGGGTCGGTCAACGTCCAGATACTTCTCGCAGCTCCTGCTGCGCAGGGTCTGTTCTCGGCAGCGGGGATGGAAAGCGGCTCGATACCTTCCCCGGGGTGGTATTGGCTCCCGCCGTTCGCAACGGCTGAGGCATCGGGCCAGCAGATCGCTACTGCTTTGGGCTGCGGTGCGGCAGCGGATGTGCTTGCATGCCTTCGCGCGTTGCCGGCAAGCACGCTTGTCAACCTTCCCAATCCTTTTTCTTACTTATACGGCCCGGGAATTGGGTCAACATTCCTGAGTGTTAATCCATTCACTTACTTGCAGCAGAACGGCCCCCCAGTACCGCTGCTGATTGGATCGAACCGTGAAGAATGGAGTCTGTTCGATGATCCGAATTCGGGAATCGACAGTACCGCATACGCCACCGCAATCCATCAGCGTTTTGATCCGTTCGGCGCGGGAGTTGCCAACCAGGTATTAACCCTGTTCCCGGCGTCCGCGTACTCCAGTCCTGCATATGCGCTGATCATCGCGGACACCGATTTCAACATGACGTGCGAGGTACGCAGCGGCGCCCGAGCCGCCGCCAGTTCCAAACGCCAGCCGGTTTGGCGTTACTTCTACACCCACGCTTTTGAAAACGACCCGAACTTGGCCGTTTATGGCGCGTTCCACACCTCGGAGTTGTTCTTCCTGTTTGGGACCTTCAACGACGGGCAACAACCCGGCGGTGGCGTCGTCTACACGCCCACTGCGGCGGATCTCACATTTTCCCAGTCGATGATGGGCTATTGGACGCGCTTCGCCGCAACCGGCAACCCCAATGGAGCAGGCGCGGTAACATGGCCGCAGTACGATCCCGCCACCGACAGCATGTTGCAACTTGATGATACGTTCGTCACTATCAATGGCTACCACAATCCAGAATGCGACTACCTTGTCACTCTGCCGCAACCCTAAGTGGACATGATTTCGAAAGGCTTGACCGAACTGCTCATCCAACCACTTGAACGTCGAAGATTCTCGTCCGGATAGGTGTTGATAAATCCGCTTCTCACTAGCTATCTCAGAGTGAGATAGGTAGTGATAATCCCTGTTCTCGACATCTCTAACGAAGTCGGCCACGTCAAGAGTCTTTAATTCTTTTTTTATTCCTTTCGCACAGACTCCTGCATTGCGCAGTCCCGCTGTTTCCTTCGGCGGGCGATGCGCCGCAATTCTCGGATTGTTCTTCCTGTCCAACCTACGAGACTCGGTTCGTGTCACTTCATCGACTCGGTGTTGCCCACCAGACATCTCTCCGATCACGTGCGACCATGATGATTTCTTCGAACTCCCCGCAATGGGGAGGCGGGTAGCCTATTCACTTGATCCGGTCACTATGCTGCAGGACCACTGTCGAGATCAGGCATCCCCGCACGGACACTACCGCTTTCCTGCCGCGCTTTTCCTCGACGGCAGAACTCTTCGTAATCGATCTGGTCACGCATCATGATCCAGAGTCGGATCCCGAGTTTCCTGGCTGCAGCGACTCTCGCTTTCCCCAGCCCTTTCTGCACCAGTTTGCGCCGATAGAAGCGTTTCAACTCCGGATCCCGCTCCACCGCGTGCATCGCCGCTTCGCACCACAGATAACGCAGCAGCGCGTTTCCTTGTTTGCTCATCGCACCCAGCCGCTGCCGGCCTCCGCTGGAGTGTTCGCTCGGGATCATGCCGATGTAACTGGCCAGTGCTTTTCCATCGATGAACCGCAGCGGATCGCCCAGGAAAACTTCGGTAGCTAACGCGGTGATCGGTCCCACTCCCGGGTGCGTCATGAGTCGCCGCGCCGGGGGATGTTGCTGAACCTGCTGGCTGACCTGCTGATCCAGCTGGTCGATGGATTCCTGCAAACGAGGGTACAAAGACAGCAGTGCCGCTCGCCGCTCGCTGGCATGAGGAGCCAGAGGCAATGCCCGAAGTGCGTGCAGGCCCGCTTGACTCCATAGCGCGTGGCCTCTCCTGAGACCATGGTTGAGTGCCATCGATTGCAGCGTGTGCTGCACTTGAGATCGCAGGCGCACCCACTGATGACGGTGACGTAGCAACGTGCGCAGATCGCGCTGCTCGCTCGAGGGCATCCAGATCGTGGGAAAGCGATGCTCTGCCAGCAACGTCAGCAACAGTCGCGCATCCCGCCGATCATGTTTTTGCTTCCGCGTCTCCGCCTTGCGGATCTTCTGGGGATGACCGACTCGGCATTCGATCCCCAGCTCTTCCATCAACTCCAGAAACCACTGCATCGAGCCGGTCGCTTCAATCCCCACCAGAATCGGACCACGCAGTGCGGAATAAAACTCCCGGACGGCGGCGCCTTCATGTTCCAGGGTCTTCTCCTCCAGCTCGCCTGTGTCAGTATCCAACATCGCGATCGTCTGTTGTCGAGCGTGTAGATCGCATCCTATGATTTTCATCTCGGCCTCCTTCGATCCGAGCTCTGTTAGGTTTGACACCGCACAGTTTACTCGGCTGGTTGTGAGGCCGACTTCGTTATGTCATCACCTATCTGAAAACGCACCAGTTTTCCATTGCCCACTACCGGGCATCGCAGCTTGTTTTACCGATCACCTATCTGAAAACGCACCAGTTTTCCATTGCCCACTACCGGGCATCGCAGCTTGTTTTACCGATCAGCCCACATCATTTTTGACCCAGCGCGGGCCCTGTCACTTTTGACACTTCCATCCATTTGGGCCTAGGCGCAGTGTGGCGGGGACCTTCGATGCACGCCTTGCGGGGTTCAGAGAAGGAATCGACCCACAAGAGGAGATGTCATGAAACGGATCGTGAAGATAAGCCTTGTGGTTGCAGTATTTGTCTCAGTTGTGGGGCTCGCCTCGTCGCATGCCTCAGCACAGGAAAAGAAACCCAACATCGTTGTGCTTATGACCGACGACACCGGCTGGGGCGACTTCGGCGCCTACGGGGGCGGCGCGGCCTTGGGCCATCCGACTCCAAACGTCGACCGCATCGCCAAGGAGGGTGCCGTGTTCACGAGCTGGTATGGCCAGGCCAGCTGCACGGCGGGCCGGTCTTCGTTCATGACCGGGCGCATTCCCATCCGCTCGGCGCTCTCGGTCGTGGTGGTTCCGGGTGACGAGAACTACCTTCGGAAGGAAACGCCGACCATCGCCGAATACTTCCAGAAGAACGGCTACTCGACCTACTTCTCGGGCAAATGGCATCTGGGCGACAAAGCGAGCTCCTACCCGATCGAGCACGGCTTCGACGAGATGAAAGAATTCGCTGCCTACTATGCCGGCGCTTACACCTGGGAAGACACCTCGAAGTGGTTTCATCCGTGGTTCCCGTCCTATAACCCGGAATTCAACGCGATGTTTGATGACATTGTGAACTTGAGCGAGTGGGAAGGTGTGGCCGGCCAGCCCGCAAAACGGGTCGCCACGATTGACTACGCCTACATGGCGACAATGGACGAACGGCAGGCCGACTACGCCGTGGATTACATCAAGCAGCACGCGAATGGCGGCAAGCCGTTCTTCATGGACATTAACTGGATCAAAATGCACAACCCGACCCATGCGGCGCCGGATTTTGCCGGGAGGTCGCATCTCGGTGACTACTCCGATTCGCTCATGGAAATGGATGCTGACATCGGCAAAGTCATGGATGAAATCCGCAAGGATGCGCCCAACACGATCGTCATCCTGACGGCCGACAACGGCGCGTGGCTGGACGCATATCCCGACGCCGGAACCCAGCCCTTCCGTGGTGAAAAAGGCACCGCGTTTGAAGGCGGCTGGCGTGTCCCGGCCATCATGTGGTGGCCGAACAACATCTCCGCGGGGGCGCAATACAACGAAATGATGTCGCACATTGACTGCTGGTCAACGCTGGCCAGGATGGTTGGCCTCACGCCGCCGCCCCATGGCGAATGGCACGACAACAGCGGCAAGCCCATCTACTTCGACAGCATTGACAACAGCGCTTACATCCTAGGCAAGGCACAGCACTCCGCACGTCGGTCGTGGGTCTTTATCGATGGCGAAAATCTCAATGCTATCCGCGTAGACATCGCCGGAGATCCCAAAGAGCCGTGGGTGAACGTTGCCTGGAAATTCATGTGGACGGCAAAGGAGTCCTGGCTGGGACCCGATCAAAACCTGAGTCTACCGGCGTTCTATAACCTTACTATGGATCCCTATGAGAAATACGACATGGTCATGAATGGGGCCGTGCCAACCCGTGGAATTACCACCTCCCCGGGAAGGTATTCCGGCGAAGAAAACTCCTGGGCCGGGGCTCTGTATGCGCCGGTGTTGGTCGACTTCGACAAGTCCATCATGAAGTATCCGAGCATCAAGCGCTCCCCAGGCGGTGCCTCGAACGACTTGATACCGAATCTTCAGCATCCGGAAAACCCGGTGCCCGCGCTCGATCCCAATAAAATGCCGAAGGCTCTTCCCTCGGCTGAATAAGATTGGCAGACCTAACACCGGAGGGCGGCTCGCAACGGCCGCCCCCTCGTATTCGTGCAAAAACGAGCGCGAGGTCGCTTCGGTTACTCTAACTCCCGATTAGTCGCGTAATCGGAAACTAGGCTTTGCAGATGCGCTAGGACGGCTTGGCCCGAACAGGTGTTGGGAAATCCGCTTCGCACTAGCTATCTCGTTTTGAGATAGGTAGTTCTATAAAAGGGGATGTCAACAAAAAAGGTTCTCCCTCGGCCGGTAGCCGAGAGATTTTTTGTCTCGATATCCAGCCCACTGTTTGCAGATGGCTCTCGATCACTCGAGAGGTTCTTCTCTGGATTCTATAAAAGGGGATGTCAACAAAAAAGGTTCTCCCTCGGCCGGTAGCCGAGAGATTTTTTGTCTCGATATCCAGCCCACTGTTTGCAGATGGCTCTCGATCACTCGAGAGGTTCTTCTCTGGATTGCTCTTCCGTTCCCTCGGTTCATTTTCGAGTGGTGACAACGTCCGCCGGCTCTTGAAACTTGGCAAGCGATTCGATTCCGTGGCAACCATGGTTCTATCCGAGGCTCGTGGCCTATCGCTATTTCTGGTTCTCCGAGGGGGCATAGCGTGAGAACGGTGACTCGGTGCCGAAGCACACAGGGTCGGACCACCTATCTGATACTCCCCTCGAACCGAGCGTCTCAAGAACCGAACCGACCACCACCGGAGGATGGAACGGGCTCTCTACCAGAGACGCTCAAGCTGCTTGCCGATGTAATTCGTTGGCGTCGAAGCACACTCCTTTCTTCCAAATCGTCAAAGTATCGCGGCGATCTTCCGTGCCAGGGTGAGGCGTGCCATCGCCGGCCTTCTCCCTTTCGCCACCAGCCCGGCGTAAAACTCTTGGAACGGTCCCGGTCGAGTGCTGGCGGATATCGCCGCACTCTTGAAGATATTTTTCAGATCGTGATTATGGTTTTCGTTCAGACCCAGCACGGTGACTCGCTCTCGGTTTCGTCGCAGTTGCCCTTTCACAAAGCGGTATTCGCCGCTGTCGTGAGTCTCGAGCCCGAATCCGCTGTAGGCCCACAACTGTCGCTTGGTGCGAAAACGATGCGGCGTCTCGAGCAGCGCCACCAGCAAGGCGGAACGAATCGGACCCAGATAAGGAATCTGGCGCAGTAATTTCACCGCCGGATGTTTCCGGCTCTCTGCCAGCAGATCGCGTCGCGCTCCCTGCCGCAAAGGCTCCAACGCATCCAGTTGCTGGTAGAGCCGCTCGGCTCGCAAGCGAACTCCGGGTTCTACAATCTTGGCCAACCATTCCGCACGATGACGCGGTCGATACACCGCTGGCCCGGCACAGGGAATAGCCCAGCTTCGGTACACGGCCTTGATCCGACTCATCACCCGCGTCAGATCTTTCGTGATCGTTAGATAGCTGCGCGCCAGTTCCTTCAAAGTGCGCAGCCCGTTCTCTCCATGGTAGATCGGGGAGAGAAGGTTGCCGCGCAAGAGCTCGGCCAGCTTCCGAGCATCGATCCGATCACTCTTGCTGCCATCCTTTAATAGAGCATTCTTCCGAGGATCGCAGACCAAAACATTCGCAACGTGAGGTTTCAGCAGGTCATACAACCAGGCGGCAGAAGTTCCTTCTTCGAAAGTCACCAGCAAACTGCCGCGCAGCCCGGCGATGAATTGCAGAATCGTGGCCGCTTTCGTTTCCAGGACAGACTCCAGGATCAGCTTGCCGGCGGAATCCAGGACCGCAACCGAGATCGTTGCCTGATGAACGTCCATGCCAATATACTTTGCTTGGTTCATAACGGCGCTCCTTTCGGTAGGTGGTGATACGAGCAATCAAAACCTACCGCAAAGTGGGCGCCTTTTATATTGCGTGATAAGAGGAGTGGCTGTTGAAAAAGTCTTCGTGAATGCGAACTGAAGTGTTGGCAGCGACGTCTATATGAGCAAACGTTCTGCCGATGCTCTTCTTCATCGCCATTCACGGAGGCTTGCGGATTATGATGGGACAACACTCCCGTTCCGAGTCGCTGTTCTACTACTTTCGCATTGAAGGTCAGGTTCCTGAAAACCACCTACTCCGTCTCCTTGACCGACACATCAGCTTCGATTTCGTTCGTGAGAAGCTGAAGGACTCCTACAGCGACACGGGCCGACCCTCGATCGATCCGGAACTCCTGCTGCGCATTCTGCTGATCGGCTATCTCTACGGCGTTACCAGCGAGCGCAAGCTGGTCGAGGAACTGCAGATGCATCTGGCCTGGCGCTGGTTTACCGGACTCAGCTTCGATCAAGAGATTCCCCATCACTCCACGTTCTCCAAGAACCGTCATGGCCGTTTCCTCGAGTCCAATCTGTTCCAGCAGCTGTTTGAACAGATCGTGGACCGTTGCAGGGAGGCTGGATTGGTCGAGGGCGAGCACCTGTCCGTGGATGGCAGCTTCATTGCAGCGAATGCCAGCCGATTGAGCCGCATCCCGCGGGAGCAACTGCCGGAAGCAGCTCACGTGAAAGGGACGGTGCGAGAGTACTTGGCGGACCTCGAGCAAGAGAACCCGGTCGAAGAGCCGGCCCATCAACAAGAGCAGGTATCGACGACGGATCCGGATTCGACCTATTCGACCAAGGGCCATCGTCCTGCGGAGCTGGGGTACTTCAACAACTATCTGATCGACAACCAGAGTTGCGTCATTGTTGGCGTTCAGGCTACGTCCGCTCGGCTGAGCCAGGAAAGTGCGGCGGCTCGGGAGATGATCACGCGGTCAGCGGAGAGACGCGGGCGCTTCCCCCAGTCGGTTGCCGCCGACACGACCTATGGGAACGGTGAGCTTTTGGCCTGGTTTGAGGAACGAAACATCACCCCTTATATCCGCGTGAAAGAAAGTCCGGCACCCAAAACCAACTTGTATGGAATCGAAAAGTTCATCTACGATCCGGAAACGAACAGTTATCAGTGTCCCGCAGGAAAGCGACTAAGCTACCTTGGGGTGAACCCCCGCAACCGAAACCATATCTATCGGGCGACGTGGAAGCGCTGTCGCGACTGCCCGCAAAAAGCGCAATGCACCCGGGGCCACTATCGGCAGATCGCGATCCATGTCCACGAAGCGGCGCGACAACGGGCCCGAGAGCGAACAACCGTGCCGGCTTTCGCGGCCGCGCAACGCCAACGCCGGAAAGTAGAAGCACTTTTTGCGGAGTTGAAGAACCAGATCGGACTGCGCAGGGTGCGCTTGCGCAGAATGAAGCATGTTCGCGAACAATTCTTTCTCGCGGCTACAGCGCAGAACCTGAAACGACTGGCTCGCTTCCTTAGATCCAGATCTCTAGAATCAGCCACGGTTCCGATCTGAGATAGAATGAGATAGAAAAAGAAAGCGCGATACCCCCGCAGGAAAATCACCCAGATCAAAACTGCCGCCAGTGGGCGAGTTTTTCAACAGCCACCCCTGTTCGCAACACTTATCCGACCGCAATAAGAACAGTACTGGTGGTACGCGCTATTGTGTTGACAAGCACGGTGAGGTCGGCCAGTATGCGCCGCACAAGACGAAGGTGTTTCGGCTCGTCTTCGAGACGCCCCGAGAAAGTTGGGAAAATGCGAAAATCATTGTGGATTATCCTTGCGGTGCTCTTGGTGGCTATTGGAGCGCCCGTCTCGCACGCTGACACATCCACCGACTACACCCTCTCATTCATTTTGACCGACGGGAGTCCGAATGCTGCCTCTGGCGGCACAGTCATATTCGACAATACCACCGGCCTTTTCACCACATTTTTGGTCAACTGGGACGGTGTGGTGTTTGACTTCAGCGGAGACTCACTCCCCACATCAGCGTCTTGGATCGCATGCGCCAGCAGCGCGGGCGCTGCCTGCCCATCACCGGCCTCGGTTCCGGATGCTTTCTATTTCTGTGAACTATCAGGTTGCTTGGGGCAATCCCCCGCCGCCGGGACCTATACCGACCCGGGGGCTGTGGCGGCCGGTTCCTACGCCCTTACCGTGGTGCCCACGCCTGAGCCGAGTTCAGTCGCCCTCATGCTGCTGGGGGTCGGGTTAGTGTTTGTGATGCGGAAACGTATAGGTCAACGCCTTCCACAGACCAGTTGAACGCAACGCGCATTGTTACATCCCGCGCAACACTGAGCGCCTGTCGCTTCCAGCGTCGAACGTATTGCCCAATAGCGCTACAGAGTTTTCCTCTGTGGCGCATTTGCATTCTTCCCCAGTGAATTTTGACTTGTCCGGTTAACGTGCCAAGACGCATTGGCCCGGATAGATGTTGCGAAATCCGCTTCCCACCAGCTATCTCAGACTGAGATAGCCAGTGATAATCCCTGTTCGCGACAGTTATCCAACAGCCAACCCGTTTTCGGCAAACGTATTGCGGAGAAGTCGTGCGCTCGAGGCAGGCTGACTGGCGAGGGATGTTGGCGGGCAGCGACCGTGAGAGGTTTCTATCGAACTCACTCTAAGCTTCTGAACATGTCTAACGGTAGAAGCCCTTCGAATATTCGACTGGGTCATCATCGCGTGCCGCTCGGTGGCCTGTCATGGCGTCGATGTGAATGCGATAGAAGATAGGCGGAAAGGGTTGTGTTGTTCGGAGCTCCTTGGCCGCTTGAGCGGTCTGCCACCATAGCGAGCGCTTCTCAAGCAAACTGAGGGCGTGTCGGCGTGCAGAGCTATGTTGAGGGGTGCTGGGTAATTCTTGATATCGGCCACTGATAATTACACTCGCCCAGCTGGAATGACCGGCAACCTCGTCGACCTCTACGCAAACGATGGGATTCGCACGCATCCATTCGATTTTGCGCCCGAAGGTCGAGAATCCGTATAGATAATCGGGCTCGTAAGCGAAGTACATCGGAACCACGTACGGTTCATTCTTGTGGCTGCATCCGAGATGGCCAAAGCCAGTCTTTGCCAGAATTTCTCGGCATTTTTCCGATGTCATCTGCGTGATTAGCATCGGATTCCTCCCGCAGTATCGCTGAATGCTCTGGGCATTCATCCAACGAATCGTCGAGTCAGGAAGGTGCACGCGAAAATGAGATCTCTCCTCGATTCCGGGGCTGGAACTTCTGAGCCGGAATCATCTGGCGCGGCGGATGGTCACGCCTGTTAGTACATCGGTCTCGCTTTCGAGAAACGGTACGGTTCACTTGCCGGTCCTTCGAGGGCCCTGGAACTCTTCGCCTAGCGTGCCGTCCACCCCAGATCAATATCAATCGCGGAACCCGTAATTCCGGCCGCCTGGTCCGAGCACAGGTAGACCGCTAGGGCCGCAACTTCCTCTGGATCGAGCAACCGGCGAATCGCTGCGGGCTCGAGCATGATTTTCCGGACGACATCGTCCTGTGAGATGCCATGCCGACGGGCTTGCTCGTCAATCTGCTTCTCGACGAGCGGCGTGCGCACGTAGGCAGGACAGATCGCGTTTGACGTGATGTTGTGCTCGGCCGCTTCCAACGCGACGACCTTTGTAAATCCCAAGACGCCGTGTTTCGCCGCTACATATGCGGCCTTAAATGGCGAAGCAACTTTCCCGTGAAGCGACGCGATATTGACCACTCGTCCCCACTTCTGGCGAATCATGTGGGGCAATGCATACTTGCAGCACAGAAATGTTCCGGTGAGGATCACGCCGAGCAGGTAGTCCCAGCGTTCCTCCGGGAAATCGACCACTGGCGCGATGTGTTGGAGTCCCGCGTTGTTCACCAGAATATCGATTCGCCCAAATTCTTTTATTGCGACGTCCATCAGGCGGCGCACGTCCGCGGATTTGGAAATATCGCCGGGTGCAAACTCTGCCGTGGCGCCCGACTCGCGGAGATTGGCGAGCGCCGTCTCGCCAGCTTCAGCGCTTACATCCGCGAGTACGACACTCGCTCCTGCGTAGCTCATCGCTTTTGCAATGGCGAAGCCGATTCCGCTTGCCGCTCCCGTGATCACCGCTACTTTGTTTTTCACCGTCGCCTCCCGAAAGCTGACTGTCGATGTTAGCGCGCAAACGTCGATTCAGAAGAGCCGGTCGCGCCCCACTCGTGCAACCGGCCGCGGGCTTTCTTGCCGTTGCCATTATCTTCGCCGATGGCTCGCATCAAAATCTCCTTGACAGGCTGCCGGCCCAAGATGTAAAACGCCCCTGTCAAAGAGAGCGAGCGCTCGCTTTGAGCAGAAGCATATCGCAACTCTGCGAGGATGGGAATGCCCAAGCTCCTCGACAACACCATCGAGAAGAACAAGCTCAGGATCGAACAGGCCGCTCTGCACCTTTTCACCCGCAAGGGTTTCCACGGCACCACCGTCCGCGAAATCGCCAAGAAAGCCGGCGTGTCCATGGGCAAGCTCTACATCTACTACGACACGAAAGAAGAAATCTTCGTCGACCTCGTCGAGCGCCTCAGCAAAAAAATGGAAATGCTGCGCGAGAAAGAGCTCATGCCCCTTATGCGCTCGCCTGACCCGGCTTCGCTGAAGCAGTTGGCGATGGCGATAGGCCGGGTGGTTTCCAATAACCTCGACTACTGGCGCCTGATGTATATCGATGTGGTTGAATTCCGCCACAAGCACTTCATTCACGGCTTTCGCGAAATCGCTGGCGGCCTGCGCACCTATTCGGCCGCTCTGTTTCGCAGCGCGAAAGTTCCATTCGCGCCCGGCGTGAATCCTGGGCTGGCCTACACCTCCATCTATCTTCACTTCGTCACGTACTTCCTGATTGAAGAGCTTTTCGGCGCCAAGCGGCATCTCGGCGTCAGCGACGAGGAAGCCATCGATCAGCTCGTTCGCCTCTACACCGGCGAATTTCCGCGAAAGCACGGATGGAACGTCATCGAACGGGGGAAAAAACATGCTACGTAAACTATTCACGGCATTTTCTTTCATGGCGATTCTGCTTCTGGCCTCCTCGATTCACGCGCAAACTCCCACCACCGGCCAGGTGAATGGTGTCGTAAAAGATCCGAGCGCCGGTGTCGTAGCCGGCGCGCGTGTCACGCTCGCCAGCGAAGCCGGCGTGGATCGTCAAACAACCACCAACGCCGACGGCCGCTACACGTTCTCGCTGGTGCCGCCCGGCATCTATCGCCTGCAAGTGGATGCCAAGGGATTCAAATCCTTCATCGTGGACAAAATCGAAGTCCGCATCACCGAATACTCGGTTGCCAACGCTGATCTTGCGCTCGAAGGTGGAAGCACCTCGGTCACGGTGACTTCCGAATTGCCTATGGTGGATACGGAATCGCCTTCACGCGGCGCCGTGATTTCGAGTACCGATATTCGGCAGCTGCCGCTTGCCACCCGCAACTTCCAGCAGCTGCTCACCCTCACGCCCGGCACTTCCGCCTCGATCAGCAATTCCTCTGACCTCGGGCGCGGTGATACAGCGTTCAACGTGAACGGCCAGCGCACACTTTCCAATGCGGTGGTAATCAACGGAGTGGACGCAAATTCGATCGGCACCGGTTCGACGCCCAACCTCGCCGTCCCGGCCACGGATACTTTGCAGGAATTCATCGTGCAGACGAGCTTTTACGATGCGTCGCAGGGACGCAACGCAGGGAGCGTCGTCGCCGCCGTCACGAGGTCCGGAACCAACGATTTTCACGGCAATCTGTATGAGTTTTTCCGCAATGACGTTCTGGATGCGAATAATTTCTTTCTCAATGGCGCCGGAGTTCCACGCCCACCATACAAACGGAATCAATTCGGCGGCACGCTCGGCGGGCCGATCCTGAAGGATCGGCTGTGGTTTTTTGGTTCTTATCAGGGCACGCGCGAAGTGAACGGTACTTCGCTCGAAAATTCCGTAGGCACCGTTTTTGTCCCAGGAAATTTGACCAACGATCGTTCGACAGCCGCGCTCACCACCCTCGCGAATTCTTTTGGCGTTACAACCATAGATCCCTCGGCATTGTTTTTGCTGCAAGCAACGCTTCCCAACGGTTCTTTCGTGATTCCGTCGGCGCCACACCCGACGGGCTCGCCCAATCCGGTTCCCGCCCCAGTAGTCGGAATCTCGCGTTTCACGGAAGACCAGTTCAATACGAACCTGGATTTCAAAGTCTCTGCCCAGAACCGGCTCTCCGGAAAATTCTTCTTCGCGAATAATCCTGAGACGCAGGCGCTTTTTAATTCGTTCGGCCTAGCGAACGCGCTGCCCGTTCCTGGATTCGGTGCCTCCGTCAACTTCAATCAGCGAGTGCTCGCGATCAACGATACGCACGTGATCAGCCCCACGCTCCTCAACGATTTTCGATTCGGCTGGGCGACCATCACCACTAAGTCGCTCCCGCAGGAACCGTTTACCTCCGCTCAACTCGGCATCGCATCGCCTCTGAGCAATCTGTTCCCGGGCATGCCGGAAATTTCCGTGGCCAACTTCTTTGACTTGGGCGCGTCCCCCTTCGCGGACAATAGCGGCAATGAACCGACTTACACGGTCGGGGACATGCTGTCCTGGCAAAAAGGAAAGCACAGCTTCAAGTTCGGCGGCGAGTACAAGCACCACGACTTGAGCGAGAATTTCAATCTGTATACCCGCGGTCAGATCTTCTTTCTGGGCTTTTCGGGGAATCCGTTCACTGATTTCCTGGGAGGTTTCGCGCCCACCGGCGTGCCGCTCACGGGCCTTACAGTCATGGGATCCGGCGTACCGCAGCGGAATGTCCGGTCTCAGGACATTTCGGGCTTCGTGAATGACGACTGGCGTATTTCCGAGCGCCTCACGCTCACACTGGGACTTCGTTACGATTACTTCAGCCCGTTTACTGAAGCGCAGGGACGCTTTGTTGGCTTCGATCCGAATCGGCTGGAGACGGCGATCATTCCCGGCTTCCCGGTCGGTGACAACGTCGCCATCACCGGCGGGTTCGTACAGGCCGGAAACGCGCGGAACCCGCTTCCGGGAGTTCCGGAAGTTCGGTCGTCGCTCGTGGCACCGGATCGAAATAACTTCGCACCGCGAATCGGGTTTGCGTGGCAACCGCTGAATGACGGAGGGCGTTTTGTCGTGCGCGGCGGATACGGCGTCTATTATGACCGCGCCAATTCGCGGCTGCTCAACAATCAACTCCTCGATTTCCCCTATTTCACTCTCGCTCAGGCTTTCACGACTCCGATCGCCAATCCTTTCGTACAGGTCCCGCAGCCCAGCGCCTTCCCTCTGCTTTTCAACAACCCAGCGATCTTTCCATTCGGCGGGCCTCCCGCGTTTCTGCCTGCTGCCGTTCTCGGCGGATTTCAACCGGTCTCTGCCAACGGAATTTTTCCCGATATCCACGATTTCAGAACGCCCTACGTGCAGCAATACAGCTTAGGAATCCAGGATGAATTCGCGAAGGACTGGATGCTTGACGTCGCCTACGTCGGCTCGGAGGGCCGCAAGCAATACCGGCTGACTGAAATAAACCAGGCAGACGTGCCGGTCGTGGCGGCCCCGGGCCCTCTGAGTCCCGGGCTTTCGTCTCTGGCTGTGCAAGGCTTCGGCGTGCACCTGATGCAGAGCTCGTCGAACTCGGATTACAACTCGCTGCAAGCCAGCCTCTCGAAGCGCTTCTCGAACGGCCTGCAATTTATCGCCGCATATACCTACAGCCATTCACTCGACGATTACTCGGGCGATCCGAGCGGAACGAGCGACGTGACCGTGGTTCCGGGTAACCAGGAAATTCTGAACAATTACGCGAGTTCGGATTTCGACCGTCGGCATCGCTTCGTCTTTAGCGGCATCTACGATTTTCCCAAGTTCTACACAGGCGATTCGCATTTTGCGAAGCTCGCTGTGAACGGGTGGGAACTGGCCAGCATCATCACGGTGCAGAGCGGCACGCCGTTTTCGGTGCTGACAAACGCGAATGCGTTTATTCAAGCGCGCGCGGATGGCGTGGCGGGCTGCAACCCGGCGCTGCACGGCGGCGTGGAATCGCGGCTCAACGAGTATTTCAATATCAACTGCTTCACGCCCGCCACGGTGGACTTTGGCGACACAGGGCGCAACATTCTACGAGGGCCCAACCAGAAGGATGTTGATGTCTCGATCATCAAGCACTTCCCGATCACCGAGCGCATGAACTTTGAATTCCGCACCGAGTTCTTCAACGCGTTCAACCAGGTGAGTTTTGCCAATCCGATCACTTTGCCAGCGGGCGTGCCGCCTGTCGATCCGGCGACGACGACATTTGGCCACATCGTGGCGACAACGGTTGGCCCTCGCGTGATACAGTTCGCGGCGAAGTTCAACTTCTGAGCGTTGAATAAAATGGCGGATTCGAAAATGACTGATCATGGGAAAGGCACGCTCAAAATTTATCGCGAGGCACGCGGGCGAGTGAGTGGTGACGGCATTGAGCTGGCTTTTGGTTATTGGCCGGGCCGCGGAGCGCCAGTAGTAGCGCTTCACGGATTGACCGCGACGTTTGTGAATTACATCGGGATCGCGGAACGACTGGGCGGGCGAAAGCCGCTGTTCGCGCTCGACCTGCGCGGGCGCGGGGATTCGGACAAACCGGAAGGGCCGTATGGAATGGCGCAGCATGGCCGCGACGTCGCAGCGGCAATGCGTGCGATAGACCTGCGGCCAAGCGTCGTGGTGGGGCATTCGATGGGCGCGTTCGTGGCGGTTGCACTCGCAGCACAAAATCCGGAACTTGTCTGCGGACTGATTCTGATCGACGGCGGATACATTCCCGCGATCAGCCAAGGCGCGGTGCCCCAGGAAGGGCTCGACGAGCTTCTTGCTGCACGAGTGATGCAGTTGCGGGAAACGTATCCCTCGCGCGAGTTTTACCAGGACTTCTGGCGCGCCAAACCGCATTTCCCTGTGGAAGATTGGAACCCGTGGGTCGAAGCGTTCCTCGATTACGAATTGGGTGGTGAAGCTCCGAACCTGCGGCCGAAAGCGTCGGAAGCGGCCGTCCGTGCGGATCTAGCCGAAGGATTCCGACGGGACGAAATCGTAACGCGGCTGCGATCGCTGCGAGTACCCGTTATGATGTTGCGCGCGGAGACAGGCTTCGCTCCGGCATTCCCGCCGCTCTTTCCGGATTCCGTGGTTGAACAGATCCGGGAATTTGTGCCGCAGATCGAAGATCGCAAGTTTCGAGGGACCACGCACTACACGATTGTTCTCGGAAATCGAGGCGCGACTCAGATTGCCGATCTGATCGTGGAATTTGTCGATCGCTGCCAGCGTTCATAACCTAGAGCGCGCCGTTCTCTGATAGGTGTTGCGAAATCCTCTTATCACTAGCTATCTCAGAATGCGACGATTCGCTGCATCGCGTGACGCAATACGTGCCAATTCCGCGTTCCAGCCGCTCGCTGGGGGCCCAGATGGCCGAATTGGCGGGAGCCAAGGCCAACGGGGCGGGGGAGGGTGCGGTAGTTGTCGTCTCCCATGGCGATTGACGCCTTCTCGGTCCTCAAACCCCGTACCGGGTAGTTCTAATTCCGAACTACTGCTTCTGGTTTAGAACTTCCCTTACTCCACCCAGAGGCCGTGCCCAGCAACCTCTCAGTAAGGCTCGAATATGGGAACCAACCGCTTGAATGAATACCTCTGCGTACGATTGGCGGCTACTACAGCCAACGCGGGTGATCGGGTTGCAGGCAATACCTAAAGTCAGGACTTGAAACTGGCAAAATGCACCGTGAACAGGATTGTGAGTGGCGCTTGTTCCTAGCTCCTAACTGGCCAATCTTCCTTGCTTCTTGCGCGGGAGTGCTCGTTGAACCCGACGTGGCGGCAAATTCTTTCGGGCCTCTTCACGCTTTACGATTTCCTGGGCTGCATTGCGGATTCGCTTCTCTTCCGCTCCACTAGTCAGGCTTATCTGGGCGAAACGACCATTTGTGATTTCATCTGCGACCTCGGCAACTCGACGGCTGTGTCGCCATTCTTCCGCTGTGGGTAGCCAGGTACCGAACACCCTTGCGCTTTCCTCCATCACGCAGGCTGCTCCGTAGGCAACTCGGTTTATGCTCCCGCCTTCGTCCTCAGCCATAGCTCGCTCGAGAGGCGTCATTGTAGATTTGTTGATGCTGGGAGGTTGCGTGGCGATTGAATATCTTTCTTCTGCCGACGGAACGATTCCGGTATCGATAAGAATCCGGTAGCCCAAGCGGGCATCGTTTTGTTGTTGCAAGGAGTGCTGAACAGCTTTCATCGCGTCGAATGCAAGGCCGTAGAATCTCTCTCTCATCTTCTGGACAAAGACCTGCATCTCGTCCGACCTAACAATTTTGGTTATCGTTGCACGGTCTCGCTGCTCCTCGCGGGCGATTTGTCGAATGCTCTCTCCGCCGGCGTAACGCTGCATTATCCGAACAGACTGCGGAGGAGGCACGATTGTTCGAGCCTTTTTGGTTGATCTTGGCTGATTCTGGTTGACCGAACGCGTTTGCGAACGACGTGTATCCCCACTTTTCTGTGCTGCTGTTCCGGACGCCGCTTGTACCATGTTTAGAGTCACTCCTGAGAAATCTAATCCGCCTGGGACTTTCTTGTTGGTTTGAGCGCTCTCTAGAATGATAGGAGCGGGAACGAATCGGATGCAACTGAATCTCACGTTTTATCAGGTCAATTACTAGGTATACATTCCGCCAGCAATTTTCCGCTCGCTTGGCCGTCTTCGCGGCATTGCTTTTTGGACTGGTGGTACTCTGACGAGCATGGGAACAAAATTTGCTGCGCCGATGATGTTCCTGCAGGCTACCTAAGATGTCGAAGGACAAGCCGCAGTGATGCCTAAGATCGCAATTCTGGGATGGGGCTCCCTGCTTTGGGACAAATCCGAGAGTGAATTCAACCAGTGGCATGAGGAGTGGAAATCGGATGGCCCCGTCCTAAAGCTTGAATTTTCGCGAAAATCGTCCTCTCGGCTCAATGCCCTCACTTTGGTTATAGACCCTCTTCACGGCCACGAATGCAAGGTAGCCTATGTTCTTAGCAAGCGCGACAGTCCTGAAGAAGCTATCGCTGATCTGTGTGCGAGAGAAAAAACAAAAGAGCAAAACGTCGGATGTGTTTTTGTCAACGGTTCCCGCCGGCAAGGCAGGGACGGCCATTCACTGGACGTTATCTCTCAATGGGCTAAGGGTCGGTCTATCGACGTGGTTTTGTGGACGGACCTCGGAGGCAGTTTCGAGGGGGTAGCAAAGGCGGATTTTGTCAAAGTAGCAGTGGACCATATACAGGGCTTACCAGCCGAAGGCAAGGCAAAGGCAGCCGAATATGTGTGGCGGGCACCGGAGTTCATTGTCACGCCGCTGCGGAACGCCCTGCAGGCTGAGCCATGGTTCAAGAAGCAATTAGAAGGCAGCGGGTAATATCGAAATCTCTCCTTCATGCCTCAGAGAATAAACAGTCCGAATCAGGTTGCTACTTACTTGACAATTGATGTTGCGCTGCATGATGCTCCTCAATCCATGTTTTATCAATGATTTAGGAGCTGTACCTTGCAACAAAATGTAACGATACTTATTCCGCCGAAGCTATACCTCACCAAAAAAGTGGCGAGGAACCGGATTCTGCAGCTCAAATTCCCTGAAGCTCTACAGTCCAAAGAAGCGCTTCAGACAGCTGCGGAAAGTAGCAGCCCAATCACCGTTTGGGGTAAGAAAGTGTCAGTTTCGAAAGGCGCTCCGGCACATTTGCCAGCGGGAGTCGACGACGCACTCGTGTTGTCTGACGCCGAGCTGTCCTGGGCCAAGCACATCGAGAGCCGAAATCCGAAGTGGGCAGAGATTGTGGGCCGGCGCGACACGGCCATTTCGGGACTGCGCAAGAAATTCAAGTTCATTGAGGAAGAACAGAACCCTGATCACAGCGTCAAGACGCCTGGCTTGCGACCGCCTCAGATTGGTGCGATCTATTCCGCTCTCGGACATTTGCGAATGACGTCTGAAGTCGGAACGATTGTGTTGCCAACCGGAACGGGTAAGACAGACAGCATGGTCGGCCTGCTGGCCCTTCTTGAGCCAAAGTGCCTCTTGGTCGTGGTGCCGACCGATGCTTTGCGCGAGCAGTTAGCAGAGAAGTTCATGCGCTTCGGAGTTCTCGCAAAGTTCGGGATATTGCCCGGTGATGTGACATTTCCGGTCGTGGGCGTGGTCAAGTCGCGTTTTGAGAGTAAGACGGAAATGAAGGTCTTTTGTAACGCGTGCAATGTCGTGGTCACAACCATGCCCTTGCTCAGCACATTTGAAGACGCTTGGCAAAAGGAGCTTGCCATTCATTGTAGTCACTTATTCATTGACGAGGCTCATCACGTGCGGGCCGTCACGTGGAGCCGGCTGAGGTCTCATTTCGGGGAGAATCCTTGCCTCCAGTTTACAGCGACGCCATATCGCAATGACGGGCAGCACGTAGATGGCCGCATCATCTTCAACTACCCGCTCGTCCGCGCGCAGCAGGAGGGCTACTTCAACAAGATTGTGTTGAGGGAGTTGTGGGAACCGGTGGATTCAGATGAAGCAGTGGCCAAGACGGCGCTCACCCAGCTAAAAGCTGACTTGGTACAGGGCCTGGATCACATCGTGATGGCGAGGACTGCACAGATCACAAAGGCTGAAGAGCTCAAGAAAATTTACGACCAACTGGGGATGGAGTATTCGCCCGTTGTGGTACACAGCAAGCTGAAACGGGCCGACCTCAACGCGCGGATGACCCAGCTTCGCGAGCGGAAATCCCGCATTGCGATTTGCGTATCGATGTTCGGAGAGGGATTCGACTTTCCGGAACTAAAAATCGCCGCGCTTCATGACATCCACCAAAGCTTGGCAGTCACGATCCAGTTCGCCGGCCGATTTACGCGAAGCAATCCGAAAGTCGGAGACGCGACGGTCATCGTCAATCGCGCCGACAACCAAGTGAATGACTCGGTTCGGGAGCTCTACGCGCAAGGAGAAGGTGCGGACTGGAACCGGGTGCTTCGAAAGCTGACCGAAGGTGCTACCACAGAACAAATCGAGAAGGAGGAGTTCTTCGATAGTTTCAATGCCATTGCGGCCGCTGTCCCCATTCAAAATGTAACTCCGAAGATGAGCACGGTCGTCTACCAAACGCAGCAAAAATGGAATCCGTGGGGAATCGAGGCTTTGCCGCAGGCCAAGCACCTGCAAGGCGAGCTATCGGTGAGCTTGAAGGAGGGGCTCGCGTACTTTGTGACCCTGACGAGCAGCGCTGTCGCGTGGGCGCAGGCGGAGCAGTTCGTCGACCGGAAGTACGATTTGTTCGCGATATATTGGGACGAGGCGACCAAGCTTCTCTACGTCAATAGCTCGGACAATTCCAGTGTCCACGAGGGGCTGGCAAAAGTGGTCGGTGGAGACGATGCTCAGCTGATTACCGGCATACAAGCCTTTCGCGTGCTTGACGGAATCAATCGCCTAACTCTTCGTAATATGGGCCTGAACGATCGATTGCGACGATCGGTTCGTTTCATGATGTATACCGGCTCCGACATCAAAAGTTATCTCGAAAATTCTGACACCCACGGCAAGGAGAAGACTCACGTCTTCGGCGACGGATTCAATGGAGCCTCGCGTGTCACGGTGGGAACTTCGAAAAAAGGCAGAATCTGGTCCTGGAAGGAAGCCAAGGATCTTCTGGATTGGAAAGCGTGGTGCCGGGGAGTCGGCGCAAAGTTGCTCGACTCGACCATAAAGCCGGATGCCTTCCTTGAGGATTCCATGATTCCGGAGGATATTTCGGAAACGCCGGACCTCTATCCATTGTTCATCGAGTGGCCCGACGAATTGTATCGCAGGCCCGAGGAGTCCATTTTCGTAGAAAATGGCAAGACCAGCGCACCGTTTTTCAACGTGGGCATTGATCTTGTTGATCCGGCACCCAAGGCTCCCATCCAGTTTGTCGTTCATACCGAGCAGTTTTCGGGAACATACAAACTCACTTTCGTCGGCGGAAAGGCCATCTACCTCCGAGAAGAAGGCGATGAGCTGTCTCTGCGAATCGGCAAGAAAACGGCTATTCGACTGTCAGATTTCATGAAGGATGCACATCCGGTGATCCGTTACGAAAAGGACTGTTTCAGCCGAGGCGATCAGCTAATGCGACCGCGGAAATCCCGGAACTATCCTTTTGATCAGGCTGAGATCGTAGTATGGAACTGGGATGGCGTCGACCCCAAGAAGGAATCTCAAACGACAGCTAAGATCGGCGATTCGATCCAGCGGCGGACTCTCGATGCGGCTTCGCGACCCGATTGGATTCCCCGGTACGAGATTCTGTTTGATGACGACGATTCGGGCGAAGCGGCGGACGTTGTGGGAATTGCGAGGGCCAATGGAGCACTGAACATTGATTTCTTCCACTGTAAATACAGCAAGAGCGTCGGAGGTAAGCGCATAAAGGACCTGTACGAGGTGTGTGGCCAAGCGCAGAGGAGCCGTAAGTGGCGTGACGACGTGGACCGTTTGTTCGCTCACTTGGGCAATCGCGAGAAATCGAGATTGAAAAAAACAGGAGTCAGCAGGTTCGAGAAAGGCAACTACAAGCTGCTTGAGACAATACGATATGATGCGAGGTCTCTTGTTCCCGAGTTTCGGGCGTTTATTGTCCAGCCGGGACTGTCGAAGGCGACGGTTACGCCTGACCAATGCGAGGTTTTAGGCACCGCCAAGCTGTATCTCAACGAGACGATTGGTATGAAGTTTACCGCAATCGGGGCGGCTTAAGGCGAGAGGTTGGTCCTCGGATGATCTACGAGACAGTGCCGATTAGACCAAGAATACACACAGAACCGTCTCCGATATTCAGCAACTCGAGAGACACTTTTTCCGTGTATTGACCGCGACGGACCGAATCCATGCTACGAACGGGCCGATTAGATTCTCTCGCGGTGTCAAAAGCGGCGAATCCTGGGCTGTCGGTACCCCAGGGGCGTTTTCCCACAAACCAAAGCTGCTTCGGTCCGGATTCCCATTTCCATAGTCCGATATGACGTTTCCACAGTTTAAGATCTTGGTGAACCCTGACTGCCGCAGAATGCAGTGATACGTCAAACCGGTGCGCCAATCGCTTCAAATTTTCCGGCGAAGACGACCCCATCTCTTGAACAAATTGGGTGACTTCCTGAGCCGGCATCACGAGTTCAGCAGCTAACATGTCACACGCGCGTTCCAGATTGCAGTCTGACATGCAAGAAGATTTGACGCGGACTGTTGTTGCAAGGATTAGATGGGAGATTTCATGGGCGAGAGTGAATCTCTTCCGTGTGCGAGATGAAAAAGAACTCAGCTTAATAATCGTTCGGCCGTTTTGCTCGAAGAGTCCGCCATCGAATGAAAGTTCTTCTTCCACAATAGCGTCAACACCAAGCCTTGAGGCCGCGTCTAGCAAGGTATCGCCTGACTTGCGAAAGCGTTCGACAATGCATGCTGCAGATCTGTTGTAGTCAGTTTCGCCCACGATGGCCGCGATCTTGTCCAGATACTTATTCTTAGTCCTCATCGGGTAAAGCCTTCACTGAGTCAAGGAGTCGGTCAAAATATGCTTCCGGCGGCGCGCCCGGGCGCCGAGCATAACGCATTCCAGAACGCGCGCGTTCGTCGTTTCCGATATGCTGAATCCAAGCCGCCCATTGATCTTGTTTGGTGCTGCCTTTCCGAGCCGCTACCTTTTTTAGCACTTGAAGGTCGGTTAGTCGTGGATCACCGTCTGCTTCCAAGTCAATCAAGATTAGCTTCATCCGGATTCCTGCATTGTCTTCGCGCCAGTGCTCCGCCGTTGCGATTTGAGCGGCTGTTTCGAATTCTCGACGAGCACGCGAAACAATGTGTCCCAACCGAAGATGGTTTCCGAAATGTTCGTGGGCGATCATTTCCAGCTTCGGCTTGCGCTCTGGAAGGCGATCGAGTGCCACCAGTGCTTGTTCGTAATGATAACCAGCCGCCTCATCGCGTCGGGCTGCAAGGGCGTCAGCCACCGTAATTTCGTATTCAATCCAAACCGGATTGCCCCGCAGCGCTTCGATATCCGATTTGATCCCATGCAGATATTCCATCGCGAGTTCTGGCTTCAGTTGGAGGACAGCAGCTTTTGCCAATTCGATGGTTCTACTAAAATGTTCCGAGTCTGAAGTTTGCGCCATTTTTCCACCCCGATTTGAGTACGACGCTAGCAGAACGGAAGTGACCCTGTCAACTGGAAGGCGCTCAAAAGCCACAAGATGTTGTGCTATGGTGGCCACGCGAGCGCATATACGGTAGTTGCAGTGCGAACGAGGGTAAGTCCGCGATTATCTAAATCTCGGTGAGTTCCGCTGGCATCCTACGTTCAATAATCTACTGTCAACTCAATCAGATAGGAGATGGTGACACCCCCTCCCATCTTCGAGCGGCTGCCGCATCACTTCCAGCACATTGCGCTGGAATTCCGGCAACTCATCGAGAAACAGCACGCCGTTGTGTCCCAGCGACACTTCGCCCGGCCGCGGAATCGCGCCGCCTCCGATTAAGCCTGCATCGCTGATCGTATGATGCGGGGAGCGAAACGGCCGCGTCCCGATCAGTCCGCGCTTGTCTTCAAGGGTTCCCGCCACACTGTGAATTCGCGTGGTTTCTATCGCTTCTTCGAGCGACATCGGCGGCAGTACGGTGGGAATCCGTTTCGCCAGCATCGTCTTGCCCGCGCCAGGAGGGCCGATTAGTAGAATGTTGTGGCTGCCGGCGCACGACACCTCCAGCGCGCGTTTGGCCGCAATCTGTCCGCGCACGTCACGCAAGTCCACCCCATATTGGCTGGCTTCCGCGAGCATTTGCTTCGTATCCACTTCGACCGGATGGAACGACTCCGGCGAGTTCATCAAATCGACCGCTTGTGGCAGCGATTTCACCGCGAACACTTTCACCCCTTCCACCACTGCCGCCTCGCGCGCGTTGGCTTCCGGTACCACAACATTCTGGATCCCGCGCTCGCGCGCTGCGAGCGCCGCCGAAAGTGCGCCGCGAACGGAACGTACGCTTCCGTCGAGAGACAGCTCTCCCAGAAAAACATACGAATCGAGAATCTTGCCGAAGAAAGTGCCCTGGCAGCCGAGGATTCCAAGCGCCATCGGCAGGTCAAACGCCGAACCTTCCTTGCGAATGTCCGCCGGGGCGAGGTTTACGGTAACAATTTGAGTGAAGGGGAAATCGAAACCGCAGTTGCGCACAGCGGACTTGATCCGCTCGCGACTTTCTTTGACGGCAATGTCCGGCAAGCCGACGACGCTGAAATAACCTTGAAAGCTCGGACCGATATCCACCTCGACTTCGACGAGGTATGCGTCGATGGCGAATACCGCTGCGCTGAATGTTTTGAAAAGCATCCCAAGTGGCTGGAAGGGGTCCAATCCACTTGTACGCCCGTGCGCAGCTAGCGTAACTGAAATTAGACCGTAACACTAGCGATACTCGACTGCCGTCGCCAAGCGCGCTTTTGACTGTGCTATGCTTTCGGCGGCGAGTTCCTCGGAGGCTGGGACTTTGAAGATGATGTCGATCTGCGGCGGCTTTTTGCTGCTCTTCGCGATTCATTCGCCTGTGCCAGCCAATCCTTTTCAATCGCAGGTCGCCGCGCACAATCAGGCGGTCGAACTCAATAATCGCGGCCTCGAACTCTACAAAGCGGGCAAAATCGACGAAGCCATCAAGCAGTTCCGCCAAGCGCTCGCTATAGACCCAAACTTCCCGGAAGCCGACAGCAATCTCGGCCTCGCTCTCGACGCCCAGGGGAAAGACGACGAAGCCATCACCGATTTCAACAAAGCTCTCGCCCTAAAACCCACCGACGCAATCACTGAAAGCAATCTAGGCCTCGCGCTTTTTCACAAAGGCAAGCTGGACGAATCGCTCTCCGCCTATCGGAAAGCGCTCGAGTTCCAGGCCAACTTTCCGCAGGCCCACAATGGAATGGGAGTTGTCCTGTTCACCCAAGGCCACGCCGACGACGCCATTGAGGCTTATCGCAAAGCCATCGACCTGGCTCCGAACTATGTTGACGCGATGAACAATCTCGCTGCTGCTCTCGCTTCGAAAAAAGATTGGGACGGCGCGATCAAAACTTACGAGCAGGCTATCGTTCTCGAACCGAAAGCCTCCGACGTCCGAGCCAACTACGCTTCGGCCCTCCAGAATGCAGGCCGTACCGAGGACGCCATCGCCGCATACCGCCAGGTGGTCGCCGATAATCCCAAGGACGCACACGCATGGTTCGAGCTCGGCCACCTGCTGCACAGCCAAAACAAATTCGACGAAGCCGTTACCAGCCTGCAGAAGAGCCTCGAACTGAAGCCTGACCAAGCCGAAGCGGAATTCAATCTCGCCAGCTCTTATCAGGAACAGCAAAAATTCCCTGAAGCAATCGCTGCGTACGAAAAAGGCCTCACGCTGAATCCCAAGGATGCGCACGCACTCTACAATCTAGGGAATGCCTACATGAGCCAGAAAGATTCGAAGCGCGCGATTGAAAGCTACACGAAGGCGCTCGCTGCGCAGCCCGGTCTAACCGAAGCGCAGGTCGCTCTCGGCGCGGCGCTTTTGCAATCTGGGGATGCCGAAGCTTCTGAAGCAGCCTATCGAAAAGTGATCGCGGAACAACCGAACAATGCCGATGCCTACTTCAATCTCGGCAACGCGCTGTTCACCAAGCGCCAGTTCGCGCCGGCTGCGGATGCGTATCGCGAATCAATTCGCCTACGCCCAGATTCAGCCCGCGCGCACTACAATCTTGCGATCTGCCTGCAGTGGCTCAACGACGAAGAGGCAGCGACGGAATTCAAAGAGGCCGCGCGCCTCGACCCTAGCCTCAAACCCCCGAAATAGTATCGCTCGCGAAGACCCGCTCGACGCTATGCGCTTTACTCCATCTCCATCCCGCCGTATTCTGACCCGCAAGGATCGCGGCCGAAAGCCGGTTCCAGCCAGTCTGGGAGGCGCGCAATGCTGATTGCTGCCGTCGTAATTCTGGTGCTGCTGGTGTTCTTCATCGTGGCGATGTACAACGGCCTCGTCAGCCTGAAGGTGCAATGCGACAACGCGTGGTCGGATATCGACGTGCAACTGAAGCGGCGCTACGACTTGATCCCAAATCTCATTGAAACCGTGAAGGGCTACGCCGCCCATGAAAAGGGAACGCTGGAAGGTGTCGTCGCTGCGCGCAATCGCGCTATGAGCAGCGAAGGTCCCGCGGCCAAGGCCGAAGCGGAAGGCGCGCTCACAGCCGCGTTGCGCCAGGTGTTCGCGCTGGCCGAGGCGTATCCGCAGTTGCGCGCAGTGGAAAGCTTCAATCAGCTCCAGGCCACGCTCAATCAGATCGAAGACAGCATTCAGAATGCTCGCCGCTACTACAACGCCGTCGTCCGCGATCTGAATACGAAAATCGCGCAGTTCCCTTCCAACATCATCGCCGGCATGTTCAACTTCAAGCCTCGCGAATTTTTCGAAATCAGCGCGCCCGCTGAACGCGAAGTACCGAAAGTCAGTTTCGGCGGCGCCACATCCTAAACCGCTCGCACGCCATGCTTCGCCTGCGCCGTAGATTTCTGCTCTGCCTGCTCGCATTGATCGCCGCTGTGTTACTCGCAGCGCCAACGACCCAGGCGCGCGACCTCACAATTCAACGCTTCGATGAAACCGTCACGGTCAATCCAAATGGCACCATTGAAGTGACGGAAATCATCGAAGCACGCTTCACCGGTTTCTGGCACGGAATCTACCGCACGATCCCAGTCGAATACGATACGCCCCAGCACCTCAACTATTCGCTGCTTCTAGAACCGCTCTCCGTCACCGATGACGACGGCCATGCATTGAAATACGAACAGAAGCGCGAAGGCCGCTACTTGAAATTCAAAATCACGGTGCCCGGCGCGCAAGACGCGACGAAGACCGTCCTGCTTCACTATCGTATTCTCAACGCGATTCGATTCTTCGACGATCACGACGAGCTCTACTGGAATGTCACGGGCGCCGAATGGGATGCTCCGATCCGCGCTGCTTCAGCGAAAATCGAGCTCCCCGACGGCGTCACCGGCTTGCACGCGACCGCCTTCACTGGCGCGTACGGTTCGCGCGAAAGCGATGCGCAAGTGGAAACGTCAGGCAACATCGTACAGGTTAGCGCCAACCATCCGCTGTCGTATCGCGAAGGCCTCACAGTCGTGGCTGGCTGGGACAAGGGATTCGTTCATCCGCCTTCCACGGCTGCAAAAATCGCGCTTTTCTTCCGCAGCAATTGGCCGCTGTTTCTTCCCGTTGTTGCATTCTTCATCATGCTCTGGCTCTGGTGGACGCGCGGCCGCGACCCAGAGCGCGGCTCCGTCGCCGTTCAATACGAGCCACCCGATAAGCTCACGCCCGGCGAATGCGGCACACTCGTTGACAACGAAGCCGCGATGCGCGACATCACCGCGACTCTCGTCGACCTCGCCGTGAAGGGTTACCTCACGATCGAGCAAAAGGACGAAAGCCATCTCCTCGGCCTCTCGCACAGCAAGGAATACATTTTTCACCTCAAGCGCCCGCCCACCGAATGGAGCGGCGTCCGCCCGCACGAACTCGAAATGCTCTCCGCGCTTTTTGACAACGGCTCGGTCACGTCTGTGAAACTCTCCAACCTCCAGAATCATTTCTATACTCATCTTCCCGCCATCCGCAGACGCATCTTCGACGCCCTCATGGCCGACGGCTACTATCTCCATCGCCCGGACACGGTTCGCCAAGGTTACATCGGCGCCGGCATTGTGATCGGAATTCTGCTCTTCGTATTCGGCGGCGCACTCGGAGCCGCTACAGGCGTGGCGCATCTCACCTGGGTCATCGCAGCGATCCTCACCGCAGGGGTGATCTGTATTTTCGGCTGGTTCATGCCGGCGCGCACCCTCACCGGCGCGCGTACATTCGAAAAGGTTCTCGGCTTCGAACAGTTCCTCGAACGCGTCGAAAGCGACCGCCTCGAACGCATCGTGAAAACACCCGAGATGTTCGAGAAATTCCTGCCCTATGCGATGGCGCTACGCTGCGAAAAGAAGTGGGTGGCAGCCTTCGCCGGTATCGCGATGCAACCGCCGCAATGGTACTCAGGGCCTTATGGCAGCGGATTCGTTCCCTATATGTTCGTCAACGATCTCAACGTGATGTCCGCGCAGGCAAGCAGCGTGATGGCATCAGCTCCACGCAGCAGCTCCGGAGGCTCAGGCTTCGGCGGAGGCGGATTCTCGGGAGGCGGCTTCGGGGGCGGTGGTGGCGGCGGCTGGTAAATTAGTTTGCAATGCAAGCAGGACCAAACTCAGAAGTCGCGGCCACCAGCATGCAATTGTGCAATTCCGTAACGCCGGCTCGCCCTTGAACGTCGAATGGTTTACCTGAGCCGCGAAGGGCGTCTCGCCGACTCTTTTCCCCAATCACAAGCCCAAGTTACTTAATTGACGGAGCTACCGCCGGACTCTTAAAGTTCTCGCGAAACTTCCGGAACCACCCGTGCTCCCGCACTCCTTCTTCATGCATCTGCCGCGTCCAAGCGCTCAAAATACTCGCGCGATTCAAGTATCCCACCATTCGCTCCGGCTCTTCGCGACTCACCACCGGCAACCGGCCGATGTCGCGTTTCAGCATCCGGAATAGCGCTTCGTAAACGAGTTCATCGGGAAACGCAACGACCGGGTTCAGCGTTCCCGCCTCGCTCACCGCCATTCGCCCCGCGGAATCCTCCTCGAGCGCGCGCAACAAATCCCCCTGCGTCACAATTCCCACAAGCCGCCCGTCTTCACCCGCAATCGGCAAGCCTTCCGTGATGTCGTATCCTGGCTCGCGCTGCGCCATTCGCTCGGCCATTTCCCCCACCGTCATTTCGGGAGGAATCGCTTGCACATCTTTGCGCATCACTTCGCTCACTCGCACCACGTTCAGCACGCCCGCTTCATAAAACTCCGGCACGGAGAGCCCGCGACGCGCCAGCTTCTTCGTCATGATCGAACTCGGCAGATAACGCAGCGCAATCATGTCTGCGATCACGCAGCCCAGCATCAGCGGCAGAATCGCGTTGTAATCGCGCGTGATTTCAAACGCGAAAACGATGAATGCAAACGTGGCCCGCGACGCCGCGCCGAACACCGCCGCCATCGCCACCAGCGCGTATGCTCCAGGCGAAAGATGTGCGGATGGAAAAATCATATTCACCACAATCGCAAAGGCCCCGCCCATCGCCGCACTCGACATAAACATCGGCGCGAGCAATCCTCCAGACGTCCCGGAGCCCAGCGAAATCACAAGCGCCAGCGCCTTAAACACCGCTACGAGCAGCAGTAGTTTCAACGCCAGATTATTGTTGAGGATGTCCGAAATCGTGTCGTAGCCCACGCCCAGCACGCGCGGCACGAAATATCCGATAATTCCGAGACCCAGCGCGCCAATCGCCGGATGCCATAAATCGTCAATCGGCAGGCGGTCAAACTGGTCTTCCACCCAGTAAAGCAATTTCGTAAATCCTATCGCCGCAATTCCCGACAGCAGGCCCAAAACAACGTAAAAAGGCAAGCCGCGCAGCGCGTCAAAACTCACGTTGCCCATCGAAAACATCGACTTCTGCCCCAGCAGAACTGAGCGGACGCTGGTCGCTAGCGTACACGCAATCACGAGCGGAATAAACGAGCGCGACCGGAATTCAAATAGCAACAGCTCAATTGCGAGTATTACGCCCGCAATCGGCGTGTTGAACGTGGCCGCCATTCCCGCGCCGGCACCACACGCGAGCAGCACTTTGCGCTCGGCAGCCGTCGTGGAAATAAACTGCCCCACCAGCGAACCAAATGCGCCGCCTGTCTGAATGATCGGGCCTTCCGCGCCAAACGGGCCGCCCGTTCCAATCG
Organism: uncultured Acidobacteriota bacterium; assembly: GCA_963772535.1. GTDB lineage: Bacteria > Acidobacteriota > Terriglobia > Acidiferrales > UBA7541 > Palsa-295. The sequence continues at coordinate 850,512 of CAVYXN010000004.1, forward strand.
CAATCGCCGCCGAAAGCGGTTTCAAAATCGCAACCTTCGCTTCGATCCGGCTGCGTGACGTCAATACCGCTTCCATCGCCTCCGGAATTCCATGCCCCTTGATTTTTTCCGAGCCGTATTTGGCCATGAATCCCACGATCAGTCCACCGATCACAGGCGTCACAATGATCCACAGGGCAATGTGCGTATTCTCGGGGCTCCGGAAGTGAAACGACCATTCATGGTAGTAAGCGAGGTTCGTGAAAAGCCCGATCAAGTCGTACAAGACGTACGCTATCAGCCCCGCAAGAATTCCAATCAGAGCGGCAAGCAGTGAAATAAATCCTAACCGAAAGCCCTCCAGTGGCTCTAAAAACGCAATCGGCATTCCCTCTGCTAAGCCATCACGTCCCTCAAGCTCTCTCTCTTTCGCCATTCTCTACCTCTGGGTCCGTCCCCGGATGGCTCGCCGGCTGTTCGTCGAATTTACGCGCCCTTGTGCCAAGACACCATTCAGAGCCCGCAAGAGCACCGGTCCCGCAGAACGAAGTTCCGCCCGATGAACCAGCGTAAGATCTGCCAGCACCCGCTCGCCTCGCGGAGTGAGCGATAGAATCACTTCGCGCCTGTCCGCACCATTTCGTGAGCGTCGAATTAATCTCTTCTTTTCGAGACGATCCACTAGCTCTACGGCTGTGTGGTGCTGCACCTGAAGTCGTTCGGCGAGTACCCCGATCGTCGCGTTTTGCTTCGGTATCAAACCCTTGATTGCCAGTAACGCCTGATGTTGATGCGGCTCGATTCCTGCCTCGCGCGCCGCCTGCTCGCTGAAGTTCAGGAATCGGCGAATCTCATAGCGGAAATCCGCGAGAGAATGGTAGTCGATCGCCTGTTTCTTGTTCTGCCGCATCAGCACTTTCACATTATATCGTATTACGATATTTTAGAGAATAGGCTGGGGCGTGCGGTTTCACTCGGTATTAAAAGAAAACTAGCTAGAACAGCCGGGGAAAGACTGCTGGAACGCGCAACGCATAGTCGTCAAATTTTGGACCGAAAGTTTCGCGCAAAAGCTTGTCTTCACTGCGAATCCGAATCTCGTTCCCGATGAGAAACACCAAAATGCCCGCCAGCAAAGCCTGCCAGCGGCTTATCGTCAGCCCGGTCGCCACCAACATGCCAAACATTGCCAGATAAATCGGATTGCGCACGTGCGAATACGGCCCTTGCATGATCAGTTCGTGATCATCGACGACGCGCGCCACGAGCGCCCACTGCTTGCCAAGCGCGCGAGCAGCCGCGTAGCAAATGCCAATCGATATCACTCCCATCGCCGCAATTACGGCCGACAAAAGCAATTCGGTCACCTTCGGCATCGGCACAATGGGCGACAAATCAGGCCGGGGAAACGCAAAACAAATCGCATAACCGAGAAGCTGCAGCACAAATCCCAGATGTGAAATCGGGCTGCGCTTCGCGTCGGCCTTCGTCGCTCCGCGCTTCCCGATCACGAGAATCACGCCGAATCCCACCCAGCAGGCAGCCAGCACGCAAACATCGAGCAGCGCCGCCCCGTCCATCTTGAATTGCATTAGAAACGGATTCGGCATCGTGCTTACAGTTTTTTCCGAAATGACTTTTGCGTCTTCGTGTGCTCGTAACCCTGCCGCTCATAGAACGCATGCGCCCGCTCGCGGATCACGTTCGACCTTAAACTAGTTGCGCTGAATCCCTTTTCGCGCGCCCACGCTTCTGCGCGATCCAGCAGAAATCGTCCGACTGCCTGCGACCGAAACCGCTCGTCCACCACTAGACCGCTGATTTCAACTCGCGCATCCCCTTCCACGCAGCGGTACACAAACGCACCTATCCAACCCGCGATGGTTCCATCCGCCAATTGCGCCACGAACACAACGTGCTCCCCGGTCATATTCAATCCCGCCAGCCGTCGCGCGATATCGTCCGGGCTCGAAGGATATCCGAGCTGCCCGGCTAATTCCGCCATTCGCGGATAATCGGCTGGCCGTGCTAAACGGATCTCGCCCGCAAACGGCCGCGCTGCAGTGCTCATGTCTGTTGGCTCCATTAGCCAAGTGCTTTCTTCAAAATTGCAATCTGCCCGCCGTGATACAGATCGTGTTGCACCACGCCGTGCAAAGTCGCGTAGCGCGACCATTCCGTCCCCGCCGGTGGCGCTGTCAATTCTTCATCTCGCACCTGCGCTACCACCGCGCGAAATTGCGCCCGGCTTTCGCGCAAATTTTCGAGCGACCGCAGCCACTCCACTTCGCTCACTTCCCACACCGGCGGCCAATCCATTTCCGGCGTCACGTCCACCGGAGTTCCTGCAAATCTCCGATGCACGATCCGGTTCCAGGCCCCAAGATGATTCACAATTTCCCAAATCGAATGCGCGCCACGCACAGGATGCATCGAAGCCTGCTCAGCGGTAATCCCTTCAAGCAACTGGTTCAACGCCGGCCCATGCCACGCCTCCCCCGCTATCGCTCGATCCATCTGGTCCAATATCCTGGAAATTTCGCTCATCCTCGCACCCCGGCATCTAAAACAAACCGTAGCTCAGGTCCCGCAGCGGCCACTAGGCCGCGACTGACCTGTGGCTCACACAAAATCAAATTCAAAACACCTTGTCCGAATCGAGCAAAATGGTCACCGGACCATCATTCACAAGCTCCACCGCCATATGCGCCTGAAACACTCCGGTTTCCACCCGCACGCCAAGCTTCTGCAACGCCCGCACAAACTCTTCATAAAGCGCCTTCCCCAATTCCGGCGGCCCCGCCTGAATAAAACTCGGCCGCCTTTGCCCGCGCGCATCGCCATACAAAGTAAACTGCGAAATCGCCAGAGCGGCCCCACCCATATCAAGCAGCGAGCGATTCATCTTCCCAGCGTCATCGCCAAAAATCCGCAGATTCGCCACTTTCTCTGCCATCGCACTCGCCGTCGCTGTCGTGTCTTCCTTCCCCACCGCGACAAGCACCACCAATCCCGGCCCAATCTCGCCAGTCGCTTTCCCATCCACGCTCACGTTCGCTCGACTCACCCGCTGCACCACAGCTCTCATCGCAATTATTGCGCCGCGGCGCCCGGATTCACCGGCTTCCGAGGCAAGAGCTCGGGCAGTTCTGCCAGGTTGTACGCCACCGCCGCCATCACCTGCGCGCCCTCCACCAAATCCGCCTCATGCGCCTGGTCGAACGTGTCCGTCTGCGAATGGTGCGTCTCGAAATACTGCGCCGGATCCTGCAGGCAGAAAAACCCCGGCACTCCCACATCATCGAACGGCACGTGATCGCTCCCCGTCATCCACCGCTCCGTCAATTCAAGCAGCCCCAAGGATCGCAGCGGCGCCACCACCGTATCCATCACCTCGCGCGCCGCGTAATTCCGCATCAAGCTGATGCTGGTCACGCGCCCTGTTCCTGTATCGTCAATCAGCGCCGCCGAAACTCGCGGCATCTCATCGCGATGCGCTTCCACGTAAGCGCGCGATCCATTCAACCCCTGCTCTTCACCTGAGAAGAGCGCAAATCGAATCGTTCGCTTCGGCCGCAGCCCCGACTTCTGCAGCGCCCGAGCCGCCTCAAGCACTACCATCGAACCAGTGCCGTTGTCCGTCGTCCCGGTGCCCAGATCCCACGAATCCAAATGCGCGCCGAGCACCACGATTTCATCCGGCTTTTCGCTTCCGCGAATTTCGGCAATCGTGTTGTAAACAGTCGCCGGCCCATCCGCAATTGTGCTCTTGATATCCATCTCCACTTCTACCGGCCCGCGCTTCATCAGCCGCCAGATTAAGCTATAGCCTTCCGATGTAACGAACGCCGCCGGAATTGGCGCAATCGCATACTGCCGCCCCCCGAGACCTGTCATATTGAGCAGCCCATCGGGCTTTCCCGAATCCGTCAAGCCCGCCAGCACTCCTTCCTTCTTGAAAAATTCGTTTCGCTCCGTCAGAAACCTGCGAAACGCGGCATTGAACTCCCGCGGCTTCTCGCCCGGCCGCTGCGGCCGCACCGTCAAGAACGGATCGCCATAAGGAACCAGCACAGGATTGATCGCCGGCTCATCGGGAGCGGGCAACAGCAGCGGTTCGCTCGTAATCACGATCGCGCCTTTTAGTTTCCCCTTGTACTGATCGAGGTCCTCCAGCTTTTCCGCTTTCACATACATCACCGGCCCGCGCACCGGCCCTTCCGTATTCGCCGCCCATCCGTAAGATGCAATCGTCAAAGGATGCTCGGCCGGTGTGACAATCCGCGCCGTCGCCGTTCCGCGCGTCCACACGTGCGCAATCGTCCAGGATTCGAGGTGCGGATTTGCCAGCCCATAGTCGGTAAATTTTTGTTTCGTCCATTCATTCGCCTTCTTCAAATTCTCCGACCCCGTCAATCGCTGCCCGATCATGTCCGAAAGATATTCCAGGTTCGACATAATCTCGTTGTGGTCATGCACCTCCGCCAGAATCTTTTCGTCAGCCGCAGCAAATGGATTCTTCGCAGGCGGTGCGCCCTGTTGTGCCTGCAACGCCGCGCCACCCCACACAATCATCACCGCCATCACAATCGCCACAAATCCGCTAACGCGACGCGCTCTCATCGTCTTCGAATCCTCCGCCCAGTCAGGGCCTCATCTGAAAACACTCGATTCTACGCTAGACGCGCCACCACTCATCCTCGTTTCCAAACTGTTCTCACATCCCACAAAGTGTGCTAGAAGAAGATTGTCATCGACGCGCCGCCAACAAAATGAAACTCGCCCTTATCGGCACTCACGGAGTCGGCAAAACCACCCTCGCCTATGAAATCTGCTCGCTCCTGAAAAAATCCGCCTACAACGTCGAACTCGTCACCGAAGTCGCGCGCCAATCTCCCTTCCCCGTCAACGCCGCCACCACCCTTGAAGGCCAGCTCTGGATTCTCCACGCGCAAATCGCCGCCGAACTCGACGCAGCCCGCCGCGCCCCCCACGTCATCTGCGATCGCGCCGTCCTCGACAACTACTGTTACCTCGTCAACAAATTCGGCCGCCAGCCGCACCTCGAGCCCTGGCTCGCCTGGTGGATGAACTCTTACTCGTTTCTCATCGGCGTCCCGCCTGTCGCATTCGAGATTCCCTCCGACGGTTTCCGCTCCGAAGATCGCGCCTTCCAGCAGCGTATCCACGACTTGCTCAACGAGCTTCTCGCCGCGCCACCATTCAACAATCTGCGCGCCCCCGTCCTTTGGCTCGACCCCAGCGAGCGCCGCTTCTGGGCGGAGCGCATCTTCGCCGCCGCTCTGCCGCTACTCGAATCCGCTTCAGCCGCCCGCGACGCCGCCGCGCGCTGATCCTGCACGAAACACAAAATTCGATGCCTGAAAAAACAACTCCGGCGCCCCAATCAAAACGTTGGCTCACCCGCGGCGTCCTCGGCATCGGCCTCGCCAGTCTTTTCTCCGACTGGGGCCACGAAGCCGCCACCGCCATCCTCCCAGCATTCCTCGCCAGCCTCGGCGCGCCTGCCTACGCGCTCGGCATCATCGAAGGCGTCTCCGACGGACTCTCGAGCTTCGCAAAATTAGCGGGCGGCTGGATCGCCGATCGCCCCGCCCTCCGCAAACCCGTCGGCATCATCGGCTATCTCGCCACAGGACTTTCCACATTCGCCTACGCTTTCGCGCACACCTGGCCCGCGATTCTCGTCATCCGCGCTCTCGGCTGGGTCGGACGCGGTGGCCGCGGCCCATCGCGCGACGCGCTTCTCGCCGACGCAGTCGCCACCGGCACCGAAGGCCGCGCCTTCGGCTTCGAGCGCGCGATGGACACAATCGGCGCCGTCCTAGGCCCGCTCTGCGCCACTGCGCTAATCGGCATTGTCGGCATGCGCGGCGTTCTGCTATGGTCGCTCGCTCCCGGCCTCGCCGCCGCCGTTGCCTTCGCCGCACTCGCGCCATCTTCCAAGAACGACGAACCGCACCACGCTCGAAATTTCATCGCAAGCTTCCGCGACCTCCCGAAAAATTTCTGGCATTTTCTCGCCGGCGTCTTCGCACACGGCATCGGCGATTTCGCGCCCACTCTGTTGATCCTTCGCGCCTCTCAAATACTCTCGCCGCGAGTCGGCACCGGGCGCGCCGCAGCCATCTCGGTCGCTCTCTACACCTTTTACAACGTCATGAACGCAGCCTCGTCCTATCCGGCCGGCGCTCTCGGCGATCGCATCGGCAAACGCGGCCTGCTCGCCGCCGGCTATCTCATCGCCACAATTACCTTCGCCGCCTTCATCCTCGAGCCGCCCACGCTGCACGTCCTCATCGTTCTTTTCGGCCTCGCCGGTATTCACTCCGGCGTGCAACAATCCCTCGAAAAATCTCTCGCAGCCGAATTTCTCCCTCAGCGCATTCGTGGCTCAGGCTTCGGCGTCCTAGCCACAGTCAACGGCATTGGCGACCTCGTCTCGAGTATCGTAGTCGGCGCCCTCTGGTCAGCCGTAAGCCCAGCCGCTGGCTTCCTCTACGCCGCCATCTTCACCGGCATCGGCGCCGCCCTCATCTATTTCTTCACACCCCAGCCCGCAGTGAAATAAGATGTACCCGGCAGCTCCAAGACAGATTCCTGTTTTGTTTTGTTTTGTTTTGTTTTCTAAAAGAAACCTGCGAACCGAGCCGTCGTTGTAGGTCGCCCCTTTAGGGGCGACATTAAACAAAACAAGAAGCTGGGGCTTTAGCCCCTGAAGTAAGTTTCAGGTCAGGGCGCGGCTGTTGATCCTAACGCGATGCCATGGGTGGCGCCGATATGGACAACCGTGCCAACAAAAAAGCACCACCCGTAGCTCAGGTCCCATTCCGGCCGCCTTCTGGACGGAATTGACCTGAGGCCCTTTGTAACGATTGGCGAAACTTCGCATCAAAGGATGAAAATGCCCAAAGCCTATTGGATCGTCGCGTATCGCTCGATCTCGGATCCCGCCGTACTTGCGTCCTACGCAAAAATATCTCTTCCGGCCATCCAAGCCGGCGGCGGAAAAATCCTCGCGCGCGGCACCCCGGCCAAAGCTTTTGAGAACGGATTGAACGAACGAATCGTGGTCGTCGAATTCGATAGCGTCGCTGCCGCGATCGCCACCTACGAGAGCGACGCCTACAAAGCCGCCCTCAAAGTCCTAGGCAACGCCGCCGACCGCGACCTTAGAATCGTTGAAGGCGTAAGTTAACCTTTGCACCCCGTAGCGATTGTCGTTCTCTCGGCTTTGGCGTGGATCGTTGCTTCTTACGCCGCACTTCGGCCGTTTGGTCGGCGCGAGATCACGGATCGCCTGCCGTTTGTCCTGACGATCTCGAATCTCGCACTCCAACTAACTCTCATAATCTCGCCGAAAGCTTTCCCGGGCTTGTTTGACCGCTTGCTTGGGCATTCGATCTATGAAAAGCGCTTTGAAACTGACTGGCAGTGGATCAACCGGTGGGAAATCGGAGTTGACCGTGTTTTCAGATGGCTGCTAATTCTCGGGGCCGTCTGGAGTGTGATAAATCTCATAAGACAACGGAGCATCGCATTAAATGCGGCGGCACTCGTCGGAGCACTACTGCTCCTCTACATGGAAACGCACCTCGGGTTCTGAAACCGACGTTTGGAAGTTGCGACTACATCGGCAATCGTCAAGACTTCTTCCTTTTCACCCGCGGCGCCCTCTGGCACCTCGGACAAAAAAAACTACTCCTCCCCGCCACAATCGCCCTCCGAACGATCCCGCCACACCGAAAACATTTCTTCCCTTCGCGCTGATACACCCGATGCCGCAACTGAAACTCCCCACGCTGCCCATCCGAATCCACATAATCCGACACCGAAGACCCGCGCGACCGGATCGCCTCCGTCAACACGCTATGAATGGCCTTGTACAACGCCTTCACTTCACGCTCGTTCAATTTCGTTCCCAGCCGCCTCGGATGAATCTTCGCGCGCCACAAACTCTCATCCGTATAAATATTCCCCATCCCCCGAAGCACGCGCTGGTCCATCAACAGCGCCTTGATCTGTGCGCTCCTGCTTGTGATCGTTTGCCGAAAATCCTTCTCGCTCATCTCCAGAGGATCGAGTCCCAACCGGCCAATCAGTGCCTCGCGTTCCCCATCGAGCAGAATTCGGATCCGCCCAAATCGCCGAATATCCGTGTAACGAAGCTCGCGCCCGTCATCCAGCGAAAGAAAGAAATGCGTATGCGGCGGAACCGGAGCTTCCGCAGGAGTCACCACAATCTGCCCGGTCATGCCAAGGTGCATCAACAACGCAATTTCCCCGCCGTCTCTTCCCCGCCCTTCTCGCTCAAGCCCGATGACCAGAAATTTGCCGAATCGTTCGATGCCCGTAACGCGCGTCCCCGGCAACTCCCTCTCCAGCGACGCAGGATCATCAATAAAATCCGTCTTCGCACTCAAACGCACTCCCGCGATCCGTCGCCCCGGCAGCACCAGCCGCAAGCCCCGCACCACAGTCTCTACTTCAGGAAGTTCTGGCATCTCCAAAACAAAATAGCACACTCGAATCGGGACGCGGCAGCGCCTTCGCATTGTGCTAGACTCCCGCCGTTTTAGAATCACTCTTACTCTTTACGTCAGGGCACGGCTTTTTACCCTGAGCTTGCGAAGGGCAGCCGTGCCGCCGCAAAGCAACAAATGAATGCGGCTTTAGCCGCTGAGGCACTCGCTACAAACCAAGGAGAATTGATGCGCCGATTTGCACTCCTCATCGCAATCCTCTTCGCATTTCCGCTCTGGGCCCAAACCATCGCCATCCGAGCCGGAAATCTCGTTGATCCCGCCACCGGCTCCGTCGCCAAAAATCAAATCATCATCATAAAAGATCAGAAAATCACTGACGTCGGCCCCAACGTCACGATCCCCTCCGATGCCCAAATAATTGACCTCTCCAACGAGTGGGTCATGCCCGGCATCATGGACGCCCACACCCACGTCACCTTCCTTCTCCCCAATATGTACACGCCCCTCGAAGCCAACTATCTCGAAGTCAGTAAGGGAATGCGTGTCCTCCAAGGGCTAAAAATCGCGCAGACACTTTTGAATGCCGGCATAACCACGATTCGCGATGTCGGCAACGAAGCCGACTATTCTTCCGTCGATCTTCGCAATGCCATCAACAAAGGCTGGTTCACTGGCCCCACGATTCTAACTTCCGGAAAAATCATCGCCCCATTCGGTGGCCAATCTTCGGGTGTTCCACCGGAAGTGGGACCGATCTGGCGGTACGAATATATCGACGCCGACGGTCCGGCGGAGATTCGCAAAGCCGTCCGCGAAAATATCTTCTACGGCGCCGATCTAATCAAGCTTGTCTCGGACAATAGCGATTACTTCTACTCCGAAGAAGAGATTCGGGCCGCCGCGGATGAAGCCCATAAAGCAGGAAGAGCGCTGGCCGTGCATTGCTACAAGAAGGAAGAGGCCGACAATGTTATCAATGGCGGCGCTGATTCGCTTGAACACGGCTGGTATCTCACCGATGATCAGCTGCGCTTGATGAAAGCAAAGGGAACATTCCTCGCCGGCACTGAATTCCCCGAGGCGCATTTTGTACAGGGCGGTTATCCCAATGGAAAAGCGGTATCCGCAGCAGCTTTGGACCGGCTCCATCGTGCCTATGCCATCGGCGTCAAAATGGTGTTTTCCACCGACATCGTCACCGCAATGCCCGGAGAATCCCGCGCTGACATGGCGTGGGACTATCTCGCAGGCTGGCGCAAAGCGGGCATTCCGCCGGCCGCCGTGCTGAAAGCAATGACTACAAATGCCGCCGAGCTCCTTCGCATTCAAAAAGAACGCGGCGCCATCAGTTCAGGCCTTTTCGCTGACATCATCGCCATGCCCGCCAGCCCGCTCGACGACACCGAAGCCCTCCGTAAAATAAATTTCGTAATGAAAAACGGCGCAGTCATAAGAAACGACGCCCCCAAAACCTCAAAATGATCACGCCTTTCAGTAGCACAGGCATTCCTGCCTGTGCCCACGTAATGCCACAGCACGATTGCCGATGCTTGGCTCCCGCGCGACCTCGTTTTTTTCGTCTTTGTAATTTCTTCAGTACGGGCACGCATGCCGTGCCCGATCGACCGACTGCCAAGCATTCCACTTTGGCAGCACAGATTGAATTTGTAGCGGCGCGCTTCAGCCCGGCAGCTTTGACCGGAATTGACCTGAGGTCTTTGCCGGAAGCGGATTAATCGAACCGTCGTTGTGGGTCGCCCGTTTAGGGGCGACATCACACACCCGCCAAGAAGAGGGGCTTCAGCCCCGAAGCTCCATGCGTTCCATTCGCGCACCCTCTCCGCCAATTTCTAGGTGCAATTCAAAAAGCCCAACCTGATACTTAATGTGTGTTTGCCTGATCTTCACCTAGGCGGATGGTGACCAAATGACCCCCTTTCAGATCCTCGTATTGTTGATGTTGGCGTACATCTGTTACCGGCTGACCGTTCTCGGCTCCACATCTTTCCTCAAAGCCCTGGCGACATACCTGATATTCGGCCTCGAGAACGGATTGCGCCACGAAATCGCGTCCGCCGTGGGCTCCTACCGGTCAGACGGCGATTATCAACTCGGGATGCACGAACAACTGGTGGCTGCGCTGAAGAGAGTAAAAGGAATGCCGTGAAATGAATTTGTCCGAGCCGAACTAGAAAAACATTCCAGCACAGTCGAGTTCGAATGCGGAAAATCGTGACCAAACTCTGCTCATGTCTTATCCCGCTAGTCCCCTCTTCCGCCGCAGACGCCCGTCCAATCCCCAAACATCCCCCGCCCGCGTCGCACAGAAAACCACGAACAGAAATAGCAGCGGAATATGGTCCAGATTCGCGCCGAAGTATTGCCACACCGGCGCGCCATGCCCGGGCGCAAACCAGGTCGACAAAATGAAATTGATCATCAAGATCACGCCGCCAATCGCCGCCGGCCTCACCAACAAACCAAGAATTAAGCTCACCGCAATCCCCAACTCGCCCCACGCCACCAGCCGCGCGCAAAACACCGGATGCCCCAACGCAATATTCACGAGCACGGGTCTGTAAAATCCAACCACCTGCCCCTGCTCCACCCAACCGCGAACCCAATGCTCAAAACCAACCGGAGTAAATTCGCTCCCCGCAATTTTGTATTCCGCAAACAAGAAAAAGATAATCCCGGTCGCAATCCGCGCGCACGCGATTGCCTTCTCACCAACACCAGCCTGACCCCCATCGGCTACCGCATGCACCCTCGTCGCGCTCACTTCGGCGGCAGCACCGCAAACACGCGGCAAGGCCCTCCCGATCCACCTTCGAGCTTGATCGGCGCCGCAATAATGTACGCGCCGGCTTCCGGCAGATATTCCGTGTTCGCCAGATTTTCCAGGTTGTACAAACCCGCCGGCAAATCCACCCGATGCACCTCGTAATTCTTCGACGCCCCATAATCAACGCTCAGTGTATCGATCCCCAGGCCCACCACCCCGCGCTCGATCAGCAATTTCGCCGACTCCACCGAATACCCCGGAAAATGCATCACCTTATTCGCATCCATGTTCCGGTAGCTCGCCGCATTCGACGCTCGTCCGCCCCACGACGTCCTCAGCACCGCAATCGCCCCGCGCGGAATCTCCCCGTGCTCGGCCTCCCATTTCTTCACTCGCACCACTGTCAGCCGGTAGTCCGCGTTTTTCTCCACCTCGTCGCGAACGTCAATCACCACCGCCGGCCCGAAGAAATGCTGCTCCGGAATCTGATCGAGCGTGATTTTCCCCGGAGGAAAATGCGCCGGCGCATCCATATGCGTCCCGTAATGCTCGAGCATCCAGAAGCTCCGCGTGAAGTAACCATCCTTCTCCACCGTCGCGTTCGCCTTGGCCTCGAACACGTGATCGTCCCCCGGCCACGCCGGAAATTTGTCGCTCACCGGATAGGTCATATCCACCACCAGATTCCGCCCGTCGCTCACTCCTTCAATCCAGTTCCCTTCCGCAACCGTCTTATGCTTCTGCGCCCCAGCCGATCCCGAATACACGGCGATCATCACAGCACCCAATATCAGCAACATTGCAGCAAAAATAATTTTTCGCATCAAAGCTCCTCCAACCCGGCGCACATTCTATCCGAGTTCCCTTTTCTAATTATCTTTTTCGATTATTGCACTTCGAATCCAGCAGGAATGTCAGCCTAAATCTACCCGCCGATCTTCTGGTTGTTCATCTGAGCGTTCAGTTGGTTGTTCAGCTCGACGTTCAGTTGTTTGTTCGGCTGGTTGTTCAGCTGGACGTTCAGTTGTTTGTTCGGCTGGTTGTTCGGCTGGACGTTCAGTTGTTTGTTCAGCGCCGGAGGCGCGGCAGAAGTTAGCCCAGTCCGGGAGGCCTGGGAATTCAAGACCGCGCGGAGCGCTTCCGCTTGCGCAGCCTCACCCGCGTAAGTCCTTCTTTTTTCGCGCGGCCGCCTCGCCGGAAATCGCACGTTCGGAAAAGTAGGATTTCGGGAGACTCCGTCTCTTCTTTCTATTTTCAATTTTCGATTTTCTGGTTCAGGGAAGCGGAATCCCGGGCGACGCCACCACGCCCGCCATTCGCAAAATCTCAGCGTACTCTTCATCCGTCAGTGGACAAATCGTCAGCCGCGTATTTTTCATGAATTTGATTTTTCGCAGCAACCGGTTGTCGCGCATCTCCGCGAGCGCCACCTGCCGCGGCAGCCTCTCAATCGCGCGCAGGTCCATCACCATTTTCTTCGTGTCGGTTTCGTGCGGATCGGGATAAGGATCGCGGCTCACTTCCGCCAGCGCATACAGCGCGTGCTCCGCCTTCCCGTGGTACAGCAGCGCGCGGTCGCCCTTGTGCACCTGCTTCAACTGCCGCAGCGTGTCCGGACGACTCCCCGCGTGCCGCCACATTTCCTTCCCCTTCACGAAAAGGGTGTCCCAGTGATAGACCCGAGGGTCGACGGCCAGCAGCCATCGCCTTGGTTTAGCCGGAGGTTGGTTCATTCGTCGAATTCGTCGCGCGCACTATACACGGAAGCACCCAAAAGTGGAAAACTTTTGCAGACCCAGCCTTCCGACAAGCCTCTACGATTTTCAAACGTAGCTCAGGTCCCATTCCGGCCGCCCAGACCGGAATTGACCTGAGGCTCTTGATTTTGGGATTGTGCTTCTGAGGTCCGGACTACCCAATATCGACGAAAATATCGTCGCCGCGCACTTCCACAGGGTAGGTCTCAACTCCCACGGTAGGATTCGTCACCAGCTTGCCGCTGCACACGTTGTACTGCCACCCGTGCCACGGGCACGTCACCACATCTCCAGCCAGCTCGCCCTCAGCCAGCGGCCCGCCTCGGTGAAGGCATATGCTATTCATAGCACAGACTTTACCGCCCACATTCGAGATCGCCAGCGTCTTCCCCTCCAACTGGAACTCGCGAATCGTCCCATCCGGCACCTCAGCCTTCTTCAATGTCCGCAAAAAAGCCATCCACCCGCCTCCGTACGCAACCGTACGTCGCCTCTGCTAGCCCTGCACGCCCGCGTCATCCGAGCGCGGTCCCTCTGTCATCCCGACTGTGGCCTGTTGTCATCCCGAGCGAAGTCGAGGGATCTCTCTTCGCCTTGCGCCCGGGTGCGACGAGCACGCCGCGGATCCTCGCGCGCCGACCGGGCACCGCGTACCCTCCGCCCGAAGCGCTACCGCGGCTCCGGCGTCTGCGCCACCATCACGCCGCGCTTGAACTCCTCCACCATGCGCGACTCGAGGCGCACTTCCGTCGGTCGCTTCGCCAGCGTCATCGTGTCAATCTTGTCCTGCAGCTTCAGCAGCGCGTAAAAAAGCCCCTCAGGCCGAGGCGGACACCCAATCACATACACATCCACCGGCACAATTCGGTCCACGCCCTGCAGCACCGAATACACATTGAACGGCCCGCCCACGCTCGAGCACGCCCCCATCGATATGCACCACTTCGGGTCCGGCATCTGCTCCCACACCCGCTTCAGCACCGGCGACATCTTCAGCGTCACCGTCCCCGCCACAATCATCAAATCCGCCTGCCGCGGCGACGGCCTGAACACCTCCGCCCCAAATCGCGCAATATCAAATCGCGATGTCGTCGACGCAATCATCTCGATCGCGCAGCACGCCAGCCCAAACGTCAGCGGCCAGATCGCGCTCTTCCGCGCCCAGTTAAACACATAGTCCACCGTCGACAGCACATAGCTACGTTCAAACCGATTGTCAATTACGCCCATTCTTCTATCTTACCCCTTACCGGCCCTCGCTGCGGTCGCCGAGTATATCAAAAGCCTGCAAAGACTCGAACCCGAGCGACACAATTATTTCTGGCTCATCAGATACAGGTCGGCGTGGCCGCTCACGCGCGCATACACCACCGTCGAGAGATCGCGCGAATAATCGTAAGCGTTGCCGCCGGCCAGCAGAGGGAATGCAAAGGGGAGCTTCAGCGCCACCTGGGGCTGGCCGATCAGTTTTCCATCCTGCCAGCCTTGGCGGTAAATCGTAACGTCGTGCTGCGACGGGACGGCGTAGGTGAATGACTTGCCATCGGGCGCGAACGAAACTCCGAACGTGACGACGCCGGGCAAAAGCGAAGTGCACTTCTTGTCCGCAAACGAGAATTCGTAAATTCCATTCCGTTCTCCGGCGCCGACTAGAGTCAGCAGATACTTTCCGCCACGTCCGTCTACCTGGACGCGCGCTTGTTCGCGCACTCGCTCGTGAGACTCGCGCGATCCGTGGAGTGGCTTTTGCTTAAGAGGAATCGGAAATACCGCGAGGCTCGCCACGCTGGCGGCATCCCAGGCAACAAATTGATTCCGTTGCAAGCGTGAGATTCCTGCGACGAGCGAGAGATGGTCATCGGCTCTTCGCGTCGCGTCGCACTCCTTGTACCAGCGACAGACATCACAATGGACGCACGGTTCGGGATAGGTTGGTCCCGCTTCGCCTCGATCACAGGATTTCTCGAGACGCGCTTTGACATGACGGAAATAAGTGGCGTAGTCGGCGATTCGATGGGCTTCTTCTGCGAAGTGGATAGCGGGAGGCACAACATACATGAACTCGGGAGCCAGACCCTGCACGGTGGCCAGCAAGTCCGAGTAGAAGAGTTGGGACTCAGACACGAGGCCGCCTACCTCGCGTCCCTCATGAATGACTCGAAGATCAGGAGAACTGAAACCGGGAGAGGGCCTTGTGCCGCGCGCGACCTCAAGGTCAAGAACGGTGAGATGGCGGCAGGCGAGGTGGTTGCTTAAATCGGTTGCGGAAAGGCGAATTTGTTCCGACCTAACTATCATGTCGAAGGTGACGTAACCATTGATTTTACCCCTTACGAGTGTGGCGGATGCGCCGCTTAAAACCGAAAGGCGCGAGCCTCCTGTAACTGGGGTAGCCGCGCCAAGTTCTTTCGCCGGGCACGGCATGCCGTGCCCCTACTGACACGAATTTTCTCCTGGCGGCGTGTGTATGCCAGGACCTTGTAGCGCGACGAAAATCTAAGCTCTGGCGGCTCGCTCGAGAAGCTCGTGGATCATGGTCTGGTAGGGCTTTTGGCGGCGGCGCGCGAGACGGCGAAGGCGCGCGAGCAGTCGCGGATCGATGCGGATCGCAATGAGTTGTTTTGCGTAGGGTGATTTGGGCCGGCCGACGCGGCGGGCGCGCTTGAGTTCAGCATCAGTGGATTCCGGAATATCGGAAAAATCAATCCGGGAGTCCGGAATAAGCCGCGCGCTCTTTGCGGCTCGCCTGGCGTGCGCTGATGCGGATCGCTTCCTTGGAGGCGTCACGTTTATGTATATACGCTAATTGGAACGCGATTGCACGTTCCGTGTGCGTTCGATAAAGCACCGGTGGGCGTGATGAGAGTTAGAGACTTGTGTCGCGCCTACGGCGCTCGGAATAATTGTGTACTGAGGACCCAGTCCTTACGGACTGGGCTAACTTCTGCCGCGCCTCCGGCGCTGGATGGGGAGGGACTAAAGAGCGAGCTCTCGCACTCCATATTGGCTACTGAACTTTTGTGCCGTGGACTAGCAGGGCGCCGATGGCGCGGAATTCGGCTAGTTGTTCGGCGTCGCGGAACCAGCGGCCTGTGTAGACTGCGGGATTGGGAGTGGGGTCGGGGATGAGGCGATGGGCGACGTCTTGGAAGCCTGCGTCGCGGAAGAGTCGCGCCCATTCTTCGGCTGAGAGCAGGTGGGTGGGGATTTCGAGTTTTTCGGCCCATTGATGGCAGTGGGGATTGTCGCGGTAGAAATTGATCAGGATCCAGGCGGAGCCGCGCTCGGCCAGGACTCGATAGATTTCGCGGAGGCCTTTTGCGGGGTCGGGCCAGTAGTAGGACGACTCGACGGAGATTGCCTTCGTGAAAAAATTCTGTTCCCAGGGAATTTCGGCTACTTCACCTACGACGAAAACGAGATTCGCGTAATCCACGCTGGCCTGGCGGGCGCGGCGGATCATTTCGTCGGAGATGTCCATGCCGACAACGCGGCCTTCGGGAACGCCTTTCGCAAGAGTGCGCGACAGCCAGCCGGAGCCGCAGCCGACGTCGAGGATGTTTTCGTCGGGGGCGATTTGCATGAGATCGAGGACTGGCTTGGTGATGGGCCAGTGGTCGTGCTCCATGGATTCGCCTTTTCCGGCGTCGGCCCAGCGGTTGAATTCTTCGCGGAGTTGTTGTTGGGGTTTTGTTTCGGGCATGGTTCGATTTTAGCAGGGTTGGTGTGGAAAGATTCGTTGGCGCGGGTGTTGAACTTTGCGTTGGCTTAGCTACGCCGCACCGGGCACGGCATGCCGTGCCCCTACTGTAGGATTTGGGACCTCGCCTCGGGCGAATCCGAGGCGAGGCTTCGTTGTATTTGGCGACGAGAAGTTACTTGGCGGCGGCTTGTTGTTGGCCTTCGTCTGCTGATGGGCCGTAGAGGCCGGGGACCGGGACATCGTTCAGGCGATAGTAGACGGTGAGCTGGGCGCGATGGTGGATCAGGTGGTTCATGATCATGCCGCGGAGGACGGCGGCGCGCGGCATTGAGAAAATGGGCTGGCCATTTTGCAGCAACGCCCACGGCTTCATGAGTTGCTCGTCGGTGGAGCTGGCCAGGCCGGCGCGGGCTTGCTTGGTGCCTTCGTCGAAGATGGCGAGAATTTCTTTGCGGTTCTTGCCGTTGGGCATTTCAACTTGCTTGCCGCCGGGGGCGACGTCGAAATTATCGGTATGGAACATGGAGGCAGCCCAGCCGGGCATCATGGCGATGTGGTTGGCGAGCCAGCCGAGGGTTCCGGATTTGGGATGTGGTTTGTAGTCCCATTTGTCGTCGGGGACACGTTCGAGGGTTTTGCGAGTGTTGGCAAATTCCTGATCGAATTCGGCTAGGAATACTTGGTTCATTGGCATGGTGATGCCCTCCTTGGTTTGTCAGGTGATTTGACGCGCTGCGTAGTTTCGCTTTTTGTTCGCCATTTGTCAAGCGGCGGCTTCGGCTGGGCGCTTCCTCCACCGCGCGGCTGCGAAAAGAGCCGGCGAGATGCCGGCGGTACGGAACGGCGGCGACGCCTTCGATTCTCGGCTCGGTCTTGGTCCAAAACGCCGGCAACTGCACGAACCGTATGAACAGACGCGCGGTGCACGGTTTCGTTAGGACGAGGCCGTTGAAGATTTTGCCGCGGGTTGCGCCTGGCCTGGTGTCGGGACTTCTAGTTTGACTAGTGTGGGCTCGACTTTTGTCAGGAGCTGGGCGAATTTTTCTTCGCGGTCCTTTTGGTCGTGGCCCTGGTAGATGTCGGCGATTTGCGTCGCGTTCATTGAACAGAATTTCGGGCCGCACATGCTGCAGAACTTTGCTTCCTTGTAAAAATCGTCGGGCAAAGTTTCGTCGTGCATGGCGCGAGCTGTTTCGGGATCGAGCGAGAGCTCGAACTGTTTGTTCCAATCGAAGAGGAAGCGAGCGTAGCTGAGCGCATCGTCACGATCACGGGCACCGGGGCGATGGCGGGCGACGTCGGCTGCGTGCGCTGCGATTTTGTAGGCGATCACGCCCTGGCGAACGTCATCGGCATTCGGCAAACCGAGATGTTCTTTGGGCGTGACGTAGCAAAGCATTGACGCGCCGTGCCAGCCGATCATGGCGGCGCCGATGGCGCTGGTGATGTGGTCGTAGCCGGGAGCGATGTCCGTGACGAGCGGGCCGAGCGTGTAAAAGGGAGCTTCGTAGCAAAGCTCGTTTTCTTTTTTCACTTGCAGCTCGATCTGGTCGAGCGGGATGTGGCCGGGGCCTTCGATCATCGTCTGCACATCGTATTCCCAGGCTTTTTTGGTGAGCTCGCCGAGGACTTTGAGTTCGGCGAATTGCGCTTCGTCACTGGCGTCAGCGAGGCAGCCCGGGCGGAGACCATCGCCGAGCGAGAAGCTGACGTCGTGCTTCTGGAAAATTTTGCAGATGGCGTCGAAATTCTCGTAGAGGAAATTCTGCTGTTTGTGGGCGCTCATCCATTGGGCGAGGAGAGCGCCGCCGCGGCTGACGATTCCGGTGATGCGGTTGCGGACGAGGGGAAGAAATTCGCGGAGAACGCCGGCGTGGATCGTCATGTAGTCAACGCCCTGCTCGGCTTGCTCTTCGATCACTTCGAGCATGACGTTGATATTGAGATCCTCGGCGCGACGGACGCGAGAAATCGCTTCGTAAATCGGCACGGTGCCGATGGGAACTGGGGATGCGTCAATGATCGATTTGCGGATGCCGGGGATATCGCCGCCGGTGGAGAGGTCCATTACGGTGTCAGAGCCATAGTGGACAGCGCGATGAAGCTTTTCAAGTTCGTCGCCGACATGGGAGGTGGTGGCGGAGTTTCCGATGTTTGCGTTGATTTTGCAGAAGAAGGCGACGCCGATGCCCATGGGTTCGAGATTGCGGTGGTGGATATTGGCGGGGATGATGGCACGGCCGCGGGCGACTTCGCTGCGGACTAATTCAGGCTCGAGTTTTTCGCGGCGGGCAACGTATTCCATTTCTTCGGTGATGACGCCGTTGCGGGCGTAGTGCATCTGCGAGAAGTTTCTTGTGCCACCATTTGTGGCTGCTGTCCGCTTTTCAATCCAAGCATCCCTCATCGCCATGGCATCTCCCGTTCGCGATTCAGCTGATTCGAGGCTGATCGGAATCACTCATTATGTCACTGGGGCGTGAGGCCAGCAACTTCAACAGTGCGCGAGCCGACGGCGCAGAAGGGACCACGTTTGTTCGTGTCACGAACGAAGGCCCACGACGATGAAAGGCGTCGTTGTGGCTACCCTGGGTGTGAAGTTTATTTTCCTATGGGGCGGCGGCGGCCGGCCGGAACTCGGGAACTACTTCTAGTGTGCTCTGCCGGGTGAGCATCGCGTCGGCTTGGACCGCACCAGGAGAACCCGTGTACACGAAACGGGCTGAGCCGATCGAATCGGGAGAGATGTTCAGATCTTTGCCTGGGCCGACGAGCTTAATCACAACCTGGCGCGCTGGGATCGTGAAGGTGATGGAGACTGGGTTGAGGGTGCTTCCTTGTTTCGGAGTGATTGTGAGCTGGCCGCTCAAGTCGCCGTCGGTGAGATTTTTGAAACTGTAGGATTCTTTGCGGACTTGCAGCTGCTGTCCAGCGCCGACGGTGAAAAGCTGAAAATCGCTGAAGGAGTGGGTGCGAAAGAAGGCTTTATTGTCGCGCGAGACGAGCACCTCGGCGTGTGACGGGAGCCACAGTTGCACGTCGCGAGAGCGGAATTGCACGGGAGCGTAGTCGATGGAGACGCGTTCGCGCAGGAGATGAATTTCCGGCATTGGCTTGACGAGCTGGAATTCAAGACGGGTGAGCTGATAGGTGGCGGCATCAATCCACGCGCGTCCCTTCAGCGGAACCGAGTAATAGTTCCCGGCGATCACGTAGGCGTGAATGCGGCTGGGGCGGTCCGACTTTTGTTGAAAATGAACCTGCCACGCAGGTCTACCTGAAACCTGGCCCATACCCTCGCAAACGAAATTGAAGTCGGAACTCATCTGCGGGTGAAAAACGAGAGCCATGGCGGGCAGCCCGTTCGTGGCGATTGATGCCGGAAACTGGGAAGGATCGAGGCTGCCGTTGCGGTACTCGTCGAGCGCGATCAGCCCGTGCGAGAGCTGCTTCACCGAAACTACATATTCGAAGGAGCGGATTTGCGGGGCGCGAAGATCGCCTTGCCTGGTAACCGTGAAATGATTCACGCGCTCTGTAGCGCTGAATTTTTCGAGCGAGGACATCAATTCCTCAACCTGCTTACCTGCGCGCCGCAGAACCAGGGATGAGTTGCAAGAAACGTTCGGCAATACGTTTGGAACGGAGTCGTCGATTCCAGGCTGGGCCCAGACGGAATCTTTCGATGGGGCGACGCCGACGTTCAAATCGGAGATGGCGAGGAAGCGCTGAGAGTCGCTGATGGCGAGAGGCATGCTGGTGAGCTCGTCTTTTTGGCGCTCGTGAACGAGATCGAGCGCGGCACGAGCTTTCGCGGAGTAGGGATTCGTGGGGTCATCCTGGATGAATGCTTGCAGCGATGTTTCTGCCGCGTCGAACTGCCTGAGGTCCATCAGCGCCTGTGCTTCCAGGAGATGTGCTACGGCGGCTGCTGATTTTCCGAGAGCGATGGCGCGCTCGGCTTGCTCGCGAGCTTTGCGCGGCTCGTTCGTTTTCAGGTAAGCGACGCCTAGAGCCCAATGCGATCTCCACAATCCATCTTGAAGAGCGACGGCCTTCTCCAATAGAGGGATAGCTTTCGTGGATTCGTCCTGTTGGTTGTAGAGCTCACCGAGCAATTGGAGCGAACGCACGTGATTCGGATAGATTTGAATCGCTTCTTCGAGATGCTGCTCCGCTACGGCGAGATTTTTCTCCTGCGCTTCCAGTGCGCCCATCAGGAATTGAACGTCTGGATTGCCCGGAGCCATTGCGAGAGCTTTCTCAAAATGCTTTCGGGCCAGCGGCAGATTTGATTTTTCAAAAGCCTCGAGACCTTTTTGAACTTCTTTGCGAGCGGCCGGCGCGAGAATAGGAGCGGCCCGGGTGGACTCGTTTTCGCTTGTGTGCAACCCGCGGTTGTCCGGCTTCATAGTGAGAGAAATTGTTATGAAGCTCCACTTCATCTCGAGATGGACTTCCTCCGTTACTGCGAGATAGCCGGGTGCGCTGGCTTCGACGATGTAGTTTCCGGGCGGAAGATCATCGATGGTCGTCTTGCCCGACATGTCCGTTGTATTTTCGGAAATTGCCGGACCGCCCTGCGTGAGGATGCGCACTCGCGCGAGTCCACTGAACTGCGTTCCATCGGCCAGGCGGAGCCGAACTTCAATCATGCCGTGAGGGCTGTTGTCTTGCGGCAATGGGTGCGCGGAAATCAGTTGGCTGCTGAAGAGATAAAGGAGGGCTGCAGCGACTCTGCGCGAACATCGTAGAGCGACTGCTGCTCGAAAACTAGTCAGAGGCGCGGGGCAACGCGACACGGGCGTTGAGAAGGCACAAAAGATCCTGAGAACAACTTTGCGGGCCTTATGGACAAGTCGGGCCAAGAGCGGGCTCCGTCTGGTCGAGTTCGAGCAGAAACTCGCTAACTATACTCCGAAAAATATTCTCTGGGGCGATTTCTGTTGGCAAGAGCAGAGGCCCACGACGATAAAGGCGTCGTCGTGGCTACCGAACTTTTTTAGAAGCTTGCCGCGTTTTATATACCGAGGATTAGCGGGCGGTTACTGCGCAGGCTGGTTCGTCTTGAAACTGGCCGCTGGCGACTACTGTAGCGAGCGAATGCGAACAAGCAAGAACTTGCTGGAATAAGGGGTCGCTGCTCATTTGGTCGGCCGACATATATTGAAGAGTTTTGCGGGCGGCAATGATCTGGTCGCTCCATTTCTGCATGTTGTTGTATTCGTTGGTGAGAAGTTGAAGGGTGGCGCGATCCGTGCCCGTGATGGCGGCGACAGAAGCCTGGCGCAGGCTGTCGTTGGCCTGTCGCTGGAAAGCGGAGACCCAGGAATCGGTGACGGAAATAGAATTTTCAATTGCGGTGGCGATGGCCGTTCGCCACTCTCTGACGGCAGCAATGGATTCAATCGCAGCTGAGAGAAATTCCTTCGAAAAACCTGGAGGCGATTGCTGCCCGGAGGCGCCAGAGGACGCAGATGCGGGAACAGTCAGAGTGATCTGATTATCCTTGAAGGCGACGGTGCCGTTTGCGATTTGCGCGAGGGCTTCGACGTCGACGAAAGAGCGGCCGTTTACCTGGACGACAGTGGTCTTTCCGGCTTGGCCGTTGACGACGAGGGTTTGAGGATGCGGCGCTGATTGCGCGGAGATGAGGACGGGTAAAGCAAGAGCAATCGGCAGTGCAAACCAAGCATTGAACGTGTTTCCTCGCATTGCGGATTCTCCTATGAGGGCATCTTCAGTCTATAGCATTCTGGGCGCGGCGTCGGCGCACAAATGCAGGGCAGTCATTTCGTCCCTGGGAATTCGACGTTCGATTCGAGGTGCGGAGGTACGCGGGTCGCGAAGAAATCTTCGTGCGGATCGCGACGGGCACGGGTTTGCGGATTCAGGCGAGCAATGCGAGAATGCGTGTCTATGAAAAATACAATCAAAATTGCGGTAATTTTTTGCGCAGTGGTTATTTTGGCGGCGGGAAGCACACAGGCACAACAAGCTGCGGCATCCAGCCCGAGCAAGACGGCGGCGGCGAAGTCGGGGACCAACCCCTCAGCAAAGCCCGGGCAGGCTGCCGCGACCCAAAAGCCAGATACCTTTGAGCTCAAGACCGACAAAGACAAAGCGAGCTATGCGATAGGAATGAACATCGGTCAGAACCTGAGAAAGCAGAGCGAAGTGATTGACGCGTCCATCGTGCAGCGGGGCATGAAGGATGCGCTGGCCGGCGACAAAACTTTGCTGACAGAAGACGAGGCGAAGGCTGCTTTGATGACGCTCCAGGCGAGCATGCGGAAGAAGCAGGAGGAGCAAGTGCAGCAGATGGCCGAGACGAATAAGAAAGAAGGCGACGCGTTTCTGGCGGAGAACAAGACGAAGGCGGGTGTGGTTACGTTGCCGAGCGGGTTGCAGTACAAAATTCTGAGCGAAGGCACCGGACCGAAACCGGCGGCTACGGATTCGGTGATGTGCAATTACAAGGGAACGCTGCTTGATGGAACCGAGTTTGACAGTTCGGCCAAGCACGGCGGACCGGCGACGTTTCCGGTGAGCGGAGTGATCAAGGGCTGGACGGAGGCGCTGCAGTTGATGCCGGTGGGATCGAAGTGGGAGCTGTTTGTGCCGGCGGAGCTGGCGTACGGGCAGCGCGGCGCAGGCGGCGGAATCGCGCCGAATTCGACGCTGATTTTTGAAGTGGAATTGATTTCCATCAAGAGCAGCAATGCCGCTCAGCCGGGAGTTCCCGCGCCTGGCGCAGAACCTGGCGCAGTCGAAAAGCCAGGCGCGCCGCCCAAGGATTCGAGTAAGTAACGGCCACTCAAAACAGGGTTCGGCGCTCGACCTGAGGACCTGCTAACTGTGCAACCAAGGTAGCTGGCCTTTGTGCGAGAGCGCCAGTAGATCCATGGCGATGGCGACCGCGCAGTGGACGCAGACGCCGCCCCAGATTGATTTCGTCTTCCACGCCAAGCTGCCTAGAACCAATCCTGCCACGATGGACGCCAGCGCCTCGGGCCACGGCTTTGTGAAATGGATCATCATGTAAGGCATCACGGAAGCCGGGACCGCGAAGATTCCGATGTAGCGCGAAAGTCCTCCCACCAAAAATCCGCGAAAGAAAAATTCGAGGGCGACGAACTGGCCCGCGTATAGACCTTCCCACGCGAGCAGGTCGAACCAGGAACGGCCGGCCTGACCGTACATTGGATAGAAATTGTAGAAATCAGGCGAGAGCGATACGAGCCAGATCACCGGTAACACTGCGGCATAGAGCACGACGTAGACACTGTAATGCTGGCGGAAGCCTTGCCAGGAGAGATTGCAGTCGCGCAGGCGTTTGCCGGGTAAGAGAAGCATGACGATCGCCGGCAACGCGATGTAGGAAATTAGCGCCCATGCCACCCACCATACTTTGAAGCGAAGAACCCAATATGAATCGGCTGGGCCGGGATGAGGCGGGAAGAATTGCGCGAAGACGGTTTCGTTGGCGACGAATTCAATGAGCAGTAGAGAAATGCAGGCGGTGATGCAGATTGCCGCTAGTTGCCATATTTCTGCGGGGATGTTGGTGATTGGCCAGATCGAGATTCCGTCGGAAGTCGGTGAAGCCGATCGAACGACAGACGATGATGTCGCTGCTTTTGTGGTGTGGATTTGCTCACGGTGCCTGCGTTTCGAAGCTCTTGTGAATTCGATGAGGGCATGACGGACGTGTTTCGTTCGTTGATGCGATGGGTTCATGGGTGCGGACCGGCGAGAGGGTAACATTTTCGCGCTGTGGTGGTCGAATGGGGGATTCGGTGACGCCGTCTCTAGCAAGACCTGAAGGCCAACCCCTGCTGGTCTGAAGACCAGCGCTACAAAATGCAACGGCTTAGCGATTGGTGCTTGCTGAGGTGGCGGCGACATCGAGGAGCAAGGATTTCAGTTTGGCGGGATCGGTGACTGGCGGGTGGCAGGTGGTTTCGACGCAGACTAGGGCTTGCGGCTTGGTGGTGTCGAGGTGCGGAAGCGTGTCGCGCAGGGCTGGTGGCAACGATTCGACGGAGGCGATTCTTTCCGGCGTGACGCGCAGAACGGATTTGCCGAAGCGGTAGATTTCGGCTGCGGCGCGCTTGAGTGCGGCGGAGTGCGGATCTCCGATTGCGCCGGTGATTACGATTTGCAGGGTGTGGCGCTCGTGGAGCAACGCGGCGAGGCCGTAGGTTGCGGCGAATAGACCAAATTGCGGAACGAGCCCTGCGAAGGCCTCGAGAGTTTTTTCCGCCCAATCGCGATAGAGTTTTTCTCCCGTTGAGCCGTAGAGGCGATCGAGAACGATTGCGGCAACGGAATTTGCGGCGGGCGTGGGCGAATCCTGAATCGGCTTGCGGCGAACTTCGAGGCCGCCCATCGGAGCGGCGTCTTTCGCGCGGTCGAAGAAGCCGCCGGCTTCCGGATCGCCGAAGCGCTCGATGGCTATGCGCATCAGGTGCTCGGCTTTGCGGTGGTATTCCTGCTGCTGCGTCACTTCAAAGGCGTCGAGAAGCGCTCCACTGAAAAATACGAGATCGTCGAGCGAGCCATCGAGGCGCGGGCCGCCGACGCGGTGCAGCACGCCGATCTTTTCGTCCCAGGCTTCCGCGAGAATGCGATCGAGAGTTTTCAGGGCGAAAGCGGCGCAGTCCTCGCGGCGGAGAACGCGCCCCGCTTCGAGATATGCGGAGATGAACATCGCGTTCCAGGCGACGTAGAGAGTGGTGTCGATTGCTGGAACGGGACGGCGCTGCCGGCGAGCTTCGAGAAGTTTGCCTTTGGCGCGGGCCAGAAGGATGCGAGTGGCGGCTTCGTCGAGGTGGAGCTTCGCTGCAAGATCGTCGATCGTGGACGCGACCCAGAGGACGTTTTTCGCAGGGTCGTGGTGCATTTCGCCACGCGGTTGCACGTCGTAATAAATTTCGATCGCGCGTGATTCCTCGGGCGAAAGAACAGCGCGCACTTCGTCGAGTGTCCAGGTGAAATAGTCGCCGTCGTCATCGAGCGTCTGGTCGGCGTCCTGGCTGCCGTAAAATCCGCCGCGTTCCTGATCTGAGAGAACCTCGTTGACCCAGGCAATGATTCCTTCGGCGGTTTCGTGGAAGAGCGGGCGAGCGGTTACCTGATAACCGTGGAGATAATTTTTCAGCAGTTCGGAATTGTCGTACGACATTTTCTCGAAGTGCGGGACGCACCAGCGCTCGTCAACCGAGTAGCGGTGAAAACCGCCGGCGAGTTGATCGTAAACGCCACCGAGTGCCATGCCTTCGAGGGTGCGTTCGGCGACGTGCAGGAGGCGCGGATCGCGAGTTGATTGGTAGCGCTCGAGTATCAGATCGATGGCGCTCGCGTGGGGAAATTTCGGGGCGGTGCCGAAGCCGCCGTGCTGCTCGTCGAAGAGACGCAGCGCGGATTGAATGACCGAATCGACGATGCCGGGATCGAGCGAACCGCGCGCGGAGTGGTGCAATTCAGCTTTTGCGACGGCTTCCTCGAGAGCGCGAGCGGAGTTGTCGACATCGGCGCGTTTATTGCGAAACGCTTCGGAAACGCCGAGGAGAATACGCTTGAAGCCGGGGCGTCCCATGGCGTCTTCGGGCGGAAAATAGGTGCCGCCGAAAAACGGCTTGCCGTCGGGCGTGAGGAAGGCGGTGAGCGGCCAGCCACCCTGCCCTGAAATCGCGCTGATCGCGGATTGATAGCGCGCGTCGACGTCGGGACGCTCGTCGCGATCCACTTTCACTGGAATGTAGAGCTGATTGATCATTGCGGCGATTTCGGGATTTTCGTAGCTCTCGCGATCGATCACGTGGCACCAGTGGCACCAGACGGCGCCGATGTCGAGAAGGATCGGTTTGCCGGCAGCGCGCGCGGCTTCGAAGGCTTGCGGACCCCATTCGTACCAGTCGATGGGCTGATGCGCGGCGGAACGGAGATAAGGGCTAGCGGAATCTTTCAGTCGATTTTCGGATTGGGTCACTGGATATTCAGGCTCGCACGAGGCGCGACCAGATGCAAGAGGCCGTTAGGGTCGAGCGTTTAACGTGTGCCGGAGAAACCTCACCATCTGAGCTTCGTCATCAACGCCAAGTGCTTTACACCAATAAACAATGAGGAGGCCGAAAAGCAGGAGCACCGCCGGAAAGAAAAGGCCGACGTGTAGGTTCGCCGCGGGCGATCCCTCGGCAAGCCTCTTGATGGAGAAACTCGCCATCCTTCCCCCGATGACCGTCACGCCGGTGAACCAAATGGCTAGAAATACCCTGACAAAGAAGTGCATTCTGAATTTGCCCTCAATTACTGTTCCGGAAGCCGCAGCAACGAACTTTCCATGGAGATGGGGCGCGAAAGAATTTCGGAAATCCTTTTGCCTGACGTAGAGGTCAAATTTATCTCCGCTAACATTTCCTGCGATAGGACCCACCAGATTGAATCCAACGCGGCCAGCCAGGCGAGTGCGGCAATCAGAAACAGTCTCATTCGAATGAAGGCAAATTCTATTTTGGCCAAACAAGGTAGCGGTGACTGAACGGCCCCCGACGGAGACCGGCTGGCGCCGTGGCCTGAGAACTAATGCCCTCCAGCTCGCGGGGCGAACAACCGCCCGAAGCGTCCCTATTGCACTTGAGCGAAGTTCCCCGATTCGTCGAGGGTTACCTTGAAAATAGCCCATAAGGGCGGCCACGGTAAAAAGACTGAATGCTGCAATCGCTAGCCCGTTGAGATAATTCTCTTCTCGAAGTAGGTGACATGCCCGTGATTGTTCGAAGAATAGATCCTGCCCTGGGCGGGCTGAGGCGAGGTCGGACGAGTGGCGTCGTATTGAAGAAACAAGTAAATACTGGCCAGCCAAACTAGTAACGCAGCCCATCCGAGAATCTTGGGGAAGGATTTCATCGACATTTCGTATTGCGGCGCTGCTGGTTGATCATGATGGTACCGTGAATAGAAGCAAGGCGTTTCGAGTAGGAGAGCAGAAATTGCGACCGTTGTAAACAGTAACGACAATCCGAGATGAGATCTGAGGCTGAAGCAAGTCGGGGCTTTTGTCTTCGATTCGCTGGTGGGTGTAATCTTGTATTTTGAGCGACGAAGTGTTCCCGAAAGGCTGGGCGATGAACGTTTCGAATTTCTTCTCGCGTTCAGCCCGCGCAGTCACGCCTTGGGAGGACCACCATGACGGACTCGGCACCAGATACATCTCACTCGGGACCGCCGGTAAAAATCTACGGCAAGGTGGGGTGTTCCCGAGCGTACGCGATCCGGGATTTTCTCCAGCGCAATGATGTGCCGTTCGAATGGATCGAACTGCGCACGGACGATCAGTGCCGCGCGATCGGACTGGAGCCGACCGAGGACATGCGAACGCCGGTGTGCTTTTTCCCGGATGGCACGCGGATGGAATGTCCCACGGTGCGGCAGATCATCGAGAAGCTGGGATGGTTCCACAATCCCCTGCTGGCGGAATACGATCTGGCGATTTACGGCGCGGGCCCTGCTGGATTGAGCGCCGCCGTGTACGCCGCTTCGGAAGGATTGAAGACCATCTTGATCGAGCGCTGGGCAATCGGTGGGCAAGCCGGCAGCAGTCCTAAGATTGAAAACTATCTCGGATTTCCAGGCGGCATCCCCGGCGCTGAACTTGCCGAGCGCGCACGCCACCAGGCAACTAAATTCGGAGCCGAAATCCTGCTGGGCCGAGACGGAGTGCGAGGTGAATTCACCACCGCCAAGCGCGTGGGCTATCTCGCCGACGGCACGAAGATCATCGCCCGCGCTGCGATCTGCGCCACCGGCATCGACTACCGCAAGCTGGGCCTCGCGAATGAAGATAAATTCTACGGCCAGGGCGTCTACTACGGAGCCGGCGCGAGTGAAGCGGAACTCTGCGGGGGCGAGCACGTCTTCATGGTGGGAGGCGGCAATTCGGCGGGACAGGCGAGCCTGTACTTTGCGAAGTACGCGAAGAAAGTGTCGATTGTGGTGCGTGGGGAGTCGCTCAAGGCGACGCTTTCGAGATATCTGATCGATCGAATCCAATCCACGCCGAATATGGAAGTGCTCACCGAAACCGAGGTGACGGCTCTTCACGGGGACAGGGTGCTGGAGGCGATCACGCTGAAAAACCGAGTCACTGGCCAGGAGCAAATGTGCAAAACGCATTGGCTATTCGTCTGCATCGGCGGCGACCCGCGCACGAATTGGGCGAAGGAAGTGGGAATCGTGCGGGATGAGGCAGGCTATCTGGTCACCGGACCCGACCTGATGCACAACGGCAAGCCGCCGGAGGGGTGGCCGCTGCGACGGAATCCTTACTACCTTGAGACGAATGTACCGGGAATGTTTGCGGCGGGAGATGTGCGGCATGGTTCGGTGAAGCGCTGCGCTTCGGCGGTGGGCGAGGGCGCGATGTCGGTGATGTTCGTGCACCGGTACCTGGCCGAGGGGTAGTTCGTGACGGTTTCTTAGCGGGGGCCTTCAGGCCCGGCAGCTTTTCGGTTAGGAATTGGCGATAGTAAGTGCGCAGTTCGGGAATTTCGCTTTTCAGGCCGGTCCCTGCAAACGGCGAAGCGATCTCGGTTCCCAATCCATAGCGTGATTTTCGTCCTCTCTCAGCAAGTTTAGATTCGTGAGGAATTACTGGACGGGGTTTGAGTAGCCGGCGTCGCGGGGGTCGATTGGTTTGCGGCCGGCGAAGCCTTCGTCCTGGCGGTGGTAGAAGCGGATGCGATCCTCGCCGAGTTTCCAGCAAAGATAAACTTCGTCGCCATCGATGCGCGCGGGAAAATCGAGCAGGCCCACGTTGAGGTCTTTCACCACGCAGCCGGTTTCCTGAATGCGATCGAGGGCGGACTGCACGGTTTGCTGCAGGCGATTGAATTCGAGGCGGATTTTGGCGACTTTTTCGTAGTGGATGAGCATGCCGCCGGAACGCGAAATTCGTTCCGCGATGTCGCGCAACTGCTCTTCCACCTCTTCCATCTTGCGACGGGATTCCATGGCTTCGATCAGGACGGGTTCGAGTTGGGCGCGGAGCCGCTCGGCCTCGGTTAACGAGAAAATCTTCTGTTCGTCATCAGCCATGTCGAACGGGCTCCCAAATCCAATGTTTTGCCTATGGATATTGTGCGTGAGTGTGTCGCCGAGGGCAAACTAAAAGCGTGCGGGTAAGAAGGTCAAGCACCTAGCCGCCGATGAAGACCATAGTGCGCGATGGCGGCACGAAACCGGGGTCGTTGATGCGATGACCTTTCTCCTTTTGCATCACGACCGAGCGGATTTCATGGGCAATGTCTTCATCGCTTGCGCCACCGCGCAGCAGGAATTTCAGGTCGTGATCGTCTTTGCTGAATAAGCAGGTGCGGAGTTTCCCGTCCGCTGTGAGGCGGATGCGAGAACAATGGCCGCAGAAAGGCTGCGTGACCGGCGCGATCAGGCCGATTTCGCCCGGGCCGTCCACGAACTTGTATTTGCGCGCGGTCTCGCTGCGTTCGTGCTCGATTTCGACGAGCGGCCAGCGCGCGTGAATGCGGCGGTAGACTTCTGCCGCGGGAACCATTGTGTCGCGCGTCCACGCTCGGTCGGCGTCCAGCGGCATGAATTCGATGAAGCGCATGATCAGGTCGCGTTCGCGCGCAAATTCGGCGAACGCTTCCACTTCGTCGTCATTCAGGCCGCGCACCAAGACCGCGTTGACTTTTACGGGACGCAGGCGCGAGGCTTGAGCGGCGTCGATACCGGCCATCACTGCGTCGAATGTTTTTGTGCGCGTCACGCGCTCGAATTTCTCGCGGTCGAGCGAATCGAGGCTGATGTTGATGCGGTCAAGGCCGACGGCAAGCAGCGCGTCGAGACGCTCGGCGAGCAGGTGGCCGTTGGTGGTGATCGAAAGATCGCCTACGCCGATCGCCTTCAGCCGCGCGATGAAATCTTCGACGCCCGGGCGCACGAGCGGTTCTCCGCCGGTGACGCGCACTTTGCGAATGCCCATGCCGACAAGGATGCGCGCGAGGCGCTCGAACTCGTCCCATTCGAGCAGCTCGTGGTGCGGCATCTGGTTCTCGGGATCGGCCGAGCGGCAGTAGACGCAGCGGAAGTTGCAGCGGTCGGTGACCGAGATGCGCAGGTCGGTGATTTGGCGGCCGAATTTGTCGAAGAGAGACATGGTTCAGTGAGCGCTGCTCGCGTTCGTCATGCGCGGCGACGCGTTACGTTGAGATCCTTCGTCGGGCTGAACGGCGCCCTCCTCAGGATGACAACCGTTACGTGTTGCCGAAAAACAAAAAACCCAAATCCGCGATTGGACTTGGGCGAAAGACCGAGGTCGCACACAGCGAGCCTCGAACTGTCTCCTTTCCAAAACGCGGACTCATGAAATTCCGCGAAGGGAGGCGCAAGCGTTTCCGCCCGCACCCTCGCCCTCTGCGACGATCGCTGAGGACTCGTCCTCCAAGCCCTAGGATTTCTCTCCGTTAGGCTCTGAGGATCGGAGCAACAGGGCGATTCTACGCTACAGGGATAGCTTGCGCAAATAGTTGAGCTAAACGATACGCCGGCAATCCACCGTGACTTCCCACTGCATCGGTTGTGATAAAGTGGCGCACCGATGCGCATCTTCGTTCTGGGGGCGGGCGGCACCGGCTCATTGCTGGCCCATCTGCTGACGCGCCAGGGGCACACCGTCTGGTGCGGCGATCGCGACATCGCCCGCGCGCAACGGTTCCTCGGCAAAAAGAGCACGATCGAAGTGATCGAGACGAACGCGCGGAACCTGTGGTCCATCGTGCGTGCGGCTCGCGGCGCAAATCTAATCGTCAACGCTTCCCCAGCCGTCTTCAACGAAATCATTCTGCGCGCGGCTCTGCGCCTGGGCATTCATTACATGGATTTGAACGCGCATCTCACGCGTTCGCCGTTTAAGCCCGAGCAGTACCGCTATCACAAGCGCTTCGTCGCCAAAAATCGCACGGCTCTGATCTGCGCAGGGGTTGCCCCAGGACTTACGAACCTGCTCGCCAAGCGCGGCAGCGAGTTGCTCGATAGCTCCGATGAAATTCATTTCCGTCTTTTCGAAAGCACGGAAAGCAAAGATCCGATCTCCACTTGGTCAGCCGACGGCGTGTACGACGCGGCGATTTCGAAACCGCGCATCTATCGCCACGGAAAATTCGCGATGGTGCGGCGTTTCGCCGAGCGCGAAAAATTCCGCTTCCCTGCCCCGATCGGCGAGACGACGGTTTACCTGGCAGCGCAGGACGAAGTCTGCCTGATGCCCCGCGATACGCCTGTGCGCGACGTGGACGCGAAAATCGGCGGCAATGATTTCGACCGCTTGTATCGCTGGTTCCGGCAAGGGCGGCTGAACCGCTCGCAGGGAATGGTGCACAAGCGTTTTCCAAAAGTGCCCACGCCGAAAGCAGTGGCGAAATTAATTCGCCGAGGAATTTTGGAAAACGCACGGTTCGCAGCGGCGGTGCTGGTGCGTGGCGCCAAAGACGACCAACCGCTCCTCGTGCGCTGGGATGCGAGCTTTCCGACGCTGTATCAGATCCGCCAGCGCGGCATGATTTCGACGCCGATTTCCTACGCGACCGCGCATATGGCCGCCCTATTCGTTAAAAATTTCCCCCGAGATGCAGCAGGAGTTATCAGTCCCTCGGAGTTGCCGCTGGAGAAGCGCCGCGCGATCCTCGCCGCGGTAAAATCGCAGGATATCCGCCTCGCCCTGAAGATTACAAAGTTGAAGAGAAGCGACGAAGACGAGGAACTCTAGAAGGGATTGGTCAACGGTTTCAACAACCCGAAATCGATCAACCCGTTCGCCACAAACTGCACCGCGAGCGCTACCAATAACAGACCCATCATACGCGTCAGGATGCGAATTCCCGTCTGGCCCATGTAACGCTGCACGCTTCCCGCGGCGCTCAGAATCAGGAACGACGCAAATGCGGTAACAACGATGGTGGAATAAATCACCACGTGCTGCCAAATCGAGTGCGATTCTCCAACCAGCACCATCACCGTTGAGATAGCTCCCGGTCCCGCCAGCATCGGCATCCCCAGCGGAATGATGCTTGCGTCGCGCTTGCTTACACTCTCCTCGGCTTCCGCGGGCGTGGCTTTCGTGCTCGACTGGCGCGCCTGCAACATGTCCAAACCGATTTGCAGCAGTATGATCCCGCCCGCGATTTTGAAAGCGGGAAGCGTGATGCCGAACATCTTGAAAATCAAGCTCCCGGCCGCCGCAAACGTGGCGAGAACGATCGCGCAGGTCCACGCGGAACGTCGCGCGATCCAGCGGCGCTCTTGCGGCGGCGAATCGGAAGTGACTGCGAGGAAAAGCGGAATCACTGTGAACGGGTCAACCAGAAAGAAAATTGAGGTAGCCGCGAGCAGCGCGAATTCGAGAACTTGGGTGACGGATGCGGGCATGTGCGGCATCAGGACGCAAACTTAACACGATTGCCCGGTCGGGGCACCGTTCGAAGTGGTAGTAAAATAAGCTGCGAGGTGCCCAATGAGCCTAGCGGACGCGCCGATTGCACGAGAGGGTTTCTACGTTACGCACTTCTTAACGGTGAAAGACCAGGCGAAATCGAGAGACTTCTACGTGAAGGTGCTCGGTGGCAAAGTGGTGAGGCCTGAAAATCCCTGCTACGTCAAGCTGGCCAATTCGTGGCTCATCCTGAATTCCGGCGGCGGGCCCACACCCGACAAGCCCGAAGTGATCCTGGAAACGCCGCCCGACCTAAACAGAATGAGCAGCTTCATGAACCTGCGAGTGGCGGATATCTGGGCTTGTTACAAAAACTGGAGCGCCAAGGGCGCCCATTTCATCACCGAGCCTCTCGATAACCACGGCCACGAGTGGCGGTGCTACATGCGTGACCCAGACGGTTACCTCATCGAAGTGGGCCAATACACGCCAGCGGCAATCGAGCGGTTTGCAACTTTCACCGACTAACGCAAATTCTCCTGCTAACAATGCCGCGGCCTCCTTCGTCCATATAGAGCAATCGCGTCTGCCGCATCACGGGGCACGCACAGTGAGGCACCCGTGTTCTCATTCGTCCAGGACCTGCGCTATGCGTTCAGAATGTTGCTCAAGAGCCCTGGGTTCACAATTGTCGCGGTGCTGACGCTGGCGCTCGGGATTGGCGCCAATGTTGCGACTTTCAGCGTGGTCTACGCCGTCCTGCTGCGCCCCTTGCCATTTCCGCATTCTGAGCAACTCGTGCGCGTGTTCGACGACCTTCGCGGCCCGAACGAACAAGATGTGGGCTTGTCCGCCCCGGAGCTTTGGGATTTGCAAGAGCGGTCGGGCGTGTTTCAGGAAATTTCAGCAGTGGCGCCAAGTAATTCGGCTGTCGGCGGCGGAGATCGGACGGTCCGCGCCGAAAGCCTCGTCACGAGCCCCGACTATTTCACACTGCTGGGAGTGAAGCAGCAACTTGGCCGCGTCTACACGCAGCAAGATGCTGCCCAGGGATTCCTGGAGCCAGTGGTTATCAGCGATGGATTTTGGCGCCGCAATTATGGTTCGGACCCGAACATCATCGGCCGCAAAATGCGCCTCGATAGCGACCTGTACACGATCGTCGGGGTGATGCCCCCGGGCTTTCGACATCCGGGCCGAACGCTAAACACCGACGTGGAAGTCTGGCTCGCTACCGGATTCAACGGTCTTCCGTTTCCTGTTCCACCCGTGCGCTCGCAGAGAATAATTCCGGGTGCCATCGGACGCTTGAGGCCCGGACTCACCGTTGCACAGGCGCAATCGCAGCTCGACGCCTACATATCGCGACTCAGCCGGGAATATCCCGCCGAGTACCCTGCTGCCGCGAAGTGGACTGTGCGGCTCGTCCCGGTGAAAGAAGATTTGGTAGGTCCGCAGCGGACGGAGTTGCTTATTCTTTTCGGCGCTGTGGGATTTGTGCTGCTGATCGCGTGCGTGAATATCGCGAACCTGCTGCTCGCGCGCTCTTCCGGACGTCGCCGCGAAATTGCGATCCGCCTGGTGATGGGCGCAAGTCGCGCACGCCTGGCCGCACAGCTGTTGACCGAGAGCACGCTCCTGTCCGTAATCTCCGGCGTCGTCGCTATTGTCACAGTTCTCTTCTTGAAGAATGCGATCGTCAGCCTCGCACCCGCTGATATTCCTCGGCTCAACGAGATTGACGTCAGCGGCAAGGTGCTTTTTTTTGCTTTTCTGATTTCGATAGTCACCGGCGTCCTCTTCGGCTTGGCGCCGGCGCTTCAAACTACGAACCCGAACCAGACTGAGAATCTGAGGGAAGGGGGTCGCGGGTCAGGCACGGGCAGACGCCATACTCGACTGTCGCGTGTCCTCGTGGTGTCAGAGATAGCCTTCTCGATTGTTTTGCTAGCGGGTGCGGGGTTGCTCTTACGAAGTTTCTGGCGCGTGCTCGAAGTGCGTCCCGGATTCAACCCCAGCCATCTGACGACGGTGCAGATCTGGATTCCAGTGGCCAACGATCCGGCGAACGATCCTTATGCCCCCGAAGAGAAGCGCGCCGCTTTTCTTCAAGAAGTCTATCGCCGCGTCTCTGTGCTGCCGGGCGTTGAGCAATCCACAATTTCAGGCAATGACACTCTGCCCATGAACTCCGGGAGGAACTACTCTCCCTTTTCTATTCAAGGGCGGCCGGAAGATTCCGAGCGCAGCCCAACTGCGGACATAGCGGTAGTCGATACCCAATATTTTCGCACCATGGAAGTTCCCCTGATCGCCGGCCGAAATTTTACGGCCTCAGATACGAACAAGACCGCCGAGACCGTTGGCGCGATAGATCAAACTCTCGCGCGGCGCTATTGGCCGGAGCAGAATCCGCTAGGACAACAAATTAAGTTTGGATTCGGAGCGGGTATTCAGGGCGTGAAGATTGTCGGCGTCGTGGGCGATATCAAGTCGGACGGTTTCGACGCGCCCAGTGTTCCGCACATTTATGTTCCTCTAGGACAATTCGCGCCCGTCAACGCGGTAGTTTTTCTCCGCAGTCGCGGCGGAGAGGGACATCTTGGCGAAACCGTGCGGCAAGTGGTGGAAAGCGTCGATCCCAATGTTCCGGTGCACAGCATCAGCTCGATGGATGAAATCATCGCCCGTTCCCTGGCTGACCGGCGCTTTGCGCTCGAACTTCTGGGTGTGCTTGCGGCGGTCGCGCTACTGCTTGCCGCGATCGGCATTTACGGCGTGATGGCCTACTCCTTCAGCCAGCGCACGCACGAAGTGGGAATTCGCATGGCTCTCGGCGCGCAGCGACTGGATATTCTGCGCATGGCGTTGGGAGAAGGCATGCGGATCGTTGTCATCGGACTGGCTTCGGGCCTTGTCGGAGCAGCGATCGTGACGCGAATTTTTCGCTCCATGCTCTTCGACGTTGCCCCCGCTGATCCAATCACCTACTTTTCTGTTTCAGCGATTCTCGCCGGCGTCGCACTTTTCGCCTGCTATATTCCAGCACGCCGAGCAACCCGCGTGGATCCTCTCGTCGCTCTGCGCGAAGAATAAAACGTGCTGGGCCGCGTCTAATAATTCCAATCCAGAATTGTCACGCTTGATCATCACCCGATTGGCTTGAAGCTGGGGCCGGGTCTTTGCTACAAAGGATGAGGAGCCGCCACCCTCTCCTGCGGACGAACCGCGCATGCTCTACGTCGCGTCCAAAGTTAGCAAGCCGATCGTATCGAATAACACCTGCCTCAATCTTCTTTGAGTGAAACTAACGAATCGAGCCACAAGGAGACTTTCATGGGCGAAGCTGAGCGTTACGACGCACTTATCATCGGAAGCGGCGAAGCTGGAAAGCACATTGGATGGACAATGGCTCAGATGGGTCATCGTACGGCAGTCATCGAACGCAGACTAATCGGCGGCTCATGCCCGAATATCGCCTGCCTCCCCAGCAAGAACATCGTCCACAGCGCGAAGGTGGCATCGTTCGCCCGTCGCGCGGCAGAATTCGGGCTTGAACTGGGATCGTTCAAAATTGACATGGCAGGCGTCCAGCGCCGCAAACGAAAAATGGTCGAGGAGGAGATTCAAGGGCATCTCAATCTCTACAAGGCAAGCGGCGCAGAGTTGATCGTGGGATCGGCGCGTTTCATAGCACCACGAACGGTAGAAGTTTCTCTCAACGACGGAGGCACGCGCGTGATCGCCGGCGACCGCGTATTCCTCAATTTAGGCTCGCGTGCGGTTATCCCTGATGTGCCCGGAGCGGCGGCCGCAAAACCGATGACGCACATTCAGCTCCTGGATCTGGACCGCTTGCCGGAGCACCTCATCGTGATCGGCGGCGGCTACGTTGGGCTGGAACTGTCGCAAGCCATGCGCCGTTTCGGTTCGCGAGTCACGTTAATCGAAAGAAGCCCTCAGATCGCCAGCCAGGAGGATGCCGACGTAAGCGCAGCCCTGCTGGAGCTGTTTCACGACGAGGGAATCGAAGTGCTGCTCGGCACGGAAGTGTCCGCGTCGAAGGGCTTTCCGGCCAGCAGGTGCGAGTCCACGTGAAGGACGCCAAGGGCGAGCGCATGATCGAAGGAAGCGATCTTCTCGTCGCTGTTGGCCGCGTTCCCAACACGCAGGAAATCGGGCTCGATAAGACCGGAGTGGAGCTCGACGCGCGCGGCTATATAAAAGTCAACGAACGCCTGGAAACGACGGCTCCGAGCGTCTGGGCGGTGGGCGATTGTGCCGGCAGCCCGCAATTCACCCACGTGGCCTTCGATGATTTCCGCGTGATTCGCGACAACCTCAACGGAGGAAATCGCACAACTCTGAATCGCTTGATCCCCTACTGCATCTTCACGGATCCGGAGCTTGCGCGCATCGGATTGAACGAGACGCAGGCGAAAAGCCGCAGCGTCGAATATCGCGTGGTGAAGATACCGATGGCCATGGTATTCCGCGCAGAGACTCTATCGGAACCGCGCGGCTTTCTGAAAATGCTGATCGAAAAGGATAGCGATCGCATTCTCGGAATCACGGTGTTCGGCGTGGAAGCCAGCGAGCCGATGGCAACCGTTCAGACCGCAATGCTGGCAGGACTCCCGTACACTGCGCTTCGCGATGCGATCTTTGCTCATCCCACGGCGGCTGAAGGCTTGGTGCGGCTGCTGGCAAGCGCACCCGCAAGAGCATCGCACCAGGCTGCCTGAAATATTTGGGCCACGACGTGTCAACCTCGGCGAATGTTTAGCGGGGTTCGCGCATTTTCAGGTCGAGTACAATGCGGACTTCATTGATCTTCTGCGGAGTTTCATAGCGCGGCCCGGAATAATCGAGGCCGGAAGTGGAACCGTCAGCAACCCGCTTGCGGGGCGTCGTCTCGACGACGTTGCCGGTGCACACAGCACCGTGATAATCGCGCATGCTGATCGAATAATTCGGCATGTGGCAGTTGCGATCCTCCACCAGTGTCGGCCACACTGAGTTCGACAGCCAAAACCGCAAAGCCGGCAAATCTTCAAGCGGAATTTTGCCAAGACCTGTAATTTCCATCCAGCCCACTTTCTGGCCATAGGCAATCCCCGAAGCAGACTTGTCGAATGTGAAGGTGACTGTGTGCGTGGCGCTCTTGCTTACGGGAGTGATCACAGTCGGTCCACTGTAGGCGACATTCCAGTCGGAGGGGCCTTCACGTTCGACGTAGGTGATGGTCACATCGCCGGTCAGCTGGATTTTGCCGCTTTGGTCGCGGACGGCGGACTTCGATTGGAAGCTCATCACGGTGTAACGCGAGAGCGCAGCGTAAGCACCGGCACGGAGCGTGCCGTGGGGTTCGAGAAGCGCGTCGCCCTGGTCGGCCGGAATTATATTGAGCTGGAGCGAAAGTTTGGAGGGATCGGCGGAGTCGAGGCCCATGGTTCCGGCCGCAATGGCGACAGCGATGTTGACGCCGGGATCGGCATCACCGGACTGCGCGAGGAAGATGCTGGCTGTAGAATGACCCGCGTCAATTTGCCATTTCGCGCTCTGCGCAGAGACGCTCGCAACGGCAAGCACGGCGAAGCCTACCAGGAGCGGCAACTGCGCGGCGGATTTCATCGGAACTTCACGGAGTTCTTCGGGCAACCGACATTTGACGTACCACCACATACCCGAGGAAGACGGCAAGCGAAGCCAACAAAATCGACATTACGGTTTCATTGTCGGCGAGACGGTTGCGCAGCCACAGGTTTTCGCCCCAGGGGGTCTGGTCCATTCGTTTGCCGTTGACGAAGTATGCGTGAGCGCCTCCCCAACCGCTTAAGCTCGCACCCGTAAGAAAGCCAAAAACACCCAGAACAACACCCATCAGAAAGTTGCCGGGCGTTAGCCTGGAGTGATAAAGGATGGCGGTCACAGCAAGTCCCACGCCAGCCCCTAGGAGACTCTTAAGAAGAATGACAAAGAGGATGAATTGCCAAGTCATGATCATTGAAAATTGTAGCTGCGGGGGCTTCACCTGCCATCTTAAGCTTATTTCACCCGCGGCGGCGAACCCTAGCTGGCCCGCGACTTCTTCTGTTCCTTGCCCGGCTTTGCTACGGTTCGCAGAAGGTCTCGTTTCGAGGATTCCCTCGAAAGGCTCGTCTTCAACGCGGACATCAGATCCACGACGTTCTCCCGCTTGACGCGCGGCATCACCGCCAGCTTCTTCCCACTCCGCTTTGCTTCGATCAGCCGCTCTAGCTCCTGCCGGTAAGTGTCAACATACTGGCTTGGCTCAAAGGGAGCAGCCAGCGTATCGATCAGCTGCGTGGCCAACTTTGATTCCGCGTCCTTGAGTTCAGGCTTCCTCGTTTTTTCACCTGCGGCCCGCACCTCATTTTCGTAGAACATCGTGTGCAGCGTGAAGCCACTCTCGAGCGCCCGAATGATGACGATATTTTCGCGCCCGAACATCGTCACTTTGGCGATCGCGGCGTATCCGGTCTTCCTCATCGCGTCGAGCAGCAGATCATAGGCTCGCACGCCGCTTTCTTCAGGCTTGGCGTAGTAAGAGCTTTCGAAATACACCGGATCAATCTCCTCGCTCTTCACAAAACTGAGGATTTCCATCGTTCGCGCCGACTCGGGCTCGATCTCTTCCAGCTCCTCTTTCGTGAACAGGAGGTATTGACCCTTTTCGTGCTCGTAGCCTTTCACTACCTCCGAGCGCTCCACGAACTTTTCGCACGTTGGGCAATAGGTCGGCTGCTTGATGCGGCTGCCGCACGGCGAGTGAATCTGATTGAAGCTGATTCTTTCGGACCGGGCGGCAGGCTCGAGAGAAATCGGAATCGACACAAGCCCGAAAGCAAGAAAACCCTTCCATGCAGCAGCCATTTATGCGCCTCCAAAGACGGCCATCATAGTTCAGAGCAAACGCAACCAAAAGCGATTTCCTCTTAAAAAGGAGCCTTTCATTTCTTCTGGCAACCCTCCGCGGTGGAATACAATCTCAGCCGCAGCACCTTCCGAAAGAGGTTCTGATGCTGGCACCAACAAATTTCTGGATGTGTCTTGCCGGGCTTATCTATCTTGCCGTCGGCGTTTTTGTGCTTCGGAAGGAAATCAGCGGGGCTCGCGGCTGGGAGAAGCTCATCACCCTAGGCTGCGTCTTTTTCGCCGTTCCACTCGCTGTATTCGCGCCCGAGCATTTCCGTGGCCCCGAGTTTATTCAGGATTCGGTCCCATCCTGGATGCCGGTGCGCTGGTTCTGGCCGCATTTTGTCGGATGCGCGCTGCTCGCGGCAGCCACCAGTCTTACTTTGAGGAAGTTCGTACGCCTGTCATCCACCCTGCTCGCATTGATGTTCTCACTATTCGTCTGCCTGATTTACATACCGTCTGCGGTCGAAAATGCCACGGATCGCTTCGCGTGGATTTTCCTGCTAAGAGATTCCTCTTTTGCTGCGGGCGCATGGGCTCTCGCCGGGCTGTACACTCGCGCCGCGTCGCCGCAGCAATCGAAATGGATGATCTTATTTGGCCGCATCGTCATAGCGATTGCTGCCATCTTTTTTGGTGTACAACATTTTCTTCATCCAGAGTTTGCGCCCGGCGTTCCTTTGCAAAAGACGATGCCACCATGGGTTCCATTTCCCAGCCTATGGGCATACCTCGCGGGAGCGATCTTGCTGGCCGCTGGCGTTGCCCTGGCCCTGAACAAAAAACCTCGGATAGCCGCAGCCTCGATTGGCGCGTTAATGACCGTCCTGACTCTATTCCTATATCTGCCCATTTTGCTCCTCGCCCACGGCCCATCGGAGATCAATGAAGGAATAAATTACGTCGCGGACACACTGCTCTACGCCGGCGCAGCGCTCCTCCTGGCATCAGCATTGCCGAGCGATTTCGAGCGCACGGAGAAAACCTAGGCGTCCGCGTCTCGCAAGACCGAGCAGTTTTTGGCCCACTTACTTGTGCGCCGTCAACCGCCCCATAAGAACTTCTTCGCACGGGCGGCCAGGTGTCAACCCTCTGACAAATGTCAAACCTTAAACATAGGTCCTCTCCTCGCCAAATGGGCGAACGCTCGGCATCCGCAGCCACCTGCGTAATCAAGGGCTTCTGGCCAAATCGTGGAATTTGGCTGGCCCTCAGCATGCACTAGCTTGTGCCTCGGCTACCGGTGGTGGTAATTGTTGCCGCAGAGTCTGGCCGAACACGAGAACAGTGCACCATGCGGCCTTGCGATATTGGAGAAATTATGAAGTCATATGGGAGAGCTGGAATCCGAACGGCAGCTGTGCTGTT
The DNA here is from genome assembly GCA_963772535.1 of uncultured Acidobacteriota bacterium. GTDB lineage: Bacteria > Acidobacteriota > Terriglobia > Acidiferrales > UBA7541 > Palsa-295. The sequence continues at coordinate 892,003 of CAVYXN010000004.1, forward strand.
GGCGGGAATCCTGTCGGCGGCCGCCTTTGCTGCGGGTGGGCAAGACGCCGAACCGTTTAAGTTCTTTCGAGAGTATGTCGGGTTGAATGACGAGCAGATCAACAGTATTCGAAGCGGAAAAGCTGTCGCCAAGATATTGGATTCACCGACGCCAGATGAAGTGTATGTGTTCGGTTCCGTGTACGTGAACTCCACACCGGAGCGTTATCTCAAATTCGCTTCAGACATCGACGCGCTTCGCAAGGTTCCCAACTATCTGGCCGTCCAGAGATTCAGCGATCCTCCGAAGCTCTCGGATCTCGAGGGCTTTACATTGGAGGAGCAAGACATCAAAGAGCTGAAAAAGTGCGAGCCCGGGCATTGCGAGATACAGCTGCCCAGCGAAGCGATGGATACGTTCAAGCAGTCGATCAATTGGTCTGCGCCGGATGCGGCGGATCAGGTGAACAGGCTTGGGCAAAAGATGGCGTTGGAAGCTCTCGAAAAGTATGTGGAGGGAGGAGACGCGGCGCTCGGAACCTATCGCGACAAACATAACCCAGCGGTTGTGGCGGAGACCTTTCAAAGGCTGATCAGCCGGTCAAAAGGCCTTCCCTCATATCTGCCTGTTCTTGACCAATACCTGCTCGATTATCCAAAAGCCAACTCGGATGGGATCGAATCTCAGTTCTATTGGGAAAAGGTCAACTTCGGACTGAAGCCTACACTGCGAATCCTGCAAGCGATTATCTACCGTGACAAGGATTCCGCAAATCCGAGATATGCAATCGCCGTGAAGCAACTTTATGCGAGCCACTACTTCGAAACGGCCCTCGATCTTACAGTCTGCGTCCCAGACAAGGAACGTCCCGGCATGTACGTGATCACGCTTAAAGGCTCGTCCCAGGCCGGCCTCACCGGGTTCAAAGGCGGCATTGTGCGGAAGGTAGCTGTCGACAGAACCCGTTCGTCACTGGAAAAAGCACTGGCAACGATCAAGCAAAGACTGGAAAGCCAGACAGATTGATGCCCGCCAGAACATCTTTGCTGTGGGTGGCTCATGTCAATGCTTGATCGCAAGACTGCAAAAGTCCTGCTGACGATCCTCGTCTTCGCACTGGCGCTCGCCATTGTGTATGTTGCGCGGACGGTGTTTATTATTTTTATTTTCTCGATCCTGTTTGCCTACTTGATTGATCCAGTGGTGCGATTTCTGCAGCGCCATTCTTTATTTTTCAAGAATCTGCGAGGGCCGCATATTTTGGAGGCCTATCTCGGACTTCTGATTCTCATTGCAGTCGGTATCCATGGCCTGGACCCGGGTTTCTTTCGGCACGCGGGCGGCCTGATTCGAGGCTTGCCAGCAATTTCCGAGCAGATTTCGACGGGCGACATCGCGACGAAGATTGGCGACAAGTACGGCTGGACGGATGCGCAGGAGTTGCGGCTGAAGTCATTTCTGATTCAACACCATGAGCGAATTCGTGGTCTTGTGGAAAATGGACAGCGAGTTATACCCGGTGCTATTGGAAGCCTGGTCTTAATCCCCATACTGGCGCTCTTTTTCCTTAGCGGCGGCCCAATCCTTGCCGAATCCATCATCCGGGTTGTTTCGACGAAAGACAACCTGGAGAATCTGCGGTCTTTCGCCAGCGAATTGAACGTGATGTTTCAGCAATACATAAGGACCAAAGTGATCCTTGGAATTCTGTCGCTCGTGTTTTGTTCAGTGACGACGTTGCTATTGAGTTTCCCACACCCATTGGCGCTTGGCGTCTTGGCGGGAGTGCTGGAGTTCATACCCGTGGCCGGCTGGATGACTTCCGCGACTATGATCGTTACCATCGGAGCGCTCACCCATTCTCACTGGATTTGGATGGCAGCATTGCTGGGACTCTGGCGAATGCTGATGGATTATTTTATTTCGCCGCGTGTCGTGGGCCATGAGCTCGAGATTCACCCGCTGCTCGCGATATTCACGGTAATGGTGGGCGGGGCCGTAGGTGGGATTGTAGGAATTTATCTATCTATTCCGATCGTAGCGACGCTGCGAGTGGTGTACCGGAGATTTCTGCTGACAGAATAATAAGTTGACGACGCTAGGCGCAAAGAACCGCTTTAAATTGGGCCTCTTATCGCCACCAGCTTTAAGACCCAATTGCATAAAAAAGGGTAGTCTCGCCCTCTGCTACCTCGTATCCCTCGGCTCTATTGCCTGATTTTGGCGCGGCTGCTAGACTAACGTGGCAAGAGTTGAATTGCAGCTCCTGCCACACTTTCCATAGAAGGTTAGACCATGTCTGGACACTCAAAATGGGCCACGATCAAGCATAAGAAGGCGGCTACGGACGCCAAGCGTGGCAAAGTTTTCACCAAGATTATCCGCGAGCTCACCATCGCAGCGCGCACCGGCGGCGGTGACCCTGTCACCAACCCGCGCCTCCGCACCGCAATCAGCGCGGCCAAGAACGAAAACATGCCCAATGACAATATCGAACGCGCCATCCTGCGCGGCACAGGGCAGCTCGAGGGCGAGACGCTTGACGAGGTGATGTTCGAAGGCTACGGCCCCGGCGGCGTAGGCGTGCTGATTCAGGTTGTCACGAGCAACCGCAACCGGATCGTCAGCGAGATTCGCCACATGATGTCGAAGAACGGCGGCAACATGGCGGAGAACGGCGCAGTGGGCTGGATGTTCCACCGCAAAGGCGACATCGTGGTGCCGAAAGAGCTGGCCGACGAAGATAAGATGATGGGCATCGTGCTCGACGCGGGCGCGGAAGACTTGCGCGACGATGGCTCGGCCTGGGAAGTGACGACCCCGCCCGAAGCGATGGAAAAAGTACGCGAAGCGCTCGTCGCCAGTGGAATTACACCAGCAACTGCAGAAGTGGCCTGGATTCCGCAGAACTACGTGAAATTGAGCGGCGCTCAGGCGCAGCAGATGCTGCGCATGGTCGAAACGCTTGAGGATCACGACGACGTGCAACACGTCTACGCCAATTTCGACATCGACGAGAAGGAAATTCAGGCAGCCGTCGCCAGTTAGCGGCTTCGGTTCTCGTTGCAACTACCCGTGCCGCAAATGCAGTCTCGGTATTGACGCAACACCCGCCCCAAAAAACACTATCGCTCGCCTAGGCGCAGCACTAAACTAGTGCGCGCCCAATGACTTCTCGCGCCGCAATTCCCGCCCGACAGCAAACCAGCGCGCCGTTGAAGACGCACCCTTTCCGCGTGCTCGGAGTCGATCCTGCCGTCGCCGGCGCTACCGGCTACGGCGTCGTCGAGTTCGAGGGTTCGACGGCCCACATGCTTCGCTTCGGCGCCCTCAAGCTGCCGGCACGAGCTTCATTCGACTCGCGGCTCCGCGATATTCATCAGCTCATTGCGCGCCTCGTCGAAGAATTTTCGCCCGATGCCGTTGCAGTGGAATCCGTGTTTACGGCGCTAAACGTACGAACCGCTCTGAAGCTCGCCGAAGTGCGCGGCGTGGTGCTGCTCGCGGCGGCACAAGCTCAGGTTCCGTCGCACAGTTACTCGCCACGCGAAGTGAAAGTGACCGTCGCAGGTTACGGCGCCGCTTCCAAACAGCAGATGCAGCAGATGGTAAGCTCCGCCCTCGGACTCACCAGCTATCCCGAACCGGCCGACGCCGCCGACGCCCTCGCAGTAGCACTATGCCACGCGCACCTGTCGCAAGCGCGCGAACGCATGTCCCGGGCGATGGGCATTCAACCGGCAACGATCGCCACAGGGAACCGAAAGCGACCGATTCGCATCCAAATTCTTCAATGATCCAGTCGCCAATGAACAGCGCCAGATTCAGGTGCGCTGCTTTTCAAAAGATTCCCTCGATAAGCGCGGGCATGCTGTTACTGGTTCTTCTCTCAGTCGCGTCCGCGCTCGCCGGCGGCCCCGCTGACGGCCCGGCCATCATTTATCGCAAGGTGTTCAAGTCCAGCTACCCGGAATACGTGCAGATCGAGGTTAGCCAGAATGGCGCCGCCACCTACGATATTCGCCAGCTCGACGAAGAATCCGAGCCGGTAGCTTTTCAAATCAACGCGACGCTCGCGCAGCGTATTTTCGACCTCGCCTCCAAACTCCACAATTTTCAGGGCGTGGATCTGGACATCCACCGGCGTATAGCGAACCTCGGCGAAAAAACCTTCCAGTACACAAAGGGATCAGAAATCCACGAAGTGAAGTTCAATTACACCCTGGACGAATCCGCCACCCAGCTGCTGAATATCTTTGAAGGCTTGGGGCGACAGGAGTCCGATCTCTCCAACCTACAAAGAGTAATGCGTTACGACCACCTGGGCGTAAATGACGCCCTGGTCCAGATCGAAACCGACTACAACAATAAAATATTCCCCGAGCCGGAACGCCTACTGGGCGCCCTTGACCAAGTCTCCGCGGATGACAAGTTTATCGACATCGCCCGCCAACGTGCCCGAGCGCTCGCCAGCCGCATCCGAAATTCACGTTGAGATTTAGAGCTAAATGCTATTACAGTGAGACAGCCCTTTAGTTCCCAGGACAACCGGGGTTTTTGCCTCGGCCAATCCTCAAGTCGGATAGTACCTAGTCCGCCAAATATTTACGCTTTCGAGGCAACCAGCAACCATCTTATTTGCCCTTTCGGGGCATCAGAGATACTCATAAAAACCATGCGACCCACACACACGGTTACCACCAAGTTGTTTGTACTCTTTGCTTTTATTTCTATCGCCGCGTTTTCCACGCCGGCGCAAACCAACCAGGCGCGTTCGCTCGTCACCGCTCCAGTCAACGAAGGCCAGATGGTGAAGCGTCTCGGCAGCGTGCATCCGCTTGCCCGCGCGGAATTCGATCGCGGCCTCGCGCCCGATAGCCTGCCCATGGACAACATGATGCTCGGCCTGAAGCGTACTCCCGAGCAGGACGCCGCGCTCGCCACCCTGCTTCGCGAGCAGCAGGACCCCACCTCCGCGAACTATCACAAATGGGTCACGCCTCAGGAATTCGGCGCCCGTTTCGGCCCTTCGGATCATGACGTCCAGGCCGTCACATCCTGGTTGCAGTCGCACGATTTCCAGGGCATCGAAGTTTCACCCTCGCGCACCGTCATCCATTTCTCCGGCACCGCCGGTCAAGTTCACGACGCATTTCGCACCGCCATCCACCGCTACGTGGTTAATGGTGAAGAGCACTGGGCCAACTCGTCCGATCAGCAGATTCCCGCCGCGCTCGCTGGTGTCGTCGCCGGCGTTGGCACGCTGCACAATTTCGCTCCGAAGCCGGCCAGCCACTCGCGCGGCACCTTCACGCGAACCGCCGACGGCAAGGTAAAGCCGCTGCACCCCCTGTTCACCTTTCCAGTGGTAGGCGATTGCGGATACGTCGCGAACAACTGCTTCGCGCTCGGCCCCCAGGATTTCTCCACAATTTACAATGTCCTACCGCTATGGAACGCAGGCATTGACGGCACCGGACAAACGATCGCCGTCGTCGGCGATAGCAATATCAACATGCAGGACGTCGTCAACTTCCGCAAAATGTTCGGGCTCCCCGCCAAAACGCCCACCATCACCATCCCGCCCGGCTCCACCGATCCCGGAATCACCCCCGACGAAATTGAGTCCGATTTGGACGTGCAGTGGTCGGGCGCAATTGCCAAGAACGCCACAATTAATTTCGTGATTGCCGCCAACACGAATTCCACCGCGGGCGTAGATGTTGCCGCTCAATATGTTATCGATAACAAACTGGCTCCGGTTCTCACCGAAAGCTTCGGCGATTGCGAGCTGGATCTCGGCACTGTCGTAAATGGGATGATCAATACCCGCTGGATGCAGGGCGCAGCAGAAGGCATCACCATCGTCGTCTCTACAGGTGACAACGGCTCGGCAGGATGTGATTTTGACGATCCCAATGTTGCCACAGAACAGCCGGCCAAGCTGGGCCTCGCCGTGAGTGGCCTCGCCAGCACGCCCTTCAATGTCGCCGTCGGCGGCACCGATTTCAATCAACTCACCAACGCCACTTCGTTCTGGAGCGTGGCAACCAATCTGAGCACCAATCAGGGCTCGGCCCTGGGCTACATTCCCGAAACTACCTGGAACGACTCCTGCACGAATACGATTTTCGGTTTGGTTGGTTTTAGCACCACTCCGGAAGTCAATTGCAACGACACGGCAAATCTGGCGAATTCGATTGGCCCCATCGGCGCGAGCGGCGGCATCAGCAACTGTACAACGTCAACAAACCCCAAAGACCCTACAACGTGCTCCGGCGGTTATCCGCGCCCGTCATGGCAGACGGGGCCCGGAGTTCCCGGCGGCAACACGCGCCTGATCCCGGACCTCTCACTCTTCGCGGGTGACGGAATCGTTGGAAGTTTCTACATCATCTGCCAGCAGGACGCACCACCGAATAACAACAAGACTCCTTGCAGCTTGGGTGCAGATAAGAATGGCAACTCGTTTTTCGAAGGTGTTGGCGGAACCTCCGTCTCCACTCAAGTGATGGGCGCGATTTTCTCGCTTCTCGTCCAAAAGACCGGCGGAAATCTCGGCCTTCCGAATCCCACTCTTTACTCGCTGGCAGCCCAGCAAAATGCGGCTACCTGCAACTCAGCGGCTCCCGCGAGTTCATGCATTTTTCACGACGTCACAGTCGGCACGATTTCATCCCCGTGCGTCAAAAATACCCCGAATTGCAACGTGGCCACGCAGGGCGATGCCAATGGAATTCTCACGGGCTATAGCGCTGGCACAGGCTTCGACTTGGCAACCGGCCTTGGCTCCGTGAACGCCTGCAACCTCGCGAACAATTTCGCTGTCACAAATCCAGGCGGCGCTGCCGACTTCTCCTTGTCCAATTGCGTCGCGCTCGTAAGTGTGCCGGCCGCTGGTGGCTCAGGCACTCTAAATTTGACCGTTACCGCCATCAACGGCTTCAGCGGCACATTCAATTTCACGCCGTCTTCATGCACGGGCCTGCCGACAGGAGCGGCATGCAGCTTCAGTCCTGCTTCAGTCACTCTCGATTCCACGCACCCATCCGCATCAACCGTCGTTACAATCACCACCACAGCAAGCGTCCCGCCAGCCATTGGCGTTCGACCGAATGGAAATGAACGCCTCTACCTGCCCGCGGCGATTGCTCTTACCATGATGATCGGCATGGCCTTCGTTCTCTTCGGTGGGAAGCTGAAACAGCTAAAATGGACCGCGGCTGCGATGCTCATGCTCCTCGCTCTCCTATTCGGGATGGCCGCATGTGGCGGCGGAGGCAGCGGGGGAGGAGGCGGCGGTGGCGGGGGTGGCACAACCGCAACCGGTTCCAGCACCACTGCGACGATCACGGCTACTTCCAACGCCACCACGCATTCGATGACGTTTACCGTAAACGTCTTTTAGCAAACCACACTATCGCCAAACTTCAACCGGCAACCGCCGGCATCGCGTCATCAACGAATCACGATGCCGGCGTAACCCACCACGTGCTCGCGGTCGCCGTTAATATCTCCTGACGTCGCGTACCGCACGAGTTCGGCACTCGTTGCACCCAGATCGCGCACCGCTACCAGCATCACCACCGCCGCCGCGATTCCGCACATCGTAATTCCCTCCGCCCGCACGGTGTCGTAAAGTCCGCGAGGATCGAGCGCCAGCACGCGCGCGATCGCATGCTCGTCCTTCACCCGTGTGATCGCATCGCTTTCATAATGATTCATGTCCGAACTCGCCACCACCAACGCAGGTTCGCTCTGCGCAGCCGCCACTTTCGCCACCGCATGCCCCAATTCCTCTAGAACGCCATAACGATCCGTCCCCAGCACAATTGGTACAAATTGAAAATCACTGCGTAGCCGCTGCAGGAACGGAATCTGCACTTCGAGCGAATGCTCCCTCTCGTGAGCCACCGCGTCTTCACGCAGCCGTGGGAATTCATGTTTCAATTCCGCCGCAAGCGCGGAATCGATCTTGGCCTCACCGAGAGGCGACGCCCAACTCCCTTCCGACAGGATCGCAAGCGATTCACCGCGCGGAAAATGCCGCGGTCCGATGAGAATCAGTCGCGCAGGAATTTCGAGCGTGGAGTAAAGAGCGCCCGCCACGTGTCCCGAGAACATGTAGCCGGCGTGCGGCACCACGCACCCCAGGGCACGCTTCTTTTCCGCGTCCGGCGATAAAAACGCATCCACGCCTTGCGCGAGTTCGTTTGGATTTGACGGGTAAAAATGGCCGGCAACTGCAGGAGGGCGAATCATCGAATTTTTGTGAAGCACTGCTTGACGCACTACGAGATTAAAGCGGTTTCGAAGGGCCTCCGCGGATGTCGAGCGCCTCCGTCTTCCCGGGCATGTAGCGTATCTGGATCTTGTCGCCATATTGATAACCGCCCGCTTCCAGCACCGCTTGTATCTTCTCCCGCGCCTTATCCGAATAGGTGAACGTATGAATGTTCAGCCCGTTGTCTTCTTCGCGCACTAGAAGCGAGAGCTGATCGGCATGAATCACTTCCGCTTTCAGCCAGACAGGCTTCGCAGCTTTCTGCTTCACAACGATCGGAGAAGTCGTAGTTAGTGGAGTGGCTTGGTCGCTCTGCGCTTTTGCAGGCGCAGACGTGAGCGCGATGCCCGCGGCAAGGGCCGCTAGCGCGGCGAAAATTTTAAGCGTCTTCATCGAAGGATATTTTGAGCGACTTCAGAAATTTAATGTCCTGCGCCGTCATTTCCAGTTTCGATTGCACTGGCTCTTCTTCGAGCGACTGCTCGTCCACCTGGATATGCAGCGATTCCAGGAACCGCCGGTCTTGAGTCGTCATTTTCGCGTCCGAAGCCTGGCGGCGTGCCAGGCCGATCGTCGCGTCCAGCTTCAGCACAATGTCGAATCCAGCGGCGCGAACGCTGGAGATGGCTTCGGCGATCCGCTCCGAATCCGAAACACTGTCGTTGATCGCGTGGCCCAGTTCCCGAAGCAACTGCTTCATGCGGTCGTCGAGTTGCAAAGCAGTACCTCCTACCCCCAGCTGTTTCCTACACTAATTTTAGGCCGCACACAACACCGAAACAAGCCCATGCTGCACCTCACGATTCAAGTCGGTAACCTGTCCCCCAGGCCAATCTTTCGCCGACCCGGGTAGCCACGACGACGCATTTCAGTAGCACAGGCATTCCTGCCTGTCCTGAGGAACGAAGGGTTTACCCTGAGAACCGAAGGGCCTGTGCCAACGTAACAACGCATCTCCCCCGCCGATCCTTGCCTCAAACAACAACTTCGTTCTTTTGCCGTTCAGCTCCGCCGATTCCCGCAACACAACGCGCATGCCGCACCACCACCCGCTTGTACTACAATCTCTCCATGCGCGCGAACATGCTCCCGGCCCTCTGGCGCTCCGCTGGCGTAACCTTCCGCGCCCTATCGCGCGTCGCCCGCCAGGTCTTCCACGAATTCGCCGGCGCAATGTTCATAATTTTCGCGGGCTTCGGCGCCCTCGCGGCCTGGCGCCAATGGAAGACGCGCCCCGTCCTCTGGCTGATCGGCTTCGCAATCGTTTATGTTTTGATGATGGCGATATTCGGCCTCGTATCCTTCCGCCGCGCCCGCCGCATCAGATAAATCAGAATGACTGACAGCACAAAAAAACTCCCCGATATCAAAGCCCGCAAGCTCGCTTCGCCCACCGGCCTCCCGATGGAAGCAGTAATCACTCCCGACGCACTCAACGGTTGGGACCCCGAAACCGAACTCGCCTACCCGGGCCAATTCCCTTTCACCCGCGGCGTCTACCCCACGATGTACCGTGGTCGCCTTTGGACCACCCGCCAATACGCCGGATTTGGCACCGCCGTCGAATCGAACCAGCGCTACCGGTACCTTTTGGCGCAAGGCGTTCACGGCCTCTCCGTCGCCTTCGATCTCCCCACCCAAATCGGCATGGATTCCGACCACCCGCTCGCGCAAGGCGAAGTCGGAAAAGTCGGTGTCGCCATCGATTCCCTCGAAGACATGCAAACCCTCTTCGACGCCATCCCCCTCGAGCACGTCTCCACCTCGATGACCATCAATTCCACCGCCGCCATTCTTCTCGCCCTCTACGTTGCAGTCGCCAAACAACAAGGCGCAAATCTCCAGAGCCTCGCGGGTACCGTGCAGAACGACATCCTCAAGGAATACATCGCTCGCGGTACTTACATCTATCCGCTTCGCCCGGCCATGCGAATCGTCACCGATATCTTCGCTTGGTGCCGCCGCGAACTTCCCAATTGGAATGCGATTTCGATCTCCGGCTACCACATCCGCGAAGCGGGCTCCACGGACGTGCAGGAAGTAGCCTTCACCCTGGCCAATGGAATCGCCTACGTCCAAGCAGCAATCGACGCAGGCCTCGCCATCGACGATTTCGCGCCGCAGCTTTCCTTCTTCTTCAATTCTCACAACGAATTTCTCATGCAAATTGCCAAGTTCCGCGCCGCGCGCCGCCTCTGGGCTCGCACAATGCGCGACCGCTTCCACGCCCGCGATCCGCGTTCGATGATGCTCCGTTTCCACGCCCAAACCGCCGGCTCCTCGCTTACAGCGCAACAGCCCGAAAACAATCTCGTCCGCGTCTCACTGCAAGCCCTCGCAGCGGTGCTAGGCGGCTGCCAATCGCTCCACGCCAACGCCCTCGACGAGGCCCTCGCTCTCCCCACCGAACAATCCGCTCTCCTCGCCCTCCGCACACAGCAAATCATCGCCAACGAAAGCGGGGTAGTGAACACGGTCGACCCCGTCGCAGGCTCCTACGCAATCGAAAAACTAACCAACGAAATCGAATCAGGCGCCGAGGAATACATCGCAAAAATTGACGCTATGGGCGGCGTGCTTCGCGCCGTCGAAGCCGGCTTCGTCCAGCAGGAAATTCAAAAGGCAGCCTACGAGTATCAACAGGCCGTCGACAGCGGCGAGCAGGTGGTTGTAGGCGTGAACCGTTTCCAGGCCGACGAGGAGCGCCCAATCCCCACGCTTCAGATCGATCCCGCCGTCGAAGCGGCTCAGATCGCGCGCCTCAACGCCCTCCGCGCCCGCCGCGACACTGCAAAAACCAAATCCGCCCTGGCCGAAATCGAGCGCCGCGCCCGCACCACCGAAAATCTCATGCCAGCCATCCTCCAAGCCGTCGAATCCTACGCCACAGTCGGCGAAATCTCCGACGCCCTACGCCGCGCCTTCGGCGAATACCAGGAATCCGTAATAATTTAGGACTGACGGAGAGCCTGTCCCATGCCGCCGGTGTCCAAAAAACTCTGGATAGCAGTGGCTCTTGGGAGCGTTCTACTCGCCCTGTTTCTCTTTAAGGACTACTACGCACGATGTCACGGCAAGCCTCTCAGCCGCGCAGAAGCTCTAGAACGCGCCACGGAGCAGTTGCGATATCTCTCTCGAGACTTCGCACTTGGTAATCCGGCTCCCACGCTGGTGGACGAACAATACGATGCAAGCCAGAAAACATGGAACTTTACGTTTCGGAACGGTACGTGCGAAGTGAGCGTGATTGCTGACCGTTGTAAGGGTACCAATATAGGTGGAATTACCGCTGGTTGCACCAAACGATGACTTCGGTCGAGATACGATCGTTCCGCAAGGGTTCTGTGAATCTCCGTGCCCTCCGTGTTAATTTTTTAAAGCACCCATGAAGAAACTCATCCTCGCCTCCTCATCGCCGCGACGCGCCGAAGTCCTCCGCAACGCCGGAATCGACTTCGAAGTGCGCTCCACGGACATCGATGAAACGCGCCGCCCCAGCGAACCAGCCGGCGATTACGTCCAACGCCTCGCACTCGAAAAAGCCCGCGCGGCCGTCGATTCGGAAACCAGCGCCAACAATTTCATCGTAATCGGCGCGGATACGGTAGTCGTCAACGCAGGAGAAATTCTATTAAAGCCCGATTCTCCCAGCGACGCGCGCAGAATGCTGCGCCAGCTAAGCGGCGGCGTCCACGAAGTTCACACCGGCCTCGCCGTAATCCGCATCCCCCAAAAAATCGAGCGCGTAATCGAAGAAATCACCAGCGTGCATTTCTCCACGCTCTCCGACGCCGAAATCGACGCCTACATCGCCACCGGCGAGCCCTTCGACAAAGCCGGCGCCTACGGAATCCAAAGCCTCGGCGGCCGTTACGTAACCCGCGTCGAAGGCTGCTATTTCAACGTAATGGGCATGCCCCTCGGCCGCCTCTGGGCCACGTTAAAAGAGTTGGGCTGGTCAGCCAATGGACCGTCACCCATAGACTCTAGGCCACGGGACCGCTAGTCAATAGACCGCCAGCCAGCGGATCGCCAGCTAATGGACCGCTACCCAATGGACCGATCGACCAGGCCAATTTTTGCGATTAGCCCAAAATTTCTAATCGCAAATCTGGAATTAGAATTCCACGTAAGTATTTGAAAACAAGGCATGTGAAAATTTCTAATCGCAAATAAATCGCACTTTTTTGTTTCGATTCCAGATGCCGCAGCGAGGGATCCGGCGGGTCAAGACAAAATTTGGAGACATAGAAAAATATAGAAGAGATAAATCGCGCTTACCGCGTCGCGTTACTTCTTTTCTTCAGTAGGAGCAGGAGTAGTCGTTGAGGGCGGCGTATTCGTCGGAGGATTCGGATTCGGTTGGTCGCCCCGCATGCCATCTTTGAACTCGCGCACACCCTGGCCCAAGCCGCGCATCACTTCGGGAATCTTGCGGCCGCCAAAGAGCACGAGCACCACGATGGCGATAATCAGCAAATGCATTGGGCTGTCCCACATCACTCACCTGCCTTTCTGGCCGCACCACATCCGCCTTGCAGCCAGTCCGACCGTCGATACTGGCTAGAGTATAACACGCTCGTCACCCACCCGGCGCGTCACCCGTTCCCGATCCAGGTATTCCAGCAGGGGAATGGCGTATTTTCGCGTGATACCCGTAAGCTCTTTAAACACAGGGATTGGCAGCTTGTTCCCTCGTTCTTTGCGGTATTTCGCGAGCATTTCCCGCAGTTGCGCGACGGCCGCGCGGTGAAAAATCAGCTCGTCTGTCACCTTGATGAGCACTTTTTCGCGCAGCAGCATCTGCAGAATTTTCTGCGCCCGCTTCGATTCGACCGGCAACTTTTCGAGCACAGCTGCAAAGCTCGGGACCGAGAGACCAGCGCGCTCGAATTCTTTCTCGATAAGCTCCTTGGCTTTTGCTTCCTCCGCCGAGAGTGCGATCTCGCGGCCGGCGCGTTGGACAAGATCTCCCGAGACGCTGACGATTCCGGTTTTCACGAGATCGTCGAGAGCCGCAGCAAATATTTCCGAACTGGTTTTTCCGGCCCGGCCGCGCAGGTCTTGTTTCGGAATCCCCGGCAAAAGCGGATTGGCTTGGTGAAATTTTTCGAGCGCTATCCGGAGACCCGCCGCAGAGCTGGCCACAAGTTTGGCGGAAGCGATCGTGAGCGGCTGCTCACCAATCACTCGCATGTGCTTGGCCGCCACCAAGTTCTTCACAATCTGCTTGATTTCAGAATCGCTCCAACCGGTGCGCGCGGTTACTTGCGAAAGACTCAGGCCTTGCGGTGTGGCTTCTGCGAAAGCTGCAAGAACCTCCTCGCGATTGCCGTGCTCAAGGGTTTCAAGAAATGGCACGACGGACGTATCGGCGCGCTTGTGACGCGCTGCCTGTACATCAAGCGCCGTGCCGCCGCCGATCGTCACGACCGGAGAAAACTGGCGCAGGATGAAGCGGTCGCCCGGCAGCAAAAGAATCGGTTGATCGAGTCGCAATTGCGCCAGCGCAGATTGCCCCGGAACCAATTCGTTGCCAGCGATCAAGACAACGTCAGCAATCGCCTCCGCCGTGCCTTGATGAAAATGTACGCGCGCACGATTTTTCAGTGGCCGTGATGAGGAGAGAAGAGTGATACGTGCGTCGAGGCGCTTCGTCGGCTCGAAAACGCCGGGCGGCCCGAGGACCATTCCGCGTTGAACCTCTTCGCGCTCGATGCCAGCCAGATTCACAGCGGTGCGCTGCCCTGCATTCGCCAGTGGCACTGCTCTCCCGCCCGAGTGCAGACCGCGCACTCGAACTGGTTTGCGCAGCGGATACAATTCCGCTTCGTCTTCGGCTTGCAAGGAGCCGGCGACGAGCGTGCCAGTTACGACCGTGCCGAAACCTTTCATCGAAAATGCGCGATCAATCGGCAGGCGAAAGTGCTGGGTGGCATCTTTCGCAGGAACGGTTTCAGCGACGCGCAGCAATTCTTTCTTGAAGGCGTCGAGGCCGGCGCCTGTGGTCGCACTTACGGGCACGATCGGCGCACCTTCCAAGAATGAGCCGCGAACAAACTCGTCAATTTCGAGGCGCACTAGGCCCAGAACATCGGGATCTACCAGATCGGACTTCGTAAGTGCCACGATTCCGCGCGGGATTCCGAGCAATCGGCAGATATCGAAGTGCTCGCGGGTTTGCGGCTTGATGGATTCGTCGGCGGCGATCACGAGAACCACTAGATCGATTCCGCCCACGCCGGCGAGCATGTTGCGCACGAATTTTTCGTGGCCGGGCACGTCAACGAAACCGAAACGCACGTCGCCGAGATCGAGAAAAGCAAATCCGAGATCGATGGTGATACCGCGGCGCTTTTCTTCTTCGAGGCGGTCGGGATTTGTGCCGGTGAGCGCTTCGACGAGCGTGGATTTGCCGTGGTCGATGTGGCCGGCGGTGCCGACGATGACGTGCTTGGTGGTTTCCATCAGCAGGATTCGATGCGATGGACGATGCTAGCGGACGCGCGGGTGTCGGGTCAAATCGCGCCCCGCCCGCCAAGCGCCCAAGGACGAGGAATGCGTCGTCGTGGCTACCTGACGAACTGGGTCGTTGTTCGAAAGCAGTTCGGTGGGAGACCCTTGCTTCAGCAAGGGGAGCTGGACTTTAGTCCAGCGGAAAAGCGATTGCTACTTGCGAAGGGCTTTAGCCCCGGAAGCGCGAGGCCCCGCGCTAAAGCGCATCTCCAAAACTGGGCGTTCTTCTCGGAGCGCTGAAGCGCTCCTCCCCCCGCATAAATGCGGGGGCTCCCACCGGGAACTCCCACCAAGGACTCGCTCCGATCGCTGTCGCCGAACCCCACTGCGCTTCGGCGCGTTCGACACACTGCGCCATTCGCTGCGCTGTGCGTGACTGGCTCAAGCCTGTCCTGGCTCGCTGGCCCGTACTTTACTGGCCCGTGGCTTTTTGCTGCAGCGGCGGAGCCGTGGTGGAACCTTTGAATTTGGGCTTTCCTAATTTTGTGATCCAGATGCCGGAATTGATGTCGTTGAAGAAGATCAAGCCATTCGCCGGCTGCGCGCCCCAGGCCCATTGTACATTTGGGCGGAAACCGCCGGGGTCGCCGGTCCAGACGCGCGCGATCTCGCGCCCTTCCGCGTAGAGGTTGCCGCGAAGCTCGCCGGAAATATCAACCACGCGGCCGCCTCCCGCGTAATCGCCGAGGACCAGCATGTCGTCCAGCGCCCATACGTTGTGAACGCCGCCTTCGGGAACTTCGTAATAAGCGACTTCGCGTGGATGCTCGATGTCGCTCACGTCCATCACGTGGCAAATGCCACGCACCGGGACGCGTTCCTTGCTGTCGATATCGAACAGCGCGGGGAAAACTTCGTCACCAATGAAGACGTAATTCTTGTAGCGAAACGCGGTGTGCGTGCCGGCGAGCCAGTCATTTCCGTACAGCTCGAAGTGATTGTACTTGTATTGCGAAACGAGCTGCGGATGCTCGGGGCTGCCGCCTTTGATTCCGTTGCCGACGTCGAGAATGATCATGCCGTCACGCCAATAGGCGAGGTAGGCTAGACCATCGAGCACATACAGATCGTGCAGGTAACGGCCCGTTTCCGTTGGCCCCATCGGGCCGCCGATCGTTTGCGCGGTGGCGTTTTCGGTTTGCCAGCGCGCCACTTCCTTCGGATGAGCACCGTCCTGGAAATCAATGATGCGGAGCGAACCAGTGGCGTCGTCCGTGATGTACGCGTAATGCGAATTGATGAATGCGCTATGGACGCCGCCGGTAACGGTTTCGGTGTATTCCGACAGCACTTTCAGATGCGCAGGATCGGAAGCGTCGAAAAACACGATGCCGTTCTTGCGGTTCGAGGCGCCTTCGCGGGTGAACACGCCAACTTTTTCATCCGGCGTCGTGCTGATGTCGTTGACGAGGCGGGCATCCACCTTCATCGAATCGAGCGCTTTGGGATTCGCGGGATCGGAAATATCCCAAGAGTAGACGCGATCGGCGATTGTTGAAACGTAGAGATGTTTGCCAACGATCCATTGCTCGGATGTCTGAAGGACTGTGCCGTCAGTGGGATTTTTCGACGGAATATGCGCCACTACTTCGATATTGCGTTCTGCATTGCGTGGCGCGACGGTGATTGACGCGACCGCATCATGCCGGCCGATGGAAGCTCGCACCAGATACGTTCCAGGCCTGACCGCCACGAAACCACCATCTTGGTAAATCGCAGCGCCTGCGCCTGAGACGCTCCAACTGGTAAGCACGTCCTTCACAGGGCCTTTTGTGCCCTTGGCTGCGGCAGTGAAATGAACCACGTCGCCGGTTTTGGCACTCGTATCCCCGGGCGATACTGTGATGGACTGCACTGGGTCTGCTACGACGTGCATGCTGGTTTCCGCGCTGGCCGGTCCGGCAGTGGCTTCGAATTTCGCCGTGCCTGGAGCCACCGCAGTAACCAAGCCTGAGGCATCGATCTTCGCGATTGCCGGTGTGCTCGATTTCCACTGAATAGGCACATCGGAACGCGGATCGCCATTCGAGGAGCGCGCGGTGGCAGACAAAACCGTAGAACCTCCCACGGCCAGCGCCATCGAGACGGGCGCAATATCGATCTTGGCTACCGGCGGAGTGACAACGGTGACATGCGCGATTCCGGGCTTCTCGTTAATCACGACGCCGACCGTGACGATGCCCGGCTGATGAAATACCACGACGCCCTTATCGTCGACTCCTGCCACGTCGAAAGGAGCAGCAAACCAGACTTCAGGCTTCACGTCCATCACTTTGCCGGACGCGTCTTTCGCTACCGCCTTGAATTGCACCTTGTCGCCAACGTGAACTTCGGTACCATTCGGCGTGACTTCGATCGTAGCCGGCTTTGGGGCTTCCGCAGGTTTCGCTGCATCGGCAGGCTTCGTGTCCTGCGCGCGCGATAGTGGCGTGAAAGCGATCGCCGCAATTGAGACCACACTTAGGGCGCATTTCTTTGCGAAGTTCATGTACTGCTCCCTTCCGGATGGAAATGCTAGCCGCACAAAGTGACTGCTAGGCGGGAAATTGTCAAGGGGAACGGCCCATGAAGACCTGACTGCAAGCGAAACAGCTTTTCCGTCTGTCTCTTCGATTCAGTAGCATCGGAGTTATACTTTGCAACATCATGCACGCTTGAATTCCGAACACGAGCGAAAGCGCCTTGCCGAAGTTTATGCTGCTGCTACCGAAGATGAATTGCGGAAGCTGGCGGATCAGGCTTTCTCGCTGACGGACGATGCAAGAACGGTTCTGGGGAGCGAAATAAAGCGCCGTGAGTTATCCGTTGAGCTTCGCTTGGCGCCAGAGGCCGAAGAACCTCCGGAAGATTTCGTAACGATCCGAACATTCACGAACGTCGCCGATGCCCTCTTGGCCAAGACGGTGCTCGACTCCGCGGAGATTGAATGCTTTCTTTTCGACGAGAACGTCATCCGTATGGACTGGTTCTACTCGAACCTCGTGGGAGGGGTAAAGCTTCTCGTGCGGGCCGGGGACGCGGCGGCCGCGACGGAACTCTTGAATCAAAAGAGTCCCGAAGGGTTTGCTGTGGATGGAGGCGCCGACTACGAGCAGCCACGATGCCCGCAGTGCGGATCTCTTGACATTTCATTCGGGGAATCCGGGAAGCGGCTCTCCTACGTGACAGTCGCGCTGGGTGTGCCTCTGCCTGTAAAACGCGGAGGCTGGAAATGCCACTCCTGCGGGCATTCGTGGGACGACTCGGAGGAACAGCAGGAGAGCCCGGTGCCTGAGGGTTCTTAGCGCCGTTGCTATGACTGGCGCGATGATGCGATTTCTTGCGCGACAGCGAGAGCGGCGGCGCGGGGATGTTGGGCGGCGGTGATGGGCCGACCGACGACGAGGTAATCGGCGCCAGCGCGAATGGCTTCCGCGGGTGTGGCGATCCTTGATTGGTCGTTTGCTGAGGTTGCCGCGGGCCGTATGCCAGGGACTACTATCAGAAACTTTGCACCGCAAGCTCGTCGAATGGCCTTCACTTCCTGAGCCGAAGCCACAACGCCGTCCATTCCGGCACTTTTGGCGAGCCGCGCCAGGGCGGTGGCTCGGCTGGCAGGCGACGCCGACATTCCGATCGCGCGCAAAGCCTTCGCGTCAAGGCTCGTCAGAATCGTGACAGCTAGCAGAGCCGGACGGAATTTTCCGTTACCGGCAGCTTCCCGTGCTGCGCGCATCATCTCGATGCCGCCTGAAGCGTGCACATTGACTAGGCGGACCCCCGGCAGTTTGGCCGCAGCAGCAACCGCACCGGCCACCGTGTTCGGAATGTCGTGGAATTTCAGGTCGAGGAAGATATCAAAACCAAGGCCCGCGAGCTTTTGAACAGCGCGCGGGCCTTCGGTGGTGAAAAGCTGGCTGCCGACTTTGAACATCCCGGCTACGCCCCGTAACCGCCGGGCCAAAGCCAAAGCCGGCCCGAGACGGTCGTAGTCCAGGGCGACGATCAGTCGGCGCGTTCCATGGACCGTTGGCGTGAGGGCACCTCGAGAAGTTCCAGCCGGACTTTTGCCAGTCCATGCTGGTCGAATCCAAGTCTGCGTGCCACTTCGTACGAGACGTCCAGCTCGCGGCCTTCGACATAGGGACCGCGGTCATTGATGCGGACGATCTGGCTGCGGCGGTTACGCGGGTTTACTACCCGCACGATCGACCCGAGAGGAAGCGTCGGGTGCGCCGCAGTGGCGGCATACATATCATAGGTTTCGCCATTGGCGGTAGGCTGACCGTCAAAGTCATCGCCGTACCAGCTGGATGTGCATTCCCACACCGCAAGCGGCTTTCGGGTCGAAGCACTACGAAGCTTGGAAGGGTTGAACGTGCTCCGGGAGGCAGCAGTCGACGCGTCGCTCGGCTTGCCGGATGCAGTTGGGTTGATTGTGGGGACGAAGACAAGAAGTCCCATCCCTAAAAACGCCGACTGCATGACTACGAAAAGCTTAGCTCTCATTTTCACCTTAACTTTATTTGAATCAGCAAATTATACCTTTTCGAGAGTACGATGGGCAACCACTTTATGTCCGTAAAGCCCCTCGTAAACTGCTGATTTCAAATACCCTTTCGTCCCGGCACCACATTTTGAGGCCGCCCACTAACTTCTCTGAGGCCCGTGGGTCCACAAAATGGGCCGTTCCGATCTCAACCGCAGAAGAGCCAGCTAGCATATATTCGACTACATCGGCCGGGCTCTCAATACCGCCAAGCCCTATAATGGGTATGTAAATCACCCGATGTAGGTCATGCACCAGCCTTACGGTTATAGGTTTTATGGCCGCGCCCGACAACCCTCCCGTCGTACTGCCGAGGCGGGACCTCCGATTGTGTGCGTCTACACACAGTGCGGGGTAGGTGTTAGAGACAACGAGAGCATCGGCGCCTTCGGCTTCGGCTGCCTTTGCTGTAAGTGCAATGATACCAATACTTGGAGAGAGCTTCACCCAGAGTGGCCGCTTTGCCGACTTCCGGGCGGCGCTGACGACAGCTGAGGTGAGCTTGGGGTCAGTACTATATTCGATGCCTCCCGACTCGACATTTGGGCAGGAGATGTTGAGTTCGTAGGCGGCTAGCCCTTCCGCATCCTCAAGGATACGAATCACTTCGACGTATTCGGAGATGGTTTTGCCGAAGACGTTGGCGATAACGGGCGTGTTGAACCGGCGGAGCTCGGGGAGCTTTTCGGACACGAAGGCTCGAACACCGATGTTCTGCAGCCCGATGGCGTTGACCATTCCTCCGGCGGTTTCGCAGATCCTAGGGGAGGCGGCACCGGCCATGGGTTCAAGGGAGAGGCCCTTCACAACGAGGCCACCGAGGCGGTTCAGATCGACAATGGGAGCGAACTCGACGCCGTAACCGAAGGTTCCACTGGCGGCAATGATCGGGTTCTTGAGAGCAATGGTGCCGACGCTGACGCGAAGGTCAGCCTGGGTGGGCCGAGGGGCGCTGACAGCCTCGGGCGAACTCACGGAAGCCAGTCTAGCATGCGGGTCAACAACATGTGGCTCGATAAAATCGTCGCCAGGAGGCTGTGTCCTCGGCTGCGATTCCGGGGGCTGTATGTTAGGATGTCGCGCGATGCGCGTTGTCGAAAAGCGGCAATTACTCTCCGCGGAAGAGATTGGCCGGACGCTTCAGCGGCTGGCTCACGAAATCGTGGAAAAGAGCGGCGGGACGAAAGATCTCGCGCTGATCGGTGTGCGGCGGCGCGGTGTGCCGCTCTCGCAACGGATCGCTGCGATTATCAAGACAGCGGCGGGCGTCAGCGTGCCAGTCGGAACGCTCGACATTACGCTGTATCGCGACGACCTCTCGACTGTGGCGCAGCAGCCGGTGGTCCATTCGAATGAGATTGATTTCCCCGTGGATGACCGGGACATCGTGCTCGTGGACGACGTCTTGTACACGGGACGCACCGTGCGCGCGGCGATGAACGGACTTTTCGATCTTGGACGGCCGCGACGGATCCGGCTGTGCGTCCTGGTGGATCGAGGGCATCGCGAGCTGCCCGTGGAAGCGTCGTTCATCGGACGGCTGGTGGAAACGAGCGATACCGAGATTGTGGAAGTGCGCCTCCGGGAAATTGACGGAGAGGAGCGTGTGATGCTGGTGGATCGCGTTACCTGAATCCGCGGCGATCGTTCCGGAGGCATTCGCCAAAAGGGAAAAAGTGCTGCAGCGATTGGAACACCTGCTCGGAATTGAGCCTCTTACCCGCGAACAAATTACCTTTATTCTCGATCAAGCGGCGCCCTTCCAGGAATTTCAGAAACACTCCCTGAAAAAATTAGCGACCCTGCGCGGGAAGACGATCGCGCTGGCATTTTTCGAAGCATCCACGCGTACGAGGATCAGTTTTGCCACCGCAGCTTCGCGTCTTGGCGCCGACCAGATGAACTTGCAGGCGGAAGCTTCGAGCTTGAAGAAAGGCGAGTCGCTGATTGATACGGTGCGGACGCTCGAGGCGATGCGGCCCGACGGAATCGTGATGCGCCACAGCGCTTCGGGCGCGGCGGATTTCGTCGCGCGGCGAATTGAGATTCCGGTGCTGAATGCCGGCGACGGCACGCACGAGCATCCCACGCAGGCGCTGCTCGACGCGCTTACGATTCGCGATCGCTTAGGACGGCTCGACGATTTGCGCGTGACGATTCTAGGCGACATTCTGCACAGCCGCGTGGCGCGGTCGAACATTCATTTGCTAAGTAAATTCGGGGCAGCGATCACTTTGTGCGGGCCGGCGATGTGGCTGCCGCGCGAGTTTGAAGATCTTGCTGCTAATGTGCGGCGCGTGACTCGAATTGAAGATGCGCTCGACGGAGCCGACGCGATCATCGTGCTGCGAGTGCAGACTGAACGCATCCATGAGCCGGCAATAGCCGCCGAAGAATACATTCTGGGCTATCAGCTCACGCCCGAGCGGCTGCGCCTCGCGAAACCCGAGGCAATCGTCCTGCATCCGGGCCCGATGATTCGCGGTCTCGAAATTGATCCGAGCGTGGCGGACGGCTCGCAATCGTGCGTGCTGGAACAGGTGACCAACGGCCTCGCCGTGCGCATGGCGCTGCTCTACCATCTCGTGGGCGGCGCGCCAACGGATGCGCCACATCCGGCGGGTTCCGACGCGGTGTCCAAGTCCAGCTCCAGTTCAAGCTCCAGCTCCGGCGCCGGGGCCGCGAAAGGGAGTGCGAATGCTGCTGGTTAAGAATGGGCGCGTGATCGATCCCGCGAGCGGCACCGACGCGGTGATGGATGTGCTGCTCGACGGCGCGCTCATCTCAAAAGTAGGCGCGAATCTTGCGGCGAATGGCGCGGAAGTTTATGACGGAAAGGGCTTGATCGTCGCGCCCGGCTTCATCGATCTGCACTGCCATCTGCGCGAGCCAGGCCAGGAAATGTCCGAGACCATCGAAACCGGCACGCGTTCGGCGGCGCGCGGCGGATTCACCGCCGTCTGCACGATGCCGAACACGCAACCGGTGAACGACAGCGCATCGGTAACGCGCGGAATCGTCGAACGTGCCGCCGCGGCTGCGAGCGTACGTGTGTGGCCCATCGGCGCGGCGTCGGTGGGAAGCAAAGGCGAAGCACTCGCGGAAATCGCGGCGATGAAAAATGCGGGAATCGTCGCAGTAAGCGATGACGGCAAACCCATCGCGAATGCGCGGCTGATGCGCCAGGTGATGGATTACTGCCGCGCGCTCGATCTTCCGGTGATCGATCACTGCGAGGATGCCTCGCTCTTCGCTGGTGGCGTCATGCGCGAAGGACCGCAATCAATCAAACTCGGATTGAAAGGAATCCCGTCGCAATCGGAATCCATCTGCGTGGGGCGCGACGTGGAATTGGCCAGCCTGACCGGCGCGCGTCTGCACATCGCGCACATGTCCACCAAGGCGTCGCTCGAATACGTGCGCTGGGCGAAAAAGATGGGGCTGCAGGTTACATGCGAAGTGACGCCCCATCACTTCACGCTCACCGACGAGGACGTGCAGTACGACACGCATTACAAAATGAACCCGCCGCTCACGTCCCGAGCCGATCGCGACGCGCTCATCGAGGGCTTGGCCGATGGAAGCATCGACGCGATTGCGACGGACCATGCGCCGCACCACCCCGCGAGCAAGGACGTCGAATTCGACCGCGCGCCCTTCGGCATCACCGGATTCGAGACGGCGCTTGCGCTGGGGCTGAGCGAGCTTGTGCATCCGGGGAAACTTTCGCTCGCTCGCCTCGTCGAGCTATTCACCACCGGCCCGGCGCGCGTTCTGGGCATCGAGCGAAAAATCGCAGCTGACAAGCCGGCTGACTTAACGATTTTCTCAACCGAACATAAGTGGACCTTCCGTGCCGCCGATTCACCCAGCAAATCGCGCAACACGCCTTTCGATGGCCGGACTTTTCGAGGTGCACCGATGGCGACGATCGTCGCAGGCCGTATGGTTTATCGTCGAGAAGCAGCAGCAAGCGCAAAATAAGCCGCGCCTTCCATGTTCGATTTTCTATTTTCTAGTGCCCGCTACTAGTGTGCGGCGGGTTCCGAGGCTGGATGCATACCGTGTTGCGGCACTTCGTGAATTCCACGTGCGGGCGCTTCCTGGTGGAAGCGATACAGCTGGTTCAACGGGCCAGCTCCTTTTCCAATCGCATACGATTTCTCAATCGCCTTCGTTACATAAGCCTTCGCCAAAATCACCGCTTCCCGAAGCTGCTGCCCTGAAGCAAGCTGCGCCGCAATCGCAGCGGAAAACGTGCAGCCCGATCCATGCGTGTTGGGACTTTTCACATGATCCCCGCCGAACGTCTCGACCTCGCCGCCCGCTTCGCACAACACGTCGATCGGCTTATCGAGATGCCCGCCGGTGACGACCACCGCCTTCGCGCCCATCTCGATCAATTTCTGCGCGGCCGCTTTCATGCCACCCAAGTCTTTCACTTCGATACCGGTAAGAAATTCCGCCTCGGGAATGTTCGGCGTAATCACGCTCACCCGCTTCAGCAGTTCGTCGCGCACAAACTTCAGCCCCGCGGTATCAAGCAACTCTTCATTTCCGGCCGTGGGTCGGAAGACGGGATCGAGCACCACGTGCGCGAATTTGTGCTTGTCGAGAAATTCCGTAACCACAGCGGCATTGCCGCGATTCGCCAGCATTCCGATTTTCACGGCAGCGATTGTGACGTCGTCCACCAACTCCTCGAGCTGCGCACGCAATTGCGCAGCAGGAGTGGGATGAACGGACTTCACGCCTTGCGTCGATTGCACGGTGAGCGCCGTAATCGCGGCCACGCCATAGCAATTGTGCGCCGCAAAAGTCTTCAGATCGGCGGCCACACCCGCGCCACACGACGGATCGAATCCGGCAATCGTAAGAAGAATTGGGGGTGCGTGGTTCGTATGATTGTTCAAAACGACGTGCCCTCCGCGCGAGGCACAAAAGCCGGTCCGCTCATTTTTCGGGCGGGCCGGCAAAGAAAAATGTACGCGTGTTACGGCACCACGCGCAAGGAGAAATTTCATCCGCAAATTATTTTAACGCCCTGGAAACCTGACGACACGGGCAGCGCTAGTGTCTGAACGAAACTGTGATACGGTTTTGCAGGTTTCAGAACGAATGCTGCCCTCGCGTATAATAGTTGGAGAATGACGAGTACAGTTTCGGCTGTTGGCCCGGCGGCTCTCCCGGAAGGAATGACGAAGTCGGCTATGAGCCGTATTCTTGCGATCGATTACGGCCGTAAACGAATCGGGCTGGCGTTGTCCGACGAACTCGGAGTGACCGCGCAGCCATTGCTGACGCTACAGCGCACGAATCGCCGCGACGCGATTCGCCGCCTGCGCGAAATTTGCGCGAAGCACGGGGTAGCGCAAATCATCGTCGGTCATCCCCTGCACATGACGGGCGAGGCCGGTGAAATGGCTGCCGAGGCAGCCACCTTTGCGATGCGGCTTTCGAAAGAGATTGGAATCGAAACAGAACTTGTCGATGAGCGCTTGACTACCTGGGAGGCAAGGCAAACGATGACAGAAACGAAATCGCGTCGCAAAGACGAACCCATTGACGCGATTGCCGCTGCTGTTCTGCTGCGCGACTATCTCGAGACCCACTCGGGGAAAATAAGCTACAACAATCGGAGAAAGCGCAGCGAATCATGAAGCGGCTTGGCCTAGTAGCGCTTCTGGTGATCGCAGCGATGGGAGCCGCCGCAGGCTGGCTCGATTCGCAAATTGCGCGTCCCTATACCGGGCGTCGGCCGGCCAAGATTTTCGTCGAGATTCCTCATGGGACATCCCGTTGGCGTGTTGCCGGAATCCTGAAGAGGGACGAGGTAATCCGCAACCGGATGGCTTTCGAGCTTTTTAGCCTTTGGCACATTCGACATCCCTTGCAGGCCGGCGAGTATCTAATTGACCAGCCGCTTAATTCCAAGCAGGTTTTCTGGAAAATCGCGCAGGGAAGAATATTTTTGCACTACGTGACCATTCCGGAGGGGTGGTCGATGTTCGACATTGCCGCGCAGCTCGATCGCCAGGGTGTTTGCTCGTCCGAAAGCTTTCTCGCAGCGGCTCGCGACCCCTCTCCGATTTCCGATATCGCCCCGCACGCAAAATCGCTGGAGGGCTTTTTGTTTCCTTCGACCTACGAATTTAAGCGGCGCACTACGTGCGTACAAGTGGCGGAAACCATGACGTCGCATTTTCGCGCCGTGTGGAACGAATTGAACCCCTCGGGAACGGTGAACTCGCCCGGCGGCCTTGACGCAGTGCAAACTGTGACGCTCGCCTCTCTCGTGGAGCGCGAGACGCCCAGGCCGGAGGAGCGGCCGCTGGTCGCAGGAGTGTTCTACAATCGTCTTCGTCTTGGCACACCGCTGCAATGCGACCCCACGGTTCAATATGCATTGCAGCTTGCGGGGCGACCGGAACAAAATGTGCGGCCGGAACACCTGCGCATCGATTCGCCCTACAACACGTATGCGCATAAAGGTCTCCCTCCAGGTCCCATTGCAAATCCCGGTGAGGCTTCCCTCCGCGCGGCGCTCAATCCGGCTCCAACGGATTACCTGTATTTTGTAGCCAATGATCAAGGCGGCCACTTTTTCAGCAAGACGCTCGCCGAGCACAATCGCAACGTGGCCCGCTACCGCCAGCTACTAAGAGGCGACGCAGCCGCGGATCCCGCACCTAAAACTACCGGTCATCGAGGCGGCTTGTGAGCCAAGCCAAGTCACACGCAGCAGACGCGGGCGAATCGCGCACCAAGAAAGCGCTGATTCTCGAAGTGGCGCGCGAACTGGCGAAGCCACGCTATACCCCCGCTGAAATCGAGCAGATTCGCCGAAAGCTGATCGCCAATCTCGGCGCGCACGGAAAAACGTCGGTGGAATATATCGTCAGCGTGCTCGAGGAAGCGGGCTTGCGCGTGGTGATGTCCACAAAATCGGATACCGAAGGCCTGTACGAAGAGGAATTCAGCGATCTTCTCCACTTCTCCACACTCGACGAGGCCGAAATGTGTCTCGTGCGCCTGGATGAGCTGTTGCGAAAATTTCTCGCCGAACGGGAAACCGCAGCCGCCGAGCGAGTTCGCGAAGTAGCCCGACTGGGGCGCCGCCGCGCGGAAATGATCGCCCGCAACCACAAAGTGGACGCGACGAAACGCGCGGAGAAAGAAGAGATCGCGCAATGGTTCGGGATCTGGCTCAATACGCCCGACGCCTTTTTCGACTGGCTCGAGGTCCGCAAGCAATCGCCCGATTTCCAATCAAAATTTCCGCAACTACCGGAAGAAGAGGGGTAGGTTGCGGTACCTGCTCGACGTCGAGCCACTCGATCTGGGCGCGGATGTGCGCGCGGTCGGTCTCGAACTGGTCGAGGCTGACGAAAATCGCGAACCCGTCCGCGGCCCGGACGCCGCCAAAATCTGGAGCCGCGTTCTCACTGCCGCAGCCGCCACCACGCCATGGGCGCTCGATTTTTTCAGCCACCTCGATCGCGTGAAGGATTATTGCCAGCGCCACGGGATCGTTTTCAGCGAAGCGAGCCATCACACATTGGTGATCCCCGCGCCTGAGTTAAACGTGCTCGAGCCGCTGCTCGACCGCTTCCAGAGCGAGACGTTCGGCGCTCGCGCCGGCGATCTCGTCACCACCGGCGACCCTGAAGTGGAAGGCGAACTCGCGCGGCGCGGCGTTGACGGTTATCACAAGACCTTTGCGAAATATTTTTTCTGCGCTGTTTGCAATTTCGAAGATGGTTCCCTCGTTTTACTCAGCGAAAAACTCTGGGCCAGCGAAGTAATCCGGCGCGTTCGCCCCGTGCTCGAAGGCCTCGAAGTCGACGTTCGCCTCCCCGCCTGACGGCGAAAACCTGTCGAAGACGAGTCCGAAGGACAGGTTTCTATTCTGAAACCTTGGTACGTCTGTACCATTTCCCAAATCGTTGGTTCTAGTACACTAAGTCTAGAGACCAAACAGATGGCCCCGCTGTCGCGTGAGTTAACCGTGCCTGATTCCACTCTTCCCGGTGCCCGGACGTTCGTTCGCAGCCTCAATGTGCTGCTTAAGTATTCCCGCCTCTATGGTTTGGAGCACACCCGCTCGGTGGAGCAATTCAAATCCGCGTGGAAGGAGCTGGAGGCCGCGGTATTAGCATTAGGCGAAAGAGGACTTCTGCTGGGCGCATCCGGATCGCAACTCCTGCTCGATGGCGTGCCTCTCGAATCGACTCCCGCCGAGCGCAAATTTGCGGACCTGCTCACAGAAGCAAACGTGGCCAGCATCAGCTTCAGCCCTAACGTGACGCGCGAGGATTTTCTCGCTTTTGTGCGCGCGTTTATGGAATCCGCGGTCAAGTCGTCCACTCTTGCCGAACGCCTCGAAGCAAATCTCGGCGGCCGCAGTGGAATCCGGCTGAATGAAATTCGTTTCGTGGCGGAGGATTCCGGATATTCCGAAGCGCGCGTCGCAGCTCAGCTCACCGTGAAAACTTTGGGCGGTGATGCGGGCCTGGTTACGGACTGGCTCAGCAGCCCGGAGAAAATGATTCAGTTGATCGCCGCCGCGGAAGGATCTCATGGCGGACCTGGCGGGCCTCAATCCGGCGGGCCAGGAATTGGATTGGGCCCCGGGTTAGGAACGGGCGGTGGTACGGGTTCAGGTGGCGGCATGGAAACCGGAGGCGCGTACGCGTCCGGAGGACCGGGTGGCACAGCTGTTGGCGGTGCGGGAGTTGGTGGCACTGGAATCGGCGGCGCTGGAACGGGCGGCAGTGCGGGCGGCGGCACAGGAATCGGCGGCGCTGGAACGGGCGGCAGTGCGGGCGGCGGCACAGGAATCGGCGGCGCTGGAACGGGCGGCGGTGCGGGCGGTGGAGTCGGCTCAGCAGTCGGCGCAGGCGCTGTTCCCGGCGGATCTGGCACCGGCACCGGCGGAGTGCTGGGCGGCAGCTTTGTCTCCGGAGCTCCCATCGCGAACCAGGCGGCAATTTCCAAACTCGAAGAAGGCGATTTGCAAAGTTTGCTGCGCCTGCTCGTACAATTCGGCGAAGCGCAACACGCGAAAACTCCTCAGCAAAAGCCGGAAGTGTGGAAGCAGCGCATGTCGGCGCTGCCACCCAATGCGCAGGTCACGCTGCGCCAGGCTCTGGCCGGCGTGGCAGCCACTTCGCCTTCCGCGAAAATGGACGAGGCCACGTTGCTGCGCCTCGCAGAGGACCTCGCCATTAAATTCGCGCTCGATCGCTTTCAACGCGGCGAAGTTCGAGTAAATGCGGTGCGACAGATGCTCGACCGCATGGGCCACGAACTCGAGACGCTTCGCAAACTCCTGAAAGCGCGCGAAGAGAAATTGGCCAACGCCGGCGTAAATCTCGAATCGCACGCGGATGTGCTCGATCGCCAATTCTGGGCAGCTGTTCCCGAATCCGGCAAGCGCCAGGTGCTGATGTCCGGTGAAGCGTGGTGCATTCCACCGCGCAACGTGCAGCAGTACGTCGAAGAACTGCTCGGCCGCGGGGAGTCCGATGCCGCTGGCGATATTTTGCTGCAATACGCTTCCTGCGTTCGTAATAAAGACGCCGAGGCTCGCAAGAAAGCCGCCATCGGCCTCGGCCAGCTCGCCGAACTCTACAGCAAAGCGGCCAGCCAGCGGTTGCAGGATGCTCTCGTTCAAATCGGCCAGCAAATGGCGGAAGAAAAAGACATCGAGCTGCAATCGCTACTCAGCGCTGCGTTCGTGCGTCTCAGCCAGGAATCCGCGGCGCGCCGTTACTATCGCGCGATGCAACAAGCTCTCGATTCCATCGGCGAACTCGAAAATTCCAAACCAAGCTGGGCGGCGAGCTTGCGGCCGCGGCTGGGTATCGAGAATCGCGTGGCTGACTTCATCGAAGAAGCGCTCACAGCGGAGACAATGCCCGAGGGTCTCGTCGGCGTGCTCATGCGCATTCCGCAGGCGGCGGAGCAATTGGGTGTCCGGCTCTCACGCTGCGCGCGGCGCACCGAACGCGAAGCAATCATCGACCTCGCTAAGTCCATCGGCGCTCCTTGCGCACGCCACCTCAGAGAAACTCTGAGGCACGAACCTTTCCCCAAAGCAGCCGCCGCCGTCGGACTACTCAGCCGTCTGGACGTTTTCGCGGTGGAAGAAGCGCTTCCGCTGCGTTTGAAGGAGGGCCAGCGCAGCTTCCACGACGCCGTCGTTCGGCAACTTTCAACAGCCGGAGCCCCCGAGCGCGGCCAGATACTCACGAATTGCATCGAGCTGATCGATCCGATGATTTTGCCGCTGGCTCTCGATGAAATCGGAATGTGCGGCGACCCGGCCACTGCTTCAAAACTTCTGCGTCTCGCCGAAGGCGAGCTTCTGCCAGAAGCTCCCGACTATCTTAAAGTGAAAGCCATCGAAGCGCTGGGCCGCATGCGTGCGCCCGCCGCCGCAGGACACCTGCGTCATTTCGTCGAAGCCCGCAAAACCTTCGGCTGGGTCTATCCCGAAGAGATTCGCATGGCGGCCGCGCAAGCTCTTATGAAACTCGACCCTGCCTGGATGCAGGCCTTCCTGCCGCAATGCGGGTTGGACGCCGCGGTGATGGCTCTCGCACCGCTCGACGCCATCCCCGAGCGCGATTTCGTACGCCACCGCCGCTACCGCCGCGTGCGATTGCCGCGCAACGTCCCGGCCGTGATCACTTCGGCTCGCGGCAAATATTCATCCGCCATCAGCGTGTTGAGTCTCGAAGGCGGCCTTCTCAGCGGCGATATACAAATACCGGTGGGCACCGAAGCCACTCTGAAAATTCCCGCCGGCCTCCGCTCCATCAGCATGCGCGCCGTAGTCCGATTCGTGCGTTCGCATCAAGCCGGCTTCGAAATGGTCGGCATGAACCTCGAAGACCGCTCCAAGCTTCGCCGCCTCCTCGTCTCGCTCGGCGATGATCGCCCACCCCGCATGGATCGCTCGGCCGAGACGCCTACTTCTGAATAACGCCGCAGGCAATCCTCCCGCCGGAATTCCCCGTCGGATCGGTCTTGTAATCATCCTCTTTTTCATGGATCACAATCGCCGTCCCGCCGTCGTGAAACAGTGAATTCGCCCCGTCGCCTAGCGTCACCATCGTGTCCAGCAGCGTTGCTTTCGCCGTTCCGTCCGCCTTCACTTCGATATTCAGAAGGTCGCCGGCGTGCGGCCCTTCCGGATTTTCCTTACCGTGCTTTTTCGTCTCCGGATTCAAGTGTCCGCCGGCAGTCTTGAAATCCGGCCCGTCACACTTCCCCACCGCGTGAATGTGAATTCCGTGCTTGCCTGGCGAGAGCTGCGCCACGCTCACCTCAATTTTCACGCCCTTCTTGGCGGGCAATATCTTGGCGGTGCCGATTTTCTGTCCCTGTCCATTGACGATATCCGCGTGCGCCGATTTTGGCACCCCTTGCCCAAACGCAACAGCGGAGCAGAGCAATGCCGGAAGCAGAACGAGCTTGCTGTAAGACATGGGGATCTCCTCAAACGTGAAGTTGAAAGCAGGGCCGGTCCTACGTACAACGAGAATACACCTTTTCGGATGCTACAGCCTTGCAGTGGAGTCCTCGAAATCCTCAGTGGGCTCTAAAATTAGAATTAATTGTTCGTCGTTGACTTAGCTTCGGCTTTTGCTGGAGGCTTCGCGCCTGCTGTTTGCGTCGCCTTATTGGCATAAATCTGCTGGATCCACGGCTCTAGAATTTGTGCAACGGCAGTGTTACCTCGTTCCGACCAGTGGCCGTCGCAAAGCGAATACGCCAGAAAGTCGCCGCCCGACGCCGCATCCATTTCCGGCAGGAGATCCTTTACCGCAACGCCGTGCTCTGCTCCCCACTTCTCCACAAGCGGACCCAAAGGGTTTGTCCCCGTCGTGTGCACCCGTTGGAAATCGATTGCGTGTGGAATCAGAATGACGGCCACCTTTGCTCCGTGCGCATCCGCGGTGGACTTGATGTCCTCAAGAGACTTTTCAAGCCGCGCGACATCAACGCTGTTGTAATCGTGGTAGCCCGAATAGGGGCTCAGCCGCCACCAATACAATCTTGAATCTACAAACAGGCCCACGTGATAAGAAGCCAGATAGGCCCTGAGAAACGCCTCAACATGGTCCCAAAAACCTTCTCCTGCATTCGGATCAAAATGGCCGGAATAGTACACTGAGAAATCATCCGCGTAAAACGGCCGGTACTCGCCCTTCGGCCCGTGGGCCTTTCGGTATGCGAAATCCATATCGTGGAAATCATTGTCCGGGACGATGCCGACTAAAACGAAATCGTGGTCGAACTTCGATGCCATTGTCTTGTACATGAGTGCATACTGCAACGGCCCAAAGCTGGAGCTGCCGAAATTGAGATACTGCCGCCCTGTGTCTCTCTCGAGGATGTTCGTCAACCTCTTGTCGGCAGGCTGCCCCACGCCCTCGATCATCGAATCTCCAAGGGCGATCGTCCTCGGCGCGGATGAGTGCATGGTTCGCTCCACATCCCGCGCGCCATAGCTGTTTGTATCGTAGGTGACGCTGTAGCAGCCCGACTTGTGGATGAAATGGCCATTCGGCCTGTGCCAGGCGCCGAACGCAGGGTTAATGTCCGCCGAAAAGTCGTTGTATCCCACGTGATAGCTGGGCTTGCTTCCCGGCCATTTCGTCACATTGATGTAGATCAGTGACGCCAATTCAGCTAGAACCGCGAAAATTACCAGATTGATTGCGAAAATTCGTAACGCCGATAAAACCTTCTTGGAAAATGGACGCTCCGAAGAAGCGGCAACCGGCGGAATCGCCTCAATCGCACTCGGATAAACCCCAAGCCCGGCCTGTGGCGTGCTAGATGCCTCTGATTTGCCCATTGCACCTCGGCCTAAACACAGTTCAAGCCCGACAAGATATCCTTGATTCGCCAATTGTACCGCATTTTTCTTATCCTCTCAGTCACCAGCGCCACACCGCGTTGCGCAGATCACGGCCCAACACGCTAAGCCGAGTTCGTTGACTCCCCTCGGACCGGCTGGTACCCTCGTTTGTTTGCAGTATACGGAGGGCAAATCCCTGTTAGCCGAGCGGTCAACTCAAGCGCTGCCAACGCGCGGAACAGCCCGGCTCGCGGCTGCCTCCCTCGCAGCATCGGCCTGCCTCCTCGTTTCCGGCTGCTCGGTAAGCCACAAGACGGTCGTCAAGCCTTCCCAGGCCCCCGCAGCACTCCAAACCGCCACGAAAGCCCAGCTCATTGATAAATACAACCGCCAGGCCGGCTCAATTCACTCCGTGAACCTCTCCGTAAAAGTGAAATTGATCGGCGGCTCGAACTATTCCGGCGTGATCGAGCAATACCATGAAGTGAACGGTTTTATGCTAGCCGCGAAACCGGCGAACATCCGCGTCATTGGGCAGGCGCCCGTCGTGGGCAAGAATATTTTCGACATGGTTAGCAACGGCGAAGAATTTCACGTGTTTATACCATCGAAAAACAGTTTCCTCGTGGGCCCCACCAACCTCCAGCGTCCCTCGAAAAAGCCCATCGAAAATCTCCGGCCGCAGCATCTGGTCGACGCGCTCCTCTGGCCTCCCATTCCCGCCGGCATTCCCGTCCTTTTCGAACAGGCCAACGAAACCCAGGCCCGATTCTACGTCCTCACCGTACTGCGCCGCGCGTCATCCTCGAACGCTGGCGCCGATTCTTCG
This sequence comes from uncultured Acidobacteriota bacterium, assembly GCA_963772535.1. Taxonomy (GTDB): domain Bacteria; phylum Acidobacteriota; class Terriglobia; order Acidiferrales; family UBA7541; genus Palsa-295. The sequence goes on from CAVYXN010000004.1 coordinate 925,014, forward strand.
AACTCGAATCAGTCCCCGGTGGACGAATTCGAAATCGCCCAAAAAACCTGGTTCAATCGCGCCGATCTCAACGTCTCGCGAATCGAAACCTACGCTCCCGGCGGCGTGCTGGCCTCTGACGACCGGTACAGCAACTGGGATTCGTTTGCCGAGCTTCACTACGCCAGGCAGATTGATGTCGCCCGGCCCAGTGACGACTATCAATTGCAGGTTACGATCGGGAAAGCCACCTTCAATGAACCGATTGCCCCGGATCGCTTTATACTTCCCCAGCCGCCCGGCACACAGCTGATCCGCGTCGGCGAAGAGCCTGAGGAATCCAAGGAGTCTCAGCCCTGATCGGCTACATGATTTCGCAGAACGTGCTGCACCGGCCGCTTCGCACTTTCATCACCGTGCTCGCGGTCGCCGTCGAGGTCACCCTCGTCATCATTGTCGTTGGACTCACCAGCGGCTTACTCCTCGAATCCGCCAAGCGCACCGAAGGCGTCGGCGCAGATATCATGGTGCAGCCTCCTTCCGCTTCGGTTTTCATGGCCTTCGGTGGCGCGCCGATGCCGATCGCCATTGCCGACAAATTGCGCCAGCTCGAATACGTACAGGCCGTGGCGCCGGTGCTCGTTCAATTCAATTCGGTAAACGGCCTCGACATCGTCTATGGAATCGATCCCGAGACTTTCCGTGCAGTTTCCGGCGGTTTCGTTTTTCATTCCGGTCATGACTTGCGGGATCCCAACGACATTCTCATCGACGACGTCTATTCCCGCTCCAAAAAAGTGAAGGTCGATCAGACGCTTCATATTCTCGAACATGATTTTCACGTCGCAGGAATCGTCGAGCACGGTAAGGGCGCCCGCCTCTTTGTTCTCATGCCCACGTTGCAGGAAATGGCCGGTGCCCGCGACAAGGCCTCCATCTTTTACGTAAAATGTGACCGGCCGGACCACACTCCCGCAGTCGCCGACGAAATTCGTGACCTGCTGCCGAAATACGAAGTCCGGCCCCTCAAGGATTTCCTAACCCTGATGACGTCGTCGAATTTGCCCGGCCTCGCCGCTTTTATCAACGTGATGATCGGCATCGCCGTGGCCATCGGCTTTCTCGTGATTTTTCTTTCGATGTACACCACCATTATCGAGCGCACCCGCGAAATCGGCGTGTTGAAGTCTCTCGGAGCATCCAAGAGCTACATCGTTCAAATTGTCCTGAGCGAAACCACTCTGCTTTGCCTCGCGGGAGTCATAGGAGGAGTGGGCCTCAGCTACCTGATGCGCGCCATTTTTATCCGCCTGTTCCCCAGCCTCACGATTCTCATCACTCCGGGCTGGATCGCGCGCGCCGGATTGATTGCGATTCTGGGCGGTCTGCTCGGCGCGTCCTATCCCGCCTGGATGGCGAGCCGCAAAGATCCGGTGGAAGCGCTTTCATACGAATAAAACTCGCGATTACATGCGCGCTAGCCAGACGCATGAATCGCGTCTAGAATCGAATCACAGCATATTCATGGACGTTCGCTCGGGGGCCTGGTAGTTGGAGCCGATACTTAAGACCGAAAACTTGTGGAAAATTTACCGCACGGGCAAGGTGGACGTGCCCGCCTTGCGCGGCGTCGACATCCAGATTCTTCCCGGCGAATTTGTTTCCATCATGGGCCCCTCCGGTTGCGGAAAATCCACAATGCTCCACGTGATTGGCGGCCTGGCCCAAGCCACGCGCGGGAAAGTCCTTCTCGACGGCAACGACCTAACCACCATGACCGACGCTGCGCGCACCATGCTGCGCCGCCACAAAGTTGGTTTCGTTTTTCAGCGCTTCAATCTCTTGCCCACGCTCGACGCTTACCACAATATCGTTCTCGCCCAGCACATTCGCGCTGACGGATTCGATCCGCACCGCTTCGACGTTGTCGCCGATCTGCTCGGAATCAGCTCACGCTTGAAACACAAACCATCGGAAATGTCTGGCGGCGAACAGCAGCGAGTCGCCATCGCGCGCGCGATTGTCTGCGAACCCAAGATCGTTCTCGCCGATGAGCCCACCGGAAACCTCGATACGAAGAGCTCGGAGGCAGTTCTCAACTTGCTTGCCTCGCTGAACAAAGACCTCGGTCAGACCATCGTGATGATTACCCACAATCCCGAGGCCGCTGCGTACGGCCATCGCGTCCTCCACATGCGCGACGGGCTCGTCGTGGATGGCGCAACAGTTCACTAGCATGCGAAAGTTCTGGCGCGGCTTCGTCAACACAATTTTCTGGTCGTATGAACGCGGCAGTTGGCCTTACGACGTGATGGTTATCCTCATCGTCATCTTCGTCCTGCTCTCCCCGCGCCGCTGGTTCCAAGATCAATCGCAATCGATCTCTCTCGCCAGCTCCGATATTCAGCTGGTTCAAGAGGACCCCGGCAACCAAACACGCACCTACCGCCTCGACGTCCATGCCCTCCCTGCCGAAAAACGTGCCGCGCATCCCACGCCCGAACTCGAACGCGAAACGCACGACATCCTCGGTCGTACCGTGGACGACCTCAAAGGCCACACCTTCCAGGTGCAGCGCATCGATCCGGTTCGCTCCGGTAATGGTCCCATCCTTTACTACGACGTGACGGTTCATCCCTGAATTTTGCTGAGGGCGTTCCTTCTTCGCTGTATCCCTTGTAGCGCCGGCATCCTGCCGGCTCTTTGTCTTCGCTTGAGCGGTCACTGCAAGCCTTCCCCATCGGCAACAAATGGAACCGCGCGTGTCCGCGGCGCATCTCATTCCCTATGCTATGATGGCGCGATTTCTTCATCGGCCAACCACATCGGCGGGGGATTCTTTGATCGTTAGGCGTTCTGTATCGCTATTGTTTATTTTTGCGGCAATTTTTGGACTCTCATTCGCTCTCGCTGCTGCCAACTCCTCACAGAATCACGGATCGCTCACACTCGACAATGTCCTCGCGCACCTGGACGACTCGGCTAAAAACTTCCACAGTCTTTCCGCTGATGTCGAACGCACAAAGGTCACAGTTGTCGTAAACGATCGTTCGACGGAGACTGGCACGATTCTCGTCCGCGGCGACCGAATGCTTCTCGATTTAAAAACTCCGGATCCGCGCACGATTCTTCGCAACGGCGACAATCTCTTCATTTACGAGCCCGGCCTGAAACGCGTGGAGGAGTTCAACCTCGGCAAGAATCGAGGCCTTGTAGATCAGTTCCTGCTGCTCGGTTTCGGCACGGGAGGAAAGGAACTGCGCAGAGGCTACGGAATCACCCTCGTCGGCGAGACTCCCATAGATGATAGAAAGACGGTAGAACTCGAGCTGGCTCCCAAATCCGAAAATGTCCTCAAGCAATTTTCCAAGATTCAAATCTGGTTCGACCAATCCAGCTGGCTGCCGGTGCAACAGCAATTATTCGAAGCAGGCTCGGGTGATTATATGATCGTCCGCTACTCCAAGATGGTCCGCAATCCGAATATCCCCGAGTCTGCTTTCAAACCCCGCTGGCCCAAGGGCACAGAAAAAATCAAGCACTAGACCTTACAGAAAAAATCAAGCGCTAGACCTGGCCATAACCGCTCAGCGATTGTCATCCCGAGCGAAGCGAGGGATCTGCAGTTCCTCTTCCCCAACCGTGACCGCATTACCGCAGCCACCTCGTTCAATATACAGCGTCCTTGGGATGGCCCCGAACATGGCGCGCCCCTAAATTGACAGCCTACACAAGAAAGAGCGTCACCGGCTGCGCCAAAAAAGCGAAATAATTAAATGACGGCCGGCGCAGCATCTCGCGCGCGCACAGCATAAAGCTTCTGCAGCAACGACTCGCGCGAAAACGGTTTTTGCAGCAATTCCGCGCCCGTCAAAAAAGCATCGTCAGAGTTGTGCTCCAAATACCCGGACATATAAACCACCTGAATACCCGGGTGCGCCCGCCTCAATCGCATCGCGAGTTCCGTCCCTCGCATGCGCGGCATCACCACGTCCGTCACCAGCACATCAATCGGCGTTTTCTGCTGCTCCGCTATCTCCAGCGCCTCAATGCCATCCTTCGCCGCAATCACCTGATATCCGCTCGCGCTCAAAAATTCGCACGCCAGCTCACGCACCGCCTCTTCATCTTCTGCCAGCAGCACCGTGCCCACCCCTCGATGCATTTGCCGCAACGCCTCCTTCGTCTCGCTCGCCGAAACCGCCTCCGTCGTCTGCGGTAGAAATATTTCGAAGCGCGTCCCCTGATTCACGGCGCTGTCCACCCAGATATATCCGCCGCTCTGCTTCACGATTCCGTACACCGTCGAAAGACCGAGCCCCGTTCCCTTCCCCAGTTCTTTGGTCGTGAAAAATGGCTCGAAGATTCTCGACTTCGTCTGCTCGTCCATCCCATGCCCGGTATCCGCCACCACGATCAGCACATATTTCCCCGCAATCACCGGCGGATGCGTCCGCGCATATTTTTCATCGAGCACCACATTTTGAGTCGTCACCGTCAGCTTCCCGCTCTTGCTCATCGCGTCGCGCGCATTCACCGCCAAATTCACAAGCACCTGCTCCACCTGCGACGGATCCGCCTTGATATGCGCAAGCCGTTCGCCCGGAAGAAATTTGCACTCGATCTCTTCGCCCAGCAGCACCGGCATCATCTTGTTCACATCCGCAATCACCGCATTCAAATCCAGCACCTGCGGCTGCAGCACCTGCATGCGGCTGAACGCCAGCAGTTGCCGCGTCAGCGCCGTCGCCCGGTCCGCCGCCTTCTTCACTTGCATCACGCTCGATTGCACGGGACTCAAGCTCCCAAGTTTTATCTCGAGCAAATCGCTGTGCCCCTTGATCACCGTGAGCAAATTATTAAAATCGTGCGCCACTCCGCCCGCCAGCCTCCCCACCGCTTCCATCTTTTGCGAGTGCCGCAACTGCTCGCTCAGCATCTTGTTCTGTTCTTCGTTGGTGCGCAGCGTTGAACGCAGTCTCTCGAACGCCGCCGTCACCTGCGACACTTCATCGCCCGTATCCGGCCCCAGCGGATAACCGAAGTTCCCTTCCTCCAGCGCGTACACGGCTCCCACCAGCCGTTCGAGCGGCCGCGTAAACGTGCTCGAAATCAAAAAGACAGTCACGCCTCCGATCAACACAGCTGCAACGCCCAGAAGAATCAGATGCTGATTCAGCCGGCTGATGTATGCGAACGCTTCGTCATACGGCTTGAAAACGGTCAGCGTCAGGCTCGGATGCAAGGTCGGCGTCAAATTCACCGAGCTGAAAAGGTATCGCTTCCCCTCCAATTCCAATTTTCCAGACGTTCCCGCGGGCGAGAGTTTGTCGGAAGCCGCCTGCTCATCAATCGCGGAGAGCGAACTCACCACCGGCTCGCTTCCATATCGAAACGCGATCTGGCACAACGCGATCTGCCCCACCTCGCGCGCCACCTGCGAATCAATCTCCCGCCCAACGATCACCGTCCCCAGATGCATCTGCGTCGGCGGATCTCTCAAATCAATCGGCCGCATCGCCGCCTGATAAAGATGCCCGTGCCCGTACCACCACGCTCCCTGCTCGCCCGCCCCTCGCGACTGCTCGAACATCTCCTGCGCCGCGCTCACCGGAAATCCAGCCGACGAAGTGTGCAGCGCGATAATTTTTCCAGTCCAATCTGCCAACGCCAGCAGATCAAAATTTTTCGAGTGCCAGATCCCCTCAAACGCCTCGTCCAACCCCGCATGATCGCTGTCCGCCATCAGCGCCTTCACCGCCGGCAGCGTCGACATCAACTCCGCACTGCGCGCCAGCTCTAATTGCCGGTCCGCCCGAATATTTTCAAAAGTAAGCACGGAATTCCGCGTGTCCTGCTCGATCGCCTTCTGCACCTGCCACTCGGCCGAGTGCCCCACGATCAGCAAAGTTGAAAACGTCAGCGCCGCAATCACCAGCACCAGTGAAAGCAAAAATTTAGTCCGCAGCCGCAACCGCCCCGAATCGGCCGCGTGGCTACGCAGCCACTCCACCAAGGGCGCCCAATGTTCCCGAATCTCTCTCAATCCAGGCACTTTACAGGCTCCAATCCCAGCTCGCATTACGAGTGTTTCAATCTAACACCCGCCCTCAAAGCCTAGGAATGGTCCTTCAGTACCATTCGCACCCAAATGTTCCACCTTGGCCCTTGCCGTTCCTTCCTCGCCGTTGCCTTTCGTACCGCTGGCCTCCGGCCGGCTCTTTTGCTCTCGCCTTTGCCCTCCTTTTACCGCCGATTAGAATTTTTCAACTCGCTCACCGCTCACGGGTTGCCGTATTTTTTGATCACGGAACCGTAGATTAACTTTGCGGCGCGTTGGGCATCCGTCTCGCGCGACGGGACCCGCCCGCCCTTGCAAGGGGGAGAAGGTGACCCAAAACCTCTAGTATCCGGTGTGACAGAGAGTGGGAGCCGTTCAAAAGGATTAAACGCCGTATAATCTCGTGCGCGCAACTGGAGGGCAGAACACATGAACGTACAAGAACAAATTAAGAAGTATATTACCAGCCAACCGGAGCCAAAACGCAGTGACATGCGAGAGTTGCATCGGCTCACACTTCAAGTGTCACCAGAATGCAAATTATGGTTCTTCGACGGTAAGGACGGCAAAAATCATACTGTTTCCAACCCTACGATTGGATATGGATTTCACACAATAAAATATGCCAATGGAAAAAGTAGAGAGTTTTTTCAAATTGGTGTGAGCGGAAACAAAACCGGGATCTCTGTCTACATTCTTGGTCTCAAAGATAAGAAGTACTTAGCCAAAACGTATGGAAAAAAACTAGGCAAGGCGAGCGTGACCGGATATTGCATTCGGTTTAAAGCTCTAGAGGATATAAACATCGATACGCTTGAAGCGGCAATAAGATATGGGCTTGCAGCTCAGAATGAAAAAGGCAAGCTGAAGAAATAATTCCACTGTTAAAGGCAAGCAGTTATCTATAAAACGGGTCTCTCGCAATACTCGTGCGGCTCTCTGTCAGCGCTCTTTGCCTTTCTCTGTTTGCCGTTGCCCACTATGGTAGTGATAATCCTTGTGGCTGTTGAAAAACTCGCTCATCAAGAATTTGAAGAAATTGCTTCGCGTTAGGAAGCTCTACAAACGATTTTTCTCAGCCTCCTGGACATTTTCTATCACCCGATTTTCGACTTTTTTGAGAAAAACCGACTTTTTCAACAGCCACCCTTGTTCCCGACAGTCATGGGGCTCGTCCTGAGTGATGCCCGCAACATCACCTGGGACTTCTTATGGAGAAGGGTTTCTCCTCGGCCGAAAATCGTTTGTGCGGCAGGGGGCCTCGCCGGGGTTCCGAGCCGAATTGTTCATTTCTTGAAACGAACCGGGTTGCCACTTCACTACATTCCGACGCGAGACTTGGCGCAAGACCTTGCCGATTGGAGAGGCGCAGAAAGGCAGCATTCCCTATCCGTTATCGCGTTGAATAAGACTTCGATAACCCGTCCGCCGGGCCAGTACAAACTCTGCTGCGTGGACGGGCTATTTATAAGGAGAGTGTCATGACTGGAACGCGAATGGCCGAAAGCAAGAAGCTGCGTCTTCACCCGGCACCACCAAAGAACTTCGACCCGTTCTCCGCTACTAAGCAGGACATGTTGAGGCACGGGGTGCCGTTACGGCCTGACTCCCATGCGCAGCCGGGTTTAGCTGCGCTGTGGGATCGACTCGCAACCCGCTACCGCAGCTTCGAACATCTCGAGCCGAAGCCAGACACTACAACGGCAGGCAAAAAGGCAATCGTCACCAATGTCCCGCTGCTGGGTCCGGATCCGACAGAGTCGTGCGGCTACCAGCTCTTTAGCTCCGCTCCGATCACCTCCCTGTTCGTCACCTGGACCGTGCCCGACCTTCAGTACACCTCCAGCGAGCTTGGCACCGACTACTTCCATACCTTCGTCGGTCTCGGCTTCCTTGACCTCCACGTCGAGATGACAGTGAACTCCGCGGAAAACGTCACCTGCCAGGTGTGGGCAGAAGCCATCGGAAATATCAACCTGCCGGTGCGGCCGGGCGACGTGATCAGCGCCTCGTTGTGCCTGGAGACCAACGAGGCCGGTACAGCAGCGTACTTCCTCGCCAACGAGACCACAGGGCAAACGATCAGCTTCTCGGTCGATACCGGATTTCCTCCTGCGGTGACGATCAATGCCGGGGTCACTCGCACCTGGCCGCTCGACCAACCGTTTCCCCCATTGGCGAGGTTTGGGGTGGTCTATTTCGACGAAATCAGCGCCTTTTCAACGGGTGGTACGCGGTCGCTTACATCCGGCGACGCGATCACCATGGTTGGCCAAAACGGCGGGACTCTCGCCAGCCCTGTCAGGCTCACCGACTACGCCTTTAAAGTAGTGTTCGCAGGGGCCTGATTGCTCGGCTGGGAAGCCGAGCCCGTCAAGTGAAGTGTACGGAGGCCCGCTCGATTTACGATTCTGTCTTTCGGGTGGGCCAAAGCATTTTACTTTGGGTCGACAAGAACGGTCATAAGCATTTCTCTCAAATGGCATGGATCAACAAGAGGCCGACGACAAGCATCACCACGCAGGTTACGCCATGAATTGAGACCGCTTTCGACTTCGATCCGCCCGATCCCAGAATGATTGACATGTCGCCAAAAGGGATGACGGCTTCGACGAGTAGAGCTATGCCTACCAATCGCTTGTCCGCGGTCAGCATCAAGGTCAGCACGACCAATCCAGCTGCGACGTCCCGAATTCCTTTAGGACGTAGCCAGGCACGAGTGTCAGCATCGGATGCAGGCGGCTTAAGACCAAATGAACCTGTCATTCGTTCAGGAGATACAAGGTAGAAACAACCGATAACAATAATCCCCACAGCTATGAGAGCCGCCAGGGTGAGCGGGATAGCGTTATGCATAAAATGTCTCCCTGTTAGACAATCTATACTAACGCGCTTGTATTGAGTGGTCCAACTTCCGGGTGGTCGGCAATTCAAGTAGTCTTCGGTTGATCCCGGCGGAAAGTTGGATAGATGCCGATAAATTTCCTTCGCACCAGCTATCTCAATATGACACCGATGATGGCGTGGCCGGAGGTACCAGCGGCGAAGGCAGAGGCGAAAGAGCCGGCCCCGCGAAGTTCGACCGGGACGCAAACTGCGCGCAGGATGCCCTTCATGCCTCAGTGAACGTAGAGTGCCGGCGCTACAAGGGAGAGGTCGCAAGGCATGGCGCCTTTGGGCGCTATGCCTGCGGCTGCTACAATACCTCTCTTTCGCGTTGCGCTGCTGCCTGCTGAGGCCCACATGGCTGAGATTCGCCCCTTTCGAGCTTACCGCTACGATACGAACCGCGTCGCACTGAAAGATGTGCTGACGCAGCCCTACGACAAGATCACGCCGGAGATGCAGGAGCGGTATTACGCGGCGAGTGCTTACAACTTGATTGCGATTGAGAAGGGCAACCCGGCGGCGGGCGATACGCCGACTTCTTCCAGTGCCTCGACTGTCTCGGCTGAACATAACGTGTATACGCGGGCGGCGGCGAAGCTTGAGGAGTGGATTGCCGCGAAAATTCTGGTGCAGGATGGGGCGCCATCGATTTACGTCTACGCGCAGGATTATCTGGTGCCGGGGACGCAGACGCGGCGGACGCGAATCGGGTTTATTGCGCTGGGGCGCGTGGAAGATTACAGCGCGGGCGTGGTGTTCCCGCACGAGCGGACGCTTTCGGCGCCGAAAGCGGACCGCATTGAGTTGCTGCGTCATACGCGGGCGCAGACGGGGCAGCTTTTCATGCTGTATGACGACAAGTCGCGAAAGATTGAGACGCTGCTCGAGGATATTGCGCGACGAAATGCCGCGATCGAGATGCGCGATGAGTTTGATGTGCTGCACCGGCTCTGGCCCGTGTCCGACGCGGATGCGATCCGGCGAATCGAAGCGGCGATGGCGCCGCAGAAGCTCGTGATCGCCGATGGGCATCATCGCTACGAGACGGCGTTGAATTTCAGAAACGAGAATCGCGAGAAGGCCAGCGCGAAAGGCGAGAAATCCGCGCCGGATTCTTCGAGTGCGCATGCGGGGGACAAAAACGCGGCCTACGAATTTGCGATGATGACGTTCATAAACACGCACTCGAAAGGGCTGACGATTCTGCCCACGCACCGACTGGTGCGAAATCTGGACGGCTTCGATTTCGAGCGCTTTCGCAAGAGCGTGGGGCCCTACTTCGACTGGTATTCGTATCCGTTCGCGAATGCGGAAGAGCGCGCGGCGAGCTACGCGGAATTTCGGCGCGATTTTGAGGGATCGAATCACGGGCGGCGCGGAATCGGAGTGTATTCGGGATCATTTTTCAATCCCACGCCAACCACGGGCGCGAGGCCCGGGACGTGGCCCGGAAAACAGGCAGGCGCGAATGCGTTTTATTTATTTTTGCTGCGGCGCGACGTGGATCTCGAGCAACTGCTGCCGGATTTGTCTGAGGCGCAGCGCGGGCTGGACGTGGTGCTGCTGCATCGCGTGATGCTCGAAAAGGGCCTGGGGATTACGGCGGCGGCTGTGGAGGCGGAGAAATTTATTTCGTACGAGCGCGAGATTGAGAAGGCGATTGGCGCGGTGGATCGCGGCGAGGCGCAGATGGCGTGTCTGCTGAAGCCGGTGCGCGTGGAGCAGGTGACGGAGATTGCGCTGGGAGGCGGCGTGCTGCCGCAGAAGTCCACGGATTTTTATCCAAAGCTGCTGAGCGGCGAAACGATTTTCAGAATCGAAGGGCGCATCGAAAACCGCGCGTAGGTTGCCGTGGGCTGGCCTTTGAAGGAGAAGCAGGGTGGCCATTTCCAACGTTCCTGTGCTGAGCACGGTGGAGTGCACGATACCGCTAACAGGGAAAAATTCAGGGAAATGCCAACTCGTCGACGAACTTTCCCCACCGCAAAGCTCCGACCCTGAGCCGGTTACCGGCTCTTAGTGCAGCAGAGCCTCAAGTGGAACAGGGAATTATCAGGAATTGAGAGCAATTAACAGGGAAATTTCGGGGGAACGCAGGGAACAGCAGGATACGTACATTGCTCAAATTCCGACTCCGTTTTCCGAAGGATGAAAAATGCCGGCCAACCCAACACTGTCGGTGACAAACGAGCTAACTAAAAATCCATGCCTTCAAGCAGCCGTCACAATGCGGATGGTTGCGGAGGCGAGAGCCGGAAGAGATACCGTTCGGGAGAATCGCGAGCTCTCAGACTGGGATTTTAGAAAAGACGGTCTGCTGTTCTGGGAAGACGTGAAAGAAGCACAAAGACTGAAGCGCGAAGATCCGGACGCGTTCAAATCATCAGTTCGTGCGTGCAAGATAGTAGCTTTTATTGAGGGTGCGCTAAAATCGTAACGTGCTCTCGAAAAAGAATTTGAAAAGAACATCCCGAGAGCCTTCCGGATTTGACGATTGCACGTAATTCAAAGCGCAAGACCAAGGAACGTTTTTCCGCGATTGAGCGTTTCGCCAAATCCTTCGGCAGGATACCTCTGAATGTAGGTATAGCTTTATTCCATTGGCTCGACGGCGGAGACGAGAACGAGGTCATTAAGGCCCTCGGCCGGACCGTCGTAACATTAACGATAAATCCGCAAACGGGTGAACTAACCGAACCGGACGGAAGGGGACGAAAGAGGGGCTCAGCAACGGTAAGGCGATTGAACTCGCGGCTCGACTAACCAAAGAACGTATTAGCGAACGTAAGATGGCTGCAAGACTATTGCCCAACCTGCCCCAAGAGAAAGCCTACGCAAGAACGCGCGATTTGTTCCACGATTATCGATATTGGATTGCAATAATGGCTCATCGCCTTCGAAGTCGATCCCAATCCTCACCGAAACCTCATCGCTAGACCGCATCTGTTGCTAAATTATTTTTCTTTTTGACGGCGCTTATGTGGCGACTCACCTTTTGTAGAGGATAGTCCAGGAGACAAACATGCCTTCTCGCAAATTTACAATCGAATACGTTCCTGTTTTTTCTCTTCACCTCGATCCAAAGAACGCGCGGCTGCACAGCGATAACCAGGTGCAGCAGATAGCTAGAAGCATCGAAACGTTCGGCTTCAACGTCCCTGTTCTAGTCGACGCAAATTCGCAGGTCGTGGCTGGTCACGGTCGTATTTTGGCTTGCAAGCTGTTGGGTATCGCAGACGTGCCTGTGATCCGATTGGAGCACCTATCGGAAAATCAGAGGCGAGCATTCATGCTCGCCGACAACAGGCTCACTGAAAACTCAGAACGGAATAAGCGGCTATTGGCCGAGCAGCTGTTGACTCTCTCCCAGGCAGAACTGGATTTCAGTGTGGAACGGCTTCGAGGTGGGCGAGATCGATGTGATCACTGAGAACCTTGAGCCGGCTGGCAGCTCGAAAGATGATTCCGCTAATGCGATCCCTGCCCTGCGGATAAAACTACAGGTCACTCGCGTCGGTGACCTTTGGGCTCTGGATGGCCACCGAGTGTACTGCGGCGATGCCAGAAACGAGAATTCCTATTCCGCACTCATGAAGGACTGCCGCGCTCAGATGGTATTTACAGATCCAGGTTACAGCGATCCTATTGATGGATACGTGAGTCCGTCAGAATTTATCAGTTTCTTGACGACTATCTTCGCGCAGATGGTACGAAATACCCTCGATGGAACAATACACCTTATCTGCATGGACTGGCGACGTGCGGAAGAACTGATTTCGGCCGCGCGCTCCGTTTATTCGGAGTTGAGCGATGTTTGCGTCTGGGTAAAGGATGGAGCCCGGCAAGGCTCACTGTACAGAAGCCAGCATGAATTGATATTTGTCTTCAAAAACGGTACGAAGTCACACCGTAACAACATCCAACTCCGGAAGCGGCGCCGTGGCCGTACGAATGTTTGGAACTACCCCAGCATAAATTACCCATCCAGAGATCTGGCTGGCTCGTCCATTCTCACCCCGCTATCAAGCCCGTCGAATTGGTCGCAGATGCCATTCTGGATTGCAGCGGTCGAGAGAACATAGTTCTAGATCCTTTCGTAGGAACCGGCACCACCCTTATCGCCGCTGAGCGAACCGGCCGGTTCTGCTTCGGGATGGAGCGGGACCTGGCTTTCGTCGATACGGCCGTCCGTAGATGGCAGTCCTTTACGGGTCACGCGGCTGTGCACGACGTAACGGGAAAGACCTTTGGGCAACGCGAGAGTGAGGCCGCAGATGGCTCTTAATGAAGACTCGTCACAATATGAGGTCGGGTTTCGCAAACCGCCGAAGAATACTCGTTTTCGAAAGGGCCAATCAGGAAATCCGCAAGGGAGGCCAAAAGGCAGCCGTAATTTGGCGAGCGTCCTTGAGCGAACACTTCGAGAGCGGGTTGTCATCAACGAGAACGGAACTCGAAGGGTCGTGACGAAGCTCGAGGCGGCTGTCAAACAGCTTGTGAACAAGGCGGCGTCCGGCGATCTGGCAGCGATGCGCCAACTCAGTTGTCTGGCCAATTCCGCCGAGATTGAAGCGATAGGAGATCAGAACAAGTCAACGCTCGAGGAAGCTGACTATCAGATTATGAATCGACTTCTGAAGAAGCTGAAAGAATCCAACACCGATAAAAAGGAGGGTATCAATGAATAAGAAAGAACTTCAAGCATTTGTGCGCTGCGACCTTGCGCTCTTTATAGAGCGGAGTTTCGCGGAGCTGAATCCTCAAACCGAGTACCTGCATAACTGGCATATTAAGGTTATTGCTAATGCACTCGAACAATGCCGAACCGGAAAACTGAAGCGGTTGATCATCAATCTGCCACCCCGATCGCTGAAATCACAAATGGCGTCCATTGCGTTTCCTGCGTACCTTCTTGGTCACAAACCCTCGAGCCAAATTATTTGTGCAAGTATACTTTGCTTGGTTCACAACGGCGCTCCTTTCGGTAGGTGGTGATGCGAGCGATCAAAACCTACCGCAAAGTGGGCGTCTTTTATATTGCGTGATAATTCCTGCTCTCGACGGTTATCTAGAAGCTGCGCCTAGCCTTGATACTAACCGGATTACTTCCGGGTGCCCGATGGCCGTCCAGAGCCGAGCCAAGCGCAGAGATCACTTCCTACAAGCCGACTTATCGTTACTAATTAGCCCGACCTGGATAGCTTCCGGTTTGCCGACAATCCACCCCGAATGATCCGGGCGATCCGGGCGCGAACGGCACTTCTGTTTGGATTCTGATCTCTTACGTCGTTGCGCTTCTTTTTGGGGTTTCTAGCCAAGCTTGCCCTATTATTCCAGATAAATACGGAACAGGTTAGCCTTCGCCGAACGGCGCGTACTGACGAAGTAGCTCGGCGACATGCCCGGCGCCACGTCGTTCTGACTGATCAAACGCGCGCCGGGAATCCGCGCGAAATCCGCTTCGCTGCCAAAGCCCTTCGTAAAGGCGGGAGGGGCAGCCCCGGACTCAATAGGTATCGCTGCGGTCTTTGATGAGCCGAAAGGAAAGTGGCGCAGCGACACGTACACCCATTTCCCGTCCAGACTCCACGAGAGCAGCGGGGCCGAGGTGCGTGCGCTGCCGAACCCGAAGACGCAGCTATCACATACCGTGATGGGCGCACCGCCCTCAAGCGGCACAGCAAGAGCCATCGCGTTCCTGTCGCCGTGCCCGCCCTGCGGCGTCACTCCCACGAGAGCCCAGCGCCCGTCAGGCGAAACGCTTTGCAACAGCATGATGTCGAGGTCCGCAACCGCTACCTGGCCGCTGCCGTCTTCGTTGATACGCATGATCTTGATCTTCGATGAGGTTTGCGTGCCCTGATACAAGATCTGCCCGGGCCGGCCGAAAAAAGCCCGGTATTCGCCTCCGAACGTAAGTTGCCGCGGCGCTTGCGTGCGGTCAAGCCGGCCGAACCAGATCCCCGATCGCGCCTGGCCTTGTTCTGTCGCGAAAACCACTTTTCCCCCGTCCTGGGATATTGAGAAATGCGTAAGCACCAAACCCGGAAAGAGCCGTTCCGCTGCTCCAGTGGCGATGTCGGACACCCACAGCTCGCCGCTGAAGTATGAGTGCGAACCCGTAACACGCCGCAAGCAATAGACCTTCCTGCCATCCGGTGACAGAACCGGGGAAAATGAATAACCCTCGGAGGTGATCTGCTTTTCGCCTGACTTGTCGTCGTGCAGCCAGATTTCGGACTGTTGCGTGCCGGCAGTAGTGATGAACGATTTGCCATCAGGCAACATCGCAAGCCCTTCTTCCTCGCTTGCGCCTGATGGCGTCAGCTGCTGAGGCACGCCGTCCGGGAAGCGTTGCCGCCAGACGTGGAAACCAGCGGTCCAAGTATCCACGGTGAAGTACATCCACTTGCCGTCTGGAGACCACTGGGCCCAGGTACACGAACCTTGCGGTCCGACTGGCCGTCCCTCCGATGAGCCGTCAAACGGTACCACTCGGCATCGACTCCACCACTGGCTATCCATTTCCACGAGCAACACCCATTTCCCATCCGGCGACAGAGCGGACCGGTGCACCATCCCTTGCATATGGTCGCGTGGAACGTAGACGTCCCGCTCATCGGTCCGGCTGACATTCGAGGTGGAGAGCTTCATGTGTATGCCAGTCCTGATCGTGGAGAACAGTACGCGATCGCCACCGATCCAGCTCAACCCCGTGGCGTTAGCCATAAGCAGTTTCGGTTCCTGCCCACCCAGCAACGGCAGTTCGTAGGTGTTCCAGGCGAACGGACCTTCTATTTGCGTGAAGTACACGCGGCTACTGTCCTGGGAGAAATTAATCGTCTGTTTCCTAAAGGCAGTTTTCGTGAGTTGGAAGGGTTCGCCGTCGGGAAGAGATTTGAACCAGACCTGGCCTGTGTTCGCAGAACTTCCGAAACTACCAGGGCCACGCAGAAACGCCACCAGCTTGCCGTCGCGCGACAGCGTGGGGATTTCGGCAGCATCGTTAAAGTTGGTAAGTTGCTCCCAACGCATGGAAGGCGCTGCCAAACTCTCGTTTCGGATGAGGCGCGGCCACAAGAGAAAGGTGGCGGCGATCAAAGCACAGGCCCCGGCGCCGCCGATCGCTAAGATGAGCCACCGCCGAGGCCGTTTCCGCAACGGTGCCGCGATCGCCACGACGCTTGACGTTGCTTCGAGACGCCGCAGGTCCACCACCAGCTCTTTAGCAGATTGGTAGCGATTCTCCGGATCCTTATCCAGGCACTTAAGGATGATTCGTTCCAGTTCCGCAGGGATCGCACTGTTCAGCCCGCGTAAGGGGACAGGGAGTTTGTGAAGGATGGCATCTATCAAACGAGGGGCCACTTCTTCGTTGAAGGGCCGCTGGCTGGTAGCCATTTCATACAGCACGGTTCCAAGTCCCCAGATATCCGTGCGCGCATCCGTGTTCTCACCCCGCAACTGTTCGGGTGCCGCATAAGGAAGCGTGCCGAGGACGGCCAGCGGCTTGGTCAATGCAAGGGAAAGAGTTGCATCTTGGTCGGGTTGCCGGAGTAATTTTGCCAGCCCAAAGTCCAGCACTTTGATCTCGCCGCGTTCCGTGACAAAAATATTGCCCGGCTTGAGATCCCGATGGATGATTCCTTTGCTGTGGGCAGTTTGAAGCGCGCCGGCGATCTGCGTTCCCAGCCTGACTACTTGCTCTACCGGCAACGCTCGCCCATCGGTGTACTGCTTGAGCGTCTGGCCTTCGAGCAACTCCATGACAAGGAATTTCTCCCCCTCGTGTTCTCCCACGTCGTAAATGGTGCAAATGTGAGGATCGTTCAATGCGGATGCGGTGTGTGCTTCGCGCTCGAAGCGCTGCTTCGCACTGGAATCAGTGGTGAGATGCGAAGACAGAACCTTGACCGCGACGTCTCGTTTGAGACGCGTGTCAGTGGCACGGTAAACTTCGCCCATCCCGCCAGCGCCAATGGGCGCTTCGATTCTATATGGGCCCAGCCGGGTGCCCGAAGGCAGGTACATCGTGCAGCGAATTATAAGCTAGGAACAATGCAACGGATAGCGTCGCATCACAATATACAAGTGCGGCGAGGTGATCCTGCGGGAACGCCCTTTCTCGGAAGTGAGCACAGCAAAGCACACGGACTGGTAACGGATATTTCGGCTATCCGGAGATGCGCTCCTTCTTCACGTCATTGCAATTGTGACCGGATGACGGGCAACCCGGAGGTTATCGATTCGTCCGTCGGATTAGTACCGCCAAACGCCCTTGTGGCCGTTGACGCACCGACCCAGGGATTTGTCGGAAGGAAATCATTTTCGGTCGATTTCCTAGCGGAAAATGGATAGATGTTGCGAAATCCTGTGGCTGTTGAAAAAGTCTTCGTGAATGCGAACTGAAGTGTTGGGAGCAACGTCTATATGAGCAAACGTTCTGCCGATGCTCTTCTTTATCGCCATTCACGGAGGCTTGCGGATTATGATGGGACAACACTCCCGTTCCGAGTCGCTGTTCTACTACTTTCGCATCGAAGATCAGGTTCCTGAAAACCACCTACTCCGTCTCCTTGACCGACACATCAGCTTCGATTTCGTTCGTGAGAAGCTGCAGGACTCCTACAGCGATACGGGCCGACCCTCGATCGACCCGGAACTCCTGTTGCGCATCCTGCTGATCGGCTATCTCTATGGCGTCACCAGCGAGCGCAAGCTGGTCGAGGAACTGCAGATGCATCTGGCCTGGCGCTGGTTTACCGGACTCAGCTTCGATCAAGAGATTCCCCATCACTCCACGTTTTCCAAGAACCGTCATGGCCGTTTCCTCGAGTCCAATCTGTTCCAGCAGCTGTTTGAGGAGATCGTGGACCGTTGCAGGGAGGCTGGATTAGTCGAGGGCGAACACCTGTCCGTGGATGGCAGCTTCATTGCAGCGAACGCCAGCCGATTGAGCCGCATTCCGCGGGAGCAACTGCCGGAAGCCGCTCACGTGAAACAGACGGTGCGAGAGTACTTGGCGGACCTCGAGCAAGAAAACCCGATCGAAGAGCCGGCCCATCAACAAGAGCAGGTATCGACGACGGATCCGGATTCGACCTATTCGACCAAGGGCCATCGTCCTGCGGAGCTGGGGTACTTCAACAACTATCTGATCGACAACCAGAGTTGCGTGATTGTGGGCGTTCAGGCTACGACCGCCCGGCTGAGCCAGGAAAGTGCGGCGGCTCGCGAGATGATCACACGGTCAGCGGAAAGACGCGGGCGCTTTCCCCAGTCGGTTGCCGCCGACACGACCTAGGGGAACGGTGAGCTTCTGGCTTGGCTCGAGCAACGAGGCATCACTCCGTATATCCGCGTGAAAGAAAGTCCGGCACCCAAAACCAACTTGTATGGAATCGAAAAGTTCATCTACGATCCGGAAACGAACAGTTATCAGTGTCCCGCAGGAAAGCGACTACGCTACCTTGGGGTGAACCCCCGCAACCGAAACCATATCTATCGGGCGACGTGGAAGCGCTGTCGCGACTGCCCGCAAAAAGCGCAATGCACCCGGGGCCACTATCGGCAGATTGCGATCCATGTCCACGAAGCGGCACGACAACGGGCACGAGAGCGAACAACCGTTCCGGCTTTCGCGGCCGCGCAACGCCAACGCCGGAAAGTAGAAGCACTCTTTGCGGAGTTGAAGAACCAGATCGGACTGCGCAGGGTGCGCTTGCGCAGAATGAAGCATGTTCGCGAACAATTCTTTCTCGCGGCTACAGCGCAGAACCTGAAACGACTGGCTCGCTTCCTTAGATCCAGATCTCTAGGATCAGCCACGGTTCCGATCTGAGATAGAATGAGATAGAAAAAGAAAGCGCGATACCCCCACAGGAAAATCACCCAGATCAAAACTGCCGCCAGTGGGCGCCTTTTTCAACAGCCACCGGATTTATCAACACTTGTTCGGGGTCTGTCGAGAGGCAGCACAAGAAACGAGGGAGTCCAACGAAGCTGCCTCATGCTCCCAGTTGGATGGGGAACGGTGACCGCGGAGGACTGCGTCTAAGCACAACACCTTTGCTTGATCACAGCCCTCCACGTCTCCAGCGAATCACTTTGCTTTGCTAAAAACTGAATACGACACCTGCCTGGTAACGCAGATTGCTCTGGTTGTTGTTACCCTTTGTGAATCCATTCCCGAAACGCGTGAGCGCCAAGTCTAGCTCCACCGGCCGGAACGAAATCGACTTGGTAATAGGGATGTCGATGCCGCCGCCAATGATGAAGTCAAAAGCATTATTGCTTGGAGACCTTACGACAACACAACCCGTACAATCTTTAGCTAGATTGGCAGCGACGTTGGAGTGAGCACCTCCGAACATAGCCTCGACGAAGGGCTGGAAGTGCGGCGTACGGAATTTAATTACTGGCCCAACGTTGTAGGTAAACAGATTGGCTGACGCGGCGCCGGTGCAGACACCGCCTTCTGTGTTACAGATCGCCGTGTTCGTAAAGTTGAAGTTCCTCGTTTGGCTTCCATAACCTTCGAACTCGGCTTTGATCCCAATCATGCTGTTGAAGAAATAGGAGAAAGCTCCACCACCACCGTTTAGGGAGAAGCTGTTGATAACGTTGCTGTTCTCCGGGTTAAACCGCATGTACGAATAGTTTACTGAGACCTCCGCTTTGGGGGTGTCTTGAGCAAAGGCGACGCTCCCGAACAGCACAACAAGTCCAGCCACAACTAATTTCTTCATCTTATATCTCCTTGGAATTTAGAAAACCCACGCTAGCTGCTTGGCGGTGCCGGAATGATCCCGTCCGATTAGAACGCCCTCACGTCGAAAGACTTATGCGAGCCGGTTACGACCTGCTGTGCATAATGAGTCGGCTCTCCCCGTCACCGAGGAGAGCCGTTCATGTATCAAGCAACCAGCGCTTCTTCTCGAGGCGATTCAGGCTGCTTTTTCAGCAAGTCTGCACGGGCGTTACTATGCTGTTGCTACTGCAACCTTCGCCGCTACCTTGGTCGCAACGAAGTTCCTGATGAGACGTCGCGTTCGTTCCACAAGCGCGAGCTTGTCTGCCAAACAGCTCTCCAGCAGAACACCAACCGCATAGTGTCCGGTCACGTCCGCCGCTGCTACTAGCGCTACGTACTCGGCAATCCGAAGATGGATCAGGTGGTTAACTTTGGCTAAGACGAAGATATGCTTTGCGATCGGGTTCTGTATCTCCGCTAGTTCTTTGCGGAAGTCCTCAACAAATACCTCTTGGAGCCGGCCGCTGAGCTTCACTGGCTGCTCGCCGATCAGTTGGAAACACCGATCGATCGCGCTCAAGTCCTTTTCCGAGATCCAGGCCCGCGATTCCAGTGCTTCTTTAATGTCTGGATCCTGGGCTGCCTGGCTGATCTCCTGATAAAACTTGGTGGACCGCTCGGTGCTCTGGCGTGCGTCACTAAGCAGCATTACGAAAAGTTCCTTTGGGTTTTTCACTGTCATAAACTTTCTCCTTACCAGCGTGTGTTGTTCGCTGGTCGAACGTTTGTTGTTCTCCGAGAATTTTAAATTGGCTTCTCAGGTTTGCGCTTACGGCTGAAGTCAAGATCATCAGCTTGACTCACAACGGCTCGGTCCTTTGTCGGGCAGGGCTTATTGTGGGGTCAGATTGTTCTGGTTTCGACCGGTCTCGGCGGCCATCGTTTTTGGTCCTACAACTTCGTTCGCCAGCTCTTTTTCAGCTCTGACCCAGTCCTCGATATCTTTCCCCGCCTCACAGCCGCGTTGGGTATACAGCTCGTAAGCTCGGTGCGCGATATCTCCTCTAGAAAGTTCTTTCGTTCGAGCATGGCAACCTCCTTGGTTGCAGGTACGACGGGCAACACTTGCCCTCATGCGTGGTTGGCGACCTAGTTGCCGTTTGCTGAGATGCTGATCTTGAGGACAACTTCGCATGATTTCCAAGATGGGCACGCACAGCCTGGGTTTCGATACGGAGGAAAGAGAACCCGAAACCAACAGCAGCTCAAGGCTAAGTCCCCTCTACGATGCCACCCGAACCTTGATACTCAGATAGATGTTGCGAACAGGGGTGGCTGTTGAAAAACTCGCTCACTCGTAAATTGCAAAAATCGGATCGCGTCAGGAAGCTCTATAAACGATTTTTCTCAGTCACCTGGACATTTTCTATCACCCGATTTTCGACTTTTTTCAGAAAGACCGACTTTTTCAACAGCCACTCCTCTTCGCACCAGCTATCTGAAAACGAGAAAGGTGGTGATAATCCTGTGGCTGGGTTCTGCGCAGGTAGTGCGACCATTGGTGCGAAGGACTCTATTCATATCTGAGTGCGACCATAGGATCGACGCGCATGGCGCGCCGCGACGGGATATAGCAGGCTGCGAGAGCGACGAACGTCAACGTTGCGGAGACGATCAAATATGTCGCTGGGTCCGTGGCGCTGACCGTAAGGAAGTTTCCCACCACTTTTGCGGCAGCGAGCGCGGCCGCGAGTCCGATCATCAGGCCGACCGCGACGATCAGTAATCCTTCCCGGAAAATCATCTTCAGAACCTGCTTCGGTTGTGCACCCAGCGCCATACGGATTCCGATTTCATGCGTCTTCTGGGTGGCGGCAAACGAAATCACTCCGTAGACGCCGACGAGTGCGAGTATGAATCCCAAAATCCCCATCACCGCAGCCAGCATCGCGCCAATTTTGTAGATCAAAAGGCCGTTCAGGGTATTGAGCGACTCAGGCATCGTCTTCACATCGAACACTGGTAATTCAGGCGCCAGCGCTTCGATCGCGCGTTCGATCTCCGGGATTATGGTCTCGGGCGCCGCCGCAGTCCGCACCTGAAGTGCTGCGAGCGAATTGATCCTATAGTGCTGGGCGAAGGGCATATAGAAATAGGGGTTGATGGGCCCGGTCAGGCCCTGATATCGAGAGTCTTTGGCGATGCCAACCACGGTGATGGAATGATTCGGGTCAGATCCGATCTTGAATTGCCTGCCCATCGGATCCAGGTTGGGCCAATACCTTTTGGCCATGGCCTCATTGACGATCGCGACGTACTGCGTATTCACATCGTCGGCTGCGGTGATCGTTCGCCCTTGGAGCAAGCCGATTCCCAAAGTCTTGAAGTAGTCGGACGAAATTACATTGTAAGAAAGCACCGGCGTCGGCTGGCCGGGCGGCATATCGTAGCCATCCACTATGACGGTGTCCTGGTTGACGTAATAGCTCAGCGGTGTCGAGTTCGCTGTAGTTGCCGACATCACGCCCGGCAGCGCACGAACGCGAGCGAGCAGGTTCTTGTAGAACTCAAGTCCTTGCGCCTCGTTATAACCAATCTCGTTCGGATCCATGTAGAAATTCACCACATGGTTCGGATCGAATCCAAGATCCGTCCGTTGAGCTTCGCCCAAGCTCCGCGTGAAGAGACCCGCGATGATCAGCAGCATCAGCGAGCCCGCAACCTGCATCACCACGAGCGCGCTGCGCAACCGGTGCCGTCCGCCCACCAATCCGCGTCCGCCTTCATGAAGGATCGGCGCAAGATTTCTCCGGGAAGCGCGGAGCGCAGGGACAATTCCGACAATGATTCCCGTCACCAACGCCGAGGCCAACGCAAATCCAAAAACACGCCAGTCGAAGCCAAAGTCCATTCGTACCGGAAGATCGGTCCCGAGATTCAGATGGCTCAATGAAAAACTCGCCGCAACGCCGGACGCAATTCCGACCCCGCCCCCGCCCAACGCCAGCAAAATGCTCTCCGTGAGCATTTGACGGATCAACCGCGCGCGACCTGCGCCCAGTGCCGCTCGAATTGCCATTTCCCGCTCGCGCACCGTCGCGCGCACCAGCAGAATGTTCGCCACATTCACGCAAGCGAGGAGCAACACCAGTGCCGAAAGGCCCATGAAAAGCCCGGACATCACTACAATCGTGTTCTTCGGGTCAGGACTGGGCCGGGATCGAAGCTCCGGGTAAACCAGGAGGTTCAATTCATGATCTTCCTTGGGATGTTCCTGCGCTAGCCGCTGCGCCACCACGTTCGCCGACGCCTGTGCTTGCGTCAAACTCACTCCGGGTCGCAGGCGCCCCATCACGAAAGCGGAACGAAATCCACGGTTGGTCATGAAATCATTTGGATTACCCGCAATCGTCGCCATTCCCAATGGCAGGTAGCCCTGAATGTTCCCGAAGGTAAACACGCCGTAGAATCCCTCAGGCGCAACTCCGATGATCGTCACCGGATGGCCATTCACCGAAACCTCTTTGCCGATGATCCCCGGATCGCCACCAAAGTGTGCTTTCCAGTAGGAAAACGAAATAACCATGACGGGGTTTGCCCCGAGAGTTTCCTCTTCCGAAGGCAGTATGAATCGTCCGAGCGCTGGCTTGATTCCCAGAATCGAAAAGAAATTTCCGGCGCAGTAGCTGGTTAAAATCCGGCCGGCCTTCCCGTTCACGCTGAGGCCATCGATGCTGAAAACGTAGGCGATCAATCCCGAGAATGCGGTGCTGGTTTGCTCGCGAATATCGCGGTAATCAGCCACCGAAAAAACGTTGAACTGCAAGGCGCCATTTTGCTGATTCGAGAGTACCGTGAGTTGCGAAGGGTCCTTTACCGGTAGAGGCCGCAGCAGTAGCGCATCCACCAGGCTGAAAATTGCGGCATTCGCGCCAATGCCGAGCGCCAGCGTCAGCACGGCAACAAGAGCGACTCCGGGCGAGCTCACGAGCATCCGCATGCCGTAGCGTAGGTCTTGCCAGATGATTTGCATGGTCGTGCCTCCGGGAGAATCGCCCGAGAAGAGGAAACAATTCTATGTCCGTTACGACCTGTCGTCTAAAGATTCCAAGTGTGTCGTCGCCACCCAGAATCCTCAGTCGATTCCCGGCGGAAAGTCGGATAGATGTTGATAAATCCTGCCGGCTCAACCGGTCGATGCAACACCACCTGGTATAAATCTTTTTTCTAAAAGGTGGTGTCTATGATCCCAAAGAAACGGATACGGCTTTCTGCGATGCAAAGAGTTGAGGTATGGCGTCGTTGGAAAGCGGGAGAGTCGTTACATGCGATTGGTCGAGCGCTGGGCAAGAACAATGTGGTTATTTACCTTCTGTTGAAGCGCCATGGCGGGATTGCGCCGCCCATCCGCCGCCGTTCACCGAGTGCACTCACCCTGGCAGAACGAGAAGACATCTCCCGCGGAATCGCTTGTGGCTCGTCGATTCGCAGAATCGCCCAAGGCCTGCACCGCTGTGCCTCGACGATCAGCCGGGAAGTGGCCCGCCATGGCGGGCGCGCGCAGTACCGCGCCAATGAAGCCGATCAGCAGGCCTGGAAATCGGCCCTGCGGCCCAAGCCGTGCCTGCTGGCCACTCACACCCCGCTCCGGGAGATCGTTGCGAGTAAACTGATGCAGGACTGGTCGCCCGAGCAAGTTTCCGGATGGCTGAAGTGGCAGTTTCCCAAGGATGAGGACCTGCGCGTGTCGCACGAAACCATGTATCGCAGCCTATTCCTTCAAGCGCGCGGAGCGCTGAAAAAGGAGCTGCTTCAGCACCTTCGCTCCCAGCGGCGGATCCGCCGCTCGCGGCATTCCAGCGTTCACGGACACTCCCAAGGCAAGATCGTCGATGCCATTTCTATCCGCGAGCGACCTGCGGAAGTCGAAGATCGCGCCATTCCCGGTCATTGGGAAGGCGATCTGTTGCGCGGGGCGCGCAACAGTCATGTGGCCACGCTGGTGGAGCGTCATTCGCGGTTCTGTATGCTGGTGAAGGTGCCCGGCAAGGACACGACTACGGTGGTGGCCGCCTTGAGCCGGCACGTGCGCACTCTGCCCGCGACGTTGCGGCGCTCGCTGACCTGGGACCGCGGGTTGGAGATGGCCCAGCACAAAAGCTTCACGATGGCTACGGACGTACAGGTTTACTTCTGCGATCCCCAAAGCCCATGGCAGCGCGGTTCGAACGAAAACACGAACGGGCTGCTGCGGCAATACCTGCCGAAGAAGGCGGATCTGTCCTGCTACGCACAGTCGGACCTGGACGAGATCGCTCTGCGCCTCAATCAACGGCCACGAAAAACATTGGGATTTGAAACTCCGGCGGATAGACTGCAAGCCAGTGTTGCATCGACCCCTTGAGACCACCCCTGTTACCAACATCTCTAACGAAGTCGGCCTCGTCAAGAGTGTTTAACTCTTTTTTTATTCCTTTCGCACACACTCCTGCATTGCGCAGTCCCGTTGTTTTTTCTGGGCTCTGCGCCGCAATTCTCGGATTGTTCTTCCTGTCCAACCCACGAGACTCGGTTCGTGTCACTTCATCGACTCGGTGTTGCCCACCAGACATCTCTCCGATCATTCCAGACCATGATGATGTATTCGAACTCCCCGCAATTGGGGAGGCGGGTAGCCCATTCAGTTAATCCGGTCACTGCGCCGCAGGACCACTGTCGAGATCAGGCATCCCCGCACGGACACTACCGCTTTCCTGCCGCGCTTTTCCGCGACGGCAGAACTCTTGGTAATCGATCTGGTCACGCATCATGATCCAGAGTCGGATTCCCAGCTTCCTGGCTGCTGCGACTCTTGCATTCCCTAGTCCCTTCTGCACCAGTTTGCGCCGATAGAAGCGTTTCAACTCCGGATCCCTCTCAACCGCGTGCATCGCTGCTTCGCACCACAGATAACGCAGCAGCGCGTTCCCTTGTTTGCTCATCGCACCCAGCCGCTGCCGCCGTCCGCTGGAGTGTTCGCTCGGAATCATGCCGATGTAGCTGGCCAGTGCTTTCCCATCGATGAACCGCAGCGGATCGCCCAGGAACACTTCGGTAGCTAACGCGGTGATCGGCCCCACTCCTGGGTGCGTTAGCAATCGTCTTGCCTGGGGATGCTGCTGGACTTCTTCGCAGACTTCTTGGTCGAGTTCCTCGATCGATCCCTGCAAGCGAGGATACAAAGTCAGCAGTGCTTTCCGTCGCTCGCTGGCGTGAGGAGCGAGAGGCAACGCCCGGAGTTCGTCCTGGCCCACTTGGCTCCATAGGGAGCGGCCTCGCCTGAGACCATGGTTGAGTGCCATCGATTGCAGCGTGTGCTGCACTCGAGATCGCAGGCGTACCCCACTGATGACGGTGACGTAGCAACGTGCGCAGATCGCGCTGCTCGCTCGAGGGCCCAGATCGTTGGAAAGCGATGCTCGGCGAGCAACGTCAGCAACAGTCGAGCATCCCGCCGATCATGCTTTTGTTTGCGTGTTTCTGCTTTGCGGATTTTCGCCGGATGACCGACGCGGCATTCGATCCCCAGCTCTTCCATCAACTCCAGAAACCACTGCATTGAGCCGGTCGCTTCGATACCTACCAGAATCGGGCCACGCAGTGCAGAATAAAACTCCCGGACGGTCTCGCCTTCATGTCCGAGGGTCTTCTCTTCCAGCTCGCCGGTGTCAGTATCCAACATCGCGATGGTCTGTTGTCGAGCGTGTAGATCGCGTCCTATAATTTTCATCTCGGCCTCCTTCGATCCGAGCTCTGTTAGGTTTGACACCGCACAGTTTACTCGGCTCGTCGCGAGGCCGACTTCGTTATGTCATCAGTTATCTCGCAAGCATGTTATATTTCTAGTCTTACAGGTAAGAGAGGGGCGCAGTTCGATGTACCCGCGACACCTTGCCACCATCGTATTTCTCGCTCTAGCGATATTATGTGTTGTCGTTGGAGTATTTCTACCGCGCGGTTCGGTTGCGCTCGGCGTCTAGATGGATCTGGCTCCGACGCTGGGCGCGTTGGGACGTGCCCCGCGGCACGTTTTGATGGATGGCGTTATTGCGACGCTGCGCGCTATCTTCGTGATCTGAGCATTCCGGACAAGACTGTGTGGTAGGATCCGCGTATGCGACGTTCCCGGGGAGTGTCGGGCATCGTGCTGACCGGACCCTTCCTGGTTCATTCGAGCGTCGCGCGAATCAATCGGGCGCTGGCCGCGGCTCTGCTTTCTTGCCCAGATGCCGACGTTGGTCTTAAACCACACGGAATTGCTACGGAGCACCCGCGGAGCCTTTCGCACGGGGAGGCCATTCGGACTGCATTCCACCGCCGGCCGCGCCATCTCGACCTCACCATCCGACATCACTGGCCGCACGATTTCAGCCGGCCGCGCGCCGGGAGGCTTGCGGTCATCCTCCCCTGGGAATATGGCGCCGTGCCTCGTCGCTGGGTCGAGCGCATCCAGCAAGACGTGGACGAGCTGTGGGTGCCCTCCGGTTATGTCCGTGACATCTTCCAGAGCTGTGGCGTCGACCGAGAACGCATCGTCGTCATTCCGAACGGTGTAGACACCAACGTGTTCCGGCCGGAGGGCGAATCGTGGCGACCGGCACAGGCGCGCGGGTTTGTTTTCCTGTTCGTGGGCGGGGTGATTCTGCGGAAGGGTGCAGACCTGGTGCTGGAAGCGTACAGGTGGGCGTTCCGCGAGCGCGACGACGTGACCTTGGTTTTTAAGGACATAGGTTCGAACAGCTATTACCGGTCGCAGACGCTGCTTTCCCAGGTGCGGCAGATAGCCCAGAAGAAAGGTGCGCGCGTGCTGCTCCTCACCGAGGAGCTGGAAGACCGCAAGCTTGCGGCGCTGTACCGCGGGTGCGACATGCTCGTGGCTCCCTACCGCGGCGAGGGCTTTTGCTTGCCGCTTGCCGAAGCCATGGCCTGCGGCAAACCAGTGATCACCACCGCTGAAGGCCCGTCTCAGGAGTTCTGTACGTCCGAGTGCGCCTATTTGATTCCAGCGCGGACCGTCCCTTTGCCCGACGTACCGCACGGGTTTGGGGAGCTGGCCGGCAAATTCACCTGGTTCGAGCCTGACCTTGAGAAATTGGCGCATTGGCTGCGGCATGTTTATGAGCATCGCGAAGAGGCTGCTCTCCGGGGCGCCCGCGGCATAGATCGAATTCGCCCGGCCCTCGATTGGACCACCGTCACCCCAAAGTATCTGGACCGGGTTGCGGCCCTGACCCGCGTTGGTCGCGGGCCGCGAAGCCAGCACGTGTGCCTTCTGGCTAAGAGACGATGCTGACTTTAGCTCCAATACTCCGGGAGCTGTTGGGAGTGAGATGATGTAATTCGGTGCGAGAATCAACCCAATCGCCGCTTTCAGGCGCCGCCGGCGCAATCAGGAGGGGCGTTTGTGGTGCATGCGGGCCAGGGCCTCGAGCGCATTTTCTCCCGTTCTCCTTTCTTTCGGGATGGTGATGATCTGTTGTTCGCTGGTCAAGGTGCTCTGTGAAGATAGCTCACGTCTCGACGTTTCCTCAAATGCGATGTGGCATCGCCCTCTACGCTGCCGACCTAATCACCGCGCTTCCTTACGTCGAACACGTCAAATACGCTCTTCATTACGGCATTAATTTCTCGAACGATTCAGCACTCGATGCTGGTCAGTTGACAGACGAGAGGCCCACTGCTAGAGTCTCGGCCAATTGGGAGGGGGGCGAAAATCTCACCCGCGCACCAAGAGCGTTGGCGCAGCTTCAGTAGAGTACGCAAGTCGACAGTTCGAGCGGGAAAAGGATACTTATGAAGAAGAAAATCGCGGATCGAAGAAAATCAAAGAAGGGACTCGGAAAGGTGAAAAAACTTTTCTCTGTGAGGTCACTCAAGTCGATGCCGACTATCTCCCGGTTCTAGGGGAAGCAAGTCACAAAGCGAGTCTGCCGAATTGTGTCAATGCACATTCAGCGTGGTTTGGTCGCCCGCGCGACTTCCTCATAGAATAACGCCGTGCGTGGCATGATTACGGGGAGACTGTGTTTCTCCTGCATCCTGTTTCTGGCTGCCCGGCCAAGCACCCGGTAGGCGGCCGGGTCCTTAAGGACTTCAAGGGCTCGACGGGCCAGCCCATCAACGTCAAAGAAATCACACAGCAGACCATTTTGGTTATCCCGAATAATTTCTTTCATCGGTCCGGTATCCGAGCCCAACACAGTGCATTCTGAGGCCAACGCTTCCAGCAGGGACCAGCCGGCCCCGCAGGGAATCGTCAAATTGATATGCAGGTCACTAAGACTGAAGATCCTGGCCAAGGTCCTGCGGCTGACTTGGCCGAGGAATCGGAACCGGCGAAGATCGTATGCTTCTTGGTTCCATGCATATCGGGCGAAGCTTTTCTCTCGGATGTATTCGAGATCGTGCCCATAATATACTAGTGCGTTGCCGACTACTAAGAACACCACCTTGGGTTCCGCCTCATAAATCTTTTTGGCGACTCTTAAGAAGATATCGAAGCCTCTTGCAGACTCAAGACCTCGGGCGGCATAAGTAACAATGCGAGTGTCCCGCTTGAATCGCAGTCGCCCGAGCATGCGCTCAGGCACGCTTTGGCGATGCCAAAAGTCAGTATCGATTCCGTCAGGAATTACACGGATCTTGGAACGATAAACCTGTGGGAGCAGAGTTCTCTGGAATTCCGTTGGGGCATAACCAGCCGCGCAATTTTCCAGGTCCAGAAGGGTCATTGCGTTTCTTGCCCGGGCACGTAGAATATGGCTCTCGAACGGCACCCACTCAGGCCGAAAATCGAGGACAGAATGATGAGGGTGAAGGAAAAACTCAAAATAACTGATTATGGGAACGCCAGGAAAGAGTTCGGCCAAGAAGAGCGTTGCCCCGAACCCCGAGTACCCAATGATCAGATCGGGGCGAAGGCGGCTGTGCCGCGGCTTCATCGCTTTATAAACTCCGGCCGCGCGACGTACCTCTTCCTCAAACGGCTTGGCGTAAGCATGTGTGTTTCTCGAAGGCCTACCGTCGACGTGGTAGCCCAATATCTTGATCCCGCCCGCGGTTCCCGATGCCGCCTCGCATACGAACGTGCACCGGTGCCCTTTCTCTCTCACAAGGTATTTGGCGATGTGCTCGAATTGGCCGGGGGACAAGTGAACAAACAGAAAGTGCATGTGGTTGGTAGTCCTCCTTCTCAAATACAGGTGGGTGGGGCAGACGATTCCTCTTGCCTTGCGCTTGAGGGTACAGCAAGCGAGGAGTATAGCACTACCCGTTTTGGTTGTCTTGAACTGGACGGCGGAGTTGAAATGACCCTCGCCGTACGCGCTAAGTCGGGCCCGATGTGATCGCTACGCGGATTTTAGGCCGCCCGAAACCTCGTCCAATGGCCGTGTAATCGGCTAACCGAAGATGTGGTCCGCCTGATCACCTTTGTGATAGCTCCCGGGTGACGTTAGCGCTTTATCGGAGGCGCGGTTTCAGGAAGAACTGCGCACGAGCGCGATGGTCCGGCGCGCTTTCGATAAAGCCGTTAGAAGGAAGCCGCCCGTGGTTGCGGCGGACGCGGGCCCTATGCAAATTCAATTGAGGGAAGGTGAGGTGTCGAGATGCGCCGAGGCTGTGCGGCAGAGCACGACAGACGACAGCGGGAGCTGAAAAGGTGACGAAAGCGCAAAACTCGTACCAAGAGAAGGCTTGAGAAAGTAGAAAGGCGTGGTTTGTGGAATGGCAAGGCGCAGAGAGACTGAGCGCGCTGACACACGCAAAGATTTCTTGTGGTAGAGAGTCGTTTCATGCGGCAACAGTGACCAGGGTGGGAGGAGAACGAAGTTGGATTTCGGCAGCGGTGAGTCTTTCGATGACCACCATCGGTCCACCGCATTTTGGGCATAGCCAAAGATCACTTGAGGCTTTGCTGCCTGCTATGTCTTGTTCTGCCTGCGGGGCTGAGCCGAGCAGATGAAAGCAAAGTGGTAGGAGTGTGGCGCGCCTGCGGTTGGCCAGGGAGCCGAAGTTCCGGATGCGCACGAAACCTTTGGGAAGCACGTGCAACAGGAAGCGGCGCAGGAATTCATCGAGAGAAAGAGTCAGCAACTTCTGTGCGTTGTTGTGAGCGGAATCGCGCCAACGAAAAGTGACCGTCTGTTCGGTAAACGAGACCAAGCGATGATTCGAGATGGCTACGCGATGAGTGTAGCGGCCCAAATACTGGAGCACATACTCCGGGCCACCGAAGGGTGGTTTCGAGTACACCACCCAGTTCTTTCGGAACAGTGGCCGTAGCCATGCGGCGAAGGTCCTCGGCTGAGCGAGGAGTGTCAGGTTTCCGTGAAAGACGAGTTGGTGATCACCGAAGGCTTGTTTGAGGGCAGCAACAAACTTGCCACGAAAAACGCGACGGAGCACGTGAATGGGAAGAAAGAACCGATCGCGTGATTTTACCCAGTGAGTGTGATCCAGTGACAGGCCACCGGCGGGAATGACGCAATGGACATGGGGATGGAGCCCGAGCTTCTGATTCCAGGTATGCAGCACGGTGAAGAAGCCGATTTCCGCGCCGAGGTGTTTCGGATCGCGAGCGACTTCGAGAAGTGTTTCTGCACTAGCGCGGAACAGCAGATCGTAGATGACTTTCTTGTTCTGCAAAGCCAGTGGAGCAAGCTGCGGAGGAAGTGTGAAGACCACATGGACGTAGCGCGTCGGGAGGAGCTCTCGTCGACGTGCGGCGATCCAGCGTTCCCGGGCAGCGGTCTGACACTTCGGGCAGTGTCTATTGCGACAGCTGTTGTAGGAGATGGTGGCACGATGCCCGCAGCGGGTGCACTGATCGAGATGACCGCCGAGTGCAGCGGTACGACACCGCGCAATGGCCAGCAGTACTTTGATGTGCTTCCAGCTGAGCCAATGGCGATTTCGTTCGAGGAAGGCAGCTCCTGCGCTGCGGATGAGATCGGCCACCTCGAGGGGCGCGGCTCATGATCACGATGGCCTAACAGGATCTGAATGGTGCGCAGATCCGCGCCCGCCTCGAGAAGATGCGTGGCGAAGCAGTGGCGCAACGTGTGGGGATGGACTTGTTTCTGGATGCCTGCGCGCTTGGCCGCCTCCTTACAGGCGTTCCGAGGTGTTTTCGTATCGATGGGCTGATCACTGTTGTGCCAACGGTTGCCTGGAAACAGCCATGCGCTGGACTTTCTCGGCAAACGGCGCCAGTGCTCGCGCAGTTCTTCCAGCAGTTTTGGGCTAAGCATCACATCTCGGTCAACGCGTCCCTTGCCGCCTTGAATGTGAATCACCATGCGCTGGCTGTCGATGTCGCTGACTTTCAAGTGTGTCAACTCGGCGTTCCGCACTCCGGTGGCGTAGAACGTCAGCAGCAGAATGCGATGGTAGGGAGTGAGCGCAGCATCGATGAGTTGCGAGACTTCTTCCTGGCTCAGGATCGACGGAAAGTGCAGTGCTCTTTTCGGATAAGGAGTCTCAGCGATGCTCCAGGCCTTTTTGAGAGTCTTGATGTAGAAAAACCGCAGCGCCGCGAGGCGGTTATTCACGGTACCCGACGACAACTTTTGCTTTTGAAACAACTCAGCTTGGTATTCACGAATGTGTCGCAGGCCCAAACGGTCGGGCGGAAGGTTGAATCGTCGAGAGAAATCTTCGACTGCGCGCAGGTAATAACGTATGGTATTTTCAGAGTAATTACGACGCTGGAGTTCCTCCAGCATCATTTTGCGTAAGCGGGTCACAGGGTGCCTCCTTGTGACCCAAACTTATCTCAGCCGTTAAGCAATCACCCCTCCCTCACCTCACGCGTAGCGTCCGCCGCCGGGCGGCTTCGTTCTAACGGCGCACTCGGAAATAATCCACTTGGACGTGTTACGCGGTTATCGGACAAGTGACTTCCTGGGCCGAAACTATGAGATTCCTGTACAGCTGTCAGTTTATCGGCTCGGAAGTGTCTCGTTCTGAGATAGGTGGTTCTATAAAAAGGGATGTCAACAAAAAAACTTCTCCCTCGGCCGGTAGCTGAGAACTTTTTTGTCTCGATATCCAGCCCACTGTGTGCAGATGGCTCTCGATCGCTCGAGAGGTTCTTCTCTGGATTGCTGTTCCGTTCCCTCGGTTCATTTTTCGAGTGGTGACAACGTCCGCCGATTCTTGCAACTTGGCAAGCGATTCAATTCCGTGGCAACCATGGTTCTATAAAAGGGGATGTCAACAAAAAAGGTTCTCCCTCGGCCGGTAGCCGAGAAATTTTTTGTCTCGATATCCAGCCCACTGTTTGCTGATGGCTCTCGATCACTCGAGAGGTTCTTCTCTGGATGGCTCTTCCGTTTCCTCGGTTCATTTTCGAGTGGTGACAACGTCCGCCGATTCTTGAAACTTGGCAAGCGATTCGATTCCGTGGACCATGGTTCTATCCGAGGCTCGTGGCCTATCACTATTTCTGGTTCTCCGAGGGGGCATAGCGTGAGAACGGTGACTCGGTGCCGAAGCACACAGGGTCGGACCACCTATCTGATACTCCCCTCGAACCGAGCGTCTCAAGAACCGAACCGACCACCACCGGAGGATGGAACGGGCTCTCTACCAGAGACGCTCAAGCTGCTTGCCGATGTAACTCGTTGGCGTCGAAGCACACTCCTTTCTTCCAAATCGTCAAAGTGATCGCGGCAATCTTCCGTGCCAGGGTGAGACGCGCCATCGCTGGCCTCCTCCCTTTCGCCAGAAGTGCAGCGTAAAACTCCTGGAACGGTCCCGGTCGAGTGCTGGCGGATATCGCCGCACTCTTGAAGATATTTTTCAGATCGTGATTATGGTTTTCGTTCAGACCCAGCACGGTGACTCGCTCTCGGTTTCGTCGCAGTTGCCCTTTCACAAAGCGGTATTCGCCGCTGTCGTGAGTCTCGAGCCCGAATCCGCTGTAGGCCCACAACTGTCGCTTGGTGCGAAAACGATGCGGCGTCTCGAGCAGCGCCACCAGCAAGGCGGAACGAATCGGACCCAGATAAGGAATCTGGCGCAGTAATTTCACCGCCGGATGTTTCCGGCTCTCTGCCAGCAGATCGCGTCGCGCTCCCTGCCGCAAAGGCTCCAACGCATCCAGTTGCTGGTAGAGCCGCTCGGCTCGCAGGCGAACTCCGGTTCTACAATCTTGGCCAACCATTCTGCACGATGACGCGGTCGATACACCGCTGGCCCGGCACAGGGAATAGCCCAGCTTCGGTACACGGCCTTGATCCGACTCATCACCCGCGTCAGATCTTTCGTGATCGTTAGATAGCTGCGCGCCAGTTCCTTCAAAGTGCGCAGCCCGTTCTCTCCATGGTAGATCGGGGAGAGAAGGTTGCCGCGCAAGAGCTCGGCCAGCTTCCGAGCATCGATCCGATCACTCTTGCTGCCATCCTTTAATAGAGCAGTTTTCCGAGGATCGCAGACCAAGACATTCGCAACATGAGACTTGAGCAGGTCATACAACCAGGCGGCGGAAGTTCCTTCTTCGAAAGTCACCAGCAAGCTGCCGCGCAGCCCGCCGATGAACTGCAGAATCGTGGCCGCTTTCGTTTCGAGGACAGACTCCAGGATCAGCTTGCCGGCGGAATCCAGGACCGCAACCGAGATCGTTGCCTGATGAACGTCCATGCCAATATACTTTGCTTGGTTCATAACGGCGCTCCTTTCGGTAGGTCGTGATGCGAACGATCAAAACCTACCGCAAAGTGGGCGCCTTTTATATTGCGTGCGAGGCGGATTTTGCAATACCTATCCAACTTTCCGCGAGAAATCGACCAAGGAGAGCTTCCGAGTGACCGACAATTGGGCCCGAACCTCATCTTTACGCTTCCCAGAACTTCGTTTGCGCAGGTATCGTATGTCGAGTCGCGCTCCTCTGGAAAGGAGGATGGGATGCGTTTTGAAAGGCGCCAACTGCTTCGAACCCTGTCATTCGCTTTTGGGTCGAGCTTGCTCTGGAGTCGGAACCAACTCGGCATCGCTGCGCAGACAGCCGCACAGCCAAAGGTCTCCTCTCCTCCTGCGGGGACCACTGTTCGTGATGGAATCGCTGGAGGAATGGAAATGGAAAAAGTGACAGGAATCGGAGGATTCTTCTTTCGAGCCAAAGATCCGAAAGCGTTGGCGCTTTGGTACCAGCAGCACCTGGGGATTTTGACGATACCGACCAGCGACGGGGAAACCTCGTGGCAGCAAGAGGCAGGGGCAACCGCTTTCACTCCCTTCCCTGAGACGAGCAAATATTTCGGTGACGAAAGCAAGGTTTGGATGCTGAACTTTCGAGTGCGGGATCTCGACAAAATGGCGGCCCAGCTACAAGCCGCGGGAATCGCGGTGAAGATTGACCGGGAGTCTTATCCCTACGGCCGGTTTGGTCGCCTGCATGACCCGGAGGGAAATCCGATCGAATTGTGGCAGCCTAAGATTCCAGACACCAAAGGCTAGGTCGCAAATCGACCAAGGATAACTCCGTGGCCGACCATCCGGAGCTTATCTCATCGCACGTCTCATGGCGCCCGAATCGAAATATCTAGTGTTATTCGTAAAGTCGAAGATGCCCAGCCAGTTCTTTCGGCTCTGTCAAACCGTCGTCGAGTCGGCACTGGGCATGGCCTTTTGATTTCGCTGTAAAGGAGATCCGCCGACGCTTAGTCTTGCGGATTGCGAGGTGTAATCATGGTGGAGTCTTCTGATCTGCGAATGACGAAATTTCCGCTCAACCACGGAGCCGGCCATTTGCCCGCACTCGGCTTCGGCACTTTAATTCCCGACGCAGCCGTGACGATAACTGCGACCCGAGACGCACTGGAAGCCGGATTCCGGCACTTCGATTGCGCGGAACGATATGGGAACGAGCGCGAGGTAGGCGAGGCATTGCAGGCAGGCCTTGCTGCGGGAGGGATCGCGCGCGAAGATATTTTTGTCACCACAAAGCTGTGGAACTCCAATCACCGGCCCGAGCGCGTCGAACCGGCTTTCGAGGCAAGTTTAGAGAGGCTCGGGCTTACGTACCTGGATCTCTACCTCATTCATACTCCGTTTGCATTCCAACCCGGTGACGATCAGGATCCGCGGGATCAAGCCGGCAATGTCCTTTACGATCACGACGTGACTTTGCTCGACACGTGGAAAGCGATGGAAACTCTCGTCGACCACGGCAAATGCCGGGCCATCGGACTTTCGGACGTCAGCCTAAATGAAGTGAGGCCCATCTATGAATCAGCGAGAATCAAGCCGGCCGTGGTCCAGATAGAAGCACATCCGTATCTGCCGGAAGCGGAGCTATTGGAATTCTGCAAGGAGACGAACGTTGTGTTTTTGGCTTTTGCACCACTCGGTCACGGGATGCGGCCGGGGCCGCTCGAGGATCCGGTCATTTTGGCTATCGCCGCGCGCGTTGGAAAGACGCCGGCACAGGTGCTGCTGGCTTGGGCGGTGCAGCGCGGCACGGCCTTGCTCACCACGCCCAGGAGCGCGGCCCGTGCGAGAGAGAATTTCGATATCTCTCCCCTTCCAAAGGACGCGCTCGATGAAATCAATCGGATTCAGACCAGACAGCGACTGAATGCAGTGGTGAAAACCGGCGTGCCGGGTTTCATTCCGCAAGGCAGATGAAAATGAAACCAAAATCGGAGCGAGAGCCCGGGAACTGAGAGTCATGATTCGGGTTGAATTCGGCTATATGCTCGAAGGGGCGCTCCTCTGCGGATGTACCGTTTCTTGAAACTCGAGCAGCTTTCTTTTTTCGCCGCCATCGGCGGAATTCTAGCGGTGCTTCGTTTCCGGCGCGCCGCGAATTGCCGCCGCCCAAGGACATCTACATCGGTACGCAAACTGCCCAGAGCCGCGTGGAGATCGGTGGAGTTGTTCTCGCTGCCAGGTCAACGTGCGTTCTCTTCCGCGGCCGCCTACAGGATTTCAGCGTCAACGATCAAGGATTCACCTGATGACCGCGTGTGTTCAAATTCCTACATTAGACAATGTAGGACAGGCGGCTTTTGAAGTGCCGCAGTCGAAGAAGAGGTGAAAATTATGAAAATTGTAGTGATCGGCGGCAGTGGACTTATCGGGTCAAAGCTCGTTCCCAAGTTGCGCGAACATGGACATGAGGCGGTAGCGGCGTCACCGAATACCGGCGTGAACACAATCACAGGTGAGGGGCTCGCCGAAGCGCTGAAGGGCGCGTCGGTGGTGGTCGATGTGTCGAATTCTCCATCGTGGGAAGACGCGGCTGTGATGAAATTCTTCGAGACCTCAACGCGCAACCTCCTCACAAATGAAACCGCCGCAGGCGTGAGACATCACGTTGCGCTGTCAGTGGTAGGGACCGACCGTATGCTCTCCAGCGGATACTTCCGGGCAAAACTCGCTCAGGAGAATTTGATCAAGGGCTCGTCAATCCCCTACTCGATTGTGCACGCGACGCAGTTCTTCGAATTCATCAAGGGCATCGCGGACATTTCCACCGTTGCCAACAAGGTGCGTTTGCCACATGTGCTTTTCCAGCCGATGGCGGCCGACGATGTGGCCACCGCAGTTGCAAAGGTCGTGATGGGCGCGCCTGTAAACGGCATGGTGGAGGTAGGCGGGCCCGAAAAGTTTCGGCTCGACGACCTCGTCCGGCAAGCCCTGGCCGCATGGAAGGATCCGCGCGAGGTTGTCGCTGACCCGCACGCCACCTACTACGGCGTGGAGGTGAGCGAGCGCACACTGATTCCTGACGATGGCGCGCAACTCGGCCAAACGCATTTCGCGGATTGGCTGAAACAGCCCGGAGCGAAAGCGGTAGCGGCTGCCCATTAGCGGAACCAATTTTAGAGAGGATTGTTTATGACCATTACAAAAGTAGTTTTGGCGCTGGTGTGCCTGCTGCCCGTTACGTTGGGACCCAAAGAGACGCCCAAGGAGGCCAAGGTGACGCCGCTCTTCTCGAAAGACCTGCCGGACTTTCCCGGCAAGGATGGTCTGATGATCACCGTAGAGTATCCGCCAGGCTCCTCAGACCCAATCCATCGCCATAACGCAGATGCGTTCGTCTATGTGCTGGAGGGCTCCATCGTGATGCAGGTTCGAGGAGGAAAAGAAGTGACGCTGACACCTGGCCAGACCTTCTACGAAGGCCCCAATGATTGTTCACGTCGTGGGGAAGAATGCGAGCCAAACCAAACCGGCGAAATTCGTGGTGTTCCTGGTGAAGGACAAAGGCGCTCCTGTATTGGTTCCAACGAACTAAATCAAAAACCGCCCGTATTGTGGAGGTGCAATGCTAAATCTCAAATCGGGTGATCGAATTGAAATGTGCTATGAAGACTCCCCTGCAACGACGATTCGCGCCACAGTTGGCCGTTTGTTGACGGATCGGGATGAAGGGATGGCATCGAGGTTGAAGACTATATTGCTTATTGGGTCGAGATTACCGTGGATGACGGCGTCGCAATAACAGATTCGGATGAACGCAGTCGGGGCAACACAAAGAGGAGAATGAAATGCCGCTTCAAAATAACTACTTTGCAGACTACCACAACCTAAAACTGACACGCGATGACAAAGGTGTGCTGGTTGCTGAATTCCACACCAACGGCGGACCATTCATCATGACCGCGCAATCTCACACAGAATTTGTCGATGCCTTTTACCGGATTGCGCAAGATAGGGCGAACAAGATCGTAATCCTGACGGGCGCAGGTGGGGAGTTCATTACTGATGTCGATTGGTCCTCTTTCGGCGATGTCACGGATCCCGGCGTCTGGAGTCAGGTTCACGACGAAGGCGTTCAGGTTTTGGAAAATATAGCCAACATACGAGTGCCGGTGATCGCGGCTATCGAGGGACGTGCCCATGTGCATTCAGACTACGCGCTACTTGCCAGTGTAATTGTGGCGGCGGATGGAGCGACCTTCCAGGATGTGGCCCACTTCTCCGCGGGCGTTGCGCCCGGCGACGGAATCTTTACCACCTGGAGTTATCGCGCTGGAGCGGGACGAGCGGAAGCGTTCCTGCTGAACCCACAGCCGCTCTCTGCGCGTACCGCGTACGAATGGGGAGTGGTTGCCGAAGTTGTGCCGGGCGGTAAGGCGCTCAGCCGGGCACGCGAACTCGCCGAGTTGTACCTGAAAGCGCCGGAAGTTACGCGCCGCAACACCCGCATCCACTTTATTCAACCGTTGAAGGAGCGCATTGTGCGGGAAGTCGGCTATGGATTGTCGCTCGAGGGGGCGTCGTCGGCCGATCTCGTGAAGTCCATGAAAGCCAAGAGTGAACCCGTCGCTCGCAGAGAAAAATCCGCTTGAAGAGCACGAAGAACACAAAAGACTACTCGTTTCGACCGCATTCCATTAAGCGTAGCCCGGGGTACAGGAGGGAAATTGTTTGCCTCGCGCGCTGGTTCGCGGAAGTACATGAGGACGCGGCCTCTGTCTTGGTCAACTCCCGATGTTGCGAACGGGCTTATCACGCATATAAAAGGCGCCCACTATGCGACGGGTCTCCGGCGTTGCGGAGGGGAAGAAAGGAGCGCCAGAGGAAAAAACAAAAAAACGAAATCAGCGTGGCGCTTCAGCAAAGGCAGTGAGTCGCTGACACAGGTGTAGCCGAATTTATTCTGACGAATACTAACCCGCAAAAGCCTTGACTGCTGCAGACCGCGCACCTAACATGCGCTTCCCAAATTGTTTCCCTACAAAAGATTCCTGGAGGATTTCATGCCACGCTGCCTGCGCTTGCTCGCTGTGGAACTGATTCTGCTTGCCGCGCCACTTGCCGCGCTGGCTGGTCCGCCCAAGCCGCTGGTGTTCGAGATTTCTTACTCGAAGGAGCTGTCGGCATCTCCGATGGACGGCCACATCCTGCTGATAATTTCCAAAGGCGATATGCCCGTCGCAACAGGCTTCGGCCTGCAGGAAGGCCTCGAGACGCAGCAGGCGTTCGGATTGGATGTGGATGCATGGCAGCCGGGCGCCGCGGTGCGCGTGGATGCCTCCACGCTTGGCTATCCGCTCGAGAGCCTGCGCCAACTGGTTCCCGGCGAATACTCCGTGCGGGCTGTGCTCAACGTTTACGAAACCTTCCACCTGGGCAACGGCAAGGTGGTGAAGCTTCCGCCGGACAAGGGCGAAGGCCAGCACTGGCAAACGAAGCCCGGAAATTTCCTGAGCGCCCCGCAAAACCTGCACCTCGATCCCGAAGCATCAGGCACGATTCGCATCACCCTCGACCATAAAATTCCTGCGCTCGAAGAAGAAGTGGCCGAGGTGGACTCGGTGCTCGACTGGCGTCCGATTGCGCATCCGGCGAGTGTCGAGGACAACAAGTGGGAAAAGCACGTCCACATGCGCAGCGAGCTGCTCTCGAAATTCTGGGGACGCCCGACTGAAATCAGCGCGGTGGTATTGGTTCCGGACGGCTGGGACGAACATCCGGATGCGCGTTATCCAGTTCTGATTGCGGAGGATCATTACCATCGTCATTTTTTTCCCGGCTTTCGCACCACGCCTCCTGATGCCGAGCGCCAGAACGCCTCAGGAAAGTCGGGCACGAATGCTGTTCAGGATTGGGTGCCGGGACGAGACAGAGAACGAGAGCTGCAGGAAGCAGGATGGAGATTTTTTCAGGATTGGACGAGCGGGCGGCTGCCGCGCGTGCTCATCGTGATGCCGCAGCACGCGAATCCGTATTTCGATGATTCCTATGCGGTTAACTCAGAGAACGTCGGCCCTTATGGCGACGCGATCATGCACGAACTGCTGCCCATGATCGAAAAGAAATTCCACGGACTCGGCCAAGGCTGGGCGCGGACTGTATACGGCGGATCGACAGGAGGATGGGAAACTCTCGCGGCGCAGGTATTTTATCCCGACGAGATTAACGGCGCGTGGGCCGGCTGTCCCGATCCGATCGACTTCCGGGCGTACGGACCGGTGAACATATACGAAGACAAGAACGCGTATTTCCGCGAAGGGCCTTTTATGAAGGTGCCGCTGCCGGAAAAGCGCAAGACCAACGGGATCATCGATACCACGATGGAGATGGAGAATCGCCATGAGTTGGTGCTTGGGACGCACGGCCGTTCCGGTGAGCAGTGGGACATCTGGCAAGCAGTATTCGGCCCGATGGGCGACGACGGCTATCCCAAAGCTATCTGGGACAAGCGCACGGGCGAGATCGATAAGTCCGTGGCTGACTACTGGCGCGAGCACTCCGACCTGACCTACATCATGAAACGCGACTGGGCGACGCTGGGACCGAAGCTCGCGGGCAAACTGAATTTTGCGGTGGGCGACATGGACACCTGGTACCTGAACAACGCCGTGCACCTGGCGGAATCCGTGCTTACCGACCCAA
This sequence comes from uncultured Acidobacteriota bacterium, assembly GCA_963772535.1. GTDB lineage: Bacteria > Acidobacteriota > Terriglobia > Acidiferrales > UBA7541 > Palsa-295. The sequence goes on from CAVYXN010000004.1 coordinate 966,089, forward strand.
AGCTGTTTCCTCCGGCGAACGCAACGTTCAAGTACGGCCCGCTGCAGCCGCACTGCTATCAAGGAGTCGCACTCAACGTGCCGGCCATCGAGCGGTCAAACGAATTGCAGGCGCGCATCTGGGAAATGGTGAAGCACATTGAAGACACAGCGCCCGCCGGCGCCGACGTGAAAAGCTGGAAATACTGACGCCGGAGCTTTCTCAATCGCAAAGGTTTTGGTTTGAGCCTTAGGCTTTCCGGCTCGCACTTCTTAACTCGCCGATGGAAACGAATTTCAATTTCCTTCGGCGTCCTGTATCGAGAATATGGGGTAAAGCTTCAATGCTGCGCCTCGCGTCAGAAATGCCGTCATGGAGAATGACGATAGTTCCGGGAACGAGATTCTTTTCGATGAGCCACCTGATGTACCAGGCTGGTGGATGCATGGGATCGTGGGGATACGCACAGCCCAAGACACAAGTGTAACCATTTTCTCGGGCCAGTTTGATCTGCCGTGGCCGCGCCACACCGCCGGGAGGACGGAAGAGCTTCGGCCCCTCTGAAGTTCCGATCGCCTGCTCAGTTTCTTTCAAGCGGGCGAGAAATTCTGCGTCTGAGTGACCCAAGATAGATCCATTTATAAAATAGTGATTGGCAACTTCATGGCCTGCAGCTTTGATTTGAGCAACCAACTCCGGGTGGCGTACAGCCCTTTCTCCGATAAGAAAGAAAGTAGCCTTCGCGTCGTAGTGTCGAAGGATTTCGAGAACCTGAGGCGTAAAAACGGGGTGAGGGCCATCGTCGAACGAGATCGCAACGATTGGAAGCGCTGTTCGGACCCGATACGTAACGTTGGGAGTGAGCCCCTCAAACACGCCGAGAAATACCATCGGCTCTACCCAAAATACGAACAGAACAATTGCGACGAATACGCCTATGAGAAGAGACATTCGATCCTTCCATTAGGGACGCCGGAGATTATCGATGATGATGGGGGCGAATGGAACAGCGCTTGGCGTAATCGCTCCAAGCGATGGAGGTCAATCTTAACCGCAAATATCGAAGTGCCTGCTGAAACTACTGGGCTACAATCCCATCCAATTTGTGCGCTGCAGGGCGATTGCAGCGGCTTGCTGCTGCGGAAAAATCATGAGGCATTGTTGATGACGCGTATGTTCATGTGGATATGTGTGCTGCCTTCAATACTGATGGCTCCGGCGGTCGCGAGTTTTGCCCAGGACGCAAAAACGCTCGTGAAGACGTTGCCGGTTCCCGACGAGCGCTACAAGCTGGATATTTTGCTGGTGGTGGCGCATCCGGACGACGAAGCGGCGGCCACGGCTTATCTGGCGAAGGCCATGGACGAAGGCAAGCGCGCAGGTGTCGCCTACGGAACGCGCGGAAGCAGCGGCGCCAATGAAGCTGGAACGGAACAGGCTGCCGCGCTTGGCGATATCCGCGAGGTGGAAGCGCGACGTGCGCTTGCGAAGCTGGGCATTACGGATGTGTGGTTCGTCGGCGGACGCGACACCGCGTCGCAAGACGTGCTGCAGTCACTTTCGAGCTGGGATCACGGTGAAGTGCTCGAACAGATGGTGCGAATCGTTCGATTGACGCGACCGGAGGTGATTCTCACTTTCTTGCCGGGAACTTTCATCGGCGAAGATCACGGCGATCATCAAGCGGCGGGAGTGCTGGCCACCGAAGCGTTTGACCTGGCCGGCGATCCGCTGGTGTTTCCCGAGCAGGTGACAGGACCGATGCGGCGGCTGGAACCTTATTTCGACAATTTGCGCCCGTGGCAGGCGAAGAAAATCTACTACTTCGCAGATGCGACGCGTGAAGACATTTTTAAGGGCAAGGGACCAAGCATCTCGCTAACGGATATTTCGAAATCCACCAAGCAGCCATATTGGCGCATGGCGCTCGGATCGTTCCTCTCGCACGAGACGCAGGCGAAAGCGTACATCGATTCGTTCGCGAAGATGGATGAAGCCGAGATCGAGAAGAAAGCGACAGCCAACGGTTGGACGCAACCACTGGATTTTGTGCTCGGAAAATCGCTGGTTGGCGGCAGCGTGACGGGCGATATTTTTGAAGGGATCAAACCTGGGCCAATCGCTTTCCAGCGAACACAAACCGCACCCGCGCCCGAACTTCCCGACCTTGCAATCGAACTGGCCGGGCCGTGGGACTTCTACGCAGAATTTCGTCGTGCCCACGGGCTTGAAAATCTGCCGCATCCCGAACCGCCGGAAATCGCACTTCAGGCGGGAACCACATTGGTGATTCCTCTCTGGTTGCGCAATGAGACCACTTCGGCACCGGAAATCGCGCTAACGGTGGCTTTGCCGGCCGGGTGGAAAGTGGAAAGCGGAGACGGAAAATTTCTAGTAGCCGCGAAACAGGTGTCAGCTTTGCGCGTCGAGATCAGCCTGCCCGCGCTAAGCGACGCGAAAGCAACAAAACAAGACGCACAGGAAGTGACGGTTCATGGCACGTCAAACGCAAAATCCATTGGAATCGTGAAGCTGCGCGTAGAGTTGCGAAAGAGAGCGTTGCCCGAGTAGAGCCGCCAAGTAGCGTCCCAGGATGACCCCTGCTCGAAATGTGAGACTATAGCGGCGCGGAAGTCGACTGGAATTGAATTCCGGCGAGCGAGGGTGCGAGTGGCCGAAAAGCTGGTGATGGTGGGGGTATTGCCGGAAGTGATTGTGCTCGACGCAGGCGATCAGGCTGTGTGGTATTCGAACGCCGGGAATCTGAAGATCGAATTCGATTCGCAGCGCTGCCCTTTCTCTTCCAATGTGTTTCAAGCGCCGCCGGGCATGCGGCTCATAAGTGGGCCGGTGCGCCCCGGAACCAATCCCGGCTCGTACCGCTACCGGCTTTCGCTCAACGACGCCGTCGTCGCGCACGGCGAGGTTCTTCTGCGAGAAAAATAGCGCGCGCTTTCTCCGGCAGCGCCAGGCTCGAAAAAGTCACCACAGCAAACGGCAAACCTCAGGGCAACTGAACGTGCGCTATGTGTAGCACCACCACCCCAATGATAAGGGCGACAAGAGCTAAGAGCAGAAGATATTCGCTCAGATCGGTTCGTTCAGATTTAGCAAGATTCGCCGGGGAACTCGGACGTGATTTGGCCATCTTCTATTATTTCTTCGGCTCTTTGCGGCGGGCTGGTACCGACGACTGAGTCGAGAGTCAGTTCAAGTTTTACGCCGGCTGGGGACGAGCGCACTGTAATGCGAAAATGGATCTTCGCTGGGTTTTGAGTAATGCCGACTAGCGGGGGGACGAACCCCACGAGGGGTACTATCCGCTATTTTACGCAGCTGCGCTATAGGAAAAATGCGCATTCAAGCTAAGTAGGATTCGGTATTGCGATCCGATTCGGGAACGTAGTTTACGAACAACCTGCCCCAGTTGATTCGTTCCGCCGGACGCGGCAATATTCAGGTATCGCCGTTCTAAGCTCAGCCTGCGCGAAGGAACCACGTGGCCAACCAACTGACAATCAACCCCGGCGCAATCACGACAGCACATGGTAAGCCGCGGATCGAGCAATTCGATGTATTGATTGTAGGAGCGGGACTATCCGGCATCGGCGCGGCTTACCATTTGCAAACGGAATGCCCCGGCAAGAGCTTCGTAATTCTGGAAGCGCGAAATGCGACCGGCGGAACGTGGGACCTGTTCCGCTACCCCGGCATTCGCTCCGATTCCGACATGTTTACGCTCGGCTATCGTTTTCGTCCGTGGCGTGAGTCCAAGGCGATTGCCGACGGCTCCTCCATTCTGCGCTACATACGCGAAACCGCCAGCGAGCACGGCATCGACCGCAAAATTCGATTCGGCCATCACGTCACGCGCGCGTGCTGGTCATCAGAAGATGCTCGATGGACGGTCGAGGCCACCGAAGCGAACGGCGAGGCTGTTCAATTCGTCTGCAACTTTCTTTATATGTGCAGCGGTTACTACGACTACTCGGAAGGCTACATGCCGGGCTGGCCAGGAATGGAACGATTCCGTGGCCAGATCGTGCATCCGCAAAAATGGCCCGAGGATCTGAAATATAGCGGCAAGCGGATCATTGTGATCGGCAGCGGCGCAACGGCGGTGACGCTGGTTCCCGCGATGACCGACGAGGCTACGCACGTGACGATGCTGCAGCGTTCGCCAACTTACATCGTCGCTCGGCCTTCGCAAGACGTGATTGCCAATTTTCTGCGCAAGATTTTGCCTGCACGCGCCGCTTACGCCGCGGTGCGCTGGAAGAATGTGCTGATCGGAATGTATTTCTACGGGCTCTCGCGAAGAAAACCGGATTACATGAAACAAGGAATTTTGAATCTGGTGCGGAAAGAGCTCGGCCCTGAATATGACGTCGATAAGCATTTCTCGCCGCGCTACAACCCATGGGACCAGCGCTTGTGCCTGGTTCCCGATTCAGACTTGTTTGCAGCGATTCGCGCGGGCAAGGCTTCGATTGTCACGGAGGAGATTGATACATTCACCGAAACAGGTTTGCGGCTGCGTTCGGGCGACGAACTCGAAGCCGACATTATCGTCACGGCGACCGGTTTGAGGCTGAAGCTGTTGGGCGGGATGCAGATCATCGTCGATGGCAAGCCGGTCGAAATGTCGCGGACACTCGGCTACAAAGGAGTGATGTTCAGCGACGTTCCGAATCTCGCGTCCGCGTTTGGATATACGAATGCCTCGTGGACGCTGAAAGCGGATCTGACCGCTGCCTACATTTGCCGCCTGCTGAATTACATGGACGAAAAAGGATTTGCCGCCTGCGTTCCCCGCCGGCGCGAGTCGGACATTGTCGAAGAACCGATGGTGAACTTCACGTCCGGATATTTTCAGAGGGCCAGCGCGATTCTACCGAAGCAGGGATCGAAGAAACCCTGGAAGCTTTACCAGAATTACGCGCTGGATACGCTGTCACTGCGGCTCGGCAAAGTGGACGACGGCACGATGGAATTCACCCGCCGCAACGGCAATCGCGCGGTTTGAACCACCAGCCAGCTCACGCCACGACTAAACGAAGCTACGCTATTGAGCGACCGCTTTCACGGCCTCGACGATGTGGCGCGCGGAAATTCCGAAAGCGTCCACCAATTCATCGGGCTTGCCTGAGTGCGGCATCCCGTTTACCGCGAGCAGTTTGAATTTCGACGGCGCGGCTCCGGCTTCGGCTAGTGCTGTGAGCACTGCTTCACCGACTCCGCCCTCCGGCCAGTGGTCTTCTACCGTGACGAGACGTCCGCCGGTGGCTTTGATTTGTTCGGCGAGCGCTTTGCCGTCGATTGGCTTGATGCAATAGAGATCGATCACTCGAATCGGCGTGCCCTGCGCTTTCAATTGATCGGCGGCTTTGAGCGCTTCGTGCACCGTGATGCCGGCGCCGACTACCGTCACTTTATCCTGCGCGCTTTGTCGCGGGACTTTGAATCCGGGCAGCGGAAACTTTTCGTCCTTCGAGTAAAGAATCGCGGTCTTGGGACGCGACGTGCGGAGATAGTTGATGCCCGGGCGGCGCGCCATTGTTTCCGTCAAGCGTTCGGTGGAGATTGCATCGGAAGGATAGAGAACGGCCGAGCTGTGCACGGCGCGCATCATCGCGATATCTTCGAGCGCCATCTGCGAAGGACCGTCTTCGCCAATCGAGACACCGCAATGCGACCCGCACAGATTGATATTCGCGCGGCTGATGGCGGCCATGCGCACCTGGTCATACGCGCGCGAATGGAAGCAGGCGAACGTATCGAGGAACGGAACTTTGCCGCGCGCGGCGAGACCGACGCCGAGGCTGATCATATTTTGTTCGGCGATGTAGCCCTGGCAGAAGCGGTCGGGATACGTGTCGCCAAACAATTCGGAGAAAGTGGAATTCTTCACGTCGCAGGAAACTGCGACGACGTGCGGATTCACCGATCCGAGCCGCTTGAGCGCAAAACCGTAGGCTTCGCGTGTGGCAACCGGCTTTCCCGCTTCGTACTCCGGAGCGGGCGGCGCGGGAAAATCGGGAGGCGTGGGAAGCGGTTTGCGCTCGTAGGATTTTCCGGGATCGGGCGGAACTACAGGCGGGGTGCCACCTTGTTCGGCGATAGCGCGGGCGAGTTGTTCTTTCGAGAACGGTTTGCCGTGCCAGCCCATCTTGCCGGCAACTTCGGCGAAGCCGTGGCCCTTGATGGTGCGGGCGAGAATCGCCTGCGGGCGGCCTTTCGTGGCTTTCGCGCGATCGAGCGCCGCGAGAACTGCGGAGACATCGTGTCCGTCAATCACTTCGGTCGCAAAACCTTCGGAGTCGAACTTTTTGCGATACGTCTCCATATCGTGCTGGTACATCGTGGGCTCGCTCTGGCCGAGCGCGTTGACGTCCGCGATTACAGTCAGGTTGTCGAGCTTATAGTGGCCGGCGAATTCTGCCGCTTCCCAGATTTGCCCTTCGGCCATTTCGCCATCGCCGAGTAGCACGTAAACGCGCGTGTCGCTCTTATCGATGCGCGCGCCGATCGCGAGGCCGGCGCCAACCGAAAGTCCCTGGCCGAGAGAGCCGGTGGCGGCGTCGACGCCGTGAATGCGCGGCGTGGGATGGCCTTCGAGCTCACTCGAGAATTCGCGCAGCGTCATCACGCGCGAAACGGGAAACACGCCCGCTTCCGCGAGCGCGGAATAGAGCACGGGCGCGGCGTGGCCTTTCGACAGGACGAAACGGTCATCGTTATTTGAATTCGCATTCTTGGGATCGAACTTCATGGCGTAGAAAAATATTCCCGCCATGAGCTCGGCCGCTGACATACAGGAGGTCGGGTGGCCCGATCCCGCGGCGGTGGTGGACATCATCGAATAGATGCTCAAAAGACGCGCTTTTTGCTTGATGGCTTCAACCGTGGCTTGCGACGGCCCTGCGGGGGAAGTAACGCTCATAGCAGCTCCTTGAAAATTCGTAGTGGAAACCTAATCTTACCCGTTTCGGTTGCCGTCTGCGAACCAGTTTCTTTTTGTATCGGCAGGAGTACGCCGGCGCATGAAAGACGGATTGCAATTCCGGCGTGCGAAACGTAGATTTGTCGCGCTGGCATAAGGGGAAACTCATGGACGCGATTTCGATCACCGTAAATGGCAAAGCGCAGTCGGTGGAGGTGACTCCCGATACGCCGCTGCTTTGGGTGCTGCGCGATACGCTCGGTCTTACCGGCACAAAATTCGGGTGCGGCATGGCGCTGTGCGGCGCGTGTACTGTACATGTGGATGGCGAGGCGACTCGCTCGTGCACGACGCGCATTTCCGCAGTGGCTGGCAAAAATATCACCACGATCGAAGGGCTCTCCGCTGATGGGCACCATCCCGTGCAAGCGGCGTGGCTCGATCAACAGGTGGCGCAGTGCGGCTATTGCCAGGTGGGCATGATTATGACCACGGCGGCGCTGCTGGCGAAAAAACCGAAGCCGAGCGACGCGGACATAGATGATGCGCTCGGCGGCCACATCTGCCGTTGCGGAACGTACCAGCGAATCCGCGCGGCTGTGCATGAAGCCGCGACGAAGCAGACGCCTCAAGCGGTAGCGGCGGGAGAAAAGCGATGAGTGCGGGAGCTGAAAAGTTAGCGGGAGTTTCACGGCGTGATTTCCTGAAGGTTGGCGCTGCGGGAGGCGCGAGCCTGGTGATCGGCTTTTACTGGGGCGACCCATCGCAGGCCAGCGCTGCCGCCAATGCGGGCAAAGAATTCGAGCCGAATGCGTTCATCGAAATTCATCCGAACGGCGAGATTCGGCTGATCGCGGCGCGCTCGGAGATGGGGCAGGGCGTTCGAACGTCGATGACGATGATACTCGCCGAGGAACTGGACGCGGATTGGTCGAAGATCGAAGTGGAACAGGCCATCGCAACTTCCGAATTGAAATATGGAGACATGACAACCGGCGGAAGCGAGAGCGTGCGCAGTTCCTGGGACCCGCTCCGAAAGGCTGGAGCGACGGCGCGCGATATGTTGGTCGGTGCGGCGGCGCAAACGTGGGGCGTACCGGTGAGCGAGTGCAGCGCGATTGGCGGCAGCGAGATCGAGCACAAGAAATCTTCGCGGCGGTTGGGATATGGCGCGCTTGCCGAAAAAGCTGCGGCGATGCCTGTTCCCAAAGATGTGCCGCTCAAGGACGCGAAGGATTACCGCATCATCGGTACCTCCAAGCCGCGCGTTGATGGCGGGCCGATCGTGATTGGCGAAGCGCATTACGGCATCGACACGAAAGTTCCGGGGATGCTGTACGCGGTGGTTGCCCGGCCGCCCGTATTCGGCGGGCGCGTGAAGAAATTCGACGCCGAAAAGGCGCAGGCTGTGCCGGGCGTGAAGAAAGTCATAGAGGTTCAGGCGGTCGAGATGCCGCCGCTCTTCGGCGAGGAGCGGCCCGCGAATTCCGGGCACCAGCATTATTTGTGGGGCGGAGTGGCGGTGGTGGCCGATTCCACCTGGCAGGCGATTGCCGGCCGGAGGGCTTTGTCGATTGACTGGGACCCCGGCGCGGGTGCGGAAGAATCGAGCGAGAAGCAACGTGCGGCGTGCGCGGAAATGGTGAAGGGCTCGGGCAAAGAGTTGCGGAAGATTGGCGATCCGGTGAAGGCGTTCGACGGAGCTGCAAAGAAAATCGAAGCGGAGTACGAGCTGCCGTTCGTGGCGCATACCACGATGGAGCCGCCGAATTGCACAGCGTTGGTTCGCGACGGCAAGTGCGAAGTATGGGCGCCCACTCAAAATTCCGGGGGAATGGCGACGGCGCTCGCCAGCGCGCTGGGAATTCCCGCTTCTGCGATCACGATTCACATCACTTTGCTGGGCGGCGGATTCGGGCGGCGGCTGAATATTGATTACGGTGTGGAAGCGGCGCTGATTTCGAAAGCAGCAGGCGCGCCGGTGAAAGTGTTCTGGACGCGCGAGGACGACGTGCGCCACGATTTCTACCGCCCGATGAGCCACCATCGTTTGCGCGCAGGCGTGGACGCGCAGAATCAAGTTACCAGCTGGATGCACCACATTGCAGCACCGACGACGGATGGCATGTACGTTGGCGGCGACGTGCCCGACACCGGGGGCACTGAACTCGCGGGCACAGGGCTGCCCAGCGGCACCGTGCCGAATTATCTGCTCGAAGCGAGTTTCCTGCACACGGCTGTGCCGCGCGGCTACTGGCGCGGAGTGGATACCACGTGGAATCAGTTCGCGGTGCAGAGTTTCATTGACGAAGTTGCTGCTGCGACTGGAAAAGACCCGCTGGATTTGCGGCGCGAACTGATTGCGGCGAAGACGAAGCCGGAAGCGGGCGGAGGCGATCAGCCGCCGGTGGATGTGGCGCGGCTGCGGCACGTCCTCGATCTCGCGGCGGAAAAGTCCGGCTGGGGAACGCCGCTGCCCAAGGGAAGAGGGCGCGGGGTGGTGGGAATCGCGGGATGGGGAACTTATCTGGTGTACGTCGCCGAAGTGACGGTGGCAAATGATGGCGGCGTGAAAGTGGATCGCGTGGTTTGCGCGATTGATTGCGGACAGGTGATTAATCCGGACATGGTGAAGGCGCAGGTGGAAGGCGGTCTGGTGTTCGGATTGACCGCGGCGCTGTTTGACGAAATCACAATAGCGGGCGGGCAGACGCAACAGAGCAATTTCAACAATTATCCGATGATGCGCATCAACGACATGCCGCGCGTGGAGGTGCACATCGTACCGAGCCATGAATCGCCCGGTGGATGCGGCGAGCCGCCGGTGCCGTCGATTGCGCCGGCTGTGGCGAATGCGATCTTCGCAGCGACTGGGAAACGATTGCGCAGGCTGCCGTTTCAAACTCAGGAACTGGCCAAAGCTTAGCCTCGAGCTACCTTGAACGCTTCTACAGGCCGAATACCGCCTATTAGAAATTCGTAAACGATTGATTTCGCTGCACTTGCCGAGAGTTTTAATCGCGGAACCGTAGATTAAAAAGCGAGTTACCTTCCTGGTTCATCATTTCCAGTGGAAGCCTCTTAAGTGGGACGCTGTTACATACATGTGGGTTGCACGAGGCGACGAGGCAGGAGCCCTGGTGGTATGGCTTTCATTGATGGCACGGCATAGGTGTGGGCTGCGCGGGCGGGTCTGAGACCCGCCCCTACTGGGTCGGAGCGGTGTGGCGCGTGATTGGCATGAGGCAGGGGCGCACGGATACAAAGGCGGCTGCGCAAAAGATCTCTAGGTTGGCTGGCGACCGGGCCTCGTGTGCGAAAGGTCGGCGCCTCTTGCTTCTCTTCCGCTCAACGTGACAATCGCGACCAGAATCGCAACGATCAAGACAGTCCAGGCCAGGACCGGCGCAAAGTTCCCGCCGTAATGCTGCTCCGCCAACTTCGCTTGAATCACGGAATTGCGCGACGACAGCAGATTGCCCAGTTGATATGCGAAACCCGGAAACGTAGCGCGCACTGCCGGCGGCGAAAGTTCGTTCAAGTGCGCGGGAATCACTCCCCACGCGCCTTGCACCATGAATTGCATTGCGAAGCCGCCGAGAGCCAAGAGCGGAGCCGTGTGTGAAAAAGCCCATAGCGGAATTACCGGGATCGTAAGAAGAGCCGCAATTACGATCGCTTTACGCCGTCCGATGCGCTCCGACCAAGCACCGAACAAGATGCCTCCGAGCAGCGCGCCAACGTTGTAGATGATCGCAACCTTGCTCACCGTCGCAGGCGAGAAGCCGTGATTTTTCTGAAGGAACGTGGGGTAAAGATCCTGTGTGCCGTGGCTGAACGAATTAAATGCAAACATCAGGAGCACAAGAAACAAGAAGCTGCCGAGATAGGTGACGATATCCTTGCCGAGATGCTCTTCGGCATGCCTCGATACTCGCCCGGCGAGCCACGCAGGGGATTCCTCCACCTTCGTGCGAATGTAAATAATCAGAAATGCCGGAAGCGCGCCGACCACAAACATGCCGCGCCAGCCAATGTGGGGAAACAAGATGCCGTACGACAAAGCTGCCAGCAAATAGCCGACAACGTATCCCTCTTGCAGGAGACCCGAAAAGAATCCGCGTCCTTTCGCGGGTAACGTTTCAAAAGCAAGCGCGGCACCTACGCCCCATTCGCCGCCCATCGCCACGCCGAAGCACGCGCGCATGATCAGAAACACCTTCAGGGAAGGCGCAAAGGCGGAGGCGAGTTCAAAGACTGAGTAGGCGATGATGTCGAGCATCAGCGTGGGGCGGCGTCCGAAGCGGTCGGCCATGAGGCCGAAGAGGAATGCGCCGACGGGGCGCATGGCGAGCGTGAGGAAAATTGCTTCGGCGATGGCGGAAACTTTGGTTTGAAATTCCCCGGCAATCGCGCTGACGCAGAAAATCAGGATGAAAAAATCGAAAGCGTCGAGCGACCAGCCGAGGAAGCAGGCGATGAAGGTGTTGCGCTGGACTGTAGTGAGGCTTCTGAAATTTCCGAGCATGCTCACGGTTGCACCCTGCGTCGCAATTTTGGCGATACTAGCATATCGGCGACGCGCGCTACCTGGGCCATCTCGCGCACGTCGTGAACGCGGACGATGTGGGCGCCTTGCAGGATGCACGCTGTAATGACGGCGGCGGTGCCGTATGTTCGCTCGTTTTCGGGGACGCCTCCGAGCGTGCGGCCGAGGAAGCCTTTGCGCGATGGGCCTACAAGGATGGGAAAGCCGAGACGCGCGAGTTCCGGGAGGCGGGAGAGCAGGTCGTAGTTCTGGGCGAAGCTTTTGCCGAAGCCGATGCCTGGATCGAGAACCAGTTGGGATTTTGGGACTCCGCTGCGAGTCGCCAGTGCGGCGGCTTTTTTTAGGCTCTGGGTGACGTCGCGCATCGCATCTCGCGCGAAAGGCTGCGTCTGCATCGTTCGGGGTTCACCGCGCATGTGCATCAGGATGAGGGGCAGCTTGCGGCGCCTGGCGACTTCGGCGATGCGTGGATCGCGTTGAAGCGCGGTGACGTCGTTGATGATTTCGGCGCCAGCTGCGGATGCGGCCTCCGCGACTTCGGATTTATTCGTGTCAATGGAGATTGGGATTTTGAGGCGGCCGCGAAGCATGTTCAATACGGGAATCACCCGGCGCAGCTCTTCGTCCGCGGCGAGCCATTCGGCGCCGGGGCGAGTGGATTCGCCGCCGATGTCGAGGATGTCGGCGCCGTCGCGCTCCATCTCGAGCGCTCGGGCGACAGCCGCTTTCGTGTCGAGATGCAGGCCGTCGCCGGAGAAGCTGTCGGGCGTGACGTTGACGACTCCCATCAGGAGGGTGCGCTCGCCGAGGATAAGCGTGCGGGATGGCAGGCGCAGGCGGAATTTATTTCGGGTGATCATTCGTTGAAATTAGAGCGTTGAATCAAGAGCGCTATTGAACCATGGTTCGGGCTCAAGGATAAGAGCGGGCGTGTGAACGCCGGCGTTTTGACCGTTCTTGTTCTTTAGCTAAGGCGCCGCTGCGGGAGCGTAATAGGCCGCGCGATGGATGGTCGTCGCGCCGGGATGTCCGATTACTTCGACGCGCAGCCGATGCCAGCCGGCGTGATTTGACGGGCTGGCTTCGGGGTAGTAGCCGAGGGTGTATTCGGCGCCGATGCGTTGAGCGATGCGGCGGAAAATATCGGCGAGAGTGGCGGAATCGCGCAGAAAATAAAGCTGGCCGCCGGAGCGGCGGACCAATTCAGCGAGATAAAGCGTGTACGCGGGTACGCCTGATTTCGGAGCGTCTGAGACGAGCAGAGTGGAATCCTGATGCCCAGCGAGCCATTGGGGCGTCATGATTTTGGGGCGGTTTTCCGTGGACACGGCGAAGACCTGAATATCCGCGGCGGCTAGCGTGCGCGCCAGATCTTCAAAGGTGAGGCGATTATTTGACTGGCCACGCCTGGGCGCGGCGGTTGCTGGGTCGAGCGTGAGGCCGAGGCCACTGTCCTGCCCGTCGGTGAGCAACACGATCGCTTTGCGGCCTTCGCGTCCGCCGAGAAATACTTTCGCTGCGGTGAGATAAACGGCCTGGTAGATATTCGAGCCACCGACGTCACCCAATAGCTGATGCACGTCCACACGATCGATGCCGCGGCGTATCAGCTCGCGGTCACTTGAAAAATCAGCCTGCAGATATGTGTGGGCTGAAAAATCCACCACGGCAACCTGGTCTGCCGGCGCCAGTCCATCTACGAGCGCGAGGGCGGCGCGCTTCATTTCATCGGAATCGCGAAGAACGCTGGGGCTTGCATCGATCACGAGGGCGACGCTGGCTGGTTCGGTTCCTGTGGCGAAATAGGCGATTTGCTGCGGAGCTCCGTCTTCGTAGATTCGGAAATCGGAGCGCTTCAAGCCGGTGATGGCTGTGCCGTCGGAATTAAAGACGCTGCATGTGACCGGAACGATTTGCGAAGTGACGCGAATTGCTGGCGCGACGGAACGCGTTGCGGGCGAATTGTCATTGCCTTTGCTGGCCGCTGACGAGTACAGCTCACCGGTTGCGGGGTCGCGCTGCCACGTGACGTCCACGTCTAGTTGCCGCGGCTTGGGTAGCTTCTTCTTTTGCTCGCTGGATTTTTGCCGCGGCACCTGCTGGGCTGAAATAGCGGGGAGCGGAGAGACAAGAGCTGCGGCGGGGATCACCAAGAAAAACCACGCCAGCAAACTAGGGAAGCGGGTGAGTGGCCGTGGCCCTGGTTGCCGCTCGGCTAACACCGGAGCTTTCTGCATTCGCGATTCAGTCGAGATCGAAGTCGCGGAGCGGCTTTTCGACGGGGCCGTCTTTAGCTTTCTTCAAGCCCTCGGCAAATTTTCGGGCGAGAACATCTTCCTTGGATTTTTCGGCTTCGACGGAGGCGCGGAACTTTGCTTCGACCGCTTCGGTCTGCTGGCGCAAGAGTCGCGCGGTATCGTCAAGGTCAACGGACGATGGAGGCCTGGGTGGCGGAACGTGCGAGAGCACCACTCCGAGTTCGCGATCGAGAGTGAGCTTCGCGTGGCAGCAAGGGCAATCGGTTTCAAAGGCTTCTTTGTGTTCGCGCGCCATGGAGGCATTTTACGCCAATTTGGGCCAAGAGGAATGGTCACGTGCATGGCCGCCATGAAATGGAAGCGAAAAAAAAACGGCGCTCCGAAAAACGCAGAGCGCCGTCGAAAAAAGCTCGCAGAAGCTGCAGGTTTAAGCCGGAGCCGGTTTCTCGCCTTTGGCGAGGCCCGGAAGTGGCCGCGGTTCGGGTCGCAATGTGAGCTGCGGCTCTCGTGCGGTAACCGGCGGAGCAGCGGGGGGAGGCGGTGGAGGCTTCTCAGGAAGCGGCTTACCTTCCATTAGGAGCTTGAGCTCGGTGGCATCCAGCACTTCGCGATCCAGCAGCGCCTGCGCCACGCGCTCGAGCGCATCCTTATAGGTTGCGAGAATATTCTTTGCCTTGTCGTAACCGTTGTTGATGATAGCGCGAACCTCTCCATCGATCTTGATCGCGGTGTCTTCGGAATAATCGCGATGCTGCGCGATTTCGCGGCCGAGGAAGATTGCTTCTTCCTTTTTGCCGAATGTGAGCGGGCCGAGCGGGCTCATACCCCACTCGCAAACCATCTGGCGCGCGATTTCTGTGGCGCGTTCGATGTCGTTGCCGGCACCCGTGGTGATGTGGTGCAGGAACATCTCCTCGGCGACGCGTCCGCCCATGAGGACGGCGAGTTGCGATTCGAGAAACTCTTTTGTGTAGGTGTGCTTGTCGTCGATGGGAAGCTGCATGGTGACGCCCAGCGCCATGCCGCGCGGGATGATCGTTACTTTATGCAGCGGATCGGCGCCCGGCGTCATCGCGGCGACCAGAGCGTGGCCGGCCTCGTGGTAGGCCGTGTTGCGCTTCTCTTCGTCGGACAAAATCATGGAGCGTCGCTCGACGCCCATCAGCACTTTGTCCTTGGACATTTCGAAATCGAACATGGTGACGAGCTTGCGATTCTGGCGCGCCGCCCACAGAGCGGACTCGTTCACCAGATTCGCAAGATCGGCGCCGGAAAAGCCGGGAGTGCCGCGCGCGATCACCGAGAGGTCGACATCGTCCGAGAGAGGCACTTTGCGAGTGTGCACGCGTAGGATTTCCTCTCGGCCTTTCACGTCCGGCCGCGGCACAACTACGCGGCGATCGAATCGGCCTGGGCGCAGAAGCGCGGGATCGAGAACGTCCGGTCGGTTTGTGGCAGCAATCAGGATGACGCCTTCGTTCGATTCAAAGCCGTCCATTTCGACGAGCAGCGCGTTCAAGGTCTGCTCACGCTCGTCGTGCCCGCCGCCGAGCCCCGCTCCACGATGACGGCCGACTGCATCGATTTCATCAATGAAAATGATGCAGGGTGCGTTCTTCTTGCCCTGCTCGAAAAGATCGCGAACACGGCTGGCGCCCACGCCGACGAACATCTCGACAAAATCCGAGCCGGAAATCGAGAAAAACGGAACGTTTGCTTCGCCCGCAATCGCCCGCGCAAGTAGAGTTTTGCCGGTTCCCGGAGGCCCGACGAGCAATACGCCCTTCGGAATGCGGCCGCCAAGCTTCTGGAATTTCTGCGGATCTTTCAGGAAGTCGATAATTTCGTAGAGCTCTTCCTTGGGCTCGTCAATCCCAGCTACATCTTTGAAAGTTGCCTTCTTCTGTTGCGCGGTAAGCAAGCGAGCACGCGATTTCCCGAAACTGAGTGCCTTGTTCCCGCCGGCCTGCATCTGCTTCATCATGAAAATCCAGAATGCGACCAGCAGCATCAGCGGCGCGAAATTCACGATGAACGTCAGCCAGTCCGCGTTCTTTACTTCCGCGTAGTTGTAACGGACCCCCTTCTCCTGCAACATCTTCGTAATATCTGGAATTGCGGTGTTGGCAATCGTCACATTGCGGAACTTTCCACCGTCGCGATAGTCGCCCTTCAACTCCGCGCTGTTCGGGGAAAGAAGAATGGTGACTTCCTTGACCTGACTTTGATCCAGCTTGGCGAGGAAAGTGGTGTAGTTGGAATCTTCTTCCTTCACCGACTGGCTGGTCCCGGACGCCATTCGCCATAAGACGACCGCCAGCAAAATCATTAGAAGCCAAAATAAAATAGTGCGGACTGTTGAATTCACCTTGTTACCTCACCCTCTTTACGCCCTGAAACTTTCCTCGAGAACTGTCGCAACCGGACATCCCTGCTACATTAGATGCAATCAGAAGGCGCGAGTATGCATGCGCGCAATTCGCTTCGACGGCAGCTAACTTCAATCGCATCAAAGGCTCTCTTCCTCGATCAGCAAACCTACCCTCGTATTCTCGCGGACACAAAATTCTTCCGCGGGCGCCATCCCGCGAGCCCAAATCACATGCCCCGCGCTTTCAAGCACGGGCCAATAAACGCGTTGATGGCGTGGGACTCGCTCTGCCTGGAACATCTGCTTGAGCTTCTGGCTCTGTCGGTGGCCGCGCGGTCGATAGGCGTCGCCCGGCCGCCAACTCCGTAGAAGCAGAGGCGAGCGAAGAGTTCCAGCGTCAAAAGCGCCGGTGTCGGTTTTAGTGTCGCTCTCCCCCAAGGGCCAGTCAACTATTTTCAGGCGGAAGCAGGTTGAGAGTTCCGGCACAGCCACCGTGGTGGCGCCGCTGGCGGGCAAGTCCACCATATATAGATACGAAGGCGGCTCCATTTTGGTTTCGCGCGAAGATGCGGCTCGATCTTGCTGGTCGTCTTTATGACTGGCGCGTTCCTGACTGATGCGTTCCTGAGTAGCGCGCGAAAACACGATGTCGTTAAACACCCGGTCGACCGCAATTCTGCCTGGCAGCCGCAAACGCTTGCCGCTCGTTGATTCCGCGGCCAGGCGGATCACCTGTTCCACGTGGCGGGCGGAAAGTTCGCGGCGATCGCCTCGCACCTTTTCATAGAGACGGCGAATCAGCCGTTCGGTAAGCGCCCGGGCGGGGCCGACTGGAGATTGCTCGCCACTCACGGCGAGCGCCAACGGCGAAAGGAGATCGCGTGCGCCGATCGATTCCGTCCGTTCGAAGTGCGCGTCGTTCGTGGCCTTGGCGTATTTCGCAAGCCGATCCTCAACTAACGCCGACCAGAATAACTCTTCTTCTCTCGCGAAACGGGCGAGGTCGCCTAGATGTTGAACGATTGCAGGTGAGAAATCGCATTCAAGAATCGGCAACAATTGCGTGCGGATCCGCGCGCGAAGCCGAGTCTGATCCGCATTCGTCGCATCTTCCCGCCATCGCTGGCCGCGCTCATGGAGGTAATCACGCAGCTCAGCGCGGCGAATCTGCAGAAGCGGCCGTACAATCGCGCCTCCGCCCGGCGAATCAACAATCGGATAGATGCTGGCCAAGCCGGTGGGTCCGGTTCCCCTGATGATATGGCCCAGAACGGTTTCTGCCTGATCGTCGGCGGTGTGGGCAACGGCAATGCGAGTGGCTTTTCGGTGAGAGAGAACACGATCGAAAAATGCGTACCGCAGGCGCCGCGCCGCCTCTTCCAGATTCCAACCGTTATCCGCCGCGGCCGCCCGCACATCTTCGCGCGCGCTTACAAATTCCAGCTCGCTCGCCCGCGCCAATTCTTCCACGAAGCGGGAATCGCGGTCGGACTCTTCGCCGCGCAGCATGTGATCGAAGTGGACCACGACGAGCGCGACTCCGAGTTCGTCGCGAAGTGATTTGAGTAAACGCAACAGTGCTACAGAATCGGCGCCGCCGGAGACGCCAACGCCAACCCGGTCACCGGCTGACGACATTCGCGATTCGCGAATGAAATCGAGCACGCGCTGTTCGAGTGCTGTACGCATAGGTTGAATTGTACCGAGTTTGAACTCTGACTGGTTCCCTATCGTAGCAGCCGCGGCGAAAGGGGTCGAGGGCGGGGGTTGGATCTCGCGCGCGATTCGAGAAACGCGCGTCAGGTGCGATCGGCAACCTGCTGCGTAAACAGATCTCGGCTGTATGAGATTCGCCGGTCGAGAGCGACGGCAGCGAAGTGCGAGCAGCTCTGGCGTTCTCGCTCTGTCCACGGTCCGAAACCGGGAATCAGGAACGTCGAGAAATATTTGATAATGCGGAGCAAGCCGTAGTACGTGCCCACGGCGCGAATCTCGGTCTCGTCGTCGTCTTGCTCGGGGCACAAGCGAACCAGTTGGACGAGCTTCGAAAAGTCGTCGGCGCCGACGCTGCGATTGGCGATGCCGCTGACCTCGCGCACCCGGTCTGACAATTCGACCTTCCGGCTGACCGCCAGAACCGACCGGCAATACGACACGAAGAACTGCAGAAACACAGCAACCGATATGACGCAAATAAGTGCTGCTGCCATTATCGAGCCCTCGCTACTAACCGAGCCGTTGCAAGCCTTGAATCCTCGGAAACCTTTGCGAACGTATAGGCCCAGGCGATCGGCAGCCAGACTCCCATGATCGGTGGAACCCAGCGGAGAACGGCGGGCTGCAGGACTGGGAACAGATTGCGCAGCGCATACGTGCATGCCGTCGCGCTGAAATAGACGCCCAGCGCCAGCACCATCTGAATAAGCCGAGTGCGCGTTTCACGCAGCTTGAGGATCGCGCCCCACAGGAGATATGTGAGGACCATTCCCACGAAATGCAGGTTTTGCCCCAACTCCACTACAAAGCGGGTCGTTAGATGACTGCGGTTTTCATGAATCACTACGTAGGAGAAGAGTGCCGTGGAAAGCAAGAGCAGGACGGCGGCTCCGCGAATGTAGCCAGTTACATTCATCTCGCGGAACATTTGCTGATAGAACTGGATGATCGTCCAGAACAGCAAGATCGTTAGAAGACTTTCCGTATAGTAGTAGTAGTAGAAGTATTGTTGCGACGTAAAGCCGTAGTGCTCCACGTAGAAATACTGCCCGCAGTTCACGAAAGCTGCGCAAAGCATGTAGATTGTTAGGGGTAAGTACCGAATGAGATCTCTACGGTAGAATACGCACACCACTACGCCGATTTCCACGAGGAAACCTACAATCCAAAGCGCGTAATCAAACGGGCCAAGCATTGAACCTGTTTTCCGAGGCTTGACCCAACCAACTCCCGCTAGTGCGGGACCGTCCCTTTAACTACCAGGGTGACGGCGGCATTGGTCCGCTGGTATTCGCCCAAGGTGAAGGCGGCATCGGACCACTGGTGTTGGCTGCCAGCCAAGGCGACGGCGGCATAGGACCGCTCGTATTCGCCCAGGGTGACGGTGGCATCGGGCCGCTCGTGTTAGCCAGCGCCTGAAGACCCATCGCGCTGGTCAATACGAGCAGAACCATTACAGCCACAAGCGACCACTTAGACATTGACCCCTCCGAGTAGAGAAACTACGCGGGGGAGCTTATAAGCGGTCCCTTGCCGTCAAGAGGGAAATTTTAGGGGCGTGTGTCTAAACGGTACACACCCCTCCCTCTCTGGCGAGGCCAGAGCCTCTACGAATTGTCGAGGACAAAAGTAGCGTTCGGGAGTGGTGTGGTCAATGTTACGAAGGTACTACCGTTTCGGGACTTTCAGACGGAAGCTTTTCGCACGCTACTCGTCAAAACCCCGCATAAATCTCGCTACAGAGAGTACTCCACCGGCGCGATTGCCGGGGCGAGTCGCCTAACGGAGGCGATGCCCGCCCCAGCGTTGATCTACTTTTTATTTCGCTCGAGCGCATCGGCAAATTGACGCAGGAACTCGGGCACCCCTGCGATCAAATCGGAGTGATGGAACGGGTGAAAGATCTTGGTCGCGAAGGCCTGCAGTTCCTTCTCATCCACGCGCGTCTTCTTCTTGGCAGAATCGAAGTGGATGGGAGGCAGCGGCAGAAACTTCGTAATGGCCTGCAGTTGCTGGATTCGGGCCACCTGGCTCACGGAAGAAGCCGGGCCCGGACTCAGCTTCGGCAGAGGATTCGGTTCAGACGCGACGCAAAACGTGGCACCATTCGAATTGATATCATCCGTCTTGCTATATTCGCGCTGCACGTTCCAGGTGTTCGCGCCGGCAGTCAACGTGGCAGTCTCACCGTTGCAGATATCGCCGATTTCACCTGCCGCGCTGTCGTACCAGGCATTGAGTTGCGGATCGGTCGCCATCTCACAAAACTCGTGGCTGGTAACCTGTGTCTGCCGCTGCTCCTGCGTCTCCGCCAGGTGTAGAGAGCAGGTAGCATCATTGGGACACGACTCCCTCAGGCACGCGTCGGTCAAACCGGGAATAACCGCGTAGTAGAACGGGTTGCCGGCCGCGGTGGTGAAGAAGCTGTGATAACCGAAGGCATTGTCGCTGCTGACTTCGCACATCACGATATCGTCGGTCGTATCATCCACACCGATACCATCAGCCAGGTAGATTACGAGGCAGGTGTTGGGATTCGGCTCCGGAAGCACGGACGCATTGATGCAGTTTTGGATCGTGTTGTGGATATCGACATCGCTGATGCTATTGGCGATGCCCGAAACGAAACTCGCCCGCATGAAGCAGGCGGTTCCCGCTCCGCTGGTGGCTCCGTACTGGCTGAGAATGTTCATGTAGGTGCTACCGAGCATGTCAGTGAGGAACTGGCTCAGTCGCGCGGCACGCTCCAGATGCGCCGCGTCGGAGAGCCACAGATCCCCCCAATAAGTCGCGTACACCTGGGGAAAGCGGACGACGGGGCCGCCATGGTAGGAGAACCCCGGAAAAGCCGCGGCGGCCGGACGGGGACCCGATGGAGCGACCACCGTCTCGACATCGCGGATCGCGCCTTTCCGGGGTACCGGACTGACGCCGCCGATGGGTAGTCTCTTATGACCTGGTCGCTTTTTGAGGCGCGGGTGATGTAGCCATTTCGTTTCTCCTTTCAAGAGAGTGTGAGGAAGGTTTTTGTCAGCGCGGAGGCACACTAACCCGGCCGCGCATCGACCGAGGACGATGGAACTGAGGTATCTTGAGCGATGCAAGCCGCGAGCAAAGACTCGCGGCTTGATCGCATCTTGAAACCGGTATGAAGTGGTGATGTTCGAGACCGAAACGTTTCACGTTCACGGCGGCAGGGTGTTTTTTTGCCGCTGGTCTCTAACAAATTGACAGCCTAATAAATGGCCGCTATCATCGGTTATTCGAATGTTCGCCCCTTTTTATTAGCGATTGCCTCCCTGCTCCATCCGGAGCGCTGAAGCGACCCCGGACAGTCCTTACATTGAGCCGATTTGCATTCATCCAGCAGCTTTGAGGTATTGCCATGGCGAAGTTGACTCTTTTCGAAAAGCTAGACCGAATCGAATCGCGCTACGACGAAATGACGGGCGAGCTTTCGGCCGGCGCCGTGACTGACACCGACCGCTTTCAGAAGCTCGCCAAGTCGCACTCCGATCTCGGCGTAATCGTGACGAAATACCGCGAGTGGAAAGATATCCAGCATGCGCTGGAGGGCGCGAAGCAGCTCTACGCCGAGTCGACCGACGCCGAAATGAAGCAGATGGCGCATGACGAGCAGCGTGAGCTTGAAGCGCGACTCGCGCCTGTCGAACGCGAATTGAAACTTCTGCTTATCCCCAAGGATCCAAACGACGAGAAGAACGTGATCGTAGAAATACGCGCCGGCACGGGCGGTGACGAGGCCTCGCTATTTGCGGCCGAGCTTTTCCGGATGTATTCGCGCTATGCCGAATCGCAGGGATGGAAAGTTGAAATTCTGGAAAGCTCACCTTCGTCCATCGGCGGAATGAAAGAAGTGGTAGCCGCGATTCAGGGTAAAAAAGTCTATTCCAAGCTGAAATACGAAAGCGGGGTGCATCGAGTCCAGCGCGTCCCGGCCACTGAGCAACAGGGCCGCATTCACACATCTGCGGCCACCGTGGCTGTGCTGCCGGAAGCGGAAGACATCGACATCAAAATCGAAGCGAAGGATTTGCGCATCGATACCTTTTGCTCTTCGGGCCCTGGCGGGCAGTCCGTGAATACCACTTACTCCGCCGTGCGCATCACTCACATCCCGAGCGGACTCGTCGTTTCCCAGCAGGACGAAAAATCGCAAATCAAGAATCGCGCGAAGGCGATGCGCGTGCTGCGCTCTCGTTTATACGAAGCGGAGCAAGAGAAACAGCACGCCGCGCTTGCCGCCGAGAGAAAAGGCCAGATTAAGACCGGCGATCGCTCCGAAAAAATTCGCACCTATAATTTCCCGCAGAACCGCATCACCGACCATCGCATCAATTTCACGTTGCATCAACTCACCGAAGGTATGGACGGAAAGATCGGGCCGCTGGTCGATTCACTCGTCACGCATTTCGAATCCGAGCGTCTCAATGAGGAGCTGGACGAATCGTGATTGCGCCCGCACCTGCTATGGACTCGCGCGCTGCACTGCGACAGGCGATGACAACTCTCCGCGCGGCGGAAGTTCCTTCGCGTACGCTCGCGGCTGAGTTGCTTCTCATGCACGTCCTGGGGCGCGACCGCGCTTGGATTTACACCCATCCAGAAGACACGCTCGAACCGGCGGCCGTGGATCGCTATTTCGCTCTGGTCGCGCGTCGTGCCGCCGGCGAACCAACGCAATACCTCACCGGCAAGCAGGAATTCTGGGGGCTTGAATTTGAAGTTACGCCTGCGGTGCTAATCCCGCGCCCGGAAACGGAGCATATTATCGAAGTCGCGCTCGAGCGACTCGGGACGCGCGGGATCAAGATAAATATGATGACCGGCCTTCCGAGTCCGACGCTCCGAATCGCGGATGTGGGTACGGGTTCTGGATGCATCGCAGTCGCGCTGGCGCACGAGTTGCCGCATGCCGAAATTCTCGCGACGGATACTTCTGGCGAGGCGCTGGAAGTTGCGCGGGGCAACGCGTCTCGTCACCGCGTCGGTGATCGCGTTCTTTTCCTGCAAACGGATTTGCTCGAGTCTGTAAATGAAGCGAACTCATTCGATCTCATCGCCAGCAATCCTCCCTATGTTGCGCGCAATGACTCGCACCAACTTCCGCGTGAAGTGCGCGAACATGAGCCGGCCTCGGCGTTATTTGGCGGTCCGACCGGCACCGAACTTTATCCTCGCCTTGTCGAACAGGCTGCTGCGTTGCTGCGGCACAGGGGAATTCTGGTGCTCGAGCTTGGATATAATTCGCTCGATCACGTGCGTCCTCTGCTCTACGGCCAGCCCGCGTGGGTGAACGTCAACGTCACCAACGATTTGGCCGGCATTCCGCGCCTGATCGCTGCAGAACGATCCTAAAGCTCGCGCGCAGGAGTGCCTTCGGATCAGCCCGCGCTGTTCCCGACTCCTCGTTGTATAGTTGCTTCACAGGATGGCAATGCCGAAGCTGGCCCAGTTTCGCGCCAAGCACGACGCCCCGCTGGAAGTCACCGCGGATTCTTCCGCCTCGATTCTGCACATTGATATGGACGCGTTTTTCGTCTCCGTCGAGCTGCTGGCTCGGCCGGAACTGCGCGGCTTGCCCGTCGTCGTAGGCGGCCAACGCGATCAGCGCGGCGTGGTTTCCGCGGCGAGTTACGAAGCCAGGAAATTCGGCATCCATTCGGCGATGCCGCTGCGCACGGCTGCGAAACTCTGCCCGCAGGCCATTTTTCTCGATGGGCACCATCAGCTCTACGGCGAATGGAGCGATCGCGTCGCAACCATTCTCGGGAAGTTTTCGCCGGTCGTTGAAATGGCCTCGATTGACGAAGCCTATCTCGATCTCGCTGGAACAGAGCGCATGCACGGACCGCCACTCGCAGCCGCTCATAAGCTTCTGCTCGAAATCACCGCAACTACCAGCCTGCCCTGCTCGGGCGGACTTGGCGCCACGCGCC
This sequence comes from uncultured Acidobacteriota bacterium, assembly GCA_963772535.1. GTDB lineage: Bacteria > Acidobacteriota > Terriglobia > Acidiferrales > UBA7541 > Palsa-295. The sequence goes on from CAVYXN010000004.1 coordinate 989,865, forward strand.
TCGTCGCAAAAGTTGCCAGCGACCAAGCCAAGCCCCGCGGACTTGTTTGGGTGGCTCCCGGAAGCGAAGCGGCATTTCTCGCCCCGCTCGCCGTGCGCAGAATTCCTAGAATCGGCAAAGTCACCGAGGCTGCCCTGAAATCGCTCGGCATCGACACCGTCGGCCAGTTGCAAAAAATCGCGCTCGAACAATTGGAAGAAACTTTCGGCCGCTGGGGCACCGCGCTCTTTCGCAAAGCCCATGGCATCGATTCCTATGAATTCTTCATCGACGCTGAGCCCAAATCCATCTCGCACAATCAGACCTTCGGCGTCGATACCAGTGACCGCACCACACTCGAATCGACGCTTAGCCACCTGTGCCAGAAAGCGTCGAAGCGCCTGCGTGATGCCGGCTTGCGCGCGCGAACCGTGAGCCTCACGCTTCGCTACACCGATTTCAAAACCATCACTAGAAGCCAAACGCTCGGCGAGCCCTCCGACCTCGACGAAATATTCCTGCGCACGATTCGCGAACTTTTCGCGCACGCATGGAACGGAATCGAAATGTTGCGCCTCGTCGGCGTCGAGCTCTCGGCGTTCTCTTCAGGCGCCGCACAACTCGACCTGCTCGATCCCGGCCGCCGCGAAAAACTCGAACGCCTCGCGCGCGCCACCGATCGCCTGCGCGACCGCTTCGGCTTCTCCCAAGTGCAATTTGGAGGCTCGCTCGGCAATCGCGATCATCGCGACGAATAGCCGTCGCTCGAACAGCGCACGCGGGAATGCGAACGAATTTCGCAGCCGCAACGCGCCTGTCCTATAATCCCTTCGCCGATGTCGTCAGCTCCCATTCCCGCAACCGTCCCAAAACGCTCGATGCGAACCCGCGCTCGCGATTTCTGGTCGCGCGTCACCGAAGGCCTTGAGATCGAACAACTTTGGGGACAATTCCGCGCCGAAGCCGAAGCGAGCTACGGCCTCTACTCGAAAGATGTGGATTGGGATTTGATCCGCAACGAAAAAAGAAGGTGGAAGCGACCGCTCCTCGCAGGCTGGGCCCTCTTCCAGGCGCTGCTGATGAAACTTTCGCCGGCACGGCGCGTTTTGCTGCTCGTCGCGATCGTTCTTCTCGTCGTCCAGCCCGAGATTCATACCGGCGAAGGACACTCTGGTTTCAGCCTCGGCGGCCTTGGCGCGCTGATCCTATTTTTACTTCTGGCGCTCGAGCTTGCCGATCGCGTCACCATGAAACGCGATCTCGAAATCGCGCGCGAGATTCAACAGTGGCTTGTCCCCGATCATCCGCCGCACGTACCCGGCGCCGATATCGCGTTCGCCACTCGTCCGCAAAACACGGTCGCTGGTGATTACTATGACGCCTTCACACGTCCAGCCCCCGGAGACGCCGCAAATACCGGGCCGCTGATCATCGCGGTCGCCGATGTTGCCGGGAAAAGCGTCCCCGCTGCTCTCTTGATGGCGACTTTTCAAGCCAGCCTTCGCGCGCTCGCAGCGACGCCAGCCTCGCTCGATGAAATCGTCGCCGGCCTCGAACGCTACGCCCGCGCCCACAGCCTCGAAGGCCGCCGCTTCACCACGGCTTTCATCGCCGAGATCGATCCAGCCACGCGCGAAATGCGCTACGTCAACGCCGGCCACAACGACCCGATCCTTCGCCGCGCCCCCGGCCAAATCGAACGGCTCTCGACAGGCGGTCCGCCGCTAGGCCTGCCGCTCTTCACTCCGGAGGAAGTGCCGTATCAATCGGGCCGCGTCCAGCTTCAACCCGGCGATCTCCTTTTCATTTTCACCGACGGAGTCGTCGAAGCCGTCAATCAATCGGAGGAAGAATATAGCGAGCGCCGATTGCTTCCTTGTCTTCAGATTGCGCCGGCGGATGCTTCAGCCGCCGACGTTCTCCGCCGAGTGATGCTCGATGTGAATACATTCGTCGGCCACGTTCGCCAGCACGACGACATCACCTGCCTCGTCCTCCGCGTCACCGCCTAGCTTGAATCGCTTCAAATCATTCGCGAATTCCCTCTCAGCAAAACCTCCGAACTTCCCCCGTCCCCCTTTTTCCCGCATAATTTCAATATGAACGCCATGAACGGCCGCCAACTCGCCGACCACATCTGCCGCGTCCTGCGCGATCGCGGCCATCAGGCCTATCTCGCCGGCGGCTGCGTGCGCGACATTCTGCTCGGCCGCGCACCGGTTGATTACGACGTCGCCACCGACGCCACGCCCGACCGCGTGCAGCAGCTTTTCCCCAATAGCCTCGCAGTCGGCGCGAAGTTCGGAGTCGTCATCGTCACCGACGGCCCCACGCAAGTCGAAGTCGCTACGTTCCGCTGCGACGTTAGCTACTCCGATGGCCGCCATCCCGACAGCGTCGAGTACGCCAGCTCGCCCGAAGAAGATGTAAAGCGCCGAGACTTCACCATCAACGGCCTGATGCTCGACCCGTTCTCGAATGAAGTCCTCGATTACGTCGGCGGCGAGAAAGATCTGCGCGCCGGAATTATTCGCGCCATCGGCAATCCCGACCATCGCTTCCGCGAAGACAAGCTACGCATGATTCGCGCGGTGCGATTTGCCGCGCGTTTCCGATATGCAATCGAAAGCGGCACGTTCATCGCGATCACGAAACTCGCGCCCGATATCTTCCAGGTTTCCGCCGAACGCATTCGCGACGAACTGACCAAAATCCTCACCGAAGGCGCCGCTCGCCGCGGCTTCGAGCGTCTTGACGAAACCAAGCTGCTCCCCGAAATCCTGCCGGAAATCGCACGCATGAAAGGCGTCGAACAACCGCCGCAATTTCATCCCGAAGGTGACGTCTGGATCCACACCCTAATGATGATCGAACAGCTTAAAGCGGGCTGTTCGCCCACGCTCGCCTGGGGCGTCCTGCTTCACGATGTCGGCAAGCCGCCAACTTTCACGCCACCGTCAGGCCCAGATGGCCGGATCCGATTCGATCGCCACGTTGAGGTCGGCGCTAAAATGGCGGAAGAAATCTGCCGCCGTCTCCGCTTTTCCAATGACGACACGGCGCAGATCGTAGCGCTCGTCGCCAATCACCTGCGCTTCAAAGACGTCGGGCAGATGAAGCTCTCCACCCTCAAGCGCTTCGTGCGCCTCAATCATTTCGAAGAACACCTCGAACTGCACCGGCTCGATTGCCTCTCGAGCCATCGGAACCTCAGCGCCTACGAGTTCGTCCAGCGCTTCCTGGCGGAGACTCCCGCCGAACAGGTCCGCCCTCCCCGCCTTCTGACCGGCGAAGACCTCAAAGCCCTCGGCTATCCCCCGGGACCACGCTTCAAAGAAATTCTAACTACTCTCGAAGACGCTCAACTCAACGGCACGATCCACAACCGGGAAGAAGCCCTCAGGCTCATTCGAGACAGTTTTACCGTTTCACCCCGATAGACGTAACTAACTTGTTGTAAGTAGGATAGAAGCCGTTGGCCAAGCACCGAGCCGGCACGACGACTTGCAATCCGATGTTGAGTCTGATACACTCACGAAGACTTATAACGCTCAACGAAACCCTCTCAATCCTTTTTGCTTTTCCCTGCATCTAAGTCATTACGGCGGCCGATAAGCTGCTGTAGGATTCATTTGGATTTATAGCTTTATAGGCTCAAAGGGGGACACAGTGAGTAAGACAGCTAGAGTGGTTCCGCAAGAGCTCCCCATCCTGCCGGTGCGTGATACGGTTCTGTTTCCGGGCGCGGTGATGCCGCTGCCTGTGGGCCGCGAAAGCTCCCTGGCATTGCTGAATTCTTTGGACGGAGCGGAGAAACTTCTCGGGGTCGTCGCGCAGCTTGATCCGCGCGTGGAGAATCCCGTCGGTTCCGATCTGCACAGCGTGGGAACTCTCGCAAAAGTACACAAGATGGTGCGCATGCCCAACGGAAACGTGGTCGCGTTTCTCGAGGGCCTCGACCGCATCCGCGTGGCTGAAGTAATCGGCTTGCAGCCCTTCATTCGGGCGCGCATCGAAATGCAACCGGATCTCGAAGACCAAACCGATGCAGAACTGACCGCGCTTCAACGCAACGTTCAGGAGCTGTTCCGCGAAGTGGTGGCTCGTTCGCCGCAGCTTTCCGACGACTTGCAAACCGAAGTCATGAACATCGAGTCACCCGGCCGATTGGCTGACTTTGTCGCTTCCACGCTTCCGTCGCTCAACACCATGGTTCGCCAGGAACTGCTGGAGACCTTCAGCGTCCGCAAGCGCCTGGAAACCCTGATCAGCGAGCTGACGAAGGAACGCGAAGTGCTCGAACTCCGCAACAAGATTCACGATCAGGTGCAGGAACAGGTGAATCAGAGCCAGCGCGAGTTTTTGCTTCGCGAACAGATGAAAGCGATTCAGAAGGAGCTCGGCGAATCCGACGATGGCCAGGCGGAAATCGAAGAGCTTCGCAAAAAGGTCGAAGAGTCCGGAATGACCGAGGACGCCAAGAAAGAATGCACTCGCGAACTGAAGCGCCTCGCCAAGATGACTCCGGCTTCAGCCGAGTACATGGTCTCGCGCACTTACCTGGAATGGATGACTTCGCTGCCCTGGAATAAAACTTCCGGCACCGACGACATCAATATTCCCAAGGCCGAAGAGATTTTGAACGAAGATCACTACGACCTGGTCAAGGTAAAGGAACGCATCCTCGACTATCTCGCAGTGAAGAAACTGCAACCGGGCATGAAGGGGCCGATTCTGTGCTTCGTCGGACCTCCTGGCGTGGGCAAAACTTCGCTCGGAAAATCAATCGCGCGTGCGATGGGACGCAAGTTCGTTCGCATCTCGCTCGGCGGCATGCACGACGAAGCCGAAATTCGCGGACATCGCCGCACTTACATAGGCGCGCTTCCCGGCCAGATCATTCAGGGAATTCGCCGAGCTGAAACGTTGGATCCGGTTTTTATGCTGGACGAAGTTGACAAGCTCGGACGCGATTTCCGCGGTGATCCGGCGGCGGCGTTGATGGAAGTGCTCGACCCGGAACAGAACTCCACGTTCCGCGATCACTACCTCGATGTGCCCTTCGATCTTTCGAAGGTTCTCTGGGTGGCGACTGCGAACTGGATGGATCCAATTCCGGAGCCGTTGCGCGATCGCATGGAGATCATCGAACTCGCGGGTTACACCGAAGAGGAGAAGGTCCACATCGCGAAGCGCTTTCTGATTCCCCGGCAGACCAAGGAACACGGTTTGGCGCTGGGCGAACAGATCGAATTCACCGACGAGTCGTTGCACTACCTGATTCACAGCTACACGCGGGAAGCAGGCGTGCGCAATCTCGAACGTGAAATCGCAACGCTCATCCGCAAGCAGGCGCGGCGAATCGCTGAAGGCAAGACGGAAAAGCAAATCGTCACGCCCGAAGTGATTCGCGAGGCTCTCGGTCTCGAGAAAGTTCGCATCGAGAAAGAAGTCGAAGAGCGCGTGCAGAAACCCGGCGTTTCGGTGGGCCTGGTCTGGACACCGGTCGGCGGAGACATCGTGTTCATCGAAGCCAGCAAGATGCGCGGCGGCAAGCAGTTCACCGTCACCGGGCATCTGGGCGAAGTGATGCAGGAGTCCACGCGTGCTGCTTTGACGTGGGTGCGCGCGAACGCCGAGCGTTACGGCATCGATCCCGATTTCTTCCGCAAGATCGACTTGCACATTCACGTTCCGTCGGGCGCGATTCCGAAAGACGGCCCATCGGCGGGCGTCGCGATGGTCACCGCTCTCGTCAGCTTGCTGACGGGGCGCCCCGTCCGGCCGCGCGTCGCGATGACCGGTGAGATTTCGCTCTCCGGAATCGTGCTGCCGATCGGCGGCGTGAAAGAAAAAGTGCTAGGCGCGAAGCGTGCGGGAATCCGCGAGGTGATTCTCCCATCGGAGAATGAACCCAACGTGAAGGAGGATTTGCAGCCCGAGATGCTCGAAGGCGTGCAGATCCACTTCGTCCGCACCGCCGAGGAAGCCCTCGATATCGCGCTCGGCAAATTCGAGAAGCCCGTCCGGCCAGCCTCCGGCGGCTTCTCGAAAGATCAACCCGCAGCGGGCCCGGTCCACTAAGACGAGCCCAGCTCCGAAGCCGGGCGAAAGCCCGGCTTCGCCTCAATAAGACGACAGCCCCAAGAAAGGCCCGGGAAAGCCAAGCCCCCGGGCCTTTTCTTTGCGCGCCAAGCCCTTTGCGTTTTCGTTAAGCCGCTTCAAGCAATATCAACGCAGATTCCGCAGCCCGCTACAGCCGCGCATTCACTTCCGTAACGCCGGCTTGTCCTGAGCGGAGCGAACGGGCGTCCCGCTGGCTCTTTTGACTTTTTCACCACTCGTTCCGAACTCCCACAAAATCTCTTTTGCCGGACACCCCATGTGTCGGTTGCCTGACTGCTCATATATCTGATCGGGCCGCTGACTTCCGGTACGCTTACGACTTCACGTTCGAGTACAGTTTTAGGACTAACTGTCTGTGACCTGCACTTCTGACCACTAAAATTTCTTCGCACCTCGCGCTTCCAAGTTCCGCCACTGCGACAGATCGCCGGGGCGGATACTGCGTCGCGCAAATTGCATTACTTGACTACTACTGTCGTGCGCATCCAGGGATGGATACAGCACTGAAAGCGATGTACACCCTTCGAAAGGCCCGTCACTTGGAGTTGACTGCCTTGAAGGATGCGCGTTCGGGCGACCTCCACCCGGGAAAAGCCCATCGCGCATTCGGGAGCGGCCGTCTCGTTTGGCCCATTCAGCTGCGGGATAAAGCCGCCGCCGAACTGCGCCACCTCCGTGAACGTATGCGGCTCGCCGCCCTGATCAACCGCGATAATCGGGGTTCCTTCGTCCACTGTGAGTGAATCGGGCTCGAAATCCCATTTATCCTTGTCGGGAGTTCCTGCCTGCGCGTCTGAAAATAACGTCGCAATCGGGATAGATGCGCCCAGCGCCACGTTTTTGCAGAAGCCCGCCCCAACAGCAGCATTAAACGTTGCGGGATCGCATTCGTCTAAAGCCACGACCTGGGCGGGAGTTTTGTGGTCGTTATCCTGTTCCATCATTCCAGCAAACAGAAGACAACCAGCGGCTAAACCGATCTTCATAAGCGCATTCGTCATGGTTTTCCTCCTCACATCAGCCAATGCGCCCTGGATCCAGCGACGGATTGGCGCTGTCTTTCTATCTAGGTAATCGAAAACGGCGAGCAAAAGACGACAGGGGACAAACAAGATTTATTGGGGACAAATCCAACGAAGCGGTGACCGTTGAGGTTGGAGCCTTTCTGCCTTTCTGCCTTTCTGCCTTTCTGCCTTTCTGCCTTTCTGCCTTTCTGCTCTACTGCTTTGCTACTGCACTGGGAGCAATTTGGCTTAACGATTGGCGAAGCAGAAACTGGCCATTTGGAAGATTCCCGTTCCAGTAATTCCGGAGGTCCGTTCGCTGCGCTTCAAGCCGGATAGCTTCCTCGGTACGTCCGGTTCGCCGCAGCAGGTTGGCAAGGGCGGTCCAAGTGCGCGAAATGCAGGTTGCGTCCCGCAAATCGTTTTGGAGATCAGGTTTCCCTGCCATCAGTTTGCCAAGCAGTTCCTGGTAAGCTGCGATGGCTCTTGGGATTTGGTCGGTTTCGGCATAGTCATCGGCGGAGGCTCTCAGGACATCATAAGTCCTGCCCATTGGTTCGACGGTGTCAGCGGGATATTGGCGAGCGTCACGCAGGAGCTGAAACGCTTCATCTATGCGCCGCCTGGCTTCATGCTCTCGACCCAGCCAGCGCACCGGATAAGAAGAGCCAGCAAGTAAGTCCGCTGCATGGAGCTGGGTACTGATATTGGTTTTCGCCTCTCGGATACGCGCAAGAGAATGATCATAGACTGTTAAAGCTTTTCGCGGTTCACTGTGGCGGAGAATATTACCGACTTCCAGTCCGATGCTTGCTATCGAACGCCGACTCAGATAGTCGATAGGGTCCCGTTTTGCCAGTTCGTCACCGATATCCAGCCCACGTTGGAAAGCTGCTACGGCTTCCCGAGTCTTTCCTAAACTCGGCTCCGCGTCCTGCTTTCCCAGAATCATTCCCTCGTTGAGCAACGACTCGGCCAGATTAATACGTATGGATGCGTGTCCGCTGGACGCTCGCGACTCCTGGAGTTGAATCACCTGCTGAGAAGCGTGCAACGCTCCGTCGAGATCTCCTGTCTGCCAGCGCGCAGTCAACATCGCATCGAGGATGTCGCCATGAAGTCGTTGATAGGCGGCTGCAACCGGTTGGGTGATATCCAGAGCGCGCTGACTGGCGCGCAGAGCATCCTCGAAATGTCTAGCGTAATCGTAGCTGTTCGCAATATTCATCTCAAAATAACCCATGCTGTATACATCCTTTGGTTCAGGGTCGCCGAGACTCATAAAGCGCTCGACTCGCTCAGAGGCAGTAGCGGCCCAAGACACCGTTTCCTCGCGGCGATTCTGCTCGTTGGCCAAGACCATGCGGTCATGCGCAATGGTTGCTGCGATAAACAATGCCCGCCTGTTCCTGGGATCAGTCGTTAACACGGAATCGACGAAGCTCTCCGCCTTACCAAGACTTTCTTCCGCTTCTGCGAACTGCCCCAAATTGGGCGAAGTCGGGTCGCCCTGAGCATGCGCCACGCGCACGTAGGCATAGGCGATTTCGAGCGCGAGGTCCTTATCACCATGAACGTCGCTGCCGAGGGAAGTGAGATATTGCAGCGAATCGGAAACCATCTGCATTCTGACTCTTGTCGAACCGGGCAAACCTCGGATGTCATTGTCGAGTTGGATGAATTTGTTCGCCAGTTGTCTTACCTGCGCGAATCGCTGTTCGGCAACCTTGCGCTCGCGATTCGCGATCAGCAACCCGGTTGACAGGCTTCCTATCACGAGTGCGGCCGCAATCGTGGTCAATGCCACCGCTTTGCGATTGCGGCGCACAAACTTAGCGGTACGATACGCGAATGTGTCGGGCCTCACGCTGATTGCTTCATGCTTGAGGTAGCGGCGAAGATCGTCTGCGAAGGCTGTCACTGAGGTGTAGCGCTCGTGCGGATTCTTCTTCAGCGCTTTCGAGACAATTGTGTCGAGATCGCCGCGAAACATCCGTCGTAGCTTATCCGGTGTGCTCGCGCGCCTCCGAGCGATGCCGTCTATGTCGATTTCTGCATCGGCCGAGGCAACCACATGCGAGGCGGGCGGCGGTTCGATGTCAAGAATGGCTTTGACGAGTTTCGCCGGCGACTGCGGACCCGGCCCCGCCGGATGCTGTCCCGTTAGCAGCAGGTAAAGCAGCACGCCGAGCGAATAAACGTCGGTTGCCGTGGTGATGGGTCCGCGGGTTATTTGTTCAGGGGCAGCAAACTCCGGCGTCAGCCCTCCTCCGCCTTCCAGCGTGAGCTGCGTAGCTACGCCGGGACTTGAGTCGTCCGCAAGCAGCTTGGCAATACCGAAATCCAGGAGTTTCACCTCGCCTTCGTTGTTCACCAGCACATTGGAAGGCTTAACGTCGCGATGAACGACTAGATTCGCGTGTGCGTGTGCAACGGCCCCAAGAACGTCCAGAAACAGTTTGATTCGCGCATCCACATCGAGCTTGCGCTCATCGCAATATTCATCAATCTGTTTTCCTTTCACATGCTCAAGGACGAGATACGGCTCTCCTTTGGCGGTCACCCCAGCGTCTGTTAGTTCCGCGATGTGAGGGTGCGCAAGCTGACCAAGAATTCTTCCCTCGCGCCTGGACCTCTCAGCCGCGCCGCGCGAAGCCAATGCAAAATGCAGAAACTTCACCGCAACCTGGCGTTCGAAACGTCCATCCACACGTTCCGCGAGCCAGACATTGCCCATCCCGCCTTCGCCGATACTAGAAATCAGCTTGTAGGCGCCGAGAGTCTCTCCGGTTAAGGACGGTTCATTCGTTGGCCGCAGCGGCTCACTCTCCAGAAAATGCTCTTCAGCAAGTGCGCGATGCTCTTCCAGGAGCTTCTCGAGGAGGTCCGCCAACTCCGGACGCTGCGCCCGGAAAGCTGCCAGCCAGTCAGCCAGTTCCTCTCCAGACAGCGAGAGCGCTTCGTCCAGATGCGGGCTGATTTCCTGCCATCGCTCAGGGTTCAAGGCAACAACCGCCTGTCAAGCATCCAGATCGGCTCGAATGGTGCGACGAAGATAGATGCGTGCTTTTTCCCATTGGCGTTGCACGGTTCGTTCGGAGACGTCTCCCATCGCCGCGATTTCCTGGAACGAAAAGCCGCAAAAGAACTTCAAGTCCACCACTTCCGCGAGTGCTGGCTCCGCCTTCGCGAGTTCGTCCAGCACACCGCTGATCCGCTCGAGCTTCTCCCCGTCCACGGCATTTTCCACTTCGGTTCCGAGCGTCGTAATCTCGAATTGACCACCCCGCTTCTGAGCCTGCCTGCTGCGAGCGTGATCGATGATTAAGCCCCGCATCACGCGGGCGGCATAACCCATGAATCGGTTGCGATCAGGGAACGAAGTTCCATCCTGGCCGGCGATCTCGATATAAGCCTTGTGCAGCAGCGTCGTTGCGCTCAGCGTCATCGGCGCGCCGTGCCGCGCCAATTCGTGCCTCGCCAGCCGGCGCAATTCGGAGTAAAGCGCGCTGAACAGGGCGTCCGCGGCTGGCTTGCTACCGCGTTCGGCCGCTTCTAGTAGTGCAACTAGGCTGGGCGCGCACCCCAAGGCAGTCCTCACCGTGAGCCAATTTCGAGGGACGAGTCGAAAGGTTTCTCGCATTTTAGCCCAAAACCCACGTCGTCAAAGCGATTCGTTTTGCCTGAGGTCCGTTATTTACTGCAAGTCCACAACAAACTCCTCCACGTATAAATCGCTCCCGTCCCCCACGAACCTTTCCTATTGCGACCAACCCACGATTGAAGTACAGCTAAGACACTCGAATGCCCTACCGCCCCAGAGAACTCGTAATCCGTGCCCGCGAAGCAGCCTTCTTCCTCCTCGCTACCCTCGACCGCGACGAAATGGTCCAGCGCTTCCTCGACATGTACGCTGCCGAATTCCGCCGCCCAGGCCGCGCCGATCAACCAGTCCACTACCGCGAACAACTTCAAACCATCCGCCGCGAAGCAATTCTCGCCATGACGTTACGAGTGGAAGCCGCGCTACCGACACGCCTGAAAGTACAAGTCTCAGTAAAGAACACCCGCAGAAGCCCAGCGAAGAAAAAGAAGAAAGGGAAAAAAGCGGCAAAACAAAAGAAACAGCGCAGCTCAGGACTCGAAATCGCGATCCCGCTACTCGACCTCTTCCGCGAAGAATTCTTCGTCGCCCTCGGCCAATCGCTCGATTGGTCCCAGGACGACGCCCAGCAATTCTGGCGCGACTATTCGCTCTACGAAAAACTCTCAGCCAAAGATTCCCGTGCCAACTCCCGCCAACCCGCGCGCGGCTCCGCGTCCGGTCCGTTCGTCGACCGCACCGCCATGCTCCTCGACCCATCCCTGATGGACCAAGCCCGTCGCGCAGCCGCCAAATTCCAACTCGAACTCAACTCCGCGGCCGACCGCGTCCTACGCAAAGTTTTCTCCCGCCGCCGCGCAAATTAGGTCACCCAACATCCGATGCTGTCGTGTGCTGCGGCAAAGCCACGCCACCTGGCCGCCAAACGCTGGCGTTTTTGCTAGAAGAGCTCTGGGGTAGAATCGACGTCTCCTGACGAATTCTTAAGGACAGGTCTTGTGAGGTGTGCGGATGCGTTTCTTATTGCTATGTGGGTCGATATTCATTGCTGCGATTGCGCTGGCCCAAACCCAGAAGTCGACTGATGTCACGGCTTTTGTAACAGTCGACACGCCCGTCTTCGTGCTTAATCACGTGCGAGTGATTGATGGGACGGGTGCAGCAGCGGAGGAAGACCAGACAGTCGTGATCGCGAATGGCAAGATTCAGTCCATCGGCCCGGCTGCGTCCGTGCAAGTTCCTCGGGATGCACAGCAACTGGAGCGTCCCGGCTACACGGTCATCCCCGGCTTGGTTGGAATGCATAACCACCTTTACTACACCGATTCCTACACTGTGCAGGCTGTCGGTGGAAAGGTCGGTGAACCTGGATTATTCATTGCCGAGATCCCATACACCTCGCCGCGACTCTATCTGGCAGCCGGGGTGACCACAATGCGCACGACTGGAAGCCTCGAACCGTACACCGACTTGAAGGTCAAGAGCCGGATTGAAGCAAACTTGATGCCCGGTCCCAGCATTGATGCCACGGCGCCGTATCTGGAAGGTGCGCCGACGCGGTTTGCACAAATGCATGAACTGACCGGACCGGACGATGCGAAACGCATGGTGGACTACTGGGCGGCAGAAGGCATGACGTCGTACAAGGCCTACATGAACATCACGCGCGAAGAACTGGGTGTGGCGATCCAGCAGGCGCATGCTCACAAGTTGAAACTCACCGGGCACCTGTGCTCCGTGACTTGGCCGGAAGCGGTGGCGCTGGGAATTGATGATTTTGAGCATGGACCCGTCTTTACTGACACCGAATTCGTGGCGGACAAGAAACCGGATGTGTGCCCGGTGGGAGGCGCAGGCAGTTGGGCAAAGCAGGATGTGAATGGAGCACCAGTGCAACAGATGATCCACGATCTCGTGACGCACCATGTGGCGGTGACTTCGACGTTGCCCGTATTTGAGGCAGGCGTGCCGGGGAGGCCTAAATTGCAGTCGCGCGTCCTGAATGCGATGTCTGCGGAATCGGCGCAGAGCTACCTGACCGCGCGGGCAAACGTGGAATTAGACTCTCCAATGACGGCGCTGCTGCGCAAAGAGATGGATTTCGAGGTGGCTTTCGTCAAAGCAGGGGGCTTGCTGCTCGCCGGTCCTGATCCCACTGGAAACGGTGGCGTACTGCCGGGTTTCGGCGATCAACGCGAAATCGAGCTGCTCGTGGAAGCGGGTTTCACTCCAGTCGAAGCGATCCACATCGCAACCGAGAATGGTGCTTCCTATCTCGGCCAGCAGGATCGAATTGGAACCCTCGCACCAGGCAAACAGGCCGACCTCGTCTTGATTAAAGGCGATCCCTCCAAGAATATCGACGAGATCGAGAACGTTGAAACAGTCTTCAAGGCCGGCATCGGCTACGACTCAAAAAAGCTAATCGATAGTGTGCGAGGACAAGTCGGGATTCGTTAGAAGCAAAGTCTTCTCCCGCCGCCGCACAAATTAGGCCACAGGTGAAGATAGCCTTCGCCTTTAGGTGGCACAGGCACTCTTGCCTGTGCGCGGTTATTCGCACCTCGCACAGACAGTTCCCACCGTCGTGATATCGCTACCGCGTCATCTCTAGGAGGCCTTCCTTCGAGCAGCTCTAAGCTCTAGCCTCAAGCACAATATTAAACGGCGTTTCCGCCGCCCGCCGCACACGTGAGAATCCAGCCGCCTTCAATATCTTCGAAAGCCGCCCCTCACCCGCCTGAGCGCCGAGCGCGAGTCCCACTTCCTGCGAAAGCGAAGCCGGCGTGCACAGCATCGTCGAAGCCGCAAAGTACACGCGCCCGATCGGATTGAGATTATCTTCCAGCTTATCGTGCGCAAACGGCTCGACGATCATCCACGTTCCGTCGGGGGTCATGGATTCCTTCACGTGCTTGGCCGCGCCTTCGGGATCGCCCATGTCGTGCAGGCAGTCGAAGAACGCCACGAAATCAAATCCTTTCCCCGGATAATCCTTCGCCTTCGCTACTTCGAACTTCACGCGATCTCCCACGCCGGCCTTCGCCGCTGCTTCCCGCGCCATCTTGATCGAGCCATCGTGATAATCGAAACCCACGAACGACGATTTCGAATATGCCTGCGCCATCAAAATCGTCGAAGTGCCCAACCCGCAGCCCACGTCAGCCACTTTCGCACCGGCTTTGAGTTTTGCTTCGGTGCCTTCGAGCGCAGGAATCCATTCGCTCACCAAATGCGCGCGATAGTTGGGGCGGAAAAATCGTTCGGTGCCCGCAAAGAGGCCGTGATCGTGTTCGTGCCAGCCGACGCCCTTGCCGCTGCGAAACGCGTCCGTGATTTTTGGCTCATCCTTCACGCACGCAGCCACCACCTCAAAAAATCCCGGAAGAAACACGGGACTCGTCTCATCGGCAAGCGCAAGAGCTTGCTCGGGTGGCAGCGTGTATTTTCCGCTCGCCGCGTCGTAAGTGACGAATCCTCCGGCCGCCTGCGACGCGAGCCATTCGCGCACGTAGCGCTCCGCGGTCCCGGTCTTCTTGGCAAGCTCGGCCGACGTCATAGGTCCGGCTCCCGACATTGCTTTGTAAAGCCCAAGCTTGTCGCCAATCACGATGAGCGCCGCGTTCATCGCGGCTCCCATTTCGCCCACTGCTCTCATCACAAATTCGTGCAACTTTGCTTGGTCCAAAGGTTGAGGCGCCGCGGTAGACATTTGAATTTCTCCTGATACGAACGCGACTGGGGGTTCGCGTCGAAGATTTGGATTGCGAGTCTATCGTTGCGAATAGGGCAAGTCAATCGGCGAAGATTGCTGCGACCCTTCCTATTCTTGCTATTCTCGCGTTATGGCCACCCTCTTCTACGTTCTGGTCATCGCGCAGGTCGCGCTTGGGATCTATTCGCTCTGGAATGGATTCGAGTGGTTCCGCATGGTGAGGCGCCGCCTCACGTCTCATGCCGGTTTTTACGCGCCGACCACCGCGTTGATATGCCCGTGCAAAGGAAATGAGCGCGGGCTCGAAGATAATCTCACGGCGCTCACCCGTTTCGAGTACGCCAACTACGAAATTTACTTCACGCTGGCCACCAGCCTCGACCCCGCGCTGAAAATCATCGAGCGCGTGAAAGCGGCGAGTTCAAAGCCCGTTCACATCGTGATTGCCGGGCCTCCCGAGGATTGCAGCGAGAAGGTTTTCAATCTGCGCCGCACAGTGGAAGCGCTGCCGGCCAATTTCGAAGTGCTCGTCTTCACCGATTCCGACGTGCGATTGCCGCGCGGCTGGCTTACCAAGCTGGTCGCTCCGTTGCAGGATGCGCGCGTGGGCGCCACCACCGCCTATCGCTGGATCATCCCCAGCGGACAATTTGGCGCGGGTGCATTTTCGAGCGCGCTGGCCTCCGCGTGGAACGCCGCGATCGCCACGATGCTTGGCAAGCAAAGCGAAAATTTCTGCTGGGGCGGCGGCACCGCGATTCGCCGCAAGACTTTCGACGACGCGCAGGTGCTCGAGGCCTGGAGCGGCGCGCTGAGCGACGACTTCGCGATGACGGGCGCGCTCGAGGCGATAAATCTGCCCATCGTTTTTTGCCCGGAGTGCCTCGCCGCAACGCTGCATCCCTGGACCGGCACGCAGCTCATCGAATTTACGAATCGCCAGATTCAAATCACGCGCGCTTACTCGCCGCGCCGCTGGCAAATGGGCGCGCTGGCGCACTTGAGTTATTCGCTCACTTTGATTTTTGCGTTCCTCTTCACGTTCAGCACGATGGTGGACGGCGATCCGTGGGTGCAGCTTGCGCTCATCACCATGGTGGTGCCGCTGCTCGCCGTGATGAAAGGCGTGATTCGCACTATCGCGGTGAACGAACTGCTGCCTGAGTGGCGCGGGAAGTTGCGCGAATGGGGATGGGTTTGGAGCTTGATGGCACCCATCGTGCCGTTTTTGTTTTCGTGGAATTTCATTCTCTCGCTCGTCAGCAAGCGGATCCGCTGGCGCGGAATTCGCTACGAGCTCATCGCTGCCAACCAGGTTCGCATCCTCAGGAATTAGTCGCAGACGCATTAGTCTGCGCTGCGGCGAACGCGCGCTGCACGCGGCAGAGTAAATATCCCGTCGCGGCGCCGGCCGGAATCGCCAGCCACCATCCCGCCTGAAATACCATCGTCGGACCGTACAGCAAAAACAAAAGCAGGCCCGGTTCCACTCGCTGTCCTGCACCTGTGCGAGTGCCCCATTCGCCCAGAGCCGCCACGAGCACCGGCGCGAGTATCGCGGCGGCGACGGCCCAATGCAGCGGAGTCTTGCATTTCAGCAGCGTCATAACTCGCCGCAGCAAGAACGCGGCGATCAAAACCGCGAGCGCGCCGAAGACGAGGCCGTAGAAATAAAAAAACAAAATGCCAAACGCTTCTCGCGATCGTGGCGACGTCACGGTCGAGCCCCAAAGATCTCGTATCCAGATTGCCAGGCTCATGAAGAAGCAGCCGCAGATCCAGGCGGTGAGGTAATAGATCAAACTGCCTCGCCGCGTCATGCAGGTTGTTTTGCAGCTGCCAAAGGATTTGCCCACTTGATCGCGAGCGGACGCAATATCAGGGCGACGATTGCACCGCAGATCGCAGCCGGCCAAGTCTTGCTTGACATATTGCGAAGAAGGCCCAAACCAAGGGTGAAGATGGAAAGAAAATTCGATTTTGCAATCGATCCACCGACAATAAAAAGAGGCCAAGCCATCGCGGCTCCCACCAGCGCCCATTGCCAAAATTTCATCCAGCCGAAGCGGAACATCACGAAGTGGAGAAACGCACCGAAAAGCAGCGCAGGAAACCATCCGACCATGAACGAATCGAAGAGATACAAGAGCACTATAGAGAAGTAGCCTCCAAAATCAGAAAAGTGACCTCCAAGAGCGACCGCGCCTTCCGACTCGCCAGACATGGTTGCGACTACCATGAACCAGACGCAGCCGACCACGCAGCCGACAACAATCGTGTACCCGCAGTATGCGAGATATCGTGGCGTGTCCATTCTTTCTTGCCTCAGATCCTTCGTTGGATGTTGGGGAAATCGGTCCAGACTTTTACGCCGCAGAAGTGAGAGCCTTCGGTGCAGATGGGGGTGGAGATTCCGGCGCGGAGGTAGCAAGGCGGGCCAATGTAACGCGCGAGTTCGGGGAACACTTCGCGGACCTGCTCCACTTCTTCGATGGACGCTTGATAGATCTCTTCTTGCGCGTTGAAGCAGGTGCGCATCGTCCATTTGTGGAGAAGGTGGAGGAGCGAGCCGGATTCGACGAGGCGGATCGCCTTGGCGTTGGGCAGAAGATACAGCGCAAATCCTGCCGGAACACCTCGATCGAGCAGTTCGTTTTTTGCGCTCCAAGCCTCGTGCATTGCGCGTTCGTAAACTTCGAGGGCGCGCGGATTGTCGCGAATCAGCGCGGGAGTGATGTAGTCGGGCGCGCGGGTATCGGCGAGCGTGAGCAGCGGGCGCGAGCCGGGCACCATGCGGTGGCGCTGGTCCTGACTATCGGCGGTGTGGCTGATTTTTTTCGCGAAGGTGAAATTGGCGTGCTGCAGCGCGCGCATGACGGGCGCGTGGACTCCGATGTTGAGCGTCTCGCGGCGGTAGGGGTTGCGCGCGGGATTCAGCATGCGGTCGAGCGCTTCGGCGTCCGGGCACTCGGCAGCTGTTAAGCCGACAACTGCGCGATACGCGTCTGCCATCACGGCGAGAGCGCGCGGCGAATAATCGACGAGCTGCGAAGTGAGCGAGCCGAGCTTCGCGTCAAACTCGCGGGCGAACTTTTCGCCTCCATCGCGCGGTGCGGCGGTCCATTCAACCGGCTCGTCCATCGGCGGATTGTCGAAACGATCGAAGAATTGCGGATCGATTTCGCGGACTCGCGCGACCATTTCGCCTATCACCAGGCACGCTTCGCTTGGCGTGTCGCTCGCAGCTGACATGCGCCACAACCGATGCAGCACGATGCCAGAGAGCGTGTGCACCATCGTGGTGAATGCGGCGACAGGCAAAACGTAACGCGCGATTTCAATGGCGCGTTTCTCGGACTGGCGGTCGACTTTTTGCACGCGCTTGGGATGCGACATCGCGCTCACGTGCCAGATATCGGAAAGAATTTCGCGCGCAGCCGGTTCGAGCAATTGCGTGAGTTCGCGGTAGTAATTCCAGGCGCGGGCAACTGCGCGTTCGTAGATTTCGCGTTCGGCGGCGCCGAATTTTGGATTCTCCGCGCTGGCCATGGGCGGGACGTAAGCTTGCGCGCGGTCGAGGCGGACGTAACGCTGGCTCTGCTGTTCGGAGTTATAGAAGGGGTGTGCGTGCAGGAACGACCAGACAAACTGGCGGCTGATATTTTCGAGGCCGAATTCGAAGTGCGCGTGCTGATACACGGTGTGGTGGCCGCCGAAGTAAGTGGCGGCGCCGATGGTGACGCGCTGCTTGTCGGTAATCTCCTCAGGGCCGATCAGGCGCGGGGCGTAGCAGGTTCGCGCTGCGGCAATGGCGGAATCGAAGGGATGCGCAAAGTGATTGCGGAGGGTGACGCGGGGGGCGGCGGTTTCGACTTGCGATTCGAGGGGAGAGTCGTGCGATGGAGAGAGTCGCGTGGCCATAATTTCTGCTCGGCATTGTACTAGATTCTCGCGGTTGCGATGCTGGCGTTGCGGTTGAAATTTGGAGGCTGGCCGCAACTCTCCAACACCGTATTTGTACCCATCATAAATTTGTCTTCTTGTTTGTTTTGAATGATTTGACTCGATTTCTGAAATATCGATTGTTCCTATTAGAAATTTCGAGGCTGGAGGCTGATTGTCAGGCGGAGATCCGCCTGCGAGCCGCTTGTTGCGCGGCGGCGTTGAAATTTCGGAGAAAAGAAATCGTCATTTATTTGCGATTAGAAATTTGTAACGGGTTGTTTTGGTGAGGCTTAAGTTGAATTCTAATTCCGGATTTGCGATTAGAAAATTGGGCTTTGTGAGATGGGCTTGCGCTTCTTCTCTGGCGTTCATGGGGTGCGATGCGGTGTGGGAGGCAAGTTCGGAGGGATTGCCGCGTAGGAACAGCGCACAGGCAAGAGTGCCTGTGCCACTAAAAGGCGAGGACAAGAGCAAAAGAGCCGGCCCCGCGAACACCATCGGGACGCGGACAGCGCGCAGGATACCGGCACTACAGCGAGAACCGGAGCGCGATTGTCCCGCCGCGCAGATCGCCTCGGTTGTTCTCGTTGTGTTTCTTACGTTTGATTTATTGTTCTTTTTCATTTCACAGACCCGAGACGAGCGTCTCATAAGTCGCGGTGGAAATTTGACTGGTCGTTCGTCCAGAACTAGGACAGGTCCGTTGCGACTGCGGGAGTGCCTGTGCACTGAACCGGCGACGATGGCGTGATCGCGCCAAGGTCGTTTGCCGGGCACGGCATGCCGTGCCCCTACTGCGGGAAAAGGCAAAAGAGCCGGCCCCGCGAACACGATCGGGACGCGGACAGCACGCAGGATGCCGGGGCGCTACGAAGGAACGAGGGGGCAACTGAGCCAAGCAATGCGAGCGAGGCGTGTTGGTGCGTTGGCACAGGCAGGAATGCCTGTGCTACTGAAAGGCAACGTCAACTGCGCCGGCCGGAGGCCAGCGGTGTACAAAAGCGGGTGGGGATTTTAGTTCAGGCCTGCGGTGTGTTGTAGATTTTGGAATTTTGGATCTGGGCGCAGGGGGTCCCAGGTTGGGTCGACATTCAGGAAAGCGATGATTTCTTCGCGGTTGCTGAAGGCCTGTTGGAGGGAGTCGAGGGCTTTGGGTTTGTCGTTGAGGCCTACGTAGACGGCGGCGATTTGGTAGCGCGGGACGTAGACGTCGCGGGATCTCTGCTGGAGTTCCTGCAGGGCTTTCAGCGCTCTTTCTTTATTGCCTGAGCGGGCGCTTGCCCAGGCTAGATAGGCGAGAGGATACGGGCTGGAATCGAGATGAGTGGCGCGGTCCAGCGATTGGATTGCTTCGTTGTACTTGCCTGTTTCGGCTTCGGCCCAGCCGAGGAGGAAATGTCCCCACCAGAAATCGGGCTCGGCTTCGATCATTTTGCGGGATTGCTGAATGCTTTGGTCGTATTGGCGCGAGAACAGGAAGCTGACGGAGAGAAGAAGGCTGACGGTGTCGGAGAGCGGATCGAGTTCTCGGGCTTTGGTGAGCTCGTCGAGGGCTTCTTGTGGCTGGCCCATGGCGATCAGGTAATAGCCGCGCCACTGGTGAGCGGAGGCGGAACCGGGGTCGAGCTCGACACCCCTTTTAAATTCCGCGCCTGCCGCTGGAAAATCGTAGTCGTAGAAGGCATTGACCATGGCGAGCATGGTGTGGGCTTCGGCGAGAGATTCGTCGAGCTGCAAGGCTTTGGTGGCGGCGTCTTTCACTTTGGGCATGGCTTCTCGAGGAGGGAGGAACTGGCTGGAGAGGAGGAAGTAGGCGTCGGCGATGCCGACATAGGCCTGCGCGTAGTGGGGATCGCGTTCGATGGCCTGATGAAAATATTCGACGCCGCGCTGAACGCCGGCGACGGTGGCCTGGTCGGAGTAAAAGCGTCCTTTGAGGTAAAGCTGGAAGGCTTCGGCGTTGCTGGTGTACTGCTTGGGGAGCGCGGCGTCGCTTTTTCCATTGCCGCTTAAGCGGATGCGAAGGTTTTCGTTAATTTCGCGGGAGATTTTTTGCTGGATGGCGAGGAGGTCGGTGAGTTTCACATTGTACTGCTCGCCCCAGATGTGGCGATCGTCGCGCGTGTCGGTAAGTTCGGCGCTGATAGAGAGATCGTCGCCGCGCTCGACGATGCGGCCGGTGAGGATGGCGCGGGCGGAGAGTTCGCGGCCGACGACGCTGGGGTCGACGGTTTTTCCCTTGTAGCGAAACACGGAGCTGCGGGCGATGACTTTTAGATTTGGCAATTGCGAGATGCTGTTGATGAGGCTTTCGGTGAGGCCGTCGCTGAGGTATTCGGCGTCGGGGTTGCCGCCGACATTTTCGAAAGGAAGAATGGCGAGGGAGTCAATGGGCTGGCTTGCGCCGGCGAAATGATGACGTGCGAGAAAGAAAGCGCCGATGGCGATGATGGCGGCGGCGAGAGCCAGGGCGATTTGCCAGGGGCGGAATTTGCTGCGGGGTTTGACGGGATCGACGACTCCCGTGGTGGGCGAGTGCAGGCGCCTGAGATCTACGACCAATTCTTTTGCGGATTGGTAGCGGTCGGCGGGCGCCTTCTCGAGGCACTTCAGAATAATTTCTTCGAGCCTGGCGGAGAGGGTTTGACGGAGGGATGCAGGGCGCGCGGGCTGTTTATAGATGATGTCGTTGGAGAGAGCGGTGGAGATTTTATTGTCGAACGGGCGCGAGCCGGTGGACATTTCGAAGAGGACCGTGCCGACGGAGTAGATGTCGCTGCGGGTGTCGGCGGGTTTTCCGAGGAGCTGCTCGGGCGCCATATAAGGCAGAGTTCCGGAGATGCCGGTGACGTCAGAATCGCTGAGGGTGACGTCAGCCGCTTCGTCGGGCTTCAGGAGTACGGCGAGGCCGAAATCGAGAATTTTTATCTGATTTTTGGGAGTGAGGAAAATATTGCTGGGCTTCAAGTCGCGGTGGACGATGCCGTGGTCGTGGGCTTCCTCGAGCGCGGATGCGATTTGTAAGCCGAGCGAGACGACTTCTTTTTCCGACAATCCTTCGCTGCGGAGCTTGTGCGAGAGAGTGGTGCCGGTGATGAATTCCATTACGAGGAAATCGACTCCGTCTTGCGAATCGAAATCGTGGATGGTGGCGATGTTGGGGTGATTCAGTTTCGAGAGGGCGAGGGCTTCTTTGCGAAAGCGCTTGCGGGCGGCTTCGTCGCGGAAAATGCCTGGGGGCAAAACTTTGAGAGCTACGTCACGTTCGAGCCGTTCGTCGCGGGCGCGGTATACGACGCCCATTCCACCGGCACCGATTTTTTCGAGAATGAGGTAGCGGCTGACCCGCTGGCCGATCATGTATGGGCCGTGGCTCCGGCGACATCTTAGGCGTGTGGTTTGAGGCAAGTCAATGACCGGGCGGGAGATTGCGGACGAAGCGGCAATTAACTTGTTTCGCGTTCTTTGGCGAGGGGCGTTTGCGGATGGGAGTTGGGAGTGAAATTCGAGATTGTGGAGTAGAATTCGCAGGCTGAACGAGCCAGCCCTGCAGCCTTATCTATGGCGAGGCGATCCGCGGAGAGACGAGTTGTCAGTGGACATTCTTTTTGCTGTCCTGCCGTTTTCTGACCTGGGGCGCCCCGCCCTGGGCGTGAGCCTGCTTGATGCGCACCTGCAAAGACGCGGCATTTCGTCGATGATTCGCTACTTCAATTTGAATCTCGCGGAGCGGATTGGGACGCGGCTTTACGGGTGGTTTTCTCAATGTACGGCGGACCAGGAGTTGCTGTCGGCGGTGGCGCCTTCGGAATATCTCGCGGGGGAGTGGTTTTTTGCGGATGTTGTGTTTCCGGGAAAAATTCGGGCCGAGAGCGAGTACATTTCGAGATTTTTCGAGCCGGACCCGGGGATGCGAAAGCTTATTCCGGAAATTCTGGAGGCTCGGAAGCACCGGCAGGATTTTATTGACGATTGTGTGCGCGAGATCGAGCGGTGCAAGCCGCGGGTGGTGGGGTTTACGACCACTTTCCATCAAACCTGCGCGTGCCTGGCTGTGGCGCGGAGCTTGAAGCAGTCGGCAGATCCTCCGGCGGTGATTTTTGGAGGGGCTAATTGCGAAGGCGCGATGGGATTCGAGCTGGTCAAATCGTTTCCGTGGATCGATTATGTGTGCACGGGCGAGGGCGATGAAGTGGCGCCGCGATTTCTCGAGGAGCTGGTGAGGGGAGGCGAAGCGCGGCCCGTGGCGGGAATTCTGAGGCAGGGCGACTGCGAATCGTTGACGACACCTGCGCCTGTGCGGCGGATGGATTCGCTTCCGGTGCCAAATTATTCGGCGTACTTCGAAGCGCTGAGTTCTTCGGCGATTGGCGCGAGCATTCAGCCGCGGCTGCTGATTGAGACTGCGCGCGGGTGCTGGTGGGGCGAGAAGCAGCATTGCACGTTCTGCGGACTGAACGGGCAGACGATGGGCTATCGGAGCAAGTCGCCAGAAAGGGCGCGCGAGGAACTTTCGTATCTTTCAAAAAGGTGGGGAGTGGAGCAGATCGAATTCGTCGATAACATTCTGGATTTGAAATACATCGACACAGTTTTTCCGGAGTTGGCGCGGGCGGGGTCGAAGCTGGAATTTTTTCTGGAGACGAAATCGAATTTGCGCTTCGAGCAGCTTCGAACGCTGCGGCGGGGAGGAGTGCGCGCGATCCAGCCGGGGATCGAGAGTTTCAGCAATCAAGTGCTGCAGTTGATGCACAAAGGGTGCACCGGGCTGCAGAACATTCAGCTACTGAGATGGTGCGAGGAGCTTGGCATTACGGTGTTTTGGAATCTTTTGTACGGGTTTCCGGGCGAATCGGAGGCAGAGTATGCGCGCATGGCGGAGTTGGTTCCGCTGCTAACGCATCTGCAGAAACCGGGCTACTGCGGGAGGATTCATGTGGATCGTTTCAGCCCGCTCTTCACGAATGCAGGGCTTGGTGTGGGTCAGCCGCGACCTGCGGCGGCTTATTCGTATTTGTATCCTCTTGAGGCGGAGCAACTTGGGAACCTGGCGTATTTTTTTGAGTTTGACTACGCCGATGACAGGGAGCCTGCGAAGTATGCGGGGGCGTTGGGTGAAGAAATTGCGCCGTGGCCTGAATGGACGGCCGCGGGCCGACCTCGACTCGACCTTTTCCTGGCAGGGTCGATGGTTTTGATCAGCGATACACGCGAGTGCGCGCGGAGCGGGAGTTTTGTGCTGACGGGGCTCGACGCCAAGATCTATCTTGGTTGTGATACGGCGCAAACGCCGCGAAGCATTGCGCGGCTACTTGACGATTCGTTTTCTGAAGAGGATATTCGCGGGAGGCTAGAGTCGTTTCGAGATGCGCGGCTGATGGTGGAGATGGATGGGCACTATCTCAGTCTGGCGGTGTGGCGCAGGCGCGCCACCCGAGAGCAAATGGCAGACGCGCATCCTATGCAAGCCCTTCCTGAGCCGCTCCTAAGTATAACTTCAGGTTTTCAGAAGGCAGGACACTCGCGGGGGACGATCGAAATGGGGTGACGGCACGCCGCCGGAGTGCATTGTGAAGCCGCGCCGAATTGCTGGCAGGGCCTCCTGATGGTTCGGACCTGTTATTACTGACAATACCCTTCAGCCCGCTCCGAGGCGATGGTGGGAGCGCGTTGCCCTGTTAAAGACAACCCAGCGCCCGCCCTGGCATCTGGAAGAGTAGAAATGAGCGACCGAGAACTGCAGAGCATTCTTGATAATTCCACTGCCGTCGTCCAAGTGAAGGACTTAAGCGGACGCTATGTGCGCATCAATCGGCGATTCGAGGAAATTTTTGGCCTCGACCGATCGCAGATACTCGGCAAGACCGACCACGATTTGTTTCCCAAGGAAATTGCCGACCGCTTTCGAGCCAACGACGTGGAAGTGGCAGAGACGGGCCGTCCTTTGCAGTTTGAAGAGACGGCGCCGCATACGGATGGGCCGCACGATTACATTTCGATCAAGTTCCCACTACTGGACGAGGCCGGAGTCGTTTACGCCACAGCGGGAATCTTCACGGACATTACCGACCGCAAGCGGGCTGAGAGAAAGCTGAGGGAGAGCGAACAGCTTTTTCGTTCGGTCTTCGAGAACAATCAGGTCGGGATCAGCTTTTTCAATATCGAGGGCCAGGCGATTTTCACGAACCACGCCTTTCAGGAGATGTTGGGCTACACCGAGAAAGAGTTAAGTCACCTGGAAAAATGGGACGAGATTATTCACCCGGACGAACGGGCTTCCGGAGCGAAACGATATGCCGAACTCGTCGAAGGCAAGCGTGAAAAGGACGAATGGGAACAGCGGTTTTTGCGCCGTGACGGCCGCGTTGTCATTACGAACGCACGGTTTTCGTTGATCAGGGATGCGGCCGGAAAGCCGCAATATGTTACGTCCTTAACGGAAGACATTACTGAGAGCAAGCGAGCGCTAGAAGAAAGAAATCGCGTGACGCAGCAAATGCAGATGCTGCTGCAATCCACCGGCCAAGGCATTTACGGAATCGATCTGCAGGGAAGCTGCACATTCATGAATCGGGCTACGTGCGAAATACTTGGATACCGACCCGAAGAGGCGCTGGGCCGGAACATGCACGAACTGATTCACCATCACAAGCCGGATGGTTCCCCTTATCCGGTGGAAGAATGTCCCTTCTTCCGAGCGTTAAAAAAGGGGGAGGGTTGCCGTGCTGACACAGAGGTTATCTGGCGACGGGATGGCACGCCGATACCGGTCGAATACTCCTCGTTTCCAATTTTCGAGGACGGGAGGATCACAGGCGCGGTCGTGACGGTTGTTGATGTCACTGAGCGAAAACGGGCCGAGGAAAAGGTAAGGGCGAGCGAGCAGCTCTTCCGTTCGATTTTTGAGAATGCGCAGATCGGGATCAGTCTTTATAGCGTTTCAGGGGCGCAGTATTTCACCAACCGCGCATTGCGCAAGATGTTGGGTTACACCCATGACGAATTGAGTTCGGTTGAGCAGTGGAACAGGATTGTGCACCCGGACGAACGCGCCGCCGAAGCGGAACGTTATTCCGCGCTCCTTGAGGGTAAGCGTGATGGAGACGCGTGGGAACAGCGTTTCGTTCACAGTGATGGCCGGATCGTGAATACATCCCGCAAGGTTTCAGTCCTCAGGGACGCAACTGGAAAGCCGCAACACATCCTCCATATGGCGGAAGACGTTACGGAACGCCTGCAGTCCAAACAGGCTTTGCAGGCGAGCGAGCAGCTGTTCCGTTCGATTTTCGAGAATGCGCAGATCGGGATCGGTGTCTTCAAGATCGACAAGCAGGAGCTTAGTCCCAACCGCGCATTGCAGGAGATGCTGGGCTACTCCGAGAAAGAGCTGAGCCGCCTGGAGACCTGGGACGCGATTACGGACCCGAACGAGAGCGCCTCGGATGCAAATCGTTATGCCGAACTCGTCGCGGGAAAGCGCGACAAGGATGAATGGGAACAGCGCTTAGTTCGCCGAGATGGCCGCATGGTGATAACGAGCGTGAGATTCTCACTGCTGCGGGACGCCGCGGGCAGACCGCAGTATGTAGCTTCCTTGCAGGAAGATATTACGGAACGCAGGACTGCGGAAGATCTGCTTCGGAAGCGCGAGGAGGAACTGCGTCGCGCGAACTTTCTTGCGGACACCGCACTTGAACTTTCCAAAGCGGGCTATTGGCATGTCCCATTGGACGGCTCGGGTTGGTACAACTCGTCGCCCCGTCGAGTGGAAGTTTTTGGTGAAATCCCACGGCCAGACTACCGCTATCGGTTGGACGAGATGTTCGCACACGCGAGTGAGGGCGATGAGACTGCGGCCAAAGCGGCGCGCGAGGCGTTTAATGCCGCAGTGGAGGGCAAGAGATCCACTTACGACACGGTGTTCGCGTACAAACGTCCGATCGATGGGCGTATCGCGTGGGTTCACGCGCTCGGGCATGTCCAGAGAGACGCCGACGGCAAGGCGACCGACATGTACGGCGTCTCGCAGGATATTACGGAGTTTAAGCGGCTAGAGGCGGAACTCGTAACAGCGAAGGAAATCGCTGAAGCCGCCACGAAAGCCAAGTCTGATTTCCTGGCGAACATGAGCCACGAGATCCGCACACCGATGAATGCCATTCTTGGAATGACGCATCTGGCGCTGAAGACGGAGTTGACTGCAAAGCAGACTGATTATTTGACGAAGACCAGGGTGGCCGCGCAGTCATTGCTCGGAATTATCAACGATATTTTAGATTTTTCAAAAATTGAGGCCGGGAAGCTGGATTTGGAGAAGGCGGAGTTTCGCCTCGATAGTGTGCTTGAGAATGTGTCCACTGTGGTCGGCCAGAAAGCCCACGATAAGAATCTGGAATTCCTTGTCGCAGCGCCTCAGGGCCTGCCGGCGAATCTCGTGGGCGACGCCTTACGGCTGGGCCAGGTGCTTATTAATCTCGTCAACAACGCGGTGAAATTTACCGAACGCGGCGAGGTGGTGGTGACTGTCGCGCTTGAGGAACGAGCGTCAGATCGGGTGAAGCTGAAGTTTTCCGTGCGCGATAGCGGAATCGGGATGACGCCGGAGCAGACCGCTCGTTTATTCCAAGCATTCAGCCAAGCCGATACATCCACGACTCGGAAGTACGGCGGCACTGGGCTCGGTCTCTCCATCTCCAAGCGACTCGTGGAGATGATGGGGGGTGAAATCCGGGTCGAGAGTACCTATGGCGTGGGTAGCACTTTCCTGTTCACGGCATGGTTCGGCGTTGGGTTGGGAGTGACGGAGCGGAAACACCCTATTCCCGATCTGGTGGGCAAACGGGCTCTGGTGGTGGATGACAATGCGCTGGCTTGCGAGATTCTAACGGATGCGCTGAAAGGGTTCGCGTTCATGGTCGACTGGGTTTCTTCCGGTGAGGCCGCACTCCGAGAACTGGCTTCAGCCGATACAGGCAATCCGTATGAAGTGGTCTTGATGGACTGGCACATGCCGGGCATGGATGGACTGGAAGCGAGCCGCCGCATTATACGCGGCGGATTTCTGAAGCACGTTCCCCAGATCGTGATGGTGACGGCATTCGGACGCGAGGAAGTTCGCGCTCAGGCGGAGGAGATGGGAATCAAGGGATACCTTCTGAAGCCAGTAAGCCCTTCAATGCTCTATGACACGCTGATGGACGTATTCGGAATGGCGGACCGCGAGAGCGGTCGCCAGCACCGGATGAGAGCGGATGCTCCTTCGCCGAATGCGAACGGAATTCGGATCCTATTGGTAGAGGACAACGAAGTAAACCAGCAGGTGGCGGCCGAGCTTCTTGAAAGCGCAGGGGCCACAGTGAGTATCGCGAACAACGGCAGCGAAGCGGTAAGGGTCCTATCGGAGAGCGATGAACCGCCGTTGTTTGACTTGGTGTTCATGGACCTGCAGATGCCCGAGATGGACGGCTTCACCGCCACCAAGCTTCTTCGAGCACAGCCTCGGCTTCAAGGATTGCCAATCATTGCGATGACCGCACATGCCCTGGTGGAGGAGCGGCAGCGTTGCCTGGACGCGGGGATGAATGATCACGTGAGCAAGCCCATCGATCCCGATGCGCTGTTCGCGACTCTGCTGCGTTGGGCAAAGCCACGCCAGATGCGTGAGGAAGCAATGGCATCTGCGCGGGTAGAAACTGTGGAAGACATGACTTTCCCCGAGATTGACGGCGTTGACGTTGCGGGGGGCTTGAAGCGCGTTGCTGGAAACAAACGGCTCTACCGCGACTTACTCCAACAGTTCGCTGCGAAGCAGGCCGATGCGAGATCGCAGATCTCCGCGGCAATTGAGGGCGGAGACTTCCATTTGGCCGAGCGCATCGTCCACACGATTAAGGGCGTTGCGGGAAATATCGGACTTAAGAAAGTACTTGCGGCGGCGGAGAAGTTGGAAAGGGCGATTCGGACGGAGGGCGCGGACAGGCTTAGGTTGCTCGAGGAATTCAGGCAAGTGCTGGAGCGCCAGGTGCACGCCATTCGACAAGCAATCTCGGAAGTCGGGCCTGGCCCGCCGGCGAAGTGGGGAAAAAGCGAAGCGTTCGATGCACAGTCAGCAACAACAGCACTCGCGCGCCTGAGGGCATTGCTAGAGGCGAGCGATGGGGATGCTGCAGAAGCGTTTCTCACCGTTGAAAATATTCTGGCCGGTACGCTGGACAAGTCGCGACTGCACGCCCTCAGTGCGGCCATCAGCGAGTTCGATTTCGAGGGAGCGCTTGTGAAGTTGAATGAGATCACCAGGGAATACGGGGCGGATTGGGAGCAGGGGAATGGCTGACGTGGAAGAAAAAAAGACTGTACTCGTGGTGGACGATGCGCCGGCCAATCTTCAGATCGTGAATTCGATTCTGAAGGACGAGTACAAAATCCGAGTGGCCACGAGCGGTGCAAAGGCTTTGGTCCTGGTCAAAGTCAAACCGCTGCCGGATCTGATCTTACTGGACGTCGTGATGCCGGAGATGGATGGATATGAGGTCTGCGGAATCCTGAAGGCGACGCCGGAGGCCCGAGACATACCCGTGATTTTCCTGACTGGCAAGACCGAAGCCGACGACGAAACGAAAGGCTTCGAAATGGGAGCTGTAGACTATATCCACAAACCTTTTTTGGCAGCAGTTGTGAAAGCTCGAGTGCACACTCACCTGATGCTTCGAGAAGCGCGCGAACAACTGTCTCGACAGCTGATTGCGATAAACAGCGAGTTGGAAATGGCGCGCAAGATTCAACTTGCGATTCTTCCGCACGACATTCCGAAAATCACGGGGCTCGAAATCGCCGCCCGCTTCGTTCCGATGGGTTCGGTGGCGGGTGACTTCTACGACTTCCTAGTGGTAGACGAAAAACACATTGGGATTCTGATTGCAGACGCCACGGGGCATGGCTTGCCCGCTGCTTTAATCGCGTCGATGCTTCAGATGGCCCTCGCTGCTCAATTCACGCATGCCTCCCAACCGGCGCGCGTGCTCGCAGGCCTAAATCAGGCCCTCTGTGGGAAATTCACAACCCATTTTGTTACCGCAGCATACATATTCCTGGACATGGAACTGGGTGCCATGAAGTATGCCGGCGCGGGACATCCCCCTATTTTGCTGTGGCGCACTTCGACGAGGAAAACGGCCGAACTTGAGGAGAACGGGATGGTGCTCGGCTTGTTCGCCGACGCGACCTACGGCGAAATCGAGGTGACGATGGAGCGGGGCGACAGAGTCGTCCTTTACACAGACGGGATTCTTGAAGCAAGCAGCCGCTCAGAAGAGTTCTATGGAGCAGACCGCTTCAAGCGGTTGCTAGAGCTCAATTGCTCCCTAGGAGCCAACGAGTTCTCGGATGTATTGCTCGACGAATTGTCTGCATGGTCTGGCCGGCCTGAAGGGCGAGGTCAGCAGGATGACATAACGCTCTTGACCGTCGACTTCTTAGACCGCTAAGGACTCTCGTAGGCGACCGCGAAGAAAGTCATGATTGGAAAATAAGGCCGCGGATTTTGTTTCCTTCATCGAACCAATGAGTTCCGCCCCTATTCCACTGCACTCAAGGCGTCGGATGCCAACCGAGAGCAAATGGGGCAGGCGCGCACAATACCCAAGTCCTTCCTGGACGCGGACGTTAAAACGTATAGCGGTATTCAAGCCGGACGATGTGTTTGTACCAATCGTCATGGGTGAGGGCTTGCCCGAAGCCTGCATAGATCGAATTATGGAAGCCAAAGCCAATGCGCAGGCCCACTTTCAAGTTGACGATATTCAGGCCGCTGACCTCGTTCGCCGCGAGCGGGGGGCCCGCATTGGGGTTCGTCTGGAATCCGCTTAGGACGTGCCACCCGAATAGTTCGAGCACAGGTGCTATCCCGAGTCGGTTGCGACTATAAAGCCTGTAACTGGGACCAATGCCATAAAAGAATACGTCTCCCGCGAATCCCTCCGAGTTTGTAACTGGAACGCCTGCGGATCCGCCGATCGGGTGCCAATCGCCCACCTGGCCTTCGATCGTAAACCGGCTCGAAAGCTTGTGGTACAAGAGCAACGAAGGCTCGATGCTGTAGTGGTTCGTGCCCAGGCCCTTTGAAGCGTCACCCGAGGGGAAGTAGCTCTTGAACTGGAATGTGAAGTAGGTGCCCTCCGAAGCGATTGCAGCAAATTTGAATCCCGCCGTCACGTCGCTGAGTCCCGATTGGTTACCGAATGTCGTGGCCCCGGGCGGCAAATTCCCAGGCGGTGTTCCGAAGAAACCTTGGGGCTGAAGCCAGCGTATTGGGACTTCTGAAAACAGAGAGAATCGGCGAACAGGGGCATATTCAACGTTGACATAGAGTTGCTGGAAGTTTATGGCAGTTGGAATAGCCGTCCCGGGTCCCGGCGCATGGGGATCGTACGCTAGCTGCAGAGGCGGAACCGTGTTCAGAAGCCGATAGCAACTGCACTTGGCGTAGAAGAACTCGGAGCGGTCGGGAAACCGATCTTCAAAGGCGTCATCGAAGCGAATCCGAATCAGCGATTGGACGATAGGATTATCGATGTAGCCGACCATGCTACCGGGGATCTTTGGCGCAGGCTCGCTAGGCGCCGCTGATTGAGTTGGCTTGGCGTTTGGCTGCTGTGCTGCATTAGCGTCCAAGGTCGAAACAGGGTTGGTGTCAGCCGTCGATTCAGCAAGCGAACTGTTTTCGCTTCCTTGCGAAGTATCCGTTTGCGCAACGCGGGCCGTCTCGGACTGATTGGTCGCCGTAATGGGGACCTTTTCTTGAGCAGGGAGCGTGGAAGGCACGAGAAGAATGAGAGCTAGCACGAAACGGTTCATAGGCGGCTCCTGGCTGGGTCAGGCTGGTGCACTATTTAACCTGCTTCTTGCTTTCCTGCAATTCTTTTTCTAAATCCTGGTACGACTTTGTAAGCCTGGTTCGGTCCGGCTCCGCTATCTGCGGCAAGACACCCCCCAAAGTGTCGATAGCGACGCGAGCGGCATCTGGAGCGCCAGTATTGAAATAGTCCCTGGCGAGAGCCACATATTGGTCTGCCAGGTTTTTATACAGAACGTGGAATTCCGGGTGCTGGGATGGGCCGAGCAGGTGATAAAGCATGTGCGTCTTGGCGCGTTCGCTTTCCATCGAAGGTGAAGGCGTGATCAAGTCCTCGATACTGTCCAGAGCTTGATGGTTCCGTTGCTGCGCCATTTGAACGTCGCCTTTTTCCACCAACAAGAGCGCGAGATTGTTGTAATACTTGGCAAGTTCAACGCGGTATTCCCAATTGTCCGGAGCCTTGTTCGTAAGATCGCTTTGGATACGGATGGCGCTCTCTAAGAAGTTCTGTGCTTCTTGAAGCTGTCCCTTCGTTCTGACCAAGGTACCGAGGTCGTTGTAGGCGCGTCCCAAGTCATGAGCAGGCGGGTTATCGTTTATCTCCGTTTGCGAATCTGCTTTTTCCGCCGTTGCCAGAGGCTCGAGCAAATGGACCGCCTGGAGGAAATCCGATTCAGATGCATTCGATTCACCAGCGTCAAAATGAAGAATACCGCGGTTATAGTAGGTGCGCGCCAATTCCTGCTGATATTTCTCGTTTTGCGGCTGCTCTTCGTGCAAGGCCTGCTGCAAGCGCAAAGCGCCGTCGTATTCATCCAGCGCTTCCTTGCGGTTGTCTGGTTGATTGTGAGTTTCTTCCGACCACAGCCTAAGCGTCTCGCCAAGCCAGTTATGAGCATAGGCCAAGGCCTGCCGATATTCGGAGTTGGCGGGCGCGTTTTGCAGAAGATTCTCGAGGCCGCTGATGGCATATCTATATTGCGTCACTGCGTCTTCATGTTTCTCGAGTAGGCGATTGATGTCGCCCAATTTGGAATGGACGAGCGCACTCTCGGCTCGGAACTCGGGATCGTTGCCGCCCTGCTTGGCAAGAAAGTTTGAATAGAATTCTTCGGCTTTGATTAACAATTCGTGCCGAAACCGCTCGAGTTGCGGAGGATCGGGAGCCTCACGAGCCTGCTGGCGGCCCGCGGAAGACAGACTCTCATCGACAGCTTTTTTGGCTAACTGCAGGTTGGCTTCGGCACGACCGGTCTCTCTGCGAGCGACAAAATACAGAGAAAGAGTAGCCAGCAGCAGAACTCCCAGAGCGCTTGCGACTGTCCAGGCAAGAAAGAGTTTGCCTCTACGTTCTTTTTCCTTCTCCGCTTCAATCCGATCCCGTTCCTGTTCGCTGCGATCGAGAAAGTCCAGGGCCGACGCGAGCTGAGGGTTATAGCGGTCCGCCCAGGCCTGGGTGGGATTATTCTGGTGCTTCCAACGCAACCCGATTTCAAGTTCGGGGTTACGCCAGAGTCCCGCCGTACCCTCTTCAAACCAAGAGGCAGCCTGCGAAAGCCGCATGTATCGAGTCGCCGACAATCTTTCTTCTTCCGCCCAAGTGATCAAACGAGTCCAGCACCGCATGAGGCTCTCGTGCGATAGGTCGATGATCGAATGAGAATCCAATGGCACTTTGGGAGGCGGCATTAGAAACGTGCGTCCCGGACGGCGAAAGATTTCGACTACCTCGATCACGTCTGAAACTGGGGCTTCGCAGACCGCGACAAGTTCCTGGACAGACGTCGGATGCCTAACTCCGCGTGGATCTGAAAACGTGTCCGTGAGCGACTTGAACATTCGCTCTACGATCTTTCGGCTTCTTTCCGAGCCGGCCTCTTGGTAAGCCTCTTCAGCGTGAGCGGAGAGCGCGTTTCGCATCGTTCCGACGGCCTCATAATCCGCGATGTCGAGGGGCTCATCAGCGAGGACATGGCTTTGCCAGTGATCCCATGTCCGCATCAAGGCATGTTGCAGCACCGGGAGCTGGTCGTGGTCGCTCCCCACGTCGTTGAGGAGCCGAAGAACGAGGCGCGGGGCGATGCTCCCTCCCCCTACCGCTACGGGGCCAGTAATAGCGGAACGGAGTTCGTCCCTCGTCATCCGAGGGACAAGATATTGGCCGGAATTGACAGCTTCCGGCAGCCCGGAGAATTCCATGCAGTCCCCAATGAAGTCAGATCGCATAGTGAGCACTACGAAGATAGGCACCTCTTCCTGGTGTGCCGCTTCGAGCAGCAATTTGACGAATGCAGCCGCCTCGTCCCTGGAATTTTCCAAGGGACGGCTTCGTCGGAAGCGGAAGAGCTCCTCGAATTGATCGACGACAACCAGGAGATTGTCCCGCGCGGGGACACCCGCTTGGCGGACTGCCGACACCAGCCCGAGGGTGCTACGGCGAAGTGTCGCTTCCAGCAGCACGCGATTTGTGCTCTCGAGTTCTCCCGTTGTTCCAAGGACATCCGGCGCGTTAAGAGCTTGTGCGAGGTGGCCAATAGGATCTTCACCGGGTCGAAACGTAGCCACTCGCCAGTTAGAACCCGCCGTCACCATGAATCCGCTGTGAAGGGAGGGGATCAGGCCAGAGTGGACGAGCGATGATTTCCCGCTTCCAGAAGTGCCGACGACTGACAAGAAGCGGCAAGAGCGGAGGCGCCGCAAGAGATCGTCGATTTCTTTTTCCCGGCCGAAGAAAAGATGGTCTTCGTCGGGCTCGAATGGCCGGAGGCCTGGAAAAGGGTTGAAGCGGACTCCAGGTGGCATCAAGCCTGGCCTCCCTGCGTCATGCTTTCAGAAGAGAGATAAACGGCTGCAGGGCATCCGGCGAAAAACCTGTCAACTGAGGGATCACCATAGCCTCATGAGTTCGAAAGCGTTCCTTGTCAGGGGCCACGGGCGGAATGAGCGAAATCGCTACTACGGGCATCGGTTTGGTGCGGCCATATCCGGCACTTTTCTGAAGCTCGCGAAGTTTACGGCGCAGCCAACATTCGCTCGCCGACCCGTACAGGATTAGTGCTGCGTCGCAAGTTCGCAGATTTTCTTCATGGTACTCCCGGACTTCCGCCTCATCACCTTCGAACACAGGGCGAATCACTTCAAGTTCTTTTTCAAAGAGGAAGTCCGCCCAGGAGGAGGCTAGCTCCGTGTCCCGCTGATCGTAGATTAGATAGAGCTGAACGAGCTTCTTGGAGTGCACAGTCTGTCTACCGGGCGCGGCTGCCGGCACCGCGATCCGCTTGAGCCGCTCCTGGATAACGGTTTTGAAATCCTCCAGGGGAGTTTCCAAAAGATCGGCGCCTTTTTGGATTCGAGGATCCATTCGAAGCTGCTCGATAACGCGCTGCTGCCGTTCGTCTTTGGCCTGCAAACCGGGAGGAATCCACAACAGGCGAGAGAAACCGCCCTGGCCGCCTCTTTCGATTGCAAGATCGTTCTGAATCTCCAGAAGAGATTGAGAGCTAGCTTCTGGAACGAAGCTGTAGCTCCTGCCGACAAGGTGGATCGACATCCTGCAACGCGCGAGGTCGCTGCGCAATATCGCTTTTAATTCAGATTCGACCATGGGCAGAGTGCGGGCGGGAAGCACCGTGTATCCATGTTGCTGAAGGTCTCGCTTGATGGCTTCGCGCTGCTCTCGAAGCTCGGAAGTGGTCTCGGCGAGGAAAATGACCGGAGCAGGGATCGAATCAACTGCTCCGATCGCCGGG
This sequence comes from uncultured Acidobacteriota bacterium, assembly GCA_963772535.1. Lineage (GTDB taxonomy): Bacteria > Acidobacteriota > Terriglobia > Acidiferrales > UBA7541 > Palsa-295. The sequence goes on from CAVYXN010000004.1 coordinate 1,024,840, forward strand.
TCGGAACCCTCGAGGACCTCCAACATACAGCAGATGTCGTGCGCCAGGTCGTCGAGCCTAATCCAGAATTCTCTTTGCGCGTCGGACCCGAACACTTCGTCCAACTCGTGGATTCTTCCCGTATCCGGATCAACCCTGAAGAACTCATAGCCCAGCAAAGATTGCAATTCAGGCGGCGTCGCGTCGAGCGGCACGGGCGTCTTCAATACCTTGAAAATCCGCGCTTTGTCACGGAAACGAACGCCACCCTGCTCTTCGGCCGCCTTCCAGAATTCCGCAAGCTCCCGCCGGGCCCACTCTGATTTCACGTAACGCGGAGAGACAACCGAAATGAGAGCTGCGACGTCCCGAAGTCGCTTCACAAGGGCATCTTCGAAGATGTCGTTGCCGTCAAGCTTTGGATCGCGCCAAATATGTGATGGCTTGCCCAGCAGTTGCGCCACGCGCACTTCGAGAGCGCGGTGCAGGTTCGTGACCCATCCCTTGCCGCCCTCGATCAGTTCCACATTGTCTAGGTGCGCGTAGCTGATAAACGCGTCACCTTCGAAGTTCATCTCGATATGCCTCTAGGTCGCTACTGGAAAGGACCACAAGAATTGCCTATCCCCAGGAGCGCAAAGCAGGAGAAGCGGGGAGCCCAGCAAAATTCGGCCGGTGACTTCGTCGCAGCGTTTTTGCGGGAGCCCGCCGTGTTCTCGACCTGGGCGATTTTTATAGCGTAAGCTACGGTGATTGGCAAGCGTTTCACTGGTCTTGGTACGGCTAGCGGCGAAGCAAGACATAGGTTGGAAAGGTGCCATATTGTTTCGCCAGCGAAGTTTGTCCCACATAGTTGCATTTGAATTCGAGTTCCTTCTCTGCTGCTGCGAGTGCGGCAAACGACTGGCTGGCATAGACATTTCCAGGGGGGGTGATCGGCTCAATTCGCGCCGCACGGCTCACATGCGCGCCGATGTAGTTGCGCCGTTCTGTAACCGGGTCAATACACGCATAGACAGGGCCGGCATGCAAACCGATCCGCAGTTCGAAGTCCCTCAACCCCTTTTCGCTCCATTGTGTTGCCTTCACGCGGTCTCGAAGCTCCAAAGCAAAACGTCCAGCACTCCGAACGTCCGGAAAGACAAAGTACAAACCATCGCCCCATGTGTTTTTCATCAGTGGAGCGGGGGAGAACTCTTCGATTAGCTTTCCCACCAGGCCAAGGAAGTGGTGGACAAATAATGTTGTTTCCGTTTCGCTGAGTTTACTGAAGTCTGTCGCATCGGCAAACAAAAGTGCCCGAATCTCGGGTACAAATTCCCGATCGGCACGCGCAACTGCCGTTACGCTTTTGGTTTGCCTAACAGGCTCCGTATATGGCGTTGTTTCTCGGTGGGCCTTTCGCAGGACTGCCGCCGAATCAATGATTTTGATTTCGGCGCCAAGTGCGCTCCATAGTTTGATGGCGCTTGCCGTTCCTCCGGGGTTTTCTTCTGACTCACCATCCCAAACGGCCAGCGCGTGTAACCCCGTTTCCAGTTGGTCAGCTCTGCAGTGCGCCAGTCCGTACAGAATCCGATTCGCATACTCATACAAAATGTCGTCGGCGTTGGCTCGATTTCCAGAGGCGACCACCACGTCTGCACTCTCCAAGATTCTTTCATATCTCGTCTTCCAGCCCGGCGCTCGATCGGCACTCGCTTCCATGAACTGGCCTTTTTCATACGGGAGCACGACGTGAATCTCTCCCTCCCTCTCAAGCATCGCCTCCAAGAAGAGGATGTCCGAGCCGCATGTCGCCGAGCTGTATCCGAACCCTGCATCCAGCTCGTGCAGTCGCTTTTCAATCTCGGCGTAGATCTTTGGCTCGAGGTCAGCGGGGAAGCACGGCTCCCGCCGTTCGGCCTGACCCAACATATGACCCGAAAATACCACCACCACTGGCAAGTGAAAGCAGGCTTCGATGCGGCTGGAGTGGAGGTTAAGATGGTCCATCAGCAGACGGGCATTGCGTCGGGAGGAATTCAGGTTGCCATAACGCTTTCGTCCAATTTCAGCAGCCTGCGAGTACCATTCTTCGGCCTCCGCGCATTCGTCCAGAATCAGTGCCGCTTCACCGAGCGTAGCCAGGAGCCAGTAGGTATCTCCCCCTGTGTTCTTCATCTGCTTCAGATCTTCGCTGCAAATCCTTTTCACCTCCCGAGCCAGCGTCGATGCATACTGTCGTTCTCCGACCAGCACCGCCAACGTTGCTGCGTTGACGCCGCTCCAATAGCCCTTAGTTAGCTCGTAAGCTTTCGAATAGAAATCCTTCGCGCGTCGCAGATACGATTGCTTTGTCTCGGAGTTGAGCGCAGCGTCCGCCAAATCCTTGTACGTTCTTGCTAGCAGGCCCAGTGTCTCTTCGTCTTGATGGCCTTCGCGGTACAGCTGGATCAGGACTGCACTCGCCGCCTCGCTGGCGCCGCTTCGAGCCAATGCGAGCCCCAAAAGCTGGCGCAGCCTAACGGACGAGGGGAAATATTTCAGACCTTGATTGACGATGTCATAGCCGAGCAAGGGCTCGCCAATCTTTAAAACGCTTTCCCCTATCAAACGGAATAGTGTCTCCGAACTCGCCCATGCGTCCGTGTCGCGTCCGTTCCAGACGGCCACCAGTTTTTCAAGCGGTGGGCTCTTCGACAGCAGACCATTGAGGCGCTCCAGTTCTTCCGTAGTCTGCGCAGACGGACGCGCCGATGCGCTCGGCTTCGGGTTCGGAGATTCGATGCTGTAACCGAGAGCGAGAAGCATGCGAAGAGTTTCTAAAGCTGTCCTGCGGTCGTACTCTCTCTCAAATTCGGGAAGTTGATCGTACGGTACAAGATTGGGATGTTCTTGCGAAGCGTCGTCGCGGAAAGGACCGTAACGCCACCCCTCAGCGAGCCGATCTCGTGCCCAAGTGTCGTGAACGTTCTTGGCAAGCCGTTCGGTGAGGTCCGTAAGCTCCGCATTGAGCCGAATTTGCGATGTATCTATTGGCTTGGGGTTGTAAACCATTGACGTCGCGCAACTCTCCGAGAATTCATTCCGGACCTTGTCCCTAGACAAAAACTCTATCATTTAAGACAACTAGCTATCCAAGGGAAGTGAGAGCGACAACTCTTTCTGCACGTTCCTTATTTTTTCTCCAATGTAGGTGAGGAACCTCGTTTTTGTCGCAGCGTAATTTCGTTGTCATTTCGACCGGCAATGTTCCCATCACACAACTTCGAACGCAGCCCATTCAAAAGGTGATAGGCCGTATCCAACATCTGAATTGGTCTTTCCGTTCTTGTGTAGGTTAAGAACATAGGATGAGACATCTTGCGCTCAGCGCTTCACTTGATCATGACGCGTGCGGCGTTGGGTTTATCGCCCAACTCGGAGGCGAGGCGAACCGTGACGTTGTACAGCGCGCTCTCGTCGCGTTGGCTCGACTCTCGCATCGCGGAGGCGTTGATTCAGACGGCTTGAGCGGAGACGGGGCCGGATTATTACTTCCCATTCCTAGAGTTTTCTTTCGCGTGCAATCGCTACAGTCGGGCATCAGCCTGCCGGAAACCTTCGGCCTGGGTATGACTTTTCTGCCTCCTGGTCGCGAAACGGAAGCGCGCCACTTGGTCGAATCCCTCGCACAGCAAACAGGTTTGCGGTGCATGGGCTGGCGTGACGTGCCCGTCAATCCCACGAGCCTCGGCTCCCTCGCCGCTTCGACGATGCCCTCGATCCGGCAGTGTTTCTTCGAGTCACTGGACACCGCTGCGGATATCGAACGTCAGTTGTTTTTCTTGCGCAAGCGCGTGGAAGCGGAAGGAACCGCCGGCACATATTTCTGCTCTCTCTCCTCACGTACCGTGGTTTACAAGGGTCTTCTGACCCCCACGCAATTTCGCGATTTCTACATGGATCTTACGGACTCCGATTTCCGCGCGCCCTTTGCCATCTTTCATCAGCGCTACTCCACCAACACGCAACCCAGCTGGGCGATGGCGCAACCTTTTCGCTATGTCGCGCACAACGGCGAAATCAATACCATCAGCGCGAACCGCCGGTGGATGCGGGCTCGCGAGCGGGCGGTACGACGCGAACTGGAAACGGGAGAATGGTTCCGCGCACTCGAGGATCGCGTGAGTGATTCCGCTAGTTTGGACAACGCCCTTGAGATTCTTCGCCACCGGGGTTACCACGTTGCCGCAGCGATGTTGAGAATGGTGCCGCCGGCGTCAGAATCAGGGAAACATTCCGACTCATCACTGAACAATTTTCTGCGTGAAGAATCATTCGAACAGGAACCCTGGGACGGCCCGGCGGCTCTTGTCTTTACCGATGGACACACAGTCGGCGCCAAGCTCGATCGAAACGGCCTGCGCCCGATGCGCTATTGCATCACCTCGGACGGGCTCGTCATCGCTGGATCGGAGGCGGGCCTCACCGACCTGCAATACAAGGAAGTGATCGAACGACAGCGTCTCGGGCCTGGCGAACTGTTTATGGTGGATCCGGCCGCCTCCCGATGCTACCTCCAAGACGACTTCGCACAATTTCTACCTGCTCGGGAGAACCATCGAATTCGAAAGCTAGTTCCTCTGCAAGCGAATTCCGCGACTAAAAAGAATTGTGCCATGAATTCCGTTGTTGAACCGAAGCGCGTCGCGGCCGCTCTCGGCTGGAGCGACGATCAATATCGCCTGCTCTTCGAATCGCTCGGCACCCAAGCGAAAGAAGCCACATGGAGCATGGGCGACGACGCGCCGCCGGCATTTCTTTCGGCGATGCGGCGTCCGATTTGGGATTACTGCAAGCAGCGCTTCGCCCAGGTAACAAATCCCCCGATCGATCCTCTGCGTGAGGGACATGTGATGTCACTCGATGTCCACCTCGGCAAAGGGCTGGTGGCTCCATCGCCACTGCTCGACCCGAGCCAGATCGCTGTGCTTCGTTCGTGCGTGCATGGTCCGGTTCGCTCAATTGGTTTCACATTTCAAGCGGCCGGAGGCGTGCGAGCTGCTATCGAGGCACTCCAGCGGGTCCGCGACGAAGCAAGCGATTCTGGGGGCCGAGTCCCGGGCATGATTTTGCTAAGCGACCGCGGCATCAACTCTGAACATGCAGCGGTGCCCGCCTTACTCGCTTTAGCTACTGCCTGGAAAGCAATGGTCAGCTTGGGCGCTTGCGATGTTCCGCTCGTGATCGAAACTGGCCAGGTGATTGAGACTCATCACGTCGCGATGCTCATTGCGTCGGGGGCCAGCGCTGTTTGTCCTTATCTCGCATTGGAGTTTTCCGAAAGCGCGCAAGCGGAAGGCGCAACTCGATTTCGCGAAGCCGTCGAGGTGGGCCTCCGGAAAGTGCTGGCGCGAATGGGCATTTGTACGATCGGAAGCTATCGGAATAGCCAGCTCTTCGAAATCGTCGGCCTGAACCAGGACGTCCGCGATGAATTCTTCGAAGACGCAGGCGGCGCGCTGGGCGGGAAATCGCTCGAAGAGCTGCTGCAAGATTCCCTGGATCGCCACACGAGCGCTTTTGCCCCAAGCGCGAAGGCTATCGCTGCGCAACTGCGCGACGAAGGGCTTTACCGCTTTCGCCAAACGGGCGAACGTCACTCCAGTTCTCCTGACGTCGTCCGGCGAATGCACCGCTACGTGAAGTCGCCGACTGCTGAAAACTATCGCGCATACTCGGAGTTGGCGGAAACACGCGAGCCAGTCGCAATCCGCGATCTTTTTGATTTTGCCCCTTGCAATTCAATGGTGCTGGAAGCAGTCGAGCCAGAGAGCGCGATTCTAGAGCGTTTTACCACCCAGGCGATGTCGCTCGGCGCTCTCGGTCCAGAAGCACATCGCACTCTAGCGATCGCTATGAATCGTCTCGGCGCCCGCAGTAACACAGGTGAGGGTGGAGAGGACCCCGACGTTTACCGCTCCGAACCCGAAGCGGCCAATCGTGTGAAGCAGGTCGCGTCCGCCAGATTCGGCGTAACCACTGAATATCTGGTGCGGGCCAACGAACTCGAAATCAAAATGGCGCAGGGCTCAAAGCCGGGCGAAGGCGGCCAGCTACCCGCTGCCAAGGTTACGCCGCTGATTGCGCGGCTCCGTCATGCTGTGCCGGGCATGTCGTTAATCTCACCGCCGCCTCATCACGACATCTACAGCATCGAGGATCTCGCGCAATTGATTCACGATCTGCGTGCCGTAAATCCGCTCGCAAGAATTGGCGTAAAGTTGGTGTCCGGCTCCGGAGTTGGAATCATCGCCGCAGGAGTCGCCAAAGCAGGTGCCGATGTCATTACAATATCCGGCTTCGACGGCGGCACCGGCGCATCCCCGCTCACCTCGATCAAAAATACTGGCCTCCCGTGGGAAATCGGTCTGCGTGAAGCTCACAATACGCTCCTCCGATCGGGATATCGCCGGCGCGTGCGGCTGCGCGTTGATGGCGGATTCAAATCCGGCCGCGACGTAATCGTGGCTGCGCTTCTCGGCGCTGACGAATTTGGATTCGGCACCGCGGCGCTGATTGCAATCGGATGCGTGATGGCGCGGCAATGCCATCTCAACACCTGCCCCGTCGGAATCGCCACGCAGAATGAGGAATTGCGCGCTCGGTTCGAGGGCAAGCCTGAGATGGTTATGTCGTATTTCCGCGGAGTTGCGGAAGAAGTGAGGGAGCGGCTCGCTCAACTTGGCGAGCAGTCCCTTGCCAGCATCATTGGCCAGGCCGAACGACTTCAACCAAAGAATTCGAGAGCGGCACGATCACTCGGCGGCTTGTTCGGTGCGTCACCCGAGTCGCAGGAAGGTTCTCCAGCGCCTGCCTCCTGTGAGTGGACTCTCGATAACATGCTGATCGCTCACCTCGATTCTGGATCGACAAGCCCTGCGGTGTTCCCGATCGAGAATTCGGATCGCAGCGTCGGAGCCTATCTCAGCGGGCATATCCTGCGTCGCACCTCGTTCGCGGGCTTGGGCGACCAGCAACATGAAATTGAATTCTCCGGTACTGCCGGACAAAGCTTCGGTGCCTTTCTCATCCCAGGACTGAGCTTCCAGCTCAAGGGCGAAGCCAACGATTACGTCGGAAAAGGTTTGAGCGGGGGCGCGATTGCAATTTCGGCCGGAGCAGATGCGTCCCGGCGCGCCGATCTATTGGTAGGAAACACTGTCCTCTACGGCGCTACTTCCGGTGAACTGTACGTAGCAGGGCGCGCAGGCGAACGCTTTGCCGTTCGTAATAGCGGTGCGCTTGCAGTCGTCGAGGGCGTCGGCCACCACGCGTGTGAATACATGACGGCTGGAGTCGTCATTATTCTCGGTCCCACAGGCATGAATCTCGGCTCCGGAATGACGGGCGGCTTGGTCTACGTCTTAAAAGATCTGCTCGCGTCCGACAGCTACAACCGCGAATTTGTGCATTGCGCAAATGCTCTCGGCCCCGCTGATCGAAGTGAAGAGGTAAGACTCCGCCGCGCTCTGGAGGAGCACGTTCGCCAAACCCGGAGCCCCCGCGCTATGCGGTTGCTGGAAGCGAAAGGTCCGTTGCCCCTATTGCGCCTCGAACCGGTTCATCTTCCGTGTTCGCTCGCGCAGACTTGGTCGCCACTGCTTGAGCATTGGGAAAAACGTGCTGACGGTGCCGGAATGACAGCCGCGAAGTTCGTGCATCGAATCCGTCTAGATTCAGCAGAAGCCGTTGATGAATCGGTCGCCTGAAAACGGCGGGGGCAACAACCGCCGGGCGCCGTATATTACGGATCGAGATGTAAGATTCGATGTTTGCTATAATTCGTCACAAACAGAATGGATCTCGAATACCTCACCACACGCGAACTGGGCCTCGTCTATCGGCGCGATCGCACTCTGCCACGCTGCGCTGCGGCATTCGTTTCGATGGTTCGCCATGGATTCGGCGACTCCGATCATGGCCACACCGGCCACTCCGCTCACACTGCAAAGAAACAGGAGGCCGCGAAATGAAGAGTCAGAACTTGGCGCGCGCCTTCCGCATCGGTGTCGCTGGTCCGGTTGGTTCCGGAAAGACGGCTCTAGTCGATCGTCTCAGCCAGCGGCTCTGGCCAAAATACAATCTCGCCGTCGTAACCAACGACATCTACACCAAAGAAGATGCTGAATTCCTCTTGCGACAGGGAACGCTTCCCGCCGATCGTGTCCGCGGCGTTGAGACCGGCGCATGCCCGCACGCAGCGATTCGCGAAGATGCCTCTATGAACTTGCAGGCGATCGCCGATTTCGAACGCGCGCTTCCGGGACTCGAGCTGGTCTTCGTCGAGAGTGGAGGCGACAATCTTGCGGCCGCGTTCAGCCCTGAGCTTGTTGATATCTGGATCTACGTTATTGACGTCGCCGAGGGCGATAAAATTCCCCGCAAGGGTGGTCCCGGAATCACTCGCTCGAACCTGCTGGTAATAAATAAAATTGACCTCGCCCCTTACGTGGGTGCGTCCCTCGAAGTGATGGAGCGCGACTCCCGCAAAATGCGGGGCGACCTGCCGTTTGTGTTCACCAATCTGCGCGATGCAGTTGGGCTGGATCCGATCGTCGCCTGGATTGAAGACGAGATGCGGCGCCCGATCGAATCGCGCAACGTGGTCATCGATGCGCACGCTCCTTATCAAGGCGCCCCTCATTCGCACGATCACAGGCATTCTCACGCTCAGCCGCACGACCATGAGCACCACTAAGGACTGAACCTTGGAAAGGGATCGAATTCGCACTCTGCCGCAGAGCCCGGCGGGCCTTAGCTATCTTCAACTGCTCCACTTGGCCGATAGTGCTTTGCCAATCGGCACCCTAGCTCATTCCTTTGGCCTTGAAACACTTGTTTCGCGAGGTCTTTTGAAAGTCTCCGATCTTGAAAGCTTCCTACGCGGCTACCTCGAGGAAACAGCAATCGCTGAAGCAGTCTTTTGCCGCGAAGCCTTTCTGCTCGCAGAGAATCGCGCCAACAGCTTTTCGGTCGAACGATGGCGCCACTTAAACGCCAGCTTAAGTGCGATGAAGCCGGCGCGAGAGACCCGTTCTGGCAGCGGCGCCTTGGGCCGGAATTTTCTCTTGGCTGTTAACGCTCTGGGGAATTTCCCGGTCGTTCGAGTCGCACTGGAGGATGCGAATCAAGGATCGAATCGGCAGTATCCGCACGTAATCGAGCACAGTCCGGCGTTCGGCCTGGTCGGCGGCGCCCTCGAATTCGGTAAAGAAAACGTGCTTCTCGCTTACCTGCACCAATCAGTCGCGAGCTTCGTCTCCGCCTGCCAGCGTTTACTGCCGCTCGGTCAAAACGAGGCCACTCGAATTCTCTGGAATTTGAAGACTTCGATAATCGAAACTGCAAAGCGTGGCCTGGCCGCGCATGTCAACGACGTTTGCTGCTTCAACCCATTGCTCGATTGGGGCGCGATGGAACATCCTGCCCTCGGAACGCGCCTCTTCATTAGCTGACTCGATGTTCGTATCCAACGAGACCGCCAAACAGCTTCCTCTTGCCACAGGCGCGGCCGCCCGCGTGCACGCATCGCTCGCTCTTAATTTCGAATATGACGCCACAAGAGGAACCACTGTGCTTCGAGCGAGTTCGCAGGAACCGCCGCTCAAAGTCGTCCGTGCGTTTAGCCTCGCAGGTGGCAGCGCTCTCGTTCACCTCCACAACGTATCGGGCGGCTTGCTCGGGGGCGATCAACTGGCAACGTCGCTTCAAATCAGTGCGCGCGCACACGTTCAAGTCACCACCACGGGCGCCACTCGCATCTACCGCTCGCGTGCGGGTGCACCTCCAGCAACCCAGCGAATCGATGTAAGCGTCGAACAGAGTGCATGCCTCGAATATTTGCCTGATCCGATCATTCCGTTTGCGGGTTCGCGCTTCACGCAAAACACAAAGATCAATCTCGATGCAGACGCCGGACTTTTCTGGTGGGAAGTTCTCGCTCCCGGTCGTGAAGCCCGCGACGAGCTGTTTACTTACGACGCCGTCGAAATGAAAACCAGCATTGCCGGGCTCGGCAGGCCAATTGCAATCGAACGCGTCCGCGTTGAGCCCGCGCTTTATTCGATAGCTTCGCCAGCCCGACTCGGCAAATATCGCTACTGGACCACGTTCTACATTTGCCGCGTCGGCATGGAGCCGGGTGAATGGCTCGCCCTCGAACAGCACCTCCGGGAAGTTGCTCGCAAACTTTCGTTTTCAGCCGAGACGCTTTGGGGCATCAGCACCTTGCCGGCCCATGGAATGGTCTGCCGCTGTTTGGCTGTACGCGGGCGCGACTCTCTCGCCGGTCTCCACGAAATCTGGCGCGCGGCGAAATTAGCACTATACGGCACCGAAGCGATTCCACCGCGAAAAGTAAATTAAAGAGATTGTGGTTCCTTTGGAGATAACTCATGCATTTAACGCCTCGCGAACAAGAAAAGCTGATGATTACCGTTGCAGCCGACCTCGCTCGTAGACGCCAGGCTCGCGGCCTGAAGCTGAATTACGTAGAAGCAGTCGCGATTCTCTCCGCGGAAGTAATGGAAGCAGCCCGCGATGGCGACACCGTCGCCCAGATCATGAGTTCGGGAGCGAAGATTTTGAATCGAAGCCAGGTAATGGATGGCGTTGCCGAGATGATTCACGAAGTCCAGGTCGAAGCCACATTTCCAGATGGTACAAAGCTCGTCACGATTCACGATCCCATCCGGTGACGCGATGAACCCTGGTGAATATCTGCTCGACGAAAGTTCCGGACCAATCCTCGCGAATGTCGGTCGCATCACGCGCCGCCTCCTCGTCAAGAACACTGGCGACCGGCCGGTCCAGGTTGGCAGCCATTACCACTTCTTTGAAACCAATCGCGCGCTTTCGTTCAATCGCTCGGCGGCATTCGGCATGCGCCTTAATATTCCAGCAGGAACAGCGGTTCGCTTCGAGCCCGGTGAAGAAAAGGAAGTGGAGCTCACCGAGTTCGGGGGCACCCGCGTGATTCACGGCGGTAACGGTTTAGTTGGCGGCGCAATCTCCGATTGCTCTTTGCAAAAGCGATCGATCGAACGCGCGCGCAACGCGGGATTCCAGTCGAGCGGATCGAGTGACGCAAAGGCCGATCCACCGATCGATGAGAAGGCCGGTTCGAAGGGTAGCTTGAAATGACCCTCGAGATTCCGCGCCGCACATACGCCGATTTATACGGCCCAACCAAAGGCGACCGCATTCGCCTGGCTGACACCGATCTCCTGATCAAAATAGAAAAAGACTTCACCCACTACGGCGATGAGATCACTTTCGGCGGCGGAAAAGTAATTCGCGACGGCATGGGCCAGAGCAGCACCGCCATCCGCGAAACAAAACCCGGCGCGCTCGATCTCGTCATCACCAACGCCGTGATTCTCGATCACTGGGGAATCGTGAAAGCCGACATCGGCGTAAAGGACGGACGCATCGCCGGGATCGGCAAAGCCGGAAATCCCGACACGATGGATGGCGTCGATCCCAATCTCGTCGTCGGCGCCGCCACGGAAGCTATCGCTGGCGAAAACCTCATCGTCACTGCCGGCGGCATCGATAGCCACGTCCATTTCATCTCTCCCCAGCAGGTTTACGAAGCGATTTCGAGCGGGATCACGACGATGATTGGCGGCGGCACAGGCCCTGCAACGGGCACAGCCGCCACCACCTGCACGCCCGGCGCCTGGAATCTCGCCCGCATGTTGCAGGCCGCCGAAGCGTGGCCAATGAATTTCGGTTTTCTTGGTAAAGGGAATGCCTCCGCGCTCCCGCCTCTGATTGAGCAAGTTATCGCAGGCGCCTGCGGTCTCAAACTCCACGAGGATTGGGGCACCACGCCCGCCACAATCGACGCGTGTCTCAAAGTCGCCGACGAGTTCGATGTTCAAGTGGCAATTCACACCGATACGATCAACGAAGCAGGTTTCCTCGAAGCCACTGTTGCCGCAATCGCCGGCCGCACGATCCACACTTATCACACCGAAGGCGCTGGCGGTGGCCATGCCCCGGACATCATTCGCATCGCGTCATTCCCCAATATTCTCCCTTCATCGACGAATCCCACACGCCCCTTCACGATTAACACAATCGCTGAGCATCTCGACATGCTCATGGTCTGCCACCATCTGAATCCCAATGTCCCCGAAGATGTTGCTTTCGCCGAGAGCCGCATTCGCCCCGAAACCATCGCCGCCGAAGACATCCTCCACGATATGGGCGTCATCAGCATGCTCTCGAGCGATTCCCAGGCCATGGGCCGCATCGGCGAAATCATCATTCGCACCTGGCAGACCGCGCACAAAATGAAAATGCAGCGCGGCCCGCTCTCGGAAGATTCCGCCCGTAATGATAATTACCGCGCGAAGCGCTACGTCGCGAAGTACACCATCAATCCCGCCATCGCCCACGGTATCTCCAACGAGGTGGGCTCTATCGAATCGAGCAAACTCGCCGACCTGGTTCTCTGGAAGCCCGCATTCTTCGGCGTGAAACCCGAGATGATCATCAAGGGCGGTTTTATTGCCTGGAATGCCATGGGCGACCCGGGCTCCTCGATTCCCACTCCGCAACCGATTCTCTATCGGCCGATGTTCGGCGCTTTTGGCGGTGCCCCAGCCGCCACAAGCATCACATTCCTTTCTAAAGCGGCTCTTGCCGCTGGTCTCCACGAAAAGCTTGGGCTGAAGAAAACCGCCGTTGCCGTTAAGAACTGCCGCAATATCGGGAAAAAAGATCTCATCCACAATACTGGCACTCCCGACATCGCCGTTGACCCTGAAACTTACGAAGTACGCATCGACGGGCACCTCATCACATGCGAGCCCGCCACCATTCTTCCGCTCGCCCAGCGCTATTTCCTCTTCTGATGTTCGCGTAATCCTGCTCACCAAATCAGGTTCGCCGCTTGCTCTTGGCTAATGCTGGGGCATAAGTGGGATTTATCTTACACAGCAAAACTATAAATTGGACTTTCATCCCCGGCGTCAGGCCAACTAGATTCGCTTTCGCTCGTTTCGCGCGTGATTGTTGGAGGTTTGCCTGTCTCCTGACATGGGTGCCCGCCTCGGGCCTGAGCGGTCCGTGGCGAAGAAAACGGGTGCGGAGATCATCTGGGAATGCCTCGAGCGCCTGGGTGTGAAGTGTATTTTCGGCTATCCGGGCGGCGCGATTCTTCCGGCCTACGATGCGATGACGCGATACGGTGTCCATCACGTCTTGGTGCGCCATGAACAAGGCGCCACTCATATGGCTGACGGTTACGCCCGCGCCAGTGGAAACGTGGGCGTCGCCTTGGCAACCTCCGGCCCCGGCGCAACTAACATGGTCACTGGCCTTGCCACCGCGATGATGGACTCTTCGCCCATCGTTTGCATCACCGGCCAAGTGGGAAGCAAATTGATCGGCAGCGATGCGTTTCAGGAGACCGACATCACGGGAATTACGCTGCCCATCACAAAACACAATTACCTCGTCACGCGCCCGGAAGATGTCGCGCCGTCCATTCGCGAGGCGTTCCTCGTCGCTGCGTCCGGCCGTCCCGGCCCCGTTCTTGTCGATATCACAAAGGACGCGCAGAACAACTCCTGCTCGTTCGATTGGGATGCTGCGGCGCCCCGCCTCCGCCGGCCAATTTCTGAACCGTCGGTTGCAAATAGGAGTTTAGGCGAAGCGCTCGATCTGATCCGCGAAGCTCGCCGGCCGGTGATCCTGGCTGGTCATGGCGTAATTCTTTCAGGCGCAGAACGCGAACTGCTCACCTTTGCGGAAGCGGTGAATACGCCCGTGGCTCTCACTCTGCTGGGAATTGGCGCATTTCCGGCTTCTCATCCCCTGTGTCTCGGGATGATGGGAATGCACGGAGAAGCATGGGTGAACAAAGCGATACAGGAATCGGATCTCCTCCTCGCCTTTGGAATGCGGTTCGATGATCGCGTCACGGGCACCCTGAAAACCTATGCGCAAAACGCAAAAAAGATCCATGTCGACATCGATCCCGCGGAGATTAACAAAAATGTGCCCGTCGACGTGCCTATCGTGGGCGACCTTCGCGAAGTGCTACGCCGATTGTTGCCCGAGCTGAAGCGAACCGTTCACACCGAGTGGCTGGCTCGGATCGAAGATTCGAAACAGGATTCTGCTATCCGCGACATTCAGAGCCTGCCGGATGACGGGCATCTTTATGCGGCGCACGTGGTCAACGAATTGTGGCGCGAGACGCACGGTGATGCAATCGTCGTCACCGATGTGGGCCAGCACCAGATGTGGGAAGCGCAATATTACCGTCACGATAGGCCGCGCACTTTGATTACGTCGGGCGGTCTCGGCACGATGGGGTTTGCTCTTCCGGCAGCGATCGGCGCGAAATTCGCCCGGCCCGAAGCGGAAGTATGGGTCGTCGTGGGGGATGGGGGATTCCAGATGACCATGGCGGAACTCGCCACGATCGTGCAAGAAAAGATCAACATTAAGATCGCCATCATCAACAACGGCTTCCTTGGCATGGTCCGGCAGTGGCAGGAATTCTTTTACGACGGCCGGTATTCTTCCACGCCGCTGCTAAGTCCCGATTTCGTGAAGCTCGCCGACGCATTCGGAATTGCCGGCGCAGCTGTAAGTAAACGAGCGCAGATCGCGCCGGCATTGCAGACAGCCCGAAGCCACGCAGGGCCCGTCTTGATTGATTTTCAAGTGGAGCAAGAGGACTCCGTGTTTCCGATGGTTCCGGCGGGCGCAGCGCTCGATGCCATGATCCGCCGTCCGAATCCGCTTGTCGAAAGAGCGACCGATGCCTGAAACGCAAAAGCTGCATACCTTCGTGCTCTACGTGGAAAACCATCCGGGGGTCCTGAATCGCGTCGCATCCCTCTTTCGGCGCCGCGCATATAATATCGAATCGCTCACCGTGGGCCACACGGAACGTCCAGGCATTTCGCGCATGACCATCGTAGCCGGTATCAGCGAAGGCGCCGCCCAGCGCGTGGAGGCGAATTTATACAAGCTCGTGCCGGTCCTGTCGGTAGAAGACGTCACCCACAGCCCAACTACCTCTCGAAGTCTCGCCCTGATCAAAGTCGAAGCGCAGGAAGAATCGCGCCACCGCTTGATGGAGGTCGTCCGCGTCTTCCGCGCGCGCGTAGTGGATCTCGCAGCGCAATCGCTTGTTGTCGAAATCACAGGTACCGAAGAAAAGATTCAAGCACTCGTCGAAGTTCTACGCCCGTATGGAATTCTTGAAATGGCAAGGACAGGGCAGGTGGTTATGTCACGCGGTGCGAGACGGAAGCCGGACGACCGCTCTGCGGTTTTGGATGAATTGTCGTTCGAGACCGAAGCTTCGCAATCGGTGTAAGCGAATTAATCGAGGCACTGTTAGGAGGAAAAAAATGGCAACAATCTATCAGGAAAGCGCGGCGGATCTGGCCCTCATTCTGGCAAAGAAAATAGCAATTATCGGATATGGATCGCAAGGCCACGCCCACGCTCTAAATTTGCGTGATAGCGGTTGTGATGTCCGCATCGGATTGCACCGCGAAAGCCGCTCGCGCGAGAAGGCAATCGCAGCAGGCCTCACGGTGAATTCGGTTGCGGACGCTGCTGCATGGGGCGACGTGATCATGATTCTCGCGCCAGACACGACGCAGCCAGAGATTTACGAACGCGACATTGCCCCGTATCTCGCCCCGGGAAAAATGCTCATGTTTGCGCACGGCTTCAACGTCCGTTACGGCACGATTCAGATTCCCGCCGGCGTCGACGTGACTATGGTCGCGCCGAAAGCGCCAGGACATCGTGTCCGTGAGGTTTTCGTCGAAGGTGGCGGAACGCCCGCGCTACTTGCGGTTCATCAGGACGCAACCGGCTCAGCGAAGCAGCTCGCCCTTTCGTACGCCAAAGCAATCGGTGCCGCGCGCGCAGGAGTAATCGAAACTACATTCACGGAAGAAACTGAGACGGACCTCTTTGGCGAGCAGGCGGTTCTTTGCGGCGGTGTCAGCGCTCTGGTCAAGGCTGGATTCGAGACGCTCGTAGATGCCGGCTATCAGCCGGAAATAGCTTATTTTGAGTGCCTTCATGAATTGAAACTCATCGTCGACTTGATGTACCGCGGCGGCCTGGCTTACATGCGCTACTCCGTCAGCGACACTGCGGAGTATGGCGATTACACCGGCGGCCCACAGATCATCACAGAGGAAACGCGCCGCACCATGCGCCACATGCTCGAGAAGATCCAAAATGGAGAATTCGCTCGAAAGTGGATCGCGGAAAATGAAGCAGGCCGCCCCGAATTCAGCGCGAGTCGCCGCAAAGAGCGGCGCCAGTTGATCGAAGAGGTCGGTTCGCGACTTCGCGCCAATATGCAGTTTCTCGATCCAGTTACAGCGCCGGATTTGGACGCGGCCGCTCCTGAGCAATCGCCTGCGGCGGTGACAGTTGGAGCCAAGTAGTGCACATACTCAGCAATATTAGGAAGGAATCGCAGCATGGGTTTTGACGAAGCTCGCTGGGTTTGGATGAACGGTACGATCGTGCCGTGGAGTGGGGCCACTCTGCACGTCTCCGCGCACACGCTTCATTACGGCAGCGGAGTATTCGAAGGGATCCGGTGCTACGAAACCATCGACGGCCCGGCGATTTTTCGTCTTCGCGAGCACTTGCAGCGTCTGGTTGACTCGGCCAGGTTCTACGACATGGAGATTCCTTACACTGCTGAGGAATTGGAAGACGGAATCTGCGAGTTAATTCAACTCAACGATTTCCGTGATTGCTACATCCGCCCGCTTTGCTATCGCGGCAGCCGCACTTTGCATCTCAATCCGCGTGCGTGCCCGGTCGAAGTTGTGGTCCTCGCGTGGCCCTGGGATCCCTTCCTTAATTCCGGCGAAAAGGAAAAGGGAGTGCGAATTTGTGTCTCACCATGGCGGAAATTTGATTCGCAAATGATACCCTCCACCGCAAAGGCCTGCGGCCAGTACATTAACTCGATCCTGGCCGTCCAAGATGCTGAGCGCAGAGGCTATGATGAAGCGCTGCTGCTTGACGCAGATGAATGCATCGCGGAAGGCTCCGGAGAGAATCTCTTCCTTGTTCGCCGCGGTCGGCTCGTCACGAATGACGCGCGGCATTCGATTCTTCTCGGGATCACACGTGACGCGACTGTTGAAATCGCGAACGATTTGGGCATCGAGGTCGAAATCAGAGCCCTTATGCTGGATGATTTGCTCTCGGCTGACGAAGCATTTTTTACCGGCACAGCTGTGGAAGTTGTAGCGATCCAAGAACTCGAAGGGAAAAGAATCGGCTCCGCCGTACCGGGACAGGTGACGCAAAGAATTCAAAAAGCCTTTCGCGCAGTGACCTCGGGCCGAAGCGAGAAGTACAAGCACTGGTTGCATCCAGTTCAATCCCCGAGAGTGGCTGCGCTGAAGAAATCTGCCAATTGACTGCCGCCCGCCAACAATCTCCATGAGCTTGAACAACAGAAGCAAAGCGATCACGCGCGGCGTCGAGCGCGCTCCAAACCGCGCAATGCTCCGCGCCGTGGGGTTCGGCGATTTCGATTTCGACAAGCCCATTATAGGAATCGCAAATGGCTATAGCACCGTCACTCCGTGCAACGCCGGATTGAACGAACTCGCCATCCGCGCCGCCGAAGTTCTTCATGGCTCTGAAACGATGCCGCAGCTTTTTGGTACCATCACCGTCAGCGACGGAATTTCGATGGGCACCGAAGGGATGAAATATTCCCTGGTCTCGCGCGAAGTGATCGCCGATTCGATCGAAGTCGTCTGCAAAGCGCAACAAATGGACGGTGTCCTCGTCATCGGCGGCTGCGACAAGAACATGCCCGGCGGAATGATCGCCATTGCGCGCCTCAACATCCCTGCTGTATTCGTCTACGGCGGCACGACGAAGCCCGGCCATCACGCGGGGAAAGAGCTTACCATCGTCAGCGCTTTTGAGGCGGTGGGGCAATTCAGCTCCGGACAAATCAGCGCGCAGGAACTGCTGGAGATTGAGCGCCACGCATGTCCCGGGGCGGGCTCCTGTGGCGGAATGTATACGGCCAACACGATGTCGTCCGCCATTGAGGCCATGGGAATGAGCCTGCCGTTTTCATCTACAATGACTGCTGCGGAACATGAGAAATTGGAAAGCGCCGCAGAGTCCGCTCGCGTGCTCGCGAACGCGGTTCGCCAACAGATTCTGCCGAGCCGGATTCTGACGCGCGCGGCCTTTGAAAACGCGATCGCCGTGGTGATGGCCACCGGCGGTTCGACGAATGCGGTTCTCCACCTCCTTGCCATGGCGCGCGCCGCTCACGTGCCGCTTTCAATCGACGACTTCGAAGCGATTCGCCCGCGCGTTCCCGTTCTCTGTGATCTGAAACCTTCGGGCAAGTATGTAATCACTGACTTGCACGCCTCGGGTGGCATTCCGCAGGTGATGAAAATTCTTCTCGCAAATGGCGTTTTGCACGGCGAAGCGCTCACGGTCTCAGGGCAAACGATTGCCGAAACCCTCAAAAATATTCCGCCCGAGCCGAGCCCCGATCAGGATGTGATCCGCCAATGGAGCAAGCCGCTCTACCCAGAAGGGCACCTCACGATTCTTCGCGGCAATTTGGCAACCGAAGGAGCCGTGGCAAAAATTTCAGGCGTAAGAAACACCAGGATAACGGGCCCGGCACGCGTTTTCGATTCAGAAGAGGACTGCCTTCAGGCGATCCTTGCGAAGAGAATCGCGCGCGGCGATGTAATCGTAATCCGTTACGAAGGGCCGAAGGGTGGTCCTGGAATGCGCGAAATGCTCGCACCGACGTCGGCGCTGATTGGAGCCAGCCTCGGCGATTCGGTGGCGCTGATAACCGATGGCCGCTTTTCCGGTGGCAGTTACGGGATGGTCGTCGGCCACGTTGCCCCTGAGGCAGCCGTAGGCGGAAGCATCGCGCTCGTTCGCGAAGGTGACAAAATCACGATTGACGCTTCCGCGCGCCGCCTCGATCTTGACGTCGCACCGCATGAATTGGCCGCGCGCCGAGCGCAGTGGAAACCACCCGATCCGCGCTACCGCTCCGGTGTGCTCGCCAAGTATGTGAAACTCGTTTCCAGCAGCAGCACAGGCGCGGTCACCGACAATTTCGCCGCGGACTAGGAGAGGCAGGCTGAACGCCACTTTGCGGGTTGAGTCGATCGCCACGGCTCCAGTGGAAATAACTTCGACTCATCAAGCCGCGCGAGGCCGTGTGAGTCAAAGTCATTGTCGGCCTGCGATTGACTTCATCTTTCAATTCTGCGCATTAATTGGGCGAGTGATATCGAGTCGTCGCATCTTGTAAAGCAAGGTCGTACGCTTTACCCCCAGTCGTAGAGCCGCCCCGTCGGGGCCTCCGATTACCCAATCAGTGTCGCGCAAAGTTCGCAAAATGTGTTTGCGTTCGGCGTCAGCCAGAGTTTGAACCATCGGTCCCGAATGTTCGTGATGGGAACCATGTCGGCTCCTCGAATCAAACTTTCTTGCAGATCAGTCGATGCGATGTTCCCGTAAACGGAAGGAGCGGACAAGTCGCGAGGTCTAGTTCACTTGCAGTTTTTGTTGGGGGAGAGTTCCAATGTTATTTTGCTTCTCGAATTCTTCCCCAAGAAGGTCATTGCATCGACCTGCGAGTCAGCAGGCTAAGAAAGAGATGTGCCTACACTAGTGGGGTGATAAGCCATCCCGGAAGATTGCGCATCAGTACAGGTTGCGGCCCAGACTGCTCCGCTCGGATTTCGCCATTTGCACTCACGGTTTCTGCCCCCACTGCCACGATGCCTACAGCTGTGCCGTCGTTGATTAAAATCGGAGAACCTGACATTCCTGGCTCGGCCGAGTCAATCCAGAGTGACGACCCGTCGACCGTATTTGAGACCTCGAGAGTCATGCTAATCCAGCGGCCATCCAGATCGAGGACCCAGCCGCGACCGCTCTTTGCATTGCCAATCCGAAGGAATGACGCCGAATCGGTCAATGAGCTGTGCGAATCCGCTTCGTCGCCAAACCCCTCGTTATCTGGGCAGTCCTTTCTAAAGCGGCTCTTACCGCTGGTCTCCACGAAAAGCTTGAGCTGAAAAAAACCGCCGTTGCCGTTAAGAACTGCCGCAATATCGGGAAAAAAGATCTCATCCACAATACTGGCACTCCCGACATCGCCGTTGACCCCGAAACTTACGAAGTGCGCATCGACGGACACCTCATCACATGCGAGCCCGTCACCATTCTTCCGCTCGCCCAGCGCTATTTCCTCTTCTGAGGCCTCCGTAATCCTCCTCAGACACGCTCGAGATGGACTTGTCCGCGGAACTAAAAGACCAGCCGATCCCGGAGCTCATTCCGAGTTCGTTCTTCTTTGCCGTCGTCGGTGGTTTGCTATCGAAGTTGTCCCAGAGCGGCGACCTGCCTCTGAGTTCCATTCGACGTGATCACCGCGTTTGTAAGTCTTGGACATTCGTCGCCCATTGTGAGCAAACTGCAGCTTATGATTCAAGAGGTGTGATATTGCGCAAACGCTACGAAGTGTTGCGCGGCAACCTGTCTATTCGTTTTCTGAAGGGGAGATTCGCGCTAGGCTGGAATCTTTTCGAGATGCGCGGCTGATGGTGGAAATGGATGGGCAGTATCCCAATCTGTCGCCGGCGTGTCCTGCTCGTCGCCTTCGCGCTTGCCGAGAACGTGGAGCCAGTCATGAAACTGATCGAGAAGTATTCCAACGTTCTGATGGGATTTGCCGATGCTTGCCTGGTTCGCATGACCGAAACGCTTGACGATCCCTTCATTCTCACGAGCGCAATGACGCACGACGGGAGAAACGTGCGAATGCTGACCCTAATCGATGAATACACGCGGGAGTGTCTAGCCATCCGTGTGGCTCGCAGGCTTGGAAGCTACGAGGTCATCGAGGCACTGGCAGACGTGATGCTGTGGCGAGGAATCCCGGAGAATGCGACAAGGGGCCGGAATTCGTAGCCAAGAAACTACGGAAGTGGCTGGGGAATCTGGGTACGGGCACGCTCCAACGATTGAGGTTCGATTGCGACCAATTGCCCTTTGGCATGATAACGGTTTGCCCATCGGAATCGGCTTTCCAACAAATGGCTCAATGTTTCACGGTTTACAACTCAAGTTCGTTTCCGACCGGATCGCGTCTCACGCGATGCAAGGGTGCCGGCGCGATGGTATCAGTGAACGTCATGCGGATTCCGTGCTTCGGCCGCAGAATGACCATCGGACGAGCTTCGATTGTTTGGCCCAGAGCCAGCTGAAAATCGTATTTTCTGAGCAGATCGCTCAAAATCATGAGGATCTGCAGCATCGCGTAATTTCCACCGATACAGCCTCGCGGTCCGCCTCCGAAGGGGAGGAAGGTGAAGGGCGTGCGCAGCTTGTTGTTCGCTTCGGTGAAACGCTCCGTATTGAAATTCTCCGGATTCTGCCAGTAGCGCGGAGCATGGTGCGCACCGTAAACATACACAATGACCGTCGAACCGCGGGGTATATCGAGGTCGCCTACGCGGTCGTCCGCGACAGCCATGCGATCAATCATCCAAAACGGCGGGTAGAGGCGGAGCCCTTCCTGAATCACCTGAGTCACAAATTCGAATTTGGGAACGTCGGCATAGCTCAGAGGCGCTTCGCCGAGGACGGAATCAAATTCGTGCCTTACCCTTTCGAGACAATCCGGACGCGAGCTCAAAAGATAAAAAAGCCACGATAGCCCATTCGACGATGTTTCATGGCCGGCGACCAGAAGTTGCATACTCTCACTCAGGATGAGCTCATCGCTCATGCCTTCGCCATCGCTGTAACGCGCATCCATCAAAGTCTGCAGCAGATCGTGTCCGGGCGGTTCGTTGCGGCGCTTCTTGATGTATTCGAGCAGAACGGCGTCCGCACGGGTTCGCATGGCTTCGTGCCTGCGCAGTTCCCCCGACACGGCGAACCAGGGATTCAGATAGGGCTGAAGGGTTTGCCGAACAATGAATTCCTGGACGGTGCAGATGGTATGGCTGACAAGATCGATGTCTTCATCTTTCAACCGTGCGCCAAATAGCGATCGGGCGACCATCGCGAAAGTAATTTTCATCAGCTGGGGGTAGATATCGACGGGGCCACGACGGGCCTGTCTGTCAAAATCCCGCAGCGACTCAGCAAGGGAGTCCTGCATGATCGAGGACAGCGCATCGAGTTGCGTTCGATCAAAGCCTTTCTGGATGAGACGCCGCTGCGTGCGCCAGGCTTCTCCGTGGGTCGTGAGAAGACCTTTCCCCAGGAAGTGGCCCATGCGCTTTACTTGAATTTCGGATTTTTGGTAGTTCTCGGAATTGGTCTTTAACACATGCTGAATGACAGCGGGATCGATCGTAACGATCGCTTCTTTGAGACCACCCAAATAGATCCGGAATGTGTCGCCGAAGCTTTCGGTGTAGCTGGACAAAACCCGCACGGGATTGCGGAACATCGCGCGAGAATCCGCAAAACAGCGAAATCGGGAAACAACGGAGATCGGAGCGGATGATGTCATACCCAGCCATCCTGATACTTGTCTAGAACCGCAGGTGATGTCAGGTCACTTATAAAAAGCGGCGGCGGGGCCATAGGTAAAGATAAAATACTCAGAATCAGTTTTCGTTCCCCAGTTGCTTCAAGAGTATCAGATGATGGCGGATTGCCTGAGTCATAGTGGGGTGCTGCCGATAAGGAACGCCAAACTCTTCGGCAGTCTCCTTCACGATCCTGGTCAGCGGAGCATAGTGGGTGTGGCACACGAAAGGGCACAGATGGTGGACGATGTGATGGTTGAGCCCGCCCGCGAGCCACCCGACGAGGGGGTTTTCCGTCGCATAGTCGGCTGTCGTCGCGAAGATGTGATACACGCCGTTGTCAAACTCCCCGCGGTCCGTGGGAAAGTAGGTGGTGTCAATGGTGTGCGTCGTCTGGAACACAAGCGTCACGGCTAAACCGACGAACAAATGGACCAGGAGGAACGCACCGGCGACGAGCAAAGGTGATTTCCCGAGCACCAGCACCGGCAAGACAAGCATGTAAGTGATGTAGAAAGCCTTGCCGGCAAAGAGAATGGCATATTCGCGCAGAGAATGATTGGCGCGTTTCAGATAATCGTGGGACGAGAAGAAAAAGCTCTCGAAGTCCCTGAAGAATACGTAGTCGAGAGAGAACATTGCATAAAAGAACAGCGCATATATGTGCTGGAAACGGTGCCATGGCGCGCGGGATTCATAAGGTGTAAAGCGAAAGAGGCCGCGTCCCGAAAGTGCATCATCTTCGCCGTGGAGATTGATGCAGGAGTGATGGCCGCGATGATGGAGGATACGCCACATGTAGGAGCTGATTCCGCACAAATCGAAGACATAGTTCAGGGTTTTGTTGACGCGCGGCCGGGACGAGATGGCGTTGTGATTGCTATCATGGGCGATGTTCAGCAAAAGGAATGTCTGCGCGAGGCCGCCTAGAAGGTAGAGGGCAACAAACTTCCATGAATCAGGCCGCAGAGCATACAGAGCAATCCAGGCGCCGAAGAGTACTGCCAGACCCACAGCGATCTTGACCCACATGATGCGGTCGGCTTTGTGGGTAATGTTCTGGTCGGAAAAAAACTGATCCAGGCGGCGACGTAAGACTTTCGGGAAGGAAGAGGCACCGACGGGTTCGGTATTGGACGCCGCCGAGCATTCCGATGGTACAAGGTCCGGAGTCTCGGGATCTCGGGCGATTAATATTTCGGATCCGAACGTCACCGGCGCCTCCGCGGTCATGCTAATTGGGCCCGACGCGTTCCGTACGCCGCAGCCGGGGCCCTAACCCTCAGCGAACTTGGTGGCGCACCGCCGACAGCCTCGCAGCACGATTTTAAAGCGAGCCTGTAAACACAATCAAGGACATTCGGGACGGACGATGCCTAGTTGCGTTGTGTGAAACAATAGGAGCGACGACGCGTGGCTTTGTCCATAACGCTTTGTTAATATATGACCTTCAAATGAACCATAATGAACCGGGCCTCCTGCAAGGGACGATGGAAGCTCGGCGGAGCTGCGAAATTCCCGTTCGCGCCTTTGTGCGCCAAAAAGGAAAACATCCATTCCCCAAAGCGTCGAGCGACGCTTATGCTGAAAAAAGAACACCCGACCATTCTCACCGTTGGCATACCTTTCAGGGCAGCACTTTCCAACTCAATGACGGATCAGCTCGATGGGGAGATATGTTTCGCTTACAGGCTTGGGTTCTATTCAAGATCGGAGGATCGCTGATTGATGGCGGCGTCAATTTTAGGCCACCTGGATAGGCTGGCAGATGGACACCCGGACAAACTTCTTTATTCGTATCTTGATGTAAACGGCGATTCGATCGAAAGCTACACCTACGCGTCGTTTATCCACCGAACGGAGGCGATCGCCGGATATTTGTGGAAAGAGGGTCGCTTCGCGCCGGGCGACCGGCTTCTGCTTGCCTACCCACCGGGGCTCGAAATGATCTGCGCATTCTTTGGCTGCGTGCGCGCCGGATTGATCCCCGTGCCGGTGTATCCGCCCAGTTCGCGTGGTTTCCAAAGCGCGTTATACAAGATGGTGCACATCTCGAAGGATTGCCAGGCGGCTGGGATCTTAACGAGCAGAGACTACCAGGCATCTCTCAAGACGAATCTCGCCAGAAGTGGAGTCTCAGCGTGCGGCATTGACGTAGATTACATTTCCGGTCTGCCGTGGATCGCCACGGAAGATTTTGTGGATGTGATTGCGGATCGATCAGCTGCCAATCATTCGAAGATCTTGTTTCTGCAGTACACCTCGGGTTCGACGATGGAGCCCAAGGGCGTGATTGTCACACACGAAAACATTCTGGGTACGTGTCCGCTGGTGATCGACCATCCCTCGCCGGTCGTCGTTTCCTGGCTTCCGCAGTATCACGATATGGGACTGATCGGGTGCTACCTATATCCAGCACTGAAGGGTGGCACAACGTACGGGTTCTCTCCCACAGACTTCATTCAGCGGCCGATCCTGTGGTTCGATGCGATGACGGCCTACCGCGCCACAGCGACGGCTGCGCCCAACTTCGCCTACGACTATTGCCTGCGCGCCGGGAGGCTTTCCAAGGAGAGTCTGGAGGCGTGTGACCTCAGCTCGCTTCGCGTTTTGATGTGCGCCGCGGAACCCGTAAAGCCGGATACCTACACACGGTTTCTGGAAGCGTTTCAGTCCTACGGACTGAAGTCCGAGAGTTTCTATGTCGCCTACGGGCTCGCTGAGAATACTCTGGCGGTCTCACTGGGCGGTCGCAACATCGTTTCCGTCAACAAACGCGCCCTCTCCCTGGGGACGGCCCGGATGACTACCGAGGTCTCTGAAATCGACGGGGCTACGCAGATTGTCAGTTGTGGAACGCCGCTGCCGGGTCTCGACGTTAAGATTGTGGATCCGGAAGGACACTTCCCTCTTAAGCCAGAGCGCACCGGTGAAATCTGGGTCGCCGGAGGTGGTAAGTGCCGAGGTTACTGGAACAATCCCGAATTAACTATGAAGCAGTTTCGCGCGCGGCTTGTGGACGACACTCCCTATGACGAGGGCTACTTGCGGACCGGAGACATAGGATTCTTTCACGCCGGCGAACTTTACGTCTGCGGTCGAATTAAGGACATGATCATTCTGCGGGGGCAAAACTATTACCCGCACGATATTGAGAATGTTGTAGAGAAATCATCCGGTCTGATCCGGCACAACTGCGTCGCCGCGTTCCAGATTCAGGAAGACAGCGAACCTGCGCTGGCAATCGTCGCTGAGGCCAAGAATCCCAAGGCGCTTCCCGACGCACGAAAGATTGCCGCCGCGGTTCGGAATTATCTGAACGTGGAAGTAGCGGTAATTTGCCTCATCGCGCCGCGTGCGATCCCGAGAACGAGTTCGGGGAAGATCATGCGCCACAAGGCCAAGCAGATGTGGCTGCGAGGTGAGTTCAAGGTTCTTTCTGAGTTTTCGCGCGAGAAAGACGCCGGGAATTCCTGGTGTGATTCCGACATGCATTCCTCTTTCGCCGAATTGAAAGCCAAGTACAACCTGACAGGTAAGGAATCGTACAACCTCGTCGAAGCCGGCCTGGATTCCCTGGATCTTGTTGTGTTCGTGCATGAGCTCAAGGAACTCCTGAAAGATAAAGGCGCCCAGATGCTGGCGAGGCAAGTAGATATTGGCGTGATTCAGCGCGTCGGCGTAGCGGAGCTGTTTGGACTAGCCGAAAAGTTGAAACGGGCTCCCGAAGAGGCACTCGTTCATCTGCGTCATTCCCTTGCGGCTTTCCGGGAAGAGCAGCGAGTTGCTGAAAAGCAGATGATGCGCAACGACAGGAAGCTCATCTTCGAGCCTCCGGCCCCTTTGCCTGTGCCGGAGGTACCGATCCCGAATCACGTGCTGCTCACGGGCGGGACAGGCTTCATAGGACCCTTCCTCATGAAGAGCTTGTTGGAACAGACACGGGCGAAGATTTATGTTCTGGTCAGGTCTTCCGACGAAGAACAGGGCAAGCAAAGGCTGAGAGCCGCGATGGAGTCCATGGGGCCCTGCGGGATAGATCTGATGGGGATGTTCGAAGCTCGGGTGGTTGCCGTCTGTGGCGATCTTGGACAGCCAAAGCTGGGTCTGACGCAGGACGTGTGGGGTTTCCTGGCGAACAAAATCGACACAGTATTCCACAACGGTGCGACCGTAAACTACCTGTTCAACTACGACCTGATGCGTGACGCGAACGTGCTGGGAACCAATGAGGTCGTACGACTGGCGTTCGAGGGAAGGCCCAAAGAATTCAATTATGTCTCGACTACCTTCGTGTTTGGCTGGGCGGTTAAATCAGTCCTGAACGAGACCGACCTGAACGAGAATATGGAGCTGCTCGATTTTGGGTACAGCCAATCGAAATGGGTGGCGGAGCAGGTAGTTGTCGACGCGCGCAACCGGGGACTTTCCGCGCGGATTTTCCGGCCTGCTCTGGTGAGTCCTTCCGTCACGGGCGGAGGCAACAACTTCGATATCGCGGTTCGCTTAGTTGCCTTCATGGTGAATCACGGCATTGGCGTTGATACTCTCAACCAGGTCAGCTTTGTGCCGGCGGACATTGTGGCGAACAACATCGTTGCGATCTCTACCACTCGCGGTACAGCGAATAAGACTTACCATGTCACTCGGGACGATTATTCGAACATGATGGACATTACCGGGCTTATTACCAAGGCGACTGGCCGCCGGTTCGAAACATTCAGGCTTCCCGACTTCGTTCCCGAGCTGATCCGCAGATGCCGGAAGGAAGATCTTCTCTTTCCGCTGCTGGATTTTTTGGTGGGTTCTGTCGACAACATCTCCGCAATGGAGTTCAAGCGCTACGACAGCTCTTCTTATCAAATGGCCCGCGATGCATCCGTGTGGGGCAAACCAGATCCGTCGCTGGAAGATACGGTCAACGGCATTCTGAAATTCATGTATCGCAAGGGGATCATTTCAGTCGCGGCTCGTGAGGTCAGCGCAGTGTCACCGAGCGGCGGCCTTGTGGACTGGACAGATACCATATCCGCTACTGCTTCTTAAACGAGAGCTTCTCCGTTAGCCGTTGGCCCGTTTCCAAAGTGCCGGTGGTGGATAGTGCCATCTGCTGCCCCTCCGCGGAAACCACCCACCTATCTTTTTGCGTGACTTGATTGTCCCGCCGGTAGCTCGCATCCACCGTATGAGGATCCACAAGCTCAAGAGTCACGGTATCGTTGCGCGAGTTCTTCAGATCGTACTGCTTTCCGTCGAAACGGGCGGTATAGCTGAAGTCACCAAGAAAATGGACCGCACCGCTTCCGTCCGTCTCGATTTTGAGCACCAGACCTTGCCGCAAACGGGTCTTGCTGAGATCCTGCGTCCATTCGCCTGCAAAGAGGTCATTGGCGACCTTTTTACCTCCGCTTCGGGTCCACACAGTGATCTGATCGGCGTGGCCCGTGGTTGCAGTCGTGGTCGTTAGCTCGTTCCCATCATTCGAAAGTTTTTCGCGAACCGTCGCCACAACAGTTCCGTCCTTTTTCTCCTTGACCTCCGCTTGCCGCTTATCGATCCTGCGCAACTCAATTTGATCGAATGCGAGATTGCCTGGTGCGGACGAATCGTGTCCGTTCCAATTTGCTGTGAAATCGAGATGGGTTTCGCCGGACATGACGACATGCACTCCGTCATGCAGAGGTGTTATGGAGAGCCGGTTCGGAGGATCGAGACTTGACTGCGCAGAGACGAGCGTCCACGAGCCAATGCGCGGGTCTGCGGCTCCAGATTGAATTGCGGCGAGCAGTCCGAGCAAAAGTAAGGTGCGAATTGATCCTCCTAAATCGGTGGGCAAATTTTAGCAGATTCACATAGCTCCGTAAGTGAGTGTTGCGCAGATGTAAACTCGACGAAACTGAGCGCAAACGTAGGAACCGGCTCCGGACGGAGCACGTCTTTCGTCCGTGTGGTTTTTAAGCGTCACCGGAGAGTTTTGGTGACGACGATCTTGTTTGGCATGACATGATAATAGCTATGTATGCGCGCCGGTTGTGGGTGTCAGGGATTGTCCTCGCAGCAACCATCGCACTTCTTCCATTTTCCTTTCACGCGGAGCGCCGTCTAGAGACCGCAACCCGTGTGGAAGGAAGCCAGGCTGAAATTGTGAGGGAGGAACTGGCCAGTCGCTTTCGGTCGCCGTTTGTGGACCGCGTTGTCCTGGTGGTCGAGGGACTTCCGCCGGCGAATTCGGAGGAAGGCGGGCAATCGTTAACAAACATCGTAGCAGCACTGAGAGAGCAGCCCGGTGTTTCAGGAGTGGTGTCCTATCTCGAGTTGCGCGATCCGATTTTTCTGGGCCGGGGAGGGGGAACGTTTGTTCTCGTGGGACTAACTTCGACGGGCGGTCCCGTCGAATCGCTTGTTCCGGAGCTTCACCAGCTGGTGAGCTCGCTGGAGAATCAACTGCGGGGCCGTTATCCGACGGTGAAACTCGAACTCACAGGCGAGATTCCACTAAATTTCGATATTCGAAAAGCGAGCGCCGCCGACGTGCATCGCGGCGAAAGCCTGGTGATCCCTGCGACCCTCGTGCTTCTGCTCGTGGCGTTTGGAAGCCTGATGGCCGCCCTGATTCCGTTGGCGGTTGGGCAGCTTGCGATTGCAACCACTCTGGCGATTACGGGATTTCTGGCCCAGCGCTGGCACTTATCCGTTCTGGTTCAGAATTTGGCCACCATGCTTGGCCTGGGCCTGGGAATTGATTATGCGCTCCTGATGATCAGCCGTTTTCGGGAAGCGATAGCCGCCGGGAACGATGGACCCACGGCCGGGACGATCGCTGCACGTCAGGCAGGTCGCACGCTCTTGATTTCAGCCGCAACGGTAGCCATCGGATTTCTAGCCCTCTTGACTGTTCCGATCAGCGAAATCCGTTCGATCGGTGTCGCGGGATTCCTGGTGACGGGAATGAGTGTGTTGCTCACAAATACTCTGGTCCCGGCAGCGCTGGTATTGCTCGGTCCGCGAATTGATCTCGGCCGAATGCCCTTTACTGCGAGGTTGGATGAGCGACGGGCCGCAAGTACCGGAAATCGCTGGCGGCAATGGGGAAAGGTAATTGTCGCGCACCCCTGGCTTGCCCTTTTTATAGCAGGTACGCCTTTGCTTCTGCTCGCCTGGCAAGTCAGGCGATTGGACACCAGTCTCCCTCGAGGGGATTGGCTTCCGCAGGCGGCGGAATCAGTCCATGCGCTGCACACCCTTGAACGGATGGATCGGGGCGGCGTTGTGGAATCGTTGCGCGTCATTGTCGAGCTTCCAACGGATTCCATCGCGCAAACCGACGCAGGGTGGGATGCGCTGGATCTTGTGTCCAAGCGCCTCGCGGCCGATCCTCGCTGTGACCGCGTGATTTCTATCACCACCCTTGCGCAGAGCAGCCGAGGTTCCCTCACTGATCTTTCGCGGGAGACGCGTCGCACGTTCCTGAGTAGTGACGGACGAGCGGCGCTACTTGAGGTGTTACCCGCGAGTTCGGTGTCTCTGCGCGACCAGGTCAACTGGGTGCGGGAGCTGCGTAGGACCGGAGCGCCAGCTCTTACCGGCGTGCCCGGCGCAACGCTTCTCGTTGGCGGCATCCCGGCGCTCAACGCTGATTATGAGACGATTATCAGAAACCGCTTTCCGCCCGTAATGGCGCTGGTGGTGGGCGGGACGCTCTTTGCTCTGCTCTGCGGGTTCCGATCGATCTTTGCCGCCGTGAAGGCCATTGCACTCAACCTGTTCTCGGTGGCTGCGGCCTTCGGGGCATTGGTTTTCGTCATCCAGGACGGACACGGAAGCAGGTTCCTAGGAGTTCCAGGGGGAACCGGTAGCGTATTCCCGCTGGTTCCCATCGTCGCCTTCGCAATCGTGTTCGGATTAAGCATGGATTACGAGGTATTTCTGGTCGCGCGCGTTCTCGAAGCTAGAAGGAGCGGGCTGAGTGAAATGGATGCGATCCCGGAGGGTTTGGCTAGAACCGCAGGCCTGATTACGAGCGCCGCCGCGATCATGATTGTGGTATTTGCGGCTTTCACCTTCGGAGATTTTCTGGTGGTCAAGATGATCGGATTTACGTTGGCGATCGCCGTGTTGATTGACGCGACCCTCGTTCGTATTGTGATCGGTCCCGCGCTCCTTCGCATTGCAGGCGATTGGAACTGGTGGCCTGGCGGGCTCGCCGCAGCGCGCAGGGTGCCAGTGATGGCGAGTCGCGAATGATATCTTTATGCGATGACACGACGACGTTGCCAGCAAGAAAACATCGAACCGTGGCTTGATGTTGGCATGGCTCATCGTGAGCACGCCGCTGCATTAGTAGGAAGGGGCTGCAGGTTTCACCAATGGGAATGTCGGGTCGGACAGTTCTGTCTGACGTGATGCCAATAGTTCCCTCTCGGCAGCGAGCCAGTCTTCCAGCGCAACACCGTCTGCGTCGCCGCCTTTCAAATGAATCTCGTATGCACGTAGTTCTATCTCTTCAAGACTCGGTACCTTCTTCTCAGTGTCTGGCATGACGGACCTCATTCGGATTTTATTGGAAGTCTAGCGCGCCGCACGGTTGCTCACATTCGCCGTGCTTGCCCTACCATTTCTACTAGCACTTTTCTGGCTTCCACCGGAGTGCTCACCTCCCGCAAGAATGCGATGCGGGCACCTCGTGTGCCATCTTGCGTTTTCAAGCGTACGTGAAAGCCGAGATGGTCGACCGAAGTCATCACCACTTCCTGAGACTCGATTCCAGCGAATGCCCGGGCAAGTAGGACGAGCGCTTCCCCGTGATCGGTATTCATGTGCTGGATGATTTCGGTTGCGGTGTCAGCCAGCGGGTCGGGTTGCCCGCTGTAGTATTCCGAGGCTGAAACCCAGCCCATCACCCCGAATCCACCCACGTAGTAGACGTCCACCACGTCCATCCGGTAAAAGGAAAAGTCGTCAAAGTCCACCCAGTATTTGCTGTTGGCATGACGCGCCAGGTAGAGTTTCCGTGCTCCAGCCACCTCCGGCACAGATACCGGCAGAATATTTCCTACCAGCGTGACCCTGGACGCTCCCAAAGGATCGCCGATGGTATCAGGCTGGGTCACTAACAAGCTGGAACGCGGATCTGCTTGCACATTTTGAGTGTGCATAGCCATCGTGCTGATGAGGAAGACAGGATTCGCGTGGTCGTCCAATCCATAGGGCATCACGGATCCGAATGGGAACCCGTGCTGTTTACGTGAAAGTGTCGAGAGACTTCCAACTCGGCCGAGATGCACCAAGGTACGTGCTCGCTCGGCAAATGTAGGCTCAGCGACCGTAGGTTGGTTACTCGCCGCGCTTGAGCCCGCGTGTTTCCCTGCCGTTGATGAAGACATTCCCGTGCTCCCACATGGATTCGACGCATGATCCGGCATTCTCTAGTCGCCCGGATCCTTGAAACAAGCTAGCACGTCGCGGCCTGAGGCGTCTGTTTTAAGCGCACAGGGAATTCGGGCAGGCGGGGAAAAAGGAGAGAGGCGCTCGGTAACCTCACAAGCGCCTCCTCTACTGCGTCAACTCAAACCGTACCTCACTGGATCACCTCCTTCTCGGCAGGAACGCCGATGTCGACAAGAATGTCGAATGGACCGAGTATAACGCGGGATAGGGGGATTCAGAACAAGGGTTGGCAATTGCTCCCGATAAACGCGCTTGTGGCCATTGACGGACCAACTCATTAGGATTTGTCCGATCGGAACATCCTCGGTCGATTTCCTAACGGAAAATGGATAGGTGTTGGGAAATCCTGTGGCTGTTGAAAAAGTCTTCGTGAATGCGAACTGGAAAGTTGGCAGCAACGTCTATCTGAGGAAACATTCTGCCGATGCTCTTCTTCATCACCATTCACGGACGTTTGCCGATTATGATGGGACAACACTCCCGTTCCGAATCGCTGTTCTACTACTTTCGCATCGAAGATCAGGTTCCTGAAAACCACCTGCTCCGTCTCCTGGACCGGCACATCAGCTTCGATTTCGTTCGTGAGAAGCTGAAGGACTCCTACAGCGACACGGGCCGACCCTCGCCGCTTCAGAGTGGTTCCCTTCCCCCTGCGTGTTACCAGCAGCCTGTGCGCAATCTCTGGATTATCACACCGCGAGAAGAAAGCTCTCCAAGCAATTGCACCACTCCTTGAGAAGGTTCACGGTCTCCCGGGACGATGACAGCCCATTCCAGATTCTCTCGAAATTCTTTTGACCGAATCTCCCACTGGCCGAAAAAAGAAGATTTTGTCTCGCCGATTTGAATGATTGACCAGTGCCGCGCTAACGCCAACGCGACAGCTTCGTCAGGCACGGGCCCGGACAGGATGAAATGGTTGTTTCCATGGACTAAAATGCCGACCATTGGTTTTCAACCCTCCAGGCGCGGATCGGAAACCGGGTAGCCAATCGCAAAATGGTAGACGACTTGTCCTAGCTCGGGGGACAAGTTCAGATATCGATTCACTCGCTCATCAAAAAACGCCCCAATGCCGGTTGCTCGCAGGCCCAGCGCCTCGGCGGCAAGATACATTCGCTGACCGATGGCGCCCGCCTCGAAATGAACGTAGCGATATCCGCGATTGCCGTAGCTGCGAGACGCATTCTCAAAATCGCCGATCATGGACACCGCCACACAAGCGTTACCCGCCAGCTCTTGTCCCAGACTGAGAGCTGCCGCGGCTACGCGTTGGTCTCCTTTCTTGATTCTTTCCAACTCTGCGTGCTCCGGCCAGTAGCGGTACACTCCCGGCTTCAAGCCGTCGACGCGGTGGACGTAAAGATACGGTTGGACCAAAGGAGCGGTAGCGAAATCGGCGAAGAGACGTCCCTGTGCGGCGTTGAGGAGTGTTGCAAGTTGCGAGAGCGAAATCGATTCTTCCCCACCCCTGAAGTCGAGAGCAGAACGCCGGCCACGAACGACATCGCCGAAGCTACGGCTCGTGGAAGAGTTAGACGACAGGCTGATTTCCCCGCGCCCGGATGGCTTTGCCTGGGCGAGAACGGGGGCGGCGGTTTGCACAGTCAGCTTCGTTGCGGCGTGAATTCGCTCAATCAATGGATAGGCTACTTGCTCTTCCGACAATCGGTTGGGCTGACCTCCGAACAAAATTGTCTCGACTGGTTCCAGCGGCCTCACCGGAATGGATGGGCCTTGGAGCTCAACGATAAGCATCGGCCACTCATCCTCATTCAGGAGACACTGTTCCGCAATTCTGTCATCCGGAAACTGGCCAAACGCAAAACTTTCGCATCCGATCGATCGAGCAGCGAGAGTGAGAGCCTGCCAGGCATGCCCGACATCGTGCAAGCAGTACCGATAGGCTCGATCCCGGTATTTCCAGGCTTCGCGCCAGGCAACGCTCGTCAGGGTGAAAATGAGCGGGGCAGAGGTACCGATCAACTTCCCACCCCAATCTCCGATGGCGCGTTGTTCTACCATGTGGGATGAGGGACGGTAATGATAGAGGCCATCGGGCCAGCCGACCAATCCTTGCGCGCAAAAGTGAAATTCGGTGGGATGGAGATTGCCAGAGGAAGGATTCACGCGCAGAGAGTAGACGGCTCCAGTGGACGAGACTCGCTTGGACGCGCTAATCGAAGCGGAATAAAACATTAACTGCGAGAGGAATTCCGCACCGTCCCGAGCCAGGGTATTTCCTGTTTTGCCTTCGAGTACTGCGAGAGCTGAGATCTGTGGAACTGGTGGGTCGGCCGGCAAGTCCAGGACGGGGACGCCCTCATAGTGTCGAAATGGATTGGGCATATTGGCCCAATCGAGATAGTGCTGAGCTCGCCGCAGCGATTCGACGCTGTGTTTCGTCAGTTCATGGTACTCGCGCCAGCTCATGTGGGTTGAATCCTGAGAATACTGTACCGGCAATTCAGGCGTCCGGGAATTGTCTGCGGAAGGAAACTATGTTCAGCGGGCTAGTTGGAATGTTCCGGTCCGGATAGATGGGACCGACCAAGATTTTCGAGTCTACCGTCGGCACAGCCGCCAGGTAGTTCCTTGTGCGACTCCCGAATGATACGCAAGCTCGTTTGGCAGGGGCAGGTCGCAGATCGAGAGGACACGAAGCCACTTCTACGTGCTCATCCGGTTGCTCTGGTTATTCGGACCGTCCTCGCATCGCTGTTAGGAATTGACGACAAGGAGATGCACTCGCCCAGGGAATCGCAATCGCTCCTCAACGTGATTTGATTGAGCTGGGGCGAATCGCAGCCTAGTCAAACTGCGACGATTTCGTCCAAAATCATCGTCTCGTCAAAACCTATACTGCTGCATCTAAAAGGCATAGATCAGTTCGTTTCGCAAAATCGAGGGCCGGGCATCACAGCGCGCAGCCTCCACTATCTATGTAGTATTAAGGACCGCAATTCCGCGTTTGATCGGAATTGCGAAGTTTAAGTAGCGTGATTGCGCAAGCGGCGTACGCGTTCGAGACTATCCAGCAGGTGAGCATGATTCTCGCATATTAGCGGTGCGGTAATGCTGCATCGTTTCCAGCGTGTTCGGATCCGGTTCCTGGAGATCGGAAGCGCACTCGATTTCGACGAGGTTATCTCGAGCGCCTCGTGATCCTTTTGCGCTTCGATTTCGGCTCGGAGCGTGTTGAGAAGAGATTCCTTAAGCTTGCGGAGACGTGGCGCGGCGTCCTCGGGTTTTTCAGTCTTCTGCGTCGCTTTGGCGTCGGCAAGCAAGTGCATCATCAGAGCCGCATGCTCGGTGGGTTGATCACCGTAAACCAAGCGCAGTAATTCCAAATCCTGCGGCTGCGGTCCCCGGTTGCCGATTCCTTCTATGAGCTGTTCCAGCGCCCAAATGCAAATGTCCGGACGCACTCGCTCAGCCGGTTCGAACGAGTGCCTATCCAGCACACTCGCCAGGCGGAGCCAGTAGCGAGCAACTGGACGCTCCTTATTTTCGCGTAGCTCAATCGCTTTTTCGACGGTTGCTTTTGAAAATTCTCTCGTCATCACTGTATCGATGCGGCGTTTGTGCAGCCGATTAAACACCAAATCGTCGATGATCTCCTGCTCGATCAGGCCTTCGGGCTTGAAATACATTTCGAACCCGCTGCGCAGGATCGCAGCTTGCTCTTGCTCGTCCGGAAGAATCCTCCTCGATTAAATCCAATGCTTTGCTGCATTCTGGCTCGACCGTGACTTGCCCTTGGGCGTGCGCGGTCCCGTTGAATTGCTCATCTCTAATCCCTAGTAAGGGATTGAACACCAAGCCCACTTGCTCTCACCTTTTCTCCGAAGTTCGATTCAATTCGGGAGGCGACCTCGGAAAATTGCAGTCGTAAAATAAAAAAAGCCACGACGGCAATTCGTCGCGGCTCAATTATTTACTCGGTTTCTGCGTGCTGGATGCATAAAAAGCCTACCACCTTTTTTCAACGCTTGTCAAATTCGTAACGCCGTTGGGAGAGCCTACTCACATCGTATCCCCCTGGTGAAATTGAAATGCATGAGTCCGAAGCGGTGGGATGAACTTGCCGCCCGGCAGAAGAAGGCTCGGAATCCGACGCGCGACGGCCCGGCGGATTATCACGCAGCTTTATTGGAGGGAAGCAACCTTAGAATCGCGTACCAAGATTAGCGTTTCGGTATCGGGCCTGAAATCCGCGTCCCCGGGCTAGATTCGAACTAGCAACCCTTCGGTTAACAGCCTTGAAACCCAATTAATCGCAATTTGCCGGAGCCGAGACAAATCGAAGGGAATGAGCAAGTTTCGACAAAACGGGACAAGTCCGATTCACTTTCTCTTTTCAGTTATTGTTTGCAGTTTGCCGCGGTTTATCACAATTCGCATGACACTGGCATGACACTCGGATTAGGTGTGGATTGTAAAGATTGGATCACTTCACGGATCGAAGCGGGCTAACGAATTCTGAGGTCCAGGTTGTCGTGCTACAGTTAGCCCGTGCGACCCGAGATCGACCAAGTCGTTCAATTGATTCAGCGCAAGGACCCTAAATCTTTGGAGGAAGCGCTGGCATTGTTACAGAAAACGGTTTTTTCGTTCAGCATGAAGGTGTGCGGGCAACGGCAAGATGCTGAAGACACCATGCAGGAAGTGCTACTCAAATCGGTTCTCAACCTGCCTAAATTTGACAGCCCCAAGGCTTTGATGGTTTGGCTTTATAAGGTAGCCAAGAATCGCTGCCTGATGAGCAGACGCAAGAGCAAATTTGCTCCCAAGCAAGATCTCTCCCTGGAAGAATTAATGCCCGACCGTCAGGAATTACAAAAGCTATCGGGTAGTCCTGATGGAACGCCGGAGACTTCTTTGCTACGCCGAGAGAACGCGAAGCGTCTCCGGGAAGCAGTGCAGAAATTACCATCGGACTATCGGCTCATTCTCGTACTGCACGACATGGAGGAGTTGTCCGACGGAGACGTCGCCGAAATCACCGGCCTCCGGCCGGGGACAATCCGCGTGCGACTACACCGGGCACGCCTCTTCGTGCGAAAGGAACTGGCTAAGCAAGATCAGCATCGTGTGCGCCGCGAGACTGCGAAACCGTCCGAGGAAACACATCTTCCCGCACGGCCGCACCAACGGCACTGCAAGGAAATGTTCGCCGAACTTTCAAATTATCTTGATGACGAGCTTGATGATTCTCTTTGCGAAGAACTGGAAAAGCACATGGATGGCTGCGAGCCTTGCAAAGCCTTCCTATCGAGCCTAGAGAAGTCGATCCTGCAGTGCCGAACAGCACCAAATGAGTCCCCCGACCCGCGCATCGCTGCGAGACTCAGGCGCGAATTGATGTCGGAGTATCAAGGATTAATGAGCAAGATCGCCAGACACGACGCCAGCGAAGTTAGCCGAAGTTAACCCCCGCACAAATCCGTCCCAATCCCCACCGCGTTTTCCTGTAACAAAATCCCCTTTCTTGCATTTATTGGTGTGGCTCCCAATTACCGGAGTCTATGAGAGGCATCAATGATCACCGCTAAGGTTCTGCTTACTCAACCACTTAAGGCGGAGCGTCAGTTCGCCGCGACGACCGGTAGCGAACACCACATGTTGCTCGACGACGCAGCCGGGGGCACCGGTCCCAAGCCCGTCGAGCTGGTCGCAGTCGGGTTGGCAGGATGCACTGCATTCGATGTCATCACCGTCCTTCGACAGAAGTACCACCAAAAAGTGACCGGCTACGAAGTGCGAGTGGAAGCTGATCAGGCGGAACGTCCACCGCAAGTTTTTACCTCGGTCCGTCTCCACCATGTGGTCACCGGATTCGAAATAGATCCTACGGCAATCGAGGAAGCTATCCGACTCTCCGAAGAGAAGTACTGCTCAGTTGGCGCTATGGTGAAACAAACGGCCAGCCTGCACACGACCTACGAAATCGTCGAGGAGAAAACGTCATGGCTCGCACCGACTCCAGCAACTGTTCAAGGGTGAAATCTCTCAATGAGAATGTGCGGACGACAAAGCGGTAAAGAAAGTCAAAGCTTGCGAAAGCCTCTCGGGCGACTAGAAGGCGTACCTCGTTTTGCAGGAAACGTCTTGTTGATCTCGCTAGGTGTGTTGTCGATTCCGGGGATGCTCTTCGC
The DNA here is from genome assembly GCA_963772535.1 of uncultured Acidobacteriota bacterium. Taxonomy (GTDB): domain Bacteria; phylum Acidobacteriota; class Terriglobia; order Acidiferrales; family UBA7541; genus Palsa-295. The sequence goes on from CAVYXN010000004.1 coordinate 1,063,025, forward strand.
GCAACAAACACAGCAGCCTTCTTCTATTACTCTGCAACAAGCGGTCAACATCGCACTTGAAAAGAACCCGCAACACAAAGCAGCGCTCGCTGACAAACGTGCTGCTTCAGCTGACGTGAAAGAAGCGAGATCTTTTCTTCTGCCGCACGTTACTTTTTCCGAGACGGCCACCCTTGGCAATGACCCTGTGTACGTATTTGGCAGCAAGTTGCGACAACAGCGATTCACGACGGCGGACTTCGCGCTGAACGTCCTGAACACGCCGACTCCCTTCGGCAACTTCGCGACGCGCTTTGGCGGAACCTGGAATCTCTTTGATTCCTTCGGGAGCTGGCGCGCCATCAACCGTGCGGAGCGTGTGAAGGACGCCGCTGGCCACCAAATGGAACGTACCGACCAAGAAATCATCTTCCGTGTTGTGGACTCATACTACGGAGTGCTACTCGCGAGAAAACAACTGGAGGTCGCTGAGCAAAGCTTGAAAACGGCGCAGGCCATTCTCGACCGAAGCAAGGATCGCTTCGAAAGCGGCGTGGTTGTGGAATCCGATTTGCTGAGCGCCCGAGTACGGCTGGCGACGCGAAAGCAGGAACTTATCCACGCCCAAAATAACCTCGCAATGGCGCGGGCACAGTTGAGCACCTCATTGGGGCTCTCCACCGAGAATGATTTCGATCCAGCCGAGGCGCTCGCAGAAAGCAATCTCCCGGGAACGACGCTTGAGGAAGCAGAGAAAAAAGCCGTGGAGATGCGTCCTGACCTGAAGCGAATTCGCTCAGAGGAGGCCGCTCAGCAACAGAGTGTGTCGGTCGCGAAATCATCATTCGGTCCACGGGTGAACGCATTTGCGGGGTGGGAGGCCGACAACCCAACATTCGTTGCAGGAGGTGGCGGGAATAACTGGCTGGCCGGAATCGAGGTCCAGTTCGATCTTTTCGAAGGCGGAGCCAAGCGGGCTCGGCTTTCCCATGAGCGCGCAATGCAGGAGAAGGTTGCAGCCGTGAAGGAAATCGCCACCGACGCGACACGGCTAGAAGTGCGCCGCGCTTACTATGATCTGGACTCCGCCCGCCAGCAGGTCGAAGTGGCTCGCGCAACGATTGCGGAGTCTCAGGAAAGCCTGCGCATCAATCAGAACCGCTACGATTCCGGCCTTTCGACGATTACCGATCTACTTGCGGCGGAAGAAGCCGCCCGGCGCAGCCAGACGGGATATTGGGAAGCGGTCTATCGCTATCACACCGGCTACGCGAATCTCGAACTGGCCTGCGGAACTTTGAATCCTCAGTCTCCCGTGGTGACGCCATGAGTCACAAGACTCACACAATCAAAGTCTCCTACGTACTAACTATGGCTTTGGGCGGAATGTTAGCAGGTTGCACGAACGAACGGCGTGCACCGACCGCTCCACCAGAAACGTTGAGCAACGTTTCGGTGATTGCCGTGCGAAAGACGACAGTACCTGACTGGTTGGAGGCTGTGGGAACGGCGCGCGCCACGCAAACGAGTCAAGTTTCCAGCCAGGTCATGGGCAACATCTTGGAGATCCGTGCTCATGAAGGCGACCGCGTGCAAAGCGGTCAGGTGCTCGCGGTTCTTGATGACGCGCTATCTCACTCCAGAACGGATCAAGCCACTGCTGCCTTGAATGCAGCGGAAAAAGAAATCTCGGCAGCCGATTCGGATTTTGCTCTCGCCGAAGCAACACTGAAACGCTACCAACAACTGTATGAAAAGAAATCGGTCAGTCCACAGGAATTCGACGAGATCAAAGCTCGTTACCAGTCAGCCGAAGCACGGCGCGATATGGCGCGAGCCGGACAGGCACAAGCAAATGCAGGTCTAACACAGGCTCGGACTTCGCTCGAATATACGCGCATTCACGCGCCGTTTGCCGGCGTAGTGACGGAAAAAAAGGCCGATGCTGGCACGTTGGCTTCGCCCGGCATGCCTATCTTCACCATTGAAGATACGCGGAGCTACAGACTCGAAGTCACCGTGGACGAAAGCGAACTTCGCCTTGTTCGTGTAGGGCAGGTCAGCCCAGTGACGATTGACGCGCTCGGCAATGTCCAGCTTTCCGGCAAGGTCGTGCAAATCGTTCCGGCGGCCGATCCGGCCAGCCATAGCTTCCTCGTGAAAGTTGAATTGCCCGCTGATGCGCGTCTTCGCTCCGGGCTCTTCGGGAGGGCGCGATTCTCACGCGGCGTCCGAACGGCATTGTTGATTCCACGCACGTCACTGGTAGAACGCGGCCAACTCCAGGGAGTTTACGTGCTCGACGCGAACCAGATCGCCGGATTGCGTTACGTCACGCTTGGCAAGAGTGCCGGAGAACAGATTGAAGTTCTCTCCGGACTACAAGACGGAGAAAAGCTAGTTGCTATAGCGGGAGACCGAGACTTGGGCGGCACACGAATCGCAATACGGCCATGAGCGACACATCTTCCAAACCGGGCAACTCCACTCACGTCCTGCGACTGGCGGGCCAGATTGCGCATCTCTTCATTCAGTCGAAGCTCACACCTCTGGTCATCGTGGGTGCTCTCCTTCTGGGGACTTTCAGCATCCTGCAAACGCCGCGGGAGGAAGAACCGCAGATTGTCGTCCCCATGCTGGACGTGTTCGTCCAGATGCCAGGGGCGTCGGCAGAAGAAGTAACGCAACGCGCCACTGTGCCCATGGAAAAACTGCTCCGTGAAATACCGGGAGTCGAGTACATCTACTCGATCAGCCACCCCGGCCTGAGCACGGTGATCGTGCGTTTTTATGTAGGCACGAAAGAAGAAGATGCGATCGTAAAGACCTATAACAAGCTCTATTCAAACTTCGACCGCATCCCCCAAGGAGTCTCGCAGCCGATCATCAAGGCGCGTTCAATAGATGATGTGCCCATTCTCGCTCTCACGCTCTGGGGTAAGAACTACGATGCATACCAACTGCGGCGCATCGCGGGAGAACTGGAGCATTCACTCAAGCAACTGGATAACGTTTCCGAAACAACTATCATCGGCGGGCAGCCACGCAAATTGCGCGTCGTGCTGGATACGCAACGCCTCGCAGCATACGGACTGACTCCGAGTTCCGTTGTCATGCAACTCGGAGCCGCGAATACGCGCAGTCAGGCGGGGAGCTTTGCGCGCGGCAACGAGGAGTTTCAAGTCGAAGCTGGCAACTTCTTTACGCGCCCGGAAGAACTGCAACAAGTCGTCGTGGGAGTTCATGCAGGGCGGCCGGTTTACCTGCGGGATGTGGCGGAAAAGATCCTAGACGGTCCAGCGGAGCCGGACAGTTACGTCCTCTTCGCCAGCGCCAAAGGAACTACTGGAAGCACGGCGAATGCAGAGTACCCAGCCGTAACGATTACCCTGGCCAAGCGCAAGGGCGCGAACGCCACGCTCATTTCTGAGAACGCCCTGCAAAAGATTGACTCTCTTGGAGGCAATACGCTGCCAAACGATTTGAACGTCACCGTTACGCGCAACTATGGGGAAACCGCAAAGGACAAATCGGACGAACTCCTCAAGCATCTCTTCCTTGCAACGCTTTCCGTCACGCTACTGATAGCACTGGCATTGGGTTGGCGCGAATCAGGCGTCGTGCTGCTGGCCATTCCCGTAACCCTCTCACTGACTCTCGCTATCTTCTACTTGTTCGGGTACACGTTGAACCGGGTCACGCTCTTCGCACTGATCTTTTCAATTGGCATCTTGGTGGATGACGCCATCGTCGTGGTCGAGAACATCGTTCGCCATTTCCGGCTGCCCGAAAATCGTGGGCGCTCACTTGCAAACGTTGCAATTGAAGCCGTGGACGAAGTCGGCAACCCAACAATCCTGGCCACATTCGCAGTGATTGCGGCGATTCTCCCGATGGCCCTCGTGCGTGGCCTGATGGGGCCGTACATGCGCCCGATTCCGGTAGGCGCTTCCGCAGCAATGATGTTCTCGTTGGTCGTGGCTTTTGTGGTTTCGCCCTGGGCCGCTCTGCGTTTGCTGCATCATTACGCCGACCGTCCTGAGTCCGGCCATGAGGCCGAAGGCTGGACCACAAGGTTCTATCGCCGCTTGATGAATCCGATGATTCAGAATTCACGGCGAAAGTGGTTCTTCCTTGGCAGTGTAATTGTGCTGCTGCTGGTGGCAGTGGCGTTCATTCCGCTCAAGTGGGTGCAGGTCAAGATGCTCCCCTTCGACAACAAGAGCGAATTTCAGGTGATCATAGACATGCCCGATGGAACGCCACTGGAGCAGACGACACATGTAGCCCAGGCTTTGGGGAGTTACTTGACCCAGCAACCAGAGGTCATCAATTACCAAATCTATGCGGGAACCTCGGGGCCCTACAACTTCAACGGGCTCGTGCGACATTATTTCTTGCGGCGTCAACCAAACCAAGCGGATATCCAGGTGAATCTTCTCTCTCGACGTGACCGCAAAGCGCAGAGCCATGAAATTGCCCGTAGATTGCGGCCGGAACTGAACAAAATTGCTGTGCCATTTGGCGCGCGCATCAAAGTCGCCGAGGTTCCACCGGGTCCGCCGGTGCTGCAAACTCTCGTTGCTGAAGTGTATGGGCCGGACTACAAAGGTCAGACGGAACTGGCAGCAAAGATAAAGAAAATTTTCCAAGAGACTCCAGGTGTGGTGGACGTCGATTGGTATGTCGAAGATCCGCAGAACAAGTACGACATGAAGGTGGACCTCGACAAGGCTGCGCTGCAAGGCGTCTCAGCGGCAGAAGTTACACGAACGGTCCAGATAGGCCTGAGCGGAGCCTCAACAGGTCTGCTGCACGATCCCGCATCGCGGGAGGATATCCCCATCGAAGTGCGCTTGTCTCGGCCCGACCGCTCCGGCATCGAGGATCTTGAAAACCTGAAGTTGCCTGGACCCTGGGGCGCACAGGTTTCCCTTCGCGAGGTTACCAACATACGGGAGACCGCGATTGACCAAAGCGTTTATCGCAAGAACTTGCGGCCCGTCGTGTATGTTACCGGGGACGTTGCCGGAATCGTGGAAAGTCCTGTGTACGCGATCGTTCAGATGAACGAGTCAATCAATAAGCTCCAACTGCCGGATGGCGGCCAAGTAAAGCTCTATTCGGGCACCATACTTCCGGAAAGCACAAGCCATTACGCCATGAAATGGGACGGCGAGTGGCACATCACGGTCGAGGTATTTCGCGACCTCGGTTTGGCCTTCGCTGCCGTTCTGGTGCTGATTTACGTGCTAGTGGTCGGCTGGTTCAAGTCGTTCAAGACACCATTGGTAATCATGGCCCCGATTCCGCTGACCCTCGTCGGCATCTTGCCGGCTCATGCGTTGATGGGAGCATTCTTCACCGCGACTTCAATGATCGGCTTCATCGCCGGTGCCGGAATCATCGTTCGAAACTCCATCATCCTTGTCGATTTCATCGAATTGCGCCGCTCGCACGGAATGTCGCTGGAACAAGCAGTGGTCGACGCTGGAGCGGTGCGCTTCCGTCCCATGTTGCTGACGGCAGCGGCTGTCGTTGTCGGTGCGAGTGTGATTTTATTCGACCCGATCTTCCAGGGGCTCGCGATCTCGCTGATGGCAGGGGAAGTTGCTTCGACCGTGCTCTCTCGAATGACTGTCCCGGTTCTTTATTACTTGAGTGAACGCGGTGGCACGAAAACTCTGCCAGCCAGTGGCGAAGATCTCGTGTCCGCAGCAGATTGAAAAGGAGGCAATACCATGACCGTAGACCGTTACCTTAGACTTATCGCAGGAGCCTTCGTCCTGGCTTCCCTCGCATTGGGATATTGGGTAAGCCCGTACTGGTTTCTTTTCACGACTTTCGTAGGCTTGAACCTTTTCCAGTCGGCCTTTACGAACTGGTGCCCGATGATGACAATCCTCCGCAAAGCAGGCGTGAAGGCATAGTGGGTGAACCACAAAAACTCGCGCGTACATGACACTATGGTTTTCTGGAAGCAAAACGTGAGAATGCAATTTCACAAGGGATTGAATTCACAGAGGCTGGCTCCCCGGGCTGTACGATTTGCGAACCTTGAGATTTGAGGTTTCTCGAACGTTGATCCGCACAAACCGTCTGCCCTTACCGTCGTGAGTGCAGAAGAACCGTTGAACGGGCCTTGATGCGTGATATCAGTACCCATGGGCGACCAAGCGGGATCGAGATCGTTGTTGCGGATCCAAGTCTGAAGATCCGGCGCAAATGCGGTACCGGGCGGGACGCAAAAGTGTTCCGAAGCGATTTCTACCTGCTCATCCCGTCGAATCGCTGGCTGTGATTCACCAACCGTTACATTCCGAATCCAACAGTTTCCCGAAAGTGCGCGCCGCCACCAACATCCACCTGTTCGAGAGGCCAGCGTGACCGATTGGGGTAGTACCCTTTCGCGTCGGTTCTTGGCGGGCACGGCTCTGTGGCCTACTGGGTGTGAGGCTGGGTCAGGCAGCCGCCTTTTTGTCGGGCGTCTTACGAAGGAGCACGTATGAGGAAAAAACTTTTTGTTGGCGTAGTCCTGCTCTTCGGTGTGTCGATCGCTTTGACGGTGGGTGCGGGACGAGTAGCGGCGCAAGGGCCCGCAGGCAACGGCGCGGCCGCCGCCGCACAGGAGAGCTCGCGCTCCCTTAATCCGATCAACTGGGTCAAGAAAGATTCCAAGAATTCCACCGAGGCACCCGGAAGCAGAAGTGAGGCAGAAAAAAAACTCACCCCCAGCCTGCAAGCCCAGGGGCTGTTGGCAGCTAACGCGACCGCTAGCGACGCCTGTGCGCCATTTACGGCATTAGATGGATGTCTTGCTGCCCTTCACGCCAGCCACAATCTCGGAGTGGATTTCAATTGCCTCCGCGCCGACGTAACCGGCGTTCATACCAGTGCGGATGTATCTGGCTGCAAGGTTGCTGACGGAGAGAAAGCTCAGGGCCTGAACAAAGCCATCCACCAGTTGAAGCCCGATGCCAACGCCAAGCAAGCCACAAAGGACGCGGAGCAACAGGCCCAGGACGATCTAAAAGGAATTGGCCACTAGCTCGACACTCAAGAAATATCCTTCTGAGCTTCAGACTACCAATGACTTGAAGAATGCCCCCAAATGACTATAATGACTATAGGGACCATTTGGGGGGCAGTGCATGGCCAAATCAACTCGAACCTGGGCAGTGGCACGTGCCAAGGCACAGCTGAGCGCAGTAATCGACCATGCGCTCGCCGAAGGTCCGCAGACGATTACTCGGCGAGGCCGCAAGGCCGCCGTCGTAGTATCGGCGGAAGAATGGGAACGGAAGATGGCACGCAAGGGTAATCTCGCTGAGTTCTTTGCCTCCTCTCCCCTGCGTGGCGCGCGAGTCCGCATTAAACGATCCAATCGCAAACCGCGCAAGATCGAGCTTTGAATTTCCTCCTCGATACCAATGTAGTCTCAGAGTGGGTCAAGCCCCGACCGAATGCGAACGTCGCGCGGTGGCTTGCTGAAACAGATGAGGATCGCGTGTTCCTGAGTGTCATCACCTTTGCGGAAATTCGGCTTGGGGCCGATGAGATGGTGGCAGGATGGCGGCGGGATGGGCTCACGCGGTGGCTGCAGGTCGAGCTTCCCGCAAGGTTCGAAGGGCGCATTCTCGACGTAGATCTGGCTGTCGCCGAGGGTTGGGGGGACTTGATGGCACGCGGCAGCAAGATCGGTCTCAATCTAAGTGTTATGGATGCGTTCTTTGCTGCTACGGCCGCGGCTCATGGACTCACGTTGGTTACCCGGAACACCAAGCACTTCGAAAGACTGGGCGCTAGTTTGATCAATCCTTGGCTCGAGCGTCGGTAAATCGGAACTCTGTGCTTCGCAAGCTGGTTGATACTTTTTCGCTACCTCGCCAGCGAGATTCCCGGGAGCTGGTCACGCACGATTTGCGGGCCAACAGCATCGGCTCTGTCTGTCTTCCGGCCAGAAGGAACAGTCGCTCACTGTCAAAGCAGATGGATGGCGGGAAAATGTTCGGTGTTGTTCCGGGAATCTGCCTCTTGTTTTAGTGAGGAATAATCCTACTCTCGAGTGACGTTGCCCTTGAATATCTCGATCCCCGCCTTCCGACCGGCTTTTTGCAATGCGCTGTCGAGAGTGGCCAGCGGCACCGCATGCCGGACCGCCACATCCAGATAGGCGGCGTCGTAGGCGGAAAGGCCATATTCGCGTGCGATCGGAAGAATATTGCTCACAGTTTCTGTGATTGATTGCGAATCCACGATAACCGTCAGTGCGTCCAGCAGCTCAACAAAGCGCCGGATCTCAGGTTGTTTGACTCGCTTACGCCGCTCGGCCATCAACACAGCATTCGTGATTTCAACCGACCACAGTGCCGGAACCAGTATCGCGCGTCCTTCCAACGCGACCAGTACCCCATCTGCGTACTCGCTTGCCTCATCTGGAAAGCACCAAGCGAGCGCCACGGATGCATCGATAACAATCCCGGTCAAAACCGCCGCCCCTCTTCCACCATCTGACGGACGTTCATCTTGCCGGGCTTGATCCGCTTGCGCAGCTTCCGCATGCCTTCCACAATCTCCCTGTGCGTCATTCTTGCGCTTGTTTCCCCGACAGGGACCAGCATCGCCGCAGGAACGCCATGCCTCGTAATCGTAATCTTCTCTCCCCTGCCAACCCGATCGAGCAATTCCGCCAAATGTGTCTTGGCGTCAAAAGCCCCTACGAATGCCATCTTGATGCCTCCTCTTAAACTAGCCCCAACTAGCTTAATTGTAGTCCCGAAAAGCTTTTCCCGTCAAAATGTAAGGCGACAGCACTGTGCTTCGCGTTTACTATCGCAGACTGGGAATTTGGGAGCCATTTTTTCTACTCTAGTTGCACCTATTCCTACACGCAAGTCGCCGGCCGCTACGAATTTCTAGGAAGGTGGTACGTCTTTATCGGCCTATGCGGGGAGACCGGTGGTTCTGACCTTTACATGGCTTGTCTTGCACATCTGCCAGAGATGTAATACACTCGTTTCATGAAGACTCTCACGGTACGACTGCCTGAGCCACTGGTGGCGGACATTGAGACGGGAATCACGTGGGCGCAGGATCTCGAAGTCTGATGTAGTTCGCGAACGTCTCGAGCGTGCGCCCCGGAAGCGCCGCCATACTGCCTCCCTCGATGCCATCGCCGACCTCATCGGATCAGTAGGTGGCTTGCCGACAGACCTGACCACGAGAAAGAAGGAATATTTGCACGCCACACGTTATGGCCAGAAACGTACTCGTTGATGCTGGATTTGTTGTTGCGTTGCTGAGTAGCCGTGACGCTCACCACAAATGGGCCGTGACGCAGGCGTCTGAGACGCCTCCGCCATGGGCTACGTGCGAAGCCGTTCTGTCCGAGGCTTTCCATCTTCTCGGCGAGCGTGGTGCCCGCAATCTCGGTGCACTACTTCGCCGCCGCGCCCTGCTCGTCGCCTTCGCGCTTGCCGAGAACGTGGAGCCAGTCATCAAACTGATCGAGAAGTATTCCAACGTTCTGATGGGATTTGCCGATGCTTGCCTGGTTCGCATGACCGAAACGCTTGACGATCCCTTCATTCTCACGACCGACCAAGATTTTCGAGTCTACCGTCGGCACAGCCGCCAGGTAGTTCCTTGTGCGACTCCCGAATGATATGCAAACTCGTTTGGCAGGGGGCAGGAAGCTCACGTTCTTCTCGCGCACCGGCTTCAAGCGGCCTTTCGAGGGTTCACGCTCTTCCTAATCGCTGGCCCTTTCCACCGCTCAGCAACCCTCAGTTCATAGGCAGACTGAAGATTGAGCCAAAACTGGGCTGTCGTGCCCAAGTAACGTGCTAGCCGGAGCGCGGTGTCCGCCGTGACACCACGCCGGCCGCGCACAATGTCGTTTAAGCGCGTGGCGGGGATGCGGAGCTCCTTGGCGAGCGCATTGACACTCATACCAAGCGGCTTTACAACATCCTCCAAAATCGTCCGCCCGGGATGCGTCTCCGCGAGAAGTTCATTTGCCGTCATTGTCTACTCCTAATGATAGTCAACGATTTCCACGTCGTAAGCATCTCCGTCCTTCCAACGAAAGCAGATCCGCCATTGATCGTTGATCCGAATGCTATGCTGGCCGTTCCGGTTGCCGTGAAGCTTCTCCAGCCGGTTTCCAGGGAGGGCTAGATCGCGCAAGTTGGTGGCTGAATCCAGCTGCTGCAATCTTCGGAGGGCTTGTTTGGCAATGGTTCGAAGTGCATTTGACGGGCGCAACTCCTTAAATAAGGTTTCGGTGTCCCTCGAACGAAAGGATCGAATCACTCTGAGATTATATAATGCTTAACGGCCAACGGTAAACTGAAACTCTGGAAGTCGCGGTCTTGCGCACTCAGGTGCATCGCGATCGCTCGCGCACGAAACGCCAGTGCTCTACGTTCCCTCCTTCTTCCGCGGCCCTCATGGCGTCTCTTCTCCGTTTACATTGGCCTTCTACCGCCGTCAATCGCGTAAATGCTCCACACGCCTGGCCTCGCGCGCGGCCAGGTCGGGCTGAGCTTTGGAACGCGACGATGCTGAGGTGCCAGGCCGGCGTGTCGGCGATACAAACATCCGCTGGCGTCGATGATCGCCAGGATCTGGTTAGGTCCCAGGCGACGCTGAAGGATGCCAGCCGTGACCTGGGTATACGAATTTAGCTTGCACAGGAGGCCGAAAGGCCGCCGTCGTAGGTGCGAATCGCTGGAGAGCTTGGGTCGTTCTCCGCTCCGCAAATGGATGCGTTCTTTGCTGCCACGGCCGGGGCTCATGGGCTCACGTTGGTTACCCGGAATACCAAGCACTTCGAACGACTGGGCGCTAGTCTGATCAATCCTTGGCTCGAGCGTCGGTAAATCGGAACTCTGTGCTTCGCAAGCTAGTTGATAATGCGGCATCCACTCGCCCGTGAGATTCCGTGTTTTTTCGCTATCTGCGCCAGCGAGATTCCCGGCAGCTGGTCACGCGCGATTTGCAGGCCAACAGCATCGACTCTGTGGAACGCCTGCAAACCCGCAAAGCGGCTTTCATTTGCCTTCTTCACTGGTACAGTTCAGCGCTGGCGAGGACGTTACCATTGGCGTCAGCTCCGCCGGTGACTAGTACACGGCCGTCGTTTAAGCGAGTTGCGGTGTGTTCCGTGCGGGCGATCACGAGTCCGCCTGTAGCCGACAACGTTCCAGTGGCCGGATCCAGTAGGTCGGCCGATGTCACTGTGGCACCTGCTTGTTCACCTCCGGCGATCAACACCATCCCATTGGTAAGCAAAGTGGCGGTATTTTTTGTGCGCGACAGTGTGAAATTCCCCGCCGAGGAAAAGGTAGCAGCTGTGGGATCGTATACTTCGGCATACTGCGGATCTAGAGGCTGCTGATGGACATTCTGGAGACTCGGCACGCCTCCGAGCACCAGCGCCTTCCCACTAGCCAACCGGATAGCACTGTGCCCGATGCGCGTCGTGCTCATACTTCCGGACGCAGTGAAACCCCCGGATGAGGGGTCGAACAACTCTGCGAAGAGCGGGTCCCACGGAGGATCGTCAGCAGCATCGGCTGCATGACCGTTCCATCCTCCAACGATCAGGACCTTTCCGGAAGCCAAGAGCGTGGCAGTATGATCAGCCCGTTCGGATGCCATGCTGCCGGTGAGCGTGAATGTACCGGCGGAGGGATCATATAACTCAGCGCTTGCTGTGGCGGCTCCGCCTCCCCCGCTTGCGTCTGTTCCTCCCGCAATCAGCACTCTGCCGTCATCTAGAAGAGTTGCGGTATGTAGGACGCGACCGACCGCCATGTTTCCTATGGCGGTGAAGCTGCCAGACTGAGGATCATACAGCTCGGCTGAGCTGAGCCTCGGAAGCACGCTCACGCCCGGGCCGACTCCGCCAGTGACAAGCACCTTTCCATCAGCCAACAACGTGGCCGTAGGGCCGTAGCGTGGGGTGGTCATGCTGCCGGTCGGCGTGAAAGTCCCGGATTTAGGGTCGAATAGCTCCGCACTCGCATCGAGATCGGCAGCCCCACCACCGACAATCAGCACCTCGCCACTTGCTAGCAACGTCGCGGTGTGCCCGCTCCGGGCCTTGCTCATGCTACCCGTCGAGCTGAAACCAGAGGACATAACAGAAATCGTGGCGACCGGATTCTTGGAAGTATCCGCCACAAACGTGGCGATTGCGTGAAACGTGCCCACCTGCTTGGGAGCGGTGTAAAAGCCGCTTGCTGTAATGCTCCCGCCGGCCGCGCCCTCTTCGATCTCCCATGTCGCGTCCGCGCTTTTGCCATTCATCGTAGCCACAAACTGCTGGGTCCCTTTCGGCCCGAGTGTAGACAAGGCGGGAGAAATAGAGGTTGTGGCAGCAGTAGCCGGGGGGACGTGAAAACTGAGTGAGTTTGACTTCGAGAGAGGGTCGTCTCCCATCGGATCCCCGAACTCTATAAATACTTGAGCGGTGACGGCGCTGCTGAGCAGAGCCGCGGGGATCACAGCGGTGAGCTGTGTCTCACTTACGAAGGTCTCAGCCAAGTTGGTGTCAGTGCCATTCGCGGACCAAACCGGACCCCTAACATTGTGAGCCGTGCCCACGAAGTTCGATCCCGTAATGGTCAGAGTGAGGTCAGGACTACCTGGCGCCGCACTCGTGGGCGAGATTGAACTGATCGAAGGTGATCCCGGCGGCGGTTTCATGACGCTAAAAGTTACGGAGTTCGAATTCCCTCGGCTGACACCCTCCATAAAGTCCCAATTCTGTATCGACACCTGGGCGGTGACGGGGTTGCTCAATAGAGCCGTGGGAATCACCGCTGTGAGTTGGTTGCTGCTCACCAAGGTTGTCATCAATGGGGTGATCGTGGTCCCGTTCGTAGACCAAACCACCCTGCTGCGTACAACACCGCTGCCGTCGAAATTTGATCCCGTAATCGTCAGAGTGAGGTCAGGACTACCTGGCGCCGCACTCGTGGGCGAGATTGAGCTGATCGAAAGTGTGGACGGCGGTGGGGGTGGCGGTTGTACCTGAGCGGAACTGCCACCACCGCATCCCGTCACGAATAGCGCTAGAATCAGGGATGATATAGCAAGGAACTCCTTCAGCTTCATGACGAACTCCTTAATCGCAAGTCTGAAATTCACGTTTCTGGGGCCGAACCTAAGGCCGGGGTTCGCCCATCTTGTCGAATCGCGCTCTGAACCCTTGAGGTCGAGATGGTTACTCATCTTTCGGCGCTGCCTTGAAGCCGTGTATGTTGCCTTTCTGATCCGTAAATTGACCTACCATCTCGCCGTCGTCGTTGATAGCGAGCAAACTGGTGTACACAGCTCCCGGAAAGTCGATCGCAGTATATTTACCGTTAGCCAGCAGGAAACCGTGAAGCTGGAAGGAATAGCACTCGCTAAGGGAATTCGCATACACCCCGACGATGTCTCCACGTTCGTTTACCCAGCGGACTGCGGTACAGGGAGCGCCTGCGTGAGGGAAATCTATGTTTTCGAAACCCCCAGGCTCATTTCGCACGTAACCGTGAATCCCGTTGTCAGCATCTGTGCAGAAATCGCCCACGAGTACTCGTCCGTTGTCCATGGCTAGCCAGACGTCGGTTGAGCACGAGCCCGGAACGTGAACGCTGTTGAATTTTCCGTCCTTCACGATGAATCCGTTCTCGTTTCCCGCATTGTCGAAGTGCCGTCCGGTGATATCACCGGCGTTGTTTATACCGCGTGCGGTAGTTCCGCTCGCTCGTGGAAAGTCAATCTGACTGAAGGTCTCGTCACGCAACAAAAAACCATGCTCATCGCCAGTTGCACCCAATATCCTGCCGACGATGTCACCGCGCGCATTGATGCCGCGCGCCGCCGTCAACGACGCGTTTGGGAAATCGATGTTGGAGAACACACCCTGTCGTAACAAAAACCCGTGTGTGACGCCGCCGGAATCACTGTAGCCTCCGACGATGTCTCCGCGTGCGTTGATGCCGCTGGGGTTCGTTGCAGAAGCTCCTGGAATGTCAATCTTGACGTAACGGAAGCTGCTATCGGTCCGGCTAGGGACGTTTTGGGGTGAAGGGCTCGAGGCGACCACAAGCAACAAGGAGAAAAACGCCGCCAACAACGCAAATACTCTGACGATTCGTGTCATCGTGTCACTCCGTCTGAGCGGGTTTTTGATTTCAAAACGGGGTGACTTTGCTCGGATATCCGAACTAAGGCAATGGTGGACCGCAAACGCGCAAATGAAATGATTCTAACGGTCTAACATACTAAGAAGCTTGGGGTTATAGCGCATCGAAAGATGCGCCCCGCTTCCATTCCCCATGCGGCAGGAATATACTCGGCGGCAACGTTCTCACAATGGTTAGTTCAACACCTCAAGTCCGGCGAATTCGCTTCGGTGCTTTCGATGTTGATCTCATCTCTAATGAGATCTTCAAACATGGCATCCGGATCAAATTGCAAGATCAGCCTTTTCAGATCTTGACGGTTCTACTCCAGCGACCCGGCGAATTGATTCTGCGAGAGGAACTACGCCGAAAGCTCTGGGCCGATGATACCTTTGTGGATTTTGACGCGGGGATGAATGCGGCGATTCGAAGGCTTCGCGACGCGTTGAACGATTCGGCCGATCAACCCCGTTACATCCAGACACTTCCGCGCCACGGGTACCGTTTCATAGCTGACGTCGAAGCGATTTCTGGACCAGACCCACTGATCCCGGCACTTACGCCGCCCGCCCACACCGAACGCGTCTCTTTCGACGATCGATCTTTAGCCATACAGCGAGACTCCGCAACAGTGAATGCGAAGATGCAATGGATCTCCGGACTCGGTCTCACTCTCGCCTTGGCTACGATATTGACAATGGTGACGAACGATTGGCGGCACCACGTGTTCGCGACACATGCATCGAGCAACGTTCAGTCGATTGCGGTCTTGCCACTTAGAAATCTCTCGGCCGATCCGTCACAGGATTACTTTGCAGACGGTATGACGGAAGCGCTGATTACGGATTTGGCCCAGATCGAATCGTTACGGGTGATCTCGGCGACGTCTTCGATGCACTACAAGGGAACGCAAGAAGGGCTTCCTCAAATCGCCAAGGATTTGAATGTGGATGTCGTGGTCGAGGGTGTCGTGGTCCGCTCCGGCGACCAAGTGCGCGTAGACGCGCAGCTGATCCGTGCCGATACCGATCGGCACATCTGGGCCAGGAGTTACGACCGCAAAGTGAACGACATACTTTCACTGCAGGCCGATGTAGCGCAAGCGATCGCGACAGAAATTGAAGCCAAGCTGACCTCGGGAGATCAGGCGCGCTTGGCTGCAAAGAAGCAGATCGTGGATCCCAAAGTGTACGAGGCTTACTTGAAGGGTCAATACTTTTCGAGCCGTTTCAAAAACCAGAAGGATTTGCAAAAAGCTGTCGAATATTATGAAGAAGCGATCCATCTCGATCCAGAATACGCGCCGGCATACGCCGGGCTCTCCGAGGCCTACAGCAAAGTGGAAATCTGGGGTGAGGCAGACGAGGCCGTAGTACGCGCGATAGCAGCAGCGAAGAAGGCTCTGTCCCTCGATGATTCTCTCGCCGATGCGCACCGGTCCCTGGCCTTTGTCCTGCATCGCCACATGCAGGATTGGTCTGGGGCTGAAAAGGAATTCAAGCGTGCGCTCGAATTGAACCCCAACGATGCATTGGCCCACAACCGATACGGTTTCTTCCAAGACACTGTTGGCCTGCATGATCCGAAATGCCATGAATATCAACTCGCACAAGCGTTGGATCCATTAAATACGAGCGTGACAGCTAACTTGGCCACTTGCGTCGTTGGAGCGGGCCGTTTTGAAGAGGCTGTGCGCAAAATGAAAGACGTCATCGAGATGGAGCCCGAGAATCCTCGTTTGCGCTGGGCTCTTGGAGATATCTACGAAACAAAGGATATGTTTCCAGAAGCACTCGAGCAATATGAAAAAGGTGCGGAAGTGTCAGGCCGCCATCCATACCTGCTTACGCTGATGGCTTCGGCCTATGCCGGATGGGGCAAGACGGCTGAAGCTGAAAAGCTGCTGGCAGAAATGGACAAGAAATACGGAAAGGACGGCTGGCTTTCTGCTGTCGTTTATGCCCGCATGGGCCGAAAGGAACAGGCTATTCGAGAACTCTTGGCGGATTCCAGCGGAAATTGCGGGCCGGGAAAGTGTGGACCTGGAGCGTCTCTTTTCGTTTCTGAATGGCGGTTTGGCCCTTTGCGGTCTGACCCAAGATTTCAAGCATTGCTGGATCTCTATAACTACCCGGAATCGGCACGGCGCATCGGGAGCACACCTTGAAGGGAATAGTTCCGCCGGCCGCTTATTGGATCCTGCTTGTGGTTGGCTTCGTAGTGCCGTCGATGGCTCAGAGATTCGCGTTCCCGCAGATGAGATGCCTGAATCGGAACTGCTCTCAGAATTGGAGTTGCGCCTTAAGCTGAATCATTCGTGGGGCATTGTCGCCGCCGACGCTGCCAAGGACACTGGTTGGCGGCGCCGCCAGATAAAAAATCTGGCCGAGAGTTTGATCTTGGACCTGATTGTCAGGAAACCCGAAATTCGGATGGTTAAAGAGGTTAAAGAATTGGAATCCAATCCCCAGGGTGGCATTTTCCCGACCAGGGATCTTGGTGTTCTTAATGATCGTGAAATCCGTATTGAAGTAGCTTGGTCCGCGGAAACGATTGCGACCTTGCACGAATTGAACAGGAGGTCCACTACAAGGCCCCGACGGCCCCGGCAGATTTCCCGCATTGAAATCCGTCTCGCAGCCAGCTTGAACGAACCGCGCATTCGGACTGGGAGTTGAGCCGTCCGCTAAGAGCCTGCGGTGGCTGACAGGGCTGCGAAGCCGGAGGAAAAGCCGCCCCTCTCCCGCAGGATCCCTTCGATCCGATTGGCCCCACGGGCACGGCATAGAACGATCCAAAGAAATTGTTACTTTGGAGGAGGCTGGCTTCCAGGCCATCCAATACTGTGTATGGGAAGCCGCTTCGCGCAAAGATCGTTCCAGCGACTTGCCATCCGGTCACCAAAAGCTCCGAACCATGACCATGCAGCATTCGCTTCAGGGGAAGCTGCCACACGTAGCTGGCGTTGAAATTGTGGCGCGTATCGTAATCCGCTGAGCCGTAGCTCCCTCGAACGTTGTTCGGATCCTGCGGATCGCCTGCGCTAGCGGAAGTGAATGGAAATGCAGCGCCACCGTTTGAGGCTTCGTCAAATGCATGACTGTAAGTATAGTTCGCTTGAATGATGCCTTGGCCGAACTCGATGCTGAAAGGAAACGACCATGCCGTTGTAATTCGAAACTGCACCCGTATTGAATTCACTCACTTCACTGAACCGCGGATCGGCACATGGGGGAACCGGTGGGCTCGTACACCATGCGGAGGGGAAAGATCCCAATCCCCACGCGTTTGCCGAGGGATTTTGGAATGGCACGTGAATTCCATGATGACCAAAATAGCCGATACTTAACGAGCTGCTCGTTCCGATCGCCTGCTGCAATTCGAGACTCCATTTTTGATATTGCGGCGGAGTCGTAGGCCGTCCTGGATTGTTAAATGCAGGCGGTGAAAACTGAGGGATTTCGGCCTGAATTTGGGCGAGGGTCTTACCAGCAGAGAAACCATTTACAAATGCCACATTTGAGCTGGAGGCGTCTTTGAACAGGCTGGTTGTTTCCTTGGGTGCAAGGTTGTTATCAATAACGGTGAACGAATTGAGGAATGGCGGATTGGATCGGAATGCTGGAAATGTGGTCCCGGGAAGAGGATCGTAAAAGACGCCCACTCCTCCTCGCAGCACTGTGTTGTGTGAAATGCCAAGCGGCTGCCAGGCGAAGCCGAATCGGGGCAACCACAACACGCTTTGTAATTCCTCGAAAGCCTGTTTTTGGTTGGATCAGAATTGCTTGGTTATATGGCTGGTTCGGATCGTGGCTGATCGAATTGAAACTCCCTAAGAAGCGCGCAAAACAGGATTCGCGACAAACTGGATTGGACTGATGCTCAGAGCGCAGCGTGAATGTAAGCGACAGGTCTGAACGTACGCGCCACTCGTCCTGTGCATAGAGGCCGAGGTTATAGAAGGCAAAGTGCTGTCGGGTCGAGGATGCAAATGATTGACTCAAAAAAGTCGAGTCTGTTCCAGGTGAGGCCGGATCGAAGCCCCCCTGATAGAATGCGTCAAGCGTCAGCGGAGATAACGTTCCAACCTGATTGTGCGCAGGGAACGGGACGCTCCAATCGTCACGAAGAAAAAACTCACCGAACGCAAGCGTGTGTCTACCCCGTCGGATCAGGAGATCGTCAGCAATCTGATACTGTGTAACGTTTTTTCCATTCGGAATCAGATAATCCAGTCCTCCCAGATCTGTGAACGCTAATCCTGAATTGGACCAAGTTAGCACCGTTGGAAAGGCCGCCAGCGCCTTTGAGGGGTCAACGAGTTTGAAAACAAGACTTGCCCAATACCCACTCAGCGTAAATTCATTGAAGACAGAAGGGCTGAATGTGTGGTTCTCCACAAGTTGGCCCTGCAACCAGGGCCGATTGCTCTTGGCATTGAACGCAGAGCTGATGAGATCTGTATTGGTAGGCTGTAGGCCAAAGTTGTACTGGACCAGGAAAAAGGCGCGGTCCTTGCTTCCAATATTCCAATCGACTCGGCCAGAAGTCAGATATTCATCGGTCGGTTGGCCGGTCAGCGTGCTTTCGAAAGAGTATGCACATGGTATGGTCGTGCCCAACCCATTTGGCACTCGAAAATCACCACAACCCAATCGAATCACCAGGGGCACCGGGCGTGGCACGGCTAGCCCCAGGGGAGTTGTTGTAGAGGCCAAAAATCTGTTTGTAGAATGCGTCGGAAGCGGACGATGCGCCAAACTTGGAGTCAATGTTTGTGATAGTGGCTGCTTGAAATTGGGGGCTTGGAATAACGACGGGAACCGGTGGAGAGGGAATCAGCAACAATAATCCCTCTGTGTTGAAGAAAAAGAAGAGTTTGTCTTTTTTGATTGGCCCACCGAGCGAACCTGCCCACTGATTAGCGATGTCGAAAGGACGCGGCACTTCGTTCGCCTTATTGAACCAATTGTTGGCGTTGAACGCCCGCCCATTCCAGTAATACACGGCATTGCCATGGAAATTATTCCCACCGGACTTTGAAATGTAATTCACATTGGCGCCGGCAAATAGGCCGAATTGCCCGGAATAGCCGTTGCTCACGACTGTAGCCTCTTGAATTTGGTTCTGGCCAAGAAGCATGAAGGTAGCTCCAGTCATGTTCACGCTGAATCCCATGTCGTTGGAGTTCATCCCGTTTATGGTGAAAAGATTGGAATGTCCCGGGCATTCCCAGACTTGAGAAATTTCCCAGAGTGATTGCTGGGCCGACTTGATCTGTATTCATGACTACACCAGGGGCAGTTTGTGCGATGTAGGTGAGATCGTTACCCGGATTTGGGACTTCAGAAATTTGTAGCTCGGTCTTAGTAGTTGAGGCGTCGCCGTTCTCTGCGTAAATGAGAGGCGGTTCCCCTCTCACTGTAATGGAGGTCTTAGCAGGTGCGATTGCAAGTTTGACATTTAGTGTGACTGGCGGGCCTAACAGTACATTCACCGGAACTTCTATTGTTTCAAAACCCCGGAATGCAACCTTGAGGACGTAACTCCCGGGCAGGAGGAACGAGTACACGTACGTTCCGTATCCATCAGTCTTTGTTGACAGGATCGTGCCTTTCGCGTTGTCTCTCAGCTCAAGAAGCGCGCCAGGCACAACGCTATTGCCGGGATCTGTCACAGTGCCTGCGAGACCACCAGAGTTCGTGGTCTGGGCGTATAGGCTTGACGCAAATGAGACCAGGAGAGACATCGACAGGACAACTAGACTCAGAAGCTTGGATCTCATCTAACACCCTGTAAGTGAGTGTTGGAAAGGGAACACAACTGTCTGGACGATACAGGAAGTACTAAGGATCGAGCAATCCCCCGCCGAATCCATGCTGCGGGAATCTCTACCAGGTTCGCAAAATCGTAGCCGTCAGCCACAGAGTTTTTTGGGTCCGTAATTTCTCCGCTTGCTGTTTTTTTTTGCAGAGACAAAACCTTATTCGGATCCGCAGTTGGGATGTGAGCGGGTGTCCATACCTCCTCGAAATCCACACGAACCGTTAGGTTCTGAATCCAACAGTTTCCCGAAAGTGCGCGCCGCCACCAACATCCACCTGTTCGAGAGGCCAGCGTGACCGATTGGGGTAGTACCCTTTCGCGTCGGTTCTTGGCGGGCACGGCTCTGTGGCCTACTGGGTGTGAGGCTGCGTCAGCCAGCCGCCTTTTTGTCGGGCGTCTTACGAAGGAGCACGTGTGAGGAAAACGCTTTTTGTTGGCGCAGTCCTGCTCTTCGGTGTGTCGATCACTTTGACGGTGGGTGCGGGACGAGTAGCGGCGCAAGGGCCGGCGGGCAACGGCGCGGCCGCCGCCGCACAGGAGAGTTCGCGCTCTCTTAATCCGATCAACTGGGTCAAGAAAGATTCCAAGAATTCCATCGAGGCACCCGGAAGCAGAAGTGAGGCAGAAAAAAAACTCACCCCCAGCCTGCAAGCCCAGGGGCTGTTGGCAGCTAACGCGACCGCTAGCGACGCCTGTGCGCCATTTACGGCATTAGATGGATGTCTTGCTACCCTTCACGCTAGCCACAATCTCGGAGTGGATTTCAATTGCCTCCGCGCCGGCGTAACCGGCGTTCATACCAGTGCGGATGTATCTGGCTGCAAGGTTGCTGACGGAGAGAAAGCTCAGGGCCTGAACAAAGCCATCCACCAGTTGAAGCCCGATGCCAACGCCAAGCAAGCCACAAAGGACGCGGAGCAACAGGCCCAGGACGATCTAAAAGGAATTGGCCACTAGCTCGACACTCAAGAAATATCCTTCTGAGCTTCAGCCAATGACTTGAAGAATGCCCCCAAATGACTATAATGACTATAGGGACTATTTGGGGGCAGTGTATGGCCAAATCAACTCGAACCTGGGCAGTGGCAAGGGCCAAAGCACACCTGAGCGCAGTAATCGACCATGCGCTCGCCGAAGGTCCGCAGACGATTACTCGGCGAGGCCGCAAGGCCGCCGTCATAGTGTCGGCGGAAGAATGGGAACGGAAGATGGCACGCAAGGGTAATCTCGCTGAGTTCTTTGCCTCCTCTCCCCTGCGTGGCGCGCGAGTCCGCATTAAACGATCCAATCGCAAACCGCGCAAGATCGAGCTTTGAATTTCCTCCTCGATACCAATGTAGTCTCCGAGTGGGTCAAGCCCCGACCGAATGCGAACGTCGTGCGGTGGCTTGCTGAAACAGATGAGGATCGCGTGTTCCTGAGTGTCATCACCTTTGCGGAAATTCGGCTTGGGGTCGAAGAGATGGTGGCAGGATGGCGGCGGGATGGGCTCACACGGTGGCTGCAGGTCGAGCTTCCCGCAAGGTTCGAAGGGCGCATTCTCGGCGTAGATCTGGCTGTCGCCGAGGGTTGGGGGGACTTGATGGCACGCGGCGGCAAGATCGGTCTCAATCTAAGTGTTATGGATGCGTTCTTTGCTGCTACGGCCGCGGCTCATGGGCTCACGTTGGTTACCCGGAATACCAAACACTTCGAAAGACTGGGCGCCGCTAGTCTGATCAATCCTTGGCTCGAGCGTCGGTAAATCGGAACTCTGTGCTTCGCAAGCTGGTTGATAATGCGGCATCCACTCGCCCGCCGAGTGGCCGACAAAATGATTTGCGTTCCAAGACAAAGTCGTCCTAGGATGACTTCAGTTCGGCAGTTCTCAGGAGGGTCCGATGAGGGTAGCGGACCTCATATCTTCTCGGCGTGAAGTCTATTCCATTACGGAAGACACCACCGTCCACGATGCTGCCCGCTATCTCCGGGACCGCCAAGTGCGCTCCGTCGGCGTCTGCGACAAACAAGGAGTTCTGCTCGGGGTCGTCTCGCAAAGCGACGTTTCCGACAAAGTGGCGGCCGAGAATAAGTGCCCCGCATGGATGCGCGTTTCCGAAATCATGACGCGGCAGCTCGTGACCGCGACTCCTGAGACATCGGTCGAGGACTGTCTCCGATTGATGGACCAGCACGGAATCTTTCACCTCCTGGTCGTTGACACTGAAAAGGGCTATCGCGGCATGATTTCGGTGACGGACCTGCTGCAATTGTTCGCCTCGGACCAAAAGGCCCGCGCCGACATGCTCGAAACCTTCATTTTTCCTCAACGCTAGAGCGTGTTCGCTTTCAGTCCTTATTTTTTGCTAACTTTTCCAGCGAAGATCGTCCGTCCCGTGGACCCATCATCCCCCCGCTTTCTTCTTGGATACCAGTTCGGCGACCCATT
Source organism: uncultured Acidobacteriota bacterium (assembly GCA_963772535.1). Taxonomy (GTDB): domain Bacteria; phylum Acidobacteriota; class Terriglobia; order Acidiferrales; family UBA7541; genus Palsa-295. The sequence goes on from CAVYXN010000004.1 coordinate 1,085,441, forward strand.
TCCATCGCATCCTGACTCGGCTCCGCTTGTTGACCAGTCTGTCCGGCAGCATCGAAATCACTGGCATACAGTCTCTCCGGTGATCGAAATTCATGACATTGAGGCACTGAAGGATTGAAAATTCTGCTTGATACGCAGGGCGGGAGCGCTCCGCGCCTCGCTCACTTCTTTGGTGCAAGCGCTCCAATCATGCGGTAGCCACTTTCATGTACACGATGTTCACGAAGTTCACGCCTATTTCGAAGTGATTCCGTTATCCCCTTTCTTTTCAGCGGAAAGGGCAGCAAAGCGATACCCGCTGGCGTTTTCACCAGGATGAAGGTCTCCACGTAGGTCCCATGCCACGCGCTCCCTCCCAGCTTGGCCCGGCCCGCCGGAGTATCGGCTGTCCAGGCGCTGTGCAAGGTCACGGTAACCCATGCAACATTGCCGCGCACCTCGGCGACTGCGTCTTGGGGACGGTAGTCGACGTGGAGGCCAGCGTTCTTGTTGAGTTGCCAGCCTCGGCGTTCGTCGGGTTCGAATGCGTGCGGAAAGGAGTCCTCGATCACACGCGCGTCCGGCGTGTGTCAGAGAATCCACCTTGTCGAAATCGTACTGCTTGCTCGTGCGCCAGAACAACATTTATGGCTGCCTTCTTGTCGTCCTCTTCTGACGCCGTGCGCGTTCTGCAAGCAGCCAGCATAAAAAAGATCAGAACCGTCGTCGCGAAAAGAACCCCGACTCGTCGTTGCATTTTGGTCTCTCCCCGCAGTCACACTCAATTAATTACGAAATCAGAGAATACTGCCCCGTACGTAACGTTCCTAACCAGCCCCAGGGTCTGTATGCTTTGCTTGCGTGCATGATCCCGCAAATCTGACGTTGCACACTCGCACTGGGTCAACGAATCGACACGGATTGCGGCGTTTCTATGCGGTCACAATCGGAACAGGCACTGTAGGCTTACCCGAAACTGGCAGCGAGTTTGCTGAAAGGCTCTCCGAAAGCCGTCGCTGCAACCATTGATTTGACGCACAAACCTCGTTCGGTTTTCATCGTGCGAAAATCACATGGTTTAGGCGCAGGAAAGCACTTGTCAGGTAAATGCGTTAATCGGGCGCTAAATGACGGGGAGTCTTCGGCTAACGTCTTGGCAGGGTAACGAGCCCGAGCGCGGCGTTCCCGTTGAGCGGGGAATCCAATCCGTTATTCCTACGTCACATTGAACCGTGATCTCCATCACAGCTGCTTACCGCGAGGAGCGCTAGTTTTTTTTGAGCCGAACGGGTTCAACCAAGACGAAGGGGGTGCTAGTCCGATGTATACAGCGTTTAAGCAGCTTGAGAATGGCGAGTTCGTACGGGTGGCGTCCCGCGATGAACTTGAAGAGGCCGTGCAACTCGTGGAGTCCCTCAACGACTATTGGCCCGGAGGATATGAGGTTCGGGAATCGCGTTCGCAGATGGTCAGATATGCTACGAATTTTCGGTCGGTCGCGAACGGAATTTGTGGTTTAAGCTCATTCCCACGTTGCCCAAGCGCAATGAGCCGCAAAGGCACTGAGGGAGGTCCGGCACATGTTAGTGCACGGAAGCAAACCAGCTAGTCTTTTTCGGAGATTGCGGCGATGGGTCACAAATCAGCTGATCCAAGAGGTTCCTGGCGACATCGCGCTCTGCGAATTTGACTGCCGTAAACAGCAGTGCACCATTAAGGAATGGGCAACGTGCGAGCGGCGCATCTCGGGCGCGTCGGGAGAACTCAAGCCTCCCACGTAGCCGGCAGCGACGAGCTCGGTGCGATTCTGCTTTCGATAACCCGCTTCCACTTGGACGGTTAGTCGCGTAACCGTCCTTTTTAAGTAGTGCTTCACTTCTCCGGTTGCGGCGTTAATCAGGCAAGTGCATTAGTTCCGTGTACGCCTTGACCCAGACATGATTGCAACGTGACCAGGCGGACTATATCTCGGGTTATGAGTGGGAATGCGCGGCACGCATCACTTCAAAGAAGCCGAACCATCCGAGAAGGCAGCTCGCGGTCACGACTCCGCCCATCAATGCTCCCATGATGCCGAGTAAGGCCACGTCGCTGCCCGTCAGATACAGATTCCGGATCGGCGTGCGCGGGCCGAGCCACGCCTGGGAATATTTTTCCGGCGTGCCCGGATAGCCATAGATCGTCCCCGATGGCGCCCCGGTGAATTGTTCGAATGTCAAGGGAGTGCCAAGTTCCGAATATTCCACGAGGTCTCCAAATCCCGGGTGGTGGCGCTCAACGAGATCCAGTAGCGCGCGCGTCATCTTGTTCTTGGCACATTCGTACTCTTCGCCGCGCCTGCGCCAGGGCTCATCGCGATGCGCTTCCAACGAGCTATAGGAGAGCGGGGCAATAATCTCCGCGGTGTGCCGTTGGGCGCGAGGATCTTTCAGAGATGGGAACGAGAGATATGCCATCGCCGCTCGGCCGTTGAGCAACTCGTTATGTGCGAATCATGCCGAACAGAAGTCCGACGGCCGAAACAGGGTGAGTGTGTGACGGATAGTGGCGGAACTATCTTACGCTGTCAACAACAAAAGGGCCTACCGTAAGTACTGTTTTAGCCTCTTTCGGCCTCCCGCGGAACAGGCAGTCTAACTTGCCTGAAGATCAAACATTGTGCAGTAAGTGCATCTCAAAGCGCAGGTCTCGGCGGCGATCTTCGAAACGCAGATAACGGGAACTTTCCGTCTAGCGGTCCGACAATTTCCGCAAGCTCATCTGCGCCCAGCGCGACAGTCCAAGCAAGAACAGCCCAGTGAGGAGCATCCAGAATCCGCGAGGCTCGGGCACGTTCTCGACCGCACTAAAAGCCAATGTCTCGTGTACATTCGCTGAATCCAGAAAAATATCGCTAGGCACCTCCCGACTGAGTTCGTATTCAATTCCACCAGCCACGAAGGCTATGTCGACTGGGGCCGGCCCTAAATACCCAACAAATGGACCTGACCCTGGCACTTCCGTCATGGGCAGCCCATCGAATGTCCCCGTGATGTTTGTCACAACTGGTTCTCCTTCTGGGGGTTCAAAAAACTCCCCGTCCACTGGGTCCCAGAATGTACCTGTCTCGATCTGCGTTGTGAACACCGCCTTGATGTTGGCTGGAACAGTGCAAACAGTCGTAAAAGGAAAGTCGATATCGGGGTCACACGTTGCCGTCACATTCCAAGTCTGCGTGGGGGTTGTATCGGCCTGACAGGGTACTAGGCCGCATGTAAGTACCAGCACAAAAACGGAAAATATTTTCATTTTCCACCTCAGATCGAGCCAATTTTGGACTTGGCAGCGGATGGGAATGCTTGCAGCACTTTTCTTACCACTTAATGAGTCGTTGTTTACCTCACCTACGATCAAGTCGCAGGAACCATGCCGGGCTTTTTCGCTACCTGCGCCAGCGAGATTCCCGGCAGCTAGTCACGCACGATTCGCAGGCCAACAGCATCGGCCCTGTCTGACTTCCGGCCACAAGAAACAGTCGCTCACTGTCAAAGCAGGAGGATGGCGTGAAAATGTTCGGTGTTGTTCCGGGAATCTGCCTCTTGTTCTAGTAAGGAATAATCCTACTCTCGAGCAACGTTGCCCTTGAATATCTCGATCCCCCGCCTTCCGACCGGCTTTTCGCAGTGCGCTGTCGAGAGTGGCCAGCGGCACCGCATGCCGGACCGCCACATCCAGATAGGCGGCGTCGTAGGCAGAAAGGCCGTATTCCCGTGCGATCGGAAGAATATTGCTCACAGTTTCTGTGATTGATTGCGAATCCATGATAACCGTCAGTGCGTCCAGCAGCTCAACAAAGCGCCGGATCTCAGGTTGTTTGACTCGCTTACGCCGCTCGGCCATCAACACAGCATTCGTGATTTCAACCGACCACAGTGCCGGAACCAGTATCGCGCGCCCTTCCAACGCGTCACTTCCGCTTGCCATGAGCACTTCTTGCTCGTTCCGATTCCCTCCCCCCGCTGTCAGCGTCCTCACGGATACATCGATCCAAGAGAAACTCGATCTGTTTGTTCAGTGAGCGGTGCTCTCGCTCTGCGAGCTCGAGTCAATGTTGCTTTAGGCTTGCAGGAATGCGTAAAAGCACGCGGACTCTTGATTCGCTCATAAGGTTCGGACATGGCACCATACGGAGTGATTTCCCGCTTGACGATAAGCTGTCACAAGTGATATCATTATGTAGTCACTAGAGACAGCCATCGAAAACAGGAGGACTAGCCGTGAAAAAACAAATGAGTCACTAACCTAGTACGTCAGAATTTCCGGCTAGTCAAGAAGCTTTATCCCGACTTGGCGCAAGAAGATTTTCGCCGTTTGCGCGAGTTGACGCAAGCGCATCTACTTTCTGTTTCACAGGGCGAGCTTTCGTGCATCGATGGGAAATGGTACGTGACGCACGCGGGATCTGCTCCGAATAGCCCTTCGAGCGCGATGCTTCGGAATCCGGACTGCTCTGCAGGAGCGACAGTCCGATCCTCTCGCGGGCCGCTGGGTATTCCGAGCAACAGTTTTCAAGTCTTCCCGCTCGAAGGGCTTCGTCGGTTACGGCGATGCCGATCCTTCCAATACGTCTCCCCTAGTCCGTGGCGCCGAGATGCGCGTCGCCGAGACCCGAGCCGTCAACCGAGCTCTCCGAAAAGCCTACGGAATCGGTCTCTGCAGTGTCGAAGAGCTCGGGTCGTTCTCCGCTCCGCAAATGCCCCTCGCGGCCAGGCCGCATTCGCAATGGTCAAGCCAGATCAAATGGATCAAACAATGGCCAGCCTCGATTGCGCGACCAACTGTGCCTGCTGATTCGTCAGCACGATCTCGATCCAACTCTCGTGAAGGCCTATGCCGCGGATTTCTGCGGCACCGCAACACTGAAAGATGCCAGCCGTGATCTGGTCGAATCGTTCATCACTCAGCTTGCAACCGCTGCGAAAAAAGATCGAGACGCACTCATCTGCAAATTGAATTCCTACGCTCAACCTGTGGAGGCAACACCATGAAGCGACACATTCCCGGTCTCCATTCACGACAGCAGGATCACGAAAATCTTCTCGAAGGCCTGTTCCTCGTTCGAGTCGATGCCGCTTCCTATCGCTGGCATCCGCAAAAGCCATTTCTGTCGATCCGGTTTGTCGTTCTTGAGCCCGAAGCGTTTGCGGAACGATCATTTTCAGGTCGGCTCTATTGCACCGAACGAGCCCTCTGGAAGCTGAATTGGTTTTTGCGTGATTTCGGCTATGACTCCGACCTGCTCAACCAAGATCAGATTGATGAGAAGGCTTTGCTGAAGCTCCGCGGAGTCGTCCGGACATCCTATGTCACGCTGAACGGTCGGTCTTTCCAAAACCTCGAAGCCTTTGCTCCGGAGACGGAGTGGGAAGAGCTTTCCTGCGAAACCGTCGGCGTGAAGCAAGGGCTAGGGAGCGGCGATGACCTTTAGCCACACGCAGATTTCCCAGTATCTTCGCTGTCCCAGGAGCTACCGCTATCGCTATCTCGACGGCTGGCGCGAGAAGGAAACGCGCGCTGCGATGGCGTTCGGCCGCTGTTTCGAAAAAGCTCTCGCCGCCTACTTCTCCGGAGAGGATTGCACGGCGGCGCTATTCAAGGAATGGGGCGCTTTTCGTGACGCTCCCTTCGAGTACAAGAAAGGAGAATCCTGGGATCGCCTGGTTCACCAGGGTGTCCATCTGCTCCAGCGATTTGCACAGGACGATCGCGTCAAGATTCGCCGTCCTGAGCAGGACCTGCAAGTGAAGATGGTTCGCAGCCTTCCCGGCGACAACGAATTCGTCGCTTATATCGACGCCCTAGGCGAACTCGACGGTACGCAATGTCTCATTGATTGGAAAACCACGGCGAGCCGCTATTCAGAGGAGCCGGCTGGACTTTTATCGCTCGACCCGCAGATGATTTGCTACTCATGGATCAGCGGAATCTCCGGATGTCGCGGTTGTTGTCTTCGTGCGAAAAAGCGTTCCTGAAATTCAGTATCTGAAAGCGTCCATCACGGACGAGCAGCGACGCGAATACGGGCGCTTGGTTGAGGCCACGGTTGCCCAGATCCAGTCGGGCCAATTTCCTCTCGCACAGCGGCATCCGTTTCCCGCAAAACGGGTGTGTTAGCTGTTCTCATCTGGGGCTCTGCCTCGATCGTCCCGAATTAGTCACCGCGAACCTCATCCGAAAACCAGGAGCAAGCGATCTTGATTGGCTGGACGAACTTGTGGATTGACGGACGGACCGTCGTGTCTCCCGAACTCAATCGCCGGCGGGCCCTCATCGTTCTCGGGAAGATCGATGAGATTTTGGCCTGGGAGCAGACGAAGGAGCATGAGCGCGATGAGCGATTCGTCGAGCTGGGCCAGTATCTCTGTGAAGTGCGAGCCGGGCAATATTGGCGGCTCGAAAATTTGAAGTCGTTCGACGAATTCCTTGAGAAGCGATTCCCGGAGTCGCGCCGAAAAGCCTATTACCTGCTCGCAATTCACGAGCATTTGACCCGCGTGCCGAAGCATCAGCTTCGCGAGGTCGGCTGGACGAAGGCACGTGAACTGGTGAAGGTGGCGCGTCGCGATGGAACCGAATTCGACTGTGCACCCTGGGTGCACAAGGCGAAGGAGCTGCCAAAAGAAGAGTTCAGACGGGAAGTTGATCGGTACTTAACCGGCAAGGAAACGGAAGCTTGGGAAATCATTTATTTCAAGCTCTACAAGGGCCAGTTGTCCGTAGTCGAGCACGCCCTCGAAATCGCAGCTCTTATGCTCGGCAGCGATAAATCCCGGGGCTATTCGCTGGAGATGATTTGCGCGGATTTTTTGGCAGGTGCCGCCTTGCAAACGGACACTTCCGCAGAATCTCACGAACCCTCAGCATCCATCGGATGTCCAGCCGCATATGGGCCGTCGGATCCCACAGAAAAAGCGAGATGAGCGACTCTGTTTCGCATAAGACGCCTCGAGTCCGAGTGGCCTCTGTCCAGTATGCGGCGCTACGCAAAGAAATCCTGGCGCGCGATAACTGGCGCTGTCAGGTATGTGGCCATCTCAAGAATCTCGATGTTCACCACATAAGACGGCGCAGCGCGCTTGGAGAGGACTTAGAGACCAACCTGATCACGCTTTGTCGGGAATGCCATCAGATGCTGCACGGCTCCGTCCGAACCTGGAATTTTTCTGCTAAGTGAAAGGTACTTACCTCGCCGAGGAAATGCCATGAAGTATGAAACGAGCCCGCGAAGTTCCTCAATTCTCCGGCTGACCGTGTGACGTGAGATCGACGTTGACATTATAATTCGTGCGGAAATGTCAGCGTGAGGCAGACTGGGCGAAACAAGTACAACGCTTCAGCAGAACGGCCAAAGGCCGCACTACTACCGCAACGTTTTGCGGAGGTGCTGTCATTTGCGCAGCATCCTGGACGGCTACAGCCGTTTCCTGGTTCATTGGGATCTGCGCAAGTCGAATTGGGGTCCGTTGTCAGAGATGATCGGTGGCCTGGCCTTCGGATGCTTCTCTTTGGCCGCTTCGAGAATGATCTCGATGTCGGCCCCGGTCGTCGCATCAGAGAAAGTTTTGAGAGTAATGGGCCAACGTTGATCGAGCTGCTACCAGAAAGAGCTTTGATTTATGGAATGCCATGTGCAAGGATAATACCTCCCGCGGGGACTCCAGCGCTTTTGTGTCTCCACAGTACTTTCCGATGTTGATCGGGAGTCGCGATGCTCGATGAAGAAGATGGACAGGTATCTCGTAGCCTAGACGAGTACTGGGCTATTGCCCGCCGACGGCGCTGGTACGTACTACTTCCAGTCTTTGCTTGCTGGGCGATCGCATGGGCGGGAAGCTGGCTAGTGCCGTCGACCTTCCAATCCGAGGCTCTGATCCTTGTAGAACAGCAAAAGGTTCCCGAGCAATATGTGGTCCCCAATGTCACCGTCAGTCTTCAAGACCGCTTACAGAGCATGACGCAACAGATTCTTAGCCGCACTCGCCTGCAGTCCACGATCAACCGTTTCCATCTTTATGAAACGAACCGACGGACGGAATTTCTCCGAACCGAGGATCCGGTTGAACAAATGCGAAAGGACATCAAAATCGACTTGGTGGAGTCGCCCGGCCGGCCAGGGCAACTCACGTCATTCAAAATTCGATATTCGGCTGGCACGCCTCAGCTTGCACAGCAGGTGAACAGTGAGCTCACGTCTTTATTCATCGAGGAGAATCTTAGGTCCCAACAGCAGCTTTCTGAGAGCACGACAGCTTTTCTCCAAAGCCAATTAGCGGATGCGAGAGCAAAGCTCGAAGAGCAAGAGGCAAAGGTCCGAGCATTCAAGGCCAGCCATTTCGGAAATTTACCCAGTCAGGTGGAAACAAACGTTCAAATCCTGAATGGCTTGCAAGCCCAACTGCAAAGTATCCAGCGGGCTTTAGATGGAGCGAACCAGCAGAAGCTATATCTGGAGTCCCTGCAACAAGAATATCAAGCGATCCAGGCAAGTCTAAGCAAGGGAGACTCAACGGGGACATCCGCGGATACGTTCGAGAAGGACCTCGCCGATCTGCGCCACCAGCTTCAGGAAGCCCGGTTGCGGTATACCGAGGACTATCCCGACGTCGTTCAGTTGAAGGACAAAATCTCGCAAATGGAGAAACTCAAACAAAAAATTGACCTCGGAATCGTGGCGAACGAGAAGTCCGCAACGCCGACCAGTGACGTCGACCCTGCCTCGGCAGTATCGGTGCAGCACGGGTCAACTTCCCCCATGATGCAGATTCAAAGCCAACTCAAGGCCAATCATTTGGAAATTCAAAATTATCAGCAAAGCGAGAAGAAACTGGAGTCGGACATCGCTACCTATCAGGCCCGTCTGAATTTGACACCAGAAACAGAACAGGAGCTGGCGGATATCTCTCGAGGGTATGAGGAATCGAAGGCAAATTACAATTCGCTTCTCAAAAAGCAAAACGATTCGCAGCTTGCTACGAGTCTGGAGCAGCGCCAGCAGGGTGAGCAATTTCGTATCCTCGATCCGCCGAGTTTACCGGCGAGACCATCGGCTCCCAATCATTTGCTCATCAGTCTCGCAGGCTTGGGGTTGGGATTCGCAGTGGGAGCCGGTTTAGCGGCTTTCCTGGAAATGACCAATGTTCGGGTGCGGCAGGAAAAAGATCTCGAAGATGTAGTTCCACTCAAGGTGTTGATCGGGATTCCTCATTTAGATGTTCCCGGGGAGGACCGTTCTCGCATTCTGTTTCGGCGAATAGAGATTGGCACAGCGGTGGTGATGGCGATTTTGATGCTCGTTGGAAATCTGTACGCCTTCTACAAAAGTTAAAGACGATGTACAAAACATTTTATGGGTTGACGCGCAATCCGTTCGAGGTCAGCCCAGATCCTTATTTCTTTTTCCACACGCCACGTCACACAGAGGCACTGGCCAATTTGGCTTACGGAGTGCTTCGCCGCAAGGGATTTGTGGTGGTCACCGGCGAAGTGGGCACCGGCAAGTCATTACTCGTGCGATGTCTTCTGGAGGTTCTCAGCAACAACAAAACCGCATTCGCCTATGTGTATAACCCGATGATTTCTGTGCCTGAATTTCTCACCCATGTGGTTAATGACTTGGGCCTTCTTCCGTCGACTGCACGCAGCAAAAGCGAGACGCTTGCGCGTCTCAACAACTTTTTGATGGAGCGCTCGCGTCAGGATTTGACCACCGCACTGGTAGTGGATGAGGCCCAATTGCTTAGTTGGGAGCTACTGGAAGAAATCAGGCTGTTGACCAATTTAGAGACTACCAAGCACAAACTTCTCCAAATTGTGCTGGTAGGCCAGCCGGAATTTGACCGGAAGCTCGATTCACAACAACTTCGACAATTGAAGCAAAGGATCGCTTTGCGCTGCAGCCTGAAACCACTAGGACCCGATGAAGTAAAAGGCTACGTTTATCGAAGACTGGAGCTCGCAGGAGCTAATTCGCACGCAGCCGCTATTTTCCCCGATGAAACGATTGCTTTAATTCGTCAGTTTTCACGAGGAATACCACGCCTAATCAACACCATTTGCGAAAACTCACTGCTCCTGAGCTTCGGGCACGGTCAGCGTCGGATTACATCAGAAATTGTACAGGAGGTCGCTACCGATCTTCATTTGGATCGCTCTACCGGCCTTCCTTTGGACGACCCTACAGAAGATTCGTTTGGACCCTTCGATGACGCGAATTTCAGGCGGGAGTAAAAACTGAGTGAGCCGGCTCTACGACACGTTGCGAAGAATCGATAGGGAGAAACGGCAGCCAGGAACCGTCGCGCCCGGGCCGGACAACCCTATCGAACTGTTAAAGAACATCATGACGGCGCCCGTCAAAATGGCAGACGGTCCCAGCGCCAGCATCTCCGCCGGCAAGTCGTCGCGTTTGGTGGCCCTTACAGACCCCCAGAGTCTGGGTGCCGAGAAATTTCGTGCCTTAGTGGCTCGACTGGAGAATCTACGCCAGAAGGGCGAGCTGAAATCGTTACAAATCACCAGCGCCGCAATCAACGAAGGCAAGAGCTTAGTCGCCGCAAATCTCGCGGTCACTCTGGTGAAGCACTTCGGCTATAAAGTCCTTCTGGCCGAAGGAGACCTGCACAGGCCATCCCTCACGACCTTGCTGGGATTGGGCAACCTTGACGGGAATCAATCAATGGTGGCGTGGGCGAGAAGAAAACACGGAGCTTTCACGCTGCATTTACAAGTTGGATGATATGCAACTGTGGTTTCTTAGTGCAGGCCCCCCGTGCGATCAGCCATCGCAAATTTTACAATCGGCGCGATTTGCCCAAGCGTTCGTGCGATTAGTCGGCGGTTTTGACTGGGTCGTCGTCGATTCAACCCCCATGTCGCCCATCGTCGACGCTAATCTGTGGTCCAGACTCGTAGACGGCACACTCCTCGTGGTCCGCGAAGGCGTTACACCGATCAAAGCTTTAAAGATGGGCGTGAGAGGTTTGGATAATCCGAAGTGGCTCGGAGTGGTACTGAACGAGGCTTCCGATTTCGATCGTGTGAATTATACAGACCAATATTACGGCGTTAAGAAGAAAGAAAACCTGCCGGAAAAAAAGAAGTAATCAAAGGCTGCTCCGTGATTCGCCTCCTGAATGCTTATTTTCCAAGGCGCACCCTCTTTTTGGGCATTTCAGAATGGTGCCTGATCACGCTCTCTTTCGTGGCGGCTGCGATGGTCCGTCTGGGGACAAACGATGCGGCGGTGATGCTCCAATACGAGCAGGGTTTCTTGAAAATTCTCATGCTCTCTGGAGTCTTCGTCATTTGCATGCATTACTTCGATCTCTACGATACTTCCATTCTAAGCAATCAGCGGGAAGTGTCCAGTCGCCTGATGCAAGTGCTGGGCACCATGTTTGTTCTCTTAGCCGTCCTCTACTTTTTTTATCCACCCTTGGAATTGGGTCGCGGCATCAGCCTGATCGGTTTACTCATTGTTGTCATCATTCTGGCGCTTTGGCGAGGCTTGTTTTTTGCGTTGAATCGCCGGCCTCAGTTCGCCGAACGAACCATGATCTTCGGCGATGAGCCCTCCGCTTCCAGACTTTTGCGGGAGATGGAATCCCGCCCGGAGCTGGGTCTTAGCGTCGTTGGACGTATTTTGGTCGGCGGCAATGGGAGCTACGAATTGAAATGTGAACGCCGCAGCCTTACTGGAACTTCCAATGGCACAATAACCGACGACGAACTTCCAACCGCCGTCGGCTCGCAGCAAGTGAATCGCGTCATTGTTGCCCTGGATGACCGTCGCGGAAGACTTCCAGTGGAAGTGTTGCTCTCCATGAAAAGTCGGGGTGTACGCGTTCAGGATGGGACTGAATTCTATGAACAAATTACAGGGAAAATCCCGATAGAATCACTGCGCTTGGGCACGCTTCTTTTTTCATCTGGTTTTCGTCTTTCTCGCTTTCTTGTGGTCTACAAACGCGTCGCTTCCATCGTGGTGTCGACCGTTGGGTTGATCCTCAGTCTGCCCTTACTTCCTTTTGTAGCCCTCGCCATCAAACTGAGCTCGCCTGGACCGCTTCTCTATCACCAAAGGCGTGTTGGAAAAGACGATACGATTTTTTATTGCCACAAGTTTCGAACCATGCGGGCCGACGCGGAGGCTGATACAGGTCCTACTTGGGCCACCGATGAGGATCCCCGGATTACTCCCGTGGGGCGTTTTCTCCGAATGACACGGCTCGACGAAATCCCTCAACTATGGAACGTGCTGAAAGGCGACATGAGCCTGGTCGGTCCACGCCCCGAGCGTCCGGAGTTTATCGAATGGCTCAAGCATGAGATTCCCTTCTACAACCTCAGGCATACTGTCCGGCCTGGAATCACCGGCTGGGCGCAAATCCGATACAAATATGGAAACTCCGTCGAAGATGCCAAGGAAAAGCTTCGCTATGACCTTTTTTATATCAAGAACATGTCGCCGGGCCTCGACGCGTTGATCTTCTTCGACACTGTAAAAACCATTTTGCTGGGACGAGGAGCAAGGTGAAGCTGCTCTTCTGGTTCTCGATATTCCTCATCTTCTACACTTATTTGCTTTATCCGATCTGGCTGTTTCTGCGTGCTCGACTGTACCCGCGGTCAGTGCGTCGGAAGCCAATCTTCCCTAAAATATCGATCGTCATTGCTGTGCGAAACGAGGAGAAGCATCTCGAAGAAAAATTACATAATCTGCAGCAATTGGATTATCCAGGGGAGTTGGTGGAGACGATCGTTGTTTCCGACGGCTCGACTGACCGAACGAACGACATCCTGAGCAATTTTGTCAGATTCCCGAGTACGCTCGATTCTTCTGCCAGCGCATGTTGGAAAGGCTGAGGCACTCAATCGCGCTATCGAGGCTGTCAACGGAGACATTGTTGTATTTATGGATGCTCGGCAGCGCGTCGCTACCGATTCCCTCAAAACGTTGGTTGAAAGTTTTGCGGATCCGGCGGTGGGGTGCGTGAGCGGAGCATTGATGTTGGGGGATGGAGAAGAAACTTCCCCACGAGGAGTGGGATCGTATTGGAAACTGGAAAAGGCAATTCGATATTGGGAAAGCACCGGTGGCTCAACCGTGGGTGCAACCGGCGCGTTGTATGCCGTAAGACGAACCCTCGTTCCGCATCTTCCCACGGGCATCATTTTGGATGATGTTTTCATTCCCATGGAAGTTGCTCGGCGCGGAGCGCGAGTGATTTTTGAGCCGCGGGCTCTAGCGTGGGATAGCCTGCCATCGAAGCCGAAGCAAGAATTTCGCCGCAAAGTGCGGACCCTCTTTGGAAATTACCAACTTCTCCGTATGGCTCCTTGGTTGCTTACAACCGCAAACCCGCTCCGATTCGAATTTGTAAGCCATAAAGCTGTGTCGTTTGGCTGTCCCGTTTGCTCTCATCGGAATGATCTTGTCTTCCGTCTTTCTTTCCGGTTTCATTTATCGGATTCCGCTCGCAGCAGCTATCGGCGTAGGCACACTAGGGGCCTTGGCATCCGTGCGAGTGCCTCTGGGCATCGCCTCCCGTCTGACTGATCTCGCGCTGGCATTCGTTCTTCTAAATACGGCCGCGATCGTCGCATTCTTTTATTTTGCAGTCGGAAAGAAACGAGTGTGGATCCACTGACCGAAGGGGACCGCTACGTTCGAACGAATCCTCTTTCCGTTGCCGGTCAGGCGAGGCGTTGAGACTGTGGAACAAGTTTTGAATTCGAGCGTCACACGTTCGAAGCGGCGTGAGTCGAGACTTTCAACTATGACAGATGGCTCCCTGGCTTCTGACGCGCTTCAACTCACTCAGGCGTCAATTCGTTTGCTGCAGCCACTTAGTTCTTGTGTTCCGTCTAGCCTGACCTACGCACACCAATCACCATCGTGGCGTGATAACAGGTTGTTTGAACCTGGTTGCGCGCTTCGATTTATTTTGTGCGCGCCGATGCTACATACGCCAGACAAACCAAGATTCGACTTTCCATAAAGGTCGTCGAATATTGCTATTATTCATGCCGATGAACGTGGCCGCAGTTGTTGGATTTACTGGGCGTATCACAAACCGGCAGGCACGATGCGTACCATACACACTCCAAGCCGCAACGAGGCAGGCGCTGCGGTCGATATGCCGATTGTGAACGTTACCTCACTGAGGCGACGCATTTCAGGACGGGCGCCACTCGCTGGGACGTATGTCACACTGCTCCTGTTCATGCTCATCTATTGTGCCCGGCCTGAGGATTGGATACCCGGCCTGTCGAATGTGCCGCTGGCAAAGATCACAGGCGCTTTGGCTTTGCTCGCTTTCTTGTTTTCTCTTCGACATATTCGGAAATCTGTGCCTGCAGAGGTTCTTTATCTGACATTGCTTAATGGGCAGCTATTCCTTGCCGCGCTGCTGTCTCCGGTATATCGGCGCGGTGCGCTCTACACGACATTTGATTTCTCTAAGATCGTGTTAGTTGTCATCGTAATAACCGCTGCGGTGAACACTCGACAGCGCTTGCGTCTACTTATTTGTATCCAAACCGCATCCGTTGCAGTGATTGCCGCAGTCGCTGCTTTGAAAGGGCAGTTGCTCGTTGGGCGATTAGAAGGAGCTCTAGGGGGAAATTATTCCAATTCGAACGACCTCGCACTCATGATAGCAATCTCGCTTCCGCTATGCCTCGCATTGTTGTTCTTGGCCCCGAGTCGAATTCGAAAAGCCGCTTGGGCGGTCACCATGCTAGTGATGATGTATGTGCTATTCCTAACAGCATCGAGAGCAGCCTTCTTGTCAATAATCGCTGCTGCCGCGGTTTGTCTTTGGGGATTTGCCATTCGACTACACCGGCGGTATCTCATCATAATCGTGGCGTTGGTCGGTATTACCCTTTGGCAGTCCTCAAGCGACGTCCTTGTTAGACGTTTCAAGGGAACGTTTGACCCTAAGGAAGACTCGGCGTTCTCGTATGGCTCGGCCCAGCAACGGCAGGAATTGTTCTGGCGCAGCGTTGAAATGACAGAGGAACATCCGCTTTTTGGTATTGGCGCGGGCAACTTTGCGGAGCTATCTGGAAGTTGGCATGTGACGCACAATTCTTTCACTCAAATGAGCGCGGAGGGGGGCCTGCCAGCGCTTATACTGTACAGCTCGATTTTATGGTGTGGTTTCCAGAATGTGAGGAGGACCAAACGATTAAAACGAGCTGGCGGGAAACTGCTCCTGCTAGCGTGGGCCCTACAAGCTAGTTTGACCGCTTATGTAATCGGGTCCTGGTTCGCCAGTTCAGCCTACCAGTTTTTCCCTTACTTCTTGGTGGCGTACACCACAACACTTTTCAGGATCACAAGGAATTCTGTTGTTCGTTCCAACGAGCCAGAATCGTTAAGCCAAGAAAGGCAGCTAAGGATACTCGACGCAAATGCAACGAACACCTAATGGTCTTAGTATTCAGCCAATCTCGTAGTGATCTCATGTCGACCCGAATGTTGGAGGATTCCTTGCCGTCCAACGAAAGCCCCCTATCCCCCGTTGTACTGTTTGTGTTTCCTTTCTGCCTACATCAGTGACTCGAACTATTTCGTCTTGACGTGGGGAAAATGAAGGGCGCCATAAATACTGCACCCCCCGGTAGCGACCGACCTAGCAATTTCGCGTCGGTATTAGCCGCGACCCACCGTCTTCAAGTTGCTCTAACGTGGATCACCACCTACGCACTGGTGAGCCATTTCACCGGCGCTTTCTTTATGGCTGATACCGTAGATTACGCGACCGATGTATATAGCCGGTATCTCGGAAACAAGAACACCTTGTGGGAATTCGGCCACCTACTCTGGCGGCCGCTCGGCTGGGTTTTTCTCCGCACTCTTGGGCCTTTGATGGGATTGTTTGCTGGAGCTGATCCCCGAATCCAAGTCACATATATATTTGTCGCACTGAATTGGCTGGCGGGACTTGCTTGCGTTTTCTTACTTCGGGCCTTCTTGCGCCGCTTCTTAGTTCGACCCATCATAGCCAATTGCTGTACCCTAGCTCTTCTTTTTTCCAACGCATTTCTCAATTACGTCCACTCAGGTTCGTCATACGTTCCCGGACTAGCGTCCTTACTTCTCGGTTTCTATTTGCTTGCGGTACATGCTCAAGCAGGTGCTTCCAACCTACGACCGGTCTGGGCTGCCTGTGCGCTATCTCTCGCCGTTTGCCTGTGGTTCCCATATATCTTCGCCGTTCCAGGGGCACTAGCGACGCCTTTATTCAATCGGAACGATAACCAGTCGCGGTGGACGCTCACGTTGCGCACAACCCTGTATTGTCTTATCTTGGGCCTCGGTTCCTACGGTCTAGTGCTTGCGTCGCTCGGGATTTTCACTCCCGACGCTCTTTTCCGATGGGTGACGGCGGAGGCAGCGGCTATCGGCGGCGTCAGCGGATTAAGGCGTGCAGCCTTCGGACTAGCCCGTTCTTTCATAAATATGGGGGACGATGGTGTGCTATTTAAACGGTTCCTGTTGCACGATCCCTATAACCCCGTTACAATTTTCCAGCTCGGCCGGGAGAGCCTACTCAAGCTATTCCTGTTCTACGGCTTCCTTATCGTTGTGCTCAAGCAGCTAATGTATTCTGCTAACCGAAGAATCTTGTGGCTATTTCTGGTAGTGGCTATACCGGTGTTCGCTTTCGCACTTTTTTGGTACGGGGGAGACATGGAACGTTATCTGCCTCTGTACCCGGCATTTTTCCTCGCCGTTGGTTGCTCTCTTACGCTTACGAATGATCGGGTTCCTACGTATTTGAAATGGCTCGCCACAGTGATTCTCCTATTCAGTATTTTAAGCAATTTTGTCGCGACGTCGAGCTCCACCCTCAAAAAGGAACAGCAACACGTGGAGGAGCGTACGAACGATCTCCTCCCTTTGTTGAGGCCTGGCAGCCGCGTTGTCCTGTTAGATATTCATGATGAACTGGAGAATTTTGAGAGAAGTTATCCATTCCATACCATCGTTCGCGGTCGGATGCTTCGGACTTATCCAGTTCTGAATATTGGAACTGCCGAGGATTTTCATTGGCGCCAAGATCTAGCCCGGGTCGTGCTTAATACGTGGAGGTCCGACGGCGATATTTGGGTTTCTAAGCGCGTTCTCGAGCCCCGTCCACATCGCAATTGGAACTGGGTGGAAGGAGCCGATCCCCACGCGACATGGTCGATGGTTCAGTCTTTCTTCACGGAATTTGATTACGGCAGATCGGTCGGCGGTGAAGATGGTTTCCTCATCCTACTCCCGACAGAGAAGAACAAGGCGATCATCATTTCGTTTCAAAGCGGCGACGCTGGGGTTAGGTCACCCAGCAATTCGAAACAGCTTAGAAGTGCTTTTGCATTAACCACGAATAGCCTCATCGAGAAGCGCGCTGGGCACCGGCACTCTGCTGAGTTGGGACCCAAGGAACATCTAACTTCGTACTACAAGATTCCTGATCACAGGGTGTCCGAAGCTTGAGGAATTGCTTTGTTACGAATGTCATTCGGACCTGTTGTAGCAACGTAATTCTGTTACCCTAACGGCAACATGAAAATGTCACCCCCGGGTGGTGAATTGCAGACGGGTGTCGCCATAGTAGAGAGCGATTCGGCCGTCGAGTGCGTGATGGAGTTGCACTTTGGCTCCGGCGAAGCTGAAGCGTCGGGGCTGCGGATGGATCTGCAGGCGGTGGCCGTCCCATTGCACGACGTTGTCGTTGCTGACGGCGCGTTCGTGCAGGAAGCAGCAGATGCGATCGAGGTTTTTGGGGGCGGGGCGCCAGGCTTTCGCGCTTCGCGCGGCGCGCGGCCGAAGCGCCGGTTGTAGTCGGGGAGGAAGCGGCGGAGGACGCCGTTGGCGGCGTGGAGATCGCAAGAGCGCGGGCCAGACGCAGTTCGCTGGTGAGACGATCCTGAAAGGTGCCCCAGAGTCGTTCGATGCGGCCCTTGGCCTGCGGGCTTTGCGCGGCGATGTAGGTGACGCCGAGTTGCTCGAGGGCGCGGCCGAACTGGGTTGGCTGGCGTTGGCCGGCGAGTTGTTCTTCGACGGACCAGTGCTCGTCGTTGCGAACGAAGATGCCGCTGACGATCGCCGTAAAAGCGAGGGGAACGCCGAAGCGGCGCAACAAGCGGCGGAGCAGGCGGAAATAGCCAGGGGGAGTTTCGGAGGGGAAAAATTCGGCGGCCAGGACTTTGCGGGTGGCGTCGTCCTGCAAGCCGAGAGCGGTGAGCTGGGGGCCGCGATCTTCGAGCCAAGCGGTGGAGGCCGTCGAGCAGCAGCAGCTCGCCTTCGCGAGCGCGGGCGAGACGGCGCTGGCGATGAGAGGGGGCACGACGCTTGCGGGGCGAGCCGATGCCCGCGGTGCGCAGCAGGCGGCGAAGGGTCTCGCGGCTCGAGCGAGAGGCCTTCGACCTCGCTGAGCTTTTCGCAGAGATGGTGGTCATTGAAGCCGGCGTAGCGGGTGCGTGCCAGATGCAGGATGCGAGCGCGCACGCGCTCGGGCAAGCGGCGCGGGCTGGGTCGGCCGCGGCTGGCGTGTGCCAGAGCCGCTGCGCTGCCTTGCCGGTAGCGGGCTTTGAGGCGATTGATATGCCGAGGCGATAGGTCGAGCAGCTCCGCGGCTCTGGCACACGCCAACTGACCTTGACGCAGGGAAATGACAGCCACTCGTTGCAACTCTTTCTGACTCAACGGACTGTCTCCCTGTTCATAGGGTGACATTTTCACGGTGCCGTTAAGGGGTGACAGAATTATTGGGCTAAGACAGAATGTCATTCGGACCTCGACACACTATCTAATAATGGATATTGTCGTGAATTGGCGGCCTATCAGATGGCGGAAGTTTTCTTAGAGCCTCGAACCCAATCACGTGTGCTCGCCAGCGTCCCGGATGGCGGTCACAGGATTCGCGTGATGCTGTTCACTGACAGCTTTCTTCGGGGCGGCACCGAGGGTCAATTCGTTCGGCTAGTGAGAGGTCTCGACCGAAATCGATACGATATCTTAATTGGATGTCTGCATCGTAATGGCATTTTACTTGAACAAGTAGAACAGCTTGGCCTTCCGATTGTTGAGTTCCCCATAAATTCGCTCTACAATTATCAGTCAGCGAAATTGTTTCTTCGCCTAGTCCGATTTCTGCACCGGGAACACGTTCAGATACTACATGCCTTTGGGTTCTATACTTCGATATTCACGGTTCCAGCTGGGCGCATCGCGGGCGTGCCGGTGGTCTTAGCCAGTCGTCGCGAATTGCTGAACCTGCGCAGTCCTTGGCAACAACGAGCCATCCGTATCGCTTGTAAGTTTGCGACCGGGGTGATAGTCAACTCTCGTGCGGCTGGCGATGATGTGACGGATGGGGGTTATGTAAATCGAAAAAAAGTTGAACTGTTGCCCAATTGTATTAACCTGCAGGAATTCAAGGCTAGCCGCCCCTCCGAGGAAATCCGGCGGGAGCTCGCGATACCTGCGGCATCGATTGTGGTTGGAGCTTTGGGGAATCTTCGTCCGGAAAAGGATTTAGGCGCATTTTTGCTGGCAGCACGCGGCGTTCGTAATATAGATCCTACCGTCGAGTTTCTGGTGATCGGCGATGGCGCTGGGAGAGATGACCTCAAACGGTTAGCTGTCGCTTTGGATTTATCAGAATGCGTTCACTTTCTGAGTGATCGATCAGACGTTCCTGATCTGATCGCCGTACTGGATATTCTTGTGATGTCATCCTACACAGAAAGCTTTCCCAACGCGATTCTGGAAGCCATGGCCATGGGCGTACCTGTAATTGCTACCCACGTCGGAGGTATACCTGAAATAGTTGACGAAGGGCAAACGGGCTTTTTAGTGCCTCCGAAAGACCCTAAAGCTATAACCGACCGCATTCTGGACCTCTGCCAAAACTCCTCTCAACGCCTGCGGATGGGACGTGCTGCGCGCAAGCGCGTTGAAGACGAATTCACGGTCCAGGAGATAACTGGAAAGCTTGAGAGTATCTACGTAAAATTGTTGCGGGAGCGTTGCGGTGCGATATGAAGATGGGCGTGAGTCATTCGTCCCCTCTCGGGACAGGTCATTCTTGTTCCAGCATACGGGGCAGAGTGACACTCCCGTCACTCTCGGCGAAACACTTCGACCTGCTGAAAACTCGAGAGGCGCTGGCATTTCCCGCCATCGAGTGTCTACTGTTGAACACCTGGCGAAAAGCACTGATGGACCTCCAGTTCAGATTAATCCAGAATCACGGATATATCGCGAAATGATCGCTCCTGCTGGGAGCTGTTCCTCTACTCTTAGAAATTTACTCATGTTTCAAATATTGGTGAGTTGCAATGAGTGCTCTTTTCCGCCTCTATCGCACCCGCGGGCAGAGACTACGGAATCCGACCCTCGACGTTAGGCCGGACCTTGACGCTCGCCTAGGACTCGAAATTCGTCACCGTCTCGAAGAGTAACATCTCGCGCTTAGGTGCAAAGTACAAAGGAATAAATTGGCACTTTGCGATAAGATTCGGTCCACTCTTCGTTGGCTACCTACATATCTCTGGCAAGCGTGTGTTCGACGGGGGTCTGAGATACATCCCATTCATTTGATTATTGGGCTGGCTGATCACTTTGAACCTGCAATCGATCCACAAATGCCCGGGAAATATGTACACCGAGCTGAGCAAAAGCGGCGGTTAGACAAATGGTGCTGCCGATATCCGGCGGCAGTGAGTTCATGGCCTGACGACGACGGACAACCTTTCCGTCACACCTACTTTTATCCTGCTGAGCAATACGACGCTGCCCTGCTCGACCGCCTTGCCGAGCACTGTAGGTCAGGGTGGGGAGAGGTGGAGATCCAGCTGCACCACGGCGTTGAAACGCCCGATAATGCTGTGAATACAAAACGAGTGCTTCAGGAATTCAGAGATGCTCTGGCAGTTCGTGGCTGCCTATCGAAGCAAGATGGGGTCGGTGTTCCGCGATACGGCTTCGTGCACGGCAATTGGGCCCTCGCGAACTCGGCTCAAGGGCGCTTTTGTGGGGTCGACGAAGAGATGCAAATTCTCGCCGACACCGGATGTTACGCAGATTTCACGCTTCCTTCAGCTCCATCCTCGGCCCAGATTAGGAAGATAAACGCTCTCTACGAATGCTCGGCGCCCCTAGACGAGCCTGCGCCTCATCGTCGGGGGCAGGATTTGCGATGTAATCGTTCACCAAAGGTGTTTCCCCTGATGGTCCAGGGACCATTGGCGGTGGATTTCGGATGCCGGAAAGGCGGGCGGCGTGTTCCAGGTATCGAGAACGGTGAACTAACAACGGCCAATCCCCCAACAATGCGTCGCCTTCGACTATGGCAACAGGCGGCCATTACCGTACACGGACGTCCAAACTGGCTTTTCATAAAACTTCACTGTCATGGTATGGACCCTCGAGACGAAATCACCCTCCTTGGGGAGCCCTTTGAGCAATTCCTTCAAGACTTAGTAGGCCATCCCCAGCAGCGGCCTGAATATCGGGTACATTTTGTTACGGCTCGAGAGATGGTCAATGTAATTCTAGCTGCTTGTGACGGGCGCGATGGAAATCCTGGCCAATACCGCGACCACCGGTTTCGGCTCATCGGGGCGCCCCAACGATTTGCATAAGTCCGATCCCACCAAACTTGTTACGTTGTTCAGCAACCCGCACGCTTGAAAGATTAGAAGGTAGCACCTATGATTGCTTAACGTCGCACTCTAAATCGAGTGTCTGCCATTGAGGGCAACCTATTTTGGTCCACATGATAGCGATGAGACATGGAAAGAATAAGACTGGACAATATGAGAGCAGTAGCGATATTGAATACCACCGTCGTGAGGTCGAGATCGCGAAGAATGTTCACGACGTTCGAAGGATCATCCCGGAACTCCCCGGTGGGACTCAGCGAGTTCTAGAAGTAGGCTGCGGTGCCGGTGCTGTGCTCGGCTCCTATGAAATGGGCTGCGCTCCATTTCGCTGTGGCGTCGATGTAGATCACTCAGTCTTGAGGTTAGGACGCAAGTTAGTCGAAGATGCGTACTTCATTCAAGCTAGAGGAGAATCTTTACCCTTTCGATCGATGGAATTCGACTTCGTAATCGCCCGTGTCTCCCTGCCTTATATGAATATCCCTGAGTCGCTATGTGAAATCGTTCGGGTACTCAAACCAGGCGGGAGGATATGGGCAGCCCTACACTCATTTTCTATGGTTCAACAGGAGCTTCTCGACAGCATCCGCAAAATGAGAGTAAAAGACTCCATTTTCCGTGTCTACGTGATGCTGAACGGACTCTCGATGCATCTTACCGGGACAATATTTCCATTTCGTTCTGGACGCTACGAGTCCTTTCAGACGGAACACTCCATCACGAGTGCCCTGCTCGCTGCAGGCCTGACCGACATTAAAATTTTGCGAAGCCAGTTCTTCGTCGTATACGGCCGAAAGCCGTAGCCGCCACTTCGCTGGTGTTCGTGAAGCAGCATGTTCCACTGGAGAGGCGGGAGTGTTTAAGAGAGGTATCTGCAGCCTAGAAGACCTACGATCTCGTCGTTCAATTTCCCGAAACACGCTCATCTCTTATAGCCTGCTCAGACTTGTTTCCACGGGGAATGCGGAAACAATTGGGATTTTTGAAACAATTGTACGGCATATGGAGCTTTCCTCGGGAACGCATCGCACTAGCTACCGAGGACGGCTCGGAGATGTAGATGCGTTAGCTGTCCCCCACCTTGCTTTTCATTTTGGCTCGGAGAGATATTTTGAAGTGCACGACTGGGCTGCATCGGATGCCCTAGTCTCGAGCGAATGGGCGCAACATATCTTTGGAGTTTTTCCATCCTGCCGGTTTACGGCATCCGACCTCACGTTGTATTTAGTCGAAGCCTGCCGACAGAATCGCGATCTCTATATTTTCGAACCGAATGGCACGCCAATCCAGTACGTGAGGTCGCCTTTTGTGGTTCAGTTTAACAGGAGAGACTCGCCTATTTTTTTCGTCAATCGCCTCGTGCGTCTGTGGGCTAGACGCAACCTAAAAATCCTCCAAAGCTTTGCGTCTCAATGCCACTGGTCTAGCATTGACGATATGACCGAATTTTCCTTCCCAGCTGCTGTGATTCGGCTCTTGCCCTTGGTACACCCCGAAGCTCGTGCGTTGCAGCGCCTGAGACAAAACTTCATCATTGTTCCACACTGTGCGCTGTCGCCGCTCAAAAAGCCCGTCCAGGTGATCCGGACAATGAATATCTATAATCGTATATACTTTGCGGATGCGGATCTCGCCAGAGGATTCCGCGCGGTATACGACAGCCTTGTGGACGGCGGAATTTGGATTCTCGGACGGACCGTGGAGGAAAGAAGACCGGTCCGGAATTTGGTCAGCATCTTTATAAAATCAGACCATGGCTTCCGCTTAGTGGATTCGCTGAACGGGGGCTCGGACCTCGAGGAATCTCTGAGGAGCTGGGGTTTTCTAAGCAAGGATAGATGATTGGTTCATCGTCTTCCAATGCGAGCAAGCTACGTTAAACTGGTGGGGATGCGACCCGTCTGACCGTGGAGGTAATTTTCAAGATGAAATGCCGATAGTTGCCGCTAACCGATCTAGGCCGATCTTCTTCTCGCTTAAATGCTGGGATTCATTACATCAAATGCCTTATTGAATTTGCGCTTGATTGCACGCACTTCCTTTTTGTTAGGTTATTTCCTTGAAGCCGCCTCTGGACCCAAGTGCATAACGCATTGGGGGCGATATTTCGTACCATCGATATCACAAAGTGCTGGCAGTCTCATTGAAATATGCTTGTCGGTGCCAAGTTCACTCCCAAGGAGGTTACGACCCGTGCTCGAAGCACTCCAATATCGCTTCCTGAAGATTATCGCTCCATCGGAACCAAGAGGCTTAAACGGGGGAGCGTACAGCGGGAAAAGCAAGCTCAAAGCCCTCCTTGGTGACGACATCTTCGAATTTATCAAGAATAAAATCGTTATCGATTTCGGCTGTGGCACGGGCCAACAATCTGTTGAGCTTGCGACGAACGGAGCTAGGCTGGTTGTCGGCGTGGACATTCAGGAGCAGCTGCTGGACTTGGCTCGCCGCCGCGCCCGTCTGGCGGAAGTCCAAGATCGCTGTGTGTTTTCCACTGAAGCGTCAGAAGGCGCTGACGTGATTATTTCTCTCGATGGTTTTGAGCACTTTAGCAATCCATCCGAGATCCTCAGCGATATGTGGAAACTATTGACGCCCGGGGGTTGCTTGGTAGCTTCGTTCGGTCCCACATGGTATCACCCTCTGGGCGGTCACCTATTTTCCATTTTCCCTTGGGCTCACCTGCTTTTTTCTGAAAAAGCATTGATTCGCTGGCGCAATGATATTAGGGATGACGGTGCTGAGCATTTTGATGAAGTAGCCGGTGGTTTAAATCGGATGACTATCGGGAGGTTTGCGGAAATCGTAAAAGCAAGCTCGTTCCGGGAAAATTATATTAAATTGATCCCCATACGTCGCCTTTCCGTGCTTCACAACCGATTTACACAAGAGTTCACGACTTCGACTATTCGATGCAGATTGACAAAGCTGTGAGGGACAGTTTTCTCGCAAGAGATATGCGGTAAACCAAGGGCGATGACAACGAATGAACCCCAAAGGTCATTTTGCAATTGTGCATACATTTCCTCCTCCTGATTTGGAAAAGGCTTGGCGTAATTTCCTTTCCAGAGTCGAGGCTCCGGCCCACTATGATTCTCCTGAATTCTTCGAAGAGCCTGTGTGGACTGGAGAACGCCCCTTTGCCATCTTGGCCCTGGACGGAAACGCGGTTGTAGGCGTCCTTACTGGACTACACAAAAAAGATCAAGTTATTTCTGGCCAGCAATCGCGCCCCCAAGTCTGCGTCGATAGAACAACCGAAATCAATACCGCGGTTCGTAATCTGGCCGAGGGATTATTGGCTGAAGCTAGTTCCGCAAAGCTGATTACCGTTTACAGCTGGAGTATGGTACAGCTGCAAGAATTTGAATCGTATCAGTTTCGCCGTAAAGAACTAGAGGGTGATGTCGTGCTGGACTTGACGGAAGGTACAGAAGCCCTGTTCCGGAGCTTCCATGCTAGCAGACGGAAAAACATTCGTCACAGTATTCGCAGCGGAGTCGAAGTGTTTCAGGCTAAGACGCTGGAAGACGCAGAGGCTTTCTACAAACTTCACGCGAAGTGGCGTCACACAAAGAGAAAGAAAATATCGACACCGCAAATCTCGCAGGCGGTGTTCTACCAACGCTTTGAACGAAGCGGCAACTTCGCGTTTATCTTGGCAAAATATTCAGAAAAACTGATCGCGGGCATAACTTTGCGATTCTTCCCAGGTGGCCTCGTCGAGTTCTCGAATCACAGCTCTCTTGATGAATTCTTGCATCTGAAGCCCAACGACCTGTTGCAATGGAAGTGCGTTGAATGGGCTTGCGAGCAGGGTTTCCGTCGATGTTCATTTGGAGGGGCACATACCTTTCATAGAAGATTCGGGGGCACGGTCTTTCCAATCTCTCGTTATCGTTTGGATAGAACCTTTCTTCGCAGACATGATCACCAAGAGAAAGCGATAGAATTTATTCGAAAGGGATTTCACAAACTGCCTCGGCCCGTGCAAACACTTCTTCGCCGAATGCTGTAGGAAGAGACCGATGCTTGGCTCTTTTCCATTATGGTGTTGCAGCGACGCCTGCAATGTTCTTAAGGCCTAATGTGATGCGGTGAAACAGTCGAACTAAAAGAAC
>CAVYXN010000005.1:0-459689 GCA_963772535.1 uncultured Acidobacteriota bacterium
CCGGGCACGACGTATGGATGTTCGAGGTAAGAAGTGCGTGCTTTCGGATTTCAGAGGATACCGGAGTGACCGAAGTATGCGTCTGCGCGGTCAGATGCTCGATTCGAACGGCACATTTCGTTCGTATTTCATCCAGGGTGCCAGGGATTGGGCGCGAGCCGGAAATAGACGTTGCCCTCCTTCCACCTTGCTGTCCGGATAAGTTGCGCAGTCCAGCGAGCGCGTCAAGCGATCCCAATCGCTAGAAATGTACAGCAGAAGATCGGCCAGGGACTGAAAAGCCTCCGTGGTTGGTGATGAAGACTGCGCATAGGGCCCGCTTTCGACCGCGCTGCCCAAGGAATCGCAAAGATTAAGACAGTGGCCAGCGGCCATGATATAGGGCAGATGTGCCAGAACTTGGAATTCATGACGTGCTCACCTACCCCCCTAGAATAAACGGGATCGAGCATCATTGAAAGACGGCGAAGCGCTTTCCTGTGATTGGCTCAAGGCGATTTCATTCGACAGCCCGGACAACAGCGGCCCATTTCACCCCCAAAAAAAGCGTTTGGCTACTTGAGCCGGTAGCCTTGTTTAAGCTCGCAACGATAGCTCTTTGACTGATCCTTGCCGATTTTTACGTTACAGTTTGCCCAACTGAAAGTGGGCGAGGGGCCAGGGGGAAAATAATTTTCGTTCCGGCGATTTCGGCTTCGAGGCTAGGTCCTTGCGCCGCGGCCGGCAGGGAAAAATTCAAGGCCCTGCCAAAAATGACGGGGTACGATTCACGAACGATATCGCTAATTTCCTGGCGGAACACTTCCGCTTGAAAGAGAAAAGTGGTGGTATCGGCCCAGCCGCGCACCGACACGGAGATCACTCGGCCACCGTGAGAAAAATTGTCGGACTCGATTCGCGTAAAAGGGCAAGGGCCGGCAATGCAGGAAACCCGCGCGTTCTCGAACACGTTTCCCTGGCCGGCATCCAGCGAGGCCCCGCCGATGGCTGCTTTCCATTTGTTATCCGGAGAACATGGGGTGGTGTGGTCGCAGGGAACGTTGGCCGTATTCACAATCTGAAATGTGGTCACTCCGGTGCCAATATTTACAGTCGCGGTGGTCTCGATGGTATAGCGCACGAAGATGTAGAGACAACGACCTGCGGCTGGTCGGGCTTCACTTCCGCGTCGTCGTGATGAAGCGGGATCATCCGGATCACGTAGACCTTGTCGCCAACAACGCCTTTCCAATCGAACGGTTGAAAATCCGGATTACGGAAATGGATTGTGATCGGCTGGCCTCGCTTCACGCCGGGCCGCAAAGTGAGTTTGAAGTAGCCGGAAAAGTCTGACTTCACTGGAGGCTTGCTACATTCCCGCCCGCTTCAATCTCAACATCCATAATCGGCGATTGCTTTTTGGGATCGTCGTTCTCTTGAACAACCGCGCCTCGAAGTGAAATCGGCTTGTTGATGTAATGCCACCCGACCGCGGCAAGCGCTCCAGCGAGAATCACGGCGAAGGCCGCCAAAGAAACGAGCCAAACTCTAATTGTTCCGCCATTGCTGAGGATCTCATCCTCCCGCAATCTTAGCAAAACGAGTATCGAGGCGGCGTGACTGATGTTTGATAAGCACGACCCGCTTCACCGGCATCGCGAGAGCCTCTATAATTTGTGTATGCATCGCGAGCGGCGGAATGGAAGCGTCTTACACGCCGAGAACTATTGGCACAGGCGGCTTGCGCGTGCGCCTTGGTGCCGTTGGCAGGCTCTGCTATGCCCGGAGATACGCGAAAGAAGGGCAAACAGCAGCCTCAACAAGCTGCGCCTCCCAATCCCTCTCCCTTCTTTCAGGTGGACGAAGCGCTGCTTGAGGAAATGGAGAATGCGAACTTCCATTTCTTCTGGGAACAGGCGAACCCGGAGACTGGCATCGTCCGTGACCGTTGCAACGCGAGAATCCGGACAAAAGCGATCTCGGCAGCATCGCGTCAACAGGATTCGGACTGACGGCGCTTTGCATCGGCGACCAGCGCGGCTATGTTTCGCACAAGGATGCGCGTAATCGGGCACTGAACACGATGCGTTTTCTCTGGAAGAAACTGCCCAGTCACCGAGGTTTTTTTTACCATTGGGCCAACGTAAATAGTGGCGAACGGCTTTGGGACTCAGAGGTTTCGTCCGTTGATACGGCCATACTGCTGTGCGGGATTCTGATGTGCCGCGCGCATTTTCAACACTCCGAGATCAGCCAGCTAGCGTTGGAAATATTCAATCGAGTGGATTGGACCTGGCTTTCAGAGGACACGCGAATTCTCCCTCACGGCTGGACGCCAGAAAACGGCTTTCTGCAATATCGCTGGGACAATTACAGCGAGATGATGATGATGTATTTGCTTGGGCTGGGATCTTCCGTCATCCGCTTCCCGCGGAAACATGGACAGCCTGGAAACGAATTACTTTTGAATACGACGGGATCCGGTACATCGGTTCGTTCGCGCCGTTGTTCGTCCACCAGTATTCGCAGGCATGGTTTGATTTTCGAGACAAGCGCGACCAGTACACCGACTATTATCAGAATTCCATTACGGCGACGGATGTGCATCGTCGTTTTTGCCTCGACCTCGCGCCGCAATTTCCTGATTACAGCGACGATCTGTGGGGAATCACGGCTTCGGATTCGGCAAGAGGCTATGTAGTTTGGGGAGGCCCGCCGGCGACCGGGCCGATTGATGGCACCGTGGTTCCGTGCGCCACGGGAGGATCGCTGCCATTTCTTCCACAAGCAACCATCCGAGTGTTACAAACAATCAAGAATCGTTACGGCCAGCGCGCCTGGACTCGTTACGGATTCGTAGATGCGTTCAATCCTTTGACGAACTGGTACGACACAGACGTGGTAGGAATCGATACGGGGATCACGATGCTTATGGCGGAAAACGCGCGTAGCGGATTCGTCTGGAAAACATTCATGAAGAATCCGGAGGCGCAGCGAGGAATGGAGCGCGCCGGATTCAAGAGCTATCAGCCCGAGAAACCTTCCGGAACCCAATAAATAGCGCGCTACCCTTAGCGGAATTCGATCAGAGCCAGCCCTTGTGCGGGAAGAGTGAGTTTGAGTTCACCGCCCCGCAACATCTTGCTTTCGGGCTGGGAAGCTCCGCGGCTCGCCGAAGTTCCATGATTTGTTTCTGAGTGGGGTAGATGGGCCTGCCCATCGCCTCGTAGGCGGGCAGCAATGAGCCGTTTGTGGAATCGAGTCGGTAAATTAAAGCTCTGAGCTGAGGTGATTTCTCCTTGAACTTTATCGTGACAGTCTTTGCGCTTCCCTTTTGCTCGGGCAGGAAGAGATTCCAAACCGCCATCACGATCGCGCCATTGCTTTGGCGAGTGACCAATGCTGATTGAGAATCATTCGCGAGGCGCTCAACGCCCAAGCGATGCAGCAACTTGAAGGCATTGAAAGACGGCTTCGGAAGGCCATCCTCGGCAATCAAGCCGTATCCCCCGTAAAAAGGCTGTTTGACTACGCCCTGTTCCTCAAAAACATCTGAAAACGTCCAATAGGAAAGGATATCGACGAGCCCGTCGCACTGGCGGATCGTGTCGGCAAGATAGGGACCCATGAAAACCGAATCCGTGACGTCAGGCTCATTCTTGTAGCTCGCGTTGTATTCACTCCAGATGAGCGGAAGCGAGGGGAGTGGCGACGCTTTTACCTGATCGTGTACCTTTCTGACCGCGCGACAGACCATTTGGGTGCGGGGAATCGTTTCGTTCGTGCCGAAGACGTCTTTTGCGGAGTCGTTTCCATAGACGTGCGTTGAGACGAAGTCCACTGGAACATGATTCTCGACGCAGTGGCGAATGAAGCGATCTACCCAGGCTGCTTGTGCCGTTGCCGGGCCGCCGACTCGCAAGCGCGAATTCACAGCCTTTAATGATTGGGCGGTCACGTCGTACAGGTGATCGTATGTTTGTTCTTTCGGATCGCCGGCCCAAAAGTCGATGTTTGGTTCGTTCCAGACTTCAAAATACCATTGTGAGACTTCGTCAATCCCGTAGCGTTCAACGAGGTGCTGCGCGAAATGGGAAATGAGTTCGCCCCACTTTTCATAGCTCGCGGGAGGAGAGATGATCGGCGCGTACCAGAAAGGGTTGTAAATCAACTGAGCGGCCAGCTTCCGCGGCATGAAGCTTAGTTCTACGAAAGGACGGACGCCGTTCTGCAGAAGTCCATCGTAAATTTGATCGATGTACGAGAAATTGTAAACGGGCGCTCCGCTCGAGTCCTCTCCGTATACGCCGACTTCATCGTTCAGGATGGCGTGAAATCGAACATATTTGAAGTCGGTGGCGCTTTTCACGTCGCGCAAATCGATCCGGTAGGAGTCGCGGAGACTTAGAATTGCCCGCCCCGAGCCGAACATTTGCTCCCAATAATGCGGAAATGGATGCGAGGGGGCCGATGGATCGACGACAACTACTTCTTGGGAAACTGGCCGAGAGGATTGCTGGGCCGCTTCAGCGTAGGGGCCAATCGGAATAAATGCGAAAAGAACAGCGAGAGAAAAGGCGCAGGCTTGGTACTGCCACCGCAAACTGCCGTTGTTCACGGGAGCCCGGGAACGAGATCCCGAAATTCCGGATGTTGCATTGCTTCGCCGATTTGGCCGGTGGGGATCCGAACCTGATCGCGGATCGCGTCGGCATCCTCCTCGATTGTGATCACACGCGGCCGTTTCTCCTGCAGAATCCGTTCTGTAGCAGCTACGCAAGGTTCGGCATGAAAGCGCCTTTGTATCGAGGAGTCGCATAGAACGTTAGCCGCAGCCACGAGAATCATACCCTGGTGATGCGCCATCCAGTTGCAGACGATTTCGTGGCGCTTGCCATCGCTTACACGCGACGGGGTGAAGTCAGCAGCTTCGTAAAAACCGTAGCCCGAAAGCCATCCCAAGTCTCTCATTCTGCGGACATTTTCGAGCGCACGGGCGGGATCGACGAGCATTCCAAGAAATGTGGAATACGGCGAAACAACGAGGTCGTCAGGAGAGCCGTCATGGTTGAGCGCCAATCCCGGCACACCGAAAGCGTGATAGCGATAATGCCCGTCTGGAAGGTTTTCATTGCACGAGCACTCTGAAATTCCCCACGGTACCTTATTGCGCCGGGCGAATTTCTGTTGCGCACGAATAGCTGCTCTCGCACCGTGATCCAGCACGGTGTCCGGATACATTTTGAACCAGAGGTTAGGCATCAGGTATTCAAATGCGGTGCCCGTCCAGGATCGAAGCACTGGCTCGTGGTCGAACTTGGCATACATTCTCCGCAGTTCGAACCAGCTCTCTTGCGGGATGTCGCTCTTCGCGATTGCACCGAAAACCGCTGCTCGAGCTTCTGACGGGAGCAAGTCGTAAT
This sequence comes from uncultured Acidobacteriota bacterium, assembly GCA_963772535.1. Taxonomy (GTDB): domain Bacteria; phylum Acidobacteriota; class Terriglobia; order Acidiferrales; family UBA7541; genus Palsa-295. The sequence goes on from CAVYXN010000005.1 coordinate 5,403, forward strand.
GGCACTTGCTGAGAAGGCCCTCGCCCGCATCGTAGCCAATCGAAAGCATTGTTTTCTTGGCGTTGTAAAGGAACCCGAAGTGCATCTCGTCAATCATCGACTGGATGCTCAAGGCGAGTTTGGTGAGCCGCTCGGTGGTTTCCTGGCAAATGCGGGACGAGTTTGCCAGTGCCTCACGAAGCAGCGCAGCAGAAGCTTCCTCTTCGGACGAGGCTTTTCCAATTCTCGGCGTTACATCGAGCCTGTCGGCAATTCGGCGATGTATGACGGGAGCCGAATCCAAACTCAATTCCGCTACGAGTCGCCCGTCCGTAGGCTTCGAGGAAAGCGACTTCCTCAATTTCCCGTGCAGCCAGGGCGCAAAATCCCACACCATCTCCGTCAAGTTCGATACGCGAGCCGAGAGTTCGCGAACCCACCACACAATTTCATCTGATGGCTGGCGTTTCGACAGTGCCTGGACAAAAACAGCCACGTCCACTTCGAGGGCCGAGAGGCGATCGAACCGCGTCAAGTGAGGACCGGCAAGCGACACTACCTGCTGCCGCAGGATGCGAGCGGCAGAAAGAATTTCCGGATCATCCTTCTCCGTAGAAAGCAGCTCGATAAGAAGGTCCACGTGGTCGAGGATTCCCTGCCACAGACTGGGGCGAAACAAGGGCTCTTGAATGGCATCAAGGCAGCCCTGCTTGAGTGTCCATAAGCAGCACAGCAGATTGCCATTGTCTACCGTCGAGATGAAGAGCGGCGCAACAGGTTTGAGCGTCCGAGTGGAGTACCAGTTGTAAAGATGGCCGCGGAATTTGGGCAGCCGGTCGGCGACGGCGAATGTTCTTTCAGTATCCCGGATGAATTCTTTCAGGGTCGAAAAGCCGAGATCGTGCGCCGCAAGGCGCGAATTTAGTAAAAGCCCAAGATTCGTTGGCGAAACGTGATGAGCTACGAGCGAGGGGTTCTCACGGACGATGTCCGGGATCAGCCAATTCTCTTCCGGATTGCAGAACTCGCGGAAGAACCGCCAAGTGCGCAAGGCGACATTCCGCACAAGAGCATTATCCTCCGCACCGATCGTGTTCTCAGCAGCACGCTGGGGCTTATTCAGCCATTTGCAGATCCTGTTGGACGAGGCCCACAAAAGCAGGAAAGGCAACGCGGGAAGCAGTGAGGACGGTTGTACCAGGGCGATCATTGCGCTGATGGCAAGCGATAGCGGAACAGTCCATTTGAGATAGGCGTCGACGAGGTGCTTGCCATCATTTTCATCTTGCTCGGCTTCGCTGGCTGTCTCCCATTCGAGCAATTTTCGGCGGGTGAACTTCATACGGATGACAGTTCGGACCACGGCATCAACGGCGACAAGGCTTTGATGGCAAAGGAAAGCAAGCCTGAACATGATCGTCGTGTGCGCACCGACGAAATCCGAGCAGAGATTGATCCAGAAAGCCTTGGTAAATAGAGATTTTGCGCCTGTCAAAATCGAAAACACGAATTGGAAATACGTCGGAAACGCCAATATGCCAAGGGCAGCCAGCGTCCAATAGATGTTCGTAGGCGGCGGAGCAAACCAACCGAACAAAAGAAGCAGGAAAATAGCGAAGTCGGTGAGGCTGCGCCGGAGATTGTCGATGATCTTCCATCGAGACACGTGGCTCAGTGGATTGCGCACGATTTCCCCGAAGTAGTTTCCGACCAACGGCAGCAATGCGAAAATAATCTGCCAGTCTCCACGCATCCAGCGATGTTTTCTGCGAGTAAAAGCGCTCAGATGGGATGGATAGTCGTCGACGACTTCGATGTCGGACACTAAACCAGTGCGCGCATATTCACCCTCGATCAAGTCGTGGCTTAGGATGGCATTATCTGGAAAACGGTGTTCGAGGATCTTTTGAAAGGTCCGAACTTCGTAAATCCCCTTGCCGGTGAAAATTCCAGCGCCAAACAAATCTTGATACACATCGGACACTGCCCGGGTGTACATGTCGTAACCGGTGTCCCCCGAAAGAAACGAAGCGAAACGCGAGCGCCTCGCTGAACGCACGCTGATGTCCACGCGCGGCTGCAGGATGCCGTAGCCTTCGGCGACGGTGTTCGTGGCTTCATCGACCACCGCTTGATTCAACGGATGGGCGAGCGTCGAGACCAGACGGCGACCAGCGTCACGGGGCAGTTGAGTATCAAGATCGAGGGTGATGACGTAGCGGATATTCGAAAGCGCGGTCCAATTTCCAGCCTTTACAGGAAACGCATCCTCTTGATGCAGAAGAAAACGGTTGAATTCCAGCAGCTTGCCGCGCTTTCGCTCCCACCCCATCCAAAGCCCTTCGGAGGCGTTATATGTCCGGTGCCGGTGAAAATGCGAAAAGGTTCCCTTCTGTTCGTGTGCGTATTTTCGATTCAGATTCTCGATAAGGTCTGAACACAAAGCGTCCAGTCCCGCGTCCTTCTCGTCGAACTGTTGTGTAGAGTCGGGCGAATCCGTGAGCAATGAGAAATGAAGGTTGGCATCCCGGTTTGCCAGGAATCGGATCTCCAGTCCCCGCACAGCGTGGCGAACTTGGTCCTCGCTCGAAAGCAAGGTCGGAACCGCCACGACAGTGGCGCACTCTTTCGGTATGCCTTTCGAAAAATCAAGCCTTGGAAGACGCTTGGGCTTAAATAGCGCCGCTGCCAGCAGATTGATGGTTGCCACAGCGCATTCGACAGCCGGTACCAGTAACAGGGCCACAGCTAATACGCCAGGAGTCCTCGCGTGCGACAAACTTAGCAGGATGATAATGGCGGTGAGCGTGACCACTTCGATTCCAATCAAGTAGAAGTAATCAGGCCATCTCAGCACGGCCTCGCGAATCCGCTGGCTTGCCGCGGGCCGGTACCCGATCGAATTCTGCAATTCAGTTCGACCCCTATCTGTAAGGTAGTAACCGACGTGGGTCTTTCGATCGCTGGCGTCGTGATTACGCAGTTTTGCCTTCGAAGCCGCCTGCGCCAAAGCGATTGCTTTTTGCGCGACTTCCTGTTCTGAGGACTGGGAGCGCTTGGCGAATTCCGTTACGACCTCGCGGTACGCTTCCCGCGTTTCGAAATCCATCCGCTCATATGCGCCCTGAGGATCCGAGTGGAGAATCTGCTCCGTCTGTGAGATCGCCTCAAAGAACAGCTTCCAGTTCAATTCGGAAATCGCTTGAAGTGAAACAACAAGTGAGGCGAAGACGGAAGAAATATTCTCTTGCGAATGGCTGAAGGCATCCGGGTCAGGCTTGCGATCCTGCATGCCGAGCGAAATGTTCGGAAGGGCCTTCGATATATGGTCAAGTAGCCCGAGTTCCAGGAATGCCTTCAAATTCCAGACTTCGAACATCTCCAAAGGAAAAGTTTTTTGGATTTCAATCGCAAACTCGGCGAAGGTGCTCTCGTCGAAAGCATATTGAGTACATTCCAAGTAGCTCGAAGCGAGCGCGTAAGAACGCGGAATGGCGCACTTTTCGCCCGCACGTTCCACATGAGGAAGTTTTTGTGCGACTTGGATGCCAGCCTTGGATTCGAGCAGCGCCAACTGTATATCTGAGAGCGCTCCCGACAAGATTCTCGCATCTCCCGTAAGACAGACGCCGCCGGACGTCACTTTTTTAAGCATCGCAGCCGCCGCATCGATGCGCGCGGCGATCACCTTCCTCTTCGCTTCCAGCGGAACTCGTGAATCGCGCCGATCCACAAGGCTCCATTCAGACACATCAATTGTGATCTTTTGCTTTTTGGGGAGAGGAGTTGGTTCAACAGCGGTCGGCCCAGGGCGGATCGCGTCTTCTCCTGCGGCAGAGCTGTCAGGCACAGAAAGGATCGGCCGGAGATCGGACGGAGGGTGATATGTGGTCGCCATTTTAGTTGGGATCGCCTTTAGCGATAGCCAGCCGCTTGAAGTTCAAACATTTCTGCGTACCGCCCGCCACTCTTGACGAGCCGGTCGTGCGGTCCCTGCTCGGCAATCCTGCCGTTTTCCAGAACGAGAATGCGATCGGCCATACGCACGGTAGAGAACCGGTGAGAAATCAGGAACGTCATTTTCCCCTGCGCCAGCTCGGTGAAATGTTGAAACACTTCGCTTTCAGAACGCGCATCGAGCGCGGCTGTCGGCTCGTCTAAAATCAATATCTGCGCATCGCGCAAATGCGCGCGAGCGATCGCTATTTTTTGCCACTCGCCGCCGGAGAGCTCCATACCACCCTCGAAGCGGCACCCCAGGAGCTGGTCATAACCTTTCGGCAGTTTTTTGATCAAATTCTCTGCATAGCTTTTCATTGCGGCCGCGCGAATCTGGAAAATATTGCTCGCAGCTTCAATCCGTCCCATGCCAATGTTTTCGGAGGCCGTCATGTCATAGCGCATGAAATCCTGAAAGATAGCCCCGATCTCGTTCCACAGAGAGTTCAGGTCGTAATCGCGAAGATCGACGCCATCGAGGAGAATTTCGCCTTCGCTTGGATCGTAGAGCCGAGTGAGAAGCTTGGCGAGCGTCGTTTTTCCCTGCCCATTTTCCCCGACGAGAGCAATCCGCTCATGCGGCTCGATCATCAGATTGATACCGCGCAAAACCGGCTTGGGATTCCCCGGATATGCGAACGATACGTTTCGAAATTCGATACCGCGACGAATCGGCCGCGGCGCCAAAATCGCTCCAGACCTCGCAGCAATTCTCGGCTTCACCGCGAAAAAATCCAGCAGGTCAGTCATAAACAAAGCCTGATCCGCGATACCGGAGAACGTGGAGAAAAGCGCCTGAATGTTTGTGCTGGCGCCCGCAATCGCGCCCGCGAGGAAAATCAAGTTGGCGATAGTGATCCTTCCCGTCGCTGCGCCGTAAACCACGTAGGCATAAGTCCCGTAGTAACCGAGCGTGCCGAGCGAGGTCAGAATCGAGCCATAGAGAAGCTTCCGCTTCGCCAAATCGACGTTTTGCCCGTGGAGTTCGTCGGAAATCCGTTTGTATTGTTCAACCAGGAATGGACCAAGACGGAAAAGCTTCAGTTCCTTGGCGCTTTCCTTGCTTCCACCCAGTATGCGCAAATATTCCATCTTTCGGCGCTTGGTGCTCTGCTTATACGTCAACGAGTAGCCTAGGAAGGCAAAGTGTGTCTGACCCAGAAAGGCAGGTACGATGCAAACGAAAAGGAAAACGAGGAGCCAGGGCGAATAGAGAAGAATGCCGGCGGCCAAGCTGGCTGTAGTCATCGCCTCTTGAATCAGGCGGCCAGCCATCTGAATGGTCAGCACGCGGTCGTTGGCCTGCAGCCGCGCGCGCTCCATTTTGTCGCAAAAGACGGGATCTTCGAACCGCGTGAGATCGAGACAGGACGCGTGCTCCATGATTCTCGTGCCGATGTGCCGGGTGAACTTGTCGGCGATCACGCTGTCGCAAAAATCGATAAGCCGGGCCAAGACCGTCCCCAAGCCGGCCAAACCAAATTCCAGCGCAATCAACCACCAGAAGTAGTTGGGCAAGGCCGTGCCGCGCGAATGCAACTCGTCCAGAGCAGCGATTACCGCCTGGGTGACGCCCAACATGGCGAGAGGCAAAAGGCCCGCCACGAGCCGGCAGGCGACATTGGCTCCTACAGCCTTCGGCGCGGACTCCCACACCATCCGAAAAAGGGGAGGGACGTTATTCAGCGCCTGAATCCGCTCTTGCCACTTGGAAAGTGATTGCTGAGGGTCGTCGCTGGGCTTGGCGTTCATCCGTCATACTCCTGTCGTCCACTACCTATCTATATACGCTCTGTGTCAGCGAATTGCAGTGCACGTCCACTTCCATGTTGAAATCTCTGCAAGCCCATAAAAACAGGCAACTTGCGGAGTAGGAGTGAACACATAAGCATGGCCATATTTATAGCAAAAGGAAAGATTTACGTAGTGCCGCGTTGCGATATCCGAAACTATACGCAGGCGGTTCTGGTCTGCCCGAACGAACAAAAAACGCCGGGTTCGCCCGGCGCTTATATCTTTGCCAATCGAACTGTTTTGTAGGGTGCCCAGCAGCAACATCAAGGCTCAAGCCTGCGGGCTGTAGCCGAGCCATTCGGGGTGGGCAGCCGTCGAGTCGAACATCGGAGTCGTCTTGAACGGTTCGTACTTCCCGTCCATTGCGAGGGGCGCGGTTTTGTCCAAAATTGCCGCGATATCAGCTTTTGTAAGCTTGTCATAGGTCTTGGCGGCTTCGAAGGCCTGATCGAGAATGGGCGCGCTGTCGATACCGGTGATCACCACAGAGGTAGGAAGACTCAAAGCGTATTGGAGGCATTCCAACGGCGCCACCACTTTGCTCGCCAGGATATGCTTGTCCCCCATCGATTTCATTCCCAGCACCCCAATTTTTTTCGACACCAGCACTGGAACGACTTTGGCTCCGAAGCTTCGAAAGTGGGCGTCCATTACATTGAGCGGCATCTGCACCGTGTCGAATCGAAAATTGTGCTTGTCGGTCATCTCCAGCATGCGGAGGTGAACACTTGGATCTTTGTGGCCAGTAAATCCCAAGTAGCGAATTTTGCCGGCCTGCTTAGCTTCCAGCATAGCTTCGGCAGCCCCACCCTCTGCAAAAAACCGGTCGGGATCTTCCAGCCGGATATTTTCATGAAATTGCCAGAGGTCGACGTGATCCACTTGCAGCCGCTGGAGTGATTCATCCAGCTGTTTCAGAGCCGAGCCTTTCGTGCGCCCATCGAACTTTGTCATCACGAAGACGCGATCGCGATAGCCCTTCAGAGCTTTTCCCACGCGCCGCTCGCTCTCACCTTGATTGTAGTCCCACGAATTGTCGGAGAAGTTGATCCCCCGTTCCACGGCGGCGTGGAACAGCTTGATTGCATCAGCCTCTTCGAGATGCGATTGGCCCAAGTGGTATCCACCCAGACCGATACAGGATACTTTTTCTCCGGTGCTGCCAAGAGGACGGTAAGGGATCGATCCGTTCACGTCGCTACCTCGATGTTTTTGAAGATCCGCACCCAGCCGAGACATCGCCAGCAGGGAAACTGTCGCTTTGCCGATGAAGTCCCGCCGTTTCAAATCACTCACTCTCTTAGGTTAGACCGCAGCTACTTGCGTTTTGAGCGCCAATCTTGTTTCAGTCCGCTCGTACCGCAATGCCTGAATGATCATCCATTCCACGTCGGTCGAGCGACATGGGCTGGCGATCACGTCGAATGCCCCTAGGCGCATCGCCCCGAGAAATTCGTCCCAATCCGCAGTTGAGGATGTCACCACGATTCTGGCTTTGATTTTTCCGCCCCGGGATGCGTTCAATAAATCGTAACAATTCCCGTCCGCGAGAAGCCGGTTACAGAAAATCAGCCCCACCCTCTCCGTGGCTATGATTTCTTTGCATTCCCGAATGCTCGAGGTAGTCAGCGGGTCCACACCGAATTTCGCCAGGATGTTTGACAATGCTCTTCGTCCCTCCAAATCAGAAGATGCGACCAATACGTCCCAGGGAAGATTCATATGACACCTCCTGTGCAGCCCATTCAACGACCCGATCTAGTCTGTCGGCGAAATCCGAAAGCGAGGACTTAGGGCTTGACGCACCCAGCGCACGGGGAATCAACGCATTTCCGGCGTCCCAAAACTTAGTTCCGGACGTCGAAAGCAACAATCGGTGCAAATCTGTATGTGTAGGCGAGCACTTACCTTAGCGAGAGAGGGCCGGAACTGAGCTAGGTTCAAGCGTTGAGCAGCGGCGTTTTCCAACTGAAATCATTGGAGATACAACCTGCTAACTCAAGCTTTCGTCACGTTCCAGACATAGAGGAAATCATCGTCCGTGGCGGTTGCCACATTCCGCTTGATCTTTCGCGTTGCCCGGTTCAGAGCCGAGCGAACGTTCTCTTTCGAATCCCCCAGTTCTGAAAGGGGCACTCGAATGGCAGCTCCGTCCTTCAGCTGATCGAGATCACGCAGAATCATGGACACGATCTTCTTGTGTTTTCCGTTCCGCGAGTGAGGAACGTCCAATTGCGCCACGGTCCTGAAGTGGGCTGGTGTTCGAGTCGCACTCATAACGCACCTCCTAACGTATCGCTAACGAGGCCATATCCTATGCGAGCACATCTAACCGTGTCAAGAGAGTTTTTAAACGCCGAGATATGGTTAGTTTAAAGATATGCTAACCTTGCGTAGCGTAACGTTCCCGACATAGAGCAAAGACGGCTATCGCTCGCGCTATATGACGAGGCGGTGACGCAAAACGACGTGTTGTTCTCAGTGAGGATTCTTTAAAGAGTTTCCCCGTATCGAAATTAGCCTGTTACGTTGATCGTGGTTAAGGAGTTTCGATCATGAAATCAACTGGAACGTATTTCGAACAGGTTCCGAAAGCAATTGTCGAGAAAATACTCGCTAAGCAAATGAGCCCGCCGGAGGTGGATTTAGCAGAGCGCGGCGTAGCGGCGAATCGGACAGCGGGCAAGGGTGCACCTATAGCCTTGCGTTCACGAAAAGTTTGATCAGAGCGACGAATTATCTATGGCCAGGCGGTTTACTCAGGGTAACAAGCAGCGGGCATGGATTCGACGGCAGAAGCATTAACAAAGACAGTTCGGAGCAATCAGGCGACAGCAAGCTCAACTTGGGAGAAACGCATGGACTCTTCAACTGACTCCGTTTTTGAACTCATCGAACAAAACGCTAGCTGGTGGGAACAAGCAGCGCTTACTTGCGAACAGATAGCGGCAAACCATGGTCTGGGCACCGAGGAAGAATGGCAACTGATGGGTGCCGTTTACCGCGAGCGCGCGCAGAAGCATACGCAAATACTCGACGAATTGCGCCGAAACGGGATGAACCCTTGAGCCTAGCATATCAGTCGGGGGACTTGGAAGATTTCCCTCGAGGCGATGGCGTTGCCGTGAACTTAGCAATCCGATTAAGCCCCGATTCGGTGTCGGGAACCCCTTCGTTACTGAGCAGGAAGTTATGCGCGGAGTTGAATTTGAGCGGGGCATCATTCGACGGAATCCAAAGGGAAATCGAATAGCTCCCAGCTTCAAACGCAGGCGCCAGCAGTGTTTCCGCAAATGTCATGGGCTTGCCCGGCTCGAGCTTCGTGAAATCTACATGTGGCAACGGTCTGCGCATGTGGTTCTCGCCCTTCGCGTCGTCAAACGCCAGATATATCGTTCTTTTTTCGGCAATCTTCGCGTTGGTGTCGTTGGTAAACGTCAACTCCACATGCATGTGGCTTTCGGACGACGGCTCAAACGAAATCACAGTGCGATTTAGCACTACGCGAGGCGTAGCGCTCTCACGAGGGGTTGTAGAGGTCACTGAGTAGTTGCACAAAATCGTGACTTCCTTGGTGCCCTGTGTCTCACACTGAGGTTCCCCAGCTGAAAGCGCTGACACTTCAGCACTCAGTCCAATCGCAACCAGCCAACCCACAATCGCAATTCGTATGGCGTAATTTGCTAACAAGAACGCACCATAGACAAAAAATCCCCACCCCTTCGAGGGTTTTTGGTGGACGTGACCGGGATCGAACCGGTGACCCCCTGCTTGCAAAGCAGGTGCTCTCCCAGCTGAGCTACACGCCCACCGATGGCTACTCCAATCATTTTCCTTTACTTACGCTGCCTCTGCAACCGCTTGTGCTCCGGATATCTTGGAGCAAGTTGGAGCAGGTACAGCAAATCCAGTACCAGTCTTCTCCGCTTCTTCGAGCCGCAGGGACAAATTCTCCTTGAGCGACCTGGCGTATTCCGCCGTAATGTCATTCCCGAGAGAATGTCCTGCCCACACTTTGGTTAGATGTCCGTGTGCCCGCACCGCCTCCAAATGCGTGATACGAAATCGGCGGAAGCTGTGAAAGCCGTAGTCATCGAGCCTCTTATCTAGCCATCGACGGCGTAGATTCCCAGCACGAAGCGGAGTTCCTTTTTTCGTCTTGAACAGCAGCCCGCTCTTGCCCTCGATGTAAGAAAGCAAGTAATCTCCGACAGCTTTGCTCACATCGACGTTGCGCTTTGCTGCGCGTGTTTTGAGAGTCGAAAGGCGACCGAAACGATTGACAGCTTGCCCAACTATGAGCGTGCGGCCATCGTTCACAATGTGGCGCGCTTCGAGGCCGAGGATTTCGGCAATACGCATTCCGGTTGCGGCCGCAATCAGATACAACGCAGAATAATCCGCCTATGCCGATTCCTGGAGTCAGAAACGTTGCTAATCCGGATCTCTGCGGGGAGAAAACAATGAGCCTGTCACGGAATTTTCGGCGCATCCTAAACTTCGCCTTCTTACTTCAAGCCGTCATTTTGCCGCTGCTTTACGCGTGTTCGCCGCCAGCGGCCGCACAATCCTGCGGCTCACATGGCGTCGCGGTTCAAGTTCTCGGTTCCGGCGGCCCGGAACTGCAAGACAAGCGCGCCTCGAGCAGTTATCTCGTCTGGGAAGACGGCCAAGCGAAGGCCGTGATCGACGCGGGCGGAGGAAGCGCGCTGCGATTCGGCGAAAGCGGTGCGCAAATGTCGCAGGTCGACGTGCTCTTGTTCAGCCATCTGCACGTCGATCATACCGCCGACTTCGCCGCGCTAATCAAGTCGTCCTGGTTTGAAGATCGTGCGCGTCCGTTGCCGATCTACGGCCCGCCGGGGAACGACTTCATGCCCGCAACCACCGCATTTGTGTACGATTTGTTCAGGGACAAAGGGGTTTACGGCTATCTCAGCGAGTTGCTCGTCCCCAAGGAAGAAGGCAGCTACAAAATGCAGCCTCATAATGTGACGGTGAGTCCGAAACCCATTCCCGTATTTCACAACGAGAACCTCTCCGCGTCAGCGGCTCGCGTCATTCACGGAGGTGTTCCGGCCCTCGCCTGGCGGATCGAAACACGCGGCAAAGCGATCGTCTTCAGTGGGGATACCGATGGTGAAGGAGAAGGTCTGCGGCGCCTGGCCATGAATGCGGATTTGTTCATCGCGCACAACGCGGTGCCGGAAGGCGCTACGGGTGTCGAAAGGCGGCTCCACATGCCTCCCTCGGTGATCGGGCAGATTGCCGACGACGCCCACGTGAAGAGCTTGGTTCTGTCTCATCGCATGCTGCGCACACTGGGAAAAGAGGTCGAGACCGAAGCCGAGATTAGGAAACGTTACTCAGGCCCTATCACGTTTGCAAACGACCTCGACTGCTTCCCTCTGAAGTAAGCTGCGGCGCCGAAGTGAGGTACCGTAGATTTGGCGGCGGACATCTATCTGAACGTTTAACCCCTCAGGCCCAAGCCGCAAATCGCTTCCAGCGAAGCGCATTGTCTGATAGCATCTAAACTTACGCTTTTGTGCGAATTTCCTTCTGGAGCAACCGTCAATGGCACTCGAATGTGAACTTTGCGGCAAGAAACCGAGCTTCGGCAATGTCATCAGCCACGCTCATAACGTTCGCCGCCGCCGCTGGAACCCTAATCTGCGCCGCGTCAAAACCGTAATAAAGGGCACGAGTAAACACATTCGCGTCTGCACCGCTTGTATCCGCGCCGGCAAGGTGAAAAAGGCCGCTTGAAAACCACCGCCTCTCCGCTTCAGCTCAGCTCCGCTCACAGAATCCTTGTCCTTTCGGGCATTTTATTTTGCAGTTTCGCGGCGGGATGCAAAAAGGAATCGGCGCCGGGGCCGGACGTCTGGGCCGTAGTGAACGGAAAGGACATCTCGCGCGCCGAAGTGGATAAATATTATCGTACGCGCGTCAATGCCGACGCGCCTGCACCCTCTCAGGAGGAATCGCTTTCGCTCAAACTTAGCATTCTCGATGAGTTGATCAACAACGAAATTCTTATCGAACGCGCGAACAAGATGAATCTGGTCGCAAGCGATGCCGAAGTGGAAGATAAATTCACTGAATCGAAGAGCCCATACACCGAGGAAGAATTTCAAAAGAAACTGAAGGATACGAACCTCACGGTGGACGATCTGAAGAGCGATATTCGCCGCCAGCTATCCGTTCAGAAGCTCCTCAATCGCGAAGTCGTCGCAAAAATCTCGATCACCGATCAGGATGTCACCGACTTTTACCAGAAAAATCGTTCGCAGTTCAACGTTGCCGAGCCTCAATACCACATCGCCCAGATTGTAGTCACGAGTCACCCCGATCCTTCGGTGCATAATCGCAAGAACGACAAAGCCACCACGGAGGGAGAAGCCAAGCGCAAGATCGCCGTCCTTGAGCAGAAGCTGAGTTCGGGCTCGGATTTTGGACAGCTGGCGATGGACTACTCGGAAGATTCAACCGCTACCACGGGTGGCGATCTCGGTTTTGTTCCCGAGTCCGCGCTCAACAAGTCAGACCCGGTCTTGAAGAAGACGGTACTAGGGATGAAACCGGGTGAAGTCACACCGCCGATCGGCGTGCCGAATCAAGGTTATCGAATCCTGAAACTGCTCGCGAAAGAGCCCGCGGGCCAGCGCGATCTCGCCGACCCGCAGGTGCAACAAACCATTCGCGACACGTTGCGCAATCGCAAGGAACAGCTCCTCCGCTCCGCCTATATGATCGAAGCGCGCGACGATTCGCATGTTACGAATTATCTCGCGCGCCAGATTATCGAATCTGCCGGCAAACTTCCGGCCTCCAAGTAAGGTAGAAGTAGAGCGACGAATAATTTCGCGCAAGGGGACGGAATTGCCGCTCTTTGCCGTGCGCGTTAGACGATGATCGCGAGAGCTTCCCCGGCATTCACAGTTTGCCCTTCGGTGACGAGCAGCCGTTCCACCTTTCCGGATTTCGGCGACCGAATTTCGTTCTGCATTTTCATCGCTTCCACCACGAACAGGCCCTGTTTTGCGTCCACCGAATCGCCGCTTTCCACCAGGACTCGAACGATTTTCCCCGGCATCGGTGCGGAAACCTGCTGCCGTCCCTCCGCTTCCGCCGCGCCACCTCGATCGCGTCGCCACTCGCGCGGATCGCGAATCTCTGCGCGCCACTCCCGATCCGCCACCGTAAGCCGCAATGCTCCGCCATCTAACTCGACGCGGACCTCCAGCGATTCGCCGTCAATCAAAATGGAATAAATGCCCGGCTCAATCTGCACGACATCGCCTTCGATTGGCGCGCCGTCAATCGTGCAGCTCAGGCGCTCGCCCACGCTGTCGAGTTCTACCTGGTGATTTTTCCCATCGAGCGCGATTTCGACTTTCATCCCAAACTGGCCTCGCGCGCCACAATGTGATCGTGCATCATCGTGACGGCTTCCGATCCACTTGCTCGCACCGCCCTTCCGTCTTCCATCTTGATGGCCCGGGCGCGTGTGACACGAGGCCACTTGCAGCGGGTTTGCCCTCGCCGGCATGCCATAGCGCTGCCGCAAACAGCGCTGCCGATTCCGCTCGCTTGGATTCAGTGCTCTTTCCGGCTGCATCAGATTTGCGCCCGTCCCGCAAAAAATCGTCGAGCCAGAGCGTGTAGATATCTCCGCTTTGAAAATCAGGAGTCGCGAGGATCCTGCGGAATAGCGAAACGTTCGTCTTGATTCCAATCGCATAATATTCGTCGAGCGCCCGCTGCAATCGCGCGATCGCCTGAGAACGGTCGCTTCCCCACGCGATCAATTTACCCAGCATCGGATCGTAGTCGTTCGGCACGGTCCAGCCGGCATAGACGCCATCGTCAAGCCGGATTCCCGGCCCGCTCGGTACCTGCCGCTCCAGTATTTTCCCAGGTGAGGGAAAGAAATTGTTGTCGGGATCCTCGGCGTAAATGCGGCATTCGATGGCATGGCCGCTCAACGCCACATTCTCTTGCGCGAAAGGCAGCCGCTCGCCCGCGGCGATTTGAATTTGCAGCTTCACCAGGTCTGTCGCGGTCACCATTTCGGTGACCGGGTGTTCCACCTGCAGCCGCGTGTTCATCTCCAGAAAATAAAAATTGCGCTCGGCGTCGACAAGGAATTCCACCGTGCCCGCGTTTGTGTAACTGCCGGCGCGCGTCAGTTTCACAGCAGCCTGGCCCATTTGCCTCCGCAAATCCGTCGTCATAATTGGCGAAGGCGCTTCCTCGACTACTTTCTGGTGCCGCCTTTGCACCGAGCATTCGCGCTCACCGAGATAAATAACGTTACGGTGCTGGTCCGCGAGCACCTGAATCTCGATGTGCCGCGGCCTCAATAGATATTTTTCGAGGTAAAGCCTGCCGTCGCCAAACGCGTTCTGGGCTTCGGACGACGCATCCCGCCACGCGCCCGCCAGTTCCGATTCCCGCTCCACCGACCGCATTCCCTTGCCGCCTCCACCCGCCACTGCTTTCAGCACCACCGGAAATCCAGTCTTGCGCGCAATTTCGATCAATTCACCCACGGATTCAATCGGATCCAGTGTTCCAGGCACTGTCGGTATTTTCGCTTCTCGCGCCAAATGCCGCGCTGCCGTCTTCGACCCGAGTTTTTCCATCGCTTCAGCAGTGGGCCCGATGAACATGATTCCCGATTCCACGCAAGCGCGAACCAGCGCCGGATTCTCGGCAAGAAATCCATACCCAGGATGAATCGCGTCGCAACCGGCATAACGCGCGGCGCCAATGATCTTGTCAATTACCAGATAGCTTTCGCGCGCAGGCGCCGGTCCGATCGGATACGCTTCATCAGCAAGCCGGACATGAAGCGAAGCGCGGTCCACATCGCTGTACACCGCCACCGACCGCACGCCCATATCCCTGCAAGCGCGCGCAATGCGCACCGCGATTTCGCCGCGATTCGCGATCAGAATCTTCCGAAACGTATTTGCCTTTCCGAATTACTCACAGATGCCGATATTTCTCCACTCTCTCTCATCCTCAAAACAGTTGATTGGATAACGCTGTGGGCTCATTGCGACCGGGTTGACTGTGGCCATCCAAAAAGTCCACCTAGAAATGCAGATCGCTTGGTTGGTGGGCCCGCTAGGATTCGAACCTAGGACCAACGGATTATGAGTCCGATGCTCTAACCAGCTGAGCTACGGGCCCTTCTACCTACAACATACTACAAGACAAAAACTTAATGGACAAAAGCCTTTGGGTAAGGCAGGCCGTAGAATTGCTGAGCCAAACCTCAAGCGCACTACCTAGGTATGGTCTAACTCGTCAGTGCTGCGAGAACGAATAGCTCAGGGATTCCCAGCGTTTCTCAAAATCCAAACCTTCAGTTCATCGGAAATCAAATCATTCGCCTTGGCGTTTGGATGGTCGTCGAGGGGGGTGACCCATAGAGTTTCCTCCGGTCCGTGATCTTTGAGGCCATCAATTAATTCAAGTACTGGCACCCTCTCGGCGGCCATCACATCTTTGATTTTCTGATGCGCAGCTTTGAATGGGTAACTGTCGCCATTAATCTGGTGAAGCTCGGGAAGCAGGGCTATCAGGAGCTTTGCACCATGGCTTCGAGTCGAATTCGCCAAGCTTACGAGGGCTTTTTTGCAAGCTTGGAACCCAGGGCGGCCATCGTCGTAAAGCGACGCGTAGTATGTCTTCCAGTCAGGCCGCACACCTGCGTGTCGCATAAAACCATCGATGCGGTTGGTCGCAAAAGCGATCAGATAGGAGCGATCAATAAGAAAACCCTTCTTCTCGATGGGCACGGGCTCTGGATCGTTGATGAAAAACACCAGTACGACCAGATCCGGATGATATTTCCACCCAATCGTTTCGTAGTACGTTACCTCTTGGACTGTGTCGTAGTTTCCGACACCAGTATTCATCACCTCTGCGCGGTTATACCCCGCGGGTAAATCCGCATTCAGTTTTCGTTCCAGGAACTTTGCCGCAGTATTTTCCTCTTTGACGCCCCAACCGAACGTCGTCGAATCACCAAGCATCATCACGCGATAAACGCCTGGCGGCTTCTCGAGCGAGAACTCTCGATCCCGAAGCCCTTCGGAATTGATCGAAACAGGGGCGCCCATAAGAAATGCAGAGCGATTCGGCGCATGAGCAAAACTTAAGTCCGGATTCGCAACAGGGCGCTTCAATTTCACCGCGTATTTCCACATTTCCATCGAAAAGTCCAAGCTATGCGCAAAAATCACGCGAAGTGCCACTTCCATGGCCGCGCATCCCAACAGAATTGCAAAAGCCAGCACAACGATATTCAGAAGGACGCTCGGGCGCCCTGCGGGGGGTTTTTCAGCGGGCATTTGAGGTTTGTCGGCTACCGAAGTGGTGCGAACTACCTTACTCATTCAATCTCGCTGTCCGGTTTTCATGCGCAAATTTCCGATGTGGCGATCGTATGGTTCTGAAAAATGTTTGCGTCGCACCTGTCTCTCGGCCACAAAATTAATTTTACCGCGTTTCCACGGCGCGGCCTACTGTTCCTTGTCTTGCTGCGTTTCGCCTGCGCGGGCGTCCAGACGTACTAGGTAGTGTAAAGTCGGCCCGCGGACCACCATTTTTGACAATATCTTAAAGCAAATTCCGCTCTGCACTTCGCCGGTCAACCCTCAAGCCGAAATGAATCAGCTTGTTGTGCACATTTTGTAGTCGGCCCCAAACATGCATCGATTCTTGTCACTTGGTGCCGGACTCCAGTGTGCGGGAAGGAAAAATAAATAATGGAAACGAAGTGTATAAATAGAAATCTCGGAGTGAATAAAGTCATATCTGTATTAGTTACGCTGGCGTGCTGGCTTATCCTGTCTTCAGGATCTGGATTACGCGCTCAAGAAAGCGTGGACCTGCCTTCAAAGACCGAAGCAACAGCGGCGCTCGTCTCGTTCTGCTCGTTTGCATGAGAACTAATCTCGTGATACCAACCGATCATGCCCAAGAGTCCTAAAAAGCTTTGGTTGTCTAATCAATCTGCAAAACTAAGCGTCATTCGCCTCATTAGGCCCCATTGGAAGCAGCTGACTCTTGCCTTCGTCGCCGTGCTGGGAGAAACCTTCAGCGACGTTCTTGAGCCTTGGCCCATCAAAATTGTCATCGACAATATCCTGCAATCAAAAAAGCTACCTGGCTGGCTAGCGAGTTTTGTGTCGGGAACCTTTGGTCAAAACAAACTGGCGATCTTGAATTTCGCGGTGGCTGCTGTCGCAGGAATCGCATTGATAGGCGCCATCAGTTCCTACGTCGAAAAATACCTCACCACTAGCGTCAGCCAGTGGGTCACTCACGATCTTCGACGCACCCTGTATAACCATATTCAGCGCCTGTCTCTGGCCGAGTACGACAAGGCGCAAACCGGCGACCTGATCAGTCGCGTGACAAGTGATATCAATGCGGTGCAGGATTTCATCAACTCCGCCCTGCTTGGCATCATCGTCAACGTTCTGACGTTGGTTGGCATGGCGGGCGTCATGTTCTACATCAACTGGCGTTTTACGCTCATCGCGCTTTCGATCGCTCCCGCTCTCTTTGCGGTTGTTTACTATCTCACCCGCCGCATCAAGAAGGCCTCCCGCGAAGTGCGCAAGAAAGAAAGCGAACTTGTGTCAATCGTGCAGGAAGTGCTGACATCCGTCCGAGTGGTAAAGGCTTTTGCGCGGGAAGATTTCGAGGTGACGAGATTTGAATCACAAAGCTTGGAGAACGTGGAAACCGCTCTGGAGGCCCGCAGTATTAAGGCTAAGCTTTCGCCGATCGTCGACGTAATGGTGGCTGTTGGAACATGCCTGGTACTGGCCTATGGCGCACGTCTGGCATTGAGCGGGCAGATCAGCGCCGGCGTCCTGATCGTATTTCTCCTCTACCTCGGAAAAATGTACAAGCCGATGCGTGAACTCTCGAAAAGCACCGACACGGTTTCCAAAGCAATTGTGGGCTATGAACGAATCGAGGAAGTGCTGGAAATCGAGGCGCGAGTGCGAGATTTGCCGCGGGCGCGAAACGCACCGCGATTCAAAGGAAAGATTGAGTTTGACCGCGTCAATTTTTCCTATGACGGTAAAACACCGGTTCTAAAAAACGTGAGCTTCGAGATCGAGCCCGGCCAAGTCGCGGCGATCGTTGGGCCATCCGGGACTGGAAAAACTACGATCATCAGTCTCGTCCCACGATTATACGATCCTCAGTCGGGCACGATTAAAATTGATGGCGCAGACATTCGGCGCTACAAAATAAAGTCCGTCCGAGAGCAGATAAGCTTCGTCCTCCAAGAAACACTGCTCTTCCACACCACCATCTGGGAAAACATTGCATACGGCAAGCCGGATGCCGCACGGCACCAAATCATAAGTGCCGCGAAACACGCGAATGCGCATGATTTTATCGAGCAGTTGCCTGAGGGTTACAGCACCATGGTCGGCGAACGCGGCGTTACGCTCTCTGGTGGACAGCGCCAGCGCATAGCAATTGCCCGGGCAATCATTCGCGACACCCCGATTCTGGTTCTCGACGAGCCCACCACCGGCCTTGATTCTTCTTCGGAACAAGCCGTCATCGAGGCATTGGCACGACTGATGGAAGGGAAAACTTGCATCGTCGTCGCCCACCATCTGAGCACCATTAGGCACGCCGACGTCATCTTCGTGCTCAAAGAGTCCGAATTGGTGGAGAAGGGTAGCCACGAGGAACTGCTAGCCGCGGGAGGGCTATATGCGGAACTCTACAGAATTCAGACCTCCGGGGGTGAGGCGAAGCTTACCGAGCAGACTGCCTCAAAATGAGATTGTGCTTGTACGTCGAGAAAGGAGTACACAGTGAAGCGATTTGACCACGCCCTGAATACAGCCGTCATCTTGTCTCTGTTGATGATTCCCATTCAGGCGACGGCGCAGAAGGATGCTAAGCAAAAAGAACGAGAGAACGCGTCCCGGTTTCCTGCAGTGATTTGGCGCGATCCGGGCGACATTTCAACCTTCGATCTTATATATGGCGCAGGCGGGCGCGAACATGCTCCTGACCCGAATGGAACATATACCTTTGAAAAAGAAATCATGCACGGAACGAGTCCGAAAATCGATGCGAAGGACGGGCAAGGCGTCAAATGGCGCGTGAAGCTGGGAGAGGAAGTTCAAGCCGAAACTGCCGCGACTCGACTACTGTGGGCCGCCGGCTACTTCGTTGACGAAGATTATTACCTGCCGCAGATCAAGGTAGCGGGACTCCCGAAACTTCATCGCGGCCGAGAGTTCGTAACCGACGATGGAATCGTTCGTCGTGTCCGACTGGAGCGCAAAGAAAAAGAGATCAAGAAAATCGGCAATTGGGACTGGTTCAACAACCCTTTTGTCGGCACCAAAGAATTAAACGGGCTTCGCGTGATGATGGCGTTGCTCAATAACTGGGACCTGAAAGACATAAATAATTCGATCTATGCAGTTGGCGGAGAGCGCCGCTATCTGGTGAGTGACGTCGGTGCAACCTTCGGTAAGACCGGGAGTAGCATCCGTCGTTCGAAGAGTGACTTAAAAGAATATGAGGATTCCAAATTCATCGAGAAAGATACGAACGACGAGGTCGATTTCACCATGCACAGCCGTCCGTTTGTGCTGACGGCAGTCAATCTTCCCAATTACGAAAAGCGCACCAAAATGGAAAATGTGACCAAACATATTCCTTCCGCAGATGCGAAATGGTTGGGCCAGTTGCTTGGAAAGCTCTCGAACGAACAAATCCGCGACTGCTTCCGGGCTGCAGGCTACTCTCCCGACGAAATTGAAGGATACTCGGCGGAAGTGGAGAAACGAATTGGAGCATTGAATGCTTTGTAGTGTCCCACGACGGGTACAGTCGCATGATCCATCCGCGCTTGTTTCGTCACACTCCGTCAAAAATCAGAGACTACTGCGAAAGGTGGAAACCTCAAAGTGAAAGTGATCGTCCAGCCCGATGACGGACCGTCGTCTCTCCTTTCAGCCCTCAAAAATGCGAAGCAAAGCGTGGAGCTTGCTATATTTCGTTTTGACCGAAGCGACATCGAAACGGCGTTAAGAATGGCGGTCTCGAAAGGGATCAAAGTCACAGCCCTTATCGCTAATGTGAATCGTGGCGGCGAAAAGAATTTGCGGCAGCTCGAGATGAGATTTCTGCAAGCTGGTATCACAGTCGCACGCAGTGCGCATGACCTGCTTCGCTACCACGATAAGTTTATTATCATCGATCGCCGCATTTTATTCCTGCTTTCATTCAACTTTACGCACCTGGATATCGATCACAGTCGTGGGTTCGGAATCGTCGCAAGAAACGCGGCTCTCGTACAAGAGGCCGTTAGACTTTTTGAAGCCGACTGCGCAAGACGACCCTACTCGGCTTCCTCCGATACATTCGTCGTCAGCCCGACGAACTCGCGGAAAGTTCTGAGAATGTTCCTTGAGCGGGCGAAGAGACAATTGCTGATCTACGATCCGCAGATTTCGGATAAAGAAATGATCGGTGTCTTGCAAGCCCAGGCCAAGGCGGGCGTTGAAATACGCGTGATCGGAAAGATCAGGAGTCGGGCTGACCTGTCCGTGCGCAAGTTGACCAAGATGCGCCTCCATACGAGAACGATTATTCGAGATGGTAAACAGGCATTCGTAGGAAGCCAAAGTTTGCGTCCCGCAGAATTGGATTCCCGTCGAGAACTCGGACTCATTATTCGCGAACCGAAGGCTGTCAAAAAACTGCTCACCACGTTCGAGTCCGACTGGGGTGCGAATGATTGCGCGGAGGCGCAGTCCGCACAAACCGAAAATCTAACGGCGGATCAAGAAGAGAAAGCGGAGAAGGCGGTCGCAGTTCTCGTTCACGAGCTGCGTCCGCTCGCCCGCACTGTGAAAAAGGCTGTCAAGAAGGTCGTGGCGCATGCCGGCGACGAAGTGGTCCACGACAAAATCCTCAAAGCGACCGTAAAGAAAGTCGTGAAGAAGGCTGTGAAACAAGCTGTCAAGGAAGCGGTGCAGAGTTCCCAGAGAACATAGTAAAGACGACGAGATTTTCGTCGAGCCTCGATAGAAGGTGGCGTGTGAAGAAGCGGCTGTTTCCGATTCTGATTTTTATAAGTGCTTCGCTTCCGCTGGTGCGCGCCGGCCTGTTTAGCTTTCCACTGAAGCCCGATTCAGTCCGCTTCGCTGTCGTCGGCGATATGGGAACCGGCGAGAAGCCGCAGTATCAGGTAGCCCAACAAATGGTCAACGTCCGGCGGACCTTTCCGTTCGAGTTCGTGATCACGCTCGGGGACAACATCTACGGAGGGAGCAGCTCCAAAGATTTTGAAAAGAAGTTCGAGGATCCGTACAAGCTCTTGCTGGATGCCGGCGTCAAATTTTACGCGTCACTGGGAAACCACGACAATCCGGACGAGCGCCTATACACATTCTTCAATATGGACGGATCCAGTTACTACACTTTCACGAAAGGGAATGTCTGCTTCTTTGCTCTTGACAGCAATCACATGGATGGCAATCAAATCGCCTGGTTGGAACAACAATTGCAAAATACTGGAAATAAAGATTGGAAAATCTGCTTCTTCCATCACCCTCTCTACTCGACCGCTAAAGCTCACGGTTCGTCCATCGAACTACGTTCGCTCCTCGAGCTCATATTTATAAAATACGGCGTTAACGCAGTGTTTGCCGGCCATGACCACGTCTACGAGCGTATCCATCCCCAAGGAGGCATCTACTATTTCACCGAAGGTTCATCGGGTGAACTGCGGGCGGGTGATTTGAAAAGGACCGCCATCGAGGACAGTGGATTCGACGCCGATCGAACGTTCATGTTGATTGAAATCGCCGGTAACGAACTTTATTTTGAGACCCTATCTCGTGTAGGCAACGTGATCGATTCCGGAACTTTTCCGCGAGCGGTGCGGCCGTCCGCATCGAAAACAGATTGAATTTGTCCTCCAGACAGTATTCGGTGCCAGCTTCATGCCGTCTGGCAACAGTCAGGATCGGATAAGACCCCAGAAAAGAATTTCCCTGGAACCAAAGAAATAGGGTTGCGCCGAAACCTCGAGCATGCATATATTTGAATCTGGCCGGCGCGCATGACTGGGCACGTAGGAGCGCTCTTTTAAGCTACGCCGATTTATGTGACCAACCTGCTTCGACGGGCATCCAACCCTCGAAGCAGAGTCGGACATCCTAGCTCAGTCCTTGGGGTTCGGATGGAGTCAATTAGTAGATTCGAAGGTTTTAGCGGGACTCTCCGCTCAGCACTCCGCACTAGCCTGCCCTCTGGAAAACAGCGGCGCGCAATACAGCTTCCACATACCACTACCAACAGCACCACATTCCGTTTTACGACAGCTACTAAAATCTTGGCGTACCGGAGGACTTCATGGCGACGAACCTCGTCCAGATCGGCAACGATGCTGAGATCGAGATCAAGAAACGATTAGAGGCGGAACGCGCGCGCTTGCGAAAAAGCGCCGGTCTCGACAAGCCAGAGCACTTCCACCGGCCGATTGAGCACGCCTTCACAGCAGAACAGCGCGACCATGTGACGATTCTGTTCGGCGGGTTCACTTGGAAACATGAAGATTTGATTCGTGCCGTCTTCCAAGGATGCGGTTACCGCTGCGAAAAGCTTCCGGTTCCAGACGTCCCTGCTTTTCAAACCGGCAAGGAGTTCGGCAACAACGGCCAATGTAATCCCACCTATTTTACGGTTGGCAATCTCGTGCAGTACCTGCAATTCCTGGAAAAAGAAGGCCTCTCGCGCCAGCAGATTCTGGACAACTACGTCTTCTTCACCGCTGGTTCATGCGGTCCGTGCCGCTTCGGCATGTATGAGGCGGAATATCGGTTTGCACTCAAGAATGCGGGCTTTGACGGCTTTCGAGTCCTGTTGTTCAAAGACAGCGACGGAATCAAAGCTGAGTCCGGAGAGCCGGGGCTGAAATTTACGATCGATTTCGGCTTCGGTATGTTGAACGCCATGCACTTGGGCGACGTAATTAACGACATCATCTACCAAATCCGGCCTTTCGAGGTAACGAAGGGTGAGACCGATCGGATTTTCCGCGAGGCTGTAGATGGATTGTGCGAGGACTTGAAAAATCGGAAGTCGTTCGAAGTCGAACAGGCGGCTCCCGATTGGGCGAAACCGAAATTCAAGAGCAACAAGATCCTGCGCAATACATTTAACGTGTTCGGCAAATGGCACGAGAACATGTGGGGCAAGGATTACCTGAGCGCGTTGGAGGCTGCTCGTGACAAGCTCAATTCAATCGAGGTGGACCGCACCAAGGTGAAGCCCGTGGTGAAAATTACGGGCGAGTTTTGGGCCCAACTCACGGAAGGCGACGGAAACTTTCACATGTTCGAATTTCTCGAGCGCGAAGGTGCACAGGTGTTGGTTGAGCCAATCGCCACCTGGGTCGCCTACCTCATGTACCAGGCCAAAGCGCATGCGATCGCCAAATGGCCGGTGAATCGCCCGCACCGGAATCCGAAGTGGTACGAAGCCAAGAAGCAGTTCGCCAACTACATCGGCCTGCGCAAGAAGCTCTGGGGTATTGGCGCGGGCCAGCGCATGTGGAATTTCTTCTATCATCGCACAATCAGACAAATGGGCGGGATCACCCACCAACTCGTGCCCCAGAACGAGCTCGCCGATCTCGCGCATCCTTTCTACAACCAGTTTGCACGAGGAGGTGAAGGGCACCTTGAGGTGGGAAAGAACGTTTATTACACCATCCACAAGCTGTGTCATATGGTGCTGGCGCTGAAGCCTTTCGGCTGCATGCCTTCGTCGCAGTCTGATGGCGTGCAATCAGCCGTGATCAACAAATTCAAAGACATGATCTTCCTGCCTATCGAGACTTCGGGTGAAGGCGAAGTCAACGCGCACAGCCGCGTGCAGATGGCGCTCGGAGAAGCTAAGGTGAAGGCCAAGGCGGAATTCGAGCAGTGCCTGAAATCGACGGGCAAGAGTTTGCAGGAGATCCAGACCTATATTGAGGATCATCCCGAGCTGAAGCGGCCGTTTTATCATGTGCCTCACCGCGAAGGGGTTGCTGGGACCGCGGCGCAATTCATCCTGCACGTCAGCGATCGGATCGATCGCGATACGCGGTTCTGGAAGAGGGCAAGAGTTTCGGGAGTCGCGCTTCCGGCGGCGTCCTGCAACTAGAGAGCAATTACCAGGGGAATTCGCGCCGCCCAGCGGACAAGGATCTGTGGGCGTCAAAATAACGTCGGCTCTAACGCACAAGCCAATGAGGACGCGATGCACGACCACAACACTTCGCAACTAGTTCAGATTGCCCCGCTCAGACCGCAAGTGCAGCAAATCCCTCACGCACAGAAGCCGCACGACCATGTCACTAAGTTTCTGGTTGGTCTCGACATCGGGTCGACCACGGTCAAGGCAGTGATCGTGGATGCGGCCACCGACCAGGTGCTTTGGCAAGACTATCAACGGCACGAAACGAAGCAGCCCGAAAAGAGCCTCGAGTTCCTGAAACGCATGGAAGCCGACGTGGGCATTAATCGGCACAACACCCGCATGTTCGTGACAGGCTCCGGGGGCGGCGGTATCGCGGAGCAAGTCGGTGCGAAATTCGTGCAGGAAGTGACGGCGGTGTCCTTGGCCGTCGAAAAACTCCATCCGGAAGTGTATTCCGTCATCGAGCTTGGAGGTCAGGACGCAAAGATTATCGTCTTCAAGGATGACGACGAGACCGGGCGCAAGAAAAAGATTCCCTCGATGAACGACAAGTGCGCGGGCGGCACAGGAGCGGTGATCGATAAAATCAATGCCAAGCTAAAAATACCCGCGGTTCAATTGGGCGAACTGAAGTACCAGGGAATCAAGCTGCATAAAGTGGCCGGAAAGTGTGGCGTTTTCGCGGAAACCGACATTAACGGCTTGCAGAAAGTCGGGACGCCGCCCGATGAGCTGATGGCTTCTCTGTTTGAAGCTATCGTTCTACAAAATTTGAGCGTCTTGACGCGAGGCCATACCTTGCGGCCACACGTCCTGCTTCTCGGCGGCCCCAACAGCTTTATCCGCGGCATGCGCGAAGCGTGGCAGGCGAATATTCCGCGTATGTGGCAGGAACGCAAAGTCGCGATTCCTGACGGTGCGAAGCCGGAGGATCTGATCAAAGTTCCCCAGAACGCTCAATACTTCGCCGCGCTGGGTGCCGTCGAGTTTGGCCGCAGCGAGGACGACTGCATCGGGTGCTATCAAGGTTACGACAAACTGGTCCGATATATCGAATTCGGCCGTCAAGAAGAAAAGGCCAAGGCCGGAGGCAAAGCGCTGGTTGGTGATCCAACCGAACTCGACCTCTTCCGCGAATCCTATCGGCCCAAAAAGTTCACGCCGGCGACATTTCAGAAAGGCAGCACCGTCGGCGGCTTTATTGGAATCGATGGTGGATCCACTTCCACTAAAGCGGTTCTACTCAGTGAGAATGGGGACATTCTCTGTAAGTCCTACCAGCTCTCAAACGGGAACCCGATACAAGACACGATTGAGATGTTTGAGAACCTGCGTGGCCAGGTGGAAAAGCAGAATGCCAAGTTAGAAGTACTTGGCGTCGCAACCACAGGTTATGCCAAGGACATACTGAAAGACGTTCTCAAGGCCGACGTGGCTCTGGTCGAGACAGTCGCACACACGGAATCCGCGCTGAAATTCTACGAGGACCCGCACGTGATCGTGGATGTCGGTGGGCAAGACATCAAAATCATCATTTTGCACAATGGCCGCGTGAAAGATTTCAAGCTGAATACGCAGTGTTCCGCCGGAAACGGATATTTTCTTCAGTCCACGGCGGAAGGTTTTGGGCTCAGCGTAAATCAATTCGCCGATCTCGCTTTCTCGGCTCAAGCCATGCCCGTCTTCGGTTATGGCTGCGCGGTCTTCATGCAATCCGACATCGTAAATTTTCAGCGCCAGGGTTGGCAGGCGGAGGAAATTCTCGCCGGGCTTGCCGCCGTGCTGCCAAAGAACGTCTTCCTCTACGTTGCGAGCATTCCCAATCTTGCAGCGCTGGGCACCCGGTTCGTGCTGCAGGGTGGTACGCAGAATAATCTCGCGGTAGTAAAGGCCGAAGTAGATTTCATTCGCAACAGTTTTCGGGCCGCCGGCAAGAAACCCGAAATCATTGTCCACGAACACTGCGGAGAATCAGGAGCCATCGGTGCCGCCCAGGAGTCGCTGCGGGTGTGGCGCAACGGCCAGCAGAGCACGTTTATCGGCCTCGACGCTGTCCGCAAGATTGAGTACCGCACCACCCGCAACGAATCGACACGCTGCTACTTCTGCAAGAACAACTGCCTCCGGACTTTCATCGATGTGCGGACCGAACCGGCGAAGAATCTGGTGTCGATCGAGAAAGTCACGAAGGTTCCGCTCATGCTTGGCGAGCAAAGGTTGATTATCGCCACCTGCGAAAAAGGAACAGTGGAAGATCTGAACGATATGAAGGACATCAAGGCCGGACTTGACCAAATTCGAGACAAACATCCGAATTTTGTCGACTACGCGTCGAAGGAGGTCTTCCGTCCCACGAATGCGAAGAGCGTTGCTGATCCGATTCCTGCTCGCGCGTGGACGAAGGCCGCCAAAGAGCGCGTAACCCTGATGCAAAATCGCAGCAAAGTGCGCATCGGCATTCCGCGCGTGCTGAATATCTACACGTATGCGCCTCTATTCAACGGCTACTTCGAAAGCCTTGGCGTGCAGCCGGAGAATATTATTTATTCCGATTACACGAGCTCGGAACTCTATCGCGCCGGTGCGAGTCGCGGCGCGATCGATCCGTGCTTTCCGGCGAAGATCGGAATCTCGCACGTTTACAATTTGATTCAGGAGAAACATCACAAGAAGCCGCTCGACGTGATCTTCTTCCCGATGTACGACGTTCTCCATTCGCCCCTGGTGAAAATCGTCGGCGCAAATGCGTGCCCCACCGTGACGGCAACACCAGAAACCGTCAAGGCCGCATTCACCAAGGAAAACGATGTCTTCGCCGAATACAATCTGAAATATATCGATCCGGTCCTTAACTTCGCCGATCGCAAGCTTTTCGCGTACCAGATGCTGCAGGCCTGGAAGCCAGTTCTAGGGCTTTCTCCTGAGGAGAACGACCGCGCCGTGGAAGCCGGATTCGCGGCACTGACGGATTACGAATCCAGCATTCGCAAGCGCGCGCGCCAGGTGCTCGATCAGTTGGAACGCGAAGATCGCATCGGTATCGTGATGCTGGCTCGCCCCTATCACCACGATCCGGGACTCAACCATGAGATCCTCGACGAATTCCAGAAGCTCGGTTATCCCATCTTTTCGCAAAACACGCTTCCGCTGGACGAGGACCTACTCGAGAGGCTTTTCGGTGAAGAGGTAAGGGCCGGCGTTGTCACTAGCCCGCTCGATATCACCGACGCGTGGAAAAACTCCTACTCCTGCAGCACCAATCACAAAGTGTGGGCCGCCAAGTTTGCAGCGCGGCATCCGAATCTCGTGGCACTCGAAATCTCGAGTTTCAAGTGCGGACACGACGCGCCCATCTACGGCGTTGTAGAAGGGATCGTAGAACAGTCCGGCACGCCTTACTTCTGCTTCAAGGATCTCGATGAGAACAAGCCTTCCGGCTCGATCAAGATTCGCGTGGAGACCATCGATTATTTCCTGCGTCGCTACCGCGAAGAAGTGATCCGCAAGCATAAGGCATCGCAAGACATTGAGGCCGAGCTTGCCGCGCTGGAAGCCCAGTTGCGGAGAGAAATGGCGGAGACAGCAGCGCCAGAATTGGTGCAGCTGCAGCTTGCCGGCAACAATTCCGGGCACGAAATGGCAGCAGACTGATCGCAAATTGGAGTCAGTCTCTGACGCGTCGCCCTGCCGATAGACTCAGACTTAATCTTGGCAACGGCAACGCCGACTCAGGGCCTAAAGTTTTAGTTCGTTGATTCAGAGAACGACCGCAGGCTTCGCTGAAAGGAGAGGAACTACAATGGCTTCCGTACCCAAATTCCGCATCGACGTCGACATTCACAATTTGCTCATGAACTCCGCTCCAGGGCCTGTCGTGGTTCCACCTCCAAAGGGAATGAAACTTCCCGAGCCGGTATTTCCTCGCTTTCCTGAAAAGCTTTCGGATCCGGGACCCGCCGTTATTCCCGATAAACGTGATCCCGCAGACCTATCGCATCATGCGCGGCTGGCTCTTTCCCTATATTCGCTCTCGTGTGTTGCCGGGCGATTTCCATCCCATCACCGCGTATCTTTTCGTTGAGTACAAATGTAACCTCGACTGCTGGTATTGCTGGGCCTACGACAACAAAGTAAGAGGCATGACCGAAGACGTTGCCCGCCGTTCGATTGATTGGCTGTATGACCACGGATGCCGAGTGCTGGCCCTTATGGGCGGCGAGCCCCTGTTACGACCGGACTTTGCACATAAGGTCGTCTACTATGCGGCGAAGAAAGGCTTCTGGATTTACGTCGGCACCAATGGGCGTTTGCTGAGGCCCGACGTCGCCGATCGTTTGGGAGATGCCGGAGTTGGCATTTTCAATTTCGCGCTCGACGCCTGGGACGAAAAGCCCAGCCTGCCAAAAGCCGTCGTCCCCTCACGCAAACACATCGAATATCTGATGAAGAAGCAATATGTGTACGGCTATATGATTTTCTTTAACATCAACATTTGCCGAAATAATACCCAAGACGTGCGGCAGATCACCGAGTATGCTCGCGAAAACCACATAGCCACCGACTATCACATCAATGAAACTCCGATGCTGGAGCAGGACGAACATTTCAAGCATCTCAGCGACAACCCCACCTACATCCGCCCCGAAGATTGGCCCGAAATCGATTCCCTGGTGGACTGGATTATTGAAAAGAACAAGGCCGGATACCAGATGGTGAATTCCGTGCAGCGAAACGGCGACGGAACCGGAACCAACGGCGATATCGCGAAACGAATCGCTGGGATGCCCGGTTTTGTCCAGGACGACAATGGCGAACTGCATTTTGCGGAGTGGAATTGTCGCGCGGGCCAGAACAACGTCATCATCCGCACGGATGGCACGGTAGCTCCATGCTTCCCAATGTATGCGTCAACATTCGATTGGGGCAACATTGATGATCACAAGTTCGAAGCAAATCAATTGGCCGGAATGAAAAAAACTTGCCAGGAGCACTGCTTCTCTACTCTCAATCACAACCTCGCTTATTGCTACAACGATGCGCGGGTGATCAAGTTCGTCTGGACGAACTTGGTGAAAAATCGTATGCAAGGCGGAGCCCGAAGCTTCGAGGACTAACGCGGACGCGGTTGATCTTAAACTCTCTAATGACAAGTTCGGGCGCCAGCTTGCAGCGAACAAGTTTGCCCGAGTGATCGCGACCATCACTTTTGCCACCAAGCCTGAATACTGCTTCAACTCTCCGCACAGGTACGCTACTCTCGGATTTTGTTATCCGGAGAATTCGCGAAGTGCCCAACCCCGTCGGGAAGCCGTTCAATTCAGCTGGAAATCCGGACCTTGCACACCCAAAGCGTTACAGCCGTGTGCAGAAGCTGAAATACTTTGCAATTAGCACCTTCTTGCTCTTTCACATTCTCGCCATATCCTGCTGGGCTTTGCCGCTCAACAACCCACTGATCACCTCATTCAGGAACCTGGTACGGCCATATTTCATATGGTCGGGACTATTTCAATCCTGGGACATGTTTTCTCCCGACCCCAAAAGGGTCAACAGCTACCTCGAAGCGATCGTTATCTATAAAGACGGGTCAAGCACACTGTGGAGTTTCCCAAGGATGGAACTCCTCAGCGCCAATGAACGGTACGCAAAGGAACGCTATCGTAAATTCGAGGAAAATCTGCAGAACGATCAATATTCGGGTTTATGGCCCGATGTCGCTCGTTACATCGCCCGCCTGAACAACAAAAAAACAAGCCCGCCAAAAACGATCATGCTGGTTGTGAGGTGGTCGGAAATCATCCCTCGGACGGATGACAAATACGATCGCGGGCCGTGGAACTCAAACATTTTCTTCACTTACGATGTGCAGCCTGAGGATTTGAAGTGAGGCTGAGGTCTCTGCTTGACGCCTGGAATGCTTTCTTCTTTGCGCCAAAATCACCTCTGCCGATCGCCTTGTTTCGCATCCTGTATGGCTTGCTGGTTATCGCTACCCTGCTTCTGCTCCGGCCTGACTGGCTCACCTGGTTTGGCACTCATTCGTGGGTGAGTCTCTCGACGATGCACGCACTCGAGCCCGGCCCACGACTTAACCTGTTCACGATCATTCCGCAAAACGATAATTGGATCGAAGCGCTGTTCTGGATATTTCTAGCATCAGCATCGCTTTTGACGGTGGGCCTGTTCACCCGTTTCAATAGCTTGCTTGTATTTCTTTGCCTTACCTCAATCCAACAACGAAATCTCTACATCACTAGCGGCGGTGACACATTCTTAAGACTGGCCGGGTTCTTTTTGATCTTTGCTCCAGCTGGAGCGGCTCTTTCCGTAGATCGCCTGATTCGAATCAGGCGCGGAAAGGAGGGAGACAGCGTGCTCCCTCGCCCGCCATGGGCGCAGCGCATGATTCAGTTCGAAGTAGCTCTACTCTATTTCAGCTCGTTTTGCTGGAAGGTGCAGGGAGCTCCTTGGATTCAGGGCACCGCACTCTACTATGTGTATCATCTTGATGAATTTCATCGCTTTCCCGTTCCTTCGCTGTTTCTCCGCCCGACAATCCTTAAGTTGGGAAGCTGGATGGCGCTCGCACTGGAATTCTCCCTTGGCACTCTAATCTGGATCAAAGAATTTCGTTACGCCGTCTTGTCTCTCGGCGTGCTATTCCACCTATGGCTTGAATACTCGCTAAATATTCCTATGTTCGAATGGGATGTGCTCGCGGCATATGTTTTATTCATCGAGCCCGAGGATTTGACTCGTGCCTGGAGGTGGGTACGTGGCCGCGTCGCCGTGAAGGCTCTTCAACGCTTGTGACACTCAGGTTTCGTCGGACCGTTGCAAAATAGTCCGAGCAGGCAAAACTTCTCGTTTTTGGAACATCACTACTCGACTGCTCGGCTTCCTACGGAATCGTGACCCAAACGGAACATGCGTGTGGGTTCGATTCTTCCCCGGTGCCTTTCTGCGCCGTCACCGCCAATAAATGTTTTCCTGATTCGAAGAGAAGCGGCTGGCTTTCTCCTGAAATGCCCTTCACGGATCCGCTCGCATCAGCGGGAACCGGAATTGTGAACAACTTGTAGGGTTTATCTCCCGAAATGTCGTAGACAAAAAACTTCGCGATGCATTTCTTGCTGACTTTTTGCGAGCATGCGGGCACGGCCGTAAAGTCATAGTCGAACTTCACGACAATCGTGTGTTTCGGCGGCTGGGCTTGCTCTTGCGCGAGGCAACGTCCCGCCAGAATGACGCTGCCAAAAACGCCAAAAACGAGAACCCGCGCCCGTGATTTCGAAAGAAACATATATTGCCTCATTCTACATGGAGTCGTTTCCTCAACCGCATCATACGTATGGGGTTACGCTAGGCGCCGCGGCTCGATAACTCGGTAAGGGTCTCCCGCGTGCTCGGTGCTTAAACGGCCGGGAGTCCCCGGTTCTGCGAAAGGCTGCCTCGTTTCCTTGTCCGCGTTCCAATCTCACGGCAATAATCGACAAGGAAAAACCTTTATAGCCGTTTGGCGCATTGTTTCATAATTGGGTGAGGCTTTCTGCGAGCATTCTGAAGGAGAAGACTCTGTGAGAATGATCACCGGTTCCGCAATCTGCGCAATCCTCGCTATTATCTCCATCTCGTCTTCGCACACGCAGAACACCAAAAATAAACCTTCACAGGCTACCGCTCGCGAATCAGACATCGCGCGCGGAAAGTATCTCGTCGAGGAAGTCGCCAAATGTGCGGAATGCCACACGCCGCGCGATGCCCAAAATCAGCTCGATCCCGATCGCTGGTTACAGGGCGCACCCAACTGGATTACGTCGGTCAAGCCCGCGCCAAACTGGGCGGACCGTGCCCCAACCCTGGCCGGTTTTCCCGGATATACAGACAGAGACGGCTTCGACGTTCTCGAAAAAGGGATCGGCGCAAACGGCGAAGCGATTCGTCCCCCGATGCACATCTACCACTTGAAACACGAAGATGCCGTCGCGATTATCGCTTATCTTCGTTCGCTCCCCAGCGGTCCGAGGTAGGCAACCTCGACGTCCAGAATCTCCTGCCTCTCACATGTAACGCATAGTGAAACGGACTACTCTAAGGATGAGCAGGTTTTAGGCGGCAAAAGCCTGAAGACGAATCGCGGTAAGTTAACAAGGGCGCATAGGTGGTGAATGAGCGTTGCGCGAAATAGCTCGGCAGTTTGGATTTGCTGGTGCGCTTTGTGCGTCGCCTTGACGACGTCTCTCGCCATATCCGCGTCCCCGTGCGCAATTTTCCAAGCGGCTCAGGCGCCCGTGGCGAAACAAGTGGGCGTAGTGAAAAGCATCAACGGAAACGCACTCACGCTAACCACGGATTCGGGTGCGGACGTTGCGGTGCAAATCGTAAGCGGCGCGAAAATGGTACGCGTGGCGCCGGGCCAAACGGACTTGAAGAGCGCCCCGCCAATTCAACTCTCGGATCTTCACGCTGGTGACCGAATCCTCGTGCGCGGCCAACCTTCTAACGACGGGAAATCATTCATCGCCGTCGGCGTAATTGCGATGAGCCGGTCCGACGTGGAGGCAAAGCATCAAAGCGAACGCGAAGACTGGCAAAAGCGCGGCATGGGCGGCCTCGTAAGCTCTATCGATCCCGGCACAGGCACGATAATCATCTCTGTCACGACTGCGAGCGGAAAGAAATCGATCGCCATTCACACGACCAGCGCCACAATCCTGCGTCGTTACGCGCCGGATTCTATTTCATTTGACGAAGCCAAAGGGGCACCACTCTCTCAGATCAAGCCAGGAGACCAGCTCCGGGCCTGCGGGACGCGCAGCGCGGACGAAAATGAATTTACGGCCGAGGAAGTCGTCTCTGGAAGTTTCCGCAATATTGCTGGAACCATTTCCTCGGTCGACGCCAATGCAAATACGATGAGCGTGATGGACCTCATCACCAAAAAGCCGTTTGTCGTGAAAATTACGAGCCAATCCCAGTTGCGCCGACTGCCGCCGGAAATCGCGCAACGCGTCGCCTTTCGTTTGAAAGGCGCAGGCGCGGGAGGAAGCCAGAACGAGGCAAGTGGGCCACCTTCGCAGACCGCAGCCACAAGCGGCGGATCACAACGTCCTGAAGGCGCACCCCGCGCATCCCGTTCCGGCGGGGGGCAGGCAGACTTTCAGCAAGTTGTGAACCGCATGCCCGCAGCCACACTCGCTGATTTCAAAAAGGATGAAGCAGTGATGATCGTTGCCACCGAGGGAACAACTTCCGGTCAAGCCACTGCCATCACCGTGCTTGGCGGCGTCGAACCGATTCTCGCCGCCGCACCGGCCGGGGCCCAAGCTATGACTCTCTCGCCGTGGAGCTTGGGCGGCGCTCCGGCAGTGGCCGGTGACGCTCCGTAAACTCATGCGCCGGCGCCACACCCAACTTCAACCCAGGGACACAATGAAATTCCGCCATCAGGCACACTTCATTCCATTCGCGATTATCGTCCTCTTAATTTCTGGCATCACCCCGCGCGCTGCTACTGCCCAAACCACCGGTCTCGGCGCGCTTCATGGGCAAGTGCTCGATCCATCCGGAGGCGCCGTTGTGGGAGCGTCAGTTGTTCTGACGACCCCCGGCGGTGACACTCTCGTCGCCACGACCGACCAGCAAGGCGTCTTCGACCGTAAAGGCCTCACCCCGGGCAAATACTCGGTTCAAATCATCGCGAAAGGTTTCGCAATTTTTAAGAACGACGACGTGGAAATTGCCGCCGATAAAGTTCAGCAACTCAAGGCCACCCTGGAGATAGAGCAGCAGCAGGAAAAAGTAGTCGTATCTGATGAAGCTCCCACGGTAGACGTAAATCCCGCCAACAACGCAGGCGCGATCATCATCTCAGGTAAGGAACTTGAGGCGCTCCCCGACGATCCCGATGAATTACAAAGCGACCTAACCGCCCTCGCCGGTCCCTCCGCCGGTCCAAATGGCGGCCAGTTCTACATTGACGGCTTTACAGCCGGTCAGCTACCGCCCAAGTCAGCCATCCGCGAAATCCGCATCAATCAGAACCCGTTTTCCGCCCAATACGACAAAGTCGGCTACGGCCGTATCGAGATTTTCACCAAGCCCGGTACCGACAAATGGCACGGGCAAATCTCGGTGAATGGGAACGATTCTTCCTTCAACTCGAAGAATCCCTTCTTTCATCAGGATAGCTCGGCAACCCCGTATCCGCCCTATTACTCGGTGCAGTACAGCGGCAACATCGGCGGCCCGCTAAGCAAGAAAGCATCGTTCTTTTTCACCACCGACATTCGCGATATCAACGATCTCGCCATCGTCAACGCGCAAATCGTAGACACCACATCGCCGAGTTTCCCGATTGTTCCGTTTACTGACGCGGTTCCAACTCCGCGCAGGCGCTACAACCTCGGTCCACGCCTCGACTACCAACTTTCCAGCACGAATACCCTTTCAGTCCGCTATCAATACTTTCGCGACGATTTCAAGAACGACGGAATCGGCGGATTCAGCCTTCCGACGCAGGGTTTTAATCTCCTTTCGATTGAACACACCCTGCAGGTAAGCGATACCCAGACGCTCGGCCCAAACGTCGTGAACGAAACGCGCTTCCAATTTCTTCACCAGACCAGCAGCCAGAACCCGCTCAACACTGGAGTGACGCTTGACGTGCAGGGCGCGTTTGCAGGTGGCGGCAGCAATGCCGGCACGATCCTCGATACTTCGAATCGTTACGAGCTGCAGAACTACACCTCGATCTCGCACGGCACTCACTTTATCAAGTTTGGCGCGCGGCTCCGCGGCGTCACCGACTCGAATTTCTCGACAACAGGCTTTAATGGCGAGTACATCTTCCCTTTCATCCAGGCTTATCAAGCTGCCTTGGCCACCGGCGCGCAAAACGCATCACAATTTTTGCTAACGGCCGGCCCTACAGCCTCAATGCCCGGAAATCCAAATGCGAGCGTAGGACAGGTGGACGTGGGCCTCTACGCAGAAGACGATTGGCGAATTCGGCCAAACATCACGTTGAGCTACGGTTTGCGTTTTGAATCGCAGAACGAAATCAGCGATCACGCCGACTGGGCGCCGCGTCTCGGCTTCGCGTGGGGGCTCGGCGGTGGTGGGAAGGCCGCACCAAAAACGGTTCTGCGCGCAGGATTTGGAATCTTCTACGACCGCTTCAATTCTTCCTACGTTCTGCAGGAAGACCGGCTCAATGGAATCCGCCAGTCGCAATTCATTTTTACGAACCCCGACTTCTTCCCGAACGTAGTCCCCACCAGCACGGTAAATCCGAGCGTCTACTCATCAGCTTCCCATTTGCACTCGCCTTACGTGATGCAAACCGCCGTTAGCCTCGAGCGGCAAGTAACGAAGTTTGCGAACGTCTCGCTTTCCTATCTGAATTCGCGCGGCTGGGATCAGCTCTTCACCAACAACATAAACAGCCCAGAGCCTGGAACCTTCGATTATCCGTTCTATACAAGCCCTACGCCGGGTGTGCGGCCGATCGCCGGCTTCGAGAACGTTTATCAATTCCAGTCGGAAGGCATTTACCGAGAAAATCAGATGTTCTTGCAGGCCACGATTCGTGCCGGGGCGAAGCTCACGCTATTCAGCTACTACACGCTAACCTATGCCAATAGCGACACGTCATCGGCCACTGCGTTTCCTTCCAATCCCCGCAATATAATGCAGGACTACGGCCGCTCTCCCTTCGACATCCGCAACCGCTACTTCCTAGGCGGCACCATCGGTTTGCCGCACAACTTCCGGCTGAGCCCGTTCATGATTGTGAGTTCGGGCACGCCTTTTAACATCACACTCAGCCAGGATCTAATCGGCACCGCACAGTTCAATCAGCGGCCCACATTCGCCAATGGCGCCGTCGGGCCGACGATCGTCACTGTGCCAGGAATCGGATCGTTTAACACGGTGCCGTCGCTAAACGCCACGCCGATTCCAGTCGATTTCTTAACGAGTCCCTCGAGGTTCACGCTGAACGTCCGCCTCAGCAAGACGTTTGGCTTCGGAAAGGAATCGTCAGGCCCAGGCGGGCAACAGGGCGGAGCTCATGGTGGGGGCAGAGGCGGACATGGCGGGCCCGGTGGTCCATTTGCGGGAGGTGCTGGCGGGTTATTTAATGGCGGAGGGACGAATCGCCGGTACAACATCACGCTTAGCGTCAACGCACGCAATCTCTTCAATTACACCAACACCGATCCTCCAAGCGGAGTCTTGAATCCGCCCACGGCAGATGTGCCGCAGGCCTCCGCCTCTCCATTTTTCAACGTGCCAAATCACCTCGCCGGCGGCCCGTTCTCAGCCCAATCAGCGAGCCGCCTGATTTACCTGCAAGCGGCATTCAGCTTTTAGCATTTAACCAGAGCAACGATTCACGGGTAACCGTCGGAACAAGGTAAGCTAGAAGCTCACCGGAGAGCCAATGCTGCGAGTCGGACTGATCGGTTGGCGTGGAATGGTCGGCAGCGTTCTGATGCAGCGAATGCGCGAAGAGAATGACTTCGCGGGTATTGAATCGGTCTTTTTTTCCACGTCAGCCATCGGCGGCACCGCACCAAAAGAGGCAGGCGACCGTAGCTCTTTGAAAGACGCCAAAGACCTCCAGACACTATCCACGTGCGACGTTTTGATCAGTTGCCAGGGCGGCGACTATACGACCGAAATCTACGCCCCGTTGCGAGCTCGGGGCTGGAAGGGCTACTGGATTGACGCCGCCTCCACGCTGCGCATGAGCGATGAAGCAATAATCGCCCTCGACCCTGTAAACGAAAGCGTGATTCGCGCCGGCCTCGCGCGCGGATTTCGCGCATTCGCCGGCGGCAATTGCACAGTCAGCTTGATGTTGATGGCCGTCGGGGGGCTTCTAAAGTCCAGCCTCGTTGAATGGATCACGACGATGACTTACCAGGCAGCCTCCGGTGCAGGAGCAGCCAAAGTCCTGGAGCTGGTCAAGCAAATGGAGTGCATCACGGACCCAACCCGCGCCAAGCCGTCCGACAACGCCCTGGAAGTTGATCGCATGATCACGCAAGCGCTCGGATGCCCAGAATTGCCTACACGGGAGTTTGGCGCGCCCCTCGCAGCCAGCCTGATTCCGTGGATCGATCGAGAAATGCCCGATGGTCAAACCCGCGAAGAATGGAAAGGCATGGCCGAAACCAATAAAATCATGGCTCTCAGGCCGCCGGTTCCCGTCGATGGCATTTGCGTCCGCGTGGCAAC
The DNA here is from genome assembly GCA_963772535.1 of uncultured Acidobacteriota bacterium. Classification (GTDB taxonomy): domain Bacteria; phylum Acidobacteriota; class Terriglobia; order Acidiferrales; family UBA7541; genus Palsa-295. The sequence goes on from CAVYXN010000005.1 coordinate 42,690, forward strand.
CATGCGCTGCCACGGCCAGGGTCTCTGCATCAAACTCACCAGAGACGTGCCACTCCGGGATATTGAAGATATTCTCCGGAATGGCAATCCCTGGGTTCGCTTAATTCCCAACGACCAGGAATCCACCACGCTTTGCCTCACTCCCGCAGCGGTTTCCGGCAGCCTCAACGTCCCCATTGGCCGCCTTCACAAACTGAAACTCGGCCCGGAATTTCTGGGAGCCTTTACAGTAGGCGATCAATTGCTTTGGGGCGCAGCCGAACCACTTCGGCGCATGCTGAAGATCATCCGCGAAAACTAGAGGAGATCGCGGCCGATATCGACCGCGAACGGCGAGCAAAGCCTACGATGTGGGAACCGTCACGGAGACTTCAACCGAGAAGGCACTCTCTACGTTCTCTGCAGACACCGCCGTTACCACGTAATCATAAGTCGCACCATCAACGACGTTGCTGTCCATGAAGCTGGTGGAAGAATCGATGTTGGAGGCCAATCTCGAGAACGTACCGGTTGCGCCAGTCCGCCGATAAATGAAATAACCAATCACGGGTGACGTGCTCGCAGTCCATGTCAACCCGACGCTGTGATTTCCGCCCTGCAGCGCCGTGCCGGCCAGCGAGATTTTGACCGGCGGCGCATTGCTTGAAATCGTCAGAGTGCCGGCCAGCGATCCCTTACTCTTGGGATTGAAGTTCACCGTCAGTGTTTCCGACTGATTCGGCGCAAGCGTCACATTCGATCCCCCACTCACGCTGAATCCCGCACCGGAAACACTCACCCCCGCAATGCTGACGTTCGCGTTTCCCGAGTTTGTGATCGTGACGTCCTTGCTCTGGCTGTTGCTCACAGGAACATTTCCGAAACTCAAGCTGCTCTCGCTGACGGTCAGTTTGACCGACTCCTCCACCCCTGTCCCGCTCAAATTCACAGTCGCGGGAGATTCACTCGCATTGGTCTTGATGGAAAGACTTCCTTTCTTGGATCCAGCCGCCATCGGCTTAAACGCCACATTGAAAGTCGCGCTTGCCCCGGCGGCCAGTTTCGTCGGAGCGCTTAGTCCAGAGATGCTGAAACCGGTTCCAGTGATGTCGGCGCTAAAAATCTTCAGTTCCCCTGTTCCCGTGTTCGATATTTTGATCGTTTGTGTCGCATCGGTATTCACCGTCACACTGCCAAAAGTGGCAGCCGACGGCGTGATGCTTAGCGCCCGCGTCCGGCCTCCGGAATCGCCAACCAGACCGCATCCGGAAAGTGATAGCCCAGCCGCTAGTATCGCGATGGAGATAGTGAGATTGGGCGTGAAAGGACGAATTCCCGCGGCGAACTTGAACACTCAAAAGCCTCCAAGCCTGAGTTTGCTGGACGCTCCGATTGTGAGGGGAGGGTTCGTTCAGGAACTACTGGACACAAGTACATAAACGGGACAGGTAGTTAACCTGTCCCGTTTGAAGGACTTATCTTTTTCGTTCTACTTTTCCCTAGTACCGCTTTCCCGTGTGCTAACCGTGCCGTTCTTAAGGCCGCTTCTAGCCTTACAAGCCGCTTGTTACGGGACAATCGCTTGCACTTCCGAGGAGTTGACGCTTTCCGTTCCGGTGTTATCAACTGACCGAACGACGTAGAAGTAGCTCTGACTCGACTGAACCGTCGAATCGCTATATCCGTCGGTCGCCACTGGAGCCGAGTCAAGAATCGAATACGGTCCGCCGCTCACTGTGCTCCGGTAGACGTTATATCCGACCACGTCTGTTGAACTGCTCGCGGTCCACGTCAAATCCACAGTGTGCGAGGTCTGCTGCACGCCCGTTCCCGCAAGGCTGATCGTCGGCGAATTGCTGGCATTGCTGCTTACCGCCACGCTTCCCGATACCGCGCCTGCACTGGTCGGTGCAAACGTGACGACAAGAGTTGCCGTCTGGTTAGGCGTGAGCATCGTGCCGTTGACGCCGGTGGCGCTGAAGCCCGCCCCGGTAGCGGTAGTGCCGGAGATCGTGATGTTTGAGTTTCCGGTATTTGTAAGTGTCACATTCAGCGTCGCGCTGCTGCCGTCATTGACGCTGTTGAAATTGAAACTCGATGGATTGGCGCTCAGAAGCTGAGTCGCTGCCTGGCCCGTTCCGCTCAACGCGATCGAGATTGGCGAGTTTGGAGCGTTGCTCACCACTTGCACCATTCCCGTCGCGCTTCCGCTCGTTGTCGGCGCAAACACCACATTGAACGTCTTATTCGCTCCCGCATTGATTGTGATCGGGAAACCGGTCATACCGCTCATGCTGAAGCCCGTGCCGCTCACGTTCGCCTGCGAGATAGACACCGCGGCGGATCCGCTATTCGACAAGGTGATTGTCTGCGAGTTGCTATTACCTGTGGTCACTGTGCCAAAGCTTGCGCTCGAAGGATTCGCAATCAGCTGGCCCTGAATTCCTGCTCCGCTCAACGTGATGGTGGCCGGCGAATTCGGAGCATTGCTCGAAATCAAAATGCTTCCCGTAGCGTTTCCAGCTGTCGTCGGTGCGAAAGTCGCCGCGAATGTGACGCTGGCACCCGGATTGATCGCTTGCGCGCCCAATCCGCTCAAGCCGAAACCTGCACCCGAAGCTGTCGCTCCCGTAATGCTCACCACGGCATTTCCGGAATTAGTGAGCGTCACGTTCTGTGAAGAGTTGCTGCCGACTGCGATGTTACCGAACGGGAGGTTCGTCGGATTGATCGTCAAACCTGGCTGCGATTGTGTAGCGGTTCCGCTAAGTGCGATCGCCAGCGGCGAACCCGGTGCATTGCTCACAATCGAGGCGCTGCCCGTCGCCGCCCCCGCTGCTGTCGGCGCAAATTTCACGCTGAACGAGGTGCTCTGGCCTGCGCTCAACGTCGCCGCAGAAAGTCCGGTCACGCTGAACCCGGCTCCAGAGGCCGAGCCCGATGAGATCGCTACACTGCCGGTGCCCGTGTTGGTGAGGGTGACGGATATCAATGAGCTGTTGCCAACCGCCAAGCTACCGAAGCTTACGGCGGTTGGGTTTGCGCTGAGATGCGGCTGCGTCCCCACACCGACCAAAGCCACAGTCAAAGTCGGATTCGATGCGTTGCTCGTAATGGTCACGGCCCCCGCCGCGCTTCCCGTCGCGGTTGGCGCAAATGCTGCCGCAAACGTTGTGGTCTGCCCGGCATTCAGCGTTATCGGATTCAGTCCGCTGATACTAAAGCCCGTTCCCGATGCTGCGGCTTGCGAGATCGCAATCGCGCTCGCTCCAGAGTTTGTCAGCGTCACCGTCTGGCTTGCGTTGCTCCCCAGCGTGACGTTTCCAAATGAAACGGTACCCGGCGCCGCTACGAGCGCTGCGTTTTCCCCGGTTCCAGTTCCCGTCAATTCAAGGCTCTGTGTCGAATTCGGGGCGTTGTCGATAAACTTGATGCTGCCCGTCATTCCTTGCGGGGCGGATGGCGCGAACTTCACGTTGAAAGACATATTCTTTGCCGCAGCAATCGTTGCGGGAAAAGTAAGACCGCTCATTGCGAATCCCGCGCCGGAAATCTGCGCCGAGTTCAGGACCAAATCTACGTTTCCGTTGTTCGTCAGTGTTACTGGCTGCGTAGTGCTCTGCCCCACCTTCACGTTTCCAAATTGGATCGTTCCCGGCGACACAACAAGCATCGGCTCCGTGCCCGTGCCCGTCAATGCAACCTTAAGAGGAGAATTTGCCGCATTGCTCTCGACCGCAAGGCTTCCATTAATGACGCCCGCAGAAACCGGCGCCAATTGAACCTGGATCGTTGCGGACTGCCCGGCCGGGATCGTGATCATCGAATTTCCGCCCGCCACCGTGTAGCCTGCGCCTGTGACCGACGCCTGTGAGAGATTGATAGCAGCGGTTCCGTTATTTGTGATCGTCACACTCTGAATTTTGTTGTTCCCAACTGCAATGTTGCCGAAGCTCAAGCTTGTTGCGCTTGCGGAAAGCATTCCGGTGCCGCCTGAGCCTTTCTTAGCGTTGGGTCCCGCGTTTGTGAGCCCAACACAGCTTGAGAGCCCCACGATTGCAAGGATCATTGCCAGGCTCAGAAGCGCTGCGAATGGGCGGCGCGTCGAAGAACTCGAGAAAGTCGATTGATTGCCACGATTGGCAGAGATTGGCGCGAAGGTCGTATGATTGCGAACTTGAATTTGTATGTTCATGACGAGAACAGTGTAGGGACCGCAATGCACCGCTATCTACTGGTCAGGGGAACAAACAATGGACAGCGAAGATTGACTGCTCGGAAGGCCAACTGTACTGCCCATGGCCGCAGTACAGCCTTTGCAGAGGAGATAACACCTATGATCGTGGGTCGCTTCACCCAGCGGAATTCAGCAAGCGCGTTTACGTCGTAAAAAGCCCAGTTTTGGGCCTATTGAATGAATTTGCCGTCGGCGCCTGCAATTTAGCTGTGAGCAACCTCGCCGAGATTTTTGTTCCCGTAGTACGAAAGGGCAGGTCGCGTCAGGCGAAACTGCAGCGCAACTAACCACCCGATTTCCAGGGCATCGGAGCGGACCCTGTACTTTCGCGTTCAAATTCCCCCAAATCTCTTTTCGGCTTGCGCGTCCCGCCTTTTTCTTGTAAATGCCCTGCATCCTGCGGACTCTCAATTCAGTGCCGCACGCAACCACCAGACGACACACATTCGAACGAAAAAACATGGGAGACAACGACATGCCATCGGGCCTCAGCCGAATTCAAACAGCGATTCTCGTCTTCAGCCTTATATTTCTCGCCTCAACCGGCGCCCGAACTGCGTCAGCAGCTCCGGCCGGTGAGTCTCCGCAAAAGGTCCTGATCGATTCGGATCCTGGCACCGACGACGCTCTCGCCATCCTCCTCGCTGTCTATTCTCCCGAAGTAGATGTAAAGGGAATCAGCATCGTCGCCGGCAACGTCACTGCCGACATGGGCTACGACGATGCCCTGCGAGTTTTGTCCCTCGTGAATCGCTGCGACATTCCCGTCGCAAAAGGCGCTGAGCATCCTCTTCTCCAGCGCCTCGTCACTGGAACCTACTGGAACGGGGCCAACGGCCTCGGGGGCGCCGAAACTCCCGCGAGCAAGTGCCAGGGCGACCATCGCTTCGGTCCGGATCTCATCATCGACCTCGTCCACAAATATCCCAATGAGCTCACGATCATCCCCATCGGCCCGCTCACCAACGTCGCTCTCGCCGTTCGAAAAGATCCTTCGATCGTTCCGCTCGTCAAAGGCATAGTTCTGATGGGCGGCTCAATCTCCGGTGGCAACGTCAACGGCGCCGCCGAATACAACATCTACCAGGATCCCGAAGCTGCCTCGATCGTCTTCAATGCTGGTTGGCCTATCACTATGGTCGGCCTCGACGTTACCGAGAAAGCCGCCATTCTCCCCGCCGATGCGAACAAGCTCGATGAAAAAGCGGGACCAGTTTCGCGATTCGCGGCGGCCGTCGCACGCTATCAAATCAGCATCGGCGAAGCCTCAGGCGGAGGCGCCGTGCACGATGCTCTCGCCGTCGGCGCCGTTGTTGACCCAACTCTGCTTCAAACAAAATTCCTGCGCGTCGACGTCGAAACGGGAGGAGAATTTGCTCGCGGAGAAACCGTAGCCAACCGCTTTGGCACAGTAGAGAAAAATGTTCCCGCCGGCGGTCACTGGGACACAGTCGGTCTCACGAAAATTCAACCCAATGTCCACGTAGGTGTTGGCGTGGACGGACGCCGCTTCATTGACATGCTGGTCACGCGCCTGAGCAACAAGTAGGCGGATGCCTGATACCAATTTGCGTCCAGGGCATGCCGGATACACGTTTGCGCCCAAAGATCAGTAGGGCACGGCATGCCGTGGCGCTCGACCGACGAGGCCTCCTTAGCCAACCTCAGGCACGCTCAATCAAGAAATGTGAGGTAGCCACGACGACGCCTTTCTCGTCGTGGGCCTTTTCCAAATTTTTGCTTGATTTGAAAACGGAAGGTAGATCCGAAGGCGAACTCGAGACGAATAAAACAAAACAACTGGTGGCGACACAGGTCGCCACCAGCCCCCAACTAAGCCGTCAGCACCCGTCCGGCAGAAAAACGATCCGGGCGTCTATTCTGCATCCGAAGATTCGCGTTGGAGCTAACCGCGAACGGTCCCAGACCCCGCCGATCAGGCGTTTGACTGGGCTGTTGCATCGCGACACTCGGCTCCTCGCCGCCCTGCGTTTGCAGAAACCCCGCGGCTCTTCGCGCAAGCTCGATCCGATTCTCAACTCCGAATTTGCTCAGCAAAGCGGAAATGTGAAATTTCACCGTCCGCACCGTAATGTTCAGCACGGATGCGATCTCTTTATTCGCTTTGTTGCGCAAAACCGAGTACAGAATCTCTTTCTGCCGCGGACTCAACGACCCAGGACATGCAACCGCCCGCCCTTCCTCCAGCAGCGCTTGCGCCCGCGATACCAGCCGTTCCACCAAAATGCCCTGCGCCGGAACCATCACCTCGAAGTCTCTCGGTTCCTGTCCCCGCACAAGGCATTGCATCGCCAGCAATCCCGCGATCCGTTCTACTGTCGATTCCAGCCCTGCGTCCGACTCCGCCCGAAACTGCGATACGCCGGTCGTCTTGTCGCAGAAAACAAACAGATTCGCGGATTGATTCTCCACCCGTTTCTTTTCCTGTCGAATTAGTTTCGGAAATGCTGCAGTTTTTTTCACTATAAGCCTTCCGTCTGCTTGCCCAGGACTGCCTTCGGCAAAGCCTTTTGGGTTTTAATTTCGTCGAGCCCTGAGGAACTTCGTTGACCCGAGAGTCGGCAAGCGCGGGAAACAGAGAGATGGGTACAAGCCGAGCGGCCCCCTCCATATCCGCGCCGTACCACGAAAGACCAGGACTTACGGCGTAACCGTTGGCAGGTATTGTGCCATAGCCAATATTTTTCGTAACTTACACTCATCGTGTGACATACGATTTTTCAGAGGTACAGTGATAACCCGACCCCTGGTAGAAAGTTCACCTACCCTGCAATTTCTGCCGCGTTTTATTCGCTTTCCGCATCTGGCCGCTTCGTTGGCCCTTCTTTTCAAGACGGGCTATAATCCGCGCTCTAATTCCAAAGTGAATTTTTTTGGAGGCCGTGTGCCGATTCATTACAGATTCAATAACGCACTTTTAGTTTTCGCATTCCTGGTAGTTACAGTCCCTATTGCCGCCCAGATTCCTCCTCCAAAACCTGCTCCTCTCGCCCAGCCGGTCGGATCGGATGGCTGCTCGGTACAAAAAGGCTGCTCAGAACTCGCGCCAGCCATGATTCAAAGCGCTCTTGGCGCCTCGCCCCTCAAGGAAAATCTTCGCTATCTGACGGACACCATCGGCGGCCGCGTCACCGGTTCCCCCGCGGCCGATCGCGCCGTTACATGGGCCGTCGAAGCCTTTCATCACGCCGGTGTAGATGATGTCCACGCCGAAAAATTCTCGGTAGCAGTCGGCTGGAGTGAAGGTCACACCCGCATCGAAGTGCTTTCGCCCGAACCCTTCCCCGTTCGCGCCGTCTCCATCGGCTGGTCTCCCGCAATTCCCGGTGACGGTATTTCCACTGAAGTCGTAGACGTCGGCACCGGTGACGATGCGGGATTTTCAAAAGCGGGCGCCGCGGTGAAAGGTTCAATCGTCCTCGTCCATCAGAATATTCTCGTCACCTGGGAGGATCTGCTCGGCGAATATCAGGTAGCGCCCCAAATTATTTCTCGCGCCGTCAACGCGCACGCTGCCGCGATTTTTTGGATGGCCACGCGCCCAAGCCTTCTCCTCTATCGCCACAATGTTTCCGTCACAGGTGAACTCGAAAAATTGCCGCAAGCCGTCGTTGCGCGCGAAGACGCCGAGCGCATGGCCCGCTTCATCGCCGCCGGACAAAAAATCCGTGTGCATTTCGAGCTCCCCAACCATATTACCGGTCCCGTCGATTCCGAAAACGTCGTCGCCGAAATTCGCGGCCGCGAAAAGCCGGACGAGTTCGTAATCCTCGGCGCTCATCTCGATTCCTGGGAACTCGGCACCGGCGCTCTCGACAATGGCTGCAACGCATCCCTCGTGATTGACGCCGCCCGCGTGATCAAGTCCTCCGGCTCGATTCCCCGCCGCTCGATCCGCTTCATTCTGTTCACGGGAGAAGAGCAAGGCATGCTCGGCTCATGGGCCTACGCCCGAAAACATCGCAACGAACTCGACCACATGGTCGCCGCCGTGATTTTCGATTCGGGAATCGGCGCCGTCACCGGCTATTCGCTCGGCGGTCGCAAAGACGCGTTGCCTGCCGTTCGCGAAGCCCTCCAGCCAGTCGCCTCACTCGGCGTAAAAGATTTCACCCTCGACGCGGAATCCGGCACCGACAATCTCGATTTTCTCCTCGAAGGTGTCCCCACCCTCGTCGCCAATCAGGAACCCGCCAACTACATGCTCAACTATCATGCCGCCTCGGACACATTCGACAAAGTAGACATCCCCGAACTCAAAAAACACGTAGCCATCGCCGCTGTAACCGCCTACGCCCTGGCCGACCGCGAAGATCGCATCGGCCCGCGCCAATCCCGCGCCCAGGTCGAACAGCTTTTGAAAGACACCGGCCTCGACAAAGCTCTGCAGGACCAAATCATGTGGCCCCTCTGGCTCGGCGGCGCCCGCGGCCGCCAGCCCTAGCCCTAACGGGGAAAACGTCGTAAATCGAAGGATTGGCGCTAGCGCTCTACGGCGTCTAGTCCTAAATCTTGATGAGAGAAACGATTCAAAAGGGGAAAAAGAATGCAAAAGCGCAAACTCGGAAAAAGCAATCTGGAAGTCTCCGAAATTGGCCTCGGCTGTACGGGAATGAGCTTCGGCTACGGTCCCGCCGGAGATAAACAACAGATGATCTCGGTCATCCGCGCAGCCGTGGACCGCGGCGTCACGTTCTTCGATACCGCCGAAGTCTACGGTCCGTTCACGAACGAAGAGCTAGTGGGTGAAGCCCTCGCTCCTTATCGCGAGCGAGTCGTCATAGCCACCAAGTTCGGATTCAAGCTTGATCCGAGCACCGGTAAACAGGCCGGGCTGGACAGTCGGCCGGAGCACATCAAAGAAGTCGCCGAGGCATCACTGAAACGCCTCAAGACCGACGTCATCGACTTGTTCTATCAGCACCGCGTTGATCCCAATGTACCGATCGAAGACGTTGCCGGAGCGATAAAGGACTTGATTCAACAAGGCAAGGTAAAGCACTTCGGACTCTCCGAAGCCGGCGTGAAAACAATTCGTCGCGCAAACGCAGTTCAGCCCGTCACCGCGCTCCAGAGTGAATATTCGCTCTGGTGGCGAGAACCTGAAGCGGAGACGATCCCCACGCTGGAAGAACTCGGAATCGGATTCGTTCCATTCAGCCCGCTTGGCAAAGGCTTCCTCACTGGAGCAATCAGCAAAGATACGACGTTCGACAAAAACGATTTCCGCAACATCGTCCCTCGCTTTACCCCGGAAAACCGCGAAGCAAATCAGGCTTTCGTGGATATGCTTGGCAGAGTTGCGCAGCAGAAGAAAGCGACGCCTGCTCAGATCGCACTGGCGTGGGTACTGGCACAGAAACCATGGTTCGTGCCGATCCCGGGCACCACCAAGCTCCACCGGCTCGAAGAAAACCTCGCAACCGCCAACGTGGAACTTTCGCCCGACGATCTACGCGAACTGAACACCGCCGCCTCAAAGATCGCTGCGCAAGGCGCCCGTTACCCCGAAGAGTTGCAAAAAATGGTCGGCCGCTGAGCAGCAAAAGAAAAAACGGAATGCGAATCTCGCTTCGAGATTATGTGGGCATCCGTTCGACCCATTGAGCGCGAAATGCGGGAGCCGGGAATGGATCCGCAAAGTACTGTGTTTCCCGCGCAACCTTATCGCCCCTGAACTCCATGATGCTCACGGTGTAGGACGGCTTGGCGTCATATGTGAGGATGAATTCGGTGACCCAAAGATCTCCGCTGCCAATGATTCGTCGGATAGAAAACCGCTTCTTGTTCGGCTGACTCTCGCGCTGGCCCTGTATGTTGCGTCGCCCGCGGGTCAGCTCGCCCGACTGCGGGTATTCCAGCACCGCGTCCTCACGATAGATAAGGTGCTCCGTTTCAAAATCGTTGGCATCGGACGCCGCCCAATGCCGATCCAGTGCCGCTCGGATTTCTTGATCTCGCGCTGAAGGATCCTGCTGCTTCTTTTGTTGATCGTTCATCTTGAGCCTTCCCTTTGACAAGAAGCTAGATGCCTGCGCTTAAATCCTCGTCCCGTCCCCGCCGAGCGCTAACCGTACTTGAGCTCGGTGCTCTGTCCGACCTCGATAATATAGCCGTCAGGATCGCGGATGTAGCAGCGAATCTCGCCGTACTTGGGTATTGGCTTCGTGATGAACTCGGCTCCTCGACTTCTCCACAATTCGTAGCACGCTTGGATATCCGCAACGCGAAAATTCATAAAGCTGTTGATGTGATCCGGGTCTGGGACGCTGAGCGTTACCGTCGGCTTGTCTGGCGTCGGCCCGCCCCCCACGTTCAAAATCATCCAGATGTTCGCAAGCAGAAGGTACGCAGGCGCGTTGCCATCGCCCAAGGTCAGAATGCGTGCGCCGAAGACCTTTTCGTAGTAGCGAGCCGATCGCTCGATGTCGACGACGGTGAGAAACTGCGCGATGCTGATCCCTTCGCGCGGGGGCATCTCATAGCTCTTCTGTTCGACTTGTACTGCGTTCATTGATGGCTCCTTTCGATACGGTGCTCATTATAAATACTGTGTCCCGAGTCCCGCTCCCATTCATAAAAAATCGATCGACGCCAGCTAGTGCAGTAGCGACTCCCAATTGCTTCGAAGCCGAGTAGCGATTCCGCGCTGGCCTTTTTTCATTTCCAACTTTCGTTCCGTGTCCTGGCAAGCTAGCTTGACTTCGAGCGCGTCCCATCCGCAACATCCGGAGTTCGGAACCGCGTCGAGCGCTGGCCTAGCGCGCGATTTGGCCCAGGTAATAGCCGAGCCGATTTTCGGCATCGCCCGGCTTGTGGAAGCCAAGCGCCATCAGCGCTTTGATCCCATTCTGGGCGGCAGGTCGCCCGAGCGAAGCGATGCACGCATCCCACCCGGCGCCGAGCTCCACGTCCGGCGGCAGGCTGGTGTTGACGAGGCGCTTGGTGTTGGCGATCGCCCATTTGTCGAACTTAGCGATCCGGGTGGCGAGCGCCTCTACGAACGCATCTAGATCGGCGTCGGGCAGCGCGCGATTGATGTAGCCGTAGGCCTCGGCCTGTTCTGCTCTGATGTCTTCCGAGCTCAAGAGCACCTCGAGAGCGCGGTTTCGGCCGATGAGCCGGGGAAGCCGAGCCATGGGCCCGCCGCCGGCGACCATTCCCACGCCCACCTCCCATTGCGAGATGATGGCCTTCTCGCGGCTGGCAAAACTCATGTCGCAGGCCAGCGTGATCTCGCTGCCGTTGCCCGTCGCACGGCCGCGGATGAGGGCGATCGAGGCGACTGGCAAACGGGTCAAACGCGCGAGAAAGTCCGGCCACGGCGGCAAGCCTGTGGGACCCGCTGGCATTCCCGTCAGATCCTCGAGCTTCGCCGTGAAATCGGAGTGATTCAGGAAGTAGTCGTCAACCGCGCTATCGAAGACCACGACGCGGACCTGCTCGTCAGCCTCGAGAGCCTTCATGACTTCCTGGAACTCCCGGACCATTTCCGGGCCCATCACATTGATCGGCGGGTTGTCGATCGTCACGCGCCAATAGGCGGGCGACCGCCGCGTCACGCGGATTTGTACGGGCTTCGTAACTGCGCTTGCAGTTGTCATGGCATTCTCCTGTCTATTTGTTTGCCTCGGAAACCGGTTGATTGCACCCGACGCTTTCTCGGGATTTGGATTATTTGTTCGTGGCCGACGGTGGGTTGATTAATGCCGCGCCTGCTTTGCTGACGATCTCGTCCTGGGAATCCGTGCCTCCCGAACTACCGATTGCGCCGATAATCGCGCCCTGTTCGATCAATGGGATGCCGCCTCGAGAGGCAATGATTCCATCGAACGCGAGCAGATAGTTGAGATGCATAAGTTGAATACCGTCTTCGAACTGCTTCGTTTCGCGCCGGAAGGTTGCGGCAGCTCGTGCCTTGTGCTCGGCAATCTTAATGGACGCAAGCATCGCACCGTCCATTCGCTGAAAGGCGACGAGATTTCCGCCGGAATCGACCACCGCTACGTTCATCTTCCAATCCCGCTTCTTCGCCTCTGTCACCGCCGCGTGAATCACCGCCTGAGCTCGGTCGAGTGATATCGGTGGGCCGTACGGAGTGTCAAAGGGAATTTTGTCGGGCACAAAATCGAGAGGATTTGCTTCCGTGGGCTGAGGCGCTCGACTCGCACCAGCGGCGCTTCCTGTTTTCTCATTTGACATACGTCCTCCTAAATGGTCGCAGTACAGATCGCTGGGTTGCGCGGGCCACCGACCGGATAGACGCAATTTGCGGCCGAAGAGTTTCGACTAATTCCGGCCAACACGTTGAGTGGGCATCCGCGTTCGAATAATCCAGCGCTTTACTTGATTAGGTGAGTGAGGGTCAGGTTTCCGCCGCCGGTGGTTACGATAACCAGATTCATGAGGACGAGCATAGTGTCGTAACTCCAGCCGTCGGTCCCCGATTTGCCCCAGAAGCCGATGTGCCAGGTAAATATCTTCTTTTGTACGGCGCCGAGCATAACCAAAATCAAACCGATGGCGGCGAGTTGTGTGAGAACTCCCGAAATTACTCCCAGGCCGCCAGCGAACTCCGCTGCACCCAGAAAAATCGTGAAGCCCTTGCTCATCCCAATGTCCTTGCTCCGCGCTTCCGGGTCTTTAAGATGTTTGTAGCCGCTGGTGATGAACACCAGGCCAACCATCAAGCGCAGGAGCAGAAGAGCAATATCAGTGAATTGAGCCAATTGTGGAAAGATCATAGAAGTTACTCCGTTACTCTGAGTCGCTGCCTGTATTCACACACGTTCCGCCGAAACGGTGCCGTGGGATTAAGGCCACCCGCTGCTTCACAAATCGACGACGACATTGTTAGTCGGCTGTGAGTAGCATACGAGAAGGTTGCCATCCGCCGGTTTATCGAGTGGCTCCGGTTCGTAGACGACCGCCCCCGAGACCAAACCGCCCTCACAGTTGTGACAAACACCGACGACCTTGTTGAATCGATGGCGCGTCGTAATTCTTCAATCGCCTTCATCGCACTTTCTGCATCCGGAGCGCGGCGTCACGCGATCTGCTGAACCCATTGACGCCGCCAGGCCGGGCATGGTTACACCTCCAAATCCGCAACACTAAAATCCGCGGACTCTGTGGCGAGTGCCGGTCAGACACCCGGTGACGTCGGGCAGTTTATAACGAATCAGAGGGCCGACTCCCGATTCGTCAAATAGCGGAAGTTTTTTGTCTCGATATCCATCACTGTGTGCAGATGGCTCTCGATCGCTCGAGCCAGACTTCAGTCCAGTGGAAACGAGTCTCGCTCTGAATGAACTAAGCCTAGTGGGATAGAGGGGGTTTGGTGGGAGCCCCCTGCTTTAGCAGGGGGAGCTGGACTTTCAGTCCAGCGGAAACGAGCCTCGTTCACAAATGGGCTTTAGCCCCGGCGAATCTTCCGCCAACAATTTACGAAGCCGACCCATGCACCGCAGCGTTGCACGCTATTGTCCGGACGCAGAAATACCAAAGTCAATATTCTGCGTGAAGTCTATGACACCCAAATTTCACACCCCGCTTTTAGCTCTCACGCTCTTTCTTTCCTGCGCCTCGTTGTAATCTTCTCCGAACCTAAATTGCATCCAATCAGTTAACGTCAGATGAAAAGTGTGCTGTTTTGAACAGATACCTCTGGAGCTGTTCCAATATGGTTGTCACGGATTCCCTTTTGAACCAGTCCGAGGTTCAGTCCGCGGTGGGCTGCCTCCGTGAATCTGGTGGACTCTCCATGGCTTCAGCAACACGAGATCGCGTCAAGCAAGGCAACCCGGCCCTGGTCTTGAACGGACCTGCCAGCAGAAGGCTCCGCTTGCGTATTCTGTTTGTTCACAGCGATGCGGCAGATGTAGAGCTTTGCGTGCAGGAACTCAACAAGGGGCATTTCAAGGTTAGTGCAGACGTAGTTCTAACCCCGGATCAGTTTGCTGGGCGCCTGAACTCAAAATACTATGACGTGGTACTAGCCGAATACCCGTCAACGACTTGGCGAGGACCACAGGCGCTGGAAATCTTGCACCTGCGGGATAGGCAAATTCCCTGCATCTTCCTGAGCGACACGATGCAACCGGAAACCGTGGCGGAACTTATCACAGAAGGCGCTGCCGATTGCATTGGAATGGATCGTCTTACCCACCTTCCTGTAGCTATTCGTCGAGCCCTCAATGACAACCATCTGCGCGAAGAGCGCGATCAAACGGAAAAGAGGCTGCGCCGTTCAGAGGCGCGCTACCGCGCTCTTGTCGGAAACCTTAAGTATGGAATGTGTCGCTGTAACACGAAAGGTGATTTTCTGGATGTCAATCAGGCGTTGGTGACCATGCTTGGTTATCCATCCCGCGCGGAACTCCTGGCCGTGAATCTCGCAACTGGTATCCTTTGCGATCCCTCCAAACGTGCTCATTTATTGGGCCAGTCCGTCGAATCAGATAGCACCGACGCCCTGGAAATTGAATGGAAGCGAAAGAATGGGACAACCCTGAGAGTTCGGCTCAGCGGACGCAAGGTCGCCGATGAGGGCCACGCGGATAGTTACGAGATCATCGTTGAGGATGTCACCCAGCAACGTAAACTCGAAGATCACTTACGCCATCAAGCGGCTACCGATCCGCTGACCGGACTAGCCAACTACCGCCATCTCGTGGAAACCGTTGACCTGGAAATCAATCGCACCGAACGCACCGGTCGTGAGTTCGCTTTACTGTTTCTTGACTTGGACGGGTTAAAGAAGATCAATGATCGTCTGGGTCACTTGGTTGGCAGTCAAGCGCTTTGCCGACTAGCCGATGCTTTGTGCGTTTGTAGCAGGAAGATTGATACCCCGGCGCGTTTCGGTGGAGATGAGTTTGCACTAGTCCTGCCCGAGACAGGGCAAGTCCAGGCCAATTTAGTTGCTCGACGCATTTGTCACAGTCTTGCGAATGATGGCAGGGAGCCAAAGCTGTCGGTCAGCGTCGGCGTTGCTATTTATCCCAAGGATGGCGAAAAGGTGGATTCTCTGTTGGGTGCGGCAGACGCGGCATTGTACGCGATGAAGGCTAGAAAACGGAGCCCGGACGTGAGCACAAAAGAGGGGATCGCGGAGCTCCGTCATAAAGCGGCGGGCCGGTAGCAAGACGGATCGAGGAGCCCCCTGCTTTAGCAGCGGGAGCTGGACTTCAGCCCAGCGGAAACGAGCCTCGTTCATGAACGGGGATTTAGCCCCGGCGAACCTCTGGTAACAATCTACGGACTGCTGCTATCGACAGTCACCTTGCTTAGTGCTGGGTGTATGCTGCGGTTCATGATTTCTAATATTGTTAAAGCATTCTCCTTCTTGGTTTTTGGTGTAGCCCTAACATGCCCGGTGCAATCCACCGATGGGACGGCGGAAAAGCTCTGGAGCATCGACCTTCGACACCTACCGCAAATCGCGGCCATGGGGCCTCTCTCCGAGGCCGGGGGAAACACCATTACATTCCTCGACC
This sequence comes from uncultured Acidobacteriota bacterium, assembly GCA_963772535.1. GTDB lineage: Bacteria > Acidobacteriota > Terriglobia > Acidiferrales > UBA7541 > Palsa-295. The sequence continues at coordinate 58,425 of CAVYXN010000005.1, forward strand.
AAAACCGCATCGCACTTGATCTGAATTTTCCAGCGTCTGTGCCAGCCGGTCAGTCAAACTTAACGGAGAACGCCCACAAGACATTGTTAATCGTGGTCGACGCAAAAACTGGAAATGTCGAAGGTTCGCGTTCCTGGCCCGAGGTGAAAGGAGGCGCATACAACACAATAAATTGGGGGCACGCAAATTCCGGCGACCTTTTGTTGTTGAGAGAGAATCATTTGTTCTTGCTCTCATCCGCCCTGGAACTTCTTGCGGACCGCGCCCTCGATCGCACAGACTTGTGGTACCTGCTCGTAGATTCTTCAGGAAGCTCGGCGCTTTTGTTGCGAACCGCGCATGACAATTACGACTCAGTCATGAACCACTGGATTTCTACGAGTACGCTCAAAGACTTGAGAGTCACCCCTGGAGTGCGAGGCTCGACTGGAAGCACACTCGTGGTGAACGAGTCCGTCATATTTAACCCAATTGTTCGACCACCTTACGATTCGAATAGCTTAAAGGAAGTGCCGCCAAAGATTTTTGATAGGAACGGACAAACACGGCAGCTCTGTGCGTCATGCCCAGGAGCGGCAATCGCCGCATTTGGGCATGATTTTATCGTTGTGGCTCACCATCCCCGCGCTTCGTATTCGGTCGTGAACGCTCGGAGTGAGGAGATCATCTTCGACGCAACCCATGGAGATGAAGGTGACGGCGGATTATTGGCCTCCGCTGCATTTTCAACTTCGAATCGGATTGCCCTGCAGTACGGACATATAGATCTGGCACGCCGAACTTCTGAAGACACATTAATCGTGTTTGACGCTGATAAACGCTCCGAAATCATGCGGATGAATCTGTCGTACGCCGGTCAGACGGTCGGCAACCACACAAGTTTTACCACTCCACGTCTTGCAATGTCACCGGACGGTAAGCTTCTCGCGGTGATGGGAGCCGACACACTCCAAGTCCTGAAGATTCCATGACTCGAGATCGATGTTGAGAAACCGGCAAGTCTGAGGGCGCGATATGCGGTAAAATTCTCGCCCAGGAATTAATTTGAACATGCTCCCAGGCGAGTTAGTCGTCGATGAAGCAGTGTTTTCTGCTCTAAGGCGAGATTGCGAGAAGCTTATCGACACTCGGAAGCGCTTGCCCGATTTCGTGTTTCAGCGCTCATTCGACAGATATTTTGCGATTGAACACGCTCATATCTATCGAAAGGAATTCGGATCATTCCTTTTCAATCTTTCGGACATATTCAAAGACGTGACTGTTAACTTCATGTTGCTGGACCCCTCGCCCACCGATCTATTCCATCGAGAGTCTTTCTTCGGTTTGGCTTCCTTTCAACCCGAAAGTCTGCTTGAAAGATATGTCCCGGTTATGTCGCTTAGGAGCACTAGGAGTGTTGTTTCTCTGGCCGTACTAGGAAATGTCGGTGCATTTTGGGGATCGTCCCTCAGTTGGGGAATATTTTGCGACAGGATTTCATGGGAAATGGATGTGATTGCTGTTTCCGGAAGTGTCGATGTACCGGCAATCACCGATTTTCGATGCTTGGATGCTTCAACTCTTCCACGCTACATAAAGAGTCAGTACAGCGTTAAAGATCCTTCCAACTCGATCGCTTCTGACTTCACACGAAGATTCCTGGCTAATTATCCCGTTTGAGGCCTAGGTCTGGGGAGAAACTTGCGCATAGAAGAAGAAGTACAGGCGGGCACCGAGCAACTAGATTCAGATTTCTCGTTCTCCGGCGACCTACGGAAACAATCCCCGCACCAGCGTCGCATCCGCCACGCGTCCCACCGCTAGGCAATACGCCCCAGTCCGCATGTGTGTCCGATGCTTCCGCGCGCTTTCATGCACTTCCGTAAACGCGCGCCGCATCACCGATTCCAGCTTCGCGTTCACTTCCGCTTCCGACCAGAAGAAGCTCTGCAAGTCCTGCACCCATTCGAAGTAACTCACCGTCACGCCGCCCGCATTCGCAAGAATATCCGGCAGCAGCATGATTCCCTTGCGCGCCAGGACCTCGTCCGCATGAGGCGTGGTCGGTCCATTTGCAGCTTCCGCCACGATCTTCGCTTTGATCTGGTCCGCGTTGTTCAGCGTAATCACGTTCTCGAGCGCCGCCGGAATCAGGATGTCGCATTTCATCGTCAGCAATTCATCATTCGATATGCGCGACGTTCCCGGCATCCCCACCACGGTCCCCGAACGCTCCTTGTAACGCATCGCCTTCAGCGGATCGATTCCGCGCGAATTGAAAACGCCTCCGCGCGAATCGCTGATCGCAATCACCCGCGCTTTCTTCTCCGCAAATAATTTCGCCGCCAGCGACCCGGCATTTCCAAATCCCTGAATCGCCACGCTCGAGCCGCGCACCGACATTTTCTTCACGCGGCACGCTTCTTCCACCGCCACCAGGCATCCGCGCGCCGTCGCCTCATTGCGCCCTTCCGACCCGCCAATCGAAAGCGGCTTGCCCGTCACCACGCCGAGCGACGAATATCCCTTCGTCATCGAATACGTATCCATGATCCACGCCATCGTTTGCGAATCCGTGTACATGTCCGGTGCCGGAATATCCTTCTCCGGCCCGATCAGCGGCAGAATTTCCGACGTGTAACGCCGCGTCATCCGTTCCAGCTCGGACTTCGTCATCCGCTTCGGATCGCAAATCACGCCACCCTTGCCGCCGCCATAGGGAATGTTTACCGTCGCGGTCTTCCACGTCATCCAAGCCGCTAGCGCCTTCACCTCATCCAGCGTCACCGCCGGATGATAACGAATCCCTCCCTTCGCCGGCCCGCGCGCCACGTTGTGTTGCACGCGATAACCGCTGAACACTTTCACCTGCCCGTTGTCCATCTTGGTGGGAATCGATACTTCCAGGACGCGCTTCGGCGTGCGCAGAATCTGCCGCAGGCCCTGATCAAGCTTCAGATATTCCGCTGCGATGTCGAACTGGATCTGCGCGATCCGATAAGGATTCAAATCCTCGCGCGGCGCGATGCGCGGTATCGGCTGCGGCGCCGCCTTCGCAAGCGTGGCCATCTTCACTTCCTCCCGGCGCGCGTAACGCCGCGCCACTTTCACTTGCCGGATCTAATTTCTGAAAACTTGTAGACCTTGTGTGGACTGTAAGTCCCGCGCGAGTCGAAGTTTAGCCAAGCCGCCAAGGATGTCAATCGAAACTCCCGCGAAAGATTCCCCCGGTTTTTAAGCCCAGAAGGACCAAGAAGTCCCTAAAGCGCAGGGAATCTCCGTAAGGCTATTGGTGTCATAGCCTTACGGGGGCACACGTGAACCGATCATCCTAAAGACGCCTCACTTTTCGCCTCCATCGCTCCCCATTATCGTCGTTGACCCTCGCACACCAGCCAAGTTACGCTCATTTCATTCCGCGCAACCGCTTTGCCCGCCTCGCGCGCGCAATCCGGAGACTCACTCCGCGCGTACTCTGTAGTGGAGCCGCCACACACTCGTGATTTCGAAAACGGGAGCGGATTTGCCGGCCACGGACGCGGCGCTGGTTCAGAAAATCACACAGCGAGACGAAGCGGCATTGGCGGCCCTCTATGACCGCTACGCCGGGATGCTCTCGTCCGTCTTGAACCGCATCCTTCGCGACACGCAGGCGGCCGAGGAAATCTTGCAGGATATTTTCTACCAACTCTGGTGCGGCGCCTCGCGATTTGATCCCGCGCGCGGCTCGCTGCCCGGATGGCTGCTGGTGATTGCGCGCAATCGCGCCATCTCCCGCCTCCGCCGCCATAATCCGGCCGCCGGCGAAGAAATCCTCGAGAACACGGTGGTGATGCCGTTCGACCTCGAATCGGCCGCGGCGCAGCAGCAGCTGCTCGCGCGCGTGAAAGGCGCTCTCGAATCGCTGCCGAAGGAACAGCGCGCCGCTGTCGAACTCGCCTACTTCGAAGGCTTGACTCACAGCGAAATAGCGGAACGAACCGGCGACCCTCTAGGAACTGTAAAGACAAGGCTTCGTTCAGCAATCGAGACCTTGAAACGAAATTTGCAGTCGACGATGAGTCACAACACCTAGCCATGACGAACGGCCATCCAACTCGCGAAGAAGATTTCGATCTCTACGTTCTCGGCGCGCTCGAAGGCGACGAGAAGCAGGCGATCGAATCGCATCTGGCCGCCTGCGCCGATTGCGCGCGCAAGCTCGCCGCCGCCCGCGGACGCGTTGCCGCAATCTCATTCGCCGCGCCGCGCGTCGAGCCGTCCGTCGCCGTGAAGGATCGCCTGCTGCGCCAGGTCCGTGCCGAATCGCAAGCGCCTTCGCGCGCCACTTCAGAGAGCGCGAAAGTGCCGGCCCGCGGAACCACTCGTGAATTCGTTCCGCCCGAGCCGCCGCGCAACGTCCCGTTGCGATGGCAGCTCGCGATTCTCGCGCCTGCTTGCGCCGCACTCATGCTTTTTAGTTTGTATTTGTGGCGGGAAAACGATCGCCTCACGAAGCAACTCGCCGACCTCGGCGCCTCTGTCGACAAAACGCAGAAGCAGCTCGCCGACGCACAGGAGATGCTGCATCTCTTCACCTCGAAGGACACGATCAAAGTGGCGCTCGCGCCGAAGCCCGGCATGATCAAGGGCGATGGCGAAGTGATGTACAACGAAAAAATGGGCTTGCTGATGTATGACGGCTGGATTGCACCGCCGCCCGAAGACAAAAGTTATCAGCTATGGGTGGTTCCGATGGAAGGAAAGCCAATCAGCGCGGGCGTTTTCAATCCCGCCACCAGCGACGCCGCTCACTGGATGTCAAAAGTCCCCGAAGGCATCGACCCGAAAATGTTTGCGATCACGCTCGAGCCCGCCGGCGGCATGCCGCAGCCCACGGGCCCGATGGTGCTAGTCGGCGGCACGTAGATTCTTCTGCCGAACTTTTGCCCCGGTTTTTGTCCAGGTTTTTGTCCAGGTTTTTGTACCGTCGCCGTCTCGCTGGCGTTTTTGAATTTCCTCTTTGCAGTTATTTTCGCGGTATGCGATCCGTTCCCATGTACGTCCGCAGCACCTCGGGAATCACCACCGAGCCATCGGCCTGCTGAAAATTTTCCACCAGCGCGATCCATGTGCGCCCCACCGCCAGCCCCGAGCCGTTGAGCGTGTGCACGAATTCCGATTTCTTCCCGCCCGGCGGCTTGAAGCGAATCCCCGACCGCCGCGCCTGAAACGCTTCCGTATTCGAGCACGACGAAATTTCCATGAAGTCATTCGTCGAGGGGAGCCACACTTCGATGTCGTACGTTTTCGCAGCAGCGAATCCCATGTCCGCGGTACACAGCAGCATCACGCGATAGTGCAGCCCGAGTTTCTGCAGCAGCATTTCCGCGCTGTGCACCAGCGACTCGTGCTCTTCATAGCTCTGCTCCGGCCGCGTGAATTTGAACATCTCCACCTTCTGGAATTGATGCTGCCGCTTAATACCCCGCGTATCTTTTCCCGCCGCGCCCGCCTCGGAGCGAAAACACGCCGTCCACGCGCACACTTTGATCGGCAGCGCGTCCACGTCGAGCGTTTCGTCGCGATGCAAGCTCGTCAATTCCACTTCCGACGTGGGCGTGAGCCACAGGTCGGTTCCCTCCACGTGAAACATATCCTCCGCGAATTTCGGCAACTGCCCGACGCCCACCAGCGACGCCGTGTTCACCAGAAACGGCGGCAGCACTTCCGTGAACCCGTGCTCGCGCGTATGCACATCGAGGAAAAAATTCGCGAGCGCCCGTTCGAGCCGCGCGCCAAGTCCTTTGTAAACCGCGAAGCGCGAGCCCGCAATTTTGATCGCCGCCTCGAAATCAAGGATCCCCGCGCCTTCGCCAATTTCCCAGTGCGGCTTCGGCGCAAAATCGAATTTCGGCGGCGCGCCCCAGCGCCGCACCTCCACGTTGTCCGCCGCGCTCGTCCCCACCGGCACGCTCGCGTGCGGAATATTCGGAATCGTCATCAGAAACAGCTTCAACCGCTCGTCAAGCTCACCGATACGCTCGTCGCCGCGCTTGATCTCCTCCGACACGGTTTTCATCTTCGCCAGCAGCGCGTCGCGCTCCGCCATCGCCGCCGCAAGCGTCTCTTCATGACCGGCCGCATGCTCCTTAGTTTGCTCTTTGGCCTTATCGCCGCCGTGAACGATCTTGCCCAGCCGCGCAATCTCCTCGCTGGCCTTGTTGCGCTCAGCCTTCAACCGCTCAATCGAGGTGATAATCTGCCGCCGCTCAGCATCCAGCTCGCGAAACGCCGCAAGGTCCAGCGTCACGCCGCGGTCCCGCGCCATCTTCTCAATCACATCCAGGTGCTCTCGCACATATCCCAGGTCCAACATAGGCTCAGCAGAATACCTGAAATCAGTCCCGTTTTTGTAGCACCGCTCTTTGTAGCGCCGGCCTTTAGACCGGCAGGTGCGTCCGGTCACCCTCCCTCGCTTTTCGTACCGCTGGCCTCCGGCCGGCGTTGTTGCCGTTGGGTTGGTTTTACGGGTGCCCCATCCCTTTGCGTTCTTCAGCAAAGGGTGGGTCTTTTGACTTAGCTCTTGCTCGTCACTAGCCACTAGCCACTCGCCCTCCTCGCCCTTGACACCATTCACCATTCGCGTCTGGGGAGGCCGGGTAACGAATTCGGAGAAATTCCGGCAGAACACTTTCTCTATGGAGACGAAGTCCTCAGGCTTTACTCAGATTTTCGGCAAGCGCAAACTCCCCGTGCAAGGGACCTTACCCTCAGTATTGACGACAAGCTATCTTACCGGCGCGGTCCGCGCGGAGTAAGTTCATATCTCTTCAGTGCTCAGTTGTCGGATTTTCGCAAGTATTTGGAAACATATGACGTAGCTCGCGTTCTCGCACGCAACATAAGGTACGACTTGGGTAGCCAGGTTGGAAAAGGAATCCGTAAGACCTACGAACAATCGCCGAACGATTTTTGGTACTTCCACAACGGATTGACAATCATTTGCGACGATTTCATCGAAAGAAATAAAGAGGCCACTCTCGTCGCCCCCAGTGTTGTCAATGGAGCCCAAACTCTCTACGCGATCAGCGCGTCTAGCAATAAGAAGTCCTCGGCTTTGGTACCAGTCAAGGTCATCGTTAGAGGAGAAGCTGATTCCCAATCTCTCGAAGACGACCAGTGGTTGCAAAATGTCATCAGATGCGTAAATAGCCAAAACCGAGTGCGAAAGTCAGATCTGCGATCAAATGAACCTGAGCAGGTCCTTCTGCAGACTAAGTTCCGCGAATCGAGAGTGTACTATGAGAGGAAGCGAGGGGAATGGCGGGTCGTCAGAAATGAGCCCAGATACAGAAATCACGAAAGACTCTCATTAGTGAGACTCGGCCAAATACTCACTGCGACGAGAGAACAAGATGGAGCTGGTGTACTCATCGTTAAGAAAGGCGTGGATGACGTATTCGGCGATGCGAACTGCAAGCTGCTTTTTCCTCGGCGATCGGTCGTCGCTCGAAGATTCGACCGGATCTATCTTTCATATCGAATCTACAAATTCTTGGTGGAATACGGCTACCGGCACGCGGCTGAACGGCGAAAGATGAGGCACGGTTTTTGGAACACTCTCTGGGTTTTTCATCGCGGCATTAGTTCCGCCGTCCAATATTCGACTATTACTACCGACTCCATAAAAAGAGCCTTTGACGGATTTGAAGGAAACTCGATTGCAGGAAGGCACATCAGAAAGGCGGCACGGCATACCGCCATCGCTGTGTGGGACGCTTGGCGCAGCGCGTCCACACAAGATCGTGAACTCTGGACTCCCAATAATTTTTTCAAGTCACGATTTGGAATTCGCTCGATTTACAAACACGCAGTTCCCAGAACCCGAAAAGCACTCGCTGACGTAGGTCGGGCAATAAACTCATACAAGTAAACACGCACGATTCGGTCTAACGGCGGTGGGTCGCCACCCAGATTTCACTGCTCACTTAAACATTCACAGGCAGTCTCACTCTAGTCTGAAAGAGTTGGCCGTCTAGCGATCGGCCAACACCAAGACGACAAAGAACGAGGAGGCCGGGTTCGAATATGAACGCTTCGAATATGAAAGCAATACTTGTCACACTCTGCGCGCTGCTGCTCGTGGCCGGAGCATTTGCGCAACAGCCTCATCCGGCAGACAACACAGACCACGCCACGCCCTCACAGAATCCCACCGACGAGAGCGATGGCACTCCCGGCGTCATTACTGGCTACGTTCGCGATGTCGCTTGTCTTGTTCAGAACCCTAAAGCAGGCGCGGCAACCACACCGGTGGCGAAGGACTGCCTGAAAGAATGTGTCCGCGGAGGCTCGCCCCTCGTAATCCTCTCCGAAGACGGCTTTCTCTACGTCCCGATCTCGACCGAAACCCCCGACAAAAGCGTCCGCTCCCAACTATTGCCCTACGCAGGCAAGTACGTGAAAGTCAGCGGCAAACTCTTCGAGCGCGGCGGCCTCCACTCAATCTCAATCGCGAAAATCGAACCAATCACCAGACCCCCCAACTCCAAAATCCCCACATCCTGATTCAATCCCAGGTGGGAGCCCCCTGCTTCAGCAGGGGGAATACACAGTTCGCGCGCAGCGCCTACCGCTCGCGGCGCCGTTCCCGCGAGTTTCTCTTGTATGTTGGGGCGTCAGGTGGGAGCCCCCCCGCTTCAGCAGGGGCTGGACTTCAGTCCAGCGAAAGAAGCTTAAAGTCATCGTCGGCTTTAGCCGCGGGAAGCCCCGCGCCAGGGCTAAAGCCCATCATTGGAAACAGACCCCCATCCCGGAGCGCTGAAGCGCTCCCCCCTCGCATGAATGCGCTCCACCCAAAGAGCTCAGCCAGTACTAGAACCGTATTAATACGGATGGCAACACTCCCTCGATCTTGTTAGCATAAGTCGGGGAATTTTTGGCTATGCAAGAAATGGTCAACATGGCAAACGGCAGCGTGACTCGGAGGCTCCTTGGCCTCCGCTCAAGCGCTTTCCCCACCGGCAGCATTCGAATTCCTAATCGCAAATCTGGAATTAGAATTCCTCCTAAGCCGCCAGAAATCAGCACAATACAAATTTCTAATCGCAAATATTCGCCGCTTTTGCGTTCGCCGCGGCGAATCGCGATTTTTGATCGCGGGTTCTCTCGTCTCCCGCTCTTTTTAATCTACGGTTCCGCTATTAAAACTCCTCGTAACATCTTTAAAACATCGCACATAGCAATTTCTCATCGGCGGCAAACCGGGGGGGTACGAGCTGCGTAAGACTGCGGCGCAGCCGGGGCGAACAGTGCAGCGTGACAGGAGTCACAGACGGGGGAAGGGGCGGCGGGTATGAGTCGTGCAGGAAAACGAGAGCTGTGCGCAGAGGCGCGAGCTTTTCGCGATGCAAGAGCACGTGACACGACTGATACGGAGGTTTGCGATGCACCATTTCGGGATAGTGCGAGGAGCCAGATTTCGATTAGGGATTTTGGTTTTGCTGGCGTTGATTTTGGGATTCGGCGGAGCGGCGGCGGCGCAAGACAAGCAGATCAAGAAAGAGCCGATCCAGCCGGCGCCGGCCAACTCCGGGGCGGCAATGTTCAAGCAGTATTGCGCGGTGTGCCACGGCAAGACAGGCAAGGGAGATGGGCCGGCAGCGTCGGCGTTGAAACAGGCGCCGGCGAATTTGACCACCCTGACGCAGAGGCACGGCGGAAAATTCCCGGAAGATTATGTAGCGAACGTGCTGCGTAACGGCGCGAAGGCTCCGGCGCACGGCGATGCGGAAATGCCGGTGTGGGGTCCGCTGTTCTCAGCAATGGACCAGAGCCAGGCGATGGTCGATTTGCGGATCGCGAATCTGACGAAGTACATCAAGTCCATACAAGCCAAGTAAGCGGGGCGGCGAGCGGCTCGCGGCGGTTGAACGCAGTGGCGGTGGTGTGTGCGGGCCGTGCCGCGCAGCGACCGGTCATTTTTCCCGGGGTGGCTCCTGGGAATTGCGACCGGCCAGCTGCGCGTTTGGTGAAGCCCGTTTTCGAAGCGCGAGGCTATGCGCTACTGGGTTGGAGTCTTGGGCGAAATGTTGCGGGCTATAAGTTTGCCGTTGTCGGAACTTTCGTATTGGATGCTGGCCATCGTGCCGACACTGACGCGGCCGGTGACGCGAGTGCTGTCGTCGGCAGAGGCTTGGGCAGATGCTGGGCCATTCGCGCGGATTGTTTCGCGGCGGGCGGATGGGCGGCGCGCGGTCAAAGGAAACGCGTTAGATGGTGGCGACAGTACGGGCGCGGCGTAGTACGAGCGCGGGGAGGGGGCGAAAATATTGCACGGGCGGTGTTTTCTTTTCAGGGCGAGTCGATGGAATGACGACGGGCTTGGCGGATTGGGAGCATGCGGAGCGCGAGCGCGTGGCGGGGGGCGGGGGAACGGGCTAGGCTTAAGGCTCGGAGAAAAACGGAAACAAGAGGCCGGTGAAGGCCGCCGCTACAAAAGAAAAATCAAAAACGCCGGCGAGACGCCGGCGGTACGAAAGGCAACGGCGGTACGACGAAGAAAAGAGGGACGCGATGCGGATGCAGAAGAATAGTGGGCGGAATGGCGGGACGGAAGTGCTGGGGACGATGTCGGCAATCCGCGCGCCGATGGTGCAGGATTTTCAGTTTGTGAGATTTCGCACCGAGGGCGAGGTGGCGCGGCTGACGCTGGACCGTCCTGAGCACAATTTGCTGAACGAGCGGATGCTGGCGGAAGTGGCGGCGGGAATCAATTCGTTGAGCGAGCGTAGCGAAGTGAAATTGATCGTGATGGATTCGGCGGGGAAAGCATTCAGCGGCGGCATCGAGCTGGGGGAGTATACGCAGCGGCGCGTGTTTCAATTGCTGGACGCGTTTCACAACGCGTTTTCGGCGATGCTGGACACGTCGAAGCCGGTGCTGGTGGTGATCAACGGGCCGGCGTATGGCGGAGGCGCGGAGCTGGCGGCGTTGGGCGACCTGGTGATTGCGACGCCGCGCGCGCGATTTGCGCAGCCGGAAATTAAATTGGGCGTGTTTCCTCCGCTGGCTGCGGCGATTCTGCCTTACATTCTGGGGCCGAAGCTGGCGCTCGAGCAGGTGTTGACGGGCGAGGTGATGACGGCGGAGCGGGCACGGGAAGTGGGGCTGGTGAACTGGTTGGTGAGTGAAGAGGAACTGCCGAAAAAAGTGGATGACTTGATTGCGAAGGTGACGGCGCAGTCGGGGCCGGTGTTGACGATGGCGAAGAAGGCGATTCTGGGGAGCCTGGGGCTGCCGTTGCGCGATGGCGTGCGCAATTCGATGAAGGTATTTTTGAACGAGCTGGGCGATCTGGAAGATTCGCAGGAAGGTTTGCGGGCGCAGGTGGAGAAGCGCGCGCCGAAGTGGAAGAACCGGTAAGACCGCGAATGCTTGGGAAGACATCCGATGCTCGGCTGCGTTTCTATTTCTGGACGGGCGCGAGCTTGCTTGCCTTTGCGGTGATCACTTGGTTTGTGTTTAGCGTGCTCACGGCACGCGAGCAAGGGCGCACACCCGGAGAGGAAAATTATGGCGTCGCCGTGCTTGGGCTTGCGTTCTTGCCGGTGATTCTTCTTCTCGGCGCTGGAGGCGTTAGCTTTTTGCTCGTGAGTTCGGCAGCTCTCGCTTATCGAAAGATCGCGCCGAAGAATTCAACTGGCGCTGCCAGTGATATGTAGTCGAATTGACAGGGCTGAGCGAGGCGCATAGACTCGCGATGGACAATTTAGCTGGCACGGGTTGAGGGGAAGGCCGTGAAAATCGGCCACGGTCCCGCCACTGTGAACAGCCGGCGCGCGAGTGATGGGCGCGAACGTCTGTGAGTCAGGAAACCTGCCCGGGCTGGTCGAAGCTGGCACTCTTCGCGAGAAGGAGTGTGGCGATTGGCCTCGCTATTCTCGCGAGGCTTTTTTGTTGCGCGAAGACATTTGCGTTTGGCTCGACTGTCGGAGCGAGCGTAAGTGCGCAGGTGGTTGATGCGCGCTCGCCGGAGCGCAGGCAAGAGTGCCTGCGCCACTTGTCGCGAGGATTTTTGTTTTAGTAGTGTTGGGTTTTGCGGAGGCGGGTTGGCACGCGGGCGGCGAAGACGGATTTTTCTGGGCGCGGGGTTTTGCGCGATGCTTGGCTGTGCTGCGCACGCGGCGCTCGCTGTGGCAAACGCAGCCGTATTGCCACAGAGCAGCGCGGCGAAGGCTGAGCCCGCGCGAATCGTCACGGATGAAACGGGACGGCGCGTTGCGATTCCGGCGGACGTGAAACGCATTGTGACGCTGGCGCCGAATCTGACGGAGACGATTTACGCGCTGGGGCTCGAGGAGCGGCTTGCGGGCGACACGGATTATTGCGACACGCCGCCGGCTGCAAAATTGAAGCCGCACGTGGGCGGCGCGCAGAATCCGAGTCTCGAAGCGATCGTCGCGCTGCATCCGGATCTGGTGCTGGCGACGACCTCGATCAACCGAATCGAAACGGTTGACGGGTTGGCGAAAGTTGGCATCGCGGTGTACACGACAGACCCGGAGACGGTGCGCGGAATGCTCGAATCGACGGCGCGCGTAGCGGGACTGATGGGAGCGGAGGCGCAGGGGTCGGCGCTGGTGGCGAAATTGCAGGCGCGGCTCGACGCGCTCGCGGCTCGGCTGGAGGATGTGGCGCCGGCGCACGCGTTGTTTGTGGTGTGGGAGGATCCGCTGATCACCATCGGACAAAATACTTTTGTTGCGGACGCGCTGCGATGGGCGGGAGCGGAATCAGTGATTTTGTCCAAGCAGAAATGGCCGCGCGTGAGTTTTGAGGAAGTGGTGAGGCTGCAGCCGGACTACGTCGTGTTTGCGAGTGATCACGCGGGATTTGGCGCGGAGGAATTGGGCGCGCTGCGATCGCGCGAGGCGTGGAAGCAGCTACGCGCGGTGGAGTTGGGGCACATCGCGGTGATCAGCGAAGAGATTAACCGGCCGTCGCCGGGATTGGTGGACGCGATTGAGCAGCTGGCGCGGGAAGTGCATCCGGAAGCGTTTCTGAAGAAAGAAAATGGAAAAGTGAAAATGGAAAAGGGGAATTCGGTGCGCGTGGGGGCGATCGAGGAGTTTGATGGGCGGGCGGGTCTTAGACCCGCCCCTACGAAATTCGATGATGCGTATTTGGGGGCTGCGCTTTGAGGCCGCTGACGCTGCGAAGAATTCTGGCGGTGTGCGGCCTCTTGCTGGCGGTGCTTTTCGTCGTTGTGGTCATTTCGCTGCGGATGGGGGCGTATCCGATTTCGATCAGCGAAATTGTGATGACGCTTTTCCGAGGCGTGGCGGGACAACGCGAGCAGATACCTTCGGAATTTTGGCTCGTCGTTTTTGGGCTGCGGCTGCCGCGCATCGCGCTGGGAATTTTGGTAGGCGCGGCGCTTTCGACGGCAGGCGCGGGTTTCCAGGCACTGCTGCGAAATCCGCTCGCCGATCCATACGTGCTGGGCGTTTCGAGCGGCGCGGCGCTGGGAGCGATTGTTAGCCTGGTGATTGCACCGCACGTACCGGGACTAATTCAGCTCGCGGCATTTGCAGGGGCGGCAGCGACAATCACCGCGGTTTATTTTTTGGGACGACGCGGCGGACAACTCGACAGCCCAACGTTGCTGCTGGCGGGAATCGTCTCGGCGTCATTTTTGTCGGCCATCATCATGTTTTTGATGACAACGCTCAGCGGGCGCGATATCCGCGGGATGGCGTTCTGGCTGATGGGCGATTTGTCGTCGCCCGCTGCGATCGATTTGCGCTGGCTTTATTTCATTTTGCTCGTGGTGCTCGGCTCGATTTACACCACGTCGTCGGATCTGAATTTGATTTTAACGGGCGAGCAGGAAGCGCGGCATCTGGGCGTGAATGTGAAGCGTGTGAAGCTCGTGGTTTATATCGGCGCGTCGCTGCTCACCGGCCTCGCAGTTTCGGTGAGCGGCGCGATTGGATACGTGGGGCTGCTGGTTCCGCACGTGATGCGAATGATGTTCGGTACGGATTACCGGTTGCTGATCCCCGCGTCAGCGCTGGGCGGCGCGATTGCGATCGTGATTGCGGATACTCTGGCGCGCACAGTGGTGGCGCCAACGGAGTTGCCGGTGGGCGCGATGACGGCTTTGGCTGGGGCGCCGGTGTTTATTTATCTGATGCGGCGGAAAGTTCGATGAGCACGGCTGCGGGAGGCGGAACGTCGGCCGGCGCGCAGGCGCAAACGCGCCCATTCCAGACAGATCCGCGCTCGCGTCTCAAGGTGGAACAAGTCAGCTACGCGTATTCCGCGACCGACCGGTCGGCGCCGAACTTCATTTTGGGGCCGGTAACATTCGAAGCGCAGCAGCGGGAATTGATCGCGATTCTGGGCCCGAACGCGAGCGGCAAATCGACGTTACTGAAACTGCTTGGCGGCATGATCAAGCCTTTATCAGGACGCGTCGAAGTGGATGGCGCCGAAGTAGGCGGTCTGGATTTGCGAACGCGCGCGCAGAAGATCGCGCTGGTGCAGCAGGAAAGCGAGTTGCTGTTTCCTCTCCGCGTGTGGGAATACGTGCTGCAGGGCCGCTATCCATATGGACGGCGCTTGCGATTCGAATCCGATGAAGATTGTTTGATGGCTGGAAATGCGCTGGCGCAAGTGGGCGCGGATGCCTTGCGCGATCGGTGGATGGAACAGCTTTCGGGCGGCGAGAAGCAGCGCGTGATTCTGGCGCGGGCGTTGTCGCAACAGCCGGCGATGCTGCTTCTCGATGAGCCGACGCAGCATCTCGATATCGGCGGCAAGGTGGAATTGTTGCGGCGGTTGCGGAAGCTGGCGGATGAGAATCGTTACACGGTTGTAGTGGTGACGCATGAATTGAATCTGGCGGCGGAGTTTTCGGATCGGATTGTGTTGTTGCAAAAAGGCAAGCCGTTGCGCATCGGGACGCCGGCGCAGGTGTATCAGCGCGATTTGCTGGAAGAAGTTTTCGAGGCGCCGCTCGAGGTGGAGCTGCGCGTGACGGGGCGGCCGCGAGTGATTTTAAGGGGAACGCATTAGCGAGTATCGCGGAGGCGGATGGTGGCCTTCGCAAGCGGCGCTGGGTGATTTGCGGCGCCGTCAACAATCACGAGAGATTCCGCGCAAGGGAAGACGGTGCAAAGCCGTCGCCGCCGCGCGACTGTAAGGCGGAAATTATCGGCGCGTGCCACTGTTCTGAGTTCTGAATCGCGAGATTCAGGCCGGAGTGGGAAGGCCGCGCCGCTGCTCCGATTGTTTTTGCCGTAACGCGAAAGCAATCGAAGCGAATCGCCGAGCCAGGAGACCTGCGGAGTCTCAATCCGGAAGCGAGTGCCTGATCCGAATGCGATAGGCGCGCCGCCGGACAACCTTCAACTCCCGCGCGAGAGGGAGAGGAGGAAAAATGAGACTGGCGCGTTTTTTGGCCATAGCAGGTGGAAGTTTTCTAGGATTTCTTTTCGCAGTTGCCCCGCACACGCAAGCCCAATCAAATTCCACCCGCAACGCAACGATTACAGGAACGCTGACCGACCCGAGTGACGCGGCCGTGTCTGCCGCACAGGTAATTGCGGAGCCTGTTGATTCATCGGCTCCGGCAGCACAAGTCACCACGCGGAGCGGTCCAGATGGAAAATTCATCCTCAGGCTTGCTCCCGGGCGTTATCGGGTGACGATCAACGATCGGTCGTTCGAACGCCAACAGCGAGAATTCACATTGACCGGCGGCAGCACGGAAACTTGGGACGTCCGCCTCGCGCTCAGGCAGGAATCGTCCACCGTCGTCGTGTCCGCAACCACGATACCGATCGAAGCAGACAAATCGCCTTTTCCGGTGGACGTGATATCGCACGAAGACATCAGCGACAGGCAGGAATTGTGGCTGGCGCCGATTTTGATGACGTCGGGTGGAATCAACGCGGCGCAAGAAGGCGCATACGGCGGAATCACCACGATGTTTCTGGACGGCGGGAATTCAAACTTCACAAAAGTACTGATTGACGGCGCGCCGGCGAACCAGCCCGGGGGCGACATCGATCTCGAGGGATTCGATCTCGGCAATCTGGACAAAATAGAAATCGTGCACGGCGCGTCGAGCGCGCTTTACGGATCGGATGCGATGACGGGAACGGTGGAGCTTTTCACGCATCGCGGGATGACGACAATTCCGATCGTGAGCGTGTTCGCTGACGGCGGCACATTCGGCACCGGCACCGGCGGCGGAAGCCTGAGTGGCGTTCTCGGAAAGTTCGACTACTCATCGGCGGCTTCTTACTTTTCAACGGCCGGCCAGGGAGCGAACGATTATTTTCGCAACACGGCGCTTTCAGGAGCCTTTGGATACAAATTCGGCGAGAACAATCAGATTCACGTATCACTGCGAAATGATTCGAATGATGGAGGATCGCCGGGGCAAACGTTTGCGCCGACGCCGACCAACCATATCAATCAGCACAATTTCTTTGCGAGCCTCATTTGGGAATTCTCGCACGGGCCACATTGGAAATATCGCCTTATGGGCACCGACGCGTATATTCGCCAGACGATTCTCGATACGGACTTTTTTTTCACCTCCCTGAACCGATTTTATCGGATGGGATTGGACGCACAGGCGAGTTACGTGGCAGCGCGCGGAGGCGTGACGCTGGGCTACGCGTACGAAGTGGAGAACGGTGAGCCGGGTGGCCCGCCGCACGTCCGGCGGAATAATCAAGCGGGTTACATCGAGGGGCGGTATCAATTTTGGCGACGCGTGCTGGTGACGGCGGGAGGGCGCGCAGAAGACAATGCGAGCTTTGGAACAAAAGTGGTGCCGCGCACAGGAATATCGTACGCCGCGCGATATGGTCACGACTTTTGGGGCTCGACGCGGCTGCGCGCGTCCTATGGGTTGGGAATCAAGGAGCCGACTTTCGTGCAGAGCTTCGAAGCCGGTCCGTGTTTTCCCGGCAATCCGGATTTGCGTCCGGAGCGTAGTACAACCGTGGATGCCGGGATCGAACAGATGCTCGCATCGGACCGGCTGAAAATTTCAGTGACGTATTTTCATAACGACTTTCACGACATCGTGAGCTTTGGCGAGGATTTGACGCCGACGCCCACCTGCCCCTTCGGCACTGGGACATTTTCCAACACTGACAAGGCGAGGGCGTATGGTGCGATTTCCGCGTTTGAGGCGAAAGTGACGAACTGGTTGCGCTTCGCGGGGAATTACACCTACGACGACTCGCTCGTGCTCGCTTCGCCGAACGCCACCGATCCGGTGTTGCAGCCGGGCAATCGATTGTTTCACCGCCCGCTGCATTCGGCGAACCTGGTAATGAACGCAAGATGGCGGCAAGTGAACTGGATGGTGGCGGGAACCTACGTGGGACGAGCGACGGACAGCGATTTTCAGTTCCCGCCGCTTGGCATCACCAGCGATCCAGCCTGGGTGCGATGGGACACGGCGGCGATCTTGCCGGTGCATTATGGATTGTCGGTGACGGCGCGCATCGAAAATCTGTTCGATCGAAAATACGAGACGGCCGTGGGCTATCCGGCGCTGCGGCGAAATTTTCGGCTCGGGATGAAGTATGTGTGGGGTGGCGGTTAGGCACAGCCTCTGCGGAACGGCTGGCCTTACAAAATTGTTAGCGGCCAATTTGTCCGGGCGGATAAAAGCGGCGCGGTTCGAATGCTATAATTGGAGGCTCGTCATCCGTTCTTATGGCACGAATCGCTCAAGAGCTGCGTGTTTCGCCGGAGGTGATGGCTCGCTACGAGCCGGTCATCGGGCTCGAGGTGCACGCGCAGCTCAAGACAAAAACGAAAGCGTTCTGCGGGTGCTCGACGCGATTTGGAGACGCGCCGAACAAGAACACGTGTCCTGTGTGCCTGGGTTTGCCGGGCGCGCTGCCGGTGCTGAACCGCAAGGCTGTGGAGCTGGCGGTGCGGGCGTCGCTTGCGCTACAGGCGCGGATTCATGAGCGGTCGCGGTTTGCGCGCAAGAATTATTTTTATCCGGATTTGCCGAAGGGCTACCAGATTTCGATGTACGAGCTGCCACTGGCGACTGGCGGCGCTCTCGAAATCGAAATTGAGGGCCGGGCGAAGAAGATCGGGATCACACGCCTGCACATGGAAGAGGACGCGGCGAAGAATCTGCATGAAGGCTTCCCGGATTCGGATAAATGGAGCTATATCGATTTCAACAGGGGCGGAGTACCGCTGGTAGAAATTGTGTCGGAGCCTGATATTCGGACGCCTTCGGAAGCGTATCAATACTTGAACACGTTGAAGCAAGTGCTGGAGTACACGGACGTGAGCGACTGCAACATGGAAGAAGGTTCGCTGCGGTGCGATGCGAATGTGAGCGTGCGGCCGCGGGGCGAGTCAGAGTTCGGAACGAAGGTGGAAGTGAAGAATTTGAATTCGTTCCGGTATTTGTCGCATGCGCTGGAATTTGAGATCGAGCGGCAAATCGGAGTGCTCGAATCGGGTGGCAGCGTTACGCAGGAGACGCGGCTTTGGAATGTGGCCGGGGGGCGGACGGAGTCGATGCGATCGAAGGAATTCGCGCATGATTACAGATATTTCCCGGATCCGGATTTGCTGCCGGTTATGGTGATGGAGCCGCTGGTGGCGGAGGTGCGCCGCGGGATGCCGGAATTGCCGGCGGCAAAGGTGGCACGTTTTGTTGGGGCGTACGGAATCGCAGCTTATGACGCGGGCGTTCTGACGGCGGAGAGCGCGCTGGCGGATTATTTTGAAGCGGTGGTGCGCGCCGGGGCGGGAGCGAAGGTTGCATCGAGTTGGATTTCGGTGGAACTGCTGCGGCGATTGAAGGATGCTGGGAAAGATATAAGCGATTGTCCGGTGAAACCGGCGGCGCTGGCCGGACTTCTTAAGAAGGTGGAAGGCGGGGAGATTACGGCGGCCAGCGGGAAGAAAGTGTTTGAGAAGATGTTCGAGACAGGAAAGAGCGCGGAAGAGATCATCGCGGCCGAAGGTTTGGCGCAAATTTCGGACGCGGGATCGATCGAAACTGTGGCGCGGCAAGTGGTGACGAAGAGCCCGGAGAATGTAGCGAAATACAAATCTGGCAATGAGGGCGTGTTCAAGTTTTTTGTGGGGCAGGTGATGAAAGAGACCCGCGGGCAGGCCAACCCGCAGATCGTGAATGAAATCCTAAAACGCGTGCTCGCGGAAGCGTAGGGTGTGATGGCGACGAAAGCGGAAACATCGAAAGTGCTGAAAGAGGGCGACAAGGCGCCGGCGTTCCGGGTGACGGCGGACGACGGGGAAAAAGTGTCGCTTGGGGAATATCGCGGCAAGAACGTGATTTTGTTTTTCTATCCCAAAGCGAATACTCCCGGTTGAATCAACGAAGCGTCCGAGTTTCGTGACGCCATCAAGAAGTTCGAAGCGGAAAATACGGCGATCCTGGGCTGCAGCGCGGATTCTGTGGAAGCGCAGACGAAATTCAAAGTGAAGCACAAATTGAATTTTCCTCTGCTGGCGGACACGGAATTTGAAGTGATCGAATCTTTTGGCGCGCGAAGGATGAAGAGCTTCCTGGGGAAATCGTTTCTCGGGATCGTGCGGATGACGTATTGGATTGACCAGGACGGGCTGATTCGGAAGATTTGGGACAATGTGACGCCGAAGGGGCACGCGGCTGAGGTGTTGGCGGCGATTCGCGGGGAGTGACGCTGCGATCGGTGCGTTTGCTGGGCGGTAGGCTGAGATCCTTCGCTTCGCTCAGGATGACAGGCTAGTTCATATTGTGACGCGGAAGGTGTCGGCGTCTGGTTCGATTAAGGCGTTGTCGATCAGGCGGGTTTTTCCTACGTACGCGGCGATTAGGACGAGGCAGCTGTTGCGCAGCACGGTAACGGGTTCGAGAGATTCTGCGTCAACAATTTCCACGTAGTCGGTTTTCACTCCTGGTTCTGAATCCAGCAAATGACGCGCGGCGGCGATCAGGTGCGCCGCGTCACGTTGTCCCGCGCTGATTTCGGCTTTTACGGCTTCGAGAGAGCGAGAGAGAGCGGTGGCGGCGCGGCGATCGTCGGGGCTCAAGTAGGCGTTGCGCGAGGACAGGGCCAGACCGTCCGATTCGCGCACGATGGGGCTGACTACGATGTCGGTGTCGAGGTTCAGGTCGGCGGCCATTTGCTGGATGATGCGGCATTGCTGGGCGTCTTTGCGGCCGAAGTAGGCGAAGCGCGGCTGCACGATTTCGAGAAGTTTCAGGACTACCGTGGCGACGCCCTGAAAATGGCCGGGGCGGGAGCGCCCTTCGAGGCGATTGCTGAGGCCCTCGACATTCACCAGCGTGCGAAAGCTCTGCGGATAGATTTCTTCCGCGAGCGGAGCGAATAAATAATCGACGCCGAGACTTTCAAGCAGGGCGCGATCCGATTCGAGGGTTCGCGGGTATTTCTGAAAATCCTCCGTGGGGCCGAACTGCTTCGGGTTCACAAAAATCGAGACGACCACGGGAGCGCATTGCGCCTTCGCGGCTTGGATGAGAGATGCGTGGCCTTTGTGCAGCGCGCCCATCGTGGGGATGAAACCGAGGACGCGGTCTTCCTGACGCGCGGCGCGGCCAATCTGCTTCATCCAGGAAACGGTGCGGACGATTTCCATTTAAGACTTTTCGTTTGAGGAGATGCCGCTCGGCGCCGCAGATTGCATCAGGCGGAGGCCTTTGCGGCGCGTTCGCGATAAAAGAAAATTAGATCCGAGGAGTTTGGTGTTGCGCCGAGTTGGCGAAGCATAGTGGCGACCTGGCCTCGGTGGTACGTGCCGTGATTTACCAGGTGTTGCAGCATTTGCCAGAGCGGAGCTGCCTGAGGAACGCCTTTGGTGGTTTTATGTTCGATCACTCGGGCGATGTCTTCGGCTTTTAACGCGTCGATGTAGCCAACGAGAGCGGTCTCGACTTCCTGCCAGCGGTGGCGAAGCGAGTCGAGAGTGGGAAAATCGGAGGCGGGGCGGAACGAACTAGCGGAGCGGCCGTGCCAGCGCTCGAGCCAGAGCCATTCGACTTCGCAGATGTGCGAGAGCGTATCGCGGACCGAGGGGAAACTCGAGCCGATGTCGCGGGTGAATTGTTCGTCGGATAGAGTGGAACAGGCGTCGAGTGAGCGGCGGTTGGCCCAGGAATTGTATTCGTAGAGAAGGCGGAAATCTTCGAGGTTCATACGAGGCTCCTGATTTTTAGTAGGGCAGGTTTCAGCTTGGCACAGAGTTAATTTCCTGCGCAAGAAGAGCAACCCGTAAAAACGGAAACCCTGCCGGTCTGAAGACCCTTCGAAACTCAGGGCAAGCCGGCGCTACGGAAAGCCACTGCACAACAGAACGAAGCTGCCGATCAGGTGCGTTGGCGTGCCAGCAGTTGCTGGCGCAGCTCGGCCGGTGAGTGATAGGACTCGGCGTCCGAGGGGAAGCTGCCGTTTTGCACGTCGTTGCAGAATTCGGTGGCTGCGCGCGTGATTTCGGCTGAGAGATTCGCGTACTGGCGCGCGAATTTCGGCTTGTGGCCCATCGTGAGGCCCACTAGATCGTGGAAGACTAAAACCTGGCCGTCGCAATCCGGGCCTGCGCCGATGCCGAGCGTGGGAATACGAAGCTGGCGCGTGATTTCGGCGGCGAGATCGCGCGGAACGGATTCGAGTACGACTGAAAATGCGCCGGCTGCTTCGACAGCATGCGCATCGCGCTCGAGTTGCTTGGCTGCGTCAGGCGTTTTGCCCTGCACGTGAAAACCGCCGAGCGCGTTGATGGATTGGGGCGTCAGGCCGACGTGACCCATCACCGGAATTTCGGCTTCGACGAGGCGCGAGATTAATTCGAGGCGCCGTTCGCCGCCTTCGATTTTCACGGCTTCGGCGCCGGCTTCCTTCACCAGGCGAATGGCATTTTGAACGGACTCGTTGATCGAAACGTGGAAGCTGCCAAACGGCATATCGGCAACGAGCAGCGCGCGCTTCGTGCCGCGACGCACGGCGCGCGTGTGATGAATAATTTCATCGAGCGTGACGGGCAGCGTGGTGTCGTAGCCGAGAGTGACCATCCCCAGAGAATCGCCGACGAGCAGCATGTCGACACCCGCCTCGTCGAGAAGGCGCGCGGTGGGATAGTCGTAGGCCGTGAGAAACGTGATCTTTTTTGTTGCGGGGGAGCCGGGAAAGACCTTGCGGGAGAGGATGTCAGGCACGGTGACTTTACCGTTGCCCGCACGCGGTGCAACACTCATTTTCGCCTCCGGTGCCGCTCCCGGACTTCGGGATGCAGCCCACTAGCTGATTGGATGCTATCAGAAGGGAGCGGTTTGGGCAAAGATTTCGAGGAGGCGTTTTCGGAAGCGGCTCCCGGCAAGCCGGGTCGTAACAAAACGGCGGCGAGCCGCCCGCACTCCAAAAACAGCGTTCTTGTAACGATTAGAGATTAGAGATTGGTTACGCATCCTATTTTCATAGGCTTACGAGGAAAGCTAATTTACTGTGTAACGATTAGAAAAATGGCGTCGTGGCGTCTAATCGATACAATTGGCCTGCCCCACCAGACCATTGGGCTGGCTACGCTGGTATTCCCTGCAACAGGCGTTGGGTCGGCTATCAGGCTTGAGTGACTGGGGCTGGCATTTGCGGTTCGACGCCCCGCCAGCCTACCGGGCGGCCTCTGACGGCTTCTCTGAGGGCACGGAAGAGCACGACATACATCATCTGGCGGTAATAGAAACGTTGAAGAATCAGCGGAGCAAGGAGGGTCCAATCCTCGTTCTTTTCGAGGGCAAAAGCGACGACGCAGGTGAGCAAATCAATCATCATGAAAATGGCGAAGAAAATCAGGGAGCGTTCCACGTCCTGCGATGTCCAGAGCTGCGGCAGGCGGGCGATGCGAAGTTGTGCCAGGCCCCAGAGAGCGATCGAGAGCAAGAACA
Organism: uncultured Acidobacteriota bacterium; assembly: GCA_963772535.1. Lineage (GTDB taxonomy): Bacteria > Acidobacteriota > Terriglobia > Acidiferrales > UBA7541 > Palsa-295. The sequence continues at coordinate 81,358 of CAVYXN010000005.1, forward strand.
GCAGGTCGATCACCGGAGAAACCAGCGGCAGCAAAATCTGGAAGAGGAAAATATTGGGAATCGCGACCCAGCCGAGAGTTCCGTAACGGGGCTTGCCAACGGCATCGCGGTGCTTCCAGACGGCTTGCAGTGTGCCAAAGGTCCAGCGGAAACGCTGACGAATCAGGGCTTCGACGGTTTCCGGAACGTCAGTGCGGCCAATCGCGTCTTCGTCGTACAGAATCTTCCAGCCTTCGCGACGAATCGTGAGCGTGAGGTCAGTGTCTTCCGCAACCGTATCGCCTGAAAATCCTCCGTGACTTTTCAAAACGTCGGCGCGCCACGCGCCGGCCGCGCCCGGCACCACCGGAATGCAATTGAGCAGATCGAAAGCGCGCTTTTCGAGATTCTGGCTGGTGATGTATTCGAGCGCCTGCCAGCGAGTGAGCCAGCGATTGCGGTTCATCACTTTGACGTTGCCAGCAACGGCACCGACGTTGGGATCCGCAAAGTGGCGGGCCAGAAGCGGAATCGCATCGGAGTCCACCATCGTATCCGCATCGATGGAAACGACGATTTCGCCGGTTTCTTCCGCAAGGCCGTGATTTAGAGCCGTGGGCTTGCCGCGATTGGGCTGCAGCAGTAGACGCACGCGCGGGTCCCGTCCAAAATTTTCGCGCACCAATTCGGCGGTGCGGTCAGTGGAACCATCGTCAATCACAAGAACTTCGAGCTTTGGATAATTCGAAGCGAGGACGGATCGCACGGTGTCGAGAATCGCGGCTTCCTCGTTGTAGGCGGGGATCAAAACGGAAACAGTGGGCTGGTAGCCCGGATGGTCCGGGGGAGAGGGCCGAAGTTTTTCAGCCAAGGCGAGCAAACCAATCACGAGGGCGCGGCCGCTGACGAGCAGGATTCCAGCGATAAAAATGAAGCCGATTGCGCTGCGAAACATCCGGAACACATCGAAGATGAAAGCATCAGCGCGCGCGAGCAGCCATTCTTCGTGGCTGAGCGGCATCATCACTTGCGCTCGCGTTTGATTCAGCAGCGCGGAAACTGAAACGAATTCGTAGCCTTTGGCGCGGAGCCCATCAATCACGCGGGGCAGAGCCTCGACGGTGTGGCTGCGGTCGCCGCCGCCGTCATGCATCAGGATGATGTTGCCCTTATCGGCTGTCGCGTCGGTGATCACACGCTGCACGATGGTGTCCGCCGGCGGCGGAAGACCGCCATTCGGCTCGCCCCAATCGTGAGGATCGACTCGCGCGCCGATGATGATGTATCCCATCGCCTGCGGAATCGGGAGCATCTGGATTTCGCTGGCAGTTTCCGGCTGGTGATCGATTCCGTAGGGCGGGCGAAAGAGCAAAGTCTTCACACCAAGGCTGCTTTCAAGGAGCAGTTCGGTGAGATTCAATTCGATCTGAAGCTGGGATTTCGTAATCGTTTCGAAATCGGGATGCGTGAATGTGTGATTGCCCACTTCGTTGCCGAGCGCAAATTCACGTTTCACGAGGTCGGTTTCAAGATTCGCCGTTTCTCCAATCACGAAAAAGCACGCCGGGACATTCTTCTGCTTCAGGATGTTGAGGATTTGCGGCGTCCACTGTGGATCGGGGCCATCGTCGAAGGTGAGCGCAACTTTTTTCGGCATGTCGCCCATCTGCTGGATTCGCCAGGTGAGCGGGTAGCTTTTGAAAGTTTCGTCGTCGAAGAGGTCGGTATCCGGATCGTAATCGAATGTGCGGCGCCCACTTTGCGGCGTGGCAGTGATGCGCCAGATATCGCCGTCGCCTTCCAGGATCAAGTCGTAGCCCGGAGGAACGTCCTCAAGTTTGTTGCGGATCGCATCGTCGGGGCGAGTGGCGTCCCAGATATACCAGAGCGACGGATCTTCCATCCCCAAGCGCCAGAGGGCGGTGCCTTGCACGTGCGCGCGCTCAGCGGTCCGCAGCTCGTTGTAGGCGGTAATGCCGTCGAGCATCCAGACATTGTGGACAACGTCATGCTCGTCCTCATAAGAATAGTGAGGGCTCAAAGAATCGGGATCGAATTCAATGTCGGTTTGCGATTCCACAGCGGTGATTACGCCCTGCTGGAATGTGACGGCCTGTGCCACGGGATGCGGATCGGCCTTCGTCTTTGCGGGCCAGTCGTAACCATAATTGGCGATGCCCATCACGATTTTTTGCGGCGGAACGAGCTTCAGGATGTTGTTGATGTTACGGACAAACCAATCCTGCGAGACGACCGGACCGGGAGCAGAAGCGGGCCAATGAAAGTCGTAGTTCATCAGGATTATGACATCAGCTTGCGACGCAAAATATTTGTAGTCGTAGCTCCAATCGGCCGCGGGAAGGGCCACCATCAATTTCAGGTTGGCCGAGTGCAGAGCCACCGCGAGATCGTGAATGAAGTGCTGGAAGTTTTCCTGGCTTTCCTGAGGAACTTCTTCGAAATCGACGACGATGCCGGGCTCGTGCTCGGAGTTGGCGAAGGCCTCGAGCGCCTTCGCAAGCTTCTCCCGCGATGCCGGGCGGGCCAGCATTTCGGCCATTTCGTCGACTTTCCAATCCTTGCCGTCGTAATTGTTAACCATCGACATCACAGGCAACTCGATGCCTTTGGCTTTAGTTGACTGCATCCAATTCACAAGCTTGGGGTCCTGGTCAACGTCGAGACGCCCATCGGGCGAAACGGCGTGGAGGGCTTCCGGGATTAACAGGTCAAGGTCGTGATAGTGGGCCTGGAGAGAAGCAAGGCTGGTGGAATCCCAGCTGACGTAGAATGCAGCGCGCAGCGGGTCGTAATTCTGCGGAATCTTACCAAGCTGTGCGACGCGATGTTTTCTGCCCGGCCGAACGGACTTGGGCTTCAGGCGGCCGCGAATCGCATGAAGAGTGCCATGCGTATCGGCGCGAAGAATATCCGGCAGATCAGGGTTGCGAATAACATTGAGTATGAAAATGATGAGAACGATGGTGAAAAATCCGCCTGCAAGCTCGAGAAAGCGGCGAGTGCGGCGCCAGCGACGGCGCTGTTCATCGTAGAAAATGGGCTTGCGTTCAGGCATTCGAGCAATCCAAGCTAGCCGTCCGATCGTGGCGTGTCAAATCGCGTGTCCAATGACGTGTCAATGACTCCCACAACTAAGATGCGCACTCACATCGCTTTTGCCGCACTGACGGGGCTGATGCTGAGGATTTATTTCGTGCTGAAATTTCCCGTAACGCAATCAGGCGATGCACCATTCTACATCGAGCTGGCCTGGAATTGGCTGAAGAACGGGGTGTATGGGTTTCCGGTGAACGGCCGGCTGACGGCTGTGGATATGCGCGTGCCCGGGTATCCTGCGTTTTTGGCGGCTATTTTCGCGTTTGCGGGGAAATCGCCGCGGGCGGTGATGCTGGCGCAGTGTTTGGTGGATGTGGCCGGATGTTTCTTGATTGCGCTGATTGCTGAGCGGCTGGCGCCGGCAGAATCGAGACGACGCGTGTTCATCGCAGGGCTGTGGCTGGCGGCGTTGTGTCCGTTTACGGCGAACTATCCGGCGGTGGTGCTCACGGAGACGCTGGTCACTTTTCTGACGGCAATCGCAATTCTGGTGCTGCTTGAAACGGACCTGGGGCGACGGGGAACGAACGATTCTGACGCTGCATTTATCGCGAATAGTTTTTTTGCGAATCCGTGGCTGCTGGCCGGAATCGTGGTGGGATTTGGCACACTGGTGCGGCCGGAAACACCGCTGCTATTGATCTCGGCAGGGCTCGTATTGTGCGGGAGGTGGTGGCGTCCGCAGGATTGGCCAAAGCTGGCGCGAGCGGGAATCTTTCTTGGCTTGGGTGTGCTATTGCCGCTCTTGCCGTGGGCGGCGAGAAATTGGAGAGTGCTGCACAAAGTGCAGTTTCTCGCGCCGCGCTACAGCGAATTGCCGGGCGAGTATACGCCGCTTGGATTGACCGATTGGACCAGCACGTGGATGTGGCGCTTTCGCGACGTGTATCGGGTGACTTGGAAGGTGAATGACGAGCCGATCTCGGCGGATGACCTTCCTGCCGGGGCATTCGATTCTCCTGAAGAGCGGGCGCGCGTGGAGGCTCTCTTCGAGAAATACAATGAGAGCCTGACTATGGATCCGGAGGTTGACAGCCAATTTCGCGAGATTGCGCGGGAGCGAACCGAGCGGCATCCATTGCGAACGTATTTAAAGGTTCCGTTTTTGCGCACGCTGGCGATCTGGTTCACGCCGCGGGTTGAGCTATTGCCGGTTTCAGGGCGCATTTGGCCGTTGCGAGTGGAATGGGACGAGGACCGCGCGGACTTGCTCGTGACGCTTTCGCTGGTGGCGGCGAATGCGTTTTATCTCGCACTGGCGATCTGGGGCACGTGGCTGGCGCGCGGTCGGCCTGGGTGGGCCCTGCTCGTCATATTTATTCTGGTGCGCACGATCTTCTTTTCAATTTACGTGGAAGCGCCAGAGCCGCGATACGTGCTGGAATGTTTCCCGGCTTTGATCGCGTTGGCAGCACAACCGTTCGCGTGGCGGAGTCAGCTTTCTTCCACCGGCTCGGGATGAATCGTGAGGCGGAAAATTTGCGGAAAGCGTTCCTTCACACGATCTTCGAGGGCGGCGGTGATGTCGTGGACCTCGGTGATCGGAAGGCCGCCGTCCATCGCGCAGTGGCAGGAAACGAGAATTTTGTGATCGACGCTGCGGACATGCACCTCGTGGCAGTCGATCAGCTCGTGGTATTCCGATTGAAGCGAATTGAGGAACTGCTGAACGGAGCGCGACAGGCCTTTCATTTCTTCGGCGCCGGCAATGCGAGCACCCAGAGGCTCGATGTGGATATTCACGCGGGCGCGGGGATCGGTGGCGCTGAGGATGTCTTCTTCGAGTTCTGTAGCGCTGCGATGCGCTTCGCGCAGGCTTGAGCCTTCGTTTACTTCAAGATGCAACTCGATGAAGAGGCGGCCTTCAAACTGATGAGCTGAGAGTTCGTGCACGGCGAGACCGCGGCGCTGTGCTACGGCGCGAATCGTCTCGAAAAGATCCTCATCGCTGCGTGCGCGTGGCTCGACGTGGACGACCACGTCCGCATTCGGCACGATTCCGCCTATATGCTGTTCGACAGCGTCACTGGCGAGGTGTGCTTGCTCGAGACTGGAGGTGCGGGGAACGCTGATCGTGACATCAACGAAATAACGCTGGCCGGAGCGGCGGACACGGACGCGCTCGCTGCGCAGGACGCCTTCCGTATTTGCAACCGCGGCGGCGATTTGCTGCTGTAAGCCGCTGGGGGCGACATCAAGCAGCGCGTCGATGGTTTTTTTACCGAGACGTGAGCCGATCCAGATGATAACGCCGGCGACAGCCAGGGCGGCGAAGGCATCGAGCATGCCGAGCCAGGGGATGCCGTACTTCAGGCCGATCCAGGCGCCGGTGATTCCAAGAATCACGACGAAGGTGCTCCAGACGTCGGTGGAGAAATGCAACGCGTCGGCTTCGAGGGCTTCGCTGGGATATTTGCGGGCAACGCGAGTGAGCCTGCGGGAACGGATAAGGTCCACCATCATACAGATTCCGAGAATGACGATGGCTTGCAAGCTCGGGTGAATATGCACGGAATGAGAGATGAGGCGGTGGACCGCTTCCCAGATGATGTAAACCGCCGTGAGAATGAGCAGCGCGGTTTCGACGAATGCGGAGAAACTTTCGACTTTTCCGTGGCCGTAGAGATGGTCAGCGTCGGCGGGCTTGTCTGCAACGCGAACGGAGAAGAACGTGATGACTGCAGCGATGAGGTCGAGGATCGAGTGCAGCGCCTCAGAGAGAATTCCGAGGCTGCCGGTGATGACGGTGAGGAAAATTTTCAGGCCAACTAGAACGATTGCGGAGCCGACGGAGGCGAGAGCGGCGAGGCGCTTTTCGTGCGTGGCTTGTTCGAGAGGCTCGGTCATTTCGGCGCGGGTCAGGCGATGCTATTGGAGTAGCGTCCGGCGATTATACGCTCAACGCCTCGGGGAACTGCGGCGAGCAGGGGAGATGTCGCGCGAGACGGTTATTTCAGGGTCGGCGCCGGGACGAGCGGCAGGCGGCGCGGCTCGCCGTGGAATCCGCGGACTTCGACTTCTTCGAGAAGCAGGGACGGAGCGACGATGGAACTGGGAATTCCACCCTGGATTCCACCGAACGAGCCGAGGGCGGTGCCGGCGAAACCTGCCGCGGGATTCTGCGTGTAGTCGTAGACGGCGAGATCGTCGCCGATAGCGAGCATATTGCGCATCGAGCGCAGCGTGAGCCCTTCGATGTGTCCGCCGCGGACTAATTCCTCGCGGCCGTCTGCGACATAGACGCGGTAATAAAGCAGGGGCATGCGTTCGCCGCTGGCAACGCCACCGGCAATCGAGCCGAGGAAGTCGGAGAAATCCTGCTGGCCGAGCGAGGAAAGTGCGGGGTTATCCATGCGCTTCACTTCGATGCACCATTCGTGGCCGTCCTGGCGGCAGGCATCCACGAATTTTTTGCGCAGGTCGGTGGCGTTGGATGCGTCCGAGGACTGGAAAATCAGATTGCTGGCGAGAGGCTTGGTGTCGGAAAGCATGGCCGAGCGGGCGTGGCCGTTCGAGGCTTGGAATTCGGGTCCGGGCCTGCGCGACATCAGGAGATTTTTCAGAACGCCATTTTGTACAAGTTCGACGCGCTGTCCTTTCACGCCTTCATCGTCAATCTCGTATTGACCAAGCAGAGGATGTCCCTGGAACGCGGACATCGTAGGGTCATCAATGAGCGACACGCTGGGCGGGAGGACTCGCGTGTTTACGCGACCCGTCCATTCGCTGCGGCCGCCCATGCGATCCATGATTTGGTCGAAGGCCCCCATCATGGAAAGCGGAGGGCGTGCGCCGGAGAGCGAGGCAGCCATCACTTGCGCGATCACGGAGCCTGAGGCGGAGGCGTCGAAAAGGACAGGGCCGGTGTAGTCAGGAACCAGCGGGGCTGCACGAAGCTGCATCAATTCCGAGCCAGCTTGCGTGAGGCCCTTGGAAATTGTGGCGGGATCGGGAATGTCAGCGGGCTTGGCAACATAGATCGCGTAATAGTTGTGAAGCGGCATGCCGTCGTCGGCCTGCGTATCAAAGGCCGCTTCGACCGCGGCCAGGCTTTTCGAGGTGCGAAGCTTGGTGCCTTCGCTGTTCATCAGATAGTACGTGGTGTAGACGAAGTAGTAGTTCACCCGCGTGCCGTAGAGCTGCGGGAAACTCTTGAGAGCTGCCGACGCTGCGCGCGCTTCCTCTTCCCACTTGCGCGAAGTCCAGTTCGGCAATTCGCGGGGATCAATCTTGACGGTGGCGCGCTCTTGCGAGAAGTCGTCGATCTCGGGAGGCTTCGTCAGGCTGCGGAGAAAGGCCTGCTTGAGCGACATCTGCGTGGCCGCTTCTTTGTAGGCTTGATCGGTGGCGAGCCAGAGGTCCTGGCGCAGGGAGTTGTAGTCGTGGTCGATGCCCACTTCGCCGGCGGAACCGAGGAAGCCCTGAAAGCCGTCTTCGCTTACGAAATTGGAGCTGTCGAGGTGGTAGTCGCCGATGCGCGCGTCAACGCTCATGAAGCGATTGCGCGTTGTCGTGGAAGAGACCAGGTCGCCGAAGGACGCGGTGATGGCGCGGACGTCCACGTCGAGAAGCCTGTATTCGAGGTAAAACGGCTTTTCGACTCCGGGCAACTGTAGGCGCGCGCGGTTTCTTTCCATCTCATCATGCATAGCGCGAAGCGTTTGATCGTTGTCAGCGGTTTGCAGGGAAGCTTGAGGCTGTAAGTTGGCCGGGACCGGGGCGGCAGCGACTGCGCGTTTTGCATGGGCAGCAAAGGTCGGAAGTGAGAACGCGAACATCCAGAGCGAGATTGCGGTCGCGGTTTTTCTCACTGCTTCTGCCCCTGTGAATCGGGGTCGTGCGCGGGCGGCGGCAAAATCGGAGGCCGGTCAGTGGACGTCTCTTTCTTTTGTACTTCCATCTCGGAGATCAGAATCGCAGGGGCGACCGCCGAAACCGGCACCGAGCCGGATTCCGCGCCGCAGTAGCCATTGAAGATTTCCGGCTTGTTGCCGGTGGCGACGATTTTGGTGAGTGAGACGAGCGGCGTCCCGACGATGTCCACGCCACGAACGAGTTGATCGGGGCGGCCATCGGGGAACACTTTGTAAACGACGAGCGGAAGAACCTGAAAGGCCTGAGGCTGGCCGCGACCAGTGAAAGTAAATCCGCCAGCGATATCGTCAATCAGCAGCCCGAACGGCTTGCCCTGCGCTTTTACCAGCTCGATGAGCTTTGCGCGGAGCTGTTCGTTGGTCATAGTGTTTGTACTGGAGACAATCAAATTGCCCTGGCGCGCGACGGGAACGAAGCCCAATTGACGCCGTCCGTGCCCATTCGAATGGGGAATGTCGACGAGCGGCGAGCGCGACATCAGAAAAGTCTTCAACACGCCGTGATCCACAAGCTGGACGTTTTCCGCTTTCACGCCCTCATCGTCGTACAGATAATTTCCGAGCAGCATCTGGCCGTCAAAGAGCGATTCGGTGGGATCGTCCTTAATGGAAAGAAAATCGGGCAGAATCTGTGTGCCGATTTTGCTGGTGAAAGTCTGGCCTTCGTTGATGTCCTTCTGGCGGAAACCCTCGGCGCGATGCCCAAACACTTCGTGAAAGAAGACAGCGGCCGCGCGGCCGGTGAGCAATGCGGGGCCTGCATAAGGATCCACGAGAGGCGCTTTGTCGAGCGCTTCGGTCTCTTGGATCATCGTCTGAACGTGCTCGAGCACGGTCTTATCGTCGGGAGCGTCTTTCGGAGTGAGCCAATCGAAATTGTTGTAGCGATTGATGTCCATCCCGTCCGGAGCCTTGCTTTGAACGTAGAGTTCGAGGCGGTAATGAATCTGTCCGAACGCGATCTTGGAGCCTTCGCTGGTCACTTCGTACTGATTCGCGGCAAGCGCGGTGAAGGTGACGATGGAATTGAGGACGGCCGGCGATTGGCTGAATGCCGCCGTATATTTTCGGACGCGAGCTTCCCACGGGGCGCGTTCCACTCGCATTTCGACGTGTGGCCCGCTGTAAGTCCTCGGCGCTTCCGCAGAAAAATCAGGCGCCGCACCCTCGGCGGTCTGCACCTGAACCTGTTGGTTCGTTTTCACTTTGATCAGAGCCTGGGACGCGGCGCGATATTGCTTGTCCGTCTCGCGCCAGATCTCTCGCGAGAGAACGGGCAGATCGTCGTCAAGAATCGTAGTGGTACCGGGGCTGGTCCAACTGGGCTGCCGGTCACCAAGCTTGTGCGTATTATCCTGCTTAAAACTCCCGACACGGGTCTGCACCTCGAGCCATCGCGCGTGATTTTCGGTGCTTGACAGCAATGCGCCATTCGAGCCGGATACTTCAGCATATTCGCGGTCGGCGATCGTGTAGCTGATGAAGTAAACCGGGGGGTCGGCTTTTGAATAGCCCGCCATGGAGCGATCAAGTTCGGATTGCATCGTGGCCAGGATGGCGGGCGCTTCGGTAGCCTTAGTATGCTGGTCTTTAGCAAAGGCCGCGAAGGCCGCCAGGAAGACCGTGAGTGCTGCGATTAGACTTCTATGCGTCAGTGTGGGTTTCATCGTCAGGCAAAGTCCAACAGTTTAAGATAGGATGCGTACATTCCCAAATAAAAAGCCGGGGCTGATTTTTCTCCCCGGCGATTGCAAGAGCAGCCGAGATTCACTGAAAATTGCTTGAAGGAGCTTAGATGCGTGCAATGGTCGTAAGGCGGTACGGGCCTCCGGAAGTTTTTGAGTCGCAGGAAGTGCCCGACCCGCAGCCAAAACCGGGCGAAGTATTGATTCGCGTGAAAGCCGTCGGCATCAACTTTGCCGACCTCTTGCAGCGCATGGGTATTTACCCGGGCACGCCAAAACCGCCTTTCGTCCCGGGAATTGAAATCGCCGGGGTTGTTGAAAAAGTGGTGGAAGGCGGAAAGCGGGAAACGGAACAAGGCGAGCCGTTGCGTCCGGGCGACGCTGTTGCTGCTTTCCCTCACTTCAACGCGTACGCCGGCTGGGTTGCAGTTCCCGCGTCGATGGCTTACCGGCTGCCCACTGGCATGTCGTTCGAAGAGGGGGCGGCGATTCCTGTGAATTATCTGACCGCTTACCATTCGATGTTCGTGATGGGGAACCTGCAGGCGGGCGATCGAATGCTGGTTCACGGAGCCGCCGGTGGTGTAGGAATTGCTGCGATTCAGCTCGCCAAAGCGCACGGCCTGGTGACGTTCGGAACGGCTGGCCCCACGAAACAGGAATATCTGCGAAAGATTGGCGTGGATCATCCGATCGATTACACGAAGGGCGACATCGTCAAGGCAGTGCGCAAATTCGCGCCGGACGGAATCGAAATGGCGATGGATCCGATTGGAGGAAAATCGTTCGCGCACAGTCAAGCATGCCTCGGTCCGACCGGCAGACTTGTTGTTTTCGGCTTTTCCGCCGCAGCGGGCCCGGATGGAAAGCGAAGCCTGTTGCGCGGAGCCAAAGCTCTGCTCGAAACGCCGAAGTTTCATCCGCTGAAAATGATGAGCGAGAACCTGACGGTGATTGGAGTGAATCTCGGGCGCTTGCAGGCGCGCGGCGCGCTTCTGCGCAGAGAACTCGACGAACTCTTTCGCATGTACGAGGCTGGCAAGATCAAACCGGTGATTGGCAAGTCGTTTCCACTGGCGGATGCCGCGGCGGCTCATCGGTTCATCCAGGAGCGGAAGAATATCGGCAAAGTGGTTCTGACAGTGAAGTAGAGCGGTCACTTCGCCGCAGGCGCCTCAGGTTTCACGAATAGCGATTCGTCGATTTTAGGATTGAGGCTGACCTGCTCGACGTGGCTCTCTAGAAACTTCGCTCCATCGCGATAAATTGTCGTCATGTAGGCGAACTGCTTTCCGTCTACGGTCCGGTAGTCGCCCCAACGCTGGTCGTTGTCCACCATCCCGTGCTGACCTTCGGATTGGTAGTGAGCGGCGGCCAGCAGATGGGTATTCGGATCGAAATACAGCTTCACTGAATTGAACGGCGCTTCGAGCTGAACGCCTTGCGCTTTCTTGCCGTCGATTTCCTCTTCGCCTATGAATTGCCCTGCGAGCTTGCCATCGAGAACGCGCTGGTACGCGCCCCAGCCGCCACCGAACATTGCAATCCCCCGCTCGAACTCGGCCAGAAACCGCGTCACATCCACAACTTTATCGGGGAACTGCAGCCACGCAGATTTTCCGTCGCAAACCTGCATGGTCGTCTGCCCCTGCGAATCCACTTGCCCATGCGAGCGATCCGGATAGGACACGAGCCAGGAAACTTTGAGCGGCGCTTCGTTACCCTGATTGAACATGCTCCCGGTTTCGTTCATTGCAAGGCTTTTCACATCCGCGAGCGCATCACCACCGGCGGCTTTCGCGCCCGCGAGCAGAATCTCCTTTCCACGGGCCAACGATTCGGGAGTGATTGCCGTCGAGCTTTGGGCGGGTTTGCGAAGGTCCGGACGGGTGGGGTCGAGCTGATCCGCTGCAATCTCTCTGAATTGCGCGCCGGGAAATTCCTTTTTCAGCTCGTCGCGAAACTGGCTGACATTTCCCACGAGCACGATGTCGAGGTCCTTCGTCGTGAAATAACGCTGCGCGATCGCCTTCGCCTCACTCGCCGAAACCGAGCGGACGCGCTCCGGATAGGTGCTGTTGTAATCCGCTGGCAATTCGAACGCAGCGGCGGTAAGAATGCGATCCGCCACCTGCTCGGCGGTCTCGGTCTCGATGGGATAAACGCCGGCCAGATAATCGCGCGCGAAGTCGAGTTCCTTCGGTGTGATATCACCCGTGGCTATTCTGGCCATGAGATCAACGACGAGCTTGGTAGCCTCGACCGTTGCTGCTGTGCGCGTAAATGTTCCAGCCGTGAAAGATCCCGCGTAGCGCCGCGGCGTGAAAGAGGAAAATGCTCCGTAGGTAAGGCCCTTTTTGACGCGAACTTCGGTGTTCAGCCGACTGTTGTATCCACCGCCGAAGATGCGGTTCGTCACTTGCAGCGGAATCAGCTCCGGATCCGCGCGCCGCACGCCGAGCTTGCCCACGCGAATCTGCGTTTGAACAGCGTCGGGCTTGTCGATGAGCCAGATATGCTGGCCGGAAATTGGCGCGGGCACTGCGGGCGTCGCGGCGGGCAGGTCAATTTTCTGCCAATCGCCAAAGTATTTTTCCGCTAGCGCAAATGCTTCCTCTGGAGCGATATCTCCAGCGAACGCCAGGAATCCCTGGTTGGGTGCGTAGTGCGCGTCGTGGAATTTGGCGAGGTCTTCGCTTTTCAACTTTTTGACCGTATCGGGCGTTCCCTCGATAGGCCAGCCATAAGGCGAACCGCTGTACACCACGTGATTGAACGTGAGCGACGCGAGGTAATCGGGATTCGAATATTGCACCGTGAGAGATGAGAGGAGTTGTTCGCGGCGGCGGTCGAGTTCTTCGGGCTTGAATGCCGGATGAAGCACGACATCGGACATCAGATCGAGCCCGAGATTCAGGTCTTTCTTGACGACGTTGAGCGTGATGGTGGTTGCGTCCTTGCCTGCCTGCGCCGTCAGCTGGCCGCCGACAAAATCGATTGCGTCAGCAATGTCCCGAGCCGACCGTCGCTTGGTTCCCTGCGTCAGCAGGTTTGCGGTCATCTGAGAGACGCCTGGGCTTCCCGCCGGGTCGTCGATGCCTCCTGCCGAGAAAATGATAAGTCTCGCGGCAACGGAGGGTTCGCTGCGATCACTGACTACGAAAACCTTCAGCCCATTAGGAAGAGTCTTCGTAGCAGCCGAAGGAAAGCGATATGGCGTCGGAGCGCCCGGGCCGGGCATGTGAGGGTCGAGTTTTACGCCGGGAGGGACGACGCCCGTGCCATCCTTTTGGTCTTTTTGATCCTGCTGCGTGGCGGGATGCTTTTCCGCGGGTGGCGCGGATGTCTGCTGACCGAACACCGCAGTGCTCGTCAGACTGACCAGCCCGAATAAAATCAGCCATTGGCGCACTGCGAACCTCTTCATCGTTGCTCCTGGAATAAATGCTCGAATTTGCATGCGTTCAGTCTCGGCCATGTGTTTCATCACTGTGCCGCTGGCTTTACGAGCAGAACAGTGGCGTGCTGCGGTACAAAATATTCCGCAGCCGCGCGCTGCACGTCTGCCGGAGTGAGCTTTAGATAGTGACCGAGTTCGGTATTCACCAGATCGGGATCTTTGCCAATCACACCTGCCGCTCCGAGTGCGACGGCCTTTTCCTCGTCGGTATTTCGTCCCAGGATGAATCCGGAAATCTCCTGATTCTCAGCCTTATCGAATTCTCGCGCCTCGACCGGCTTTGTCTTCAGTTCATCGAGTACGGCGACTACTGCCTTTCGGCCCTCTTCGGCGGTGTGCCCCTGATTCATGATGGCGTAGGCCCAGAACAGGTTCGGATCCTCGGTGAAATTGCCGAAGCCTGCGGCTTGCACGGCGATCTGGTCTTTGTAGACGAGCGTTTGGTACAGGCGGCTGCTTTCGCCTCCGGCCAGGATGTTAGAGGCTAAATCCAGGGGATAAGAATCGGGAGCGTAGCGGGCTGGGATTTTGTAGCCGATCACGACCGCGGGAAGCGGTGTGTTGGAATAGGACTTGTTCACCACGCGCTCTTCCGTTTGCGCGGGCTCGGGCTTGTCAATCCGCGGAATCGGTTTTGCGGAGGCCGGGATACCTTCGAAATATTTTTTGGCCCAGGTGAGTGCTTCGTCAGATTTGAAATCGCCGACGATGATCAGCGTCGCGTTGTTCGGCTTGTAGAAGGTGTTGAAGAAGGCACGCACGTCCTCGATGGTGGCTTTGTCGAGGTCGGCTATGCTTCCAATCGCCGTGTGGTGATAGCCGTGGACTGTGAACGCAGCGGCACGAAGATCCTCTTCGAGCAGGCCGTAGGGCTGATTATCGACGCGGACGCGGCGCTCTTCTTCCACCACCTCGCGCTCGGACTTGAAATTCGCCTCGTCCACATTGAGGCTGCCCATGCGGTCGGCTTCGAGCCAGAGAACGCGCCCCAGATAGTTGCTCGGAAAGGTCTCGAAGAAATTCGTGTAGTCATCGTACGTGCTGGCGTTATCGAATCCGCCTGCTGCTTCAATGATGCGGGAATGCTCGTCAGGGCCAACGTGCGCCGAGCCTTTGAACATCAGGTGCTCGAAGAGATGCGCAAAGCCGGTATGGCCGGGTTGCTCGTCTTTCGCGCCAACGTGATACCAAACTTGCAGATTGATCACGGGAGCGGCGTGGTCCTCGAGCAGAATCACTTGCAAGCCATTAGCAAGCATGTGCGTGGTGAAATTAAGCTTCGGGGGCCTGACCTGTTCCGGTTTGTCTTGTTTTTCCTGCGCGGCGAGCGACACGGCCAATGCCGCGACGAACAACAGAGCGATAGCGAAGCGACTTCGAGTCCTCATAAACCGATAACTCCCATCCCGAGGGATTTATTGCGCGTGATGCTCGCAAGGCGGAAAGGCCTGCGGTAAAGATAAGCCCGTTATCAGAACCGCCTGCAACCGAGAGAAGATTCTCCAGTATCCTAGACGCTCATTGCGGCTGTCAAATTTGCCCGGAGGATTGTTCCCCGCAGCTTTCTGCGCGACTACTTCTGCCTGCCACGGGTATTTAGACGTATACCAACAGGAAAAGGCTACTTCGCGATTGATTGCGGCGCGCTAAAGGCCGTCGTAACCTCGATATATCTCGATTTGAACTGTTGATCGCGGATTTCATTGCGAGGCGACAATGCGAAGTTTAGCTGGGCTTCTGGTGGTAGCGCTGATTTCGGTGCTGGCTTACAGGCTGTACTTTTCGAAAATGCAATCGTCGGAAACTGGCACGCCGATGCAGACGATCAGCGTGGTGGGCGTGAAGAACGACCTGCTTGCAATCGCGCAGGCCGAGCGCGCCTACCAGGCGGAACACGGATCGTATGGCTCGCTCGAGGAATTGAAGTCAGCTGGTGCGATGTCGATGCTGAGGGATGGTCGCGACGGATATTCGTACGGGGTGGAAACGTCGGTGTCTGGCTTTCAAGTGACGGCAAAATGCATGCCTGCCACGAATTCCGGCTGCTCGAACTGGACGGTGGATCAGACGATGCAAGTGCAGCCTGCGCCATAGGGCTTCGCGCCTCCTGGCCAGTGCGGCGGCGTTGTAACCGCCCCGCATCTCGCAACCGGCTTTGGTCGTGGAACATTCTTTGTCGCCGCCGCCCGCGACTCGCTACGCTGTGCGAGGAGTCGTAGTTACGGCCGGTAGTTTTGAACCGCACTCCGGGCAATTCGCCCAGCCGTGCTCGACTGCGCGACCGCAATTAGGGCAAGTGGGCTTCATCGCGGTTCCGCAATATGGGCAGAAAACAAATCCGGATTTTACCGGTGTCGAACACCCAGGACACGGCCTTGGCAGCGCATCGCGCAGAATGAAGTAGATGATGATTCCGATGCCATTAGGGATCAAAGCCGCGAGCCACGTCCACATCGCGTAGCGCATGCTGCGGCGCTTCGCGTCCGCGTACACATAGCCAATCAGCAGAACCCAGGCATAGGCGAAAAGAAAAGGACCGAAGGCGAAGGCTAGTTTCCCCGCGATTGGCCAGTACTTCATTTCCTTGTCGCCGGGGATAAAGACAGTCAACGCGAGCGTCGCCACACCCAGGTAGCAAACGGCCCCAATGACCCACGCCGTCCGTGGAACTATTTTCAGCGCTTCGCTGAAGCGGCTCATGCCAGGCTCCTTTCCTGCCGTTGATGACGTGCCAGCAAAACGGCTGCGATTCCGCCCGTCAGCCATACGAGTGCTGTGAATCCCGCAAATCCCAGCCACGATTGATTCAGACGCGGGTCAAGCAAGGTTAAAAGGCCGCCGCTCACGAGGCGCACGATTGGCCAGCTCGTTAGCGTCAGCGCCCAGGCGAACAGCACCAGAGAAATCATTACGCGGCGGTTCCATGCGTTCTCGCGTTCGTCAATCACTCGCGCTTCGGCTCGCACGCACGTTCTTTGCACCAGGTCGGGCGACGGTTGCGGCGTTGGCAGCTGCCGCAGACCGCGAGACAAAAGTTGCCATTGCTCCATCTCAGCCGAACATTGCGGGCAAGTCTGCGCGTGCCGCATTAACAGTTCCGATTCGTTCGGCTCGAGTGCGTCTGCTGCAGCCAGTGCCAGCATCTCGCGAATCTTGTTGTGCTCCGTCGCCGACATGTTCCTCGACAAGTCCCTCGATGCGCTCATCGCCAATTCTCCCCGGCATAGCGGGTTTCCAGGCTGTTGCGCATCTGCTCGAGCGAACGTCGCAACCTGGATTTGACGGTGGAAAGCGGAATGCCAAGCACCTGTGCAATCTCCTCGATCTTCATTTCTTCTTCGAATCTTAGCGTCATCACTTCCCTGTAAGCGAACGGCAGCTCGTCGAGCGCCATTCCCACGCGGCTCGCGCGCTCGTTTTCGAGAATGCGATCGAGCGGCGCCGGGCCACGCGCCTCCAATCGATCGAGCGGAGTCCCCTGCGACTCATCTTCCGAAATCGGCTGATCTAAACTCGACGGCCGAATGCGCCGAAGATGATCAATCGCCAGATTGCGCGCCACCGTGAAGAGCCAGGCGTCGAAATTTCGGTTGGGATCGAAGCGCCGGATTTTTTCCGCCACATGAATCCAGGTTTGCTGAAAAAGATCCTCCGCTTCGCTCCGGTCACGCACCAGCCGCAAAAGAAAGCGGAATAGCCGATTCTGATAGCGCGATACCAGCGTCGAGAGCGCATCCAGGTCGCCACGTCGAAGCTGAGCAACATCGGCCTCGAGCCCCACGCCTCCCTCCCATTGCAATGCGGCGGTGCCCATCATATCTGTAATACGGTAGAGGCCCTGAAAAAGACTCACCCGCCCGAATGGTTCGCTCGGTTCGTAGGTATGTTATAAATCAATGCTTTGACGACGCCTTCCATCGCGAGCGTGGCCGCGCCCAGCGGCGTACGCCTCGAAATCTCGCCCGCCACGGCATTTATCGACGACGAATTGAGCATGCGAATTCTCGGCTTAAGGTCGCGCGAAACCGTGACGCTCCACGCCTCGACAGAAGACGATGACAAGCGCATATGGAGTTCCCACGCAACCTTCGCTGCAAATTCTTCTGGCATCGTCGACGTCACATCACAGGAACCGATGAGCGGCACCTATCGCGGTGTATCGCCGATGGGCTTGTTTTGGTCGATGAATCTCGAAGGCGCGGAGGAAGGTGGCCGCGCCACGTTCGTGAAAAAGAATGTCACCGCGAACAACGTGACACTCGAAGTTCGATCAGCCGAGGGAGTGATAGCCGCCACGCACTTCGAAAGAAGTTATCTCGCCCCTGGCACTGAAACACGCGATTTGCTGGTGCCAGGCGAACCAGCAACGAATGGCATCCACATCGTTGGCCGATTATTTCTTCCACCCGGCGCGAAGGCCGGCGATCGCCTTCCCGTTGTCCTCGTTCTCAGCGGTTCGGGCGGTGGCTTCGATCTCGACAAAGGTGCGTTAATCGCTCGTCACGGTTTCGCTGCATTCGCGCTCGCTTATTTCGGCACGCCGCCTCTGCCCACGTGGCTTCACCACATTCCACTGGAATACTTCGAGGCGGCGTTCGGATGGCTTAGCGCGCAAGCCGAAGTTGATGCGCAGCAGCTCGGCCTGCTCGCCGTTTCACGCGGCGCTGAGCTTGCCCTCCTCCTCGGTTCGAGATTCCCGCAAATTCGCGCGGTTGTCGCTTATGCGCCGAGCAGCGTCGTTTGGGCGGCCGGCGGACGTGGCAAGGAAACTGGAGAATTGCCGCCATCATGGACGCACGGAGGCGAGGCAATTCCTTTCGTTCCGCTTCCGCTTCGCGAATTTATTTTTCGTTCCGCCATCCCCGTGGCCCTGCTGAAACGGCCTGTCATGTTCCGTGATCTCTTCCGTGCCGGGCTGCGGAATTCAAAAGCCGTGGCGGCAGCCGCAATTCCGGTCGAACGGATCCACGGTCCCGTCATGCTCATCTCGAGCGGCGACGATCACCTCTGGCCCGCAGAGGAAATGAGCGAAGCAATCGTCGCGCGCTTAAAACAACGCGGTTTCGCACACCGCGTCGAGCACCTCCATTACCCGAGCGCCGGCCATATGCTGCGATACCCGTACCTTCCAACCACCGCTCGCGCCTCGCGGAATCCTCATTTACGCAACGCGCGCTACTCTTTTGGCGGTACGGCAGCAGCTGACGCAGAAGCGCAAGCGGACTCCTGGCGCCACGCGATCGCATTCCTTAAATCAAGCCTTACGTAAAGCCACCACCCAGCGTTTTGGCGCCTCTGCGAGCATCCCAGCGCATATGCTAGAATGGCGTTCTGTGCTAAAGGTTCTCCAGAACCTCCTCGAATTGCAAAGCGTAGACGTGCGGCTCAACGACGTTCGCGCCCGCCTGGCCGCTTTTCCTAAGAAAATCACTGATCTCGATGCCCGTATCGCTGCCGCGAAGACCGATCTCGAGCATAGCAAAGCCGCACAACTCGCCACGATAAAAGACCGCAAGAAATACGAACTGGACGTCGAGCAGCACAAGGAACGCGTCCGCAAATACCGCGACCAGACCGCCCAGATAAAAACCAACGAAGCCTATAAAGCCCTCCAGCACGAAGTGCAGATGGCCGAAGAGGAAATTGCGAAGGCCGAAGATCGCCTGCTCGAGCAGATGGTCGCCAGCGAGGAATACGATCGCCGCATCAAGGCCGCCGAGCAGAGACTGAAAGAAGTGGAAGGATCCGTTCGCACGCAGCGCGCCGCCATCGAATCAGAAAAAGCTACAGCTGAAAAGGATCTGGCGCTCGTCGAGGCTGATCGCACGCGTGTCACATCGGAAGTTCCCGAAGATCTGCTCGACCACTACGAGCGCATCGCGAGAAGGCACGGCGGCGTTGCTCTCGCCGAAGTGGACAATGAGAAGTGTTCGCTCTGCGGCATGCAAATCCGGCCGCACGTGTTTCAGAAGATGCGCAACGCGAACAACGAGGATTTGTTTCACTGCGAGACGTGCACTCGAATTCTCTATTACATCGAGCCTACAGCGATCCCGCCGCTCGAAGATCACAAGCCGCAGACATCGGGCGCGTCTGCATCCGCCACTTCCACCGGTGAAAATTAGCGTCGGAATCTTGATTGCCTGCCACAGCCTCGGGAGCGCCTGCCGCCGATGAAGCGTTCTTCAAAAACTCCGCCGCCCTCGAGCGCGCGCCTTTTTTCCGAATCGCATGCCGCCGCGCCGCCCGCAGGGGTTCATATCGCGAATATTGACGGAGCATCGCGCGGCAATCCGGGTCCAGCTTCTTACGCGGTCGTCATCCGCGATCCGAATGGAAAAACAATCCTCGAACTAGCAAAAAATATCGGACGCGAAACGAATAATGTCGCCGAATATTACGCTCTGCTTGCGGCTCTCGATTACGCGACGAGCCACAACATCTCTGCGCTGCGTATCCGCAGCGATTCCGAGTTGCTCGTTCGCCAGATGCAGGGGCGCTACAAAGTGAAGAGCGGCGATTTGAAGCCGCTGCACGAGCGCGCCTCGAAGATGGCCAAGCAGCTTGGATACTTCGCGATCGAGCACGTTCGCCGCGAATTGAATCGTGACGCCGATGCGCTGGCCAATGTAGCTCTCGATCAAGCAGGCGTGCCGAAATTCGCTGGTGCGGGTGGCGCGGCTTCAGAAGTTCCGGTAGCCACGGGATCTAATTCAAAAAGTGAGCCACGAAGGATTCGCGCTCGATTCGCCAACGGTGTGCTTGTTCCAATCGAGCCGCTCGACCTACCGGAAGGCGCGGAAATCGCAATCGAATTCCGCAGTATCCGCGATGGTAAACCTTAGTTCCCAGCAGAAATTCTACGCGGCGTTTTTCAGAACGTAGGAGCGATAGAGCGTGTCGCGCTGCGCAGGAATGTAACCGGCATCGGAAATAATCCGCCGCAGCTCCGCTTCATTCGTGCGATTGCGCACGCCCGCCGCATAAACCACGTTCTCTTCAATCAAAATACTGCCCACATCGTCGGCGCCAAACTGCAGCCCTACCTGGCAAATCTTAATTCCCGGAGTGAGCCAGCTCGACTGGATGTGATCGATGTTGTCCAGATAGAGCCGGCTGATGGCAAGCGTTTTGAGATAATCGAAAGCGGTGGCCTCAGGAATTTTCTTCCCGAGCGGAGTATTCTCTGGCGCAAAAATCCACGGAATAAACGCCGTAAACCCGCCAGTATCTTCCTGGATCCGGCGCAGGCGCTCCAGGTGATTCACCCGGTGGCGATAATCCTCGCCGCAACCGAACATCATCGTCGCCGTCGTGCGCATCCCGAGCGAGTGCGCGATCCGGTGCATATCTTCCCATTCGTCCGACCGGCACTTCAGCCGCGAAATGCGCGCGCGAATTTCGTCGTCGAGAATTTCCGCGCCGCCGCCTGGAATCGAGTCGAGACCGGCATCGCGCAAGCGCGCGATCGTATCGCGCACCGAAAGCCCCGAAACCTCCGCAATGCATAGAATTTCCGGCGCCGAAAAGCAGTGCAGATGCACCTGCGGAAATTTCTGCTTGATCGAGCTGAGCATGTTCTCGTAAAACTCAACTCGCAGGTCCGGATGCAGGCCGCCCTGCATCAGGACACCCGTACCGCCAATCTCGATCATCTCTCGGATCTTCTCGTAGATCGTTTCAAGCGACAGAATGTAGCCATCTTTCGCGCCTAGCGGCCGGTAGAACGCGCAGAACGAGCAATACTCCGTGCAGAAATTCGTGTAGTTGATGTTGCGATCGATCTGGTAGGTGGCCACGCGCGGGTCGGTTTTCTTGCGGCGCACTTCATTCGCCACCATTCCGATGCCTATCAGATCGTCGGAATTAAAAAGTTCGAGCGCTTCTTCTTGTGTGATTCTCATCGGCGATTGAGTTCCTTGGCGTCGGCCTTGGCTTATACCAGATTTATCGGATCGTTCGTGCGCACAACACCTTCTCGCAGCACCGCCCCGTACACACCTGAACATCCCTCGTGATGGCGGGCCACCCTTTCCAGCACCACCGGGGAAGCCTCCGCCGTGTCCGGATCGAGACTTATCATGACACAGCGGCCATCCTTTTTCACAATCCGAATCGCCACCGACTCGCCGATTCGCAGCTCGCGGCCCACAAGGCTGTCCTCAAAGAAAGGTCCGCCAGTCGCCCACTCGACATAAAAATTCGCGCGGAATCTCAGCGGATTCAATTCGATTCCGGTTTCCTCGGAAAGCGCCTGCACCGTCGCAAGGCCAAACACAGAAACCGGAGCCAGGTCCATCATGCTGCGCTCGGAGTGGCGGAATTCAAGCGTCTTCTGGTAACGCTTCTCGAGCAATTGTTTTAGCGCAGGATCGTCCGCACGTAGCGTTTCGCCCTCCGGCGTCGTCACCTCTGCGGCGTAATTCGCCGAGAAGAACTCTGATTCGATGGGCAATGCATTGAGAAACCGCGGGCGGAACAAAATCATGTCGCGCCCCTTGCGCGCGGTCATCCAGGGAAATGTCGCGGGGCCTTCCGCATCAATGAAAGCGTAAACGCGGTCGCCCAGCAGGCCCGCATATGTCACATGAGCAGCGGCGAGGTCTTCACCCGCCATTCCTTTCACGGGATACCGGCGCAACCTGCTGAGTTTGCCGATGCAATCCACAGCGTCAGGCTCCGCGACGAGCGGTGGATTGCGCCGGCACATTCACGAATTCGAGCGGACGATTGCGGGGAATCAATCCCGCCGAAGCGGCTTTCTCGTAGTAGAGCTTCAGCCCTTCGAGATTTTCTTCATCGAGGTCGAAGTCAATGTTGTCGATCAAATATCGCTCGAGCGCCTTCGCCGGCAGATCGAGCTTCACCGACGCGGCTTCGGAAATTTCGCGGATGCGCTCCATTCCGTATCGCTTCGACGCTTGGAAATCCGCCACCACTTCCGGCGTAATCGCATCGCGTCGTCCAGCCCAGATGGCCAGTACGCACGGCTTGCCTGTCATCTCGCGCCACTGATAAGCCACATCGTAGACGAATACTGTCTCGAATCCCGGCACCGGCATGTCTTCCGGGTCGCCTTGGCAGCATGCTCCACCGCCCGGCAACTTGGCTGAAAGCGCTTCCATTTTCAGCGCCACGCGCAACGCTGGATCGCCGATAACGAGCGCGGCGTCCGCTTCCTTGAGCATCTCTGAAGGATCGGGCGCGGCCTCCACGTACTCAGGCTTGATGCCCCAGTAGCCAGCAGCCAGCAACTTCACCAGCGCCGCCGAACTACGCGAACTCGAATCGAGCGCAATGCGCTTCGCCATGTCAATCGGCCGCTTCGACACGACCAAAATGCTGCGAACCTCGCCCTTCGCCGCCACCGCCATATCCGGCAGCACCACCACATTTACCATCCGCTGATATTCGATCGCGGGAATGATGGCTACGTCCACATCGCCTTTCCGCAGAGCTTCCGCGCATTGCGAAGGCACCGTAAAGGACAGATCGTATTTGCCCTCGAGCGGACCTTCTGCGAATCCCCACACCAGCGGCGCCGTGTTCAGATATTCGACAATGGAAATGCGAAGCTTGCTCACGTTTTCCTCGTTCCGTTAAATCCCAATATAACACAATGCCCAACGCAGCCTTGGAAGTGGCGGACGATACCTAAACGCGCCGCAAGATGGATCGCGATCGGTATCTAAAAAAAACGCCGGCAATCAAGGCTGCTGCGGAAACCGGATAACCTCATCCTCGGTGGGAATTTCCATCTCCTCTTTCACCGGCACTCCGTGCGAATCGGACGGTTTCCAGCCGTCGCCCTTGCCTTGAAGTTCGTATGTTGCGAAAGCGTATGGCAGCCCTTCACAGCCAAGTTCCGAATTGCGGTTGCAGATATGAAAGTGCAGATGCGGTTCCGAGGAATTTCCTGAATTCCCGAGCAGTCCGAGCACCTGACCGCGGCGCACTTTGTCGCCGACTTTCACGCGAAGCGAGCCTGGCTGCAGGTGTGCGTAGAACGCGTAAAGTCCATCGCCAATCTCCATAATCACGTTGTTACCTCCAACGGTTTCGAGCGTGATCGGCACCACCGGCGGTTTATTCGGGATATTTTGAGGGATTCCATCTTGTGTGCTTGTCACCACGCCGTCGGCGACTGCGTGAATTTCTCTCCCGTAGGCGCGATAGTTCTTGTTGTCCTCTGAGTCGCCCTGATACGTTTTGCCGTCAGGATTCAGTTGCACCCAATCGATCGCGAATCGTTGTGAGATGTATGCGCGGCCGTTCACGGGAATGAAGGCCCGCCGGTGCTGCGACTTGTTCGAAGGTCCGTTCCCTGCGACCCAATCTTTTCCCTGCAGGGGCGAGCTGATTACCACAACCGGCTTCCGGTCCGTCGAAACGGCAGCGCCGTCGAGCGTGATCGCCTCCGGATAATCGCCAATCCTCATCGCTATGCGATGACTGACTTTCGCGGGCACGTCTTCTGCTTTGTCGAACGTCAGCCACATATAAACGATCGCAAACGCCCCTGGCCCTACCTTCGCTTTCTCTGAAACAGTTTGCCCCGGCCGGTCGATCATCCCTTCTAATTCGGTGCCTGAATAACTCGCAATGGGCTTCACACCGGAATCGCCAGTCACCGCGTCAAGCCGGGTGAGCAGGCAGTCCCATTTGCCAAGGTTCGTCACCTGCAGCTCATACACAAGGTGCCATCTCCCGTCGGCTTCGAACGCCCATGGCTCGATCGGCGTAAGCACTTGAAGCGGCGGGCCCACAGGTTTCGGCGTGTGAATCTCGGAGTTTTTAGCGGCCTGCTCCGGCGCAGCTTCGCTGGCGACTGTGCCGGCAGGAGCAGACTGTGCGCCTGATTGCCTCGGCATAAATCCAAAAGCCATAATTGCGAAGAACCAAACGGCACAAACCTTCGAATTCGCGTTCATATACCGCCCCGCCCCGTCAGTCAGTCCGAAGCGTTCGGATAGTATCAGTGCAAAGTTGCGAAGGAGAACTCGATATGCAACTTTCCTCGCTCGAAAACGTATCTTGAAAAGAGTTCAGCAATCAGCCGATCTCGTGGTCCTCACGCAGCCGACGCCACGAGTTTCGCAAAGTTCCGCTACACAGTTCGAGGCGCACGCATCGTCTACTCCGCCTCTGCGCACTAATCCTGGGCCATCTAAGTACATATACGGATATTGCCTTGCTTGACATCAACCCACGCCACTGCGTACCCTCGCGGCAGAGCCTTCCTTATAGATGGAGTCCGATCATTACTTGGGGTGGTTGGCACTGGCCCTCACGCCAGGCCTCGGCGCACGCATGGCCGGCAAACTCCTGCGTGAAATGGGCAGCCCCCAGCAGATTTTCAACGCCTCGCTTACCGAACTCGAAGGCCATCACCTGCCCGTCGCTGTGGCGCAAGCCATTCACTCGGGCCGCCCGGTAAGCGATGCTGCAAAAGAACTAGCCGCAGCCCAGGCGGCCGGCTGCAAACTCCTCACCTGGGACGAACCCGAGTACCCAGCCCGCCTCCGCGAAATCTACGACCCACCACCCCTCCTGTATGTACTTGGAAACATAGAACTTCTGGGCCGGCACCTAATCTCGATCGTCGGCTCGCGTCGTCCGACCCCTTACGGGAATCAAATGGCCGAACGCCTAGGCCGCGACCTTGCCGATCGTGGAATCGTCGTCACCAGCGGCATGGCTCGAGGAATCGATTCCTGCGCCCACAAAGGCGCGTTGAGTTCCGCAGGCGGCGCCACAATTGGCGTCCTAGGCTCCGGAATCGACGTGGTTTATCCCAAGGAGAACAAGAAAATCTTTGCCGATATGCAAACGCGCGGCGCAATCATCAGCGAGTTCCCGATGGGCACGTTTCCAGCGCCTCAAAATTTCCCCATCCGCAACCGGATCATCGCCGGAATCGCCCTGGGGGTTGTAGTCGTCGAAGGCGCGCAGTATTCTGGATCCTTAATCACCGCGCGGCTGGCCATGGAGTTCGGCCGCGAAGTCTTCGGCGTTCCAGGCAACGCTACCCAGCCCACGAGCTTCGGACCCAACCAGCTGATCAAACAAGGCGCCAAGCTAGTCACCAGCTGGGAGGATGTAATTGAGGAGCTACCCACGCCCGTTCGCGCTGAGCTCCTCCCGGTAGAATCGGCCTCAACTGAAGAGCGCGCCGCTCTGCTCGACGAAACTTTCGTCCCGGCCGAGCGCACTTTATACGGGTTGCTCAACGTCGATGAGGCCCGCCACATCGACGAAATTATGGAGGTTTCCGGGCTCACGTCGTCCGAAGTGCTGGCGACTCTATTTGACCTGGAGCTCAAAGGCGTGGTACGTCAGTTACCTGGGAAGCAATTCCTGAAAGTCCTCTTGTAGTCTTCTCCGGGACAGCAGGTAGGATGGTACGGCGCTCCGTTCAGGCGGAGACGCAGCTTTCTAGTGGAAATTGGATTTCGCGAGGAACACAGAGACAGATGGCGCGATCACTCGTAATCGTCGAATCGCCCGCCAAGGCGAAGACGATCAACAAATATTTAGGCCGGGGCTACACGGTGAAAGCCTCCTACGGCCACGTGATGGATCTTCCCACGAAGACGATCGGTATCCTTCTGCCCGGCGAGCAGAACGGGAAACGCAAAAAGAAACGCAAATCGAAAGCCAAGGCCGGCGCCAAAGCCAAACCCGAGAAACCAACGCCGAAGCCGATCCCGGTCACTCCCGAAAATATCTTCGAGCCCACTTACCAGGTGATTCCCGGCAAGATAAAAGTAATCAACGAGCTTCGCAAAGCAGCTCAGACCGCCGACGCCGTCTACCTCGCAGGCGATCCGGACCGTGAAGGCGAAGCCATCTGTGCCCATCTCGCGCATGTACTGAGCAAGCCATTCAGGCCACCGGTAGAAGTTGAGACCAACGGAAAGAATTCCAAGAAAAAGAAGCTCGCGCCAGAAGACGGCAACGGAAACGCGAAGGTCACCTCCAAAGAAGTCGCAAAGTTAGTCGTGAAGCCTCCAAAAGCGGAGCCCGCCGCCACCTCCGCGTCCAAAATCTTCCGCGTGATGTTCAACGAGATCACGCCGAAAGCAATCCGCGCCGCATTCGATCATCCCTCGCAGGTAAATGAAAATCTCGTCGACGCGCAGCAAGCCCGTCGCGTCCTCGATCGCCTCGTCGGCTACAAAGTTTCGCCCCTGCTCTGGGACAAGGTTCGGCGTGGCCTTTCCGCCGGACGCGTCCAGACCGTCGCGCTCCGCCTCATCGTCGAACGCGAGCAGGAAATTCGCGCCTTCGTCCCCAAAGAATATTGGACGATGCACGCCCTCCTCGCCGCAGGCGAACCGCCAGCCTTCGAAGCCAAGCTCATCAAGTACAACGGCGAAGACATCGAGATTCCCAACGAAGCCGAAGCACAACGTATTCTCGCGGCAGTCGAAAAATCGACATGGCAAGTCGCCAGCGTCGCCCAAAAAGAAAAGCGCCGCTTTGCTCCGCCTCCCTTCACCACTTCGAAGCTCCAGCAGGCCGGCTACAATCGCCTGCGCTTCACCGCCAAGCGCACCATGATGCTCGCCCAGCGCCTCTATGAAGGCGTCGAGCTTGGCAACGAAGGCTCCGTCGCGCTCATCACCTACATGCGCACGGATTCGGTGAAAGTTTCAGCCGACGCGATTGCCCAGGTTCGCGACCACATCGGCTCAGCCTACGGCGAAAAATATCTCCCCGAGAAACCAAATTTCTTCAAATCCAAAAAAGACGCGCAGGAAGCGCACGAAGCAATTCGCCCCACCGATGTTGCCCGCACGCCCGAAAGCGTGAAGCCCTATCTCGACGAATCCATGTTCAAGCTCTACCAGATGATCTGGCAGCGTTTCGTCGCCTCGCAAATGGTTCCCGCAATATTCGACCAGACCACGATTGACGTTGACGCCAGCGGCTACACCTTCCGCGCCACAGGTTCCGTGCAGAAATTCGACGGCTATCTCGCCGCGTACCAAGCCGTGAAAGACGAAGAAGAAAAAGAAGACGAAGGCGACGCCGCCGGCAACTCTTTGCCGCAAGTCAGCCAGGGTGATCAACTCCGGCTCGAATCCATTCGTCCCGAGCAGCACTTCACCGAGCCTCCGCCGCGATATACCGAAGCGACCATCGTGAAAGAGCTCGAGGAAAAAGGTATCGGCCGGCCTTCCACGTATGCCGCGATTATTTCGACGATTGTCGAACGCGAATACGTGAACAAGGATCAAGGACGCTTCACGCCCACATTGCTTGGCGAGCGCGTCAGCGGGCTGCTTGTGAAAGCCTTCGAAGACATTTTCGATGTGGGCTTCACCGCGCGCCTCGAAGAAGAGCTCGATGAAATCGAAGATGGCAAACTTCCCTGGCGCACGGCGGTAAAAGAGTTCTGGGACCGCTTCGAGGTGGATCTCGATAAAGCCGCCGATCAAATGGATTCCTACAAGGCCGGCATCCCCACCGGAGAAAAATGCGAGAAGTGCGGCCAGGGCGAACTGCTCGAGCGCATCAGCCGCCACGGATTTTTCCTCGGCTGCTCTCGCTATCCCGAGTGCGATTTCATTCGCGATCTAGCGGACGTCGCGAGCGAGCAGCCCGACCCCGAGACCACCACGCAGTATTGCGACAATTGCGGCAAAGAAATGATCATCAAGCGCGGCCGCTTCGGCACGTTCCTCGCCTGCACCGGATATCCGGACTGCAAAACGACGCGGCGCCTGGTGCAGGGCACTCAAAAAGCGCGGCAGCCGGACGTTCCGCTCGACGAAAAATGCCCCACGTGCGGCAATCAATTGCTGCGCCGCCACGGACGCTTTGGCGAATTCATCGGCTGTGAAAAATATCCGAAGTGCAAGTACACGCGGCCCATCACCCTCGGAATCAAATGCCCGAAATGCAACGAGGGCGAATTCGTCCGCCGCGGCACCGCCAAGGGACGAGGACGCGGCCGCATCTTCTACGGTTGCAGCCGCTACCCGGATTGCGACTTCACCACGCCTCACGAGCCGATCAACGAGCCGTGCCCGAAATGCGGCGCGCCGTTCATCGTGGAGAAGCGCACGAAGCAGGGCAATTTCCGTTCGTGCATCAAGGAAGGATGCGACTGGGAAATCGAAGCCCCGCTTCCGCCGCTCGAATCGCTGGGCACGCCGCCGACGACCACAGCGCCGGCGACCCCGCCGGCTGTGCCGTCCAGCGTTGCTTCCTGAATGGGCAGGCCTGAAGCAAGCTACGACCTGTGTGATTTGGCAAGTTATTCGCCGCCGGTCGAAAGTCGATGAAGCAGCACATCGATAAGTTCATCGATTATCTGCGCTACGAGCGCAACGCTTCTCCCAACACCATCCGCGAATATCGCCGCGACGTTACCCAGTTCATGCAGTTCCTCACCCCGCCCGGCGAGAAGACCATGCCGCTCGCCCACGTCGATCACCGCGTGATCCGCGAGTTTGTTGGTTGGAGTTACGATCAAAAGCTCGAGAAATCTTCCGTAGCCAGAAAGCTCGCCGCCCTCCGCACTTTCTTCAAATTCTGCGTGCGCGAAGGTGTCGTCAAACAAAATCCGGCGAGGCTCGTCAGCACCCCCAAACTCCCCAAGCGCGTGCCGCGCGTCCTCACCGCCGAGGAGATGAACGGTTTTCTCGACAACATTTTGGGTGGCAGCTCCGCAGCCTCAAAGCACAAACGTCCCGCCAGCCCGCGCAAAAAACAAGATGACGTCAAAATCATGTTGAAGCGCGATCGCGCCATTCTCGAGCTTCTATACGCGTCCGGACTGCGCGTCAGCGAACTGGTCGGACTGAACCTTGGCGATATCGACCGCGCTGGCCAAATGCTTCGAGTCCTCGGAAAAGGACGCAAGGAACGAGTCGTTCCATTCGGCTCCAGCGCACAGGCCGCCCTCGAAGCTTATTGGCCGGTGCGCGAAGAAATTCTTAACCGCCCCGGAGCCGAACCCGAATTCCAGGCCGTATTTCTAAATCACTATGCGTGCCGCCTCAGCACCCGCTCCGTCCGCACAATTGTGAAAAAATACTCGCGCCTCGTCGACGTCAATTGGGACCTTCACCCCCACTCGCTCCGCCACGCCTTCGCCACGCACTTGCTCGCGGATGGCGCGGACCTGCGCGCGATTCAGGAACTGCTCGGCCACGTTTCGCTCTCCACCACACAGCGTTATACGCAAGCCAGCATTCAGCAGCTCATGAATGTGTATGACAAAGCGCATCCGCATGCTTAAATTTATCGATGCCAAGCTTCCGCTCTCTCCTGATCCTTTCCGCGGCTCTTGGCGTGCTCCTCTTCTCTCGAACAGCCGCCGCCCAGGATAACTACGAAATTCAGGTGTACGGCTACGATACCGTCGAGCCCGGCCACACCATGGTGGAATTGCACAGCAATTTCACGATCGACGGCTCGAAGCAAATGGTCGATGGCCTGTATCCCACGAATCACGCACTTCACGAAACCATCGAAATCACTCACGGGTGGAACGACTGGTTCGAAACAGGTTTCTATATTTTTACTTCGGCGCGCTCGGGCCAGGGATTCGATTGGGTTGGCGATCACATTCGGCCGCGCGTTCGCGTTCCGCCCAAATGGCACTGGCCGGTGGGAGTGAGTCTCTCGAATGAAATCGGTTACCAACGCCGGCAATTTTCCGTCGACACGTGGACCTGGGAGATCCGCCCGATTGTCGATCAACAAATCGGACGATGGTATTGGTCCATCAACCCCACATTCGACCGCTCGTTGCACGGCGAGACCGTTCACCAGGGCTTTGTCTTCTCACCGAATTTCAAATTCAGCTTCAACTTCACTCCCAAGATTGCCGGCGGCCTTGAATACTACGGCTCGGTTGGCCCGGTGACAGGATTCGATCCGATTTCCCAGCAGCAGCATCAGATCTTTCCTGCGATCGACCTCAACATCGCGCCACAATGGGAAATCAACTTCGGCTTGGGCGTGGGACTCACCGGCTCAACCGACCATCTCATCGCCAAAGTCATACTCGGGTATCGTTTCAACTTCTAGCGCCCATCTTACCGATGGACGAGCTTTCCACCACATCGCTATAATGCAGGCAGTACAACTTGCAGAGTTTTCGGGCATCTAAAACAAGTGCCCCACACGAAGAGCTGGCAAGGACCCCTGAGGATGAAAACTGCATCGGTTAAGAAGACACTGACCATACCGGAAGTTCGTCCCAAAGCTGCAGCCTTGCAGATGTACCTCGAGACGATTTGCTACAAAACTCGCGAGCGCCTGGAACTCATCAACATCACCAAGGACCTTAACGAGGTGGTGCGCAAGCATGGACTGAAAGCGGGGTTCGTCCTCGTCCAATCGCTCCACACCACCACCGCAATTTTCATCAATGAGTTTCAGCAGGCGCTTCTCGACGACATCAAGAGCTTTCTAGAACGGCTCGTCGGCCGCATAGATTATTGGCGCCACAACGATCCCAAACTCTCCGAGTGCAATCGCCAGAATGCCGATTCGCATCTCCGCGCCATGATTCTGGGCCACACACTCTCGGTGCCGGTCCGCGATGGCGAGCTCGCGCTCGGCTACTGGCAGTCCATCATCCTTGCCGAGCTTGACGGCCCGCGCGACCGCTCTATTCAAGTGCAAGTCCTCGGCGTTTCAGAAAATTCAAAGTAAAGTTTAAACACGTCCGCGCGCTGGCTTCGTTCCCAGCGTGGCGCGCGCTTTCTGAAGAAATTGATGCGGCGTGAACGGTTTTTGCAGAAACGCCGAATTTTCCGGCAACCCTTTGCGGCACAACACCTCGTCATCCGTATAACCCGACATATAAAGCACTCGCATCGCCGGCCACAATTTGCGCATTCGATCCGCCAGCTCCGGCCCGCTCATTTCCGGCATCACCACATCCGTGATCAGCATGTGAATCGTCTCCGTCTCTTTTTGGGCAACGCTTAGCGCATCCGAGCCGCTCGACGCCGCAAGCACCCGGTAGCCATTTTCTGCAAGCAGATCGTGCGCCAGCCGCAGCACCACCGGCTCATCTTCCACCAGCAGCACAGTTCCGTGCCCCGTCAGCGACTCCATAACCGCCGGCTCAGCGATTCGTCTCTCCGGAATCTCCGGCGCGTGCGGCAAATAAATTCCGAAGGCCGCGCCTTTTCCCGGTTCGCTTTCCACCGTTACGCACCCGCCGCTCTGCTTCACGATTCCGTACACCGTGGAAAGTCCAAGCCCGCCTCCCACTCCGGCCTGCTTCGTGGTGAAGAATGGCTCAAAAATCTGCGCCATCACCTCCGGACTCATCCCGCGTCCCGTATCCACCATGCGCAGCCGAACGTACTTCCCGGGAATCAAGCCCGGATGTTGCCGCGCGAACGCCGGGTTCACTTCGATGTTGCAGGTCTCCATCGCCAGCGTGCCGCCATTCGGCATTGCATCGCGCGCATTCAACGCAAGATTCAATACCACCTGCTCCAATTGTGCCGGATCGGCCTTCACCGATCCCGCCCACTGGTCGAGCCTCATCTCCACGTGAATATCTTCGCCAATCACGGGACACAGCAGACTTTCCGCCTGCCGCACCAGCGCATTGAAGTCGAGCACTCTCGGCTGAAGAACCTGCCGGCGGCTCAGCGCCAGCAAGCGCGACGTCAAATCGCGCGCCCGTATCGCCGCCGAATTAATTTCTTCCGTCATGCGCTGCAAATCTCCCGGCGGCACTTTTTTCTTCAGCAGTTCGCTGTATCCCAGAATCCCGACCAGCAGATTGTTGAAGTCATGGGCCACGCCTCCCGCGAGCCTGCCCACCGCTTCCATCTTCTGCGCCTGCCTGAGCTGTTCTTCGAGCGCCTTCCGCTCGGTCACATCGCGCAGGATTGCAATCAGGCACATCGTCCCTTCGAGTTCGATCGTATGCGCTGACATCTGAAAATTGCGCACCTCGCCTGACTTCACCAAGAAACGAACCTCCAGATCGCGCACTTCACCGTCTCGTTTCACGATGGCTACCATCTGGTCGCGTTCTTTGGGATTGAGCCAGATCCCCAAGTCGCGCGATGTTCGCCCCACCGATTCGCCGCGCGCAAATCCGGTCATCCGAATGAAGTTGTAGTTCACATCGAGGATACGGCCGTCGTGGAGTGTGCTGATCACGATGGCGTCCGGCCCGGCGCGGAATGCCTTCGAAAATTTCTCTTCCGAAATACGCAAGTTTTTTTCGGTGCGTTTGCGATCGGAAATTTCTCGGATGGCCACGCAAACCGTCTTGTCGCCTTCGGGATATTCAATGCGGTTCACGCGCGCCAGAAACCAGCGTTCGCCTTCCGGAAACGCGAGCGAATATTCAAAATCCTCCCCTTTGCCCGTAGCGATCACGCGCTTGAAAAGTTCATGCGAAGAACGAAAGAAGTCCGCGTCGAAAATATCCTCGGACCTTCTACCCAACAATTCGCTTCGCGGGCGATAGAGAAGTTTTTCGTCGTTCGCCCAGATATTCAGGAAGGTGCCTTCCGCGTCCAGCTCGAGAACGATCTGATCGATCGAGTTAATCAGCGCTTCGAGACGCGCCGCTTCATGTTGGCGGGATTTTTCATCGCTTGCTGTGACGCGAGCCGGAGGTGCGGGATCTTTTTCGTCGCTCGAATTATTTCCGGAAGTTTGTTTTCTCCAGCGGCCGAGCGGCAGGCGTTTTTTCATGGCCCCAGCTGCGGTGCTAGACGTTCAGCGTGAGCGAGGTCTCAGGAATAAATCCGTCGGAGCGGCGCTGGACCGAGCTGGCTGTGGGAGGAAACGGCATCTTTACGCGATCCACCGGATTGTAGCGGGTGTCGCGCTCCACAGGCACCCGCCCCGCCGCTCGAATCAGGCGTTCGAGTTCGACGCGCGTCAGATGCTCGGGCGTTGTCGCGCCGGCATCGTGATAAATCTTTTCTTCAACCACGGTGCCGTCCAAATCATCCGCACCGAATCGGAGCGCCACTTGCGCGATGCGCGGCGTCAGCATCACCCAGTAAGCCTTGATGTGATCGAAATTGTCGAGCATCAGCCGCGAGACGGCCACCATTTTCAAATCGTCGATTCCGGTAGGTCCGGGCAAATGCGAGAGCGCCGTGTTCGCTGGATGAAACGCGAGCGGAATGAACGTGACGAAGCCGTGCGTTTTGTCCTGCGTGTCGCGAAGCTGCAGCAGATGATCCACGCGCTCTTCGGCGGTTTCGATGTGGCCGTAGAGCATCGTGGCGTTCGAGCGCAGCCCGATCTCGTGCGCGGTTCGCGCAATCTGCAGCCACATCTGGCCGCTTACTTTGTGGTCGCAGATCACTTTGCGGACGCGCGGATGGAAAATCTCCGCTCCGCCGCCGGGCAGCGAGTCAACACCGGCGTTCTTCATTGCCAGAAGCGTATCGCGAATCGAAAGTTTGGAAATGCGCGCGTAGTAACCCACTTCCACCATGGTGAAAGCTTTCAGGTGAACTTCCGGGAAGCGGTCCTTCAAGCCGCGAATCAATTCCAGGTAATACTCGAAGGGCAAATCGGGATGCAGTCCGCCGACGATGTGAAACTCCGTCGCGCCTTCCGCGACGCCTTCCGCCGCGCGCTTATAGATTTCATCCAGCGCGAACGTGTAAGCACCGGGCGCTTCCGGTGAACGTCCGAAGGCGCAAAGCCGGCAATGCGCTACGCAAACATTCGTGGGATTAATGTGGCGGTTGACGTTGTAGTAGCAGATGTTTCCGTGCTTCCTTTCGCGGACGTGATTCCCGAGCCAGCCGAGAGCAAGCAAATCGTGCGACTCGTAGAGCGCGACGCCATCTTCCGCATTGAGGCGCTCGCCGGCGAGAACCTTCGCGGCAACCGGCTCGAGCCGCGTGTCCGTTATTTTAAGTTCGCTCGTAGTTTGCATTCGAATTCTCAGGGACGCCCGACAACTGTTGCCGCGCCCCAGAACAAAAGAAATAAGAGACTAATATAGCCATTCACAGTGAAAAACGCAGCATTGATTTTGCTCAAATCGTTGGGCTTCACAAGCGAATGCTCGTAAATCAGCAGCGTTGCAACGACGGCAATTCCTGCCCAAGCCGGCCAACCAAGTTGAAAACTCCGCGCCAGCCACAAGAGCAGTCCGACCATCACGATGTGCATCGCGCGCGCTATAAGCAGCGCACCCGCCACTCCGAATCGTTTCGGAATGGAATAGAGACCTGCGGTCTTATCGAACTCGATGTCCTGGCAAGCGTACAGAACGTCGAAGCCACCGACCCACAGCGTCACTGCGGCGCACAGAATCAGCATGCGCCAATCGAGTGAGCCGCGAATCGCAATCCATGCCGCCGCGGGCGACATGCCCAGGCAGAAGCCAAGCACGAAGTGCGCCCAGGTGGTGAAGCGTTTTGTGTAGGAGTAGAAGAACAAGATTGCCAGCGCGACTGGGGAGAGTTTCAGCGCCAGCGGATTCAATTGCCACGCTGCAATAACAAGCAATGCTGAAGCGAGGAGCGTAAACGCCCACGCAAAGCCGATGGAAAGCTCGCCAGTTGGCAATGCGCGCATTGCTGTGCGCGGGTTGCGGCGATCGTATTCGAGGTCGGCGATGCGATTCATGGTCATCGCGGCGGAGCGCGCGCCAACCATCGCCACGATGATCCAGAGAATTTGCGAGAGCGTTGGGAATCGGCCTGCATCGCGCGCTGCAAGCAGAGCGCCGACCAATGCGAATGGCAGAGCGAAAACGGAGTGCTCGAACTTGATCATTTCGAGCACGATTCGCAATCGACCTTTCTTCGCGGTGGAAGAAGCGGCTCTTTCAGCTGGCGTGGCGGGTTGTTCTTGGGGGGTCATTTACCGCCTATTAGAATTTCGTATGTTATTCATTTGCGGCCACTTACGCTGAGATCTAATCGCGCTACCGTGTATTAAACCATCGGGCTCCGCATGTTTCGACTGACCCGCAAGCGGCGCGCCCGCTACCTTATTCATCCAGCAGCCTCAGTTCCCAATTTAGGCACTTACATTTTATGTTGGTGCGCGGGCTAGTGCAATCAATTGTTGTAGGGCTTTACGGCTTGCTGCCTTTCCAGCGGTATTGCTTTTCCTGGGGGAGGCCCAGTTGGGCGAGG
Organism: uncultured Acidobacteriota bacterium; assembly: GCA_963772535.1. Classification (GTDB taxonomy): domain Bacteria; phylum Acidobacteriota; class Terriglobia; order Acidiferrales; family UBA7541; genus Palsa-295. Next base: position 116,588 of record CAVYXN010000005.1, read on the forward strand.
ACGCGGTGGGCGAATTGCTCGACGAGATCGTCGATTTTTTTTGGGCCGTAGTAGAAGGCCGGCATGGCGGGCATTACGGTGGCTCCTGCGTCGTGGACGCGCACCATGTTTTCGAGGTGAATTCGGTTCAGCGGGGTCTCGCGCAGGCACAGGACTAGAGGGCGGCGTTCTTTCAGGCAGACGTCCGCGGCTCGTGTGAGCAAGTCGTTCGCGATTCCTGATGCAATGGCGCCGAGGGCGCCTGCCGAACATGGAACGATGGCCATGCCGTCTACTACGGCGCTGCCTGAAGCGATGGTCGCGCCGATGTCTTTATTTTGGAGGTATTCAATTTTTTTTGCTGGTGTGCCGGTTAGGAGGGCGGGGAGTTTTTTTGCGTCGGTGGCTACGATGTTCAGCTCCGTTGAGATGAGACGGAGACCTGCCTCCGTGGCTACGAGGTAAATGTGGCTTACGCGGGTGTCGGCGTCGAGGAGGCGAAGGAGCGTTTGCGCGTAGATTGCGCCGCTGGCGCCCGTGATGCCGATTGTGATTGTTTGGCGAGCGGATTTTGGCATCGTCGAATAAGCGTATGCAGAACGGAGAAGTTTTGCAAGGTGGGGTCGCGTGGATGGGGGATGGGAGCGATTGTTACGGGGAGGAGTTGTTGTGGGCTTGCGGTAAGGAACGGCGCACAGGCAGGAGTGCCTGTGCCACTGGAGGGTGCAGACCGGGGACATGGTTGACAGAATGAGGCGTGCAACAGGGTAGCCGGCAAGGCACCGGGAAAAGTCAAAGGCCTCAGGTCATCCCGATCCAGAATCGATCGGGAGGGACCTGAGCTACGGTCGAGCGGCGCATTGGCGTGGAACACCTCGCGGTGAATTTGATTATTTCTTGATGGCTCGCACGATCAACAGCAGAACGACTGCGCCCGCCGTCGCCATCACCAACTGGCCGATTAATCCATAGGCTGCAAGCCCCAATAGCGTGAAAATCCAGCCGCCCAGGACTGAACCGACGATTCCGACGAGCAGGTCCATCAAGGTTCCCATGCCGTGGCCCTTTACAATCTTGCCGGCAAGAAAACCTGCGAGGATACCGATGATGATTGTCCAGAGCAGCCACATGTTGCGCCTCCTAGCGTGAACTTTTGAATTGAGCTCGTGTGCCCAGATGAGACCGATGAACCGAACAGCTGATTGCGTTAAGTGACGGCACTCTAGCACAGTTCCTGCACGGTGGTAGAAGAGGAGTGCGGAAAGATGAGTGCTAGAATCTGGCGACGAGTGAGAGGCGCGTGATGGACGAGAGCGACATTCGAAATCTTCTGGAAGCGGTGAAGCGCGGGCGGCAGACCATCGACAGCACGGTGGCGAAGTTGCGGCGGTTGCCGTATGAGGATCTGGGCTTCGCCAAGGTGGATCATCACCGCGGGCTGCGGCAGGGTTATGCGGAGGTGGTGTTTGCGCGGGGCAAAACTCCCAAGCAGGTGGCGGAGATTGTGCGAGCGATGCTGAGGACGAAGGCATCGCACAATATTCTGGTCACACGGGCGAGCAAGAAAACTTTTGCTGCGGTGAAGCCGGCTGCGCGCGCGGCAAAATTGCGGGCTGAATTCCATGAGCTTTCCGGCACGATTTCAATCGAACGCAGCCGCAAGACGCAGGGCAAAGGTCTGATTCTGGTTGTTACTGCCGGGACGAGCGACATTCCCGTGGCTGAGGAAGCGCTCGTTACAGCGCGCTCGATGGGCAATCGGGCCGAGGCGATATATGACGTGGGCGTCGCTGGCTTGCATCGTCTGCTCGAGCACCGGGATAAATTGGGGGAGGCGCGCGTGATTATCTGCGTCGCGGGAATGGAAGGGGCGCTGCCGAGCGTCGTGGCGGGACTGGTTTCGGCTCCGGTGATTGCGGTGCCGACGAGCACGGGGTATGGGTCGAGCTTTGGCGGGTTGACGGCGCTTCTTGCGATGTTGAACAGCTGCGCTTCGAACGTGAGCGTGGTGAATATTGACAATGGATTTGGCGCCGGGTGCGTGGCGAGCGTGATCAATAAGCTGTGATAGCCACGGAGGCACAGAGACACGGAGGAAGGAAGGAAAAAGAGTCGTCAGCTCTCGTGAGGGTGCGCCAGGTAGTGCTGGCGCAGCAGGTCCTTTCCGTAATCGTTGCCGTTTGGAGTACGCACGACGCAATGAATATGCTGTCGCGTGGGCAGATCGCGCTCCGCTTCTGGCGTGAACTTTGCGAGGTTTGCCGGGCGCTGGTGGTCGAATTCGATGAGAATCACGGGGCTCTGAATGCGGTAGTAGAAAACGCTGTTGTCCTGCGTGCCACCGATCCACGCAAACCAAGTGTTCTCGATGTGCTTTTCTACTTCACTCATTTTTACGCGCGCGTGGCCGTCGTCCATATTGCTGACGTACAGCTGCACAAGGTCACGCAACTTGCGGCGCGCCGGATCTTCCAGATCCTTCGCACGAATGCCGGCATAATCGAGCACCACGTTGTCCTTAAAGGCTTCCGTTAGATTGTTATTTCCGGTCTTGGAGAAGTTCAGGATCGCTTTCTGTTGCTGCGCTCCGGGTAGCGCTCGCACCATGTCCAAGCCCTCTTTCTGTTCCTCTTGAAGCACTACTACGCCCTTGTATTTTCCCGAAGTAGCTCGGACCGGCTCCGAACCGAGGAACAACGGCGTCATGACAACCTGGTCGCCCAACACGAAGAAATTGACGATGGCGTGATGCCCGCTGAATTGCCAGCCCCAGGGTTCTGTCGCCGATGGGATGCCCATGATCGCGATGTGGTATGGCCATTCGCCCAGAAATACGGGATCGTCAACAAGCTCTGCGAGCGTCTCATTCAATCGCATCACATCGCGCGTCAGTTCAAAACCCCGGGTGCTGAGCGATGCACGCATCAAACCAAAAGCCAGATCGCGCTGCGCTTCTGACATTTCCTGAAGGCTAATGCCCTGGCGGACGTAAAAATGCTGGTTCATCCATTTTCGCCATTGGATATCGTCAACCGGAAACATGGTCTTCGCGAGTTGCTCGTTGTTCAGCGAAGTAATGAATCTCCCCGCCGCATTTCGAACAGGCTCTGTGGAAACTCCGCTTGGACTGATTTGGAACAAACCCGGCATCACGTCGCCATTCGTTGTGATTCCCCGGAATGGATCGGCAAGGCCTTTCTGTTCCGCTTCCTCAGACATCTTGCGAAAGCGTTCCGCCATGCCAACCGGATTCTTGTCCTTTTGCCCATAAGCGAACGGGGAAAACATGAACGCTGAGATTAGCGATGAAAGAAACGCGCGGCGGGAGGCGGCGTCAGGCTTGCTGTGGGTGTGACCGGGGTGATGCAGTTTTTTGCACACGGCGCGCCTCCAGTGTTTCGCAAAGGCTGAACGTAACACAGGCATTTCGCCCCGGCAATCATTGCCCACGAGTCTTCCCGTGCCACAGCAACTCTAATGTGTGGCTGCAGCGTCGCGGCCATCCAGCAGAAAGTCGTGGAGGTTTGTGGATAGAGGCTCGGCGTTGAGCTGGCGCATCATCAGCGCGATTTGGCCGCGATGGTAGGTGGAATGGTTCGCGAGATGTTGCATGAGCTGGCCGAGCCTGACTTGCTTTGTGCGGAACGGAATCATTCTCTCCAGGGACTCGTTTGTCGTGCGATTTACGAAATCGATTTGTGCTTTCTCGACTTCTGCCCACTTCGACTGCACTGCTGAGACGCTGGGAAATACGTTGGGATTGAAGATGACAGACAGGCGCTTGTCCAAATCTGCGTGGAAGGCGTCGTCGGGTGTGGGCTCGTTCCAATATTCGAGCCAGGCCCATTCGCCGGCGACGATATGGACGAGCGTGTCGCGCAGGGAGTGAAAGGCGCCGCCTAGGTCGCGGGTGAACTGCTCGGCGGTGAGGTTGGAGGCTGCCTGCAAGACTCTGTGGTTTGCCCAGCGGTCGTATTCGAAGAGCAGCTGAATGTCGTCTTTGGTCATGCGGTTAGTATCCGGCAGAAAGACGGCGAAATGTAGCGGCGAGTGGGATTCGTTTTAGGGCTTCAGCAGGACCTTCAGGACTCCCTTTTTCTGCGCGAATTTCATCGCTCTGCTGGCTTCGGAGAGCGGGAACGTTCGCGTGATGAGCGGCCGCGGATCGACCAGCTTTGCGCGTAACAGTGCGATGGCTTTCGCGAACGGGCCGCAGCGGGAGCCTAGCATTGTGATCTCGTTTACTACGATGGGCCAGGATTCGATGGGGGCGGAGCCGTGAAATGTGGATTTCAGCACGAGGGTGCCGCGCGGTTCGGTGAGCGCAATTCCGAGCCCGAGACCGGTGGGAGAGCCGGTGGCATCCACAACGAGCGGGTGCCTGTCATTCGGCGCGCGGCTTTTGAGATCGGCAGCGTTACCGCGGATGAGGGTGGTCTTGATTCCGCTGCGGCGAGCCAGCGCGAGCTTTTCGGGATGCTTGCCGAACATCACGACCGGGATGCCGGTTGACTTGAGCACGATGGCGATTAATTGCGCGAGCTTTCCGTCGCCGAGTACGGCTGCCCTTCGAAATGCGCTTGCGCGAACTTGAGCGAGAATCTCGCAAGCAGCGGCGAGCGGCTCGATGAAGACGGCTTCTTCGTCCGTGACCGTGCTGGGTATGGCGTGGAGATTTTCGAGCGGTAGCGCAAGGAATTCCGCGAACGCGCCGTCGTGAGCGACGATTCCGAGCACTTTGCGACGCGCGCAGTGCGTTTTCAGTCCGCGGCGGCAAAATTCGCAGGGCGGGCGGAAACCGAGGGCGGCGCAGGAAATATTGATTTCGCCGGCGACGCGGCGGCCTAGCCAGCGTTTCTTTTCATGGCTTCGTGCGGCGCGCACGTCCACCACTTCGCCGACGAATTCGTGGCCGGGTGTTCCGCGAAAATTGTGGTAGCCGCGAAGGATTTCGACGTCGGTGTTGCAGATGCCGGCGAGGCGGACGCACACGAGAGCCCAGCCGGGGCGGAGGCGCGGCAGGGGCTTGCTGACGGCGGTGAGGGCGTGGTTTTTTGTGATGAAGGCGAGCACGTGGGTTTCTTAGTGACGAAGAAATTTAAAATTGGAAATTTCAAATTTCAAATGGAGGAAACGGCGAATGCATCCGACGATGCCGAAGTGCGTGCTAGTTACACGACGCTTTCGACGAATCCGAACCGCCCCGGCGAGCCGGGGCTTATGAGTGCGGCGGCAAGCCGCCGCACTCCAGATGGCTGAGTGCCGAACGGTTAAAGAACGCGGGACTCCTATGGACTCCGAAAAGTTCACTGGCATGCTGCGACGATTGCTGTGGCGAGGGTGGGTTCTTCGTCGGGGAAGACTGTGCGCAGGTCGAGGAGGAGGCGATCGTCTTCGATGCGCGCGATGACGGGTGGGCCGGTGGCGGGTTTGCGGAGGTGGGTTTCGAGCGTGGCTGGGGAAAATTGCGGCGATGAGATCGAGATCAAGTGCGTCGGCAGCTGCTGGTCTGGAGTCGAACCACCGCCGATTACGGAGAAGCCGGGGCGCGTTTCGATTGCGACGCTTGCGTTTGCGAGTGCGAGGCGGAGTTTGGCGGCGAGAGCTTCCGCGCGATGGGCGATGTCGTCGGCCGGGGCGCGAATCATGCGGAGTGCGGGAATTTCGTCGAGCGCGCCGCGAAGATAGGCGTTGAGCGTGACTTCGAGTGCGGCAATCGTGAGCTTGTCCACGCGGAGCGCGCGGAAGAGCGGATTGCGGCGGATGCGTTCGATGAATTCGCGCTTGCCGGCGATGATGCCGGCTTGCGGACCGCCGAGGAGTTTGTCGCCGCTGAAGCTGACGCCGTCAACGCCGGCGTCGGAGCTGGCGCGGGCGACTGGCTCGTTGATTCCGCTGGCGGAGAGATCGGCGAGGCAGCCGGAGCCGAGGTCCTCGTAGACGGGGACGTGCAGGCGGCGGCCTAGCGCTGCGATCTCGTCGAGGGTGGGGCGCTCGGTGAAGCCGGTGATGCGGAAATTCGACGGGTGGACGCGGAGGAGCAGGCGCGTGCGCTCGTTGAAGGCGCGTTCGTAATCGCGGATGCGCGTGCGATTCGTGGTGCCCACTTCGCGCAGGATGGCGCCGCTTTCGGACATGATGTCGGGGATGCGGAAGCCGTCGCCGATTTCGATCAGCTCGCCGCGGGAGACGATCACCTCGGCATTTTTCGCGAGGGTGTTGAGGACGAGGAAAACGGCGGCGGCGTTGTTGTTGACGACAATCGCGGCTTCCGCGCCGACGAGCTGCGCCAGCAGGCGGGTGGTGTGAACGTCGCGCTTGCCGCGCTCGCCGCGTTCGACATCGTATTCGAGATTCGAATAGTGAGTGGCAGTGGAGGCAATGGCAGCCGCCGCTGCGGCGGGGAGCGGGGCGCGGCCAAGATTTGTGTGCAGGATTACGCCGGTGGCGTTGATAACGTGGACGAGCGAGGACGCGAGGAGGAGTTCGGCGTGTTTTATGATGCGCGCCTCGATGGCAGCGGGATCCAGGGCGGCGGCGAGATCGCTCGCGCTCGTGGGATTCGCGGCAGACAATTCCTGTTTGAGCTCGTTGCGCAATTCGGCGAGAACCGTGCGGGAGGATTGGGTGACGACAGCGCGACCAGCTTTCTCGGCGAGAGCTGCTAGCTGCGGGCGAGCGAGAAGTTCGTCAACCGACGGGATTTCGCGCAGGCGGGTGGACGGATTGGGCGTCAGTTTCGCGGCGGGATCGACCGGAGGGGTCATGGCTAAGGTATTTGAGCACAGTGTGATACGGGCTGGCAATCGTGCGCATGATTTGCTTTGCGCGTGGGGATTTCCCTTTGCGACATGGGCTGAAACGGGAAAGTTGACGCTTGGCACGGCGCCTTCTACGCTGGAGATTCCCGGACATTGTTGGAGTTTCGGCTATGGCCACAATCGACGAAGACCTCAACCAGATCGAGCGCGACGTGCGGACGCTGAAGATCGAGTATGAGCAGTTTTTCGGCGGCGGGCGTTCGCGGCCACCCACGGATACGCAGTGGCGCGTGGATACGCTGGTGCGGCGGTATGCGGAGCGCGTGGCTGAGCTTAGCTCGGGGCAGCGGTTCCGTTATAACAACCTAACGCAGACTTACGCGAAGTATCAGGATCTGTGGCGCAAGAAGCTGCTGCAAAAAGAAGGGGGAGTGAGCTTGCGTCATTTTGGCGCGGCGGCGAAGGCGATTGAGGCGCAGCGTTCTCGCGAGGATGCTCACCGGCAGAAAACGGCGGATGCGCAAGCGGCGCCGGTTGATTCGGCCCATCACGCGGCATCACATCCTGCGGATACGGCGATGGCCGATGCGGTGGCGCAGGCAAAAGAGGCACGCGATGCGGCGGCGTTCGCGCTGTCGTTCTCCGATCCCGAGCACGAAAAATCGAAGGTGCAGCAGCTTTACAAGAAGCTGATTGAGGCGCGGTCGGCCGCGGGGGATACGGCGAGCGCGCCCAGCTTGAAGGATTTCGAGCGCTTCGTGCTGCAGAAAACGATGGACTTGAAAAATAAGGGCGGGCACGAAATCGAATATACGGTGAGTGTGGAAGCGGGGCGCGTGAAATTGAAGGCGCGAATTTCGAGTTGATGGCATAGTTCTCTTCTTTTTTCTCCCTCAGACATTTTTCTTGCGCAGGTTTTCTTGAATAGGGCACCTCTTCCGTAATTTCTTCTGTGCGCTTACACTGGACGGCCGTTTCCTTTTTGGAGGTACTGCGTGGCTGTTGATTCAGGTGTAAAGCGCGCGCTGATCAGCGTGTTCGACAAAACTGGAATCTTGGAATTCGCGCGCGAGCTTTCGGCGTTAGGAATAGAAATCGTTTCGACTGGCGGCACTGCGAAACTGCTGCGCGATGAGGGCGTGGCGGTGCGCGATGTGGCGGAGATGACGGGCTGGCCGGAGATGCTGGGGGGGCGCGTGAAGACGCTGCACCCGAAAGTTCACGGCGGAATTTTGTACCAGCGAGGGAAGGCGGAGGATCGCAAGCAGGTCGAGGAACATGGGATCGGGGCGATCGATCTCGTGGTGGTGAATCTGTATCCGTTTTCCGCTACGGCGGCGAAGGCGGGCGTCACGGCTGCGGACTTGATCGAGAACATTGATATCGGCGGACCGGCGATGGTGCGCTCGGCGGCAAAAAATTTTCAGAGTGTGGGCGTGGTGACCGATCCTGCGGATTACGGCGTGGTGGCGGCGGAGCTTCGAGAAAAACGCGAATTGAGTGCGGCGACGCGCCTTATGCTCGCGCGCAAGGCTTACGCCAGAACTGCACGATATGACGGCGAAATAGCGACGGAACTCGAACGATTGTCGGTGGAAAATGGCGAAGTGAGCATCGGGAAGCTTGAGACGTTGCCGCAGCGGATTCACCTTGCGATCGAGCGGCGGCAGGCGATGCGTTACGGCGAGAATCCGCACCAATCGGCTGCGCTTTTTATTCCAGCGGGCAAGCCCGCGGCGGGACTCGCAGGCGCAAAACAGCTGCAGGGCAAAGAGCTTTCCTATAACAATCTCGTCGATCTGGATTCGGCGTGGGCGCTGGCGCGGGAGCTCGAACGGGCGGGCGTGGCGATCGTGAAGCACAACAATCCTTGCGGAGCCGCGGAGCAGGATTCTTTGCGCGACGCTTATCTGAAGGCGCTTGAGTGCGATCCCGTTTCGGCGTTTGGCGGGGTGATGGCTTTCAACCGCGCGATCGATGCGGCGACGGCGGAAGAAGTGGTGAAATTGTTTGTGGAATGCATTGTCGCGCCGCGATTCGAGGCTGGGGCGCTCGAGAAATTTGCCGCGAAGAAAAATTTGCGGCTGCTGGAAATGCCGTCTACGAATGCTCCGGAAGAACTCGAGATAAAGCGCATTTCCGGGGGAGTGCTGGTGCAGGAGCCAGACCGCCACGAACTGAAACCGGCGGACTTGAAAGTAGTGACCGAGCGCGCACCGAGCGAATCCGAAATCCGCGCGTTGCTATTCGGATGGAAAGTTTGCAAGCACGTGAAATCGAACGCCATTGTGTTCGCGCGCGACGGGCAGACGGTGGGTATCGGCGCGGGGCAGATGAGCCGCGTGGATTCGGTGAAGATTGCGGTGATCAAAGCGGCCACGGCTGGGCTTTCGTTGAAAGGATCGGTGGTGGCGTCCGATGCGTTCTTTCCCTTTCCCGATGGCGTGGAAGAAGCAGGTAAAGCTGGGGCGGTGTCCGTGATTCAGCCGGGCGGGTCCGTGCGCGATGCAGACGTGATTGCAGCGGCGAATAAACTGGGGATGGCTATGGTTTTTTCCGGTGTGCGGCACTTCCGGCATTAGCGGCTGCGGCCGGCGGCTTCTGCCGGTGGAAAGTAATCTCTACCACCTGCGGTTCGCCTTCGGCCGGTTCGATCTCGGAGCGCTGCGTGTATGTGTCGGCGTCCACTCGCGTGAAGATTAGGCGTTTCGGTTCACCGTTGACCGGATTCACGAAGGTTGCTTTTGTTGCGTCAACACTTTCCAGCTTCAACATCGTGGCGTCGGATTTTTCCCACGGCAGCAATTCAGGCGTAAGGTGGCGCAGGAAAAACTCGATTCCGTCGGGCTTCTCAACAATCGAAAATAACTCCAGGACGAGCGGCTTTCTGCCTTCGATCAGCCGGAATAAGCCTGCCATTTCGCCGGCCTTTGGCTCGAGCCATGTCTGCTCGGTGACGCGCGCGCCCCATTCTCCAAGCCACTGGCCTTCGAGCCAGCTGAATTGGTCGAGCGTCGGGTGTTGCGCTGTGGCCGCATTGGCTTGCTGGGTTGCTGACGAGGTCTCCGTGGTTGGTATGCTTGCGGACTTGGCGGCAGCCGAGGGAGCGGACGCGTTTCCATTTCTTGCTCCAGGATCTGCTCCGGTCCCGGTTACCTGCTGTGAATGAGCCAGCGGAGCCCTTATAAAGAGGCAGAGAAGGGCGATAGCACCCCACCGCAAGCCACTGAATCCAATGCGTTTCAATCGTCCTCCAGAAATCAATATGCGCCATACGGCCCGAACAACGCCGATGCTCCCTCAACTATCTTCGAAACACAACTAATAATTGCTTTTTCGAGTATCCAGAAGCGTCCGGCTCGCGTCATACTTGGGTTGTCAGAAGAAAATGGATATTGGCCAGGAACCCTCGCCGGGGAATACTTTGACGCCTTTCCTGCGCTAGACCATAATTGAATTTTTGGGACGGGCGCATGAAAACAATTCTTGGCATCGCAATTCTAGCGGTTTTGGGGGCGCCCGTGGTTGGGGCGCAGGCATCACAGAATTCCAATACGAAAACCACCCCGGCTTCCGGCACTAAGGCAACACCGACCCCCGCTTCGGCTGCCAAAACCAGCACGAATTCCACCGACGAGAGCGCTCGCGCAGACCTTTACTACTACTTCGCGACGGGCCACCTGAATGAGCAGCAGTACGAGCTCACGGGCCGGTCCGAACAAGCCGCCGAATCGATCGACTTCTATAAAAAGGCGCTCGCGCTTCAGCCGGGATCGCCGGTGATCATGGAGCGGCTTGCTGAAATTTACGCGAAGTCGCAACGCGTTCGCGATGCGGTGGCGCAGGCGCAGGAAGTTCTGAAAATAGATCCGGATAATCTGGCTGCGCACCGGCTGCTCGCGCGAATCTATGTCCGGACGCTGGGCGACGCAAACGCAGGGGAGCTGCAGAAAGAGAATCTGACGAAGGCCGTGGAGCAGTTCAATGCAATTCTGAAACTTGATCCCCGGGATACAAGCTCCGCGCTGTGGCTGGCCCGCCTGTACCGCTTTGAGAACGAACATGCCGAAGCAGAGAAAATCCTGCGGGGTATCCTGCAGCGCGATCCGGATAATGGGCCGGCACTGGAACAGTTGAGCCAGCTTCTGATGGACGCGGGCCGCTCACAGGAGGCGGTGGAGCTTTTGAGCCAGGCGGCGGGAAGCTCATCGTCACCCGATATCTACGACCTTCTCGGAGACGCGTATTCGCAAAATAAAGATTTCGCCAAAGCGGAAGATGCTTACCGCCATGCCATTGAGCTTGATCCGGATGACCCCGGGCACCATCACGGGCTCGCACAAGCGCTGCTATCGCAGGACAAATATGCTGCAGCTCTGGACGAATACAAGCGGCTCTCCGAGCTCGAGCCGGGCACTTCGGAAAATTATTTGCGGATGGCACAGCTGTATAGGCGATTGGGGAAATATGACGAATCCGAATCGAGTCTGCTGCGCGCGAAGCAGCTCTCACCGGGCAGCCTCGAAGTTCTCTACAACGAAGCGCTCTTGTATGAAGACCAGGGCCGCTATGACGATGCCGTAAAAGTTCTCACTGACGCCATCGCCGGCATGAAGAATCAAGCCGGCGCCGAAGGAAACCCGAGCGCGCTGGCGATTCTTTACGAGCAGCTGGGGCGCACCTATCGCGAGCAGGAGAACTATACCGCTGCGATTCAGACCTTTGAAGAAATGAGGAAACTGAATCCCGAATCGCACAAGCGGGCGCAGATGCTGTTGATCGATACCTACCGCGAAAGCCATGACATCGACCGCGCCATCGCCGAAACGAAAAAAGCACTCGCGGATACGCCCAAGGATCAGAGCTTGGTCGTCACGCTCGCAATGCTGTATGGGGAAAAAGCAGATTCCGCATCCGCTACGAAACTTCTTACGGGACTGCTGAAGGGCGATGACAGCGACCAGGAAATCTACCTCGACCTGGCGCAGGTGCAGGAACGCAGCCGCAAGTATGCGGATGCCGAACGCTCCGCGCAAAAGGCTGAGGAACTTGCGAAAGATTCCTCCGAGAAGGAAACGATCTGGTTCATGCTCGGTGCAATTTACGAGAGACAGAAGGAATTCGACCGGGCAGAGCAGGAATTTCGCAAAGTTCTCGAAGTAAATCCGAACAACGCGGCAGTTCTCAATTACTACGGCTACATGCTCGCGGATCGCAACGTTCGGCTCGACGAGGCGCTTTCGCTGATTCAGCGCGCCGTGAAGCAAGAACCCAATAATGGCGCCTACCTCGACAGCCTGGGCTGGGCCTATCTAAAACAGGGCAAGCTGACCGAAGCAGAAGAGAATTTGCAGAAGGCAGTGGCAAAGTCCGCGCACGACCCGACGGTTCTCGGGCATCTCGCAGAGGTCTACATGAAGATGGGCCAAACCGAGCGTGCCGCCGCTTTAATGGAGCGTGCTCTCTCGGAATGGCAGCGCGCGCTTCCCGCCGACTACGAAGCCGAGAAAGTGGCGGAACTCGACACGCAACTCAAGACAGTCAAGCGGGCGCTCGCTCAAAAATCGGCGCCGGATTCGGCGAAACCGCAGTAAGCTCCCCGCATGGCCTTACCTAAGAAGCGAGCGCTGCGCCTGCGCGCGTTCGCGAAGATAAATCTTTGCCTGCATGTGCTGGCGCGCCGACCCGACAATTACCACGAACTGCGCACAATCTTTCAGACGATCTCGCTGCACGACACACTAACGCTCTCTCTCGTACCGAAAGAAGGTATTTCTCTTGAGGTGAATGACGCGGCGCTGTCGGCCGGTGCGGAGAATCTGGTGTGGCGCGCCATCGCGGCGATGCGGAATGAATTGAAGCTCGGCTTTGGCGTTCAGGCGCAGCTCGAAAAACGAATACCGGTAGCGCGCGGGCTGGGTGGCGGATCGAGCGATGCGGCTGCAGCACTGATTGGCATGCTGCGCCTCACGAAAATGAATGTGCCGCTCGAACGTATGATGGAAATTGGTGCAAGCCTTGGTGCCGATGTGCCGTTTTTTCTTTTCGGCGGCCGCGCACTGGCGGTGAATCGAGGCGACGAAATCTATCCCCTTCCCGATACTCACAAACAGTCCATCGTTGTCGTGTCGCCGCGAGACATCGGCGTAAGCACGAAAGACGCTTACCAATGGATTTCTGCGGAATTGACAAATCGCGCGGAACCCCCTAAAATTTGGGGGTTCTGCGCTCTGTGCTGGAGCCGGCAGGGAAGGGTTGCAAACGACTTCGAGCAGCCCGTTTTCAGCCGTCATCCGCGCCTGAAGGAAATTCGGGACGGATTGCTCGAGCGAGGAGCCGCAGATGCCGCGCTGGCGGGTAGCGGGTCGGCGGTGTTCGGAATCTTCCGAAACCCAGCGCGTGCGCGCCGAGCCGCTCGTGCATTTCCGGAAGATTCGGTTTTCGTCGTCGAAACTGTCTCCAGGAAAAATTATGCCCGGGCACTCGGCTGGCGTGTGACCGGTTGAAGGACTAACTTTGGCTTTGGCCGACGAAAAGTTCAAGATTTTTTGCGGTACAGCGAACCCGGCGCTCTGCGACGCGATTTGCAGCTATTTGGGCGTGACGCGCGGGCGCGCGGAGCACGGTCAGTTCAGCGACGGCGAAACGCGCTATCAGATTTTGGAGAATGTGCGCGGCGCGGATGTGTTCGTAGTCCAGCCTTGCAGCCATCCGGTGGATTTCAACCTGATGCAGCTGCTGCTGATGATTGATGCGTTCAAGCGCGCGTCGGCATGGCGGATTACGCCGGTGATTCCGTATTACCCGTATGCGCGGCAGGACCGGAAGGATCGGCCGCGCGTGGCGATTTCGGCCAAGCTGGTGGCAGATTTGCTGGAAACGGCAGGATCGAGCCGCGTGCTTTCGCTCGATCTGCATGCGCCGCAGATTCAGGGATATTTCAATATCCCGGTGGACCATCTGTTCGCGGCGCCGGTTCTGGTGGAGTACTTCCAGAAGAAAAAGCTGGGGCCGATGACCGTGGTTTCGCCCGATGCGGGCGGAGTGGAGCGGTCGCGCTACTTCGCGAAGAAAATTGATGCGCCGCTGGCAATCGTCGATAAGCGGCGGATTGATGTGAACGTGAGCGAAGTGATGCACCTGATCGGAGACGTTGCCGGACGGCCGGCGCTTGTGGTGGACGACATCATCGACACGGCCGGCACACTGGTAAAAACGGCAGAGGCGCTGCTCGAGCACGGCGCGACGAAGGTGTTCGCTGCGTGCACTCACGCGGTGCTTTCCGGGCCGGCTGTGGAACGCATCACCAAGTCGGCGATTGAAGAGGTGGTGGTGACGGATTCGGTGCCGCTGAATGAGGCGGCGCGGAAGGTAGCGAAGATCAAAGTGCTGAGCGTGGCGCCGCTTTTGGCGCGGGGCATTCAGTCGATCCACGAAGAGACTTCGATCAGCGAATTGTTTATCTGATTGTTTAGTTGGGGACGCGGACAGGAGAAGGCAATTATGGAAACGTTTACGCTGGAAGGAAAACCACGCGAGGGACGCGGCAAGGGGCCGGCGCGGCGTTTGCGCACGACCGGCATGGTGCCCGCAACTTTATACGGCGGCAAGAAAGAAGCGATCTCGCTTGCGGTGAATGCGAAGCAGGTGGCGAAAATTCTGCGCTCGGAAACTGGTCACAACACGATTTTTTCCGTGCAGCTCGATAGCGCCCAAGAACGCGCGATGATGAAGGATTGGCAAGTGGACCCGGTGAGCGGGAAGCTACTGCACGTGGATTTGCTGCGAATCGCGATGGACGTGCGCATGCGCGTGAAGGTGCCGGTGCACACGTTTGGCGAGCCGCAAGGCGTGAAGATGCAGGGCGGCGTGTTCGAAATGGTGACGCGCGAAGTGGAACTCGAATGCTTGCCTGGCGATATTCCGGAAGAATTCAAGGTGGACGTGAGCGAGATGCTCATCGGCAAACAGTTGCGCGCCGCGGATTTGCCCTTTGATCCGAAGAAGGTGAAGCTCGTTACCGATCCGCAGCGCGTGCTCGCGCACGTTGTGGTGCTGAAGAAGGAAGAAGAGCCCGCGCCGGAAGCGGCGGTGGCAGCGGAGACGGCGCCAGCGGAGCCGGAAGTGATCAAGAAGGGCAAGAAGGAAGAAGAGGGCGAAGCCGAAGGAGCTGCAGAGGCTCCCGCGCCCAAGGCCGAAAAGCAAGAGAAGAAGAAGTAGTCGAACGCGCCGCATAAAATATGCGACTCATCGTCGGGCTGGGCAATCCGGGCCCCGAATACGAGTGGACGCCGCACAACATGGGCTTCCTGGCGATCGACGGGATCGCCGAGCGCGCGGGGATTCGGATTACGCGGCCGGAAGCGAAGTCGTATGTGGGGCGCGGAAAGTTTGCGGGTGAGGAAGTAATTCTCGCGAAGCCGCAGACTATGATGAATTTGAGCGGCGTTGCGGTTCGGATGCTGCTCGAGAAATATGAATGCGATCCGGCGGAAATGATCGTGCTCACCGATGAAGTGGATTTGCCGTGGGGCATGTTGCGGATTCGGGAGCGGGGCAGCGCTGGGACCCATAACGGGCTGAAGTCGATTGTCTCCGCGCTCGGCGGCGGAGAATTTATCCGGGTGCGACTGGGCATCAAGCCGGAAAAGATTTGGAGCGAGCTCAGGGATTACGTGCTGAGCAAGTTGAGCCGGGCTGACCGGGAAATTGCCGGGCAGATGGTGACGGAGGCGACCGACGCGGTGGAGTTGATCATCACCGAGGGCGTCGGCAAGGCGATGTCGAAATTCAATCGCCGCGTGCCGCCGGCTGAGGAAGATCTGTAGCTTCAGCCCTGATTGCCGGGATGATGCTTTTTGCGAGTTTGAATTCTTAGAAGATGTGACGAAGTAGAGAAGCCAGAAACCGAGGACACATGGAAGAAAGACAGTACGACTTGATTTTCATCTGCCGGCCGGATACGCCGGAGCCGGATATCGACAAAGTGATCGCCACGGTGGAGCACGCTGCCGCTGATAAAGGCGGCAAGATCGAGTCCGTGAACAAGTGGGGCAGGAAGCGCATGGCCTATCGCGTGCAGAAACTGCGCGAGGGCTACTACGTTTACATGGTGCTGAAGTCCACTCACGGCGAAGTGATCAAGGAGCTGGAGCGCCGGTTGAAAGTTTCCGACCCGGTGATGAAATATCTCACCGTTCGCGTGGACGAGGAACTGAAACGGCAGGAGAAGTTCAAGCGCCATCGCGAACGCCGGGCTGCTCGCAGGCCGCGGAAAGTGGCGCCGGCTCCAGCCGCGCCATCGCCTGCAGGTGGCGAGCCGACTGCTGCAGCCGTCTAGCAGCGTTCGGGATTATCGCTGAAGCAGCAACGGCTGCTCGCAGCACGAGATTTATTTGACATAACAGTTCGAGCGTAATCATCAGGGAGAAAGCGAATGTCAGAAGGACATGTACCGCAACAAGCACCGCCTCCGTCCGGTCCGGGTGGAGGACCATCGGGCCCGCGTCCACAAGGTGGCGGCGGCCGCCCCGGCGGACCGGCCAAGCGCGGAAAGCGCAGCTTCGTTCGCAAGAAGAAGGTGTGCCGATTCTGTGTGGACCGCGTCGATTTCATCGACTACAAGAAGGCCGAGATTCTGGCGCCGTTCATCCAGGAGCGCGGCAAGATTCTTCCGCGCCGCATGACCGGCACCTGCTCGCGCCATCAGCGATGGCTTACGGTAGCCATCAAGCGCGCGCAGAATATCGCGCTGCTGCCGTTTGCCGCGGAACTGTAACCGGCCGGATATTCAGCTTCCGGCATTCGGGCACAGGACGGCGGCGTGCCCGCGTAGAGTAATGAACTGAATTCAGAGGACACGATCATGCAAATCATCCTGCAAGAAGACGTCGAAAAGCTCGGCACTCGCGGCCAGGTGGTGGATGTGGCGAACGGCTACGCTCGCAATTTTCTTCTGCCGCGAAATCTCGGCATCGAGGCCACACCCGGCAATCTGAAGCGGCTCGAAAAAATGCGCGCCACCTTTGCGAAGAAGGAAGCCACTGAGAAAGAAGCGGCGCAGAAGCTCGCCGAGCTCCTTTCTGCCGTTTCGCTTTCGCTCACGCGCAAGGCGGGAGAAAACGATCAGCTATTCGGTTCCGTGACCACGGGTGATATCGCCGACGCGCTCGCGCTTCAGGGCTACCAGATCGAAAAGCGCAAAATCGTTCTTGCCGATCCCATCAAAGTGATCGGTGAATATCAGATTCCGATCAAACTGCATCGTGACATCACCAGTACAGTGAAGCTTACAGTTTCAAAAGAAGGATAGCCGGCATTCACTTCGTGCGCCGGTGCGACAAAAGCCAGGTCGCTGCGTCGGGATTGGCGAACGCCCTCTCCCAAACATTGTGGCCCGCGCCCGGCGCCTCAGTGTACTTCGGCGATCCCCCAGCTTGACGTAAAGCCTCCACCCATTTGCGCGACCGATCGACGGAAACAATGGGATCGGCATCACCTTGAAAAATCCACACGGGAACTTTTGCGTCAGGCTTGACTTGATCGTCGAAGCCGTCAGAACATAGCGCGATTGCCGCCGCGAAGCGGCCGTGTGCCAGCGCCAGGGCCGCCCACACAGCTTCGCCGCCCATCGATTGTCCGGCTATGTATTCGCGGTCACGATCGATTGAATATGCTTTTTCAATCGCATCGAGAATTTCGAACGCCAGGCGCAGCGACACCGGCACTCCTGTATTCACATGGGGGCGTGACCAGGCTTTTGTGTTTTCGACCTGTGGTGCGAGAACGAATACAGGGTCTTTATCTTGAATTTCCGCCGCGGTCCAAACGTGCGTTCCAAGAAAATTCCCGCCGGAAATCTGAAGGAGATTATCCGAGCCGCGCCCGTTCGCTCCGTGCAGCCATAATACGATCGGGTATTTCTTAGCCGCGCTGTAACCCGGCGGCACGAAAAGCCGATATTGCATGGTTTCGCCACTGGTGCTGTGATAACTGCGCGCGAGGAATCCGTCCGCGGGATTGGGCTGCTGCGTCTTCGCGTGAAGGCTCACACAGGCCAACACAAAGAGGAGCGGGAGAAACAGGAACCGATGAGCATTCATCCGGTAAAAAACGGGAGTAGCTTCCTTGGCCATGGACATCGGAACTTTCAGCGCTTGTAATTCCGCGCGTAATCGGGGGGATCGATGCCCTTCGGAAGCCGCGGATCATCGATCGGTGTACTCGCAGTCAGTTTCAACGGAACCACGCCGGCCCAGAGCGGCGACGCATAATCCGCTTCGTCGTCTTTTGGCGGACCAGTGCGGACTTTGGCGGAAACCTCTTTGAGCGGCAAAGTGAGCACGAGGGTTCCTTTCAACTCTGCATCGGTGGTCTCGCGCAGATCTTTCCAACGCCCCGGCATCACCTGCTCGCTGAAAGCTGCGAGCGCGGCCAGTTTCTCGTCGCGCCCCTCCACTTGCGTTGCGCGGCCCAGAATTACCACCGAGCGATAGTTCATCGAGCTGTGAAATCCCGAGCGCGCCATCACGATTCCGTCGACTAGAGTGACGGTGACGCAAACCTGCACTCCATCGGCCAGCGAGCGCAGCATCCGGCTCGCCGCCGAGCCATGAATGTAAAGCGTGTCGTTGACGCGCGCGAAGCCCGTGGGAATCACGTATGGTTGGCCGTCAACGACAAAGCCGACGTGGCAGATGAAAGCTTCGTCGAGAATCCCGTACACGCTTTCCGCGTCATATTTTCCGCGGTCCGGCAGGCGACGCACCTTGGTGCGTTCGGTGGGCGTGAATTCGTTCATCGAACGAGGCTAGGCCTTCCTCCGGCAGGCAGCAAGAGCCAATCTGGATGGTGCTTGCGGCGACGTGCGGCACGTCGATCCAAATGAAACTTGCCGATTGTAACGATTGTGCCGTACTTCTAAGATTGCGGTGTTGGATTCGGGTAGGGGTAAATCGAATGGCGATCAGCCGAGAGCAAGCTCGCAAGGAACATACCGCCGCAGCGGGCCATGAGCAGTTCAGCGAGACAATCTATGGCGTCGTCTGCTCCGCCTGCCACAACTACATTCTAATCGACCACACGAACGACCCGCGCAGTTGTCGCGAGCACGAAACCTGTCGCCAAGCCTATTCCTAGATTGGAGCAGCCGTTCGCTGTTTATTTAGCGGCTTCTCGAGCACGAGCCAGCACGCTGTGCTTTCGTCCATAGCCAAAATAGATTCCCATTCCGAGAATCAGCCACACGATCAAGCGCAGCCATGTGCTCCACGGCAGGCTCGCCATCAAAGCGAAGGAAATTCCCATGCCAAGTATCGGCGTTAGCGGCACAAAAGGCGCTTTGAACGGCCGCGGTAAATCGGGCCGCCGCACCCGCAGAATCCAAACGCCGGCACTGACAATCACGAACGCCAAAAGAGTCCCGATCGAAGTGAGCTGACCCAGAATATTGATCGGCAAGAGGCTCGCGAAAAGAGCTACACAAAAACCCACCACAATGGACGAAATCCAAGGCGTCCGAAACTTCGGATGAATTCGGCCAGCCCACTCAGGCAGCAAGCCGTCGCGCGCCATAGAATAGAAAACGCGTGATTGACCCAATAGCATCACAAGCATTGTGGTCGTCAGGCCTGCGAAGGTGCCCAGCATTACGACGATGCTACCCCAGCGCACGCCGGTGGCTTCAATTCCCACCGCGACGGGCGCAGCCGTGTTCAGGAGTTTGTAGTTCACAACGCCGGTAAGCATTGCGCCCAGCCCGATGTACAGAACCGTGCAGATCACGAGCGAGCCGAGAATCCCGATCGGCATATCGCGCGCAGGATTTTTTGCTTCCTGTGCCGCCGTGGAAACCGCGTCAAATCCGATATAGGCAAAGAAAATCACGCCTGCGCCGCGCGCGACACCGGACCAGCCGAAGGCCCCAAATTGCCCGAGATTGGGCGGGATAAATGGATGCCAGTTGGAAGCAGCAGTAGATGGATGGCGCAAAAGATATGCAGCGACCACCGCGATGAACGTGAGCACAGTCGCAACTTTCACGAACACAATTGCCGAATTGAAATTGGCCGACTCGCGAATGCCGAACACGAGAATCGCGGTGATAATTGCAATCACCAGATAGGCAGGCAAATCTATGATTCCACGCGCATGCGGGAGGGTGAGAGGATCGATGCCGGCTTGCTGGAGGGCTGGTCCGATTGTTGCGAGCCGGACCCAGATACCCTGATAAAACACGAGCGTCATCCCTGGAGGCGCGGTCAGCGCCGGGGGAATCTCGATTCCAAAACTTTGAAACAGAGCGATGAGGTTGCCGCTCCATCCCGCTGCCACAGTCGCTGCTCCGAATGCGTATTCGATGACCAGGTCCCAGCCTATGATCCAAGCGAAAATTTCGCCGAGGGTTGCGTAGGCATAGGTGTACGCCGACCCGGCAATCGGAATTAGCGACGCAAACTCCGCGTAACACAGGCCTGCAAACACGCAGCCGATACCCGCGAGGATAAACGACAGAATAATCGCGGGCCCTGTGAAGTTTGCCGCCACCGTTCCGGTCAAAACGAATATGCCGGCACCGATGATCGCGCCGATTCCAAGCGTAACCAGATTGACGGGTCCGAGAACGCGTCGCAGGCCGCCTTCACGTTCTTCACCTGCCTCGCACATCAGTGCTTCGAGTGGTTTCGTGGCTAGCATCTCGGACATTTCAGTTGTTATCCTCACTTATGAGGCGGCTTGCGGCGTCAAGCATCGCGCGTGATGCTGGGGCTTAAGAATGGCGCGTATTGTAGCCAATTTGGCAGGCACTCAAAGCAAAATCGCAGATTGGGCGCCTCTACGATCCAGTCATCCGCTATTGGCGTTATAGGACGCAAAACATTTAGAAAATGGAACTAGTCCAAGGCGACTAAAGTAGAATTGTAGGCATCCCAAGAAAAGGGTAACGTCTCCTCGGGTTCCGCAGCGGGAGCAGTACTATGGTGAAGGGGCGAATCGTTTTTACAGTCGTTTTTGTAGTCTCTCTCTGGTATGCCCATACCGGCTCGGCGCAAGCGCAGGAACCCGCAACCACCCCTGCATCTCCAGTTGAGCCCGATCCCGTCTTGACCCACAGGTCTGATGCTCAGCCGAAAGCGCCACCACCGCAAACCGTCTCACTCACAGTTCCCAAGGGCACTCCTCTGCAAGTAGTGCTCGACAAGGAAGTAAAGATCAACAAAGTAGGCCAGCCGATTCATGGCCGTACCGCGGAACCGGTTTATGCCTTCGACAAACTGGTAGTTCCTGTCGGCTGCGAGGTCACGGGGAAAATCACGGAAATCCATGGCGTTTCGAACGGGAAGCGCACGCTTGAAGCGCTCGATGCCGATTTCACGCCCGCGCGAAAAATAGAAGTCGAATTCGACACGATTTTGCAACCCGATGGAACGCACATCCCAATTCAAACCGTGGTCACTCCCGGCTCAGGCCAAGTGATCGAATTCGTCACCGCCGCCGACCAGGACCAGAAGAAGTCGGTGAAGGATGTCGCGTCCGAGAAATCCAAAGAAGCCAAAGCGGAAGCCAAGCGCGAATGGGACAACGCAATGGCTCAGGTGGAAACACCGGGCAAGGTACATCGCATCAAGCGCTATGCAATTGCGCAGTTGCCTATCCACCCGCAATATATCGAGGCTGGAACCGTCTATTTCGCCGAATTGCAGAATTCGGTCGAATTCGGCACCGAGCCGCTCACTCCGGAGATGGCCAAGTCCATTGGCAGCCCGCCACCGGCGGGCAGCTCGGTCCGCACGCGGCTTGTGACGCCGCTCAGTTCGGCAACCGCCACCAAAGGCGAGGAAGTGGACGCGGTTCTCTCGCAGCCTTTGTTCGATGGAGACCACCTCATCCTTCCGCAGGGAAGCCGTATGAAAGGTTCTGTGGTGCAAGTGCAGCCTGCTCGCTACATGAGCCGCAACGGCCAGCTTCGCGTGGTTTTTCACGAACTTGTACCGCCGGACGGACTCGAGCAGAAAATTGAAGCGAGCCTCGAAGGCGTGCAATCGGGCAAAGGGCAGGATCTGAAGCTGGATTCGGAAGGCGGTGCTGAAGCTCAGACGCCGAAGACTCGTTATCTTCAAGTAGCCATCGCGGTTGGCCTCGCCGCTGCTTCATCCGGTGACGATGGCCTCAATCGCGTGGAAGGCGGCGCAGGGGGCTTCAAACTCGTGGGAATGGTGCTCGGAGCAGCCGTTCGCT
Source organism: uncultured Acidobacteriota bacterium (assembly GCA_963772535.1). Classification (GTDB taxonomy): domain Bacteria; phylum Acidobacteriota; class Terriglobia; order Acidiferrales; family UBA7541; genus Palsa-295. The sequence continues at coordinate 138,565 of CAVYXN010000005.1, forward strand.
CACAGCCGCTTGGCATGGCGATGGGAGCGGTGGGCGCGAGCCGATCTATCTATGTTCATTTCCTGGCGCGCGGCCGCGATGTCGTCTTCCCCAAGAATACAGCGATGGAGATCGGCATTGGAGCCCGTCAGGAACCGCCTCCGGCCGCCAAGCCTTCGGCCGCGCCAGACACCACCATACAGCAGTGACGCTTCGTGACGCCCCTCTCTCACGCTGACGCTAAAAAAGGCACTAGTCTTCGTTGACGCAAATACCCGCGCCCCGTATAATTGGGGTTTCCCAATAGCTTCCGGAGGCAGCATGTACGCTGTAATTCGTAGTGGAGGAAAGCAATACCGCGTCGCGCCGGGCGAGACAGTTGAGGTGGAGCGCCTGGAAGGCAAAGTGGGCGGCAAGGTGACGTTCGACAACGTCATCGCCGTCAGCAACGACGACAAGAAACTGATCTCGGGCGGCGACATCGCCAAAGCCAAAGTAGTCGGCAAGATTGTTTCTCAGGGCCGCGCCAAGAAGGTAAAAGTGCTGAAGTACAAGACGGGCGGCCAATACAAAATTCAGACCGGCCATCGCCAGAACTTCACGGCCGTTGAAGTAAGCGACATTCAACTCGCATAGAGGAATTTCATGGCACACAAAAAAGGTGGCGGGTCATCTACTAACGGGCGCGACTCCCACGGACAGCGGCTCGGCGTCAAGCGTTTCGGCGGTCAAATGGTGACGGGCGGCAGCATCCTCATCCGCCAGCGCGGCACTCGCTATAAAGCTGGCAAGAATGTAGGGCGCGCCAAGGACGACAGCCTGTTCGCGCTAATTGACGGCGTTGTCCGCTTCGAAGACAAGGGCGGCATGGGGCGCTACATCAGCGTGCTCACGGCGGAAGAAGCTGCTACTGCGCTGAAGAAGAAGACGGCTGAGTCTGCACCCGCGGCCGCCAATTAATCCAACCGTATGCGAATGCGCGCCTCGACGAATAGGGGCGCGTATTTTTGTTTTAGCTTTCCATCCTGGCGTATGCTCTCTCGGAACTTCTCAAATCCGATGACGACGGGACCGAAGATTCTTTGTAGGTCGCGGTTTTAACCGCGACATTGAAAGCTTCAAAATGTTTGTGGGGCTCTAGCCCTTGAAGTGCAACGCCACTCTACGAGCAATCCGTGTTTGCTGACGAAGCGAAAATCATGGTGAAGGCCGGCGACGGCGGCAACGGCTGCCTCGCGTTTCGCAAGGAGAAGTACGTCCCGCGCGGCGGCCCTTCGGGCGGCGATGGCGGACACGGCGGCGACATCTATATCGAAGCGAATCCACACGACAACACGCTGCTTCGCTACCGCTACAACCGAGAATTCAAAGCGGGACGCGGCGGCCATGGGGAAGGTTCCGATTGCCACGGCGCATCTGCCGACGAGATGGTTTTGAAGGTTCCTGTCGGCACCGTCGTCTTCGATTCCGACACCGGCGAACAGCTCTTCGATTTCACGCAAGCCGGCCAACGATTCTTAGCCGCGAGTGGCGGACGCGGCGGCCGTGGAAATGGCAACCCGAAGTTCGTTCGACCATGGCACCAAGCACCGCGCGAGCATGAAGACGGACATCCCGGCCAGGAACGTCACCTGCGTCTCGAATTGAAGTTGCTCGCAGACGTGGGCCTTGTCGGTTTTCCAAACGCGGGTAAGTCCACGCTGATCTCGCGCATTTCGGCTGCACGTCCGAAGATCGCTGCATATCCGTTCACGACTCTCGAGCCACACCTTGGAGTGGTTTCAGCTGATCCCGACGCTGCACCGCGCGCCGGCCGCACCTTCGTTGTCGCCGATCTGCCGGGCCTCATCGAGGGCGCCCATGAAGGCGCCGGGCTTGGCACTCGCTTCCTGAAGCACATCGAACGCACGCGCTTGATCGCGCATCTCGTCGACACAAGTGATGCGAACGACCGCGATCCGGTGCGCGATTTCGAGATCATCGGGCACGAACTCGCGTCGTTCAGCCCCATGCTCGCCGAAAAGCCGATGATCGTAGTGGCCACAAAGCTCGACGCTACCACCGACCGCACACATCTCGAAGAATTGCGCGCCTTCTGCGCCAAGCGCGGCCTGGAATTTCACGCCATTTCCTCCGCTACTGGCGAAGGCATCGTCGAACTCGTTCGCGCCATGGCCGATGCGCTCGATCGCATCCCCAAACCCGCCCTGCCGCTCGAAGGCGGCGAAACTCAAGCAGCCGCTGCCGCTCCGCCCGATCTTTCCGAGCACCACCCGGCCGGAAATGACGGAGAAGAGCGTTGACGTCACACTCCTCTCATAAGCCGCACGGGCACTCGCATCATCGCCGCTCAGTGGCTCTGTTCGGCGGCACCTTCGACCCAATTCACTCCGGCCACATAACGGTGGCGCAGGCCGCGCAAAAGCGTTTTCATCTCGACGCCATATATTTCATCGCGTCGTCGCGACCGCCGCACAAAACCAAACCGGCGCTCACCCCTTTCATTCATCGCTACGCGATGGTTACGCTGGCTTGCGCGGATCACGCGACGTTCGTGCCATCGCTAGCGGAAGCGCCCATGGACGGCGCCACACCGCACGTCTTCTACACTTACGAAACGGTGCGCCGCTTCCGCCGCGAGCACGCCGACGATCATTTATACTTTATGCTCGGAGCTGACCAGTTTCTGGAAATTGTGACGTGGAAGAACTACGAAGCCCTGCTCGACTGCTGCGATTTCATCATCGCCAGCCGTCCGGGGTTTCGCATCGAGGCTTTGCGTCTCGTGATTCCCCCGGAAAAACTTAACCGCGCTCCTTCCCACGACCCGCACAAAATCGCTCTGCGGAAATCCACGGTGCATCTGCTCACCACCGTCGCCAGCCACGTGTCTTCCACCGAGATTCGCCATCGCCTCGAGCGACACCAAACGATTCATGGGCTTGTGCCCGCGCGCGTAGAGGAATACATTCGAGAGCAGGCCCTGTACCGGTGATCAACATTTCTCTGCGCCCCGAAATTCGATGGGCCGTCGAAGCGGCTCAGGACAAGCAGGCCGTGGATATTACGGTGCTGAAACTGGCGGGCGTGGGCGCGTTCGCCGAATATTTCTTCCTCTGCTCGGGCAATAGCCAGCCGCAGATTCAAGCGATCGGCGAAGCCATTGAAGAGCGGCTCAAGAGCCACGGTATCCGTCTGGCGCATCGCGAAGGAAAGCCCGGCGCCGAATGGGTGCTGCTCGACTACGGAGATTTCGTCGCGCACATTTTCAGCGAGCGCGCCCGGCAGTATTACGATCTCGAACGGCTATGGCGTACCGCCGAGCGCATTGATTTCCCGGCGCCCACTCGTCCGCCCGGGTCCGCTGGCGAAGCACAAGCCGGCGCTTCGCATCAAAGCAATACCTGACGCTCCGATGACGGCATACGACGCGGCCACGCGCGAGACTACACCGCACGATTCGAAACCGTTCGTGTTGAGCCTTGAATGGATCGCTGCCGATCCCGCCTCGCTTCGCGTTCTTGAACTCGCCGCCAAGCTCGCCGAGCCTTCCACCACGTTGCTTATTACCGGCGAGAGCGGCACGGGAAAAGACCAGCTCGCGCGCTGGATTCATCAGAACGGGCCGCGTCGCGACGCGCCCTTTCTCAAAATTGACTGCGCTAGCCTTCCTGCTGAACTCGTCGAATCCGAACTTTTTGGCCACGAGCGTGGCGCATTTACTGGCGCCGTCACTCGCAAGCAAGGTCGCCTCGAAATGGCGCAGGGCGGCACGATCGTCCTCGACGAAGTGGCCGCACTGACGCCCGGCATGCAAGCCAAGCTTTTGCGCGTGATCGAAGAGCGTACGTTCGAGCGGCTGGGCGGCACAGATTCGCTTCGCATGGACGCGCGCCTGATGGCGCTCACCAATACCGATCTCTCCAAGGCAGTCGCAACAGGACGTTTCCGCGAAGACCTTTATTTCCGCCTCAACGTACTCGCTGTCCCAGTGCCGCCGTTGCGCGAACGACGCGCCGATATTCCTGCTCTGACAGCGCACTTCCTTGCGCGCCTCGGTCCGGTGCACGGACGCCCGGATGCTACGCTTGATCCGGCGGCGTTGCATCTATTCGACTCATACGCGTGGCCCGGGAACGTGCGCGAGCTAAAAAATGCAATCGAGCACGGGCTCATCTTCGGCAAATCGCAGGCGCTAGGCCCAACCGATTTCCCCAAAATTATTCACGCTGCGTCGCACGATGCCGGACCTAGCGGCCCGCTCCGCTCGCTCGAAGATCTCGAGCGTGACGCGATCAAAGCAACTCTCGAAGCCACGCGCTACAAAATCGGCCGCGCCGCCGAAATCCTCGGCATCAGCCGCAAAACCCTTCTTGAGAAGCGCAAAAAGTATCACCTGCTCGAGTAATTCCGGGTTTGCCTTGTCATCCTGAGCGCAGCGAAGGATCTCAGCGTAAGATGCTCGGCAACTTCTCACCATGAAACTCCGTCTCCTAATGCTGGGCAAAACGCGCCGCGAAGAAGCCCGCGCCCTTCTCAACGACTACACCGCCCGCATCCGCCACTATGCCGACGTCGAAGTCACCGAACTCCGTGACGCCGGCCCCGCCGCGCTTCGCAAACTCAAGCTCGACTCAAGCGCAACGATCGTCCTGCTCGACGCCGCCGGCAAGCAATTCACTTCGCAACAATTTGCAAAATGGCTCGGCGACCTACGCGACCGCGGCGCGCGCGAACTCGTCTTCCTCTGCGGCGATGCGGAAGGCTTCCCGGCTGACCTGCGCGCTGCCGCAAAACAAAAAATCTCGCTCTCCACTCTCACCATGCCGCACGAGTTTGCCCGCGTCGTCCTCGCGGAGCAGATCTACCGCGCCTTCGCGATTCTCGCCGGGCACCCCTATCCGAAATAGCCGCGCTTCTGCGAAAATATCGTCATGTCCATCAAAATCGCGCTCGACAAAGCCGCGCCCGCCTCATCCGTTGAACTCATGATTACCAACCAGCTTCCCGATTACGACCTCGAAGATATCGAGGCGCCCATCCCGCGCGACGTCGATCCGATGCTCGCCTCGCAAGGATTCAAGGATCTTCTCGACGAAGCACGCGCGATTCTCGATCGCGAGCTTGCCGGCGGCTCGCTCGAAATCGCCCAGCTCACTGGCGCCATCTGCCACGACAAAGAGATTTACCGCCCGGGAATCTGGCTCGTACTCCGCGAACGCGGTGCGAAGGGCGAAATGAGTGCGGCTGCCGGTCAGCGTGTCGCGGAAATTGCCGAAACTCTTCGCCACGAGCTCCAGCTTTCCTGAAATCGCCGAGAGTCCCCGCTAAATTGAGTAGGCCGTCGGTATCTTTACGCACACGGCGAGCGTCACACTCACGACTAATTCGCGTTTTCCACTTCTCCGAAATATTCACAGGAGCTTTACGCGCACATACGATTGACGAGCCGACGAACCACGCGCAAAATGCCACCCGCTTCATACAAAAAATAAATCGAGCGCGCGCGAATGCGCGCCGCAACTAAAAATTCCGCCTCTTGCATCCCAAAGAGGCCTGGGCGAAAATAAAGCGAATGGCTACGGCAGACACTTCGATCGAACGGCCGCTCCCGCACAATCTCGAAGCGGAGCGCAGCATCCTCGGCGCCGTCCTTCTCGATAATCATTCCCTCAACGCCGCTGTTGAAAAGCTGCGCTCGGAAGACTTCTTCCTCCCGCAGCATCGCCAGATTTTTCAGCGCATGATTCAGCTTGCCGAGCATCAGCAGGCCATCGACGTCGTCACGCTAATGGACGATCTTGCCCGTCGCGGCGAACTCGATTCAGCCGGCGGCGTCGCCTATCTGTCGCAGCTGGCCGACGGTCTGCCGCGCGCCACGAACGTCGAGCACTACGCGCGCATCGTCAAAGAGAAATCTGTCCTCCGCACTCTCGCCTTCTCTGCCGCCGCGATTCAGGAACAGGCCCTCGCCGCCGGCGACGATGCCGACGTAATTCTCGACCGCGCTGAATCCACCATCTTTCAGATCGCCGAAGACCGCGTCCGCGCTGGCCTCATCGGCGTCAAAGAACTCGTCCGCGACAATTTCGAGCGCCTCGAGCGCATCTTCAGCGAAGGCCGCCGCATCACGGGCCTCGCCACTGGCTACCCCGGCCTCGACAATGAAACCGCCGGCTTGCAACCGTCCGAGCTCGTCATCCTCGCCGCGCGTCCTTCGATGGGAAAGACCGCACTCGCGCTCAACATCGCCGAAAACGTTGCGGTACGCAACCGGGAGCCTGTCGCCGTCTTCAGCCTGGAAATGTCGAAAGAATCGCTCCTTCTGCGTATGCTCGCGTCGGAAGCGCGCGTGGACGCCCACAAATTCCGCACCGGCCACATGGGTCGCGACGACTGGAATAAAATCACGCGCGCGCTCACGAGCCTCGGCGACGCGCCGCTCTGGATTGACGACTCCGCATCTTCCACGGTCCTCGAAATGGGCGCGAAGGCCCGCCGCCTCAAACGCGACCGAGGTCTGTCGCTGATGATCGTCGATTATTTGCAGCTCGTGGTGCCCACCAATACCGGCCGCGGCACGAATCGCCAGGAAGAAGTTTCAAGCATCTCGCGCGCGCTCAAGGGCCTGGCAAAGGAATTGAAAGTTCCGGTGGTCGTGCTCAGCCAGCTCACGCGCGCACCCGAACGCGAAGAGCGCAAGCCGCAGCTCTCTGATCTGCGCGAATCAGGCGCCATCGAGCAGGACGCCGACGTAGTGCTCTTCATCAACCGCCCCAATTTTTACAAGACCGACCTTCCCGAAGAAGATCGCGCCAAAGCCGAACTCATCATCGCCAAGCAGCGCAACGGCCCCACCGGTAACCTGAATTTCGTGTTCCTCGCGCGCCACACGCGCTTCGAAGAAGCCGCCCCAGACGCGTGGAGCACCCCATCCTCAGGTGATGAATAGCTGATTCTTTTTTGATTTAGTCGCTGCTGTGGCGCACATGGCAGGAAAGTCCTAACTATACAATCTCGATAACCATTTACGGTCTGGTTACATAACGCCCGCCCAGCCTCCTTATGCAATTTAAACCTTGACTTGCGGGGTAGCCTTGGATAGAAGTTGCTCATTGCCGGCTCCCCTAGGAACCGGTTACACTGGTGTGAATCCAGCAAGGCAAACTCAAACATCCATTAGGGACGGGGGTGAATACGCGTGGCAGAAGTTGTCATTCAAGAGGGCGAATCTTTGGAGAATGCTCTCCGCCGCTTCAAGAGAAAGGTGCAGTCGGAAGACATCATCAAAGAGATCAAAAAGCACAGCTACTACATGAAGCCGGGGGAGAAGCGTCGCGCCAAGGAAGCACTCTCGCGTAAGCGTCTCCGCAAGAAGCAACGTCGTGAGCAGGATTAGGCGAACATCAATTGGGCCCATTTAAGCAGTTCGTGCCGGACGGAAAGCGGGAATCGTCGCGCTCGCGATTGTTCCTTGCCCAACGTCCGGCGTGAGTTGCTCGCTGCCAGTCCTCTCCCAGCACGGTGGAGCAGCGCAATGGAATACCACGATAAGGTCCTGAAGTGTGCGGAATGCAACGCCGAGTTTGTTTTCACGGCCGGCGAGCAGATGTTTTTCTCCGACAAGGGCTTCAAGAACGAGCCCAAGCGGTGCAAAAACTGCAAAGCAAACCGCGCGCAAGGCAGCAACGGATCGAGTTCGACGAACGTTCAACGCGTCGAGACGAAGACCGTTTGCTCGCAATGTGGCAAAGAAACGACAGTTCCCTTCAAACCCACCCAGGGACGTCCCGTCTACTGCCGCGAATGCTTCCAGCAGCGGCGTGCAATGGGCACTTCCCAGGCGGGCGCCACGGCCTAGCAGCTAGGCAGCCGCAGCGACGCAGGAACTGAGGCGAACCAGTCAGTAAACCCTGCGGGGGCAGGGCGGGCCGAGTAGGGACTCGGGGCATCCGGGGTTCTCTCTCCGCGCCGACGCGAATCATCCCGTCGAATCACCAGCATCTCCTCATCGCACCTTCAACGGATATTGCTGCGTCACCGGCGGCACGATTCCGTTCAATCGCAGATACACCACCAGCTGTCCAAAATGATCGGTGATGTGCCAGAGCGCAGCCATCGCCAAGCCGAGTTTTGTGTTGGGCCCGGCGTAAGGTCCCTCGACGCGATCCACCGCGTTTTGCGCAGTGATCGTCGCAAGCACCTTGTCGCCATACTCGAATGAATCGCGCAGATATTGCAGCAGCTCCGCCTTCGTCTTCGCCTTCGACGGGCCGCCCTTCTCGCAATGCTCCGGCGGCGTCTTCCCCTCGATCTCATTGAAGAATGCGAATTGTGCGCAGGCTACATGCTTCACCTGTTCCCCAAACGACCGCACGCCATCGAAATTCCCTTGAGTGGGAATGTACGAGTACTTTTCCTCGGGCATAGCCTCCGCAACGCCAAGAAATCCCTTCTCCGCCCAGCCCAGCGCCAAGCCAGCGCTTCCCGCTATACTCTTCGGCACTTCCTCTTTCTGCGCCAACGCGGCCGGCGCGACAAGAATCACCCCCGCGAAAATAAAAAAAGCAAAGGACTTCATGCGAACCTCCAGTTGAACTGAACTCTCGAATTCGGCCCTGTGGCTCATCGTATGATTTGTAGTCGTGCTTTGTCTCCAACGATTGTCATCGCTCAAGCACCAGTAGGGGCGCGTCTAAGGCGCGCCCGCGCCGCCCACTCCTCGTGCCATTCATCCCCGCCCGTGCCCCAAGTAACAACGCACTCGCCTCGTAATGCTCGGCAAATCCCAAGCGCTCGTTCTTTTCGCCTCGCCGTCGTTTTGAAACCCACACTTGCACCGTCGTCATCCTGATCGCAGCGAAGGACTTCAAGGACTTCAGTGTCAAGCGATTCATGATGGGGCTGCCCTTGTTGTTTCTTAGCTTGACACCTAGTTACCAGTGAATTACCATGAGTCGTGCTATTTGTTCACAACTCGAGCCGCAGCAAGCAATCAATCACAGGCCCTAGTTCGCGCCTTCTAACCCTCCTGCTTCCGCAGCGCAATCCTGGATTTCTAATCGCAAATCTGGGATTAAAACTCCGCCTAACTCCCATAAGAATCACAGAACTAAGATTTTCTAATCGCAAATATTCGCCGCTTTTTTGCCCTGGGGTAGGCGGGGCTTGCCCCGAGGCCCGAAGGGCGCGTCCCCCATCGATGCCCTGCTCTGCCGTCGGTTCGCGAGCTACCCGCCCCAACGTTCTAATAGGAACATTCGAACTTTTAGAAAAAGAGTTAAGTTGGACAAAAGAAAGAAGAAAACGAAATTCTAATAGGGACAAAATCGCATTTTCCGGCAATTACGCCTCGCAAGTTTTTCATCGAAGCGGCAGTCCGCAGAAAGCCAGCCAGGCTCTACAGCTCGTGCGAGGCGTGCGCTGTTTCGGGTGTGTGAATGTAGAGAAGCGCCTGATCCACGCGCTTTGGCGGGGCGGCCTCCGGCAGGCGGATCGGATAGCGAATCTCGCGTTGATGGTCCTGCATCTGGCGCTTCGCATTGTAGACACTGGAAAACTTCCAGAGCATTTTGACGAAATTCGTTTGCCCTTTGGCGAGAAAGCCGAGCGCCATGAAAAAAGTGTCTTTCAACGCGGCAAATCCCAGATGCTTCTGATTCAGAATCTGCTGCGTGCGCACGAGTTCCTCGTAAAAGCGATCGAGAGGAAGCTTCGTGGGCAATACGGCGTGCTGCACGTCGAAGAGGCGGTAATCGCGAGACGTAAAGTTGCGCGACTCGGTGACCCAGGTTTCCGTTCCCGGGTACGGAGTGTTTACGGTGATGTGCACGATTTCGGGCACCTGCAGCGCCCATTCGCGGACGGCTTCGAAGTGGCGCTCGTCCCAATTGGGATCGGCGATGATGTTCACAGCGGCATGAATATTCAGCGCGCGAGCGCATTCGAGCGCTTCAATATTTTTCTTCACCGTGACGCGCTTGCGGTGGCTCTTGAGCCCTTCGTCATCGATGGCTTCGATCCCGAGGAACATATACTTAAGGCCGAGGCGTTTCCACATTCGAAAAACTTCCTTGTTTCGGACGAGAACATCGCCGCGCGTTTCGAGGTAATACTCTTTCTTGATGTTGCGCTTCTCCACTTCGCGCGCAAGCGCCAGCCCGTGCTCGGATTGAATGAACGCTACATCATCAACAATGAATACTCCGTGTTCCTGAATGCTGGCGAGATCTTCGGCGGCCACCTCTGCGCTCAGCTTGCGGTAGTTGCGCCCGTAGAACGTCCAGGCGCTGCAAAACGAGCAATCCCACGGGCAACCGCGCGTGAATTCGATCGAGGCGCAGGGATCCAGCACGCCAATGAAATATTTTCGGCGCCGAGCGATGAGATCGCGCGCGGGTTGCGTGGCGTTCAAGTTTTCCACCAGCCTGGGGGCGGGCCCATCGCCATAAATGCTCGTGACGCCGGGCAACGTGCGGAGCTTGTCCGGATCATCTGCTGCTTCCAGCACGCTCGGCGTAATCGCTTCACCTTCTCCGCGGACCACGCAACCAATGGCTCCCTCGGCGTGGGCGAGAATTTCCTTCGCGGTAAAAGACGCGCTGTGGCCTCCTGCGAAGATGAAGCATTCCGGAAGACGGTGCCGGGTTTCTTTCGCGAGATCCACCACCTCGGGAATATTCGCGAGATAGTTCAGCGAGAACCCAATCGCTTCGGGCTTGAAGTCTTCGAGGAGGCGGAAGTAGTCGCGATGGCGGAAAACCTGGAGGTCGAGAAGCCGAACGTCATAGCCTGCTTTGCGCGCGGACTGCGCAACCAACTCAAGCCCAAGCGGCTCAAGACGCAGGTAGATTTCCGAATACATCAGCGGGCTGGGATGTACGAAGAGGACTTTCATCAGGCCCTCCGGTCTTATAAACCTAAGACTTCCCCGAACTCCCATTCTAAGTGGGAAAGAGATGGCAATCCAGCATTTCTCACCGCCGACCAGGCCTACTCTGCGCGGAGGGCCTCGACGGGGTCTACTCGGGAGGCGCGGCGGGAGGGCAGATAGCACGCGACATAAACCGTCGCGATCACACCGAGCGTTACGGCGGTGTAGGTGATCGGGTCGAGAGGACTGACGTGGAAAAGCAGAGACGACATCAAACGCATCACCGCGAACGATGCCGCCAGTCCGCAGACGACGCCGATTCCCGCGAGCCACAATCCATGCCGCACGAACATCGCCGTCAGAGTTTGCTGCTGCGCGCCTAAAGCCATGCGAATTCCGATTTCGCGTGTGCGCTGCGAGACCGAGTAAGCAATCACGCCGTAAATTCCCACGATTCCGAGCAGCAGAGCCATGCCTCCCGCCACTCCCAGCATAACCAGCGTGAAAGAAGTCCGCGCCATGGATTGCTTGTAGAGGTAGCCGAGCGTGTGAACCTCGGCCAGAGGAATATTGGAATCAACCGACCACACCGCCTCCCGGATTTCTTTCAGAAACGCTTCGGAACCAGCGCGCGGACTCCGAATGGCAAAACCGATGCCGCGGCGCAGCGATTCCTTTTGTCCTTCAAAACGATTCATGATCACAGGCCAGTAAACGGACGAGGTTGGATCCTTGTCAACGCCTTGGTCGTAAGTGTTGCCAACGACTCCGATGATTTCGCGCCAGTCGTCATTGTTGCCGACGCGGATTCGCTTGCCCAGAGCGTTGCCTGCGTCATGCCAGTATTCCCGCGCGAGATTCTCGGAAACGATCGCAACAGGAATTCGCTGGTAGATGTCGTCCCAGGTAAGATCGCGGCCGGCAATGAACGGAGTGCCCAGCGTCGAAAAGAAACCCGGCGAGATGAACTTGAAGTATCGCAAAGGTGGAAGCTCTCCCTCGGCGTAGGTGCGGTCCTGTGCGAAGACGGGATCAAAAGAGCTGTTGTGATCCAGAGGAATCGAGCTGGAGAAACTCACCTGCGAAACTCCTGGAATCGCGGCGAGCTTGTTCACTACTTCCTGATCCATGCGGACGGCGCGTTCGGCCTGGCTATCGGGCACATCGGCTTCCGGAATGTAGTACCGGAAGGTCTGAACGGAATCCGGCGACGTGAAGCCGGGCGGAACGCGCATCAGCGCGCGGAAAGTGCGGATCATCAAACCCGAGCAAATCAGAAGCACGAGCGCAAGCGCGACCTGCACCACCACCAGAATGTTGCGGGCGCGATGCTGCTCGCGGCTCTGGCTCAGCGCGCGTCCGCCTTCGCGAAGGCCGGTGTTCAGCCGTGAACCGGCGTACTTGAATATCGGAATCGAGGCGAAGAGAAGGCTGGAAAACAACGCGATCGCCAAAGTGAACAGCAGCACGGGGAAGTCGATGCCGATTTCGTGAATGCGCGGCAGGCCAGTGGGTGCCATCGCAACGAGAATGCGAAGCGCCGCACAGGCCAGCGCCAAGCCCAGCGCGCTGCCGAGCAGCCCGAGGATCACACTTTCGAACAGCAAATCTGCGGCGATTCGTTTCCATCCGGCGCCGAGCGCGGCACGAACCGCCAGCTCCTGGCGGCGTCCCTCGACGCGCACAAGCAGCAGGTTGGCCACGTTCGCGCAGGCGATCAACAAGACCACGGCAATCGAGCCCATCAGCACCCACAGCACGTTTCCAATGTCGCCCACTACGTCCTGCTTGAGTGGCCGCAGGTTCGGCCCGAATTGCGCTTTTTCAAAAAGCGAAATGCTGAAGCCTTCCGGCGCCGGAAAACTCCGTATAGAGATGGGAATCATGCGCGCCACGTCCGCGCTGGCTTGCGCCATCGTAACGCCGGGTTTCAGGCGCGCAAGCGCGCGATAACTGAAATTGCCGAGCTTGATTTTATTGCGGTCCCATTTGAAGGGAAGAAAAATGGCGGGATCGCCTTCGTCAAGAAAATGAAAATTTTGTGGCAGGACGCCGATGATTTCGCGCGGCTTTCCATCGAGCGTGATGGAGCGGCCGATAACGTTCGGATCGCCGCCGAATTTCTGGCGCCAGTAACCGTAAGAGAGAAGAGCGGTTTCGGGCGTGCCCGGCGAATCGTCTTCGCGGGTGAACAGTCGGCCCAGCGCCGGTTTGACGCCGAGAAGCGGCAAAGTTCCATCGGTCACGTCGAGACCGTGGACCTGCTCGGGCTCGCCGACGCCGGTGACGCTGATCGAATCATCGTTATACGCGCCGATGTCCTGAAACGTGGTGTTCTGTTCGCGATCGATGAAATAAATGGACGGAGATATATTGAGATCCTTGATGCCCACGCCCGGAGCGGTGTGCCATACGCCAATCAGCTCTTCGGGATGCGGATAGGGCAGCGGTTTCAGCAGGACTCCTTCGAGAACGCTGAAGATCACGGTGTTCGCGCCGATGCCCGCGGCGAGAGTGATCAATGTAATGGCCGTGAAGAGCGGGGCGCGGCCGAGGCGTCGCAGAACTTGTCTCAATTGGTCGCTGATCATTGTTGTCTTTCGTTTTTTGCGGGCGTGCGCCCGTCACGGTAATTGTTACGTTGGGGCGGAGCTGAAAGTTCCCATCGGGCTGAAATCTTTTGGGAACGCCGCGATTTTTTTTACCGAAGCGAAGCGGCGAACTTTGGCGCGAACTACGAAGTTGCGGTGAATTTGCGGAGTGGTTCGTCGAACGGGGCGCGAGCGACGCCTCGCTCTGTGATTATGGCGGTGATGTAGCGGGCGGGCGTGACGTCGAAAGCGGGGTGCGCGGCTTTCACTTCGCTGGGCGCCAGCTGGATGCCGGCGAGGTGCGTCACTTCGGCTGAGGAGCGTTCTTCGATGGGAATTTGTTCGCCGGACGCGAGCGACATGTCGATCGTGGAGACGGGCGCCGCAACGTAGAAAGGGACATTATTCTCGCGGGCGAGTACGGCCATGCCGTAGGTGCCGATTTTATTGGCGGTGTCGCCATTGCGGGCGATGCGGTCGGCACCGACTACAACGGCGCTCACCCCGCCGGTTTTGAGGAAATGGCCGACCATGTTGTCAGTGATGAGCGTGAGCGGAATTTGATCCTGCTGCAATTCCCAGGCGGTGAGGCGGGCGCCTTGCAGGTACGGACGCGTTTCAGGAACGAGCACGTCAATCTGATGGCCTTCCTCGACCGCCACGCGAATCACGCCGAGAGCGGTGCCGATGCCGCCAGTGGCCAGTGCGCCGGCGTTGCACTGGGTCATCACGCGGCCGGATTTGGCGAGGAGGTCGGCGCCGAATTTTCCGATGCGGCGATCGGCTTCGCGGCGCTCTTCGTGAACTTTCTGCGCTTCTTCGATGAGGGCGGCGCGCAGATGCGCGAGGCCGGATGCGCCGTTTTTAGCGGATGCGGTGGCCGTCGCCAATTCCTCGAAACGGGCTTTGAAGCGATTGATGGCCCAGAACAGATCGACTGCTGTTGGACGGGTGTGGGCAAGGGTGTCGCAAATGGTGGCGAATTCGGCGCGCAGCTCAGGGAGAGTTTGCGCACGCGAGTGCTCGACGCCGAGAGCTACGCCCATCGCCGCAGCGACGCCGATGGCCGGTGCGCCGCGGATGATCATGTCTTTTATCGCTTTCGCTACGTCGTGGTAGTCGGTGTAGGTGTGATAGGTGACTTCGCGCGGGAGGCGGAGCTGGTCAAGGATGACGACGCCTTCGGGCGTCCAGCGGATTGCTTCGACGGTGTACAAGCGCGATTGTCGTCCTTTTTTTTGGGCGCGGAAATTGCCGGCGTCCCGGTGTTCCGCGTTCTATTCTAGCTGATTCTGGGTGCGGTGACGTGGGGCGGAGGAAGGCCTCAGGTCAGCTCTGGCCTACGGCCAGAACGGGACCTGAGCTACGCGAGCAGGGATTGTAGCGGTGCGTGGTGGCCATGGTGACGATAGCGCAGGTCTCACGACGAGCAATGACGGATCGTGGTGGTCGCCACACAAGTTGGCAGCGCGGGCGGCTCTTAGAGCCGCCCCTACGAAACCCGGGGGATTACACGTTGCTTGCGTGGGGAATTTTGTGGTGGTAGCGGCTTGGGGCACAGGCAGGAATGCCTGTGCTACTGGACAGGGAAATGGCGGAGGCCGTGGGAGGCGACGAGGAATGCGATGAACAGGAATGAGTTGTAGCTGACGTGCAGGACGTAGCTGGCGACGACTGTGCGCGAGATAGCCCGAGCGGCGGTGAAAATAATTCCCACGCCAATCAGGAGCGCGATTTGGCCCCAGCCGCCCCAGAGTTGCGGGGCGTGGAGGAGGCCGAAGAGAGTGCCGGTGATGACTACTCCTGCGCCGATGCCGAAGCTTCGCGCGAAAACCGGATAGAGGTAGCCGCGGAAGATGGTTTCTTCGACGAGCGGGGCTAGCAGGATGCTCATCAACATCAGGAGAAGGGCGCTGCGTGGGTCCTGGAAATATTCCTGGATGGGGAGCTTTGCTTTGGTTTGGAGCGCGGCCGACGCGAGTTGGACCAGCAAGGAGAGACTGAAGCCGCCGAGAATCAGGCTGAAATAGACGATGCGGCGCGGGATGGCGCGGGTCTGCAGTGGTCGCCAGCCGATGGTTCGCCAGAACGGCGATTGAAATCGCACATGTATCTGAGCGGCGAGATACGCGAGCAATCCAAGCGAGAGAATGGCTTGATTGACGATTAGGAAGAGACTCTTGTTGACGGAAGAATTCTGCAAGCTGGTAGGCGTCATCCCGAAAGCCGCGAAGATGCCGACGAGAACGATGCTGATCACGAAGGTTCCTAGCAGCGTGACTGCGATCAGCAGCAGCAGGTCGGGCCAACTCCAAGGAACGCGGAGATCTTCGGGAAATTGCTGGAACATCGGCGGCAGGGCTTCGGGCTGGATGAGTAACGGCGATGTTGTTGCGGCGGCGCGCATTTCCGGGCTGGGCAATCCAGCGGCCGAAGGAGCGGGCGGGTCTAGGAGTGATTCGGGAAGGCTAGGATTGTTATCGTCGGGGATCATACGAGTCAGGCGTTCGCGTTTGCATCAGCTTCCGTGTGCGCGCTTTGAGTCGCCTTGCCATTTCCATTTCCTCCCGCGCCATTGAGCGCGCGGGCGAGGATCTGGCCCGTGAAAGATTTCTTTACGCGCGCGACTTGCTCGGGCGTGCCTTGTGCGACGATGCGGCCGCCTTCGTTGCCGCCCTCGGGACCGAGGTCAATGATCCAGTCGGCTTGTTTGATGACGTCGAGATGGTGCTCGATGATCAGCACGGTGTTGCCGAGTGAGACCAGACGGTTCAGCACGTCGAGAAGTTTTTTCACGTCGTCGAAGTGCAGTCCCGTGGTTGGCTCATCGAGAATATACAGCGTGCGGCCGGTTTGGCGGCGCGAAAGTTCGCGGGCAAGCTTGGTGCGCTGGGCTTCGCCGCCGGAAAGCGTGGTGGCGGATTGGCCGAGTTGAATGTAGCCGAGGCCGACGTCGACGAGCGTCTGAAGCTTTTGCTGAATCGCGGGAATATTTTCGAGCGCCTTCAGAGCTTCCTCGATGGGCAAATCGAGCAGATCGGAAATCGTGAGGCCCTTGTAGCGGACGGCGAGGGTCTCGGCGTTGTAACGCTTGCCGCGGCAGACTTCGCAAGTGACGTACACATCGGGCAGGAAATTCATTTCGATGCGGCGCTGGCCATCGCCCTGGCAGGCCTCGCAACGGCCGCCTTTCACATTGAAACTAAAACGCCCGGGACGGTAGCCGCGTTCGCGCGATTCCGGAAGCATGGCGTAGAGCTCGCGAATCGGAGCGAAGACGCCTGTAAAGGTGGCGGGATTCGAGCGCGGGGTGCGGCCGATGGGTGCCTGGTCGATTTGAACGACTTTGTCTATGTGCTCGATACCAGTGATGGCGCGATGCTCGCCGGGCTTTTCCATGGAGCGGTAGAGCTTTGCTGCTAGCGCGCGATACAGAATGTCGTTGATAAGCGTGGATTTGCCGGAGCCGGAGACGCCCGTGACGACGGTGAGTAGTCCCAGCGGAAACGCGACGTCGATATTTTTAAGATTGTTTCCGTGGGCGCCAAGGATGGTGATGGCTTTTCCATTGGTGGGGCGGCGATGATCGGGCACAGGAATTTTCGCGCGGCCGGAAAGATATTGGCCGGTGAGCGACGCGGAATTCGCGGCGATTTCCTCGGGCGGTCCAGAGGCGACGAGATGTCCGCCGGCGGTGCCCGCGCCGGGGCCGAGATCGACCACATAGTTGGCGCGGCGAATGGTTTCTTCGTCGTGCTCGACAACGAGCACGGTGTTGCCCAGGTCACGCAGGGTTTCGAGGGTGCTGAGCAAGCGTCCGTTGTCGCGAGCATGCAGGCCAATGGAAGGCTCGTCGAGAACATAGAGTACGCCGCGCAAGCGCGAGCCGATCTGCGTGGCGAGGCGAATGCGTTGGGCTTCGCCGCCGGATAGCGTGGCGGCTGAACGGTCGAGAGTGAGATAGCCGAGTCCCACGTTGAGAAGAAAATCGAGGCGCTCGGCTATTTCGGTGAGCGGGCGGCCGGCGATTTTTCGCTGACGAAGCGTGAGGTGGCCACGAATTTTATCAACAGCAGCGCGCGCTTCGGTGAGCGGGAGCGCCGTGAAATCGGCGATCGAAAGGCCGGCGATTTTTACGGCGAGGCTTTCGGGGCGCAGGCGGCGTTCATTACAAGCCGCACACGGCGCTGGGGACATGTATTGCGTGAGCCATTCGCGGTATGTATCGGAATTCGATTCTTCGAGGCTCTTCTCGAGATGCGTGAGAACGCCCTGAAAATTGAGGCCTTTCACTCCGGTGCCGTCCGCAGGATTGCCATGCAGGATCAGATTTTGAACTTTGCGAGGAAATTGCTCGAACGGCGTATCGAGATCGAAGCCATGCGCGGCGGCAGCGAGTTTCATGGTGCGCTGAACGAATGTGGAGCCTGAGCCGGGACCGAGGCCACCTTCGAAGAGTGGCTTCGACCAATCGACGATCACTTTGGACGGATCGAAATCGTATTTGGAGCCGAGGCCATGGCATTCGGGGCACGCGCCGTAAGGCGAATTGAAGCTGAACGAGCGCGGCTCGAGCTGAGGGACGGAGATACCGCAATCGGGACAGGCGAGTTTTTCGGAATAGACGTGCTCGTCGCCGCCTACGACTGAAATGGTGACCAGGCCGCCGGTGAGACGAAGGGCCGTGCCGATCGATTCCTCGAGACGCTGCGCGATACCATTCTTCAGCAGCAGGCGGTCCACGACGATTTCGATGGTGTGATTCTTGCGGCGATCGAGCGGAATGGGTTCGTCGAGATTGACGAGTTCGCCGTCTACGCGTGCGCGGACGTAACCTTCCTTGGCGTATTTCTCGAGTTCTTTTTTGTATTCACCTTTGCGTCCGCGAACCACCGGGGCGAGGACCATGATGCGGTCATCGGGCCTGAGCGCGAGCACCGACTGAACGATTTGCTCGGTGGATTGGCGGGTGATGGGTTTACCGCACTTCGGGCAATGCGGAGTGCCGATCGCACTGTACACGATGCGAAGATAGTCATAAATCTCGGTGATGGTACCAACCGTGGAACGGGGCGAGCGGGTGGTGGTCTTTTGTTCGATGGCGATGGACGGCGAAAGGCCTTCGACCGAATCGACATCCGGGCGCTCCATCTGGTCGAGGAACTGGCGGGCGTAAGCCGAGAGGGATTCCACGTAGCGGCGCTGCCCTTCGGCGTACAGGGTGTCGAAGGCGAGCGAGGACTTGCCTGAACCGGAGAGGCCGGTGATGACGGTCAGCGAGTTACGGGGAATCTCGAGGCTGATATTCTTGAGATTGTGCTGTCGCGCGCCGCGAATGACGATTTTCTTGAGGCCCATGGTGTTAATGACCGGTTACAGTGCCCTCTACAGTCGAGGACAGCGCACACTGGGTAGATTGCGCCCAGAGTAATCTTCAAACATAGCAAGCGCAGCGATTGCGGTCAAGGCAGCAACGCGGTTGTCGAAAGGAATTTTCACGCGAAAGAGGGCGAAGGCAGTTCCAAAAGTTTTCCTTCGGAGAATTTACCGGGGGGGTTGGATTTTTTACACCTCAGGTGATTTTGAAGGCCTTTGTTTTCAGCTAGATCCTTTGGCTTCTTGCGTGCGATAGGTTGCTGAGTCAGGGGGAGGAAAGCTGAGAATCCCTTCGGGGATTGAGGGCTGGGCCAGCTTCCTTCCCCCGGCCACCTACCGTCGCTCCTTTTTTCCTACCCCTCTGATATCGAACGACGGTGGGGTCTATCCACTTCTTTCTTTTTCCTTCTTCGCAAGGTGTTCGCTTCCGAGTTTTGTCCTCTTTGAATTTTCGTACCGGGACTATGGGTGCGCGGGACTCCTAATCTGGATTAGGGTGGCCCGAAGTAGTATTCTCGCCTCTCTGCAGGGTGAAGGTGCCCGGCCCACGTTTGAGATCTTACGTTTCATGCCCGATACAACAGGCCACATGCGCATTTTGAAAGTGGTTCAGTGCTATTTCCCTTTTCAGGATCGGGGTGGACCTGTGTTCAAGGTGCGGGCGCTGGCTTCGGGGCTCGCCAAACGAGGCCATCAGGTTACGGTGCTGACGGCGGACCTCGGTTTTGGGAAAGGAAATGGCTCCCAGGCCGGGGCGGAGCGCTGCCGCTGGGGTTGGACAGTTCGCAGTGACAATGTGGAGGCGATTTACCTCAGTACGGTGGGGCAATATCGCGCGGTGACGCTGAATCCGGGGGTGTTAGCGTTTTGCCGGGGTTCCATTTGCTATTACGACGTGGTGCATTTTTACGGGCTGTACGATTTGTTGGGGCCGGCGGCGAGCTATTTCTGCAAGCGGCAATCCGTACCGTACGTGATTGAGCCGATGGGAATGTATCCGCCCATTGTGCGCAGCCTGCGATTAAAACGGATGTACCTGGATTTGCTTGGCGACCGGTTTATTCGAGGCGGGCGGTATCTGGTGGCGACGTCAGAGCAGGAGAAGGAGGAGCTGATTGGCGGAGGCATTGATGCGGAGCATGTGGAAGTGCGTCGAAATGGCATTGAGCAGCCTTCGAGGGAGCCTGAGGCGGGGAAATTCCGACGGGAGCGGGGGATTTCGAGCGATGCGAAGGTGATTTTGTTTTTGGGGCGGTTGGTGTCAAAGAAAAGCCCCGACATGCTGCTCCGGGCATTTGCAGATTGGCGCGCGAATCCTGGCGGCGACCAAAATGCTGTGCTCGTGTTGGCAGGGCCCGAGGAAGGGGATGGATTTTTGGCGAAGCTTCGCGCCATGGTTGATCGCCTGGGAATTCGAGAGCAGGTTCTCCTTGCAGGGCCGCTCTTTGATGATGCAAAGTGGTCGGCTTATCGCGACGCGGATGTGTTCGTGCTGCCTTCACAGAACGAAAATTTCGGGAATACGGCGGGGGAAGCCGCGGCTTGTGGAACGCCTGTGATTGTGACGGACCGTTGCGGCATTGCGACATTTGTGGGAGCGGCGGGGGAGGTGATTCCGCACGATCTCGCGGCTCTCGAGAATGCATTGGGGAAAATGCTTCGGGATCCGATGCTGCGCGAAAATCGCCGGGAGGGATGCCGCGCGTTTGTGGAGAGTCTTTCGTGGGAGGGGCCACTGGATCAGACGGAGGAAATGTACCGGCGATGCAGTGCGCGGTGATGTCAGGCTGCGAGATTCGGCCGCCAGGTGTGCGGCTGCTTGCGTTTACAGATTGCGATCAGCGGCTGGCGGTCAGTGGCTTACGATCAGTGGCTCGCGCCGGAGACGAATCGGAAAGCATCCTCGATTGTCTTGACGCCCGCTTTCGACCCCAGCGAAGCGGTTTCCATCTTTGAATATTGATAGCGCCGCTTCGCAGAGAAACTCGCCGGATCGAATGTTCCCTTTGCAAACTGGAAAATCCAGACGTATTCGCGGCGCGCGTTGTCTGCTTGCGATTGTGGAATGAGGGCGGTGTCCATGGACGTCATGGGCGTGAAATCGGAGAAGCCGCCGCTCGTGTGAACCGGGTCAGGCATCGTCCCGCTAAAGAAATCTACGTCGTGAGTGAAGATCATCACGAAGTCGACTCTGGAAGGGTCGGGCGCGGGACAGATTTGAGAGAAAGCTTTCTCGCGATTCTTGGCGATCCATTTCGTCTGACTGGGCGTGAGGCCGTAGGCGGAGAAGTAGGTTTGGCACGAGGTGTTCGATTGCTCGACGGGAGTTGTGGAGTCGCCAGTTGAATCGGAATTCATAGCGGACGGGGAAGGCGTTTTAGCTGGCTGCGATGCGGCGATCGCAGATGATTCGGCGGCCGGTTTCGCTGGTGGCGGCGTTGAAACCGCGGGCGAAATTGATGGAGTTGGTGTTGCCGAGGGTGCAGGTGAAACTGCGGGCTTCACCGCTGATGTAGTCGAAACCGGTTGCAAGGCGCCGAGCGCGGGCGGAGCGGCCATCGAAATACTGACGAGGGTTTTCTGTCCGGCTACCGCGGTAGCTGAGTTTGAAGATCCAGAAGCCGACGCTGGCGAGACTTTTGAGTAGCTCACATCGGCGGGTGCTAGAGAAGCGGCGTGCGCGGCTGCTTTTGCAACCTCGACGGCTTGCACTTGTTTTGCAGCGAGGCCAACGTCGTGGGCCGAATCGCGATAAGCCTGAAAGGCCTGAAGACCGGCGACGGCTGCGTCTGGCACGTAACCTTCGACACCATTTTGCGCGCGGATTTTCACGTAATTTGGAAGGCGCTCGATGATTTCGACGCCCTGGCCGCATTTCAATTTCGCGTCGACATTGAAGCTATTCAGTGAATCGTAGACCCAGACCTGATCGCGGTTTGAATTGCACTTGAGCGTTGCGGGACTGGCCCATGCGGAAGTGGAGAGAAGCGAGAGGCCGATTGTGCTGAAAATTAAAATGAATAATTGCGTTCTGCGGACCATGGTTACCCCCTAACCCTGGCGCGACAACTATTTAGCAGTGTAGAACTTTGGGACAGGCGAACAACTGGACGATAGTACAGAGAAAGGACAGGTGAAGGACAGTACGTTCCTTACGGATGTATGACTCTGTGTACTACCATACCTGTACCATTGGAGCTTGAAGTTCCAGTGGGGAGACCGAAGGTCTGCGGCGCAAAAGCCCATGGATAATGGGGCGCGGAGGGTAAAATGGCAACGATGAAACAGGACAAACAGGGCGGCGTTTCAAACTATTTGCTCAAGACGGAGCCTTCCGAGTACTCGTTTGCGGATCTGCAGAAGGATAAGGAAACAGTGTGGGATGGAGTTTCGAATCCTGTCGCGCTGAGGAATCTTCGGGAGATGAAACCCGGGACGCGGCTTGTGATCTACGAGACTGGCGATCAGAAGACGGCGGTGGGGACGGCTTCTGTGCTGTCGGTGGATGCGTCGAATCCGAAGAATCCGGAGGTAGAAATCAAGGTTGGGAAGGCGCTGGCGAAGCCGGTGACGCTGGCGCAAATTAAATCGGATCCGCTGTTCGCTACCTCGCCGCTTGTACGCCAGGGACGACTTTCCGTGGTGCTTTTGACCGACGCGCAATATAAGAAACTGACTGGCGAGTGACCTGTCCGCTGCGCAGCCTTCTCGAAAATTAGAAGACGGCTTGGCTTTAGTTGGATCAAGCGGAGCCCCTCTTGCTGCAGGAATATGGCATAGCGGGGCTCGCGAGGGTATTCTGTTGGTGCGTTAGATTCGGGGCGTTAAATCAGGGGCGCTGGCCGGCATGTGTGGAATTTGCGGCATTGTTGGAATGGGGTCGCGGGAGCGCGGCGAGGCGCTGGTGCGCCGGATGATGGCTGCGATCGTTCATCGCGGGCCCGACGCGGAAGGCATTCTGATCGCGCCACCTGTGGTTGCGGGAAGCCGCCGGCTCAGCATCATTGACCTTCCGGGCGGCAGCCAGCCAGTGTGGAACGAAACCGAGACGCTGGCGGTTGTCTATAACGGCGAGATTTACAATTTTCGCTCGCTGCGCAAGGAACTCGAATCCGCTGGGCATACCTTCCGTACGCATTCCGATACTGAAGTGATCGTGCATGCGTTTGAAACGTGGGGCGAAAAGTGTGTCGAGCGGCTGCACGGGATGTTTACATTTGCGATTGTAGAGATGCCGCAGGGGTCTAGCGGGCGGGCGACGCGGGTTTTTGTCGCTCGCGACCGGATGGGAATCAAGCCGCTGTATTACGCAATTGTGGAGGGAGCTTTATTTTTTGCGTCGGAGGTACGAGCGCTTTTGGCTAGCGGCGCGGCACCGGCACGGCTTTCTGCGGATGCGCTTTCGTCGTACCTCTTATTTGGATCTGTGAGCGAGCCGGTGACTTTGGTCGAAGGTGTTTTTTCGCTACCGCCCGGGCACTATCTCGCTGTTCAAGCCGGCGAGGAGAAAATTCGGGCGGTTGATCCCAGACCTTATTGGAATGGGGCGAAAGAGGGCGCGCGAGAAACAGCGGTGGCGACGGTGGTGGGCGCCGCGGCGACGCCAGCGATGCGCGTTCGTTCGCTGCTTGAGGGGGCTGTGGCTAGCCACTTAATCGCGGACGTGCCGGTTGGCGTGTTTCTCAGCAGCGGACTTGACTCGACGGCGATCGCTGCGTTGGCCAGCCGGGCGCAGCGCGGTATTCACACGTTTACCGTGGCGTTTCCGGATGTGGAGTTCAGCGAAGCTGAGAAGGCGCGGCGGACGGCCGAGCGGCTTGGCACGGAGCACTCGGAGTACACGCTATCGGGCGAGGAGATGCTGGCGCGGCTGGATGAAGCGGTAGCGTCTTTCGATCAGCCCAGCATGGACGGCATCAACACGTATTTTGTTTCGTGGGCGGCGCGGCAGGCGGGATTGAAGGTGGCGCTTTCGGGACTGGGCAGCGACGAACTGTTTGGCGGTTACACATCTTTTCAGGCGACATCGAAAATCAGGCGCTTGGCGTCGGCGGCTGATTGGACGCCGAAACCCTTGCGGCAATTAGTGACTTCGAGCGGCGCCGCCAAGCTTTCCGGGGGCTCTCGGGATGCGGTTCGAAAAGCATCCGCGGCTTGGCTCGATCCTTCTGCGCTGCCGCATCCGTATTACTTCACGCGATCGTTGTTTACGCCGCAAGTGGTTGCGGGATGGCTACGTCAAGACGCGAATTCCTGGACGGCGACTCCGTGGGGCAGATGGCTTGGCGAGGCGGCTGACGAAGCGCGGTCGATGGATGAATTCACGGGAGTTTCCTGGCTGGAGCTGCGGTCGTACCTTGTGAATACGCTTCTGCGCGATACGGACGCGATGAGCATGCACCATTCGCTGGAAGTGCGCGTGCCGTTTCTTGATTCTTCGCTTGTCGAATATTTGCTGTCGCTGCCAGAATCGCAGAAGCGTAATGCCGCGAAGCCGAAAGCGCTGTTGATTGCTGCGCTCGGTGAGCTTCTGCCAAAGGAACTGATTTGGCAGCCGAAGCGTACTTTCACGTTTCCCTGGGAAAATTGGATGCGGGGCGCGCTGCGCGAGCGAATCGCAGCGGGATTGGGCGATTGGTCGCCTGCTCTCGAGCCATTGCTCTGCGGCGAAAATGCGCGGCGGGTTTGGGACGATTTCCTCGCGAGTCGAACGACATGGTCGCGGCCATGGAGCCTTTACGTGCTTAATGAATGGGTGAAACGGCATCTGGGCGGAAAGTTTGCCGGAGATTCCGAGCCTCGAAAGGATGCTGCTGTTTCCGTCGCCTGATCCACACGCATGCGTGAGACAACCGACTTCTCGCAATGATCATTCTTGGAATCAATGCTTACCATGCAAACGCTTCGGCGGCGATCGTCGCCGACGGACGCCTCCTCGCAGCCGTAGAAGAAGAACGACTGAACCGCGTGAAGTATGCGGCGGGCTTGCCGGTGCGCGCGATTCAATATTGTCTCGAGCAAGCCGGCGTGAAGCTCTCGGAAGTGGATCACATCGCGATTCCCCGCGATCCACGGGCGCGGCTTGCGACAAAGTTGCGATTTGCCATGCGCATGCCGCGCTTCGCGTTCGAGCGAGCGCGCGTGATGGCTCGTTTTGCAGGCATTCGCGAAGATTTGGCGTCGGCCTTCGAGATAGCGCCTGAGAATATTCGCGCGCAGTTCCATCGAATCGAGCACCACACTGCGCATCTGGCTAGCGCTTACTTTGTTTCGCCATATGAGCGGGCAGCCGTTTTATCGGCGGATGGACTCGGCGATTTCGCAAGCTCCATGTGGGCCGTTGGCGAGGGCCCGCGCATGCGAATCCTTGGCGAGATCACGTTTCCGCACTCGCTCGGAATGTACTACACGGCGCTGACGCAGTATCTTGGCTTCTGGAAATTCGGCGACGAGTACAAGGTGATGGGCCTGGCGGCGTACGGCCAGCCGGAATTCCTCGAAGAATTTCGCCGCATCGTGCGCGCGGATGGGCCGCTTTCGTTCCGGCTGGGCCTTGAATATTTCACGCATCAGAATCAGGGCGCGGAGATGTCGTGGCGCGACGCGAACCAGACACCGGTGCTCGGGCGGCTATTCTCGCCATATCTGGAGAAGCGGCTTGGGCCTACGCGCAAAGCGGAAGAGCCGCTCGAACAGCGTCATCATAATCTCGCGGCGAGCATGCAAGCTGCGCTCGAAGAAGTGCTGGCAGCGCACTGGGCTGCGCTTGCGAAGAAAACCGGCGAAAAGTCGCTTTGTCTCGCAGGAGGCGTGGCGTTCAATTGCCTGGCGAACGGGAAAATTTTCGACCACTCGCCGTTCGAGCGCGTTTATGTGCAGCCGGCGGCCGGGGACGCGGGATTATCGGTGGGCGCGGCGTTCGCTGTAGAACACCAGACACTCGGCCGTCCACGCGAATTCGTGATGGAGCATGCGGGATGGGGGCCGGAATTTTCGCAGCAGCAAATTCGCGCGGCGATTGAGGGCTCGTCCAACTGCGATATGCAGCTCAGCGAATTGGACGAAGATTCGCTGGTGCAGGACACAGCACGGCACATCGCCGCGGGAAAAATTGTGGGATGGTTTCAAGGGCGCGTGGAATGGGGGCCGCGAGCACTGGGGCAGCGCAGCATTCTGGCCGATCCGCGGCGCGCAGAAATGAAAGATATCCTTAACCGGCGCATCAAGCACCGCGAAATCTTTCGCCCCTTTGCGCCTTCGATCATCGAGGAAGCCGTCCCCGAATATTTCGAGCGGAGCGATCCTTCGCCTTTTATGACATTTGCATACTCGGTTCGCCCCGAGAAGCGCGGGGTGATTCCGGCGCCGACTCATGTGGACGGCACTGCGCGGTTGCAAACGGTGAGCCGCGGCGCGAATCCTCTTTACTGGAAACTCCTTAGCGCGGTTGGCGATCTTACGGGCGTGCCGGTGGTTCTGAATACTTCGTTTAACGACAACGAGCCGATCGTCTGCCGTCCGGAGGAAGCGCTCGATTGCTTCCGTCGCACGCAGATGGATGTGCTGGTGATGGGGAACTTCACGCTCGAGAAAAAAGCTGCGCTCGCGGCGGACGCCATGAGAGCCGAGGGTTTTGCCGAACCGTTGAAATGAGAAATTGAGGTAAGATTGTAAGTAGTGGGTAACACACAATTTGGAATCGCAGTTCTCGTCGCTCCGAATCCCAGCCCGCGACGAACCTGAAGTGGCAGGCCGCTCATGCACATATTGCTCTTGAACGAATACTATCCGCCGGACACTTCTGCCACCGCGAAGATGGCCGCGCTCGTCGCGGAAACTCTCGCCAGGAAACACCAGGTTACCGTCCTTGCCGGCCGGCCCTCGTACGATCCCGATGAATATTATCCGTTCGCTTTTCTCCGGAATGATAAGCGAAACAATGTGACGGTTGAGCGCGTGGGCTCGACTGACTTTGCGCGTCACGAGATGAAGCGCCGCGTCTCGAATTACCTTTCGTATCTTGCGCTAGCGGTGCCGCGCGCGCTCGCGATCCGGCCTGATGTGGTTTTGGCAATGACTGACCCGCCGGTGGCAGGAATCGCCGGGGCGTTCGTTGCGCGCATGAGCGGCCGTCCGTTTGTGTACAACATACGGGACATGTATCCGGACATGGCGCTGGGAGGCGATATTTTGCGCGCGAATTCGCTCGTCGCGCGATGGGAGGCGATGCACCGCCGCGCTTTGCGAGAGGCGGCGCGGGTGATCGTCCTTGGCGACGACATGCGCGAACGAATTCTCGCGAAGGGCGTGGCGCCGGACCGCGTCGTGGTGGTCCGCGACGGCGCCCAACCTTCGGGGCCGCTGCCAGACAGTACGCATCCCACCGTGGAGGAAGTTCGGTGCGGATTCTCATTCGTCGTCCTGCACGCCGGTAATCTTGGGTTCTATGGCGCATGGCCGACACTTTTGAAGGCAGCAGAATTGCTGCGCAACGAAAACACCGGGCTCGTGTTTGTGGGTGACGGGGCCAACCGCGCTGCCATGCAAGCGTCGATTAACGGTTCGAAGAACGTGCGCTTCCTGCCGTTCCGTCCGGCCAGCGAAATTCCGCATGTGATGATGGCGGGTGACCTGCACATCATCACCGTGAAGCGCGGGCTGGAAGGCGTCGTGGTGCCCAGCAAGCTCTATTCAACGCTGGCTGCAGGGCGTCCGATACTGGTGGTAGCGGCACCCGAGTGCGACGCAGCGCGAATTGTGCAGGAATCCGGTTGCGGCGTGTGGGCTGATCCGGATGATCCCGCTGGAGTGGCGGCGGCAATTCGGAAACTTCGCGAGGACCCGAATCGGCTTGCGGAGATGGGCCGCAGAGCCCGGGAAACCGCGGGGAAGTATGCTAGAGTGAATGAGTTAGAGAAATTCACAGCAATCTTAGAAGAAGCCGCGCAAGAGAAGCCTGGAGGGCGCCATCTGGAACAATAAGAAAGTTCTTGTAACCGGAGGTACATCTTTTATCGGTTCTCATCTTGTGGATGCGCTATTGGAGCGCGGGGCGAAGGTCCGCGTGGTGGACGATCTTACGAGCGGGAGGCTGAGCAATATCGAGCGTCACCTGAAAGGTGGACACGTGACGTTCGTCGAGGCCGATCTCCGCGAACCGGGCGTGACGCGCGCGGCAATGAATGGCATCGAAGTGGTGTTTCACCTGGCTGCCGATCACGGTGGCCGAGGTTATGTGGACCTGCACCAGGCCGGCCCGGCCTCGAATTTGTTTCTCGACGGGCTAGTCTTTTGGGAAGCAGTGAAGGCGGGCGTGGAAAAAGTGGTGTATGCCTCGTCCGGCTGCGTGTATCCCAATTACATGCAGACTGACGTGAAGAAGGAAATCTATCTGCGTGAAGAAGATGTGAAGCCGCCGCACGATGCGGATAATATGTACGGTTGGGCGAAGCTGATGGCCGAGCTTACGCTGCAGGCGTATCACCGGGAACACAAACTCGGGGCTGCATCGTGCCGTTATTTCACGGTGTATGGGCCGCGGGGCGTCGAGAATCATGCCGTGATAGCGATGATTGCGCGCGCGTTCGTAGGTCAGGACCCATTCGAAGTGTGGGGCGACGGGAATCAAATCCGAAACTGGACCTATGTGGACGACATCGTGAACGGAACCATTCTGGCCGCGGAAAAAATCAATGACGGCACCGCCGTCAATCTCGGCACAATGGAGCGCATTCGAGTGATCGACGCCGCGAAAATGGTGCTCGATTTTGCTGGGAAGAAAGCTGAAATTCGTTTGCGGCTTGATATGCCGACGGGGCCCGCCAACCGAGTGGCGGATAACGCGCTCGCCAAAAAGCTGCTGGGCTGGGAGCCGAAGACGAAGTTTCGCGACGGGTTGAAGAAGACGATGGATTGGTATTTCGAGAGCAAGAAGACAGATGAGGTGCGCGGCGTGCTCGAGAAGATGTTGACCGCGCGGTAACCGCGTTAACCTGAACTGATTATGGCGATTCCGACCAGTCTGATTGCATTCGGCGTAGCGCTCTTCGGCTCGCTCGGGCTGACTGCGCCGGTACGCCGATTCGCGCTCCGAGTGGGTCTTGTCGACAAGCCGGGCCCACGCAAAGTCCATCTAAAACCGATTCCCCTTCTTGGTGGTATCGCGATCTACCTAGGATTTGCGGCGGCGATATTGCTGACGCAGCACGGCGTGATGCAGCAGCAAACGATCGCAATTTTCACCGGCGCCACGCTTCTAGCAATCGTCGGATTTCTCGACGACGGCGGGTTGCTGCATCATCAGGTGAAGTTGTTCATCGGCATGCCCGTCGCGGGGCTGTTGCTGCTTGCTTCGGGAATTCGCGCTCAGCTCTTTTCCCAGTTTATTCCAGGGAACACAGGAATCATATTGGACGGCTGCCTGACCGTCATCTGGGTGGTCGGCATCACCGCTTCGTTCAGCATTCTCGACCATATGGACGGCCTGTGCGCCGGCATCACGGCTGTGGCGGCTGCGTTCTTCATACTCGCGGCCTATATGAATGGGCAGACGGCTGTGCAAACTCTGGCGGCCGCCACGCTGGGCGCCGCTCTTGGATTCCTTCGCTGGAATTTCAATCCCGCCAAGATATTTATGGGGGACGGCGGAGCAATGTTTCTCGGTTTCCTGATGGCGACTCTGGGCCTGAAGATTCGCCCGGATGGCGCGCCATTTCCGGCTGGGTGGCTCGTTCCGGTTCTAATTCTAGGCGTCCCGATCTTTGACACGACGATGGTATCGATCTCCCGGGCGCGCCGCGGGCTTCTTCCTTTCACGTCTCCTGGGAAGGACCATACTGCGCACCGCTTGTCGAACCTGGGCCTGGGTCATCGGGGTGCGGTGCTCGCCATGTATTTGCTGGCCGGGCTTCTGGGAACGATATCGTTGTTTGTTGGCCGCTTTTCGACCGGCACTACTTATGCGCTCGTCGGTGCACTGGCCCTGTGCGCACTGATCGCCGTGGTTTTCCTCGAAACTGCTCCGTACGAGAAGCAGATCAAGCTGCAGAAATCCTCCTCCCCTACCTAGAAGAAATCCCGTGCCCCGATACAGGCTTCGTCTTTGGTGGTCTTAGGGCAGTAAGATATACTTTCCCGCCTGTGTTTCGGGTGCTAAGGTACCCCGGCAGGTGCTCGTGACGTTGATAGAAGCGTCGCAAGCGCCGCGTCGCCTTCCAGAAACACGGCTTTGCGAAACATGTTAAACAGCTGAATTTGATTCCTGCTGAGGACTACTAGTGCTCGAATCGCGCGTCGGGAACAACGACTCCAACTCCAGTTCACGCTCAAGCAACCAGAACGTCGCTGTAGTCGGCGGGTCCGCCGCCGGGCTTTTTACAGCCTCTCTATTAGCGCGTAAGGGCGTATCCGTGCGCGTGTTTGAGCGCATTGAAACGCTCGAGCCTGCTGCGCGGACGCTCATCGTTACTCATCGGATGAGGAACCTGCTGGGAGCCGCCGCGGAGCGAAGCATCGTCAACGAAATCAGGCGCTTCGAGTTATTTACGGACGGGCGCAGCGCCAACGTTTCCCTGAAACATCCAGACCTGGTTATCGAGCGGCGCGCTTTGATCCAAGGATTGGCGGAAGAGGCGCAGCGGGCCGGCGCTTCCCTTGCGCTGGGTCACCGTTTTCACGCGCTTCACCCCAACGGCCGAGGCATCGTTCTAGAGATGGAGCATTGTGCGAGCGGCCGGCGCGAAGAGGTCCGCTCGGATACGATTGTTGGCGGTGATGGGGCTTCGAGTCGCGTGGCGCGCGCGGCAGGATGGTCGCCCCTTGAGACGGTTCCGCTCGTGCAGGCAATGGTGACGCTGCCGAAGGATATGCAGGCCGACACGGCGCGAGTGTGGTTCGTTCCGCAGGACACGCCTTATTTCTACTGGCTGATTCCGGAATCTCCTACGCGAGGCGCGCTAGGATTGATCGGCGAAAATGGGCCGGATACACGACGCCACCTCGAACGCTTTCTCGAAAAGCGAAAACTCGATCCGATCGAATTTCAGGGCGCGCGTATCCCCGTATACAAGAAATGGGTGCCTGTGCGGCGGCAGGTTGGAAACGGGTCGGTGTATGTGGTGGGCGACGCTGCCGGGCAGGTGAAGGTGACGACGGTAGGCGGTATCGTCACTGGATTTCGGGGGGCGCTTGGCGTGGCCGAAGCGATTCTATATGGTGGCGCGAGCGCGGAGCTTCGCTCGCTGCGGCGCGAATTGAATCTGCATCTGCTGTTGCGCAGGTCACTGCATGATTTCCAGCAATCCGATTACAGCCGGCTGGTGGATTTATTGAATGCGCCTGCGATTCAATCGCTGGGCGACTACTCGCGGGACGAAGCCTGGAAAATTCTTTGGCGCGTTTGTCTGAAGCAGCCGCGTCTTCTGCTGATGGGCCTGCGGGGATTGCTGACGCGTGGACAGGCGCTTCATCCTCCTCGAGATTAATTTACTTCGTGCTTCCTTCAGCTTATTCGGCGTGCGGGCTGATTCCAGGTTCTCCTTCTACTTTAGATGAATTCGGATTGCTGATGGCGTGCGTATCCCTAGAAATGAAAGAGCGCACGTAAATGCATATTCTGGGGCTTTCCTCTTTGGAGCATGGTCCGGCCGCCGCGATCATCGGCGAAACCGGGCTGATCGCCGCGATTGAAGAGGGGAAGCTGGCGAGGACGCGCACCGCGGAGGGCATACCGCGTCGCGCTATTCAATTTTGCTTGGAGAGCGCCGGAGTCAAGTGGCCGGATGTCGATCGAATCGCCATTGCTTCCCGGCCCGGACGCGCATGGTCACGCACGGTACTTTTTCGAGCGCGGCTCACGCCGTTCGCGCCCAAATCCAGCGTTTACTTCTTGAATAAAGCTTCCGGCGAACTCGGCCGCGAGCTGAACAATTTTCGAATCATACGCGACATGGCGGCGGGCGCTCGGGATCGCGTGCAAGGCTTCGACCACCATTTGAGCCATGCAGCCAGCGCTTATTTCGCGTCGCCATTCGATCGAGCGCTGATCGTGACTCTCGACGAGCGAGGCGACGGGCGCTGCGGTTTCGCAGGCGCGGGTGAGGGCAAGAACATCCGGGAACTCGCCGGCATTTCGTTTCCACACTCGCTGGCCTGGTTTTATACGCAGATTACGAGGCTGATCGGATTTCAGCCTCACGGCGACGAGCATAAGACGCAGTGGCTCAGCACGACCGGCGAGCCGATCGTTGCGGATTTCTTCGCGGCGATGCTTCGACGAGCTCCGCAGTCTCCGCCGCACTTGCAGTTGAAATATTTTCAGCGCGATTTTGCGGCGGACCTTTCCTTCAGCGATGAATTCTACAAAGGCCTCGGAATCAAGCGCGAGGCGGAACCGCATATTGAACCCAAGCTCTGCGCAAACATCGCCGCCAGCCTTCAGTACGCGTGCAGTGAAGTCGTCGTCGAATGGATCGAAACGCTGCGCAAGCAAACCGGGCACCGGAATCTATGCGTGGCCGGCGGGTTGTTCTTGAATCCGCTTTTAGTGGCCGCTGTAGAGGAGAAAACAGGCTTCGAGAACATATTCGTTCAACCCGCCGCTGGCAACGAAGGCACCGCCCTCGGAGCCGCATGGCTTGCCTGGCACGAATCGCCGGGCCGTTCGCGTGTGGCGCCCCTCGCGAGCCTGTATCTTGGCCCGCAATTTTCCAACGAACAAATCAAACAGGTGCTCGACAACTGCAAAGCTACCTATCGCTGGTGCAATTCCGAGGATCAGAAGGTCGAAGAAGCGTTGAGTTTATTGCAGGCGGGAAGAATCGTGGCGTGGTTTCAAGGCGCCGCCGAATTCGGACCGCGCGCGCTGGGGAACCGCAGCCTGCTGGCATCGCCCTGGGCGCCTTACGTGGTTGATAATCTGAATGATTTTGTGAAGCATCGCGAACCGTATCGTCCTTTCGCACTTTCGATACCGGAAGAGGATTGCCAGGAATATTTTGAGTGCACAACGAACGGCCGGTTTATGACGACGATGGCAACGCCGACTCCCAAGATGCGCAAGTTGCTGGAGCCGGTCTCATCGGGGTTTATCGTTCAAGACCGCGTGCGTCTCCACATTGTGGCAAGGGAAGATAATCCCTTGATTTGGAAGCTCTTAAGACGCTCCGACGAGAAAGGCCCGGCACCCATTCTCGTGAATGCTTCGTTCAATTTGTTTGGCGAACCGCTCGTGATAGCGCCCAGGGACGCGGTTCGAAGCTACTTTTGCTCCGGCGTGGACGCCCTGATGGCGGGGAATTTTC
This sequence comes from uncultured Acidobacteriota bacterium, assembly GCA_963772535.1. GTDB lineage: Bacteria > Acidobacteriota > Terriglobia > Acidiferrales > UBA7541 > Palsa-295. The sequence goes on from CAVYXN010000005.1 coordinate 171,684, forward strand.
TGCTCTCAAAGCGATAACTACGCCGATGACGACTCACGATACCCATACTGGGGTGCAAATCCTTCGTATCGTATGTATTCGCGCACGTCGTTTACGCTGCCATTCGAAAACCAGTCGAAGCTCAGGTAACATAAGAAGGCCCATTTCATTGAATATCGTGGCAATACTCTTTCGGGGGAACCGTTGAAAATCTCTGTTATTGGCGCAGGTTACGTAGGGCTCGTGACGGGCGGTTGCTTGGCGGAAATTGGCCACGAGGTCCTGTGCACGGACAACGACGCCGAGAAGATCGCGACGCTCGAAGCTGGACGGCTGCCCATCTACGAGCCAGGGCTCGATGCGGTGATCGCGAAAGCGCGTAAAGAAAATAGGCTGAGGTTCAGCGCCAATGTGAACGATGCGGTAGCGGCCGGCGATGCAATTTTTATCTGCGTGGGTACTCCTCCGTTGCCGAATGGCGGTGCGGACCTGAGCGCAATTGACCACGTCGCGCGGCTTATCGCAAGCGAAGCGCGTTCGCCAAAGCTGGTAGTTGAGAAGAGCACCGTTCCCGCGCAGACGGGTCAGGAATTGAAACGTGCCCTTGCGGTCTACGGCCGAAAGAGCAAAGTGGAATTTCGCGTGGCCTCGAATCCAGAATTCCTTCGCGAGGGTACGGCCGTCGAGGATTTTCTGCATCCCGACCGAATCGTTGTAGGTGTGGATGACGAGGTTGCAGAGAAGCAACTCCACGAGATTTATCGCCCGGTTCTGGAGCGTAAATTCAATTGTCCGGTTCACGCTCCTGCTGGTTGCCCGAACGTGCCGCCCCCGGCATGGCTAGTGACGACCATCAACAGCGCCGAATTGATCAAACACGCCTCGAATTCTTTTCTCGCGTTGAAGATTTCCTACGCCAACATGGTGGCCGACCTGGCGGAGCACTTGGGAGCCGACATCCAGCAAGTGACGACCGCGGTGGGGATGGACTCCCGAATCGGCGGCAGTTTCTTAAACGCCGGTCTCGGATTTGGCGGCTTTTGCTTGCCGAAAGATTTGCAGGCTTTCGTGCACCTTGCCGAAAAGTCAGGCGTTGATTTCTCACTCCTTAAGGAAGTCGAAAAGATCAATCGCAGGCGCATTCACCACGTTATCGAGAAAGTCCGGCGGGGGCTCTGGGTAATGAAAGGCAAACCGATCGCCGTGCTGGGACTCGCATTCAAGGCGAATACGGACGACATTCGCTTCTCGCCGGCCATCGACCTGATACAAGGCTTGGTGGCGGAGGGAGCGAACGTCCGCGCCTTTGACCCGGAAGCTATGGAGAAAGCGCGGGCTGTCGTACCCGAAGTGAAAATGTCAGAGTCGCCCTATGAAGCGGCAAAAGACGCTGAGGCCTTGATCATCGCAACAGAATGGAAACAGTTCCGAGAACTGGATTGGCGGTGCATTCACGATGCGATGATGCACCCGTTGGTCGTGGACGCGCGGAATTTGCTTTCTGGTCCCGAAATGAAAGCGCTTGGTTTCGAGTATTATTCGATCGGTCGTCCGGATTAAAACCAAAGGTCGACTTAACGCGCTGGCTCTGCGACTTTCTTGTGGAAATAGTCGTACGTGCGTTTCAACCCCTCTTCCAGATCCACCTTGGGTTCCCACTTTAAGACCCGCCGGGCCTTTGTGATGTCCGGGCAGCGCTGCTTGGGATCATCCTGGGGCAACGGCCGAAATACGATCGGTTCTTTCGAGCCGACCAGAGCCCGCACTCTTTCCGCAAATTCCAGAATCGTGATTTCGTGTGGGTTGCCGATATTAACGGGATCATGCTCGTCAGATTCGAGCAGGCGGTAGATTCCATCGAGTAAATCAGAAACGTAACAAAAACTGCGGGTCTGCTTGCCATCGCCGTATACGGTCAGCGGTTCGCCCGTTAGAGCTTGATAGAGAAAATTCGGGAGCGCCCGGCCGTCGTTGAGGCGCATGCGCGGCCCGTAGGTATTGAAGATGCGCACGATCCGCGTATCCACGCCGTGGTAGCGGTGATAAGCCATCGTGAGAGCTTCAGCGAACCGTTTCGACTCGTCGTAGACGCCGCGCGGCCCGATCGGATTCACCCGGCCCCAGTAGCTTTCCGGCTGCGGGCTCACCTCTGGGTCGCCGTAACATTCCGACGTCGAGGCCAGGAGAAATCTCGCTTTTTTAGCGAGCGCGAGGCCGAGAGCGTTGTGCGTGCCGAGCGCGCCGACTTTCATAGTCTGAATCGGCATCTTCAAGTAGTCGGGTGGACTTGCCGGCGAAGCGAAATGCAACACCGCATCGACGGGCCCCGGTACGTCAATGTACCGGCTCACGTCCTGGCGAGCGAAGCGAAACTTGGGATGAGGCAGAAGGTGCGCCACGTTGGAATCGCTGCCGGTGACAAGATTATCCAGGCAGAGGATCTCCCAACCCTTATCGAGCATCAAGTCGGAGAGATGTGAGCCTAGAAAGCCTGCACCGCCTGTAATCACAGCACGCAAATTGTTCTCTCCTTGGCGATTCGCAACCAGCTGGCCGTTTCGCCCCAACCCATTATCGCCCGATTTTCTTTACGACGGCCTTCAATTGATTTGCGCTATTGTGGCTTGTGCTACTTCGGCGCGGCAACCGGCTTTGCGAAAGCGGTCGTGTGGTCCACGACAATTCGCCAGCCGTCGGGAAATTTTCTGAAATTGAGAGTGAATACGCCGGAGGGATTGTCGTTCTCGCGCTGCAAATGAAATTCGCCGACGGCGTAGGCGGCGGTAGCACACTCCACACGGATTTCGAGGTCGGAGAACGTCAGGTGGCCCATCGCTTTTCGGTCGGGATAGCTGCGCCGGTAGCGTTCGAGGAGCGCTTGCCAGCCGCGCGATACTCCATCGGAGCTCACGAATTCGGTCTGGTTCGAATTCCAGTAACCGTTCATGAAGCCTTCGATATCACCGCGATTCCAGGCGGCGGTTTGATCGTTGAGCAGAGTGCGAATGGCAGCCGCATCATCTGATTGCGGCGGCGCGCCGGCTGAGCGCGAAGAAAAAGCAGCCAGGGATAAGAGCATAATCAGCGGGAGGAGGGACACCCGATAGGCAAAATACGGTTTCGTGAAAGCAGCGCGAGGTTTATTTTTATTCACGTCTGACTGCTCCTGAAAAAAAGAAACGAGCAAGCTGTGGTTGTGAATCGCGTGACCGCACTGCCCAAGATGACATCGCCTTCGGTAAAGAGTATTCTAGAGCTTCGCCGGTAGCAATTAACTTCGGTCTTCTCACGGCGGCAACATCGAGTTCTCTTCCATGAATCCTGCACTGACAGAATCCGCGGCTGCGGCATTGGCGTCTCTCGATTGGGCCCACCCGCTCGTTCGCGGGTGGTTTCTCCGTAGGCTTGGCACGCCCACCGAGCCGCAGGAGCAGGGGTGGCCGCACATTCTCGCTGGGAAGACGACGCTCATTTCCGCGCCGACCGGTTCCGGCAAAACACTAGCTGCGTTTCTCGCTTGTATTGACCGGCTCGTTCGCAAAGCGCTGGCAGGTGAGCTAACCGACCGCCTCGAAGTTCTTTACGTTTCTCCGCTTAAAGCTCTCGGTAACGACATTCAGAAAAACCTCGAGATTCCGCTTGGCGAGATTCTGCAGCTCGCCGCCGAACGCGGTTTCCTGATGCCTGAGATTCGCACCGCGGTGCGCACCGGCGATACGCTGATGCATGAACGCCGCAAGATGCTGGCACGGCCGCCGCACATTCTGGTCACGACGCCCGAATCGCTCTATATTTTGCTCACTGCTGCGAAGAGCCGCGAAATTCTCAAATCTGTCGAAACCGTCATCATCGACGAAATTCACGCCGTCGCCGACGACAAGCGCGGTTCGCATCTTGCACTGTCACTCGAACGCCTCGAAGCGCTCGCCGACCATCCACCCGTGCGCATCGGCCTCTCTGCCACGCAAAAACCGATTGAGCTGATCGCACATTTTCTGACCGGCAGCGGCCGTCCTGATCCTGTGATTGTCCAGATCGGCCACCAACGCACGCTCGATCTGGCCGTCGAAGTTCCTGCGAGCGAACTTGGGCCGGTTGCCTCGCATGAAATGTGGGACGAGATTTACAACCGCGTAGCCGAGCTCGTTCGCCAGCACCGCTCGACGCTCGTGTTCGTCAACACGCGCCGCCTCGCTGAACGAGTGGCTCACCATCTCGAAGAACGCCTTGGCAAAGACGCGGTCGCGACGCATCACGGAAGCCTTTCACGCAAGCTCCGACTCGCCGCGGAAAACAAGCTGAAGGCGGGAGAGATCCAAGCCCTCGTCGCCACCGCTTCCCTCGAGCTTGGCATCGATATCGGTGCTGTTGATCTGGTTTGCCAGATCGGTTCCACGCGCTCGATCGCAACAGCCCTGCAGCGCATCGGACGCGCCGGCCATTGGCACGGCGCGATTCCGAAAGGGCGAATCTTCGCCGCAACGCGAGATGAACTTCTTGAATGCGCCTCTCTGGTTCGCGCGATTCGGCAAGGCGATCTCGACCGCATCGAAATTCCCGACGCGCCGCAGGACGTTCTCGCGCAGCAAATCGTCGCCATGTGTTCTGCTGAAGATTGGCAGGAAGACGATCTCTTCGCTCGCGTTCGTCGTGCCTATCCCTATCGCAATCTCGAGTGTGCGCAATTCGACACGATCGTCGAAATGCTTTCGGAAGGAATCGCCGCGCGCCGTGGACGCTATGGCACATATCTGCATCGCGATCGCGTGAATGGGCGCGTACGCGGCCGGCGCGGAAGCCGCCTCGCGGCAATTACGAGCGGCGGCGCGATTCCCGACAACGCGCTCTACACCGTAGTCGCGGAGCCGGAAGGCACCGTCGTGGGCACCATCGATGAAGATTTTGCCGTTGAAAGCCTGCGCGGCGACATCATGCTCCTCGGCAACACTTCCTGGCGGATTCGCCGTGTGCAAATGGGCCGGGTGCTAGTTGAAGACGCGCACGGCGCGGCCCCCACCGTTCCTTTCTGGCGTGGCGAGGCCCCGGCTCGCACTGCCGAACTCTCCGCGCAAGTCGCCGACCTGCGGTCGCAGATTGACGAACGCACGCGCGATGTTCCGCCGGGTGTCCAGGTGAAGAATCTTCCAACCGCGCAACCCGCTCTCGCGTGGCTAAAAGAAGAGTGCAGCCTCGACGACGCGGGCGCGGAACAGATCGTAGAATACGTGGTCGCCGGCCGCGCAGTTCTCGGAACGGTTCCAACCCTACAAACGATTATCGCCGAGCGCTTCTTCGATGAGAGCGGCGGCATGCAGCTTGTGATCCACGCTCCCTTTGGCGGCCGCATCAATAAAGCCTGGGGTCTCGCGCTGAGAAAACGCTTCTGCCGTTCGTTCAATCTCGAACTGCAAGCTGCGGCTACCGATGATGGCCTCAATATCTCGCTGGCCGAGCAGCACAGCTTCCCCCTGGCCGACGTATTTCGATTCCTGCATCCGGCATCGCTCGACCACGTGATCGAGCAAGCCGTACTCGCATCTCCGATTTTCACCGCGCGCTGGCGCTGGGACGCAAACCGCGCATTGTTACTTCTCCGTTTTCAGGGTGGCAAGAAAGTCGCTCCGCAAATTCAGCGGATGCGCGCCGATGATCTGCTCGCGGCCGTGTTTCCTGACGCGGCTGCGTGCCCCGAAAATCTCGATGGCGAGGTGCGCATTCCTGACCATTTCCTCGTGCGAGAAGTAATGAAGGATGCTCTCACTGAGGCGATGGATATCGACGGCTTGAAGCAAGTCCTCGCGGACATCCTCCATGGAACAATTCGTTGCGTGGCCGTTGATACGCCGGTGCCGTCACAATTCTCACACGAGATATTGAATGCGAATCCTTTTGCCTACCTCGACGATGCACCCCTCGAAGAGCGGCGCGCTCGCGCCGTCGAAATGCGCCGCATGCTGCCCGAAGCCGTCCTTTCCGAAGTTGGCAGGCTCGATCCGGCAGCAATAGCAGAGGTACGCGTGGAGGCTAAGCTCGACGCGCGCGATGCCGACGAACTGCACGATGGTTTGCTTACTTTAATTGCGCTGCCGGAACCACGTGAAGGCGATTCAACAATATGTCACTTCACACCCGAAGAATCTGGCGCGTGGCGATCGTTCTTCGATCTTCTGGTGGCGCAAGGCCGTGCCACACGCGCCACAACCCAAAGGCACGCGTACTGGGTCGCAGCCGAGCGCGCAAAATCGTTCGCTGCGATTTTTCCCGACGCTCAATTCGAGACTCCGGTCGCCGATGTCGAAGAGGCGACTCCCTCAAAAGACGACGCAACCTTCGCTCTCATCACCGGCTGGATGCAGCATATCGGCCCGGTCACTTCCAACCAACTCGGCAATGCGCTCGGCATTCCGCCTGGCGACATTGATAAATCGCTCTTGCGGCTCGAAGCCAGCGGCGCTGTGCTCCGTGGGAAGTTCACCGACCCTTCGACGCTTGAAACTGAATGGTGCGATCGCCGTCTGCTCGCGCGAATTCACCGCCTTACCCTGGGCAAATTACGCAACGAAATTCAGCCCGTCAACGCGGCGCAATTCATGCGCTGGCTGCTGCGCTGGCAACACATCGCCCCGTCCAACCAACTTCTCGGCGAGCGCGGCACTCTTGAAGCTTTGCGCCAGCTTCAGGGCTACGAAGCTCCGGCCAATGCCTGGGAGCGGCAAATTCTCGCTCGCCGCGTCGCGAACTACGATCCGAAAATACTCGACCAGCTTTGCCTCACGGGCGCCGTCGGTTGGGGTCGCCTTTCGCCGCATCCCGCGTTGCTCGACGATTCCCGCGAAGGCACGCGCCGCGTGATTCCAACCAGCGTCGCTCCAATCACATTCTTCATCCGCGAGCAATCCGAATGGATGATGCCGCGTCGCACGGAAGACGGAGCGGACGCCGCGAAGGGCTTAAGTCCAGGCGCGTCCGAAGTTCTGCAATTCCTGAAGCAGCGCGGCGCATCGTTCTTTCCCGATATCGTGCGCGGCACAGGAAAACTGAAATCCGAAGTCGAATCCGCGCTGTGGGAGCTCGTCGCCGCCGGAATTATCACCGCCGACGGATTCGATAATCTTCGCGCCCTGATCGACCCCAAGCGCCGCAGCGGCCAGGGCCACGGCCGCACCACGCGCCCGCGTCACAGTGCCGGCCGCTGGTCGCTTCTCTATCCAGTCGAATCCGACGACCGCACCGCCGCCCTCGAAGCCACCTGCAAGATGCTGCTTACTCGTTACGGAGTCGTGTTCCGCGAAGTGCTCACGCGCGAAGCAATTCTTCCACGCTGGCGGGAAGTTTTGCTGGCCCTCCGCCGCCTTGAGGATCGTGGAGAAATTCGCGGCGGCAGATTCGTGAGCGGCTTCCTCGGCGAACAATTCGCGCTGCCGGTAGCGGTGGAATCGTTGCGGGCCACCCGCGACCAACAATCATCGGGCGAGACGATTACAATCTCCGCCGCCGACCCGCTCAATCTCGTCGGAATTATCGTTCCCGGCGAGCGCGTGCCCGCAATTTCCGGACGGTTTGTTGCCTTCCGGGACGGTGTCGCCGTCGAAGCGCCCGGTCACCGCTCAATCGAGATGGACGCAATCGCCCAAGCCGGATAGCACCATCTGGCCTTTGAAACATCTGCAAGAAAAATCAACCTCAGATAGCACTGCCGTCATAGAATGCACGCATGGCCAGAGGATGGGAAAGCAAGTCCGTCGAGGAACAAGTCCAGGAACATCAGCAAAAAAAGGAGGAGAACACGAAGAAGCAACTGACCGCTGAACAGTTGGAATCGCGCCGCAAAAGGGAAGTACTGTTGCTCTCCCGCTCGCGAGTCCAAAAAGATCTGCAGGCAAGCCAGAATCCCCGCCATCGAGATCAACTTAATAGTGCGCTAGCTGATCTGGATTCGCAGATTGCCGCTTTAACGGAAAAATCCTGAACGGTATTCGCGGGGACTCTAGTCGTTCGTATGAGCCGATTCGGGCTCTTCGATGAAGACCACACCCACTCCGTTGCTGCCTTTCTCGCGGCCCGCATCGAAATGAATCACAGTGCCGCGCAGCGATAGCACGCTCGATCGTTTGTCATCGCCCGCCGCTTCAATCACCACCCGCAATTCCGACTGTAGCTTCGGGCGGCTCTTCAGCGTCAAATAAGCGCCCTGCAAACTGATGTCGCGCACGGTGGCCTTCTCTTCAAAATTCGAGCCATCCTCTCCCTGGCCGCTTACCGTCGCGGCAAAACGAATCCGGCGCCGCTGTCCCACGCGCGATTTCGGCAGAGCCACATGAATTCCGCGCTCGCTAAGCGATACGGTCATTCCCTCCGTGGCCGCCCAAGTGGCGGGAAATTCGTGACGCGCAGCGGAAAGAAAACCATCGATCACTTTGTCGGTTGAGTCCGGATCGTGATGGAAGAGAATCAGATTCCGGACTTTGCACTCCCGCGCAATCTTCACGCCTTCGAGCCAGCTGGAATGCCCCCAACCCTGTCTTTCCGTGGCCAGTTGTTCCGGGGAATACTGCGCGTCGTAAACGAAGACGTCCGCTCCGTGCACCAACTCTCTTAAATTTTTGTCGAATTCTGCGACACCGGGTTCATTGTCAGTGGCATAAACGATTGAACCGCCGGAAGTCTCCAGGCGGTAACCCAGGCAGCCCTGTGGATGGTTCAGCCATCCGGCGGTAATCTTCGTTCCGCCAATTTCCCACTTTTGTCCCGAAGTAACTTCGTGAAACGTCCGCCCCGCCGTCATCGTGCTCACGTCCACAGGAAAATAAGGGCTCGCAAGCTGCGCTTCCAGCACTTTCCGAAGGCTGTCCGGTCCTAGATATTCCGATTGAAAGCTATAGAAGTTGAATTTGTTCTGCGATTCAAAAAGAGGTCGAAAGAAAGGGAGGCCCTGAATGTGATCCCAGTGGTAGTGCGTCACAAGGACGTGCGCGTGGACACCGCGCTCTCCATGCGTCTCCGTCCAAAGATTCCCCAGCATCCTCATGCCGGTGCCGCAATCGAGGATGAACCGGGTGCCTTCGGGCGACGTCAGCTCCAGGCTTGGCGTGTTTCCGCCATAGCGCCAGGTATCGCGCTCAAGCGTAGGCGTCGAGCCGCGCACTCCCCAGAAAACCAGCTTGGCTGCGTTGTGCGTCATCGCTGGGCGAAGCTTCCCGCGCGCCGCCCGCGCCCCCTGAGAGTCCCAAAGCCTTGAGGATGATGCTCATGGTAGGCGGTGGCAGCGCGCCAAGTCAATTGGGTTTCCCACCGCTGGTTCGTTCCCAGGACTTTGCCCCCCGAATCGGAGTGCCGCGAAAATTCCACGTCCGCGAAACTTTCGCGACATCCTGCACACTGAAAGGTGGTTCGCATGACTGCTGAGCGAGTAGAATTCAGGGGATGCACGTCCATTCACACGGCGCTGCTCATAACCACCCGCACCCGCCTATTGACGCGAGCCAGGGGATGACCCTGATTCTCGGCACTGCCGTGGTCGCCACCTTCGCCCTCGTGGCGATCGAATTAATCGCCGGATACGCGGCACATTCAATCGCTCTCATTAGCGACGCTCTTCACAACCTGACGGACGTGCCCACGATGGTGATTTCGTGGCTGGCCGCGCGCTGGGCTATGCGTCCTCCTACTCCCGAAAAAACCTACGGCTATCACCGCACCGGCATACTCGCGGCCTTCATCAATTCGATGCTGCTGGCGATCGTAGCTCTTTTCCTGATTTACGAATCGATCCAGCGGTTGCGCGTTCCTGTCGAAGTCGAGTCCGGCGTGATGCTCTGGGTTTCGATTCTCGCCCTGGTGGTGAATAGCGGCATTACGTTCGCTCTCCATAGCGGCCGGCGCGACCTGAACATCCGTGCCGTCTGGATTCACAATCTCGGCGACGCGCTCTCGAACATCGCCATCATCGCCGGCGCGATTGTAATTCGCCGCACCGGCGCGAACTGGATCGATCCCGTCATCGGCATCGCGATAGGCGCGATGGTTCTCTGGACGGGTGCCGGGATACTTCGCGAGAGCACCCACATTCTGCTCGAAGGATTGCCGCGCAATATTGATCTGAAAAATGTCGCCGGTGCCATCCTGAAGGTCGATGGCGTACAGGAAGTCCACGATATTCACATCTGGACGCTGGGCACCGATCTCCACGCACTCTCGTGCCACGCCCGCATCCCGGATATGCATATGGAAGACAGCGAGAAGATCCTCACCCAAATCTGCGAAGTTCTCTCACGCGATTTCCAAATCTCGCACACCACGGTACAACTGGAACGCGCCGGCCTCCCAGCCGAAGCCGGCCCCTTAATGCCCGAGCCCGCCCCATCCCGCCATGCCGATTAGCTTGCCTTCAAGTAGCCTAGGCTTCAGCCTGTGCCCACGTTAGCTACATGCTCAGAAATCCATTGCTTGGCTAAGACGCGCTCACGTTCTTTTCGCACCACAACACTCGCTTGCAATTTCTGTTGTAGGGCACGGCATGTCGAACACCCGCCGCAGGAGAGGCAGCCCAAATGCGCGACCTGTGCTCTGCGCTCGGGCAAACGCGAAACAATCTGTGTGTCTTGAGGTATCTGCTATCTAGAAATTAAAGCGGAATCTGCAGCGGCGTTCCTCGCTCCTGGTTCAAACGCACAGTCGCATCCACGTCCAGTTCGCGCACAGCGACTGCCCGACGTCCGCCACCCAATGTGATGTACACAATCCTATCGTCCACGCGCGTAAACGCCACTGCTTCAATCTCCTGCCCGCTTCGCAAGATCAGCGTGAACTCGCCCTCATCCGGCAAGGATTCAGATTGCTCCTGCGCAAGGCGCGCATTATCCGCCTCCAACTGCTCCATCTGTTGCGACTCTCGCGGCGCACGTTCCTCCGAAGCGGCCTGCCCGTCCTGACCTTGGTCCTGTCCCTGCTGCTGAGCCACCTGCGCATCCGCGTCTGAATTCAAGTCCGTCCCCGGCACGACTGGCAGCACGTACGCCCCGCCACCATCCAGAAAGATGAACCCGTTGGCGGCCTTCGGCTTTCTCCGCATGCGTCGCTCGGCCAGCGCCAGCTTCACCTGCGTCGCCGGATCGATCAGCGCCTTGATATCGTGATCTTTGTGAATCGCAGCCAGATGCGCGAAATCAAATCCGTCACTTGGAAACGGATTCAAAATCTGCTGCACGGACAGTCCATCGCTTCCTACCAGGTCGGCAGGGACATTCGCACCCGCACTGGCTCGTGTAGGTGACGCAGCCCTCACAACCCGTGCGCCGCTCGATCGAGTTGCAGTGTGAGCCCGCATCGCCGTGCTATGAGCAACTGGCGCGCTCGCAGGCGCACTTGGCGCCGCCCGAAAAGTGCCTGTCGCATGTTGGGCCTGAGAAAAGGTAGGTAGAACCAGCAGGACCGCAGCGGCCAGCCCGAATCTGCCTTGCATTTTCATGGCTGCCTTCCCTTCTTCCTAAATATCAGACGCGAGCACCACTGCCGCGGTTGCACGATTATAGTGCAACTCTATGGCAGCCCGCTTAGCGCTTCCAGGCACAAAATCCATGCCTTTGGTGTCTACACAGCCTGGGGTCTCACGTCTAGCGAAAGCAGTCCCTCCCCCAGGAATAACGATATACGTTGCTTTTCCCGATACGCTGGATGTGCTATAAACGTCCGTCCGAAGGGTGTCCGGATATGGCTCAGAAACAAGCGGTTTCGCCCTTGTTTGGTGATCTGGAGCTCCCAGCGGGCCTGCCGCAAGCGGCAAGCACAGCAAAGGCGGAACCGATGGCAAACGCGTATCGCGAGGTTCAGCATTCGGAGCTTCCTTCCGCTTTCTGCCCGCGCTGCTCGGCCCGGCTTGAGCCACGGAGCTGCAAGCTGATCTGCACTTGCGGGTACTACATGTCCTGTTCGGATTTTTACTGAGTTTTGCCGAGGAAGATTTGACGAGAATCCTCGCCGCGCTCAGCGGCGATTTCTCCGGGCACCAAATTCAAATACCAGCTGACAGATTCCAGGAGGCGCGAACGTGGCACTTAGAATGACGGATCGAGAAATGGATGGCGTTACCGTACTCGAGATCGAAGGACGCATCGTGCTCGGCGAAGAAAGCAATGCGTTCCGCGAAAAAGTGAAAAGCCTGCTCGCAGCCGGCAAAAAGAAAATCGTGCTTAATCTTGCCAACGTCGGCTACATCGACAGCGCTGGACTCGGCACCCTGGTAGCCACCTTCCACAGTGCCCGCTCGCAGGGCGCCGTCCTGAAGCTCGCCAACCTAGGCACCAAGTTCAAGGAAGTGCTGCAGGTGACGAAGCTCATGACCGTCTTCGACACCTACGACAGCGAAGCCGCCGCCGTCGCCAGCTTCCCGAAGTAGCCCGCATCGTCGTCACGCGCCGCGGTCCAGCCGCTGTTTTCTATTGCGCCGGACCGCGCGCTGCTTGCTTGCTGCCCCAACGCTTCCAAGCGCATGGCCTTAAGCGTTCGCCCTATCCTAAAATGGTCTCCACGTTTTCAAGCGTGCTGCGAGCGCCTCCCACGGTAGAATGAATATGTGACGAATCGGCGGCAATCCGCGGGAAGCTGGGAGATGATTTGCCACATCCGACCGTCTTCTTCGAGGCATGCGCTCTAATATCCAATGAGGACATCTTCTTGAATCAGGTGAGCGGTGTGAATCCGCTTACCTCGGGTGTAACCCAAGTGGGGGTACAGGTCATTCGATGTCCCGCTTGCTCGCAGTCACCCATTCGTCCTGCACTCGAGACCTACCACTCGGCGTCGCTATACGAATGCCCTGGATGTGATCTTCACTTCTCGCACCCGGCTGCCATGCCCGACGATGCCTGGCACGAACAGACCTATCAAGACCGCGATCAAACCGCGCTGCCGCTCGAACCTGGCCACCGATTTCTCCTGTCGGACCCGAAAGCACCCAAGAACCGCAGATTGCTCGATCTCGGTTGCGGTGTGGGAAATTTCCTAGCCGCGGCACGCGATTCCGGATTCGAAGTTACGGGCGTGGAACTCAACCAAAGTGCGGTCCGCTTTGCGCGCGAAACCTACGGCCTGCGCGAAATTTTCGCGATGCGCCCCGAAGAGTTTCGCGCGGCAAATCCTGCCAAGACGTTCGATGTTGTCACGTTTTTTGAAGTGCTGGAACACCAGGACGATCCGCAGGGATTTCTCAAGGTTGCTCAGGAATCTCTCGCGAGTGGCGGCTACATCGCCCTGAGCGTGCCGAACCGCACCCGATGGCAAAAAGGCGTCGAAACGCTCGATTACCCTCCCAATCACCTCACGCGCTGGAGTCCGCTGGCGCTCCGAAACTTTCTCGAGAAGAATGGATTTGAGGTTCTATCCATGAAGCAAGAGCCTCTGAATATCAGCCGCGCCGCTCAAGTCTTAAGCATGGGCCTCCGAACGGGCCTCGTGACAAAGATCGCGGGCGAAAAACCGCCATCTCCATCCGATCTGGCTGTGTTACCGCCAGCTGAAATGGAAAAAGCGATGGACAGGATGGACCATGAACCGGGACACCGGCTGGCTGCTCGCCTCGCCGCGTGGAAAACTTTGGCGATGACTCCAGCCGCCACAGTGCTGCTTCCCTTCCTGCGAATGCGCGGATTCACAGGATTGTATTTATACTGTCTGGCACGGAAGCGAGACGGCGTCTCGAAAGCAACAAGCTGACATGGGCACCCCCGCAGTCACGATCCTGATCGACACATACAACCACGAGCGTTACATCGAAGAAGCCATCGTGAGCGTCCTGGAGCAGGATTTCCCGCGAGCAGAAATGGAAATCCTCGTCGTGGACGATGGCTCAACCGATCGGACTCCTGAAATCGTCCGCAAATTCGCTCCGGATGTGCGTTTGATCCAAAAAACAAACGGCGGCCAGGCATCCGCCTTCAATGCCGGCATTCCCGAGGCAAAGGGTGACATTGTCGCATTTCTCGATGGGGACGACTGGTGGGCGAAAGAGAAGCTCAAGGTTGTTACGAACTATTTAAACGCGCGGCCACATATCGGCGTCGTCGGCCACGGCATTTACGAGATCGATTCCGATAGCGGAAATACGAAGGCTACGATTCCGCAGCGCACCCAGGAAATCACTTTCGATAGCGTTGGAGGTGGCCGCTTTTTCAGGCAGATGATGTGTTTCTTCGGCACCAGCCGCCTCACGGTGCGCCGCAATATCTTGTCGCGAGTGCTTCCAGTTCCCGAGCGGATCGTGGTCGAAGCAGATGAGTTTGTATCCTTCATGAGCGCCGCTTATTCGGCGGCCGGTTTGATACAGGAACCACTCACATTTTACCGCCTGCATCCTGGAAACCTCTTCCAGATCAGAACGAAAGACGAAGTGAAGCGGCGGCGGATTCAGAAAGCCCTCGCAGCATTAGCTGACGAACTTCGCATCCGGCTTGCTTCCGCGGGAATAGCGCCAGACGTCATCGACGCAATCGTTAAACCGCTCGATGTGGGCAGCAAACGTCTCCGCCTGATGCTCGACGGTGGCAAGCCTTGGGAAACGTTCCAAACCGAGCGAGACGAGTTTCAAATTGCTTACAAAAAAGGAAACGCCGGCTACCGGCTTTTCAAAGGATTCGTGCTCGCCTGTACGCTCGTGATGCCTCCCAGGAATTTCTACAAGTTGCGCGACTGGTATAGTCACAGCGAATGGCGCAGAGTCCGAGGGCTGCTCGGGGAACCGGTGCCCAACGCTGAAATCGGAAACGTCGCGGTAACAAAACCGCTGAATTCAGAACGAAAAGCGGCCCACTAAAAGAGACTAACCGCTGCGCGACGCCATCGTATTTTCGACTTGGTCCTGGGATATGTTTAACGTCCCGGAGCGAATCTCACTCGCCCTCGCATCTCGCAGAGCCCGCGTTCTGTACTGCGAGATTCCCGTCTCTCGCGTCCGTCGCAAAGGCCAACCCCTCACCGAAGTAAGCGAAGGAGTCTATCGTTTCGGCCCCGAATATCTCGGCGCGAAGTTGAATTCTCTGCCCGTGCTCGGCCATCTCCAATGGAAAGCGGTCGCGAAGCAAATCGTCGAGCGCGCGGAATCTTTAAAACTGAAAGATCCGGTATTCCTCTACTCACATTTCGAGAACATGACGCCACTCTGCGAGGAAATGCGAGCCGCAGGCTACCCGCTGGTCCACATCTGCATGGACTACCCAGAACCCTATCAATATGAATTAATTGAGGTCTCTGATCAGACCGTCGTGATTCCGAAACACGTTTTCAGCGAGCTTCGATCTAAATACGGCGAGAAAGTTCAATGGATTCCGCAATCGATTCATCTACCAGCTGCGACGCCCGAGGGAAACGGATCGCCCTCCGAACCTGCCGAGATCGCTCGCATTCCTCGCCCGCGACTTGGCTATCTCGGCCCAGTCTTTGCGCGTCTTGATCTGTCGCTTTTACGTGCCGTTCTCGCAAAAAATCCGGACAAGCACTTCGTCTACTTTGGCGACTCCGATCACACCTTACCTCCCAACGCCCACGCGATGGCCTGGCACCGCTCCGACGAATTGCCGCGCTACCTCGAGTCGCTCGACGCCGGGCTAATGCCGTATGATTGTTTAGGCAAGAAGAATCTGTACTGCTCGCCGTTGAAGCTATACGACTATTTCCTGAGGGGGTTGCCTGTCGTTTCTACTCCGATTCTTGAAATTTCTGAATTCAAGGATCTCGTTTACGTAGGTTCGACCGCGGAAGAGCTCTCGGTGGCCGTCGCGCGTGCGCTTGAAGAACCGCCAGACAGCCCAAAACGCGCGCTTCGCATGGATGTAGCACGAGCGCACTCGACAGAAGCCCAGGGCCAGCGCCTCGAAGAAGTTCTGGCGCTTCTAAAAACCGGTCAGAGGAAATCGGCTTGATCAGCTTGGGCATAAATTATTCGGAAATGCACGATTCCGCGGCCTGCATCGCCCGCGATGGCCACATTCTTTTCGCCGTAGCCGAAGAGCGCTTGAGCCGCTTGAAACATGACGCGCGATTCCCGTCGCTCTCGATCGAAGCCTGCCTGGCCGCGGGCGGCCTTCGCGCCGATCAGCTCGATTTTGTCTGTTTCGGTTGGCCTCCCGCCATCGAAGCTATGAAGCATGATTTGAAATGCATGGCCACCGGCGCGCTTCCGTTCAACTATGTGGATCTCGTAAGCACCGTGCGGCGAAATCTCAACCACACCCGTAAACAAAACGGCAGAAAGCAATTTCTCGCGCGCTTCCCCACGAAAGCGCAATTCAGATTTGTCGAGCATCACCTCGCGCATGCAATCAGCGCGTATTCGTTTTCAGGATTCGACGATGCCGCTGTACTCGTCCTGGATGGACGCGGCGCGTGGGAAGCATCCTCCCTCTGGCATGGGCACGACGGCCGCCTCGAACACGTGTGGACGATCCCGTGGCCCAATTCGCTCGGCCTTTTTTACGCGCAGTTCACCCAATACCTGGGTTTTCAGCCATACAGCGACGAGTGGAAAGTGATGGGACTCGCTCCGTACGGTGAGCCCGGTATCAATCTGCGCGAGTTCATTATCCCCGACGATAATCCTTACAAGGTTTCTACTCGCCTCTTGCTCGACGACAAGCCAGCTCCGCTCGCCGGCATTACCGCCCGCCTTGGGCCTCAGCGCGAGGCAGAATCGGAGATCGACCCGAAGCACAAGAATGTCGCATTCGCCGTGCAGGATGCCTGCGAGGAAGCAATGATGACGCTCGCCCGCGCGGCAGTCGCAAAGACCGGCTCGCGAAACATTTGCTTGGCCGGAGGAGTGGCGCTGAATTCGAAGGCGAACGGCAAGATTCTGTCCTCCGGAATCGTCGACCGAATTTTTGTGCAGCCCGCTGCAGGCGACGACGGGGTATGCCTGGGCGCCGCACTCGCTCCATACCTCGACAACAGCGGCAAGCTGCCCATGCACAAGATGCGCCATGCGTACCTCGGCGCGGAAAACTCCGACGAAGAAATCGAAAAGGCTCTCACCACTTACAAACTTCGTGCCACGCGCGTCGCCGATCCCGCCGCCGCAGCAGCGGAGATGCTGGCCAACGGGAAAATCCTCGGCTGGGTCCAGGGACGGATGGAATTCGGCCCCCGAGCGCTCGGCGCCCGCTCCATCCTCGCAGATCCGCGCGATCCGGAAATGAACGCGAAAGTGAACAACGCGGTGAAGTTTCGCGAATGGTGGCGCCCTTTCGCGCCCTCCATGCTCGCGGAAGTAGCCGGCGAGTACATCGAATCAGCCACCGATTCGCCGTTTATGATTCTCACCGCGCAGGTGAAACCGGAAAAACGCGGCGTGATCCCCTCAGTCACCCACGTGGACGGAAGCGCGCGGCCGCAAACCGTCGAGCAAGACGTGAATCCGCTTTACTGGCGCTTGATTCGCGAGTTCGGCAACCGCACAGGCGTTCCGGTCGTGATGAACACATCGTTTAATCTGCGCGGTGAACCGATCGTTTCGACGCCCACCGATGCGGTCCGCACATTTTTTAGCTCTGGCATGGATGGGTTGGTGATTGGGAGTTTTGTCGTCGAAAAATAGTACCGCCCGCAAATGTGAGGTTGTTTCTTGAAATGCCTTATATGCAATGCTGATGACTCAGAATTCGTAACCGCCTGGGAACAGTGGCGGTTCGAAAGATGCCGGAATTGCTCTGTTCTCTTTACCGCTCCTCTTGCAGAGGAAGAGGTGGTGGAGCGCTACACGAGCGGTTCGATCCTGGAAAGTCCGGGAGAGCCGGCTCCAACAAGTGAGTTGATTTTTCCGGCTTGGAAGCACCGCGAGCATGCCCGCATCGTGAACCGTCTCGCAGCCTTGGGAACTCGTCAAGGCCGATTGCTCGATGTCGGATGTCTATGGGGTTCCTTCCTCGGCCATGCGCATGAGAGCGGGTTCGATGTTACGGGTATCGAGCCCTTCGGAAAAGCGGCTGCCTATGTAAAAGAAGTTCTAAAGCTCAATGCTTCTCAAGGCACGCTGCGCTCCGCAGCTCTTCCCTGCAAACAGCTTCGACGTGATTACCATCTTGGACGTATCGAGCATATGACTGACCCGGTCACCGAACTCAAAGAAGTCTATCGAGTCATGAAACCGGGCGGATTGCTGATCGTCAGCACTCCCGATGTAGGCTCGCTCATAACCCGCCTGCTTGGGCGTCAATGGTTTCCCTTTGACAATCCTCCGTGGCACCTCTGGGGATTCAACAGGAGGAGCATCAAAACCTGTGTCGAAAATGCGGGCTTTGCCGTCGAGTACGTGGATCCTCTCGATTCCAGTTTGAGGACCACAAACCTCGACGCTGGAAGCACCCCATGGAAGAGAACGGCGTTCCGCGGCATTGGGACCATATCTCACATACTCGGTATCAGTGACCGGATGGCGGTCTTCGCACGGAAGCGCGCGCAGACATGACCGCACATTAAATGATGTCATCGTGGCCCAACACCACGTTTTCGATTCCGCCCAGCCGCAAGCCCGCTAAGGTTTGAAGCCCACGCTGCGCCACAGCTCCGCGCAGTTGTACATCACTCCGTTAGTTACCACGAACTCCGCTGTGCGGATATTGCGAATCGATTCCAGCGGATTCCCGCTGAGGATCACCGCGTCTGCCCGCTTTCCCGCTTCAATCGTGCCCACTTCCTTGTCCACGCCCATAGCCCGCGCCGGAACAATCGTCGCCGATTGAATCGCTTCCATCGGCGTGAATCCCGCCTGCACGTACAGCTCAATTTCCCGGTGCAGGCTGTGCCCCGGAACTGCCTGGTCAGTTCCGGCCACAATCGGAACCCCCGCACGATGGAGCACGCCCACCACTTCAATGCCTTTCTGCGTAGCCTTCTGGATCAGGCCGGTCACCGGCGTAGGCGGTGCATCGAACGAAAGCACTTCCGCAAGTTCGGGAGCAATTTTTGCGATGCCCGGTTCGAAAGTCGCCACCGGCCTCTCCGAGCTCGCCCCATAAAGCTCGAATAGCGCGAGCGTAGGATCAATCACCGTTCCATGTTCCACGAGGAACGAAACAGCTTTCTTGGCTTCAGGAGAATTAACGTCGAAATCTCCTTGGGCTTTTAAACGATCCAATCGTGTCGCACTCGCCGGAAGCGAAGGCCGCATGATGTCCGCCACGTATTCGATATGATTGATCTGGTCCATACCCGCTTCAACGCCTTGATAGGCCGTCAGCCCTTCCGGAATGTGGCCAGTCACTGTCATGCCCAGGCGATGCGCTTCGGCTGCAACAATTTTCAATTCTTCTAGCTGCACCGAACTATAAATTTTCATCTGCTGAAAACCGGCATCGTGATAGCGATCCGTCCACATTTTCGCTTGCTCGGGCGTATCCACCCGCTCCACTCCCAGCGCGAGCGGCCCGGTTCCGTCCACAACCCCCGCGAGCAGCAGTCGAGGGCCAAGCCCGCGTCCATTGGCAACCGCATCACGCACGGCGGTGATAAATTCAAATTCATTGCCGCAATCGCGAACGGTGGTCACGCCAGCAGCCAGATAAATCGGTCCCCATTCCACCTGTTCGAAATGTGCGTGCATGTCCCAGAGCCCGGGAAGAATCGTCTTGCCGCGTGCGTCAATTTTCGTCGCAGCGTGCGGGATTTTCACCAGTGAGCGCGGTCCCGCCGCAACGATGCGCCCCTTCTCAATAAGCACCACCGAATCCGCCACGGGCGCGCTGCCGCTTCCGTCAATCAGGGTGCCGCCCACAATTGCGAGTGTCTCTGCCCGGCTGCCGGAAATATTCTTCGAAATGTCGGCAAGGGCGGCCATGCCGTCCGTTCCAGCGATCCCCACAAATTTCCCCAGCGCAGTCTCGTAACCTTCCCGAATGGCTTCGAAGTGGTCGAATTCCGCATCGATCGTTACGGCGGCGGCGAGATTCCGCTTCGCATCAAACCACAGCGTTTCGCGGCCCCAGATGAGCCCCTCGACGGTGTAGCGGTCCAGCGTCTCGTCCTTGCCGCCGATTGTCACGGTGTCGTGGCCGCGCGGTTGGATTTTCACGCGGCCCGCGGGAAACGTCTCGAGCTCAGCGGGCGAACCGTGCGAAGTCCAATAGCGCACCATCAGCATCTGCATCGTGGCTGGCGCGTAGCCGGCGATTGCGAAAAACTGTTTGGGACGCGCTTCCTCCGTCCATTTCTCGCGGTTGCGCACCCGGATTTTGTCGCCCTGAATTTCCACGGCTTCGTCAATTTGCGTGGGCCGCGCTGACTTGCCTTTGATTTCAAACGCTTGCGGGGTGAACTCGTCCGAACTTCGAAAAGTGGCAGTAAGCGGAACCGCCGTTCCGCGGTCCACAAAGTTGAAGCTGACTTTCGTCACCAGGGATTGGCCTTCGCGCGTGGTATCAAAGGTTTCTTCGCCGATCGGCTGCTCAAATTTGTACAGGACGAATTTTCCGTGCTCAATTACTTCCGGCGATGACGAGGGCGTCGGCGACTGAGCCCTTGCAGCAAAAGCCGAAAAGAAAGCGAATGCAAAGCCGAGCGCAAAAGCGATCCGCCACCGAATCATTTCCCCTCCTCACGCTGACAGCGGAGAATACGCGTCAATTGACTTCATCACAAGCCGGTCTCTTCTCCGGTTGATATTCCGCTCCGCGTGGCTCAACATGTCCGGCGCGCAAAGTCTACGCCGTGTCCAAGAGAAACGAACCCAGGGCGGATTGGAGCGAGTGTGAGTTCGAAGACGGTTCAAGCGATAGCAATGCTGGCGGCAGTCACCGCGGTAAGTTTTTGCTCGAGTGCGCAAACGCAAACGGTGCGCTCTGCGCCGCCAAAGCCGGCGCAGGATGCTGCAGTCGAGGCCATGTTCGGCGTGCGCGATTTTCAACAAGCCGAAATTTCGCCGGATGGCAAGCGCGTGGCCTGGGTCGAATCGCTCCCCGGAGCGGGAGGCGCGCCGTCATCCAATTCCGCGATCTATGTCGCCGATCTCTCAGCGCCCGCGACGAAAAAGAGAATTACGGCCGGCGATGGCAAAGCTCCCCACGAAGAGCACGATATCGCGTGGTCAGCCGACAGCAAGCAGCTCGCCTTCCTCTCCGATGCGCCAAAAACCGGGCAGCTGCAACTCTCCATTATTCCCGTGTCAGGCCCTGAGGTGGCGAAACGTCCGGCGACGCACAAGGCTGCCGCGAAACAGGAAGCCAGCCCCGCCAGGCAGCTCACGCACGTAAAAGGATTTCTCGCCGGCCCCGGCTGGTCACCGGATTCGAAAACGATCGCTCTCCTGTTCACGGAAAATGCCACCCGCGCCGCCGGTCCGCTCGTCGCCGAAACGCCCGATGAAGGCGTCGTTTCCGAGGATTTTCTCGAGCAGCGCCTCACACTCGTGGATGTCGCTACCGCAAGCCTTCGCCAACTTTCTCCAGCCGACACCTACGTCTACGAATTCGATTGGTCGCCCGACGGCAAGCAACTCGCAATCACATCGGCAAAAGGCAATGGCGACGACAACTGGTACATCGCTTCCCTGTCCGCAATCGACGCAACGTCCGGCGAAATGCATGATGTGCAGCCGAAACCCGGCATGCAGATTGCCAATCCGCGCTGGTCGCCCGACGGCAAAACGATCATTTTTATCGGCGGCTTGATGAGCGACGAGCCGATTCCCGGCGGCGACGTCTACGCCACCGATGCGACGCCCGGCCCGATGAAAAACCCGGTGAAAAACTCGATGAAAAATCTCACGCCCGATTCGAAATCCACTGCCACCTCGCTCACATGGCTGCCCAATTCGGAGGGAATTCTCGTCACGGGAATCGATGCCGGCGAAACATTTGTCGCCCGCCTCACTCTCGCCGGCGCAATGACTCCCGTTTGGAAGGGCCCGGAAACTCTCGCCCACGGAGAATTCGTCCCGTACGTGTCAGCTGCGAGCGATGGCAAGACGACCGTGGTGGTGCGAGAGACCTTCGCCAGCGCGCCCGAGGTGTGGGCCGGCGCAGTGGGAGACTGGAAACAGATCACGCACGAGAATGCCAACATCAAGCCCGAATGGGGCGAAGCCAAAAGCCTCCGCTGGACCACGGGTATCGGCTCCGTGCAAGGATGGCTCATCTATCCCAAGGATTTCGATCCCGCAAAGAAATATCCGCTCGTCGTCTACGTTCATGGTGGCCCTGCGTGGGCGTACACGCCTAAGTTTCCCAGCCGTTGGAACTATCCCTTCGCCTTGCCCGAGCACGGCTTCTTTGTATTCGAACCCAATCCGCGCGGCAGCTACGGAATGGGCGAGAAATTCACGCAGGCGAACGTGAAGGATTTCGGCTACGGCGATTTTCTCGACATCATGGCCGGAGTTGACAAAACAATCGAGCAGGCTCCCATTGATTCCGCGCGGCTGGGGATCACCGGCTGGAGCTATGGCGGATTCATGACCATGTGGGCCGTGACCCAGACCAACCGGTTCGGCGCCGCCGTAGCCGGAGCAGGCCTTTCAAACTATCTGAGTTACTACGGCGAAAACAAAATCGATCAATGGATGATTCCCTATTTCGGCGCCACCGCTTACGACGACCCGGTTGTCTATGCCAAAAGTTCGCCCATCAATTTCATCAAGAAAGCGAAGACGCCCACGCTCGTTGTTGTGGGTGATCGCGACGGCGAATGCCCGCCCCCGCAATCCTACGAATTCTGGCACGCGCTGAAAACGCTGCGAGTGCCTACCGAATTCGTCATCTATCCCAACGAAGGTCACCTGTTTGCGAATCCCGAGCACAGCCGGGACGTAATCGACCGCACCGCCGCATGGTTCGGCCAATACCTCGGAGCCCCGAAGTAGCACAGGTTCCACTCTATAGCGCGCCACCTGTCGAACTAAATGCCACTTTTGTGTCTTCCGCCCTGAAGAGTTCGGTTACAGGGCCGATTCTCAAGGTGGGAAGCTTTCGCCTGTCATTCCGTACAGGAAATCGGACTAGCACGAAATCTGTCCGCACGTTCTATATCCTCCGGCTCGGCGCGGCGCTAGGCTTTCCGTAACGTCCTCGTAGATGTGCCCGGCGAGGAAAGGAAGGAGCCTATGTCCCATTGGATTGGAACCACATCGCCCACTGATGCAGGAATGACCGACTTTAAGGAATGCCTGAAGTACCTTCGCGACGGACAAGCAGAACAGGCCTTACAGCATGCCCGGCGCGCCCTGGGAGTTGCTCCTAAGAACCCGTTCTATCTCTCTTATACAGGCTTGCTGGCTGCCGTCTCCGAGAAGCGCTTTGGCGACGCTGAGTCGCTCTGCCGCGAAGCCCTGGGAATGAGAGTGAACCACGCCCAGCTCTACCTGAACCTGGCAGAAGTCTACCACCAGGCGGGACGCACCTCGGAAGCGATCGACACCCTTGAAAAGGGCATGGTCTCGGCGGGACGCGATTTCCGCATCCGCCGGGCCCTCGAACGAATCGGAGTGCGCCGTCCGCCGGTGCTGACGTTCCTTCACCGCAGCCATCCGGTGAACCGCGCGCTCGGAAAATGGCGGCATCAGCTCTCAGGGCCTTACAAAGCGGCCTGACTCACAGCATCTTCGAATTAGCTTCGCCTTCTTGAAAGCTGACTGGAACGGGTGATCTGGCGGGGTTGCCCGTTCCGGAACGCTTCCGTCCCAACGAGCGTCATCCCTCAACACAAAAAGAACGCTTCAGCTTTGACCCAACGGCAGGAAATACTGCGTGCCCTTCACCGGCTGCCGCAGGCGGCGCAGCAGCTCCTGCAAATCATGATTGCGCTCGACGAAGTCGATGTCCGAGGTGTCGACGACCAGCAGGTTTGAGGCGGAGTAACGGAAGAAGAAGTGCTCGTAAGCGTTCGAAACGGCTTCAAGATAATCGGGAGAGATCTCGGTTTCCGACGGATCGCCTTTCTTGGTGACGCGCTTCTGCAACACGTTGGGCTTGGCTTGGAGATAGATCACCAGGTCAGGCGCGGGAACCGACGGAGCGAGCATGTCGAAATATCGCTCGTAAAGCTTCAGCTCTTCGTTGTCGAGATTGATGTACGCGAAGATTTTGTCCTTCTCGAAAAGGAAATCGGAGACCACCGGAACGGCGCTGTCCTCGAGGTGGGCTTCGAGAAGCCGCCGGTGGCGCTCGTAGAGGAAATACATCTGCGCGCGGAAGGCGGCGCCGGGCTTTTCATTGTAAAACTCGGCAAGAAAAGGATTCTCTTCGCAGTCGAAGATGCGCCGCGCGTGCATCTGTTCGGCGAGGACACGTGCGAGTGTGGATTTGCCGACGCGAATCGGCCCTTCAATCACGATGTACCGCGGGGACTTAAATTTGGGGCCGGTCACGGCGCGCGATTATAGCAAAGTCATGCGAAACGCCAGAGGCACAGCGGCCAAAACGTTCGTCAACAAAGTACTACCGGGGAAAATCGCATTTCAGCTCAAATCCAGTTTTCATAGTTGCGGCTGGATCACCAGCCGCGCGCGATCGCGGCGACGATGCGGCCGAGCGCGTCCACATCGCGGGTATCGACCACCTCAGCGGGCGAGTGCGAATAACGCAACGGCCAGCCGAGCGCAACGTCGATCGAGCCATAACGAACGAACGCGGAGCCATCGTTGCCGCCGCCCGTGACGCCGAACTGCGCGGGAATCTGATTGTCGCGAGCGAGCTTCAGCACCTTATCGACGAGCGCACGCGGAACGATATTCGAATTGTCAACGGCGCGGACGACGAAGCCTTTGCCGACTTGAGCGTCGCCAAATCGTTTTGATTCGAGCGGCGAATCGGCGCTGACGAAAGTATCGATCGCAAAGACGAAATCCGGCGCGCGCCCCTGAGATGCCAGGCTTTTGGCCAGCGCGCCAGCGCCGACCAGGCCGAGCTCTTCGCCCGTCGAGAAAACGAATGTTATATCGCGGTCTTTCACCGGATTGCCCAGGGCCCAGAGAGCTGCGATTAATGCGGTGTCTCCCACGCGGTCGTCGAAACTGCGGCCATTCGCGCGCGTGCCAAGCAGCGGCCGGTAGGCTTTCGGAATGGTGATCGAATCACCCACGCGAATGCCCAGCTTCTCCACTTCTTCGGGGGTTCGCGCGCCGACGTCCACGCGATAGGATTTGGGACCGGAATCGGAGGGCCACTGAAATTTCGGCGTGTCCCAATTTTCAGGCAGCTCCATCACTGCTTCGCGGTCTCCGCTGCCGGTGTGGACAAGCGCCGGGTGGCCGGAGAAATAACTTTGAACTCCTCCGCCTTTCCAAACCACTTCGAGGCGCCCATCGGAGGCTATGGATTTCACTTCGAAGCCGATTTCGTCCATGTGCGCGATGACAAGCACGCGAGGCGCCTTCGATCCGGAAGGTGCAATTCCAACCCGCACGATCAGATTTCCCGCCGCGTCAGTCTCAGCCGCTGCCCAGGCGGGAAGCAGCGACCGCACCATGTCCCGAACTCGCTCTTCGTGATTGCTTACGCCGTAGGCTTCGGTTAAATGTTGCAAGACTTCCGTGGCGGATGAAGCATTTGGGCTGCTCTTGGTCTGGCGTTCGGCGGCAGTGGCCGTGGATTTCTCTTCGAGCTTGAAAGGAGATCTACCGGAAGCCTGCGTGTAATCCGCGAGAAGCTTCACGAGATTATCGAAGTCGGCCGCATTGATGGTTTCAGCGGGCGTATCGGCCCACGCAGTAGCAACGCCAAGGTGAGCCGACTTCGCCGGCATTTGCGGCGGAGGCAGATAGCTCGGCGGAATAACGGGAGCCGAATAGTCCGCCACGAATGGAATCTTGCTCGTGTCGGCAAGCTGTTTCAGTTCAGCTGCGAATCCGTTGGGCGCCGCCTTGGCTTCCTCTCCCGCAAACAGCACGCCGCTGCCCGGTTCTTTTCGCGGGGCGCGACGCAGGTTTTCTGCGCCGGTAACCGGGCCGCCGGCAAAAAGGCGACCGACGTAGATCATCTCGTCGAACTGCATTGTGGTGAGGATGCGCTGCAAGCCGCGCGCGCCAGTGCGCTGCTGAACAACTAAGGCAACGGTGACCGTGCCTTTCAGTTTTGCCGGATCGATGCGGCCAAGCAGCTCGAGAAGCGCTGCGGCGCCGAAGCGATCTCCCACGGCGGCGCCCGCAAATTCAGCGTCGGCGAGATTGAAAAGGCTGCGGGTGATAGCGATCGGGCTCAAAACATCCATGCCCGCTTTGCGGACTTCGTCGGCGGAGAATGCGCCGATGTCGATGTACATTTCGTCGAGATCATTCGATTTCGGCGGGTTCGCACGGCCGGGTGCGAGATGCACGGACAAACCGGCAACGACGCCGTCAATCCACCCGCCTGCCGTCGTACCAACCTTTACGGGCTGCGCGGAGTACAGCTCATTGAACATCGGCGGCAGGCCGCCCTGCGGCAATCGTTGAACGCGCAGATAGCCATCGTCGGTGATGGCGCTGACGACGAACCCGGGTTCGTCAATTCCGGTAACGAGCAGCCGATGCGGCGCACCGCTGCCCAGAGTGACAACGACGTCGCCGAGATTGTCCACCTGCGGATGAAACAGCGCGAGTTGCGAACGAAGCTGATCGACAAGCGGTTTTTCGTAGCCGGAAATCGCGATCGTGCCATCGAGCGAGTACAGGTTGGTAAAGCTAAGCTCGCGCTCATCTCGGTCTTGCGTCGACTGTGCGCCCGCAGGCGAAACGCTCGCGAGAAATAGCGCCGACAAGAGGCTGATGAGTATGAAGCGGTGAATTTTCATCTCAAGTCACCATCCTAAGAAGCACGAGTTAGCTCGGCGATCAGGTCTTCGCGGTGGCCGAAGGCCATGTGGTCGATACCCTTGAGCACTACGGAATAGACTACCCAGGCGACCGCGGCGAATGCCAGGAAAACAATTGTTGCGAGCCAGATTCGGTCGAAACTGCGGGCTGCCATGAGCGTGATCGCGGCGAGTCCAACGACGACAATTTGAACGCCGAAGCTGGCGAAGACGGTGGTGTTGGAGGCGCGCTGGCGGCCGAAAGTGCCGTAGTCGATTTTCTTGGGAGAGGAAATCGAGAGGAGGTTGCCGACGGTGAGGTTGACGGGCAGCGCGAAGAGAATTCCAGCGACTGTGGCGAGAGTGGTTGCGAGAGCGGGCGGCTTGTAGATAAGGCTTGCGCCGATCCAGACGAGAACCATTTCGAGCGCGAGGATCGTGGAGTGCGCGAGATTTTTTGCCAGCATGACGGAACGAATGGGCACGGGCGCGGTGAAGTACATCTGGACGCCGGCGCCTTCCGGCCCAAAGTTGTTGTACACCATATTCGTAAGAATCAGCAGAGCGTAGGCCGCGCCGATGGGAAACGCCATGTCCGACGAGCCGCCGAGAAAAGAGCCCGACCCTCTGTGAGAAGTGGAAGGCGTGAGCCGGAAAATAAAGAGAATGAACACCGGCATGATGAGCGTGAAAAGCATGGGGCCGCTGCGGGAAAAATAGCGAATTTCTTTCTCGAATATCGCTGCCACCGCGCCCGACATCCCCGGCAGCTTCCAGCCCACGCGAACAATTCCGCGTTCTCCAGGCGATGCCTTGAGCGCGGGCGCTTCGCTGAGATTTTCTCCCCGAAATTGAGCGCGCAGCCGGAGATGCAGGAACCAGAAAATCGCGGCGCCGTAGACGCCGAGAATGCCGAGGGTGCCGGCGGCGATCGCATAGTCCCCGTCGGCGGCGCTCGCGATCGCGGAAGCTGCCGTCCCGGGAGGCAGCAAGCGCTGAATCGGCAAGACTCGCTCCGCGAATTGCCGCAGGTCCGGATGCGCGCGGCGGCCGTAGCGACTCATCAGGGGACCAATCAGCTGAAAACTGATGATGAAGAGGAGGAAAAGCACGCCGAGGATTTCGCGGGTGCGGCGCTGGGCGAGCCATCGTTCCACCCAAGAGAAGATCATGCGGGCGAGCAGAATGTTTACCGCCGCAAACAAGAGTAATGCGAGGGCGGCCCATGGGAGGAGGCCCGGGGAGGCCATTGCGACTCCGGCCGCGACTCCCAGGAGCCAGAGCGAGCTAAGCATGGTGGCCGGCTCAAGCGAACCGTAGACGATTCGAATCACCGCGAAGGAAGAATAGCTAAGCGGAAAGCGCAGGAGATTCGAGGTGTCGAAGTTATCGGTGAACGCGGTGGCGACGACGGGAAACAACTGCCAAAAAAGAAATATCGGCCAGAGGATCGCGGCGAGCCATTCCGTTTTGCCGCTCGAAACCGCGTAATAAGCGCCTACGGTTGCCGCCGCTAGACCTCCGATCCCGCCGGCAGCGAAGCCGAGCGTGATGAAAATGTGCGAGACAAGTTCGAGGCGGCCGCGAAGCGTGCGCAGTGAATTGACGAAGAGCTGCCAGCGGACGCGAGCGATGGCGGCAAGCTGTTCGCGGACGCCAGGAGCGAGATTCAACTCAGCCACGAAAGCTCCTGATCCGCAGGACGAGCGCCGCCGACGATGCGCAGGAAAATCTGTTCGAGCGTGAGCTTTTCCCCTGGCGCGGCGACTGCCGGCGCGTGCCCTCCATCGCTCGGCAGCGCGGCAGCGGCTTGCGCTTCGACGCCAGCGCGAAGTTCTTCGAGCGAGCCCTGCGCGACGAGCCTTCCGCGATGGATGATAGCCAGATGGCTGCAGAGACGTTCGACAATCTCGAGCACATGCGAGGTAAGAAAAATCGTGGCGCCGCGCGAGATCATGCTTTGGAGCATCGCTTTGAGAGTGCCGGAAGCGATTGCGTCAACACCTTCGAACGGCTCATCGAGAAAAAGAATTTTGGGGCCGTGGATGACGGCGGCGGCCAGGGCCAATTTTTTCTGCATGCCCTGGGAGTAGTCAGTGACGAGCTTTTTCGGCTGGTCGGCGAGCTGCATGAAATCGAGGAGTTCGGCGGCGCGCTTGGCGGCGGTCTCGCGGTCGAGGCCGTACATGCGGCCGACGAAATTCAAATACTCGGCGCCGGTGAGGCGTCCGAAGAGGGCCATGCCTTCGGGCACGACTCCAATTTGGCGCTTCACTTCGAGCGGATCCGCAGCGAGATCGAGGCCAAGGATCTCGATGCGCCCCGCGGTGGGAGCGAGGAGGCCGGTGAGCATCTTGATGGTGGTGGATTTTCCGGCGCCGTTGGGCCCGAGGAAACCGAAGAATTGACCCGGGGCGACGCGCAGGTTTACGTCTTCTACGGCGGTGAGGGGGCCGAAGCGGCGCGTCAACCCATCGGTGGCGATTGCGGAGGGATTCATGTGGTTTTTGACTCTAGCATAGAGGTTGAAAGGCTCGGAAGGTGGCAGCGGTGCTGGGGCGTGGGAACCGGCCGCAGAAAGTGCCCGATTTGTCTCGATTAGAAATTGGGATTGGTTTTGTTTTGTTGAGGTTACCCGGATTTTTAATCGCGGTGTCTCGATTAGGTTCTGGAAGCTGGAGGCTCCACGGTGGATGCCGGAGGAGGAAAGCTGGGGCGTAAGAAGAGGAGTGGCAGAGGGCTGAAATGCTTCGCGAAAAAGTGTGAAAAATTTGCGATTAGAAAATTTTAGTTCGTTGATTCTTATTGGGCTTAGTTCGAGTTTTAATTCCGGATTTGCGATTAGAAACTGACGGAGAGATTTGACCGGTAGCGATGCAGCGGTTTCGATACGGCAACTGCTCGGCTTAGCAACAGCGCACAGGCCCTTCGGAGGCTGTGGGCCTCCTCTGGGTAAACAAGAGTGCCCGCCACGGCGGGCAGGCCTGTGCCACTTAAGGCGGGGTGCCAGGCGAGGATTTCCCTTGTTGGCCGGAGTGGCGGCTGATAGTGACGTTCGCGTCATCATATAAAAACGGGCAATGGTAGCACGGATTTGGGCAGTTGCATATCCAGAAGGACGCTTACTGGTGGGGAACTCGGGAGGGCGCCTGTCCCACTCTCCCCAGAAAGAGCGAAGAGTGGGATGCCGCCAGGTACGACTGGCTGATTACTCGATATTTTCGCGCACGGTGAGAACGGGGCACAGGGCATGCGCGACTACTTTGTGAGCGGTGGCGCGTGCGAGATGCGTGGCCGCGCCGATGCGGCCCGTAGCGTCGCGAACACCCAGGACGATTAGGTCGGACGATCGGTCTTTGGCTAGCGCCAGAATTCGATCGGCAGGGTCTCCATATTCCACGAGCGATTCTGGAGGGAAGTGGAGGTCGGCGTCCTTCGGAACCGTTTCGTAAAGCTGATGAATGGCCTCGGCGACGGACAACTCGAATCGCCGCTGATCGTTTTCGTTGCGGCTGTTGATGTTGCGCAATTCGGGTGTGCGCATGACGTGGAGCAATACGAGCCTGGCATTATTTTCCTGCGCCAATGAGATGGCATAAGGAGCGGCGGCCAAAGAGGCGTCAGTGAAATCCGTCGGGAAAAGCACGCGATGAAATCGTCCGCCGGTATGGACGCTACTGCGGACATCCGGACCGATCGTGAGCACAGGGACGGGCGAGCGGCGGAAAATTTCTTCGGCGACGGAACCCATGAAGAATTTGTCCGCGCCGGTGCGGCCGTGGGTGCCCATCACGATGAGATCGATGTGCTTCTCTCTGATCGTTTTCTGGACTGCGTCCCAGAGGTCAATGCTCCAGTCCACGATCGTTTCGTGCTCCAAACCAGTCAGCTGCGAGTCGATGCGGGCCTTGGCAGCCTGCTCACCGGTTTCGATGGCAGCGATTGCCAGCTTCGCCGGTGCGCCACAAACATTCGGATCGGGAGTGAAGACATGCAGCGCATACACTCTGGCGCCGTACCCGCGGGCGATGCTGGTTGCGAAGGGTAGTGCCACCTCGGAGGGTTCTGAGAAATCGGTCAGGAATAATATATTCTTAATCGAGATTCCCGTGCTGCATTCAACTTTCTCCATAAATCACCTCGTGGTTGAAACCTTATAGCGGCGCAGGTTCGTCGTCCGTGATCCTCGCTACAATTACTTGTGACTCATCCGGCTTAAGGACGAATCGCAATCTTTATTACGCCGTCCCGCCGCTCGCCGAAAAGTTTGTAGGCATCTGTTATGCGGTCGAGCGGATACGTGTGCGTGAGGAACGGCAAAAAATCCAGTTTTCCATGCCGAACCAGCTCCATCAGTCTTCGCATACGCTCTTTTCCGCCGGGGCAGAGCGTGGTGACGATCTTGTGATCTCCAAGTCCCGCGGCGAGCGGCTCACGTGGGAGCGAGAGTTTTTCCGAGTAGACGCCCAGGCTTGAGAGCGTGCCGCCGGGCCGCAGAACGCGAAGCGCATTTTCGAAGGTGGCTTGGGTGCCTAGGGCTTCGATTGCGACGTCAACACCTTGGCCATGGGTTAGCCGCTTTATCTCGGCCACAACATCCTGTTTGCGGTGGTTGAGCACGATGTCCGCGCCCATTTGTCTCGCCATCACGGTGCGAGTGGGATCGGATTCGACAGCGATAATCAGAGCGGCCCCCTTCAGCTTTGCTCCTGCCGTCGCACAAAGCCCGATGGGTCCCTGAGCAAAAACCGCGACCGAATCGCCAATTTGAATGTTTCCACTCTCGGCTGCGGAAATTCCTGTGGAGGCGATATCGGAGAGAAGCACAACCTGCTCGTCGCGAAGGTCGTCCGGAATCTTGGCCAAATTCGCCTGCGCGAAGGGAACCAGCAGGTATTCGGCTTGCGCGCCGTTGATCGTATTGCCGAATCGCCAGCCGCCGATGGGGCCGCCGCATTGAGAGAGATTGCCTCGGAGGCAATCGAAGCATTGTCCGCAGGGCGTGATGGCGCCGACCAATACGCGCTCGCCCACTTTGTATCCGGTAACACCGAGGCCGAGTTCGTGGATCACTCCGACGGGCTCGTGGCCGATTGTGAGGCCGGGCTTGACGGGATATTCGCCCTTGAGAATATGGAGATCGGTGCCGCAGATCGTGGTGAGAGTGACGCGGATGACGGCTTCGCCAGGACCGGGTCGGGGGATGGGGACATCCTCGATATCTATTTGGTTCGGCCCACGGAAGACGAGGGCTTTCATTGTCTTGGCTTCGTTGAGGCGATGGTCGAGGAGAATTTCTTGCGTTGTGGTGGTCATCATGGGCTCCTCCTTTCAATTGGTCTATGCCTTTTTACTCCGGAGCGAAAAATCAGGGTATGACCGGGGTCACGGCCGTTCGTGACGGACATCACTTCGTTTCATAAGTGATTGCGCGAAGATGGATTTGCCAAAAGGAGGCGGCCATGGTTTATCAAGATTTTTTCTTTCTACTGTTGATGGTCATCTTTCTTTACTTCGCCAAGCGAGAAGCGGGACATGGGAAGCATTGAAGGCGTGCTTGACTGACTCAGCCACGAAGCTTGGGGGTGGCACATGAGAATCGGCGGATGGAGAGCGGGCATCGCTGCCTGCGCCTTGTTCGGATTCGCGCTGGTTTGTGCGTCGCGCGGGGCCCCCGGCGTACCGGCACAACAGCAACAGGAGTCAGCCAAAGAATATCAACAGCTAATTCGATCCGTGGAAGGACCAGACCTGTTCCGGGCGTATTGCGCGTCGTGCCACGGGAAAGACGGGAAGGGAAACGGGCCAGTGGCACCTACGCTGAAGGCAACGGTTCCGGACCTGACGATAATCGCGGTTAGCAACGACGGGAATTTTCCGGTGGCGCGGATGAAGAGGATCATTATGGGCGAGGGAATGATCACTTCGCATGGGTCGCGCGAGATGCCGGTGTGGGGGCCAATCTTTCATCAAGTTGAGGAGGACGTTGACCGGGGAAACGTCAGGGTAGAAAACCTGATTGCTTACCTGCAATCGATACAGACAGATCATTCTCGTGTTCACGCCACGGAAACAAAGCCAATCAAGAAGCCGATGGAAGAAGTTGGGCTTTCTGGCGAGAAGCTCTACAAGCAAGACTGTGCTGTGTGCCATGGGAATGACCTGAAGGGAAATGGGCCTGCTCCACCACCATTCATGGATGTGCCGCCCGATCTGACCAAACTCGCCAAGAGTCACGGAGGAAAATTCCCGGAGAAATATTTCGAGGATGTGCTGCGGAACGGAGTGGTGATACCCGCACACGGTTCGCCGGAGATGCCGACGTGGGGCGCGGATTTCAGAACCAGAGAGCATTTGGATTCGACCCAAGTGACGCTACGGATTACGAACCTGAGCGACTACATCAAATCGCTGCAGGAAAAATAGCATTCTATCGAAGAATTTCCCGCCGAAGTAGAAGCCGAGAGTCGCGGAGTCTTCGCTTCCCCACGCAGAAGCGGTGAGGCCAGCCTCGGTCCGAAGAAGCATCCGGGCTCATTCAGTTGGATTCCCAGGGCTGAAGCCCATTCTTGCTATGACGCTCTTTCGCTGGACTGAAGTCCAGCTCCCCCTGCTAAAGCACGGGGCTCCCACCGAACTGCAAAGCGAAAGCAAGCTCTCGCACTCCAAAGTTCGCTTGCAAGAAAACTACACATGGCGGAAGGGTTCTTCGATTTTTTCGCCTGAGACTTTTTGGGCATCACGCTCCAGGGATTTGGTGATTAAGTCCTTGGAGCCGAGACCCACCGCGAGCGCCAACGCGAAGACAATTCCTCCGAAGAGAATGCCGAAGGCTAGCTCGACGATGCCGGTGGCGATTCTCAGGTGCTCGAGGGCCATGGCCACTGTGAGGACGAGTACCAGCCATCGAACGCCCACGCTGAGCAAGCGAGCATAGTTCAGGTTCAGATTCACGGCACCGATTAGTACGCTTCGCGAAAGGTAGCGAGCGATGACGCTGCCGACCACGAGGACCAGCACAGCGCCCAGCATGTTGGGGATGTAGGCGAAGATGCTGCGGGCGAGAAGGGACGTCCATTCGGCATCGAACGCGGCGATTCCAATGAGAAAGCCAGCAACGATGATGGAGGCGGCAATCGCTCGCGATATCAGGAGAGTGGGGCTCTTCAGCAGCGGCCACTCGGAGGAAGAGCGGAAACCCCACTGGGCGAGGCGCTGGTCAAACTGCATGCTGGTGAGCAAACGGCGAACGATCGCGGCAAGAAGAAAGCCCAATACGATCGAAATCAGCACCGCCACTAGAAGAGCTGCGGTACCTGGCAAGAGATCTGCAAATCGAGTTAGGAATCGCTCGGTGGACTGAGCCAGCGCTTGCTTGATTTCTCCCCACATATAGGACCTCCGGTGCTACTTCCTCTCCGCCGACGTTCGCGGAGAACGCTAAGGGTTGAATCGATCGGGCCAGCGCCATCGCGAAACGAGATAAGGCTTGGCGGATTCGTACGCGACTGCCAGACGCTCGAGAATGCGCTCGACCGCTGCAGCATCGGCCGCTTCCGAATCACGGGCAAAGGCGGCGACCCAGGCGAGGTAGAGCGGCGTCATGGATTTGAGCAAATGGTCGCGATTGATAGTGCGAAGGCGATGTGCTAACGCAAAATCGTAAACGATGCGGACCCATAATTCGTCGGGCATGCGAAATTGTTCGAGCGGCAGGCGGGCGAGCTTTCTGAGCTCGAGAAGCGAGGAGGGAGGCAGCACCAGATCCCAGATCTCCTGCAGATCTCGGATTCCGAGCTTGAATGATTCGACCATTCGGCTGATGTCGACGGTTCCGGTGTCCTGAGACAAAAGAACAGGCTTGCCGAACGAGGGTAGAGGGACAGACGAGCGCGTTCTTTGCCAGCACGCCGCGCGTTTTTCCATGTCGGCAAACATGGGGCTCAGTATCTGCGCGACCAAGGAACTGATATTCGTCCAATCCGGCGGGGGATAGGTGCGCGGGCCCACGAGAACCTGGCAAACTTTGAGATTATCGCAAAGGGCGGCGGGAGCAATGGATGCCAGGGGATGCACACCACTCTTTTCAGAGCCGAGCATTTTGGTGAACAGGCGACGAGAAATGCCGAGGTCCGGTCCCATGGGATTGCGGATTCTTTTTCCGTAGAGGCAACGCGTGAGCGGGGCAATGATGCTGCTGTTCAGCAATCCTTCGAATTTCCGCAGCGCGTATTGCGGTGCGACGAGATCGAAATCCTCCTCTAGCAGCGGCTGCACCAATTCGCGAATCCAATCCGGCTTGGCATTTTCGATCGTGGACGTGACGATGCAGCAGGCCCGGGCGTTGAGCTGTTCGCTGACGGCGAAGGCGGATTGATATGCGGTGGCGATGTTGACGATCGGGGTGCCGGGATCATCTGTTTTCGACGACGGCCAGGGAATGAAATAGGGGGACGGACTTTTGTCGGAGGCTGCTGAAGTGGCGCCGGCTGGACCTCCGGCATGGTCATTTCGCAAGGCTGCAATGATCGGAGAACCGGGAAGCGTTCGCAGAGAATCGCAAAGGGTGATGAGGCTTTCCTGATCCATGTCTGCGACGACGCCGAGCACCAAATCGGCAGCCTTCACCGGCTCGACTTTGTGCTCCGGCTGCTCTGCGATGGGTTCCACTGCCAACGTTTTGTTCCTTAGTTATGTTCCCTAGCGGCAAGCCAGCCGTGCAAAGCCGGGTGGCTGCTATAGCGATTGTTACACCGTTGAATCTGATTCTGGTGGCCTATGAGCAAAAAAAATTAAATCGAGAGCGACATAATGCCCAGCAACGGAATGCGCACCCAGTCGGGACGGGCGTTCAGCTCGTAAAGCACTTCGTAGAGCGCCTTGTCCAGAAGGAATAGGTCGAGCAGTTTTCGAAATTCTGCGATATCGGACGGCAGAAATGCAGCGCCTTGGGCTGTTTCCCGGTAGGCGCGCAAGAATGCAGCTGACGCAGATCGCTCCCAGAGTTGGGCCCAGGGTTCGAGGCGGGCGACGTCCTCAGTGTGACGCTCTGTGTAGTTGATGAGGCTGGCGTAGGCGGCATAGCTGAAAGAGCGCAGCATACCGGCCACATCTTTCAGCGGGCATTGTTTGGCACGACGATAGGCGAGCGGCCGGGCTGGTTCACCTTCGAAATCAAGGATTACGAAATCGGTCTTCACGCGCAACACCTGGCCCAAGTGATAGTCACCATGAATTCGAATTCGCTGCGTTCGAAAGCTGGCTGATTTCAATATTGCGAAATGATCGAGGATGCGGCGGCGGCGGCTGAGCACTGTGGCGGCAATTTCGATCACTTCGTCGGGCAAGTAGGACACGCGCTCCTTCAGCACGTCCAAGACCTGCGAAGCGTGCTGCTGAAAATCAGCGAGGACGGCTTGGAGATCTTCGGGCGTCCAAGGCTCTGGCTTGAACGCCGGATCGTCCGTTGGAGAAGCCAGGGCGAGGTGCAATTCGGCGGTGCGGCGGCCCAGTGTGGCGGCGGCATCAAAATAGATGCCTAGATGGTCGCGAGCTAGCTGAGAAACCGGATGCTCCGACATCTCGATCGGATCCCCGAATTTTGCGTTTGCGTTTTCGGGAAACTTCAGCGGCGCGGAAGTTTCGAAGTAGCGATCAAGTTCTTCGACTGTCCATTTCCAGCCGTCGCCCTCGTTCTCCACCAAGCCTTGCAGCAGGGCAAGCGCGGTTACTTCCGAGCCATTGGTGGCCGATTTGAGTTCAATGGATCCGGCAAAGGGAGGAATGTGATCAAACTTTGCTTTTTCGGTGAGGTATCGCCCAATTTCGACATCAGGATTAATTCCGGGCTCCAGACGGCGGAAGAGTTTCAGAATGAGGCGATCGCCGAATATGATCGAAGTGTTGCTTTGCTCGGCCGAACCTCGCTTTACGGGCAGCGATTCTGCGGCGGATCCGAGAATTTGCTGGAAGGCCTTGCTTGGAAGTCCTCGAATGAGACCTTCGCTCGCGTGTAGTTCGCGCCCGGTTTCAATCAGCGAGAGAAATTCGCGGCACATGGAGTCGTCGAAGACTCCGTCGCAGAGAAGGCCTGTTAGCTTTGCCGACGCGATGGAGGTGACGACGGCGTTGGGCGCGGTGTGGCGCAATTCGCTAGCGGTGTCGCCGAGGACCATCGCTAAAGGCACGAAATATACGTCGGGATTGCCGGTGTCGAAGCAAGTCTCAACGAAAGCCAGGGCGAATCGGTCCTCGCTTAACGAGCTCCAGTTGATGATGCGAGTGGATTTGAGATGTCGGGACTTTCCGGCGAACCAGCGCTGCTTCAGGAGAAATTCCGGAAGGTTGAAGGTTTCCAGGCGCTGGCGGCTCGCGCCATCGAAGATGCTTCCCCAGCCTACAGCAACGTTCAACGGCGACTGTTCAACGACATCTACGGTGGGCTCGGTCGATTCGGCGCGCTGCTGAAGTTCGAGCCACAAGAAACTGTAGGGAGCCAGCGTGAAACGGTAGGGCTGGCGTTCGATGGCTGGGAACTCTACGTAACCGAGCATCTCAACTGGTACCAAGCCCTCGAGCTTCGAGAGCTCGAGATCGACGGGCTGAGCGAAGCGCGAAAGATTCGCGAGGCAGAGAACCTGTTCGTCTTCGTAGGTCCTGAGATACGCCAGGATTTTGCGATTCGATGGATTGAGGAACTCGATGCCGCCACGCCCGAAGACGCTGAAAAGTTTTCGGAGGGCGATCATGTTGCGCATCCAGTTCAGCAGCGAAGAGGGATCGCCCTGCTGCGCTTCGACGTTGATCGCTTCGTATCCCCAGACTGGATCCATGATCACGGGGCTGTAGAGGCGGGCGGGCACAGCCGTGGAAAATCCGGCGTTGCGGTCACCATTCCATTGCATCGGAGTGCGGACGCCATTGCGATCGCCGAGGTAAATGTTGTCGCCCATTCCGATTTCGTCACCGTAGTAGAGGATGGGCGTGCCGGGGAATGAGAGCAGCAAACTGTTCAAGAGTTCGATTCGGCGGCGATTGTTGTCGACGAGAGGAGCCAGGCGGCGGCGAATGCCGAGATTGATGCGCATCCTGGGATCGGCGCTGTAGGCGAGATACATGTAGTCGCGCTCGTCGTTGGTAACCATTTCGAGCGTGAGCTCGTCGTGATTTCTGAGGAAGAGTCCCCACTGGCACGTGTCGGGAATCGGAGGAGTTTGCGCGATGATGTCGGTGATTGGCAGGCGATCTTCCTGGCGTAGGGCCATGTAGATGCGCGGCATCAGCGGGAAATGAAATGCCATGTGGCATTCGTCTCCATCGCCGAAGTAAGGGCGGACGTCGGGCGGCCACTGGTTGGCTTCAGCCAGGACCATGCGATTGGAATAATCGGCGTCAATCTCGTGCCGGAGAGATTTGATGACGGCGTGAGTCTCCGGAAGATTTTCGCAGCTGGTGCCGTCGCGCTCGACGAGATAAGGAATGGCGTCGATGCGCAGGGCGTCTACTCCCATATCCAGCCAGAACTTCATTACCTTCAGAACCTCGGCGACGACTCTTGGATTGTCGTAATTGAGATCGGGCTGATGGGAGAAAAACCGGTGCCAGAAGAATTGCTTGGCGATGGGATCCCACGTCCAATTCGATCTTTCGGTATCGGAGAAAATAATTCGAGCGTCCTTATATTTTTCTTCGGTGTCGCTCCAAACGTAAAAATCTCGTTCGGGCGAACCAATCGGAGCCTGACGGGCGGCCTGAAACCACGGGTGCTGATCGGACGTGTGATTCACTACCAGCTCGATCATCACCTGGAGGCCGCGCTCGTGAGCTGCGCCCAGGACGGCCTTAAAGTCGTCGAGCGTGCCGTACATGGGATGGACATTCATGTAGTCGGAGATGTCGTAGCCATCGTCCTTGAGAGGCGATGGAAAGAAAGGCAAAAGCCAAATGCAGGTGACGCCGAGATCCTGCAGGTAGTCCATTTTCTGAAGCAGGCCGGGAAAATCGCCGATGCCGTCGGCGTTGCTGTCTTTGAAGGCGCGCACGTGCAGCTCGTAGACGAGTGCGTCCTTGTACCAGAGCGGATCCGATGCGCTGCCGGGCAGCTTTGCCATGTCGCTTTTCCCCGCGTGTCAGGTAATGCTTGGAGATTCTGGCCGGAAAATCACGATTCCAAGAGGCGGAAGCGTCATATTCAGAGAAAACGGGCGGCCGTGAATCGGGAGCGGGACCGTGGATAGGCCGCCGAAATTTCCCTGGCCGGAGCCGCCGTATAAAGGTGCGTCGCTGTTTAGAATTTCTCTCCAGTAGCCTTCCAGGGGAACACCGACTCGATAATTCTGGCGTACGACCGGAGTGAAATTGCAGACGAAGAGAAGCTGTTCGTTTGGATTCTGTCCGCGGCGGAGGAAGCTTATGATGCTGCGCTGAAAATCCTTGCAATCAACCCATTCGAAACCGGCTGAATTGAAGTCCATGGTGTGCAGCAAAGGCTCGCCGCGATATAGGGTGTTTAAGTCGCGTACCCAACGCTTCAGTCCGGCATGAGAAGGATGTTCGAGCAGATTCCACTCGAGGCTCGCATCGTGGTTCCACTCCGACCATTGGCCGAATTCGTCGCCCATGAATAGAAGCTTTTTCCCGGGGTGGCCGAACATGAAGCCGTAGAGAAGGCGGAGATTCGCGAATTTCTGCCAATCGTCGCCCGGCATCTTACGAATCATGGAGTCTTTGCCGTAGACGACTTCGTCGTGCGAGAAAGGTAAAACGAAATTTTCAGCGAATGCGTAGACGAGGCTGAAAGTGATCTCGTTGTGATGGTAGTTGCGGTATACGGGATCCTGCGACATGTAGTTCAGCACATCGTGCATCCAGCCCATATTCCACTTCAGGCCGAAGCCGAGCCCTCCGAGGTAAATGGGACGCGACAC
This sequence comes from uncultured Acidobacteriota bacterium, assembly GCA_963772535.1. Taxonomy (GTDB): domain Bacteria; phylum Acidobacteriota; class Terriglobia; order Acidiferrales; family UBA7541; genus Palsa-295. The sequence goes on from CAVYXN010000005.1 coordinate 211,331, forward strand.
TTGGGGCCAGGACGTGGATTCTTCCGCAATCATCATTGTATCGGGGTAGGCGCCATAGACGTGTTCGTTCAGAGTACGCAGGAAATGAATCGCGTCGAGGTTTTCTTTGCCGCCGAAACGATTGGGTATCCATTGGCCTTCGGGACGGCCGTAATCGAGATACAACATTGAGGCGACGGCATCGACTCGCAGGCCGTCGACGTGATATTTGTCCATCCAAAAGAGCGCATTGCTAATCAGAAAATTCTGGACTTCGTTGCGGCCGTAGTTGAAGACGAAGGTGTTCCAGTCTGGATGCTCGCCCTGTCTGGGATCTTCGTGCTCGTAGAGATGCGATCCGTCGAAGTAGCCGAGGCCTGCTTCATCTTTCGGAAAATGCGCCGGGACCCAATCCAGAACTACGCCGATTCCTCGTTGATGAAGATAGTCGACGAGGTACATGAAGTCGTCGGGCGTGCCGAAGCGGCTGGTGGGAGCAAAATAGCCGAGTGTCTCGTATCCCCAGGAACCGTCGAAGGGGTGCTCCATGACGGGAAGAAATTCGATGTGCGTGAAACCTGCGTCGTGGACGTAATCGGCAAGAAGCGGAGCTAGTTCGCGATAGGTGAGCCAGCGGTTATTTTCGTCCAGTGCGCGTTTCCAGGAGCCGAGATGCACCTCGTAGAAAGATAGCGGAGAGCTGAGAGAATTGCTGTTTGTGCGATTCTTCATCCAGGATTCGTCATGCCAGGAATAATTTTCGAGATTCCAAACGCGGGAGGCCGTTTGCGGACGAATTTCCGCGGCGAAGCCGTAGGGATCCGCTTTGTCGACCTTGTAACCGCGATAGCGCGATTCGATGTGATATTTGTAGCTGGCGCCTTGAGCGATATCCGGAACAAAACCTTCCCAGATTCCTGCGGTGGACGGCTGCATGACCGCCGTATTCGGGTTCCAATTGTTGAAGTCGCCGATGATTGAGACACGCTTCGCATTGGGCGCCCAAACGGCGAACTGGACGCCGCGCTTGCCGTCTTTCTCGGTGACGTGAGCGCCGAGCTTTTCGTAGGCGCGGTAGTGGGTGCCTTCCGCGAGTAAGTACAGATCAAATTCGCTTATCGTCGATTGCAACTTCGCACTCCCTGGTGCTTATTCGTTATTCGCTCGTAAAAGTCGAACTTTATTGCCACTTTTCTGGCGTGTTTTTGCGCGCTAGAGATAGTAGTCAAAATCACGCTCCGTTCGAACCAAACAGCGAATGTGGAAGATGTGAGCCGGGAGGCTTTCCGGCGTGAGCTCCACATAATTTCGCGAACCGTGCCACATGTACTGACCTTCGCCGAGCAAATCGTGAACCTGAAATTCGTGGTCGGCGTCCACGCCAATGGCGGCTAAATCGAGATTAACCCAGCCCGATTGCATGTGGAAGCAGTCGAGATTTACCACGACCACGATCACGTCAGAGAAATCCCTGGTCACCTTGCTGTAGCAGAGGAGCGAAGGATTGTCGGTTGCATGGAACCGCAGGGTGCTATTGCTTTGCAGGGCTGGATTTTCTTTGCGAATTCGATTGACGCGGGCGATGAGCTCACTAAGGCTGCCGGCAGCGTGCAGATCCCAGTGCCGGAGCTCATATTTCTCTGAATTCAAATATTCCTCGCTGCCTGGTTGAAGCGGGACGTTCTCGCAAAGCTCGAATGCCGGGCCATAGATGCCATAGCTCGATCCAAGCGTGGCTGCCAGAATCAGACGAATCATGAAGGAGGGGCGTCCTCCGGTCTGGAGAATTTGCGAAAGGATGTCTGGAGTGTTGGGCCACAGATTGGGTCGAAAAAAGTCTCGCACCTCCGTTTGAGTGAGCTCGGTGAAGTAGTCGGTGAGTTCTTCTTTGGTGTTGCGCCAAGTGAAGTACGTGTAAGACTGGGAGAAACCCAGTTTGGCGAGCCGGTACATTACGTGAGGCCTTGTGAATGCTTCCGCAAGGAAAAGAACATCGGGATGCTGAGCTTTAATTTCGCCGATCACCCATTCCCAGAAGGCGAAAGGCTTTGTGTGAGGATTGTCCACACGGAATATCCGGACACTTTGCTCAATCCAGAAATCGAAAACGCTCTTCAATTCGTCCCACAACGTTCGCCACTGAGGGCTTTCAAAATCCAGCGGATAGATATCCTGATATTTCTTGGGCGGATTTTCGGCGTACTGTATGGTGCCGTCCGGGCGTTTGCGGAACCATTCCGGATGTTCGCGGACATACGGGTGATCTGGTGAACACTGAAACGCGATATCGAGAGCGACTTCGAGTCCCTGCTTTTCTGCCGCCGCACGAAAGTGTTTGAAATCTTCGAGTGTGCCGAGTTGGGGAAGAATGGATTTGTGGCCGCCCTCCGCCGATCCAATTGCCCAGGGGCTGCCTGTGTCTGTGGGCTGCCGTTCCGTGGAATTATTTTTACCCTTTCGAAACGACCGCCCGATGGGATGAACTGGCGGAAGATATACGACGTCGAAACCCATCGAGGCGATGTACGGAAGAACTTGTTCGCAATCGCGAAATGTTCCGTGACGCCCAGGCTGAGGAGAGCACGACCGGGGGAATACTTCATACCAGGTGGAGAAACGCGCCTTGTCGCGATCGACGGTGACGCTCAGGTCTTTTTCGTAGCGGGTCGAGAAGTTGCGGACTGGATATTGTTGGAGGACACCGAGCAGCTCTTCTTCGAGGGCTATACTTGCGCCTTCCGGCTTATCTTTCGCCTCTCGCAACCGTTTCGCCCATTGGCAGAGAATTTCGGCGTTCTTGGCAGGAGCCTGCGTAGCGGCTTCCTCAATCAGGTCAGCTCCGATCAGGAGTTCGACGTTTAGATTTTGCTGAGCGGCGACTCGCTTCATGAGCGCGGCGCGCCAGGTCTGGAAATGGTCGATCCATCCTTCGATCGTGTACTGATACCGGCCGAGCTTCGCCACGAAGAACTCGCCGCGCCAGCGATCGTTGGTTAGCGGCATCATCGGAGATGCAAGCAAATTCTTCGGATCCTGCCAGTAGAGCAGGCGGCACGTAACCTGGTCGTGGCCGTCTGCAAAAACAGCGGCTTCGACACGCACCATGTCACCTACAACGCGCTTGATGGGAAATCGCCCGCAATCGATTTCGGGAGTTACTCCCTCGATTACGACACGACGCCTGCTTTCTATTTGCTGGTCTACCGGCCGATCTGGCACTAGTTTTTTGGCTCCTGATTGCAGGACATCATTGGCCCTGTGTTCTCTATCTTTAATATAAGCATCCCAATGGGTTTGCTATCCACCTAAGATTGTTTCGAAATGGCCGGATCTACACTGCGGTCATCACTAAAATATTCTCCTGGGCGGAAGAACCACACAATCAGGTTAATTCCCCTCTTTCTTAGGGGCGCTAGGCGTGATTGTGGCTGGTAACATGTTGTCTAAGTGAGGCAGCAAAGGATTGCCGCCACAGGCCAACTAAACGTGACTGCTCGCGATGAAAATCTTGGCAGCGTTTTTGTAGGCGAGAATGCATGCAACTTTCTCCTGTGGGCGCCGCGCGCTCGACGCGTTGAGGTATGCATTGTCGAGCCGAGAGAGCGTGTGGTTCCCATGCAGGGTGCCGGAGGCGGGTATTTTCACGCTGTGGTGGAAGGCGTTTCAGCTGGTGCGCTCTACCGGTATCGTCTCAATGGGGAAAAGGAAAGACCCGACCCCGCGTCGCGATATCAGCCGCAAGGCGTTCACGGGCCGTCACAAATCGTAGATAGCCGCTTTCACTGGAACGATTCCGGGTGGCGTGGCATTCCCCTCGAAAAGTATGTTCTGTACGAACTTCACGTCGGCACATTCACGCCGGAGGGAACCTTCGACGCGATCATCCCGCGGTTAGCAAGGTTAAAAGATCTCGGAGTGACGGCAATCGAATTGATGCCGGTGGCGCAATTTCCAGGCGATCGCAACTGGGGCTACGACGGAGTCTATCCGTACGCAGTGCAAGCATCCTATGGCGGCCCTCCCGGACTAAAGCGACTTGTCGATGCCTGTCATCAACAGGGAATCGCAGTGGGGCTCGATGTGGTTTACAACCACCTGGGCCCGGAAGGAAATTACCTGGCGGACTTCGCTCCTTATTTCACGGATCTTTACAAAACGCCTTGGGGGCGGGCTATTAATTTCGCCGATGCCGAGAGCGACGATGTGCGACGCTATTTCTTCGACAATGCGCTGCAATGGGTGGCGGATTACCGCATCGATGCGCTTCGGCTTGATGCCATCCACGCGATTGTTGATTCCTCCGCGAGAACATTTCTCGAAGAACTGAGCGCAACCGTTCACGCGAAGGCGAAGGAACTCGGACGGAACGTTTACCTGATCCCGGAGGATAATCGTAACGATGCGCGAGTGGTGAAATCTCCTGAAATAGGCGGATGGGGATTCGACTCGGTTTGGAATGACGATTTCCACCATTCCTTGCACGTGCTTGTGACAGGCGAGCGGGATGGCTACTATGAAGATTTTTGTGGAGTAGACGATCTAGCCGGAGCTTATCGAGAAGGCTTCTTATATTCTGGCCGTTATTCCAAATACCGCCGTAAGCGTTATGGAAGTTCGTCGAAGCACATTCCGGCTGAACGATTCGTGGTCTTTTCGCAGAATCACGATCAGGTCGGAAATCGGCGCGATGGTGACAGGCTGTCGCAATCGCTGTCTTTCGAGCAGTTGAAGCTTGCCGCAGGGACTGTTCTTCTCTCGCCGTACATTCCTATGTTGTTTATGGGCGAAGAGTACGCCGAGCCAGCGCCCTTCCAATACTTTGTCAGCCACGAAGACCCGGCTCTAATCGAGGCGGTGCGCGAAGGACGGAAGAAGGAATTTGCAGAATTTGGCTGGGCTGGAGACATTCCCGATCCTCAGAGTGAGGCAACATTCCTCGGTTGCAAACTGCGCTGGGATTTACAGACCGAAGGGCCGCATCGCATTCTTTGGAATTTCTATCGAGAACTCCTTCGCTTGCGACGCGATGTATTGCCGCTGGCGAATATTGATAAGGAAGCTATGGAGGTCACGCCGCTCCCCGATCAGAAAGTGCTGTCGGTCAGGCGGTGGGATGCTGGACTTCAGATCCTTATTATCCATCACTTCGATCAGACTCCAAGAAACGTCAATATGCGAATTCCCACAGGGAGCTGGCGCCCGATTCTAGATTCGAATGAGGAACGCTGGGGCGGCAAAGGCGGTTCTGGAGATGTGGTGCTCAAGTCAAACGGCGAAGTAGGGCTTTCATTAAACCCCTGGGCATTTCTCGTTCTCGCGCAAGACACGAAGGTCAGCGAATAAGGGAAACCCTCCTCCCGGCATCGAATCTCCTCTGCAACGTGTCGAATCTAACCCACACCAATGGCCGTTTGCCTTTTCCCCTTGCTTACCGAGAGGAGTAGTCGTATGCTTCCTCGGTAACCGAGAGGGGGGCGCATTGAGCAAACCATCCGATTTAGTTCAGGGCACGCTGGACATGTTGCTTTTGAAGATCCTTGCACTGGAGCCGCTCAATGGGTTCGCGGTTAGCGAGCGTCTCCGGCAAATTTCGGGCGACGTGCTGCAAGTCAGCGATGGTTCGCTTTACCCCGCCCTGCACAAGCTCGAGCAGGAAGGCTGGATTACTGCGGAGTGGAAAACGACGGTGAATGGCCGTCGCGCGAAATACTATTCGCTTACACGGTTGGGACGCAAGAAACTCGAAAAGGAAACCGACAACTGGGGGCGGCTGTCGAGTGCAATTTCGCGAGTGGTCAAGCTGAAGGAGGCTTGAGCCCGCGAGGGGCGCTAGGAGGCACACATGCGGCCGAAACATTGGATCTACACAGTTCCTCTCAGGCTGCGTTCGCTATTTCGCCGGCGCGTGACGGACCAGGAACTCGATGAGGAATTGCAGTATCACCTGGAATGCAGGACGCAGGAAAACATCGCCAGAGGAATGATTCCGCAAGAGGCGCGGCGTGAGGCGTTGCTCGAGATGGGCGGAGTGGAGAAGCGCAAAGAAGAATGCCGCGAGGCGCGCAAGGTGAATTGGCTTCAGAACGTCACGCAGGACATTCGCTACGGTCTTCGCATGCTGCGAAAGTCTCCCGGATTCACGCTCGCGGCTGTCTTGACAATTGCCCTCGGCATCGGAGCGACAACAGCGATTTTCAGCGTCGTTGATGCCACGCTATTGCATCCACTTCCTTACCCGCATCCGGAGCAGCTCGTGAGCGTCGAGGATGACCTCCCTGGTGTGGGAGCGCAGAGTGTAGGAATATCTGTTCCCGAGTGGCAGGATTTCGAGCGCTCCGGAATTTTTCAACACGTCTCGCCGATCGGTGGCGGGTCTGTGAACCTCACGGGATCATCCCAGCCTATGAGGATCTTCTTTGCCGCGGTGCCGCCGAACTATTTTGCGCTGATAGGGGTAAACTCGCAGCTAGGGCGCTCGTTCAATCCCGAAGATCACACTCCCGGATTTACTCTCGAATGCCTCATCAGCGACGGTTTGTGGAAGCGAGCGTTTGGAGCCGACCCGCAGATTTTGGGCAGAAGCGTACGGCTCGACAACGATTTGTATCAGATCATCGGCGTGATGCCGGCCGGTTATCACGACCCGGGCCGAACAAAGGAAGAAAGAAATACCGAAATGTGGCTGGCAACGGGTTTTGCCGGCCCACCTGCCCCACTGCCGCAACGCAATTTGAGGATTCTTCCCAACACGATCGCGCGGATCGCTCCGGGGCTGACGGTGAAGACGGCGCAGAGCCGGCTGGATGCGTTAGTCGCATCGTTGCAAAAGCAATTCCCAGTCGATTATCCGGAGCAGAGCGCATGGATGGTGCGGCTGGTCCCCCTTCAGGAAACGGTGGTGGGAAATGCCCGCCAGTTGCTAATTCTGCTGCTTGGCGCTGTTGGACTGGTGCTGCTGATTGGGTGCGTGAACGTTGCGAATCTGCTTCTTGCTCGCGCCAGCGCGAGAGGGCGCGAAATGGCTGTTCGGCAGGCGCTGGGAGCCGCGCGAACGCGGTTGATAGCGCAATTGCTCACCGAAGGCTTGCTCCTCTCGCTGGTGGGAGGGATCGCCGGACTGGCGATTCTCTTCTGCACCAGGGGATTTCTGGTGCGGCTGGTGCCGGACAGCCTGCCACGACTCAACAACATATCCATCAATTGGCCTGTTTTGCTTTTTGCGTTCGCAGCCACTATCGCTGCCGGCCTGATTTTCGGCTTGGCTCCTGCGCTGCATATCGGGCGGCCGGATTTGACTCGTGTGTTCAAACAGGAAGGGCGCGGCTCGACGGGCTCCGGGGAACAGGCGCGCACGCGACGCGTGCTGGTGATCACGGAATTTGCTCTGTCTCTGGTGTTGATGATTGCCGCGGGTCTTTTGCTCCGCAGTTTTGCGGATTTGTTGAATGTGCGACCGGGCTTCGACTCCCAGAACGTGATGGCCGTTCGCACGTGGCTGCCTGTGCCAAACGATCCGGACACTGACATTTACGGGACGACCGCTCAGGAGGCGCCGTTCGTACGCGAACTGATTCGCCGCAGCAGGGCCATGCCCGGCGTGAAAGAAGCAGCCGTCGGTGACCTCGCGGCCATTCCATTAGGCCATGGTCGAAACGATTTAAACCCATACCGGATGACGCTCGAAGGTCGGGAGATTCAAAGCGAGCAGGCGCCCCTAGTCGAAGTTTCAGAAGTGACTCCAGAATATTTTCATTTGCTGAGCATGCCACTGCAGCGCGGCCGTTTGTTCGCCGAAATGGATAACGAACAAGCGCCTCCCGTCGCGGTGATTAACGAGTCGTTCGCGCGGACATACTGGCCAGTCGGCGATCCAATCGGCAAACACGTCCAGCTGAACAGGATGCGCGGCTCCCGAGGGCATCCTCCGTGGACGACAATCGTCGGAGTGATCGCGGACGCTCGAACAGAATCGCTGGCAGAAGAGAGCACGCCACAGATTTATCTGAGCTTGTATCAGATGCACCCTAAAGACCTGGCAATATTTTTACGCGGAAAGCTCGATCCCGCCACCACACCCGCCGAGTTGCGGCGGCAGGTGCAGTCCGTGAATCCCGAGCTTCCGGTTTTTGGCGCACAAACCCTCGCCGAAGCAGTGTCCGCGTCTCTCTCCGAAAGGCGATTTTCGATGGAGATAGTTGGGCTGTTCGCGCTGACGGCATTGCTTCTGGCAGGGCTCGGAATATACGGAGTAATTTCGTACATCGTAAGCGAGCGTCGCCACGAAATTGGCATTCGCCTCGCACTCGGAGCACAAAACCGGAACATCCTGCGGATGGTTCTGCGCGAGGGGTTGGGGCTGGCGATTACCGGCGCCGTGATTGGGCTTACTTGCGCGCTGATCGTGTCGCGCCTAATGGCAGGCCTGCTTTACGGCGTACGGCCAACTGACCCGCTGACGTTTGCAGGTGTCGCTCTCCTCCTAATCGCTGTTGGTTTGCTTGCCTGCTACATTCCAGCGCGACGAGCGATGAGGGTCGACCCAATCGTGGCATTGCGCTACGAGTGACGACGCTCAGGCAGAGTTCTACGAAAATCCGTCAAGGATCGTATCAAGATCTATGAGGGAACGGGCTATCAGCGAGTCGTGAAGTCGACCGTGAGAAGCGAAATATCATCTTTGTGCCCCTCGCCCGGAGGTTGCTCTAGCCAACGAGCCAATTCAAGGAGTAGTTCGTCCGCGAATGGGCCGGCTTTCAATTTGTTATTTGTTTCCATGAATTTCATCAACCGATCTGTTCCGAATTCTTCCTGCGCCGGGCTGGTCGTTTCGAGAATTCCGTCGGTGTAGAGAATGAACCTATCGCCGGCCTCGATGGGCACTTGGAGTGAATCGTATGTGGCTTCCTCGAACTGCCCCATGACCAATCCGTTTTCCAGCAATTGGCTCGCGGCCCCCGTTGATTTGCGCCAGTGCAAGAGCGGCGGGTGGCCTGCCCCTCCGTAGGTGATTGTATTTTTTTCAAGGTCCACATAAACGTAAGCTGCGGTGACGAAATTATGCTGAAATTTTCCACAAAGGGCCTGGTTCAAACCTGCCAGGACTTTAGACGGTTCAGAAGCGTGGCGCGCCTGTGCCGTGAGGGCAACCTGCAGCATAGAAGCAATCAGAGCGGCAGGCAGTCCGTGTCCCGAAACGTCTGCTATCAGGATGCCGATGTGACTTCCGTCGACGACGATAAAGTCGTAAAAATCACCCGCCACCGATGTCATAGGGATGTAGCGCGCCGCAATTTCCATTCCCGCGATCTTCGGGGTACTGCTCGGCAAAATCGATAACTGAATCTGACGCGCCATTTCCAATTCAGTATTTATTTCCACGAGTTGCTTGGCAATCTGAGCGTGCGCTTCGCGTAGCATAAGATGCGTGCGCACACGCGCCTTCACGACGGGAGCTGAAAATGGTTTGTGAATGTAGTCAACAGCTCCTACCTCAAATCCTTTGGTTTCATCTTCCGCCTCGGTCTGGCTGGTAAGGAAAATTACCGGAATATCGCGCGTATCGGGATCTGCTTTCAGGCGGCGGCACACCTCATAGCCGTCCATTTCCGGCATCATTACATCCAATAAAATCAGGTCCGGTTTATCTTTTCCGGAGGCGATCGCCAGAGCTTTTGCACCGCTCGTTGCCACCTTCGTCGAGAAAGAGTCTTTCAGAGCGCCGGAAATAACACCAATGTTGATCGGTGTGTCATCAACGATCAAAATCGATTTTGGAATCGAAGTCAGGGACATAGTTTCACTCCAGGGGGAGGGTTAAACGGGCGGCAATCTCCGAAACACACTTAAGCGCGCCGCTAAAATCAAAGTTTGATACCAGAGTGCTCAGGGTAGTGATTTCCGATCCCGTCAGCACTTTCGCGAACTCCGGCTGAGCCTCCAGAATGAAATCAGCGGCCTCGCCATCGTCGTTTGCCAGCAGTTTTTTTAGGTGACTCAAGGGCGCTGCCACCGAGGAGGGGTCGGCATACGCCGAAGAGATGCTCGCGGTTGCCGCTTGGTTTGGAAACACCGACTGGATCGCCTGCACAGTGGTGCGAAGGGAAGCCGCCATCCCGACTAAAGCAGGTGGGGCGTTCTCTCCCGTTTGAATTTCTTTTTCGACCTTGGCTGCGGCTTCCGCAACCGCCGTCGCGCCGAGATTCGCCGCCGCGCCTTTCAATGAATGCGCTGCACGCGCCGCTGTTGCCATGTCGCCTTTCGCGAGCGCATCGCGAATTTCTTCGACGGCTGTCGACTCCGCGAACTTTCGTAGCAACATTTCGTAGCGTTTGGGATTTCCGCCTGTTCGCCGTAGGGCAGATTTGGTGTCGATGCCGGCAATTTCAAACAGGGCGGTTTCGGAAGGCTGAGCCGTTTGGAGTTCGGTTTTTGCTGGTGTAATGGTATTACTCATATCTGCGGCTGCGGCGATGGCTGCGCGAGGTTTGATCCAGCGTAGCAGGCAAGCGAAGAGGGCCTCGGGGTCGATAGGCTTGGCGAGATGATCGTTCATACCCGCTTCAGTGCATCTTTCGCGATCGCTTTCCATCACGTTTGCAGTCATGGCGACGATTGGAAGCGCCTGGAATTGGGGTTTCAGTCGAATCGCTCGCGTGGCGGCGAGACCATCCATCACGGGCATTTGCATGTCCATTAGCACGAGGTCGTAATTGTGCTCGCCGACTTTCTCTATGGCGACCTGTCCGTTTTCAGCTATGTCGATCGACAAATGCGCGTCTTCCAGAAGGCCTAGCGCGACTTCACGATTCAGTTCATTGTCTTCGACAAGCAAAACGCGCGAGCCCCATATTCGTCCTAGTTCGATAGCAGGGCTGGACGAGGCTTCGTAATTCTTGGAACTGCTTCCTCCAAGGGCTTCAACCGCTGAATCGAACAGCATGGAAGCCGTTACGGGCTTAATCAGAATATTTGCAAACGAGTTCTCTTCGGCCTGTTTCAGGACCTCCTCGCGACCGTAGGCGGTGACCATCACCAGTTGTGGCGCTACGGCGAGATTCGGCAGCGCGCGGATTCTTTTCCCCGTTTCGAATCCGTCGAGGCCCGGCATCTGCCAGTCCACGAAAACGATTTCGTACGGCTTATTGGCTTCCGCTCCACGGCGCACCATTTCAATTCCTTCCAACCCGGAAGGTGCTTCGTCTGCCTCGAATGTCATGCTGATCAACATGCTGGAAAGCACCGCTCGGGCTTGCGGATTATCGTCGATAATCAAAACACGGCGGCCTCGGAGGTCAGGTGCGATGTCGTAACGCCGCGTGGCTGCACCGTTGCCGAGCCGGGCAGTGAACCAGAACGTGCTGCCCTTGCCGATTTCACTTTCGACGCCAACGTCTCCTCCCATCAGGTTCGCGAGGCGCTTCGAAATCGCCAATCCCAATCCCGTCCCGCCGTGCTGGCGGGTTGTGGAAGTGTCCGCCTGCTCGAACGCCTGGAATAGCCTTCCCATTTGTTCTTTTGTGAGTCCGATACCGCTATCGTTCACCGAAAAATAGACCAGCTGCCCTTCTTGATCTTTTTCCTGAACGCGGGCGCGAACGATGATTTCCCCGCTTCCGGTGAACTTCACAGCGTTGTTGCAGAAGTTGATCAAAATTTGTCCGAGCCGCAGCGGATCACCCTTCAGTTGCATGGGCACCGCGGCGTCGATGTCAAAGATGAGTTCCAAGCCCTTCGCTGACGCTTTCTCGGATATCAGATTGCTTACATTCTCGAGCACTTTCTCCAGGTCGAAGTCGATGTTTTCCACCGAAAGTTTGCCTGCTTCGATTTTTGAGAAATCCAGAATGTCATTGATGATGCCAAGCAGGTGCTGGCCGGACAGTTGAATTTTTCTTACGTAGTCTTGTTGCCTAGGATTCAGATCCGTTTTCAACGTCAGGTGCGACATGCCGATAATCGCGTTCATGGGGGTGCGAATTTCGTGGCTCATGTTGGCCAGGAAATCGGACTTGGCCTTGGTGGCTTCTTCCGCCACTTCTTTGGCTCGCCGCAATTCTTCTCCCGAAGCCTCGAGCGCCTGATTAATGCTTTCCAGTTCCTCTTTGCGCGCGCTGAGCTGGCGTTCGGACGATGCCAGAGATGCAGCTTGGGCCTGGGTCTGGTCGAGAAGTTTCTTGGTCGCAAGATTCCCCGACAATATCTCGGCGCTCAGAGCGATTGAGGGCAAGAGCGAATCGAGCAACGTTCGCTGGCGATCGGACAACGCCGCATTTGTCGCCAGTTCGATTACGCCGGTCGTCTCGTCCTTATTTACAACCGGAATGAAAAGAATTTTCCCGACGGTTAAGGTTCCCATACCTGCAGAGATTCGAACTTGATCCCCGGCTTTGACTTCAAGCATCCGTCGCTCCGCCGCAGCTTGTCCGGCTAGGCCTTCGCCCAGGGCAAATTCCTTCGGGCTGGCAGCATCGGTATTTGCAAACGCGTACGCGCGCTCGAAGTGCTTACCGCTTTCGTCAGCGATGTAAAAGGCTCCATAAATCAGTAGAATTGATTGCGAAAGGCGCGACAACAGCGCTTTCCCAAATTCCGGATAGTCTTGAGCGGATTGCAGGGCTTCCAGAGTAGCGCCCACCTCCGCCTTCACCCATCCCTGCGTTTCCCGCTCGCGAGCGCCAAGTTGCAGAGTGCGCAAAGCGCGTCCGATTTCACCAATCTCATTCTTGCGATCGAGGTAAGGGATATTTTGTTCCAACTGCCCGCCGGCCAGGTTTTCAATGCTGCCTTGCAGAGACATCAGCTCGTTCACCACTTTTGTCTCCGCGATGTAAAAGGCAGCGGCCCAGGATGCCAATAAGCCGAAGCCAATCACGAGCCAGGTGATCAAAATCGCGTGTTGGCTATTTTTCGTCAGATCGTCGGACCGCTGATCGATATATTTTTGCAGATCCTCCACGATTTCGATTGTGGCCTGACGCGCCCGCTGTAATTCCTGACTTACGCCTCCGCGCATCAAATCCAGCGCTTTCGCATTATTGCCGGCCAAGGCTGCCGCGCGCACGGGGCGAGTGTCAGCTTCTGCCTGATCGAAGAAGGCGGAGGCGGCATTGATCTTTTCGGCTCGCTCGGGACTCTCTTTGAGTGCCGCCGCCATCACTGTGCTGTAATCGGCGCGAATTTTTCCCAAGTCTCCGTCAATCACATGTCTTCGATCGGGGTCGGTTTCATCAACCAGCTCGTAGAGAAGCAGGCCGAAGCGATTCGCAAGCGCCCGGCCTTCGCCGACACTTCTAAGAGCTTCAACCTGGTTGTTGATTAACGCGCTATACCGTGCGTCGATCGTGTTGGTTTCAAACGAGGAGTACACGCCCGCTACAATCACCATCAAAGCAAGCGGAACCATGGCTATGAGGAGCTTTCGTCGCAGCCTCAAATTTGTAAAAATGCCCACGAGGGATGCACTCCAACCGCTCTTTTGCGCGATATCTCTGAATCGGGAAACGCTACAAAATCATGTGATCCAATAATCGACCGCAGTCAAAACGCTCTGGGTCGATGGTCGGTTTAGCGCGATCAGGACGTAAACGCAGATTATATGGGAAATGACCTCCCGGCATACCGTCATTACTACCGGTCACACGGGTTATGCGCCTGCAATGGACACTCAGCGGGAGCAATATCATAAGTGTCCGGAACACAAGTATATCTATTAAGGAATCCTGGCTTGCGTCCGATTAGAAATCACGTTAAACCGTTACGAGTCTGCAGCTTGCAAATTCTAATCGGCAGCAAAGGCTTGCGCAGCCTGATGCCACTCCACTGAGTGATCAGGCTTGGAACGTTGCCGACTACTTTGGGACGCGAGCAAAAAAATCAACGCAAGGTCTTTAGCAAATCCAGCACGACGACCTTGAGAGGGATCTGGGCAAGAATCACAGGCAGCGCTGGAATTGCCACAGCGGCGGCGAGACCATAGAGCGATCCCATGTCCGCAGGGAAAGGTTTCAACTGTACGATCTCTTGATAGCTCTTCGCAAAATTAGCGAGAGCGGTGCTCTCGGGAGCCTGAAGAAATTCGCGTTCGTGTCCAGTGCGATGCAGGATCCATTTTTCATGGAACTCGGCGCTGCGTATTTGTCCGAGAATTCCGTATTCCAGAATTCCTTGGCGGCGCAAACTCGCCAGCCGGGGAACAAAAAAGAGCAAAGGTCCGAGGGCGACGGCAGCGATGATGATCAGCAGCACGATCGTCTGTAGCTTGAAGTCCATCAGTCGAGCTCCGTGATGGAGTATCTCATTCCGCCAGGTAGCTCCGATCACTGCAGTAGCAGCGAAAGCCACAGGCGCAAATGCTGCTGCTGTGAGCCCCAGAAAGCCGATCCCTCCATGTTCGTCCGGATGGGTTGGTACCAGCCTCAGATTTCGTCTAGACAACTTGAAGGCGAAGAAGGTCCACAGCAGCCATCTCCAAAGACTGAGACCCAGCAAAAATTGAAACAGGGGCGCACTTACGAGCACCGCATACCAGCCGGCGACGGTCAGTTGCAAGTTCACACTGGAGCCGCGACCAAGCCACGGCGTAGCGTCCACCAAACCTCTATACGATGTAACTGTGTGAATTACCAGAAGCACGAAAACAACAAGCTCGGGAAGGAATGCGTCGCGAGCCCGTATAAGATTTGCTATCACTCGGTCCATGTACGCAAGGTCCTGGGGGTCGAGGATGCCCACCTGGCGTATATGCTGCATGACGAGCCGGAATCGAGACTCCATGAACGTTTCGCCGACAATCAAGGCGGGAACCGCAATCAGTAATCTGGCATGCACGCGATAATCTCGAATAAGCGATGGCAATCCTTCCTGGTTGAGCACTGCTGTCAAAATTACGAGAGGCAGCCAGGTAATGGCTATCGAAATAAGGATGCGGCCCGTGAAGTTCCATTGATTCGCGCTAATCAGCCCCAGTGCCTGTTGCGCTCGAAAGAATGGCCCCCCACGAACAAGCGAGAATTCACCGGTCGCCGACTCGAGTAGCGAGTTAATCTTGGTGTCCATCAGCTCCCTTGCTAGTCGACTCTGCGAGCGTAAGCTTGTAGGCCACATAATATTTGTAGATATTGTTTACATATTGGACGGTTTCCTGCCCCACTTCTTTCGCCACCACAAGTTCCACATTCCCGAACCACTGATTGGGATCTAAGCCCTCAGTCGCTGCTTTTTTCCGTAGCCGCGCGATCCGCGTCGGCCCGGCGTTATAGGACGCAAACACCATCAGAGTCTCGTCTAGAGCGTCAAGGTTGGGATCTTTAAAATAGGTGTCGGCAATATTGCGCATCATTTTAGCGCCGGCATGGATGTTGTTTTCCGCGACCTCCACGTTGGAAATGTTGATCGGGGGCGCCGCCGCAATCTTTGGAATCACCTGCATTACGCCCACCGCGCCGCTCGGATTTCTTCGGCTTTGATCCAAGAGAGATTCCTGATATCCCTGGGCTACGAGCATCAGATAATCAAAATCATATTCAGCGGCATATTTTTTGAAATAGCGGACGTAAGCTTGAAATTTCTTTATCTCCTCCGTCGAGGTTGCATCTTTCACAAAGCCAGTGTTCTTCAGGTAACGCCTCAGCAATGTGTTGCCGAAGGATGTGCCCAGAGCTCGTCCTTTTACGAATTCGTCGAGCAGTTGTCTCAGTTGCGGGCTGTCTTGCCGCGTTACCCACGCAAGTTGCCCGTCTTCCTTCAAAACCAGGCCCGGATGAAGGGTTAAGTGAGGAAGCACCTTCGACCAAAACTCAGCTCGAATGTTGATCGTCACGGTAGCAGGAATTAAGCCGGCACTCACCATTTCCAATAAGTCTTCATCGGTCAGGTTGGGATCGGCCTTTTTCACCAAGATCGGTGGCTTTCCCGCCCTTTGAAGCGACTCGCTCAAATCCTGCAGATTTTCGTAATAAACAGTCAGCGGATTGACGTAAATTTCTTTTCCGCTCAAGTCTTCGAGAGTTGCGATCGGCGGCGCGTTAGGTCCGGATACAATCACCTGCTTCACATTCGAATCAATCGGTGTAGTAAAAAGTACTTTCTTCTCGCGTTCCGGCGTGACCTGTACGCCGTAAGCTATGACGTCACCCACTCCTTCCGTTAAAGCGTTTTCCAGTTGTTCGGTACGGACCGGAATGTATGTGACATTAATTTTCAGACTCCCGGTTCTGAATCTTTTATTCACAAATCGTTGAAATTCATCCAGCGCTTCAAAGTAAATTCCGTGCGGATGGCCCTGGTCGTAGAAGAAACCGGATCGGCTAGGCACCACGAGAGCGCGAATCTCGTGCCTCTTCACCATGCTGTCCAGATCGCCCGTTCGCCGTTCGAAGCGATTGGGTAGTTCGAGTGCCGGCGTGGGATGCGAAGCCTGATTTTGGACAGCCGTCGGCGCGGCCTGCGACTTCTGTTCGAACTGCGTAGCAGCGTGGCCCAGGATAACCGCAAAACCAGCCGCAAAAATTGCTGCCCCGGTCAATTCGATTATCAGCGGGATATGGACATGGCGCATTCTTCACTTTCTGCCGAACGGCGCGGCCGCGCGCGGTTTGCCACTGCGCCAAAACAGGTGCCGACGCTTCGCGCGGGCTTGCCGAGCCCATACTGAGGCACAGGCTTTGAAACGTACTTAAGCTTCGAGATGTTCGCGCTTTCGCTGCGCAGTCCCGGTCGTTTGCTATTGCGAGACGTAGTGCGCGACTTTTTTCCCGCCTTCATCCGTGTAGTACACGGTCACCTTGGCGCCTTTCGCTATTCCCTTGCCGGTGTCCTTGCCTGCATCTTCCGCCGCCTTGCCCGTCAATTCGAAGGTCTTCTCCGTTCCATCGGCGGTCTTCACTACCACAGTCTTGGTGCCTTTATCGAATTTCTCGACAGTGCCCTTCGTAGATTTCAAACCATCCTTGCCAACTTTACCGATGTCCACGGCAGTTTCGTCCGCACCTTTGCCGGTAGTACGGGCCACCACTTCCGTGCCTTCCTTGAGTCCGTCGAAGCCCTCTTTAGTGCCCTTTACGGTGGTATCGCCGGTGAATTTGACCGTATGTTCTGTGCCATCGGCGGTCTTTACCACCACCGTTTTGGTCGCACGATCCACGTGTTTGATGGTTCCGTGGATGAAGTGAACCACATCCTGCGCACTGCAAACGACTGCCGCCAGCATCAAACACGCAGCCAACTTTCCAAGTTTTGTCATGGTCAATTCTTTCTCCTTGTTACAGATATCAACCGCGAGATTTTGACCGAGATTGTACCGGACACACCATTGAAAGCGCATCATTTCTTGCCGACATCGACATCGCAAGTCTGTTCCACGTGCGTCGGATCGGGCATGTCAAACTGGATGACGACTTGTAATCCATGGTTATCTTCGGCAGTTAGTTCAAGTGTTTGCGCGCGAAGGATTTTCTGGAGGGAGCTCTTCGGAAAGGAGGCAGACGTCTTGTTCGTTCCCGGCGTCCAATTCTCTCTGTCTTCCTTGCCGTCGTTCACGCGGTATACAACTGCAACTTTCGGGTAGTAACTCATTACTTCGATTTGGTCGGGTTCGACCCAGTCAATCTTGAGAGGGTCCCCAACCACCAGGCTCCCCCGCCAGAACTTGGACTTGTGAGACCGGTTGTAAGAACTGCAGTCCACGACCATAGCCGGACGACTCGAGGCGTCGCCCTGAGGAGATTTAAGGAATTTGCCCACCAATGTAAACCGGGTGTAGGCGCCTCGGACTGTGTCAGTCAGTTGAGACTGCTTCCACCCTTGCGACAAGGACTGCTGCTGCTGGCTCCTGACGGAAAGTGCGAGGGACGCTAAAGCAAGCGGTACGAGCAAGAAAGCTGGGGTTGTTTTCATCGTTTCACCTCCCGTCGAGTCTTTCTTTCGAATCTGTAAAAATCACGCGAATGGCGGTGCCACGAATTACAATTGAATGAGACCAAAACCACGACCACCGGCGAGAACTAAATTGCCGGCGTCCAGCCTTCGCCCGGATTGTATTCCGCCATGCTAGCGGCGATGGCAGCAGTTTTTTCGCCCAGATCCTTTTGGTAGACGATTCCGTCGTTGTCGATGATGAACGTCATGATTCCCGAATTTCTGTATTCCGCCGGATAAGCCAGGATCGCAAAGCCGCCGGTCATCTTGCCGTTCGTGATGTAGTCCCTCGCGCCGCCCTTCGCGTTTTCCCCCTGCTTCGTCAGGATCTTAAAGTAGTAGCCGTCGAACGGCTGCGGCTTGGCGCCGGCATTCGTGTAACCCGCGGCCTTTGCGAAATCGCCAAGCTCACCAAGGGGGCTGGGTGGCTGTCCCTCCGCCACATGCCAGTACAATCCGTTTTGTTTCCCCTCATCGCTGCCGATTCTTTGGGCGTATTGCTTTACCTTGTCGCCGTCGTGTGTCTGGCTGAAGTATTGGCGCTGCGCATCCGCCAGAGCGCCACACGCCGCGATCGCGGTCAATTCGCCTCTACCGATACGCCGAGCCAGAATCTCGTCCTTACCGGCTGCCGTGTCGAAGGACCACTGACCCGAGGAATTCTTCCCTAACGGTATTGGAAAAGGATAATTGTCTGCGCCGATATAGAGCATCTCGCCGCCTACTTTGATCTCGCGCCACCGATGCATTTGGTTGTAAGCGGCGACGAAGTCTTGCAGAGCGTCTTTGTCTTTCACCGGGTCGCCGGTGAACAGGACTTCTTTTCCGTCGGGACCGAAGATCGCAAGCAACGCGCTCTGGTCGCCCGATTTCGCCGCGTCCAAGAATGCGGCGCCTGCGTCAGCCGGGGACGCGAAAGTCTTTTGAACGACCTTTCCGGATGTCGCCTTTTGCGACTTACAAGAGGCCAGCGAGTTGATGGTTAACAAGAGCATCAAAATCATCCGCAAACCAAAGACGCTAAGATTGCGATTCCGAACCGGGTGGAACATATCGAGTCCTCCAAAATCTGAAATCGTTTTCCCTCGCCCTAAGTCTTCGCGAGCGCTAGCGCCGAAAACCGCCGCCACCACCGCCTCGAAATCCGCCGCCGCCCCATCCGCCGCCACCACCGCCATATCGGCCGCCGCTGAACCCGCTGGAACCCATGCTTCCCCAGCCGCGACCGCTCTGAGCCCTCGAGGACCAGCCACCGCCGCCAGAATCGCCAAAGCCGCCAGAATGGCCGCTCATGCCGCTGAAAGCATTCGACCCGCCTCCGCTACTATGCTGTGCCCATGAATTCGACGCAGAGGAACGATCGGAGTTGAAATTCTGGGAACTCTGCTTGTTGACGTTCACTGTGTTTCCGCTCACGTTGCGGTTATAGGTGTTGCCGTTGTTCTTGTAATTGTTGTTGTAGTTAGAGTGGTTGTAATTATTGTAGTTGTTGTGATTGTAGGAATTATTGTAGCCATTGCTGTTGTGGTAGCCGCCGTTGTAGTAGCCGCCGTGCCACGCGGAGTTTCCGTAGTACGCTCCGCCGTGGTAGACCACCGCGGTCCCGTGCCAGCCGCAGTTCCAGCTGCTATAACCCCACCCGCAGCAACCGCCGCTCATCATCGCTCCGACTGCTATGCCGGCACCGAACCCGATGATCCCGGCGACAACCACACCGGTGGGAGGCGGAACATAGACATACGCCGGAACGACATATGGGTAGCCATAAACAACTGCCGGGTTGTAGACCGGAACGTAAACCACTTGCGGATTGGTCGGCTGGATAACGATCACTTGCGGCGACTGTTGAACCACAGTGACTTGAGACGTCGTCTTCAGATTGCCTGCCGTCTTCGCCTTGGCGCGCAGCGTCTGAATGGCGGTCATCACCTCAGCCTGCTGCCCGTGAAATGCTTCACCCAGCGAAGAAGTCCAACTCAGATTCTTCGCCATGTTCTCGAGCACCGACGGAAATTGCGTGAGCGCCTTCACGCTGGGATCCCAGGACTGTTTGTCGACAGCCTGCATTAGGGCGCTTCCCGTCAGATTCTTATTTTCCTGGAGCCAGTAATCGGCGATCGCCACCTGATCCGGAAACGTGGCGGCACTCAGAATCTGTGCCACCAGTGCATCCGGGTACAGCGCGATCGGCGCCACCAGCGATTCCAGTTCGGCCGCGCTTTGCGGGGCTGGTTCCGTCGGATTCCCGCTGTCAGTCGCAGGCGCCGAGGATTGAGTCTGGTATCCATACAATGCGCTTGATGAATAGTTGAGAAAGACCAGACACAAAGCCATGGACACCGTTTTTCTTAAATTTTTCGTGATCATTAGATTTACTCCGCCCCGACGCCACAGTGCAGCGTCAAGTACTGAGACAAGTGTATTTGTGAGCCCGGCCCTCACTCCTCCTCAAGGTAATTCTCGTCACCCGGAGAAACCACGACGGCCTGCCCGCAATGATGTCGCGGGTTCCGGCATATTTCATGCTTCGTCCTTTGCCTGCAACCGTCAAAAGTGACGGTGCATTTGCGCTTGCTCCGCGGTGCGTCACCCCCCCCCGTTAGTTTTGCCGGTTCCGCTTCTCAACCCACTGCCGTAGCCTCATGCCTTGTCCGCGCCGCGATTCTCACCGGCGTCGCTCGTAGCTGGTTTCAGGAAAGCTGCTCGGGCGAAATCGTCGCCGCGCATCCATTTTCAAAAACTCGTGAGGAGGGAGAAATTCCATGAAGAACATGATCGTGATAGCGGGCTTGGCGGCCGCGCTCGGCCTCAGTACGAATGCCGCCGCTCAATCAACAGCCGCGCAACAAGGCGCGCCAACCGTTAAGACAGGCGCGGCCATGAAAGCCAAAGCAGCTTCGCCCGTTCCGTCAGCCACAGCCAAGAACCAGTCCCAGAAAACAACCGTCGGCAAGGGTAAAGCCACTGCGAAGGCTTCCGCTCCATCGTCCTACTGGACGGAGGAAGTTGACCTGCACGATGACGGCTCTGTTGAGACCACCGAATTTCTCTACGACTCACAGCGCGGCATCGTCTACGCCTATGGGCAGGACGATTTCACCTGCGCGAATGGCAAACCCGAAAAGGCCGCCATCTTGGAGGCCGCTTACACAACCGGTAACAAAGCCGGCAAGCCGGTGGGTTCGGGCTATTACGTAGTTAGCCTGAATGCCGGGCAGTGCGCCGCAAAGAAGGCGGGCGCCTATGGCTGCAAAGTCGACGCGAACGGCGACCCCACGGAGTGCGGTGCGGTTGCGGTGAACGACGCCACCGGCGAGGTGACCGTCGCCGCGATTAATTAGCGTGCGGTTCTCGGCCGCATTTCGCGTTCGTCCCCGGGATGATTTGGTGATTGGTTTTGACGGCTAGTGCAGCAAGCGTAGCGATTCAGGACAAATGTGCCCACCGAATATTCGGGCACGTCAAAGGGAGGACTAGATGCGCCAAGCTCGTAGGTTCGCATTGAGTGGTCTGCTTTTGATCGGGCTCTTAACAGTAGGAAGCGCCCCGGCTTTCTCGCAGAAGGCAGAGACGATTGAAGCTACTGCCGAAGGAACTGGCACTCAAATGGGCCAGGTGGTTAACATCCGACTGACCATCAACGACTACTCGACTCTCGAGGAGCGGCAAATTCTGGTGCAAGCGTTCGCAAAAGGACAGAACCAAGGTTTGGTGAACGCGCTCACCAGAATGAGGGCTGTGGGCCACATCTCCCTGACAGGGACGATTGGCTATGACGTGAGTTACATCCGACTGATTCCAACTCCGACCGGCCGAAAAATTCGGTTCGTAACCAATCGCCAGATCAGCTTCGCCGAAGCCTGGACCGACTCTCAATCCCAAGCGTTCAACCTGACTGGCGGCGAAATTGATTTGAACGACCAGGACAAAAGCAAAAGCACCGGCGTTTTGTTTCCGGCCGCGCAACTCGTGATCGATAAGCAAGGCCAATTGCAAATTGACCTGAACCAGAATTCCTGGAAGCTCGTGGACGTTCTCGATTGGAAGGGAACACCAGGGGTCAACTAGAGCGCGCTCCGATCCGGATTTTAGCTTCGGCCAACGAAATCTTTTTTCCACTCACACCGTGGTTCGGAGATTGCCGCTCGATGTGCTGCTCGCGAGAGCAAGGCACTGCCGATCTACGCCTCAGTTCTTGTTATTCCCCGCAGTTCGCTTGCTCATCTGTACGCCGATCACTTCCCCGCTGACAATGATTTCCACGCGCCGATTTTGTTTCCGCCCGGCCACGGTGGTGTTGTCGGCAATCGGGTTGGCTTCGCCGAACCCTTGGGACGAAATGGTTTCTGGTGATAATCCCTGGGTGATCAGAAACTGGCGCACGCCGTCCGCTCGTTGCTGGGAAAGCTTCATGTTGAAGTCGGCCGTGCCAGTAGTGTCCGTATAGCCCTCGATCGCCAGGTTCAGACCCGGATGGGCTTGAATGATCCCGGAAAGCTTGGCCAACTTCAACTTCGCATCCGAGCTCAAATCATATTTTCCGAGCTCGAACAGCACATCGGCCATGTTCACCACCAAGCCCCGCGGCGTATCGGTTGTCTGCAAGACATCGTTGAGCTGTTGCAGTAGTTGTGCACGCAATGCCGCCGTAGCCGCCTGGGCGCGGGCCGCTTCTTCCTTGGCTGCTTCTTCCCTGGCTCGCAAAGCCGCTTGTTTCGCCTTCGCTTCGGATGCTGCGGCAGCAGCTTCAGCATTCATTTGCGCTTCCCTTGCTGCAGTAAGTTCGGCTTGCCGCGCCGCTTCCGCAGCTGCTTGTGCGTCCGCTTGTGCCTTCGCCTGTGCGGCTGCTGCCACGGCAGCGGTTTCCTTTTCTTTCTGGATGCGCTCCGCCGTTTCCCGTCGCACGGCCAGCGCCCGGGCATCCTCAGCAAACTGGATCGTCTGGCGAGCCTCTGAAATCACCTTATTTTTGCCGGAATCCTGGGCAAGAACATTTTCCGCCGATTGCAAGCTGGATTGTGCTTTCGAGAAAACTTCTGGCGAATACTGCTCAGCTCCCCGCGACCTCGCGATCTCCACTGCATTTCGGGCTTCGTACATCTCCAGTGGCACCTTCTTCAGATCCGGCTTCAGCGCAAGAGGGTTTCCCTGTTTCGAGTACTCGCTCCGTCTCATCAGCTTGTAGCTGTTGTCGGGGTAGATCTTGCCCTTGGTATTTTTACGTGTCGCATTCGTCAGAACAACAAGTTCACTTGGTATGGGCACCGCATAATACGGTTCAGCAGTGGCAATCAAGGCGAAAGTCTGTGACTGCGCTGTGACCATGAGCTTTCCTTCGCCGTTCTGATCGATGCGGATTTCACCAAGGTTTGTACTGGTCCCGTCTGGGGTCACCGTCCACAAGACATAGGTGAGAAACTCAGCGCCCAATGTGGTGGGCTGGGGCATCCCTGTGACCTTTAATTCGATTGCCGTTCCTCCCTTTTTTGCGTCTACTTTGGCTTGACCATTCGCCTGGGAAGCAGCGGCGGTTCCCACCATGTTGACCCTGGTGCTGCCGCCGACGGGGTAACCGACCGCGGCAACGGTGCCGCTCATCACGTTTGCAGCCGGTTCCGGTTGTTGAGTCTGCGCGGCGCAGATTGCTGACGTCAAAGCTACACATACCAACGATAGAATGATCTTTCCTCTGCGTTTCATTGGTTTTCTCCAAATGTAGGAATCCAGATTTTCAACTCCACTTCTGCGGAGCGCCGGCACCCCAACCTCTCCCGGCTTGTAATTGCCGATAGTGTTAGCTTCGGCGGGCGGTATCGAGCTGCCTGCCATTAGGGCGAGACCTTTCCATGAGAGATCACCTCAGACTCCTCCCTGAGAAAAACGAGGCGGCATCGCTAGGGGGCTCTGAGGAGGGGTTCGGACCCGCTCGGGGTCAGTGGTCCCCCATCACCTAAAGTTACTCAGTCCCGAAACTATTGGAACGGTCAAAAGTAACAGGGTCGGAATTTCCCCCGTGATAGTAGTAGTCTCCGGCCTTATTCGCTACAGCTTTGCTTCGGCGCATTGGAAATACTGGGCTGAGGGGTGAGCGTCACCTGTACCGCAGTTTGCAAAGCCGACCTTTGATTCGAGTGCCTATGCTCTCAGGCGCCCCACACCCGTCATTTTTGACACTACCAATGGGTGAGCGCGAATGACAGTTTAGGTCGAAGTCGCGGGTGCGCGCATTGTTCTGCGCTCTCGCGTTTTCGGCCGAAAAGGAGACATATGATGTCACGAGAAATACGAACTAAGATTGCGAAAATGGGGTTATGCCTGGTCGTAGCGTTATTGGCCTGTAGTGTGACAAAAGCGCAGGATGTAACGTCCAACTCCATGCCTGGAACGGACTTCACGAAATATCACACATATAAATGGGTGGCGGTCGAAGGTGCGTCACATCCAAATCAGATCGTCGATACGCAGATCAAGGCTTCCATCGATTCCCAATTGGGCGCAAAAGGTTTAACAAAAACCAACAGCGACAAGGCCGACCTTTACATCGACTATCAGGTCTCCGTTAATCAGCAAAAGCAGTGGAACGCGTACGGTACGGGCATGGGGTTCCGGTTTGGAGGTGGGATGGCAACCGCCACCAGTTCCACGATAGACATTGGGACGCTGGTTCTGGATATGTATGACCCGGCAAGCAAGCAACTGGTTTGGAGCGGACGCGCAACAAAAACAATCGATCCCAATAACAGCCAGGAAAAGAAGCAAAAGAACTTGGACAAGGCAATGCAGAAATTATTGAAGAATTATCCTCCCAAGTGAAGCTGGTGGCAGGGAACACTGACGCAGCGAGAAATTCTGCCCACACGGCCGATCCCAGGACGGGATAGATGTTGATAATCGGCATTTATCCCTTCACTGCGGATTTTTGACCAAAGCTTTCATGGCCACATCAGGTGAATCTGAATCCTCAGGGTTGTGGGGAGCCCGAGAAACGGGCGTCTGTGAGGCCCAAAACAGCTAATGCCTCTTTCTCGGTGCGAACCACGTGCAGATTTGGGCGGGTTTCCGATCCTTGCAGATCGAACATTCGCGCCAATCCGAACAGTTCATCCGAACCCGCTACGATAACCCGCGGAATATCCGGATCAGGAAAAGCCGGTGGCCGCATAGCGAGTTCGCGAATTGTTCGAGCAGACACGGCGATAAAGATAACGGCGGACATATCGAAAATTCCCGCAAACGTGGGGTTCATTGCGCCATACTTCGAGCAAAGCCTGTAATATTCCTTCAAAGTTTCGTCGGTGACGACCCCGTCGATACGGCAGCGAATAATTTTCTGGGTCAGATCAAAATCGAAAACACAGAACGTGCCCTGCTCCGTTCCACTCGGGTATGACGAGGAAGGGACATGTGAAACGAATAGGCGACCCGCAAGCGCATCGCGCATGGCCGGAATTAAGTCGCTATCCATAAGCGCTTTGACCACATACCCCATGGCGCCAGCGGAAAAGCAAGCTGCGATAATGTCGGTGTCCTCGTGGACTGTAAGAAAGACGGTCTTGGTCTTACTGGCACGAGTCTTGAGCTCCCTGAGTACTTCTAACCCGTTTTTACCCGGTAACGAGACGTCAAGCACCGCCACGTGGGGTTCGAGTTTCAAGATGGCATCGATGGCCGCTTGCCCATCGGCAGCCGTTCCGACAATATCGAATGAGCCTCGCAACAGCGCGGTGGCCGCAGTCAACACCGCCGTGAGATTATCCGCCAGCAGAACTCGTTGAAGACTCATCGAGCGGCTCCCTCACAGGTTTGTTTTCGTCTAAAAAGACCAGCCGACGCCGGCGCTGATTCCCAATTCATTCTTCTTCGCCGTTGCCAGCGGCCCGCTGTCGAAGTTCATTGATTTGATCCGTTTTGCGTGGCTCGAATTGCGCTCTATCTCACCCGCCAGCGGCTAATCAACGGGGGAGGCAAAATGTGCTGGCGCTCACACCACTGCGTGATGACTCTTACAAAAATGTTGCGGGTCGCCCGTCACCAATGGTCGACGACGCACTCACCAAACGCTAGTGTCAAAAGTGACAGGATGATGGGCTAGATCAGACCAGCCTAGTCGGATCGGTCTTTCATTCTCGAAGTGCGTGCGTGATCTTTGCCACCGGTTTCCCTGGCCAATGCTAGAATTCACAGGGGAGGGGTAGGAAAGCGGTTGACTCCGGCGGTCTTGAAAACCGTTAGGCCCGAAAGGGTCTCGTGGGTTCGAATCCCACCCCCTCCGCCATACAACAGAACCCAGTGTTTTATTGGCTTTTTGCATGTTTTCTGCGAGGCAGCAACATTTTGTACAGAAATTGTACGGGGCTTGTCCAGCATGGTGGTAGCCGTTAGCCGCTAGGACCGCTTGGTCCAGTGCTTCCTGACGTTCTTTAACCCACGCTGCATAGTGCTTCCAAACGATTTTGGGTGAGTTTCCGAGTAGCGCGGCCACGTTCTCAACGCTCGTGCCATGGGTCAACAGTTTGACAGCAAACGTATGGCGGAACTGGTGCGGATGCGCCTTTTTCAATTGGGCTGCTTTGAATACGGGAACCAAATAGAAATCTCTGTACAGATTCGTCAAGGATTTCAGGGACAGTTGACCATCCCAAAAGAAATAATTCTTGCTGACAGGCTTGAAGCTGTCTAGAGCCTTAACCACCGACTCAGGTAAAAGTACTGAAATGTCTTTGTTGGCTTTTTGGGTTCGAAGCGAAAGCCGGTTGTCTTTGAGTTTGTCAATTGCGAGCATCGTAGCATCGCCAATGCGTAGACCTGAATAGCGCATCAACAGTATCAATGCATATGCTTGTTTGCTACGGTCACGCTCTTTATCAGTACGATTTTGTCTGCTATACGCGCTTTAGCAGCCGTCTCAATGGCAGCCATCTCGTCGTCTGTGAACGGAACCACCTGCTTGGATTTGACTACGATTTTGCCCAATTCAAGTGCTGGATTATGCTCAAGCATTTTGTGATTGCGAGCGTACTTGAATACGGCTCTTAGCCGCTCCTGCTTCTTCTGACGCGCTAAATCTCCATCTGGCCATTTGGACTTCTGAATTCTTCCAGCATCGGCAGGTCAAACTCCGGCACAAATCTAATTCCTTTATCGAGTGCGAACACGCCCATCTGCTTGAAAAGCTGTTCATATTTGCGAATTGTCTCGTGACCCTTACCTTCTGTTGTCATGTTGGCAATGAATTTGGTTCGAAGGTCTTCGACACTCGTCAAGGCGGATGCAGTTTTTGGCTTCTGGCCGTTGTTTTCCCATGACTGTTTGATTTGTTCAGCTCGCTTCCAGTCACGGGTCTTGAGCGATTCCCGCACATAATTTCCATCAGGCTTCGTACCAGAAACCCAAATCGGACAAGGATGGCGACGGTTGGTGCAGACTACGGTATCCGTAGATGAGCACTTTTGGGGATTATGGCGGCGGTACAGTTCCAGAGACATTATGAGAGTCTCCGTTGCACTCGTTCTGCAACTCTTTCAGGTATTCGCAATGTGACGTAATGCCGTTTTCCTTTCTTAGACGGACTCTGAATCTTTTTCACGTCGGGTTCATTTGCAAACAGTTCTCTAATCTTGTCTACGCCAAGCCCCCAAAGCGCGGCAAGTTCCTGCACGGTGTAATCAGCCCCTTTGACGTGCGTAATCTCGGTTTTGGATTTCTTGTCGGCGGTTTGTTCCACCATCTTCCGTAGCCGAACGATATCTGCGTCCGTGAAAATCCAGTTGGTGGTTTCCTCGCGATGTGCCCATTGCTGAATAGCCTTACGAGCAACCGAGTCCTGAACGGCATTAACGGCATCAGGTGAAATAGACAAATCAAGGGATGGTTTAACCTTTCCGGTGCTAATCCACAGGTGGAGTAGTCCTGCTGAAATACCAGCCTTGAAAGCGGCTTGCTGAATTGAGTACATTAGCCGTGGTGCCGTGACCGCTTCATTTTGGGTTTGGACAGATACAATTCGACTGCGCGTCGAATGAGCCAATTGACGCTGGCACCCGTCTCGCGAGAGATTTCTTTGAGGTGTTCTACGTGCTCAATCGGGAGATTTACAAGAATACGTGGGTTTCTAGCCATATATCAACATTATACCACGGATATCCACGGCTGTCAAGTGATATTTAGGGGGCACGGGCTAATCAGCGTCTGTATATCCGTCAGGTCCGCCAACATAGAATTCAAGAGGATAGGGATGATTCATATCGTGGGATTTTCTAGCCTCAAAACAGTAACGAATAATATGCGAGTCTCCGTAGACGTCCCGATATTTGGCATAACCGAAGATAAATAGCTTGGATTTTCCAGCTTGAACGTGGTCTAAACGTTCTTTAGTTATTGGAAACCCTTGAGTGAAGGCACCTGTTGGCGATAGGAGACTCCCCTTTTTGGAAAAAGGCTTCATTTCAGTATATGGGGGGACGGCTGGTAATGGTTGTTGCTCTGTCGCGCCCTTTCCACCAGAACCCGCCGCTGTAATCCATGCAGGTGTTTTTCCGTTATTTCTAAGGTCTACCGTTATTTGGAAGAGTGTGGGTTCCTCGGTTGGTTCTATCATGCCGATAATAGGAACAACCCATGCTCTTTCATTAGTTTTTGATGCACGGAGCATCGAAAGATAAACACAAAATATCAGGACGGTAAAAATGGCAACAATTGTCGTAGAAAGGGTTTCGAGAACGGGCCGAATGACCTGAAACCAACAGGGCATGATGGCGGAGTTTATCAATTCCGACCGTAACGCAGCCAGCGATATTAAACTTCAACGTTATGCAGTCGCTTTACGAGGAGTGCGGTACGGCGGGAAACAAGCCATCTCATCAGCGCATTGGCGACAGTAAATTTCGTTCAGAGCAGTGTCGGTATCGACGTAGATAATGCCTGCCGAAGTGCGCCTGTGACGTCGGATGCAAACTACGGCGGGATGTTCGCCAAGTATGGGTTCGAGTCTCATGGAACCCCCTTCAATTCGTTACTCATAACACGGGTTGCCTCTAAACCCCCGACGCTGCGGGGTTCACAAGACTGACCTATACCACTAATTGTGGTTTTGGGGGTATTTTGCCATATTTCAAAGATAACTGTTGACAACATGTTAGCTTTGTGGTATAATGCTTTACAGGCTTGAGTTTTGCATTTCCCGCAATCCGTAGCATCCCGCAGGAACTACCGCAAGACCCTTCCAGTAAACGCTTTAGCGAGCGTAGCAGTGTGCGGTTTGTAGTTTCGATGACTAGTCGGTAGCACCCGTATTCCGTTTCCAGTTTTCCCAAACACCGACGCTAATCGGTCATCGTAAACACGAGCCGTGGTTCGTCCCTTACTCGGGGATGGGCTGCGGCTTTCGTGCGTCTGGGCCGTAAAAGTCTTCAAAGGAGAAGCCGCCGCCACGTATTGAGGCGTCCGGCACACATGAGAGATGCGAAAGCAACGTCAGTCACGGTCGAAGCCAGAAGGCAAATGCAACACCTGCAACCAGAAATTTCAGCGTAATCGTCCTCGCCAGCGGAAATGCGATTCGTGCTGGAAGGCCAACAAGTTTAAATGCGCTGACTGTAAATGCGTCTATATCCGCCGCGATGATGTTCGCGTGTGCTCGAAATGCCTGCCAAAGGTCAAAAAGCGGTTCAAGAAATTGGCTGTGCCTGCCACCAGATTACGCGAGGATGGGACAATTATCCTTCCGATGGACACCGACGTTAATACAAACGATTTGCTCATTAAGTGTGGCGATTCTACTAGTCGTGGACGCGGTATCGATGTTGGAGTTGGTGGCAGCAAGCATTTCATTCTTGGCAGTGAGCTAGCCACTCCCGACCAGCTGGGCGACGACGCCTTGGATGCTGAGTTTGCCGATGACCTGCAATCACGTGCTGAGATGGCTCCTGCGATGCCGTTCCTACATCCAGAAAAAGCCATGGCTCCTGCGGACGTAACGGAGTCGTTGGATACGGATTCATCATGGCTGGAGACCGGAGCCGTTGAAGAGGCACGACTCTTAAAGTTGATTGGGTGGTTTATGACAACGCCCACGGGAATAATTGAGAGTCGCTTGAAGTGGCATCGTCAAACGATTTCTAGAACGCGGTGTCAATTGAGAGAGCACTGTTCCGAACTAGTTGCGCAGGCCGTGGCGGCGGAAACGGCTAAGAACATCGCAGAGGCCATGGCGCAACAATCGGCACTGGCAAAACTACGGGCAGGGTCAGGCTTGTGACAGAAAATCAACCAATGTTTATGCGGGTTTCCGCATGTGTCGATGCCCCGGAACACTTATAGGTAGTACCAAAATGCATTCGTAGCAAGCAGGTTCATCCGGTTCCGATTGTGGACCCGTCCACTGAGGATAGAAACAACGCCTCAGGTCGAGATATGGCAGAGACCCCGAGGGAATAATACGTTCCTTGGACAAGGGTGCTTTCAAGGTTAGCGACCCCGAAAGCTTTGGACTCATCGGCTACGAAGAACATATATCTTATCTTAACAATCGTAGTGTCTTCACAGATGGCAGTATTTTGACGCCTCGCAAAACCCATAAATTAAATCATTTCAAATTCTTTTTTCGATTTTCGACTCGCCGCATGCCAAAGCAGAATTTGCACTAGACGCAGAAGAAGGCACAGACAAGGTAAAGCACTTGCCAAAATCCTTCTGTTATTGTCCGCAGTGCCGAAGCCTTTGACTTTGGCTCCTTGTAAGATGCTCTCGGGTGCTCCTTATACCGCATGAAGTTGGGATTTACAGGGCACTTCAAAAAATGTTTTATTTTTCTTCGAAATCATCAAAAAACGCTCATTTTTAGCATATTTTAATCCTTAATTACTTCTAAGGTACTAGAAACACGTTAGTTATGCGATATTTATGCGGTACGATTACGTTTCCTTTGTCCGCTTCCACCGAAACGGCACGGGCAAGATAAAGAAGGCTCGTAAATGGTCAATTATCGTTATTAGGGCGGCTCTGGAGCGACGCAGGCGAACAAATAGAGAAGATGGCCATAGCAGGCTTTAAATCGTCAGAAGGGCTAATTTGGCAGGGGAACGCAGGGTGGCTCAGGTGCTACAGGCGACTCCGACGCTAAAAACGCATCACTTGCATGGACTTTCGCCTTTTGGGCGGTTCTGCAGACAAATGACTTGTAGGCGCACAAACTGGAATAACGCATCATTTTGACCAGTTCGTTGCGTTTCGGAAAGGCGTCGCAATTACGTGGTGATACCCTGTTCCCAACAGTTATCTGACCCTCAATGTCCGGTGAGCGCGTTAGTCAGGCATGTGACCCGACGCCGCGGAAGACCTCGATGCTTTCATCCTTTTCCATAAAATCGCTGCTATAAAAACGCTTTCGATGGTTCCGATTGGAATCAGTAGGAGCATAGGTATTCCATGTCGCCTGGGTGACAACTCATGGAGCACCACGAGCAGAACAAGCGTATGCCCAGTGAAAATGAGCGCGAGGCTTTCCCAGAACGATTTCAGTCTCCACGCTGGCGATAGTGTCGTCAGTATTACCGCAAACAGAACGATTGTGTAGACAACACCATCTTCCCAAACTTGACTTAAGCCAATTACCTCAGAGGCGGCAACCGCGCCAACCGACAATCCTAGGAGCACGACCCATTCAAGAACCGGGTATTTCTTCTGCCTCATCATCGAATCCTCAGTTGTTCATATACACTTGTGCCAGCCACCGCCAACTGAATTTAAGCTCACTGAGTTAGCAAGCTCCGTTCTGCGCACGTGTCTTAGCATGATTTTTCGAATAACTGTCAAGAAATCCGCTTATCACTAGTAATCCGTGACCGAGGGCTAGAAGAGCTCCAACAGGGTGACTTGGATAGCGTGGTCAACCTGTTCGCGGGACGGCTGAGCGTAGATGCCTGTGGAAGCCACTGAACGATGCCCGAGGGCGTTCTGGACGGTTGTAAGGCTTCGGTTGGCTGAAACCATAGCGAATCCGAGCGAGTGTTTCAGGCAGTGGCAATGACGTTTATCCTTCGGCATGCCTGCTTCCGCTGCCACGGCTTGGAACATGCGAAAGAATGCACTCCTATCGAGCCTGCCACCCTTTTGGGACGTAAAGACGTATTGACTGGCATCATCTCGCTCGGCAAGCCACGCTTTTAGCACTCTCGCGACAGACAGAAGGGGCTGCCCAGACACGTTCGTCAAAGCCGCAACTGTGGTACGAGAGCCCTTTAGCCGACGTATCGTGATTGAGCCATTCTTCGCGTCAATGTCGGAGAGGCGAAGATTGCAGACTTCGGATGCTCTCATGCCAAAGCGGAAAGCACACAGAATCATGGCGTGGTTGCGTTTGGATGCGCTGGCGACCTTTAGGACTTTCAGGATTTCATCAGGCGTGAGTGCTTGCATGCCTCGAATCATCTCAACGTAAGGTTGCGTTGTCCAATAGTACGCTGGTATCAACTTCAGCTGGTACGACCATCCACCGCCCATCACCCGCTAGCCCACCTACTCGTGCGTGAGGGTCGGAGCAAAATGTTTTTCGGGGTTCTGTAGTTTGTGTTCCTCCGGTCTGCGAAAAGTTTTTTAGCGTAGGGCAGAGGTAGTCGTAACCATCCCTTTTTTCCAGCCGTCGCCAGTACCCCAAGGTTTTGGAGCCACGCTCCGTCGCAATTGCCGAGTGGGAGACAACCTCATCATTTCTTCTTTTACACGATTGTATTTTCTATAGGGGAGGCTCAAAGCACCCGCCGTCACCCTGTTTCAAAATCGGTTCCATCCAGTAGCAGCCGCCAGTAAACCGGCGCCTTCTTCCAAAGGACTTAAAATGACGCACAAAGCATCACGACGAACCCTGCTTCATCTCTTGCGATTGGCCGCTTCTTCACCCAAAGGCTTGCCTCGCAAGCAAATCATAAAAAATAATCTCCTTGCTCAAGAATTGAACCGTGTCCAAGCGTCGCATTGGGAGGAAAAGGGTTTATTCGGCCTACTTCACGAAGAAATTCTTCCTACGAAGGGACGTTCCGCCAAAGTGTTTTTTATAACCAGTGCTGGCCGTGATTTCCTTCGTCGTATCAGCGTCAATCCCTATGCTTTGCCCGAGATTGCAGTAGGACGACAGCCGTACCAGAGCCTCGCCGCCAAGAAATACGCCGAACGCAAGAACTATCAGAAGTGCCGCAGACGCCGCAATCAACGCCGTTATTGGGCACGAGTAGTAAACCCACGCTATGACGCCGCAACCTACGACGCCCCATTGGACGCCTCTCGTTACCCCGCTATTGGTGCAAAAGGTTGGAACAACCTGCCGGTCGTTACGAAAATCAGGCTGTTGCGTCAACGAGTCCGCCAACGAGCGTTAAAAGAAAGATTCGCAGCAATCGCACAGGAAGCAAATCAATGAGCAAGCAATTCACAGCATTTCTTAACGATGAAAACGAAAGCGTCCTAACGGTTGAGCAATTACAGAAGTTTTCGAAAGCCGAGCAAAAGCAAGTCCTCCAATGGTGCCTTTGTGATACTTGGTTCTTTGCACAGCGCGTAATGAGAGCACCCAATTCGTTACCGCTACAACCCTGCCATCGGGATTTTTGCTACGCAATGGTGCCGCCGAATCCAGACGCTCCAATCCAGCAATGGGACGCTACGAAAGAACGAGCCTTACTTTGCTTCCGAGGCTTTGGAAAAACTACGCTATCCAGCGTTCACATTCTCCAATGCATTTTATGTTGTCCGAATATTCGCATCCTACTCGTTGGCGGTGTAGTTGCTCACGCCGAGCGAAAGATGCGTGCCGTAGTAGATTTGTTCAACACACCAACTATTGAGCATTTGTTTGCACAGTTTTACAACGCAAGCGTCAAAGCAGGGGTTTTTACCACATCGGCTAGAACTGCAACGCTACGAGAGGCAACGATAAGTTGTGCCAGTTTCCGCAGCACAAATGCATCAGGCCATTACGAGTTAGTCTCCTGCGATGATGCGGCCAATGATGCCAATCAAGGGACATCGGCAGCCGTAGAAAAATCACTCATAAAGTTTGACGACTTGGCTCCGTTAGTAGAACCCGACTGCTACATTGACTACATCGGTGTTCGCACAGACGCCGCCGACATTCCTTCCCAGATGTTTGCCAGAAGTATTGCAAACGGAACACCACTTGGCGGATGCGAGATACCTGTGTTTCAGCCAAAGCAAAGCGTAACGAAAGCCAAACTTAAACTCAATTTGGCAACAGATGTAGATTTCGCTTGGCCGCAGCGTTGGAACGAAAAGACATTACAACGCTTGTATGCACTGCCTAACTTTCTTGAGAACTACTTGCTTGAGATTTGTGAAGCCGAGCAAAAGCCTGCAATCGAACCTGTCACGCCAGAACTTCTCCATTCGTGCCTGACCAAAAATGTGAACTATCTTGATGACGCACCCGTTCTACACGGGGATTTGTCAAGCATCTCTGCACGAGGCACCGATTGCACGGCCATCGTAGGCGGATATTGGAACCCTACGAAGAAACTTTTAACCGTAAGCCAACTCTTGTATCGCAAGTTCACCAACGAATACGACTTCCTGCGTCAAGTGCAAAACTTCTACGGCGAATACACGACTAGCCTTAACGTTGTCCACTTCTTCGTTGAAAATAACCGTGACGAGCAACAACTGTTTGAATCGAAGTTCATCTCCCAGAATACTCCTGCAAAGTTTTTCCCGTCGCTTGGGAGCAAATACGAACGGGTTGCAGGATTATGGACTGCTATCCGAGTAGGCAAGATTAAGTTCGCAGAAGAGTTGCAGACGCATTCGCTTGAATGGCAAGCACTCGTCCAGCAAATCTGCTTCTTTAGCGGTGTTGAAGGCATGGCGGACGATGCGGCTGATGCTTTAGCGACTCTTTGGGTTCATTGTCAGACGATTACGACGGTAGAGGTTGGCAACAATGTGCCGCAAGACTTCGGTGAAGAAATCATCAATCCTTTTCCTGTAAACCCCGCACGCCCCTGCAATATGCTGAAAATACGCCGTCCAGATACGATTCAACAACCCGTAGAATACGCTGACCCGTTTTACGCCCGGGCATTTTCTGTCAACAAATACGATACCCCGCTGTAAGGGAGGGCGGTGTCGCATTTTGAGATAGCTGGTGCGAAGCGGATTTCTCAATACCTATCTGGGAAGCGGCCGCTGCCGGCCCGTTTGCGGGCCTAGTTTCCGGTTATCCGAATGAGCATTTGTGAGGCACTTGCACGTGTAAGTCGCGTAAAAATGCTGTCGGAGCCGACAAATCTCTTGAAAGAGAATTGCAAATTTGAAATTGGAAATTTCAGATTGTAAGGTCAAGCTCATGGCCCTAAGCCGACCTTGCGGACCAATTCTTGGAACCGAGGATCGGATTGAAAATCGTCGAACGCGACATCCGAGATTAAGTCCGTCATGCCTACCGAACGCTCCTCGTAAGCCTTATCGAGGTACTGGAATGTTTTTGCGCGATCACCAAGCCCGGCATAGATGAGAGCTGTTTCATAAGAACGAACGTATTGGTTGGCTGGACGTTGACTCATGGTCGCTAACATCGCAAGAGCGTCCTGCTTCCTCCCGCTGACGGCGTATACATAGCCCAGAAGCCCTAAAAATGAGTCGTCACCAGACAGGGCCTTTGATCGCTCAAACTCCGCGACACTCTCCTGATAGCGGTGCTGCTCCAGCAGTGCGTAGCCCAGTGACCAGTGAACTCCTGGGGAATTGGGCTCGATCTCGAGGGCCTCTTGAAAATGACGCGTTGCCTCGTCCCTGCGTCCGATATGAGCGAGGACTATCGCCAAATGCGCGTGGTGTAGACCTCCGAGCGGATTCAGCTCGATGCACTTCGAGAATTCACGAACCGCGTCATTCGAATGGCCTAGATTCACCGAATACCAGCCCATCGCGTGATGTGCCATCTCTGAGCTTGGCTGGAGATCAATCGCCTTCTGAATCTCCCTTCCAGCACCCTCCCAATCCCACTCGTAATCCTCCAGGAAAGTGCCTAAAGCTGTGTGCCCTGCCGGGTCGAATGGGTCGAGTTCGATGGCCTTCAATGCCTCCGCCTTGGCTTTCGGCATCCCGTCCGAGGCAGGTGTCTCCCCATAAGTCACCTGCCAGTCGTATGCCGCCGACAACCCGGCGTGGGCAGGCGCATATGTCGGGTCTTTCGTGATTGACTCCCGAAGGTACTCGACACATTTCTGCAAGCTGCCGCTGATCTCTTGCAAGCACAAATACGACCCCTTCAGATACAGACGGTATGCATCAGGATCGATCTGCCGCGCGTCCGTCGGTTTGTCGCTCTCTCGAAAAGCGACAGATCCTTCGATGATTTCTGTCACACCCTGGGCCAGCTCTCTTTGCATCTTCAAGATATCACGCAGATCGCGGTCGTACTCTTGCGCCCACAGATGACGGTCATCGTGAGCATCAATGAGTTGCACCGTCACCCGAACCCGATCTCCAGCCTGCAGTGCTGCGCCTTCCACGATCAAGTCTGCGTTGAGTTCGCCGGCGATCTGAGGCAGGGACTTACTGGATCCCACGTAGCTCCTGACCGATGTGGCCGAGAGTACTTGTAACGAGCCGACCCGCCCCAGGTCGGTGATGATCTCGTCAGTGATCCCATCGCTGAAATACTGCTGATTCGGATCTCCGCTGAGATTCTTGAACGGCAAGACCGCGATGCGATTCCCCCTCGCCCTTCGCTCACCGATGTTTGCATGCTGCCGCCATGCGAGAAACCCAGCAGCAAGCAGAAGAGTTAGAACACAGACCACTGCAAACCCTCGGAGCCTTTGACGGCGAGGATCAGGCGCGCTTGGTGGCGCGGGTTCTTGAATCGTCTGCTCGGAAGAGACCTGATGCAACGCTCCGACGAATCGGTAACCGTGGCGTGGGAGGGTCTCGATGTAACGGGGAGTTTCAGCGGAGTCGCCGAGGGCCTCTCGAATGCGCGCGATTGCCTTGTTCAAAGCGTGGTCAGTGTCGCCGAATGATTGACTGGGCCAGATTCGCGAGCATATCTCCTCGCGGGTCACAACTTCGCCTCCGCGTTCGAGCAGGATCACTAATACCTGGAGTGGTTGGCCCTGGAGTCGCACCCTCATCCCCGCCTTGCGCAGTTCCCCCGAATGCGTATCCAGTTCAAAAACGCCGAAACGGAGGAAGCGGGGAATCTGGTTGGAGAGTGTTCGTTCCATTTCCGAAACTTTCGCAGGGCAGTGGCGCGAGTGTAGCACAGCGATTAAGTGCGGAATATAGAACTATAAGGCGTTTGAGATCAATAGCATGCCCGGGGACACAACTGGGATTGAACGGGAATTGACGTTCGTCGCGAATCCTTAGATAGCTACTGCCGCAAACGGCATTCCTTCTCGAGTTTTACGGACTCTTCAATCAGGTAACACGGGAGGAAAATATGAAACAGATACGTTGTCTTGCAGCCTTTACTTGTTTTGCGCTACTGGCCTCGGGCTGGTCTTCGAGCGCCCACGCCCAAGAACCATCGGTGAAGGTGAGCGTTTTCGCCACGGGACTAGTCAATCCTCGCGGTCTGAAGTTCGGCCCGGACGGCTATCTCTATGTCGCCGAAGCCGGTTCCCCCACGGGCATCGTGACTGAGGCTCCAGGCGGTTTGGGGGGGAATTGCTCAGCCGGAGGCGGGGCTCCGGGTGGGGGGACTTATTTGGGAAGTACGACCGGATCGCGCATTTCAAGGATCGATGCGGACGGCAACGTTACAACCTTCGTTGACAACCTGCCCTCCGACGAGATCGCCGGTCTTGCCAGTGGAGTTGCCGACGTCGCGTTCATTGGAAACACACTATACGCCATTTACGCGGGTGCTGGATGTTCGCACGGCGTACCCTCCATTCCGAACGCGGTCGTCCGGATAAAGCCTGACCACACTCCGACCATCATTGCCGATCTTGGGGCTTTTCTACAGAGTCATCCGGTGGCCAACCCCACCGATCCGATCACCGGCGACTTTGAACCCGACGGTACATGGTACAGCATGATCGCGCTGCGGGGTGACCTCTATGCCGTCGAGCCCAATCATGGCGAACTGGACAAGATCACCACGGACGGCAAGATCACCCGGGTAATCGACATCTCCGCCTCACTGGGTCACGTGGTACCGACCGTGGTTGGCGACCACGGTGTCTTCTATGTCAGCAACTTGGGCCAATTCGATCCTGATCAGCTCAACACGCAAGACGTGTTCCACATCACTCCGAGCGGTCAGCTCAAGGTCGTGGCGACCGGGTTTAGCAAGGTGCTGGGCCTGGCTTTTGACGGGCGCGCTCGTCTGTATCTGCTGGAGACCTCGTACTCAACGAGTTCCCCAGGTCCCGTACCGGCAACGGGTCGTCTTATTCGCATACTGCCCAATGGCCAGCAGCAGGTTCTGATCGACAGCACGCCTGACGATCCTCTGTTCTTTCCCACCGGCCTCACCTTTGGACCAGACGGCTTGCTGTACATTTCGAACCATGGTTTCGGTCCGCCGGGCGGCGAGATTATCAAGGTCGAGGTCAAAGACTGAGATGGCATGACCATTTGTCGCGCTACCGCCGCCATCCCGCTCGGGGTGGCGGCAA
The DNA here is from genome assembly GCA_963772535.1 of uncultured Acidobacteriota bacterium. Lineage (GTDB taxonomy): Bacteria > Acidobacteriota > Terriglobia > Acidiferrales > UBA7541 > Palsa-295. The sequence continues at coordinate 249,856 of CAVYXN010000005.1, forward strand.
CGTAGCCGACGAAATAAACGCTGATCCTATGGAAATTCGGGGAAATGGCGGACGAGCGGCCAGACGCTGCCGATGAGGACGACGCAAATGGCTCGAGGCCAAATGCTCAGTTGGGGTCGGCGAGTTCTCCTGCGTTCTCGGTCTTTCTCTGATTACTCATAACTTCGTTCGGTTCTTGTGACAAAACTGTGCGCGGTTCGTACTCGATTCAGGCCCACAACTGGGCGATGAGTCGGCTTGTAGGAAGTGGTCTCCACGCTTGGCATCGTACTTTCCGGATAGGTGTCGAGAACAGGGATTATCACGCAATATAAAAGGCGCCCACTTTGCGGTAGGTTTTGATCGTTCGCATCACGACCTACCGAAAGGAGCGCCGTTATGAACCAAGCAAAGTATATTGGCATGGACGTTCATCAGGCAACGATCTCGGTTGCGGTCCTGGATTCCGCCGGCAAGCTGATCCTGGAGTCTGTCCTCGAAACGAAAGCGGCCACGATTCTGCAGTTCATCGGCGGGCTGCGCGGCAGTTTGCTGGTGACTTTCGAAGAAGGAACTTCCGCCGCCTGGTTGTATGACCTGCTCAAGTCTCATGTCGCGAATGTTTTGGTCTGCGATCCTCGGAAGAATGCTCTATTAAAGGATGGCAGCAAGAGTGATCGGATCGATGCTCGGAAGCTGGCCGAGCTCTTGCGCGGCAACCTTCTCTCCCCGATCTACCATGGAGAGAACGGGCTGCGCACTTTGAAGGAACTGGCGCGCAGCTATCTAACGATCACGAAAGATCTGACGCGGGTGATGAGTCGGATCAAGGCCGTGTACCGAAGCTGGGCTATTCCCTGTGCCGGGCCAGCGGTGTATCGACCGCGTCATCGTGCGGAATGGTTGGCCAAGATTGTAGAACCGGGAGTTCGCCTGCGAGCCGAGCGGCTCTACCAGCAACTGGATGCGTTGGAGCCTTTGCGGCAGGGAGCGCGACGCGATCTGCTGGCAGAGAGCCGGAAACATCCGGCGGTGAAATTACTGCGCCAGATTCCTTATCTGGGTCCGATCCGTTCCGCCTTGCTGGTGGCGCTGCTCGAGACGCCGCATCGTTTTCGCACCAAGCGACAGTTGTGGGCCTACAGCGGATTCGGGCTCGAGACTCACGACAGCGGCGAATACCGCTTTGTGAAAGGGCAACTGCGACGAAACCGAGAGCGAGTCACCGTGCTGGGTCTGAACGAAAACCATAATCACGATCTGAAAAATATCTTCAAGAGTGCGGCGATATCCGCCAGCACTCGACCGGGACCGTTCCAAGAGTTTTACGCTGGGCTGGTGGCCAAGGGGAGAAGGCCGGCGATGGCACGCCTCACCCTGGCACGGAAGATTGCCGCGATCACTTTGACGATTTGGAAGAAAGGAGTGTGCTTCGACGCCAAAGAATTACATCGGCAAGCAGCTTGAGCGTCTCTGGTAGAGAGCCCGTTCCATCCTCCGGTGGTGGTCGGTTCGGTTCTTGAGACGCTCGGTTCGAGGGGAGTATCAGATAGGTGGTCCGACCCTGTGTGCTTCGGCACCGAGTCACCGTTCTCACGCTATGCCCCCTCGGAGAACCAGAAATAGCGATAGGCCACGAGCCTCGGATAGAACCATGGTTGCCACGGAATCGAATCGCTTGCCAAGTTTCAAGAATCGGCGGACGTCGTCACCACTCGAAAAATGAACCGAGGGAACGGAAGAGCCATCCAGAGAAGAACCTCTCGAGTGATCGAGAGCCATCTGCAAATAGTGGGCTGGATATCGAGACAAAAAATCTCTCGGCTACCGGCCGAGGGAGAACCTTTTTTGTTGACATCCCCTTTATAGAACTACCTATCTCAGAATGCGACGGCTTCGTGCAATTTAGCGACGGAATATTCAAGCATCACGGATATTCGGACATAAACGAGTTTCAACGCCCCTCTTGCGTTGAACGGGTTCGGAATAGTGCCGGAAGAGAACTCCGTATCAGGCATTTCCCAAATGCCAGCATTTAAACACCGAACCCTGCATTTTCTCGCCATACCAAGTTTGCTATAGCGGAGAGTTCTGCGCCAAGCGTCACGTCTCTGCATGGCATCGCGGATGTTCAAACCCTTACCTTGGCCGACCGCCGTAAAACTTTCTTGGAGGAACAAATGCAGGAAACGCAGCGAACGCAGGAAGTCTAATAAAACAGGAGAAAATGAAAATGAAAATGAAATACACAGATATGCAGCGAGAAAAGGCAGCGATTCAGGCTTGTGCCGAATGGCTGAAAACTAAATGGGGGCAACACTACGGCGAGATGGTTCGCTATTTGCCAGCAGAGGATGCCGAGGAAGTCCGCCTAGTTTTGCAGAGAAACATTCGCCAAGCAATGTCGTATCGCCCGAATGAATTGGTAACCATGGAAGAAGTCAACCGCCAGTATTGCAACCTGCTTGACTCGCACAAGTTGGACATCTACGAAAAGCGTATGGAGATGTTCAAAGCAGCGGCACTCGCAGCCGAGGAAGTAGCGACAGAAGCCAAGAAAGAACGGGCAGCAGTTGCAGCCATTATCTCAAAAGCAGAAGAACAAGCAGCGTTCCAGCAAAGCATCGCCGACAGAGTCGCCGAAGACGCAGCAAACAAGAAAATCCCGATTAAAGAGTTGAGACGAGCCGCATTATTTGGCAAAGACAGGGTAAACGGACATCTAACGACCACGGCTATGCCAGCGAGCGTGAAGCACCTGTACCGAAAACCCGCCGAATAATCCTTCGCAAGTTTTGCTATGTCCGTAAGCCGTAGCAAGTAGAAGCACCCGCCGTACGCAATGCCGCAGTAGAACCATCGCAGTAAAACCCGCCGATAAATCCAACAGAAAACATTTTCTGCTATTGGCGTTGTACCAAGAACGAAGCACTGAAGAACGAAGAAACTAGGAGAAGAAGGAATGTTTAACTCACGTAGATTTGAAACACCAGCAGCAAATCCCGATAACTATATGTTCGTCACGATTCAAAACCCTGCCTGCAAGCCTGCAAAGGTTATGCACTCAGAGATGGGAGGCGGAACCGTTTATATTAACTGCATCCCTATTGTTGGCAGAGATGGAAAACCTAACACGAAAGAGATGATTTCATTCCGTGCCCAAAACAAAGCAGCACTCCGAACAGCCATAGAAAAACAATATCAGGCGTCGTTTAGCAGCACTGGCGAAGCGGATGTTACAACTTCGGCCAAATCAGCATTAGCCAAGTTAAGAGAAGATGCACGAGCAGAATTTCGTCCTGTATCCGACGAAGAAAAGCGTCAGGCAGCGGCGAGATTGGTTCGTGTGTATGGGCATTCCGAAATCACTTTGGATAAGTGCTTGAAGGAAGGCATCAGCGAGCGAATCTTTAACGCCCTACTACAGCAGGAAACAAATCACTACATCGGTATGGTAACGCAAGCGCATCGCAAACTAGCAGCAGAGATGTCAACTCAAGAGCAAGAGGATTTGACACGAGCGAATATTATGCGGTTCGTCGCCGAGTCAGATTGGAAGGATTGGTTTAAGCAGTTTGAAGGGAATTTCTTCGGATTCCCAGATTATACGAACAAGAACTACCAAACCTTGGTTCGTTGCTGCGAATCAATGGGTTTCTACTGTCCGATTTTTATGGAGATAGACAGAGCCATGCGTTACCTGCTTGCTCACAGCCATTTCTATCTCCAGCACACATATAAACGTACCGAACGTGACCGACTGAGGCAGGTGCGAGAGTTCGTCAGCGTTGAACCCGATGTTGTTCCAGTAGATGAACGGCAGAAGGCTATGGAATCAATGAAGGGGCTTTCTGCGAGACAACTCAAAGAAAACATGCAGCAACTCCGCAGCCAGAATCTTACGGACGCCGAACTTCGCCGACGAGGTTCGTTGTTGAGGTAAATACTGCGGTAACAGGGCGGCATTAAATACCGCCCTGGATTTCCATCTTAGGAGCCAAACAACATGCAAGACCTTAATCCAACAGGACAATTTGAAAATCTCGGCGCGATTGAGGTAGTTCCAGCACCATCCACACCAGAGACGCCAGAAACACAGTTCAGCCATCTTGACGCAATCCAAGTTGCTGCCCCAACCGCACAAGGTGCTAACGCACAAGAGGCAGACGCAGGAGCAGACAATGAATAGCACTCCGCTATACCTCAAAGATTGGCTCCAACAGTATGACCTTTATCAGGTTGAACAAGCAGCACGACGGGAGAAGGAGCTGAAGCGTGAGTGTGGGATATGTTGTAAGAGCAGTTCAGCCTTTTGCGGCGAGTGTTTTCGAAAATAAGCTGCAGCAGGTGATTTTTATTGGAGTTTCCCTCCCACGCCTTTGACAACCGCGCAGCACCCGACAGGCACCCTGGCCCTCCAGGACCTGCCGTGGCTCGCAAGTGCTTCCGCAGCGGCATTATCCATGGTCAGGCATCCATCTCGTGGAGACCGATGGCCGTCAACCCAAGAAACCGAAGAGCAGCGTACAAAAAGACTCAGCCAGACCAAGGAAGGGTTAGACCACCTCGGCGTGATCCAGGCCCCACGAATTCCCAGCAAAACCCGTAATCCTCACTTTTCGCTTGCCAAATTATGAATAAGGAGTAAAAAGGAGTAGCTATTGTCCTTCTGCATCCTTTTTATGGGTCCCAGGAGGCTAGGCCCAGATCAGGCGCGGCTTATCCGCGATGCGTCTACGTTAAAAGGAGCGTCAAATGGAGACGAATACGGGACAGTGTCCGATGTGCGGGTCAGAACTCTCACGAGTCAAGTTTAATGAGATTCAAGAAAAGTGTAAATCCGAAGAGAAGCGAAAACTCGCTGAAATGGAACAGGCTGAGCTAGCAATCAAAAGGCGTCTCGGGCAGGAATTCAAAAAGGAATTAGAACAGGTTAGCCGGGTAGCCGAGAAAAAGGCAAAAGAGCAGGCCGAGCAGGAAATCAAGAAAGTAGTTGACGAGCGCGAACAGTTGGCAAAGAAAGTCAAGGAATCCGAAATGCGCGAAGCGGAAATTCGAAAACAGGCACAATTGGAAATCGAGAAGCAGAAACAGCTGGCAGCAACGAAGGCCAAGCAGGAAGCCGGGCAGCAGGTTTCAAAAGTTATTGCGGAACGCGATCTGGCGACAAAGAAGCTCAAGGAAGCGCAAGGGCGCGAAGCGGAAATTCGAAAACAAGCCCAAGAAGAAGCTGAAAAACGACAACAGAAGGAGCTCGTGGAGCAGCGTCGAGCTCTGGAGTCAGACAAGAAGCTCTCTCTCTTGAAGCTGCAATCGGAGTTTAACCGCGAGCGCGAATCGTATCGTAAAAAAACGCAACTGCTCGAGTCTCAATTACAGCGTAAGACTGCTAACGAACTTGGAGACGGCGGAGAAATTGACGTGTACGAGGCGCTCCGGGAGGCTTTCGATGGGCGGAGCGGTAAGACTACGCGAACTCCGAAGGGCCAGTCAGGGGCAGACCTATTGCATGAAGTGTTCCACAAAGGCGAGATATGCGGGCGAATCATCGTGGACGCAAAAATCAGGCAATCCTGGCAGAACAGTTTTGTAACCAAGCTTCGGCAAGATCAAGTTGAGGCCGGGGCGGAACACGCCATCCTGGCTTCGACGGTATTCCCGGCCGGGAAAAAAGAGATCTGCATTGAATCGGGCGTGTTTGTGATATCGCCCGCTCATGTGGTTCATATAGTCCAACTCATGCGCCAAGCGATGATCACTTCGCACGTAAAAGGCTTAAGCATGAAGGAGCGTGCGAGCAAAATGAGCCGGCTCTACAAGTTGATTACGTCTGAGCCGTATGTTGCGAAATTCACGGAGGCCGGCAGGCTTACTAAAGACATCCTTGATTTGGACGCACAGGAGAAAACTACCCATGATAATGTCTGGAAAAAGCGAGGGACGCTTGCGAAACGGATGCAAAGCATCTTGAGGGAGGTCGAAACGGAAGTGGCAGCAGTGATCGAGGGCGACGATGAGGTCGTTCTTGCTGCCTTGGTTGTTGAGGGCGTCGCACCGCGATCGGCAGTTTCAGTAACTGAAGAGGCCATTTCATGGAACAAGCGCTAACAATACAGTGGCAGGAGCGCCGACTTGGCCGCACGCTCCTGCGGACGTATAGAGATACCGTTGATCTTTACGATGTCTTTCCCAATGATAGACAACCCCGAATGGGACCCAAAGAAGATCCCGAACTACAGAGACAAATCGAAGCCAATGAGGGAATCTTTGAACCGTTGTTGCTGGAACCGCACCCAGAAAACCGAGATAAGTTCCGCATTATTGATGGCGACCGACGATGGACAAATTCGAAAATACTGGTAGAGGTCCAGAAGAAAGAGGAATACAAGCGTCTTCCCGCGGAAATTACTGACCGAACTCTCACAGATGAAGAACGGCTGAGAGTGTGGATTTACATACATCGCCAAAGGCGAGAATGGGACACCAAGGAAAAAGAAATGGTGGCCTACAGTCTCGTTAACATGGTAGGCCGAGCCAGCGCAGCAAATATCTTGGGAATTACCGTCAGAGAAATCGATAAACTGGTGGAAATATATGAACTTTCGTTGAAGTTAACGAATCTCGCGGAGCCCGGTGCATCTATTACATGGGCGCGAGAAATCAAAAATCTCAACAAGAAACTTCTGACTCCCACGACATTGGACAACATTGTTAAGAAAATTAACGAACAAGAGATTACGAATTCGAAGGATATACGCAAATTACGCCAGATACTCAAAGACCCTGTGGCAAAAGAGAGCTTTGTTTCTTCTGAAGGCAGCATCGAGAAGGCTTTGCGAACTCTAGCTCCGCCTCCGTCAAAGAAGGCACATGGTCTTCTGGGGGATATCGAGCAGATTTCCGAATCGCTCCAGCGCTATTCATGGACCACACTTGCAGCATTGAAGGGTGACCAACAAGTCCTGCGAAAGCTGGAAGAAACAGAAAAACTTCTGAAGGAACTTAAGAAGGCGCTGTCAAGATAAATAGGCTGTTCGCGGGTGAGCAACTATAAAGATTCACGCTGGAGACCGAATTCATGCCTGAACTACGAGATTTGATGCAGAAAATACTGGCTTTCCGTGACGAGCGGAACTGGAAACAATTTCACAGCCTGCGAAATCTAGCCACCGCTTTGGCAATTGAAGCAGGCGAATTGCAGGAAGCGATGCTATGGAAAACTGATCGTGAGGTTGAGCAATTTCTCGGTTCACCCGAAGGCAGAAAGAGTCTTTCTGCGGAGATTGCTGATGTTCTGATTTTTGGCCTCCTTTTCTGTGATGCAGCTGGTATAGATCCTGGGGGCGCGATCCAGGAGAAACTCATTCAGAATGGTCAAAAATACCCTGCGGACCTCGCTCGTAATAACGCCGCCAAATATACGGAGCTTAAGTAGTGTCGTCTTTATTCACGGGTTCCTGAATGGGAGGCTTGCGATGACAAAAGTAGTTCTTCAACCGTGTGGGAAGGGATTACCCGCAAAACATTACGCAGAGACTGTCGAAAAGCCCGTTTCCTTGTCAAAAATGGCCCCATTTCTTTCGACCGATGATTTGGAAGATCTTAGGAAGACGTTTCCGGCTGGCAGCGCAGCGACGTGGGGTGTTACCCCGGGTAAAAAGTCGGTTAGCAAGAACAAATGGGACCGCATGAATCCTGGCGATGTTGCATTATTTTCCAGAGAAAGTCGTATCTTCAGTGCCGGAACGGTTAGGAAGAAAATACACAATGCAAAGCTATCCCGTAGTTTGTGGGGCGAGAATGAAGATGGTGAAACATGGGAATACATGTATTTCCTGAGCGATATTCACCCCGTCGACGTACCGTACAAGAAGTTCAATGAAGCTGCTGGTTACGCAAAAAATAATGTCATTCAGGGATTCGACGTATTACCAGAAGAGAAAAGTTCAGGTGTTCTGTCTTTGCTCGGTGTAAAGCCCGCTGAGACTGCTAATGAGAAAGAATTAACGAATATTCGGAAGGAAGTGTCTGAAACTGGTGAATTCGATCCGCGAAGCGAGGGTGAAGGCAGAAAACAGGCACTTGTCGCGATTTGTCGACGCCAAGGGCAACCTGAGTTCCGTAAGAAACTGATCGAAGCATATTCGGGCCAATGCGTTATTTCAGGATGTGACGCCTTACAGACTCTGGAAGCAGCTCACATCATGCCTTACAACGGTCCAAAAACCAATCATCCTGCGAACGGGCTCCTATTGAGAGCGGATTTGCACGTCTTATTTGACCTTGGTCTTATTGCTATAGATCCATCAAGTTTAAAGGTGTTGTTGGCTCCAGTGCTCAAAAACACGACCTATGCCAAATACGAAGGGAAGGTTCTTAACCTTCCGTCAGAATCAAGATTACGACCAAACAGTGCGGTCCTTGAGAAACATCGACAGGATTCAGGTCTCTAGCGTTCTCTTTCTTGCTTCTAAACTTCTTTTTTACACCATACCTGTTATCGCCTTCCAGGACATCGTTGGAAACTCGAAGGTCTACGATGTATGCTCCCGGGACATCTTTGCGAGCACGAGTTGGCCACTATGAGATACGAAGAACTGATTGAATTTCTTCAGCACAGGATGAGCATGAGCCATGTATACCAACCCCTATTGGTTCGGGCCTTGATTGATGCCGGAGGAGCAGCGACTCTACGCCAGTTAGCGCAGGTGTTTCTGTCGCAGGACGAGAGCCAGCTTCGCTATTATGAGAAACGGATAAAGGGGATGCCGCTGAAGGTTTTAAAGCGCCATGGTGTGGTGGCGTCTGACGGCCAATTTGTTTCCCTGAGTACAGGCGACCTCACGCTCGAACAGAAGGCCCACATACGGATGCTTTGTGAACAGCGGCTGCAATCGTTCGTGCTGAAGCGCGGGATCGGGATATGGGACTACCGACTCCTTGATGAAGAACCGATCCCTGACAGTCTTCGCTATCTCGTTTTGAAGGCCGCTGGTGGACGCTGTCAGCTGTGTGGGATTACAGCCAAGGAACGCCCGCTCGATGTCGATCACATCATCCCTCGGTCTCGCCTCGGGAAGACTGAATTGGCCAACCTTCAAGCTCTGTGCAGCAAGTGCAATCGCTCAAAGCGAAATCAGGACGACACTGATTTCAGATCATCGCCACCTCCGTCTGCCGATCCGGCTTGCGTATTTTGCCAATCCGCAATCATCTCGAAGGCTGTCGAGGAAAACGGTTCTGTGTTAGCAATTCAGGACAAATATCCGGTTACTCCCGGTCACCTTCTGGTGATCCCGATAAGGCACACGCAAGATTTCTTCTCCCTGACTGAGACTGAGAGGCAGGATGCCGATCAGCTATTAAGGCTGCTGCGGGGCCGAATCATGGCTGAAGACACCAAGGTCGAAGGTTTCAACGTCGGCGTGAATTGTGGCGAAGCGGCAGGACAGACAATACGTCATGCTCACATTCACTTAATTCCTCGTCGGAAGGGAGACATGGCCGATCCAAAGGGAGGAGTTCGCGGGGTGATTCCCAAAAGGCGCGTCTATTGATCTCCATGCGTATTTCAACAGGGGGCCAAATTGGCTTATTTAATGCCACGGAACTGGACTCTAACAACTCGCGCTGACTCGTTAGTCGACGTACCGGGCTCTTGCCTTAGCGTCGCCACTTTCAGCTCAACGGCGGAAACCGGAGCTTCTACGAATGAGAAACATCCGGTCCATTCATTAACGGTTTCTTCGCTTTGAGCCATTGGAACACCGCCCACGTGGCCTCAAGGTCTTCTTTGTTGTATTTCAAAATTTCGCCCATGAGTTCTTGGCGTTTCTCCTTGTCGCTAGTCTCTGTAGCTTCGATGAACGTTGCAATTGCCCATTGACCGCCATACTCGGCCTGTTTGCGCTTGTATCCAACGTATTGCTCAATGACCTTCAGGCTGAAGCTTGGTACTGGTGCGATGATGGAATCCCGCGCTACGGTCAGAAGGTCAAACAGGTTTGTTTTGACGCGAGCCGCAATGCCGTCTACGTCCCCGTAGCGTCTGATATAAAGGTCTATTTTGCTGCTCTCGTAGGGTGCCCAGTGAACAAAAGGAATATCGCCATAATCTTCGAAGATATGCCTGGCGTTCGATAGAAAACACAACCAGCCTTCCTTGTCGCCGTTCAGCCCAAAGCCCGATACTGCAGACATGAACTCACTTGGCTTGGCTCCAAACACTTGCATTCCCCACAAATAAATCTTATCTAATTCATCCAAGTGGGGAGGCATTCCCTCTAAATCAAACATCACGTAGTCTTGAAGCGCGGGGATTGCCGGGGAACCTAGGAGTTTCTCTTCTTGTTTTTCCATCGCCTCCGCGAATTGAAGTATGCGTTCTGCCCTCTTTCCAACTCGCTGCTCGCCCTTTCCGAACGGACGCTTGAGTTCGCTGAGACTCACCACATCGAATGTGCTCAACAGTTCCTTGCGGGTTCGGACGCCCACTCCGTTCAGGGTTCTTGCAAGGCTTTGGTCAACGTCGGGCAACAACGCCACATCCCCATTCGCCTCTGCTCTGTTCCAGCATCGCTCGCTGAAACCGCAAGGGCTACACTTTGTCCAGCCCACTGGCTCATAAGCCTCGTCAGTTTGCTGCTTGATTGCCAGCAGCCGCTCCAGAGCGGCTAGCGCGGAGACGCCGCCATCGTAGGGGACCGCAACGATTTCCTTCAAACCACTGAAAACTTGTAATCCCTTTGGAGGAGCTCCACAGGTCTTTTCGAACAGCCATCCGTAAAGCTGTACCTGAAGCAGAATCTCGGGATGGTTTTCTTCATCGATGCGTCGGGCCATTTTGGCATCTCGGATGATGTAGCCATCGCCCTCAAGAATCAGGAAATCAGGTATGCCGAGAATCTTGACTTCCGTGGCACCGAAGTTGTGAGTTACAAGAAACGTTGGCTGGTAAAGAACGGAGGCTCGGACAGCGATTGCTTCAAGAGTATTCTTGATGCGCTCGGCTTCTGGCAGACCACTGAAATCAGCGCATTCTTCCAACGAGGTAAAATGGTCCCGTTCGTGCCTTTCCCCGAGCCTGTGCAGGACTTCCTCGAAGATGCTAGTATCTCGCTCCGACTCACCTCGGTACCTGAGCCATACGCGCAAGTCGCAAGGCGTAGGCCGATGTTGCGTGATGAAATCCGACGCAATTAAGCGCATCTCAGGCGCAGCCTAACATGCGAAATAAGCCTTGCATCCAGTTATTACGACAATCCTTTCCACCTGCTGCAACGCTCGGCGGATCGTCAACGAATGTTTCTCAGGCGTGTCGCATCAGTTCAGTCTTGCGCTGAAATATTTTTGCCTTATCTATGTCCGTGTGGATAGCATCTCGGCTAGGCCGACACAGACGCATCACCGAGGAGAAAAAGTGGACTTCGTAACCAAATTTGAAAAGGCGCTTCGTAAAAAGCATCATCTACTGATGACAGAGCTTGCGAAGCTAGAGCATCTTATAGATGCGTTCGACAAAGGTACGAAGCGTAATACCAAAGGTCGGAGTCGGTTATCGGCTGCGGGCCGCAAGCGAATTTCTTTGGCGCAAAAACGGAGATGGGCAAACACAGCGAAAAAATAGGAGCTACGTGTCGTACGTAATCACGGCGCTTTTAGTTGGTGTTTTACTGGCGCTCATTTACATCTACCGGAAGTTGAAGGACATTGCTTTGGAAGTTGAGCTTATCCGCACGCACCACTTCAAAGCCAATCGTAACGCCATCGAAAAACAGGACGCGATTGATGAAGAAAATATGGAGAAGACGAAGGCTAATTTGGAGAAAATGAAGGCCGCGTCCAAGCCCTCTGAGGCTGGATAGGTCCAGCCAAGCTCGATGTAGAGGAGGCTCATCATTATTCTTAAAGGCATTTTGTTCGGCACGGCACTATTTCTGATTGGTTCGCTGATTTACATGCTAGCCGCACCCCGACTGATTCGAGCCCCCGGCGTTGGCATCGTTTCAACTAATAGCCCTTATTTGTGGCTGGCGTTCGTAGGTTCGCTGGCGCTTGGTTGCCTTATCTCGATAAGAGGGCTGTGGGTTTTCCAGGGATTGCTGCTGGGTTTAGTGATGTTCATAGCTGAGGTGGTGGCTTTTTGGATTGTTTACGCCCGCAGTTTGAATGGAGTGGGCATCGACGTTTTACACCTGCTGCCATGGCTCATCGTCGCTTTGATTTGTTCGGTTGGTTTGGGGCTCACGATTGTCAGAATCTGGCCAACGAAGGGAATTCCGGTTCCATAGCACTCATACCTCCGTTTCACATGTTGCGTAATGCGCGTGAGTGATGGCGTAGGAGAGTCGATGATTTCGCAGGCACCTCCAGCCAGTCTCCTTCCTCTTGCAATCCTGGTGTTATCCGTCGTGGGTGCTGTCGATACCGACGCAATGGCGGCACGCCACCCAGTAAACGTGACAGAATTTTGTTCGGGTCCGTTGTTTTGGTCATTATATTTGCGTACATTGTGGGTTTATCGCTCGGATACTCCCCTGGAATCTTTGGGGTGATTACACCAGGCCTGGCTATAGTTCTATTTGGAACGTGGGAACTTGGACGCTGGCGAATGAGACGTAAGTATCATGCCTTCACGCCCGCCAAACATCGAAGCAAAACGAGCGAAGGTAATTGTCGATGATGAAGGCGAAAAGCATCTTACAGTCTGCTCTATCTGCGAAGAGGAGGTTTATCTGCTTGCCCAGCACAAAGCCTGTGAGAAATGTAGGCCAAGATCGAGGCGCAGAGCTACTAGGCGCAATCGTCCAGCACGTCGATGAACTGTTGGGTTGTGGAATCCCATACTCGATAATCATCAGCCCCGAGGCTCATCAGCCGCTCCTTGACCCTGACGATATCTTCGACAGCCTCTACCCACACAACAGAGCCATCCGTTTTCTTGAAGATGTCGTATTTCGCGACCATAGAAACCTCCGGCCAGAAAGGGCGTTACGCAGAGGATAGGACGCTACAACCGTTGCATTAATTTTTGATTAATCTACGACTTCTCAGACTCGTCGGCGATTTGAAAAGCACCTCTTAGAATCCGTGGTAACACGTCATCGGCGAGATGTTTCACGAAATGGTTCGTCGTGTGTAGTCGTTTCTGGCACGGAGGGCACCCGGTAACGACCACCCCTTGCCCGCCCCCTGCGACACTCGGTGGATTTAATACGAACGTGCCGAGCGAGTGCCTCAACAACTCCTGCTTGGCCGGAGCTAAAATCTTCACTTTCGTCGGTGTATCCATGATGGGATTATAATCTCTCATGTCGTCATGACTCCTAACCCGCCCGACATACCACCGAAGCAGGAGATGAAAGCCTGTGTGGAATGTAAATCGCAAATCCCTGCCGACGCATCCTTATGCTCGATCTGCAAAAGCCACCAGCGTGACTGGCAGAACTGGCTGCAATATTTTGCGGGTGTCGCGACCCTAATCGCTTTAACCGTGTCGGCATCTTTCTGGTTATATCAAAAGATTCGTTCCACATATTTCTATAGGGAAAATGTCGGAATCGTGGCGTGCAACACGTTGTTGCGAACTGTGGTAATCGCGAACCGTGGTGACAGAGATGTGTTCGTCACTCGCCTGCAGCTCTGGATGTCGGGTCGCACATCCGATTGGCAGTCACCGTACTTAGAAATTAACCAATCTGTTGCGCCGGGCCAGTTCTTGAAGGCAGAGTTTCCGAAACCGAGACTTTTTGAGAATGGTGAATTTGTTCGCGGATTACCGCAGGCTGAATCTGATGCACTGGTAAGCAAAGCTGCCAATCACGATCCCTGTTTAGAACTCGATTTCTTTGCAGGGTATGACACCCATTTCGGTGACATCGTGCAAATGGCAGGCCCCACGTTGAACCAGTTTCCAGTGGCAGGAAACTTGGAATATGTGGGTGCTCGGCACGATATACCCGTCAGAATCCTCCTAGGCGGCGTCGGCCTTGTGCGTCGAGACCTGTCACCTGCATGCAAGGTGCCAGCACAACAATCAAAGCCCGCTGCATAGCCTTCTTCATCGGGCCGTACATTTCGCCGCAGCGAGAACCTTGATCTTAATGACTGGCAACTATCAAACACGTATGCAGCGAATCGGCTACCGCACGCCGGAAGATGTCGCGGAGCCCGCGCAACTCATTCTCGCCGAGTACGTCTCCGGAGGGCGAGTGGCCATCATCACCCTCAACCGGCCGCATGCGGATAACGCAATCACTACGGAACTGGCGGCGCAACTGATCGAGGTCCTGGAGACGATTGCCGCCCGTTCCTCGGTTCGCGTTGCCGTCATCACCGGAGCCGGTGACCGAGCGTTCTCTATCGGCGGCGACCTGCGGCAGCGCAAAGCCATGACGAAGGAAGAATGGCTCCGGCAGCGGCAGGTATTTGATCGCGTGCTCTACACCCTGCGTCAGTTAAGTCGGCCAGTCATCGCCGCCGTCCACGGAATGGCGTACGGCGGTGGCTGCGAGATCGCCATCAGTACCGACTTCATCGTCGCATCTGACGATGCCGTATTCGGCCAGCCCGAAGCGATGGTCGGTCTGAGTGCTGGCGGCGGCGGCGGCCCGGTATTCCTTCCGCGCGTGCTCCCGCCTGGAAAGGCGCTGCAGATGCTGATGACAGGTGAGCCGATTACCGCACAAGAGGCTCACCGCCTTGGTATGGTCAACGAACTCCACCCCAAGGGCGAACTGATGCCCGCCGTGCTGCGCATTGCCGAATCCATCGCGAACAACTCCCCGACGGCGGTCCAGGCGGTGAAGCGGGCTGCCCTGATGGGAATCGGCGAACCGACCGAGCAGGCCATCGCGATTATGATGGAAGCCCACTGGCGCTCGGTCGTCCATCCCGATCGCGTCGAGGGAATACGAGCCTTCAACGAGGATCGCGAGCCCGAGTATCCGGATCCTGACCGGTAGGACTCATTTAATCGCCTTACTCATTTCTTCCGCAACTGTTTGATATCTGCTGCAGGACACTCTTCATGTCTTTTTATAGGGGTGATCTCAACTTAACGGTCTTATCCATCGGGATTGGTTTCCGGTCAAACTTGTTGACAGAGCGGGGTCAGTGGGGCAGATTGTCAGCTAGTTTCCAGGAAAGGTTGCAGTTTCCGCCCTTATAAAAGTAATTTGTTCTGTCGAGCTTTGCAATTTCTAGGCGAGCACCGCAGAAATCCGATCAAGAATCGGCAGTTGACTTTGCGCAACATATGTCGCCTTTCCGCACTTCAGACAGTTTCGAGAGTGGAAACCCACTGATTGCCGTTATTGAATAATTATCTTGGGATTCGACCTCGTACCCTCAGTGGGAGGCGACGCCAAACAGGGTGTCGAGTAAGTATAAAACTCTTTATTGTCGTATGATTGAGGCGGAGTAATCGCGTCTCTTATCTTGCCGCTTTTTCGTTTCTCATGACGGGGGACATACCATCCGTAGGCATCGAAAGGGTCTTTCTTCGGATCGGCGCAAGCGTATATATCGACATCTGAATTATTTTCCCATATAACCCTGTCATCGTGTGCTTTGGACAAAGTGCACTGTTGCTGCGGGGCGTTAGGAGAGATGTCGATAGGGCATTCCGTGCCAACCCGTGTCCCTTTGTGATCGCTGGCCTGCGTTCTGTTTTGATTCGAGATGCCTACCAACATGACGACGGCGGCTGCACAGACAAATATCACGCGCTGATTCTGTTGACTTGCCATCGGAAAACCTCCTGGTTTTTTGAGACTTTATCGGCGTCTTTTGTTGTTGTTGTTGTAATTCAATAAATTCTTAAACTCCGGTTTGAGTCGTAGGTTGTCCAGGGCTGGGTTGTCTTGGATTTGTGCCAACGGAAAACCAGCATCGAGAGCTTTCTGAAGCCAGAGAATCGCTTCATTTTCATTCCCGAACTGGTCGTAGATCTGAGCCATAATAAATAGCACACTTGGATCGCGAGGAGATAACCGAAGAGCTTTATTAATATACATAAAAGATGCACCTTTGTCGTCAAGCATCGAGCGGTAATTCGCAAGGTCTGCCAGAACGGATCCATCCTGGGGATTTATCGTCAGTTGTTGAGTTGCGAGTTCCGCGGCCTTAGTATAATTAGCAATCGCGTCCGACCGATGACCGCCATAGTAGTAGGCGTCCGCCAAGTTTCCCCACAACGGGTAGTTGTTTTGATCGAATCCAATCGCTTCGCTAAACGCTTTCGCCGCTTTGTCGAACTCCCGTAGGTGGAAGTATGCCGTGCCAAGATTAGACAGTGCACCACTCGTTTTTCGGATCGCGATTGATTTTTCGAGAGTAGAAACGGCCTCCACATAGCGCCCTTGGTAAATCTCAATCCCTCCAAGATTGCTGTAGGCTCTAAAACTATCGGGAGATATAGAAATCACCCTGCTAAACATTTCCGCGGCATTGGAATATTGTCCCTGACTGACAAAAAAGCTACCGAGTAAATTGTAATTTCGAGAGTACTGGGGGCGCATCGCGATAGCTCGCCGGTACGTTTCTTCAGCCCGATCTGATTTGCCTAAGGCCTGGTAGACGGAAGCCGTACCGACTACCGCGTCGTCATTGGTCGGGTCGATCTCACTGGCCTTAGCAAATGCGGTTGATGCGAGAGCATACTGTCCCGTGCCTTTGAACACTGTTCCCAAACAAACATGACCTTCAGCCATAGAATCTTGAAGCTCAATGGCCGATTTGCAGGCCTTCGTCGCTCGCTCGACAAATGCGGCGTCATGGGTGAATTCGTATTTTCGCCAGTAGGCCTCTCCTAACCCCGCATACGCTAGCGCGTACTTGGGATCTATTTCGATAGCTTTGCGGAACACCGTTATGGCACTGTCGACGCTTTCCTGTTTCTCATACTCTTGCAAGTTTCCACGGCCTTGGAGGTAGAAGTTAAATGCGGCAGCTTGCGATGTTCCACGGTCCTCATGCACGCGACTATCACCGGGGGTCAATTCAAGTTGGAGAGCGTCTATGATGCTGTCTGAGACTTTGTCCTCCAGTGTAAATGGATCAGCCGCTGGAGCTGTGATCGTGTCTCCACGCAGCTGTCGATGGGTCTTTGCATCCACCAGACTGTAATTGACCCTTACCAGGTCGCCAGATCGTCGGATGGCAAGCTCCAATCCGAGATTTACGCCGAACTCCTGATTGGCATCCTGTAACGTCTTGACGCCTCTCGATCGAATTTCGCCGGTAGGGATGATCTGCAAATCGTTGGTTCGGGTCAGACCGGTCAACCTCGTAGTAAGCGTCTCGTTCAATCCTTCTCCGAAAGCAGTCATCTCGGGAGTGTCGGATGCCGCTGCCATAGGGAGGATTGCGAGTTGCTTTTCGGTTGGAAGGCGTTGATTCGCAGCGAAATGTTTCTTCAAAAGGAAAACAGCAAGGACAGCTAACATTAACATCGCAACGAGGACCATTTGTCGCGTCAGCGATCGATGAGGCTGAGAAGAATGGCCCAGAGCCCCGATGGCGGCTTCGACTTCTCCGACATTTTGATAACGTCTCCGAGGTTCCTTTAGGAGGCACCGCCCAACAACTCCTCGGAACCCCTCTGACAGATGTGAGGGCAGAGTCGCAGGATCAGAGCCGAGAATGGCTGAACTGAGTTCAAAAGCTGTTCTCCCCTTAAATGGTCTGTGACCCGAAGACACCTCATAGAGCAATACGCCGTACGACCAGATGTCAGTGCGGGCGTCCGAGGGCTTTCCCTGCAATACCTCTGGAGCCATATAAGGCAAGGTTCCGGCACCGGGTTGAAGGTCCTCGAAGCTCTCAGTTGACGCGACACTGGTACTTTTAATCATCCTCGAAAGGCCAAAATCCAAAACCTTCACATGTTGACTCGGTCCGACGATGATATTGCTGGGTTTTAGATCCCGGTGGATTATGCCGAGTTGATGAGCTGCACAGAGTGCACTGAGAACCTGCAGACCGACATATATGGCTTCGCTTTCGCTCAGCGGTCCGCCTGCGATCCTTTTTTCTAGAGTCGCGCCAACCATATGCTCCATCACCAAAAAATCGACGCCCGCTTGGGTGTCGAAGTCGTGAATCGTTGCGATGTTCGGGTGGTTCAGTTTGGCAAGGGCCATCGCTTCCTTCCGAAATCGGCTACGTACAGAATCTTCGGACAGAAGCCCTGCTGGCAACACTTTTACGGCGACTTCTCGATCAAGGCGCTCGTCACGGGCGAGGTACACCACGCCCATTCCACCTTGGCCGATTTTCTCGATGATTCGATAATGCCCGAGCGTTTGGCCAACCATCGGAAGGCCGCCTTTGCGCCGGATGTTAAGCCCACAAGAGGTACATGTCAATTTACGTAACGTTGATACCGACTATGGACCAAGAGCACGTTCGTGTCATTTGCGCCAATAATTATGTGAGTGATGAAATTCCCCAAGGCTGTTTAACATTAGCCTGCTCGCGACAATCGAAGGCAAGTTGCTGGATGCTAGGTGGGAACTCCGTGCCTTCGGAGCCATCGCTTCAAATCGTCTTCAACTGCAGCAACAGCCCGACATTTCATTATGCCGAGACCGATGTGATCGATATCCGGCGGCAACGCCTGGTGGCGCAGCCAAGGGCGGTCTTGATAGCAAAAGCAACGTGCGTGTGCTGGAAGCGTTCATCCTTGCCGATTGGAACCCTGTGCCGACGCATAGATACCGTTCGACTGCGGCACAGAGGGCCATGGGTTCAAACCAATCTAATCGCTGAGTCGATTTCACTCGTTAGTTAACATTCAACGTCAATGACAGGGAATGGTTCACTCCGTTGGAGCTGCCATTGATCGTCACCGTGCCCGAGGGTGTTCCGGTGTTTCCACCGCCCCCGCCTCCCCCGCTGGTCCCGCAAGCGCTTAGCCATGCAAGACCGAGCAGAAGCAGTCCCAGGGCGGGCACAAAGCGCAGCTTCGACTGCTTCGCCTCGACGGCTGAAGTGGCCAGAAGTAACGCGACCACCAACACCGCGAGGAGAGGGAACACGATACGGGTTGTCGGTCCTATGTTCGGCGGTTTCGTCTGAGGTCCCATGATCGCGCCAGCGCCAGTGCTCACGCTGACAGTGAACGCTGAAGGTGCCGCACCGCTTATGGTGACGGAGGTTGGAGAAAGTGAACAAGTGGATTTGGCGAGTGCATCGCCGCAGCTCAGTGTAACCGTTTCGTTGTACCCGCTGACGGGCGCAACCTGGAGGTTGTAGCTCGCAGTTTGCCCTGCGGTCACTGTCGCGGAGGTAGAACAGTTCCCGCTCGTCGGACAGTTACTTGACGTGGCAGCAGAGAGTGAGAAGTCTGCTGTTGCTGTGCCGCTCAACGGCACCGTCTGCGGACTGTTGGATGCATTATCGTTGATGACCACCGAGGCCGATTTCGTCCCTGGTGCCGACGGATTGAATGTCACGATAATTGTGCAACTCGACCCAGCAGCAACGCTCGTGCCGCAATCGTTCGTCTCAGTGAAGTCACTGCTGTTCGTGCCACTGATCCCGATACTCGAAATTGCTAGTGCCGCACCGCCCGTACTGCCGAGCGCTATAGATTGAGAACCCCTCGCGATTCCGACAGGTGCCGAGCCGAAGTCTAGGCTCGAGGGTACCATGCTGGCAGTAGCACCAGATTGGGCTGCGAATTTGGCCACGAAGGCGTCGCCATTGCCGCCGTAGGCTGGCTGCAAAGGATTCATCGTGGGAAAGTTAGTTGAGTCGGTGCCCCCCGTTACGTAAACGTTGCCCGAGCTATCGACGGCGATGCCAGCGCCATTTTCAACGCCGCTGCCACCAAGATAGGTGGAGTAAACCAAGAAAGAGCCTGACGCGCTGAGCTCAGTCACGAAGGCGTCGCTATTGCCGCCGTAGGCTGGCTGCAAAGGATTCATCGTGGGAAAGTCGGTTGAGCTGGTGTCGCCGATGATGTAAGCGTTGCCCGAGCTGTCCACGGCAATGCCGACGCCACCGTCATTCCCGCTGCCACCAAGATAGGTGGAGTAAACCACGGCAGAACTCGCCGTATTGATCTTGACAACGAAGGCATCGCCATCGTCGGCACTGACGCCGGAGCCCGACTTCAAGGGATTCTTCGTGGGAAAGTTAGTTGAGCTGGTGCTCCCCGTTACGTAAGCGTTGCCCGAGCTGTCCACGGCGATGCCGAGGCCACTGTCACCCCCGCTGCCACCAAGATAGGTCGAGTAAACCAGGGCTGAACCCGTCGGATTGAATTCGGTCACGAAGGCGTTGCCATTGCCGCCTTTGTTGTACGACTGAAAGGGATTCATCGTGGGAAAGCCTTGTGACCTCGTGTTGCCCGTTACGTAAGCATTGCCCCCGCTGTCCACCGCGATGCCGTAGCCAGTGTCTCCCGCAGTTAAAGCGCCAGCCATATAGGTGCCGCCAAGATAGGTAGAGTAGACCAGAGCAGAGCCTGACGCATTGAACTTGGTCACGAAGGCGGTGGAGCCTGCTGTAGCTTCGCCGTTGCGCAACTGAAAGGGATTCATCGTGGGAAAGTCTACTGAGCCTGTGCTCCCCGTTACGTAAGCGTTGCCCGAGCTATCCACGGCGATGCCGTTGCCAGCGTCACCCCCGGTTCCGCCAAGATACGTGGAGTAAGCCAAAAACGAGCCTGACGCGTCGAGTTTGGTAACGAAGGCGGTGCCTTTGACACCTCCGCCGTTGGTGAACTGAAATTGATTCACCGTGGGAAAATTGGTTGAGGTAGTTCTCCCCGTTACGTAAACGTTGCCCGAACTGTCCACGGCGATGCCGTTGCCAACATCACTCCCATTGCTGCCACCAAGATAGGTGGAGTAGACCAAAGCAGAACCTGACGCATTGAACTTGGTCACGAAGGCGGTGCCCCCGACACCTTCGCCATTGGCTGACTGATGGGGACTCATCGTGGGAAAGTTAGTTGAGTTGGTGCTCCCCGTTACGTAAACGTTGCCCGAGCTATCGACGGCGATGCCTAAGCCATTATCACCGCCGCTGCCACCAAGATACGTCGAGTAAATCAACGGATCGATGTATAGCGGCCTGCTTGCGTCATACCCCCCCAGCTCGAATCCCACTCGGTTCTTATCCTTGACGGCATAATCTACCGCAACCAACTGCCTCGTCCCATTCTCCTCCTGATATGCCACCGGCTTGTGCCAACGAATTTCATCCTCGCCCATCCGCATCTTCAGAACTAAGTCTCCGCGCTCATCCCGACGAATCCGCTTGGTCCCGCGAAGGCTGAACGCGATGCGACGTGGGTCGGCTCCCGGTGCCACGATAAAGTCATATTCAAGGTTCTGCTGGTTGCCGTAGTAAACCAGATCGATCCCGGAATATATTTCCTCGTACTTCACCTTGGCGTAGGTCGGGACATTGCTGCGCCACTTCTTCGGGTCGTTGGCCAGGAAGTAGTTGCTCTTGCCGGGCAGTTCATCAACACCCCTCACAGCAGCATGTCGGGCTCCCCCTACGAGCTTCAGACGCAAGATCGGATTCCTCATTTGCTGTTTCGATTCGTTGTTAGGCAACTGACGGCCAACAAGCGACTGTTGACCTTCATTCCTTCCACCTGCGGTTGGCCACTTGTCATTGGCCTTGTTTGTCGGTAACGAAAAAACTGCCTCATCCGCGGTTAGAAAAAGCGTGTAGCCCGCGTTGCGAGACAGGAACTTCACCCGCGAATCGGTTTGGCCCTGATTTTTCTCGAAGGCAAGCGGGCGCTTACCGTAGTCTTTGAGAATCCTGAGCTGAGTTGATGGATCGGGCTTCGCAAGCTCGGCACCAGCGCTAAAGCTTGCGCTCTTGGGAGACACATGGGCCTCCCTAGCTGGGATGGACACCTCGGCGTAGTCGTGTTTGGCGATTTGGCTTGCGCCCATCAACAGCGCTGCGCAGATAGCAAATGCAAATTCCTTCTTCATGGACGCGCTCCTCAATCGGAAATCGGTTTTGTGCCTGGATCTAGTTTGGAGGACATCGGATGCTCTTTGATCTCTCGGTTTCTAATTCGTTAGTTACTAATCGGATTGTGACTTGCGGGGGAAAAAACATCACTTGGAATTCAGAGCAGATGTCAGTTCGCGAATCGGCTGCTCTACGTGTGAGCTTCGCGACGCCCCGGCGGCCAGGCCGACCTCTATCTTCTGAGCCAGAAATAAATCTTGGTTGCGAAACAGAATTAGGCTGGGTTTCTCGTGCTCAGCCAAATAGATGCTGGGAATTGGCTGTACATTCAACACTTTGTTCTGGCGATGATGGACTAAGTCCCGATTTGTCGGATACCCGGACATTGACTCCCCAGCGGTCCTGAAACGCATTGTATGGGTTTACCATTGATACAAACCTGAACGTTAGTACAGCTATTCAAGCACCAGTGGTTTCTTCCAAACTGAATGTCGACTGTCCCGGGAATCTTGTTTCAGTACTTTTCACAGTCAGTACATTGGAGTGATGAACATGAAACTCTGCTGCAAAATCGCTGGTTTAGCATTAGCTCTGTTGTGCTTATCGACCGGGCTGTTGGCCCAGACGCCTTCTCTCAGTTGCCGTCCACTTGACGCTGGAAACACGTTCCTCGACCCTGATGAGAAGGTCGTTGGCGGCCAAGCCTGCAAGGTCGTTACGTCCACAAACACACCCCAGAAACAGCAAGTCGCTCAGAGCATCTCTACTCCGAGCGTTCAGCCTATTTCCTCGCCTACGCCAGCGCCACCTGCCATTTCGACCACTGCACCTACGGGGAAGACGAATGCTTCGCCGTCTCCCGCCACATCTACTTCTGACAACACTCCTAGCGAAGCTGGCATGTATTTGGGAACTGATGGCGGGTTCACCAAAATCCTCGGCCAAATCGTTGATTTTCACCGAACTGGAAGCATGTTGGCATCCGACCTGACTCTCCACGTGAAAACGAGCAAAGAAGATGTTCAGCTCCTGGGGCCACACGCACAGACGGTCACCGGGTCAAGCCCTGTGTTCTATTTCATTCCTGCCGAGATAGAAGCCGATGCAGGAGTCAATGCCGGAGACTTGATTATGGTTCGTCTTGAAGAAAAGAAAGAGCGTCGGCAATTTGAAGTCGGAGCTCAGGGAGCATGGCGCGCCAGCAAAGGCATTTCCCTCACTCACCAGGTTCAACTATCCCGCTCTGAGGTGAAACCGGGCGTTTACAAAATCACCCCAGCCGCCGGACTCGGCAGAGGTGAGTACGGACTTTATCTTTCACGCGGGAACGGGATGTCCCCGTACATTTACGATTTCTCGGTGCAGTAGAAGTTTAGGTCCGAAATTAAATATGGTTCTGCGCGGACTGCAGGGGAGCGGTCATGCTCTCCACCATCGTCTATGCACACCCCGGCGGCCAGGCCGACCTCTATCTTCTGAGCCACAAATAAATCCTGGGGAGAACCTACTAGATTTTCTGCGTCAAGAAGGTTCCACGGAAAAACTTGTCAAGAACATGCCAGCAAAACATAGTTGGTAGCAAATTCCCGTCCACAGATTGAAGTAATCTAGTAACCTGTACCCAAGCTGTACACAAAGTCGCCCAAAACACCCCGAAAACCCTCAAAATTCCCGAATCAGCCCAAATGCAAGGTATTGATTCCAAAAGGATGGAGAACAGACGACGGGATTCGTAATCGGTTGCTCTATCCAACTCAGCCCCTGGTCTTCTGAACGCGCCAATTGTTTCCTAGTTCAGGTGTAAGATGCACGCGAAGTGACCGATTCCTTATCCATCCTCGGCCGCACGATTTCCCATTACCGCATCATTGAAAAACTGGGCGGTGGTGGCATGGGCGTGGTCTACAAGGCCGAAGATACAAGCCTGCACCGCTTCGTGGCGCTCAAGTTCCTGCCGGACGAGGTTGCACGGGACCGTCAGGCGCTGGAACGATTCCGGCGCGAGGCAGAGGCTGCATCGGCGTTAAATCACCCGAACATCTGTACGATTCACGAAATCGGCGAAGAAAACGGTCAGGCCTTCATCGTCATGGAATTCTTGGACGGTATGACGTTGAAACACCGCATCGGCGGTCGCCCGATGGAAATTGAAACCGTGCTTGATTTGGGAATCCAAGTGGCGGACGGACTCGACGCGGCCCACGCCGAAGGGGTAATCCACCGCGACATCAAACCAGCCAACATCTTCGTGACAAAACGAGGGCACGCGAAGGTGCTGGATTTCGGATTGGCGAAGCTCGCGCCTGTCGCCGAGGGCGTGGGAGTTTCCGGTCTCCCAACTGCGACAGAGGACCAACTGCTTACCAGCCCGGGCACGGCAGTTGGTACAGTCGCCTATATGTCGCCGGAACAGGTGCGTGGAAAAAAGCTGGATGCACGCACCGATTTGTTTTCGTTTGGCGTGGTCCTCTACGAGATGGCGGCGGGCACGCTCCCCTTTCGTGGAGACACATCGGGAGTCATTACGGACGCGATTCTGCATGACGACCCGGTCGCTCCGGTGCGACTGAATCCCAATGTACCGGCGGAGTTAGAGCGAATCATCAACAAGGCTCTGGAGAAAGACCGCGATTTGCGTTACCAGTCCGCGCCGGAAATGCGTGCTGACCTGAAGCGCCTGCGACGGGATACGGGTTCGGGTCGAATTTCGTCATCGGGGAGCGGGGCGGTTCAGGGTCTTGCTGCAGAAACCGCGAGTAGCTCGGCCACCGCTGTCGCCGTCCAGCCTTCCGTGAAACCTGCGCGCAAGAAATATGTCCTGGTGGCCATTTGCGTTCTATTTCTGGCAGCAGCCTTTGCGGCATTTCACTTTTGGCCTAGCACTAACACTCCGAGCGGAACCGCAAAGATTACTCAAATCAGCCAGTGGAACAAGCCGATGTACTGGACGAGGATTTCGCCCGACGGCCACGCTGTAGCGTTTAGCTCACCGGTGGAGGGTGTCACGCAAGTATTCCTTATGCTTACGTCTGGTGGTGAGACCCTGCAACTCACGAACGATGAAGGGGACAAGTTGGTGCAGAGTTTTTCGTCCGACGGGAAGGAAATCTACTACAGCAGAACTACCGGATACGAAACTTGGGCTGTGCCTATCTTCGGCGGCCCTCCCCAGCATGTGGTGTCAGGCTGGTGGGCGGTTCCCTCGCCCGATGGGGCGTTCGTTTATTATGTGAAGCAAGACGCAGGGATTTATCGCTCGGAAAAGTCAGGGTTGAACGAAGAATTTGTGTATAAGGGCGAGGGTACTGGCCTGAGTTTCTTCCCGAAGCTGGTATTTCCCGGTGGCAAAGACCTGCTCGCTGCTGGTTTTACACCCAGCTATACAGGCAAATGCCGTTTTTACAGAATAAACGTGTCCAGCCATGAGGCGGCCTACTTAGCTGAGGGTGAGTTATACGGGGATTGGCACGTCGAGTGGGCCGAGCCAGGCAAGACCGTACTATTCAGCCGAGCCGTAAACGGCTTGACGAACATCTGGAAATACAGCTTGCAGGACCGGAGTCTGACGCAGATTACTTTCGGAACCGGACCGGACGTCTCGCCTATGACGGACCCGGGAGGCAAGGGCATTTACTACGTCAACGGCAAATCCTCCGGGTTCCTGACCGCGTACCATGTTCAATCAAAGGAATCGAAGGACATCGTGTCGGAGGACGCAACTCAACCTGCCATTTCGCCGGACGGAAAGCGCGTGATGTACATCACGCTCCCCGCACCCCAGCGTCGCGAAGTCTGGGTGTCGGACATTGACGGTCGCAACAAAGTGAAAATCGCCACCGGAGATGATTCTATGAGTTCAGCGACTTGGGCGCCGGACAGTTTTCACTTGTCTTTTGTGGGTGGGGCCGCCGGTTCCAAAGTCTACATCGTTGGGGCTGATGGCAGCGGTCTTCGTCAGCTCCCACGGACGGGAGAGTCCGTCTCGAATTCGGTATGGAGTCCTGACCAGAAATCCGTTTTCATAAGTGCCGTCGAAAAGGAGAGTCCGATACCTACCGTTTGGAAATCGAGCCTAGACGGTTCGAGTGCGGACAAGTTCGTAGTCAACTGCGGCACTGTTACCGATATCGACCCCGGCGGTCAATACCTGCTTAGCATAGACTTTGGAGAAAAGACTGGAATCTACGAGGTCTCTACCTCCGATAGGAAATGCACCTCATTGCTTCCCAGCGTAGCAACATTCGGTGCAATTTTTGCCCACGACGGCAAGTCTTTCTCGTATGCGGTTGCTGCGCGCGGTGAAGTCACGATTTACCGTCAGCCTTGGGGAGACGGTAAGCTCATCGGGGCGACCCAGGTTGCGTTGAGGGTTCCCTTTGCTTTTCAACTTGCTTACTACGGTCCAGCCTACGATTTTTCCAAGGACCTTTCCACCATCGTCTATGCGCGTCCCGGCGGGCAGGCCGACCTATATCTTCTGAGCCAGAAATAAATCGCCGTCCTTAAGTTGACTAAGTTTTTGTACAAAATTGTACAGGCTAGTACCACTTCTGCCGTTTTTGACGTCTTTACCGTCATGTAAAATCAATAAGTTACGCCTTATCAACATGGGTCTCGTGGGTTCGAATCCCACCCCCTCCGCCAGCGAGTCTGGCGGTTTTTCTCTGTTCCTCTAAGATTGGCCGGCAGGCGTTACAAAGGAGACCATGACGCTACGGGGCCACGTCATAGATCTCTCTCACTGACCGCAGGGAATTGCACTCCACGCCTTTATCGCCCAACATGTCGGAAGCATCGACCTCAGCGGGTTTCCGTGTATAGCCGAGCGCAACGTGCACGCTGCCGTCCTTCGCGGGCCAGATTCTCGCCACTAGCGTCTCACCGGTGGATCGCGATGTTTGCCGGATCATTGTTTGACCCTTCAGATCCATCGTGCACGTGTTCGGCGCCTCTTGAAACTCGCTAGCCGACATAATTTTCTTGCTTGCCAGGTACGTGCGCACGCGCGAAACCAGTTCCTTGGCGCGAGTCGTGTCCCACATCGTTTTTGGATAGTAAAAATCGAAAAGAAAAATTCCTTGCGTGGGATGACCTCTATCGTCGACATACCCGCCGGCGATAACTGGCTCATCAAAATTAGGCCGCCAGCGAATCCACCCGTTGGGACGGCAGAGTGCAAGGTTCAAATCCTTAAAAGGCGAAGCCCGCATGGCTGACGGCGCGTGCAGCGGTTCCGACGTTACGTAAAAAGGAACGCCATTCAGATAAAAGTCAGCGCGATAATCTCCTGCAGGCAGGCAAGCATCAGTCCCTGTGGCTTCGAGATAGGATTGGAGCTGATGGATTTTTCCATTTTCGTCTTGCGTGACGTCCTTGGCCTCCACTTTTCCTGAAACTTTTGACAGCACTCTCCACACATTGCTTCCGGGATCGCGTGTGTACCAGAGAACGGAAAGTGTTGTAGTCCCATCGTCCAGCCTGAAATTCACCGGCTGAGCTTCCCATCGAAGGCCGCTCGGGTCCACCTGGAGTACGACATTTCGTAACGCCGCTTTGCCAGTTGACTGATTCGCATCTTTGGGAGGAGGCCACGCCGCTGCAGCCAACTCAAGAGTAATGGCGGACTCTTTCGATTGAATATCCCAGCAGTAATCCTTGGAATTCAGCCCTTCGCAGTAATGATAGAGCGTTTCGAGGTCGCCCACCGCTCCTGCCACCAAGTCTCCGGCGTCCTTCATTCCCGGCTTTTTCGCGGTTTCTGAGTACATTTCTAAACCTTTACCTATATTTCCCAGGGCGAGTTCCGCCACAGCGAGGTTGTAGCGCAAATATAAGAATTGCTCATCATGGTCGTGCTTAATTGCTGCCTCGGTGCTGTTCAATCCTTTTTTCAGCAGAGCGCGATCCTTCTCCACAAGGCCATACAGATACGTATCGAACCCGTAGTTGCCCAGCAACACGGGCGATTCCTCCAGCCCATTCTTCGCAAACCCATCGAGCGCCGTTTTTTCGTGGTTCACCGCCTCCGCGATTCTCTTTTCCGGAATCATGTTCATGAAACCTTCTTCGCTTTGCGGGTTTCCCAGGTTTTTAGCTGCCTGGGAAAGGTAAAGATTGGCGAACAAGAACCGCGGACGCGAAGCGACTGCACTTTCCAGTTCCTTCACGGAACTTTCATAGTCATAGATTTGGAGGTCACTCACCCCCCAGGCATATTGCACGGCAGAGCGGAGAGCTGCGTCCTCCGATTTCGAGCTGCCTGTATTGCATGCGTCCGCATCGTAGGCCACAGCCGGAATTTTCCGTAAGCCCTCGAACCCGGCTAATCCGACACCAACGATGACCACGATCAGTCCGAAGAAGACAAGCGTCCAGGCCTCCTCGTTGCGTCCCATACTAAGCGACTGGCCAAAGAGGTAGAGCGCGATCGCAAACATAGTGATTCCGGCCAGATACCAGTGGGCCTTGTCGTGCCAGCGCAAACTCTGTTCATTGATCGCGTCGGAAAGAGCAAAACCGCATTCGGGTCCAAATATAGTTCTTCCCAATATCATCTCTTTGGGATAGTGACGGGCATGCTCGGGTCCGTCTTCGCCGTCGAGCATTTTTGCGTCGTCCCTGTCATTATCATCCTTGGGGACTACATCCTGTGTGGCGTTGTCGAGAATTTCTTCTGCAACTCGCTTGTCGATTCCAAAAGAGGGGTTCTGGGAAAGTTCGCGCTCTTGAAGAGCAGCCTGATACCGTGCGCGCCGCTCTTGCACGGCTGCGAGCATCCCCAATTCAAAATATGCGGAGGTGGTGTGGCTATTCTTGAGTCCATTGGTAATGTTTTCGACCGTATTTTCCGCGCTTTTGTCCGCCTCGATGCTGACCACCGTATAGCGAAAGCCGACCCACGCGCTGAGGAGAACGGCCAGCACGATCAGCAGCACCACAAAACACGTGAACGGACTTTTTGGAAATTCCGAGTGTATTCTGGCTCCGGCGAAAAGCCGCGGCTCCGGTTCCGCAGGATGCAGGCTTTCACTTTCTTCCGTTTCCGCCACGGACATGAACCCCATTCTTGTGGCCAACACTTGAGAAAGCCGCTGCAGCGGTCCATGCGTCAACTTGCTGAAAGGCCAAAGAATGGCGAACACCACAATGCAGCCAAGGAGGTACCAGAACCCCGCATGGTCGAGAATTGACACGCAAACAGCGCCGGCCAGAGCGACGATCATTCCCAACACCATCATTCTTAATCTCAAGCCGCGGCGCTGGCACCACAGTTCCCCCAACGACAGGCAACCCAGCGCGATCACGAACACAACGACCGCAAAGGAAAGCCACTTCAATTTTCTTCGCGATGTCCCAATCTGCTGTTCGAGGCTTTGCCAGATGCTGGCGTTTTTCTGCCATTTGCTTCCCAGGCCGGACTCCGACAATTCCTCAGCGACCTGCCGGTCGACAATCTGGTTGATGGTGAGACTCTTATTGCCCACTCCCGGCACTTCTGTGAAATCGAGATAGGGCTGCTGGATGCGGGCGAGAGAAACCTCCTCTTGAGCCTGCAACTCCAGCAGAGAAGCCTTCCCGCGGTCCGTCGCTCGGATCTTTTCAGCGCGCTCCTGTAAATCTCTAGCCCTTTTCAGGTGCGCGCTTTTTGCCACCTCAAAACGTGCACTGTCGCTGAAGCGCACGAGCAGCTCTTCGCGTTTGGTAAGCTCCAGGAAACGCGATTGTGTGAGCTTGCTTTCCTTCAGGGAAACATCTTCTTCCGCGGTCGCGGTCCGATACGCCGTCACCATACCCAGCATGGCGACAAGAGCCATCATCACGGCAATGATGGTCTCTTTTTCGGCCAGTGCGTGCAGCCTCTGAAGTGGTTTCGGGGCCTTACTTTTTGGTTGCGTCGCGTCCCGGAAGTTTATTCGGCTGCGGATTATAGCCTTGGCCCGGCGTAAATCTTATTGGAATTTCTGCTGTAAGATTGTCACGCTTGTTGCAGATCTGCTTCCCTGGAATCGTGAAAATTTCGAAAGCGCTGGACATTTTCCGCATTCGGGGTACAAAGTTCTAACGCTCGCCGGTCAGCGCCGCTGTATTTTTGATCAGGCGGCGGTTGATGGTTTTCGCCCATGAGAATCGCGCTGTTCATCCCCTGTTTTGTCGACCAACTGTTACCGGAAGTTGGGCTGGATATGGTGCGGGTGCTGCGACGGCTTCGTTACGATGTCGATTTTCCGCAAGCGCAGACATGCTGCGGCCAGCCCGGTTTCAATAGCGGCTACTGGAACGATGCGAAGCCGCTGGCGGAGCGATTTGTCGGGGTCTTTAGTTCCGCGGAAATTATTGTCTGCCCTTCCGGCTCCTGCACCACGATGGTCCGAAACTTCTATCCGCAGCTTCTCGCGGATTCGCCGCTGCGAGAAAAAGCGATCGAAGTGGGGCGCAAAGTATTCGAATTTTCCGAGTTTCTCGTTCGAGTGGCCAAAGTTGCGGATGTCGACGCGTCCTTCCCGCATCGCGTGACGTATCACGACGCGTGCCACGCCCTTCGCGAATTGGGAATCAAGGAAGGACCGCGCGATTTACTGAGGCACGTACGCGGCCTCGAGTTGGTCGAAATGCCCTATAGCGAGGACTGCTGCGGCTTCGGCGGCACGTTCGCCACGAAATTTGCGATGATCTCGGGCGCGATGGGAGACACAAAAGCCGGCAATGCGGAAACATCCGGCGCGGAGTACATCACTTCCACCGACCCAAGCTGCCTGCTGCACCTCGACGGCATTTTGCGAAAAAAGAACTCGAAGGTCCGCACGATCTATCTTGCAAGTATCCTGGCGCAAACAAGCGGCGCCGCGACAGCCACCGGTCGCGACGCGAAAAAGGCCCTAACGCCAGCCGAGCAGTAGTCTGCGCGTTAATCTTCGAGATCCTGCCGGAAAACAGGCTGCGACGGATCGAGGCTGCCATCGATGACGCCCACAACCATGTCTCCATATGCGTTCGTTGCCTCTGGAAGCGACGCATAGCCGCGTTCCCGCTGCAAGGCGCCGCTATCCGAGTAGATGAGCGTGAAAAAGCGGCCCGATGAATATTGAATCTCGAGCAGCTTGTTCGGCATGTCAGGATCGCCTTCCTGTCCCAACACGTCCATCAGCGCCACCGTCCACCGCCGGCCCTTGGGGTCGGTGATGATCTCGCGCTCGAGGTACTGCCATTCGTCCATGCTCCACAGTGGCATATTTATCCCAGCAGCTGACCGAGCGCACTCGCCACCTGCGACCCGGTGAAAGGTTTGGGAATCAGCAGGACTCTTTGGCCTTTTCGCGCACGAAGGCTCGCATCGGCAACCTCGGGCGTGTCACTGATGATAACTACCGGGAATTCGGCATGATCCGAACTATGGCGCACAGCGTCGAAAAGCGCTTCGCTCATATCGAAGGATGTGCAATCGAGTACAAGAGCGTCGGCTTGATGCTCTTGAATCAATTCGTTGACGGTGACGGAGTAGCCCGACGGGAAGACTTCATAGCCCGCGTCGCGCAGAGAAAAACTAAGAAGCTCGGCTATTTCCGGCGTGTCGTCAATGAGCAGGATGCGGCGCAAGCGTAAGCTACTTCTTGCTGGGTCCGGTTCCCGGCAACCGTTTCTTCTTGCCCTCGCAGGGCTCCAGGTCCATCACCCATATCCGTCCGCCCGCTGTGTAATAAGCGCGGTGATCGTTCTCGATCATCGCACCCCAGGCCTCGAGGGTGCGCATTGCAAAGGTGACTCCCTCGAAATTGTTACGCGCATGGTTCAATACTTCGTTCGTGTGCCAGTTGTCGGTGAGGATCGCGTCGCCTCCGTGAACGCGCATCACGGTGTAGTAGCGGTCAAATGCCGCTTCGGGCCGCACGTCGCGCGTAGAGCCACGCTTCTTTCCTTCGCTGACGATATAGCTCTCCTGCGCTTCGGGAGCCGCAGGCGGAGCTGGAGGAGTTACTGTCGCTTTGGTGTTCATAGAGTTTGCGCCACCTGCTCGGCCGCTGCTGCCGAGGCCATCGCCACCACGTTCTTTGGATCCGCCGCCTGAACCAAGGCCTCGGGCAGCTGGATACCCATCATTTTCCATTGCTCGTTGGCGAATTTCTGCAAGTTCGCGACGTGCTCGGCGTGTAGATGGCCGAAGCGGCCTTGCAACTTCAAGTACTCCGATACGGGCCGCATGTTCTGCGGGCGGAAGCTGTAATCGTATGCACGCTTCTCCGGATTCCACTCCCAGATCGGATAGAGACCACATTCAACAACAAGCCGGCCAAGATCGATCGAGCGTGGCGTCTCATAAACAAAGCCCTTCTGGCATGGCGTGTAAATCATCAGGTATGCGGCGCCCTTGTGGTTGAGGCCCTTACGCACTTTGTTCATCAGGTCGATTGGATAGCCCACACTTGCGGTGGCCACATAGCAGTGCGGATGGCCCGCCGCCATCATGCGAGCGAGATCCTTGGGATACAATTTCTTCCCTTCTGGAACTTCCGGTCCCGGCGGAGAGAAGGTTGTCATTCCGCCGTAGGGCGTGCGCGACGATGCTTGAATTCCCGTATTCGCATACTGTTCGTTGTCATAGCAGATGATCAGGCAGTCGTGGTTGCGATAGAGCGCGCCGGAAATGGACGCGAGTCCGATGTCCGAAGCGCTGCCGTCGCCTGCTTCGCAAATGATATTTGGGAAGGCGCCCTTCCATTTGCCCTTTCGGATCATGGCCTCATAGGCCGCGGCGACACCTGCGGTAAAGCTGCCAGCGCTGCCAATCTGGGTGTGCGCCCACGGCACATTGTAGGGCGTGCACAAATACGAACTGTTCGCCACATACATGCAACCGGTGGGCCCCACCAGGATCGTATTGTCGCCGGCCGCCTTGCTCGTCATGCGGTATTGGATGGAAGGACCGCAGCCGGCGCACGTGCGATGGCCGGGGACGAATGGCTCGCTGGATGGTAATTCGGGGTTAAAAAAGCGCGCCCCTTGATTCGGGCTTCCGAGAATCGGCAGCACTTGCCTTTGAACTTCGATCGTTGGCATGACCACTCCTCCCAATCGCAGAGCTCGGCTCTGCAGAAATTCTATTAGAGCTCGTTCAACCCTCTACTCTTCGAAACCAACCCAATGCGTCCGCTTTTCGATCTTTCCGCTTTTCTGAGCTTCCGTCATCTTCTTTGCCATCCAGTAGAATTCCTTCAAAACGATGGCCTCGCCGCCCATTCCAGCCATGAACGAGAGAACCAACGGGCGCTTCGCGCTTTCATAGAGTGCCGCGCAGACCTCACCATAGAGCACGCCGCCACTGCTTACGCTGCCGAGGCCCATATTCGTTTCAATCACACCGACCACCTTGAATTTGCTGAGCACGTCCTTTATGCGATCGGTCGGATACGGCCGGATGGTGCGCAGCCGGACCATTCCGACTTTCAATCCCTGATCGCGCATATGCTGAATCGCAAAACGCGCCGTCACTCCGTGGCCCCCTTGCAGGAAAAATACGATATCGGCGCCGTCGGTCATGAACTCTTCGAGCCAGGGATCGTAGCGGCGACCAAAAATTTTCGCGAATTCGTCGTGAACCTCTTCAATCACCGCCATGGATTCTTCCATCGCGCGGGCACGCTCCAACTGAAGCGGCGGGCCCTGCTCCGGCATGATCTGAGGGCCGTGTGATACCGGATGGCGCGGATCGAGCGGATAAGGATGCTTGTAGGGTGGCAGGAATTCCTTTACTTGACCTGGATCCGGCAATTCGACGTCCGTCGTGATGTGCGAAACGAAGAATCCGTCCTGGCATACCATCTGCGGCAACAGCACCCGCCGGTCTTCGCCGATGCGATAAGCCATCAGGTGATTGTCGAACGCTTCCTGGGCGTCACACGACCAGCCCATGAGCCAGCCCATGTCGCGAGTGGAAAGCGCATCAGTGTGTTCGGAGCCGAAATCACCCGGAGGATCGAGTGTCCGGTCAGCAATCATCATCTGCACCGGCATGCGGCTGCCCGAGATCGGCGAATAAAGCTCGTACGCGAATTGCACGCCTACTCCCGAGCTACCGGTGAACACGCGTGCTCCGCTCGATGCTGCGCCGTGCGCGATACTTAACTGCGAGTGTTCGCTATCAGCCACGATGTATTCGGCGTCGAGTTCTCCATTGGCCACCATCTGCGCCAACGCCATCATCGTTGCCGTATAAGGCCGGATCGGATAGGCCGCAATCACGTCAACGTCGGCATACTTGGCCGCTTGCGCTGACGCGACGCACCCGTTTATGCGGACTGTTTTCTTTTTTGTTTCCGTAACCGTTGGCATAGTTCACTCCGCTCGATGTTTTGTTCTACCTTGAGCTGATTCGCAAACCCTAAATACTCTTCGCGGCCCGGTCGCCGAGATGCTTCAACTCTTCCGCTTGCCGTCCATGCAATCCCGGCGAAATCGCGAACGCGGTATCCATTCGGACCACGCCTGTATCGAAGTCGAGCTCGGGCACGCCCTCCAGGCAGCCCGTCGGGCACTCCTCGATACACACGCGGCAGCCTTTGCAGTAATCCACCAGAATCTTATACAAGCCGTTCGAACGAACATCGCGTACGATGCACGGCTCGGGACAGACTAGATAGCAATTGTCGCAAGCATTGCAGGTGCCGCAACTGAAGCAGCGACTCGCCTCTTCGACGGCCTGCTCTTCCGTATATGCCTGAATCACCTCATCCTGCGTTTTTTTACGAGTCTTCGGCGGCAGCAATTCCTGCTGCACGCGCGGGAAGTGCGGGAAGTAGGTCATGTTCATGCGATTCAGATCGAAGATCACGTCGACCGGAATCGACCGCGGCTCGAGCGCCACTCCGCGCAACACCTTATCCAGGTTGAAGGCCACGCGCTTGCCATCGCCAACCGCATTCACCACCATCAACGGCTGACCCGAACCTACTTGCGCGATATCGCCTGCCGCAAAGAAGTTCGTATCGCCGAGTCGGCCGAAGCGGTCCATCTTGATCGTTCCGCGTTCGTTCTTAAACTCAGCCGGTAACCAGGCGAGTGACGCCCGTTGGCCCACCGCTATGATCACGTTGTCGACGGCGAAGCGCTCAGGAGGCGCCTCGCGATCAATATTGATCGGAGATGCATTGATGGCGCCCGCGAAGCGCGCAGGATGCAACTGCAACGCCTCGACCTTGCCGTTGCCATGCACGGCGGTGACAGCCCGCCCGTGCTTTAGCTCCACACCTTCTTCGAGCATGTCGTGCAAATCTTCCGGAACGGCCGGCATTTCCTGAGGGTGGGCTTCGACCGTGATCATCGTTACTTCCACGGCGCCTTGCCGCAGCGCTTCGCGAGCGCAATCAATGGCGGTGTTTCCGCCTCCGATTACGGCCACACGTGCGCCGAGCTTTACCTTCGAAGTTCCCATGCCGATGTCGCGCAAGAAAGGAAGGCCATAAAGCACGCCTTCCTTATTCTCGCCTTCAGCTCGCACGCTGTTGGGATCGATCAGGCCTACGGCCAGTACGCAGGCGTCATAATTCTTTTTCAAATCGTCCCAGCTGACATCTTTGCCGACTTCCGTGTTTGTCTTGATCGTTATTCCGAGTTCGAGTAGCCGTTCGATCTCGCGATCCAGCACGTCCTGCGGCAGAACCCAATCCGGAATCCCGCCGCGATTTAGTCCGCCCGCCTTTGGCGACTTTTCGAAGATCGTTACCTTATAACCGAGCCGCGCCAGTTGGTACGCAGCGCTGTGCCCGGCCGGCCCCGAACCGACGACGGCAACTTTCTTGCCGTTGGGGGTTCCAGGCTTCACCACATCGTGCTTTAGCGCCTGCCCGAGATCACCAAGAAATCGCTCGACCGCACGAATCGAGATAGCCTCATCGTATTTCCCGCGGTTACAGGCCTGCTCGCACGGGTGGTAGCACACGCGGCCCGTCACCGACGGAAACGGCATGTCTTCCTTGATGAGCGCATAGGCGTCGAGATACTTGCCGCGCTTCACCAGATCCAGATAGCCCTGGATTTTTTCGTTGGTTCCGCAAGCATTGTTGCAGGGCGGCAATTTGTCGCGATACACGGGCCGTATCGCG
Source organism: uncultured Acidobacteriota bacterium (assembly GCA_963772535.1). Taxonomy (GTDB): domain Bacteria; phylum Acidobacteriota; class Terriglobia; order Acidiferrales; family UBA7541; genus Palsa-295. The sequence continues at coordinate 285,879 of CAVYXN010000005.1, forward strand.
CGCCAGTTGCCGGTGGGAAAAAGATCCTGACCCTTTTCCTGCAAGGGCGCAGGCGTGATACCTGCGAATGGTATTTGGAGCCGCTCTGGGATTTTTGTGCCTTTAGTCGACATGTGTCCTGTCCTATGCCGCCACTGGATTCAGCGGCATGATATGTAGTTCTTGGAGCGCCAAATTAAACGCGTGCTTGTTCGCAATCATCGGCTCGATCGTAGCCATCTTGACGATACCTGTGGTTTTGACTGCGGCTGCAATCAGCGGAGCCGCGATATCCGGTGCCACCGATTTGTTGCGCTCGGCAGCGCCTTCCGTTGAAAGGCGATCGAGGCCGAGTTCGCCGAGCCGGTAATAAAGCCACTTGTGGTCGGCCAGTTTTGCGGCGTCCACACATACGAGTTGAGCGAGCCGCTCAGGGCCGGGGACGAAACGAATCATGTATTCCGGCGAGTAGTGCGTGTTGATCACCAGAGTTCCGCCCGGGGGCATCCCGCGCATGTAATCCCATCCCTTCACCATCGTCCCTTCGACCAGCACGATAATGTTGGGCTGTTCGTTTTCGTAGGTGAGCTCGTTTTCGATCACGTTGTCGCTCACGCGGCAATATTTGCGGGTAGGGGCGTTGGTGCGATCGGGATTGTCGACGTAGTTTTCCATCGCCTGCGCGTACTTGCCCTCCAGCCGGGCTGAAGCGGCGATGGAGTTGACGATATCGCGCCCTTCTTTGTCCATGATGATTCCGCGCGTCCAAACGGTGAGTTCCTTGTAGCTCATGTTTTCAACCCTCGCCCTAATTTATTAACTGCTTCACTTCAGCGAAATTTCCGAACGCGCATGGCCGCCGCTTCCTGCTTTGTCGCCGATGAAAGCTTTCGGACCGCCGCGGTCGGATTCGAGAACCGCCAGAAAATCATTTCGCAGTACGACGAATGGCGCCACGCGGGTGCGGTTCTGAAATTCCGCGATTGCGAGCAGCGTCGCCTTTTTGCAGAGGCTCTCGATGTCGGCGCCTGTGAGGCCTTCTGTGCGGCTTGCAAACTCGTCGTAGTCGACGTCGGGCGCGACCGGCACGCGCTGGCAACAGATCCTCATAATTTCCGCGCGCTCGGCTGCGTCGGGTTTCGCGAACGGGACGATGTAATCGAAGCGCCCGCTGCGCAAAAGCGCCGGCTCGATACGCTCAGGGCGATTCGTGGCCGCCACCAAAATCACGCCCTTCACATCGCGTAGATTGTCGATTTCCCGCAGCAGCTGGCTGAGAATTCTCTGATACACGTCACTGCCAAATTGCTCGGCTCCAAATTTCGGCGCCACCGCGTCAATCGTGTCGAAGAACAGAATGCAGGGCGCCGCCCGCCGCGCCTTCTTGAAAACTTCGCGCAGCGCCCTCTCCGATTCGCCCAACCATTTCGAGTACAACTGCGGCCCGTCGATTGCGATAAGCGGAATCTGCTTTTCGCCCGAAAGCGCCCGCGCCATGGCGGTCTTGCCGGTGCCCGAAGGGCCTGCCAGCAGGATGCCTCGCGGCGGCGCAAGTCCAACCTGCTCATAGATTTCGTCGCGCATGTGCGAATGCTCGATCACGGCGTCGAGCAATTTCTTCACATCCTGCAGCCCACCCAGTGACGCAAAGTTAGATTTGCTCTTCTCAATGAAGAATTCGCGGGTGGCGCTGGGTTCCACCTCTTTCAAACCGGCAAGAAAATCGTCACGCGTGACTAACAATGTTCCGAGCTCAGCGGATGCAGCGCCGTCGATATCCAGGGAGCAAGCGGAGAGGAAGCGGCGCAGGGCAATCATTCCGACTTCCTGGCCGAGCGCTTCCAGGTCAGCGCCGACGAAACCGTGAGAGTGCTCCGCGATTTCCTGCAGGTTGACGTCGGCCGCGAGCGGCATGGCGCGTGTGTGAATCCTTAAAATCTGCAGGCGCGCTTGCGTATTGGGAACGCCGATCTCGATTTCGCGGTCGAAGCGACCGGGGCGCCGCAATGCCGGATCAAGAACTTCAGGAATGTTCGTTGCGCCAATGACGATTACCTGGCCGCGGGCCACAAAACCATCCATCAGGCTAAGAAGCTGCGCTACTACGCGCTTTTCTACTTCGCCGACTACTTCCGTGCGCTTGGGAGCTACGGCATCGATTTCATCGATGAACAGGATGGCCGGGGCGTGCCGCGCCGCTTCCTCAAAAACCTCGCGCAGCTTCGCCTCGCTCTCGCCGTAAAACTTCCGCATGATTTCGGGGCCGTTGAGATGAATGAAATGCACGCGGCTTTCGGCAGCCACGGCGCGAGCGAGTAGCGTCTTGCCCGTACCCGGCGGGCCATATAGCAGCACGCCCTTGGGCGCCAAAATTCCCAGACGCTCAAAAATGCGCGAATGTTTTAGAGGCAGTTCGACAATTTCGCGCACTCGCTCCACTTCGCGTTCGAGCCCGCCGATATCTTCATAGGAGACAGCCGGCGCTCGCGCCGCCGTTTGCTCTCCTTCTACAACGCGAATATCGGTGCGCTTCCCGATTACCACCGGCCCCGAAGGAATCGTACGCACCACCTGGAAGTTGATGGCCTTGGCAAACGTGGGCACTCTGACCACGCAGCCGGCTATAACCGGAACATCCAGCAGATCCTCGAGCATCCGCTCGGGTGCGATGATTGCAGGCGCAGCACCGACCCACAATGGCGACAGGCGAACAGCCACCGCCTGCTGGTGTTCAATCGGAGCTACCGTCACTCGCTCCTGCAACCCCACGCCACAGTTGCTGCGGCAAGTGCCGTCGATTTGAATCATGCCTTCGAAACCGTCGTCGGAAAGTTCGGCGCGTCCCACTCCGGTCATTCCGCCAGTAATCTTCAGCACATCGCCCGCTCGTCCACCCAAACGCTGCAAATCGGCTGGAGCGAGCCGCGCAATCGCGTGACCCACGTCTTCGACGCGCGCCTCCGCGACTCTCAACGTGAGAGCTGCAGCGGAGGATGATTTGGTGTCATCCATCATGGCGTAACGTTTGGCCTGCCTGTATTGAAGCTCACGGGTGATCAAACTTGTTTAAGACAATCTCTTCCACATCTTCGATATGCCGCCGCATCGCCGCTTTTGCAGCTTCCGCATCGCGGCGCTTGATTGCAGCCAGAATTCGCCGGTGGCCAGCGAGCGATTTCTGTGAACGCCCTTTCACCTGTAACGAACGTTCGCGAGTTTCGCGCAGAAGCTCCATCAAGATGTCAATCACCTTCAACACCACGCCATTCCCGGACGCGAGCGCGACGCTGTAGTGAAACTCCGCGTCTTCGGTGATCGTCACCTCTCCCTGCTCCTGCTTGTCCTCTTGTCGCTGCAGAATTTCTTCCATCTCCGAAGTCTCTTCAGCGGTAGCGTGCATTGCAGCGCGTGCGGCCAACGGCGGCTCCAGCATCTTGCGAAAATCTAGGAGTTCACCCACCGATTTCTGGCGGCGCTCGAGCGCATCGGCAAATGGATTGGTGATAGATTCGGTCGCGAGTTCGCGAACAATCGTCCCGGCGCCTTGCCGCGGCTCTACCATCCCCACAAGCTCAAGCCCGCGAATCGCATCTCGAATCGAACTACGGCTTACTTGAAGCATTTCGGCCAGTTCGCGTTCGGAAGGCAGCTTGTCTCCGGGTTTTAGTTTCTTTAGAATCAGGCGTTCGATTTGCTTGGCGACTTCTTCGTAGACCTTACCTTTGCGGATGACTTCGAAGTCGAATTTGGCGGGAGTCGGCACTCGTCAACTGGTCCGATAACCAGACCAGTTTATAAGACGGGGCTCGCCCCTTGTCAAGGGGCTATCCAAAATATTTATGGGTTCCATCCTCACCCATGCTCGTGCCAGAAATCTAAGTTAGGCGAAGGCGCAGCGAAGGTAAGGATATTCCTTCGACATCCACCTTCCACTCCTCTTCCCTCGCTGTAGCATGCCCCGCAGTCAGCGTCCCAGAGCTGACGACATCCCCACCGCGCAGCGGCTGATCTGGGAAACGCCGCGCAATGGCCGTGCTGAGTTCCGCCAGGCAGGAGGCAGGATTCCTCAAAGCATTTCGTCCGGAGCCTTCTTCGACAAAAGCACCGTTCCTCGACATCCGTACTCTAAATCGTGAAAGTTGATCCCCGAGTGGAGGGATTAGTTCCGGCCGCACCGGCACCTTCTCGCCGACCACCAGTGCCGCGTGAAGCCCGAATGATGCAACAAAATCGCCCGGCTGAAATTTCCATTCTGGAAAAGGACAATCGATGATTTCGAATCCGATCGCCAGCCATTCGGTGTGAGCCAGCGCGGCTGCGGCGTCAGACGGATTTTCCGTTATACCCGAGTCTTTCAGTCCAAAAACAATTTCGGGTTCGATCTTCAGCGAACGAGGGTGCGGAACCGAGAGAGTAGCGGAGTTCTCGCCACTGTAATGCACCGTGTCGTCATACATGTGCGCCCACACCAGGGTCTCAAGCTTGAGAATCCGCCACATCGCCTTGTTCGCATATCCAACTTTCCGGCCCACGGATCTGTGTCCCGCAGCTTCACGGAATTTCTTGAGCATTCCTTCAACCTGGTAAGCCGCATCGAGGTCGAAACCAAAGCGCTCGGAAGGCGGGACATCCACCATCTGCCCCGTCTGATACGCAGACATCAGTTCTCGCGCCAAGCTTTCGATTTCATCTGGTGACATGGACATAATGTCTTGTGGTTCGGCCTTGCCCGCGGTCTATTGTCGACCAAGGCTCGTGAGTGTACACCGCAATTTTCCCACGCGTGGCAGCAAACGGACGCTCAGCTCCAAACAGAGTGAAGAGGCGCAGAGGATACCGCCGTAAAGATTCCAAGCTCAGACGGGTAGGAACTGAGGCATGACAGTGAGTGGTGCGAGGGATCCGCGCGAAGATCAAGCGGCGATTGAATTTAACTCCCCAATTCGATCAAGGAGGCCCGCGAGCGGGCGAGGCTATGCCGTCGTGTTAACGGATCCGACGCTCGAACCGCCAGCGCTCGCGAATTGCTGAAAATCCTGCTGCAGGGTGCTATAGGCCTGTTGCGCGCTCGACAAATTTCCGGTTTGCAGCGACTGACCGAGCTGCGAGAAGAGCTGGGCCAAAGGCGATGTCGAGCTTTGGCCTGAGAACGCGTGATGGTGATGATGTCCGGCGCCCTGGGAAGGTGCTTGACTCTGCGCGTTCTGAAAATCCTGCTGAATGGTAGAAAAATCCTGCTGAGCGGCGGTCACATTGCCGGCCTGCAGGTCCTGCGCAAGCTGATTAAATGCCTGAGCGATTGGATTATTGCTGGCGCTTGCACTGCCGCTGGTCGCACTACTCGCAGTTGCGCCGGCGTGCAAAAACGGGGAGTTCTGCTCGAGCGTCACTAGATCGGTTTGCGCCTGCGCCAAATTTCCCGACTGCAAATCTTTTCCCAGTTGCTGGAATTCTTGCTGAAATTGTTTGAATTTTGACGGCGTGTTCGTCGCCGCCAACGCGCTCTGAAGCACGCTTCCCAATATCGCTCCCACAGACATCGTTCCTCCTCTTAAGATCGCGTCACAGTCGACTTTCGGGTTCTAATGGCCACGCTTTATCTACTAAAGGTCAGTATCGGTGCGCTTGCACGAAAACTTTAAAGTCCGCCAGCGTCGAATGTTTCAAAAGAGAAGCAGTATTTGCTCTCGCTCTCCGAAGCTTGCTTGACTGGCTAAACAGACGGCACTCTCGACGTGCAAGCCAGCTTCCACTCGCCCGCCCAATTCGATTTAACTCGGGGTGCCGAAACTCATTTGCGTTGATGAACTTGGATTCATTAGCTTTATTTGGGCGCTCTCGGTCGCAATTCCAAGCGGCAAAGGTGCATCCGACACTGCAGATTTTGCCGCATCGGTCTACCCGCGGTTTTCATCGTCCTGCGCACAAAGAAAAAGCGGGGCATCGTCGCCCCGCTTTTTATTTCGCGTAGCCACGACGATGCCTTCCTCGTCGTGAGCGTTTCTTAGCCTAAAATGATGAAAGCTCCGCCACCGCAATCTGATTCCGTTCCATCCGCCGCGCCAAAGTGACAGTCGCGTATCTTGTGCAAAGGGCCATCTCACGCTGCGCCCAGCCTGCCGCTCGGGGGAGAATTGCGTCGCCGATCGACCTGGCCAACTGCAGCATCGAGTGATATGCGCTCACCGAACTAAGCTTCCCGCCGTTTTGAGCCGTAAGCTCAGGGCACAGCCTTTCGTAGGCAGAAGCCTCATCGAAATTACTGACAATAGTGTACTTAGCCAGATCTTCAGGCAGTTCCGCAGTTGCCACGCTTAAAAACGCGGCTCGCCAGGCGAACGCTGCGAACTGAATCAGCGCAACAAACGAGACCACGAGAATGAGTATGGCGACCAGCATCTTTTTTAGCCATTCTAATTTTCGTCCTTTCGCTCGTACCGCACAATGGAACGGTAGTACCAGCGGTTGCCTAAGCGCTTGTTGTCCTAGCTTCAATGAAGGTTCTGGGAAGCACGACAAAGGCGGTCCCCGCTAGGCCATCCCGATCTTCCGCAGTCCCTCAAGAACAAAAACATCGCTATCCGCTTCGTTATGTGATCCGGATAGCTTCATGAAGTTGGGCCCGGCTGATTGAGTGAAAGTGCTTTCCGGAAATGCTTAGCGACGGAGTCGAGAGTAATGCACAGGCAGGCCGTAGTTGAAGGGGTATTCGATTGAGGCTATGAACCGTTACGGCGCGACAACGCCACGGATTACGGTAACAGATGCTTTCGGAAGCTCAAAAACTCTCGCAGGTGTCGCATTGATTGAGCTCCGCGCAGGCGGCCCGTCGGGGTCGGCCTTGCCATCGTCAAAGCCGGGATGCCACTGATACTGTTCGCTGCCAAAGGTGATGAAGTCCACCGGGCCCGAAAACTCGCGATCGCGGTTTGCTTCCCCGTCGTGGAATACGATGCGGACGCCATGCGAATTTTCCTGGTCTTTGTTGACGATGAGCAGCGACCATTTCCCATCAGGGCGTAGCGCGGCGTAGGCGGTGACGAGAGTGTGCCCGGCATCGTCCTGGATGTCGCTCGAAGCGGCAAAGAGACGATGCGCGGCTCCCGCAGGCTCCACCCACTCCAGATTGATGAGCTGGCTCGCGAAATATTGCGAAAGCGGTTGCTCGATCTTCAGGTTCGCGTCCGTCGAAAATAGCCCGAAGGTTCCCAGAGAGTTGTTGCAGCCGCGGTGGACGCCGAGCGGAATGTAGTGAAAGAAATAGACCGCGTTACCGCCGGCGCTGAGGTACGAGCCCACATAATCGGCCAACCAGAGCGCGCCCCAGGTATTGATAAACGCTTCTTCCGATTGCCAGGCGATGTTCGACTCCGTGATGAACATCGGAATATTCGCGGGAACGCCGTCGCGATGCCAGATGTCGAGCATGTGAGTGACGAGAGTCGCTTCGTCGTAGAGATTGCTCCACTGAATTTTGCAGGGATCCATCGGATAGTGCTCGAAGGAAAAGAAACTGAGATCCGCGAGGCTCCCGTGCGCTTTCAGATAATCGACGAAGCGCGCCGTCCACGACGTGCGGCCCTGCGCATCGGGCCATGTCTCGATGTCCTTATTCACGCCCGTGAAGATCGGGCCGCCTAGCTGAAGCTTCGGATCGAGCTTGTGCAACGCCCGGGCCCACTGGACGTACATCGCGGCGTAATCCTCCGGCACCATATAGTGCCCGTCGGGTTCCTCGCCCATCTCGATGTATGAAATCGGGTAGCCTCGCTTCTCGACATACGCGATTTCGGCGACGGAATCTTCCGGCGTGGCATAGATCATGGCGATGGGGATCATAGCCGGCAGGCCGCGCGTGTATCCGCTGGTGTAGAAAAGATCGAAACCCACTTGATCGCCTGCCTTTTCGTCGAGATCCGAGGGTTCGTGCCAGGGATCGACGGACGAGCAGTAGGTGTTGGTTTGCCCCTGATCGGGCGTGTGAAGAACGAGGTCGTGAAATTTTCCGTCGGGAGTCGTGGTGCCGATGAAAAGCTCGCGAATCGCGTAACCCAGACAGTTGCGGCGGTCGGCAGGGCCGTGCGTGTCGCAGGTATTCGACGATCGCATCATCCAGATCCGAATGTATTGCACTGGCATCGGCGCGACGGAAAGCTGAATCGCGGGAGTGCCGCCCTGGCCATCATTGATGACACCGTTCGGAAAGGCAATCCACGCGCCCTGCGCCGGCTTCTTGATCGGATCTTCGCCGTTCCAGTATTGGATCACGTACTGCTTCGCGAAAGGTTCGGCCCAGGCGATTCGGATTGCGTTGAGCGGACGCGGGGCGGCCAGGTCGACAATCACCCACTGAGGATGAAGCGAATCGTCTTCGCCCGTGTACGGCTGCGTGAGGTATGGATTGCTCTTCCAGTAGGAGTTCAGGTCGCCATCGGTGAGTCGCGAGTAGCCGACCATATCTGTGCCGTCATCGTGAGTGACGCCGCGATGAGGCAGTGGATAGCCGTAGGAATGGCGAATGGGCTCACCGAGGGCGGTGCTGCCCGTGAAATAACCTTTACCCGCGGGATCGCTCCACGTGCCCTGAGGGTTCCAGTGCCAGGCTTCCATGTGAAGTTCGGTGTTCTGACGGTAGCTGATCGTCTGCCATCCGGAGGAGAGCACTTGCTTGATGGTTGGCTCGACGAAAGTTTTGTCCGTGGCGCCGTAAGGGAGCCGGTCGATGCCGGCACCCAGGGCCTGCGCCGGGACGATCGAGTTGGTCGAATGGCTTGGCGTAGAATCCACGCGAATCGTCTGGGCGCGCAAGGAGGGTGCGAGCAGAAAGAGGACTGCGGTGAACCCATGCGCAAAGTGAACGAGCGCGTTTCTGCGTGTCAGCATTCGCCTAGAAAAGGAACTTCAAGCCCGCTTGCAGAATGCGGGGATCGTAGGCCGCGGAAATAACTCCAAAGCCCGACGAGCCGAACACGCCGAAACCCGGCGATAGCTGGCCGGAAAATTGGGCGTGATTCCAGATGTTGAACGCTTCGAAGCGGAACTGGAGAGTCTTTGATTCGGTAATTTTCGTATCCTTCAGCAGGGCCATGTCCCAGTTGTTAAGTCCGGGGCCATAGAAGAACCGCCGCTTGGCGTTTCCGATTTGGCCGAGAGGTTCGTCACAGAATATTCCCCCGGCTCCCGGGCAGGTTACCGTTCCATCCGGATTCTGGGTTGGAAGAATGTTATTGAAGTATGGCTGTCCCGACCGCGGATTCTTATTACCGTAGATCGGATTTCCGGGAACATATTGTGGCAGGTCGATGGGCGCGGAGGTCCCCGCAGTGCCGGTAAGAGAATTGTCGTTCGGGTAGGACAGGCTAACGGGAAGGCCGGTTGCAAATGTCGTAATTCCGGAGACGGCCCAGCCTGAGGCGAGCTTATTCTTCCAGCCCTCGCTTGTGTGGAAAAAGCGATCGAAGGGTACCTTCGTTTCGTAGCTGGCCACGAAGTTGTGCTTCACGTCGAACGCGCAGAGAGATGTGCTCAGCTTCGGATTAAACGGATTGATTCCTTCGATGAGCTCTGATGCGTCGTCCCTGCATTTGCTAAACGTGTAGCCGAACAGGAACGTGGAATAGTTCCCGGTGTGGCGCACGCTGGCCTGCAGCGAGTTGTAAGACGACTGAGCGATTGTGGCTTCATACGGATTGTTATTAAAGACCTGAACATTATTTTGCGGACCAAAAACCGTGTAGGTGCCGTTGACCACGCATTGGGCTGGTCCATGCGTGCCGCAGGTCGAAGCGGGGACGAGTTGCACCGCCGTCGTCGCTGCGGACGGGTAATCCACGCCTGGCGGCAAAGTGTATTGGCTGCCCTCGCCAAAGGGGCCGCAGTTGACAGTCCCGGGATTCGGATTGAACGGAGCCTGGTTGAGTTGCAGGCACAAAGCTTGGTTTCCCGGATTCGATTCGATCGAAGTAAGCAGGCGATGCGCCTGATTTCCGACGTAGCTAACCGACGCCACAGTGTTCGAACCGAATTGCCTTTCGATAGATAACTCGTAGTGCTCGCTGTACGGAGTTTTGTTGTTATGCTTGAATACCAGCGAACTTGAAATAGGTTCCACCTGCGCCCAATTGAAGTTCGGGTCCGGTTGCTTCACGGGTACCGGCGGGAAAGTGAATGGGAAGCGTTGAACAGCCGTGCCCGTGTCGCGGTTCATGAAAGGCGTATTGAAGAAGCTGCCGCTTTGGAACCAAAACAAGCCGAACGGCGCATCGCCGATCTCTTGGAACTGCGTGAGGTCTTCAAACGCGGAGTAGTAGAGGCCGAAGCCCGCTCGGATGCTCGTCTTTCCCGGGCCGCCCATGAGCGTTGAGAGAAATCCCGAGTCCCAGCTTGGCGAATAGGCGAGACCAAGTCGAGGTGAGAAGTTGTGATACTGCGTCGGCGCCAGCGTCTTGGGCACGCCGGGGTCGCCGGGAACCACCCATCCAGTCGGGGCTCCCGTGCAGCCATCGCACGTGCCCGCAGGGAATAACACGGACTGCTTTCCCGGAATTAGCGTTTCGATTTTTCCCTGCGTGTCATACCACGGTTGGCTGAACTCCCACCGCAACCCGTAGTTCAAGGTGAGATTCGGCGTCACTCTCCAGCTATCCTGCCCGTAGAGGCCCATATACTTCGTACGAGAGTCAAGGATCTGCTTGCTTGCCTGGATGAAGAAGCCGGGCGCGCCGATCAGGAAGTCAACGAAATCGGAATTCGTCTCACTGCCGTCGAAGGTATAGGCTCCGTTTTCACCGAAGAGGTTGCGATCGTTAATCTGGTCATAGTGGAATTGGCCGCCGAACTTGATGCTGTGCGTCCCGATCACTTTTGAAAAATTGTCCTGCCATTGAAATGTGTTGTTGAACTGCTTGGGGGTATCGGCCGGCACACCGATCGTTGTGCCCGAGAGGTCACCTGCGAATGCAATATTTGGCACGCCTTCGAATTGAGGTGCGATTGGCGCAACGCCGCCGTTGAAGTTATTGCCGGAGCCCGCCGGTACCGTGAAGCCCAGCGAGGCGAGCGTGATCGGCTGGCCGTTTTGCGTCAGGCCACCACTCGGAGTGAATAGGTGCGCGGCATTGCGGACGTAGCTGAACCGGAACTCGTTCACCGCGGTAGATCCAAACGCCTTCGTGTCGCTCAGCACCAGAACCTGCGCACGCGTCATGTCGGTGGCCGTGAAAGCGCCTATGTTCGGGGCGGGTACGGTAGCTCCGGAATTCGGATATGGGTTGATTAAAGTGTCGTCATCGATGTGATAGTAGGCAGAAAGCATTCCGTATTGTGTATTGGCATCCAGGCGAAAGGCGCCTTTGTCATCTCGGAGCCTTTGGTCGAAGGCAGACGAGAAAAAATTCACGCCGCCGCCCGCCACAGTCGGTCCGGGTATAAAAGGAAGTACGCCAGCGGATGCCGGCGAAAATGCTGCCTTGGGAATAATCGCATTCGGAAATACGCACGGCTTGAGACCCGTACCGCTGGTGCATCCGGTGAAGTAATACGGTTCGTTGACATTCACGCCGTATCCGAGAGCTGTGGAGAGATTTGTCGCCAACTGCTGTCCTTGCACGCTTCCGGCGGGTGATATATTAGCCGCCGCGTTCGCTGCCCCTTTCGCGAGATCGCTCGACTCCGTCGGCGACAACTGATAATCACCGTTGTTAAGGAACGTCCCGTCGGGAACAGCAGCCGACACGGTGGGAGCAAAGATTCGCCGTGTGCCTTGGTAATCGGCAAAGAAGAAAAGCTTGTCGCGCTTGATCGGGCCTCCCACTGTGGTGCCAAACTGGTTCTGAATAAGCTTGGGAGCATCTCCCGGCGGACTGAAATAGTTGCGGGCATTAAAAGCCGTGTTGCGATTAAACTCAAAAACACTTCCGTGAAGGGAGTTTGTTCCCGATTTCGTGACGACGTTCACTTGTCCGCCGCTGTAATTTCCGTACTCCGCATCGAAGTTGTTGGTGATGATCCGGAATTCCTCGATCGAGTCGAGGTTGGGGATTACTGAGGTCCCGTTGTTCTTTCCTTCTTCGACGTTCGCGCCATTCACCATGAATCCATTGGACGTCTCACGCTGCCCGTTGATGGATTGATTTCCGCCGTTTAGAGCACTACTGCCGCCTACCGTGCGATCGCTCAAGTTCGAATCTTGGAGCGCGTTGGCATATTGGAAAGGCACTACGCCCGGCTGCAGGGAAAGCAGATTGGTGAAATCGCGGCCATTCAAAGGTACGGCCGTCATTTTTTGAGAGTTGATTACTTCACCCATCTGGGTGCTCTGGGTTTCCACGTGAACGGCTTGGCTTTCGACGGTCACCTTCTCGCTTATTTCGCCCAACTCCAGCTTTACGTCAATTTTGATTGCGGAGTTGGCATCGATCACGATCCTGTTTTGCTGGAAGGTCTTGAATCCTTTTTGCTCAACTTCGAGATCGTAGGTGCCGACGGCCAAATCCGGAAAATTGTAGAAGCCGCTTTTATCCGTATGTATGGCGGCGCGAACACCGGTTTGGGTGTTGATAGCAGTCACCGTGGCACCAACGACCACACCGCCACTCGGATCAGTCACAATTCCGGAGATACTCCCGGTGATGCTCGCCCAGACGAGGGCTGAGCTAACCAAGAATCCGAGCGCAAGCACTGCAGCTAAAAGGATGATTCGACGTTTCCGCATCGTCGTACCCCCGGAGTTATTTCCCCAAAAGTTCTAAAATGGCCTCCGCGCGCTCGCTGTTCTGTTAGACTTCAGTTTTATTAAATTTATTGAAATTGGATTTACGTTCAGTATAGCGTTCTTGTCAAGTAGAATTATCGGGGAAACCCCAATTCACCTGGACATCAGAACTATGATTGGCCAGCCACAAGATTCGCCGGTAAGTTCGCGATCGGACTCATCGCAAAGCTCCCCTGTGATGTTGCGGGAGATTTACGAACAGCCTCACGCCTTGCGCGAAACGATTCAGCGTAACGTTGACGGTGACGAGATACTTCCTTCCGCGGCATGGTCGATCAACAGCGCCCTCTCGGGCGCCAGAAAAATTGTCATCGCTGCCAGCGGCTCGAGCCGCAACGCCGGGCTGGCCGGCGAAATCATGATCGAAGATCTGTCGAGTGTCGCGGTCGACGTGGAATATTCCAGCGAATATTCCCTGCGTTCGTCGCGTGCTGCTGCGGATTCTTTGGTGGTCGTTATCACACAGTCGGGCGAGACCGCAGATACGATTGCTGCGCAACGCGAAGCGCTTCGCCACGGCGCAAAAACTGTAGCGATCTCGAATGTCGCCGACTCGACGATTGCACGCGAAGCCAGCGCTACGCTGATTACTTACGCTGCGCCAGAATGTGCCGTGCCCGCCACGAAGAGCTTCACTGCGCAGCTTGCGGTGCTCTATCTCTTCGCTCTTTTTCTTGCTCAGGAACGAGGCCGCATTGATTCGGATTTCGTCCAGAGTGCTCTCACTCGACTGGTTCGAATGGCTGATGAAATCGAGAGGGAGTTGTCGTCGTGGGACGCGCAGGCCACGAAGGCGGCTCGCTTCATTCAGAATGCCAAGGCATTTCTATATCTTGGTCGCGGCATACACTACGCAATTGCCCGCGAAGGCGCCCTGAAGCTCAAAGAAGTCTCGTATGTACAGGCGGAAGGTATGCCGGCCGGCGAGCTACGTCACGGCCCGAGCGCACTCGTCGATGAAAAACTCGTTGTCGTCGCACTCGCGACGCGAGACGCCGCCGACTACGATTCCACACTGCGGTTCCAGAAGACGCTGGGCATCCTCGAGTATGTGAAGAGTTGCGGAGGCCGGGTAATCGCCATCGCCACTGAAGGCGACAATGAAGTTTTGCAGGCCGCGGACCACGTGATTTTCGTCCCCTCGGCGCCTGAATTGCTTTTGCCAATTCTGGAAGTGGTGCCTCTGCAGCTTTTCGCCTATCACTTTGCCACGATGAATGGTTGTGACGTCGACCATCCACGCCACCTCGTCAAGTCGGTAGTCCGCGAATGAACGAGAGGAGCGTTGATACGTCGAACCCGGCGCCGGTCCAACTGAAGCGAGCGCTGAAACTCTGGGATCTGATTATCATCGGCATTGTAATTATCCAGCCCATCGCGCCCATGGGAATCTACGGCGTGATCAACAACAACGCGGGCGGCCACGTCGTCACGACGATCCTCATCGCCATGGTGGCGATGCTTTTCACGGCGATTAGCTACGGAAAAATGGCGCGCGCCTATCCGAGTGCTGGCTCTGCCTATACATACGTCGGAGAGGAAATCCATCCGGCGCTCGGGTACATCACTGGTTGGGCGATGGTGATGGATTACATCTTGAATCCTCTGATCTGTACGGTGCTTTGCAGTAAGCTAACGCAAAATATCCTGCCGGGCATGCCTTATTGGGTGCTGGCCATCGCATACGCCGCGCTTTTTACGCTTTTGAACCTTCGGGGAATCAAGACTTCGGCGCGCATAAACGATGTGCTCGCGGCAGGAATGTCGATAGTGGTGGTCGTATTTTTCGCGTTTGTTATTCGCTTTATTTGGGGTCTGCACGAATACGGCGCCGGTTTTTTCACGCAGCCTTTCTACAATCCAGAGACATTCAGTCTCCACGGAGTGTTCCGCGGCACATCGATAGCAGTGCTTACCTACATCGGATTCGATGCGATTTCCACTTTGTCGGAAGAAGTTGAAAACCCGCGACGCAACGTGATGCTTGCGACCGTGCTGGTGTGCGTGATTACGGGCGTTTTGTCGTCGCTCGAAGTCTACGCCGCGCAGCTCGTTTGGGGATCGAAGCCTTTTCCGCAAGACATGGTTGAGTCTGCGTTTCCGTTGGTTGCACGGCAGATTGGCGGGTTTTTTCTTTTCCATCTGCTCAACTTCACCGTGCTCATCGCGAATATCGGGTCGGGAATGGGCGCGCAGCTAGGGGCCGCTCGCTTGCTTTACGGGATGGGCCGTAGCAACGGCATTCCCAAGAAATTCTTCGGAGCGCTCGACCCGAAGAATCTCATTCCCCGCAACAATGTGATCTTCGTAGGGGCGATCGCACTTATCGGTGCTTTTCTGGTTTCTTACGAGAAGGGAACCGAGTTGCTGAATTTTGGGGCTCTGCTCGCGTTTATGGGCGTGAACGCAGCAGCCTTCGTTCATTACTATTTGCGCTCGAACGAAAAGCGCTGGACCAATTTCGTTTTTCCCGTGCTCGGCTTTTTCATCTGCCTTTTCATCTGGCGGAGCCTAGGGCCCTGGGCCATCGTTCTAGGCACGGTGTGGATGGCGGTTGGAATTGCGTACGGCGCCGTCAAAACGAAAGGCTTCAAGGCAGATCTGGTGCGCTTTGACATCCCGCCCGACGATGCCTAGAGCCTATCGTGATGGCTGCGCTCCGTCGGGTTGTGATAAGGATGGGCGCTAATTTTCCAGAGATCTAAATTCTGTTGTTTAAGCGGAGCACTGAAGATGCGCCGGCGGAGGACAAGAGGATCGGCCGTTACGCTGCGGGACGTGGCGCAGGCGAGCGGCGTCTCGATCGCGACGGTCTCGATTGTCCTCAACAATGCACCACTCGCGCGCTACATTCCGCCTTCCACAAAGGATCGAATCGAGAGAGCCGCGAAGAGGCTGCACTATCGTCCCAAGTCTAATTCTCATTTTCTGAACGCCCGAAGCAATCACACGGTTGGTGTAATGGTCTTTGACGTCACAGATCCCTTCTGCACACTCATTCTGCGCGGCATCGAGAACTCGCTCTATGACAGTTCTTACCTTCCTATCTTCACTGACATGCACAACCAGCGTGGACGCTTTGAGCGCTATCTTGAGACGCTGCTGGCCCGTCCCGTGGAGGCGCTCATCATCATCGCAAACTGGCTCTTGGTGGACGTCGATCTACTGGCTGATCTCGAAAAGCGAAATATTCCTGCGGTCATGATCGCCAGGGAATTGAAATCCGGCAGCATGAGTTCTGTGATGGTTGATAATGAAGCGGGTGCGCACCTTGCCATCGAGCATCTTTACTCGCTCGGGCATCGCAAGATTGCTTTTATTCGAGGCCCGAAGCTGCTGGCTGATGCGGCGCCTCGTTGGCGTGGCGTACGTTCCTTCGCGCGATCTGTGCGGTTGCCGATCGATCCGGTGCTGGTGGCAGAGCTGCCCGATTCGCTAGACCCCAATTCGGCATTCGAAAGCGGATTCAGGCTTACCGAGGAACTGCTAAAGCACAAGAAGCGCTTCACTGCGATTATGGCCTTCGACGATATGACTGCTTTCGGCGCAATCCGGTCGCTCGCTCGGGCGGGCCTGAAGACGCCGGATGACTGTTCGGTGATTGGCTTCGACGACGTGCTTCCGGCGGGACTGTCCGTGCCTTCGCTGACCACGGTTCGGCAACCGATGGAGGCGCTGGGCAGCACGGCTGTGGGAATCATCATGGAGGGGATTAATGCAGCTGCTGAGGACCGGGAATTCAAACCCGTTCGCCGCAAGCTGGCGCCCGAACTTGTCGTTCGAGAGTCCACGCGTGCTTTAACGTAAGAAGTCGCTCTGATCGCGGAGTTACCTAGAGTAACTGCGTCGGATTAATCCTCGAAACTTCTGGCTCCGCCTTGCATACGGTTTTTCACTAGGTTCGTCCAGACGAATTTGATCACCCGCGCATCGTTGTAACAATAAGCAAGATTGTGATTGAGAGTTGAGAAGCAATGCCGCTGCCCATTCGAGCGAGACGAGAGTGCCCGAGCAATTGCGCACCCGAATACGCCGCCGCCGATAATCACTCCATTCGCTTGTTCCACAGCTGCCACTTTAGGCGGTCGCGATAGCCGTCGTTGGCCGCTTTTTGCGGCGAAGCGACCTATCGGTGAATCGCGGCGCGGGATTCTTCAGAACACCGGGCAACATTGAGTGATGCGATCGCTGTGGTCAGCGTAATCGAGGGGAGCGACGGTCGGTCTGAGTATCGGGTAAAACCCCTATTGTTCTTAGTTCAACCTGCACCTTATATCTTGTGATATCTTATGCCCAATCCGAACTGAGCGCAGGAGCAAGTTATGCTGTCGATATGTGGCGTCCGAATTGAAGGCTAATTGCGAAGTGCGTATAGGCAAAGGTTTTTGATTTAATCTGCGGATAGCCCAGCAACGCTTTCATGTTCCCCGGCATCACCATGGAGGCTGAGGTGACGCGGACGGCTTGGAAAGGGAACAATGCCGCGATGACGGTTTTGCACGCCCTCTGTGGACCGGCGGATTGGACCTGAAGCCTCGCGCTGTACGGTTATAAAGCTGATCGAGGTAAGATGTGCACCTCAGAGTGTCGTGAACTAAAACCTATTCACGATTGATCTGTTATGCACATCTTCTACATAACGCTTATATTAAATAATTCTTGCATTTGTAAGTCGAGACATTTATGGGTAGGTAGTCGTATATGCCTACGTGGTACTGAGGGGCGATTATGGAAAGGAAAATTCGTGTCTTCGTCCTATCTAGTAATCGCCTCTTGAGAGAATCAATCGAACGCATGGTCCGAAAGAAGCCAGATCTGGATCTGAAAGGGGCGCGATCGATCCGAGCCTGTTCTAAGGACGAGGTGATTACCTCAGATGCCGAGGTTCTGGTGCTCGATTCCCTGGAGTTCGTCCTTGAGCCGGATGGATGGTGGGCGGCAGCATCCCCTGCCGAGCGGAGAGGAATCAAGGTTGTGCTAGTGGCCATGGATGATGACAAGAAACATTTCCTGAGTGCGGTTAAACAAGGGGTGGCAGGATATGTATTACAGGATGCTCCGGCAATCGAAGTCATTGGAGGAATTCGAGCCGTCGCGCGAGGAGAGTCAATCTGTCCGCCACATTTTGTTCGTGTTCTCTTCGATTATGTAGCATCTTTATCATCGGACTTGCCAAATACCAGAACCAGAAAGCAGTGGGGATTAACCCGGCGCGAACAGCAGTTAATCCCGTTGATCGGACGCGGACTAACCAATAAGGAAATCGCGACGCAGCTAAGTCTCTCGGAAGAAACTGTTAAGAGTCACGTTCACAGAATTCTGCGCAAAGTGGGTGTGGTGGATCGGCTTGGAGTGTTCGAGGCTTATCAAGCAGGGACTGCAACGCTCTAGTTCCAAGATTCGGACCCTCTGCAAGAACATGGCTACAAGGTACAAGCGCAACTTTCTGCCTCAGAGCGGCGAATGCTGGGCGAAATACAGTGCGCGCTGTCGGGTGAACGCAAAGCGCATGTGGCGCGCGGCGCTCCCGCGGGCTGGCCGTCACTACCAAACGGGAATCGCGTCGCATTCTGACAGAGATGGTGATAAGAGGATTTCCGAACACCTTCCGCACCCGCACTCACAGCCCGGCTGCCGAACGAAGCTTCCGATTATCCGACTGATCGCGCGTTGGACAGATATTGTCAGCAGACGGGAACAAATTTATGCAAACGGTGCAAAGGAGAAACACCAAAGCCTGAGCTACCTTCTTGCTGGCAGTATGCTCATCGGCCAATGAAGACTATTCTCTTCGCGGCATTGTGCGCGATGACCTTCTTTGAAGGTTGCACGAGTCACACTCATGCGGCCAACGAGGGCGTTTCGATCGATTCTCAACTCTCCGAGTGCAATCGAGCAACGTGCAATCTGAAAATTCCTGCTGGCAGTTTTACCTTTTCCACCGAAGTGAATCCTTCGGCCATCATTCATATCGAGGGAGCTGGTGCGAGTTACGACAACCCCGGTGCTCCTACTCCTGCGTTCCCCTTCGTGGAGCCGCATTGCATTACGACCCTCACTTGGACCGGCGGTAACCGACCGCCGTTTCTATTCAATAGTTACCATGTCCATGGATCGAGGCTGGAAGGCTTTTGCTTGAACGCAGTTGGAACGTCACCTCCTGTCTTTATTGATGTGGACAACTTTGCAGGAGACATCCAGCTCGATGACATCATTATCGACAAGCCCACTGTGAAAGCCGAAATCGCGGCAATCCGGTATGGAAACGAGGGCATCGTGGTTGGCCCGAAGTGCGCCGATGTTTTCGTACGAGCGGCTGCTCCTATCGGGTTCGATGTTCTGAATGTGCAAGCGCATTTCATGGGCGAGCGCTGCCGGGCTGTCTCTAATGATGAGAACGAATGGGTGATTGGAG
The DNA here is from genome assembly GCA_963772535.1 of uncultured Acidobacteriota bacterium. Taxonomy (GTDB): domain Bacteria; phylum Acidobacteriota; class Terriglobia; order Acidiferrales; family UBA7541; genus Palsa-295. The sequence goes on from CAVYXN010000005.1 coordinate 305,045, forward strand.
ATTCTGCTCACGTCACGGAGTCTTTTCATTGTCATCTCTGCACCGCGGAAGCTCGCCTTGGTAACATCCCCGTGGTCATCCGCAATGTGCTCGGCTTTTCGTGGGCGGACGGATACACGGAGGGTTTCATTGCTTTCGACATCCCGTCCGATGCCGTGAATGCACAGCAAGTGAGCATCACGAATAGTTTCGCATCTGGCAGTGATAAAAGTGGAGTCGCCGTGTTTGTCCGGACTGCGCTTCCGGCGGCGACGCTAACGCTTATCGGGAATGAAATTCTAGGCGCAACTCCGAGCTATATCGTCGAAGACAACTCACTGGCTAGAGCAACCGTCATCGGCAACACGATGCCCTCGGCGATGGTCGCCAAAAACGGCAACAAAATATGTGTCCTCGGTAATATCGCCACTTCCGCCCCGGCAAAGCCTGTAGCCGGCGTGTGCAACTGATCCACGGCATCGGCCGTCATTCACGCAGCCTAGGATCAAGAGCTTTCTCACGTGAGCAACGTCAAAGCACAGACGCTCTGTGGCAGAAAGTTACGCTTGCACCTTGCACCGCTCTGCAAGAACACAACGAGGTAACCCGTTCTTAACCCGGTTACCGCTGTTTTGTGCGGGAACCAGCTCCCCCCTTTTTCCGCCCTGTCCACTCCCCCGAAAGTCATGGTGCTTCCCCTGCCGTGATCGCTCTACCTGTAGCGACATACTTCCCTCGGATTTGAATCTAGCGGTCAGAACCGCATTCTCGGATACTTCGCCCTTGCTCGGAGGTGCCGGGTGGATACGATCCGAGTTCTTGTCGCGAATAGACCGCGGCTGATTCGCGAATTGATTATGGCCACAATCTCCGATCAGCCCGATATCGAGATTGTGGGAGAAGTTCTCGATGAGTCGGAGATTGAATTGGCGATCGAGCGAACTCATCCCGATTTCCTTATCGTTGCGCTGGAACAATCAGACCGTTTGCCCGGCATTTGCCAGAAAACCCTGCGAAATCATCCCCAAATACGCGTGATCGCTATCGCACCTGACCGAGATAAATTGATGTTCTATTCCGCTTCCTTGCAAATTCAATCCGATCAACTTGAAGCTTCCGAAGCGAGTGTGTTGAACGTATTGAGAGGCAAATCGCAGCCGCTCGGTAGGCCACAATGAATATTCACGGGATTGCTGGCGCCAACCAAACAATGGCGGAAACATTGCGCATTGCCCTGAAGCGTATTCAGCAAGTTGTATATGTCATGGCCGTCTTGTGGGGTTGTTTTCCGGCATGGGCTCAGAACCAAAACGTGCGGCCGGCGCCGGTGGCTAATTCTGACCTCGGCCGCGAGAACCAGAGCCGGGTTGCGGCGGCGGCCGCTGAAATTAAGGTGGTCCTGTTGAAAGACCCAGGACTGATGGTGGAACTAAAGCGCTGGGTGGCCAAGGACGCGACCGATCATGGCCAGGTCATCAGTGATCAGGATATGACCGATGACGCAATCTTCGGCCGTCTGAGCGCCGACGTCCAATTCAGGGCGATCGCGACTCTCCTCGTCCAGCGATACGGTTACTTGGTTCCGAAGCTGAATCCGGACTCCGACGCTGGCAAAGAACACGAGCTTCTCATCCAGGAGCGGGTGAAGTGGGCTGCCCAGCATGCAGAGGAAGGCAGAGCCAAAGCTCACGCGGAGACGGAGCAGGCGCTCGAAAAAGCTCGAGCGTGTGAAAATCGGGACGAACAACTTTGTCCTGATCTGCAGCGCGGTTCAACGCTGCCGTCCAGGGCAGACTTTTATCAAGACCAAGACAACGGAACGACAGATTTGCCTTCTAGAAATAATTCCACACCGCCGAATCCTCCTTCCTCCGCTCCTAGTGGCTCAAATCTCCTTGAGCGTGCACAGCTTATGCAGACGGCAGACGAATACGGGAACGACATCTCGCAACTTTCAGCGGGATCAGTTGACGTTGGTTCCGCTGTGGGAGGAATGGTGCTCCCCCCCATGTCACCGAGTCTTGTGCAGCAGGCAGCAAATGGTGGAACACCGGGTCTTAGCCTTGGTGCGGGTGCTCCAGGAAACAACAGAGGCAGCGCTGAGCTTCAAAGCGCGTTGCTGGGCCTTTCTATGAACGATTTCGGATCGGAAGCGCTTTTTGAAAACCCACCCAGTGGATCTTTGCTGTTCCCCGGCCTGTCAGGTGGTGTACGGCAGCCACTGAACGAGCCAGTCAAGCGCAGGGAAGTTGTACAGCCGACGATGATCCGTCAACCTAATCCATACAACGATATCCCGTCTCTCTACGAGATGTATGTCCAGGCAGTGCCCCGCCCGGCCACGCCGAAGCGATTCGGAGTTGATGTTTTCGAAAACCGTCGCCGCGATCCCCGAATTATTCCAATGGACCTTCCGGCCGGTCCAGATTACGTCGTCGGTCCTGGTGATGGTTTGACGATCGATTTGTGGGGCAGTGTCTCTCGCCGCTTGATTCGGACTGTGGATCGCGAGGGCCGAGTAAGCTTGCCTGAGGTTGGGCCGGTGCTCGTGAGCGGCCGGAGCCTTGCTGACGTGCAGCAGAACCTTCAGCAGATTCTGCGAACGCAGTTTCGCGATGCGTCCGCCGACGTTTCACTTACGCGGCTGCGTACAGTGCGAGTGTACGAAGTAGGAGATGTGACAAACCCGGGCGCTTATGACGTCAGCTCGCTCTCGACACCGCTGAATGCCCTGTTCAGTGCGGGAGGGCCGACGTCGAGAGGCTCCCTCCGGATTCTGAAGCACTACCGCGGAAATCAACTTGTGCAAGTGGTTGATATGTATGACCTGCTGTTGCATGGCGTGAAGGGTGACATCGCACGTCTCGAAAACGGTGACACGGTGCTGGTGCCTCCGATTGGGCCGCAGGTGACGGTGGAGGGAATGGTTCGTCGTCCAGCAATCTACGAATTGAAGGATGAGAAAAATTTGGCGAGCGTTCTGGAACTGTCGGGCGGGCTGCTGCCGACGGCGGCATTACGGCATATCGAAGTCGAGCGCACTTTGGCTCACGAGAAAAAGACGATGTTGAGCTTCGATATCCCCGACATAGGTGCACAAGATTCAGGAGAAGTAACAAAGAAGCTCGAATCTTTTGAGATCAAAGATGGGGACCATATCCGCGTCTTTCCGATAGCCCCCTACAACCAAGATGCAATTTATCTGGAAGGGCATGTGATCCGGCCAGGGCGCTATTCATATCGTGCGGCGATGCGCGTGACAGATGTAGTAGCTTCGTATAAAGACCTCTTACCCGAACCGGCGACTCAGTACGCCGAAATCATTCGACTCAACGAGCCGGACTTTCACCCAAGCGTAGAAAGCTTTGATCTTGCCGACGCACTTGCGAATCCCGAACAGGCACCTGTGCTGCATCCGATGGATACGATTCGCGTGTTCAGCCGATTCGATTTCGAAGACCCGGCAGTTGTATCGGTGTGGGGCGATGTACGGACTCCGGGAACCTATCGCACGTCAGGCCAAATTCGTGTTCGCGACGCGGTGCACTTAGCCGGCGGGCTCGGGCCAGACGCTCAAACCGGTGACGTGCAGATATTCCGCTACCTGCCAGACGGGAAACTGAAGATCTTCAGCGTCAATCTGAATGGTGCAATCGGCGGCGATCCCTCCGCGAACATCTTACTCGAGCCCCGTGACCGCTTGCTGATCCATCGAAATCCTGATGCTGCTGAACCGGCCACGGTCTATGTCGAAGGCGAAGTAGGTAAGCCCGGGCGGTATCCGCTTACAACCAACATGACGGTGGCGGATCTTATTCGCACAGGCGGTGGACTGAAGCCCAGCGCCAACACTCAGACCGCAGATCTCACGCGCTTTGAGTGGACTGGCGGCGGTACAAAACTTTCCGGTGAACATGAAAGCATTTCGATATCCGCGGCTTTGGCCGGCGATGCGAAATCGAACGTTCCGTTGGGTAACGGGGACGTTCTTTCCATTCGGCAGCTACCTGGATGGAATGATCTAGGGGCATCCATCACGATTAAGGGAGAAGTGGAACATCCCGGAACATATGGCATCCGTCCGGGTGAGCGCCTCAGTTCGATCCTCCAACGCGCGGGAGGTTTCCAGCCGAGCGCTTATCCCTACGGTGCCGTGCTCGAACGCAGCCAAGTGCGGGAATTGGAGGTGAAACAGCGGAACGAAATGATCATTCAGGTAAAGAATGTCGAGAGCAACCTCCGCTTGATGCCGGATACCGACCCCCGCCAAAAGCAGGCCAAAGAAGCAGCTTTGCAGCAATACCAGACAACGCTTGATCAACTCAGCGAGAATCCTCCGGTGGGTCGTGTTGCGATCCGTATTTCCTCAAATGTGTCGCACTGGAAGAACACTTCGGATGACATTGAAGTTCGCGCAGGTGACACGTTGGTTGTGCCAAAACGGCCCAGCTACGTGATGGTTAGCGGCCAGGTCTTCAACCCGACGGCAGTCTCCTACCGACCTGGAAAGAACGCCAAATGGTATCTCAGCCAGTCGGGGGGCCCGACCCAACTGGCGAACAAGAAGGCCATTTTCGTTATTCGTGCCGACGGCTCAGTAATCGGATCGAACAGCAGCATCTGGAGTGGAAGCTCACTGGGTGATGTATTGCAACCGGGCGACACCGTGGTTGTGCCTGAAAAGGCCCTGGGTGGAGGAATTAACTGGCAAAACGTGTTTTCTGCAGCTCAGGTGGCGACTTCGGTTGCGAGCGTTGCTGTCATCGCTCACTTATATTGACGAGATTTGACATGACTTCGAGGAGGACAGAACTCTTGGTTTTTTGTCTGATGCTTTTGTCTCGAGGAACGATGAGTCGGGCGTGCTCGGGAGAACCGCAGAACGCAGCGGTGGCCAATAGCGCGACGGACTCTGAGTCAATCTCTCGGAAGGCCGCCGATCCCCCACTGAGAGATACCGACCAGGAGAATTCAATTGGAACAAACTTCTTGAAACACTTTCTCGACGACCAAAAAGCGATCTGGACGAGTCCCGCCGGCCTGCGTGCATCGGACGCGACTTGGTTGATGCCGCTCGGATTGGCCACTGCAGGAATGTTGGCTACGGATACTGACTTCAGCAAGCATCTCTCAAATTCCCCCAGTCGCTTGAAGAACAGCAATACCTTCTCGAACTACGGGCTCGGTTCTATGGTTGCTGCCGGCGCTGGATTCTATTTGCTCGGCCAAATTACTCACGACGATCATAAGCGCGAAACCGGCTTGCTGGCAGGCGAAGCGGCGATCGACAGCTTTGCCGTGGACTATGCGCTGAAATATGCGTTGGGTCGAGAACGCCCTCAGCAAGACAACTATCAAGGGAACTTCTGGCAGGGAGGCGACTCCTTTCCATCGGAGCACGCCACCGCTGCATGGGCGATTGCAAGCGTGATCGCGCACGAGTATCCGGGACCACTCACGCAGATCATGGCATACGGTATGGCGTCGGCTGTGAGCTTTTCGCGGCTTCCTGCGAAGCAGCATTTCCCTTCGGATGTTTTGATTGGCAGCGCGATCGGCTGGTTCATCGGCCAGCAAGTCTATCGCACCCATCACGATCCGGAAGTTGGAGGAGGGGCTTGGGAACTGCTATTCGGAAAAGACATCAGCGAGGACCGCCGTCAACCTCGCGATATGGGTTCAACCTACGTTCCCCTGGATAGTTGGGTCTATGCGGTCCTCTCACGTCTCGCGGCGCTCGGCTATATCACGACCGCAATGGAGGGGCTGCAGCCGTGGACCCGCATGGAATGTGCAACCCTCACGGTGGAAGCGTCAGACAACCTGACTTCCGGAAGCGTGATGGAGGCAACCGCGGGGCCGCTGATAAGCCGCTTGCAGGGAGAGTTTGCCCGTGAGATCGATCTCTTGAGCGGCGGACGCAATTTCTCGGCTAGTTTGGACTCGATTTATGCGCGCGGCGTATCGATCAGCGGACCACCGTTGACCGACGGTTATCATTTCGGTCAAACAATCTCCTACGACTTTGGACGGCCGTTCGAGCGAGGGATGAATGGCCAAGCGGGAGGCTCGTTTCGTGCAGAGGCCGGCCCGATCGCCATATATGTTCGCGCCGAATACCAACACGCGCCATCGGCTCCTGCGCCTTCGGATTTAGTGCAGCAGGTGATCGCGCAGGCCGATTCGACACCGGTCCAGCCCGGTTTGCCGATTAAAGCAATCAATCAGATCCAATTCCTCGACGCCTACATTGCGGTGAACCTTGGCAACTTGCAAATCTCAGCGGGCAGGGAGAGCTTGTCCTGGGGTCCCGGACTTGGAGGCTCGTTTCTCTTCAGCGATAACGCGTTACCGGTGAACATGGTGCGCTTTGTAAACCCAGAACCGTTTCGCCTGCCGAGCTTTCTGAAATTCTTGGGCCCCATTCAAGTGGATCAATTTTTCGGCCAATTGCAAGACCACCCAATCCATCCGCACCCTTTTCTCTATGGACAAAAAATAAACGCCAAACCATTCCCATGGCTGGAACTCGGATGGGGGCGCACGGTGACAATCGGAGGTAAAGGGGGCGATCCGCTTACAGCGAAGAACTTTCTAGATAACTATTTCGGTCAAGGTTCGGGGCCAGGCAACTCGATTCCCGGCGATACCCACACGAGTTTTGATTGGACGTTCCACGTGCCAAAAGTCCGGAACTACATCGTCTTCTATGGTGACCTGTATGCCGACGATGACGTCATTCCCTTTCTCGACCTATCCAGGAACCCGTTTCGGCCGGGTATCTACATAACGAGAATTCCCGGAATTCCTAAACTTGACCTGCACGTTGAAGCGACGTCCACGGAACATCCAGGTCCTCCGGGAAAATTGAATTACTACAACTCACTCTACCAAGACGGCTATACCAACAACGGGAATCTGATTGGTAATACAGTGGGCCGAATGGGCCAAGCCTATCAAGCTTGGTTCACGTATTGGATTTCGGAGCGAAATACCCTTCAGTTCAATTTCAAGGACAGTTTAGTCGATTCTCGTTTCATTCCGGGCGGCGGGATTTGGCAAGACTACACCGTGCAAAACCAGGTTTATATGCGATCGGGGTTCTATCTCAAATCCGACTTGCAGTACGAGCATATTGCGCACTTTCCAGTCTTGTTCAAGGGCCCACAGAACAATTTCTCGGCAGCTCTTGAGGTTGGCTTCATGCCTGAGAGGAAAAAATGACTCCGGAACCCAATTCACACGCTGGCCCACGGATCAGCGAGCGCAGGAGATCAAACGCTTGAGCCAGACGATGCAGGTCCGGGAACCGATCGCAGCCGATCCTCCACCTGCTGCGGAAGCATTAGATCTTCAGCTCGTCGATACGCTCGCGCGCGAGAGGATGTGCTCGAGGTTACGCCTGTTATGGGCCGAGAGACGATTCCTACTGCGCCTTGGGTGTGTTGCGCTTGTGATTTCTACGCTTGTTGCTTTTCTGATTCCGAAGGTCTATTCCACGCAAGTTCAAATCATGCCGCCCGATACACAATCGGCGAATCCGATGGCAATCATTTCGGAGCTGACCGGAAAGGCTGGGGGGTTGGGTTCGTTCGCGGGTGACCTGCTTGCCGTGAAGACCACCGGTGCTCTATTCATGGGGGTACTGCAAAGCCGGACAGTCCTGGATCGGATTGTACAGCGCTTTGATTTGAAAAAAGTTTATGGCGTTCGTTTGGAACTGTCCGCACGCCAGAAGTTGGCGGAAAACACAAGCGTTAGCGAGGATCGCAAGAGCGGAATTATCTCGCTGAGCGTGGCCGATCACGATGCGAAGCGTACCGCCGCGATTGCGAGCGCATACGTAGAAGAACTCGATGCTCTGATGGCGCAACTGTCGACCTCATCCGCTCGTCGCGAACGCATTTTCCTGGAACAGCGCCTCGACAGCGTCAGGCAAGACCTTGGTTCAGCAGAGAAGGACTTCAGCCAATTCGCCACTAAGAATGGAACGATTGACATAGCGGAGCAGGGCAAGGCGATGGTGGTGGCGGCGGCCACACTCGAGGGGCAGCTGATCGCAGCGCAGTCCGAGCTCGAAGGACTCAAACAAATCTACACGGACAGCAACGTGCGCGTTCGCGCGACACAAGCACGGATCACGGAATTGCGGCACCAGCTCGAAAAATTCAGCGGAAAAGCCGAGCCAGCCTATGACCCAAACAATGCTCCATCAGCAGAGGTCTATCCTTCGCTTAGACAGCTCCCCGTACTAGGAGTGCCCTACGCAGACCTCTTTCGCCGGCTGAAGATTGAAGAAGCGGTATATGAAACATTGACGAAGCAATATGAACTGGCCAAGGTTCAAGAGGCCAAGGAAATTCCGACTGTCAAGGTGTTGGATTCGCCCGAGGTGCCCGAACGAAAGTCCTACCCGCCCCGCTTGCTGATCGTGTTTCTCGGAACGGTTTCTGCGTTCGCGCTTGGGATCTTTTGGGTTGCAGGCAAATCTCGCTGGGAGGAAGTCGAACCGCAAGACCCAGCGAAGATTCTTGTAAAAGACGTCGCTCACGGGTTGAAGATGCGGCTGCCATTTGCCTCCACGAATGGCAATCGAGCAAAGGAATCGGCCGACGAGAACCTAGACCGCAACCCCTCGAGCGACGCCCGCGGGGCGTGAGACGGGCCGGCAAGTTTTTCTTGTAACTAGTTGAGAGCACTTCGGTTAAGGTCACACATACCGTGTAAGTGACGGGGCGAAGCTATGTCCCCCGAGAGGCTACCGTATGTCAATCACTGCAGCAGTGAATGCATCTTTGGTGTCGATACCGGGTTATCCCAAGGCTGCAGAGCCGCATTGGTATGCGGTCTACACGTGCGCCAATCACGAAAAGCGAATCGCCGCGCAATTCGACGAGCGCTCCATCGAAAATTTTCTGCCACTCTACGAAACAGTACGACGCTGGAAAGACCGTCGAATGCGAATCGTGCTGCCGCTTTTTCCGGGGTATATCTTTGTGCGTCATTCTCTCTGGAAGCGGCTGGATATCTTGCAGGTTCCCGGCGTCGTACGCTTGGTAGGATTCAACAACATAGCGGCTCCATTGCCGATTGAAGATATTGAAACTCTGCGGAATGGCCTCAAGCGATCGTACAACGCTGAACCGCATCCGTATCTGACCGTAGGACGACGAGTCCGAGTCGTGCACGGCTCATTCGACGGGCTTGAAGGAATTCTGCTCAGGCGCAAAGGTAATCTGCGCGTCGTAATCTCGATCCATCTCATCATGCGGTCGGTAGCAGTCGATGTGGATCTGTCTGATGTTCAGGTCCTGCAATAGGAGTGCTGGCCCAACCTGCGCTCCGGAATTATCGAATGGCTCCCATTAAGATGGAATCTTTGAGGGAACAAACTAGACGCAGATTCCCGTGGATCGATGCTGCGACGATCGCCCTCGCCCGCGAGTACTCGTCCACGTTTCTGACCGAGTTCGCGGTCATGGCGAGCCAGATTGTCGTCTACAAACTCGCAGCCCACGACTTCGGCAAACAAGGCTTCTCCGAATACGCTGTGGCCCGGCGGACCGTGTCGCTTCTCTATCCCGTGGCGCTGATGGGACTCGGCGTCGCGCTCCCCCGTTTTCTCGGGTACGCAAGCGGTCGAGACGCTGGCCGAGTCCCTAATTACTACGGAGCAACTTTGCAATGCGTCTGTAGTGTCACGGCAGCCTTCGTAATTTTCGCCAATCTGTTTTCGGCTCGTTTCGCTTATCTCTTCTTCGGCAATAGAAGCTACGCGTACCTTACGTTTCCGATGAGCCTTTTGTTAGTTGCGCTGGTGCTGCATGCGACTATCTACTCCTTTTTCCGCGGGCACCTGGAAATGCGGAAGGCGAACACTCTGCAGTTCATCAACCTGGGCATAGTGCCCTTGCTCGCATTCGGGCTCTTCGGATCGAGTGTGCACACCGTACTGTTGGCCGCTGGAAGCATGACACTCTGCGGTGTTTTCGTGGGATTTACGTTCACGCCCATGCGTAAAGTGCTCAACGCGAGCTTTGCCGAGATCAAAGTGTTGTTAAGGTACGGCGTACAGCGTCTCGTGGGCGACTTCGCGCTCACGGCACTGATGACGCTTCCAGTAACGATCTTGGTTCATATTCGCGGTGTGGAAGAAACGGGGTTTGTCTCCTTCGGAATCACGGTCCTCTCTTTGATTGGCTCTGCATTTTCGCCGGTCGGGCTCATTCTTCTCCCCAAGGCGAGCCGAATGTTTGCGGAGGGAGCACGCACAGACCTGCGAGCCCACGTAATAGGAATCATGAAAGCGACCGTCGTCGTCGCGCTGATCATGAATTTGGTTTTAGCAGTTTTTGCGGGACGACTCATGGAGCTTTATCTCGGGCCTCGATTTCCAGAAGTGACCTTCTATGTTCGGCTCTTTGCCTTCGGAGCACTGCCGTATGCCATGTATTGCGTATTACGGGGATTAGTGGACGCCTTCTATGTGAGAGGAGTGAACGCAATCAATGCGCTTATCGCACTGGCTGTTTTCCTGATGTGGACGCTGACGCTTTGGGTCGTTCGCGGCACGCCATACGTACCTATAGGTTTGCTGGTTGCAGTTTGCGTGCTCGGAGGGCTCACAGTCTTGGAAGCTTACAAGATTCTCTCTCGTTCCGTGCCAACCGGCACCATTGAGGTTTCTGTCAGCGAAATTCCCTTGGAAAGCTAGAGAATTCTTTTGCCGGGAGATTGTGCATCTGCAGAAAGGTCATGACTCTGCAAGCTAAGCGGTTCACTCGTATAGGATGGATGATGACGGTGTTCGCTACAGCGATCGTTTCACAAATCTGCGCCGGCACGGCTTTCGCAGTTTTTTCTTGTGTTGTTCTTCTCATTTCATGGGCTCTGACGCGCAAGTGTTTCGATGTGTTCGACTCGCGCCGAGTGACAATTGGGACCTTCTGGTATCTCACCTATCTAGCCATGATTTTTTTCCCATCTTTTTTCGTCTATGCTGACCAGGAAGACCCTTATCGGTCGACATTTTTGTTCGCGGTGGAAAGTGTGCTCATTACTGTGCCTGTCGGTTGGTGGATGGCTAACCGCTATTTCCACTTTTACAAAGGAGACGTCGAAAGATTCTTTGCACGGCCGATTGATAGCATGGATCGTAGTCCGCAGGTCTATAAACGGGTCGGTTTTCTTCTCGTAATATTAACGATCTTGACCGGTCTTTATATGCGAGAGGCACCAACGATTCCGCTTTTCTACTTACTCCGGAATCCGGGAGATTATAAGCAGCTCGTGCTTCTGCGTGAGGATTCTTTTAAGTTGCTGGATTCACCTCTGAAGTATGCGTACGCCTTGGCCCGTGGAGTCGGTTTCCCGCTCTTGATTCTGGTTTCGTTTGGTGCTGTTCTTCGGAAACGTGACTACAAGAAGTGGCGGACAATGTTTCTCATCTCACTTACGATGGGAATCTTTTTCGCTTCTTTGAGCTTGGCCAAGGCGCCCGTTGCTTACATCTTTTTGGTCCTAACGGTCTTCCTCTACCTGTTTAGGGGAGGCTTACTAAGCCGTAGGATGGTGGCGACATTCCTCGTTCTCATTCTTCTATTTCCCATCGGCGTGATCTTAGCAGTTTCATCGGAAGACACCACTCTTGCTATGGCTCTGGCTGGCACTGGAACCCGCCTACTCTATCAACCGGCGGCCGGCGTCTATTATTACTTTGAGGTATTTCCAAGTCACATTCCATATTTGAAAGGGCGCTCCATAGGAAAGTTATCGTGGCTATTGGGAGAGTCCTACTTTGACACGCCAAACTACGTAGGCTTGTACGAAAACCCCGATGCAGTGGACTCTGTCAACGCGAATGCTGCATTCATTGCCGACCTGAACGCCGATTTTGGAATGTGGGGAGTCATACTCGGCGGAGTTCTAGCGGGATTCATTATGGAATCCATTCAGATTTACCTCTTTCGAAGACGCAAAACGGTAGTTAGTTTGGCGGTATCTGCCTTCTTGATGGTCGCATTCTGGAACTTAAACTCTACTTCACTGCCGGTTGTGCTTGCTTCAAACGGAGCCTTGCTCGCACTCGTTCTCGGGTGGGCTCTCGAAAAATCGCCACGTCACGCGCCGATCGAAGCGCTGCAACAGGTTTAAGGACGCAAAGGATCCGTGAACACTTGTCAGCCGCGGAGGGTGTGCCTCCTAACCTCCGTCCATGGGCCGTTCGATGTCCGAATCTTTCACAAGGAGGCGCAGTCTCTTGCCAGGAAGGGGTATTCGGTGACGATCGTCGCGCCTCACAGCGAAGATACGCAGCGGGATGGAGTCGAGATCAAGGCTGTTCCCGTACCCCGCACGCGATCGGAGCGCATGTCCTTGACGTTGTGGCGGGTGTTTCGGTCAGCACTAAGCACCAACGCGAGTGTATTTCATTTTCATGACCCAGAGTTAATTCCAGTCGGAATGTTACTCAAGCTTCTTGGAAAGCGTGTTGTGTACGATGTTCATGAGGATGTGCCGGCAGACATACTAGACAAGAGCTGGATTGCGCCGTCACTGCGCTGGCCAATCGCTCGGGCTGCCGCATGGACCGAGACGCTTGCCGCTTGTCGTTTCGATGCAATTGTGGCGGCGACACCACGAATTGCCGACTCCTTCCCGAACATAAAAACGCTGACGGTGCAGAATTTTCCGCAGGTTGACGTCCAACTCGACGCTGAGACGACTCCCTACGGCGACCGGGAGCCGCTTGTCTCCTACCTGGGAGGCATTTCAGAACTTCGGGGTGCCTGGGAGATGATCGAGGCGATGAGCCTCCTCTCTGAATCAGTCCCGGCGCGGCTGCAACTCGCAGGCTTTTTTGATCCTCCCCAGTCCCAACAAAAACTGGCAAGCAAACCGGGCTGGGAGCGAGTTGATTTCTTGGGCTGGCTTTCTCCTGCGGAGGTTCGGGAACTATTGGGAAGATCGTGCCTGGGGGTTGTGGTGTTTCATCCTATCGAAAACCACATAATGTCCCAGCCGAACAAGCTGTTCGAATACATGTCAGCTGGTCTTCCGGTCGTGGCCTCCGATTTTCCTCTGTGGCGTTCGATCATTGAGGAAGCTCGCTGTGGAATCCTTGTGGACCCCATAAACCCTGCCGCCATTGCGGAAGCGATCCGCTGGCTTCTCGAGCGACCCACCGAGGCTGAGTCAATGGGCTTGCGGGGGCGCGAGGCCGTCCGGCGCATCTACAATTGGGAAAATGAGGAGCAGAAACTGGTCGAACTCTACGCTCAACTTATGAGTGGAAACCCGCTTCGCCAGCCGATAGTGCACACTTAGTGGAGACTTCCTTAATAAATGTGCGGAATTTTCGCTGCCGTTAATCTTGGCGGTTTCTTCATGGCGGAAGACTACGATCGTTTCGTGAAGTTGGCGGACCTGATCCGTTATCGAGGTCCCGACGATTGCGGCTATCTCCGTCTAAACTCGAAAGAGCGCGGATCCGATTCTGCGACTCTCTTCGACATCTTCCTGGCCAACCGAAGGCTATCGATTTTGGATCTCTCGCCCGCCGGACACCAGCCGATGACGGATGGCAACGGCCGATGGATAACCTTTAATGGGGAAATTTTTAATTTTGTCGAACTACGCAAGGAACTGGAGGCGGCGGGCCATCAATTTCGGACCGGCACGGACACGGAAGTTATCCTACACCTCTACGATGCTTACGGGGCAGAGGGATTCTCAAAGCTAAACGGGATGTGGGCGTTCGCTCTCGCCGACCTTCCACAACGGATGATAATTCTGAGCCGCGATCGTTTCTCGATCAAGCCCCTCTACAAGTACCAATCGCCAGACCAACGCATCTACTTCGCAAGCGAGCTCAAACAGCTCCTTCCCCTTCTACCAAGTAGGATGCCCAATCCGGAGGTGATTGCAACCTTTCTAACCCAGGGATTTGTGGACTATTCCAGAGAGACATTTTTCCGCGGAATTGAACGGTTGCCGGCCAAGACAAACCTAATGATCTGTATGAATACCGGGAAGATCGTCGAGCAAGCGTACTGGGATTATCGAGAGGAACAACCAGCTGACGGTGTGGCATGGAAGGAAGATTTTCGTGAAATGTTGATGGATAGCACAAAGATCCGGCTCCGCAGCGATGTCAAGGTAGGTGTTCTCTTGAGCGGCGGTCTGGACTCGTCAACAGTTGCGTACGGTTCCCACAGACTATCGAGCGGGTCTCTCGAAACCTTTTCCGTTGTTTCCGAGGACAAGCGGTATAGCGAAGATCGATTCATCGATGCGTTCACCCAGGGAATAGGAATCAAGAATCGCAAACTTGTCTTCAAGGACAGCGACGCGCGACAAGCCCTGCGCCAAACCATTTTGCATGCCGATGAACCCTTTGGGAGTTTCAGTGTCGTGGCTCAGTATAAGATGTTTGAGCTAATCAAAAGAGAGACAGACGTCACAGTTCTGATGAGCGGGCAAGGCGCCGATGAAATCCTGCTTGGCTATCTGAAGTTCTTCTTCTTCCATGTCCAGGAACTCCTTCGCCGTCGGTGTTACGCAAAAGCTGCGGGCGAATTACTCTGCAGCCTCATCCGCAATACCGCTGTTCGACAATTCCAATTTGGAGACGCGAAGCGATACATCCCGTTCTGGAACGCACGAAGGGCATTCGGCTATATGCGGTACCAACCAAGCGTTCTGGCGGTTTGGGAATCTACAGACTTGCGCGCGAGGCAGATCGCCGACATAGACTGCTACTCCATTCCAGCCTTAACACGGTACGAAGACAGAAATTCAATGGCGCATTCACTGGAGGTGCGCCATCCATTCCTCGACCACCGTCTTGTGGATTTCGCCCTTAACTTGCCCACTGAGCTCAAGCTCAATCGTGGATGGTCGAAACTCATCCTACGAGAAAGTTTTCCGGAATTACCGAAGCAGCTTCGCTGGCGACGCGACAAGCAGGGTTTCGTAACACCCGAGGAAGCTTGGCTCAAAAGCGAGTTCAGTGAGTTCGTCAAGGAAACTTTTCGTAAAAGCCTGCTTGCAGACTTGGGAATCGTGGACGATGCAGCTTTTCTTTCATATTACGAAGCCTTCCGACAAGGCCGGCCGATGACTTCCTATTCGGAAATTGCTCGCGCAGTTATCACCGAGGCTTGGGCCAAGGAATACCTAAGCTAATGCTTGCGAAAACGGGGATATCCAAGTGAAGGTTGTTACTGTCGTCGGAGCTCGGCCTCAGTTTGTGAAAGCAGCGATCCTATTGAAGGCCTTCCAGACCACGCAACAGATCGAGAACGTGTTGGTTCACACGGGTCAGCATTACGACGCTGACATGTCTCGGATCTTTTTCGAAGAACTTGAGATACCAGCGCCCCAGCATCACCTTCATGTCGGTTCGGGGAGCCACGGAAGCCAGACGGGACGGATGTTGGAAGGCTTGGAGCACGTGTTTCAGCTTGAAAATCCCGATTGGGTTCTCGTCTTGGGGGACACGAACTCCACGATTGCGGGAGCGCTGGCCGCAGTCAAGCTGCACATGCGCGTGGCCCACGTGGAGGCTGGCCTGCGATCTTTTAATCGAAGAATGCCGGAAGAAATCAATCGCGTACTAGCGGATCATGCATCAGATTTGCTTCTTGCGCCCACGCCATTAGCAGTTGAAAATTTGCTCCACGAAGGCATTGGTGAAAGTAAAGTGCGCCTGGTTGGCGATGTCATGTACGACGCTGCGCTGTACTATGGAAGTCGAGCTGAGAAAAAAAGCACAATTCTCGAAGGTTTGAAATTAAGTAGGAAAAACTACGTCTTGACCACCATTCATCGACCCGAGAACACTGATTCACCAGAAAAGCTGCGAGCCATACTTCTGGGGCTTTCCAGTGTCGCTATGCGGCTGCCAGTCATCTTTCCGATCCATCCGCGTACCCGAAACGCTATGCTGGGGAATGTGGATGTGGCCGGAGCGACCAAGGGCATTCAACTTGTTGATCCGCTCGGTTATCTCGACATGACAGTGCTCGAGAGAAATGCGCGGCTTATCGCAACGGATTCTGGAGGTATTCAAAAGGAAGCCTTTTTCTTTTCAGTGCCTTGCGTCACCCTACGGACGGAGACGGAGTGGCAGGAATTGCTTGACATGGCTTGGAATCGCTTGGCCCCGCCTGACAGCCCTGATGTTGTATCGTCCGCGATCCTCGATGGTCTAGATCGGGAACCCAAGGAAACGCCAAATCTTTATGGCGATGGCCACGCCTCAGAGCAAATCGCTCAGCTCCTAATTGAGTGGGATCCAATCACATCGGGGCGTTCCCGCTCGCCGAACCTCATTTCTCAAGCAAGTGCGATTTGATTCCGGATAGACAGACATTCGAAACGAGATTCTTGGTCCCGTCTCAACTTCCAATTTTCTGGCAGCCCGTCCGACAACTCGGACCGCACGCGAGGATTCAATGGCAATAGCCGAAACCACGAGGATCAGCGTCGAGAATTACTATCGGGACTACGGGGCGAGGAAAGGCTCGCTTAGAAATGATCTCCTGCGGAACCCAGAAGTACTGTTTCAGGTTCTAGCGGCGGACGCATCCATTGTCTCGGCCCTGCGGTTTATCCAAGCTGACCCAGCGCGAGCAAAAGTGCTGGACATTGGTTGCGGGGACGGCGCGAGTTTATTTCCCTTGTTGCGTCTGGGTTTCGAGCCTTCGAATCTCCATGGCGTCGATATTCGCGGCGAACAGATCGCGCTGGCGCAAGCCAGGTATCCTGGCTTGCACTTTCAGTGTACAGATGCCAGTTCCTTGAAATTCCCCGACGCCACCTTCGACATCGTGCAGGAGTCCATGATCTTTCTGCAGATGACAGACCAGGAGTTAGGCAAACAGGTGGCGCAACAGATGATTCGGGTAACTAAACCGAGTGGCTATCTCTTGCTTTCGGATTGGCGATATGGCAAGCCCGGCACTTCGGAGTTCAAGCCTATGAATCAGGCACGGATCGCGCGCTTATTTAATGTCGGATCCCAGACCATTATTTGCAAGGTTCTACCCGGCGCCCTCGTACCCCCTGTGGGGCGATTTTTGTCGAAGAATTTGCCGTCCATGTACCTTGCGGTAAGCAGCCTACTTCCGTTCCTCGTCGGCCAGAAAGTAACGGTTCTGCAGAAGAACCGTTGACCACAATCACGCACGGTTGGACCTCGAATTGAACATTTGGATTTTCAACCACTACGCCGATCCACCTGATCGGCAAGCCACCCGGAGCTACGATCTTGCAAAACAACTGGTGGCGCGAGGGCACCGGGTGACCATTTTTGCTGCCGGGTTCAACCACTACAGCCGCAAAGAGGAGCGCATACGTCCCGGCGAGACTTACCGCGAAGAGCACATCAACGGCGTTCGTTTTATCTGGCTCAAGACCTTTCCTTACAGGAGAAACGATTGGAGCCGCGTTCTGAACATGGTGAGTTACTCGTGGCGCGCTTTCCGCTTGGGTTGTCGTTTTGCGGACGCACCAGACGCTACTATTGGAGTATGCGTCCATCCACTAGCTGGTCTCACGGCAAACTTGCTAGCGTGGAAGAAGCGAAGCCGCTTCTTCTACGAGGTGACGGACCTCTGGCCCGAAACTTTAATTGCCATGGGGAAGATCCGTCGAAATGGCCTTCCTGCCAGGGCCTTACGAGCGCTCGAAAAGCATCTTTATCATCGCGCGGAAAAAATCATCATGCTCCTTGGGCACACTCAAGAATATGTCGCTGCGCTCGGGGAGTCACCGGAAAAGATTGTCTGGATACCGAACGGTGCGGATCTCTCCCGATTTGAATCCTTGCCCTCCTACGATGGACAATTTTCTGAGCCCTTCGTGATCATGTACGCGGGGGGCTTTCTCCGATCCAATCGGATTGACGTCATCCTGGAGGCGGCAAGCATTCAGCAGGTGCGTGGACGCCACAGGGTGAGGTTTGTTCTTGTCGGAGATGGGTCCGACAAGGAACGCCTAACTAAGATGGCGCACCAATTCTCGCTTAAGAACGTAGAGTTTCGAGCAATGGTGCCAAAAACAGAGGTGGTCCAGGTGATGACGGAGGCCGATGCATTCATCTTCAGCCTTACAGATTCACCCCTGTACAAGTACGGCATCAGTTTGAACAAGATGTGCGATTACCTCGCGTCAGGGCGCCCCATTCTTTTTGCGGGTAACTCCACTTACAATCCGATACGAGACGCTCGCGCGGGGATCAGCGTTCCCCCAGAGAACGCCGCGGCACTCTCCGAAGCGATTGACCACCTCACCTCGCTTACAGCAGAAGAGCGCGTTCTTATGGGTCAGAATGGGTTAAAGCATTTCAAAAAGTACCATGATATTCGCGTCCTCGCCGATCGGCTGGAACGAGTACTTGTGCCTCGCGAAAAACTCCCCGATCCTCGAAGCTATGCCACGCCATTGTCGGATCTGAACTCGATCAGCGGAACCTGACTAAGATAGTTTCCAACCCGTACCAGTGACGGCGTCAAGGAGAGCCAATGCCAATGGTGTCCCGACAAGATGCACGTCAATCGCTTAGATCGCTGCAGGGTTTCCAGTTTCTGGATTTACAAGCTCAATTCGTAGGTATTCGAGCGGAAGTATTGGCCGCGGTGATAAGAGTTCTCGAAAGCCAGCATTTCATCCTCGGCCCTGACGTCGAGGCTCTCGAACAGGATATCGCCCGTTTGGTCGGCTGTCAGTCTGCGATTGGCTGTGCTTCTGGTTCCGACGCCTTGATTCTAGCTTTGATGGCTCTTGAAATCGGGCCACGCGACGAGGTGATCACCACGCCCTTCACCTTCGTCGCCACTGCTGGTTCGATCGCGCGGCTCGGTGCGCGCCCCGTGTTTGTCGATATCGATTCGAACGATTTCAATTTGGATCCGAACGAAATAGTGAAAGCCATTACCCCCCGAACACGCGCAATCTTGCCGGTTCACTTGTTTGGTTCGCCCGCGGACATGGATTCGATTCTAGAGATTGCAAGCGTGCATCGATTGGCCGTGGTGGAGGATGCTGCTCAGGCCATCGGAGCACGCCACCATGGAAAAGCGGTGGGGAGCATCGGGATCGCTGGATGCTTCAGCTTTTTTCCATCCAAGAATCTAGGTGGCGCGGGCGACGGTGGCATGATCACAACAAACGACTCGGATCTGGCAGAGCGTGTACGGATCCTACGGGCACATGGAAGCCGGACGAAGTATCAGTACGAGATTCTTGGGATCAATAGTCGCCTAGATTCACTGCAAGCCGCCATCTTGAAAGCGAAACTGTCCCATTTGGATGAATGGACGACAGCCCGTCGACGGAATGCCGATCTTTACCGAACGCTATTCAGCGATTTCGGACTCGACGGCATCGTTCAACTGCCAACTGTAATCCGCGATCGGACGCATGTATATAACCAGTTCGTAATTCGAACTTCACGCCGAGACGACCTCCGAGAATATCTAAGGGAAAGAGGAATACCTTCGGAAATTTACTATCCGCATGCTTTGCACCTCCAACGTGCGTTTTCATACCTGGGCTACCAGAGAGGCAGTTTTCCCAAAGCGGAGATCGCTAGTTCGCAGGTACTGGCTTTGCCAATTTACCCTGAACTCTCGTTTGACCAGCTGCATATGGTGGCCGACGCCATCGCTAAATTCTTTGCGCAATAGCTACTCCGTATCGATGAGGAGAAAACCGTGAGTACTGACAATCCGCAGGTAGCAGTCTTTGGATGCGGTTACTGGGGGAAAAATCTGGTTCGTAATTTTCACGCACTCGACGCGTTGCGGTGGGTGTGTGATGTCCAAGAGGAGCCGCTTCGACAGGCGCAAAAAGACTTCGGTGTCCGAATTAGTCGAGATCTGGATTCGATTTTGCGGGATGACCAAGTTGAAGGCGTCGTCATAGCGGCTCCTGCCGTCGAGCACTTCGCATTGGCTCGGAAGTCGCTCCTCGCGGGGAAAGACGTATTCGTCGAGAAGCCTCTGTCACTTCGCAGTAGTGAAGGCCGTGAGCTCATCGCTCTCGCGCGGAACGGGAAACACATATTGATGGTCGGCCATATCCTCGAGTACCATCCTGCAATCCACGCGCTTAAAGAACTTGTCCGGAAGGGTGAGCTCGGAAGAATCCAATACATCCACTCCTCTCGTTTGAATCTTGGCAAGCTACGCACTGAAGAGAACATTCTGTGGAGCTTTGCCCCTCACGATATTTCAGCCATTCTCTATCTCCTCGGTGAGACACCGGCGCGTGCTTCTGCGCAGGGAGGTAGCTACTTGAATCCCCCGCTCGTGGATACAACACTCAGCACGCTCGATTTTGCAAGCGGTGTGAAAGCGCACATTTTTGTTAGTTGGCTCCATCCTTTTAAGGAACAGAAGCTCGCGATAGTCGGCAGCGACAAGATGGCGGTGTTTGATGACGTCCAGTCGGA
The DNA here is from genome assembly GCA_963772535.1 of uncultured Acidobacteriota bacterium. Lineage (GTDB taxonomy): Bacteria > Acidobacteriota > Terriglobia > Acidiferrales > UBA7541 > Palsa-295. The sequence continues at coordinate 325,482 of CAVYXN010000005.1, forward strand.
AAACAAGCTGACCCTCTACGCTCACCACATTAATTGGCTCGATCGCAAGCCTGTCGCGGAAAGCGGCGCGGGGCAGGTGATCCCTATTTCGAAGGCCGAGCCGCTCCGTTTGGAATGTGCTCATTTCCTCGAATGCATCAGGACTCGACAACGTCCGCGGACGGACGGCGAGAGCGCCTTGCGAGTGCTCGAAATTCTCGAGGCTTGCGAACACTCTCTACGAGAAAAAGGGGTGCCCGTTGAAGTTCAGAAATCGAGCCAGGGATACTTTGCGCACTCAACTGCCGTCATCGATGAGCCTTGCGAAATCGGGCAGGGGACAAAGATTTGGCACTTTTCGCACGTCATGGCCGGAGCGAAGCTGGGGCGTGATTGTAACCTCGGGCAGAACGTTGTAGTCAGCCCCAAAGTCTCAATCGGAAACAATGTAAAAATCCAAAATAACGTCTCGATCTATACAGGTGTAGAACTCGAAGATGACGTTTTTTGCGGTCCATCAATGGTTTTCACAAACGTAATTAACCCCCGAAGCCATATTGTTCGCCGCGATGAATTTCAAAGGACGTTCGTCAGGCAAGGAGCGACCCTAGGCGCAAACTCAACCATCGTATGTGGAATTACGATCGGACGATATGCATTCATTGCCGCTGGTGGGGTCGTGACACACGATGTTCCTGACTTTGCGTTGATGATGGGAGTGCCTTGCAGACGGGTGGGCTGGATCTGTTCATGCGGCATTCGTCTTCCAGACAACGAACCTGAGGCCGAATGCCTGGCCTGCCACCAAAGGTACGTCGTCTCCTCGACCTCGTGTTCACCGTCAGATCACACCACTGACACAGTCATCGCAAATGCGATGGCCAGTGGAAATGCCCACTGAAGGATCATTCATTAGAGTTTTCAAATTCGCATTCCCGCATGACCAAACGACTAATCGATTTGTGCGGATCGCTGATCGGGTTGGCACTGCTTAGTCCAATCCTTGTCATTCTGACGCTTCTCGTCAGGATCGATTCACCGGGACCTGTGTTTTATCGAGGAGTCCGAATTGGACGCTTCGGCAAGCCATTCCGAATGTTCAAATTTCGGACTATGGTCGCCAATGCGGACCAAATCGGGGGCCCCTCCAGCGCCAGTGACGACGTGAGAATCACTCGAGTCGGGCGCTTCCTAAGGCAATACAAACTCGATGAACTCCCGCAGTTAATCAACGTGCTCCGAGGCGAGATGAGTCTTGTTGGTCCGCGCCCTGAAGTCTCGCAGTATGTTGAGATGTTTTCGACAGAAGAAATAGACATTTTGAGTGTGGCGCCCGGTATCACTGACTGGGCCTCTATATGGAATCGCGACGAGGGAAAGTTGCTCGCTGGCAGTCGCGATCCAGAGAGGGTTTATCTCGAGCAGATCCGTCCAGAGAAAATTCGGCTGCAACTCGAATACGTAAAAAATCAATCGCTTGCCAACGATATCCGCATTCTTCTCGCGACGTTCAAAGTATTGTTGTTTGGGCGGCCCACGAGCAACGGTTCTTCGGGAGTGAAACCATGACGCACGACGAGAATCTCAATCAAGAGGGCTCACAGGAAAAAGCGCTTTCGCTGGAAATGTACCGGACGATGATTCTGATTCGAACCGTTGAGGAGAGGATCGCGCAGCTTGTTGAAGGCCAGCGGATTGGTTGTCCCACTCATCTCTACACAGGGCAAGAAGCCGTCGCTACCGGTGTGTGCGCTGCTTTGAATCGCACGGACTACATCTTTGGAGGTCACCGTTCACACGGCCACTATCTGGCCAAAGGTGGCGAACTGCAGGCGATGGTTGCTGAGGTATTTGGCAAGGTGTCCGGGTGCGCCCGAGGGCGCGGGGGCTCGATGCATCTGATTGCGACCGAGGTAGGGCTACTCGGAACCGTGCCACTGGTCGCTGCAACAATCCCAATTTGTGTGGGAGCCGGCTTGGCCTCAAAACTAAGAGGTGACGGCAAAGTCAGCGTGGCGTTTTTTGGCGACGGTGCCACCGAAGAAGGTCATTTCCACGAAGCGCTGAACCTCGCTGCCGTGTACCGGCTTCCGGTAATTTTTGTGTGCGAGAATAATTCGTACTCGAGCCATATGCCCCTGCTCGACCGTCGCGCCGAAGACAACATATACAAATCGGGCGAAGCGCACGGCATCCCCGGAATTCGTCTCGATGGAAACGACGTCTTCCTTGTGCATCAAGCAGCCGTCGATGCTGTGCTCCGCGCACGAAGGGGGGCTGGCCCCACGCTGCTTGAATGCCGCACCTACCGCTGGCGAGGCCACGTGGGCGCTTCACTCGACATGGATGTCGGAGTTAAGAGAAAGGATGAAATGCAGGAATGGTTGCCAAAGGATCCGATCGCACGAGCGCGAACCCGCTTGTCAGCCATGGATGTGGGCGAATCTGAGTTCTTGGAAATCGAGAAAGAAGTGGCTCGAGTGGTCGAGGAAGCGGTTGAATTTGCGATCGCATCGCCGTGCCCCGCGGAATCAGAGTTGTCCGACCATGTGTTCGCCCGTTAGGAGGAATCAAGATCAATGCGATTACTAGCGTACGCGCAAGCCATGCGTGAAGCTTTTGCTCAACTGCTCTCAACCGACTCCAGAGTATTTGTGATCGGGCAGGGAGTGTGGAGCCCCTGGTACGCGGGAACTAGCCTCCAGGATTTAGATAAGGAATTCGGCCGAGAAAGAATCATCGACTCGCCGGTTTCCGAGAACGCCACGACGGCAGCCGCTGTCGGTGCTGCACTGGCCGGAATGCGCCCGATCGTCTTTCACCCGCGGATGGACTTCATGCTCCTAGCCGTGGATCCGATCGTAAACCAGGCGGCGAACTGGTCCTATCTTTTTGCGGGTAAAGTGCCTGTTCCCCTGGTCATTCGCGCGGCGATCAATCGAGGAGGGGAGCAAGGCGCGCAGCACTCACAGGCTCTTCAAGCGATGTTCGCTCATATACCCGGCCTCAAGGTGGTTATGCCAGCGACTGCGTACGACGCTAAGGGGCTTCTGGTGGCCGCGATTCGCGACCCTAACCCTGTCATGTACATCGACGACCGATGGCTTTACGATAATCTTTCAGACGTCCCCGAAGAAATATACGAAGTGCCGATCGGGCAGGCTGCGATCGTACGCTCGGGCAATGATGTCACGATCGTTGCCATCTCTTATATGGCGGCGGAATCTGTGAAGGCTGCCCAGACACTCACCGACCTAGGAATAGATGCCGAGGTGATTGATCTACGATCGGTCAAACCTTGGGACAGGGAATGCGTCTTCAGTTCAGTTCGAAAGACAGGTCACCTTGTCGTCGCCGATTCGGCTTGGAAGAGCGGCGGGATTGCTGGCGAAATTGCAGCTTCCGTAGCGGAAGAATGTTTTGATTCTCTGAGGGCTCCCATTCGCAGAGTGTGCTTGCCTGACATTCCCGCACCCACGAGTGCGTCACTCGAAAAAGCTTATTACGTCCACGCGGGTGAGATTGTCAGTGCTGTGAAGGACACGGTCGGTCGAAAGGAGAAAGCATGGCATACAAAGTCCCGTTTGTTGACCCACGAGAACATTACCGCCGACTGAAGACAGAAATTGACGGTGCGATTAGCGATACCCTCTCCCGGGGCGATCTGGTTCTGCGCCATCAGCTCCGTGAGTTTGAAGGAAATCTGGCCGAATTTGTAGGCGTTAAATTTGCTGTTGGCGTTAACAGTGGCTATCATGCGCTTCATTTTTCGCTGCTTGCTGCTCAGATAGGCCCCGGAGATGAAGTAATCACGGTAGGACATACTTTCGTAGCTACCGTCTCCGCCATCGTCCACGTTGGTGCGACTCCCGTTTTGGTCGACGTCCGCAAGGATTACAATCTCGACCCCGACAGGCTTGAAGCCGCAATTACACCCCGCACGCGTGCGGTCATCCCAGTTCACCTAAATGGTCGGGTATGCGAGATGAACCGAATTCAGGCCATTGCGAGAGAGCGCGATCTTATAGTCATCGAAGATGCTGCTCAAGCCCTGGGTGCCGACTTCAAGGGACAACGAGCGGGCTCTTTTGGGCTGACTGGCTGCTTCAGCTTCTACCCGTTCAAGATCCTTGGGGGCTTCGGAGATGGCGGAGCTATTACGACGAACGATGCGGAAGTCGCACGCGTCGCCAGGTTACTGCGCTTTAATGGGGAAGATCGCGAGACGGGCGAGTACCACTATCACGGTTACACGGCTCTTCTGGACAATGTGCAAGCGGCCGTCCTCGACGTGAAATTGCGCCACCTTCCGGACTGGGTGAAGCACCGCCGAATGATCGCGGGATTGTATCGAGACGGGCTCGAGGAAGTCGAAGGCCTGGAACTCCCACACTTTGGCAACGAAAGCTACGGAGACATATTCCAAAACTATGTAGTTCGGACCCCTTCCCGGGATGAATTGCGGGAGTACCTACGAGCCCAAGGTATTGAAACGCTAGTTCACTGGCCAAAGCCGATGTGGAAACACAAGAAACTTGCCCTAGAAAGTCCGCACCTCCCAGAGACGGAGGCGATTTGCAGGGAAGTTCTGTCTCTTCCAATGAGCGCGGAAACAACAGCTGAGCACGTCGAGATCACCGTACAGGCGATTCAGCGATTCTTTTCTTCGAAATTGAAGACAGCCGCCATGATGAGTTAGTCGACGAAGGGGAGATCGGCACGGCTCTGAGACCAAACTGAGCGCACAGCACATCGCGTAGTCCGCAATTCGAGCATGTCCATCTCGCACTGTTTGCAGCTGTTTAAACGCGATTCGATCACTTTTGCGCCCATCATACATCTTGCATCTTGCGCAAAGTCGCGCCTGCTTTCGTGCTCTCAATGATCCCGATTCAACTTGGAAGCAATAGAACCTGATTCCTCTCGTTCGCACGTTCCCGCGTTAGGCCAATACGATGTTCTCAAACATGATGCTTCGGCGCAGAACTTGGTTCATTACCTTTTTCCAAGCCATGATCGTGCTTGGCGCCCTCCTCATTGCCTGGCTACTGCGATTTGACTTTACGTTGCCGTATCGCGGGCTATTGTTAGCGTCAGCGCCGATTCTCGTCGTGATTCGGCTCATAGCCTTGCGCATTTTTAATTTGAATCGTGGCTGGTGGCACTTCAGTGGTGTCAGCGAAGCAATTGACATTCTCAAGGCCGTCACTTTGGGATCGCTTGCTTTCTGGGTGTTTATGCGCACGCTCGGAATTCTTTCCTTTCCTCGCTCTATCTACCTTCTCGAGTGGGTGCTTACGGCAGGCTTTCTTGCCGGGGCGCGACTCTTGTCTCGTGTATTAGCTGACTCGACCCTTGAAAACGCTCACGCTTCGAAAAGGGTGATTCTCATCGGCGCAGGCTTCGCCGCGCAAATGGTGATTCGCGAGATTGAGCAGCCAGGGAGCGGATTCGAGGCACTCGGTTGTGTAGACGATGACCCCACCAAACTCGGTATTCGAATCCACGGTGTGCCCGTTCTTGGCCGCGTGGAGCAATTGCCGGAATTGCTGCCACGCTACCCAGCTAACGAAGTATTAATCGCCGTTCCCTCCGCAACGGGTGAACAGATGCAACGATTCGTTGAATGTTGTCATCGCGCGAGGATTCCCTCTCGAACTGTCCCTGCTCTTCGCGATGTCCTTAACGGCCGCGTGAGTATCCAGCAGGTCCGCGAGGTGCGCATCGAAGATCTGCTCGGGCGTGACCCGGTCGAACTTGATCTCGACTTCGTGAGACGTGAATTGGAAGGGAAAGTCGTACTCGTCACTGGAGCCGCCGGCTCAATTGGATCTGAGCTGTGTCGTCAGATTGCGACGTATCACCCACGGAGACTCGTCTGCGTCGATCAAAGCGAGACGGGTATTTTTTACTTGCAACAGGAACTTGGAATGCACCGACAAGATATCTTTGTCGTTGCCGACGTAACTGACGAGGCCCGAATGCGTGCCACCTTCCGGGAGCATGCCCCCCATGTTGTGTTTCACGCCGCTGCTTACAAGCACGTTCCGATTATGGAAAGAAATGTTCACGAAGCTGTCAAAAACAACGTTTTTGGGCTCCTCACTCTGCTGGGTATCGCCGAACGAAATTCTTGTGAGAAGTTTGTGCTGATTTCGTCGGACAAAGCCGTGAATCCGACGAACGTAATGGGTGTCACAAAACGAGTGGGAGAGCTGATCCTAGCTTGCCGCGCGGCGACGTCTATGAAATGTGTTTCCGTTCGCTTCGGAAACGTATTGGGATCCAACGGCAGTGTGGTCCCATTGTTTCAGAAACAATTGCGCGACAACCTGCCTTTGACGGTCACGCACCCTGAGATCCGAAGATTTTTCATGACCATTAAGGAGGCTGTGGCCCTCGTCTTACAGGCTTTCACGATCGGTTCGCATGGTGAAATATTGGTATTGGATATGGGTGAATCGATGTCGATCTTGCGTCTCGCGAAAACCCTAATTCATCTTTCCGGGAAGACCGAGGAACAGGTTCCGATCCATTTTACCGGCCTACGTGAAGGAGAAAAGCTGTATGAGGAGCTCTTTTTCGCGCACGAAGAAGCGCATGTCACATCGCGGCACAAGATCAAACGCGTCCAGGGCATCCCGATGGAACAAGCGGTCCTTGCGCGGCGCCTCGAGGAGCTTCGCTACTCCATGACGATCGACGGCGCTAATCCGATCCGGAAAAAGCTGCGAGAGATTGTGCCCGAGTATTTTGAGCCTAGCCGCCGCGAAGAAAACCAGCAAACGGCCAGGCCTGCTGTATTGCGACATGTAGCGGGCCATACGTAGCCGCGCATTCGTTTCCCCTCACTTAATTACCTCCGCTCGACTTCCCTTCGATCCATCGCTTTCGCATTCTGCAATCACTGTCTCATACCTGCTAAACCGGATTCTCCCCAGAGAATTGCTGCCTGAATGCTAAGAATTTAGTGCAGTTGCAAGTCGCGGGTAACAGTCTGAGTGCTAGAATGTAATTATGAGGATCTGGCAATCCGAATTGCCGGACGGCCAAAGACCGTGGCGAAGCTAATCGAACTCGAAGTGAATGGCAGGAAATATCCGGTCCACTCCGATGCTGATACTCCACTCCTATTTGTTCTGCGTGAAGAAATTGGACTGACGGGGACGAAGTACGGGTGTGGAGAGGGACAGTGTGGAGCGTGCACCGTACTGATCGGCGGGTCGCCCCGGCGTTCGTGCCAAGTGCCGGTGGGAGAGGCCACGCAGCCCATTAGGACAATCGAAGATCTCGAAAAAGACGGCAGGCTTCATCCCCTACAGCAGGCATTTCTGGACCAAGAGGCGTTTCAGTGTGCCTACTGCACATCGGGGATGATTATGAGCGGTCTTGCGCTTCTGGAGCAGAACTCGAACCCGTCGGCTTCGGAGATTTCTCAATTCATGCAGGGCAATATCTGCCGTTGCGGAACCCATCCGCGTATCGTGGACGCGATTCAACAGGCGGCTAAATTGATAGGAAAGCAGGGGCGATGAGCGGTTCAACAGCAAAAACCGTTCCCGAGCCGGAACGATACGAATTTCGTGAAAGCCCGATCCACCACTTTCACCCGGACCGCCGCGATTTCTTCAAATTACTCGGCGCAGGAATCATGGTTTTCGCGGTTGCTTCAGACGCGCTGGCGATGCAGGAATCGGGTGGAGCACGGCGAACCCGCGAGGACGAGCTACCGAAAGATATCACTGCGTGGCTGCACATCGGTGAAGACGGCAGCGTGACAGCTTTCACAGGAAAAGTGGAGATAGGTCAGAATATCCGCACATCACTCGCGCAGAGTGTCGCGGACGAATTGCGCGTGCCATTCGAGAGTGTCCACATGGTGCTGGGTGACACAGATCTGACGCCGTACGATATGGGCACATTTGGAAGTCGCACCACACCGACGATGGCTCCGCAGCTTCGGCGAGTTGCGGCGGCAGCGCGCGAGCTTCTTGTAGAAACAGCGGCGAAAGAGTGGAACACATCTCCTTACAAACTGATCGCAGCGAACGCGAAGGTCACGGATCCCAGCTCGGGGCGCTCGACGAGTTATGCGGACTTGGCGCGAGGTAAGACGCTCGCGCGGAACATTCCCGACGAAGATCCGATCACGCCCGCATCGAAATGGACAATTGCAGGCAAGTCGATACCGAAGGTTGATGGTCGCGCGTTTGTTACCGGACGACACCAGTACACGTCCGATTTGCGGCCCGCGGGGATGATGTATGGCAAGGTTCTGCGTCCACCCTCATTCGGTGCAACGCTAGAATCTTGCGATCTAACCGACGCGCAAAAACTGCCGGGAGTTCTAGTCGTACGCGATGGCGATTTTGTCGGCGTAGCGGCCTTGAGCGAAAGCTACGCGGAAAAGGCAATTGCGACAATCCGTGCCGGCTGGAAGGAAACACCGCAACCTTCGAGCGACGAACTCTTTTCCTACCTGAAGGTCAATGTCGAGACCGGTGATCATGGCGCAGTAACACAATCCGGCTCGATTGCGGCTGGTCTCGCAAGCGCGGCGCATCGCCTGCAGTCAACATACACCGTCGCTTATATTGCGCATGCGCCACTCGAGCCGCGCGCTGCCGTGGCAGAGTGGAAAAAAGGAAAGCTAACGGTATGGACGGGAACGCAGCGGCCGTTTGCCGTGCGCGATGATCTGACCGGGGCCTTTCATCTTTCGCGAGAGAACGTGCGCGTACTCGTGCCGGACACCGGCTCTGCGTATGGCGGCAAACATACACCGGATGCGGCTTTAGAAGCGGCTCGGCTAGCTCGTGCAGCGGACAAGCCGGTTAAAGTGGTATGGACGCGCGAAGAGGAGTTCACATGGGCGTATTTCCGTCCGGCGGGCGTGATTGAAATCAAGAGCGGTGTCGCTGCCGATGGAACTCTGACCGCATGGGAATTTCACAATTACAATTCAGGTGCCGCGGGAATTACGACGCCTTATACCATTCCGAACCAGCATATTGAATACCATCCCGTTCGTTCACCTCTGCGGCAAGGCTCCTATCGAGGTCTCGCGGCGACTGCAAACCATTTCGCACGCGAATCGCATATGGACGATTTGGCGCGCGCCGTGGCGATGGATCCGCTCGATTTTCGCCTCAAGAATATTTCGGATACCCGACTGCGCGATGTGTTTCAGGCTGCCGCGAAGTCATTCGGCTGGCCTGCAAAGAAGGTCAAGCGGGGGCAAGGTTTTGGACTGGGAGGCGGAATCGAAAAGGGCGGCTACGTAGCCACATGCGCGGAAGTTGTGGCAGATGATGTGCGGGGCGTTCGCGTCGTGCGCGTGGTCACTGCATTCGAATGCGGTGCAATCGTGAATCCAGACGGTTTGCGCAATCAGATCGTCGGGGCGAACATCATGGGGCTCGGCGGCGCTCTCTTCGAAGCGATTCAGTTTGCGAATGGCCGCATCCTAAACGCGCGATTCTCGCGGTACCGGGTTCCCCGTTTTCGCGACGTGCCGGAGATACAAGTCGTGCTGCTCGATCGCAAGGATCTCCCGTCAGCGGGCGCGGGCGAGACGCCGCTAGTGGGTCTTGCCCCGGCCTTGGGAAACGCAATCTTCGACGCCACCGGCGCTCGGCTTACCAGCCTACCGCTGGCGCCTCGTGGTTTTAGGACTAGAGACGCAGTCTCGAACAATCATAGCTGAACTGTAATGCGGTGGACGGTCTCGGTCCGGCCGAATAGGGATCCGGGTTTCCTCTAACGCGGTAAGTATGTCGACGAAGTCATGTCACCTCGACAAAGCCTCCCAACCGTGCCTTGCAAATCCTGAAATTGCCGTCTCCTACCCGCTGGATCAGATTCTGCCCAGAGAACGCTGCCCAAATACCCAGGAGGCTTCGGCTATGAATGGTGTCACCTGCCGATAGCTCTTCAGCATTTTGCATCGGCAAATTCAGTGTCATCTTCGAGTTGATTTTCTTGAGATATTGATGAAGCTGAACGCAACCTTGAGGACATGTCAGGCGAGAATCTCAGCCACCAGCCCACTGACGTGTTCGGCAATGGCTGGAGCCGACGTCAGGCCGGGTGATTCGATGCCGATCAGCTGGACGACTCGAGGAAATTGTGGATCCGGCTGAATGATGAAATCCGCGACGCGCTTCTCTCCGTGTTTGGCCGGCGATGTTAGCTTGGCGCGAATGCCGGAGTACGCAAGGAGCAGATCGGAAGGCTCGATTTCCGGTAGGAGAAGCTTTGCCCCGATGGCGAACTGCTCGACAGATTGGCGATCTCGTTCGTAATTGCTTTTGTCGTCGAGATACACCGCTGTCGGGCCGAGCAAAACATTGCCCCAAACGGTCTTCGTGAAATGGACGCCGAGGCTCACTCCTTCGGGATGAGGCAGCGGGTAGACCGGGCCGCAAATTAAATGCTGCTTGGAGCGGACGAGTTCGCAATATTCACCGCGGACCGGGTAGATCTTATTTGCTGCCATCGGTGAGCCGAGCATGGCTGCGATTTCGTCCGCAAAGAGACCGGCACTATTCACTAGGCATCGCGTTTCAATTTCACCGGCTGCGCTCACAACACGAATCCCGTCGCAGGTAGCGTCGAGACGCTCGACGCTTGCATTGGTGACAATATTCGCGCCACGGTCTTTTGCGATACGAGCGTAGGCTTTCGTCAGTTCCTCGCTGCCGACAATCCCTGTGGAGGGCACTTCGATGGCTTCGAAGCCGCTCACGTGCGGTTCGCGCGCACGAATTGCAGCGCGATCGATGATTCGCATTCCTTCGACGCCGTTGGCCTCACCATTCTTCATCAGCGCGACGAGTTCTTGAGATTCAGTGGGAGAGGTTGCGACGACCAATTTGCCCGTCTTGCGGTGGGGAACGCCGTGCGCCTTGCAGAACTCATATGTCAGCTCGTTCCCGCGCACGCAGAGCCGAGCCTTGAGCGAACCTGGCGGATAGTACAGTCCTGAGTGGATTATCCCACTGTTTCGCGAACTCGCTGCCATCCCGATCTTCGGCAAAGCCTCCAAGACGAAAACATCGCTCCAGCGAGACGAAAGTGCCCGCGCAATTGCGCATCCGACTACGCCACCACCGATGATCACAACGTTCGCTTGTTCCACGGGTGTCAGTTTATCCGGTCGACCCAGCTGTGTTTAACCCAGTTTTTGGACGAAGCGACTTACCAGTGAACCATGCATGGAGGGAACGTTGAAGCTGAACGACGCTTGCAGATAAATCGGGCTTGCGAATTGAGCGGAGTACGGACCGCCCGCGAGGTAATTCGGCACGTTGAAGTGATGATCCGGGTCTGCCGCACATATGCCGGATCTGGCGATCGCGGTGAAATACAACCCAAGCCTCAAAGCGCTGTAGAATAAAACGGTTACTTCGAACCTCGTCATACACTTTTTCGAAGTTCCGACCACTCCAGGATGACTCCTCTTTGTGCAGTGAACGGACCGTTCCCATCGGCGGTTAGACTGAACGACTCGAGCTGTTACCCCGAATCGTCCTTTTGCGCTCTCGTAAGTATTGGTAAGAGGCGAGAGCCTGCTTGACGCGAAGTCCATCGCATCGTATGCCTTCGCGAACATCGTTCCTGTCATTATTCGGAAACCTGGAGAGGCTCGGGTAATATAAGGGCGCACATTTCGGGAGTTCGTAACAGCACTTTTTCGGGGGAACCGTTGAAGATGTCTGTGATTGGCGCCGGCTACGTTGGACTTGTGACGGGTGGTTGCTTAGCGGAGATTGGCCACGAAGTGCTCTGTACTGACAACGACGCCGAGAAGATTGCGACGCTCGAGGCTGGGCGACTGCCCATCTACGAACCGGGGCTCGATGGCGTCGTCGCGAAGACCCGCAAACAGGGCAGGCTAAAATTCAGTGCCAACCCAGTAGATGCGGTAGCGGCCGGCGACGCGATTTTCATCTGCGTTGGTACTCCTCCGTTGCCGAATGGCAGTGCGGACCTGAGCGCAATTGACCACGTCGCACGGCTCATCGCAAGCGAAGCGCGTTCGCCAAAGCTGGTCGTTGAGAAAAGCACCGTTCCCGCGCAGACCGGTCAGGAATTGAAGCGCGCCCTTTCGGTCTACGGCCGAAAGAGCAAAGTGGAATTTCGCGTGGCCTCGAATCCAGAATTCCTTCGCGAGGGTACGGCCGTCGAGGATTTTCTACATCCTGACCGAATCGTTGTAGGTGTTGATGACGAGGTTGCGGAAAAGCAGCTCCACGAGATTTATCGTCCGGTTCTGGAGCGCAAATTCAATTGTCCGTTTCACGCTCCAGCAACCTGCCCGGACGTGCCGCTGCCCGCATGGTTGGTTACGACGATCAACAGCGCCGAATTGATCAAGCACGCGTCGAATTCTTTTCTCGCGTTGAAGATTTCCTACGCCAACATGGTGGCCGACCTAGCAGAGCGCTTGGGAGCCGACATCCAGCAAGTGACGACCGCGGTGGGGATGGACTCCCGAATCGGCGGCAGTTTCTTGAACGCCGGTCTCGGATTTGGCGGATTTTGCTTGCCGAAAGATCTGCAGGCTTTCGTGCACCTTGCCGAAAAGTCAGGAGTTGATTTCTCACTTCTCAAAGAAGTCGAAAAGATCAATCGCAGGCGCATTCACCACGTTATCGAGAAAGTCCGGCGGGGACTCTGGGTAATGAAGGGCAAACCGATCGCCGTGCTGGGGCTCGCCTTCAAGGCGAATACGGACGACATTCGCTTCTCGCCGGCCATCGACCTGATACAAGGCTTGTTGGCGGAGGGAGCGACCGTTCGCGCCTTTGACCCGGAAGCTGTCGAGAAGGCACGGGCTGTACTACCTCAGGTGAAAATGTCAGAGTCGCCTTATGAAGCCGCAAAAGACGCTGAGGCTCTGATCATCGCAACAGAATGGAAACAATTCCGAGAGCTGGATTGGCCGCGCATGCACGACGCTATGATGCATCCGTTGATCGTGGACGCACGGAATTTGCTATCTGGTCCCGAAATGAAGGCGCTTGGCTTCGAATTTTATTCAATCGGGCGGCCGGACTGAAAACCGGGTCGGTCTGATCGGATTGGCTTAGCGCGCGGCTTTGGCGCAGCCGACCGATATGGTTTCGATTCCCCGCGCCCCGGCCTATCAAGAAGTTACAGTTCACCCGCACCACTATGATCGCAGTTGGTAAGCAACTTAGCTTTGCACTATCTCCGAGTGATTTAGGCGCCACACACCGCACGCTTACAAAGCCCAACTAGGCATTCGTCTGGGCGCGATTGGCATTGGCACGCGACCGGGAACTGGGGGTGCAATCCGTCTGCCCTCCGCCAACATTAGCGATTAACCTGCAGGGTAATTCCGAACGTTTGCGTGAGCGTCCCCGACGTGGCCGTCACAGTTAGCTGAGAAGTGTTAACGCTCGGAGAGCTGTTGACACCGAGCGCGCAACCGCCAAGGATGCCTCCCGTTAGAAGTATCAGCGCGAAAAGAGCGAGAGCGGTATAGCGCTTCATGAGCGAAATCGCGCGAACCTGAAGCCGCAGGTAGAGCAACCCGAGAATCACGATGAACCAGGTCGCTAGCAGCGGTTGGAGCAACCTCGCTGAACCATTGGTGCCTGCACTTTGCCGAGAGACAGCCGAGGATCCATTCGTTATCGTCAACATTGTGGGCTTTGCAACCCCGTTGAGCGTGAGCATGGTCGGATTGAATGATGCCGAAGTGCCCGCTGGGAGCCCGGCGACGCTGAATGAGATAGAGTTCGCAAATCCGTTTGCAGTCGGAGTCGCTGTAATTTGAATCATCGCTGGCTGTCCGGACGTGAGCGAAGCGCCCGAAGGGCCGCCGAGGCTGTAGCCGTCCACTGTGAAAATAGAGGCCGGTGAAGCTCCCCCGCCCGGCGATGGATTCATCACGGTTACGTTCGCGTTTCCCGCCATTGATACATCGCTCGCCGGAACAGCCGCCGAGATCTGGGTCGCACTAATGAAAGTGGTGGTCTCTGGCTTGCCATTGAAATTGACGACCGACTTCGCCAGGAAATTAGTGCCATTTATTGTGAGGGTGAACGCGGCACCACCCGGCGCATGCGCCGGGCCAAGGCTCGATATTGTTGGAACCGGGTTATTAGGGCTGCTTATGGTAAAGACTTGAACTCCTGATGGTCCGGGAGTCGGAGCGGGATTTGTCACACTTACGTTCGCCGTTCCAGCGTTAGCGATGTCCGAAGCCAAGATTGCCGCGGTAATTTGGGTATTGCTTACGAATGTCGTTGCCCTAGCGGCGCCATTAAAATTCACAGTGGCGCCACTCACAAAGCCGACGCCGTTAACAGTCAGTGTGAATGTTGCCGAGCCGGCGACCGCGCTCGAAGGCGAAAGCGAGCTGATCGTAGGAACCGCATTGTTGATCGCAAACGAGACCGCATTCGATGTTCCGCCTGGACCTGGATTCGTAACGGTCACAGTTGCGCTTCCGGCAGTAGCAATATCGGCGGCAGTGATTGCGGCGGTCAACTGCGTTGCACTTACAAAGGTGGTGGTCTTGGCGACGCCATTGAACTTCACGACCGATGTGGAGACAAAACCAGTTCCGTTTACGGTGAGAGTAAAGGCAGCCCCTCCGGCGGTGGCACTGATTGGGGAGAGAGAGGTTACGGTCGGCGCAGGATTATTGATGGTGAAGGTCTGAGCGTTCGAGGTACCGCCGCCCGCAGGATTCGTAACCGTTACGTTCACAGTGCCGGCCGTGGCGATATCAGCAGCAGGAATTGTGGCGACGATCTGAGTGCTGGTGACGGACGAAGGGGTGATTGCAGGATTGGTGCCGAAATTCACTGTAGCGCCGGCGACGAACCCCGTGCCGGTAAGAGTCAATGTGAAGGCTGCTCCCCCTAACGTGGCGGAGGTTGGCGCGACGGAAGTAAGGGTTGGTGCTGAAGCAGGATTAATCGTAAACGATACAGATGCGGATGTGCCGCCGCCTGGAGGTGGATTCGTAACGGTCACAGTTGCGGTTCCGGCAGTGGCGATATCGGCGGCAGTGATTGCCGCAGTCAACTGCGTTGCGTTCACAAAGGTGGTGGTCTTGGCGGCTCCATTGAACTTCACAACCGATGTGGACACGAAGCCGGTTCCATTTATGGTGAGAGTGAAGGCCGCGCCTCCAGCGTTGGCACTGGTTGGGGAGAGCGAGGTTACGGTCGGCGCAGGATTGTTGATGGTGAAGGTTTGAGCGTTCGACGTGCCCCCGCCCGCAGGATTCGTGACCGTCACATTCACACTACCGGCGGTGGCGAGATCAGCAGCAGGGATCGTGGCGACGATCTGGGTGCTGGTGACGGACGACGGAGTGATTGCAGGATTGGTGCCGAAATTCACCGTAGCACCGGCGACGAAGCCCGTGCCGGTCATATTGAGTGTAAACCCTGTCCCTCCAACCGTAGCTGTCGCGGGTGTAATCGAAGTAAGCGCGGGCGCTGAAACGGGATTAATCGTGAATGATAGATTGCCAGATGTGCCACCGCCGGGAGCTGGATTCGTGACGGTCACAGTTGCGGTTCCGGCAGTGGCGATATCAGCGGCGGTGATTGCCGCAGTCAACTGCGTTGCGTTCACAAATGTAGTGGTCTTGGCCGCACCGTTGAACTTCACGACCGATGTGGACACGAAGCCGGTTCCATTTACGGTGAGAGTGAAGGCCGCGCCTCCAGCGGTAGCACTGGTTGGGGAGAGGGAGGTTACGGTCGGCGCAGGATTATTGATAGTGAAGGTCTGAGCGTTCGACGTGCCGCCGCCTGCCGGATTCGTGACGGTTACGTTCACCTTGCCGGCTGTGGCGATGTCAGCAGCAGGAATCGTGGCGACGATCTGAGTGCTGGTGACAGAGGAAGGAGTAATCGCGGGATTGGTGCCGAAATTCACCGAAGCACCGGCGACGAAACCAGTGCCTGTAAGAGTCAATGTGAAGGCTGCTCCCCCTGCCGTGGCGGAGGTTGGCGCGACAGAAGTAAGGGTTGGTGCTGAAGCAGCATTAATCGTGAACGATAGATTGCCGGAGGTGCCGCCGCCGGGAGCTGGATTCGTGACGGTCACAGTTGCGGTTCCGGCAGTGGCGATATCGGCGGCAGTGATTGCCGCAGTCAACTGGGTTGCGTTCACGAATGTAGTGGCCTTGGCCGCACCGTTGAACTTCACGACCGATGTGGACACGAAACCGGTTCCATTTACGGTGAGAGTGAAGGCGGCGCCTCCGGCGGTTGCACTCGTCGGGGAGAGAGAGGTTACCGTCGGCGCAGGATTGTTGATGGTGAAGGTCTGAGCGTTCGACGTACCGCCGCCCGCAGGATTTGTAACTGTTACATTCACGGCGCCAGCAGAGGCGATATCAGCAGCCGGGATCGTGGCAACGATCTGTGTGCTGGTGACGGACGAGGGAGTGATTGCAGGATTAGTGCCGAAATTCACTGTAGCGCCGGCGACGAAACCAGTGCCTGTAAGAGTCAATGTGAATGCTGCTCCCCCTGCTGTGGAGGAGGGCGGCGCGACTGAAGTAAGCGTTGGCGCTGAAACGGGATTAATCGTGAATGATAGATTGCCGGAGGTGCCGCCGCCGGGCGCTGGATTCGTGACGGTCACAGTTGCGGTTCCGGCAGTAGCGATATCGGCGGCAGTGATTGCCGCGGTCAACTGCGTTGCGTTCACAAAGGTGGTGGTCTTGGCGGCTCCATTGAACTTCACAACCGATGTGGACACGAAGCCGGTTCCATTTACGGTGAGAGTGAAGGCCGCGCTTCCAGCGGTGGCACTGGTTGGGGAGAGAGAGGTTACGGTCGGCGCAGGATTATTGATGGTGAAAGTCTGAGCGTTCGAGGTGCCGCCGCCCGCTGGGCTTGTGACCGTTACGTTCGCCGTACCCGCTGTGGCGATGTCAGTTGCAGGAATTGTCGCAACGATCTGCGTGCTGGTAACGGACGAGGGGGTAATCGCAGGATTCGATCCGAAATTCACGGTGGCCCCCGTGATAAATCCGGTTCCATTGACAGTCAACGGGAAGGCCGGTCCTCCAACCGTTGCACTGGACGGGGTTATAGACGAGATGTGGGGTAGTGGATTGGCGCTAACCAAACCATAAACGTCGACTTCGGTGGAAGTTCCCACGTACACTTTGCCGTTGGCCACCGTGGGAACTGTGAACTTTACAGCATTCCCTGCCGCATCGCGCCCGGCGTTCTGGGTACTGCTATAGAGCATTTTGGAAATGTTCGTTGCATCGTAACGCGTAGAGCACTGCTGGCCCCGGTCCTGGCCCGGGTGAACCATACTGGCTACTATCGATCGCCCAGACGATCGCGCTCCCTGCTGTCGTCCCATTCGAGGAGACCGACACGCCAGCACCAGGAAAGCCGATTTGAGGCGTGCTTCGGGTGACGTGTGTGAAGTCGGGAAGCCCACTGGTAATGGGGATCGACTTCATCACATCACGGACACCCCAGAAGTAGAGAGTATTGTTCCAATACGCAGCACTGTTAAACATCCCATACCCGCCAGCACCCACTGCCGGGAGACCCGACTCCTCGATAATTTCCGGGTCGTTCGGGCATCCCGAGCAATAGTGAGAATTATTCGTCGTCATCTGGTCCCGGTTGACAACGTAGATTCTCCCCTCTTTTCCCGCTTCCACCAGGATGTGCGGGAACGAGCCCGGTTGATCGGGAAGCAGGAGCACTCCACCTGACCCCAGGTCCTCGTCATGGCTATCCATGGTTGCCTGTTCCTCGGGCGTGAAGTAATCCAGCAGCGTCAGAATCTGGTTGGTGGTGCCGAGTTTCAATATCGTGTCGCCCGTTTCCACTGGCACTTTCGAGTTATCGAAGGTGCCGTTTCCAGACGGGATGAAGATATTTCCGCTCGCATCTGCCGCAACGCCTGCTCCGCTCATCCAAAATCCGCCGAGACCTCCATTAGGCGTCGTCACATACACACTCTTTTGTGCGAAGGTCGCCTCGTCATAGGCAAACAGCCAGCCGTGATAGGGACCGCCATCGCAGTGTGAGGCATACCCAATGTAGATCGTGCCGTTGAGAAGCAAAAGTCCGGGCCGATTCAAATGATGCAAGTTATCAAAAGCGAGCTCACCGCTCGAGCTCCCGTCACCGGTTCCACTCACCGTTGCAGTAATCACAACCGGCCCGGGGGTCTTTTTCATTCCCCGTAAGAAGATCCAGAGCATGCAGCCGGTGAAAATAGCTGAGCCCATTGGTGGACTTCGCTTCCACGTAGATGGTCTTCGAAGTGGAATCAATGACCGGTGTACTGGTAATCCCAATTTGCGGCTGCATATCGGTACAGCCGATCGTGCTGGCACTATTGAGGGCCGTCTCGCCGGCGCCGGCGCCGTGCGCTGCGTCCACCAAGCTGGCCTTCGTTTTCCACAAAAGAGCGGCGCTGGCGGAATCGGCGTCGTACGCATACACGCTGTCGTTTTCCGTAGCGATGATCACGACGTTGTGAACTCCGCCGTTGATGGTCACGCCCGGCACGTACAGCGGTTGGGCATACACCTGGCCATCGACCGGCAGGGCGAACAATTTTCCGAATTGACTGGTATTGACGTTGGCCGTCGTCAGAATTGTCTCGGACGTATTTTGTCCCGTTCGCGCATTATCATTGTGCTGCGTGAGTACGGGAGTTTGTCCGAAGGCAGGTGCTACAACTGTGCAGAAAAGAACGAATAGACCAACCGTCTGATAGACGTCGCAATTGAAAATGACACCGACGAGGCGCACAAGAATAGCGATGAAGGGCGAATCAGTTTTCCACATCGGACACGACCCCTGGCTTGGAGTAGTAACTCCCACGGCGGAGGGCTGGGAAGCTGCAAGACCTTAACACAAGTGTTTCAACGAACGAAAGCGAAACTAAGCCAAAACTAAGTTGTAGCTGGACTAGAAGTTCTAGGTCTTGAGGCGCACTGTGTTCTATTGAACAACGCTAACTAATTCCATTCTGTTAACGATGCAGCCACTCAGGAGAGCTGCGGAGAGTCTCAATCGAGATCGAAGCTGGATTTGTAGTCTTTCGTGAGGCTTGGATCCTGGTCTTCCTTGCGAAGAAAACAATTGCCGATGGCCAGCACTTCCATATCAGTGCCCATGAAGCAGCGGAAAGCGTCCTCTGGTGTGCCTACGATGGGCTCGCCTCGGACATTAAAGCTGGTGTTAACGATCACAGGGCAGCCGGTGCGCTTGTTGAACCTTTGTATGAGAGCGTGATAACGGGGATTAGTTTCCTTATGCACGGTCTGGATGCGGGCCGAATAATCGACGTGGGTGACTGCCGGAATGTCGCTGCGCGGTACGTTGAGCTTTTCGATGCCAAACAGCCCTTGCTCGGCCTCAGTCATCGGCTTACGGCGCTGTTCCAGCACATTTGCCACGAGCAGCATGTAAGGACTGTCCTGATCGAGTTCGAACCATTCGCACACATGTTCGCGCAATACGGACGGAGCAAATGGGCGGAAGGATTCGCGAAACTTCACTTTGAGGTTGAGCATGGACTGCATCTTGGGCGAGCGCGCGTCACCTAGAATCGATCGGCCACCCAACGCGCGCGGGCCAAATTCCATCCGTCCTTGAAACCAACCGACCGCTTTCTCAGATTCGAGGGCGTCGGCGCAAGCGTCGAGTAGCTCATCGTCGCTAAGTACCACGTACCTTGCGCCAGCGGCAGTTAAGCGTCGTTCGATGTCTGCCTGCGAGAACTCAGGGCCCAAATAGGAACCCTTCATGTTGTCGCAGTACCTGTTTATTTTGCGAGGTTGGCTCTTGAACGTGTGATAGGCGGTTAGCGCCGCACCAAGAGCTCCTCCGGCATCGCCAGCCGCAGGTTGGATCCAGATCTTTTCAAAATGACCGTCCCGCAGCAGCCGCCCGTTCGCCACGCAGTTGAGCGCCACACCTCCAGCCAGACACAGATTCTTCTTTCCGGTCTCTGCCGCCAGAGTTCGCGTCATGCGCAATACAACTTCTTCCAATACGACTTGCACCGATGCAGCGAGGTCCATGTGCCTTTGCGTGAGAAGCTCTTCGGGCTTGCGTCGAGGCCCCTCAAATAGCGTATCGAACTTACTGTTCGTCATTGTCAGACCGGTGCAGTAGTTGAAGTAATCGAGGTTCAGTCGGAAGGACCCATCGGCTTTGATATCTATGAGGTGGTCCAGAATCTGTTTGGCGAATCGGGGCGAGCCGTACGGCGCAAGGCCCATTACTTTGTACTCGCCCGAGTTAACCTTGAAGCCGGTGTAGTAAGTGAAGGCTGAATAGAGTAGCCCGAGCGAATGCGGAAAATGAATTTCCTTGATGATCTCCAATTTGTTGGCGCTGCCGAGCGCGACGGAAGTCGTGGCCCATTCCCCGACTCCGTCCATGGTGAGAATCAGAGCGTCTTCGAATGGCGAAGGATAAAAGGCGCTCGCAGCGTGGCTCTGATGATGTTCGGCGAATAGGAGTTTGTGTTCCCAGTCGAACTCCTTGCTGAATTGTTTTAGCTCGTTGTGTAACAGGTTCTTTTGAAATAGCTTCTCGCGCACCCAGAGCGGTATGGCCATCGCGAATGAGCGTAGGCCTCGCGGGGCAAAAGCGACGTAAGTTTCGAGCAGACGTTCAAATTTTAAGAATGGTTTGTCGTAGAAAGCGACGAAATCAACGTCAGAGAGTTCCACAGCCTCCTGCGACAGACAGTACTCCACTGCTTTCAAGGGGAACCGCGAGTCGTGTTTCTTGCGGCTAAATCGCTCTTCTTGCACGGCAGCGACGATTTCGCCATCCCGCACGAGCGCAGCTGCACTGTCGTGATAGAAAGCAGAAATACCTAAAATTCGCATCTGCGGGCAGTCGTTAGAAGAGCGTATAGATAAATGGAGCGATCGCGCTTCCTTGCGCGAACACCAGCAGCGCCCCAAGGGCCAGCATCATCAATAAGATTGGTAGCAGCCAATACTTTTTGCGAGTACTCAAAAAAGCCCAGAAGTCTTTCAGAAACGACATCATCATACTCTCCTAAAATTGATTCGTCATCGTTTCAGGCGCAGGCCCCGGCGGCTGTCGTTCGATCCAGTAACTGCGCGCTTCGGGATCGCATGATAGGCGCAACGGATCTTTTCCCAATATCCGGAACAGGAGCGCAGTGGGAGTTACAACTGCGTAGAACAACACCGCCGTAATCACCGGACTGACGATACGCCCCATAAGCAAGCCAACCTTCGTCCAATATTTGTTCAAGGTACGCAGCCAGACCGGTTTCCGAAGGGCCACGATCAAGAACAATCCACCCAATCCTAGCGCCCACCAACGCACCGGATGGTGTGCTCGCAACGGCGAGAGAGCCACGAGCACGAAAAAGACGGAAATAACAATTCCGAAGCCACGATCGGAGGAGCTCCGACTCTCCTGTTTTCGGTTCAAGTCCTCGTGATGAGAATACTTTTTCATAAGTTAAGTATAAACCATTGGTCGCATAGCCGGGCACGTCCCCTTTCATTGCAGTGGACTACTGCTCTCGAACTGCGAGCAATGGAAAAACGAGTTTCTCGCCTTCGGGTGAAAACGATCTGGGCGCGTATGTTGGCTTTCCGCCTACGTAGAGGCGTGCCCCGGTACCATCGGTACGAGGCAGAATCGCACGCATTGGAACACGCAAGGGTGGACGGGCTACTAAGCCGCTCTGGGAATCCCCAGGGGTTACCGTCGCTGGGCGGGGCGGTTGGCAGTGCTTTGTAGCCCGTATTCTGTTCCTCGCAATCTGATAGCCAAAATACATCGTCTAAGTAACCGATTATGAATCAGCTAGATAATAGCCCAATTATTCAGCAATCGCGCTCAATGCTGCAAGAGTGCGCATAAACTTAGCGAGTGTATTGCCACGAATGTGAAAACTCGTGGTCAATTTCAAAGCCCTGGGATTTTCGGGGCATGCGTCAACTCACGCTTTGGCACGAGCGCCAATTGCGATGAAATCTCTCGCGAGGAGTATTGCCTTCCGCGCGTCCAACTGTTTACTTCCCGCGGCAACACTTCGGTGGTAGCGCTATAGTGAAAAAATGGCCAACTCAAAAATAACCACCCAAGAGGCGGCGGATATTCTAGGCATCGACATCTCCGTCCTTCGCCTGATGATGCGGCAAGGGAAAATCGCCGCGCCACCTATTCTCTTTGATTCCAAGACTAATTCAACTGGTCGGATGTGGTCCGAAGATGATATTGAGCGGGCGCGTGTTGCCTTGAATACTTCTGGCGTTAAATCCTGACGCTTGCTGCTTGACGCTCTTCCGGAGTCGATGGCATCCTGTCCCGGTTCCTCACAGCGCAGATCTGCGAATGGATGACGCAGTTCGTCTGAGTGCCGCGGCCCTGATGCTTGCTTCAGTTCTGGCGGCGAGAAAGATATGGAGGTCGACAAGTTGATTCCAGACGAGGTCCCGCAACTGCGATGCAGGTTGTTCTGCAGCTCGCGTGGGCCGAATTGGTATTTCGCCCTCTTGGCTGCAATCCGTCTAGCTGCGTTCCGCTACTAGGGTGGACACGGCGCGTTCATACATCTCGTGCGAAATTGGGCGTTGTTCGGAAGGGATGTTCATTGGTCGAGGCAGCTCCCTTGGGAAAGGATTCAAGGTGGAAGGATCTTGAAAAAACTCGTTGTCTTTGATCTGGACGGCACGCTTGCCGAAAGTAAATCGTCTCTTGACACTGAAATGGCGGGACTGCTGCGTGACCTCCTGCGTGTCGCCAAAGTGGCAGTGATTTCCGGAGGCGATTGGCCGCAGTTTGAAAAACAGTTGCTTCCCAATCTTGCCCTTGACGAAAATCGGATGAATCTATTCCTGCTTCCCACATGTGGAACAAAGTTTTTCCAATATAGTGGGGGAGATTGGAAAAGGATCTATTCAGAAGATCTCACGGTTGAGGAGAAGGAGAAAATCATCAGTTCGCTAAAAAAGGCGGTGGATGCAGCGGGCTTCAAGGTCGAGAAGGTGTGGGGAGAGGCAATTGAGGACCGAGGAAGCCAGATAACATTTTCCGCATTGGGTCAGCAGGCACCCTTGGGAGAAAAGGACAAATGGGACCCTGATTTCAGCAAGCGGAAGAAGATTAAAGCGATCCTCGATAGGTTTATTCCCGAGTTCTCTGTTCGCTTGGGTGGCAAGACATCCATTGATGTCACCAAACCTGGTATTGACAAAGCTTATGGGATCAGAAAACTGCGAGAGCTCCTAGGCATCTCATTGGAAGAAATGATTTTCATCGGTGATGCCTTGTTCGTAGGAGGGAACGATTATCCGGCTAAAGAGGCGGGTGTTGTTTCTATCCCGGTTCGAGGGCCCAGTGAGACGAAACCAGTTACCGAAGCAATCATCGCCTGCTTAGGTGGCAATCACCAAGTGTGACCTTGTGAGGCGATTTGATGTTCGGATTACGGATTCGGCTTTTAACGAGATATGCGTCGGGAGTTCCTTTCTCAAGAATTAGATAAATGGGTAAATGTCGAGGACCTCTGCCGTCACCCATCTGGAATGAGCCCGGGTTCTCGTACTACTAGTAGGCTAGAGAAAGTACACGGGCGTGAAACCAGCGTCACGCAGAAATAACAGTTCGTTTCGGAAAACGACATCTTGCAGACATCGCCGACTATTCACATCGCTGTAATCCCTTAAGAATCATTGACGCAGATTGGTCCCACAATTGCTTCGTAAGCATTAGGGTTGGGGTTCGCGCGGCACTGTCGCGTCTGTTTTGAAAAGAGGACACTGATTTTGGGGCCCAGTCTTAGGAAGGGATTTTGCAGGAAGTCTTATCGTTGGCGATTCGAAGTTCTTGCAATTGTGGCTTTCGTGGGTCTTCTCGGCTGGTCAATCGAAAAGCCGAGTGCTGGCAGCCGCGATGCATCGATCCATCGGGGCGAAGCCATTCGTTCGCCGTTTGAGTTTCCTCCTCTCGTCGTCCGCTCTAGCCTCAGCGGCCGCGAATCGGCCAGCAGGCGAGTGGTTTATCCATACTCAATCATTCCCGGCGGAGCAGAGAGCGCGGCCGAGCTGCGAAGTGCGATGGCGTATGACCCGGTTGTTGCGGCGCACTACGCCGGATTTGATCTCGCGAAAGCTCGCGTCTTCCGAGTGCAGCAATCCCGCGCCGTGTACGTCTCTTATCGGAGAGGGGATGATGTCTTCTGGACTTCGAAAAAATTACGTCTCGCTGTCGGCGAAACTTTGATCACCGACGGCCAGCACATTTCACGGACTCGCTGTGGCAATCAAATCTCCGAGCTACCGCATACGCCCGTCTCACTGGTCGACGAGCCGGTGCCTGAGACACTTGATACTCCACTCGTCTCGCAAATCATCGAGCCCTTCGTCGCTCCCATCACTGGCGAGATCGCAGTCGATGGGGCGCCGGTCGGCGCCCTCCCGTTTGTCTCACCCGGTGCCGGAGGCGTTGGAACGACTGGGGAGCCTAGTCTTTCGCTCGTCCCTATAATTCCAGTCACCGGCGGCGAATTTTCGCCGTCGAATGGCCCATCTCCGACACCGACTCCCGAGCCTTCCAGTCTCATATTGCTTTCTACTGGCCTCGGAGTCGCTTGCCTGTTTCGCAAACTCGCAAGACATAGATTGTGATCCGGCCCGACGGTGGAATCCACGTCGCTTTAATGGAAATGGGGCCTGCTCGGGTCGGGACGTTGGGATTGTCCCGAAAGGCAGAAGAGCACCCAAGTGCCTCGTCGTGAAATTCCAAATTAGAATCGCCGCCTAGGTTTCAGATTGTGCCGGCAGCGTTTGCCGTCATGAAAAACTCGCTTTTTCTGCTTCTCTTCCAGTTCCCTTGTGTCGCTATTCCAACATGGTATCAACTATCCGGAAACGCCTCAGTTTTCGATTACTGCGTCAAACAGGATTGGGTTGTTCCCTACATGGTGCTCCATCCCGATGAGCCGAATTTGAATGGCTACGCATCCATCCGCAACGCTGCAAATCGATGAACTGTCTGGGTCCCGTTGACGACCAGCATACCGGAATCCTTGGTTTCAATCGTCCAGGACCGCATAGGATCAGCGTGTGCCCTTGGGTTTTCGATTGGAAGCGTCCAACGGAAGAATTTATGCCGAACATTCAGGGATTCCAAAAACATGCTGATCGATTTCTCTGAAATAAGATTCCAGGGCGTGCTCGACGTTTTATCCCCTGATCGCCGTACGGTGGAATAGACGTCGAGATCTTCAGGGTTGAAGAGCCCATAAACATAAGCGCTTCCCTTCGTGACCGAAAGCAAGTTGCGGAGCCACACTTCATAGTCTGAAAACAGGTAATTGACGCCGCTCATGAAGACCACGTCAAACCGTTCCGTGGGCAGTTGATCTCCGGTATAAATGTTACCCACCGAGAAACGCGCGTCTGGCACCCTCTCCTTGGCTTTTGTGATGATCTGCGGTGAGACGTCGATTCCGGCCAACCTCAAGGTCAAGTGCAGCGATCGCAGGTAGTGAAGGAATGCGCCCGAAGCGCAGCCAATATCTAGAACCGTCGATCCGGTCGACAGCTGCGGTTCTGCCAAGCGCACTAAAAACTTGAAGAACTCCTTCGGTTGACAGCGGGGGTCTTCGTGCAGATAGAAGGCGTTGTGTTCCTCGATCTTGTACATTGATACGACCTCCCCAAAATCAATTGAGGGCCGGGCGGGCTTCGAATTGATAAAAACCTAGGAATCAGTTAAGGAGCGTATGGGCTTCGAGAGGGAGAGATTATGTTCGCAGGACGCAGGACACGTGAAGAACATCGTCCGGGGTCTGGAAGGTTTGGATCAAGGGGTGAGTTGGAAAACATAAGGCGGCCTGTCGGCACTGGATATCCGCGAACACTGGCTGCCCCGGCGGGAGGATCTGAATCTTGACCACCTTCAGGGCATCTTTTGCGAATACAACGAGAGAAAAATCGTTCGACGTGTCGTCGACGAGATTGATAAGTTCAGGAATTTCCCTGATTACGAGGGCGCAGAACAACAGACCAACCACAATCGCTAGCGTCAATTTGATGCGCATCAGTAACCTTCAAAGCTGACTTCGGGTTTTATACTATAAAGAGACGGCCAGAGTAAAGATTCGAATCTTCCCCAGCGACCCGCGAGGGGAGTTTCAAACCTCTAGGGCGTAGCACCCTCCAATTCGACAAACGGCGAAGAGAACCGCCAAATACTCAAGGGTGCCGGAGTGCATCCGCGCGGAGCAGTAAGGGGATGTCGCTCCGCATCGGTTATGGCTTCTGCCTTGTAGGGCGGCCCCCTCCAGCCCGGTTGTACGGAGGCACACAAGAGTCGGGAGCGCCGGGGGTAGCTCTATTTGTCTGCAACTCCAGGAACAAGACCTCTTCGTGCAACTAGGGACCGGCCGCAGTTCCGATCGTCGATGCGGAGTTCGTGAGTATACCGTTAATCGTGCTCGCAATCGTTTTCATACTCGTAATTGCCCCTAGCGCGATTAAGGCCATTAGCAGCGCATATTCCGTCAGGTCCTGTCCCTTCTGTTCTTGCCAGAGGAACTTCAGCAGATTCTTCATTCTGCCCTCTCTTTTCGTTGGGAAGTCTATCGAGGTGCTGACGAAAGGAAATCGAAAGGAACAGAATATAATAGAATTGATGGGCTGTCCAGCCTACCGGGTGAACGCTGTACGGTGGGTGCTTGTTTCGGTAAGGATAAATCCCAATGGAGACCCGACGGCACCTGTAGTGTTCGCTGAGAGATTGGGAACGCCGGCTGAGTCAAGCATTCACTCGGCCTGAAGGTTGCCTTTTTTGTCAGTTCGCCAGTTGCTGCGCGGAATGGACTCGGGAACTCACCCAGCTTTGGGTCACATCATGACGGTCCCACCATCTCCAGACCATCCATACCGCTCGGCGGGAAAACGAAATGAGATGGCTCGCGCATAGGGAAGAAACTTCCCTAAAAATCCAGAATCGCCGCAGCGCGGTCGTTCAGAGGGAGAATGCGCCCCGTTCCAGATTCGGTTTTGCTGAGTCCGACTGTAAGCGTGCACGTATTGAGATCAATTTGTCTCCACTTGAGCAGTCGAAGTTCCGCGTAACGCATACAGGTGTTGACGGCAACCAAGACAGCGAGTACAGCGACCAGCAACGGCTTGCTCGGCAGGCTTCCAAAAGCGCGGCTTCCTCGTCCCGACTTATGGCTCGTCCCATGTACCGCGCTCGGAGCATCCATACATCGGGTTGGATCGCTGCCCAGAGCCGATTCTTACGCAGGACCGCGCGCAATGTTTCCACTTCGAGATTTACAGTTTTCGAGGCCGCGCCTTGTGCGAGACGCGAGGTTTGATAGTGTGCAATGTCGTCAGCCGCTATGTCACACAGCAGCATTTTCCCGAAGTAGGGATTAATGTGCCGAGATTTGACACTTTCGAGCACTTAAATACCTAATTCACCCTAGGTTTTAGCTGTGGTACGCCGCATGAGGCATCGATCTCCTGCATTGCCAAGGGCTTCAATTTGGAGCGACACTTGCTCTTATACCGTTCCGTTTAGGGTCTGGTCCTCAGGGCAGTAAAGGGGTTGGTTCTAGGTTCTTGGGACAATGCCAAAAGCCCACGACGCCATCAGATCGCATTCCTTCCTGCCTTATCTAATCTTCTGTTTGTTCTTTACTCTCGCGGGCGGAAGCGCCTCAGCAGGAGAAAATGTCTATGGACCTTCGGTTGCCTGGCACGGGCCCAACCTAGCCTTTGCAATCGCCGACTTTGACGGAGACCTTCATCCAGATATAGTTACTGTTCAGGCTGCAACAAACAATTCCCGCACGAGCAACTACTCGATTCAACTTCGGCTTTCGGCAATCGGGCAGCATTCCATTCAGCTTGTTGCGCCCGCCGGCGGACTGCAGATCGAGGCGCGCGACGTCGATGGCAACCATGCCATTGATCTCGTTATCAGGACGGCCTGGTCCAAGCTGCCCGTAGCGATATTTCTTAACGATGGACAGGGCGGCTTTTCGCCAGCCGAGCCAGCCGACTTCCCTGATCGATTCGCGGAATCCAACGAAGGTTGGGCTTCCGGCTCGGAAGTGACGATAGACCTTTCGTGCGTAGCGCCGCAGCCGAGCATCGGAATTTGCGCGAAAGAGGGAAATTGGCTGCATGAACGGTGCCCGGCGGAATTTATCCCGCCTTTGAGTGCAGGTTTCCCCCTAAGTCCCTTCCTGGTTCCCCAGGCAGAACGCCCGCCCCCGCCCGAAGTCCTCTACCTTTAGCCAATCGTCATCACCCAGTAGGCTGAGCTTCTCCGCAGACCTACTCGACGATTCTGCACAACTGCAAACCGTAATTCGGAATGCAGGCAGCACGCCTCTGGGATTTGATGCCGCAGATCATCCGGTAGTGCGACTGATCGAGATCCTGAACTCGATTACCAGTGGAGGTTGCTATGTCATCAGCAGTAGCAGGGAAGATCAATAGCCACAATGAATGGGACAAACTTCGGGAGATTATCGTGGGTACGGCTGAGGGTTCAATGGCTGTTCTAACTTGGAATCGGCCCGAGCCGATACCTGAAAACGTCAAAGAACAAGCATACAAGATCGCAAAAAGCGCATTTCCGAAATGGTTTCTCGACGAAATAGCGGAAGACCTCGAGGGCCTGGTTAATCTGCTGAAGGGCTTTGGTGTAAAGGTACATCGTCCTACCATTCATAATCTCTCGCATATGTACGGTTCCCCATTCTGGGCCTCCACGAGCAACAATGTTTATAACACTCGGGACCTGAACCTAGTGGTTGGCAATACCGTTATCGAAAGTCCGTCCTATCTCAGCTGTCGCTACTATGAAACCACAGCCTTGTACCCAATCTGGTACGAATACTTCAAGGTGGGGTTCCGATGGATAGCGGGTCCGAAACCAAAACTCGATTATCAAGTGAAACTACTCTATTTCAGGGATGAAACCGAGCGTGTTCTAACGGAAGAGGATTTAAAGCATCGGGAACTGACTGGCGGCCGTCTCGAAAAGCTTCATAAACTCAGCGAACGGGAAATTCTTTTTGAAGCTGCGAACACGCTTCGGATGGGAAAGGATTTGCTCTACCTCCTTTCTTCATCGGGAAACTGCATGGGGGCACGATGGCTGCAAAGCGTCCTCGGTGACGAATACCGAGTTCATACGACCGCAGACATTTATCGTTCGAGTCACATTGATTCGACATGTATGTGTCTCTGTCCCGGTCGTGTTCTTCTGAATAGCACTCGGGTTAACGAAAAGACCTGCCCGAGACTTTTCGACAAGTGGGATAAGGTTTATTTTGGTGATGTAGCGCCTACATCCGAGGCTGAATTGAAGTTCCAGAAGGAAGTTCGCGATCCGCTTGGAAACGAGCTTGAGGCACTGGGGTTTCAGTCCAATCTGCACGACATGTCTTCACCTTGGGTTGGAATGAATTTCCTTTCTGTTGATCCGGAGACAGTGATTGTGGATGAGCGTCAGACGAGACTAATTAAGCTTCTAGAAGAATTGAAAATAACCGTAGCGCCAGTCCGCATGCGCCACATATACACGCAGGGTGGCGGGATCCACTGCGCGACGCTTGATACGGTACGAGATAGCGAATATGAAAGCTACTTCGATTAGCCGCTTCTCCGCAGACCTGCTCGGCGATTCTGCACAACTGCAAACCGTAATTCGGAATGCGGGCAGGACGTCTCTGGGGGTTGAGGCCGAAATGAAGCCTTTGGCCAGTGCGAGATTCTTGGTAGTCGTGAGGATCGATCCAAAGGTGTCCATGTTTCGCGGAGCGTAGCCGATGTTTTCGAAGCCCATCAGAGCGATATGTTCAGCAACATATCGTCATCTAGAAGGGTCGGTTCTCCGCCTGTGATGACGAGACGTAGAGGAGCCTATCGATCAGATTTATGAGCTGCAGATTTCTTTGTGCCATCGCGTTAGCATCATCGCGATCCCAGCGGCGGCTGGGAACACTTCGGCTTTCTCCGAGGAGCGCGCGCCATCTTGTTCCGTACTTGCCATCCCAATCCGAGGCTCGCTTCGTAATCTTCTCGCGCCAATTCAATTGGCGGAAATCATCGCTTTGCTCCTAACTTCGATCATGCAAACTGAGGCACAGGATGCAGGGCAAGCAAAGTGCGAGAGGTACAAGGCGAAAAGCGATTCAAGCGAGAATTTAGGGTCTGATTGAATCGATCGGATGTACCAATCAGAAGATCAATGATTCTTTGGTGGGGGTTTTCGCCTGGCCTTTCGTACTATGGGGCGAGAACTTACTGGCTTTACTTCTAACGGTAGGATTCATCAGTAATCGCAGCAGAATCGTCCGATTGGCGAAGAAAATCGCCATTTTCCTGGTGAAAAGCGCGCATGCCCGGGTTCGTCGCGGGCAGCGGATCAGCGACGATTCATGTTATCTCCTCTGCAAATACTGTACCTCGGGCATGGGCAGTACAGTTGACCTTCCGAGCAGTCAATCTTCGCTGTCCAATTTTTGTCCGTTTGGCCAGTAGTTAGCAACGTGTTGCGCTCCCTACACTGTTGTCGCCAGTGAAAATACAAGTTCGCATTCGCAATCATAAGACCTCCGCGCCAACCTCCCCCGATCCCGGTAATCACTCAACTTCTTCTTCCGATTCTTCCGCGCGCGGATCGTTTGCGGTGCTTTTTACCCTGGGATTGATTCTTGCAACCGTTGGACTTTCGAGCTGCGTCGGCCTCACAAACGCGGGACCCAACGCTAAGAAAGGCTCAGGCGGCACCGGAATGCTTTCCGCAAGCGCAACAAGCTTGAGCTTCGGCAACATAGCAGTTGGGAACAACAAAATTCAGAGTGTGACGATCACAAATAACGGAACCGCTGCTATCAATCTCTCACAGGCGTCGGTCACAGGCGCAGGCTACACGGTGGCGGGCGGAAATTCGATGCTCTCGATCCCAGCCGGGCAGTCTGGAACGATTCAGATCCAGTTGGCTCCGGTTTCTGCGGGCGTTATTAACGGAAGCCTTGCGATCGAGAGCAATGCGGCAAATTCTCCTCTTAAGGTTGCATTGACGGGCACGGGCACGGAGCCGATGCTTGTTGTGTCGCCGGGAACGATCCAATTTGGAAACGTGAAGGTGGGGCAGAGCACGACGCAGCCAGTAACACTGACGAACAACGGAAACGTAGATTTGGTCCTGAACTCGGCGCAGATTTCCGGCGCGGGATTCGCAATGAGCGGTCTTACTTTTCCCGCAACGATTGCTGCGGCAAAGAATGTGTCTTTTAACGTGAAGTTCGCGCCATCCGCCCCGCAAGGAATGACGGGGAGCATCAAGTTTATCGACAATGCCCCGAATTCGACGCAGAGCCTTGAATTGACGGGGACTGGAACCGGGGAGAACGCAGCGCTCGTAGCGACGCCGGGTACCGTTTCATTTGGAAACGTCACGCTGGGGAGCAGCACAAGCCAGACGGTGACGCTGACGAACTCTGGAGCCAGCGCGATTGCGATTTCGCAAGCCGCTGCATCCGGAACGGGCTTTAGCATGAGCGGATTGAATCCGATAACGCTGAATGCCGGGCAGACCACAACGTTTACGGCAAAGTTTGCGCCAACCGCGACGGGAAGCGCGGCGGGGGCCGTGACCATTACGAGCAACGCATCGAATCCGACTTTGACTGTGGCTTTGGTCGGTGTGGGGACGCAGCCGCATCTCAGCGCAAACCCAACCGCAGTAAGCTTCGGTAGCTTGGCGGTTGGCAACAGCTCATTGATATCCGTCACTCTCACGAATACGGGCACCGGCAGTGTAGCGATCTCATCGGGCTCGGCCTCTGGAGCCGGGTTCAGCATGACCGGGCTTTCTGCGGCGACGTTGAGCGCAGGCCAGAGCACTTCGTTCAGCGTGAAATTTGCGCCGACAGCAGCGGGGGCGGCGACGGGCAGCGCCTCGATTGTGAGCAATGCACCGGGTTCGCCGCTGGCGATCGCACTTAGCGGAACCGCTACACAATCGCAGCCGGGATTGACGATCAATCCGACGAACGTGCCGTTCGGTAACATCGCGGTTGGCGGCAATTCTTCACAGAACGTGACGCTCACCAATTCCGGAAATGCCGTGGTGAGCATTACGGGAGCGACAGCTTCGGGTGCAGGTTTCGGCTTGAGCGGATTGGGCGCGCAAGCGATCAATCCGGGTGCCAGCGTCACATTCGCGGCGACTTTCGCACCGACGACAGCAGGAAACGCTACGGGAAGCATTTTGATTTCGAGCAATGCTCCGAATTCGCCGGCCACCATCACGTTGAGCGGAGCAGGAATTCAGGGCCAGCTGATTGCGAATCCTTCGAGCGCAAGCTTTGGCACAGTGACCACAGGTAATAGCAACTCGCAGACAATCACCTTGTCGAATAGCGGCTCCGCCGCCGTGTCCATCTCGCAGGCAAACGTGAGCGGCACCGGCTTCAGCATGAGCGGTATGACCGGTTTCCCGATCACGATCAATGCGGGAGCGAATAAGACGTTCAATGTGGTGTTTGCGCCGACAACGAGCGGAAGCGCGACGGGAATGGTGCAAGTGGTGAGCAACGCTCCGAACTCGCCAATCTCGATCGCGTTGAGCGGAACGGGCCAGGCAGCGACTCAGGCTTCTGAGCGCAAGTCCATCGAGCTTGAATTTCAGCACCGTCAACGACGGCAGCAGCACGTCACTAAACGTGACGCTCACAAACACCGGAAACTCAAATATCACGATCTCCGGCACCACCGCTACCGGAGCCGGCTTCAGCGCCACCGGCGTGAACGGTACGACACTCAGCCCCAACCAGACCGCAACTCTTGTCGTCACGTTTGCGCCGACCAGCGCAGGCGCGGTATCGGGAAGCGTGGCGGTAAACAGCAATGCCAGCAATTCACCGACGATCAGCCTCGCGGGAACGGGCGTGCAGCAGACCTCGCACACTGTGGCTCTCACGTGGACCGCCAGCGTCTCAACAGACGTGGTCGGATACAACATCTACCGGAGCACGGTGAGCGGCGGACCGTACTCGATTCTTGACTCGGCGCCGGTGGCGACCGACGGATATACCGATTCGACGGTTCAATCGAGCCAGAGCTACTTCTACGTGGTTCGAGCGGTTGATAACACGGGAACGGAAAGCATCAACTCCTCGGAGGTTCACGCGGTTATACCTTGAGAGGCATTGTAGAGCTCATTGGTCTCAGGGAACACTAATAAGTCCCTCGAACGGGACAGCTTAAACCCCTGTTCCTCTTTTGTACCTGCGTCCAGTGTCCCGGCACGAAACCTTCTCCCACAATCGAAGTGTGCAGCAGACCCTACTTTTGTGGAGGTTTATGAGTGCCTAGGCGAATATTTTCTGCCGTAGGAATGCGTCTCTTTGTGCTTTATCTAGCGATTCCCATCGCAATATTAACCGCTGGACTGTCGTTCACTGGTTGCGGCTCGGTCGGCGGTTCCGGTGGCGGAACGCGGGCGTTGACCGTTACGCCTTCTGCCGCCAGCTTCGGCAACGTGGTCCTCAAGAGCGAGTCGACACAAACCGTTAAGGTATCGAATACAGGCATGGCTGAACTCAAGATTCGCGAGGCGAGTATCACCGGTCCGGGTTTCAGCATGTCGGGCCTGGTAGTTCCGGTGAATCTGGCAGTAGGCTCGAGCATGAATTTCACCGTTGCGTTTAAGCCGACCCAAGCTGGAGCCGAGACAGGAACCGTCTCGATCGACAGCAATGCGAGCGCTTCTCCCCTGACCGTTGTTCTGACAGGCACGGGAGTAACACAATCGATTAAGCTTACCGCAAGCCCGACCAGTCTGAATTTCGGGAGTGTCCCGGTGGGCAAAACCGCAACACAAGCTGTGACGCTGACGAATGCGGGAAATACAGACGTTCTCATAACGAATGCGTCTGCTAGCGGCGCGGGGTTTAGCGCGAGTGGCGGCTCGAATACAACGCTCGGTCCGAATCAGTCGGTCGCCGTCACAACCAGCTTCGATCCACAAAGCAACGGTTCGTTAACCGGCATCCTGACCGTTTCGAGCAACGGTGCAAACATCACAATTCCATTGAGTGGCACGGGCATCCAGCAGGCCGCGCAACATACCGTCAGCCTTACTTGGGCCGCGAGCTCGTCACCGGTGATCGGTTACTTCATTTATCGGCGAACGGGCACGAACGGGTCCTATGCAAAGTTGGATTCCCAAATCGACAATTCGACCAGCTTCACGGACGGTAGCGTTGACGCTGGCGCGACTTACTCTTACGTCGTCACGGCGGTGTCTAAGGGGGACGTAGAGAGCCAATTCTCGGACGAGGTTTCGGTGACGATTCCCACGTCGTAGGAGATTATTTCGCGCGCCGAACCGGCCGCAAAAGAGCACGCAGCCATGCGAGCTGGCGTCTCGAAGCGCAGCTCGGAAAGCCTGTGAGTCATTTGCGCGACTAGGCGAATAAGTGTGGCAAGCGAGAAAGAGTCACAAGCACTAAAATCCGACGCCGAGGGAGGCGGCGCTAGCTTGATCGGCTACCGCGGCGCATCTTTGCTCCTGTTTCCCAAGTGCTGTTCGAGTGGATTTCGACAGATGCGCGATCGTGCGTTTTCTTCGCGCCGCTCTGGCGGCTTTCTTATTCAAGGGACGCAGCCAGACCGGTTTTCAGAGCCCCTGCAAAAGGAAACAATCCAGCGACCGGGAAGGCCACTAGCGTATCAGGTGATGTGTCCTCAACGGCGAGAAGCCGACGAGCGCAAATAAAACGGCAAAAACAATTGCAAAAGCCCTATCCGAAGAGCTGTAGCTCTCCTGTCCTCGCCGAAAATCCTCGTGTAACGTATCCCGAATCACGTTCGAAGTATAAACCATCCTCTATAAACTCCGGAAACGACTCTCGCCGCCGGGTTGCCATTTCTGATCAATTGCCATCGTCTCGCCTGACGACCTGCCTGTCAGCATTGATCCATATAAGCCCAGCGATCGCAAATAAAGCTGATAGAAAAACGTTGAATAACGAAAACGCACGGCCGCTAATCTGAACTAATAGCATTTCCAGGAGAATGGACGGCATAACTATCGCTAACATGATGACCAGCGCCCCTCTGACATCCAGCGTGTTCAATCGCCTTGCGGCAAGTCCAAGAAGAACACCGCCAGGAACGAAAACGAGAGCGTAATAGATATAAGCATAGCCCTCTAGTTCATTCACATTGATGTGTCGAATTACTTGTGCGAGCCGCGCTCCGGGGGTGAGTTCATACCTCCGTGGATCGCGCTTGCCATTAACATAGACAGAGAGATTCGAACCGTCGTACGAAACCAATATGTCGCGAGTCTGGTTAAGAGTGAATATGTCTGGGACGTTCAAGAAAAGCGGGTCTCGTCGGGCGGTGAGGGGATTGCGAAACCAAAATACGAGGTTGCTCTCTCGCTGCAGCAAGCTCAGGTTTGCGCGCCCATCCTGGTTCGAAATTGAAACGATTCGGCCTTCGGATCCTTCGACTTCTGCCGGCGTGCAAACAACGCGCATCGAGAAACTGTTTGCCTCTTGGAAAGCTTGGATGAGATTGGACACGTCAGTTTGAGACGTCAACCAGGACTTCCCATTCAGATTGAGCACGTCGCTGTCCGGGACATCACGCATGCTTGGAGTCCATGTCAGCTCGGGAAGAAATCCTTTCTGATCGTCAAAGGAATGATTGCCGGAAAACAGATATGTTGCGACGGGACTTGAAGCCGCCTCTGCCGTTATTTTATCGGCAGTAATTTCAGCCGCAAGGTTCGAAGGCAGCGCCCGAATCCAAAATTGAACCAGCGAGATATCTCCCTTCCAAGCTCTGTCGAGGTGACCCGCAGCATCGTTTCCAACCACAAGTCGTGAATCGTGAATCCAGTTCGATAATCGAGATTCTTCCTGTAATGGAGCGGACACGACAAACCAAGTTGCAAAAAAAAGAGGGACGATCCAAAGCGCTCGCCGCAATGTAAGAAAACGCTCGAGGCGAATCTCAATCTCTGACGCAAACTTTAAAATTAACTTGCCTGCAAATTCAAACAGAAAATATCCTACCAGGGTTCCTATTGCGTTTGTAATTACATCTTCCCATCCTGAGTCGCGGGTGGGGATGTAGATTTGTATGAACTCGATGCAATAGGAAAAGAATGCCCCGGCGATCATAGTGAGCAGCAGAATTGTCGCCCCAGACTTTCCTTTCTCACGAAGTTTTAGCGAGAGCCCAAAACCGAACGGGACAAACAGCGATATGTTCAAGAAAGCGACTAGGGGTCCACTGCTTTTTCCTCCACTGACGAGAAGAAACGGTGACCTACTTAGCGACGGGCTCGTGTGTAAAGAGAATCGAAAAGGATACAACGTGAGGAAAAGGATGCCGGCAACCGCAAGCGCCAGAATTCGATTCGACCAACTGGAAGCAGTATTTTCGAGCTGGAATCTTGACGCCTGATTTTTCATCGGTGTCCAATTGTTTTAACTTTGGAAGTTTAACATCAGCTGTTTGGGTCTCGTTTACTCTTGTCGCCGTCTGAATCATCAAGGTTAGGGCAACTGTGCGTCGGCGATAGAAGTCTGAATACCAAAATCAACTTATAAGTGTCTGGCGATTCGAAGCGCTGGGCAGTGAGAGAACATGGTGAAGCTGAACGAAATTGACGTGAACGGCATGAAGCATCCGATTCACGCCGATCCAGATACTCCACTCCTGTTCGTTCTGCGTGATGAAATTGGACTGACCGGTAGGAAGAATGGCTGTGGGGAAGGACAGTCCAGCACGTGCACCGAGCTCGTTACGGATCGCCTCGGCGCTCGCGCTAGGTGCGGACGTCGCTGCTCACGTGCTGGCAGCCACGGCATCATGGAAAGTCGTTTCCTATTAACGAACAGCCAGTACCATTCGGAGAGAAGGCTGCTCGAGCTGCGGTGATAGGGTTACACCGGTCCTTGTATATTACTGAAAATAGGATGGATAATCCTGGTATTTCTGGTGCGCGGAACGTACTGCGGGCTCTGAAATTGCAAGCTTGCAGTAATATCGGTGTGCCTCCGCAGACATCGAAACAATCGAGAGGAGGCTCGTCGGCATGAAGAAAGCATATCTCAAGCCCAGTATCACAGCGCTGGGGTTGCTCCGATCTGTCACGAAGTTGGTGTTCAGCGGCTGCGACCACATCTCCTAGTCCATCAGGAGGGATGGGACCGCGAGGCAAGGCCTTGGAATCGCGGTCCCATCCAATTCTGTGGGTTCCTGTTGACACTTCCGCAACGTTGCTATCAGCGAATTGTGCTATGAACGCCTCAATTCAACTCCTCCGCGACTATGGAAGCCGGTCCAGAACCGACGATGGGTGACGAAATTTGACACTCTGGCACATCCAAACTGAGTCTTCGAGTGGAGAATGGATTGCTCGCACGAGATTCTATGAGTGAGGGCGTTCGTAGTCATGACGTCAACCGCATGATCGGAGATTGCTCCCGAAAAGAGATGCAGCCTAAGGACGATAGGTAAGCCGAATCATCTTGACGTGAATGCCGAGGTGTCGCGAGGCATATGATGAATCTTCAGAGTTATCCTCAGCGCAAAGAACAGGTCATCACTCAAAAAACTTCGAGTGATTTTCTGCTGTTCGACATCAATGACGGAAATTACTACTCGCTGAATGAAGTAGGCTGCAGAATCTGGGAACTCTCCGACGGGAATCATTCTATCGCGCAGCTCATTGAGACTTTGGTGGCGGAATATGACGCGCCCGCGGAGACCCTCGCAAAAGACGCTTTGGAGCTGCTCGAAAAGCTCCGAAGCGGAAAACTAATTGTCGAAACGGCACGGACCGAGCCGCTTACAAGTTCGCGAGTCGCCCGTTGATTTTCTGCGGCTATCACTCCGACTTCGTGCTGCTTCGTTCGAGCTCTGCCGCGGTGATCGACACTAGACCACATTAATGGGACGAAGCCTAAGAATGCAGGCAGTTTCGAATGCTTTCCTCTTCCTGCGTGTTTTTCTATTTGCGGCGGCTGTTCCTTACCTTATGCGATTCAAACTCGCGCAACTAGCTGCGGTACTCGAGCCGCGCTGGGAGCCAATGCCCATTGATCCCGACCGCGTACGAAAGATCGCTGCTTATGTGCAAGCGGCGATAGAGCGATGCAGACCGCTGGTGCGTCCGGGATGCTTGACGTTGGGTCTCACGCGCTACTACTTTTTCCGCCGGGCGGGGTTGGACGTTTCGCTGCACTTTGGGATGGGGCGGATCGGGGAGGACAAGGAATTTGTCGGCCATTGCTGGCTCGTGAGAGACGGCGTGCCCTATCTAGAGAAACAAGACCCGCGGCCTCTGTATGTCGAGATGTATCGCATTTCGCGAGGAGACAGCCGAAAATCGATGCAAGCCCAGGCGACCAGACTGGGACGGTTGACAGGCTCATGAGTACTCACAGCCAACCGCGAAGCTATTGTGTC
The DNA here is from genome assembly GCA_963772535.1 of uncultured Acidobacteriota bacterium. Classification (GTDB taxonomy): domain Bacteria; phylum Acidobacteriota; class Terriglobia; order Acidiferrales; family UBA7541; genus Palsa-295. The sequence goes on from CAVYXN010000005.1 coordinate 363,985, forward strand.
CATGAAACAAAGCTCGAGTTTTTATGCTCTGCCACGATGGCCACCTTTCTGGACGCGCGGTTTCACATGTTTCCTGCAGAAGCGCGGTGTGTAGAGACAGTCCGTTTCGATTTCCGAGCCGTGATTGACCCAAGCCAGCATGCGGTCAAGAAGCCACGGGGTGACGGAAGGCCTTTTTATGAAATGCCGACAGGAGAGGCCTGCTACTTCAGAGAAACAGACGAAGTCTATCTTAGCTTCGGCGATGGAGTGCGCGCACTATGCAAGTTTCGTTCAGGTCGCGTCTTACTTTCCACCGTGGAGTCGGAGCCTCGAAACCTGTTCGTGGCTTCACACCTTGTGCTCACAATTCTTCTGGTCGAGATCTTGAAGCGGCGCGGTTGGTATAGCCTCCATGCAGCTGGGTTCAGCGAAAACGGCAGAGCAATCTTGATTCCGGGCACGAGCGGCGTGGGGAAATCGACGCTTTCTGTCGCGCTACTGCGGGCGAACTTCGATTATCTAAGCGATGATATGGTCTTCTTGGGGTCGCGCCCCGGCGGCGTGGTGGCGCGAGGGCTGGTCGAGGATGTTGACGTCAGCGACCAAACAATTCGCTTCTTCCCCGAGTTGGATTTTCTGCTGAGGTCTTCCAAATCTGATGGATTTTCCAAAAAACAGGTTCGTGCCGAAGAAGTCTATGGGACGAGAGTTGTCGGTGAGGCCCATCCCAAAGCGATCATACTCCCGCGCATTTCCGGAAAGGAAACAAGCGTCATAACACAGATTGGAAGCGATGAAGCTTTTCTCGAAATCGTGCCCAACGTGTTGCTGACGGAAGCCCGTTCTTGCCAAGGTCACCTGCGCGTCCTCGCCGAGTTGGTAAAGCAAACGGCGTGCTATCGGCTAGATACGGGACAGGACTTCGACCGCATTCCTGTTCTGCTCCGTGGACTCTTGAGTTGCAATCAGGAGACGATCTGTGCCTAAGACATTCGTTCAGCCGCTCACCCCCAAAATGCCACCTGAGGCCGATCTATTGTTCTCCACCGCGCGAGTCCGAATGACCACGGAAATTGCAGACCGGATTCGGGCTGTTGTTCGGGGAGAGGTAAACTGGATCCACTTGGTCCAGCTGGCACTTCAGCATGAAACGACGGCGCTATTGTATTGGAACCTTCAGCGCATCTGTTCGGACAGCGTGCCGGCGGGCATCCTCGAACCGCTTGCCGCACGCTATAAGGTTCAGGTGGCAGAAGCGCGGCATCGTGCCGAAGAGCTTGTACGCATTCTTGGTGCGCTCGAGGATCAGGGGATTTTTGCCTTAGGATACAAGGGCCCAATTCTGGCGCAGAGGCTTTATGGCGATCTGTCGCTTCGAGAGTTCTCAAAATCTTCCGACTTGGACATCATCATTCACGAATGCGATCTGCCGAAAGCGCAAGCCGTAATTCTGGACCAGGGCTACGAGAAACAAGCTCGCAGCGAACGTGAATTGATCTTTCGTGAGCACAGCGGCGAGAGGTTCTTGGAGCTGCACTGGCATTTCACAACGCATTTATCACGGGTTCCGGACGATCCTAAGCGCTTTCTTCAACGTTTCGAGATGGTTCCGCTCGCTGGAGCGACAGTGCGCAGCTTGCCGCTGGAGGAGTACTTCTTGGTTTTGTCTCTGCATGCGACCAAGCACAAGTGGAGAAAATTGAAACTAATCTGCGATATTGCGGAGATCCTTGGATCGCGCGATGTCGATTGGGAATACGTCGCGCGCGAGGCGGAGGATCTGGGTCTAAAACGCATACTGGCGCTCGGCGTTCTGCTAGCTGAAGATCCGCTTCGGGTCGTAGCCCCTGCAGAATTGACGCGCCGGCTGAAGATTGACCGCGCGGCCCGGGTTCTGGCTGCGGAGTGTCGCCAGGAACTGCTTAAGGAGCCCGATGACCTCTGGCGATTCCATGCTGACTTCAGATTCATGCTCAAGATACGTGAACGTCCACACGATAGAATAAGCATGTTTCTCTGGGAGTGGCTGTGGCCGAAAACGATGCCGGATGAGGACGATCGACGCTTCGCGCGCATACCCCAGTCTCTTTGGGCCATGTATTATTTTGTCCGGCCCGTGCGGCTTGCTTGGAGGGAAATCACTGAGCGGCCGTAAGTGTTGGCCGTCGGAAAGTACATTTCTTCGTCGCCACGATTTTCTCACCCGCGTGCAGATCCAACGCCGCGCCCAATCAGCGCATGTAGTCGAACGACACGTTCGTCCATGGCTGCGCGAGCTACAGCCTGGCGCTTGCCCGCGATGAATCAGCGGCACCGGCCAGGCACTATATATAGATGCCTTCCCAGATCATTGGCTACAATTCGCGATGCCAGAAAGCAGGGAATCAAATTACCCGCGGAGATTCCTAAAAGCCTTACCAATGTCCGCGTACAAATGTCAGTAACTCCGCCAGCGCCCGCGCTTTCGGCGCTTTCGCTCGTCACCGCAAGATGCCTTCCTGCACAATCTGTCACGATAACCGACGCTATTCTTCACACAATTCTGAGGAGAGGCCCGATTAGTAAAAACAGAGAGTCTAGGGAAGTATCCTGCGGGACTGAGCGTACGGCAGTCGAAGCCATCACGTAAGCGCCGGGACGGCACGCACCGGTCAGCCCGAGCACGTCGAGGGGGCTGAATCAGAAAGATCCGGGCAGATTGAGAACTCCGGAATCGGACGATCGAAGGCAACCAACCAAAATCAAGCATAAGTGCTTGGCGATTCGCATCGCTGGCCGGTGAAAGACCGTGGCAAACTCGATCTAAGTCGGCGGCGATCGGATCGGCCTACGTTTCCGCGTTCAACGATTACGTGCGCAAAAGAACTGGAGTCTCGCGACAACAAGATTTTTAATCCGGAAACTGAGATCGGGAAGACATGGAATTTCGTGCACCAGTCTCGGGGATCTCCTCATCCTCTGCCGCAGGCAACGAACGTAACGCAGGATCTGACGATCGTGATGAAATATAACCTCAAAGTGCAATTGTGCGGCTTCACTTAAGGCGTTGCACGACATGTGGCGGCCTTCATGCTCAAGGCAGAGAATTCCAAGAACACCGCATTTGGAAACTACGGCTTCATTCTGTTTTGAATTGTGTGCCAGTTATCGGTTTGTCGAGCGGCCTTCGAAATCGCGGGGTTTATGTCGGCAGTGACCAATCTCGCGGCTATTCTCGAGAGATGATTTTCGCGGCCTCGGCATCGTCCAACAGAGCCTCTTTTCGTGTTAGCAATCTCGGCACACTCGTCTGCGCGCGACTGGCTTTTCGTGTCGTGTCCGGACGAATCCGCCATTTTAAGAACCTCGGTCGCCAATCATGTCCCTCGACAGCAATCGCGGCGACATAGCCACGATCGATCGGAAGAGCTTTGAGCGACCAACCGGACTCGCCTTCGCTGAGGAAGGTTGCTTGCTCTCCGGGGGCAAGGGAAACCTCGAAGCTGTTGAGTGCAGTTTGCAATCCCGTGCCGCGTGCTTTCACGTAAGCTTCTTTGCGAGTCCAACAGTTGAAAAAGGCCTCCGAAAGAAGGTTCGCTGGAAGAGAGCGGAGCGTCGCGGTTTCATTCGGCGTGAAGAACTTATCGGCGATCTCCCAGACGGCCCATTTTGGTTCGATTCGCTCAATGTCTATGCCGACCTCGCGATTGCATGAAATCCCATAAACGGCCACGCTGCTTGCATGAGAGATGTTAAACCGCAAGCAAGCAGAGTCCCAATCGCGGGCAAGGCTTGGCTTACCATGGGCGGAATAGGAGAACTGTAGTTCAGCGGGCGGTTGATCAAGATATCGCGCGAGAATATCTCGAAGAATAGCGCGCGCGACAATGAAACGACGTCGATCTCTCGCAAAGTGAAATCGTGCGGCGCGATCGAGTTCGTCAGACGAAAGATAATTTTGAAGACGGTTGAGTTCGAGCGGACGCACTTCTAAATCAGCCCGCCAGATATCTACCACGCAATCATCTAACCCTAGCGGCGCGGGAGAAAGACTGAACGTAGAAGCTAAATTCATGCAGGATTCGAGCTACTAGAAACCCGCTTTCCTGACGACCTTTCTCCATGCTGGCAGCAAGTCGACCGACAAGCTCTCCCACGTGGGGTTCAAAAAATATACCCATGTGTGTCCCTGGTACATCATGGACCTCAACCGGTCCTGTGATCACTCTAGCCCATCCATTCATCTCTGCGAATCGACTCTGTGTCCGCACGAAAAATGGCAACCCTCCCCGCATAAGGCTTTGGATCATAATGTCTCCATGGCCAAGAGAACGATTCGGTCCATGTCTATGTAGGAACCGCGCTTTCAAGCTTCGACGGATCCTTGAAAAGCCTCTTTCCATAAGTGTCCCAGGCGCTCTCCGACGTAGCGATATGTTTGAGTGGGATTTTGATCCCACAATTTCTTGAGAATACGTGAAACACGACTCCAACTCATGCCGCCTTGCCGCTCGACATACTTCTCAAATAGGCTGGGTTACACGTCTCGAAAAGCGCTAGTAAGGCAACACGATGACCCTGATTTAGGAGTTGTCTCGCCACTTCGTACGCGATCAACTCCATAGTCGCAGAACCCTCCGAGGAAGTATGGGCCTTCGGGCTGGCATTCATGAATCGCTCGCACCATATAACCCCCTAACTCTTCAAAGTCATAGGGCAAGTGCAAGTCGATCAATGAGGGACTCGTCAAAATTAATGGCTAGCGTGGGCTGATCGATGCCAAGATGCTGGGCAAGGGGGCGAAAGAAAAAACCTCCCCCAATACAGAAGAAGGGTAACCTAGCACCGGTTGGCTGAATGGTAGTTATTTTGGTATACCGCGTAGAAGCATACGAGCCTCGCAGCAAAGCCGCAATTCCCTCAATCGTAGGAGCCCCGAAAACCGAAATGAAGGAGAGCTTCTTACCAAATTCCCGTTCAATTCGCGCCAGCATCCGGGCAACCAATAGCGAATGCGCACCAAGGTCGAAGAGGTTACTTCGAATGCCAATACCGCGAACACCTAAGGTTTCCTCCCAAATTTTGGCTAAGCGAGTCTCCACCTCATTTCGAGGAGATAAAAAGCCGGGCTCAACGGCGCCATCCAAGGGAATAGGCACAGGAAGCGACCCGACGATCAATCTTTCCATTCGGACCAAGTGGCAGCGTCTCAAGGCTCACAAAGACAGCAGGAATCATATGTTCCGGAAGAGTGCGTTTTAGGAAAGATCGTAGCTCGGCGGCTGCGGGATCTAGTCGGGGCTTCGGCACGACGTAAGCCACCAATCGCTTGTCTCCCGGTAAATCCTCGCGGAGTAAAACCACAGCTGCGTGCACCTTGGGGTGGCCGCGTAAGACGGCCTCGATTTCCCCCAGCTCGACGCGGAACCCGCGAATTTTTACTCTGGTCATCGAGCCTTCCCAAATACTCGATGTTGCCGTCGGGCAAATAGCGGGCAAGGTCACCCGATTTGTAGAGAAACCCACCAGAATTGGTAAACGGGTCGGGGATGAACTGACGCGCGTTCAACTCTGGATGATTCAGGTAGCCCTGCGTCACCCCGGCGCCTCCGATGTACAGTTCGCCACGGACACCCACCGGAACTGGCTGCAGATGAGGATCAAGCACATAAAGTTGCGCATCGGCAATCGGCCTGCCAATAGGAATGCGCGAGAGATGGGACTGAGACTCGCATCGATACACACTGCTCCAGACGGTAGCTTCGGTAGGACCGTACTCGTTGTATAGGGTCGTGCCCGGAAGGATTCGGTAGTGTCGGTCTACGAGCTCTTTCGAACACTCCTCGCCGGCAACAATTGCGACTAACAGAGAGGAGGCTTGTTTGAGTGCTGTTTCATTGAGAAGTTCGCTATAAAGCGACGGCACGCACAATAGGTGCGAGACACGGTGTTTAATAATTAGGCCTGCGAGCGCGGACATTTCGTAGCGCGTCTGATCGAGCGGCACCACCAATGCACCACCAGTGCTGAGGGTCCAGAAGATGGCAGCCAGAGAACTGTCGAAGGCGAAAGAAGGCAGCAACAGGAAACACTTTACGTGCTCTCGGTAATAGTCCGTGCGAGCCAATGTGGAGTTCACCAAGTTGCGATGGGTCACCCGCACGCCTTTAGGCCAACCCGTAGAACCGGATGTATAAATGATGTACGCAAGGTTTCCAGAGCCCGGGTTTTGGGGCTGGGGGGTCGGGTCTCGCGCCGGCCAGATCTCGCGGTCCCCGTCCACGCAAACTACTTCAGCGCTATGAGAAGGGATGTCGGCCTTGAGTCTTTCCTGTGTGATGAGAACAGCAGCCTGAGTTTCTTCGAGCATGAACGCAAGGCGATCCTTGGGAAAAGCAGGATCGAGTGGCAAACAGACACCACCCGCCTTTAGCGTGGCGAGTAGGCTCACAACCATATCGAAGGAACGCTCGAGATAAAGGCCCACGGGCGCATCCGGTCCCACTCCTAAACTCCGCAAATGAGAGGCGAGCCGATTACTCCGTTCGTTGAGCTCACGGTAGGTCATCTGCTCATTTTCAAAAGTCAACGCAATGGCATCGGGAGTACGCGCTACCTGTGCTTCAAACAACTCGTGGAGAACCGTTTCATTCGAACGATCCATCCGCGTGTTGTTCCAATCAAACAGAAGTTGCTGACGTTCCGATAACGTCAGGAGCGGGAGTTCGGCAATGCTGCGATCGGGATTGGCTAGTGCTGCCGTTAGAAAAGTCTGCCAGTGATCAACCATCCGTTTAATTGTTGAGGCATCGAACAAATTCGGGTTATACGTGATCGGACCGGAAACTCTATCTGCGCGCTCGTCGAGCACTATCGTCAGATCGAGCTTCGAGCCGCCGTTCGACACCTCTTCCGAAACGAGGTCCCATCCCTGGGCCACCGAGAGCATCTGCGGTTGCTGCGAGAGAATGATCTGGAAAATGGGATTGCGGTCGGGAGTTGGTCGAGGTTGCACGGCCTCTACAACTTTTTCAAAGGGAACGTCGCCGTTTGCCAATGCGTCGAGAACGGTATCTCGCACCCGACTTGTCAATTGCCGAAACGTCGGCTGGCCAGAGAGGTCAATGCGCAAGGCCAACGGGTTGACGAAGTAACCCATCAGCGTTTCGATCTCCGAGCGAGAGCGACCCGCTGAGAGGCCTCCGAGGACGATATCTGATTGTCCTGCGTAGCGGCTCAAAACGGCTGCGAATGAGGCAAGGAAAATCATGTACGAAGAAGCGCCCTGCTCCTTGCAAAAAGACTTCAAGATAGCAATCAAGCCAGGATCGAATTCGAATCGTTGAATCGCTCCCTGGTGAGTCTGATAGGTGGGTCTGGCGTGATCGCTGGGCCAAGAAAGAATCGGTAGCTCACCCGAAAGCTTCTTACGCCAAAACGATAACTGGTCCGACCAAGTGCCAGACGCGAGGACTGTCTGCTGCCAACAAGCGAAGTCTCCGTACTGAAGGATCGGTTCAGGAAGGGGTGAGGGTCTTCCTATCGAGAACGCGTCGTAGAGGGTTATCAGCTCTGGGAGAAAAATACGATACGCGCTCGCGGCGTCAAACACGATCTGATGAAATGTCATATACAGGCGATATTCTTCATCACCCATCCGCACCAGCACAGCACGGAGGAGAGGTCCATGTTTCAAGTCAAATACTTCCGCCGCGTCTCCGCTGGGAAACACAATCGCATCGCTCGCTCGGTCGCCTTCTCTCAGATATCGAAGATCGATCAATTTGATTGGGAAGTTGGCAGGCGCCGGTCGAACAATCTGCACGGGCTTTCCATCGATTGTGTCAAAGGTTGTTCGCCAGATTTCGTGACGGCGTAGAATTTCGCAGAGACAGCGCTCAAGCACGGAGACGTCCAGCGGGCCTCGGCGGTAAACGGTCACCGCTTCGTTGTAGATCGGGACGTCACCGGCCATATGGGAATGCACCCACACCTGCTGTTGTTGAAAAGAGAGTGGAATGGGTTCCTCACTTGGGCGAGTCGGAATGTGCTGCAGCGCGGGCGATTGAGTAACGTCGAAGAGGTACTTGTCGATCAGTTTCCGCTTGGCGGACGGAATTTCGCCGACTTGAGGGACGGATTCATCTGAGTTGCTCCGAAATGGTCCGTGTAGCAATTCTTCCCCCATTCTCTATCCTCATCCTCTTTCGATCAGATCGGGTAAATCCGAGACATGGAGTTGCGGTTGCGAACTAAATGTTTTCAGCACCGTCTCAAGGTCGCGTAACATGCGAGTAATAGTATCATCTTCGAACGCTTCGGAATTGTATTGGACCCGTCCGATAATCCCATTCGGCTGATCAATGAAAGCAAGGTAGAGGTCCCATACCGCTCCTCCGTTCCCCACGTCCATCGAAGTGACATTCCATCCGGGGCGGACTATTTCGGGGACGGGAGGTTGGAGGGAAATTGCTACGTTGAAAAATGGGTTGCAAACCGGATGACTTGCGGGCTTGAGACTTTGCTCTAGCAGTTCGAGAGAAAGAGCGTCGTGGGAGATGGCCTCGGAAACCACTTCTCTCGCTTGTTGCAGCAACTCAAGAAACTTTGGATTCGAAGATAGGTCAAATCGTAGCACCACCGGGTTTAGAAAGTATCCTAAAAGTCTTTGCAATTCGGTTCGTTGTCGACCGGCCGGAGAAAGAGTGCCCAGCAAAATATCTTCTTGCATCGTATAACGATAAAGCAATGAAACAAATCCGGAAAGGAGAGTCATGAACAGTGTAACGCCTTCCCGTTGCGCTGTTGATCGCAGAGCTGCAGTGAGATCTTTTGAAAAAGCGAATGGACGGACGATTCCTCGATAGCTCTTTGTCTTCCTTCGGTGGGCGTTGACAGGCCAGCGGAGCATTTGCGGCTGCGCCGCCCAGTCGCCGACGCCAGTAATTCAAGTGTGCATCCAATTTGTTTGCGTCCAACTCATGCCGTTGCCACTCGGCATAGTCTGCGAATTGGATGGAAAGCTCCGGAAGAGGCGAAGGATTTCCCTCAGTAAAGGCCTCATAGAGGGCGGCGAGTTCCGTCGGAAATACCTGGTAGGCGGATACGCCATCGACAATACTCTGATGGGCAATCAAGAAAAGTCGGTGCGCGAACTCGCCGGTCTTAACTAAGTGGAAGCGGAGCAAGGGGCCTCGCCTCAAATCAAAGGGCCGCTGAGTCAACTCTGCGACACAACGAAGCATCTTGAGTTCCTGCTCGGATTCAGGAAGTCCGCTGAAATCGAGGGTGGGCAGGGCGAGATTTCCTGGAGCGGGATGAATGACCTGAACAGGACGACCGTCGACTGTGTCATATGTGGTTCGCCAAATCTCATGGCGTCGAATGATTTCTGTCAGGCTCCGCTCGAGAGCCTGTACATCTAGTGAGCCGGTTCGGAATACAGTGATGCACTCGTTGTAAAAGGGAGGTTTGTCAGTGTTCTGCTCGGCGAGGTCGAAAGACGTGCTCCTGCGAAAATGAAAGAGAGGCGGGAGAATTGAGCGATCGGCGGGGAATTCTAGAGTGCGGCTCCGACGAGACACGCGTCAGCTTGTCGGTGAGGTATAGCTCGATGCGTTTTTGATCGACGAGTGAAAGCTGCGACATTGCCGACATTACCCCCACAGTTCTTCGGTCAAGACTGAGACCGGTCGTCCCGTCAGGCATCCCATATCCAAAGTTTTTCGTGAGGCAGTCCTCATGGTTCGCCATAGCCGTGATCGAAGCAATAGCCTCTCAGTACCCCAATTACAGTACTACTTGGTGACTGGATGGCGAAACCGCATCGTTGCCGCACAGTCACGGAACTATCCTTCCCAATAGGAAAAACACTTCCCAGTCGCAATAGGATCCGGCAAGCCGGTAACCTAAGTCCTTTATTTACTGATAAATCTAGGGCTTCTGTTCTGATGGGGTTTGGTACTGCGGCTGCTAACTACGAATGTAGTCGATACCACATAGCTTGATGGAAACCAGCGGACGCTGCACCAGACAATTTCATCCTTCTCTGCGCCCTCGATTCAAAAAGTCAAGCACTTGGCTGATCAAATCCCAGTATCGGAGACGAAATGCATGGCCAACCTAGCCCACAGCGTGACTCTGAAAGATAGACCGGATGCAACCGGAGCAAGAAACTGCGATCAGCAGATTGTAAGAAGCAACGCCGGTGCGATTGAGGCGCAGAAAGAACGCCTCGTTCCAGAGCTCATAGCCGCACAAGCGGCGCGCACTCCAGATGATCGAGCCTTGATTGCCGGATGCAAGGTACTTACCTATCGGGAATTGGATTCTCGTGCGAATCAGTTAGCCCACTATCTTCGCACAATGGGCGTTGGGCCTGAGGTTCTGGTCGGTGTGTGGTTGGAGCGCTCCGTTGAATTCGTTATCGCAGCGTTGGCGATTATGAAAGCGGGTGGGGCGTATCTTCCGCTCGACCCTGCCACGCCGAAAGTCCGCCTCGGCGCCATTCTGTGTGATTCTCAAGTATCCGTCTGCATCACCACGCGAAAAATGAGCGAGCTTATGCCTGCCGGCGACTGGGGCGTGCTCTCGATTGATGCTGATTGGGACGCGATCTCCCGCCATTCGTCTACTTCGCCCGAAGTTACGCTCACCTCGGCAAATCTGGCTTACGTCATCTATACCTCGGGTTCTACCGGCGAGCCAAGAGGCGTCGAAATTACACATGCGAGCCTGTCCAATCTCAGCGTCTGGCACCGAGAGGCATTTGGAGTAACCTCACATGACCGATCGACTCAACTCGCCAGTCCGGGCTTTGACGCAGCAGTTTGGGAGATTTGGCCGTATTTAATCTCCGGGGCAAGCCTGTACATCGCGGAACGATTCACGATTGCCTCACCAACTGCTCTTCGCGATTGGCTTATATCCGAGCGCATCACTATCAGCTTCGTACCAACGGCGCTGGCGGAACGATTGATAAAACTGGCTTGGCCGCAAAGGACCTCTCTTCGGCTTCTTCTTACCGGAGCTGACACATTACGGCGTTACCCGACACCTGATTTGCCGTTCACGGTAGTGAACAACTACGGACCCACAGAATGTACTGTCGTTGCAACGTCCGGAGCGGTGCCCGCTGGGTCGCATTCGGAACTTCTACCGCCGATCGGCCGCCCAATTGCGAACACGAAAATTTACATCTTGAATCCTAACCAAAAACAAGTACCAGTGGGCGTCCCTGGAGAACTGCACATCTCCGGGGATTGTGTGGCGCGTTGCTATCGTAATCGGCCCGATTTGACCGTCCAGAAATTCATTCCGAATCCGTTTACTGCGGACCCGGCGTCTCGCCTATACAGGACCGGCGATCTCGCCTGCTATCTCCCTGACGGTCAGATTGCATTTCTCGGTCGCATGGACGAGCAAATCAAAATTCGCGGCTACCGCGTCGAGCCAAACGAGATCGCAGTGGCGCTTGAGAAACATCCCACCGTGCAGGATTGTGTGATCGTCTCAAGAGACGACGTGTCTGGCGAGAAAGTATTAGTGGCATACATAGTCCCAATGCCGAATTCGCAATTGAACGATGGCGATCTTAGGGTTTTCCTCGCCACACTGCTGCCCCCGTACATGATGCCAAGTTTGTTCGTTAGGCTCGATTCATTTCCCGTAACCTCGAACGGAAAGATCGATCGTAGTGCATTGCCCCCTGCGGATGCGTTCAATACGGTGCGACAGAGGAGCTTAGTAGCACCTCGAACGCCGGTCGAGGAACGCGTGGCCCTGATTTTGTGTCCGTTGTTGCAACTCTCGAAAATAAGTGTAGAGGACAACTTTTTCATGTTAGGAGGGCACTCTTTGCTGGGTACGCAACTGATCGCTCGAGTTCGTGATACCTTCGGCGTCGAGATCACACTGCGGGCTCTATTCGACAGCCCCACTGTCTCGGGAATTTCGAGTGAAATAGAGAAACTTATCCTTGCTAAGCTGGAGAGCGGCGAGAGGGGTGATGGGCACGGACTGCTCATAGCCCACACAGCGCAGGGACACAACTGTGACGAAGAACAGCGAGGCTCGTGAAGCCTTTCAGAAATCAAAATCGACTCTAAGCCTCTACCAACTACTTGACCGCGATGTCCTAGCGGATCCATATCCGCTCTTTCGTCGCCTTCGGACCGAGGATCCGGTTCACTGGGATCCCTTTTTGCACGCCTGGGTTGTTACTCGATATGCCGACGTAGTGACCGTGCTGCACGACTTTTCCGCTCAGCGTACGCCTTCACCGGAGAAACTAGCGTCTTTAGGCCTCGCTCACCTAAACCCCATCGCCGAGGTCATGGTAAAGCAAATGTTATTCTTGGATCCCCCGGCGCACACCCGCTTGCGAAGTCTAGCCGCTTACGCATTCACACCACAGAGAGTTGCGCTTCTTCGGGCGCACATCGAGAGGATCGTGGAATCGCTGCTCGACCGGATTCAGTCAAAAGGGCGGATGGACGTTATCGCGGACTTGGCCGAGCCCCTGCCCAATATCGTAACCGCAGAAATGCTTGGCGTCCCGATTGAAGATCACCAGCAGCTAAAGGCATGGTCGACCGACTTCGCCGAAATGCTTGGTAACTTTCAGCACAACCCCGAACACATTCCGAAGGTTTTACGAGTCCGTAGAAGAAATGACCATCTACTTTCGGCGGCGCATCGCCCAACTGCGCATTGAGCCTCGGGAGGGTCTGATTCAATCCCTTTTGACCGCCGACATTGACGGTGACCGCCTGACCGAGGAGGAGGTCGTGGCCAATTGCATTGTCACAATGGTCGGGGGTCAAGAAACCACGACGAACTTGATCGGCAATGGCGTTCTTGCGCTGCTGCGCAATCCGGAGCAACTTCAAAAGGTTCGGACAGACCTCTCATTGATCCCATCAGCGGTCGAAGAGCTCCTGCGCTATGATTGCCCGAGCCAACATACGGCCCGACTAGCTTCGGAGGATACTGTCCTCGGTGACAAGGAAATTCGCAAGAACCAGGCAGTTATTGCGGTTATGGCTGCGGGAAACCGTGATCCCGAGCGCTTTCCCGACCCAGACGAGCTGGACATCACACGAAAAGACAATCGCCATCTGGCGTTCGGTTGGGCGGCTCATTTTTGCTTCGGCGCCGCTCTCGCAAGGATCGAAGGGCAATCGGCCTTCGAGGCTATCTTGCGCCGCATGCCCGAATTGAGACTCGAGCCGGATCCATTGGTATGGCGAACGAATCTTGGTTTGCGTGGCCTGACGGCACTTCGCGTAAGGTTCTAGATATCATACCGTTCCATCCGCTACCTAGAAGTCCTTTGGACGCGTCGGAAGGGGAGACCGAATATTTAAGGAATTGGTCGGGGTGGTTCAAGAGAGCAAATGCGGCTCGAGTTCTAAGACGTCTAGTCGCTCCATAACTTAGTTTTATTTGGTTTCGCTTTCGTTCGTTGGAGTAGGTGTGTTAGGGTCTTTCCACTTCCAGCCCACAGTAGTGTGACTACTCTAACTTAGGGGTTGTGCCCGATGTGGAAAACCGAATCGCCTTTGATCGCCATCCTTGCGCGCCTCGTTGGTGTCATTTTCGATTGCGACGTCTATCAGACGGTTGGTCTATTCGTTCTTTTCTGCACAGTTGTAGCACCTGCCTCCGGACAAACTCCCGTACTCACGCAGCACAATGACAATGCGCGAACGGGACAAAATACGTCCGAGACAATTCTGACGACGGCCAACGTCAATACCAGTCAATTCGGAAAATTGTTCGCCCTGCCGGTCGATGGCCAGGTATATGCCCAACCGCTGTACGTGCCGGGCGTGACCATCAACGGCGGAGTTCACAACGTCGTGATCATCGCTACGGAAAACGACAGCGTGTATGCGTACGACGCCGATTCCGCCAGCGCCGCTCTTTTGTGGAAAACGAAGGCCAGCTTGGTGGACGCAGCGCACGGCGCCGGCGCCGGTGAGACGGCCCTCAATAGTGCCAGCACGATCGGCTGTACCGATATGCAGCCGCAAATCGGGATTACCAGTACACCGGTCATTGATTCCACTTCGAAGACCATCTACGTGGAAGCGAAGTCCACCAATGGCACCAACTATTTTCACCGCCTGCATGCTCTGGATCTTCTTACAGGGAATGAAAAGACCCCCGGGCCGGTTGTGATTACTGCAACAGTGAGTGGAACCGGTGACGGGAGCTCGAACGGCCAGCTCTCTTTTGACAACTTGCATCAGCTGAATCGCCCTGGGCTTCTGCTTCTCAACAGCACGATCTACATTGGGTATGCCTCGCACTGCGATGGCGGTCCCTATCACGGCTGGCTGTTTGCCTATGACGAGGCGACCTTCGCACGAAAGAGTGTGTATGTGACGACGCCTAATGGAGGCCTCGGCGGATTTTGGATGAGCGGAGCAGGCGTTGCGGCAGATGCGAGCGGAAATATCTTCATCCCGTCTGGAAACGGCACCTTCGATAACACGAAAGTCCCAGTGGAAACGGGCGACACGATATTGAAACTCGGCACCACCAACCAGATTCTGACGCTGCTGGATTACTTCACGCCCGAGGAACAGGCAACCATGGATAGCCATGACGAGGACCTGGGGTCAGGTGGAGTGCTCTTGCTTCCCGATCAACCGGGCTCGTTCCCGCACATCCTGGTGGAAGCGGGAAAAGAGGGGAGAATCTACGTTGTCAACCGGGACCAGATGACGACGAATAATTCCCACTATTGCTCGGGATGCCCGAACGACCCGGAAATTATCGAGGAGTCGGGTCTCCCGGCAGTGGGTGCTGGCGGGTATGGGATGTTTAACACTGCTGCGTATTGGAACAACACTCTCTACTTCTGGGGTGTGAGTGATGTCCTGAAGTCGATCCCCATTACCAGTGGGCTTCCCGACTTCACACACGTCACCCGAAGCACGCCTCAAATCGGCTTTCCTGGTGCTGGCGTGTCGGTCTCCTCGAATGGGACGACAGCAGGGAGCGCGATCGTCTGGGCGATCGACAGTAGCCAGTATGGTTCACCCGGGCCAGGACCGGGACCAGCAGTGCTCTACGCCTACGATGCCACGAACATTTCCACAATGCTCTATAGCAGTACCCAGAACACCGGGCGCGATGCGGCAGGGAATGCTGTAAAGTTCACTGTTCCCACGGTTGCCAACGGCAAAGTGTACGTGGGAACTTCCACCGAAGTCGACGTTTATGGTTTGGTCAGCGCCAATCCACTACTCCACATCTCGTCTATAACCCCGTCAAGTGCAACGGTTGGAGGACCGGCCTTCCCGTTGACTGTCAACGGAACCGGATTTATCACCGGGGCCACCGTGAATTTCGGATCGAATCCTGCGATTACCCCTTCGTCCGTTACCAGCACGCAGATCATTGCGACGATTCCTGCAACTGACATCGCCACGGCCGGCACGGTGAATGTAACGGTCACGAATCCAGCGGGCGGCGGCACGTCGAACGCCCAGACCTTCACCACAAACAATCCCGGGAACGGGAACGCGAAGGCTTGCACCGCGACGTCCTGTGCGGTCAACCTGACGAGCACGAACGCGGGAGACCTGATCGTCCTCGGTCTGTTCGTCCTGGATTCCACGAGTGTGAGCTCCGTGACCGATACGCAGGGGAACACATACACACTCATTGGCTCGCCGCAAACCTGGTCGCCCTACCATTTCGTGGAAAGGCTCTATTACGCCAAGAATATCAAGGGTGGCGCGAACACGACGACGGTGACCTTGAGCGGCAGCAAGTACATGGAAGTGCATCTCTACGACTATTCTGGTCTGGATACTGTGTCGCCTTTGGACGCCAGTGCCACACCACAGACAGGCACCTCTGTGACAGGCACGAGCGGGACATTGACCACCAGTAATGCGAATGATCTTCTCTTCGGTTTTTTCCACTCCGACAACAACGTGACGAACACGGCGGGCTCAGGGTTCACCGGGCGGACTCTCTCGGGTGACGGAGGCTATCCCCTAGCTGAAGACAAGTACGTCACCTCTACCAATTCGTATTCCGCAACGATGAGTTTCTCCGGCAGCGCTGATTACGTCGGCTTCCTCGTTGCCTTCAAAGCCGCATCCGGTACGCCTCCCGCTCCCGGAACTCCGACTTACACGAACATCTCGACTACCAGCCTGACGGTGAACTGGACGACATCAGCGGGCGCAACGTCCTATAACGTCTACCGCAGCCCTTCCTCGACCGGCACTTACTCGCAGATCGGCACGACAAGCACCACTTCGTTCGGCGACACCGGTCTCACGCCGAACACGACTTACTGGTATAAGGTCGCCGGCACGAACGCAAGCGGCACTGGCCCTCAGAGCGCGAGCTCGAGCGTGACGACCCTGACGGCCGTGTCCACCCCGGCCTACGTGACGGGAAACGCGAATGCCTGCGCCGCAACCTCCTGTGCGGTCAACCTGACGGGCACGAACGCGGGAGACCTGATTGTCCTCGGCCTGTTCGTCCTGGATTCCACGAGTGTGAACTCCGTGACCGATACGCAGGGGAACACATACACACTCATTGGCTCGCCGCAAACCTGGTCGCCCTACCATTTCGTGGAAAGGCTCTATTACGCCAAGAATATCAAGGGTGGCGCGAACACGACGACGGTGACCCTGAGCGGCAGCAAGTACATGGAAGTGCATCTCTACGACTATTCTGGTCTGGATACTGTGTCGCCTTTGGACGCCAGTGCCACACCACAGACAGGCACCTCTGTGACAGGCACGAGCGGGACATTGACCACCAGTAATGCGAATGATCTTCTCTTCGGTTTTTTCCACTCCGACAACAACGTGACGAATACGGCGGGCTCAGGATTCACGGGGCGGACTCTCTCGGTGACGGCGGCTATCCCCTAGCTGAGGACGAGTACGTCACCTCTACGAATTCGTATTCCGCAACGATGAGTTTCTCCGGCAGCGCTGATTACGTCGGCTTCCTCGTTGCCTTCAAGGCCGCTGCGAGGTGAGTAACCCAGGATTAGCGCGATCTCACTGACAGCGGCCACCGCCAAGGTCATGTGAATGACCAACGTGAATGCGAGCAGCCGCGTGGACTGTTCCCTCGCAATCCTATCCCGGCTTCGAAGCCAGAACTGGGAAACCAAGAATTCATGCCCAGATTGGGCGAAATGAAAGTATACAAGGTGGGCAAATCAGGTTATCAAACACGTGGCGTGATTCGCGGCGGGGTACGTCGGTGAGGCTGTAGTGTACTGCGGTGCGTGGATGTTGACTTCGCGTAGGTCCTTGCGCCGGTCGCTCACGTCTCTCCTTTCTTAAGAGACGGATGCAGACAAGCGCACGGAATTACACTGTTTTAAACCAATAGGTCTCAGCTGCGCTCAAGTACTTCTGAGCGCGTGTGAGCAGCAATCGGCGAATTAGCACTGATCCGATCCGACTTCTCTAGAGAAACAAATACAGGCCAGAGAATCAGAAGCGCCAAGAAAGAAGAAGACGAACCCTCCATCGCGGTGAAGAGATCCTCGCAAGAAACCCGGGTTCACGTATAGACTTAGCAGGGTCAGGGTTGCGATGCGAATGCCGTTTTTGACGACCGATAAGGGCAAGCTTAGCAGCACGAGTATAAGCGCCTTCCACCAGGTCCGCAGATACAAATGAGCCGCGAGAAGGCACGTGATTAAAAGCGCGATGCTTGAGCGAATGCTGCTGCATTCGCTGGCAACTTCAATTGTGACACCTGGCACGGAGAGCAAAAATCCCTGGCGAAGGACAGGAACCCCAAAAGCTTTGAAGATTAAGTATGCGATCTCGGTCGATCCTTGCTGCAGCATGTAAATCATTCGGTCTAGCACAGGATCAGGAAACGGAACCATCAGCAACAAGAAGAGGAAAGGAAACGCCCCAGCCCTCAGAGCCTGAGCTCCGTAGCAAAGAAGGAATCCCCCTGTCCAGATTATGCAGACCGACAACGCGGACAAGGACAAGGCCTCGTTCCCTGGCAAGTGCGAAGCCTCCCGCCCTGCTATCCAGAACAAGATCGCGCCACTCAGGATCACGATGATTCCTGGGACGATGCTGAAATCAGTCACTGCGAAAATTCGTTTTCTTCCCGACCAGATCAAATATAAGGTGATGATCGGGATGAGTAGAATCTGTGAACTTGAATCATGGTTCCAGGCATAGATCAACAAAGCTGCAAGCCTCTTGAAGGTGACCAGCACGGAAGCTACGATCACGATCACGTAGACGATATGCCCGCGGGTGGTTGCTTTAAGGGTTTCGAGTTTGAGCGCGGCCAAGCTATATACCCTTAACAGCCTCACGACCGATTATATGGATGACACCGAGTGTTCATTAGCGGGAATTTCTTGGAAAGCGAATGTAATCAGGCGGCGGTTCCGAGGGCGACGGATGTCCGAGGGCCTGCCTGATTGACCGAAATTCGTGCATTTCATTCTGAATCCATTCGCACCACTTCGGATCCATATGGTCGATGTAGCGCGATGCACCGATATGGATGTACTTAACGTCCGCCGCCGCAGGCATGGTGATTGCTCCTGTCTAGTGAATTCGCCTCTCTTCAGCCGCGACTAATTATGGCTGAAATCATCACGGGAAGAGAATTTCTCAAAGCAAAAGTTCTCCCCGGAGCAACTTCGGCGAGCGCGCGCCCTCGCGAGAGTGACTGGAAAAAGAGTGCGACTGCGTTTATTTTGTGTGAGCTTCACGGAATTCTATTCGGTGCTATGGTGAAATCTAGACCGAAGCGAATTCCACCAACGCTCCTGAACTGCGAGTTTCCGGAACGGATGGACACGACAGAAGGCGCGATCCGTCCACGAGCTTTTCCAGGGCCTGTGGCCGAGACTGTCGAGGATAAGCGAGAAGGGGTCTCCACGGCTGTACTCGAACGCCCCGTTGACTGATGGGAAGAGCTGCTTATCCTGCGTCGGGACAAACCGGGCGACATGAGGCAAACTTCTGGTATGGCACTAGTACTGGCTTGTGCTGCCCGGACCGAGCTATCCTCACGTAACAACATACTTGTTATCATGAGTTTGCTCTGCTTTGCAGGGCTTGGCGGCTGCAGTTACAACAATGGGGCAGGTGGCGGTGGTACAAGCCCGACTATTAGTTCTGTCTCGGTTTCGGCGATGACGGCGACTACCGCCACGGTGAGTTGGACAACCAACGTGAGTGCGAGCAGCCGCGTGGATTATGGGGTCACAAGCCAGTATGGATATAGTGCTAGCGTTCCCGCCCAGGTAACTAGCCACTCGCTAACGTTGAACTCGCTTGGGTGCAATACCACGTTCCACTACCAAATAACTTCCGTCAGCTCGGCAGGCTCTGCTAGTACGGAGGACGCCACATTTACAACCGGTGCTTGCGGCGGCCCGGTCTCGGATGATTTCCATACTCCCGTTCTCAATCCGATGTGGACTTTCTACGCCCATTGCTGCGGCTATGTGAAGATGAACGGCACCGACGCATTACTCGTCGTTCCGAGTGTGACAGTTCATGACATCTATGAGGTCAACCGGGGAGTCGGCCTTCTGCAGACCATTGCTGATGTCGACTTCCAAGTTGAGGTGAAGTTTGATTCCGTCGTGACTCAGGGTGACCAGGTAGAAGGAATTCTCGTCCAGCAGGACGCGCAGAATTTCATCTGGTTTGCTTTGTATCACGATGGAACAACACCCCGGGTATACTCTGCCGTTACTGTTGGTGGCACGCCTTCCCAACCGTACAACAACCCCATAACGATTGCCGCTGGAACTACCTCCTTCTGGATGCGCGTCAAGAGGAGTGGTACGACCTGGACGCAGAGCTGGTCCACGGACGGTACGAACTACACCGCAGCTACGTTCAGTCATGCTCTGGTCGTCAGTGGCATCGGGCCGGCGGCCGGTAATGACAATGATCCGAGCAACGACCCTGCGCCCAGCTTCACGGCTGCAGTGGATTATTTCTTCAACACTGCAAGTCCCATCAGTCCGACTGATGGAGGCCTGCCTCAGCCACCGAACCAGCCGGTCTTCAATGTTTGGTATGGCGACAACCAGACTTTCGGGCAGAATGGCATCCCTCAAAAATGGGTGAACATACTGGGAAATGTGTCTGCGCCCAGCGGTATTGCATCCGCCAGCTATACGCTGAACGGGGGCGCATCCCAATTTCTCCGTGTCGGCCCCAACGGCACCCGATTAGCGGATACAGGAGATTTCAACGTCGAAATCGATCACGCCACCCTCAACTCGGGACCGAACACTGTCGTGATTACCGCGACCGACAATCTGGGTAACACCACAACGCATACGGTCGCAGTGAATTGGGCGAATACGGGGCAGGTTTGGCCGCTCCCGTATTCCATTGACTGGTCCACCGTCACGAAAATCTCGGACGTCGCGCAGGTGGTGGACGGCCTGTGGGCCATTCAGCCCGACGGCACTGTTCGAACCATCCAGACCGGCTATGATCGGGTCGTTGCCTTCGGTGATGAGACCTGGACGGATTACGAAGTTACCGCGGAAATGACCTTCAACAACTCCGATTGTTTTGAGTTCGGCTTAGGGGTGCTGGTCGGGTGGAGTGGGCACACGTATGGAGATCCATTCGCCCTTAACCCTGATCAACCGCGCACCGGCCATCCCTACTTTGGTGTTGGCGAATATGGAATCAGCCGACCGGGAACGCCGTCGAACTTGAACATCGAGGCCAATAGCCCCAATTTCCCGGAAACAACCTTGATCCAGGACACCTCGGTGAAGCTTGTTCTCGGCGTGAAATACGTCTTCAAGTTTGCCGTACAGCGGAATGCGAATAACACGTCAAGCCATTTCTCGCTCAAGGTCTGGCCGGCCAGCACCGCCGAGCCTGCCAATTGGAGCCTACAAGCTGACGGTGATGCTAGCACAGGCTCCGTTCTGCTTGTCACATTCAGGTCCGACGTGAGCTTTGGAAAAATCACGGTCGTGGCGCTCCCCTAGATTCGACGAGAGCCCGTACACTCGTAGTTGGCGCGGATTTTGAACGGTAGGGTAAGGTGCGAGCTAGAGTTTTATGGGATTTGACCCTGAGAAGTGTTGGGACTGTGAGAACGGTTTCTAGATGACCAGCCATGTGATTCGGGGATCTTCCCACTGGGCTCCCGGAGGTAGTGGGCGCTCGGAAATTTTTCATGGAACTCGAATGCAGGTGGGTGGGCAAGGGGATTTGTGACGTACTTTCTAGCAGGCGATAGCTGTTCGCGTGACTACACGCGACTTACGGCCTTACATGAGCTGAGGAGGAGTTTTGACTACTCCGTCTCAAACAGTCTTCAGCTGCTGCCCAAACCGACGGCTGAATCGCTTCCCAGGTCCATTTCTCCAAGTATTGGCACCATGCCCGTTCGGCCATTTGTGCAGCCTTTTCGGGCTCGCGAATAACTCCAATGCAGGCGTCGGCGAATCCTTCAGCCGAATCCGCAAGGTACATTTCACATCCGCTGCGCACTCGATAGCCATACGCTCCGAGCGAAGTTGAAACCACTGGGCACTTCTGGCTAAAACCATAAGCGATTTTGACACGTGTGCCGCCCCCTGCGCGGATGGGAACAATCATAAGACTCCAGGTCTTGATCTCGTCTGGTGGACTCGATAGCCACCCCAGTCCGTCAACGTCTCTGCCCAGAGGTTTGAGAGGGCCATCGCTTCCTGGGCCTGCAAGTCGCAACTGAGCATCCGGAACTTGAGATTTTATGCGTGGCCAACATTCTTTCACGAACCAGTGAATACCATCACGGTTGGGGAAGTATTCAAAAGGCGCTATGAACCCAATCCTTGGTGGTGATGCCACATTGCGAATAGGGTCAAGGCTCGGTCGTTCAACTCCGTTTGGGATTACGTGAATAGGTGCCCTCAGTCCAAGGCGCGTCAGGTATTCTCTATCCTCCTCGCTGCACACCGTAAGGATGGTGAATCGATCTCCAAACAATTTCTCCCTACGCTTCCACACAAGTTGTCTCCTGATCGTGAGAAAGTCTTCCAGGAGCCCACCGCCCGCTCTTAACTTTGAGCTCTCATATCTACTCTCCAGGTCATCGATGTCCAATACCGACCGCGGCCAGATTGCGTTCGGGAACATGTCCGATGAGCGGGGTTTGAAAAACCATATTAGGTCGAACTCGTTCAGAGTGGCAAGAATGCGATCCATCGCCCCATCTCCGGCTTGGCACCCGCATGGGTAGTTTGCTTTCGGATCTAGTGTCCACCTCAGATTTTCGATGAAGCCACTGTTTCGTCGTGGTATCACCTGAATACTGTATGCAACCTTTATCTCGCGCCCTGGTTCTGAGAATCTCGCACCAGTTGCATACTCATCACCTAGGACCACGGCCTCCACAGTCCCAATTTGCTGAAGCGCGCGAAGCACGTTAAGTGCCCGCACGTGGACGCCGGTCATCGTTCCGTGAGGCCAGACTGGCGTAACGTATAGGATTCGGGGCTTGTGGCTTGTCACCACAATCCTCTCGCTTGCAACGGTGGTTTTGTCATTTGCGCTCCCGCGATTACTACATCGAAATCACCGCGACAAACAATCCCTTCATTTCCTAGCACGGTTCCCAGTTCTTCCTCGATCTCTAAAAATCTTCGCTTCCACAATTCTCAGCCGCGAATATTATTCAGCAGAGAAACAGTGCTGAAGTGGCCGGATGTTTTCGCACGTCTCTAACGAAGTCGGTGTGAATTTTCATGATCTCATTGCCTTAAATATGTTCGAGTGATCCTCTCTTGGAATTTCGAGATTTGATTTGATTTCTTTTATGCTGTTGTTGCTTCTGAACCCAACTCTGATTCCAAGCTCAGTCAAAACATCTAACGTATCATCGTTATAGTTGCCGCATGGATGTGACATAGTTGTTGGAGAGGTGCCCAGAATAGACTTAAGGCATTTGTAGTTATTTTCGTATTCCAGTCTTTGTTCGTTTCTTTTTAATTTATGAATAGTTGTTGGGTGTGAGTGAGAGTGAAGCCCAATAACATGCCCTAATTCATGAATCTCTTTCAATTGATTGCTGTCGATCCACAATTTTTCTAGCACCTCTTCGGCGCTGAATTTATGTTTAGCCATTAAAGCTTTCATTAAGGAGTTATATCTGTTGGTTCCGAATACGATGTCCCGCAAATACCTGAACCACTTATCGTTTGAAGTGTAGAAAGAAAAGGCTGATAGATAATTCTTATCGTCATACATCAAACCTGCCTTTTCGTACTCAATTGGATATTTAGATTTCGCCTCTGAAAAAAACTCGTTGTAAAAATCATCTACGGTTGGAAACTTTGTTGTTCTGAAATATCTATAAATCTCAAGTGGATCTGGTTCACCCAGAAGAGGGGATGAATAAACGAAGAAAAATGCTTTAATTTTCTTTCGTTCAAGAATTGGAAGGGCTATATCGAATTGACAACGAAGAGCATCATCAAAGCTAAGGCATATCTCAGCATTTCCTAGCGTCTTTTTCTCAAGCTTTTCAATGTATTCATTAGCGTCCAGCATCTGATGCCGGCTTAAGAGCCAATCAATCATCTCTTCGAACTCGATTGCTGATAAGGACCCTTGACCAACAGGATGTTTATCACCATGGAAATGATGAAACATTACTGAATGCGTATACGGCGCTCCCATGACAATTCTTCTCCTTTACTTCCTGTGTACGCTGAATGTTTCAATGTGCCACCGAAAGTAAAACATGTTGTGCGAGTCGAACGACCGTAAGAGAAACGTACGTGGCTTCACACCCGAGCATGCTCATTCAGAAGGTACGGTGCGTGCGCATGACAGATAACCTGGTAATGGCGTTGGAGATATGAAGTGAGATACAGAATCCGTGCCGCAGTCGTCGGCACCACGTGGGCGCGTTTCCTTGAAACGCTACGTTCGGGCCCCAAGCGCCAAGAGGGGTTATCCCGAATCCCAGGCAATTCGTGCAGGTCGATGTAAGGTTCGTTCCCTTAGTCGGTCGAGCTCGCCAGCGCTTCTACCAGTTTACGGCGATGCCCCTCAACCGTCGGAACGCACACCTCACGTTTTTATGCTTGTCGTCTACATGGGGATTTTAGCTCAAACACATAGCCATGTAGCAGGATCCTTGGCGGGAATGACTCAGTGTAAGTCGCACGTATAACTCTCGCAAGCTCTTCTTCTGAAATGTCCATAGGTATAGTTTCGAGCTTCTCAAGCTCTGACATACGTCGAGCTGGCCCTCGCCAAGATTCGTGCTTAGATTTTGATAGCGAGGCGTCAATATATTCCTTACCTTTAGCTCCAATGCCAGTGGTTACATCAAAGAACAAATCTAGCAACTTTAGATGAGTTCTTTCGAGTAGAGAATCAACACTATCGCTTTTTAGAATCGGGAATCTTCTACACTCTAAGATCTGACCGTTATCAATCTTCTCATCCATCAAATGTGCCGTAACTCCATACTCTTTGGCGTCATCATAAAGTGCGAAGTTTAAACAACCACTTCCAGGATACTCTGACGGTGCCGGGTGGAAGTTGATAGCCGCGATCTTCGCCTTATCGAGTAGATACTTGGGCAGTATAAATAGACTTCTGAAACATAAGACATACTCACCTTCCCAATAGCCTATATCTTCGGACAAGCCCTCGCCTCGCCCTTTCGACTCCACAAACGTAATCTCAAAACCAAGCTTCTTCAAATGTGCGAGCGCCTTATTAGTAGCTTCACACTGGCTACGTCCAAAAAAAAGAACACGGATTGGAGCCTCGGAGTTGTCACCACGCGACGAAGGAATGTGATTCATATGACGCATCTGTCGGGTCCTATAATTCAAATATTACGCAACACTTCATGTAGTGCCCCCGCCCTCGGGCAGCCGTTGCAGCGCTGCTCGCTCGGCCGCTGCCAACGCATCTTCTGTCCGGCAACGGTGCGAGAGATTCCGCGGGCGGCATACTACTCCTTGTTCCGGCTATACCACGGTAACGTGATCTCCAGACCCTGGTCCAGCGTCACCGACGGCCGATAATTCAGGATCCGCCGGGCCTTGGACACGTCCGGGCACCTCCTTCGGATGGGATCGTTCGCCGCAGGCTGCGGCGCTATCTTAGCGTCAATTCCCGCTTTCGCCAGGATCCGGCACGCCAGGGCGCCCATCGTGATCTCCTCCCCGTCGTTGCCTACGTGGAACGTCTCTCCATTCGCGGACGGCGTCCGCATCGCAGCGATCGTCGTCGCCACCGCATCGCTCACGTAGCAGAACGCCCGCACATGGTCCGCCGAGTACACCACCAGCGGGTTCTGCCCGTCCGCTGCGCGCTGGTACAATTGCGGAATCACGTGATCGTTGCCCATCCGAGGCCCGTAGACATTGTGGTAGCGCGCGATGGCGAACGGCTTCCCCACACTCCCGCAGTAATGAATCACCGCCAACTCGCCGAAAATCTTGCTACCTGCGTATGTACTCCGCGGATTCTTCAGATCCGTCAGCGCCAGCGGCACATCCTCCGGCGTCGGGATCGGCAGTTCGTGAAACTGCAGCGTCCACGCGTACGCCTCGCTGGTCGACGAGAACAGCAGCTTTTCGCCGCCACCCACAATAAACCACTCCAGAAACTGCGCCGTCATCAGCGCATTCACCCGCAGCACGTCCACGGGCCGCTGGAGCACGTTCTCCACGCCGAGCATCGCCGCCAGGTGATACACCTCGTCGTACCCGCCGCCCAATTGCGCATACGAGGTCGCGTCGCGCAGATCCAGCGACAGCATCCGTACCCCCGGTCGTTCGCACAGCGCCGCCAGTTCGCGATCCATCTTCCCGCGCGCGAAATTGTCCACCAGCGTAATCTCGTTCGCGCCGTCCGCTGCCAGCGCAGTCGCCAGATGAAACCCGATAAACCCGCCGCCGCCCGTAATCAGAATCCGTCGCACGTAACTTTTCACTCCTGGCACTTCACTCCTCGCACCTCGCCGGGCTCAAGCCCCGGCCCTCAATCAGTAACCCAACTTCCGCCAGTGTCCCTTTCCGACACCCGCGACTCGAATCCCGCGCTCATGGAGCCCCCGAGCGCGGTTGTCGTCTAGCACATTCTGCGCGTCCACCACAAACTTCAGCCTCTCTCCTGAAAACTCCATCCCTCGATACGCCCGATGCGGTACCGCCAGCACCAGCCCATCCGCTGCCTCTAGTCCCTGTTGTAGAGACGCCACCATCTCCACCCCCGGCCGCTCCGGCCAGCACCGCACGTGCGGATCGTGCACCACCGCCTCCGCGCCCGCGCGCGCGAGTTCGTCCACCAGAATCTCCGTCGGCGAACTGCGGGTATCCGCCACCTCCGCCAGGTACGATACGCCCGCCACCAGCACTCGCTTCCCCGCCAGCGACCCACCCGCGAGTTCCAACGCCAGGTCGAAGGTGTGCAGCGGCATCCGCCGGTTGATCCGCAGCGCCTCCAACGTAATCCCCAGGGTCACATCCGTACCGAACATTGCTCCCGCCGACCACTGCGCCAGCAGCGAATCCTTCGTCAGGCAATATCCGCCCACCCCGAATCCCGGATAGCGCATATTATCGTGCGTGCCTTTGCGCACCCGGACCGATTCGACCACCTCGAACAGGTTCACGCCGAGCTGCTCCGCCAGCAGCGTCCACTCGTGAACCCACGCGATGTTGACCGCGCGGTACGAGTTCTCCATCAGCTTGGCCATCTCCGAGCTCGCCGTGTTCGGCAGTTCCCACAGCGGGAATGAACCCGTGTCGATAAACGACCGCAGAAACTCGCCCGCCGCCGCCGCCGACCGCGCATCCGCGCCTGAATACGATCGCCAGAACCGCCGGATTGAATCCACATACCTCGGCCCCGGCATCACCCGCTCGTAGGCATGGGCCAGCAGCAGCGGCTTCGCAATTCCGCGCGCCCGACGCTCCCGCTCCAGGATCGGCGCCACGATCTTCTCGCATGCCCCGGGGGGCACCGTCGTCTCGATCACCACCAGCGTGTCCGCGCGCATGTGCCGCCCGATCGCCCCCAGCGCCGCCTCGAACGTCGGCAGCCCGATCTCGATCCCAGTGACTCCATCCCATGCCGTGACGTCCAGCGGCAGATCGACCACGATCACGTCCGCCAGCCCATACGCCTCCTCGCACGTCGTCGCCCGCAGGTTCCCCGTGGCGCGCGTCCCATCCGCGATCAGCGCGCCCAACTCCGCATCCGGCGACCCGATCGGCGCCTCGCCCGCATTGATCTTCGCCACCTTCCAGTACGACCCCGGCGTCGCCAGGTCCGTGCCGATAACGAAATAGAGCGGCCGCCCCGCGGCGTCCCGTGCTCCCGCGATAACCGCTGCCACTGCCGCCCCGACGAACCCCAGCCCCTGCACCACTACGGTCTTCGGAAAGGCCGCCGCTCGCCGCCGCATTTCCTCGAACTGTGCCCGCGCCTCCCCATTAGTCGGAATCGCGTGCCTGCTCCCGTCCGGTGCCACCGATTCCTTCATCGCCCCTCCAGCCGCCGCGATGGCTTCCCGACCACCACCGCCCCGGCGGCCACGTCACGCCGCGCGCCCACAAACGCGCTCCGCCCGACGTTTCTACCCCCGGCCAGCCGCACCCGTGCTGCCGATGCGCGTGGTCTCCGATCAGACATCAGTTAAGATCAGTCGGCAGACCGTCGACTTTGATGCGATTTAGAAGAGGAGATCAAGACGTCAAGCACGGTATGGAGATCTTCTTCCGTGATTCCCACCGAACATGGCAGGCTCAGAGCTTCGCGATTGAGTCGTTCCGCAACAGGACACTCGAACAGCCCGCAGTCGACGAAAGCCGGACTGCGGTGGATTGGTTGCCAGAGTGGGCGCGTTTGAATCTTCCCTTGCTCAAGCCTCCGGAGTAGGGCCCGGCTGTCAATCCCAAACGCTGAACGATCAACGAGGATTGTATAGAGCCAAAACGTGCTGTAAGCCCAGGGCGCCTCACGCATCGGCGTGATCCCTGGCACAGCTTCGAGGGCCTTCGAATATACGGTAGCGATCCGGCGCTTCGCGGCAATGTAGGATGGGAGCTGCTCCATTTGAGCGCACCCTACGGCCGCGAGCAAATTCGTGAGGCGGTAGTTGTAGCCGATTTCGTTGTGGATGTATTCCAACGGGTCATCCTTCGCCTGTGTGGTGAGGTATTTTGCTTTTCGGGCCCAATCCTCGTTGTCAGTGACGATCATCCCACCGCCGCCAGTCGTTATGATCTTGTTTCCGTTGAAGCTAAAGCACGCGATATCACCTAGCTTGCCAACCATGCTCTCGCGATACTTTGCTCCGAGGCTTTCGGTTGCATCTTCGATTATGACCAAATTGAATTTGCGAGCTGCTTCGAGAATTCGATCCATATGCACGGGGTGTCCCAGAATATGAACGGGCATGATTGCCTTCACACGGCGGCCCGTCGCTTTGTTATGGAGATTCCCCCGACGCCACTCACATCGGTTCTCGAGAAAGTCTAAAACTCTATCAGGATCCATTTGCCAATATTCAGGTTCTGCATCGATAAATACTGGCCACGCCCCAACGTACCGGATGGCATTTGCCGGAGCGATGAATGTTAAGGTCGAGATAAGCACCTCATCGCCCGCTTGCACTCCCGCCACGAGCAATGCAGTGTGTAGAGCCGCTGTACCGTTGACTGCAGCGACACCGAAGCGTGCTCCGACAAATTCAGCTACTTGCAGCTCCAATCGCTCGACGAAAGACCCAACGGAGGAGACCCATCCAGTATCAAGGCATTCTTTGACATATTTCCATTCATTGCCACGTATTTCGGGGACACATAGAGGCGTAAAGCCTTCTTTGGGTGGGAGCTCAATGCTCAGCTTTTTTTCCATTATTAATTCCTGTGCTCGGAACTGTGGAAGTCCTGGATGGCGTTGTCCGGTACGACTACCTCTTCGACGTCCGCTTTAACTGTCCGGATGATTTCGCACCCCAGTTGGTTTTTGATTTTTGCGAACGAGACTCGATAATCCCGTGGATCCTCATCTTTCCTTACGAAGTCGATTTTCGCATCCTTCGCGTCGCCTCGCTGGAATTCGAACTTGGGATGAGACCAAACTCCTAACAAAGACCTGCCTCCATGTTCGAGGTGTCCAACACTCGCACCCGATTTCTACTAGAGAGCAATGGAGGAACCAGTGTAGATTCAATATGGCCTGCTCCACCTGTCACTAGAATTTTCATCATTGGGAGATCCTTCCGCTCCGTACGTCCTCCTGCGCCCTCGCATAATCGCCTGGTCTCCCGACGTCCAGCCAGTATTCGACGATCGGAAAACTAACGACCTTACGATCCGCATGAATCAAGCTCTGGATCAGGTCGGTCATGTCAAATTTCTTTCCAGCCGGAATGTATTCCCGCACTTTCGGCTCGAGAAGATAAATCCCGGCGTTTACCAAAAATGGCATCGTGGGTTTCTCAGAGACACCCAGGATGTCTGACCCACGGCATTCGATTACACCGTATGGAACCTGAAGCTCGTAGCGGCAAACTCCCACGGTGAGGGAAGCCTTATGCTTACGATGGTACTTGAGCATCGCTCGAAAATCCACGTGCGTCAGGATGTCGCCGTTGATTACCAGGAGCGGCTCTTCGCTGTCGCCGAGAAGACCCAGGGCACCGGCGGTGCCGAGCGGCCGGTCCTCGTGGACGTAATTGATCGTGACACCGAATCCGTCTCCGTTACCGAAGTGATTCGATATGGCTTCCGGCTTATAGTGTGTCGTCAGATCTACACGACGTATGCCGGCTTTCTTGAGCTGCTCAATCGTCCTTTCCAACATTGGACGGTCGCCGACAAGAAGCATAGGCTTCGGAGTATCATCTGTGAGCGGACGCAGGCGCGTACCGAAGCCGCCAGCCATCACCACCGCGGTCAATGGCAGTTCATACTCACGGACGAGGTCGCTCAGAAATGCCATGTCCCTTACACGGCCGTCCTCATCGAGGACAGGAATCTGCCTGACTTCCGTTTTGTTCATCAAGTGCAATAAATCGGCATCAGAGGTCCCCAACGACGCAATCACAGGAACAGCATGGCCTCCTGTCTTTTTGCGTTCTTCAAGTATATTCTGGACAGGAAGGTCCAGATTTATGCCCTTCAGAATCGCCCGACGAATGTCGCCGTCGCTGATCGTTCCGAGAAGCCGGTGCTCTCCATCCACAACGAGTACTATGCCCTTCCCGTTGCGATCAATGGAGGCAATTGCTTCGCGGATTGTGGTGTCTGGTCTTACGAGATAGGATTCAATCGTACACATTGATCTGGACCTCATTTTTTGAGAGTTTCTTTCTTAGGTCAGCTGTTTTTGCGGGAATAAAGCTTGCTTCGATCTCCTGAGAGGTTTGGCGCAGCCCTAATTGAGACGAACCGGCGCCTGCGTTCGTGTTAAGCCTTTTTCAGCGGTCTCGCCGGAACTCCCACCACCGTCGAATGGGCTTCGACGTTTCTCACGACTACCGCTCCCGCACCTATCTTCGCTCCTGTCCCGATGCGAAGACATTGAAGCACCTGCGCGCCAGATCCAACTAAGACCCCGTCCCCCAAGATTGTGCCTCCTGAGATGTTTGCCCCAGGATTTACAACACACCCTTTTCCGACTTGAACGTCGTGTCCGATGGTGCATCCGAAGTTGATCAAGGAAAAGGCTCCGAACTTAATGTTCACTGTGCAGGCGGCGCCGCCGCACAAGACAAGGCCCGGACCGCATTCGCAAGTAGCAGCGTCAAATATGGCGCGGGGATGGATCAACGCGGGCCATTCGATATCTGGGAAACGGCTCGTCAAAACGGCTGCAAGTTTCAATCGCAGAGTCGGGTCACCGATCCCAATCGCAAGACATTCCACTCTGTCCCGGTTCGATTCGAGCCAAGATTCGTCACCCAACAAACCTCTCGAACTGTCGTGTTCGCTCAGTCTTGTGACATCGGCGACGATGTACCCAAGGAATTCATAAGTGGGGTGGTGTCGGTTAATCTCCCGAATCAGCCATTCCACCTCTCGTGCCTGGCCTCCTGCTCCAAGAATCGCAATACGCTTTGCGCCCATTGAGCGTGACGCTACCCTGCATCTCCCGTGCGAGAGTAACTGATCGCGCTGGCCTCTGTTGCACGAGGAAGATCGTGAAATCGTTTCTTCAGCAACGATCCATTTAGTGGAACCGTCTTCAACGTTTGGAGAATCTGCTTACTGGCATCACCTTTCCCATACGGGTGTTCCATTTGAGAAATACTTTCCCTAAATTGAGGTGACAGCACAGTTTGAATTGCTCTTTCTATTGCATGAGCCTCATCCGGAACGTCGATGATGTTCCGCGTGCGCAGTCGCCCCATTTGCCGATCTCCAATATTGACGACCGGGAGCTTGAAAATAGACGCTTCTATAATCCCGCTGCTGGAGTTCCCCACCATGGCGGCAACATATCGCTGGAGGCTGTGGTACTTCCTACGACCCAAGTTAACAAAGATATGAGTGCGAGGCCGACTCGCCGCGAAACGCTGCACATGGTCAATGATGACGGCATTTCCCATATCAGCATTCGGATAGGTAAAGAGGATCTCATTTTCGAAGCGTGACAGAGCGGTCAGCAGAGTTGAGAGACACTCCTCAGTTCGCTCATGCTCGAGTGTGACCGGATGATAGGTAACAAGTAGAGCGTTCTCGAGCCGTGCCCCCAGTTCCTTTTCCAGTTCATCCTTTGGGATCGCCGGCTGCGTCAGGATCGCATCAACAACGGGAGAGCCCGTCACAAATATTCGCCTTGGCTCTTCGCCCATCTGCTCTATCCTGCGACCATAGGCAGCCGCGGCTGCAAAATGCAGGTGACTCAACTTCGAGATCGCATGGCGGATTGAATCGTCCATCGCACCTTGTGTAAGCTCGCCGCCGTGTAGGTGTGCGACAGGAATTCGTAAGGGTAGTGCGGCGATTGCCGCGGCTAGCATTTCGAACCGATCCCCAAGCAGCACCAATAGGTTCGGCTGAATATCGCGATAAGCGTTGGTAAAGTTGATGACCCCGACACCCATCGACATTGCAATTTCTTCGGGTGAGTCGCCAGAAAGCAACATGGGCACGCGAGCCCCAATTTCGAAACCATCCCCCTCGATCTCGGAGAGCGTATTGCCAAAAACAGGTGAAAGATGCGCTCCTCCCGCGATCAGGCAAAGCTGGCATTGAACGTCGTCTCGAATCGCCCGAAGGAGGGGATAATAAATCCCATAGTCAGACCGCCCGACTGTGACGACTCCAATGCGTCGCGTCATTCGAGGTCCTCGAATCGAATGAGGGTGTCAGCTGGAATTGTGCGCGCGGTTCTGCGGCCAACGACGTCTCCAAGCCTGGAAGGTGGAATTCCTGTCCCCGGTCGCTTGTAGGCGAGGAAATCCCGGGCGATAAGAGTACCGGTTGGAATTGTCCTCCGAGCCACAATGCTACGTCGTGCGACTCGTCTCACATCCTCTTCGGATGGCGTCGGCTGCTTCCGACCGTCGCCGAGGGCCGATTCGACGGCGCGAATGCCACGAACCAAGGAGCGCAGTTCCGCGGGCTCAAGCGAGGCCTTATGGTCGGGGCCGGCGAGTGAGCGGTCGAGCGTGAAATGCTTCTCCAGGATGCAAGCTCCCAAGGCTGTGGCTGCGAGCGCCACCTCGATGCCTGTCGTATGGTCGGAAAGTCCAACTGGTGTGTGAAAGAAATCCGATAGCGTCTGCATAGCGCGTAGATTGGCGCTTGCGGCGGTGGCCGGGTAGCTCGAAGTGGCATGTAGAATCAGCAGCTCAGAGCATCCAGCCGCTCGCAGCACCTTCACGGCTTGCTCAACCTCATTGAGATCTGACATTCCGGTCGAAAGGATGATCGGCTTCCCTTTTGAGGCGATGTGCTCGAGAAAGGGCCAGTTCGTGATTTCGCCCGAAGGAACCTTGTAGGCGGGGACGGACAGTCTTTCCAGTAGATCCGCACTTGGGAAATCGAACGGGGTCGAGAGAAACATGATGCCTCTCGCACGGCACCGCTCGATCAGTTTACGATGAGCGTCTGGAGAGAGCTCGAGACGTTTGAGCATCTCGAGCTGCGATCCTCCCTCACCTGTGTTCTCAATCTGGTACCGCGCCTTGGGGGCCGTTGCGCTCACCACTTCATCAGCACGAAAAGTCTGGAACTTGACCGCGTCCGCACCCGCTTCTGCTGCGACGTCCACCATTTCCTCCGCTGTCTGGAGATCACCATTGTGGTTGACACCCGCCTCGGCAATGATGAACACAGGTTCGCCCCAACCAATCTTCCTGGAATCGATATGGATTGTGTCCATTCGCGACAAGTTCTTTGTCAACCGCATGGAGTTTTGGAGCGGAAGGCCAATCTCACCTAAGTCTTGGTCAGGCCTCATCCGTTTCCTCTCAAGCAGAAACTCTACAAAGGCCAGATCGAGCTCGGTATCGATGTCGACGGAACGCTCTGGCGGCACGGTTGTTGCACGCACTTTGCCATCCAAGAGGTGATGCGTCCGAAGAACAAAGTCTGCACGCGCCGCGTACGCGACCGGCACAATATCAAAGACCTCTGGTGCGTCTTGTCGTCGGAAGATTGGCGTAGGTGGTGCAATCAACGGGCTTGCCCAGCCGTCATCAATCTTGACCATAGTGAAGTATGGGTTTCGGTCGACGGGCTTAACTGTCAAGCATAGGTCCGCGTTATAGTCGAGCAAGCCCGTAACGCAGGCCTCAACATCCTCCACGGTGCGCAAAGGAGACACGGCTGGGACATTTACCAGCACGTCGGGCATTCGGCCGTCGAGCGCTGCGAGGGTCCGGAGGACGTGCTGCCAAACATGCAATTCCGGGGAATCATCCCGCGCCAGTTCGTTCGGGCGAAGGAACGGTACTTCGGCGCCATAACTACGCGCCACCTCTGCAATCTCTTCATCCTCGGTTGAAATCACAACTCGATCGATTGAAGGACATTTCCGCGCGATCTCAATGGCCCAGCCGATCAAAGGCTTGCCGGCTAGTGGACGGAGATTTTTTCTTGGTACGCCTTTCGATCCGCCGCGCGCGCAAATTAATCCGATCGTATAACCGCGAGTCATCCGCCTCGTCTTTCCCTCAAATCTGAGCTGGTGTGGCTATTTGGGATTGCGCCAAATACTCGCCTGGTTTGTTTGGGTTCGTGATCCAGTCTGCAAAGGCCCTGAGGTCGTCAGCCGTGTACCAAGCTTCTCGGGACTTGATATTTACTTGCCCCTGATACATAAATTTTCGTGTATTGGGAAGATACCGAAGCGTAACGGATTTGGCATGCCATGGACGCATTAGGAACGAAGCATACGCGAAGCGTTCGGCCAATTCTTGCTGAGCGGAGGAGAGCGGCCGAATGTCCTCAATGTTGCGCAGCTTCTCGAGGTACTCCTCGCGTGTATTCGAATCAACGGTAAAACCCTTGTTGTCGTATGGTCCAGTTCCAGCGGTCAGAACGGGGATTCCCAATCTCGCCGCTTCCATCCCCACTGTACCGCATACGGTGATGCAGTAGTCCATGACGCGAAATAGCGAATAAGTGCTTATGTCACTCTCGGGTGGAATCATGACGATGTGGGGCGGAAGTTTGCCGAGGTATTTGCGCAAAGCTACAACCTCGGCGGACTCGCATTCCAAGCTCCCGCCCTCTCGTATCCTCTGGTTGGCAGGGTGGACCTTAATCACCCAGTTCACTCGGTCATTTGCGCACGCGGTTCGCACAGTTTCAACAAACCACTCCTCATAATCGCCGAATAGGCATTCCCCCCAGAAGAGCGTTGCATCCCAAAGTATGTGTGGAAATATGAATGCGGTCTTCTTTCTCGGATCGAGGTCGAGTCGCTTGCGTAGTCGATCAGCGTCGATCATCGATTTCTCAAACTGGGTACCCACTACACTCATCCAATCCCCTGACGCATAACTGGTATACAGTTCTCGATCAAGCTCCTTGGAATGATTCTCTGTCCATTCCATATCGCGAACGAGCCGCCACGATTCCTCTGATAAAGATCCGGGATGTTCTCCCATGTTTGATAGAGAGTTGCGTTTAAAACGCAATGCGTTGCTCTTGTGGGCCTGTTGCCACTGTACCGTCTCGATGTTATTTTGCAAACAGGACTCAAATAATTCTCCGCATGGCGAATAGGCCGTATCCACGAACATCGCGAGATCTGGCTGAAAACGCTGAAGGATCTTTTGAGCGGCTCTTACGGCGACCATGCTCTGAGTAACTGCATCCACAAGAAGTTTTCTATGCTGTGGATGCTGCAAATCCAGAGAGCCCTGGTATGTGGTTCGAAGGGCGGTTGAAACAGCGAACCTTCCAACACGAACGCCGGCGTGCTCGAATTCGAGGAGGTCCAGCAGAGACTTGCACCGGCTGACGACGGCCTCTGCGACCGTGCTGTCAGTCTCTCCTACAAAATCGCTCCACTGGTGGATCTCATCAACCGCCGCCAGCTGGTAATACTGGGCGAGCAATCTCGCTTCACGTCCTGTGTCTGTTAAAAGGACGACAGGCACAAAGTTGGCGAGCTGTAAGCCTTTGATCAGACCCAGCTCGATTTCAACTTCGGGAAAAGTTGGGCCGCATACCAGTGCGAACTTCTGCCTACGTTGGGGATCGTTTAGACGCTCTCCGAGCACGTGCCCGTGTTGCCGCTTGAGTTGACGGAACCGCCGCTCATGTGCGTGGTACGCCGGGGTACCCGTCAATATAGTAGAAATGCGTTGTACCGCTGGCAGTAGACCGGCCTTCCTTAGAATCGATTTAGCCGCATTACGCGCACCGGGTGTGTCAGAACTCATCGATAATTCTCCTTACAGCCGATGAATGGCGCCGCTCGCTTCCCAGAATCTTTCTCAGATCCGATTCGTTTAGTCATTTCAGGTGCAACCGAATCGCGGAATTTCTATCGCTGCCCGTAATGACTCTCTCACCCCAGGCACAGTGCTAGACATGTATAGAACCTGCTCCTCCGGCGATCTGAAGGTTCTGCGGGGGTCCCCCGTTCTCTTCAGTTGGTCCGAAAGGCTCCCAATGGCAAGGCAAGAGCATGATCGACTGGCTTCGGGGCAGCATTCGTCCGGACCGATAAAAATCTGATTCTTCGACGGTGAGGACAGTGCAACGATCAATGCTGTCATAAAAGACCGGCCCCATTCCGCCAAGCAAGACGGATAGAAAGTAACTCCCGGGCATGAGATTTACATAGTCGATGCACAGATCGATGAACCCATTTCCGCATTGCAAGACAGGTATCTCGACCGAGCATAGCCAAGTACTCACATAGGAGACCAAGGTGCCGTGCTCCGTTGAGATCCCGACGCCAAAACTAGGTCGTGTGATGGCCTTGCGAGCACAATAATGCAGGCGGATCACAAGGGGCTCGCCAGAGCGAACGAACGGAATTGTTTCCCCTTCCGGATTCTTGAATTCGATTCGAGTGTACGAGACCACGTCCTCTGGACTTCGATGTTTCCGATGTTCTGGGTTTGCCCACCGGTTGTTATCGGCTAGGCCTCCTTCGCCGGGCTGCTCGAGCTCGATCATGCTGTCCAAGTAGAATTTGACCGCGTCCTTCGAGGGTCCAATGAAAGCGATCTTGCCTTCCTGGAGGACTATCGTTCTCGGGCAGAGATTCTCAATGGTCGCCATGTTATGAGAAATAAACAGAACTGTCCGGCCAGACTGACGAACCTCATTCATCTTGCCCAGACACTTCTTTTGAAACGTTACATCCCCCAC
Organism: uncultured Acidobacteriota bacterium; assembly: GCA_963772535.1. Taxonomy (GTDB): domain Bacteria; phylum Acidobacteriota; class Terriglobia; order Acidiferrales; family UBA7541; genus Palsa-295. The sequence goes on from CAVYXN010000005.1 coordinate 400,778, forward strand.
CGATAACACTTCGTCTACAAGCAGAATTTCTGGTTCCAAATGTGCAGCGACCGAGAACGCCAGACGCACGTACATACCGCTGGAATAATGTTTCACCGGCGTATCTAGAAACTTGTCGATCTCCGCAAAAGACACGATCTCGTCAAATTTACGGTCAATCTCGCGCTTCCCCATGCCTAGGATGGCGCCGTTCAAGTAAATATTCTCACGACCGCTCAACTCCTGATGAAAGCCCGTACCGACCTCTAGAAGAGAGCCAACTCGACCACAAATTTCAGCAAAGCCATGAGTGGGCTCAGTGATTTGTGAAAGGATCTTCAGGAGCGTGCTTTTCCCGGCACCGTTTCGTCCGATAACGCCAACTACATCGCCGTGCGGAATCTCAAATGACACGTCTCGGAGGGCCCAGTGAATGGCATCCAACTCAGCGGCCCCTGTAGCCTCTCCGCGCAGGAGCTTAGCCGTTCGACGAAGCGGAGCGCTGACTGCGTCAACAATCACCTCCTGCAAGGTCCTGTCACTCTTTTGCATTGCACCAATGTGGTATTCCTTGCTGAGGTCAACTACACGTATGGCTGGCTGAGTCATGAAATAGTCCTAGAGAACATCTGCAAAGGTCTTTTCCATTCGGCGGAAGTAGAAGGTACCGCTGACAAGCACTGCGATAGATGCCAGAAAAGAGACAAGAACGATTGGCCCAGGAGCCGTGTTAGTCCCCAGCAGAGCCCAGCGAAATCCCTCCACCACGCCCACCATCGGATTGATGCCGTAAATCGTTCGCCAAGGCTCGGAAAGCATACTGCTTGGGTAGGCGATAGGAGTGGCAAAGAGCCAAGCCTGCACTAAAAAAGGGACGACATACTGCACGTCTCGGAATTGAACATGCATTGCTGAAAACCACATGGAAACTCCCAAAGAAGTGGTGAGCGCCATGAAGAGAAAAAAGGGCAGCCAGATCACGTGGGCACTGGGCCTGATACCGTAGTAGAGCATCATGAGTAGGAGCATGGCAAAAGCCAAAAGAAAATCGAGCCCCCCGGACAACACCTTCGAGATCGGCAAGGCTAGGCGAGGGAAATACACCTTTTTCACCAAGTTGGAGCCTGTAACCAAGCTTGTCGAACTCAGGCTAACCCCGTTGGCAAAAAATTGCCACGGGACAAGGGCTGTAAAGCTAAAAAGCGGATAAGGGACCGAATCGGAAGGGACTTTTGCCAAACGTCCAAAGAAGACGCTAAAGATTAACATCGTGAGGAACGGCTGGAGAATCGCCCACGCGCCTCCCAGGATGGTTTGTTTGTAGCGGACTTTGATATCGCGCCAAACGAAAAAGTAAATCAGTTCGCGGTAGTCCCAAAGTTCGCGTAGCCCGAGGGACACCCATCCGCGAGATGGCTCGATCCTGCGAATCTCAGAATTCTCGGGTTTATGATCGAGCGATGCCGTGACCGTCGTGCCGTTGAAAGTCTGATCTGTTGGATCAACGCTCAATTGTTCGTTGTTCATTCTAAGTCTCGAGCTCCACTGGGGTTTCCCGGTTCGAGGGCATGCGAAATCTCAGCCAGGCATTTGGCCCAATCTCAAAAAGGAGGGCGAGCCGACGCACACTCTGGTGCGCTAAGATGGTATTCCACTTCAGAACTACTAGCAATCAAACTGCCATCGCGAGTCGTCGGTTAGTAACTACTGGATTCTCATTGTTTTAGAACAGAAGCCGAGCCAAATTGCCGTTTCAAAGCTCTTATGACGAGCATCTTTTCCACTTTTTGGATCTCTTTTGCTCTTTGGGCCTAACCCTAACGCATTCGCGAACGTCCCTCAAGATGCCTCCGAGGACTAGCGACGGCCTGATTCAACCTGGACCAGCTGTCCAGTATTCTGGGGTGGGACACCATTTAGCACGATGTCTCCTACCATCCCCTCGATTCTCTTCCATTGATAGCGGTCGCGGACCAGGTTGAAACCTTCTTCGCTGAGCCTCCTACGAAGCCCGCCATCCCTCAACAATTGCGTGCATGCCTTCGCGAAATCCTCCGGCGAGTCGGCAAGCAAGAGATGCTTGCCTGATCGTACTTCTATCCCTTCGGCGCCCGTGGTCGTCGAAACGACTGCTTTGCGGTGAGCCAAAGCCTCAAGAATTTTGATGCGTGTCCCACCACCGAACCGTATAGGCACGACCACTACAGAAGCGCTGCGGAGGTATTCAGTGACATCGGCCACTGTTCCCGTCACGAAGATGGACGTTCCATCATGGAGTTGACGGACCGATGGCGTGGGGTCCCTGCCGACAATGAGAAACTTGACGTCCGGGAACTCACGCTGGACCAGGGGCAAGACGCGCCGAGCAAAAAACAGCGCTGCGTCTGCGTTTGGCTCGTAAGACATGAGGCCGACGAATACTAAGACAGGCTCAGCGTATCTCTCTTTCCCTGCACGTCAGGCCCAGCTGGCAGATCGATGCCGTTCGGAATCACCCAGACCTTTGCGTTTGTACCTACGGTCTCCCTGTCGATCTCTGAGCAGACGGCAAATTCGTACGGGAGTTCGTGGAGAGAATGCTCCAGTTTTTCGAGTTTGAAGTATTCGAGCCACTGGAGAGGGATCATATGCGGCGGATCCTTCCGAAGCTGCAGCCGAGTCCGAAGCTTGCGGTGTTCTAGATCATCAAGGTCAACGATTACCCGGGACTCCAGGGACCGAGGCAACATCTGAATTGATGAGATTCTCTGGCACCAAATCAGGTCAAACCGTTGTAAACAGATGCTAGCAACCAGGGCATTTGCTTCTGCCGATCGCATCTGCTGCATGAACGCAGAAGCCACCGGATGCAAGTATCGCAGCTTGTGCTTAGTCCAAAAAATCGGGCGCGGCAGGCGAGGATCTCGATGGACCGCCAGTGATTCATTCGGAAATGTGTGGACTTGCTTGCAAAAAGGCTTTAGCGCTGCGAGATCCGGGCCGATAGCGTGATGCATTATTGGATAGACGAGCGTGACTTCGCCCGCGGCAGCAATGGCTTTCAACAGGTGACTCAGACGCTGATGCCCTCCGGAGTTGACCGCGATGGGGAAGTTGCAAAGGAGAAGAATTTTCATGAGCAGCTCGGTATTCCTTAGGTACGCGGGCTCACCAGCTTCGGATCGGCTCAGTGATAGTACCGCGAGCTCGCCACGCACGCCAGATAGGCTCTACCGCCCTCGCATGCGACGAAAAAGTCGTGCGATGGAAGGATTCATCAGAGCCCACGCCGCTTCTGAAGCGAACGAAGAAGGTATCTTTCCACCGAAATCGCGAGGTCATGTCAATGCCTTCATCGAGTGCGGCTAAGAGGGAGCCCACGCTAATGTCACCTATTTCATCTTTGCCGGAAGGTAGGTCTGCAAAAGGCTCTTTCTCTGACAATTCTTCGGGTGGCTACTGAGGAACTGTCGTTTGACTTACTTTGCGACCGCCCAGTCGGCCATAAAGTTCACTCATCATCCCGGCCTGCTTCCAGATCATGCATCTCCAAAAGAATCTCGTGCTCGCATCGGCGAGCAAATACCCAGCGCACACCGATGGCCGAAATCTGTACACAGCGTTGCGTTAAGCTCAAATAGTCCCACGGAATCCCGAACACGTCGGGATGATTATCCTGCTCAAGGATGCTTGCTCGCCCGATATCGAACCACCTCGATAGGAAAAATTGTTTGTTAATCCGATCTTGTAGTACAGCGTGATAGACGACAGCGAGTGGCTCGTACCGCAACGACTCCCCCGCTTTCATCAAGCGACGCGCGAACTCGGTATCCTCATTTGCACACGGCACGTTGCGATCCGGACTGGGGCCAAGATCCACGCGGAACCCACCGTATTTCTCGAATAAGATTTTTCGAAAGGCCATGTTAGCCCCATACGGAGGGTGATCAATATCCAGTTCGATCGGCTGGTTACCGAGATCGAAGTAAGCGCAAAGTATTCCGGCGCATTGTTGCCACCCCAACCACGCCGGGGGCTCAAAGCTATCTGCTGGAAAGATTCGCCCAGCTGTGCCAGCACATTCTCCACTATGCAACTCGGCTGTGAGGTTCCGAAGCCATCTGGGCTCGACGGTTACGTCGTCATCTACGAAGGCGAGAATCTCGCCCTTTGCCTTCGCAACACCCGCGTTCATGGCATAGGACTTGCCCGGCGTAGGTTCAAACAGATAACGAAATCTTCCCGGATAGCGTCGGCAGAAATCCTCGACTACCTCGCGTGTCGCGTCAGTCGAATTGTTGTCCACTACCAGCACTTCCCAAGTGGTGGAACTCGGCATATGAGAGGCGGAAATGCTCTGTAACGCGCGTCTCAGACCCTCGCATCGATTATAGGTACAGAGAATAACTGTAACGCTCATCGAATCATTATTCAGTGTCTTCGTCGGTGTCGCAATCACGCGAGGCCGGGCTGCCACTCTGTTCCTCGCTGAAACGTTTGGCGAACCACGTCTTCGGGTAGTAAAAGACATCATCGAGCAGCGGACCCTTATGGTATCGAAACCATTCGAGCATGGCCGAGTAACAGCGTAAACGCTCTCTCCAACCGAGCGGACAACGCGAAATCGCTTCCAAGTAACCCCTGAATTCTCCCCAGTAGGGAAACAGTTTCCGCGCCGCAGCGCCGGAGTCAAACCAGACCGTTCCTTGATGCGACTTCTCTCCGAAGGTTCGCGTGAAACGTGCGGGATGGTCTCGGTTGAACAACAACGTATCGGGAATGAGAACACAGCGTCCAAATAAAGAGAGCTTGGACAAAAGAACACGATCGGAGCCGGTGTAGGACCCTAGAGGGCCGGCTTGGCGAAGCACGCGGGAACGAATCAAGCTGTAGATGTGAAAACAAGAATGATCGGTTTGGATGTTGCGGCGAAATCTCTCCACTGCGGAAGCCGACGCCGCTTCAGACGGGATGAAGCCTGGCTTGACAGCTTCTCCGAACTCATCGACCTCAAGAACGTTCGAGCAAGCCATTACCGCTGACGGATCCTCATCGAGCTCGGCGACACACCGCGCCAAGAATTCTGGCGCACATAGATCATCTACTGAATTCCACTTGAAGTACTCTCCACTGGCTAGCTCGAAAACCCGATTATGGTTCCAGGCCGCGCCGCGATTGGCGTCACTTCGGTAATACCGAATGCGCGGGTCGCAGGCGGCGTACGCGCGGCCGATCTCCTCGGTTCGATCTGTGGAGGCGTTATCCGAAATGACGATTTCGAAATCGGAAAAGGTCTGGTTCAATAGCGAGTCGAGCGCTTCCGCGAGGAAGGACTCGCCGTTGAAAACGGGAACGCCAACCGTAACACGAGGACAACGGTCGCTCATGCTCTCACTCTCCGGCAACATAGGTACACTTCGGCTTCGAATTCGATCCACTGCTCGGTCTTCACCGTTGCCGCCTGCAGCTATACCTCGGCTGGGCGGTAGACCAACACGCCGTCCCCAGCCGGCGCATTATCGTACTTTTGCACGACTTCTTCCGGCATCGGTGCGCCGTCGTTACCGCGTACGAAGTCACGCAGGGAAGTACCGACGGGATGAGAATCAACATTCGGCGCCGCAGACCCGGCGCGCAAGTCGGCCAGATTGACAGTCCGAAAATCAATGCTGTAGCGCGCGCGGCCTGAAGTATTCGGCACGGTCGAGTGCATCTGTGCCCCCGAAAAGACAATTACGCCGCCAGGCGGGACGATGATGCGAATCTGTGGATCTAGTTCCATTTCCTCCTGCGCTTTCGGCTGCTTGCGGGTATCGGTCTTGATGTGTTGCGCCGCGCTCTTCCGACCTTCACTGTTCCACACATAATAATTGAACTCTGACGAGCTGTTCTTCACCCCTTTTGACCAATAACCGGGGTGAAAGGCCATAGAGCTTTCCGATTCGATGCCGTAAATTGGGAGCCACCAATTCAACTGCGCCAGCGGCGCGGAGTACCACGTGTCACGATGGAGATGATGGGCGTAGCCCACGCCGGATGTTAGATAACCATGACTGGTGACCATGCGCAGGCGCGGCACATCAATGTACGTCTCGTTCAAGTCGCAACCGCAGTCCGCCACCAATTCGCGCAGAAGCTTTTTTGTCTCCGGATGGTGGATGAACTTCGGTTTCAGTGGGGTTACGATGGCGACATATTGTTCGACCGGCATGTGAAACTGCGCCTCGAGCGGATCCACCGAGCCGAACGCCTCCCGGATCATGTTTTTTGCAAACTCGCACAATGCGATAGTGGTCGGCCGCGGCGAAATCACGAACAACTGTCCTCCATAGAGCCGCTGCCTTCGGATGTCATCATTGGCATCACTATCCATGTAAACGGTGTTCATAATAGATCTCCTTTTTGGTTCCTGCTGCAAAACGATTCTTCAAATTGAAAGCAAATCTGGGGATATGCCCAAGGCCCTAACCTGTTGGCTGATCTCATCTCGATAATTAGGGTTTGCGATCACCAGCACATCTGGTCGATACTCTTTCAGAATATCCGGACTTACGACCCTCTGGCCGGTGCCTGGAATGTACAACCCGCATTTGTGAGGGTTGACATCCACGATGTACTCAAGTGAGTTGACATCGTGAAAAGCGTTCAGGAACATCGCTCCCTTCGCTCCGGCTCCCCATAATGCCACGCGCTTGCCCTGCCTAGCAAAACGACCCAGCGCGTCTTCCCAATGCGCTCGGCAGGAGCGATACTCTGCTCCAAACTTCAGGATGTCGTCCCGCATTGAGTCAAGGTGGCCGCCTGCATCTCCCAGCAGCCCGGTCTCTCGTGATGACACTCGCGCTTCGAGGCACAGGTATTGTCCGTTGAACGTCTCAGAGACATTTAGCACATCAAATCCGGAGGCCGAAAACAACCTCGCCAGTGCACCCGAGGTGTAGTAGAAGCAGTGCTCGTAAATGATGTCCCAGATTCCCTTGTTGTGGAAAATGAACGAAGCGTTTGGGAGCTCGAAAAATATTGCTGCGTCTGACTTCCCTGAAAGGGCCGCTCGCAAGCTGCGCAGAAATCGCTGCGGCTTGGCGATGTGCTCGAGCACGTGGCGGCACATGAGGAAATCGGCCGCATGCTCCGCGTATCGCTCGGAGTAATAATCCGGAATAATCGTAATCTCTTTGCCGGCCTTTAGATTGGCGCGGCCCGCAATAAATGAGGGATCGAAGCCTATCCCACGGTTGTTTCCCAACTCGCACACGAGCGACAGAAACTCGCCGTTCCCGCAACCCACCTCGATGACGTTCTTGCCGTGCAGGTCATAGCGTTCGACCAGGTCGCGCGCGACTTCATCTGAATACTTCCGAAATGTCGGCGAGAAGTGAAGAGAGTTGTCATAGCTAGGATCGTAGTTCAACCGCGCGGCGTCGAACACGAGGTTACTGACTGCCCCGCATCGCCGGCAAAACCCCAGTTGAATTCCGGCCTTCGGACACTTCAGCGCGGCCTCTCGCGTTGCCCATAACGCGATGCAATTTGCCGGCAGTTCTGGGATTTCAAAGAATCGATCCAGTTCGCTGCCGCCGCATGCCGGACACACCCGAGCCAAGATTTGCGCCGCGTCCGTCGTGAGCTCTAGTTCCGAATTGATATATTCGCTCTTCACACCGAACCCGTAGTAAACGCATGCACCGAAGTCAGCTCCGGATGGAGTCCCAGGCTATTTAAGTCGCTCCGGATCTCGTTTAAGTAGATCGGATTCATCGCAAAGACTACATCCGGTCGATACTTAAGGAAGTTGGGCGACATTCAGTTTGCGTTACCTGGCAGGTACTTTCTCTAACGGTATGGTTAATGTCCACGGTAAACGTGGCCACCGGCTGACGATCGGAATCTCCCGGGGTCACAAGAACGGGCAAGCGATTCTGGATATGGGTCCGAAATCTTCGTATTGCCACCCGTGTATAGATAGGCTACCGCCATTCACGCGCGTCGCGACCATACTTACGTCGCAAGCGGACTGCCACACTGGTTGTAAACTTTGGCGCAGATGGTCAATGAAGAATCCACGTAACCAATTGAATCTAAACATGTTAAATTCCAGTCTTGTCTGTTCGCTTCACTTGCCTTACCTGAAGAGGATGGACATTTATTGCCAAGATTGTTGAAATCGAATGCCGTCAATTGGCAAAAGATTCTCCCCGGGCTAAATGTATGATGCGGCAAGAGGATACGTGGAGTAAGCCGCCCGCGAGCCCTGTGGACCGGATAATTCAATGATCCGAGCGACGCTCATTACGCCCGTAGGGTGGAACTTTCAGTAACGGACGCCCTCTTCATTTCCAGCTGAGGCGGAGCCTTGTAATCGAACACGAGGTTACTGATTGCGCCGCATCAGGATCCAGTTCGCTGCCGCCGATATCGGACACACCCGAGCCGTGATTCGTGCTGCTTCCGTCGGGAACCCTAGTTCCGAATTGATATATTTGCCCTGCACACTAATAAACGATTGCTCCCACTGAACCCGTAATAAACGATGACACCGAAGACACAGCCTTCATACCGCCGTCAGCTCGGGATGGAGTCCCAGGCTATTTAAGTCGCTCCGGATCTCGTCTAAGTAAATCGGATTCATTGCAATGACCACGTCCGGGCGATACTCCTTCAAAAAATTGGGGGCGACGATCAGTTTGCCACTTCCTGGCAGGTACTTGCCCTGACGGTGTGGGTTAATATCTACGACGAACTCGATCTCGTCCCGGATGCCGATGGTATTGAGAAACGCCACGCACTTCGAACTTGAACCCCAGATCACGCCACGCTGACCGGTTTCTCGGATGGTCTCGATCTTTCGTTTCCAGCGACGAACCGTTTCCTGGTAGTTGTTCTGAAACTGCGCCACCGCCTTCGACAGATCCTCAACCGTTTCTTCTTCCTTCAGCGGCAGACCATGGTTCCCGTTCGCGGGCCGCGCTTCGATCAGCAAATACTGCCCGTCGTATTCCTTGGCCAAATCGGTGACTTCGAACCCGCACCTTCTGAACAAGCGCGCCAGTGAGCCTAGACTGAAGTACGAACAGTGCTCATAGTAGATGTCCCAGAAGGCGCATTCGCGAAGCACCCGCTCAACGTCGGGCAATTCGAAGAACACGATCGTGCCGGCTTTGTCTCCAAGTGCTCGCCGAACCGTCTGCATGAACGCCGCTGTGTCGGAAATGTGTTCAAGCGTATGACGGCAGCAGACCATTTCGCCCGTGTACTGCGCGTAGCGCTCCGAGTAAAAGTCGCGGATAAACGTAACCCGCTCAGACGCCGACCCATTGTTTCGGCCAGGAACATAGGTCGGGTCAATCCCGATGCCGCGATTGTTTCCAAGATCACACAGCAGCAACAGGAAATCTCCTTTGCCGCAGCCGACCTCTACACCGTCTTGTTTCGAAGATCGTGACGCTCGATCAGTCGCGTCGCCAGGTCTCGCGCGAATGCGTTGAAACGAGGAGAGAACGATTGCTGCTCCTCATACCCTTCTGTGTAACGGGCTAGCTGGGAATTGAAAGAAAGGTTACTGATGAACCCGCAGTTTCCGCAAAAACCCAGAGCGAGTTCTCCTTTCGGATAATTTTGGGCATCCTGCCGGTTGTCAAACAGCAGACAGCTATTGACCGGAACGCCATTGAGTCGATAGAAGACGGCAAGATTCGTAGAGGAGCAGCTCTTGCACGTTGCCTTTTCTTCGGGTGTGGTCATCTTAACCTCAGATTGCAATATGGTGAAGGCGAGTTGCGATTACCGACCGGCGGATTAGACGACCCGCGGGTTCGGAACGGGGATAATGAAGCGTCCTCCGCGCTGTTGGTATTCCTTCTGCTGTTGAAGAATCTCTTCGGCAAAATTCCAAGCAAGCAGCAAGACATAATCCGGGTTTCGCTCGAGAAGAGCCTCGGGAGCAAGCACAGGAATGTGCTGTCCGGGCATATACAGTCCTTGCTTGTGGGTGTTGCGGTCCACCACAAAGTCGACCAGCTCCGTTCCGATATCGCTGTAGTTAATCAGAGTGCTGCCCTTGGCGGCCGCCCCGTAGGCTGCGATCCGGGCACCCTGCTGCTTCAGGCGCTGCAGCAGGCGCTGAAGCTCTGTTCGAATGCCCTCCACCCTGTGTGCGAAGTCCCGATAATAGTCAATCTGGTCGACCTTCTCAGCTGCCTCCGTTTGCAGCATGGCCCGCACAGTCGCGGAGACATTCTCCTTTTTCTCTACATAAATCCGAAGTGATCCGCCATGGATCGAAAGGCGTTTTACATCGTTCAGAAACAAGGAATGCATGCGAAACAGACGATCCAGGGCCGTTACGGAGAAGTAGCAGAGATGCTCGTGGTAAATGGTGTCAAATTCGCAGTGGTCGACAAGGTCCTTGACGTACGGCATCTCGATGACTGCGACGCCGTCCTCCTTCAGCAAAATGCGGATACCCTCGACGAAGCCGTGAAGATCCGCAACATGCGCCAAGACGTTGTTGCCGATGATCACATCGGCGGCTTTGCCGTTTGTCGACAGCTCCCGCGCAAGGTTCTCGCCGAAGAACGTGCACATTGTGGGCACACCGATTTTCTCTGCCGCGCGAGCCGGACCTTCGGCCGGATCAATACCTAAAACGGGGATGCCATGCTCAACAAAGTTCTTCAGCAGGTAACCGTCGTTGCTTGCCAGCTCAACGACCAGGCTATTAGCGTTCAGCCGACGCGATTTGATTAGGTCAACGGCGTTGGCCCTGGAATGCTGCAACAACGCCGGCGAGAAAGACGAGTAATAAGGATAATCTTGACAGAAGAGCACATCCGGCGGCACGGTTTCCAGCAGTTGCACCAAGCTGCAACGCGGGCAGAAAGCCACATTCAGCGGAAACTTCGACTCAACCTCCTGCAGCTGTTCCTTCTGCCGCAGCGCGTCGGCCAAAGGAGTTGTGCCCAGCGAGAGTACCGGTTGAATTTCCGAGGAATGACAGATGCGACATGCGGTTCGCGATTCGTTCACCCAAATAGCCCCTTATTGGACGGAGGCTCCCACCGAAGCTGGGATCCACCGCAGATTGGAATCGAGCTTACCATCTGATTGCAGCGCTCTTACGTGCTGGATGCGCATGTACCTCGCACCCTCGAAATCGGCTAGGGTTAGCCCGAAATCTCTTATATGCGTCATGAAGCTGGCGAGCACCTTCACGCGCGGTCCAGCGCGGTCTGAAGGCCGGGATGGTCTTGAGGATTTTGTCGCAGTTGACGCGATAGCACCTCTTGTCCGGACCTGCCGTTTCGGCAAACGTGACCTTGCTGCCAGGCACAGTTTCCATTACGATTTGCGCCAAGTCGCGCATCTGATAGTTTTCTTCGGTCCGGCCCACGTTGAAGGCCTGGTTGTGGACGAGATCCTTCGGGGCTTCCAACAGCGCCAGGAACGCCTCCGAGATATCTTCAATGTGAACTATTGGACGCCAGGGTGTACCATCACTCTTCAGCCTCACCATTCCCGTGATATAAGCCCATCCCACAAGATTGTTCAGAACAAGGTCGCCCCGCAATCGCGCAGAGAAGCCGTACGCAGTAGCGTTGCGCAAGAACACCGGGGTGAAATGCCGGTCGGCAAGCTGCGAGACTTCCTTCTCGACAAGCACTTTCGATTCGCCGTACGGAGTGACCGGATTAAAGGCTGCCTCCTCAGTTAGAATGGCCTCCGCCCCGGCAGCGCCGTAGTTGCTGCAAGAAGACGAGAATAGGAACCGCTCAACTCCTGCCTGCTTCGCGAGATTTGCAAGCCGGACGGAAGCCCGGTAATTGATCTCGTAGGTACATTCGGGGTTCAAATCACCTAAGGGATCATTTGAGATACCGGCCAGATGGATGATGGCGTTGAACCCATCAATGTCGCGGCCTTCGACCTCTCGTATGTCTTTTCGGATCGTCGGAACCGGCTCAACGTCTGGCCCGAGTGTGCAGTGTTCGAACAAACAGCTATCCAAGCCTACCACTTCGTGACCGGCCCGGGCCAAGATAGGAACCAAGGCACAGCCGATATACCCGTTATGGCCGGTGACTAATACACGCATCACTTTACCTCCAAATTTTCCATGGCGCATTTCCTCCTGCCCAAAGGTCCTCGAGAATTACCTTCTCGCGCAACGTGTCCATGCATTGCCAGAACGATTCATGGCAATGGGCCATGAGCTGGCCTTCGTGGGCCAGCCGTTCCAAGGGTTGTTTTTCCCAAGAAGTGTCGTCTCGATCGATGTAGTCAAACACCTGTGGCTCGAGCACAAAAAAAGCTCCGTTGATCCATCCTTCGCTTAACTGTGGTTTCTCGGCAAAACGCGCCACTCGATTACCTTCCAAGTCGAGACGGCCGTAACGAGCGGGTGGCCGCACTGCCGTGACCGTTGCCAGTTTCCCGTGAGACTTGTGGAACGCAAGCAACTGGTCCAGGTTCACGTTCGAAACACCGTCGCCCCAGGTAAGCATGAAAGTTTCGTTTCCAATGTGGGGTGCGAGCCGTTTGATACGACCTCCGGTCTGGGTCTCTTCTCCGGTTTCCACCAGGTGAACGATCCAATCCAGTTCGTGCATTCCATTGACACTCCGGTGCACGCTGCCCTTGCGCAGATCGACCGTAATATCGCCTTGCAGCGAAGTGTGGTCGACGATGTACCGCTTGATCACCTCGCCCTTGTAACCCAGGGCGATGTAGAACTCTTTGTGGCCATAGTGGGCGAAGTGCTTCATAATGTGCCACAGGATAGGGCGCCCCCCGATTGTCACCATAGGCTTCGGCCTAACCTCGGTTTCTTCAGCCAAGCGCGTTCCCTTGCCGCCGGCCAAAATCGCGACCTTCATGTTTCCTACCTCCTATCTTGCAAAGGGCTTACTGCTTTGGTCCAGCGTTCGTAGAAGTAAAGGAGCCAGTGTGACAATAACTGTATTGCCCACGTCCGGCGTCCGGGGGCCATTCGATCGACACGTTCATTCTAGGGAGGGAAGCCCTCTTCAAAGACACTAAGGGACTAGGCAATCAGCCTGCCACAATTCTAGGCGTGAAACGACGTCAGGGCGTTGGTTCTACGATTGAATATTGAAAATAAAAGGGTTAGACGTTTTGTCGAAATGACGGCAGGTACTGCCCATAGGCCAGTTCCCTCAAAAATAGGCAATGTGGAAAACTTTTACCACAGTTCGTAACCTAGCCCCTGTAGAGGCTTGGTACGGGCGGAGATGCGAGCACGAGATGATTCGCGGATTGACGTAGTCGGCTCGGTAAAAATCACGCTACATCCTTTCGAGAGGAAGCTTCAGCAAGTTCATACACCAGCCGGTCTCCGTTGAGGACCGCATACGCCAACTGCGCCTTCTCCTTTCCCGGACCCGTGATTTCCCATTTGCCTCCTCGAGCTACCAGCTCCATCTGGCTACGCGCTCTCCACCACAGGTCCACATCTCCCGGAAGTGCAGCCCATATGTTTTCGCGTTCAACCATTTGCTGCAGATAATCAAGCAGTGACTCATAGACGTTACGAGCGCGCCGTTCAATCAGATAATCCGGGTGTGTAATAAAACTTATAAGTCCGTTTCTTCTTCTAATGAAATCCATCTGTTGCTTCCATAAATCGATCGAATAGTCATTTAAGATGTAAAAGAGTGAATAATCCTGAGCCGTGGTGAGAGGAAGCTCGACGATCTTTCCGACAAAGTAAGGCATCACCGTGCAGCAGCCACCGCGCGTCGGCTCCAGATGTGCGACGTTCGGAACGGACATGTCGTAAGAAAATTCAAACGCATCGTACCAATCCTGGTTACGATACATCGACCCTGCGCGAAACCCCCGAGCCCCATATCGGTGGACATAGCTGTTGATTCGTGCTGCCCGGCGCACGAATTCCTGCCGATTCAAGTACAACCTCCCGTCGTGATTCAAGTCGTGGATATTGAATTCAAATCCACGGCTTCGGAATTCACTGACGTAATCTTCCGGAACCTCGTAGCGTTCCTCCGGTACCACCTGAAACGAGGCCTTGATTCGGTACAAATCGTCCAGGTCCATCAATTGGGATGTGAAGTCGCGGCCCGAGGAAGTCTCCACGTCGTGCGTCATGATGAGGCAATTGGCAGCGCCGTTCGGCCAAAACCAAATGAACGGCACTCTTTTTTCGCCACTGGCTTCCAGCGCCAGCCGCAGAACTTCTTCGTGAAGAGTGTCCACAGTGAAGTCTACGGGCCAGGCCGGGAATGGCAGTTCCTTCCAGTCGCGAAAGTAAATCCTTTGCAACTGGCGACGGAGCGAAACCGGAAGAAAGTCTCGCATAAAGTAGTAAAGCTTATGAACTGCCATGTTCTCGCCGAACAGTCCTCTGGCAGGAATCGGTTTTTGCCGATAGCGTTCCCGGCGAAGGTTTTCAACTATCTCAGTGAAACTAAAAGGAAGTTGAATTGACGTGCCGCAGCAGTGAATATCTTTCAAAGCATCGATCTGTCGGGAACCCGCTGCATCCGCAGCAACTCCTGACTGGCATCGCCCATAGCAAATGTTATTAATCCCGAATTGAAAGAAGCCGACATCTCCAGACGCGCCGTTGGCGATCGTCGTTGCGAACGGGAGCGACTCCGGGGGCAAACGATAATAGTCCACGAGAGCTTGATTCATGCTCTGGCCCGATTCATCTTTTCTTATGGAGAGGTTACGTATCACAATAATAGCATGATTTTGACTGGTTGTCTCTCGGGTCCCGCTCTAATTTGCAGAGACCAACTCCAGGGATCCCAATCGCGTACCTCGAGTTCCGTTAAAGTTGTCTGGTCGCATGCTTGCTATCCTTTTTACCCGATGTGGCGATAGATTAATTTACCAGCGATCGTCCGTAATCCGTCCGGCATGGATGAAAACACGTGCTTCGCCAACTTTAATTTCCAACCTTTGACAGGATCAGAAGATGACATGTCGGGAAATCTCCAATAAACCAACCGCTGGGGTTTGCCGACCCAATGGTTCTTGAAAGTAAGAAGTCCAGTATTCTCTTCCTCGGTCCGTCCCCAGTCAAAGCTTACCGCTCCGTTCGATTTTCCCGCTACGATGGCTCGCCATAGGAGCCACGGTGTGGCTCCAAATCTGTTGAACCGCTCAACGGAACATCCGTATTTGTAGTAGACGGTGTCTTTGCATTGGATGGTTAGAATGGCAGAGATTGGAGTTTCGTCTTTATATGCCAAACGAATCTCTAAGGCTTCGGCCTGAGATTGGATTAAGTTTCGAAACCAGGCGTAGGGGGTAGGAGGTAGGCGATGCCGGCCCCGCGTAACCACAAACAAAGCGTAGAACTCCTTCAGCAACTCTTCGGACCTCCCGCGTTTCTCGATAAGACCGGCCCGCTCTGCCCGGCGAATTCGGCGCTGAACAGAATCCTTGTCGAGACTTCGGAACAACTCATCTAAATCCGGACGCAAATCAAGAACATGCAAAAAGTGAACTGCTGAAGGTACAAATGTGTTCGCGTCACTCGCATAGTCGAAATTCCCATTGACCGGACGAACTTCCAGGTATCTCCAGTTCTGATGTTGCAAAGTAGCTTGCAGGTAGCGAATCAGGAAGTTCAGATCATCTGCTGAGTCGCAAAGAGGTTCACAATGGTCAGAGAAGGGCAGCGATACTAGCCGTCGTCCTGTGAGCCAGCTGTCAATATGACAGAAGACTAAACCATTCTTTAGATCACTGGTGGGAGATGAAGTCGTAAATGCCATCGGTTGATACCCGTATGTGCATCGAAGCGCCTTGAGCCACCCCACTGTGTGGAATACGGACGCGTTGGGATGTCGTTCGACGAGGTCCGTCCATCGCGCATCCCTTGTCGGATCAATTTGAAAAATTCTCATTTACCTTGTTGGAACTTTTCGGGCAGGCTCTGTCTCGAGCGATCCGTTTCAAGCATTCCTGGAGCTAACCGGCTTTGCAGCAACGGAAAGAAAGCCAAAAAAGGAAGCGCTGCTCATATCATCAAATTCGCGACGCGCAGGCAGTGTCGCGGCAAAGTGCCCGGGCTCGCTGTCGACTCCGTTGGGGAGTTTCGCTCCTTTTCCAGTGCTGATAGTTTGAACTCCAAGCATTTAAGAGAGTTGGCCGGGAAAGTATGGTTACAGCGTCCTGTCGAGATCTGGGGATCATTCGCGAATGAATCCGCCGGCTATATCCAACTATCTCGCGCTCCGATTCGTCAAAAAAGGTTTGAGGATTCGTGACTCGGCAATTCGCCTGACGAGCGCAGACGAAGTAGCTCGGAATACGCATTGATCGTGAGTTGACCCACGATGTCCCAGGAATGATGCCTTGTGGCGAACTCTTCTATCTTCTGTCGTCGACTGCTCAGGCTCGCAAATAAATCGCTGCTGAAGTAGCGATCGATAGCCCTTGCTAGGTCAGCGGGATCTTCTGGTTTGAATACGAACCCAGTTTCTCCTTCGATGATTTCTTCCTTGAGCGATCCGACATCCGCCGCCAGAACAGGGAGGCCGAAGCTGTACCCAAGAAACAAAACGCCGCTCTGATAAATGTAGCGATAGGGCAATGCAAGGACGTCCGCCGCTTTGAAATAGACCTCCGTTTCTTCATCGGAGATGTATTCAGCTTTGAGCAGTATTCGGCCTTTTTGTACATCTTCTCTGATCGACTGTCGGATTGCGCTCCAGTAGCTCTCGCAATTTTTCGGCCACCCAGCAATGATTAGAAGATAGTCGTCACGGTTAACAAACGCCCGTTGAAACGCTGAGGTGAGATATTCGAGCCCCTTGTAAGGAGCAATGTTGCCGAAAAAGAGCACTGTCTTCTGGCCAGCTGGGATACCCAATCGCCGCCTCGCTTCTAGCGGGGATAGTTCAGTGTTCGGAACCGCATTGTTGATGCCGTATGGAATCACTCCTACGCGATTTGGGTGCACGTCAAATTCCTGGCTGAGGCCAGTCTTCATTTTTTCCGTATGAACGAAGATATAGTCCGCGAGTTGGTATTGGATCTTCAGCGTAATGCGATTGAGAAGCGAGTCCTTTGTATCCCGCCTGCTTCTGTTTACGTTGTGCGCCGTTAGAACAATCTTCTTTCCAAGGGCCTTGTAGTAGAGCGTCAGTAAAGTCCGATCAAAGAATTCGAACTTGTTGTTCCACAGGATATGGAAGATTTTCGGTTTCGCCGTGGTTGCGTAGGAAATCAGCCGGGCGTAGTAAAGTAAAATTCTGGATACTTTTTTAAGAAAGCTGACCCTAGTCTGCTGATCGCCCCGCAGGTTGAGAAAGTTCACTCGCGAGCAGTGGAATTCAGGGTAGTCGAGATCGTTACTACCGATGACGTCGAGAGAGACCCCTTTTGAAACTAGAGCGGTGACCAACCCAAATGCATAATGCTGGTCGCCGCCTCCGGTCAGTAAGGCGATAGGGGTTTCGCCATCGAACGTCATCTGCGCTGGCGATTCCGTGAATTTAGACATCGAGGAGAGGGCCATGTATCCGTGACGCGCCGTGGGCGCCGGAATTAACGGATCGCGCTGGAACCCTGATTTTCGAATGCTCTACGGCCTTCGATCCGATGCAACATTTTGTCCCATTGCCTTAATAAAGAAGACTTGGCGCCGGGAAGAGCCACTTGGGCCCATTTCGCAATTTTCTGCCCAAAGATAGGCTCCATCCAGGCGTATTTCCAGCGCAGGCGAGGCACATCCAGGCTGCCGTGAAGATCTGTAGCTAGCGCCTGCAACTCTGCGACTATATCTGGCCTGTCCGGATAAAAATTGTGAAACCAATTCTGCATATAGGTCAAACAAGCCTTTCGGACTCGTTCGCTTTCTTCGAGCGATCGAAGGTATTGAATGTGCAGCTTCATCGAAATGAGCATTGCATCTTTCTTTTTGTCTGAGGTACCGATGTAGCTCCAGCGATTCGACGAAGTAATTCGGTAGAAAACTTTTGATTCCGGTACGAAACGCGTGCCTTCGGATGCCAAAAGCACACGGCAAAAATATTCACCGTCATCATCACCGATGAGTCGTGTGTCCCAACGTCCGGCGGCTTCGGACAGCTGCCGGCTCGTCAGCCAGGTTGACGTCTGCATGTACAGGTTCCCATTCATTTTCTTGAAGAGCCACTCGACAGGGGAAAGGTCATGCCACAGGGCAGTCGGGATGAAGCGTGCGCAGTGCGTCCGATAGTTGAAATTCGCCCATGGTGAGGAGAGGAGCATTCGCGGGTTGTCAATTTCCCGCATTGCCACAAGTTGGCGCCCGATCTTGTCCGGCGCCAGAAGATCATCCGCATCCAGCCACTGGATGTAGTCGCCTTGACTAAGCTGGAAGGCATGGTTGCGAGCCGCTGCAGCGCCTTGGT
Source organism: uncultured Acidobacteriota bacterium (assembly GCA_963772535.1). Lineage (GTDB taxonomy): Bacteria > Acidobacteriota > Terriglobia > Acidiferrales > UBA7541 > Palsa-295. The sequence continues at coordinate 419,125 of CAVYXN010000005.1, forward strand.
TCTTTGTGGAAATGATCGCGACCTCTTTCGAGGCAAATCGGCGTGCTACTTCTGCCGTCCGATCACTAGAACCATCGTCTACGACGATGATCTCCTTGCGTTGCCATGTTTGTGCAATCGCGGATTGGATCGTTTCCGCGATCCACTCCTCGGCTTTATATGCTGGAATTAGGATTGAGACTAGGGGCTGCATTTTATTGGGATCCCTCCGCCGAGTTGCGCCGGACTACATGACGCTGACGCCTTTGCGTTGCCTTGCAATCCAGTAAGCGATTTCGCGCAATATTCTGCGGCTGGCGGAATACTCTGAGAAATGAAAAAATAAGGGCGAAACCGCAGTTACCAAGATTACCGTGTATGTTTCATCGAGCCAATCGGAACCGTCCACGATTGCTCACTGTTCGAAGACTGGCCTAAGGTAGATCCATTCCTCGGCGTTATATGCGGGAATTAAAATTGAAACTAGCGGCTGCATGTGAATGTAGTCTCTCTTTTATACAGACAAATCATCTGCTTACGAAATCGCCTAATCGAAACCGGGAATTAATTGTTTACGCCCCTCTGCGGCGGCGACTAGTCCGAATCAAACTGAAGCGAGGGCTCAGTCTTCGATTCTGCGTCCTTCAAATCCTCGCAATTTTCTTAGGCGAAAATCGCTTTCCCTCGAAACTGGGCACCGCGAATAGACTGTCCAAGTACACGTGTCGAAAACTGACCCAAGGGACAGTAGATCTTCTATACTTTCAAAACGCACAATAAATCCGCAGGAAGACATTCGCTGCACTAAGGGGAGAAGTACTGTTGAGAATGACAAATTTTTGTCGGCTTTGCCTGTTAAGTCGCTATTTGCGGTCCGGCAGTATCCGATATACGGACAGAGCGGTCATTAACGCCACATCGTGAGAACCCTGCTTCTATCCTCAACATTGTTTTTTCCCTTCAGTTGCATCGACAGACAGGCTGCTTTGCAAACTGCTTGGAATACAGATGTCCAGCGGTTACGTTATAGTGATTGCCGCGCAAATAACACTAACTCCACAGTTGTCGTGAAGTGCGTTGGAACGTCAGCTTGGACCTCCACGCTTTCTCACACCGTACCAGCTAAGGTAGCAAGTGTGACGATCCAAGGCCAGACTGCAGTAAATTGTACGGGCACGGCAGGAACGTCGAATTACGTCTGCACTGCGACTGACAACACAGTGATTTCCGATGGTCCCATGGAACCAGCAGCAACCTTACAAGTTCAACACTGGCGGCGCCTCAGTCTTATTCCGCATTACGGGGATAACCGTCCAAGGTGGCACGGGGACTGCCAAAAACCAGATGATTCAGATAGGTGGCGGCACAACGAATCTGCGGGTAGACCACTGCCATTTTAATCCGACTACTTACAGTTTTTCAGCAAATGCAGTCATCACGCTCTATGGCACGCTTGAGGGTGTCTTTGACCACAATTTGTTCAATTTGGGGAATGGCGGGAACTATACGAACGGAATACAGGTTTACCGGTCAGCTCGACACGATTGGCCGCGGGGACGGCAGTTGGGCAGCTCCTTCCAGTTGGGGTTCACACACGCCATATTCGCGGAAAACAACACTTCATTGGGGGATACACCGACGATTGCAACCTAGTGGCTCATTTAGTCACCCGCTACAACGCAATTACGGTCGTTAATCGCAGGCGTACAGGCCCATCCTACATATAGCGGAGGTGGCCGCGACCGGGGCTGCCGAACGCTTGAGGTTTATCACAATTATTTCAGCACGAATTCAACGTCTCCTGACCCCAATGCTTTCGGCATGAGAGGCGGAACCGGATTGTTTTGGGAGAACATCATAACTCGAACTTTAAGGCTGTGCTTGGACTATATACAGACCGTGCTACTGCCGACCACAATGAAGTCCCGGGCCCAACCCAAAATCCTGAAGGCTGGGGATACTGCGGCACGGCACCTAGCGAACAATGGCTCAGGTTCATCATGGGATGGGAACAGCACCACCACCACAGGCTACCCGTGCTTGGATGGCGTCGGACGTGGACAGGGGCAAGCTCTGAATGGTGCGGACTTCAAGCCTTATAGTTCGACTGGCCCGTTGAACACTACAACCGGAGCAAAGACATGGCCTCACGAATATCTTGAGCCAGTCTATATGTGGGGCACAACAAACAATGGCGTTCCTTTGCTTTCGCTTCAAGACACGGTTACACAGAATAACCGCGACGTTTATGTAGACAGGCGCGAGTTTTAACGGTACCAGTGGGACAGGGCAGGGACTGCTGTCAAGTCGTCCTGCTACCTGCACGGCTGGTCCCGGTGGAACCTATGGACAATCACCAACAGGCTCATACGGCGTAGCTTACTTCGCCACGGACAATCAGACGTTGTATGTCTGTACGGCAGCGAATACATGGACGGCTATCTACACGCCGTACGTCTATCCCCACCCCCTTGTTGCCGGCGGCGGAGTCAGTGGGAACGCTCCCAACCCCCCGACGGGGCTTGTGGTGACAGTTCAGTAAGCTTATCCAGAGTTGGCAGGTGTCGCCTCGCGCTATCATCCGAGCGGTGAGGAACTCTACGATCCGCTCGGAAGCGTGACCATCGCCGTAGGATTTGGGTTGCTGGTCATGCGTTCATAGCAGACGGGTCATCAAGGAGCGAACTTACGGCCCTGAAAATCCGTTCTGGATCGTGCCCACGAGCGATGCGGTGCCGGCAGTGATCGCTTCAGGGCGCTCTGAAACCTCGCGCATACAGGACTGGCTTGCCGAGCGAGGGACCTTCCTCTTGAACACCTCCGGAATCGGTGAGCAATATGGACGCACGTTGCATGCAATCTACGAAGGAGACGTAGTCCAGCGGGGCGAGAAGCTTGACGTTCGGCAATCCGTCGAGAATTTCACGTACAGGCGCTTGCACGTTAGGGTTTAGATGAACCGGGTAGACGATTAGCACGTCGCGTCGTTTTTCTGCAATGGCTCTAATTGCCTCGCATATCTGGCGAAATGGTTGACCGAAACTCTCTCGCCGGTGGGCGGTTACTAAGATCATCCGCAACCATCGGTCGGGCCGAGGTGATGGGCCGCTAAGGTCGGGTCTTTGGCCAGACGCGCCTGTATGAGCAGGAGTGCATCGATAACCGTGTTTCCCGTTACCAAGATGCTCTGCGGGCTGACCCCTCTGCGAGGAGATTGTTCCGAGCGACACCCGTGGGTGCAAATGGAAATCCGAAAGCTGAGTCGTAAGGCGGCGGTTGACCTCTTCGGGGAAGGGATCGTACTTTTTCGCTGTGCGCAGGCCAGCCTCGATATGACCTACCGGATATGTTGATAGTACGCAGCGAGCGAAGCCGCAAACGTCGTGGTGGTATCCCCCTGCACAAGCACACGTCCGGGCGCTCTTGCCGCAAAATCGGCTCGAGCCCAATCAGGCAGGCCGCTGTCACCTCGGTAAGGTTTTGTCCTGCCTTCATACCCTAAATCATAATCGGGCTCAAACCAAAAACTCGTAGCATCTGATCGAGCATTTCCGATGCTGCCCGTAACGCAGATCTCGGTCGAATCCGAGGAAAATGCGCAAGCTTGATCGCCTCGGGCCCAGTTCCGATAACGATCGGTACCTTTATTCGCATTCGAGATTTCCACCTAGATCTCCTGAAAACTCATGAGCGTGCGGGAATCTCTACATCAGCTTCACTTCTTGCTTGCAGCATCGTTGCCGGCGTGAGGTCCGGCTTTGGACCTTGATGCAAAACCCAACGCAAGACCGAAGTAACGGAGCGTGCTTTCGCATCCCAAGTCAGGCACTCTTGCGCGTAGGACATCCCTTTCTGTCGCAGGCGATGAAGAAGGACTCGGTTAGAGGCGAGCTCAGCTAAAATCTTTCCCATCTCTGAGACTACGTTGTTCTCATTGCTAGGGGGGACCTTGTACCCCACCTCTGGGTGAACAATATCCCCGGGCCCGCCGTGGTCCAGGACCACAGGCACGGTGCCACCCGCAAGAGCTTCAAAGACCACGCCTCCGCCTCCCTCTCGAATCGCCGGAAGTACCACCACATCAGAGGATCGCAAGCGCTTGAGGACCTCCGCGTGGTTGAGCCAACCGCAGAAGGAAACACCCTTCTCAATCTCAAGCGATTTCGCAAGGTCTTCCAGGCGCTTCCTCTCCGGGCCATCGCCGATGATGGTAAAGTGGGCCAAATCCTTTCGCAGGAGAGGAGCAGCCGCGCGCAGGCCGATGTAACAAGCTTTCCGAGGAACCAAGCCGCCAATGAAAATCAGCTTCAGCTTCGTGCCGGGCTCAGGGATGCGCGAGTCAGGCAAACAGAGAGAACGAGCAATGCCATTCTCGGGGACAAAAAACATCTTGTCGCCATACGCGGCAAACTCAGCGCGCATGTGGTACGAGGCGATTATGATCGCTGCCGCATAGCGATAAGTCGACCAAGCAAAAGGCAGATAGCGATACAGGTTCCGCACGGCCCAGACCCATTCGGCACGTTTGTCTGGCTGACTAAATCCTGGAGCGCTTCGCAAACCACCGTTGAGCGGCCCAAGCACGAATGGAACAGGCCCCTTGCGCAGAAAGAAAGCGAAAGGACTGGGCAACGTCGGGGCCATCGGCATAAGGCGCAGAACGACGTCGAACTCACCCGCAAAAATCCGTTTCCGGACCTGCCGCCAGGCGTTCCATTCAAAGGCAAGAGCATATGGATAACCGAAAGCAGTCAACGCTTGAGTGTCGTAGTTGTATTTGAATATGCGGCGCAAAGCCCAGGCGTAAAATCGTTCGAGCACCGGCATTCGGACCACTTCAACAGACTTAAATGCCGCCTTTGCGCGGCGCACAGGCTCCTCGACGGTCGATCTCACGAGCAGAGTGACGTCATGGAGTTCAGCGAGTGCCGCCGCATTACAATATGTGACAAAAGGAATGCTGACGGCCTCCGGATTGGAGTCCGGGCCGAGCAGCAGAATGCGCAACCGGCTCATGATTTATGACCTCTTTTTTTTTTTTTTTTTTTTATGTGGGTTTTATTATTTTTTTTTTTTTTATTTATGTTTAATGATATTTATTTTTTTTATTTGTATTTGTTTTGTTTTGTTTATTTTTTGTTTTTTGTATGATTTTTTTTTTATTTTTATTTATTTTTTTTTGTATATATTTTGTAAATTTTTTTTTGTAATTATATATTTGTGATTTTTTTTTATTTTTTTTTTATTTTTTTTTTTTTTTGTTTTTATGTGATTTTTTTTTTTTTTTTTTTTTTTTTTTTTTGATGTTTTTTTTTTTTTATTTTGATTTGTTTTTATTTTTTTTTTGATTTGATATTTTTTATATATTTTTTTTTATGTATTTTTTATTTTTATTATTTATTTTTTTTTTTTTTATTTTTTTTGTTTTTTTTGTTATTTTTTTTTTTTTTTTATTTTTTTTTTTTTTTTTTTATGATTTTTTTATTATTTTTTTTTTTTTTTATTTATTTTATTTTTTTTTTTTTTTTTTTTTATATATTTTTTTTATTTTTTTTTTTTTTTTTTTTTTTTTTTTTTTTTTTTTTTTTTTTTTTTTTTTTTTATTTTTTTTTTTTTTTTTTTTTAGTTTTTTTTTTTTCTTTTTTTCTGTTTGTGTTGTATTTTTTAGATGCGATTTCCAGCGTCATCAAATTCTACACCGGGGAACCGGGTCTCGTCCGAAGCCTTGTTCAATGGGGGGGCGTTGACCAGATTGGTCCCATTCAATGGAAGTTCGCTCCACGGAAGCGGAATCGTTCGTAACGCGCACGTTCCTCGAGTAAGGTCGAACCTGCACGTTCGTCTGGCCTCGCTGCTTGAGAGTCGAGTTGTCCACGACGCTCTCGAGATTGGACCAAGATATTCCAGGCGCGATTGAGTTGATTTTCTGGACAGCCTCCAGCAAAGATCCAGGGTGCTTGAAGGTATCATGGTGATCGCCGATCAGAATGGGCCTTCCGAAAAAGATATTGAATGCGATGTCTTGACTTTGGGTGTCCTTAATGAAGTTTCGTATGAATAAAGGCATCCCCCCATAGCGAAGCACGGCAGGCTGGGCGAAATCAGCGATTCTTAGGGGGATTGGCTTACCCACGAGACGAGGGCTTGAAGTCGCAGCATGGAAGTTTCGGGATTTGAGAACTCCATAGCCTCTATCGAATAATTGTCTTGCGGGAACACCATCACTCGTCGCAATGCAGGCCGGTCACTTGTTCATGCACCTTCATCCGCTCTTCAGCGGTACCAAGCATCCTGTTGAGAAGAGCGGTGTCGCTCGTCGCAAGCTCTGCGTCGGTATGATCATTTCCGTGAAAACAGATTGAGAGACGATGAGCGTTCTCCCGGAACATCCGAATGATTCGCGCCGAATTTCTCCTGTAGTTATAAGGGATGAACGAGATAGTCGTATGAAAATTGTACTCTTATAAGGGAAGAACTCGATTTCACGGCCATAGTTCGTCCGGTAGAATCATAATGATGATTGAAGCGTGAGGTTACAGGACGCCAGCATTCTTCCCAAAGATGTGCCGCAGCGCCATAGCGTGGGGTTAATCGGGAGAAATAATTGCGCGTGGGCTCGTGACTGATTTCAGCGTTGACGTCCGCAGTGTCTCGTTGCGAGGAACAGGATTTGGGTTTTATCCCGCTTCACAACGCCATATTAGGGCGTCGCTGATGCAGATCAGTTTCCGAACAGTCGGGTCCTCGGCGCTTGCGGCAAGTACACGGTCGTTGGCAGTGTTGATGGGGCCGAACGAGAGTCCCGAAAAAGGGCCGCAGATGTCTTTCGAGTTTGAGCTAATCTCATAGAGCTGCTCTGCATCCGCAATCGGCTGAACTGATCGTAATTTGCCACCTGACACGGTGTCAACCATGCCTGCAACGAAGGGATCCAGTGTGAGGCAATGCACGAACACATGCGGAAACCGTAACACGAGGGAGGAAAACAGTTCAGCTGACAGAACGTCCGCCTACCAATCCTGCATGACTTTCGGGTTTATGACCAGGCAACAGTTCTCGTCCGGAACTGCTCTTTCAATATGCTCCGCACGTTGTTGAACCTGTTTGGACAGATGAAGTGGTTCACAACGCACCCCAAGAAACTCGGCCAAACGGATCAGGCGAGCGTCTGCTGCTTGGACTTCACCAGTATGGGGGACGACAAGCTTCATAACGAATCTTTTGGCCCGTGGGCTCTCCTCTTGCACGAACCTCACTCCTGCCGCTTCGACTCTGTCGCACGAACGACAACTGGCCTGAGTTGACGGGAAAACTCTTTCTGCGTGACATCGGGTCTGAGTGGGACCCCGCATCGGGCTACCGGGACAGCGGGATTCCCCTGGACGACCGTCATGGGGGGCACCGACCGTGTCACTACACTTCCCGCCGCGACGACTGCTCCGCGACTGATGACCACGTTCGGCAGTACGATCACACCAGGCCCAACAAAGGCATCACTTTCAATCTTGACGCTCTCATTCAATTCTCGGAAGTGGGCAATGACTATCGTTCGGATGCCTATCCACGCGCGGTCCTCAATTGTAATTAGATCAGGGCATGCAGTTCAAGAATCACATCCTCACTGATAAAGACATTTCTTCCGATGTGTACTCCGCGCGCGCGGTGTAACATGATTCGTATGGTTTCGCCACCGGGAGGATTCTCGCCAGTAATTGAAGCACACGGTTTATTGACCCTCGCAAAAAGGTTTCTTCGCGCCATTCTCTCATTCGTGCGGCACCCCAGAAGGGTTTCGGTTTCGCAGGAATTGCGAAATCGCTTCAAAGGATCTCAATTCCAACAAGTCTGGAAGATCCACATTTACACCAAACTCTTGATCGATGAGCGTAACGAGCGTTACCCCTGCTAACGAATCGAGGTCGAATAATGGAACGACATCAGACTGCGAATTCTGCTTCGCTCAAGGTTGGGAATACGGATGAGAAACAACGGATCAAACGATCTTGCGATTGAGTCACTGGCTACTCCCTAGCATAGTAAAAATGGCTAATTCCTTTAAACCTCCGAGGGTTTTCCCCGTTCCAGGAACTCAAGCAGCAGCTTCTGTGCTGTGAATGTCCAGGCAATGCGTCTATTCTGAAACGCGATCGCGGGAAGCGCTCGCCTCACAACGACGGCACCATTTTTCCGCATCGTGACTAGGTGAGCGTCGAGATCCTCAACTTCATAGCATAAATGGTGTAATCCACCACCTTTTGGAGGAAATGAAGAACTGGCGACCCTCACCAGCAGGCTCAACGAGCTCGATAAGGGCATCACTCGGGGCAGGGGTCCGCAAGAATGTCACTCTAGCCTTTTGCAGTGGATCATGAACTATTTCTCCGTCCCAATCCGCGCCATACACTCCCTGAATCCTTCAACTTCATCACAAATACTGGGCACAACAAATCCAACGTGATGCAAGCGAGCGCTTTGATTCATCTTTGATCCCGCCAATGCTTCATAGTCCTATTTTTAGCTAGCTGCGTCCGTCTCTCGAAGTCTTCACATCACCTTCCAAACTGAATCCAGGCTTAGTGACCAAAATTCGTGAGACAGCCTTCATAACATGCGACTCGGGTAGAGTCTCTTTTCGCGGCCTAATCCTCATCTTGCGGAAGCTTTTGGGGAACGGACGCAACGCACCGCACCAACCGATCGTTTTGCTCAGACATTAGCAACCTCCACGATACGATGAAACAAGGCTGGAGCTTTGGCGTTAAAACAAGCTTTCCGAACGGACAGAGTCGGCCCAGTCGCCCCTTCCAGCAATTCCGCAAAGAAATCTTGAATCGGCCCATTACGAGGTGTCGCTTCATAGTCGAAGACTATCTCGTCAGCGTCGAGCTTCTCGAACAAGTACTTCAAGCACTGGTGTTCAATGCGGCGGGAGAATGCCCGGCAGCTCATAACCCAGGTATTCACACAGACCTTGCGGCCAGCTATTTTCCCCATGACGACGGCGACCTTGCCAGCGGGCCATATTTGTCCTCGTATGAGGCGGTAAGGACAAAAGCAGCGGGGTCTTGAAGAAAGATCAGCCAATCCGACTCGCTGAATCGCTTCCCATTAAGATTGAATTGGTTCGTTTTATTGATCAGCTCGAAAGCTCTGCTGTCACGCGCGTCAGCGCCCAGGCGGAATGTAATAACCGCCTCGGCCTTAAGAAGAAAACCGTCAGCTTCGAGCCCACTTTCTGCCGCAGAGCTTCTAAACATCGACGCGGTGCGGATGCTGCGAAGCCGGATATTGTCCTCTGAAGAGATGATCCCTTTCCCAAAGCAGTCCCGCAATTTCTTAAAGAGGTCCCAGATGGCTTGACAATTGCCCTTTGGAAATACAATACATTCCATTTGGGGGAAAACCGAGTGTACCTCGGCTACTTCCATCGGGCTGTCATCGATGAAGACGACGTCTGCCGGCCCTATGTTCCACGTCTCTAGGATGCGCCCTACCGATTCAGACTTTGGTTTCCAATGTACCTCCAGAGGAAACAAACTCTCCTTTCGAAGAACGATGTCACCGCGGGCCAGCGCTTGTCCCCATGGCAAGAGTATTTCGAGGCGACGGGTCAGGGGCACCGGTCTGGTAGCGAGCCGAGGAATTGCTGATATAAGCCGTGGATGTGAGCGTGACCTGCCATATCCAAGCGATTTATCCACTCCGATTTCACCAGAACTCCGGCCAGAGGGTGTCGTCAAGATCGGTGATAAGTCCCTTTTTCGGCGGCGAATCCTGTATGAGTGCTGCCAGTAATTCGGCTAGCCTTGATGCGTGTTCGAGGGTGTACGGAAAACCGCTACTGATTTCCGCCTTGACATCGAATCGCCGTGTAAGAGGCGAAAGTTCGTCAAGGCGCTGGGAACTTAATAATCTCACCCGTCTATGTGCTGAGAGTGAAGTCGCAAGTGACGCGGCGATATCCCAAAGTTGGGACTCATAGTGATGGGCCTGGAAGCCTCGCGTCGTGAAAATGGGAGGCGAAGGAAGCGTTGGTGTGCTCGCATAAATCGCCGTCTTGTCCGCTAACCGAGTAATGAGATCAGACAGCCGTTCACTTTGTCGAGACGCTGACTCCACAACGTCGGGGATGTCCGCTGAGCACCAGCCCCCTAGCGACCGAATGCCCAACCGCGGATCCAGATCCGCCCACTCGACCACGGCACACACCATCAATCCATCCGATGTCCGCAGCCGTTCGAGATTGCCAACTAGGTCCCCAAATAAACCTGTTCCGATCTCGATGCGGTCTTTAGGGAAACACAGGCGTAGGTGGGCCGCTAGAAATGTCTTTAAATGAAGGGGACTAAATCCACACGCAAGGTAATGCTTTCGGTCGGACGCCGGTTCCGAAATGGGTTGCCTCAGAAGTTCTAGTGCGTCTAATAGATTCATCAGAGCCTGGCCGCCGATCTGTCCGAAATCATGACTTCCAAGGGGTCGCCCATTCCTTGACACACCGAACGGCGGCTGGCCGTGTCTAACGGTTCAAATCGACGCACAGCATTGCGCCAGCCGACATTGCCATGCTGTATTCGGTCACAAACGACACGTGAGCTCCTCATCCAATGCTCCAGATCCGAGACAACTTGCCACGTCGCATAGCAACCGCATTTCTAATGGGCAATTTACGACCCTGATGGGGAATGCGCTAAGAGGCTGCGATGTCTCGACACTGACGCCGGCGGCAATGTTGCTCGCTTCGATGATTCCGAGGAGAAAGAAGATCCAGATTGGATCCATCATTCGGAAGCCAGCCTCAGTGACGCTATAGATCATCCCACACAAAATATAAGCTATTAGTAGGCCACCGAGCGCCGGTTCACGGCGAAAAGCCTTGACCGAGCGGCGATAACCGTCAATCGATATGAGTCCAATTAAACCGAGTCCCACCCAGCCCAGCTCAAGGTAAACCTCGATGTACCCGTTGTGGGCCTCGTTGAGAGGGAGACCCGGAAAGAGTCTCGCTAGTGTGTCGTATACACGCGGGCTGAGCCAGAAGCTTTCGAACCCCGCTCCGATCAACGGGTTGGGCGCCATCGGGATAACAGCCGCCCAGATGTTCGTACGCCCGGTGAGGGTCGCGTCGCGACCCAGCGCATTAGCCCCGCTTGCTGTACCGCCGAGTAACATGAAGGAACTGGCAGTCAGTACAAGCGCCAGGACGAGCACGTGCACTGTGGCAACGTGACGCCTCACGAACCGAAGGTTCGTCATCAACAGCAATCCAGTCCCAATAATAAAGCAGACGCTGGAGGTACTTGAATTGGTAATTATCAACAGATATATGCCAAGCACGAGCAACGTCCCTTGTGCCAGCAGATGCCCGCGGCGGTGCCGCGGCATTTCGTCCGATTTGAGGAGCGCAATTACGCGCCAGACCGCTCCCAGCAAGAGAACAAACGTAATTACTCCAAGCATATTCTTGTTAGTCGTCAAACCGGTGAATATCTGCTGCCCACTCCATCGGTCATACCCCCGGCCAAGGTTCGGGTAATATTTGATAAACAGCAGAGAAAGAGGAATCAAAATGAAGCCCGTGCGAGAGAACAGACGACGAAGAGCCGCGACCGGTTGTTCATCTGTTACAACGATGAGAATCATCAGCACATCCCCGATCGCCTTGGTCCACCGTTTGAAAGCCACGACCGGGAAATCGGACCAAAGAATGCTCAGAAGACAAAAGAGAAAATAGATCAGAATTGGCCCGTTTGCGTTAAGAAAGGTGAGTGTCCGGCGTCCTCGCTGGAAGAGAACGCATACAGCCGCAATCAACAATGCCGCAAATAAAGCGCGATCAACAGGGCTTCCGTCAAGCTGGACATCGGTTCCGACAGCTGGCGACACGCCCAGCCAGACTGATACGGGCCTCGATCCGAGAATCCATAGGTAGATCACAGGCAGCCATAGCGCCTTAGAAGTCCGGATGGATTTGTCTCGATCAAGGTAGAAAAGTCCGGCGATTCCGCAGGCATAGACGAGGGTGGCAACTGAAGGGTTCATTTTGCGTCAGTTCAGATAAAGCTCGGATTGGCGCTTCGATGTCATCTAGCATCTACAAAAAAGTCGTTGCAGCAATTGCGCTGGAGAAGCGGCGCATAACGGACGATGGCGGACATCCAACGCAGCCAAATCGTTTAAACTCCTAGATGAGATCCATCGAGTGCTTTCTGGTATGCAGCGAGCAGGTTCGGGACTGAATATTCCCATGCAAGCTGTTCTTCGATTCTCTTTCTTCCAATTTCACCCATTTTTTTTCTTTCGTCAGGTCTCTCCAATAGCCAGATGATTTTGGCGGCGAAGTTTGCAACTCCATCGTCTTTACTGGCATAAAGAGATGCTCCCTGGGCACTGAACCTGCCTTCCTTCGAATCGAATTGCACGATTGGCTTCCCAAGAGCCATGTATTCCATGATCTTGATCATCGTAGACAAATCATTCATCTCACTCGGTCGGTCCGGATTCACGCAAACATCTGCGGTAGACAGTATTTCAATCAAATCCCTATCTGAGACTCTCCCAGTGAAATCAATGGTGTCCTCTAAACTCATCTGCTGAACCATCTGCCGAAGATCTTTCAGTTCGGGCCCCCTGCCGACGCAGGTAAAATGGACATCGCTCCGTCCCGTATCTTTGAGGTGCTTTGCAACACCGATCAGTATATCCAGACCATCCTGAAAATTCATGTTGCCGACATATCCGACCAAGTAGCGTTTCCCGTACTTCCGCTCAGGATTTGCGAGAAACAGGTTTGAAGGACTGCAGGTCCGGTCCATTCCTGACGACAAATACGCTCTCCGGACGAAGGGCCCCTCTACTTATCGCCATGTCTCTGTAGCTCTCGTTCGTCGCCATGACAACGTCACTATATCGATAGCACAGCTTCTCCAACCCGACCAAGATCTTGTACAGCCAGCCCTTCCGTCCATATTTTGAAACATACAATTCCGGATTCGCGTCGTGGTGATCGAAAATGTACCGAACTCCCAGGAATTTGAAGGGTAGCGCGACGAGGAAAATGTTGTCCGGCGGATTGCACCCCTGAATGACGTCAAACCCCCGCCGGAAGTAGATCCACAGGGTGTACAAGAACTCAAGAGTGAATGCGCAGGCATATTCGGACAGATAGCCGAGCGGGGTCCTCCCTTCGATGGGCATCGGATGCCGATAGATGTGCACCCGATCGATCACTTCGTAGCCCCGAGAACAGCCTTTTCGCCGCGGACATAGAACGGTCACCTCGTAGCCGTTATCGCTAAGCGAGCATGCCTCTCTCCAAACCCGAGGATCAAGCGGAACCGCTTGATTTTCAACAATAATTAGCGCCCGGTTTTTTGCGGACAAAGGCTTAACTGACCGCGGGTTTCCGGTCGGTTCTTGTACTTCCGTCGATCCAGCGACTTGCCGAGCCATGTTTCTACCAGCAGATGCCGTCGTAGGCACCGTTGTTGTGGTTTCCTTCATTCGAAATTCGCACAAAATCCACCAAACACTGACCCTTGCGCAATAGCCGAGGAACACTCTCGAATTCTTTTTCCTTGTGGCCGATCACGATCGTTTCCGCATATTGCAAAACTGCATCGATGTTGTCGACCATCAACCGGGAAATGTGCGGAATGCGATTCAGAATGAAATCACGATTGGCCCCCACCAGGGATGCCACTTGGACGTTTTTGTCATAGATGCGAACGTCGTAACCTTTTCCTGCGAGCCGTTCGATGATTTCGATCATAGGGCTCTCTCGCAGGTCGTCCGTACCAGGTTTAAAGCTAAACCCCAAAATCCCAATCCGCCTGTGACCCTTGTCCGTAATCAATCTAAGGCCCCTTGCAACTTGCAATTCATTGCTGGGCAGAATGGAGGTAAGAATCGGCAATTCCAAATCATGCAACTTTGCCGAGTACGCCAAAGCTCGCAGGTCTTTCGGCAAGCACGAACCCCCGAACGCAAAACCTGGTAACAGGTAGGCAGCGGAAATGTTGAGCTTCTTATCCATGAAGAAAATCTCCATGGCCTTGTGCGCATCGACCGAGAGCGATTTGCAGACATTCCCAATCTCGTTTGCAAATCCGATTTTCAGCGCGTGCCAGCTGTTGTCGATATACTTAATCATCTCAGCCGTTTTCAGGTCGGTTCTCACCGTCGGCATACCCAGTTCTGCATACAGAGCAGCTAGGGGTTCTCCACTTTTGCCATCAAACTCTCCCATTACGGTCTTGCAGGGGAACTTAAAATCCTTAACAGCCGAGCCTTCGCGGAGGAACTCAGGATTATTGCAAACCCCGAAGTCCGCTCCGGCCTTTTTCCCTGAACATTCCTCCAGGACCGGAATGACGATCTTTTCCATGGTGCCTGGCAGTACCGTGCTGCGGATCACCACCGTGTGGCGTTCTCGATTGTTCTTCAAGGCCCGACCGATTTGCTCACACACGTTTCGAACATGGGTCAAATCAAGGTTACCGTTGATTTGGCTCGGCGTACCGACGCAGATGAAAGATAGTTCGGAATTCTCTATAGCGTCGGCAGTCTTGTCAGTCGCACGCAGGCGGCCGCTTTCGACCGCTTTGGCAATAAGTTCACCAATTTCCGCTTCGATAATGGTTGATTTGCCGGCATTTATAAGCTCAACTTTAGTGGGGACTGGATCTACCCCTATGATCTGATGCCCTTCTTGCGCAAGGCATCCAGCACACACGGTGCCGACATAACCTAAACCGAAGATACTGATTCTCAAAAGTGTGCTCCCTTTTTCTAATCGCTGCGCTTACCGTTTCGAGACAGCAGCAAACAGAGGCTTCTAAAAAGCTGTGACTGAGCCCACCGGTGCATAGGCACGGAATCCCATCCCAAGAGCAGACGGCGGCTTCGAAATGAGCCGTCGTGGTTTTGCCATACATTCATGATGTCATCCAAAACAGCCCTGAGGTGGTTATCGAGTTTGGGGAATCGGCCTTTCAACAGTGTCGCTAAGTTGATAGATTCAGCGTAGTCGTAGAGCTCCCGCCGATACACCGTCATCCGAGGGCGACGGGAAAACGGTTTGGGCAGACCGTTCTGATCAAATAAGTTTTCTACGTAGTAATTCACGCCGCTTTCAATCGCCGCGGTGCATCCTCGATGGCCGGTCATTTGCTCAATCTTCACCAGCGCCTTGAGAACGAAGCATGTGTGAAAGTGATCGATGAACAATCGCTTTCCGTCATTGGCGTAGTACCAAGACCCATCCGAATTTTGGCACTCAAGAACAAAGTTCAGGTTTCTTTCCGCCACCCTTCGAAATCTGTCGTCCGAGAAGTCTTCCGCGGCTTGCATCAACAGGAACGCCCGATAAGCATTCGCATTAACAACCCCCACCGATTGCTTCGGGTCAGGCGTATAGGAACAAGTCGATGCGCTGGCGGAAGTCTCAAAATCGCGATAATCCTCGAGCCCGTGCATCGCTACGGATCTCATGACTTGAAGCCATTCATCCTTCTTGTCAATTTGCCAGACGCTTCTAAAGGCTTCATAAACGTAGGGCACCGTTGTGATGAGAGGAGTTCCTTCTCTGATCGTGCCACGTATGCCCTCCCAATTGAACGGATATCCCCAGCAATAGTTGACGTAACCCGGGCACCGGGTGCTTTTCAAAACTTCCAGGAAGTCGATCGCCCTGCGGTAGTACTCCTCCTGATCGAGGATCTGAGACAAAAGAGCAAATCCCATTGCGTAGTGCGCGTCCGCGATCGGAAATCTCTGCCGCTTCCAAAATAAGGCTCGGGCTGCGGGCACGAATGCCTCACAGAATATGATCGGCGCCACGGCGATCGTGCCTAACAATCGGACTCTTATAGTAAAGAGCTTTAACGTTTCTTGTTAGGTCACTCGCATAGAAAGTCTGAAAGTCATACGAAGTCTCACCATATCGATCGAGCCAGCTAGCAAATCTGAGTACCGATTCGCGGACCCGTCCGACTGGCAGGGCGCCCGATTGCGATCTCTCGGAAACACTGGCTGCGGTTGCGGTCGGCAAGTTTTATAGCCTCAAGCGGCGCTCGATAGAAGATTCGGGATTAATTCGAATCTACAAAAAGCCTGTGGGCAAGTTCCAGCGTGAGCAATCTCTGTATTTCCGTAGTGTAGTTTCGATTTCCTTTAATGTGACCGTCAACCACGGCCCGAACCACTTTCGGTTCTACATAGGGCCGCGCCAGCGACCTTGCATCGAGCAGCATTTCGCGAACGTAGTTTGCCAACTGATCGCGATACCACACTCGGAAGTGAAATATCTTGTGACGGCCGAGCCAGATACGCTCCAGGTGAAGTGGTGCAAACATGTGGTCCACTTGGGCAACCCATTGCGGCATGCCGCAGTCGTACGCATATTCGGCTTTGAATAAGAACTCGAGGAAGCCTCGCGTGAGTGCGCTGTTGAGACCTCCAATGCCCCGATCGGTCCGTAAGCTAGCAAGAACAGGGTTTCCCTCGCGAATGAGCCGCAGTCTCCCTTCCTCGTTCGTCGCGGTGGAACCCGGTGATTTGTAAACCGTCTTAACTACGTCATTGTCAATGTATGGGGAGCGGACTGCTAGCTGACTTTGTTCCAAGCCGAGCACTCCGTAATGGTGCCAAGGTGACTGACGGAATGCGATAAAAGTGAGTGGGTGGCCTCTCCGGATTAGATTATAAGTTTCCTTAGCAGCATCGATTTGTGGAGTGAGCCCTGAGTTGAACAGCCCCGCGGCGGGAGCGACCGCCTTAAACATCACAGAGTTCAACAGCATCTCGCTGCCGAACACTCCTACCATTCGCACTGGGGCAATTTCACGCGCCTGTTCGTTCAGGTAGAGGTCGGGAGAACGGCTGACATCCACACATGCGTCGGTTAGATAGATGGACCGCTCGGCGTAGTGTGCGAAACGCGAGAGAAATTCACTGCCAGTAGTGATGACCTGATGCGGCTGTTCGCAAATCTTGGCGACGCGGCGCGCGAGAATCACGTCCTGGTTGTCTCGAAACATGCTGCCAAACGTATAGCAGGGCAGGGAGCCTGGAGGAGCTTTGGTCCAGGCCATAATGATGCGCGTATCGAGGCCGCCGGTGAGTGAAACTCCCACGCGCTCACTTCCGTTGAAATAGCGCGGGAGATTCCGCACGAAAACATCACGCAGCTGCGCGAAGTAATCTTCCGGTTTGTAAGGTTCTTCCTCTTCCCACTCTCGGGGCTGGAAATAAGCCCCTTTCTTTTCTAACCTCCCGCCGCGGAAGTACCAGGAAGAGCCTGGGGGCAGAACGGAGATGCCTGAAAAGAGCGTCCGATTCTCGAGCACGCAGCCGCAAACAATAAACTCTCCCGCGCCGCGCGGATCCATAGCCCGCAGTTCAGGCCGCACTTTCAGGATTGCTTTTGCTTCAGCCCCGAAATAAAACGTGTCTTTTGCTTCGTGATAATAGAGACGTTGGAGTCCAAACCGATCGTTGAAAAGCATCGCCGTACCGCTCGCGCGATTGGCGAGAAGGCCATGAAATCTCCCGTTCAAACCTTTTGGGAAATCCGCCTCCTCTTCCGACCGATGGACCAGGTATGACGGCCCGCGTGGTTCCACTTGGTGCCGACGTGCCCGAAGTCCTGCAACAATGCCCGGCTCCGGAAATTCTTCTCCAGAAAAAACGAGGGTGACATCGCCAGTCTCATTGCGCAGCGGCATTGCATCGGCAAAAGATCCGCGCCTCGCCACCCAGCCGACATATACACCTTGCTCGGCGTCGATCCATGTTCCACTTGTATAAAACGGTTCATGACGAAGCGACTCCACCATTGCGCGAAGTTCGCTTTCGGCAACTGCCCTAGGGCGATTTGTAATCAGGCCGACGATTCCTGGCAAATCCGGACCTCCTAGAGCGCTTCGGGCTTCAGGCCAAACTTGCGTTGGTACCAGGCGCTGCGCAGGTCGCGCAACTTTGCTGCAAAGGACTCCGGCAGCCGGTCGGTGATGTGGCGGTGCAATCCCAAACTCAAGGCCAACCTACCCAGGAGGGTCAACGGCACGTAATACCGCGGTATGTCAACGCGTTGGAACCCATTTCGCTCCTTGAAATCGCTCAAACTGCTTTGTACCTTTTTTCCGTAAGCGAATTTGGCGTAAACGAGATGGGGAATGTTTCGGTCGGCGCAAGATCTCACCGCTTGAGCGACGAGCGCATTCGTGGGCGCCTTGTCCCGATGCACAAGCATGGAGATAATATGCATAATCCCAGCTTGGGTTCGGCTGTCGTCGATCGTTAGTTTTATGAAACCGATCAGCTTGTTACCTTCAAAGGCCCCGATAAATATGCTCGAGTCAAGGAATGTGGCACTCATCTCACGCACGGCTTCGAAACTCTTGCCATAATGCGGGAAAATCCTTCCCTGGCGAATGGGGGATTCGTTGTAAATCTGCCAAATTCCGCGAGCTAACTCATCGTCAAAAGGAACCTCGCGGACGATGACACCCTTTTTCTCCGCTTGCTTGGCTTTATTCCGTGCCTTGAATCCAATCTGCTTTGTCCACCAGTTCTCGAACGTGGATACAGGCAGGACGGCAGCATTGTCCCACTCCATGGGATACGAATATTTTGTAGGCGTGCCCGGCAGACCTTGCAGAAAGGTGAAAAGGTCAATTCGCAGTCTCGTCTTGCGCACCTCGGCAAGCACCGCTTCGGGATCGTCCAGGAATTTGAAATCGTCCCCATCGAGCCGCGCAACGCGGCATAGGCGGCCCTGGACACGCAGCTCATTGCCGCAAACACTCACACCCGCTTTATTTTCTGGCATCAGTTCTGAATTCCCGTAGTTGAGGTTACCTATGACAAGAAGTTCTTTAAGTCAGCTTCAAAGTTCTGCTTCAGCTAGAGATCGACACTTCGTGATGAAAAGGGAATCAATTTGCCTGAAATGGAGTGGCCTGATACACCAGCTGATCTTGCGACTTTCTGGTCTCCAACTGATTGAAAATCTCCTCCATAATCCGAGTGGTTAGCAGAATTTCCCGATAAGGGATAGGCACCGGAGAACCTTCTCGTATCGAATTGTAGAAGGACTCGATCAGGTATTTCATGCCTGAGTCCAAGTGGAAGTCATTTTTGAGAAACAATCCTATATTAGCTATTAGATTGCTCAGATGCTGCTTCGCAAACTGCACCGGCGGAACAAACTTATCCGCATAGCTCTTGTATTTGTCGCCCCTAAGCTTCAGCAAGATGTCGTGATTCTGGTCAAGAGTGAGGCCATTTTTCGAACCATACACACGCAGCTCATGGATCGAGGGCTTCATTTGTGAAGAAAACGTGAAATACGCGGTGGTGCGCTCCTCCTCAGAAATGATCACGCGAAGCTCATCAATGATTTCACTTTCACCAATGCTTTTAAGAACCGGGCTTACAAAGCCGTACGCGATTACCTGGGGGTTGTCGGTTGTCAGGAACTCTGCGATTCCTGCGATACCGTGACTGATTACGTTTTGGAGTAACTTGCCGGGCAGCCTACGAACCCAATGTTGCTTGTCTCCCAGCAGGGCCCGTGCGTAGCTTGGATCTGCAAGGTTGTAGCCATAGTAGCTTTCGATGTGAACCGCATTCCCGCCCAGGTAGCCACCCTTGACAAGACCCCTCATACGCCTTGCTGCAGGGCTAAACTGATAGTTGTGCCCAGCTGTCAGCTTGAGCCCCTTACCCTCGGCAATATCAATCAATTCCTGCGCTTGGTGTGCATATACGACAAAAGGCTTTTCTACGTAAACATTAGCGCCGTACTCGAGGCATTGCTTCGCAAGTTCGAAGTGTCCTTCCGGGGGCGTGGTGATGTGTACAACGTCCGGACGAGATTCGCGCAATAGCTGCGTCACGTCCGTAAAGTTGTGCTGGACGGGAAAGCGATCGCACAGTTGTTTGGCCATCAGAGGCTCGCGGTCGCACGCTGCCACGATCTCACAATCGTTAATTCGTTGGATTTGGGCCACATGTGCGTCGGCGATTTTGCCGCATCCCACAATGGCAACCTTAAGCATGCTTTCCATCCTGCACACAGCTTTGGAAAAAGCGGCTCAATCCCTCCGCGGTGGGCACTTTTGGCTCCCAGCCCAGCCGGGTCTTCAATTTTTGGTTGGTGTAACGCGTCTTCTTCCAGTATGCGTGCCATCGCCTCCGATTGAAGGCCGGTGGCAATTGCCCCTTTGACCATTGGAAATACTTCTCCCAAAGAAAGCAAAGAGCATAGCTAACCGCGTGGGGCACGTAGATTGATTTGAAACTTCTTACATTCTTCTTGTACAAACGCAAGTACTGCCGGCTCGATGGAAGGTCATCATCGACTACGTTAAAGATCTCTCCATCCACTCCCCTGACAAGGCCGGCCAACACGATTGCGTCAGCGCAGTTGTCAACGTAGGTGAACGGAATCGTGTTGGACCCACCGATATGTAGGAAGAGCCCGAACGTATCGATTCCCACCCGGCCAACAATTGCCTGCTTTCTAGGGCCGTAGACACTTCCCGGTCTAACCACTACATATGGAATTCTGGAGTTCTTGTTGTATTCGGCCAGGATCTGCTCCTGTTTGACTTTCGCAAAACAGTAGGCCTCACCACGGAGATCACCATGCTGTTCGATTGCACATGATTCCTCGAGAAGTTGTCGACTTGGTTTCTCACAATTCGTGTACACAGAAAACGAGCTAATCAAAACGAATCGCCGAAGCCGGCTACACTTCAGACTGCTATCCAACAGATTTCGCGTCGTAACAACCGAGTTCATGAACGCGTCCGGGAAGGATTTTTCACCGGTGCCCGCGGCGAGATGAATGATTAACGCCGCATCCTTGCAGGCGGCGTCACAATCCTGTCGTGAGAGCAGATTTCCCTTGATCAGTTTGACTTGAGCATATGGATGACGGCTCGCGATGCCTCCGATTCTGTCAAGGTTCCCCGATCCGCGAGCAAAGCAAACCAGATTACGGAAACCGCGATCGAGCAGATTCTCGACTACCCTAGAGCCAATGAAGCCCGCAGCGCCGGTCACGAGGATTGGATCATCTGGCGAAATGATAAAGGAATCTTCCATGAAGTTTTTTCCGACGAATTATGCGTTATAACGTTCTTGATTGCCGCGTCGGAATATTCCAAAAAAAGCTGCAGCAATCAATCATCACTGCAAAACGTCAGCTTAGGCTGCTATAGCTGTCTCCTCGTGGATCCGCAGCCATTCTTCAAATACTACGAGGCTGAAAAGGACTTTATGATTGTCTTGTCGTCCCGCCGAATGTTGCATGAATAGTTCGCGCACAGCCTGCGGACGAAGATATTGATAAATGCGGGAGCTGCTATCGAGCAGCGAATCCGCCATTTTGCTCTCAAAAGCATCGCCGAACCACTTGTCCACCACATTACTGGCAAAGCCCCGCTTTGGCCGTTTCACTATCGACTCGGGCAAGAAAGTCCGGCACACCTGCCGATGCAACCACTTCCGGGATCCATTTCTTACCTTAAGGCTTGCCGGCAACCGTTCGACATATTCGACGATCTCTTTGTCAACGAAAGGCACCCGAAGCTCGAGACTGTGCGCCATGGAGAGCTTGTCGGCGTACATGAGGAGCTCGTCGGGAAGCGTGGATCGTACTTCGAGGAACTGAAGGCCACCTAGTTCATCCGTGTCTTCCATCAGCTCATTCATATCTTCCCAACAGTTGAGAATGGTGTCGCCGCTATCTCGAGGCAACAGTCCCTCGTGGAAAAGTCCCTCGACTTGATCCCCTGGTAAGAGTGACAGAACGTTTTGATATCTGCGCATCCGGTCCGGGATTGCCAGAGAATGCACACCTCGCTTAAGGGTCTCGTTCCTTGGCAGCGCCGCAACGGTTGTGGAGATCGGCGTGCGCATCCAACTGGGCAAGCCTGCCCACAATGCGCGATACCGCACGCCGAGGTGACGGCGATACCCCCCAAACAGTTCGTCCGGTCCTTGCCCGACCAAGGCTACTTTGACGTCCTGACGTGCCCGTTGGCATACGAAGTACATCGGAACAATCGAAGAAGTTGCGATGGGCTCTTCCAAACTCGCAACGATCTTAGGAAGCATTTCCTCGAAAGTCGATTTGGTTATAGTGACGCTCGTGTGTTTTGATCCGAGTACTCGTGCCGTCTCGGCGGCGTCGGCAAGTTCGTCGTCCGCGAAGGACGATCCATAGCCCACTGTATAAGTGGGCCATGAACTCCCGTTCAAATTCATTAAAGCAAGCAGCAGCCCGGAGTCAATTCCGCCGCTCAGTAGCAGGCCGACAGGCACGTCGCTGATAAGTTGCCGTTTGATCGCCCCCTTATAAAGGGACAGCAACTCTTCCGCAGCTTCGGCTGGAGATTTGGCCGGTCTGAATGGCTCTGGCCTGAATTTGTACCAGCGACTCACTTCGCAAACACCATTCTGAACCGTCAGTTTGGTGCCAGGTGCGAGTTTGCGTACGCCCTTGAATATGGTGTAAGGCGACGGCGTGAAGCGGTATCGGAGGAAAAGATTCAGGGACGTAGTATCGATCTCCGTTTTCCCGGAAATAGTAGCCAGTGTGGCCCGTACTTCGGAGCCGAAATACAGGCTGCCCTCGTCAATGCGGTAGTAGATCAGTTTGATTCCGAATGGATCGCGAGCAACAACTAACCGCTTCTCGCGTACGTCCCAGATAGCAAGGCCGAACATGCCATTCAGGCGGTTCAAGACATCGTCGCCCCACTGCCTGTAGCCGTGAATGATGACCTCGGTATCGCTGTTGGTTCGAAAAATGTGGCCCCGGCTTTGCAGTTCTCTTTTGAGTTCAGGGAAGTTGTAAATTTCACCGTTGAAAACCACCCAAACGGACTCGTCCTGATCCGACATGGGTTGATGCCCACCAGCAAGATCAATGATCGAAAGGCGGCGAAATCCAAGACCCAGTGGCCCGGCGATGAAATACCCCTCATCGTCCGGTCCGCGGTGAACGATGGACCTAGTCATCGCCTCAAGGTCCCCACGCCGCACGGGTGCCTGGTTTTGAAAGTTAAATTGTCCGCAAATCCCGCACATACGTTCTAATTTCGCCCTGAGGAATTGGTGACTTTCCGATAGTCCTTCGTAGGCCGTACGACGACTACTTCGACTCTCGCAACTAGAGTTTCCTTGGCGATGGTGGCGAGGTCAAGGAGCAGCAGGATCCTGTTTGGGAGAACTCTAAAATCTATCGATCGGCAGATTTACCGCCTACCTCGAGCGCGGGTTATAGCCTTCAAGACTTTTCGCCATAAATCATCCTATGCCAACCCCATTGTCGACCGATCCACTTAGCAACCGAATTCGGGATGGCCCGTCTGATGAATGGCCAATGATCTACATTGAACTCCCAAACCTCTTGTCTTACGTTCTTGAAGTCTTTGAACAAGTCCGCAGCTTCACTGCGACTGTATACCCGCGCCAACGGGCAAAATGGTCCGTCCGTATTCATGCTGATCCATTCCTGTTTGGACATATTCTTTCTTTCCCTTAACATTGTGCGGTGGCCTTCCAGTTTCCAACGGTCAAATCCTGTAACAGCCGCAATCAGCCCCGGCATGAAACTGGGAAGAAGGATCCCTCTCATTAATCTCCGCAGGAACATGATCTCTATGTAGTAGTTAATCGAAGTTCTGTTATACAGCATCACGGTAAAGGTGCCATTTTTCCTGAGGACACGATGAATTTCCTGGATGATTTTCTCAGGAACAGGGGAATGATGAATCACGCCGAAACTATAGACATGATCAAAATTACTGTCTGGGAATGGTAATTTGTCCTCGGCATTTGCAACTTCAAACCGGCCTGGCACCCCGAACAAGCCGAAACGCTCTTTCGCAAGCTCTATTGCTTTAGGCGTCAGATCGACACCCACATAATTGGCTCCATTCTTCGCAAATTCCAAACCGTCGGTAGCTATGCTACATCCAATCTCAACCACATCCTTTCCGCGGAATGAATCAAACTTTGCGACTGTTGGAACATGCCATTCGCGAATACCGTACCGCTTGTCAGAAATTTCCTGAAAATACCGGCGCCTTTCTTCTGCATGTGATAAATCCGCTTGACATGGACCGGCGTTCCAAAAAGCTCGCACGTCATCAACAGTAGTTTTCGTTGTTTGTTTTCCGATTGTCATGCCGGTTGACCTAATCCCTCAGAAATCGCAGACTCAAAATGCTCCGCTTGGAACAACTTCTTTTTATTTAAGGGAAGATTTCGTTTCCACAGTAGTTCCGACCAAGAACTTGTCCATCTTTCGAAACCTAACGAGCGAACCCAGAATTTGACGCAGCTTGGCCATCTGTTCGCGCCTGTGAAAACGCATTAACTCAGCTGAGACAGGTCGTTCCACTCGCTCCAATGCGGCCGAGCAATAGCCGAAGAGGAGGGCCATGCCGCCGAAGACGATGGGCTTCTTAGTCATTCGATAACCCACGCGAAATAGTTCCCAGGCGGGCGATCCTCCCAGGAAGTAATCCTTCTTACCATAGTCAAACATTGCCGCCAGCCCACTCCTCTCAGCCGTGCCCATGGTCCGGTGGTGGTGAAAACGCCTTTCCAAGTAGTTCCGTGTCTTCCATCCTTTCATCCTTGCTGTGGTAACAGCCATCCAATCAACACCTCCAGCGCGGCTTGGCCGATACCCGCCGATCTCCTGAAAGCATTGTAGGCGGAAAAGTTGGCAGGCACCATGGACGGATGTCTGGCCCTCGAAACTATCTCGTGTTGAATCCCAGTCTTGCTGCGTGTAAGCCGTTCCCGCGACGCCTAGCGCTGGATCTTCGACAAATCGAGCCAACAGAAATTCGAAATGGTCGGGTCCAAATGAGATATCAGCGTCCAGGTTCCCTATCAATTCGGCTTGGAGATCCTGGACCCGCGCGAGTCCATCATTGAATGCGTGGACTTTTCCTGCAAAGTTTCGATCCTTGCGCTGAGGACGACGAATGAGTTCTATCCACGGATAGTGGATGGTATATCTCTCAACGATTTCTGCGGTTCGATCCGTTGAGCCGTCATCTACGACTACCCACTTAGACGGCAAGACCGTTTGGGCAATCATCGACTGAATTACCTTTTCGATGAACTGCTCCTCATTACGAGCAGGAGTAATGAGGACATATCGCATGCGATTTAAGGAGCTGCTCTTGTCCATGGCTGATGCCGCAGGGAGCGGGTTCGGTGCGACGACGACCCAATTATGTCCGGGGCAGTAATACCCACGCTTGAAATTCTACCAGGAGAGCGAGCCGCACGATGGAGCGGCGGGATTGGGCGAGCGGCTTCCGGAAGGCGTAGCTTCGCTAAAGCGAATATTGACGGGCGCAACCTGGCCTGCAAAAAGGAATGGGCGCTAAACCGCTAGTGCATTTTGCGGCCGGGCTCGTCGGTCGCTTCGCACGACCGCGTTCACGACCCGCACCTGATCTGATTCGGAGAGACTCGGGAACATCGGGAGAGATAGAATACGTTCCGCCGCCTTTTCGCTGACTGGGAAATCACCCGCCCGATATCCAAGGTTGCCATATGCCTTCTGCAAATGCAGCACAACGGGATAGTGAATACCCGTATCGATGTTCTCTTGTGCGAGAGCCTTCTGCATCGCTTCTCTGTTCTCGGTCTGTATGACGTAGAGGTGGTAGATAGCTTTCGACCACGACGGCTCGAATGGCGTCACCACATTCACATTCGCCTTTGCGAAAAGCTCGTTGTACTTTCCAGCATGTTCCCGGCGCCTCTTGTTCCACGCGGTAAGGTGCTGGAGCTTCACGCTTAGTAGACCCGCCTGAAGCGAGTCGAGCCGTCCATTGTAGCCTTCCACGTCGTGATAATACTTTTTTGCCTGGCCGTGGTCGCGAATCATTTTGCACTTCCTGGCAATCGCTTCATCGTTTGTCGTAATCGCGCCACCTTCGCCACATGCACCAAGGTTTTTGCCAGGATAAAAACTGAACGCGGCTGCTTGACCCATCGAGCCGCACTTCCGCCAGCGATGCTCCGCCTTCGAGAAATACTCGCTGCCGTGCGCCTGGCACGCGTCTTCGACGACGACCAGGTTGTAGCGCGCGGCGAGTTCCAGAATCGGGTCCATGTCTGCGGACTGACCGTATAAGTGAACGGGAACTACAGCGGTGACGGGCCGTTCTAGCCTACGATTCACATAACGCCCGCTTTTCGAATCAAGTTCGCACCGTGTCTCCATGTAATGGCGAAGCTTCTCGGGATCCATCGTGTACGTACGCGGATCAATATCAACAAAATCTGGACGAGCACCCGTCTGAGAAATTGCCTCCGTCGTAGCGATAAAGGTATTCGGAACGGTTAATACCACGTCGCCGGGCCCGACTCCTGCGGCGCTCAGTGCGAAGCGCAACGCGTCCGTTCCGCTATTCACTCCCACGCAAAATTTGACGTCGCAATATTTAGCAAAGTCGTTTTCAAATCCTTCAACCATCGGTCCGCCAATAAAGCCGGCGGTTGCGAGCGAAGTCTTAAACACGTTCAACAACTCCTCTTGCAGCTCGCTGTGAGGAGTAATAAGGTCGACAAAAGGAATCCTTACATTCTGGTTCATGGGTTCACCCTTGCATTTGGAGCTATGGACCGCAATACCTTTGCCGGATTTCCCACCACGATCGTGTTCGGCGGTACATCGCGGGTTACAACGCTGCCGGCGCCGACGATTGCGTTTTCTCCAATAGTGACATTGGAAAGAATCGTAGCTCCCGATCCAATCGAGGCGCCCTTCCTTACAAAAGTCAATTCGACCTTCCAGTCTGCCTCGGTTTGCAGGATTCCGTCCTCCGCAGTTGCTCTTGGGAACGTGTCGTTGACGAAGGTCACCCCGTGACCAATGAACACGTCATCTTCGATGGTCACGCCTTCGCAAACGAAAGTATGACTGGAAACCTTGCAATTTTTTCCGATCGTCGCATTTTTCTGTATTTCAACAAACGCTCCGATCTTCGTGTTGTCTCCGATTTCGCATCCGTAAAGATTGATAAACTTGGAGAGCTTCACTCCGCTTCCCAATTTCACGTTTGGCGTAATCGCGCAGTATTCATTCACAACGGCACGTCTGTCCTTTCTCTTGGAAGTGCTGCACGTTGATGAGGAGTTTTTTCGGCGCATACTGCGGGAATTGATGAGCGCATCCCGCGTTGACCCGACAGGCTACCGCCATTAACCTACGGGAACTCGCCAGGATTGTTCGCAGCCGATGTAAGCAACTATAATTCATTCACTTAGCGAGCTTGTACGCACTTCTGCCCAGCCGTGCTCAATAGAGCAATCAACCTGCCAGATCAGATTGCTCCAGAAGCAAAAGTGTAAGTCCTCAACTATCTGATAATGGGCAGGTTAAGGGAAATCCAATTGATTCGAGAACTCACTTCTTGGGTGACGGGCTTTTGGAAAATGGAAAATTATTACCACGAAATCCGAATCTGTCTCTACCCCGCGCTAGCGGTCTTGGCAGTCATTGCCTTCCCCTCAAACCCAGTCAGTGCGTAAAGCAGCCAACCGAAGTGATCCGGTCTTGCCTCGAACCGAATCCTCAGATTGTCATCGTGCGATTTGCCGGAACTCTGCATAAAGTTCAGAGCGTGTTCACAAAAATTCGTGATACGGCTTCTGGCATCGATGGAGTCCCAAATAATTCCATGCTGTCCGTCGCGCAGATCGATTCCCAATTCGTTTGCTCCAGCAACCCAGGTCAATCCGCTGCGGATGGCACCGTCAAAATTCTGTCCCGTTGACTCCGCTAGCGCGAGAAGGGCCAGTGGGGCCATTCCATTCTGATAAATCGAACACACCGGATAACGATTTACTACTCGGGATGATCGCTTATCATAGAGAAACCACCATTGGCCCTTTTCTCCTTGCAGAGCACGAATCGCGTTTGCACAATTTAACGCGTCCGCGAGCGGTTCCTCCACCTCAAATGCCCGAGCGAATGTGCTAAGTGCGTAGATCGCATGCACTTGATCCGCGATCGTTCCAAAGCGGTTCGAAAACGGCTGCTGAAGCATGCCCGGTAATCCTACATGTGCAAAGATTCCACTCGCGCCCTGGTTGTCCTCCAGGAGGCGGTATGTTTCCACGGCGACGTCGGTCAAATCTGGAAGCACATCTGGACAACAGAGTTTCGCGTGGGAAATGCCTGCCAAGAAGCACGACAGGCCAGCGGTATGCGCCTCTCGCCCATCCGGAAAAATCTCGAGCGCCCTTGCGAAGTCGAAATCATCGGCAAGTGAAGCGAGCCTATTCGGACTGCACTGAGCTGCAAATTGGACAAGGATTCCTAGATCTCCGATCCCTTTAATCCAGCGTTTGTCTTGAAACACCGCGGTTTCAATGGACGGCAGATCGAAAGGCGGTCGCTGACCGGAGCCCGCGAGCCGATGTAAACCCAACAATGCAACGACCGTGCGTTTTGGCGAAGCCGGCTCTAGGCGAAATTCCCTCCCTCTTAGAGTGAGCCGTCGCGAGAAAAGCATCTCTGTCTTATCAAGTAGAGTGAGTAGCGCCTTTGAGGCCATGCGACACAGCGCCGAAACATCCAGCTGTGATTCGTGGCCCCAACGGCAAGCAGCCTTGTCTACTAGGAGGGATGCGGATTCGAAATTCGTGCGCGGGTTCATTTCAAGACTGAGAAAGAATTTTGTATGGTTTTGATTCAGTCAGTTGAAACTACTGCCTGATCGCTGAAGAGATACACCCGCTAGGTCATCAAGAATAATGATTGAAGGTTTGAGTCTTGGATGGCAATAAGAGAAAATACGCTTACAAGCGGACTAGTTCGCCCCTCTTACGAATTGACGCCTCCGCAGCCTCCAACATCTTTACAACTCGCAGGCCCGCATGGCCGTCATTGAATGGAGTTTTTTGGTTCATGATACAGTCAGCGAAGTAGTCCAATTCCACATGGAGGGCTTCCAGTTGCTCCACTTGAGGCGCCCACATATCCCCGGTGCGATAGCTCACGAGCAAATCTCTGATTCCATCTCCTGACGCGATCTGAACACCTTTGTCATAGACTCGGATTTTTTCATCTGCTACAAGGTCGTTCCAAACGACCATCTTCTTCTGACCGCCAATCAGCGTGGTCCGAATCTTAACCGGCGAAAGCCAATTAACGTTGATGTGTGCAATGATGTTGCGTGGGAAATAAACCGTCATGTACGCAACATCCTCCACTCCATTCAGATGCCGCTCGCCGGTTGCCACAACGGCCTCTGGCTCACCTTTGATGATGTAGTCCATGATTGCAAGGTCGTGCGGCGCGAGGTCCCAAATCACACTAACATCGTGCTGGAACAGGCCTAGATTCACGCGTAGAGAATCGTAGTAGTACAAATCGCCAAGCGCGCCGCTGTCCGTTAGCTCACGGATTTTGCGCACCGCACCGGTAAACAAGAACGTGTGATCCACCATGATTTTCAGATTCTTGCGCTCAGCTAGCTCAATAAGTTCCTGCCCCTGAGCCGAACTCGAGGTAAATGGCTTCTCGATGAAGACATGTTTACCATTTTCAAGAGCCTTCTTGGTCAGCTCATAGTGAGTCCACACCGGAGTAATCACGGCGATGGCGTCAACGTCAGGGGAACGCAATACGTCATCGCGCATCCGAAACAACGTTCACGTTCGGATGAGCCTTCCGCGCTCGCGCTTGCGCGGCTGGGCTGCTATCACAGATCATTGCGGTCCGCGTCGAATCCAGACCCTGTAAGTTCCGGACGATATTCGGTCCCCAATACCCGTAACCGATTACGCCAATTCTGATCATGGCTCCCTTATGGACTGAGAAAGCAGGTCTTGAGTTGCTGCAACGAGACTTGGGGCATCGGGCCACCGGGCAACTATCACGCCCTGCTGACCCATCCGACGCGGACTCGGCTTAGTTAGAGGACAGAATCTTGATCGCTACTCAAGTAAAAAGATCGAGACGCCGAGACCTAGTGAGCTCCGTTACCCGCGACAACTGCCAACGGAGTAGCCAGCAGTATTTTGAGATCCAACCAAAGCGACCAGGTTTGTGAATATCGTAGGTCGAGTCTGACCATGTCGTCGAAACATGTGCGGCTCCGTCCATTCACCTGCCACAGTCCTGTCACGCCTGGCTTTAACTCAAGAACGCGGCGCCGGTGCCAATAGTCATACATCTCAAACTCATAGCAACTGGAGGTCGCGGCCCCACCAGTGACATTTCTCCGCGCAAGACATTCCAGAACTGCGGAAATTCATCGAGACTGGTCTTTCGCAAGAATCGGCCGACAGCCGTTACCCGTGGATCGTTGGTTAGCTTATAGACCACGGTCGCATTACCGTTTGAGTCCGCAACTTTGGCTTGTCCGGCGATGAAGCTTTGCACGTATTCCCGATGGATCTTGGGATCGTTATTGGTATGCATCGTACGAAACTTCAAGCATTTGAATTTCGCCCCGAACTGCCCAAGGCGCTCTTGTTCGAAAATTACCGGCCCCTTCGACGTAAGCTTAATGGCAAGGGCAATAGCGGCCAAAATCGGAGAAAGTGCCAACAACAAAAGCGCACTGCCAAGCACATCGATTCCGCGCTTTACAACGATGGGCAATCGCTTCTTCGACGATTTCTCAGACAGATCTGGATAGAGCTTCAGATCCGCTGGGCGCTCGGTTCCATTCTGATTCCAACTCTCGGGAAAAACGTGGGTCGTGATGACGATCTTCGCTGCAGCCTTCGCGCCTACGGAATTCCGCAGCACCGTTTCGACCTTTGATCGTAAGAACTCTGCAACAGGTACGTTCTCTTCTACGTTAAGTTCTGCGAAGATCACGGCAAGAATTCGGCCCTCTTCATACCAGCCGATTAGATCGGTCTCACGCGTCGCTCCAGAGATTGCAGAAACTCAACACGCTCACTAAAACTTGCCCCCACGCTTTTGGCGTGCAATGGGTGCAGTTCAAGAAGCATCAGAACGAACGGCTTGCGCGATCGTTCCGCTCGGCGTCGTTCGTGGGTGAGAAGGGCATGAAACGACGTTTCGGCGATAAGCTCTTCACGACCGGGCGGCACATGGCTGATTCGTGCAAGGATCTTGCGGCCGGTTCCGGGTTGCGAGGCTTGCTCCCGCACGGTAGAGACCTTTAGGTTGCTATTTGCCATTTAAGTCACAACTCCATGCAACAAAGCATGCGCAGCTACCGAATTGAGATCTAGGACCTTCGAGGGTGCCACCGGTCGGACGCAATCTCGATCAATCTCCAGCGCGACCGACCGGCGAAGCAGTGAAACGGAAACAACAATTCGATTATTCCCCCGGAACTGGATCAGAATTCCTTCCAATCCGCTTAATGAATCGCGTTCGATCCGAATCTTTTGGCCAACCTCAAGATACGGCCAAGGCTCAGCTTGAAAGCCCGATGCAACGATCTTCTGAACCGCAGCAATCTCCCCCGCATCCACTGGAAATGGGATCTTGCCGCGACCGACGACTGAAATGACTCCTGGCGTGATAAGTATCGGAAGACGCTTGGAAGCGTCGAAATGGCAAAATACATAGCCTGGAAAAAGGGGAGCGCTGACCTGCTTCACTTTTCCATTCCAACGCTTTTTCGCTTGGTAGGTGGGAAGGAGCGTTTCATAGCCCTTGCCTGAAAGCAGCACGGCCGTGGAATTTTCCCAGCGAGTCCTAACCTGGAGGGCAAACCATCGGAGATTGTCTGCGCCTGAATCAGTCATCAGTTTGGCTTTTCCTTGAAGGCTCGCCTGCTACGCATCGCAACTCGCGTAAGCTACCGCCATAACGCGCATTGCTTAGGTTGTCCTATCGCAACTAGCCTGCCAACCGCCCTTCTGAATTGTGAATCGTCATGAGTCGAGACTGCCGCATAACACTCTGTTATTAAACAGCTTAGCTGTTCGCCTCGAAGCGGCTCACCTGGGAACACCGATAGTACGTACGGAGGGGGGAGTTGTTGTGAAAATTCTTGCCATCATTTGCCAAGACGTTTCCTAGCTCGCCGCCTATTTGAACCGCTGAAGAGTGTCTATCTGCAATGTATCTAGGGTGTTACAGCGCCGTGAAGCCAATCGGAGCGAATCAGGCCGGATTACGGGTCCCACAAGGAATAGAATCAGAGTAAGAGGGTTTCAAGAGCCCACCTGGCAAAATCTCAGATCGAGATATCTGGCCTGAGAATCTCACGGCCACCCAAGATGGATGGTCGCTCAGGGTAGGGCGGTAAGGGCGGCTTAGTTGCTGGGTTCCTTCGCCTCTCCATATCCATAACCATAATAGTAATCGTCCGAGTGATGCGCCTCCTGTATCGCGTTCAGAACTACCCCAACAACGTTTCTTCCACGTAACTCTTGACATGCGCGCTGGGCCGTTAACGCGGGAGTCACGCCTGCTCTTGTGACAAGAAGCACTCCGTCGCAATGATCCGCTAACATACTCGCATCCGCGACCAACAAACAGGGCGGCGAATCGAGGATGATCCAGTCAAAAATCGGGGAGAGGCGGTCGAGCAACAACTTCATCCGACCATTGGCAATGAGTTCGCTCGGATTCGCGACTTCGTCTCCGCCTGGAATAAGACAAAGATTCTCTTCTTGGCCCTGCTGAATGATCGAGATTAAGTCAGCTGTGCCGCGAAGGTAGTCCGTCAGCCCCGGGCTCGACGGTGCACCCAACGGGACGTGTAAACGGGACCTTCGTAGATCCGCGTCTATGATGAGCGCGCGGCGGTCGGGCTGCCTGATTATGGCCTGCGCCAGATTATTCGTTACAAATGTCTTGCCCTCAGTGGGGATCGAACTGGTGACAAGAAGTGTTCGAAGCGGTTGATTGCTTCGCATCTGGTACAGCCGCGAGCGCAACGTCCGGAATTGTTCTGGTCCGCCAGCACTCAAGTCAGGATTCACAAAAACATTTACGTTTGGGTCGAGATGCCACACCGGATGAGAACAGCGTGCACGGAGATCATCGAAGCGCAGAAATTGACCTGACCCCGTCGTCGGCAGGACCGTTCGGCTCAAAATGTCTGCGCTTTGTGACGGTATTGCATCGTTTCGGGTGGGCATCGCTGCCGCAGGTTCGGTCTGCAACGGAGTTACTTCCGTCTCGGTCGTCGCAATAGCGCCGCGTTCCTGTTCAGCCTTTTTCAGCGCTTCGTGAATACGACTCATGGTTTCCTTTCGCGGGTCGAAGACAGAACAACGTTCGACT
Source organism: uncultured Acidobacteriota bacterium (assembly GCA_963772535.1). Lineage (GTDB taxonomy): Bacteria > Acidobacteriota > Terriglobia > Acidiferrales > UBA7541 > Palsa-295. Next base: position 452,384 of record CAVYXN010000005.1, read on the forward strand.
GGCGCAAACGCCCTAGCAGTTCATCCAGGTTCTGGAGCAATGCCTGCGTATCGCTCGCCTGAGTTCCAGTAGGTGCAAGTCGGGCTCGGACGATCGGCTCAATTTCATCGAGTTGAAATTCGCGAGCCACCTCTTCCACGAGATGGGCCGGCACGGGGCGGAGATGATCGACATACGCATTGATCAGCGAATGCTCACACAGCAAGTTCACAACGCGTGGGATCCCTTGCGAATACATATGAACCGCCTGGATCGCTTCTTTTGAGAAAATTGGTTCACCATTCGCACCCGCGATTCTCAACCGCTCGGCAATATAGCCAAAGGTTTCCTCGAGTGTCAGGGCTGCGGTGCGGCAACGCAGAGTAATGCGCTGACGAAGTTGACGTAGTTCCGTCAACTTCAACTTTTCTTCTAGCTCGGGTTGACCCGTTAAAACGATTTGGAGCAATTTCTCTGTCGATGTCTCAAGGTTCGTCAGAAGTCGCACTTCCTCCAGCACCTCGGCCGATAAATTCTGTGCCTCATCGATGATCAGCACCGCCGTTTCGCCGGCCCGGTAACGATCGAGCAGCCATTGATTCAATCGCAACAAAATTTGGCTCTTTTCGCGTGATTCGCAGGGAATTTCAAACTCGGCGACGATGAAATCGAAGAGCTGATTGACGCTCAGTTGCGAATTGAAAATGAAGGCAGTCGCGACCCGTTGCCCGTGGAGCCAATCAAGCAGTCGGTTCAGAAGCGTAGTCTTTCCTGTGCCTACCTCGCCTGTAAGCAGGATAAAGCCTTTACGATTCTGAATTCCGTACGTCAGCCCGGCCAGCGCCTCCTGAATTTGCCTCGTGAGGAAGAGATAACGAGGATCAGGATTGACGTTGAAAGGACTTTCGCGCAATCCAAAGAATTTCTGGTACATAAACTCCTTAGTTTTTACCGCTCTGACCGGATCCTGCTCCGACTCCGGCCAAGACTGGTTCTTCCTTTCCCATCACACTTTGTGCCAATGCCGGTTCAATTTCCGGAATCATCGCCAGTACAGGAAGCCGCAGGGCGAACTCAACGTCTCGCTCCGTTTTAAGCGATGAGTCTTTCATCTCGAGCAGGAATGCAATGCCAAGCCCCAATGCAAGTCCGCCGCCCAAACCCTCTACGGCAAAAAGAGGTCGATTTGGAAACGATGGCTTGTCCGGAAGGTTTGCGGGATCCAGTACGCGGAATTGCTCGCCCTCCTGCTTTCGCTCTAGCTCTGCTGCCATCGCGGATTCGTCCCGCTTTCTTAACAATCCGTTATAGGAATCCAGCGCAGTTTGATAGCCGCGGGTCAGCTCCTTGAACTGTTGCTCTACGGCTGGACTAGATTGCACTCGGTCCTCATAAACCTTGATCGCCTGTTTGATCTGCTCTTGCTCTCTCGCCTTTTGTTCAATCACCTGGTCGAGATTGTGAAGCGTCGCCCGCAATTGCGCGATCTCTCTTGGCTCCAACGTGTTCTTCTGAGTCTTACTTGCGTCTGTACTCGCCTTTTGGGTGTCACTAATTGCAATCTGTTTCTTTAGCGAAGCAATGTCGTGCTTTACCTTAATCACGTCTGGATAATCATCCGTGTATCTGGCCTGAAGGGTTACAAGCTGAGTCTGCAACGCAGCGAGCTGCTGCTCGAGTGTCTCGGGACTCCGACCGGTTTGAGTAGCCTGCCATGCGGCCAAGCTGTTGGTTAAGTATTGCTTCGGTGAATGATTTGTCCTGCTGTGCTCGGGCGAGTGATTGAGTGGCCGCGTCAAGCTGTGACCCCATATTGCCCAGGAGGCTCATGTTCATCTGCTCCTCGTCGGGAAGCCTCCCAAGATAGCGGCCCTTGAACGCGGCAAGCTTCGCGTCCTGCTCATCAAGATTGGCTTTTGCTTCTGCCAATTGGCTCACAAGAAACTGAGTCGTGTCTTCCGAGTGTCGCTGGCGCGAACGGAGGTTTTCTTCAATAAACATCGAAGTGACCGCCGTACAGACCTGTTGCGCTGTGCGCGCATTTTCCATCGTCACACTCACATAAAAACCCGGCAGCCCCCGGCTCTGTGTTTCGGCCATTGGCCGAACGGGAGTCACGTCGATCGCCTTCTGTAATCGCGCGACGAGGTCCTCCATCGGAACTTTGTTGATGTCTTTGGAATAAAGTCCAAATTGATTGATGATCGGCTCAAGCCGTGATCGACTCAGGATCTGTTGCTCCATGCTCGAAAGACGCTGAGAGAGATCCTCCGTGTCCAGTGATTCGACGATTTTCTCTGGTACCGAGGGTCGCTCCACGAGAACGAGTGTCTCAGACTTATAGCGATCGGGAAGGAAACGCGAAACGCCATATGCAATCGGGCCACCTACAACACCAAGGAGAACAATTAACACCCATCTCCGGCGCAGCATGGCCACGTAATCTGCAACTGTTAGTTCTCGTTCTGTCATTCCATCCTCGTTTCGATCATCCTAAATCCGGTCTCGACGCCGTTTTAGAACGGGATTGGCTGTTTATGCCAGCCGAATCCGAAAGTAATTTGATTGACTGTCACGCTCGCAGCACATCCCGGTCCCGTACAAATGGATGCACCGTTATTCTGGTATTGTAATTGATAATTAAGGAATACGTTCATCGCACGGCCCAAGGTGTGGCTTACGTTTACGCCTGTAAACCAGTAGTCAAAAGTTTGATTAGCGGTCGATGTTCCGGCAACTTGTATTCCTCGGTTCCGTGAATATCCAATATTCCAAGCAACGTAGAGTGCCCTTGATACCTGTTCGCCTATGCTACCTGTGAAGTTATCAGTCACCGCCCCAGCTAAGACTCCTGACCCGCCGGTGATGGAGTGATTATAAGCGCCCGAGATTGAGGCACGTTTTAATTGGTATTGCAGTGCAGTACTGATCGAGGCATATATCTGTGTCATGTAGCCGTTAGGCGCAGTACCCCCGGTTCCAGTCGACGTTCCAGGTGCCGTTGTAAGCGGCATTCGGATCAGCGCGATGTCCGGGCCGCCGGACGCCTGAAATGCGAGTTTGCCGGTGATGCGCCGGGCATACGATGCGGCGATGACATTGCTCTTTATCGATTGATCGAAGTTGGGGTAGTTGATGGAACTGTATTGATACGAAAGCCCAATCGTGTTCTGTCGCGAGATGTGGTAGTTGTATCCAGCCGTAAAGTTCACTTCGCCGTAGTTGAGCTGAGGGTCGTCCCAACTATCCAGCAGTGAGTATCCACCCACAAACGTCAGCGAGGTCCGGGGCGTGAGAAGAACATCCACTTCGCCAGCCGAAAAATTCGTAAGCCGCTGCCCTCGTGCAGTCAAAATCGATTGTCCCGGCGTATAGCCGTTCCCGAAACCCAGCGTTCCACCGCCTGGCAATGTCGGACCGTTGGGAATTCCGGCTGCCCCAAACGCCGTCAGAGGTGCATACTGAAGTTGATCGAAGAAGGAGAGCACATAGCGTCGATAAGAGAGCCGTTCGGAAAAGTTCAGCCCTTGTATGACTCCATTGTTCACACTGCCGTCATTCGAAAATGAACCTCCGCCGATATAACTCAGGGTCAACATTGAATTTCCTGAATTTTTGTGCAGATCGATTCCGCCAAAGACCGACGTGAATGTTGTCCACCCAGGCTGACCTTGTCCATTCACTTGTCCAGTCAATGGATTCGAGTCCACCGTCGAACTGAGATCCAGGTGTGGCTGCCAATAGCTATGGTTCAAAGGGGACACGCCAAGCGAAAGGACCTGAACGCCCGTGAGCGCTGTCGTATCGGGAAGCATTCTTTGAGAGTCGGCGTTGGTCTCATCCTGCGCATTATTCGCTGCGGAAGCAAGCGGCGAGTGGTACGCCGGGATCGGCTCAGAGGGCTGTGCAGATTGATCGGGCTGTTGCTGTTGAGCCCACGCAATCGGCACGCTGAGAACGATCACTCCAATCGCCAGAGAAATGTTCAGTACAATGCGAATCGTTGTCATCCGAAGCTCTCAAGGAACGACGATCGTATCGCCGGCCTTCATAAGAATATTCTGATCGGGTGCTTTTCCGGCGAGTACGTCCTTATAATTGAAAGGATGTTTTACCTGTTTTCCCTCTTCCACCCGCAGGACGTAGATTTTCTTAGTGCTTGCATATATCGTGAGTCCGCCTGCACTCGACAATGCCTGCAGCACCGTCATATTGGGCAAGAGCGGATAGGCGCCCGCGCGAGTGACCTCGCCGAGGATGAAAACTCGCTGGCTATTGATGATGCTAACGGTCACCGTCACCTGCGGATCTGCGACGAATTTTTTGAGTCCCGCCGTGATGTCAGCGGCTAATTGCATGGGAGTCCGCCCGGCGGCCTGCACATCGTTCAGCAGAGGAATCGAGATTTTTCCATCAGGCCGCACCGGCACCGCGCGCGTCAATTCCGGCTCTTTCCAGACGCTGATGTCCAGTACATCCTGCGCACCAATCACGTAATTGGGATCATCCGTTGCCGCCTTTTTCGGCGAGGCTTGCGCTACTGCCCCGTTTGCGTTCGAAGGCTGCTTTTTGTTGTCGTCCTGCTGCGCTTGCGCCGGAATTGCAGTAGCCAAAAGCCCTATCGCAACCCACAGTTCCATTCGTCTCATCATTACTTTCACCACCTTGCTAATTCGCTTCTTCGTCCAGGCCGATCTGTTTTAGCTTATAAAGCAAAGATTTATAGCTAATCTGCAGCTCCTGAGCAGCTCGCTTCCGGTTCCATCGCGTACGGCCGAGAGCTTTCAAAATCAATTCCCGTTCTGCTTCGCGTGACGCCGCCTTCGAGGCCACCTTCAGCGAGCGCGTCCGCGCGTCTGCTGTGACTGCACCAGTCGCACTGGGAATCCGCATCAATTCTGAAAGTGCCAGGTCCTCGGCGTTAAGCGCCACAATTTTTTTGACCACGTTTTCCAACTCACGAATGTTGCCGGGCCAAGAGTAGTCCATAAACGTATCAAGGGCCCTCGCGCTCAATCGTGAATGCATCCGGCCGAGTTGAGTGCCATGTTTGACGAGAAAATAGTCGCTCAGCAGCGGAATGTCTTCTTTTCGTTCCCGAAGCGCCGGAAGGCGAAGACAAACGCCGTTGATCCTGTAATACAGCTCTCGACGAAAACGCCCCGCTCTCATTTCCTCGTCGAGATTCCGGCTGGTTGTCGAGATCAACCGCGCCATGAGGATTCCCCGTCGCGGTTTCGTCTCTCCGTCGGGCAGCGCGTACAAAAGATTCCTTTGACACGGAGGATCGAGTTCACTGATTTCATCGAAAAACGCAGTTCCTGCTTGGTGCCGATTTTCAGCTTCCTGCCTGGCATCCAGACCGAGCTCGTTTGCGAACGACTCAGCTCTTGCGCCAGCGCACGAGATTTTCACCAACGGTTCCGACGACCGAGTTGATAGTTGGTGAATTCGATGGGCGAACATCTGCTTGCCAGTACCGCACTCCCCCATCAACAGCACGGGAATATTCGTTGGCGCGATTTCCGACAGTACGCCTTCCAGCGTCAGCATTACGGGACTTGTCCCGGCAACGAAAGTGCCGCCGATGGCCTCATTCAGTCTTGTATCGACTATCGGGGCCGCGATGACGTTTTCCAGGTTGGAACCCATTAACTCCTCATTACCGAATCGTGTCCTGAGAGCTGTTCCCCGGAAGCGGATGCAATGCAGCTGCCACAGGAGCTCGGGGTATTCGATTGCTTCTAACCTACCAGTTAATCAGTAGCTTACAGCGGGTACTGATTCCGCCGGGGCTGTGGGTCGTTGGGAACTGAGCCCCGCGCATCTTCCACGAAAAGAGAAATCAATTGCCATGAAATCCCGAGGCATTGTAAACAAAAGCCTTATTGAACCCAGCTTCCTGGTTCTTACTGCCAACCGGGCAATCAACTATGGCAATTGAGGGCACTTTGAGGAACAATTGTGGAAGATTCCTTCCACTTTGCAATCCTGTTACCTCTGGGCTAGAGTCTCGGTAACGCGAACCGACAGTTGCGTTATGGGCCGAAGTAAGTGTCTTGTTTTCAACTTAGTATATCGAATACGTGGTCTAATGGAATCGAGAATTAGACGGACGCTGAATTGCTCGGATCTTGTGGCATCGAGCTCGAGGCCTATTTAATATCGAGGCGGAATGACTGAAATGCGAAGTACCTGCGTTCGTTCGTTCGTGATTCCCTTGCTCGTCGCTGCATTCACTCTGACCTCCTGTTCGATCAATCCGGAGATCAAGAAAAAGGAAATTGCTCGATAAGGGCGTCGCCTATTTCGACAAGGGACAATACCGCGAGGCCAACATCGAGTTCGAAAACGCGATACAGATCGACCCGAAGTTCGCCGATGCCCACTACCGTCTAGCACAGTCGCTCATGAAGCAAGGTGACTGGTCGCACGCGTATCAGGAATTGACTCGCACCGTCGAATTTGATCCGAGCAATTGGAAAGCGCAACTCGACTTGGGAAACATTCTTCTTGCCGGTCGCCAGTATCAGCAGGCCCACGATCGCGCTCAAACAATTTTGCAAGGCGACCCGAATAATCCTCAGGCACAATTGCTGCTGGCCAACGCGGATGCCGCCCTCGGCAACGACGCGAAGGCGCTGGATGAAGCGCACGCCGCTTTGAAAATGGATCCCGGCCGTTCGCAATCCTATCTGAACGTAGCTGTGATTCAGGAAAAGAACAAAGACCTCGCCGCCGCTGAAGAAAGTTTCAAGAAAGCAGTCTCGCTCGATCCTAAATCCACCTCAGCACTCATGGCTCTCGGTGCGTTTTACGAACGCCAAAAACGCTGGGTTGACGCCGGAAAACAGTTTCAGGCCGCGATTACGCTGGACCCAAAGAATCCAGCGCCGCGTGCAACTCTTGCGGGGCTGTATCTGAATGAAGGCCAGCGCGACATGGCCGAGCAGACTTTGCGCGACGCCAAGTCCGCTCTGAAAGAGGATCCAAAGGGCTATCGCATGCTCGGGGAATTCTATGTCGCCACAAACCAACCCGAGAAAGCGCTAGCCGAGTTCGCATCCCTTTATTCTGAACATCCTAAGGATGTGACCGTCGCAAAAATCTACACTCAGCTGTTGATCTCCGAAAATCGCGTCGACGAAGCCGTCAAAGTCAACGACACCACGCTGAAAATCGCTCCGTCGGATCCAGACGTTCAGGTTCTTCGCGGCGAGTTGCTGATTCGCCAGGGAAAACCGAGGATGCGATTCACGTTCTCGAAAAAGCCGCCAAAGATGCTCCGAATGATGCCGGCGCGCACTATCAACTCGGCGTCGCATAT
>CAVYXN010000006.1:0-410060 GCA_963772535.1 uncultured Acidobacteriota bacterium
TCACTAGTTCCTTGCAGCGCTCGAGCTCGACATCCAGGCGAGCTCGTTCTCGGATTAGTTCTTCCAGTCTCCTTGAGGGTTCCTGCTCGATCATAGAAATCCAAGTCGGCCAGTCGGTGGGCACAATCCTACACCGGAGTTCCTGCCTCATGCCACTGGTCGGTGAACAACAACCCAAGAACTAGGTGAAGACAGCTAAGAGCGAATGGGGATTGGTCGCTAACTTGCAGCAACCGAGAAAGCGAGAAAGACAATATTGGAGATGAGTGAAATCACCTGCGACAAAATGTGAACCGCGACGGAAGAACTTCTTACCATTCATCTCCCAGACTCCCATCCGCTGAAGCTAGGCAGTTCAGGCCGAGCACGCGAATAACTAACCGCTAGAGAAAGCGTAAATTAATTCCGTTCTCTGTGAGTCTGGAAGCAACGAATAGAACCGACCGAGTGCGAAGAGCACCAGCTATCTCACCTTGAGATTGCTATCCTAGATTGGGAGTCTTCGAATTAGAGCCGGTGCCCCAAAACCCTGCTGTCGGCATAATCAATTCAACCGCAACCTGCGTTTTACCCATGAAGCTAGGACCCAAGCTGGTGACTCGGCAGAGCAATTCTTCTCCCAGATCGGGGTTCTCAAGACGTACTATCTGATTAACCTCTACTGAAGCTGCGAGAAGTATCAGCGCTCCGTGTTGGTTCACAATTACGGTGTGCGTCTCTTCTAATATGAACCGTTTGTTAGAGTCCTGGAATCGAACCACCACGGGGATCCTCGCTTTGACACGTTTGCTCCGTCGGCGATTCTCGGACCACAGGTCGGTAGAGGTCACGGGGGAAACGTAACAAGACTGCGCTGGATACTCAAGGTTCAAGATCGGGCCGTGCGTCGGTGGTAGGGCAATCCGAGATTGATGGTGATAAGAGGATCCGACCCGCTCCGGATCGAAGCCTGTATGTACTCGAAGCGCCGAGAGTTGTAATGTCTCGTTGGAACACCCAGCCCCAAATACGGAGGGTGATTCATGATCAATTCTGGCTCCGATGCTGCGGGATCTCTAACCGCGCGCTTGCGCGAATCGACCGTGGAACTCCAAGAATTAGAACGCTCGGTGATTTCTGGCGATCTTGACCCTCGAGTGCTCAGTGAGTTTCGCAATGCGGTGGATCACATTCGCAATACCGCATGGGCCGTTCAGCAATGGGTTGGTGCGAAGGAGCAGTCCGGCGACCCATACGCGGTTTTGCCTGCTCTAGCTGCACAGCGCGTCCAGCGCGCTACTCAACTCGCGAATGATTTGTGCCTCGACCTTCAGACTGTAGAGGTAACTGCGGACACAGAGGGAGTCGGCGATCTCTATCGGGCGGTGGACGACCTGCGGAGGCGGTTGGATCTTCTGTTCAAACGGGAAGTATAGTCCAAACAATGAGTTCGGCGCCCTGAACTCATTGGTTAGTGGGTTGCCTCTACACTCCCCGCCGGTGGGTTGGCGTAGTAGCCTTTGCGAGCATAAACCTTATAGGCTTTCTCCCCCGCGGAAATCTGGATCTTGCGGAACTTGCCGTCCCAATTTTTGTTTTCGGGGTAGTAGCCCAGGCTGTACTGGTGGTGCAGTTCGTCGGAGATCTCGTCAAGCGCGGCTTCGAGTTTACCAATACCCCGGACTTCCAACATCCGCCCGCCGGTGGCCTCGGCCAGTTTCTTGAGCAGGGACTCTCCGTGCCCGTCTTCTCCGTAGATGTGGAGCACGTCGCAATTGTCCCGCTTTGAGGCATCGTAAATCTGCAGGACATAGGCGATCACGTCGTTTTCGAGCAAAGCTTCCAGAGCCTCTTCCATCGAAGACTCACTTCGGGAATCGCCGGAGAGGGCTACGATAACCACCGCCTTGCGTCCCACCTCGCCCGTCAGGTAACGGACTGTGGACACGCGGATCGCGTCGTACAGGTGGGCTTCGCGGTTCTCGTTAATGGGTCGCCCGTTGATGCCCACCGTCCCTCCGCTCCCGGGCATTCCGATCCTCGGCTCGGGGGACGGGCCTTGGTCTGGCAATCCGATCCCCGCTCCACTCCCAACGGTATCCGCCTTCTCCTCCAGGAGCGCAACGTCTGAGGTCGGCAACTGCACAGTTTCAACTCGCGAGGCGTAGCTCAGAATAAAGCCCAAGTCTGTGGGCCTTACCACGTGCTTCATGAACAGCTTCGCGGCCTGCGCCTCGTCGCCGAGAATCCAGGACATGTTAGTGCCCGTGTCCAAGAGCACTCCCACGTTCAGGACCACGTCGCTGTGGTGGGCAAACAGCTTGATAACCTGCGGCTGGCCGTCTTCAGAGACGCTGAACTTGTCTTGCGCCAGGTCGCTGGCCAGGTGTTTCTTGTCGTCGCGCACCGTGAAATATACGGACACGAGATCCACCTGGCTGTGAAAAGCGCCTTCCTGGCCACCTTTATCCTGGCCGAAAGCCGATCGAGGCCAATCAAGGCCCGCGAATACCGAGATCACAACCACAATGGACAAGCCGACTCGAATGGGCATAGGTGCGCTCCTTCTCGCTTTGCAATGAAGGTGCACAGTTGGATGCGAGCCGGCTGCACAAGAGTTGTCGTGGGGACGTTCCGCAATCCCTGATTAAACGCGGAAACTGATATATGAAATTTCAGACTGAAGAACTGGCTCGCTAGGCCGCTCTGACAGCCTGCGATTCGGTACCGTCGGCGTGTTTGAGCCGATCGATTCGGGCATCGCAATTACCGCAGCGGAGCGGACGGACTCCGATTATGTGGAGGAGGCACCACTCCACGGTGCCGCGCTGATGCGACCGAAATACCTCGGAACGACCGCAATGTGGACAGGACCGTTCGGGATCAAGCTGCATTTCTAATGCTCCCTACATCAGCACGTTGGAACCTTCTATCCCTGCGAAACACCAACAGGCGTGAACCGTGCAACCGTTAGGGTGTAAACTCCCGCCCGAGCCTGATTTCGTGGCCCGAGCCGAATCCCTCATCCGCAATATTTCAAAATAGACAAGGTCAAGCACATGCAGTTCGTGAGCATTCCGGCGGGAAGCTTCATGATGGGCTGTTCAGCGGGAGATCATGAATGCTACGCCGAAGAAAAACCGATTCATCGAGTATCCATCACGCGGCCTTTTGAGATGGGCAAATACCAGGTTACGCAGGCAGAGTATGAGGCGGTGATGGCTACCAATCCGAGCTATTCGCGCGGCCCGAACCATCCTGTCGATGGCGTCAGCTGGGAAGACGCACAGAAGTTTTGTGAGGCAGTCAGTCGCAAGGAGGACGGATATCATTATCGTCTACCCACAGAGGCGGAATGGGAATACGCGGCACGCGCCGGAGATAGTTCCTGCCGGTATGGCTCTTTGGATGTGGTTGCCTGGTTCCGAGACAATTCGGGCGGAACGACGCATCCCGTCGGTGAGAAAAAGCCGAACAGATTTGGATTGTATGACACTCTTGGGAACGTCTGGGAATGGGTGCAAGACTGGTACGGGATAACTTATTACGGCCGGAGTCCGGAATCCGACCCGAAGGGTCCAGTCAGCGGAGAGTATCGCGTTTCGCGCGGAGGCTCCTTTCGCGGACTCGTCAGGGGACAAGCGCGCGTTTCTTCCCGTTATATCCAAAAGCCCAACGTCCGGAGCATCGTGATTGGGTTTCGCTGCGTACGTGAACTGATTCCTTGATGTTTTTTTAAGCGCGCATGCATTCGAGAAGTTCAAAAGTTTGAAATCAGGTCACGGGCATCGCCTCTTCATGGGTGTAAGATATTTCCCTCCACTCCAGGATTTCTCGCGAGTGCCACAAAATCGGAAATGGACAGAAGAGATTTAGACCGGTACAAACGAGCCCTTCTCGAAAAACGGGGCGAAATGTCGATCACGAGCGCCGAAGCTGAGAGTCCGATTCCAGCCGCGGGAGGCCAGCAAGGCGATCTCGTCGACCAAGCTAATGCGGATGCCACAGCGGACCTCCAGATCGTTTTGCACCAGTCTGACTTGCGGCTTCTCCGAGCAATCGAGGAGGCCCTCGTTCGAATCAGAATCGGAACTTTTGGAACCTGCGAGTCCTGCCGCAAACCGATCTCCCGGGCCCGCTTGGAAGCTGTGCCTTGGGCTCGGCAATGCCGTGATTGCAAAGAGCGCGAACATTGCTAACGTCCCGCTGAAACGCAAGACCCTAGACTAATAATTGCGAAACCCAAAGTGTGAACGCCCCGCGCGTTTATCGGTATTTATGTACATGGTCGTTACCAACCGAGGCCGGTAAGAATCAGGTGAATCCTGTCGGCCCATCTCTTACTTTGTGTTTTCGATCGGCAGAATAAAGCGCCGAGGATCTATCGCAGTTTGAGATAGCTGGGGCAAGCGGATTTATCGACACCTATCCAATATTGGGTGTCTTCGAACTAGACCCGCTGCTCCAAAAGCCGGGTGTCGGCATAATGAGTTCAACCGCAACCTGCGTTTTACCCATGAAGCTGGGACCCAAGCTGGTCACTCGGCAGAGCAATTCCTCTCCCAGATTTAAGTTCTCAAGCCGGATTATCTGATCTATCTCTACTGAAGCTGCAAGAAGTATCAGCGCTCCGTGTTCATTCACAATCACGGTGTGAGTCCTTTCTGATATGAACCGTTTATTAGAATCTTGAAATCGAACCACCAAGGGGATCCTCGCTTTGATGCGTTTGCTCCGTCGGCGGTTCTCGGACCATAAGTCGGTACCAGGCTGGAAGGTCACGGGGAAAACGTAACAAGACTGCACCCGATACTCAAGGTTCTAGATCGGCCATACCTCGGAGGCATTGCGATCTCGGATAGCTGGTGAGAAGTGGAGTCGGTGTTGAAAAACTCCCTCACTAGCGGGAGGTTTGATCTGGGGTGATTTTCTGGCGGGGGTAATCGCGCTTTCTATTTCTATCTCAGATTGGAGCCGTGGCTGTTTCTAGAGACAAACCGGACAAGTTGTCCGTTCGAGCTACCCATTGAAGCGGCGTGTTGAATTTTGTACAGTTAAGCAGATATTGCCCTCTTTCTTAGATTCCTGATTGTGTTGCTGAGCGGTCTTTGTGAATCATGACGAAGAGCTGGAAAGCGTCGTCAACGTGGTTGGATAGGAAGGTAAAGCACGGATTTCGCGGATATCCTGTTGCGACGATCGCTCTCTATGGACCTACCGTAGAGACCGCCACGAAAATCGCAGTTGGCATCTTCAGAGATGAAAACTGTGATGCCGATCCTTTCGAACGCTGGTTCTCTCAGGAATCCGATATACGTTTGGATACGGTCATCGGAGAACAGATCGCTGCATTCATCAAAGCACAGGACGTTAGGTCTGTCGTGGTTACCGACGGCATCATCGGCTGCCCTCACGAAGAAGGCGTCGACTACCCCGAAGGAAAATCCTGCCCGCAATGTCCCTACTGGGCTGGTCGTGACCGCTGGACGCTCGAACGAATCCAATAGTTTTCTCAACATCTTGTACGTCCGGAATGCCTGCCTACATCCAGCGCACTTGGTTTGAGATGCTCATTTCGACGCGAATTGACTTCGCTGAGTGTAATGACTAACATCCGCTCAAGACCGACCGCCTCTCGACGATCCACAGGAGGTGCCAAGTGACCTCTGCAACCCGATTGAGATATCTGCGCGTTGCCCTTGTTCTTGTTGGTTTAATCTTCATTTTCGGCGTGTACCCGCTGATGATGGCTTGGTGGCCGTCCGGATGGCGCTGGCAGCCCAATCAACCCGAGTATGAGCAGATGATCCTCGGGATCTATGCCACTCTCGGTGTGTTCCTTCTTGTCGCCGCCCGAGACCCATTGCGGCACCTTAGCCTGATCTGGTTCACCGTTTGGTCAAGCCTCGTACACGCTGCCATTATGGCCGTGCAAGCGATCTCCTACCCTTCGGAGCACGGGCATCTCCTGGGTGACATCCCCGCTCTAGTGGTAGTGGCCTTAATCCTGGCAATCCTCACGCCGCGCAGCAGTGCAGTCGAAGCGGCAAGTCTGGCGACCTAGGTCACAGTCCGCTCCGATCTTGAGATTGATGGTGATAAGCGGAGTGGCTGTTGAAAAAGTCGGTCTTTCTGAAAAAAGTCGAAAATCGGGTGATAGAAAATGTCCAGGTGACTGAGAAAAATCGTTTATAGAGCTTCCTGACGCGATCCGATTTTTGCGATTTCCGAGTGAGCGAGTTTTTCAACAGCCACCGGATTTTCCAACAGTAATATGATCTTAGGACAATCCGCGCGGGACAAAAAACACCGTCGGCGTTTAGTGACTACGCAATGCTGAGCCGCGAGCGCAGGGATTCAGCGAGACTCTCTATATTTTGCGGCTGCACACGAATGATTCCACGGCGCGGGCTATCTATATCTGCAATGAGAAAAAGCGAGATGGATAGAGCGATCGGCAAAATTAGTAAAAAGAACGCACTCCTCCCAGGTGCATCGTAACCTATCAGAAGATAGAGATCGCGATCAAGAGCATCCATGCAGCAATCGGGATGCGGTTCCACCAAGCGGCCTGCGTGTATCCCTGCGAGTTCAATACATCGTTCATGCCACCAAGGACGAAAGTCGATATTGGCGCTGGCAACGCAGCACTAGATGTAGAGGCCACAGACCACATTTCAGTTTGCAGTTGAGCCGTCCGGGCATCGATCTCCTGAAGATCGGGCTCGCTGCGGGACTTGTAAAAAAGGATGCGCTGATCGACATAGCCCTTCAGCGGTGCATGGACCTTCGCCGCACCGTCGGGGGGGCAACTGGTCTGCCCGGACGTACTCAGTCCCGATTGCGTTGGCTTCCTGTTCTTCGTAGTTCTTACGCTGGTCGTACCTGCTGACAGCCATCGAAAAGGCGAAGGCGATGAGATCGCATCCTATAATTTTCATCTCGGCCTCCTTCGATCCGAGCTCTGTACGTTGGATACCGCACAGTTTACTCGGCTCGTCGTGAGGCCGACTTCGTTATGCCATCACTTATCCGCAAAGATCCTTGGCCAAGCGATTTCATCACCCTGTTACTTTTGACAGTTCCAATCGGCTCCGGCCGGAGTAACCTTCTGCTGGCAAGGACGACTCACTCCCGAGCAGTATCAGACCCCGATTCAAGAAGATGGCAGCGGCAGCGTAAAAGTAGAAACGGAGGGAAGGAAGTTATGAAAAGAAACGGGTTTATAGCAATTGCGATAGTCGTGACCTTCTCACTGGCAAGACTTTTGTCGCTGTGCGGCGCGGCTGAAGCTCAGGCCGCCAAAGCCCAGGGATTGATAACGGGACGAAACGGGGACACCATGACGTTGCAGACTTCGGATGCGTCGAACCTGGTGGTGGTGCTCACCGACGATACAAAGGTGGCCCAAATACAGGGAGTTTTCAAGGCTCGACGCAAGCAAATGTCGATGGCCGCGCTCATACCGGGACTTCAGGTTCAGGTAGAAGGTTCCTACAACACCAAAAACCAACTCGTGGCGAGTTCAATCAAATTTAAGGGCAATGATCTGGAGGACGCACAAACCATCCAGGCGGGCCTGCAACCGACAAAGGAGCAGATACAGCAGACCCAAGAGGAACTGGCCGAGCAGAAGGCAGCGCTTGAGCGACAACAGCAAGAAATGCAGGAACAACAACAGCAAATGGCGGCGGCCCAAGCGAAGATTGACGCCAATAAAGCAGCCATTGAGGACGCAAACAAGCGCTTCGGGCAGCTAGACGATTACAACATTCTTGACGAGGTAACGGTTTACTTCGGCAATGGCAAGGTGGCGCTCGATCCGAAGTACAACCCACGGCTGCTTCAATTGGCTGAAAAGGCCAAGACGATCACTGCATACACTATCCAGGTGAAGGGTTATGCCTCATCGGTAGGCAGCAAGGCATTGAACCAGCAGTTGAGTGAAGATCGGGCTGCCAGTGTGACGCAGTTTCTGTTGCAGCGGGGCCACATTCCTCTGACCCGAATGCTGGCGCCAGGCGCCATGGGCGAAAGCCGGCAAGTAGGTAACGACAAAACTGCCGAAGGGCAGGCCCAGAACCGGCGCGTCGTAGTCAGGGTCCTGCAGAACAAGGGAATCGCTGGCTCATAAAGTGACACTAGCAGCCTTGGAGTTTCCCTGAGAAAGACCCGACCGCAGCGGCTGACCTGTCGTTGCGTCCTTACCAGCAAGGAGCCTAGCCAAGTGAAAATTCGAAACAAGGCGACCCTTCTAACGAACGCCGCCTTGTTGCGGCTCATTTCAAGGCGTTTACTTCCCTGAATCATCCAGTTGCTTCGACAGCGCCTCTTCCTTCGCCTTTGCCGCACCCGCGTCGATCGTTGCGTCAATTTCATCGCCGAGCGCGGTAACGAGCTTTGTGTTGATCTTCAAGTATTCAGGATAGGGTGGAGAACTAGGACGTGTCTTGTTTTTGTTAAGGTGATCGATAGCGCTGTTCATGTTTGTCGCCAAATCGTTGGCGAGCGCGGTGATACGATCGATCGCATCCTGTTGCCAAGGGCTAGCCGTTGTTCGATGTGATTGCAGTCCGCGAGTGTTTTCCTGCAACTTGTTTACGTCGTCCTTAATTCTGGTGAGAGTCGCGGCGTGCGTATTCCAGCTGGGGCCGCTTACCAGGCTGAAGGACTGCATCTCGGTGGCGCCCTTCTTAATCTTCGCCACGAGTGGCTTCACAGCCTCCAGTTGAGCACTTACGCTGGGATTATCCGCAGTGGCTTGGCCATATGAGCATACAGGCACAAAACCTGACGCGAGCAAGAGAGCTCCAGGCAGCGCAATTCTAAATTTCATCTTCGTATCCTCCTGTTGATGGTTGCTCTTTCCACTCCGGGAACCTGGCCGCGGTTTAACACTACCGCAAGCGACACGGAAACTTGTCTGCGCCCAAAGGCTTCCGCATCCTATCACGCGCGCGTTTTCTCGGATATTCAGCAGTGCTGCGGAGCATCGGTTCAATTGGGATATCCTTTGGCAAGCGCTAGCGCCAGCTTTGCGTCGTGCCCGTAGATGTCATCATAGAAATCCACAAGGCCATCTTCATCCACTCTTGCAGTGGCATACAGGATCAGCACGGGGATCGGCGAGCTCAAGTTCACTTGGACGCTCTTCTCTCCATTCATCGCCGCCCGGATGCGTTCCTCAGTCCACTCCGGCTTGGACTGCAGCACCCACGCGTCTAGCGCGGGAGGGTTTTGAACACGAATACAGCCGTAGCTGAAGTCACGGCGCGACCGGGAGAACAATTCGGTTTTGGGCGTGTCATGCAGATAGACCAAGTAGGTATTGGGAAACATGAATTTCACGCTGCCCAACGCGTTCTTCGGACCAGGACGCTGCCGAACGGACAGCTTTCCCGCGCGCAGTAGCTGAATCTGTTCCGGTGTTACCTGCGCGCCGCTTATGATCTTGCCGCTTGCATCGAACAGGTCGTATCCGTTTTGGGCGAGGTAAGCGGAATCCTTTTGCAACGGCGGAAGAATCTCCTTGCGCACAATGACGGAAGGCACGCCCCAGTCAGGCCGAAAAACCAAGTAGGTCATGTTCCCAATAAACGCGGGAGTCTCCGAACGCACGGCTTTGCCGACGACTACATTCATCTTCAGACCGATGTGGTGCGGCTCATCGAAACCGTAAAGGCGAAAGGCCGGCACGTTTACAGCGATTAAAGGTGTAGCGACGTCGTGAGGAAGCCAACGCCAGCGTTCCAGTGCGAACTGAAGCTGGCGAACGCGATCTGCGATTGGCACGTTTAGCTGCCGGACGGTTTCCGGTCCCAGACTTCCGGTCACCGCCAGTGCATGGCGAAGCTGAAAACGCTTCACAGCCTCTACGACATCACCTTCATATTTCACTGATGCCTCTTGTAGCGTTGCGTTCTCGGGCAGATCTCCCACGAGCTTGAGCTTGGTTACTAGCAGCACCATTCCCGAATAGGTGCCGCCCGCTGCCACCGCTTTTTCTGGGACCGGAAGTTTCTCAGAAGGATCTTGCCGCACTAGTGAGAGATACGTCCGCAGAGCCTGAGAGGTTCGCGAGTATCCGTCTTCCTGGGGTTCCACCTCGTCCAGCAGCGGTACGATGTCGGAAGCTTGAGAGATTTGCGAAACAAAACCCGGCAAGTCCGTCTTTCTGTGATTCAAGTCGAGATCAAACTTGAGGTGCCGCGGGTTGATGCGTCCAACGTTCAGTGCCGAGACGTATCGCAGCAGGCACACCGATAAGGCTAGATCAAATCGTGCAACCTCGTCTGGCGTTGGCTTCCCTACGAGAGCATCCTGTCGAGTTTGCCACCGCGACGCGTCGTAGTCTTCGGCATTCAAACCCTTTTGGGCCGCGTTTTGCAACATTGAAACGACAAGTTTCGCTTGCGCGGTAGGCCCCGCTCCATCAACCCACGCGGGTGCATAGCCGCGGCTTGCATAGAATTTAACGGTGTCTCGACTGACGTCACGAAAGTCAGGCCAGCGGAGGCTTGCAAGTTTGCCGGAGACGACGAGGGGACGCAGTGCGGCGCCCACCGCTTCTGCAGTCTCCGGAATCAGTGCAGCCCTGTGTGGCGTCACTGGGCCTGGCTTTTGCGGCGGGTCGCCTGAGGTATGGCACGCGATCGCGGAGAAAACCACCAGGAAACCGAGAACAGAGTAGACACACCGGCCTGTCGTGCGAATTCGATCGGGCTCTTTTGCAAGTTTCACTTCGCGTGCATCTTACGCCCACGTCCGGATAGCTGTCGAGAACAGGGGTGGGTGTTGAAAAAGTCTTCGTGAATGCGAACTGAAGTGTTGGGAGCAACGTCTATATGAGCAAACGTTCTGCCGATGCTCTTCTTCATCGCCATTCACGGAGGCTTACGGATTATGATGGGACAACACTCCCGTTCCGAGTCGCTGTTCTACTACTTTCGCATCGAAGATCAGGTTCCTGAAAACCACCTACTCCGTCTCCTGGACCGGCACATCAGCTTCGATTTCGTTCGTGAGAAGCTGAAGGACTCCTACAGCGATACGGGCCGACCCTCGATCGATCCGGAACTTCTGTTGCGCATCCTGCTGATCGGCTATCTCTACGGCGTTACCAGCTTGCGCTCACTCTGATCGAATCTAAATGTTCAAAGGGCGACTGGTTAATGGACCGGTTGCCCTCTCTTGTCTGCAACCCCTTGTTCACAACTATTGCGAACAGGGGTGGCTGTTGAAAAACTCGCTCACTGCGATTTCACAAAAAACTGCTTCGCGTCAGGAAGCTGCAAACGATTTTTCCGGGCCTCCTAGACATTTTCTATCACCGGATTTTTGACTTTTTTCAGAAAAACCGACTTTTTCAACAGCCACAGGCTTATCACCACCTTTCTCGTTTTCAGATAGCTGGTGCGAAGAGGATTTCTCGACATCTCTAACGAAGTCGGCCACGTCAAGAGTCTTTAACTCTTTTTTTATTCCTTTCGCACAGACTCCTGCATTGCGCAGTCCCGCTGTTTCCTTCGGCGGGCGATGCGCCGCAATTCTCGGATTGTTCTTCCTGTCCAACCTACGAGACTCGGTTCGTGTCACTTCATCGACTCGGTGTTGCCCACCAGACATCTCTCCGATCACGTGCGACCATGATGATTTCTTCGAACTCCCCGCAATGGGGAGGCGGGTAGCCTATTCACTTGATCCGGTCACTATGCTGCAGGACCACTGTCGAGATCAGGCATCCCCGCACGGACACTACCGCTTTCCTGCCGCGCTTTTCCTCGACGGCAGAACTCTTCGTAATCGATCTGGTCACGCATCATGATCCAGAGTCGGATCCCGAGTTTCCTGGCTGCAGCGACTCTCGCTTTCCCCAGCCCTTTCTGCACCAGTTTGCGCCGATAGAAGCGTTTCAACTCCGGATCCCGCTCCACCGCGTGCATCGCCGCTTCGCACCACAGATAACGCAGCAGCGCGTTTCCTTGTTTGCTCATCGCACCCAGCCGCTGCCGGCCTCCGCTGGAGTGTTCGCTCGGGATCATGCCGATGTAACTGGCCAGTGCTTTTCCATCGATGAACCGCAGCGGATCGCCCAGGAAAACTTCGGTAGCTAACGCGGTGATCGGTCCCACTCCCGGGTGCGTCATGAGTCGCCGCGCCGGGGGATGTTGCTGAACCTGCTGGCTGACCTGCTGATCCAGCTGGTCGATGGATTCCTGCAAACGAGGGTACAAAGACAGCAGTGCCGCTCGCCGCTCGCTGGCATGAGGAGCCAGAGGCAATGCCCGAAGTGCGTGCAGGCCCGCTTGACTCCATAGCGCGTGGCCTCTCCTGAGACCGTGGTTGAGTGCCATCGATTGCAGCGTGTGTTGGACTCGAGATCGCAGGCGCACCCACTGATGACGGTGACGTAGCAACGTGCGCAGATCGCGCTGCTCGCTCGAGGGCCTCCAGATCGTTGGAAAGCGATTCTCGGCGAGCAACGTCAGCAACAATCGCGCATCTCGCCGATCATGCTTTTGTTTGCGCGTCTCTGCTCGGCGGATCTTCTGGGGATGGCCGACGCGGCATTCGATCCCCAGCTCTTCCATCAACTCCAGGAACCACTGCATCGAGCCGGTCGCTTCGATCCCTACCAGAATCGGACCAGACAGTGCCGAATAAAACTCCCGCACGGTCTCGCCTTCATGTTCGAGGGTCTTTTCTTCCAGCTCTCCTGTGTCGCTATCCAACATCGCAATCGTCTGTTGTCGAGCGTGTAGATCGCATCCTATAATTTTCATCTCGGCCTCCTTCGATCCGAGCTCTGTACGTTGGATACCGCACAGTTTACTCGGCTCGTCGTGAGGCCGACTTCGTTATGCCATCACCTATTTCCAACTCAGAACATCTCTGTCCTCTGTGAAACGTGGTTTCCCGCAAATCCTAACTAACGATGAATCTTCCTTAATCGGTGTAGAATCCCAAAAGCGAATGGCCTTGGAGAAGATGCCTTCTCACGATTGGTTTCGAAACATAGATTGGAACGCAGCGATTCGAGGCAAAATGTCACGAGAAATTAGCCCGCGCCCGCGACAATTCTCAGTATCTGCGTATTCAGGCGAGCTATTTGGCGCCAAACATCCGAAAGCCGCATTGGAATTGCTTGACCGATATTTTGCGATGGGCGAACACTTTGACATAGCCCAGGCTCTTTTTGACCAAGCAGTGGTCTATGTCGCGCTGGGACAGATTGATGACGGCATTCGTTCGCTCCAGAAGGCACGCCATGACGAGTTACGGCCACGCGAATCTCCATTTGGCGCCACATTGGCGAATGATGGGCGCTCTAGAAGCATTCAATGGCTGGATACTATGAGCTAGTGCGTTTTAACGCAGTTCTCTCGGACGCTTACGAGTCTTTGCGTGGAATCTCGGGAAACATTCGCTTGAATACTTCGCCCCTGACTTTGTCGGGATCTTCTTTCGGCAAATTCTCAGGTTGAGTTTCCTCGCTCTTACCGGGTTCGGCATCGGGCGGTTTCACTTCCTCAGGAATCATTGCAGTACCTTGCGTATCCCAGTTGAGCCGTTGAGAACTGCCAATGGCAGGCTAACGTGACGCGCATCAAGGCGGAATACTGCATTCACTTGGTTCTGGTACGACGAGCGGCTACATCGCTGAAAAAATTACCTGCCTCTCGCCTGCCCGCTCTACGTTTGATGCAACAGTCTGCGGCTTTTAACCAATTCATTCTATTGGGCTAACTCCTCCACGAAGCTTGTGGAATCGGACATGCATGCAAGCATATCGGCAGTTAGGGACGATGAAATCGATGGAGGAATGCCACCGATGGGTTCTACCTTCGATATTTTCAAAGTAACTTCAGACGGACCACTGTGGGTAGAAGCGGTTCAAGGCTTAGAAAAAGCTAAGGAACAAATGGCCCGCTTAGTACTGGTTTCGCCCGCAGAATATTTTATCCACTCGCAGGAACAGGGCGTCGTTGCCAAACAGCCCCGAGAATGTTTGGGAGAAATATCATGACTCAGATTTGTACGATGAAGTGTCCGCACTGCGGGAATACAGCATCGAAGGCGAAGCCAGAAGAACAATTTAAGTGTGGCGGTTGCAGCTGGAAATCGTGATTTCTGCCGGATTCAGCAGAGGCACAATGCGATCAACGTTCGATATTTTTACGGATTCTCCGGGAACCCGACCAGTCTGGATAGAATCGGCTCAAGAACTTGAAGACGCAAGAGAGCGTTTAAGAGAAGTGGCTCGCATCGCTCCGCGACGAGATTGCTTCATTTATTCAGACGGTAGCGGCCTCGTAGAAAGCATCGTCCATGCGGATTTTCAGGCACTCAGACGGCACATTTAGCCTAACGTAATTTAGCCAAGCAATTCTGTGATCTAGAAATGCAGTTGTAATCCACGTCGAGACGGGCACTTATGCTTCTTCACCAGCGGAAAGCAAACCTTCATAAGGGGACTTCATAAGTCTCCACCGCATTCTCAAGATCCGGTCGCGAAACAGCATTCGAAACGGCTAAGCCGACTTAGGAAGCGTCTCGATAAATTTATGGTCGGTTGGGTCCCAAATGAAATAATCGCCAGGCTGGGACGAAGCTAGACTGATGAGTCTTTTCTTGGCTTCATCGATGCTTTCGGTAGCCTCAACCCAAGCGAGCGGAGAATCAGAAGTCTTTCTGAAAATGTTATATGCCATCCCCATGGAAAATCCTCCTACGCAGGGATGTCGGGAAGGCCGAGGCTATAACACACATCAGAATCACGCAAGATAATTTCCTAGCAGTTCGGCAGAAAGACTTAGGAAACTAACTGGACAACTACGCAAACCAGAGAAAAGCCTCAGATAGTTTTTGAGCGAATCTCGAAGCGGCGCTCGAAGAAGGGTCGCAGATGATTTTTGTAACCGTGAAACGTCGAATCGCACCGGACAGACACCTATTACGAAGTGAGCCTCGGTTGGGGTAATCACTCCAGCCAATCAAATTTCTAATACCGCACGGTGGTCGCAGTCACATCAGCAAGAGCCATCATCGTGAGACACTATTAAAAGAGGAGCCCTGACGATGCGATTTGAAAACCCGAAGAAATCAAAACGACCAGATTTTGCGGCTGGACGAATAGCGGAACTTGAGCGACAACTGGCAACGGAAACGAACGAAACGAGAAAGAGTGAGTTACGAAACGAAATTAACGAGTGGCAGCGAAGCCGACCACAACCAAGGCGCGATGGCGGAAAGTAGGAGCCAGGTTGCGAATGCTGAATGGCGCTGGTTGTTCTGGATCTAATGTTCAGCCGGTCTTTTTCTGGGACTTGTCTAGGGGCGCCTCGTCGGGGCGGGGTGACGTACGACGCAAATGTCTTATGAGCTTGTCCGCTTGATTGGAATACAAGTAATAGTCGGACGATGGGTCGTGAGTTGCAAGTTCTTCTATTCGGTTCATGGCTTGTTCGAGACCTTCAACGGCTTCCAACCACCGAGGGCTTCTCGGAGGGTCGTCTTTGAAAATTTCATACCTAGTCGTATCACGCACGAAACGTCTCCCACCCCTACGGCTGGGAAGAGCAAAACGTAATCCGTTGGAATGGCACTCTCAG
The DNA here is from genome assembly GCA_963772535.1 of uncultured Acidobacteriota bacterium. Taxonomy (GTDB): domain Bacteria; phylum Acidobacteriota; class Terriglobia; order Acidiferrales; family UBA7541; genus Palsa-295. Next base: position 15,591 of record CAVYXN010000006.1, read on the forward strand.
GTTGAAAAAGAAAACCCTGCACTGATTCAGCGTCAGAGTTCGCGAGAGCGATCTTCGTCACAGTACTTGCGAGAGGGACTTTCCGTTGAAAATGATTTCGCTTCGGACATGCGCAAGGTCGTGTTTGTGCGAAACTCGAGTTCCCGCTGAGTGTGGGTGTTTTGTTTCGGTCACAACGAGAAGGGGTGGTCCTCTTCCCAAGGAGCCACCCCCCAACACCAGCACTGCCCTTCAACGGTATAAAGAGTGGCGACCGACCCCAATAGTACGAACTGTCCAGTACCGCCGCGCTCGAAGCGTGAGCGTCTCTGTCGGAACAATTTAAAAGCGCGGCCTCATGACACCCATGACGAGGACGGAAAAGCGCGCAAACGATAAAAGTGCGCGGTTCATCTTGACCGTGAAGGAAAACACGACGAGAATCGCTCAACAGCTGAGACGTAATCGTGACCATGCATTCATGCCATGATTGTGATACGCCTGGGGTGGGGAACTGTCGGCGGTGTCACGGCGAAGGAAAAATCCTTTCGGAAAGACACTTTGGCGAGTCCCCAGCCGAGACGACCTGCCCATGGTGCAAGGGTACGGGTGACTGTCCAACATGCAGTGGTACAGGTGAAATCGAAGTGGGCGGTGAGAGCGGGTAGCCCGACACCCCAAAAATCTTACGAAGTCGGCCTGAGTTGAGTAATCACTTCAGCCAACCAAGGTAATACTGCGCGGTGGTCGGACGTCATATCGGTAAAAGCCAAGCCCATTCCAAACTCTCCCTGAGAATAGATCACTCTGGCGTTTGTCTCGAACGCGTCATTGTCTCTATGAATTCGCAACCGGACAAACATACCCTCCGGAAGTGGATTTAGCGTATCGACGTAACAGCCTCCCAGCCCAAACTTGGAAATTCGAGCCGAAAGGAGTTGAATTCCCGCTCCTGGCTAGGTCACCTCAACTGATGCGACGAGCGGGCACCGCCCAACCGAATCGCTGTTTGGTGGGCTGCAAATCTTGGCCGGAAGGACTGGAAGTGTTCAAGACTGGTGCCAGTCCGCAGGAGGAGAACTGACTTGCCAAAATTGGGGAACAGGTCGGTTCAGTTCGATGCCCACTCGAGCCAAGCCATCGGAAGTTGGTTCAACATAGACAACCTTAGCTTGGCACTCATGCCAGGTCGTCGGGTTCATGAGCAGAAGTTCCTGTCCTAAAGAAACCTTCGTTCCCAGCGGCAACAGTGCGCCGTGAGCATTCACAGTTAACGTAAATCTTTCTTCTTGAAACTTCTTTCGGTCGGCCGCCTCCCCTCTAATAACAAGAGGTACGTCTAGGGTGAGCCGTTCACTGCGTCGCTGTCCGATTGACATAGTCACGCTCACAGTGGAACAGATTGAGAACGTAATGTGCCCCTCAGACTACTCGAAATTCTTCTTTTAAGGCTACTGTCCTTCGGGGCAGTCCCCAGGACTGAACGGACGACTAGCATTCCGCAGTTTCATCGTTAAGAATATGAGGGACAGGTGGTCTAGAACGGTGGTAGCAGCAGCCAGAAATGCCTTGCATTCACTCTGTGCCTTGAGTGAGAGTCATTAACCTGACTTATCAACACCACAAGGAGAACATTTTGGACTTCGTCACAAAATTTGAAAAGGCACTTCGCGAGAGGCATCAGCACCTAAAGACGGAGCTGGCGAAAATAGAACATCTGATCGACGCTTTTGAGAAGGGCGCGAAGCGCGGTGCCAAACCGACCAGTCGCGATAGGTTATCGCCCGCAGGTCGCAAGCGAATCTCAATGGCGCAGAAAGCTCGGTGGGCGAAGAGAAAGAAAAGATAAGAAATAATCGAAATTCCAGATTAACGTCGCCACACCGAATACTAAGCCCGTACTTGTAATGCCATGGAGAAGGAACGTATGCCTTCCTCGGGAATTGCAATCGTACCTTCGGGCTTTGATTTAGTGGCTCATTCAGAGTGGATTGCCGGCTTGAACAGGTTTATACTCTCACCGTACTTTCCGTTTCCCTTCCGCCGATTTTGCGGCGGGTTGTTGTTCTAGCTGAAGAATCCTGGACCGGGTTGAATTCAACTCCCTCCTTTCGATTTGAACCGGTTCTCAGCGATTAAGACGTAACGCACACCCGAGGTAATTGCCACAAGGGATTCCGATTATGTTTACCTACGTTTGCTGTCGCTGTACAAACTGCACCGCGCAGATTATTTTGGAAGAGCAGAGCTCTGATGCATTCCGTCGACCTCCCAGGCCACGTGCCGGACGCGAGGCTTGTCCATACTGTCGAGCGGTGTTCATGACCGAAAGCTATTACGTCACCGAGAGTGGAACACCTCTCTTGCAGAGGGCCTAAGCACGGGCCGTTCGCAAAGTGAACGCTCATTTCCGAGACCTCGGTCCGGTTCATGGGGTGCGAGAGATTGAGCGTAGAAAGGAGTCGCTATGTCAGACGGTAAGAAGGTACCAGCTCGGGAGGAAATAGAATTGCGAGCTTACGAAATCTATTTGAAACGAGGCGGCAAAGAAGGAAATGCGCTTGAGGACTGGCTCGCTGCTGAAAAGGAACTAACCGTATCCGACCCTTTGGTGAAACGTGCAACCGCTTCCTGACTTCGTTTCACTAAACCAGGCATTTTGATGTACCCAGGAGGTCAGCCATGACCGAAAGAATCGATTCAAACGCAGGTTATTTCCTAGCGGGACTGACTATCGGCTCGCTCATCGGAATTTTCTTCGCACCGAAATCCGGTGAAGGGACTCGATCATACCTTTCGAAGACGGTCAAGGAAGGGAGCAAACACGCGCGGGAGAAGGCTCGAGAACTGAGAGGGCGTGCTGAAGACTTGGTCGATTCCGGAAAGGAATTGGTTAACCGAAAGAAAGAACAAATTGCCGCGAAATTAGACGAGGCCAGCGAAGATTACCTACCGGAGAAATCAAAAGCGAAAGGGGTCTAGGCGAACGACGAGGGCAACAATACTGTTGTTTTGAAGATTTTGTTTTGGTTCAAAACTTAACATGGGAGTACACTCGCCCGGTTCGGAGGCACTTTGCCCGAACCGATCACAGCGAACTACGTCGCCGAAATGCAAGGGACGGGCAAACACCTACGTCTGTGCGTTACTTCAACGCTAAAGGGCGACATTGTAGCGACGGTGTATGACATCGAGGAGACTCTGAGCGTATACATGAGTTACGAAGTAACGAGCATCGAGCAGGTCAAGAAGAAGGCCGAAGAAGCAGCGTGCCAGTATTTAGGAACCGAGCAACCTAAGTCGGTCAAGTGGGTAAAGACAGTCTAGAACGTCTATGAAGGTGAAGGAGGATTGGTTAGCGACTCGGAGATGCGCTGAGATTCCCTCAGGTTCCGCATCTAACTAATTGTGATCCAGATGCCGGTCAACGCGGTAGTCGAAAACTAGCGCCTTCCAGATAACTATCGAGTTGTGTCGCTGCTGCGGCAGCAAGGTGGGTGTTTGCTTGAGTGTTCGGTTGAATCAAAGCTTGCTCCAACCGAATTGTCAGCGGCGACTGGGTCTTTTCGGTCTACCTCCCACTCTGTGGAACGGCGCATCCGTGTAGGACTGGCCGTTGCATGCGCCTCCATAGACAACTGAGTTGACGAACAACTGCTGCCAGTTGGTATCGCCAGCCGTGTTGGAAGGTCCGCCTGCATTAGCAATAAACCCAGCAATGTTTCCCAGCGAGTCCGTTCCGAAAAAGTCCAAGACGTCGCCGGACGCGAGGCTGGGATCAGTTTTGCCGTTGATGGTGAGATTCGCAAAACAGGCGCTGCCCGTGCTCGTGACTGTACCGGTCAGATTGTAGTTAGCGTCTTCGACGAGGACGATAGTGGAGGTGAATGCCGTTCCGCCCGCATCCGGAGTAAACGATCCAACATACGTACCGGTTGCTGGCTTATAGAGAATGGCTGTGAAGCCGCTACCGACATCGTTCTTGCCGCAGTTCTGCGATCCCGCATTGTACTTGACACTCGTTCCGGTAACGGTGGTGCCGTCCGAGGAAAGCGTCCCGGTCATAGAATAGGATTCGCCGTTATCCACCGAGATCTGAAAGGTCACCGTCGAAGTGAGGCTGAAATTCGCAGACATCGTCACGTCGTTGCCAGTGCCGGACGCGGAACAAATGGAGTTGGTGAATGTGTGGTCCTGGAAACCGTTGTTCGAGAGTGCTTCGGTCGAAGCACTGCTGGATTGAACGACTACATCAAAGGTGAACTCGGTTTCGCCGATCTGGCCAGGGGGAGGATTTGCCGTGTTAGAGAGGCGCAGGTCCCACATGCCGCCGAGATTGGAAACTGAGGTAGGCCAGTTGCTGACGAGATTGGCGGCATTCACGGTGCCGATGCCAGTGGCGAAATCCCAGCCCTTTGTGGTTCCGAAAGCGGGGCTGTACGAGCCGTTTGAAGTGGAAAGGGCACCCACGAGAGCGTTCGTAAATGTGCCGCCCGGATCGTAGCAATTGTAAACGTGAGTTTTGTTGAAGAATGAGCAGTTCACATCCACGTCGCCAAAAGTGACGTCGTTAAATATGCAGGTCGCGGCAATGGCATTGCCCTTCGATGAATCGCAGGCGCTGCTGCCAGTTGATCCGTACTCGGCCGAGGCGAGTTGGTAATACACCGGATTGGGATTGCCCTGGCGCGAGCCGATCTTCTGGTCCACGAGCGACTGAATCGCGGCCATGATGGGAGAAGCGAAAGAAGTTCCGCCCGCGCCGGACCAAGTAGAAGGATCGCCGGTGCAGGCGGCGCCACCTGCCGCCGTGTCGGACCAGCAATAAACATAGTAGTGGCTCCAGAGACCGTTGGCGGCGAACAGAGAAACGTCCGGAATATCGCGCACGCCGTCGCTCGGATTGCCAAAGATCGATTGCCACGAGGGCTTCGGCCATCCCGCACAAGACCCGCCCACAGCAGCAAGGTCAGGCCCGACTGGCCCGCCCGTGGCGCAACCGCTCGGACCGCCGCTTCCAGCGGCCGTGGTATGGAGCGACATTCCGACTGAGGAATTGTTGCAAAAGCCCGTCGTGCCGTAGGTCTGGGAAAAGCCGAGAAAAGTAGCCACCAAGACGCTGGCGCAGGAGTCGTTCCACGGGATTTCCGGAATATAAGATTTCGCGGAACCGAAAGTGGACGTATTCGTTGCGTTCCAGTATGTGCCGTTGTCTTTCGAGAAGGTGTCGCTGAAATCGGTGCCGCCGACCGCGACGTTGTAAACAGTGGAGGCGAACGCGCTGACGCCGATTCCATCCGTTGCTGCAGCGGCGTTGTCGTCGCATCCGGCCGCTCCGCTATCGCCAGCGGCGACAAAAACCGAGACTCCCTCAGCAACCGCCTGCTGGTACGCCGCGTTATAGGCTGCGTTGGCTGAGGAGCCATTCACGGTTTCGCATTCCCCATAACTGATGCTCATGATGGCGGGCGGCGGCGCAACCCCATTGATGAGGTTCTGTACGGCGATCAGCCCTCCGAATGTAGTGGTTGTGTCCGCGCAAACCGCCATCTCGATGGCTGCGCTCGGTGCGGCAGCGCTCGCCCATTCCGCGTCCAGAATTGCTTCGGCATCATTCGGAATCACCACGCCCGGAGCGGCGCAGTTGTTGGAGCCGCTTGGAGGGGGTGGGTGGACAGTTGCCAGTGAACCCGAAGTGTAAGTAGAAAGGCCGAACTTAGAACGAAACGCAGTCCAATCCGATGCGCTGAAAAGGTCGGTGTTTTCGATTAACGCAATGGTCTGTCCCTTCCCGGAGTATCCCGCGGTGAAAACGGAATTGAGGTTGTAGATCGTGGCGAGATCTGCGGGAACGAGGGCGTAATATCCGTTGGACTCGGTGAAGAGAGGTAACGGCTTGTGCGTTTTGTACATCGGGTGCGGCTGGAAGTCGTGCAAGGAGACGATGCCGGCGACAGCGGGAGCGAACGCAGCTGGAATTCGGGGATCGCTCATATTGGCTATGTGCTTCTCACCGTTTACCTCAAGATGGTGCACCTCGGTGTGGAAGGCTTTGCGGATCTGCCCTGCGGTGCCAGAAAAATCGATCAGCATCCCGCTCGAATAGACCACATTAACCTTGAACCCATACGACTCAAGCCAGGCCACAATCGTTTCGAGATCTTGCGTCGCTAAGCCAAACGTCTCTCCGAACTTCTGAGTGGTAACCCAATGATGGAATTTCGGCGATCCTACGGTGTGAAGTTCATCGATGAATTGCTCGAGCTCTTGCTCCTGCTCGCGAGATCGGCGCAACTGCAGAAGGATGTGATCGATAGGAAAGTTGTCAGGAACCTCGCCACGATCATTCTCGGCTTTCGCTTCGGGATGAACGTTTCCTTGCAACGTGACAAGTTTTCTGTCATCGATTCTCTCGGTGATGAGGGCGCGTGCCCGCAGTCCTGACTGAACTTGTGCACCAGCAGAATTGACCGCGAAGAGAAATCCTAGGGCGATGAGGGGAAAGGTTGGTAATCCTAATCCTCGAAACATCGACTTCCATCTCAGACGCATACGTCGTCCGGTCGTGACACAATGAAAACCATATCGACGGCCAAAGAGTCCTCGGGATCGATTGTGCGTAAGAAGGGCACAGCGCCAGATCATCATGATCAAGTACTCCGCACGGGACGCCTCCTACGGCAAAGGATACGAGGGGATAGCGGACCGACTTACGAACAAGTTTAACCATATGAGGCCTTAGAAAAATTCGTCGGAGGGACAGTTTTGGTACAGCATCCAATCAGTTAATTCGATTGGTAAGCCATTGGAACCGACGGCCTCGCCGAAACCAATCCTTTTCTCACGAGCAACCTCAAAGTTGGACAGATTGAGGTCTGATCAAGACCATTTCCTTCTCACGCGGCTCAGTGCAGGACGAAGAATTGACTCCTCCAAATGATTGGTCTACGCTGCCCGCGCAGGAGGGCACCTAACATGCGCATGCTGTTAAAAGTTTCAATCCCGGTCGAAGCGGGCAATACCGCCGCTCGAAGCGGCCGTTTAGGGACGACAATCAAGAGCATCCTCGATAACCTCAAACCTGAAGCCGCATACTTCGCCGAAGATAATGGCGAACGAACCGGATACGTGTTCTTCGATATGAAGGAGGCCTCGGAGTTACCTGCGATCGCAGAGCCGTGGTTTCTTGCTTTTAATGCGAGGTTGACGATCCGGCCAGCGATGAATGCGCAGGACCTCGCTGATGCAGGTCCCGGGATCGAGCGCGCTGTGAAAGGGTTCGGCAAGGCCGCAACGACCTAATACGGCAATCGCAGTCCCGTTCACGCCAAGCACGTGGAGTGGTGTATCCCATCATCTGTCTTTGGAATATATTAAGCGATAAGTAACATTTGACTGACTGCCGGCGTTCCTACTCCCTAACATCTCAAAAAGCAGGCCTCGGTCGGACGCGCGTCATCGCGGAAAATTGAAGGGTGTCACGGTGTAAGATATATTACTATTAGTTGTCATAACTTAATGTATAACTTGCGAGACGAATACGAATTGCACGCCGCGAGCTTCGAGCCGTGGAACTGCTTCCACAAGCGCGGCAATTGTCTCGGGATGCGGATGACCAATGGCGATGGCAAAGCCGTCACGGGCGGCGTCACGTGCAGCGAGATCGAGCTGGGCAAGAATTGCGTCACGCTTCGGCATGTCGTCGAGAAACACCTTGCGCGACGCGGAACGCACCCCCGCTTTCTCCGCTGTATCGTGGGCAACCGTCGCCGCAGTCGTCCGGCTATCGATGAAAAACAAGCCGCGCCGGCGCAGTGCCGGCATTAACTCTGCCATCAGGGTCGCGTCCGCCGTCGCGCGCGAACCTTGATGGTTGTTCACTCCTGCTGCGTGCGGCACTGTTTCGAGCATGCCATCAAGATCACGCTCCACTTGGTCAGCTTTCATTCCCACACGCAGCTCGATTGGCTCGGCTTTTGCTTGATCAGCTTCGGCTTCCATCGGGAGGTGCAGCAGCACTTGATCTCCACGGCGATACGCTTCCTCAGCCACTTCCGCTGAAAGCGGCAGGTGCGGAATCACGGACAGTGTGATCGGAAATGAAAGCGTGAGCGCGGCGTCCGCGGCCGCACGGTCATAGCCCATGTCGTCCAGGATAATCGCAAGTTTCGGACCGGATTCAGAACCAGCTTGAAGCGCAGGTGCAGAAGATCGCGTGATCATGGAAGTGACTACGTGAACCGTGTGGGTGCGCGCCCCTTTGAATGAAAAATCCAGGCGCATCACACTGTCTGAATCCGTTTCTGAAATGGATAGTTTGTGGCGCCGCGCAATCGCATCGAGAGCCTGCTTCAAAGCATCTGCTTGCGAGGTATCACGCAACGTGACGTAAATATCGTCGACGGAAGAGTGAGTCGCGCCGGCCTCAAACGGCTGGACCTCGGGCCGAATGGAAATCTCAGATTTGCGTTGGGTTGTTTTCTGTGCCGCGGCGACGATCTCGCCGGTTATTCCACGTATTTCATTCTTATTAATGGATTTTTCGCCGCAACCGATCAACCACACCACCGCCAGCACATACATAAAAAGAAAAAGTTTCGTCGGCGGAATTGCGAATAGGTAGAACGGTCTCTCAGGATTAAATGTAGGACTGGTTTGCAGCGGCGGGGTCAAATCCCCGCGCGTTCTCATCGCCAACTATGCTGCCTTTTGCGCCGCACCTGTGCCCTGAAGAATCTCAATTGCCTTCTTCACGGCAGGGTCGTCCGGCGAAACAGCTGCGGAAGGAGGTGCTTGGTCCTGATCGTTGCCAGCAACCGTGTCGTCAGTGGGTTTCAGTTCGACCGTAGGCGTAACGCCATCCGCCGGAATCTCTTTTCCGCCCGGTGTGTAATAGGTCGCAACCGTCAGAATCAGCGCCGATCCATCGTCAAGCTGAACGAGTTTCTGCATGGACGCTGTGCCATACGTGCGGCTTCCGATCGTATCGCCGCGATGGTTGTCTGCAATCGCACCTGCAAGAATCTCCGCGGCTCCGTCCGTACCGTTTCCGATGAGCACAGTCATCGGCTGCGACCACACTACCTTCGATCGGTCGGAGGACGACACTACCGGCGAGATCGTCTGGCCCTTCAAAGTGGTGATTGTGCCCGAAGGCAGGAAGAGCTGCGCCGTGGCAATTCCCTCTGAAATATCTCCGAACGCGCAATCACGCAAATCGAGGATGAGCTTGTGTGCGCCCTGATGCTCAAACTGCACGAGCTTTTCGCGAATCTGCTTCGCGGTTCCCGGTTCAAACTCGTGTACGTGAAGATAGGCGATGTCACCCTGGATCTTATCTTCCACGATTTTTGGAGGCGCCAGCTTCGCCAGCGTAATTTCCATATCCTGCGGTTCGGCTTTACCTCGCCGAATCACCGAAAGCTTCACCACCGCTCCCGGTTCGCCTGTAAGCAGTACCTGTGCCTGGTCCAAAGCCATTTGGCTCGTCGTAAATCCCGCAATGGATTCCATCAGATCGCCGATATGCAAGCCGGCCTTCTGCGCCGGGCTGTCGGGTAAGACGGCGATCACGCCGATGTAACCAAAGCGCTTCGTCAGGGCGATGCCGGCGGAGGCCTTCGCATGGTTCGCGCTCTTCTCTTTGTAGTCGGCATACTCCAGCGGGCTAAGGTAGGCGGACTGCGGGTCGAGCGAATCGAGCAGGCCGTGGAGCGCGCCGCTCGTGACCTGGTGCATGTTGGGGTCGTCCACGTAGTCGCGCTGAATGTGCTCGAGCACTTCACTGTAAACCGTCAGGGCGTGAAACGCTTTGTCATCAGAAGCTCGCGCTCGTACGTACCCGGTCGCGACATACGCCATAATCAGAACCGACACCGCGACCACGATTTTTCTCGCAATGGAATTCATTCTGTTTTCCTCGACTCCGCCCGTAACGCCCCGTTTGTGTGATGCGACCTAAGCCGCCCTGGTTTCAAATCGCAAGCAACCGCCACCCATTATAACGGCTTTCACTCGCAGTGATTAGACGGATTCACGGCTGGACCGTTTATCCTGGGGAATAACGTCCGGGTCCACACAAACCTAGTCACTACTGATATTTACGGACTTCGCAGCGGCACTTACTTGTGGGCAAAAGTATGACGCCCAGCCGGAACCTCAAAAGCATCCGGGTTCGCAACAGGCGTCGCAGCCGTTATGTACGTTTGCGAAATGCGGTCCTGCCACGTGAAATGATCCTCGTCCCAAAGCGCCCATAGAAAACCGAGCGTCAGCGTCGCCCCCGAAAGCACATATCCGAAGCTCCGCCACAGAAGTTGCCGCGTTTCCGGAAGCGTGCCGTCGAGTCGCACAATCGTCAGGCCTTTCAGCTGCATGCCCGGCGTCGCGCCTGCAAACGTCGTAAACAGAAAAAAATATTGCGCGTACAACAGAAAAAAAGTTGTCGCGTATACGATCGCATCCACTTTCTGCAGCATCAGTTCTCCGCCAAGTGAGCGGAAAAGCCCGAGAAACCCCGCGTAAGCAACTATCAGCAAAATCGCATCTAGCACGCCGGCCAAGCGACGTTCCCCGAGCCCAGCCACAGGGACCAAAGCCGTTTGCGGATGAGCCCGGTCGTCTGGCGAACTCGAAAAATCGAGCTCCGGCTGAATGCGAATTTCCATCCGCTCGGTGTGCCGCGGACGAGGATTCGCGCGTGGACGCGGACGTTCTGGAACAGGAATTTCCTCTTCGAATTCAGGCTCGCGAACGAAAGGAAGACCGGATTGCGGATCGTCAGGACGAAGGCGGCGACGGCGCACTCGATACTCCTCGAGACGACGGCTCACTTCACGGCGCCATTCCGGTTCGGCTTCGGTTTCCTGATGAGTCGCGCCGGCCGCGACGGGTTGCGGAACGACGCTATCCTCTGCGACAAGCGGTCCGTCACAGAACGGGCATGTATCGGTGTCTTCGAGCAGCAAGGCACCACACTTCGAGCATATCTGTATCACTGGTCCGTTTTGCGCTGCGGAAGTTCCAGTGAGGAACGGGCGTAATGTTAACACGATCGCATTCGCGCAAACCATCGCAGTTGTGACCTCTGACAAATGTCGCGTATCAGGCAACCCGCATTAGGGCGCTTACTTCTCATCGGTGCGAGCCTTAAACCGGGGATGCTTCGCACTATTGCGTTTACAAGTACCCTGAGGCGCAACTTTTTACTGCGCCGATTGCGACCACTCAGGGCGCGTGTTAGGCTCAATTCTCTTTTTTAAGCAGCTCTCATTCTCAGGCGATGCCGAGCGCGATAGTCTCAAAAGCTCTTCGCAAGTTCGCTTCATCCATCACGCTGACTCTGATTTTATTTTCATTGGGCGATCGTGCGTTCGGTCAAACAGCAGTAACGTCCTCCGCTAAGTCCGTTTCAAAAAAGGCACCGCAGAGCCCAACGAAGTCTTCGCCTCAGCGGCCAAACGAGGGAGGTGTCGCCGCCCTCGAAGCCGATCAGCAGCGCCAGGTAGGCAAAATTTTCTACGCCGATGGCCACGTCGACGTTCGCTACCAGAACTACCGCATCCGCGCCGACCACGCCGAATACAACAGCGAAACAGGAGTAGTGAACGCCAAGGGCAACGTGCAACTCGATTACCTTACCCAGCACGTCGAAGCGGACGACCTGCGATACGAGCTACAGACCGGCCACGCACTGCTGCACCACGTGCGCGCCACTTTCGCCTTGCAGCGTCGTCCCACACCTACGCTTCTCATTAGCCCCAACCCGCTGTCCTTCGAATCCGAGGAAGCTGAACGGATCAACGAGAACACTTATCGAATCCGAAAAGCGTGGCTCACGGTGTGCGACCCGGACAAGCCAACGTGGAAGTTTTACGCGCCGGTCGCAACCGTTTACCTGCGGAAGTCGGTCCATCTGGAGAATGGCAATTTCCGAATTCGCTCGATCCCGGTGCTCTATCTGCCCTATGCCACTTTTCCGGCGGAGCGTCGGCGTGATTCCGGGTTCATGATCCCAGATATTGGCGACAGCAATCGAAAAGGCTTGGTCCTGGGAGAGGCTTTCTATTGGGCGCCCACGGACTGGGCCGACGCAACTGTGGGCGCCTCCTATTTCAGCAAACGCGGCTGGAGCGAAACGGGAAATATCCGGATGCGTCCTTGGGAAAATGCCCGGCTCGATGTGAGCTATTTCGGAGTGATGGACCGCGGCCTTCCGCAGCCCGAAGGCCCTCCCATCAACCAGGGCGGGCATGAAATCCATCTGAAATTCGTCTCCGATCTGCCCGACGGATGGCGCGCTGTTGCCGATCTTAACGAACTCTCTTCCCTCGAGTTTCGACTGGCGTTCGGCGAGACCTACACGCAAGCCGTCAATTCAGAAGTTCCCAATACTGCATTTCTCAACAATAATTTCAAGGGTTACAGCTTCGGCGTGGCTGCTTTGGGGTACGAAAACTTCCTCAGCGCTTCACCCGAAACCCAGATACGGCTACGAACCGCTCCGGAGGCGAATTTCAGCTCTGTTGACCAGGCGCCTTTTCACAATCTGCCGGTCTATTTTTCGTTCGAGACTTTCGTGGGGGCTGAACACCGGGAAGAGAACATCACCCCCTTCTCGACTCCTGGCTTTGTGGAACGAAGCGAGATTGCACCCACGGTCACGATCCCATTCCACTGGGGCCCTTGGCTCGACGTCACGCCGATGTTTACCCTTCGTTCCACTCATTACGGTGGGCAACTCTTGAACGGCGCTTTTGAGGGGCAGGGATTCTTCCGTACCACCGAAGAATTCTCGCTTGATATTCGCCCGCCTACACTCGAACGCGTCTGGGGCCACTCGAACACGAAATGGAAACACGTGATCGAGCCGGACATCACCTACCAACTGGTCAACGGAGTGAACAACTTCGCCCGTTTCGTGCGTTACGACGAAGACGAAACCCTCACGGACACGAACGAAATCGAATATGGAATCACGCAGCGGTTCTATCGCCGTAAAGGAGACGCCGACGCCGACGCCGAAGAATTCCTCAGCTGGCGGGTTGTCCAGAAATATTTTTTCGACCCCACCTTTGGCGGCGCACTTATTCCCGGCCAGCGAAACGTGTTCCAGACCCTCGACGCTCTCACCGCTTTCGCCTTCGCCGATGAGCCGCGGAATTTTTCTCCCATCGTGAGTGACCTGCGAATCATGCCGGGAAAACGTTGGGACGTTCAGTTTCGCGTGGATTACGATCCAAAACGCGGCAAGGCTACCGCCATCGGCACCCTCTTAAAACTTCGGCCCTACAAAGAGTCGTTCCTCACTCTGGCGCACTTCTCCACCACGAATCTTCCAACACCTCTTTCCGAGAATCCTCCGGGCTTCGTTTTTCAGTCGCGTTCGAACCAAGTGCGCGCTCTTCTCGGCTACGGCGACTTGAACCGCCGCGGCTGGAATGCCACAGTCGGCGCGAGCTATGATCTCACCCAGAATGTCTTTCAAAATCAGGTGGTGCAGGTGGGATACAACGGCTCGTGTTGTGGTCTGGGATTCGAATACAGGCGACTTTCGTTCGCGAACATCCGAAACGAAAATCAGTATCGCATTGTGCTTCTAATCGCCAATATCGGTTCGGTTGGGAATCTACGCCGCCAGGAAAAAATCTTCTAGCGTGAAATGCCTGCACGCCCAGAATCCGAGCTGGCTTTTCTTTCAATCGAACAGGCTGCACGCCTGCTCCGCAAGAGAGATATCTCGCCTTCCGATCTTGTGGAAGTGGCTCTCGCCCGCATCGAGCGATTCAACCCGGTTCTTAATGCGTTCATTACCGTGGCTGCTGATCGCGCGCGTGCAGACGCTCGCCGTGCTGAAAGGCAATTTCGCGGACGCGCCACCACGAGTCCTCTCTGCGGCATTCCTGTAGCGATCAAAGACAATTTCTTGACACGCGGTATAGTCACAACTGCCGGCTCTTCGATTCTTTCTGATTTCATCCCAGAAACAGACAGTGACGTCGTCCGCAACCTGAAGCGCGCTGGCGCAATTGTGCTCGGTAAAACCAACATGCACGAATTCGCCTACGGTATCACCAATGAGAATCCGCATTACGGCCCTGCACGGAATCCGTGGGATCTCGATCGCGTCACGGGAGGCTCGAGCGGCGGATCGGCGGCTGCTCTCGCGATGGGAATCGGATACGCCGCCACCGGCACGGACACCGGCGGCTCGATACGCATTCCCTCGGCGCTCTGTGGAATCGTTGGGCTGAAACCCACGTTCGGTCTCGTCAGCGTAGAAGGTGTTGTCCCGCTGGCGAGAACGCTCGATCACGCAGGTCCAATGGCCCGCACTGTGACGGATGCCTGCATCATGCTCGAGGCGATCGCTGGCAACTATCCTCGAGGCGCCAGCCGCCCCGATTATCTGAAGCTCCGCAAGATCCGCCCCCGCAAATTCCGGATCGGCTGGCCCAAACAATATTTTTTCGAGCGCATCGATCGCGCGGTTCATGACGCACTCGAATCCGCCGCAAAATCTTTGAAGTCCCTCGGGGCGACGATCCAGGACGTCTCGTTACCAAGCCTCGAGCAGTCCGTCGAACCCAGCACCAACATAGCGCTCGCTGAAGCGACTCAATATCATGAATCAAAGGGTTATTTCCCGGCGCAGGCGAGCAAATATAGCGACGAGGTTCGCTACAGGCTCGAACTGGGCCGCAAGGTGCTAGCGGCTGATTACCTGCACGCCTTCGACGTGAAACGAAAAATCACTCAGGAATTCGACGCGGTTTTTGTAGAAGTAGACGCGATCCTCGCGCCTACTCTGCCGATTGCCGCGTCACGTATCGGTGAGAAGGAAGTCATGATCGGGGGAGAAAAAGAAACCGTGCGGTCCGCCTTCGTGCGCTTGAACCGGCCCGCCAATCTCACGGGCCATCCTGCGATTTCGATTCCCTGCGGGTTCACGCGCAACGGTTTACCGATCGGCCTGCAATTGATCGGGGCATATTGGAGCGAGGCGCGGTTGCTTTCAATCGCGCTGGCCTATGAAGACGCCACCGAATGGCACAAGCGGCGTCCCCAACTCGCGTAGGTGCGCGTCCCTGATCAGTTTCGATCAACTTCACTCAGCGATCTCCGCTAACGCGCCTCTTCGCTCCATTAGCCAGCTTCCCGCGGCAAAGCCGAGCGCGCCCACAACAATTCCCGCCAGCACGTCCGCAATATAGTGATAGCGTCCGTAAACGGTCGACACGCACATGCTGATGAAAAACGGCAGGCACACCCAGAAGAGCCAGCGCCGGTATCGCCACGACGCCAGAATTGCCACCGTCGAGCCGGCCACATGTGCCGACGGAAACGCGCCCCCGTGCACACGTCCGAACCGCTCGATGAATTCAATCGCCGCCGTGAAATATCCGCCGTTGAGAGCCGTCGTATTCATCGCTGCGAGCGCGTGATAGGGGCTCTCGATCGGAAAAAGCACCGCGATAAAATAGACCGTATAGTTCGCGACCGCAGTCGAAACCATCACGTTCCAGAACGCGATTCGGTCCTTTTGCGCATAAAGAATCGCGGGAAGGATTACGAGGTACAAGAAATATGTCATGTACGCAAACTGCATGAAATCGTTCAGCGCAGAATTCGAAAATCGCGCCAGCCACACGGAAGGATGCACGCCCGCGAAATTGAAATCGAATCGAATCAGCCAGCGATCAAACCAGCCCGGAAAAATCGCGTGTACAAGCCCCTGCAGCTCCTCGAAGAAAAATATGTAAAGAGGCAACGGGTACCAATCGCGCGCAAAACGCAGCACTCGATTCCGGGAATGTGCAGCAGCCCATGCCAGACAGATAATTCCCAGAGCGATCCAGCAGTGGATCACAAAATACTGAGCCGCATGTGCCACATTGCGATGAAACACCGCCAGCATCGCATTCAACCATGCTAGGTATGCGAAAGTGACCCATTCGAACGCGCCGAGCGCGCGCCGGACATCATCGAAAGATCGCAGCGAATTGTCCGCTGCCCGCTCTCGCACGGCAGCAGGCCATTCGACAGTGTCTTCGGAGACTATTTCGCGCGCCGCCACTGGCTCGCAAGGCTTCATCGAGCTTCCTTAGGGGCCAGAGCGCTCTGCGGAGCTCGCTTCTTTTCTCCAAGGCAATCGCGCCAGCAATAGCGACGCCATCCGCGTTTGCGTGCCTCGCGCTTCAAACTCCAAGACGCATTCACTGCTGCAGGATTTCCCACGGATTCAAGCATCTTTGCGTCTGACATTTCGTTCCCATACGCAAAACTCTTGAAAAGGTCGAGGTTGAACTCCTCCGCGTCTTCACGTATCACTCGCGCCTTCTCTTCGAAACTCAGGTGTGGGCCGCAAAGCCGCCCCGTAAAACAGCCGTCCTGCATTTCAAGCTTCGTCGCGCGTACTTCGACGCTGCTAGGCAAAAGGCGAATAATGGAATGCGCCAGCGGCGCAAGTGTCCCCGTCACAACCAGGACGCTATGCCCACATTCGAGATGCCGGCGCATACGATCGATCCCCTCGATGAACAATGGTAGTGATCGGTCCGTAATGGTGTTCGCCCACTCTGCGATAACAGATTCGTGAATTCCGGCGAGATAGTGCTTATTTGCGAATACCGCGCGCCGCCCACCACTGAGGAGAGCTTTCGCTGACTCTGCGAGCCACCCCGTCACGTTTTGAGTCCTGATCTCGTCACGCTCAAGCAGGTAACCAATGAAACGCCATTCGAGCGATGGCGGCGCTAATAGAGTTCCGTCGAGATCGAAGAAAGCACCGATTTTCCCCGGCGAATTCATCGCGTCAATTCAACTCAACGGCTGCCCCGTACCGCAGCAGCGCTCGAACTCGTCAAATATCGGCGCCCATCCCAGATCACAGGAATTGCGCGAATCACACAGAACGCCGCCGTCGCCATCACCAACGCCTGGCCGGCCTCGGAAAGCCACTGCCGCGAATTCGCATCGAACCATTCAACCGGAAGCTGCGGCAGCGGCAATAGCAGTCCGAGATAGCAGAAGCACGCGCACTTCAGCGCTGCGTAAGCCGCGCGGCTCGTCCGTGAAGCCACCAGGCTTCTTCCCCACCACGTCTCGATCATCGAGTTTCGTCCGAAGCCGCTGCGTCCGTTTCGCGCTGCCAGGCTCCGCAGAAAATCTGTAAGCGTCCCCCGCACAAAAAACAGGACGGGAATCCAAAAAGAAATCAATCCAGCTGCGGCAAAAAATGTGAAGAAGAGATTCTCCACCACTCGGTCGCCCAAAATGTCCAACTGCGCGCCAAGCGCCGTCGCAAGGTTTCGCTTTCGCGCGATGTAACCGTCCACTCCGTCAAGCGCGATCGCAGCGACCGTCAGCAGAATCGCCGTCACATCCGCCAGCAGCGCATCGTGCCCGAATGTGAAAAGCGCGACAGCGGCAAACGCGGCAGCCACTCGCGCTGCGGTCACCTGATTGGGCGTCATCGCACTCTCCTCGATTCACCGCGAAAGCTGTCGCGCGTGGTTCTCTCCAGGAAAAAGAAAGAGCCCGCATTGCTCGCGGCAAATTTCTTTGCCGTTCCCGGCTCCAGCGTGCGGGCCCTCCATCCGACAAAATGCATTCAGTGCGCCATCACATCACGTTGATTTAACGTGTTTATATGCAATAACTTACGCCAATACCGCACGCTCACGCTCGACGCCCAACTGTCGACTCCGTGCGCCACCTGTCGGCTTTCCCCTCGCCCACCGGCGCGCACAAAAAGCGCGGCGCGCGTCTAATGGATGTGGGAAAATTCTAAGTCTGTTCCGAGCATGCGAGACTCCGCATCCAATCACGTGAAAAGGGAGTACCAAGACTGATGGAAGTTTCGATCTTTGCGGCGTTCGTTGCTGGTCTGGTGTCGTTTCTCTCGCCGTGTGTCTTGCCGCTTGTGCCGGGATATATGTCGATGCTTTCAGGAATCGGCGTCGAGCAATTGAAGGGCAGCCAGGCACACCGCGCAAAGCTGCTTCTATCGGCGCTGGCCTTCGTTTTTGGATTCTCGATCGTTTTCATCTCCTTCGGTGCCTCCGCGAGTGCCGTCGGAACATTCTTTGTGCGCAATCGAAGCCTGCTCGCACCGGTTGCCGGGGCGCTGATCGTGATGTTCGGGCTCCATCTCATCGGCTGGCTCGGGAAAATAACAATCAGGGTAGGTTTGATAGTTGGGGCAGTGCTTGTGGCCATCGGAGCCGCGCTTACTGTCCATCCGGCGCTCTTTGGCGGCTGGCTCAAGCCAGTCCATTTCTATTCTGTCTCGTTGATTTTTCTTCTCGGCCCTTCCCTCACGCGCTGGCTGAATCGCGACATACGTTTCCAGAAACTTGGCGGGCAGCCGGGTGCTTTCGGCGCGTTTCTGATGGGCTTCGCATTTGCTTTCGGCTGGACGCCGTGTATTGGACCCATACTCGCCACCGTGCTGGCGATAGCAGCTACCCGCGAGACTATAGGCCAGGGAGTTTTCTTGCTGGCTTGTTATTCGGCAGGGCTTGCCATCCCGTTTCTCGTGACAGCGCTTCTCATCAGCGGCTTCTTACGTTTCTACCAGGGGTTCCGGCGTTACCTGCACATGGTGGAAGTATTCAGCGGAGTTTTGTTGCTTGCCATCGGTGGATTGGTATTCTTAAATCGGCTCACCTGGCTATCGGGCAAACTCACGTTCTTAAATCGGTTTTCGCTCTGATGGGAGCATTACGAATGACGAAGGTTCTCAAGATTTTGTGTTTCTCGGCAGCGGTCGCCGTGATGGCTATCAGTTTCTCCGGCTGCAATTCAAAGAAATGGTTCAATGCGTCAGCTCAGGAGAATGGCGCTAGCAAAGGTCCCTTGCCCACCGCTCCCGATGCCACCTTCAAAGACCTGGATGGAAAGGACGTAACGCTTTCAAACCTGAAAGGCAAAGTCGTCGTGCTGAATTTCTGGGCTACATGGTGCGAACCCTGTCAGGTGGAAATCCCCTGGATGATCGAATTGCAGCAGAAGAATGCGGACAAAGGCTTCACGATCCTCGGAGCGGCGATGGACGATGAAGGTAAAAGCGTCGTCGAGCCATATGTGCAAAAGACGGAATTCGACGTGGACGGCCAGAAGATGAAAATGAACTATCCGATTGTCTTGGGCACCGACGACATCGCTTCGAAGTTCGGCGGGTTGATTGGTTTGCCCACCACGGTCGTAATCACGCGCGATGGAAAAATCGCGAAGCGATTTATCGGCCTGGCGAACCGCGAGCAACTCGAAAAGCAGGTTCGCGCGCTGCTCTAATTGCCGCCGTCGCCGGCCACTCTTGCTCCTGCTCGCGTATCTGCTGTAACCTCCAAGAGTCACGATGCGGGAAGCGACCGCGACAAAAATCTATGGATGAACACGAGTTTCAAAAAAAGTGCGACGCAGCGTTCGAATCCCTGCGCAAGCGCCTGCTCGATATTGGCGATCAGCATGATTTCGAAGTCGAAGGCGGCGCCGGCAAACTCGAAATTGAATTCGAAGATGAGGATGAAACTCGCTTCGTGATCAGCCCCAATACGCCAGTCCGCCAGATCTGGATTTCTGCTCTGACGACGAGTTTCAAATTAGGCTGGTCGGATTCGGCGCAGGCGTTTGTGCTCGAAAAGACGGGCGAGACGCTGAATCAGGTAATGAGCCACATCCTGACTGAAAAACTCGGCGAGCCGGTTCAAGTCTGACCTCGAATGCGCCCGCACTTCGGCAAGCTAACCTTCGGCTTAATCCTCGCAACCACAGCAGCGACGATATGTGCCTCTGCCCGCAATGCGCTCGTATCAGCCCAAGAGGCGCTGCCCAGTCCCGCAGCGGTCGTTAAGCCGCAAACATTCGTCTCGCTCGAACCCGTCCCGCGCGGAAAATCGTTTGAAATAGCAGTGGTCGTCGAGATCGCCAAAGGCTTTCACATGAACTCGCACAAGCCGACCGATCCATATCTGATCCCAACAACTCTCACGCCGCAGCCACCTTCCGGATTCGACGTAGCCGACACAATCTATCCGGACGGGCATCAGGAAAAATTCTCGTTTTCGCCCAACAAACCTTTGAATGTTTACACCGGCAAGGTAGTCCTGCGGCTAAAACTAACAGCGCACCCCGATGCTGCGCTCGGCCCGACTACAATTCCCATCACGCTTCGCTATCAGGCTTGCAACGACACCACCTGCCTGCAACCCGTAAAGATCCCGGTCGATGCAAAGTTTCAAGTGGCCGCTGCCGGCGCAAAATCACATGCCGCCCACGCGGAGATTTTCGCCGCCGCTGCGAATTAACCACAACCTCACCCGCTACCGAAATTCTACGTGCTCGAATCCAAGGCCGGTAAGCATTCGCGAAAGCGTAGTCCGCGCATTCTGGTCTGCCGTTTTCAGCACACCATCCTGCAACGCGGCCTGCTGCAGTTGCCGTTCCGCTTCTTCGCGAACTTCGCTTTCCAGATTCGGATCCGGAGTCGAAAAAAGCCCGGTGTCGCGTGAGTAGACGCGCGTCCGCGCATTGTCGATGCGCGTTGTAAAGATCTCCGCCGCCGGAATCCGCAGTGAAATCACCCGCCCGCGCACGGACACATCCGCCGGCTGCACTTTTCCCAGGTCAACCCCGGCAATCACATCTCCGTGCACTACGAGAAGCAACCGGTCACCGGCCAGAAATTTCGGCAAGTAAGCGTTGTTACGCTCGCCCGACATGATTTTGTCCATTGTGTAGGAGACGGTTTCGAGTCGCTGCAACTGCTGGATCTGCCGCACCACCGTCGGCTGATTTACGTTGATTAAGGTGGTGCCGCCGCGAAAAAGGCCAATTAACTGAAGAAAGCCCATGCCCGTCCACAAAGACACGGCGAGGCCAACTACGGCAAGTGCAATCCCAGCTCCCAGAAGAATTCCGCGCGCCGGAAGCCGCTGCCGTTCGATGTTTGGGGGGACAAAGCTCATTGCTCTAATCTTGCCTGAATCGCAGAATCTTACGCCGCAGAAATTAAAGGCAGCGCTTTCCGTAGTCGCGCAATAACGCGCTCCTTGCCCAGCGCGACCATCGTATCGAAGAGCGGCGGCGCGACAGCGCGTCCTACAATCGCCACGCGCGTCGCATTGATCAGCAGGCCGGCTTTCACTCCCTCGGCCGCGGCCACCGCGCGCAAAGCGGCATCGCAAGCGTCGTGATTCCAATCCGGCAGGGCTGCAAGCGCGTCCGCGAGCTTCGCGATGAGCCCCGGAATTTTTTCATCCTTCCAGAATTTCGCCCGCGCCTCCGGCTCGTACTCGAAATCGTCCGTGAAAAACGCCCGCGCCCATCCCGAAAAATCATGCAGCAAGCGCGTTCGCGGCCGGATCAAATCCACCGTACGCGCAAACCATTCCTTTTCAGCTCCAGCCCATGCATCTTTCCACAATCCGGCCCGCTTCAATTCCGCCTCAACATACGGCAATATCTCCTCCACCGGCGGCTTCTGCAAATACTGCGTATTGAACCATTCGAGTTTCGCCCGGTCGAAAATCGCATTCGTGCGGCTCACGCCCGAAAGCGAAAATCTCTCGATCAATTCCGGAGTCCGCATATACTCCGCGTCACCGCCAGCCGACCACCCAAGCAGCGCCAGAAAATTTCGAAAAGCTTCGGGCAGAAATCCTTCATCCGCATACGACCCGACGCTGGTCGCCCCATGTCGCTTCGAAAGCCGGGTCCGATCCGCCCCAAGAATCAGCGGCACATGCGCAAAAATCGGCGGCTCCGCCCCGAGCGCGCGGTAAATCAACACCTGCTTCGGCGTATTCGACAAATGATCCGCGCCGCGAATAATGTGCGTGATGCGCATGTCGATATCGTCCACCACCACGCTCAACTGATACGTCGGCAGCCCCGACGAGCGCAGAAGCACAAAATCTTCAATCTCAGCGTTCTGCACTTCCCGCGGCCCAAACACGGCGTCCTCGAATTTCGTGACCCTCGTCCGCGGAACCTTAAAACGAATCGCCCGCGGAATGCCTTGCGCCTCCTTCGCGGCCCTTTCCCCCTCGCTCAAATCGCGGCAATTGCAGGCAACCATCTTCTCCACTTTCGGCGTTTCATCGTCGCCCTCGCCCTCTTGCTCCTCGTGCGCCGCATCGGCTCCCCCGTAGGCTACGGGCTTGCAGTAACACGCATAGGCCGCCCCGCTCGCCAATATCTTCTCGCCGGCGGCGCGGTACATTTCGATACGCCGCGACTGAAAATACGGCCCTTC
Organism: uncultured Acidobacteriota bacterium; assembly: GCA_963772535.1. Classification (GTDB taxonomy): domain Bacteria; phylum Acidobacteriota; class Terriglobia; order Acidiferrales; family UBA7541; genus Palsa-295. The sequence goes on from CAVYXN010000006.1 coordinate 37,828, forward strand.
ATCCCATTCAACTCCAAGCCACTTCAGTCCCTCAAGAATGCCTTCCACAAGCTCCGGCCGATTGCGTTCCACATCGGTATCTTCAATCCGTAGCAGAAGCGTGCCACCCTCATGCCGTGCGAAAAGCCAATTAAAAAGAGCGGTGCGCGCTCCGCCGACGTGCAAATATCCCGTCGGAGACGGAGCGAATCGTACGCGCGGTTTTTGCGGGGAATTCATTCAGTCGATCCCTTCTTGACTCGGAAAACATCCATCTTAGCGGATAGCCCTCGCGAAATCGAGAGAGCGGAGCGGAAATAGATGAAACGACGGGAGTTGGTACGAGGGTACTGTTGACCGTTTTTGACCCGTCAGTCATAGTCATAATTGGATGCGGCAGTGCGCTTTCAGCCCAGATTTCCTGTCAATTGCGCGCCAAATCCAGCGCTCGCCGGAGGTTGACCTCCACGAAACTCGACTGGACACGCCGCCGGAAGGCTGGCAATTTTCTGATATTCTCGGCGGAAGACCGCCATTCATGAAAAAGGCGCCAAGTTGTTGAGCCAACTCAATCCGACCTCCATTGTCCCGCTGGCGAGCGCCTTCCTGCTTGGAGTGTTTTTCGTCTACGTCTACCTGCAAAAAAGGCAGGAATACCTGCTCGTGTGGTCCATTGGCTGGTTCCTGCTTGCCGCCCACTTCGTTCCAATGATGTTACCTCCTCAAATTACCGTGCCCAAATGGGCCTGGAGCGTGAACGAGTGGATTCTGGCGATTGCGGCTCTGTCTTTTTATTGTTCCGCGCGGCTGTATGGCCGTCTCACAGTCCACTTCCGTGCGATTTTCGCCGTCGCTGCTGCTTTGGCGGTTTGGGCTGTCGCGTTTGACCGCGGTTGGACTCAGGCACCTTTGGGCCTCTCCGTTACGCTGACGTTTTTCTTCGTCGCCCGCACATTTTGGCAAGAAGGCCAAAAACAGGAATCGCGTGCGGATCTTCTGCTTGCGATCACATTCGTTTTCTGGGGTCTGATTCGCGTCGCTACCGTCCTTCAGCCGCGGTTCGGAGGCCGCTTCGCCAACGTCAGCCTGGTCCCGCTGGTCGCTTTGCCTGAGCTTTTCGCCGGCGTGCTGATGGTGATGGCCGTCTACGAAGAGGAACGGCGCCGCGTCGAGCGAAATATGCTGGCGCTTTCGAACCTGAATCTCGCGACCTCCAGCTTCGTGGGCGGCGAAATTCAGAAAATGCTGGCGCAGGCGCTCGATCGCGTTCTGAATGTCGTGCGCATTCCCGCCGGCGCGTTGTGCCTGCATTATGGCGATTCGGAAGGGCCCACCTCTGTCGTCGGCACCGGCATGGGCGATGCGTTTTGTTCCGCTGCACAGCAGGATGACCTTGACGAGTACATTGTAAATCTCGTTGCTCGCCTCGGCGGCCTCGTGGTCCTTCGAAATCTCGCCAGCGATTCGGATTACCGCACGCTCGAAAAAGAAGAACAGTTCCAGCACCTGCGCAAGCTGCTGCTCGGACAAGGGCTCCGAACCGTCGTGGGAATCAGCCTGCAAGCCAAGGAGCGAGTCTTTGGAGTTTTACTCCTTGGGACCCCAGACAACCGCAATTTCACCGCAGCCGAGTTGCGGCTTTTGCTCGCGCTTGGTCACCAGATCGGCATGGCAGTCGAGAACAGCTACTTGATTCAGCAAACCGCTCGTCGCAGTGAAGAGCTTCACATCCTGAACGAAATTGGCCGCGCACTGAGCTCCACCCTTCAGCCGGACATCCTCTTCGAGCGCATCTATTCGGAAATTCGCAGGTTGCTCGACGTGAGCAGTTTCTTCATCGCTTTCTACGACGGCAAGGCCGACGAAGTGCGATTCGAGATTGAAGTGTTGGACGGCGAACGCCAACCCAAACGGACGCGCCCGCCGGGAAATCACCTGGTTGAGTTCGTGGTCCGAGAACGGCAACCGCTCTTGATCCGCGATCACTTCCACGATGAAACGGCGCGGCTCGGATTCGATCCCGCTCGCGAAGCAGGCTCGATCTGCGTGGTGCCTCTCATCCTGTATGACCGCGCCATTGGCGTGATGGCCGTGCACAGTCCCAACGAGCGCGTCTTCGACGAAGGCCACGTGGAACTGCTGCGCGTTCTTTCCAGCGAAGCTTGCATCGCCATTGAGAATGCGCGCCTCTTCGCCGAAGAGCAGAAAAAATCGCGGCATCTTACGCTGGTGAATAATATTTCAAGCCACGCAATCACCACCCTGAACCCCGAAGAGATGCTCGCCAAAATCGCCTCCGAAATCGAAGCCGGACTCACCTACGACCACATCGGTATCGCCGTTCTCGACTATTCCGCGAAAGAGCTCGTGATTCAGGCGGAGGCGGGCGCAAGGCACGACGCCATCGGCCGTCGCATTCTGCTGGGTGAAGGCCTCATCGGCCAGGTGGCGCGAAGCGGGCAACTCGCCATCGTTCGCGAGGTCAACGCCACCACTCCGCGCCTGATTGTGCCGGGAAGCGTTTCCGCGATTGCCTTGCCCGTGTCGTACGCGGACGGTCTACTCGGCGTTTTGTACGTTGAGTCCTCCGAGAAATGCAACTTCCCGGATGAGGAAGTCCTCGTTCTGCGCACTCTCGCCGATCTCTTCGCGGGCGCGCTGCACAATGCGCTCACGTTTCAAAAGGCACAGGAACAGGCAATCACCGACGGCCTCACGGGCGTCAAGACTCACCGCTACTTGATGGAAACGCTTTCGCAGGAATGGAAGCGTTCCACCCGCGCCAACCGGCCTTTCTCGCTCGTACTGATGGACCTGGATCGCTTCAAGTTTGTGAACGACTTTTACGGCCACCTCGAAGGTGACGTGGTGCTCCAACGCGTCGGCCACATCCTCGAGCAGAACTGTCGCCGTTCCGACGTAGTCGCGCGATACGGCGGCGACGAATTCGTGATCCTGATGCCGGAAACTTCCGTAGAACAGGCTCGCCAGTTGGCGAGCAAGCTGCGCGGCTGGATTGCGTCTGACCCGCTGCTGCGCGATAAAAATATTACGGCCAGCTTCGGTATCGCCGGCTTCCCGGTTCACGGGTCTACGCCGCAGGAGCTCATCCAGGTGGCGGACTCCTCGATGTACCTCTCGAAGCATCAAGGCGGCAATTCCGTATCAAGCGCGGAGCAGACCGACCCGAACGATACGAAACGCTGGAAGAAAGATGTCCTCGAAGCCTACCTTGGCGTCACCCTCAAGCGCCTGTTTTCCACTGGACCGGAAGCGTTCGACGAAATCTACCGCCGCCTGGAACAATTCACGCGTTCGCTCACGGAACAGGGTGCGGGGAACACCGCCGAGTCGTTACCGCCGGCTGTGGTGGAAACCGTAACTTCGCTCGCGCTCGCGATTGACGCGAAGGACCACTACACGCAGGGCCACTCGCAGAAAGTTTCCGCGTATGCGGTGATGATCGCAGAGGCTCTCAGCATGGACGCGTCGGAAGTGGAAGAGATACGCCTTGCAGGCCTTCTGCATGACATCGGCAAGGTAGGTATTCCCGAACCGATCTTGAATAAGTCCGGCCCACTCGATGCCACCGAGTGGGAAACGATGAAGACGCATACCGAGTTGGGCGCCAAAATTCTAGAACCGCTCGAAGCTATGAAGCGCATCCGGCTGATGGTGCGGCACCATCACGAGTTCTACGATGGCACCGGCTATCCGGATCGCATGGAAGGTGAACGCATTCCGTACGGCGCGCGTGTGATCGCGATCGCCGATGCCTACGACACGATTACTTCGGAGCGCACCTATAAGAAAGCGCGGACTCCCGAGGACGCTTTCCTTGAACTCGAACGTTGCGCTTCAAATCAATTCGATCCCTCGCTCGTGCGCGTGTTCATCGAAACGATGCGCCGGGCCCCCCGCCAAACCGTTGAGGCCGGCGTAGGCGCTTCAGAACGTCCCAGCGATCCAGCGCTGGCCTAGAAATACGCCTGCTTCCCACCACGCTGGACGCGAGAAATCCTTCCCGGTAAAGTCTGTTGTGGGCGAGTTTGTGCGCGCCGGAGACGATAATGCGAACTGCGGTGGTGAAATGGTCGGGTGAAGAGGAATTTCTCGCTACTATGCCTTCGGGACAGACCGTCCTGTTCGATGCTGCAAGCGAGCACAAAAAGGGTCCCAGCCCGAAGGAAACTCTGCTCGGGGCGCTGGGCGCTTGCACTGGAGTTGATGTGGTTTCGATCTTGCGAAAAAAACGGCAAGATCTCCGTTCGCTCGAAATAAGCGTTTCCGGCGAAGACGCGCAAGACCCGCCTCAGGTCTGGACGAAAATCGAAATCGTCTACCGGCTCACGGGCAAGCTTGACGACAAAGCCGTGCGCGACGCGATTCAATTGAGCGAAACGAAATATTGCTCGGTGGCTGCGATGCTTGGAAAAACCGCGACAATCACCTACCGTTACGAAATCATTCCCGCGGACTAACTTACCGCGATTACAATTCCCGGCTTCGCCCTTGTCTTGCTGGAGCGCGATTGCATACAATCGCCGGATTATCCTGGGTGCATGGAGAGTGTAATGGGCCGACGCCTTGCCGCGAAGATCACCGGAGTAGCCGGATACGTTCCGCCGCGCGTGGTGACCAACTTCGATCTCGAGAAGATCACCGATACCACCGACGAATGGATTCGCACGCGCACTGGCATCACCGAACGCCATTACGCCGATCCGGGAATGGCCAGTTCGCATCTAGGAACTGAAGCAGCGAAAAAACTGCTTGAGGCAAACGGCATCCCTGCGGCAGAAATTGAAATGATCGTTCTCGCCACGGTCACGCCGGACATGCTGTTTCCCTCGACGGCTTGCTTGATCCAGGATCATCTGGGCGCTTCGAAAGCCTGGGGGTTCGATCTTTCAGCGGCGTGCTCGGGTTTCGTCTATGCACTCACCGTGGGTGCGCAGTTCGTGGGAGCGGGCTCGCACAAGAAGGTTCTCGTGATCGGGAGCGACGTGATGACGTCGATCCTCGATTTCAAGGATCGAGCCACCTGCGTCTTGTTCGGTGACGGCGCAGGCGCAGTTCTGGTTGAGCCGGCCGCGTCGGATTCCGAGGGCATCATCGATTTTGTGAACGATGTGGACGGTTCAGGGGGCTGTAACCTCTACATGCCGGCGGGCGGTTCGCTGCATCCCTCGTCGCACGAAACCGTGGACAAACGCATGCACTACGTCCATCAGGAAGGCGCGCAGGTTTTCAAATACGCGGTGCGGCGTATGAGCGAGCTGGCCGTCGAGATTCTGGAGCGCAATGGGCTGACGAGCCGCGATCTCGCGCTCGTGGTGCCGCACCAGGCCAATCTGCGCATCATTCGCGGGATGCAGGAGCGCCTGGGCGTAGATGACTCGAAGATCCTCATCAACATCGACCACTTCGGCAACACCACCGCCGCCACGATTCCGCTGGGGCTGATGGACGCCCTCGAGCAGAAGAGGCTCCGCAAGGGCGATTTGGTTCTTTTGATCTCCGTGGGCGCTGGATACACCACCGGAGCCATGCTACTGCGCTGGGCCTACTAGGGAGTGACTTCACTGCGCAGATGCTTGGCCAGCCTTTCGATGCGCTTGAGATTGTCGGTGAGATCCTTGGGGTATTGATTTTTCGTCACCAGTTCGATTTGGGCAGGCACGCCATCCGCGAGCTTTTTTAGTTCGTCCGCCTCCTGCTTCACCTGATCCACATTCATCTTCCGGCTGCGCATCTCCATCGGCGGCTCGACCGGCTGATTCGATTGCTGGTCGGCGGTTACGATTCCGGGCGGCTTGGCGCGCTGGAGAGATGTGGCGGAAACGGGCAGGATGAAAAGTATGCAACCACAAAGGACATTGCCGCATAAAGCCTCCTTTGTGCGGAAAGAGTTCGATCACAGGTAAGCTCCGCTGCGAATTCCCAAAGCAAAACGCCAACGGCTCCGGTTGCCCGGAACCGTTGGCGTATTCAGATCACCGAAGCTGGATCGCCGAGGGAGCAGCGAGCCGGCTGAGGGCTAGAATTGAAGTTTCAACCCCCACTCGATCGTCCGTGGAGCGCCGAATGCGAACACGCCGGTGCCCGCGCCGATGCGATCGGGACGGGGATTCGCGACTGTGTTCGGCCCAGTGCCGTTGATTGAGCCTGGAGTGCCAGTCAGCTGAGGGTTCAGGATGCTGGCTGCCGAATCAAAGTTAGAGAAGTTGAAGGTGTTGAAGATGCTGACGCTTGGAATGATCGTCAGCCTCTCGTGCCAGGCATGCCCGACCCAGCTAAAGGTCGTATCGAAGTCCTTCAGCCAACCGTAACCAACGTTGTTGGCGGGAGGCACTCCGATCGGCTGAGCCACCGCGCCGAGCGCCTGAAGATTGGCGAGCGATAGCAAGCCCGCGTTAATGAGCTGTTGGCCCGCTGGCGTGGGAAGCCCGGCGATGTTGGTGTTGTAATTGTTGATTGCGTTTGTCAGACCGGCCGGCCCGATTTGGCGCATGAAGGCACCCACCTTGTAGAGCGAGTAATCGCAGGTGCCGCCCATGGTGCCGCACGATGAGCTCGTCTCTGCACGGGGAAGCGGGTTTCCAATCTGCCCGGTGCCGATGTAATCCGTCTTGAAAATTCCACCGGCTGCGCCGATGTTGTTGCCGCCATTCACAGGTAGAGTAAAGGGCGTACCGGCAAAAGGCGACCAGAAGTGGGAAACGATTCCGATCCGGAAGCCAAGCGGCAAATCGGCGTAGCCACCAATGTTGAACTGGTGGGTTCGGTCAAGAGAGCCCGGCCCAGACAGTGAGTTGGGATTGCGATTGTCGAGAGCGTTGTTCACGAAATCCTGGTCGCCTCCTGCTGCGCAGGTCGGGCTGCAGGTGTTGGAACCCGAGTTGACGAAGCGCGACAAGCTGTAGGCGAACTGGAAATTCATGTACTTGACGCCGCGGAAGGGATGACTGACGTTCTGCGCCAGCTTGATATCCAGTCCGTTGTAAACCGAGCGGCCAGCCGAATGGTACTGATATAGGCCGCCGACGTTTGGATTGATTCCGCCAAAGGCGCACTGATTCAGAGCTGGCGAACCATCAGGCAACGACGTATTCGTAGCACACGCCCCGATGCCCGCGTCATAGGGCGAATCGAGGCCTGCGCTGGAATAATTTCCAAGTGTTGCTCCTGCGGCGACCGCACAATTGATGCCTGCTGAACCAGCCGGGCAGCCGAAAGAGCTGTTTACAAGGTTAATCGCGTTCGACGCGGCGGTTTTGTTGAAGTATGCAACGTCTCCAGTGTGATTGATGTCGGTTCCGATCAAGTAGTGCAAGCCGACGTTGCGGATGTAATCTGCTGTGAGGATCAGTCCGGGCCGCAACTCTCGCTGCAAGCCCACGTTCATTTGGAACGATCGTGGCGACTTGTAGTTGGGGTCGAGCAGACCGGTGGTGAGCAAGCTGCCGTTCTGGATTCCCGAAGGAATAAACGCTCCATTGGAACCGCCGCCGGCATAAGACGCCTGATACTCGGTCTGGAAGTTCCCGAGGCAGGTTGCAAACGTGATGCCCGTGCACGAACCGCCACCAGGACCCACCGTCGCGCCGATTGGTGTATTGCATACGACGCCCGCATCAGCCTTGGTCATGTCTCCGAGGAAGTGGGTTTTGCCATCTCCAAAGACGACACTGCCCGGCCCGAAAGCGCAGGCATTCTGCACGACGTTGAACGCTCCGTTCTGGAGCCGCAGCAAGCGATCGAACAGAATGTCGTTGAAGACAGTGTTGTCGTAGTAGATTCCGGCTCCGGCGCGGAACACCATCTTGCCGTCGCCCTTGGGATCCCAGGCGATGCCGGCCTGCGGACCGAAATTCTTGTTCGGCTGATTCACGGTGTTACCGGCACCCGGAAACACCGCATTCAGCGCAGGAAGAGGTCCCAGATCGCTATCGGTGCGGCCCGTGTCGCGGACGTATCGCACGCCGTACGTGAGTGTCAGATTCGGCTTCACCTTCCAGCTATCGCCAATGTACGCCCCCAGCCGATTGTCCGGACCGAGACCGCCATTCGGCTTGCCAAAGCGGCTAAGTTCCGTGAACGCGCCTTGGCCGTTCCCGACGAGAGCGATATCTGAAATATAGTTCAAGGGGCACGCGGCGCCGGTTTGTCCGCCCGGGCACGTCAAAGTGCCAGGAGCAGAGAGGTTGACGCTGTCAGCAATCGGGGCGATACCGAAGAAGCTGGCATTGGTCCAACCTGTGATGCGGTTGTACCCGATGCCGTAACGAATGATGTGCGCGCCCCACACCTTGCTTCCGTCGTATTTAACCTGGCGGTCGCTCTGGATTGTCGACTGCGGAGCCAGGAAGCTGGGGCCGCTCTGAAAACCGGTGCCACCGAGGATGATGCCTGCGGGAAGATCCGCAAATGGCAAATCGCTTCCCCTTACGGCATCACCGATCACATTGACGAACTTCAGATATTCCGCGCGGAAGCTGTGGGTGTATTGTCCGGTGGTGAAGTCTACGCCGCCCACCAGGTTCTTCGTGCGATCACGGTTGTCATAAATCGCATAATTCGCCGCACCGCCGAAATTGCCCACGTCGCTGGCCTGCCAATAGCTGAAGCGGCCAAATGCGTGGATTGTTTTTGTCGCCTGCCAGTCCAGCCTGCCGAGAAGATTGTTGTCGTGGAACGGAGCTGGGAAAGTTCCGTTAAACGAATTCAAGTTCGTGCCGCCGCCTCCGGGAATCGAAGAGATGAGAACTCCACCCGCGTCATGGGCAAGAATTCTCTCGCCATCAGCGAAGAAGAACAGCTTGTCCTTGATGATCGCTCCGCCTACGTCGCCGCCATACTGGCTGCGCTGAAACTGCGCGCCGCCCGGATATACCGCAGCTTGCGAGTTGTCGCGGAAAAGACCGAAGCCTTCTCCGTGCAGTGCGTTCGTTCCGGACTTCGTCGCAACATTGACCGCGCCGCTGGACGTAAGGTCATTCGAAAGATCCAAGCTCGATTGCGCGAGTTGGAATTCTGCGATGGCGCTCGAAGGTACGCCCGTGGTCGTGGTGCCGACGTTCTCGTCGCTCACGTCCACGCCGTCTACCGAAATGCGCGCGCTGCGGCCATAACGCCCCCCGAACGAAATCGACGAGAAACCAATCTTCGTCGGATCAAAATTGCCGCCGTCCTGAATCTGAACGCCGGGTTCGAGTTGCGCCAGGTCGAGAAAGTTTCGGCCGTTGATCGGCAAATTCTCGATCTGTTGTGTAGTCAAGCTGCCAGAAACTTGCGCCTGGTCTGTATTCACGGCGATCACTTGGCCGCTCACTTCCACGACCGTGCTCGAGGCGCCCAGCTCAAGCTTGATCGGCGCGCTCGACACCTGGTTGATCTGCACGACGTAGGTTCCGGTCACGGTCTTGAAGCTCGGCGCTTCTACCCGAACCGTATAGTTTCCCGGCACGAGCGAACCCGACGTAAAAGTGCCGGCTGACGTCGTCGTCGTGTCGAGCACCGCTCCTGTATCTTTGTTGGTGATCGTCACCTTGGCGTTGGGCACGATACCGCCCTGCGGATCGGTCACCACTCCCTGAATGCTTCCTGCTTGTACGTTCGATTGCGCGTGAGCCGGCTGATAGCTGAGAAGCAGCACAGCCAGCAGCGCGAACGTGAACGCTGTGAATCGCTTCCAGTTCATACATCCTCCTGAAGACCTGCCAAGAATCGAATGTCGTAGAAAATTCTCGCCGCGCACTTGGAAAAATATCCCCGCGGCGTGTATGGCACGTTGATGCCCAGCCGCGTGCGAAAATACGGTTTTAATTTTCAGTCACTTACAGGGTTTTTCTTACAGGCGGGAGCGCACAGTCCGAATTTCCATAGAAGACCGGATTTCGGCGCGTATGAAGAAAATTCGGATTTGCAGAATGTTATGAGATTCAGAATTGCAAAATTTCGTAGAAAACTTTCCGCAGAAAGTACTAAGTGGTTTGCCCTAGTTAGCGCTCTTACGATTTAGCAGCGACAACTTCTCTCAGTCTTTTGCGCTGCCCACCAGTTTTTCCACTTCGTCCGCTTCCTTCGGAATCGCGGCCGAAAGATTTTCTGGTGCGCCGTTGGTGATGAGGATCGTATCTTCCACGCGATAGTGCATGTGTTTATCGGGGAATTCCACGATCGGCTCTACCGTCACAACCTGTCCGGCTTTAATCGGCCCACTCGGGCGCATCACGTCATGTGTCGCAAGCCCGACGAAATGTCCGGGATATCCATACCATTGATTGCCGATGCCGGCTTTGTCGAACACGGCTTTCCCCGCCGCATTGGCTTCCTCGTACGTGTGGCCCGGAGTGAGAAGCGCGATGATCGCTTTCTGGCAATCGAGATCGACCGCGTACCACTTCGCTTGTTCGGGCGTGAATTTCCCGCTGATATTGAATGTGCGGGTGATATCCATCGTTTCGTGATCGAGTGAACCGGCAAAATCGAACACGACGAGTTCGTTGGCTTCGATCTTGTGGCGATTCGAAAAATAGTGCCATGTGTTGATGTCGTTTCCGGAGCCGACAATCGCCAGATACGACGCGCCTTGCGCGCCGTGGTCGAAATCGTAGAAATAGGCGCGCGCTTCGATCTGATATTGATACATTCCCGGATGCGCGTGAGCGATTGCGTCGCGATTTCCTTCGGCACTGATTTTCCCGATGCGGCGCAGCACTTCGATTTCTTCCGGCCGCTTGATGTTGCGCATTTCGTCGATCACGGGAGTCATGTCGCGCAGATGCGCCATGGCGTAGCGTTCGGCGAGCAGTTTTGCCGGGGCGAGATCGCTCGGAATCGGCTCGTGATAGGGATGCGCGAATTTCCAGGCGTGGTCGCGTCCCACTTCGGGACGCGCGCCGTCGGCTTTATCGGGGAAGCCAAGCCGCAGCCACAGATCGGGCGTACCGCCGCGCGCGAGCGCATAAGAAAGCGCGGTGTCGAGATCGGAAACCGGCAGCACCACCTTGTAGCCCAGTGCCTCGCGATCCGCGGGCGTGAGCGAGAGCAAATTCGGACCGTATACCTGAGCCGTGCGCCCCGCCTGTGCGGGTTCAAAAATTGCGGTGGTGCCCTTCTCGACGTCCATCAGCATCACGGCGCCGGGATCCTGCAGGCCCGTGAAATAATAAAAGTCATTGTCTTCGCGGTAGTGCGTGGATTCGGGAATTTCATTGCGGGCGAAAAGGATTGCGTAGCCGGTTTTCAACTGCTTGGCCAAATCGGCGCGGCGAGCGGCGAATGCCTGGGGGCCGCCGAGATCATCGATCGCCTGCTTGTCCGTATATTGCGCCGCAGCGGTACCGCAAAAAAGCAGCACGACAATCGCGCATATCCATCCGCGTAGCAAATGCCTGCTTTCGAATCCCATCCGCGCCATCGCATTCCTCCGGAAATGATTTGTACGAATTCTATTTTCAAGTGGACGGAGCTTATCGCAGAAGCGCAAGCCGGAAAAGAAGTTAGATGCCGGTTGGCAGCTAGCTTGGATGTGCTATTTGGGACGAAGAGTTCGGGTAAATCTTAGAAATTCGCCAATAACAAAGGCTTCTCGCCATCCTGAGCGAAGCGCGGTCTATGCGTCCCGGATTCTCACGGGGCGAAGGATCTCAGCCGAAAGAACTTGGGACAAACACCTAATGAACACTGCGTGATCGCCGGCCCGCATCAATCGCCTGCGAAGCAGCCGCCGGCTGCAATTTGGCCCCCATGGAAGAGCCGAAGGTGATCGCTTCGCGCGTCTTCGCAAACGGCGCCGAATCGATGAACTTCGCGGTATCTCCTTCGCGTTCGACTCCGAGTTCTTTCCACAGTGCATCGAGATCCACCGGATAAGGCTGACCTTTCATTTTCTGATAAAGCGGCATCAGGACAGAAACTCCGATAGCCGCGTCGCCGGCCGTGAGCGCTTTCTCGATCGGCCAATCGTAGCGGATCTCGCCTCCGGCGTTCAGGATTCCGCGCAACGCGTCGTCGAGGCCTTTGCGGTTGTTCGTCTGCTTGTGAATTTCTATGTCCGCGAGGAAGCAGAAAAGCGCGCCGCCCCAGTACGTTCGACCCCAGGTGTGCGTGTTGTCGAGGCCTTCGTCATCTGGTTGCGGCAGTCCTTGATGCAGGTCGCGCACCAGCTCAAACCACATTTCATGAGCGTCCATGTGCTTGGCCCGCACGCGCGCAATCGGCTCCACATATGTGGCGATTCCCTCCTCGATCCAATGGTGTTCATCCGCCATCGAAGGGAACGCGAGATGCACCATTTCGTGTGTCAGCATCCAGTCGGAGTTCAGCCCGTTCACCGTCGTTTCCCGGCCCACATGGATCGAAATGCGCCCGCCTTCTTTTGCGCCGAACGTCTTTCCTCCGCGCACGCCTCGGCCGTCTGCTGGAATAATTCGAAGCGCGACATCCGGCACCGGGAAGCGCCCGTAATATGTCGAGACGGAATCCGCGGCCATGCGCACCCACTGCATCAGCTCCTCATTCGAAAGCTGCATCGGGCCGCTTTCGATATGCACGTCGATTCGCGACGAGCCAACCACGACTGTAGACGTCATCCCATCCGCCGGGACGCATGATGCGGGAACCAGGAGCAGAAGGAAGAATACCGGAATTAGAATTCGAAAGCTGCTATGCGGGACACGATGAATTGCGAAAGGGCCGGAGCGCGTGCTCATCACTTAATAGGATGCGATGAAAAGGCGTTTTGCTGGAACAAAAAATCAGAGCCGCATCGAAAATATATGTGAGATCAGCTGTTGTCAGCTGTTCTCAGATATTGACCTGACCCCGATTCGCATACTTCTTCTCGATGAGGTAATCGAGGGCGATCTTGCCGGGTCCGAAGATCAGGATCACCAGGGCGACGGCGAGGTAGATAAATGGATCCGCGTTATAAAACTTGGACGGATCGGAGAAAAAAGAAGATAGCGCCTCACGGTCGGATGTGAGGTACGCCGTGAGCATGTCAATCACAAGGCCCAGCGCCGCCACCCGCGACAGCAGACCTACCGCCAGCAGAATCCCGGCGACGAATTCGAACGTGGAGACAAAGGCGGCAGTGGCTCCCGGCGCCGGAAGCCCAAGGCTGGCGAAGAATTGAGTGACGTGCGGCAGATTGTGAAGCTTTCCCCACCCGTTCAGCGCGATGCCAGCCGGCCACAGGCCGAAATAGACGCGGATACAAAGCAGGAGCGCCGACTGCAAGCTTGTCGCCACTCGGACGAGCAAGCCGTGCAGGTTTTGGATTTGTTCCCGCAGGCCGCTCATTTCTTCTTCGCTGTCATGGAGCGGCAGAACCAGCCCAAGGTAGACCAGGTCTGGAACCAGCTCTGAATTTGCGCGGGCCTGTCTTCCGGCGCGATCGAACTTTTGCGCAGAGCGGAGCCGACCGCGCGGCTTAGCGTCTTGCCTGCGCGCAGATCCCTCAGGATCAGGAATTCTTCGCGCTCCAGGCGCCGGAAGTACACGGAATCATCGAGGCGGTGCACGGCAAGAAAAATCGTCGAGGGTTTCAGCCTTGCCACCGCGCGCACGCGCTTTTGCTTGTGGCGCTCGTTGAAAGCGTTGCTCGCGAAATCCGTGCCCTCTTCATCTTTCTTCAACTCAATCAGCAGGTCGTCCACGGGATAGTGCAAGTCGAGAAGATGAATGTAAGGCTGCAACTGCAAGTGCAGGGTCTCCGGATCAGCTCCCGCGAGATCTTCGGGCTTCAAAGCGGGTTCCGCTTTTCCGTCGAAAGCATCAATATCGGCCCATTCCAATCGGACCATGTCGAGCGCCAGTTCTCGTCGCGAGCCGGTCCATTTCGGATTCTTGCGCAGCCACGCTTCCAATTTTGACCCGAGGTTTCGCAGCGTGAAAGAAGTCGAAGGACAATCGTTGATGTATGCCTTCGCGCCAGCGTCGAATTTGCGTTCGCCAAGCACGGCGCGAAGACCTGGAAAATCCTCCGCAAACGCGGAGAGCACTCGAAACCAGTATTGCCGGTTGTAGATTTCCAGGCGCTCAAACGAAGTGAGCCGGTCATTCGGCTTGATGATGTCGGAGGCGACTTTGCGCAGCGAGCGGCCATCAGGCGCCGTCGGGCGCATGCGCTCGGCGGGAGTGAGAGGCGTCATTACCGCTCGAGCCATTCGGCGCTGGATGCTTAGAAGACTCATACGGCGGCGGCGAGCGAGGCACTCGCGAGAAACTTATTCGCCTTCAGCGCTTCGTCATGAACTTCCTGGAACGACGGAATGCTGTCGTCCCATTCGAGCAGCGTGGCCGTGTGGCCCACGCGTTCAATGGCGCGCTCGTAAAGCTTCCAGACCGGATCGATCACCGGATGATCGTGCGTGTCGAGAATATATTTCTTGAATTTCGAATGCCCGGCGATGTGAATCTGCGCCACGCGATCGGCCGGAACACTATTTACGTAGGTGAACGGATCGAAGCTGTGATTCTTCGACGACACGTAAATGTTGTTCACGTCGAGCAAAATCCCGCAATCGGCCCGCTCCACCACTTCATTTAAAAACTCCCACTCGGTCATTTCCGAAACGTGAAACTCGGCATAACTGCTCACGTTCTCGACTACTATCGGTGTCTCGATAAAATCCCGCACCTCGCGAACCTTTTGCGCGGTGATGCGAGCCGCTTCGAATGTATAAGGCATCGGAAGTAGGTCATGCGTATAGCGGCCATCGACGCTTCCCCAGCAGAGATGGTCGGAAACCCACGGCGTTTTCGTCCGCTCCACCAATTCCTTTAATCGGCGCAAGTGTTCGCGGTTTGGCTTTTCCGCCGAGCCGAAATACATCGAAACGCCATGCTGCACCACGCGATACTGCTCGAGAATTTGATCGAGAATCCGCAGCGGCCGCCCGCCATCAATCATGAAATTTTCAGAGATGATTTCGAACCAGTCGACGACCGGTTTCTTCGTCAGAATGTGGTGATAGTGCGGCGCGCGCAGTCCGATTCCCACGCCGTAATCCGTGAATCCGTTGAACCGATTTGCTGGCATTGAATTCCTCAAGTAGATAAAGCAAGTCTAGATAGAAAGAGGGCCGGAGAATTCTTGCCGGCCCTCCGTCAGGTAACGCGGTATTGCTTCAGCGGGTCACTACTACGACGGCATCTTTGAGCCGTCAGTTGCGCAACCGCCCTTGCCCTTGCAAGAGTTCTTGCCCTTGCAACCGTTGTCGCTCGACTTGCAGCCGCCCTTGCCCTTACAGGAATTCTGGCCTTTACAGGCGTGCTTTTCCTTCACCTTGGAGTCGTCCTTCTGCGTGCTGAAGGTATTGCCCTTCGCGCTCGAGAGAAGGTTCGACGCCTGCACCGTTACCGCAGTCCCGGCCAACAAACCAGCCAGCGCTGCTCCTGCTACCAAGCTCTTCTTGGACTTTGTCATGTTTCCACGTCCTCCTGTCGATTTGGACTGCAACCGCCCTGATGCTAGTACGTCGCCCCAATGCATTTGGATTGGCTTACTGGTTGTCGAGACTGGGTTCGTTCCAAGCCCCTCGCACGGCGCGAGAAGCTGGCGGGAGCATAATCCAGTTAGCAGGTCTGTAACAATAGGTAAAGCACCGCATGGCCGAGTACCAGACCAGCATAGAACTCGGTCGGCTGCAATCGCTGGCTTTTCAGGTCAGTATGGTTCAGGCCGCAGGCCAGATTTGATTGAGAATCATTGCTAGTCGGAAGCCGGCCTTTGCTAGCTGCTCTTCGATTGTGCGACTTACGAAGGTCTGATACTGCGGTCCCACTTTTTCCCTCAGCTTCAGCATTCGCTCGGAGATCTCGTCCGCATCAGCACAGGAGTTCACCGGCTCGGGTTTTTCCACCGGGATCTTTCGATTGAGCGCTCCATACGTCGTTTGTTCGGCCGCCTCGTGGCTTTCCCACGCCCAATTGTCGAAGTTCACGCCCTCTTCTTTCCACGTCGCGAATTGAGGCTTGAACCTCTTCTCGATCGCGGCGGCGAACTGCTCGACGGTCTCGCTGCCGGCGATGCGCTCGACAAGCTGCGTGTCCCAAACTCCGTGAAGATTCAATTGGTAGGTCTTGGTGATCTGATCGGTCTCTAGCGGCTTTTGGCCGAAGTACGTGACCGGTACGCAATTCCCGCCGCGGTCATTGTTCGTCGTGCAGTGCAGCGGCTGATGAATGTCGCCTGCGAAATGGATGATGAACCGCAGCGCGTTCGCTCGCGCAGCCGGACCGCTCGCTGGATCCTTGAGAATCTTCACCTGCTCGGAGAGGGCAAGGGTGATGCAGCTTTGCACCGCGTCGCATCTGTAGGTTCCTTTTGCGGCGCCGCGAGGGATGTCGATAAAATGCCAGCCCGCGGTTTCGGGATGTCCTTTGCGGTAATCGTCGGCCCACGTTGCGGCGTCTTCGATTGGATCGGTCGCGACTGGCTTGCAGAAGCGGTCGAGCGTCGGGTCGATAGGATTGTCGGTGAGAATCTGATTCACCATCGCCAGCGCGTGAGGATTGAGATTCTGCTTGGCGATGAGGGCGACTGTTTGATGGCCTTCGCAACCCCATGCGAACGCGCGAGGACAATGCGAGAGAACCGAACCAAATACGAGAACGACGAGAATTGCCAGGCGAGCCCGATTCAGGTTAGCACCTCAGTAAGAATTGCAACCAGTCGCCATGAATTCTATTCGGTCGAGCGCGCGGAAAATAGTCTTCATTTGCGACGAATAATCGCCAAATAATCATAGATGCAGAGTCTTGCTTTGGCGTGAGTCGCAATGTCCTAAAACCCCGTTCTTCCGTGTATTAGAAATTTGCATCTATTTGATTCGATGACTCTTACAAAGAATCTTAATCGCGGAACCGTGTATTAAAACAAGCGCCATTTGCACATATCACAGGCTACGGACAAGGCTTAGAGAAATCTACAGAGTTCCGTGCATTGAGGCGAAGGCCTAAGCCAATTTAGAGTGCGGATAAGGAAGAAATCATCATCCAAGAGGGGAGCGGCTAGATCCTGTTCTGGAGTGACTGCACACGGTGGCCCTTCGCGGGCCTTTGCAGTTTGACCGCGTTGGAAGCCACTTCTGGCCGCGCTTCCTAACCTCGACATCTCTTGGGAAACGCGAACACAAGAGACCTGGTGGCGCGCGGTTCGCCAAGAATCGCGACTCTTTGCAGATTGTTACCTGGGGCACAGGGCCCTTCGCTTCTCAGGACGGATTGCCTGTGCTACTGAATGCCTTTCCGGTGGGAGCCCTCTGCTTCAGCAGAGGGAGCTAGACTTCAGTCCAGCGAAGAAAGCCTCAAGATGAAATCGTGGCTTTAGCCACAGGCCTTTGAAGGCCCAGCGCTAAAGCGCGAGATTAAGTTGCCCTGATCGTTGCGAAGCGCTGAAGCGCTCCTCCCCAGCATAAATGCGGGGGCTCCCACCCGTGCCGTACTGCGAAAAAAGAACGCCGCCATCGCGTCTTGCTACACAGCGCCGCTCGCAGCTTGCGACGCAGGCTGAAGCCTACACTACTGAAAAAACGCGACCGCTGCTGCTAGTCCCACGCGCCTAGGATGCGGCGCAGGAGGATTAGTTCGCCTATGTGGTAGGCGTTGTGGTCGGCGGCCAGCAGGGCTTGGCGGAGGATCGTCTGACCGTCGCCGTGGGGAATTTTTGCGAATAGGTCGGTGGATTCGTTGTTTATGAGATCGCAGAGAGCTTTGCGATCGGCGCGAAATGCGGCGGCGCTTTTTTCCCAGGCTTTTGCGTCGGAGGGTTCGGGCGATTTTGGCCAATAGCCCTCCGGGAATTCAGGTGATTTGTGTTTGGCGTTGCGGGCGAATTCGAGAATGTCCCACTGCGCGATGCGGAGATGCTCGAGCATTTCCCACGGTGAGTGGGCCGCACCCTTCGGGCGCTTGCCTTGCAGGTCGGCGGGCAGGTCTTTCACCGCCGTTTCGAAATTGGCGTGGGCTTCGCTGTCGCTGAGAAGTTTTACGAGTTGTTCGCGGAGTGCTTTGTCCTGGTTGGTGCTGGTTGCCGTTGCGGTGGCCATTGTTTGTTCCTCCCTTTTTTCGATTGGATGATGGTATCTTTCGATTCGATTGAGTGAATTTCAGCGCCGCCGTTGATGCTCAGTAGGGGCACGGCATGCCGTGCCCGAATGCGCAGAAGCGATCGCATCCCATCCACCGAAACCGCGCTACCAGTGTTCGCCCTTGAATTCTCAATCGTGACAAATGGCTCGACAATGCCAAGTTCGTTTGCCGGGCACGGCATGCCGTGCCCCTACTGCGAAATGGCAGCGGCTCTGCGGTGCTGCGGTTGCGGTCATTTTTGCGTCCTCGATAGACTAAGATGTACTTCAGGGGCTAAAGCCCCCGATTCTTAGGTACGTTTATGTCGCCCCTGAAGGGGCGACCTACAAAGCGTCGGACAGAGTTGACGCTTCGGCACTGGAATTCGTGAGACGGCCTACTTGGCTGTTATAGGGTGGAAGCGGAGACGGGGTCTTGGCAAAAATTGCGGTGGAATTGGAGCAGGCTTTGGCGCGGCGGGCTGCCACGGGCGCCGGGGCCTGTCATCCGACTTGCCGCGTACTGGCGCGAGGCGAGGGCTGGGCCGTGCAGGATTTGATTTGCGCGTCTGGCCCGCAGGATCCGATTTTTGAGGAGCGGCACGGCGATGTAACGATCGCGATGGTGCTGGCGGGCACATTTCAGTATCGCGGATCGGCTCGTGAGAGTTTCGCGAACGGGAGTTCGGCAAAAAGGGGTTCGGCTAACGGCGCGATTCGCCATGAGCTGATGACGCCGGGTTCGCTGCTGCTGGGAAATGCCAGGCAGAGTTTTGAAGTAGGTCACGAACACGCGGCCGGCGACCGGTGCCTCTCGTTCCAGTTTGCGCCGGAATATTTCGAGCGAATCGCGTCCGATGCGGGCGTGAGACAAGGTGAACGCGGATTCCGAGTGCTGCGGCTGCCTCCGCTGCGCGAATTGTCGTCGCTAATCGCGCGGGCGCAAGCGGGTCTGGAATATTCGGCAGACACGCCTTGGGAGGAGCTAAGCGTTGAACTCGCAGCCGCAACGGTGCGAGTGGAACGCGGAATTTCATTGCGCGTTGAGAACGCGCCGCCGAGTGCGATGGCGCGAGTAACGCGCAGCGTGCGCGCGATCGAGCGGCGTCCGGACGGCGCATTGGGCTTAGGCAGCCTGGCGCGCGAGGCAGGATTAAGCCCTTATCATTTTCTGCGCACGTTCGAGCGCTTGACGGGAATTACGCCGCATCAATATGTGCGTCGAGCCCGCCTGCGCGATGCAGCATCGCGTCTCGCGGCGGAACGCAAGAAGGTGTTGGACATTGCGCTCGATTGTGGTTTCGGCGATGTGTCGAATTTCAATCGCGCGTTTCGAACTGAATTTGGTGTAAGCCCGACGAAATATAGGAATATTTCTAAGTCGTAATACTACTTACGTCGGTTCCTTCCGATAGTTTTGGTGGCGGAGAGTTTTGAGGAAACAGCTGCTTCCTCACGAAGCGTGTGTATTCGAAGCCGAACATGGCCGCGAACAACATCCTAGAAGCATCGTTTTCGGTTAGGTCAGTGTCGGCCAATCCCTCGTGAACAATTTTATTCCTTAATTCGCGAAGCTGATTCAAGGCACCCCTAAGACTGTCGCTCAGCACCCGGATCCCCTCTTGCCCGCAAATGTTGGGCAGTATTACGTTTATCGCATTCGCGAGGCTGAGCTCACGTTCGATGAAATCACGGACCTTAGATCGGGACGCAAAGCGATCCAGGGCTGCACGGACTAATGACATCGCTTCAAGTTCGAACGCAATATGCGCAGAAAGAATCACGTGCAAGAATTTCCTTGCCGACATCGCCTCCATAGCGTCAACCATGTACAGGAAACTTTGAGTGTTCTGGCCGCGCTCAATCCAGGTGATGGAGCCCATCACAGAGCGACCGTCCTGCCCGAAATCAAACGGAACTCCGTACACCCAAACCTTAGTGCCGATAAAACGCCGTAATGCGTTATTCGAATGTTTCAAAAGTGGCCAAGACTTGCCTTGCGGTGAAAAAACAAGTTCGAGAATTGTGGCGCTATCCGGGATTCCAAATGTCTTGAAATCGATCTCCTTACTCTCCCCTGGGTTCAATTCAAATTCCAGTCTGGTTTGGGTGGCTCCGAGAGAGGAAACAGTCATTAAACCTGGGAAGGCGTTCGCCGCGAACCTTTCGCTTGCATGCCAGAGGTTGACTTGCTCACCACAATTTCTGCAAGGGACGCTTCCTTCACGAAAAAAGGCCTCGGCAGTGATCTCAAAGGTCCCTAGCGAAAACAGGCACTTTGGGCAGGGAACACCCCAGCGGTGATGACGGGGATCATCAATTATGTCTTGGCAGAGAATTGTGTTCGTGATCGTCATCTTGAACATGTTAACGTAAGTTAACTTCAGCTGCTATACACTTAGGGCCTTCTGAACCGCTCCGATTTTGCCCGGGAGGATTTCACTCAGTGGCCCAGATTAAATCGTTCGTCGAGCCCAAACGGCTCTATCGTTACCGGCCAGCCAGTGAACTCAATCGCGAGATAGCGGCGATTGAGGGAGCCTACGTGTACTGCGCTTCATTCGACGACATGAACGACCCAATGGAGGGTGTGTTCGCGTCCAGTAGGCGGGTGAGAGATAGCATGGGATACCATGCGTTCAGACAGGCCGTGCGCAACAATAAAGAAGCCCTCGGAATTTGCTCGTTCAGTGAAGTACATAACCATCAGTTGATGTGGGCGCATTACGCCGAGCAGTTTAGTGGGATCTGCGTTTCGTACAGCCTTCGTCTTTTGAAGCAAAACCTTGGCGATGGGGTCGCATTCGTTAGGATGTTCTACAACGAGGGCGCGCCAATGATATACAGGAACGAGACAGATCCGGCAGGTGCTGCCAAGAAATTCTGTCATATAAGAGCTATCCCTGGCTCTACGAACGTGAGTGGCGCATGTTCTCGCGCCCTGGAAAAGCTTTCTACGAGGACACAAAATGCGTCACGCGTGTTTATCTGGGTTCGCGGATGAAGCGAACCGCACGGGAAGAAATTAAAGATAGGCTTCAACGACTCAAGATTCCATCAAGCGACATGAAAATCGCGAAATACGCGCTCATTTTCGAAACTAACTAGGCCTACGGACGCGAGGGAACGGGCATGCAGAATTCAACGGTAACGGGAATTTCAACAGGGAGTGATGCAAAAAACGAAGATTGAAACGTGGGATTAAAGCTTGACACTACAGAGATGACTTGATAGGATGGCGGTTCGTCTGTAGTCCTTCCAGTTGACCTGGGATGACCTGCTCTTTGACAATCGGATGATACATGCCAGAACCCGTTTTCTGTTGTTGCCTTCGGGCAGCAGCGGAGCTGTTATCACTACTCTTTTGGGGTAGGGGTGGCAGTGGTTTCTCTCTTGTTTCGGGTGTACCGGGACAAGGGAAATTGAGAGATACCGAGCGATTTAACAGTTCGTTCCGATCGTGGCGATGCAAATCGAGACGGTCGAAACATCAGGTTTCAAACGAGAGTTTGATCCTGGCTCAGAGCGAACGCTGGCGGCGTGCTTAACACATGCAAGTCGAACGCGCAGCATTCTGTAGCAATACAGGCTGTGGGCGCGTGGCGAACGGGTGCGTAACACGTGGATAACCTTCCTTGAGGTGGGGAATAACCCAGTGAAAATTGGGCTAATACCGCATAACATCGCGATGGCACATGCTGATGCGATCAAAGGCACAAGTCGCCACAAGAGGGATCCGCGGCCGATTAGCTTGTTGGCGAGGTAATGGCTCACCAAGGCAATGATCGGTAGCCGGACTGAGAGGTTGGCCGGCCACACTGGAACTGAGACACGGTCCAGACTCCTACGGGAGGCAGCAGTGGGGAATCTTGCACAATGGACGAAAGTCTGATGCAGCAACGCCGCGTGGGGGATGAAGCTTCTCGGAGTGTAAACCCCTTTCGACCCGGAAGAATGCCCGCAAGGGTATGACGGTACGGGTATAAGAAGCCCCGGCTAACTACGTGCCAGCAGCCGCGGTAATACGTAGGGGGCCAGCGTTGCTCGGAATTACTGGGCGTAAAGGGTCCGTAGGCGGTGTAGCAAGTCGATAGTGAAATCTCTGGGCTTAACCCAGAGGCTGCTAACGAAACTGCTGTGCTAGAGTGTGAGAGAGGCGAGTGGAATTACGGGTGTAGCGGTGAAATGCGTAGATATCCGTAGGAACATCCGAGGCGAAGGCGGCTCGCTGGATCACAACTGACGCTGAGGGACGAAAGCTAGGGGAGCAAACAGGATTAGATACCCTGGTAGTCCTAGCCCTAAACCATCAGGACTTGGGGTTTGCCCTGTACGGGGCAAGTCCCGTAGCTAACGCGTTAAGTCCTGCGCCTGGGGAGTACGGTCGCAAGGCTGAAACTCAAAGGAATTGACGGGGGCCCGCACAAGCGGTGGAACATGTGGTTCAATTCGACGCAACGCGAAGAACCTTACCTGGGCTTGAACCGCACAGGACCAGCTCCAGAAATGGGGCCTTCCCGCAAGGGACCTGTGTAGAGGTGCTGCATGGCTGTCGTCAGCTCGTGCCGTGAGGTGTTGGGTTAAGTCCCGCAACGAGCGCAACCCTTACTCATAGTTGCTACCCGCAAGGGAGAACTCTATGAGGACTGCTCCGGATAACGGAGAGGAAGGTGGGGATGAGGTCAAGTCAGCATGGCCTTTATGTCCAGGGCTACACACGTGTTACAATGCGCGCCACAAAGCGTTGCAAACCCGCGAGGGGGAGCTAATCGCAAAAAAGCGCGCTCAGTTCGGATTGCAGTCTGCAACTCGACTGCATGAAGCCGGAATCGCTAGTAATGGCGCATCAGAACGGCGCCGTGAATACGTTCCCGGGCCTTGTACACACCGCCCGTCACATCACGAAAGTGGGCTGTACTAGAAATCGCCGAGCCAACCGCAAGGGGGCAGGCGCTCAAGGTATGATTCACAATTGGGGTGAAGTCGTAACAAGGTAGCCGTAGGAGAACCTGCGGCTGGATCACCTCCTTTCTAAAAGAAAAGGGAGTACGAACCGCCTCTGGCGGTTACGGCTCTCCACTCGGTCTAACTGGCCGGGCGTTCGGCTCTCAGCCGAACGGGTTCTGGCAAGTCTCATCCGATCTCCCCTTTGGCCGCGCGAGCGGTTTGAAGGGCTGTTAAAGAGCAATCAAACCCTTTGGAGCTCTCACGAGTTTCTCAGGGCGAGCAAACGCGAGAAGGCCCGATTCAATGCGAGTTGAATCGGGCCTTTTTAATTTTGGTTCTGGTTTTCTTAGGTAGCCGTTCCCTTACTCGTCGCCACCTTTGGACCCAGCTGGCAAGGGCAATGGCTTAGTCCCCTCAATGCGGACGGCGTCAAGCTCTGAGGGATCAATTCCCAAGGCCTTGAGAATCGTAGCGGCAACCTGCGATGTCGCTACCGGCGTTTTGATAACCTGAGGATTGAATTTCGGGTTCGAGACGATGAGCCCAACGTTCGTGTCCGAGTAGTTGAAGCCACCGTGTTCGGCATTCTTGAAAACCGATGTCGTGTAAATCGTGCCGTAATTCGGTCGAATAATCAGATCCGGAGTGCGGCTGTCGCTTATCGGGTCCTTGAACTTGAGGGTGAGTTCGGAGCCGGACATGACTTCGTCGATGAACAATTCTTTGGCGTGGGTATTGAAGTAGTCCGCCGCGGCCGTCGTGAGGCCTTGCTGGCCGGCAGGTAGCCAAACCAAAGCGATGTCGTCATCATTAACGAACCCGCATGGGCCGGAATTGCAATTGTTGCCCGCATTGAAGAGGGTGGATTCGTAGATGCCTTGAGTCTTGAGCGCTGCGATCATCTTGCCGAGCGCCTCATCGGTTTTCTGCAAGCCGTAGGAGAGAACTTCAGTCGGAGTTCCCAGACCGTCTGTGTACCCCCCGGGTTTCCCAGCGAGAACTGTGTCAGTGGGGCACTTTAGCGACGGATCGCTGACTTTATTGTCGCTTTCAAGTTTTTGGCCCACGCTGACGGCCTGGAAGTTCATGCCAAAGACGTTGGGGACGCCGACTTGGGTCTTTCCGTCGTGGGTGAAGCCTCGGATTTCATTCAGGATGCCCTGGACTTTCAGATTGTCGTTCTGCGCTGTGCAAACCACGCTGACCGTGTTGTCGAACCCCCCAGCGTTTGTAAGCTCCGGCGTATACAGATCATCGACGCCTTTGCCCGATGGCCCATTGGCGATGTCATACGCGGGATGCTTGTCTGCCCACGCGGTGCGGCCGTGCTCAGATTTAACAACTTCAAAAATGGTATTGCTGCGCATCGCATCGTGCGGAAACATTCGCACGCACTTTCCGTCCACGATGTGGTTCGGGAGTTTCATGGGATCGATCTTGTTTTGTGAGATGCCATTGACATAGGCGTCGATGGACTCGTCGAAGACCATCATGTTTCCGGGGCCCGCGGGGTTCGAGCAGGTCGGGTCCGTGGGAGCAAAGATGGTGCGGTCATAGCTCACGTCGTAGAAAAGCCCGTGGCTGATCTGTGAGCCTCCGGTAATCAGGGCGAGGAGGCCAGGGAAGGAATCAGAATTCGTCGGTGTGTTGGCACTCGAGTAGGTGATGCCGTGTTCGCTTAGCTCCGCCAGCGCCGATTTCGGGTTCGCGGCAACGTAGTTCGCCACGTCGAGCGCGTGCAAACCGTCGACGCTGATCAGAAGAACGTAGCGGATTTGACCAGCGTCGCCCTGGTCGGGCGGCTTGGGACCGGCAAATAGCGGCATCGCGATAAGCGACACAGCGAAGGCCGAAGACAAGAATCTACGCATCAAATGCATCTGGAATCCTCCTTGGAGTGACTGCTGGACAAAAACTCTAGCGAAGGGTGGGAGGGCAAGAGTGAATGCGGCGTGAATCGACGGTTAAAAATAATTCGCATCTCGGCCTACATAGGCGTGGGAACATAAAGCTGATCGGAAATGCTCCGTAGCGCGAAGCGTTTATGCACGATGGGCGGGCAAATGAATAACGAGTTCTCCGAACGGGAAGCACGAGTGCGCGAGAGTTTCTCGCGGCAGGGGTTTATGAGGCATCTGGGCGCGGAGGTCACTGCGCTTGTGCCCGGCGAATGCGAAATCAAAGTTCCCTACCGCCAAGAGATGACGCAGCAGCATGGATATTTTCACGCAGGCGTGGCGGCGGCGATCGCGGACAGCGCGTGCGGATATGCCGCCTACGGGCTCATGCCGGTTACTTCGTCGGTGCTGACGGTGGAGTACAAGATCAACCTGGTGGCACCGGCGGCGGGAGAGACCTTGATTGCACGGGCGCGCGTTACCGAGCTGCCTGGGAGTTCCAACGGGAGGAACGGGAGGCGAGGATGGGCGGGCTGGGACCGGGGCACAAATCGGAGAGGGCGAGGGTGGCGCGACTCGTCAATATGGCGAAAGCGCGGGCGGCGAGAAAGAGAGAACCGCTGCGATGGCGGAGCGGACTGGAGTCGCGGATCATCGAGCAACTGGTGTGGCAGTGGTGGGTGGAGAGTAAGGTGGAGGCTCGAGAGGTGAGGGAGTGGGAAAACCAGGTGCAGACCCGAAAAGCCCCACGCTCACAAACCGAGCACCCTTCAACGCTGCTCAGGACAAGTGGGGCACCCTCAGACCCGCCCTCAAGCGAAAGGGCCGGCCGCGCGCCGGCGAGCGGGCCCGCCTACGCCAAGGCTTCGGGTAAACCGTGGGCGAAGCAGCGGGTGGCGAGATTTTTAGACGTGAGTCACACGTGGGTGAACAAGCTGGTGAAGCGGTTCGAGGCTGACCCCGACCGGATGCGGAGGCGAATGGCGGCGTGCGGGCCAGCGAGCTTCGAGAAGCTAGAGCGGGCGCGGGAGGAGACGCGACGACAGCGGAAATTCGGCTGGCTACGAGGCCCGATCCGGATGCGGCGGGTGAAGTGGACGCTCGGGGGCAAGGCTCAAAGGGCGGTGGTGTGGACTCACTCGGAGAAGCGGCGACGGGAGGAGGCAGGGCGCGGACAACAGGGCCCGCCTAGTGTGTCTTATGCGGATTTGCCCGCGTGGGCTAGAGGCGCGGTGTAGCGGGTTGCTTCCCGTTGAGGGTGGTGTTGAGCAGAATCCTACGAGGCTAAGAAACATTTGCCGCACTGCCCTTCATCCCTGCGGAGGATGTTTTTGCTGTGAAAGACGGCAGAGAGACACTTCTGCGCGACGACGCTGTCCACGATCATGGTGATGCATGATAAGGCGGACTCACCCTCGAAACCGTGACACCGCCAGGCTCGGCGATCTGACGAGCTCTAGTGAATTGTAATTCTGAATTTTGAGGTCTCGGCGGGCGGTACATTTTTTTCGAACGGGCGCGCGTATTCAAAAACAAGTGTCGTAGCCCCTATAGCCATTGCCTGAAATGTCCAAGTTTCCACCCCGCCCGCCCCGGCGCTGCCTGAGTTATCCTCCTCATATTTTTCGCTGAGCTGTTTCAGAATCGCGGGATCGGTCGATTGTGCAAGGCGCCAGGAATAGCCGGTACTGTGATTTGCCTCGAGAGGGATGGTAAACGTATCACCGACTTTCGATTCGATTGTGCTCGGGTGCTTGCGCACGGATGGTTGTGCAGCATCTGGTTTAGGATTCGGCCGGACTCCCAGAGCGCTAACCTCGGTGAAGCGGCCGGATGAATCGAAGTCGAAGGCCACAATGAGAGTGCCGATGCGCGCGCAAGCATGGCACCCGTCTTGAAGCAGATATTCAACTTGAAATTCCTGGCCGCCGTCAGCCGCAGAGGTGGCCACGGGCAGTTCGGTATGATAGCGGTCGGCGGGGAAGACGCTGACGTTAGGATATTTCTGCAGGAGCGCGGCGTAATCGTCGTCTTTGCGCAGATCTTCTTGCGAAAGGAATTTGTAATCGTCGACGTCGGCTATGGGCGGCGCGCCATTCACAAGAAGAACGCCATCCAGGTCGTTGGCGCGAAAAAGATATTCGATGTAGGCGATGTCCACGCGGCCGGTGTCGCGAAAAGCGCGAACGTAAGCCAAGCCGTTGGCCGCAAACTCTTTCACGAACGCCATCGCCTCGTCTGAAGCACCGGCCGCTTTCATAGCGTCGAGAAAGCAGGCTTCGTGCTGCGCAGGATCGCCTTCGGTGCACTTCCTGCGAATTTCGGATAGCACGTCCGAGGCAGGATTCCAAACTGCCTTCGCGGTGATTCGGCGCGCAGAATCGGCAGGCGGTGGACCATCCGCCGATGAAGACGCGGCAGACACAAACCAGATGAATGCGGAAATGCAAAGCACCGCGGCCGCCAGGCTTGCGCGAGTCATGTGATTTTCTCAGCGACGATTTCTCAACGGCGAGCCGGCCACATAAAACCAAGCCGGCTCGCGCGGCAGAAATTATTCGGTGGCGCCGCCTGGCACGAAGACGCGCGAGGGCGCCGAGAGATCCACGTCGCGTTGCTCGGTGCGGATGCGAATGCTGCGCATCTCGCCATTCTTCTTTTTGCTGCGCGGGGTTTCGAACCTCAGCCAGTATTGATTGTTCAGCACCACATTCAACTGATCGAGGAATGGAGCGAATGAAATGGGCGTCTGCAGGCCCTGGAAGAAAGCTTCGCCGCCCGTTCCGTCCGCCATTTTGGCGAGGTTGCTCTGCCCGTAATTCACCTGGAACATATTGCGGCTGAACGCGCCGATTCCGCTGGCATAAAGAGTGTGAATCATCACGCCGGCTCTTTGCGCCCGCTCAATCGTCGTATCGACATCAGGGCTGAACGGGTCGCCGCGAAAGCGATCGATCCCATCGGCCATAAGCAGCACTTCGCGGCGCGCTCCCGTTACCGGCCAGCGCTTGATCAGATCCATGAGCGAAAGATAGATGCTGGAATACGCGGCGACTCTGCCGAGTGGCAAGCGAACGGACTTGGCTACGGCTTCATGATCCGTGCTGAACTGCGATGCGGCCTGGACGGTGCCGTTGCTCGCATAGAAAACTGCAACGCCGCAGGACTTGGGCTGGCTCTTGATGAAGGTGGTGATATCGCTGATTTGATTGCCGATGTCGATGCGATCCGAGTCATCAATGACGATGGCCAGCTCGAGATTGGCCTTGTCGCCCTGCGCCGGAACCCAGGCGATGACGTTCTGTTTGTCCTTACCCGAGTAGACAGATACGTCGCTTTGGCTGATCGCCGGCGGCGCCGTGTATTTCGGGCCGAGCGCGGTAACCACGGTGGTTATGGGGACATTGCCCGACGACGTTGGAGTTTGAGCGTACGCGGAAAGCGCAGGGAAAAGAACGGCAAGAACTACAAACAAGAACGCAATTCTGCGAAATGATGTGACCATTAATGCCTCCTCCGTCAAAATGTCCCAACTTTCGCTTTCCGCGCGAATGCGAATGAGGGTTGTGGGGCGACATCGCCCAAGAACCAATCAAGAACAGTAAGGTATTGGCCGCTGTGTGCGCCTGTCAAGGATTGGAATTAAAGGCGCTCAGTTATTTTTCGCGGCCTGGAACGAAAACCTTATCCGGAGCCTTGAGCTGCACGTCGCGCCGCTCGGTGGAGACTTTGATGCTTCTAAGTTCTCCCTTGCCTCCATTTTTGCTCGGGGTGGTGGCAAACGTCATAAAGTACTGGTTCTTCAGCACCATTCCCACCTGGCTGATATACGGGTCGATGCTTAGCGGGGAGCGATCTCCGGAGAAAAACGCGTAGCCTCCAGTGCCGTCGGAGATTTGATTGAGGTTACCCTGTCCGACGTTGGCTACTCGCCGGTTTCTCCCGGGGCGACCGGCCGTGGATTCGTAAATTGCGTGAATCAAGATGCCGGCTTGCTGCGCTTTGTCAATCGTGAGCTGGACGTCCGGGCTGAATCTTTCCTTGCGGAGATAGTCAAAGCCGTCGGAGAAAAGCAAGACTTCGCGCCGCGCGCCCGTCACGGGCCAGCCTCCAATTAGCTGCAACAGGGACTGATAGATGCTCGACGCGGCGCCATAGGTACCGCTCGGCAACCGGACTGTCTTCGCGACCGCCTCCGAGTCAGGATTGAACTGAGAGGCAACCTGAAGTGTCCCGTTGGCCGCGTAAAACACACCGACGCTGGTCGATTTCGGCTGAGAAGTGATAAAAGCGCTCAAAGCTTTTATCTGGTTCCCGAAGGACTTTTGCAGCGAATCGTCGATCACGATCGCGAGTTGAAGACCGGCTCGATCGCCCTGCGCCGGAATCCATTCCGTAATGTCTCTGTGGACATTCCCTTCGCGAAGCGTGACGTCAGCTTTGCTGACGGCAGGAGGCGCGGTAAATTTGCTGCCCAGGGCGGTGACAACAGTGGTAACGGGAATCGTACCTGCAGTGTCCGATTGCGGTCGCGCTGCCAGAGGAAGCATCCCCAGCAGGATCGCTATGAAAACAGCTGAGAATCCGCCAGCGACAGATTTGCGCATACATCCTCCTCAATCAAGCGACACTTCGCTTGATGGAACGTGACCGCGTATGGATACATCAGACGCTGCGCAACTGTAGTAAGGCAAGAATGTTGTGTCAAGACCGAGTCGCGGCTATACGGGCCGGCTCGGTTGCTCGAATCGAAGGCGAGAGATTCAGATCAGTACGTGAGCGTGAGACGTTTGCGGCGCTCCACCCACTCCTGGCTGGCGAAAATTCGCGGTGTAAGTTCGATCAGGCGAGGGAGCATGTTGAAAACAGCTACTGGCCCCCACTCCCCGCCCTTGCGGGTACGGTAGCCCTTGCGGGTAAGTTCTTCGGCGACCTTCGTGAGCGAGACATCCTGAATGATGAGCTCCATCATGGAAAGCAGGAACTGCATCTCGTCAGGATTTTCTTCCAGGTGATCGCAGTCCCCTCCTACACGCACACCGTACGGAGGTTCTTCGAGGCGCGGCTCGCGCTCGCCCGGGGCGTCCGAAGCTTCGGCTTCCCGTTCCCATTCCACGCCCACCAGCCGCCATCCAGCTTTTTCGCGCTGCTTCACATACTCCGGGTCAAGCGAACCTTCAAGCGACTCACGAACGCGTTCGAGTTTTGCCATGGGTCCTCCTCCGATAACGCGTGCAGCTATTCGTAGCGCAAAGCAATGATTGGATCCACGCGCATCGCGCGCCGCGCCGGCAGGTAGCACGCAAGTATGGCTACGAACGCCAGCACGATCGGCACGGCGATGAATGTGAGCGGGTCGGTGGTGCTGACGCCGAACAGCAGGCTCGATAGAGCCCGCGTGACCGCGAGCGAAGCAACCAGGCCGATCGCGGCGCCGAGGAGCGTCATGCGGATGCCCTGACCCAGCACCAGGCCCAAAATGTCGCGTGGTGATGCGCCGACGGCGATTCGGATTCCGAGCTCGTGCGAGCGCTGGGTCACCGAATACGCCATCACGCTATAGAGGCCGACGGAAGCAAGCGTCAGCGCGATGACCCCGAAAATAGCGATGAGGATCAAGTTGAATCGCATCGGCGCCCGGGCATCATCAATATAACTCTCCAAAGGTTGCAGATTCCGAATCGCGATCTGGGGATCAAGGGTCCGCACTTGCTGCTCGACTTGCTTCGTGACCCCGCTCGGATCTCCCACCGTCTTCAGTACGACACCCACCTGGCCGAACGGTTCCTGCGCGTGCGGAATGAAGATCTGTTCACGAACATTGCGGGTGAGATCGTGGATGCGCAGATGCGACACAACTCCCACAACGATCGCAAACATCCGAGGATTGTCTTTCCTGCTCAGCGACTCGACCTCCAGCTTCTTGCCGATCGCGCTCTCGCCCGGCCACGCGTGACGCGCCAGCATCTCATCCACGATGACGACCATGGGATGATTTGCATCATCTGCGTCGGTAAAATTGCGGCCCGCCAGAAAGCGAGCTCCGACGGTCGGGAAAAATCCGGGCGTAATGGGCCGCCAGTCCGCCGAGAGGCTTTCCCACTTCTGCGAGGTCTCGGGGTTGTATGCATATGGCATCTGAGCGCCGCTTCCGGTGAAAGGCAATTGGAAGATTGATCCAACCGACTGTACGCCAGGCAGCGCTCCCATTTTCAATTCGAGTTCGTGAACAAAACGGCTGACGTCCTCATTCTTCGGATAACGATTGCCCGGAATAGATACGCTGAAAGACACGACGTGGTGGGCGTCGAAACCAGGTTGCACACGCTGCAGAGCGATGAAGCTGCGAATCAGCAGTCCAGCGCCGATCAGCAGCACGAGCGATAATGCGAATTCGCTTATGACCAGCAGGCGGCGCGCGCTGTGCCCGCGGCCATCGCTCGATCCACGCGCAGCATCTTTCAGAGTGTCGCTGAGATTGAGCCGAAGGGCCTGCATCGCAGGAATCCATCCAAACAGCAGCGCCGTCAGCGCGCAGGCGCCAAGCGTAAACGCGAGGACGGCGCCGTCGATGCGAATGTCGTCCAGCCTCGGCAGTCCTGCCGGGTGAAGTTGAATCAGCAGACTCAGGCCGAGCTGCGCCACCAGCAAGCCGCCCAGGCTTCCGAGAATCGCGAGCAGCACGCTTTCACTCATAATCTGCCGCATCAGCCGGCCGCGTGATGCTCCCAGGGCAGAACGAACTGCCATTTCCCGTTCGCGGCGAGTGGCGCGTGCGAGAAGAAGGTTTGCAACGTTGCCGCACGCGATCAACAGCACGAAGCCGACAGCGGCGAGCAGGGTGATAAGCGTGGGCCGAACATTCTTCACCACATCGAATTGCATGGGAACGACACGAATGCGCAGACCCGATTCCTTGTGAACTTCGTTTTCATTCCGCAACTGCTCGGCGATGCCGTCCATCTCGGCCTGCGCCTGCGCCATCGTTGCGCCGGGTTTCAATCGGCCGAACACGCTGAGAAATGTCAAGTTGCGCTGAAATGCGGCGTAGTCGAGTTGCTGCGGTACCCAGAGGTCGGAATCATGAATACGGAACGCTTCCGCCGGGAGCAGCAACCGAAACTGCGGCGCAAGGATTCCTACGACGGTGTAGGGGTTGCCATTCAGTTGAATCGAGCGGCCGATCAGGCCGGGATCCGAATGAAAGGTGTTCCGCCAGAGACGGTTGCTCAGCATCACCACTTTGGGACCGTGGAGCGCTCCCTCCGCCTCGGCGAAATTCCGACCGAGAACCGGCTGGACACCGAGAAGCGGAAAGAAATTGGGCGTAACAAATGCCATCTCGAATTGTTGCGGACGGTTTCCCGCGCCTCCCGGATCATCGAGCACCAGGGTGCCGCCGCCACTGGGACTAGCTGAAGCAAACTCCATCAGGCGCGAACGCTCGCGATAATCCTTGAAATCCGGAGGTGAGACTGCCGGCAAGGACTGCCCTTGATTGCCGTAATCGTTCCAGATGATTGCAAGGCGCGAGGGGTCGCGATAAGGCATGCTCTGCAGAAGAACGCCGTTGACGACGCTAAAAATCGCCGTATTTGCGCCGATGCCTAGCGACAGCGTGAGTATGGCGACGGCTGTGAATGCCGGACTTTTTCGCAGCATTCGAGCGCCGAAAACCAGGTCCTGCCAGAGCGTTCCCACAAGACACCTCCCCGGACATCGCCCCACGCTCAGTGGCATGTTCGTTGCCTCTCGGATGACGATGGAAATGGCTGACTGGCTTTGGGTTAGCTTGATCCGGGGGTCGGAAGGCTAAATGTAGCTGACCAGTTCTGGGATGGCGTGTCGCTCAATCGAACAGCGAGAAGGAGCGGCTGCCAGGGCTCAGCGCGGGGTCCACTGCGGATGGCTCGTGAAGAGTCCGTTCACAAAGCCAATTTCGTACACAAGAAAAAGACCGAACGCGATGCTAATCAAGCCCGACGCAACGCGCAATCCGTGGTTAAGCCGGGCGAAGCGGTTGTCGGCGTACGCAAACGGAATGACCATCGCTCCGGTGATGAGCATCATCCCAGCGATCGTGCCAATTCCAAAAACCAGCAGATAGGCCACCGCCCATTTCGGATTCCGAATCGTCGTAAGAACCAGGAGTGCCACTGCCGCCGATCCGGCGAGCCCATGCACCAGCCCCACAACCAGCGGCCGCAGCACCTGGTACAACCCAATCTGCCCGAAGTGGCGATCGAACCACCCGAGCGGAGTCTGCGTTGCGGCGTGGGGATGAGCGTCAGGATTGTGCCGGTGCGGGTGAGTATGGACGTAATCGCCGTGACTGTGCGGATGAGAATGGCCGGCTACCATTGATGCGCCGCCGCCGGAAAAAGCATTGGTGATCCACTGGAGCATCCCGGTGAGATTCAAAATCCCCAGAAGAATAAGCATCAGCCCCACAGAAAATTCCATCGAGAGGCCAATACGTGCGGGAATCACCCAGCCGAAAAGAATGATTCCGCTTCCCACCGCAAAAATCGTCAGCGTATGTCCGATACCCCAAAACGCGCCAATCATGGCGGCGTGGCCCACTTTTTTGTAGCGCGAGACGATCGTCGTGACAGCGATCACGTGATCGGGATCAGTGGCGTGGCGCATCCCGAGAAAGAAGCCGAGCGCGACGATGGAGAGCAGGCCGATCATTTTTCTTTGGGGATTTTAAATGAGCCGAATCCGATGCGAGCAGGTTTGGACTGGCTCGCCAACTCGCTCATGCACCTTTCGCGAGTGACCATTCCACAGCATGCTGCACCAACTCGCGCGCATTACGCAGCGCCAATTTCTCTTTTATATGCGCCTGGTAGGACTCGACCGTCTTCGTGCTGACGTGCAATTCGTCGGCGATCTGCCGCGTCCCGTGCCCGGCGCCGATCAGCCGGAAAACTTCCAGCTCGCGGTCGCTCAACTTCGCGAGCGGGTCGCGCGGAGAAATAGAGCCGTTCACAAATTGCTGCAGCATCCGTTTCGTCAGGTTGTCGCTCAGATAGACGTCTCCGCCAAGAATGTGACGAATCGCCGTAATCACCTTATCGGCGGCTTCCTGTTTCATGATGTAGCCGTTCGCGCCAGCGCGCAAAGCCCGCTCCGCATACACGGATTCATCATGCATAGATAAAACGAGCGCTGGTAAATTCGGATATCGGACGCGGAGTGTCTTCAGCAGCTCCAAACCATCCGGCCCGTTCAGCGAAATATCTAAAATCACGAAGTCCGGCGCCGCATCTCGAATCGCCTGCAACGCCGAAGTGGCGTCTTCCGCCTCCCCGCACACCATCAGGTCCGGTTCGCGCTCGATGAACAACGCCAATCCCTGCCGCACGATCGGATGATCGTCCACGAGAAAAACTTTGCATTTGGGTGCCGAGGAATTCAAGCGCGTCCGGCTCATCGCATTTCCTTGCATAAGCTACTCTTCTGTTTATCACGCAGGGGCACCCGACGGGAAGGGCTACTCTGCCGTGCCTTCGCCGGGCGGTCTGTTCGCGCTGCTCTGCTGCTGGATCTCCAGACTGATTTGATCAGCCGCAGCTAGGCACAATCTTCAGCGGATGATAAAATATCGCATATCGTTGGGCCTGTAGCTCAGGTGGCTAGAGCGCACCCCTGATAAGGGTGAGGTCGGTGGTTCAAGTCCACCCAGGCCCACCATTTAATTCAACGAGTTAGAAGGTGGACCGAAACTGCCGCCTGCGAGTTGGTGCACGTTTTGGTTCACACCTGCCTGAGAATCGGTCTTCTATGCCTTACAAGCGTTTTGCTGGTCAATCGAGCACATCCAGAAATCGGCGATACGGCGACGCTCATCAATGCCACGGGCTCGTAAGCGGCCTTATCGCTCGGATTGACTCATCTATCCGGCTGTCCTAGACTCCTAAGACAAAAATGAAACACTGTGCGCGTGCAAAAGTAAAGACAGCCCTGCCCACTGACGCAGAGCTGGTCATATTGGACGGGTTGTGGGCGCTAGGGGAAGGCACTGTTGAGGAAGTTGCAAATTGGTTGCCATCGAATCCCCGCGCCAACTATAAAACCGTGCAGAGTCTGCTGCGAATTATGGAGAACAAAGGATTCGTGCAGCATAAGACGCGCGGTAGAGCTTTTGTCTTCGCGCCGTGCGTGACCCGCGATGAAGTAGGGCGGCTTTCGACGAAACGTGTCGTCGACCGGAATTTCCAGGGCTCACGCTCAGCGATGCTAATGAATCTGCTGGACAGCAATCATATAAGGGAAGACGAGCTTGATGAACTCGAGAAATTGATCCAGCAGTACCGCGAACGGAAAATCAAAGACGGAGCGTTCCGATAGTATGGGATCAATTCAGCACGTCGGTGGATTTGGCCTCATCGCCAGCGGCTGCATTCGAATTCTGGCCGGTTACGTCCTATTTATTGCACTGACTCGCTTGTGCACGCGATCCTATATTCGGCACGCCCTTTGGCTCGTTTTTCTCACTGGAGCCGGAGTCTATTGGGCAACTCTCGTAGCACAAGAACTCAAGCCAATAGGCTTAACGCATCCCGCTATTCACTCGGTCTCGGTAGACGGTCTTGCTGCCACAAGCAGTGCCACGACGACGATCACGATTCCCTATTCCTGGGACCGCCGCTTTGAACTGATCAGTGTTGTTGTGGTCTGCGCCTACCTAGGCGGTTTGATCCTCATGCTTTCTCGCCTGATTCGGCGGCGGCGACTCCTCTGTAAGGCTGTCGCTCGCGCTCAGCCGGTTTCTCCCAGTTTTGAGAGCGAGTTTGGAAAGGCATGCCGTCATCTTGGAGTTTCGCGGTGCCGGATTCTGGAGCTGCCCGGACTTTCCTCGCCGGGTACTGCTTATACGTGGAACCCATTGGTCTTACTCCCCGATGGACTTGATTTGTACTTGGACAGCGAACAGTTCGTCGACGTTCTGTACCACGAGTTGATTCACATCCGGAGTCTGGACTTTTTCTGGAACACAGTGGGAGAGTTAGTAAGTTGTCTGATGTTTTTTCACCCTGCCATTTGGTTAGCTCTGTCGAAACTAAGTCGCGAGCGCGAGCTCGCGTGCGACGAAGCCGTGATGGCATTGCGGCAAGGGCGCCGGCCAGACTATGCCTTGTGCCTCACGCGATTGGCGCGGCGGCGCGTTCTCGGTTGTCAGCTTGAGGGGCCGTCACATTTGGCACTTCTGGACTCTTTCTTGGCGCTTCGTGTACAAACCTTGCTGAAAGAAAATCATCGAAGGACTTGGTGGAAGCGGAGCGCCGCGATTTCCGCCAGCGTCCTTGCCCTGTTGCTATTCTTCGCCGGATGGTCAACCCTCTCTCTCACCATTGAATTGGCTCGGCCAATGGGTAAGAGCAGTTCACTTGTAGCGCAACGAGAGCCTTCATCTGCCTCTCAAAAGACCAGGGTTGCTAGAAAGCCCCATGAGCCTTGGCCTAGGGTTAGGGTGCTCTCCCCGAATGTCCCCGCACATCACGAGGTTCCGGTTGAACCTGACGAGGCAGCTCTCGCAACGGGCGATGGAGACGTCGAGGCTGTGATTGTTTCTCCGCAGGTCGAGTCTCGTGTACCTCCGAGAGCGATTGACGAGAGTTCAACTCGGGATGAAGCACCTCCAGCAGTGCCCTCGCAGAGCCCCGTCTCATTGAGACGTGCCGTGATGGGCGCTGCGATTGGTGCACTCGAGCACGTTGCTCTCGGGGGCAAAGACGTAGATAAAGACATAGATAAAGGCGGAGGCCGCAGCCCCGCAGGTCGCTAGCCTCGGCTTTTTATTCTCCTCAAAGTAGTGCTCTTCGCTTGAACACGTAAGTCGGGCAGCAACGGTTCGCTCTAAAATTAAGTCTTAAATCATTAAGATTAACCTTGACTGCAAGTCTGATTGAGCTAAGACTTGTTCTGCCTTACAAATTTCATGAGCGGATGGGCGGGCCCACTTCAGGTTTGCCGATGACTGCGGAATGATGCCACCGTGTGCGGAATAGTTGGTTTTACCCACAAAGATTGGATTCCTGATCCCAGACGCATCCGAGAGGCGACGGCGACTCTGCTTCATCGGGGGCCCGATCAGCAAGGTGTCTTCGAATCGCATTTCGTTTCCATCGGTGCAACGCGGTTGAAGATTATTGATTTGGAGTCAGGAAACCAGCCCATGATTACGGATGATGGCGACGCAGCTATCATCTTCAATGGCGAGATTTACAATCACGAGGAACTGCGCGCCGAGCTTCGCGGCAGAGGCCACCAATTCCGGTCCAATTGCGATACAGAAACCGTTCTTCGTGCATTCATCGAGTGGGATACGGAATGCTTTGCCCGGCTGAGGGGGATGTTCGCTCTCGCCATATGGACGGAATCGGACCGGAGGCTAGTGCTTGCGCGAGACCGGATGGGGATCAAACCGCTTTACCTCGCGCGGCGGAGAGAGGATTTATTTTTCGGATCAGAGCTCAAGTCGATTCTAATCCATACGGAAATTGAGCGCCGTTTGAGCATGGCGGGCCTCGACTGCTACTTGTCCCTTAACTATGTACCATGTCCGTGGACGCTCATTGACGGAGTCGAAAAGCTTCCGCCCGCGCATTGGCTCGAATGGCGTGGTGGGAAGACTCGCTCCGAAGCTTATTGGACCCTGCCGTACGGCAATTACCGTGATTGGGCGCTTGACGACGCGCAGGAACAGCTCGATTCGCTTTTGAAGAATTCCATCAGGGAACATCTGATCTCGGACGTTCCATTAGGTGTGTGGCTCAGCGGAGGCCTCGACTCATCGACGATCCTGCACTATGCCGCAGAGGCATCAAGCAAGCGACTGAAAACCTACTCGATTTCCTTCCGAGGGCGAAGCTTCGATGAGAGCCGGTACATTCGCCAAGTATCGTCACACTACGGGACCGAGCACGCCGAATTGGACTTGAATCCCGGCGAGAATTTAGCGGATGCGATTGAAGAATTTGCCTACTACTCCGACGAGCCGAGCGCCGACGCCGGGGCGTTACCGGTTTGGTTCCTCGCTAGGTTGAGCAAAACGGGCACAACGGTCGCGCTCAGCGGTGAGGGAGCCGATGAGCTATTTGGTGGCTATTTGACATACAGGGCGGATCGGCTTGCGGCTCAAATGCGGCGGCTGCCAGCGAATGTTCTTCGAGCGGCACTCAATAGGATGCGTCACTGGCCGGTATCGGACGAGAAAATCGGCTTCGATTACAAAGTGACGCGTTTCCTCGAAGGCTGCTTGCTGTCCGCGGACCGTGCCCATACCCACTGGAATGGCACGTTCTCCGAAGCCGAAAAGCGGTCAATGCTGCGGGTTTCACTTCCCGGCGCGCTGGACGGCCCGCTTAGAGAGATTCGTGATCTACCCCCTACAAAAGACAAGCTTGCATCCTATTTGTGGTTCGACCAAAAGTATTTCTTAGCGGACGACATTCTGGTCAAGTCCGACAGAATGAGCATGGCTCACTCGGTGGAGGTGCGGCCTCCATTTCTCGATCACCGAATCGTCGAGTTTGCTGCCACCTTGCCGGCGCCTCTCAAGATTCGCGGCTCCTGCCAGAAATACATACTCAAAGAACTAATGAAAGGCAAGCTGCCCCCATCGATTCCGCTGCGAAAGAAGGTGGGCTTTGACATCCCAACACACGAATGGCTGCGCGGGCCACTTCGTTCATTACTCGTGGAGACTATATTTGCTGGCGCTTCCCAGCACGATGAGTTGTTCCAGCCCCACATTCTTGAAACCTATGTAAACCGGCATCTCGAAAGGCGGGTAAATTATGGATATCACTTATGGGGCCTGATGCTTCTGTTCTTGTGGATGAAAAAATGGCGAATTCAGGCGACAGGGAATTCGATGGCCGAACGGGAGGTTCCCGAACGAGCAGCTATCTTTACCTAGGCGTTCTGCTGTTCGCTACAGCTGTATATTTGGGCTGCATCATTTCGCCACCCTCGCTGATGGACGATGTCGATTCCGTGCAGGCTCAGATTGCGCGGAACATGCTTAGCTCTGGCGATTGGGTCACCGCTCGCTTGGACGGAGTCATTTACCTGGAAAAAGCGCCTCTCGTGTATTGGGCTATGGCGCTTTCCTACAAGATATTTGGTGTGCGCGACTGGGCCGCCAGAATCCCAATTGCGCTCTCTGCTATCGGACTTGGCTTGTTGACGGCTGCTTTTGGCTCATGGGCATTCGGCAGACGCGCGGGATTTTACGCAGGTCTTTGCGTGGCCACCTGTATCGGTCTGTTTCTCTTCACGCGTATATTGATTCCCGACGTCATGCTCACGTTTACCGTTACGCTCGCGATGTGGGCGATGCTCCGCGTTCTCGAAGAAAAAGAACCTCACCCGAGGTTCTGGGCATTCCTGCTCGCGGCCAGCCTGGGAACGGGGCTTTTGCTAAAGAGCTTGGTAGCCGTGGTTTTTCCGCTGGCCACGGGTTTGATCTTTCTGCTCGTTACGCGGCAATTGTTTCTAGCGAGAACCTGGAAGCGGCTGCGTCCATTCAGCGGTTTAGCGATCGTGCTGTTGATCGCGGCACCCTGGCACATACTCGCCACGCTGCGGAATCCTCCGTATTTCGATTTCTCTTTCCACAGCGGTCCCGGCCAATACCATGGATTTCTTTGGTTCTTTTTCATGAACGAGCAAGTGCTTCGCTTTTTGAATTTGCGCTATCCGCGGGACTACAACACGGTTCCCCGGCTTTATTTCTGGCTGCTTCATCTTGTCTGGCTATTTCCGTGGAGCGTGTATCTGCCCGCGATCACAAAGCTTTCATTTAAGCCAGTTGATCGCGCCGGGCGAGCTCGGCTGCTGGCGCTATGCTGGATTGGCTTCGTTCTCATATTTTTTACGTTTTCGACGACGCAGGAATATTACTCAATGCCGTGTTATCCGGCGCTGGCTCTGCTGCTGGGTGCTGCCATGGCCGAAGACACCATTTGGGTCCGGCGTGGTACTCGATTGCTCGGTGCGTTCGCTGGACTCATGGCATTGGCAGCGTTTGTCCTTTACTTCAGAGTGCGAAATGTGCCCGCGCCTGGAGATATTTCCGTCGCCCTTTCAAGGCATCCCAAAGCCTATTCACTTTCCCTGGGTCATATGGAGGACCTGACATTGTCATCGCTGGCTTATCTGAAAGGACCCCTTTTACTTTCAGGGTTAGGTTTTCTCGTCGGCACGCTAGGGATGATCCGAACGACTAGTCGGCGGGCTTTCTTGGCGATCGCCCTCATGATGGTGATTTTCTTTCAGGCTGCCCGCCTGGCCATGGTTGCATTCGACCCGTATCTGTCGTCACGGCCATTAGCGAAAACGCTCTTGCGGTCGCCGGAAGGTAAACTGATCTCCGATGTTCAGTACTATGGTGTTTCGTCAGTGGTTTTCTACACGAATCGCGATGCTCTTCTTCTAAATGGCCGTCGAAACAATCTCGAATATGGATCGTATGCTCCAGGAGCTCCTGACGTGTTTATCGACGACTCGCAATTCGCAAAATTATGGATGCAGCCGGAGCGGTACTATCTGATCGCAATTGAGCCCGCTTTTCCTCGTTTTGAAAAATTGGTCGGAGCCAACCGGCTCGTTGTCGTAGATAAAAGCGGCGGAAAAGTCCTCATAACCAATCAGCCGCTTACGGCTGACAGCAGCTCAAGAGCTCCTCGGCAGACATCGGCCGAGCTGGTCGGCCGTGCGGTGGAGGGGCCTTTGCCCTCGATGAGAACCCGTCGTGATCTCTGAGCAAACAGCGAGTCTCAACGATTCTCCTCCCCATGCGTCCGGCCGACGCTTATTGACAATGTTGCTCCGGTTTGCGATCGGAGCCGGCCTCCTTGCGTATCTCGCCAAATCGGGTGTCATTGACATTCGAGCGCTGTCCAAGCTGTTCACCTCCTGGCGTATTACTCTCGCCGCAGTCACGCTACTGCTCGTTGACAGCGCCCTAATGTCGGTTCGACTGTCGTGGCTCTTTCGGCCTCAGGGACTGAAACTTCGATTCGGGACATCCCTGAAACTTGCATTGGTGGGATTTTTTTTCGGCACTTTTTTGCCGGGAGCGGCTGGCGGCGACCTGTCAAAGCTTTTCTATACGACAAGAGGAAGCGGCGGACGCCGTACCGAGATTATGACGGTTGTGGTTCTGGACCGGGCAATCGGACTGTTTTCACTACTGCTTCTGCCCTTTATCTTCGTTCTGATGTTTGTTCAGACCTTCCGGGGCCAAACCGTGTTGCGAAGCTTATTGCAAACCACGGGCCTGCTTGCGCTCGGCATGGTTGCCGGATTCCTGGTGTGCTTGTTCAGCGATTCGTTCGTAAAGTATATCCCTAGCGGCGCGCGATACCATTTCACAGGGAACAATGTTGTCCGGCAGGTTCGGGAAGCAATTGTCAACTATCGCAAGAGCTCCGGTGTTCTGATCGCTGCACTCGGAGTGTCGGTGCTGGCGAACCTGCTGCTGGTTTTTGTAACGATGCTCGGAGCGCTGGCAGTAGCGCAATCTGGCTGGACTCCAAGGATGTTCGTCGTGATTCCGATCGGTCACATCGTGAATAGTCTGCCGCTTACCCCTGGTGGACTTGGAGTGGGAGAGACTGCCTTCAACACGTTATTCAATCTTTCGGACCTTCGCGGGGGAGCAGAGACTCTCCTTTGTACTCGCGTCTGGATGGCGATGGTCGGCCTAATTGGGTTTGCATTCTATTTGCGTGGTATGAATCGCGAAGTATTCGATCAGTCAGACATTGCCCACGAGTCATCGACCGCGCTTTTGGAAACCATGAAGGGTCAATGCAAGAATCATTTGCAGATCGAGTGAAGCTCGTTTCAGCGTAAGCCATCATTGCAGTGCTAAACGTACCGATCAAATCCGAATATTGGACTGAGACCTGGCACCTTGCTTTCCAGGCACTTTCCGCAAATAAACTCCGCGCTGGCTTGACGATGCTCGGCGTCATCATCGGGAGCGCCTGTATCGTACTCGTTGTTACAGTGGCACTCGCCGGCAAACGCTACATCGTGGCCCAGATCGAAGGCGTTGGCTCCAATCTGGTGTATGCCGGACTCACGCATTCAACCAATTCGTTCCGTCTAACTCTGAGCGACGAGATTTCGCTCGGGGATATGGAGGCGGTAAAGACCCAGATCCCCGAAGTTACGGTGGCGTCGGGAGCCACGGACATTCCGATGACTGTTGTGGCCGGAGGTGTCGAGCGGCCGGTGAAGCTTGTCGGAGTCACCGACGGCTTTCAGGAAATTCGGAGGCTGGTTGTTTTTCGCGGACGCTATTTCGACCCCGACGATATGATGACCCACGCGAAAGTTTGCCTATTAACTCAGGAACTGGCTCTCCGAGTTTTCCCGAATCAAGATCCGGTGGGTCAGGAAATTCGTGTTGGCGACCTGCGCTTCACGGTGATCGGGGTGTTTCGCGAACGGATTTCCACGTTCGGCGAGACGGAAATCGCGCGCGAATCCGTGCTCATCCCTTTTGGACTGATTACCTACTACACGGGAACGGAATA
Organism: uncultured Acidobacteriota bacterium; assembly: GCA_963772535.1. GTDB lineage: Bacteria > Acidobacteriota > Terriglobia > Acidiferrales > UBA7541 > Palsa-295. The sequence goes on from CAVYXN010000006.1 coordinate 80,296, forward strand.
TATCAGCACCCTGTATGTGCAGGCAGATTCGCCAGAAACTGTTCCAATGGTGACGAGACAAGTGGCGCAGATTTTAAAGAGCCGCCATCGGCCGGGCGCTGAGTATGATGTGGAAAATCTCACCTCATTGTTAGAATCGGCGCGAAATATTTCGCGGGCCCTGACGGTTCTTCTGGTACTAATCGCGCTCATCGCACTAGCTATCAGCGGCGTTGGGATCATGAACATCATGCTCGTCACCGTCACCGAGCGCACCCATGAGATCGGAATTCGTAAGGCAGTGGGCGCACCGCGTGACGCGATTCTTTATCAATTCTTAATGGAAGCATTTCTAATCAGCGGGACGGGAGCGCTTGTGGGAATTCTCATCGCCGTTGCTATTCCCATTGCGATCAATCTCGTTCTTCGAGCGATGCCAGAAGCGATAGGTATTCGCGTCCCAGTGTCGTGGGTTTCAGCGGTGCTGGCATTTGTGGTGTCGTGCTCAACCGGCCTTATATTCGGCTACCTGCCTGCGAATCGGGCCGCCCGACTGCATCCAACAGAATCGCTTCGATATGAATGACAAGAGTGTGCTTGGTTTCGTTTCGACTCGGAAACACAGTATCGCGGAAATCTTCGGTATAGCCGCCGTACGCGAGCACCGCCTGCCCACTGTGAATAATTTCCGTCGCGCGTGTCCGATGATATGTACCCCTGTAATTGACCAATGAGGAATTCGAAATCCGATGATATGCAATGATTTGCACGTTAATTCGGAGACTCCGCTGGCGCTGCGGGCAAAGCCATCATTTGTCAATAACTTAGATTCATTCTAGTCGGCGTGCCCTGTGGCAGCCGATTTGCACGGTGAACCGCGAAACACACTACAATCTAGAGGAGTTTTTATGCGAGCTGATGTTTTTGTGCGCTTAGCGTTGCTCTTGGCGCTCGGCGTGTTCTGTCTGAGCCCAATGTCGGCGTTCGCGGACAACGTCAACTTCACCGATAGCACGTTCAACTTAGCGAATTACACCGAAACGGCTGCCTTTTTGTCCAGCGGCGGAGATTCTCTCAGTTTTGACCAATGCTCCAGTTGCGGTCATCCCGGGAATGCCCTCCAGATCGAAACTTTCCTTCAGAACCAGAACGAGACGACGGCTATCGGATTCATCGGCAACACCTTTACGATCAATACAGCGGTACAGGGCGCCATTACGTCTATCGACGCTTCCGTGGACAAGAACCTGACCGTCAGCCCATCGGATATCGGCGGCGGAAACACCTTTCACCCCTTGATCGAGCAAGATGGAAACATCTACCTGGCGTCGATTTCGGGTCCAACCGTCCCGCCACCAGGTTTCACCACAGGTTACAACACGCTCTCTGCAACCGGCTTGCAGGCCACCGACTTTCTACAGTTTGACTTCAGCACGGGAACTTTCGGCACAGCTCATCCCAATTTCAGTGGCGATCCCATGTCCTTCGGCCTCGGCCAGATCTTTGGCAGCGGCGGCAATACCAACTTCAATCTGGAAGCGGACTACGACAATCTCGATATCGGCATTAACACCGCGGCCGTATCGGAGCCGGGGGAATTGATGCTGCTGGGCGTCGGCCTGATCGGTTTGACGGCCGTCCGCCGCCTCCAACTAAATTAGCTCCAATCAGGGTGACGTGATCGGCAGCTAGAGAGCACCCTTTAGGTGTCCGGCCTAAGCATCTCGTTCTGCTGGCATTCAGCGGCGGGCAGATCCCTGGATTTAATGAGACGGCTAAAGTTTATTGAGGCCGTCGAGCGCCGCCACTTTGTACGCCTCAGCAAGCGTCGGGTAATTGAACACAGTATCGCGGAAATATTCGATGGAGCCGCCGTACGCGAGCACCGCTTGCCCGATGTGAATAATTTCCGTCGCGCGCTGCCCGATCGCGTGAACCCCCAGCAGCTTTCGCGTATTGCGATCGAACAGTAGCTTCAGCATTCCGCTCTCATCTCCCAGCATCATGCTCTTCGCCAGCTCTTTGTATTTCGCTATGCCCACTTCGTACGGCACTTTCGATTCCGTGAGCTTTTCCTCGGTTTGCCCCACCATCGAAATTTCCGGAATCGTATAAATGCCGTACGGAAATAACGCCGACATATTCTGCGAGGGTGCGCCGAACATGTGGCAACTCGCGAGACGTCCCTGCTCCATTGAAGTGCTGGCCAGCGCCGGGAATCCGATCACGTCGCCCGCGGCATAAATATGCGGCACCGCAGTCTGATATTCCGCGTTGACCGTCACCTTGCCGCGCGGGTCAGGCTGCAATCCAGCCGCTTCAAGCCCAATCTGGTCACCGTTCGCCTGGCGGCCCACCGCGTACAGCAGCGCATTGGCCTGCACTTTCTTGCCACTCTCGAGTTCCGCGAATACGCGATCGCGCTGCTCGTCGAATCCCACGCGGGTCACCTTATCGCCCAGCCGAAAAGTAGTCCCCATCTGCCGCAGATGATACGCGAGCGCCTCAATGATTTCCCGATCCACAAAATCCAGCAGCTGCGGGCGCTGATCGATGAGCGTCACCTCCACGCCCATTGCCGCCATGAAGGACGTATACTCCAAGCCCACTACGCCCGCTCCCACAACAATCAATTCGCGCGGCAGGCCTTGCAGCTCATTGATTTGATCCGTGTCGAATACGCGTTTGCCATCAAACGGAATGTCCGTGTTGCCTGCCGGCCGCGTCCCACACGCGATCAAGACGTGCTCGCCTCGAATGACGGTCTTGTCGCTCTCACCCTGAATTTCGACCGTGTGCGGATCGACAAAATGAGCCATGCCCTGGTAAATGCACACCCCATTGCGCTTCAGTTGCGCGCGAATCACATCGGTCTCGCGTGCCACCACACTTTGCACGCGAAACGCGAGATCTTTCACCGAAATATCGCCATTCCCGCGATACGCGTTGCCGTAGAACGATTTCACCGCCGATCCCGTTAGCTGAAAAATCGCCTCGCGCACGCTCTTGCTCGGAATCGTGCCGGTGTGAACGCACACCCCGCCCATCATTACCGTGCGGTCAATCATCGCAACGCGCTTGCGCAGCTTCGCCGCGCAGATCGCGGCCTTTTGCCCGGCCGGTCCGCTTCCAATCACTACTAGGTCAAAGTCTTGGTCACCCATAGGAGTCGTTTACTCTATCTCCGAATAAAATTACGCACAATGATTGATGCTTGGATGCGCGCAGCGAACAAATTTCGAGAAAATTGCCTCTTCGGAAGGGTGGGCGAGGCGCGCCCGGAAGAAATTCTCCTATCTATATCTTACAGAATTGTGAACGCGCAGCGGCCAGAAAAACTGGGAGCCGTTCCATCCGAGGTGTGTTTCAGTTTCAGCCGCGAGTGCCAGATCAGGCCAGCGTAATCATATCGATTTCCACGCGAAAATCGCGCGGCAGGCGAGCGGCTTCGATCGTGGTTCGCGCGGGCGGGTTCGCGGGGAAATACCGCGCATACACTTCATTCATTGCCTGGAAATCATTCATGTCTTTCAGGAAGACGCCGACGCGTACCGCGCGATCGAGCGATGAGCCCGCCGCTTCGACGATTGCTCTCAGATTCTCGAGACATCGCGCCGTCTGTTCCGCCACCCCTCCTTCCACAATTTTTCCGGTGACGGGGTCGCCTGCACCCTGCCCGGAAATAAAGATGAAGCCGTTGGCCTTGATGGCCTGCGAGTAGGGACCGATTGCTTTCGGTCCTTTGTCGGTGGAAATCACTTCTTTCACGATGCCTCCTGGTTGAACGGGTCAGAGAGTCTTGGATGGCTAAGGATGTGATTCGTTAGCGGGCTGATATTTCGCGCGAAAATCCTTCGGGATTCCCAATTCGTAGAGCCACGTCCGGAAAAACTCCGCCAAATCTTTCCCGCTTTCCTGCTCGATCGCAGAGCGGATTTCGTTGTAGCCGACCTGCTGGCCGCGCAGCAGGCCGATTACCCGCTTGAGTGCCGAGCGCACCGGCGCCTCTCCGCATTTGTCTTCGAGCGCGATGTAAAACAAAGGCGCTTTCGCGAGGCTGATGGCCCGCTGTTCCGGAGGATCGGTCAGCTTCGCTGTACCAAGCGAGATCTCGACTGCCTTCTTCGAGGCGTCATCGTAAGCACGCAAATATTCCATGATGCGTTGTCGGCGGCCGGCTTCGCCCTTACTTGCCTCATCGATCACAATCGTCGCGTATTCGGGAAGTCCCTCGCCGAGGCCCAGCGCAGCGAACGGCGCAGGATAAATCTGCTGTCCAAACCAATCGTGCGCGATCGCGTGCGTCACCTTATCGAGAAATTCCTCGTTGTTGATTCCCAGCGCCAGGGCCGCGCTGCTGACCAGCGCTCCGCCAGGAAACGCTGCGGCTGCTGGACCCGTCTCGCCGGTCAAATGATTGCGCAGCTCTGGAGATTCGACTACGTGTGGACCGCTGATATTCTTGTCGAGTGGCCCAAAATTATTTTGCATCACGTTCCATGCCGATTCGATCCGTTGGGCGCTCGCCGTAATGTCCTGCTTGAGCGGTTCAACCGTCCAGAACGCGACTGAGCCCTTTCCACTTCGCGACGAAGATGCTTCAACGTATTGGCCGCCGATCGCGAAGGGCGCCAGGTCTTTGATGCGCACCATGTATCGAGTTTCCATCTCATCGCCGAGCTTTTTGGCGCCAACCTTCGTGCCTCGAGACAGCAGCAGAAAATTGGCGGGCGTTCGAATCGTAACGAGCGTTTTGTCGGGACGATTCGGAAACGGCGACAGCGCGTGGTCGGGCGGCTGCAGGACTGCGAACCAGCCGCTAAAACCGAGGCTGAACGTTTTTGGGCTCAAGGTAATTTGAGAGCCCGAATCGCCCGGCGAGCGCAGCACGTATTCGATCAGCAGATCGCGCTTTTGCTTTTGCTCCCATGTGGATTCGAGCGGAATGCGAAGCGTGTGCGGATGATCGTACTGAAGCTCAGCTGGCAGCGGGACGGTGTTCACTTCGCGTCCATTCACCTCGACATGCAGGCCGCCCAGTCCGGCCGTTTTTTCTGGCGGGACGACCACGTCAATGAAGGTCAGTTTCGAGGTGCCGGAATTCACCAGCGTGAACTGGCCGCGAATCTTGAGCTCCGGCACCGCTCCGGAAACGAATTGTATTTCGCGCGACTCTTTGCTGATGGCGTAACCGGGTGCAAGTGGCACCGTGCAACCGGCGCTGCAAATCATCAGGATGGCGATGGCTGCGAGTGGCGCGAGGCGCGAATGGAATGCGGCGCGGGACAAGATGAGTGATTCTAACGGGCGGATGGCATTTGGAGAAGGCCGAAACGCGATCTGCACGGGCGCTAGGTTCCCGTGAACTTGCGGAGAATTTCTTTGTCAGTAGCGCGGTGCTTGCGCATCGCAAGAATCTGATCCGTGGCGGAATCGGGGATGCCGCGCTGTTCCAGCTCGAAAAGTGTGGATTCGCGCAGGCCGGCGTTTTTCAGCTTGCCGAGCGAAAGACCCGAGAGCGACGGCGTGCCCGCCGCTTCATGTTTCGCCATTTCGAGAATGATCGCGTCGGAAAGCCCGGCGAGGCGCACCACTTGAAATTCGCCGGCATCGAGTCCGAGTTGGTCCATGCGGGCGAGCTCGAGAATAGTGCTTTCACGCACACCCGCCTTCACGAGACCGGCTACTGCTTCGCCGGCTGCGAACGGCTTGCCGCGCTGGTGATAAATCTCCACGATGCTCACGCACGAGTCGTCAGAAAATCCCGCGCTGCGCATTTTGGAAATTTCCGGGATTTCTTCGGATGTGATTTTTAGCGCTTCGAGTTTCTTGATCGAGGCGTAACCGACGCCGGCAGCATCAAGTGGCTTGGTGTCGAGGGGCTGCAAGTGCTTGCAGCTGGCCCCGAACAGTGAAAGCGCGGCCGCGAGGCCAAGCCGCGACAGCCGCTTAAACATTGTAGACGCGCTCGATGTCAAAAACCCCCGGAATGCGTTTGATGGAGCTTAGTATGCGCTCGAGTTGCTTGCGATCGTGGACATCGAGCGCCACTTCCATGCGCGCGTGCAGCGCTTCGCCGCCGCTTTCAAAGGTGCGAATATTCGCGCCCGTGTCGCTGATCGCGCTGGTGATGCCGGCGAGAATTCCGGGGCGGTCCTCGGTAAAAATTCGCAGGCGCACCGGGAATGTTGCTTGCGTCGTGCCGGCCCACTCCACCGGAATGCGCCGCTCGATTTCATATAAGAGATTCTGAACATTCGGACAGCTCTTGCTGTGTACGGCAATGCCGCGACCGCGCGTCACGTAGCCGATGATGTCGTCGCCGGGAATCGGCGTGCAGCACTTCGAGCGATAGACCATCAAGTCGTCGTGGCCGCCGCGCACCACGATCGCGCCTTCGTTCATGCCCAGCATGCGCTTAACGGTGGAAACGATTTTCGGCTGTTTGTCTTCGCCGGGCTCGGCGATTGGCTGGCCCGTAGCCTTGGCGAGCACCTGGCGGGCGGACCATTTTCCGTAGCCGAGGTCGGCATAAAGATCTTCTACGCGCCCGCAGCCATACTCGGATGCGACGCGCTGCCAGTCCTCATCGGATATTTTCTTCAGCGTGATATTCGCTTGACGCGCTTCCTTTTCCAGCAGCCTGCGGCCCACATCCGTGGCTTGGGCGCGCTCATGCAGGTTGATCCATTGCCGTATTTTGCTGCGGGCGCGGGAGGTGTGAACGAAGGTCAGCCAGTCGCGCGATGGCTCGTGTCCTTTTTGAGTGAGGATTTCGACCACATCGCCATTGGCCAGCGCGTGCCGCAGCGGAACCAGCGCTCCATTCACTTTCGCGCCGCTGCATTGATTGCCGACTTCCGTGTGAATCGCATACGCGAAATCGACAGGCGTAGCGCTGCGCGGGAGAACGACGACACGTCCTTTCGGCGAGAACGTATAAACTTCTTCGGGATAGAGGTCCACGCGCAGGGTCGAGAGAAATTCGCTGGGCTCCTCCATTTCCTGCACCCACTCGATGAGTTGGCGCATCCAGACGATGCGCTGATCGTCCGCCTGGGAGGCCGCTCCGCCTCCGCCATCCTTGTATTTCCAGTGCGCGGCGACGCCCTGCTCGGCGATGCGATGCATCTCCTGCGTGCGAATCTGCACTTCGAAGGGCTGGCCCGCGTGGATCACAGTCGTGTGCAGAGACTGATACAGATTGGGCCGCGGCATCGCGATGTAATCCTTGAAGCGCCCGGGAACCGGCGGCCAGATCTGATGGATCACGCCGAGCGCGGCATAGCAATTCTTCACCGTGTCGGTGATTACGCGCAGGGCGAGCAGGTCAAACACCTGGTCGAGCGTGCGCTGCTGCTTCTGAATTTTCAGGTGCAGCGAATAGAGCCGCTTGATGCGCGCCTGCACCTCGGCGGGAATGCCGCTTTCGATCATCTTGCTGCGGACGGCGTCCTGCACCTCGTGCAAAAATTTGTCGAAGACTTTTTGCTTGGTGCTAATTCTCTTCTGGATGTCGAGAAACGATTCGGGTTCGAGGTAGCGGAACGCGAGATCTTCGAGCTCGCCGCGGATTAAGCCCATGCCAAGCCGGTTGGCTACGGGAGCGTAAATGTCGAGCGTTTCGCGCGAGATGCGCTGCTGCTTTTCGGAGTCGAGGAATTGCAGCGTGCGCATGTTGTGCAGCCGGTCGGCCAGCTTGATCATCACGACGCGCACGTCATTGACCATGGCGAGCAGCATCTTGCGGACGTTCTCGGCCTGGCGCGCTTCCGGAGCGAGAAGGTCAAGCCGGCTGATTTTTGTGGCGCCTTCGACGAGGCGCGCGACGTCAGCTCCGAATATTTCGTCAATTTGCGAGAGCGGAATTTTGGTGTCTTCGACGACGTCATGAAGCAGCGCGGCGCACAACGCGGTGACATCGAGCCGCATATCCGCTAGCAGGTGTGCCACTTCCACGGGATGCGAGAGGAAAGGCTCACCTGAGAGCCGCGTTTGCGTTTTGTGCTGCTCGGCGGCGAAATCAAAGGCGCGGCGGAGAAGTTCGAGGTCGTCGCCCGGGCGGTTCCGGCGCACCTTGTCCATCAGCTCGACAAAGCGCAGATCGACGGCACGCCTTGCGGCTGGGCTGATGGCCGATTTTGGTGCTGGGTCCATAATGTGAGGTTATTCTAATCGAGCCGGGCGGCGCCGGCTTTGGATTTATGACCTTGTGCCGTACTAGAACCGTGTGTTTGCGGGTTTTTTTGGGCTGCAAAAACCGCGATTTATTTGCGATTAGACTTGTCTCCTCTTCTTTGTTTTAAAATACTTACGTGGATTTTCTAATTCCAGATTTGCGATTAGAAACTTTGCCCAGTCACTCCCGAGAGCTTGCCCTCTCTGTCTGCTCTGGCAGTACGTAGCCATAACTCAAAAGTCACGGTAGCATAGATAAAATAGAACTTTCAAGGTCCAGTACCTGCATATCTTTCGGTTGCATGATCGACTCCACGTCGGACGGGTTGCATCTCTCCCGGAATGGAGCACGCCAAATGGCGTTGAATTACTTCTACGAAATAGTGTTTGGGAATCAAACCAAACACCATATTTCGACGCTAGTCGTCGCTGAATTCGACCAGATGATCGCTCGGCAGTCCCGTAATCAAGGGCACCTTCCGGTGAGCAAGCTCTGAGGCGGTAAGCGCGAGAACCGACAGAAACAACACAATTGCCGCACCCGAACGCAATCTAACTAAGGTCGCGGACGGCGTAGCAATGTTTGAAGCGATAAACCAGGCGGAAAATAGCGCCAAAAACATCACGCCTACAAGCCAGGAAAGCGGCGGACAGGCCATCACCATCAGAGCAAGCGCAGACCAGGACGCGATGTTTCTTGCCAACAGCGTCCAACGACTTTTCAAGTACGGCGAGGCCACGATTGCCAATAGGAGCAATACGCTACCTGAATAGAGGGAATCACCCGATGCAAAGTACAGGGCAGCAGGATTCATCACGGAAAATCGTATCATCCTCACAATGTATCCTGAGGTTGGCCCGTGGTTTAAGTTTCACACACAACAAAAGCTGTTCCTACGTGCCGATAAACTCGCTTGATGCTTCATTGACGTTTGTCGATGAATAGAGTAGGCTGAAATGCGGCAGGAATTGAGAGGCGATCGATTCGATGGCGCAGAAGACAAATTGCACGACAGATTGTGCGGATGGCAGCGGGGAGTGCTGCAGGACGGATGCGGGGCCGAAGCTTAGCCGCGGGCGGGCCAGAGAGTATGCGGGGTGGTTCAAGGCGCTGGCCGATCCGACGCGGATTCGGATTTTGAATCTGCTGGCAGCGAATCGCGGCGCGGTGTGCGTGTGCGACATTGTGAAGCACTTCCCGATCGGGCAGCCGACGATTTCGCATCATTTGAAGATTTTGAGGGACACGCGATTCGTGCAGTCGGAGCGGCGCGGAACGTTTATGTACTACCGCGTGAACCGGAATTGCCTGGGTGAGTTTCCCAACGCGGCACGACTAATCATGAATGTGTAACCAGCCAGGAACAGCATTTGCGGATATTTTTCGTGTGTAACATCGAATATCGTCAATATTCAATGGATCGTATCTATTCAATGATCTCGAGGAGGAAGGCGATGGCAAATGAAAACATCAAGGACGTGGTAAGAACGAAATATGGCGAGGCGGCACGGCGAGTAACGGCAGGAGCGGCGAGCGGTTGCGGATGCGGGACGAGCGCGACTGAATGCTGCGATCCAATCACGTCGGATTTATATGCAGCGGGCGAAGTGGCGGAGTTGCCGAAGGACGTGGTGGCGGCTTCTCTCGGATGCGGGAATCCTACGGCGCTGGCGCAGTTGCATGCGGGAGAGACCGTGCTCGATCTGGGATCGGGCGGCGGAATTGACGTTCTGCTTTCCGCGAAGCGGGTGGGGCCAACGGGAAAGGCGTATGGTCTCGACATGACCGACGAGATGCTGGCGCTGGCACGAGAGAACCAGCAGAAGGCGGGAGTGGAGAACGTGGAATTCCTGAAAGGCGAGATCGAAAACATACCGCTGGCGGAAAATTCGGTGGATGTGGTGATTTCGAATTGCGTGATCAATTTATCGGGCGACAAAGACCGCGTGTTGCGCGAAGCATTCCGCGTGCTGCGGCCGGGAGGACGATTTGCGGTTTCCGATGTGGTGGTGCGCGGAGCCGTACCTGCCGAAATTCGGCGGAACGTGGAGTTGTGGGTGGGTTGTGTGGCCGGCGCTCTCGAAGAGTCGGAATACCGGACGAAGCTCGCGGCGGCGGGATTCGAAGATATCGAAATCGAGCCCACGCGCGTTTATAGCGTGGCTGATGCGCGGCAATTCCTTACGGCGCAGGGGATCGACGTGGATGCGATGGCGCCGCACGTGGAAGGCAAGTTCGCGAGCGCGTTCATTCGCGCGAAGAAACCAGCGATTGCATAGAGCGGTTCTGAGCAGACCTGCTGCGGGCCGTCCTGTTGCGCAGCGAAGGAGTGATCGCGATGACTGGACGTTACAACGTACTTTTCCTCTGTACGGGCAATTCGGCGCGGTCAATCATGGCCGAAGCGATTCTCAACCGGAAAGGCCGCCCTAATTTTCAGGCGTACAGCGCCGGCAGCCATCCGACTGGAAGGGTGCGACCAGAGGCGCTGCGGCAGCTCGAACTCGCGCATTTGCCCACGGAAGGTTTGCGCAGCAAGGACTGGGACGAATTTGCGAAACCCGGCGCGCCGCAGATGAATTTCGTTTTTACAGTGTGCGACAACGCGGCAAAAGAGGTTTGTCCCGTGTGGCCGGGCCAGCCTATGACGGCGCACTGGGGCGTGCCCGATCCAGCAGCCGTGGAAGGATCACCTGAGGAGATAGAGCGAGCGTTTCGCGATGCTTTCATGACGCTCGATCGGAGAATCAGCCTGCTTCTTTGTTTGCCGCTTAGCAGCCTCGACAAGCTGGCAATCAAGCGAGAAATCGACCGGATCGGGCAGCAGTGAAAGCGCCATTCGGGCGGCGTCTGGCGGCGGAATTTCTGGGAACCGGATTTCTCGTGGCGACCGTGATCGGCTCGGGAATCATGGGGGAACGGCTGGCGGGCGGAAACGTGGCGATCGCACTTCTAGCGAATACGATCGCAACGGGAGCGGCGCTTGTGGCGCTGATATTGGCGTTTGGCCCGATATCGGGAGCGCACTTCAACCCGGTGGTGACGCTGAGCGATGCCCTCGAGGGCGGCATGCCCTGGAAGGAAACCCCAGGCTACATCGCGGCGCAAGTGCTGGGAGCGATGGGCGGAGCGATCGTCGCGCACGGCATGTTCGCGCTGCCAGTGGTTTCACTCTCGCAACATGCTCGAAGCGGAGCGGCGCAGCTTTTCAGCGAATTCGTCGCTACCTTTGGATTGATGTGCGTGATCTGGGGATGCGCGAAACGGCGCCCGGACGTGGTGGCATTCGCGGTGGGAGCCTACATCACGGCGGCGTACTGGTTCACGGCGTCTACATCATTTGCAAATCCCGCAGTGACAATCGGCCGCGCGCTGAGCGACACCTTTGCGGGCATCCGGCCGCAGGATGTGCCGGGATTCATCCTAGCGCAGGCTGGCGGCGGCCTGGCTGCGACGCTTTTATTTCGATGGTTCAGGACGGATTCGCGGCTGGCCACTCGACAGACTGAAACGAACTGAACACCGAAGTGGTGCGCGCGTTATTTAGCGGCAGGTGCTAACGCCGGCGTCGAGGACGATGTGAGGTCGAAGACGTAGCGTACCGTGATCAGGCCGGTGTGGGTGTTGTCGAGGCGGACGCTCTCGTCGAGTTGCTTGCCGTCGGGGGTGAGTTCGTAGGTGCGGGTGATTCTGCCGCCGTGCAGGCCTTTTTCCTCAGAGACGAGGCGGGCTCCTTCCCAGTGCGCGGCGGATTCGCGATAACTATCGTCTTTTGATTTTTGCGGGTGGCGATTGTCGGTCAAGTAGATGCGTTTGCGGCCCTGATCGTCGGTGACGTCCACTTCGCCTTCCTTCTGCACGAAGCTGAGCGACGTGGCGGGCTCGACCAGGTCCTGAAGCTGCTGGCGATCCTCGTAATTTGTATTGTCTCCGTGCCGCCCGTAAGGACCGTTATTGCCTCCGTTGCCCGGGTAGGGCGAACCATTGCCGGGATACGGAGAATTGGTGGGCCGGCCGTAAGGACCGTTGCCGCCGCCATTGCCGGGGTACGGGCCATTGCCTGTATTGCCCGCATTGGGATTGTTGCTTCCTGCTCGATTGCGCGCCTGATCGATTTTTTGGTGGACGTCGTCGCTTTCGTCGGGATTAATTCTCCAGGAGCCAGTCAGATTTTCTTTTTTCTGTGGGGGGTACTGCTTCACCGGTGGCGGAGGCGGAGCTGAAGAACCGTCGGAAGACTGCGAGTCGGCGGCCGGGGGATGAATCGGGCCGGGCGCGGCTTGCGCGTGAAGAGATGCGGGCGATGCGATGCAGGCGCCGGCGAATAGTCCGGCTGCAATCAGGATACTGGTGGCGTTCAGCTTCATTCGGTCCTCTAAATATCGCGGTTCGCTAGTTCAACAGAACCAGTTTAAGGGATGCCGGTGTGAAGGGAAAAGATGTCAGGGCCGAAGCACAGCAGAATCGCGGCATCACCGGCGCCGGACAGCCGCGCCAGTAAGTTAACGATTCGCATTCGAATACTTCTCGGCACCCTTTTCCACCGGATAGCCTTTTTCCACCCAATCGGTTGCGAAATCATGCGGAAGGAGCAGCACGCGCAGATTCGCGAAGCCCATATCGTGAAGGGCGTTGAAGGCGGGACGGATGTTCGGGCAGTGATCGAGCGGACAGCAGCCGCAGTAAATCACCAGATTCGCCGTACGCGGAACGCCCTGCGCCCATCGCTTCAGGTCGGCGAGTCCCTGCTCGGATTGCGCGGCGCCATGAAACACGGCGCCCGGCACGTGGGCGCCCATGTAGAGCGGGCGAAAACCAACGCACACGACAACGGGCTTTGCGGCGCCTTTCGATTCGCTGAGCTCTTTCAGGAGGTCAGTGGGCTGAATTGTTTGGGACGCGGACCAGGGGTCCGATGAAACGCGCGCCGAAGCTACATTTGATTGAGCTGCGCCTGTGGAAGGCGCGGAGATATATCCCGCGGCGAGAATTGTCGCGGCGAGGAACACGGAAATGCTTAGGAGACTCGCGAATTGCGCCCTTCTTCCAACCAACATTGCATGCCTCCGCGCCCGTAAAAAAATACGGCGGGCCTTTGAAGCCCGCCGTTGTAATTTCCCGAACCTGCTGTGAAGATTCGGAACGAACGCGGCTAGGTGGTGGGAGCCGCAGTCATTTTCTTCTGCTTGATGGCTTTTACCTTGTCCACCAGATCGTCCGCCATCTTCAGATCTTGCTCGCGAGCTTCAGCAGTCGTTTCCATATCAGCTTTCTGGCGATACAGCAGGTTGAGGTAAGCCATTGCGTCGTCGTAGTCCGGACGGCGGTCAATCGCCATCTGCAAGTTCTTGATGCCCTCGTCCACGGTGGCGCCATATTTCTGCTGGAACTGGGTGGCGAGTGGCGGCGGCATCGGGTCGGTATCCTTGATTTGTTTCTTCGCGGTTTTGTTGTACTCCTCGCGCATATCTTTATTGCCGCGGTAGGCCAGCGACCAATCGATCACGCCGATCCAGTAGTACGGTTCGGGATCCTGCGGCTTGATCGCGATATGGCGTTGGTGGTACGTCTTCGATTCTTCGAGCTTCTTGGCATCGAAAGGCGTGCCGCCCATGTTGTAAACGATCGAGCCGATACCGTCGATGGCCGAGAGGTTGTTGGGATCCTTATCCAGCACCTGCTGAAATTCCGAAATCGCCTGCTGGCCCATGCGGATGTTGTCGTCCGAAGGGGCGCCTGGAATGTACTGATTCGCGTAGGCAGTGGCCAGGTAGAGTCGCGCGTTCGTCAGGTTGGGATCGAGATCCTTGGCCTGTTTGAAATCTTCGACGGCGAGGTCGAACTGGCCGCCCTTGAAGGCCTGGACGCCCTTGTTCAGCTTGTCGCGGGCGCGAAGCTTGTCGCAACCTGCTCCTGAAGCGAGGGCCGCGATAACGACGGCCAAAAGAATCCCTGTATGGGGCTTGCGGTGCATCCCTATCTCCTTGACGATGGCTGCGCCGGACAGGGAAATCGCAGCCCGGCGTTCAGATGTTCACGAGGAAACGAACTATTGGCCCGCTTCCACCTTGGCGGTGATTAGCCCGACTTTCTCGATGCCCGAGCCTCGCATGATATCGATGGCGCGAGCGACCTGTGCGAATTCGACGGCGTCGTCGCCCTTGACGAACGCCACCTTTTCGGCACGCTGCTTGAAAATATCTTCCAAGCGCGGACCGAGCTCATCCCAGGACGTCTTGTCCTGATTGATCATCACGTCTCCGCCCGCGGTTACCTGCACGACGATCGTCTTCGCCAGCAGCGCCGGATCTTCTTTCTGATTCGGCGGCGCCGGTTGAGGAACGAGTGCGTCGAGACCGTGCGGAGTCGTCGGCGTGATCACCATGAAAATGATGATGAGCACGAGAAGCACATCGATCAAAGGAACGATGTTCGGTTCCGACATCGAACCTTTATTTCCACCAACTGCCATCCCCATTGGAAACTCCTTGAACGCCCCGCTGCTAGTCCGAGCCGCCGGCTGAACCCGGTGGCGGCGGAGGAGCTGCACCTTTTTGCTGGTTCTTTTCGGTCAGCAGACCGAGGTTATCGACGCCTGCCGAGCGAACTTCGTCAACGGCCTTGACCACATCGCCATATTTCGCGCGGGCATCGGACCGAACGAACACGGTTTTATCCAGGCGATTGGAGATCTGGTCTTTGACGGCATTTGTGATCTCGGAAAGTTGGATCTGCTTGCTTCCAAGGTACATTTTGCCGTCGCGGGTCACTGCCAGGATGATCGCATCATCCTTGTCGGCGTTTTGCATGTCTTCGGCGTTGTTCACCTTGGCCATGTCCACCGACACGCCTTTTTGCAGCATGGGCGTGACCACCATGAAGATGATGAGCAGCACGAGCATGATGTCCGCCATTGGAATCACGTTGGGTGCCGCCATCACCGGCGGTGCTTTGGGTTTGTAAGCCATGTGTTACTTCTTTCCGCCTCGACGAGTAATGAAGTAGTTGATCAGCTCCATCGAGGAGTTGTCCATCTCTACGTCGAATGCTTCCACCTTGTTTGTGAAATAATTGAACGTCCACACGGCCGGCACGGCCACGAGCAGACCGAGAGCGGTGGTGACGAGGGCTTCAGCAATACCGCCGGCGACCGCCGATAGACCGGTTGCCTTGGAAGCTGAAATGCCCTTGAACGCGTTGATGATGCCCATCACGGTGCCGAACAATCCGACGAATGGCGCCGTCGAACCGATCGTGGCAAGGCCGGAGAGGCCGCGCTTCATTTCCGCGTGAACGATAGCGACCGAGCGCTCGAGTCCGCGCTTCGCCGCTTCGATCACTTCTTCATCACTCACTTGCGCGGATGCCGCCTGGAATTCGGAGAGTCCGGTGGCGACCACCTTGGCAATGTGGCTCTTCTTGTTGCGCTCGGCAATTGAAATGGCTTCGTCGAGCTTGTTGTCCTTCAACGCGCCGGCTACCTGCTGCACGAATACGCGGGACTGCTTGCGCGCCGCGCTGTACATCAGTGCACGGTCAATCATGATGCCCACCGACCACGCGGACATAATGAAAAGAATTGCAACGACGGTCTTAGCCGGGTAGCCCATGTTGTGCCACATGGTCACGAGATCCCAGCCAACCTCCTGTTGTTGCTGAAACAGAATCGCATTGGCCCACAGTAACGTCGAAAACATAGAGTTGCTCCTCCTCCATTTCCCCTAACGATCGCGGCAGCCCAGATTCTGCCGGTCGGCAATTCTCCTCAAACCGGCTCCGTCCCCCAAGCGCAGGGCTGAGCCGAGCCCTGCTAACCGCCTAATGTAAATACGACGGAAATCGTTGTGTCCACTTCCACCGGTTCGCCGTTCAGCTGAGTCGGCTGATACCGCCACTGTTTCACGGCATCCATCGCCGACCTCATCAGCAGCGGCGGACCGGAGACATACTGAAGATCCTGAACGGTGCCATCCTTGCCGATGACGGCGCGAAGAACCACAGTGCCAGAGATATGCGCTGTCTTCGCAATGGGAGGATAAACTGGCATGATCTGCCGCAGCATCTTAGCAGCCTGCACGTTTCCTCCTACGCGAATGCGGGAAGGGGTGGCCTTCGGCGGAGGCGGCATATTTGAGCCCACGCCGCCGATGATTCCTCCGAGAACTCCACCTGCCGAACCGCCGGCGATACCGCCAGGCACACCACCCGTGACGCCCACGGAGCCAACATCCGGCGGCAACTCTTCTTCCTTAATCATCGCCACTTTCTTAGGGATGACGGTCGGCGCCATCATCTGCCCATTGTGAATCAAGCGCACAACAGGCTTCACCACGCGCTGTATCACTTGAGCGGGCGGGGGTGGCGGCGGAGGTGGCGCAGGCGCTACCAGGAAGGTTGTGAGCGTTTCCTTGGGCAGCGCTTCGGTATAAATCAAAGGAATCAGGATCAAGACGCCCAATATCGCGGCCTGGACGATCGTCGAGACCACCACCGTCCATGACGTATTGGTCCTCTTCGGATTCGCACTGGAGACTACAAGATCGTCAAACATGACTACTACCTCCTTGCGGCTGCCGCCATGCGCTTTTCGGCTGCGGATCCGGCGCTAATGGCAGCTCCCTGACCCCGGTACTTGTTCCAAACCACAACGATAGGGGCTGCGATTCCGAAACTGGAGTACGTTCCTACCACAACTCCCACCACCATGGCAAAAGCGAAAGCACGGAGCACCTCCCCGCCCATGAGGTACAGGACCACCACGGTCAGGAAAGTTAAGCCGCTTGTCAAAATAGTACGAGAAAGAGTTTGATTAATGGATTTGTTCACGATCGCCGCGAACGGCTCGCGCCGCATCAACCGTAGATTCTCCCGCACGCGGTCGAAAATCACGATCGTGTCGTTCATCGAATAGCCGACCAGAGTGAGCAATGCCGCGATTACCGTCAGCGAAATCTCATAATGGAAAAGCGAGAAAAAGCCTAGGGTGATCAGCACGTCGTGGAAGACGGCGATTACCGCGGCAGCTCCGTAGATCCACTCAAACCTGAATGCAATATATACCAACATACCCAGCAACGCATAGAGCGTAGCGAGCACCGCCTGGCGCCGGAGCTGAGCGCCGACCTTTGGCCCGACGATCTCCACATTTCGGATCGTGAAATTGCCGAGAGAGAAGCCGCTGGTCAAGGCATTAACCACCTGCGGCGTAACGCCTGGCGCGCTCCTCAAGTCATCAAAGCTGGTCACGATGCCGCCGTGATCCTTATCGCGGGCATCTATCAGCCGCTGGGCCAGCTCTTTGTAACGGTCGCCGGCATTCGTGCCCAGAGTCAGCGGGTCTTTCGTGGTGAGGTAATCCGCAAGCGCCGGTGCGGTGATGGAATTAAAATCCTGTTTGCCGGAGGTGTCAGTCCCGAAGGTCTTGTGCAGTACGTTGAGAATTGCGTCCTTGCCCGCATCGAGCGACTCGTCGCCCGTGCCCTTTTGCTCGAGGCCGATCACCACATCGCGCTGCGATGCCGAGTTTCCGATATCACTGATGGTCTGAATGGTGCTATTGGCAAGACCGGCTGACTGCAATCCCTTTCGAATCTGATCGATCGGCGGCGTTCCTGCGAACCGCACATACACCAGCGTGCCGCCACGGAAGTCGATTCCGTACCTCAGTCCTCCATTCTTCAGAATCGAGGCCCATCCCACTGCAAGAAGAACCAGCGAAAGGGTGACGAAGTACTTCGCCTTCCCCATCCAGTCGACGTTTACGCCCTTAAAAAATTCCATCGAGTCCTATCCGTCTTAATTGGACACCGGGTTGCCGGGGTTTGTTCCCGGCATGCCCATCACATGCAAGTGCTTTCAAATGCTCAGTTCCGCCTGCCGCTCCATGTGCGCCAGGTGATAATCGAAAATGGCTCGCGAGACGTAAATCGAAGTAAACACGTTGGCGAGCAAACCTATGACTAACGTGACCGCAAATCCTCGCACCGGCCCGGTACCGAAGAGAAACAGGAAGATGGCCGAGACGATTGTCGTCACGTGCGTATCGATAATCGTCAGAAATGCGCGATCGAAGCCGAGAGCCACGGCCGAAGCCGGAGCCTTGCCGTTCCGCAACTCTTCGCGGATGCGCTCGAAAACAAGGACGTTCGAATCCACGCCCATGCCGATAGTCAAAATCACGCCCGCAATTCCCGGAAGCGTGAGGACAGCACCCGCATACGCCATGAACGCGATGAGAATGATCAGGTTCAGTATGAGGGCCACAACTGCATTGACACCGCTCAGCCGGTAATAGATCACCAGAAAAATCATCACCACCACGAGGCTCGCAATCGACGCGCGAACACCTTGGCGGATCGAATCAGCTCCAAGCGAGGGACCCACTGTGCGTTCCTCGAGATATTTGATTGAAGCGGGAAGCGCACCGGCACGCAGGACGAGAACCAGGTCCTGCGCTGTCTCCTGCGAAAAAGATTCGATCATGCCTGAGTCATCGATGCGCCCATTGATTGTCGGCGCTGAATACACCTGATGATTCAGGACGATCGCCATTCGATGACCGAGGTTGCTTTCGGTGAAGGGACCGAAGCGACTCGCTGCCGCGGTAGAAAGCTTGAAATCCACCTGATACTGGCCCGGGAAATTCGAGCTGGGACTGATGCTTTCGCTTCGCAGGTCTTGTCCAGTGACGATGGGAGCGCGATTGATAATGTAATACACGGTTTGCGACGGCTGACCGGGCTGAGCGCTGGATTTGCCCGGAACAACTTCCGTGCCCGGTGGCAAAACTCCGCCGTGCGCAGCAAGCGCAGCCGCCTCAGATGGATATGTCTGCTCGTCGACGACGAGATTCAGCGAGAGTTGACCGGTGGCCTGGATGACGGATTTCGCGCGAGTGGGATCTGCTTCGCCGGGAAGCTGAACCAGAATTTCATTGTCGCCACGGCCCGTGAAGGCAATCGTCGGCTCCGTCAGGCCCAGCGCGTTGATTCGGCGCGTAATTGTGTCGAGAGACTGATCCATCACGTTGCGGCGAATATCCGCCACGATCGAAGGCTTCAGGGTGAGAAGGTAGCCGTTCTGTTCACCGGGCGCGGGAGACATGCTCCAGTCGGGGAACTGGTTGGCGACAATATCGCGGAAGGTTGACGACGTGGCCGGATCAATGTTGCGCACGAGAATGTGCGTATCGTCAACGCGGCGAATTTCGCCTACGTTGACATTCTTTTCGTGCAACTGTTTCGTCAACGCGTCAATCGTCTCGTCGCAACGCTGCCCGATGGCTTCGTCCACCTGCACCTGCAGGACGAGGTGGCTCCCGCCTTTCAGATCCAGCCCCAGCTTGATGCGATCAGCGAGATTCTGCTTCAACTGTGTGGCAGAGGTGGGAAATTCCGGCAGCCCGACAACGCCGAATATGCAGATCAAAATGATGATGGCTATGAGAATGAACTTCCACCTGAGATCGGAACTCATGCTGGCTGGTTAAGTCTCCTTCGGAGGTTCCGCTTGCAAGCCTGCAATAGCGGCGCGCGATACTTTTATTTTCACTTGTTCGGCAATGCGCAGTTGGACGGAGTCATCGTCCAGCCCCACGATCGTGCCGTAAATCCCGCCATTGGTGAGGACTTTGTCGCCAGTCTTCAGATTACGAAGCATTTCGGCGACCTTCTTCTGCCGCCTCTGCGCGGGCATAATCATCAAGAAGTAAAAAATGACCATTATGAGGATTAATGGGAGAAAAAGTGCTATTCCGCTGGGCTGCGCCGAGGCTTGCGCCAGGAGGAGCAGAGTCCCCGAACACATCACACCGACTTCCACGATCATTTTCGCCTTTCCCGCCCAGGCGGGTCGTCACCTGCCGTGGCCGGCAGGCTCATTTCGCTCACAGAAGATACCACTCGCTGCTTCCCGCGCCCAGCCCACCTTAATTTTGCCCTTTGAGGCGTGCCTGAAGGTCAGAGCGGAATCTTTCGAGCTTTCCAAAACGGATAGCCTCCCGAATTTGGCGCATTATGTCAAGGTAAAAGTAGATGTTGTGGTGGGTGTTCAAGATGCCCGCTAGCGCCTCGCCAGAGGAATAAAGGTGCCGCAAATATGCACGGGAGTACCGGCGGCAAACGGCGCATTGACATTTTTCGTCTATGGGCCGCTGATCGTTCGCGTAGCGCGTGTTCTTGATGAGCAGGCGTCCCTGCGAAGTGAAGAGGCATCCATGGCGCGCGCTGCGGGTGGGCAGCACGCAATCCATCATGTCGATTCCCAGGCCAACGTAATCGGCTAGCTGTTCCGGTTTGCCGACGCCCATCAAATAACGAGGTTTGTTCCCCGGCAAGCGCGAAGCGGCCGCTTGCGTCATCTCGCACGTTGTCTCGTGCGGCTCGCCCACCGCAAGTCCGCCGATCGCGTAACCGGGAAAATCCAGAGCGACGAGCGCGTCGGCATTTTCGTGGCGCAGCCCTTCGTATGTGCCGCCCTGCACGATTCCGAAAAGCGCCTGCCGGGCCGGATCGCCATGCTGCTCGAAATAATCGCGCGATCGTCGCGCCCAGGTCAGCGTGCGTGCTGCTGCTTCGCGGGTGCGCGCTTCTGTCGAAGGCGCTTCGATGCATTCATCGAGAACCATGATGATATCCGCGCCCAGCGCTATTTCGATTTCGAGCGCTTTCTCCGGCGAAAGAAAATGCTCAGAGCCGTCGAGATGCGAGCGGAACGTCACACCTTCGTCCGTCACCTTGCGCAATTCGCTCAAGCTGAACACCTGGTAGCCGCCTGAATCCGTGAGAATCGCGCGCGGCCACGCCATGAATTTGTGCAGCCCACCCATCAAGCGAATCAGCTCGTGTCCCGGCCGGAGATACAGGTGATAAGTATTCGAAAGGAGAATCTGCACACCGAGATTTTCGAGATCCTCCTGCGTCTGCGCTTTCACGGTGGCCGCCGTTCCCACAGGCATGAACGCCGGCGTATCAATCACTCCATGCGGAGTGGTCAGCCGCCCAAGTCGCGCGCCGCTGGGATCGGTCGCCAGAATTTCGAATCCAAAATTCATCCGCGAAAGTGTATCAGGAACGCGGCGAGGCCCAATGCCGCGAGGCGAAAGCCTCAGGTCAGTTCTGACTAAGGTCGGGTCAGAATGGGACCTGAGCTACGGTGTTTCGAATCGAAGATATTTGATCTAGGGCGTGAGTCTACTTCATTCGCTCCCAAACCAACGTGCGCGCGACCGGCTTGCCATCTGCCGTCGTCGTGTTGAATTTGATCGTCAGCTTGTCGCCGGAAATTGTGAAGTTCCGCTTGATGTCTTTTCCAACGTCTCCAGGAAAGGCGCGCTTTCCAAATGATGGACAACGAAGCCTTCCTTCTCATTCACTGTGAACGTCCCGAAATATGCGTCATAACCAAGCACGGTTTGCGCCGTGTCATTCGTTCCGCGAATTTTTGCCGCCTCGTTACATTCTTGTCCAATCATTTCCACAGTTCGCCCCTGCCGCGAAAGCTGCGCCGCCACGTGGCCCGTTCGGTCGTAGATGAGAAGTCCTTTCGGAGTTGTGGCGAGACCGCGATCGGGCAGCACTTCCCCGTTCGAAAGCGTCGACACGCGAGAAACGAGACTCCAGCTTCCCACGAGCTGTTCTCGCACGTCGGGACGAACGCCGGCAAACGCGTGCACTCCAGAGCGTGCGGCAAAACCGGCGAACACTAAAACGGCCACCATCACAAACGTAGTCGTCTGTTTCTTCATGCAAGCTCTCCTCTTATTTGTGTCGTCTCCGATTGTCCGGATGCCTACGATCCTTCCCGGCTTGCCCCGCATTTTTCGTAAGATGCCAAGCGTCGCACCAGGAGCACCGATAGGCGCGAAGCTCCTTTGGCGCGTTGGCGGTCGCGATCTGGTGTGCGGCCGTCGCGAGAGCTTCACCCTCGGTTGCGTACTTCCGTTTTCCGCTGACCGGACATTTTGATTCGTCTTCCACCTAGCTAACCCTTTTCCGAATTCTTCCAGCAGCCGCGATCCGACATAAATCGCTGTTAGAACATGCGTCACTGCGCTGATTTTTGGCAAGTGATTTGTATTCTTAGTCTTAGAGGCGAGCACGGCCGTATCCGATACCCCGGTGAGCGCGTCTCATCAATAGGGGAGAAATGTTGTGATTCGGCTGGCGACGCAGGCAGCGGCAAGAGCGATGCCAGCGCCAGCTGAAACTCTCAGACTCTGAGGGGAAGGATAGACGATGCGCAGCTTAAATAAAGAAAAAAAATTCATAAGGAATTATTCGATAGGCTTGGCGGCGATTCTTGTTTTTCTGGGCATGATTTCTACACCGACGCCGGCGTCCGACGACAAGAAGTCGGACTCGTCAAACGAAGTGCCCGTGCACATGGTCGTAACGGTGAAGCCACGCCAGAACGGTGGACAAGTTCCGGCGCTGGCGGCAACCGATGTGAAGGTATTTCAGCGCGACAAGCAGAATGCGGTGACAAGCTGGGTACCGTTGCAAGGAGATCGGGCAGGCCTGCAACTCTTCATCTTGATCGACGACACTTCGAGAACCAGCCTTGGCTTGCAACTCGACAGCATTAAGAAATTTATCGAGGAGCAGCCGGAGACTACCGCCATCGGCGTCGGCTACATGCGCAACGGCACGGTGTTCACCGTTCAAAACCTGACGAAGGACCATGCCGCGGCTGCAAAGGCACTGCGATTGCCGCTCGGGGGCGCAGGCTCCGCGAGCCCTTACTTGTCAATTTCGGACCTGATGAAGAAATGGCCGGTGAGCGAAAATCGCCGGGAGATTCTGATGATTACCAGCGGAATCGATCCCCTCGGCGGTAGTCCCTTCACCAATCCCTACTTGAGTGCGGCAATCGATCGCGCGCAACAAGGCGGATTCATCGTCTATTCGATCTATACGCCGGTGGCAGGGCGCCTGGGCCGTGGTTTCTTCCGCGGTAATCTAGGGCAAACTGGCCTGGATATGCTTGCGCAGAAAACGGGCGGCGCCACCTATTACCTTGGCGTCGGAAGTCCGGTTGACCTATCCCCGTACTTACAGGATGTAAGCTTCAGCTTGAAGCACCAATACGAGCTTACATTTCTTGCCAAGAGCGCAAAAAAGCCTACTCTTGAGCCAGTAAAAGTAAAAACGGAAATGCCGAACATCGGCGTAATTGCCGCCGAAGACAGCTACGTCGGAACCGGGATGTAATCTAAAACGCGCTTACCGGACATGCGGACACCTCAAGCCTGCATGTCCGGTTGAATTATTTCGAGTGCGATAAGGGCCCTTTTTAGGATTAAACTAGATACTCATTTACCCGGGGGCTTATATGCGCAGGGAGAGGTCCAATGCCTCGAACCAATCCGCTTATCCCTCTGCTACTTCTGGCACCCGTAGCAACCCTCTTAAGTACCCATGCGGCCGCGCAGGAGGTGAGGCCCACTGGATTGTCTGAATGGGACTCCACGAACCAAGTTTTGTTTTTCGGCAACGGCTCCGCTGGCTGTGTGGTCCGAGCCTATGTCGACGGTCATCAACGCGGTGCGGACATCGAGATACTAAAGGACTTTCCAGGCATCCAAGAATGCTACGTCGAGACGTCGACCGCCGGCCCGGACGGTACTACGTTGATCGCCACAATATTGAACTTCGGGAATGGCAATATTCAGCAGCCGATCCTAACTTACGACTTCGAGCGGCAAGTTGGTGAAATCCTGGGACCCGGCGCCGCAATATATAGAGAGCATCGCCTACAGCGAAGACGATGACGCGATTTTTATTCTCGGGGAGCGCGAACTTCCGAATGGCCCGTACGCTCCCAATTATCCTCTCCTGGTTGAATACAGCCGAGCTGGGCGCGTACTGAAAGCTATGGTTCCAGCCAGCGCCTTGAAGAACGGCGGCGAGTCTTTCCACCAGAACGGCGAACATGGAGTGCCGGCACTTCGCGTCACCAAGGACCATATTTTTTTCTACGCTCCTACGAATCGCGAAGCCGTAATAACCGACCGCGACGGCGTTGTTCTGGCAGCTCGCAGCCTCAGCGACATTATCGAGAAGATCGGCATGGAAGACGGTTTTCACCTCGTCCAGATTCACACCAAGGATTTCAGCGATGATGGCGATGTCGTGCTCGGACTCCTGCGGAGCAACGACGTTGACTACACCGTTGACGTGTTCCGCATCAAAATCAAAACGGGCGAAGCTGTCACGGTGCGCAAAGATTTGAACGGAGGACAACTGGAGTTTCTCGGACTAAAAGATGGGCATTACCTATACATTGACAGAGGCCGGCAGCTCATTATTCAACCAGCCGAGACGCAGGCGCCCAGTCCGCTCACCTCCAGTCTGACCGATGCGAGCTTCCAGTCGCCTTGACGGGCTTTTCTCGGCAACCTAACATGCCGGGGAAATGAAAAGCCTCGACACTCTCCGTTCGCCAGAGACCTTTTTGCAAAGCAGGCTTCAGGATATCCCGCATCGCGATGTTCTCGACGCCGAAGAAACCTGGTGGAAGAGCGAAGGTATCGCGATTTCGGACGCGATCGATCGCGCCGGAACTCCGTGGCTGCGGATGTTCGATCGCCTCGGAAAGCGCGTCGATGAAATTCTCTATCCTCGCGAACATCAAACGATTCTGAAGAGAGGTTACCGGGCGGGAGTTGTGTGGCGCGCTCTCGAAGAAAAATCGCTGATCCCGACTTATCTATTGATGCATGAGATTTCCTTCTATGACCCGGGGATTTGCTGCCCTTATACCGTCTCGCTCGGCACGGCTGTGCCTCTCGCGAAATATGGTAGCGCCGAATTGCAGGCCCGGTTTCTGCCTCAACTATTGCGAAAAGACGATTCCGTATGGCAGGGCGCCACATGGATGACGGAAATCAAAGGCGGCTCTGACTTAGGAGCCGCGGTCGAGACAATCGCGCGGCCCGCGGGCCATCGCTGGCTTCTCACAGGCGAAAAATATTTCACCAGTAATGTCGGGGCAGAACTGGCCGTTGTAGCTGCTCGCCCAGAAGGTGCCGCGGCGGGCGTGCGAGGGCTGTCACTGTTCCTCGTGCCGCGCTATCGCGAAGATGGCGAGCTCAACTACTTCATCCGCCGGCTGAAGGACAAAATCGCTACCCGCTCCGTTCCTACCGGAGAAGTGGAGCTGAAAGCGAGCGAAGGCTACCTGCTCGGCGCGGCGGACTCCGGAATTTATCTGATCCTCGAAGTACTGAATCTCTCGCGCGTAGCCAATAGCGTGGTGAGTGTCGCATTGGCACAGCGCGCCATGGCCGATGCGCTTTCCTATGCCGAGCACCGCTCTGCGTTCGGCAAACCTATTCTCGATCATCCGCTGCTTCGCCATCAATTTGAATCTCGACTGCACGCGCTGCGATCCGCGTTTGCGCTCGCCTGGGAATCAGTTCAGCTGCTGAACGAAGTCTGGATGGAGCGTGCCCCATACTCCGATCGTTACCATCTCTTCCGGCTAGTGGCGCATCTCGCGAAATACTGGACGGCTGAGTTTGCCGTAGACACCGCAAAATGGGCGATGGAAGTACATGGTGGGCTGGGCGTCTTGGCCGAGTACGGCGCAGAACGCTGGCTTCGCGAAGCGATGATTCTCGCGATTTGGGAGGGAACCTCGCACCGCCAGATATTGGACGGCCTGGAAGTGATGGAACGGAAGCGAGCACACAAGTTGCTATTCGAGCGGCTGGCGGAAATCGCGCCCTCGAAAGAACTTCAGGATATGCAATCGGAAGTCGAACAGCACTTGAAACTGCCCAGCGAAGAGCGAGAAGCGCTTGCCGAACCGCTCTTCAGAAGGCTCGCCACTTTCACCGCCGAGACCCTGGCTAGTAAGTAGAATCCGTGTTCACCAGGGGCCCAGTCGCTTCCGTCTTCGAATAAAGGCATCTCATCGAATCTAATGTGTGGGCCATGGAGGTTCCCGGCTCTGAATATTTGCGAGCAGAGTTTGACGCCCGCTTTTTCAATTCGAGGATGGTCATTCGTGGTGACGGCGTCCGCGTCGGACCAGCCTGAATCGGGACGCTTCTTCGATTCCTCCTCCACTTCGTGATAGGGTAGAGCGTTGAAAATGCCAGGATATGGGCCGCCGTTGACGTTCTACAGTTTCCGCCGCAACCGCAAGAGTAAGTCCGCCAGAAAAGCGGGAGCGCTGCTCGCAGGCGCCATCGCTGGCTTGGTCTTCCCGATCGCACGTGCACAGCAGACTCATACCGCGGAGACGCCGGTCATAGTCCAGCCGGGCGCGCCGGGAAAACCGAGTAAAACTTTGCCGTCATCGACAAGAGCCACACTGCCGCAACCGTCGCAGGCAGACGTGGAGTTCATGCAGGGCATGATCATGCATCATTCCCAGGCGGTGGAGATGACGGCGCTGATTCCGTCGCACACCGAGAACAAAGATCTGCGCTCGCTTGGCGCGCGAATCAGCAGCTCACAATCGGACGAAATCAAGTTTATGCAGCGGTGGCTGGCGACTCGCGGCGAACCGATTTCCATGGCTATGCCGGAAATGCACGATTCGAAAATGCCGGATATGGACAAAAGCGCAGATCATTCGACGCATCCGATGGCTCTTATGCCCGGCATGCTGACTCCTGAGCAGA
Source organism: uncultured Acidobacteriota bacterium (assembly GCA_963772535.1). Taxonomy (GTDB): domain Bacteria; phylum Acidobacteriota; class Terriglobia; order Acidiferrales; family UBA7541; genus Palsa-295. The sequence goes on from CAVYXN010000006.1 coordinate 107,085, forward strand.
TGGACGCACTGCGAAAAGCGAAAGGCGCAGAGTTCGACCATCTGTTTTTGGTAGGAATGATTCAGCACCACAATGGTGCGCTAATCATGGTGAAGGATTTGTTCGACGCGCCGGGGGCGGGTCAGGACGCCGAACTGTTCACCTTCGCGACTGATGTAGACACCGGGCAACGCGCCGAAATCAGAATTATGCAGTCTATGTTGGATGAGGATTCGTCGGAGCGTGGGAAGAAACCTTCAGAGGAGAAATGATGAACCGATTGCAGCGTGTTGCTTTGCATCTGGGCTGCGTGGCTCTGGCCGCCATTCTTTTGTGTCCTCGTTTGAGCGCGCAGGAGCAAAAGCCTGCGCCTCAGCAGCCTGCACCGCAGGCCTCCGAGCCTCAAGCCGCTCAAGGGCAGGATGACGAAGACAGGAATCCATTTACGCCGGAGCCGGCCGGGCCGCTACCGGCTGGGATGACGGGATCAGACGCGAACGATCCACGCGCCAAGCTCACGCCTGGGCTCTATGACGCTGGTGAAACGTCGATGGGCATGAAGCATTTGTTGCTGCTCAAGAAGCCTGAGGCTTTTCAGCTGGGAGCTACCGACCCTGATGATCCGAAAGTGGCGAAGACAATCAGCCAGCTCGGTCTGCCCATTCCGCTTTCGAAAATCCCCAAACCGTTGCAAATCGTGATCGCGCAACTCGCATTCGGCAACTCGGATCTCGCGTTCCAGGGCAATCACCTGTTCCAGGGAAATTTTTATGGCGTAAATATTTTCGACGTCTCCGATCCGGCCAAGACAACTCTGCTCACCACGATGGTGTGCCCCGGCGGACAGGGTGATGTGTCGGTCTACAAGAATTTGTTGTTCATGTCGGTGGAAATGCCGAACGGACGCCTGGATTGCGGCACTCAGGGATTTCCGCCGGCGCCTCCGCCACCTCCTCCGGTTGCAGGCCAGAAAAAAGAACGTCGCCTCCCTCCGCCAGAGAAGGACCGCTTTCGCGGCGTGAGAATCTTCGACATTTCCGACATTAAAAATCCGAAACAGGTAGCGGCAGTGCAGACCTGCCGCGGATCACACACTCACACGCTCGTGCTCGATCCAAAGGACAAGAACAATGTTTACATCTACGTGTCCGGAACATCGTTCGTCCGCCAGGCGGAAGAACTAGCCGGTTGCTCAGGCGAAGCTCCGGACAAAGACCCGAATACTGCGCTGTTTCGCATCGACGTGATCAAAGTTCCGGTGGCGGCGCCACAAGACGCGAAAATCGTCTCGAGCCCTCGTTTGTTCATCGATCCGCGCACCGGCGCGCTCAACGGCCTGAACAATGGCGGGAGCCATGGCGACAAAGAGAAGAAACCGGTGGACACAGACCAGTGCCACGACATCACGGTTTACTCGGCGATCGGCCTCGCGGCGGGCGCGTGCTCGGGCAATGGAATTCTGCTCGATATCAAAGATCCCGTGCATCCAAAGCGTGTGGATGCCGTGAACGATCCGAACTATTCCTACTGGCACTCGGCTTCATTTTCGAACGACGGCACCAAAGTCGTCTTCACCGACGAGTGGGGTGGCGGCCTCGGCGCGCGCTGCCGCGCGAACGACCCGAACAAGTGGGGCGCGGATGCAATCTTCCATCTGAAGAACGATAAGCTCAGCCTCGCGAGCTATTACAAATTGCCAGCGGCCCAGGGCGACACGGAGAATTGCGTAGCGCACAACGGCTCGCTGATTCCGGTTCCCGGTCGCGATATCGAAGTGCAAGCCTGGTATCAGGGCGGCATCTCCGTGGTGGACTTCACCGACGCGGCTCATCCGATGGAGATTGCCTATTTCGACCGCGGGCCGATCGATCCCAAGATGTTGGTGCTGGGCGGCTACTGGTCTGCTTACTGGTACAACGGCAATATCTACGGTTCGGAAATTGCGCGCGGGCTCGACGTCTTTGACTTGTCGCCGACGAAATTCCTCACCCAGAACGAAATCGACGCTGCCAAAACGGTGCAAGTGGCGGCGTTGAACGTCCAGAACCAGCAGAAGATCGAGTGGCCCGCAAAACTGGTCGTGGCAAAAGCATACCTGGATCAACTGGCGCGTTCGCAAGCTTTGCCGGCAGACCGAATCACATCGTTGCAGAAGGCGGTCCAAAGCGCGGAGAGTTCACACATGAACAAAAGCAACGTGGCGAAGTTGAAGCGCATGGCTCCTTCATTGGAAAAGAGCGCCGCCACTGCGAAGAGCCCAGTGGATGCCAAGCGGTTGAACTCTTTGGCACAAATCTTGAAGAATCCATCAGCCTGACCGGATGGCCGCCGGCTTTTCGATGATTTGAGTTGCGCAGCCTTGCGTATCAGTGTTTTGGAATCGCGCTCGTTGTTGTCGGTGATTCGTGCATGCTGAGGATGTACCAGCGATTTTCGCTTTTGCGGCAAAGCATCATTCCGCGTCCGGCGAAATGGAACGCCGGTGATTCGAGCGTGTAGTCGTAGGCACTCCAGACGATGTCTCCCACGACGCGCTGATCGTTCATGGTCATCGACATGTGCACGTGCGGACGCATCTTGAAGTACTGCTCGCGGAAATAGTTGGCAGCTTGATCCCTGCCGCGATACTCCGCTTCCGGCAAACTCAACACAAAATCGCGATCGAAGCAGAACGACAGCCCGACAGCGTCAGCATCGTTGAACGCATCGGAACAGTCTTGCATCGAGCGCTCCATATCCGCGATCAGCGAAAGCTCCGATGAATTGGGGGGTGGCACGCCGAGCCGGGCGACGCTGCGTTGCAAATCAATCGTCACACCCAGTTGTTCCAGAAGATCGACGCCGAGAATCCCGTCAATCGGCCCCCCGCACGCTTTTGCTATGGCGCTGAGGTCGATTGCCGGTAGCTTGAGATTTTGTAGATGATGGTCGCCCAAACTTAACTCGTCCAGCACTACTTCACGTGCGCTTAAAGAAGTCGTTTTGTTCCAGGATTGAATGCGAACGTCGGTCGAGCGCCCAGTTCTAAATGATTTCTGATTGAGCATCGAGGTGGCGGCGGTATCTACAAGAAATCGCTTCTCAGTTTTATTCACCTCTACGATTGCCACCGGCAAGCGATCACAGCGTTGCAGAGGAATTTCCGACTCGGCCGGCGGAGTTTGCGCGCGAACTAACGGCACAGCGAACAAACAAACGACAGCGGCGCTCACGCACATGGGCCCGCCTCGTGGAATTCGCATTATCGCCTCGCGTGCGGCTCGATTGCCTGCTCGATCCGTTCGAGAATTGCCTTGCGGATGCGGCGAAACGCGCCCTCGTCGCGAAAAAGGCGAGACGCCCAGTTCGCTCCCATGGCAAGGGACTGGATTTCAAAGACGAAATCCTGCGGGACTATGGTCTTTCTAATTTCACCGGCATTCTGAGCGTCGCCCACCGCCTGCTCCAGCGTCCCAAGCCATCGCTTAATCGATTCCGCGATGGCATCGCGCACTTTGCCGGGACGATCGTCGAATTCGAGCGACGCGGCCGCAAAAAAACATCCGCCAGGGAAAACTTTCTCTTCGGCATAGCCGAGCCAGTTTCCGCAGAGAGCTCGAAGGCGCGCGAGGCCGTGTGCCTCGAAGGCAGGCCGAATGACTGTCTCCACAAAGATACGACCAGCCTCTTGCACCACAGCGCACTGAAGCTCTTCTTTCGAACCGAAGTGAGCAAAAAGGCCGCTCTTACTGATCTTTAGTGACGCGGCGAGTTTGCCGATAGTGAGCCCCTCGAGCCCTTCGAGCGAAGCGATATTCACCGCTCTTTGCAGAATCGCGCCGCGAGTTTTTATACCGCGCGCACGCCGGCGCTGCACCGCTCCCGAAACGGCGGCCGGCGCAGCGACTGTAACTGACTGCCTCGAGCGGTCGAGCTGATGAGGACGTGAGCGTTTGGCCATACCTGGATAATAGCACGACCGTTCGTTCTATTACAAGGCGATTCGAGAGAACATCGCTCCCCCGCCTTTCCCCAATCGCGCGAACCATTTCGAAACCGGTGGCCCTTATCTTCTTTGCTGCACCCTGTGACATCCATCACAGCCCGAATGCCGGTTGGCTGCTAAGATTGCTCGAGCGGCCCCCTTCACCGCCAGAAACCCTTACAAATGATCCTCGACGACTGGCTTCCGAAATCGGTTCAGTGCCTAAAAAATTACAACGGCCGAAAATTTATCGCGGACGTTGTGGCTGGAGTCACCGTCGGCCTGGTTGCGCTTCCTCTCGCAATGGCTTTCGCAATCGCTTCGGGCGTCCCGCCGCAAGCCGGGCTTTACACGGCGATCATCGCAGGCTTTCTGATTTCCGCATTGGGAGGTTCCACCACTCAGATCGGCGGGCCCACCGGGGCATTCGTTGTCGTTGTTTACGGCATCGTGGCGAGGCACGGCTTGGACGGCCTGTACATGTGCACGCTGATGGCGGGCGTGCTGCTGGTAATCCTCGGAGTAACCGGACTCGGAAGCGCGGTGAAATTTATTCCGCGGCCTGTGGTAGTCGGTTTCACAAATGGAATTGCGGTAATTATCGCCAGCACGCAAATCAAGGATTTCTTCGGGCTCAAAGTCGATAAAGTTCCCGGTGAATTCCTGTCGCGCATGGAAGTTCTTGCGCAGAATTTCCGAACTTTTTCGCCGCTCGAGACGGGACTCGGCGTGCTCGCTCTCGCTTTGATCGTTGTTTTCGCGCGTTATGTGAAAAAAGTGCCAGGCTATATCGTGGCGCTCTTTATCGGAACGGCGATCGTCGCTATTTTCAAGCTGCCGGTTGAAACGATCGGCACGCGCTTCGGCGGGATTCCCTCCGGCTTGCCGAAATTGCAAGTACCGCAATTTCGTTTTGACCTGCTGCGACCGCTGATTTCTCCGGCCGTCACCGTCGCAATGCTGGGAGCGATCGAATCACTGATGTCCGCGGTGGTTTCCGACCGCATGAGCGGAGATAAACACAATCCGAACGTCGAACTCGTAGCGCAGGGCGTCGCCAACATTTTTTCGCCGCTCTTCGGAGGCCTGCCGGCCACCGGGGCGATTGCTCGAACTGCTACGAATATTCGCTCGGGCGCCAGGACCCCGGTTGCGGGAATGATTCATGCACTCACCTTGCTTGCGATTGTTCTATTCGCCGCGCCACTTGCTCGCTTCATTCCATTGGCGGTGCTGGCCGCAATTCTTTTTGTCGTGTCGTACAACATGGGCGAATGGAGAGAGATTCCGGAATTGCTGAAGCTGTCCCACCTGGAAATCGGGACGTGGGCAGTTACGTTTTTATTGACTGTGTTCGCGGATCTGACCGTTGCCGTAGAGGTCGGGATGATACTTGCCACGCTCGTATTCATCCGTAAGGTTACTTCCACAACGACCGTCTCCCAGGTGACCGAAGAATATGTTCGCGAAGGTTACGCGCACATGCTGCAGCACAAGGAAATCCCGCCGTACGTAACCATTTTCCGTATTCACGGTCCGTTTCTTTTCGGCGCGACCGACAAAATTGAAGAAATCTTCTCGCAGATTGCGGAATTGCCGCCAATCGTAATTCTGCGACTGCGCAACATGACCGCGATTGATGCCACCGGCCTGCAAGCCCTGGAAAAACTTGCGGACGTGATCCACAGCTCCGGCAGGGAGCTCGTCCTATGTGGCGCGCGCGAACAGCCGGCGCGGCTGATGAGGCAGGCGGAGTTTGAGCAGCACGTCGGCGCTGAAAACATTTGCCGCAACGTGGAGGAAGCCCTGGAGCGAGCTAAGGCGCTTCACGCGGCGATGGCACCGCAGGGTGCGGGGTCAGTCGTTCTGAAAAGCTGAAAAGGTGAGACCGAACGAAAAACATTTGGCGGGCCTCGGTTTAGCCTTCAAGGCGGGTTACGCGTTCGATTCCTGCGGCTTTGGCGCTTCTTTGGCAGCTTTGGCGCCCTCGTCGCGCTCTCGCTTCTTCTGTAGATACTCCCGCCACGTAAGGTAAATCAGGATGAGGTCGAAGATCGTAAGCAACACCAGGAAAATCGAATGCGTGTGCGTGTATCGATGCATCTGGTAGACGCAAAACACGCCGAACACAACCATCGTCAGCGGATAGGCCCACAATTTGTTCATCCACAGGCCGGCCACCAGCAAGGCTTTCGAGAGCCCGTGCGTGATCAGATAGATCGAAGCGAATTCCCTTCCGCCATTCGCGAGGGATTGGGTCCAATGAAAAAGGTGAGCAACGATCACTTCGTCGTACTTGCCCGGCAGGTCGTGCAGTGCGGCTATCCGAAGGAATTCATTCATCGCGCTAGGCTTGATAAACCAGATCAGCACGCCGCCGATGCATTCGAGCAGGCCGTCGAATCCCTTGATCGCAATTCCGGCCTGGAAACTCTTATCGAGGAGTGAGCCGCCAAGTTTCAAATGAATCCCGTCAGGTTGCGTGTTCGAGCGATTTCAATTCTTCGCGGAGGTAGTCTCGCCAATTTTCGGGCAGGGCTTCCAGATTCGCTGCGCGTCTCAGAAGGTTAGCATCTTTGCCGCCATCTCTGTAGAGGGTGTTGATCTCGGCGATACTGATTCTTTCGGGGTCTTCGTGGATTCTTTGGATTGCGTCGCCTGCTCTTACGATTCCTTGTTGCTCCACCGCAAGATAAAATCCGGATCGTCCATTCGTGAGCATACGATTCAACATATCGTCGCGCTGGAATTTCAGCGCAAGTTTGTAGCACGGCGTTCGCGGTTGCGTAACTATCGCGATTGCTTCGCCGATTCGAAATTTGTCGCCGATGTGAACCTCGTGCTCGATCATTCCTTCGGTCGTGAGATTCTCGCCGAACATTCCCCAGGGCAGCGCCATTTCCGGCAGTTCGCTTTTCCAGAGCGGATAGTGCTCGGACGGATATGCATAGACCGCTTTGGCGGGGCCGCCGTGCACTGTCAAGTCAGCCTGGCGATCTCCGTCGAGATTTAAGCGTCGCATCAGCACAGGTCCGTCGATTGGTTCCTTGAAGATTCCGGTGCGGACTTCGTGCCCCTTCCAGACCACGGTGTGAGGCACGGCCACGTTGAGCGAAACAAGCTTCATTGCGGAATTCTCTGTGTCACGACCTGCAATCCAGCACTGCCGCGCCGTTGATGCGGTCCGCCTTCAAATCATTCAAGGCGCGGTTGGCATCGCGCAGTGGAAAGAGAGTCACCTCGCTGCGGATCGGAATTTCGGCCGCGACGCGCAGGAAATCCTTGCCATCGTTGCGCGTATTGTTTGCCACGCTTCGTATCACACGCTCCTCATATAGCAGGTCATAGTCAAATTCCGGAATCGGGCTCATGTGAATTCCGCCGAGGACCAGCACTCCAGCCTTCTTCAGCGCCTTCAGCGCCGGCGGAACTAATTCACCGGCTGGCGCAAACATGATGGCCGCATCAATCTTGTCCGGAGGCGCTTCGGCGGCTTCGCCTACCCACACGGCGCCCAACTTGCGGGCAAGTTCCTGATGCTTTTTGCCCCGCGTGGCCGCGTAAACTTCCGCGCCCCAGTGCCGCGCCACCTGAATCGCTACGTGCCCCGCGGCGCCAAAGCCGTACAACGCGAGGCGTCCGCCTTTTTTGATTCCCGAAATCCGCAGGCAGCGGAAGCCGATGATTCCGGCACAGAGCAGAGGAGCGGCCTGTTCGTCGTCAAAGCTTTCCGGAATCTCGTATACAAAATCCTCCAGCGCAATGGCGTACTCCGCGTAGCCTCCATCCACGGTGTAACCGGTGAACTCGGGATGGTCGCAGAGGTTTTCCATTCCGGCGCGGCAGTATTCGCAGGTCTGATCCGTGCTATGAAGCCACGCTATTCCCACGCGCGCGCCTGCCTGAAACCGCCGAGCACCTTCCCCGCATTTTTCGACCGTGCCAACCACCTGATGACCGGGAATGACGGGGGATTTTCGCGGCGGCAATTCCCCTTCAACCACGTGCAAGTCAGTGCGGCAGACGCCGCAAAAATGCACGCGGACCAGCACTTCGCCCTTCCCGGGTTGCGGAACGGGAACGTCGGCAAATTCCAGCGGATTACTTTCAATCCGCGCTGCGGCCCGCAATATGCACGCTTTCATTTTTCGACCCTTCGTTTCCCAATCCCGCGTCTTCGGCCACGTTCAGCGCGATGGCGGACCAATCGAGATCGCCACGGCCTTTGGCCACCGCTGAAACCCACCGGTCATGTAAGAGACTGCCGAGCGGCAAGGGCGTGGTGCCGGCGGCGGCCATCTGCAAGATCAGATTGACGTCTTTCAACCCCAGCGTGAGCCGAAATCCCGCGGGTTCGAAGCGCTGGGCGGCTATCTGGTTGGCGTAGCCGGCGTGCAGAGGGGAAAATTTGCCGATCATCTCCGCGACAGCTTTCTTGCTCACGCCGCTTTTTTCCGCCAGCGTCAACATTTCCGCGAGCGTCTCGATGGTTGCGGCCACCATGAAATTGCCGCACAGCTTCACCACGTTGGCGGCGCCGGGATCTTCGCCGAAATCGAATAGGCCCTGGCCGATGACGTTTTGAATCGGCTCGACGCGTTGCTTGGCGGCGGCTGGACCGGAGACGCAAACCCATAGGCGCTTTGCCTCAGCCGCATCGGGGCGGCCGAACACCGGCGAGGCCACATATGCCACTTGATGTTTGGCATGGTGCTCGGCCAAGCGACGGGAGGTTGCGGGCGAGATGGTGCTGAGCGAGACGTGAATTCCGCCAGCGCCGAGCTGTTCGACGAATGAGCCGCTCGCCAGGCACAAATCCTCCAAGGCACGGTCGTCCGCTACCATCGTTACCACGATTCCGCGGGGTTGCGCGGCGTCCGCCGGCTTCGGCACGAGTACCGCGCCTTTCTCGATCAGTGGCGCAGCTTTTGCGGCTGTCCGGTTGTAGACTCGGAGGCCATAACCGGCCTTGAGCAGATTCCCGGCAATCGGCGCTCCCATATTTCCCAATCCTATGAATCCGAGTGTCTCTGGCATTCTGGATGTCCTCCCGTCAAGCGTGAAGCTGGTCGAGCGAGCAGACCGCTATTCAGCTACCTCAATGGATGCGCCGCGCGATTAGTATGACTCATTTCCAGAGTGTTAAATCTCGGCCCGCCTGTTGCCGCGCGAGGGCGCGCCCTTCCGTGATTTAATGTCCCGGGGGCAGCGATGGCAAAAAAGAGTTTCAAACAGCTTTCCGAACGTGAAATTCTGGCGCTGGCGATTTTTCTCGAAGAAGAAGACGGGCGCGTTTACGGCGATTTCGCTGACGGGCTTCGCGAGACGTATCCAGCCACCGCAAAAATGTTCGAGGAGATGCAGGCGGAGGAATCGGGGCATCGACAAGCGCTGTTCGAGCTTTATCGCGAGAAATTCGGCGAGCACATCCCGTTGATTCGCCGGCAGGATGTAAAAGGTTTCATCGAACGGCGCCCCGAATGGCTCGTGCGCCCGCTGGGAATCCAGAATGTCCGCAAGCAAGCGGAGGTGATGGAACTGGAAACACGGCGCTTCTACGAGCGCGCCATCAGCCAGGTGACGGATGCTTCGATTCGCAAGCTACTCGGCGATCTGGCAGAGATCGAGCGGCAGCATTACGCCAAGGCGGAGTCGCTCAAAGAGGATCAGGTCACCACCGGCGCCCATGACGAGGAAGAAAAGGCGGGCCGCCGAATGTTCATGCTCCAGATTATTCAGCCGGGGCTTGCGGGCCTGATGGACGGCTCGGTTTCGACGCTGGCGCCGATTTTCGCGGCGGCGCTCGCGACGCATAGCAGTTGGGACGCGTTCCGCGTCGGACTCGCGGCGTCGCTCGGAGCCGGAATTTCGATGGCATTTGCCGAGGCGCTTTCAGACGATGGCTCGCTCACAGGGCGAGGGCGACCGGTCGTTCGTGGATTAGTGACAGGCCTGATGACTGCGGCGGGAGGAATCGGGCATACATTGCCATTTCTGATTCAGAATTTTCATGCGGCCCTCGTTGCGGCGATGGTCGTGGTGGCCATCGAGCTGGCGATTATCAGTTATGTTCGGCATCGCTATATGGACACGCCCCTCTTTGCGTCCTCGTTGCAGGTAATGGTGGGTGGCGGGTTGGTGTTCGCGGTTGGCATCCTAATCGGGAGCTCGTGATTACAAAGGAGCCGTTGATGATAAATCGGACTGTAGTGGGATTCGCACTCGCGCTGTCTTGCGCACCGCTTGCTCGCGCCCAAAATGTGGTGAAGTATCACACGACGATGGACGACGTGAAGTACACGTACAACAGCACGTCGGCGCCGGTCGCAAAGCTGGCTCCTGGGGACATCCTCGAAACGAACACCGTGGACGCGTTCGGCAACGCGCTTCAAAAGCCAGGCGACACGTTGGCGCTCGTAAAAGGCGACAACCCGTTGAGCGGACCCTTTTATATCGAGACCGCAGAACCAGGCGACACCCTCGCGATTGAATTTCTCAAGATGGATGTGGACTCTTCGCAGGGCGTTGGCGCATTCGCTCCGGGTTTCGGCGCGCTGAATGAGACGTTCTACACGCCGATGGTCCATCCTCCGTTGCCCGAGCGTATTTGGTTCTATCCCATCGACAATGCGGCGGGCACCGCCACGTTTCACGCCCTGGACTCGAATTTTTCCGTGAAGTTCCCGCTACACCCGTTCCTGGGCTGCATCGGAGTGGCTCCGGCAGGCGGCGAGGCGCGCAGTTCGGTGGTGCCGGCGGAGTTTGGGGGCAATATGGACGCGCCAGAAGCGAGCGTGGGCAACACGCTATACCTTCCGGTGAGCGTTCGCGGCGCGCTGCTCTACATGGGTGACGGGCACGCTGCGATGGGCGATGGCGAAGTGGCAGGCACAGCGGTTGAGGTTCCGCTGCGAGTTCGGATGCGTGTCTCGGTGATCAAAGGTAAGAAAATCGATTGGCCGCGCTTCGAAAACAGCGATGAAATCATGGCCGCCGGAATCTACCGCCCGCTCGATGATTCGCTGCGAATCGCGTTTACGCAGCTAATTAGCTGGATTCATGCCGATTACGGGCTATCGGAATTGGATGCATATGAACTGCTCTCAAAGGTGGCGAAAATTCACCTCACCGAGATGGTGGATCCGAACTACGTGATCATTGCGAAGATTGAGAAGAAATACCTGCCAGCCAAGATTCACTAACGAACCTTATCGAATGGTCGGTAGCGACAGGCCAATTGTGTCGATTAGACCCAGATTTCTAATCGAGACACCGCGATTAAAAATGCCCGTATCTGGCTTAAAAACATACAGTTGAAAATTTATAATCGAGACAAAATGCGTTGTTTGCATCCCGGACGCCTTTGCGGGAAGGGTTCTTTCGTTTCGGCCCTGGAGGCGCGCGCCCGCATACCGAGAAGTGCTGATTTCAATGCATCGAGAGCTGCGTTGTAATGTCCCCGTAACATTTGCGGCGGCGCATAATTTTGCCGGGCAACTAATCCGATGCAAATCCTATTTCGGTTCATCATTGGCGGTCTTGTCGTATCGCTGTTCGCCGCGTTTGCCGACGCGTTGAAGCCCAAGAGCTTTGCCGGCCTTTTCGCCGCAGCCCCTTCTGTAGCTATAGGCACGCTTGGGTTGACCATATTGAGCGAGGGGAAATTATTCGCGGCCACGGAGGCGCGGTCGATGATCTTCGGCGCCATTGCGCTGTTCTTCTACGCGATGGCGGCGATGCGGTTGATGATGAGATACAAGCTGAATGCTGCTCCCGCAGCATTCTGCGCGATTGCGGTGTGGATGATTTGCGCGATGGGGGTCTGGTACGTGTTGTTGCGATGACTGCGAATGAGAGTTCACTTCGACACGGATTTGAAAGACACGAAATGGTATGAGTTGGCCGCGCGCTTTCTCTTCGGAGGCGCAATCACGGCTATCACGGGAATACTGGCGAACCGCTATGGACCTGTATCCGGCGGCTTGTTCCTCGCTTTCCCAGCACTTTTTCCTGCAAGCGCTACTCTGGTCGAGACGCACGAGCGAGAGAAGAAAAGAAGAGCGGGAATAGCAAACACCACTCGCGGGCGAGAGGCTGCTGCTCTGGATGCACGCGGTGCAGCCATCGGAAGCATTGGCCTCGTCGGTTTTGCGCTTATAGCATGGAAGCTGCTGTCCATATCGAACGGGGCGATCGCACTTTTCGCAGCGCTTGTGGTGTGGGCCGCGATTTCAGTTCTGATCTGGCGTCTACGCAGACACCGTCTTTTTCTCCGCAAAGGCCACGCCAGCGCGGCATCGCACGCGCCTGTTTCGTCAAAAGCTGATTAATCCTTACGGGGGGGACTAACCTTTACGGCGAGCCGCTTTTCTGCCGTTTTCGATACGGCGCCATGCTTCTGCGGGGCCTTTCACGTCGAGAATCCGATACTTCTTGCCCAGATGCTTGTGATAGTTGACGAAGAATTCTTCCAGTTCCTCCACGAACTTCTTGCCCAGATCGCGGACATGCTTGATATGAGCGTAGCTGTGATTTTCCTCCTCGACGCCGACGATCCGATCGTTCCGCCGCCCTTTCTTCTTCTTGCCCTGCTCGCCTTCTATCACCCCAATCACGCGGCATTTCACAAGGACGCCCGGAAAAGCCGGCTCATCCATCAGCACGAGAACATCGGTGGGATCGCCGTCCTCCGCTTTAGTCGAGGGAATAAAGCCGAAGTCGTATGGAAAGGTCATGCCGGCAGGCAGCACCTTCGCGAGCGCGAACACTTCCCGTTCCGGGTCAAACGCGAATTTATTCCGGCTGCCTTTGGGGGTTTCGATGATGACCTGGATCCTGCTTGGAAGGTCTCTATCGAATGGCGCAAGGCGCGTGGGGTCGGCGAGAACGCCGCGGGTTTTTATTTTCTTCGGCATCGGTCAATCGTTGTGGAACAAATCACAACCTGCTTTTCAAGGCTTCTACCGCTCCGCAAGCAGGATTCGGCGGAATTCTGGCTGACAACACAAAATCGTACTGAGCGCCGAGCGCATCGTCGATACAGTGAAAGGCTTACTTTTTCCTGCCACATAGCTGGTGAAGGCACAGCAGTACGGGCAGCAGCAAAAAAAAACTGAAGAGTGTATTGCGAAGCGATACGGGAGCAAAGTACTCTGGAACCTAGCGAATCGCCTTTTGTTAATAGGAAATCGGAGGAAATCAGTGGCTAAGACATTCGAAGTGGAAATCAAGTTTGAGGATCGCGAGAAGGGGCCGGGAACCGTGGCGGGGAAAGCCATCGTTACGGCCGGTACCATGGCGGCCGCAATCGGAAAAGGCGTGCGCGAGATTCTCGATAAGACGGATCGAAAACAGAATTTCGACATGCAGAAACGCGGCGTCGAGATTTTGGTGCGCTCTTCTGCGGACGCAGGGGAGTCCGACGAAGCAGCCGAGTCAGCGGCCGGGGCATAACCGCAGAGAAATCCGGGTTTTTCATCTGCTCTATCGTCTAGACGGCGGCCGAGCTCCGCATTCGACTCACCCGATAATCAAGCCTTCCAAATTTCAGCCACACGGCACGGACCCTCGTCGTCGGCTAAGGCTGCAGCTACGCGTCCGTTGACACGCAGGCGCGTTGACATGTGCGCGCGTCGCACCTAGAATCGCGGCCTAAATCGCACAGGCTAGGCTCCGAGACGAGAACGAGTGCTATTCTCGCGGAGCCGCTAGTAGCGGAGACAGCCATCACACCCGGTCCGGGTAAGCCCAAAATAGCGATCGTGGACGACGACGCAGCGTTGCGCGCGAAGATTGCATCGGCGCTGCGTTCAGATTTTGAAGTGCTCGAGGGCGAGGATTACGACGCAGCGGTAAAGTTGCTGGAAGAGCGAGAATTGGATGTGTTGCTGTTGGGGCTGCCCATTGCGTCTGGCGGCGTGCGGGAATGCACGGAGCTGCTGTCGCGACTGGACGGAAGCAACATCGACACGCTCGTGATCGTGCTGAGTTCCGACGAAAAGAAATCCACCGCGCTGAAGGTCATCGACGCGGGCTCCTACGATTACTTCATCAAGCCAATCGACACGGACGTGCTCCGGCACCTGCTCGAGCGCGCAGTCGAGAAGCTGCATATCCAGCGCGAGAACCGGCTGCTGCGCGAGGAAATCAGCCGGAAGAACGCGCTCGGCGACCTAATCGGGACCACGGACTCGATGCGGCATGTGTTCGACTCAATCAAGCGGATGGCCCGGGCGACGACCAACGTGATAATTCGCGGAGAGAGCGGCGTGGGCAAGGAGCTGGTGGCACGGGCGCTACATGAACAAAGTCCCCGGCGTAACCGGGCGTTCGTGAGCGTGAACTGCGCTGCGCTGCCCGAAGGGCTGATGGAGGCCGAGCTTTTCGGCTATGAGAAGGGCGCATTCACGGGAGCGGTGGGAACGAAAGAGGGCCGTGTCGAATTGGCGCACCAGGGGACGCTTTTCCTCGATGAGATTGCGACGCTGACGCCGCCGCTGCAGAGCAAGCTGCTGCGGGTGCTGGAAGACCGGTCGCTGACCAGGTTGGGCGGAAAGAAACAGATCAAGGTGGATTTCCGGCTAATCAGCGCGACGAACGAGGACTTGGAAGAGATGGTGCGAGACAACCGGTTCCGCGAGGATCTGTATTACCGGATTCACGTGGTGCCAATTTTCGTGCCCGCGTTGCGCGAACGCGTGGAGGATATCCCTGTGCTGGCGGAGTATTTCGTCAGTATCTATTGCGCGGCTAATAGCTTCCCGGCGAAGCGTATCGGGGACGATGCAATGCAGGCGCTGAAACGGTACCCATGGCCTGGGAACGTGCGTGAGCTCGAAAACGCGATTCAGCGACTGGTAATAATGACGGACGACGAGACAATCGGGGTTAAAGACCTGCCCCCCGACATCGTTCAGCTGGCCGGAAAGGACCGGGGAAAATTCCGAATGCCGGGGAATGGCATCAACCTGGATAAAGAGCTGGAGGCGTTCGAGCGGCGCTGGGTGCACGAAGCATTGGAGCAAGCGAAACGTGTGAAGTCCGAGGCGGCTCGGCTGCTGGGAGTGGATCGCAACCGGTTGAACTACCTTTGCCGAAAGTATGACCTCTAGAAATCGTTGAGAGAATCGGCACAAGCCGCGAAATTGCCCTGGATCTCCGGGACTCCGCTGACCTCGGAACAATGGAAAGCGTACCGCGCCCGACTAGCATCTGAAAGTTCGAAACATGATATTCCCCCGGCAGATTACTACCCGCCCGGGAACTTTCCTTTACTGCTTGATCGGAGCGAGTGGGAGAGCCTTGCGAGAACGGCTGAGAAGCTGACCGCGGAGGTTCTCGCGGCGGAACGGGAGCTCATCGGGCGAACTGACTTGCACGCTCGCTTGGGACTGCCTGCCAGCATCCGGCAAGTTTTCACGAAATGGAACCGCGACAGCTCGCCGCCCGGTGTAGCGAGGTACATGCGATTCGATTTTCACCTGACGCCCAGAGGCTGGCGGATTTCTGAAGTGAATGCGGATATCGCCGGCGGATTCAACGTGGGTTCGATGTTCTCAGAGCTCATGGCGCCCTACTATCCACGATGTTCGAGGCCGCCCGATCCGGTGCGCGCCCACGCGAAAGCGGTGCTCAAGGCGGTAGGGGCCAACGCGCTGGTGGCGATTGTGAGGCGGACAGTGCGTGCGCGCGACTGCGAGTCCAAATATTTGGCGTCCGAGCTGCGAAAGCAGGGGATGCAATCAGTCATTGTGAGTCCGGGGGATCTGATCTGGAGATCGAATCGTGGGCCAATCATCCGAGGGCATGTAAATAGAGCGCCCGACTTGTTGATACCTCTATTGTGTATGGACTGGCTGCCGCGGTTGCGGCCCGGCTCTCTATGGAAAAGGTGGTTTGGGGGAAGTTGGACGTTGATGAGCAACCCGGTGACGTCCGTTCTGATAGAGAGCAAGCGGTTGCCATTGGTGTGGGACGAGCTCGAAACGCCAATGCCAACCTGGCGGACGGCGATTATTCCGGAGACGAGCTGTCCGAGCGGGTTGAAAAGCATGAGTGAGGGCGAATGGGTGCTGAAACGGGCTTTTGGGGGAGCCGGGCAGGGCGTGGCAATCGCGGGAATCAGTTCGAGACGAGCGTACAAAGAAGCGGCGCGGCAGGCCAAGCGGCATCCGCATGGGTGGGTGGCGCAGCGAAGGTTCGAGATGCTTCCGATTGAGACACCAAGAGGGTTGCGTCATATATGTCTGGGCATTTTTACGGTGGATGGAAAGGCGGCAGGAGCCTATGGGCGGAGCTCAAAGACGGCGCTCATTGGGTTGGATACGAAGGATGCAGTGGTCCTGCTGCGGGCGAAGTGAGAAAACAACGCGAGGCGGTGAAAATTTCAACGGAGCGTGACAAAATCAACGCCTTAGAGCTGGGCGATGCGGGGCCTCTAGAAACAGGCGACAAGGCACTGAAGATTCCAAAGAATTTAGGTGAGCTGAACCATTTCACACAGAATGGCGTCACAGTTGCAGATAACAGTGACATCGGCCCCAGAGGGGCAACTTGAGAGGGAGAACAAAGACATGGCAAAGAAAACCTTGAAGAAGTCCAAGAAGCTGGAATCGACCAAGCCGCTCTCGAAATCGCGATAACAGCGAGTTCGAAGGAATTGCAACTCAGAATCGGGCCGCTTCTACGAAAAGAGGTGGCCCGTTCTGTTTGAGTCGCCTCCTATGCAGTTAGATATTCCAGAGCAGTCCCAAAGGCGTAGAATTGAGCCATGAAGGCAAAAAAGACAAGCAAGCTCAAGAAGCCGACCAAGCTTGAGCCGACCAAGCCGCTCATCCGCACACCCTGGATGAAGTAAGTAACAGTTTCCTCTCCTCGAAGTCCCGCCGCGGATCGCTTTTCCTCTCTCAGGTCGCCAAGTCTCGCTGGCGGGTCCGATTCCTGGCAGAATGAAACTAAGCTCCGAAGAACCGTTGAATAACTCAACATTGCAAATCAAAAGTCAACGCACCGGACCGATATTAGCGGCATAGCGGTTTGAAAAGCTTTTAAGTACCTTTGTTTGACCACGGCACGCGCGCCTCCGTTTGGAATAGCGATTGCAGGTGATGCGGTGAAAGGGGCCAGGCCCCGAAATTCGACCAAGAGGGCGAAAGAACAATGAATCCGACCGCGAAACCAGTGAAGAAGAGCAAGAAAGCAGAGCCAGCCAAAAAGCTCGAGCGCAAGACGCCGCTAATGTCCGTACGCAGCTTAACGGTGAAGTGGTAATCGACTAGCATCGATTGAAATTTTAACGATCTTCCGACCCTGCGCTCCGCTGGGCCGGGAGTTTGAAGTAGCAGCAACCCCGAAGGGCCGCCGTCCCAGGAACGGCGGCCCTTTCTCTTTGAACGATTGGACGCCTTCCTCAGTTACCACCAGACTTGAGAACGCAGCCAATGCCAAGTGCTTCGGCCGACTTGCCAAGCTAACGGCCGGCTCTTGACTGTAATCTTGGCGACGCCGGTCATTCCACCGCTTAGGGTCCCATCGGAGTTCGGAAATGCCATCACTACAACGAAGTGGTTGGTTAACTCTTGTCCGAGGCGCGTAAGCTTTTGCGTTTGAGAGACGGGGACGTCAGCAGAGGCAGCAGGGAGAATCTGCTCAACGTGGCCCGAGTAGGTGCGAAAGGCATACGGCAGAACCTTCACTCTTACGACGGCGCCGGGACGGATGTCATTGAGGTCGCGGTCAGAGACGAAGATGCGCGCCTTCATCGTGCGGGGATCAGAGAGGCGGCAGAATTCATCGCCGGCCGCTAGAAACTGACCTACGCGCTGGCGAATCTCGGGGGTAGTTATCCTGCCGTCGAAGGGCGCACGAATTCGTAGAGCATCGAGATTTATTGTGGCTACCGCCAGCTCTTTCTGCAGGCGGATGCGCTGGCGCACGGCCTGAGCGGATTTCCCGGATGCCGGCTGATCCTGATTCTGCCTCAGGTTGCTGCTAGCCAGAGTAAGTTCGGCGGCGGCTACATTGGCCGTCGATTCAATTTCCGGATTCTCCAGAACGGCGAGAAGTTGACCCGCCTTAACTTCTTGTCCCTGGTAAACCAATACTTCTGCGATTTTTCCTGACACGCTTGTGCGGAGATGCGCGTCCTTACCAGGCTCGAGAACGAGTTCGGACGAGACACTGGTGGGGACAGGGGGGATCAATAAAAGCAAAGCGACACCCAAAACGCCAAATGTTTGAGCGCGCGTAAGTTTCCAGGTCATATAGGACTCCCGCTGTTTTCGAATCCAGGCGCGAACGACAGGCAGATATGACTTGATCTCTTTTCGGACAAGAAAGTAAACCACTCCTGCAAACAAAAAATAGCCCCAGTCTCCAAATTTGGACAAAAGAACATTCTTTGCGAATAACAGGACGACGGCGAGAAGAGCTACGCTGTAAAAGATCGCGGCAACACCAAAAATAAGAAAGATTCGCCGTTGGCGCCGGCTTGTGGGGGGCAGATCGATATCTCGGCGAAGAATATATTTCTGGGACCACACACGCAGGAAAGCAAACGCATCCTCGCGCAGGTTGTCGATATCGAGGAACTGTGAGAGGGCGTAATACCCGTCGGCTTTGATAAGAGGATTGAGGTTTATAGCTGCCCCTTGTATGCCGCTCAAAAGCATCGCTTTGTATGCCAGGTCATTGACGATGGATCCGGGCGCAGTGAAGTGCCAGATCACAGCTGAAATGCTGCAGAGAACAAGCTCGATCCAGATTCCGGCAAAGATGACCCATTGGCGGCGCGAGGTCCGATCGAAAAGAAGAATGTCTGTCGTGTCCGTATAAAAAGCGGGCGTCAGGTAGATCAGCAAAAAACCCATTTGATGAACGTCGCCGCCAAAGTGCTTACAGGTAAGCCCGTGACCGAATTCGTGGATTGCGCCGATCATCAGAAGCAAGATCCAAAACGCCCACACATCGTAGGCGCTCTTGTCAGCGAAGGAGTAAAGCGATGAAGTATCGCGCTGCACCCGACTCCAATCACCAGCTACGAAATAGGCCGCGGTAATAAACAGGAAAATGCAAAAGAACACGAACTGAGTGGTGTAAATCCAGCTGACATAAGGGTCGAGCTTCGCGAGGGTTTTATTAGGATCCCAGGCTTTGAAGCTGATGTACAACATGCTGGACTGGTCGACACGGCCTTTTCGCTCGTCGCGGATGCGTTCAAGAACGGCGAGATTTTTCTCGCCCAGGGACCGTTCCCACATCGCGGGCTCAATCGAATCGAGAAATTCGAGAACTTCGGATTCGGCGATTGCAGAATCGGCGTCTTGCTCGGCAAGCGCCTCTGATATCTCGGCCGGTGTACGTGTGCCGTCACACAGCATAAGCAGCTGGTATTCGAATTCACCGTAACGATTGTAGGAATTGGTCTCGTGGTTTTTGATAACGTAACTTTTTTCGCCGTTCACGGTCTGTTCGCTGATGCGCAGATCAGAGCGAAGCTTGGGACGCCGCAATCCTTTGGAAAGGACGCTCGAGACCTGGATGCTGGTGGGGCCAAAGCGCATAAATCGCGATACCTAGGGTTTCGCCCGTGAAGTTCCCGGCCAAATTACATGTACAGCCATGCCGGGCCGCAAATCGGAAATTCCGGTTCCGACAAGCTGCGCGGTGACGTCGTAGCTGTCGCTTGCGGGATCGACGGTGGGACTAACCTTCACCACGCGGGCTGAAAACGTGCGGCCTGAATTATCGACAAGCGAGACATCGACAGGCGCGCCGCGCTCGGGACGCTTGGGGGAAGCTTCGGAAACCTGAAATTGGACCTGGAGAGGTGAGAGCTGGCTGATGCGAAAGCACTTGTCATTCTTGGCCACCGTCTGACCTTCACGAACATAGCGGCGCACGACGACACCGCTGAATGGGGCGCGCAGTCGGGTTTGGTCCAATTGAATTTCGAGGCGATGAATTTCCGAGTGGCTGCTTTCGACCAGGGCTTGCCACCCGTGCATATCGTATTCGGCGCCTTTTGCTTCAAACTCGGCAGCTTCCAGGTCCGCTTCGCTTGAAAGCCCATATTCACGCAGCTGCTGTTGACGTCTTAGAGCCGCGGCTTTGGCCTTGAGCTCGGCCTCTTTGAATTTCACGTTATTCTCGGCAACGGTGAGATCATTGCGGGCCTTGTTGAGCTCCATCTGAAGACTGCGGTCATCAAGTTGGCCAAGGATCTCGCCCGCTTTGACGGCGCTGCCTTCGTCTTTTGCGAGGGAGGTGACCACACCGTCGCGCTCGGCAGAGAGATCCACTTGATGCTCCACGGAGAGCACACTTAGAACGTCGTTTGCCTCAGGTGGCTTAACGGCGGCGGTTGGTCCCGGCGGTTGTGACGGTCGCGAGGGCAATGCCGAAGACGGAGGCGGAGCGGCTGAAGTGGAATCCGGCGAGTGAGAAGAATCGCCGCAGCCCACCAACGCGAGCGCCAAAGTTACGATTGGAAGATACGTTGAACGTCTCATCATGTCCCTACCCCTTCAGCTTACGGAAGCCAACTCCACACCTTCTGCCAAATCCAACGAAACGGATCGCGAAGCAGCGCATAGCCCACTGGATACACGCCGCTGCCGAACCATCCTCCGGCTGCACGGATGCGAACACGGCCAACCATTCCGTCGCGAGCGCGCCCGCCGGGATTCGAAAAGAGAGCGCGGACCAGAAAGTATTGTTCCCCCGCATCGGAATGAGTTTGAGCGCCGATGCGATCGACGGTCCCGAAGAATGTCGCCGTCGGGAAGGCATTGAGCTTAAGGGAGACTTCCTTGCCAGGATGGACCAGCGCCAAATCTGTTTCAGGCACGCTCATCTCAGCGGCCATCCGTTCCTGGTCGACGATCTCGGCGAAGGGATCGCCTGGCCTGACCATCACACCGGTTTTTTCTTCAATTTTGGGAGTCACAACGACGCCAGCGATTGGAGCGCGAAGGTCCGCCGCAGCAACGCGTTGTTGTTCGAACTGCACTTCGGCTGCGTGAAGATCGGCGCGCATTTTTGCCTGTCCGGCGGCCGATGGATCATTCCGAAATTCCGCTTCCGCAATTTCCCGGCGAGCCTGCGCCAGAGCGGCTTCGGCCTGGGCAAGCTTGATGCGATCCTCGCTATCGTCAAGTTGTGCGAGCGTTTGGCCCTGCTGCACGGTTTCGCCCTCGTGAACGAAAACGTGCCGCACGACTCCGCCTTCAATCGAGCTAACAATGCGCCGTTCAGCGGGGACAACGGTAGCATCCGTGCGCACGCGCACAGGCCAGGGAACCAGAATAAGAATGGCGGCAACAATGGCGGCGCGTTCAGCATATAGGCGCCAGCGTTCTTTCGGCATCGCGGCGGCGAGACGCTTTTTCTGTTCGGCAAGTGGCTGGAAAATATTCGCGAGCGGAACCTGCTGGTAGAGCTGCGCGTTGCGGATGGCAACAGTCGTCTGGTTCGCCAGAATCGAAACAGTTTCCTTGTTGGCGTCGGTGAGGAAGTCTGCGTCGCTGCTAAGAAGTATCATCGCGCCAAGAACGCCCTGGTCGTCACGCAGCGGCAAGGCATACGTGCCGTTGAGCTCGTAGGCTTCGAGGTATGAAACGAGCTGCGCGCGAGCATCTTCCGGATCGGCGTGCCAGCCATCGTCGTATTTATCGACGGCGACGGGACCTTCCTGCTGGGATACCCATTCCAGGCGGTCACGCAGTTCGCTCATTTCGCGCGTTTTTGGAACCTCCGCTTCGCCCGAGACGGCGCCCAGAACGAATTTACGCCGATCAAAAAAACCGATGACTAATTTGTCGAACGGAACTACGGAGGCAGCTTGTTGAGCGACCGTGGAAAGAACATGGTCGAGGTCCAGCGTGGATGTGATTTCCTGCGAAATTTTCAGAAGAGCGTCGAGGGCGTGAACCTTGCGTTCAGACTCAAGGAGATTCGCATTGTGTAAGGCGACTGCGGCCTGCTCGCTGATGCTTTCAAGGAAAAAAAGATCCTCTTCATTAAAGGGCGTACCGTCTGTCTTGTTCACCAGCTCGACGATCCCGAGCACTTCATTTACTTTTCGCAGCGGCGACGCCATCCATGACTCGATCTCGAATTCACCGCCAGCCTTGATGCGCTCTTCGAGCCCGGGCTCTTCCGATGGTGTCTCGAGGAGCTTCGGATTCCCCGCCTGAGCAATTTCACCGAGGAGCCCTTCGGTCACAGAAACGCTCGCACCTTCCTCTACTGTCGGATCCACTCCAGCGGTATTGGCCAGCCGAAGTTCGTCTCCTGCCGCGAGCCAGAGATTGCAGGCCCCAGCTCCGAGAATGTCTTTGATCTTGCCGGCGACGATGGGTAGGAGCTCTTCTAACTCGAGCGTGGATGTGAAGGTGCGGCCAAGGTCGTACAGTGCAGTGAGGCGTTCGAGAGTTGCGAGCTGGGCGTGGCGCTCACCTTCTATAGCTTCGAGATTCGTGAGAGCCTGGCCTGCCAGTCGCGCTGCTTCTTCGAGAAACTGCGCGTCTTGCTCTGTAAAGTTCCCGGTCCTCTTGTTCAGGACTTCAACCACTCCCTCAGGCCCTTCAACACCGGGAAGGGAGGCAAACATTGCAGATTTGACGCGGACCCGGCTCGTCTCCTCCAGATGCTCGAGATCATCAAGCGACAGATCCTGCGCGGCGAGGCGGCTGGTGCTTGCGGACTCAAACACGATGGCGAGAGGACCTTCAGTGACCGGCTCGCTGGAGGGCACGATCCGCTCGCCGGTCTCGGTCCAGCGCGTTCGGCATACAAGCCCTTCCGATTCAGAATCGTGAATCCATACGAATACGGCGCGCGCTCCGAGCGTGGTGCCTACGCGCGCAACAAACGTCTTCAAAAGCGTGTCCTGATCGCGACACGCCAGAGACACGCTCGCGAGTTCGAAGAGCGCCGAAGATGTTTCCATTGCTCTCCCTGGAGGGGCGTTCTCAACCCGCCCCCGCGCCGAGCCCGGAGACCGGGGGAAAGAGAACGCGCGGAGCCTAACAAAAGGGGCTGTAGCGCGTCAAGGAACTGTCCCCTAATGGCCCCGATAAACAGGACATACGAGAGTGCAAACCCTTGATTGCGGAGCGCAATTCAGTTAGCTTTGCAACTCGCTGTGAGGTACCTATGAATATTGGTATTCGCAAAGCTGGCCAAGCCACAATCCTGGATCTTGAGGGCCCCCTCAAACTTGGTGAGGCGGAAGAGGCATTCCGCAGTCAGATTCAGCAACTGATGGATGCGGGATCCACTCGCGTTGCCGTGAATCTGGCGGGCGTAACCGAGCTTGATAGCTCGGGAATTGGCGCTCTCGTCCGTTCTTTTACGATGTTGAAGCGCGCGGGCGGAAAATGCACGTTTTTCGCGCCGAGTAAGCGCGTGATGATGCTGCTGAAAATGGTGCGCTTGGATTCGATATTGGACCTTTCGGAAGACGAAGCTACGGCACTAACGCGCATTTAGATTTCCTTTTGTCGCCCTTGAGACTGAACGATTCGCGTTCCCTCCTGTTTGTCCTATAGTTCCAGGCCGAGATGCGTGCTTCCGAATGGATCCAAATCATCTTTGCAATTGGGATTGGTTTGCTGGCGTGGATGCGGCCCCTGGAAATGCGGCGGCGATTGCGCATTGCACTGCTTGCCATCATCGTGCCGGCGGCGATCTTTCTAGCGCGATTTGCGTTGCACGGATTCGCGGGCTCCGTCGTGCGCGATTGGCTCCCGGCTGCGCTATTGCTCATTCCTTACTGGCAAGCGGGGCAGTTTTTTACCGGCCCGGACGAACGAATTCAGAAGTGGCTCGCGCAAATGGACGAGAACGTTTTGCGCGTGCTCAAACGGATAATCGGAAGCAACGAGAATGGGGGATGGGCCAGATATTTTGAAACAGCCTACCTGATGTGCTATCCGTTGGTCCCGGTCGGGCTGGCGACTCTGTATCTGGGACATCACCGTGCGACAGTCGATTTCTACTGGATTGTCGTCATCTTAGCGAGCGACATCTGCTTTGCCGTCACGATTTTTGTTCCAGCCATGCCCCCGCGCTTGGTTCCGGGACGGACTGCGGAATTCGCAGTCGCCGCGAATGAGGTTCGCAAGTTGAATTTGGAAGTCCTGAATCGCGGCAGCATTCAAGCCATCACGTTTCCGAGCGCGCACGTGGCTTCCACAACCGCCGTAGCCCTCGTATTGACGCGATTCTTGCCGCTGACGGGCGCGATATTCCTCGTAGTCGCAGTGAGCATTGCGGTCGGCGCGTTTCTCGGCCGCTACCATTATTTCCTGGATGTTGCACTTGGCGCGATCGAGGCCGTGGCCGTTTTTCTGGTTTGTCTCTTGGTATTTCGAGGGTAGCGCTGCGCAGCAGCTGCGGCACCTACCGGCGGTCGAGAGCAGGATGGCGGACGTCGCGGCCAGCGACAAAGTAAATGACGTCCTCGGCGATGTTCGTGGCGTGGTCGCCGATGCGCTCGAGATTCTTGGCGACAAGAATCAGTTCGAAAGCAGCAAACACAACCGCAGAATTTTCCATCATGTAAGTAAGCAGCTCGCGGAAAAGCTGGTCACGCAAGCGATCCACCTGGTCGTCGCGCTGGAGAACGCTGCGGGCAAGATCAATATCGCCCCGGACCAGCGCATTCAAGCTGTCGCGCACCATACCTTCGGCGAGTTCGCTCATGCGCGGGAGATCGACGTAAGGCTTTACCTGCGGATGCCGCAGAACGCGCATCGCGGACTGCGCGATGTTGACGGCCTGGTCGCCGATCCGTTCGAGATCGCCGTTAATACGCGAAACCGCCAAGAGAAAACGCAGGTCGGCAGCCATCGGCTGTTGCAATGCGAGCAGCCGCTGCACGCGCTCGTCAATTTCGATTTGCATTTCATTGATGGCATCTTCCTCGCTAAGCACAATTTCAGCGAGGTGTTCTTCGGCGTCCAACACGGCATGCACGGCCTGGTGTACCGCCCGCTCGGCCAAGCTCCCCATCCAGAGCAGACGCTGCTTCAGTTCCTCGAGGTCGCGTTCAAAATGGCGTTCCATGTAATCTCAGTCCCCTTCATTCGAAAGCTGAAAATCGGGCCCAAAGCTGCACGGAGAATTATCCGAAACGACCCGTAATGTAAGCTTCTGTGCGCGGGTCGGTTGGCGTTGTGAACAGCTTCGAAGTCTCGCTGTGCTCGATCAATTTGCCATCGAGCATGAACGCGGTGAAATCGCTGGCGCGCGCTGCCTGCTGCATATTGTGCGTCACGATGGCCATCGTGCAGCTGTCCTTGAGCTGGAACATCAACTCCTCGATTTTCGCGGTGGTTACGGGATCGAGAGCCGAGCACGGTTCGTCGAGCAAAAGAACTTCAGGATCGACAGCGAGAGCCCGCGCTATGCAAAGGCGCTGCTGCTGTCCGCCGGAGAGCGCAAATGCTGACTTCTTGAGGTAGTCTTTCACTTCTTCCCACAGGGCAGCGCGGCGCAAGCTTTTTTCCACAAGATCGTCGAGGCGTCCTTTGAATCCATTGACCCGCAAGCCGTAGGCCACATTGTCGTAGATGGATTTGGGAAACGGATTCGGCCTCTGAAAGACCATCCCGACTCGGCGCCGCAAGCCGACGACATCCATCTGAAGAATATCCTGTCCATCGAGCAGTATGCTGCCCTCGACGCGCGTGTGACGAATCGTTTCGTTCATGCGGTTGAGGGTGCGCAGGAACGTGGACTTACCGCACCCGGAGGGGCCGATCAGGGCCGTGACCTTATTAGTAGGAATTTTCAAGCTGAGCCCGAAGACCGCCTGTTTGGGTCCGTAGAAGAAGTTCAGATTGGAAATATCGAAACGCAGTGACCCTGCGCTTTCCGAACGCAATGTGTGCATAGGAGTTTGCTCTCTTAATGCGTTGAGCGACAATGCCATCTGGGGAGCTCCACTCACTTCTTCCACCTCACGTGCTCCTAAATGATGTACCGCGCGCCAGGATTAAGCGAGCGCCGATATTCGCCAAGAGTATTAGCGCCAGCAAGACCAGTCCTGCGGCCCAAGCCTGACGATGCCAATCGTCGTACGGGGCAATCGCATAAGTAAAGATCATCACGGGAAGCGAAGCTGTCGGCTGGCCCCAGCCGGGACTCCAAAAGCGATTGCTGAAGGCGGTAAAGAGAAGCGGAGCCGTTTCGCCGGCCACACGGGCCAAGTCCAGCATAACGCCGGTAAGAATGCCCTGAAAAGCTGCGGGAATAATCACGGTCGCGATGGTTCTCGATTTGCTAGCCCCCAGAGCCATGGCACCTTCGCGCAAGCTGTTGGGTACCGACCGAAGAAATTCTTCCGTTGTGCGCACCGCAATCGGGATCATCATTATCCCGAGGGCCACTCCACCGGCGAGGGTGGAAAAGTGCTTTACGGGCAGCACAGCCACTGAATAAGCGAAGATGCCGATCACAATTGAGGGGACGCCATTGAGCAGATCTGTTGTGTAACGAATGATAAAAGAAAACATCTTCCCGCCAAATTCCGCCAAATAGACTCCCCCGAGAAAACCAAATGGAAGGCCAAAAAGTGAGGCAAGAAACAGTAGCTTTGCGCTGCCCACAATCGCGTTCGCCATTCCGCCGCCGGTCTCTCCCACCGGCTTTGGCAGCTTGGTAAAAAAGTCCCAATTGATCGCCCTGCCGCCGTTCCAAACCAAATACCCAAGGATAAAAAACAAGATCGAAACAACGACCAGCGCCGCGAGACCGGTAAGCGTCAGCATGAAAATGTTTACGCTCTTCCGCCAGATGAGCAGAGACCGTTTCATCCCGCGTGCCCTCCACCGCGCTCAGTTGCGACGATCAAAATTCGCGCAAGGCCGTTCAGTATAAACGTCATCAGGAACAGGACGAGGCCGAGTTCTATGAGCGCGCTGAGGTAGAGATCGCCGGTGGCTTCCGTGAATTCATTGGCGATTACAGCAGCGATCGTGTAGCCCGGAGCGAAAAGCGTAGCGCTGATTTTTGGATCGTTACCGATGACCATGGTAACGGCCATCGTTTCGCCCAGCGCGCGAGCCAGAGCAAGAAACACAGAGCCCATGATTCCCGTCCGCGCCCAGGGAACCACGACCTTCCAGGTAGACTCCCACCGCGTAGCGCCCAGAGCAAGGGCCGCTTCCCGCTGCTCGCGGGGGACCGTGAGCAACACTTCACGCGACACAGAAATGATGAATGGCACAACCATGATTGCTAACACGACTCCAGCTGTGAAGAAACCTACTCCGTAATTGGGCGGTTGAAAGAGCTTTCCTATGATGGGAATGTGACCCAGAGTACCGATTAATGCGGGACCGATTTTCGTACGCACCAAAGGAACAACAATAAAAACCCCCAGCAGTCCGTAAATCACGCTGGGTACGGCCGCCAGCAAGTCAATCAGGAACGCCAGTATGTCGCTAACCTTGCGCGGGGCAAGCTCCGAAAGGAAAACAGCGCTTGCGAGACCTACTGGGACGGCAATCAGCAGGCCAACAGCCGAAGTTATGAGCGTGCCGTAAATAAACGGAGCCGCGCCGAAATTGTCGAAAATTGGATCCCAAGTCTGTGTCCAGAAAAAATGCCATCCGAACTTTGCTCGCGAAAGATAAGAAGTCCTCCAGAGCTCGAACACAAGCATCGAGGTAATGAGAAGAATTCCAGCGGCAAATACGAGCGTGATGAGGTGAGCTATCTCATCGCCGTGGCGGAGACGCTGCGCGAATGCACGCAGCCCCGAATGAGGCGGGGCTGCGCGCTGAATCGTAGTGGCGGTGGACATTGCTATTTTACAAGCGAGATAGCTTTCAGCTCCTTCGCAATGACAGGCTTCGGCAAACGCGCATAGGACAACGCCTCGGTGTAATTCTGACCATCATTCAGCATCCAGGTCAAAAATCCCTTAATTGCATCACGTTTGCTCGCGTCCGGAATTTGGGACGGAATCAATAGCCATGTGAAACTCGAAACGGGGTACGCCGTTGCTCCCGGAGCATTCGTGATCGAAATCCGAAAGTCATCGGGCATGTTCTTGGCTGCACCCGCAGCAGCTGCCGTGACTCCCGCTAGATCTGCCTTGACGAACTTTCCATCTGCATTTTGAACTTTCCCGTACGCCATATTGTTCTGAATCGCGTAAACGAGTTCGACGTAACCAAGTGAATTGGGCGTTTGCTTGATTAGTCCGGCCACGCCTTCATTACCCTTGCCGCCTAGACCTACCGGCCAATTTACTGAGGTTCCAGTTCCCACTTTGCTTTTCCATTCGGGACTGATCTTTGAAAGGAAGTCGGTCCACACATACGTCGTGCCGCTGCCATCTGAGCGGTGAACGACAAGGATATCAGCGCTTGGGAGATTTATCCCTGGATTGGGTTTCGTGATTTCGGGATCATTCCACTTGGTGATGGTTCCGAGGAAGATACCTGCGATCGCCTTCTGGGTAAAATTCAATTCCGCGGTCACACCAGCTATATTGTAGGTGGGTACGTCAGCACCCAAAACTGTGGGGAAATGCAAAATGTCGACCCCGCGTTTTTGCTTGAATTCCTTGATTTGATCATCGGTCATCGGTCCGTCGGAGGCGCCAAAGTCTACCGTGCCTGCAAGCACCTGTCGGATTCCGCCGCCTGAGCCAATCGACTGATAGTTAATCTGAACATTGGGATCCTTCTGATGGTACACGTCAAACCATTTTGAATACATCGGGTAGGGGAACGTGGCACCCGCGCCGTTCAGCAATATCGGGCCTACGGACTGAGCTCCAAGGG
This sequence comes from uncultured Acidobacteriota bacterium, assembly GCA_963772535.1. Taxonomy (GTDB): domain Bacteria; phylum Acidobacteriota; class Terriglobia; order Acidiferrales; family UBA7541; genus Palsa-295. The sequence continues at coordinate 135,828 of CAVYXN010000006.1, forward strand.
TGATCGCCAGAACCAACAGGATCGACGCAATGAGAGAAGTCTTCTTCATGGTGGCAGTACCCTCCTTAGGTGCGTATTTTTTGCCGGAATTGTTACACTCGCGTTACATATGGAACAATTCGAAGTGAAATGGAAAAGCTCGTGCGAAAAAATTGAGGAGGCGTGGCCCCGGGGGTTGTCCAGGCCGCGCCTCCTTGGTGGGCGCAGGTCGTAGACTGCGTTTTCTAGCGCAAAGTGCTGTCGCGCCAGAACTTGTCCAGCCGAACCCAATAGCCGTTCGCAACAGAAATCATCTTCGCGGCATCCGTCCGGCTGCAAAATGGATGGCGCAGCGTAGTCGCTCGTGTTCACTGCCGGATGACCGACGTGTGAAAAAACTGTTACGAGGCTTTTGCGTCTTCTTGTGTATCCATCAGACGCGCTCGGCCGTGGCGGACCTCAAGGCCTCGGACCCAAAACAATACGTCCTCGGCAATATTTGTTGCGTGGTCGGCGATTCGCTCCAAGTGTCGCGAGGCCAGAACGAAATGAAGGTTCGGCGCTGCCAGCGATGAATCCTCTGTCATGCCCGCGAGAAGTGCTTCAAAGACCTGATCGCGATATTGATCCACGATATCGTCGCTCTCAAGGACTTGTGTTGCCAGATCCACATTTTGGTAGATTAGAGCTCCAAGACATTTCGAGACCATGGCGCGAACAGCCGTTGTCATTGGCTCGAGTTGGGAAGGCGTCTCAATCTTGCCCATTCCGGCTAGGGAGATAGCGCGCTCGCTTAAATTGACGGCCAGGTCACCCATGCGCTCGAGATCGTTGTTTATTTTGAGAGTGGCCACGATCAAGCGGACGTCAGTTTCGAGAAGGTTCGGCTGCCGCAGCATGCGTATGGCGTGCTCGTCGATCAAGATCTCCATTTCGTTGATCCGGGGCTCCGTCAGGAACACTTCGCTGGCAAGCCGTTCGTTGCGCTCCATCAACGCCCACAGCGCGCGGTTCAGCGAAGACTCCACAGTGCGCGCCTGTGAGATCAAGTAGTTCACCAACACGTTCTGAAAAATTGCTTCCGAATTGGCCTTTGTTCCCGCCACGTTGCTTTCCTCCCAGGGCCCGATGGCTATGCGCCCAGCTATATCTTTTTTCAGCAGCTACATGATCAGGGGCGGATGTTGCAAGGGGTTGAATCCACCGTGAATGTTTCAAGACTGCGTAGCCGGGAGGAGTTAATTTGCCAGGGGAATCGAAAAGGAGAAGCGCGAGCCTTCGCCTACAGTGCTTTCCACCCAAAGACGTCCACCGTGGGCGTCGATAATATGCTTCGCGATGGATAGTCCGAGGCCTGTGCCACCTGCTTCCCGAGAGCGGGCCGCGTCCACACGGTAGAAACGCTCGAAGATTCGCTCCTGGTCGATAAGTGGAATTCCGATGCCGGTGTCCGCAACTTCAATCACCACTTCGTCGGAGTTGACGCTGGCGCCTACCCGGATCCGGCCGCCGGCGGGCGTGTACTGAATTGCGTTATCGATCAGATTCTGCAGAACGTCACGCAGCAAGCTGGCATCGCCGCGTACCGATGGAAGGCCCGGCGGGATTTCGATGTCCAGGGTTATCTGCTTCCGGCTGGCCTTCATCAATGCGGTTTCCGCGCAGCGCTCAATGAACTCGATCACACCGACCGGCGAGAATTCCAGTTCGAGCTTCCCTGCTTCAATGCGCGCGAGCTTCAAGAGATCGTCCGTCAATCGTGCCAGCCGATTGGCGTGATCGCGCATGATTTCAAGAAATCGCCGGTTGTTTTTGGGATCTTCGAGCGCGCCGCCCAGCAACGTTTCCGCAAAACCCTGGATCGCCGTGAGCGGAGTCTTGAATTCGTGCGAGACATTGGCAACGAAATCTTGACGCACCCGTTCGAGCCGCCGCAGTTCGGTCACATCGTGAAGCACAACGACCGCGCCCGATGGTTTTTGAGAAGAAACCATCGCCGCAGACGGCGTGCTCGCGTTGGACGCGCCGGCTGTGGGTTCGAGCGCTTTTACGGGCGCAGCGGTCACGGAGAAACTCTGCTGCAACACGATTCCGGTTACGATATCGCTCTGCAAACCTTCCTCGCCGCCCAACGCCTTGCGGATCAGGCCGGTCAATTCCGAATTGCGAACCACCTCGATAAGCGGGCGGCCTTCGCTGCTTTTCGAATCTATGTTCAGAATTTCCGAAAACGCGCGATTGCAAAAGACGAGCCGCTCCTGAGCGTCAATCACCGCCACGCCTTCCACCATGCTTCGGAGGATTGCGCTCGAGCGATTGCGCTCGCCGCTCAGCAGCCGGATCTCGGATTCGAGGCGCCGCGCCGTTTCGTTGAGCGATGCACCCAGCTCTGCGAGTTCATCTCTTGAGTTTTCACCTGAAAGCGGCCGGAAATCTCCCTCTGCGACGCGCTTTGAGAATTCCGTCAGGCGCTCCACGCGGGCTGAAAACATTCGCGAAATCATAAGCGAAGCGATGAGTCCAATTAGAAATATCACTAGCGAAGCGAACAATAGCCGTTGACGCAATTCACTGAGCGCGAGATCAACGCTGGTCAATGGTTTCGCCGCGCGAATCACCACGGGCAAGCCGCCGGGCGGCTGGTAACGTACCGCTTGATAGACCATCTGACGCTCAGAGGTCGTGCTGAACCGGAGAGATTGCCCTTGACCGTTTGCGAGAGCCTGCTGAACCTCCGGCCTATCGGAGTGGTTTTCCATTGTGTCGGGATCTTGAGTGGAATCGGCGAGCACCTTGCCGCCGCTGTCGATCACGGTTACGCGGGCCCCCGATTGCGACATCCACTCGACCCAAGAGCGAAGCTGGGAAAGATCATCGATTGCGGGCGGACGCGTCCGGCCGAGATTTAGAAGCGAAGTGAGTTCTTCGTTGGTTTTGCGAATGTATTCGCGGCGCAGCACTTCAGCGGAGTAGAAATCGACCGCCAGCAGAACTCCAACCAGGAGGGCTAGATACGCCAGCCCAATCTTCCAGAAAATCCTAGCTCGCACGGGTCTCGAACAGGTATCCGGCGCCGCGAATCGTTTTCATGTAAGCCGGGTGCTGGGGATCGGCTTCGATTTTTTCCCGCAGGCGCCGCACATAGACGTCCACGCTCCGCGGCGTAACAAATCGCTCCGTGCCCCACACGCCGTCCAGCAACTGGTCTCGTGTGAAGACGCGGTTAGGCCGGGCGGCGAGGAAGTACAACAGGCGAAACTCGAGGGTGCTCATGGGAACGGGTTTCCCCGCCCGCGTCACACGATAGGCAGCAGGATCGATGCGTAAAACTCCGATTTCGAGCGCTTTCTCAGAGGGCGTTCCCGGATCGGCACGGCGAAGAAGCGCCTTGACGCGCGCAGCGAGCTCCCGAGGACTGAAAGGCTTCGTGACGTAATCGTCTGCACCCAACTCGAGGCCCACGACGCGATCCGCCTCTTCGCCCTTGGCCGTCAAAATTAGGATCGGCAGCCGGTTCAAGCTAACGTCCTTGCGAACCTCTTTGCAGATCTCAAGACCCGACAGCTTCGGTAGCATCAGGTCGAGAATCAGAAGGTCGGGCGGAGTCTTGCGAAGCTGAGCAAGCCCGGTGGCCCCATCGCCGGTTGCGCCCACCTGGTACCCATCCTTTTCCAGGTTGTACCGAACTAGCTCGATAATGTCTTTGTCGTCTTCAACAACCAAAATCCGCTTCATAGTTTTCTATCCTTTGGATGCCCTCAACATACGGGAAACACAGTCCCCGAAGCAAGCTGACGCTTGTAGCATCTTCTGATTAACGGATTGTTACAGCGGCCGCCCCCAATTCGCAGTTTCGCCGGACGCAACGTCATTCAGGCGTACGAGGATGAATCCAAGATCAATCGAAGAAACACGATGAGGGCCATCGCGGGCGAGATGGTGATGAAGTGGAGTCTTTTGTTTCGTCGAGCCAAACCTGAGTTGCCTCGCTCAGGTCGAGAGAGCGAATACTTAAACGCCAGAAAACTTACGAATTAGGAGAACGCAGTTCGGTTCATCTTGGTTTAAGGCAGCTGCGATGGATATCACCGTGGCAATCAGCACAGAGGGTGATCAGATTCTCATCTGAGTCGTCACCCAGCAGGCTCCGCGAGCGAATGTGGTGGACCTCGAGATGCTCAGAACTGCCGCAATACTGGCATCGCCAGCCGTCGCGCTGGAGCACTTCGGTGCGGAGCTTGCGGTAAGAATCTGCGTTGAGCCGCAGTCTCGGTTGTCGCGGTTTGAAATCACTCATTGAACTTTCCCTATTTGCTGCACGAATTCCATCTTCTGTGGATCCGGAAGCAGGAAATAAAGCCGACCAAGTGCGAAGAGCAGCGAATCGGAATTACCACCCTCGAGGTGAGCTCCGGCAAGGAAATCGGCACACATCATCTCAAGGCAATAACCGCGCGATTTGCTTGCGCCGAGCATCAGTGCCGCCGTTTCGAGCGCTCGTTCAATCACAGGCAATTGGCTCTTATAGAGCTTGAAATAAATGATTTCCCAAGGTTCCGTCTCCTGGCCCGTCAAGTGCTTCTCAACTTCCCTTTTGAATCCTTCCTTTGGAAGTTCGGTCGCTTTGTGCAACCAGGTTGCACAGTCGAACCTGTCACCGTCTCGACGCGCGACTTTCACAAGTTCGGATGCTTTCGACCACCCCACTTGCTGCAAGTCATGGTGAATGCGACGAGGAAGTTGCTCGTGGATTGCCATCAGGTAATACGCTTTGCGCCTCGATTCTGGAAAACGTTTCGTCAAAAAATCATCGAATGACGCAAGGCTTTCGAGCCTCCAGTACTGGCCAGCTCGCACTTCGCACAAGTACCGACCAAGTTCGACGAACCGCGTGTCCTTCTCTTCCTCGGCATGACGCTCCCAGGACAAGATCTCATCGACCTTGTCGAGAACGAACAGAGCGCGACGGCGATTTAGTTTGGGTTCCACGAACACACGCCCGTTAATCGTCAAATTGGTCAAGCCAATCAAGATCCATTGCCCCCGGTCGGCGAATGAGTTTGGAATCGATGAGCTGCTGATTTCCCAGGCAGATGCCCAGATGGGAACAGCCAACACACCCGTTTTGTGGAAAGCGAATCCCGCTGTGCGGCAGAAAATGGCCGGCTTCAATCTGCTCGACGGTCGTTTCCACCAGTTGGCCAAACTCCCGACGCTGTTCTGCATCGATGGATGTCTTCAGATACTGAATTTCGGGCGCGCTCTTTCGAACGAACACCACCAGGGAGACATCCGCGATTCCGGTCATCCAGGAGTAGCAGACCAGCTGTGGATCAAGCGACAAGAGGCCATCGGGCTGTTCCGGATAGCGTGATCCAGTCGTTTTCCAATCGAGGATGCAATTCTTGCCGTCCAGCTCGCCAATAGCATCGACGTAAGATACAAACTCGCTTCCACATGGAAGTGAGCGCGTGCACTTGACCTGAAGATTCTTTTTTGGGCAGCGGATTCGCACACGATCATCCTGTGCAAATCGTTCGAGCAGGTGAACACCCTGATGGTATAGCCGGTCCCAGGAATCATTCTTCGCATACTGGAGCGCAGCGTCCTGATGTTCTTGCCACGCCTTAAAGAACGAGGCGGTCGAATCTTCTTCGCGGAAATAGGCTGCCAGCGCGTTCTCGAAGGAGCGACCAAAGATCATCGGGGCTCGATCTTCCTTTTCGCGCCAGCCGTCGAGGTATCGATAGCGGTACTTCCGCGGGCATTGTAGGTACTGGCTAATCTGGGTGAAGCTGTAGGTCATTCGCCCCTCCTGCTACGACTCCTTCGCGAGCATCCTTTGAGATGAATTCCCATTCCGGGGACGGCGCGAATCCTTCAAGGTTGACAAAAGCGCGACCCGCGAAGGTTTTTCTCGTGGTGCGCAGAACACCAGTGAGACCGAGCAAAGCTTTTTCATGCACCTCATCACGGCCGAGCAGATCCGGGGCATAGCCGAAGTCCCGAAGAAACCAGTTCAGTTTCCAGAGTGACTTCTGGGTGCAGTAAATTCGCCCTGAGACTTTGCGTGAAGCGAGATCGCTGGGCTCGAGGATCGCAAAGCTGAGAATGAAGAAGGGCTTTTGCGGATGCCAGCGATAGTAAGCTCGATCCACCCGAACCAGGAACACACCTTCCAGAACTCCATCGCCGCGTGACGCCTCTAAATGCAGACCAGGGAGATGTCGTTTCATGACTTCACCTCCGCAGGCTGGTTGTAGCTGTTCAACTTGCAAATCAGAGCGGCATGATCCTTGGCGGCCTCTTCGGCCAGAGTGGAAATGAAGGCTTCGACCAGGTCTCGGCTGGCATCGCGGAGCGCTTCGGTTCCGCAGAAATCAGCTGCATAGAGCTTCACGAGGGTGGGATCGAGTTCGTATTTTCGAATTAGCAGGCAGAGCTTGTCGCGGAGCCTAGGCTGGTTAGTCGAGAAGCCGTTACGGCCCAAGAGCTCGGACGATTTCTTGTTCGGAGGCTCAAAAGTGGATTTTTGCGCGCCTAGTTCCTCTATAGAAGAAGTTCCGATACCGAAAGCTTTGCGCAGAGCGCGATTAACGGCCCTGGTTTCGGCAACGCGCATCTCCGCGCCGCGAACCAGGGCAGACGTATTGGTGGGATCGGCATCTCCATAGCCGCTAAATCCCCGCGAGGCAGGCGACTTAAACGCAGTCGCTTTGAAAACCCATCTGTTGGCGGCCGGTTCGCAAAGCTCGCGGACTGGAGAAACCTGTATACCGCTGCACCGGCATCTCCTTGCTAGACGAAGTAGTCCCGCGTGACTGACGAACCATGCTCCATCAATAAAGTAGATGTCGCCCAGGGCAACCGAAAACGCATATTCCTTCACGAGCTCCTGAAGCCCTTGGCGGGCTATCTTCGATAGTGGTCCCCAAGCAGCCCGCGCAAGCCGCATGTTAGCCCGCAATGTCTTACTGGTTGTTTTCAATTTCGTTCCTCCGAGCGCCAAGACTTTTCATGCGTATACGCTCACGCATAAATTATGCGTAGGCGCTTACGCATTGTCAAGTGCTTTTCTCTTGATTTTTCACGTCCTTACGGGCATATAGCAGCAAATGCGCGAGAAGAACCCGAATGCGGTAGCGCTGGGCAAAATGGGAGGTTCAAAAGGAGGAAAGAGTAGGGCTGCTAAGCTGACTCCCGAAGAGCGAAGCGCTAGCGCTCGTAAGGCCGCAATTGCAAGATGGCAAAGAGTCAAACGAACGGCAAAAAAGGAGAAAAAATAGCCCGGCTCTCACGAAGGGATTTGAGAGAACGCCGCTCAAACTCCAATAACCCGACGGCGGAGTCGCGACCAATATCTACAGTAGGTCGAGACCTGCTCTCGAGGGAACATGGTTTTTACGAAACGAACTTCTATATGTGCTCTGTATTCAGTTAGTTCGCATTTTTGCAGAGGTCATTTTCACCCTCTTCACAGTCCTCTCAGCCAGTGGCGACTGCAGTGCAGCAGCACCTCGTGGGTGAGCTCGTATCTATCTCCTTTCAACCAAACTAATTAGCTGGAACTGTTATATGACTCTTAGACTTGATCGCTGTACAGTCGGTGAACTTGGTGAACTTAGTGAACATCGCGAAACGTGTCATTGCCGACGGCGGACCCGCTTCTGCCGATCAAGTGTCCGAGTATCCAGAACCCCGTATCCTCCGTCCTTGTACCCTGGAGCGGCCGATTTTGACACGTACGTTACATGAGCTCTGAGAACATGTCGCGTAAATTTCGCCTAGCAGCCTATCTCAAAAAATATGGGACGGAAAGTTTTCGTCGCGCAGTCAATAATTAAGGCGCCTGCCGAAGAAGTTTTTCGCTGGCATGCCGAGCCCGGTGCGATTGAGCGCTTGACGCCGCCCTGGGAACCGCTGGAAGTGCTGCAACCAGCGTCTGGTATACGCAACGGCGATCGCGGAGTGCTTCGAGTGAAGCTCGGCCCCTTTCGCGTTCGCTGGGAATTCGAGCACCGCGACTATGTGGAGGGGCGTCAATTTCGCGATGTCCAAATTCGTGGCCCATTTCGGCGCTGGGAACACACGCATCGAATGATGCCGGAAGGTCCTAAAGCCTGCCGGCTCGAAGATCGCGTCGAGTACGAATTGCCTCTCGGATTTATTGGCAGTCTCCTCGGAGGGTGGTTCGTGGACAAGAAGCTACGGAAACTATTTCGCTATCGGCACAATGTCACAGGAGAAGCTTTTGCGAATCGGGACATTAAGGGCGCCTCCCCGGAAGTGGCTTAATCAGGGCATCTTATTTCTACATACGGTAGCGTACGGTGACGCCCGCATTAGCATCTGGTAGCGTTGGGACGATTCCAGTTTTGTGAGCGCACGAATTTAGTATACATTTAGGTTAGACACACAGCGTCTGCGCGCGCGGACAGCGTACTATGTGGGGCGCGAAGGGATTGAGCGATGAATCCTACCAAGTCAGAATCCGTGGTTAGCGCAAATCCTGCCGCCACTGGGCGCCGCGACTCGCTGACAATTACCGACAACCGCAACGGCCGCCAGTACGAAGTTCCCATCAAGCACGATACGATTCGCGCCATCGACCTTCGCCCAATCAAGATTGATCCTTCCGATTTTGGAATGATGAGCTACGATCCGGCCTATTCGAATACGGCTTCGTGTATCAGTAAGATTACGTTCATTGACGGAGACAAGGGAATTCTTCGTTATCGCGGGTATTCGATCGAGGAACTTTCCGAAAAGAGCACCTATCTCGAAACAGCTTATCTGCTGCTTCGCGGCGAACTGCCCACCAAATCGCAACTTGCCGATTGGTCCTATCACGTCACGCACCACACCTTCATTCACGAAAGCATCAAGAAATTCCTCGACGGATTTCATTACGATGCTCACCCGATGGGCATGCTGATTTCTACCGTCGCAGCGCTTTCCACTTTTTATCCCGACGCGAAAGATATCTTCAACCCCGACTCGCGACTTAAGCAAACCTATCGCCTGGTGGGTAAGATGCCCACCCTCGCGGCTTTTGCCTATCGTCACAGCCTGGGTATGCCCTTCGCCTATCCTGACAACGATCTCAGCTATTCCGGCAATTTTCTGAACATGCTTTTCCGCACCACGGAATTGAAATACCGGCCCAATCCCACTCTCGAGCGCGCCCTTGACATACTTTTTATTCTGCACGCGGATCACGAGCAGAATTGCTCCTCGAGCGCCATGCGGGGCGTCGGCAGTTCCCACGTCGATCCTTACTCGGCAACTGCGGCGGCTACCGCGGCGCTCTACGGCCCTCTCCATGGCGGCGCGAATGAGCAAGTGCTCCGCATGCTTCTCGAAATCGGCTCGGTGAAAAACGTGCCCGCGTACATTAAGAGCGTGAAAGCCGGCGAAAAGCTTCTGATGGGCTTCGGCCATCGCGTCTACAAGAACTACGACCCGCGAGCCAAGATCGTAAAGCACATCGCGTACGAGGTTTTCGACGTGATGGGTCGCAACCCTCTCATCGAGATTGCGCTCGAATGCGAGCGTATCGCGCTCGAAGACGAATACTTCATCACCCGCCGCTTGTATCCCAATGTGGATTTCTATACGGGTCTCATCTACCAGTCGATGGGCTTCCCCGTAACGATGTTTCCGGTCCTTTTTGCGATTCCACGCACTTCGGGCTGGATCGCGCAATGGGAAGAGATGTTGCTAGACCCTGAGCAAAAGATTTCCCGTCCGCGCCAGATCTATCTAGGACACGATTTGCGCGGGTACGTTCCACTTGACGACCGCAGCTGAAAACCGCTCTTTCCCCGTCCCGCTTTGACTCATTCCGGTGTGGCCTCAGTCCATCGGTTTTTTCCGAAAAGTGATTGCATTCGGGCCTAATCTCTGGCAAAACACCCTGCACGCCTGCAGGGGGCCTCTGTAAATGGAACTATCTACACGTAATTCCGGCACTGCCACGATTGTGGACGTGGTCGGCGATATTACGCTTTATAACTCGCCGGACATGCGCAAAATGCTTATCGATCTATTGAAGACGCAGCGCAAACCTCGCGTGATCGTGAATATGCTCAACGTGAAATATATTGATAGCGCAGGCGTTGCTTCTCTGGTAGAAGGTCTAAAAATTGCAAGGGATCTGAAGAGTAGCTTCGCCCTTTTCGGTCTCAGCCGCACGGCTCGAGAAGTACTCGAACTCACGCGCCTGATAAAAGTTTTCGAGGTCTATAACAACGAACAAGAGGCTCTGCAGGGTGGCGGCGCACCAGCCGCTCCCGCGAGGTAATTTCCGGTCGGTTTCGGCGGCCAATTTTCGGGGATGTCGCCGCACGTCCGGTTTCACCAATGGCATTTACTGAATCAGTCGGCGCAGCGACAATTAACGGCTTGGCCTACGTTGGCGGCTTGGCTCGCATCACAGGGGGCGCCGCGAAAGCCCTCTTCGTCGAACCCAGCCGCGTTCGAAAGCTCCTCAGTCGCTCAATTCATCAAGCGATGGCCGTCGGCGTCGAAGCCCTTCCGATCGTTTCGCTCATTTCGTTCTTCATCGGATTGATTTTTGCTCTTCAGAGCGCCTATCAGCTTCGCAAACTTGGTGCTCTCCAATTCGTTGCCGCGGCAGTCGCCATAGCAATCACACGCGAGCTTGGTCCCCTGATGACGGCGGTCATGGTGATTGGCCGTTCCGGTTCTTCTTTTGCGGCTGAAATCGGCACGATGAAGGTCAACGAGGAAATCGATGCCATGGAAACGATGGCGCTCGAACCCGTCCGCTTCCTCGTCGCTCCCAAATTGCTCGCCATGATGCTGATGCTGCCCTGCCTCACCACCTGGGCCGACTTCATGGGCGTCGTAGGCGGAGGATTGTTCGGGGTCACCAGCGGTCCCTTTACATGGCATTCCTATTTTCTCGCCACGCTAAACGCCCTTGTGAGGCGCGACATACTCACCGGATTGGTCAAGAGCGTCATGTTCGGCATCGTCATCACCGCCGTCGGCTGCATGGAGGGATTTTCCACCGGCCTCGGTTCCGAACAGGTGGGCCGCTCCACAACCTCAGCGGTGGTGAAATCAATTTTCATGGTCATTTTTGTGGACGTTATTTTTACAGCCATTTTTTACTTCGCGATGCCGGACTAGCGAACGGACTATGTCGCCCGACCTTATTTCGAAGCCGCCAGAGAGCCGCGCCGACGGAGGCGCTGCGATCTCCGTACGCAACTTGCGCGTGAACTACGGCGAGCGCGAAATCCTGCACACCATCAGCTTTGACATCAGCCCCGGTGAGACACTGGTGATCCTCGGTGGCTCCGGTTCCGGCAAAAGCACGTTGCTTCGCACGCTGGTAGGCCTCGAAAAACCCAGCGGCGGCGAAATCTGGATTCGTGGAAAGAATTTTGCCGCGCTGGACGACGCCAGCCGTGATGAGCTCCTAAAAAAAATGGGCATGTCGTTTCAAGGTGGCGCCTTATTCGGCTCGATGAGCGTCGGAGATAACGTCGCGCTTCCGCTTCGCGAGCACACGCCTCTCGACGACTCCACGATTGAAATCATGGTTCGCCTCAAACTCGATCAGGTGGGCCTCTCAGGATTCGAGAATTACATGCCCGCGCAGCTCAGCGGTGGAATGAAAAAGCGCGCCGCCATTGCCCGCGCCCTGGCCATGGATCCGGAGATTCTCTTCTTCGACGAACCCTCCGCCGGCCTCGACCCGATCATTGCCGCCGGTATCGACGAACTAATCTTGAAATTAAAAAAAGCGTTTCGCATGACGATTGTCGTCGTCACCCACGAACTCGCCAGCGCCTATTTGATCGCCGACCGAATGATTCTTCTCGATAAAGGCGTCATCGTCGCCAATGGAACGACGGCCGAGCTGCAAAAGAGCCAGCAGCCGCGCGTGCGTCAATTTCTCGATCGCGTTCCCGAGCCGGAAATTTCAACGGAACTGGATTATCTGCAGATGTTGACGGGAGAGATTCCGCCGTTGCGGCAATGATGGAGGGCGCGGAGCTCGTGCTATACTCCGCGCGCCTGAGGGGGACCTTCCCGAAACATCGGGCGGGATATTAAGGAAGCCAATGGAATCGAAGCGAGAACAGGCACTCGTCGGTCTCTTCGTAATCGTGGCGTCGGCCTTGCTGATTGCCACTGTGTTGTATCTCTCCGGAAGTCTCAGCCGCGGACTCGTTCCCTATCGCACCTTTTTCAAAAACGCGGGCGGAATGACTCCTGGCACCGAGGTTCACTACGCCGGCGGTCCGAAAATAGGGCGCGTCACGAAGGTTGCCCCAGATCCGAAAGATGCCACGCGCATGGAGGTCGATTTCGAAATTGAGCCCAGCGTTCCGGTGAAAACCGACAGCAAGGCGACAGTCGCCAGCACCAGTCCCCTGGGCGAAAATTTCCTTGGTCTTCTCCCCGGAACTCCTCCGGCCCCGCACGCGCCGCCCGGCTCGACGCTGCCCTCGAAAGAATATGTCAGCTTTGCAGACCTAGGCGACATGCTCTCCGGCCTCGGCCCTTCCGCTCAGGAACTCATCACCCATTTGAATGATCGCGTAATGGAGATGAAGGTCACTCTGGCCCGCGTGAATGATGTTCTCGACGACGAGAATCGCGCCAACATCAAAGCTACCATCGGCAACCTAAAAGGCATGCTCGCTGAAAATCGCCCTGCCATTCGTTCGTCGCTGAATCACATAAACGATGCCAGCGCAAAGCTCAGCCCGCTCCTCGACAAGTTCAACAACCTCTCCGATAAGGCCAACGAGCTGATCGCCCATATGGACGGCGTCATCACCGATCCCAACGTCAAGGAGTCCATCGACAAGTTGAAGCAAACTCTAACGCAGGCGAACGAATTGACCACCCGCCTGAACAACCTCATGGATGCCAATTCCGAAAACCTCGACGAGATCATCGACAACCTCCGCGCCGTTTCGAACAACATGCGCGAATTCACGGAAACCATTAAGACTCGTCCGTACACTTTGATTCGCACCTCAAGCCCGAAGCCGCACCAAACGGGTCAGGCGCCGAAGTAAGGCTGAAGAGACAGGAGCTTTGAAAGGAACATTAATGCGTCGCGCGAACAGTGCTGTGCTGGTGGCGGTACTTGCAGGAGTTCTGTCAGGTTGTGGCGGCACGCGCCCTACCAAATACTACGTGCTCGACGTTCCCGCTCCGCCCACCACTCAGTCGTCCACGGCGTATCCTGTCTCCCTGCTCGTGGCCAGGCCCGTCACCTCACACCTCTACCGGGATGATCGCATCGTTTTCGGCGTGGGTCCGGTGGAACTGGGGACGTATGAGTTCGAGCGCTGGGCTCAATCTCCCGCCGACATGATGCAGGATCTCCTCGTCAGCTACTTGCGCACCTCCAAACAATATCGCTCCGTTCTCCGCCCCGGCAGTAATGCGAGGGGTGATTACATCGTCCGCTCTTACCTGCGATCCCTCGCTGAGATTGACTCGCCGGATTTTGTCGCCCGCTTCGCCATCCATCTCGACCTATACGATCCAAAGAAGGGCGCGACTGTCTGGAGCGGCGACTACTCCCATGACGAACCTGTGGGAAGCAAGACCGTTACGGCGGTTGTCGAGGCACTCGACAAGAACGTTCGCGCCGGGCTGCAGCAACTCACCTCGGAAATGGGCCAGTACTTCGTCGAGCATCCCCCCGAAGCGCCGTCACAGGCCACAAAATAGCGGCTCGGTCCGGGCGGCCCGTTCCATCTCTGCCAAATCCGCTGTTTCGTTTTGAAATTTCCCACTGATGCGTATTGGCTCATCTATTCGCTCCTAGCTGCCGATACAACATTCAAGGCGCCTTCGTCACAGGTGTCGTTGCGGGGGAACTGTGGACTTCCTGAGGCAACTTTTCGGCTCGGGTGACTTCCAGCCACACGGCTTTTGCTATCTCTGGAACGCCCGGCTGGTCTGGCTGCACGCAATTTCGGATCTGGTAATTGCGCTGGCATATTTTGCGATACCCCTCACGCTCGTCTGGTTCATTCGCAAACGGCGCGATCTTCCCTTCAGCTGGATGTTTGTCTGTTTCGGAGTTTTTATTGTTGCCTGCGGCGCCACCCATGCAATGGAGATATGGAACCTGTGGCATGCAAACTACTGGCTTGCGGGCACAATCAAGGCTGTTACCGCTGCCGCTTCGATTGTCACTGCGCTCCTTCTGATTCGGCTTGTGCCGCAAGCCCTGGATCTGCCCAGCCCGCAGCAATGGCTCTTTGCCAACGCCGCGCTTCAGAAAGAAGTACAAGACCGGCGTGAACTCGAGATCAATCTTCGCATCAGCGAGTCGATGTACCGCGAACAGGCCGAGCTTCTCGAACTAACCCACGATGCTATTTTTGTCCGCAGCCTCGAGAAAAAAATTCTCTACTGGAATCGCGCCGCCGAGAAGCTCTATGGCTGGCAAAAGGAAGAGGCTCGCGGAAAAATTACCCATGAGCTTCTTCACACTGTCTTCCCAAAACCTCTGCCTGAAATTCAGGCGGAAGTATTCGAAAAAGGCTACTGGGAGGGTGAGCTGATCCACACGGGGCGTGATGGGACACCGATCACGGTCTCCAGCCGTTGGGCTTTGCGCGCTGATGCCGCCGGAAAACCGGTATCGATTCTCGAAAGCAATCGCGACATCAGCCATCGCAAGCACGAAGAGCAAAAATTCCGTGATCTCCTCGAATCGGCGCCCGATGCAATCGTAATCGTGAACGAACAGGGTCGTATCGTTCTGACAAACGCCCAGACAGAGAAGCTGTTTGGCTCCACGCCAAGAATTGCTGGATCAGCCCGTGGAGATCCTCGTTCCTCACCGATTCCATGGAGAGCACGCCGGGCATCGCGAGAACTATTCTCATTCAGCCCGCCCACGCGCGATGAGAGCCGATCTGGAACTCTTCGGTCGCCGCAAAGACGGCACCGAATTTCCCGTCGAAATCAGTCTAAGCCCGCTCGAAACCGGGGAGGGCAAGCTCATCTCCAGCGCCATCCGGGATGTCAGTGAACGCACGCAAGCGGCCGAAGCCCTTAAGGCCAGCGAAGAACGTTTGCAGCTGGCTCTCGAAGCGGCGCAATTGGGCGTGTGGGATTTGGATTTGATCAACGATCGCGCCTTCCGTTCTCTTCGCCACGATCAGATCTTCGGCTACGATTCGCTCCAGCCCGAGTGGGGCGTACAGATCGCCCTAAAGCACATAGTTCCCGAGGATCGCGAACAATTTGAATCGAGTTTCGCCCAGGCACTCGCAACCAATATCTTTTCCACAGAATTCCGGGTCAGGGGTGGGCAAGATCACTCCATCCATTGGGCCCTCGCTCAAGGGCGTGTCTATCGAGATGGTAATGACAAGCCGGTGCGCATGATGGGCGTTGTTTCCGATACTACTGCACGGAAGCAGGCCGAACACCAAATTGAGCTCCATCGTCAGGAATTGGCCCGTTCCAACACCGACCTAGCCGCCGCGAATCAGGAACTCGAAGCCTTCAGCTATTCTGTCTCGCACGACCTCCGCGCACCGCTACGCCACATTGATGGATTCGCCCGCATCTTGAAAGAAGAGCACGCCGCGGAGCTGTCCGAAGAAGCCCAAAGATATCTAGACCGCGTTCTCCACGGCGCGAATCATATGGGCCACCTGGTGGATGACCTTCTGAATCTTGCCAAGGTCGGCAGAAAAGAGCTGGTCCGCCAAAAAACCAGGCTCGACGTGCTCATTCGCGAGACTCTTGCCGACTTGCCCGAAACAGAAAATCGCACAGTTGAGTGGCGCGTCGAGCCTTTACCTGAAGTCGACTGCGACCCCGGTCTGCTGAAATTGGTTTTCAACAACTTGCTTGGCAACGCGCTCAAATTCACCCGCAGCCGCCAGCCCGCCGTGATCGAGATTGGCACCAGCCATTCCCCCGGACCCACCACGATTTTTGTCCGCGACAATGGAGTGGGCTTCGATCCCAAGTATGCCGATAAGCTTTTTGGAGTCTTCCAGCGCCTTCATCGCCAGGAGGATTTCGAGGGCACGGGCGTCGGCTTGGCCACCGTTCAACGAATCATTCGCAAGCACGGAGGCGAAGTCTGGGCCGAATCCGAAGTAGATCGCGGCGCCACATTCTTTTTCTCACTTGGCGCCAGGCCGGCCAACGCACTCGTGCCCCAACCCGTGGAGGTCAGTCGTGCCTGAACCCATCGAAATCTTATTGGTCGAAGACAATCCTGCGGATGCGGAGCTGACGATTCACGCTCTCGAGAAAAGCAAATTGATCAATCACATTCGCCATCTGCAGGACGGCGCCGAAGCTCTGGATTTCCTGTTCTGTCGCGGGGCCTATTCCACGCGGAAGTTCGACGCTCCTCCCCGGCTGATTCTGCTCGATCTAAAATTGCCGAAAGTCGACGGAATTGGCGTCCTCGAGCAGATCAAGAGCGACACCCGAACAAAGGCCATACCCGTGATCCTCCTCACTTCCTCGAAGGAAGAGCGTGACGTAGCCACCAGCTACAGGCTCGGCGTGAACAGTTACATCCAAAAGCCGGTGAGTTTTGCGGAGTTTCAAGATGTCGTAAAGCAGCTGGGAATGTATTGGTTGCTTGTCAACAGCAAGCCACCCGCTGCTGCTTTCTCGGTTTCATAGGAGTTTCGCTAGCGATGTCGGAGCTTTCGTCCGAAAAAGAACCTCTTCGCTCAAAACCGCCGCTTCGTTTGCTCCAAGTGGAGCACGAGGCCGACGACATAGAACTCTGCCTTCGCGAGCTAAAGAAATCCGGACTTCAATTCGAAGTCGATACGGTCGCGACAAGAGAAATTTACGTCCAGAAATTGATTGAGAAACCGTTTGACGTCGTCATCGCCGATTATCGCCTGCCCGGCTGGACGGGATTAGACGCGCTGACCGAAATCAAGCAGCGAGGCCTGAATATTCCATTAATTCTTGTTACCGGCACGCTAGGTGATCGTCTCGCCGTGGAATGTATCAAGGAGGGGATCACTGACTACGTCTTGAAAGACCAGTTGGCGCGCCTCCCCGCTGCCCTCATTCGAGCGCGCGAAGAAAAGGAATTGCGCGACGCCGAAACTCGCGCCAGCGAAGCTCGCTATCGAGGCCTGGTCCAGAATGCAACTTACGGAATGCTCTGGGTTACCGGCGAAGGGAATCTTCTCGCCGTAAATCCAGCATTCGTCCGCATGCTGGGATACGACTCCGCCGAAGAACTTCTCGCCATCGGTAGCACCACCGCGCTTTACCGTGATCCTGTTGCTTCGACCAAGCTCTGCGAGAAGTACAGGGCCAGTGGCCACGTGGAGGCCACGGTCGAATGGAAACGCAAAGACGGAAAAATCATTGCCGTGCGACTCAGCGGCCGCCGGGTGATCGATCCCGAACAAAATGGCGAGTGCGCGGAAGTCATCGTCGAGGATGTCACGGAACGTCTCGCTCTGGAAAAGCAGCTGATGCAGGCGCAAAAGTTCGAAGCCATCGGCCAGTTGGCCGGTGGAATCGCTCACGACTTCAACAACATGATTGGCGCCATCATGGGCTGGTCCGATATCGGCATGGAAGAGACCGAAGAAGGCGCCCGCCTCCGCCGCCATTTCCAGAAAATCCATCAGCAGGCCGAGCGTGCCGCCGCTCTTACTCGTCAGCTCCTGGCTTTTGCTCGCCGCCAAATCCTCGAACCGCGCAATATAGACCTCAACCAGAGCGTCACAGAAACTCTCAACCTCCTCGAAAAAGTAATTGGCAGCAATATCGAAATCAAGACCATCCTCGCTCCAGCTCTCTCCCTGGTTCGCGCCGATCCCACCCAAGTCGAGCAGGTGCTCATGAATCTCTGTATCAACGCTCGCGATGCCATGCCCGAAGGCGGCTCGTTGCTCATCGAGACCGCGCTTGTCGTCTTCGATGCGGAATACTGTGCCCACCAGCCGTTCGCCCGCCCCGGTGACTACGTGATGCTCTCAGTCACCGACACGGGAACGGGAATGGACGCGGCCACCGTCGACCGCATTTTTGAGCCATTCTTCACCACCAAGGAACTGGGCAAGGGCACCGGTCTCGGCCTCGCCACGGTGTACGGCATCGTCAGGCAACACGGCGGATTCACGCATGTCTATAGCGAACTTGGCGTCGGAACTACATTTCGTACATATTTTCCGGCCGCCCCGCTCGCGACCAAATCTGTCGAAACGGTCGAAGACACGCGACCCGTTCGCGGGGGCGTCGAGACGATTCTCGTTGTCGAAGATCATCCCGGCCTGCGCGAGCTGGCGTTTGAAACTCTCACCAACCTCGGCTACAAGGTCATTCTCGCCTCGGACGGCGAACAAGGGCTGCACGAGTTTGAAACCCGCCGCGATCAAATCGATCTTCTTCTTCTGGATGTTGTTCTGCCCAAACTCAGCGGGCCGCACATCTACTCGCGCATCTGCGAAAGCAAACCCGATGTCTTGGTGATTTTTGCGACAGGTTACAGTGCCGATATGGCTTCGCTTCAAAAAGAACTCCAAAAAGGGTTGCCGATACTTCAAAAACCCTATTCTCCCCGCAATTTAGCGCGTAAGGTTCGCGATACGTTGGATCAACCCCGGGGTCCCGTTGTGCAAGAAAAGCCCTGTAATTCGCCTTACCCTGCCGCACTTCATCACGATTAGCGTTGACACCATTTCTTCCCCCGTGGTATTTCAGAATTAATCCGTGGACACCGGCTTCTTGCCGGGTTGCTGGGTCGTCAGACGCGGAAGTACCACCCAAAGGACGATCCGGCAACGAGCCCACCCACCCCGGGAGGTGGAATGCCGCTTGGCTTTCACCTCCCTTTTTTATGCCTGTCTTTGTAATGCCGGTTTTCTGCTGATTGCGGCGCAGCGGCGCGCCGCCTCGCGATCGCTTGCTTACTCAAGCACTTGCGGGGTTATAATGCGCACTCGGCAGCCACTAGGATCGCGCCAGTATTTTGAATGTGGCGGAGGGAACATGGGCCTGCAAATTGCCGCGCGTAAAGCCGGAAACATCACCATCCTCGATCTGCAGGGCCGTATCACGATCGGCGTCAGCAATGACGCACTTGGCGCCGAATTGCGCCGCCTCGCCGAAATCGCCCCCTGCGACGTCCTCGTCAATCTCGCCGGCGTTCAGCAAGTCGATAGCTCCGGCATCAGCACTCTGGTTCGCTCCTTCGTCACGCTCGAACGCAACGCCGGCAGCTTAAAGCTTCTCAATCCCACCGGCCACGTCCGCGAAGTTCTCGAACTCACGCGCCTCATCCAATCCATCCCCACCTACACCGACGAAGCAAAAGCCGTCGCCAGCTTCCGCGGCGGCGCCGCCACGGCCTAACGGCGATGGCGGCTCCTGCTTGCTGGAATCGCTTGTGATTTTTCGTCGACAACTTAACCGTACGGCTTGCTGGTTAGTCGGCGTTCTATTCGTTATGCCAGGCAATTTAAGGGTTCAGGAACCTAAGCCCTCTTCGCAGGAGCTTGCACAGAAAATAGCGAATGCTCTTACGAACAGTGATGCACATAGCGTAGTAGTGTTCGATTTCTGTGGCCCTGTTACACACCTCAGTGCACTTGGTCAGGACCTTGCAGACAGTCTCAGCCTGAGTTTGCGCACGGATTTCCAGGGTTTCTCCGTTCGCAATGGAGACACGGTGCGAATGGTTATCGAAGAGAACCACCTTGCGCCCGCCATCATTTGTAACAAGCAAGCCGCGCAGTGGTTAGCCTCGCAACTTAACGTTGACTCATTTCTGGTTGGCTTCCTAACCACTGCAAACAATCAGGTGAGCGTCGGGGTTCAATTTGTGCGAGTCGCTACTGGGAACGTGATCGCCGAATTCACCGCAACAGGTCCACTATCCAATGAAATGAAGACTCGCTTGGACACGATTGTCGGACCGAAGCATGAAATCGACTTAAATCATTTGGTCCTGCAGAAGGGCACAATACCGAAGTGCGTTCGTTGCCCCAGCCCGCGATACTCGCGCGATGCTAGCAATGCCCGTATCGATGGGACCGTGGTCCTTTCGGCTCTTATCGGGCTCGATGGTCGTGCCCGCGATATAAATGTCACAAAGTCCGTCCCTGATGGGCTGACCGGAGAAGCGATTCAAGCGATTAAATCCTGGGTTTTCGTTCCGGGGAAATCGGCCGACGGGAAACAACTGGAGGTCGAAATTCCAATTCAGGTGAGCTTCAAATCGGGAGATCCGAATTAAGCGTTCTTCTTCAAATCCGCAAGCACGAGCTTCGCAACTTCCTTCAGCGTATCGAACACGCCCTGCCCGGTCACCGCGACAGCCTCCATCGAAGGCTCGCCTTTCACACTCAGCTGTTTCTGTAATTCCTCTACGGGCAAGACGTTCGGCAGATCGCGCTTATTCAACTGCAACACGTAAGGAATCGTATCGAAATTCAGATTGTGATCCTTCAGATGTTCGCGCAGGTTATCAAGCGTCTCGAGGTTCGCGTCCAGCCGCTCTTCCTGCGAATCCGCCACAAACACCACTCCGTCCGCGCCCTTCAAAATGAGCCGCCGGCTCGCTTCGTAAAACACCTGCCCCGGAACGGTATACAAATGAAAACGAGTCCGAAATCCGCGCACAGTTCCCAGGTCGAGCGGAAGAAAATCGAAGAAAAGCGTGCGATCCGTCTCAGTGGCGAGCGACACCATCTTTCCCTTTTGATTCGACCCCGTGTGCTCGTAGATCCACTGCAGGTTCGCGGTCTTCCCGCCGAGGCCGGGGCCATAGTAGACAAGCTTGCAGTTAATTTCGCGCGCGGGAAAATTAATAAACGGCACAATTTCCTCAGTTTTGCAGCCGAGGTTACTTATAGCACAGGCTCGCATCACCGCCAACGCGACCGCCACCCCATGCTTCGCAATTGACAACTCTCCACCGCACTGCCAGTTAGCAGGAATTCACCTGCCGACTGACATTCTGTGTCCAATTCGCCAAAAGCCTCCGCGCTGCCTACCTTGAGCCCTGCATTGACGCAACTGCCCGACTTTGCTATGTTTCCTTGACAGTAATACGGAGCCACCACGTGAAGCATCGCGCAGCCCGCACTTCTCGTTCGCCGCGAAGCAGCCAGAAGATGCTGAAAACAAATAGCTTGAAAGCCAGCGCCAAGGCAAAAGTCATGCCTCCGGACCCCGAAGCGGGCGCCAAGCTCGCTCAGCTCAAATTCTACGAAGAGGCTCTTAAGTATTTTCAGCAACAAAAGTTTCAACGCGCCAAACAGTCCCTGGAACGCGCCCTGGAAGGTCCCAGCAGGGAACTCCGCGATCGCGCGCAAGTTCACGTCCGCATCTGCGAACAGCGCATCTCGCGCCTGCCGGCTGCGGCGCCCAAATCCGCGGAAGATCACTACACGCAGGGCGTCGCGCTCATGAATCTGGGCCGCTGGGACGAAGCGCGCGAACATCTCGACCGCGCCCGCAAATCCGCTCCCAAAGCTGACCACATCGTGTACGCCATGGCCGCGCTCGATTGCCTCACCGGCGAAGCCGATTCCGCGATGCAGAATCTGAAAATCGCCATCCAGCTTCGTCCCGAAAATCGCTACCACGCCCGCAATGACGAGGACTTCGCATTTTTGCAGGAAGATCCTCGATTCACCGAACTGCTCTACCCCGAGCGAGACGGTTCGAGCGCCTAGCCTCAATTTTCTTCCGTGAAAAATAGTCCGCACCCTCGCGCCCGCCCAGTTCGCATTGTGGCACTCGGTGGCGGCACAGGTCTCTCCACAGTCCTTCGCGGCCTCAAGCAACATATCGGCGATCCCAAACGCGGGATCGAGCGGCCCATCTCCGATCTCGCCGCAGTGGTCACCGTCACCGACGACGGCGGAAGTTCCGGCCGCCTTCGCCGCGATTATCGCGTCCTCCCGCCGGGCGACATTCGCAATTGCATGGTCGCGCTTTCGAAAGACGAGGATCTTCTCGGCAAATTATTTCAATACCGTTTTTCCGGCGGTCGCGGCCTCGCCGGCCACAGCTTCGGCAATTTATTTCTCACCGCCCTCACCAATATCACCGGCGATTTCCCGGAAGCAGTGCACGTTTCCTCGCAGGTGCTCGCAATTCGCGGGCGCATCTTTCCTTCGACCACCCAGAACGTCACCCTCGAAGCCGAGCTCGAAGATGGTTCCATCGTGGCCGGTGAAACAAGAATTTCCCGCTCGAAGCAGCGAATCCGCCGCATTCGTCTCGTCCCCCGCCGCGTTCGTCCGCTCTCCGAGGTGCTCGCCGCTCTTCACGCCGCAGACCTGATTCTCGTCGGCCCCGGCTCGCTCTACACGAGCATCATTCCCAATCTCCTGGTCGAAGGCGTCACAAAAGCGATCACCCACTCCACCGCAAAATGCGTTTACATCGCCAATCTCATGACGCAACCTGGCGAGACCGAGCACTACTCCGTCGCCGATCACGTCCGCGCCATCTACGAACACACCCGCCTCCGCCTCTTCGACTGCGCGGTGATCAATCGCACTCCGGCTTCCGCGCAAATGTTGCGCCGCTATCGCAAACAGGGCGCCGAGCTTGTCAGGCCCTCATTCGGTGAGCTCAAGCGAATAGGACTGCCTTACCTCACCGCCGACCTGCTGCAACAGCGCGGCAAGATCCGCCACGATACCGGCCGCCTCGCCAAGCTTCTTCTGCGCGAATTCGTCACGCAGCATCCCCGCCATTGATTACTGTCCCGTTTTGCGTCAGCCTAAAGGCACTTGCAAAAAGCCTTTTCTTGCGCCTCGTTCCGCCTGTTCGTATACTTGCCCGCGCTGTTTATCAGCCATATTGGCGTAATTTGTGATCGCCTATAACAACGTCCATTTCCGAACGCTTTCATTCATGCTCGTCAGATTCCTCCAGGAGGTGTCATGTCTGCGGCTGCGCAGGATGAATTAAACGTTTATCAGTCTGCGGAAGCGCGCTTCGAAATCGCCGCGCATAAGCTGAATTTGGAAGATGGCCTTTACCGCTATCTGAAATATCCCAGCAAGGAAATCACGGTTTATATCCCCGTCCCGCTCGATAATGGCAAACTCGAAGTCTTCACCGGTTACCGCGTGCTGCATTCCACAATCCGAGGCCCAGGTAAAGGTGGCATCCGTTTCGCGCCGGACGTCAGCCTCGACGAAGTCCGCGCCCTCGCCGCCTGGATGACGTGGAAATGCGCCGTCGTCAATATTCCCTTTGGCGGAGCGAAGGGTGGCGTGATCTGCGACCCGAATAAGCTCTCGAAAACCGAAATCGAGCGCATCACGCGCCGCTACACGGCGGAGTTGAGCGAATGGTTTGGTCCCGAGCGCGACGTGCCGGCGCCGGACATCGGCACCAACGCGCAAACTATGGCCTGGGTAATGGACACTTACGCAATGCACGTTCGTCAGGCCACTACCGCCGTCGTCACCGGCAAACCCCTCGAACTCGGCGGCTCGCAAGGCCGCACCGAAGCCACCGGCCGCGGCTTGATGATCTGTTGCGACAAAGCCATTCAGAAACTCGGAATGCAGCGTCGCGGCGCTCGCGTGATCATTCAAGGCTTTGGCAACGTCGGTTCGCAAGCCGCCGACCTGATGCACAAGGCGGGCTACAAAATCATCGGCGTCGCGGACATCCACGGCGGTCTCTACAACGAAGGCGGCTTCGACATCCCGAAACTGATCGAGTGGGTCTACGGCCAGCGCAAACCGCTTCCCGATTTCCCGGCTGGCGGCGAAAAAATGGGCGCGCAGGAAGTGCTTTTCCACCCCTGCGAGATTCTCGTTCCCGCGGCCACCGAAAATCAGATCACCACGAAAAATGCTCACCGCGTGGATTGCAAAATCCTGTGCGAGGGCGCCAACGGCCCCACCACATCACACGCCGACCCGATCATCGAGAAAAAGGGGATCTTTATCATCCCGGACATTCTCGGCAATGCCGGCGGCGTCACCGTGAGCTATTTCGAGTGGGTACAGGATCGCCAGGGCTTTTTCTGGCGAGAGAGCGAAGTGAACGAGCGCCTGCAGGACGTGATGGAGCAAAGTTTCGATCAAGTTGTGCTTTACGCAGAAACCCACGGGGTGAATAATCGTATCGCCGCATACATTGTGGCGATCGATCGCGTGGCCCGCGCCCTGAAATTGCGCGGCATCTACGCATAGCGACAGCTTCACAGTAGGGGCACGGCATGCCGTGCCCGATCGACCGGCGGCGGAAGCTGCCCATAGTCATCTTGAATGTAAACATCGTTCGCGACGGAGGCAATTCTGTATCCTGAAGCCATTTCGCCGGGCGCTCTGAAAACCGAGGACGAACACCGCCGCGACATCTGCGCCGTCGGCCGCTGGATTCACGACCGCGGCTACGTCGCATCCACCGACGGCAACATCTCGCTGCGCCTCGACCCTCGTCGCATTCTCACCTCGCCCACCGGCATCAGCAAAGGCATGATGACGCCCGACGATCTCGTCGTTACCGATCTCCAAGGCCACAAGCTGAGCGGCCGTCGTAATGCCAGCTCCGAGCTCGGCATGCATCTCCTGATTTACAGCCGCCGGCCCGACATCAATGCCGTTTGCCACGCGCATCCCCCTGCCGCCACCGGTTACGCAGCCGCCGGCATTCCGCTTAACAAAGCAATCCTGTGCGAACTAGTTCTCTCCCTCGGCTGCATTCCGGTCGCCCGCTATGGCACTCCCGGAACCAGCGAACTCACCGAAGCTCTCGAACCGCTCGTCCAAAGCTACGAAGCAATCCTGATGGCCAATCACGGCGTGGTCTGCTACGGGCAGGATCTGCTCTCCGCTTTTTTCCGCATGGAGACCACCGAACACTTCGCCCGCGTCTCCCTCGTCACCGAACTAATCGGCAAACAAGTCTTGCTTTCCAGCGGAGATGTGGAAAAATTGCTCGCGGCGCGCGCCCGTTATGGTGTTCAAACAGCTTCGTCAATCGGCCCTGACTGTCCAGTCACGGCCGATGCCGCCGATTCCGAGCGCATCACGCTAACGCGTCGCGAACTCGAAGCGCTCGTAGATGAAGCCGTACAGAAAGAGCGCTCGCGCCGCTAGCGCAAGTCCCTGAAGTAAGTCAGGCCTGTTTCAGACGGACACCAGACAACGTTCAGAAGTGGTTGCCGGAGGATCCAGAATGGGCGAAGCACTCGGTATGATCGAAACGCGCGGCATGGTTGCGATGATCGAGGCCTCAGACGCGATGGTGAAAGCGGCCAAGGTCACGCTCGTCGGCTGGGAGAAGATCGGTTCCGGCTACGTCACCGCAATGGTCCGCGGCGATGTGGCGGCCGTGAAAGCGGCCACCGATGCCGGCGCTGCCGCCGCGCGCCGCGTGGGCGAATTGATCGCCGTCCACGTCATCCCGCGGCCGCATCAATCGCTCGAAGATGTGTTGCCCATCGGCAAGACCCCGATGGTAGCCGCGAAGTAGCCGTCGCGGCGCGGCAAAGCGCCCAGGCTCGGCGCACCAGCGCGCAACTGTCACCATTCGTCATCGGATGTCATTGTCTGGTCGTTGGTCGAAGAATCTTGCTGAAGTCGGTTGGTTTTCGGTGGGAGCCCCCTGCTTTAGCAGGGGGGAGCTGGACTTCAGTCCAGCGGAAAAAGCGCCCAAGAACAAGGGGGCTTTAGCCCCGGGAAGTGCGATTTAGAAATGACCGCAAACTCGAACCCGATTGGGCTGCAAATTCACGCCTGTCGCCAGTTTCGTAGCTCAGGTCCCATTCCGGCCGCAGTCCGCCGGAATTGACCTGAGGCCTTTGACGCTAGCTGAAAGTCTGATCGGGACGTAAAAAGCTTCACCAAGACAAATCAATCTCATGCTTCTCGCTCGCATCGTCGGCACCGTCGTTTCCACTCGCAAAGACCCGCGCCTCGAAGGCAAAAAGCTGCTCATCGTAAAGCCCATCAATCCCGAAGGCGGCGACGAATCCGGCTACTTGATTGCCGTTGACACCGTTGACGCCGGCTTCCGCGAAACCGTCCTGGTCGTCTCCGGCAGCTCCGCCCGCCTGGCCGCCGAATGCAAGGACCGCCCCGTCGACGCCGCCATCATCGGCATCGTTGACACAATCCAGCTCGACGCCCACCACGAAGCCGAACTCGCCGCCGCCCGAAAAAAATGACCCCAGCTTACAGTAGGGCAGAAGCATGATCCTCGGCCGCGTCATCGGCAAAGTCGTCGCCACGATGAAAAACGAAACGCTCGTCGGCCAGCGCCTGCTCATCGTGCAGCCTATCGACCGTCATGGCCGCGATAAAGGCAAAGCGATTGTCGCGCTCGATTCGGTAGGTGCCGGAGCTGGTGAAACCGTTTATTGGTGCCGAGGCAAGGAAGCCAGCTTCCCGTTTCTTCCCGTCGAAGTTCCCACGGAAGCAACGATCGTCGGAATTGTGGATGAAATCAACGTCCCCGCGAAATCCGGAAATTCCTGAATGCTGATCGCACGAGTCGTCGGTGACATAGTCGCCACTCAAAAAGATCCGTCGCACCACGCCCGAAAAATCCTGCTCGTGCAGCCGCTGAATCTCGACGGCTCCGATCGCGGCGAAGCTGTCGTCGCCCTCGATGCCGTGGACGCCGGAATCGGAGAGCGCGTGCTGCTTTCCGCCGAAGGCTTTTGCGCAATGACCGCCGTCGGCCGTCCGAATTCTCCAATCGATACAGCTGTGATCGGTATCATTGACGAAGTGACGCTGATCAAAAATGTAAAGTAACTTAATTCCCGCAACAGTAGGGGCGGGTCTCAGACCCGCCCGCGCAGCCCACTCCACCGCCGCGCCACCCACATCCAATCTTCCGGGTAGTGCACACCGTGTCGAAGCGTTCCAGCCGCTTCGCGGGACGGTGCCCGCTCGACCCGCAGCTAACCTCGCCCGCAACTCAACAAATAACTCCAACGCCAAAAATTCAGCACAATTCCATCGGCAAGCTCAGCGCCGCCTTTAGTGGCACAGGCACTCCTGCCAGTGCTCCGACGACCACCAACTCCACAACAAGCACCCTCACCCTCGGCCCCATTTCACCTTCGCATCAACGCAACCCAACCTACGACTCCCAATCAAATCTCCGAGTGCTCCGTTCTCCCAATTTCCACTTCAACCAATCCGAGCTCTGTTATTCGATTCCTTTGAAACAAGTCACCCAAAAAAAAGGCAGCGCCCGCTGCATCGGGCGCTGCCCGTTCCGCGACCACCAACAAATCCCCGGCTGCGTCAGATCGTTACTTTCCCGCTACCGTGCCGCTCGTCACCGAAATGTATTTTGCCTTGCCCCCAAAATGAACCTCGGCGATTTGGTTGCTATCCAGCACGACCGCGGTGTACGAGGCCTTGCTCTGCCCGTCTTTCCACTCGATCGGTGCTTCCGCCACCACTTTTCCGTCGCGGTAGATCGTCATTTTCGTTTCATCTGCGGACACTTGATACGTTCCGGGCTTGAGATCTTTGCCGGCCAGGGTTGCAGAGCTGTGCAGATCGACGGCAACATGAGAAACCGGCTTGACCGTTTTTGAATCGTCGGCGCGAGCTGCGATTGGAATCACCAGAGCAAGCGCCGCCAGGATTGTCATTACAAAATTCATTCGACGATGTTCCATTTTATTTCTCCTTGTTCTCACTCGCCCCTTGCAAATGCTTAGACGCGATGATTCCTGCACCGAGAGCGCCATTTCAAAAGATTCATAAAAAAAGCCTTGCAGTCTTCGTTCAACTAAATCGCTCCGTATGCGGACACCGTGCGTGCGAAAGCGAACAGCTTGCTCGGGCCAGCGAGTAAAAATGGGTAAAAAATCAACACTCTCCGAATTTTCGGAGAATGCCAAACGCTGCAAAATGCTTTTTCGCTGCGCTCTTCTTGTATACGCAGCGCTACAGCGATTAGTTCCGGCGTAATAGAAAATTAACAATATTCCCCAAATTCGGATTTGTGCTGCTGATCAGGTTGCACCCTTTTGGTGCACGCGCTTTTTGTGGCCTGAGGGGCTCGCATTGACACCCTGGCGACGCTCAGGAATAATCGCTCGACATGATCGGTTCGCTTCGCGGCAAGCTCATTGAGAAACGACCCAACCAGATCCTCGTTGACGTGAATGGCGTGGGCTACCAGATTCAGATTCCGCTCTCCACGTTCGCGAGCCTCGGCGCGCTCCACGCCGAAACGAACCTGTTGATTCACACGCACGTGCGCGAAGACCAGCTCACGCTGTACGGCTTCGTCACCGCTCGCGAAAAGCAATGTTTTGAGCTGCTGATTTCCGCGTCTGGCGTGGGCCCTTCGCTCGCGTTGAAGATTCTGTCGGGGATGAGCATCGAAGAGCTGGTTCCCGCAATCCGCAAAAGCGATCTCGCGCAGCTCGTTAAAATTCCGGGCGTGGGACGCAAGACCGCCGAACGAATCGTCGTCGAACTGCGCGACAAGCTCGTCGTGATTGACGTTCCGGAGGCGGGCAAACCGAGTACGCGCTCTCAGCTCGAGGACGACGTGGCGTCAGCTCTCATGAATCTTGGTTACGATACGAAGTCAGTCGAGCATGCCGTGGAGAAATCGCGCGCGGCAAGCGGCAACGATTTCGAGAAATTGCTGCGCTCATCGCTCCAGATTCTCGGCAGCTCCGCGATGCAGAAATCGGCCCGCGCAGGTCGCGACGAATGACCGACAATCGCAGCCGAATCATTTCCGGCAAAGCGCTCGAGGAAGACGCGCGCATCGACGCAACCGTGCGTCCACAGAAAATCGAGGACTTCATCGGCCAGTCGCGCGTAAAAGAAAATCTGAAAATCGCCGTGGACGCCGCGCGCAATCGCGGTGACGCGCTCGACCACGTCCTGCTCTACGGCCCTCCCGGCCTCGGCAAGACTACGCTCGCGCAGATTCTCGCCAACGAAATGGGCTCGGCCATCAAAATCAGCTCCGGCCCGCTGCTCGAAAAAAAAGGCGATCTCACCGCCGTGCTCACATCGCTCGACGCGCGCGACTTTTTCTTTCTCGACGAAATTCACCGCCTGCAACCGGCGCTCGAAGAAATTCTCTATCCCGCGATGGAGGATTTCCGCATTGACTTGATCATCGGCCAGGGCCCCGGCGCTCGCGTGCATCCGTATCAGCTGAACCGCTTCACGCTGATCGGCGCCACCACGCGGGCGGGTTTGATCATGGCGCCGCTGCGCTCGCGTTTCGGCATCGTCCATCGCCTGGAATTTTATTCGCCGGAAGATTTGCAGCGCATCGTGGAGCGCTCAGCAAAAATTCTTGGCATCACGATGGACCGCGACGGCGCCGCCGAAATCGCGCGCCGCAGCCGCGGCACTCCGCGCGTCGCGAATCGTTTGCTGCGGCGCGTGCGCGATTTCGCCGAGGTGCGCGCCAAAGGCCACATCACGTTGGGCGTGGCCCGCGACGCGCTCGCTATGCTCGGCGTCGACGAGCACGGCCTCGACGAAGTGGACCGGAACCTGATGCTTACTATCATTCAGAAGTATTCAGGCGGCCCGGTCGGCCTGAACACGATTGCCGCCTCGCTGAGCGAAGAAGAAGACGCCATCGAAGAAATCTACGAGCCTTACTTGATGCAGCTCGGGCTGCTTGACCGCACGCCGCGTGGCCGCGTGGCGACGGCGCTTGCTTACAAGCACTTCGGCTTTGATGAGCCGCGCCGCCAGCCCGCGCTTTTCAGCTAGCCGTCCGACTGGCACTTGCGCCATCCCCCCCTTTTACCACCGATTAAAATTTCTCAAATTGCTGATTCGTCACGGTTTGCCGTGAGTTTTAATCGCGGAACCGTGTATTAAAACTCGCGGTCGCGGCCCTACCCTGCAATCCCACTTTATTTAGATGATTGTTCAACGGTGGCGGTTATTTCGCGGCGTGAGAATTAATATCAGCGAGACTGATGAAAGCGATGGCGAGCCACCCTTCGGCTGCGCTCAGGACAGGCCTTGCGGCAGAGTTTTCAGATTTTCTTGCGGCGTTCGCGGCTGTCAACAGAGAGCGCGCCGGCTGACAAGCCGCCGACGGCGATTCCGCCTGCGGCGAGGCCGCCCATTGCGATTGCGCCCAACGCTAAGCCGCCCATCGCGATCAAACCCACCGAGATTCCACCCAGTGCGACAACTCCCATTGCTTTGCCGCCGAGGGCCAGGATGCCGCGAGCGCTACCGCCGAGCGCGATATATCCGCGAGCGGAGCCTCCCAGCGCGAGCCAGCCGCGCGCTTCGTCACCAATGGCGATGATGCCGTGGGCTTTGCCGTGAGGTTCGTCGAAGTCCGGATCGGGGCCGAGGGCGACGTCAACCAGCGGCAAACCGGCGAAGGTTCGTTTTGAGCGGCTTCGGATTGTTTTTTGCGAGTCCTTTTTCATACATTCGGCGATTAGTCTTGAGGCTACGTGGCTGCACCGCGGCTGTCAACGAGCTAGCCCCGGCAAGCCGGGGCTTATGAAAGCGGTGGCAAGCCACCCTTCGGCTTCGCTCAGGACAGGCCGCACTCCAAATTGATGCCAGTCCACTTTGGCTCTACCCGCATTTTTTATCGCAGCTACCATCCGCTATGCCCGACATCTGCATTCGTTCTGCTGTTCGGAGCGACCTTCCGCGGCTGACCGAGATTTACAACCACTACGTAATCCATACGCCGATTACATTTGATCTCACGCCGCATACGGTGGAAGCGCGCGTGCCCTGGTTCGAGCAGTTTGCCGTTACTGGCCGCCATCGTCTGCTGGTGGCGGAAGAAAACGGCATCGTGGTCGGTTATGCGGGCACCACGCGATTTCGCAATAAGGCTGCGTATGAGACGAGCGTTGAGACTACGGTTTATTGCAGCCATGATGCGCTCGGGCGCGGCATTGGGAGCCGTCTTTACGCCGCGCTTTTTGAAGCGATCGCCGGGGAGGATATTCACCGCATCATCGGCGGCTACACATTGCCTAATGCAGCCACGCTTGCGTTGCATGAGCGATTCGGATTTAAGCAGGTTGCGGTGTTCAGCGAGGCAGGGCGCAAATTTGGGCGCTACTGGGATGTGGGGTTTTCCGAGCGGCCGCTTCGATTTTAACGGTGCCGCCGACGTCTACTCGAGAAAATCCAGTGCCTGAGTAGTGGCTTTCGCGAGAGCGTGTGCTCGGCGATTTTGAAGGGGTGCTGCGAGGGAAGGCGCACAGGCCCTTCGTTCCTCAGGGCAGGCAAGAGTGCCCGTGCCACTTGAGGCGATGCGGGGATTATTCGCAGCGCAGGGAGACCATCGGGTCGATGCGGGCGGCGCGGCGGGCTGGGATGTAACTGGCGAGAAGAGCAATCAGGGCGAGAAGCGCGGCGATTGCGACGAATGTCAGCGGGTCTGTGGAACGCACGCCGAAAAGCAGGCTGCGCATCAGGCGGGCGAGCGCGAAGGCGCCAGCGAGGCCGATGACCACGCCGGTAAGCGCGAGAATCATTCCTTGGCGCACGATGAGATTGAGAATGTTCTTCTGTGTTGCGCCCAGCGCGAGGCGGATTCCGATTTCGCGCGTGCCTTGATTCACCATGTAAGCCATCACACCGTAGATGCCGATCGTCGCGAGAGCCAGCGCGAGGCCGGCAAAAAGCGCCAGCATTACCATTGAGAAGCGGCGGCGAGCCAGGGATTCCTGGACCCGGTCGTCCATGGTGCGCACGTTGTAGATGGGAAGATCGGGGTCGAGCTCGCGAATTTCTTTTTTTATGGCGGAGGTTAGCGCGGCGGGCGCGACATTGCTTCGCAGGACGACGTTCATCGCGGGCGTGGTGTACTGCGAATGCGGAAAGTAGAAAGCGATCCGCGGATCGGAGTCGAGCGCGTCCTGCTTCACGCGGCCAACCACGCCGACGATCGTGATCCACGCCTCTTTGGAATCGAGGCCGCCGCTGCGGATACGTTTGCCGAGGGGATCTTCGTGCGGCCAATACTGCTGGGCGAAATATTCGTCGATGATGGCAACTTCTTGCGTGGTTGGCGTGTCGAGGTCATTGAAGAATCGGCCCTGGCGCAGCGGGATTTGCATCGCTTCGAAATAGTGGCCGCTTACGATGCGTTCGTCGGCATTGATGAAATTTTCGCCGGGGGGCGGCGTGCGTCCTTCGATGGTGATGGGACCCCAGGCAAACATTTCGCTGAGCGGAAGCGACGTGACCGCGCCGGCGGCTGAGACACCGGGGATACGTTCGAGGCGTTCATTGAGCTGGCGGTAGGTGGCGAGGACGGTGGGGCGATCCTTGTAGCGCAGGCCGTTGGTGGTGAGCTCGAGCGTGAGGACGTTGTGCGGATTGAAACCGGGCGCAACGTTCTCGAGACTCGCGAAGCTGCGAATCAGCAAGCCTGCGCCGATCAGCAGCACCACCGAGAGCGCGAGTTCGGAAACAACGAGTAGGCGGCGAAGATTATTGCCGCGTCCCCAGACGGCGCCCGTGCCGGCGGAGCCGCGCGTGCCGTCGCTCAGTATGGCGTGCATATCGAGGCGCGCAATGCGCAACGCTGGGGCGAGGCCGAAGAGAATTCCGGAGAAAACGGAAAGCGATAACGTGAAGAGCAGGGCCTGGCGGTCGACGCCGATGTCGCTCAAGCGCGGAACGCTTTTCGGGCCGAGCACGTGAATCCAGTGGACGCTCAAAATCGCAAAAATAATTCCCAGCGCGCCGCCGCAAAGAGCGAGCAGGATACTTTCCGTGAGCAACTGGCGAATGATGCGGCGAGCGCTGGCGCCTAAGGCTGTGCGCACGGCAATTTCTTTGCGGCGAGCCACGGCGCGAGAGAGCAGGAGAT
Organism: uncultured Acidobacteriota bacterium; assembly: GCA_963772535.1. GTDB lineage: Bacteria > Acidobacteriota > Terriglobia > Acidiferrales > UBA7541 > Palsa-295. The sequence continues at coordinate 168,624 of CAVYXN010000006.1, forward strand.
TTGCAACGTTCGCGCAGGCGATTAAATGGACGAACGCGACGGCGCCGAGCAAAATTATCAAGGTGCGGCGGGCGTCGCCGACGACTTGTTCCTGCAGCGGCACGATTCCGAAGGTGAGGCCGCCATTGGACGGATATTCCTTGGGATGATCCTGGCGGAGGCGGGCGGTGAGGGTGTTCATTTCGGCTTGCGCATGCGCGACGGTGACGCCGGGCTTGAGCTTGCCGATGATGTTGTAGTCTTCATGGTCGCGATCTTGCGCGGCATTGGGCTGCATCGGAAAGGGCAGAAGAATTTCCGCCTGATTTTCGGCGCCGTAGAGGGTGGGCATCACTTCGCGCGGCAGTGAGAAAGATTTCGGAAGGACGCCAACCACTTCGCGCGGCGTGCCGTTGATGGCGATTTTTTTGCCGAGGATGTGCGGGTCGGAGCCGAAGCGGCGCGTCCAGGTGCCGTAGCTGAGAATCGTGGTGGGATTGTGGCCGGCGACATCTTCGTCGGGGAGAAACAGGCGGCCCATTGCGGCGCGATAGCCGAGCATCGGGAGGAGATTGGAGGAGATGCGAATTGTGCCGATGCGTTCGGGATCGCCGTTGCCGGTGAGATTGTCGTTGGTGCCGAAGGCGATGGCGGCGTCTTCGAAGCCGGAGTGGCCGTTCTTGATGTCGAAATATTGCGCGGTGGAAAACCAGTCTTGCGTGATGCCGAGGCCGGGTGAGCGATTCCAAAGGATGACGAGGTGGGTCGCGTCTTTGTAGGGAAGCGGGCGCAGCAGAAGCGCGCTGGTGATGCTGAAGATGGAAGTGTTCGCGCCGATGCCGATGGCGAGAGACAGGATTGCGGCGATCGAAAAGCCGGAATTTTTGGCGAGGGCTCGGAGCGCGTAGCGGAGGTCGCGAATGAGGGCGTTCATCGAGAGCCGGAGCCGTTCATTTGCGAGCGATTCATTGAGATGAGCGCTTTGGGAAGCTGCCGGGATTAGACGGCGGTCGCGAGTTTTGGTCTCTTATGGGCCCGAAGAAAATGTGTTGCAGGATTTGATGCTGCCGGAGGTGAGGCCGGTCTTGAACCATTGCGCACGCTGGGCGGATGTGCCGTGGGTGAATTTATCGGGCATCACGCGGCCGGTGGCTTGTTTTTGGAGGCGGTCGTCGCCTACTGCGGCTGCGGCATTTATTGCGGAGGCGATGTCGTTTTGATCGATCAGATTGCGCTGCTCGGTGGAATTGCCCCAGACGCCGGCGAGGCAATCGGCTTGCAGTTCGAGAAGGACGGAGAGCTGATTGGCGGCGCCGGGATTGCGCTGCTGTTCGGCGCGGACGGTGCGTTCGATGCCGAGGATTTTTTGCACGTGGTGGCCGATTTCGTGGGCGATTACGTAGGCTTGCGCGAATTCGCCGGAGGCGCCGAAGCGGCTGCGGAGTTCGTCGAAAAATCCGAGATCGAGGTAGACCTTCTCGTCGCCGGGACAGTAGAACGGGCCGGTGGCTGTGCCGGCCTGGCCGCAGGGCGAGTTTGTTTCGTCACGAAAAAGAACCAGCTTGGCATGCCGGTAGTTCGGAACGAGTTTGTCCCAATCGGATTGGACGTCATCCAGGACAAACGAAACGAACTGGACTTCGCGCGACTCGGCCGCTTTGCGCGCGGGGTCTTCGGGGCGGCTTACGGTGGCTGCACCCGGCGAACCGGAATTGAGAAAAGGCGAGATCAAGTCTCGTTTGAAAACAAAACTCAGGACGAGCAGAACCAGAAGGCCGCCGATGCCGAAAGGAACGCCGCCGCCTCCGAATCCAAAGCCTCCGCCGCCGCTGCTATCGCGACGGTCTTCGATATCGCCGCTGACGCCGCCAGGAGTCCAGCGCATGAATCACCTCAGGAAGGGGGTACGAGCTTCTGAAAGAGTATACGCGACGAAGCTTCTTGGGCGGAGCAAATGGTTCTGGGCGGAAATGAGCGGGTATGATGGATCGCGCGCAGAATTGGAGATGCTGTCTCTTAGATGACGACCGTCTATTTATCGCTGGGATCGAATATGGGGGATCGCGCGGAGAATATTGCGCGAGCGATTGCGGCGCTCGGCCGGCGCGGAGTGCGCGTGATGCAAGAGTCGTCGTTGTGTGAGACCGAACCGCTGGAGATCAGGGAGCAGCCCTGGTTCCTGAATTGCGCGATCGCGGGGGAGACAGAGCTTTCGCCGGAGCGATTGATGGGAGTGCTGCTCGAGATCGAGCGCGAGATGGGCCGCGAGAGAGTAGTGCCCAAGGGACCTCGGCTTATTGACATGGATATTCTGCTGTACGGCTCGGATATCGTGAAGGAGCCGGGGCTTGAGATTCCCCATCCGCGCATGGCGGAGCGCAAATTTGTGCTGGTGCCGCTGGCGGAGATTGCGGGGGAGGCGAACCATCCCGTGGCGATGATGACGATTGGGGAGATGCTCGAAGCGACGGCGGATCGGAGCCAGGTGAGGAAGTGGCCAGGTAAAATGCCTGTCGGCTGAAGGCGGCCTGAAGAATTGAAATGTGGCGGGCGGTCGGTGTACGTTATCGGGCTGCCAGCGGGTCATAATAACGAATCCTGGTTGGAGGGACCTCATGCGAGGAAGAATTTTCTCGATGCTGATTTTGGTGTTGGCGGGTGCGTCTCCGTCGCTTTATAGCCAGGATCAGAAAGCAGAAATTCAGAAGAGATTGAGCGCAGCGTTTAAGCGAACTACGCTGACGGCGGACCGATCGGATGTGGCCAAGGCAGGCACCGTTCTCACGCTGCATAAAGACAATCTGTTTATGTGCAGCATGGAGGCACATGGCGCGCCGACGAACACTTATAAGAACGGGGCGATTTCCATGGGGCTGGGCGCCACGATGTCGTGGAACATGGCGTTGAGCTCGGTGGGCCAGCAACCTGCGAATATTCCGCAGCGCAAGTTCGTTAGCGGCGAAAAAATTTGGCTGGCCGATTTCCAGGTGAAAGAGGACGGGGTTTATTTTCTATTTTACAGCGACCCGTTTGACAACGTCCGTTATTACGCACAGCTAAAATTTCCGGTTTCGAAGGGTGCGTTTCCACCGGCGGACAATATGATGAAGACGATTGCTGAGGTGGTGACGGATGACAGCGCCACTCAGGAGACTGCGCCGGCGGATTCCGCCCCGCAGCAAACCCCAGCGGCCGGCGGACAGGCGCCAGCGGCAGCGACCAAGACCATCGCCCTGGGCCAGACGGAGGATGAAGTGGTGGGGATTCTAGGGGCGCCGCAGAAAAAGGTGAACCTGGGTACCAAGGAAATTTACTTTTACCCGGATATGAAGGTGATCTTCATAAGCGGCAAAGTGGCGGATGTTCAGTGAGAGGTCAGTAGAAACTGGTTTATCGAGCGTTATTGTCAGCAGCCTGTTGATTTTCGATTTTGCCGTTCGCGCGAAACCAAAATCAAAAACGCCGGCCGGAGGCCGGCAGTACGTAACCCAACGCCAGGCATCCAAAAAAAATCGCGGGCATATTGTGCATGCCCGCGATTCTGAAGGTCTAGTGAGCTTTACTGGACGTCTGCTACTTTGCCGCCTATGAAAGTCACTTTGATGTCTTTGTAAACGAAAATCTCTTTGGAGCCCAGGGCGATTTTCTTTTCCGGCTGCCCAATCAAGCCGACCACTTCATCCTCCGTCTGGCCCAGCTGAATCGTGGGAGGCGGTTGAGCCGGCTGTGCCTCTTGCTGGGCGGCTTGCTGTTGCTGGCCCTGATCTTGGCCACCTGCCGCCTGCTGTTGATCGCCGCCCTTATTGTCCGACTGCGCGGAATCATCCTGTTGGACTTTGAGGACTTCGCCGACCATGTTCAACACCTGGTCGGCGGAGGGCGTGGCGCCGTGCGGATAAATAAATTTGAGGGTGCAATAGTAGCGGATGTCGTCTACAGCATCGGTGAACAGCGTGAAAACGACGCCGTCGGCCAGCGTATCAATTCGGGTGACCCAGAACTTCTCTCCGGTCACGTAATATCGCGTGGTTACGCTCTTCGGAGGCGGATGTCCGATGAAGGTCCCGAAACTCTGCGCCTTCTCATGCGCTGCAAAAGCGCCTGCGGAGAGCCTGCCGTCCTTATAGGTGTTCTGCGGCGGAGCGCCCGTGGTGGTGGCGTACATCAACAACCTATCCTTCTCCAGAATGAGAACGGAGCCGGCGGTGACGATGTCGGTTCTGTCAGCGGTGGTCTTGGTGATTGCGTACTTGGCCTCCAACTTTTGTTGGAGTCCGGCTGCCTGATCAGCTCGGCAAGGACTTGCCCCGAGACACGAAAATAAGATTGCTACGACGGTCACTGATTGAAGTGCTCTCCGCGAAACCATAGCTACCTCGCTTATAAGAATTTCTTGCAACGTCTCAACCGTCCTGGAATCGTTAGAGTCTGCGTTACTTGTGGAGCGGAGTCGCGGAGTGCCGGACGTATATGCGTCCGGCACCACGCGTTCAATCAACCGCGTTACTTGCCGCCTTGCGCGCCGCCTTGCTGCGTTTGCTGTACTTCGGCTTCGGCTGCGTCAGCATCCTTTTGCTGAGCGTTCAATTGCGCTTCGACATCGAGATCGGGTTCCGCCTTCCCGTCGGGATTCGCGTGACCGCCAGGCTTCGGGCTCGCCGGGATACCGTTCTTGCCCTGGTTCTCGGCGAGAGTCTTGAGACCCTGATCGAGCTGCTCGCGGAAGTGATTATGCATTTCCTGCAGATCATCCACGGCAATCGCGACTTGCGAACCGGAATGGCAATCGCCCTTCTGGCTGCTGCTGATCAGGACCTTGACGTTCTTATTATCGTCCGGAGAGTCGTCAATGCGCGTTACGACATCGCCGGGCGAGAGAGAACAATCGGAGCCGTCTGGCGCTTGCTCGGTAAGGATCGTCGCAACGATAAACGTGCGATGATTCGGGTCGAGGGCGGCAGGCACTTCTTCTTGTTGAGCCGCATCTCCCCCTGCTGATGCGCTCTGCTGTCCGCCTGCAGCTGCTCCGCCTCCGGCGGAAGCCGGTTGTTGAGGAGCGGCAGCTGCTGCTTTTTCGGCCTCGAGCTGGGCGCGCACTTCGTCAGCGATCGCCTGTTTCACTTCGGGAGTAAGAGCAGGTCCGCCGCTATCGCCACCCCCGGCGTTTTCCGCCTGTTGACCGCCGCCAGCGTAGTCACCCATTGCCTGAGCATTAGCTGCTGCGGCGGCATTCGCATTGGCCTGAGCTTGTGCCGCGTAGGCATTCTGCAAATTCTGGCTGATCACGTAGTCGGTCATCCACAAGGCTGCGCTGGCATAAGCCGGATACGGATTGAAGTAGTAGCCATAGTATCCGTACCACGGCGCTCCGCCCCATCCCCATGAGTAAGCAACCGGCGCTGCCCATGGGTTATACGCCCATCCGTAAAATGCCGGGCCGTAGTAGTAGGCAGGAGTGTAGCCGTAGTAGCAGCAGTATCCGCCGTAGTAATAACCGCGGTAGCCGTACGCATAATAGTGCCCGCCATAGTAGTAGGTGCGGCTCGAATAATAACGACCGCCCCGAACGTACCGGTGATCGACGTATCCGCGTCCCCGGCCCGTACTAACCGTGCGGACGTGCTCGCCCTTCGCATTCACGTGCTCGGACGTGACGGTGCGGCCGCCGTGAGCGTTGCGGTTGATGGTTGCACCCTTGGCCGTGTGGATTTGCGTTACGTGTCCATTGGAATTGACGCGAGCCGTTGCGCCGCTCTTGGTGGTGACGGTCTTGGGAGCTGCGGCCTTGCTAGCGCCGCCGGCGCCGCCCTTGGTGTTCGATGTACCGGCTTTGCCACCTGCGCCCGCTGCGCTGCCCTTGCCGCCGGTCGCTGCGGTGTTGGTCTTGCCGCCTGCCGCGGCGGTGTTGGTTTTCCCACCGGCCGCAGCCGTGTTGGTTTTGCCGCCAGCCGCAGTAGTTGTGGTCTTGCCACTGGCCGCAGCAGTTGTAGTCTTACCGCCGGCCGCAGTGGTCGTAGTCTTGCCACCGGCCGCACTGGCAGTGGTCTTGCCGCCCGCTGTCGTCGTAGTCGTGGTGTGGCCGCCGGTAGTTGTGGTGGTGTGGCCGCCAGTGGTTGTGGCCGTGTGACCGCCGGTGTTCGTCGTCGTTGTGTGGCTACCGGTGTTGGTGGTGGTGTGGCCGCCGGTGTTGGTGGTGGTGTGACCGCCGGTGTTGGTGGTGGTGTGACCGCCGGTGTTGGTGGTGGTGTGACCGGTGCCACCCGCACTACTAGGATGGCTTCCACCTCCACCCGATGACGGGTGCGCTGCGGGCGGCGCCGAGTGCGGCGCTGAACCGCCACCACCGCCTCCTCCTCCTTTGTTCTTCTGAGCGCGAGCCATGCCGGGGACGAGGATGAGGGCGACCAAAGCTAACAACAACTGAATGAGTCTTCGATTCAACTGGGCCATTTCACTGCCTCCTGACCATGCAAATCTCTTTTTTCTCCGCTTCACTATTAAGAATGTGCAGCATCCCCGAAACTCAATTCCCACGCATCACGCACAACCGGTGCGCTCCACAAGTTGAAGCCGCCAACGGTTATGTCCAGGGCGATGACAGCTTCGTCCGAATTAGAAGGTAAGGAACTCGATGGATTCCCGATTTTCGTCGGAATCTTGAGCAAACAATAGGTCAGAGCAACTCGCATGTCAACTCCAGCGGTGGCGCTGTTTCGAGCACAAACCGCCTCTTCAGGCAACTCTTGTTCCTAACGCCGTTCCCGACTCGGGTTCTATCGGTCGTGCGATCTGCCGAATCGAAACACCCGTCACTTCGCATTGCGTATTTCTTGGCCGTTTCCCGTCACGATTGATTCGAGAATCAGTCAGAGTCAAACTTTTCACGCACGTACGCTGTGATTCCTTGCCAGGAGGCCGACTTTCTGCATCCAAATCAGATTGTCAGAGCCTCCGGCGCGTTGCCTCGCGTTTTTGCGTCGGTTATCATTTGAGACAACCAAGAGCGCCGGGAGGAGTTGGTGCGCGGCCATGGTGCAAAAAATGTCACGCGGCGGCACACAAACGGGAAGAGTGAGCACCCCCATGCTGAGCATCCTGGTGGCTCTCGGCGTCATGGCGCTTCTCGCATCCGCTGAGTACGCGATCCCGCGGTGGCTGCATCCCGGGCCAGGCGACAGCGGCTCGTTCTTCTCATCGAATAGCTCCGCTCCTTCAGCCGCCGCATCTCGCCCTGCACCAGCAACGAAACCGGAATCGGGTTCAGGTTCTGCTTCATTCCACAACGACGCCAGGTCTGCGAAAAGACATATCCCCGCGCGCAAATCCTTTGCCGATGCCGGGGCGAGCTCCCATTCATCGCCGCCTTCAGCTCCGCAGGTTTCATCCGAATCGAAGGATGCGACACAACCATCGCGTTCGCCTGAAGAAGAGCGCGCCGCTGAAGAAAATTTACGCGCGACGGAAGACGCAACCGCGCATTTGGTCGCCCTCGAGCGTGAAGAACGCGACCGTCTCTTCGACCGTGCGCGCGCCATGAAAGATCGTATCGAAGCAGCTCAGAAGGGGCAGCCTGCGCCGCGCGAAGATCTTGCTTTTTCGCAACAACGATTCCAAAACGACCTGAGTCAGGCAGATGCCGCTCTAAAAGCTGCCGATGTTCAGAAGGCAAAAATTTACCTGGACCTTGCCAAAGGCGAGCTCGAAGCGCTTGCGAAACTGCTTGGTCGCTAAGAAATGCAGCCCTTAGAGTCCTGCATCCGAATTGAAGGCTGGCGTTCATTAGCTCGCTCGTAGAACCTTCAGCCAATGCAACGTAACCGGCTTGGGTTCCAGCGCCTCGATCTCGATTTCGGCTGCTGGTCCTTCTGTCCGTTCGCGCCAGCGGTAAACACCGGGCTCGGTCTCTTCGCGCACGTGACCGCTCGCTGGGCGCAGGAAGTCGCGCGCGTCATCGAGCGATGCGGTTTCGCGCGTGGCAGGCCGCGAGAGGGCTTCGACGGCGTAGCTCCGCAAAAGTTTCGGCCAGTAAGTTTCGAATAGAGACGAGGAAGCGAAAATGTCGCTCCAGGCCACTTCGCCGCCGAATGCCACTACCACGCCGACTACATCGTGATCTTTCGTCGACCGCTCGAACCGCTTCTGCAATTGCCGTGCGAGTTCCTCGACGGATCTTCCCACGCGGGGCGATTCGTAGATCTGTTTGTATGACATTGTTGGAGCATTCGAAGCGATCACTGCGTCAACTTCGCTTTGGGAAATCGCTGGTGCTGGTGCTCTCGCGGCCGCCGGCGCCCCGGTTGTTCTTCCCCCCGCCGCGGCGCCGCTGCGTGCGCTGGTCATCGGCGCAGCCCCGCGCACAGCAGCCCACACCTGCGCCTGGCTTTGATCCACGGCGGCTTTTTCCCTCACGCTCGGGTGCACGATTGTGCCGGAGGCCTGGAATTTGTCGGAGCCGCCGGTCCAACGCCCGTGCTCGACGCAAAAAACGCTGAGAGGAAGCGGCTCGGCGCCGGTCGGGACGATGCGGTCTTTCCCTATTATTCGATCCTGTTTGCCGCCGGATACTACTTCGCCTGCAAGAAGCAGCAGCGGACGCTTGCCGCGGTTGATGAGCACCAGTTGATTCACTTGCGCGCTGCCGTAGGAAGTTGTGCCGCCACCATCTTCTCGAGTACGGCGCATGTAGCTACCTTGCTCGGTGACGATGGCGTCGCCTGAAGCCAGCGCCTCATCGAGCGTGGCGAAGGCGCTCGTGTCGGCTTGCTGCGAACCGTATACGGGAAATACGGTGAGGTTTTCATAGGTGACGGCTTCGCCGAGCCGCCAGCCTCGCGCGGATTTTTCATCACCGCCATCACCGCCAGAGGCAGCTCGAACATTCGAATCGACGTTGGTCATTAGAATTACTCCCGCCGCGAGGGCGAGAACGGAGAGTGCGAGAATTCCGAAGACGTTACTGCTTTTGGGTCTGGGTGCCATGACGAGTCCCCCTCGGCCGGTCTCCCCGCCTGGAGCCACTTCGCGGCCTTCGGTGATGAGAACGAGCGGGTGCGATTTCCTTGCACGGTTTTTTGAGGGGAATCGGGGCGTGCAAACTTAGGCGGTAACGGGCTAAATCTAGAGGTGTTCGCGGTCTTTCTGCTGCTTCTCGCGCTTCTTGCGGTCTTCTTCTTCCTGGTGCTCGAACTCGACCATCTCTTCCTCGCTCATCTGGTAGTCCTCGCGGGAAGCGAACATCGCGCCGCTGCGCTTGTCGCGCGCGGAACGGGAGCCGTGGCGGCGTCGGCGGATGGTGAAGTCCATGCTGCGGATCGGGGCTGCTATCGCTCCGGCTTCCACCAAGAGATCGCCTACTTTCTCGAGGAATTCATTCAGATGGTAGGGCTTCAGCGAGTAGGGAAGGCCTTCCCGCTCGAGCACGGGTTGGGTTTCCTTCGCCGCCAGGACGGGAACCAGGAAAAGTACGCGGATACGCTTAGGCCTGGCAGCATCGATTTCGGCGTCGGACGGCGCATCGGCCTGCCCTTGCGCCAGTTCTTTCAGGGTAGTGAAAATCGGTCCTCGGACGTCCGTAAGCGACACATTTACGATTACAAGGCTCCAGACGCCGCTCGCGATCTCCGCCATCGCGTGGGAGGCCAATGGGACGATTCGCACGCGCCAACCTTCAGAATCGAGCACGTTTTTGAGCGCGCGCTGGCTCACCACATCGTCGTCGATGATCAGGATTCCGATTTCGGCCACGGTTGAGGGACCTCGGTCCGCTTTCTATCTATGCCTATCGGCCAATCCGTCGAGTATAAGCCGGGCGCCGGGGCGGAAATTTGGATTCGCTGGGTGGCGTGCTCAGAGGCATCCTGGCTTTACGGACAGGCGAAATAAAAGCGAACGATTATGCTTGACATAGCGAACAAAAAGCGAATATCATCCTGCCCGTGCAGCGAGGCTTGCAATGGCCACTCTTCCCATATTTCGAGTCGAACCAACGATGCTCCCGCGTCGCCGGTCCCGGCCGAATCAGACCAGTCTCACCCTTTTCCCCACAGCCGCTCGCCACGGCGATAGTGAGCCACCTGGTAGTGCTTCCGCGCCCACTTCGGTCCCCGACCGGAGAACGAAGCCTGCTACGGAACTGGTCGGCATCGCACGCCTCGCTGCTTCCTCCCCCTGCGCCGATGCCAGGCGCGGGACGGAATATTTCCTGCTGCCCGTTCGCTCGATCCTGAACCACTGCGATTCCGAGCGAGTGCCGTTCGCCTGGACGGTGAACCCCTATCGAGGATGCGAATTCGGGTGCAAGTACTGCTACGCGCGGTACACCCACGAGTATATGGAGCTGGACGGCGGCGATTTCGAATCGAAGATTTACGTGAAGCAGAATGCAGGCCCGCTCGCGGAGCGCGACCTGGCTAGCGAGAAAGTCTGGGGCGAGCATATCGCCATCGGCACCGCGACCGATCCCTACCAGCCCGCCGAAAAGGAATTTGGCGCCACGCGTGCGATTCTCGAAAAAATGGCTGAGCGCGAAGGGCTCAGCCTTTCCATCACGACGAAATCGAACCAGGTGGTCCGCGATATTGACGTGATCAAGCGGATTTCCGAGCGCTCGTCGATCACGATTCACATGACGGTTACGACGCTACGCACACGCCTAGCACGAATGCTTGAACCGCGCGCGCCGCGTCCGGACTTGCGCTTAGCTGCTTTACGACAACTGCGCGACGCTGGAATCAATGCGGGTGTGAACGCGATGCCGGTTTTGCCGGGATTGACCGACCGCGAAGAGGATCTCGATGCATTGGCGCGCGCTGCCCGCGACGCGGGCGCGCAGTGGATCGCGGCGAGCGTGCTGTTTCTCATGCCGTCCTCGCTGAAACAATTTATGCCGTTCATTGACGCGAAATTCCCGAAGCTTGCGAAGCGCTACCGTGAATGGTACGGACGCAAAGGCTACGCGCCGGAGGAATATCGCAAGGAAATTTCCGCGCGCTTCGAGCAGTTGCGCCGCAAGTACGGTCTCAGTTCCCGACCGGAGCGCTATAGCGTGAGTAAACAGTGGCGTTCGCCGCAGCTAGCGCTGGAGTTGTCGGTATAATTGGCGGCAAGACTACGGAATGATGATGCGCGAAGCTTCTTGAGCGGCTTTCGCCTCGTCAGGCAGTGGAAATCGCGCACGCAGAAATCCCAGAAACGCGCGAGAGAGCGGACGCCCATTTGTCTCCTGTTTCCCCACACGCAGCAAGAACACTACCAGCTGAAATATCTCTGAATCCTTCAGCGTTGAAAATCCGGCGCGTGCAGATTCTTCTTTCTTGAACTCCTGCAGGAATGCCGCGAGCTGTCCATACAGCGCCCGCGCGACCGGAGCATCGGGCGGCCGCTCGTAATAGATTCCAGTACCGAGCGTGCGATACGTTTCTGCTAGCGCTTCGAGAGACGTAAGGATTCCGGCATCGTTTAATTCCTTGTTCTCGACATGAAAACGATGAATGGTGCCGCCGAGGCCTGCCACAACCGGCCACTTCTCGTAGACGAAATCCACCGGGAATTGGACGTCTGGATAAGGAAACTCCTCTCGCGGAGTTGGCTTGCGATGCTCGGCCTCGTAACGGTGAGCGGCGATCAGATACGAGCAGTCAATCGGGCAATCAATCGTCACTTCGCGCCCCTCGCCGCAGCAAATCGCGCAGATCTTTTCGCCCTTTGCGGGGCAAAACCGCTTCGGCGGCCGCTTTTCACAAATCGCGCAGCTCATACACACTCCTCATGTCGTCAAAATCGCTAGATGCGAAGGAAATCAGAGTACGAGAAGACCCAAAACGCGGCAAGCGATGAAGCGGGAATCGCGTTTGCTACCTACTAGCGGCCTGCGGCACCGCGCGCGCATCGAGCAGCGCAATTTCCTGGGCTATTGTTTCCACGGTGTGCTCGTCGCCGAATTTCGAATTAATCATCAAGTTGTACAGCGAGCGCAGAGGCCAATCCTTGCCGAAGTAATGGCGAATAAACGCGGCTCGTTCGGCGTCCACTTCTTCGACAAGTTGCGCCGCCTCTTTTTCGGTTTTTCCGAGGCTCATGATGCGGCGAATCTTTTCGTCGACCGGAGCGTAAATAAAAACATGGAAGGCGTCCGGCCGATTGCGCAGGATGTACGGCGCGCCGCGTCCCACGATCACCGATTTGCCGCGCGAAGCGACATCCTCGACGACCTTGTGCAACACGGCGACCATCCGGTCGGCGTCAAACATCTGCGATTCGCCTTCGAGCGGTAAAGTGCGCTCGTAGCTCCCTCGGGCATACACTTTGAAAAGCCGGTGAAGCAGAGAATCGCAGCGTTCATCGCAACGGAGTGCTGCTCGATGGTCCACCTTCGCGACGCGAGCGATTTCCGCGGTCAGATCCTCGTCCCACACTTTCCAGCCGAGCCGCGCCGCCAGGCGCTTCGCGATATTAGCTCCACCGCTGCCATATTCCCGTTCGAGGGTGACGATCCGGATCTGCATGCTGGCCTGCGCTGCAGATTAGTGTACCGCCATCGGCCCGCCGGGCTTCACTTTTTTCATCAGGAACACAAACGGAATCATCGCGAGAACGGCGACGCCCAGTAACTTGAAGTTGTCGATGTAAGCGAGCATCGTCGCCTGCTGATTCACAAGGTTCGACACCATCCCGTACGCTTGATGTGTGGCTTCGTAGCTGCTCGACCCGCGCGAGACGAATAGATGCGTCATGGCGTTGATCATCGCGCGCAGCCGACCGCTTCCGTAATTCACGTGGTCCACCAGCTGGTTCTGGTGGAATTGAGAGCGCCGCTCGAGCATCGTCGTGACGAGCGAGATTCCCACGCTGCCGCCCACATTGCGCGCGAGGTTGATCAGACCCGACGCCGCATTGTTTTTGTCTTTCGGCAGAAAAGCGTATGCAACGGTGTTGATTGGAACGAACAGAAACGCAAGGCCAAGGGCCTGAAACGCACGTGCGATCGCAACAGTGCGAAAATCAATCGCCACGTCGAAACTCGTCATGTGAAAAAGAGATAAGCCCACAACGGTGAGGCCAAATAGCAAAAGGATCCGCGCGTCGTAGTGGCCGAGCAGGTATCCCACCAGCGGCATCGCCAGAATGATGGCGAATCCTCCGGGCATCAATGCCAGACCGGCTTGTTCGGCTGTGTAACCCATAATGGTCTGCAAGAATAGCGGAATCAGCACCGTGCTGGACAACAACGCGAAGCCAACCATAAACATCAGCAAATTTCCGACGGCGAACGAGCGGTCGCGAAAAAGGTGAAGGTCGATAATCGGATCTTTGTGCCGCCATTCCCAGATGATTACGGCAATCAGCGCAACCACGCTGACGATCGTCATCCCGGTAATGAAATGGGAACCAAACCAATCGTCGCGCTGGCCCTTATCAAGCACCACTTGTAACGTGCCGAGCCCTAGCGCGAGAAGACCCAAGCCGATGTAATCGATCCGGAATCCGGATTTTTTCTCGCGTTTCATGTAGGGCGGATCGGAAATTAAACGATTCGTGAGAAACAGAGAAATAAATCCCACGGGAATATTGATGAAGAAAATCCAGCGCCACGAGAAATTGTCGGTGATCCATCCGCCAAGCGTGGGTCCGATCGCCGGAGCGAACACCACCGCCATTCCGTAAACGGCGAACGCCATGCCGCGCTGTTTGGGCGGAAATGTGTCGGCCAGAATCGCCTGCTCGCTCGGCTGCAGTCCGCCTCCGCCCACACCCTGCAGCACACGAAAGAAAATCAGCGCACCGAGAGAAGGCGCGAAACCGCAGAGGCACGAACTAATGGTGAAAAGCGCCACGCACGACATATAAAAGCGCTTGCGCCCGATCAGCGCGGAAAACCAGCCGCTCATCGGCAGCACGATCGCGTTCGAGACGAGGTAAGAGGTGAGAACCCACGTCGCTTCATCCTGCCCGGCGGAGAGGCCGCCCGCGATATGAGGCAACGCAACGTTCGCGACGCTCGTGTCCAGCACTTCCATGAACGTCGCCAGCGTAACGGTGAGCGCGATAATCCAAGGGTTTACTGCGGGCCGCTCAAATTCGCGCGGTGCCGAAATGGCCGCGCTGATGCTCATTTCACATAGACCTTCGGTTCAACGGACATGCCCAGCCGCAAGTAGTGGTCGCTGTTCTCGCCCGGGTCGAGCACGATTTTCACCGGCACGCGCTGCACCACCTTCACGTAGTTGCCCGTGGCATTTTCCGGCGGAAGCAAGCTGGTGCGCGCACCGCTCGAGCCAGCAATGCTGTCCACATGACCCTTGTAGTCGCGGCCGTTGGCATCCACGTGCACTTTCGCCACTTGCCCGGGCTTCATATATTTCAGCTGCGTTTCTTTGAAATTTGCGGTGAACCAGACTTCATTGAGCGGCACGATCGTGAACAGTTGCTGTCCCGGCTGGACGTTCATGCCGACTTCGGCGTTCTTCATCACCACGCCATCTACCGGCGCCATCAGCTTCGTGTACTGCAGATTCAATTCCGCCTGATCGAGCGCCGCTTTCTTTTGCGCCACAGTGGCGAGCGCGGATCGCGCACGCGCTTGCGACACAGCCACCTGCTGCGGGCCGGTTTGCGAGGACCGCCAATTCGCTTCTGCCTGCAGCAATCGTGCACGTGCCTGGTGAATCTGTTGCTCTGCGGCGGCTGCGGACGCGGCCGCTGACGCTACCGTTGCGGTGCTTGCCCGTGCGGCGGCCAATGCTTGGTCATACTGTTGCTGCGAGACTTCCTGCTTATCAACAAGCTGTTTGTATCGAACGAGATCGTCCTGAGCTCTTACGTCGTTTGCCTGGGCTTGCGCGAGCTGCGCCTTGGCCGCGTCATACTGCTGCTGCGCGCCCGCGATGCCGGCCTTGGCATTTTCAACGTCCGCTTCGCTCGCGGAGGTTTGGCTGGTCGTGCTAATGGAAGTGATTGGGACGTTGATACCCAGAGAGGCAGCCTGAGCTTCAGCATCTGCTAGATTCGCGCGCGCCTGGTCCGCGGCGACCTCATAATCCCGCGGATCGATTTCCGCCAGCACGGTGCCGGCCTTCACGAACTGGTTGTCGTCTACATTCACTTTCGTGATGTACCCCGAAATGCGCGCGCTGAGCGGCATTAAGTGGCCGTCCACTTGCGCGTCGTCGGTGCTTTCGTAGCTTGCGAAATAGCGCCATGCGAAGAAGCCGCCAATCAACAGCACGAGCACGGCGCCAATAATCAACCATCGCGTCGCGGGGTTTCTGCGAAACCTGTTTCGCGCGGATCCGGACGGTGGAGGTGCGGCCGAGTGCGTCTCGGACTGTGGCGGCGCGGTCTGAGTATTCGGGTCTTGCGTGACTGGAGGATTCGGCGAAACTTCCACGTCCGTGCGCTGTGCCATGGTTATTTTCCTTTGAAGTATTCTTTCACGCCCAGTTCCGCCTGTCCGACAGCCCGGGCCAGAGAGATCTTGGAGTAATTAAAGTTGTAGAGGCTCGAAATGTACTGTTCGTTGGCACTCGCCACCGCTTCCTGCGACTGCACCACTTCCACCGTGTCTGTGACGCCAGCCGCGAAACGATCGATCGACTGCGTCAGCGTCTGAGCGGCTAGGTCAATATTGCTTCGCGCCACTGCGACCTGATCGGACGAGGACTGCAAATTGAAGAGCGCCGTGCGTACGTCCGCATCGATCTGCGCGCGCAAATTTTCCGCGCGATCGCGGCTCTGCTGCAGCCGGGCGTCCGCCTCCAACACATCTCCATGAACGCTGCCGCCCTGGAAGATCGGAATATTCAGCGTGCCGCGAACGTCGAACACGCCGTGATTCGACGAAGCGTGCTGTCCGGAAAGGCCGTAATCTGCCGCGAACGATAACGACGGGTAGTAACCCGCCACCGCCGCTTTACGTGAAAACTCCATCGCCTTCACGTCCGATAGCGCCGCCTGGTAGTCCGAACGATTCGCGTACGCGCGCGCCAGCGCATCATCCACCGTTATTCCCTCCAGCGGCGCGTAGGGTGACTTGTCCGTCAAATCAAATTGCTGCCCCGGCGCGAGTCCGATCACCCTCGCGACCGTCAATTTTTGAATCGCTAGATCGTTTCGCGCTTGAATCAACTGCTGCTGCCGCGTCTGCAATTCCACTTTGGCGCGCAGCGCGTCGATCGCAGGTGATGTTCCGGCGTTGAACCGGTCGTTCGCCTGATCGTAGAGCGCCTGTGCTGTCTTCACTTGCGCGGCGGCAGTTTCGATCCGCGCTTCATCCGCGATTGCCTGCAAATAGTTGAAGCCTACCGCGAGCACCACCAAATCACGCGCATCCTTGTAGCTATACTCCGCGGATTTCAGGCTCTCGCCTGCGGACCGCGTTTTGTTGATCGCTTTCCAATCGAATAGCTGCTGGTCCAAGTAGGCGCGTGCATCGAAATATGAAAAAGGTCCGACGATACTAGGAACATTCTGTCCCGGAATATTGAAGGTAAAGCCGAATTCCTTCAGGTTTATTTGCGACACGTCTATTAGCGGGCGCGCCGTCACGTGCGGTAGCAGCGCGCTCAATTGTTGCCAGCGCGTCCCATGCGCCACCTGCACGTCCTGACTCGAAAGCAGCGCCCCAAGGTTCTGCTTGAGCCCTCGCTCGATCGCACCCTCGAGTGTGATCGGCAAGACGCCCGGAACGAATTTCCCCGGGACGCTGCCGGAAAAATTGCTCTGCATTTGTGGCGCTGCCGGTGACTGAGTCTGGCTCCCGCTCGATGTGCTGCTGTACGAACCCGATTGTGTCGCCGATGGCACCTGCGGGCTTGGCAATCCAGGTGATGCCAATTGCGCGAATGCTATGCTTATTGAACCAAGCAATAAAAAGGCCAGGGCGAGGAACGACCTGAAGAAACGACTGTTCACGTGGTGGCCTCCTCCTAATTCCTTACAGTAATGGATGAAATGCAGACTTCGAAAGACTCAGCGATGCGCCGAAAATGACGCTTGAGCCCCGTAAAACTCAGCTTCTCTTGCGCTTTGTGCCCCTCCGAATCGTATCGGCCCGCAAACTGGACGAAATGAGATCCCAGATTTTTTTAGCGCTCGACTGAAAGTGCGTCTCCGGATTCAACGCCCAGGCCATCGTAAAGCCTATGACCACCGTCTGGATCAGTCGCGCCAATTCGATCGGCGCTTCATCGCACCGTATTTCTCCCCGCTTCTGCGCCAAAGAAATAATCTCAGCGAGCATTGTCCGACTGGTACGCATCCGCTTCTGCAGCTCGGCGCGCACCGGCGCACATGACGCATGCGCCGCGTAAATCGCCCGAAGTACCGCCGGATTTTCGTGAGATTGTCCGGCCGAATCCGTGGCGAGTTCCCCGAGCACCTTGAGAACGGAGCCGCTCGTCGCGCGGGCCTTTTCGAGCGCTCGTTCCACAGCCGCAATGCGTTCGCCGCCGTACGCTGCAAGCACGTGCTCCTTGGTCGGGAAGTAATTGAAGAACGTTCCTTTTCCGACGTCGGCAGCTTCGGTGATGTCCTCCACCGTCGTTTCCAGGAATCCGCGCTCTCCAAAAAGTTCCAATGCGGCGCGATAGAGCCTTTCTCGCGTTTCAAGACGGCGACGTTCGCGGCGATCCGAGCGCGGATGTACTGCGGACATGTCGCGTCGACGCCGGACAGCGGATTGCGTACGAAGTTTAGTCATGGCGAATGCGTCTATATATGACTTTAGGTCAGTAATGAGTAAAAGTCAATCGGCGCTGGCATGGCGCCATTGTCGACGGGAACCGACAGGCTGGGTAAAAACGGACTTCCCGCGCCGAGGCTCTGCGGCTCCGGCGCGGGTCTTTTCAGCGAAACGCTACTTCGCGTGATGCGGTGAGTGTTTCGTGAGCGTCGAGAGCAATAACTTCGCCGACGGAGGAGGTGCCACCGCTTTGTGCAGCACGATGTCCTTCGCGTCTACCTTTTTGCCGTAGAGGCGCTCGTTCGCGTCATTGTCCGGGCGCAGCGTCGAACCTTCGAGCGACACGCCGGCGAACAGACCGCGCGAACGCGAATACGTAAGGACTTCGGCGCGCATAGTTACATCCGTGGCAGCCGCCGCAGTTCGTCCCACCGGCCCCGCAGCTGCAGAGGCATCAGCGCCGAGTTTCACTTTACTGCTCAGAATCGCGCTGGCTCCGCGTTCGTTCATGATCAGCAGCACGAAGTCAGTAGCCTGCCCACCGATCTGAAATCCGAAACTGCCGCCTTCGAGCGCCATCATCGACGGCGCGCTCCAGGGACCGCGGAAGTTTTCGCCGCTGCGGCACGTCATTACGCCCCGGCCATAGCTTGCACCTACAATAAACGCCGCCTTGAGAACGGAGGGGAGGACGATCACGCAATCCGCTTTGTTGATCAAATCCTGGGGAATATCGTCCGGAATGTCCATGATCTCTTTCGCGACTTTTCCTGCATTCCGGACACGATCGGCCTCTTTCGTGTCGTCGTCCGCAGCGCGAAGCGGCGCTGGATTTACGAAGGAAAGCAGGCCAACAAGCGATGCCGCAATACAAAGGTGCCATGCTCTTCTCATCTAACTTCCTCCTCAGGATGGGCGGTTTTGATTAAATCGGGGCCGCTGCTGACAGAAAGACTATAGCAAACGAGAGCGGAACCGCGAAGTTTGGAATATGGGGGATTGGAATATAATTGGCCGCGTTTTGAGGCGGTCAGGTCCAGATGAACTTTCTATTTAGGCCACTTTCCCGTCGCGCAGAGTTTTGCAGGTGCGTGATCACACTTTTTGTGGCCACTTTGCTCGCGATGGCTCGGCCGCTGCCCGCGCAAAAGCCGTGCTGCGGCGCGAAATCAAGCCGACAGTCCAATCCGGATATCACAGCCAAGCAGCGTCCAGACGTGGAACGGTTTCGCTCGCGCATAAATGCACTGTTGAGCGAATCTCACGCTCGAAAGGCGGATTGGAGCATCCTCATCGCGAACCGCGACACCGGCGAAACACTCTTCGATTTGAACGCCGACCGCTATTTCACACCGGCTTCGAACGCCAAGCTCTTCACCTCCGTCTTCGCGCTCGCAACTCTCGGCACCGGCTATCGTTTCCACACGACCCTGGAAGCAACCGCATCGCTCGGCCACGATGGCAAACTCCCAGGAGATTTGTTGCTGATTGGAAGAGGCGATCCGGATCTCTCGAATCGAAAATTTCCGTTTCACGGAAAAGTTGAACATGATGGTCCCACTGAGAAAATTCTGGCCGAACTGGCGGATGCGGCGGTCGCGCACGGCTTGAAAGAAGTGGACGGCGACATCGTTGCCGACGATCGGCACATCCCCTTCGATCCATACCCCGCCGGCTGGAGCGTCGGCGATTTGTTCTTCACCTTTGGCGCTCCGGTCACCGCGATAGCCTTCAACGACAATTCCGTCACGATCACGATGTCTCCGGGTGCTCAGGCGGGCGACCCTGCACTGATAGCCGTCGATCCCGCGGAAGCCGCCGCAGGATTCACCCAGCAGATAACCACAAGCGCGCTCGGAACCGATCCTCAACTTGCTGTCGTGCGCCAGCCCGGACCGAACTTTCTGCTTCTTCGCGGGTCGGTGCCGCTCGGCCATGCGCCCGTCAAACTCGATCTGGCGATGACCGATCCAGCAGAAACGGCTGCGCGCACTCTTAAGCATCTGCTCGAAGCCCGCGGCGTAAATGTCAAAGGCGGGGTTCGCGTGGAAGAAGCGGCAGCGCCGCAAGCATTGAAGCCCGGAGAATCTCCGGCGATGCTTTCGCCTGAATTGAAGAGCGCGGAAGAAAATGCACGCGTGCTTGCGGAGCATGTTTCTCCTCCGCTTCTAGAAAGCGTGCGCGTAATGAATAAGGTGAGCCAGAATCTCCACGCCGAGCTATTTTTGCGGACGATAGCACGCGAAAAAACGGGAATCGGTTCCACGGAAATTGGATTAATGCTTGAACAGGATTTCTTGAAATCCCTTGGCATCACAGACAGCGACGATGTTCTTACCGACGGCTCCGGCCTCTCGACGAACAATCTCGTAACGCCGCGGGCAGTGGCCGCCTTGCTGCAATACGCAATTCATCAGCCGTGGGGCCCGGACTTCATGGCCACATTGCCGATTGCCGGAGTCGATGGCACGCTGGAAGACCGTATGAAAGGCACTCCCGCAGCCGGCTTGATTCAAGCAAAAACAGGCGGCCTCGAGCACGTCCACGCTCTTTCGGGTTACGCGACAACGATTGGCGGTGAATATCTTGTCTTTTCAATCTTCGTGAATAACGACCCCGAAAAGGGACGCGATGCAATTGCCGCGATTGATGCGATCGCCCTCGCTATGGTCGAAACACTCGGTGCGCCGACGAATCAAAAATAGAAACAGCAGTGCGTCGATTTCTGTTGGCCTCCGGCTTGGCATTACGTTTTCAGTACGGGCACGGCATGCCGTGCGCGCACGCGCTGCATGCAAATCCGTGCCATCCAAGCGCCGCGTTCGTCACGTATCCGCTTTTGCTGATTCTCTTTTCCACACCCAATCAAGCTACAATTCCAATTTTGAGGCATCCGTGTCCCGTCACGCAGAAGAACTCCTCGAATTCGACAAGCTAAGAGAAATCGTCAGCGGTTTCACCACCTGCGCGCCAGGACGCCGTGCAATTCTCTCGCTCAGTTCCCAGCAGGACGTCTCCGCCTTGAATTCTGAATTCACTCTGATTCGCGAGGCAGTAGCTTATCTGCGCCCCGGCGCGGAAATGGGTTTCGGCTCGCTCGCAGATCCCGAGCCGTGGCTCGCGCAGCTTGCTATGCCGGCATCGGTGCTTTCCAGTGCCGATTTACTGGATGTCGCGTCATTGATGGAGACGGCCAATGGCGTCAGGCAGGCATTCAAAGGAGAAACTGCGAAATACCCGCGCCTCGTGGAAAAAGCGGCGGCCTTCGCGGATTTTCGCCACCTTCTCACCGCCATCCGCCGCGCGATTCTCCCCAATGGCGAAATCAGTGATGACGCCTCTCCGCAATTGCGCCGCATTCGCACCGGCATCGGACAGGCGCGCGACAAAATCCAGAAGTCACTCCAAAGCATCCTGCGTGCCCGTGGCGAACCCACCGGTGAGGACTACATCACGCTCCGCAACGATCGCTTCGTCATTCCGGTTCGCGCTGGCGATCGCCGCGCTGTTCCTGGCGTCGTCCACGCTGCCAGCGCCACAGGCCAAACCGTATTCGTCGAGCCACTCGAAGCCATCGATCTGAACAATCGCCTCGTTCAACTTTCTGAAGAAGAAATCGCAGAGATTGCCCGCATTCTCGCCGAGCTAACTGAGCAAGTCCGCTCTGATCGCGGACCGCTCGAATCTGCCGCCGCGGGAATCGCCCATCTCGATTCCGTCTTCGCCCGTGCACGATTTGCCCGTGAATTCGATTGCACCATGCCGGAAGTTTCCACCGGCAATTCCCTGCGCCTTGAATCGGCGCGTAATCCGGTTCTCGAACACACATTGCGTCCGCAGGGCCGCAAAGCCGTCCCATTGACGCTCGCGCTCGGCGGCTCGGAAACGGTGATGGTAATCAGCGGGCCCAACACGGGCGGCAAAACGGTCGCGCTGAAAAATGTCGGCCTCGCTGCCTTCGCCGCGCAATCGGCAATTCCCGTTGCCGCGGAGCGCGCCGAACTGCCGCTGTTCGATCATGTGCTCGCCGATATTGGCGACGAGCAGTCCATTGCCGCCGATCTCTCTACGTTTTCCGCCCACATGCTGAATCTGAAATCGATGCTCGAGATCGCGACGGATCGGTCGCTGATTCTCGTCGATGAAATGGGCACCGGCACGGCGCCTGAAGAAGGCGCGGCGCTTGCTGTCGCGCTGCTTGAAGAATTTCGCGCCCTACGCGCATTAACGATCGCCACCACGCACCACGATCGCCTCAAGGCCTACGCCTCCACCACGCCCGGAATCGTGAACGCCGCGATGGAGTTTGACGAAGAAAATCTACGGCCCACCTATCGCCTGCTCGTAGGTGTTCCGGGCACTTCCAGCGGCCTCGAAATCGCGCGTCGCCTTGGGCTGCCGCCTCGCGTCGTGGAACACGCGCGCGCCAGCCTCTCCCCCGAATCGCGCGAGGCTCGGGATTTGATTGCCTATTTGCATCGCAGCCGCGATGAAATGGACGAGATCAAACGCCAGGCTCGCGAAGAGCTTGCGCAATTGGAAGCAGAACGCCGCTCGCTCCAGACCGAATGGGTCGACCGGCAGAAAAAGCGCATCGCCGAACTCGAAAAGAACTTCGATGCCACCCAGAAGCGCCTCGAATCCGAAATCGCTCGCGTAGCAGCCGATATAAAAGACCGCACGCTTCGAGCTCAAATCGAAAAACAATCCGGCCGCCGCGTCGGCAAGATTGCCGGTGACGCCCGCGCCGAAGCAGACGCCGCCGTCGTCGACGCGCTCGCTGCATCCCAGCCCGACCTCGGCCTTCAAGCGCAACGCGCTGCGCAGCCGGTCGAACCCAGCCTTCTTTCCGCCGGCCAGCGCGTCGTCGTCAAAGGATTCAAGCAGCCGCTCTTATTCCGCCGCCACGACGGACGCTCCGCCGAAGTCGAAGCCGGCCCCATGCGCATGAAAGTTCCCTTGGCCGACGTCGTCGGAATTGATACCAGCGCACAACCTGCGAAAGCCGTTTCAGCTGACGCCGCGCGCCCCTACGGCATCACCGTCCACGCGCAGCCAAGCGATGAGCCCGCTGCCGAAGAAATCAACGTAATCGGCACCACGGTCGAAGAGGCCACCCGCCGCGTCGACAAATTCATTGACCAAGCCGCCCTGGCCGGCAAGCCCGCCGTCCGTATCATCCACGGCCACGGCACAGGCGCCCTGCGCCGCGGCCTGGCTGAATTTCTTACCTCGCACCCGCTCGTCGAAAGAATCGAGCACGAGAAACCCGACCGCGGCGGCGAAGCAATCACAATCGCAGAGTTGAAAAGCTAGCAACGGAGTGCTAAGTCTTAACTGACCACGATGGCTGAGGCGGGAAGCTTCGCGGAGCGCGTAAAGCAACAGGCGGACATCGTCCGCGTCATCGGCGAATATGTGCGCCTGAAAAAATCCGGCGCAAACTTCACTGGCCTCTGCCCCTTCCATCAGGAAAAAACACCTTCATTCGCCGTGCATCCGGTGAAACAGATCTACCACTGCTTTGGCTGCGGCGCGGGCGGCGACGTCTTCAAGTTCGTAATGGAGATGGAGAAATCGCCATTCCCCGAGGCGATCCGCACCGTCGCCGAAAAATGCGGCATCGCCATTCCCAAGCCCCGCGAACGTTCTCCGGAAGAGCGTCGCGAGAACCAACAGCGCTCCGCTCTCGTCGAAATGCACCGCGAAACTGCCGCCTTCTTCGCCCGTGCATTACACGATAGCTCCGAAGGAAAAGTAGCCGCGGCGTACCTCGAAGATCGCGGACTCGACCGCGAGGCTATGACACGTTTCGGCCTCGGTTTCGCGCCGTCATCCGGCGACGCGCTTCTCCGCTTCCTGAAACAAAAATATCCCGAAAAACTCCTCGACGTCTCGGGCCTGATCTCTCGCGACCAAAGCGGCCGCGCCTACGATCGTTTCCGCCGCCGCATCATGTTTCCGATCAGCAATGAATCCGCCAAGATAATCGCTTTCGGTGGACGCGCCACGGGTGACGACACGCCGAAGTATATGAATTCGCCCGAGACGCCGATCTACACAAAGAGCACCGTCCTCTACCATCTCGATCGCGCGAAAGAAGCTCTCCGCCAAAGCGATTTCGCGGTCCTCGTCGAAGGTTACATGGACGCGATCGCCGTCGCCCGCGCCGGAATTGCCAACGTGGTCGCCAGCTGCGGCACCAGCCTCGCCGAGCCTCAAATCAAATTGCTCGGCCGCTTCACTCGCCGCGTCGTCGTCAATTACGATCCCGATACAGCCGGCCAGGCCGCCACCGAACGCTCCATCGCGCTTCTCCTCGAAAGCGAATTCGATGTTCGTGTCCTCGCTCTCCCCGGAAAAGCCGATCCCGACAAATTCCTGAAAGAACAGGGTGTAGACGCCTATCGCAACCTCCTTGCGCAATCCCCGCCCTATCTCGATTACCTGATCGCCCGCGCGCGCCAAATGGATCGCACCACGGCCGCAGGAAAAGTTGCCGCGCTGAATTTCCTGATGCCCTACGTGCAGCGCCTCCCCAATCGTCTCCTCCGCTCGGAATGGGCCACCCGCATCGCCTCCGAATTGCGCGTTGACGAACCCGTTCTTCGCGAAGCCTTGCGACGCGCCGCCGCCGAGCGTCGCAGCGAGGTGAAACCGAATGCCAGCCTGCTCGGCCCTGCCGTGAAGCCCGCCGAACGCCAGATCATTCGAATGCTCGTCGAAGCGGACGGCTTCCGCGAAAAGCTCGCCAGCCAATTAGCGCATGACTCGCTCCACCGTGGCCTCGAATGCGAGCGCCTCCTCGACCTTCTCATCTCAAAGGTCGGCGAACATCCCGATCCCGCGACGCTTGCCGCTGCTCTTGAAGAAAGAGAGCGCCGCCTGCTTTTCGAAGTCCTCTTCGAACCCGTCCCCGAGCCTACCTGGGATGATGCCGAGAATTGCCTGAACGTTCTCCGCAATCGCCGCGTGGAAGAAGAACTCGCCGCGCTGCAAAAGAAGATCGAAGCCAAGCCCAGCACCGACGAACTGCGCGGCCTCCTCACCCGCCGCCTCGAACTCCAGAAACAACTCGCTACCAACTAGCCCGAGCCGTTTCTTCGCAGTGGCATTTTGAATCGGCACACTCGTTCACTCATCTATTCAAGCGAAGCCCAAACCAGCCAGAGTAGACGCAAACAAAGGAGCATCCATGCCGCAGGCTACAAATTTTCGAATATTCAATCCCGACACGATGGCCAAACCAACCGCAGGCTATTCGCAGGTTGCTGTAGTCACCGGCGGAAATCTGGTTTATATCGCGGGCCAGGTCGCGCTCGATCCGTCAGGCAATTTCGTAGGCAAGGATGATTTCAGAGCCCAGGTCGAACAAATCTTCAAAAATCTAAAAGCAGCCGTCGAAGCTGCCGGCGGCAATTTTCACGACGTCATCAAGCTCAATTTTTACTGCGTCGATAGCGTCGACGCCTCGCAGATCCCGCTGGTCCGGGAGGTCCGCGACAAATACGTCAACACTCAAAATCCGCCCACGAGCACGTTCGTGGTTGTTCGCAGGCTGGTTCGTCCGGAGTGGCTGATTGAGGTTGAAGCGGTTGCGGTCGTCAACCGTTAGGATCCCCCTAGGAGAATCGTCGCTAAGGATTCAGGCGGCGAGACCCATCGAATTGACGCAGGTACCATAACTATTGTATTCTTCTGAGGTTTTGGAGGAAACGGGCGGCGCGTCTCCTGCATCAAATAACTGGTGCAGTGAGCGCGAGCGTGGTTGGCGCGGGCATAGGGCTGGCAACGGGTTCGCAGTACCGTCTTAATTATCCGTTTAAATGTCGTTATTTGACAAGTCGCGTCGGGGTGTCTAACTCCGCGCGCATATTTCTTTGGCCGCCGCCTGCGCGCCGCCGTTTCACCTCGCAATGGAGGAAGTGTGAGTCTGGCTCTTGAAGAAAAATACGATCAGGTACGACAGCTCATCGCGATGGGCAAGGAACGCGGTTACCTGCTCTACGATGAAGTGAACGACATCCTGCCGGCCGAGGTGCATTCCTCGGAAGAAATTGACGATCTGCTCTCCACCTTCGAGCGCTATGGCATTGACGTCTACGAAGATCTGACGAGCGCAAAGGCCGCTCTGGCTGCCGCTGATGGTGCCGACGGGCCTGAAGTCGGAGTCGTGGTAGAAAAAGAAGCCGTCGCTTCTGAAGACGGCGAACTCGACCTCACTCCCGGTACGCTCGAAAAAACGAACGATCCCGTTCGCATGTACCTGCGCGAAATGGGCACAGTTCCGCTTCTCACCCGCGAAGGTGAGGTTGCCATCGCCAAGCGCATCGAGCGCGGCCAGCTCCTCGTCCTGAAAACCATCACGCGCGCTCCGCTCATCCTCAAAGAGCTTCTCCAAGTCGGCGAAGATCTACGCACCGGCTCGCGCTCCATCAAGGAAATCGTTCAGTTTGACGACGAAGAGCTCACCGAAGAAAAGATCGAAGCGAAAACAAAAGAAACCCTCAAGCAGATCGACAAAGTCGCCAAGCTCTACCTCGTGGCGATGAAGCAAGCGCAGAAACTCGAAAAAGTTCCGCGCTCGAAGAAGCGCCCCTATCTGCGCGCGCGCTATGCGCTGGGCCGCACCCGCGTCGAGATGTCTCGCCGCTTCCGCGAACTCGATTTCAATCCGCTCGAAAAGAAGCGCCTCATCGACAAAATTCGCCAGACCGTCGAGCGCGTCCATTTCCTCGAACGCGAAATCGTCAAGCTCGAGCGCCGCGTCGAAGCATCGAAAGCCGACGTCCAGGCCGAAGCGCGCAAAGATCTCCGCGCCCGCCGCCAGGAACTCGGCGAAATCGAAATTGCCAGCGAAGTGAGCCCCACCGAACTGAAGCGCGCCCTCCAGGTGATTCTTCGTGGCGAAGCGGAAGCCGAGCAAGCCAAGAAAGAATTAATCGAAGCGAACCTCCGTCTCGTGGTTTCCATCGCGAAAAAATATACGAACCGAGGCTTGCAGTTCCTTGACCTGATTCAGGAAGGCAACATCGGCCTGATGAAGGCCGTCGACAAATTCGAGTGGCGCCGCGGATACAAATTCTCCACCTACGCCACATGGTGGATTCGCCAGGCCATCACTCGCGCCATCGCGGACCAGGCTCGCACCATCCGCATCCCGGTGCACATGATCGAGACGATTAACAAGCTCGTCCGCACCCAGCGCCAGCTCGTACAGGAACTCGGCCGTGAGCCCACTTCGGAAGAAATCGCCAAGCGCATGGATATTCCGGTCGCGAAAGTCCGGAAGATTCTGAAAATCGCGCAGGAACCGATCTCGCTCGAAACGCCCATCGGCGAAGAAGAAGATTCGCATCTCGGCGATTTCATCGAGGACAAGGCCGTCGTCTCGCCGTCCGACGCAGTGATCAATCTCAGCCTGAAGGAACAAACTTCGTCCGTGCTGAAGACCCTCACGCCGCGCGAAGAAAAAGTAATCAAGATGCGTTTCGGTTTGGACGACGGCAGCGAGCACACGCTCGAAGAAGTCGGCCAGTCATTCGCCGTCACTCGCGAACGCATCCGCCAAATCGAAGCCAAAGCCCTGCGCAAGCTGCGCCACCCGTCGCGCTCGCGCAAGCTCCGCGCCTTCCTCGAAGGCTCCGCCAACGACTACTAAATAGCATTGCAGTCCCGAAATCTCGTTTTGCTTTCAGATGAGCCCATGAAAACGAGCAGATTACTTCGAGCCGGCACAGCAATCATCGCTGTGCTGGCTTTTTGTTTTTTACCTCACCCACACACTCGCGCGCAGGAAAATCCGTCTTCCGCTCATTCGGCTGGTTCGCCGCCACATTACATCAACGTAGTTCACGAGCGGCTCAAGCCCGGTCGAGACGCCGCTTACGACGGCATGCTGTCGAACATTCGAGGCGATTACGAGCGATTCAACATTCCCGCCTACTGGATTGAGATGAAGTCGATCACGGGCCCCGACGAAAGCTTCTCCTTGAATTTTGGCGACTCATTCGACGATCTTCAAAAAATGGGGGCCGGAGTGGCTGCGGGTGTTGCAGCTCATCCTGAGCTTGCCGGTCTGCAAGACCGTTTGCTGGCGGAAAATACCTCGAGCGTCACGAACTTCATCGCCGAGCGAGTGGACACTCTGGGTTTTCGCGCCGCCACGATCAACTTTGCGAAAATGCGCATGCTTCAGGTGACAGTCTTCCACGTTCGCCCGGGTCACGAAGGCGAGTTCGCAGAAGCCGCGAAGAGCATCGCATCGGTCTACGAGAAAGTCGCAGGCAGCCCAGCGTGGGTGATCTACACGGTGCACTCGGGCGCTCCGGTGCCGTGTTACTTGATGCTCACGACGCTCAGCTCATTGAAAGACGAAGATGATGCGTCAGCACGCCGCGGCCCTGCGATGGAAGCAGCCGGGGCAGCTGTGCAGCAGCGCCTGCAGGAAATCGCGCGCTCGGCTTACGATTCGATCGAAACGAACATCTACGTCGTCAATCCGCACCTAAGCCACATGCCGAAAGATTTCACAGCCGAGGATCCAGCGTACTGGATGCCAAAAAACGCACCGTCATCAGAAGAGAAAAGCAGTCGCTGACGGATCACAGCCCCTTCCGGCCTTGTGCCCTTCGCTGCTACACTCTACTTCTAGCAGCGAGTCCGAATATGCAAAGCGCCATAATCAAAGATCCGAACATTCTCGGCGGAGAACCGGTTTTTCGCGGAACGCGCGTTCCGTTCAAAGTTCTCACCGACTATTTGGAAGGTGGCGCAACGCTCGACGAATTTCTCGAGCAGTACCCGAGCGTAGCCCGCGAACTTGCCATCGCTGCTATCGAAGAAGCGCGCTCGAGCCTTATCTCCCACCTGAGATAAAGTCGTTTAAATGAAGATACTGATTGACGAGTGTGCGCCAAGCGCTTTGAAGTCCAGCCTCGCGGAGCATGGTCACGAATGTCTTACGGTTCAGGAAGCGGGATGGGCCGGAAAATCTAATGGCGAGCTTCTTAGCCTTGCGGAAACAGCTTTTGAAGCGTTTGTGACGTTGGACACAAACCTTCGATATCAACAGAACCTAGCAGGACGCCGAATAGCGGTTATTGTTATGGTCGCGGCATCGAATCGTCTAGATCAACTGCGCTGCCTTTTCCCAGCCTGCGCTGAGGCGCTTAAGACGATTAAGCCAGGAGATGTACTTCACGTGGAAGGCCCAGGGTAGTTTCGCAACTGCTGACGGCGTCTCGATTCTCAGCACTGTGCGTCTGGATTCAGCTCCGGATCATCCTTCCGATTCGATACAAGAAAGGCACGCCGTATTGTGCGATTAGGAATGCTGCGGCTGCTGCCAAACCGCCGACAATCACCGTCTGCAATCCGCCGCGCAAAGGCTTCACTCCCGTGAAGTGCCCTTTAATCGCGCCAAAAACAAAAAGCGCCACGAGCGTCACTACAACGCTCACCCACAGCGCCGGCATCACTTCCTTCATTAATATATAGGGTGCGAGCGGCACCAGCCCACCGACGATATACGACGCCGCAATCGTTCCCGCGCTTCGCGCTGCGCGTGCCGGGTCCGGCGCTTCCAGGCCCAGTTCGAAGCGCATCATGAAATCCACCCAGCGCTTCTGATTCGAGATGATGGCGTCCACCACGGGCGCCATCTGCGCTTGCGACAATCCGTATTCGCGAAAAACCTTCGCCACCTCTTCGGTTTCGATTTCGGGCAGCTCCACTGTCTCGCGATATTCGCGATCGAGCTCGGATGCATAGTGTTCGGAATCCGTTTTTGCGGCGAGGTAGCCGCCCAATCCCATCGCAATCGAGCCCGCCGCAATCTCAGCAAGTCCGGCCGTAACTATAATTCCGGTCCCTTTCGCCAACACAGCCGCCGCGCCCGTCAGCCCTGCGGCCAGCGCGAACGGCACTGTCAGCCCGTCGGACATTCCAATCACGATGTCGCGCACCGCGGCCGTGGCGGTGAAATGTTTCTCTACATGTTCGGTGGCCGGCAAATTTCGCTCCTTCGCTGCATCTTTCCTGAAATGGCAAATGGCCGTTAAATCGCTCCAAGATTAAATATGAGGACGTATACCGTTGCGCCCGCAGAGGCGCGTATAATTATGAGGCAGGATAGGAAAATCAGGAGGTAGTTTCAATGACCACCACTTCTGGACAAGGAGCTGCTCCCCAGATGACTTTCACGTTGCCGCCTTTGCCGTACGCTTTCGACGCGCTCGAGCCGTACATCGACGCGAAAACGATGGAGATTCACCACGACAAGCATCACGGTGCTTACGTCACCAATCTCAACAAAGCTCTCGAAGGGCACGCGGATCTTCAAAAGCTTTCCGTTGAGGAATTGCTGGCCCAGATCAACAAGGTACCTGAAAACATCCGCACGGCCGTCCGCAACAACGGCGGCGGGCACATGAACCATTCGATGTTCTGGAAAATTATGAAGAAGGGCGGCGGAGGCGAGCCGACTGGCGATCTGGCCAGCGCGATCACTTCGGCGTTCGGCACCTTCGCGGATTTCAAAACGAAACTTAATCAAGCTGCAACCACCCGCTTCGGCTCCGGCTGGGCCTGGCTGCTTTTCCGCGATGGCAAGCTCGTGATCGAATCAAGCGCCAATCAGGACAATCCCATCATGGACGGCGGCAAAGCATTTTTCGGCCTCGACGTGTGGGAACACGCCTACTACTTGAAGTATCAAAATCGCCGGCCCGAATACATCGAGGCTTGGTGGAACACGATCAACTGGCCGCAAGTGGCCGAAAACTTCGCCCACGCCAAAAAGTAGCTCTCACGAAGCTCGCACCTCGATTTGCTATCGCGGATTCGCCCCGGTGATTTCGCCGGGGCGGGTCTGGCTTCACTATGGATGTGCTCGCGCGAGTCTGTCATTATCTGCGGCACACCAAAAGGAGCCACGTTTGCACGGGAAGCGAATCCTTTTAATTCCGCTCTTGTTCCTCTGCGCTTTTCCACTCGCAGCGCAGCAATCACAAAGAAATCCCGAAGATCGAGCGCAATTCTTCCACGACATCAACATCGGCCCCAATGGCACCGCGAACGTAGTTCAATGTTTCGGCTGCAACGTTCACATCCGCGGACACGTCACCGGCGACGTTCTCACGATCGGCGGCAGTATTTATATTTCCGGCTTGGTTGATGGAAACGCGCTGGCCATCGGCGGCCATATCGAGTCGCAAGCGGGAGGCGAGTTGCGCGGACATGCCGCGGCCGTCGGCGGATACGTAACGCAACCCGGCGGCGGCAAGATCGACCGGGAATCGGTTTCGACGCCCTACGCAATCGTCCCGGGACAATACCGCCCCACTACCCTGGGCATTGCTTTTCTGATCGTCACAAATCTCGTTTGCGTTGGGCTGGCTTGTTTGTTGTTGCGCGAAAAACGCATCAACAACACCGGCTGGACGATCTGGAATCGCACCAACATGGTCTTGTTCACCGGTGTCGTTGCGCTATTTATCGCCTGGGGATTCGAAACTTTGGGCGAGCACTTGGGCCGCGCGGAAGTTCCCGCGAACACCTTGCTCGTTCTGATTCTTGGCGTGCTCGGTTCGGCAGGCGCCACCGGGCTGGGAAGGCTGGTCGCAGGAGTCGCATTCCCCGGCTTCAAGGCTGTACCAGGGACGCTTGCGGGAATTTTTGCGCTGTCAATGCTCGAAGTGGTTCCGCTGCTCGGATTTTTCGTTTTCGTGATCGGGTTACTGTTCGCGCTTGGCGCCGCAATCGTCAGCGGCTTCGGCGCGCGCGCCATCCCGTCTCCGGAAGAGCAAATCCACCCACCGAATTAATCGCCTGCGTGAGTGTGCGATTGTCATTCTGAGACTATCCGATCAGGATAGTCGAAGAATCCCAGCGTACGATTCAGCACCGCACCAATTCGAAGGCTCCGCGCTCCGCGTTAGTGCGCCCAGATCTTCGCCGGATCGCTTTCAAACGGATACACGTGCACCATCCACCCGAAAACTTGCGCCCGCCACACGCCGCCCGTCTGCTCGCACGCGGCTTCCGTTGAAATCGTTCCGCGCATCCCAAATTGTTTCCAATTCACCTGCTGCCATTCCGTTCCTTTTTGCGGCATGCAGAAATTCACGTGCTTGTGCCAGCGCGCTACGCTCAACGGCACGCGCTCGTTCAGCTCTTCCTCCGTTGCCCGTTTCGGCGCCGTGTACATCGCGCCTTCGAGTTGATAGCCGTCGCCCACCTTCTTGTAAAGCAGCGACGTCGGATGCTCCGGATTGAGGCCAAACTGCGCCTCGAACCCGTATCGGTAATTTGTAAAGTGGTAGTGCTCCTGCAGCACGTTCGGAAAGAAGATCTGAAAACCCTCCGCCAGCGCCACTCTGTAATCGCGGTATTTCTCAATCGCCGGCCGCAGCTCAGCCAAAATCTCCGCCGCCCGCTTTTCATCCGCCGCATTCGCTGGACGCAAATCCGTCATGAACATATGCGCGCCCATGTCCATGTCGTGATCGGACATTTCGCCCGACATCGCATCATTTGCCGCGCGCGCTTCCGGGCTCGACGTCTGCTTCTGCGCGTCGCCCATATCCATCCCGGCCATTCCGCCTTGGTCGTGATTCTTCTGGCTCTGTTCCTGAGCGCCAGCTGCCGTTCCAATCAGTAATGCACCTGCAATGAGTGCGGTTTTGATCGTCGTTTTATTAAGCATCGAAAATCTCCTGCCTATAAATACGTTTCGCCAATCCCAAAGTTTCAGTTCCGCACAAGCGGTCTGTTCAATTGATACTGCGTGACGGTTCCCGCCGCTCCACTTCTCAGCCTCATTTCGATCACCGCGAAGCGGCCGCCAACGGTTTTGTAGCGCCGGTCTTCAGACCGGCAGGTTTCCCATCCCATCGCGTCACATCACCCGCCAATAAAAAAGGAGGCCCGTTGTGCGGACGAGCCCCCAGCAGATGCAGCGGGGTACGCCTACATCTATCAGCCCGAGGCGAGTCCCATCGCGCGCCGGGCCCGTTACAAGCATCTAACCCTCGCCGCCTCCAAAAGTTGCACCTGGAATCGAAGGCCCCTCCCGCCGGGAGGTGCACAGGAAGCGCTGCCGCGCCACCCTCCCCCCAACCCGCCGCGAGCAACTTTCATACCACCGCGCACGTTAAATTTTCGCGTCCTACCAATCAATAATTCATCTTACGCACGCGTCCTACTTGACGCCGACATTGAAATCTGTAAACTGCGATTTCGCCCATGGCGACTATGCCCAACCCGCTCGACGAGGCTCTGCAGGACTTCCAGTTCCCGCAGCGCGAAGCCGCGTTTTTCTATGGCCTCTTTCTGCGCGGCCATTCCGCCGACGAACTCCGCCGAGACATTCGCGTCCCCGCCGCCGTTCTCGCCAAGTGGGATCGAGAGTCCGAACGCCAGCCCGAGCTTCGTTCGGTTCTGGAACGCGTCGTCCAATACCGCCAGCACGTCCTCGCGATTTTCGAAAATCTGCTCTGCCACGATTCCACTACGCAACGCCTGCAATAGGCACACCTTTCGATTAACCCCGTCCGATAAACCGCATCCGCACGGTCATCCCGCTGGCCCTGAGGAATGAAGGGAGTGGAGACTCGCGCTCTTTTCTTCCCACCGCGCAGCGGTGGCGCGAGTCGCAGTCGAGGGATCTCTCTTGCTCTCAGCGCCACCGCCCCAATCTGCACCTAGATTAAAAACGCCCAAAATCGTCCGCGCCATCGCCCATTTTCGTCTTGATGACCGATTCACAGCGCCTCCATGCGGTATTACACAACTATTACAAACACCTCCGCTCCTCCCTGCTACTCTAATTCGGCACCGGGGCAATTGAAGCGACAGGAGAAGCGCGTGGCGATTCAACTTGAAGACCTAAAAAAGAAGCAGGCGGCCGACAACGAAATCAATTGGATCACTGCTTCGTTCATGATGCTCTTCCATCTCGGCGCCATCGCGGCCCTGTTCTTCTTCACCTGGAAAGCTTTTTTCGTCGCCGCATTTTTCTGGTGGCTCGCCACCAGCGTCGGCATCGGCATGTGCTACCACCGCCTGCTCACCCACCGCGGCTACAAGGTTCCCAAGTGGCTCGAATATACGATGACGGTCTGCGCCACGCTCGCCCTGGAAGGCGGCCCGATTTTCTGGGTAGCCACGCACCGCATCCACCACCAGCACTCCGATCAGGATGGCGACCCGCATTCTCCCATCGACGGAAAATGGTGGGCGCACATGGGCTGGATTCTCGTCGGCAAATCCATGCACCACGATACGACCACGCTGTCGCGCTACGTCCCTGATCTCGCCAAAGACAAATTTCACGTCTGGATCACGAAATATCACTACGTTCCAATCAGCGTCCTTGGCGTGATTCTTCTTGCCGTCGGCGGAATTCCATTCGTCCTCTGGGGAATTTTTGCGCGCACCGTCGCAGGCCTGCATTTCACATGGCTCGTCAATTCCGCGACCCACTCCTGGGGCACGCGCCGCTTCAAGACGCGCGATCTTTCCACCAACAGCTGGTGGGTCGCTATCCTCAGCTGGGGCGAAGGCTGGCACAATAATCATCACGCGCATCCAGTCTCCGCGCGCCACGGCCTCCGCTGGTACGAAGTTGATTTCAATTGGTACGGCATCTGGCTCATGAACAAGCTCGGCCTCGCCCGCGACATCTACCGCGTCAAGCTCTCCGCGCTAAAAACGTTCACCGCGCCCACTCACGAGGAAGCCAACGCACCCGCGGTCGCATCAGCCGCCTCAGCCGCAATCTCCGTAGCCGCCTCCGAATCCAAACTCGTCTCCGCATAGCTTAAGGTAACGCGGCCGCTCCGGTCCCTTGTAGCGCCGGCATTCTGCCGGCTCTTTTGACTTTCGGCAGTGCGAAGCTCTTTGCATCCCAGCCGACCCGACCCGCCTCGCCCCCGCACTGTCATCCCGACCGGAGCCGCGCGGGATTTGTTCTTCCCACCGCGTAGCGGTGGGCGCGCGGCGTTGCTTTTGCTCCATTTCAAATTTGAAATTTTCAATTTGAAATCGACTTTCTGTCCAGATTTCCTCGAGTTGCCCAGCAAGCGCTCACTAGTGCTATCATCCCGCCGAAGTGCCCCGCGCTTCCACGCCATCCCAACAGCTCTCCCGCTTCCTCGCCAAATACACGCCAAAAATCGCCGCCCAAGGCCGCCGCGCACTCGCCAAAATGCGCAAGCTCCTCCCCGGCTCCACCGAAATGGTCTACGACAATTACAACGGCCTCGTAATCGGCTTCGGTCCTACTGAAAAGCCCTCGCTCGCAATTTTCTCCATCCTTCTCATGCCCGACCACGTCACCCTCTGCTTCCTCCAGGGCGCCAGCCTGCCCGATCCCAATCGCCGCCTGAAAGGCGGCGGCAATCTCGTCCGCCACGTCCGCCTCGTTCCACCCAGCGTCCTCGACGATCCCGAAATCCTCGACCTAATCAACACAGCCCTCTATCGCGCCAAAGTCCCCATCAACCCAAAGCCCGCCGCCAACTCATCATCAAATCCATCTCCCCAAAGCAGCGCCCCCGCCGTCCCACTCCCAAAAACAAATAACCGCATGCGAATCGAAGCTTGCCAGTAGGGGCACGGCATGCCGTGCCCGAACGCGATGCTTGGTACCGCGCTGCCCATCACTCGCGCGTTTTCTTTTCATTTGAAATGTGAAATTTTCAATTTGAAATTCCACACCGGCAAGACTTGTGACCCACGCGCGCGCACGCGCGCTACCTTTCGCGGCGCATTTCCCGCGAGCCTTTGACTTTGCTCTCGTGCGACGCGACGCGCCACCGCGCCACCCAACCCCAAATAAACTTCTCCGTCATCTACCCCGAGTGATACCATCCTCGCATTCCGCGGACTCGAAACAAGGAGCATCCATGCCCGAATCCAACATCGCCATCGCAAAACGCTGGTTTGAAGAAGTCTGGAACCAGCGCCGCACCGCCACCATCACCGAACTTTTCGCCCCCAACGGCATCTCCCACGGCGTCGCAGAAGATGGCTCCGACATCATCGGCCCCGCCACATTCATCACGTTCTACGAACGCTTCCTCAGCGCCTTCCCCGACATGAAACTAAAAGTCGAAGACGCCATCGCCGACGGCGACAAAGTCCTCATCCGCTGGTCCGCCACCATGCGCCACTCAGGCGACGGCCTCGGCATCCCCGCCACCAACAAACCCGTAGCCATCGGCGGCATGAGCCTCGCCAGAATCGTCAACGGCCAGCTAGTCGAAGCCTGGGACCAATGGGACAAATTCGCCATGCTCCAGCAAATCGGCGCCGTCCCACCGCTACCAGCAAGCGCAAAATCCGCCAACGGCTAGCCGCCTGTGTATTTTGCTGCCCCATCATGATTCAACCGCTCCGCATCCTCGCTCCGGCATTCTTCGCATTAATAGTTGGCGGCATAGGCGCCGGCTTCTCCGGCAATCCCGCCAAAGAATCCGTCCGCGACGAACTCATCCGCCGGCAAAGCGAAACTGGGCTCACCCTCGCCGCGCTTTACTCCGGCAACTTGGAAGTCGTGATGTTCTCTCCCCGATCCTTGCTGGAAACAGGCGACGGATTCACGGGCGTGAGAAGCGCTCTATTTTCCGTTGCCGGAAACGAAGTTTTGCTAAGTGACAGCAGCAAATTTTCAACGGCTCACATGGATGGTGCCGGCCTCCGCGAATATATCGATGTTGCTGGGGGGTACCGCACCTGCTGGAGCTATGACCGCTCCATAATCTTGACGAGTGTCGAAGACAACTTCGAGCCAACCCACACGACCCTGCGGATCCTGGATGTACCTTCGAAAAGCGTTCGGGACATCGATTCGAACGCGTATGTGTTTCTTACGCCACAATGTTGGTCGCCCGACGGGAAGCGTTTCGTTTACGAAACGCAAGAAGAGCGGCGTGTGAAAAGGGATGGCAGCTCCGAGGCAGTTAACCAGACGCTCAGGGTCTTTAACCTTGATCAGAATAAATCTGAAGAGCTCGTGAAGGGTTCCGAGCCTTCTTGGTCGCCGGACGGTAAGCAGATCGCCTTTCTCGACCACGATACCTACTACGCCATCAGCCCGAGTGGCGGTGACAAACGATCGCTCTTTCATAAAGGCAACGCGGACTCGGGTTTGGCTTGGTCACCCGATTCCCGGCTTGTGGCCTACACGAGTCACAACGGCGCGTTGGAACGACCGCTACTTTTGGATGTCGGTCCAGTTCGTCTTCGTGTGAGAAGACTTTCCGACAACTCGGAAGATTGGGTCCTACAGCTTACCGACGCCTACTTACCCCAATTCCAGTGGCTCGAAAACAAGGACCTGATCGCCCGCGCTGCGTCCCACAAACCTGAACGATAAACTCCACATCGACGCCGGCCTTCAGTCGCGACCGTAACAGCAGATGTAGCGGCCGCCTTTCAGGAGGCGTTGTTTTCTTGTTTTGTGGGTCCTGCTTGAATTCCAATCTCGCCCCATAGAAAAGTACAGTTCTAGGACTGACTGTCTCTCACCTCGTCCAATGGCCAGTCGAATTTTTCTTCCCCTCCGTGCTACCGTGTCCTGTGCCATACGACAACAAAATCGAACCTCAAATCGCGCCGCTGGCTGACGCGCAAAGATCGGCAGAGGCGCGCCACGAGAAATTTGGAGTGCGAGAGCTTGCTCTCGCTTTCACAGCGCAACGCCCGCCTCACTCGCGCAGTAACACTCCCCAACTGCACACGCCTCGCTTAAAACTTCTAGCCGCAAATGACAATCCGACCAGGATTGTCACCCTGAGCGACCAACGGGAGTCGAAGGGTCTCTCTTTCCGGTCTTTCCAGCTCCAGCCTTCGCGATCAAGATTTCTAATCGCAAATCTGGAATTCGAATTCCCCGCAAGTCACACAAAACTCAGCTTACTAACTTTTTCTAATCGCAAAAAAATCGCAGTTTTTGATCCGCGTCTGAGCACGCCATTCAGCGAACCGAAGAAGCTTTCATCGTCGCCCATCTGCCCCGACGATCGGTCTCGCCGTCGAAGCGTCATCCGTCAGCACGTTTCTAACCGCAACAAAAACGGTCATTTCGCATTTCCCGACTCAACGAGCGCGACCCACGAATCCCACGCCGCGAATCGCGAGCCTCGCACTACGACCCGCGCCGCATTCCGCAGTACAATCCCCGCGAGGCCTCATGCCTATCGCTAGCCGCCGGAAGACAATCGCATTTTTCGTCGCACTGGGCGTGTGCCTCGTCGCGCTCGCCGTCGCGCTCAACGTCGGCTGGATCATCCTCAACCGCCGCGAAGCCGTCCTGCTTTTCTTCGGTGTGATTTTTTTCGCCGCGATCATCGGCGGCATGATCGTCAACACCAGCTTCCTCGTCCGCGAAATCCGCCGCAACGAACAGCACGACAGCTTCATCAAT
Source organism: uncultured Acidobacteriota bacterium (assembly GCA_963772535.1). GTDB lineage: Bacteria > Acidobacteriota > Terriglobia > Acidiferrales > UBA7541 > Palsa-295. The sequence continues at coordinate 206,711 of CAVYXN010000006.1, forward strand.
GCCGTCACGCACGAACTGAAAACCCCGATCGCCTCGATCCGCCTCTATCTCGAGACGCTCCAGCGCCGCGAGCTCGACGAAGAACAGCGCCAGAAATTTTACCGGCTGATGCTGCTCGATTCCGACCGTCTACTCGGCACCGTCGAGCAGGTGCTCGCCGCAGGACAAAGCGGCCACAAATCCTCCGCAGTCTATCGAACGGACATTGATCTCGAAAATCTGGTTCGTGAATGCATGGACCTCGCGCGCTCGCGCCATCACCTCGATACTGCCGGGCTCCGCTACGAGCCGGGCTCGCATGGCGCAGGAGAAGGGGTCTCGCAAACGAACGGCGCCGGAATCAAAGTCCAGGGCGATCCCGAAGAGCTTCGAACCGCAGTCTCAAATCTTCTCGACAACGCCATCAAATATTCCGTCGGCAACGTGGATGTTTCCGTCAGCCTCGAAACGCCGGACGAAAAACACGTCGAACTGAAAGTTCGCGACCGCGGCGTCGGCATTCCCTCCGACGAATTGAAGCGAATTTTCCGCCGCTTTTACCGTGTGCGCGGCCGCACTTCCGCCCGCGTGAAAGGCACGGGCCTCGGACTCTTCATCGTCCGCTCGATTGCAAAAACGCATGGCGGCAAAGTCTTCGCGGAAAGCGCAGGCGAAGGCCGCGGCACCACGGTGACCCTCGAACTTCCGAGGAGCCGGACGTGACGAAAGTGCTGATCGTCGAAGACGAAGCGCACCTGGCCGAAGGGCTACGCTTCAACTTACAAGCTGAGGGCTACGCCGTCGAAGTCACCGGCGATGGCGAGTCCGCCCTCAAGCGTCTCCTCGAATCGAATGGGCGCTTCGACGCCGTTGTCCTTGACGTGATGCTGCCGGGCATTGACGGTTTCGAAGTCGTCTCCGCATTGCGCAAAGCCAAAAATTTCATCCCCGTCCTGATTCTCACCGCGCGCGGCCGCCCCGAGGACGTGCTCGAAGGTTTCGGCGCCGGCGCCGACGATTATCTTTCGAAGCCGTTCCAGTTGCCCATTTTTCTCGCCCGCCTCCAAGGGCTTCTGCGCCGCAACGAATGGCTCCGTAGCAGCAAACCGCCCGCCTCGCGATCCGCGAAAGAAGGCGCGTCAAACTCCGCAAACGAGCGCGAAACAGTCTCCTTCGAAGGAAAGACAATCGACTTCGGCACGCTTGAACTTCGCACCGAGCGCAACACGATTCAGTTGACGCTGATGGAAGCGAAGCTGCTTCGTCACCTGATTCATAACAAGGGGCGCAACGTCTCGCGCAAATCTATTCTCGAAGATGTCTGGGGACTTTCCGAGGACACGGACACGCGCGCCATCGACAATTTCATCGTGCGTCTGCGCAAGTACATCGAAAAAAATCCGGCAAAGCCGCGTCACCTCCTCACCGTGCGCGGGGTGGGCTACCGCTTTGTGGCCTAGCCAGTCAGCGATCATAGGCGCCGCTTGGCTCGAAGGAATCTTTTCGCGAAGTCGCCGAACGATCCTGCTGCGATTTCACGAAGGCCAGCGCGCCAAGCGCCGCCACAGCTGGAAAACAGACGACGACGTACCGCGGTTCGACCGTCGACAGTTGAGTGAGCAGCGCGGTCCGAATCAGAAGATAAAGAACAAGCACGCCGCATCCCGGATTCGAGCGATAGCGCCACGCGCCAACGGCAGCGAGGCCAAGATAAACAAAATTCAGGAAAGCAAAAATCGCAGCAGTGTCGAATTCCTTCGGATTCGCGCGCGACTCTTCGCCGATGGGCCAAAGTTTTCCCGAATAGCGCAGCACGTCAACACGAGGAGCGAACCAGGTCGCGAACGCGCGCTCGGTCGGGATCAGCGCAAACGTGCGAATCGGATGCGCGGCAGCGCGCTCGCGAGCCAGCGCTTCGAATTTGCGATCGAGCGATGGAGTCAATTTCAAATCGCCGTTGTAAATCGCGAGAAGATCCGCGACGCGAGCCCGTTCCGCCGTGGAATCAAACGCGTAGTCGGGTATCGCATCCATCGGAATCGGTTTCTTCCCGAGCGCCCACGTCACGCTATACGCATCGCGGTTGCGCACCATCCAGGTACGCGTCCACGCATAGAATCCGCTGGGCATGAAATCACCCACAGCTTCGGCATAGCGCGGTGCGAGAAACTCGATGCGACCGAGCGTTCGCGCGTTTCGCGCAGCCCACGGCGTGAGCGCTGCCAGCAGGCCCACCGCCATCCACGCGCCGGCGAGAGCAACCTTCGGCCAATCCGCCAAGTGGCGCCAACGGATGCAAATTACAAGCGCCGACGCAGCCAACACCAGCGGCGTTTCGGGCCGCACCAGCGTTCCGAGTCCGGTGATAAAGCCTGCGGCTGCGAACGCACCAACCTGTCTTCGGGCCAAGGTCTCTTGTCGGACAGGCGGAGTATCCAGCGAGCTGATCGCGTGCCCGCTTGAAGCGTCAAGCGAGGGCTCAGTGAAAATCCAAACAAGCATGAGCAGCGCAAGTGTTGTGAAGAACGCCGCGAGAGTTTCCGTGACGATCGCTGCTGTGTAGCTCGCTGTGAACGGACACAGTGCCGCCACCCACAGCGCGATTGTTGCAGCCAGCGATTTCTTCGCCGCCGGAGCAATTCGCGAAGCGATCACCGTAGCGAGAACACAAGTGACAAGATCAATCGCAACTTGTGCGAGCATCACCGCGATTCGAGTGCGGCCGAACACGGAATAAATCGCGGCGAGAAATGCGGGATATCCCGGCATTCGCTGATCGACCGGCATCAACTGCCCGTTGACGAACAACCCGTAGACGCCGTGGTCGAGCCAATTGCGGGCCAGTTCTTCATAGAATTTCGTATCGCCCGAATAAAATGGAAAATGCGCGATGAAATACAGCCTTAGCGCAAGCCCGCAGAGCAGCGCCGCGGCAAGTTGAGGGTAGGAAATCGGCAGCACGCCCGCTCGCGCGCCGCTGGAACTCGTTGCCATTCACTCCAGTCTATATGCGCCGGCGCGTTTCGTCAGTGCGACGCAACGAAAAACCAGCCGGTCAATCAAGCCGCGCGCGATTGCGGAAGAATCAGCGCTATCGTAAGATTGTTATCATCACCGCAAGCATCACAACGGTTCCCCGGTAGCTCAACGGTAGAGCATTCGGCTGTTAACCGAAGGGTTGCTAGTTCGAATCTAGCCCGGGGAGCCATTCTTTACGATTTTGCGAACCTAGGCCAAACTCCTTCACGTCCCTTCGATTGAATCCTCGCGAAGAGAGACTCTTCAATCAGGGCCTCATGGTCACCCTTAAACCGTTCGGTGTTAAATCGTATGAAGCCGCAATAGATCGGGTTTTTAAGAATTTGCTGGAGCGCACTCTTGCTCCAGCGTTTACCCGACCGGGTATACCAACCCCTTCGGTGCAACTCGTCTCGTAACCGGGCAAGCGAGGGCGTTTTGCTGAAAAAATGAAACATGAACCGGAGACGTTCCGCCCTCTCGCCATCCAGAATCAGGCGCTTGTTGTCTGCCGCGTAGCCGTAAGGCACGTTTCCGCCATTCCAAAAACCTTTTTGCGCGCGTTGGTACATTTTGTCCCGTGTTCGATCCGCCGTCATCTCTCGTTCGAATTGGGCAAAATCGAGGAGAACATTGCGGAGCAAGCGTCCCATGGGATTCTGGGTGTCCAGGCTTTGAGTGACGGAAACGAATTTGACGCCGGATCGATCAAATAGATCCATCAGGACATGGAAATCTTTGACCGAGCGCGTGAGACGATCAATCTTATACGCCAGCACACAATTTAATTTTCCGTCGCGCATATCCCGGAGCATTTCTTTCAACGCGGGACGGTCGAGCGAATCAGCCGAATATCCTCCATCCTCGTAGACTTGATACACCGTGTAGTCTTCCTGGCTCTTGCAGTACGCCTCAAGGCGCTCTCGTTGCGTTTCAAGCGAGCTATATTCAGCGTCCGCCTGATTACGGCTGGACACGCGAGTATAAAGCCCGCAAACGGTTTTTGCGGCTGTCACGTGCGATCTTCTAAAACGGATTTGTCTGAAAATATCTGGAACCAAACGTGGGCAAGGACAGCTACTAGGATCACACCGATGCTGAGCAATATCGGTATGGTTATCGCCCTAGCGAATTCTGGATTCTGCCTCAACATCTCGTCACGATCGTTTTCAGGCGTCAGCCAAACGATCAGGCTAGATGCGAAAGCGTCTGCTTGAAATTCTTTCATCTCACCGTTTACCGGAAGCAAATTGTTTGGCACAGATGATGGGGCCAGATGAAGGAAATGATGCCCTAGTTCGTGCGCCACTGTGTATTGCCGATATTCTGCTGATTTATCTCGATTGACTACGATCTGAGGTTTGCCCCCGATGGTTAGCGCAAATCCGCCGACATTCTCCGGGAGATCAACTTCGCATATCTCATACCCCGCTCGCTCAGTCGCAACCATCAAGTCTTCGAGAGACATGAGGTTCATGGATTGTTGCAGCTTAAGAGCCGCTGCACCTGGGGACCATATCGTCCCCAGGGCTTCCAGAACAATTTCCATTGGCGATGGCTGGGATCCGGGTATCACATCTGCCCCTTAGTCCGATGTTTTCTGAGTGCAATAGATTGCGCGGCCTTTATCACTTGCTGCAAGTCAGCCTGGCTAAGTGGGCCCGCAACACGCAAGAGTTCGGACAATCTTGGCCAACCATTCTGCACGATGACGCGGTCGATACACCGCTGGCCCGGCACAGGGAATAGCCCAGCTTCGGTACACGGCCTTGATCCGACTCATCACCCGCGTCAGATCTTTCGTGATCGTTAGATAGCTGCGCGCCAGTTCCTTCAAAGTGCGCAGCCCGTTCTCTCCGTGGTAGATCGGTGAGAGATGGTTGCCACGCAAGAGCTCGGCCAGCTTCCGAGCATCGATCCGATCGCTCTTGCTGCCATCCTTTAATAGAGCATTCTTCCGGGGATCGCAGACCAGGACATTCGCAACATGAGACTTGAGCAGGTCATACAACCAGGCGGCAGAAGTTCCTTCTTCGAAAGTCACCAGCAAACTGCCGCGCAGCCCGGCGATGAATTGCAGAATCGTGGCCGCTTTCGTTTCCAGGACAGACTCCAGGATCAGCTTGCCGGCGGAATCCAGGACCGCAACCGAGATCGTTGCCTGATGAACGTCCATGCCAATATACTTTGCTTGGTTCATAACGGCGCTCCTTTCGGTAGGTCGTGATGCGAACGATCAAAACCTACCGCAAAGTGGGCGCCTTTTATATTGCGTGATAAGAGATTTCTCGACATCTATGTCGGACCGGAGAATGTCGACTACTTTCCCGAACCTAGACTCGATTACCCGATTTATCGAGCTCTATCTGGTCTGCTCACTTGTCGGTAGGCCAGGGCGATGAGTTTGAGGCTTCGCTGAGCTTCATATACTCCTCTTTAACCTTTTCTAGCATTGGCAGGTCCGGGTCAGCATTCTTCCAGAGCGTCAGCAATTCCCGATACGTGACAACGCTCTTCTCCATATCTCCAGTTTGTCTGTAGGCGCGCGCAAGTCCCAGGTGAGCGAGCGGCCAATAGACGTCGGTCATCACCACGCCGCGGTTGTCGAGAAGTGTCTGGAACTGGGCTGCAGCCTGCTTGCCAGACTTCAATTCCAGATAGGCCAAGCCGCGGTAATAGAGGGTGGTACCACCGGAGTCGGGGCCGAGATCGAAGGGAATGGCCCGTCGTAGTTCCTCTATGGCCGCGGCCGGGTTTTTCCGATCCAAATCCACGGCCGCTCGAATGCTAGGGAGAACAACTTCATTCAGCGCCGTACCTAGGCTCGGCTGATTGTTTAGCTCGTTCAGCAGGGCATCCGCGCGTCGCACATCCCCGGTTCGGGCGAGTGCGAGCGCGGCATAGGCTCTATGCCGCGCGAAGTTTGGCGCCTCGCGGAGGGACAGATCCGCCATTGCACGGGCCTCTCGCGCATTTCCTAAATCAGCTTCAAACTGCGCCTGGCCGTTGATGATAGCCACCACCTGCTCCTTAAGACCGTTCTGTTGAGCGATTGCGCGAGCGCGTTCAAAGTGTTCTCTGGACCTGCGAAGCTCTCCCAGGCTTAATTCAGCCTTTGCCTGGTAATAATTCATCACACTTTCTTGCGGTTTGCCCTTAGACCAATCGATCTCCCGCTGCATCACCGCCTCATCGCCCTCGACAAACGCGATCCTGTAGAGAAGTTGATGGGTCCAGAAGCTATCCACCTTCTCTGCAATTGCCTGTTCGCAGATGGCTCTTGCCTCGGCAAGGCGTGTAGCTCGCTCATAAGCCCTGCCAAGGCTCGCGTAAGCGAGGCCATACTTGGGATTCAGCCGCAAGGCCTGCTGGGCCGCCGCGATCGCTTTCTGCGGCTGGCCATTTTCGATGTACTTGCTACTCAGACCATCAAACGGAGAAAAGTCGTGCGGGTACACTTCAGTCCACAGCTTGTATGTTTCGATCGTCTTGTCATAGTCGCTGGCAGAGTTGTCGTAATAGTGAGCCTGAATATAAAACTTCTCTCTCTCGCTCACATGTTCCCGCCGCTCAAACGCCTTCCGGAGATACTCGTCAGCAAGCGCCCGCTCGTGGAGGTTGCGATAAATCGCAGCGAGTCTGGCGTAGGCGATGGCGAAGTTCGCATCCAGTTCAATCGCCATCTTGTAAAAAGGGATACTCTCTTCCTCCTTTCCTTGCGCGCGCTTCTGTTCGCCGGTTGTATAGGCCTTCAATGCGGCGAGTGATTTGGTGGTCGCCTGTTCGATGGGAGTATCGAACTTCTGGATGGAGCCGACCGATTCGCCCAGCTTGCGCCGCAGCGGTGGGATCACTTCGCCCAATTTGCTCAGAACCTGCTCTCTATCGAGCGCCTCAATATGCTGATGGGCCAAGGACACTCCCGTCAGACAGTCTGCAGCGTCCAGATCGAGAATGTATTCGTTCCCGAAGCTGAGAATGGAACCACCAACGACAGCTTTCGCGCCCCCCCGCAGGCACACCTCTCGCGCGACCGGCGGCACCACGCGTTCGTCGGCCGATCGGCCCATCAACCCCAGCGTCTTTCTGGTTGCCGAGTCGGCCACAACATTGAAGTAGGGCGATTCGGCGAGCTTGACGGTTAGCGCCTGCTTCAGCGTGCCGTCGAACACAGGCTCACCAGTGGTATTGACGAAATCGGAGACCAGAACCAGATCCGCCTCACTCAATGGTGGCGGCCTGCGCATTCGCACGACTAAGGCAGATGCCGCGGCCAGAAGGACAACGACTCCGGCGGCGCCCAGGATCCAGTTCCAGGGTCTCTGGCGATGTTTTTGGAACGAGGCGACTACAGCGCTTTCTTGAGTGGATTCAGATTCTTCCACCGTCACTTTTTGAACGGATCTGCTGTGCACGATTACATCGCCATGCGGTTCTGTGATTTCTGAAACCTTCTGCGCAAAGCGATAGCCCCGCCCAGGAACCGTGACGACGTAGTGCGGATCGTGCGCCCTATCGCCCAGAGCCTTTCGCAGCAGAAAGATGTGCTGGCTGAGATTGGACTCTTCGACGAAGGTGTCGGGCCACAGGGACTTCATCAAATCGTCCTTCAGGACGACGTGTTCACTGTGTTGTACGAGGACCAAGAGAGTTTCAAATGCCTTTGGAGAGAGCGTGATGGTTTCCTGATCACGCATTAAGACGCGCTCTTCGAGGTCCATTCGGAAGGGGCCGAATTCCCGTAAGTGCTTGACCGGCCTATCCATACGCCACTCCAAGTCCTATTGAGAACTTATTGAGCGGACCTTGAGGACATTCAAGCCGCCCTTCCAGCAGGATGCGCTCGCGTTGAGATGGGACCCAGAAAGAAAGCCAAAACGTGAGCCGGAATGTACCACAGAAACCGGTGCCGGACGAACGATTGGAGACCCGTTTGGAGAAGAAGAAAACAGTGTGCATCACGATTGAGACCAGCCGGCTCCTAGTCATCCTTCGCGGAACGTTGGCGCGGGCTTGGTGCGAACAGTGCGCAAGCGAAGTGGAAATGATCCCCCTCGAGAGCGCTGCGGAACTGGCACAGGTTAACGCGCAAACGATTCAGCGATTGCTAGCTAACCAGAGATTTCACGTATCGAAGCCGGGCGGGCCAGTCGAGATCTGCCTGAACTCATTGCTCAGAGAAGTCGTGTGACCCGAAAAGTTTGACTCGCGCGCATAGCGAACGCGATCTTGAGGAGGCGTCATGAAAAAATCTCTGCTGGTGCTAATTTCGATCTGCAGTTTTTGTGTTCTCAGTGCGTGCGGAGGTGGAAGCACTCCCCCTCCACCCGCAGCCACTCATTTTTCCGTCACGACTACGGCGAGCCCGAGCGCCGGGGCGGCGTTCAATTTCACAGTCACCGCGCTTGCCGCTTCCGGCCAGACGGCCACCAGTTACTCCGGCACCGTGCACTTCACGAGCACGGATAGCCAAGCGGTATTGCCAGCAAACTCAACGCTCGTGAATGGGGTCGGAATATTTTCAGTAACGTTGAAGACCGTCGGCACTCAAGCGATCACGGCGATGGATACGGCCACGGCTTCGATCTCAGGCGTCTTGAGCTCGATCAACGTCAGTGCCGCAGTAGCAACTCACTTCTCCTTCTCTGCTCCAGCTTCCGTTACCGCCGGGGCGGCCTTCAAATTCACTGTGAACGCGCTTGACGCCTCGAATGATGTGGCCGCCGGTTACACTGGGACCGTCCACTTCACAAGCACGGACGTTCATGCGGACCTGGCCCACGACTCGATGCTGACAAACGGGACCGCATCTTTTCCAGTCGTACTCAAGAGCCTCGGTATCCAGACGATCACGGCGACCGACACGGTGACCGCGTCTATCACTGGCATTTCGAGTACGATAAACGTGAACGCCGCGGCCGCGGCGAACCCCGTGCCCTTTATTAATCAGCCGTTGAATCCTACCGCGGTAGTATCTAGCGGAGCGGCGTTCAAACTTACGGTGAATGGCACAGGATTCGTGGCCGGCGCGCTAGTGGATTGGAATGGCAGCACGCGCACAACAAATTTCATCAACGAATCACAAGTGACAGCAAACATTCTCCCGACTGACATCGCGAATTTCAGCACGGCGTCGGTGACGGTAGTAAATCCCGCACCCGGTGGCGGCGCCTCGAACGTAGCATTTTTCGAAACTACCAAGCCTACTACTTCGGTATCTTGGAGCATTGCATCATCGCCCGCTAGCGGAACCGGGCCTTTTTCGGTGGCTATCGCAGACTTCAATGAAGATGGCAAAGTGGATATGGCCGTCACAAACGGCGGAAGCAACAATATCAGCATTCTGTTGGGCAACGGCAACGGGACATTTCAGGCTGCGGTGAACTACCCCGCAGGAACAAATCCCACTTCGGTGACGGTGGGAGATTTCAATGGCGATGGCAAACTGGACCTCGCAGTGGCGAACAACGGAACTAACACCGTCAGTATTTTCTTGGGCAAGGGAGACGGGACATTTCAGGCTGCCGTGAACTACCCAACCGGAACAAATCCCACTTCGGTGGCGGCGGGTGATTTTAATGGCGACGGCAAGCTGGACCTGGTCATGGCGAATGGCGGCAGCGGCAACGTCAGCATCCTCGTGGGTAATGGCGACGGGACGTTCCAGACACGCTTGGACTACAGCGTTGCGTCATCCCCCCGCTCCTTGGCGGTGGGAGATTTCAACGGCGACGGAAAGCTGGATCTGGCCGTGGCCAACAGCGGCAGCGGAAACATCAGCATCATTTTGGGCAACGGCGACGGAACATTCCAGCCGGAAGTGGTCTATCCTGCCGGACCAAATCCTAACTCGGTGGCCGCGGGGGATTTCAACGGCGACGGAAAGCTGGATCTGGCCGTAGCGAACGACCATGGCGTGAACATCTTCTTGGGCAACGGCGATGGAACGTTTCCGCCTTTCGTGGCATACGCGATCGAAATTGCGACGGACTCCGTCGCCGTCGGAGACTTCAACGGTGACGGCAAGTTGGATGTGGCTGTTGCGAGCTCCTTTAGCGCTGTCGTCCTTTTGGGCAATGGCAACGGGACGTTTGGGCCGGGAATGGAATACGCGGCGGGGGCAAGCCCCGTGTCGCTAGTGGTGGGAGATTTCAACAACGACGGAAGACTGGACATGGCAGTCACCGGCACGACGGTTTCCGTCCTGTTGCAGCCGGGGTTGGTAGGACCGAACGCCACTCCATCACCCACGATCCTCATGTTTGACAACGAGCTTGTCGGCTCCATGAGCCCAGCGCAATCCGTCATGCTGAGCAACAATGGCTCTGCTACGCTCAACATCACTAACATTGCCGCGAGTGCCAACTTCAGCGAAACCGACAATTGTGGCTCGAACCTCGCGATTGGAGGGAGCTGTAACATCAATGCCACTTTCGTTCCCACTATTGCAGGAAACCTCGCCGGCACGATTTCTATCACCGACAATGCACCCGGCAGCCCTCAGACGGTCACTCTCAGTGGCGTGAGCACAGCCGTTACACTCGTGCCAAACTCCATTACCTTTGACTGCTCTCTCGCCATTTGCGGGTCTCGGACGGCCCGCCTGACAAACCTGGGAGCCACACCGCTTAGCATCCAAAGCGTCACGATCACCAGCAATAAAGCCGGGGTCAACGATCACGGCGGTTTTGCGCAGACAAACAACTGTGGAACGAGCCTGGGAGCAGGGCAAGCCTGTTCCTTCACGGTCAGTTTCGTTGGGCAAGGCAATTTCAAGTACACCGGCGCTCTGATTGTCCAGGACAGTATCGGCCAGCAGCAGATAACGCTTCACGGGTTCCTCACGGAGTGAAGTCCGGCGTGGTGGGCCTAGAGGAAACTACCGGAGGTAGCATGGCGTAAGCGAAGAACGAATCGCATATTCGGGTGGACCGGGTCGGCCCACCCGAACTTGTTTTTCAACACTCCTCATAAGAAAGCCGTCGAACGCAGCGGGACAACCCAACCAATCACAAAGAGCGCGGCTTCTGTTCCAACACGACGCGAAATCTTAGGGCGTTTTTGTGTACTCGCGGGTCTGTTGGAGTAGCTTCGAGAGGCGCAAAGAAATGCCATTTCAGGGACGAGCTTTTCCCACTTGGAAGCTTGACGCGTTTATCGGAAATTAGCATCCTTGCAGATAACTGTCGAGAACAGGGGTGGCCGTTGAAAAAGTCGGTTTTTCTGAAAAAAATTAAAAATCGGGTGATAGAAAATGACTAGGAGACTCGGAAAAATCGTTTATAGAGCTTTCTGACGCGAAGCAGTTTTTGCGAAATCGCAGTGAGCGAGTTTTTCAACAGCCACAGGGATTATCACGCAATATAAAAGGCGCCCATTTTGCGGTAGGTTTTGATCGTTCGCATCACGACCTACCGAAAGGAGCGCCGTTATGAACCAAGCAAAGTATATTGGCATGGACGTTCATCAGGCAACGATCTCGGTTGCGGTCCTGGATTCCGCCGGCAAGCTGATCCTGGAGTCTGTCCTGGAAACGAAAGCGGCCACGATTCTGCAATTCATCGCCGGGCTGCGCGGCAGTTTGCTGGTGACTTTCGAAGAAGGAACTTCTGCCGCCTGGTTGTATGACCTGCTCAAGCCTCACGTCGCGAATGTCCTGGTCTGCGATCCCCGGAAGAATGCTCTATTAAAGGATGGCAGCAAGAGCGATCGGATCGATGCTCGGAAGCTGGCCGAGCTCTTGCGCGGCAACCTTCTCTCCCCGATCTACCATGGAGAGAACGGGCTGCGCACTTTGAAGGAACTGGCGCGCAGCTATCTAACGATCACGAAAGATCTGACGCGGGTGATGAGTCGGATCAAGGCCGTGTACCGAAGCTGGGCTATTCCCTGTGCCGGGCCAGCGGTGTATCGACCGCGTCATCGTGCAGAATGGTTGGCCAAGATTGTAGAACCGGGAGTTCGCCTGCGAGCCGAGCGGCTCTACCAGCAACTGGATGCGTTGGAGCCTTTGCGGCAGGGAGCGCGACGCGATCTGCTGGCGGAGAGCCGGAAACACAGCCCAGTGAAATTGCTCCGTCAGATTCCTTATCTGGGTCCGATTCGTTCCGCCTTGCTGGTGGCGCTGCTCGAGACGCCGCATCGTTTTCGCACGAAATATAATTTGAATTTCTTCGGTTTCGCTCCCGGCCCCGACTCTTCGAGGTTCGATCTATATTCTATGGCACCCGCCACCCAATCGCTTCGAGGTAGTAGAATCTTCTTGGCGCGCGTGATTTTGTTATTTGTCGCTGACGCGTTACGCTTCTCAGAAAATCGGCCGATTGGAGGAGCCTCGCTATGCCTTCCGCTCAAAAACTCGACGCGCACCACAAAGCGCTCACTTTGAATCTTGATGCGTCCGTCTTCGGATCTTTTGCTGAGATTGGCGCGGGGCAGGAAGTGGCGCGGTGGTTCTTTGTGGTCGGGGGCGCGTCGGCCACGGTGGCCAAGACTATTTCCGCTTACGACAAGGAAGTGAGCGACGATCTTTACGGCGCCGGGACGCGCTACGTATCAAAGCAACGACTCGAGGCGATGCTGGACACGGAGTGGACTCAGCTTCTCGCGGAGTTAAGCAGGACGCGCGGGCCGCAAACACGCTTCTTTTCTTTTGTTGATACCGTCTCCGCGCGGAACTACGCCGGGACGAACGACCCGCATGGCTGGATCGGCCTCCGGTTTCAGTTGCAGCCCGGCGGTCCTCCCAACGACATCGTGCTGCACGTGAATATGCTCGATCCGTCGAATCTACTTCAGCAGGAAGCCATCGGTGTTCTGGGCGTAAATCTCATCTACACCGCGTTCAATGAACTGCAAACGAAGGAATCATTTCTGGCGGGCCTGGCGCAAGACGTGGTGAAAGAGCGAATCGAGATTGACTACGTGGATCTTCGCGGGCCGGCATTTGAGAACTGGGATCGACGTGCTCTGCCTGCCGACCTGGTGCATGGAGGATTTGCTGAAGCTGTATTTTTTTCCGCGAAGGGCCCTGCCGTTCCACCTACAGAAGCGCTTTACAAGAAGGCCGTGGTGCTTGCGCCTGGAAATTTTGACCACGTGGATTCAGAGCACTCGCAGATTCACATGCGATTGCTGGCTTCGGGTATCGAGGAACTTCGGAAAGAGCTGGACGACACGAAGACCTCTCCCGCCGGCTTTTTTTGCCTCACGGCGGCTGCGATCGTGCCTGGCGAACCGGTGCCGGAGATTCCCGATTTGCTTCGGCGCATCGATGCTCTTGTCGCTGCCGGCGGCGACGTGCTGCTTTTTCGCCAGGGCGAGCTCTACCATATGACAACACTCGTGCACTGCTACACGCAGGCGCCTGTGCGTTTTGTGGCCGGCCTTTCCCTTACCATTCGAGCGTTTGAGGATATTTACGGCAATCTGGAAGGAAGACTTCTCGAAGCGCTTGCGCGACTCTTCGCGCAGAACGTTCGCATTTACGCCTATCCGATGGCGGCTGCAGAACTGCGCGAAAGGCTGAAGGGTGTTTCCGCTGCCGGTTGGGAATGGAGCGAGACGAATGGAATGGTTTCCGCGGCGCAGCTGCGTCGCGCACCACCTCTCGGGCATTTGTTTGACTATCTTCTCGCCAGCAACTTTCTTGTGTCGATGCAAGATCCAGCGAGCCTGAAAGCCGGCGCTTGATCATTGTCCACAGCTGTCTATAGCTGGGTCTATAGCGGGACCACAGAGCCGCTTCTAACACTCGAACTGGGAGAGCTCGATGAACATGCCCGCGCTATTTGACCTGACAGGCCGCGTCGCAATCGTAACGGGCGGTAATGGCGGAATTGGCCGCAGCATTGCGCTTGGCTTCGCGGAGGCCGGGGCAGCCGTCGCGATATTCGGGCGCAACGAGGAAAAGAATCAGCAGGTGCTCGCGGAACTGAAAGCAATCGGCGTTCCTTCGCTGGCGCTGAAGGTGGATATGACCGATCGAGCAGGATTGCAGCCCGCGCTGAATCAAGTGGAAGGCGAACTCGGCGGCGTGAGCATCCTGGTAAATAACGCGGGCAATGTGTCGTTGAGCGGCGGAGTGCTGCAGGAAAAACCGGAAGACTGGGACAACGTGATCGAGACGCAGCTCAATTCCGTTTTTCTTCTATCGAAGCTCGCGGCAGGTTCGATGGTGCGGCAGAAATCCGGGAAGATCATCAACATCGGCAGCATGTACTCGTTCTTTGGATCGGGGTTGGTGCCTTCGTACAGCGCAGCGAAGGGAGCGATCATCCAGCTGACCAAGTCAATGGCCATTGAACTCGCACCACACAACATTCAAGTGAATTGCATCGCGCCAGGATGGATTGAAACCGCGATGACAGTGGCTGTACACAAAATGCCGCTTAACGACGAAGTTCTTTCGAGGACTCCCGCGGGCCGATGGGGCCAGCCGGATGAACTTGCCGGGACGGCTGTCTACCTGGCTTCGCGCGCTTCGGACTTTGTTACCGGAACCACGATTCGCGTGGATGGCGGCTACGCGATTCGCTGACGCAACGCCGGGACATAATCCATCCACTACTTTCCCATTCCAATTCTCCGATTTCTAGCTCCCCAAGTATCAATTGAAGAACGCGCGGCTTTCTCCGGAACACGGAGCACATCCGAATGTGCGAAAGTAATAAAATAAGGAACGGGAACAGCGGGGATTCATGGCAAACGTGAACAGCAAACGAGGCGTTATCGGAATCCTTACTGGGGGCGGCGACGTTCCCGGGCTGAATCCCGCAATTCGCGGCGTTACTCTGCGCGCGTTGCGTGAAGGCTACCAGGTGATTGGGATTCGCCATGGCTGGGCCGGCCTTGTGGACATGGTGCGCGAGAAGGATTACGACAACTCCGACAATTTTATTCTTCTGGACGAAGAAATTGTCGATCGCACCGGCCGCACCGGCGGGACATTTCTGCATTCTTCGCGCACCAATCCCGGACGCGTAGCCAGGTCCAGCGTGCCCGCGCATCTTAGCGGCAAGTTCACCGGGGAGAAGAACGACCTGACTCCCGAAGTTCTGAAGAATCTCGGATGGCTCGGCATCGATACTCTGATTCCGATTGGTGGCGACGACACGCTCAGCTATGGCGTTCGTCTTCACCAAGAAGGCTTCAAAGTCATCGGCATACCGAAGACCATGGACAACGACGTCCCTGGCACTGACTACTGCATTGGATTCAGCACTTGTGTGACGCGCACGATACAGATGGTGAATAGCTTACGCACGTCAGCGGGCTCGCACGAGCGCTTTATGGTCCTCGAAGTTTTTGGCCGCTACGCCGGCTTCACTGCCATGCTTCCCACTCTGGCCGGCGCCGCCAATCGCTGCGTGATTCCCGAATACAAATTCAATATTGAACATCTTACCGAGCTGCTCGTTGCCGATCGCCGCAAGAATCCGAGCCGCTACTCGATTGTGCTCGTCTCGGAGGGTGCCACGTTCGAGGGCGGCGCGATGGTGTTCGAAGGCGAAGCGACCGACGCCTTCGGCCACAAAAAACTGGGAGGAATTGGCGACATCGTTGCCGATCAGGTAAAGGACATCTCCGCCAAGTTCAATAGCGGCAAAAAAATCGACGTGATCAGCCAGAAACTCGGTTATCTGGTGCGTTGCGGCGATCCTGATGCGATTGATTCCATTGCACCCATGGCTTATGGCAATCTCGCTCTCGACTTGCTTCTAAAAAACATCAGCGGCCGCCTCGTCGCGCTCAACAAAGGCCACTACGACAACATTCCGCTTGAGACCGTGACCGCTACCAAGAAGATCGTCAACGTCAAGGAGCAGTACAACACCAGCCGCCTCCGTCCTCAATACGCGAGCTTCGAAATGCGCCCTCTGTTTCTGATTTAGGTTTGGCGCTGTTGACACACGTCCGAAGATGCCCGTTTTAGTGTCATCTTTTGAGATCCGCCAAGAATCAACGTCAAAAGAGCCGGCAAGATGCCGGCGCTACAAGGGAAAAGACATCGGCGAAACGCAACTTTCTAGAAACGATTGCTTCGTCAGTGGCCGGCCGGAGGCCAGATTTCGAGAGATAGACGAAAGGGCCGGCAGGATGTCCTTCGGGCATCAGGACTAGCTCGCGCGGGAGGCGAAAAGGCAAGGGCTGTTGCCACTCCGGAAATAATCTCCGATAATCCTAGGCTGATGATCACGCGTTTGTTTCGAGTGGTGTGGCTGCTCGTTTGGCTGGAACTTGGGCTGGTGCTGATCCTTGTGCCCTGGTCGGAAATCTGGGAGACCAACTATTTTTTGTACCAGTATCCGGCGCTGTCTTTTTTCGTCAACAATCCTTTCATGCGCGGAGCGATTTCAGGCTTGGGCATCATGAATGTTTTCCTCGCACTTGAAGCATTTCGCCGCAGGGCCGCCACCGTTGCCAGCCAGGGCTAACCAACCGATTGTCTGCTATGTGACAGATCGCAAGGCGCTTCCTGCGGACGAGACTGCGGGCACGCTGTCCAATAAAATGCTGCTCGATACGATTCGCGCCGCAGCGGGCGCAGGTGTGGATTGGGTGCAGCTTCGCGAGAAAGATTTGCCGGCGCGCGAGCTTTTCGCGCTCGTCAGAGAGGCGGTCGCTCTCGCTTCCGTTCGCTCCGGCTCAATTTGGCCACGCTCAACTAAAATCATCGTCAACGACCGGCTCGACATCGCGCTGGCCGCTGGCGCGGCAGGGGTGCACCTGGGGCACGCGTCGGCGCCGGTGCGAGAAGTGGTTCGATGGTGCCGCGCGGGAAATGCGCCGGTGGATTTTCTGGTCGGCGTTTCCTGCCACAGCCTTGAAGGGGCGCAGGAAGCGGAAAATGCGGCGGCCAGTTATACATACTTCGGGCCGATCTATGAGACGCCCTCGAAGATTCCGTTTGGCAAGCCGCACGGTGTTGAGGAACTCGCGCAGGTGGCGAAAGCTGTGAGCATTCCGGTGATCGCGATTGGAGGGATAAATGAATCCAACGCCGCCGACTGTATTCGCGCAGGAGCGGCCGGCATCGCCGCGATTCGTATGATTCAAGACGCGGCTGATCCAAACGCACTCAAGAACGCGATCGAGGCGATTCATGGATTGAGGTGAAGATGACGACCTCAGCGGAAGGCTTGCACGGGTGAGGCTACGCAAGCGGTGGCGTGTTGCGCCCTCTTTTGTGTTCCGCACCTACGGCGCTGACGGAGAAGATAACTAGGCGCTGAGCCAGCGTCCCACGGGTTGCAGGCTTTCGACGTGATCGCAGATCACTTTGATCACAGCGGTGATTGGAACCGCGAGAATCAGGCCCATCGGCCCCCAGAGCCAGCCCCAGAAAAGCAGCGCCACCGTGAGCGCCAGTGCATTGAGGCGGACGCGCCAGCCGACCAGCGCGGGCATCAGCAAGTTTGCGGCAATCAAGTGGAGCACCGTCATCATCACGACGATGCCGATGAAAGGCTCCACATGCTTGAACTGTTTGAGTCCAATGATCACGGGCGGAAACCACGAGAGCACCACGCCGAAATATGGAATCAGATTCACCGAGCCCGACACGAGCGCGGCCAGGAACGGGAACTCGAGTCCAATGCTCATGAAAAACATCCAGCTCGCGAATACAAGTATCAGGCCCACCAGCGCTGTGCCGATCACGTAACTGCGCAAGACGAGAGTGACTTCTCCCAGAGTTTGTTTCACTCGCGTGCGCTCTGTAGCCGGGAAAAGTTGCATTGTGGCGTGCCAGACCTGACGTTTGGCCGCGAGCATGAAGAACAAGAGGAATGGCACAAATGTGGCCGCCACGAAAACTGCTTCGAGAGCACCGAGCCGGGAAAGCACGGCGTTTCGTACCGGATGAGAATCGGCGACGGCGATGATTCGTTCGCCGGGTTTTTCCGCGGGCTCGATTTCAGATACGTGGGACTCGAATGTTTCAAGTTTCTTGGAGACGGTGCTGGCGACCGCTTTTAGAGGCTTTTGGTAATTTGGCCAGTCCTGGCCGAATTGATCGAAGCGCAGAATCAGGGTCCAGGCGAGAAGAAGCAACAGGCAAATCGTCGAGAGAACTACGATCAGCGCGCCCAGCGCGCGTGGAACGTGCCACTCCTCGAGCCAGTTGACGACTGGATCGAGAAAATACGCCATGAGAACAGCGACGACGAGAGTGACCAGGACCGTCGAGGCCCAATAACAAAAGGCAATCACAATGCCCGCCGCGATGATTCGCGCGCTTACTGAGTTGGGGGTCGCAGGCGCTTTGACCGGAGTGGTGGTCTCGACTGGCACCCGCGTACGATATCACAGGCGCGCGCGTTGGGAACATGATGTGCCGGGCAGGATAATGGCGTTCGCGGCGCGCGCAAAACGGCCAGGGTAACGGGTTGGTTTGCCTCGTTGGCAGCTGGTGCGGCTGCACACAAGCGCGATGATAGAATTATTGGCTTGCCTCTCGCGAGTCAGGATCCGATTCAATGGCGACGGAACGCGCAAAACAACTTTTTGGTACTGATGGCATTCGCGGCATTCCCGGGCAATATCCGTTGGATGACGCGACGCTTGAGCGGGTCGGTTGCGCCCTCGGTCTTCATTTAGCGGCTCAGAAAAATGCGAACAGCAAGGCTGCTCGCGTCCTCATCGGCCGTGATCCTCGTGAATCCGGCCCGCACATTGCGGAGTTGATTGCGCGTGGGTTGGTGTTGGCGGGAGCTGAACCGGTGTCGGCCGGGATTGTTACCACGCCGGGGGTTGCGTGGCTTGTGAGCCGCGAGGGATTTTCGGCGGGGGTTGTGATTTCGGCGTCGCACAATCCGTATCACGACAATGGAGTGAAGCTGATTTCCTCGTCGGGCATGAAATTTCCCGACGCCGCGGAGCATGAGATCGAGCATTTGATTCTTTCGCCGAATAGAATCGCGCCAGTTGCTCGGGCGACGGGTACCGAAGCAGCAAACAAAGCGCATCCGGATGGCGATAAAAAATTGCATCAGGATTATCTTGAGGGGCTGCGCGCCACGACGCTGCCTGGCGCCAAATTCGCCGGGATGAAAATCGTGCTGGATTGCGCAAACGGCGCGGCGAGCAAGCTTGGGCCGCAACTTTTTCGAATGCTCGGCGCCGAGGTGGTGGCGATCAATAACGCGCCGGACGGTGAAAACATTAATGCCGGCTGCGGTTCGTTGCACCCTGAGGGGATGCAGAAACGCGTCGTTGAATCGCGCGCTACGCTTGGCGTTGCGTTCGATGGGGATGCCGACCGCGCGATTTTTGCCGGTGCTTCGGGAAAGCTGGTAGACGGTGACGGCGTGTTGCTCATTGCCGGGCGCCATATGAAATCGGCCGGCAAGTTGAAGGGCAACGTGATTGTCGGCACGACGATGGCAAATCTCGGACTCGAGCGCGCGCTGGATCAATCAGGACTGAAGTTGGTACGCACCGCCGTCGGTGATCGCTACGTGCTCGAAGAGATGCTCCGCATCGGAGCGAACCTTGGCGGTGAGCAGTCCGGGCACATTCTTTTTCTCGACGATGCTACCACCGGAGATGGAATGCTCACTGCGGTGAAAATCGCATCGATTGTTTCGCTTGCCGGGCCGCTCGATTCGCTCGTCGCCGATTTAAAAATCTATCCGCAGAAGATTGTGAATGTCCGCGTCAAATCGAAACCTCCGCTGGAATCGCTTCCGGAGGTTTCGCGGACACTTGCCAACGCGGAAAAGGCGCTGGGCCAATCCGGGCGCGTGATTTTGCGTTATTCGGGCACCGAACCGCTCGCGCGCGTGATGGTTGAGGCTGAGCGCGATGAAGATGTTCGCCGCTGGACGGATTCGCTGGCATCGGCTGTGCGGTCCGCTATCGGCGTCTAACGGCGCTTGCAGTCCTGCAAGAAATTTCCCCTCACACGTTCTTACCTTGTGAGCGCGACGCTACCGCACCCAAAACACCCGTTGATATGCAAGTTTCGATGGGTGGAGCTGCGTATGGCTTCCGGTCGAGCGGGCACGGCATGCCGTGCCCCTACTGGTGACAAGAGTTGTCCTCAGGTTCCAGGGAACTTTTTGCCTCGCCACGACATTACAGATAGTAGAGAGCTAAACAGGCGAGAACTTCAGGGCGGCGAGAACGAAATGGCGGCGATTCAACGGCAATTCAACGGAAACTTCGATGGCGACTGACGAGCAACTGATCCTCGAATTCCAGAAAGGCTCGCGCGAAGCCTTCAGCGAACTGTTTCTTCGCTACCGGGAGCTGATCTACGCATTCTTCCGGCGCCGGTGAAAGATGCGGCGCGCGCAGAGGAGCTGGCGCAGGAAACTTTCGTCGCAATCCTGCGCGGCGTTCAGCGATACGAACCGCGCGCCACGTTCCGCACCTATCTCTTTGGAATCGCGTACAAGATTCTGGCCAATCACCGCCGCAAATTGAGCCAGAAATCCGGCGGCGTGGGGTCCGGGTTCGATTTGCCCGACCCCTCCGCGCCCGGAAACGCGGAGACCGGGATGTGGGTGCGCGAGGCGATCGCAAAGCTCGACGGCAACGATCGCGAAGTGCTCCTCCTGCGCGAGTTTGAGGAGTTGAGTTACGAGGAGATCGCCGGCGTGCTGCGCGTGCCGGTAAACACGGTGCGGTCGCGGCTCTTCCGCGCGCGCCTGGCGTTGAAAGAAATTCTGATGAGTGTCCCCGGAAAATCAGTGAGGAAAGAAAATGCGCTCGAATCATCCACCTAAGCACGGGTCTGAACACGCATTTGAACTAGAGGAAGTGATGGCGTACCTCGACGGCGAAATCTCCGCCGACCGCGCGTCGGAAATCGCGCAACACATGCAGCAGTGCGGTGAATGCCAGGAGCTGGTCGCCGGTTTCCGCAACCTGTCGCGCGAGCTCGCGGCATGGGAAATCGAAACATCGCCTGAGCGCCTGACGAACGAAATGAATGCGGAAATTGCCGCAGCCGCACGGACGCAGCCCAAACAAACGCCATCGGTGCCATTGAAATTGACGCCTATCGAGCGATTGATCGCACTACGTCGTTCGCTGAGAGGGCGTCCCTGGATATGGGCTGGTGCGGGTGCACTCGCCATGGTCCTCCTGGTCGCCGTTGCAGTTGCGGTCCCGAACTTCCTTCGCGCGCGGCCTGCGGCTCTGATCGCTGCGCGCGAGATGGAATTGCGGGAACTTCAAAAAAGGATGGTGCAGCAAGAGGTTACCAGCAACCTTGCAAACAACTCCTCAGCTGGGCGTTATTCAGTTTCCATCGAACCCGGGGCCGCGCCCGCATTGCCGGTCTCTTCATCGGCTGAGACGATTGGTAGTCCAACCGCTTCTCCGATGATCGCGCGCACGGCTTCGCTTTCGCTGGTCGTAAAGGATTTTGCAAGCGTCGAATCTGCCGTGAAAAATGTGGTGTCGCGCCATTCCGGTTACATCGGCGAACTGAATACGTCCACGCCGCCCGACGCCGCGAAAAAATTGTCGGCCACGCTGCGCGTGCCTTCCGCGCAACTCGAGCCGGCGCTTGCAGAATTGAAGCAGCTCGGGCGCGCCGACCAGGAGTCGCAGGCAGGCGAAGAAGTGACGAAGCAGTACGTGGATCTCGCGGCGCGCCTGAAGAATTCGCGCGCCACCGAAGAGCGCCTGCTCGGCGTGCTGCGCAACAACACAGGCAAAGTGAAAGACGTGCTCGAAGTGGACAATGAGATCTCGCGCGTCCGCGGCGAAATCGAAGAAATGGAAGCCGACCAGCGCGCGCTTCAGGCCCGCATCGACTTTGCGACCATCACGCTTTCGGTGACCGAAGAATATAAGGCCAGGCTGAACGGCGCGCCTTCGTCAACAAGCACGCGGCTGCACAACGCTTTCGTCACCGGCTATCACAGCGTGGTCGAAAATGTGATCGGGCTCCTCGCCTGGCTGCTGGAGTCCGGGCCGACGCTGCTGCTGTGGGCGGCACTTCTCTTTTTCCCGATCCGCTGGGCGTGGAGGCGGGTGCGACGAACGCTGACATCCACGCCGAAAGCAGCCGCCGCGTAGGAATTGCCGGGCACGAATTCACGTTGTATATACTTTACACTCCATGTACTTAAACCGTGCTTCCCCTGAAAGCGTTTTCGATGCGAGGATGTACCGATGAGTGTCTACCGGGGCGTGATCCTTGGCACGATTCTTCTGCTCGCGGCTCCATTCACCTTCGCGCAGGGGGTGGCCTCACCCTCAAACACACCGGTCCGTATCCGGGTCGGCGGCACCGTGCAGCAAGCTAAGATCCTTCACCAAGTCGCGCCCGTCTATCCGCCCAAAGCCAAAAGGAAGCATATTGAAGGTACGGTGGTGCTTCACGCCGTTATCGATCGGGATGGATCAGTGATCCAATTGAATGTCGTTAGCGGCGATCCGCTTTTGGCTCAGGCGGCTCAAGATGCCGTCAAACAATGGACCTATATGATAACGCGGCTGAATAACGCGGCTGAACCACGAACCAGTGCAGGTGGACACGACGATCTCCGTCGTCTTCACACCAGATGGAAGGAGCTTGAGTAATTCTCCGGATGGACCGTCAACGTCTCAAATTTCAGTCCCGGCTGCGGGAGTGACTGTGCTGCCGTTTTCCGGTATTCCTCTCGACGATATTCCCTCAACGGCTCAAAAATTTGCGGCACAACTCGATAGCTTCGCCATCGCAGAGCCCCAGATATGGCTCGAGAAGACCTTTGGCAATACAACCGGCGCTTCTTTAGTCCCGGAATATCAAACAAGCCTTGAGAAATTCAAATCGCATATTTCATGGGTGAGCGGCAATTGGTCGAACGCGCCCGACGCCGCCCTCGCGGTTGAGGTTTCACAACTTCCTAATCCACCCGTATCTGCCGAAGAGGAAGCTACGTTGCCGAAACCGGATGCCGCCGTGCAGATCGAAAACTTTCGGTTCACGATCAAGGCGGACAAGGTTGTCGAATCCTGGGTCTTTTCGTTCGTTTACCTAGATGGACGGTTTCGCATCGTCGGCGGCACCTACCCTTTCTGGCACGAGGTCTTGCAATGGCTGCGGGTGTCAGTACCCGAACAACTCGAAGGTGTCGCATACAAGAGTCCCGACGGTAGCTTGGTGCGTATTTATGTTTCTCCGCAGATGCAAGCGATGCGGCTCGAGAAACGAGTGGAGCCCGTTTACCCGGAAGCGGCGAGAAAAGCTGGAATTCAAGGAGCGGTCGTTTTCCACGCAATTATCGCAAAGGATGGAACGGTTAAGGATCTCAGCCGCGAAGTTGGTGATCCAATCCTTGCAGAGGCTGCCGAAAAGGCAGTTTGCCAGTGGCGGTATGACGAGGCCATTTATATCGATCCCTCGGGAGACCGCGCGCAACTCGCAGAAGTCGATACGGCAATTGCTGTGGAATTTAAGCTTCCGCAGTGACTACCTGCGCTGACCTCACGATCACCTTCCAAAGACTGTAGAAAACAGGAGACGCGAATTTCAGAAAGTGTATGTTTCCGGATTTATAGTGATCCCAAACCTCCTTTATGCGGGCTAAGTCATGTCCTGCCAATCCGCGGTTCCTCTCGCTGAAAAATGAAAGTGGTGGCATTCCGCGTGCAAATCAAATGAGTGGCTGTCTCTTATCCCGGGGTGGGCCGGTTTCGCCGCGCCGAAACCGGAATCTTGGGTAGAGCAATAAAGGGAGTCCCTATGGGGCTCCCTTTTTTTATTTGGCACCAGCACAACTGCGAAACGGGAAACAAAAAGAGCGGGCGCGACGCTGGCTACCAGCAATGGCGCCGCCCGGCAACTTGCGCGAGCGGCCACGGCATGCCATGCGCCTACGGAGCAGCAGGCAGGGACAAGGCTCCCAATGACTACTCAGCGGCCCACAGTGGCGTGCTGCATTCGTCGCAGGTCATTTCGACGTGGTCGAGCGCCGCGAGGATTTCCGCGAACGCGGGAAACTTATGGCGCTCGATGGACCACTGGGCGAAGAGTTCGCCGTGGCGGTCTGTGACGAACACGCCGCACCGGACGAATCCGCGCGATGCAAATGCGTCCTCGCCTAGAAACGCGCGTGCCGAATTTCCCGGCATGTCCACGCCGACGATGATTCCCGATGGAAGCGAATCGGTGAAACGGCGCGCCGGCTGCTCGAGAAACACGACCAGCGCGACCGCCTCCTTTTCGCGCAACGCAGATGCGCATCCCACGAGAGTGCGCAGAAACTCCTCGCACGGTGCGCAATCTGTATCGAGAAACGAGATGACGAGGTTTTTCTTCTGTTTGTAATCCCAGGCGCGGACAGTGCGTCCGTCAGGCGTGTGCATCGTAAGTGGCGGGACGATTTGGCGATTGCGAAGCACGGCGCCTCTTTAATCTCGAAGCCGGCCCATGATAGCACTCTTGACGTGAGCGCCACCCGGAGGCGCCCCGAAGAAATAAAAAAGGGCGCTCCGCTGGGCGGAACGCCCTTTCTGAATTAAGTTTCCAGTTTAGCTGCAGCCTGACGTGCTGCCGCAGTTTGCGCATTTGTAGCAGCTGCCGTTGGGCGTCATCAGCATGCCGCACTCGGAGCACGATGGTGCGTCGTCGATAGCTGCGCGCGGCCGCGTAGCTTCCGGCTCGGGTCCCTTGGCAGCATATGAAGGCGCCGCCGCTTGCGCGGGTGCGAGTGCAGGCGATGGCGCGGCTTCGTTCTCTAAGGCCATCGCTGCCGCTACGTCTGCATCGAGATAATCGGGCGATATGAATTTGCCGCCGAGCCAACGGCCGATGTAGTCCACGATCGACTTCGCGTAACGGATTTGCGGGTTGCCGGTGTAGCCCGAAGGCTCGAAGCGCGAGTTCACAAATTTATCCACGAGCGCGCGCAGCGGGACGCCATATTGCAATGAGATGGAGACGGAAAGCGCGAACGCGTCCATGATTCCGGATAGCGTGGAGCCTTCTTTCGCCATCTTGATGAAGATTTCGCCCGGCGTGCCGTCGGAATATTTTCCGACGGTGAGGTAGCCTTCGTGGCCGCCAATCGAAAACTTGTGCGTGATCGAGTCGCGCTCGGCTGAAAGTTTTCGTCGCTGCGTGCCCGGGAAAAGGTTCTGCTGCGCGGGAGCCGCTTCCGCCAGGGGCGCAACAGCAGCCACTGTGGCCGCAGCAGTTGCAGGCGCTGCCACAGTGGAAGTCTTATCGTCCTCTTTCTTCCCCGCGGCCGAAAGCGGCTGCGAGCGCTTCGAATTGTCGCGATAGATGGCCACGGCTTTGAGTCCAAATTTCCAGGACTCGATGTAAGCCTCCATGATGTCCTCGACCGTGGATTCTTCCGGCATATTGATCGTCTTGCTGATCGCACCCGAGATAAACGGCTGCGCCGCCGCCATCATGCGCAGGTGACCGCGCCAGGAAATCGAGCGGCCCCCGCCCATCGAGGTGAGCGAGCAATCGAACACAGCGAGGTGCTCGGGCTTGAATCCGGGCGCGCCCTCGATCGTGCCGTTTGCGTCAATGTAATCCACGATCTGCGCCACTTGCTCAGGCGGGTAGCCCAGCTTCATCAGCGCTTGGGGCACGGTGTTATTGACGATTTTGATTACGCCGCCGCCGACGAGCCTCTTCTGCTTTACGAGCGCGAGATCGGGCTCGATGCCGGTGGTATCGCAATCCATCATGAAGCCGATGGTGCCGGTGGGCGCGAGCACGGAGACTTGCGAATTTTTGTAGCCGAAGCGTTCGCCGAGCGAGACGGCATCGTCCCAGGATTTCTGCGCGGCATGCAGCAGCGAAGGCTGGACGTTGTCTTCTTTGATTGGCCTCAGCGCGTCGCGGTGCATACGCACCACGTCGAGCATTGAATCGCGATTGCGCAGGTAACCGCCAAAGGGCCCCATGCGCTCGGCAATCCGCGCCGATTGCGCGTAGGCTTCGCCGGTCATCAGCGCCGTGATCGCGCCGCAGAAATCGCGGCCGCCATCTGAATCGTAGGGAAGCGCGAGTGACATCAGCAGCGCGCCCAGATTCGCGTATCCGAGGCCCAGCGGGCGATAGTCGTGCGAATTGCGCGCAATGCGCTCGGTGGGATAGCTGGCGTTGTCGACTAGGATTTCCTGCGCCGTGATCGTCACGTCCACCGAGTGCCGGAAACCCTCGGTGTCAAATTGGCCATTCGAGCCCAAAAACTTCAGAAGATTCAGCGACGCGAGGTTGCAAGCCGTGTCGTCAAGGAACATGTACTCAGAGCATGGATTCGAAGCGTAGATGCGGTCGGTGGCCTTGCAGGTGTGCCAGCGATTGATCGTCGTATCGTATTGCATTCCGGGATCGCCGCACTGCCATGCTGACTTCGCCATCTCCTTCAGCAAATCCTTGGCGCGATATTGGTCGCAGGCTTTGCCGTCGTTCACGTTGCGCGTCCACCAGTCGCGATCTTCTTCGGCGGCGCGCATGAAATCGTCGGTGACGCGGACGGAATGGTTCGCGTTCTGGAAGAAAACCGAGGCGTACGCCTCGCCATCGATCGAGGAGTTGTAACCCTGCTCGATCAGCACGTGCGCTTTGCGCTCTTCCTTCATCTTCGACTCGATGAATTCCATGATGTCCGGGTGGTCAGCGTTGAGGATCACCATCTTCGCGGCGCGGCGCGTCTTGCCGCCGCTCTTGATCACGCCCGCGAACGCGTCGAAGCCCTTCATGAAACTTACCGGGCCTGAAGCGATGCCGCCACCGGAGAGCGATTCCTTGCTGCCGCGCAGCGAGGAGAAGTTCGTTCCCGTGCCGGAGCCCCACTTGAAGAGCATGCCTTCCGTCTTGGCCAGGTTCATGATCGAGTCCATGTTGTCCTGGACGGAATTGATGAAGCATGCCGAACACTGTGGCTTCGCCTGCACGCCTACGTTGAACCACACCGGCGAGTTGAACGCCACTTTTTGCTCGACGAGCAGGTGAGTGAGCTCGTCGCGGAAAATATTCCGGGAGTCGGCGGAGGCGAAGTAGCCGCCTTCCTCGCCCCAGCGCACGATCGTGTCGACAACACGCGCGATCAACTGCCGCACAGACGTCTCGCGCTCCGGCGAATTGGGCTTGCCGTGGAAATATTTCGAAACTACGATGTTCGTAGCGGTCTGCGACCAGGACTTTGGAACTTCTATGTTTTCCTGGCGGAAAATTACCTGGCCCTTATCATTGCCTATGAGTGCGGTGCGACGCTCCCATTCAACCGCGTCGAATGGTGACACTTTTCCGTCTGTAAACCGGCGCTGAAATTCCAGTCCGGTCGCTCGCCTCGTAACTTGTTGCGCTTCTGTGTGCCCGTTCAATGCTGTTCTCGTTTCTGCCATCTCTGCCTCCGCGCCGGCAGCACTTCCGCCGTGATGTTCGCCGGGGAGCCGTGCGGGAGGGGCAACTACTATTTTACTCCCAACCGCTGGGCGCCGGAACCCTTGTTGTTGACCGAGCTATTTTCGGAGCATCGGGAAGCCGGTTGTAATTTAGCGCCGCAACAATCCGATTGCGTTTGCGCGCCTCAGACCGAAAAAAAGAGAAATGCCCAGCCAAGCCGCGCTGGAAATCCAAGCGCGGTGTGACTTGCGGGCGGTTCCCTTCGGATTTTCGGTAAAACCCGGTCTGCTATCTGCGCTAACCGGCTGCTCTAAGCAGCGAAAAACCGGTTCACGTTCCCCCGAGTCTGGGTGCGCAGTATCAGCGGTGGACGAAAAGTTGTCAAGAAAAATTCATACTGTAACCACAAAATCTTAGGCAGCAGTTGTCGAAAGCGTCTATCCGTAGTGGTACATGTGCGGGCAGCCACAAGTTACTTTTTCCGCCTGAAGAGCATCTTATAATTATGAGCGCAATGGCTTCCAAATACGTGCGTACGCTAGCGATCGGAATTGCTATGGCAGCCGTGTGCCTACCAGCTCGCGCTCAGGAGGCGAAGGCTGCAGTCTCGTCCGCGGCAGAGCACGTATTCGCGCAGAAAGTGGCTTTGCCCGGAGTGCCGAATTTTGGCCAGGTTACGCCATCGCTTTTCCGCGGCGCTCAACCATCTGATGATGGATTCGGCGCGCTTGCGAAAATGGGCGTGGGAATCGTGGTGGATTTAAGGGGCGATAGCGACGATGAACGCGAACGAGTGACGAAGCTCGGAATGGAATACGTTGCGATTCCGTCGCACTGCTCGCACATGACAGAAGACGGCGTCGCAAAGTTCCTCACCCTTATGCGCGACCATCCGGACAAAAAAGTCTTCATTCATTGCAAGTATGGTGTGGATCGTACAGGGATGATGGTGGCCGCCTATCGAATTTCGCAGGGTTGGACGGCCGAAGAATCGCGGCGCGAGATGGAATCATTCGGTTTTTCAGTCCGGCACAGAATGGTTTGCCCGGGCCTGAGCTCGTTCGAGTCGAACTTCCCCAGCGCCTTCGCAAACAGTTCCGCTTTTGAAAATCTTCGTCCTTCCGCTGCTCTTCCTACGTCTCAGCCGGCTTCTTCGAATACGAACTAACGGGCGGTCGCTTCAATCCCGCACCAGATTTGCTCCTGTATGTAATCCAGGCTCGAAAAGCTGGCAGAGGGACATGCCCATCGCCACGGCTGAATGTGTTGTTCGAAGCAACACCCTGGGTATTGACACGAGCTAATCAACTCAAAAAAAATAATAATGACGGCCATGACTAGCACGGCAATCGAAATCGACGGCTTGACGAAAGACTACGCACTTGGGTTCTGGCGCAAACGTATGCGCCGGTCGCTCGACAATCTTTCGCTGCGTGTCGAAGATGGCGAAATTTTTGGTTTTCTGGGCCCCAATGGCGCTGGCAAGACCACCACGCTGAAGTTGCTCATGGGGCTGATTTTCCCAACGGCTGGAACGGCGCGCATCCGCGGCAAGTCGATCGACGACGTCAGCATGCACCGCGAAATCGGCTATCTTCCCGAGCAGCCCTATTTCTATGACTATCTGACGGCGCGTGAACTGCTCGATTATTACGTGCGATTTTTTGGCTTTGCTTCCGCCGACCGCCGCGAGCGCGTGGCGCGATTCCTCGAGCTTGTCGGGCTCACTGCGGCAGCAGACGTTCAGCTGCGAAAATTCTCGAAGGGCATGCTTCAGCGCGCGGGAATTGCCCAGGCAATCTTGCATGATCCAAAGGTCGTCTTTTTGGATGAGCCCATGTCCGGCCTCGATCCTATCGGTCGGCGCGAAGTCCGCGATATTATTCTCGATTTGAAAAATCAGGGCCGCACTGTGTTTTTCTCCACCCACATTCTTTCCGACGCCGAAATGCTGTGCGATCGCGTCGCAGTGTTGGTTGACGGGAAATTGCAGGGCGTGGGCGCTCCGGGCGAAATCGTTTCGATGGACGTGGTCGCAATGGACATTCTCTTCGAACTGAAAGAGGGCCGCGCGTTGCCTCAAGCACTCGCAGCCTTTACCACAAAGGCCGGGGCGCACTATCGCGCCGAAGTTCCCGAAGCAGATCTTTACGCCACGCTCGAAAAACTGCGCGAGTGCGACGCGCGCATCCTTTCTGTGCAGCCCGTTCGACCATCGCTGGAAGAATATTTCTTCCGCATGGTGAACCGCGAGAAAGCTGCCTCTCACGCGGTGGAGGTGCTCGCTCGATGAGCGCGATACCGGGGGTGGTTGCCGTCAATACGTTTCGCGAAGCGGTTCGCGATCGCGTTCTCTACAATCTGGTTTTCTTCGCGCTGCTAATGATCGGCGCTGCGATTCTGGTTGGGCAGATCTCCATCGGTATCGACAGCCTCGTCATCGTAAATCTCGGCCTTTCGGCCATTTCTGCCTTCGGGCTCGTGATGGCGATCTTCATCGGAGTCGGCCTGATCTACAAAGAGATGGAGAAGCGCACGCTCTACAGCCTGCTCGCTAAGCCGATCCGCCGCTGGCAATTCATCGTCGGAAAATACGCGGGGCTGCTGCTCACGCTCTTCGTGAACACCTGTTTCATGACCATCGGAGTGGGTGCAGCGCTTCTCTACGTGAACCGCTCGTTCGCACGCTCGGATGTATACATACTCGTGGCGGTGTATTTCATCCTGCTCAAATTGGCCATCGTCACGGCGCTGGCGCTCTTTTTCTCGTGCTTTTCGACACCCATGCTGTCCACCCTTTTCACCATCGGAATTTATCTCGCGGGGATGTTTTCCACCGACTTCCTGAATATCGGGATGGTGACGCAAAACCCCGCAATCAAAGCCATCACGCGAGTTCTCTATTACGTGCTGCCTAACTTCCACAATTTCGATGTAATCGGCCAAGCCTCTCACGGCTTTGCGATTCCGCCTCAGCTCATCTTGCAGAATACGCTTTACGCGCTGCTCTACTCGGCGATCCTGTTAGTCGCTGCGGCAGCGGTGTTTTCTGGGCGGAATTTGAAGTGAGCGACCGACATCGAAATCCGGTCGCATGGCTGGCAGCAATCTTAGTGCCGGTGTTGTTCTTGTCCGTCGTCGCGCTGCAACGGGGAATCGATTCCTCCCGCGGCACTCTCGAAAAACAGGGCGACGAACTTCTCGTTCAGTCTGGCCCGCTTCTGAAAAGACTGAGCCTCGGCTATGACGCTCTGCTTGCCGATATTTATTGGACTCGCGCCGTTCAATATTACGGGGCCAAGCTGCCCACGTCTGATCGCGACTTCCATTTGCTGGCTCCGTTGCTCGACGTCGCCACCACGCTTGACCCATATCTTGTCCCCGCATATCACTTCGGAGCCTTTTTTCTCTCCGAGAAGCAGGGCGGAGCTGGCCGGCCCGATCTCGCCGTGGATCTCGTGAAGAAAGGAATCGCTGCGAACCCAAGTAACATACAGATTTCGGCCGATCTCGGATTTATTTACTACATGAAGTTGAAGGATTATGAGAGGGCGGCGGCTACGTATCTGGAAACCAGCAAGATTCCCGGCGCCTCGCCTCTCTTCAAGGTTCTGGCCGCGCGCATCGCCTCGAAAGGCGGCGCCCTCGATACTTCCCGCATGATCTGGTCGGAAATCTACGAGACCACGAAGGATGAGAAGATAAAGAAGCATGCGCTCGAGGAATTAAAGGGGATGAAGGCTCAGTCGGACGAAATGCAGCTCGATCAACTCGCGCAGGACTACCACACGCGCTTCGGTCGCTATCCCCAATCTACTCGTGAGCTGCTCGACGCGGCGATGTTAAAAGGCGTTCCGGTCGATCCGGACGGCTTTCCCTATGCATTTGGACCGGATGGCAAATCCCAACTGGATCCCAAAAGCACTATAAAGATTGACCCGGGCGTAGCCACTCCCAAATAATCGCATCCGCTTCGGATTCGAAGATTCGCAGCCCTATTCGTAACGAAGCGCTTCCACCGGATTCAATTTCGACGCCTTTGTCGCAGGCCACACGCCGAATATCAGCCCGATTCCCACTGATACCGTGAATCCGACGATCACCGCCCAAAGCGGCACAATCGCCTTCAGAGAACTCACCACCGGAATCAACATCACGATCGCACTGCCAACAATGATTCCAATCAGCCCGCCGGTCCCCGTCAGCGTCATCGCCTCGAATAAGAATTGCCAGGTGATGTCGCGGCTCCGCGCGCCAATCGCTTTTCGCACGCCAATCTCGCGCGTTCGCTCTGTCACCGAAACGAGCATGATATTCATCACGCCCATTCCGCCGATCAGCAGCCCGATCGAACTCAGCACCACGATCACCAGCACCACGCCACCGATGATATCGTTAAACTGCTTCACCATTTCGACGTTCGTCTGTATCGCGAAGCTGTCAGGCTTGTCATACGGAACATTTCGCCGCCGCCGCAGCACGTCGCGAATCTGATCCACCGCCAGATCCAGCTTCCCCGGATACGCCAAAATCCGCATCGCCAGCTCGAAGCTCGCCGGATAGATTTTGAAAAACGTGTAATACGGCATCACCACGCGCCGGTCTTCATCCGACGTGCCAAAGAGTCCCACCGGCTTTTCCAGCACCCCTATCACGCGGAAATTCACGCCGTCCACAAGCACCTGCTTATCGAGCGCCGCATCCACTTTTCCAAAAAGCGCCGTGGCAATGTTTTCGCCAAGCACCACCACATTCTCGCGATGTTCATTCTCGGTTTCGGTGAAGAATCGCCCCGCCTTGATGTTTGCGTTCGAATAAACCTCGAGGTATGCCGGAAACGTTCCGCGGAATTCGCCACCCGCCACCTGGTTGCTTTGGTAACGCACCATGTGCGGCTGCGTCCACTCAAAAACGGAAACCGCCGTCTGTTTCACAGCCGGGCATTGCGACATCACGGCCTGTGCATCCGCAAACGTCAGCGGTTTGCGCTCGCGCTCTTCTTTTGGCCGGCGCCCGTTCAGTCCAGGGCCTTGCGTAAAACGCGCCACCCAAGCCGTGTCCAGGCCCTCGGATGCAATCTCCTCCGAAATCGACGTGCGGAATCCCTGCACCAGGCCGACCACGAGGATGATCAGCGCTACGCCGATCAATACGCCCAGCACTGCAAGAAAACTCCGCAACTTGTGCGTTCGAATCGTGTCGAACGCAAGCCCGAGGTTCTCACGAAAATCCTGCCGCACCGGCATCATCTCAGTTCTCCGCCCGCAACGCTTCGATGGGATCCAGCTTCGACGCCCGCACCGCCGGATAAATTCCAAAAAACAAACCGACTCCCGTCGAGAGGGCCAGCGCAATGGAAACCGCATACAAGGGCGTCGAAATCGGCACAGGACTCGCCGCGCGCACAATCGCAGCGATCGCCAGCGCCAGAATCACGCCAACTACGCCGCCCAGCGTCGCCAGCATTGACGACTCCACCAAAAATTGCATCACGATTTGCCCGCGCCGCGCGCCCAGCGATTTCCGCAATCCTATCTCCCGCGTCCTCTCCGTCACGCTCGCCAGCATGATGTTCATGATCACGATTCCGCCCACCACCAAAAACACCGAAGTCACCCAGATCGCGATTCCAAAAGCGTTTCCCGTAATCCGGTTCCAGATCCCGGTGATCGAGTCCGGCATGATGATCGCAAAGTTGTCATCCTCTTCGTAGCGCAGATGACGGCGCGTCCGAATAATCACGCGCGCTTCGTCTTCCGCGGCCGACATCCACTCCGGCCCGCGCGCCTGCACGAACATCGTCACCGAATCGCCGTGCTGCAGCCATACGGACCGATACGTTCGCAGCGGAATCATCACGAAATTGTCTTGCGGCTGGCCAAGCATAGTTCCTTTCGGCTTCGCCACTCCGACGATCTGATACTGGCCCTGCCCCGCGCGAATTTCTTTCCCCAGCGGATCCACTCCCGGCATCAGCTTGTTCACCACATCCATTCCAATCACGCAGACGTTGGCCGCATGGTCTTCGTCTGCCTGTGTGAAAAGCCGCCCGCTTCCCACTTCCATCTGGCGAATATCGGCAAACGCCGGCGTCGCCCCCAGGATCGTCACGTCTTCGCTCAATCCGTTTCCGTAGCGCACGTCTGCCACATTGTTCTGCTCCGCTGCCACGGCCGATGCCAGCTTCATTCCGTCTCGCAGCGCTTCGTAATCCGACATATCGAGCGGCGGCCGTTTTTTCGCCTTCGTCCATTGGTCGAGATTGGTAACGATGCCGATCTTATCCACCACCAGCGCGTTCGCGCCCAGGTTGGCTACTTTGTCGGACACGTAGACGTTAAGCCCGTTGAGCACGGATATCACCGCCACGAGCGTCGTCACCGCCAGGATCACTCCCAGCAGTGTGAGAAATGTTCGCAGCTTGTGCGATCTCAGCGTATCGAGCGCGATGCGAAAGGTCTCCTGCAGACCCACCACGGCCCGCTGGATTTGCGCTAATCGGGAAGGTTCGTTCACTCTATCCATTATAGACGGCTATCCACACCAAAAAGTTCAGCGCGTCTCCAAAAACATCATGGAAATCGCCTGTCTTAGGCCAGCGTGCTAACCCAGAATTGCGGTTACAATAGACTTGCAACTCGGCTGCCAGCCAGCGCAATCCAAACGGAATCACCCACTCGATGCCAAAATCCTTTGCCATCTCCGTAACCGTCGCCACGCTGGCTCTCGCGGTCCTCTCGTCGGGCTTCGCTCACCCCACCCAGCAGGCCCAGCCTCCGACTGACGCCGAGCTCCTGGCACGCGCCGATAAGCTCATTGCCAATCAGCACCGGAACGAGCAGTTCCTCGACGAGTACGAACGCCTCGAGCGCCAGGTGGATCAAACCGCCGGCATGACCCCGAAAATTCTCGAAGATCGTACCTACCGCATCGTCCCGAACGGCACAGGTACCATGAAGCTGCTGGTCAGCGAGCGCGGAAAGCAGGTTGACCCGGCCGAGTACCGCAAGGAGCTTCAGCTTTGGGAACAAGCGCTTGAACTCGCGCTGAAACCCGACGATTCACGCGCCAAAGCTGCCTACGCTAAATTCGAGAAGAAGAAAAAAGATCGCGCCGAATTGATCAATAGCATGAGAGAAGGCCTTCTGCGCAAGTGGATCGGACAAGAGACGATCGACGGCCACCTATGCGACGTTATTCAGCTGGATCCCAACCCTGAATTCCATGCGCACTCCATGCTTCAGGAAGCAATCACGCGTGTCACCGCGAAAATCTGGGTGGACCATGGTGCGAATCAGCTTGTCCGGGCGGAGGCTCATGTGGTTCGCGACATCTCGTTCGGCGGGGGCATACTTGGAAAACTCTATCGCGGCGGCGTGTTTGCCTTCTCTCAATCCGAAGTCGCTCCTGGCGTCTGGCTTCCTTCTCGCTATCAATACGATTACACCGCGAGAAAGTTTCTCTTCACTTTTGAGCAGCATCAATGGATTGAAGTTTCGCATTACCGCCACGTCGGCTCGCCGAAAGAAGCCCTCGCCCTCGTCCAGAGCGAGCTCGCCAGCGGCAAATCCCTCACTGCTGACCCGTAACTTTTCCGCGCCGGCTGGGTTTAATCCCGTAGCTCCGATCGCATCCTTAAGCGCTTAATAGTGATAAGTCTCGCGGCCTCGTAGGAGGCATCATGGTCACGCCATTCTTTGCTCGATTATCGTCTGTCGTATTTGCCTCGCTGCTTTTCGTATTGGGCGCAGCACCAGCGATTCGCGCGCAAAGTGCTCCTGCACCTGCCCCGGCTCAATCTCCAACGTCCGGATCGACCCAATCGCAGCCGCCGTCACAAGCACCGCAGAAGAAAGTCTGGACCAACGAGAATCTCGGCGGCTCGCACAACCAGCCCGACGATTCAGCGGCCGCCGCTCAGCCGGGCTCAAATGCGGGCACCGCGGCAGCAAAGCCAAAAAGCAAAAAAGATGCGAAGTGGTATCACGATCAGATCGCAAAGCTGCAGGCGCAAATACCGCCTCTCGATAAGACGATTGCCGAGTTGCAGGCCGCGCTCGAAGGCAAGACGCTCAACGAGCCGCTGCGCTACGGCGGCAATCGAATCGGTGATTGGAAAGAGCAGTTGCAGCAGCTTGAAACAAAGCGACAGGACACGCTCGACAAAATTGCCGCGCTTGAAGACCAAGCTCGCCACAACGGCGTCGCAACCAACGCGATTCCTTAATCCTTCTTATTGCTTATTGCCTTCCTGAAAATAAAGCCCCGAGGCTGTGTCGGCCCCAGGGCTTTCTTGAACCACCGCACCACTCGATAAGGAGCGCAGTTCTAGTCGCCTGCAGCCTGCGCCTTCTTCTGGCTCATCTGCTGCTGGATTTGCTCCTGGAATTTCCGCATTGCCTCGGTTGAGCCGGGTGCCACCTTTTCACGCCAAGTTTCATAGCGCTTGCAGTGCTCTTCGAGGCTGCTCAAAAATTTCGGATTGCTGAACATTCCCCGAAACACTCCGACCACTGGCTTGATCTTCTCCCACACACCCCACTGCTCGCCGGTGCTCTCGAAGAACAGTTCCTCGTCAACCAGTCCGCGATTGGCGATGCCTGCCACCATATCCCAGTAGCTCATCACCATACGCATGTAGGCGTTTCCCTGGCTGCCGAAGGGCGCGATGCGCATCACGTCTTCGGCGCTCTTGACGTTGAAGTTCTGGAAATACCAGTCACGCGCCTCTCGCAACTTCGGCTCTCGCCGCAAATCGTACAACTTCAACATCAAATTCACTTGCTCGTGCGTTGCATTTCCCATTTTTCTTTCTCCTATTTATACTTGGTTTTTACGCCCCTGTAAGACCATTCGCACTCCTAACCGACTCATTGATAGCGATCGTGATGCCGAACCCACTCCATCCCGTGCTTCAGCCCCTCTTCGTCCCGGCCCTTCGGCGTCAGGTCCAGGAAGTTATAAGCCCCGATCAGAATATCCAGACCTCGTGAATACGTCGAGTACGTGTGGAAAATTTCACCATTTCCATTCTTGTAATACACGCTGGCGCCCGGGCGCTCCTCGCCCCCAAACTTGCTCTGCATTTCGAAGTTGTAGAAAGTATCGCCCTTCGCCAGCTGTTCCTTTGTAAACGAAACGTGATAGTCGAAATTGAAATCGCTCCCCGACGACGAAACCCACTTGAATCCCCATCCCATCCGCTTCTTGAACACTTCAATCTCCGGAAGCGGCGCCCGCGAAACCGCCACCAACGTCACGTCGCGCTGCGCCAGATGCACCACCGACGGATTGAAATGATCCGCGAGGAACGAACAGCTCGGGCATCCCTCCTTCCATCCCGGTCCCAGCATGAAGTGATACACGATCAGCTGGTTTCGCCCGTCAAAAAGTTCAGCCAGTGTCTCTTTTCCCTTTGGTCCTTGGAACGTGTACTGCTTTTCCACCTTCTCCCAGGGCAGTTCACGCCGCTCCCGGCTCAACTCGTCTCGCAATTTCGTGAACTCTTTCTCTTTCTTCAACAGCTGCTTTCGCGCCGCAAGCCATTGATCTTGCGATACCACTTGCGGAGCAATCTTCCTGCTGCTCGCCGTGCTAGACATGTGGATCTCTCCTCGTATTCAAATTTCTGGGCTCAGTCGCTTTTGCACGCCCGGTGAAGCGCCCTTCAGATTTTTTGTGGCCGCGCAGCTTTCCCGCAATCGCCGCCAGCCCGCCTGTTGATATCGCCCCGGTTATGACCAGTGCCGCCGTCGCCATACACGCTGGACACATTTCTCACCTCTTCGAACCTTACGCCCGTCCGCTTATGCTCCCGATTTTCGTCCCGCCTGATTCTCGGCCCGCTTACGCACGCTTTCGTTGATGTGCCCCCATCCGGTTGACACTCCCTTTCGATGATCGTCGGCAATCAATCCCAGCGCCAGGTGATGGAACTGGATGAGAGTCACGCCGTCCGCCTCGCTCAACCGGTACTGCACGTTCGATATCGCCGGATACGACATGAACAGCGGCCCCGTGATCTCCAGCAGCGTGGGACGCTTGATCGCCTGCACCACTCCCCAGAAGTGCCCGTCTTCGCCGCCCAGATCGCGAAACCATCTGCCGCCGGGCCGCGCTTCCAGAGTCATCGGCATTGCCGTTCCGTCGCCCCTCTCGTTCCCCGGCCCAAGCTGTTCGAGCAGCGCCGCGAACGTGGTCTCCAGCGGTGCCCGCACTCGAATTTCCTCGTTGATGCTTAACGTTAGGTTCTCAAGCTGCATAGCCGTCCCAATCATGGTTGCTCTCCTTTGTGAAAATCAGATTAAAGACTGTCACTCCGCCTTCTCGGGGTCCTCTCGGGGTCCTTTTGGAGCCGCCGCCGCCCGCTCTTCGGCTCTATCCTTCACGCGCTGCAACTGATGTTTCCAGAAACGCTCGAACGTCTGCGTCCATTCGTACATTGGCCGGATCGCTTCCGCATCAAGGCTATAAAGCATGTTCCGCCCCTCCCGCCGCACCCGCACAAGTCCTACATCCCGCAATACCCGCAGGTGCTTCGATACCGAGGGCTGTTCGAGCCCCAGCGCAGCGACGATCTCCCCCACCGGCCTTTCCTGCATCGCCAGGTAGTTCAAGATCTCCCTCCGCCGAGGCTCCGCCACCGCATTAAACGCATCCGAAGTAGTAGCAGCTCTGGGCACACCCCAACATACATTCCCATATAGGAATATGTCAAGCGAAAAAAAACGCCCCGAAGCCAAACTTCAGCCTCGGAGCAGTAGGGGCGGGTCTAAGACCCGCCCGCGTCGCCCACACCTCCATCGCGCCACCTTTCGCCGCGACTACCTCCTCGCCTCCTTGTTTCCTTGCCTATGTGCTTCGATGGCCCTTATCACCGCGCCGCCGCCGCAACCTCCTTATCCACCGGCGCGCCAATCAAATTCCCCCACTCCGTCCACGACCCGTCGTAATTCTTCACATTGTCGTACCCCAGCAAATATTTCAGCACGAACCAGGTATGCGAACTCCGCTCCCCAATCCGGCAATACGCGATAATTTCGCTATCGCCATTCACACCCTTCGCGCCATACAGCTGCTTCAGCGCATCCGCCGATTTGAACGTCCCATCCTCATTCGCCGCCTGCGCCCACGGAATATTCGCCGCGCCCGGAATATGACCGGCCCTCTGCGCCGTCTCGCTCATCCCCGGCGGCGCAATAATCTTTCCCGTAAACTCATCCACCGACCGTACATCCACAAGCTGCGCCGCTTTCTTCTTGTTGAGCGCCTCGAAAATTTCTTCCTTGCGCGCCCGAATCGATTCGTCCGGCCCTGAAGCGTGATACGTCGTCGCCGCCACCTTCACGGGATCATTCGTCAACGGCCGCTTCTCCTCAATCCACTTCTTCCGCCCGCCATTGATCAACCGCACATCCTTGTGCCCGTAATATTTCAGCTGCCACAGCGCATACGCCGCGAACCAGTTGTTGTTGTCGCCATAAAGCAAAATTGTCGTGTCGTTCCCCACGCCCGACTTCCCCAGCAGCCCCTCCAGCGTAATCTTGTCGATCAAATCCCGCCGGATGTTGTCCTGCAGTTGCGTCTGCCAGTTCCACCCCACCGCCCCAGGAATGTGCCCCTGATCGTAAGCCGTAGTATCCACATCCACTTCAATCAACCTCACCTTCGGATCATTCAGATGCCCAGCCGCCCACTCCGTAGAAACCAACACTTCCGGATGCTTGTATTCGCTCATCTCCATTCCTCCTTGAGTATATGAATTCGATGCCCGCCGCCCCCATCTCAATTCATCTCAATTCAACAAAATCTCCGCCCAGGTTTTAGTGGCACAGGCACTCCTGCCTGTGCTCGGACGACCTCTCAATCAGATTCGAAGAAAGCCCGTCGCTCGCTCCAACCCTGCCATTCAAGCCTGTTACTTCCGATTCCCGTGGGCCACTGCCGCGTCGCCCCAAAAAAAAACGCCGCCCAATTTCATCTGGCGGCGGGTTCAACTCCCTTAAGCTGGTTTCTCTTCTTACCCTCCCAGCCTCCCCGTGCCAGAGCACACAAATCGACAACACGCACAACAACAGCACGCGCAGCTGATCCTCTGGCAGCATTCCCTCATGCGCAAAAGCCTACACCGGTTCCCCAATGGTTGCAACACTTCGCCCCATCGCGTTTGACTTGTCCTGACAGCACGGCCTAACATGCCGCGCAAAGGCGGCGTATCGCGTGATCGCTCAGACTATCTCGCACTACCGCATCGTCGAACAAATCGGCGGCGGCGGTATGGGTGTGGTTTATCGCGCAATTGACGTGAAGCTCGACCGCCCCGTCGCCCTGAAATTTCTTCCCGAATCGATGGCCAGCGACCATGCCGCGCTCGAGCGCTTCCAGCGCGAAGCCCGTGCCGCCTCCGCCCTCAATCATCCCAATATCTGCACCATCTACGAAATCGACGAAGTGCAGGGTCAGACCTTCATCGCCATGGAATTTCTCGATGGCCACACGCTCAAGCAGCGCATCGCGCGAGGGCCACTGGCGCTCGACGACTTGCTCGACGCAGGCATTCAGGCGGCGAATGCTCTCGACGCCGCCCACGCGCGCGGCATCATCCATCGCGACATCAAGCCGGCGAATATTTTCTGCATCCGCGGCGGGCAGGTGAAGGTCCTCGACTTCGGACTCGCCAAAATTCTCTCGCCGCGGCTCGGCGGAGTGGGCGCCAGCCGGACCGCTTCCGGCATGCCTACCGTCTCCGCGGAGGAATTGCTGAGCAGTCCTGGCTCGGCCATGGGAACGGTTATGTACATGTCGCCCGAGCAAGCCATGGGCGAAGAGCTCGACGCGCGCACGGATCTATTTTCCTTTGGCGCGGTGCTCTACGAAATGGCCACTGGCGCGCTACCCTTCTGGGGCTCCACCTCCGCCGCTATCTTTGACGCAATCCTCCACAAATCGCCAGTGCCGCCATCACGCCTGAATCCCGAGTTGCCGTCCGAGCTCGAACGCATCGTTCACAAAGCGCTCGAGAAGGATCGCCGTCTGCGTTATCAGCATGCATCGGATCTCCGCGCGGACTTGCAGCGGCTCAAACGCGACACGGATTCCAACGCGCCTCCGACCAAGTCTGGTTCGGTGTCCAGCTCAACACCCGTCCTGGCTGCTGGCTCGGGTTCCGGACGCACCGCGCCGCCAGCGGAAGCGCGTCCTTCGCAGGTCGCCGACAGAAGTGGCAGCTCGACAGTGGTAGAAGTGGCGCGGCAGAATAAAGGCAAGCTGGTGGCTGTCGCTCTCGTGATCCTCGCGCTCGTCGCCGCCGCGGCTTACGGAATTCGCGCCCTGCTGCGCTCCAGCAATGCGGCGCCTTTCCAGAATTTCACCATCACGCAGCTCACCAGCAACGGAAAAGTAACCGCCGCCGCGATTTCTCCGGAAAGCAAATATCTGCTGAGCGTGGTGGCCGAGGAACGCGGCCAAAGCGTGTGGCTTCGGAATCTGCCCACCCTGAGCGATACCCAGGTGATTGCGCCCGCCGACTTGGATTATTACAGCGTGGCATTCTCCCCCGACAGCAACTACGTCTACGTGGTCCAGGCTGCCGACAGCACCAGCGTTGCCTACAACCTGCTTCGCGCTCCTCTTTTCGGCGGTGTGCCGCAGGTGATCGTAAGAAACATCGACAGCAATCCCAGCTTCTCCCCGGACGGAAGCCGGATCGTGTTTCTGCGGCTTAATGTGCCGGCGATCGGGAAGATTCAGATTCTCACGGTTCGTTCCGATGGCACGGAGGAGAAGGTGAGCCGGACGTCGGACCTGAACGGGATGACTTCGATCAGCTGGTCGCCGGACGGCGCCCGCTTCGCCGAATTGGACAACACGCAAACGGATGCGCTCAGCAAGATCCTCATGGATCCGATCAAGGGCGGCAACGTCGAGACGCTCATCCGGATGCAAGACAAAATCCTGGCAAACGCTCTCTGGCTGCGCAGCGGGCACGGACTCGTCACGCGCTACACGGAAAGAATCAGCCCGATCGCGCGAGCGCAGATCGGCTACGTCTCCTATCCCGGAGGCGAATTCACCACCATCACGCGCGACACCAACGACTACAAGTCGCTGTCTCTCTCCGGCGACGGAAAAACGATTGCAACCGTGCAGCAAAAGACGGCCGCGAACCTTTTCCTGCTTCCGGCGGCGGGTTTCACGGGTAGTGCGCCGCGCGCGGCAGCCGCACAGAATCACAATTCGTTCGCCTTTGGCTGGCAAAATAACGGCGGCCTTTTCTTCGACGACGGTTCCAACCTGCTGCGGGTCGCAAGAGACGGCAGCGGCCGGACGACCGTCTTGAGCGAGCCGGATGAGCAGATCTTGCGGCCCATGGCCTGCCCGGGCACGCGCTTCGTCACTTTCGTGCGCACCGGGAACCAGCAAAACGGCCAAGTGAACGTCTGGCGCGCCAATGACGACGGTACGAATCTCAGCCAGCTCACCACCAGCGGAGTCGATATCGCTCCTGTCTGTTCGTCCGACGGCAAATGGGTCTATTACAATCACAGCGAGAACACGGACGTCATCATGCGCGTGCCCGTCGCGGGCGGCCCGGCGGAAAAGGTGCCGGGAACTGATATTCCAGGAATGCTCACCGCCACGCCTCAGTTTGACGTCTCGCCGGATCAAAAGCTGCTCGCCATGCTGATGATCAACGTCGATCCCAATGATCCCAAGAAGCGCATCGCACTGGTGCCGCTCAACGCCGGACCGCAGCCGGAAATGCGTTGGCTCGTTCCCGACACGCGGATTTCATCGAATCCCATTTTCACGCCCGACGGAAAAGCGCTGGTCTATCCCGTGCGCCAGAATGGAGTGGACAATCTCTGGCAGCAGCCGCTCGACGGCCGGAGCGGGCGTCAAATCACGAATTTCGATTCCGATACGATTCGCATCGCGCAGTATTCCCCCGATGGCAAAACCCTGGGAGTGCTGCAAGTCCACGCCGAATCCGACGTAGTGCTGCTTCGCGATGCATCCACATCACGCTAAATGCACCCCGCGTTGACTTGCCCTCACGCCGTAGCTAACATGTGCGCCCACAATCTTCCCGTCGCATGAATATTCAATGATCGGCCAAACCATCTCCCACTACCGCATCCTGGAAAAACTCGGCGGCGGCGGAATGGGCGTCGTCTATAAAGCCGAAGACACCAAGCTCCGCCGTTTCGTCGCGCTGAAATTTCTTCCCGAAGATCTCGCCCGCGACGCGCAAGCCCTCGAACGTTTCCAGCGCGAAGCGCAAGCCGCCTCCGCCCTCAATCACCCCAATATCTGCACCATCTACGAAATTGACGAATTCGAAGGCCGCCACTTCATCGCCATGGAATTTCTCGACGGCCAAACTCTGAAACACAGTATCGCCGGCCGCCCGCTCGATATCGAAACCCTCCTCGACTGGAGCATCCAGATTGCCGACGGCCTCGACGCCGCCCACGCCGCCGGCATCATCCACCGCGACATCAAGCCCGCCAATCTCTTTGTCACCACGCGCGGCCACGCAAAAATTATGGACTTCGGCCTCGCCAAACTCGCGCCGGCCGGCCAGAAAGTCGCCGAAGGCGCCACCGTTTCCGCCGGCCTCGTCACTTCCGAAAATCTGCTCACCAGTCCCGGCAGCGCCATCGGCACCGTCACCTATATGTCGCCAGAGCAAGTTCGCGGCGCCGATCTCGATCGCCGCACCGAT
Source organism: uncultured Acidobacteriota bacterium (assembly GCA_963772535.1). Lineage (GTDB taxonomy): Bacteria > Acidobacteriota > Terriglobia > Acidiferrales > UBA7541 > Palsa-295. The sequence goes on from CAVYXN010000006.1 coordinate 249,751, forward strand.
CTTTTCTCTCTCGGCGCGGTTCTCTACGAAATGGCCACCGGCGCAATGCCTTTTACCGGCTCCACCTCGGGCGTGATTTTCGAAGCCATCCTGAATCGCGCTCCGGTTCCGCCGGTTCGCTTGAATCCCGCGGTGCCTACTGAGCTCGAGCGCGTCATAAACAAATCGCTCGAAAAAGATCGCACCATGCGCTATCAGTCCGCCGCCGACATGCGCGCCGATCTGCGCCGCGTAAAGCGTGAAACAGATTCATCCACGCGCACAGCCGTCTCGCAACAGAACCTTTACGATCCCGCTCGCCCGGTCACACCATCGAAACGCTGGCCCATCTACGCCGGTGCCGCGGTCGTTCTGTTGCTCATCGCAGTGGCCGGCTCCCTCTGGTATCGAACGCATTCCGCACCTTCCACTGCGGCAGTAGCTGACAAGCCTTCCGTCGCCGTCCTTCCGCTCCAAAATCTCAGCACCGATCCCGATAGCGCCTATTTCAGCGACGGCATGACCGACGAAATCACCACCAAGCTCTCCAAAATTCAGGGCATCAACGTCGCCCCGCACTCTTCCGTCACCACAGTAAAAGCTGCAGATCAAAATGCCGCTGACCTCGGCCGTCAACTCGGTGTGCGCTACTTGCTCGAAGGCACCGTTCGCAAATCCGGTAATCAAGTCCGCGTCAATGTCCACCTAATCGACTCGACCACCGGCTTCCAAGTCTGGGCCGACGATTTCACCGGCGAGATGAAAGACGTCTTCTCGCTGCAGGAGCAAACCGCGCTGAAAATCGCGCAAGCGCTCAATCTGCATCTCAGCTCCCAGGAAACCAAAGCCATCCAGCAGCGCTACACGCAGAATCCGCAGGCCTATGAGGCCTTTCTCGTCGGCCGCGGCCTGCTGCTCGACGAAACGCCCGAAAAAATGGAGGCCGCGCGAAAAAGTTTCGAGCAAGCCCTCAAGTTCGATCCCAATTACGCTCCCGCTTTAGCGGGTCTTTCCCACGTCGAAGGACTCTACTATCGCGATCTCGATTCCAATCCCTCGCACCTCGCGCGGTCGGAAGATTTCGCGAAGCGCGCGCTCGCCGCTGATCCTGACCTCGGCGAGGCTCATATCGCAATGGCTCAATCGTACGCGCTGCATTTCGACTATATCCGCGCGGTGGGCGAGTTCCGTGAAGCCACACGGCTCGAGCCGGACAATCCCCTGGCCTGGGATCTTTTATCGTGGGCTCTTGGGTACGAACAGCCCCCGGACGCGATCGAGGCAGAAAAAGCGGGGCGAGAAGCGATTCGACTCCAACCCACCTCGGCGGCCGCTCAGTATCACCTCGGGCGCGCCCTGATTTTGCAGAACCGCTACCAGGAAGCCGCCACCGCTTTCCAGCGCGCGAAAGAGTTGGGAAGCAGCCACTACGAAAGCCTCGGAATGGCTCAGCTCGCACTCGCTCAAGCCAACTACGATGAAGCCCTCAAATACATGTCCGGGACGACCGATATCAAGAACACGACGATCGATCAGTACTGGCTCGCCGCCATCTACTCCGCGAAAGGTGACAAAGACAAATCCTTAGCCGCTCTGCAGCAAGCACTCCAGACCGGCTTCCGCGATTTCGCCGTCCTCGACGCCAGCCCCTACTTCGCCAACCTCCGCTCAGACCCGCGTTACCAAAAGCTCGTAGCGCAGTACCGCAAACAATAATTCGCGTTTTCGTCTCCCGCCGACACCTTCGAACTAACTCTCATCCTCGCCTCCCGCGATCTTCGGGTCTCCGTAGGGGCGGGTCTCAGACCCCGCGCCGCCCACACCTCCCGTCATACCGCCTCGCCGGCGCTTTTGCTCTACGCTTTTGTTTTACGCTTTTGCCGTCAGTTTTGCCGTCTGTAGCGCCGGTCTTCAGACCGGCAGGTGTTAGCCGTTGCCGTTTGCCGTTTATTCACGCCCCCAACCCAACCTGTCATCCCGAGCGGAGACGCGCGCGCCTTTGCCTCCATCGCGAAGCGCGAATTGTGCGTCCCGGCCGTCATCGGGGCGATGGCGCGCGTCGCAGTCGACTGATCTGCAGTTGCCCCTGCTTTTGCCTTTGCTTTTGTCTTTGCTTTTGCCTTTTGCCTTTGCCGTCCATCTGAAATTTCAAATTCTCAAATTTCAAATTGCCTTCCCCAAAAACGCCAACCCCCACCCCACCCACAATTGCCCGCCGCCGCCCCATAGGCGTAACATGCGCCCTCTGTGCCCGATTCCTCGCCCATGCTCGGCAAGACAATCTCCCACTACCGCATCGTCGAAAAACTCGGTGGTGGCGGCATGGGCATCGTCTACAAAGCAGAAGACACAGACCTCGGCCGTTTCGTCGCCCTCAAATTTCTTCCCGAAGATGTAGCGCAGGATTCACAGGCCCTCGAACGATTTCGCCGCGAAGCGCGCTCCGCCTCCGCGCTCAATCATCCCAGCATCTGCACCATTTACGAAATCCGCCACGAAGATGGTGTCGCCTTCATCGCCATGGAGTTCCTCGAAGGCTACACGCTGAAACATCACATCGGCGGCAAGCCACAGCCCCTCGATCAGATCCTCGACTGGGGAATCGAGATTGCCGACGCCCTCGAAGCCGCCCACGCGAAAGGCATCGTCCACCGCGACATCAAGCCCGCAAACATATTCATCACCGAGCGCGGCCATGCCAAGATTCTCGATTTCGGTTTGGCCAAACTCACCCCTCTCGCTGAAGGCCGCGGTGTTTCTACTTTGCCCACTGCACCTGCGGAAGAATTTCTCACCAGCCCCGGCAGCGCCGTCGGCACGGTCGCTTACATGTCGCCCGAACAAGTGCGCGGCACTCCGCTCGACGCGCGCACGGACCTCTTTTCATTCGGTGTCGTTCTGTATGAGATGTCCACAGGCACTCTGCCCTTTCGCGGAGACACCTCCGGCGTTATTTTCGACGCCATCTTGAATCGAGATCCCGTCCCGCCGCTTCGCCTGAATCCCGATTTACCCGCCAAGATGGAAGAAATCATCAACCGCGCAATCGAGAAGGATCGCAATCTGCGCTACCAGCACGCCTCCGACCTTCGCGCAGAATTGCAAAGGCTGAAGCGCGACAGCAGCTCCGGCCGCTCGCATCCATCCGCCACAGCGCAAGCGGTGCAAGCAGCGCAAGGGCCTCAACGCGCGGGCCCACAGGGCTCAACGAAACGCCGCATACCGAAAGCAGTTTACGCGGCGGTGGCCGCAATCCTCGTGCTGGCCGCAGCCACCGCTGCGTTTCTCTATTACCACCGGTCAAGCCGCGCTCCAGCGCCGAGCAGCGAATGGCAGCAGCTCACTTTCTTCACCGATTCCGCCGTCTACCCGGCCCTTTCCCCGGACGGCCGCATGCTCGCCTTCATCCGCGGAAGTGATTCCTTCCTCGGGACCGGGCAGATCTACGTCAAGTTTCTGCCAGACGGCCAGCCCGTCCAGCTCACCCACGACTCTCTGGAGAAGTTAAGTCCGGCCTTTTCGCCGGACGGCACCAATGTTGCCTACAGTACCTTTCAACCCTGGAGCGTTTGGGAAGTGCCCGTTCTCGGCGGCGATCCACACATCCTGCTGCCCAACGCCTCGTCTCTCACCTGGATCGAAGGCGGCAAGCGCCTCCTCTTCTCGGAGATTAAAGAGGGACTCCACATGGTCCTCGTCACTACCGACGAAGGCCGCGGACAAAGCCGCGACGTCTACGTTCCCCCCAGCGAGCGGGGCATGGCGCATCATTCCTATCTCTCCCCCAACGGCAAATGGGTCCTCGTCGTAGAGATGGGCGGCCGTGGCGACCTTTTGCCGTGCCGCGTTGTCCCTTTCCAGGGTAATGCCGGCGTGCGTGTGGTCGGACCCCCGGACAGTACGTGCCTCTCAGGTGCATGGTCCCCCGATGGTAAGTGGGTATACCTCTCCGCAAATAAGAATGGCCAGTCTCATATTTGGCGGCAGCGCTTTCCGGATGGCGATCCTGAGCAACTGACCTTCGGCCCTACCACGCAAGAGGGTATTGCCATGGCCACGGACGGCAAATCGTTCATCACTGCTGTCGGTTCGCAGGACAGCACTGTTTGGCTCCATGACAACCAGGGCGACCGCCAGATTTCTTCGGAGGGGGATGCGGTAGCGCCTTCTCTCTCCTCCGATGGGAAGAGCCTTTTCTACCTGATGTCCAGTGGCCAAACTCCCGGCTACGAACTCCGGGTCACGGATTTGACCGGCGACAAAACGGAGACTCTCCTCCCGGGTTATTTCATTCAGGCTGATTATCTGATTAAGGGCTACTCGGTTTCTCGCGATGGAAAGGAAGTCGCTTTCGTAACGAAGGACCAAAGCGGACATCCTGGCATTTGGGTTGCCCCCACGAATCGTCGCTCTTCCCCGATACTCATCTCCTCTCAAACCGCGATCGAGGATTCGCCGTTCTTCCTGCCCGATGGTAATCTCGTTTTTCGCGCCATCGAAGGCGGCTCGAATTTTCTCTATTACATGAAAGCCGACGGAACAGGTCGCCGCAAAATATCCACGCAACGCGTTTTCGATGCTTTTTCGGTTTCGCCGGACGGTCGTTGGCTTCTTGCTGTTTCACCGGGGCCCGATCAGGAGCACACCGCTCAGGCCACTGCTTTCGCCGTGGACGGAAGCACATCGGTTCCCGTGTGCCTCGGTTATTGCCACCTCATCTGGGACAGCTCCGGAGAGTTTGCCCACCTGTACTTCCCAGCGCTGTACGAAGGCACCTATGCGCTACCGGTGCTGCCCGACACAGGACTCCCGAAGCTGCCCCCAGCCGGAATCGCCCGAATCGAAGATTTGGCCACCGCAAAAGCAGCTGCTCCGATTCCGGAGACCGTGGAATCCGCCCTAAGCCCCTCCGTCTATGCCTACTCCCGCCAAAACACCCGCCGCAACCTCTACCGCATCCCACTGCCATAATTCTCCGCCGACAAAGCCGCCCAGAAAATCGGCCCCGCCACTTTAGCCGCTTGGGTCTGCACCTTCCGTAAACAGGTTGACGTAAGCTGCCGCGTCGACCTAACCTTGCCTTCCAGGCAGGCCGTGGTAGCCGCAAACCTCGAGTCGAAACTCAAATTGTGTCGCGCTCTGGCCGTCGTTTTCCTCGTCACCCTTCCGAGCATGATCCGCGGTGCCGAGCAGATGGTCAGCCGGGCAGAAACGCCTCTAGAAATCTCCTTTCGGCTGCTCATCGTCGTCGCTATTGGTGCACTGGTCTTAGGCTCGTGGGCTCGCATTCAGTTTGTGTGGTCCGCCGCGAAATCGCTGCGCGCGAATCCAGAAAGTGGAGCTCTTCCGAGATGGCAGGTCGGACAACTCACCGGTGCGATTTGCGCTCAATGGATTGGACTATTAGGAATGTTGTGGCGCTTACAGGGAGGGTCACTCAAATCTGCGTCTTTCTTCTACGTCGCAGCGTTCGCTCTACTCCTGCTCTGGTTTCCGCGCCGACCTTGATATGCGTGGGAAGACGGCAACGTCGGCTTTTCTGATTTTCTAAATCCGCTCACCAGATCGTCTGAATCTGCTTGCACCGCCGGATATTCTCGTCCTTGGTGACAAGTGCCATCCCTTCCGCCAGTGCCGTCGCGCCTATCAACCGATCGCAAGGATCTCGGGAATAGTCGTCCGCAAACTGGTTGGCCAAGGCCGCTACGCGGGCTGTCATCGCTCGAACGGCAGTGCGCGACGAAATCTCCTCGACAAAAGACTCGACAGTGCCGGTGATTCGCAGCCGCCCATGTGTGGCGAGCCAAGCCACCTCCCATAGCGTAATCCCACAGATGCCCAGTCCCGCCTCCCGTCTCGCTTCGCGAATCGCCTCACTCGCTTTCTGCGAGAGCCTTGCCGGATCAGTCGCCAGCCAAATGAGGACGTGAGTGTCGAGCAAAATCATTTCTTTTTCATCACTTTCCAGGCGCTTATAGGAACCACCGGCGACTCGATATCTCCGGTTATTTGTACTTTCCCTGACATAAAGCCGAACAATTCGTCTTCTTTCCCCTCGACCGCAACTATCTTAGCCAATGGAGCGCCGCGCTTCGTAACCAACACCGGCTCTCCCGTAGCTTGTACCTGCTTCATGATGGATAAGCATTTCGATTTGAATTTTCCTGCCGCTATCGTTTTCATCGGAACCCCGCTTAACCAATCGCTTCATGACCATGGTCATTCTACCATGACTATAGAATGGCTGTAATCCACCCAAATTCAATCTCAAAGTCGCCAGCTCCAAAACTGTACTTTCGTACAAGTTGTTTCCTCTCACAGCAGTGCTACGGTCGAAGCTGGAGCAATGGCAGCAGACACGAAAATTCGAATCAGGCACGCGGCGCACTCAGGATTTCCGCCATTGTTGCGGTCCCTTGTGCCGAGCCGGGGATCTCTCGTCACCGACGATCCGACCAGGATCGTCGCCCTGAGCGACCGAAGGGAGTCGAAGGGTCTCTATCGTGGTCACTTTTTAATCTACGGTTCCGCGATTAAATGTCTTGGCAAATCGTCACGAATCAATCACTTGCGAATTTCTAATCGGCGGTTAACGGGGGGCTAACAAACCAGATATTGCAGCCAATTTCACGCCAGCGGGCGCAGCACGCCCTCCGCAAACTCAAACTCCACCCGCAAAATCCAGTCGAAATGAAATTTCTCCGCCGCGAACCATTTCTCGAGGTCCTCCCGCGACGCCGCTTCGAATTCCGCCATCATCTTGCCTTCCTGCATGTTCACCAGCACGCGCTTCGCCGTCACCGCAGTCGCCGCCGCGATCCGCTTCCCCAATTCCTCCGCGCCCTGCCGCGTCAGGCAAGCCAGCGTATGCTGCGTGATGTAACGAGCCATCGGATCTCCTCGCCAAATAATTTACCAGCGCGCAATTCGAAGCAACGAAATCGAGTCCGCTCCACCCAAGTCAGCGCGAATCGCGACACCATCAATCGAACGAGCGCGAATCGAATCTCATCGGATACACTGTGCCGGGAGAAAAAGCAAATGCCCGAACCCCGCACCGCTCATCCCTACTATCTCTACGATGCGATCCACGCGCAGCCCGCGCTCATCGAGAAAGTTCTCGCGCGACGCGACGCCATCGAGCGCGCGGCCGATGCCATGGCCGAAAAAGAGCGCATCACCTTCGTCGGCATCGGCACTTCGCTCCACGCCGCACAAATCGCAGAACTTTGGATGCGCGAATTCACCGCCGGACGCATCTGGCCGCACTTCGAGCAATCCTTCGAACTCGTAAATTATCCGATCTCCTTCGGTCCGCGCGACGCCATCGTCGTCATCACGCATACGGGAACCACCACCGCTTCAGTCGCAGCCCTGCGAGCCGCCCGCGCCGCCGGAGCTTTCACAATCGCGCTCACCGGCGAGCTGGCCAGCGCGCCGACCAGCACAGAAATTCGCAGCGCCGATTTTCACATCGAAACGTGCGACCAGGAAGTTTCCTTCGCCTACACAAAAAGTTACTCCACAGCGCTAGCAGCTCTCGCTCTGATGATTCTGCGCATCGCCGAGCGCAAAAAACTTCGAGCGCCGGGAATCGATGTGGGTGGCATCGAACGCATCCCCGAATTGATTCGCCAAGCGCTCACCCTCGAACCGCAAATCCGCGAAATTGCCAGGAAAATCGCGCCGCTCTCGCGCATCGTCCTCTTCGGCGCAGGTGCCGGCTGGCCCACCGCTCGCGAAGGCGCCCTGAAAATCAAAGAAAGCTGCTACATCGCCGCTGAGGGATTCGAAACCGAAGAAGTTCTGCACGGCCCGTTCTCAGAGATCGATTCGCGCGCCGGCCTGATCAGCATGCTGACTGGAAGGCACAGCGACGACCGCGCCCGCCAAATCCTCCGCGCCGCAGGCGAACTGAAGACGCAGCGCGTCGCCATCGTCACGCCGTCAGCAAATCACGACATTTCCGCCGAGCACACCCTAGTCGTCCCGGAAGCAAGCCCCGAAACAGGCGAGTGGCTCGCCGCCTTCACGCACCTAATCCCGCTTCAGTTACTAAATTATTTCGTCGCGCTCGAACGCGGCCTGAACCCCGACACGGGACGCCAGGACCAACCCGCCCATGCTGCCGCCAGCCGCCACTATAAATACTAGCGAGCCAAAAAAATGTCTGAGCCAATAAATCGCGCGAGAGCACGCCGCAGTGTGCAACTTCCATCATGTCATTTTGCCTGCCCTGAGGAACGAAGGGAGCGAAGCGCGTTTTATGCGTCCCGCATTCTGTCGCCAGGCGAAGAATTCCATCTGCGAATGCTTGGCGCATCGCGCGTTTTCGCCTGTCCTCGCGAACAGGAGTCTCTCTTCGAGAACAATGCGTGCTTGACTTCCGCGCCCGCCGCCCCCAAGCGCCTAAAATTGCTACAACGTTTCCCGGGGAGTGTGCGATGAAACGATCAATGGTGATTTTTCTTCTCGTAGCGGCGCTTGCCTTCGCGGTCGCCGCCGATACGAAAGGTATCGGAACGCTGGCGGGCACGGTGATCGGGCCCAGCGGAAAGCCCGTCGCGGGAGCGCGCGTTACTTCGCAGGGAGCAGACGGCACGATGCCAAAGTCCACACTCACGAACAGCGACGGCCGCTTCTTCTTTCCCCAGCTCGAGAACGGCTACTACGACGTGCGCGCGTATCACAGCGGTGCGTGGACCAGCTGGAAGCACAACATCGAAGTGAAAATTGGAAAGCAAACGGAAGTGAAGCTGCAATTGCCGTCCCAAGCAGCAAATTAGTTAGAGTGACAAAGTATTCGACGAGGTGACGAAACATGCGGAAACCGATAATCGCAATCGTGGGAATGCTCGCGATCGCCGCGCTCTCTGCCGCCGCACAGCAGAAAATGGCGATTCCTGTGGGAACCCTCGAAGGAATCGTTGTGGACGCGCATGACAAACCCGTCGCCAACGCCAGCGTCACCATTCAAACGTCCGACGGCCTACATCCGCACGCCACGCGCACCGACGCAGAAGGCCATTTCCAATTCGCGCGCTGGGAAACCGGACAATACGACCTGCGCGCCTATTCCAACGGCGTCTTCTCCGACTGGCAGAAACGCATCATGATTCACACGAAGAAACCCACAAAAATCACGCTGCGACTTCCGGAGCCAAAATAAGCGCGCGCCCTCGCGGAGCGCCAATTTTATTTGTCGCGCATCATTTAAAGCCAAAGTATTTTGAACGCTTTATTTTTAGCGCTTCGTTCGTAACGTTTCATTCGTAACGAAGCGCCGTCATCGGATCAACGCGCATCGCCCGCCGCGCCGGAATCCAACAAGCAGCCAGCGCAACAACTCCCAGCAGCATCGCGACTCCAAAAAACGTCAACGGATCGGTCGCGCTCACTCCAAACAGCAGCTTGCTCAGCAGTCTCGTAATCGCGAACGCCGCCGCAAGACCGATCGCAAGTCCTGCTACGGTCAGCATGACGCCGCGCTCAAGCACCAATCGCAGCACGTCGACCGGCTGCGCGCCAAGCGCCATGCGAATCCCGAGTTCCTGAGTGCGCTGCGCAACGAGGTACGACATCACTCCGTAGATTCCCACCGCAGCGAGCACCAGCGCGAGCCCCGCAAAGATTCCAAGCAGCTGCGCTTCGATGCGTGCGTCCGAATTCGCTTCCACGATCACCTGGTCCATCTCGCGGACGTTGAAGACAGGAACCTTCGAATCCACTTCTGCAATGGTGCGGCGCATTGTCTCGGGCAGCGACGCGGCCGCGCCGGCGCCGTGCACGGTGATTGCCATTTCCGTCCGCGAACCCCAGCCAATCGGAAAGTAGGCTTCGTCGATCGTCTTCTGCCGGGGCGAATTGAAGATCTTCGTATCAGCAACGACTCCGATCACCCGCACGGGAAGCGTATCGAGCTCGAATACTTTTCCGACCGCGTTCTCGTTGGGCCAGAATTCACTCGCCATTTTCTGGTTGATGATTCCGACCATCATCGGCCCGTCGTATTTCGACGGTGATTTCTTCGAAGCGTCGGTGACTTTCGTGACGAGTTCGTAATCCGCGCCCGTGAAATTCCGGCCAACGCGAAATGGGATTCCAAACGTCTTGAAATAGCCGGGCGTGACTTCGTTCCATTCCATCAGCGAGCCCAGTTCTTCCGCAGGCGCGCCCGGCTTCTTGGCATAGGTGTTGGTTCCGCCGTCGAGCGGAATCTCGCTCGACACCGCTGCGGCATCCACACCGGGAGCCTGTTCCAGCCGTTCCGCCATCTGGCGATAGACGCGGAACTGCGCATCGTCCTTGTATTGCGTATCCGGCAGCGCGACTTTCGCCGTCAGCACTTTGTCCGGACGCACGCCGATTTCCACAGCGCGCAGGCGCTCGAAGGTGCGGAGCAGAAGCCCTGCCGCGATCAAAAGGCAGAGCGAGAGCGCGATCTCGCCGACCACGAGGCTATTGCGCAACCACTTGCTCGACGACGCAGCCGCACCCGCACCTTTGCCGCCCGATTTCAAATCGTCATGCAGATCTCGCGCGCCCACCTGCAACACGGGCGCTAAACCAAAGACGAGCCCGGTGAACACGGCGATGCCCAACGCAAAGCACAGCACAACGCCGTCCACGCTGACTTGCTCAAAGGCGCGGTCGGGGACACTCGGCAGCGCCTTCAACAATGCCACGCCCCAATAAGCAATCAGGATTCCAGGAATCGTCGCCAGGAAAGAAAGCAAAACGCTTTCGGTGAGCAGTTGGCGGATGATTCGCGAGCGGACGGCACCCAGCGCGCTGCGCAATGCGATTTCACGCTGCCTGCTGGAGGCGCGCGCGAGCAGCAAATTGGCCACGTTCACGCAAGCAATCAGCAGCACGAGAGCAACAGCGCCGAGCAACACGAGTAGAGCGGGACGCACGTTGCCCGTAAGCTGCTCGCGCATTTCGACCACATCCGCGCCAATCTTCCGGTTCGAATCCGGATACTGCTCTTCGAGCCGCTTGGCAATGGCATTCAGGTTGGCTTTTGCTTGCTGTACAGTCACACCTGATTTCAGACGACCAATCGCGGGATAAGAATGCTCGCCGCGTCCCGGCAGTTTCTTCAGATCCATGTCGATCGGAATCCACAGATCCGCGCGCAGGCCGAGGCGGAAATCCTCGGGCATCACGCCGACAATCTGGTATTTCTCGCCACCCAGCTCGATATCTTTGCGGAGCACGTCGCGCGTTCCGCCAAAACGCCGCTGCCATAATCCGTAACTGAGCACGGCGACGTGATTGTGCCCCGCCTGGTCTTCCCCCGTGACAAAAGTGCGGCCCATCAGCGGCGCCGAGCCAAGCACGGAAAAGAAATTGGCCTGCGCGAGAATTCCGTACACGTGTTCGGGTTCACCAGTGCCGCTCATATTCAGGCTGTTGGGCCAGGCGTAGAGCGTCATGTCTTCGAACGTCTGATTCTCCGCGCGCCAGTCAACAAAATCGGGAGCGGCAAACGGCGCTTGCGGCACCTCCGTCTCCGTTTCCCAGAGCTGTACGAGGCGATCTGGCTGTTTGAAAGGAAGGGGACGCAGCAAAACAGCGTTCACCGCGCTGAATATCGCCGTATTGGCGCCGATGCCGAGTGCGAGCGTCAAGATTGCGACTGCCGCAAATCCGGTATTCTTTCGCAGCGTTCGCAGCCCATACCGCAGATCCAGCCAGAAGGATTCCAGCCAATTGCCGCTGCTGGCGGGCTCGTGCCCCGTTGCCGCTGATTGAGCCATGGACTTGCCTCCGCGCTGCGCGAGTGCCCGCATTTCCGACGTGCGGACGAGCATCTGCCCCGGAAGTGATACGCGGACTGCCAACAAGTTGTTCCGTGAATGACGGCCGGAGATTAAACGACGGAAAATGCCGGACGGCGAGGGGATTTCGGCAGCTATTCGTGGCGGATCGTTCTTAACCTATCATTCGTAACCTTCACTCATAACGGAGCGCGGTCATCGGATCGACGCGCATCGCGCGCCGCGCCGGGATGTAGCAGGCCAGCATGGCGACGCCGAGCAGGACGATGGGCACAGCCGCAAACGTGAGCGGATCGGTGGCGCTGACTCCGTAGAGGAGATTGGCCATCAGACGCGTCAATCCGAGCGCCGCCGCGATTCCGATCGCGGCCCCGATGAGCGTGAGCCGCACGCCTTCACTCAGCACGAGCGTGAGAACGTCCTTGCGCTGAGCGCCGAGCGCAATGCGGATCCCGATTTCATGGGTTCGCTCGCCAATTAAATATGAGATCACGCCGTAGATGCCGATGCTCGAAAGCAGCAGCGCGAGCGCGGCAAAAGTCCCCAGCAGCACCATCGAAAATTTGCGATCGGAAATCGAATCGGAAATGATTGCGTCCATGGTCTGCTCGCCGTAGACAACCTGCTCGCTATTCATCTTGCGGCTCGTGTCGCGAATGGAGTCGATGACGGCCGGGGCCGATCCTGCGTAACGAAGGACGGCGCTCGTGCCATAGGAAACGAGCACGGTGAAACCGTCCGACATCTGCGTGGCGGGGAGATAAATCTGCGCTTGCAGATTCTGCGCGTCGGAAGCGAGTCCCCACTGGTTCACGTGGTCCACCACGCCTACGATTTCGGTGGTTCCGTCGCCCATCCCCTCGTTTTCTGTTATGCGAACGCGCTTGCCGATGGGATCGTCGTTGCCGAAATATTTTCTGGCGAGGGCTTCATCGATGACGGCCACAGAGGGCGCGTGCTCGTTGTCTTGCGGAGTGAAGAACCGGCCGCGCCGCAGACGAATTTGCATCACCTTCAGATAATCGGGATCGACGACGTATTTCACGGCCCAGTTCATATCGTTCTGGCTTGCGGGTTTTGGGTGGCCGTCGAGCCAGAAAACGTCTTCATCGTCGCCAGACATGGGAAGCGCAGCCCACGTCATCGAGACGGCTTGCACGCCTGGCGTCGCGGCGATTCGGCGATCAAGTTCGCGCGAGAAGGCGCGCACGGTTTCGGCGTTTGAGTTCATCAGTGACGGCGGAGGCGAGAGATTAAACGTCAGCACGTTTCGCGGATTGAATCCGGGATCCTGGCTCCAGAGCTGTGCTAGCGTGCGGACCATTAATCCAGCGCCGGCCAGCAGTACAAGAGCCAAAGCCATTTCCACCACGACGAAAATACTTTGCGCCCGATGCCGGGTGCCGCTTCCGCCTCGCCCGCTTTCATTCAGCGTTACCTGCAACATCGGCTTCAGCGATTTCAGCGCTGGGACGAGGCCGAAAACAATTCCGACCCCTACCGAAAGTGCGATCGTGAAAAGCAACACACGCGCGTCAAGGCCTACGCTGGCGGCGCGCGGTAGAGTGACGGGTAGATGTTGAAGGGCAACGCGTGTGGCCCAGACGGCGAGCAGAAGTCCGAGCCCGCCGCCTGCGATACCGAGAAGAATGCTTTCCGTAAGGAGCTGCCGAATCAGGCGTCCTTTTCCAGCGCCCAGCGCCGCGCGAATTGCAAACTCTCGCGCACGCGAAGTGGAACGCGCGAGCAGAAGATTCGCCACATTCACACACGCGATCAACAGCACGAAGCAGACCGCGCCCAGCAGAAGCAATAAAAGCGGCCTCACTTCTCCGAGCATGTCCTGTTTGAGCGGACGCACGGCCGCGCCGATTCCATTGTCGGTGTCGGGATAGGCGGCGATCAGGTTTCGCGTCACTTCGTCCATGTCCGCGCGAGCCTGTTCGATGCTGACTCCGGGCCGGAGCCGGCCAATTCCGTGGATGCCGAGGCCGGCGCCGCGATTGAGCAGGAAATTATTTTTCCACTGGCCGATGGGGACGTAGATTTCGCTATTGCGGAAGCTGCGAGTGGAAAGATCGAAGTCCGCGGGAATCACGCCGACAATCGTGAAACCGCCGCCATCGAGCGTGATGGTGCGTCCCAGCACATCGGGCGATGAGCCGAATTTGCGTTTCCAGAGACCCGCGCTAATCAGCACGATGGGAGCCGCGCCTACTTCGGTTTCGCCGGGCGCAAACATCCGCCCGAGCACTGGTTTCACGCCCAACAAGGAAAAATAATCAGAGGAGAGCAGTTCCGCTTGCAATTGCTCGGCCTCGCCCGATCCCGTAAGACTGAAAGAAATCGGACGCGAGATCGCCATCGAGGAAAATGTGTGGTTGTTACGCTGCCAGTCGCGAAAATTGAGATAGGAAATCGAGCCGGTGGCGAAATTTGGCTTGCTCTCGCTCAGCGAAACGAGCTGCTCGGGTTGCGGGAATGGCAGCGGGTTCAACAGGACGCCGTTCACCACGGAAAAGATAGCCGTGTTCGCGCCGATTCCGAGGGCCAGCGTGAGAATCGCGACGATCGTGAATCCCGGCGAACGCATCATCATGCGAATGCCGTAGCGCACGTCGCTTAAGAGCGTCTCGAGCCAGAAACCGCTGCTCTGCTCGCGGCAGTCTTCTTTCACGGCTTCGGCTCCGCCGAATTGCATTAGCGCCTGCCGTCGCGCCTCGTCGCGCGGCATTCCGGCGGCAATATTCGCGTCGGTCTGGCGCTCGATGTGGTCGCGCAGCTCGTCGCTCATCTCTTGTTCCGCATTGCCGCGCCGAAACCACCGCTGCAAAAAACCCATGGTCTGAGCTCCGTTACACCCGCTGCAGTATCAATGCCACCGCCGACGACAGCCGCTCCCAGTCAGCCAGCTCCTTTTCGAGTTGAGCGCGTCCCTTTTTCGTCAGCGAGTAAAATTTCGCCCGGCGATTGTTGTCAGACGCGCCCCACTCCGCTCGAATCAGCCCTTTGCGCTCCAGCCGGTAGAGCGCCGGGTAGAGCGAGCCCTGCTGAATTTGCAGCATCTCGCGGGATACCTGCTGAATCCGTTGCGCGATTCCCCAGCCGTGCATGGCCTCGAGCGCAAGCGTTTTCAAAATCAGAAGGTCGAGCGTGCCTTGCAGCACTTCCGTGGATGCGGTCATTCGGGCTCTCTCCTAGATAAACTAGAGGTCAAGCTACAGGGAGTCTGCCACCTCTCCTGTAGAATAACAAGGGGAGACTTCCCGTCAGACGAGAGCGGCTACAAAAAGTGAGCAATCGCGCTGGCCGTCCATTCCTCACTGCTCAAACGCGAAAATAACCCGGTACTAAAACCCGGGTACCCGAAATTTATCCCGGCCGAGCCATTGTTGGCCGCCGCTTTAGGCCGCAACAATGATCCCGCGGGTTGGGGACTGCGCTGCGGGGACGACGGTTCCGAATGGAGCCGGGGCAAGTTACCCAGCCCGCCCAAAGCCTCGCCTGCTGGCACACCCTGACCCTGTCAGCAGGCCGGGCTTCCCGATTCGCCGAGTTGCCCGATTCGCCCGCCGATTGAATCGTTTGGAACTCATCCTGCGTCCTAATTAATACGCCGTTTCGTTTTCGCGTGCTAAGGCTTTTGAAATGTTGCCGCGAGAGAAGGTAACAAAAGAGGATTCGGCGCCTTGGGCGGACAGTTGGAAGAGAAACAGGACAGGCAGATCAGCGTCCGGCGTTTCATCAAGCAGTATTTCATTGCAGCGCTTGTCTTGTGCCTGATTGCGCCGGGCGGGGCCAGTGCTGAGGATTTAAAGCCGGAAACGATCGCCGCATTTGATCGCTACGTGCAGCTCACCGAAACGCAGATTGACTCTGAGCTCGCGCGCCGCGAGCCGTTTCTATGGATCGAGAGCCTTCCCGAAAATCGCCGCGAAGCCGTCTACCAGGATCTGCGCGACGGCCAGGTGGTGATCGAGTCCGTCGAAACGCTCGATGACGGCAAAAAGATCAGCGTGCCCGGAGGACTGATCCACCACTGGATTGGAACGATTTTTGTGCCGGGCGCCACGCTCGCCCAAGTGGTCGCATTCGAACAGGACTACGACAATCAGCTGCAATATTTCCAGCCCGACGTGATGCGTTCGAAGATCTCGCAGCACAACGGCAGCGATTTCGTGGTGGATATTCGCTTCTACAAAAAGAAAATCATCACCACGGTGCTCGACACTACGCACGAGGTCCATTACGAGCCCGTGGATGCCACGCATGAATGGAGCCGTTCCCACACCACGCGCGTTCAGGAAGTGGAAGACGCAGGCGAGCCCCACGAAAAGCTCAAGCGCGAGGGACACGACAACGGATTTCTGTGGCGAATGAACACCTACTGGCGATTCGAAGAAAAAGACGGCGGAACCTACATTGAGAGCCAGTCGGTTTCGCTGACGCGCGATATTCCGATGGGGCTCGGATGGATGATCGGGCCCTACGTGAATAGCGTGCCGCGCGAATCGCTCACGTTCACGCTCGATCGCACGCGATCCGCCATTCTGCAGAGAATCGGTTCGACCCCCGCACACTAAAAATCCCGCAGCAGCAGAACGCGAAATTAAAACGTCGTCGAGGCCAGGAAGGCATCCGCCAATCCGTTCGTATCGCGCGCCACGAGATTGCCCGCGAACGAAAGGAAACTCACCGTATGCCCGTCGCCGCTGATGGAAGGGGCCAGGCTGCTTCCATTCAACGATGGCGACAGGGTACCGGCAGGCTGGCTGGCGACAACGGTATCCATAGTGCAGTTGGTGAAGATGTTGAGGCACGTGTTTCGCGCAAACACGTTCTCAATGCCGTTCGCCGTGTTGGCCCCCAGATTCGACGCCGCCGAGGCGAAAGCAATAAATTGCCCAGTCGTGTCGAACGAGGGCGCCTCGGCGAGCGAATTTGCCGGCGTGGTGCCGTCGCGCGTGGAGGCGAGGATGGTTGAAGGTGTGCAACCCGTCGTAACCACGTTTGAGCACGTGTCGCGTATATAGATCTCCTGCACTCCGCCCGAATTGAAGCCGAGATTTGTTCCGGCCGACGTGAAGGCAATAAAGCGCCCGCTCGAGCCGGAGGTCGCGGTTTGCGTGCTCGCGCCGTTCGCCGGGGTTACCCCATCGGGCGTAGATATGAGGTCGGTTTCTCCCATGCACGTCGTGAGCAGTGTGGCGCACGTGCGCGAGAACACTTCCGCCAGCCCGCTTGGGTTTGGAGCCGTCGCGCCCAGATTTCGCGCAGTGGATACGAATGCGATCACAGACGCCGCGCTGGAGATCGAGGGCGCCGAGCTTGGTCCATTTCCCGGCGTGGTTCCATCCGGGGTGGAAACCAGAAACGTCGTAGGCGTACATGTGGTGCTCGCGACACCGCCGCAGGTGCTCCGCACGAACACCTGGGGCGTGACTCCGTCGAAAGTCGCATTGGATACGAGATTCGTCGCCAGCGAAACAAAGGCCACAAACTGCCCATCCGAGCTGATTACTGGATTGAAGCTGTCGCCATTTCCCGCGCTGACCCCATCGGCGCCCATGGATACGAGTTGCGTGCCAACCGTCGAGCCCACAACAACACTCGCTGGGCGCCAAAAAACCTGTCGAGTCTTACCGTCAAGAGGCGCGGATGTAACCAGATTCGACGCAGTGGATGTAAATGCTACGCTGCCGCCTGACGAAGCAATCGACGGCTCCCAACTCGGGCCATTTGCCGTGTTGCCATTTGGATCCACACTAATCAACGTATTCGACGGTGTGCATGAGGCCACGGTCACACACGTAGTGCGGACAAACACGTCGCTCGATGCGTTCGTGTCAGTTGTCACCAAATTGTTCGATATCGACGCGTACGCGACCATCGCCCCGGTCATGTCCGTAGAGGGCCCGGCCGTCATGACGTCTGGCGTACCATTCGCACACATCGAAGCTGTGCCGCAGATTCCGTTGATTGCCTGCGAGCCATCGGGAGCCAGATCCAATAGCACGGGCAGTCCCTTTGCCGCAGTGGGATTCACAGCGAATACCACAATATTCGACGTCCCTCCGCCGGGCGCCGAGTTGAAAACCTGCACCTGATCGACTCCGCCCGCGGCTATGTCGCCGAGAGTCAGCGCGGTCATGAGTGAGGTAGAACCCGCAAAAGTTGTCGCGCGCGGTCCCCCATTGATCTCGATCACAGAAGTCGCATTGAAACCGGTGCCGGTCAGAGTCAAAACGGGCGCTGTTGTCGCGCCCACTGCCACACTGGTGGGCGCGAGGCTCGTGATCACGGGAAACGGGTTGTCAATTGCGTAGGAAAAGATGTTGGACGTTCCGCCGTTCGGCGGCGCGGGCGGCGGTGCCGCAGGATTGGTGACCGCGATCGATAAAGTCCCGGCTGTTGCCAGGTCGGCCGCCATCAGACCGACCTGCAGGCTCGTGCTGTTAATAAAGCCTGTCGAGCGATTCGTGTTGTTCACGGACACAACCGACTGGGGAGCGAATTGAGTGCCGCTAATAAGCAGGGTCGCCCCGGGTGTTCCGGCGAGAACTGTGGTCGGCGAGATCGAGGTGATTGTCGGGACATTGCTGGGCGCCGGCGTAATCGTGAAAGTAAGAGAGGTGGCTGATGTGCCTCCGCCCGGCGCTGGAGTAAAAACAGTCACAGTCGCGGTGCCTGGAGTTGCGATCAGGACTGCTGGAACCTGGGTCGTCATCTCGCTGGTGCTCAGGAAATTTGACACCAGCGGAGTTCCGTTCCACTCCACGGCCCCACCCGGCGAAAAGCTCTTGCCCATTACGGTCAGGGTAAACGCCGTATCGCCCGCCTTTTTCGTCGTGGGAGACATCGACTTCAACGACGGCTTCGGAAAATTAATCTGTTGCTGGCAGGAAGGAAGCAGAACGACGGCAAGCAAAAGAGCCCAGAAATTGAAACCCAGTTTTCGCTGCAAATGATTCATCCCCAAGTCACTCAGCCCTCTGTTTTGTCGTAAGCGCAATCGTAGAGACTACTAAAGATGTCTGCTGTGGGCAATCGGGATGCTTGGGTGTGTCTTAGCTCCATAATTCTGTCACCCCTTAACAGCAACGTGAAAATGTCACCCCATGAACAGGGAGACAGTCACGTTGAGTCAAAGAGAGTTGCAGCGAGTGGAAGTCATTTCCCGATGCGTGCAAGGTCAGTTGGCGTGTGCCAGAGCCGCGGAGCTGCTCGACCTATCGCCTCGGCATATCAAACGTCTCAAAGTCCGCTACCGGCAAGGCAGCGCCGCGGCTCTGGCTCACGCTAACCGCGGCCGTCCCAGCCACCGCCGCTTGCCCCAGCGCATCCGTCTGACCATCCTGCCTCTGGCCCGCACCCGCTACGCCGGCTTCAATGATCACCATCTCTGCGAAAAGCTCAGCGAGCAGGAAGGTTTCTCGCTGAGCCGCGAGACCCTCCGCCGTTTGCTCCGCACCGCGGGCATCGGCTCGCCTCGCAAACGCCGTCCCCCGGCTCATCGCCAAAGACGTTTGCGATCCGCTCGCGAAGGGGAACTCGTGCAGCTGGACGGCTCTCCCCATGATTGGCTCGAAGGTCGCGGCTCCCTGCTCACCGCTCTAGGCATGCAAGATGATGCTTCCGGCAAAATCCTCGCCGCTCAGTTCTTCTCCTCGGAAACTTCCCCAGGCTATTTCCGCCTGCTGCAGAGCCTCTTGCGCCGCTTCGGTGTTCCCCTCGCTTTCTACGGGGATCGTAGCGGCGTCTTTGTACGTAACGACGAGCACTGGTCGCTCGACGAACAACTCGCCGGGCAGCGCCAGCCCACTCAATTCGGCCGTGCTCTCCAACAGCTCGGCGTCACCTTCATCGCCGCGCAAAGCCCACAGGCCAAAGGACGCATCGAGCGCCTCTGGGGCGTGCTGCAGGATCGTCTCACCAGCGAACTGCGCTTGGCGGGCTCTTGCGATCTCGACTCAGCCAACCGCGTGCTACGCCGCTTCGCTCGCCCTCCCCGCGACGACGCGAAAGCCTGGCGCCCGGCTCCGAAAAATCTAGAGCGGATCTGTTGTCTCACCCACGATCGCGTCGTCAGCAATGACAATGTCGTCCAATGGGACGGCCACTGCCTACAGATCCACCCGCAGTCGCGACGATACAGTTTTGCCGGAGCCAAAGTGCAACTCCATCACGCACTCGACGGCCGAATCGCTCTCTACTATGGCGACACCCGTCTGCAATTCACCACCCGGAGGTGACATTTTTATGTTGCCGTTAGGGTGACAGAATTACGTTGCTACAACAGGTTGCGCGCGAAGTTGCGGATTGAGATGGCCACAGAGGCACTGAATCGCAGAGAGAATTGCAGGGCTGGTAGCTAGACGCCGAATCCTGGATCGCGAAGCCCTTAAGGTGTGAATACGAGTCGCACAGGCCTAAGATGCAACGCGAAAAACCGTCAAAAATTTGCGATTAGGAAATTTTAGTTCGCTGATTCTTATAGGTCTTACGTGGAATTCTAATTCCTGATTTGCGATTAGAAAGTGCTTCGGCGGAAAGCAGGGCTTCTCAAGGACAGACGCTCGTGCCTGCCCGAAGCTGCGCTGAGTTAGCCGAGTACGCCTCATATCGCAATTTTCCGCCATGCAAAAAGTCTCCCGACTCATGTTAACAGAAATGCAAACTAGTTACTACAATTAAACTAGAGCCTCACAGGGAAAGGTCGTCAGGAACCAGCATCGGCTGCCGGTCGCGAATGGTGACACTGCGTTCTGGGATCGAGCTAATCGCCAGTTGATATCAGCATCTCTTCTGGAAGCGGAAGATCTTCGCTCGGTTTCACATGCAGCCATCCAAGACTGCCTAGATCACGAATAGTGACAGCGAGGTCTGCCGGGTCGAGGGGAGGTTTTCGACGGCGTTTCCAATCCATGATATGGTCGAAAACATCTCGTTCCGATACGGAATTCGTCTTAGCGCCCGCTAGTAGCATCCTCGCAGCAAAAAGCACCGTTGCCGTCAATTCGGCTTGCTGGGTATTCATTCGCACGAAAAGGTCTGTAATCCTTTCGATTTTTTCGTTCCATCGCTCCAAATCGGAAGCATATGCTCGTCGGGCATCCTCAAAAGTTGGACCCACCTTTACGGCAAACATTCGCCCGACGGGGATTTCTTTGATGAGGCCATTATTGACCAGCGTAGTTTCGACCTTCTTCATGCCTGGCGCAAACGGGCCAAAGCTCCCTGGTTTATAGTCAAGGCCAGTAGGGAGACCTTCCTCCGTTGCGACGTACGCGATTTTCTGAAACGCGATTCTGCCAATAGGCCAATGGTAGGGTTCCTGTTCGATCCGGTGAAGAATCTCGATTAGGGCGACCCATGCCGGTCGAACAAACCTTGCCTGAGGCATCGGCCTTGAGTTCAGGAATTGAGCGTGAAGTTCCTCATGGGGCGTCCCATAGGGGGCATACAGCTCGACTGGGATATCCATCCGACTCAAGTACCGATACAGAGTCGGTCCAACAACTCGCCATTCGAGTTGACCTTGGCCGCAACCGAGAGGCGGGACGGCCAACGATTCGATGCCCCATTCTCGATAGTGTTCTAGCAAGTATTCGAGGCCACGGCTAATATCAGCTAGCTTAGTAACCATCCTCCAATGAAGCTTCGTGGGGAAGTTCAATATCCAGGGATGCGACAGCGATTTGTACAAGTAGGGGCGACCCAAGTGGACTTGCTCGTTTTCGCAGCGCACTGCATAGTCCCTATATGCATCGGGGAATCTCTTTTGGAACTCTAACGCTATTCCCTTGCCCATTACTCCGACGCAATTCACCGTGTTCACAAGAGTCTGGGCTTTC
Organism: uncultured Acidobacteriota bacterium; assembly: GCA_963772535.1. Classification (GTDB taxonomy): domain Bacteria; phylum Acidobacteriota; class Terriglobia; order Acidiferrales; family UBA7541; genus Palsa-295. The sequence goes on from CAVYXN010000006.1 coordinate 271,367, forward strand.
GATTCAAACATGTCGCCGATGAGGGTTTTGACCATCCTGCTTACCCCCTGAAGAAAATATGACCGTCGATCGTGATCGTGGGCGCAAAACCAGTAGCCTCAAGCGCTGCTTTCGAATGTTCACAGGAGACGTACGCACCAAGAATTCGATTGGAAGGAATACTCCGAGGAACTAACTCAGCGATCACAACTTTTGGTTGATCGAGTACGTCCGTACTCACCTGAAGCACGCAGATTTCCCGGTGCAATGCCTGACGCTTGTACATCATTGGATTTCGAGCCGAAAAATAGAGATTTGCGTAATCGTGCAGTGGGAGTCCGCCCGGTACAGACTTCTTGTCTCTAGTATCTTGCACTGTCTGTAGAGCGATGGTTGCTGGATCGAATTGGTCCGCCCGATTCTTGCACAAGATCCCATGCACAATAATCGATGGAATATTCGCGATGGGCGTGATGTAGTGAAGCTCTTTGATTTCCGAGCGCTGCACACTTAAACCTCATACGCACCGAGTTCGCGCTCATCAAATATATTGTAACGCAAGGGCCTGCCGTGCGGCGATTTTTATTCGTCTTTTGTTCGCCCTGTGAAAAATCTTCCAACTGGAGTGGAGTATATAACACTGTCCGAATGGTCACCGGCTGGCACCTTCAACTCTTTAGGGGATGATGACGGCGGGGAGGCCGCGGAGTTTTGTGTTGGTGGTGACGAATTGGGCGTGGTGGGCGCGGGCGGTTGCATAGAGAAGGGCGTCGGTCATGGCGAGGCGGTGATTGAGGCTGGCGTCGGCGGCGGCGAGAGCGGTCATTTCGTCTAGAGGGACGACGCGGCAGTGGAGCGCCTGCGAGAGAAAACGGTCGGCGAGAGGCTTGCCGCGATGGCGGGCGAGTTGGCGGTAGACCTCGTAAATGACGAGTGAGGGAACGATGACGGCGGCCTCGTTCTCCAGGTAGTGGGCGAACAAAGGGGCTTTCGAATCTTCGGTGAGATATTCGAGCCAGCCTGAGGAGTCGACGAGGTAAAGCTCAGAAGTGGTCCGAGTGGTCACGATAATCCTCTTTCCATCTCATGCCTTTGGCGGCGCCGCGGAGTTCTTTCACAGAGCGGCGAGGAAGAATCCGGATGGTGCCTTCGAGCGAATACATGACGAGATCCTGGCCGGGTTCGATGTGCAACTCTTCGCGAATCGATTTGGGAATGACGATCTGGAATTTGGGAGAAACGCGGACACGAGCTCTCTCCATGGCTGAGAACCTCCAATTGCCAATCGATAGCGCCATCGTATTACAGCATTGCCATCGATAGCAAATCGTATCCCTTGAATCGGCATGCGAGGCGAACCTCTTGAGATGCAATACCTTGGAGAGCTGCGATTGCGGTTTGTGAGCGGCGTGAAGAATTGAATGCGTGGAACTACGGTGTGGGTGGCGAAATCCTACGCGTATGACGGAAGAAATTTTACCAGTCGACGCGCCGACAATTACGAGCACGTTTTCAGACTTTTGCAGATTGATACTCGAGCGAAAATATTTTGCGCGCCGGGGAACCAAGGAAAAATCGAAGAGAGATCCTGACTGCGACTCGCGCGCTCGCTCGGCGAGGGAAGAAAAAAACGCGCGAGTCTCCGCTCAGGATGACACGCGGGAGTCACAGGACGATGACGCGGGCAAGCCCCGGAAATCGGAATCAGCCGTGATGAGCTACGCGCACCATAAGTTTGAGCTATTTCTTGCGGGCGGATTCGAGCATTTCCCAGGCGGCGTCGGGCAGGTCGACGAAGTCGTTGAATTCGCCGGCGCCGCGGAGCCAGAGAGCGCCGTCGATTACTACGCATTCGCCGTTGACGTAGTCGGCCTGGTTGCTGAGGAGGTAGACGGCGAGGTCAGCCAGCTCTTCGTGGCGGCCAAAGCGCTTCATGGGGTGATTATTCTTCGCGCGCTCCTCGATTTCCTTGGAGGGCATCAGGCGCGAGAAGGCGCCTTCGGTGGGGAAGGGGCCGGGGGCGATGGCGTTGAGTCGAATATGATGCTTGGCCCATTCGACGGCGAGAGAGCGCGTCATGGCGAGGACGCCGGCTTTGGCGCAGGCGGAAGGCATCACGTAGCCGGAGCCGGCATTGGTGGCGGCGTAGGTGGTGACGATGTTGAGGACGTTGCCTGGTTTTTTGGCGGCGATCCATTTGCGGCCCAGGACGAGGGTGCAGTGGAACGTGCCGGTGAGGACGATACCGATTATGGCGTTAAAGGCGTTGGGCGAGAGTTTTTCGCTGCGGGCGATGAAATTGCCGGCGGCGTTGTTGACGAGGGTATCGACGGAGCCAAATTTTTCTTCGGCGGCGGCTACTACGCTCTCGACGGCCGCGAAATCGCGAACGTCGGCGATGCCGTAGGCGGCTTGCGCTCCCTTGGCGCGAATGTCGTTTGCGGTTTGCTTCAGGGGTTCTTCGCGACGGCCGGTGAGAAAAATATTGGCGCCGAGTTCGGCGAAGCGGAGAGCCATGGAGCGGCCGAGGCCGGTGCCGCCTCCGGTGATGAAAATTGTGCGGCCTTTTAGCAGGTCTGGCTGATACATGGAATACCCTCCGGTGGCTGGGCCGTGCGACCTCGTTGCGAGACGGAGCAGTATAAACACAATGACGCGTCGCAGCGTATGTGTTATCAACTTCTCGTCGGGCAGGAAAAAGAATTCCTTCAGCAAAGCGAGGATTTGAATGCGAGGTTTTCTAGCCGGAGTGATCTTGACTCTGATTGCCTTTCCAATTGCTGTCGGTTGGTACGCGGGGAGCAGACACATGCCGGTGGCAGCGGCCGACCCGCCGCTCATGTTTGAGCGAAAGCTGGCGAGAACGGCGCTCCACGCGCGCATAGATCGTGAGGCTCCGAAACGGGACTCAGCTAGCTTTAACGCGCCTGACCTCGCGAGCGGCGCAGGAATCTACGTGAAAGACTGCGCATTTTGCCACGGAATGCCCGGCCAGCCTCCGTCGGTGGCGGGCAAAGGGATGTTTCCGGAAGCGCCACAACTTTTTGACCCGAAAGAAATGGTGACGGATGACCCTGTGGGCGTGACGTTCTGGAAAGTACAGAACGGGATTCGCCTGACGGGGATGCCCGGATTCAAGAGCGCGCTGTCGGACGCGCAGATGTGGCAGGTGAGCGCGATGCTGGCGCGGGCCGATCAGCTTCCGGCAGAGGCGAAGGAAGTGTTGAATCAGGCGGCAGCACCAGCGGCTGTGCCGATTGTTCCTTTGGGTTCGCCAGCCAACCCACAAGCGAACCCGCGCTGACATCTCACGCGAACCTCTTCTCGATTTTTACCTAGATGCGGGGAGGAATTCTTTTGGCAGCGGGTTATCCGGTGTTTCTTCCTGCCACATGATGGTGACGATCCACCAGCGGGTGCCGTCGTTGTAGAGCTGAAAACTGTTGATGCCGCGCGCGAAGGGCTTTTCGTCTTTTGCGTCGTGGCGCGATTCGTAAGTGCTGAAGACTTGCATGATGTTGCCGTAGCGCTCGGTTTTGCGGGAGGCTTCGCGCTCGACGAAGCCGTTTTTGTCGAAGTAGGAGCCGGCGCGGTCGGAGTAGTCCTTGGGCGTCATGACGAGGATGTTGATGCCGGGCTTATCTTTTCGGGGGCTGATGGGAATCAGGCGGGCGCCGGGAGCGAAGAGAGAATTGAAGCGGTCCCAATCGCGCGGGCCGGCGGGGCCGGAGATCACGTCGTAGACGGCGGCGAGGATGGCGTCGGGTGAAGCGACGTCGGCGGGCTTTGCTGCGGGAGGTTCGGCGGCTTGCGGGGCGGTCGCGGGAGCTGCTTGAGGCTGAGGCTTCTCTTGCGCGCGGGCGGGAAGCGCAAGTGCGCAAACGAAAACCAACGCGAAGATCAGAACGACGGACCAAGTTGCACGTGACATTCAATTCCTCCGGCGGCTCGCCGTGAAATGCGTGATTGCCCCAATGCCGCAGGGGCGGAGCTTAAACTGCGTGGGCTCGGCATGCCAGAGGAAAAACAGGGACGCGACGGTGTTAGAAGTCGACGTGAAAACGGGCACCGGGTGCCAGCACCGGACCGCGATCTTTGTTGTAGCCGGGATTATTGATGTGCTGCAAATCGAGCGAGGCGAAGAAACCGCGCCAGAGGTGCGCGGTGTAGAAAGCTTCGACGATTTTTTCGGAGCCGTAAGTGAGATTGCCGTCGCCGAGGAGAAATCCGAGGCCGCCGAGCGCTAGATATTCCTGATGGGCTTTGACGATTCCGTTGGCCACGAATGCCACCCCGGCGCGGTCATTGCGACGTTTCCACCAATTGCCTTTGGTGAAGCCTCCGATTTCGGCGGTGCGATCGTCTTCGGTATAGGCGAACGATTCGTTGCGGCCGTCGCTCCATCCGAGGCGCCCGAATATGCCTACTTGCGGCAAGATTTCCTGCTCGAAATTCAGTCCGAATCCGTATCTGTGCCGGCCCTCACGGCGGGTGGCGATGATGTTAGGTGGTGAAGTCTTGTTGCTTGCAAGGTACTCTTCGATGGCTTGTTCGTAATTCCCCATGGTCGCCTGGTTCAAATAGCTCAGGAGGCGCACCGCTCCGGCGCGATGCAGGAAATGATTTCCGCGCGCCTCGACCTCAAGATTTGCCGCGCGGGAACGGGCTAGATCCGCGTCAAGATTGATCCCGTTTGCGACTTTCGGCATCAGCGTTTCCGCAAAGCGCGCAGTGAACCAATGGTCGTCGTATTCAAGCATGACGCCGTCGGTGTAGCCGCGCGTGTTCGCGGAGTAGTCGTAAGCCCCGTTATTGTCCACGGTCCAATTCATGAATTGCAGGTGGCTGTCGGAGCCGTAAGCATTTACGTCGAAGAAATCGACAACGTCAAATTTTCCGATGCGGAATTCGATCCGGCGCGCTGGAAGCGAAGTGGCTAGATGCAACGGATCTCGTTCTGCTTCAACGCGTACCCCGGTGAGCGGGATGATCTCCCGAAGCATGAGTCGCGCGAGGTAAGGCGCGGTTGAGAGGGCAGCACCCGATACCGTCCGCACCGAATCCAGGTTGGTGTAGCCGGCCAGGCCGAAGGCATGTCCGATGCCGCCGCCGGTGGCGTACTCCACATCGGCAAACACTTCGGTCGTGTGGGTGAGTTCGTATCCGGTATAGAGCGTAAGAACATGTGTAGTGGCGCTCTGAGCGTCGGGTGTCAGGCTGTTCGTTCCGGTGTATTTCGCGCGAAACGAAGGATGCCATTGCAAGATGATGTTGGCTTGGCCGGAGATCCAATAGCGGGCCGTCTCTGAATGGGGGAAAACGGTGAGCGTATCTTCAGCCGCGGAATCGTCGGGGGGCTCCGCTGGAGTCTGAGATTGAGGAACCTGATCTTTGGGGGACGGAGACTTTTCCGCTAGGTCACCGGCAATGGAGGTCTGCGCTCGAGTGAGGCTGGCTGCGGCGATGGCGAGCGAGAACAGGCACAGGAATCGCAGGGCGAGTTGGACGCCGAAGCGGGACATGGTCAGACGCAGAAGTTGCGCCTTGCGAGCTGACTTCCACGGAGGGAGATTAAAACACGCGAGGGGCGGAAATCCATGTGAAAAGCAGGTTACAGGATAAGGGGCTTGGCTGGTGGCCATATAGAAGCACCCAAGCATCCCGATGTTGTAGCAACGTAATTCTGTCACCCTAACGGCAACATAAAAATGTCACCTCCGGGTGGTGAATTGCAGACGGGTGTCGCCATAGTAGAGAGCGATTCGGCCGTCGAGTGCGTGATGGAGTTGCACTTTGGCTCCGGCAAAACTGTATCGTCGCGACTGCGGGTGGATCTGTAGGCAGTGGCCGTCCCATTGGACGACATTGTCATTGCTGACGACGCGATCGTGGGTGAGACAACAGATCCGCTCTAGATTTTTCGGAGCCGGGCGCCAGGCTTTCGCGTCGTCGCGGGGAGGGCGAGCGAAGCGGCGTAGCACGCGGTTGGCTGAGTCGAGATCGCAAGAGCCCGCCAAGCGCAGTTCGCTGGTGAGACGATCCTGCAGCACGCCCCAGAGGCGCTCGATGCGTCCTTTGGCCTGTGGGCTTTGCGCGGCGATGAAGGTGACGCCGAGCTGTTGGAGAGCACGGCCGAATTGAGTGGGCTGGCGCTGCCCGGCGAGTTGTTCGTCGAGCGACCAGTGCTCGTCGTTACGTACAAAGACGCCGCTACGATCCCCGTAGAAAGCGAGGGGAACACCGAAGCGGCGCAAGAGGCTCTGCAGCAGGCGGAAATAGCCTGGGGAAGTTTCCGAGGAGAAGAACTGAGCGGCGAGGATTTTGCCGGAAGCATCATCTTGCATGCCTAGAGCGGTGAGCAGGGAGCCGCGACCTTCGAGCCAATCATGGGGAGAGCCGTCCAGCTGCACGAGTTCCCCTTCGCGAGCGGATCGCAAACGTCTTTGGCGATGAGCCGGGGGACGGCGTTTGCGAGGCGAGCCGATGCCCGCGGTGCGGAGCAAACGGCGGAGGGTCTCGCGGCTCAGCGAGAAACCTTCCTGCTCGCTGAGCTTTTCGCAGAGATGGTGATCATTGAAGCCGGCGTAGCGGGTGCGGGCCAGAGGCAGGATGGTCAGACGGATGCGCTGGGGCAAGCGGCGGTGGCTGGGACGGCCGCGGTTAGCGTGAGCCAGAGCCGCGGCGCTGCCTTGCCGGTAGCGGACTTTGAGACGTTTGATATGCCGAGGCGATAGGTCGAGCAGCTCCGCGGCTCTGGCACACGCCAACTGACCTTGCACGCATCGGGAAATGACTTCCACTCGCTGCAACTCTCTTTGACTCAACGTGACTGTCTCCCTGTTCATGGGGTGACATTTTCACGTTGCTGTTAAGGGGTGACAGAATTATGGAGCTAAGACACAACTTCGCGCGCAACCTTGACCCTGCGCGCACTGCAAAGTAATCTACCTGCTTCCTGTTTCGTCCGCGTACTCGCAGGCGAGTACAGCTGATAAACCATGGACACCATTCAAATTACTTTGCCCGACGGCGCCACCCGCGACGTCCCCAAAGGCACCACCGCCGCCGACATAGCGAAGCAGATTTCGCCGCGCCTGGCTAAAGAAGCGCTCGTCGCGCGCACCAATGGCGACCTGATCGATCTCGCGCGCCCGCTCGACCACGACACCAAGCTCGCCATACTCACCGCGAAAGATCCCGACGCGGTGCAGGTGTTCCGCCACTCGGCCGCGCATCTTCTCGCCGCCGCCGTGATGGAGCTCTATCCCAACGTGAAGCTCGGCATCGGCCCGCCAATCGAAACCGGCTTTTTCTACGAGTTCGTGCGCGATGAGCCGTTCACTCCCGACGATCTCGCGAAAATCGAAGCGAAGATGCACGAGCTCGCCTCGAAAGATATTCCCAACGAACGCAAACTGATCCCCAAGCCCGAAGCCATCGAGCTCTACCGCCGGCAGAATCAGGAATTCAAATGCGAGCTGGTTGAAGAAAAGGCCGATGAGCCGATGGTTTCCTTCTATACCACCGGAAAATTCATCGACTTCTGCCGCGGCCCGCACATTCCCTCCACCGGGCGGATCAAAGCATTCAAATTGATGAGCGTTGCCGGCGCCTACTGGAAAGGCAAAGAAAGCAATCCGCAGATGCAGCGGATTTACGGCGCGTGCTTCGTAGATCAGAAAGAACTCGACGAATATCTGCACCGGCTCGAGGAAGCGAAAAAGCGCGATCACCGCCGCGTTGGAAAAGACCTTGAGCTATTCACTGTGAGCGACCTCGTTGGCGCGGGATTGCCCCTGTGGCTTCCCAAAGGCGCGACGATTCGCCGCCTGCTCGAAGAATATATTCTCGAGCGCGAACGCGAAGCCGGCTATCAGCACGTCTACACGCCCGACCTCGCAAAAGTGGATCTCTACAAGCGTTCCGGGCACTGGGAGCATTATCATGAGGATATGTTTCCGCCCATGGAGCTTGAAACCGAAGATCTCGTTTTGCGGCCCATGAACTGCCCGCACCACATCCTGGTTTACGAATCGAAGAAACGCAGCTATCGCGATCTGCCCGTGCGGATCGCCGAACTCGGGACGATGTACCGCTACGAGCGCTCCGGTGTTCTGAGCGGTCTCAGCCGCGTTCGCGCGATGACGCTAAACGACGCGCACATTTTCTGCACTCCGGAGCAAATCAAAGACGAATTTGCCGGCGTCATGCGATTAGTCGAGCGGGCCTACCGCGATCTCGGCATCACTCAATACAGCTACCGACTCTCGCTGCGAGGCAAAGAGAATGCCGAGAAATATGTGGCCAACGACGAAATGTGGGACCTGGCCGAAAACGTTCTCCGCGAGGCGATGAATTCGCTCGGCCTTCCTTACACCGAGGCTCCGGGAGAAGCGGCTTTCTACGGACCGAAGCTGGATATCCAGCTCGCCGACGTGATGGGCCACCAGGAAACCTATTCCACCATTCAGATAGATTTCCATCTCCCGAATCAATTCGATCTCAGCTACATTGGCGCCGATGGCAAGGAGCATCGCCCGGTGATCATCCACCGCGGCGTGATAAGCACGATGGAGCGCATGGTTTCCTATCTAATCGAGCTTTACGGCGGAGCTTTTCCTGCCTGGCTCGCGCCGGTGCAGGTCGCCATCCTGCCCATCACCGAACGCCAAAACGCATACGCCGCAGAAGTGATGCAGAAATTGCTTTCCGCGGGCATTCGCGTCGAACTCGACGAGCGCAACGAAAAAGTGCAAGCCAAAATCCGCGACGCCCAGCTCCAAAAAATCCCCTACATGCTGGTAATCGGCGGCAAAGAAGCCGAAGCCGGCACCGTTGCCGTCCGCCACCGCACCAAGGGCGACCAGGGCCCCCGCCCCCTAGATCAATTCCTAGCAGGCCTGAAGAAGGAAGTTGACACCCGCGCGATCACTTAGCAGGCGCGTCAAAATCGCTTTCATGTGTGAGGGAAAAGGGCTATTGCGGGTGGGCTTGGAGTGCGTGCTATACTTCTTGCCCTGTCTCTCCCGTCGAGAATTTCTGTGCGTGAGAGGCAGCAAATTGGGGCGTCGAAACTTGTTTCTCTGGCCCCGGAGGTGGATTTATCCCAGCAGAACGGGGTGGTGGTCTTCGAGTGAATGAGCGCATCCGCGCTCGCGAAGTTCGCGTGATTGACGATGCGGGGAATCAGTTGGGTGTGATGACCCTGCTCGATGCAATGAAAACAGCGCGAGAATCCGGCCTCGACGTGGTCGAGATCTCGCCCAATGCCGTGCCGCCGGTTTGCAAGCTGGTGGATTACGGAAAGTTCCTGTACGAGCAGAGCAAGAAGGCGCACGAGGCGAAGAAGCATCAGAAGAGTTCGCACATCAAGGAAGTGAAGTTCCGCCCTTCTACCGCCGAGCACGATTATCAGGTGCGAAAAAATCAGATCATCCGGTTCTTGGGTGACGGTTACAAAGTGAAGGCGATGATTTTTCATCGCGGCCGCGAAATGGCGCACCAGGACGTGGGGCGCGCGAAGATGAATCGTCTGCTGATGGACATCACCGACCACGCGCAGGTGGAATTCGGGCCGCGCATGGAAGCGAATATTTTGCTGGCGTTGCTTGCTCCGAAGAAAGGCGCTGGTGCGGCGCCTGCGCCGGGGCGTCCGGCTTCTGCCGGCGGGCAGGCTTAGGCTTTCGAGCTAGCTCGCTTGAGTGCAAATATTTTGAGTCGAGCCGAGAATAACTGCGCACAGGCCCTTCGTGCCTCAGGACAAGCAAGAGTGCCTGTGCCACTTAAAGCGTAAGAACTTGCTGGAACGAGGGGATTGTGAAGAAGAACAAGAAAATGAAGTTGAAGACGCACCGCGGGGCGGCCAAGCGCTTCAAGAAGACCGCGACGGGAAAATTTATTCGCCGGCATTCCGGCATGCGCCATTTGCTGGGCACGAAGAAGCCTCGCCGCATGCGCAAGCTCGGTAAGAGCGCCGTCGTGAATAAGGCCGACGTGCCGAACGTGCGGCTCGCGCTGCCGTACGGCGTCTAGTTTTCGATTCGATTTTTCTCGTGCCGGGCAGAGCGTAACGGGTGCCTGCCGGCCGGATTTCCCGTCGAAGCTTCATCGCGATCGGGATAGGTAGTTGCAATTCCATGAGACAAACCCGTCTGCTGCTTGCGCTGGTGTGTTTTTGGGCGAGCGGCGGCCTGCGTTTGTCTCCCGTTAAATTTTGGATATTTCAAGCGCCGACCTGGCGCATATGGAGACAAGCTATGCCTCGAGTTAAACGTGGAACGAAACGCCGCGCGCGCCGCAAAAAGCTGCTGAAGCACGCGAAGGGATTTTTCCTCACCAAGGGAAAGCTCTTCCGCTCGGCGAAGGAAGCGGTGAACCGATCGCTGCGCTATAGCTATCGCGACCGCCGCACCCGCAAGCGCGACTATCGCACGCTGTGGATTCAGCGCATCGGCGCGGCCGCGCGCAACAACGGCATCACCTACAGTCAGTTGATTCACGGCCTGAAGGCGAGCGGCATCGAGCTCGACCGGAAAATTCTTGCGGACATGGCCGTGCGCGACGCGGCGGGCTTCACTTCGCTGGTAGCATCGGCGAAGCAGCACATCGCGAAAGCCCCGGCGGGCGCAAAAGCTCCGAAGCCGGAGCACGCGCGTCATCACGACGAAGGCTAGGCCGGACAAGCGTCAGCGGATTGATGGCGCGCAGCGTCGATAGATGGTTTTGATGACGCGGTTCGCGCGGCGGGCACGGCATGCCGTGCCCCTACTGTCGACAACTTCATGACGAACGAGGCGACGAAACAGACTCTCGCGCAACTGGGCGTGACTTCGCCGGAGCGGATTCCAGCGATGTTCGCGGAATTGCGCGCGGAGTTTGATCACGAGCTGTCGTCTGCAACGGATGAGGCGAATTGGAAGTCGGTGCGCGATGCGTGGCTTGGCCGCAAGTCCGGCGTGCTCTCACAAGTTACTGACAACTGGCTGAAACCTGCCGCGCCGGATCTCAAACGCGTCGTGGGGCAGGAATTGAATCAGATCAAGGCGCATGTGGAATCGGCGCTGGCCGGCCGGCAGGTTGCAATTGAAGCGTCGGGCGAGACGGCGGCGCAGGCGCGCGAGCGCATCGATCTTTCGCTTCCCGGTATTGAGCGAGCGATTGGGACGCGCCATTTAATCAGACAAACCTCTGAAGAGCTGCAGCGCATTTTCCTTTCCATCGGTTTCAGCGTCGTGCAAGGTCCCGAAATCGAAACGCCCTACTACAACTTTGAGGCGCTGAACATTCCTGAGCATCATCCCGCGCGCGACAATATGGACACGTTTTTCATCGAAGGCGCGAAGAATCGCGCGGTGCTGCGCACGCACACTTCGCCCATGCAGATTCGTACGATGGAAAAGCAGGCGCCGCCGGTGCGCATCGTGGTGCCGGGGAAAGTCTACCGGCGCGACAATCCCGACGCGACGCACGGGTACATGTTTCACCAGATCGAAGGGCTTGCGGTCGACACGGACATCACCTTCTGCGATTTCAAGGGAACGGTGGAATATTTCGTGCGCGCGTTTCTGGGGCCGCAAGTGAAAACACGGCTGCGGCCGAGTTATTTTCCGTTCACGGAGCCTTCGGCGGAAGTGGATGCGAGCTGCCACGTGTGCGGCGGAAGCGGCTGCCGGATTTGCAAGCAGTCGGGATGGATCGAGCTTTTTGGCGCCGGGATGGTGAATCCTGCGGTGTACGGATTCGTGAATTACGATCCGCAGCGGCTTTCGGGCTTTGCATTCGGGATGGGCATCGATCGCCTGGCGATGATGAAGTATGGGTTGAGTGAGTTGCCGGTGCTTTTTCAGAATGACGTGCGGTTCTTGCGGCAGTTTCCTTAGAACGGACGGCGCGGCGAAATGAAGGTTGTTTATAACTGGCTGAAAGAATTTGTTGACGCGAAGGCGAGTGCGTCCGAATTGGGGACGCGGCTCTCGCTGTGCGGCGTTGCTATCGATTCTGTCGAGGAAACTCCGGCCGGGCCTGTGCTTGATGCAGAGATCACCTCGAATCGGCCGGATTGTCTGGGGCATTGCGGAATTGCGCGCGAAGTGGCCACGATTTATCGCCTGCTGCTAAAGCCTGTTCAGCCCAAGCTGAAAGAGATTGCCGAGAAAGCTGCAGATGCGGCGCGCGTCGATATCGAGGCACCCGAATTGTGCGGACGATTCACGGCGCGCGTGATGCGCGGCGTGAAAGTGCAGCCTTCGCCGGACTGGCTGCGGCAGCGCCTCGAAGCCATCGGGCAGAATTCGATCAACAATGTGGTGGACATCACGAACTACGTGATGTTCGAGCTGGGCCATCCGCTGCATGCCTACGATCTCGATAAATTGAATGAGCGCCGCATTGTGGTGCGCAAATCGAAGGCGGGCGAAAAGATTCGCACGCTCGATGGAGCCGAGCGGACGCTGGCGAAAAACATGTGCGTGATTGCGGACGGAAATGGAAGTCGCGCGATCGGCATCGGCGGCGTGATGGGCGGCGCCGAAACGGAGATCAGTTTCAGCACGCGAAATATTCTGATTGAGTGCGCCTGGTTCGATCCGATCGCGGTGCGGCGCGCTTCGAAAGCGCTCGGATTGCGGACGGAGGCTTCTTACCGATTCGAGCGCGGCGCTGACCCGGAAATGGCGGAGCTGGCATCGCGGCGCACGGCGGAACTGATTCAGCAAGTGGCCGGTGGCGAGATTTTATCGGGCGCGATCGATGTGTATCCCCGTCCTGAGCCGCTGCGCAAAATCAAATTCACGCGCAAGGAATTGCTGCGCGTGATGGGCGCGGACATTCCCGACCGCGACATCGAAGACATTTTGAGCGCGCTCGGATTTCGCCCCGTGCGTGTCGATGGCAATCGCGGCGCTTCAGGCGCGCTCGTCGCGGAGTGGGAGTGCCAGCAGCCATCATGGCGTCGCGATGTGACGCGCGGAATTGATCTCGTTGAGGAAGTGGCGCGTCATTACGGCTACGAGAAGTTTCCGCCGCGCCTGCCGCCCGCGAAGCAGCCTGCACACGCGTTGCCTCATGCTGAAGCGATGGAGCGGATTATCGAACGGCTCGTAGGGCTCGGCTATCACGAGATTGTCGCGATCCCGATTGTTGATTCGAAGCTCGATGCGCTGTTTCGTTCTGAAGGCGTGAGACCGGCCGTGATTGGCAACCCGCTGGCGGAAGATGCCTCCACGATGCGGTCGAATGGGATTGTGAGCATGGCGAGCGCGCTCGAGTGGAATCTGAATCATGGGCAGCGCAATCTGCGACTTTTTGAGATTGGGCGGACGTACGAGCTGCATAACGGCGAGCCGAAGGAAACGCCTGTATTGACGATTGGGGCGACTGGGTTGGCGCGCAAGAAAACGATTTGGGAAGAGGCGCGGGAGTATTCGTTTGCGGATTTGAAGGGCGATCTGGAACGCATTGGTAAGCTTGCGGGCGGATTCTCTTGGCTAAACACATCTGTAACTTGCCTGGCGGCTTCACGATCGGCGATAGTGCACCTTTTGCGCGATACCTATTTCAGTGCCGACGAACGGCCAATTGTTGCCACTAGCGGCTTCCACCTGGGCTGCGCCGGTCAGCTCGCGCGTCGCGTGGCCGAGCAATTCAAGCTGCGGCAGGACGTGTTTGTGTCGGAGTTACGGCTCGAGCCTTTGCTCGAAGCGGTCGATAGGAGGAGCGCCGAGGTCAGATTCAAGCCGCTTCCTCGTTACCCGGCGGTTGAGCGGGATTTTTCGCTGATTCTTCCGGATGGCGTCACGTTTGCGCAGGTGGCTGATACGATTCGCGGGCTGCAGATTGCGGAACTCGAAACGATTGAGGCTGCGGATTTGTTTCGGGGCGGTCAGATTCCGGCGGGGAAATTTTCGTTGATGGTTCGGGTGACGTTTCAGAGCGCGCATGCGACTCTGACGGAGGCGCAGGTGGCGGAATTTTCGGGGCGGATTGTGAAGGCGTTGCAGGAGAAGCTTGGGGCGGTACTGCGGGCGAGTTGAGTTTTTTGCCCCTCACGGCCACACCAACGTCAAGAAAGCCGGCGTTGCGCGGTTGCTTTTAATGGATGACAATGCGGGTTGGCCTGGCGGGGGCGTCACATGAAAATTGAGATTTACGATCAGCTGTACAACGTGAATGGCGAGCAGGATGAGGAGTATTTGAAGGAGCTGGCCGCTTACGTCGACGGCAAGATGCGGACGATCGCTGAATCGACGCACATGGTGGATTCGCTGAAGGTGGCCGTGCTCGCGGCGCTGAACATTGCCGATGAAATGTTTACAACGCGGCAGAAGCAGCAGGAGATTGAAGGGCCGCTGCGCAAGCGCGTGGAGAAATGCGTGGCGATGGTCGAGAAGGCGCTGGAGATGTCGAATTAATTGCCGGGTGATCTTCGCGGCATCCTCGTTCTGCAACCTATTCCTGCCGGATGGCGTCTACTGTATGCTTGCGGGCGGGTTCCCTCTAATTTTGTAGGAATGTTGGAAGAAGCGGCGACGCTGACTGGGAAATTCTGTCTGCGAGCCCTTGCAAGCGCTTCGATTCACGCTCGACTCACTCTCCTGAGAAGGTTTAGCGCATATGCGTGCACGATATTTTAGGCTCTTGTCCGCCGTCACCGTGTTTTGCGTCGCCAGCGTGGCTTTTGCGCAAACCACTCCGCCCACGAGCGGTCCCGTGAAGATCACGCTGGATGATGCGATCCAGATGGCGCTGCAGCACAACCACAATTTGCTTGCGCAGCGCACCGTGGTGCAGCAGAACCAAGCCGAAGAAATTACGGCGAACCTGCGGCCGAATCCAGTGCTGCAGGGCGACGCGCAATTCCTGCCCATCTTTCAGCCGGACAAGTTCAGCGCGGATTACATCAACACGACGGCGCAGTTTGACGTGGGGCTCAGCTATTTGTTCGAGCGCGGGCGCAAGCGGCAGCATCGTTTGCAGGCGGCGCGGGACGTGACGGAGCAATCGCGGTTCACCGTGATCGATAACGAACGCAGCCTGATTTTTCTTGTGGCTTCGCAATACATTGACGTGCAGGTGGCCGAATCCACGATCGATCTGGCCGCGGAAGACCTGAAAAGCTTTCAAAACACGGTGGACATCAGCGAAAGCCGCTACAAGGCGGGCGACATCAGCGAAGTGGATTTCCTGAAAATCAAGATTCAGCTGCTGCAGTTCCAGACGGACATGTCGCAGGCGCAGCTGGCGAAGGTGCAGGCGCTCGCGTCGCTGCGGCAGTCGCTGGGATACGAATCGGTTCCCGCGGATTACGACGTGGCGAGTGCATTCGATTACGCGCCGGTGACGATGAAGCTCGAAGACCTGCAAGCGAAGGCACTGGCGGACCGTCCGGACCTGCGAGCGGCGCGACAAGGAGTTACGGCGGCAAACAGCCAGTACGAGCTGCAAAAAGCCATTGGCAAAGTGGATCCGACCGGCACCGCCGTTTACTCACATGTGAGCAACGCGAGCAGCGCGTCGTTTTTTGCCAACGTGCAAATTCCGATTTTCAACCGCAACCAGGGCGAAATTTTGAAAGCGAAGTATGCGATCACGCAGGCGGAAGAACTGTCGCGCGCGGCGAGCGATCTGGTGATGACGGATGTGATGAACGCGTACGAAGGCGTGCGCACGAACGATCAGATTGTGACGCTGTACCGTTCCGGTTATTTGAAGGAGGCGCAGGATTCGCGCGATATCAGCGAGTACGCGTACAAACGTGGCGCCGCGAGCTTGCTCGATTATCTGGACGCGGAGCGCAGTTATCGCGCGACCGAGCTGGCTTACCGGCAGGCTCTCGCGTCCTATCTGACGGCGGTAGAGCAGTTGCGCGAAGCAGTGGGGACGAGGACTCTGCCGTGAAACTTGCAGTGACAACCCTGCGGTGGCGACCAGCTCGAAATCTTGTGCGACCGGGCGCGGCATTGGCGTTAATGGTCGCATTGGCGATTCTCGTCGGAATTTCCGGCTGCGGCTCGGAAAAATCGGAGCGCGCGGTGGAGATGACGTCGTATTCGTCCAAGGAAGCGAAGGGCGCTGCCCCAGAGCTTTTCACGATTCCGCAGGATCAGATGTCGCACGTGCAGGTGGTGACGATCGCGCCCACAAAAATGACGCGCAAGCTGCGGCTCACCGGTGCGGTGGCTTACAACGCGTTCGCGACGACACCTGTGATCACGCAGGTGGGCGGACCGGTGAGCCGTATTCTCGTGGTGCCCGGAGAGTTCGTGAAGCGCGGCCAGCCGCTGCTGGAAGTGAGCAGCCCGGACTATTCGCAATTACTGGCGGTGTATTTGAAGGCGCGCGACACGCTGCGTGTGGCGGCGAAGAATTGGGACCGCGCGCAGGACCTTTATCAGCATCATGCGATCGCGGAGCGCGATTTGTTGCAGGCTGAATCCGATCGCAACCAGGCAATGGCGGATATGAATGCTGCCGAGCAGAGCATGAAAATTCTGGGCATTCCGAAGCCGGAGGACCTTGAGAAGTCGCCAAGTTCCGCGGAAATTCGGCTGCTCGCGCCGATTGGCGGCGAAGTGGTGGAGCGGCTGGTGGCACCAGGGCAGGTGATGCAGGCCGGGGCGACGCAAGCGTTTACGATTTCAGATATGAGCACGGTGTGGGTGCTGGCAAATATTTACCAAGCCGATCTAGCAGACGTAAAGGTAGGCGATGTGGTGGACGTGACAACCGATGCCTATCCCGACGTGTTCCACGGGAAAATTTCATTCATTTCGCCCGCGCTTGATCCCACCACGCGAACGCTGCAGGCGCGTATCGTGGTGGAGAACAAAGGCGAAAAGTTGAAGAAGGATATGTATTGCACCGTCAGTGTGACGGCAGGCGAAATTCAGAATGCGATCGCGGTGCCGGACGCAGCCGTGCTGCGCGACGACGAGAACGAGCCGTTCGTGTACGTGGTGAGCGGATCGAATCAGTTCAGCCGGCGCCATGTGTCAATCGGGCTGAGCGAAAGCGGGAAGACGCAGGTGACCAAAGGACTTGCGCCGGGGGAAAAAGTGGTCGGCGACGGAAGCTTATTTTTGCAGTTTGCGAATTCGTTCCAGCATTAGCCTTTTTCGGACGCGCGGAATCGCAGCCGCGGATTTAGCAACGCCGTAACACCCAATAACGAAAACATGATCCATCGCATCGTCCAATTCTCCCTCAGGCAGCGCTTTCTGGTTCTGATGCTGACGGCTTTCGTGGCCGTGGGCGGCGCGGTTTCCTTCAAGCAAATGCCGGTGGATGCGTATCCGGACCTCGCGCCGCCCCAAGTCGAGTTGATCACGCAGTGGCCCGGGCACGCTGCGGAGGAAATCGAACGGCTGGTGACGCTGCCAATCGAAGTGGAGATGAACGGCGCGCCGAAGATGGATGTGATGCGTTCGATTTCGCTCTATGGGCTCTCGGATGTGCGGCTCACGTTCGATGAAGGAACCGACGACTACTTCGCGCGGCAGGTGGTTTTCGAGCGGCTGAGCGATGTGCAGCCAAATTTGCCTATGGGCGTGCAACCTTCGATGGCGTCGCTTTTCAGTCCTTCCGGTCTCGTTTATCGCTATGTGCTCGAAAGTCCCGATCGTTCGCCGCAGGAGCTCAAGACCTACGAGGATTGGGTGATCGAGCGGCAGTACAAGCAGGTACGAGGTGTGGCGGACGATTCGGGATTCGGCGGCACAGTGATGCAGTATCAGGTGCTTCTCGATCCGGCACGCCTGTATGGCTATCACGTCACGGTGCCGCAAGTGGTGACGCAGCTTGGAATCAACAACGCCAATACCGGCGGCGGATTTTATTCGCAGGGTGGCCAGTTCTACTACGTGCGCGGGCTGGGGTTGATTCGCGACCAGGCGGATATCGCGAGCGTCATCGTGGGAACGCAGAACGGCGTCCCGGTGCGCATTCGCGACGTGGGCGACGTGACGATCGGGCACGCGCCAAGGCTCGGTGAATTCGGTTTCAACAAGGTGGACGACGCGGTGGAAGGCGTGATCCTGATGCGCCGGGGCGAGCAGACCCAGACCGTGCTGCAAGGCGTCGAGGCGAAAACGAAGGAAATCAACGAGCACATTCTGCCGCCGGATATAAAGGTGCGTCCGTTCTACGATCGCAGCGATCTGGTGAGGCTTACGACGGACACGGTGGAGGCGAACCTGCTGCGCGGGATGGTGCTGGTTCTCATCGTGCTGATTTTTTTCCTGGTGAGTATTCGGGCGGCGTTGATTGTGGCGCTGACGATTCCGCTCGCGCTGCTTTTCGCGTTTACCTTTCTGCACGCGCACGATGTGGCGGCGAACCTGCTCTCGATCGGCGCGATCGATTTCGGAATCGTGATCGACGGCACGCTGGTGATGGTCGAGAACATTTTCCGCGTGCTGGGCGAACGCGAAGGCCAGAAGTACGACCTCCACAAAGTGATTCTGGAGGCGGCGAAGGACGTCGACCGGCCAATTTTCTATTCGGTGGCGGTGATTATTGCCGGTTATATTCCGATCTACGCGCTCAGCGGTCCCTCCGGCAAGCTCTTCCACCCCATGGCGGACACGATGTCCGTGGCGCTCGTCGGCGCGCTGATCCTCACGCTGACGTTCGTGCCGGTGATGTGTTCGTACTGGTTCAAGAAAGGCGTGCGCGAGCGTCGCAACGAGCCGTTCGAATGGATCAAGGAAAAATATGCGGAGGAACTGACGTGGTGCCTCGACCATCCGAAGACCACGATGATCGTGGCCACTCTGATTTTTGGCGCGACGCTGCTTCTCGTTCCTTTCATCGGCGGCGAGTTCATGCCACATCTCGACGAAGGAGCGCTGTGGGTGCGCGCCACGCTGCCGTACACGATTTCGTACGAAGAGGCGAGCAAGTTCGCCCCGCAGATTCGCGCGCTGATCGCTAAGTATCCCCAGGTGACGGAAGTCGGCTCCGAGCTGGGCCGTCCGGACGACGGTACCGATCCCACCGGTTTCTTCAATTGCGAATTTTACGTGGGACTGAAACCGTACAAGGATCCCTCGTGGGCAAGGAGTTCCGTTCACGATAAACCCGGGCTGATTGCCGATTTGCAGAACCAACTCGAAGCGTATCCCGGCGTGATTTTCAATTACACCCAGCCGGCGGAAGATGCCGTCGACGAAGCGCTCACTGGGCTGAAGAGCGCGCTCGCGGTGAAGATCTACGGATCCGACTTGAACGTGCTGCAGGATAAAGCACTCGAGATCAAGCGGCGGCTATCGAAGATCCCCGGATTCACAGAACTCACTGTGGTGCGCGAGCTCGGCCAGCCGAGCCTTTTGATCCAGGTGAATCGCGAGAAGATCGCTCGTTACGGCGTAAATGTGGCGGACGTGGAAGGCGTGATTCAGGCGGCGGTGGGCGGCCAGGCGGCGACGCAGGTGATTCAAGGCGAGAAGCTTTTCGATCTCGTGGTGCGCATGAAGCCGGAGTTCCGGGAGAACGCGCAGCAGATCGCCAATCTGCTCGTGGGCACGCCCAGTGGGCAGCAGATTCCGCTGTCGTCACTCACCAACATTCAGGAAGGAACCGGCGCCTCCTTTATCTATCGCGAAAACAATTCCCGCTACATTGGCGTGCAGTACAGCATCGAGGGACGCGATCTCGAACACGCCGTGCGTGACGGGCAGCGGGCCATCGCAGATATCGCAAAATCCCTTCCCGCCGGCTATCGCATCGACTGGGGCGGCGAATACAGCGAACTCCTCGAAGCGAAACAGCAGCTGGAGGTGATTGGCCCGCTGGCCGTGTTGCTGATTTTTCTGATTCTCTTCGTGCTTTACGGGAATTTCAAATTCCCGGTGACGATCGCGCTCGGCGTGGTAATGACCGAACCGGTGGGCGCGCTGATCGCGTTGAAACTCACGCACACGCCCTTCAGCGTTTCATCCGTACTCGGACTCCTCGCGCTAATGGGCGTTTCGGTGGAAACGGCCGTGATCCTGGTTTCGTATATCAACAAGCTGCGACTCGAAAATAAAGACATTCGCACGGCCACCCGCGAAGCTTCGCTGCTGCGCCTACGGCCGATCATGATGACGGCGCTCGTCGCCTGCTTGGGCCTTTTGCCGGCTGCGCTTTCCACCGGTATCGGCTCGGACACGCAAAAACCCTTCGCGATCGTCATCGTTGCAGGTCTGGTCTCGCGCTTGCTCCTCGGATTTTTTGTGAACCCGGTGCTGTACGAGATGGTCGCGCGCGATGGCGACGTGCTGCAGGTCTGACGGCGCGCAATGGCGCTGCCGCCCTGATGAAATAAGCATGCAGAATCGCGCGACTATTGCAGGCTGGCTTGCGTCTAAGTACGATGCTAAGGAAAGGAGTTTAGGGGTGCATATCTCGCGCCGTACAGCACGCAGGCTGTTAGCCGTTCTCGTGGCTGTGGCGGTGTTGTCCTTCGGCCTTCAGGCCGCGGGACACTGGCACAGCCGAACATTTGAAGACCAGCACTGCCGCGTGTGCCATTTCGCACATTCGGTGACGGTCGATTTCTCTCACGGCAACGCGTTACCTTTGCCGGAAGTTGTTAACCGGCTGGCTGTAAAGCTTTCCTTTGAACCTGTGCTCGAAGTCGTCGTTCACCGGCTTTCTTCTCGTGGTCCTCCATCCGCGTAGTTTTCCAAACCGCAAAAACTGATTGGCTCGTTGTGTTGATCTCGCTTTGACGTCGATTTGAGATCAGCGCCGCCGCTTTTATTCGCGGCCCCTATCCACGCAGCCAACCGCCCACATCGCTGGGCCCTAACGGGACGGAGGAGAGATGCACAGGAATTTCGTATTCCGTTTAGTTTTATCCTTGAGCTTGGGTGTTTTTCTGCACCCCGCGTGTGTTTTCGCGCAGTCAGGCAATTCCGGCACAATCAATGGAGTAGTGAAGGATCCTTCGGGCGCCGTCGTAACCGGCGCTACCGTTTCCATTCACAATCCTGTGAGCGGCTACGATCGCACCACTACAACTAATAGTTCAGGAACCTTTACGTTTTCTAACATCCCGCCGAATCCTTATCATCTGTCTGTCGACGCGAACGGCTTCGGGGCCTACGCGCAGGACGTTGAAGTCCGATCGGCGGTTCCTGTTGATGTGACTGTCGCCCTCACGGTGGCGGGGTCTTCCTCGACCGTTACTGTCGTAGGGGGCAGCGACCTTATCGAGAACGAGCCGACCTTTCACACGGACGTCGATCGCGCGCTATTCGACAAACTTCCGCTGGAGAGTCAATCGTCGTCGGTCAGCTCGCTTGTGACGCTCTCGACGCCGGGAATTGCCGCCGATTCAAACGGGCTTTTCCACGGACTCGGCGATCACGCCGAGAACTCGTTTTCCGTGGATGGGCAGCCGATCACCGACCAGCAAAGCAAGGTTTTCTCGAACCAGTTACCGATCGACTCGATCCAGTCTCTCGAGGTGATCGCCGGCGCACCTCCAGCCGAATACGGGGACAAGACGAGCGTTGTGATTAATGTCACCACTCGCTCGGGTATGGGCGTCACCACGCCCCACGGTAGCGTGGACGCCTCCTATGGCGCGTTCGGAACTGTGCAGGGCGGCGCCGACCTCGAGTATGGAGGCCAGAGATGGGGCAATTTCATCGCGGTTAGCGGCCTCAATTCAGGCCGCTTTCTTGATCCGCCCGAATTTTCGGTGATACACGATAAGGGCAATCAGGAAAATGTATTCGATCGCGAGGATTACCAGCTCACCACCGCGGACTCCCTCCACTTGAATTTCCAATACACGCGTTCCTGGTTTCAGACGCCCAACTCTTTCGACGCCCAGAATGCCACCATGTGGTTCGGTCAGGGCGTGCCGGGGGCGGGGGGCGTGGGCGTAGACAACGGCGGGTTTGCTCCTAGTGCTGCGCAAGGCTGCACCACTTCGGCATTCTGTGGCGCGCTGGTCGGCCCGGCAGACCAACGTTCGAAAATCGGTACTTTCAATATTGCACCTTCGTGGACGCACTTGGTGAGCCCCGATACGGTTTTCACCCTGGGCTTTTACGTTCGGCGCGACGCTTACAACTACTATCCCAGCGCGAATCCGTTCTCCGATCTGAGCGCGCCAAGCCTTCAACGAGAATCGGTCTCGCAAGATCGGACGTTGACTAACGCGGGCGTCCGCGCAAGCATTTCTCGTGTCAAAGGCATCCACAACGTCAAGGCGGGCATCGGCTACGAACAAACATTCCTAACCGAGAAAGACAGTTTGGGAATCGTTGATCCCACTTTGAACGCGCCTTGCCTGACGACTGGAGCCCTCGAAACTCCCGTTATCGGTCCTGCGAACGTCACAATGCCGTCGCAATGCGCAGCCCTTGGATTTGCGCCGAACGATACGACCAATCTGAACGCGCCTGGCAATCCTGCAAATCCGAACTTCAATCCCAGTTTTGGCAATCAGTATCCCTTATTCAATCCGACATTACTGCCTTTCGATCTCACCCGCGGCGGATCTCTGTTCCGGACTGCCTCATTATTTCCGCTTCACACAGATGTAAAGGAGCTCGCGCTTTACGTCCAAGACACCATTAGCTGGAAAGACTGGTCCTTCAATCTGGGCATCCGTGGTGATATCTACAACGGGCTTTCGAAGGCGACCCAGGCGGAGCCTCGGCTTGGCGTCGCTTATAACATCAAGCCGACCAACACCGTTCTTCGCGTCTCCTATGCGAGAACTCTCGAAACGCCCTTTAACGAAAATCTGGTGCTGTCAAGCATCGGGTGTACCAATGACGTCCTGAACGCGATCCTCGGATGCGCTGGAGCCACCACAAATCCGATCGCACCCGGCTTTCGCAACGAATTTCACGCCGGTCTGCAACAGGCGTTCGGCAAGTATCTTGTCATCGACGGCGAATACATCTGGAAGTACACACACAACGCTTACGATTTCAGCGTTCTCGGTAACACGCCGATTACTTTCCCGATTCAGTGGGCCCGATCCAAGATCCCTGGATTCGCAATCCGCGCATCCGTGCCCAATTACCATGGGTTAACGGCTTTCATCGTTATGTCCAGCGTCGCTGCCCGGTTCTTTACTCCGCAGGTCGCTGGAGCCGGAGCAAATCCCTCGAACCCAATCGGCGTTTTTCGCATTGACCACGACGAGCATTTCAACCAGACGACCCACATGCAGTATCAGCCTCGGAAGGATTGGCCTTGGGTCGGCTTCACTTGGCGGTATGACAGCGGTCTCGTCGCGGGTGCCACTCCCTGCTTCGGAGTGGAAGCGACGAACACTTGTCCCGGCTCGATCCTCATTGGTGGCGTGCCGAATGTGAGCTTTGTGGCCAGCAACGTGGGATCGATTCCCTTGTCCGCAGATCAGGAATTCCAAGCCGGATTCACTTGCAACGGTGTGCATGCCACGCCGACCGTCCCACTTCCTTTCAATTGTCCGGCGGCGACGTACGGGTCAACGCTCATAAAAGTACCGGCGCCGAACAAAGAGGATGACGATAAAAATCCACCGCGAATCCAACAGCGCAATCTGTTTGATTTGGCTGTGGGCGACGACAACCTCTTCCGTGGAGACCGATACAAGTGGAGTGCTCGCGTAGAAGTGATCAACCTAGCCAACAACTACGCGCTGTACAACTTCCTCTCCACCTTCAGCGGGACGCACTACGTGACGCCTCGCTCCATTAGCGGGACGATCGGCTTCCATTTTTAGACTGGAAGCGGCAAGGAAGGCTGAGGCGGCGGGCTCTTAGAGTCCGCCGCTTTTTTCTCAGGCAGCACAGAAAACCTCGAGATTCGCCTCAAAACCTACAACCGACCTTAAAAACCGCACTTGGGGCGTGATGGATGCCCGCCTACCGGATGGCATTGCGGTTTCGCTGATTTCCAGTTGCAACTCGTTTGCAACTGAAGTATCGTTCCAGTTGTAAATGAGTTTCAACTGGGAGTGGGCGGATTCCACTTCCATGAAAAGAGCTTTGCCTTTGAGTTGGCGCCGAGCCTTTCTTGACTTCGCCCTCCTCGCGTCGTCCGTGGCGGCGTTTCCTCGTGCCGCGCGGGCACAAGACACCCGCTACTTCGTCGCCTATTCCCATCACATGGAGGAGCCCGGCAGCCTGGAAGTTGAGTTCAACAGCACCTATGGCACGCAGAAGATGGGCAATGCGTTCATCGCTCCCTGGGTCGAGTTGGAATATGGCGCGACGGGTTGGTGGACGACGGAGTTCTATCTCGATACGCAAGCGACTTTCAACGACAGCACTCTCTTCACCGGCATTCGTTGGGAGAATCGCTTCCGCCCGTTAATGCGGGAGCATTGGATTAATCCTGTGCTGTACGTCGAGTACGAAAACATTAGCGGCGCAGACAAGACCATCAAGGAAGTGGTCGGCTTCGACAATCAATCGGATTTCTCCGTGCCGAATTCCGAGTTGAGAAAAGAGCACAACCACGAGATCGAGACCAAGCTGATTCTCTCCAGCGATTATAAGGGCTGGAACATCTCCGAGAATTTCATCGGCGAAAAGAATCTCGGACACCAGCCCTGGGAATTCGGTTATGCGTGGGGAGTGAGCCGGCCCCTACGGTTGGCTGCCACTTCGGAGCGCTGCAATTTCTGTAGCGAGAATTTTGTCGTGGGCGCAGAAATGTATGGAGGACTTGGAACGGCGGCTCGCCTCACTCTCTCCGGCACCTCGCACTATTTCGCGCCGCTGGTCGCGTGGGAGTTGCCGAATGGAGTTTCGTTCACCGTTTCGCCAGGTTTTGGGTTGAATGACAACTCGCACCGCCTGCTTCTACGCTGGGGTGTGACCTATGAAATCAGCGGCTTCGGACGCAAGGTAAGGAGCCTATTCCAATGATGCGGCCGCGCCTGTTGTCGCTCGCAGCGATGCTCGCAACATCGATGGCCTTTGCTTTCGCGGGTGCGGCGCGAGAGAGGGAGCGAGCCACCGACGATCGCGGCGTTCTCACGGCGATCGCACAGGCGCCGGCAAAGACGCGCGACCGGAAAAATCCCTATGAAGGCGATCCGGACGCCCTTCTAGCGGGCAAAAAACTTTACTCGCAGCATTGCGCCGAGTGCCATGGAAAATATGCGCGCGGCATGCGCAACGCAGTCAATCTCCGGAGCCCGCAGGTGCAGAACGCCACGCCCGGCGAGCTCGTTTGGTTCCTGAGCAACGGGAATTTATTTCACGGGATGCCGTCGTGGTCCGGCCTGCCCGAGCAGCGCCGCTGGCAAATCGTCACGTACCTCAAATCCCTTCGCTGACATTTCGCTTCGCCGACACTCGCGTGTACCAACGCGGTGCGCCATCGAGCCGCGCGCGCGATTCCTGTTACAATATCGCGTGGAGTTGGCCTGCAACGCAGGTGACGTTGCGAAAGCCTATTTGAACCAACACTGGATCCCCGGGAGCCCGCGTCGTCCTGCCCTTGTGCAATCCTGGGCCGGCTTGCCGGCTCGCGACAGCCTTAAAGCAGGCGCAGGGCACCCACTTATTCGTGGGGTTCAGGGCCTAGTAACGCACGGCGGAGTGGACCGCTCCTAAAAATTCCGGCTGCCCGCCGCCGCGCGCCAATCTGATTTCAGAAAGCGAAACATGCAAATTTTATTCGTGGGAGACATCGTCGGGTCGCCCGGCCGCAAAATCGTTCATGACCGCCTGAACGACATCCTTACGCAACGCCGCATCGATCTCTGCATCGCTAACGGTGAGAATTCCGCGTCGGGCTTTGGTATCACACCGCGCCTGGCCGAAGAACTTTTCTCCTGCGGAATCGAAGTGCTCACGGGCGGCAATCACATCTGGGATCGCAAGGAGATTCTGGATTTTTTCCCGCACGAGCCGCGCCTGCTGCGCCCCGCGAATTTTCCGAATGGACTTCCCGGCGCGGGTCTTTACGTTGGCAAGACAAAAACCGGCATCGGCTACGCCGTAATGAACCTGCAGGGGCGAACCTTCATGGCCTCGCTCGATGATCCCTTTCGCACTGCCGATCGCGAGCGCGCGAAAATTCCGGCTGACGTGAAAGTAATCGTGGTCGACATGCACGCCGAAGCCACTTCCGAAAAGCAGGCTATGGGCTGGTATCTCGACGGCAAAGTTTCCGCCGTCCTGGGCACGCACACCCACGTGCCTACAGCCGACGAGCACGTTCTCCCCGGCGGCACCGCCTATATCACCGATGCCGGCATGACGGGCCCACACGATTCGGTGATCGGCATGGAAAAACAGGGGGTGCTGCAGCGTTTCCTCGACGCAATGCCCGCGCGCTTCGTCGTAGCCGAAGGCGACGTGCAGATGAACACCGTGCTTCTAGATATCGACGAATCCATCGGCCGCGCCCGCTCAATCCAGCGCCTGAATTTCCGCCTGGATTGATCGGAGAAAATTTCAGCCCCCCAACCGCTTGCGCCCAACAAGCGAACATGCATTCGCACCTAGCCTGCATTTACGGCCAGTCCGCAAACATCGTATCTACCGGCCCGCCCGTCCAGTAGGCGTAAAATCCCTCGTCGCACGACTTGAATGTTTTTCCATACTTCTCCTCGAAATGCCTGCCCCAATGCGGCCGGCTTCCGTCCGCGTCGGTAAACGCGTACTCGTCGGATAATCCCCACGTGCTGAACGCTCGCCCCGATTTTTTCATGACATCGGGATCGGCGGCGAGCGCCGCTACGGCTCGCCCTGCATAGAGAGGCGTCTCCGAGGCGGCATAGTCCGGATTGTTCTTCACAGCGTCGCGCCAATTCGCCTCCGTCACGCCGAAGCGCTCCAGCATCACCTCCGACCGCAGAAATCCCGGCGTCAGCGCAATCGCCGCCACATTTTT
This sequence comes from uncultured Acidobacteriota bacterium, assembly GCA_963772535.1. Classification (GTDB taxonomy): domain Bacteria; phylum Acidobacteriota; class Terriglobia; order Acidiferrales; family UBA7541; genus Palsa-295. Next base: position 298,187 of record CAVYXN010000006.1, read on the forward strand.
GCGTCGCAGTTCGCGCGCCATCGCAAACGCCAGCCGGATCACCATCGTCTTCACCATGTCGAAAATCAGGTGCCCGCGGTACACGTAAGAATCGCCGTCCCCGATCTCGACAACCAAGCCGCTCATGCCGCTGGCCTTCGCCATTTCGATCATCAGTGGCGCGGCAAACCTGCTGGTGATGATGTGCGTGTGAATCGCGTTGCGGAACATCGCGAAGCCTCGCTCGAGGTCGATATTCCAGAACGTCTGCCCGAACTCGTACTCCGCGCTTTCCGAGATATCGTTGACCAGAACATTCAGCTTTCCCTGCTCCGAGCGAATCCGCGCCACTAGTTTTTCCACTTGCCCTGGCTCCAGATGATCGACTACAACCGCGATCCCTTTGCCTCCGCGCGCCGTTACAAGTTCGGCCGTATCTTCAATCGTTTCCGGGCGGTTCGCGTAATAATCTGCCGGCCAGAGTTTTTGGCGCTCCTTTACGTCCCCGCCTCCGCGACGACGGCTGCTCCCCGCATTGGCGCTCAGGGCCGTTCGGCTGCTCCTTCCGGTGCAATACACTGTCGCACCAGCTTCGCCCAGCGCCACGGCAATACCGCGTCCCACACCGCGCGTCGCGCCCGCGACAAGCGCCACACGTCCTTTGAGAGGTTTGAGGTCGGACTTGGTTTCAGGAATTCGCTTCGGGAGATTTTTTCTGGAAGAAGTCATCGCGGCCTCCACCTGCAGGTTAACTATTTATAGACAATCGGGACATTCACCGCAATCTCCGTGCAACGCGCGGAGGTCAGGGTGCGTCTCTAGACAGGGTCTCCCATAGAATGTTCCGCCGCATCCAGCTCGGCGCCGTCGCCGTTTGCATTCTTTTTCTTCTCGCGATGGCACATCTCGCGCCAATCGCTGGACAGAGTTCAGAACCGGAAATTCGCGCGCGCGCAAGGGTATTTCCCGATGTCGCTGCCGGCTTGATCGGCATTAAACGCGACACCGCCGGCCACTATTACGTAGTCGCTTCGCCTGCAAGCAAAGTCTTGGTTTTGAGCGCCGACGGCAAACGTGTCGGTGAGATTCCAAGCGCCGCCGCTCAAGAACCTGCTCCGCCGGACCCGAAGAAAAATCCAAAAATCGTCTTCGCTGCTGACTTCGACGTCGATCCGGGCGGCCACGTCCTCGTCGCCGACCGCGGCGCGAACAACGTCAAGATTTTCGCCACGGATGGATCAATCGCCGGTGTGATTCCGATTCCCGCCCCGACCTCAGTCGCAGCTCTTACCGGCAGCGAGTTTGCCGTCACGTCGTTGCGGTACCACTGGTTGATGGGAATTTACGGATACGCAGGCACTCTCGTCCGCGCCATCGGGGATCCAGGAGATTTCGCGCATCGTGCTGACGCGCAGCACACTTCCGATCTCGGCCGCGTTTCGTCGGACCCCACAGGAAATCTTTATTACGTTTTCCTGTTCCTGCCCGAGCCCATGGTGCGAAGATTCGATCGCTTCGGCTTCGCGGGTACTGAGATCGCTTTCGACGAATTCGCGGCCGCCGCGCCCCATCACGAACCCTTCTCCGACTCTAACGATAATCCGCGGCCCGTCAGGATGCAGATCAGTGCGCTCGCTGTTGATTCTGCCACGCAGGAAATTTGGATCGCGATCGGAAATGAATTGCGCCGCTTCGACAAAAACGGCGTGCCCATTGGCTCCTATCGCACTTTGTCTCCTGCGGGCGCACCCTTGAGCGCGAAGGCAATCCTCGTCGAACCCGACCGATTGCTTCTCGGCACCGAGGCCTGGGGCATCTTCGATTTCGCCAAGCCCGCAAAAGCTCCCGCAAATTCATCTTTGCATTAACCAACATTAATCAACGCAAGCCGTTCTCGAAAAATTCCGCGCGCAAAAATATTTTGTAAGAAAGCAATAAGAAAATTCACGCAAAAATAATTTTAGCTTCGCCTTTGTCCTGTGGAAAACCTGTGAGTAATGTGTGGAGTCTGCCCGTATTGTTCGCTCAATTTTCTCTTGCTGTCTTCCTCGCGTTTAGGCAGAATCCCGTCTCGCGATTCTCTTAAATGCGGGCAAACGCGAGCACTCATCGTACGTTGCACACGCGGGCGCGGGGTGCGACAAACTCTGAAAGGCCAGACTAAAAGCCTCACCCAGCCAGGAATCGATTTTCCACAGCATTTCCACACCAGTGGAAATTGCGCGGGGGCTAACTTTTGCTATGAATTTGTGGGATAAGATACTTCAGCATACTGAGCGGCGCGTCAATCCCCACAGTTTCGCCACATGGTTCCGTCCTACTCGCCAGGAATCGGCTGAGAACGATCGCTTGGTCGTTCGCGTTCCTACACGGCTCTTCTGTAAGCGCTTAGCTGAAACCTACGGCGAGCTGTTGCAAGCCGTACTCACCGAAATCGGCAAGCCGCAAGTAGTACTCGAATACGTGTGCGCGGAAGTGGAACCGGCCCAGACCAATCCTGCCGTTCCGCAAGCGCAGGCCAAACTCGATTTTGATTCTACGGTTCCCCAGCTCAATCCGCGGTATACATTTGACACATTCATCGTCGGCGCATCGAATCAGTTTGCGCACGCAGCCGCCGTCGCCGTGGCCGAGCAACCTTCCAAATCTTATAACCCCTTGTTTTTGTACGGCGGAGTCGGACTTGGCAAGACTCACCTCATGCAAGCGATCGGCCACTCTCTCAAGCGTCGCGATCCGTCGCTGCGTCTCACCTACGTCAGCGCGGAAAAATTTACCAACGAAGTGATCTCCTCGATTCGTTTCGAGCGCATGGCTGCGTTTCGCGAGCGCTTCCGAACTATGGATGTCCTTATGATTGATGACATCCAGTTCATCGCCACCCGCGAACGCACGCAGGAAGAATTTTTCCATACCTTCAACGCGCTCTACGACCAGCAGAAGCAGATCGTGATCTCCTCAGACTGCCCGCCCAAGGAAATCTCCTCGATTGAAGAGCGCCTGCGCTCGCGATTCGAATGGGGACTCATCGCGGACATCCAGCCGCCTGACCTCGAAACCAAAATCGCGATTCTGCAGAAGAAGGGCGAGAACGAGCACGTCCAGATTCCAGACGACGTCGCCGAATACATCGCCCGCGCCATCAAGTCCAACATCCGCGAGCTCGAGGGCGCTCTGATCCGCCTGATGGCCTACGCCTCGCTCACCGGCGCGCACATTGACCTGCCCACGGCGCAGCAGGTGCTGAAAAACTTGATCGATACGCAGGAAAAGAAAGTCACCATCGAACAGATTCAGAAACGCGTCGGCGAAGTGTATGGCATCCGCGCGCAGGATCTGAAGGTGCGCAGCAATTCGCGAGTGATTGCCTTCCCGCGCCAGGTGGCCATGTTCCTTGTGAAACAGCTCACCTCCGCTTCGCTGCCAGAAATCGGCCGGCAATTCGGCGGCAAGCACCACACCACCGTGCTCCACTCGATTCACAAAATTGCCAACCAGCGCCAGACCGACAAAGAATTGAACAAAACGATCAACAGGCTACTTGACTCGTTCGGTTAGACTTAGTGGTTTGGCTCGCCGTCCGCGCGCTTTCACCCTGTGGACGCCCTGTGGAAGTTACCGCCCGCGCGTCGGTAGAAGCTCCAAGGGCGCGAGTTACCCACCGGCCGCGCGGGTTTCCACAACGCAGTCGAACTACTAACCGCCGGTGGGAATAGCACTTATACCGTTTTCCGCAATCTCCACAGATGCGGCGACGGCGACGGGTTTTCTTATACTTACTTTATTCAAATAAAGAAAAGCAGTACAGTAGCCGCAGCCACAAAGGGGATTAACGCATGACGGAAGCGACGGCGTCTGCCCGTGCCACTCACGAAGAAAAAGGAACTGGCCCGATGGAATTCAGCGTAAAAAAGTTTGACCTGCTCGAAGAGCTCCAGCTCACGCAGGGCGTCGTCGAACGCAAGACGACCATTCCGATCCTCTCGAATCTGCTGTTCGAGGCCAAGGGCAATCGCCTCACCATCACCGCCACCGATCTCGAGCTCAGTATTCGCACGTCCTGTGAAGCCAAGGTGAAGAAAGAAGGCGCCGGCACGATCCCCGCAAAGAAACTTCTCGAGCTCGTGCGCCTGTTGCCCGAGGAGGAAATTCGCTTCAAGCTTCTCGAGAATCACTGGGTCCAGGTGACTAGCGATCGCCGCAATTACAAGCTCGTTGGCATGTCCAAGGAAAATTTCCCCGCGCTGCCGCAGTTTCCCCACGCGCTCGTGAAAATTCCCGCCAAGCTTCTCGCGGACCTGATTGCCAAGACCACCTTCGCCATCTCGCTCGAGGAATCGCGCTATACGCTCAACGGCGCGCTCATGGTCCTCAAACCCGGCTCAGTCACGATGGTTGCCACCGACGGCCACCGCCTTGCCATGGTCGAGCGCGACCACAAATTCGAAGGCTTCTCCGCCGAAACGCGCGTCCTCGTCCCCAAGAAGGCGATGACGGAAGTCCAGCGCCTCGCCGCCGAATCGGGCGACGACGGCCAGGTGGATTTCGCGCAGGACGAAAGCCACCTCTTCTTCCAGTTCGGCCGCCGCCTCCTCACCTCGCGCAAACTCACCGGCCAATTCCCCAATTACGAAGCCGTGCTCCCGCGCGAAGTCACGAAGGTCGTCGTTCTCGAGCGCGCCGAGCTTCAGGACGCACTCCGCCGCGTGTCGCAACTCGCCGACTCCCGCTCGCACGCCGTGAAATTCATGCTCGCCAAGGAAGGCCTCGAAATTTCCGCATCGAGCCCCGAATACGGCGAAGCCAAGGAAATAATCGAAAAGGAATTCAAAGGCGATCCAATCGCGATCGGTTTCAATGCACAATACCTCCTCGATTTCCTGGCCGCCGCCACCGACGGCCCCATCAACTTCGAGCTAAAAGACGAACAATCAGCAGGCCAGCTCCGCCCCATATCGGACGAGGCGACGCGTTACCGCTACGTCGTAATGCCGATGCGCATCTGATCGCGCGTCCCGCAAATTTGTTCAACGCCAATCTTTTTGCGAGATATTGGGCGCCTTTCTCCCCTCGATTTCGCAGCGATTTTTCATTCTCGCCGTGTCTGCACCTTGGGCTATTTTGTTCTGCTTTGAACCTACCGTAACCGCTTGAAATAAAAGGAGTAACCAGTGTCTCAAGCCATCGATTTGTCTTGAGAATTCCGCCCGCATCCGGTAAAATGTGTAGTCTGCAATAGTGGTTCCAGCCGGAGCCGGTTAGCCTCAGATGTTTTGCTCGCGCCAGGGCAAATGAGGCCTTCGAATCCGGTTGTTCCCCTTCCGCGGGGGAGAATCAACGCTTCGCCGTGTCCCACCGAAATTTCGGAGCGGGACGGGATGGAGCAGCAACCCTTCGAGTCCCAGCTCGCACTCGTGCGAAGTCTGGGGCCAATGGGCAAGGCAAGTGTCGCGGCCATCCGCCGACCGCCTTCCCGAGCAGTTCGCAAGTTTTGATTCGCGACTGAAGTTGCCATGTTTCGCTTCGCTCACGCGCGGCATCTGTACTGCGCGCCACACGAATGTCGCACGCGAAAAGTGCTGTGCATGTTGCGTGCGCTGCGCGAGAACGCGATTCGGTGGCGCGCAACAGCACCGTAGCTCAGGTCCCTCCCGATCGATGTTGGATCGGGATAACCTGAGGCCTTTGGCTCTGAATTTTTTTCGCTTCTTCTGAGGAGACGCAAACGTAATGGCTGAAAAGGAACCCCCGAAGGGCCACAAGTACGACGCAACCTCCATCAAAGTTCTCGGCGGCATCGAAGCCGTCCGCAAACGCCCCGCGATGTACATCGGCTCCACGGGCGAACTCGGCCTGCACCATCTCGTCTGGGAAGTGGTCGATAATTCCGTGGACGAAGCGATGGCAGGCTTCTGCGACGAAATCAACGTCACGGTCCACGACGATAACAGCGTCACCGTAGTCGACAACGGCCGCGGCATTCCCGTCGACATGCACGCCACCGAGAAAAAGCCCGCAGCCGAAGTCGTGATGACCGTCCTGCACGCCGGGGGAAAATTCGATAGCGACACTTACAAAGTTTCAGGCGGCTTGCATGGCGTCGGCGTCTCCGTCGTCAATGCGCTCGCCGACTGGCTCGATCTGGAAATTTGGCGCGACGGCGAAGTCTGGGAGCAGTCCTACGAAAAAGGGGTCCCCACTTCGAAGCTCAAAGCCTCCGGCAAAACGCGCAAAACCGGCACGAAAATCACCTTCCACGCCGACCCTTCGATTTTCGAAAAGACCACTTACAGCTTTGACACGCTTTCGCAGCGCCTTCGCGAGCTCGCCTTCCTAAACAAAGGCCTGAAAATCACGCTCGACGACGAGCGCAGCAGCAAGAAAACCGAGTTCCGCTTCACCGGCGGCATCGCCGAATTCGTCAAGCACCTGAATCGCGGCAAACAAACCCTTCACGATTCGCCCATCTACATGGAAGGCAAGCGCGCCCAGGTGGATATCGAAATCGCGATTCAATACAACGACAGCTACGCCGAAAATATTTTTTCTTTCGCCAATACGATCAACACGGTTGACGGCGGCTCGCACCTCGCCGGCTTCCGCTCCGCCCTCACGCGCACGCTGAATTACTACGCCAGTTCCACCGGCATGCTCAAAGAGCAGAAAGACGAAGTCTCGATCAATGGCGACGACGTACGCGAAGGCCTCGTCGCCGTCGTTTCCGTCAAGCTCCCGCAGCCGCAGTTCGAAGGCCAGACAAAAGGCAAGCTGAATAGCGATATCAAGGGTCTCGTCGAGCAGCTCGTCAACGAAAAGCTCGGCGAATATTTCGACAAGCACTCATCCATCGCGCGCAAAATCATCGGCAAGTGTATTGACGCTGCCCGCGCCCGCGAAGCCGCGCGCAAAGCCCGCGAGCTCACCCGCCGCAAATCCGCGCTCGATTCCAGCGGCCTGCCCGGAAAGCTCGCCGATTGCCAGGAACGCGATCCCGCGCGCTGCGAACTCTTTCTCGTCGAGGGTGAATCCGCCGGCGGCTCCGCAAAAGGTGGCCGCGATCGACGCTATCAGGCGATTCTTCCGCTCAAAGGCAAAATCCTCAACGTCGAAAAAGCCCGCTACGACAAGATGCTCGGCCACGAAGAAATTCGCGCCATCATCACCGCGCTCGGCACCGGTATCGGCAAAGATGATTTCGACGCCACGAAGCTCCGCTATCACAAAGTGATTCTCATGACCGACGCGGACGTCGACGGCAGCCACATTCGCACTCTGCTTCTCACTTTCTTCTTCCGCCACATGCGCGAGCTGATCGAAAAGGGCAATATCTTCATCGCCCAGCCGCCTCTCTATCGCGTGAAGCGCGGCAAAATGGACCGCTACATCCGCGACGAGCGCGATTTCGCCCGCGAACTGATGAAGCGCGCCACCGAAGAGCACGTGGTGAAAGGCAAGACTGGCAAGTCGCTCGAAGGCGGCGAACTCACTCAATTCCTGCTGAATATTCAGGAATACGATCAAGTCGCTGCGAAACTCGGCCGCCGTCTGGGCGACCCAAAACTCGTCGACATCCTCGCTGAGAGCGATCTCGAAAAGAAAACCGATTTCGCCGACAAAAAGAAATTGCAGGAGCTAGCCAAAGCCATCGAAAAAGCCAAGCTCGAGCTCGAATCAAAACTCGTCTACGACGAAGAGCACAGCCTGCACGAGCTGCTCCTCAAGAATGGCGGCGAACACAAAATCAATTGGGCCCTCGCGGCCACGGCCGAGTACAAACGCCTTCGCACGCTGCGCCAGGCCATCCAGGAAAACGACCGCCCGCCATTCACCATCCAGCACAACGGCGACAAAGTCACCCGAGACAATTCCTCGGCGCTCCTCGGCTACGTCCTCGAAGACGCAAAAAAAGAATTCACCATCACCCGCTTCAAGGGCCTCGGCGAAATGAACCCCGAGCAACTCTGGGCCACCACAATGAACGCCGAATCGCGCACCTTGCTGCAAGTGCGCCTCGAAGACGCCGTAGCCGCCGAAGACATCTTCTCAACTCTAATGGGCGAAAACGTAGAACAGCGGCGCAAATTCATCGAGGACAACGCCCTCGACGTCGTCAACCTCGACATTTGATCCCATGATTTACCAGCTCACATGGAAAATTCTGCCCGGCCTGCGCGGCCTCTCCTGCTCCGACTTCCGCGCCACGCCCACCGCCGCGCCCAACACCGAGCAAGGCGTCGCCATCGATTGCGCAAGCGAGCGCGATTGCAACGCGATGCTGCAAGAACTCGAAGCGCACTTCGCCCCGCAACGCTTCACAAACAACGCCTCGGCCTTCGAAACCGTGAAAACCTATGTCCTCAAAAAAATGGCGAGGAAGCTATGACGCACCACGCAAAACGTAGCGGCGGCCTCCAAATCGTCAAATTTCTAATAGGAACAATCGGTATTTCAGAAAACAACTCATCTCCTTGCAACCAAAGGAGAAAGCAATTTTCTACCAGGGACAAAAACGGCATTTCGCCGTTCCGCGCAGTGGATGCGGCTCTGCGTTTGCACGAATTACGAGTCACGAGGGGTCTAAATGGCTGACGAAACAAATCAATCAATCCTTACTCCGGTAGATATCGAATCGGAGATGAAAAAATCGTATCTCGATTACGCCATGAGCGTAATCATCGGGCGTGCCCTGCCCGACGTGCGCGACGGCCTCAAGCCCGTCCATCGACGCATTCTCTACGGCATGTACGAACTGGGCCTCACCTCCACGAAGGCGTATCGCAAGTGCGCGAAAATCGTCGGCGAAGTCCTCGGCAAATTCCATCCGCACGGCGATTCTCCTGTGTACGACGCCCTCGTCCGCATGGCGCAGGATTTCAACATGCGCTACCCGCTCATTGACGGCCAGGGAAATTTCGGCTCCGTCGACGGCGATCCGCCGGCCGCGATGCGGTACACCGAAGCGCGCCTCTCCAAGATCGCGGAAGAAATGCTCGCCGACATCGAAAAGGAAACCGTCGATTTCATTCCCAATTTCGATGAAAGCGAAAAAGAGCCGGTCGTTCTGCCCACGCGCATTCCTAGCCTTCTCGTCAACGGTTCCTCCGGCATCGCAGTCGGAATGGCCACCAATATTCCACCGCACAATTTGAAAGAAACCATCGAAGCCGCGATCCTGCTCGTCGAAAATCCGGAAACCACGCTCAAGCAGGTGATGAAGATCGTTCCCGGCCCCGATTTTCCCACAGCCGGCTACATCTACGGCCGCGACGGAATTCAGCAAGCATACGAAAAAGGCCGCGGCAGCTTCCAAGTGCGCGCCAAAGCAGCCATCGAACAGCGCGGCAAAGACCGCCAGGACATCGTCGTCACCGAATTGCCGTATCAGGTAAACAAGAAAAATCTCATCCAGCACATCGCTGAGCTGATCAACAACAAGAAAATCGAAGGCATCTCCGATATTCGCGACGAAAGTGACCGCGACGGAATGCGCATCGTCATCGAAGTGAAGCGCGACGAGGAACCGGAAATCATCCTCAACAAGCTTTTCAAGATGACGCAGATGCAGGAATCCTTCGGCATGATCCTCCTCGCCATCGTCGGCGGCCAGCCGCGCGAGCTTGGGCTGATTCAGCTGCTGAATCTCTTCATCGCGCACCGCATTGACGTTGTCCGCCGCCGCACGCAGTACGACCTGCGCAAAGCCCGCGAACGCGAGCACATCCTGATCGGCTATCGCATCGCGCTCGACAATGTCAACGATGTGATCAAGGTCATCCGCGGATCATCCAGCCGCTCGAACGCCCGCGAGAATTTGCACGATTTCTTCTCCAACAAGAGCGTGCGCGTGATGGTGGCCGGTAAGGAACGCACCCTCGAAGGCATCAAGGTTGATCGCCGGAAGTACGGCATCGTGGCGCTCACCGGCGCCACGATTGGTCCGGCCGAAGGCGAAGGCCTCACCTATGCCCAGATCGACGCCATTCTCGAACTGCAGTTGCACCGCCTCACGCAGCTCTCGGTCGACGAAATCCTCAAAGAACTCGGCGAAATTCGCAAGCGCATCGAGGAGCTCGAAGAAATCCTCGGCAGCGAGAAAAAACTGAAAGCCGTCATCGTCGCCGAGCTGCGCGAAGTGATGAAATCCTATGGCGACGAGCGCCGCACCCAGATCGTCGATCGCGTCGAAGAAATCAAGCTCGAAGACTTGATCAAAGACGAAGAGATGGCCATCACCGTCAGCCACGCGGGCTACATCAAGCGCACTTCGGTTGACGTTTACCGCCACCAGTCACGCGGCGGCAAGGGCCGCATCGGCGCCAAGACGCGCGAAGATGATTTCGTCGAGCATTTCTTCACCGCGTCGGCGCACAGCTACATCCTGCTGTTCACGTCGAAGGGCCGCATCTACTGGCTGAAGGTTTACGAAATTCCTGAAGCCGCGGCTGCCACGCGCGGCAAAGCTATCACGAACCTCGTCCGCTTGCAGGAAGGCGAGACGCTCACAGCCGTCGTCCCCACGCGCAATCTGGAAGAAACCGGCCGCTACGTTTTCCTGGCCACGAAAAACGGCACGGTGAAAAAAACCGAGCTCGCCGAATTTTCGAATCCGCGCCCCTCGGGCATCATCGCCATCAGCCTCGACGAGAAAGACGAACTGATCGGCGCAAAACTTACCGACGGCAAGCAGATGATTTTCCTCGCCAGCCGCGACGGCCAGGCCATCCTCTTCCGCGAGACCGAAGTTCGCTCCATGGGCCGCGGCGCCGGCGGCGTCAACGGGATGGATCTCGCAAAAGATGATTACGTCGTCAGCATGGATGCCGTCCAGCCCGACTTCGAAATCATCCGCAAGGAATACAAGAAGGAAACGCAGAACCTCGACGAGCTCGAAAGCGATCAAATCCGCGAATCGCTCACCTCGCTGATGCTCACCGTCGCCGAAAAGGGCTATGGCAAGCGCACGCCGCTCGCCGAATATCGCGTCACTTCGCGAGGCGGCAAAGGCGTCATCAACTTGAAGTCCACCGATCGCAATGGCCCGGTTGTAGCAGCCCTGCAAGTCCGCGAAGATTCCGACGTGATGATCATCACCGGCCAGGGCAAAGTAATCCGCGTCCACTCCGGCGAAATCCGCGAAGCCGGCCGCTCAACGCAAGGCGTGAGATTGCTGCGCCTCGAAGAAGGCGACCGCATCGCCGCCGCCGCTGCAATTCTAGAAGAGGAAGAAGCCGCCGTCGTTGCACCAGAGCCAGACAAGAAGTAAACGGGTGCCGCAGCTTTTCTATCGCGCTCTTTAAAACTAGTCCGCGGGCGGTGGCGGCAAATAATATCCGGGGCGCGTGCGCACGCTCACGCCCTCGCGGTCCACCGTCACTTTGATCTCGTGGTAGCCGGATTCCACATTTGGCGGCGGGCGGTATCCCAGCGAATACTGCGCGTGAATCTCGCCGCCGATTTCATCCACGGCTTTCTGAATCGTGCTGTCGCGCTTCGCGTTCAAAAACATTCCGCCCGTCGCCTTGCTCGCGATCGCAAGCGAATTCGGTCCAATCGCGTTCTTCCCGGTTTTTACCAGAAAAATCACGAGCGCCATATAGTCGATCGGAGCGTTGGCCGCCTGCCGTTCGAGATCGGGTGTCTGCGGCTTTCCCGGCGGCGTCGGAATCGGATAGGTTCCCGGAGGGCCGAGCGAGTGGTCCACAGGCTCTTTCTTTGCGCGCAAATCCGCCATCGCGGTGCTCAGCCCAATCGAGTAGATCGTCACGTTCGCAAGCTGCGCGCTCCGCAGCACTTCGCCGAGCGTACTCTCGCTGCCCGTATCCTGCGCTTCACCGAGGACGACCATGATTCGCCGCTGCGGCAACGGCCGCTTTTCGAGCAGCGAAATCCCCCGCGCCATCGCGTCGTACAAATGCGACCCGGAATTTCCCGTGGTGAGATGGTTGATCACTTCTCCGATGCGCTCCGGATCGGTGGTGAATTTTTTCAGCAGGCTCACGTCGTCGTCGTAGCCGACCACGGCCACTTCGGACGTCTGCGCCATCACGGTTTCGGTGAACACGATGCCCATGCGCTTCACCGACGGAAACATCGGATCGATGTGCGAGCTGGTCTCGACGACGAGCACGATCGAAAGCGAACTCGCTCCAAGATCGAAATGTTCGATCTTCTGTTCCACTCCATTGTCGAAAATGTGGAAGCTTTCCTTGGGGATATCGAGCAGCATCTCGCCGCTCGCGTTGCGCACCGTCACCGGCGCCGTCACTTCATTCACGCGCACGTGAATCGTGCGCTTCGCTTCTTCCGGAGTCGGCTGCCTCTCCGGTTGAATGCCCGGCTTGGTATGAAGCGGCCCGGGCGGCGCCTGAGCGCGCGCAGGGGACGCCAGCGCCAGAAGCGCCGCAACCGCTGCGATCAACGCGGCCAAGCCCGCTGTTCGATGTAAGCCGAAGCCCATAGAGGTATTTTATCTGATTCCGGATTCGCCTCAGGGCGTTGCATGCATCGAACGGGCAAGTTCACGCGATGGAAATCGCGCCCAATACGCGTCAGGCGCCTTCCGGCCAACAGTACTAAAATAGCTGTTTGCGTGTTCATTTGCGTGTTTGCTGTCGCACTCATGGCCGCGCGCACCAGTTCACTCAGAGGGGGAATTCATGAGACGTCCCAGCCACCTGCACATGGCGAAACTCGCCTACCAGGATCCCAGGTTTATGGAGAGCCTGGGAGCGCGGCCGCTGCGCATTCTGGCGGAGTATCTCGATCCGCTGGCGCGGCTGCGGCGCGAAAAAGTGGCTGACACGATCGTGATGTTCGGCTCGGCGCGCATCCACTCGCGCGAACAAGCTCAGCACGAGTTAAAAGAAGTTCGAGCGCGCTCGCGTGGCCGGCGCAACGCCCAATGGGCGGAGCGGATTCGCCACGCCAAATCCCACCTGGAAATGTCCCGCTATTACGAAGAAGCGCGCGAACTTTCTCGCCGCATCACCAGTTGGTCCATGACGCTCGGAGTACACCCCAAGCGCTTCGTCATCTGTTCGGGCGGCGGTCCCGGAATCATGGAAGCAGCGAACCGCGGAGCTTTCGACGCAGGCGGCTCGTCCATCGGACTCAGCATCCAGCTTCCGCACGAGCAGCGCCCCAATCCCTACATCACCGAAGACCTGAATTTCTGCTTCCATTATTTCTTCATGCGCAAACTGTGGTTCGCGCAGATGGCGAAAGCGCTGATTGTGTTCCCCGGCGGATTCGGCACGATGGACGAGCTGTTTGAAATGCTCACCCTGCTGCAAACGGGAAAACTTTCCTCGCACCACATGATTCTGATTTACGGCAGGAAATACTGGGACAAGGTGTTCAACTGGCGCCACATGCTGCGCTACGGAACGATCAACGAGCGCGAGTACAAGCTGCTCCAGTTCTCCGACAATGTGGACGACGCGTTCGATCGCGTCCGCGCCGAGATGGAGGAGCACCACCTCTCGGTGGACGAAGAGCAGTAGCCGAGTCGGTTGTGCTTTGGCGATTTTGCTCGCAAATCAAAAGAGCCGGCGGGACGCCGGCGGTACGGAATGGCAGCGTCGCTCTCCGCCAGCTGGACGCTCTACGTCGTTTTTTCTCTTTCGCTCGACTTCAAGCAAGATGCAGGAAGACTCCGCATTCCCCTAACAGCGCGGATGCACTTCGGTAACGCCGGCGTCTCGCCGGCTCTTTTTGTAAGCTACCTGCACCAATCACGCGATACCAGCACAGTCGTGCGTGCGACTCGACCTGAAAAATCGAAGCGGGGATGGAGCTCATGCCCCATCCCCGCCCTTTCATTTTCACCGTCAGAGGGAAGCGTTAATTCTCGTTACTTAGTTCTTCGAAACTTCCAAATCAGGCTCGAAGGCTGTGCCAAACATCGCTTCGAATCGCCGCTTCTCGTCTTTGTCGTGAACCAGCACCACCGGCGACACGCGCACCGACTGCTTGCACTCGCGGCAGGTGGTCGCTTCACCTTGCAGATCCTGCACGAATCCGTCGGTGAAGTGATACGCCGAGCGCGGGCGGCGAGCATTCTTCACGCCCGGAAGGCCACAATGCGGACAGGTGAACTCAACGTGATCCTCGAGCGGATCGCGATTGAGCGCAGCCCATCCTGTGTAGCGAACTCCAATGGTTTCCAGAGAATTCTTCATTATGATGACCTCTCAATCCCAAGAGGGGGCTAGGAACAATACAATTAGACGCAAGAAAACCAAAAATGGTGCACGCGCGGCGCCAAAATCGTAATCGGATGGAATTGAATAACTTAGAACGATGCTAACAATAATTTCGCAACTCTCTCGCTGTTATTCCTGAATTCCAGAAACTGCTGCGACGCTTCGGTGTCTATTCCTTCAAGAGGTCGCGCGAACTCCAGAGTGGTTGAAGCGGTGAAGCCGAAGCGCAGCCTTCTCCGCGAACTAGCTGCCGGCTCGACCGAACGCGGGTTGCTCGTTAGAGGCGTGTGTCGCACCTACGGCGCTCCGACAATGGGCTTCTTCGGACCCAGGGCTTCCGCCCTGGGCTAACTTCTGGCCGCGCCTCCGGCGCTTAATTCTTAGTTGATTGCGTCGACTTAGATTTGAAGATGACTGCGCGTTGTTGGTTTCATTGTCTCGGTTGCTCGACTAGAAACCTGCCGGTCTGAAGACCGGCGCTACAAAATCATAAAAAGGACCAAAGAAAAGCTGATTTGCAATGCGGCTGCCAGCCGTCGTGTGTGGAGGTGTGTGCCCATGAGCGATCTCGGAAGCTTGTCTGAATGCCTGGTCGATAACGATCCAGCCGCGCGAGTGCGGGCGCGCCGGCTTCGCAGCAAAGCTCTCGTGCTTTCCGTCGCGCTTGAAACTCTCATTTTAGCCGCGCTGCTCCTTTGGCCTCTGGTCGCGCCGGGAGTTCTCACCGCGCATTACATCGTGACTCCCGCACCGCCTTATTCGGGAGGTGGCGCCGCGCATCACCAGCGATCAGCGACGCGCCCCTCGCGTGGAATCACCTTTCGGCTGATTTGCCTCGCCGTTTGCGCTCCGGTGGTTCGTCCGTCGGCGCCAGAAAATAGTTCGGAGGCGCCGGACATCGGCCCGGACCAGGGCGGCGGAAGCGAAGGAGCGGGCCTGCCAGGCTCAGGGCCAAGTTTCCCAGGCGGAACAGGCGATCGCGTCATCGTTCCCGAACCGCCCCATGCCGAGCCGCCTCACGTTCGAACGATACAAGTGAGCGGAGGGGTAATGGCGGCAATGCTTGTGAACCGAGTGGAGCCGCAATATCCGGCCATCGCCAAAGCGGCGCACATTTCCGGCACGGTGCATTTGCGCGCCATCATCGGAAAGGATGGCACCGTGCGCCAACTAGAAGTGATGGACGGAAATCCGCTGCTTGCGCGAGCGGCACTGCTTGCCGTGCAAGCTTGGCGTTACAGGCCAACTCGGCTGAACGGTGAGCCGGTGGAAGTGGAAACCTATGTCACGGTGAACTTCGTTTTGAACTAAATACGGGGGAAAAGAAAAAGGGCGCTACGAAATCTCGCAGCGCCCTCAAAGCCGCAGCCGTAGCCGAAGCCGAATCAGCGCCTAGAACTTGATCACAATGCCCGTCGAAAGGCGGCCATTGTTCTGGCTGCCCCCGAAAAGACTGGTGTGAATCCAGTCGCCCTGAATGATGCGCCAGTGAAACGGTCCGGCGATTTTAGTGTCAATTCCTACGCCCAACGCCGCGGCGAAAGACGTGTCACTGCCAAGGCCGCCATTCCTGTTCATATGGGCTACACCCACCAGAAGCTGGGCGAATGGCGATACGCGCGCCGGAAAGGAAATCTGCGGGCCGAACAGATAGTTGTTCACACTGGTGCCGCCGCCGTAGTGCCCGTCAATGTCCGCTACGCCTCCGAGCCAACTGGTAAACTTGTATTGGCCCGCAAATTCGAATCCGTTCAGATTGGAGTCGGGCCGGTTATCGTTGTGCATGAACGAATAACCGCCGAACAGTTCCACCTTATCTGAAAGCCCTCCCAGTTGCGCGTGCGCCGTGAGCGGCACAAAAACTAGCAGGCCCAGTAATACCGAAAGCTTTCGAACCATAAAACTTCCTCCTCAGGAGTATCGGGATTGAGACCCGCCGCGCGCCCAGCTCAGCGAGGCCCATTTCGCATCCAGCTAAGATTCGTTCGCCCTTCGCCTCCCCGGGAGAGAGGCTCGAGCACCTATCCTTCGGCTGGAGTTTGATTGGATGCTATCTGGCCCTAAACAGTGACGGATAAAAGACTTCTTTCACGCCATCTATAGTAGAGGTTCGCCGGTACCGTTGGCAATAATTTCCCGAGTGGCGTCGCGGAGGCGAACGATTTCGTGCCAGTCGTTGCCCGCGGATGGGTCGGGGACGACGAGCGGGCCGAATGAAACTGTGACGCGGCCGGGACGCGGCAGGCGCGTTTTATCGCGCAGAATCTGGCGGGCGCCTCGCACCGCGACGGGGCAAATCGGCCGCTGCATATCCACGGCAGCCTTGAAAGCGCCTAATTGAAATGGGCGAATGCCGGTCATCGAAGTGAAAGTTCCTTCGGGGTAGATGGCTACCGACTCGCGGCGGCCGAGCGCTTCTTCCACGTCTTCTGTCTGGCGCACGCGAGCTTGCGCATCGCTGCGGTCGAAGGCGAGCTGACCGGAGCGGCGGATGATTTTGCCGATGAGCGGCATATCGAGGGCTTCGCCTTTGGCGACGAAGCGCACACCGCGCGGAAGCGATGCGAGGGCCACAAAAATATCCACGTAGCTCGAATGATTGGGCGCGAAAATCCAGGGGCCGGACGTCGCGAGGTCGTCGAGTAATTCGCCGTGCTCGAGTTCCAGTGGAATCGCAGCCGCGCGCAGGATCAGCCGTGAGCCCGAGTGTGCGATTCGCGCCGCGCGCTCGCGATCCGACGTGAGCGAGACGGCAATCCATAGCCCGGTCAGTATGATTCCAAAAGTCGAGAGTGCGTAGACGCCGTATGCAGCTTCGAAGGTGCGTTTCGTTCCAGCTTTCATCCACGCCCACGCACGCGGAACGGCGCTGCGAGCTGCGAGGCGCGCCACCTGCATCCACACTGCCTGCTGTTTTTTGCCAAGATTGCCTTCGAGGTAGAGGCGTCGAGTTTCGCTGCGGCGAAGCTTGCCGCTTGAAGTTTTCGGAATGGATTGCGGCCGAAGCAGCTCGACGGTGTCCGGCGGGACGCCCATCGCCTCACTCACGGATTGTCCAATTTCGCCGGAGATGCGTTTCGCGGCAGACATATCGCGAACTTCCGCGGCGACGATTAATTTTTCGGTGCCCGTGCGTTCATCAGGAGCGCCGAACGCAACTACGCAGCCGGTGCGAACTCCGGAGACGCGTCCCGCGATTTCCTCCACTTCGTGGGGGTAGATATTGCGGCCGGCTTTGATGATCACGTCCTTGGCGCGGCCCGTGATGTAGATTTCGCCGTCTGCCCAGTAGGCGAGATCGCCGGAGTCGAGCCAGCCGCCATCATGAATCAATTCACGCGTGGCGGCGGGATTCCGGTAGTAACCGCTCGTGGCCGAGGCGCCGCGAAATTGGAGCGGGCCTTCGGCGCGCTCGCCGAGTGCGCGCTCGTTTTTTTCTTTGTCGACGATGCGGACTTCGACGCCCGGCATCGGTTTTCCGGCGCCGACGAATTCGAGCGGCGCCTTGTCATCAGGCCTGGCCGGAATTGCGCGGCCATTGGATTCGAGAGCGGCGCGCTCGATGCGATCAACCTTGAAGCCTGAGCCCAACGGCGGTGCGGAAACACCGAGGCATGCTTCCGCGAGCCCGTAAACCGGCATCAACGCTTCGCGGTGAAAGCCGTAGCGAGTGAATCGCGCGACAAATCGTTCGAGCGTGGCCGCGGCAACCGGCTCCGCGCCGTTGGTTGCAGCGCGCCATGAACTGAGATCGAGCCCTTCGATATCTTTGTCCGCTACTTTTCGTACACAGAGTTCGTAAGCAAAATTTGGCGCGGGACTGATGGTTCCGCGGTGCTTGTGAATCGCCCAGAGCCAGCGATCGGGGCGGCTGAGAAACGCGAGCGGCGACATCACGACCAGCGGAATGCCCGTGACGATTGGAACGAACCAGGCGCCGATTAATCCCATGTCGTGATACAGCGGCAGCCAACTGACGGCGACGTCGTCCGCCTGAATATTGATGCCGCCGATGATCGCCTGAATATTTGCGAGCAGATTGGCGTGCGTGAGAATCACGCCTTTGGGATCGCCGGTGGATCCGGAAGTGTATTGCAGGAAAGCGATATCTTCTCTACTGGCGCGATGCGCGAGATGTTCCACAGGCCGCCATTCGCCGGATGGCGTTGCAGTTGCATCGGCCGGTTGACCGCTCGCGAGGCGTTGCGCATTCAGCACTTCGCGCAAGGAAGGGACGCGCGGTTGCAGCGTGCGAGCGAGGCCTTCGGCCTGCCGCCAGGTGACGAGAAATTGCGCTTCGGCATTGCGCAAGATGTTCGATTGCCGCGCGGCATATTCGGCGATGCGGTCGGCGCGAAACGGGGGATAGATCGGGACGGGAATTCCGCCCGCGAGCAGGATACCCGCAAACGTGGAGAAAAATTCGGCGCACGTGGGCAGCATGATCGCGACGGTCTGGCCGGATTCGAGTCCGCGGCGGCGCAGTTCGTCCGCAACGGCGGACGATCCCTCGTAAAGCTCGCCGAAAGTGATCGCGCGCGGCTTTTCATCCTCTTCGTAGAGAAAGATGTGAGCGCGATTCGGCTCGGCTCGGCCGCGGAGCCGGATCACTTCGGTGAGCGTTTCCGCTTTGCGGATCTGCTCTTCGAGGTCGGGCGGGGTTACATCACGGGTTGCAGGCTGCGCGGCGACGGATGCGGTCGTGCCGGCAGCGCCCGTGGTGTTGGTGCCATTCGCTGAAGGATCCTCGCGCAGGATCGCATCAATTAGATCCTGCACCGTGTCGGCTTCGGCCACCACTTGATCCGGCAGCCGTACGCCACAAGTGTTGCCGAGCCGCAG
Source organism: uncultured Acidobacteriota bacterium (assembly GCA_963772535.1). Taxonomy (GTDB): domain Bacteria; phylum Acidobacteriota; class Terriglobia; order Acidiferrales; family UBA7541; genus Palsa-295. The sequence goes on from CAVYXN010000006.1 coordinate 317,212, forward strand.
CATGAGCTCGACGCGTTCGAGACTGCCCAGGCCCAGTTCGCGTTCGAGGTGCGCTCGGGCGCCCCGCGCGCCAAGCTCCTCCAGCCCGCGTAAACCGCCGAGCTCAACGAGCAACTGCCGGACGGTTCCCAGCGCCTCCGCTTCGACGACGGCCTTGCGATCGAATTGTATTTTGGCAGCGCCCACAGGAATGGTCAGGGCGAAGTATCGCCCGGCGTGCGAACCTCAAATACCCCCGATGAAGCGAGCCTACCACCCGGCTACAGGTGGTTCAAGTTCCGGTACTGACCGGTGATGTGCGGATTCTTGTACCGCTGGCCTCCGGCCGGCGTTTTTCGAATTTGGTTTTGAATTTGTGCTTGCAAACGCAAAGTCAAAGGCGCCGGCCGGAGGCCAGCGGTACGAAAACCCCAACTTCGCAGATCGTGCTCGAGCGCAATTTCCGACGAAAGTTATTTTGGGTTGGTGGCCAGGGATTTCGAGAAAAGCCATGGAAATAATTTCGGGTCGTCGTAGGCTTTTACCCAGGATTGATGCCCGACGCCGGGATACTCGGTGTAGTGGGCGTCGCTGCTCACCTTCTTCATCGCTGCGAACATACGCTGCGATTCTGTGACCGGGACGATGTCGTCAGCGGCGCCGTGGAAGATCCACACCGGAACATTGCCGACTTTCGCGGCCGCATCTGAATAGCTTTTTGGATCATCGGGCGGCGACAATTTTACAAGATCGGGGTAGGCTTTCAGCGCGGCGGCTGGCGGACGGATACCGCCGCAAATCACAATCAGCGCAGCAAATCGTCCGGGGTTATTTTCAGCCAGGCGCCAGCAACCGTAGCCTCCCATGGAAAGACCCGTCAGATAGGTGCGTTGCGCATCGCCGTCGAATTCCTTGATGGCGGCATCGAGCGTGGCTATCGCGAGATCCTGCATCGGCTTATGAAGCCACCAAAGATTCTTCGGGCATTGCGGCATCACCACGATCGCAGGTATCCGGCTGCGTCCATTGCGAATGGCCGGGCCGATTCCCACATCCGTCTGTAGCAAGCCGTCGTCGCCGCGCTCGCCGGCGCCGTGAAGGAAAAGTATCACCGGCCACTTTTCGTGAGAGTTCCAATTATCCGGCACGAAGACCTGATACTTGTAGGTGGTTCCTTGCACCGTAATGGTGCGATCGAGAAATCCTGTTTCGTGTTTTCTTGCGTAGGAGGGAGCAGCAACCAGTAGGGATAACATCAGAATCAGGAGCGGAAGCAGTCTTCGCGGCGAAACGTCCACTAAGTTCCTCCATCGTTACTCTAGCATGACTGTTCGATCATCACGGCCCTGTTGAGTCTTGCGGTGTAGGTATAAAGCTGTAGTTTGAGGACTTTTCTTTGAAAATCACGCGCGAGCGGCCGGGCGGCTGGAAACCCTTGGCAATGTGACGGCGTCTACTTAACGATGGCCACTGGACGCCGGCTAGAACTGGACGCGATGCGCGGGCTGATGCTCGTCTGGATCACGCTCACGCACCTGCCCACGTCCGCGAGCAAGTACGTGAATCAGCCCTTTGGCTTTATCTCCGCGGCCGAAGGATTTATTTTTCTTTCGGCGCTGTTTACCGGCCGCATCTATTTCCGCCTGGCCGAGCACGACGGCTATCGCGCGATGACGCGAAGAGTGTGGGGCCGAACGCTCCGTTTGTACGTCTATCACGCGCTCTTGCTGGCTTTTGCGTTTCTGGTGGCCGTGCCGATTGCATCGCGTGGCAATCGCCCGGGGCTTCATAATCTGCTCAACTTTTATTTCACGGTGGGACCCAAGCAGGCCATCACAGAAGCGGCGCTGCTGATTTACCGCCCGCCGCTGCTCGACATTTTGCCGCTGTATATCATCTTTCTGGCGATGTCGTCCGTTTTGATTTTGTTGGCACGCCGCTTCGGGTGGAGGCCGATCCTGTGCGGGTCTTTTGCGTTCTGGGTGCTGGCGCAATTCGGTTTTCGCGCCGCCGAACATACTTTCATGATGCACTACATCCCGACGCGAATTCCGATTCAGGAAATGGGAGCATTCGATTTGTGGGCCTGGCAATTTCTCTGGATCGTGGGAATCTGGCTGGGCGTGCGCTGGGCCCAGGAAAATCTGCCGATCGAGGCGAGCGCGCGGAAGGTGGTGATCACGGCGGCGGTGATCGCTGTGGCGTTCTTTGTATTACGGCGCATGATCGCGCACGGGTTTCAGCTGGGCGCGGCGGAGCGACTCTTCGATAAATGGCACCTGGGGCCGATGCGGCTTCTCGATTTCACGGCGGTGGCAGCGGTGCTGATCGTTGGGCAACGCTGGTTAAAACCCCTGGCAGTGCGGCCGCTGGTGCTGATGGGGCAATCTTCGCTGCAGGTGTTTTGCGTGCACCTGCTATTTTGCTTTGCCGGACTCACGCTCATGGGTAATGCGTCCATGCTGAACGGCTGGCGGCAGTTCGGGCTCTTGGCCGCGACGTTTACTGGGATGCTGGCCACGGCAAAGTTTTTCTCGAAGAGCGAAGCCAAGCACGAACGCCAGCCAAAGACTCCCTCAGGAGTTGGAACACAAATCATTTGGCCGCCATACACCCAGCCTTCGCCAAGCGCATCGGCTGCCATACCTCTACTGAAAAGCGATTCGCCAGGACCGTCGCGAACGGGGACGGACACGATCGTCTGACTGGAATTGCGCCCTATCTCGAATTGTGCCTGATGTAGAATCGCCGTGAGGCGCGATTTGGTTCTTCAACGCGGTTTAGCTGAAAAGAATTCTTAGCCGCCTGTCGTTCCATATTCAATCCTCTAATTTTATTCCTACACGCTTTATCACTCCCGGTTTACAGCCCATGCCCGATTCCCGCCGCGCCGAAAATTGATAATGCTTAACGCACGAGGCTACCGGGATGACTTCGACACAAATTGCGTTGCTCGTGATTGTGGTGATTGCTGTGGTCGCAGTGGCTGCTCTGGTCATAATGCAGAACCGCACCAAGAAGCTCCGAGCGCGCTTCGGGCCGGAATATGACCGGGCCGTCGCGGAGACAGGAAACAAATTCAAAGCCGAGGCGCGGCTCGAGAAAGTCGAGAAGCGCGTCAGCCAATATCCTCTGCGGCCGCTTACCGCGGCGGATCGGGAGCGGTTCCAGCACTTGTGGCGCGCGATTCAGGCCAAGTTTGTGGACGATCCGGCGGGCGCATTCGTGGAAGCGGATCAGCTTCTCGGGGCTGTGATGGTGGCTCGCGGTTATCCGCCGACCGATTTCGATAACCGCGCCACGGAAATTTCCGTGGATCACGGCATGGTCGTCGAGGAATACCGGGCGGGGCACGACATCGCAATTCGCCACTCGCAAAAACAGGCCAGCACCGAAGATTTGCGAAAAGGCATGGTTCATTACCGCGCGCTATTTGACGAATTGATGCGAGAAGAGCCTGTGCCTATACGCGCACGCGCTGCGGGCCATAGTTAGTAGCGAGCATCAGCTTTCAAGAGAATTGAATTTCAAAAGAATCGATAAAAAGGGAGTCACCAATGACAGAGCATCTCCGCAGAAATCCAAGCCTCAACCCTGATCTATCCGCCACTACCGATCCAAACCTGCCGGGTCCTGAAAGGCGGGTAATAAACGAACCCGACTCACGCCCTTTGGTGACTCCGCCTCCCGGCGATGTCCGCGCCTCGAACGTAGCGAGCGGCCCGGCAATGGCCGCGGCGGTGGCACGCGCACCGGAGGAAGAGCGAGCCGCCCTGTTTGCAGGCAACGAAGCAAATGAACTCCGCGCGCGATGGGACAGCATTCAGGTGGGCTTCGTCGACGAGCCGCGCAAAGCGGTGCAGGAGGCCGACGCGCTGGTTTCCGACACGATCAAGCGGCTGAGCGAAGTATTCGCGAATGAACGCCAGAACCTCGAACAGCAGTGGGGCCGCAACGAGAATGTATCCACCGAAGATCTGCGCGTGGCATTGCGAAGATACCGCTCATTTTTCTCGCGGCTTCTCGCAATCTGAAGATATGGCAGGTGGGCCCCGTGCCGCTGCGCTCATGCGGAATTCTAAGAGCGACTATTATCGCGCCGGCGCGAATTCAAGTTCGCTGGGGTAGTTCGCCCGAACTTGCAAACCCTCAGGCACAGACCTGAACTCCTGAATCACAGGCGTGAGATCGGCGACGCTATTGCCCGTTTCAGAATCTTCCAACGAGAGGTTCAGGTTCGCTCTTGGCATTGAAGGTGACTCTGCATCTTCTGAAGATAAACCGGCGTCTTCGTTGAAATAGGGAAGGTCGACTTGAAAGGTTCCATTCGCGTCGGGATGGACTGCCGCTACACGGAATCCGGTTACCATGCCGTCTTTAATGCCAAAGAAATCGTGAGCCCAGAAGGCTCTGTAGCGGATGACCACTTCGGTATTTTCGTACGGACCCAGATCGTGCGGCACAATTCGTCCGGAAAGTCGCGGCAACACGACGGTTTGGAACTCGCAACCTGGCGCGTAAATGACCATCCTGATTTCGGTCGCCGCCCTCCCTTCGACCGATGCGTCAATCTCAAAGGAATTGAGATCAGCCTTCGGTTCCATGGAAGTGCCGTAACCTCCGAAAGGGCCAATCAGATAATAGGCAACCTGCACTGTTTGCGAGGACACGCTACTGGGAAGCAGGATTATGACGGAGGGAGAAACCCTGGGATGAGAAGCGGCGGTGCCCGTAAAGGGTTGGAGAGCGGCTGTAACTATCAAAAGCGTGAGTGCAGCGAAGGAGGATGCCAACTTTTTGATGATAGTTTTGTACTGCTCGTTCGCTGCGTAATCCATAGCGTTCAGTCTAACCAAATAAGATAATTCCATCACTGCATAACTATCTAATGCGGAGAAACAACCCCATCACTCGTAGCGCAGCGCGACCATCGGGTCCACGCGCATCGCGCGTCGCGCGGGTATGAAACAGGCGAAAAGCGCCACAGCACAGAGCAAAAGCGCGACACTCGAAAACGTCAGCGCGTCGGTGCTCGTCACACCGAGTAGCAAGCTGGTTAAAAAGCGCGTCAGCGCAAATGACGCTGCCAGCCCGAGGCCAACGCCTATAAGCGTCAGTCGCAATCCGTGGCCGAGCACCAGCCGCAGCACGTCCCGCTTGCTCGCGCCCAGCGTCATGCGGATGCCGATTTCATGGGTGCGTTGCCGCGTGGTGTAGGACGTAACACCGTAAATTCCGACCGCCGCGAGAACCAGCGCGAGCAGACCGAAGGCGCCAACAAAAGTTCCGGCAACGCGCTGGCCAAAACTGGCGATCTGCTCGCGCAATTCGAGCGACGTGATGTCGAACACCACGAGGTCCGCGTTCAATTCGTGGATCGTTTTTTCCACGGTCTTGCCGGCGGCCAGCGGATCGCCATTCGTGCGCGCGAGGGCGATCATCGTCGCGCGGTAGACCTGATACTGCGGCAGATACAGGAACGGCGTCGGCTTTTCGTTCAAGCCGTTCACCTTGCTATCGCGCGCCACGCCGATCACCGTGAACCACTCGTGCGTTAAGTCCGAATTGAGCTGCTTGCCCAAGGCTTCCTGGTTCGGCCAGTAGCGATTCACGAATGTCTCGCTGACAATCACCACGCGCTGCGAACTCTTTGTATCCTGCGGCGTGAAATCGCGTCCCTTCACAAGCGGAATCTGCAAAGTCTGGAAATAATTCGGAGTGACAATGGCTACCTGCGTTTCCATCGATTCATTCGCCTGCGAAACGTAGCCTTCGGGATTCACGGCCGTCGAGCCGCCGCCAAATCCCAGCGGGACCCGACTGGAGAGAGCCACCGACTGTATGCCGGGCTGCGCTTGGAGTTTCGCGACGAGCTGCCGATCGAACTCGACGCCGCTCGCTTCCGAATATCCGCCGGTAAAGAGATCGTAGGTGGCGATCAGCACATTATGCGCGTTAAATCCGGGATTGATCTGCTGCGCGCTCATGAAACTACGAATGAATAATCCAGCGCAAATCAAAAGCAGCAGCGACAGAGAAATTTGCGCCACCACCAGCGCGCTCGCGAGCCGCGCTTTGCGCATTCCTCCCGACGCGCTCCCCGTATCTTCCTTCAACACCGCGATCGGCGCCTCGCCCGAGGCTCGCAACGCGGGAAGAATCCCGAAGATCACTCCGGTAAGCACCGAGATCACGATTGTCGCCAGCAACACGGTGTGGTCCACGCGCATTCCCAACGAGATCGGGAAATCCGTCTTCGGAACGAACTTCATGAATGTTCCGGCACTCCAAAGCGTGATCGCGAACGCAACCAAGCCGCCCGCGAGCGCCAGGATTAAACTCTCCACCAGCAGTTGCCGCACCAGCCGCCAGCGGTTCGCGCCCAGTGACAGGCGGATCGCAATCTCGCGGCGCCGCGCCACTGAGCGCACCAGCATCAGATTCGCCACGTTCGCGCACGCCAGCAGCAGGACCAGTCCCGCGATGGTCATCAACATCGGAAGTAGCGTCGAAAGAAATTGATTCGCGCCAAACGGGTTGCGCCACAATGGATACACGCTCACGCTGTCGTGCCCTTTGTGCTCCTCTGGATAATTCTTCGCTTCCCGTTTCAGCCGCAGCGTCATCTCTTCTTGAGCCTGTTCGGGACGGACTCCGGGCTTCAGCCGCCCGAGCGCCGTCAGCCAGAAGTAGTGATGGTCATGAAGCAGGTCGCCCTGTGGCATCAACTGCTCTTCCATCATGATGGGAATCCAAATTTCAGAGCGCAGCCCGGTCTGGCTTCCCTGAAATACGGCGGGCGCGACGCCGACAATCGTGTAGGAGTGCTGATTGATTTCCAGCGTCTGGCCAACGACATCTGGATTCGCGCCGAAGTGCGTCTGCCACAGCCGGTAACTGATCACGGCCACCGGCGCGCCGCCCGGCTTTGTGTCTTCCTCCGGAAGAAAACCGCGTCCCAGGATCGGCCGCACACCCAGAAGATCGAAATAGTTCGCGGACGCCACCATCCCCCACACGCGCTCCGGTTTGCCTTTTCCGGTCAAACTCATGGGAGCGATATTGGCTGCGGTGATGCCGACGAAGCTCTGCTGCCCGTCGCGCATAGATTCGAAATCAGGATAGGTAAACGGGAAAGGATTGTCCGTGCCGCGCCCGAGGCTCAGGGCCACCACCTCGTTCGGGCTGGCGAGGCCGGGAATCGGATTGAGCAATGTTGAGTTGATCCAGCTGAAAATCGTGGTGTTCGCGCCGATGCCCAGCGCGAGCGTGAGGATGGCGATCGCCGCATACCCGGGTGCCTTCGCGATCATGCGCAGGCTGTAGCGAACGTCCTGCCAGAACGAGCTCATCCGCGCACCTCCAGGGACAGTTTGGAACGATTCAAAGCATGTCGTCCCCCATCGCCGGGTACCGTCTAAACGAATGCTGGAGCGTCATTTAGCTTGGTGGCGTTACTCGTAGATGAACGGTAACCGTTCGCTTGTGGGACGCGCGTTCAGCAAGAGCGAACATCCGATCGCCACGCCGCTCGGCGAAAATCGCTCGAAAGCGAAAGGGAAGTACCTTCGTACTGGCACCAACTGAACCGAGGGTCTATCGACGCGGTTGGGGTCGGAAGGCACAATCACTGTGGATTCGGGGACTGTACGGCGACCGGCAACCGCTCACCCCCCATGAGCGCTGGCCGCTGGATGGCAACCTCGAGTTTCTGCTCCTCCAACACCCCAATGCCCCGAGCGGCCGGCTCCCCCACCGGCCGCTTCTTCTTTTGCGCCATGTTTTTGACCCTGACGCTGACCTCAAGTCAGCTAGAAAAAATTGTTATGCGAGCCATAAAGCCAAAGTGCCTTGACTTCGCATGCTCGTAGTTCTATAGAAAGCGCATTGGGGTTGCGTGGGTCGGGCGATTCGGGGCGACAGCACACGTCTGCGGGACGTCTAGTTCATCCGCAGCTTTTCATCTTCTTCCGCCGAACGCGCCAGCCGCACGCATGTGTCACGAAAACACAGTATTCATCGGGGGTATGCTGTGTCCAGATTTCGCACCGTATTGTTGTCCGTATTGTCATTCGCGATCTTCTCCACATTTGCGACGTCGGCCTCGGGGCAAACCTCGGCTTCTCTCCGTGGAACTGTTACAGACCAATCGGGCGGCGTGATCGTCGGAGCGAAGGTGACGGCGCTGAATAAAGGCACTGCTCTGTCACGCAGCACAACCACGCGAAACGATGGCGGTTACTTGCTCGATGTCCTGCCGGTCGGTACTTACAGAGTGACCGTCGAAAAGAACGGCTTTACCACATTCGTTCAGGAAGGCATTGTTCTCGAACTCACACAGGTAGGTCGCCTGGATGTGTCACTGAAGGTAGGTAGTCCCACCCAAACGGTTGAAGTAACCGGGAACGTCGCGCAGGTGGACACAACGACCGCCGTGCTGGGAAAAGTGGAGAACGAACACGCGATTCGCGATTTGCCGCTCCTTGACCGTGACACATTGCAACTCGGGCTGCTTCAGGCGGGCGTCTTCGCGCCCGATCCCGACGACACGTCCGGCAATCCGTTCTCGGTGAGCGGGCAGCGCTCGGAATCTCTCACTTTCCTGCTCGACGGTGCGAACAACACGGACTTTCTTGGGAACAATATCGTGGTGAGCCCCAACCCGGACGCGGTCGAAGAATTCCGAATCCTCACGAATAACTATGACGCTGAATATGGGCGCACTTCGGGCGGGATCGTCAACCAAATCACGAAATCAGGAACCAACCAGATACATGGTGATGCGTTTGAGTTCTTTCGCAATAACGTGTTGAATGCCACCGACTATCTACTTGATACGAAAGCCGAGTACAGGCGAAACGTTTTTGGCGGCACGCTCGGAGCGCCGATCAAAAAAGATAAGACGTTCTTCTTTGTTGCATATCAGGGAGCCCGACGCGGCGAAGGAATGGTTCCCACGCCCATCGCCGTGTTGAGTAAAAACGAGCGTACCGGCGACTTCAGCGAGCTGTGCACGAATCCGAGTGGCGGGTCGGGCTTCAATCCGAGCGGAATATGCCAATTCACTCCAGCCCAGAATCCGAGCTACACGGGAACTCAACTTTTCGATCCGACCACGGGCAACCCTTACGCATTTAACCAGGTCCCGGTGAATCCGGTGATTCAGAACTACATCAACAAATACCTGCCTTTGCCGAATCGAGCCAACAATACTTTCGTTGCCTCGCCTCTTGCAGCGATCAACGACGACCAGGGAATCGTGCGCATTGACCACAACCTCACTTCGAAGGACACACTTTCGTTTTCCTACTTGATCGATGATTCTCGTGCAAATTTCCCTGAAGAGGGTGGAACGCTATCCTCGTTCGTGGCGCCTCAGCCTGCGGGACCGGGAAACGGCGGCGACGTTCCGATTGGTTCAGGCGGTCTCGAAACTCAGCGTAATCAGATCGGCTCGTTTACGTGGACCCATACTTTTTCGGGCGGAAAGGTGAATCAATTCCGCTTTGCGGCGAGCCGTTTCGCGTCAACACAAGGTACTCCAACGGATCATACGACTCCGACCGATCTCGGCTTTACGAACGTCACTCCAGCCGATCCCACTGCTCCCGCTCCGCCCGAAATCTTCGGGCCTTCCTTTACGCTCGGCCCTTCCATTCAAGGGCCGACGACGCTCCATCGCGCCACCTTCGAATGGTCGGACAACTTTACCTGGACGCGCGGCAAGCACGAAATCAAACTGGGCGGGGATATCACGCGGGTCCGCAACAATTTCGACTACGACTATTACAATAGCGGCGGTTTTGATTTTACAAACGGGTTTTTCACCGGCAACGAATACGCGGATTTTGTGGCTGGGTTTTGGGACAACTACTTTCAATCTTCCAATGCCGTGTACGGAATTCGCACCGGATCATTCGCTGGGTTCGCGCAGGACACATGGAAGATACTGCCGCGTTTAACGCTAAACTACGGACTGCGTTATGAGTACTACATCCCGCAACACGATATCCACAACGAAATTCTCGGATGGTTTCCTGGCCAGCAGTCCACGATATTTCCGACTGCTCCACCCAACATCCTATATCCCGGCGATCCAGGGGCGCCCAATAAGGCGCTCGTGTATCCCGACTACAACAATTTTGCTCCGCGCTTTGGTTTTGCCTGGGACATGTTGGGCGATGCGAAGCTGGTGATGCGGGGTGGCTTCGGGATTTTCTATGACATCGAAGACGGCGCGCTGAACCTCCAGTTCGGCGGTCAACCACCATTCGGCTATATCGCTAATAACAGTCCTTCAGGCTGGAATGGTTCGGTCTCCGACTGCACGGGACCGCTCGCATGCGGATCCATGAAGGATCCCTGGGCGCCATTTGGCCAGACCAATCCATATCCTTTTACCCCGAACGGCACATTCCTATCTCCGCCGATTCCCTTCGCCTACGTGACGTACCCTCATTTTCGAACGCCTTATTCGGAGAATTTTAACTACGGCTTCCAATGGCAGGCCACAAGTGACCTGATGGTGGAGGCTGTCTATGTGAGTAGCCTCGGCCGCAAGCTCATCAGCTCTGGCGAAGTGAATTTCCCTCAGCCCAGCGTCATGCAGTATCAACTCACGACGTATTTGCCAGCCTATCAGGCAGGCCTGATTTCCTCTCCAATTAATCCCGAGTGTGCGAGGAAATATGCCGCATGCACGGGCGGAACATTGAATCCGACTGACCCTTACGACCCGACAGGCACACCGACCGGCCCTCAGCAGCTTCTAACCAACTTCAGTAGTGGCTTATCCGATAGCCACCAGTTCCAACTTACCGTGGACAAGCGCTTCGGTCATGGACTGATGTTTCGTGGTGCGTACACTTGGGCCAAGACGATTGATCTTACTTCGGGGTTCCGTGCCCGCTCCTCAGAGTTTACCGACCCTCTCAATCCTCGCCTGGACCGCGGCCTCGCGGATTTCGACGCACCACAGCGTTTCGTGCTGAGTTTGATTTATGAACTGCCTTTCGACCGTCCGATTCAAAGCGATGGGTTCCTGAAGAAAGTTGCCAAAGGGTGGCAGCTCAATACGATCGCAACTTTTCAAAAAGGGAATCCGATTACCTTTTACTCGAATAGCAATGCGAGCTTTCAGAATCAATTCCCCGATCTTACCCGCGTGGATATAACGGGCAAAGTCCAGCACCTGAATCCCCGTTCCGTGCCAAATTCCAACTCTGTGCCCTCCAGCGACTGCAATAATTTCGGCAGCACTACGGGGCACTTCTGGATCGATCCATCCAACATGGAATGTGCTGCGTGCCCTTTCACGGATCCTTCATGCACCAGCCCCGGCGATTCGGGGATTCCCCTTTTTACGTATGGCAACTTGGGAAGAAACTCCGTTTGGGGTCCAGGGATCAACAACTGGGACATGTCTATCGTTAAGAAAACCGCAATCGGCGAAGGATCAAAATCGGTGGAATTTCGAGCGGAGTTCTTCAACGCGTTCAATCACGTGCAGTTTTATAAAATCGATAACGCCGGAGGAAGCGCCACCTTTGGACAGGTGCTTACCGACCGCGGCCCTCGCCTTATTCAATTCGGTTTGAAATTCTATTTCTAGAGGGGAAGCCCAGCCCTTTTTCACGCGCGGAGCGTTTGCTAGACAAACTCGGGCTGGGCAAACTCACCGCGCGAGTGACGCACCCCAAAGACACAGACAAGAAAAGCTGTCATCGTGTGACGGTGTGGAGACGATGCGGGGACGACGCCGTCTCCGGCCATTGCTTCGACGCAGCAGCTAAATCTAGCGCGGGCGTCCGACTGGCCGACGGCTGCTCAGCGCACGCGGCCGCATCCGGAAGCGCGGCGCCAGGGGCGGCGGCACGTTGTGAAGCGGTCCGCCGCAATTGCTGCAACGATCCTGAGGCGCGCTTTCCACGCGCAGCCAGTGGCCGCGCGCCGGACAATCCGGATTCAAACACTGCACGGTCCAACCGGGCAGATATTGCATTCGTTTTGCCTCGCAAACCCACGGCCACGGCGACGGAAGGGGAAACGATGCCGCCGAAGCGCCCCGACTGCAAAAACGCCAAGAACTGGCGGGATTGTGCGCCGGAGGCTCTAGTGAGTCAAGGCAAATCTATACAATTAGTAGTGGTGCTGTTGCAAAGCTGTGGAAAATACGGAGAGCGGAAGAGCGCTCGGCCTGCGGCGGTAGGTGGCATCTACTGAGAATGCGATTCGACTGGCGGCGAAGGGGGCCAGCAGACGGCGTTAGCGCGCGTTCGAAAGCTTCGCTTCGAGCTGATCCACTTTCATTTGTGCGTCCGCAACTTCCTGCTGCTTGGCCTCGACCTGACCTTTTTCGGCGTCGATCGCGGCGGCACCTTCTTTGTCGGCGGCGTAGTCGGGCTTGCCGTAGTAGGTCTGCGAATCAAGATTGAATTTGCGCTGCAGAATATCGAGATCGGCCTTTGCGGTTTGCAATTGCGCCTTGGCGGCGGCAAGATCCGATTGGATCGCCGCAACTTCCGGACTGGTTTCGCCGCCTTTAGTTTTTTCGTCGGTGGCTGCCGCAGCTGCCGCGCCGCCGCCCGCTTCGGATGCACCGGCCGTAGCAGGTGTGCCGGATCCGCCCTCGTTCGAAGGTTTTCCCGCGTTGTCAGCACCCTCAGCTCCGGCAGTTGCCGCTTTCGCGGAGGCATCCGCGTCCTTCGCACCGGCGCCTTCCGCGGAATCATCGCCCTCGGCCGCAGCCGGAGCGGGGCCGATCACGCTTACGGCGCCCGGCGTCTTCGGAATCGTGTCGTTGTCCCACACCTTGGCTGACTTGGATTGCTCTTTCTTTTGATCGCGTGCGCGGCGAGCGGCATCGGCAACATTCGAAGGGTCTTCCTCATGATATTGCTGCGGCTGCGGCGGACGTGCAAAAACCGAGTTCACCGGTAGCAGAAGCAGAATCGCGAGTCCTGGCCATGCGCTCTTCATCGCAGTTCTCCCGAAAGCTAGTTTCGCTCGTCTATAATAATCGCGCTGCGGCCAATCCGCTAAAAAGGCATTCAGAGGCGCACCCAAAGAGGCAACCTGTTCGGCGTGACAGGTCACTATAATTAGGACGGAGCGACGAGAGACGGCGCGGCCGGCCTGAATCGGAATCGCATCGGCCGTGTATGTTGGGCGTTTCGATTGATTGCTCCAGTTGTGCCGAGGCTCGATGAAATTTGCTCGATTCGCCATCATCCTAATCACGTTCGCTCTCTCTCCCATCGCATTCGCAAGGGCTTCGCATCTTGGCCGCGCGCAATCAACTCCCGGCTTGGAATCCCCGGGTGTGCAATCAGCCGGCGTTGTGGCGCGGCCGGTGGAAAAGAAAATAACCGCCTACACGCTTCCCCCCGATCTTTATCAAAAAGCAAAAGCTCTCAGCCGCACACAGTTCCGTTTCAACATCATCAGCTTTTTCTACGGCCTCCTGATTCTCTGGATCATCTTGCACTGGAAGCTCGGCCCAAAATTTCGAGATACGGCCGAGAAAGCTTCGTCCAATCGTTTTGTTCAGGCTCTCGTTTTTGCGCCGCTTTTGGCCTTGACGATCGCAATCCTGCAACTCCCCGCCGACGCTTACGAGCACTGGGTCTCGCTGTCTTATGGCATCTCGGTGGAGCATTGGGGCGCGTGGTCTCTGGATTATGCCAAGGCGCAACTCCTCTTGATTGTGGGCGGAATTTTCGTTGTGTGGATACTCTACGCCGTGATTGGGCGCAGTCCGCGGCGCTGGTGGTTTTATTTCTGGCTGATCTCACTGCCGATTATCGTATTCCTCAGTTTTATCGAACCGTTTGTGATCGAGCCGATGTTTTTCACGTTCGCGCCGCTCAGCCAAAAAGATCCCGAGCTCGTCGCGCAAATTGAACGAGTGGTTCAGCGCGCAGGACTCACGATTCCGCCCCAGCGCATGTTCTGGATGAAGGCCAGCGAAAAAACGAACGCGATGAACGCGTACGTCAGTGGCCTCGGCGCTTCGAAGCGAGTGGTGGTCTGGGACACGAACATCGCCAAGGAATCCATTCCAGAAATCCTTTCGGATTTCGGACACGAGATGGGCCATTACGTCCTGGGCCATATCTGGAAGGGCCTGGCCTTTACGGCAGGCTTGTTGTTCGTACTTTTTTATCTCGGCTTCCGGTGCCTGGGCTGGATGCTGAAGCGCTGGGGAAGCGGCTGGGGAATTCGCGGGCCGGACGATTTGGCGTCGCTGCCGGCGCTGCTCTTGCTTCTCTCGATTTTTAATTTTGCGGCAGACCCGGTTTCGAATGCCTTCAGCCGCTACATCGAGAACCAGGCTGATGTGTATGGCCTGGAGGTGACGCACGGCGTGATTCCCGACGCAGGCCAAGCCGCCGCCGATTCGTTTCAAGTGGAAGGCGAGTCGTTTCTTTCTGATCCTGACCCAAATCCGGTGGATGTCTTCATGTTTTACGATCACCCACCGATTTCCGATCGCGTGAAGCTGTGCCTCACATACGATCCGTGGTCGAAAGGCGAGCAGCCGCAGTTCGTGAAGTAACTGACGGAACTACCGCGCATGAATCGTCATGCGAATGCCATTCTTCGGGCGCAGCGTGACGAGTGGCTCGGGCGTCACCGTAGTACCGGACACCAATTCAAAACGGAACCGCTGCGCCAGCGCGCCGATCACGAGCGCCGATTCGAGCAGCGCGAATCCCTGCCCAATGCAGCGCCTCGGCCCATCGCCAAATGGAAAATACGCGCCGGCCGGCAACCTGTCGGCCAGCCCATCGAGCCAGCGCTCCGGGCGAAAGGAATCCGGATCCTCGAAATAACGCGCATCGCGATGCATCACCCACTGCGAAACCATCATCGTTGAGCCTACCGGGAAGTCGTAGCCGCCAAAGCTCGATGGCGCGATTGACGTCCGCGCCATGATGTACGCCGGCGGGTACATTCGCAGCACTTCGCTGATCACCGCGCTTAAATAGGGCAGGCGTTCGAGATCGGCCACGCCCGGAGCGCGTTCTCCGAGAACGCCTCTAAGTTCTTCATGCAGCCGCGCTTCGGCAGCGGGATTCTGGCTGAGCAGGTACCATGTCCACGAAAGTGTGAGCGCCGTGGTCTCGTGGCCGGCAAGGAACAGCGTCATCGTCTCATCGCGCAATTGCCGCGGAGTCATTTGCGTGCCGTCTTCGTCCATCGCGCCCATCAACATCGAAAGCAGATCGCTGTGGCGATGCCCGTTTCTCTGCGCTTTGCGTTCCTCGATGATTCGATACACGAGCGAATCGAGAAAACCAAATTCCTTTGTAGCGCGCCGATTTTTCGGCGTCGGCCAGCCAGCCGGAATTCGAAAAGGTGCCCGCGCCCGTCGCAGGGAATACCGCATCAGAAAAGTCATCGCGCGGCCCACCTGTTGTGCCTCGCCCGGAAGCGTGGTGCCGAAAAGAGTTCGCACGGCGGCCTCGAGCGTCAACTCCATCATTTCCTCCGCCATGTTGCGCGTATCGCCGTCGCGCCAGTCGCGTGCTTTCATCTCCGCGCACTCGAGCATCGTGGGCGCGTATTCGTTGATTCGGTGGCGATGAAACGCGGGCTGCGCAAGCCGCCGCTGGCGCCGCCAGAAATCTCCTTCGCTGATCAGCAAACCTTGCCCCAGCAGTCGCTGGGTGGTTTCTTTCGTCAGCGTGCTCTTGTGAAATTTGCTCTGCTGGAAAAGCAGCAGTTGTTGAATGTAATCCGGATGGTTTAGCAGGATGCGGCTTTGCAGGATCACCGGGATGCGGACGATGTCGCCGTACTCCCGCGTCACGCGGCGCATCAATTCCAGCGGGTCTTGCAGCAGATTGAACGACACACCGACCAGCGGCAGGCCCTTCGGTCCCGGCGGCAGGCGGTTTCCATTTGCGCTCATGCGTTTGTGTTCATGCGTATGCGTTGAGACGTTTGCGTTCATGATAATGGTCTTCGCTGGTTAGATGCGGCCAAAGGTTAGAACGCACGTTGGCCTTCATCACCACTACATGTCCAGCGAACGACTAGTTTACGTCAGCTAGCCGTTTCTCACCTGTAAGATGCGGACGCGGCACGCCGCTTTGTGGGTTTCCGCCAGATTGGGTAAGATGAAACGTCCACGCCGCGTGCGCGGTGTGCGGGGGTTGTCCTTGACCTTGGAATACGAACAGCCCGAATGGCTCGAGCAAATGGCCGGCATTCTCGAAACATTGAACGAAGGTGTGCTCATCGTCGACGACTGCGAGCATGTAATCTTCGTCAATTCGGTCTTCGAGGAAATGACAGGTGTACCTCGCGAAGAAATTCTGGGCAACGACCCTCTGCTCGTCTATTACGGGCCAGACGAAGTAGCCTACATTCGCGAGCGGCGCCGGGAAGTTCAATCGCTGGGCCGGATACGCCACGAGTTCTTTCTTCCCACGAAAGATGGTTCGAAGCTTCCTGTGATTTCCAGTGCGCGAACCATGGAAGATCCCGATGGCCGCACCTTCACCATCATCAGCTTCACGGATATTTCCGAGCAAAAGAGCGCCGAAGAACAGCTGCGCGCCGCGAATAAACTTCTCGAAGAGCGGCAAAGAGAAATCGAGGAAGACCTGACGCTCGCCGCCCGTGTGCAGCAGAGCCTCGCGCCGAAATCGCTCACGTGGGGCAGCCTCGAAGTAGAAGCTTTCTATCATCCGGTGCGCACGATTGGCGGCGACTTCGGCCTCGTCAGCGCGCTCGATACCGATCACTTGAATCTTCTCGTCTGCGACGTTTCCGGCCACGGCATCGGCTCCGCGCTCGTCGCCAACCGCATCTATTCCGAGACGATTTCGCATCTGCGCCGCGACATTCCGCTTGGCGACATGCTGGCACAGCTCAATCGCTTCGTGATGAGCAATCTGGGCAGCTCAGTTTTCTTTTTCACCATAGCCGCGGCGCGAGTCGAACGCAACGCGCGACGAATGGTATTTGCAGGCGCCGGTCATCCTCCCGCGATGATCGTGCAGCCGGGCGAAGAGCCTCGCCTCCTTGAATCGCGCAGCATGGTGCTCGGGGCGTTACCAAATGCCGTGGATGGTGACGCCACTCTCGATGTGGACCTGCTGCCTGGCGACCGCATCGTGCTTTACACCGACGGCATCACCGACGTCTTCGATTCGAATGGCGAAATGCTGGGCGTCGAAGGGGTGCAGAAATTCGTCCGCGAGGCGGCTCTGCTGCCTTTCAAGCACATGAAGCAGGGAATCCTGGATCGCGTGGCGGCGTGGCGCGAAGGCCCGGCATCGGACGATGTTTCGCTCGTGCTCGTTGATGTGCACTGACGCGCAACTCTTGAATCGCCGCGTTCATGGAATAATTGACGATGCGACCTGCATCCTCATCCCGAGGGAACATCGTGACCGAAGGATCTCTCCCCGCCGCTTCATGAGATAACCTCCTTTCATCCATGGCGCACCTCGAATTCTCCCGGGATTTTTCCGTCGCGCCCAACGAAGTCTTCGTTTTCTTCGTTCCGCAGCGCATGCCGCTCTGGTACGGCACGGAGATGAATTCTCATTTCGAGGTGCAGGGCGGCGCTTCCGATTTCGCGGTGGGCCAAAAAGTACAAATCACCGGCAGACTCGGCAAGCGTGAAGTTTCTCTGACGGTGATAATCGCAGCCTATCGTTGGGAAAAACTGCTCGAGTGGCAATTTCAGGATTCTTACGGCGTGAGGGGATTGCAGCGCTGGGAACTCGAAGGCACGCCGTCCGGAACGCGCTTACGCATGCGCGACTCGTACCAAATGCCCGGCCTATCCGGCCGACTTATCGATGCGGCCTTCACGCGTTTCGCGGTCGCGCAACGCGATCGCACGTGGCTCGATCGCCTCCAGCGCCTAGCCGAGCGCCGCTAAATCGAACCGCCCGATCAGCAGAAAATCGCCCCAGACATCGCAGTCAGCTCATGCCGAAGCTGCCATTCCGTAACGCCGGCTTGCCCTGAGTTGCGAAGGGCGTCCCGCCGGCTGTTTTTGACGTTTTCTTTTGAAGTTTTCTTTTGACGTTGACGACGCTGAAGCGAAAAGCGAATCTGAAGCAACTACTTC
This sequence comes from uncultured Acidobacteriota bacterium, assembly GCA_963772535.1. Lineage (GTDB taxonomy): Bacteria > Acidobacteriota > Terriglobia > Acidiferrales > UBA7541 > Palsa-295. The sequence continues at coordinate 335,285 of CAVYXN010000006.1, forward strand.
ACAACCACATAAAACGGCGGCTTCTTCCCAATGCGGACGAGAAATTTACTCGCGGGCGAAAGATCGATCTCATGAGTTACGTCACTAATCGGCTTCCCGTCAATTTCTACAGCGCCCTGTTTGATCAAGCGGTCCGCTTCTGCTCGCGAAGGCACGCCGCCATCGCGCTGAAGAATCTTTGCCAGCTTAATTCTGCCTTCCGCAGCCACCTGATGTTCGCGGATTTCCGAAGGCAGCTTCCGCTCGCTGAACACGCGCTGGAATTCATCCTTCGCCTTCCGCGCTGCGTCCTCGCCGTGAAAACCGGCCACGATCGTGTGCGCCAGCTGCATCTTCGCTTCCTTCGGATGCAGCACGCCCGTCCGCACTTCTTCCTTCAATCGCACGATCACCGGCGAACCAAAATCCGTCAGCAACTCGTAGTAAGTCCACATCTGCTCGTCCGAAATCGACATCAGCTTGCCGAACATCTCGCCGGGGGCTTCCGTGATGCCCACATAATTCCCCAGGCTCTTCGACATCTTGCGCTCGCCATCGAGCCCCACGAGAATCGGCATCGTCAGCACCACTTCGCCCGCCAGGCCGTATTCGCGCTGGATGTCGCGATGCACTAGCAAATTAAATTTCTGCTCAGTCGCGCCCAATTCGATATCCGATTTCAGCGCCACCGCGTCATAAGCAGTCAAAAGCGGATACAACAGCTCGTGCACGGAAATCGGTAGATTTTTATCGAGCCGCGACCGAAAATCCTCGCGCTCCAGCATCCGCGCCAACCGGTATTTCCCGCAGAGCTGTACGATCTCGAATGACGAAAGTTTCCCGAGCCACTCGCTGTTGTAGCGAACCTCGGTTTTCTCCCGGTCGAGAATTTTGTACACCTGCTCGAGATAGGTTTGCGCGTTCGCGTCCACTTGCTCGCGCGAAAGTGGCGGACGCGTTTCCGATTGTCCGGTCGGATCGCCAATCATCGCCGAAAAATCGCCGATCAAGAAAATTGCTGTATGCCCCATGTCCTGAAACTGTTTCAGCTTTCGCAGCACCACGGTGTGGCCAAGGTGAATATCCGGCGCGGTGGGATCCACGCCCAGGTACACGCGCAGCGGCTTCTCCTCTTTCGCGGATTTCTCGAGCTTCGCCTTCAGCTCGTCCTCGCGAATAATTTCCGCCACACCTTTTCGCAGGTACGCGAGCTGCTCGTCCACTGGCTTGAACTTCGCTGCCGCCACTATTTTTTCTCCGCACTCGCCGCTAGATTTGTGAGTAGCACGCGCCGCCCTTCCATTCGATAGCGCCCTTCGAGAACGATGCGCACCGCTTCCGTATAAATTCGATGCTCTTCCTTCAACACTCGCTCGGAGAGCGTTTCCGGCGTGTCGTCATCTCGAATCGGCACGGCCGCCTGCAAAATGATTGGCCCGGCGTCGAGATTCTCATCCACAAAATGAACCGTGCATCCCGAAAATTTCGCGCCGTGCTCGATGGCCTGCCGCTGCGATTCGAGCCCCGGAAAGGCGGGCAAGAGTGAGGGATGAATATTCAGGATTCGCCCGCGATATGCCGCCACAAACGCCGGACTGAGCAGCCGCATGTAACCCGCGAGGCAGACGAGATCAATTTTCTTCTCTTCGAGCGCCGCAAGCACCAACTTGTCGTACGCCTCGCGCTCGAGCCCTCGCGACGGAATCACCTGCGCTGGAATATCTCGCGCCCGCGCTTTTTCGATCCCCGGCGCATTCTCGCGATTGCTGATGACGATCGCAATTTCCGCATTCGGAATGCGTCCGGCAGCCACGCTATCCGCCAGCGCCTCAAAATTCGAGCCGCGCCCGGAAAGCAGCACTCCGATGCGTTTCTTCGTCACCGCAGGAAATTAGCATAGTTCGCCGAGCCCACAAAATCGCCAGTCAGAACCAACCCCCGATGATTCCTTGACACGTCCATGTCCAAGAGGCATGGTGTCCACAACATTCGACGCCTAGGAGGCATTCGCATGTCGCAATTTCGTTCCATGTTTCTTCTTCTCGCGGCGCTTTTCGCCATGAGCATCACTATCGCTTGCGCCGAGCAAACCGCACAGAAACCTGCGCCGCCGCCCGACACGCGGAAAGCCGATGAAGCTGCCATCCGCGCCGCCTCTGCTGATTGGAGCAAAGCTTCGCAGGCCAAAGACCTCGACAAAGCCACGTCGTACTACGCCGATGAAGCCGTCTTTTTCGTCAACAACGGCGCAATGGTGAAAGGCAAAGACGCGATCAAGATGGCCTGGAAGCCGATGCTCGAAACTCCCGGCCCCGGCCTCACCTTCGAGACAACTTACGTCGAAGTCGCGCGCTCCGGTGATCTCGCCTACGAATACGGCACCTACGACCTGAAAACCGAAGCGAAAAAGGGAAAGGTAGCCGACGAGAAAGGCAAGTACGTAGTCGTCTGGAAGAAACAAGCCAATGGCCAATGGAAAGCCGTAGCGGACATCGACAACATCGGCGAGTGACAGCGACAATCGACCAGGATTGTCATTCTGAACGACGCCCCGTGCGCCTTTTCTTTCCTTCGCGAAGCGCGAATCGTGCGTCCCGACTGTGTCTGCGGGGCGAAGGTGCGGGGCGCAGTCGAAGGATCTCTCTTCGCCCTGCTACAACCCCAACTCACCCGAATAAGTCACGCGCGACTTGCCTCGCGCCGCTGGCTCAATCCGCCCAATCAAATAAAATTTCTCGCGCCGCCGCTTCAATTCCGATTCCAGGCGCGCCACAAATTTTGCGGGTACAACTAAAATCATCCCCACGCCTAGGTTAAACGTCTGCAACAACTCTTCTCGATCGATGTTCCCCAGCTTCGCGAGGTACTGAAAAATCGGCAACACCGGCCATGAACCTAGCTCGACGACTGCCTGCACGTTCTTCGGCAGCGCGCGCGGAAGATTCCCCGTGATTCCACCACCGGTGATATGTGCCATGGACGTCACCCAGCCGCGCGCCAGCACGCCCTTCAAAAGCGGCCAGTAAGGACGGTGCGGCTTCAGCAGTTCGGCGCCAATCTTGTTTCCGATTTCGGGTACGTAGGTATCCGGCGAAAGCTTCGCAATGCCAAACGCCAGCTTGCGCGCGAGCGAATAGCCGTTCGTATGCAGCCCGCTCGACGGTAACGCGATAAGTAAATCCCCCGGCCGCACCCGCCGGCGATCGAGCTGCTTCCGCCGTTCCACCGCGCCCACGATGAATCCCGCCAGATCGTATTCGCCCGCGGGATAAAAGTCCGGCATCTCAGCCGTTTCACCGCCGATCAATGAGCAATGCGCTTTCTTCGCGGCGCGGCTCATTCCTTCGATCACCTGCTCCACCACGCGCGCATCCATTTTACCCATCGCCAGGTAATCGAGAAAAAAAAGCGGCTCGGCGCCCTGCGTTAAAATATCGTTCACGCAGTGGTTCAGAATATCCGCGCCCACGGTGGAGTGAATCCCGGTAGCGAATGCGATCTTCAGCTTCGTGCCGACGCCGTCTGCGCTGGCGACAAGCACCGGCTCACGCCAGCGCTTACGATCGAGCTGGAAAAGAGCTCCGAAGCCGCCGATCGGCGCAAGTACACCACGCTGAAATGTTTTCTTCGCCATCGCGGCAATTCGCCGTTTGGCTTCGTCGGCAACCGAAATATTCACGCCGGCATCGGCGTAACGCATGAAGAGTTTCCGTTTCTGGAAGGGACCGATGGAATCTAAAACCGGTAGCTCAGGTCCCGTTCCGGCCAGACCAGGCCGGAACTGACCTGAGGCCTTCGCGCATCAACATCAAAATGTATGGAACAAACGTCTCCAGCGCACTTCGCGCGGATGGATCAAAGCACTGAAATACGTTTCAAACCGCTCGGCAACGTGCCCGGGCTCCCACACTTCTTCCGGCGCGTCGATCGACATGTAAATGACCTCCGGCGTGCCGATAATATTCGCTCGCGGCACAAAGCCCCAATAGCGGCTGTCGTAAGAATTCTCGCGATTGTCGCCCATCATGAAATAGTCGTCGGGCGGGACAGTAAGGGCAGGCCGATTCTCCATTGGATTTGGAGGTTGATTGCGATATGGCTCAACGAGCGCGCTCCCGTTCACGTACACCACGCCTTGCTTGATCTCGATCGTATCGCCCGGCAAGCCGATTGTGCGCTTGATGAAATCCGGATTCCCCGGCAGCGGCGCGCGAAACACGATGATCTGCTGCCTCTTCGGATTCCGCCACAAGGGCACGTGGAAATCGGTAAACGGAATGCCCATGTCGTACCCGAAGCGGCTCACAATCAGGTGATCGCCAATCAGCACGGTGGGTTCCATCGAGCCGCTGGGAATCACGCGCGCCTGCACGAATCCGCCTTCGATCACGAGAAACGCGAGAATCACCCAGAACCACGAAAGCACCTCGCGCCACACACGGTCACTCACCGTATCCGCGCGTTTCGCCTGAACTTTTTCTACGATGACCGCTTCTCCCACCTCAGCTGCCACGATGAGCCTCCACTTCGAGTTGCACCAGCTCCGTTGGGTAGCTGCCGGTGTAGCACGACGTGCAAAATTTTCGTTCCGTATCTTCCACAGCTTCGCGCAACGATTCGAGCGAGAGATATCCGAGCGAATCGGCGCCCAGAAACTTTCGAATCTCTTCCGTCGATTGGTTCGCTGCGATCAATTCTTCGCGCCTCGGCGTATCCACCCCGTAATAACAGGGCGAAATCGTCGGCGGACAGCTGATGCGCACGTGCACTTCCGTTGCGCCCGCTTCGCGCACCAGCCGCACGATTTTCCGGCTCGTCGTCCCGCGCACGATTGAATCGTCCACCAGCACCACGCGCTGCCCCTCCAACATTCGACGCACCGGGTTCAGTTTCAGCTTCACGCCAAAATCGCGAATGGCCTGTGATGGCTCGATAAATGTTCGTCCGATGTAATGATTGCGAATCAGCCCCATGCGAAACGGGATGCCCGATTCCGCCGCATATCCGATGGCTGCGGGCACGCCCGAATCCGGCACCGGCGTCACGATATCGGCCGCCACGGGATGCTCGCGCGCCAGCAAACGCCCGAGCCGCTCGCGGCTTTGATTCACCGGCCGGCCAAACACCAGGCTGTCCGGCCGCGAAAAATACACATGCTCAAAGATGCAGTATTGATGCGGCTTTTCCGGCGCGAATCGAATGGACTCAACACCGCTGCGCGAAATGCGCACCATCTCGCCCGGCTCCACTTCGCGCACATATTCCGCGTCGATCAAGTCGAACGCGCACGTTTCCGAGCCAACAACCCAGGTGCCGTCGATGCGCCCAAGGTTCAGGGGACGGAAACCGCGCGGATCGCGAATCGCGAAAATTTCATCGCGCGTCAGCAGCACCAGCGAGTACGCGCCTTCCACTTGATTTAGCGCGTCGGCAATCGCGCCCGAAAGATTCCGCGCCGCGCTGCGCGCAATCAGATGAACGATCACTTCCGTGTCGCTCGTCGTCTGAAAAATCGATCCGCGATGCTCCAGCCGCCGCCGCACTTCAATCGCGTTCGTCAGGTTCCCATTGTGCGCCAGCGCGATTTTGCCTTTGTTGCAATCGATCACCACGGGCTGCGCGTTCATCAGCGTCGTGTCGCCGGCGGTCGAATAGCGAGTATGCCCGATCGCCGCCGCCCCTGGTAGCGAAGCAATCACCTGCGGCGTAAAAATTTCCTGCACATGTCCGAGCGCCTTGTGCACGCGCACATCCGTGCCATCAGTTGAGGCAATTCCTGCCGATTCCTGCCCGCGATGCTGCAGTGCGTAGATTCCGAGGTAAGTCAGCTTCGCCGCTTCGTCATTCCCGAAGACGCCGAACACGCCGCAGTGATCGTGGAAGCGGTCCTCGTCGAGTTGGATTGTCTTGCTCACGCAACCTGATTCCTTCTCGAATATTCAGAGCGAACCGCAGGGAGAAAAAACCAAACTAAGACTGAGCAGCCAATCAAGACCGAAAGCAGCCAATCGACATTCGATCGCAAGCCTGACTCGACCCGCATCGAAAATCCTACACTGATCGCTACGATCCAGAATGCCGACCAAACGATTCCTAGCGGACGCGCCCAGCGCCGCCATTTGAAAACACCCCACGCGCAAATCAAAATCGTTATCCAAATTAAGGCATCAGACACGAATCTATAAGTGATGTCTGTAGGATGCTCGCGAAGCAGCCTCGGAACACCCAGAATCCCATTCCAAACAAAATCCAATCCCAATGCCGCGAACAGCGCCGCGACAACCCAGTGCCCCCAATTGACAACTTTGCTCACGAAGCGCTCTCGACGGCTGCCGCCAGGGATTGAGACCAGGCCTTCCGGAAGGAACTCACGTCCCCTCTTATAACAGGCGTGCCATTAAATTGGATGCGAAATTCGCTGCGGGTGACGGTTCCGATCCGATTTGCGGCCACTCCATATTGTGCCGCAACCGCGTTGAGCCGGGCAAGCGAAGCCGCCGAAAGCGACACAACCGCGCGCGCGCCCCGTTCGCCAAAAAGCGCCACTTCGGCGGGTTCAGCGTCGCGTGTCAGGTTCACGTCCGCCGACAGCCCATCGCTGGCAAAGCACGACTCCGCAATCGTCACAGCCAGCCCGCCATCGCTCACATCGTGCGCCGAAAGAATCAAGCCTGCGCTCGCCAGGCTCACCAGGCACTCGATCAGCCGCTTCTCAGCAGCCAGATCAATCGCCGGTGGCACCCCCGCGACGATTCCCTGAGTCGTCTTCGCATACTCCGACGACGAAAACTCCTCCCGCCTTACTCTGTCATTCTGCTCGCCCTGAGGAACGAAGGGAGCGGAGCGCGCTTCCTGCGTCCCGGACGCAGTTGCGGGACGAAGAATCCCAGCGTCAAAACCGTCCAGCAGTACAATCGCGTCGCCTTCCTTATCAAACGCCGATCCCACCGCAAAATCCGCATCTTCCAGCACACCCAGCACACCCAGGATCGGCGTCGGATAAATCGGCTTCCCCAGCGTCTCGTTGTAGAAGCTCACGTTCCCGCCCGTAATCGGAATCTCCAGCGCACGGCAAGCCTCGGCAATCCCATCCACCGCCTCGCTAAACTGCCACATCACTTCGGGCTTTTCCGGATTCCCGAAATTCAAGCAGTTCGTAGCCGCCACAGGACGCGCTCCGCTGCACGCCACATTACGCGCCGCCTCCGCCACCGCATGCATCGCGCCCAAACGCGGCGAAAGAAAACACCAGCGCCCGTTGCCGTCCGTCGAAAGAGCGAGTCCGCGATCAGTCTCCTTCAATCGCAACACGGCCGCATCGCTCGCCCCCGGCCCGAATCGCGTGTTCGTGCGCACCATCGAATCGTACTGCTCGGTGATCCAGTATTTCGACGCGATCGCCGGCGACGCCAGCAGTTCGCGGAAATTTTCGGTGAGATCAGCGCCGGCAGCCGCGAATTCAACGAGAGACCCGGCGGCGCTCGCCGGCGAAGCAGGCGCGGCAATCGGCCGCTCATAGCGTGGTCCTTCCTCCGCAATCGCATGCGCCGGAATTTCCGCCACCACGCGCCCATGATCGAGCACGCGCAACTTCCCGTCATCAGTCACTTTCCCGATCTCGACGGCGTCCAGCCCCCATTTGCTGAACACGCCAAAAACTTCGCGCTCCCGCCCGCGTTCCGCCACTAGCAACATCCTCTCCTGCGACTCCGAAAGCATGATTTCGTACGGCGTCATTCCCGTCTCGCGCTGCGGCACGCGCGCCAGATCAATTTCAATTCCCATCGCGCCGCGCGACGCCATCTCCGAGCTCGAACTCGTCAACCCGGCCGCGCCCATATCCTGAATCGCCACCACCGCGCCGGTGCGCATCGCTTCGAGACACGCCTCCAGCAGCAGCTTTTCCATGAACGGGTCGCCCACCTGCACGTTCGGCCGCTTCTGCTGCGATTCCTCGCTGAATTCCGCCGACGCCAGCAGCGACGCGCCGTGAATTCCGTCGCGCCCCGTTTTCGCGCCCACGTAAATCACAGGATTGCCCGCGCCTCGCGCCCGCGCAAAGAAAAGTTCCTCGCGCCGCGCAATTCCCAGCGCCAGCGCGTTCACAAGAGGATTATTTGAATAGCACGATTCGAATTGCACTTCGCCGCCCACCGTCGGCACGCCGAAGCAATTCCCATAAAATCCAATCCCGCGAATCACGCCGTCCAAAATGCGCCGGTTCCGTGCAATCTCCTCCGGGGTCGAGCTGCCCGCTCCTGTTCCCGGCTCAATTTCACCAAACCGCAGTGAATCCATCACCGCAATCGGCCGCGCGCCCATCGTGAAAATGTCGCGCAGAATGCCGCCCACGCCCGTCGCCGCGCCCTGAAACGGCTCCACAAAACTCGGATGATTGTGCGATTCGATTTTGAAAACCGCGCAGATCCCGTCGCCGATATCGACGACGCCCGCATTTTCTCCCGGCCCCTGCACCACATGCTTACCGGTGGTCGGCAGCCGCTTCAAATGCAAGCGCGACGATTTATACGAGCAGTGCTCGCTCCACATGACGCTAAAAATTCCCAGCTCGGTATAATTCGGATCGCGCCCCAGAATTTTCTGGATGCGCGCGTATTCCTCAGCCGTCAGCCCGTGCTCCGCCGCAATCTCCGGCGTGACTTTAATCTCGGTTTGTATCGCCTTTTGCATATTTTTCTAGATGTGCAGTCGCGCCGCCGAATTCAAGCAACCACGGCGCCTTTTCAGTAGGGGCACGGCATGCCGTGCCCGCACGACCGTTGCCAACGCGCGCGCCACATTCTCGGGTCATCCCGAGCCGAGGCTCGCGCGATTTTGTTTTCCCTCGCGAAGCGCGAATTATGCGTCCCGGTTGTACATATGGGGCGAGGGCGCGAGCCGGAGTCGAGGGATCTCTCTTCCGCTTCCACCCCCCCACGGCCCCAAAAAGGCACAGCGCTCGCCTGCAAATTGTCGCAGCAAACAAAAACGCGGGCAAGCACAAGACCGCCGGGTAGACTGTGGAATTTCGCGGATTCTCGTGGAAAATTTATGCCGTCACCGCGACGCGATTGCCGGAAGCCTTGCGCTCCCCGCGTGTGAGGTACTCAACCATCGACTGAAAAATCACAAGCCCATCCGACGAGCCAAGCGGCGATTCGACCGCTCGCTCCGGATGCGGCATCAACCCCAGTACGTTGCGTTCGCGGCTGCAAATCCCCGCAATCGCGCGCAGCGAACCGTTGGGGTTATTTTCACGGTCGAACTCGACGGAAGCTGCGTCCTCCCGAACCGCCTCCGCGCAATCCGTTCCATCCGGGTGCACGTAGCGAAAAATAATTCGGTTCTCGCGCTCGAGTTCCGCCAGCGTCGCAGGGTCGCAGAAATAATTTCCCTCATTGTGCGCGATCGGAATCTTCAGCACATCGCCGCGATGTGCCGCGCCCGTAAACGGCGTATCCGTCCGCTCCACGCGGATATGCACGTGGCGGCACAAATAGCGCAGCCCCTTATTTCGCAACATTGCCCCCGGCAGCAATCCAGCTTCGAGCAGAATCTGAAACCCATTGCAAATCCCCAGCACAAGCCCGCCGCCGCGCGCAAACCGCTCCACAGCCTTCATCACAGGAGAAAACCGCGCAATCGCCCCGGTCCGCAAATAATCGCCATAAGCAAATCCGCCAGGCAGAATAATCGCGTCGAACCCTGCGAGATCCTCAGACTGGTGCCAGATGAATTCAACGGGCTGCTCAATCACCGACGCGATCGCATGGCACGCGTCATCATCGCAATTCGACCCGGGAAACTGCACCACCCCAAATTTCATGGCTCGTTCGCTATCTCCCCGCGGCCATTTTAGCATACGCGCCGCGTTGGCTCGTTCAGTAGCGTTCCAACCAATCCGCAGCCATCTCGCGCACAGCTTTTCGGAAGGCATCGTCAGCCGTGAACGTTCCAAATTGATCTTTGTCCACCGCTTTGAAAAATTCCACCAAAGTGTCATGGATTCCGAGCATGTTGTAGTAGTTCCGCACCTTGCCGTATCCAATGAAAGGGTCGATCCGACCAGCAGCCAAATCTTCCATGATTTGCCGCACTTCCTGCGTCGCTCGGCGAAGGCGAGCTTTCGCTTTCGGCCTTTTGATTCGATTCGTCAAGTTCTGCGTCGCGATCGAGAGCTCTAGGAACTCGGTATGCTGTCATCCTGAGCGCAGCGAAGGATCTCAGCGCTGCCTACGTCACCGGTGCACCCGGCGTTTTGTCTTAGCGCGGGGCTTCGCTGACTTTCTTCGCGGCGTGCGTTTCGAGCGATGCGAGTTTTTCTCCTCGCGCTTCACTTCCAACCGCCGCTTCCGCGCCCAGCCTGGCTTATTCACCTGACGCCCGCGCGCGAGCGCAAGCGCTTCAGCGGGTACATTTTCGGTCAGCGTCGAACCCGCTGCGACATACGCGCCATCTCCCACTCGGATCGGCGCCACTAGCGCCGTATCGCTGCCAATAAAAACGCGCTCGCCGATGCTCGTCTGATATTTGGCAACTCCATCGTAATTGCAAGTGATCGTCCCCGCGCCGATATTCGACCCGCGCCCTACCGACGCATCGCCCAAATACGTAAGATGCATCGCTTTCGCGCCCTCATGCACCACGGATTTCTTCACCTCGACAAAATTTCCAATATGCGCGCCCGAACGAATATCGGCGCCCGGCCGCAATCGCGAAAACGGCCCGATGGTGGACCTCGCATGCAGCCGGCTCGCCGTCGCCACGCAATGCGCGCCCACCGTAACATCGTCATCCACGCGCACATCGTGCAACACGCTGCCAGTCTGAATCGTGCATCGCGCTCCGATGCGCGTCTCGCCCAAAAGCTGTACGCCCGGCTCGATCACCGTGTCCGGCCCCACGGTCACCTCTGGATCGATCACCACCGTCTCGGGCAGATAAATTGTCGCGCCCGCTTCCATCAATTCCGCTGCTTTGCGCGCACGGAAAATCCGGTCCACGTCCGCCAAGCTCGCGCGGGTGTTGCAGCCAAGGATCTCCTCCGCGTCTGCGGCCAGCTGCGCCAGCACTCGTTCATTCTTCTGTCGCAGCAGCGCAATCGCATCTGTGAGATACAGCTCGCGATGCGCGTTATTCGGCCGCAATGCAGCAAGCGCCGGCCACAATTTTTCCAGCGTGAAACAATAAATGCTCGAATTCACTTCTCGAATCGACCGCTGCTCCTGCGTCGCAGCCTTTTCTTCCACGATGGCCTCAACGCGCCCTTCTGAATCCCGCACAATCCGGCCGTAATCCGTGGGATCGGCAATCTCCGCGCTCAGGACAGTCGCAGCCGCTTCACCTCGCCTATGCGCATCGAGCAGCGCAGCGAGTGATCCGCTGCGCAGCAAAGGCGCATCACCTGGCACTACAAGCGCCACTTTCGCGCTCTTGCGAATCGCGCGCCGCGCCACCTGCATAGCGTGCCCGGTGCCGTGCTGCGGCTTTTGCAAAACTACCTGCGCGCCAAGATTCTCCGCAACGGCGCCCACCTCGTCCGCCTGATGGCCCACGACGACCAAAACCTGCGCGGCCTTCAGCGGCAGGCAAGCGCGGATCACATGCTCGATCAACGTGCGTCCACCCGCGCGATGCAGCACCTTCGCAATCTCGGAACGCATCCGCGTCCCCTTGCCCGCAGCAAGTATCACGATGGCGGTGTCGGAATGAGTAGGCATCGGACGTTATTGTGGCGTGCCCTATCAGGTTTGGCAACGACGAAGCCCAATATAGTAGCGCTACGTAGCGCTGGTCTTCACACCGGCAGGATTGACGTAGGGGTTGTTACGGCGAAGCTCAACAAAGAGACATTTTCGCAACGAAAAGTTGTTAGCGAGAAAGTCAGGAAGGAAGAGAAGCAGAAACCGGTGCGAAGCCACTTTCGCCTTGATGCCCGTTGGTAGTTTCCGTCCACAGCGAGCGGTCAGCCAGCAACCGCGTCACAAGCTGCGTGTGTGTCGCATGCCCGGCCTTATGGGCCTCGATGCGCGCCAGCAGCGGCCGTCCAACCAGCGCCAAATCGCCAATCAAATCAAGCGCCTTATGACGCCCGAACTCATCAGGAAAACGCAGCGGCCCGTTCGTAATATTTTTGTCATCGATCACAATCGCGTTGTCGAGCGACCCGCCACGAATCAGCCCCATCGCCTGAAGTCCCGGAAAATCCTTCGTGAAACCAAACGTCCGCGCCGGCGCCAGCTCCCGGCTGAAAGTGTCGCGATTCACGCTCAGCTCGATTCCCTGCGGAGGCACCGCCGGATGCCGGAAATCCACGTAGCAATGAACGCGAAACTCATCGGCCGGATAAATCCCCAGCAAACGATCGCCATCGGCAAATTCGAGCGGCTTCAACACCTTGATGTAGCGCCGCTGGCGGCGCAGCTGCTTGATTCCCGCCCGTGCTAGCAGGTCAATGAACGGCTTCGCTGAGCCGTCCAGAATCGGAAGCTCGAGCGCATCGATTTCCACATACACGTTGTCGACGCCGCAAGAATAAAGCGCAGCAAGCACATGCTCGGTGGTGGAAAGCAGCACGCCCTGCTTCATCAAGCTCGTGGCATAACTCACCCGCGCCACGTTGCGGACGTGCGCTTCGATTTCGAAATTATCGAGATCCACGCGCCGGAACACGATCCCCGTATCCGCCGGTGCAGGCACAAATCGGACCCGGCTTCGAACCGCGGTATGAAGCCCGGTTCCTTCCGTTTCGACTGGACGCTGAATAGTGAGCTGAGAGGGCATTCGCCGGGTCCTGCCTAAGCATCCGGATGGCCGAGCCGTTTAAATATTAATCCTTTATAATCAATATTATAAAAGGATACAAGGAACGCACTGGTATTTAACTGTGGTAATAATACAACAGAGTAGGGTGCAGATATGTGGCGATTCGGGCTGGCGGTACAGCTTCGTCAGACTCGAATGCTTAGCGACGGCTGAGGAACAGCGCCTGAACCAGTCGCGCCGTCCTGGTTCTGCGCGTTATCGGCCTGTTGGAAGACAGCCTGCAGCTCCTGGAACTGCGCAGCCCCATTGCTGGCCACACTAGCTTGGGCTGAGGATGATGGCGCCGCCCCGCCTGCCGCCGAGGAAATGGACTCGAACCCGGACGCCGCCGGCGGACTTGAGCTTTGAAGCGGAGAAATCGATGCAGGTGGAGGCTGGGCTTGAGATTCGTTCTGAGCTGCGGCTTGTGTTTGAATTCCGGTAGGGGCCGGGTTCGAGAGATTGTTCGCGCTGAGCGCGTTGATCTGCGTGCCTGTCGCTGCCTGGTTGAGCACGCCGAGCGTGCGAACCAGATTCAAAAGCGCCGGAGGATCGTTTGCCGATTTGATCAGCGCAAGCCGATTGTCGAGACTGATGCTTTGAGGATTGATGCCAAGCTGTTCCAGCACTCGGTTAAGCTGCGCCAGCAGCTCCTGCTGAGTCGGAGTAGGCGCCGTCGTCGCGTTCGCCACGGGCGCGAGCCGCGCCGGCGAGCTGGCGGTTTGAGCCGGAGCCGGCGGAAAAGCATCAAGCGCGGGCGGCGCGGGGCTCTGAAATTGAACGAAGTTCGCAGCGTCCACCGGCGGCGCTGGCGGAAACACTGCGGAAAGCGTCACGGTGTCCGGCCGCAGCACAGTTGCGTGACCGGATCCGCCCGTCGGCAACTGTTCCGCATTCTGCGACGACACTTCATTCGCCGCACTCGAAATATCCCTGGTGAGCGGGAAATTGATGGCGCTCATGATAATGGGCCTACAATCAACTCAATGCCTATTCCCATATCTGGCTGGCAACATCGGCGAAAGCCATTCCTTCAAAGCTTCACTGTTTCAAATTGGCTCGCTTCGCCCCAGTAGGGACTTGGGCTTACCTGCGGTATCGGCAAGCGATGGGGAAAACTTGAGCGATTTCTACTGCCAAATTGCTCGCCGAAAAGCACGTGGCGGAATCATCGCGCTGTACCGCGGACCGGTTGTGTCAACCCTGCGGCGCGCGTAAAATACATGATTCGAGACCGCGCCAATGGCTTCGCCCTTTAACATCATCTCGAATCTGCCGGTCGCCGCTCCGCCGCCAACGGCAGCGCATCCGCGCCCGCCCTGGCTGCGCGTGAAATTTTTTGGCGGCCCAAATTATCAGGAACTCAAACGCATCATGCGCACGCTCGACCTCCACACCGTCTGCGAGAGCGCGCGCTGCCCCAATATGGGTGAGTGCTGGGAGCACCGCACCGCCACCTTCATGATCCTCGGCAATATCTGCACTCGCGCTTGCGGCTTTTGCGCCGTGCCAAGCGGCAAGCCCCTCGGCCCGCCCGAAGAGGACGAACCCGAGCGCGTTGCCGAAGCCGTCGAACGCATGGGGCTGCGCTATGCCGTCGTCACCTCCGTGAATCGCGACGATCAACCCGACGGCGGCGCCGCTATTTTCGCGCGCACCATCTCACAGATTCGCGAACGCGTTCCCGGCTGCAGAGTGGAAGTCCTCATCCCCGATTTTCGAGGTGACTGGTCCGCGCTGGAAACGGTAATGGCAGCGCGTCCCGACGTGCTGAATCACAACATGGAAACCGTGCCGCGCCTCTACCGCCGCGTCCGCAAAGGCGCAGTCTACGAGCGCTCGCTCGAATTGCTGCGTCGCGCAGGTGAAATGGCGCCCGGTCTGCCGACAAAAACCGGAATGATGCTAGGCCTCGGCGAAACGCGCGACGAAGTACTCGCCGCAATGGAAGAAATCGCCGCGCAAGGCACCCACATCCTCACCCTCGGCCAATATTTGCAGCCCACTCCCGAGCACCTGCCCGTCGAGCGCTTCGTCCACCCCGACGAATTCGCCGAATTCAAGCGCGCCGGCGAGCTAATGGGTTTCAGGCACGTGGAAGCCGGCCCCCTCGTGCGCTCCTCCTACCACGCCTTCGAACAAGAAGAATCCGCCCGGCTCTGAAGCCATTTGGCCGATCACATCGTGAAGAACGAATCTATTCGAGTGTTGATATTTGTTGTGGGTCCGCTGCTCCTCTTAGTTGCAGTCATGATCTTCGCTCTAGTTCGCTCCAGTAAACGTTTAACAGCAAAATTTCCTGGTTTTTCCGTGAATTTCTCCAGAGTAGGCCGGGAGGACGCATACATCGTCTATCGAGACAAGAACAGGCACTTTGAGTTTTATGTGTTTCATGTGGGACCCGCTAAAGGCAAGGATGTCCACCTGCAAGCGCCGAAAAACGTACGAGACGAAGACATACGCGATATCGCTTCAAGGCTCGCAGAGGGATTGACGAGGCTCGGCTTTAGTCAGTATTCGATTCGCAGAGAGGGCGAAGCTCGAGTCATCGCCAGCAGCGATCAACCGAAAAGCTGAGCCACTATCCAAAATTCCGCTCGGTCTGTACTCTGATTGCCCATGAATCCCTGGCGCGGCCTGAAAGACCTACCCCGCGAAGTGTGGCTCCTCTCCGCCGCCACACTCGTGAACCGCGCAGGCACGATGGTCCTCCCCTTCCTCGTTCTGTACCTCACGCGCACTCTCGGAATCACGCCAGCTCACGCCGCCCTATCGCTCACCGTCTACGGAATCGCCGCACTCATCACGATGCCCGTCGCCGGACGCCTCACCGACATCGTCGGGCCCATCGCGGTAATTAAAACGTCGCTGTTTCTCTCCGGTGTCCTGCTATTTCTTTTCCCCCTCGCGCACAGTTTCCCCACAATCCTCGCCATCACCTTCCTCTTCGCCATCCTCAACGAATCCGTCCGACCGCCCAGCCTCTCGATGATTTCTGATCTCGTTCGACCGCCGCAGCGCAAAGCAGCTTTCGCCCTCAGCCGCCTCGCAGTGAATCTGGGAATGAGCGTAGGCCCGGCGATCGGCGGTGTGCTCGTGCTGCTTTCCTTCCGCTACCTGTTTTTCGTGGATGGCGCCACTTCGATTCTCGCAGGGGTGGTAATCGCGATGGCTCGCTGGGATTCAGCTCGCCTGAAGCCCTCCCACGATCCCGACTGGTCAGATACGGAAGACCTAGGCCGCGAGATCGAAGCCGATTCCGTGGTGCCTCTGGCCGCCGCGCATCCCGCCCAGGATTTGCGCGCCTTCCGCAATCCTCGCATGCTCTACTTCCTCGCGGCGATGATTCCGGCGCAACTCGTCTTTTTCCAACTCACCTCTTCGCTCCCGCTTTTCCTGGTGCGCAATCTGCGCCTGCCGGAATCGCTCTACGGCACCGTGTTCACGCTGAACACCCTGCTGATAGTCGCACTCGAAGTGCCGCTCAACACCGCCATGGCCCACTGGTCCCACCGCCGCACCCTCACGCTCGGCGCTCTCCTCTATGCCATCGGCTTCGGCTCCTTCGCTTTCGTCACCAGACCCGCGCAAATTTTCGCCGCCGTCGTCATCTGGACCTTCGGCGAAATGATCCTTCTGCCCGGAAGCTCCGCCTACGCCGCCGAAATCGCCCCGCCAGGACGCCGCGGCGAGTACATGGGCCTCTACACAATGTCCTTCAGCATCGCATTCTCGCTAGGCCCAATCCTCGGTGCAGAACTCCTACAGCGCCGGGGCCCGCACGCCCTGTGGGGAATAGCCTTCGTCTCAGGCTGCATTTCAGCCCTGATGATGAGCCGCATCGGCACGAAAGACACCAAGCGCGAAGCCGCCGCCGCGTAGCCGTCGGATGGTATTCACAGTAGGGGCACGGCATGCCGTGCCCGAATGACAAATCGGCTTCGGTTTATCCATTGGGCAAGACACGAGCGAGGAGATCTGCCTTTGCGTTTGGGCGTTCTCGCCAGGGCACGGCTTTAGCCATGAGGTGTCCTGAAGGTTGAAGGGATTTTAACCTTGAGGATGTTTCAATGAATTGAATTCAAAAATTCCTGCGCAAGACTTCGCACATGCGCCGGACACGGATCGCAATTCGCACACCCAGCACAACAATCACTCCGCGAAGCCACCCCCGGCAATTTCAGCACCGCATTAAAATACTCAGCCGCCTTCGCATTCCGCCCCAGCTCCACATTCAAATTCCCCACCAGCAGCAGAAAAATCGGATTCTGCGGATAGCGCGTCACAAGCGGCTCCGCTACGTCAAGCGCCTCCTGATATTGCTGCTCGTACGTCCGCAGATTCCGCGCTAGGTAAAATCGCGCATCCACGGCCAGCAGCACGCCGTGATCGACGCCCACTCGAATCTGCCTTAATCCTTCCTGTTTGTTGCCGCCGGGAATCCCCATAAAGAAGCGCAGAAATTTCACGATGGGCGAAAGCGTGTCCACGTAATAGTTGTAAAAGCCGACCCCCACTGACGCGTCCGCGTTGTCGGGATCAAGCTCGAGCGCCCGCAGGAATTCCGTGCGCGCCGCCACGCCATTGTGCGCTGCGATTCTGTTCTCATTGCGCAAGCCGTAAAGCCGCGTCTTCAGCGCGTAACCGATCCCCGCATAAAGATGATTTTCTGACGTGTCGTTTTTCGCGATAGCAGCCTGCGCCAGCTGAATCGCGCGATCCGCCGCCGCAAAGTAGGACTCATCGCCGGGTCTTTTACCCCGCTTCTGTGAATCCATCATTCCCCATTTGATTTCCGCCGCATCGCAGAACATCTTCCACCAGCGCGCTTCCGCTTCGATCGTGTGCGGCAAGGGATCGTGGGGATGTGCGCTCTCATACGTATGCAACATCGCGATCGCGCCGTCCGGATCGCCACCGTACATTTTCTCGATCGCCTGCGCAGCTTCCGGTGGAAGTTGCACGCGTCCCGCTTGCGCCGTCTCCGTGGCGAAACCGAAAAGAAAGGCGCAGGCCGCAAAGCCGCCAAGTAAGCGGGCATGAACAAAATTCCGCGAAGCTGTGTCGCGCACAATATTCATTTGATTCGTTTCACCCAGCCCAGAACCCACGCTGCACTAACGTACATGCTGAAGCACTCCAGCGCAAAGGGCAGAAATCCCAGGTAACCCGGAACCGGCATCTCAAAGATTTTCATGCTTTGAAACATCGGAAACGTGTAATGCCATTTCGCCGGCGCCCAATAGTTCCAGAATTCCCAGAGCCACCCGCAGATGAACCCGGCACCCAGGAAACCATAAAAACGCCGCCGGAATCCCTCCGAAAGATCTCCAAGAAACGACGGAAGCCCAATCCGCCGATTGATCGGGTCGAGCAAAAGCAAAAACCCCACCCACACAAGCGCGAAAAGGTACGCGGCAAGCGCTCGCGGCGCCACCAGCGGAATAATCAAGCAAGCCGCGCCGCAAATCATCAGTGCAGTCTCGGCGCCCTGCGAAATTTTCCACGCCTCACCGCTCACAGTTGGCAGCATCGCCTGCACCAAATCGGAAGTCTCGAAAATTGCCGGCGTGATCGTCGCGAATGACCACCCATAACCGAGCGTCGCCGCAGCCCATGGCAAAGGCACACCCACGTACGCCCAATTTTCAAGCCGCAAATTGTAAGCCTCAAAGATTAGCCAAAGAGGAATAGAAAGCAGCGCCATGCGAGCAATCGAAAGCGGCGCATCATTCAATCGCGACCGGCCAGTGATGGCAAACGTCGCCGCATCGGCAATCAGGATATAAGCACTCCAGGCAATCGGCATGAAATATGTGGCCACCGGTTCGATGCGATGAAAAAGCAGCCACTCAGCCCCAGCCAGCGCAACTAACCCCATCCACCCATGCGCCGGAAATCTCCGTCGCCGCCGCACGCGAAAATATCCCAGCACCAGCCCCGCAACAATCGCCGCTGTAATCGCGATTCCAAGCTTCACCATGCTCGGTCATCGTAACGCAGCTAGCAGAAAGCCTACCGCCTATTCTCCCCGCACGCCCTGCCGTGCAACCAACAGAACAACCTGGCCACACAAGCTACACCTGTCATCTCGAGCGGAGAACCGCGTCGCTTCTTCTTTCCATCGCGAAGCGATGGCGCGGGTCGCAGTCGAGGGATCTCTCTTTTGTTTGCGCTTCTTTCGCTCAACTCGCGCTTCAACCTCTCCGCCGAAGCACTTTTAACCCTAGCCCCGCAGCCCTTTCTTGCTATGCTTTTCGTTCTTTTGCAGCACCGCGTCGCCACGAAATGACCGAACCCGAAAAACTCGAACGCGGCCTCAACCTCCTCGAAGCCACCTCCCTCAACATGACCTTCATGATCGGCATCGGCCCGTTCGTGGTCATCCCTTTTATCATCCGCGCCATGAACGGCCCGCAATGCATTCTCGCCTGGGTCGTCGGCGCCGCCCTCGCGCTCGTTGACGGCTGCGTCTGGGCCGAACTCGGCGCCGCAATGCCGCAAGCCGGCGGCAGCTACGTTTTTCTGCGCGAAGCCTACGGACCAAACCGCTTCGGCCGCCTGATGTCGTTCCTCTTCATCTGGCAAACCCTCTTCCAGGGTCCGCTAAGCATCTCCTCCGGCGCCCTCGGATTCGCGGATTATTCGCTCTACCTCACGGCCAAAATCGCAGCAGCAAATGCTTGGCTGGGCACACACCCTCGCCAATTAATGTTCGCGCTCGCAAACTACAACCGCCTCGTCGCGATTCTCTTGATCGCGATAGCCGTCGTGCTCCTCTATCGCCGCATCACCGCCATCGGCAAAATCTCCACGATTCTATGGATCATCGCCGCCACCACGATTGCCTGGCTCATCTACGGCGGCGCCACTCACTTCCACAAAGACCTCGTCTTCACCTATCCCGCCGGCGCCTGGAGTTTCTCCTGGATTTTTTTCGCCGGCCTCGGCCACGCCTCCGTGCAAGCCATCTACAGCTACCTCGGCTACTACAACGTCTGCAACCTCGGCGGCGAAATGAAAAACCCCGAGCGCAATATCCCCCGCGCGATTTTTCTTTCGATTTTTGGCATTGCCGCTCTCTACCTCGCGCTGCAGACCTGCATTCTCGCCGTCGTACCCTGGCAGGAAGCCCAGAAATCGCCCTACGTCGTCAGCCTTTTCGTCGAGCGCACCTTCGGCCCGCACTGGGCCTCTCTCGCCACCGCGCTCATTCTCGTCACCGCCTTTGGCTCCGTTTTTTCCGCCACGCTAGGCTATTCGCGCGTGCCCTACGCCGCCGCCCTCGACGGCAATTTCTTCTCAGTCTTCGCCCGTGTGCATCCCACCAAGCGCTTCCCCAACGTCTCGCTCATCGCCCTCGGCCTCGCCTCGATTTTTGTCTGTATCTTCATTGGCCTCTTTTCCGTCATACGCTCCATCCTCGCGATGCGCTGCCTCATCCAATTTGTAGCCCAGGCAGTAGGCTTGATGAGGCTGCATCAGCGATGGAAGGAGGACCGCTGGCCCTTTCACATGTGGCTCTATCCCGTGCCAGTCTTTCTCTCGATCGCAGGCTGGATCGCAATTTTTATTTCGACAGGGCGCCGTCCAATGCTCGCCTCAATAGCAGCGATGCTCGCAGGCATTCTCGTCTACTTCACCCGCGCCCGCCTGCTCCACCAATGGCCATTCGAGGAGGCTGCCTGATGGGCTGTGCAGAAAGCTTAAGGAATTGTTTGCGAAAATTGAGGGCAGCAACCCGCAAGACTCCGCATTCCGTTATCGCCCCGCTGCCATTCCGTAACGCCGGGCTTGCCCTGAGCGTCGAAGGGTTCACCCTGGCCGCGAAGGGCGTCTCGCCGGCTCTTTTGACTTTCTCCCAAGGTGGGAGCCCCCTGCTTCAGCAGGGGGAGCTGGACTTTAGTCCAGCGAAAAAGTGCAGCCTGCCAAAAAGGGGCTTTAGCCCCGGGATTTTCTGCACTCGCATCGTCCTCAGAACCGTCCTATCCCTGATCACGCTCGCCACCACAATCACCATTTCCGCCTCCGCCCAATCCCTCCCCGAAACCGTCGAAGCCATCAACAAAGCCCGCATCACCACCCGCATCCTTTTCATCACCGCGCACCCCGACGACGAATGGGCCAGCCTGCTCACCTACCTCTCGCGCGGACTCAACGCCGACGTCGCCCTCCTCACCATCACCCGCGGCCAAGGCGGACAAAACGCCATCGGCCCCGAACAGGGCCCCGAACTCGGCGTCATCCGCACCGAAGAACTCCTCGCCGCTGACAAACACTACGGCGTCCGCCAATTTTTCACCCGCGCCATGGACACGGGTTACGTGAAGAGCCCCGAGCAAGCCCGAAAAATCTGGGGCGGCGTCGCGCTCGAAGACATGGTGCGCGTGATCCGCACATTCCGCCCGCAAGTCGTCATCAATGGCTGGGCCGGCGTTCACGGCGGCCACGGACATCATCAAGAAAGCGGAATTCTCACCCCCCAAGCCATCGCCGCAGCCGCCGATCCCAAAATGTTTCCCGAGCAGATCTCCGAAGGCCTGCCCGCCTGGAAAGTAACCCTCGACCTGCGGCCCGCCCGCGATCCCAATGTCGCCGGCGCCGTGCCGATGCCTATCAACGACGTCTCGCCGCTCTGGGGCAAAAGCTACGTCGATATGGGCATGGAAGGCCACGCGCAACATCGCTCGCAAGGCACGCCATCATTCTTCGGCAATCCGTTTTTCCGCCGCCCGGTGTCTCTGGTCGGCGAAAACGAAAAAGGCGATCCCGCAGGTAGCTTTGACCCAAAACTTCTCGCAGAGCCGTTAGGAGCGCTTGCAGAAAAATTTCCATCACAACGAGATATGCTCGCCCCGGTGCTGAACCAAACATCCGCGCACCTCGAAGCGGCGCGTAGCGCAGCGCTTGCACTGCACCGTTCCGACGCGGCCAAAGATCTCGCAGAAGCGGCAAAGGAAATCGCGAAGCTGCGCGAGCAAGTCTCGAAGCAAAACGAAAACGGAAGCGCTCAGCTTCTTTGGGAACTCGAACGCGAGACTGAGAAAATCGATCTCGCGCTGAACGACGATATTGCCCTGCCAATGATTGTCGAAGCCGATCGCCACGAGCTTGTCGCGGGCGAAGAATTCTCGGTAGATGTCAGCTTTCTGGGAAAGCCGGCCGTACCGGTGAAATACACGGTGGACGCATCCAGCCTGCTGGTGCCCAAGGGATGGAACGTTACGATTGACAAGGGCGCGGGTGATAAAAGTGAGGGCGACAAAAACTATAAATTCAAAGTCGAAATTCCCGCCCACGCCACGCCGACGAGCTCGCCCGGCGATGTAATTCTGCCGTACCCGCCGCCGCTTGCGCGCATCGCGCCAAAAATCGAAATCGACGGCTACTCATTCGCTTACGCACAAACGGTTGATTCGATGAAAGCCACCACAACCGGCATCGACACGTATCCACTGGAGTTCGTTCCCGCCGTCTCGCTTACTCCGGATCCGGTGCAAATCATGGTGCCAGCTGAGCGCGTGTCGCAGCCTGTCACACTTGTAGCTCGCGTCCGCTACCACGGGACAAAACCGGAAGAAGTCCGCGTCGGCGTTGACGTGCCCAGCGGCTGGCACGCTTTGCAGGAGGGTTTCTACGTTGCCGGCGACGGATTGGTTCACCTCAGCTTCTCCGGCCCCGGCGATCAATTGATTCGCTTCACGGTCACTCCGCCCGCCAACATCGCCCCCGGCGCGTATCCGCTGCAGCCGTTCGCCCAGCTCGACAGCCAAAAATTCACCACCTCGCTCGAACCAATCCCCTCACTGCCCACGCGCGATTGGAGCGAGCCCGCCGACGTCACCGTACACGTCCTGAATCTCGTCGTCCCGGCGCACCTCCGCGTCGGCTACATCGCTGCCAGCAACGATCCGATTCCCGATACGCTCCGCCAAATCGGCATTCAAGTGGATTTGCTCGACGAAGTCGCGCTCGCCTTCGAAGATCCCAGCCGTTACGACGCAATCGTCGTCGGCATCCGCGCTTACGATTTGCGTCCCGATCTGATGCGCTCGAATCGCCGCTTGCTCGATTACGTCCAGCAGGGCGGCTCGCTCGTCGTCCAATATCAGCGCGATCCGCAGTGGGTTTCCGCAATGCCCTACACGGCGACGATGCCCGGCCAGACCTCGCGCGTCACCGACGCGAGTTCGCCCGTGCACTTCCTCGCGCCCGATAATCCGCTGCTCAATTCGCCCAACAAAATCACGCTCGCCGATTTCGAAGGCTGGGACCAGGAGCGCGGCCTCTATTTCCTCGGCACATTCGATTCGCACTATCAACCGGTGCTCGGCCTCACCGATCCAGGCGAGCCAGAAACAAACGGCTCCCTCGTCTACGCCCACTACGGCAAAGGCGTCTACATCTATACAGGCCTCTCATTTTTCCGCGAGCTCCCAGCAGGCGTCCCAGGCGCCTACCGCCTCTTCGTAAATCTGCTAAGCCAAACGCAGCATGCCGCGTCCCACGATTGAGCTTTGGCCTTTTGTAGCGCCAGTCTTCAGACTGGCAGGTTCGGTTTGAAAGCGTAGAAAGCGATGCCCGAAATTTCTAACCTCGGTCCCGAACCTCCAATGCTCCGCATCCCCGAAGGCTGGTTCCTGATGGGCAGCGACGCCAACCAACCCGCCCAAGACAACGAACGCCCCATCCATCGCGTCTGGATCGACGCCTTCGAACTCGCCGCCTGCCAGGTAACCAACGTCGACTACGCAAAATTCCTCGTGGCTACCAGCCATCGCAAGCCGCTCCACTGGGACGATCCAAATTTCTCTCACCCCGAGCAACCGGTCGTCGCGCCATCGTGGTTCGACGCGGTGGCGTACTGCGAATGGCTGAGCGCGCTCACGCATAAGCGCTATCGCCTGCCAACCGAAGCCGAATGGGAACGCGCCGCGCGCGGCGGCGTCGAACAGAAACTCTACCCCTGGGGTGACGCCCCACTCGAATCCCTCGAAAATTACGCATCGCGCTGGAAGACGGCCCCCGAGCGCGTCGGCCGCGCAGAAAAAAACGCCTACGGCCTCTTCGACATCGGCGCAAACGTCCACGAATGGTGCTCCGACTGGTTCGACGCCGATTACTACCGCGTCTCGCCCGACCGCAACCCACAGGGCCCACCAGAAGGGAAACGCAAATCCTCCCGCGGCGGCTCCTGGCGCCATCAGACCAAAGTATCGCGCTGCGCCGCCCGCGCCAGCATCCCCCCAGAATTCCAGTACGCAGACTACGGCTTCCGCGTCGCCCGCGATTTAGCGGATTGACCGTCCCTTGTGTTTCAACTCAAGGGACGCAAAGCTTGCGCTTTTCGGTGGGAGCCCCCGCATTCATGCGGGGGGAGGAGCGCTTCAGCGCTCCGAAAAAGCTCCCGCTGAAGCTATGCGCTTTAGCGCTGGGCATCTCGCACCGCCCTCACGCACTCAGGCGAGTAGCAGCACCTTCTGCGACCCGCAAGAGCAAAGGCTGAACTTCGGAGTCAACTAACTAGGTGTTATCATCCGCGCGGGAGCGCCGCGGATTCTGGAAACCACCGAAGCGAACCAGTAGTGCGTGGCAGCCCGACCGAGCACATGACAACCTCGCTTGGAAGCATCGTATCTTCGATTGCTACAGTCACATTGATTGCTGCTGCGACCCGCTGGCTAGCCACTGCGAAGGGCGCCGATCTTCCGGAGACCCGTGACGGCACTAATTTTTATCGCATCAAGTGGCAATTTCGGGCAGTAGGCCTCGCTGGTGAAATTTTTGGGATTGCGATATGTATTTTGGCCTGGAGAGATTCCCATTCCCGTCCTAATGGAATGCTAATTGGCATTACCCTCGCATTCGTGGCGGCCGGCCTGTCAATCGCTACCGGTTCAGTCACCACGGACCAAGCTGGAATCACGAAGAAGGGCCTTTGGCGGAATTACTCTTTGCAGTGGAAGGAGATCACGGAGATACGCTTGCACAAAAAGCAAGGCGGAGCTATTGAGCTGCGCGCCAGTGCCCAGAAGCTAGTTATCGATGCCCGTTTGAATGCCTTTCAGAACTTATTAAATGAAATCGAAGACCGCACCCAAATTCGTCCGACTGCGGCATTCTAATCGAACCGACGGGAGGCACCAATGCAATTCAGACTTACTGCCTGCTTTTTGGTTTTCGCTACTCTGCAATCAGCGAGCGTGCATGGCCAAAGTCTGGGGTCACAAGGGCCTCCATCTGATCCGACAAGTTTGGCCGAGCCACAACCACAGGAATCGGGCGTGACGGCCGAGCCGCAGTTGAGGGCAGATATTGACCGCATGATTGAGGTAGCGCACTTACGAGAAAGGATAATAGAGATATCGCGCCTTAGATTCGAGCAGGTGCGTCCACAACTTACTGCCTCAATGCCGCCTACGCCAAACCGGGACAAAATCTTGCTTGAATATGCTGAGAAGTACACGAGCCTGCATTCGACAAGCGATTACATGAATAAGGTCGCGGGCGTCTATGCAAAGTATTTCAGCGATGAAGACATTAAGGGCATGATTCAGTTCTATCAGACGCCTGCTGGACAGCATTACATCGCGAAAATCCCTCAAGTCACGGCAGATATTGCGCAGCTAGCCGAGAGTGCCGCAGCGGAAGGTATTCCGCACATTTGGAAACAACTGTGCAGAGAATACCCCGAATTGCGGGGGAAGTTGAAGTATTGCATCGAGCCTGATACAGAGAGAAAGAGCCTCTTAACAAATCCTGCTTTCGACCCGCAGAGCAGTCAATTCGCACGGATGCCCAGATAGATTTTTCTCCGCCCGCAAAAGTACAGTTCTAGAACTGGCTCCCGTGTACTGTACTTCTCACCAGTCGAATTCTTTCGCCGCCGCGTGGTACCGTGCTCCATGTTCTGCGAAACAGAATCTGAATTTCAGATCGCGGCTCAAACCCGGGCCGCCAGCAGCGGAGCGTTCCGCCGCGCGCCTCAACCGCGCCCTCGCATTTCCCTCGTCACTCATCACTCGCTTCCCCAGAAAAGACGCGCCTCTGAAGCGTCGCTCATCACCCCTGCCTCTCGAATGCTAATCGTTATACCGCGATTAGGATTTCCCGCAAACGCAGCAAAACAAACGCTCCCCGCGATTTCTAATCGTTACAAACCGCCCCTTTTGCAGCTCGACGCCGCTTGCTCAAGCCGCTTCGCTGCCGTTCCTTCCAGCCTTCAGGCGCTACTCCCAAGCCCCCAGAACCCCTGGCCGCCAGTTGGCGGGCGGCTAATCGCAAATCCGGAATTAGAATCCCGCGTAAACCCCATAAGAATCACTGAACTAGAATTTTCTAATCGCAAATTTTTCGCGATTTCGTCGTTTCTTACCTACACCGCGTATCGCGAGTCGCATGTCACGGAATTTCTAATCGAGAATGCGCGATTAAAATCCGAGCTAAGTGGCAACGGTTGCAGCCGTTTGCAAATTTCTAATCGAGAACGGATCGGGGTTTCCCATTCCGTTCACTCAGTCAATCCAGCACACTACCGATCCCATCTTCGAATCTCCAAACCTCCAATCCCGAACCTTCAAACAGCCCGTCGCATTCGCGACACATGCACCGACATCCCTTCGCCTCGCGCTTTTCCGCGGTGCTATGCTTCGTGCGGTTCGAGGAGGAAGAGCGAATGAAGCAAAATCTTGGGGGATTCGCTTGCGCCAGCCGCAGAGTCGCCGCACTCATCGCAATCTTCATGCTCGCATCCGGCGCTGCGTGGGCGCAGAAGAAGCCGAAAAATAAAGCAGCCGACCAGTCACCGATGCCCAAGGTGCCGATGCCTGTGTCCGACGAGATCGATAAGGACATCAGTGAAATGCTCGCCGCTTTCCAGCTCGGCAAAGTCGACATGATGCACAAATATTATTCGGACAACGCGGTTTTCGTCAGCGGCGCGTATGCTCCCCCGATTGTGGGCTGGGCAAACTACGTGGAGGACTACAAGCGAAGTCTCGCCGCGTTTCAGGGGATGCAGCTTATCCGCCGAAATACGGACGTGTTTGTGCACGGGGACATTGCGTGGGCTTCCTACCAGTGGGAGTTTCTTTCGTCCTACCAGGGCAAGCCGTACTCAGCGCACGGCCAGACTACGCTGATACTGCAGAAAGTGGGGGACGACTGGCTGATCGTACACAATCACACTTCGCAGGTTTGCGACCAGGCTCCGGAACCACCACAGCAGCCATCACCGGCGCAATCGCAACCGCCGGCACAGAATCCAGCTGCGCCAGCGCCCGCAAAACCGCAGCAATAGCCGCGGCTAAAATCTCTGGTACGCTTCCCAGCCCCAGATCGCGCCCGCGATCAGCAGCAGTGCGCCAGACGCGATCATCAGGAGCGTGATCGGCCGGCTGAGTTTATCAATCTTGGCAACGATCATGCGCTGTTCGGCGGCCATCGAGTCGCCGGCCGCATCCAGAAAAACCTGATCGTCTTCGTGAGCTTCGAGTGTGCCGCGGTAAATGAGAAGGCAAATCAGAATCGCGGTCACTGCGCCCCACGCCATCATTAGAATCATGAGGAAGTCGTGCATCGAACCCATCGCTTACCTCCCGCGCCCGCAGGACGTGAAGCCACAAACCGGCTGGATGAGCGGCCCCCGAGCGGGCCCGATTCCCGGGAGTATAGCACCAATGCAGTGCATGGGAGATAGGTCTAGGATTGACGGACGATCAAAATGCTGGCGTGGGTCTGACGGTTTAGAAGACGAGTGAAATCTAGGCGGTGAGGCGTTCGTCGGGGAACTGGATGCCCCAGAAATTGCGGGTGGGGTAAAGGATTTCGACGCCGAGCTCGAAGGAGCCGTCGTATTTTGCGTCGCTCACGCGGATTACGCGGAATTCCTGAGTTTCCTGCGACAGGCCGTTGAGCACTTCGATGCGCGAGCCGAGTGCGGGCTGAAATGGGGTGCGCAGCAACGCGCCGGTGCGGCTGACGGCAATCGCTTCAGCGGGCGTATCGAGAGGCTCGCCGTTGAAGTCGTTGCTGAATACTTTGATTGGGATGCGGATGAGAACGCGGCTTGCGCGCCGCCGCTCAATCATCGCGCGAGTTGTGGCCATAGCACGGTCCCCTTACCGGCCCATCATAACTTTAGAGCGATGAGCAGGCAGGGTCAAGCAATCCCGGCGCGCATTGTGCTTCGTTGACAAACCTGCAGGTGCGCGGCAATGTCTCGAGCGTAGACACGGTAAATGGGGCAGATATGTTCAACGACTACGAGGATATTACGGAGAGGATCGCGGAACCGCCAAAGTGGTGGGATGAGTACGGCGTTCCGCGGTATGCGGAGTATGGTCCCTATCAGGTGGCGAATATTTACGCTCAAGAGACAGCGTTGGTGGAGATCGCCTGCTCCGCGTGCTGGCGGCATTTCGAGGTGGCATTCTCGATTCCCGGTACCGGGCTGCAGGAAACCATTGGAAAGTGCAGCTCTCTCGGGGAATCCATTGAGAAAGGCGAGATTCACTATGGCGATCCGCCGAACTACGGCAACTGCCGGGACGGCGCGTCGATGGGTTGTTACAACCTTCGCGTGTTGCAATACTGGTCGCGCGCGAATGAAAAGCATTCGTGGATTCGCGATTCGCGCCTGGAAATTGAGCTGCCGGACGCGCGGGAGATGAGGCGGCTCGAAGTGGAAAGAATCGTCGTGAACTTCCCGGATATTCGAGGGCGGAAGCAGCTCTCGTAACTCCTCGTGAAACCTATGGTGACAAAGAAAGTCTGCATATTTGGAGCGCATGGCGTGGGCAAGAGAAGCCTGACGTTTAGATTCCGGGACAATGCGGAGGCAGAACGGTATAGAGCGACTATCGGAGTACAGATTTGCAAGAGGGTAGTCGTTGTGGGAAACGAGAGCGTGACGATGGCGCTTTGGGACGTCGCTGATCTCGATCCCTCTGACGCAACCTTGATGAATTACTCGCGAGGGATGTCGGGTTATTTTCTGGTTGCAGATGGCACTCGTCCTTCGACGCTGGAACGCGCGCGCGAGATCTACGAACAACTCTGCTCGTTTGAGGAGTCTCCACCGAGCGTCGAGGAGATCGCCGGCGCCGAGCCGCAGGCGAACAAGCCTTATGTCCAATTTCCGTATCGAGAAGTTCCTTTTATTCTTCTCTTGAATAAGTCGGATGAGGTCGAGCAATGGAGGATTGATAGATCGAATTTGGAGATGCTGGCGAATAAGGGATGGCCGGTGCAGGTGGTGAGCGCCAAGGAAAACGAAGGAGTGGAGGAAGCATTTCTGAGCCTGGGTCGAAGGATGATGAGTCAGCCGGTGGTGAAATCGCAGCAGTAACGCACGAAATGAAATGCAATATTTAGCCGGAGGCCTCTGGCATGTTCGAGAAAACGGGTTCATCGGCTCGCGTGCGGGCCGAGAACTTCGCTAGTCGCTTGGGCATTCGTCTGCCGATTCTGCTGGCGCCCATGGCAGGAGCGTGTCCTCCGTCACTCTCGATCGCCGTCGCGAATGCTGGCGGGTTGGGGGCTTGCGGAAGCGCTGCTGCTGAAGCCGGATGAAATCAAAGCATGGAGCTCCGAGTTTCGCGAAGGCAGCCGGGGAGGATTTCAGATTAATCTCTGGATTCCTGAGGCGGCGCCGGTGCGAGACTTCGAATTGGAAAGGCGGCAGCGCGAGTTTCTTGCGACGTGGGGACCTGCTGTTCCACCGGAAGCGGGTGACGTGAAGCTGCCGGACTTTGAGGCTCAGTGCCAGGCCGTGCTAGCCGTCGAGCCAAAGGCGATTTCTTCTATTATGGGAGTCTACGGGCCGGGCTTCGTATCCGAAATGAAATCACGCGGGATCTTGTGGTTCGCCACCGCTACGACCGTTGCTGAAGCGAAAGCGGCGGAGGCGGCAGGCGCAGACGCCATCATCGCGCAAGGCATGGAGGCTGGAGGGCATCGGGGAGCCTTCCGTGCGGACGAAGCGGAACGGCAGATGGTCGGTTTGATGGCGCTCTTGCCGCAAGTGGCGGATGCGGTTGCCGTGCCCGTGATCGCTGCGGGCGGGATCGCCGATGCACGCGGAATCGCTGCGGCACTGATACTGGGCGCGAGCGCGGTGCAGATCGGAACCGGGTTTCTGCGATCGCCGGAAGCGAAGACGCATCCCGCTTATGCTGAGAGACTCGCGCATACCGAAGCCAACGAAACGATGGTCACGCGAGCATTCAGTGGTCGGCCGGGACGGAGCATCGCAACCGCGTATGTTCGCGCAGCGGCTGCTTCGGATGCTCCTCGTTCCGCGCCGTATCCTGTGCAGCGCGGGTTGGGGCCCGTAACGCTCAGAAGGTAAAAATTGGCAACCCACGATGTGCATGTAGACTTCGCTGGTGCTGCGCACTCCCGGCGCGGGGCGCCAGGAGAATTTCTCCGCAGGCGTGGCTTCGGCCAACGCGATCAACTGGCTCGATACGTGGCGCCATTCCCCGTCATAGCCCTGCCATATTCCTTCGGGTGCCGTTTGTGCGAAAACTGAGCGCGCACTCAATAAGGCGAGCAGCAGAACTAGCTTCTTCATAATGTAGTTCCTCTCCAACCTTCAGCTCCAGGCGAGAATTCGAACAGCATGATTTTCCGGCTACTTCGTCGTCATTTCGCGGCACTGCACAGCTCACGACTCAAGATGCCGGCCGACTTCAAGGAAGAGATGGAGAAGACAGTGACCTCGAAGGCGGAGGTTATCGACTGGCTGAAGCGTTCGCTGGACGCTGTGAAGCGAGCGCACCTGGCCGAAACGCCGAAAGATTTAGAGAGGAAGGTGCACATCGCCGATCGAGATGCCACGGTAGACGGAATTTATCTGCGTATCCTTCTTCACGCCAACGAGCATATGGGACAACTCGTCGCTTACGCGCGTATGACTGGTGTCGCGCCGCCTTGGTCCAAGTGAAGCGATCGATGCGAAATTTAGGTCCGTGAGTCCAATTCTTCGCGCGTGAAGGATGAACATTCCGACGGAGGCCCTGACTTCGCCGACGCTACTTCACGAAGTCGCGGACGAGCATTGCGATTTGATCTGCTGCGGTGTCGAGGGCGAAATGGCCTCCATCGACGATGTGGATTTCGGCCTTCGGGACGTCGCGGCGGTAGGATTCCGGTTCTGAGGGGTCGAACGAGGACTCGTACTTGCCCCAGATGACCAGAAGGCGCGGCTGCTTTTCGCGCATCCAGGCCTGCCATTTCGGGTAGTTCTCGACGTTGGTGCGGTAGTCGTAGAAGAGGTCCACTTGAATCTCGCCCTGGCCGGGTTGATTAAGAAAATAATATTCGTCTGTCCAGAGATCCGGGTCGTGGCGTTCGACGTCGGGGTCGTCGCCGACGTGGCGTGAGCGCGTGGTGGCCAGTGAGAGAAGATTTGTGCGCAGTGCGCTTTCGTAGGCGGCGCGATCGGCCCAGAAGGCTCGGCGCGTTTTCCAGTTCTCGCCGAGGCCTTCGTTGTGCGCCACGGCGTCCTGGACGATGAGAGACTCGACCCGTTCGGGATGGGCCAGGATCATGCGAAAGCCGACGGGGCCGCCGTAATCCTGTATGTAGAGCGAGTAATGCGAAAGGCCGAGAGCTTCGGTGAAATGATTCATCACGTCAGCGATGTGATCGAAGGTGTATGCGAATTTTTTCGGGTCGGGCCAGTCGCTGTGGCCGAAGCCGGGGTAATCGGGCGCGATGAGGTGGTAGCGATCGGAAAGGCGGGCGAATAGAGGCTCGAACATTCGCGATGAGGAGGGGAGTCCATGAAGGAGGAGAAGCGTGGGCGCATCTTTCGGGCCGGCTTCTCTGTAGAAGATGGAGAGGTCGTCGATCTTTATCGTGCGATACGAAATGGAGTGTTCCATGGAATGTTCCTTTAGGGCCTTTCCGTTAGCCGTCTCTCGGCCTTGGGCTGGGGATTGAAATGATGAGAAGAGCATAACGACGAGCAAAGCCGCGCGTGAAAATTGTAAGAGTCGGATCCAACAGGGTGAAGTGGAAAGATGCATCGTTAGTCTCCGCGTATGCGAGCTTGGGGGCCAATGCTGGCGGTATTCGGAGCCCTAGCCTTAGATTCAGACGAGGGCGATCGGGATTCGCGGCCCCACAGCGCACAGTGCGTGGCTGGTTCGGGTGCGCGTGTAGCGCGTTCGGGCACGGCATGCCGTGCCCCTACTGAAGAAACGGTAACGGCGAAGAGAACGATGTGGCGCTGTGTCGCAAGCATCGCGAACCGTGCTGTGGCGTTACGCCGGCGCAGGCTGAAGCCTACGCTACTGAAAGGCAACGGCACTACTGGGCGATTTCCACATTTCCTAAATTTCCACAGCGAAAATTCTTTTCGGTAGTCTTGACCACCTGTGCGGGCAGAGTTACAAGGGTGGTGTGAGAGCGTTCCGATCGACCGAGTCTCGGAAAGCACGGCAAGCGAAAGCTTGACGAGCTACACGGGGCTCGGAAGGACAGAACGGCTTCGGCAAAGTTCGGAGCAGTACAGCGTCACGGCGAGGCTCTAGGTCTGGATCAGCGGTGGGCAGGACGTGCTCCCTTCAGGCTAACGCTTGATGGAAGGCGCGACGCAAACCACGGACCTGACCTAGCGCGACTTGCTGTGGCCGGCTTCTGCCGGTAAAACGGTGAGCAAGCTGGCAGCTGTTACTTTCGCGACTGAGGAGAAGGGGCGAGCAATCGCCCCTTTTCTTTTTTGCTTGCAGGATTATCTCCGCGTCGCCCACCCCGGATTGCTCTGCTAGCGCGCTGGAAACTTTTTCGCACTGGACTGTCGAACGCGCGTTCGTTGACAAACCCAGGAGTGCGCGGCAATATGAATTGTTGTTCCTGCCGCAGGAAATGCCCAAGTGGCGGAATTGGCAGACGCGCTAGCTTCAGGAGCTAGTTCTCGCAAGGGAGTGGAGGTTCGAGTCCTCTCTTGGGCACCAACTCTCAAACATTTTAGTTAGGGACCATACCCGATTTCGAAGGAGCCTTGCATGGCCGAGGGTGAGCGCGCGATCACATATCGCGGAGTGGTGAAGGCTGAGCATTGCGATCACATGGGGCATATGAACGTGATGTGGTACGTGGGGAAGTTTGACGAGGCGAGCTGGCAACTCTTTGCCGCGATGGGGCTGACGCGTTCGCGGATGGAGAAGGAGAAACGAGGGGTTGCAGGTGTGGAGCAGCGCATTGAATACAAACGCGAGTTGCGCGCGGGCGATGTGATCACGGTGCGATCCGCGGTGGATGAGGTGAAAGACAAAGTGGTGCGGTTGACGCACGTGATGACGAATGATGACACGGGCGATGTGGCAGCCATCATGCATCTCGTCGCCGTGTATTTCGATACCGAAGCTCGAAAATCGTTGCCGCTGCCGGCGGAGCTACGCGAACGGGCGACTCGCATGATCGTCGCCAAAGCCGAGCGGAAATAGCTGGCGCAAATTCCAGGATAAAAACCTCACCTCTAAAGAGGTGAGCTACATTTACAGCCCGCATTAATCCGCCAGCAGCAACTGGACACAAACGCCAATTCAAGAGCCGCGCAGGGCGGTGAGGAGTGCGGCGCCGTTTGGGCTGCCGAGGCCGGTGCAGGCGTCCCAGCCGCGGCCTGCGGAGTAGGTGCCATTGTTTCCGGCGGTGATGTCGTGAAATGTGGCTTCGGCTTTCGCGGAATATAGTAGCGGGTTCACGTAGCCAACGTTTGCCCCCAGTGATTGATTGATGAGCGCGAAGAGGCCCGCCCAGAGCGGGGCAACGGCGCTTGTTCCGCCGATCACGGATTGCTGTCCATCTACCACGACGTTGTAACCCGTTGCGGGGTCGGCGTCACCTGAGACGTCGGGAACACCGCGGCCTACGAAGCCGTTCGGAGCTTTCGGCACGTTTGCGCTTTGCTGGAAAGTTGGAAGCGCGAACGCCTCGCTTACGCCGCCGCCCGTGGCGCCTTCGTTGGCGGAAAGCTCATTCCAGGTTTGTTCGCTGCCGATTGAAGTGCCTGAGAGAGTTAATTTTGTTCCGCCGCAACCGACGAGGAACGGACTCGATGCGGGGAAATCCACGGTGGGATTTCCGCTGGTGCTTCCGTCGGTCGAACCGTTATCGCCCGAAGCTGCGAGGACTGTGACGCCCATTGTTGATGCGTCCTGGCAGGCGGAATTGAGTGCGTTGCGCGATTGGGCGGTCCAGGAATCTTCCGGGCCGCCCCAGCTGATGGAAATGATGGAAGGCTTGAGCGTCGCGTCGTGGACGGCCGTGGTGATTGCGTCGATGAAGCCTTGATCGGTGTTGGGCGCGAAATAGACCGCGATCTGTGCGGCGGGCGCGATGGCGCCGGCCACTTCGATGTCGAGTTCCACTTCGCCATCGGGGCCGCTGGCGTCGCCTGTGGGCGAATTTTTAGCGCCGTCGACGGAAACGGCGGTCACTTTTGGCGCGGAGATTCCGAGATTGCTGAAAAACTGAGTGAGATCGGAGGCGTTGTATCCGCCGCCGAGTTCGATGAGGGCGATGCATTGGCCGGAGCCGGTGGTGCCTGAGGGGAACGCGTAGGCTTGCGCGACTTGAAGGGGCGAGTAGGAAACGTTTGTGGCGTTGGGTTGCGCGCTGGAGTTTTTCTTGCGTAGACGAAAATGCGGCTTGGCTTGGGGGCGATTGTCGAGGCCGAGAACGCCTTCGATAATGCCGTCGAGGTCGGCGGGGATCGTGAGGGCGCCGGTGCGGCAGCGATATGTGCCGGAAGTATGTTCGTAACGGCGGAGGCTCGCGTCGAATGCGTCGTTGAAGGCTTGCACTGTGCCGGTGAGTTTTACGGTGCGGCTCGCGCGATCTTCGCTCGCGACTTTTAAATTATATTGCGTGGCGAATGCGCGAACTTTTTCTATGTCTGCCGGCGATGCGCCGTATTGTTTGGCGAATTCTTCGCGGGTGAGATATTTGCGGTCGCGAGGAAGGCGGGAGCCCATTTGATCGGCGGCGGGGAAATCGCCGGGCTTCGATCCGCGGCGCAGCAGGACGCTTACTTCGATTTGCTGATTTGGATCCGCCGGGCCGACGTCTTGCCCGCTCGGAAATGCGGCTCGCGCGCTGCCTTTCAGTTCCACCCGATCCTGTCGTGATGCCATGGCGTGCCTCCAGGAGAATTGACCGGGGAGAAAAGTATAACGCGGACGGGGGAACGCGGCGGCGTGAGCACGAAGAATTCGGGTTGAGATTCTTCGCCCCCGCTAAAAATCCGGGACGCATAACTCGCGTGCGCTAAGAATAACCGGCGACGAAAAAAAGAACGAAAAGGCGAAATTCCAGGGAGCTCGCAGGATGCCCTTCGCGGCTCAGGGCGAGGCGACGGCCTCAGGTCATCCCGATCCAAATCGATCAGGGGCATCTG
This sequence comes from uncultured Acidobacteriota bacterium, assembly GCA_963772535.1. Lineage (GTDB taxonomy): Bacteria > Acidobacteriota > Terriglobia > Acidiferrales > UBA7541 > Palsa-295. The sequence continues at coordinate 370,476 of CAVYXN010000006.1, forward strand.
AGCCACGGCGGGCCGAGCCGCTTCGACGGCCGCCTAAATTCTGACCTGGGGCTACTTTGGAGAGGTTTTCAGTCTTGCCAAGACGTTGCAGGCGGAATAAATGCGCTCCTTCGGCAGAGTCATGACATCCAATTGTGCGACCTCGAGGCATCATCAAGAGGGCGACGGCGGCAAATTGGGGGAATCTAGCGTTTCAGGAGGCAGCGAATGGTGAAAGTCGCATTATTCGTACGGCTGGAAGCGAAACCGGGAAAAGAAAAGGACGTAGCAAAATTTCTCGAAGCTGGGCTTGGCATGGCCAATCAGGAAACCACCACACCCGTGTGGTTCGCGCTGCAATTGAGCCCCTCGGTTTTTGGAATCTTCGACGCCTTCGACGATGAAAGCGGGCGGCAGGCTCATTTGAACGGGCCGATTGCGAAAGCGTTGATGGCCAAGGCTGGCGAACTGCTGGCGAAGCCGCCCGCCATCGAGCAAGTCAATGTGTTGGGCGCAAAGCTCCCCGGAAAATAATTTCGGCTTTTCAGTGATTGAACCGCCGGTTGAATGAGCGCGTCCGTCGCGTGAACCAGCCGATGCGTGGGCTATGGCTTGCGTTGATAGGTGTTCTTGAAATCGTCCTGGATCACGTAGGCTTTTCCGCCGACATTTTGGATGACGAGGTCTTCGTCGAGCATGCGCGTGCGATATTTCCAACCATGCGGTGATTTGAGGCGGTCGGCCAAAGTGAGGAGGCCCGCTTCGTTTAGCTGATTATCTACTTCCTGCGAATAGCTTTGCATCACGTAAACGCGTCCATCGGGCGCAAGAAGTTCGTAGACATTCTTGCCGCGATCGTAGACGTAGCGGTTTTGGCGCTGCACTCCGTTTTCCGTGTATGGCTGGCGCTTGCTCGAATGGATTTTTATCTCCAGTTCGGCGAGGAGGCGCGCTTCGAGCCCGTCGAAGGACTCAACTTTGCCCGGGTTTTCGATCGCATTGCGATCCATTATGAAATAGCGCGGGCCGTTGAGAACGATTGCGGCTACGTTCCATTCCTTTTTCAATTTGGCAGTGTCGAGCGACGCCCATTTTTCTGCGGGGCAATCATTCAAGCCCAGCGTGTTGTAAACGTCCGCTGTGGTAGAAAAGAAATGCTTCCTGACGACAAGAACTTCGCAGTAGCGCACGTTGCGAAGATGATCTTTCTCCTTCATGCCATTCGGGGCGGCGCCGGTCTGGGCGGACGCGGCTGCTATTCCGAAAAAAGGGATCAAAACCGCGAGGCGGCAGAAGGTGCCGCACATTTTCTTTCCGTTCATCCAATCCTCTCCTGGGTGGTTGCGACTTAGGGTGTGCGCTTAATGATGATGGCGGTGAGATCGTCTTTCTGCTCGGTGCCGCCCGAAAACTCCAAAACGGCGCGATACAGATTGGAAATGATTTCGCTTGGCGGCTTTTCTCTTGATTCGCGAATCATTTCCTGCATCCGCGCGGAGCCGAATTGCTCGCCTTGCGCATTGGCCCACTCGAAGAATCCGTCGGTGGCGAGGACGAGCATATCGCCGTGCTGGAGGTCGAGGCACAGCGGCGGATCGGAATCGAAACTCTCCGATATTCCCAGCGGCAGGCCCTGCGCGTCCATTTTTTCGAAACAATCGTGCTTCAGCAAATAGAGAAACAAGGGCCCGTGTCCGGCCGAGAGCAGTTCCACCCGCGGGCTTTTGGGGGTGCACACAGCTGCCACGAAGGTGACGAAGCGACCTTCCTTTAAATCGGCGGCGAGTGCGGCATTCACTTTACCCATCGCCGCGAATAGCCCATTGTCCGCGCTGAAGTTGGCTCTTGCGTAAGCTCGGCACACGGCTGCAAGCAGAGCGGGACCAATTCCGTGACCGGTGACGTCCGCTAGCGCGACTAAGACTTTTCCATCGGAGAGAGGCTGCCAATCGAAATAGTCGCCGCCGGTCTGATCGGCAGGCTGATTCCAGGCGGCGATCTCAAAACCTTCGACGACGGGCATCGACGTGGGAAGCAAGGATTGTTGGATCGAGCGCGCTACTTCCAGGTCGTGCTCCAAGCGCTCTACCTGGTGTTTGGTCTCCGCCTCGCTAAGCGCGGCTTCCGCTTGTTTCTTGATTTCGGTAGCAACCGCACCTGCGACAAATCCCGCGACCATCATTATGATTGCGTAGACGGTGACGATCTTGTTCGGCGCCATCACCGATTCGCCCGGAGAGAAAGAAGGCCTCCAACCGACGTACAGTGCCGCCGCGAGGTAGCTTCCCGCCGCGACGAATCCAGAGAGCCGACTCGCTGTGGGGTTCAGATGCAGCGTGGAAAGGATAATGAAAATGAAAAATACGAGGACGGCCGGGTTGGCCAGCGGCCTGTAAGCGACCTCGACCGAGTTGCCGGAAAGAAACGCAATGACGAACGCGGGCAAAGAAGTTTCCAGAAGAATACTGGCAATCCATGTTGCGGTTGGCAACGGGCGGGCCGCCTGCATCGCGCGGTCTACGGCGCGCAACATCAGCCATTCGTAGGCCACGAGCAAGGTTAGAAAGACCGCGAAGAATATCGACAGGCGGATATTTTCGCTGTTGTGATAAAGGAGGGTACGGAAGGATCGCACTACGAACACCACGGCGACGACCGCAAGCAAAATCAAAATACGCAGGCGTTCGCTTTTGAGGCGCGCCAACTGGAAAGCAGTGGATCTGTCGCAGTATGCGTTCATCGTGTTGGAAGCGCACAGCATAGTCCTGACATGTTCAGATTGCCATAGCGTTCGGGAGTGGCTCGACCCTCGTAAATTGCAGGACAAGCCTAGGCATCCTTTCCTCTGCGCTGGTGTCTAAGGTATTTGTAGTTGCCCACGGCTGCTGCTGCTGAGGTCATTGCACATGGCAAACGTCGCTTCGGGTTCTGCCAACAAAGTTGTTCTCGGCCGTTTTGCCGCAGGTTCCGCGGTGCGCTTCGGTCTCAAAGAAAATCTTAGCGAACTGTTTAAACGAGGCGTCCATGGCGCGATTCGCTCGGGTTTGCTTGTCCAATGGGAGTCTCGCGGTGAGAACCTCGGGCGGAATCTTCGCGAAGCGATCGTATCTCCTTTCTTGATTCCAGTTGCAACCGGCACTTCTAGAGTGCCAGAAATCTGGTCAAAGCAAACTCTTCTGAAACGCCTTCAGTCCCTGTCGCTTTCCTATCACATCGTTTTACTTGCGTTTGTTGTAGCACCCTTTCTGCCGGAGTTGGTGGCGCCTTCAACGACGCACGCGAGAAACGGGCCTTGGATTCGGACGCCACTCGTCGCGCCGTATGAATCTGGCTCAGTCGCAGCCGTGAAGACAAGGCCGCACGGCGGAGGCAGCGGAGGCGAGCGCGATGCACTTCGGGCGACCAAAGGCCGCGCGCCGGTTTTCAGCCACATTCAATTGGCTCCGCCGTCCGTACGGCCACCGGAGAGGGCCGCCCTGGTTGCTCCGCCTACTCTGATTGGTGACCCAGGACTACACGTAAAGAGCCCGGATATACCCAACTGGGGAAATCCTGTTTCGCAATTTACCAACGGTTCGAGCGGACCGGGACAAGGCGGAGGAATTGGTGACGGCTCGGGCGGAGGAATCGGCGACGGCGGCAATGGCCCGGGCTTGGGTCCAGGAAAGGGTGGCGGCACCGGCGGTGATGAATTTATGGCCGGCACCCACGGCAATGGCTTCCCGGTCTGCGTCTACTGCCCGAACCCGCAGTACTCGGAAGAAGCTGTGAAAATGAAGTATCAGGGGGTAGTTACGCTGCTTGTGACGATCACGGCTGATGGCCGAGTGACCAACATCCGGATCGCTAAAGGCCTCGGTGTGGGACTCGACGAAATGGCCGCCGCGGCTGTGCGCACATGGAGGTTCAAGCCTGCTATCGGCCCCGACAATAAACCCGTCAATGTCACTGCACCGATCGAAGTTACCTTCCGTCTTTATTAAATCCGCTTCCCAAAATTCTTCTGTGAAGGCCCGGTTGAATCGCGCTTCTGTGCGTGCTAGCGTCAGCGCCGTGTTTCAAGAATGGTCTCGGATTTGACACAAGAACGAATCGCAACAAAACGTGGCAGCGCCAGATTCGACGGTTCTCCCACGAACCTCGCTCCGCACCATGCGCGCGCGAATTTTGTGATCCATGCTGCGTTTGCAGCCGCAGGAATCGTTACGGTGTTGCTCGGGCCGATTCTACCGATTCTCATCAGCCGCTGGTCGCTCAGTGATGAACAGGCCGGGCTCTTCTTTACGACTCAATTTTGCGGACAGCTGGCAGGGTGTCTTTCGACGGGAGTGCTGATTCCGCTGCGAGGGCGCGGTTACAGGCTTACGTTTGCGATTGGGTTTGCACTCATCGCGTTTGGCGTGGCGGCGCTGGGAATGGGCGATGCTCACGCCGGGCTAGTGGGAACGGCGCTGTACGGCTACGGTCTCGGGCTAGCGTTGACAGGCGGAAATTTGTGGGTGGCCGAGATTTTTCCGCAACGGCGCGCGACGGCGGTGAGCATCCTGAACGTCACGTGGACAATCGGGGCGATTGCGTGTGGACCGCTTGTGATGCTGGCTGAGGACCTGCACATGCTGGCGAAATTTCTGGTGGGAGTCGCGCTGTTTCACGCAATTTGCGCGCTGCTGATTGGCGTTTGGCAAATCGAGCCGCTCGAACGAGGGGCCGATGAACTCGACACCGGTGGCGCTGCGCCACGAACCCGTCTGATTGGCGCGGCCGCGTTTGCGTTGGGCGCGTTGTTTTTCTTGTACGTGGGAACGGAAAGCGCGGTTGGCGGATGGGTGGCGGCGTATGCGAATCGAGTGGAATCTATTTCTGCGGTGATGGCGGCACTGACGCCGGCGTTTTTCTGGTGCGGGCTGGCGGTTGGGCGAGCGCTGGCACCCGTGGCGCTGCGCTCGCTTGCCAAGCGCAAAGAGAGAGAAAAAATTCTGCTGGGTTTCGGCGTGAGTCTCGCGGCGCTGGCGAGCGGCGCATTGCTTTTTGCAGCGACGTATCGAACGGCTTCATTGTGCGCGACGCTTGCGGGCCTGGGTCTCGCATGCGTGTACCCGATATTGGTAGGTTGGCTGGTTCGAATCTATGGCGCGCAGGCGCGTCGATTTGGAAGCGTTATATTTGCTACCGGTAGCCTGGGTGGGGCGACGCTTCCGTGGCTCGTGGGCGCCATATCGACGCATTCGGGCGCCCTACGTGCTGGCTTGGGAGTTCCTATCGCCGCGTGTGTGGCGATGTTCCTGGTGAATGGATTTTTTCCAGGGCGGCGCGAGACTTAACTCCGGCAGGAGTTCCGCAATCCCTCGGCGTACAAGGCGCCTTCGGCGGTTTCTTCGTGCTTAAAATATGTAAACACATCGCCGGACGGCAGCAGTTTTTTGACTCTTTCAGCGATTTCATTGCGGGCCTTGGGCGAATAGCTTTCGTTGCGGAGGCGGAGATAGGAAAAATCTGCAGTAGAGACTTGTGGCGTGACGATATTTTCGCTTTCAGCCTGGCAGAGCGCGGCATTCGCTTTGCGAAGGGCGGAGAATACATCATCGTTGAACCAGGATTCGTGGCGAAACTCGAATGCAGCGCGAATCTCCTTCGGCATGGCGGCCAGAAAACCTTCGAGCAGCTTCAGGTCAAGCTTCAACTGCGGCGGCAATTGAAAAAGAATCGGTCCCAGTTTCTTTGCTCTTTGCATTGGCTCCAGGGCACCGACGAAATCTAACGTTTGCCCGGCCGCGTCGCGAAGCCGCATGAAGTGCGTGATTCGCTGGTTCGCTTTGAACGCAAATTTGAAATCAGGCGGAGTTGAATCGACCCAACCCTGGAGCAGCTTTTGCGATGGAAAGCGGCGAAACGTGTAATTCACCTCAACAGAATTGAGACGGCTCGCGTAGTGACCTAAGAATTTGGCACTGGGAAGTTTTGCAGGATAGAAGTCGGGCTTCCAAGTGGCATATGCCCAACCCGACGTGCCCGCGTAGACCTGTCCCATACGGCCGCAAGTGTACTGCTACTTACGCTTCAATCGCTGCATTCACTTTTGAGCTTTTCACGCGCCGTGAGGCGCAGCAGCCTTTTTCGCGGCCGACGGGCGGATGGGTCCCGTGCCAGCTCCCGTGCGCTCAATCGCCGCTGCAATTTCTGTGAGGTCTTGATCGGTGAGCTCCAGCGAGGCTGCACCGATCCAGCCATCGACTTGCTTCGGCGTTCGCGCACCCACGATTGCGCCGGTCACGCCTGGCCACGCGAGCGTCCAAGCGATTGCGACCGACGAAACCGAAGTGTTGTGGCGCTGTGCAATCGGCCGCAGGGAGTCTCGCAGCGCGAGATTGCGGCTGAGATTCGGCTCTTGAAAATAAGGGGAACGCCGGCGCCAATCATCCTGAGCGAGGCTTGCGATTCGTTCGCGCGAGAAGCTATCGGTCAGCAGGCCCGATTGCATCGGGCTGTAGCAAATCACGCCTGTGTGGTGGCTTGCGCACCAGGGAATCTCGCTCGCAGCGACAGGGCGATTGATCAGCGAAAAAGGCGGCTGCAACGAATCGACGTGCCGGATCTTTTCGCAGCGCTCGAGCAGATTTACATCGAAATTCGACACGCCGCCCGCACGCACTTTGCCTTCCTCGATCAACTGCACCATCGTGGCCCAGGAATCTTCCACGGGCGTGCCGGTCTCGTCCGGCCAATGAAATTGGTAGAGATCGATTCGTTCCACACCCAGACGGCGCAGCGAAGCCTCGCATTCGCGCCGTATGGAATCTGGCTTCAAAGTTCGCTGCGGCTCGGCCATGCGATCGTTTTCAAAAGCCATGCCGCACTTGGTGAAAATAAAGGGATGTTGCGATTGTGGAATTTCGCGAAGAAGCCGACCCACCACTTCTTCCGAATGGCCCAGCCCATAAATCGCGGCCGTATCAATCCAGTTGATTCCCAAATCGATCGCGCGGCGCATCGTGGCGATAGACTCGGCGTCGTCCTGGGGTCCCCAGCCGTAGGACCAGCCGCCTCCGCCAATTGCCCAGGAACCGAATCCGACCGTGGTGATCTCCAACCCACTCGAACCGAGAGAACGTTTCGTCAATGCCATGATGAATCTCCTTCACATTAGAAAAGTGTCGAATCGATGCGGGCTGATCTCCGGCCAAGTTAACCGGGTCATGCAAACTTCAGTATCCCCCTGGAATCAGATTATTCTGTAGGGTGAAAGGAGGCAAGAGATTAGCAATCAAAAAGCTCTTCGGAATTTGTAATCGGGCTGTTGGTTGCTCCTATGGCCGGCGCGCAAACCCAGCGCTGAGATCGTTTTTGCCGTCGCTTCGGGCGGAGTAAGATATACGGCCAGTCCGTAACATGGCTGTAACACTTCGGCAGTACGCTCGCGCGCCTCAGGGATTGTTATGAACACCAATGCAGTACCCGACCCGCAGAACATCTTCAATCGGCATCTTTCCTGGATGCAGTTCAATGACCGAGTTCTGGAAGAAGCGTGCGACGAGGCGAATCCGGTTCTCGAGCGCGTAAAATTTCTTGCCATCACCGCGAGCAATCTTGACGAGTTCGTGGAAGTGCGCGTGGCCGGCTTGTTGCAGCAAGTGGAGCATGGAATTCGCGAGCCCGGACCGGACGGGAAGATTCCGGAGGAGGTCCTGAGAGAGCTGGCGGCGAAAATTCATGAGTTTGTCGGCCGCCAGTACGAATGCTGGGGCGACATATTGGTGCCTGCCCTTGCGGAAGAATCCATTCGAGTGCTGAGTCGAGCGGAGTTGAGCCCGGCGGCGCTCGAATTTATCGAGAATTTCTATACAAAAAGTGTTGAGCCGCTGCTTACGCCGGTGACGGTCGATCCGGCGCATTCTTTCCCTCACGTTTTGAACAAGGCGCTGTGTGTAGCGTTTCTGCTGAAGAAGAAGCGGCGCAGCGCGCAGACATTTCTCGGCGTTGTTACGGTGCCTCGCGCGCTGCCGCGCCTGGTCTTGCTGCCTTCCGAGGAAGGCAAAGTGGAATACGTGTTTCTTCACGATGTGGTCCACGCCTTCGCCGAGCGGCTTTATCACGGATATGAGGTGCTCTCTGCGGCTCCATTTCGAGTGACGCGAAACAGCAACCTTTACCTCGAGGAAGAAGAATCGCGCAGTCTTCTAGATACTGTCGATACTCAGCTTCATCGGCGCCGCAAAGGCGCGGCTGTGCGAATGGAAATTGAGGCGGGGGCGAATCGCGAGATCGTCGATCGCTTGCAAGCGAATTTCCGGCTGGAACCCTGGCAGATGTTTCACGTCAACGGCCCTCCGAATCTATCGCGGTTGTTTCATATGTACGACCAGACGCCGCGGCCGGATTTGAAGTTCAAGCCGTTTGTATCACGCGAGCTCGCGCTCAAGAAGGGCGCGTCCTCTATTTTCGAGATGATTCGAAAGCGCAGCGTGCTGCTGCACCATCCGTACGATTCCTATTCGGCGGTGGTGCGCTTCATCGAGAGCGCGGCGCAGGATCCGGACGTGCTGTCGATCAAGCAAACGCTTTATCGCACCAGCGAAAATGCGCCGATCGTGCGCGCACTGATCGACGCCGCAGCGAAGAAAGAAGTGGCGGTGGTGGTCGAGCTGAAGGCGCGGTTCGATGAAGCGTCGAATATTCGCTGGGCGCGAAATTTGCAGGAAGCGGGCGTGCAGGTGTTTCACGGCGTAGTGGGCCTGAAGACTCACTGCAAACTAGCGCTTGTAGCTCGGCGGGAATCGAACGGTCAGATTCGCCGTTACGCGCATCTGGGAACCGGGAATTACGATCCTTCCACTGCGCGTTTCTACACTGATTTGAGCCTGCTTACCACCGACGTGCACATCACCGCATCCGTGCACCACGTGTTTAATTACCTGACGGCCTATTCCGAACGCACCAGCTACTCGCTGCTATTTGTGGCGCCACTCAATCTGGGGAAGAGCTGCCTAACGCTCATCGATCGCGAAGCCAAACATGCGCGCGCGGGAAGGCCGGCCTTTATCTTCGCGAAAGTAAACGCGCTGCTCGATGAAAGAATCATCGAGGCGCTCTATCGCGCGTCGCAGGCGGGTGTGCAGATCGAGTTGGTGGTGCGCGGGGCGTGCGCGCTGCGACCGGGGTTGCGGGGCGTCAGCAGCCGCATTCGTGTGCGGAGCGTGATCGGCCGCTTTCTCGAGCACAGCCGCGTCTTCGTGTTCGGAAACGGCGGTACAACGGAAACATATCTCGGCAGCGCGGACTGGATGCATCGAAATATTTATGAGCGCGTGGAGGTGATGTACCACCTGCGCGACCCGGAATTGGCTCATCAGGTTTTTGCGGAAGTGCTCCAGCCGTATTTGGCCGATACAGCGAAGGCGCGGTTTCTATTGTCCGACGGCAAATACATCCGCTCTCGTGAAGCGACGAAACTGCTGCACATGCGGAACGGTTTCGCTTTCAACGCGCAAGACTTTTTGATCGCGGTTGCAGAAGGCCGCGATAATCTTCGGTCTGTTCCCGCCGCCGAGCGGCCATTCAAAGCCGCCGGGCTTGTGGCGGCCGCGTCGAAATCGGTTTGAATTCCGCAAATTCCGAACCTGCCGTAGACTGAAATGGAATGTTTCAGTCGAAAACATACGAGCACTCGTTCGAACGGCCGACTGGAATTGAACGACTGCAGCATGCTGTGAGCTGGCTGCTTGGGCCGGAGCCGATCAGCGAGAAGCGCCCCGGCCACTTGTGGCCGCGATGGATTTTCCTTCGCGCGCTAGGCCTGATCTATTTTTCCGCGTTTTATTCACTCCTGTTTCAAGTCAAAGGACTCATAGGCACGGCCGGCCTGCTTCCAGCCAAGGACTATCTTCAGGCGGTCACGTCCGCAGTTTCAGGAGTGCTGCGATTCTGGTATGCCCCGACGCTGCTGTGGATCAGTTCCGGCAACCGCATGCTAATGGCGATCTGCTGGATCGGGCTGATCACGTCGGTGATTCTGGTTTTCAATGTGTGGCCACGGGGGATGCTTTTTGTTTGTTTCGTATGCTATTTGTCGTTTGTAGCGGCGGCACAGGATTTTTCCGGCTACCAATCAGATGGAATGCTGCTCGAAGCGGGGTTTATCTCGCTATTTTTCGCGCCGTCGGGATTCTGGCCGGGATTGGGGCGAAGCAATCCTCCATCGCGAGCAAGCATGTTCTTGCTGCAATGGGAGTGGTTCCGGATCTACTTCGAATCGGGTGTGGCAAAGATTCGAAGCGGCGATCCTACATGGCGCAATTTCACGGCAATGGACAATTACTATCAGAATGGTCCGCTACCGACATGGATTGGATGGTATGTGCAGCATTTTCCGCACTGGTTTCACGCGGGAACAGTTGTGCTCACGTTCGCGGTTGAGCTTGTGTTGGTGTGGATGCTTTTTTTGCCGCGGCGTTTTCGAATTATTTGCTTTTGTATCGTGACGCCGTTTGAGATCGGAATCATCCTCACGGCGAACTATACATTTTTGAACTATCTCGTTCTCTCGCTTGGTTTCTTGCTCCTTGATGATCGATTCGTTGAATGGATTTTGCCGCGTAAGGTGCGGGGTTTTTTCAAAGCGACGACAAGCGTTGACACTCGAAGTGAAACGGTTACTGGCTCGGGCGAGAAAGGCGATAACTGGCGCTCGGTGTGGCGTGAGCGGTTACGTCCGCTTCGAATGGCGATCGCCGGAGCGTTTCTGGGCGTAGTCTTCTATGCAACGACGGCGCAGCTTATCTGGATGTTTCTGCCGACGCTGCCGTTGCCGATGTCGCCGGTGTCGGCGCTCGAACCATTTCGCATCGCCAATCGCTACGGCCTATTCGCGGTGATGACGCCCGAACGCCTGGAAATTGAATTTCAAGGGTCGAGCGACGGGAAAGCGTGGATACCCTATCCGTTCCGCTACAAACCGCAGGATGTGAAAAAGGCGCCGGGGATTTACGCGCCGTACCAACCACGCTTCGACTGGAACTTGTGGTTCGCATCGCTGGGCGGCTGGCGCGACAATCGCTTCGTGCTGTGGACGGAGGAAAGGCTCCTTCAAAATGATGGCGACGTACTGCACTTATTTGCCGGCAATCCGTTTGCAGGAGGCTCGCAGCCGATCGCGGTTCGCGCGGTCATCTACCAATACTGGTTCACGGACGAAAAAACGAAACGCGAAACGGGCGATTGGTGGCAGCGTAAACTGCTGGGGGCTTATGCGCCTGCTCTCGAGCGACAGCCCGACGGCAGGATTGGAATTGTCGATCTGCCGATCGCGCGCCAATCGCAGGAATAAAGGCGCAGGAGTAACACCACAAAAGCAACACGAAACTAACCGGCAGCATGTTGCGCGTCTAGGGCTCGTTAACACTCTTTGCCAGCCAGCTTGAATTCCGCTAGCCTGTGCGTGGCACTTCTCGCCCATTATGAAACATCCTCAAAAATATAAAGGCACGAAAGACTCGGAGAAAGAACCGCATCCGAGTCACGTAACCGAAGAGCAGGTGATTTCTTACCTGTCGTCTATCTCGCAGCCAGAAAGCATCCGGCAGATCGCCCACGGGATGGAACTGCAACATCACGGGCGCCGGTTCCTACCGCGAATCATTCAATATTTGAAGAGCCGGCGTGACGTGGAAGAAATTCGCGGCGGCCAATATCGGCTGGCGGAGAGCAAGCAATCGTCACGCGCTGTGGCAAAAGGAAAGAAGTCTGCGGCAGCAGGAGACCAGAAGCCTGCAGATGCGGGCTCCCCATCAGCTAGCGGGGCAGGCGCGGCTCGTAAAAACCCCGATCCGAATTTGGTTTCTGGACGAATCGTGGCGCACCGCGACGGATACGGTTTCCTTGTCCCGGATAAACCGATTCCGCGTGTGGAAGGCGACCTCTTCATCGGGCGCGACGCTATGGCGGACGCGATGCATGGTGATCGTGTGCTGGCACGCGTCGAGAGACGAAAAGCGGATGGCCGCGCAGAAGGCCGCATCGTGCAGGTTCTCGAGCGCGAGAATCCGACGGTCGTCGGGCTTTTCCGCTACGGTCCGCATGGGAATGTCGTGTTGCCGTACGACACGCGAATTCAACACGAGGTGGCGATTCCGCCGGGCGAAGAATTGACTCCGGAGTTGCGCGAGAAAGTGGGCTCGACACAAGCGGGAGGCGCAGCCGCGAGCCATCGGCGATTGCGGTTGCCGGAGCTGGATGGCGCCGTCGTGAATGTGGAAATCACGCGTTATCCGAAAGGCGGGCTCGCGCCGGCGGGCCGCGTGATCGAAATTCTCGGCCGGCCGGGTGACATCGGCGTCGACGTTGAGATCATCATCCGAAAACATCATTTGCCGCACATTTTTCCGGCGGAAGTGATCGCGCAAGCGAAATCCATTCCGCAGGGCGTGTCCCAAACCGATCTGCGAGGCCGCCGAGATTTTCGTGACATACCAATTGTCACGATTGACGGCGAGACAGCGCGCGATTTCGACGATGCGGTTCATGTAACTGAATTGCCGAGCGGGCACTATGAGTTGCAAGTGCACATTGCGGACGTGGCGCATTATGTGGAGCGCAATTCGCCGCTTGACCGAGAAGCGCACCTGCGCGGGACGTCTGTCTACTTTCCGAATCGTGCCGTACCTATGCTGCCAGAGGAACTTTCGAATGGCATCTGTTCGCTGAATCCAAAAGTAGATCGGCTGGTGATGAGTGCGACTATGGAAATCGACGCGAGCGGAAACACGGTGCGCGCCGATTTCACACCGGGCGTGATTCGTTCTGTAGAGCGTATGACGTATACCAACGTACACAAGATTCTCGAAGGCGATGCGGAAATGAACGAGCGTTATGCACCGCTCGTCCGGAATTTCAGACGTATGAAAGCGCTGGCGCTGCTTCTGAACAAAAAGCGCGTCGCACGCGGGTCAATCGATTTCGATCTCCCCGAACCGATCATCGAGTTCGACGACCAGGGGCGGATGCTCAGCATCGTCCGAAGTGTGCGGAACATAGCACACCGGATCATCGAGGAGTTCATGTTGGCTGCGAACGAGGCGGTGGCGCAGTATCTCGAGCGGCGCGGCGTTGCCTCCCTGCATCGCGTGCACGAAAAACCGGATCCGAAGAAGGTCATCGAGTTCGAAGAACTGGCACATGCGTTTGGCTACTCGCTGGGAGTGGAAGATCTGACGGAGCGCCGCATCGCAGTGCGCCATGGGCGGGTCCAACCGGCAGCTCGAGGGCGGGCGCGTCCGATGAGCGTGACCGTGCCGGGGGCTGAGGAAGTGGATATTCGTCCGCAGCACTATCAGCGCCTGACGGAGAAAATTGCGGGAAAGCCTGAGGAGCGCATTCTTTCTTACCTCATGCTGCGTTCATTGAAGCAGGCGCGATACGCCGTCGAAGTGCTAGGGCATTTCGCGCTGGCGACGAAGGAGTACACGCACTTTACGTCGCCAATCCGCCGCTATCCGGACTTGATCGTTCATCGTGCGCTGAAGTGGGCGCTTGCGAATCCGGAGACAAAGCCATTACGCGCGACCCTTTCGGATGCAAAACCGGGGAAGGAAGCGGAGACAGTTGCAATGCTCGGCCCGTATCGCCGTGTTGAGTTGGAGGAGATCGCCTCGGAAAGCTCGGAAGCCGAGCGGCGCGCGGAAGCGGCTGAGCGAGAACTGATGGAATGGAAGACCGCTCAGTTCATGGAAGGTCATCTCGGCGAGGAGTATGAGGCGCTGATAATTTCCGTGCAGAAGTTTGGATTTTTCGTTGAGTTGGTTGAGATTTTCGTTGAGGGGCTGGTGAGTATCGATCGGCTGGAAGAAGTTACCGGGATGCGCTGCACGTTTCGCGAGCGCGACCACGTAATTGTCGCCGAGCCCTACCGCGGCGGGTCGCGAGGCAGCAAAGTGCAGAGGTTTTTCCGGCTGGGCGATCGCGTGCGCGTGAGGGCTGAACGAATCGATCCGATGCGCCACCGCGTGGAATTTTCTCTGATTTAGATGAACCTTTTTTCTGCGGTAAGGGTAGTGTATCTTGCACTGAATTCTGGAGGCGCTCGTGGCGGCTCGCGTTTGTCCTGATTGCTTGCATGTAGTTTCCGTTGACAAAGTTCTCGCCTATTCGAATGACTTGGTCTGCCCAAACTGCGCCAAACCGCTCGAGATTTCGTTGCTCAGCCGGTATCTCGCTGCATTTACAGGATTAATCGCGGCGGTGGTGGTGTGGTGGGCCGCTTCGAGACACTACGCGAATGATTCATGGGCGCTCGCATGGGTTCTCCCGATCGTGTTCAGCTATTTCGCATTCAGCATCGTTGCTCCGATCGTGCTGGCGCTCGCTGCCGACCTACAACTCCGAAGTACTGAAGCTGCGCCGGCCCTCCCCGAAGCCTCCGCTCCTTCGCATCACCCCAGCCACTAACCAGCGAAAACTCACTAGGTTCGGCTGGCACAGTTGAAGTGCACTTATAGTAAACTGGCGTACCATTGACCCTTCGCATATGCGCAAGGTGAAATGGTTATTCGATGAGTTGCTTTATTTCATTGATGGGAAAGCGCGTGGAAGCCCAGTATCGGGTGGCGGACATCCACCAGAAATCGGTGGGGACGCTTGTGGCCGATACGGGGCGATCTATCGTGGTTGAAGAGCGGATACTGCACGGAGAAAGAAAGAAAACAATGAGGGTAGAGATTCCCTACGAATACGTAATACGACTCATTGAGGCGGCGCAGAGTTCCGAAGTGCCCACCGTGGGTGACGCCAAGGCTCTTAAGACCCGGCGTTAATTTTCTGAAGTGTTACTGCCGAGAAGATTTTCCCAAACTTTTCTTGACGATTCTGCGCCGAGCCACGCATATATTGAATGTGTGGCAAGAGGGGGACTAATGAAACCGACGATCGGGTTTATCGGATTGGGGCTGATGGGAAAGCCGATGGCGGGCAACCTGCTGAAGGCGGGATTTCCGTTGGTCGTCTGGAATCGGACGAAGGATCGAGCGGACGAACTAATAAGAGAAGGCGCAAAATTTGGCGCGAATCCTCGCGAAACAGCGGCCCAGGCGGATGTGCTGATCACGATTGTGAGCGATCCTCCGGCGGTTGAAGGGATTTTATGGGGCGCGGATGGCGCGCTGGCCGGTTTGCGCCGCGGCAGCACGTATATCGATTCGAGTACCATTTCACCCGACCTAGCACGCCGCGCCTCTGCCGCTTGCGCCGAGAAGGGCGCCGATTATCTGGATGCGCCGGTAACGGGAGGCGATTGGGGCGCGAAAAAGGGTGAGCTGGTTTTCATGATAGGCGGAAAGCCTGAAGTGTTCGAGCGCGTGAAGCCGGTTTTCGAGGTAATGGGCAAAAAATTCTTTCTGCTGGGCCCGAACGGCGCGGGGCAGACCGTGAAGCTCGCGATGAACCTGATTCTCGCACTCGAAGTGGAAGCGCTGGCTGAAGCGCTTGCGCTAGTCACGAAAGCCGGCATTGCCGGCGAGAAGCTGGTGGACGTGATGCAGTCGAGCATGGCCCGCGCGGGGGTGCTGGACGTGAAAGCGCCTACCATGCTTAAGAATGAATATCCCGCCAGCTTTCCGCTGAGGCTGATGCACAAGGATATTCGTCTCGCACTCGATCTGGCGAAGAAAGAAGGGCTCGACTTGCCTGCTGCCACAGCCGCGTTTGCGACGTATAGCGCCGTAAAAGGTGCGTCGAAGGACGACCCGGACTATGCGGCGGTGGCGCGCTTCTGGAACAAGAATTAGACGAAACTATGGCTCCAACATTATGTAGCGCATAGATTCTGCACTGGCTCAAAGAAACGTAATACATCTTTATAATGTATTACGAATTAGAGGGTGGTATACTTTTCTCTTGGTATCAGGAAAATTCCGGTGAAAAGATGAAGGTCAAGACATCCACCGTAACGCAGAAGGGTCAGATCGTGATTCCCTCGAAACTGCGAAGAAAACTCGGCATTCGTCAGGGAACACAGATTGCTTTCATCGAAGAGGACGAGCGCCTTGTGCTTCAGCCCCTCACCGCGGAGTACGTGAAAAGCCTGCGGGGCGCTCTCAAAGGTGGACGTTCTCCGCTGAAGACCCTTTTTGAGGAGCGGAAGCGAGACCGAAAACTTTGAGGCGCATCGTCCTGGACGCGAGCGCGATCCTCGTTTTGTTTCGCGATTCCCGGGGAGCGGAAACGGTCCAACAACTGATCGTCTCGGCGCTTCACGGGGAAACGCAGCTATTCATGAGCGTGATCAACTGGGGAGAAGTCTACTACTCGACGTGGCGGGCCCAAGGTGAACCGGTTGCCGAAATACTGCTCACCAAAGTTTCCCGGCTGCCAATTGAAATAGAGGATGCGACCTGGATAGCAACGAAGCAGGCGGCGGAATATAAAGCAAATTACGTACTTCCTTATGCGGACTGCTTTGTTGCGAGCCTGGCGCACCGAGTCAAGGGCGAGATCGTTACATCCGATTCGGACTTTTCAATCGTTAAAAACCAGATTCCAATTACTTTCCTTTAGCCGAAAAAGAGACCCATATACGGGTCAAGGTAATCGAACCGCTGGGAAGTAGCTGAACGGAAGGTCGCGGGCAGTACGCAAACCCGATTGCGCAGCGAGAATTGAAGGAATCGCGTTGACGATCACCGCGGCAGTGGCTATGTCACCGTGCGTGCCGCCGGGAATGGTAAGCGCCAGATTCGGCTCGCCCCTCAGTTCGATCGAGTCGGCGGAGTCTTCAGCGCCCACAAACATCTTCAGCTCCATGTAGATTTTCTCTTTGCCGCCGGTCGTTCCGCGCGCGATTTGATGCACGCCGGCTACCTGGCCGGGCGCAACTTCCAGGAATTCGGTTTTCACGGGTTCTGCAGCGATCACCGGCTCAATCGTTTCTGAAATATCATCAAGCTCGAATCCCAAACCATCGGCGACCATTGCGATAGATTCCGGCAGGCCGTGATGCTTGATTACGCCGGCGCTCACCTGGGCTCGAAATTCTTCGGGCGTCATTCCCGCGCCGATTTTCTTTTGCAACGGGAGCCGGCGCTTCGATGCGTCAACGATGCGCACCGCTTTAGCCCATTCGACGCGCTGCGAAACGGCGCTCAACGTAAGAACCAGCTTGTCCATCACGAATCCGGGATTCACTCCTGTGCCGACCAATGCGACGCCTTCTTCTTTCGCAGCGGCGTCAAGCTGCGCGGAAAGATCCGGATGCTTGCGATAGGGATAAGCGAGTTCCTCGCATGTGGAAACAACGCAGCAGCCCGCGCCGAGGCATTCGAGCAACTGGTCCATCACGTTAGGTAGATACGAGGAAGTCGAGTGGATCACCACGTCCACGGGTTTCGCGAGCAGCCCGGCCGAATCGGCGGCGATCAGCACGCCCCACGGAGCATCCTTAGAGCCCGCGACTTCGCCGAGATCGCGCCCCACTTTGGCGGGATCCTTGTCGATGGCACCGACAATTTCCAGCGCTGCCTTTTCGCGCATCAGGCGGACGATCGAAGCGCCAATCGGTCCGACACCATACTGCAGCACACGAATTTTCTTCTTCAACTTGGCCTCGAATCGGGATGAACGACTTCAGGACAGCTCCGAAGTTCTCCCCGTCAGATCCCGCGATACAAAAACGAGTGGACTACGTTAATGGGTTATCCGCCCGACTGCAACCGCATTTCGAAGGCTTGTCGCGTGAACCGTGGCACCGCATAATGTGTCGAACATTCCGTGAATTCTCCATCCGACACGCGAACCCCTAAAAAAAATTGGCCGCGCGCCGCGCTTCAGGCGCTCTTGCACTACGGTGGCAGCGCCCTGGTCCTCTTCCTGCTGTTCCGCTTTCTTTCGGGCCGCAGGATATGGCAAACCCTCGAAACGCTTCCGGCGCATTTGTGGGTTTTTGTGCTGACCGGCTATCTGGCGACGCATTGCATTGGTGTGACGAAATGGCGGCTCATGGTGAGCGTGGCCGGTTCCGGCATGAAGTGGATACAGGCAGCGCGCTGCTATTTTGCGGGTCTTTTTGGCTCATTGTTTCTGCCATCGCTGATCGGCGGAGATTTGGTTCGCGCGGGGATGGCGATGCGAATCGGCCGCAGCAAAGCCGGAGTTCTGCTTGGAAGCCTGGTTGACCGGAGCGTTGATCTAGTGGCCCTGGGGATTTTAGCAGGCACCGGTGCCTTGCTTGTACCTGGCGCGCTTGATTCGAAGGACCTGCGGATTTTTCTCGCGCTAGCCGGAATCGGGCTGGTTGCAATCGCAGTGGCGTCTGCCATCGCCGCGTTTCTTCCAGCGCGACGATTTTCCTATCGTATGAGACGGAGATCTGTTCGGGTGAGAATCGCTGCTCGTTCCATGACCCGACGGCCGGGCGCGGTCTTCACAGCGCTCATCCTCGCTCTATCAGCGCAGACAGTATTCATTGTCTTGAATATGGCTCTGGCGGAGGCATGCGGACTGCATCTGGCATTTCGAATATGGTTGTTTGCGTGGCCCCTGGCGAAGCTTTCGGCGGCAATTCCGCTAACCCAGGGCGGAATCGGTTTGCGCGAAGCGGCACTTGCTGCTCTGCTATTGCCGTTTGGAGCGCCTGCGGTTCTATCGGTCGCGGCAGGGATTGCCTGGGAGGCCATCGTTATTGGCGGTGGCCTCCTTGCCGGACTTACCTCATTGCTGATGGCGCGACTTAGTTCCTAGCAGGCAGGCGAAATTCTGGATAAAAAGAAAATCCCCGAAACGGTACGTCCGCCCCAGGGATTATGAATCCTAGTACGTCTGTGACGTTTTCAGATGCGCGAACGGGTGGCGCGAAGGAACTCGCGCAAGGACGAGACGTTGGGTCCGTAGGAGCCCACGCGGCCAGCATCCACCGGAAGCCCGAACATTTCAGCCTGCTCGATACTCATCCCCGCATCATCAAGCTCGGCAAGGCTATAGCCTTCTGCTGGAGTCAAGCGACGGCCCGAACGATCCAGCGGGCGAGGTGGCCGGTGGGTGTGCCAGCGCTTCCTCACGATGTCGAAGAAGTCGTCCCAATCCCTACGATTCCACATGAGTTCCTCCCGAATTCCCGGGTTCAGAGATATGGATGCACTACCTGCTCTTTCGGTCGCTTCCCATTTTCCACGGGCTCGAATATTCGGTCCGTGGACGGGAGCAGTTGCCGATATTAACCCCGCATGTAGTGGAAAGTCTTGAGTCAACATAAATTGTATCTAGTGAGTTATCGCTTTTTAGGCGTAAGCGCCATAGGGGTTTCCCGGTAGTGCACGGCCCAAGCTGCTTGAATTGGCGGCGTGCTACACCCTACGAAAATCACTGTTATACTTCGTGAAAGGATAAATGCAGGCGAAATGTGTCGCGGAGACATTAATTCCGCGTTGCAACGAAGCAAAAGTACAGAGAATGAACAATCCAGTTATCGTCGTTCACTACCACGAACTATGGCTCAAGGGCCGCAACCGCCGGTTCTTTCTGGGTAAGTTGTTTACGGCGCTTCGCAAAGCGCTGGAGGGTGTGCCGGTCCAGAGAATCGAGCAACCTGGAGATCGCTTCATCGTTCGTTTAGGCGATGGCGCTTCTCTCGAGGAGACCACGGCGCGGGTGAGCCGGGTTCTCGGGATTGCATTCTACGCAGTAGCGAAGCCCGTTGAGCGGAGTATGGAAGACCTGTGTCGAGCGGCATGGGAAGAAGTTGAACCGTTGCGATTTGCGAGTTTCGCGGTGCGGGCCAAGCGCAGCGATAAGTCATTTCCGCACACCTCGATGGAAATCGACTCGACGATTGGGCGCTACCTGCTCGATAAGCTTCGCGAGCAAGGTCGCGACGTGCGCGTGAAGCTCACCGACCCGGAGCTGACTTGCTACGTGGAAATCACACCCGGGCCTGCGCTCGTCTATGCGCGGCGGATTCCCGGTACAGGCGGACTGCCCGCGAACACTGCCGGACGCATGATGTGCCTGCTCTCAGGTGGCTACGATTCCGCGGTCGCTGCGTATCACATGATGAAGCGCGGTTCGCACATGAGCTTCGCGCATTTTTATGGCACCGGTGCACGGCCGGGCGAATCTTCTGTTTACGTTGCAAGCGAACTCGTCCGCCGGCTTGTTCCTTACCAATTTCACGCCAAGCTGTATCGCGTGCCATTCGAAGCGATTCAGCGCGAGATCGTTCGTTACGCGCCGGAAGATTATCGGGTGCTCCTCTACCGGCGAATGATGCTGCGGATTGCGCAGGTTCTGGCAAAGGGCGCTCGCTCGCTGGCGCTGGTTACAGGTGACAGCCTCGGGCAGGTGGCATCGCAAACGCTTCGAAATCTCATCGCGGTAGAAGCCGCTGCACGGATGCCTGTGTTCCGTCCGCTGATTGGGACGGACAAGATGGAAATTCTCGCCACGGCGCGCAAAATTGGAACGTACGAGACTTCCTCTGAGCCGTTTCACGATTGTTGCCCGGTGTTCATGCCGCGCACGCCGGCGCTATACGCCAGCGCGGAAGAACTCGACGAAGCGGAATCGAAGCTGGATGTTCGTGCGTTGGTTGCGCAGGGCGTGCACGAAACTACCGTGGAGCGCTTCTACTACCGAGGCGGGCAGGTTGAAGTGATTCCGCCCAAGCCTCGCACTGCGAAGGCGGACCAAGAGCGTGCCGCTATCGCGTGAGGCTCGAAAGACAAGACTACTCAGCCCACACAAATTCCTCTGCGCCCATTCGGAGCGCGCGAATTTTCTGCGCTCGCAAGATTTGGAAGAAAACGAACTGAGGAAAATCTACCGGTCGCGACCGCCGTAACCGCCCCGATCGCCGCCTCGCCCACCACCACCACCGTGGCCACCGCGTCCACCGCCACCGCCGCGTCCACCACCGCCACCGCCGTGCCCGCCGCGATCACCGCCTCGCCCGCCACCGCCACCACCACCTCCTCCGCCTTCTCTTTGCGGACGAGCCTCATTCACTACCAGTGCGCGGCCAAGGAAGTCTTTGCCGTTGAGGGCTGCAATCGCCTTCTCCGCTGCGCCGTCGTCGTGAATCTCGGCGAAACCGAAACCGCGCGGCTGTCCGGTAAAGCGATCGCGCAGCAGCGTCAGCGAATCCGGTTGTATGCCGATTTCGGCGAACAGCGCTTGCACCTGCTCTTCTGTTGCTTTGAACGACAGGTTCCCAACGTACAATTTCTTCACGGCCGTTCTCCTGGTCCCGACTTACGTGGGACACATCAGCGCAACTGAGGAATGCAAACCTTACTCATGACCAGGTCGTAAAAGCCGCCTTCTTATAGACCGGCCAGGATGTCCCCGGGAACGCAGGAGCATCTTGCGGCAACTATCCCCCGCAGTCAACAACGCCGTCATCCGGAAAGGGCGTTAACCCGATCGGGGGCGGAACGAGCTCGAAGCCGGCCTTTTTGTCCAGTTCTAGAAAGTCCGGACAGGCCGAGCCTCGGCATCGGTGGTACGATGCGCCCAAGCGCTGCGGAGATTTCCATGCTCGGAACCATGATGGATTTTCCTCTCACGCTCGTGCCTATTCTCGAGCGTGCTGGAAAGCTTTACGGACAGGTGGAAATCGTTTCGCGCCTCCCCGACCGAACAATCGCGCGCACGAATTACGGCGCTGTCTATCGACGCGCTCGACGCCTGGCTCGCGCCTTGGAATTGGCCGGACTTGCTCGAGGCGACCGCGTCGCCACGCTGATGTGGAATCACTCATCGCATCTCGAGGCATACTTCGGCATACCGGCTTCCGGTGGCGTGCTCCACACGCTGAATCTTCGGCTGCACGCCAACGAGCTCGCTTACATCGCCAACCACGCGCGCGATCGCTATCTGATCGTCGACGATGTTCTCCTTCCCATCTACGAATCGATCCGCTCTCAGGTTCATTTTGAACGCGTGTTTGTGGTCCCGTTCAGCGGGCAACCGGTTCCGCGACAGTATGAAAGCTACGAAGACTTGCTCAGTGCGGCCGACGATGAATTTGAATATCCCGTGCTTGAGGAGAATGAAGCGGCGGCGATGTGTTTCACGTCCGGCACGACGGGCAAATCGAAAGGAGTGGTCTACTCGCATCGCGCGCTTGTGCTTCACAGTTTCGCGCAGTGCCTGGAAGATGCGTTCGCAATAAACCACAACGAAGTGGTGCTGCCCGGGTCTTCAATGTTTCACGCGAACGCGTGGGGTGTCCCGTTTACCGCCACGATGGTGGGCGCGAAGATGGTTTTCTCGGGGCCGCATCTCGACGCTGAAAGCCTGCTCGATTTGATCGAACAGGAAAAAGTCACGATCGCGACGGCTGTGCCCACCGTGTGGTTCGGTGTGCTTTTGGCGCTTGAAAAGGAGCCGGGGCGCTGGAAAATCAATCATCCCGTCCGCATCACGTGCGGCGGATCGGCCGTGCCGGAAACGCTGCTCCGGCGCATGGACAAATTTGGCTTCCGCATCACCCATCTTTGGGGCATGACGGAGACGACTCCATTCGCAACCACCGGCACGCTTAAGTCCACACTCGCCCACGGCTCCGAGGACGAAAAATACAAGATTCGCGTGAAGCAAGGATTGCCGGCGCCGTTTGTCGAAGTCCGCGTGATGCGGCTCGAGGGCGAAGCTCCGCGCGACGGAGTGACGTTTGGCGAACTGGAAATTCGCGGGCCGTGGGTGGCCGCGAGTTATTTTGAAGCGCCGGAGACTGCGGATCGCTGGACGCGCGACGGGTGGTTCAAGACGGGAGACATCGCGACGATTGATTCCGAGGGCTACGTAAAAATTGTGGATCGCAGCAAGGATCTCATTAAATCAGGAGGCGAATGGATTAGCTCGGTGGATTTGGAGAACGAATTGATGGGACATCCCAGCGTGCGCGAGGCGGCCGTGATTGGCGTCGCTCACCCGAAATGGCAGGAGCGGCCGCTTGCGGTGGTCGTGGTGAAGGAGGGGGCGCGGGTGACGCCGGAAGAATTGCGCGAATTCCTCGCGGCGAAATTTGCCAAGTGGCAGCTTCCGGATGCCTTTGTTTTCAGTGACGAGCTTCCGCGTACATCGGTGGGCAAGCTGCTGAAGCTGAAGCTGCGCGAGACGTATGCGGACTGGAATTGGGAAACGTAGCCTAGCGGGCTATGTGCGGTAGCTCGCGTTGATGTTGACATACTCGCCGGTAAAATCGCAGGTCCATATGCTCGCGGTGCCCTTGCCGGAATGCATCTCCACAACGATCGGTACGTATTTCGCGAGCAGTTTCTTGTGCGCTGCGCGCTCGGAAAATGGATGCTCTCCACCTCGCCGGCAGACGAGAATTCCTGCGAGCTTGATTTCCACGAGCTCGAAGTTGAACGGTACGCCGGCTCGTCCTGCAGCCGCCAGGATGCGGCCCCAGTTGGGATCGGCGCCGGCTAGAGCGGTTTTTACGAGGGGTGAGTTCGCTATCGTGCGCGCGATTTGAGTGGCAGCCCGATCTGACGGCGCTCCTCGCACTTCGATTTCGATCACGCGTTGAGCGCCTTCGCCATCTTCGATAATTTTTAATGCGAGTGTGCGACAGACTTTTTCGAGCGCGGCGTAGAAGGTTTTGAAATCGGCGTTAGTGCTCGCAATCTTTCGCGCGCCACTCTCGCCGTTTGCAAGAATTGCGACTGTATCGTTCGTCGAGGTGTCGCCGTCTACGGTGATCGCATTGAATGTGCCGGCCACGGCGCCTCGCAACGCTCGCGAAAGGAGTGACGGCGAAATCGCGGCGTCCGTCGCAAGGAAGGCCAGCATTGTCGCCATGTTCGGCTGAATCATTCCGGCACCCTTGCAGCAGCCCAGAATTCGGATAGTTTTTCCGCCGATGCGGCAATTCACCGCTGCCCACTTCGGGCGAGTATCGGTGGTCATGATCGCCCGTGTGAATCGCGCGAAAGCGTCGGCTTTACCGCTTCGCGCGCGGACCAAATCCGGCACCGCCTTCAGGATTTTCTCGACGCGCAGCGGCAGACCAATCACCCCGGTTGAGCACACCAGAACCTGCGAAGGTTCGAGCGCCGCCAACTCCTGCGACACTTTCCGAGACGTCGCCTCCGAGGCGGCGTATCCATCCGAGCCGGTGCAGCAATTCGCGTTACCGGAATTCACGACCACCGCTCGCATGTTTCTGCGCGACCGGCGCACATAGCTTTGCGACAGACGAACCGGAGCGGCCTGCACGCGATTGGTCGTGAACATCGCTGCGGCTGCCGCAGGGATCTCGCTCACAAGAAGCCCGAGATCCAGTCCCGATTTCTTCAATCCGCAGGCGACGGAGGAAAACGAGAAACCGCGGGGAATTTGTGACGATGTTACGGAGAGAGTCATGCTGCCGAAACAGGAGTGGCCGAATCAGCAAGAATCGGCAGAGCGATGCGTTCGGGAATCACGGTGGCGACCACCGCAACCAACTGGCAGGAACGCTGCTTCGGGCACGCACGGCAATCCCGTTCCACTTTTTCAGTCAAGGCGTGCCGCGACGTTGGCTCAAAACCCTGACGCATGAAGAATTCCGGCGCATGCGTTACAGCGAAAACCCGCGCGATCCCTCTACCGCGCGCTTCCACGAGCGCAAACTCCAGCAACTTTGTGCCAGCGCGCCGCCCGCGAAGCTCCGGGTCAACGGCGAGCGAGCGGATTTCCGCCAGATCTGCGCCGTAGCTTTCAAGGGCCACACAACTCACAATGCGCTTCTTATCTTCGTGCACTAAGAAATGACTTATGTTTCGCTGAATTTCGTCTTCAGCGCGAGGCAGCAGCAATCCTTGCTCGGCGTACCCGGCGATCAACTCAAAAATCGCGCGAGCATCTGAAGGTCTGGCTCGCCGCGCCTTCATTGGCCTTCCTCGATTTTATCGAGCCGCGCCTTGAATTCGCTGAGAGCGGCGCGAACTGCCGCCGGTGCAGTTCCACCGGCCACTGCTCGGCGTGCGAGTGCCGACTCGAGCGTAAGCACGGTCGATAAATCGCGGCCGAAAGATGGAGAAAACTCCTTGAGCCGCTCGATCGGCATCTCCCGAATCGATTTGCCTTCCTGCTCCGCCGCGCGCAGCACTTTGCCCACCACCTCATGTGCCTCGCGAAACGGCACTCCGCACGCCACGAGATAATCTGCGAGCTCGGTTGCGACAAGTGCCGGATCCTGCGCGGCTTCGCGTAGACGCGTTTCGTTGAATTTCGTGGCCGCGAGCGTAGCTGCGGCGATCTGCGTCATTGTCATTGCCTGATCGTGGGCGGCAAAGAGCGCTTCTTTATCTTCCTGCAGGTCGCGCTGATAACTCGAAGGCAGGCCTTTGAACGTAGTCAGCAATGAGAACAACGAGCCGTAAATCCGTCCTGTTTTTCCGCGAATCAGCTCCCATGCATCGGGGTTTTTCTTCTGTGGCATCAAGCTGCTACCGGTCGAAAACTCATCGGGCAACTCGATGAAGCCAAATTCAGGCGTCGCAAAAAGCACCATGTCCTCAGCCAGGCGCGAGAGATGCATGGCCAGTGTGGTGAGCGCGAACAGAAACTCGAGCGCGAAATCGCGATCGCTTACCGCGTCTAAGCTATTGGCGGTTATGCCCGAGAATCCCAGGTCACGTGCCAGGGCTTTGCGATCGAGTGGAAACGCGCAACCGGCGAGGGCTCCCGATCCCAGAGGGCACAAGTCCGCGCGCGCTGCAGCAGCTTTGAGGCGCTCTACATCGCGGACGAATGCTTCGCCGTGTGCCAGCAGCCAGTGCGAGAGGAGCAACGGCTGCGCGTGCTGCATGTGCGTCGTGCCCGGCATCGGCACGCCCATATTCTTTTCAGCTTGCCCAGCTGTGGCGTGAGCGAGAACCGTGATCGCCTGTTGGATTTCGAGAGCGGCGTCTTTCACGTACATGCGGAACTCGGTCGCAACCATTTCGTTGCGGCTGCGGCCGGTATGCAGTTTCGCTCCGAGCGGACCGAGCTTTTCGATGAGCGCGCTTTCGGCGAAATGGTGCACGTCTTCCGCCTTCGAAGCGTCAAGCCACGCAGGTTCGGATTTTGCACGGCGCTCGACTTCGTCAAGTGCGCGGACGATTCGTGCGCATTCTTCATCGCTGAGAATTCCGGCCGCAGCAATCGCCCTCGCCCACGCGCGATCGAGCGCAAGTTCCTGCGGCAGAAGGCGGCGGTCGAATCGCCACGAACGCTCGAACTCGTAGAAGGACGCGTCCGGGCCGCTTTCGAACCGCCCGCCCCACATCTTCTGGTCTTTTTTCTGTTCGGGAGCGCTGCTCATCCGGCCTCGGCTTTGCGACGAATTTCAGTTTCCTGCGGCACGGTGATCGGCAGCGCGAAGAGGTTGATGAAGCCTTCCGCATCTTTCGGGTTGTAGCCGGTCATCGTGAAACTCGCCAAATTCGTGCGATACAACGAGAAGGGCGAACGGCGCGACGCCACGCTAAGATTGCCCTTGAAAAGCGTCAAGCCCACACTGCCCGTGACGCGCTCTTGTGATTTCGCGAAGAAAGCATCGAGCGATTCACGCAGAGGCGTAAACCACATTCCGTAATAGACCATTTCCGCATAGCGCAACGCGAGCATCTGCTGGTAGTGAGCCGTCTCGCGATCGAGACACAGCGACTCGAGTTCGCGGTGCGCTGCGATCAGAAGAGTACCGCCCGGCGTTTCGTACGCCCCGCGCGACTTTATTCCGACGAGCCGGTTTTCGACCATCTCCATCCGTCCCACGCCATTCGCCGCCGCGATTTCATTCAATTGTTCGATGAGCGCGACCGCGCCGAGCTTCTTGCCGTTCACAAAAGCCGGAACTCCGGCGTCGAAGCCGATTTCTACTGTCGTTGGTTGATCGGGGGCCTTGGCCGGCGAAATTACCCATTGCCACATCGATTCTTCTGGTGCGTTCGCTGGATCTTCGAGAGCTCCGCCTTCATGGCTCAAGTGCCATATATTGCGATCGCGGCTGTAAATATTTTTGGTCGTCTGCTCTACGGGAACATTGTGTTCGCGAGCATATGCGATGGCATCTTCGCGCGAGTTGATCTTCCATTCGCGCCAGGGCGCTATGATTTTCAATTCCGGTGCCAGCGCCTTGGCCGCAAGCTCAAAGCGAACCTGGTCGTTGCCTTTTCCCGTGCAGCCGTGTGCAATCGCGTCGGCCCCTAGCTTCTTTGCCAATTCCACCTGGCGCTGCGCGAGCAATGGCCTCGCGAAGGAAGTTCCGAGCAGGTATTTGTGCTCGTAAACGGCGCCCGCACGCAATGTCGGCCAGATGAATCTGGTGATGAATTCTTCGCGCAAATCTTCCACGTAGGCTGCGCTTGCTCCGGTTGCGAGCGCTTTTGTTCGCGCACCTTCCAAATCCTCGCGCTGGCCCAGATCGCCGATCATGGCGATCACTTCGCAGCCGTATGTTTCCTTCAGCCAAGGAATAATGATGGAGGTATCAAGCCCTCCGGAATACGCCAACACAACTTTCTTCGCCAATTCCTTCTCCTCGCGCGGTCGCGACCGCGAATTTCTTAATTCAGCAGCGTAAGCAGAATTGCTTTCTGCACGTGCAGCCTGTTTTCTGATTGGTCGAACACAATTGAGCGTTCCGAATCGATCACGCCTTCCGTCACCTCTGAACCACGATGCGCCGGCAGGCAATGCATGAAGACGGCGTCCGGAGCCGCCTGCGAAAATAGATCTTCATTCACCTGGTAACCGGAAAACGCGAGTTCGCGCGCGGCCGATTCTTCTTCCTGCCCCATGCTCGCCCACACGTCCGTGTAAATCGCCTGCGCGCCCGCGACCGCATCTTCAGCCGAGCGCATAATTTCAATTTTTCCGCGCGTCTCGCGCGCCACGCGTTTCGCTTCGGCCACAACCGCTGGGTCTGGCTCGTACCCCACTGGCGTCGCCACGCGAATGTGCGCCCCGACGCGTGCCGCAATCGTGAGCAGCGAATGGCACACATTGTTTCCATCGCCGACATATGCGAATTTCAGGCCGCGCAGTCCACCGAACCGCTCCTCGAGCGTAAAGAAGTCCGATAGCGCCTGACACGGGTGAAAGCGATCGGAAAGCGCGTTGATAACAGGAATGCGACCGTGCTCTGCCAGGCCATCCAGAGACTCCTGCGAAAATACGCGCGCGACGATTCCGTGAACCATTCGCTCGAGGTTCTTTGCTACGTCGCGAATGGATTCGCGCGCGCCGAGCCGTGTTGCCGTATGGTCAAGAAACACCGATGCGCCGCCCAGGCTTGCGATTCCCACCTCGAACGTGACGCGGGTACGCAGCGACGGCTTTTCGAAAATCATAGCCAGAAACTTTCCTTCGAGCGCGCCGCGATAGCGATCCGGCCGCGCTTTGATATCCGCCGCCAGGTGGAAGAGTTCGCGCACCTGCGCAGGTCCCCATTCCATTCCGGTCAGGAGATCGTTCGTGAGTGTTAGCGTTGTTGCGGTTGCGTTCATTTTTACCTCGCTGCAGCCACGGTCATCGGCTGTGCCTGCGTTTCGGTTTTTTGTATTTTGGATCGAGACTTCTCCAACGACTTCGCTGTTCGCCCCAGCACGGCTTCGAACTTCGCGAGAAACTCGGCCACGTCGCGCCGCTTGATAATGAAGGCGGGAAGAAGCCGCAAAATATGCTCGTGCGTGCAATTCATGATCAGCCCGCTTCCCAGCGCTTCCGCAATGAAGGGCGCGCCATCCACGGACAGGTCAACACCAAGCATTAACCCCTCGCCGCGGACTTCGCGGATGAAATCGAATTTGCCGGCAAGCTTTTCAATACCAGCACGGAGTTCCGCGCCGCGCTCGCGAATATTTGCAAGCAGCTTTTGCTCTTCCACGACGGTAAGGAATTCAAGCGCTGCAGCACAAACAAGTGGGCCGCCACCGAACGTAGTGCCGTGCATTCCTGGCGTAAAGGCTGCCGCAAACTTTTCGTTCGCGATAAAAGCGCCCAGCGGCAATCCTCCTGCCAGAGGCTTCGCTACGGCGACCACATCGGGAAGCGAGCCAAGCGCCTGATACGCAAAGTATCGACCGGTGCGGCCAAGGCCGCATTGAATCTCGTCCGCGATTAACGCAGCATCGCGCTGCGTGCCGAGTTCGCGTGCGCGCTGCCAAAATTCCTGGCTCACCGGGAAGATGCCACCCTCGCCCTGGATCGTCTCGACAACAATCGCGCACACTGATTCATCAAACTTGCATTCGAGATCGGCTACATCGTTGAATTTTACGAATTCCGTGCCGGGAACGAGCGGCGCAAAGGGTTCGCGATATTTTGCCGGGTACGTGATTGAAACGGCGCCGAACGTGCGCCCATGAAACGAGTTCTCGAGCGCGAGAATCCGCGTCTTTTTCGCGACGCTGCTATTGCCGCTGCCGCCCGCGCCGGCCTTCGCGTTCGCATACGCTCGAGCGAGCTTGAGAGCTCCATCGATGGCTTCCGTACCACTGTTCGTGAAGAACACACGATCGAGTCCCGACCATTGCGCGAGCTTTTTTGCCAACGGCCCTTGAAAAGGATTGTGAAACAGGTTTGAAGTGTGAATGGCCCGCCCTGCTTCGCGTCGAATCGTGCGCACAAGACGCGGATGTGCATGCCCGAGCGCATTCACCGCAATACCGGCGAGAAAATCCAAATACTCTCGTCCACTCGAGTCGTACACGCGGCACCCGCGGCCCCGCGTGAATACGATTGGCGGCCGCTTATAGGTATTCATCAAGTGGCGCGCTTCGTCCGCACGCGCACGTGATGCCGATAACCCGCCCTTCGCCGCTGTTTTATTTTTAGCCATTTCTATCGCGCCGTTCCTTGTGCCGCTTTTGCCGCCGAAGCCCTCAGCACCGGCAGCACGCGGGTCCCTGAGCAGCGAACTACTGCATTCGCAGCGTTCAAGAGCGCGCGTGGAGCGGTGCCTCCAATAATTCGCACTTCCGCTACGCCGCCCGACAGCGCCCGCTTCGCTGCTTCAAGTTTCAGAATCATTCCACCGGAAACTTTGTTGCGCCGGATCATGTCTTCGATTTCGCCTCCACGCACCGCCCGCAACACCTTGTCGCCATCAAGTACTCCGGCCACATCCGTCAGGAAAATTAGCCGGTCGGCGTGGATAAATTCGGCGGCAGCCGCAGCCATGTGGTCGGCGTTGATATTATAAATTTCGCCGTCTGCTCCCAGCCCCAGGCACGAAGCCACCGGCACAATTCCAGCGCGCCACTGCGCACGCAGAAAATCGAGATTCACCCCCGTCAGGTAACCAACAAACCCGAGGCTCCGTTCGTTTTCACCGATTTGCATCGGTTCAGCCAGAAAGCAAGCCGCGTCGGACGCCGAAATTCCCGCCGCCGGCTGACCTGCGAGCGAAATTGCCCCAGCCAGCCGCTTATTGAGTAGGCCGCCAAAAACCATTACTGCCACGTCGCGCGTCTCGCGATCGGTCACGCGCAAACCACTCACGAAAGTGCTTTCGATTCCCATCCGCGCCAGAGTCGCCGTAAAAATTTTCCCGCCACCGTGTATGATCAGCATCTCGTGGCCGGCGCGCGCAAGCTCCGCGATCTGCCGTGCGATCCTTTGCACGTTCTCTTCGCTTTCGAGCAGCGCGCCCGCGATTTTTATCAACAGCCTCATATCAATCCCGCCGTTTCGGGATATCCGAACATCCCGTTTAGATTTTGCACCGCCTGTCCCGCCGCGCCTTTTCCAAGATTGTCGAGGCAGGACACAATCACTAACCGCGCGCCCTCCGCATCCAGCGCGAATCCGACGTCGCAGAAATTTGTGTGCGCGACATGCTGAAGTTCCGGCAAACGGCCCGCAGGCAACACTCGCACCAAGGGACGCTCCGCGTAAAATTTCCGGTAGAGCGTTTCGACTTCCTGCGTATTGCGCGCCGGCTTCAACCACACATACAAAGTGGAAAGAATTCCACGCTCAAGAGGCAGCAAGTGCGTGGTGAAAACAAAATCGCGCTCCGCGAGCCCCAGGTGTTCGGCGACTTCCGGCGTGTGCCGGTGCGTGAATAAACCGTACGCGCGAAAATTTTCGTTTACCTCGACGAAATGAGTCTCCCGTTTTGGCTCTTTTCCTGCGCCGCTTACGCCTGATTTACAATCACAAACGATCCCGCGCGCCGCGTCGATCCATCCGGCTTCGACAAGCGGCCGCAACCCCAGAATCACCGAAGTTGGGTAGCACCCGGGATTGGCAACGAGTCGGGCTGCCGGCAACGACTCCGCATACAATTCGGGAAGTCCGTACACGGCTTCTTGCAGAATTTCTCTTGCGGCCGGGGCGAGTTTGTACCAGTTCTCAAATGTCTCGGGCTCGTGAAAACGGAACGCTCCGCTCAAATCCACGATCCGCAATTTCGGATTTGCCGCAAGCAGCTGCGGTACGAGCTCCAGCGATGCTTCGTGCGGTGTCGAAAGAAACGCCACTTCCGCACCGCTCTTCGCGATTGCCGCGACCGATAGCGGTTTGCACGGCGCTTCTTCCCATCCGCGAAGTTGCGGGTAGAGTTCCGTCAGGCAGCGCACGTGGGCGTTCCCATCACGCAGATAGAATGTCGGCTTGTCGATTTTGGGGTGCCGAAGAAGGAGCCGGGCCAGCTCATATCCCGCGTAGCCTGTTGCTCCGACGACGGCGACCCGTAAAGGGTCGTTCATCGAAGCAGTTCCTCCACGCGCTTTTGCACCGCTGCCCGAGCGCCCCGGGAGGGAGTAATCAGAAGAACCGTGTCGTCGCCGGCGAGTGTACCGACAATTTCTTTCCAGCGTTCTGAATCCACCGCCGCGGCCAGCGGCTGTGCGCCGCCCGGAGGAGTCTTCAGCACGAGCATATTTTGCGCCGGACGAATGTCCAGCAAGAATTCCTTGAGCGCCCGCCCTAATGTAGCTTGCGGCGCAGCTTCTTCCGCCGCCGCGGCAGAGAGCGGCCGGTAGCCTTCAGCAGTCTTCACCAGGCGCAATTCGCGCAAGTCGCGCGAGAGCGTCGCTTGCGTCACTCGCATGCCAATGTGCCCGAGGTGACGGCGCAGTTCGTCCTGGCTCGCCACGGCATGAGCCGCGAGGAGCTTCAGAATCTGCCCTTGCCGGTATCGTTTTTGTACGCCCATTCAACCTTATGCGTGATTATGCAACGCACTGTATAATCATACATTTGCTGTGCTGCCTGTCAAGCAAAAATCAAATTAAGCGATGCAGCGGATTAACTTTGTCAATTGTCCTGAGCGCCTTCCGCTCAGTAGAGATACAATGCGCGGCGCGCGTTTCTTGCACCTGGCCTTAACGAGGATCGAATCCGCGCGAATTCGGAGGATCGAAATGAAGCGCTTCGTAATTTTGCTTTGCCTTCTAATTTCTACCGTCAGCGCGACACGCTCTCAGGAACCAAGACCCAGCCCGCCGGCGTCCGTTGTAGTCCACGCAGGCAAAATCCTCGACGTGCGCACAGGAACCTACGCGTCCGATCAGCTCATCTGGATTCAAGATGGCAAGATCAAAGCTGTAGGGAAGCCTGCTGAGATCAATAAGCAACTGCCTGCTGGCACCAAGACCATCGACCTCTCAAATCTCACGGTGCTTCCCGGATTGATCGATTGCCACACGCACCTTACTTTTGTTCCGTGGTTAGCGGGCCCGCGCGGCCTGCACACTTCCTATCCTCGCTCCGCGCTGTATGGGGCGCACAACGCGCGCGTCACGCTGGAAGCGGGTTTCACAACAGTTCGCAACGTGGGTGCGGAAGGGTATGCGGATATCGCCCTGCGCGATGCCATCAATGATGGCGACGTTCCCGGCCCGCGCATGCTCGCCTCCGGCCCTGCGCTTAGCATCACTGGCGGTCACGGTGACGAAAATTTTCTCGCCCCGCAATTTAACTATTCCGACGAAGGCGTCGCCAATGGAGTAGACGGCGTGATGACCAAGGTGCGTGAGAACATCAAATATGGCGCGGATCTCATCAAGTTCATGGCCACCGGCGGCGTGCTTTCAGAAGGCGACAACCCCGCGCTCGAGCAATACAGCCCCGAAGAAATGAAGGCCATCGTCGACACCGCCCACGGTCTCGGCCGCAAAGTCGCTGCCCATGCGCACGGTGCGCTCGGAATTAAAAACGCGGTGCTCGCCGGGGTCGATTCCATCGAGCACGGCAGCTATATCAATGACGAAGACATCGCGCTCATGAAGCAGCGCGGCACTTACCTTGTGCCCACAGTCTTTCTCGAAGACTGGCTACTCGCCAATTACCAGCATCTCGGCTTCACGCAAAGCATGACGGACAAAATGAACATGGTGCTGCCTATCGCGAAACAGAATCTCTCGCACGCGTTTAAAGAAGGCGTGAAGGTTGCTTTCGGCACGGATGCAGCCGTGTACCCTCATGGAATGAATGCAGGCGAGTTCGCCACGATGGTCAAAATGGGACTGCCTCCGCTCGTTGCAATCCAAGCTGCCACAGTAAATGCCGCCGATCTTCTTGGATGGTCCGATCGCGTTGGCACGCTCGAACCCGGAAAGTTTGCGGACATCGTCGCGGTGGATGGCGATCCGGTTGCGGACGTCTCCACTCTCGAGCACATTCGCTTCGTGATGAAGGGCGGTGAGATAATCAAGAATCAGCCGTGAAACGGTCGCACAAATTCGACCACCGGGATTTTCGCAACGCCCTGGGCCAATTTGCAACGGGCGTCGCGATCGTAACCGGGCGCACCAAGCGTGGCGGATGTATCGGACTCACCGTGAATTCATTCGCGTCCGTTTCGCTCGATCCGCCGCTCGTACTGTGGAGCCTGGGGAAAGCCTCCACCGAGTATTCAGATTTCACCAAAGCTCGCCATTTTGCGATTAATGTCCTCGCGGCGGACCAGTACCATCTGTCACGCCGATTTGCAGCGCAGCTCTCAGACCGGTTCGCCGATGTCGACTGCAGCGACAACATCGAAGGTTGCCCGCTCCTGAAAGGAGCCACAGCTCACTTTGTCTGCCGCGTGGTTCGCAAATTCAAGGGAGGCGACCACATGATCTTCCTCGGTGAAGTGATTCACTACCGCTGGCGACAAGGCGAGCCGCTGATATTTCATTCGGGGCAATACCACGTGAAGACTCACCATCCGGATTTGCCGGACGCCTAATCCGAGTCCCGTCGTTTGAATATGATATTCTTTACAATATACCTGCTTGATTATAGTATCGGCCCATATCACCACTGTCCGCAATCGAGAAAAGACCCCGATGCCCTCCATAAAAGTCTTGGCCATTGACGGAGGCGGAATTCGCGGAATCATACCGGCCATGATTCTTGCCGAGATACAAACTCGTCTGGGCATGGATCTCTTCAAAGCCTTTGACCTGATCTCAGGAACATCCACGGGCGGTATCATCGCCCTGGGAATCGGCACTGGCTGCAAAAACGCTGGCCCGTACTCTCCGGGAGAGCTTCTTGACCTCTACGTCCAAAATGGGCCCGCAATCTTCCGGAAAAATATTGTGACGCCCGAGCGCCAATTGTTTCTGCCGAAATATTCTCCCGACGCCCTGGAATCTGCGCTCGAACAATTCTTCGGCGACGCAGAATTTAAATCCGCTCTCACTCCGCTCTTGATTTCCAGCTATGATTTGCAGGGACAGATTCCTTTCTTTTTCAAGAGCCACAAGATCGCATCGGATTCCACCTACAACTGGCGTCTGACCGACATCGCAAGAGCCACCTCTGCTGCCCCGACATTCTTTCCGCCGCTCCATTTGACGAGCGGCGCCGAGGATTATGCGCTGGTCGATGGCGGCGTGTTCGTCAACAACCCTTCCATGGCGGCTTACGCAGAAGCGCGCTCGCTTTACCCCGAGGCACTCGCATTCACCGTCGTTTCTGTTGGAACCGGTGACCGGCAGGATCAGATCACTTATGCTTCGGCCAAGGATTGGGGCCTGATCGGTTGGGCGAAGGAAATTGTTCCGGTGTTGATGGACAGTGTCTCCGAGGCAGTCGATTTTGAATTGCGAGCCTTGCCCGGCTGCACCTATTACCGTTTGCAGGTTCCACACCTTCAAAATGCATCCAGCAACATGGACGATGCCGACCCGGACAATCTAAGCGAGCTTCAGGAAGTAGCAGGTGAGTATGTGGCTTCCATTTCCGATCAACTGGCCAGGGTTTGCGCGGAACTCCGAGGTGGGCGCGGCAGCGACATGCCGGGTATCGGCCGTGTGCCCGCACTTGTTCATCCTTGACCAGAGGCGGAGCGACTAGCCCTAGGTCAGACCCTCTGCCACAGGCAGCCACACTTGAAACCGTGTGTCACCGGGTTTTGAGGTCACTTGAATACTGCCTTTGTGCTTCTTCACGATACGCTGAACCGTGTCGAGCCCGAGGCCAGTGCCTTCGCCCACTCCCTTGGTCGTAAAAAAGGGTTCGAAGATATGCGGTTGTACCTCGGGAGAAATTCCCGGTCCGTTATCGGCGATCTCAACCACCACACAATTGTCCTCGCGATAGGTTCGGACTCGAAGCTTGCCTTCGCCTCTCATAGCATCAATGGCATTGTCGATGATATTCGTCCAAACCTGATTGAGCTCGCTGCCAAATGAATTCACCAGAAGCGGGATTTTTTGGTAGTCGCGCTCGACGACGACTCCGTGTTTGAGTTTGTGATTCAAAATGGTGAGAGTGGTTTCCAGGCTCTTCACGATGTCGACGTTCTGCAGCGGGGTCTGATCCATGTATGTGTATTCTTTAATTGCATGGACCAGATCGGAGATGCGTGACGTGCCGCTCTCAATTTCGTTCAGCAGAGTTGCGACCTCAACAGAGGCCGCGATCCTTACCAGCGCGGCGCGCGCGGTGTCTGCATCGAGCGTGGCGAATAACGATTCGAGCGCTTCCGGCTTAACGTTCTTCCGCGCCAGGTCTGCGGCCATCTGCCACAAGTCGTTCTGGCCGTGACTCCGCAATAAGGAATCGATCTGCTCTTCGAGATCGCTGATGGCCAGCGGATCGGGTGGTATCTCGTTACTCTGGACGAATGCAGTTTCCAGTTTTTCGATTTCTGCTTTCTGCGCCGCCGTCAAATCACGACTTCCCAATTCGTGGCTCGCATCGCGTATTTTCTTCAGAACGTCGCGCAACTGGCTCGTGGCACGTTTCGCAGCAGACGCAGGATTATTCAGTTCATGGGCGAGCCCCGCGGAAAGCTTGCCCAGCGACGCCAGCCTGTCCCGCTGCTGTTCGACGCGCGTGGTTTCTCGAACCCGGTCGGACAGGTACCCCACCAGGCGCGCGGTCAATTCCGGCATTTTCTGGACAAGTTCCGGGAACAAGGAAGCCGGAAATTTCAGGAGCCGTCCTGCGGTGAGCGCTCGAAAGGTTACGCTGAACCGTTTCATCCGAGAGAAGGGCAAGATCCCGGTGACGTCGCCGGCCTTCGAGGGATAAGTGACAGTATCCCCGCCTATGTCACCACGCCACTCAAACTGGCCTTCGAGAATTACAAACATCCATTCAGCGGGATCGCCCTGGCGGATATAAGTATCCCCTGCCGCCACATGAAGCTCTTGCGAATTGCCGAGGAACCAGTCGAGTTGTTCGTCAGGCAGATCAGCGAATGCCGGCACGCGACGCAGGTCAGCTTTTTCGACCATTTAGACCTTGCTCAAATATTGATGGATAAATTGAACGGCGACCGATCCCTCACCCACTCCGGAAGCCACGCGCTTCACCGAGCCGTGGCGCACGTCACCTACCGCAAACAATCCGGGGACATTCGTCTCCAGCAGAAAGGGATCTCTGTCGAGATTCCAGCCTTTTGGTCGCTGGCCGTCCCGTATCAGATCGGGGCCCGTCAGGATGAACCCGCGTTCGTCGCGCTCGACGACACGTGCGAGCCAGTCTGTCCTCGGAAGCGCTCCTATAAAAATGAACATCGCAGTCGCCGGCACACGCTCAATCTTATTGGTATCCGAACAGAGAAACGAGATCTCTTCGAGATGCGTTGCGCCGTGCGCCTCGGCGACGCTCGCGTTCGCCCAAAGCTGAATTTTGGGCACTTCTTTGATTTGGTCGATCAGATACTGCGACATCGTGCTCGATAGCGAGCTTCCGCGTACGACTATAACCACTCGCTCGGCGTACTTCGCAAAATTCATCGCCGCCTGCCCCGCCGAATTCGCGCCGCCAATCACATAAACGATCTCACCCTGGCAGGACAGGGCTTCCGTGGCGCCTCCGCCGTAGTAGATGCCTGCGCCCTGCAAGCGATCGACGCCTGGCGCTTCGAGTCGCCGCCACTGCACGCCTGTGGCGATCATCAGCGCGTGGCAGGAAATCTCGTTTCCATCCGCTAATTTGATTATTCGGTAGGATCCTTCCGTGCGTATGCCAACGGCTTCTTGAGGCGACAGAATCTCTACGCCAAACCGCTTCGCCTGCACGACAGCGCGGCGAGCAAGGTCTCCGCCACTCAGTCCCGTAGGGAACCCCAGATAATTTTCGATGCGTGAACTCATTCCGGCTTGCCCGCCAGGAGCCTCGCGTTCGATCATCACCGTGTGCAGGCCTTCTGACGCTCCATAGACTGCCGCAGCCAAACCCGCCGGCCCTCCGCCTACGATCGCCAAATCATAAAAATTTGTTTGCGCGCGGGTCCTCAAACCGACTTTTTGGGCGACCTGCGCTGGGACACTCTCGAGGAGCCTTGTGCCATCCGGGAAAAGTACAACGGGAAGACTTGAAGCCTCTGGTCCCAGAACTTCCAGCAGGCGCTTTGTTTCCGGATCATTGGCAGAAATCTCGACATCCATCCACTGATACGGAACGCGATTCCGCGCAAGGAAATCCCGCAATTCATAGGACTTCGGCGACCAGCGCGTCCCCAGCACTCGTATGCCCTCAAATTTCGGCCGGTACGACGCTTGCCAATCGTCAAGCAGGTCATCCAATTGCGGATAAAGGTGCTCGTTGGGAGGATCCCAGGGCTTCAAGAAGAAGTAGTTGATGCTGGCCTGATTGATCGCGTCAATCGCTGCGTTCGTATCGGCGTAGGCGGTGAGCAACGCGCGCTTCGCTTCAGGGAACACATGCATCGCTTCCTGCAAAAACGCGACGCCGTCCATGTGCGGCATCCGTTGATCGGCAATAAGCAGTGCCACGCTGTCATTGCGCAGTTTCAGCTGTTTCAAAAGCGTGAGCGCCGCTTCGGGAGAATCGCTCCCGATCACACGGAATTCAGCTCCGTATTTCGTTCGCAAGTCGCGCTCGATCGCCCGCAGCACATCAGGATCGTCGTCGACACTAAGCAAGATTGGTTTTGCCATGTTCGGTCCCAGTTTTTTGATACACAAAGAGTATTGGACTCTTCGGCGATTTCATCAAGCAGGATGTCGCTCTCCCACGTAGCAAGCGGAGTCGCAGGCTACGGTTCGACGAAGGGACGATCAGAGCACGATTCAAAACCCCCCACCTTTCGAAGAGCACGAAAGATGGGGCACCCGCAAAACCTAGAACTTAACTCCGGAACGGAATTGCTCGCGGTGGATCACAGCCGTCAGTTGTGACACGGAAGATGCAAAGAAGGGTGGGCACTCGGCATCGAGTTGACCTCAACTGCGATCGCCACCCAGCCGGTCAATGCGGCCGGTGAGCAGAAAGACGGCTGAACACACCTTCCATCGAGGCTTCACCGGCCGTGCTTCATTCCGGTTTCCGAATCAGATAGAGCGCCCTGACCGGCAGAACCAATCCGACCAACATCAATAAAAACATGACGGTATCAATTAAAGTGGCTCGTACGAAGGTATCCTCGCGCCACGCAATTACGACCCACTCGTGTAATTCACCGAGTGTCCAGCGCCGCCCGTGACGTAGGACTGGCCACATCAGGGCCGGGAGCGCCCAGACCCAGACGATGACGGCCATTATGACCCACGCGACCCAATTTCCCGCGGCAACTCCTGTCCAGATAACAATCAGCGCGACAAGAATGAGTGTGAGACCAGCGAGACCAGCAATTTGGGTCATCGAATCCCTGGTGCGAATGCAATTGATGCTGGAGGGCAGCAGATATAGAAATCCGAGTGTAAGCAATACACTTGAGACCTGGAAAATACTCGGACGAATTCTCATGATCATCCTTACTTGTTCTTGGCCCAGAATAGAACTATCTTACTGGCTTTTTTTGCAACAAAAGCCGGCGACGTAGGTGTAGGTGTTATCTTCAATATAATGAAATTTATTTATTTTCAGCCCGCCGTGCAATCCGGGCGGGTGGACCACCCTTGCGCTTGTGTCCGTAATTTCCACGATTGATGGTGCTTCGGTGAGGATTATACCACTCGGGTAGGTCACTTCGAAGTTTAGCCTTAGCTCTTGCGGGTGCCCCATCCTTCGCCGTGTTTGCGAAGGGTGGGAAGGGGTTGACTTGCTTTCGCTGCCGGAGGTCTACACCCTACCGATTCCGGCTCACCTACGCTTGGCTGTCGAAAACCTCTCGCAATTGGTGACGAATGGTGACGAGTTACACCAATCGAGCGATGAGGCGCTGGCTGTCGCTGAGTAGAATCAGTGAGATGGATGGTAGGCCCGTGCGGGCTCGAACCGCAGACCTCTACCGTGTCA
>CAVYXN010000007.1:0-789204 GCA_963772535.1 uncultured Acidobacteriota bacterium
CGCTATCTCGTGCATGGCACCACCGTCGCGCTAAACACCTTCATTCAGAGGAAAAGGGCAACCACTGGCCTAATCACCACGAAGGGGTTTCGTGATGTTTATGAAATCGGTCGACACAGTCGTACAAATCTTCTACTACTTCTTCTTCCGCAAGCCAGTCCCTCTTATACCCCGTCGGCGTCGCCTAGAAGTTAACGAGCGCCTTGACTATCAAGGAAAAGTGATCACGCCGCTAAGCATAGCTGAACTCAAAAAGGTTACGCGCCAGCTCGTCGAAGAACACCGGGTCGAAGCATTGGCGATCTGTTTCTTGCATGCGTACATCAATCCGGAACATGAAGAAAAGGCCGCATCCTGGATCCGCAAGACTTATCCAGACCTACCCGTCACCATCTCTTCTGAATTGGTTCGAGAGTGGCGGGAGTATGAGCGAACCAGCACCACTGCGATCAACGCATACGTGCTCCCCGTCGTTAAGAACTACATCGAACATCTGTCTTCAAGAGTATCTGACAGACATTACGGGCATGGATTGTTTGTGAACCGCTCGAGCGGTGGAGTAATGAGTGCGGAACGAGCCAGCCAGCGACCCGTTCACACGATCATGTCAGGCCCAGCGGGAGGAACTGTCGCTGCTGCTTACTTTGGAACGGAACATGATTACGACAGGGTCATTGCCATCGACGCAGGCGGAACAAGTTTTGACGTGAGCCTGGTCATCGATGGCAAACCACAAGTCACGTCGGATGCTAAGCTCGACGGCCATCCAGTAATGGTTCCCGTAATCAATATTCATTCGATCGGAGCTGGTGGCGGAAGCATTGCCACTGTGGATGAAGGGGGCGCCTTGACCGTAGGCCCTCGCAGTGCAGGTGCTGTGCCGGGGCCAGCGTGCTACGGCAAAGGAGGTGCTGAACCTACAGTAACTGACGCTCAGCTTGTGCTGGGTGTACTCGATCCCAAGAATTTTCTGGGCGGCGAAATGTCACTCGATACTGAAGCTGCACGCCGAGTCGTTCAGAAGCACATTGCGGACAAACTGCACTTGTCGTTGGACGCTGCAGCGTACGGAATTATCCGGGTCGTCAACACGAAAATGGCTACCGCTATCCGCGAGATGACGATCCAAAAGGGCCTAGATCCGCGCGAGTTTGTCTTAGTGGCATTTGGCGGGGCGGGTCCCATGCACGCGAATGCCCTCGCTGACGAGCTGGAGGTCCCGAAGACGATCGTCCCTGTTGCATCCGGAGCGTTGTCTGCGCTTGGAATTCTTCTTTCTGACGTTCGTTTCGATTCCACATTTACAAAGGTGTGCTCCCTGACCGAATCAAGTCTAGAGGACAGTAAATCCATCTTCGCAAGCTTAGAGAAAGAAGCGTCGGACAATCTGCAGCGTGAGGGCTTTGCGGAA
The DNA here is from genome assembly GCA_963772535.1 of uncultured Acidobacteriota bacterium. Lineage (GTDB taxonomy): Bacteria > Acidobacteriota > Terriglobia > Acidiferrales > UBA7541 > Palsa-295. Next base: position 1,412 of record CAVYXN010000007.1, read on the forward strand.
AAGGACATTCAGTTTGTACGCGAACTGGACATGCGCTATGTCGGCCAGGAATACACAGTCCGCGTGGTCCTGGATGGTTTTGATCGATCTGCTATCAAAAAGCGATTTGATGAAATTCACGAAACGACTTATGCGCATTCTGCTCCTTCCGAGCAGGCGGAGATCGTGAACTATCGTTTGTCTGCTTTTGCTCGGATCCGAAGACCCTTACTAGAACAGGTTGGAAAGGGAACCGCTAGTTCCGCGAATGCGTTACGCGGTCAGCGAAATGTGTACTTTGGCGAGTTGGGCAAATGCGTACTGACCGATGTCTACGAGCGTAGCCGTCTACTCGCCTCGAATCGCATCAAAGGCCCGGCCGTGGTCGAGGAAAAAGCCTGCACTACTCTGATTTTGCCAGAGTACGTAGGAACGGTTGATGGTTTTGGAAACATTGTAATTGAAAAAGGGTAGCGGCGCGTGCATGCCAGTTTTGTGAATAAGTTTTTTATCTTGGAGGCTATTGATGGTTATTGACGCTCACGTGCATATGGGACCTGGGCTTAAGAATCACCCGGAAGCATGTCTTTTTGACGCTTATACCGCCGAGGAGCTCATAGCGGCGATGGACGCGGCCGGGATCGACGCTGGCATTGTGTTCGCACCGCTTTGGCAGGGAGGTGAGTTCTACGACCCGACCTACGAAAAAGGTAACGAAGCCATCTACCAAGCTGCAAAGAAATTTCCTGATCGCATTCTTGCATACGTGCGAGTTAATCCGAACTTCGGACAGTCCGCCATCGATGAGCTAAAGAAGTGTGTATACGACTACAAATTTCCTGGAATCATGATGCATCCGGAGTGGGAATCCTTTGCCGCAAATGACCTGAAACTACTAGGACCGATTTTTAAGATCGCAGACGAACGCCATCTCCCGGTGACGTTTCATACCGGCTACTACCCTACGTGCGAACCACTACTTTTCCTCGCATTGGCGGATGCCTTTCCGAAAGTTCCAATCATGTTGAAGCACCTTGGTTACGAGTACGTTCGAGATGCGATCGTTGTCGCTCAGCTAGCAGAGAACGTCTTCTTGGAGACGGCCGGTAATAGCTCTTCGGCGGATATCCACGGCTGTATCAAGGAAGCTGGCGCAAACAAGGTCGTCTATGGCTCCGATTTGCCTTACATAAACCCTGAAGTCGTGATCAAAAAAATCCGCTTAATGGAAGACGTATCAGACAAGGACAAGAACGACGTGCTTGGCGACAACATCGCCAGGATGCACAACCTTTTATAACCGGAACAGGAGTTCCAATGATTATTGACACGCATATGCATTTTGGTCCGGCGCTGCGCTACTACGCGGACCCAATTGGTCCCGTAATAAGGACTGACACGGTAGATGATCTTCTTCGAGTGATGGATGATGCGGAGATAAAAATTGCAGTTATTTGTCCGCCACGATGGATTGGAGGGGAGTTCTTTGATCCGAACTACGAAAAAGCCAATCAAGCAATAGCCGAAGCTTGCAAAAAGCATCCCGATCGTCTGATTGGTTTCGGCCGAGTCAACCCCAATTGGGGAGCCAGGGCAGTCGAAGAGTTACGTCGCTGTCTGAAACAATATGGACTTCGCGGCTTCAAACTTGATCCGGAATGGGATTCGTTTTTTGCAACAAATGCTGGACTCGTGCACCCGCTGCTTGATCTAGCGGTTGAGTATAAAGTTCCGGTGATGTTCTATTCGGGCTATTACCCTGCCGAGCCCGCCCTCCTGATTCAATTGGCCCTTTCTTACCCCTCCCTGCCGGTCATCATGGGACATATGGGCGGGCGCCTAACGAGCGATGCGGTCATTGCAGCTCGGAAAGCGAAAAACCTGATCCTTGAGACATCTGGCAGTCTTTATTCGTTCTCCGGAATTATCAAAGGGCTCGGAGCTGATAGATTTATTTTTGGATCAGGTAGTCCCTTCGAATTCCCCAAGGTTCAGCTAGAGAAATTTCGTCGAACTCCTCATCTCTCAGAGTCAGAAAGAACACAAATTTTGTCGAGCAATGCGGCTCGGCTTTTCGGAGTCAGTCTGTCGGGGTAATGAGACTTCACACTAGGAGGTAACATCATGACAGCAGCTGCGAGACTTACCCTATGTCTTATTGCGGTTCTCGCGACAACGCTCTTTGCTGGTACTGTTTGGGGACAGACGACGGGAAGTTTTGAAGGTACGGTGACCGACCCCAGCGGGGCCGCTATCATTGGCGCGAAGATTACTGTGGCATCGCCAACTGGTCTAGTGCGAACTGCTGAATCGAACGCGCAGGGCGCATACCTTGTTCCGCTGCTACCTCCAGGTGTTTATGAGATTGATGCGGAGGCGTCTGGCTTCGAAAAATACATTCGAACCGATGTCACCCTGCAGGTAAACCAGGTTAATAGAGTCGACGTGTCCATGACCATCGGGACATCGCAGCAAAAGGTCGCGGTGCACGGCGAGGAAACAACCGTCGATACATCGACGCCCACTATCTCGCAAGTGATAACCAATAAAGAAGTAACGAACCTTCCCTTGAATGGAAGAAACTTTCTGCAGCTTACGGTCCTTGTTCCGGGAAGCGTTCCTGGCATTCCGATGACAAATAATTTCACGCCGACTACACAGGGAACAAGCAGTTTGAATCTTCCTCAAGTCAACGGACTACGAAATCAATCGAACAATGTCTTGCTGGATGGAACAGACGACAATGAAATCTTCCTGGGTGAAGCCGCAGCGATTCCTTCGCCAGATTCGATCCAAGAGTTCAGCATCCAAACGAACTTGTATGGTGCGGAATTCGGGCGCGGTGCGGGATCGATAGTGAACGTAGTCACGAAATCTGGGACAGAATCCTTCCACGGGAGCATCTACGAATACTTTCGGAATGACGCTCTCGACGCTCGAAATTTCTTCGCATTGGAAAGGCCCCCACTGCACCGGAATCAATTTGGGGCTGCTCTTGGGGGACCCGTAATACGGAAACGCACCCACTTCTTCGTTAACTATGATGGAACGCGTCTCACGGAAGGCATCACATCATCAGGCTCTGTTCCGACGTTGCTCGAAAAGCAAGGAGATTTTAGTCAGGATGCCGTTAAACCGATCAATCCCGCCACAGGATTGCCATTCCCAAACAACAAGATACCCATGACAAACTGGGATCCCGTCGCAAAGAACCTGTTGCAGTTCTATCCGGATCCTAATGTCGGGACAAACGTGTTCACTTCATCGCCCTCCGCTCCCAATAATCAGGATACAGTCCTAGCGCGAATCGATCACAACATCGGGGAGCACGATAATCTCTTCGGTATGTACTATTACCAAAACGGAAGTGCAACCAGTCCATTCGCGACCACATTCCTTGGACCAGAAACCATCCCAGAATTTCCAGTTAAGGATAGCTGGAGGTTTCAGCATCTGGTGCTGGGGGAAACGCATGTCTTCTCTTCCAGCATTGTCAACGAGTTCAGGTTCGGATTTAGTCGGAACGCGTTGATTGGCTTGGACGCCGCAATTCCAAGAGATGCAACAACATACGGGTTCACCTTTCCATCCACGATCCCTATTAACGTGCCGCAATGGTTGGTTAGTGGGCTCACGGTAAATGGATACACTGACATGGGGCCGGGCGACAACGCTACGAACGTGTTCCAGTGGATCGACACCCTTTCACTTACGCACGGGCATCACGCTATGAAATTTGGGACCGACATCCGGAGATACCAACTGAATGCGGACATCCCGTCAGCATTCAATGGAGCTTATAACTTCTCAGGTGTAGTGACCGGTAATGCGTTTGCTGATTTTTTGCTTGGCAAGCCTCTATTCTTTCTTCAAGGAGGAGGAAATCCAGCTCTTCATCTTCGATCAACCAGTGTCAATTTCTTTGCGGAAGATAGCATTTCGGTAACCCACAAACTAAAAGTTACACTTGGCTTGCGCTATGAGCTGCCCACTTGGCCGTATGACACGAACAACATGATTTCCGCCTTCAGGTCAGGTGAGCAATCGATAGTGCAGCCGGAGGCACCCGTCGGGCTTGTGTACCCGGGTGATCCAGGAATTCCGCGTTCTACTCTTAGCAATCCCAAAAAGGATTTTGCACCGCGAATCGGATTTGCTTGGGACCCGACTGGAAGTGGGAAAACAAGCATCCGCGCGGGATACGGAATTTTCTACGATTGGATTCCTTGGCATGACTTCAACCAACTCCAAATTGCTCCGCCGTTTTCTTTCTTCCCATTTGTCTCATTGCCGAACAACCTCGCGGACCCCTATAACGGGAAGGGTCCGTTTTTGCCGGGTGTATTTTCTGTTCCCTTTTCGGATATACCCTTTCCAATCCAATACAATGTTGTGAATCAACACCTCAAGACACCCTATGCTCAGCAGTACAACGCAACGTTGCAGCGGCAAATCGCGCCGGGCTGGCTGGCTCAGGTGGGATACGTGGGAACCGCTGGAGTACACTTGCCAAACACCCAGGATCTGAACCAAGCGGTTTTTATTCCCGGTCAGTCGACGCCCGACAATATCGAATCCCGCCGTCCCTTTGGACCGAACTTCTCCAGCATACTTGCTCAGTCTACGAATTGGACTTCACGCTACAACGCACTTCAGATGAGTCTGCAGAAGCAACTGAGCAAGGGCCTGACGTTTCTGGCAGCTTACACATACTCCAAAGCGACGGATACTCTTTCGACTCCCCAGGCCTTTCGCAATTCGCCCGGACAACAAAATGGGCCGGTCAATAATTACGATCTAAGCTTGGATCGTGGCCCGGCCGCTTTTGACGCGCGGAATCGCTTCGTCGTGAGTTATCTCTGGAACCTCCCATCGTACGAACATGGCAGTGCGTTTGTGCAAAAAGCCGCCTCCGGCTGGGCGTTTAATGGCATCGTAGCCGTCCAGTCTGGTCTTCCGTTCACAATTCTTGACCCAACGGACACAGCTTGTACGGGAAATACGAACGGTCGAGCGGACATTGTAGGCAATCCAGGGCTACCCCACAAAACGGTCGATGAATGGTTTAACACCTCGGCATTTCAGCCGGTGGGGACGTGCGGAGGCTACGGGACTTCAACCCGGAACATGCTTCGCGGTCCAGGGCTCGACAATTGGGATTTTGCGATAGTGAAAAACACTCGTTTTAAAGAAAGGTTCAACGTGCAATTTCGTACCGAGTTTTTCAACCTGTGGAATCACCCCAGTTTCGAGAATCCCATTTCGGACATCACGTCCCCCAATTTTGGACAAATCCTCGCAACACGTCCAGACAGCGAACGAGAAATTCAGATGGTCCTCCGGTTTGAATTTTAGATGTTAGGAAAAAGACATGGTCGAAGCGATTAAAGAAGGGCTTCGAAGTTACAAGCTTTTTATCGATGGAAGATTTACGGATGCGGCATCAGGAAAGACCTTTCCCGTCGTTAACCCCGCGACCGGCGAATTGATTGCCGACGTTGCCGAAGCGGATGCTGCCGACGCGAATCTCGCGGTAGTCGCTGCGAGAAAAGCATTCGAGACTTGGAGGCGAATGCCCCCGATTGAAAGGGGCAAAATTCTTCGCCGCGTCGGCCAAGCAATTCTGGATCGCGGTGACGAATTGGCTCGTCTCGAAACGATGGATTGCGGGAAGCCGATCCGAGAGACGCTCGGGGCAGATATTCCATTTACGGCGAGTACTTTCGAATATTGGGGATCGATCGCTGACAAAGTAGAAGGTCGCGTTGTCCCCGTTCAAGGCGAGTTTTTGAACTACGTAATACGCGAGCCCATCGGGGTGGTCGGGTTGATCATTCCTTGGAACTATCCGCTCTTGATGGCTGCTTGGAAGTTGGCCCCCGCTCTGGCCTGCGGGAATACAGCCATTTTGAAACCAGCTGAACAGACTCCTGTTACGGCAATGGAGTTGGCAAGAATGTTCGCCGAAGCCGGCATGCCCGAAGGAGTCGTAAATGTTCTTCCAGGTTACGGCCCCACGGCTGGAGCTGCTCTCACGTCGCATCCCGGCGTCGACAAGATTGCATTCACTGGAGAGTGGAGGACCGCTCAGGAAATCGTTAAAGCTTCAGCGCGGAATTTGAAACGATTGTCGTTCGAATTGGGCGGCAAGTCTCCCATGATCGTCTTCTCCGACGCGGACTTAGAGCAGGCGGTTAACAGTGGTTTGTTTGGAATTTTCTATTGTCAGGGCGAAAACTGCGACGCGACCTCAAGAATATTTGTGCATGAGGACCTTTACGAGGAGTATGCCTTCCGGTTTGTAGAGCGTTGCAAGAATATCGTGTTGGGCGATCCGCTCCAAGACAGCACCGATATGGGAGCGATCATCTCTGGTGAGCAACTCGACAGAATCGAAGGCTACTGTGAGCTGGGTTTAAAAGAAGGAGCAAAACAACTGTGCGGCGGAAAGCGCCTCAGGCTCCCTGGCCTTGAGAAAGGATGGTTTTTCTCTCCAACAACCTTTGGAGACGTGCGGAACCGGATGCGCATTGCTCAGGAAGAGATTTTTGGGCCAGTAGTGAGTCTGCTCAAATTCAAGACTGAGGAAGACGTGGTTCAGCAGGCCAACGATGTGATGTACGGTTTGGCAGCATCGATCTGGAGTCGTGACATCAAAAGAGCACACAGAGTAGCGGCAGAGCTGCGAGCGGGATCCGTCGAAATCAATACGTGTCTTCAGATAAGTCCCTTGTCACCGTTTGGTGGGTTCAAAATGAGCGGATATGGCCGAGAGGGCGGCCCAAACACAGTGGATTTATATACCGAAATTAAGTCTGTATGGGTCGACCTTAGCCGGGATTCGTTTGATTGGTACCGTCGGTAGAGAACGATTGCTGGACTGTATTCCTTCCGCAAAGGGAAGACTTCGTTAGATCGAATCTTGGAGCGTAGCGTGGGGTGCGAACCGACGGATTCTAATATCAACACATTTTCGATAGTTGCGTTTGAGCCGAGCACAGGCGATTTCGGGGTTGCAGTAGCTTCCCACTACTTCGCTGTTGGAAGTGTTGTACCGTGGGCCGAGGCAGGCGTCGGTGCGATTGCAACCCAGGCAAATGTGAATGTATCGCTTGGCCCTCTCGGGCTTGAACTTCTCAGGAGTGGATTGGAAGCCCAGGAGGTTCTTAACTGTCTCCTTAAGAACGACCATTTATCCGGAAAAGAGGGTCGCCAACTAGCTGTCATCGATAAGAACGGTCACGTCGCAGCACTCACGGGTGAGGCAGCTCCTTCCTGGGCCGGAAGCGCACAGGGCGACTGTTGGTCCGTCCAAGGTAATCTTCTCTCTGGGCCACAGGTTATCCAAACGATGGGCTCGGCTTTTGAATCGACAAATGGCGACCTCTCTGAAAAGCTCTTTGCTTCCCTAAAAGCCGGCGATGATGCTGGGGGAGACTGCCGTGGGCGACAGTCGGCCTCTATTCTTGTAGTTGGGAAAGAGCGTGGCCGTAATCTAGGAAATGATTGGCCGGTAGATATTCGCGTCGACGACCACCCGAATCCTCTTCAAGAGCTTAGGCGTCTCCTCGTCCTCAATCTCGCGTACCTCTACCTTGACCGATCCTATAAGGCACTAGTGGCACAGGACTTTGCAGAAGCTGCCAAGACGAAGAAAACCGCCTCGCTTTATTCCACGAACCCAGATACTCGCTTGCGAGTGGCATTCCTTGAGTACTTCGTAGGTGACAAGGGTGTGTCTCTCACCGAATTTAAAAAAATTCGCGAAGCGGTTCCTGATTTTGAAGCTCTATGGCGTGGAACTGTGTCGGGGCGCCCAGCTTTCAAAGCGGTGCTGGATGATAGAGAGTTCATAACAAAGTTGTTTCCAAACGCTGGATACTAAACTGGGTTGGCAGGTTACCTCCGGGAAATCCGAACCACTCTCGCTGTTACGGAGACTAGCGATGCATGAAACAAACGTGGTGCTCTTTCGACGGATGCTTGAACTCTGGAATCAACATAACCTCGATGCTGCTTTAGAATTCATGACTGAGGACATCGATTATTGGGACACAACGATGCCTGAATTTGTGAAAGGCCGTGCCGAAGTTCGGAAGATATTCCAGTCTTTCTTCGATGCGTTTCCAAGAATGACATTCGAGATTAAGAATATCTTTGGATGTGCAGATCATGTGGCTTGCGAATGGAGAATGCGCGGAACACAAGAGAAAGAGATGCAGGGAATTAATGCTATCGGAAAGTCGATCGATATCGTCGAAGTAAGTTTCTGTACATTTCGCGATGGGAAGATATGCAGGCAAGTAGATGCCTGGGATAGCGGCACTTTCATGCGACAGCTCGGTGTGGTGTCGTGAAAATGGAAACCGATACAATAACGACCGAGATTATCCGTCACCAATTCATATCGGCGGCGGAGGAGATGAAAATTAACCTCGCTCGGAGCAGCTACAATCCCGTCGTCTTTGAAATGTACGACTTCGCAGTAGGCTTGTTTGATGCAGATGCCAATATGATTGCTCAGGCACCCGGTCTTCCCGTCTTCCTGGGGACGCTGCGAGAAAATGTGAAGGTAATAACACAAGATATTGGCGGACTTGAACATTTCCGCCCGGGTGACATTTACATGATGAATGATCCCTACTCGGGCGGCACACACCTGTTGGATGTCACGTGCGTCGCTCCGGTATTCGACAATGAAGAGGTCTTGGGTTTTTCAGTCGCAAAAACGCATTGGCTCGACGTAGGGGGAAAAGACCCAGGAAGCTATTCGAACGATACTACAAACATCCATCAGGAAGGACTTCGTTTGCACTCAGTTCAGCTATACGACGCGGGTCGCCCGGTTAAACCAGTATTTGATCTGATTCGGAGCAACGTCCGTGTCAGCGAAAGCGTCTTAGGCGATCTCCGAGCTCAGATTGCAGCTTGTCGCACCGGTGAGAAGCGCTTTCGAAGAATTGTGGAGAGGTATGGCAGAGAACGGGTCTTGGAAGCGAAAAAGCAATTTATGGATCACGCGGAAAAGATGGCCCGGTTTGCGATCGAGCGTATTCCCGACGGTAGATATAAAGCCGAAGGATGGCTTGATAACGACAGCCTTCATACAAATGGCCCTCATCTTCCAATTCACGTCGAAATCACAGTGACGGGTTCTGAAATGAAAGTGGATCTTACCGGCAGCCAAACTCAGAATGAAGGTCCTATTAACTGCGGTCTAGCTACTACCATTTCGGCCGTTCGCGTTGGGTTTAAGTGTATGACTACTCCTTGGATTCCCATTAATGAAGGCAGCTTTCGTCCGTTGACGGTTTTGGTTCCGGACGACTCAATGTACAACGCAAAGTATCCTGCGCCGTGCTGTCAATTCGGGAGGCACCTTCTCTCAATGATCGACACCTTTTTGAAGGCTTTCGCCACCAAGTTAGAAGGGCAGGTCCCAGCAGGTCACTACTGTGACCTGGGTATTATCTCGATGTCAGGGATTGACCCGCGGAATGACAAGGAATTTATTCATGTGGATTCGTCGAGTGGTGGTTGGGGAGCCTGTGAAGGTATTGATGGGGAAAGCTGCCTGATTGCTATCCAAGATGGGGACAGCAAGAATGTGCCAACAGAACTGATGGAGCAGAGATACCCTTTGCGAGTGCAGCGATTCTCTTTGCGACAAGACAGCTGCGGCGCCGGTAGGTTTCGTGGAGGACTCGGGCATATACGTGACCTCGAAATCCTAGCTGACACGGTCAGATTGCTCACAAGTGTCGAACGCCACGGCTACAAACCGTGGGGAATCGCCGGTGGATCCGAGGGCTTCTCGAATGACGCGGTACTCAACCCCGGAAGTCGAAAGCACCGAAAGATTAGAAAGGTCACCAACTTTAGCCTCGAGCGTGGCGATATTCTCAGCATGCGATCCGGAGGAGGTGGAGGCTTTGGGGGTGCGAGTGATCGCGATCCAAAACGTGTCCTCGATGATGTGATCGACGGATATATTTCACTTAGCAGCGCCAGGAAGAATTATAAGTGTGCGATTCGTCGGAAGGGAAGCTCTTACGCTTTGGATCTTTCCGCCACGAACGCCCTTCGATGTCAAGACGGTGGATGATTGGACAAAGAAGGAGGCTGTGGTTTCACCCGGGACAGGCTACTCCGATCAGCGCGTACGACATACCATACGACGTTCTGAGTTACCCCCAGTCTCCAGATAGCACCGCCTTCCGAGTTGTATCCTGGCGCGTCCAAAAACCGTGGACAGTTTTTCAACGAGCGCGTTTCTAACGGTTCTAACAATTGGAATGGAGGGCGGTCGGTAACGCCTTCCGCTGACGAGACTTAGAAGTGAGGGATGCAAATTCGATCCCCACCGCCCCTACCAACATCTTCTTGATTCTTTTGTAGTTGGAAAAACCCTAGGGCGCACGAGGGCGCATTAAGAGCCCTCAATCGCGCTCCTCAAGCCACCTGCGCAGGAATCACCAAGCGAACCACTTTACTGTTCGCTTCTCGAAGTGCCGTCGGAACGACTTGCGTGTAGATATTCATGGTCGTACGAATATCTGCATGCCGCAGCAGTTCCTGTTGCACCTTCAAATCGACTCCCAACGCGTGAAGCAATGTGGAATGGCTGTGCCGGAATGTGTGCCAGCCGATTCGGCCTATCCCGATCTTCGTTGCCGCGGGAACAAGCCAGTTCTCCTGCACTCGGCCAGGCCAATACGGCTTGCCTGTCTCTGGGTTAGCGAAGACCCAATTCTCGATGTTCGGACGTGAAGCTAATCTCAACCGGTGCTGACGCAGCTTTTCCGCCAGCGACCGATCAAGCGGCATCCATTTCTGTGAAGTGCGAGTTTTAACTTCGCCTTGCCGACCGTAAACGTAAGCGTGGCGAATTGCGATCCGCATTTCTTCCCAGTCGATGTCCGTCCATTGGAGACCTAGAACTTCGCTTACACGCAATCCCAAGCACATCGCCAATATGCACATTGTTCGAAAGGGTTCAGGAATGTATTCCAACAGATCGCAAAACTCTTGCGCAGTCAGAACCTTTGGCTCCTTCAGTCGCTTCGAACTGTCCTGCACGCGAACGAGACTCATGGGGTTATGTTGAAAGGGAACTAGTTCCCAGCGCATCGCCGCGTTGAACAAAATGTGCATAAGGGTTTTGAGATGAGCCTTGCTCTTCGGAGCCAGATCGAGTTTCCTCAGCCAGTCTTCGACGAGTAACGGTTTGACACTTTCGATCGGGAAATCCCGCCACTTTGGCTCGATATGGTTTTTCATCCAACAGCGATACCTAGATGAAGTCGAGTGTCGCTCAGGAAGCTCTTCCGCAAGGTACCGTTGCATGAGTGCTCCGAAGGAGACGGGTAGTCCGGGTGGTTTTTCATTGTTCATCGAGAGCATGAAGGACATACCCGCCTGACGCGCCAGCGATTCAGAGGGATATTGCTGTTTAGTCCCGACTGAGACGCTGCGCGTTTTGGTGCAGCCATCCTCTATGGTTTCTCGATAACGCAACACCCAAACATCCGGTCCATTCTTTCTTGCTTTCAGGTTAAGCCAACCAAACTGAAACCGTCGCCGCTTATGTTCCATCCGATTCCTCCTGATCGAAGCGGCACGGATGGCGAATTGAATTTACCTGAGAAAACGCATCCAAAGTTCCAGTTCAGAAGCGCGGAACCTCCAGTGGCGAAAATAGCGGTACGCGGGAATACGTCCTTGTCGCGCCCAACGCTCAATCGTTTTGGGGTGAACTCCACCGAGGATGGCTGCAGCGCCTGTGCAATCGATGAAGGGTTCATTGATCGGAGTTGCGGGCTTCACTACGGTCGCCTCCTGCCATCTTGCTGCAGGGGACGTGTATACTTTCCGCTCTGATCGATGGCAACGACTCGAAACAAACCTTTCAAGTCCTCTCTACCTCGGCTGCCGAATCGGGGGCCGTCTGATTTCGTGCAAAAGCTTGATCCCTGGTTCGTCGCGTTTTCTCAATTGTTCAAAGAAAGCGCTTCTCCTGAGCGCGGCAAGACAAGACGTAGCGGCACTGTGAAGGGTGGTCATTTCGCCGAGACGCCAGCTCCGAGCCCACCTCCGGCGGCCCTGCCTCGATGGCCAGCAACAGTCGGTCAAATGTTGAATATCCTGGCTAATTCCGAAGATTCTAGGTTCCGAGAGGCCGTCAAGGCGATTCGTGACCGGATAGCTCCGGAAGCCGCTACAATCGATGTGAATACGGCTCTCTTGAACGTCATTTCCTTGCTCAAATACCAGACAATGATGCCTGAACTCCAATGGCGAGAATTGTTGGGAGACCGAACTGCGGGTAGGCAAGTTGTTGAAACCACGGATTTATACAACCGTTGGGTTCACGACCAGCTGCCCTTGGAGGGGTGCGATTTAAGACTAACGTACACCATAATCTGCTCTTACTTTATGGCCAGACAGGCGGTTTGGAGAGGTTAACCTCACAAGAGTTAACCGATTTTTTCGACGAATTCTGTCCGTGTAGCAAGACACATAGCCTGGAGGTTTTGGGCAAGCTACGCAGAAAGCTCTTCCGAATGATCGAACGTGGCCGTGAGGCTCTTAACCGGATTGGAACAAGTTCACCGTGAGACTTCAAAGCATCGACCGCATTGCCGGAACAACATAGTTGTCGCCGCGTTCCACCTAGGTTGTTTTTTGGTTGTTAACCAAGGTGCCGGAACTAAGTCTGCACCGTGGGCCTGCAACTGTTCGAGCACCAATTCGCCCGGCGATGGTACGGTTGGTCGTTGAAGAACGAATCTAAGGCGTAGGTAGTCTAACGCCTAGTCTGCAGCCATAGTCTATGCTCGTAGTGCTGACTTCCAGCCCCGTTCCACCTCCCCGGCAATGGGTGAGTACGAATCGCGAGTGGGGAAGCACTCCACGACCCGTCGCAAACTGAGATAGGTGGTTCTATAAAAGGGGATGTCAACAAAAAAGGTTCTCCCTCGGCCGGTAGCCGAGAAGTTTTTTGTCTCGATATCCAGCCCACTGTTTGCAGATGGCTCTCGATCACTCGAGAGGTTCTTCTCTGGATTGCTCTTCCGTTCCCTCGGTTCATTTTCGAGTGGTGACGACGTCCGCCGATTCTTGAAACTTGGCAAGCGATTCGATTCCGTGGCAACCATGGTTCTATCCGAGGCTCGTGGCCTATCGCTATTTCTGGTTCTCCGAGGGGGCATAGCGTGAGAACGGTGACTCGGTGCCGAAGCACACAGGGTCGGACCACCTATCTGATACTCCCCTCGAACCGAGCGTCTCAAGAACCGAACCGACCACCACCGGAGGATGGAACGGGCTCTCTACCAGAGACGCTCAAGCTGCTTGCCGATGTAATTCGTTGGCGTCGAAGCACACTCCTTTCTTCCAAATCGTCAAAGTGATCGCGGCAATCTTCCGTGCCAGGGTGAGGCGTGCCATCGCCGGCCTTCTCCCCTTGGCCACCAGCCCGGCGTAAAACTCTTGGAACGGTCCCGGTCGAGTGCTGGCGGATATCGCCGCACTCTTGAAGATATTTTTCAGATCGTGATTATGGTTTTCGTTCAGACCCAGCACGGTGACTCGCTCTCGGTTTCGTCGCAGTTGCCCTTTCACAAAGCGGTATTCGCCGCTGTCGTGAGTCTCGAGCCCGAATCCGCTGTAGGCCCACAACTGTCGCTTGGTGCGAAAACGATGCGGCGTCTCGAGCAGCGCCACCAGCAAGGCGGAACGAATCGGACCCAGATAAGGAATCTGGCGCAGTAATTTCACCGCCGGATGTTTCCGGCTCTCTGCCAGCAGATCGCGTCGCGCTCCCTGCCGCAAAGGCTCCAACGCATCCAGTTGCTGGTAGAGCCGCTCGGCTCGCAGGCGAACTCCCGGTTCTACAATCTTGGCCAACCATTCTGCACGATGACGCGGTCGATACACCGCTGGCCCGGCACAGGGAATAGCCCAGCTTCGGTACACGGCCTTGATCCGACTCATCACCCGCGTCAGATCTTTCGTGATCGTTAGATAGCTGCGCGCCAGTTCCTTCAAAGTGCGCAGCCCGTTCTCTCCATGGTAGATCGGGGAGAGAAGGTTGCCGCGCAAGAGCTCGGCCAGCTTCCGAGCATCGATCCGATCACTCTTGCTGCCATCCTTTAATAGAGCATTCTTCCGAGGATCGCAGACCAAAACATTCGCAACGTGAGGTTTCAGCAGGTCATACAACCAGGCGGCAGAAGTTCCTTCTTCGAAAGTCACCAGCAAACTGCCGCGCAGCCCGGCGATGAATTGCAGAATCGTGGCCGCTTTCGTTTCCAGGACAGACTCCAGGATCAGCTTGCCGGCGGAATCCAGGACCGCAACCGAGATCGTTGCCTGATGAACGTCCATGCCAATATACTTTGCTTGGTTCATAACGGCGCTCCTTTCGGTAGGTCGTGATACGAGCAATCAAAACCTACCGCAAAGTGGGCGCTTTAATGGTGATAATCCCTGATGACATAACGAAGTCGGCCTCCGAACGGTTCGCGTCAACTTTGCGGTGTTCACCCGGCAAAGCTCGGAACCGAGGAGGCCGAGATGCAGATTATAGGCGTGGACTTACATACGCGACAACAGACGATTGCGATGTTGAACGTCGAGACGGGCGAGATTGTCGAGAAGACTTTGCGGCACGAAGGTGATTCGGTGCGAGAGTTTTACTCGACTCTACCTGGATCGACACGTGTGGGGATCGAAGCCACCGGTTCGATGCAGTGGTTTCTGGAGTTGATGGAGGAGTTGGGGATCGACTGCCAGGTGGGCCATCCGGCGAAGATCCGCGCGGCCGAACCGCGGAAACAAAAGCAGGATCGACGGGATGCCGCGCTGGTGTTGCAGTTGCTGGTTGAAAATCGCTTTCCTTCGATCTGGATGCCTTCCCGTGAACAACGGGATGTGCGTTCACTCATCCTCTATCGGCATCAGTGGGTACGCATCCGAACCCGCGTGCAGAATGCCTTGCAAGCGATCGCACTCAGTCACGGATTGCGGCGTGGCTCGTCACTCTGGAGCGAGGCGGGCCAGCAGGCGATCGCCTCGTTGTCACTGACTCGCTATACAGCCGAACGGCGAACCGCATTGCAATCGCTGTATCGACACCTTGCGGAACAGATCGAGGACTTAGATCGAAAGGTAGAAGAGTTGGCTTGGCAGCGACCCCAGGCACGGCGGCTGATGACTCATCCGGGTGTGGGACCGATCACAGCTCTGGCGACGGAAACCTTTTTGGGTGAGCCGAAGCGGTTCGTGGATGGAAAAGCAGTAGCCAGCTACTGATCCCCAGCGAACACTCCAGCGGAGGGCGGCAGCGAGTGGGTGGTTTGAGCAAACAAGGGAATCCGCTGCTACGTTTTCTGTGGTGCGAAGCGGTGGGGCATGCGGTTCGCAAGGATGCGGAGTTGCAGCGTTTTTATCAGCACAAGCTGGTGCAGAAGGGTCTGGGGAAAGCGAAAGTGGCAGCGGCACGAAAGCTGGGAATCCGACTCTGGATCCTGCTGCGTGACCAGATTGATTACCAGGAGTTCTGTCGTCGCGGGCAGCTGCGACAGAAGCAAGGTGGTGCCCATGCGGGAGTGCCTGCTTGAGAACATGATCCTGCGTAGCAGTGATCGAATCCCTGAATAGGCGACCCGCCTCCCCGAGATGCGGGGAGTTCGAAGAACTCATCATGGTCAGCAAGGACCGAAGAGATGTCTGGTGGGCAACACCGGGACGATGAAGGGAATGGGCCGAGCCGGTCGGGTGAACGTGACACGGAAGGACGGTAGAACGGCGAGTGCATTCAACCAAGCGTTGCTGCGCTAACAAACAGGTGTGCTCAGGAAAAACAAAAACCAAGACGAAACGTTCTTGACGGAGCCGACTTCGTTAGAGATGTTCTCGAGACCTATCTGGAAATACCCTAGTTTCCGATTACCGCGTTAATCGGGACTTCGGGTTCGGGCTAGAGTAATTGCCATACAGTTTTTGTGATCTGCATTACTACTAGGGGTGAGCGCCGTCATAGCTTATATGCCCGGAACCAGTAGTACGCTCGCCCTGTGTTGAACGGGAGGTCATGATGGAAACCTTTCTTCTCTACTGGATCATCGTGATCGCGTGTGGATATGCGACTCTGGTAACCAGAGATTTTTGAAGTAGCACTTAACTTGTCCGGTTCGGCGTTTACCAGGCACTGACTGAAGTGTGGACTGAAAGGCTAGTTTAAGTCGCTTTGCGTGAGCGCCCTGCCTGTTATTTTTGACAATTGTATCCCGTGAATCTTTCGGAGAGCATCAGCTCGAAATGTGATGGCGAATTAATCAAACACGCGCATAGAGAGAGCTCTAGAGATCAAAGATAAGAAATACCTGATGAAAGGAATGACCACCACTCCCTCCGAGGAAAGAGATGGTTGCGCAGGTCAGCGGCTGCGGTCCGCTCTTCCTCAGGAAAACTCCCAGGCTGCTGGTGTCAGGCTATGTGCCAGCGATTCCCTTGTTCTGCAGGACCCTGACCACGACGCGCCGGTTCTGGGCCTGCCCTTCGGCAGTTTTGTCGTTACCTACTTGCCGGCTTTCGCCCATGGCGCTTGGGGCCAGCATTCGGGTCAGAGGAATGTGACCCTGCTGTAAGAGAAACTGCGTCACACTGGCGGCCCGATCTTCACTCAACTGCTGGTTCAGTGCCTTGCTGCCTACCGATGAGGCATAGCCCTTCGAATCAACCTCGCTCGCTGGCGTAAGGAGCCAGAGGCAACGCCCGGAGTGCTTGCTGGCCCGCTTGGTCCCACCGCGGGGGGCCTCACCTGAGACCCTGATTTGAGTGCCATCGATTGCAGTGTATGTACACGAGTTCGCATGCGCAGGCACTGATGACGGTGGCGCAGCAACCTGCGCAGATCTCGCTGCTCGGTAGAGGGCATCCAGATTATTGGAAAGCGATTCTCGGAAAACAGCTTAAGACATCGGCATCCAGACCAGTCCCCGCCAGTTGGAGTTGCCGCCGAATATGAGGCTTCGCGGAATTCACGGTGTATCCTCCGACGCTGAAAGGGAAGGCGAGACAAAACGCTCGCCCGCCATGGCGGCAAGAATTGCCGGAACAAGATCGGCCTTGATATGGGACTTGATGACGTAGCCCAGGGCGCCTTCTTCCAGGCACGCCTGAAGGATTTCATATTCTTGGTGAACAGTCAGGAATACAAACCTGGCAATGGACCCACTTTGTCGAAGCTCATGTATCGCTTCGATCCCCGTCATAAGGGGCATGGCGATGTCGACGATGATGACGTCTGGGGTGAACTTTCGTGCCTTAGCAATCAGGTCTCGTCCATCGCGCGCTAGTCCTACGACGTCGAACGACGAAGCGAGCATCTTTGCCGTGCGCTCCAGAAGGAGTTCATTGTCGTCAGCTAACAAAATGCGTGCACGGTTCACGGGTTTTCCGCGCTGAAATATTCTTCGAGGATGAGGCCTTGGCGTGAGCGCGGAAACTAGGGGAATCCCTAGCTCAAGGGATTTGGAAGAGGTCCGGAAAGCTAGCGCTTTCCCTCGTTGTGGATAGGTCGAGTGAAACCCGCATAACCGCTCAGGCCGCTGGCTCGCAGCCAAGGCCGAGGCGCGCTAAACACAGAATGCAGCGACACGCATTAGCCGCCGGAATTAGTAGTTTTGACAATACAAAAGGTCGACAGTTCGACACATCCTTCCGATTATAGGATGGGCAAGAAGTAGCGCACCTAAACCGTCTCCCAATCTTCTGCCTTGTCATGGTTTCTGGAGGGAGGACGAAACCTAATAGCGACTTCCGTCACAGGTTGACGTGACGCGCGTCACATAACGGTTCGAAGACCTGTTGTAATTAGTTGCGTGTTAGTTTCTGACACAGGAGTCTAGCATGACAATTCTTGGCGAAAAGTCGCGCCCGTCCATTCTGATCGCTGACGACCATGCCGTTTTCTTGGATGCCCTCCGCCCTCTCCTCGAAAGAACCTACGCCGTGATTGGTTCGGTGAAGGACGGTCGCGCTCTGGTGGCCGAAGCGATTAGGCTGAAGCCTGATGTGATCATCGTCGACATCGGCATGCCACTTCTCAATGGGTTCGATGCCGCATGCCGAGTTCGGAAGCAACTTCCAAAAGTTCGCATCGTGTTCCTGACCATGCAGGACGATCCCAACCTGGCAGCCGCGGTGATGGAGTTGGGGAACGTCGGTTTTGTTCTAAAGCATTCGGCAGCGAAGGAGTTGTTGACGGCGATCGAGCAGGTGTGGCGCGGAAAGTCGTTCACCTCTCCGAAACTACGGTCGGAGGACTGGGTGGAACAACGCTCGCGAGTCGTGCAATTCTCTAAAGATCTGACTCCCCGTCAATGCGATGTCGTGCAACTGTTCGCGGAAGGCTATTCGTTGAAAGAGATCGCCGCACGTCTGGAGCTGAGTCCAAAAACGATCGAATTTCACAAGCACCACATCATGGAGGCTTTCCATCTGAGGGCAAATTCGGATCTCGTCTTGTTCGCCATCAAGAAGGGGCTGATCTCGGTCAGGCCCGAAGCCCGTCATGCTTCTTAAGAATGACTGCTAACGCAGCCCGCGATTGTATTTGTTCGAATCTTGAGCCTTCGATAT
The DNA here is from genome assembly GCA_963772535.1 of uncultured Acidobacteriota bacterium. GTDB lineage: Bacteria > Acidobacteriota > Terriglobia > Acidiferrales > UBA7541 > Palsa-295. The sequence continues at coordinate 20,039 of CAVYXN010000007.1, forward strand.
TTTTGATTTTGTTTGCAGTGGTAACCAAAGGCTAATCTTTGTGCCCGTTCCGGCTTTGGACTGAACCTTAAAGCGGCCGCCGAGCAAACGTGCGCGCTCCTCCATGCTTCGGATGCCCAGCCCTTCGCCCTTTCGAGGCTCTTTGGGATTGAAGCCCACACCCGGATCAGATACGGAGAAATGAATCGTATTGCCCTCTAGTTGCAGGCGCACTTGAGCGCTGGTTGCGCCACTATGCTTCTTGACGTTGCGAAGGGATTCCTGCGCGATCCGAAAAACGCAGAGCGCTGCATCGCGATCAATCGAACGGGGAACAGGATCCAGAGTACTTTCAATCTTAATGCCCTGTTGGCCGGAAAACTCTTTGCACAGCGCGCTAACGGCCGGCGTAAGGCCCAGATTCTCGAGAGTGGCCGAGTGCAGGCGGTGCGAGAGAGTATGAAGGTCAGCGCCAAGGTCGATGGCTGCGCTCGAGAGTTCCTCCATCTGAAGACTCGCGTCATGGGGTGACACCGGGATTAGCTGGGCGGCGGTTTCCATGCCGAGCGTAAGCGTTGCAAGTCTCTGGCTAAAATCGTCATGGATTTCGGATGCAATTCGGCGGCGCTCCTGTTCCTGGGCGTTGATCAGCATGCCGCTGAGTTCTTCTGGAGCCTTCTCGGCTAGTCTCAGCCGCCGCTGCTTGTAGAGGAGGTAGACGATCAGCAAAACCAGACTCACAACGAATAGCGCTCCTGTGAGCGCGGTCAACTTATATCGTTCCCAAAGAGTGGACTTGCGAAACAGAATAGTGCTCCCGGCGGGGAGCTTGCTTTCATCTAGATTCCATCGTCGTAATTCGCGCGAGTCGAACATGTAAACACTGGGACCATACACGACGGGAATGTCCTGTGGCGACTTTCCCGCCAAGATTGCAAGGATATCGCGGCCCGCGATTTTGCCTTGCTCTTCTAAGCTAACCACGAATCCGCCCACAATGCCGCGGCCGAGATAGGTGTCAGACACACCAAATACCGGAGCATTCGAGGCTGCTACGACCATGGGCAAGGCCTCCACCGTGCTGGCGAACTCCCGACCCTCCACATCCTTGAAAAAGGTGAGGAAAAGAACGATCGAGTGGCTGGGAGGGTTACTGAGTCTCTCTTGTATTTGCTTCATCGAGAGATTGGTCAAGTAGGTGACATCTAGCCTCGCCTCGTACGAAGTGAGCCCCGCCTTCGCGAGTGCTGTGACACCTTTGTCAAATTTGGATTGCCCGGCGACGACGAAGACTTGGCGTGTTTGCGGCAGCAAACGGAGGGCAGCATCCAATGTCTTTGCGGGCTCGAATTGCAACCACGACCCTGTCGATCGGGAATCGACGAAGGGTTGCCCAGGTTGACCTTGAGCGCTGCAACAAAAAACGACCGGGACGTCGGGGTGAAACGCCTTCGACCGGTCTGCCATGAGTCGGAGCGGGTCCGGACCCAGCAGCACAATCAGGTCCAGCCTTTGTCCGAGATATCTTTGGGCAACCAAAGTCGACTGTTCGTTCAGGGAACCATTCGAGAGATCAACCGCGTCCAGGTTCTCCCAGTAAAATTGGACCTGGAAACGCGGGTCGGAGTGCACCGCCGAACGGATTTGATTGGTTACGACCTCCGAAACAGGAAGAGACTGTCCGAACTGGTTGATCACGAGAATTGTTTTTCTGACCTGCGCTTGGGACGCGGGGGCCGAAATGGCCAGTCCGAGAGCGAGTAATAATAGCCAACTCCTCCCAGCGCGCTCGAATGCCCAAATTGTCAAGGCGAGGGTCTCCTCAAATTGATACGTCCCGAGGGCTGTAGCTTCTTGTCGACATGAACAGCGACGCGATAATAGCGGGGATTATGCCTCGTTAGGCAGTCGGCTTGCAATTTTTTCGGCAAAGCGACAGTCGCCACTTCGAGCCACAGCAAGCTAACGAATTTATACCGTGCGGCCAGTCGGGGTGGCTAGGGGTTGCCCTAGTTGTGCCGACATCCCATAGAAACTAAGGTTGTTTCAGAAGGAAGGATAGGCCAGAGCGTTGCAGTTGGCCTGATGATACTTCAAGAGTGAAATTGCCCGCACGAAAAAACGGGGGCAATTACGACGATGAAGCTTCGCTCGAGGGTAGACACTTTATCGCGAAGAAATACCAGCTACTTCGCGATTTCTAGTGTAGGCGGGAAAAGCACCGTGAGTAATTTTCGGAAAAATGCTTGGTCATTTCGAGCGGGCTCTTCCAGATTCAGGAAATACAAACATCAGCTAAGTTCGTGGGCAATACCCGCGCTTTACGCTGTAATCGCAATCGGGGCTGGATTTACGCTTCCACGGTTTGAGAGTCGCATCTTTCCAGGACTTATCTCCCCCTTGAGCATTTCCGCTGCATCGGCGATCTATTCGGCGATTGCGTCGGGCATGATAGCCCTTACGGGAATTGTATTTTCCTTGACCTTTGTGATGGTGCAGTTCAGTGCCACTGCCTACTCTCCGCGCCTTGTGCTGTGGATTGCGCGTGATCGGGTGATGTCGCATGCCCTCGGAATGTTTACAGCCACTTTCTTATTCGCGATCGCAGCGCTGGCATCGGTCGATCGAAACGGGTCGGGGAAAGTTCCGTTTGTCAGTGTTTGGGTGGAAACTGCATTGCTTCTGGCGAGCGTGGGCATGTTCATCGCGTTGATTCATAGGATTGGCTTGCTTCAGGTCAACCGCATGTTAGTTTTTACAGGCGAGCAAGGACGCAAGGTGATAGCCGAACTCTATCCGGTTTCGAATAACGTTGAGGCCGTAACCGGGGCAGTCGATTTTGGTGGATTGCCTCCTACGCAAACACTAATTCATCATGGGCGACCGCTCACGATACAAGCACTCGATGTCGCTTGGTTAGTGGGTATCGCGAGAGCATCTGATGGAGTCATAGAAATGCTCGGAGCGGTTGGCGATACGGTTCTGGAATCAACCCCCCTTTTGCACGTGTATGCTGCTGAAACCTCCGTTGATGAAGCGAAGCTACGGGACGGCGTTCAACTTGGAGAGGAACGTACATTCGAGCAAGATCCGAAGTATGCGATCCGGCTGCTTGTGGACATTGCCATCAAAGCATTATCGCCGGCAATTAACGATCCGACAACGGCGGTCCAAGCGCTTGACCAGATCGAAGACCTGCTTGTGCGCATGGGTCGACGGCATCTGGAAATTGGTAAGTATGACGACAGCAATGGCAAATTGCGACTCGTCGTCCCGTTTCCCTCATGGGACGACCTCCTTCGATTGTCCTTCGACGAAATCTGCGCTTGTGGTGCGACCAGCGTACAGGTGATGCGGCGCATGAATGCCCTTCTTGCGGACCTGGCTCGTGCTGTACCAGCAGAACGCCGTGCAAATGTTCAGTACTGGAGCGGACGATTGAAGACTACGATCGCGCGTTCGTTTGTTGATGACGAAGAAAGAGTGGAAGCCCTTAAAGAAGATCGGCAAGGGCTTGGAGTACCCCGCCACGTTCCGTCCAGTTGACCTGCCTTTCGGTTGGTATCCGTGGTCTCTCGGATGTGCGCTGGTTTCTTGCCATTACGCAGTAACTCCTGGAGCCTAGGGCTTTCCCTAGTGGTGCTGGCCTCCCTTCGCACCTAGCATCTACCTCGGATTTGATTCTGCACAGTGAGCGGACCATCGAAGGTGAATACAGTTCTTTTTGAACGAGTAAATTTCGACTCATCTTGGGAGTGATTAGCGCGGGTCTTCCGAATTCCGCGGATTAGCGGCTTGGAGTCTACGAGAGACAACGACAGTTGCGGTTTGGAGACGAATCGAATGGCTAAAGAAAGCAGATGTAGCATCCCTCTCCGCTGGCGCCGCAAATTGATGCCGGTAACTCCCGTGGCCCTCCGCGAGCGATTAATCAACAAACCCCCTGCTACCGTTCAACTCCTGTGCGCTTCTCTGCTCGTGCTTGTAAGTCTCGGCGCGTGTTCTTCCAAGGAAGAAGCCCCACCCCCCCCACCTCCTGGAGTGACCATCGCGTCTGTGATTCAGAAGGACGTGGCCATCCGTCAGGATTGGGTTGGAACGATGGTGGGCAACGTAGATGCGGACATCCGTCCCAAGGTGGAAGGTTACCTGCTGTCTCGCCTTTACGCGGAAGGTTCCTTCGTCGGAAAAGGGCAGCCGATGTTCCAGCTCGATAAGCGACAGGCGCAGGCTGCGGTGGAACAGGCTACAGGAAATCTGGAGCGCGCCCGCGCCGCACTGGCTCAGGCGCAGATTGATGTGCGCCGGTACACTCCGTTGGTTGCTCAGAGGGCAGTGAGCCAAGCGGAGCTCGATAAGGCGCGGAGTTCTGAGAGAGCTGCGACGGCAAGCGTGGACGCTGACCAAGCGGTGCTAGACAACGCGAAACTCAACCTGGGTTGGACAACGGTGACTGCCCCGATCTCGGGCATTGCGGGAGTGGCCAAAGTGGCCACCGGTGACCTGATGACCCCAACTACCGTCATGACTACGATCTCGAATGTGAATCCGATCTATGTTGACGTCAGCGTTGCGGAGCAGGATTACATGCGGTTCACGCGCGAGAAATCGAACAGCACAACGAGGCAAAATCTCGAATTGATTCTCGGAGACGGTACCGCGTATCCCCTTCCCGGCAAGGTTCTTTTCGTGAATCGCGAGGTGGATTCGCGAACGGGAACCATCCAAGTGCGTGGAGAGTTTCCGAATCCAGGGAACGTGCTTCGTCCCGGGCAGTACGCGCGAATTCGAGCTGTTACCGAGCTGCGAAAAGCAGCTCTTCTAATCCCGCAGCAAGCAGTTTCGGAATTGCAGGGTGTCTACCAGGTGGGAGTGGTTGATGCGGGCAACAAAGTGGCGATTAAGACCGTGAGACTCGGTCCGTTATACGGCGATATGTGGGTCGTCGACTCTGGACTGCAACCAGGAGAAAACGTGATCGTCGACGGATTGCAGCGCGTGAAGACCGGCATAACGGTCGCAACCACACCTTACAAGGACACTCAGGCCAACGCCGTGATTGGTGAGAAGTAATCATGTCTAAATTCTTTATAAATCGTCCGAATGTCGCAATCGTTATCGCGCTGCTCACGGTCATTGCCGGCCTGGTGGCCATGACGAAACTGCCGATTGCACAACTGCCAGATATCGTCCCTCCACAGATCAGCGTATCGGCGACGTACACCGGCGCAGACGCTCAGACCATTGAACAATCGGTTGCCACTCCTCTGGAACAGCAGATGAATGGCGTGGACAACATGCTCTACATGATGTCTACAAACGCCAATGACGGCACGATGTCGCTCAAGGTTACCTATGATGTCGGCACGAACGTTGACATCGACCAGGTGAACACACAGAACCGCGTATCCCAGGCCAGCCCGAATCTTCCCACCTCCGTTAATCAGTATGGCGTGACGGTCAAGAAATTGATGGGCCTACCGCTTCTCGTGCTTGCTATCTACTCGCCGAATGGCACCTACAATGGGCAATTCCTCGGGAACTACGCCACGATCAATGTGAACGATGCACTCTTGCGCGTTCCCGGCGTCGGGCAGGTTACCAATTTTGGAGCCTCGGATTATGCCATGCGCATTTGGGTCAAACCGGACCAGTTGACCAAGCTTGGCATGACCGTCTCTGATCTGACGAATGCTATTCAGCAGCAGAGCGCGGTTAACCCTGCCGGTCAGATCGGCGCGGAGCCTGCCCCGAAGGGCCAACAATTTACCTATGCGGTCCGTGCGGCTGGCCGGCTCATCAATGCGGAAGAGTTTGGCAACATCATTGTTCGTCAAAACCCGGATGGCTCAACGGTGAGACTCAAGGATGTTTCGCGAATCGAGTTAGGATCCCTCGTTTATCAACAAATCGGACGGTTCAACGGCAAGCCCGCGGTGATTATTAGCGTTTACCAGGCCCCCGGTTCCAATGCCTTAGCCGTTGCCAAACAGGTCAAGGCGCAAATGGACGAACTGAAATCGCGCTTCCCCGAGGGATTGGAATACACCGTCGCCATGGATACGACTCTGCCGATCACAGAGGGGATGAAAGAGATTATTACGACACTGCTTGAGGCGATCGTATTGGTCATCATTGTTGTATTCTTGTTTCTCCAGAACTGGCGAGCCACCTTGATTCCTTTGTTGGCTGTCCCAGTGTCGCTTATCGGTACCTTCGCCGTCTTTCCGCTGCTTGGTTTTTCGATCAATACGCTCTCTCTCTTTGGGCTCATCCTGGCGATCGGGCTCGTGGTGGACGACGCTATCGTCGTAGTCGAGGCGGTTGAACACCACATCGAGCATGGCTTGTCGCCCAAGGACGCGACATTCAAAGCCATGGAAGAAGTCACAGCGCCGGTCATCGGTATCGCCTTGATTCTTTCTGCGGTATTCGTGCCGATGGCCGCCATGGGTGGCATCAAGGGTCTGCTCAACCAGCAGTTCGCCGTTACCATCGCGATCTCTGTCCTAATCTCGGCCTTCAACGCCTTAACCCTTTCGCCAGCACTCTCTGCACTTTTGCTGCGTCCACGCAGGAAAACTAGAGGTCTTCTCGGAAAGTTTTTCGATCGGTTCAACGGCTGGTTCGAAAAAATAACAGGCGGCTACGTAAACTGGAGCGGCGTGCTCATTCGCCGGTGGGGCATTGCCTTGTTGCTGCTCGTGGGAATCAGTGTTATCGCCGGAGGTATGGGAAAGAAGCTTCCTACCAGTTTTATTCCAGAAGAGGATCAAGGTTACGCCTTCTTACAGGTGCAATTGCCGGATGCCGCTTCACTTCAGCGTACCGACGCAGTCATGCGCAAGCTTGACGACATGCTGGCTCACACCCACGGCGTCAAGAGTTTCAGCGGAATTTCTGGATTCAGCCTGTTGTCCAATACCTCTGCCTCATACACGGGTTTCTACTTTCTGCAACTGGAGCCTTGGGATGAGCGCCTGACTGAGGAACTTTCCGCCAATGGACTCATGCGCAGCCTCAACCAGAAAATGAGAAAGGAGATCCCGGAGACCATTGGCTTCGCCTTCGGGCCGCCCGCCATCCCGGGACTTGGCACGGCCGGTGGCTTCACCTTTATGCTGCAGGATCGCAGCAGTGGAACCATCGCGCAACTTTCAGAAATGCTGGATAAGCTAACCGTGGCTGCTCGAAAACGGCCTGAGATTGCCTCATTGGTGAGCACCTTCCGCCCGTCCGTGCCCCAACTCTATGTGGAAGTGGACCAGGATCGCGTACTGAAGCAAGGTTTGCAGTTTGCAGAAGTTTACCAGACGCTACAAACCTTCCTCGGCGGTTCCTACGTGAACCAGTTCAATCGATTCGGACGCCAGTGGAAGGTCTATCTCCAGGCGGAGCCGGAGTATCGCACCAGTGCCGACAAAATCAACAATTTTTACGTTCGAAGCTCGAAGGGCGAGATGACCCCCCTGGCTTCTCTGGTGACGATCAGGCGAGTATCTGGGCCGGAATACACGACCCGCTTCAATCTCTATCGCAGTATTCAGATCAACGGTTCGCCTGCCCCCGGTTACAGTTCCGGGCAAGCCATGGCCGCGATGGAACAAGTCGCCAACGAGATCCTGCCCGCGGGATTCAGCTATGCCTGGAGCGACATGTCTTATCAGGAGAAGAAGGCCGAAGGTGGCCAAGCCATGGTTTTCGCCATGTCGTTCGTCTTTGTGTTCTTGATCCTGGTGGCGCTGTACGAAAGTTGGTCATTGCCGTTCAGCGTACTGCTCTCGGTCCCCGTCGCCGTTCTTGGAGCTTATGGGGGACTGCTCCTGCGCAAATTCGATAACAATATTTTTGCTCAGATTGGGCTCATCATGCTGATTGGACTGACGGCCAAAAACGCCATCTTGATCGTTGAGTTCGCCGTATTAGAGCACTCCAAGGGAAGAGAACTTGTGGAAGCCGCGCTCGAAGGAGCCCGCTTGCGCTTGCGACCCATCCTGATGACTTCTTTCGCCTTCATTTTGGGATGCGTGCCGCTCTGGACCGCCAAAGGAGCGGGAGCAATCGGTCGAAGAGTTTTGGGCAGTTCCGTTATCACTGGCATGTCGGCCGCCACAATTCTGGGAATTTTTCTCGTGCCTGTCTTATTTGTGGTGGCTGAGCGCATAGCCAAGAAAAAGCCGCATGTGGAAGTGACCAAACCTGTAGTGCTTGAGGGAGGTCACGACTAATGAAAAACCTGCTTGTCGTTGGTCTCCTGGTCTTCCTTCTCGGCGGTTGTAGCGTAGGACCCAAATACAACAAGCCGGAATTCCATCCTCCGGCCAACTATTACACTGAAGAGCAAAGTTCGAGCAATTCTGCCGCCGATCTTGCATGGTGGGAATTGTTCAAGGATCCAGTTCTGCAAAGCCTGATTCGCGAGTCCTTCGCCAACAATTACGACTTGCGGCTAGCGGTATCGCGCGTGGAACAGGAACGTGCCTTGCTTGGTGTCACTAAATCGCAGTATTACCCGCAAGTTGGTTACGATGGAAATATTTCGGGGCAGCAGTCTCCGATTGTTGCAAATCACACCTACTATGCGTACGGCTTTACCACTTTCTGGGAAATCGACCTATTTGGGCGTATTCGCAAGATGAATGAGGCTCAGCGAGCGGTTTACTTTTCTACGGAAGAAGCGCGGCGCGACATTCGCCTGCTCGTCATGTCGGAAGTTGCCCAGGGGTATTTCCAACTGCGCGCCCTCGACGCGCAACTGGAGATTTCACGTCAAACTTCGAAGAGTTTTCAGGACACTCTGGACCTCTTTCAGCACAAATTCGAAGGGGGTGCTGCCTCCGGACTCGAGGTGGCGCGTGCTCAAGCAGCGCTGTTCAACGTCGAAGCCACGATCCCTGATCTCAAACGGCAAGTTGTAGCTCAAGAGGCTGCGCTGGACCTCCTTCTTGGCCGCAATCCGGGGCCCATCACAAGAGGAGGCGCATTAGCCGACCAGTACGACCCGCCACAGGTTCCTACCGGATTACCATCTGCTCTGCTAGAGCGACGTCCAGACTTGCGCGAAGCGGAGCAGAACCTGATCGCTGCTAATGCGAATGTTGGCGTTGCTAAGGCGAATTTTTTCCCTACGCTTTCGCTAAGCGGTTTACTGGGCGGAGTGAGCCCGCAACTTTCTGAACTTACTGGTGCCGGCAAAGCCTGGAGTCTTGCCGGAGACCTCGCGGGACCTCTTTTCACGGCCGGCCGTCTGAAAAACCAGTATCGGGCCGCGCTGGCACAGCGGGAGCAGGCCAAAATATCCTTTGAAAAAGCTGTCACCGGAGCTTTCGGCGAAGTTTCCATCTCTCTTTCCGCGCACCAGGAACTTGCCGAAGCCTATCGAAAGCAGATGGCCAGCGCCGATGCGTATCGCGAATCTATACGACTGGCGACGATTCGCTACGATAGCGGGCTGGCGAGTTATTTTGAAATTATTGATGCCCAGATCCAAGCGTATCCTGCAGATACCGCAACAGTCACCTATGATCTGGGGCGTAAGGTAGCTTTAGTCAATCTGTATCGTGCGCTAGGTGGTGGCTGGAATCTGACGGATGCGCAGTGGACAATCGGCGTTGCGACTCCTGCTGCTACGCCGACTCCAGCGCCGTGACATATCTGCGGAGAAACTGTAGAGGAGCCGCGCTAATTTTGCCCTCCGGCAAGGTTGGGGCCATGGTTGATTCTCTTGGCCAGAGCTGTGGTCTGCTTCAAGAAGTCTGCATCTGCCGATGCCGCTGGATTATTGTCCTTCAGGTCGTGGCACTGCTTCTGCCGATTTCTCCCTTGAGAGCTCAAGATCAACCACCCATCCGGAACACTGCGCAGGGAACAAGCAGCAGTCAGCAGACGAGCGCTCCGAGCGACGAGGAGTTGGCGAAAGAAGCGAAAAATCCGTTTGCCGATCTGATCCAGGTTCAAGTTGGGAACGATTTCGGTTTCGGCGGAGATACAGGGAGTGGGCTGCAATACGATATGACACTCCAGCCCATTATCCCCATCAAGATCAGCGACGGCTGGAATCTGATTACGCGGTCGACTTTTAGTGTGGCTAGCTTGCCTGAATCCGATTCCGGCACGGGCAGAATTACGGGTGCGAGTGACTTATTAACGGAGTTTTACTTCTCGCCTGACAAGCAAACCCCGTTTATCTGGGGCTTCGGTCCTGTTCTAGGAATTCCGACCGCCTCGAATACTTCCCTCGGAACTGGCAAGTGGACCCTCGGACCTGCATTCGCCATAATCAAGCAGACCGAGCACTGGCAATATGGCGTGGTGGTCTATCATTCATGGTCAATTGCCGGCAGTAAGAATCGCGGCAATGTCAGTTCAACGTACCTGCAGCCAGCTCTGTATTATACGTGGGGGGCTGGCTGGACTCTGGGTCTCGATGCTGAGTCCACATACGATTCAAACGCTGCGCGGGGGGAGCGGTGGACGGTGCCCGTCCAGGCATCTATTAGCAAAGTGACAAAGTTCCTGGGACAGCCCGTCAGCCTCAATCTTGGAGTAATTCCGTACGCCGATGCGCCGGCGGGCTCTCCAAGCATCGCAGTGAATTTTACAATGGCACTGCTGTTCCCGAGAAAAGAACGATGACCGGAGGCCTTTTGAAAACCGGCAAATCACCGGATTGCGATCGCACGATTAAGCGCAAGAAGTTGATCATCAGCTCGATTGCTCTGGCGTTGTTCGTCATCGTCGGTTCTCTGGTTCCGCTATCCGCCCAAGCGCCTGTCAAGCAAGGCGATATCCCGGAGCTACGTGTAGCCGTTTTCATTGCTCCACCGATGGTTGTGGAACAGAACGGGTCGCTGACCGGATTTAGCATCGATCTTTGGAGTGCGATTGCCACTCGGCTGAAGGTGAAGACGAGCTATCAGATCATGCCTGATGCAAACGCCCTGGAGGAGGCGATGCGATCCAAAAGCGCCGATCTCAGCCCCGCGATCGCCATAACGTCGGTACGTGATGATGTTTTCGATTTTTCGTATCCAATACTTGAGACTGGCCTGCAGATCATGGTGCGAGAGACAGGCGCAACGCAGGGGACCACAAGCCGCCTGAGCCCTGTTTGGGACATGCTCCGTTTGCTGTTTTCCCGTACGACTATCGAATGGCTCGGCGTAGGATTACTGCTCGTCCTCGTCCCGGCTCACGTGGTCTGGTTTCTCGAACGGCGGCAACAAGGCGGTATCATTACAAACCGGAGCTATTTCCCTGGCATTTTTGAGGCATGTTATTGGGGTCTAGCGACTCTGGCGGCACAGGTGGAGATAATGCCTCGGCAATGGATGGCGCGCGGTCTGGCAGTCTTGTGGATGTTTGCCAGTGTGGTTTTCATTGCGTCCTACACCGCTGAACTAACGACGACATTGACGGTCGAGAAGATTCGCGGGGCAATCGAGGGGCCGGACGATTTGCCTGGTAAACAGATCGCCACGATAACGTCCTCTATCGCAGTTGTTTATCTTCGGGAGCAGAAAATAGAGGTACAGGAGTTCCCGGCCGCTGATCAAGTGTTTCGTGCCCTTCTGGACAAGAAGGTAGATGCCGTGGTCATGCAAGCACCACTGCTGCTTTACTTTGCATCGCATGAAGGAAAGGGGCTGGTTAAGGTGGTCGGTCCCGAATTTGATCGTCGGCCGGTTGCCATCGAGGTACAGTTGGACAGCCCCTTGCGCAAGAAGATTGATCGTGCGTTGGTCACTCTTCGCGAGCACGGCACCTATCAACTACTCTACGTCAAGTGGTTCGGCGGCCCGTAGTAGGTTTCCAGCCGGAACTTGCGCGCACCTAAACGGCACGAGCCGTCGCAGCGCTTCGGTGTCGCAAGGCCTTGGCCAGACTGCGCAAGACGTGGTGTCCCTCGCGCTTACGACGCAAGAGTGCGAAACATCGCACCTAGAGAATTCCGGTGAACTGTAAACGAGTATGCGAGTGCATGACCTAACGTGACGGATCGTACTTTTCGGGAGCGAGTTTCAACCGCACCTGCTGCCATCGCGCATGGGCTGAGTGGTTTAGTGCGCGAGATGGCTCCTGTCGTGCTGTTCTTTTTCGTCGCCTTCCTCTTGATCTTTCTCATGTTCAAGTTTTTCGCCGCGAAATATTCGATCGAGTTCTCCGCAGTCAGCAAAGCCGCACTCGCCGCGCTAATTCTGGGCAAAGTGATTCCGGCGCTCGAATGGGCGCAGTCACGTTACCGCTTCAATACGCATCGCCGGGCCGTAGTGATCGCTTGCAAGACCTTCATCTATGGCCTCATTGTTACGGTACTTTTGATCGCGGAGAAGATCTTTCACGGCTTTCGCGAGACGGGCAGCCTTGGGGGCGGGATTAGACTTGTACTTGCGAACGCAAGTCTCGATCGCGCTCTGGGCATCGTCCTGGTGTTTAGCCTGGTTGTCGGATCATTTTTAGTGCTCAAGGAAATTGACCGAGCAATGGGCAAGGGGGCGCTGTTCAAGCTGTTTCTCGCGCCGCCTCTCGTTGATGCCGACCGAAAATTGGCGAATCAAGGGCCAAAAAATCCTGGCGGCTCTGGCTAACTGATTCGTCGCATATGTTTCTACCCCAGTTCTTCGTGAGCCCTCGAAATTCGCTCGCCGAGCAACTACGCTCACTTAGGGATTTCCCTAGTAGTTGGCTTGTCTAAATGAGAGTAAATGAATAGAGAATTCAACGTCCACGCCGCCGAAGCACGGCGGAAGTGCACCGATAGGACGCTGTGAGCGAAGGAGCAGCTCCGATGGGGAAGAAAGAACATAAAGAGAAGGATGGCTCGATTAAGCGCAAGAAATACGAGAAGGAGCTTCGTCGACTTCAGGCGGAACTTTGCAAATTGCAGGATTGGGTAAAGTACAAGGGCCTTCGAGTCATCGTGGTGTTTGAAGGCCGGGATGCTGCCGGAAAAGGCGGTACCATTCGTGCTCTCACCGAACGTGTCAGTCCCCGTGTATACCGTCTTGTGGCTCTTCCTGCCCCATCGGACCGCGAGAAATCGCAGATACACCTTCAGCGCTATATACAACATTTCCCGGCTGCCGGTGAAATCGTGATCTACGACCGCAGTTGGTATAACCGTGCTGGCGTTGAGCGCGTGATGGGTTTTTGCAGTAAAGAACAATATGGAAAATTTCTCGACCTCTGTCCGGAGTTCGAGAAATACATCGTCGACGCGGGGATCATCCTGCTTAAATACTGGCTGGAGGTTGGCCAGAAGGAACAACAGCGCCGTTTCGAAGCGCGTCTCAGCGATCCCCTCCGCCAGTGGAAACTTAGCCCCATGGATTTGGAATCGTTTCGCCGCTGGTATGAATATTCGCGCGCCCGCGACGCCATGCTGCAAGCGACGGACTCCAAGCATGCCCCCTGGTATCTCATACATTCCGACGACAAGCGCAAAGCTCGCCTGAATTGCCTTTCTCATTTCTTGAGCATGATTCCCCACAAGAAAACGCCCCGTGAGAAAGTGAAATTGCCGAAGCGTTCGAAGAACGACGCCTATGACGACACCAAGTTTCTAAAAAGAAGAAAGTTCGTTCCGGAAGTGTTTTGAGGTGAACGGCATTGGCTGTTCCTCGTAACCCCGAGACAATTAGTTGGCGGGCCAAATTGTTCCAGATCGCGCCTGGTCTGCCAGCACTCTGGCCTTACAATCGTTCTAATTTGTCCCACGACCTGGTCGCTGGCCTTTCCGTGGCGGCGGTGGCGTTGCCCGTTGGCGTCGCGTACGCACAATTGGCCGGATTCAATCCATCGGTCGGGCTCTACTCCAGCATTCTTCCACTTGTCGCATACGCGGTGTTTGGCACTTCGCGGCAATTAATCATGGGACCGGACGCTGCCACTTGCGCATTGATTGCAACGGCTGTCGCTCCGTTGGCTAAGGGCAATTCGCAGGACTACGAGTCCCTGTCGGTAACTCTATGTTTCCTTGCAGGCGTCTTGTGCATTGGCGCAAGTTTCTTACGGCTTGGGGTGATGGCTGATTTTCTGTCGAAGCCAATCCTGGTTGGCTTCCTGAATGGGATCGCTTTGAGCGTCATCCTTGGCCAGCTTGGCAAGATATTCGGTTTTGCCATCGACCGAGGCAGGATTGTGCCGCGGCTCTTGGAATTCATTGCGAAGCTTGGTCAAACGCACTGGCCCACACTGGCCATTGGACTCGGTACCTTTGTAGTCCTCCTGGTCACTCCAAAGCTGTTGAAGCGCGTGCCGGCTGCACTGGTTGCCATTGTTCTAAGTGCGTTGGTTGTACGCCTCCTTGGCCTGGAACATCTTGGCGTCAAAATTGTGGGCGACGTGCCGGCGGGATTGCCCCATCTGCATATTCCCACCTTTTCCATGGAGCTGATCCCGTCGCTACTCGGCGATGCCGCAGGCCTTGCGCTCGTGACGTTCTCCAGCATGATGCTGACGTCGAGAAGTTTCGCGGCCCGAAACAGGTACGATGTGGATGCCGATCGGGAATTCGCAGCATTAGGAATGGCAAACATTGCCTCCGCATTCTCGCAAGGATTTGCGATTAGCGGAGCGGATTCACGCACTGCGATGAACGATGCAAGCGGCGGGCGAACGCAGGTCACAGGACTGGTTGCTGCCGGGACTATCGCTGTCGTCCTTCTATTCTTTACCGGCCCACTGCGTTTTGTGCCGGTAGCTGCGCTCGGCGCGGTCCTGGTGAAGGCTGGATTCTCGCTGATCGACTTGAAGGAACTCAAACTGATCTTCAGAATCGACCGTCGAGAATTTGCGCTCTCGATTCTCGCGACCCTAGGCGTTGTAGCGATCGGCGCGATTCAGGCCATTCTATTTGTAGTTATCCTCGCGACTCTTCGTTTCGTGCGTCTCGTGGCACGGCCCAAGATCGAACTCCTGGGAAAAGTGGAGGGCATGCCAGGTTATCACTCGCTTGATCGCCATCCGCAAGCCAAGACGATTCCCGGCCTGCTCGTACTTCGTTTTAATGCGCCAATCGTGTTTTTCAATGCTCCTTACTTCAAAAGCGGAGTCCTCGAAGCAGTTAAGGCCGCTGCAATTCCTCCAAAATGGATTGTGTTGGATATGATTCCAATCACCATGATTGATGCCACCGGCCTGCAGACAGGGCAAGAACTGGCGGATGAGCTGCAAAGCCGTGGCATAACTTTGGCAGCGGCCGGACGCAAAGCAGAGTGGAATCAGTGGGCAGAATCTCGAAAATTTGGAGAAGAAACGCGAAACGTGAAGGCTTATCCGACATTGAACTCGGCCATTCGCGCATGTTTGAGCGGTGAGCAAATTACGAACCCGTAGTACTTCCCTAACGCCTCAGCGGTGCAACGCGCTCATCTGCGTGGACCGAACACTCGCAGGACATCCTAGGGATTCCCCTAGTTGTGGGGACATCGAGTCAAAGCTAGTCTTTTTTGCGAGACGGGCAGTCGTGACGGTTTTGGAAGGTCCGGGTACGCGGCGCAAGCTCGCGCAATCTGGGAGTACTGATTGATGGTATCTACTCTCCAACATTGGTTGTTGTCGATGCTGCTGTCGTCAACCGGCACGTTGTTTGCTACGGAGCCGGAGCACGGGCTGCCGCAGTCCGCGGTCAAAATCGAACAGTGGGGCAGCTTCATCACCAATTCAATGGTCGTCAGTTGGGTTGTTGCGATCGCCTTAATCATC
Source organism: uncultured Acidobacteriota bacterium (assembly GCA_963772535.1). Lineage (GTDB taxonomy): Bacteria > Acidobacteriota > Terriglobia > Acidiferrales > UBA7541 > Palsa-295. Next base: position 35,723 of record CAVYXN010000007.1, read on the forward strand.
TTCGCCAGAGTCGCGACGCGAGACATGAAAGGCGTTCCGAGCGGGGCCCAGAACCTCCTGGAATGGCTTATCGAAGGTCTGTACAACTTCTTGGAAAGCATCATTGGTCCGCAGTTGGTCAAACGGACCTTCTGGTTTCTGGCGACTATCTTCATCTTCATTTTGACGGCAAATTGGCTTGGCCTCATTCCAGGGGTTGGCACGATTGGCTGGGGACACCAGACTCCAAGCGGTTTCGAGGTTGAACAACCGCTCTTCCGCGCGGCGAATGCCGACCTGAACTTGACGTTCGCCATGGCAATCATCTTTTTCGCTTGTTGGATCGTCTGGGCCCTGCAGGAAGTCGGACCGATCGGATTCGTGAAAGAATTGTTTGGGCCGAAGGGCGAGACAACCGGGTTCTTGAAGGTGCTGATGATCGTCGTGTTTTTTGCGTCCGGCTGCCTGGAAGTGATTTCCATTCTGTTTCGTCCCATTTCCCTTAGTTTTCGGCTCTACGGCAACGTCTTCGCTGGGGAGACCATGCTCGAGACGATGGCGCGGCTGAAGCCTGGCCTCGGTTGGTTGCTGCCCATTCCGTTTTACTTCATGGAGTTGTTGGTGGGCTTGGTGCAGGCGCTGGTTTTCATGTTGTTGTGCGCTGTGTTCACGCTGCTGATTTGTCAGCACGAGGAAACAACGCCGGTGACGGAACCCACCACCGATTAAAGAATTCCGCCAGCCTGACCGTGTTCAATCGCGGGAGCCGGCGAGATAACAAAGGAAGGTACGGGATATGTTTACATTCATTTTGGCGCCTGATGTAAGCGGAAATATCCACGTTGGCTTGGCCGCGTTGGGCGCGGCGCTGGCAGTGGGTTTGATTGGCATGAAAGCTTCTGAAGCGGTGGGACGCAATCCCGGCGCATCCACGAAGATTATGGTCCAGGCAATCCTGGCCATCGCCTTCGCGGAAGCAATCGTGTTCTACACCTTGTTCCTAGTGAAGCAATAACGACCGGGAGAGGGCAGAGCCATGAATGCTTTTGTTTTTTTGATCCCCACCCAGGGCGATAGCCAGATCACGCAGGTCGCACGTACGTTCGGCGTAGATTGGCCGCACTTGGGGGCCCAAATCATCAGTTTCTCGATCGTGTGCGTCGTCCTGCACAGATTCGCCTACCGGCGCATTCTCGCGATGCTGGAACAGCGGCGTCAACAAATCGCGCTGGGGATCGCTAACACCGAGAAAATCAAAGCGGAGTTAGACAAGACGGAAAGCCAGCGCCTAGAAGTGATGGCTCAGGCCCACACTCAAGGGTCTAAATTCGTGGAAGAAGCTCGGGCTGCAGCGGCCCGCGTGCAGCAAGAGGAAACGAAAAAAGCTATTGCAGCTGCTCAGAAGATCATTGAGAGGGCGCATGAAGCCGCCGCTCAGGACCACGATCGAATGCTTGCCGAACTCAAACACGAGGTCGGCAATCTAGTGGTCCAGGCCACGACAACGGTCACTGGCAAGATTCTTACCGCAGAAGACCAGCGACGCTTGGCTGAAGAAACTTCCAGGCAGATTGCGGTCTAACGATGAAAATCACCAAAAAAGCGAAACGCGAAGCCAAGCGGCTGTACCGCTTTTGCTTGCTGAACGGATTGCTCGACGAGAACCGTGGCCGGCAAGTTATGCAACGCGTCGTCGCGACTGGTGAGCGGGATTGCCTTCCCATCCTCACGCAGTTTCTGCGGTTAGTGAAACTCGACCGTACGCAACACACTGCCACCGTCGAGAGCGCCACTGCGTTGCCGGCCGATTTACAGACGATCGTAAAAACCGAGTTGGCGCACCGTTACGGGCTCGGGTTGACTACGGCGTTTGCACAGCGGACGGAGTTGATTGGCGGGATGCGAATTCAAGTGGGATTCGATGTTTATGACGGCAGCGTGCGTGCCGGACTGGAAGCGTTGAAGAAAAGCTTCTGAATTAAGGTGACTATGGCAGATCTACTAAGTGAAATTAAGGCGCAAATCGCGGGCGCGAAGATGACGGGCGCGAAGCAAAACGTGGGCGTCATCCGCGAGGTTGGCGACGGCGTGGCCAAAATCGAAGGCTTGAGCGACGCCATGCTCAACGAGATGATCGACCTCGGCAACGGCGTTACCGGCCTGGCGCTGAATCTCGACGAGACCGAGGTCGGCGTCGTAATTCTCGGAGACTACACGCAACTAAAAGAGGGCGATGAAGCACGCACCACGGGCAAGCTTCTACAAGTACCCGTGGGCAAGGGGCTGCTGGGCCGCGTTGTGAACCTGTTGGGTGAGCCAATCGATGGTAAAGGGCCAATCAAGAGCGACAAGACGTATCCGGTGGAAAAAATTGCGCCCGGTGTTATTCGCCGCCGCTCCGTCAACCAACCGGTACAGACCGGGATCATGCCGATTGATGCGATGATTCCGATTGGCCGCGGCCAACGCGAATTGATCATCGGTGATCGCGGGACCGGAAAAACAACGATCTGTATCGACACCATTATCAGTCAAGCTCGGCTGAATAAAGCCGCCGAAACAGCTGGTGACAAGGACTACCGACAGCTCTACTGTATCTACGTCGCGATCGGGCAGAAACAGTCCACCATCGCGCGGGTTATCTCGGTCCTCGAACAAGCCGAGGCGATGCAGTACACGATCGTTGTGGCGTCCCCGGCCTCGGACTCCGCCGCCAACCAATATCTCGCGCCGTTTGCTGGCGCAGCGATGGGCGAGTGGTTCATGGACAACGGCATGGACGCGTTGATTGTTTATGACGACCTGTCCAAGCAGGCCGTGGCCTACCGGCAAGTCTCGCTGCTGTTGAAGCGCCCGTCGGGTCGCGAGGCGTATCCCGGCGATGTTTTTTACCTGCACAGTCGCTTGCTCGAACGCGCGGCGCGGGTCGGCGAGAAGTATGGCAACGGCTCGCTCACGGCTTTGCCCATCATCGAAACGCAGTCCGGCGACGTTTCGGCGTACATCCCGACCAATGTCATCTCGATTACCGACGGGCAGATCTTTCTGGAGACCGATTTATTCCATCAAGGTGTGCGGCCGGCGATCAACGTCGGCATTTCGGTCTCTCGCGTTGGCTCGGCGGCGCAACTCAAGGCCATGAAGCAAGTGGCTGGACAACTCAAGGGCGATCTTGCCCAGTTCCGGGAGCTGGCCGCGTTCGCTCAGTTCGGTTCCGACCTCGACGAAAAAACGCAAGGGCAGATCGATCGTGGCAAACGCATCATGGAGATTTTCAAGCAGCAGCAGTACAACCCAATTCCTGTGGAGATCCAGGTGGCCGTGATCTGGGTAGCGCAAAACGGTTACTTAGATCAAGTGCCCGTGGCGCGGGTGAAGGAGTTTCAGAACAAGTTGACGGAATACTTCACCACGCGCAAAGGCCAGTTGCTGGCCGAGATCGGAAGGGAAAAGGAACTCAGCGACAAGTTGAAGGCCGAGTTGAAGACGGCCGCCGAAGAATTCAAGCAGACCTGGAAATGAACACGAAATGGTGAGATATGCTCAGCCCACGTGAACTTCGCCGACGCATTAAGTCGATCACCAGCACCGCCCAGATCACCCGTGCGATGCAAATGGTGGCGTCTTCGAAGATGCGCAAGGCCCAACAGGCTACGCTGAAGACGCGGCCCTTCTCTCAACTGCTGTACCGCATCCAGCGTTACGCAACGACCCGCGCCAGTGAGTTCACCCATCCACTGCTGCAAGTGCGTGCCGTTCGTAAGCGCGCCGTGATCCTCATCGGCACGGACAAAGGGCTGTGCGGGGCGCTCAACGCTAATCTTTTTCGAGTAGCAGCGCAGTTTGATCCGGCGACGACTGTGTTCATTGCTGCCGGCAAGCTCACGGCGCAGTTTGTCGCACGGACTCACCGGCAGTTGGCTGCCGAGTTTGTGTTTGGGGATTCGCCGCGATTTGACGAAGCCCGGCCGATTGCCAATTTTGCTCGCGATCTGTTTTTGAAGGGAGAGGTGGATGAAGTGAAGGTCGTCGTGACGCTATTCATCAACACCCTGTCACAGAAGACCGCAGCGTTGGAGTTTCTGCCTATTGGCGAAATCAAAGAAATGAAGATCCCCGGTGCGGATTCGGAAGCGGCTCTGGCCTCCGACACAAGCGATGTCCTCTTTGAACCCAGTCCGGAGGAAGTTCTCTCCTATCTCTTGGGGCATTACCTGAACATTTTTGTCTACAGGGCTTTGTTGGAAGCCAAAGCCAGTGAACAAAGCGCCCGCATGGTGGGCATGAAGAACGCCACGGACAGCGCCACACGGCTGACCAATGATTTAACGCTCGAATACAACAAGCTGCGGCAGGGCAATATCACTCAGGAACTGCTCGAAATCGCGGGCGGCCAACTCGGAAATGATTAGCGAAAGAGTGCTCCATGAATAAAGGCAAAATTGTTCAAGTCGTCGGTCCGGTCGTGGATGTTGAGTTCACGGAAAACCTGCCGGCCATCTACAACGCGTTGACCGTTGAATTTAGAGTCGATAGTGAGCAGTTCAAACTTACACTCGAAGTGCAGCAGCACCTCGGAGATAACTGGGTCCGGTCCGTCTCCATGTCCGGCACCGAAGGTCTCAAACGAGGATACGAAGTCATCGATACCGGCGCGCCCATTTCCGTGCCCGTCGGAGATGGAGTGATGGGGCGGGTGTTGGATGTGTGCGGCAACCCGGTCGACGAGCGCGGACCAGTCAAAACAACAAAGTATTACCCGATCCACCGCGCCGCGCCCAAGCTGGTGGATCAATCGCCCTCACCGCAAGTTCTTCAGACTGGCATTAAGGTCCTCGACTTGATTTGTCCGTTCCTGAAAGGCGGCAAGGTCGGCGCTTTCGGCGGAGCCGGCACAGGCAAGACCGTTATCATCATGGAACTGATCAACAACATCGCCAAGCTCCACGGCGGCGTGTCGGTGTTCGCTGGCGTCGGCGAGCGCACTCGCGAGGGCAACGATCTTTATAAAGAGATGTCGGAAGCCGGAGTCATCAACCAAGACAATCTCGGCGCATCAAAAATCGCGCTTGTGTATGGTCAGATGAACGAACCGCCCGGCGCACGCCTCCGCGTCGCCTTGTCCGGCCTTGCCATGACCGAATATTTCCGAGATGAGAAGAATCAGGATGTGCTTCTTTTTATCGACAACATCTTTCGGTTTTCTCAGGCTGGATCCGAAGTATCGGCCTTGCTCGGCCGCACAGCCAGCGCCGTTGGTTACCAGCCGACTCTTGCTGCTGAAATGGGCGTGCTCCAGGAACGTATCACCTCGACCAAGAAAGGTTCGATTACCTCGTTTCAGGCAGTGTACGTACCGGCCGACGACCTAACCGATCCGGCACCGGCCACCACGTTTGCGCATTTGGACGCGACCATCGTCTTGGAGCGATCGATAGCGGAATTGGGCATCTACCCGGCGGTGGATCCGCTCGCCTCGACTTCCCGGGCGCTCGCACCGGAAATTGTCGGCCAGGAACACTATGATGTCGCGCTCGGCGTGCAGCGCCTGCTCCAGCGCTACAAGGATCTACAAGACATCATCGCAATTCTCGGCATGGACGAACTTTCACCCGAGGACAAGACTGCGGTGTTGCGCGCCCGCAAGATTCAACGATTCCTGAGCCAGCCCTTTACCGTGGCGGCCGTGTTTAGCGGACGCGAAGGCAAACAAGTCCCGGTGGCCGAAACGGTGCGTGGCTTCAAAGAGATTCTCGACGGCAAACACGACGCTGTATCGGAGGGTGACTTTTACATGAAAGGGGGGATTGACGAAGTCAAACCGAGTTGAAACATGGCCAACACGTTAAAACTTGAAATCGTCACTGCGGAAGGCCCGGCGTACTCCGAGGACGTGGAGATGGTCACATTGCCGGGCATCACCGGTCAGTTCGGTGTCTACCCACAACACGTCCCGCTGATCACACAGATGGTGCCGGGCGAAATGATCGTGCGCAAAGACGGCCACGACATCTACTTTGCGACGGGCGGAGGACTCATCGAAGTCAGAGGCACCAGCGTCGCGATCCTGACTGATTTGGCGATTCAAGCCGACAAGATTGACGAAGCCAAGGCCGAAGAAGCTCGACAACGTGCCGAAGCGCGGCTCAAAGATAAACTCGCCGACGAAGAAGTCGCTTACATCAACGCCTCGCTGGCTCGCTCCCTAGCGCAGTTGCGCGTCAAGCGCCGACAACGTACATGAAGTGCCGTATTGTCTCTGTCGCGCCGGAGTTGACGAACTCGCTGGCTGTTGTGAGAAAAACGCGGCGGTGATTGGACAGCTTTTCAAGTACTGCAAATCAAGGCTTGTAACTGGATTAGCCGGGGCCGGTCTTGTCGTAAACATTGAACATTTCGTCCCTCCGATAACCGCAAAATGAAAACCAAGTTGTGATACATGCGGCTATCGGACATGTGGAGGACGACGACCGGAGTCGTCAGGTTCCGCGACTAACTAGGAGTTGGCGGAGCACGCCGGGCGGGCCGATGCGATCTTTGCTTCTCTGAGTCGAGCAGGACGACGGATTAACCCTTGTTCTTGTTTACCGGACTGGCGCTCTTCAACGTGGCGAGCAGGTCCTTGGCACAGGCGGGCACTGGCTCGGCCTTGTGGAAGACGATGGCTCGGGCGCTGACTTCTTTGCCGTAGAGGTTCTTGTTGGCGCCGTTGTCGGCGCGGAGAGTGGAACCTGCGAGGGAGATCCCGGCGAAGATACCGCGAGAACGAGAGTAGGAAAGTATCTCGGCTCGCATGGTGACATCAGTTTCCGCTGAGGCTGTGCGGCCCGGAAATCAAGCTCGTGGTGGCAATGGCGCCCGCGTTCACAAGTGGGTTGCCGGTATGGGTTGGCATGTCCACCACAGCAAGTACGGAGTTGAACGCCCTGCCCGTCGGCTCGGAACCGATCCGTTGGAACACTTTGTCGTGGCCGAGTTCTTCCATCGCCAGCGCTAGCGTGTACACCTTCGAAATGGATTGGATAGAGAAGGAGTACTTGACGTCTCCGAGTTCGAAGACCTGGTTGTCCGTCATTACTACGGCCACACCGAAAAGCTTCGAGTCGACCTGGGCCAGGTAGGGAATGTAATCCGCATTCTTGCCATTCGTGTCGCTGCGATACTTGTCGTATGCCTCTCTCAAGGCGGCCTCAACTCGCTCGCGGTTAGGAGCTACCGGGCTTCTTTTGGCTTGCCCGAAGGCCGGGACGGCCCAAATGCCAGCAAGGAAAAGATACGCAGCCAAGACCAATGTCCCAAAACGAGAACTAAGTCTGAACATTTACTTCCTCCTGAACTGACATGGGCCAACTCTGTCGTTCCATGGACTCAACAAGAGATCTTTATTTCTGAACTGGTGCGGTTAGAACTCAAAGCCCTTACTCCAGTCATACCGGAAGGAGAACTGCATCTTGTAGTCGTTCACATTAAAGCCGTCGGTAAAATTCACGCGCCGTCCAAACTGAAATTCGCCGCCCACCGTTACTTGTTTCACGGGATGGTAGAGAAGATTTGTCAAGGCATAGTGTCCTTGATGGAACGCGTTGGGTGCCATTGCGTTCGAGTTGTCGATGTTCAGCATCGAATAGCCGATCGAGGTGCTGAACCGCTCGCTCCATGTGTGATCAAGAAAGGCGACGACTCCAAGTACGGGTAGAGCTACGCCTTTGATCGGGCGTGTGGGGTTTGCGAAGTTATTTACGACGCCGATGTCAACTGGAGCGTCGTTCATGTAGTTCTCGATGCCTTCACCGTACACGACCTCGAAGCGGCCAACGTCCTTCTTGGTGAAGTTAAGATTCGAGGTTACATTCACCCCCCAGCCAATTGCGGATCCGCTCAGATTAGGCAGAGCTGGATTTGTGTCGACCCACGCGATTTTCCTGACTATGCCGGCCACCTGGACGTAGCCCCATTTTCTGGCAAGACGGGCATGGCCGCTCAAATCGGGCCACTTGAACTGAGGAAAAATGTTTTGGAGTTCGATGCGATCAGCGTAAACCCCTCCATCCGCGCTGGCACCGGGACGTTCAAGAGCGATGACCACATTGCTCGCACCCATGATCGGCGTCCAGCGTACCTGCACATTTCGGAAGAACACCATGCCGTTGGGTCCCCAATACTCAAGTGAGTTCGGAAAGACGTCGATATCCATGAAAGGACTCCAGGTCTGTCCACCGCCGAAATGGCCGAGTTCGCCCCAAGCATGACGTAAGCGGAAAGTAGTCTGACCGGCATCGGCACCGGTGCCGAACAGCTCAAATTCGAAGATGGTTTTGAGGTCTCCGAGGGGCGTGGGAGTAAAGCTCTTCACCCCGAAGCGACTCTGTCGAACACCGAAAAATGTGCTGCCGTCCGGACCGTACTGATTCTTGAAGGACGGTAATTGCGTGGGGCGCTCCACATCAAACCAGTCGGGGTTGATGGAACCAAAATTGTATCCGCTGTCCGTCATTAAGTAGCCATAGAAATTGACCGAACTTGACGGCTTCGGTTCCTCCCCGTGTTCCTCAGCTTGGCGGGTGTCGGTAGTCACCGGAACGCTAGGTCCTGGCACGGCTTGCTTCGATAGCCCCGCGACGGCGTTCATCTGCTGTTTTAGTTCCAGCATCTCTTTTTCAAGCTGTTGCATTTTTTTCTGCATTTGTTGAAGATCGGGCGTTTGCGAATCCTGCTCTTGCGCCCGGGTGGGCGTTTCTCCAAGCGCCGCGAAAAACCAAACCGTAACCAGGGGGATCGCAAGTCGTTGAAAAAAGTAATGGTTGAACATCATCTGCGCCTCCTCTTGATCGATCATCGTCAGGCAGCCTTCTGACGTATACGCTCACCAGGTGCCAGCCGGAACGCCGGCAAGAGTCGCGTATCTCAGTCGCAGGATCGAATTCTGAATGACTTCTAGAGGAAGGAACCGGGAGCTACAACTAGGGAAAGCCCTAATGCATTGGCGACGTTACTGAAGTCGACGAGATAAGCCCTGCTACCGAAGGTTTTATCGAGGGCTGAGCCTCGTTTCAAGGGGCGTAAATGCCCCGTTTTCAATGGCCCCGCACTGTTACTTTTGACAGTATCCAGCGGCCACGACAAAGAGTATAAGTTATCTCACTGGTCATAAAATGAAGTCGGCACGAACCAAAATCGGAAATATCCTCATTACAGCGTTGGTCTCCGCTGTGTTACTTGGCATTGTCTCTTCCGAATTTCCGGAGCTGCTGTCTCTAACTGATAATGCCGCAAACGATTTTGCGGTCCTGAAGACTACCAAGGTCTCACCTAGTCTACCGGATGCCCGCCGACCGATTCGAAACTTTGAAATAGATCCTAGTCATCCTGGGACCGTGTTGCATTCCTCGGACCTGAACCCGTTCGGAAAAGTAGCACCACATTCCTCAGAATTTTTCATTCTTTACTCCATCCTCCGAACCTAACGCAATCACATCTTAAGTGCGGTCCGCGGAGCCACGGTTCGCGATTCGCACAATACAAAGATACCGAGGGAGTACACTTTATGGATAACGTATCTGTATACGGCAAAGATCCACGATTTCTAATAGCAGATGACCATGCGATCTTCGCTGATGCGTTGCGAATTTATCTGCAAAGAACGTATACAGTCCTAGGATTGGTGCAGGACGGGCATGCCATGGTGACGGAGGCGATTCGACTTCGTCCGGACGTGATTGTTGTGGACGTCGGTATGCCGCTCTTGAATGGGCTCGATGCGGCCCGGAGAATTAATGTACAAGCACCTGATATCAAGTTCATTTTCCTGACGATGCGAGACGATCCAAATCTTGCTGCCGCGGCTCTCGAACTCGGCCCAATCGGGTTTGTACTGAAACACTCGCCCGGACAAGAACTGCTAAAGGCGATCGATCAAGTCTTGCGAGGCAAATCCTACGTAACGCCCAAGCTGAGAGCTGAAGACTGGGTTGAAGCGAAGACTAGGGCGCGACAATTCTCCAAAGAAATGACCCCGCGACAAAGAGGCATTGTTCAGTTGCTCGGTGAGGGGCGATCTATGAAGGAGATCGCCGGTCTGTTGACGATAAGTGAGAAAACTGCAGAGTTCCACAAGCACCGCATCATGAAAGCTTTCAACCTTGAGAGCAATGCCGCCCTGGTCTTGTTTGCCTTGAAGCAAGGCTTGATTTCGCCCAAAGACTAATCAGGGAAGTGACTGCGCGCCGTTTTATCGCACAAGGCTTGGGTCGCAAGGACGCGATAATGAGAATCAGCAATCCGGAGACAAACAAAGGAAAACGATTTTCGGGGAAAGTGCTCTGGCGCCAATCAACTTGTCAGGTGTCGTTCCTGCTTGTTGTTGCGCTGATGAGTGCTACCGCTTCAGCACAGGTGCTTCCGAAGAAAGACGTCCTGATTCTCAACGAGGTGGGCCTCTCCCATGCCTTAACCGGCCTAATGACCCAGCAAATCGTCAGTGGAGTACGAAGCACAGCGGGCCATGACGTTGAATTCTTCGCAGAAAATCTGGACTTACTCTTTTGGGCCGACAGGCCGGCGTTTTCCGAAAGGGAGGATTGGCTTATCAGGAAGTACGGTGGCCACAAGTGGGACGTTGTCGTAGCGATAGGACCGGACACAATTAGATTTCTAGCAAACTATGCCCATACCCTGTTTCCAGGCGTTCCCATTGTCATTTGTGGAAGCTCCGCGGACCAAGCTGGAATTTCAAGTTTGGACTCTCGATTCACAGGAACATGGCAGAAACTCGAGCCCGGGCGGACACTTGAAGCAGCCCTACGTATCTTTCCGAATACCCGCCACGTGTTTATAGTTGGAGGCAGCTCGGTTTATGACCGAGTGGCAATTGGAGTGACAAAAGAACTGCTCAGTGTTTCCCAGTTAAAAATGGAGTTCTCCTATCTGGTTGACATGGAAATGGGGAGATTGCTTCAGAAGCTGAGAAATCTACCCGAGAACTCCATTGTGTTATATGTCTGTTTCTTCCAGGATTCCGCTGGAAACAGATTCCTAAATGCGACTAAGGCACTTCCTTCAATCGCATCAGCGGCCAACGCTCCGGTATTTGGCATGTCGGATACCTATTTGGGTCATGGCATCATCGGCGGGGACGTGATGAGTTTTCGAGAACAGGGAAGCGTCACGGCCCAGATCATTTCAGAACTCCTTGACGGAAAGGGAGCCAAAGATATACCCATCGAGACGGTGCCTGCCGTGTTCAGGTTCGACTGGAATGAATTGAAACGGTGGCACGTCCCAGAAAGCCGGCTTCCTTACGGAAGCGTTGTACTTTTTCGCGAACCAAGTTTGTGGGAACGCACCAAGTGGTTTTGGGTGTTAACGCTCTTGATCACCCTGGCTCTGTCCATCTTTGGCGCCTACCTACAATACAGTCAAAGACAGTTGAAACTAGCGAGAGAGAAGGAGAGACATCTAAGCAGTGAGTTGATAAATGCCGAGGAACAGGAACGCCGCCGCATTGCTTCGGAACTTCATGATGACTTTAGCCAAAGACTGGCTGTGCTGTCGCTGGGTCTGGAGAATGTGGAGGAAGCTACGCCCGCATCACTCTCCGATGTTCATACGCGATTGCACGACCTTGTGAGATCCACAAGCGAACTCAGCACTGATCTCCACACCCTATCTCACCAACTCCATTCATCCACGCTTGAGAGCCTCGGCCTTGTTCCCGCCGTCGCCGCTTTATGCAAGGAGTTCACTGCCAACCAAGGTATCCGAATAGACTTTACGTCGACTGAGATTCCACGATCGGTACCTTCTGACACAGCCCTTTGTGTTTTTCGAATCGTTCAGGAAGGGCTTCGAAATTTGAGAAAGCACAGTAACGCGGAGGAGGCAAAGGTGAACCTCAAGGTGGTCGGCGATAGATTGGAAGTCACAGTGAGGGACGCAGGCTGCGGATTCGACCTAAAAGGGTTGCACGAGAATGAGGGATTGGGGATTCGAAGTATGCAAGAACGCGCACGGTCGTTGGGAGGAAAGTTCGAAATTCATTCGGAATCTGGAAAGGGGACGACCCTTAAGGCTCGTGTACCGCTCACAGCTGACCCAGGGGTTGTCAAAAAAACACCCAAGGGTCGTAGTGCGGGAGCTGTGTAATCCAAGAAGCCAGCTGCGCAGCGGGCACACCCAGCTGGGTTGGGTTTCCACAAGAGCAAGCGCTCGTCAGTTCAGCAAGGAATTGAGCTACCGGCAGCGAGAAATCGTTCAGTTGTATGCCGAGGAGCGGGCCATAACCACACGTCACACGTCACAAGTCACAAGTCATAAGGCATAAGATGTCTAGAACCTCCCGGTAAATGGGCTAGGGATTTCCCCAGTAGCGAAGCGTCTTCACACCTCCTAGCATTCTGTTTGATTTGGTATTGCGCCATGGCTGCCTGCGTGACGGCGGCGAGTTCACTTGTGTGTTTCCGACGGAGGCGAAATTGATTCGCCAGCGGATATTTTTGGCCGATGACCACGACGAATTCCTAGAAGCGGAAATCGCCCTCCTGTTGCCTCACTTTGAAATCGTGGGCATAGCAACCGACGGCGCGTTGCTTATATCAGAAGTTCAGCGCCTCGCTCCGGACGTCGTTGTGGTTGACATCACCATGCCTCTAATGAACGGCATTGATGCAGTGCAGAAGCTGATCGAGTCCGGTTCCACTGCCAAGTTTGTATTTCTAACAATTCATACCGGCGAAGAATTCGTTAAGGCGTGCCAAGAAGTTGGCGCTCGCGGTTACGTCTGGAAATCCCGAATGAAAACTCACCTGATTCCGGCGATTCGTTCTGTTCTCGAAAACCGAACCTATGTTTCTCCACTATGTTCAACTTAATTGGAGTGGGGGCTTCCAGCTAGGGATTTCCCTAGTTGCCGGCCCGATCAAAACGGCCTAAATGGGTACGCGAGTTACCAGTCAAAAGAAATGCACGAGTCCACGTCAGCATGGAATGTCGAACCCTTGGCCGCCAAACCAAAAAGGAGGAGCAAGGTATTATGGGCTCCTCCTGACCCAGTACTGAGAAGCAGAAGAGAGTTTTAGAAGGGTGAAGCGGAAGTTCGATCATGACAAAAAAAACGTTTGAATTAGCGTTCCTCAGGAAAATCGTGCAACAGTGTGTGGCTGTTCTTTGCTCTGCGTTGCTCCTACCGGGAGTTGTGCCGGCCAGTCAGTCACAGGCACCGGCAGCCGGATCGGCCCAGCAAGAAGCTGCAAGTCTATCCCCGGATCAACTTGACTCGCTGGTGGCCCCGATTGCGTTGTACCCGGATCCATTGCTCGCTCAAGTGCTCGCCGCGTCGACGTACCCTTTGGAACTGGTTCAACTCCAGCAATGGTTGGAGAAGAACAAAACCTTGAAAGACAAGGCACTCGCTGATGCGGTGCAGAAACAGCCCTGGGACCCAAGCGTCCAAGCCATGGCCGCGCTTCCCGATGTTGTCAAACGTTTGGTAGATGACATCCAGTGGACCGACGAACTCGGCAACGCATTCCTGGCGCAGCAAAACGATGTCATGGATGCCGTGCAGCGTATGCGCGCGAAGGCAAAGGAGAAAGGAAATCTGAAATCAAACGAGCAGATGAAGGTTGAAACGAGAGTAGTGGAAAACAAGCAGGTGATCGTCGTCGAGCAGTCGAATCCTCAGGTTGTCTACGTCCCTAGCTACGACCCTGTGGTGGTGTACGGCGCGCCGGCATATCCCTATCCACCCATCTACTACCCGCCTCCGGGTTATTACGCCGCGGGAATGGCGATCTCTTTTGGTGTTGGCTTGGCGATGGGAGCAGCTTGGGGTGGCGGCTGGGGCTACAACACCGGATGGCATGGCGGCAACAACAACATCACGATTAATAACAACAACAGTTTCGTCAACAATTCAAACAGGCAAAATATTAATAATCGTCCGTCTCAGCAGCCCAGTCGCGGAGGAGGCAACAGCTGGCAGCACAATCCCCAGCACCGGGGCGGAGCTCCGTATTCAAACAAGGCCACGGCGAACAAGTACGGCGGCACAGCCCGTGGGGCGTCCGTCTCTGACCGTCAGACCAATGCGCGCCAACAGCAATCTCGTCAGCAGGGCGGCGGTCGACAGCAGGCCGGCACAATGGATCGCGGTGGCGCTGGTGGTGGTAGACAACAGCCGGGTGCTAGCAACCGTGCTTCGAGTGGGGGCGACCGGGCAGGTAGTCGACAAGTCTCCGGCGGTTCGGGTGGGAGAAATTCTAGCGCCTTCGGCGGGTCTTCTGGAAGCGGGAGCGCAGCACGAGCTAGTAGTTCACGCGGGGGTGCCAGTATGGGCGGCGGAAGCCGCGGCGGCGGCGGCCGAGGTGGCGGGAGGCGGTAGGAAAGTTATGGACAAGGAAATTCAAATGAAATCGAGAAAGACCAATTCGTTATTGCCGCATGCATTCGCGCGACTTTCTGGAACTGCCGTTGCCTGCGCCCTTGCCCTGCTCTGGTCTTTGCCTTTGTTATCGCAACAGAAGCTGTCCGACACTTCGTCGCCAACCAATAAGGCTTTTTCTACTGCTAGAGAGGCCGCCGACGCACTCGTTGAAGCTGCGGGGAGCTTTGATGTGCCTGCTCTGGAGCAGATTCTCGGTCCGAGTGGTGAAGACTTGATCTCTTCCGAGGACCCCGTTCGAGATAAGAACATCGCTGCTGCGTTTGCCGCAAAAGCTCGCGAGAAGAGTTCGGTTGTCATAGATGCCAAGAATCCCGACCGCGCCACCTTCGTGGTCGGAAATGACGATTGGCCATTACCGATCCCCATCGTCAAGCGAAATGGAATGTGGCTCTTCGACACCACGGCAGGCCGCCAGGAAATTCTGTACCGCCGAATCGGAAGCAATGAATTGGACGCCATCGAAATCTGCCGCGGCTATGTGGAAGCCCAGCATGAATATGCTTCGGAAAGACATGACGGCTCCAAAGTAAATCAGTACGCACAACGAATCATCAGCACTTCTGGAAAGCACGACGGCTTGGTGTGGCGAAATCCCGATGGGACACTTGGCGGTCCGATCTCTGAGGGTATCGCCGACGCTTTAGAGGAGGGCTACACAGATCGGTCCAAACCGTATCACGGATATTTCTTCAAGATTCTAAAGGGGCAGGGTTCGGCGGCGCCGCTCGGCAAGTTGAATTTCGTTATAGAAGGGGCGATGATCGGCGGGTTCGCCCTCGTTGCTGCTCCGGCGGAGTATCGGGTTACCGGTGTCAAGACGTTCATTGTCAGTTACGAAGGAATTGTCTATCAGAAGGACTTGGGCGCCGATACCCTCAAGGTTTTCAAAGACATGGAGCTTTACAACCCGGACAAATCGTGGAAACCCACAGACGACAATTGGCCGCCGGGCTCTGGCACAGACATTGGCTGGACCGCCACCGTAATCGGTTCGCCGCGCATCGCTTGGAATACACCTGGTACGTCAACGGTCCCTTAATCAAGCCCTATCAGCTTCTGCGCAGCACCCGATAAGGGGAGTGACCACGGATACCGTCGCAAATATTCCTTCGCGAGTCCCGATTCTCGGGGTGCCTCCCGACTCCCTTGTTTTGATGGAATCTGAGGGCGGTTCCTGGTACAACGGGCTTGAAGTGAGTATGACGAAGCGGATGAGCCATGGCTTGCAGCTTCTCGCTTCCTATACATTCTCAAAGACGCTGGACACTGATGGTGCTGACGTTAACTCAACGTCGTCAGGGAATGCACTAACATTAGGAGACCAAAATTCTCCGAGCCAGCGATGGGGAAGAGCCAGCTTCGACCGCACCCACCGGTTCATACTTAGTGAAATTTGGGAGATTCCGAGCCCACCCACTGACCTTCAGCGTGAGTTCCTGGGAGGTTGGGAGTTGGCGGCGATAGTTACGATTCAGTCTGGAAGCGCACTAACAATAGCAGACACTAACGCCAATAATGTCTTCGGAATCAGTGAGGATCGGGCAGAACTAACGGGCAACTGCACAAAAAATCAACTAGTGACGAGTGGTTCCACCGCATCCAAGCTGAACAACTATTTCAACGTCTCGTGTTTCGCGACTCCGCCGGTGATCGGCGCGGACGGTGAGGGAACTGCTTTCGGAAACAGTGCAACAGGAATCGTAAACGGTCCCGGGCAAGCAAACCTGGATCTTTCCCTATCAAAGAATATACCGATCAAATGGCCGAGCGCGGGAATCAACCTTCAATTCCGCACTGAATTGTATAACGCACTGAACCATCCGCAGTTTGCTAACCCTGATACCAATTTCATTTCTCCTACATTTGGCGTGATTAGTAGCACGGTTGTAAATCCTCGTGTCGTCCAACTTGCCTTAAAACTTGCATTCTGACTTACTGAATATCAGTACGGAATACTGCTTCAGTAGGGAGATATCGTTAAGCTGTCATGTGAAGACGAGACGATTGTCTCCTGCTGTGCGAAGCCTCTGCACGAAGTTGCGGCTCAATATCGACCGAGATGAGACCGCGCTTCACAGCAAACAAAACCAGGTCGGCGTTACTCTTCAAATTGAAAACATCCATGATGTGATGCTTATGGAACTCCACAGTTTTCTCGCTCAAGTTTAAGAGACCTGCGACCTCCTTCATCGGTCGCCCTTCGGCCAGCATTTGGACCACTTCGCGTTGTCGCGGGGTCATTTCTTTTGAGAATTGCCTTGCTCTAGTCTTAGATTGAACCCAATCCTCCGCCCGCATCTTCGGTGTAGGATATTAGTATGCCGGTTTTGACCGGAGTCGATGCTGTACACAATCTCAGGGAGTCCAGTTCCAATGCAATATTCGTTTTCCTGACGGTGCATTCGGAGGAAGTTTTCATCAAGGCATGTCTGGAAGCAGGAGCGTTGGGATATGTGCAAGAGCCCTGCATGAAACGCTTATTTGGTGCACGCAATACAAGCAGCGCTGGCCGGTCATCCTTACGTTTCACTAATCAATTCCAACCAACTTGGCAACCATGCTGAGTAAACCGTTGGTCACAAAGAAACTTTAATTTATTAGGATCTCGGAAATTATGCGACGGTGACCACTGCCATTTCTTACCGGATGACAAACCATTTCTGGTTCGACTCCGAAGTGAATCAGTTTCCCGGCTCAGGCTCCAGCAGAGGAAGTGGCAGCGTCACCGAGGGCTCTTCGGCATTCGCTACGGCTATACGGGTCGCGTGTGGAATATCTATGTCAAGGCGCGGCCGGGATTCATCTACTATCCGAAAACAACTTCATTTCCCACCGGCCACGAATTCGTCTCCCTCAGCCGTTTTGCTGCGGATTGCGGAACGACTATCGAAATGAAAGCGTCGGAGCGCTCCGCGTTCCGCTTCGACGCGGGCATCAACTTCGTTCGCTATTTGCAGGGCCTCGATCCGCGGCAGGCTCCCGTAACGGTCATCTCACCCACCTACATCTCAACACAAGGAAATTTCCAGGTGGCGACCGGCTATGTTTTTCGATTCTTGACGATTTCAAGACAGTGGTACAAACCAAGCCAAAACGTTCTTGACGGAGCTGACTTTGTCAGAGCGGGAGTGCACTTGATAACCTTGCTCACAAACTTGAGATTACGGCGAAAGTTTCTGATCGCCATGTTTCCGCTCGCATTGATGGCAGTGGTATGGATACTACGGCGCTTTCCGAATTAGTTCGAGATACGGTCAATCACTAGCAACGGCAGTCGAGACCTGTGAATGAAGATAAACCACCAGGCCAATAAGGATCAGCAGGCCCCCAATGGCCACAAAAACAATGAAGGCAATTGGCGTGGCCCAGATCATGCACAGCGCTTCAATTAGGAGGCCGGCTGCGAGGCAGATCCCGGCAAACCGCAACCATTTTTCAGACCGACTTGTGCTCACCATCAGGTACCTCTCTTCCAGTATTTGGCCTCTTTCAGATGCGCTAGATCATGGGCTGAGTCGTGGCAACCAGCGGAAAGGCATGAGAGTTGAGTGGCTTTGATCGCGGGGAGGGTAGCCGGGTCGGCGTTGTGCACCACTCCCTCTTCAAACGACCGAGCCCCTAGATGACAATGCAGACATTCTCGATTACTGTACGGCTCGTAAAGCTTGATGTCCTCTGGGGCGGGCGGCGTTCCGAAATAGTAGATGAATACGTGCTTTAGTCCGTATAGCTTTACTTTGAGGCCGCCGAACATAGCGTACTGCGTGTGGCAGGAATAGCAGGCTTCGTCAGTAGGCACGCGGCGATTTTGAAAATGCGACGCGGGAAGATGAGTAGGGTCGTCGACGAGTAGACTTTTGCCATAGTCTTGCATCGTGTGGCAGGACAAACAGAAAGCGGTGGTTTTGGATCGTCCCATTTCTCTCGAAAAACCCAGGAGGCCGCAAAAAATCGGCAGGCAAAACATCGCTATGAAGGCGAGGATTTTCCCACCGCGGCCTGCCATGAGGTCAGGGCGGGCCACCATTGCCGTGATCACTACGGCATTAAACAAAACCAGACAGACAATCAGACCTGTCGCGTGAGGCATTGATCCGTATCCATTCTTAGGATGGGCTGCGTATTCTGCAGCCTTCTACCTATGAAGATTATTTCTTCGCAAACGATCGAATGTAAGCTACCAAGTCTTTGATCTGATCGGGCTTCAGGCTTTTCCCGTATGCTGGCATCTTGCCTTTACCGTCCGCGGTGATAGTAGTGAGCTCGGCGTCGCTCATTTTCTGGACCTCCGCGGAGGCAAGATCCTGGGTCTTCAGCGCTGCCTTACCCTTCCCGTCGGCGCCGTGGCAGGAAGCACACTTAGCCTTGAACGTTGCTAGGGATTTCCCTAGTAGAACTCGGGTGGGCTGAATCTCTAACCTCCATCTCGCCCTCGGTCAACGTGAACGCGAACGCTTGTCAAAGGAGCGTTCCTTTCGGTCATGAACTCTTGGCATGACCGATGATGTGCCGCTGGTTTTGTGAACAATGCGATTGTTGCGGGAAGACTGGCCAGCCGATCGAAGAATTTCATTGCCGGGTCGCAATTCTGATTCATGAAATACGGAGCAGGCCTTGGATCCGAATAGGAATGAAGAATTTGGAATGAATGGAAAGATTGGAAACGCCACGTGTGAGTCACCAAAGATTCTTACACGCGTTACCCGGAGAGAGTGGTTCAAGACGGCCGCCGGTGGGTGCGCCGGACTGGCGCTCGGTGGTCTTGTTGATATCGCGGCTGTTCAAACTCAGACGCAGAAGTTGAAGCTCTCCAACGTTAGTGAGTTCACTACCTCCTGCAATTTCTGCTCCTGCGGCTGTGGGATGGTCGCCTCCGTACGCGAAGGCAAGCTGATTACCATGGAGGGTGACTTCGACCACATTGTGAATCGCGGATCCCTGTGCGTGAAGGGCATATCCATGTTCGCGACTCACAGCTCGCCGAACCGGCTCAAGACACCCCGCTACCGGGCGCCGGGCAGCGACCACTGGGAGGACATTTCTTGGGACGACGCGATCACGCGGATTGCGCAGAAGATTCGGAAGACGCGCGACGAGACGTGGATCGCCACCGAGAAGGTCGGCGACAAAGAGGTTCCGGTCAGTCGGACGGATGCGATCGGCTTCTTGGGCGGCGCGCAGAACACGAACGAGGAGTGCTACCTCTTCCAGAAGGCGGCCCGGTTGCTCGGCTTGGCTTACGTCGAGCATCAGGCCCGACTTTGACACAGCCCCACGGTCCCCGGTCTGGGGGCCTCGTTCGGAAGAGGGGCGATGACCAACCACTGGATCGACCTTCAGAACTGCAAGACGATCTTGGTGGAAGGCAGCAACGTGGCCGAGAACCATCCCATGGCCTTCAAGTGGATCCGGAAGGCACAAGAGAACGGAGCAAAGATCATCCACGTCGATCCGCGATTCACTCGGACCTCCGCGGCAGCGGACGTATACGCGCGTATCCGGCCCGGAACCGACGCTGCGTTCCAGAATGCAATGATCAACCACATCCTCGTTAACAAGTTGTATGACGAGGAGTACGTTGTTACTCACACAAACGCCCTTTTCTTGGGAGATGAGGCGTTCAGCTTCAAAAATGGGGTTTTCAGCGGCTTCGACGCGGAGAACCACAAGTACCACACGGAGACCTGGGGATATCAGCTCGATGCCAGGGGAAAGCCCCGTGTCGCCAAGAGCCTGGATGACCCGCACTGCGTCTTCTCGCGCTTAAAGACCTTCGTCTCGCGGTACTCGCCGGAGACGGGCGAGCAGATTACCGGTATTCCGGCCGAGCAGATCCGGCAGATCGCGGAGATGATGGCGAAGAACCGTCCGGGATCTATCCTCTATGCGCTCGGGATGACCCAGCACACGACCGGTGTGCAGGGGATCCGTTCGTTCACGATCCTGCAGCTCCTGCTCGGCAACATCGGCAAGCCGGGCGGCGGCGTCAACGCTCTGCGCGGCGAGCCGAACGTGCAGGGCGCGTGCGACATGGCCGTGCTCTACAACTACATGCCGGGCTACCTCAACTCCGCCTCGAACGCCGAGCCGACCATCCACGACTACGTGCGCAAGAACGGAATCGCCGACAGCCGGTACCTCGTCAATACGCTCAAGGCGTTCTTCGGTGAGGCGGCCACCGCTGAAAACGATTATGCCTATGCCTGGCTGCCTAAGCGTAACGCTTCCAAAGACTACGGAACTCTGCCGATGTTCGAGGATGCCCTTACCGGGAAGCTCAAACTCCTCTGGATCGTGGGTCAGAATCCCGCGGTCACCGTGCCCAACCTCAGTCTGACGCTCGGTGCGATGGCGAAACTCGAGACGCTCGTGGTCCAGGAGATCTGGGAGACCGAGACAGCGGCGTTCTGGCATCGCCCCGGCGTCGACCCGAAGTCTATCTCCACCGAGGTGTTCCTGCTGCCTGCGGCGTTCTTCATGGAAAAGAACGGAACCATCAGCAATTCGGGCGGCATGGTGCAATGGCGTCACGCGGCCGTGAAGCCTCCGGGGGAAGCTAAGCCCGACGGCGAGATCGTTGACCTCGTCTTCCGTAAGGTGCGCGATCAAGTTAAGGATTCGAAGGAGCCGAGGGACGAAATCATCCAGAAGGCTTTCTGGACCTACACCACGGCCGAGGACGTCCTGCGCGAGATCAACGGGTACGCCCTGCGCGACAACCCCGAGACCGGCCTCAAGGCGGGCGATCTCGTCCGCAAGGTCAGCGATCTTCGGGCAGACGGTTCCACATCGTCTGGCGCGTGGATCTATGCGGGCGTTTTCGCCAACGGTGAGAACCTTTCGAAGCGCCGCGATTCGCAAACGGACCCGGGAGGCCTTGGGCTCTATCCGGGCTTCGGGTGGACCTGGCCGAACAACATGCGCATCCTCTACAACCGAGCGTCGTGCGACCGGCACGGCAAGCCCTATCCGGGCTCGAAGGCCATCGTCTGGTGGGACGAAAAGTCAAAGCGCTGGGCTGGATACGACGTACCGGATGTCCCCGTCGTGACCGACGGACCGGACACGCCGAACGGCCAGCGGGCCTTCCACCTAGGCGCGGAAGGCGTAGGGCGCCTGTTCGCGGCCGTTTACTCAGACCCGGACGAGAGGCATCCGGGGTATCCGCGGGACGTGGCCTACGTACCGAAAGACGGTCCGCTGCCGGAGATGTACGAGCCCGTCGAGAGTCCGGTTGAAAACATCCTTCACCCGCGCATGAAGAGCAACCCGATGCTCAAATATCCGCGTATCGCGTCGCATCAGCCCATCGGCACGGTCGAGAAGTTCCCGTACGTGCTGATGACCTCCACGGTCGCTGAACACTGGTGCGGCGGGTCGACCACTCGGAACATTCCCTGGCTCAATGAGCTCGTCCCCGATCCGGTGCTGGAGATGCCGATCGTCCTCGCGCAAAAGCTCGGAGTGAAATCGGGGGACTGGGTTCGGGTTTCGTCGGCGCGCGGTGAACTCGAGGTGAGGGCCCTCGTCACTCCCCGGATGAAGGAGCTGAAGATCGGCGAACGCCAGGTCAGCGTGGTTTGGATGCCGTACAACTGGGGTTTCAAAGGTCTTTCTACCGGTCCCAGCGTAAATTTTCTCACAATAGATGCTGCCGATCCGGGAGCGGGAACCCAAGAAACTAAGGCGTGCTTGGTAAACGTGATCAAAGTCCGCGAAGCTGGTGCAAGATCGCGAACCGCGCGAGAGGGTACCGCATGAGTCAAGCTGCCAACACGGGCTCTTTTAAATCGACGCTAGTTGACATCACGAAGTGCATCGGTTGTCGCGCGTGCCAAGTTGCCTGTAAGCAGTGGAATGATCGCGACGGAGAAGTGACCGAGTTTCAGTCGGACCTGGGTTTTCAAAACCCCGCCACGCTCAGCGCAAAAACTCTGACCCTGATCACGTTTCACGAGTTGCCTGACGAAAAGGCGCCCGGGGGTTTGCATTACCTTTTCACGATGCGTCGATGTCTGCATTGCCTAGAACCGGCGTGCGCTTCAGCTTGCCCCACAACAGCTCTGACCCGGCAATCTGATGGACCCGTAACTTACGATGCAAATAAATGCATCGGCTGCCGCTACTGCGAATGGGCGTGCCCGTGGGGCGTGCCGACCGCGGAATGGGACTCTCTCGCTCCAAAAATTCAAAAGTGTACTCACTGCGCCGACCGCACTGATCAGCCCATCCCTTTGGCCCGCAATGGACAGGAACTTACCGCTGATGAGCGCAAAAGCTACCGCGAGAATATTGTCGAGCCAGCTTGCGTCAAAGCTTGTCCGGCTGACGCGCTGGTTTTCGGCACCCGGGATGACATATTACTGGAGGCGCGTAACCGGATTTCCAATCATCCCGAGAAGTATGTAGACCATATATACGGAGAAAAAGAGGCCGGCGGCACCAGCGTGTTGTACCTATCGTCGGTACCTTTCGGGAAGCTCGGTTTTTCCGAGGTTGGTAACAAGGCGTATCCCGGATTCTCCAGTCTCGCTATACACGCCGTTCCTCCTGCCGTCTTGGCTCTGGGTGCGTTGCTAGGCGGCACCTACGCTTTCTTGAAGCGCAGGGCCGTCGCATTGGCTACTGGCGCGGGTACGGAGGCAGACATCGAGACTGGCGGTCCTCACTTAGAGTTCGAGCCCCTCCAGCTCGAAATGCTGACTCCATGGAACTGGATTCTTCTTGGACTCATGGTTTTCGGCTTGATTTCAGTGATCGCCCGATTCGTCTTAGGTTTGGGTGGTAGCACTTACCTTTCAGACACTTATGCCTGGGGACTGTGGATCGTCTTCGATTTGATTTGGATCGCCGTGGCTGCCGGTGCATTCGCTACTGCTGGAATCATCTATGTGTTTCAGCGCAAAGACCTGTACTCGATGGGCCGTTCAGCCGTGCTCATGGGTTTGTTGAGCTACTCGTTCGTCACAGTCACACTAATAGCGGACCTTGGCCTGCCGTGGCACTTCTATCAGCTTGGACTGCAATCTCCCGAGCAATCGGCGATGTTCGAAGTGTCTTGGTGTGTCGGCCTCTATGTGACTATCTTGCTTCTGGAGTTCCTGCCAGTGACCTTCGAACGATGGGGGCTGCAGAAAGCGAAGGAAATCTGGCAACGGTGGTCCGGCTATTACGTAGCTTGTGCGGTTACATTGTTCGTCTACCTGCTGTCGCGACAGCTGACGTATGCGCTGCTCACAGCGGTCTTGTTTTCTTTTCTTGCTTGGGTGTTCCGAGCGCGAGGCAAGAAATTTGAGCCGATCATGCTCGCCATCGCGGCCGTGACGCTCTCCACAATGCACCAGAGTTCGCTGGGCTCGTTGTTCCTCCTGATGCCGGAGCAGCTCGGTCCACAGTGGTGGTCTCCAGTGATGTCCATCTCGTTCTTCTTGTCATCCATCGCAGCCGGTACGTCCGTCGTCGTACTGGTCGAAATGTGGATCGCCAAGGCGTGGGGAAGGCGGATACAAATCACGCAACTGGCGGCGATGGGTAAAATCTCATTTTGGTCGCTCTTGGCCTATTGGACATTCCGGCTGGTCGATATGGCAGTGCGAAGCCAGTTCTCCAACGCATTTTCCGGAAGATTGGGCATCCTCTTCGCGGTTGAAATCGTCATTGGCGGCGTCCTCCCACTGGCCCTGCTCGCTCGCGCTTCGCTGCGAGCCCGCCCAGCGATGCTTTTTCTCGGTACCCTTCTCGCTGCAGCGGGAGTGGTTTTCAATCGCACGAACGTGGTTCTTCTGGCTATGGATTTGAAAGGCCCGATGCCTCAGGTCGCACCATCGTCCTACACCCCATCCGTCTTCGAGTGGGGCGTCACTGTTGGCCTCATCGCTGCGAGCATCTTTCTTTTCGGGCTGGGTGTACGATTCCTGCCGATTCTCCCCAAGGAGGAGACCGGACAGTGATAGGAGTATTGATTCAGTGACTCAAGATGTTTGGCTAGAAAGTCATCCGTACTTACGTTCCGTCGCGGACTTCGATGTACAAGTGGCGACGGCCGCAGCCGGCGTCCCAATCGGCAGTGTGCGCATTCCAAAGTGGGATGACTATGTAGCTGACTATCGGGCGGGCATACCACTACTGGGGAGCTCCCGTGTAGCAATCGACTTCGAGCCCGCGGAGGCGATCCTTGTATTGCTAGTCGAGAGTTTGACTTCAAAACCATTGCCAGAAAAGTTGATGGCGGAGTGTCGTGTTTCGAGCGCGCAATTGCACGGCGAAATAAATGCACCGCGTCGAGCGGTCGCGTGGTTACTCGACAACGAGGATTTCAACCCAGCGCACCCAGGTCTGGTTCGCTACCTGGGCTGGACTGCGATGTCGCTATACCTCCGCCCACTTGTGGATGCGTTCAGTAGTTGGCGCGAGGAGGAGCACTGGCTCTGTGGGTACTGCCCCACTTGCGGATCGCCCCCCGCCATGGGCCAGCTGATCGGCTTTGATCCTGGCCGCCTGCGGCTACTTTCTTGCAGCTGCTGCAGCACGCGCTGGCGATACCGGCGAATCGGGTGCCCGTTCTGCGAAAACGGAGATGATCATCGGCTTGCCGCACTAACGATCGAGGGAGAGTCAAACCTTCGCATCGACTACTGTGATTCCTGCCGCGCGTATCTCAAGACTTATGTTGGAGAGGGGAGCGAGAGGCTCTTGCTGGCAGATTGGAGTTCGCTTCACCTCGACATTATCGCCTGCGATCGTGGGCTAAAACGGGTGGCTAATTCGCTTTACGAATTGTGACCAGTCCATTTCGGTTTTGGCATGGCAGGGGTGAGAGAGGCCATTGAAATGAGTATCGTTTTGCGTCTTGGTGGCGGGGATCGACGAATCCGGGCAAATCAGGTACGTGAGCGGAGCGCCCCAGCGAGCGCGATAGAAATCAGGCCGCTCGGTGACAACCTGCGAACGGCGACTGAGACTTGTGTCGACTCAACCAAAGAGAACGCCTGATCTGCATTGGAGCGCCCATCGTGACCTCTGACCTCCCCTTGCCCGACAAGGCGTACCTGAACCGGGCGCTCGAAGTCTCCATACACGTCTGCCTTTTCGTCTTGCTTGCTGCGGTCTGCCTCCTCATCTTGAGACCCTTCATCGCGCTTGCCGTTTGGGGACTGATCATTTCGATTGCCGGCTACCCAGGATACTGCAAGCTTCAAAAGCTACTCGGCGGGAGAGGCCGTCTTGCGTCCGTTCTATTTACCGTTCTTCTCCTTGCGGTCTTGATCGTGCCGATTGCTCTGCTCGCTCAAACGCTGATCGATGGCTTCCAGTCTCTCGCGGCACGTCTTCACAATGGAGCCCTAACGATTCCGCCGCCGCCGGCGAACATCGCAACGTGGCCCCTGCTCGGCAAACCGTTGAGCGATCTCTGGAGCTTGGCTTCCAATAATTTATCTGCCGCACTTCAGAGTCTCGCGCCGCAGCTCAAAGCGGCTGCCGGCGGACTACTCCTGGCGGCCGCCGGAGTTGGCGCGGGCGTGCTGCAGTTTTTCGTCTCAATTGTGGTCGCGGGATTCCTTCTCGCCAACTCAAGCCAGTGCGCGAGAGTTTCGAGAGGTTTTGCAATCAACCTATTCGGCAATAAGGGCTCAGAGTTCGAAGCACTCGCGGGGGCGACTATACGCAGCGTTACTACCGGCATCCTTGGCGTGGCCTTGATCCAATCTCTGCTCGCCGGTCTGGGTTTTCTGGCGATCCGGCTCCCGGGGGCGGGCCTGTGGGCACTGGTGTTCCTAGTTGCCGCTGTGCTTCAGGTGGGAGCCATCGTGTTCATCCCCATCGTGGTCTATGTTTTTGCGACAGCTGGTACTGCCACGGCAGTGGCCTTCTTGATTTGGTGTATTATCGTCGCCCTTACAGACAACGTTCTGAAGCCACTATTGCTCGGTCGGGGCGTCCCGGTTCCCATCGTCGTAGTCTTCTTGGGTGCGATCGGTGGCTTTATGGCGATGGGCATCATCGGTCTTTTTGTCGGCCCAATTGTCCCGTCGGTTGGATACAAACTGTTCCTGGCATGGCTGTCTCTAGACAGTGAACAAGTGCCACCGCTTTCCCAAGTTGACAATTCCAAGGACACCTCGTAATGCCGCCTGTCAATTGGAGTAGTCCATCTTCAAGATATCGCCAAACGATGACCGCATGACAAATCTCGGTGAATCGGCAACGCCAAATAGGAGGAGCGCGTGATCGCGAACGTTGTCGCGTCTCTGAGACAGCATCCTGAGCTTGCAATCTTCCTGACGCTCGCGCTCGGGTTCTTGCTTGGGCGTGTGCGGGTTGGGACGTTCAAGCTCGGAAATGTGGTGGGCACGTTGCTCGCGGGCGTTCTCATTGGCCAACTGACTATCAAAGTCCATCCACTCGTCGAGGTTGTGTTTTTCGACCTTTTCCTTTTCGCGACCGGCTACAAGGTGGGACCGCAATTCTTCCGAGGGCTCAAGAAAAACGCCGTGCCGCAAGTGATGCTAACGCTGGTCTTGTGTGTGACGAGCCTCGTGGTGACAGTCGCGGCAGCGAAGCTGCTCAGGTACGATTGCGGCACCGCTGCGGGCCTCATGGCTGGCGCCTTTACAGAGAGCACTGTCATCGGCACGGCGGGTGACACGATCGCCAAGCTTAGTCTGCCAGATGCCGAGAAGCAGCGGCTGCTAAACAACATCCCTGTCGCGTACGCAGTGAGCTACCTAGTTGGGACGGGCTTTGTCGTCTGGTTCCTCTCGAGTCTTGCGCCGAGGCTACTCGGAACTGATCTGAAAGCAGAGAGTCAGAAGCTCGAAGCGAGGATGTCCCCGAAGCCCTCCGAGCAATCCAGCAGGCGGTCCGGCTACCAGGATTGGGACCTGCGGGCGTATCACCTTGCCGACGCATTTGCGAATCGTCAGATCGCCGATTTGGAGAATTCCTTTGTGCCGGAACGTGTGTTTGTAGAGCGAGTCCGGCGCGACTCCCAGTTTGTCGATGCGAAGCCCGATACTGTGTTGCGCGCCGGGGACGCTGTTGTCGTCATGGCTCGCCGTCGCGTGTTGCTCAGCGAGAGTTTTGCCATTGGTGTCGAGGTCGAGGAGCGTGAGTTGCTGGACTATCCTATGACCACGGCCGATGTTGTCGTCACAAACCGTGCGATTGATGACCAGATACTTCCGACACTCGCCGAGCAGTACGGCCGCGGCGTCGTCCTCCAGAAACTCATCCGAGGAGAGGAAGAAATTCCATTCACGTTTGAGACGACCGTGCAACGCGGCGACCTCCTTCGCATCGCCGGCGCCACACAGAATGTGGAGCGTGTAGGCAAGGCCTTCGGCTACATCGAGCGATCCTCAAGCGAAACAGACGTCGTGTTCGTAGGCCTGGGTATCTTCGTGGGAGGGTTGATCGGCTTGCTTTCGGTCAGGGTCGGCGGCTTGCCGCTCAGCCTCACGGCGAGCGGTGGCTCGCTGATTATGGGGTTGGTGTTCGGGTGGCTGAGATCCCTCCGCCCAACGTTCGGTCGCATCCCCGAGCCAGCGCTCTGGGTGTTCGACACCATCGGCCTTGCGGTTTTCATCGGCATCGTCGGCTTGAATGCGGGCCCCGGCTTCATCACGGGTCTGCGCGTCACGGGGCCGAGTCTTCTCCTGGTTGGTTTGATTGTCGCCGTGACACCGCACCTGGCGGCGCTCCTCTTCGGACGCTACGTCTTAAACCTAAACCCAGTCATTCTGCTAGGCGCCTGCGCAGGCGCGGGAACGGTAACGGCGGCGCTGCGAGCGATACAGGATGAAGCCGGCAGCAAGCTACCGGCACTCGGCTACACGGTACCCTATGCGGTCGGAAACATCCTGTTGACCGCGTGTGGACCTATCATCGTGATGCTTACCAGGTAGTTGGTTTCACAATATCGTTATCAAACGGGACTCCGAGTGCATTGTTGGGGTCGTTGCGCGAAAGTCGAATAGGGGGCTGGGTCGAACAGCAACTTCGTTTAGGTTGAGGTCCTGCAATTCGCAGTTAATACTGGCCGAGAAATCGCTGTTCCGATCGGCGGAATCAAAATCCAAGGCCGGCAATTTCTATCGCGGAGATAGTCCTTGCGTTCGGAATCTTCTACGCAGAACTAGACCGCGGCCTGTATGCACTGACGAGCAGCGCGACCGTAATCGCAATATAAAGAACGCCTGCAATCCCCTCAAGCGCCGCCAACATGCGCACTTCACCCTGAACGGGGACAACGTCACCGTAACCAATCGTTGAGAGGGTGATCAGACTAAAGTATAAGAGTTCCGCGTGACGATCGGCCTTAGCGGCAACACTGTGTTGGATGGACCCCGGACTGAATACATCAATGGCGCTGTAAAGCGCAAACCACTGCAGGCCCAGCAGCAGGTAAATGCTGATGGCAGTGTAGAGATGGCCATCGCTGATGGATTCAGCTTTTCTCAGATAACTAAACAGGCCGACGGCAGAGAATCCGAAGAACGCGGCTAAAATCATCCACTTCAGTCCAACCACGATTGCATTGGTGAAGAAAATGCTGATCGCAGCGCAAACTACTGCACAGGCCATCAAAAGTACTGCGGGCCACGCCCAAGTCTTGATTTGTGCCACCTTGATAGTCGCCAAAAGGAGTGGCGCGAACATTACACCGCCGAGAAGCATTCTCTGAACGTCACCGCGGTCCAACACGGGATACAGCAGGATGAGCAATAACAGGGACAGGAGAAGCAAAAGATCTCGCCGAGTTTGAACGAACTGCCGCATCACGATACGCTCTGAGCGATCAGGTTTAGTTCCTCTCCGAACCCGGTGAACTCGGCTTTATCACAGCTGAGACGGACCACGAGATCCGGGAATACTATGGTGGCTGACTCATTCAGATTTTTCAGTCCTGAAAATAGATTTCGATTTCGGACCGAACTTCTCCTGTTTGCGCGGTGAGACTCTTCTTACATGAACTTCGGCCAGCAGGTCGCTCTTAATCGGCGCCGTCACCCGTGGATTCGGGGCGCTCCGTGAACGCGGCCTTGATGTAATCGCGGTTTGTGCGGGCGATTACTTCTAGCTTGATTTCTTTCGGGCACGCGCCTTCGCATTCGCCGATGTTGGTGCAATTTGCGAAACCCTCCAGATCCATCTGTTGAATCATGGCGAGGGCGCGGCGGTCGCGCTCGACTTGTCCTTGCGGCAAGTGGCCTAAATGAGAAATCTTTGCGCCGACGAAAAGAGCGGCGGCGGCGTTGGGACAAGCGGCTACACAGGCTCCGCAGCCGATGCATGCAGCCGCGTCCATGGCCAGATCGGCATCCTGCTTGCGGACAGGAATGGCGTTGCCATCGGGGGCGCTGCCTGTAGGAACGGAGATGAAACCACCTGCCGCGATGATGCGATCGAAAGCGCCACGGTCTACGGCGAGATCCTTAATGACCTGAAAAGATCTGGCGCGCCAAGGTTCGATGTAGATTTCGTCGCCATCTCGGAAGTGGCGCATGTGGAGCTGGCAGACGGTAGTGCCGCTGTGGCCGCCATGAGCCTTGCCGTTGATCATCATGCCGCACATACCGCAAATCCCCTCGCGGCAATCGTGATCGAATGCGATGGGATCTTCGCCCTTGGCAACAAGGCCCTCGTTGACGACGTCGAGCATTTCCAAAAAGGACATGTGCTCGCTGATGTTGGGGGCATCGTAGCGGACCATGCGGCCGGGATCCGCGGGATTTTTCTGTCTCCAGACGTGAAGGGTGAGTATCACTTGTAGCTCCGTTGAGAAGGTTTCACGTAATCAAAGGTAAGTCGTTCCTTGCTGAGAGAAGGGGCTCGATTGTCACCCTGGTATGTCCAAGCGGCGACGTAGGAGTAGTTCTCGTCGTCGCGCAGTGCTTCCCCTTCAGGTGTCTGATACTCCTCGCGGAAATGGCCACCGCAGGATTCGTTGCGGTCGAGCGCATCCATGCACATGAGTTCGGCGAGCTCGAAGAAGTCCGCGACGCGGCCGGCCTTTTCGAGAGATTGGTTGAACTCTTCATTGGTTCCAAGGACTCGAACATTTTTCCAGAACTCCTCGCGCAGTGCGGGGATGAGCTGGAGCGCCTTTTGCAGCCCGGATTTGCTGCGGCTCATGCCGCAGTAGTCCCAGACGATCTTGCCAAGTTCGCGGTGAAATGAGTCTACAGTGCGTGCGCCGGTTCCGTTCAGAAGCTTCGTGGTGATGGCTGTAGCATTCGAGACGGCGTCTTTCGCAGCGGGCGCGTCCGTTGAAACCTTTGCGAGCTCGGCGGTGGCAAGATAATTGCCGATTGTATAGGGAATGATGAAGTAGCCATCGGCTAGGCCTTGCATCAGCGCGCTGGCTCCGAGGCGATTGGCTCCGTGATCGGAAAAATTTGCCTCGCCGAGGACGAACAGACCGGGAATCGTGGACATCAGGTCATAGTCCACCCAGAGCCCGCCCATGGTGTAATGACTTGCGGGATAGATGCGCATGGGGACTTTGTACGGATCTTCACCGGTGATGCGCTCGTACATTTCGATCAAGTTGCCATAACGCTCGGCAATTTTGTTTTTGCCCAGGCGCTGGATCGAATCTGTCAAATCGAGGTAGACGCCGAGACCGGATTCACCAACGCCGCGGCCGGCATCGCACTCCGCTTTAGCTGCCCGGGAAGCGATGTCGCGTGGGACGAGGTTTCCAAAACTGGGGTAGCGGCGCTCCAGGTAATAATCGCGTTCGCTTTCTGGAATTTGGCCGGGAGCGCGTTTATCGCCGGCCTGTTTGGGTACCCAGATGCGACCGTCGTTGCGAAGTGACTCTGACATCAGAGTGAGCTTGGACTGATACTCGCCCGCGACGGGAATGCATGTGGGATGGATTTGAGTGAAGCAGGGATTGGCCAAAAGAGCGCCGCGCTTGTACGCGCGCCAAATGGCGGTTGCGTTGCAGCCCTTAGCACTGGTGGAAAGGTAAAATACGTTACTGTACCCGCCAGTCGCCAGGATGACGGCATCGGCTAGGTGCACCTCAATCTTTCCGTCGTACAGAGAGCGCGTGACGATGCCGCAGGCCCGGCCGTCAACCACAATCAGGTCGAGCATGTCCATGCGCGGATACATCTTCACAGAGCCGAGACCAATCTGGCGCTCGAGGGCTTGATACGCTCCGAGAAGGAGTTGCTGACCAGTCTGACCGCGCGCATAGAAAGTACGGGAGACCTGCGCACCGCCAAAGGAACGGTTGTCGAGGAGACCGCCGTACTCGCGGGCAAAGGGGACGCCCTGAGCGACGCACTGATCGATGATATTCACGCTGACTTGCGCCAGGCGGTAAACGTTGGCTTCACGAGCACGGAAGTCCCCGCCCTTCACGGTGTCATAGAAAAGGCGATAAATGCTGTCGCCATCATTGTGATAATTCTTGGCAGCGTTGATGCCGCCCTGCGCGGAGATGGAGTGAGCGCGTCGCGGACTATCTTGATAACAGAAGCATTGAACGTTGTAGCCGAGTTCGCCCAGGCTGGCAGCTGCAGCACCCCCGGCTAGGCCGGAGCCGACAACGATGATGTTGTACTTGCGCTTGTTCGCCGGGTTAACCAGCTTGAGCTCGAACTTGTGTTTTTCCCAGGAGTGCTCAATCGGGCCGGTGGGGACGTTTGATTTCAATTCCATAGAATTAGATCCTAAACAGGCTTGATGAAGCCGGCCAGAACGGCGACAGGAATCGAAATATTGCCGACGGCGATCAGGATGGCGAAAAGCTTCGCGAGTCGCTTCAGCCAGGGCGTGTACGCGGGATGGCTGACGCCGAGCGTCTGGAACATACTCCACAGGCCGTGATAAAGGTGATAGCAAAGCATAATCATCGCGATTATGTAGAAAAGCGATACGGGCCAGACCTGGAAGCCAGTGACAATATTGTTGAAAACATTTTGTTCGTCGAAAGGTCCGCCGGGGTGCACCGTGCCGAAGGTGAGGTGGAGCAGGTGGAAAATCACGAACGCGGCGATGATGGGACCGCTCCAGAGCATGGTCCGGGAAGCGTAGGTCGAGTGCAGATTGGCTTTCTTCACGTAGTGGATAGGCCGGGCTTCGCGCTGAAGTAGCCAGAGCTGGAAAGACGACCAGATGTGCAGACC
Organism: uncultured Acidobacteriota bacterium; assembly: GCA_963772535.1. Lineage (GTDB taxonomy): Bacteria > Acidobacteriota > Terriglobia > Acidiferrales > UBA7541 > Palsa-295. The sequence continues at coordinate 68,285 of CAVYXN010000007.1, forward strand.
GACGGAAAGGAGTAGGGTGATCCGCGCAACCCACAAGAGAGAGGGAAAGGCTCTTAGCGTCGCTGCGTAGTGGTTGATTTTTTCGGGTGGCAGGAAAATCTGCAGGTTGCCGATGAGGTGTCCGACTACAAAACCGAAAAGAATGATGCCGGTGACCGCCATTATCGCTTTCTTGCCGACGGTGGTCTGCCAGAACCGCAACCTACCGGACGAAAAGTTTACCGCGCTAGCGCTCATAGAACGTATCAATCCTTCTGTTCACCTTTAGAACTTGAGAGAGACGCTAGTCTTTCTTTCATGTCCGCTCAACTAGGGAATTCCCTAGGAGCATTGGGGCTGGTGCGGAGCTGCGTTCCAGCAAGGGAACTCACCCAATCTGGTTAGATGGCGTTCGGTTCGAGTCATCGTTGGTCCAAGCTCTTTGCTGATAGTCACATGGCCGCGCGCCGGTTCATTCGGTATCCGAACGACAGACTTGGAGATCACGCAAAGCTGGAGTCGAGTGCGGGAGCATCCTGAGTCTTGCCAACAGCTTCATCAATTGCCACGAATTAGGGATTTCCCTAGTAGGCAAGGGTGCTTCTTTCTTCGCAAGATGGCGCCAGAACACTTTCGCCAGATCAGCGCACGTGCAAGTTGACTGCTCCGGCTCGGAGGAAGTCATGCGTAGGACAAAAGCTCAGATTGTGGCCTTCTCTTTGCTGTTGGTGGTGCCTTCAGCGTGGGCACAGGAAAAAACGAGAACGGAGCGCGATCTTCTCGGAGAGAAGCAGGTTCCCGCGGATGCGTATTACGGCGTCCAGACCGCACGTGCCCTCGACAATTTCCAAATCTCTGGAGTGACTATCAGTCACTATCCCGGATTTGTGGAAGCGTGGGCAATCGTTAAGTTGGCAGCCGCCCGGGCAAATACCGACGTCGGCGCGATGAAACCCGAAAAGCTTGCCGCTATCGAGAAGGCTTGCAACGCCGTCATTGCCGGAAAGTACCACGATCAGTTCCAGGTGGACTGGTATCAGGGTGGTGCCGGCACATCCACAAACATGAACGCAAATGAAGTACTCGCTAACATCGCGCTCGAACTTTCGGGCCACAAGAAAGGCGAGTACCAGTTCGTCGATCCGCATGATGACCTGAACATGTCGCAGTCCACGAATGATTCCTATCCCACTGCGATCAAGGTCGCTTTCCTCTTGCGGAACGACAAGCTTGTCGAGGAAATACAGAAGCTTGCCGCCTCGTTTCGCATGAAAGGCGCTGCGTATCTCGAAATCGTCAAGATGGGCCGGACTGAGATGCAGGACGCTGTACCGATGACGGTCGGGCAGGAGTTTTATGGATACGCCGACGCCTTAGACGGGGAGATACGCCTGTTGCGCGACGCCGAGAAATACTTGTATCCCGTCAATATGGGTGCCACTGCAATCGGCACCGGCATCAACGTTCCCAAGGGATATCCAGAGAAATGTGCCGCGCATCTCGCCGAACTGACCGGTAAGCCAATCACGCCAGCCGCAGACATGATCTCTGCAACCTGGGATCAGCAGGGCTTTGTCGTTTATTCCTCGGCTCTGAAAAGTCTAGCGATCAAGCTGTCGAAGATCTCCGGCGACCTTATCCTACTCGCATCAGGGCCGCGCGCTGGACTCTACGAAATTAGTCTTCCGGCTGTGCAGCCGGGCTCTTCCATCATGCCCGGCAAAGTTAATCCGGTGATGCCAGAGGTGATGAATCTTGTTACGTTCCGGGTGATGTCTAACGATTTCGGTGTCGACCTCGCTGCACATTCGGGCCAACTCGAACTGAATGCCTACGAACCACTGGCAGGACTCGCGGTAATTGAATCTCAGAGTCTTCTCTTTCGCACTTCCTTGGTTTTTCGTACCAAGTGCATTGATGGAATCACGGTGAACGAGAAGATGCTCGAACACTACCTGGAAACTACGGTCGGCATCGTTACTGCTCTCAATCCGATCGTAGGTTATGAAAAAGCAACGGAATTGGCCGTCGAAGCGTACAAGAGCGGTAAAGGGATTCTGGAAGTCATTCGCGAACAAAAGATTCTAACGGAAGCCCAAATCCAGGAACTTCTCGATCCCGTCAAGCTGACCGGACTCGATAAGAGCAAATATCAAACCAAATAAATCGCGATCAATGATCCTAGGAAGTTGCTGAACACAGAAACTCGAATGGACAAAAATCATGAACCTGAGACATCGAATCTTTATTCTACTTGCGGTTCTTCTGTTTCTGGGTGGTCATCAATTCGCTGCTGCTCAGGAAAGAAAATTACCAAATATCGTCATCCTGGCCACCGGCGGAACAATTGCTGGAGCCGCAGCGACCGGGACCCAAGCGGGATACACGTCGGGAGCGGTGACGATCGACTCCATGCTTGCCGCCGTACCCGGGATCAAGGAACTTGCCAACATAAAGGGCGAGCAGATTTCCAACGTCGGCTCCCAAGACATGACCTTCGACATCTTGTTGACCGTCGCGAAACGTTGCAATGAAATTCTCGCCAACAGCACTTACGACGGGATCGTTATCACACACGGGACTGACACCATGGAAGAGTCTGCCTTCTTCCTCAATCTTGTGGTGAAGAGTGACAAACCAGTCGTTCTGGTTGGTTCGATGCGCCCATCAACGGCCATTAGTGCGGATGGTCCTTTGAACTTGTATGAAGGTGTTGCTGTTGCGGCCGATCCAAATGCGAGAGGACGCGGAGTGCTCGTGGTGATGAATGACTGGATCCATGGCGCTCACTCCCTCACGAAGACGAGCACTACCGCCGTTCAGACGTTCATGTCGCCGGTGCGCGGAATTGTTGGTGTCTCCAGCTATGGAAAAAACGACTTCTACAACACACCCAGTTGGAAACACACATCCTCCTCCGAATTCGACATAACCAACGTAACCAAACTCCCGCGCGTCGATATTATTTTCGCTTACGAAGACATGTCTGCCGATCTGATCGATTCTTCGGTTGCGAATGGTGCTAAAGGCATCGTCATCGCCGGAGTGGGGAATGGAAACATGAACAAATCCTCGCTGGAAGCGGCGGCCCGAGCCGTCAAGAAGGGCACGGCGTTGGTTAGGAGCAGTCGTGTGCCAACGGGGACAGTCGGGCGAAATGTCGAAGTCAATGATGACGAGATGGGGTTCGTGGCGTCCGATGAGCTAAACCCTCAAAAGTCACGAATCCTTCTGATGCTTGCATTGCTCAAGCCGCGCACAACCGCTGAATTGCAGCAACTCTTTCAAACGTACTGAAGACTCTTTGCCCCGGGATTCGACCGTGCTGACGACTGTCGATGAGCTCGCTGGAGTTCCGAATCGATGATCTGGATTGAACTTTGCATCTTGCTGGCCTGCATCCTGATTGGCGCGCGCCTCGGCGGAATTGCGCTCGGCACGATCGCGGGGATTGGGCTCGCCATCTTTGTTTTTGGCTTTGCGATGCCGCCGGGCGGTCCTCCAGGCACGGTCATCGGCATGATCATAGCTGTAATCACAGCATTGGCAGCCATGCAGGCGGCCGGAGGTCTCGATTATCTCGTTTCAGTCGCCGAGAAAGTGATGCACAGGCACTCGAGGTACATCACTTTTGTTGCCCCAGTCGTAACCTATGTCCTGGTGCTCGCTTCCGGTACGACTCACGTAATCTATGCGCTTTTGCCCGTGATCGCCGAGGTCTCGCGGAAAGCGGGCATTCGTCCCGAGCGCCCACTTTCCATTAGCGTCATCGCTGGCTTTCAGGGAGTGATTGCTTCTCCAATCTCAGCTGCGACTGTCGCGATGATTGGCCTTCTAATGGCAAAGAATGTCTCGCTCCCGATTCTGATTGCGATCACGATTCCATCCACGTTCCTAGCAGTATTGATCGGAGCCCTGTCCGTAGCTTGGCGCGGAAAAGAGCTAAATGACGACCCCGAGTATCAACATAGACTCGCTACTGGCCAAGCCAAACCTCCGGGAAAATCAGTAGAATTTCACGGCAAGGAGCTGGTCAATGCGCGGGGTTCGACCATCCTGTTTCTGGTGGGCATTGCCGTCGTGGTGTTGATCGGTATGTTTCCCAACTTGCGCCCTGTCTATCAGGTCCCCGCAAGCGGTGCAGTTGACACGGACCAAGTAAGCATGGGCATGGCCATCATGATCGTAATGCTGACGATCGCCGGACTTACCACGCTTGTCTTCAAGGCGTCCCCCGATTCGATGCTGAAGGGAACCATCATGCGTAGTGGGGTCTCTGCAATAATTTCCATCATCGGCGTCTCCTGGTTGGGCTCTTCATTCTTCGAAGGAAATCGCGGCTCAATTGTCAGTGGAATATCAGCGTTAGTAGACACTCACGCTTGGGCGTTCGGCGCTGGGCTGTTCATACTTTCCAGCATGCTCTTCAGCGCAGCCGCAACCGTCGCAATTCTCGTACCCGTAGGGCTTGCTGTCGGACTGTCACCCTATTTGCTTGTCGCGTTCTATCCTGCGGCAAACAGTGTTTTCTTTTTTCCAACTTATGGAACGCTACTCGCCGCTGTCTCCTTTGACCAGACCGGTACAACCAAGATCGGCAAGCTTTTGCTCAACCACAGTTTCATGTTGCCGGGTCTGGTCACAGTAATCTCCTCAGTTTTCATCGCGCTGGGCCTTGGAAAGCTACTCCTTCGGTAGTGGAAGAACAAACGATTCATGGCGAGACCTTTGCCGGCTGAATGTCCCGTTTCCATTGAATGGCCAATTACTGCCGACAAATTCTGCCTGGAATCTGAAACAGAAGACAGCCTGTCGGGCGAACCACTAACTGGGATCTTTGAGCCAGACGGTCATTTCCGTGTTCTCGTAGCCTGGAGAATCTTCATGATTTCCCATCGACTGTTGCGGGTTGCTTTTACTCTCGTCATTTTAGTTTTTTCGACCGGCCATTCTACACATGCCAAGAAGCTGCGCGGAGACGTCGTGACGATGAAGAACGGTGACCGGCTCACCGGAGAAGTAAACGGACTCGAGAACGGCATTCTGTCCGTAGAAACCGATTATTCTTCGACTGATCTTTACGTGGACTGGAATCAGGTTGTAACGGTGAGGAGCACAGCGACTTATCTGATTACTCTTGCTAATGGCATCCATGTTACTGGAAAGCTCGAGCGAGGGCCGGGAAGCGATGAACATCCCGAGGACGTGAAAATCGTCGGCGACAATGGAGAATTGCGTGTTCCTTATCTAAGTGTCGTTGAGATTGAAAGCAAGAAGCCATCGGTTTGGAGGCAACTCAAGGGCAGCGTAGATGCCGGAGTCAGCTTCACTAGTGGCAACAGTCAGACCACTGCAAACACGGACGTGAACGTTAGATACTCGACGCCCAAATGGTCGGCGTCGGCAGCTCTCGGCACGTCATTTAGTGACCAGTCGGGAGGAACAAAAACGAACCGCAACGATCTTTCTTTTGGCGGGCAGAGGTTTTTGAGTCGAAACGCGTATCTCGGTGGCCTGTTGGATTTTCTGCACAGCAGCCAGCAAGACTTGGATCTTCGAACGACTGTAGGCGGTGGTTACGGGCGCTATTGGAAACGGACCACGAATACCGAGTTTCGTTGGCTGGGGGGAGTCGTCTATACGCAAGAGTCATTCGCGGCACCTACAAAACAGTCAGACAGTAATGCGGAAGGCTTGCTCGGTGTCACCTATGATTCTTATCGTTTCAAAATAGGAGAAATTCATTTACAAGGGTTCGTGTTCCCAGGGTTATCCGACTCCGGACGCGTTCGCGCCACCACGACCAATTCGCTCGTCATCAAGTTGACCAACAACTTTCACTTTACGTTCTCGTTCTGGGACAACTACGATAGCCGCCCTCCCACGACGGCCAAGAAAAATGAATTGGGTTTGAGTTCTGCCATTGGATGGGCATTTTAGAGCACCAGCGCAGAAACCAAGCGGTTAAGGTAGTTCCGAGGCCGGCCCATCAGCGAACGGAGTCGCACTGTTGCCCTTCGAGTGAGCCGCTTCCCAGGTGCGAACTTTCTTGCGCGCCTCATCAAAGAGCCGTTCGTAATTCCGTTTTCTAACATCTTCGCTTGCCTGGGGAGAGAGTGCATTCCACAGTGGTTTGTATTGGCGGTAAACCCGGAGATACTTTTCCTGATTTGTCGGGGCAACTTCGTCGGTTCCAAATAGAAAGCGGTCCGGATAGCGGTTGATGAGATCGGAAGTGATTCGGACAGACTCGGGGCTAGCAACGATGTATTTCGCGACTTCGTCCCAGGAAATATCAAAGTACACATTGCGCATGCCCGGATCGCTGAGAATGGATTCCAGCATCGCTATGTGCTGTTTGACGGGACGAACGACGCGCCCTACACCACAGTGCGCCCAGATGATCGGGAGGTTCTGGTGTTGTTTGAGCAGTGATTTCATCTGAGCGAGATAGATTGGCTCTGCACCTTCCTTGGAAAAGGGAACGTCGACGTCATTGTGAATCAGGACAATGAGGCCCACTTCAGCGGCGAAATCAAGTATTCGATCGAGGGCCGGGTTGGTCAGGCTTGCGGTTTCTCCGGAGACTTTCGAAGAAACAAACTCTTTATGAATTGTAAATTCACCGATGCCGGTGAACACACCGGGAAACGTCTGCAACACACGGCGGATATGATCGGCAGCATACATATCAGCGGGATCGAATCCTGTAATCATTGGATCAAGACGAGCTTGCTGTTCGGGCGGGAGAGAACGATAGGCCATCGCGATATAAGCATCAGTAAATGAGTAATAGTAGAGAGGGGCATCTGTTTGCAAATAATAGGTCGGGGAGTAGTCACCAGAATTCTGGTACGACCATTGCTGCTGTAGTGGAATGCCGAATAAAGCGACGCGGCCGACTTTCGTGCCCATGATGGCCATGAAGTCGTGAATGTCGGTGCCCTGTTGAACGTAATTGGTTAGATGGAAATGAGAATCATTCACTTCGAAGTGACTCGGTGTGGATTGTGCTGCTGCGGAATTGCACCAAAGAAGCAAGAAAATGGCTACAAGGTACGCTCGCTTTCCGCTTCCACGCGAGGTGCTGGAGCTCCACCACATAAAACCTCACTTTCCAGGGCGAACCATTGTCATTCGCGCGCTCAAAAGGCAAGCTCGAGATTTGTATGGAAGACGGGTCCGTTACCTCCGATTGCGAAGGGAACGGCCGTGTAACCCACCGGCGAATTCTGCAGATAAAGAAATTCCGTGTTCCAGCGCACGACCTTGTTGTGAAAGGGGAAAAAGTTTACGCCGGCCCGAAAGTCAAAAGGGTTTCCAAACTTGCCATATATGGACGACCCCCCGAGATAGAGCTGGAGAGTCTTAGGAACGACCATCGCTGAGGCCTGCATCTGGAAGCCCCGAGAAAAGATCGTGGGAAGCCCGGCGGTGCCGGGCCCTTTGAAGTTGTCAAGCCAACGCATGAAGTATTCCCCGTCGAGTGAAAAGCCACGGTACTTTAGACCTCCATCGAAAGAGGCCATCTTGTAAATCAGGTCGGTGACGGTGATACCCGGACCAAAGATGTTGGGCGTAAAGATGACCGTCCCGTCCTCGAGACGAATCTGAGTATTCTCGAACTGATTGCTGTTTGGCTGCGACTGCGTGTCCTCGTCGCTGCGGGTAAAGTGGGCCGCGAGGCGAGTGGCAAGACTTTCATGATGCTCAAAGTCACCGAAGCCCTGGCCGAATTCGCCGGTGGTGGGCATCCAAACTAAAGCGGTGGAGACGGTACTGAAATTATTGTTAAGTTGCGCCGCGCTTACCCCTAGCGTGCTCAGGTTATTGCCGACCATAGCGATGTAGTCCAGTCGGTCTGCGACCTTTCCCCAAGCCCAAACACCCGAGGTGTACGAAGGACGGAAGAACTCGTCGGCTATCAGGCGAGTGTCTACGCCCAGCCAGAATGGGAAATTTCCCTCGACGCTCCGTGTCCCCGGTAGGGATCTAATGCCGACACCCACGTTCAGGTGCTTGTTGAAGGCGTAATTCAAGTTCCCGGCGAGCACGACCTGCGCTCCCAAGCCTTGTGACGCGTTGGAAGTCCACGCATACAAAAAGTACCGAAACTTCTCACTCAGGATCCAGCCAAGAAACTTGATCTGAACCTTATTTAACTGGAAGTCCTGGCGTCGCTGAACGTTTTTGACATTGCCGAACGCGTCCGTGTAGGTCGCGGCAAGGCCGAGCTGGTTGAGGTACCGGCCGTAGGTATAAATGCTAACGCTTAGGTCACCGTGCTCCGTATCCGCAACCTTGAAACCCGCGTTTGGAGTGTATGTCCCCCACTTTGATGGTTCTTCCTGGGCGGCGAACTCTTCGTCGGCAGTATTGGCGCGTTGTTCGCTGGATACCGACTGTTTCTGTGATGGATTGTCGCGTGTCGGCTCTTCGGTTGAACGATTGGCATTCGTATCCGGGGCCAAGTTTCCGGCCGGTGGATTCGTGGCTACGCCGTCTTGTTTGGCAAGAATTTGGCGCAATGACTTAATTTCAGCGACAAGATCTTGATTCTGCTTCTCGAGTTGTTCGTTTTGTTGGACCAGTTGATCGACTTTCTTTAGGACCTCGGAGGTGACCTGCGACTGGGAGTTGGCACTGGTGTCCTCCTTTGTGGAGCTCTGCGCGAAAACAGCGCCCGAACCGCCAGCCAAGAAGTACAGAATCCAAGGAAGCAGAAGCTTCGCTCGACTGATTTGCCGATGCATTCCAACCTCATTGAAAAATTTGTTGCGCCGCAAAGTGCGAACGAACAGATCTGACATCTACTGGTTGTCGAGGAGCTCTCCGCTCATGCAGTCGATAGTCTGGCTACTTCAAGCCGACCGAACTCGGCGAGAAGAGGTTGTAGTCCAGCTTGCCGGCAACGTATTCGATAACTTTTTGTGCCTTCACACTATTTCCCGCTTCATCGAGGCGTGGAGCGAATACGGCAATGGCGCCCTTGCCCGGAGCGATAGCGACGATTCCACCACCAACGCCGCTCTTGGCTGGGAGGCCTACGTGCCAAGCCCAGGCACCAGAGCTATCGTAAAGTCCGGCCATCGTCATTGTGGAGAGGATGAAAGGCACGTCTTCGACCTTGATAACTTGCTCGCCTGTGGCCGGATTCTTGCCGTTATTAGCGAGCACGGCGCCCATACGCGCGAGTTGGGTAGCATTCACGCCGACGGAGCACTGTTTTGTATAGATATCGACGGATTCAAACGGATCGGCGTAGATCCGCTCGTATTTGGCGAGTAGCATCGACAGCGCTTTGTTGCCGGCGTTTGTGGCGGCCTCCGATTTGTAGACCTCACCAATAAGGACCAATTTCTCTCCGGCCACCTTGCTGTAAAAATCCAGAATCTTGTTCCATTTCTCCTCTTCGTTCTGGCCGGAGATCAAACTTGTGGTGGCGATCGCGCCAGCGTTCACAAATGCGTTGCCTGTGTGCGTCGGCATGTCCACAACGGCAAGCACGGAGTTGAAAGCCCTGCCCGTCGGTTCGGAACCAATCCGCTGAAACACTTTGTCGTGGCCGAGTTCTTCCATCGCTAACGCCAGCGTGTACACTTTCGAAATCGATTGGATAGAGAAGGAGTACTTGACGTCACCGAGTTCAAAGACCTGATTGTCCGTCGTCACCGCCGCAATACCGAACAGCTTCGAGTCCACCTGTGCCAGATAAGGAATGTAATCCGCATTCTTGCCACTGGTGTCACTGCGAAACTTCTCGTAAGCCTCTCGTACAGCGGCTTCAACTCGCACACGGTTGGGAGCTACCGGGCTTCTCTTGGTTTGCTCGGAAGCCGGGACCGCCCAAATACCGGCGAAAAGAAGAGTTGCAGCCAAGACTAATGTCCCCAAGCGAGAACTAATTTTGAACATTTGCTTCCTCCTGAACCTGAGATCGGCTGACTTCGTCCTTCCATAGCCCCGACGCGGGAATCTTCATTTCTGACCTCGCGCGGTTAGAATTGAAAGCCCTTGCTCCAGTCGTATCGGAAAGAGAACTGCATCTTGTAGCCGTTCACATTGAAGCCATAGGCGAAATTGATGCGCCTTCCCCATTGAAATTCGCCGCCCACCGTTACGGGTTTTACCGGGTGGTAGAGAAGATTTACCAAGGCATAGTGTCCCTGATGGTATGAGTCGGCCGTCATTGCATTTGAATTTTCAATGTTCACCATGGAATAACCGATCGAGGTGCTGAATCGGTCGCTCCAGGTGTGATCAACAAAGGAAACAATTCCAAGAACGGGTAAGGCCACGCCCTTGATCGGAAGTGAGGGGTTTGAGAAATTGTTTTTGACGCCGATGTCAACTGGCGCGTCATTCATGTAGTTCTCCACGCCGTCACCGTAAACGACTTCGAACCGACCGACGTCCTTTTTAGTGATATTGATATTGGAGGTAAGATTCACACCCCAACCAACGGCACTCCCGCTGAGGTTGGGCTTTGCTGCATTTGTATCCTTCCAAGCGATTTGTCTGACGATTCCTGCCACTTGGACGTAACCCAATTTTCTGGCGAGACGGGCATGGCCGCTCAGATCGGGCCACTTGAGCTGAGGGAAAATATTTTGGAGCTCGATACGGTCGGCGTAAATCCCGCCATCCGCGCTGGCACCGGGACGCTCAAGGGCGAATACGACATTGCTCGCACCCAAGATCGGCGACCAGCGTACCTGTACATTTCGGAAGAACACCATGCCGTTGGGGCCCCAGTATTCGATTGAGTTTGGAAAGACATCGATGTCCATGAAAGGACTCCAGGTCTGTCCTGCACCGAAATGGCCGAGTTCGCCCCAAGCGTGGCGCAAGCGGAAAGTAGTCTGTCCGACATCGACACCTGTTCCGAAGAGTTCAAATTCGAAGATGGTTTTGAGATCTCCCAGGGGTGTCTCTGAAAAGCTCTTCACCCCAAACCGAGTTTGTCGAACACCGAAAAACGTACTGCCGTCCGGACCGAACTGCCCCGTGAAGACCGGTAATTGTGTGGGGCGTTCCACATCGAAAAAGTTGGGGTTGATGGAGCCGAAATTGTAGCCACTGTCCATCATTGCAAAGCCGTAGAAATCCACGGAATTTGACGGCTGTGGCTCTCTCCGTGTTCTTCCGCTTGGCGGGTGTCGGTCGTTACCGCAATGCTGGGACCTGGCACGGCTTGCTTCGATAGACCCGCGACGGAGTTCATCTGCTGCTTTAGTTCGAGCATCTCTTTTTCAAGTTGCTCCATCTTCCTCTGCATCTGTTGAAGGTCGGGGGTTTGCGAAGTCTGGTCCTGGGCCCGTGCTGACGGCACTGCAACCAGCGTGAGAAACACGGCCGTGACCAAGGAGATCCCGAGTCGGTTAGAGAATGAGTAACGGTTGAAGATCATCTGCGGCTCCTCCTTGGCTAATCGGCTTTCAGCACACTCCCGCCGTGCGCGACTGCAGTCTGCCTGCTGAAACGCCAGCGAGTGTCACGTACCGCGGGCGCACGATTAAGTTCTGCAGGGTTTTTAGAGGATGGAGCCGTGGGCCACAACTAGGGAAACCCCTAGGATGCTTGCGATGCAAATGAAATCGCCGACAAGAATGATCGCAGCTCTAGAAAAATTAGAGTGTTATTACGGCAGGGCAATATAGAGCGACAGGTCCTGAGGCGGTTATTGTGCGTTGGGCGCCACAACTCCAGCGCGTCACAACTCCTGAATCAGTCGGAGTGGCACCCAAGCCTTGAGCGTTGTCCCTTTTCCCGGTTTCGATCGAATTTCGAAGTCTCCACCTAGCGCGCGTGCGCGTTCTTCCATGCTTCGGACACCAAGTCCTTCATTCCGGCGCAGCCCGCTCAAGTCGAACCCACGACCTTCGTCACACACGAAAACCTTCAATCTGTCGTGTTCCATTCGAAGAGCTACCTTTGCTTCCTTTGCACCGCTGTGCTTCTTCAAGTTTCGAAGTCCTTCTTGAACGATACGAAAAACACAAAGGGCAGTATCAGGACGGACCGATCGGGGAATCCCATCCGCCGTAAAGGCCACACATATGCCTTGGTTCGCAGAGAATTCCTTGCACAAGGCGGCGACGGCAGGAACAAGTCCGAGGCTCTCGAGCGTGGAGGAATGGAGCCGGTGAGACAGGGTGTGCAGATCAGCACTGAACTCGCTTGTGGATTTTACAAGGTCGTGCACTTGGCTGTGAACCTGACCCAACGAAGCGGGCGTCGCTTCCTTCACATTCTCCAAACCGAGCGACAGCAAAGCCAGTCTTTGGCTGAAGTCGTCGTGAAGTTCCGAGGCGATCCGCCGCCGTTCCTGTTCCTCTGCATGGATCAGCTGACCGCTTAGATGTCTTTCTTTCTCTTTCGCCAGTTTCAACTGGTTTTGACTGTATTGCAGGTAGGCGGCCAAGGCGGAAAGCGTGAGGATGATCAGGAATGTGGTGACCCAAAACCATTTCGAACGTTCCCAAACGCTTGGTTCGCGAAACAGGATGACGCTTCCATGAGGAAGCCGGCTTTCGGGTAGGTGCCAGCGCCTCAGTTCGTTCCAATCGAACATAAACATACTGGGAAGATTTTCGATAGGAATGTCAGCGGCCTTTTTCCCAGCGAGGAGATCCGAAACAATCCGGGCCGTGAGCTTTCCCTGTTCCCGAAAATTCATCAGATCGCCGCCAACGATGCCATGTCCCAAATACGTGTCCGACATCCCAAACACCGGGGCATTGGCAGCAGACGCGACCAAGGGAAGTGCTTTAGTCGCATTGAGGAATTTGTTTCCAGCGGAAACCTGAAAGAAAGAGGTATAGAACACGATCGAATTCTCAGGTAGATGCTTCAGCTGTTCGAGTAGTTTCCCCATTTCCATGTCAGTCAGATAGGAGATTGAATCTGTTGTCTGAAACGAGATGAGGGATTCTTTTGTCGCCGCCATCACCACTCGGTCATAGATCGAGGTTCCTCCAACCACAAACACGTTGCGGGTATTTGGAAAGAGACGCAGAGCCGCTTCGAGTGTCTTCTCTGGCTCGCGTTTCTGCCATGATCCCGTGAATCGTGAATCTAAATTCGGATTTCCCGCCTGATCCGCGGCACTCCGACAAATCACAACGGGAACTCCGGGGAACATGGTATTGGCATAATTTGCGAGGAATTTAATTGTCTCCGGTCCTACGGCCACGACAACGGCGATTTTATCGCCAGCGTATTTGTTGACAAGCCAATCCCTCAGTTCGGGAAGAGGTGATCTGTCTGGAAAATAGAGTAAGTCGAGGGTTTCCGAATAGAACTCGAAGGGGTGGCCCGGCGTCTCGCGTACCCCGGTGACAATTTGCTGGGTCATCAAGTCGGTTAGCGCGTGCGAGAGACCCACCTCGTTGAGGATCAGGACATCTTGCTTCAGAGGCACTTGGGGGCGAGCGCTGAATTCGCTCGCCAACGCAAAAGCGAGCAGGAATGAAAGCTGCGAAAACCACTGCAGCCAGAGCACTTTTCCCACAAAGTGTTCGGCTTTGCTTGAGAACCGACGATTTTTGAGATTCATAGATCGTTACCGCATCCTTCCGGGAGTCGAACGCCGGAATTGTGGCCTTATCGAGGAAGTGACTGACACTTCCGAATCTCTAAAGTTGATTGTTATTCGAGGAGCCTAATAGACGTGAACGAGCGAAGAAGGAGACACCTCACCCCTCGCCGATTCTAACATTGCTCCTACTTTATCACGGAAGGTGGTTATGATTGTCAAAATTGACATCGTAGCCTATTGTCAGACCTACGACGTCGCACCACCAGAGATAGCAGCGTCGCCTGCGGGCGGGTCCGTTCTATTTTTGAGTGAGCCCTCGCTACCTATCTGGCGGGAAGGAAACTTCACTAGGGAAATCCCCAGGTGCTCAGAAGAAGCCCGGTCGCTAGCATTCGAAGTTGGCTCATCATCAGACCCATCCAACGGAGCAGATCTCATTATCGGTTGAACGTGGCTGCTTCGTGTGAGTCGCTGCACTGGAGTATGTGGATGGACCGGAACATCCAGTGGGAAAGAACTTCTCGACGGACCGTCAAAGTCACACCTACCTGCCAATTGCGGATTGGCTGTTCAATTACAAAAAGGACTGGTTGCGGCCAGATTTAATCGCAGGACTGACTGCGGCCGCCGTGGTCATTCCCAAAGCGATGGCGTATGCGACGATCGCGGGACTGCCGGTACAGGTGGGGCTGTACACGGTTCTAGTTCCCATGGCGGTCTACTCCGTGATGGGAACTTCTCGCCCGTTAAGTGTCAGCACCACCACCACGATCGCGGTTTTAACCGCAGCAGAACTCAGCCAAATCCTGCCAGGTGGCGATCCGTCGTCCCTCCTTAGAGCCTCGGCAATGTTGACATTGGTGGTCGGAGGCTTTCTAGTTCTAGCTTCGTTGCTCCGTCTGGGCTTTATCGCTGACTTCATCTCCGAACCAGTGTTGGTTGGCTTTAAAGCGGGTATCGGTGTCGTCATCGTGCTGGGTCAAGTTCCAAAGATTCTCGGCATTCATTTCCCTCGGGGCTCTTTCTTCCAGAACGTACTGGCCATCGCCCGCGGTGTTCCCGAAACGTCGTTGACGACCTTGGCTGTGGGGATCGCGATGATCGCAATATTGGTAGGGACCGAGCGATTCTTTCCGCGGGCACCGGCTCCGCTGATCGCCGTAGCAGCAGGAATCATAGGTGCTCGCCTATTGGGACTGCATTCACACGGAGTGGAACTGGTCGGCCGGATTCCTCAAGGTTTACCCTCTCTTACTGCTCCTGAATTCTCGCTTGCGGGGCAGCTCTGGCCCGGGGCCTTGGGCATCGCTCTCATGAGTTTTACTGAGACCATTGCTGCCGGCCGGGCATTCGCCAAGAGTGGGGAGCCTCATCCTCGAGCGAATCGGGAATTGTTGGCGACGGGTCTTGCAAACGCGGGTGGCGCGTTCTTTGGAGCAATGCCCGCTGGTGGAGGCACAACTCAGACTGCAGTGAACCGGCTTGCGGGGGGCACGCACCCAGCTCGCTGAAATGGTCACAGCCGCAGTTGCGTTGGCCACAGTTCTACTGCTCGCACCCTTTCTGGCACTCATGCCTCAGGCCACACTCGCGGCGGTGGTCATCGTCTACTCAATCGGACTGATTCGGCCAAAAGAGTTCCGAGAGATTTTGGAAATTCGGCGCACCGAATTTATTTGGGCGTTGACCGCCTTTGCCGGAGTAATCCTGTTGGGAACCTTGAAGGGAATCATCGTCGCGATCGTGGCGTCGCTCGTGGCGCTTGCAGCACAAGTTGCCGATCCGCCGGTCTACATTCTGGGGCGCAAGCCGGGGACCAACGTGTTTCGGCCTCGTTCGAAGGAGCATCCGGAGGACGAAACATATCCGGGGCTGTTGCTGTTGCGACTTGAGGGGCGCGTCTTCTTTGCCAACGCTGAGCAAATCGGACAAAAGATAAGACTGTTGGTGAGCGACACCCAGCCTAAAGTAGTTGTGCTCGACCTCAGTCCCGTGTTCGATCTTGAATACACAGCGCTAAAAGCACTGAGCGAAGGCGAGAAACGGCACCGAGAGCGCGGGATAGACACATGGCTCGTAGGGCTCAATCCCGGTGTATTGAAAATGGTCCAGAGATCGCCCCTCGGGAAGTACTGGGACGCGAGCGCATGCAATTCAGTCTCGAGCTCGCGGTTGCCAGGTACTTGCAATCGTCCGCGAGCGACCTCAATGGCAGTGGGATCGCAAAACCGTGATCGCCGAAAATTAGGGATGACGCCCCAGTCGCGAACCCAGTCTCCAGTTCACCCTCTGCCTCCTCCTTCTATCCGGCTCTCCTAGGGATTTCCCTAGTTGAGTGGACATCAATCCAGACCTAGCATCGCCTCAGAAAGCAGCGCGTGGAGGCTTGGTCTGGATCAAATGCTGAGAAAAAGAGAGGCGGAGATGTATAGAAAAGCTGGTGTGGCATGTCCGGTGGCGTTGTCAATTCTCGCATCAGCATGTGCTTTTGGCGGCAACGTCAAAGGAATCATCACTACTCGGACCGGCAAGACGTTGATCGCGAGAGTCAGCTATTTTGTGATGCTGGCATTGCTCGGGCTCACCTTGTTGAGCCCGATTGTCGCCGCCCAGGCCGTCAAGGTCGAAGGTCTTATCAAAGCACGCAACGGAGATACCATGGTTGTCAAGACTTCCAGTTCTCCGGACGTTACCGTCCTGCTCACGGATAGCACCCAAGTAGGACAGATCCAGGGTGTCTTCAAGGCGCGCCGGAAGCAAATGTCGATGGCGGCGCTGATCCCTGGGCTCGCCGTTAGAGTGGAAGGCACCTACAACGAGAAGAATCAACTGGTGGCGAAGTCCGTCGCTTTCAAAGGCAATGATCTCGAGGACGCTGAAAAGATTGAAGCTGGAATGCACGAAACGAAGGTGCAGGTGCAGCAGAACCAACAAGAGTTGGAAAAACAAAACGCGGAATTGAAAGCGCAGAACGAGGCCTTGCAACAACAGCAGGCGCAATTGACTGAACACCAGGCGAAGATCGCCGCAAACAAAGCGGCCGTCGACGCTGCGATCGCACGCTTCGGCCAGTTGGATGATTACTATATTTTTGATGAGGTAACAGCGCGACCCTAAACCAAAAGCTCAGCGAAGACCGCGCCAATGCTGTTACCGATATTCTGGTTCAGCAGGGACACATTCCCCTCACGAGGATGTTGGCCCCAGGTGCGATGGGAGAGAGCCATCAGGTCGGCAACGACAAGACGGCGGAAGGACAGGCGGAGAATCGACGGGTCGTAGTGCGTGTTTTGCAGAACAAAGGTATCGCTGGAATATGAAACGTTGTTTCTAAGGCTTCGTCTTTTTCCGGTGCGGTTGCGCGGGGCCGCCTTAGTCCAGCGCATCGGGGAAGGATGAATGATACGGCGTGGGAATGATTCGCTCTGCAGGACGCGTCAGATTTCTCTTGCACGCAAGTCTGGAGCTGTGGGAAAAGACGCGGGTAGGGAGAAAAGCAATGACTCAAAGCCATCCATGCGAATACACAGTTCGCAGATTCTGCTCGTGCAGTTTCGTGCTCGTAATGCTTTTGCTGGCGGCCACCTTCGCGCTCCCCGCGGATGACAGGGGCGAAGAGGTCATCGACGCAACCGCAATGGGAACCAGCACCCAGATGGGCAAAGTAATCAGCGTGAAGGTGATTATCAATGAGTTCTCAACCGACGATGATCGAGCTATTCTCGTTGATGCCTTTACGCATGGCCAGAACGAGGGCTTGGTGAATGCGCTTACGAGGATGAAGTCCGTAGGTCGCATTGCCATCACCGGCACAATTGGCTACGACCTCAGTTACATTCGCCTGATCCCCACGCCAACCGGCCGCAAGATTCGTTTCGTCACGAACCGGGATATTAAATTCGGTGAACTTTATTACAACACCCAAAGCAAAGCTTATAACTTGACCGCAGGCGAGATCGAGATAAATGACTCCGACAAGGACAAGAGCGCTGGCGTGCTTTACCCCGCTGCCCAGTTGATTATCAACAAAGACGGACAGCTAGAATTCCAACTTCGCCAAAATGCCTGGAAGCTCGTCAACATCATTGACTGGCACAAGGCCGGCACTCACGAACAGAGTCGTTGACACGTCAGCGTTGGGGTGTTTCTGGAATTCGCTTGGTGAGGAGGTTCCTCATGAAAAGACTGTCCAAACCGGCTTTGTATTTTACTGGACTCCTGTTGTCGCTTTCGCTGGCTAGCTTTGTGGTTGCCAACGCGCAAAACAAACGTGCCAACAAGTACGCTTGTACGGAAACAAATCCAACGAGTATCTGTACTGCCTCAAGTCGTTGCGGATCCAATTCGGCCCCATGCGTAGTCGATCTGAAACGCAGGGGCGGGACCTCGGCGACAGTTACGCCGGCCATACCGAATTCGAAGTCGAATGCCCCCTTCTGTGTGAAGGCTGGAACAACGGTTACATGGCAAAGCTCGGCGAATAATACGGG
Source organism: uncultured Acidobacteriota bacterium (assembly GCA_963772535.1). Classification (GTDB taxonomy): domain Bacteria; phylum Acidobacteriota; class Terriglobia; order Acidiferrales; family UBA7541; genus Palsa-295. The sequence goes on from CAVYXN010000007.1 coordinate 86,294, forward strand.
CTTCATTCTTGATTTTGGGCCCTCTTCTCCCTTTGATACTCCTGGCGCGATCATCGGCGGATCTGACAGGCCGATCTCAGTCGTCGCCAAACGGCCAGGGTGTTACAAGTTCTCGCTCGGAGCATGTATCGCCGGAACCATCTACGGAATGTGCGGATCGACGAGCTCGGAAATAGTCGTTACAGATGAAGGTAACTAGAGGCCGCCAAGCTGAAGAACAGCTGAAATCTTCGGCAAGCAACGCGGCGAAGGGAAAGTTTGTTGCACAGCCTGCGATTCCACGCGATTTTCCAGTTAAGTGGCTGAAGTCAGGATAAAAAACTCATTTGAGAAATCTACGTGCGATCCATTAAGAGAAAATTCGCGCACTCAGCCCACTTACTGTGACGGATACTAATTTGCTTGAGAAACCACACGATTTCTCCCTCGTATTGGGTGGCCCGACCTACCAGTTCTTTCGCAAGTCGCATCTCGCCGGAGATGCCTTGGAGATGTTGTATCGCCGGCTGATCATTATCACGCTGGTCGCATGGTTGCCGCTGTTGCTGCTCTCGATCGCCAGCTCCTCAACAGGGAACGTCGGTCGACTTTCCTTTTTTCACGACGTTGAAGTACATGTCCGATTCCTCGTCGCACTTCCAGTCCTGATCGCTGCCGAGTTGATAGTTCACTCGCGCATCCATCCCGTTGTGCTCCGCTTCATCGAGCGACGTATTGTCATCGCGCAGGATTTGCCCCGCTTTGACCGCGCGATCAACTCGGCCGTCAGGCTGCGGAACTCCATCCCGGTCGAGCTTGGGCTCTTGCTACTTGTCTATACATTTGGACTGTGGCTCTGGAGCAGTCGGATCGCGCTCGTCGCGCCGACTTGGTATGCCATGCCGGGCGGACGCTGGAATCTGACGCCCGCAGGGGGCTGGTACGTTTTCGTGAGCATCCCCATTCTACAGTTCCTCCTCCTGCGCTGGTACTTGAGGCTCTTTATCTGGTTTCGATTTCTCTGGCAGGTCTCCAGGACCGACTTGAACCTTATTCCCACTCATCCAGATCGCTGCGCCGGTCTCGCTTTTCTCGGCAGGAGCTCCTACGCCTTCGGCCCGGTTCTCTTTGCACAGGGTGCCATGCTTGCGGGTCTGGTCGCGGCTCGAGTCCTTTACAGGGGAGAGAGCTTGACTTCCTTCAAGTTACAGATCGGAGGCTTTATCGTCTTTTTCGTCGTGGCCATCCTCGGTCCACTCGTGATGTTTACTCCAGGGATGGGCCGCGCTAAAAGGAAGGGATTGGCCGACTACGGCCTACTCGCTCAGCACTATGTCGAGAGCTTCGAACAGAAATGGGTCCTCGGGCATCCCGCCGAGGAGCTCCTGGGGTCGGCTGATATCCAGTCGCTCGCCGATATGGGCAACAGCTATGCCGTCGTGAGCGAGATGCGTACGATACCCTTCGGGCTCCAGGACATCACCCGTCTGGCCGCGTCGACCGCAGCTCCACTCTTGCCTCTCCTTCTTACTATTTTCTCTCCAGAAGAGCTCATCATGCGCGTGATAAAGGTGGTGTTTTGAAACGCTCTGGTCTCCAACCTCGTCAACAGACGTCGCGGAGCAGCCATGGGTGAATTGTTCCCGTCCGACACCAGTGAGCCCGGCCGAATCGTTCGCCACTCAACGCAGGCGAATCGCACAGGTTGGATACGCTGGCTGCCTGGATTGATCACTCTGCGTCAGTACAAATCGTCCTGGCTGCGGGACGACCTTGTGGCGGGCCTCGTCATGACGGCCATGCTCGTGCCCATCGGCATCGCGTATTCCGAGGCTTCTGGATTACCAGGCATCAACGGTCTCTACGCAACCATCGTCCCCCTACTGGCATACGCCCTCTTCGGTCCGAGCCGCATCCTCATTCTCGGACCGGATTCCGCACTTACGGCCGTGATCCTCACCGTTGTGCTACCGCTTTCAGCGGGCGTACCGCAGCGCGCCGTGGCATTGGCCGGAATGATGGCACTCGTCTCCGGAGTCGCGTGCATTGCGTTGGGCCTGGCGCATCTGGGTTTCATCACGGAGCTGCTCTCAAAGCCAATCCGCTACGGCTACATGAACGGCATCGCTCTGACGGTACTGCTGAGCCAAGTGCCGAAGCTATTCGGTTTCTCTGTCACTTCGAAAGGCCCCCTGCGCCAGGCGTGGGGAATCATCGAAAAGGTGCTAGCGGGAAAGACGAACACCGCGGCGCTTGCGATCGGTGTTGGCACTCTCGCCCTCATTTTGTTACTGAAGCGCCGGCCAAAGATTCCCGGCATTCTGATCGCTGTGGTTATCGCGACCGTCGTAGTTGCGGCTTTCGACCTCGCAACACGTGCCGGTGTGTCTGTACTCGGCTCATTGCCGCGGGGGTTGCCCTCGCCGCATCTCCCGCTCGTCTATCTCGACGACCTTATACCGGTCATCACGGGCGGCCTCGCGGTCGCTCTCGTATCATTCGCGGACACGAGCGTGCTATCTCGATCCTATGCAGCCCGTCTGCATACACAAGTCGATCCGAACCAGGAGATGGTGGGCCTCGGACTCGCGAATGTCGCTACGTCGTTCTTTCAGGGTTTCCCGATCAGCAGCAGCGCGTCGCGGACCCCTGTTGCTGAGGCGGCGGGCGCCAAGACTCAATTGACTGGGGTCGTGGGTGCACTCGCCATCGCGTTACTGTTGGTGCTCGGACCAAAACTGCTGCAGGATCTACCGCACGCCGCCCTGGCTGCGGTGGTGATCGCTTCTGCGATTGGCCTGGTCGAAGTGTCTGACCTTCGCCGCATCTATCGCATCCAGCGCTGGGAGTTCTGGCTTTCGATGGTCTGCTTCGGGGGTGTGGCCACGCTCGGCGCCGTTCCGGGTATTGCGCTCGCGATTGTAATTGCCGTGATTGAATTTCTTTGGGACGGTTGGCGACCACATTCGGCTGTGCTCGGCCGAGTCGATCGAGTGAAGGGCTATCATGACATCACCCGGTACCCAGAGGCACGTTTGATACCAGGCCTCGTATTGTTTCGCTGGGATGCACCACTCTTCTTCGCGAATGCGGAGCTTTTCCACGACCGCGTCCTGGATGCAGTTGCAAGTTCACCGACGCCCGTCCACTGGCTCGTGGTTGCGGCAGAACCGGTCACGAGTGTCGACGTCACCGCAGCCGATGCTGTCTGCGAACTTGACGATGCCCTGAATGCCGCCGGCATTGCGTTGTGCTTCGCTGAGATGAAAGATCCGGTCAAGGACAAGCTGAAGCGTTTTGGGCTCTTCGCGCGCTTCGGTGAACATACCTTCTTCGCGACTCTCGGGGACGCGGTAAGCACGTATCGCGGGGCTCATCCATTTGAGTGGGTCGACTGGGAGGATCGTACGCCGCAAGGGCCCTGGTGAACGTGTTTGCTGGCCTCACGTGGAACCCCTTCGTCCATATTCCTCATGGTGCAGGAGGATCGTGCAAGCCATTTTTGGCGGCGTTGTCACTAAACGCGAGGAATCATGCGTCATGTGGTTCGACGATTCATCGGCTATTTCGTGTCGCCTACAACTCGAGTTCCACGTGTTTTGATAGCTGTTCTGACTGACTCGAGCATTTCGAGCAGCGTGCGCATCTCGAGCGGATTCAATCGACTTAATATCTTTCGGGTATGAATTTGTGTTTCTTGATTGATTTTTGATCGTCGTAACTATGCTTTTCGGAACGCTTGGGCAATTTGATTCTCTCCCTAGGTACTTTCTTATACGGAATCATGCTCAGAAAGTGAGAGATGCAATTCAGACGTGCCTTGCGCTTGTCATCTGAGCGAACCAGGTACCACGGTGCATGCTTGGAGTCGGTCGCTTCCAGCATCTTGTCTCGAGCCCGCGAGAAGTCATGCCAGCGGCGGAAGGATTCCAAATCCATAGGGCTAAGCTTCCACTGGCGAAGAGGGTCCTTAATACGGGCTTCGAAACGGCGCTGCTGTTCCTTCTTTCCGACCTCGAGCCACTACTTAATGAGAATAATGCCGGCATCCACGATGTATTTTTCGACCGTCGGGCAAAGTTTGAGGAACTGGCGGTATTGCTCCTCAGTACAAAATCCCATGACATGTTCGACGCCGGCCCGGTTGTACCAACTGCGATCGAAGATTACGATCTCCCCACCGGCCGGAAAGTGCGGAATATAGCGCTGCAGGTACATCTGAGATTTCTCGCGATCCGACGGGGCTGGCAACGCCATCAAGCGGAACACGCGCGGACTGACGCGTTCCGTAATCGCACGAATTGTACCGCCCTTACCGGCGGCGTCGCGTCCCTCAAAGACGACCATGACGCGCAGTCCTTTATACTTCACCCAATCCTGCAATTTACAGAGCTCTGCCTGCAATCGCCTGAGCTCTTTTTCGTATTTCTTACGCTTCAGGGATTTTTCTTCATGGGACGCATCTTGTTTGGACATCAGGTTTAGCCTCTCCACTACGAATGAACGCCTGGAGTCGACGGAATATCGATCTAAGATTTTCGCGATCCTCCACAAATTCGTCCGGCGATCTGATTTTTGGATCGGGGAACCTCCATTCGCAAATTGCCAGTCAAGCTTTCTAAGGATTGGGTGACTTGGCAGGTACTGAGGTCGCACTGATCCACTGCGAGTCGTTCAGGTTCCAGCTGCCTCCCAGCGCTCGATACAAATTGACGAGGGCCACCTTACGGCCGAGGTCATAGAGAATTGCGGAAAGTTCCGCAGGATACATTTGGATCTCAGCGTCGATGATTTCAAGATAGCTAGCGAGCCCGCTGTCATACCGAATGCTAGACAGCTGGACCGACTCCCGATAAGCTGCGACTGAGATGACTTGGTTTTCGTACGCCTTGGCCAACTCTTGATGGGCCGATAGTGACGACGAAACCTCGCCAAACGCCTGCGTAACTGTTTTCTCAAAGACAATCCTTGTTTGGTCGCGTTGCGCGAGAGCTGCTCGATATTCGTTCTTCAAGCGGCCGGCGGTAAAAAGGGGCCCGGCCAAATTGCCGGCGAGGCTCCACGCTTTGCCGCTGGCGGTGAGCTCCGAAAGTTGAGGGCTTACTCCACCAAGCAAGCCCGTCAGGGAAATCGTCGGGAAAAAATTGGCCTTCGCGACGCCGACGTTAGCGCTTGCAGCTATCAAAGTTTCCTCGGCCTGGCGAACGTCAGGTCGGCGCTCCAACAATTGTGAAGGTAAACCAGTAGGCACTTCAGGCGGATCGAACTGCTCCGCGAGAGCACTCCCTCGGTCAATCGGCCCGGGATTGCGCCCCAAGAGCAAATTCAACGCTACTTCCTGGGCAACAATCTGTCGCTGAAGGTCTGGAATTGCGGCCGCGACGTTGGCGAGAGCCGCTCGTGCCCGCGCGACCTCCAGGCCGGAAGCAGCACCACCTTCAAACTTGCGTTGAAAGATGTCCAGAGTGTCCTGGAAACTTTTGACTGTTCGGCGTGAAATTTCGAGATCGGCATCGAGCGCGCGCAATTGGAAGTATCCTTGCGCGACTTCCGCGAGCACGAGAAGCCGGACGTCACGTTTGGCTTCCTCGCTTGCAAAATACACCGCACGTTGTGCCTCATTCAGTCTGCGGATGCGCCCAAAAATGCTCGCGCCATATCCGACTTGCGGGAAATATTCAGAACGAGTCACTCCCGCAAGCGCGCGTTCCTCCTCCACGCGGGCTAAGGCTGTTTGCAGGTCATAGTCAGCTTGTCGAGAGTGTCCCAAAGTTGTTCAACGGTTCCGCCGCTGCGGTCCTGCAACATGAAAGTGAACCCACCAGCCGTGCCCAGGCCCGGAATCGCGGGAGGCCCGAACGCGAACGCAATGGCCTCGGGGATTTCCTTGCGCATTTTCTGGTTGAGACTTTGCATCAGCCCGTTGGCGGAGAGTTCCGGGGTCACGCGCTCTTCCCATGGCTCCAGCTGAAGGAAAAAGAAGCCGGTGTACGAGGCAGAGGTGTTGGACAGCAGGCTGAATCCGGAAATCCCGCTAAAACTCTTGACCCCGTGCGTCTGCGCAAGCATGTCGTCAATCTTGCGCATCACAGTGTCCGTTCGTTGCAGGGAGGCGGCATCCGGCAGTTGTATCTGAACGAACGCGTAACCCTGGTCTTCTTCAGGGATAAAACTAGTTGGAAGACTTTTCCCCATTCCCAAGGAGACGACAGTGATTCCCACAAGCAGAAGCAGTGCCACGACCCAGCGTCGAATAAGCACATGGCTCCAGCTCACATAGCCGCCGGTCATTTTTCCGAACCACTTGTTGAACCAGTCGAAGAATTTTCCTAGGGGGCCCTTCGACTTCTTTCGCGGCTTCAGCATGAGAGCTGCGAGGGCAGGCGAAAGCGTTAGCGCATTGAATGCCGAGATGAGCACTGAGATCGCAATCGTGATGGCGAATTGTTGGTTGAGCAAACCCTTAATGCCACCGAGTGCTGCCATCGGGATGAATACAGCAGAAAGCACGAGGGCGATGCCAATCACGGGACCAGACACTTCTTCCATTGCTTTCAGTGTTGCTTCCTTCGGTGCTAGGCCATGCTCAATGTGATGTTCCACAGCTTCGACGACTACGATGGCATCGTCCACAACAAGACCGATTGCAAGAATCAGACCAAAAAGAGAGAGCGTGTTGATGGAAAAGCCCAGCATCGGGAAGATAGCGAACGTGCCGATGAGCGAGACCGGCACCGCAAGTAGTGGGATTAGCGTCGCGCGCCAGTTTTGGAGGAACAGGAACACTACGATGATGACCAGGACGATCGCTTCTCCCAAAGTGGTGAGAATCTCTTTCATCCCTTCCGTAATTGGCAGCGTCGTGTCCATGGCAACGACGTATTCCAGGCCTTCGGGGAACCGAGTTTTCAGATCTTCCATTTGCGCCTTAACCTGTTTCGCCACAGCCAAGGCGTTGGATCCAGGAGCCTGGTACACGCAAATAATCACCGCCGGTTTTCCGTTGTACCGCCCGATCTGCTGATAAACCATGGAGCCCAGTTCAATCCGCGCAACGTCCTTCAGCCGCACCGTCGAACCATTCGGATTTTGACGTACGATGATGTTCCCAAACTCTTCCGCATTGACGAGTCGACCAGCAGCGCTAAGGTTGTCTCCTACAACTGGGAGAACAACTTGAGTCGCCCAATCAAGGCGCACCAGTGGATCGCACCGACGTCTGAACTGCCGTGGCTTCAACGAGTTGGTTGGTGGGCCCGCTCGGATTCGAACCTAGGACCAACGGATTATGAGTACGCTGTTCCGGACCCGTTGTTCACCGCGTCGCTGCGATGGATATCACTGTGGCAATCAGCGCAGAGCGTGATTAGATTCTCGCCTGCGTCATCACCCAGTCGGCCCCGCGAACGAATGTGGTGGACCTGAAGACCATCGGGGCGGCCACAGCTCTGGCATCGCCAGCCGTCGCGCTGCAACACTTCGGCGCGGAGTTTGCGATAAGAATCCGGGTCCAGCCGAAGCCTCGGTCGCCGTGGTCGAAGATCAGCCATTAGACTCTCTCCACTTGCTTCACGAATTCCGTTTTCTGGGAATCCGGAAGCAATGAATAAAGTCGACCAAGCGCGAAGAGCAGTGAGTCGGAATGAGCACCCTCGAAATGAGCTCCGGCGAGAAAATCGGCACAAATCATCTCTATGCAATAGCCCCGGGATTTGCTCGCGCCGAGCATCAGCGCCGCCGTTTCGAGCGCTCGCTCAATCACCGGCAACTGGCTCTTATAGAGTTTGAAATACATGATTTCCCACGGCTCCGTCTCCTGGCCCGTCAAATGCTTCTCAACTTCTCGTTTGAATCCTTCCTTTGGCAGTTCGATCGCTTTGTGCAACCAGGTTGCACAGTCAAACTGGTCGCCGTCTCGTCGCGCCACTTTTGCAAGTTCGGCTGCTTTCGACCACCCCACCTGCTGCAAATCATGGTGAATGCGGCCAGGAAGTTGCTCGTGGATCGCCATCAGGTAGTAGGCTTTGCGCCTGGATTCAGGGAACCGTTTCGTCAGGAAATCATCAAAGGAGGTTAGGTTTTCTAGTCTCCAATACTGGCCAGCTCGCACTTCACACAAGTGTTGACCCAGTTCAACGAACCGAGTGTCCTTCTCTTGCTCGGCATGACGCTCCCAAGACAAGATCTCATCGACCTTGTCGAGAACAAACAGAGCGCGGCGCCGATTTAGTTTCGGTTCCACGACCACATGCCCGTTAGTCGTCAAATTGGTCAAGCCAATCAAGATCCGCTGCTCCTGCTCGGCGAATGAGTTTGGAATCCATCAATTGCTGATCGCCCAGGCAGAGGCCTAGATGGGAACAGCCGACGCATCCGTTTTGTGGAAAGCGAATCCCGCTGTGCGGGAGAAAATGGCCGGCCTCAATCTGCGCGACGGCTGTTTCCACCAGTTGGCCAAATTCCCGACGCTGTTCTGCATCGATGGATGTCTTCAGATACTGAATTTCGGGCGCGCTCTTTCGAACGAACACCACCAGCGAGACATCCGTGATTCCGGTCATCCAGGAGTAGCAGATCAGCTGCGGATCGAGCGACAAGAGGCCATCGGGCTGTTCTGGATAGCGCGATCCTGTCGTTTTCCAATCAATGATGCATTTCGTTCCGTCCAGCTCACCAATCGCATCGACGTAAGATACAAATTCGCTTTCGCACGGAAGTGATCGAGTGCATTTGACCTGAAGATTCGTCTTCGGGCATCGGATCCGCACACGATCATCCTGGGCGAACCGTTCGAGCAGGCGAACGCCTTGGTGATAGAGCCGGTCCCAGGAGTCGTTCTTGGCATACTGGAGCCCGGCGTCCTGATGTTCTTGCCACTTTTTAAAGAACACTGCGGTCGAATCTTCTTCGCGGAAATAGGCTGCCAGGGCGTTCTCGAAGCAGCGACCGAAGATCATCGAGGCCCGATCTTCCTTTTCGCGCCAGCCGTCGAGGTATCGATAGCGATACTTCCGCGGGCATTGCAGGTACTGGCTAATCTGCGTGAAGCTGTAAGTCATTCGACCCTCCCGCCACAACACCTTCGCGGGCATCCTTCGAGATGAATTCCCATTCCGCGGAAGGTGCAAATCCTTCGAGGCTGACAAAAGCGCGGCCCGCAAAGGTTCTTCTCGTAGTGCGCACCACGCCAGTGAGGCCGAGCAAAGCCTTTTCATCCACCTCATCACGGCCGAGCAAATCCGTGTCGTAGCGGAAGTCCCGAAGAAACCAGTTCAGTTTCCAGAGCGACTTCTGGGTGCAGTAGATTCGCCCGGAAACTTTGCGTGAGACGACGTCGCTGGGCTCGAGGATCGCGAAGCTGAGAATGAAGAAAGGTTTTTGCGGATGCCAGCGATAGTAGGCTCGATCCACCCGAACCAGGAACACGCCTTCCAGAATTCCATCGCTACGTGATGCTTCAGCATGCAGACCAGGGATATATCGTTTCATGACTTCACCTCCTCAAGCTGGCCGTAACTGTTCAACTTACAAATCAGCGCGGCCCGATCCTTGGCGGCTTCGTCAGCCATTGTGGAAATAAAGGTCTCGACCAGGTCTCGGCTGGCATCGCGGAGTGCTTCGGTTCCGCAGAAATCAGCCGCATAGCGTTTCACGAGGGTGGGATCAAGTTCGTATTTGCGGATCAGGAGGCAGAGTTTGTCGCGGAGCCTTGTCTGGCCGGAGCCGTTTCCATTCGAATGACCGGAATCGATCCGTTTTCCCCGAATCCGCTCAGGCGGCGAGAAGAGATATCCAAGTTCCTCAACCGAACAGATACCGATGCCATAGGCCTTGCGGAGAGCCCGATTGACGGCACGGGTCTCCGCAACGCGCATCTCGGCACCTCGAACCAGAGCGGATGTGTTAGAGGGATCGGCATCTCCGTGACCTACGAAGCCCCGTGAGCGGGGCGATCTGTATACTGTTGCCTTGAAGACCCAACGATGCGCTTGAGCATCGCAAAATCTGGGTACCGGATGAACCTCGATGCCGGAACATCCGTTTCGACGCGAAAGCCTCACCAATCCTGAATGTGTGACATACCAGCGGCCTTCCAAGAGCTGGAGGTCGCCGGCCCACGCTGAGAATTCATACTCACGATAGAGTGCCTTTAAGCTCTCCCGCTGAATTCCATTTATCTGACCTGGCCACAACTTCTTCACGACGGCGAGATCACGTCTAAAAGCTCTTCTATTTTTCGTCAATTCTGGTGTCATGATTAGGTCCTTTTTCATAAACTTTTTGTACAAAGCATTATATAATCGTGCGCACGATTAGTAAAGTCGAATCTGTTTCTGACTGCCAAATAGAGAGGATTTACTTATGTCGGGGTCTGTAGAAGCCGCAAGGGCAGCGCCCTGTTGCAGGCGAGAATCGGTGGGACCCATACCGAGGACACTTAGGGTATTTTCTGGGCCGTCCCCCGGAACGTGGCACGTGTTTGGCTCTCTCGCTCTTTGGCACCTTTGCCCACCTTTGACGGGCTAATTCTGCCGCGTGGATGTTTTTCCCATGTCGTGCCATTTGACTATGATTGTAAGCATGTCTTCGAGGTTTCAGACCTTGAGTTCTTCGATGAGTTTCGAGGAAACTGTGGGCCGACGAATTCGTCAGCTCAGGGGATTTGATATGACCCAGGAAGAGTTTGCGCGGCGGATAGGTGTCTCAGAGACTTTTTCTTACTTAGAGCGCGGTGAGAAAGAAATAGAAACGGACATTTTGTTAAGAATTAGTGTGGAATTTGACAAGTCGATCGAGTGATTGCTGACGGGTAAGGAGTGTACCTAGCCGAAATCTGTTTTTAGTCGAAAGAATCGGTAGGGCCCTCGGTAGTCATTTGAATCTTGACGCGTCGAAAATTCGAGATAAAATGTGAATTGAAAGCGAACGAAAACTTCGGACTTTTAGCGCAAGAGGAGCTTCAAAGCAAAATAGGGGCTGGCGTTAGATAAGGGGCTAAGTGGGTGCCATGAATCGGAGGCACCCGAATCGAAAAGGCGGGCGGAGATACGCTCGCCTTTTTTTTTGAACAAGCGTCCACGCTGTCTCGCGGATTTCACGGAGGCCGACCTATGAATGACGACGAAGCCTACGAAGTAGGTTTTGGCAAACCGCCAAGGCGTACCCAATTCGCAAAGGGAAAATCGGGGAATCCGCGAGGTCGCCCAAAGGGCGCGTTGAACGTGGCCACCATGCTCAAGCGAATACTGGAAGAGGAGGTGATCATCACCCAAAATGGCCGACGGAGGACCGCGACCAAACTTGAAGCCGCCTTCATACAACTCACCGACAAGGCAACCGGAGGTGATCTCAAAGCACTTCAGTTGTTGGCTTCGCTGTGGCGGTCCGCAGAAGAGCGGGGGAGCCAAGGTGTCATCCTGAATTCTGTTCATGACGATTTGGATAAAAAAGTTGTTTCGGGGATTTTGTCAAGAATCTCGGCTTTCAATAAGGAGGATTCTGAAAATGCGAATGAACCTATCCAAGAGTGAGTATCAGGCGCTGCTGCGCCAAGACCTTTATGTCTTTATTGAGCGGTGTTTTGGGGAGCTAAACCCGACGACGGAATTCAAACATAATTGGCACCTCGAGATGCTCACCTCAGCTTTGGAAGCCTGCCGGCGCAAAGAGCAGACGCGCTTGATCATCAATCAGCCGCCACGCTCCTTGAAATCGCACTGCGTCTCGGTAGCTTTTGTCGCGTTTGTGTTGGGCCATGACCCGAGTTCCAAAATAATCTGCGTGACCTACAGCCAGGAGCTCTCCAACAAACACGCAATGGACTGCCGTACGATCATGAATGCTGCGTGGTACCGTAATTTATTTCCTGACACCCGTCTTTCGTCCGAACGTCAAGCTCTGCCGGAGTTCGTCACAACGAAGCAGGGATTCCGTCTCTCAACGTCTGTGGGCGGCGGCCCGACGGGCCGCGGTGCGGATTATTTAATCATCGACGATCCGCTAAAACCCGAAGAGGGTTTCTCGGATACCCAACGGAAGGCGGTCAATGACTGGTTCGATCACACACTCTACACTCGACTAGACGACAAGAGAAACGGATGCATTGTGTTGACCATGCAAAGATTGCACGAGGACGATCTGGTTGGTCATGTTCTCGGCTTGGAACCCTGGAAAGTAATTCGATTTCCCGCAATTGCCGAAGAAGATGAGTCTCATGTTATCAAGACATCTTATGGAACGCGCCTTTTTCGGCGCCGTGCGGGCGAAGCTCTTCATCCGGAGCGCGAACCGCTGGAGATCCTGAATCATATTCGCAAAACCCTCGGGGAATACAATTTTGCCGGACAATACCAACAGTCACCTGCCCCCTTGGGCGGCGGAGTGGTAAAAGCGGAGTGGTTTAAGACCTACACCACAGCTGATATGCCTGAAAAGTTTGAAATGATCTTGCAGAGTTGGGATACGGCAAATAAACCTACCGAATTAAGTAACTACTCCGTTTGTACGACGTGGGGAATAAAAGAAAAGCACATCTACCTTCTTCATGTGTGTCGCAAACGTCTCGGCTATCCTGAATTGAAGCGCGCCGTGCGTGAGCAGGCAGAAGTGTTTGGTCCACAAACGATCTTGATCGAAGACAGGGCGTCGGGCACGCAATTGATCCAGGAATTGGTTGGCGAGGGGATGCACGCAATCCAGAGCTACGAACCGACCATGGACAAAATCATGCGTATGCATTCGGTGACCAGTATGCTTGAAAACGGTTTTGTTCATCTCCCTGACAAGGCATGTTGGCTTGCAGAGTATATACACGAATTGATGATATTCCCCAAGGGGAAGAACGACGACCAGGCCGACTCGACCTCCCAAGCCCTCGATTGGTTCAAACAGCAGTACGTAACTCCGAAAGAACCGTGGAGCATGTTTGTCAAAGATGAGCATTGGACAAAACTATCAGGGGAGTTCTCTGGTTCAGACTCACCTTGTCCAGGTGCATTGTCTCGTGACTTTGGCCAGACAAGAGTTCCATCATTCGGACGCTCTTGAGTCGAGCTTTAACGTATTAATGGATCGTCGGTCGTTCTGGGAGGGAATGGCCCGGCGGACAAAATTCTGTGCGTGCCCTCGGACACCAAGCGCCCATCATTTCGCTAGCAGTGAATCCCACCGTTCTGCCTGACCCTGATAGATTCCATCAACTGCTGGAGAGCGCTCGCCACGAAGCACCTTGTTTTCGGTAAGGGGTTCGCATGTCGCCAGCAGTACTTTTCCCTGTAAATTCCCTGTTCCGTGCTCGCCGAAAGGGTTTACATTGCCCGTAATTCGCGGCAGCGGCAGATCTTACGCTGGATTAAGAGCTTGAGTTTAGATAAATTCCCAGTTTTTTTCCCTGATAACCGAAAAACTCCCGCGGGACTTTGACAACCTAGTTCTGAAGGAATAGGCAGGTTGCAGGCTGAGCATAAACCAACGTGAGTGCCTAATGGCTAAGGCGAACCATAAGCGGAGAAGGTCGGCCCGCGAGACTGTCTACTAGGGATTCCCCTAGTTGTTTAGGAACGGTGCTAGGTCTAAAAGTTTAAGGACAACCATAGGGGCCGTCGGCACAACCCCTGTCGACTTGGAATACCCAACAGGACTCGGGGGAACGAAGTTCCCCGCCGTTCCTCCCGAGTCTTGGCCTCCAATGACGAGACTTGCTGGGACTAGGTGCCACGCCACAGTGTGTACCGCTGCTGGAATGGTTAACGAAATCGCTCGCTAACAACGGAGGATCAAGGCCGTGGTAAACAATGAATCAAAAGGATCCTACTCGCACATGACCAAGAAGGTTGTGCATTGCTTCCTCGCATCCACACTGATTATTCTGATCGTTGTACCCGTGTGGGCGGCGGACAAGTCAAAAGACGAAGAGACTCTGAAGAATGCTGCCACGGTACTGCAGACAATGCTTGGCAGCAAGAACGTTCCAGCAGACGTCCTGGCACGGGCCAATTGCGTCATCGTTCTTCCTGATGTGAAGAAGTTCGGCTTTGGCATCGGCGGAACCGGCGGTCGCGGGCCGATGGTTTGCTGCCAGGGCAAGAACTTCAGCGGCAGGTGAGCGGCTCCAGCAATGTACACTCTCGGAGGAGCTAGTTTCGGTCTGCAGGTGGGCGGTTCGTCCACCGATTTCGTACTACTGATCATGTCCCAGAAGGGCGTTGACGCCGTGCTGAAAGGAAAAACCAAGCTCGGCAACGAGGCAACTGCAGCGGCGGGACCAAGCGGCGCGACGCATGCTGGCACCGTGGGAGGAACCGACATCCTGACTTACGCCGATGCCTCGGGACTCTTCGCTGGCACGTCGCTCGGCGCAGCGACACTAGAACCTGACGACGATGCCAACCGGCGCCTCTACGACAAAACGCTCACTGCGAAGGAAATCGTGGTTGGAAATGCCGTCAAGCCTACGCCTGCGGGCAAGGAGCTAATTTCTCTGCTCAACACCAAGATCGCAAAGCGCAGCAGCAAGTAGGTGGAGCAAGAGCATCCGAGACGGGCATGGCGCAGACAGGCTATTAAGAAATTTTCTGCGTGTGAACATCCGAGAGTCGTGATGGCAACCTGACAATCAACAGAGGCGTGGACGATCACTCTGTGCTTAAGCCAGAGGCGCCTTTCGCCCGTGGTCCAAACCCTGGGCTGCCGTCGTCAAAACCTGCTGACTCCGTCCGGTCAGGCAGCGTTCCACTGTCCACGGAAAATGACGCCGAGTGTACCATCGCGGATCTCAAGAATAATAGAAGTTCCGGCGTAACAGGAGGCTGATCATGCTCGGGAGACGGCTGACAGTTGCCTTTCTGCTTTGTGTCGGAGCGTTGCATCTACCCGGTAACGCCAGTGCGCAAGATGTGAAGTCTACTTTCGTCAAATCGGTCGACTTCACGAAATTCAAGAAATATACATGGGGATCTAACTACCTGCTGACTGCGCAGCCGAAGGACGTTCAGGAACGCATCAACATGGCGATCGTCGATTCCATTAACCGGAATCTGCAAGCCAGAGGTTTTGTGGAAGATGACAAGAATCCAGACTTCCGAGTTGCTTATGAAGCTGGAGGACAACCCAACGCCGATGTGGGCGCACAGCGAAACTTGTATGCTTCGGACATGGTGGGCTACTACTGGGGTAATCTCAGCGGAATCTCCTCGGACGTTTGGGTTTCCAGCCTGGCGAAGGTGAAGATCACCGTGACGGACGCCGCGACAAAGAGCAATCTCTGGGAGGCGACCGCGTCCAAGAGGATTCAAGATCCCATGAAATTCAAGAACAAACTGCAGGAGAATGTAGATAAATTCATACAGAAGACGATGAAGGGATTTCCCCCAAAAAAGTGATTGCAACCCATCCGAGAGGTAAAAGCGAGCAGCAGATCTAGATTGACCAGTGGTTGAGCACGGTCGCCTGTCCCACACGGGTGAACACAAAGGATACGATAATGAAAGTCATAAGGCCGCAAACTCTCGTCGCTGCCACCGTGATCTGGGCACTGACATTTTGCGCTCCGCCGGTCGGCAATGCTAAGGGCGCGAAGCTCCTCGTGAGTTGGAAAAATCCCGATTATTCTGGTCAGAAACCCCACCGGATTCTCGTAATCGGCATGAGCGAGAATCCGGAAGTGCGCGCGGACTTCGAAGACGATCTTTCGTCTGTACTAGCAAATGACGGCCTTGAGGTGATTCCCGGAAACACGATCCTCTTCCGGCCTCAGTCTGCCGAACTGGAACCTGACTATTTGAGGGGCCAGATTCGCGACTTCAAGATTGATGCCATCCTTGTTTCGCGACTCGTCAAAGTCGACAAGAAAACTACCTACATTCCCGGCCACAGTTATACCGTTCCTTACGCTTACTATGGCTCGTTCTACGGTTATTACGGCACGATCTACCGGCAGGTTTATACTCCCGACTACCTGCGTGAAGATACAACCGTTCGCGTAGAAACTAACTTTTATGCAGCTACCCCGCCGGATGGAGAACTCATCTGGACCGCCACCAGCGATTCGTTCAATCCGAAATCAGCGCAAAAAGTGATCGATGGCGTCGTCAAGCTCATCGTGAAAGAGTTGACGAAGCAAAAACTTCTCTAGGAGTTTCCCAATAAGGTCTCCCACCTCGGCGCAGTCGGACAACATGGACTTTTCGGTTGTCGGATCCCTTCTCGACCATGATTCACGGACTTAGTTAGCTATCGGTGGTAATCGCGATTGCCAGGATCATTTGGCTAGGGATTTCCCTAGTTGTTGGCGGACCCAAACCAGCCTAAATAATCTTGCCCGCATGGAAGAGGACCGAGGACCACTGTTCCGAAAATAAGGGACTGATTCTGGCAGTTCCGATCTGGAAGGGGATCCAGTCTCGTCTTGCAGGCAAGCAGGGGTGTCAGCACATCATTTTCACAAGCATTCATAGGAGGATGAAAATGGCGACGCAACCAAAGGCAACCGGCGATTCGAAGCAAGGGACAACACCCAGCCATAACGACTGGACGAAACCACAGGCGATGGCGATCCCCAAGGGGGGATTTTTTAGGGACAAGGTTGAGCAAGGCAGGTACGGTCCGATCTTTCCCAAGACTCCGGCGTGCTACGGCTTCTCCGTCATTGCAAAAGTCATCCCCGGAAGGGAAGAGCACATATACAACCATGCCAAAGTCATCGAGAAAGCAATCGCAGATGACCCGGAGACGCTGGCTATACTCAAGGCACACTACTTGAGGTGGCTGGTCTTCACCATTAAGGGGGAGAGCTACATGATGTATCAGGCCATCTTCGATACCGATTTCGATAAATACTGCGAAGACGCCTCAGTCCTCTTCGGAAAGACGGGCATCAAGTCGGCCTTTGAAGCCCTTGAGGGATGGCCGGCGGACTACGCGACTAATCCCGCGTCCATAGTCAAGTTTTTCCGCGAACACCAGTGCCCGAGCTTCCTCGAATACAGCGAGCACCCCTATGTGAGTTGCGAAGAAATCAAGAAGGCGCTCAAGATTAAGGCGGCCTTTTCCGGGATGCTCGACTTGATGCAGTAGAAAATTATGTATACGAGGAGGCGGGCGAGCCCTCCCTTCATCTCGCAGTTTCGCGATACGGCTGACGATGGTGTGCAAGGCGGCTTAAGGAGACTCCGCGGTGCTTGAGCTTGACGACATCCAGCATTTCCTCATCGCACGTCCGCCCGCCCTCGCAGCGCGGTACGAATTCCTAACATTTCGGCATCCAGAGGGAGGACGTGCGTGGTTGACCGGCCTCATCGACAAAGTCGGGACGGCAAGCGCGATCGGCTCCGGCGCCTTGGACTCCAGGTGGGTGACTGTGGCCTTCACGTGGAACGGCTTGCGCGCGCTTGACGTGGCGAAAGCGTCGTTGGCCAGCTTTCCAGAAGAGTTCCGTCAAGGAATGGCTGCCCGAGCAGCGATTTTGGGCACAACGGGAGCGAATGACCCCTCCCATTGGGTCGGAGGCTTGGCAAGCGCGAACCTTCATGCCATCGCCATACTGTTCGCGCGCGACGTCGCGGAACGTGAGCGGTGCCGGCAGGAGCATGATCGGTACTTGTCGCAATGCGAGGGTGTGGAGGTTCTTTCGTCGCTGGACCTCGAGGCCATACCCCCATTCGACTCTGTCCGCGAACACTTCGGTTATCGTGATCGGCTCTCGCAGCCAGCAATTGCGGGAACTGAAGTGGAGCCAACGCCTGGCTCGGGCCTACCAATCAAAGCAGGTGAATTTTTTCTTGGCTATCCAGACGAGGGAGGTCCGCCCACCGGCTTGCCGCACCCGGAGGTTCTCTCCCGCAACGGGAGCTACCTGGCCTATCTCAGGATGGAAGAGCACGTGGGCGCATTTCGCGCATTTCTCCGACAACATGGCGAGACGGCCGACGAGCAGGAATTAGTCGCAGCGAAGCTGATGGGACGATGGCGGAGCGGTGCTCCACTTGTCCTCGCCCCCGACAAAGATGATCCCCAACTTGGCGCAGATTCCCTACGCACCAATGATTTCAGCTACGCGAACATGGATCCTCACGGCTATGCCTGTCCCCTCGGTTCACACATTCGCCGCATGAATCCCCGCGACACCGCAGTCAACATGCAGCGACGCAAAATGATCCGACGGGGAGGAACCTACGGGCCGCCCCTGCCGGTAGGGGCGCCCGAGGATGGCAAAGAGCGAGGTATAGCGGCCTTCATTGGTTGTGCCAGCCTTGTCCGACAGTTTGAATTTGCGATGAACGTGTGGGCGAATGACCCAAACTTTCATGGACTAGGGAACCAGCGCGATCCGATCATCGGCACCCAGGATGGCACCTTTGACATGACGATTCCGAAGCGACCCATCCGCAAGAAGATCGCGGGCCTACCTGCTTTCACGACCATAAGAGGCGGCGCTTACTTCTTCCTGCCGGGTATTAGAGCTCTCAAATACCTAGCCTCGCTGGGGAACGGCCGCTAAGCCAATAAGCGTCTTTTTAAAGATGGCAACGAGGGAAAAACCATGGCCACAACGCTTCAGCCACCCCGCACGTACAACCAGAACCACGTACCCCGCAAGTATGCTCTGGAAAAACGAAGGGTGTCTATCTACTGGACTTGGAGCTATCCGTGGGAAGCCAACCGGGACCTCACGGAGATGGACAACCGCTTTTCGACGATGACTGAGGTCCGCAGGGTGGCTTGGCCAGAGTATGAGACAACGGAATGGGACACCAAGCACTTCCTGCAAGGAATAGCGGGCACATTGGAGTTGTTCCACCGCTCGACACTGTCTTTTCAGAAAGTGGTTTACGAAGTCACTACCCAACCGGTCGCCGTATTCCAGCGAATTGACCAGGCGGGATACAAGCTTCCGATAGACGAACGAATTCTGCAGGACACAGACACGCTTATGGTGTTCGGTCTTGATCACTTAGTTTCGGAGCAGGAGGCGGCACAAGACGAAATCGCCGCCATTCGGGAGTGGATGAAACGCGAAGGGACCTGCCTGATGATAGGCCCGCATCACGATGTGGGATTCACAAGCGACACGAATCAACGGCAGATGGAATATGCGCACCATGGAGATGCACTCGTCCCTCGACAGCAGCGCTTCGGACAGTACACGCGTTCCTTGATGAAGGCGCTCGGTGTTCCGGTCATGAACCAATTCGGGCTCCGCCCGGCACTCGTCAAGGGCAGTAAGCAGATCTCACCACTTACGATCAACCGGGATCTGGACAAACTCGGCTTACTGAATGGGGTCACCACATTCAACTTTCATCCCCATCTACCCCACTATGCGTTAACCACCGATGACTCGAAATCTGTCCATGTGCTTACGCGCCAGCCAATTGATCTTGACCGACCCCATCCATTTACTGCGGCGGGGAACGCTGAGTTCAACTCTTGCATCTGGATGCCCCCGAAGGACGAGCGAGCCGGACATATTTTATTAGCCGATTCGACGATCTTCACCACTTTGTTCGGCGGGACGGACAGCCTCGAGATGTTCTGGAAGAACGTTGCCCGCATGTAAGGACTGCTGAATCCAATCAGAAACACGTTCCGTACCAGCGTGCGATCAGAGACTGAAATGGACATACTGAACAAAACGATCCCTGTGGCGATGCTTCTCTTTGTGGTCTCAAGCATGCTGGCCGTCGGCCTGGGTCTAACCGTTGGTCAGATACTTGTCCCGCTCCGCAATCTGAAGCTCGTGTTCCTGGCATTGTTTGTCAATTTTGCTCTGATGCCCCTCGCCGCTTTTGGTATCGCAAGACTACTGCGGCTCGACCAGCCTCTGGGTGTCGCTTTGCTGCTGTTAGGGGCTGCCGCAGGTGCACCATTTCTTCCTAAGTTGGCGGCAATTGCCAAGGGCAATCTCGCTTTTGCGGTGGGCTTGATGGTGTCACTGATGGTTCTGACGGTCGGCTACATGCCCCTAGTTCTGCCGCTGCTGCTCGAAGGCGTCTCGGTTGACTCCGGGAAGATCGCCCGCTCTCTTATTCTTCTCATGTTGCTCCCCCTGACTATCGGCCTCGCCGTAAAAGCTCGTTATGAGGTTGCTGCGGCAAGAACAGGGCGATTGCTGAATGGCTTATCGACTTTGAGCCTCGGTCTACTGATTGTGCTGCTCGTGGTAACGAACTTTCGAAACATCATTGACCTGTTTGGTACTCGCGGCATCTTGGCGAGTGTTCTCTTCATTGCCGTCGGATTTGCTTTGGGTTGGTTTCTGGGAGGCCCTGGTCTCGATACGCGGGGAGTGCTAGCGCTGGGAACGGCTCAGCGCAACATTGCTGCGGCGCTCTTGGTCGGCGGACAGAATTTTGGCGACCCCAGAGTAGTGGTCATGGTTGTAGTGGTTGCGATTGTCGGTTTGCTCGTCTTGATGCCGCTTTCGCGTGTGGTGGCCAATCGTAGCAAAGGAGTTGGAGTCTAGCGTCATCGACCCCGCGGAGATGGCTAGCACGCGAAAGACGGGATTAGTAAAGAGAAGCCTAGTTGTGTCTATGGGGGTGGTCGCTGCTCTCTGCGTGTTTGCTGTGCCCGGCCACGGGCAGGTTAGAGGCGTGTACCCCGTAGGAATGAGCGCCACCAACTCAGGAGTCACTCCCGAATCGGGGTTCACATATGCAAACGTCTTTATTCTTTATGCGCGCGACGAACTGAAAGGACCCAACGGCGAAATCCTTGCCACCGGCCAAAACTCCATCATCATGGACATGAATAGTTTTGTTTTTGTGAGCAAGAAGAAGATAAGGAAGTTGGGCGGTGCCGTATTCTCGTCCTCCGCGACCCTGCCTATCGCCAACAATTCGCTCACTTCCGACGTTGAGGGCGCGTTGAGTGGAGGCGGAGGATTTGCGGATTCTTATTATCAGCCGTTTATTCTCGGCTGGCGAACGAAACGCGCTGATATTCGTGCGGCATACGGTTTTTTGGCGCCCACGGGTCGATTCATTGCAAACGCAAACAACAATGTGGGTTCCGGATACTGGACCCAGACAGCATCGGCGGGCGAAACGTTTTATCTCACGAAGAACAAAGCTACGGCCGTGTCTGCGTTTCAGATGTACGAATTCCACAGCACCCAGGAGGGAACCAACATTCATCCTGGTCAGAATTTTGACCTCGACTATTCGCTAACGCAGGTTTTCCCTCTCCAAGGAGAATTGCGGCTTCAAGTCGGGTTAGTAGGCTACGGACAATGGCAGACCACGGACAAGGGTGGTCCAGCCGTTACTGCCGCACAGGCAGCGGCACGTTACAAGGTCAATGCTCTCGGTTTCTCAGCAAATGTAATCTTGCCAACACGAAAGGTGAGTCTGGGCGTCAAGTACTTTCGAGAATTCGAGAACAGGTCAACGTTCCAGGGATACTCGCTACAGATTTCGGGTACGATCACTCTGTAGGCCCTATGGAGTACCCGAATATAGACGACCCCAGACTTATCAATTCTGACGGGGGTGAAGGACGGATGTCAGCGTGTCGGGTTGGCTACGCAGGGAGAACTCATTGGTCCGGCCATCAGCATTTCTTTGTACCTGAGTGTTTTGGAATCGGAAAGAGAAACGTGAATTCCAGGTTCAATTGCCATTTTGGCGAAGGCTGATTCGTGGGGCGAATGGCGTTCCAATATAGGGTGAGGTTCGAATCGACCGCCTGCTTCCCAATGTAAAAACTCTTGCCGACGCCGCCACCGATCGGCACTAGCCACCGCTGAGTCATCGATCGCGTCCAGTCCGCTACAATCGTGGGGTTGCTGGCGAGGTACCATCGTCGGGGCAAATTGAAGGAGAACAAGGGCTCGACCTGGAATTGGTTTACTGGTGAACGGCTCGATTCGCCCGCAACGGACCAAATATTCTGAACCAGCACGCCGACAGAGCCCCATTTGGGCTCGACCAGTGCAGCGCCCGCCAGCCCCACGCCCCATTTTCCCGAGCCCAGTTGCTCGCTTGCAGCCGTCGGCACTAAAACTGCGGGTCCTACGCCCCAAATGAGTTTTCGGGTATGGGCCGGCGTCAAGAAGAAGGAAATGGTAGTGTCCCCTAATCCGGTGGTCCCGCCGCTCTTCGCAAGTGAATTCGGCTGATAGGTAATCGCCGTGGCCACAACTCGCGTTACAAGAAGCCACTCTTCCGTGAGTGAGAGTAGAATCACCGGTTGAATCGCGAGGGAGTTCCCGCTGCGATCATAAGGTCCCTGGCTGAAGGTGAAATCTTCCTCGAACGGAATCTTAATCTCCTCTGCGAGTGGGTTTCTCGCGATCTTTCTCAGTTCTTCGGGAGCGGTCTGTGCCAGCGCCGCCGACGGCGTCAAAAGAAGATACGCGCCCCATACCAGAAGAATTCGCATTCTCGACACCGACGGAATCAAGTTACTCGAAAGGTGGATCAATCAGGCTGTGAATGTTCTCACACGCTGCAAAGAACCAGGAACACGAATCCCGTCTGCATTTGAGTTTCTCTTTGCGCCAACTATCTCAAGAATGTTAGAGCGCAGAAAGACCAAACCCATTTGATTTCGCTCAGATTTAGAGCCTCGCGAACTTCTAGGGTCGGCTTACCATCCGCGCCGCAAAATTTGGGCCCCAAGCCGACTTTGAATTCGAGGCAATAGAATCGAAATTCCAACGGTATCC
The DNA here is from genome assembly GCA_963772535.1 of uncultured Acidobacteriota bacterium. Lineage (GTDB taxonomy): Bacteria > Acidobacteriota > Terriglobia > Acidiferrales > UBA7541 > Palsa-295. The sequence goes on from CAVYXN010000007.1 coordinate 108,939, forward strand.
GAACGCGAGTATTTCGACAGAACGAGGGAGCTTTAAGGGACCAATGAGAATTCCTTTGCGTGCCCCGTCATTCCTCTTCAATGACTTAGCTTTCCTTTGGATTCCTCGTAAGCCCGTGAAATTCCTCGCGTTGTTGTTTTCGATCCCCACCGCCCCTACCAAACTCACTCACCACAAATGCCATCCGGCTGAATCTGTAGTGCTTACGCTTTTTGTAGTGATTAAACAGCCAAAGCCCCTCCCTGCACGTCTGCATCAAACCTGACCGTTTACCGGGACACTTTTTAAATCGGCGTGACGCGATGTGCTTCCGGGATTAGCGTTTGCGACAACAAATCTCACGGATGTTCTGTGGCACCCGAAAGCTTAGCATATTATTTATCACCCCCTCGAGGCAACTCGTTGCAGAGTAGAGGCGCTCTACGAACACGACGGAGCCGAAGCGGCCTTTAGGCTTTTGGACCCGCCGGCGCTAATTTGCTCACGTTCTGAAGGGATACTCGGTGATGAGGCCCGCCACAGTCGCGCTCGTATTTCTGTTCCTGACGCTGGCGCCCGCGCGCGGTCAAATTTCTCCGGGGCCCTTGTCCAAAGCGCACCAATCTCTCAACGGATCGACGCAATGTTCGAGCTGCCACAAGACCGGCGGAGGTTCGGCTGCCCTGAAGTGCCAGGAATGCCACACCGAAATCGCCAAAGAGCTGTCCGAGGCACGCGGACTTCACTCCACATTTCCTAACAAAGAGACCTGTGCAAAATGCCACTCAGACCACAATGGCGAGGACTTCCCGCTGATCCATTGGGTTCCATCACTGCAAGATTTCGATCACAAGCAGACCGGCTACCCGTTGCAGGGAAAACACGCCGGAATCGATTGCAACAAATGCCACACGGCCGCACACATTCAGCCGCAAGAAAAACCGCTTATCAAAATCAAGGATTTGAACAAGACGTTTCTTGGCTTATCGCAAGATTGCGTTACGTGCCATGAAGACGTTCATCACGGCCGCTTGGGTGCGAATTGTTTGCAGTGTCACAATTTCGTAGATTGGAAGGCAGCGTCGAATTTCGATCATTCGAAAACCCATTACCCGCTGACCGGCCTGCACGCTCAGGTTCCCTGTGCGAAGTGCCATACTCCCGCGGCGCCGGGAGGCCAGCCGCGATTCGCCGGCATTCCTTTCGCGAAGTGCTCCGATTGCCATACCGATCCGCATCACGGCGCGTTTACGCAAACCTGCGAAACGTGCCACACCACGGGCGGCTGGAAGAAAATTCTAGAGGCCGAGCGATTCGACCACTCGAAGACGAAATATCCGTTGCTCGGCAAGCATACGCAGGTGGACTGCCTGCAATGCCACACGGGAGGAAATTTCAAGAAGCCGGTCGCTTTCGCGCATTGCACTGATTGCCACACAACCGATCCTCACGGAGGCCAATTTGCCCAGCGGCCTGACAAGGGAGAATGCGCGTCTTGCCACAACGTGGATGGATGGAAGCCGTCGCTCTTCAATGTGAACGCGCACGCGGCGACCGCATACCCGCTTCTGGGCCGCCACGCTCAAGTAGCCTGCGCGAAATGCCACCTTCCCGCCGGTGCAGCGACGCGCTACAAGATCGCTTTTGCCAAATGCATGGATTGCCATACCGATGTGCACCAAGGGCAGTTTGCCGCGGCTCCCTACAAGAGCCAGTGTGAACAGTGCCACGTCGTGGCGGGATTCCAGCCGTCCACGTACGCCATCGCGCAGCATCAGAAAAGCCGATTTCCGCTGGAGGGAGCGCATCTCGCGGTGACGTGTTCCGAATGTCATACCGCTTCAAGAGAGGGCTACGCCTCCAAGGTTGTTCCGTATCGATTCGAAGACCGCTCATGCACCGGTTGCCACGCCGACCCGCATCACGGCGAATTCCGAGAACGAATGGCGCAGAAACGGCCTAACGGAACGCCAGAGGGTTGCGAGGCGTGCCATTCCGTGAAGTCGTGGACGGATCTTCCTAGCTTCGACCATTCGAAAACGTCGTTTCCCCTCGTTGGAGCGCACGCAAAAGTCCAGTGCGACGAGTGCCATAAGCCTAGTATTCCGGGCGGCAAGATAAGCGAAGTTTCTTTCAAGTCCGCGCCGACAACCTGCATCGGCTGTCACTCCGACATTCATGGCGGACAGTTTGCACGAGCAGGGCAGCCCGAAAATTGTGACAAGTGTCACAACAACGAAAAATGGAAGCCGTCCCTGTTCAATCACGAAACACAGACCGACTTCTCTTTGAAGGGCGCGCACGAGAAGGTGCCTTGTGGAGAGTGTCACACCGGCTATAGAGACCTCGCTGGGAAACGGGTTCTATTCTATAAGCCGACCTCGCGGCGATGCGCCAGTTGCCATAATTAGACGGCAACAGAATTCCGCGGCCTTGCGAGTTGTGACGGACGTCACAAAACCGCGACCAAAATGGTCCTCCGCGTCGCGATTTCCTAAAAAATTGAATCAATTCCAAAAAATTTCTCCAGCTCGAGACAACCCTTGTGCAAACGCAAAGAATCGAAGTCTCATCATCGCGAGATTTTCAATTCGATCTCACGTGAATCGTGAGGTCAGGTCTTGCGAGATGAACTAAAGCTGTACTCACGGTCAGTTGTCACGACCAAGCTGCACCGCTAATCTGGCTCGATACTTCGGTCCCAGCCATTTCCGAAGGTCTGATTGATTCAAGCTGTTGCCGTATCTCGTGCGGAAGATGCGGAAATCGTTCCTACTCTCGTTGCTCTTTGGGCTGCTGGTGCTCCTCGGACTTTGGCCGACCCCCGCCCGGCCCCAGCCCCAGAAGCAGTACAGCCGCAATCCTCACGGCCCCATCAGCATCCCCTGCGAAAATTGCCACACGAATACGAGCTGGAAGCCTATCCGCGGTGTGCCGGAATTCGACCACAACCGGACAAGCTACCCGCTTCGAGGCATGCACGAAAAGGTGAGATGCACGCAGTGCCACACGAATCTGGTGTTCAAGAACGTCAGCAGTAATTGTGCAGATTGCCACGCCGATATTCACCGCGGCCAGTTCGGCGCGAATTGCGCCAAGTGCCATACCGTCCAGGGTTGGGACATTCGCACCGATCAACTAAAGCAGCACGACAACCGCTTCCCGTTGTTGGGGGCACACGCGCTGCTGGAATGTGCCGACTGCCATAAGGGTGAGGCTGTGGGTCAGTTTGTCGGGATGTCAACGGAATGCCTCTCGTGCCACATGTCCGACTTTCAGAAGGCCACCGAACCGGATCACAAAATGTTCAACTTCCCGACTACCTGCGAAACCTGCCACAGCGTGGACACCTGGCTCGGCGCAAAATTCGATCACCTGAAGTACACGGGTTTTGCTCTCACGGGGGCGCACGCCACGCTCGACTGCACCGCCTGCCACATCGGGGGCAAGTACCAGGGGACGCCTGCGAACTGCTACGGATGCCACGCGAAGGACTTCACTTCGACAAACAGCCCGCCGCACGTACAAGTGGGATTTTCGCAGCAGTGCCAGCTGTGTCATGACACCACCACCTGGCTCGACGCCAAGTTTGATCACAGCACGACCGCATTTCCGCTCGTCGGGAAGCACGTGAGCGTCGCTTGCGCCCTTTGCCATGTCAATAACCAGTACGTCGGGACGCCGACGGACTGCGCGTCATGCCACATGACCGATTACAACGGCACGAACAACCCGCCGCACGCCCAGGCCGGATTCGCGGCTTCGGCCTGCGCCACGTGCCACACGCCCGCAGGCTGGGATACTTCGACCTTTAACCACAATCAGTTTTTCTCGCTGACCAACGGCCACGCGAACTTGCAGTGTACGCAGTGCCACACGGGCGGGAACTATGCAAACGCTCCCACCACCTGTGCCGGATGCCACACCGCCGACTACAACGGCACGAACAATCCGCCGCACGCGCAGGCCGGGTTCCAGCCCGCCATCTGCTCCACGTGCCACGACACGATCATGTGGACCGACGGGAAATTCGACCACAACACCCAGACTTCGTTCCCGCTTACGGGCAAGCATATTGGCGTCGTGTGCACGAGCTGCCACACGAGTGGCGTCTACAAAGGACTCTCGCCCGATTGCGCGTCGTGCCACATCACCGATTACAACAACACCAACAATCCGCCGCACGCCCAGGCTGGGTTTGCCGCATCCGCTTGCGCCACCTGTCACACAGCGGCGGGATGGGACCAGGCAAATTTCAATCACAATCAGTTTTTCCCGCTCACGAACGGCCACGCGAATTTGCAGTGCACGCAGTGCCACACGAACAATAACTACGCGAGTGCGCCGACGGCATGCTACGGTTGTCACGCCCCGGATTACAACAGCACCGCAAATATTCCTGGCGTGCCGAACCACGTGACCGCCAATTTTCCGCAGGATTGCACGCTGTGCCACACCACCGTTAATTGGACGAGTGCAAACTTCAATCACAGCACCACATCGTTCCCGCTCCAGGGCCCGCACACTACCGTTCCTTGCGCTACCTGCCATACCGACAATTACGCGGGAACCCTGCCAACCACTTGCTATGGCTGCCATCAAAAGGATTACACCAACGCCGGAACCTTTCCGAACGTCCCGAATCATGTGACCTCGGGCTTCCCGCAAGACTGCACCCTTTGTCACACAACTTGGACGACCACGAACTGGCTCGGCGCCGTTTTCAACCACAACGCCACGCCATTCCCTCTCCAGGGCCCACACGTCAACGTGCCCTGCGCCAGTTGCCATATCGGCGGCGTGTTCGCCGGGACGCCGACTGATTGCTATTCGTGCCACAAGGCCGATTACAACGGGACAACGAACCCGAATCACATCGCGACAGGGTTCCCGACGACGTGCATCACCTGCCACACCACATGGGTCACCACGAATTGGCTAGGCGCAACTTTCAATCACACCTGGTTTCCGATGAACCATGGAGGCGCTAACGGCGTCTGCGCCACCTGCCACACGAACCCTTCGAACTACGCCGTGTTTCAGTGCACGGATTGCCACTCAGCGTCCCAAACGAATCCGAAGCATTCCGGCATCAACGGTTACGTCTACAACAGCGTGAATTGCTACCAATGCCACAAGAATGGTGGCGGCGGTGACTAAGTCGCGACTCCTAATTATTTCTTTTGCACCGCTCCTCATCGCGATGGTGCCAATACTGGTATGGGCGCAAGAAACGATTGAGAAACAGCTGTTTCGGGTGAAGTACATCGCTCAGGGCGTCGTCTACCTTGAAGGAGGCCGGGCGGCGGGTCTGAGAGAAGGGCAGAGCCTCATCGTCGAGCGCGCCGTGGCCGCGCCCGTTGCCAATGGCGGGGTACAATCGCCCGCTCCCCCCTCGGGCATCATCGCTTCGCTCAAGGTCATCTCTATCGCTGCTTCGTCAGCGGTTTGCGAGATCGTCTCCTCAAGTGAGCCTGTCGCCGTCGGTGACATGGCCCGTTTCGCTCCCGAACAGCTTCGAGAAGAGCGAGAGGCTGAGAAGAAGGAGCAGCTTGTAGGTGGCCGCGCATACCCGCAAGTAATCACATTCACTTCGGGCGATCCGGCTGCCGATGAGGCAAGAGCTTCCGTGCCACGGCCGCCTTCTCCGGAAATAAATCGGATGCGCGGACGCGTCGGCGTCGAGTATGAAACTCTGTTGAGCCACACCAATCCGAGTAGCACGAGTTCAGACATCGGCCTGGTCGCCCGCTTCGATATGACGCGAATCGCCGGCTCGTATTGGAATTTCAGCGGCTATTATCGCGGCCGTTTCACGTCGCTCTCTGGGGGCGAGCAGCCGGCTACGATCACCGACTTGGTCAATCGCACTTATCACTTGAGCTTAACGTATGACAATCCCAATTCCGCCTGGGTCGCGGGCTTTGGAAGACTCTATCTGCCGTGGGCCACGAGTCTCGACACGCTTGATGGCGGTTACGTCGCCCATCGGGAAGGTGATCACGCCATCGTCGGAGTCTTCGCGGGTTCGACTCCCGATCCCACCTCTTACGACTACAACCCGAACCAGCGCCTGGCCGGCACTTTTGTGAATTTCCAAGGCGGCGAATGGGACGGTGTCCGCTATACCACCACCTTCGGCGTCGCGCTTGCGGCGATTGATTGGCATGCGACGCGCCAGTTTTTCTTCACTGAAACCGGCATTTTTATCAACCGCAAGTTTTCCATCTATGATTCGATGCAGATCGACGCGAACCACACCGTCGTCACCGATCCAACTACGACTCCGCCCACCACCGCCAAAACCGGCGGTCTGAACCAGAGCTACTTGACCGCTCGTTATGAGGCCAATCAGCACGTCGAGTTGAGTTTGAGCGACATCTACTTCCGGAATGTGCCGACGTTCGACCCTCAATTGATCGGTACCGGGCTCCTCGACCGCTATTTGTTTCAAGGACTGAGCGGCGGTCTTCGCCTGAACTTTCCGAAGCGAATCAGCTTCTACACCGAGCAAGGCCAGAGTTCTCGCACCGGAGATTCCAAGAGTTCGTGGAATCAGATGTATGGGATGACGTTCGGAGAAATCGGGCGAACAGGCTTCCGGGCCGATCTGCGCTATTCGAAATTCAACAGCTCGTTTGGAAGCGGCGATTACAAAGCAATCTCTCTCTCACGGCCATTCGGCGATCGCTTCCAATTTAACCTGCAGGCCGGATTTCAGAATTTCTCGTCAACTCTGACAAGCACCACTCAGACCCATTTCGTTACTTCTTATATCGACTGGACACCCGGTAGGACGGCATTTTTCGAGACTGGGTATACGTGGCAGCGCGGCGGCACGATGAACTACGACCAACTCCAATTTATCGTGGGCAAAAGGTTCTAACGGCTCGATGATGATGACCCGATCTCAACAACATGGCATTCTCGGCGCCCTCACTGAAGGGCTTCTCGCGGCTTTGGCGCTCCTTTGTTTGTTCTCTCCCTTTCCTGCCGCGGCTCAGAAGGCCGACGCACAATGGGATTTGCTGAACAAGACTCAAACCCGAGTCGAGCAATTCGTCGAACAGTTTGCCTACCTGCGCTACCAGGAAGACATTCTGCAGGAAAAGCTAAGAACCAATGACCGGCCGGAATACAAACAGGAGACCGTATATGACGCGCTGCTCATGACGCGATTCGAGGATGGCCGCTTGCGCGTCGAAGAGCAGCGCCTGATCGAACGCGCTCCCGACAAGCACGAGTTGCGTCCTCTGATCAAAACCGACGGATTCTCGACCCTGGCAATGGTGTTTCATCCCTATTATCAATCGAGTTTCCGATTCAAAAAGTTCGACGACCAAGCAATCGATGGCCAGATCCTTGCGCGAATTGGATTCGAGCATATTCCCGGTAAGCCCACTCCCATCCTTTATCAAATGATTTACTCGGATAGGCCGATGGAAATCTCCGGCGTCGCATGGGTCGATCCGAACGGCAATATCCATCGTATCGAGATGAACGTGGGGTCCTCTATGTCCGACATGGGCCTCAAATCCGTACGCGCGCAACTGGATTACGGTTTGGTCACACTCAAAGATGAGCCGGAGCCCCAGTGGCTTCCCGTTTCGGCAACAATTGATCTCGAAACACCTAAGCAACATTGGCGCAACGTCCATCGATTCGTTAACTACAAAAAGTACAGGACGGAAATCAAACTCGACGTGGATGTGTTCCCATCAAAATGACAACGAATGCGACCGTACGAACGATCACTGCTTCTGTGCCGAACCGAGATACCGCCCATCATCTGAGGCTTGCTGCTGCCTGGGCCATCTCCATCGCCTTCTTGCTCGCTGTTGCCGCCTATGGCTTCGATTACTACACGCTCAGCGCCGGCGCGCGGCCCTTTTCGCCCAAGCATGCATTGCTTCGTCCCAGCGGTCCGATTGGGATAAAGCTCGGTATGCTCGGCGTATGCATGTTTTTCGTAATCTACTTCTACTATTTTCGAAAACGGTGGGGGTGGCTTGCCAGCATCGGCACCACCACGCACTGGCTCGATTTTCACATCGTCCTTGGCGTCACTGCTCCCATCGTGATCGCGTTTCACGCAGCGTTCAAATTTCGCGGTATCGCGGGAATGGCATTCTGGATCATGGTGGCCGTGGCGCTCAGCGGAATCATCGGCCGCTACATCTACGCGCTGATCCCTCGCCGTTTGAACGCCGCGGAGCTTACTTGGCAGGAGCTCCAGGAAACCCAGCTGGCATTGACGCACCAGATGGCGTCGCAAAAGCTTTTCAGTCCGGGCGAGCTGGTCCAAGCATTTCATATCCCGGATGTCGAAATGGTGAAACATAAATCAGCGATCGGCGCTCTCCTGTGGATGTTCTCGCTCGACTTGACGCGACCTTTCCGGGTCGCTGCTCTTCGCCGTCAGGTGCTCGGATTTGGTGGAATCTTTTTAAGCTGCGGCGGCCTTTTGCCAAGCGCAAATTTTGAGCTCGAAAATGTCGTGAAAGTCGTTCGCAGGCAGGCGACCCTGTCGCTTCGAATGGTGTTCCTGTCGCGCATGCAGCAGGTATTCCAGCTCTGGCATGTGATCCATCGTCCGTTCAGCTACGCATTTGTCGTTTTGGCCATCTTGCACATCGCTACAGCCCTGTGGTTCGGGTACATGTAGCACACTCGGAAGACATGGATACTTTCATCGCATTCATTATCGCCTCGTTCGTGCTTCTGGTTTTCATGTGGCGCTACCTCAGGGAAATGAAAAAGGCCGAAGCGCGAGGGCGCGAGGCGGCAGAGCGCGGAAAGATTCATTCCCAGGGACCTCAAGCCCAGCACCCCCACATCGACGCCAGCTACTGCATCGGGTGTGCCGCCTGCACCGCCGTCTGTCCCGAAGGCGACGTGCTTGCCATGCTGGGCGGCAAAGCCGTGATCGTCAACGGCCACAAATGCATCGGCCACAGCCTGTGCGCTGAAGTCTGCCCGGTTGGAGCCATCACAATGGTAATGGCAGGCCCCAGCGTCGGCGCCGACATGCCCTACCTCTCGCCCGAATACGAAACTACAATTCCGAATCTGTTTATCGCCGGCGAGCTCGGAGGATTGGCCTTAATCAAGAATGCGATCAGCCAGGGCCGCGATTGCGTGGATACGATCGCGAATCGCATCACGTCGCTTCGGACAGCCAAAGCCGACCCCGGCGTTTACGACGTTCTTATCGTTGGCGCAGGTCCCGCAGGAATCAGCGCCACATTGCGCGCGATTGAAAGAACACTGAACCACGTGACTCTCGACGAGGGCGATCTTGGCGGTACGGTCGCAAAATACCCACGTCAGAAACTTGTCATGACAAGCCCGGTCGAATTCCCCATGTATGGCAAATTCAAGAAGAAGGAGCTCTCCAAAGAAGAGCTCATCGCATTTTGGAACAAGGTTTTGGGACGCGTCGATTTCAATTTCCGCAAAGGCGAAAAAGTTACTGACATCGCGAGAGGCCCCGACGGTATCTTCACCGTGATTGCGGGCACCGGCCAATATCGCGCCTACGCGGTCGTTCTGGCCCTCGGTCGGACCGGCAGCCCGAGGAAACTCGGCGTGCAGGGAGAAGATCTTCCGAAGGTGATGTACCGTCTGATCGAAGCCGACCACTATGTAAACAAGCGTATTCTTATCGTTGGCGGCGGCGATAGCGCAATTGAAGCGGCGATGGGCCTCGGTCATCAGGTTGGTAACAAGGTTACACTTTCGTATCGAAAGGAAAGCTTCACGCGCATCAAAGAAAGAAATTCGCAGCGCATTTCAGAATGCATACGTACCGGCAAGATTGGCGTGCTTTTTAACTCGGTCCCGGTGGAATTTAAGCCCGACTCAATCGTTCTCGATGTCCAAGGCCAAACGCAGGAACTCCCAAACGATTTTGTCTGGATCTTCGCGGGTGGCGAGCCTCCGAATGCGTTCCTGAAAAAAATCGGCGTGGGATTCGGTATGCGCGACATGACGTACGAGGCACAAAAAGAAGCCAAGCTTCCGCCCGCGATGGAGCTGGCGATCTAAACAATGCGAGGTAGAGAAATGAGAACGGTAACTCCAGCACCGCCTCGAAAGGGCACGTGCATGACGCGATTTCGCGTGGTTGTGTTTGCGGGGCTGGTCCTAATCTTAACCGGCGGATGCAACAAAACGACGAGCAACGCCTCACCCTCGGGCAGCGCCACAACAGCGAGCACGGCTACGCCCAGCGGAGGCTTCGCTTCCTCCAGTCTCGACAGCCCGTCTTCCAGCGAGACGCCGAGGACCGATGAGGATTCCATCCACGCTGCGGTTCAGCAGCATCTCGCCGCCAACAGCAACATCAATATGGCTGCGATGGACATGAAGGTGATTCAAACCTCTATAAATGGTGACCAGGCCCAGGCAGATGTCGAGTTTCGCCTGAAGCAGGGCGGCACAACGATGCAAATGACGTATTCCCTGGTGCGCCACGCTGGTGGATGGCTCGTCACAAACAGTCACCCAACCGGCGGCCAGTTTGCTCACCCACCGATGGACCAGAATCACTCCGCCACTGCATCTGGCGCTCCGCCGAGCTCGGCCTCACCGGCGATGCCCGATGTCCACGATTTTTTCAAAAACGCCCCCAGCGCAAAAACGTCTCGAGATGCTCAATAGGGGAGCTTGCAACGCGCTTTTGTGGAGCTCTGGTAATGTAGTCGTTTTCCGATCCCCGCCGCCAGATTCAGCACGGCCATCAGGGTCGAAGGTTTTCTTACTTTGGCGGGTAGTTCTTGAACAGCTTCTGCATGGCCTTATCGAGATTCTTCTGTCTCTTTTCCTGGTTCGCGTTGGGATCGAGCGTCTTCGTCGCGCGCCCGGTCCAGACCAGCTGCTTGTTCGACGGGTCATACATGTCGATAACCAGCGTGCCGATATTAATCGTCGAACTTTGGGCTGACGCCATTCCACCGCCCCACCGCAACCCGCCTCCCGTGCCGTACGCATTCCACTGTTTTTGTTGGCTGATAGAGGCCTGATAGCCGATATACAAATCGGCCTTTTCCGAATCCGTCTTCGTCAGTCCTTTTGAGGCTAACTGAGAATCAATGGAGCTTTTGATCTGCGCGTCCACAATCTGGTTGGGATACGAGGCACCCTCAATCGTGATCCATTTGTAGGTGTGGAATTTCGAGAAGTCCACTCCCGGCATGGAGTTGTACGACACATCCTGTGCTAGCGCTCCGCCACACGCCAACATTGCCAATGCAAGGCACATTCCGAACTTTGTCATTTTGATTCGAATTGCTGGTTTCATGTTTTCTCTCTCCTCGAGCTTTATTTCGGCCGACGCTCTCGATGCCGGTGGATGTGGACCGCGACTCACCCTTCGCCGGAATCCCCCGCTTGTGGAAGAAACCAACGGTGCTACTGCGCCTTTATCCAGTTGTCTGAACCCGCCAGCTTGACGGACACGTCCGAGAAGAAAATGTGCACCGGCTTGCCGTCGGCCGTTCCGCGATGCTCTGTCGAGACAAGAAGAGGACCCGCCTTCTTGTTGCCCACCCACGTCGTGATCACCACACTCGGCTTTTTCGGTCCGCCGCGGCGGTAGATGAATTCCTCCACCCGATGGTCGGGAGCGAGAAAGAGTTCCCACGTGTCCCCGGGCGTGTAGCCGCCATCCGAAGGATATTTCACCACGATCTGGTCGCCAGTACCTTTCCCCATCGGCAGCTTCTGCTTGCCCTTATCTTGCACGTCGGCGCTGGTGTCCCACACCACATGGAAGGGGAAGACCAGCCAATATTGATCGTTCATGAAAGCCGGATCGATTTCGTCCTTCACGTTGGCAGGCTGGCTGTTGAGCGCCGAGCGCAGGTACGTGACCTTCACCGGCTTGCCGTCCTTATCTTTCCCTTCAAAGGTCACCTTTCCGGTCTTCGGTTCCCATTCCCACGTATGAGCCAGCTTCAGGTTGAACGCGGGCAAATCCAAATTGAAGGTATAGCGGATTCCCTCGACCTGCCCCCACGAATCGATACCGTAGGTCTTCGCCATCTGCGCGACAATTGGCGGGCGCGCCTGCGCCCAGGAAGTTGATGAAAATCCCAGTATTCCGAAAGCCACAAGACCGACCATCGTTGCGCGGACTGCATTTCTCATGGAACTCGCTCCTCAGTGAAATCACGCCCCGCTCGAACGACGCCGCATTATATAGCACACCTCAGTGATTGTGCTCTCGCAAGCTCAGGCGGCCACACTCGCGGATCGCTTGAGCCGCCGAAACTCGAGAATAGCGGCAGCGGCTGCTACGGTTCCGTATTCCAGCAGCATAATCCAGCCGGGAACTGCCCAGCGTGCGCCCAGCGTACGCAAATGCCATACATAGAAAGTCGGGAGGATGGTAACGGTCCAGATGATGAGCGGCACCATCGAGACCGATCGCACGAACGGCAGCAGCCACAGAAGATACCAGGGGTACACCACCGGCGCACACAAGAGCGATGCGGCCATCGGCCATGCAAACGCCTGCGGTGAGTTTTCATCTTGCCTTCTTCGCAACACCGCCGCAGTTGCTAAACCGACCAACACGGCCAGACCGGCCACCACCTGAGGACTCATGAGTCGCTCCAGTGTAGCGAAGGCCGGGTCATTGAAGCGAAACCGCTGTACGAATACACCCATGGATCCGATTGGTACCGAACCACCGCGCAGAAATGGCACGTATAGCAGCCCAACGATGATCACCGCCAGCAACGCGTCGCGCACCCGCACGCGGCGCCAGTAAAGCGGCGCCAACACAATCGGGAGAAACTTCACAGCCACAGCCACTCCGAATGCGACCGCCGCGAAAGTTCGCCAATGGCGTTCGAGCGCAGCCGCCGAGAGCAGTAGCAGTAGCACTCCGAGGATGTCAATGTGGCCGCTCTGAGTCACGCATGTGACGAGCAAAGGATTCCAGGCATACGCCAGCACCCAGTGTTCCCCCTGCCCCAGGCGACGCAACTCGGCCAGCAACAGTGGAACGATTGCCAATTCGCACAGAACGAAGGCAACCTTGAACGCAAACGCTGACTCGTGGATCGCCGTTACAGCCCGGAAGAAAAGCTGAGCGCCCGCCGGGTAGGGGCTCGGCATGTCTGGGTTGTTAAGCTGGCGGGTTTCGGCCGTGTGTAAAGCGGCGAACGCAGGATCGTTGGGAACGACACTGTAAGGGTTGTAGCCGAGCCGCTGCAAGCGGCCATCCCAGACGTAGCGATGAACGTCATCATCGGGCCCCGCCACCATCAGTAGAAACGGAATGTGCCACAGAGCAGCCAACGCAAGACCAATCACGATGACGCGGCGAGGAAATTTTGGCGTCGAAAAAAACTCGCGAATAGCAAGCAGGTAAGCAATACCCGCAATGGCCAGTGTAACCAGGTAAGGAGGGGCTCCCACTCCGCCAGGAATTCGGGCGCAGGCCACAAGCGCCGCAAATATGACTGCCGCAAGCCCGTAGAGCCTGTGCGACGCCGTGATCCTCATTGCTCTCCGCCGCTTTGCTCTGGCGGCATCGCCTTCCGCCATTCCATCAACCATTGCGCCGTTCTCGGCGCCTTTGCTGGAACGCGCTGCAGTTCGCCGGCCAGGCGGCTCAGGTCCTCCACCACGTCAATGTCGTAGAACGGATCAGTGAGGCTCACCGAAAGCCCCAGCGCCCGCACCCGCTCAAGTAGCGCCTCGTATGCATTCGTGGTTCCCAGCCCATCGCCCGAGAAGAGTCCTGGATGAGACGCCGTCGCGCCGACAAGGTAATAACCTCCGTCGTGCGTTGGTCCAACAACGACGTCACTCTGAGCGAGCGCATGAAACGCGCTGACCAACACGGACGCCGGGAGGTGCGGGCTGTCGCTATTGAACGCGACGATGCGCCGCCGGCCAGCCGCCGCGAAATGTGCGAACACGGACGTAAGCCCCGCCGCAAGTCCATCACCCGATTGTGCCACGATGGAAATCGAGTCACCCACCGCACGCGATAAATCTTCCACATCGCATGCCGGGCACATGATGGCGACATCCACATCGCCAAGCGACCTCGCTAACTCCATCGTATCTTCCAAAAGGCAGCGATATAACTCCACAACGGCTGCGAGAGGCAGGCTCTGAGCAAGCCGAGTCTTCACCACGCCCGGTTTCGGCGCCTTGGCCATGATTACGAGCGTGCAGTCGCGTCCGCGTGAACCGGCAGTGGTCTGGCTAGAGAATTTCATCAGGGGCAAAAAGGTTTCATTAGGAAATTGTTGTCGCGGCCTTCAAGCCGACTGCGGCATTCCAACTCGTCGCTGGCGGAAATAGTAGCTCAGAATGCGAGTGAAAATGAACCAGGCCGCGCCGAGAGTGCCGCTGATCGTCCCGCTGATCTTCGACTTTCCAATCCGCGGGTAGTAGCTCACCGGCACCTCAACAATCCGGTATCCACCGAGCGCGCCTTTCAAAATAATTTCCACTGCCCAGCCATAAGTTGTTTCTTCGAGTGCGAGCGTGCGCAGGACATCCGCGCGCGCCGCGCGAAACGGGCCCAGGTCCGTGATCCGCTGTTGAAACAGAAGCGAGATCAATCCCGCAGCGAGCTGATTGCCGAATGCAGAGTGCCAGGGAAGCGCACCCGGAATGCGCGGACCTGCCAATCGTGAGCCCAGGGTAATATCCGCGCGTCCATCGAAAATCGGAGCGAGCAGGAGCGGGAGTTCAGCCGGCCGGTCGCTGTAGTCACCGTCGAGAAACACGACGACGTCGGGCGAGTTGGCGTTGGCGAGACCCGTCAAACATGCTTGGCCGTATCCGCGACGATGTTCGAAGACGACCCGAGCCCCCGCTCGCTCAGCAATCTCCGGCGTCCCATCGGTCGAGTTGCTGTCGACGACGATGATCTCGGTCACGAGATCGCTAGGAATATCCGCGAGGACCCTAGCAATAGCGCTCGCCTCATTGTGCGTGGGAATAATGACCGAAACTCGCAAGTAATCTCCGCTGGCTCCACTGGCTCGGTAGCCACGCCGAACGCCTTCTTCGACGTTAGCTTTTCTTCAGTGTCGTGGCTTTTCGCTTCTCGTCAGGGTCCGCGCAGGTTTTTCCATAGCTCACGTCCCATTCCGGCCGTCGTCAGCCGGAATTGACCTGAGGCCGTTGGCTCCGTCGGTTCCGTCTTCCTTACCACCAAAGCGAGTTCGGGCGCCGCCGCGCCAGAAACGCATCAATCCCCCAGGTCCGGCCCGCCCCTCCCACCGCGATTCCCAGCGCCGCCAGCGTAGGAACAAGCAGTTCCCATATCCACGCCGTGCCCAACTCCGATATCCAGAGGCTCGCGAGCAAACCACACGCAACAAGTCCAGCGGGCCGCGTAAGAAGGCCGAGCAGGAGGAGCACGCCTAGCGAAATTTCCGTCACGCCCTGGAGCGGCGCAGCCATCGCCGCGTGACTCGCCGCCGTCGCCATAATCGCTTTCCAAATCGCCGGAGCGTGATCGTGCTGGATGTAATAGTTGATCAAGCCTGCGTAGCCGCTTGCCGTGTAGAGGCCTTTCCCTAAATTTTCGAAAAAGACCCCGACGAACATCGCCCCAATCGTCAGCCGAACGATCGCCAGTCCATAACGCGCATAAGATTGTTCCGGCATTCAGGAAGTCCTCGCTTGAAGTTGACTCGATTTCATTTGGCTCGCTGTTGTAACAACCGCCCGTATTCTAATCGCGCGCAATCACGATTGTCGTGCACGCGCTTTCGGCCTTGGGAAGTTCGCGTGCGGCGGCCATGCGCACCTCCAACTTCTCAACTTGCCCGCGGACAATGGGGCAGTAGAAGTCCGGTTCGCTAAGCGCGTTCTGCAGGCGTCGCCGTCCGGCACATCCGCCGTAACAACTCTCGAGATAGGCGCACGGCCTGCAGGCGTCGGGCACAGTGCGCGCCTCAACAAACGGCGACGTTTCCACAACTGCCGAGCCCACGGACGCCAGGAGCGAGAGCGGCTCTCCGACGCCCGGCCAATATACGCAAGGCTGTGTGGCGGCTCGCGGCGTAATCCGCACGGTGCTCACCCCGCATCCGCCGGTCCTCGGAGGCAGACCCGCCATCGCGCGAACCAAAGGTTCGCCGATGGCGATCACGTCGGTCTCCGCAAACAGCGCCCGAAAGCCTCGCCAATACTCCTCGTAACTCAACGCATACAAATCCGAACGCACCGACTGGTAAACATTCACCCGCAGTGGCGAGTGGTGACGCTTCACCGTCCGCGCCACTTCAGCCAGACGCAGGTAGTTCGACTTCATCATCACTGCAATGAAAGTGACGGGGACTCCCAGCCGCACGCAGCGCGCCGCCTGCTCATGAATCAAGGCCCAATTGCCGCTGCCGCGCTGCGCGTCCTGCTCACGCTCCGAAGGATAGTCCAGCGAGAACTCGATATCGTGGAAAGCGCAAAGCTCGTCATCCGTGAGCACTGCCGCACTGTGGCCATTCGATGTGATGGTGAGCTTCACGGGTAGAGAACGTAGGTAAACCAGGATCTCGCGAAATTCCGGGTGCATTCCATTCTCGCCGGTGCCCAGATTCACCGACCGCACCGGCAAGCTTTCCATCACAGATCGTACTTGCTCCAGGCTGAGCCGGTCCGTCCGCGCCGGATCGCGATAGCAAAATGAACAAGCTAGGTTGCACTCGTTGGTAAGTCCCAGCCCGAGCGCAAAGTTTCCGCTCGCAATAGGGCGGACCATATGAGTTTGCAAAGCAGAATGAGCGCTCGACTCTGTCATCGTTCGATTACTTTGCCGAGGTATGTCGCGAACCGGCATCGACGAGTCTACGCCATCCGTCGACCGGCGAGTGAGAACAGAATTCTCACGGCTCGATTGCACTCGTCTCATAGCGCATTGGTTCAGTAGGGACACGGCATGCCGTGCCCGGCGCAGAAACTTGGCGCGATCACGCCGTCGTGACGATTTTAGTAGCACAGGCATTCCTGCCTGTGCCGCAAGTTGATGGTAGCTTCGCGTGTGCGAAACAAGGAAGCACAAGAATGCGTTGGGTTGCGTACCGCCGACAAGAAAACGAATGCGGACCCGGGAAATCAGTTCAAAGCAATCAGCTAACCCGGTCCGTTCACGCCGCTAAGAAATCCGCCTAGATGGCCCGTCAGCACGATGACCAGCACCGCGAACGCCTCGATCACGAGACGATACGCAGGAAGCGAATCCTGATTCTGCCGGCGTGCCCGCCAGTGAATCAGCAACACCAGCCAGATGAGAACGCTTGATACGAATCCCAGAACCAAGTGCATCAGGAGGATGCCCTTCAACTTTTGTCCCTCGAGTGCCCACTGCCAGGCCGCGAGACCCGTTGCGACTACAGGCACCGTTGATATCGCCGCCAGCAGCAAATTGAAATACGCCGCCGCGGCCAGCATCCGGTTCTTCCTTCGCTGCGCGACAAAGTCGAAAGCCACGGCCACGATAAACAGCGCAATCGGAAAGTGAATCAGCACCACGTGCTGTGCGTGCCTCGCTAAAAGCAGCGTCTTGATGTCGAAAGGGTTTACTCTCATTGTCTTCTCACTGAACCTCAGCCGTGCCGGTCATCAACGTCCGTGCATCTACTAGAACCGGCGCGACGCCTGTCTTATTCCCGATTCAATGAATTTTGTGAGTGAAAACGAAGCGATAGGGATGAAGGGACTCGATGCCGAGTCCCTTTCGTTCGTCTAGGCGCGATTTTAGAAGCGAGTCCTAGTTCTGATGATTCTCTAGCGTCTTTTTCAAGAGGGAATTTGTCAGTGGGTTGATCTTTGTGCTTGCGTTGGAACGGCCGATGACCGCCGGCACGACTTTTGACAACGTACCGCTCCCGTTGTCCGCAAGACCGCAGCTTGTCCCGCCGATCTGATAGCTGGTGCCAAGAGTCGCATACGTCGGGTCGGATGCCTGCGCAACGAAACCGATCGTTTGATCGGCATTCTGCAAATCAAGAATGCTGCCGATGGCAATGCCGGTCAGATTAAGCATCGAGCAGCCGCCGTTGGTGAGGCTGATATTTGCCTCCAGGTTGTTGCTGGCATTTTCTTGGATCGCAGCCAGCACGGTAATCACTCGACTGTTCACCTTAGAGGTGAGCTGCCCCGAGTACGTGCCTGACGAATCGCCGAACTTTGTTGCCGCCCACGTTCCTGAATCCGATGACGCGCAATCGCCGGACGGCATCTTGTAGTTACCGGCCATGCTGAGCCCGTTGTTGCTCACCGAGCCAGAGAACGACGTCGTTGGATGTCCGGTGCCGAAGGCCAGCGTAAAATTGATGTTGCTTCCTTTGACGGTGCCCTGAATAAAATCGGTGCCGAAGTCGCACGGTGAGCTCGAGAGAATCACCGACTGCGCCGCCGAAATGGCGCCGGTGGATTGCGAGAAGTTCGCGTCGACTTCGACGTTGTTGCTCGATCCGTGGTTCGACGTGAGGAGGATCTGCCACTTGCCCGAGACGCTCGCGGGCGAGCCGCCACCGCCGCCTCCGAAGATGTCACCAGGACTCGGAATGCATGCCGAGAGAGAAGCGACCGCTGCAATCGCGGCGACGGCCAGCACTACTCGAAAATTTCGCATGAGATCCGTTTCTTTTGAACTCAGCGTGATTTTTCTGGCACGCGACCAGCATTCTAGAGCGGGATTGATAGCTGGGAGCTTAATCCAATTGAAGTTGCTGGGGGATTTTATTTTCGAATTTTATCGACGAGGTTGCTATACGACACATGTAATAGCTATGAAGCTTTCTCCTGGGCATAGACGAGGTATTCGGAGTAGGGGCCTTTGAAGTCTTCGATGCGGCCGCCTTCGAAGTGCCAGATGCGAGTGGCGACTTCATCGATTACGTCGTGGTCGTGCGTAACGAAGAGAACCGTGCCCAGATATTTTTGCAGTGAAATATTCAGCGCGTTGATGGATTCGAGGTCGAGGTGGTTGGTGGGCTCGTCGAGGACGAGCACGTTCGGTTTCTGCAGCATTAATTTGCAGAAGATCAGGCGCGCCGCTTCGCCTCCGGAAAGAGCTCCCGTGGGCTTGAGGGCTTCTTCGCCGCTGAAAAGCATTTGACCCAGGACGCCGCGAAGCTGTTCCTGGGTGGCCATGGGATCGAATTCGTGGAGCCACTCGATCGCGGTGGTGCCTTTGCGAATGGTTTCGCTGTGGTCTTGCGCGAAGTAACCGACGGCGACGTTGTGGCCCCAGCCAACCGTCCCGCCATTGATGGGGAACTGCTTTTCTTCATCGCTGATGAAACCTGGCGCATTCCGAACGAGCGATTTCAGGAGCGTGGTTTTTCCGGTACCGTTGCGGCCCATCAGGGCGATTTTTTCGCCGCGGTCGACATTGGCGCTGAAGGGCTTGAAGACTTTTACGCCGTCGTATTCCTTCACCACGCTCTTGATTTCGAGCGGATGCTTGCCGGAGTGCTGGTCCATCTGGAAGCGAATGAAGGGGCGCGCGATATTGGATCTGGCGAGCTCGGTGGTTTGCAGGCGTTCGACTTCTTTCTTGCGCGACGTGGCTTGCGCGGAACGCGTGCCGGCTGAGAAACGCGCGATGAATTCGTTAAGCTGCGCGATCTTTTTTTCGCGCTGTGCATTTTCCGATTCGATGCGCGAGCGGATCGAAGTCTTGGCGATGACCATATCGTCGTAGCCGCCGTTGTACATGATGATGGTTTGATAGTCGATGTCGGCCACGTGCGTGCAGACGCTATTGAGAAAATGGCGGTCGTGAGAAATGACGATCAGCACGCCTTCGTACTCGCACAAATAATCCTGGAGCCAGTGAACGGAATCGAGGTCGAGGTGGTTGGTGGGCTCGTCGAGGAGCAGCACTTGCGGATGGCCGAAAAGAGCCTGTGCGAGCAGCACGCGAACTTTTTGTCCGCCTTGCAGTTCGCGCATCTTGCGTTCGTGCAGCGGTTCTTCGAGGCCTAAGCCATCGAGGAGAATTGCCGCGTCGGCTTTGGCGGTGTAGCCGTCTTCGTCGCCGACGATTCCTTCGAGTTCGCCCATGCGCATGCCGTCTTTGTCGGTGAGCTGGTCGTGCGGCTTCGCGTGCAGGGCCTCGCGTTCCTGCAGCGCTTTCCAGAGGCGGCCATTGCCCATGATCACGGTGTCAATCACGCGATGTTCGTCGAAGGCAAACTGATCCTGGCGCAGGATGCCGAGTTTCTTCGGCCGCGTGACGTCGCCCTTGGTCGGTTCGAGCTCGCCGGTGAGGATCTTCATGAACGTGGATTTGCCGGCGCCGTTGGGGCCGGTGATGGCGTAGCGGCGACCGGTGAAAAAGGTGGTGGTGACGTCCTCGAACAGTATTCGAGCGCCGAACCGCATCGTAATGTTGTTTACTGTGAGCAAGGAGTCCAATTATACCGTGAAATGAAAAATGATGCAGGCTGGCGGTGGTGCGTGGCGTGAACAGCAGGTGCCGGGGAAACCGCCGATTAGAAATTTGCAAGTAGCTGATTCGTTGCGGCTTATGCGAAGTTTTAATCGCGGAACCGTAGATTAGAAAGTAGGCCCGTAGAGAGGCGTGTGGTGAGCGTCGGGGAGATTTGTCTTTGTGATGGCGCGGATTGCGGACCGTTTCAGGCCGGGTGGTGCTGTGGGGCGGAGTTGAGGCGTGGTTCGACGAATCGTTGGGAGGAGTCACGCACTGCGAGTGGTTGGACCTTGAGGGGAGCGCGAGGCGAGCTTTGCCTCGGTTCCTTTTGTGTTCGTTGTTGCCGTCGTGCGCCATAGTCGACGGTAGCATGTGATGGAGGAAAATTCGCCTGTACGCATGTGCAGTTCAGAGACAGTTGGTTCTAGAACTGGACTTTCTTGAGGGGAGAAGCTAGCAAACCAAGCTATTTCGAAATAGAGTCCGGATCGGTTGAAAGAACCTTCATCTGACCTGCCCCCAATTTCCGCACACGTCATACTACGACATCCGATTTGGTGACGGCATCGCTGGCGGATAGACCGTCGCCGCCGTGACTGTGGGAAAGTGGGAAACGCGCAGCGTTTTCCAAGGGGGCGAAGCCCCCGTCTTTTCCACAGCCATTCTCGTCGCGCATCTCGCGTGCGAACTCTTCTGGTGTCCGATATCTCAAACTACTGTGCGGCCGTTCCTGGTTGTACTCGATTCGCCACGCCGAGATCTTTCGCCGCGCTTCGAACAGATTCCCAAACCAACTTACACGCAAGCATTCATCACGTAGTTTGCCGTGAAAACTCTCCACCTGCCCGTTCTGCATCGGTCTTCCCGGCTGGATGTGCACCAACTCGATCCTGCGTTCGATACACCAGGCCAGAAAATGACGGCTGGTCAGTTCCGGCCCGTTGTCGCAGCGGATCGCTTGCGGCATTCCACGCTCGGCCACAATCCCCTCCAGCACCCGCGTCACCCTCCGGCTCGCAAAACTGGTGTCCACTTCCAAGGCCAAACACTCTCGTGTGTACGCATCCACCACGCTCAGCACGCGGATCGCTCGCCCGCTTTCCACGGCATCGTGCACGAAATCCAGCGCCCATTCCTGGTTCGCTGCTGTCCAAACTCGCAGTGGCTGCCCCACACGCACGCAGTGTTTGCGTTTCTTCCGCCGAAGGCTCAACCCAGCCTCCCGGTATACGCGATGCACGCGCTTGTGGTTCACCGCTTCTCCCGAGCGTTGCAGCAACACATGCAGCCGTCGATAGCCGAAGCGCGGCTTCTCCCGCGCCAACTCCGCCAGCTTTGTGCGCAGCGGTTCGTCCGACCGCCTCGTTTGATAGCGGTAACTCGATACTGCCACCACCATCAGGCCGCACGCCCGCCGCTGGCTGAAGGCATATCCTTCCCGCACTTGCTCGACAGCTGCCTTCAGCGCTACGAGCTCCACCCGTTTTTTCGAATCACCGACTGCAATGCTTCCTTGTCCAGACTCAGGTCCGCTACCAACTTCCGCAGTCGCGTGTTTTCATCCCTCAACTGCTTCGCTTCCTGCGCCTGGCTCACGTCCATCCCGCCGTACTTTGCCTTCCAGGCGTAGATCGTGTGCTTCGACACGCCCACTTCTCTCGCCACGTCCTCCGCCTTCCGTCCTGCTTCCAGTTGCTTCAACGCCCCAATCATCTGCGCCTCGGTGTGCCTGCTCTTCGACATGCTCCTCCCCCTTCCCGCTATGTGAAATCATACTCAGCTTTGTGCGGAAACAGGGGAGCAGGTCACATCCTCGGAGGCTATTCAGTCAATGTTAGGGGAGTTCTGCCGGATTGGCAGCATGAACTTCGTTCGACGCGGGACTCTTGCTGCGTTTTCTTAAGAAGAGGATGGCCCCAAGTGGCAAATTCACCGTGACTACCCATGGTCCGTAAAGTCCGTTTATTGTAGTCGCCCCGCCACATGGAATGTTAACCGCCAAGGGTGTAAAAATAAGGGCCCCAGTGGTCCAATTAACGCCTAATTTTCCAACTCCGACTAGTATGAAGATTGCCCAAAGCCATTTTCGGGATTGGTTTTTTGTTCGAAGGCAGAACGCAAGGACATAGAAAGTGAAGATTGGCGCGGCGACCGCGAGTCCTAAGATCACATACTGCAGACCGCTTTTCCCAACGAGACTGAACCGGTTGATATATTCCAAGGAGTCCGGAATAGGAGTGACACGAAATGAAGTGATAGTGGAATAATCACCGACTCGCTTTACTGAGATGTCCACGAGAAGCCATCTGTCCGGGAACTCGTATTCGAGCGAGAGGGAATGATGGAGATTGTAGGCAACAACCTTTGTGGACTTCGGTTCCTCATCTGGAAACATGTCGGCCATGGCAACAAGTCTGTTTCTGACTCCGAAGGCTGAGATGCTTGGATCTAACTTCGGCTCGATCTGGTCAAATGCCCGATGCCGCAGCAGTTCTACATATTTTCGAGCAAATACTTCGTCTTCCTGAGGAACTACCTTTTTTACGAGTGCTGCACGATTGCAGCCAGTGAAGCACAAGCATAGTGCGATACTCAGCCAAGTAAAGTAACGCATCATTGAATGGGCAAGCGTAGCTTATCCAAGTGAATCGCGCAAATCAAAATCCGAGCCGGTTCAGAAAGAGGCATTGGGGGCACAGACGTCGCAAAGAAAATATCTTCAGAATTCTTTTTCTTCCCTTGTCAAAATAAAATTGACGCAAGAAGGGCCGGTTTTTGGACCAACGCAGGGAACCCCGAGAACGCAAGAATGGCGGCGAGTCGAGTGCTAGACTTGAGTCCATGGAGCTACGCAGATGGCGCTATCCTCGGTGATTCAGCGGGTGATTTTGGCGGTGATTGTGGCAGTGGCATTGGTGTATGCGGGTGATTATCTTTGGGCTAAGCATTTGATGGCTGGCGGTGGTTCTGCGGCGTTGGGGACTGTGATGGTGCATCACGAGTGGGATATTCCGCGGAAGGATGGGCGGGTGGAGTTTGATGTGGATCCGGCTGAGGCGGAGAGTTGTATACATGCGATGTTTCCGCATTTTGGGTATACGCCTTGTTGGTATGCGGTGAGGCATACGACGGTGCAGAATTAGGGGTGGTGGTGTAGGCGCGCGAGTGGCGCCGTGGTGGCGTCATAGAAGTCAAAAGAGCCGGCGCGACGCCGGCGGTACGGAAGTGCAGTTTCGGCGCGAAATAAAATGCGGAGTCTGGGTCGGTTTGAAGAATGAAGCGCGGTTGGGTGCATGGCTAGGCGATTTGTGCCGCGGGTTACTTGGGGCACAGGCGTCATTTTCACGAGCCGCCTGGCGGCGGACGCCTGTGCTACCGAACTACTGGAAGACAGGTTCGGTCGAGCGGAGGAACCAGTTGTTGAGGACGATGTGGCGGGAGAACCATTTGGTGGCTAGGAGGGCGCGGCCCAGGGAACTCATTAGGCGAGGGGGGAGGCGGCGGCCGATTTGGACTGACCAGTCGTCTTGTAGCGGGCCGAAGCGGTTGGTGAGTAAGGCGCGGTAGCGTTCGAGATTTTCGCGGCGGTATGCGCTGCGTGCTTCTGTGATGGCTTTGGCGGCTAGGAGGCCGGATTCGATGGCGGGCCTGATTCCTTCGCCGCTTTGAGAATAGGCCATACCCGCTGCGTCGCCGATGAGCAGGATTCCGTCGTCTATGATTTTGCGATTGCTCCTGCCGTATAGCAGGTAGGCGTGGCCGAAGAGTCTTGAGGGCAAATCGAAGGTGATTTTTTTTGTTCGGCGCAGGAATTCGATAAATGCGGTGATGTGCGCGCCGAGCGAATGTTTGTCCAGCCTGCCTAAGCCTATATTGATGAAATTTCCTTTTCGGAAGCACCAGCCGTAGCCACGCATGTCCGCGCAGAAATAGAGTTCGGGAATTTGGGGGCGAATCGAGCATTTGTTTTGTTGCTCGGAGTTCATTTCGAATTCGGTTTCCTGGGCGGCGACTGCGTTTTCGCCTGTGGATTTTGCACCCATGAAACGGGCGACGGGGCAGAAGTGCCCTCCGGCGCCTACGATCAATTGGGTCTTGATGTGTCCGTTGACGAGCCAGTCATTTCCTGCTCGTGCGATGCTCGATAGAGGGATGCCCTCGATGAGGCGGGCGCTCGAGCGCTTCAGCAAATAATCATCGAATTCGCTGCGGCGGATTCCGTAACTGATTGCTTTCCCGTACTCGGTTTCGGTTTCGCGGTCGCCCATCATGCTGGTGCGAAATCCAGTGATGGGCTGAAGAACGTTGGTGCGGGCGTAATCGGCGGCGTCAATTTCGAGTTCGTCGAAAACCGGGAGCGTGATCCAGCCTCCGCAGACTTTGTTGCGAGGGAACGTGGCTTTATCAAGGATGGTGACGTCGATGCCCGAACGTCGCAACTGCCAGGCGCAGGAAGAGCCGGCTGGGCCGCCGCCTACGATCAGGACGCTGCATGCATCCATTTCGCTTCCTGCTTGGCCGTTTGCTGGATTTTTTCGTAGAGGTGCGCGCGGGTCCACGGAATCTTACGGCATTCTGATCCGGCAAAGACAAGCTGGAACAGTTGCAGCGAGCCCGCGACAAAACCTGCCTCCGAGCCCGCGAGGTAGAGCCTCCACAAGCGGACGAATTGTTCGCCGAACATTTGCGCGACGCGATCGGCGGAGCGGTCGAAGCGGTTACGCCAGTGGCGCAAGGTTTGCGCGTAGTGAAGTCGCAGGTTTTCGACATCGAGGACGGAATAATTCCAGGGCTCGAAGAGCGGCGGCATCATCTGGCTTAGTGTGGGGGGATTTGCGCCCGGAAATACTCGCTTTCTGATCCAGGCGCTTAAGGGACGCCGACGATTCATTCCGATGAAGTGCAGAAGGCCGCGGCCGGAATTCCCGATGGTGCTGTGGATGACTTCGCCGAGCGCGCCATAATTTTCCGTGCCGACGTGCTCGAGCATCCCGACAGAGACGAAGACATCAAACTTGCCGCGGATATTTCTGTAATCGTCTTCAATGAATTCCACTCGGTCGGCGAGGCCGCGACGCTTAGCAGTGGCTCGCGCGTAGGCCAGCTGCTCTCGGGAAATATTGAAGGCTTTCACGCGGACGCCACATTGTTCGGCCATATAGAGAGCAAATGCGCCCCAGCCGCATCCCGCTTCGACGACGCGCTCCCCGGGCTGGAGCTGGAGTTTGCGGCAGACGAGATCCATTTTGTCGAGTTGGGCGGCTTCGAGCGGGGCGGACGGCGATTCGAAGTAGGCGCAAGTGTAGAGCATTTCGGAATCCAGCCACAGCTTGTAGAAGTCGGTGCTCAAGTCATAGTGGCGATGAATGTGTTCGCGGGAGCCGCGCAAGGTATTGGCCTGCGTCCACTCGAGCAATTTCGACCGCGAGCGCGCGAACCACGAACCAGGATTCCTGCCGGAGAGCGCGCGGAAAACTGCCGCGAGTACTTCTACCAGGTCGCCGTCGATTTCGACGCGGCCTTCGGCGTAGGCATCGCCGAATTCGATTTCGGGGCTGAGGATGATTCGCAGGAGCGTCTGGCGATCACGGATGAGCACCGTGCCGGCCGGTGAGGAGCGAGCGGGCGAAATTTCCGCGCCGCTGGGGAGAACGAAGCGAATGGGCGCGTCGTTGATGACGTGGCTGAGTTTTTGGAGCAGGAAATTCTCAAAGGATAAGGAATTGAGCGAGAGAAGCGTCATGTGAGCCGTGCCTCGAAGATGAGATGGGGCCCAGTGTCAAAACGGGAATGCGGTGCAAGCGGCCACCGGATACCTGAGTCTATCGTATCCCCCTTCCGCTCAACAGTATATCAAGTATTTCCTGCATATGAGGGGCGGGAGGAAGAGTCAAAACCGCCCCGGCGAGCCGGGGCTATGAAAGCGGCGGCAAGCCCCCCTTCGACTCCGCTCAGGACAATCCGCACTCCAAACGATCATAAATTCGTGGCGCTGAGACTGAACAAAAGTAGGGCGAGCACAATCAAGGTAACGACGACGTACATCCAGTCGCGTTCTTCGGCAAAGGCGAAGACGGAGAATGCAACGCGGGCTACAGGGGTGGCAATGAGAATCAGAATCCCCAGCTGAATGATAGCCGCCGGATCGAGAGCGATGCTTGATTTTACGATTCCGGAAATGTGGCGGAGGTGAGCCGGCTCGCCGCGAAAGGCGCGGTAATCGGGCTTCGCGGAACCGTGCTGGATGAGGTAGGGAATCGCGGCGAGGAAGACGACGATAGCAGCAACAGTGACGCCCGTACGCAAGAGGATGCCGATGATTCCTTCGGCGCGCTTGTCCGACATTGACCGGGCGGGTGCGTTCATTGTGTTCACTGGACGAACTTCCCGACGAAGCCGTTGTACATCATCTCGAGTCCGAGAAGTGCGACGACGGTGGCAAACACGATTCTGAGAATTTTTACTTTGGCGCCGGCCAAGAAGCGCGCGCCTGTAAGCGATCCGCCTAAGACGCCGAGCATCACTGGCATGGCGAGGCCGGGATCGATGTAGCCGCGATTCAGATAGACGCCGGCGCTGGCGGCGGCGGTGACGCCGATCATGAAGTTGCTCGTGGTGGTGGAGACTTTGAAGGGGAGCTTCATGGCGCGGTCCATGGCGAGAACTTTCACTGCGCCGGAGCCAATGCCCAAAACGCCGGAGAGGACGCCTGCCACGAACATAAGACCGAAGCCGACGGGAACGTCTGTGACGTGATAGGAGCGGATGCCTTGCGAAGCGGGGAAGGAGCCGTCCATGCGAAGAAGGGAGGCGATTCGATCCGGTTCGCTGGGGCCGCGCAAATCGGTGCGCGAGCGGACTGATTCGTAAGCAGAATAGAGGAGAACGAGGCCGAAGACGATGGCGATCCATGAAAGCTTCAAATATGCGGCGACGATGGCGCCTGTGATCGCGCCGACTGTGGTAGCAATTTCGAGGAACATCCCGACGCGGATATTGGAGAAGCCTTCGCGGACGTAGGCGGCTGCTGCGCCGGAGGAAGTGGCGATGACGGAGACGAGCGACGCACCGATGGCGTAGCGGATGTCCACGCCGAAGGCGAGGGTGAGGAGAGGGACGATGACAACACCGCCTCCCAGGCCTATGAGGGAACCGAGGAATCCGGCGAGCAGTGAGCCGATGAAGAGCAGGCCGGTTAGCTCGAAGGTGTTCAACGGGATTTCGGCTCCGATCTCGAAATGCGATGCGAAAGACGGACGGCGTTAGCGGGTGCATTCTACATCGCGGCGGTTGATCGCGGGATGGCGATTATGCGGGTTAGCGGTTGCTGGCGTGCGCCTCCGCGGCCTTGTCGGAATTGGGGAAAGGATTCATCATAGAGGTTCGGCTTGGCGCGTTTATTGACGCTGTGGTGCCATTATCGGAGATGACTGTGAGCGACGTTTTTATTTGCGATGCGGTGCGGACGCCGTTCGGGCGGTTTGGCGGGGCGCTCTCGACGGTACGGGCGGATGATCTGGCGGCGATTCCGATTCGCGCGTTGATGGAGCGCAATGCGGGCGTGGATTGGTCGGCGGCGGATGATGTGATCTACGGATGCGCGAATCAGGCTGGGGAAGATAATCGAAATGTGGCGCGCATGGCGTTGCTGCTTGCAGGGATGCCGAAAGAGGTGCCCGGGGCGACGGTGAACCGGTTGTGCGGATCGAGCATGGAGGCGGTGTCAATTGCGGCGCGGGCGATTAAGAGTGGCGAGGCGGAGATGATGGTTGCGGGCGGCGTGGAGAGCATGACGCGGGCGCCGTTTGTGATGGGGAAGTCGGACAAGGCTTTCAGCCGCGAGGCGCAGATTTACGACACGACGATCGGATGGCGGTTTGTGAATCCGCTGATGAAGAGCAAGTACGGCGTGGACTCGATGCCCGAGACAGCGGAAAACGTGGCGGAGGAGTATCACGTCGGGCGGCAGGATCAGGATGCATTTGCGCTGCGGACGCAGCAGCGCTGGGCGCGGGCGCGTGCAGCGGGATTTTTCAAGTGCGAGATTGTGGCCGTGCCGGTCGCGCAGGCGAAGGGCGAGCCGAAAGTTTTTGATACGGATGAGCAGCCTCGGCCGGAGACGACGATGGACGGTTTGCAGAAGTTGAAGCCGATTGTGAGGCCAGGAGGGACGGTCACCGCTGGGAATGCTTCGGGGATTAATGATGGGGCGTGCGCGATGCTGCTTGCTTCGAATGCCGCGGTTGAAAAATACCGGCTGACGCCGCGGACGCGGGTGCTTGCTACGGCAACGGCGGGCGTGGCGCCGCGGGTGATGGGTTTTGCGCCGTCGCCGGCTTCGCGCAAGGTGCTGGCGAAGACTGGGTTGCAAATTTCGCAGATGGACGTGATTGAGTTGAACGAGGCGTTTGCCGCGCAGGCACTCGCGGTGACGCGCGATTTGGGGCTGCCGGACGATGCGGCGCAGGTAAATCCGAATGGCGGAGCGATCGCGATCGGGCATCCGCTGGGGGCGAGCGGGGCGCGGCTCATTACGACCGCGATGTATCAACTGCAAAGTACCGGCGGGCGGTATGCGCTTTGTACCATGTGCATCGGAGTAGGCCAGGGCATAGCCACGATCATCGAACACTGCTGAAGTTCCATATTTGGCCGTTTCTCCTTCTTGATTTTCCGCTAAGGATGCTGTTCAGAACACCACGCCGGGGTCGTGTCTAAACTTGTCGCACTTTCGACCGATAACCCCTAACGGAGCTATATGGTCTCGGAACTCGACAAGCCGGAAATCTATCGAAGGATACTGGAGAGTCTTCAGACCGGAATTTATCTGGTTGATCACAACCAGAAGATTCTGTTCTGGAACGATGGCGCGGAACGCATCACCGGGCATCTTCGACAGGATGTGCTGGGGCGATTCTGTGTGGAAGATTTGTTGGGAAATCGCGACGGACACGATAGTTTCGCAACAGACGCGGCGGATGCGATTGCGGCCGTCCTGCGCGATGGCAAGCCAGTGGCTGTCAATGTGTCGCTCTGTCACAAGGAAGGGCATCGTGTTTTGGTGCGACTCCGCGCGGTGGCAATTCGGAACAGTCATGGGACGGTGATCGGCGCGGCGGAGAGCTTCGAAGAAAGCCTGAGCGTTTCAAGTTGGGATCGAAGACAAGGGAAACTCGCGGTCTTCGGTTGCATCGACGAGGAGTCGGGAGTATTTAACCGGGAGTATATTCTGTTTCAGCTGCGCGAGTACCTCGACACTTTCAACCAATATCGGATTCCGTTCAGCGTTCTCTGCATTCAGGTGGACCAGATCGATCACTTTCAGGCTGCTCACGGCCTGCGTGCAGTCGCCGCGATTCAGCGCGCAGTGGCACAAACGCTAGGAAACAGCCTGCGGCCTACGGACCTTTTGGGCCGGCTCTCCGAGCGCACATTCCTGGCTGTGCTTGCTGAATGCAAAGTGAATGAAATCGAGAATGTGGCAAAGCGACTGACGAAGATGGTGAGCTACACGGAAATCAGGTGGTGGGGAGATAAGGTTTCGGTGACAGCGTCGTTTGGGGGCACTTCCTCGGCGGCGGGCGACACAGTTGACGCAATCGTTAGCCGGGCCGAAGCGGCACTTCGAGTTGGTGCGTCGGCGAGTGGAAGAGGCATCAAGGTCCTTGTGTGAGAGCAG
This sequence comes from uncultured Acidobacteriota bacterium, assembly GCA_963772535.1. Taxonomy (GTDB): domain Bacteria; phylum Acidobacteriota; class Terriglobia; order Acidiferrales; family UBA7541; genus Palsa-295. The sequence continues at coordinate 139,016 of CAVYXN010000007.1, forward strand.
TGCACCTTTAGGAGAAACGGATCGCGATGTTCACGATTATTGGAATCGTCGTGGTCTTTGGGGCGGTGGTTGCCGGGTATTTGATGGAGCACGGCAATCTGAAAGTGCTCATGCAGCCGGCGGAACTGGTAATTATAGGAGGCGCGGCGATCGGGACGGTTCTGATTGCGAATCCACTTCATATTTTGAAACAAATGGTGGGAGGACTCGGCGCGGCGTTTGGAGGCACGAAGTTCAGTAAGCAGCGCTACCTGGAAACCCTGAAGATGATGTACGAGCTTTTTAGCCGCGCGCGTAAAGATGGATTGATGGCGCTTGAAACGGACAGCGATGCGCCGGATCAGAGCCCGATCTTGTCGAAGTATTCGTCGTTCTTGAAAGACCATCATGCGCTGCCGTTTGTGTGCGATTCGATTCGGCTGGCATCGAGCGGCGGCGTGGATCCGTTTGACGCCGACCAGATGATCGAGCGCGATATGAACGTTCATCATCACGGTGCGACGCAGCCAATCGCGGCACTTTCCACAATGGCGGATTCGCTGCCGGGTCTTGGAATTGTGGCCGCGGTGCTTGGAGTAGTGATCACGATGGGAGCGCTCGGAGGGCCGCCTGAGGAAATCGGACACAAGGTGGCCGCAGCTCTCGTTGGTACCTTTCTCGGGATTTTGTTGTGCTACGGGTTGGTGGGGCCGGTGGCTGCCAATATGGGCAAGGCGGCTGAAGATGAGCACGCCTATTACAACGTGCTGCGGGTTTTGATTATTTCTTTCATGAAGGGAAACGCGCCGAGCACTGCCGTCGAGATTGGCCGTCGGGCGATCCCGGGCCACGTGCGCCCTGATTTTCAGGAGACCGAGAAATTTATCAAGGATAAAGGGGACGCACCCGTTGCTGCGGCTGCATAAGAGCGCTCGCGCACAATGACCGCGAAACCTCCCATCATCATTATCAAGAAAGGCGGTGGCCACGGCGGCCATCACGGCGGCGCATGGAAGGTTGCATACGCGGATTTTGTCACGGCGATGATGGCTCTTTTCATCGTGTTGTGGCTCCTGAATTCGAGCAAGCAGATTCAGGAAGCTGTTGGCGGATATTTTAAAGATCCCACCGGCACCTCGAAAAAAGTCGGCAGCGATATGCAAGGCTCGGGACAGAACTTCGTGGTTTCGAAAGACAATATGTCGGAACTGAAAGAGCAGTTGCAGAAAGCGATCCGAGAGGTTCCGAACATCGACAAGTTGAAAAATCACATCGATATGACGGTGACCAACGAGGGACTACGAGTCGAATTGATGGAATCGGCAAGCGGAACCTTTTTTGAAAGCGGCAGTTCGAAGCCCAACAAAGACGGAGATGACATACTCATCGCACTGGCTCATGAGTTGGGCAAGCTTCCCAATAAGATCTACGTGGAGGGGCATACCGACGCGAAGCCGTACTCCCAGAATAGCAACTACACGAACTGGGAGTTATCGGCGGACCGTGCAAATGCCACCCGGCGATTGATTCAGGAAAACGGAGTGAAGCCGGATCAGGTTACCCAAGTGCGAGGGTTCGCCGATCAAAGTCTTCGGAAGCCCGACGCGCCATTAGACCCGGCGAATCGGCGCGTATCGATGATCGTGCAATACCTGGCGAAAAAGCCGGAGGAAGATTCCCCGGCCGCAAAGGAAGGCGGCGGCGAAGCGAAATCTGTGGGGAACCAGCCCGCAAAAGCTGAGCACTAGAAATTCGAGTTGTATTCAGGCGCGTGGGCAGCTGTCGTTTTGCGCATCTAATTGTAAACTTTCCCGAACTACTTCATTTCGAATGCTTGCCTTGTCAGCGCTGAATTCGTGAGATAGAGTAGCCGCCTTTCCTGCGGGGGCGCGCATCATGGCGGTCACTGGGCAGCCAAAACTGAAAGTGCTGATTCGACGCGCTGCGATCCAGAAGCGCGTTCGCGAAGTGGCGCAACGAATCACGAAAGATTTCAAGGGCGAGCGCGTTCACGTTATCGGCGTACTGAAGGGCGCGTGCATTTTTCTTTCCGACCTTGTGCGCGAAATCAATCTCGATACTTCCATCGATTTCATCGCCGTTTCCAGCTACGGCAAAGGAAAACAAAGCTCCGGCCAGGTGCGCGTTCTGAAGGATCTCGATAGCAGCATTCAAGGGCTCAATGTTGTGCTGGTGGAGGACATTCTCGATACCGGCCTGACGCTGAGCTATTTGATTCGCGTCCTGCAACAGCGCAAGCCGAAGACGCTCCATATCGCCGCGCTGCTGGACAAGCCATCGCGCCGAATCAAAGAAGTGAAAGCCAATTACGTAGGATTCACGATTCCCAACGAATTTGTGGTCGGCTATGGGCTCGACTATGCCGAGCGATATCGCAATTTGAAAGACGTCTGCGTCCTCAGTCTTCCCCCGGAATAATTCGTGGCTCGAAAAGTCCTAACGGTGCGGGAACTGGAGTCTGTCGGCCAAGGCGGCGAACTGGTGGTCGCTTTTGGCACGATTGTCACTCCGCTAGCTCGCGATGAGGCGGAGGCGCGCGGAATCACGATTCGATTCGACGAGCCGAAACCGGATGATGACGAAGCTCCGGCGTCTGCTGCGTCGCGCGCGATTGCGATAGGCGCTGATCACGGAGGCTTCGATCTCAAGGAGGAATTGAAAGGTTATCTCCTCGCCTGGGGATACACTTTGCTGGATCAGGGCACTACGAATCGCGACGCTGTGGATTATCCCGATTTTGCGGAGGCGGTTGCCAACGCGGTCGTACGAGGCGACGCGTCGCGCGGCATTGTGATCGACAGCGCGGGAATCGGCTCCTCAATCGCCGCGAACAAGGTGCCGGGAGCCCGCGCGGCGCTATGTTATGATAGGGCCACCGCGCGAAATAGCCGTGAGCACAATGACGCGAATATTCTTTCGCTCGGCGCTCGCCTGATTGCGTCGGAAGTGGCGCGTGAGATTGTGGCGGCGTGGCTCGAAACGCCGTTTGCAGGCGGACGCCACCAAAAGCGCGTGGACAAGATTCGAGCGATCGAGAAGCGGCATCTGAAATCCTGAGCCGGGCGCTTAATTGCCTCGGCGGCGCGACGGATTGCAGCACGGGAGTGCCGGGTGGATCAGCAGCAACTCGACAAAGTCATCCAGGCCATCACCGAAGAAATCCTCGGATACCTCGGCAGCGAAAAATGCACTGACCTCTGCGGGCTCGAAATTGACGAACTGGTGTGCCCGGGTTGCGATCAGCGCTGCGCTGAAAAGTGCGCACGCAAAACGCGAAAGGTGGTGGAGGCCGGAGCCGCGCGAATTTCTGCTGGTGCTGCGGTCGGTCCGATTGAGGCGGACATCGCGCGGCTGATCGATCACACCCTGCTGAAGCCGGACGCAACACGCGACGAAATCGCCAAAATTTGCGCGGAAGCTTTGAAGTTTGGATTCGCGTCGGTTTGCGTGAATCCCTGGAACGTGCCGCAAGCGGCGGAGTTGCTTCGTGGCAGCGAAGTGCGCGTGTGCACCGTGGTTGGGTTTCCCCTAGGCGCCACGCTGCCGCAAGTGAAGCGATTCGAAGCCGAGGAATCCATCAAGCTGGGCGCGCAGGAAATCGACATGGTGATCAACATTGGCGCGCTCAAATCTGGACTCGTTGAAGCCGTGGAAGCAGACATTCGGGGCGTTGCGGATGCCAGCCATCGCGGCGGGGCCATCTGCAAAGTGATTCTCGAGACGTCACTCCTCACTACGGAAGAGAAAGTGCGAGGTTCCCTCGCGGCGAAAAATGCCGGAGCGGATTTCGTGAAGACGTCGACGGGATTCAGCACAGGCGGCGCCACGGCGGAAGATGTGCGCTTGATGCGCGCTGTGGTAGGCGATGGCCTGGGAGTGAAAGCTTCGGGCGGAGTGCGCAGCCTGGAAGACGTTCAAAAAATGGTGCAGGCAGGGGCAACGCGCATTGGAGCGAGCGCCAGCGTGAAAATTCTGGAACAAGCGCGCGCATCGTCACCTGCGGAAATCACTTCCAGTATGGCTCCGAGCGGAAATTATTAGCTTTGCACGCCGCGCCAATCTCGAAAAAGACGTCCGTTCCCACCTGCTATAATATTTGTTCCAACACAAACGCATCCACGGCGCTCCGCGCGGCTCAGCGGAAGCAGGGAACCGTGTGCGCGCGAGCTAATAATGGATTCGACTGAACTCAATTCGAAAGTGGAGCTTCCCGCCGAGACGCTGGCGATCCTTGCGGACATCAGCCAGGATATCAATGCGTCGCTGAATCTCGACGAGGTGCTGGCGAGCGCCGCCGCGCAAATCAAGCGCCTGATCGACTATGAAGTGTTCGCCGTCCTGCTTCCCGAGAAAAATTCAGATCAACTGTATTTTCGCTTTGCCATTGGGCATCGCCCGGAAGTGGTGGAGCACTGGCGCATTCCGATGGACGAGGGGATTATCGGTTCCGCTGCCGCTACCGGCCAGCCGATACGGGTCGGCGACGTTACGAAAGACAAGCGTTACCTCAACGCTCTCGACAGCGTTCGCTCCGAGCTCGCGGTTCCGCTGATTCACGGTGGGCGCGTGATAGGGGTGCTCGATATCGAAAGCAGCCAGCTGGATTACTTCACGCCCGACCAGCAAAACATTTTGGTGCTGGTGGCGAGCCGCATCAGCACAGCGGTTGAAAACGCGCGACTTTACGAACATGAACGAAATCAAGCTGAGACGCTATTGCTGCTCAACGAAGTGGGCCGCGAAGCGAATTCAACTCTGCGCGTGGAGGAAGTGCTGCGACGAGCCGCCGAACTTACGAAACGCCTGATTGATTACCAGATTTTCAGCATCTTGCTGTACGAGGAAACTGAGCACGTTTTTCGTCATCGTGTGACGGTGAAATTTGGGCAGCGCGTTCAGGAAAAGAACGCGGTGCCGGCTCATGAAGGAATCGTCGGAGCGGCGGCAACGCTGCGGCGAGCCGTCGTGGTGCCGGATGTTGCGCTCGATCCGCGCTATGTCATGGCGAATCCGGAGACGCGCTCGGAGCTCGCGGTGCCGATGCTGTATCAGGATCGGGTTATCGGCGTGATGGATCTCGAGAGCCCGCAGTTGAATTACTTCACACCCGATCACGTGCAGGTACTTTCGATTCTCGCCGCGCAATTTGCGGTTTCGCTTGAAAATGCCCGGCTCTATGAACAGGTGGCGCGCGATGAAGCGCGTATGGAGCGCGATCTTACTGCCGCTCGACGCATTCAGGGGGCGATGCTGCCGCGTTTGCCCGGACCCGAATATGGGCTCGATATTGCGGCACGCGTTGTCTCGTCGCGTGAGCTGAGCGGCGACCTTTACGATTTCTTGCGTTATGGGCCGCAGGAGCTCGCGATTGCGTTAGGAGACGTGAGCGGGAAGGGAAGCGCGGCTGCGCTTTATGGTGCCGTCGGGATCGGGACGCTTCGCAGCCTCGCGCCACAAAAACACCGGCCCGCCGAAATGCTTCGTGCCATCAACGGGTTTCTCGGTGAGCGCATGATTGAGGGCCGCTTTATGACCCTCTGCTTTGCAACCTGGCATCGCGGGCGGCGCAAGTTGCGCGTGGCAAATGCCGGGCAGGAACAGCCGTTTCTGTTTCATGGTGGACGCTGCGAAAAAATTCGCCTGGCCGGGTTTCCGCTCGGAATTTTCGAGGAAGCAACTTACGATCAGCGCAGCTTTATTCTCGATACCGGCGACGTGGTCGTGTTTCACTCGGACGGAATCGGCGATACGCAGAATCCCGCGGGGGAATTCTTCGGCCACGATCGTGTTTGCAAATTAATCGCGGAGCACCACGATTTTACGCCGGATGGATTGGCGGACCGAATCCTCGAGGAACTCGATCGTTTTTCAGGCGGGGCTCACCCGGCGGACGATCGCACGCTGGTGGTTCTCAAGGTGAAGTAATGTTTTAGGTAGTGCCCGCCCGTTCGAACCGCTAGCGTTCTCCCCAACGTAGCTTGCTGCGTAGTACCTCGAAGTAAGTTTTTCGCGGCGGGCGGACAAACGTAACCTTACTTTCCGATTTTGTGATCAGCACGCGATCCGCGGGGCCCAGCTCAAATCCGATTTGCCCGTCGAGCGTCATATACACAGGCTCTTCCGAGGCTGAGAAATCGATTTCGATGCGCGACGTGTCGGGAACAACGAGCGGGCGGTTCGTCAGCATGTGCGGGCAGATGGGCGTGATCACGAAGGCGTCGATGCTGGGCTGGATGATGGGGCCGCCGGCGGCCAGCGAGTAAGCCGTCGATCCCGTGGGAGTCGCGATGATTAATCCGTCGGCGCGATATCGGGCTACGTGGTCACTATCAAGGTACAAATCGAAATCGAGCATGCGCGATAGCGCGCCCTTGTTGACAACCGCGTCGTTGAGCGCCGTTTGGCGTTCGGCAACTTTGCCGTGCCGGAGAATCTGCGCCTCGAGCATCAGTCGTTCGCTGGTGCGATGGTGCCCTTCGAGCACCTGCTCGAGCATTGGGTAGAGATGGTCCAGCGTAATCGTGGTGAGAAAGCCGAGGCTGCCGAGATTTACTGCGAGGATCGGCACGTTGTGAGCTTTCAAGGCACGCGCGGCCGCCAGCAGCGTGCCGTCGCCCCCGAGGACGATCAGGAGATCCACTTTCTCGCCCATCGCTTCGCGTGCGACGCAGGGGACGTTGAGTTCGACGCAGCCCTGCGTTTCGACGTCGACGTGCACCTCAATTTTGCGTTCGTGGAGCCAGGCGATCAGCGGCGGCACTACCGTCGCGACCATTTCCTTGATTGGTTTGCAAACGATTCCGACGGCTCGAATCATGAGTGGAGGGCGAATTCTAACCCATCCGCTGCGGCGGGCGTGGAGAAAAAACTCCTGATTCCCCTCGGTGCCTGTGATGCGGCTGGGGTGCACTCCCACAATTTCCAGGCCCAGCGCAGCGGCTGCAGCTGTCACGTTCGCCACCGCTTTTTCTTGTAACGCGGCGTCACGCACGATTCCGCCCTTGCCGACCTGTTGCTTTTCGAGCTCGAATTGCGGCTTAACGAGAATAAGAAAGTCACCGCCGGCCTTTGCCAGCGGCACGATTGCGGGAAGCACTTTCGTCACAGAAATAAATGATACGTCCATCGTCACCAGGTCAACCAGCACGCCCACATCTTCAGGTTTCAGATAGCGCGCATTTCGCTCGATCGTCACAACCCTGGGATCCTTCTGCAGCTTCCAATCGAGTTGATTGATCGTCACATCGACGGCATAGACTCGCTTTGCACAATGTTGCAGCAGACAGTCCGTGAATCCACCAGTGGAACTTCCCACATCGAGACAAGTTTTATCTTGTGGCGCCACGCCGAAATCTTCGAGCGCGCCTTCGAGTTTCAATCCGCCTCGGCTCGAATACCGCTGAGTTTCGCCTGCGATCTCAATCTGAGTATCGCCCGCCAGGCGGATGCCCGGCTTATCCATTCGCTTGCCGTTCACGCGCACATTTCCTGCGAGGAGCATGGCCTGGGCCCGTTCGCGCGATGGTGCCAGGCCTCGTTCTACGAGCAAAACGTCGAGGCGTGTCTTTTCAACTTTTGGAGGCATTTTGGGAAAGAGGCCGACACCGCGTCAACTAAGATCGCCGTGCTACAAGAAACTGGGCCAGTTCGCGGAGACGCGACGCGCGTTCGCCGTAGCAATCAAGTTCGCTGAGAGCCTTCGCCGCCAGATCCGCTGCAATATCGCGCGACTGCAAAATTCCGAAGAGCGCGGGATAGGTCGCTTTCTGCTGCGCCTGATCTTTTCCAGCGGTCTTGCCCAGCACGGCGGACGATTCCTCAACGTCCAGGATGTCGTCCACCACCTGAAACGCCCAGCCAATATTTTCGCCAAAGCGTCGGAGACGCTCCACGTCTTCATTGGTCGCGCCGCCCGCGATACCACCCGCCACGATCGAAGCGCGAATCAGTGCGGCTGTTTTCGACCGGTGAATGTATTCGAGAGTGCCGACGTCGGGCGCTTTCTTTTCCGCTTCGAGGTCGGCCACTTGTCCGCCGATCATTCCACGGTCCGTGCCCGCGGCTTGAGCAATTGTTGCCAGGATATGCAAGCGGCGCTGCGGTTCCACCGGCACGAACGCGAGCGTCTGAAACGCCAGCGTCAGAAGGGCATCACCGGCGAGAATCGCGATCGCCTCACCAAAAACTTTGTGGCAAGTGGGCTTGCCGCGCCGAAAATCGTCATTGTCTAGCGCGGGAAGGTCATCGTGAATCAGCGAATAGGTGTGGATGAATTCGAGCGCGCAGCCGGCGGAAACGGCCGCGACCGGATTCTCGCTGAACATCGCCGCGGCTTCCAGGCACAAAATCGGGCGAATGCGCTTTCCTCCGGCAAATACGCTGTAACGCATTGCCTTGTGGATGGACGCGGGCTGAGCCTCTTCCTTCGGCAGCAGGCGATCGAGCGCTTCCTCGATTCCCGCGCGGTCGGACTCAAAAAATTGTGGGATACTCATGTGTTGGGCGCGGCGGACGCAGAATCGAAAGTGCGCGCGCTTGCGGTGATGCAGCGACTAGGAGGATTCATCTTCAGGCTCGAATGTCTCCGCGACAAGTTTGCCATCCGCCTTTTTCAGCAGAATTTCCACGCGGCCTTCCGCCTCTTCCAGTTGCTTTTGGCAATCGCGCGAGAGTTTCACGCCCTCTTCAAAAAGCTTCATCGCCTCGTCGAGCGAAAGCTCCACGCTTTCGAGACGTTTTACCACTTCCTCGAGGCGCGTGAGAGACTTCTCAAATTCTCCCTTGCGCGGGGCCTCTGTCGCTTTATTGCTTGCTGAACTCATCTTGTCCTGGCGCTCCATCTATCACTGAGAGCGAGTCGCGAAAATCGGGTGCGGGATTGCTGCAGCATTCTAGCGCACGATGGAGAACGTCAACAATGGCCTTGTGCAGCGCAACCGCCCCGCCTACTCCGGAGAGGCAGTGCTTCCGCCTGCCGGCACTAGAGTCAAGCGATGTGCCCGCGTCTTTTCCTCGGCTGCTTCGCTGAATGGCGCCGGAATACCGCGCCCCTCAAACCATTCCCGAAATTCGTCGCGATAATAGGGGCTTGCCGCTTGTCCGGACTCGCCGGTCGCGATCTCCATTAGCGAATTATCGAAGTTTGCCAAATCGGAAACCATGCGCATAGCCGGCCCATGCCCCACACCCATCGCTTTCACAGTGTCGAGCGTACCGCCGTCCGCATAAGGCCCGATACTCAGCAAGGCGTGAAGCGTGCCGCTTCGGCCGAGCGGATGAACCATATTCAGCGGATGAAAACGTCCCCATCGCCACTGCGACACGTCGCTTGTTCCGGTTTCTCTTGCCAGCGCGTCCACCGCATCGTTTGCACTGGAGATCAAAAGCACATCGTAGTTGACCACGCCTTTCGGAAGCCAGTCCGGCGGCTTCTGTGTCAAAATGTTTGCAAGAAACACTTTGTCGCGCCACCACACCTCGTTATAAAGGCTTCGCGGCTCCCAAAGCTCGTACTTCGAAGTCTCGTCGCCCAGATACGGCGCAAGCAGATTGTGAAACAGCGCATGCCGCGTCAACTCGACGAACGTCGTCTCAATCGAATCGGCCGTAGCCTTCGCGTCCCAACCAATCAATCCAGCAATCAGCTTTTGCGTGCGCGGATCTTTCGGCGCCGTCGAGTGCGCCGCCGTCAATAGCTGGGCCGCCAAAAACTGATTCGGCAGGCTCACAATGTTATTCTGAATTGCGTTCATATCCTCAGGCTTCAAATCGCTTCGACCGGAGAGCAGTTGGTAGATTCGCTCGGTGCGAAATGGCCCCGCCTGCCGTCCGCTCAAGAAATATTTATATCCGGGCCCGACCGTGCGCGCATTGGCAGTCGCAATGATTCCATCCGGCGGGTTCAGAACGCGCGGCAGCTCCTCAAACGGGATGTAACCTTTCCAATCGAACTCATCCGTGTCGCCGGACACGGGTAGCGCGCCGTTCCCGCTGACTCGAATCGGAATTCGCGCCGGAATGGTGAATCCGATGTTGCCGTCCACATCTGCGTAGATCGTGTTCTGGCCCGGCCCGGAAATATGCCGGGTGACCTCGACAAATTCGTTCCAATTGCTCGCTCGGCCTAAAAGCGGAAATCCGAAATCGAGTCCGCCGGGTTCGAGAGCCGACCAGCGCAGCGCATACGCCTGACCACCCTCGCTCTCCGGTTCTCGATAGACGATTGGCCCGTGCCGCGTAACCGTGACGTCGAGTTCCACATCCGCCTTTCCGCGCACAGGAATCTTTTCCTTTCGCACCTCGGCTGAAATCCACTTTCCATCCGCCCGATAGTTGAGCGCGTTCTTTGGATCGAACGTCTCGGTATACAGGTCTTGTACATCCGCATTGCTGTTTGTGAATCCCCACGCGATGCGCTCGTTATGCCCGATGATCACGAGCGGCGCACCCGGCAGCGCGAACCCTTCCACATTCCATCCCGGTGCCGTCAGATGAATCAGATACCAGATGCAGGGAACGCTCAGCGTAAGATGCGTATCATTCGCCAGCAGAGGCTTGCGCGATGCCGTGTGCGCCCCGCTCACAACGAAATTATTGCTGCCGATAATCTCCGACGATTCCTCCTCGAATTGCGCCAGGAAATCGATTGCTGCAGTACCTGCCTGTGACGCAAGCGGAGCAGCCCCCGCTTGCTTCAACTCGACAGTGCTCGTGTGCGTGCCTTGCCGCGACAGCGGATTGGACTTCATCGGCGCGCTCGGCTCTGCTTGACCCACAATGTAATGATCGAGCGGCGAGTCCTCCACGAACATCTGCGCCGCCCGCTCCGCTCCCACCTTCGCCACCACCGATTGCCGGTTGAGTTTCGACTTCCAAGTGGAAGTCAGCGTCTTCCACATGTACAGATCGATCAGATAAGTATCCGCCGGCGTCCACGGCCTCGGCGCGTAGCCCAACAACGAAAATTCAATCGGCAACCGGCCGCTCTGCCGCACAATGAATTGGTTTACGCCGCGCGCGTACGATTCCAGCAGCCCGCGAATTTCCGGGCTCGACTCCTTCGCCGCGCGCTCTGCCGCTTGACGCATCCCCAGAATCCGATTCTCCTCGTCGATTTTCAGCGCCAGAGGGCCCACGATCTCCGACAAATCGCCGGCCGCCGCCCGCCGGAGCAAATCCATTTGCCAAAGACGATCCTGCGCCATCACGTATCCCTGCGCCATCACCAGGTCTTCCGTCGATTTCGCGCGAATCCATGGCCGTCCCCACTGGTCGCGGTCGACAATCACGCCCTCTTTCAGTCCCGCCACGGTGATCTGACCATCCAACCTCGGCAGAGGCCGATGCACGAACCACCATCCGGAGAGCAACGCGATCCCCGCCAGCACCAGCAGCGTTGCGATCACGTTCCGTGCAATGCGCGAACCACGTGTCATTCAGCCGTCCTCAATCTCCGCAAGAATTCCCGCGAGCGCTCAAAAGAGTGCCGGAGTGTAGCCCACCGGTTCCAACCTAGCAACCGCCCGCAGCGCGAAACATTACCTCGTTCGTCCGCTCCCGCCGCAGATTTCCCCTCTAGCGCCGCACAACTTGCTAAAATTGCCTTCGATGGCCGCACTGTTGCTCCTCTCATCCGTCCAGCAGCAGCGTAAAATGAAGCTGCGCGTGCGACCGGGCAGCGCGCAATGATTGTCCTCCAGCTCTTTGCCGTCCTCTTCCTCGTCGGAACAAACGCATTCTTCGCCGCAGCCGAATTTTCTCTCGTCGCGGTCCGCAGCTCGCGCGTCCGCCAGCTCGTTGACGCCGGCGACCCCCGCGCGAAAATCGTGGAGTCGCTGCTCGCAGACGTTGGCCGAGTCGTTTCCGCCGTTCAGGTGGGCATCACGATCGCGAGCCTTCTGCTCGGTTATCTCGGCGAGAGCACTCTGTCCGCGATTCTCTCGCCGCTCGTCGCTGCAATCCCGCGTCCTTGGGCGGCGGTAATCGCGCACGGCGCTGCGCTCATTCTCGCCTTCGGCCTGCTCACCATGCTTCAAGTTGTGCTGGGCGAGCTCGTCCCCAAGAGCCTCAGCCTCGCTCGCGCTGAGCGCGTCGCTCTCCTCATCGCGCGTCCCTTTAATTGGTTCCTGCAAACATTCCGCTGGGCTATCGATCTTCTTGATGGCATCGCCGAAAAAATCGTGGCGGCGCTGGGCGTGGTTTCGCCGCATAGTCACACACTCGTTCGCTCCACCGAAGAGTTGCAAGTGATGGTGCAGCAAGCCCACGACCGCGGCCTGATTCCCGCTGCCGAAGTGAAATTCATTCAAAGCGCAATGGAATTGGGCCAGATCGAAGTCCGCGAGGTGATGGTCCCGCGGCCCGACGTGCACGCGCTGCCCGCCGAAGCCACGCTCGAAGACACCATGCGCATGTTCGCCACCACGCAGCGCTCGCGCATTCCCGTCTACGAAGGTTCGCTCGACCACATCCTCGGCTTCGTGCATATCAAAGACATGATCTGGATTCTTCTCGACCGCGCGCGCGCCGCGGAAGAGCGGCAGCCGCCACCTGAATTTAATTTGCGCACGATGCTGCGCGACGTGCTCATCGTTCCTGAAACGAAGCGCGCCAGCGAACTCCTTCTCGAATTCCGCTCGCGCCGCACCGGCCTCGCCATGGTCGTCGACGAGTTCGGCAGCATTCTCGGCCTCGCCACGCTCGAAGATATCCTCGAGCAAATGGTCGGCGAAATTCACGACGAGTTCGACGTGGTCGAACGCCCGCTCACGCTCCCGGATGGCTCGATGATTTTCGACGGCGCCACCAATGTCCGCGAACTTGAAAGCCAGTACAACATCAAGTTACCCGAGGACAGCTCTTACGAGACAGTCGGCGGCTTCATTTTGAATCAGCTCGGGTTTATTCCGCGTGGTGGGGAAAGTTTTGAGGCCTACGGTTATCGTTTCACGGTTATGGACATGGACCATCGCCGCGTCTCGCGCGTAAAAATCAAATCCGTGAAGCCCGCGGAAGCTTCCGGAAGCAAAAAGAAGGCGGAAGCGTCAACGCCGGCTCCGCCCGATTCCGATTCCAATTCGGCGCAGGATTCCCAGCCGCCGCCGCGAAAGGAAATCGCGAAAGCCAGGCGCGCCGCTAGCGCCTCGCACGTTCGCCGCGACAAATGAATCTCACTCACCGCCCACGTTTTACTTTTTGTCATTCCGAGCGGAACCGCGCGCGTCTTAGCTTTTCCCATCGCGCAGCCGTCGGCGCGCGGCGCAGGGAGGAATCTACTTGCCCCTTGCGCGTCCGAAAGGCCTCCACCTAAATGCTTAGATTCATCTCGTTCCGTCTTCTTTTCGCGCTGCCCGCGCTGTGGCTGATTTTCACGATGGTCTTTCTTCTTGCCCACATCGTGCCCGGCGACCCCGTTCAGCAGATGCTGGGCGAAGGCGCCCGCGCCGAGGACCTGCAGCAGCTTCGCCACGCGCTCGGCCTCGACCTTCCAATCTCCGTGCAATACGGCCGCTACCTCTCCGGCATCGCGCACGGAAATCTCGGCGAATCTTTTCGCTTCCAACAGCCTGTCACGCGCGTGATTCTGTCGCACTATCCCGCAACGCTCGAGCTCGCCATCTTCGCTCTCTTCGTCTGCGCCGCCATTGGCATCCCCGCGGGAACGCTCGCGGCAGAGCGGCGCGGCCAAACCACCGATCACGCCGTCGGCGTGCTCACACTTTTCGGCCTCTCAGTGCCCAACTTTGCGCTAGGCCCCGTGCTCATTCTTATTTTCTCCGTGATTCTCGGATGGCTTCCAGTCTCAGGACGCGGAGGCCCGCTGCATCTGATCCTCCCGGCAATCACACTCGGCGCCGCTCTCGCCGCGATTCTCACGCGCATGGTGCGCACCTCGGTGATCGAAGAGCTCTCGAGCGACTACGTCCGCACCGCTCGCGCAAAAGGCCTTTCAAACAGCGCTGTCCTTTTTCGTCACGCATTTCGCAACGCCCTGATTCCCATCATCACAATCCTCGGCCTCCAATTCGGCACGCTCCTCGCCGGCACAATCGTCACCGAATCAATCTTCTCCTGGCCCGGCGTAGGCCGCCTCGCCGTGCAAGCCATCGAAGCGCGCGACTACCCTCTGCTACAGGGCTGCATCCTGCTAATCGCGGTCTCCTATGTCCTCGTAAATCTTCTAACCGATCTCGTCTACGCGGCAGTAGATCCCAGGGTGCGCCTCGAATGAGCGCGCCTCTGCCGAAACTGTCATCCCGCTTGCCCAGAGGAACGAAAGGAGCGAAGTCCCGCGCGTTTTTGTATTTCCTTCGCGAAGCGCGAATCATGCGTCCCGGCTGTATCGGCGAAGCGAAGGCGCTGGACGCAGTCGAGGGATCTCTCCTAAGGTTTTCGCCTTTAGTGGCACAGGCACTCCTGTTTACCCTGAGGAACGAAGGGCCTGTGCTCTTACGCCCTCGGCTTTCCCTGCATCATCACCTGCAATCGGCGCGCACCGTCCGAATCGGAGAACCCCCCACCCAATGAACCCCATCCGCAACTTCCTCCGCCACAGCACCCCCGGCCGCATCGGCCTCGCACTCACATCAATCCTGGTCGTCGCAGCCCTCGCCGCCCCATGGCTCGCTCCCTACAATCCTATCGCGCAAAATCTCCCCGTCCGCCTCGCAGCCCCCAGCTCCGCCCACTGGATGGGCACCGATCAACTCGGCCGCGACATCCTTTCGCGCCTCCTTTTCGGCGCGCGCGTCTCAATGCTCGTCAGCATCAGCGTCGTCCTCGGCGCAGGATTAATCGGCCTCTCGATCGGTTCGGTGGCAGGTTACTTCGGCGGCTGGTTCGACCGCCTCGTCAACGTCGTCCTCATCAACGCCTTCCTCTCGTTCCCAGGAATCCTGCTGGCAATCGCGTTCGCCGCATTCCTGGGCCCAGGACTCGGCAAAGTAATTCTCGCTCTCGTCATCACCGGCTGGGCCGGCTACGCCCGCCTCGCCCGCGCGCAAATTCTGCAAGCCAAAGAAATGGAATACGTCCTCGCCGCGCGCTCGCTCGGCGCTTCGAACGCACGCATTCTTTTGCGTCATCTTCTCCCAAACATTCTGCAGCCGGTGCTCGTCCAAGCCACCATCGCCATGGCAGGCGCCATCCTCGCCGAATCCACTCTCAGTTTCCTAGGCGTAGGCGTCCTCGCCCCAATGCCCAGCTGGGGCGCCATGCTCAACGACGCCCGCAGCCACCTCTTCGACGCCCCCCACCTCGTAATTTTCCCCGCCCTCGCGGTGATGACAGCCGTCCTGGCCTTCAATCTCCTAGGCGACGCCCTCCGCGACTGGCTAGACCCCCGCATGCGCGCCCACCTAATCGTCACCACCCTCGCCCGCTAAGTTTTTCAGTAGGGGCACGGCATGCCGTGCCCGAATGTCAAGTTGGCACGACTGAACCAATGAAGACCGTCGTGCCGGTGTTGCTTCTGTAGCGCTGGTCTTTAGACCGGCAGGCGTCGACTTAATCTCGTGCTAAATTGTTTCTGGACAGACTCATGAGCAAGACAACCGATATCTGCGATCGGCGTGTTGACGCATTCGTTGCTGCGGTCAATTCCTCGCCACGCGAAACTGTTCGACCGCCCGAGGTTCCGCCTGAATGTGTTATCTCGACCAGCGACGACCTGGTGGACTGGCACATTGTGCCCAGCAATGGAGCGCCGTGCCTCGCTGAGCTGGAGGCTTCGCTCCCGTTTCGACTACCTGCCAGCTTTCGCTCTCTAATAGCGCGATATCTATTCCCTGCGTTCGAGGCAGGCCCGCTCGTCTTGTATTCGGTTGGCGCCGGAACCGGGTGTTGTTCGCGTTGACCACGAAGAGATTCTTTGCAATGAGCGCCTTCGCGTAATTGAAAGAATTTCACCAGCGTTTCACGAGCTGATGGAAGAGATGACCCACTCGCTTCGGAACAAACCCGACCACACTACTCCAACTCCACCGTAACTTCCGCGCCGCGTCCCACACCCAGCGTTCGCGCGGCGCTGCCCTTATTCACCGAAATCTCCAAATATCCACTCGACCCAATCACTCCAAACGCCTCGCCCGCGGTTCCGTTCGCGAATGTCGGCAGCACCTTCTTCACTTCAGCGTTGCCCACGCGAATCGCAAACTTTCCATCATTCGCCACGAGCGCCGGCGCGTCTTCCGCCTTCAGATTCGTCATCAGGTTGCCGAAGTTATCCACCTTCAGCACCACGGCTTTGATCGTGTTCCCATTCACCTTCGGCTTCGGCAATGCGAAACGCACGAAATCTTCCACCGGATCGCCAAACGCCGACGACTGCCACGATTTCGTCAGCCACGCGGCCACCGGCGCAAACACGTCGCGCCCATGAAACGTATTGCTCACCGGCTGCCGGAAATAATGTTCCGACGTGATGTGCCACGCATACAGCGCTTCGGTCTGATCGTAAACCGACGACAGCACCCCGTTATCCGGCGCCACAAAATAATGCTGGTCGCTCGCCACCAGCAGCGGACGCCGCTGCGTCCCCACGCCCGGATCAACCACAACAACATGAACCGTCCGTGGGGGGAAGTAGTTGTACGCCTGCCCAATCGTCAGCGCTCCGTCCAAAATATCGTGCGCCAGCACGCTGTGCGTAATATCCACCACGCTTACTTCCGGATTAATACTGAGAATCACGCCCTTCATCACCCCTACGAGATGGTCACTCGTCCCGTAGTCGGTGGTGAGCGTGATAATCGGCCTATGCATTGGCAACTTGGGCTCCGCGCTCTATCGAATTAAAGCCATGGAATTAATTTTGCTCGCCCTTCGACGCTAACGGACGCTCACAAAGCTGTCAAGGTGGCTCGCGCCAAGAAGTAACGCTCAATTGTTTTTTTTCTCTCGCCAGGCCACTGTACGATCTCCAGCCGAACGGCCACTTGCAATCCCCGAGCATCCTGCTAGCCTTGATGTGCATATGAGTTCTCTAAGACACACTCGGATGCAGTCGGAGGGAAGCCGGAAGGCGGCGCCGATCAACATCCGGCACTTGTCGGCTGGTTGCTATCAACAGACCCGAATGCGGGGTCAATTTCTAATCGCAAATCTGGAATTAGAATTCAATCTAAGCATCCCCGAATCAATCACATGCAATTTTCTAATCGCAAATAAAACGCGATTTTACAACTCAAAAATCCCCTCTCTTCCGCGTGGCTTTTCCAGCTTCGAGCCTCGAGCCTCCAGCCTCTAGCACATGCGCGCTTATCTCGATTACAACGCCACGACCCCCGTGGACCCCGCGGTCCTCGAAGCGATGCTCCCGTTCCTCGCCGACAACTTCGGCAACGCCAGCTCAATTCATTCCCCCGGCCAGCGCGCCCGCGCCGCAGTCGATCGCGCGCGAGATTCCGTAGCCGCGCTTCTCGGCGGGAAGCCCTCGGAAATCGTATTCACGAGTGGCGGCACAGAATCCGACAATCTCGCAATTTTTGGCCTCGTCTCAAGTGTCGCTCCAAAATCAGCCGCGAGCCGCAAGCACGTCGTTACGACGGCGATCGAGCATCACGCGATCGTCCATTCCTGCCAGACGCTCGAAAAGCAGGGAATTGACGTCACCTATGTGCCATTCGGGAGCACCGGCGTAGTCGATCCCGACGAAATTCGCCGCGCGCTGCGCCCCGAAACAATTCTCATCAGCGTGATGCACGCAAATAATGAACTCGGCACAATTCAACCCATCGACGAAATCGGCCGCATTGCCGCCGAAGCGGATGTGTACCTCCACTGCGACGCCGTGCAATCAGCAGGCAAGCTCCCGCTCGACGTGAATCAACTCGGCGTGGATCTGCTCAGCATCTCCGCACACAAAATCTATGGCCCCAAGGGCGCCGGCGCTCTCTACGTCCGCACCGGCACGCCGCTCGCTCCGCAATTTCACGGCGGCCATCACGAACGCGATCGTCGCCCCGGCACCGAAAACGTTCCTGGCATCGTAGGCCTCGGCAAAGCCGCCGAACTCGCTCGCGAGAATCTGCCAACCGAACCGCAGCGCATCGCCGCACTTCGCAACCGCCTCGAACGTGCGATCATCGATTCCATATCATCAGTACGCGTAAACGGCGACGCGACTCACCGCGTGCCGAACACCACGAACCTCTCTTTCGCAGCCGCCGGCGGCGAAGCAATGCTAATCGCGCTCGACCTGCTCGGCATTGCATGTTCCACCGGTGCCGCCTGCTCGTCAGGCGCCGTAGAGCCGTCGCATGTCCTCACGGCAATCGGTCTCTCAGCCGACGAAGCCCGCTCAAGCCTGCGCTTCAGCCTGGGCCGTCAAACCACCACTGAAGAAATTGACTACGCAATCGCTGCCATCCCCGAAGTAGTGGATCGCCTCCGCGCGTTGTCGCCGCGCTCAGCCACAATGGTGACAGCCCGATGACCACAACTTTTCTAAATCCGCTAAACTCAACACTCGCGAATTCTCCAACAAATGCAGCGGTGCCGCCTTCAAGTGGCACAGGCACTCCTGTTCACCCTGAGGAACGAAGGGCCTGTGCGCCTTCGATCCGCGAGATCGCGCTGCCGTCACGCACCGAACGCGATATCGCAATGAAGTCAGCTGCAAAGTCCACAGCTCCCGAGGCCACCATCGCCGTAGCCATGAGCGGCGGCGTCGACAGCTCCACCGTCGCCGCAATCCTCCACGACCGCGGCCAAGCCATGATCGGCCTCACGATGCAACTCTGGAACCAGCGCCGCCTCCCACAAGAAGAAAGCGCCGCGCCAGCCCAGCACCGCTGCTGCTCGATCGACGACGTCTACGACGCCCGCCGCGTAGCCGAGCATCTGGGTGTTCCTTTCTATGTAGTGAATTTCGAGCGCGAATTCGAGAACACAGTCATCCGCCCCTTTGTCAACGACTACCTCGAAGGCCGCACTCCGATTCCATGCACCCTCTGCAATAATCACGTGAAGTTCGATCAGCTCCTCACCACCGCCCGGCAGATCGGCGCCGATCGCATCGCCACAGGCCATTACGCCCGCGTCCGCCACAATCCGGAGTCCGGCCGCTACGAACTGCTGCGCGCCGTGGATGAAACGAAAGACCAATCATATTTTCTCTTCGGCCTCACGCAGGAACAGCTCGCGCGCACAGATTTCCCTCTCGGCGAACTCTCAAAGCAGGAAGTTCGCGACATCGCGCGCCACCTTCGCGTGCCGGTAGCCGAAAAGCCGGAGAGCCAGGAAATCTGTTTCGTGCCAACGGGAAATTACGTGCGCTTCATCGAAGGCTACTTGCAGGAGCAGGGAAGTCATCTGCCGGATGATTCAGGCGAAATCGTCACCACGAGCGGCGAAGTTCTAGGCCGCCACACCGGCTTGCATCAATACACGGTAGGCCAGCGGAAGGGAATCGGTGTGGCCGCGGGCCGTCCACTCTACGTCGTCTCGCTCGACCGCGCGTCGAATCGCCTCGTCGTCGGCGCAGATCAGGATCTGCGCAGCACCACATGCGAAGTCCGCGACGTAAACTGGATTTCGATCGCACCGCCGAGCACACCTGTGGGAGCATTGGTGCGAGTCCGCAATCGCCACGAACCAGCAGCCGCAGAAATCACACCGCTCGACGCCACTACCGCCCGCGTCACGTTTCGCGAGCCGCAACGCGCCATCACCCCAGGCCAAGCCGCCGTGTTTTACTCCGGCGAATTGGTTTTAGGTGGCGGCTGGATCCGCTGAAAAACATCGCGAGGAAACTCGGTCAGTAGGGGCACGGCACGCCGTGCCCTCTCGACCAATGGCACAGCGCAGTCTCTTTAATGAAGCTGACGAAAGAAGAATTTAAAAAGGAATAAAGCGGAGAATTGCAAATGCTGGGAACAAAATCAGATGAAGAGTTCTTCGTCCGCTGTGGCCGCATCCGGCTCGGGCCGCCGGTTCTGCCCGCGAATCATATCCACCGCAACCTTCATGCCCTTCAAAATCGCCGACGCTTGCTGAATTGGCGTCCACAGCGTTCGTTTGAATTTCGCGCCGGATTCTTCCACCACTTCCAGCGCCCCCGTCAGGATATGATCCGCGCGAATGATTTGCACGCGGAGCCGTTCCACCGCATCGGTGAACACGCGATCGATCTTCTGCGCCGAGCCGCGTGCGACCCGCGTGATTTCCGCCGCGTCGCCCATGATGCTTGCGATGCGGTCTTCGGAATCTTCCAGGACCCGGTTCGTTCTTAGGAGAATGGGATCAATCCGGTTTTGCAGGTCCGTGGCGATTCGCGTGAACTGCTCGATCGCAGTCCGCACCTGAAAGAACATGCCCAGCAGGATCGCCATCTGAATCACGATGGCAACCGCCGCTATCACGATGAACGCTTGGAGCCAGCCGGACATCCACGTCTCCTTACTACGAAACGAACCTGCCGCGCCGACTGCGAAAACCTACGAGACCTTCGATTCCCGCTTGTACGTTTCTTTTCCTGCGTCGACCGCCGCCGCAAGGCCATCCTTCTGGCGCGCCATGATTTCTTTGCTGCGTTGGATTAAATCTTCCGCGCGCTCGCGCAGTTCGCGGGCTTTGCGTTGCGCATATTCGCGGCCTTCATCGGCCCTATCGCTCAAGTATTCGCGTGTGTCTTCACCCGATTTCGGCGCGAAGAGCAGACCTACCATTGCTCCAATGCCAAGGCCGACAAGGAAAAAACTCGCCTTCGACCCAGCGCTGTTATCACCCATCTTTTCACCTCCAAAGCTCACAGTAGCACAGGCGTATAGGGGTAGCAAGCAAAGCGCAAATGCATTTCGCGCGAAGAATTTACCGTACAGTCGGCTCCGCGGAGCTCGCCTCATGCAGCCCGGCGAAGACGCGCTGCGCCTGGGCGCGCGAAAGCTCCGTGGCGAGATCTTCCACCGTCAATTCCTTGAGCCGTGCGACGCTTCCGAACTTGCGCAGCAGTTTGCGAGCTGTCCGCTCGCCGACGCCGGGAATCTCAGTGAGAGAAGTGCGCAGCCGCCGGCTTGAGCGCCGCTGGCGGTGGAAGGTGATCGCAAAACGGTGTGTTTCGTCGCGAATCTGCTGGATCAGTTGGAGCACGGGCGAATGGCGATCGAGAACGATCGGTTCATCTTCACGTCCGAGCACGTAGAGAATTTCCTCTTTCTTGGCGATGCTGGCCATCGGCTGATTGATGACCTCCAGCTTTTCGAGCGCCTGTGCGGCCGCGTGCAACTGGCCGATGCCTCCGTCGATCAAAATCAAGCTGGGCAGCGGTTTGCCTTCTTCGAGTACCCGCCGATAGCGCCTTTCGACCGCTTCGCGCATGCTGGAGAAATCGTCGCGTAGTAATCCGCCGGGCTGGGCGGCTTCGCCTCCCACAGCCGCTTCACCTCGAATGATGAATTTTCGGTAATCGGATTTCTTCATGCGCCCGGCTTCCCACACCACCATCGAAGCCACCGTCTCCGTGCCTTGCGTGTGCGAGATGTCGAAACTTTCAATTCTCTTCGGCGGCTCGAGAAGTCCCAGCGCCGATTCGAGCGCTTCCGCAATCGCCGCGGAGGAAGGCCGCAGCACGCGAAATCGCTGAACGAAAGAATGCTGCGCATTCTTTTCGACCAATTCGAGGAAGTGGTGTTTCTTTCCCCGCTGTGGGTTGGAAATCTCCACACGATGCTTGGCTTGTTCGCTGAGGAACTCTTCGAGCACCTCGCGCTCTTCGAAGTCAATCGGCGTGTGAATGCAGCGAGGAAGATACGCGGCTTCGAGGTAGAGCTGTTTCAGCAGGGAAGGAAGAAACTCCGCCGGGTTGAACTCTTCCTGGTTCTCCCAGTAAAAATCTCGCCGGTCCACCACGCGCCCGCCGCGAATGTGAAACAGATTCACGGCCACCTGCGGCGGTTCCGCGTACCAGGCGATCACGTCCGTGTCGTCGCCCGACGCAGCCGCGATTTTCTGGCGCTCTTCCATTTCCGCCAGCGTGCGCAAAAGATCGCGATACCCGGCGGCCTCTTCGAAGCGCTCGCCCTCCGATGCGCTCGCCATGCGCTGTTCAAGGCTGCGCGATAGATCGTTGCGGCGGCCTTCCAGGAACAATCGCACATCGCGCGCGGCTTCCACGTAGCGCTCGTCGGTGACCAATCCTTCGACGCAAGGGCCGAGGCAACGGTGAATGTAATACTGCAGGCAGGGCCGGGGATGTTTGCGCGTGAGGTCCACCGTGCAAGAGGGAACAAGGAAATGTTTATGGATTAAATGGACCATGCGATACGCGAGATTCGCGGGAAAATACGGCCCAAAATAAATCGAGCCATTCTTTTTCAGGCGGCGCGTTACATAGACGCGCGGATACTTTTCATACGCCGTGTACTGAATGTAGGGATATGTTTTATCGTCGCGAAGCAGGATATTGAATTTAGGCTGATGCTTCTTGATGAGATTGTTTTCGAGGGCCAGCGCTTCTTTCTCATTGTCGACGACGATGTACTCCAGATCGGCAATCTCGCGAACAAGCGATCCCGTCTTGGCGTCCTGCTGACTTTTGTCGAGAAAATACGAGCGGACGCGGCTTCGCAGCGAGAGTGCCTTTCCCACGTACAGGATTGCGCCGCCCGCATCCTGAAACAGGTACACCCCCGGCTGCGCGGGAAGATTGGCGACTTTTTCACGAAGTTCCATGGATAGGCGTTACACTAATCGGTGCGTCGCGAGACAACTTTCATGATAGCAAACGGAATCTAAACCAACACGAATCGCCATGACCCGACTCGCATTCATCGTCTCGCTGTTCTTCATTCTCGCTGGTGCTTTGCCTGCTCAGCAGCAACAGGATAAACAGCAAGGGCAGCAGCAAAGCCAAGATCAACAGCAAAGCCAAGATCAACAGCAAAGCCAAGATCAACAGCAAAGCCAGACAGCAGAACCAACAGCAGAACCAACAGCAGAACCAACAGCAGAACCAGCAACAGACTGGGCAAGGCGAGCAAGATTCTGACGCACCGCCGGTAGATCAAGAGTCCAGCTCGAAGAAGCCGCGCGCAGATAATGACAACGGCGGTAAAGACGCCACCGCGGATGCGCCGCCCGCGATCTCATCTGACGCAGCAAAAGCCAAAGCGGACGCCACCTACAATCCGCTACCGGCCCAGCAGGACATCGAAGTGGGGATGTACTATCTTCACAAAGGCGACATCGACGCCGCAATCGACCGTTTTCTCGATGCCATTCAGCAGCGTCCCAACTTTGCCAAGCCGCGCTTGCTGCTGGGAAAAGCCTACGAAAAAAAGCACGATAACGAGGCGGCCGTGAAATATTACAAGGAATACCTCAAAGTGTTGCCCGGCGCGCCCGATGCGAAAGAGGTGCAGAAGAAAATCGAAAAACTCTCGAAAGAATAGCGCCGTTGCGCGACGCCGTCCTAATAGGACGGAAAAGTCTTGAGAAACTTCATCGCCCGCTCATAATCCTGAAATTTCTTTTCCTCCGTCCGAAACTGCGCCGAGTGCGACTCTCTTCGGCATCGCGCGAATCGCATCGGATGCTTCAGATGCAGCATTTCATGGTACAGAACATACGCAACGACATATTCAGGCACATTGGCCCGGTCGAGCTGGCGATTAATCACGATCTGCTCAAGCGCAGGATCGAAGCAACCCAGCTGCGTTCGCCAGACGCGGTTGCTCCAGCCAATGCGTGGCTTCACGAGGGAATTTTCGAAATAACGCGCGTTCAATTGCTCGAACATCGGCCCGAGATCGTGATGCTTGCCCGCCGGGCGATCTTCCACGCGACGCGCGCGCCGCTGCCGCAGTGCTAACAGCCTGCGCCGCGTGGAGTGCGCGTACGTGTACTTGCGGTACGCGGCAAGGAATTCACCTGGGGGCTGTCGCCGATAAAGCCGTCCAAGCAATATGCCGGCGGCAGCCTCGAAAACCTCGCGCGGCGCCTCCCGCAACAAATCCGAAACGCGCACATACGCGGTGTCTTCGCGCAAGCGAATCGTATGCGTCAGGTCCGCATAAGGATGATACTCAACGATAAAATGAGGCGGCCGGCCCTCGCAGCCAATTCGCGTATAAATTCGCTGGAAAATGCGCTCGCCGCCGGGAACCAGCCGGGAGCGCCCCTGCATACGCTTCACGATTGTCTTCTCCGCACCGGCGGTGGCGCAGCGGTCTTCAGCGCATTGTCAACATCGGTGAGCGCATCCTTGGTGCCGTCAATTGCGTCCAGCAGGTTGTCCTTGTAAGTGTCCAGCTCCTGCCCTTTCTCTTGTAGCTTTTCCAAAATGTCGAGAAACTCGTTTCCCTTTGACTTCATCAGCTTGAGCGCGCCATGAATATCTGCCTGCCGCTCCTGTCCAACCGCGATCTGGTCGGCAGCGTCGTCCATACAGCCCGTGTAGGCATTCAACATGTTGTTTAACACTTCGGCGCGCCGGCGATCCTGCACTTTTCGATTCAGCTCGTATTGAAATTTCTTCAGCCGGTCCTCGGCGAACTTCATGTACAACCCGATCCGTTCCGCGGGTTCATACGCGTCGCGAATCTGATTTGCTTCGCCTTCACTTAGATACTCCTTCCGCTCTTGAGGCGGCATCGGTGAATGCGTAGTCGAGCGAGCAGCCGAATGCGCTAGCAGTGCCACGAGCAGTCCAATCGCGAACGTCGTGCTTCGCATGATCGCCTCCTATCGCTTCGGTTTCCCGGCCGCATCATTTGCCGGCTGCTTCGGAAACAACATTTGAATCAGATGGCGATCGATTTCGTCGAGTTGGCCGCGAATTTCGACGAACGGCTTGCGGTCGTCCTCGGTAAGCCCCACGATCATCGCGTCCAGCCTTCGCAGGGATTCGCGAAGCGAAATCTGGAGCTGCTTGTAACCGTTGGAATGTCTCTCCGCGTCCGGAAATTTGTCTTCGAGCGCTTTCTCGCAGGATTGCGCCTCGTCGAGATACTTCTTTAAAATGTCGATCGCTTCAGCGGTCTGGTCATTCGCGAGAGCTGTTTCCGTATCCTTGAACTCCGATTCGCCCAACGGCAGCAGCAGCTTGGCCTTGCGAACGGGATCCGGCTCATGGTTATATTTCGCCCGCCATTGTTCGGTGGTGTGATATTCCTGCGCCGGAAGGGAAGCCAGCACTATCGCGAGTGCGAGCACCAACGCCAAGATGTGAGCGATGCGAAGCACAGAATTATTTCTTCTTCTCTTTAATCTCGCGAGTTAAGAAGCGAACGCGCGCGGTGGCCTCGAAATACATGTCGTTGTTCTCGTCTTTATTCAGTTGCAGAAATTTCTGATACCAGTCGAGCGCTTGGGTCGCTTGCCCCAGTTTATCGTAACAAGTGGCGCGGATGAAAACCGTGCCCGCCGGCAGTTCCTCCCGCTGCGACAAAAGATCGAGCGCCTTTAGCGCCGATTCGTAATTCTTCCCGAGGTATTCGGCGGCGACAAGTTCTCCCAGCACGTCATTCGACTGCGGATTCATTTTGAACGCGACGAGCAATTCACGCGCGGCATCTGGATACGCCCTTTTTTCAAGGTATAGGTGACCGATCTGTGCGGAAATGTTAGGGTCCTGCGGCGCGAGCTTCGCGGCTTTCTCCAGCACTGCTATCGCATCGTCGTAGCGTTTCAATTGAAATAAAATCTGGCCGCGAAGTTTCAGGGCCGAAAGCGATTCCTGGTTCGACCCGGCCGCGCGATCGAGTTCGGCAAGCGCTTCCTCGTTCTTGCCTAGTTTGGTGAACGCCAACGCTCGAGCAACGCGAGCTTCGGTGTCAGTGGGCTGCGCTTCGAGATATGCCCCGAGCTCGGCCGCCGCTTCCTCGTGTTTCTTTTCGGCCATGAGCGCTTGCGAAAGTCCAAGATGTGCCTGCGCGTTCGAAGGATCAGCAGCGATCGCGGCGCGAAATTCTGTTTCCGCCTCCGCGGGTTGATGTGACGAGAGAAGTACCCTGCCGATTGCGAAGTGAATATCGGAATTCTTCTCGTCAAGTTTTTCTGCCTGGCGATAGTGTTCAATCGCCAGGTCCGGTTTCCCAGATCGCTCATAAGCCCAGCCCAATAAAAACTGCGGACGAAACTCTTTCGGCAAAAGTTCGGCAGCCTTTTCAAGCGGCGCGACCGCCGCGGCCGGATCCGTCTCCATCAGAGTGATGCCGAGGTTCATATAAGCAGCGTCCAGCTTGGGATCGAGCGAAATGGCCTTCTCGTATTCGGCTTTTGCGTCCGCGTTCTGCTTTAAACTCGCATACGCATTGCCCAAATCGAAATGCGCATCCGCATCATCGGGCTTGGTCGCCAGATATTTCTGATACGACCGCACCGCCTCTGCGTAATCCTTGTGATCCATCGCGGCGCGCGCAGCAACGAGCGCCGGGTCAGGCGTGTCATCTGGAACGTGAATGCGCGTCCTGATTGTATTGGACTGTGCCGAAGCGACGCGCAAATTGCAGAAAGCAAGGAAGAGAAAAGCGAAGAGAGCCAACCGCATCCATCGAGAGTCGCGTGCAGCAGCTCGAAGCTTCATTGTGCCGTAGAATTGGCTTCTGATCCGTTCGTTTTTGGTGCAGCGCCGGAATTTCCGTGATTGGTGCCGTTGCCGTTGCGTCCATTCAGGGCGCGCGCCAGAAATTTCCCCGTATGCGATTGCAAGTTACGCGCCACTTGTTCCGGCGTTCCCGCGGCGACCACGTGTCCGCCCGCGTCTCCGCCTTCCGGCCCGAGATCGATCATCCAGTCCGCGGATTTAATCACATCCAGATTGTGCTCGATGATCAGCACCGAAGCTCCGCCGTCAATCAGTTTGCGAAATGCCCTCAGCAACTTTTGAATATCGTCGAAGTGCAACCCCGTCGTCGGCTCGTCAAAAATATACAGAATACCGGCATTCTCCTGCCGCGTGAGATGCGCCGCCAGTTTCAAGCGTTGCGCTTCGCCACCGGA
This sequence comes from uncultured Acidobacteriota bacterium, assembly GCA_963772535.1. Taxonomy (GTDB): domain Bacteria; phylum Acidobacteriota; class Terriglobia; order Acidiferrales; family UBA7541; genus Palsa-295. Next base: position 165,953 of record CAVYXN010000007.1, read on the forward strand.
AAGCGTGGTGCCGGATTGGCCGAGCCGCAAATAGCCGAGTCCCACCTCGTCGAGCACCCGCAGCTTCGAGGTTACTTTCGGATGCGCGGCAAAAAACGTGAGCGCCTCGCGCGCCGTCATCTGCAGCACCTGGTGAATATTTTTCTCTTTGAATGTCACGTCGAGAACGCTGCTCTTGTAGCGCGTCCCGCGGCACTCCTCGCACACCAGCTCCACGTCGGCCAAAAAACGCATCTCCACCGTCACCGTGCCATCGCCCTGGCACGCTTCGCAGCGGCCTCCGGGAATGTTGAACGAGAAATGGCCGGCCGTGAGCCCGCGCTTTTTCGCTTCCGGCATCGCCGCGAAAATTTCGCGAATCGCGTCGAACGCCTTCAAGTAGGTGGCCGGATTCGAGCGCGGCGTGCGCCCGATCGGCGATTGGTCCACCATTTCAATCGCCGTCAGCGCCGAATCGCCTTCGAGGCGATCGCAGAATTCGCGATAATTCCCGCCGGTGCGCTTGGCTTCGAGCGCTTTGTACAACACGTCGTAAACCAGCGTGGATTTACCCGATCCGCTCACGCCCGTCACCGCCACAAGCACGCCGAGAGGAATCATCACATCCACGCTTTGCAAATTGTGGCTGTGCGCGCCGGTGATTTTCAAAAACTTTCCCTGCGGCTTCCGTCGTCGCGACGGCACCGCGATTTTCAGATCGCCTCGCAGGTAACGCCCCGTAATCGAATCGGGGTCAGCCAGCAATTGCTGGCGCGAGCCGGCGAAGATCAATTTGCCGCCGTGTTCGCCCGCGCCGGGACCGAGATCGAGAATATGATCGGCAGCCAAAATTGTTTCGGGATCGTGCTCGACGACCACCAGCGTGTTGCCGAGATCGCGCAAGCCCTTCAAAATTCGAATCAGCCGGTCGGTATCGCGCGGGTGCAAACCGATCGAAGGCTCATCGAGCACGTACAGCGCGCCCACCAGATGCGAACCGAGCGACGTGGCCAGCTGGATTCGCTGCGCTTCGCCGCCCGATAGAGTCGACGTCAGCCGGTCGAGCGTGAGGTAATCGAGACCCACCTCATCGAGAAATTGCAATCGCAACTGAATCTCTTCGAGCACTTTGTCCGCAATCGTAGATTCCGCGGCGGTGAGCTGCAGCGCTTGAAAGAAGGGCCGCGCCTCTTTCACCGTCATCTGGCACACTTCGGTAATCGACCTGCCCGCGATTTTCACGGCGCGGGCTTCAGCGCGCAATCGCGTGCCGCGACAGTCAGGACAAAGCGCGTAGCCGCGATAGCGGCTCAGAAAAACGCGAACGTGCAATTTGTATTTCTTGCGTTCGAGCCAGCCGAAGAATCCCTTCACGCCGGGAAAATCCGCTTTGCGATCGCCTTCGATGATTGCGTCGCGTTGCGCGATGCTCAGTTGCCGGAACGGCGCGTCGAGCGGAATTCCTTTGTCGCGCGCGTACGAACGCATATCCATCGCCAGTTGCCGGTAACGCGGCTTTGTCCACGGTTCGATTGCGCCATCCGCGAGCGATTTGCTTTTGTCCGGCACCACGCGATCGAGATCGAAATCAATTGTGTTGCCGAAGCCCTGGCAGCGCGGGCAGGCTCCATACGGATTATTGAAAGAGAATAGGCGCGGCTCCGGCTCCTGATAGGTCGCTCCACATTTTTTGCAATCGAAGCGCTCGTTGAAGATGAGTCGCTCCGGCACCGCGATGCTGCGCGTGGCAGGTTCGCTTGTGCCCGCGCTTGTTCCTACAGCGGCAGCCGAAGCCGGCTCCGAGGCTAGCGCCTCAGGCACAAATTCCAAAATCGCTTCGCCGCGCCCTTCGCGGTAACAAATCTCAATCGAATCCATCAGCCGCGACCGAATTTCCGGCCCAAGCACCAGCCGGTCCACCAGCACATACGCCGGCTTCGAGAAATCCATGTCCAGCAGATCTTCCGGTGTCGAGAATTCGAACACGCGGCCGTCCTGGTAAAGCCGGTTGAATCCTCGCTTACGCAAATTCACCAAAGCCTGGCGAATCGCTTCGGGGCCCGGACGAGGTTGCTTTTTGGCCTTCGTCCCGGGCGCCGGTGCCTCTGGCGTCAGCTTCAGCTCATACAGGACGTAAAATCGCCGGCCCGCGGGCAACGCCAGCACGCGCGCCGCAATTTCGTCCAGCGTGTCCTTGCGCACTTCTTCGCCGCAGTTCAGGCAGAACGTATGACCCACGCGAGCATATAGCAGCCGCAAGTAATCGTAAATTTCAGTCGCGGTCGCAACGGTCGAGCGCGGATTCCGCGTCGAATTCTTCTGCCGGATCGAAATGGCCGGCGCGATTCCGGTAATTTCGTCCACGTCCGGCTTCTCGATGCGCTCGAGAAACTGCCGCGCATAAGCCGAAAGCGATTCGATATACCGGCGCTGGCCCTCGGCATACAGCGTGTCAAACGCTAGGCTGGACTTGCCCGAGCCCGAAACGCCGGTCACTACCGTAATGGCATTGTGGGGAATCGTGAAATCGAGGTTCTTCAGGTTGTGAACCCGGGCTCCCCGCACCCGGATCTCCTCGATGTCGCCCGGGATCGTCGCGGCACCCGTCCTTACCGTGGTGTCCGGTCCGCGGAGCGCCTTTGCAAGTGCCGCCTTGTCAGTGGGGTTCTTCGCCATGTGTGTAAACAAAAAATTATACGCTGTTGCGTCAAGCGCTTCAAATCTAAGGCAAAATCAGTGACGAGCGCCATCACGTAACGCATAAATTGCTTGGTGAGCGAATCACAACAGATCAAGTGTCACGTCCACGGATGGCAAGAACGGGGTTCGTTTGCCAGCACATTGTGCAATCCCGACGGACGGGCGTTCCGGTTGGGTTTCATTGGTCTTCTGAAGATTCCAGTGCTTTTCGGCCCCATCGGATTGATCAAGCACGGCAAGGAAGTTCAAATTCCCGCCGGAACCCCTCTCACGGCCTACGTCGAGCAGGACATCTGGCTCCCGCCCGCGCAATAGAAATTTCCACGCAGCCACAACTCGAACTCTCGCCTTTCGCTCCGGTTCTGTGTTAGTTGTTATGCGGGGCCGCGATGACATCCGGAAGTCCGAGGTTTGACCGCATTATCTGGATCGTGCTCGACAGCGTGGGCATCGGCGAATTGCCGGACGCGAATGACTATGGAGACGTTGGCCGCGACACGCTCGGCCACATTGCTCGCTCCCGTCCGCTGCGAATTCCAAATCTTCAGCGGCTCGGCATCAGCAATATTGCTCCGCTTGAATCCATAACTCCGCCGGAACACCCCGCCGCAAGCTACGGAAAGGGCGCCACAAAATCGCCGGGAAAGGACACTACGACGGGGCATTGGGAAATGGCGGGTGTCTGGATCGATCAGGCCTTTCCGGTTTATCCAAATGGCTTTCCGAAGTATGTGATCTCGGAGTTCGAGCGCCAGATCGGCCGCCGCACACTTGGCAACAAACCGGCGTCGGGAACTGAAATCATCAAGGAGCTGGGCTTCGAGCACGTCACCACCGGCTTTCCGATTGTTTACACCTCCGGCGACAGCGTTTTTCAAGTCGCCGCACACGAAGATGTGATTCCCATCGCAGAGCTGTATCGCATGTGCGAAATCGCGAGGAAGATTCTCGACGGGCCCAATCGCGTGGGACGCGTGATCGCTCGCCCGTTTGCTGGGCCGCCAAGCAATTTTCAGCGCACCGAGCGCCGTCACGATTACGCTGTCGAGCCGCCGAAACCGATGCTGCTCGACGTTCTCGCCGAGCGCGGCACGCCGGTCTTCGGCGTTGGCAAAATTCACGACATCTATAACGGTCGAGGTGTGCCCGATTACGTCACCACGAAGAACAATTCCGACGGAATGGCGAAGCTCACCGAAGCGATCGCGCAGCGCGAGACGGGATTGATCTTCGCGAATCTGGTGGATTTCGACATGCTCTACGGCCATCGCAAAGATGTAGAGGGATTCGCGCGCTCACTCGAGCAATTCGACGAGCAGCTCGGGCCGTTTCTCGAACTTTTGAAGCCTTCCGATTTGTTGATTATCACCGCGGATCACGGTTGCGATCCGGATCCGGTGAATCCCACCACGGATCATTCCCGCGAATACGTTCCGATCCTGGCTTACACTCCGCGGTCCGCATTCGGACGGAAGCTGGGCACGCGCTCGACACTTGCGGACATGGGGCAAACCGTCGCAGAGAATTTCGGCGGAGAAATCCCGCACGGGACCAGCTTTTTGGAATTGGTTTCGAGGTAATCGCGCCGGCGAATCGCGCGCGACAACTTTCTGCTACGAGTTATTGGCCTTGCGAAGCCTTCTGGGCGTAGTAGCCGGCCCGCGTCCGAACCGCTAATTTGCCATGGCCTTTTGACCCGAGCACTTGGACCTGCACGGAGCGGAACGTACCGTCCTTCGCGGAGTTGCTCGGATAGTAGCCCAATTCATACTGGTTTCGAATGTCGCGTGCCACCTGTGCGCAGATTGACTGCACCTGTTCGAGGTTGTCGGGGAAATAAGCAAGGCCGCCGGTGGCAGTCGCAAGCTCTGTCAAAATTTTTTTCGAGTGCCGCACCATGCCCTTGCTGTGCTTGCGATCGTCCTCGCTGAAGACGCCGATCGCGTAAATGGCAGCGTCCGATTGCTCCGCTACTTTGATCGTGTACTCAAAGGATTTCCGGCTGGCGTCATCGTCGCCGTCGGTGATTACTAGCAGGACGCGCTTGTCCTTGTGTCCCTTTTTCAGGTGATCGAGCGAACCGATGATCGCGTCGTAGAGCGCGGTGCTTCCGCGCGAATCGATGCGCGAAAGCGCTTCGTTCAATTCCTTCTGGTCGCTGGTGAAGTCTTCGTTCAGGTCGAGATAATACTCGTCGTTAAAATTTACGACGAACGCTTCATCGCGCGGGTTGCTCGTTTTCACAAACGTGAGCGCCGCTTCATTCACCTGCGCGCGCTTCTCCCGCATGCTGCCGCTGTTGTCGATCACCAGGCCCATCGTCACGGGAATATCTTCGCGCGAGAAGAGCGAAATCTTCTGCTCCACCTTATCTTCGAAGACGCGAAAATTGTCCTGCTTCAGATCCCCGACGAATTGACCTTTCTCGTCATCCACGGTGGCGTGCAATACCACAAGGTCGACGTTGGCCTTGATGACGCCTTTCTGCCGTCCCGGATTTTGCGGCGGCGGCGGGCCGGGAATTGCCCCCTGCGCGTGAACACGCGGCGCCAATAGGCAGAAACTCGCCAGCGCTAGAATGAAAATTGCGGAACGATGACCTCTAGTGGCCGGGCGCAAAATAGCCCGTCTTCGAATACACGGTGAGGGGAGGAAGTCCCTTTGGAGGGTGCAGCTTGACCTTGATCTTGCGCCATTTGCCGTCGTGCGCGTGATCGCTCGGCCTGTATCCCACGACATATTGGTTACGCAACTCCATGCTGATTTTTGAAGCAATGTCCGGCAAATCCGCAATCTGGTTCACCACAAATGTCCGGCCGCCGGTCATGGCGGTTAAATCGCTTAGCAGGGAAGGCCCGCTTGCTTCTTCCGGTGTACGGCCACCGGTCGGGTCATAGAGCCCAATCGCGAAAATCTGCACGTCCGCTTCTTTTATAAAGTTGCGAACGTCGTTGAGCGTGTACCTGCTGTGATTATCGCCCCCGTCGGATATGATGAGCAACGCCTTCTTTGTGTTGTGTGCTCCTTTCATTTGGCTGAGGCCCAGGTAAATTCCGTCGAAGAGCGCCGTCTCGCCTTTTGCCGCGGTGAACATCAGCCGGTTTTGCAGTTCCTCGACGCTTCCGGTGAACGAGCTCACGAGTTCCGCGCGATCGTTGAAATCCACAAGGAAAAATTCGTCCTGTGGATTTGCCGTCCGGAAGAATTGCACCGCTGCCAGGCGCGACTTGTCGATCTTGTCGGTCATGCTGCCGCTCATGTCGAAAATCACGCCGATCGAGATGGGCACGTCCTCGCTCGAGAATCGCACGATCTCTTGCTCGGTGTTGTCCTCGAAGATGCGAAAGGCATCCTGCTCAAGTCCGGTGACCAGGCGGCCATACGGGTCCGTCACGGTCACATTGACCAAGGTCATTTCCGTTTCAGTTTTGAGTTTTTTGCCGGGTTTTTCTGTGCGAGCGGGTTTAACCGGACCCGGCGCTTCGTTCTGAGCCCAAACTGGAGTTGTGAAGAGTGGAGCCGCTAAGAGGATTCCTACCGCACAAACTGCCGCGAGCCCCCATCTTGCTCCGGGCTGCGTCACGCGGTATTTCAAGGATGCCCCCGATGGCCTGTACTGGCCGAAATTGTATCACCATGCTTTTCGAAAACAAGTAGCGAAATATGTATTTCCAGCTGAGTGCGTCCCGGACCAGTCGTCTTGTCTCCCTGCCACTTCTGCCTGCCGCGCACCCCAGCGCATGGTGTTAGACTCAGTTTCAGGAGAAAGGATTGGCGGTCGCCCATCGAATAGCCTATGGCCACGCAAAATACAGGTTCGAGCGTGAAGGTTTTCGCCGTAATTCCGGCCCGCTACGCCTCTACCCGCCTGCCGGGCAAGCCTTTGGCTTCGATTGCTGGGCGCTCCATGATCCAGCACGTGGTGGAGCGGGTCCGAAAAGCCGCGCAAGTAGCCCGCGTGGTGGTAGCTACGGACGATGACCGCATCAAGAAGGCGGTCGAGGAGTTTGGCGGGGAAGCCGTCCTCACCCGACGCGACCATCGTACCGGTACGGACCGCGTCGCCGAAATCGCGGCGCACCTGGAAGCCGAAATCTACGTGAACGTTCAGGGAGACGAACCTCTCATCGACCCCGGGACAATTGATGGCCTCGTCTCCGAAATGATTGAGGACGCTTCTATCCAGATTGCGACGCCCTGCACGGCGATTACGTTGGCGAATGACGTGATGGACCCTAATATTGTGAAAGTTGTGCGCGATTTTGACGGGAACTGCCTTTATTTTTCGCGGGCGCCGATTCCGTGGGTGCGTGACAACAAGGCGGAGGCCGCGCCGCATCATTGGAAGCATGTGGGGCTCTACGCTTTTCGTCGCGAGGCTTTGCTTGAATTTCCTACGCTTCCTCCGGGCGAACTCGAGGCGGTGGAGCAGCTTGAGCAGCTTCGATGGCTGGAGAATGGTTTCCGGATTCGCGGCGTGGAAACGGATTACGACGCGATCAGCGTTGACGTGCCTGCGGACATACAGCGCGTGGAAAAAATTCTGCAGGAGCGCGCGGCTTCCTGACGCTGTGCTGTTCGCGCGCGCGACCAGAAAATAATTTCTGAACGCGATTTGACACGCGGCGCTTTTCCGAACATAATGCCGAGTACGCCGATTCCAGCGGAGGAATTCGAGCGCTTTGCGGGCCGCCCCGAAATACATCTTTGTAACCGGCGGCGTAGTATCTTCCCTGGGCAAAGGCGTCGCCGCTGCCTCCATCGGATGCCTCCTCGAAAGTCGCGGCCTTAAAGTTACCCTCCAGAAGTGCGATCCATACCTGAACGTTGATCCCGGCACGATGTCGCCCTATCAGCACGGCGAAGTGTTTGTGACCGATGACGGGGCGGAGACCGATCTGGACCTGGGGCACTACGAGCGCTTCACGAATTCTCATCTGACGCGCGATCATAACTGGACCACCGGCCGAATCTACGAATCCATCATTGCGAAAGAACGGCGCGGGGATTACCTGGGCAAGACGGTGCAGGTGATTCCGCACGTTACCGATGAAATTAAAGCTGCTTTCCGCAAGGTTGCGGATGCAGTTGACGTGGTGATCGTGGAAATTGGCGGCACGGTGGGCGACATTGAGTCGCTTCCGTTCCTGGAAGCGATTCGGCAGATGCGCCTGGAGATGGGTTCGGAGAATGTTCTGTTCGTTCATCTCACGCTGGTGCCCTTTATTCCCACGGCCGGCGAATTGAAGACCAAGCCGACGCAGCACAGCGTGAAGGAATTGCTCAGCATCGGAATTCAGCCCGATATTCTGATTTGCCGCAGCGACCGGCAGCTGGGCAGCGATTTGAAGAGCAAAATCGCGCTGTTCTGCAACGTGAACGAATCGTGCGTGATATCCGCGCCAGACGTTAAGAATATTTATGAGGTACCCATGTCGCTCGCAGCCGAGCGGCTCGATGAACAGATTCTCCGATTGTTGAAGCTGGAAGCGCCTCCGCGGGATTTGAGCCGTTGGCTGGCGATGCTCGAGACGCTCGAGCATCCGCAGGGCGAAGTGCATATTTGCGTGGTGGGGAAATATGTGCAGCTCGAGGACGCATATAAGAGTTTGCGCGAGGCGCTGGTTCACGGCGGTCTAGCGAATCGGCAGCGCGTCGTGTTCGAGTGGATTGAAGCCGAGGATCTTGATTCGCCCGCAGCGGCGGACAGGTTGCTTCGGCACGCCGATGGCATTCTGGTGCCCGGCGGATTCGGCAAGCGCGGCATCGCCGGGATGGTTCAGGCGATTACCTATGCGCGCGAGAAGAAAATCCCTTTCTTTGGGATTTGCCTTGGGATGCAGTGCGCGACGATTGAATATGCGCGGCAGGTTTCGCGAATCGAAAATGCGGACAGCACGGAGTTCGATCCTTCGACTACGAATCGCGTGATTTACAAGTTGCGCGAATTGCTCGGCGTGGACGAAATGGGCGGCACGATGCGGCTTGGCGCGTGGCCATGCAAACTTGAGCCGGGCTCCTTTGCACATAAGGCTTACGGCGTGCTCGAAATCTCCGAGCGCCATCGCCACCGCTACGAATTTAATTGCGAGTACGAGCAAACGCTCACGCGCGCTGGATTCCGGATTACCGGGCGGACGCCCGATGGCGTGTATGTCGAAATCGTCGAGGTGCCCGATCATCCCTGGTTCGTTGGTTGCCAGTTTCATCCTGAGTTCAAATCGAAGCCTCTCGCTCCGCATCCGCTTTTTGCCGCGTTTGTTCGCGCCAGCCTGGAGAATCGGCGCGCGCGCCTTGGCGTGGCCGCTGATAAGCGCGATCACTCCGAAGTTTAGCCTCATCTCTTGCGACGGCCTCTCTCTCGTGGGGTTTGTGAAGGGTGGGACGGGGTTGACTTGCTCCCAGGTCGCGGAATCTTGCCTTCTTGCTCCAAGCTCTCATCTTTCCCGTGTCCGCCGGTCCGATTTTCAAGTCGAGCCGACGAAAAAGACTGATTGGCAGGCATCAGACTGCTTTTTGCGGCAACCCAGTTGCTGCAGTTGCAGTACACTTTTGTTCGCTTTGTCTTCACCGGCGGATTCATTTCGTTAACTGGGAGGTCGCGTAAAAACAAAAACGCGCCGGAAACGAAATCTGCGGCGCGGTTCTTATCTAGAGCTATGCAAGCCTGTGGAAAACCCCGGACGTGTGAAGTACCCGAAGTTCTACGTGCCAATTTCTGACCATTCTGAGATGATTTCCGTGCAAACACCTGACTTGAGGGAGGCCGATGTCGGTCTTCTGGCAAGACATCCGCTACGGTCTGCGAATCCTTGGGAAGAATCCTGACTTTGCCGTTATAGCTGTCCTCACCCTCGCGCTGGGCATCGGGGCGAACACCGCACTTTTCTCCGTCGTCCACGGCGTGCTGATAAAGCCCATGCCGTATGAAAATCCAGAGCAGCTTGTCGACGTGTACTGGACTACGCCCAACGACCAGAAGTGGCCGTTTTCATTCCCTGATTTTCTGGATGTGCAGCGACAGAACCATTCGTTCTCGTCAATTGCGGCCTATTATTACGTTATTTGCAGTCTGCTAGGTGACGGTGACGCTCAACGGCTCGAAGGCCAAAGGGTCTCCGCCGACTTTTTCGACATGCTCAATATTCGGCCTCTCCTCGGCCGCACTTTTCTTCCCGAGGAGGACAAGCTCGGCGCTCCAGCGGTCGTCGTGATTGGAGATGATCTTTGGAGGAGCCGATTCAATTCCTCGCCAAAGATTCTGGGCAAGTCGCTGAATCTGAGCGGCGAGAGTTACACCGTTATCGGTGTGGTGCCATCGCACTTACCGTTCTTAGGGCCGACCGTCGCAAACGTGTTCTTGTCCATAAACCGATATGCCGAGCCCGTATTCAGAGATCGCAAGGTCCATATGGGTACTTATGCGTCGGCGCGCCTCAAGCCAGGCGTCACGCTGGCGCAAGCGCGTGCGGACATGGACGTCGTCGCTCGCGACCTAGTTGCAGCCTATCCGCAAATCGACAAGGGTTCCGGAATAAACCTTGTGCCCATCAAGGAAGATACCGTCGGCGATGTGCGCAATACTTTACTGCTTCTGATGGGAGCGGTCGGCTGTGTTCTGCTGATTGCTTGCGCAAACGTTGCGAACCTGCTGCTTGCGCGGGGCACGTCGCGGTCGCGAGAGTTCGCAGTCCGCCGCGCACTCGGTGCGAGCGGCCTTCGACTCGTTAGGCAGCTTCTCACTGAGAGTGTTCTGTTGGCGCTCAGCGGCGGACTTCTAGGAATTGTAATCGCTTATGCGAGCCAAAGGGCCGTCATCGCGATGTTGCCGGCGCTTTTTCCTCGTATAGAGGATATTCATCTCGACGCGCCTGTTCTTCTATTCACGCTCGGAGCCGCGCTTCTCACGGGAATCTTCTTCGGCTTGGCACCTGCTCTAAAGGCAGACCGCGATGATATTTCCGTCGTGCTTAAAGGTGCGGGCCGAGGGTTGAGCGGCGCTCGCAACCGATTTCAGTCCGCTTTTGTGGTCGTCGAATTAGCAGCTTCGATCATCCTGCTGACCGGAGCGGGGCTGCTGGTTCGCAGCCTCGCAGAGATGTGGAAAGTGAATCCGGGATTCGAGTCGCACTATGTACTGACGTTCGGTCTTACGTTCTCCCCTGTCAAACGAAGCAGTGTTCCCATGCAACGTCAGGCGCTGCATGACGCTACTGCCAATATCGAATCAGCACCCGGAATTGTCGCGGCATCCGGCGTTGGAGGAGGGCTTCCTGTTGGTGTTGGGGCGCAGATGCCTTTCTGGATTGATGGGCTGCGTAAGCCCTCGACTCAGAACGAAATGAATGTCGGAATTTGGTACGCAGTCCAACCTGATTACCTCAAAACGATGGGAATTCCACTGCTTCGCGGTCGATTCATTTCCCCAGACGACAACGAAAGCACGCCTAGCATCGTTGTCATCGACGAGAACTTTGCTCGCGAGTTCTTCCCGAATGAAAATCCGATTGGCAAGCAAATTAATACTGAACTGATGGGTCCGCTGCGTTCTGAAATCGTAGGGGTTGTCGGGCACGTGAAGCAGCAAGGTCCCAGTGATACCGAAAGGCAAGACCGTGAGGGCCAATTTTATTTCGCGGTTGGCCAGATGCCGGACAAGGTCGTCGCAGTTTTCACCGGTATGACGATGGTTGCCCGTACATCCGCAACGCCGCTGGCCTCAGTGGGTTCGATTCGTACCGCCTCCAAGCGGTTCGATCCTGATCAGGTGCTCTTCGACTTCAAGCCGATGGACGAACTCCTTTCGGAGTCGATCGCAAATCAGAGATTTACTATGATTCTTTTGAGCGTATTCGCGACACTGGCCCTGATGCTCTCGGCGATCGGGGTATATGGCGTGATTTCGTATTTGGTGAGTCAGCGGACGCGCGAAATTGGGGTGCGGGTGGCGCTGGGGGCGCAGCGAAGCGACGTGCTGCGGTTGATTCTAGGGGATGGCGCGCGCCTGACGCTCTTGGGAGTTGCAATTGGTCTCGCCGCGTCACTTGGGTTTACGCGACTGCTCGCAAAAATGTTATTCGGTGTGCGGGCTAGCGACCCGTTGACACTTATTGTTGTGAGTATGATTTTGAGCGCGGTGGCTTTTCTTGCTTGCTACATTCCTGCGCGGCGGGCTACGCGCGTCGACCCGATGGTTGCGCTGCGGTACGAATAGCTTCGGCGCGTACTAGCCAAAGCCGACTCACTTTCTATGAAGCTCTCCAAGAAAAAGGAACTGAGAAGACTGCTTGGCGATTGGAGCGATACGGTTGTGGGGAAGTTTTACCGACCGAAGTCCGATTGGCAGTATATCCAACCACAGGTTGCGCGGGTGAAGCGGCGCAAGCGGTTGGGAGGCATAAGGCTTTGTCGTTATGTCACGCCTGAAGGCGTGACCTACAAGGCAGAGGCGAAGGCAGCTTCTGACAATAAGGAAAAGAGCATCTCAAATTTAAAATTGGAAATTTCAAATATGGGAAAAGATGAAAGAGCCGGCAGGATGCCGGCGCTACAAGAGATCGCGAATGTCATGCGTGGCGCGAATAAGCGATTGAGCCGTGTGATACCTCATGCACGCACAGAATTGTTTTGCCAATGGGAAGGTAGCAGTGCTAATTCTGCGGGAACGAGATCCACGACGAGAGACTTCGTCGTCGTGGCTGCCTGAATCAACTGCCTAAACTAGTTAGTGCGGGGGTGGAGGTGCATGCGGATGCCGTTTTTGGGGCGTAGCGTTACTGAGAATAGGGGCTGGATAGATTGGTGGGAGGCTAGCGTGAGGCGGAATTTTTGGGCGATTGTGGCTAGGAGTATCGTGGCTTCCATCATGGCGAAGCCTGCGCCTACGCAGACTCTGGGGCCGCCGCCGAAGGGGAAATAGGAGAAGCGGGGGATTTTGCCGGTGCGGATGGGGTCGTGGCGCCAGCGCTCGGGGTCGAAGCGTTCGGGGTCGGGGAAGAAGCGGGCGTCGCGCTGGGTGACCCATTGGAGCAGGAAGAGATTGGTGCGCGCCGGGATGATGTAGCCGTCGAGTTCGAAGTCGTGGATGGCGCGGCGGCCTACGCCCCAGGCGGGCGGGTAGAGGCGCATCGATTCCTTCATTACCATTTCGGTGTAGGGGAGGCGCGGGAGATCGGAGGGCGTTGGTGCGCGATTTCCCAGCACTTCGCGAAGTTCTGCTCCGAGAGCTGCGTCAACTTTGGGATTTTGCGCGAGTAAATACCAGGTCCAGCTGAGGGTGTTCGCGGTAGTGTCGTGCCCGGCGAGGAAGAGGGTCATGATCTCGTCTCGTAACTGCTCGTCGGTCATGCGGCCGCCGCCTTCATCTCTTACTGCGAGCAAATTGGTTAGCAGGTCGCTGCCGGCGGTTGGGTCGTCGCCCGCCGAAACTTTTCGCCGGTCGCGAATCAATTTATAGACCACATCGTTGAGATGTTTTATGGATTGGCGCAGGCGTCTGCTTTTGGGGATGGGGATGCGATCTGGAAGCACGAAAGCCCAATTGGCTTGAGCGATAAAGAGATCCATTACGATGGCCATGGCATGGCCGATGCCGCGGGCGTGTTCTGAAACGTCGGAGCCGAAGAGCGACTTGGCGACGATTTCGAGCGTGAGAGCCATCATGTCGGCGTGGACGTCACGGATTTCACCTGGCTTCCATCCTGCGAGCATTGACGCGGCGGCTTGAGTCATCACTTGCGCGTAGGTGACGATGTTTTCGTGGCGGAAGGCTGGCTGGATGAGTTTTCGCTGTGCTTGCCAGAATTCGCCTTCGCTGGTGAGCAGGCCATTGCCGAGGATGGCGCGGAGGGCGCGGTAGTCGCGCGCCTTGAGGAAATTTGCCTGATCCTTGACGAGGATTTTCTCGATGCCGTCGGGATGCACGACGAGGCAGATGGGGACGTTGAGGAAGCGGAAGTAGATGACGTCGCCATATTCACGGGCGCAGCGGGAGAGGAAGCCGCTCCAGTCGTTGCCCATGGTGAAGGAGTGGCGGAGAAGCTTGAGGCCGCGGGGGCCGGGTGGGAGGCGGCGAGATGGGTGTGGTGCTTTGTGGGCGTGGGCCATCGAGCAAACAGTATACGCTCGCGGACGCGGGGGAATGGTGAAGGCTTAACCTTTAAGCTGGGAATTCTTAGCCAATATTTCCGCCGTGCCGCCGAAGAATGCGATTCGAAACCAGATATAGCTCCGAATGCTTTTAAGTTTCTTTTTGATTGGTTTGTTCTTTGGCTGTGGGGGCATATAGGTTGTCCGCCAGTGTGGCATTTGCGCCACGACGAATTTCCGCATTTTCTTAAAGGCGGTCTTTGCTATCGAACCTTGCGTGTTCGAGTGGTGCCAGTTATCCGCCAAAACGTCGAAGTCTGCGTTGAAACGAAAGTTCGCACAGGTATCAAAGGAGAGCAGCTTTGTGGCGCCAGTTGAGTCATCTTTGAATTCAATCCGGATTTGCGCGAGATTGTTCGGGGCGCGAGGGGGAAGAATTTTGACGCTTAGTAATCCATCGTCGTGAAAGTCTAGCTTGTTGAATCTACTCGCTACGGCATCCTTCTTAGATCTTTTCATGGTCCGTTATTTTAGTCCGGTTCGAAGCGCGCAGGGATTGCAAATACGGGGGAACCTGCATAGGCTGGTGCGTTCCTGAAACGTGGGTCGAGCATTTGAAGGCGCGAGGTTTCAGGCGTGCCCTCAGCGGCTGAAGCCGCCTTGCTTGGGCTGTTTGTGGCACGGCTGAAGCCGTGCCCTGACATAAGACATTCAATCTCGCGGCTGTTGTGTTGGTCTAGGGAATTTAGGAATCGGAAAATGGCGTCCTCTCATACATTTCATACATTTTTGGTCGGGAAAATTAAGTTTGGCGCTAGGGCGCCGCTGTTCCTGATTGCTGGGCCTTGTGTGATTGAGAGCGAGGGGCACGCTTTGATGATGGCGGAGAAATTGGGGGCGGTGGCTAGCGAGCTTGGCGTGCCGTATATTTTCAAGGCTTCATATGACAAGGCGAATCGAAGTTCGGTATCGTCGTATCGTGGGCCGGGATTGAAGAATGGGCTGAAGATTCTGGCGAAGATTAAAAAGAAGACCGGGTTGCCGGTGCTTACGGATGTGCATCAGGCATCAGACGTGGAAGCGGCTGCTGAGGTGTGCGATATTTTGCAGATTCCGGCGTTTCTTTCGCGGCAGACGGATTTGCTGGTGGCGGCCGGGAAGTCGGGGCGCGTGGTGAATATCAAGAAGGGGCAGTTCCTCTCGCCTGCGGAGATGGCGAATGCGGCGGAGAAAGCGGCGAGTACGGGGAACGAGAAAATTATTCTTACGGAGCGGGGGAATTCGTTTGGGTACCAGAATCTTGTGGTGGACATGCGGTCGTTTCCGATCATGAGGAAATTTGGGTATCCGGTGGTGTTTGACGTGACGCATTCTGTGCAGCTTCCGGGCGAGGAAGGGAAATCGAGCGGAGGGCAGCCGGAGTTTATTGAGCCGCTGGCGCGGGCGGGGGTGGCGGCGGGTGTGGATGGAATTTTTCTCGAGGTGCATGACAATCCAGGGAAGGCGCTGTCGGATGGGTCGAATGCGTTGGCACTTGCGCATTTTCGGGCGCTGATGGAAAAGATCGTGGCGCTTGGGGGGCTTGTGAGAAAGTGGGACGTTTGATGCCCAGGGCTAAAGCCCATTTTGAGGGAGCTGCTTTTTCGCTGGACTAAAGTCCAGCTCCCCCTGCTGAAGCAGGGGGCTCCCACCGGCGGAGAAAATCGAACCTGGGAGTCGAAGCTGGGAATCGAAACTGGGAAACGAATGATGAGTCGGGTGGCTAGCTCGATGAAGAAGGCGAAAACGGTGAACCGGTCCGGCTCGGCGGTCGCGACAGCTAACGCGGTGGGGGGGAACCACGCGAAGTCTGCGTTGGCGACAGCGAAGAGAGTGCTGCGGATTGAGGCGGAAGCGATTGCTGGGTTGATCCAGCGGCTGGACGGGCAGTTCGAGAGAGCTGTGGAGCTTTTGTATGGGTGCAAGGGGCGCGTGGTTGTCACTGGGCTTGGCAAGTCCGGACTGATTGGGCGGAAAATATCGGCGACTTTTTCGAGCACGGGGACGCCTTCGATTTTTTTGCATGCTGCGGATGCGTTGCATGGCGATCTTGGGGCGCTGACGGCGGAAGATGTGATGCTGGCGATTTCTACGAGCGGCGAGACGGAAGAGATTGTCGAAATTCTCGAATCGGTGAAGCGGATGGGGATTCGGCTCATCGCGCTGACCGCGAAGACGCGTTCGAGTTTGGCGAGTGCGAGCGATGTGGTGGTCGATATCGCGGTGAAGGAAGAGGCGTGTTCGTTGAACCTGGCGCCCACGGCTTCGACTGCTGCGGCGCTGGCGATGGGCGACGCGCTGGCGATTTCGTTGCTCGACCGGCGCGGATTCAAGGAAGAGGATTTTGCGGCGCTGCATCCGGGCGGGCGGCTGGGCAAGAAACTGCGGCGCGTGGAAGCGTTGATGCATGCGGGGGAGAAGGCGCCGCGCGTGTTGCCGACTGCGAAGATGCCCGATGTGATCTACGAAATGAGCCGGAAGGGGCTGGGGCTTACGGCGGTGACGGAAGCGAATGGGCGGCTGCTCGGGTTGATTACGGATGGGGATTTGCGGCGGGTGATGCAGAAGCGGCAGCAGAATGTGCTGGAATTGACGGCGGCGGATTGCATGACGCGCGATCCGGTGACTTTGCCGCGAACGGAATTGGCGGCTAGCGCGTTGCGATTGATGGAGGAGAGGAAGATCACGTCGGTGATAGTGGTGGATGGGGAGGGGCGGTTTGAGGGAGTGGTGCATATTCATGATTTGTGGACGTTGCAGTTGTTTTGAGATTTTAGTGTTTTGGGTATTTTTGGGTATACGGAGAGCGGAGCAAGGTGCGTTTGGTGATTGGAAATGGCGATTAAAGAGATTAAATTTCCGGCTAAGGTGATGCGGCGGGCGAAGCCGGTTCGCGTTCTATTGATGGACGTGGACGGGACGATGACGCCGGGCTGGGTGTGCCTGCAAACATTTCCAGACAATAGCGTGGCTGAGATGAAGATGTTCAATGCGCACGATGGCGCGGGGATTACTCTGGCTAGCATTATGGGAATTCGCACCGGATTTATCACCGGGCGGGATTCGCCGGCGAATGCGCGGCGGGCGCGTGAGTCGAGAATGGAATTTGTGATTCAGGGGCAGCCGAAGAAGCTGGAGTCGTATAAGGCGATTCTGGTGCGGGCCGGCGTGACGGATGAGGAAGTGGCCTACGTGGGAGATGATCTTCCGGATTTGCCGATTCTGCAGCGAGCGGGGTTGGCGGTGGCGGTGGGCGATGCAGCGGTGGAGGTGAAGCGGGCTGCGCATTACGTCACCACTGTGAAGGGTGGTGAGGGAGCGATTCGCGAGGTAGTGGAGTTGATTTTGAAGGCGCAGGGGAAATGGAAGAAGGCGATTCCGCTGGCGATTGCGTAGGGTGCGCTCTTGTGGGGCTGTGCTCGGGGCTTACGTTGAGATCCTTCGCTGCGCTCAGGATGACGGATTTTGGGGGGCGGTGAGCAGTGCGTGGTCCCCAACGACGGGGACCTTACTGCTTGGCGTGGGCGCTGCGAATTTCTTCGAATCCTTGTTGCACCCACTTGGGAGGCTCGGGGCTGTTTTGGTAGTCGGGCTTTTGGCCGAAGGCTAGCTTCCAGCGCGTTAGCCAGGAGATCCCTACGCCGCCGACGAAGAGATCGGGTGTTGCGTAGGCGGGCTCGGCTAGGGCGTCGTCGAGCGAGATGAATTTGTAGCCGCGCTTTTCGAGTTGCGTGAGCAGTGCATCCAGGCACTCGGCGTTGAGGTCGCTGTCGTGGATCAGCAGCACTTGCGGAATTTCGCGCTGAAATAGATTTCTCGATTCCCCCTCTTCGTAAGTAAATACAATGTTTGCGTATTCGAGGTATTCCTTTTTCGCTTTCTCGCCTAGTTCTTCGTCCTTCTTTTCGGCGGATTCGCCGAGGATGTCGTTGAACATATAGTCGGAGGGATCCACGGTGACTGGCGCTACACGATAGCCTCGCTCTTTGAGGAAGGTTTCGAAGGCGGATTTGGCTTCGGCGGTGGGGCCGGTGTCGAGAAACGGGTGGCGAAAGTATTTTTCTTTCTGCCCGGCGGCTGACATCAGTGCGCGGGTTACGACTTCGCCGCGAATGGTTTCGTCTTCATAGCGCTCGAGCGGCGTGGTCTGGAAGTCAGGGTGAGAATAGGTGTGATTGCCGAGAGACATGCCCGCGTCAAGCCACATTTGAAGGAGCGCCGCGCGGGCGTCTCGCTGGCCATCCACCTGAAGCTTCCATTCATTTACGAATCCGATGCCGGGAACGTGGTGCGCGCGTAGAGCGGCGGGAATTGCGCGATTGATGTACTCGAGTTCCTTCAGATTGCCGATGGCGTGGTCGGTGCCGGGTTCTGCGCCGGGGAGATCGTCCACGGTGATGGCGACGGTGCGCTGGGGAGGCTTTTCGGCCGAGGATTGCGCGGGGACAAGCGAGCGAACATTCGAAAGCGCGGCAGTGCTGGACAGAAGCGCCGCGACAAGGAAGCCATAAATCGCTGGAGCTGGGACCCGATTTTTCTTGGGTGGTCTTTTTTCTAGAATTCGGTGCTTCAGGATTCGTTCTCCGGCAATACTTGCGGCGAATCGAGCAGGCGCTGGACGCATTCCGCGAGGCTCTTGAAACAATCGGGCTTTGGCAAGATATCATCGATGCCGATCGCGGTCATGATTGATTTGTAGCTCAAGACTTCATCGTACATCGTAAGCAGTACGATCCGCACAGCCGGCATTCTTGCCCTCAATAGGGAAGCGACTTCGACACCGTTCCGGTGAGGCATCCGGAGATCCAGAAGGACTAAGCGGGGTTGAAGGTTATTTGCCTTTTCGAGGACATCATTCCCATCGATTGCTTCGCCGCACACTTCAAAATTGTTTTGGATAAGGTAGGCACGAACGGCTTTTCGAAATAAGCCGCTGTCGTCAGCGATCAATATACCGTTGGGCACGCCTGGCTGCTCACTTCTGAAGCGCACAATAGCATAACGGAGAAAACTGTGAGAATCGGGTGTTGTGTGTATCGGAAGTCTTGTTTTGCAACGAGTGTAATCAGCTTGCGGGCTTAGCCGTTGCCACACGGTAGTTTCTGGAGTATAAGCCTTGATAAGTTCTTTCGCGCTCCACAGCGTTTGCAGCTAACAATATCCAATAAACACCCGATGGCATGAGCAAGACACGCGCGCTACGTTTTTCACAAGTACGCTCCAGCGGTCGTGCTGAAAGCACCTCTAGTTCAACCGGTGCTCGACTGCCGCACGCCATTCCCGGCAAGAGCGGTAATCCAGGGATCACGCAACTCGCAAGCAAGACAGAGATGACGCGTGCGCTTTGTTCGGTTCCCCAAGAACAGAGACGCGAGAAGAGAGGCATTTGACAATGTTCCGTTCAATTTCAAGTTCTCGCACGGCGATTTCGGCCCTGGTCATTCCATTGTTCGTCGTTCTGCCCGGTGTGGCTCGCGCGCAGGACGTTGATCCACCCAGCAGGGTGGCGCGATTGAATTTCATTGAAGGCTCTGTGTCGTTTCAACCCGCTGGAGAATCGGAGTGGCTTGCGGCGAATCCGAATCGTCCGCTTACGACAGGAGATCAGCTGTGGGCAGACCGAGGCTCGCGAGGGGAATTGCATCTGGGAGGCGCGGCGCTTCGCCTGTCGTCGGAGACGGCTGTTTCTTTCCTGAATCTGACCGATGAAGCGGTGCAGATTCAGGTGGCGCAAGGCTCTGCGTCCCTGCGGGTACGGCATCTAGAAGACAACGAAAGTTACGAGATCGATTCTCCGAATCTGGCTCTTTCGATCCTGCGCCCAGGGAAATACCGTGTGGATGTGAGCCCGGACGGAAATACCAGCACGGTTTACGTCGAAAGCGGCGCGGCTGAAGTGACTGCGGGTGGCCAGGCTTACAACGCTGGGCCCGGCCAGCAATACATTTTCTCCGGGACGGATCAAGTGAGTTATGACGAGCAGCCGCTTCCTCAGCCGGATAACTTTGAGGAATGGGCTGTGGAGCGTGAGCGGCGGGAAGACAGGTTCGAATCGTCGCGGTATGTTTCGCCGGATGTGATCGGCTACGAAGACCTCGACGATCACGGCAGGTGGCAAGACGATCGAGAGTACGGGCACGTCTGGATTCCGAATGGAGTCGCGGCGGATTGGGCTCCATATCGCTATGGGCACTGGGCGTTCGTTGCTCCGTGGGGTTGGACATGGGTGGAAGACGAGCCTTGGGGATTTGCGCCATTCCATTACGGGCGCTGGGCGCAGGTATCAAGCGGAGGTTGGGGTTGGGTGCCTGGACCTGTGCCAGTTGCCGGCGCCGTCTATGTGCGACCGGTGTATGCGCCTGCGCTGGTGGCGTTCGTTGGAGGAGGAGCGATAGCAGCCGCGATCGAACTGGGTGGCCCCGGCGGAGTTGGAGTGGCGTGGTTTCCTCTGGGCCCGCGGGACGTGTGGGTGCCTTCGTACCGCGCGAGCGAAGCTTACGTCTCGAGGGTCAACGTAACGAATTCGCGAGTAATCAACCGGACGGAAATCGTGAATGTCTACAACACCACAGTGGTGAATCGGACGACTGTGGTGAACCGCACCTACATGTACGAGAATTCGCCCCACGCGGTTACCGCTGTTTCGAGAAATGCGTTTCAGAATGGCGAAGCTGTCGGTAAAGCTCAGGTTCAAGTGAATCCACAGCAGATTCAACACGCGCGGGTGGTGGAGACCGCGGCAGTGGCACCCACGCCTCGGGCTGTCGCGGGACCTAATGCTCCTGCGAAACCATCGGCGCGTCCCCCGGAAAAGCTTGCGAGCAGACCGGTTGTGACGAAGATGGCGCCTTCGGCTCGAGCAATTCCCGTGGGGCAGACGAAACCCATGCCGAGCGCGTTTCGCACCGTGACGAATGCGAAGCCTGCTCCAGCGCAGCCGGCAAACAAAGCCGGAGCACCGCCAGCCAATCGGCCGCCGCAACCTTCAGCAGAAAAGCCGCCGGCAGCGCAGCCGAATAGGCCGAACGCAGCACCACCCGAGAGACCAGCGGAACACGGCAATCAGCCACCGGCCCGCGCGAATGAGCCAGCCCCGGCGAATCGAGCCGCGCCGCCAGCTCACGAGAATCAACCGCCGGCGCGTGCGAATGAAGCGCCGCCGAATCGGCCAGCGCCGCCGCCCACGCGCGAAAATCAGCCGCCAGCACGAGAAGCTCAACCCCCGGCTCATCCGCCAGCGCGAGATAACCAGCCGCCGGCACGAGAGGCTCAACCTCCGGCTCATCCGCCCGCCCGCGAGAACCAGCCGCCTGCTCGAGAAAATCAGCCACCCGCGCATGAGAACCAGGCACCGCCGCGAGAAAATCATCCACCAGCTCACGAAAATCAACCTCCGGCGCGAGCGAATGAGCCTCCGCCAAACAAGCAAGCGCCGCCGCCCAACCGGACTCAGCCTCCGCCGCACGAAAACGCACCGAAACAGGCGCCGCCTCCAGAAACAAAAAAGTCGAACCCGCCACCGAAGGAGACGAAGCCGTCCAACGATGAGAGGAACAAGGAGAAGGAACCCAAGAGCTAGGAAACCGGCCGGGGCTGTGGCGGGTTAGTCGAGCCGAAGGCAGGGATCATGGGCCGGGTGAAGGCCACGAGCGACGTCGGCCTGCGGGCTGATAACGGATTCAAACGGGAAGGCATAAGGAATCCACAGGGAACCGGAATTGGAGCGGGAGAAGGGAATCGAACCCTCACCTCAAGCTTGGGAAGCTCGCGTTCTGCCACTGAACTACTCCCGCTTCGTCTGTTTTATTGGCTTTTTTGATGGTTTCTGATGTCCCTCCTTGTAACTCCCACCAAACTCCCACCGTAGAACGCTAGCTCTTTCCGGCTGCTAACCGGCGGGGCGCGTTAACCCGCGTGCTCTTTCCGTTCAAAAGTCTACGCGTAGTCCCCACAGTAGGAGCCGCGGATCGCTCAAGCCGGCGGATAGCGTCTTGCACGTCCTCTGTGTCAACGATGTTATAGCGTTCGAACACGCTGCGATCCTTGTGGCCTGTGATCGCCATACAAACACCTTCGGGAACACCCGCCTTGCGGAGATTGCGGGCACCGCTACGGCGAAGATCATGGAGCATCAAACCCGTGAACAGATAATAGTTTTTTCCTTTCAAGGGTGTGATCTTGCCCAGACTTGTCTCGTCGCAGGCTTTCTCCCAGCACTTTCGCAAGTTTGAAGAGTCAAACGCCAATCCGTTCGCTGGCCACTCATGTTCTTTCCGACGCCGTAACGCATCCACGAGCACATCGGGCAGAGGAATCACTCGGGCCTCATCCGTTTTTGTCTGTTCAGCGTCTAGCGTCACAAGTGCCTTTTTGAGGTCTATTTGATCGCGACGGATAGCGCAGGCCTCTCCCTTACGTGCGCCACAATAATACAGAAAGGTCACTAGAGGTCGCAAATTCGAAGGTAGGGCAGCCAGCAGACGATTGAAGTCTGCCACGGAGAGGAAGCCCTTACGTGGTGGCGGCGGTCTCAGAAGATCAATAGAAGCCACAAAAGGCAAGTGGTAGTTCTTCTTGGCGAGATGCAGCATCCGTCTTAGGAGTGACAGGCTGTTGTTGATTGCTGCATTCCCGATGCCTTGAGCCTGCCGATGGCTGACGAAACTGGCAACGGTACGGTGTGTGATACGCGCGACGCTTGTGCTCTTCTCGGGATGGTTGAAGAAACGATCGAGCGGAATCAGGGGATAGATAATCTCTGTGCCGTCTGCCATCGTTCCCAAAGATTTGTGACCCTTGTTCCGATAATGGGCCAGGAGGTCTTCGCGAATCTGTGCATATGTGATTGACTCGGGACGAGCGGTCACGCCCTTGTCAGCGTCGCCCATCAGCGTTCGCAGAGTCTTTTCCGCTTCCTGTTTGATGTCTGTATGGGTGCTCTGTGAATGTGGACGCCCTTCACTGTCATACCATTTTGCAGTGAAGAAACGACTCTTGGGGTGCTTGAAGAGTCCGCCTTGTCCTCTTTGTCGCTTCGCCACAGTCCCACCATGATACTAGCGTTCTAGTGGGAGTCAAATCCTTTCCTAAGAAGTTCTAAAATAATCCTTGCTTTCCGCAAGAGAGTTGGATTTGACTTTTGGCTTTAGTCACAGTACTCTTTTTGTGCAGGCCCCAGACTGGCTCTCAAGGGTTTGGTCACTGGTGGAAATTCGGACGGCAGGGGGCATTCGCTGGACTTAATCATGCACAGGCTTTCACGCCGGATGCATGACGGGCGGGTGGCACGACAAGCAGTTCGTCACGTTTTCAATCGTCATCGCCACACGGCGGCACGAAGAACGGGAGACGGTTGGAGACGAAACCAATACGGCGTAATGTCTACTAACACCGGTAGAGTAGGCCAAGCGTAGGACCTGCAACACCTCGCACCCCGATACACGCGGCATTCGTCCGCTCATTTGGGTGCGCCTTTGGCAAAGAAAAAGCCTTCAGTTGTATCTGCTCCATCTGTACTCATTCATTCGAATCTACCCGATCCTCTCTTCGTAGATATCCGCGAAGCCGCCCGACGTTTGGGATTTACCGTCTGGGCAATGCGGAATCTTGTCTGGGCAAAGAAAATCCGATGCGTGAAACGGGGGCGTAGAAAATATTTCTTCAGCCCCGCTGACCTCCGAGGCTACGCCGAAAAGCTGTTGGCTGAGTCGGAGGCGTGAGCGCGCCGTTCGCAAGGGCTTTCGAACTACTGCGAGAGTCGTGTGGTTCTGGCCACGACAACCCGTATCTGCGTGCGAGAATGCGCGAGTGTTACGGGCCACACCCGCCTTGGCGCCATGGTCCTTACCTGAAGAAAATCAGAATTGAAGTTCCGTTTAATCCTGAGAGTCCGCGCGCCAATCCCGAGTGCAGTGCCGAAATACCTTCCGACCTGCACAACCTGAGGGATTTTGAAAACTATTATAAGTCGTCTTTGGTGCGGCTGGAGCGAAACCGACGGTCGCATCTCACACTCCGAGCCCCAGTATGGCCAGGCGAAGCGAGACCGTTCGGCGCCAGGAGTGTCAAGCTCCATTCGAGGTCCCTGAAGAAGCGTGATTTCGCATTCCTAGTTGAGGTTTTAGGTTATAGCCGAGCGTCGGCGCTTGCGGGCGTGGTTCTCTCAACACGGGGAGCCGCCACGGGTAGACACAGTGTGAGCCCTACCGAAGATGATGGGGACCCTTCTCACCCCTTTATTGCGGAAAAACCCGTCCGTCGGACGTTTCAGGGCGGTGGAATCACCCTCAAGGATGTAAGCCTTAAAGTACGCCAGCACAACTGGTCGCTGTCGATGATGGAAGGTGTAATTGATGTACTGGCGAAGCGAAGATCACCACAAGCAGTGGCAGCAGCACGGGGTTTAAATTACCAGACGCTTAAGAATAATAGTCGCATAATTCGCCAACAAATACAGGGTTCGGGAGCAGATTTGCACGTCGATGTGGGTTAAACCTTTATTTATCAATATAAGAAGGTACTATTTGTCTTATGAGTGAGAGGAGGAGAAATTTATGGAACAGTATTTGGCACAGATCCAGGTGACGATAAGCGAGAGGGGGATCATCGGCATAGCGGTGGAGGCCGACAATGAAACTCAAACGAAGAGCGCCTATAAGCTCCTGTCCTACATTGTGGAGGATCTGCACCATCTGGATGATTTAGTTGCGTCCAAGGACTTGGGGCGCCGGCTGCTTGAGATGCAGGACTTCGTGTCTCGGGAACGGCAGGCTGAGGTGGAATTAGATCTGTTGAGGTTCCTGGCGCCAGCTGAGGTGGCCGATGCGTGATGACAAGATGTATGTAATGTTTTTCAACGGGAGCGGAATTGTCCATTTGGAAGCGCCGCCCAACAAGGACGCGACCGCCGAAATTATTGCGGAGCGTTTCAGGTTCCTGAAATCTATCGCTGGTGTGCTGTCTCGATTCAGCGAGGACGTGGTTGCGGCGGGGCAAGCAATAGGGACAGTACCTAAAGATTTGTAGCGCATCTTTCGGTCCAACTTCAAAACACCTTCGGGAATACCTACCAGTGGAGCATCACAAAAAGGATAAGAAAAATGAGTAAAGCATCAGAGTCCCAGCGAGAGCGCTGGCGACGCTATCGTGCAATGGAGAAACAGCGGAGCGAGGGCTTCCACAGTTTCGTCAACAAGCGCCAGCAGCGAGGTCAATGCGCGGGATGGCACGATGACAGCGCCGATCGATTGTTAACCCTTGGCGAACTTTGGGACGAACATCTTCAAGTTGTGAGGAAGGCTTCAACCATCAATGAAGAGCTGGCTTCGGCAATGATGTTTGTTAGGGCGTTTCGGACGGAAGGAAAAAGTATTGTGGGCATCACGTTGAAAGATTTGCTGCGCACCCTATTCAGGGAGTGGTGTCGGGCGGGTAGACCGCTTCTGAATCCGATCAAGGAAGAATTCAGCCGTGAGTGGTCGCGTCAAGCTCCCGCTGAGCCGCCAGAATGTGAGAGTGCGTGGATATTTTTGGATCCGCCATCAGCATACGACGAGCCGCTATTGCCTGTTCCTGTCACCGCGCCTAAGAGTGCCGAACAGAAATTTAACGAGTGGGCACGGGACAACGGGAAGGCGCCCACGGCTTTTTTCTCGTCTCGTGTAATGCCACACGCAGACGAATGATTGTGTTACGGGGCGTAATTGGAGACTAAAAATGGCGATTAACAAAGAAGCAACTCGCGTGCTGACAGGCAAGTATTTCAAGGCACCCCTGCCATCTCTCTTGCAAGGCGTGTTTTTGGGCATGGTGTCTCCCGGTCTTTTCAGTGTTCGGTTGATTAAAGCAGACGGAACAGATGGGACAGAAAAACTTATAGGTATCGCGGACATGAGGCTTTGGACGATTTTCGATTCATTGGACGAGATGCAAAAATCCAGCAGGTAGCAGTAGCGACACGGCGGGTATTCCGTGAAAAAAGGAAAATACGACGGTGACTAAATTGACGCAGGAACAGATTGATGGATTGAGGAGCATCCCGCTCCTTAAGAATTACAAGAACTGGGTGACTTGGAAGTTGACGGACGTGAAGGGCGCGAGTACCAAAATCCCTTTTATTCCAGGCACAAAATATCAAGCATCCACAAACAAACCCGAAAACTGGACGAACTTTGAAAGCGCGCTGGCCGTTCTGGAAGGATTAGACAAAACCCAAGGAATAGGCTTCGTAATGGGTGGCGATGCCGTCAGCGACCATCTTGTGTCTATTGATTTGGACGGCTGCATCAATCCCAACCCCAAGACGGAAAAAGATGAGATCGCAGTGTGGGCGCTAGAGGTGATAGACGCACTCGATAGTTATGTGGAACGGACTCCTTCGGGAATGGGACTGCGCATTTGGGTGAAGGGTGAATACACGGGCAGTCACACTTGGAAACTGGATCTGTCCGCTGGCTGGGGCCCCAAGGTGCAGATTGAGGTGTTTCACCAAAAAGGTTACGTCACTGTAACAGGTAATGCTCTTCGTGATGCTCTTTTTGATGAGGCATCCCCGATTAAGAATGCGGATTTGACTACACTCCCCGCCATGCTGAAGGCGATTCGGTTGCGATATCTAGTAAAGAAAGTTGAAGAGCCGACAGCGGCGGCGAGTGGCAACGAACACACCACATCTGTTTCAGCAGCACTCGTCTGGCAAGATAAACCCCGCGCACCCCTGGCGGCTTTGATGAGCGGCACTCATTCGGGAGAGGATTCAAAACCTTTCATCGTTTCCTACAAAGGCGCATCGTATGAGTTTCCCTCTGGGAGTGAAGCCGATTTTCGCTTGTGTCAGGTGCTTGCCCGCGAATACAACGACGGAGATTTAAAAGACGAGGAAAATGTTTTCTCCGAAATAGATGGGGAATTCAGAAAATCCATGCTGTTTGAACGAAACAGCAAATGGGATACGAACGAAAGCCGCCGAAAGCACACAATCGCCAAGGCGATCGCAGAACACAAAGAGTGGCTGGAGGAGCAGGCTCCAAGCAAGGTTTCTGATATGTACTCAAGTGCGAGTGGGGTCGCCATTTGGATTAACGGACCCCTTCAAGGACAGAGGTTGGATGGAAAGCCCATTGAGGGGGATGTCATACTGACATTCACCGATAGAGTGGTGCCCAACTATCGTCCGCTGATTATTGCTGCCGAACTTAACATTCAACGCCCATCGTGGATTGAAACGAACGTACCTATCCCGTCCCAAATTCCGACCGAAGTGCAGAGATATTTTATAAACAAGATGATCATGGAGCATGGGCTGCACTTGATATCGGGCGACAAGGGTTCTCTAAAGACGATGTTTCAATTGATGCTTGCCCGAGCATTGTGCGAAGGCACAGACCTACTGGGACGCGCCAACATCCGACAGCCCTTGAGAGTTGTTTACGTGGACAGGGAGAATCCCAAGGCGGAGATGCAGCGAAGGATCCGCGCATTAGGACTCCATGATTTAAAGAACTTTTATTTGTGGGGTGATTGGTCACTCACAAACCCCCCGCCTACATCTTTCAAGGATCCACGATTTTGGGAGCAAGCCCTTCGGCATCCCGACACCTTCTTCATGTTCGATTCACTCTCATCTTTTCTAGAGGGTGCCGATGAAAGCAAGACGGGTGAGATGCTGCCCGTCATGCAGGAGGCTCGCCCTTTGGCAAGAAATTGTGCGGGAGTGAGCACACTACACCACGTGGCAAAAAACAGGAAAGACCAAGCACGAGGTGCTGGCGTGATTGGTGACCAAACCGACATGGCGTTTGTGATGATGAAGAAGGGCAAGAACGGTGCGTCTCTGTTTGACGAGCGTTTCCGAGGCATAGAATCTTGGAACATTGATTTCAAAATGGATTGGGGCAGCGGGAATGTAGGCATACCCGAAGTTTATACACCGCACGTTATATCCGACTCGTTGAGGAGCAGCCACCCCGACAAGAGTGAAGAACAGAAGGCACAGGAGATCGTCACCATCGCAAAGAACAAAGCTGACCAGGAAGCGTTACAGGCATCGGCAGTGGAACTTATCCAGCAGTCGTACGCAAGCGCAGTAAACGGAAAAGGCTATTGCATCGCAAGCCGCCGTCAGTTGATAGAGCTTCTGGGATGCGTAGACAGTGACGAAAACCGCCAGATTTTAGGCAGCGGAAAGGATAAACCGTGGACATGCGTTCCGGGGTTGAGGAGTGCGTATTGGTATCTACCCAAGGGCGTGAAAGAGATCCCGACAAAACCCACGAAGGTCAAGGAAGCAAAAACACCGAAAAGGCAAGCAGCTAAAAAGGGCTAAAAAGAGGGAATTATATACATGACTCCCTAAGACCCAGTTTGATCGTCAATAGTGGCGGTCTGTGGATCGTTTCGAAAAAGTGGAAAATGTGGCTATGTAAGATTCGGCCGCCAGAATTATCTTTTGTAGTACCTCATGTCCGTTAAATTTGAATGTTCGTTCAAGGCGGTAGTAGGATATGAACTGACACCTGTAGTGGTTTGGAGGGGCTATGTCTGATACCGCCAGCGGGAATACACCGGCTCGTCTCAAAGTGCGATATATCAAAAGCAATTATTTTCGCGTGGTTCACAGTGACGGGGCGTTCGGAGGTTTTACACCACAAGGAAATATCTTCATGGGTATTTACAATGAGCGTGCCCCGATACCAGATGCGACATTTCAAGCCATTGAAGGTGGAATGCTCGGAAAGGAATTGGTCGAACATCGACAAGGTGGCAAGGATGAAATCATAAGGGAATTAGAAGTCGGACTAACGATGGATGTCAACGTTGCCAAAGCTTTATTAGAGTGGCTAAAGGAAAAAATTGACGTTGTGGAAAAAATTAAAAATAGTTCTGTGACAGAACAAAGCGTGGGTAAAAAGTGAACGCCACAGTGAGAATCATGTCAAACATTGCCAGTACCACAAATGCTGCGGAAGTAAAAATTGCAGAAGCTCCAGCCTTTTATTTTGCAAACGTATTGATGAATCAAGTCGCTGATCGAGAGCTGTATGAAGAAGAATCTGAGCCGCGCCCTAGTGCGGCTGCGATTGCGACTGCTTCGTTGGCTCTTGCCCAGTTAGATGAAAAATTCAGAGAGGCGTATGAGATCGAACCGTTCTGGGGACAACTCAGCTTGGTTTGGCGTTCCGACCAAGGAAAACGTGTGAAAGCCACGTTTGGCGGAAATGGCGCGTTCTCTGTTTATCATGAGCAGTTGCGCCAGGGCCGAGTGATAGATTCTCAGTTAGAAACTCTCTCTTCCGATCCCATTAGTTATTTAAAAGAACGTTTGGCTTGGCTCTGATTCGAAATAAATGTGCGACGAGGAGTCCAGCAATATCGGAGACTTGGTTCCCGATGAAGTAGTCCTCTATCGCTCATTTGATCGTAAAAATGAGTTAAGCCCAGACAAAACCACAGTCAAAGAATTAGCATTCCAGAAAAACGGAAGTCTCCCAAAAAATAAGGATGGATTATCTTTTCGGACAACGGCGGAAGCTTGTAATACTCGCGATCATTACGGGATTTTACAGATTAGAGTCGGAGATATTCATGATTTGAGGAGAAATCTCGAAGTCAGATTCGATGCTACTAACTCCTCGCATATTCTTCTTCGCAATCTTCCTTGTATGGAAAAAGAGGCAGAAAAGAAATTGGCGGAAGAGATTTCTTCAGAACTAGCGTTTCGAGCTAGACCCCACTCTACTATTCCATATAAAAAACTCTGAGTTAGAGAAGTGATTGTTAATACGGCATCCGCCCATCATGCCGTCAATTGCAGGTAGGTGATTCGCTTCCGGCAACGGCATTTACAAAACTATCCAGACGATCGAGCGAGTGTCGCTTCACGTTCCCTTCATTTAGTCTCCAAGAAAACTCGTCAATATAGCGTCCGATGTGCTTCTTGCTGGCATGATGATAGACGCCGTGTAGACCGCGACGCAGGACGGCGAATACGCTCTCTACTGGCCGTATTGATTGTGGAGTGAGAAAGGGAGTCATGTATATAATTTCCTAAAACGAGGCTTGACTGCGGCGACCCGCATAAACATTGGTTATTTTTAATCAACCACTCAAAAACCCAATGTTTTAAGGGGGTTTTTAAGGGCTTTGACTGCGGCAAAAGTGAAAAAAGGCGTTTTCCACACTGAAACCATTTGCCGCAGTCAAACGACTGCGGCGACTGTGGAAAACATCATGTTTTTCCACGCTGACGATTTCCCCCACTGAATGAAAACAAAGGTACTTGGACTGCGGCAAGAGCAAAAAAAGGGTTCCACCGTGGAAAAACGTCAATTTAACGTAATCCACTGCGGCGGGTGTTTTTCCCCCTTAGTAGAAGGGGGAAAACCCACACTGGATTATGAAGTCTTGGCTGTGTGCTTTTTTATCTCTTCAAACGAGTTCGCGCCACCCCCTTTAATTTTAATTAGCCCCCACCCGTGGAGCGGCTAAGACGGGTCCGCAAATGGCAAAGCCGTACCATCTGCGCATGGTCAAGGAGGCTCCCACAATGCAGGGCAATCGGACGAACCATCCCCCGCGCAATGGCATGCGTTATTGGACCAGGAGGCGCCAACAGGAATTGGAGCACTGGGAACAGAGGCGGGCAATTATTAAAGCTCCGACGAAGAGGCGGAGGCTAAAGAAAGGCGCCGGCTCCGAGCCAACGCCAGCGCTCGCGCCTATCGAGCCCGCCGTAAGGCGGCAGGTTTAGCCAATCCCAAAAGGAGCAATCGCAAACCCGAGCGGCGAGGCAATAGCACAATTCGGATGCGGCGCTGGCGGGAGAAACGGCGGATCCTTTTTGCGGCTTGGGACCAGGCCATCAAAATAAACAAGCGGCGTGATAAGCGCGTGGCGAAAGGTTCACCACCCGCACCTCGAAGCAATGCTGAAATGGTGGCGGCTTCCCGAGCGAAAAAAGCGGCCGCTCGTGAGGAGTATTTGCGATCGCAGTGGTTCTCTCCCGAACTCTCGGAGCAAGAAGCCAAGGCAATCATCATGGAGCGTGCACCCGCTGGCACAGATGAGATGCAAGTCCATCTGGAATTCGTGCGGCTGTCCTACCAAGCAAAATCCGCCGCACTCAATCTCAACCGATTCACGATCGCGCAGGAAGGCGAGGACGGCGTTGAATTGGCGAAGCTGGCACGAGCAATCTTCAACGAGACAAGAATTTCAATGTCTACGACGGATTACGTTGCCGTGTTGGACAAAATCGCAGCCGAAAAGATAACCGAATTGAGACCGATCGTTGCTTACGGGGATCCCATCAATGAGACTTGGCTAAAAAATTTGGAAATCAAATCAATTGATTCGGCGCAGTGGATGATTGGCAACGGGTCAGGGATTTTACAGGCAGTGCAGGAAAGCTATAAAACAAAGGAGAAAAAGTGAGCGACGAAAAAGCAGCGTATGCGTTGGGCTATTTGCAGAGTTGGATTGAGAAAGTGGGGGTGATGTCTAAGGTGGAGACTGATGAGCCTCTTCGGCATTTGAAGGTGCTGGACAAGTCGTTTGACTACTATGTGCGCACATTGGGGGCATACGCTCAAAAGCAACTGCAAACCCCCGTGATGCAACCCGACAAGCGAACTCGTGAAGAGCGGGAAGCTGAGGGGGAAAAAGATGAGTAATTTACGGACCCGAGTGGGACAAGTTTTTCCCTGACGGGGAAGATTTCTCGAAAATAAAACCCCAGTCAGAACGGAACAAACCAGGGTTCCAAAGTGACCCTTGGGAGATGATCGGTGTCATTGGCTTTGACGAACACAAGAAGCAGCCTTTTATTATCTACGATGAGGTGGGGCTTTTTCGTGAGCCGCTATTTGCCTTGGCTATTTTTTCACGGACGGGCTTGTCTCAGGCCGCAAAAGATGTCTTCTACGCCGTGTTTGCCAAATTCAAGGACGATGGTGCGCCTCGCGAATTGATGATCGCTTTCGACACAAAATTCGATGGCCGCACGGGGCGTCTGGTTGATAGTTCGGAGGGATAAAAACCCTTACTTGAAAAGCGGGTGTGCGGGCATTTTTAAGAAAGCGCTCTTCGGTACGCATAAAATTCACTATTCACAAGATATTTTGCGTAAGTGTTATAAAATGCATTACTTACCTGTTTTGGAGACTTAAAAAGCGTCCGATAATCAGCCAAAGTCCCGATTTGCTGCCTGGATGAGCGTCACAGACATAATTTGAACAGTCCCGCATCCAACTGACGATCCCGTTGCAGCCTTCGCCTACGCCCGCCTAATAGCTTTGTAGCTGGTCTACAGGGGCGTCTGTGGGACATCGGTGGGATCTCGTCGGTGGCTATCTAAATCGGATATCCGGGGAGCCGAGTTTGGGCGATGTGCCACAGTCAATCCTGATCGCAAAAACGCATCACTTGCGACGGACTCCCATTTTCGGTAGCCCGTGGATGAAAGGACTTGCAGACGCGAACAACGGAATAACGCATCAATTTGGTTAGTTTGGTGCGTTCGGAAGAGAGCACAAAAACAGGCAAAATCCACCCGAAGGTGGATTCGCAGAGGTGATTCAGAGGGACGGGTTAGAACAGCTCAAGCAGGGTTGCTTGGATGGCGTGATCCACTTGTTCGCGAGAGGGCTGGGCGTAGATGCCTGTGGAAGCAACGGAGCGGTGCCCTAGAGCATTTTGAATCGTGGTGAGGCTTCGGTTGGCGGCAACCATCGCAAAACCCAACGCGTGCTTGGCGCAATGCGGATGCCGCTTCTCCGGGGGCATTCCTGCCGCAGTAGCAACGCTCTGAAAGATCCTAAAGAACGCTGAGCGGTCAAGTTTCCCACCCTTCTGACTCGTGAACAGGAAATCAGACTCGTCTTGCCGTTCGTCCAGCCACGCATTCAAAACGCGAGTAACGGAAAGCAACGGCTGGCCTTGAACATTCGTCATTTGCCCCACGGAAGTCTTGCTGCCCTTCAATCGGCGAATCGTTACAGTGCCATTCTTGCGATCGACATCAGACAGCCGCAGGTCGCAGACTTCCGAAGCACGCATACCAAAGCGGAAAGCAAACAAAATCATTGCGTGATTGCGTCGGGATTCGCTGGCAACTTTAAGAACCTTGAGCATTTCGTTCGGCGTGAGTGATTGCATGGTGTCCTCCTATTCGCAACACTACTTTTAAGAGATGCGTTTATCAAGAACAATCTGGGGCTTCCGCAACAAAATCAACCGAATCAAATCCACAACGCAAGAGATCCGCTCGTCTCGCGCCTGGAAATCGGGGGATTGATTGGCGCCAAGCTCTGAAAATATTTAGTGCTCTGTGATGTTTTTATGCCGACTTGATTTTGAAATGGAGACCCCCCGGCAGTACCCATAGTGTCGGCGCCCCCGGCGACGGTTGCCCCTGAAGCGTCAACCATGGCAAACCGCGCCTGAAAAATCATTGCGACAAAAAAGTCCTTTTTTGCGTGGAGGTGTTAATGAAGGGGGCAGTGCAATGCAGTTGGTGTAGAGAAACATTTGTGGAAGAGCACTTTGAAGGTGCCGAGATTCTTTTGAACCGTACGGGTGTTGTTACGGTATTGATAAAAGGAAGGCTTCATAAATTCAATACCAATAAATCGAAGAAGGAGCAAGACAATGAAGGTGACGAGCAATAAAAAAGATGTGAGTCCGAACAAGTATATCCCCATGAACGTGAAACGGGAGCTGAAACGGATCTTTCAACAGAAGGAGAGGATGAATGAACAGCGCTAGGATTTTAGAATTAGAAGCGGAGAGAGGAGAAGCGGTGGAGTTTTTACAGACTTGTGCTCGCATGATGCAGGTGGATATAGAAATTGGCAACCGCGAGAATCCGATGGGTGGCAACTTTGTTAAGGACGCCCTCCAACGTGTGAGAGAGCTAGATGAACTAATCATTAAGGAAAAAACGCAATGAGTGATGACATGAAAACACCGCTCACCGAAGAGCAGCAAATTTTACAGGATGAGCAAGAAGCTGTTTATCTGGAGGGGCAAATTCTTGCACTCCGATGGATGCGGCAAAGGGCGCACGACTATACGCCGTCCCAAAAGAACGCCGATTTGCTTCGTCTCTGGATTGGGCGGAACAGGGGTGGTGTGCTCACCGTGGACAATCTAGAAGATGCGTTTCTAGCGATGCAAAGTCACCTGGAGACTGTTCCCGTTGTAATCAACAAGGTGGAAATCCAAAAAGAAGTTTTGCCGCCGTGGGGAAAACTCCGCAATCGTGCAGACATTGACGCCATCTCACGGGAACAATACAGAGAGTGGTTAAAAAATCCGCAGTTCGTTGCCGAAGTTGAAGCGGTACTTCAAAGGAAAAAACAATGGGCAACAGAAAACAAATAGCACAATCAAGAATGAAAGCAGACGCAGTTCTACTTAATTTCTTTCGTGTTCATCCAGAGCTTTCCCCTTGCGAAGCGAATGCTTTGGCAATCGAAAGAAAATCCGACGAGTTATTGCTAGATCTCACCGATCCACAAACGCCTGAAATCTGTCTGCTCGCCCTTGGAAATTCCTTGGCACGGGCAGTCATGCCCGCCGCACAGCCCCCAGCCCGTGCCGTTGTGGATGAACCTGTTCGATCACAAGAGGATGACGAAACGCCCTCAAAGAGTTGGGGCAAGGAACGTCTGCGCAAATATATCCGTGACAATACACCGCCCGTAGCAGGCTCTCGTGAACAGATCACCGCTGCTAGAGAGCTGCCCGAAGGCTTCACGAGGGCGGTGCTCGCAAGTCGTAAATTCCCCAAAGAGCAGTTGGACGAATTGAAGGCTATCTACGGCGTGCAGGCAGTGCTCGATCGCTTGGATGGGAAATCTTAAAGGAGCAATGAAAATGCTATCCGTTGAAACAATCGAAGGACTGAAAAGTAATCTGGCGACTTTTTTCCAAATGATGCAATCCGTAGATCCCCTTCTTAAAATCAGTCAGAAAAACTACGACGCCTTGCGGCGGTGGAATCACAAGCGAGGCATCACGGACGAGATGCTTGCAGGTGTGGGTGGCGAGCAAATTCTTGCTGCTGCTTATGTATCAGCAAAGGCGGAAGGGCTGCTTGAATTTGAGCCCAACGCTGAAGAGCGAGCCGAACTAGAACGCCAGCGGGTTGCGGAGCTAAATCGCAGGGATCGGGCAGATGGTTCGCATACGCAAAATGCCCCCTGGCGCACTGACGTAGAGTCGCCCGCCGAATCCGCCGTCCGATTAACCAAACAGGCGGGAGGAGAATACGCGGAAAGGGCGATTAGTAATGCCGAGGCGATAAAATCGGCACAAGCAGCGGAAGACGCTCAGTGTGATTTCTCTTCGCTTCCGACGCTCTCCGCGATCATTGAGGGCGGTGGTGAGGAACTTCCGTTGGCACAGCAAAAAGCGATGAGCCGATTTCAAATGCGTGAGTATAGGCGGCGGTTGAACGACGCCCGCGCCAAACTGTCGGCGGCGCGACAAAAGAAATGAGTGTGATTCTAGTTGCTGTGATTGCGTTTTGTGCGTTTATGTTTTCCAGAATCTCATGTAAAATAAAGAGTAAGCGAGGACGATTAGTGGCAAACGTATACGATGTCGCCGCCTACATCCTGAAGGTGTGCGGGCAAATGCCAGCGATGAAGCTGCAGAAGCTCGTCTATTATTGCCAGGCATGGTCTTTAGTCTGGGATGAGAAACCCGTTTTCCCAGAGCGTATAGAAGCGTGGGCGCAAGGCCCAGTTGTTCCTGCTCTGTTCAATGAACATCGCGGGGCATTCATAGTCACGAAACTTGGAAAAGGCGACCCTGATGCTCTTGACAAGGATGAGCGGGAAACGGTTGACGCTGTCCTGAAGGCATACGGAGACAAGGCTTCACAGTGGCTCAGCGACCTAACCCATCAAGAAGCACCTTGGCTCGATGCACGAGAGGGAATCCCGCCGGGGGAATTCTGTGAGAAGGAAATTGGCCTCGCCGCAATTGCCGAATACTACGGTAGTTTGATTCCCGCGAAATAGTCCGTCCGTGTCTAAAAAACCAAAGCACAAGGAAGTTCCTGCCCTAAAGCAGTTTCTTAGTGAGAAAAAACCGGTGATTTCTTCGGTGCCGGATTGGGGAAAATTCAAACCTGCTTGGCAGGTTTCCAAGCTTGAAATGTGTGACCCATTTGGGTGGCATCAACTGGACAAGGCTAAATTAGAGGAAATTCGGAAAAAACTCTCAGAATTTGAGTCCATGACGATTTCGGAGATATTCGTCAAGGGCAAATACCAACATCATTCAATTCCAGTTACGGAGCTTGAGGCTCCTGCAAAGAAAAGACTGAATGAATTGAACCTCCCCGACGTTGACGAGTTGCACAGGCTTCGTCTCTCGAACAAAGAGCGCGTCTGGGGAATCTTGACACAGAATGTAATTCAATTGCTGTGGTGGGACCCAAATCACGAAGCTTGTTTATCTGAGAAACACAACACCTAGTTCATCTCGACGCATCGGAAATCACAGGCGCCGCCGCTAATCCCCCCCAGCCGTATTCAAGCATTAAACGAAGCCGTTTCGCAGTACCCCGCACAAGTCTGGAACAGACTTCTAGCTAGAGCTTTGTCCAGCAGCGGGCGCAATACGAGTGCGAAGGAGCCGGCGTGTTTGTCGTGCACACATGGGCGGTCCCACCTGATTTGGATCGGCAAACGCTTCTGCATCGCGCGAGAGGATCTGGATACTTGGATTGACCGGCAACGTGCGATGCGGGTTTAGGCGCGGATCGAAAGAGACCTATGCCTGTAAACAACACAAACTAAGACCCTTGGAATCCTGGTCGCATTCGGCAAATTGTTCCTTGACATCATATAAGTACTTATATAAGATGTCTCATGACGAGCGAGCATTCGCAGACGCGGCTGCGATGGCAGGGAGACTCGCAGAAAGTAATTCGTGAGTTTCCGGAGGATGCTCGATTCAACCTCGGAGGCGATCTCCAGCGTCTCGACGATGGAGGCGAGCCTTTGGATTTTGCTCCTAGGGGCGTTGTTCTGCCCGGCGTCTATGAGTTGAGAGACAGAGATGCCGAGCGATGGTATCGAGTTTTGTATATCCAACTGAAGGGCCTCATATATGTGCTTCACTGTTTCACGAAAACCACGGATCAGACGGAGCATAAAAACATTGAAACCGCGAGATTGCGGCTCATCGCAGTGAAACAAGCGATCGCGGAGCGAAAAAGGAGGGAAAAACGTGGCAAAAAATAATGTGTTTGAGCAGTTGGGATTCTCAGAGATTGAAGCTGCTGCTATGAAGAGGAAATCTGATTTGCTCACCGAGGTAGTTCGCGTGGCCTCGAGGTACAGACCGGTCGAATTAGAGCAAATTCTGGGAGAATCGCAGCCACGAGTTAGCAATCTCTTGAGAGGCAAGATCGCGAATTTCAGTTTGGAAAAGTTGATCGAATATGCTGATAAGCTGGACATGCACACCCAAATAAAGGTTTCTGCGCCGAAGAAACTCAAAGCAGCAGCGTTCGCTTAAGGTCCATTCCTCGCGACTCAGATTTCCACGCCCTCGGTCGTCCAGCGGTTCGCAATTCGCGTAAGAAAAATTCATCACATCGCCCTCGGGCTGTAACACCTCCTACGATCTGCCAGTCTTATTGTGGGAGCGCAAAGGGCACCAAGGAGTTTCTATGCGATCGAAGTTGACGACGGAGTGGATCAAAGCGATTGGGGATTCAAAACACTGCGTCATGGGACGAAGTGAGAGCGGCACTCCACGAATTCATCACTTATCTGGATACTGAGCTACCGATTTTTAGCGATGGAGACGCGGCAATCTCGGGCTTTTCTCGATGACTCGTGATTTTGCCCGTCACGCACACCCTCGCGTCCTTGTATTTCGTCTCGGGCGTACCGAACTTGGCGCGATCACTGCCCCAGATAAGGATCGTGAAAACTTCCTTCGGATATGGCTCGTCGAGGTTTAAGAACGTGGGTTGCCCTTTGCTGCCGCTCGCGTAGTGGGTGCTGGCTACTTTTCCGCAGACGGTTCGGGTTTCGCCGACGTGATCTTTGGCTTCGGCCGCGGTGATCTTGTTGGTTTGCGCGTCGGCGGTGCACGCTAACAGAAAGAATAGGAAACAAGCGGTGATGAGCGAGCGAGGCGATTTCATAGGGGCTGGGGCCTCCGTGAGGGGAAATGTATCATCCCTGCAACTCAGTTTTCAATTATGGCTAGTAATCCTAGAGATAGGGATGCCGGAAGTAACTGTTTAGTGACTCGTACCATTGATTGGCGAAATACTCCACGAGAACCTAGGTGAGGGAACAATTCCGACGAGAAAGACCGGAATGGCAGCCACCACGCTCGGCATCACGAATCTAGGAGGATCCATGAGGCCCTGTCCTACGTGCAAGAAAATGATTGCGAAGTCCTGCCAGTTCCTCTTATCACTACCTATCTCAAAATGCGACGGCACACTTCCGATGGTGGCGAGATTTCCACAGGTGTTCTTGAAATTCAGACGATGGCGTGTGTAACCAGCCAGAAACCCGCCAAAGACGGCAGCCGCACCACCTCCTCCACCCTCCAACTCTTCCGACCGCCCCCCATGTACAGGTCCAGTCTATACGTGCCACTGAGGGTCCGCCATTTCTCGGCTATCATCTCGCCTCTTTAGTCATTACTGCTCTTCCTTCGTCGGTCGTCGAATTCATCTCTATCACCGCCGCCTGAAACTGATCGATGCCGCGCTGTAAAGAGCCGAGATCGCCGCTAGCTTGCGAGGCTATGATGTTGTCCAAGCCGCTGACGGTCTTGTTGTGAACTTCAGCGATATGCGTGTCCACGATCTTGAACGCTGGAGGGACAGTGCCGCGACCTGCACGATACGCGGAGTAGTGTACGCTCTCTTCTGAGAGAGCACGCCTCGCGGCGCTATAACAGTCTGTGAGAGTGGATGAACCATCGTTCGCCCCGGCCATTACCGTTGCTAGCTTTGTGCCCGACGCATTCGCGGAAGTCAGATATTCGAGGGCGGCGCGGACAAAGACTTTGTCTGCCTCGGGAAGCTGCTTACCCTTTAAACTAGCACCCGGCGCAGAACTCGGCGCTGGGGCCGGAGTTGTGGACGAGCTGTTCATCATCGCGCCGACGAACATGCAGAACGCAATGAAAGCCACGAAGCCAGCAATGGCGCGACCTAGGAAGCGGCCGAAAGAATTGTAGAACTTCCTTCCGCAACCGGGGCAGAGATTTCTCAACACCTATCCGGGGCAGGGGCGCCCCACCGGCGGGCCAAACCGTAGTTTGCGATTAACCGACGAATCGAACCTCAATCGTTGGAGTGAACATTCAGGCGAGTGCTTGCGTACTTGCATTCGGGTGGGGCGTGGAGGCGAGCGAGAGTGACGATGCTTACGGGCAATTTACGATGGTTTGCATTCCTTGTAATTATCTTCGTGACCTCTCCGCCCCGGGCCAATCCCGGTGTTCGGGAAGGCACTCATCCGACGATCGCCTTCCGAAATGTTTCGGTTGTGCCCATGGATTCCGAGCGTGTACTCCGGAATCAAACCGTACTCGTAAAGAACGGCATGATTGTAGCGATCGGGGATTCAAAAACGGTTGCACTTCCAGTGGATGCCGTTTTGATAGATGGCTCAGGGAAATATCTCTTGCCGGGTTTAGCGGACATGCACGTCCACACGGATCCCGGTGACTTTCCGCTTTTTCTAGCGAATGGAATTACGACTGTCCGGGAGATGAATGGGAGTCCCGATCACCTCAAGTGGCGGGCGCAGCTTTCTGCGGGGCAATTGTTGGGTCCGCGCCTGTTCGTCGCCAGCACGATGATTGCAGGCGAAAAACAACGCTACCGGCATGTGCTGGTCACGAGTCCTGAGCAAGCCGCTAAGGTAGTGAATGAGTTCGCCGAGCAGCACTACGACTTCATCAAGGTCTATAACGGGTTGTCGCTGGCCGTATACGACCAGATTACCCGAACCGCCGGACAGGCAAAAATACCTGTGGTAGGCCACATCCCAAGTGCAGTTGGGCTCGATCATGTTTTGGAGAGCGGCCAGGAGTCCATCGAACACACCGAACAGATCGAGTATGCGACAGCCAGTTTCGACAAGCCGTTGAGCGCACAAGAAGCCGATGCAGTAGCTGTCAGAATCGTGCGGGCCAATGTCTGGGTCACGCCGACACTGGCATCTCAGGAAATTCTTTGCCAGCAAGGTACAGCGTGGTTCAACGCGCTGTTTCACAGG
Organism: uncultured Acidobacteriota bacterium; assembly: GCA_963772535.1. GTDB lineage: Bacteria > Acidobacteriota > Terriglobia > Acidiferrales > UBA7541 > Palsa-295. Next base: position 206,029 of record CAVYXN010000007.1, read on the forward strand.
CCACAGATGGAGTTTGTGGATGCGTCTACGCTCTCGTGGTGGAGCAGCTTGAAGAAACCGTACTCGCACGCAGAATCCCCCGGGAGCGCCGGCGACGATACAGGAAAGCTCTTCTTCGCCTCGCAGGTGAATCTAGTGAAAGCCTTGAACCTTCGACACGCTCTTCTGCTTGCTGGAACTGACACACCAAACCCTCTACTGGTGCCGGGGTTTTCGTTGCACGACGAGCTCAGAAATCTGCATGACGCCGGTTTGACAAATTTCCAGGTGCTCCAGACAGCCACTGTGAATCCTGCTCGCTTCCTCGGAATCCTGACGGAGGGCGGTACGGTTGAAGTGGGCAAGCGAGCCGATCTGATATTGGTGGATGACAACCCGCTGCAGAATTTGGAAACACTGCGGACGCCCGCGGGGGTGATGGGCGGAGGGAAATGGCTGCCTAATTCACAACTGAAGGAGTTGCTGAACAGCAAAAAAGTGGAGCTGCCGAAGAATTGAAGCAGGAACAGAAGTAACAGGATGGCGCGTCTAATTCACAAGGATGCCGATTGCGACAGCGTGCGGACGAGTAGGCCCTCTCATTCAGGCGATTCAAGACTCTTGGATTTTTGCATCTCCCGGTAAACGCGGTGGTCTCAATGGGTCGACGCAACACCGGCCCGGAGTCTAAATTCGTTCGAGAGCGCTGATTCAAAGAGAACACTGCCTGTCTAGGTTTAATTGAGTGCAGCCCCAAAGGATCAGGTCTCTTTGAAAAACACAATCGGATCAACAGATTAGAAGAGTGTTGCATCGACCGGTTGAGCCGGCACGACTAATCAGGAGTTAGCGAAGCTGATGGTTCCCAGCCCGCAGCCGCCATACCCCAAGGTGACGCCCCTTGTTCGTCGGCTCGTTCTGAGCTGTTGCAGTGAGCAGTAGTCTGTCATGGATCCACAGCCCCAAGAGGGACCTTTTCATATGCCTGTTGTTGTTCCGATGAGCGCCAAGGCACCGGTGGCACCATCGATGCTGTAGATCGAGACGTCGTTCGACATGGAATTCGTTACATAGGCGAACTTTCCGGACGGATGGACGGCTATCGAGGTAGGAGATTGCCCGGCAGCAATCGTTCCAATGGACGTCAAGGTCCCGGTGTTGGCGTTGATGGTGTACATCGAGACGTCGTTCGAGGTGAAATTCGCGACATAAGCGAACTTACCAGTTGGATCCACTACTATGGAGCCAGGGTTTGTTCCCGCAGCAATCGTTCCTATGGACGTCAAGGCCCCAGTGGTGACGTTGATCGCGTACATCGAGACGTCGCTCGAGCTGGAATTCGCCACATAAGCGAACTTACCCGCGGGAACCACTACCATGGAGACAGGGTTTGTTCCCGCAGCAATCGTTCCTATGGACGTTAAGGCCCCAGTCGTGGCGTTGATCGTGTACGTTGACACGCTGCCAGCCGATCCAGTGCCGCTCGTCGCCACATAAGCGAACTTGCCAGATGGATTCACGGCCACCGAGGCGGCAAAGCCTTCTACGGCGGTCTTTCCTATGGACGTTAAGGCCCCGGTCGTCGCGTTGATGGTGTACATCGCGACGCTGTTTGGAACAAGGCCGTCCCCATTCGGCACGTAAGCGAACTTGCCAGATGGATCCACGACCACCGACAAGGGAACGCACAATCCCGGACAATTTCCGGTTATCGCTCCTATGGACGTTAAGGCCCCGGTCGTCGCGTTGATGGTGTACATCGCGACGCTACCATCACTGCTAAAGTCATCCCCCGTACTCGTCACGTAGGCGAACTTGCCAGACGGATCTACGGTCACCGAGGCGGCATTTATATCTTGTGATGGCACGGGCGGCCCTATGGACGCTAAGGCCCCGGTGGTGGGGTTGATCATGTACATGGACACGTAGCCACTAACGCTACAGCCCACATCAGCCACATAGGCGAACTTTCCGGCAGGGTCCACAGTGATTGAGTTCGGACCCACTGCTCCTGTCGTTGTGGTGAAGGTCAAGGAGTTCGAGGTACCACCTCCGGGTGGAGGATTGAAGACTGTCACCGTCGCTGTCCCGGCTGCGGCAATGTCACTCGCCGAAATTTGGGCACTGAGTATTTTACCCAGGCTATTCTCAAGAGTGGTCGGGCGATCGGTGCCGTTCCAGCGCACCACTGAACTGGCCACAAAGTTTAGCCCGGTTACCGTCAACTGATTATTTACTGCATTAATGAACTGTTCTCCTACGGGAACGCAGCTAGGAATAAGAGAATTGATCGTCGGGGCGGGGCTAGGGCCGCCGCTGGTGATGGTGAAGTTCATCGGATTGGAGGTGCCACCGCCGGACGCGGGGTTGGTCACTGTCACGGCCAGCATGCCGGTTGAGGCGATGCTGGAAGCAGGGATGGCTGCAGTCAACTGCGTAGAGTTGACGAACGTGGCAGTGGGCGCTGCCCCGCCGAAGTTGACCATCGAAGATGCGACGAAATTCGTCCCATTGATCGTAAGCGTGAAAGCCGGACCACCAGCCACGGCACTGTTCGGCGAGATCGTGGTGATCGTTGGAGTGGGTGGCGGGGGCTGATCGCCGGCTGATTTACTTCCGCCTCCGCATCCAGCAAGGAATCCAAGGCTCAAAATGCCCAAAGTTACGAGCCTCAAACAACGGGAAGGTTCTGGGGTCACAGTGGCGATGTCCGGAGCAATGACACTCGGATGAAATCTCACGCTCGTGAATGATCCAGATCGCCCAAATGTGCTTGAGTTCTGCATTGTTCACCTCAAACTGACGATTGACAGCACCAGTGGGTTCGCAACCGTCAGATACCAACGTCGTGCTTCTCCTCGTTCGCTCGGGAATTACGCTTTCATCGCAGATTACTGCGGTAGCGTCAATGGTGGGTAGGTGAGGATAAAATGATAAGAAGGTGAAGGCCGAAGCGTCTGATTCCACCCAATTTAATTGCGGGAAAAGGGGTCAGAATAATTGTGGAACCCTTCTCATGATTAAAGTTCGATAATTGGGTATTGGCGTTTACTCGGATGAGAATTGGTAGCAGGGATGATCACCACCGATCTCACTCTCGGATAGATGGTGGGAAGCGGATTTCTCGACACCTATCCGGCTCGGTCCCATTCTTGAGGCCCAAGTTCTAACAGTTATTGCAGCTTCGCGTACTCCGCTCTGGCTTGCTTCAGGATGGGAATATCGGGGTCGGCGTCCTTCCACAGCGTTAGAAAATCCTTGTAGGCGGCGCCGGCTTTGACGGTGTCACCTCTAGACCATGAGCCGACTACAGCTGTAGGTTCACGCGACGCAGGAGGTCCTGGAAGCGGGGGTCGGGGCGAAGCGGGTCCATGACAGGATCACTTTTCAAACAGACAATCCCGCCCTCTCGCGCCGCATAAGCTTTCTCCAAAGAAGCGAATGCGTCGTTGGTCTGCCCGAGAAGTGAGTACAGCCTGGCGACAAGATAGGCCGGGACGTTCGCTTGCGGATTTTTCTGAATCCAGTCCAGTTCAGCTTTGAGGAATGCGCGCCAGCCGCCCTTGTGGAAGGCGTCTCCGGCTGCAGTCGCGAGGGGCGCATTTCCAAGGAGCCGGGTGATGTCCTGCCATTCGGAGACGGCCTCGGGATACATTCCCTTTTGAGAGTATGTCCAAAACAGCTCGCGGTTCCCCGCGAGGGAATTCGGATCCATTTTCAATGTTTTTTTGAACTGATCTATTGCGAGATCGAATTTTCGGGCGAAAAAATAGGCGTCGCCCAGCGATCCGTTGATGGCCACCGACCCCGGGTCCAGCTCCAGCGCGCGCTTGGCTTCGGCGATGGACTGGTCAAAGCGTCCTGTCACATACAAACACTCGGAGTACCACTGGTGCGCCGTGGGGTAATTGGGGTTCAAAGCGATCGCTTTTTGAAATTCCTGATCCGACTTGGCAAAATCCCAATCGTAGTAGAGGTAAGTGTCGGCTAGATTCGTGTGCGCTTCGGCGAGGGAATCGTCAAGCTCCAGAGCCTTCAGCGCCGCCGCTCTCGCCTTCGGACGGGCTTCTTTAGCGGAAAGGTTCAGGTACGCGCCGCCTCCCACTACATACGAATCCGCTACTCCTGCGTAGGCGAGTCCATAGCCGGGATCCTTCTGAATTGCCTGTTCGAAATAGTCGAGGCCCTTCTTCACGCCCTCCGAAGTCCGCTGATTCCAGTAATAACGGCCGCGAAGATAGAGTTGGTACGCTTCCGGATTTTGCGTGTCCTTCTTGGCGATTTGCTGCTGTTCCTTGCCGCTCAGCTCGATGCGCAGGTTCTCGGCGATGGATTTTGAAATTTCTTCCTGGATACCTTGAATGTCCGCGAGCTTTTTAGAATACGATTCGCCCCACAATTGCGAATCGCGCCCAACGTCAGTCAGCTCCGCGCTTACCAGAAAAGCGTCGCCTCTCCGCGCCACTCTTCCCGTCACCACGCCGCGAACGTTCAACTCCTGGCCGATTTGCTCCGGCGCATTCTGCTTTCCCTTGTAACGAAACACCGTGCTCCGCGGCACCACGCGCAGCTTCGATACGTGCGACAGGCTGTTGATCACGCTCTCGGTAATCCCGTCGCTCAGATATTCCGAATCCGGGTCGCTGCCCGTATTCGCAAACGGCAGCACCGCCACCGAATCGATTGGCCCGCCGGTGCCGGGCGCAAATTTTGCGCGGTACACCCAGTAACCCAGCGCGGCGCACATGGCCATCAGCATCGCGACGCCGATGACGATCTTTTTCTTGTGCCGCTTTGCCAGGCTCACTGCTAGCGCCGTGTCGGAACTCGGCTCGGCCATCATGGATGGCGGTGCAGCCGCTCTAGAAGAGGAGGAGGGCGACGACGAAGCCGAGGAAACCGGCGAGGACGCCACCTCGGTACCGCCACTCGCAGACGTGACGCGGCTCGAATCGGTGTCGCGCCTCAATCGTTTCAAGTCCCCGCGAATCTCGCTCGCCGACTGGCAGCGCAGGTCGCGATCCTTCTCCAGCGCCTTGCTGATAATTTCTTCGAGCTTCGCAGGTAAATCCGGATTGAGCCGCATCGCGGGCGCCGGCGCGCGATTTAGAATGGCATCATTGATCACGCCGGAAGTTTCGCCGCGAAATGGCAGACTTCCCGTAGCCATCTCGTATAGCACCACGCCAAACGAAAAAAGGTCCGTGCGCGTGTCGAGCTCTTTGCCTCGCACCTGCTCTGGCGACATGTACGCCACCGTGCCTACCGTCGTACCCGGGCTCGTCAACAGCTCCTCCGCCGCGCGCGTCGGCATGGCCGTAAACCCTGAAACATCCGTGGCGCCCGCTGGAGAAAGCTTCGCCAATCCGAAATCCAGAATCTTCACGTGTCCGCGCTTGGTGACGAAAATGTTTGCGGGCTTGATATCGCGATGAATGATCCCGTGCGCATGTGCGGCGTCCAGCCCGTCCGCGATTTGAATGCCGAATTCGAGCGCCTCTTCAAGCGGCAGGGGTTTTCCGCCGATGAGATGTTTCAGCGTCTGGCCTTCGAGGAATTGCATGGCGATAAACGACTTTCCATCGTGCTGGCCCACTTCGAAGATCGTGCAGATGTTCGGATGGTCGAGCGCCGATGCCGCTTGAGCTTCGCGCTCGAACCTTTCCACCGCCTGCGGGTCCCTCGCCAGGGCTTCCGGCAGGAATTTCAGCGCTACGTATCGGTGCAGCCTGGTGTCCTCGGCCTTGTAGACGACGCCCATGCCACCGCCGCCGAGCTTCTCTACGATGCGGTAGTGCGAGATGGTTTGGCCGATTAGCGAATCGATGGCTGGCACGTGGGGCACATCTTAGGGCGCGCCAGGAATCAAGTCAACGAAGGCAGGTCATTTTGCGTGCCAGCTTTGGCACAACGTGAGAGGTCAAGAATCAGAGACCCCGGATAAGTGTCGCGAACAGGGATTATCACTAGTTATCTCAGTCTGAGATAGTTGGTGGGAAGCGGATTTCTCGACATCTATCCGGACGGGACGCCCCGTCTGCTGAACTTAGTCTCCGGTTACGTACCTTATCAGATTCTAGAACGCGTTGGTTCCCTTCGCGCCCTCCCGGTATCTCGCCCTTCAGTTGGATCATGATTCTGCCGACAATAAATTCCTTCGCTCGACGAAATCTCCGACCATGTCGTACAACATTACAAAATATATTGGGCGTTCCTCGCCAGCTGCGCTCGTGAATGTCGCAGCGAATCGTACCTCTTTCGCTGCGTTTCCACGCGTGCTTGTGGCGCGGGTGGCACATGCCACCTACAATGAAGAGAAGAGCTGCATCATTCCGCGGCTCACGAACCATGTTTTCGATTCGTAGTGTCTTCGCAGTTTTTCTCCTGTTCGCAGCCTTCTCCGGAGGCTGTAGGCAAGCGCCGCAGCCGAATCCCATGCCGCAAGCTCCCGCGCGCGCCGTGGCCGCCAGCGCTTCCGTGGCGACGCAAGCCTCCTTGCCGCAGCTTGAATCACCACCGCCAAACACTCAACAAATGAGCCAGACGGCGACGCATTCATCTGGAGAGCCGGAACTTCAAGACGTCGAGGAACGCAAAGGGCCGTTCACGTTCGGCGGCCAGACGTTCACCGTTGTGACACACAACAAGCGTGTGCCTGGCAAGCAAGGCGATCTTGCGCAGGCGCTCGCGTCGTTGGATATTGCCGACGCCGCCGGAGCGGTCCTGCATCACGAAGAGTTTCCGCACGCCGTCGAAAACGGCGAGTTCACCGACACCTGCTCGGTGAGTGTCACTCCAATCACCGGAAGCAACGGCGCAGGCCTGCTGCTTGACACCCCATGCCTGCCGTCCGATCCGATCAGCGGAGGACCCTGGCAGATCTTCGGCATAGTAAATGGAAAGCTCGCTCCGATCGGAAAGCCCCTTCACGCGGAAGGCGAAATGGGCGGCTTCGTTCCCGGCAAGGTCAGTCACATGGGCAACCTCACCCAGATTCTGCCCGACGAACTGAGGATCCGCCTCTTCACCGGCTACTTTTTCGTCTCCGTGCCAGTCCGGGTGAACTGGATGGGAGGCAAGGTGGCGTTGGCGCAGCACTGTCTCAATCAAACCGGCCACGGGATGGCCGAGGGCGGCTGCGAGATGCCCATCGAAGGAGTTGAGCGACATCCCGGCGAACAGGAGCTGACCTTCGTGCGGATGTTTACTGAATCCAACGAGGAAATCGGCACGCCGGCGCACGTTGTGGTCAAAAAAGATTCCCGAGTCGAAATCCTCGCTGGAAAGGTCCGGGTGACGTGGGAAGAAGGGCAAGACGGAATCGGCCTGGGAGTCGCTGACGACATCTGGGTGAAGGTTCGCATCGACGGCAAAGAAGGTTGGATTCACACTGACGAAGACTTGCAGGCCATTGGGCTCTATCGAGCGGGCTAGGCGCTCGGTCTCCCTCTTCCGAGAACAGGGATTATCGCCGTCTAATTCGGAGCCTGTCCGCGCGAGATAGGTGTCCTCCCACCAGGCTCACCCTCAAGAGTAGAATCCGTCTGAACGCATTGGAGGAAGTAATGAACCTCTTCACTCGTTGGATCGGGACGGTTGCAGTATGTTTGCTAGTGCTGTTAGCGGCTCGGACAACGCCTGCCACCCCTCAGCATGATGATTCTGCGATGGAGGGTCGTGGCGATCACGTTATGGGGTTCGACCACGATAAAACGACGCATCACTTCACGCTAATGAAGACGGGGGGAATCATTCAAGTAACGGCGAACGATTCATCGGACTCCGCGAGTCGTGACCACATCCGGATGCACCTGCAACACATCGCTAAGGCGTTTTCGGCAGGCGACTTTACAGACCCACACGAAGTCCATGCTGAGGACCCCCCCGGGCGTTCCCGTAATGAAAGATCGGAAAGATAAGATTGGCTACCAGTTCGAATCAATTGCCAAGGGCGGAAGGGTCGCAATCACTACCGAAGACGCGAAGGCGGTAGAAGCTGTTCACGACTATCTTCGCTATCAGATTCGAGAACATAAAACGGGCGATTCAATCGCAGTGCAGTGAACCGCCGGAGCGCAAATATTTAGATAACTGTCGAGAACAGGGGTGGCTGTTGAAAAACTCGGTTTTTCTGAAAAAGATCAAAAATCGGGTGATGGGAAATGTCTATGAGACTCGAAAAAATCGTTTGTAGGGCTTCCTGATGCGAAGCAATTTTTGCGAAATCGAAGTGAGCGAGTTTTTCAACAGCCACAGGGATTATCACTAGCTATCTCAGGGTGAGACGATTTGCGATCTAGCGGAATTTTTCACACGGTTCGCTCACGCGTCACTTCGCGCGCATCTTTGTCTTCCCGAAGCGCGACAAATCTGGAATGACGAAGGTGATTCGCCGGCGTCCATTCCGCATATTCGATTGCCGCTACTAGTTTCGGCTTTAGCCACAAACATTTTTCCATGTCGGCCGCAGTTAACCCTTCACCCCAACGCCCCTTCTCGCTTTCCGGCAGGTTAACGAACGGACATTTGTGAGTTTCAAGCCCTTTGAATTTTCGGAATACAGCCGGTTCGCAACGAGGGGACAAAGCCGTTACGCACGCGTGCTGCAAATATGAGCTTGTTTCCCTCGAAATATCCCACGAGGATCGCGTCGAAGTTTGTCGGGCTTGGCGTGTAACCGCCAATGACAAATTCCTGACCGCCACCGATCCGCATTTTCACCCACGCACCATTCCGGCGCCGGACTCGTACAAGCTATCGCGGCGTTTCGCGACAATGCCCTCAAGCCCCTGTGACCTCACGGCGGAAATCATTTTTTCGGCGTTGGCGGCAAAGCTATCTGAGAAATGAATCGTCGGCAGTTTCGGCATCGCCTTCGTGCGCAGCAACTCGCGACGCTTATCGAGCGGCTGTATTCGCAAGTCCTGCCCACTCCACATCGGCATGTCGAAAGCGTAGAAAGTGATGGCATTGGCATTCGCTGAGAAATTCTGCAGGCGACTAAACGACGGATGGCCGGTCTCGTCGATGGCAACGATCTCACCATCAACGATTGTTTCGTCTGGCAGGTTTGCGAAAGCTTCAGCGAGGGCAGGGAAGCGGCCGTTGAAACGTTTTCTATTGCGGGAAAACAGAGTTACATTTCCTTCATGTTTTATCGCCAGTGCTCGATAGCCATCGAGCTTCAACTCGTATTGCCAGCCTTCACCTTCCGGTAATTTCTTTACCGCGAGGCACGGCATGGGTTCGATGAAGTGTGCGTCGCTCACTTTCATGAGTATATTCACACTGCCAAGAAAGCGGATGCAGCTGCTACACATCGCGCGTGTCTTCGATTCTTGGCTGTCGTTTCACCATTCGTGATATACAGGCTGCAAATGCCCGCATGATTTGGGCACTCGTCGCTTCAAGAAAGGAGAATCTAAAATGAAAGGACTCAAGAAAACCCTGGTCCTGGTGGCAGTGTTGGCAGGTCTTGTAGTTGCGAGCACGATGATGAAACCGCACTCGACTTCCGCTAGCAACGCCAATTCAAGCCCGGTTCAAATCGTACCCAACAACCCCTTTGGAGAAACCGCAAGTGGAGGGTTTGCGGAGCCTACCTCAATCTCAGTTCCGGCTAATAAGCACCTGACCATCGAGACGCTGAGTATTCAAATGGACGTGACACCTGCAAACAGCCAGCTTGAAGCGTTCGTCAACTACACGAGTGGCGGCAATAGCGTAACGGTGTTCGTCCCATTGACCTTCGCATACACCCAGACATCGAATGGGTACTCTACTTACATCGCAACGCAATCGGTTCGCCTCTATGCGGATCCGGGCTCGTCTGTCAGCGTCACCGCCTATAGTCCCACAGGCTCTACTGGAAACCTATTCCTGACTTTGTCGGGCTACTTGACTGCAAACTAACAGTTGTCGCGATGTTGTCTTAGACGGGGCGAGGACATACCCTCGCCTCATTTCTCGGACGCCGCAAATCATCTCTTCTGGTTGTTAGACGGACACGAACTTGGGGATCGGGCATTATCTCGCAAGATTATTATTCCCGGAGCTGCGCGCTATCTTCGAGTACATCTGTTTTCCGGCTATGGCCCTTGCTGATGTCTTGACAGGCGTCTACCTACCTACTGTTCTTTGCAAAGACAGCTGTCGGCTCATTCCCGTGTGATGAAGAATTCGGACGCTGTTGATATCCCATTGGAGCGCCCAAAGTCAACGCGGCTTAGACGTCGGTATTTGGTGGAGGGACGATCTTCTACTCTTGAGGCATGGTCAAAACGGAGGCGCTTCTCAAAGCGAGCGCTTGTTGCTGAATTTGGCCGGCAGTCTCACCTTGCTTCCATTTCCGATATACGTTGGCGACCGCGAGCGTCCAAAAAGGAATCAAGTCAACCCCAGGCACTAGTTCAGCGACGAGTGAAGGAAGGAACTCCCAGTGCCAACCCAGCAGACGCACTAATAGCACGGCCGCGATGAGATCCAGGATGTCATCCAGAGGTGATAAAGCGCCTTCGGCAAGCAAAGGAAAGGCTATAATTTGCAGCGCATCGACCGTCACGGCCAATATGATCGCGGCACGGAAGCGCGAGCGCGGTAAGCTCAGTAACGAATCTTGGGACATCGCAATATTAGTCATGCAGCTATTCTAGCAAGAAACGCATACCTATGAAGCTTACAGGGTGGCAAGCAGATACCCACCGCACAAGTCGCGCGCTACGTCACCGTTGAGACGCCGGCGCTCTCGAAAGCCTTTCGCAAAATAATTGGCAAGACATCATCTGATAGATGACGGAGATATTGATCGTTGGTGTTGATCCGCTTGCGGCATGCCGGGCAACCGGGAATGGCAACGCCGTTGCCTCCGGCCGCGACCGAGGGCGGTTCGTCTACGAACGTTACCATGAGTGGCGCATCAGCTCGGTCTTGGCTACTTGCACAATTCTTGCCTTCGTTGCATTGTCCATCCTTTCAGCCTAACAAAACGAAGGAGTAATATACATGTCTGCCAATCTGATTCGAGACTTTGCTGTTACGCTTGCACTGTGTGCCTCTGCTCTAGGCGTGGCTTACGTAGTGACGGAAGGTCATCGCTATGATGTCGTAGCAGTCGGAGCGGGCAGCGGCGGTAGCCAAACAGGCGAGGGTTCGACGGACTTTAAGGGCTACCTGGTTGACCATAAGACAGGCCAAACTTGGTCGCTCGACGGTCATGATGTGATTGCCCTTCCAACGGCCGTAATGTCTTGCAAACAAGCGTATCCCCAAAATGATGCTACTTGCACCGTGCGATAGGGTTCCGGACTGCTGAAAAAATGGCGAATCTCGAGACGACAAACGTTTTCATCGACACCGAATCCTTCCTCGCCTCCAACTTAAATTTCGAGTCCACTGCGTTCAAAGAGACTGTTCGCCTAGCTAAAGCCAAACGAGCAAGAGTCTTTTTGACAACAGTGACGAAATCTGAGGTTCAGGCGCATATTCAACAGCGCATTCATGCGGCTCTTCCCGTGCTTGAAAAGTTCCGCGACAAAGGACGTATGTTCCGAAACGTGCAGGCCTTCGGCCCTGTCTTTGCACAACAAGATGAAGCGGAGATGGTTGACGAGATTTGTGCAAAATTTGAGAAATTCTTGACCGAGGCCGGAGCGACAGTGCTCGACCTGACAAAGGCAGACGCTGAAACTATATTTAAAGATTATTTCGATAAGAAAGCGCCCTTCGGCGAGGACAAGAAGAAGCACGAGTTCCCGGACGCGTTCGCACAGCAGGCTTTGATTAATTGGTGTGAGGCGAACAATGGCAAGATGTATGTGGTGAGCGCTGACCCTGATTGGCAAGCGTTAAAGGGAAATAAGTATCTCATTCCAATTACGACGTTGCCAGAATTCATCAATAGCGCGGTAAAAGACGAATCTGATGCGCTTACAAAGAAGGTGCTCCAGCTTTATCGCGCTAATCTAGTCAAGGTCGAGGCAGCGATCACGGAGGCTTTCAAGGAAAGCGGGTTTTACACGGATGACGTAGATGGCGACGTTAACGAAGTCACGGTCAACCAACTCACACTTAATGAACCCCAAATTCTTGAAGTGGATGGAGACTCAGCTACGCTTTCGGTCTTTGTTAATCTCAAATACGAGGCGGATGTCACCTACGAAGACGATGACGAAGGAATCTGGGACAGCGAGGATCACGTATGGTTTTACAGGCCGACAAAACACGTCGAAGTTGAGGAGTCAGAGCACTTCGAAGCTGAACTTTACATGGAGTTTGATTCCAAAAACGACTACGTTTTTAACGTCGTCTGTAATATAGGCAAAGACTTCAGGGTCACCGTCCTACCGACTGACTACGAATTGAAGTGAAAGTGGAGTTGAAAATGACTGCGCAAATTCGCCTTGGAACTGCATCCTTCACAGCCGACGGCTGGAACGGATCTTTTTATCCTAAGGGCATGAAGTCGGCCCGATTACCTTGGCTATTATTCGAGGCGATTCGACACCGTTGAAGTGGACTCGACCTTCTACCGCTGTCCTACGATCGAAGCCGTCAAGAATTGGGCGCTCAAAACGCCGCCCGGATTCGTCTTTTCACTGAGGGTTCCTCGCACGATCAGACATGAGAAAGTCCTGGTCGAGTGTGACAAGGAGTTCGAGGAGTTTATTGGCGCGGCCCACGTGCTCGGCGAGAAGTTAGGACCGATCGTTTTTCAGTTTCCGAATTTCAACAAAGATAGCTTCAGCAATCCGATCCAATTTTTCTCACGGCTCAAAGCATTTATGAAGAAATTGCCACGGACCGGCGGATACAAATTCGCTGTCGAAATCCGAAATAAGTGGTGGTTGACGAAACGATTCACCGATCTGTTGAAAGAAAACAACGTTGCGCTCGTGCTCCAAGATCACTCGTTCATGCCATCAGTGGAGCGCGTATTCTCTATGATTGATCCACTCATGGCAGATTTCGTTTACATCCGTTTGCTTGGCGATCGAAAGGCAATTGAGGCCAAGACGACGGTCTGGAATCAGGTTGTCGAGGATCGAACCGCGAGCATGACTTCGTGGGTTGATGTATGTCAGATGGTTCAACGGCGCGGGATACCGCAGTACGTCTACTTTAACAACCATTACGAGGGCTTCGCCGTGGCGTCAGTCGAGCGCTTCCGTTCGCTGTGTAAGGCGCGAGGAATCGAAACGCCTCTGCACGTTCAGGTGCCAGTGATTGTGGAGAGAACCCTGTTCGATGTTTCGCCCATTAGAGATGCGGGCGACGCATGAGCACCGGCAACTAGCTCGGAGCCGTCCGCAAGTTGTATTCCCGCTCTAGTCGCTTACACTAATTGTATGTCGATTTTCACGAAACCCCTTACGCAGCTCCAAGCAACTGACCTGGAGGAACTGTTGACAGATCAAGCCGTAGAGAATGTGCGCCTTGAATTCAAGTCAAATCTTCCGGACAAAGACGAAACGCTGAAGAAGCTCTCGTCTTTCGCGAATACGTTCGGGGGCTACCTTGTGGTCGGAGCCAAGGCAAACAGTTCCGATGGTCGGATAGAAGCTCTTCCGGGCGTCGATGTCCAAGCTGGATACAAACAGAAAATTGTGGATTGGTGCTTCGGCGGAAGTACACCGCCCTTGACCGTCGAGGTCTCCGATCCGATTTCGGTGCCGTCTGGCAATAACAAGGTGTGCTATGTCATTCACGTTGGGGAGAGCGATGTCGCCCCCCATTTTCTGAACGGTCGAAGGGGTGTGTGGATTCGAACAGACGAATTTAGTTCGCGTTTCGAAGCTCGATTTGCAGACGAAAGTGAACTCCGCCTGCTATTTGACCGGCGCAAGTTGATCCGCGAGCGCAGAGATGGCCTTCTCGAACGCGCCAGAAAGAGATTCGACACCTACACCGCGAGAACCCACACTGACGCCAGTGGTAAGAGAACGCGTCTGGGGTCATGTCTTGAGCTATGCGTAGTCCCGCGCTTTCCGGCACGTCCTCTCTGTGGTCAAGACGAGTTTAAAGGTCGTGTCCAAGAGAGTCGGATGTCGTGGCGTCAGGTCACGTTCCCCGATCCAGGCAGTCCTATTCTTTCTCAGCACGAGAGCGCGATAGTACTGGGTGCGTCGAGGGGTGTATCAATCTTTGAAATCAACATTTGGGGAATGCTCTTTTACGCGACACAACTTGAACGGGACCACCACCATGAAGCGGGCATCCATGTATTTGAGTTCGTCGGCTACCTGCTGTTATTTATTAAGCACGCGGGAGTGATGATTAGCTCATTGGGGTACGCGGGACCAATTTACATCGAGATCACTCTAAACTCGCTTCTCGAGGCGCAATGGCTAAATCCGCATGGAGGCGGGTTTTCCAGACAGCGCGGGTCTGAGCTAGACGATAGCGTCAGCTTTTCTCTCGCCACAACGAGTGACCTATTGCGCGATGCATCTGATAGTGTTGTCGCAGATTTAGTTCGCTATGTTTTCTTTGCTGTGAATTGGTCCGAACTGGTGGATTCCCAAGAGAAGGTTGAACGGCTGCTCGGTTCCGGACGAAAGTTCAATTACTGGTAGCCCCGTGCGTCACTATAATAGGTCAGGGCGAAAAAAAGATCATGGCCGACTAATTGTTCGTGCCCCGACAAACATCCCTCGCACAACGTGACAGGGGTAAAAGCGCATCGCGAGCCAACTCCCACCAAACTCCCACCAATCAGCCCAAAAACGCCTCAAAAAGATCTAAGATAGCCTAAGCTAAGTTGTTGAAAAGATTCACAGGGAGGGGAACTGCGTAGAGTTGGGAAGCTCGCGTTCTGCCACTGAACTACTCCCGCTCTATGACTAGCAAGCCGATTCTACCACCTTGCACTAAGACCTCAAACGGTGAGCTCATCATCAGCTAGTTCCTTACTATAAAAGACGGCGATCAAACTCCGTATAGCGCATCGCGATAGAATCTCCTGTCCTTGCACGAGACTACCTTTTTGACCTGCGGAATAAACCTGTCGAAAGGCGTACAGCGCCCAAAGCAATCGGCGCATAAATAGCTGAGGCAGTTATCAATCCTACAGCACACGAAAGACCGCCCGCGGAGTGCACGCCGCCCACGGCCATAGCGATCCAGATGGCGGGAAAAAGTGGAAAAAACCAGTAAGTGTGAATCGGATGAAACAGAGTGGCCACAGCGAACATGGCCGACTGCACAGCGAGCACAGCAACGAACAGCCAAAGGAGTAATTTCAAGTGCACTCCAATACCAAGAGACGCTCCCATGATATCCAATCGGCCGTGTTACACGAATGCCTTCGCCTACTGCTATTGCTTTTCCGCAAACCGTCCTTCGGTTTGATCATTTTTTTGTGCGGGCGTGTATTCGCGGCCAGGGTCTAAAGACTGTGTTTTGACGGCTGCTTAGTTTTGGGAGACTGGAGAGATGCGATGATTAGGGCTCCTCTCGCGTTCGTCGCGCGGGGACCCGTGTTAGAGTTGCGGGTCGAGCAGGCCGTATCGTAGGCGATTCCAGGAGGGGAAGTGGCGTATCGAGACTTGCGCGATTTTCTGCGCACGCTGGAGAAGAAGGGCGAGCTGAAGAGGATTTCCGAGGAGGTGGATCCGATCCTCGAAATCACGGAAATTACGGATCGCACAGTGAAGGCCGAAGGGCCGGCGCTGCTTTTCGAAAAGCCGCGGGGCTCGCGGGTCCCTGTGCTAACGAACCTGGTGGGGACCGAGCGGCGGATGAATCTTGCTTTGGAGGTGGAGTCACTCGACGAGGTGGCCGACCGCATTCATTCTTTTCTCGATATGCAATCGCCGCAGGGAATTTTCGAAAAGATGAAGATGTTGCCGAAGCTGGCGGAGTTGGGGTCGTTTTTTCCGAAGACGGTGCGAAGCGGGGAGTGCCAGGAAGTGGTGCGGGAGAAGGATTTTTCGCTCGATTACTTTCCAATCCTGCAGTGCTGGCCTCAGGACGGTGGGCGTTACATCACGTGGCCCATGGTGATTACGAAGAATCCTGAGACGGGCAAGCGCAACGTGGGTTGCTATCGCATGCAGGTGTTTGACGAACGAACCACCGGGATGCATTGGCAGACGCAGAAGCACGGGGCGGAGCATTTTCGCAGTGCTCGAGCGAAGAATCGGGAAGGGAAGCTGGAGGTAGCGGTGGCGATTGGGGCCGACCCCGCGACGTGCCTGGCGGGAATCCTGCCGGTGCCGCCAGACATGGACGAATTTCTCTTTTCCGGGTTTTTACGGCGCGATCCGGTGGAACTGGTGGCGTGCAAGACCGTGGATTTGGAAGTCCCCGCCAACGCGGAGATCGTTCTTGAAGGATATGTGGAGCTAGGGGAGATGCGCACGGAAGGGCCGTTCGGCGATCACACTGGCTTCTATTCGCTCGAAGGCGAATTTCCCGTTTTCCATTTGACATGTATCACGCACCGCAAAGATCCGATTTACTTGACGACGATTGTCGGGCCACCTCCACAGGAAGACTATTTCATCGGGCATGCTATCGAGCGCGTGTTTCTGCCGGTGATGAAGATGCAGTATCCGGAGATTGTGGACGTGGCGATGCCGGCGGAAGGCATCTTTCAGAACCTGATGATTGTGGCGATTAAGAAGAGCTATCCGGGGCACGCGCGGAAGATTATGAGTGCGATCTGGTCGCTGGGGCAGGCGATGTTTACGAAGGTGGTGGTTGTGGTGGACCACGATGTGAACGTTCAGGACCCGCGAGAGGTGGTGTGGAAGGCGCTTTGTGCCATTGATCCCGAGCGGGATATTCAATTTGTGTTGGGGCCTGTGGATACGTTGGACCACGCCGCTCGGCGCCAGGATTTCGGGTCGAAGATGGGAATTGACGCCACCCGGAAGTGGGTTGAAGAAGGGTACACGGGGCGATGGCCAGACGAAATCAAGATGGATTCGGACACAAAACGGCGCGTTGACGAAATTTGGCGCCATCTAAAAATCGACACGCCGAACAAAAAGCAATAAAACGGCAAAGGTCTCCGCGGTAGTCAAACCGCCTCTTCTCAGCAACTAGCACGTTCAAAACCTGTACTTTACCTGTCCTTTTCGCCTACCTGTCCTTTCGGACAAGGTTTTTATCAAGAGCACACACGAGAAGAACGTTTGTTGACACTTCGTGACGCGGATGCAATAAACGAATGAAAGCGGAGCGTACCGGGATTCACAGTACTTTGGTTCTCCGCCGCTGGGTCGAGTCAAATGGGGTTTTGGCTTGGCGGACCAGCAGCAAGTTTCCAGGCTCTCTTAGCGAAAGCGAAAGACGAAAGCAGTGAAGCAAAGGTGAAAGCTGGGGCCGCCCTGCGAAGCGGGACGGCAGTGAGGAGTGAGGGGCCGCGCGATGTTCAATCTGGGGAAAACGAAATCGTTGATTGGCCTGGATATCGGCTCGAGCTCTGTGAAGGCCATCGAGCTGAAGAAGACGAAAGAGGGTTACGAGCTGGTCAGCCACGGCATCGAGACTCTCGCCCAGGATACCGTCGTGGACGGCGCCATCATGGACGCCCCCTCGGTTGCCGAAAAGATTGTCTCCATTTTCGATAATCAGAAAATCAAGGCGAAGGATGTTGCCACGTCCGTGTCGGGGCACTCGGTGATCGTAAAGCGGGTGAGCATGCCGCTGATGACTGAGGAAGAACTCTTCGACCGGATCCAGTCCGAAGCCAGCCAGCACATCCCGTTTGATATCGCGGACGTAAACCTCAGCTATCAGCTCCTGGAAGCCACCGAAAATCAGATGGACGTCCTTCTGGTAGCGGTGAAGAAAGACAAAATTCTGAATCATACCAACGTGCTTGCGCAGGCCGGAAAAACGCCAGTGGTGGTCGACATCGACGCATTCGCCTTGCAGAACTGTTTCGAAGTGAACTACGAGCCGGATCCTTCGCAGGTTGTGGCTTTGCTCAATGTGGGCGCGAGCGTGATGAACATCAACATCGTCCGCGGATGGACGCCGCTCTTTACGCGCGACGTTTCGGTGGGCGGTAACCAGTACACCGACGCGTTGCAGAAAGAACTCGACCTGAGCTTCGAAGATGCCGAAAAGCTGAAGATGGGCGGCACATTGGCAGGGGTAAGCGAAGAGCAGCGCACTGCGATTCTCCGTTCGGTTTCGGACATTCTGATTCTCGAGATTCAGAAGACTTTCGACTTTTTCCGCGCAACGGCGAGCGGCGAAAACATCCGCCGGATTTACGTCGCGGGCGGCACGGCGCGGGTTCCCGGCCTTCTCGACCTGTTGAAGGAAGAATTCGCGATGCCGGTCGAAGAGCTCTATCCGTTCCGGAAGGTTGCAATCAATCCTGGGCGTCACGATGAAAGCCAGCTTCGCGATTTGGCGCCGCGCCTGGCAATCGCTGTCGGCCTGGCGCTGAGGAGCTTTGACACGCCATGATCCGGATTAACTTACTTGGTCAGGCCCGACCGAAGGCCACGAAAACAACGGTGCCGCTGGAGGCGACGATCCAGATCGTCTTCCTGCTGGTGGCGCTGGGTCTTGCGGCGGTGGTGCTGGGAATCACGTATTACCAGCAAAAACGCGAGCTGGATACGACGAACGCGAAGATCGCATCGCTGCGGGCGGAAAAGGCCACACTTCAGACGATTAAGGCTGAAGTGGACCGATTCGAAAGCCAGAAAGCAGTGCTGCAGCAGCGAATCAACGTAATCGAGACGCTGCAAAAGAACCGCTCCGGGGGGCAGGAATTGCTCCAGATGGTGGCGAATACGGTGGTTCGAGTGGATTCGCTCTGGCTAACGAACCTGGATCGCAAAGGCAACAATCTGGAGATCAAGGGCCAAGCAGGATCGATCAATGCGGTGGCGAATTTCATTACGCAGCTCAAGCGATCCGGCTATTTCGACAACGTTGAAATCAAAGAAGCTCAAGAGACTGATCTTGTGAAGTCAGCACAAACATTTGGTTTCTCGATGACGGCAGCAATAGCGGGTGCGGCGCCGCCGGAAGGTCAGGCCAAGCCTCAACCTGCGGGCGGCAAAGCTCCTGCGCAGCCGGCAGTGAAGGGGAGGAGCTAACATGGCGACTTCTTTCCGTGAATGGCCCTGGCCCCTGCAGGCTGTTTTCTATGTAGCGCTGGCGGTGGTGATTGTGGCCGCCGGTTTCTATCTGCCGTTCTCACCAGTGCGAACGGTTCGAAGCGATCTTGAAGCCGCACAAAACAGCCTCAAACCCTTAGAAACAGAAGTTCAGAGCCTGCGAGTGTACAAGCAGCGCCGGGCTGAGTTGCAGTCCGAGATGGACGCATTGCAGAAGCAACTGGAAACGCTGCAGACGATCGTGCCGGAAGAAAAGCAAGTGGATCAATTCATTCTGATGATCCAGAGCGCGGCTATCAGTTCGGGCGTCTCGATCCGCAAGCTGACTGCGAAACCGGTCACCACGCAGCCTTATTACTTCGAGATGCCGTTTGATATTGAAGCAGACGGCCCGTATTTTTCGGTGCTTGATTTCTTCGCGCGGCTCGGGCGGCTCTCGCGGATCATTAACGTAGGCGATCTGAAAATGTCGTCGTTAACCGGTGGCACCAATCAAACCGTCAAGTTCCACACCGCTCCCGGGGCTTCCGTAACAGGAACATTCACGATTACGACTTTCTTTACGAAAGCGGCAGATGCTACCGCGGCACCTGCTGCCGCGCCGGCAAATAAAGCCGCCGCAGGGCAAAAACGATGAAACTGGCAAAGTCATCCGCGACCGTATGGGCCGTGCTAGCGCTCTCATTTACGATTTCGTCGGCGGCGGGGGCGCAAAGTACTCCGGCGAAGAACACCGCGCGAAAGGCAAAGGCGGCGTCCTCGAAAAGGCCTGCGCCGGCAGCCAGTTCGGAAGCCAGCACCTCCGCAGCTGCCAACAATGAACCGGGCCCAGCGATGAAGTCTGACGCGGTTACGGCGAAGCGCGATCCGTTCCAGCCGCTGGTGAGTAATACGAGGCCATCGCATGGGCCGCTACCGCCTGGCAAAGCGGGATTGATTATCGGGACAGTGCATGTGGACGGAACCGTGAAGTCGCCGAGCGGAATGATGGCCGTGGTCTCGAACGAGGAGAGGCGAGTTTACTTCATTCGCGAAGGCGACAAGCTTTACGACGGGGACGTGGAAAAGATCGGGTTGGATGGCGTCACGTTTAAAGAGAATTCGAAGGACGCCTTTGGGAAACCGGTGGAACGTATGGTCACGAAACGAATCTACCAGAGTGCAGGAGAGCAGCAATGAGGATCATGTGGCGGGGGTGGGGCCTGACTGCGCTAGTTGCAGCGAGCCTGATACTGACAAACGGAGCGCTTGCGGCGAACGACGCGCCCGTGGTGCACGTGAAAGCGGTGGTGAAGGATGGTGCGGTGCGCCTGGAAGCGCAGGCGAACGCCCCGTTTGAATACACCACCTATCGCCCCAGCGAGAGCCTCTATGTGCTCGACCTGAGCGGAGTGGCGGCGGCTGATCCTGCCGGCGCGCGCGTGGTGGCTTCGGATTTGGTGAAGAGCTACCGCGTGATCAACTACGCCTCGGGCCAGAAGCCTGTGGTCCGCGTGGAGATTCTGCTGAGCCAGGGCATTGAACCGCGCCTTGAACGCAAGGACGCGCAAGATTTGACCCTGTTTGTTTCGCGCGCGAGCGATACTTCATCGGCAAAGTCTGCGGCGAAGATTGCTGCGCCGGGAATCGTTCCGGCGTCGGCAAGCTCAACGGAAACGAAGACGCCGGGTTCCGCTTTTGAGTCGATTCAACAGGTGAAGCTCGGACAAAACGGCGATCAGACGGAAGTGAGCGTGATTGGCTCCGGACATCTGAGCTATCAGGCGACGCGCCTGCAGAATCCGGAGCGGTTGGTTCTCGATTTCGCCGGTTCACATCTAAGGACTTCCAACAAGCACATCGCGAGCAACCTGGATCCGATTCGCGAAGTGCGCCTGGCGCAGTTCACGCCGGATGTAGCGCGCATCGTTATCGATCTTCGCCAGCCGGCTCAGTACAACATCAACGCAAACGGTAACTCCGTCACCGTGGTTTTTGCTTCGACGGCCGCCGCTTCCGGAACGTCGGGCGGCACGTTAAAGTCATCGCCGCGTAGCGAGCCATCGAATCTGACGACGACTAAATCCGTCGCGAAGTCCGAACCTGCGCCGACGGAAACATCGGCCGCGCAGCCGACGGCAATCCCCGCACCTGCTGCGGTTCTTCCGGTTTCCTACACGCAGCCTGCGGCGTTAGCAACTCCAGCGGCCGCCGCTGCGACCCCGGAAGCAACCCCGGCGCCTGCGGCCACTTCCTCATCCAACGACGGCGGCAAGCCGATGGTGGATGGGCAGGCTCCCGTGCCGGCTCCATCGGGGAAGTATTCCGGCGAGCCAATCTCGGTAAACCTGAAGGATGTGGACCTGCGCGATTTCTTCCGCCTCATTCACGAAATCAGCGGCCTGAACGTCGTCGTGGACCCGGCCGTAAAGGGCAACCTGACGATCGTGCTGGATGATGTACCGTGGGACCAGGCGTTGGATATCGTGCTGAAGAACAACGAACTCGACAAGCAGCTCGACGGCAATGTCCTGCGTGTCGCGGCGAAAGAGACCTTGAAAAAAGAGGCCCAGCAGAATCGCGATTTGGCCAAGGCGCAAGCTGAAGCCGCTGACGTGGTAACGACCACTCGCGTTCTTAGCTATGCAAAAGCTGCTTCCCTGGTACCGACTCTCAAGAAGTTCCTTTCGTCCCGGGGTGATGTGCTCGCTGACGCCCGGTCGAATACCTTGATCATCAGGGATATCCCGACAGTTTTGCCGGTGCTGGATAATTTGATCCGGCAGCTCGACCGCAAATCGCAGCAGGTAGAAATTGAAGCGCGTGTCGTTGCGGCAAATCGCAGCTTCTCGCGCGAGATCGGTACCCAATTAGCCTTTGCTGCGGCGAGCAACAATGGCCGCAACATTTGGTCCGGTACCGGTGGCGTGGGAACGAGCCCTGTAATCCGCAACTTCCCGCCGCTTCCGGCACCTCCGGTGGTTGTTGGTACTGGTGGGCCGAGCGCAACCAACGGTGCGCTACCGCTGAACACGAACCTGGGAGTAGGAGCTCCGACGAGCGGCATCAGCTACTCGTTTTCGGCCGCGAACTTCGCCCTCGACGTGATCATCACAGCTGCGGAGGACCGCGGTGTTGGCAAGCTTCTGTCGAAGCCCAAAGTGATCACCCAGAACAACGAAAAGGCGACCGTCAAGCAGGGCACCAAGATTCCGGTGCAGACGATCGTCAACAACACGGTTTCGGTGCAGTTCGTGGATGCGGTGCTACAGCTTGAGGTCACGCCGCAGATTACCGCGGAAGGCACGGTTTTCATGGATGTGACCGTCACCAACGACCAGATCGACCAAGCCATTCCGCGTGTGCAAGGCATCCCTGCCATCGACACGCAATCGGCTGAAACGAAGGTCCTGATCAATGACGGCGGCACCGTGGTGATTGGCGGTATCATCGTCACCAACCAGCAGACCGATGTGAAGCAGGTTCCGCTGTTCGGCAGCATCCCGGCCGTGGGCAACCTGTTCAAACATACGACGGTAAGTTCGACGGCGCAGGAATTGCTGTTCTTCCTGACGCCTCGGATCATGCCGAGCTAGTTCGGAAGCTGAGTCGGGGGTACGCTATCGAACGTGACCGGTAAATCGCGAAGCGAGTCTTTCAACCGGAGCCGAATGGATCGGCTCCGGTTTTCTTTTTCTGCCCTGGGCGCAGGCGCTTTCCTGGTCTCGCACCTGCCCAATATTCGTTATCTGTGCGGATTCACGGGAAGCGCGGCGTTGCTCTTGGTGGAGCAGTCGAACGCGACCCTTTTCACAGACAGCCGGTATACCTTCCAAGCCCACGAAGAGGTCTCAGACGCCCGAATCAAAATCGCTAGGACAGGTTTGATCCGTGCCGTAGGGGAAGCGCTGCGGGAGCGCCATGGGCGCGTGAGGGTGGCTTATAGCCCCTCCCATTTCACCGTAGCGCAACTGTCCGCCATTAAGAGGGCTGCCAGTGACCGCGTGCGTTGGGTGGATAGGGGTAATACTGTCGAGAAGCTGCGCGCAGTCAAAGACCCTGACGAACTCGCCATGATGCGCGACGCAGCCGTCCTAATCAGCGCGGTGGTGGAAGAGGCCTTGCCAGGCATAAAGCCGGGCGTGACTGAACTGGAGGTAGCAGCTGAGCTGGAATATGCCATGAAACGGAAAGGAGCCAGCGGCGCTTCGTTCGAAACCATCGTTGCCGCCGGGCCACACTCGGCCTGGGCGCATGCGCGACCCTCGTCCAATCCACTGAGGAAAAGCCAGTTGGTCGTGCTCGACCAGGGTGCTATACTCCACGGTTATTGCAGTGATATGACGCGTACCGTCTTCCTGGGGCGGGCACCCGCGAACGTTCGGCGGATGTATCGAGCCGTTCTGGCGGCTCAGGAAGCGGCTAAGGCGGCAATCCGGCCGGGAGTTAGCGGGGAATCGGTTAACGCCGCTGCCAGGCGGGTCTTAAAGCGGGAACGTCTCGTTCGATACTTCACTCACAGTACCGGTCACGGCCTCGGGATGGAAGTACACGAGATGCCGCGCCTGGGCAAAGGTGAAAAGACAATCCTGGAAGAGGGCATGGTGATAACGGTCGAGCCCGGCGTGTACGTCGAAGGAATGGGCGGTATTCGTATCGAGGACGACGTGGTTGTGACCGCAAAGGGCTGCGAGGACCTGACAACCGCGCCGCGGAACTTCATAGAACTCTAAATGGCGAAGAAATCGAACCCACAAGCAGCGGCAGAAGCGCATCCCAAGGGAGTCGATCTCCGTGAAGTCGAGCAATTGCTTGCTTTCATGGAAAAGCATGGGCTCGAGGAGTTCGAGTACGAACGCGACGGCGTGCGCGTCCGGCTGAAAAAGCCATCAGCTCACTCGCAGAGTGCGGTGCGAGCGTTTGCGGCGCCTGAAGTCCATGGTGCGGCGGGCAGCTCTCACGCTTCAGCGCACGCGGCGCCAACGCCGGCCTCAGCAAGCGCACATGCGCCAGCAGCCGGGGCGCCCGCCGCTGAGGACCTGCACGTCATCAAGTCGCCGATCGTTGGAACGTTCTATTCGTCCGCCAGCCCGGGGGCCGATCCGTTCGTTAGTGTTGGTGCGCAGGTGACGTCCGGGCAAGTGCTCTGCATCATCGAAGCGATGAAGCTGATGAACGAAATTGAGTCGGACGTAGCAGGTGAAATCGTAAGGATCTTCGCCGAAAATGGCCAGCCGGTGGAATACGGCGAGCCCCTGTTCGGCATTCGCGAGCGCGGCAAAAAGTAGGCGTTCGCTCTTCAGGCAAAATGTTCCGAAAAATTCTCATAGCCAATCGGGGCGAAATCGCTCTCCGTGTTTTGTGCGCATGCAGGGAGCTTGGCATCGCAACGGTAGCCGTCTATTCGGAAGCTGACCGCAACGCTTTGCATGTGCGATTCGCCAACGAGGCCATATGCATTGGCCCTCCCCGCAGCAGCGAAAGCTACTTGAACATTCCCCAGGTGATCAGCGCTGCCGAAATTGCCAACGTGGACGCGATTCATCCCGGATACGGTTTCCTCTCGGAGAACGCGAACTTCGCTGAGGTCTGCGAAGCTTCTCACATCACTTTCATCGGACCGAGCCCAGACGTGATTCGGCTGATGGGCGAAAAGGATCGCGCGCGGCAGGAAATGGCGGCGGCAGGCTTGCCTATTATTCCGGGAAGCCCGGGCGTGGTCCCCGATGAGGACGCGGCACGCGCGGCGGCGAAGGAAATCGGGTTTCCGCTGATTATCAAAGCTTCTGAGGGTGGTGGTGGGCGGGGAATGCGCATCGTGCGCGAAAAGTCCGAGCTGCTGACGGCCTTCCAGACCGCGCGGAGTGAGGCGGAACAGGCCTTCGGAAGCGCGAACGTTTACATGGAGAAGCTGATCGAACGGCCCCGGCATATCGAATTTCAGGTGCTGGGCGATCGGCACGGAAGCGTGGTTCACCTTGGCGAGCGGGAGTGTTCGATTCAGCGGCGGCATCAGAAGCTGCTGGAGGAGTCGCCGTCGCCAGTGTTGGACGCGAAAATTCGAAAGAAGATGGGCGATCAGGTTGTTGAAGCGCTCACAAAAATCGGATATTCGAGCGCGGGAACCGTGGAATTTCTGCGCGAAGACTCTGGAAAGCTCTATTTCATCGAGATGAACGCCCGGATTCAGGTGGAACATCCGGTGACGGAGATGGTGACCGGCGTGGACCTCGTGAAATCGCAAATTCGAATTGCCGCGGGAGAAAAACTGTCCGACGTCGTCGGGCCGGTCGAGTTTCGAGGCCATGCGATCGAGTGCCGCATCAATGCCGAGGATCCCGACACGTTTGTGCCTTCTCCCGGACGCATTACCGCATTTCGAGTTCCAGGAGGACCGGGCATTCGGGTAGATACGGCATGTTATGTCGATGCTGTTATTCCCCCGTATTACGATTCGCTGATCGCAAAGATCATTGCGCACGGCCGCGACCGTTCTGAAGCGATTGCTCGCATGCAGGGGGCGCTCGGGGGTTTCGTCGTGGAGGGCGTGAAGACTACGATCCCTTTGCAGAGGCGGATTCTCGCCGATCCCGATTTTGCAGCGGGGAAGTTCGACACGCACTTCATCGAGCGTTCGATTGCGGTTTCGGCGAAATAGACTGGATGCCGCTGCCTTTTCCACCTCTCTACGCGATTTTTGATGTTGCCGTCGTTGATTCCAAAGCCCACATTCCCGAAGTGCTTGCCGAAAATGGTTTAGGCTTGATTCAACTGCGCGATAAGCATGCCTCGCCTCGCGCGGTGTTTGAAGCGTCGAAGGATCTTGTTGCCCGGCTATCTCCAAGGGGCGTCCGCGTGATTGTCAACGACCGTTCGGACATCGCCGCGATGGCCGGCGCAGGCGGCGTTCACGTTGGGCAGGATGATTTGCCGGTTGAAGCCGCTCGGGCTTGTTGCGGCGGAGACCTATGGGTGGGAGTTTCGACACATAGCCTCGAGCAATACCGTCTGGCTATGAGCACTTCGGCGGACTATATAGCCGTGGGGCCGATCTTTCCGACGGCAACCAAGGCAAATCCCGACCCCGTGGTGGGACTCGACTTAATCCGAGCGGCGAGCCGATTGACGCGAAAACCTCTAGTAGCGATAGGCGGCATTACGATACAGTCCGCCGAGTCAGTCTACCGCGCGGGGGCGGACTCGATCGCCGTTGTGAGCGATTTGCTATCGGCGCCAAAACCGGGCCTTAGGGCCGCTGAATACATCGGGATTGCGAGTCGGGTGCTAGCGGCACGCGACTAACGCAGCTAGGTAAGGATGGCGGAGAGGTTTGAAAACGATCGCCGAAAACGCGCAAGCAATTGGAGCGGTTAGCGGAATCGCGACGGAAAAGTCAGAGCTGGTAAAAGGGCTCGGCCTTTTCGACGCGACCATGATCGTATCCGGCTCGATGATTGGCTCCGGAATTTTCATCGTTTCCGCGGATATTGCTCACCAGGTGAAAAGTCCCGCGCTACTCCTCGCCGTGTGGCTTGCTTCCGGAGTGATGACTCTGATCGGCGCGCTCAGCTACGGGGAGCTTGCCGCAGCCATGCCGCGCGCGGGCGGCCAGTATGTTTACCTGCGCGAATCCCTTGGGCCGATCTGGGGGTTCCTCTACGGTTGGACGATGCTGCTGGTGATTCAGACGGCGACGATTGCGGCGGTCGCGATAGCTTTTGCGCGGTTCACTGCAGTGATGATCCCGTGGTTTTCTCCCACGGACTGGTTACTGAAGCTCGGCACCTTCGGCCCGTGGCATTTCTTCTTTGGTGATCTTGGTCCTTACAACGTCGGACTCAACCGCCAGAATCTGCTGGCGATTCTCTCGATCGTCGTGGTCACGTGGATCAACACGCGCGGCGTTCGCCTCGGCTCGATTGTTCAGAATATTTTTACCGTGGCGAAGATTGGATCCCTGGCCGCCCTTGCACTTCTCGGTGTCTTCTACTCTACCGTTGCAGCCCGCGCGACGAACTTCGCCCATTTCTGGGATGGCGTGAGCCTTTCAGCCCTCCACCCTTATCCGCCCGACAATCCGACCTGGTGGATTGGCACGATCACGCTGGTTGGCGTGGCGATGGTCGGGTCGCTGTTTGCGATGGACGCATGGAACAACGTGACATTCATCGCGGCGGAAGTGAAAAACCCGAGCCGCAATCTGCCTCTTTCGCTTGCCTTTGGCGCAGGACTCGTCGTATTGCTCTATACGCTCGCCAACGTGGCTTACTTGCGAATTCTGCCAATCACAGGCGACCCTAGCGGAACTACCGCGATCGCTCGCGGCATCGAGTTCGCGTCGCAAGGCCGCGTGGGCACGGCTGTGGCTGAAGTGGTCTTCGGCTCCGCCGGGGCCGTGGTGATGGCGATTGCCATTCTGATTTCGGGCTTCGGCTGCAACAATGGTTTGATTCTATCGGGCGCGCGGATTTATTACGCTATGGCGAAGGATCGGCTTTTCTTTCGATCGTGTGGCAAAGTGAACCGGCACCATGCTCCCGGCGCGGCGCTGATCGTTCAGGCGATTTGGTGCTCGGTGCTATGTCTTTCGGGGACTTACAATCAGCTTCTTGATTTCCTGATTTTTGCGGTTCTAATTTTTTACATCCTCACGTTAGGCGGGCTGTTCGTTCTTCGCTGGAAACGCCCGAATATGGAACGGCCTTATCGCGCGATCGGATATCCATTTCTTCCTGCGCTATATCTCATCATGGCGGTGTTTCTGGAAATTCAATTATTGAGGTATAAGCCACAGTACACTTGGCCGGGACTCATCATCGTTGTACTCGGAGTTCCTGTGTATTGGCTGTGGAAGATAGCCGACAAGTCGAATGGAAGTACCGATGATGCAGCGCCGGAGGTTGTCTAACGAAATGAGCGAGCGAGCGCACGTTGCCGAGACAACGGTGCAGAGCGGGAATCCGCTATTGCGCAAAAAGCCGATGGATTGGCTGCTGAACGAGGCCAAGGCCACTGGCGAACACACCTTGAAGCGAACGCTCGGGCCTGTATCGCTTACCGCACTGGGCGTCGGCGCTATCATCGGGGCAGGTATTTTCGTTCTCTCGGGGTTGGGCGCGCATTACGCCGGACCCGGCCTCACCCTCTCGTTCATAAT
This sequence comes from uncultured Acidobacteriota bacterium, assembly GCA_963772535.1. GTDB lineage: Bacteria > Acidobacteriota > Terriglobia > Acidiferrales > UBA7541 > Palsa-295. Next base: position 234,229 of record CAVYXN010000007.1, read on the forward strand.
TTCAGGCTTTGGCTGCGCGTTTGCAGGGCTCTGTTACGCTGAGTTCGCCGCGCTCATTCCGCTCGCAGGAAGCGCTTATACCTATGCCTACGCGGCGCTCGGCGAGCTTTTCGCGTGGATCATCGGCTGGGATTTGACGCTTGAGTATGCGATGGGCGCGAGCACTGTTTCGTCGGGTTGGTCGAATCACTTCGTCGAGTTTCTGCATATTTTCGGGCTAAGAATACCTCTTTGGCTTGCCTACGATCACTGGACGGCCCTGCGAACTGCGGAGAATGAGGTGGCGAGGCAGATGGCAAGCGCTTCCGATTCGAGTCTGGTTCAAGGAACGCAAGCCTACCTGGCCAGAGTTGGCGACATTCTGAGCGCGCAGTCCCCCGAACTGGTGCGGCGCGCGCACGACTTGGTCAATGCGCCGCGACTCTTCGGCATGGAGATCGGCTTCAATTTACCGGCGTTCGTAATCGCCCTTGTGATCACCGCAATCCTAGTGGTCGGAATTCAAGAGAGCGCTACATTCAATGCCGGCATCGTTTTCGTCAAGGTCGCCGTGGTTCTTTTTATAATCGCGCTGGGGTTCAAGTATGTGAACCCGGGCAACTGGGGCCACGATTGGCACACATACGCGCCCATGGGATTTTCAGGAATTGGAGCCGGAGCCGCTTACATCTTTTTTGCGTACATCGGCTTCGACGCTGTTTCGACAACCGCGCAGGAAGCAAAAAATCCGCAGCGGGATCTGCCGATCGGAATCATCGCGTCGCTCTGTGTCTGTACGATTCTTTACATCCTCGTGGCCGCTGTTCTCACAGGAATGGTGCCATGGAAGGAAATTAACATTGAAGCGCCGCTGGCCGTTGCCTTCCTCGATCGCGGCCTTACGAAGGCCTCTTATTTAATCACCGCAGGCGCACTCGCGGGGCTCACAAGCGTTATGCTGGTTATGTTGCTGGGGCAGACGCGCGTGCTTTACTCGATGGCCAATGACGGGCTCTTGCCGCGCAAATTCTTCGCGGCGATCCACCCAAAATTTCGTACGCCATACAAAAACACGATTCTGGTGGGTCTGCTGGCTGCAATCGTCGGAAGTACAGTCCCGATCGACGATATCGGGCGCATGGTGAATATCGGGACGCTTTTGGCTTTCGTAATCGTCTGCATCGCCATCTTGGTTCTCCGCCGCACAAATCCCGATCAGCCCCGCCCATTCCGCACCCCATGGGTGCCTTTTGTCCCGGTTATGGGCATTATTTTTAACGGCTACATGATGTACAAACTCGGCTGGATCAACTGGGCGCGGCTAATCATTTGGCTCGCCATCGGCCTGGTGATCTATTTCACGTATAGCCGCTACCACAGCCGCGTGCAGAGAAACGACCGATCTGCGATTTAGTTGAGTTTTCGATTAGTAAGGCGCTTCGCCGGCTCTACCTTCGCGAGTGCCGCCACTTCTGATCGCATGCGGCGTTGTCGCGTTGCGCTCCGGGTTCGGGTTATTATTGTTCTTCCGGGTTTTGCGCATCGCAAGCTCGAAGCCTACGATCGTGTCCCAACTCTCCTCACGCCGCCTTCTGGTTTTCCTACGCCGCACTTCGGCATTCGACCGTGTTGCGCTTGCCATACTTGTTTTGTACCTAATCTTTCGCCTCTTTGCCTTTGCTGGCATACGTCTTCCATTCACCGGCCTACTGTTCTTTCTCAGCTTCATCTCGGTGATTTATTTTGTGGTTCGGTTGCTGCCCTGGGTTCGCAATCACCTGCTCTGGAGGTTGCGGAATCGCCTGATCGTTGCCTACATATTGATCGCCGTGGTTCCGGTTGTTCTGCTTCTTAGCATGGCCGCGCTTAGCGCCTATGGGATCTACCTGCAGCTCGGCGCTCATTTGCTTCACGACGGCCTGCAACAACGTATAAGCATGGTCGCCGGCGACGCAGAAGCTATTGCGAGCGCGCTCGAGGACGAAGTAAATCGAGGTGCCTCACCATACGACGATGCAATTCTTGCTCGGCCCGAAGTAGCGGTTTTGGTCGCCGCCGCCCATCGAGAATGGCCTGAGACTCGTGTGCTTCTGAATCGCGGACAACATCTCGTTGGCGCTGGAAATGGCAGTGAGTATTCCGGAATTATTGAATTCGAGCACCAGATTTGGATTGCCTCCGCTCAGAAGCGTTCGACTCACGCAGGACCACTCTTCGTTCTTGTAGGGGCTCCGATCACGCCGGAATTCCTTGATGGTCTCAGTTCTGAGCTCGGGCCTATTCAGATGATGCTGCTGCAACCGGCTGCCCAGAAGCCGCGTGCAGGAATCTCGCTCGAGATTCAGAACCGTCTGTACATTCCGGGCCAGCAAGTCCTGAGTCACAGGCGGACTCTGCCGCCGCCTGCCAATTGGCTCGACGTGAGGGTAAACGGGGCCTCGACGCTGGAGGCACTGCATCACGATCCGGGATCAGACCCATCACCGGCGCCCGTGCTGGCGTCCTTCGCGCTGCGTCCCTCGGCCCTCAATCGACGGTTGTTAACGTCTGTCGGAGCGGTTGGTCCGCTGCTGGTGAATCTTCTGCTGCTGGCCGGGATTATTTTTCTCGCGCTCGAAATGGGGGCGCTTGTTACTGGCATCGTACTCACGCGCACGATCACGCGAGCAGTTGGGGATTTGTATGATGCAACACTGCGAGTCCGCCGTGGCGACTTCAGCCATCGCGTCCGCGTTCATCAGCACGATCAACTTGGGGCGTTGGGCGAATCGTTCAATGAGATGACTTCGTCGGTGTCTGAGTTGATTCAGGAACAGCAGCAGCGCCAGCGCCTGGAAAACGAACTCTCCATTGCGCGCGAAGTGCAGCAGCAACTCTTTCCACATACGCTACCGCAATTACCGGGCCTTCAACTCGCCGCGATTTGCAGGCCGGCCCGATCGGTGAGTGGCGATTACTATGACTTCATACCGCTTGGTCCTTCGCGCCTGGGCATCGCGCTTGCAGACATCAGTGGCAAAGGAATCTCTGCTGCGCTATTAATGGCGAGCCTTCAGGCTTCGTTGCGAAGCAACGCAATGCTCGATAGCCACGGCGGCACGGCAGCGCTTGTGGAGCGCTTGAACCATCAACTTTTCAAAAATACTTCCGACGATCGCTATGCCACTTTCTTTTATGCTGTGTACGATTCGGACGCGAAAACTCTGACCTACACCAATGCGGGCCATCTCGCTCCGTTTTTCGTGCACGCGGGAAAGGTTCAGCAATTGGACGAGGGAGGCACGGTCGTTGGACTTTTCGAGGAGTTTTCGTATACGCAGGGCTCCTTGAATGTCGAGCCGGGTAGCGTACTCGTCGCATTCAGCGATGGCCTCACCGAGCCTGAAAACGTATACGGCGAGGAGTTTGGCATGGAGCGGCTGAAGGAAGAGGTAATGCGACAGGTCAACGTTCCCCCACCGCGCGCCGCGGAAAATCTGATTGCCGCCGCCGAACAATGGGCCGGTTCAGCCGAACAAGCGGATGACATGACAGTGGTCGTAGTGCGAATGGACTGAGTGCTGTCACACACTGGCAGCCGGGGAATTAGATTTAGCGAGGGCTTCCCCCGCCGCCTGCGTTACCACCCACCGCCGGTACTGCCGCCACAACCGCCGCCTCCCGAAAGTCCGCTCGCGGATCGGGCGGACTTATGGCTGCCATAAGAACTCTTAATATCTCGGGGGGCCGAGTTCGAAATCAGGATTGATGTCCGTTAATGGAACGAGCGGGCAATAAAATGGGTTTTCGGCACTCTAGAAGGGTTATAGAACTGAGGGTACGCCAAGATTTGTAATTTGTTTTTCTGGTTTCAATATTTTTTATTGACATCGCATTGGCCTCGCAGGAATATGCGCCCAGCGTCACGCAAGCTCGGATAGCCCACCAATCCGATGCTTGTTATCCAATCTGAAGTGCAAGCCAGGATCTGCCTGAGACGGAGCACGCCCGTTAGTCAACGCGTGTGTAACTGACAGCCTATCTGACTGACTCGTGAGGAGGATGAAAGTGGATCACAAACTCATTGTGGTAGCAGTTTGTGCGTTGGCTGCCCTGAGCGCTGCTGCATCCGCAGCGTTTGGACAGGAGCAGAAGAAGGCAGTCCCCAAGCTACACATCATGCACGCAACCAAGGCTGTGAAGGCAGAAACGGGTGAAGCGGTGAAAAACGAAGTCGCCGCGATGGGAGCGAGCAAGAAGTCGGGATTACCGCTCTTCACCTACACCATCCAGTCTGATCGGGACGGGCAGCAGTATACCGGGGTTATCGTGGGCGCCGATCCCACTTCCAAGGGCGGAAACAAGTCAACCAGCGTCAGTACGTTCATCGTTCCGGTAATCGTTGTCACCCAGACTGTGGGCACGGGCCTCGACGCGAACAATATGATTGTGACGGCCCCGGGTATGACCGTTTTCGACCCAACGAAAAACGACAACAGCTGCCTGGCCGCTCCCAATAACAATCCTCTACAGCTGTTTCAGCAATCACCCATCTTCCAGAACTACGATATTTCTGTCGGCGGAGTCGATATGGGTCACACGCAGTATATCGACGCATTTCAGCGCGCCGAATTCTATAACCTCCTGAAAAATCCGGACAACTATCAGGTGCTTCTCAGCCCCATTAAGACGCTGGCACCGGTCGTCATCAAAGTGCCGGCTGCTTCTGGCACCACTCTACCGCCGGAGTTTGGCGCGTGCGGGCCTTTTGGTATCGTCGACATCGATTTCTTTGATGCTTTCCTCGACAACAACGTTCTGCCCGCGCTGCAGCCTCAGGTGAACGCGGGTAACTTTCCGATTTTCATGCTGTATAACACCGTGCTTGCCTTCAATCCGATTAGAGACATCTTTGTGAATTGCTGTGTTTTGGGCTATCACGGGACTACGGGGACGAATCCGATCCAGGCCTATTCACCCACCGACTTCGACACGACCGGCGTTTTTGGACCGACGCAGGGAGACGCAAATACTCTGTCGCATGAGATAGGGGAATTCGTGAACGATCCGTTCGGCAATAATCCGACGCCGGCCTGGGGTGGAGTGGGTCAGGTTCCCCCGGGAGCTTGTCAAAATAACCTTGAGGTCGGTGACCCATTGAGTGGCACCAATTTCTCGCCGATTGGCGGACGCAATGGGTTCACATACCACTTGCAGGAATTGGCGTTCTTCTCGTGGTTCTACTCGTCTAATTCGACTGGGATCCACGACTGGTTCTCCGACAACGACACGTTTACAACCGACGCCGGTCCGGTTTGTGTGCCAGCTGCAGCCGCCAGCGGGAATACGCGTCCGATCGTTCATCCGTAGCTGGCTAAAAGCAGGTTTGTTTTCGAGGGCAGCGAGCATTGTTCGCTGCCCTTTTTTTTTGCTGCGGAGATGTTGCCTGAAGTCTGGAGAGCTATCGAAGGTCGAATGCCAGGGTGTATGTCACGATATACTCGGAAGATAGAACCATGGGACTCATGCCATGAAAATTCTCACCGCAACGGACATGCGTGAAGTCGACCGGCTTACTACCGAGCGATACGGCATTCCGAGCTTATCGCTCATGGAAAATGCGGGTAAGAGCGTTGCCGACTTCATGGTTACGCGGTTTCGCAGGTTGGAGTCGCGGCGAACCGTCGTGCTGTGTGGTAAGGGGAACAATGGCGGAGATGGGTTTGTAACCGCGCGGCACCTGGCTGACGCGGGGGCCACGCCCGTCGTGATTCTGGTTGCGGGGGCGGATGAAATGCGTGGCGATGCTGCCCTAAACCGCGATCGTTGGCAAAAGTCGGGAGGGGAAGTCCGCGTCGTGCGGACGTCGTCCGACTGGCAGACGGTGAAGCCATTGGTTAACTCGGCGGACCTTATTGTGGACGCCTTGCTTGGCACTGGCGTCAAAGGTGCGGTGGAAGGCTTGCTAAGCGAAGTGATCCGTGAGGTGAACGGGCGCGGGCGCGGAAAAGTTGTAGTTGCGGTGGATATTCCCGCAGGGCTGCCCGCCGACGCAGACGATGGACCGGAAAGTAACGCCGGAACGAAAGATTCGAGCCGCAAAATAATCACCGCCGACTATACGGTCACATTCACGGCGCCTAAGGTTGGGATGTTTTTTGGTAACGCGGCCGCCTATATCGGTCAATTGATCGTTCGCGAGATCGGCTCGCCCCGGGAATTGGTCGAAGAAATCGGAAAGGGAACTGTGCGGTGGCTTGAGCCGCGCGAGTTTTCTGCATTTGCGCTCCCTCGCAAGCCTGATGGAAATAAGGGCAACTACGGGCACGCGCTGATCGTCGCAGGTTCGGTAGGAAAGAGTGGCGCGGCCGTGATGGCATCCTGGGCAGCGCTGCGTGTGGGAGCAGGACTCGTCACCGCCGCGGTTCCGGAGGCTGTGTTGCCTCTCGTGGCGATGCCAAATCCCGAGGTAATGACAGAGCCGCTGCCAGCCACAGAATCCGGCAGTATTTCGTTGCGAGCACTCGAGTACGAGCGGTTCGACGGGGTAGTCAAAGGCAAGAGCGTTATCGGAATCGGCCCGGGGCTCACGACGCAGACCGAAACCGTGCAATTCGTTCGCACCGTCGTTGGAAAGTATTTGGACGTCCCGATCGTGCTTGATGCAGACGGGCTAAATGCTTTCGCGGGGCGTGCGGCCGAGTTAAAAGCTGCGCGCAAGATGTTGGCAGTCACGCCGCATCCGGGCGAAATGGCGCGGCTGGTTGGGAGCGACACGAAACAAATTCAGTCGGGGCGGCTTGAAATAGCGCGAGAAGCTGCAGCGGGCTGGAATGCCTTCGTGATTCTGAAGGGATATCAAACCGTGGTGGCCGCGCCCGACGGCAGGGCATGGATTAATTCTACCGGCAACGCCGGGATGGCCACGGGCGGCACCGGGGACGTGCTGACTGGAATGCTGTCAGGTCTCATCGCGCAGTACGGGCCGGGCGCGGCGACGCTTTGTTTCGGCGTGTATCTTCACGGCCTTGCGGGCGATATTGCTTATGCGGATTTGGGCGAGGCGCCGCTGATGGCTACTGACTTGATCCGTTCAATCCCGCGCGCCTATCAGAAGTTTTTCGCTGAGTGCGGCCGTGACTAGCCGCGAGATCGTTACGCATTCTTCGGAAGAGACCATTCGATTAGGCCGCGCTCTTGGCGCGCAGCTCAAGGCGCCAGTCCTCGTCTTATTATCGGGCGAGTTGGGAGCCGGGAAGACGACGCTAACAAAAGGAATTGTGAGCGGAGCGGGAGCCGCTGGCGAGGACGAAGTTACCAGTCCAACTTTCACGCTCGTGCACAAATACGGAAATGGCTCGCGCGTTTATCATGTGGACCTCTATCGCATCGGCGATTCTCGTGATCTGGAGACGCTTGGCCTGGAGGATGTGCTGTCCGAGCCCGGCGTGGTGCTTGTCGAGTGGCCAGAGAGGCTTTCATTGCGCACGGATTGGCCGGTGATTCGGATCAATCTTGAGCACGTCGCGGAGGATACACGAAGGATTAAAATTCGAGACGACGATGGGATTCTCTCCGGAGCCGTAAACCGGCTATGACGGCGGATCGAGAGCCATGATCTGGAAGCCGGCGTCGACGTAGATCGTATTGCCCGTCACTCCGCGGCCGAGATCGCTGGCAAGAAATACGGCGGTATCCGCCACTTCAGCGATGTCGGTGTTACGGCGCAGCGGAGCATGTTGCGCGACAAACTCCAAAACCTTCGAAAAATCCTTGATACCTCGCGCAGAAATCGTCTTGATGGGACCGGCGGAAATAGCGTTCACGCGGATCTTGTTTTTGCCAAGTTCGCTGGCCAGATACTTCACCGACGCTTCTAGCGCAGCCTTCGCTACGCCCATGATGTTGTAATTCGTCACAACGCGCGTCGAGCCGAGATAGGTGAGCGTCATAATCGCGCCGCCGTCGGACATCAGCGGCACCAGCGCTTTGGAGACAGCCACGAGCGAAAACGCGCTCACCTCAAGTGCAAGCTGGAAGCCGGCCCGCGACGTGTTGACGAACGGATTGCCCAGGTCTTCGTGGTTCGCGAAGGCGAGACAGTGAACGACAGCGTCGAGCCTGTGACCCTGTGCTTTTACTGCTGCCGCGAGGTTATCAATATCGGATTGCTGCTGGACGTCGCACGGGAAAAACGCTTTGGCGCCGAGTTCTTTGCCTAGTTCCTCGACGGTCGGCTTTGCGCGATCGTTCTGGTATGTGAGCAGCAGAGTTGCGCCTTCTCGGACGAAAGCCTGCGCGATCGCGTACGCGATGCTCCACTTATTCCATACACCAAGCACAATCGCTGTCTTGCCTTCGAGTAGTTTCGACATGGGCGGATTTTACCCTGAATTTCAAAATTGAAGACAGACTTCTGTCTTCAGGGGAGATTGAATTGAAAGCGGCATGCGGCTAGCGGAAGAGACGGGCAAGTGCACTGAGGAACCGCGTCAACTCCGGCCATAGCATCGCGAGCGCAATGAAAAATGCGGCGAGCTTCTTCGGAGTGAAGAAGGGAGTCGAGGTTGCAGGTGCATCCGGCTGATGGCGCCGGCAGAACCCATCCCGTGTCGCACGGCGATCGCAGCGCTGCCCGGCTGGTCCGAGGTAGAGGCAAGGGCCAAGATCGGTGGGCAAAGTACAGTTCGATAGCGGATGTATTCAAGGCCTGAGTGCGAGTCAAATTGTCCGAAGCGCCCTTAAGCCACACTACGCGTGACTGGCGCATGCCGTGGACGTCAACCGAGGGCCATTCCATCCCGTCGAGCGGCGTGTCGTCCTCGTGATCCGACCCTGCATTAACCCTTACGCCTAGTTCCATTGCACGTTACCCCGCTGATCCCTACAGTCAAAGTTTATCCGAATCAGGTGTCAGAAATGCCCGACACTCATACTCTGCCTTCACCCACACATCCGGCGCGGATGAAGCTTGAGCCGTACTCCGCCGAAATCCGGCTTTCGAATCTCACGCTGGGTGTTGACAACATCCATTATGACGTCTTCCTGAGCCCCCGATTTGTTGATTTTACCCGAAAATACCTGCTCGATCTCGTGCGTCAGACCGTCAACATCAGCCTCGTTTACGGCAAGGATAAGAAGCGTGCTGGTCCCCCGGAACACGCGGCCTTTCGAAAACTTCTCACCGATATTCTGCAGGAATCGTTGACGCGAGCAAAATATCAGCAATCGATCGAAACGGATGTTCTGCATCAACTGGCGATTCTCAAGCACCTGACGGCTGAGCTTTCAAGTCAGTTTTCGAGCATTGTGGTGGAGTGCAAGGAATGGATTCGCGGGCGCGGCGAACTTTTCGAACACAGCGAGCCCGCGCACGTGATGCGGTCGAAAATCGCTGAAATTCAGGCGGACAAAAAGAACGTTTACCGCCAGGTGGGCGAGACGCTGCAACGAGTATGGCGTGACGTGGAAGATGGAATTATTTGCAAATCCCGGCGCGCGCTGTTCGGCGACGACTTCCGCGAGACCTATGATTTGCTGCAGAATAGATTTCTTTTCGTCGAAAACGGAAATGACGATCATCTTTTCCTGCAGCATTATGTGCTGCTTGGGAATTTCGTTAATGATCCGGACCGCTTTGACGTGTTCGATCATTTGCTGCTCGATTTTGTCCGTGATTTTGTTCTTGCTGATGACGATTCCGAGGAACTGAGCAAATCGCGGAAAGCCTACGACCGATTGATGGAGCAGGCGCGGCAGCTTCGATCGGAGCTAGAACGAATCGAGGAAGAGCAGCGCGAACTTTCGTCCCGCGCAGGCGGTGGCGACGACGTGTTTCCGTGGCTCTTCAAGAAGAAAGCCGGCTCATCGGCTGAAACACAAGCCGAGCTTGAAACGCTTCGGAAGAAGTTCTCTTCAGTCGAACAGAACCTCGAGGAGCTCGCCCCGCCAATTGACGCGGCCAAGCAGCGGTTGGATTTCCTCACCGAGGAGTACAGGAATCGGCTCGGAGACTATTTGAACCAGCCCGAGAATTCTCGGAGGCTGTTCGGCGCACATCGGCCGGCGACTGACGACTCCAACGGAGAGGTGCCGCCGGAAGTGCGGGCGCAACTTCGGGAAGAGTGGACGCATCGTCTGGAAGAGCGAGATCTTCTGTTCCACGTGCTAGCGGGCTACGAACTTCGCAAAATCTATGCTGACTACTGTCCGCCCATTCACCTGCAGCAACTGAAAAAAGCGATCGTGCATCGGGAAGAGCAAAAACGAATCGAGACGATTCTCGAGCAGTTTCCAGCGCGCAAGATCTCGATGAAACGCTTAGATGAAGCTTCGCGTGCGATCCGACGGCGAACCCATGAGGAAACGCTCGCGACATCGATTCAATTTGCTGAGGACCTGATGCGCTTGCGGCGCGATCGGCGCAATTACCAGCAAGTGGCTTCGTGGATGGAGCGTATCAATCTGGTGCGCTCCGAGCGCGCACGCGAGCTTTCGCGGGTAAACAAGAGCCTCTACGAATTCTTGCACCCGGATGAGGTGCGACCAGACGACGATCCGGTCAGCTCCCACGTGATTATTAAGGCTGACGTGCGCGGTTCCACGGGAATCACAAAGGATCTCCTCGCGCGGGGTATGAATCCGGCGTCGCACTTCAGCATGAACTTGCACGAGCCCGTGAAGCGGATGCTCGAACGTTATGGCGCCGCCAAGGTTTTCATCGAGGGCGATGCAATTATCCTCGCGATTTACGAAACGGAAGCCAAGCGAGCCACTCAGAGGGCAGTGGCGCGCGCGTGCGTGCTGGCGCGCGAGATTTTGGCGGTGACCCAGGCGTATAACCAGCGTGCGAGGACGACGAATCTACCGGCGCTTGAACTGGGGCTTGGCGTGGCGTTTCAGGATTCCGCGCCGTCGCTCTGGATGGACGCCGATTCACGGGTGATGATTTCGCGGGCGCTCAATTTGTCGGACCGGCTTTCGAGCTGCTCGAAGATGGCGAAGCGGCTGTTCAAAGAGAATCCGTCGCCATTCAACGTATTCCTGCTGCAAACGCTGATGGAAGACGCAGTTGAGGACGAAGGTGACGAGCTAGTCGTCCGTTATAATTCAAATGGAATCGAGCTGAACGAGGAAGGATTTCAGAAAGTGGGTGCCGAAATCGCGCTCGCCCCGATGGGTGGCAATTTTCCGATGCCGTGGGGCAAGGAACGAGTGCAGCTGTATTTCGGAGAGGTTCCGATCGGCGATGCGTTCGAGCCCATCATCATTCGCAAAGGTTTCGTGCGGCAACTGCTACCGGGCGGCAAGATCGGGGCGCAAGGCAACCGCACATACTTCGAAGTCTGCACCCATCCCAAACTTCTCGAACTAGCCCGCAAGAAAGCGCCAGCTATTCCTGCAAAAAGTTGAACGTGCGGAGCACCGTCCCTATAATCGTCCGCGGAGGCGAAAGGGATCCGGTGATTCTCGTGGCCTTCAAAGCCATTGATCCTGTCCTTCGCGGCCAGGATGGTGGGTTCGACTCCCACACGCTTCCGCCAAGTTCCTTTATTTCAAATGGTTTTGCCCGAAGTTGACTCCATTTCAGGAGTTGACTCCAATTGAACCAAGTTCTGCCCGATTTTCCTTGAGAAATTCTCTGATGCGACCCGCTCGGAATCGTGAACCAAATGTGCGTAATTCTCCAGAGTGGTTGTCTCATCGGAATGTCGCATCAACCGGGTCACGACGTTTATCGGGGTTCCTCCATCCAGAAGTTCGCTGGTTGCCCCATGTCGGAAGGCGTGAATCCCGACACGAGCCCCTTTCGGACGGGGTATTCCAGCTGCCGCCATAGCTTTGTGAACTTGCTTCCGCACGTAGTCCGACAAGTAGGGTCTGCCTTTGGAATTCACGAAAAGGTAGCCTTCAGGGTTCGGCACGTGATGGTTCGCGAGCCAATACCGGAGATGCCGTTCCAACAACTCGGGCATATGAACCCAAGCGTTGCTTTTACGGTTTTTGGTGGTGCCGTCTTTTCGTGTGGCGTAATCAAGCGATGCACCGATGTAAATAACTTTCCGCTCGAAATCTACGCTGCTGATTTTGAGCGCCGTTACTTCCCCGACGCGGAGATAGCATAGAGCGGCGATGAGAAACATCAAACGGAAGGGATACGTCGCGGCATTAACTACCCTCGCCGCATCGTCCGCATCAAGGAAGAACGTTTGTAACTTCGGCTTCATGTCAGAAGGAAATTCAATGTCTTCCCGCTCAACATCGGGAATGGGGTAGCCCCACTTCCGCGCCTTTTTGAGAATCGAACTCAGTGTGCCGAAAACGTTTTCAACGGTTTTCTTTCTGCTAACTCGTTGACCAACGGCTGAGACGAACGCCTGTCTCGTTCTGAGATTCAGTTCTCGCAAAGGCATTTTCCCGAGCAGGGGAACGATATGCGTCCGTAGGTGAGACCGAGACGCCCGCGCTCCGCCCGGCTTCCGATTGGGCAGTATTTCTCTTTTCCATTCCGCGACAAGCTCGGCGACAGTTTTTCCGCCCCGTTTCGGAGACGGCGGGTCAACGTTCACCCTATCAAGGTACGGTTGGAGTGCACGAAGAGCTGCACGGCGCGATGTCACGCTTGGGTCAAACGTGACGGTACGTCGTATACGTTTAAGTTTACCCGTTAGGGGGTCAATCACTTCGTCCCGAAACGAGCCAGCCCACTTCTTGATTTTGTTTCGTTGAAACACGCGTCCCTTCTGGAACCGACGCCGTGGCACGATTGTTGCCTCCGTGCTCGGCGGTGATGACGTTGTGGCGGGGATGGTATCGCCATCGGCAGGCAATCGCAATCCGCTGGACGGCGGAGGAACTGATTCGGGAAAATTGGACGCTACGGTTTCATCTACGTAAGCCGCCAATGCGCACGCGTCCAGCGCGATGTCGCCGCTGGCAGCAGACCGCAATGCAGCAGAATGCGCGGAGATTGGTTTTTCGTTAGTTTTTAGCTTCGAAGAAATTTCTGGAAGGAAATACGATTGCTCCGCCAACGCACGCGCGCAGACGGAAGCAGAATACTTGCGCACAGATACCCCACATTAAAATCGTAGGGATTGCATTCCGTCTTAAGTGCCATCGCTCGGGGAATGGCTTCCCCGGTCGAGTGAAATAATTTTGGTAAATTCCCGCGAACCCGTCCAGCAATTTTCAACTGTTGTGCTGCCAAACGGACAACACGGATTTCAGCCCAAGCATCGCGCCGGATGAGGCGCTGCCAGAAGCACTCGTTTCGGTCGCGTTACAATCGCGATGCGCCGATGGCTCCAAATCCCCGTCCGGCGAAAGCATTGACCATCGGAGCCCGAAGACCAATCATCGAAGTAACCGGAGTTCACGGGGTTCACTGGGTTGCTCCCACCCCTTTTTACTCTCCCCTACAACAATCTTTTACAAGCTCAACCGCAAGGAAAAGGTTAGGGGAACTCAGTGAACCCCGTTCACCTCGGTATCTGCCCTCTAGGCTTCGAACTCCTGAGTTCGGAGCCAGAGACCTAACCATACCCACTGCCGCCTTCCCTCCACCTTCCTTTGGGCATCCTTGATTCCGGGTATGAATCTCTTTATCGCAAGCCCCAGCGCGGTTGGCGTAATGATGGGGCGACCCTCCCGTACCGCAGTGCGGTTGTATTCTGCGAGTAGAGCATCCTTCGCTACTATCCCATCCGGGCTCTGCATGGTTGTGGAGTTGAGCCAAGCCGCAACTGGGTCGGTCAGCTGGACAAATTCGTGTCCAGCACCGCTTACAGATTCGGGCTCGTGCAATCCTCCCCGTGTTCGGATTGCAGCTACTGCGCCCAGCGCTTTGTTCAACAAACCGCTCAGCTCTGACGGAGCTGCCAGCTGAGCATCAAGCACTTCGCGTGGGATTTGCTCGCTGGGGTCAAAAGTTCGCTCAAACGGGAGGATTATCCAGCGCCGAAAATAAGCGTGGGACGCGTCGGCACTACGTGGAAAATGATTGGCTGAAAATACGAGTCGAGCGAACGGTACGAATGGAAATGGCTGTTTGAATTTACATTCGCCCGTGATGCAATCGCCGCCCGTAATGAGCTTAAAGACCGAAGAGCCCGCCAGAGAAGCGCTCGGTAAGTCGGGGCAGATGTTTGCCAGCTTCCCAACCAACTGTGCCACGGCGAAGCGGTTCGATTCCAAGCGGTGGAGGGTTTCCGATGCTACGTTGGTGCGACCAAGAAACGTGCGAAGCCCTGCTAGGTAAACGGACTTTCCATTTGCGCCTTCGCCTACCAGCAGGATTGCTTTCTGGATGGAAGTATCAGGCGTCATAAGCCAAGCAGGTATGTCCCATGCTAGTTCCTGCGCGTCCTTGGGAAAGACGCCCGCAACGAATTTCTCCCACGCAGGGCATTTAGCGGAAGCATCAAACGACACGGGCAGTTGCGCGGCAGAAAGGAACTCCGGCGAATGTGGCTTTAGTTCGCCTGTTGTAACGTCCAGCAGACCGTTTTTCACGTTTATCACGTCAAGCGGTGGACGTTCCCAGAGCAGAGGTGAATCCACACGGAGATACTCCACGACCTCCTTTGCCCGATTTGAACTCCAAGACTGCGTCTCGTTGCGCTTCTCCAGCAGCGTTTTTACGAGGCGCTTCACGTGCCGCTCGCCATCGGGGATATAAACACCATTGTTGAACCGATACAGTTCTCCACTTTGGTCTTGCGCAAAGTGTTCGGCAGGTGAAATCTCATCGGAGAGTTGCTTGACCAATCCACCACCACGGCTCCGTGAAATGGTATTGCGTTCCTCATTGCCCGTTCCCAATCCAAGCCACTCGCAAATCTTCACCACGATATCTCCGCCGATAAGCTCCGCTAACGTTCGGGCTCCGGTAACAGGCTGCTCCGTGTCGAGCCGCTGCGCTGTGCTGACAACATCGTGGAGCCGCGAACTGGTCTCCTCATCCTGCGCGGCGGAACCAACCGCTAAGATGAACTGTTCCACGTCATCGGTCGCCCATCGTGCCCGTAGCAGCATTCCTGCAAGAGCCAATGTAGCGAAATGCCGCGACCCGGTCGGCCAGTAACGTCCCAAGAGAGCCGCTGCTGCAACTTGCGCAACCGCACGAGCTAGCTCATCTCCATCTACGGTGGCTGGTTCACCTTCAGAGTCCCATGTCACCACCTCCCGCGTTCGCAAATTGATGGAAGGCGGGACTACGGTCTGCCCATTCGTTCGCAGCTCGGCAATCACTGCGCGTGCTGATTCCGCCTTAGTTTGACGCGGGTCGTGGAACGATTTGTTTTTGGGAATGCTTGTCGGACGGTAATAACGATGACTGCGCGGGCTGCTTCGGTGACCGTGCACCATTGCGGTATGCGGTAAGAGCACGTCCGCAGCAGCGATGGCTTCACCGCAGTCGCCGTCAAAATCCCCGAGCCCGCTAGGAGCTAGCAAGATACCAATGCCTTCAGCATCGGCGAAGTGAGATTCCACATCGGCCAGTGTGATTCGGAGATTCTGCCACTCACTTAGGACGGGGTGATTACTTCCGCTTGGGATTGGAACTACGTAGAATCCGCGCTGCGTTAATGCGCGGGCTGCTTCAATAACAGATACGAACTCCTTGGTCTTCATGTTTTTTCACTCTGTTCACTTTTATTAGCCTCCGTTCAGCGTTCTTTTGAGCTTCAGCACTTCAAAACTGAACTGCCGGGCAGGAATCACAGCGCCACCCATGAATCCGGCGACATCCGCCAGCAACTCGGCGGTCTCCGCGAATTCAAAAGCCACGCGGTGACCGTGGTGTCGTGTCCCGGTGATTGTGTGACCAGTGCACGTCAAAAAAGCCACCAAATACAAATGGTCGCTCGCGTATGTCGGCTGCTGTTTTTCTTCCATTTTCTCCACTCTGCCCAAATCAAGTTCGGTTTTGCTTCGCGGGATTTCTCCCGCATATAAATTATCCAATACACACCGGGAAATCTCATACGTGTTAGCAAAGATTGGGTGAAAGCAGGTGAGCTGACGCGGTAGAAAAAATTCTGAAATCCCGTGATTAACAACGGCTGAACAGAAAGAATTATCTGGGCAAGCGGCCAATCTCCCCGCCCACATCCGCAATCGCGATGCCCGCTTGGAGATTGGTCATTAAATCCTGTCCCCGGAGAGGGCGACTACGGAATCGAAGGGGCGGGATTCTTGGTTAACACTGACGTTGGGGCTGAGTCGTGACGATATGATGGTTAACCTTTAGGAGAGTTCGGGTGAATCCCAGTTCAAAACCTGCCGTCATCACATCTGTGGCTGGCTTGGGATTGCTGATTCCCGCAGCGATTGGGTTACTTCTTTCTGGGGTTCCAACGGTACTCTCCCCCTTTCCAGCCCTAACCGTGATACCTGCGCTCTTTCTTGCTGACCTGCATTTGGCGAATGTAGCGGTAGCAGTGCCGATGCTGTTTTTTTCCGCTTGGAATCCGCAGCTATTTCGCGGCGAAGCTAGAATTCCCAAGCGGTCGTATGTGCTGTTGCTGGTTGCCTCAGTGTTGAGCATTCTTGATTTTGTTATCAGTTGGAATTGGGGACTGCATTATGAAGGCGCTCGTTACACCAAAGAGGTGTGCTTGGTGAATATCCTCTGGGTTGGTTTTCTTGCCTTCGCCTTCGCTCGGAGCTGGAAGGGAACGTCTTCATTCAGATGGAGTGTTTTCGTGCACTGGATGCTCTTTGCATGGCTGGCATGGTATGCCTTCCCGTGGTTGGGCGAGTTGCCCTGACAGAATCGAACAGGCGGGCTTGTGCTGGATGTGATGGTATTCAGCTAGGGGATGGGAGGTGGTCATTTCTTAACCATGCTCTGACAGTTTGGTACCTCGCGCTCCAAATTTTGGGTAACGAGTTTTCTGTGGTCGGGTTAACATTCGTTGCACAGCCAGATGGAAAATGGGGAAAAGGCTCGGGACGCAAGACCCGAGATAGTGGAAAGCTACCGAGACTTCGAGCCACCTGCCCAAATCAGGAAGATGGTGGATAACCTACTCACAACTGTTCCGCCGAAATATCTCGTGGGACTAAAGAAAATCGTTCTAACTAACCGTTCTGCGCTACCACGAGACAAACGTCGCCAAAAGGTTTGGGGTCGGGGCAGAAAGTATCGCTTGGCTGAGTCGCTGGGTTCATACTCCCGCTCGTGGAAGTCATCGCCAGCGACGGTTTGGCTTTATGTGGACAACATCGTGAGCGCCGACCCGGCGTGGGTGTTACGAACACCTCTTTTGCGTTACATGAGATTGGGAGACGTTCTGTATCACGAAATCGGTCACCACATTCACGCAGTACACCGACCTGTTTACGACGGGCACGAAAACGTCGCTGAGGATTGGAGCCGAAAGCTGAGAGGACGCTTCGTGCGCCGCCACTACTGGTTCTTGATGCCGATTCTGTATCCCCTGTCCCATCTCCTGAAACTGGGGAAAAGAATCAGGAAGGCAGTGAGACCGAAAGTCGCTTCAGTCGTTGAGAAATGAGCTAGCGCGATGCACTCAGCCCTCAGACCCGCTCCGGTATACTGTCGAGCGTGATGGAAAAGCCGCACATTCATCTCGGTACGTCATCGTTCACAGCAGCAGGATGGTCGGGGTCGTATTTCGGCGGGCACGCTCCTGCAACCGTTCGACAGTTACGCGAACTGTGGTGCTCGAAGGGATTGCCTGCGCTACCCGAACCACGAAGGATTCAAAGGGAAACGTCGCTGTCGCTTTTTGATGAGCTGGCTTGACGTGATAGGAGCGAGTGGCATTCGCACCGAACACGGAGCGTTCAGTGCTTCTATTTATCGACTGCTTTAGGACAATCGAGTGGGACGCCTTGATAGACGGGGCCGCTCTGGTCGCTGAACAGTGATAATCCACAGCCGTCGCCGCCCATGTTTCGCAGAGAGATTGAATACCCGGCTCCGTCAGCTGACACAATCAGACTCAAACGATAACCCGGAATAGCCTCTGGTCCATTTGCGAAGGCTACTTTGCGCCATTCCTCGACGGTCTTTTGGGAGTCCCATAATTTGCCGGAATCGTATAACTCCTGCCAAGAACCGAACCGACCGTGACTGTGGCGAAATGCATATTCCGCAGCCCTGATTACGCGCATGACGTAAGTAGTGTTGACTTCGGGTCCCCGCACACTCACGAATGATGGATTCTGTTGCGCCGACTGTTGATTCTGCGCACTGGCTACCATCATGCTTCCCGCGACTAATAACGCCAGACACAGACCCATAGATTGAATGAACCACGGTCGCATCCTTCCTCCTTCTCCGGTAAGACCTAAATGCCCGGTTTTTCTTCTCGCGCCACCCCACAGGCGGCATTATGCACCATGCGCGCAAGTCGCTCTAGGATGGATTTGCGGAAAGACTCATCCAGCCAACCCAGTGAACCGCGCCCGCTGCGAGCACGGGTCTTTTCCCCGTTCGTCACGCGGTGACCTTCACTATTGACGATTCTGCTGTTTTTGCGGTGGTCGAGCAGGGACAATGATGGTGCAGCCGCCGTCGTCGGTCTCGTCTATCACTTCAGGCTCGAAATCCTCTACGCCTGTCGGCTCCGGTGATTTATCGGGGTGCTTGCGCAGCTTGTTCACGACTTCTCCTCCGATGCAAAAATATCCGCTCTTACAGTACCGCAGCCGGGATGCATCGCGCATTGTTGTTATCAAACTCTTCGGAATGCATTTCTCATCCAGCCGACACGAGGAACCGCGCTCGCTGCAAGCACGATTTTTTCTTCACGTCAGCGCGACCGCAAGGGGGCACAAATCGGGAATGTCCGGTGATTTATCGGGTTAGCCTCTTGCTCTATTTCGTGCCACTATTGGACGGCAATCCAAAAGACATTGCAGCGTGGAGATAAACACAAACATCGTTGGCTGGGTACGATTGTTAGTGTTCGCAGTGGGCGCTGCCTATCTGTGGCGCAGTGCCTTTTTCCCTAAAGCGGGTGAACCGAAAGGTAAATTTGACCGCGCACTGCGTGTCTTCGGCGCGATATTGCTCTCCGCAGTTGTGCTGTATTTCGTGGGCTTTGTACTAGGACTCTACGGCTCAAATTCAAACTGAGGTGTCACCTGATGGCACTTCAAGTTTCACCTCCCGTTTCCGATAACAACGGCGATTCGAGCCGAGACCGTTCAGATTTCATCTTCCTGCTCCGCCTCATCAGAAGCGCCTCTCAAATCAAAACCTACTTCAATGTTTTGCTGCTCAGCTATCTCTGCCAATTCCGGGAAGGGGGTGCGGAACACTTTCGCTCTCTCCATCATCACGTCGGCGAAGCTAGCCCTCAGAGCGTTCATGCGCATATCTTGGTTCGGGTTCGCTGCGGTCGGAATATTGTGATTGAGCGCGCTACCTCGCACGGGAATCACACCATTACTCTCCAAAATTCTTAGCGCTACTTCTTTGTCCCCCTCTTTCAGCTTCTGTCGCAGCACTTCGAGCGCAATGTCACACAAACCGCACCAAATCTCTCTTTTTTCTTCCACGTAAGCAGCCATCTCCGTGCTCTTCACAATCCTTCCGACAGTTTCCCTGTTTATCCCTTCCTGCCGCGCGATGGCTGTTTGGTTTGTTCCCAACGCGTATTTTTCCATTACGCGAAGACGTTGAATTGGTGGAATTCGATGCCGCATCTTTTTCGCTGGCTTGTGCTGGACGGTGGCTTGGGCAACTGGTGCTGGTCTTGTTAACTTTGCGGGGCGGGCAGGATAGTTAATATTGCTGACATCTGGTGCCGATGCGTCTGGATGCACCAGCGGAGAAATCGCACTCATGGGGAACCTTCATGTTGCTGGATTGAATTTCGTTTCGGCGTTCTTTCGATGGGGCGACGGTGCTTTTGAGCGGTCAGTAGCTAGCGTACCAGTTCGCTAAAAGTTGGCAAGGCGTCTTTGGAGCAGCCGATTTAAGAGTGAGGCATCAAGAGACCCAAGTCGTCACCTTTGCATTGACAGAAACTTCTTGCCACCGGCCATCTTTCTTTTCTAGAAAATGCGGCTTGCCGTATCCGCATAATAATCCACAACTGAGATGCATGTTCACGACTGCATGGTGCTTTTGAGGGTCAAACCCAATAGCTGAGAAAGTGTAGAAACCACCGGATGAAGGATAGCGTTGATAAAACGTATCCCACCCTCCGCCGGACTTGAAAATAGAAGCCACCTCTTGCTTAGGAACCAACTGGTACGATGTCTGTATCGGAATGCTCCGCGTGAGCACCCTCGGATTGCGATACTGGTTGGCAAAATCCTTGACAGCGACTCCCCAGATTTTCTGAAAATCACGACCGCCGGTGATGCCCAGTTTTTTTGGGGTTGCTCCTGACCACGATTCTGTTTCCACCTGAATTACGTATACAGAACTCTTAGCGCCTTCGAGCAGGATTGCATAAATTGAATATGCATCCTTGTCGTCGTAGGGCGTCACAACCGTTTCGTTCTGCGCAGTAAAATCTTGCATACCTCCTAGAGAAGCGGGTGACCCAAGAGCGACCAACAGGCTCACAAATAGCGCGGCGATGTTTGCACGCATAGGATGCTTGACGGAGATTTATCCTTTCGTGAAGATAACGCATCTGAGTGCAACAATCTATGCGATACCGCGATAGTTGGTAACAGAAATTCGCACCCACCTCTGAACGCGACCGACCCACGGAATAACGCGGCAGTTGCGGTTGCCCTGACCGATGGTATCCGGTAAGCAAGCCGTCATTTGGAACCCTGCACGAAGTAACCCTTCGTTCATCCAGCCCTTCATGCTAAAAACCTGAATATCTTTGACTCCAATTGGCAGTATTTCGAGCGGGGAGCGATGCAGGAATCTCCGAGTCTTTGGAAATGGGTTCGGGTCTTCGCCACACTTTCACCGCTCAATTTTATTTGGATGTACGTTTTCTTTCATTTGTTCTTGAATGTGCCTTCCAGCGACCTCGTATTCCCATCTCTTGTCTTTTGCGGTGTCATCGTGATGCAGGCACCGCTTATGTATTACGCTCGCAGATACTCGGATTGCCATCAAAACGACAAGCGGATAATTGTGTTAGTAATTGCGGAATATTTTGTTGTGCTCACACTCTTTGGTTTGCATTACGCAGTATCGTTCAGGGTGCTTGATGCCCATGCCGGTGTCGTACTCTCATGGACGCTGACAGTTTTTAATCTGTTCATCGCAGGTCTTGCACTTTTTCGCAACAAGTCACTTCGAGGAAGACCTGAAGGTAAATAGAATGGAGGGACGGGACCGCCCTTTTCACTGTTTCACTTGCAGATAGCTGTCGATAACAGAATTATCCCCACCAATCCAGAGCGATGCGGCACAAATCAAAGTGAACCCAAGATAAACAAGGTGATGATGAACAGGAGCGCGTACGACAACAGGTTCGCGTTTCTCACGATACGGCTGGTCTCTGCTTTCGGTACAGCGTCATTAGTACCTACCATCCGATACTTCATCCACCATCGTACGTAGGCCGCTTCAACCCACCACGATATTAGGAAGCAAACAATCAGCATCGCAGCCGCCCCAACTATGAGAGTCCATCGCGGCAATGAATGCAATCATGTGAATCAACAAAAGGCAGAAAAGGGTGAACCAGAATTTACCCTGCATCAGGTTGGGTTTGTGTAGCCTACAAATCAACCAAATCAGGAAACCCGTCCAGTAAGCAAGTGCAACCCATCGCCACGCGATTACGATTCCGGTCTTAATTGATATGAAGAAAATGAATGCGAAAATGATTAGGCAACCGATAGCAATACCAAAGAGTTTCAGACCTTCTAGCACAACCGCCAGAATCCGGGTCGGAAGGGGAGAACGTTGAGCTGAAACATTCATCTATCGCGAATACTATAACGAGTTGAGGCTGCTTGCCGAGTGGGATGCTCGCGCCGCCCTTGCTATCCGCGTCGCCCTCGCTTAATGGAGCGGTTGGCGACTGGATTTCTCACGGCTGGTGTTCATCCAGTCGTGTTTTGCTAGCTTCGCGCCAATTGCCGGATGCACTTGTTAACTAAAATTGGCTCTCGCTACCTCGCAGGCTCATCGGGATGAAGCCCAGCGGCTAAAGTGTTTGTCATCGCCTGCTCAAAATCCTTGCCCGTGGCGTGGAATAACAGCTCATTGCCTTGGCATTTGAACGTTGACCACTGCCCGCTGGATTTTTCCCAAAGGACATCAACATAGAAAACGCTGGCTAGCTGCGACTGATACCTCATCTCTTTTCCACGGCTCGTTTCAAAGAACGTTGTAGGGTCATACGAATAGCGCGATTTCATGACGATAAGTTTCTGGGGGTCATCGCTGCGTGCACGCACACCGACGTAAACAAGCTGGGCGGGAAAGCCGACCAGCACAGGAGAATACTTCTCATCCCAGAATGGCTGAATCGGACACGGTAGTTGGATTCGTGGCTTGCCGCACTGATGAAACGCTCCAAGCATTCCCGGAACATGGAGAATCTTTCCCGCCGCCTCATCATAGACATTCGCACCGAGCCTGTATTCGTAGATTGGTTCGCCGCACTTGGTGCACACGTTCGCTTCACAGCGACAACTAACCCGCGCTGCTCCCCTGTGCCACAGCAGCGGGTCTTGCCAAAGGCAGCGCCCAATCCAATCACCGCAGACGGGGCACCGCGTCAGTCCCTTCGGCACTCCGTTCCCTTGCTTCCCAACCAATCTTAGGATTTCCTGAACGTCTTCTGGCAGGTCATCCAGCGGCGAAGAGTTTCCAGACATTGACGCATGCTCCTTTTGAGCGCATGCATCAGGAGCCGGAAAAAACAAAAGCCGCCCAAGCATCAGGCGGCTAATTTCTCGGAGACTCGCGCTTCGGAATATTTTCGTTCCGCGCATCGGCGATTGCTCGCCTAGGCACCGTAGCGTCTCCTGCCCGGTTGCCGGGCTCGGAATTTATCCGAGCCGCTCCTGATGCTGGTGCCCATTATATCAGAATTCAAATTTTCGTGGTGTGTACTAAGCGGAAGCGCAGAGACATTCACATTTCATGCGATGACTGAGAACCGCATAGAATCTGAACCATACGGACCACCCAACATAAGAATACGGATTTGGCAACAAAGCGCGGGGCGCAGTGAAAGAACGACGTGCAACCTCTCGGTACAATTTAACCCTTCCAGTCACAATTAGGGTTGCGCCTAACCTAGATGGGGCGGCGTCAATTTTGGTTAAGACACAGGATATTTCAACTCACGGGTTCTATTTCAACATCACGCAAGAGTTCGCCGCAGGAACGCAGTTCGAGTACTCAATTGCTCTTCCGATTGAAATCACGGGAGCCACTCGGGCGAATATCAGCGGGAAGGCACGCGCGGTTCGAGTAAAGGAAATTGGCGAAAGTCACCCCGGCCATTTTGGCGTTGGTGCCCTCATTGAAAGCTACCAAGTCAGCCGAGAAGAGTCTGTAAAACCCTAAACGAATGCGGGCTTTTGGCACGAGCCTGCTCCACTACGCCTAAATGGTACTGGAGAATCGGTACTATTGGCGTCAGTCGCCAATCTTCATAGAGTTGCAGAGTAGGACTGGGCTTGGGGTGGCTCCTCTGGGAAGCGAGGCCACCCCTTTTTGTTTCATCTTCACGAATTCGATTTGGCGATACTTACGATAGGTCTGTCACCAGCGGGACATGGCTCTCCATCATGCCCGGCCAGCAGATGCTTAACCAGTGCGTCAACCCGCTTGTATCCCTCGCGGCTCAGCTCAGCGTCTTCGTGAAAGCACAGGTCTCTCTGTCTCCTAACCTGTTTAGCTTCAGCAAACGCCGCGACCGCATCAGCCTTGAGCTTGCTAAGTTTTTCGCACATGGTTTCGCCGTTATCACGAGTAACAACTATAAGAACCCGTACTCAGCGGCGCAACCGTACCCTCGTACCATTTCCGCGTTTCGCGTTTCATTCACTTGCCGGTCGCGGTGCATGTTGTAAGGTGAAAAGCTGGGTTTAATTTCGATGAGAAGGGATACAATGCAACCAATCACACCGAAACGCGCGTGAGATAGAGCTTTATTGGAATAGGCTCGGAGGTGCAGCTATGGGTCTCCAGCTCTTTGTCCGTCATGCCGCTGATGTCGTCATCGTTGACCTTACGGGAAGAGCGACGATTGGTCCCGCGAATGATTTCCTAGACAGCCAGTTGCGAAAGCTGATTGAAGTTGGAACCAGCAAAATGTTAGTGAATCTGACCGATGTCACGCAGCTGGATTCTTCGAGCATCGGTTCCATCGTGCGTGCATTTGTGTCCCTCCAGCATCGAGGTGCGAGCTTAAAATTGCTCAGGCCGCGCGGAAATGTGAGGTTGGTTCTGGAGACGGTGCACTTGCTGGACCTAATTCCTAGCGCTGAAGACGAGACTGAAGCAATTGCCAGTTTCCACTAAATCGCAGGGCCTGTCCCCGAAGGTTCGCGGCTGTTGTAGAAAGGAAGACGCCATGCACGCTCGCGTCTGGCAACTGCACGTCCGCCCCGGAAAGGTGCAAGATTTCCAAGATATTCTCTCTTCACTTGTCGAACTGGCACGACAGCAACACGGATATCGTGGTGTTCTCGCTTTGGCTTCCGGCAAATCGGAATCCCCAGATGTGACCTTGGTTGCTCTTTGGGATTCCTTGGAGGCGATGCGCGCCAGCGAAGACAACCTATTCGTCACGCAGGCAATCGCACGCTTTCTGGCTTGCTGCGAAGGCTTCCCGCACATCACCGAAC
The DNA here is from genome assembly GCA_963772535.1 of uncultured Acidobacteriota bacterium. Taxonomy (GTDB): domain Bacteria; phylum Acidobacteriota; class Terriglobia; order Acidiferrales; family UBA7541; genus Palsa-295. The sequence continues at coordinate 258,958 of CAVYXN010000007.1, forward strand.
AGGAGCTGCTCGCAAGCGACTTCATCGCAACCAGTGCACGTGCTAAGGCATAAGCGCGTTTCTGACCGCAATAAAATTCTGAACGGTCGAACGCAAGTAGCTGCATGTGAATTCTCCCGCAAGACTGAGAATAACGCGGCAGTCGTGACGCAGAATTACTTCGTATACAATCTTACGAGCAGACCGCCCGGAAAGAGTGGCGTAGGCTCTTTGGGAGGTAAAAATGAAGTGGAAATACTATATCGAAGAAATAAGGTTCGGTCAGCCAATCAACACGCTCGAAGACCAGTTAAATCAGTTAGGCAGTAGTGGATGGGAAGCACTAGCAGCTTTCCCATCGCCCACGCCTGATGCTCATGGGCACGTCTTTGTGCTATTCAAACAGCCGACAAAATCAAAGTAGCCCCCTTCGTGTCGCTCGCGGTGTTGCGCTGCAATGGAGCGGTGGGCGGTTGGATTTCAGTCGTTGGTCTACCTCTCGCCCAGTGCCGCTCTGACCATGCGTCGCTGATGAAATGGCAAGTAAACGAAGACAGGCAACAAAAATAAGGCTTCGACAAGGAATCCGAACGTTACACTCATACCCACAAGTCCCACTACTCCTAACAGGTCAAGAAGCAGATACAACGGGAACCAGCGTTTGAACGAGCGAAGTGCCCGCATGTCTCCTCGCGCCATTGTCCAAGCTGTGGTTGCGAAGAAAATGATTAGAGCGACCGACAGCGCCCAAGTCACGGCAATCCCCCACCATAGCGTTGAGCCGGAAATGGCTGTCTTCTGCATTTCCGTCGTCTTCATTGCCCTTGACACTTCGAATACCGCACAGGCGAACGGCACAGCGTAGAGCAGCTGAACTCCAGCTATGATGCGATGAGAGCGCGTTAAGCGAATGTGGGAGCCTCTGATGGCTTCCGCGCCAGTCGCTGAATCTCGCTTAAACCGCTGCAAGTCAGTGCTAATGTCGGCGGCGCTCTGGTATCGCAGCCTCGGGTCTTTCTCCAGCGCCTTGTTGATGATGCGTTCTAGTTGTGGAGATATCTCAGAGTTTATTGTCGCCAGTGGGGTTGGCGCTCGGTTGAGAATCGCGTCGTGAATCACCGCCGCCGTATTGCCAGAGAACGCCATTCGACCCGTCGTCATTTCGTAGAAGACTGCACCGAATGAAAATAAATCCGTGCGTCTATCGAGCTGTTCGCCGCGCGCCTGCTCCGGCGACATGTACGCCAGCGTGCCCATGGCCGCGCCCGGCGTGCTCAATTGCTGCTCTTCCTGCGTGAGCGTCGCATCGCCATCCGTTCCTGCCTTTGCATGAAGCTTTGCTAGACCAAAATCCAAAATCTTGGCGTGCCCGCGCTCGGTGACAAAAATGTTGGCGGGCTTGATGTCCCGATGAACGATTCCTTTGGCATGCGCCGCATCCAGTGCGTCCGCAATCTCAATCCCCAATTCGAAAACTTGCTCAAGCGGAAGCGGCTTGCCGGAAATGAGGTGCTTTAGGGTCTGGCCGTCGAGAAACTCCATGGCGATAAACGGCTGACCGTCCTGCTCACCGATGTCGTAAATGGCGCAAATGTTGGGGTGGTTCAGTGCGGAGGCCGCTTTTGCTTCACGCTTGAATCGTTCGAGAGCCTGAGGGTCATGCGCTAAATCTTGTGGCAGGAACTTCAAAGCGACGGCGCGGTCTAAGCGCGTGTCCACAGCTTTAAAAACCACGCCCATGCCATCCCCGCCGAGCTTTTCAAGTACGCGGTAGTGCGAGATGGTCTGCCCAATCATGGCTGGAAAGAGATTCTTTGCGACGCATGTTAGGCCGCGCTCACAGGCAAGTCAATCGGCGGCTGTTTCCACGCGCGGCGCTAAAATCAACTTTCTATACTATTGCAATAACCCAAGCGGCTTGGTATAATAAACAGGATGATTCCGCGAGCGGCTCGGAAGTGGTTATCTGCCATCGGTCGCAAAGGCGGCTCAGCCACCACGAAAGCCAAGGCTGCCGCTGCCCGCGCAAATGGACGCAAAGGCGGAAGACCACGGAAGAAAAAAGCATGAGAATTGCAATCTACAGCCGAGTGAGCACAGTTAAGCAAGACACCGAAAACCAGCTGGTGCAGCTCCGTGAGTTCGCTGCGAAGCAGGGCTGGGAAGTGGTGCACGAATATGTGGATTATGAATCGGGCGCGAAACCTGAGCGAGCTGAGTTCCAGCGAATGTTTGAAGATGCAAGCCGCCGAAAGTTCGAATTGGTACTCTTTTGGGCATTAGACCGGCTGAGCCGGGAAGGCGTGCTGGAAACCCTTCAACATCTCAACCGATTGACTGGGTACGGTGTCGGCTTCAGGAGCTATACGGAGCAATTCTTCGATTCATGCGGTGTCTTCAAGGACGCCATCATCGCGATTATGGCGACGCTGGCGAAGCAAGAACGCGTCAAGCGTTCTGAACGCACAAAAGCGGGGCTTGCTCGCGTCCGGGCGGCTGGTAGGCTTCTGGGGCGACCTGCCAAGCTAAACGGGCAGCACACGGCTGCGGTGGCGCGGCTGCGTGCTCAGGGGCTTTCCTTGCGTGCGGTTGGGCGTCAGCTTGGCATCTCTGAGGGGTCGGTGCGTCGTTTGGCATCCAGCGCTGCGTAATAAACGTCCATCCAAAGCCGTCGTTAAGTCCTTACGATTCACGAGCGTTTCTTCCTGTCCCAGCTGCGTAATCAACGAACCATTGTTACGCACTCGGTATCCCAATCGGGTTCGGTTAGGTAATACGGTGCAAACGATGCTGTCTACAACTATGATTGGTACGATTCGGGGAATTAGAGAGGGTTGAGATATGCCAATCGGGGTGTGCAAACTCTGCCTGCAAACAAAAGACCTCCAGAACAGCCACTATATGCCAAAGGCAGCGTACAAAATCAGTCGTGCTCCTGCGCTCAAAAACGCCAGTCCAGTTGTTCTGTCGGATGGGCAACTGTTACAGTCAACCGCTCAGTTAAGTGATTACCTGCTTTGCTCAGACTGCGAACAAAGATTCAGTAGGAATGGTGAGGCGTGGGTACTCAATAACGTTCCAAGAAACTATGGAGAGAAATTCCCGATTCTCGACGCGCTGAACGCCGAAGCCCCACTTCTGGTAGATGGCGAAACTAAGCTGTACGCAGGTTCAAACGTGAAGTCATTAGACATGGAGGAAGTCGTATATTTTGCGGTAAGCGTGTTCTGGCGTGGTGCCGTCCACCAGTGGATTTCTTCCTTACGGAGCGAAGCGCCTAGCGTTCATTTGTGCGCCTATGAGGAACCTATTCGGCAATTCCTACTTGGCGCATCACCACTCCCCGATGACATAGCAATTGGGGTATTGGTTTGCCCTAACGGAAGTGTGCTGAACGCTGCGTTAATGCCGTGGGATAACCCTCTGCCAGAATGCTCTAGATATTGCTTCTATCTCTCGGGTCTGTATTTTGTACTGCACTTCGCGTACAAATTGCCCCAATCGTACCGGACAACGTGTGCTTATCACTCTCCTGACAAAATCATTTGGGTTAGCGCAGAAGTGGAAAATGTCGTAAAGCAGATTCTTCGTGACCACGTGATTAGCAGTGATGATTCAAGAGTGCAGAAGATGCTACAGGAAATCGCAACGATACGCTCGAAACCCTAATTCACCGAGGCCACACAAGGTGATAATATCGCCTTGAAATCTGGTACGGCGGCGACCGTGGAACGATGCAATCACATATGCGAGAAGGTCAAGATTTAAGTCGGATGGCTGTAGAAATCTGCTACGAATTACACGAGTTCTATGGGTCATTGTCCGTGGTGGACAACCCGAAGTCAGACCCTGCGCACAACCGCACGCTGGAATCGGTGTTGCTCCACTTTCGAAACCTTCGCGGCTTTTTTATTGATGCTCCGAAACGCGATGACGTTTCAGCAAAACATTATGTGGCGTCGTGGAAGCCGAATCCAGATACAGTGTTCGATGAGACGAAGGTGAACCTCGACAAGAGGCTCAGTCACCTTACATGGGAACGATTGAGCATTCCAGTAAATTGGCCGCTGGACCGAATGCAGACCGCGATAGAGCGCCTTTTCGAAGATTTCAAGAAGGCTCTCACGCCACCGCAGGACCAGTGGTTTTGCCCCGCCAACATTGGTCCGAAGGGAGCAGAATTACTTGCCGGCAACGTTTACGCCACCGCTTCTGGACCACCCCCGAAATTGATTGAGTTCATCAAAAAACGGTAGCCCGTTCTGCATTTTGGGTGTATCGGCTGGTCTAGCGTGTCTTTGTGGGAGTAACTTTCGCAACAATCGCGCCCGGATTTTTCCCTTTAAAATCCTCGGCGCTCTTGTGGCACGCTAAACAAAACATCTTCTTGCGGGACCCTACTGTTATTTTGAAATACGAACACGACCCGCACAACGGCGATGAACATGAATGGCACCGAAATTTCGATACCCTCTTGTGTTTAACACAGTACTGTTGCTGCATAAGCCGGGTCACTGCGAACCTATCCCTTGGCTGCCTTGGCCTTCTTCACCTTTGCCCAGCGAGCCTTCTGTGCCAGCGAGATTTTCCTCCGCGCTGCTGCTGACAGCCTACTCGCACTCACCTTGGCACCGCGCTTCGCACCCTTCTCGAACGCATCAATCAGGTGCTCAATCTTCGCCATTTCTGTCATCAGTATGTGATGCCGTTTGCGAAGTGCCTTTTCAAACTTGGTTACGAAGTCCACGTTGTCTCCTTGGGCTTGAGTTGAACTCAGCGCGACGAATGCTATCCTGTCCGCCATAAGGAAACAACCCGGTGGCTGTAGGCTTCGACAAATTCGACGTTGAGAAGGAGCGCGAGAAACTTCGCAAGCTAAGTGACGAAGATTTAATTCGAGAGGGGAAGGCCGCGAGATTTATGTGCTCACCTGCGACTAACTTCGGGAAGCCGCCACTAGAGGTCTACGTTGTAGGATTGCGGTTGTGTAAGGAAGAGTGGCGACGAAGGCATCCCTCTACACGGGAGAAACATAATGAATGAAACCGCCCAGAGCACACCAGCACCCGTTGATTACGACCCGACACAGCTCTTGCTTGCTGAGTATGAGTTCGCCCATGAGAATCGAAGCAGCGCCGATGCCACGGCATGGGAAATGACTGCTATTGTCTGGGGTGGACAAACGCTGCTTCTTGGATTCGTTTTGGAAACGATAAAGGACAGGGAAGCACAACCCTTAATAATAGGTGTCGGCGTGCTGGGGCTACTGCTGTCCGTATTCAATTACATCGTCATGTATGCCAGAAATAAAGTATGCAACACGATGATTCGGATTTGCCTTTGCATTGAAGAGAAGTCAGGAATGAAATTCAAGCCTCAACACTTCCTTAACGAGCGTTACCGACCGGGAATCCAGCGTTGGTCATTCTACGTAATGAACGCAATCTTCTTTCTCGCGTGGCTGGCAGTTATCGTGACGGCCTACAGGCTCTATTTCCAGCCGGGAACGAGCTGGCTGTAGTCTTCGCGCAACAGCTTTACAAGCCACGACAAGCGTTTAGCTCTTCTACGGTCTTGGCATTTTTACAATAATCGCGGACAAAGCGCATTGCTTCTTCCGGTGAGAGTTGGGTTGGCCCTGCGTTTTCGGCGGTCAATGGTTTGTCTGGGGCGGTAACTGGTAATTTTTCCTGTTCCAGAATCTTTGTGCCCACGTTGTACGACTTTCCATTTGGGTCAACAATAAGAATATCTATGTACTGACCGTTCGCGATGCGAGCCTTATAAGTTCCCAGCAACGCGCCCGGATTGGATTGCAGCGTATATTGAACACCGTTGATGACGCCAACCACTATGTAACGTGTTGCATGTGTGTCCTGCTGCTTTACGACGGTTTTAGGTTGATTATACGGACGATTTGGGTCGCCCCCCGGAAACAGCGGTTGCTTTGTTTTTACATCAGCTTTTGAACCAGTGACGACATCTTCGACCTTCGAATCCGTTATCGTGATTGTCAGCGGATAGTTGGACGGGTCAAGGCAGTCGCTCTGCCCTTTGGGGCATTGAGCTGACGACGTGCCGCCGATTAACGTCATAGCCGCAAGAATGAGTCGCAACATTGGCTTTTTCACCTTTTCCTCCGGCTATCACCAGTAGCCCAACGAAGAGTCTACCTCCCGCGAACTTGTGGCGAGATATAGAGTTTCCTCGTTAGCAACCGAGGGTGCGTGACACCCTTGCCCGGTCGCAATACGAGACAAGACTTAAACTTTATTACTTCGGACCAATGAAAAATCGAATCGCATCTGGCTCTGCCGGGAGCGGTAAAAATTCAATCGGCTTGTTAATAATGTTTGCCTTGAGCATGGCTGCGTTGATTTCCTCTGCAATCTGTTTACGGTTTATTCCAAAGGCGATTCTCAATGGTCTAGGAAGTGGAAAAATTAAGGTTGATTTTAAAAGCCTCACATCCAATCCGCAATCTGTGAGTGCTTTAGCAATATCTTCAGCAAAGTCGTCTGCTTCTGGGGAACCAGTGGAGCCTATTTCAATTCTGGGTTTGCCCGTTACATGGATTAGTTCAAGTAACTTCTTTTTCTGTTCGCCAGTAATTCGACGGGGAGCTAAACGCTGCTCAATCTTTAAACGAGCCAGTTTTTCCTGTTCAGCTATTTTATTCGCTTCCTCAGCGCGTGCGTTGGCTTCGGCGGCGACGGCTGCTGACTGGCTAATTTCCGCCCGAAGTTTTACATCTTCAAGATGTTCAATCGTAAGGAGTCGTTTGCTTGCGCGGGAATAAAGAATGTGGACAACGAACTCTCCCCCGACACCCAAGACGACCAGAAAAGTAAAAACTGCTGTCCAAGTGCCAAGTGTATTAAGAAGAGCTTCTAGCTCAGGTTTGTCCATATTTGCCGTTGCTGACGATGACCTCCATGTTTCTGGCCTCCCCTGTACTTTGGCCGGGATTCTAGCCCTTCTATAACAAAAGGCCAACTACGTTCAAACTGACCCATCGTTCTGCGATGACCAGAAAACGGATGATACAATCCGCGCGTGAATTGGATTCGACAACATGCTACGCAGCTGTTTTGACAGCGTGGAGGAGCGTCCCATGCCGGACTTGAAATATACAAAGTGGAATCCTATGCGTTTAAAGGGTCACGCCCATTTTGATGAGGCTTGGGTGAAGGAGCGCATTGCGGAAGACACCTCCATCCTCGGTCTCGGCAATCTTAAAATTAGGGACGTTGAACGCATACAGAAACGCGGGCGGCTTGACCTATTGCTGGTGGACGATGAGGATGAAGACGACGTGAAATGGTATGAAGCTGAAATCCAGCTTGGAGAAACTGATGCGAGCCACATCATTCGCACGATTGAGTATTGGGACGAAGAACAGAGACGTTACCCCAATCGCACTCACTGTGCCGTGCTCATCGCGGAAGATGTGACCAACCGCTTCCTAAACGTCCTATCACTCTTTAATCGCCATATTCCCATCATGGTCATACAGATGAAGGCAATCCAAGTACAGGATTCTGTCTTGCTTCATTTCGCTCGGGTACTGGACACGGTTGAACGACCAGAAGAAGAGGAAGAGGGCGAAGACAAAGTCGCTACCGCTGCAACTCGGGAGGATTTGCAATCTCAAAGTTCGGAAGTCGCCATGGGTATCATAGATGGCTGCCTCGGAGTGCTGAAACAGATAGATTCTCAGATAACCCTAACTTATAGGCATGGGTTCGCCGGTTTGGCCTTGGACGGTCGGGTGAGTAATTTCGTAACGTTCCACCCCAAAAAACAGTCGTTCGTAAGAGTGAAAGCCCGTCCTAAGAGCAGAGACGAATGGACGGAGAAGCTGAAAGTAGCGGGTCTCGAAGTCTTAACGGGGGGAACCAGAAGCGTCACCTTTCGCCTCCACAAGGGAGATTTGGAAAAAAACCGCGACCTTCTAATTGAACTTTTTCGTGAATCGTACGACGAATACACTACGTAACAGGCGCTCATTGCCGGTCGCACCGGCTCCGTCGTTTTTCCCCCAACATCAGCGGAGGCAGCGCGACGGAACAGCCGTCGAGAATAGGTGAGACCACGCGTGAGCGGATTTATCCTCGTTGTTCGCTGCAAAGATGAGCTTCTTGGCGGATGCGAAGCAGCATGTCTCCCGAATTTCAGGCGGGAACCCACTCCCCACCAAGACCCTGAAGCCAATCCCCCGCACGAGTAACGAGAAAGCTGTGTGCGGATTCTCCCGCACGGGGCTAGGCGGAAAGAACTTGGCTTGGGAGAACCAGTCGGTGCATGCGGTCACCGCGACAACGACGTGAGCGGGAAACTCGGATTCGCCGAGCAGAAATCTCCTAATCGGTTCCTGATAGGCTCCGAGGTCAATTGAAGTTGTCATGCCGTCCGGCATCAGCCATCTGTGCACTGACGCTCTCCACATCACGCTAAGAGCGAAATAAGCCAGCTTGCCAGAATCAATGCCGACATCGGCTCCGCTGAAAATTTGGAGACCCGGTGACGCGTGAAGCGGGATTGCCACGTTCAACCTGTCAAGCAGTGGGAAGTCCCTGCCGTTGTAAACCTGTCGTGCAATCCACTTTTCGCCGTGCTCGCTGAATCGGCGTTCGCATCCGTCGCAGAGCAGGTAATCTTGCAGTTGCTTGGACGTAGGAACGACCACCCGAGAGGTCATAACGATTGGGTTCGGATTGCCTGCTCCCGGCTGTCTGCTCAATCGGTAAAGAAATGCGGGCAAAAAATGGCTGCGGCGAAGCGGCTTGGGTTGCAGGCAGAGTTTGCAGATTCCTTGCGGCATTCCTCATTATAGGGGAGCAGAACGGCTCGCGCCATTCACGCCGCATGCGATTTCGCATTTGGACGCGCGGGATTGCGCTTCCATTTTTGGTTAACACATTGCGTAGCGCGAGCACGGGTCGGCGGAAGTGTGCTGCAGTTTAATCCCGCACGGGAACGAAACGGTAGGAAGGATGGTTTGACTCCATTTGACTCCAATTGAAACTTGGCGGAGGTGGCAACGTTATCACTCGCCGAGACTTAGGATTTGGAAGTTTGGGTTCGACTCCCACACGCTTCCGCCAACACTTTTTTATTGAATCACTTACGTGCGAATTTCAGTACCGTACCGTTTACAGTACCGATTGGAATCCCGCCAATGTTTTCCATAGCGTCGCGCTGGCTCTGCGGTATCGCATGGGCGTAGACACGTAGGGTCGTTTTAACATCGGCGTGTCGTAGCTGTTGCTGCAAAACCGTCAGGGGTACAGCGGCCTCGGCCAACTCCGTAGCAAGTCCATGCCGGAACGCATGGAGCCCGGTGTTTTTGGCCGGGATACCGAGTTTGCGCAGCACAGGCTTGAGGCCGACCCGCACAACGTTGTCGCGGGAACGCGGTCTAGAGCCGTGGCGCGTCGCAAACAGAATACCGCCAGGATTTGGCGTCCATCGGCTGATGTAGCTCCGAAGCATCTCCTCCAATGCGGACGGCATGGGAAGGGAAGCGATAGAGCATTTGGTTTTGGGTTGACGAACTTCGCGCGTCGAGTCGTCGACCGACTTGTTCACGCGGATCGTCTTGTGCTGAAAGTCCAAGTCATCGAGCGTTAGCGCGAGGATTTCACCGGCGCGGAGGCCGGTGCACCAGGCGACGGCAAACAAGGTTTTGAAAGGATCGTCGGCCGCCTCGATGATTTGGGATGCTTGCTCACGGGTAAAGAACGCGACAGGAGCCTGCCTCATTGTTGAACCGAGCTGCAGTTCCGCGAAGCCGACCTTTGGTACCCGCACCCCGCATCGCTTGGCGTATTCGAGAACCGCGAACACAGTGCCAAGGATGTTGATTATGGTCTTGGGCGAAACGGTTTGCCGTAGGTCGGTGGCGAACTGTTGAAGCTGCTCGACTCCCATCTCATGCAAAGCTGATTTTCCGAAACGGGGCAGGATGTGCGCTCGCAAGAAACTCTCGCGGGGTCGCACGGTTGCCGGTGAAAGGTTAGGGGCAATCGCCCGCCGCCAGTTGTTAACAGCGTCGGCGAAGGTCTGCCCTTTGTACACGGGAGCCAGGCTCCCGCGCTTGTGGTTAACGCCATCCATGATTCGAGCGTGCTCACGTCGTGCCGCACGCTCGCTCATGCGCTCGAGATTGCCGAGAAAATGCTTCACGCGTTTTGACACGGTGGCTCCGTCCGAATTCACCGCATCAGCGTAGAACATGGAATACATCGCTCCGTCTGGCTCCTTAACGAAACAGCCCTTCTGAAACCTTCGTCGAGTCACTGGGCCTCTTTTGCCCGTACTCAACGGCGTTGCGGCCTTAACTTCTACCGAAGGCGGTGCAGAAATCAAGCGGGTAAAATCGGACATCGGGGCACACGAATCCTAGTTGGATTCGGGCACCATCCGACGTTGATCGGGGTAGGAGCTACCGTAGGTGGGGTCCCGACTGCTGGAACTTCGGATACCGTGCGCGGCCGCCAGTCGGGTGGACCGCAATCCTTCCAGTGCCGTAATTATATTCGGTGCCAAACTCAACATCAAGCTAAGAACACCCGCCGAACCACGATATACACGAAATAAGTGTACGAAATAGCTACACCTGCCCTTTGGCACAGGTAGCGGGAGGAGCGAGGGTCGACTACCGTAGGAGTATGACTCAACTGCAATTTTGTGAACCGCCCATCATGTTCTATGAGGACGTATGGGTGGCCCACCTCCGGGGCGTCTGGGGCCAGCTCCAAGCCATCGAGGAGCAGCGGAAAACCCTCGACGAGAAGGAAGACGACGTGAACTGGTTGCTTGGCGACCAGTTGGTGGAGGGAGTGGAAGCAGGTGGAAAATCCAAGAAACTGAAGAAGCACGTTTTGCAGGTCACTGGGCGGAAGCTATCGGACAGCCGGCTGAACCGCCTGATGACCGTCTCCCGTGCCGTTGAACCTTGTCGACGTCAACAATTTTTGTCGTGGTCCATGCACGCGGAGGTTGCCAAGTTCGAACCCGAAGTGCAAGAAAAACTCCTGGAAGAGGCCAGGGACGGCCGGGAAGAAAAATGGATGTGGGACGCCGAAACGGGTCGGAACCGACTTTTCAGCGTCCGGTATAAGGTTCGCGGGTTTCGTGAGCACATACGGCACATGCAAGACCTCGGGCAAATCCCGCGGGTCGGCAAGGCCAATGCCAAGCCGGACGCCGAGCCAAAGTACCAAACCATATCCGTGCGAATGTCCCTGGCAAATGGCAACTACCTGGAAGACCTGGCAGGTGCCACAAGAGCGGACTCCGTTGAAGACATGATTTTGACCCTGCTGCGTCGGTGCATCACCGAAAACAAAGACGAGTTCCAGGCCGAAATCGCTAAGTACCACGCAACGTTCCCCGACCCGAAGACCCGACGGTACGGACGTCCTTTGCCTGCCCAACGTCCTCGTCGCCGCATGTAATTGTGCGCTCCTCGCGTGTGACCAGCGAAATTGACGTGTCTTATGAAGGGAGCCGCCGTATAGTCGGGTTGTAGGTAGTTCCCACCTTCTTTCCGGCCCGTCCGGACGGTTCCTAACTGCCGCCGCAAATCCACTAGCACGTCAAACAATTTTCGTGCTCCTCGCGAATGTCGGGCGTTTTCTGTGGACGGATTACCTGGAACAGTTGAAAGTTATTTTGTACCACGGGTTGCTGCACGGCGCGGCAACCTACCCCGCTGTAGAACGTAACACCGTACCGACAATATGCTGGTAGACCGGGCTTAAAGCGGGTCTAACGTTTCCTGGCAGAAACGTGGGGAATGAATGGGACAGGCAGCGTGCGAAACGTTCTTCAAAAACTTTCGATGTAAAAGCTTGCAGGGCGCCACCCCTGTGAGAAGTGACTGCCCAACTCCATTCGCCCTGCCGGGGTTTCCCGGCAGGGTTTCCCTTTTAATGGAGCGAAGTCGTGGAGCAGGCACCGCAGAAATCCCGCCGAGCACATTCCAACGTCAAGGCACTCGAAAGCTATTTTGCCGTTCCCACCTTCTTCGCCGAGAACATGATGCGGCTTGGCAAAGGCATCCCAAACTCATTTTGGAAGCTCACGTTCGTTATCTGGCGCGACGTCGTTAGAACCAAAGGCAAGGTTGACGGCAATTGGATATACGACTACACGGCCAGGACCACCCAGAAACAGCTCTGGGAGGACCATCGCATCAACGACCGAGTTGTCCAGCAATGGGCTGCCGCGTATGCCGTCTCCGGACTTTTCACCGTTACTGTTGGCCGACGGCACAACGTTCGTATACCCGGCGAGCCTACCATCTGGAAATACCGCACGGAATCCTCGGAGGCTGACTGGTGCGCCTTTATTCTCGCCCTATCTGCGATAGCTAACCCTCACAAGCGTACAGGTCACAAAACCATGCGGCGCGTTGGTGAATCCCCTGCCGAGGGAGTTTCGGCAACTGAGGTTTTTCAGTTGGCCTTGGCTTGCATGGTGGACCTCAAGCGGGAGAAGTACAACGGCACCGCTGGACCTCCACTGCCTGCCGTCAACGAAGCCCGCATCGAGGAGTTAATCAAGCGAGGAGCTGGGGTGCGGAAACCAGACGGCAACGTTGAGTACGAATACAACTTTGCAGGGAGCAACTTCAGGTGAGGACAGGAACTACCGTCATGGATACGGTGGGCCAACCCCCCCTTTACCGTCATGGATACGGTAGTTCGGCAAATAACTACCGTCATGGTGACGGTGGTTTTGGGCTGGAACTACCCGCATGGTGACGGTGGTTCGGCCAAATAACTACCGTCATGGTGACGGTGCTGTAGTAAGGGTTTAGAACCTAAAAATAATATACAAACTTAAAAGGGGATTTCCGGCCAAGAGCTGTTCGTCTGTTTTCAAACGTAGGAACCCCAACACCATACGACATAGTCGAAACCAAGCATAGCTGCGGAAATGTCCCGTGTGCGGGCCAGGGAGCGGGACCAGCTCGTTTAACGACAGGAGTAGTGCGATGCGGAAGGCAGTATCGAACGATTTGGATACAGGATCGGACAGGCTGCAAATCGAAGAACCGACGGTCAGTTACTTCGACAAGCTCGACATAGCCAACGATATTGACTGGGGAATCGAGCACGTGGCGACACGTATATCCTTAATCCTGGTTCCGGCCTATCCACAGTTCATGCGGCAGGCATTCAACCGGCAGAAGAAACGGATCGCGCGCATGGCCGACGAAGACCTGCGGAATGATATCGAAGCGACGAAGGCCGCTGTACGGCTGATGCAAACGGAATTAGACCGTCGGACATTGGCCGCGAAACAGAAACGTCTGGACGACTCGGCCAGGGATATCCGACGAACTGCGCTCCGCATTGAAAAATCTACGCTCAAGCGGTTGCGCGGTGGCAAAGGATTTCGGCAGAAGCCATAACATCTGCCGGGCTGCTCATGGAAACACCGCAACAACCCAAACCAGAGGTGCGCAAAGTCCCGCGTTGCGTATTCTGCGGAAAGGTCCTCGACGAACCGAAGACCTTTTGCTCGCGCAGGTGCGAGAAGTTGGACCGTTCGACCCACCTACAAGGGCCTTCTGCCAAATCTCCTGGCCGCGGTTCTACGCCTCGTAAACGGAATTCTGGACGCGGAACCCGATCAGACCCTTCAAATCCCCACGAGCCCCACAAACCAGGCTCTTGCGACGGCGCCTCCGGCCGGTCTTTGGGACACGACACCGGTAAAACTACTACGGCACCTCAGCCTCGGACGGCTATGTGAACCAACCGGCAGCACAAATTATCCGCCTATCCAAAGCGCAGAGTGCATTTAACGTGAGCGGCGCCGGAATCGTCGCCGATATCGATACTGGCGTGGATCCCAATCACCCGGTGCTCAAAGGCGTTTTGTTGCAAGGCTACGACTTTACGCGCAATCACAACCAGGCGGCTCGGAAATGAACGACATTTCCGTGTCATCGCCTCCGCCATGCAACACCTGCCCGGCTGCATACGTCAATCAACACACTGCCGCGATGGTTGACCAGCACACTGCCGCCATGGTCGACGGTAACGGTTATGCCGCATTTGGTCATGGAACCATGGTCGCCGGCGTAATTCACCTGGCTGCACCCACTGCGCAAATTCTGCCGCTCAAGGCGTTTCATCCAGATGGCACTGGCAATCTCTCCGACATTCTCAGTGCCATCTATTTCGCGGTGCAGAACAATGCCAGCGTCATCAATATGAGCTTTGATTTGTCGACGAGTTCCACTGAGCTCAACAATGCCATCAATTTCGCCGCGGGCAAAAACGTCATCCTCGTTGCTTCCTCCGGCAACGACGGACAGCAGGAAATCGTGTATCCCGCAGCGATGCGCGGAGTGATGGGTGTCGCGTCCACAAGTAATCAAGACCAGCGCTCGAGCTTTTCGAACTACGGCAACCAGATCGTATGGGTGGCCGCACCGGGTGAAGGCGTAATAACTACCTATCCGTTCGGAACCTACGCCGCCGGTTGGGGCACGTCGTTCAGTTCTCCCTTTGTCGCAGGAACAGCATCACTGATTCTCGATATGCAGCCGAAGGACAATCCAACCACCGCGTCGTGGGCACTTGCTCATGCAAAATGGGTTGGAACCAACATGGGTAACGGACGCCTCGACGTGTACGGCGCTCTCAGCTTTCTGAACCCGATCCAGGGGCTGCTCCAATAGGCGCCCCTCGCCCCTGGATGCCCACAACGAGCACATCTTTGTCGCACCGGTCGTTGCAGCCCCTTGGGCGGCAGAGCACCTTGTCCGCGTCGCCCTCTCTGCCTGATCTTCTGAAAATTAAATCGATTGAGGAGCAGTTCTCCGCGCTGAACTCTGCGGTGATCTGCGCCTTCAATCAGCTCTTGGATCTCAAAGATCTGAACACCGGAGTTCACAGCACGCGCCTGGCAGAGTGGGCCTTGCATGTGGCCGGAGAGCTTGGTCTCGACGACGGCGCTCAAAAAGACGTCGAGATCGCCGCGCTTCTCCACGACATCGGAAAAGTCGGCATCCCTGACGCCATCCTCAACAAACCGGCCCGTTTGACCGACGAAGAATACGCGCTCATGAAGAAGCATCCCGAATATGGATGGGCAGTCCTGCGCCAGATTCCAGGGATGGAGCGCGCCAGCTTGATCATACTTCACCACCATGAGAGCTTCGATGGCTCGGGATACCCGGGCAACCTCAAAGGCGAGGAAATTCCAATAGGGTCGCGAATCGTTTCAGTAATTGACGCTTTTGATGCGATGGTTTCCTCGCGCCCCTATCGAGAGGGAATGCCGTTTGAAGAAGCTGAGCGCAGGCTCTTGAAAGCAACCGGAACCCAATTCGATCCTCTAGTTATAAGTAGCTTCCTGCCCCACGCTAGGACGGAAATGTCAGCAGTCTTTGCCGCCGCCGGCACGTCGGTCTCAGCTGCTCTCTAATATCTTCCCAATTAGGCTTGACCGGCTCCCAATCGTTCGTTTATGAACCAATCAAGTCTGCGGCGGGGTCTTGCTCTGCATGATTTCCTTTAGTAATTCGAGCAACTGGTGAAACTCGGGTAAAGCGTCGTCATTGCCGGGGAGCAGCTCGACCCCGAGCGAGTCCGGGCCCGCGTCTGTGATCTTGAGCTTGCCTTCGAGTTTCTTCCGCAATTCTGCGAGCCGAATGTGCTGTTCGATGGGAATCGGCATGACCTCGCGAGTCTAGCATAGTCACCGCCATCGAAATGATTGCTGCATCCGGCTCGGTGATAGAAAATCTAAAGATTATGGAATACAGACAGCTGGGCTATTCGGGATTGAAAGTGCCGGTTCTAAGCTTTGGCACAGGCACGTTCGGCGGCGGGAATGAGTTTTTCCGCGCGTGGGGAAATAGCGACATAGCCGAAGCCACCAGGCTCGTGGATATTTGCCTCGAAGCCGGGGTGAATCTGTTCGATACAGCCGACGTCTATTCGCGAGGCTTGGCGGAAGAAATTCTGGGCAAGGCGGCGGAAGGACGCCGCGACAAAGTGCTGATCTCCACCAAGGCTACTTTTCGAATGGGCGACGGCCCGAACGATCTAGGTTCCTCGCGCCACCATTTGATTCGCTCCTGTGAAGCGAGCCTTCGCCGACTCGGGACCGACTACATCGATATTTATCATCTGCACGGCTTCGACGCCCTCACTCCCATCGAAGAGACTTTGCAGACTCTCGATCAATGGTCCGCAGTGGGAAGGTGCGCTACCTCGCCTGTTCTAACTTTTCCGGCTGGCACCTGATGAAGTCGCTAGCGATCTCGGAAAGATACGGCTGGACTCGATACGTGGCGCACCAGGCCTACTATTCGCTCATTGGCCGCGACTTCGAATGGGAGTTGATGCCTCTCGCCATCGATCAGAAAGTTGGAACCATGGTGTGGAGTCCGTTGGGATGGGGGCGGCTGACCGGCAAGATTCGGCGCGGCAACCAGCTCCCCAAAGAGAGCAGGCTTCATCAAACGGCTCAGTTTGGCCCGCAAATGGAGGATGAGTATTTGTTTCGAGTTGTCGACGCGCTCGACGAAGTCGCGAAGGAAACAGGGAAGGCCATTCCCGATATCGCGCTCAATTGGCTCCTGCAGCGACCCACGGTAGTGAGCGTCATTATTGGCGCGCGAAACGAGCAGCAGTTGCGGCAGAATCTGGGAGCTGCGGGCTGGAATCTCACACCGGCGCAGGTGGCAAAACTTGATACGGCCAGCGACGTGCGGCCGCCGTATCCCTATTGGCATCAATGGCAGTTCGCGGAACGAAATCCGCTACCGGTGCCGCATCCACTGCCACCGAGTCGCGAGCCGTAACCGCTTTACAGAATCTTTGCGAAAAACCGGCTTGAAAAGGAGGGAGCGTGATGGCGAAGCCCAAAATATTAGTTCTGACAGGAGACGCGGCGGAATCGCTTGAAGTGATGTATCCGTATCAGCGATTGCTGGAGGAAGGCTACGAGGTTCACATCGCGGCGCCGACAAAGAAAAAATTGCGTTTCGTGGTTCATGATTTTGAGCCCGGATTCGATACGTACACCGAGAAACCCGGCTATACATGGGACGCCAATCTCGCTTTCAAAGATGTGAATCCGGCGAACTACGTGGCCCTGGTAGTCCCGGGTGGACGAGCGCCCGAACACATTCGCAACCACGAAGACTTCCGCAAGATCGTGCGCCATTTTTTTGAGCACAAAAAGCCGGTCGCGCAACTTTGTCACGCGCCGCTCGCGCTTATTGCGTCAGGCGTCTTAAAAGGCCGCCGCACCGCCGCATACCCGGCTCTGGAGCCTGACATTCAGGCTGCCGGCGCCGAATTTGTGGATTCAGAGGTCGTCGTGGATGGCGTGATGGTTTCCGCGAGAGCGTGGCCGGATCATCCAGCATTCATGCGCGAATTCATCAAAATATTGCGGCAATCGGCACCGATTTCTCGCGACGCCACAGCCGGCCGCTGAGTTGCATAAGGCATCGGGGGATTGTCGGTTTTTATTAAGTCCGCGAGCGAGCGATGCTGAATCGCGACGGAGCCTTAATATGCATGCATTTGACGGAATCGTTCCGCGGCAAGTTCGCATCGCATAGCAATCGAGTCGAAAACACCGGAATTTTGCGGAGTCTCCTGGTTGGCGTCGCCGTCGTGGATCTGATTTACTTAATTTCGGATTAGTAGCGTGCCGCTGTTTTTGAGTAACATCTTACCCGGGATTTCTGGGGCGGCGCGCCGGCGAAATCGGATGCGATGATGCCGACGGAGGGAATCATGAGTAGCTCACTGGGACGCAGGTTCGTGATTGGAGGAGTGCTGCTCGTGGCTGTTGTGGCCGTGGCCGTTCTGGCCATGCACCCAAAACATGGCGCAGGCAGCGCCCCAGGGTCGCCCGACGTCGAGGTAATTCCAGTCGAACAAAAAGATGTTCCGATTTATGGTGAGTGGGTTGGCACGCTCGACGGGCTCGTAAATGCCGACGTCAGGGCGGAGGTGACAGGCTACCTGATGCGGCAGGGCTACCAGGAGGGCGCCTTCGTCAAGAAGGGCCAATTGCTCTTTGAGATTGACCCGCGGCCCTTTCAAGCAACGCTCGACCAAGCCGACGGACAGTTGGCGCAGGCCAAGGCTCAGCTCGCCAACGCCCAAGCCGTGCAAGGCAGAACTCACCTTGATGTGGAGCGTTACACGCCCCTGGCCCAAGAGCAAGCAGCGAGCCAGCAGGATCTCGACAATGCCGTTCAGAATGACTTGGCGGCCAAAGCCACCGTTGCGACTGCCCAGGCGCAAATCGAAACCGACGAGGCGGCCGTCGAAACAGCCAGAATTAATCTGGGGTTTACGCGGTTGATTGCGCCCATCGACGGCATTGCGGGCCAAGCGCTGTTACAGGTGGGCGCATTGGCCAGCCCAGCGAGCGGGCCAGTAACCTCCGTTTCCACGCTCGACCCGATCAAGGTGTATTTCACAGTAAGCGAGCCGGAGTATTTGAGTTTTCACAAGAGGTATCCGACAGAGAACACGTTGGAGGCGGCGCGGAAGAACTTGCACCTGAAATTGATCCTGGCCGATGGAACGACGTACCCGCAGGAGGGGACGTTCTATTTCACGGACAGGCAGGTGGATCCGACGACTGGCGCGATTCGTATCGCCGCGCTGTTTCCGAATCCGGGAAACATTCTGAGGCCGGGGGGGTATGGGCGCGTGCGTGCGACGGTGAGGGTGCAGAGCGATGCGCTGCTGGTACCGCAGCGCGCCGTCTCCGAGTTGCAAGGCGGCTACCAAGTGGCGGTGGTGGACGCCGAAAGCAAAGTGAACATCCGGGCGATCCAGGTGGGGGCGCAAGTCGGCAACCAATGGATTGTGCTGAGCGGACTGAAATCCGGCGAGCGCGTTGTTGCCGAGGGGGTCCAAAAGGTTCGCCCGGGTATGCAAGTAAACCCCAAGGCGTTCGTTGAAGGGGCGAAGGGGAACTAGCCCATGTCAAAATTCTTCATTAATCGTCCCATCGTTGCGATAGTGATCGCGATCCTGATGGTGCTCGTGGGCGCGATCACCATCCTGAACCTGCCCGTCGCGCAGTTCCCCAGCATTGCTCCACCAGAAATTCAAGTCCTGGCCACCTACGTCGGTGCGGACGCACAAACCCTGGAGCAAGCGGTGGCCACCCCCATCGAGCAGCAGATGAGTGGCGTGGACAACATGAATTACATGTACTCGCTGAATGCCACCGCCAATTCCACCACCACCCTGATTGTCAACTTCGACCTGAAAACGGATCCGAACACCGATTTCATTCTCACCCAATCTCGCGAGACCCAGGCAGCCTCACAACTGCCGGTGGACGTCACCAACTACGGAATTACCGTGCGCAAGTCGGTGTCCGCCCCCCTCATGCTCTTTCCCCTTTACTCGCCGAATGGAACCTACGATGCCACGTTTCTGGGGAACTATGCCTACATCAATCTCGTCGATCCGCTTCTCCGCGCGCCGGGCATCGGCAACGTTCAGGTATTCGGCACCGGCCAGTACGCGATGCGGATGTGGGTAAAACCCGACCGTTTGGCAAAGCTCGGAATCACCGTCACGGATATCATCAGCGCCATTCAGTCCCAGAACACGATCAACCCCGCCGGCAGGGCGGGGAGTGAGCCCGCCCCCCCGGGTCAGGAATTTACTTACACCGTCCTCGCCCAAGGCCGGCTCATCTCGCCAGAACAGTTCGGAGAGATCGTGGTGCGTGAGACGCCCGACGGCGGCATCGTTCGTGTCCGCGACGTGGCCCGCATCGAGCTGGGGGCCCAGGACTACAGTTGGAAAGGCCGCTTCAACGGCAAACCGAGCGCGATAGTTTCTGTCTACCAATTGCCCGGTTCCAACGCTGTGGACGCCGCCGCGGGCGTTAGGAAGCTGATGGCCGAGGCGAAGCAGCGCTTTCCGCAAGACATGGACTATGCCATCGGGCTCGACACCACTCTCGCTGTCTCGGAAGGAATCAAGGAAATTATTGAGACCCTGGTGATCGCCCTGGCACTGGTGATCTTCGTCGTCTACGTTTTCCTTCAGGGCTGGCGCGCCACCTTGATTCCGCTGTTGGCCGTGCCCGTTTCGCTGGTGGGCACCTTTGCCCTTTTCCCTCTCTTCGGGTTTTCCGTCAACACCCTTTCTCTGTTTGGTCTGGTGCTGGCTATTGGTCTCGTGGTGGACGACGCCATCGTGGTCGTCGAGGGCGTCGAGCGCCACATCGAAGAAGGTATGACTCCCAAGAACGCGGCGCTGAAAGCCATGGAGGAACTCTCCGGTCCCGTGGTGGCGATTGCCATGGTTCTCTCCGCGGTGTTTGTACCGACGGCATTTATCCCTGGCATCACCGGAAGGCTTTACCAGCAGTTTGCCCTCACCATCGCCATTTCGGTGGTGCTCTCCGCTTTCAATGCGCTCACACTGAGCCCCGCGCTTGCCGCGCTACTGCTCCGGCCAAAGCAAAAGAGCCATGGACTACTCAGCCGGTTCTTTGACTGGTTCAATCGCATGTTCGCGCGCGGCACCGACATCTACGTCAAAATCTGCGCTGGGGTCCTTCGCAAAGGCGCGCTGGCTTTGTTTGTAATTGCGGCCTTTGCCGTAATTGCCACTTTCTTCGGCTTGCGTCTGCCCTCGAGCTTCCTGCCCGATGAAGACCAGGGCTATGCCTTCATCAACATGCAGCTTCCGAATGCGGCTTCGCTGGAACGCACGAGCGCAGTGGCGACTCAGGTCGAGCAGATTCTCGCCAAAACGCCCGGCGTCCGATACACGACAAGCGTCATCGGCTTCAGCCTTCTCAGCTACGTGCGCACCAGCTACAACGCCTTCTTTTTCGTCACCCTTAAGCCCTGGGGCGAGCGCAAGTCCAGGGCCGAGCAATATCAAGCCATCAAGGCTAACTTGAATCGGGAATTGAGTCGGCTGCCTGCCGCCTTTGTGTTCAGCTTTTCGCCCCCAGCCATTCCTGGGGTAGGCACCTCCGGAGGGTTCACTTTTATCCTTGAGGACCGGTCCGGTGGCGATGTTCAGTTCCTGGCCCATAATCTGGCCACTTTCCTCGATGCAGCGCGCAAGCGCCCGGAAATCACCGGCTTGAGCACCACCTTTCTCCCCAGTGTGCCTCAGAAATTTGTCCAGGTGGACCGCGACAAAGTGCTCAAGCAAGGGGTGTCTCTCACCGACGTGTACAAAACAATCCAGGCCTTCATGGGCGGCTATTTCATCAACTATTTCAACCGCTTCGGGCGTCAGTGGCAGGTGTACATCGAGGCCGAAGGCGTTGATCGGGCCACGGCGGAAAACGTCGGGCAATTCTATGTTCGCAACAACAAAGGCGAGAACGTCCCTTTATCCACGCTCACCACCATCAAGTCAGGCGTCGGCCCGGAATTTACAATGCGTTTCGACGAGTATCGCTCCGCACAAATCAATGGTAGCGCTGCGCCCGGCTATAGCGCGGATCAGGCCACCGCAGCCCTTGAGGAGGTCTTTAAACAGACCATGCCGCGAGAAATGGGTTTCGACTACTCGGGCATGTCGTTTCAGGAACAAAAAGCGCGGCAAGGGGTCCCCGCATCAGCGATCTTCGCACTCTCCTTGTTATTCGTCTTCCTGATCCTAGCCGCCCTATATGAGAGCTGGTCGTTGCCATTCAGCGTGCTTCTGGGAACGTCGGGGGCGATATGCGGGGCGTTCAGCGTCTTGTGGCTGCGCCGTATGGTGCTTAATGCCATCTATCCGGCGTACATGGTGCAAATCGAAAACGATGTCTACTCGCAAATCGGCTTGGTGATGCTGATTGGTCTGGCCGCAAAAAACGCGATCCTGATCGTCGAATTTGCCAAAGGAGAGGTCGAAATGGGAAAACCTCTCACGGATGCGGTGCTCGAAGGAGCCAGGCTTCGCCTGCGTCCCGTCATGATGACCTCGTTTGCTTTCATTCTCGGTTGCGTGCCGCTGTGGACGGCCTCCGGCGCCGGTTCAGTTGCGCGCCAAATCATGGGCAGCACCGTAATCGGCGGGATGCTGTTGGCGAGTTCCGTCGACATCCTCCTCGTTCCAGCGCTCTTCACTCTCGTGGAGAAGTGGTTCGGCGCCGTGCCCGTTGCCGGAGCGTTGCCTGCCAGCCCGCCCCCGGCCCCCGGAGACTGAGATGGGCGACGTCTTAATTGACGAAAATGCGGAGCCAGTTATGAAGAAGCCGCAGCGATGGATTTTCCTTATCCTGGCAGCAAGTCTCGTCGGAGGATGTAAGGTGGGCCCGAACTACCATCGGCCCGACATTCAAACTCCGGCCGCGTACCGCGACTTGAATGAGAACACGCAGGCTCAGGCGAAAGCAGCGTCCTACGCGGACCTTCCCTGGTGGGAGGTTTTCCAGGATGCGCAATTACACGAACTGATCCGCACAGCCCTAAAACAAAACTATGACTTACAGACTGCCACCGAGCGTATCAATGCAGCGCGCGCTCAACTGGCGGTAACGCGCTCGAGTCTATTCCCGCAAGTCTCAGGCAACGGAAATTTCAGCGGCGGAAAAGAAAATAACTTCCAAACCAAGTTCAATTTTCTCACTCTCACTGGCGACGCGGCGTTCCAGTTGGACTTGTTCGGAAAGCTGCGCCGCGCCACAGAAGCGGCCCGGGCGCAGCTGCTGGCTACGGAGGATGCGCGACAGACGGTTATCCTGACGGTGGTGAGCGACGTGGCCAGTGACTATTTTGCGCTCCTGCAACTTGACCTTCAGCTCGGAATCACAAAAAAAACTGTCGATACGCAAATAGACTCGGTGAAGCTCACGAATTTTCGCATGGAGCACGGCGTCGCAACAAAGCTTGACGTCTTGCAGGCTCAGCAAGTTCTCGATTCGGCCAATGCAACTATCCCGGACCTCGAGCGGCAGATCGCGCAGGAAGAAAATGCCATCAGCATTCTCCTTGGCAACTACCCGCAGGAGGTGCCACGCGGATTGCCGCTTGTTCAGCAGCCGCTTCCTCCCGAGGTGCCGGCGGGCCTGCCTTCCTCTCTCCTCGAGCGCCGGCCCGATATTCGCGAGGCGGAACAAACCTTGGTCGCTGCCAACGCCGAGATCGGCGTGGCCAAGGCTCAGTTCTTTCCGCAAATCTCCTTGACCGGCTCGGGCGGCGGCTCCTTCGGACGAAGCAGCGCTTTTAGCTCGATGATGAGCTCACAGCTGGGGATTTGGGCTTACGGGGCCCAAGTAACCCAACCGGTTTTTACGGGAGGCGCTCTCAGCGGGAACCTGCGGCTGGCCAAGTCGCAATACCAGCAGGCACTGATTGCGTACAAGCAATCGATTCAGCAGGCATTCGGAGACGTATCCGACGCGTTGATCGGCTATCAGAAGCTGCATCAGGTCCGTCTGCGCCAGCAGGATACCGTGGCGGATTTGGCGGAGTCCGTCCGCCTGTCCCTTCTGCGCTACAAAGGCGGCACCACCACCTATCTTGAAGTGCTCGATGGCCAGCGCTCGCTCTTTTCCGCTGAGTTGACGCTCGCGCAGGCGCGCGGCTCCGAGTATCAGAGCCTCGTGCAACTCTACAAGTCGCTCGGTGGGGGCTGGCAGCAGTAGTGGCGATTTATTGGAGCAATCTACTCTGGTCGACTTATCTGCCGGCTGCAAATTGCCTGCAGCGCGACTGCCGTCAGCAGCATGACGGCCGGATCAACCGGAAGGCGATAACGGGGGACAACAAGCGTCAGGTAATACGCCCACGGAAAAACCAGCGGAAACACCGCAAGAGGAAATAGATACGCGCTCCGCTGTTTCCATAAAACCACAATTCCAGCCGCGGTACCAAACGCCACAAGAAAATTAAAGAGCAGTACACCGCGAAACCACAATCCCGGCGTGCGGATAAAATCCTCCACCGGCGTTGGCGTCCCGCCCGACCACGTGCCAATGAACCGGCTCGCGAACTGCCGAACATCGCGTGCCGGATGAGCGAGCATAAATTCAATCGCCTCGTGTTGTTTTTCCTGCATGTACTCGATTTCGCCCATCCGGACGTACCGCGCTCGCTCCGCGGAGTTGAAAATCGGATGCAGCTCTTCCTTCCACGCCTCCTGCGGATTCTCGTTGTTTCCAATCCACAGCTGAAGTCCGAGAGTCGATCGCAGTGGCACAATCCGATGGAACACGTGATAGTTTCGAATCATCCACGGCACGCAACAAAGCAGCGCAACTCCGAGGGCGAGAGCAGGTTTCGCAAGAGTGGTCTTAACGAGTCCGACTGAGTCGTGAAAGCTGAGAGAAGTCTTCCGGCGGCGATAAGCCAGCCAACCCACTAGCAACGGAAGCAAGGAAATCAGCGTAACGTTGGTCAGAAGCGTCACACCCCAGAGCAATCCATACCCAATCCAGTCACGCCGTCGCTCCGATTTCTCTATCGCGAGCGTTGCCCAAAGAATGATCGCCGCCAGCAACGCCGCCACCGACGCGTCCCACATACTCTCAAACGCATTGAGGATCGTATTTGGAAAGAAAGCCCAAAACCACGCAGCCGAAGCAGCCACACCGAGACCGCCGACACGTTTGCCTGCAAAATAGATCGGTACGCAGGTAAACGCGGAACACATGATGTTCAGCGCCACGGCTGCTAGAAACGATCCATAAGTCCTCACGCCGAAGACGCGAAAAATCCCCGCCAAAAGCCACGGATACGCGGGCGGCATCCAAGCCGTTGGTCCGGTCTCAATTCGAAAGGGAGAACTGAACCCGTGTCCGCTTGCGAGCGACGCTGCAATGTTGCCGGATTCCTGCAAGAAGGGAAGTACAGCCAGCGCGTGCTGCGAATTCTGCCCAACGTAATCCCACGCAAAACCAACTCGCAGAAGCAGCGCGACAAGAACGATCAGCGGCAGCGAAGTTGCTGTTCTTCGGAGTAAGCCGTGGCGCTTAACCACGTTCGCGTCTACGCTCTCCGCAGGCTTGCCGACGTTACGACCCGATCCTTTGGCCCCGCGCTTCATTCAAATCGAATCAAAACAATTTCGGCATTCGTTCCGACACGCATGGGTGGTCCCCACGTCCCCGCCCCATAAGTCGTATAAACCTGCAATGTGCCCAGGCCGCTCAGGCCGTAAGCAAACTGTCCGTAAATTCTTTTTACGAAAAAATTAAACGGAAAGAATTGCCCGCCATGCGTATGCCCCGAAAGCTGCAATGAAATCCCTTCTCCCCTGGAAACCGCAACGTGATCTGGCGCATGAGTCAGCAAAATGCTCGGACGGCTGCGATCAATCCCGATCGCCTGCAGCACCGACCGGAAATGCTCAGCATGAGTCGCATCGTGGTAGCGCACTCCCACGAGTTGCAGTCCATCGATCTCGACCTTATCTCGATTCAGCACGCGAATCCCGGCTCCCGACACAGCATTGAGATATCGAGTCGAGTCGCTGAACCCCTCATGATTGCCCAGTACAAAATATTGTCCGAGCGGCACGGAAAGCGTGGACCACGGCGCCGCAAGGCCGTTGTAATCTGCGGCAGTCCCGTCGTACAAATCGCCAGTAATGAAGACGATGTCACTCTTGAGTCGCCCCACCTTCGCCACCAGCCTGCGAACGGATCCAAGGTTTCGGACGTGCCCGAGATGAACATCGCTAACCAGCGTCGCGGTCCGGCCACGCCACGCCTCGGGAAGATTCCCGAGCGTCACCGTGATCCGTTTTACGCGAATTGCAGCAGCATTGATAATTCCGTAGGCGCTGATCAGCAAAGCCGCCGCTAGAAAGACGCTCGCCCATTCCTGCCGGTTCGGATGCAAGCCCACAACCGACGCGGCACCATACGCGAGCCATAACGCGCAAGTGGCGAAAAATAAAAAGCTAAAGATCCCTAGCCAAGCCGACGCCAAACTGTAATAAAGCCGGACGGCCACATTGAAATAGCGGAAAGCAAGCAGCGAAGCCGTAACGAATGTCACCGAAAGTGTTGCAAGCGCGATACGCAGGTAGAGGAGCGCAGAGCCCGACAGCACCGGCCAAAAGTAAGCAATCGTTTCGGAAAGGGATGCGTGTCCCACGAAGAGAATCAGTTGAATGACGGTAACGAAGAACGCCAGGCGGCCGCGCACTCAGCGAAATCCCGCTTCCGGTTCATTGTTCATCCTATCCATGGTAGGGGCTTGGTGCGAAATTGCAAGTAGGCGAACGCACGTGCAGCAGGGTGCCGATTCACGCCGTTTGCGCTCGCTGTTTTATCGTGCCAGTGGGCAAATTGCGACTCTATCTCTCAGGTCAGTCGCAGCTCAAAGTAGAGTGTTCCAGTTCGGGCGCCGGAATAGTAGCCAGGAATTTCGTGGAATCCGAGCGCCCTATAAAGCCGCACCGCGTCACCCATCTTTTCGGCAACTGTGTCAAGCCGCATAGCCGAATAGCTCATTTCGCGCGTTTCGCCGATAAGCGTTTCCGCCAGCTTGCGACCAAGCCCGCAGCCACGGAACTCCGGTTTCACGAAAAGTCGCTTCATCTCGCACACCGACGGCTCAAGCTGACGAATCGCTCCGCAACCCGCCGGAGCTTCGTCAACGCGCGCTAGAAGAAGTAGCCCAGTCGGCCCGGTGTACTTGCCTGGCAGCGATGCGAGCTCTTGGTCGAAATTCTGATAAGCAAGAGAAAAGCCGATCCACGCGGCATATTCGATGAAAAGCTCGCGGACTGCGATAATATCGGCGGGCGTTTGAGCCTTCGTGAGCGTGACTTTACCGGCCATGTTCATGACTCTGCAGTTCAACTTACAATGGCAGGAAAGAAGTGGAAACCCCTGGCAAACCGGCGAAGATTCCATTTTGGATGGGAGAGGGAAGAGCGCAACACGTGCCATCGAAAAAGAAGAAGTCAAAATTCAAAATAGGAACCGAAGCCCGGCGGCGTGCCCGCCTCGGTATCGGCCTGCCTCCTCCAGAACGCACAATCACGGAAAAGCGTTTGAAGAAGCCCAAACACAAGAAAAAGTTGGAAGACTTAGTCGTTGACGAATGAGAGTTTCAATAGCGCCGGCCTCTGTTTATCCTGAGGTGCGAAGGGCCTGCTCCAACATAACACGCAGCGGCTGCTTGCAGGGAAAGGTTCCCACGGAACCTAGTTGCGCGACCCTCAACCGGGCTTATGGTCGGGAACCACTTCGCCGGGCCTGAAAAGTGGAGCAACGGGCCGCTTCGTCGCAAGCGCCGCTTCTTTCGCCATGTTCTCAAGATCGTGTTTTGAGAATCCTACCGACCGCTCCAGGATTTTGCCGTCCTGCGAAATTAAGAACACGCTGGGCACATTGGTGATGCCATATTCGTTGGAAGCGGTAAAGGTATTCTCGTCATCAACCAAAAGCGGAAACTTCACTCCAAATTCCTGCGCAAACTCTTGCGTGTCTCCAGTATTGTTCTGCGATATCCCCAGAAATGTGAAGCCATCATTACCGTAGGTCTCATACATCCGCTCGAGGAATGGGAACGTAAACTGGCACGTCGGACAGCTCACCTTAAAGAACGCGGCGAGCGCCGGCCCCTTCTTGAGCGCTTCTTCGAGCAAGAAGCTCTGGCTATTCGTATCTTTTAGCGAAATCGACGGCGCCGGTTCGCCCGCTGGCAGCGTGCTCAGCCGCTTGCCGCAGAAGATTCCTCGCACCGTGTTCTTTAGGCTCATTCTGAAATTCTAACCTTCCTCAGTTGGATGATTGCCGCAGCGTAAGGATCCTGAAGCGAAAATGTCACTGACAGTAGTTTGATGCGTGTCGAAGCAAGATGGATTTCCGCGCGCGCGTGTCAGCACTAGTGGATGTTGCGGGTTTTTCGTCCAACGTAATCCATCAGCAGATACTGCCCCAGTGTGTAGGGAGTGGTGAAGTAGGCTTTTCCGCGGCAAAGCTCCGTCACTTTTTGCACGAAGTGCACCAGGCTGTAATCGCTCGCAAGCATGAACGTATTGATCAGTATTCCCGCCCGCTTGCACTTCGCAACTTCCTCGAGCGTCTGGGTCACCACCAGCGGATCGAGACCAAAAGCATTCTTGTAAATACGCCCATCTTCAAGCGTCAGCGCCGAAGGCTTGCCGTCCGTGATCATCACGATCTGCCGCATGTCTTTCTTTTGTCGCGCCAGAATCCGTTGCGCCAGCCGAAGCCCTTCGCGTGTGTTGGTGTAATACGGACCTACCTGCACGCGCGCCAGCTTTCCCAGCGGAATCTCCTCCGCGCTATCGTGAAACAGCACGCAGTGCAGCGAATCTCCGGGATATTGCGTGCGAATCAGATGCGAGAGTGCCAGCGCCACCCGCTTCGCAGGGGTAAACCGGTCCTCACCATACAAAATCATGCTGTGGCTGCAATCAAGCATCAGCACAGTCGCGCACGAACTCTGGTACTCGCACTGGTGCACCATCAGATCCGGATAGTCGAGCTCGATCGGAATCCCCGCGCCGTTGCGCTGCACGGCATTGAAAAGCGTCCCGCTGATATCCATGTTCAGCGTGTCGCCAAATTCGTAGTTTTTCGACGTGCCACCGGATTCGACGCCCGTCGCAAGATCCCGCGTGTCATGCCGACCGAAGCTGCTCTTGCCCAGTGACGCCAGCAGATCCTTCAGCGTCTTGAATCCCAGAAAATCGAGCGCCTTGTCCGTAATCTCGAACCGCGCCTCGACATTCTTCCCATCTCCGCTCCCAACCTGCCCGCCCGGCGTCTCCGAAGGAGGATGCGTCACGTGCGCCGACTGCTGCTGTTGCTCCGAAATGTATCCTTCCTGCTCCATGCGACGGATAATTTGATTCACCAGATCGCTCAACTCCTGATTTTGCGAAAGGTCAGGATTTTCGAGCAGCTTCTCCATCATCTCCGGAGGAATCAGGTCGCCCTCTTCCAGCGCCCGCAGAATCGCCTCGCGCAGCGCTTCCATGTGCTGCTCGCGCGACTTCTGCATGTCCAGCTCGTAAATGCCGTATTGCGAATCGAAGCCACTCTGCAAAAAGAAATCCGAGAGCCGATTCATCAACTCCTGCAGGTCGATATCGTCGGCTGCCTCTGGTGCATAGCGTGAATAGCGGATGTATTTCATTTTTCCTATGCGAAACGCAACGTCAGTTGAATTGCCGCCGCGGCGATCTCCCGCCGGAGCCCTCTCGCGGATCGCGTGGCTCGGGCGCCTTGCGTGGTTCCGCGAAATAACCGCGCTCCTCGCTTCGATTGATCCGCTTATGCGACCACAGCCCTTCCAGAATGAATTCAGCCGCGCTTGTCACAGCAGCAGGCTCGTCCTTCGGACCGATTCCCAAAATCTCGACATGCTCCAGCACGCCCGGAATCTTCTTCAGTTGCGCGAGAAGCTCGTGGCTCGAAGCCTGCGCCGGAACCTTCAATTCGCCGCCCAGCTCGAACCATTGCACCGCCGGCTGAAAGTTCACCTCAGAAAAATAGCGCGTAAATGTTTTCCCCACGGCCGCGCGAATCAGCTCGCGCGCGATATTATCCGCCCCCCGAAGCTCCCCCTCATATTCAAGCTCGAACTTTCCAGTCATAGCCGGAATCGCGGCATACACATCGGACACTCGCGCCACCGCGCTGGCATCCCGAGTGCGCACCGCTCGCTGCTCGGCGCTACTAAGTACATTCTCAAGTGAGCTGATCGGAAGCCTCTGGCTCACGCCTGAACGCCGATCCACGCGCTTATCGTCCCGCGCCTGAAACGCAATCTCCTCCACCACCTCGCGAATGTACTGTGGAATCTCCACACGCCGCGTACCATCGCGCTCGGTCCATGATTCCTGCGACGTGATCGACATCCCCTCGGCGATCGTAGCCGGATAATGCGTGCGAATTTCAGACCCAATGCGGTCCTTCAGCGGCGTTATGATTTTTCCGCGCGCAGTGTAATCCTCGGGATTCGCGGTGAAGACCAGCAGCACATCCAGCGCCATCCGAACAGGATAGCCCTTAATCTGCACATCGCCCTCTTGCATAATATTGAACAACCCCACCTGAATCTTTCCCGCGAGGTCAGGGAGTTCGTTGATCGCAAAGATTCCGCGATTCGCCCGCGGCAAAAGACCGTAGTGAATCGTTAATTCGTCGGAAAGATTCCGCCCCCCGCGTGCAGCCTTGATGGGATCCACGTCGCCAATCATGTCGGCGATCGTTACGTCCGGTGTGGCCAGCTTCTCCACATACCGATGATCTCGTGAAAGCCACGCAATCGGTGTCGAATCGCCTTCGCTCGCAATGCGTTCCCGGCAAGCGCGGCAAATCGGGCGATACGGGTTGTCATTGATTTCGCATCCAGCCACCACCGGCACCTGCGCGTCCATAAATCCCACAAGCCCGCGCAATATCCGCGATTTCGCCTGGCCCCTCAGCCCCAGCAGTATGAAATGATGCCGCGAAAGAATTGCATTGATGATCTGCGGGATTACAGTGTCGTCGTAGCCGTGCACGCCCGGAAAAAGCGTCTCGCCCTTCTCCATCCGGCACAGAAGGTTCTCGCGCAACTCCTGCCGCAACGAACGATTGGCAAGGCGTTGCTCGGACCAGTTGGTGCTGCTGCGAAGCTCACCAAGAGTTTTCGGCTGCGAAGTCATGAGGGCCCCGATTCTTGCTTAGATATGCTTCTTCTTACCCAGAGATGCTGTCCAGCTGATGAAGGTCGCGCAAAAGTCATTATAGAGGAACGGAACCGTCACCGACACCTCATAAGATTGGAGTCAGTTTGGCCCGTGGCCGTTGCCCGCCGCGCGTTTGCGGACGGATTGGCGCTCTTCGAGCTTGGGAAGGAACTCTTCGAGCCATTTTTCGAGGAAATCGCAGCGCTCATTCTCGCACCGCATCTGCAGCAGCGTTTGCTTTTGTTCGAGTTCAATCGGCAGCCGCGCGGCCATTCGGTAGGCAAGCGAAAACTCGCGTTCTTCGGACGAATCCACCCACGCCTGGCCGTAGAGCAGGACATGGCACTCCTGAAGGAGCTGAACGATACGCGCTTTCCTTTGCGCGTCTTCGCGCGCTAGCTCTTCCGAGAGATATTCAACGACTCCTTCGTGGTAGGTTTCGTCCTGCAGCAACTGAAGCAACCGAAATGGCGCACGACCGCGAGTGAGGATATCCATCCGCCCGTCGGGATACTGCTTGATCTTCTGAACGATTTCAGCCGTGCAGCCGATCGCCGCTACATTCTGGCCGGTGGCGTAAATCATCCCGAACTCGAGCTTCTGCACGATGCAGCGCCCAATCATCTTCTTGTATCGCGGCTCAAAAATATGCAGGGGAAGTGCAGCGCCAGGCAGCAGCACCACGTCAAGCGGGAAAAGCGGGATCCGAGTAGGTCTCATAATGCCCCGAGGTCGACGACAGGATTAGCTTAACGCAGAAGTGTCAAAGCCGCTTGCATTTCGTCGCGGGCATGCATGTCCCCCGCCCGTTGGGCCACAACGACGCCGTCCGAAAGCATCTTGCGCGCCTCATCCAAACGTCCCATGCGCGAAAGCAGCTGCCCGTATTGAAAGTAGCCGGCCACATAACCAGGATTCATCTCGAGAAGCTTCTGGAAGTGAAGAGTAGCAGCCGAATGGTCACCGAGTTTCACGCATTCAAGCGCCAGCCCATAACGCGCAAATGCGTCCGCAGGTTTATCAGCCACAAATTGTTCGAGCGCTTCGCGCCGCGACTTCTGTGCTTGGGTCATCGTTGGAAAGACCGTATTATAACGGGCGCTGCGCCGTGAGCCAAGCGCCGCGATTGGAAGCTCCGAATGAGATTTCGCAATGCCTAACCCGTCGAAGAAGCGGCTCGCCGATAGGCAAGAGATCGACTCCAAGACCGGCCTGCCGGGAAAACCAGTAAGCGCGTCGTGCTCCGAAATCGTCGAAGCGGTACTGCCCAACGACGCCAATCCGCTAGGCAAGATGCTCGGTGGCCGCGTGATGCACTTGATCGATATCGCCGGAGCACTCGCCGCCACTCGCCATTCCAATAGCCATTGCGTCACCGCGTCGGTTGACTACATGGATTTCCGCTTTCCCATCGACGTCGGCGAATGGATCGTCCTGAAGTCCAGCGTGAACCGCGTCTTCCGCACCTCAATGGAAGTCGGCGTGAAGGTATTCGCGGAAAATGTCCTTACGGGCGAGCAAAAACACACCAGCAGCGCCTACGTCACCTTCGTCGCCATCGACCATAATCGGCAGCCCAAACCAGTCCCACCACTGATCCTCGAAACAGTCGGTGACCAGCGCCGATATGACGAAGCAGGCGAACGCCGCCGCATGCGCCTCGCGTTGCGGAACAAAGAGCGTTCGAAAAGTTAGCTTCGGATGCGCTATTGCAGGTAGCGTTGAATTGCGAGCGCGGTCTGGTTTGCCGTCTCCACGCATTTTCCGAGCGAAGGACCTTCGAGGTAATTTCCGCAGAAAAAGAGTCCGGGATTCGCCCGTTCGCCATCGCGAATCGCTTCCACCACGTGCCCGTGCCCTAGGTTGTATTGCGGCAGCGCCTTCGGATATTTCCAAACGGCTGACGCAACGGGCGACCCGCTGATCTGAAGAATCCGCGCGTTCTCATCCTGCACGATCGCCGCAATCTCATCCTCAGAACGATCCGCGATCTTCGGGTCGGTCGCGCCCCCGATGAAACTCGTAATCGCCACCGAGCCTACCGGCGCCCGACCAGCAAATAACGACGAGTTCCACACCGTGCCCAGCGTCCGCACCTTCTCGCTGCGCGGTACTAGAAATCCGAATCCGTCGAGCTTCTCCGCAATTTGCCGATCGTAATATCCACAAGCCACAACGGCGACTGGCGCATACGCCACTCCCGAAAGCATGTGCGTTAGCGGAGAAGCAACCTGCGCAGCAAGGTGCGCCGCCGTGTATGCCGGAGTCGAGACCACCACCGCCGCCGCTTCCAACATTTCGTTTCGCTCACCGTACTCAACGCAGACCTGATAATTCACAGAGCGCCCCACCGAAGCAACTTTTGCCCCGACGCGAACGCTGTCTCCAAGTTTGCCGGCGATCGCTCCCGCAAGCGCATCGACGCCGTCCGTAAACGAACACAGTGGCGGAGGCCCGCTACGCTTCTCCTTATCCGGCCGCGATTTCATCGCTCCGCGCAGCACGCTCCCGTATTCTCTTTCCCATTCCTCGAGAGTTGGAAACGCGGCTTTGAGGCTCAACTTCTCCGGATCGCCCGCATACACGCCCGACACAAACGGCGCGACGAGATACTCGAGAATCTCATGTCCAAATTTCCGCCGCACAAAATCCGCCACCGATTCCTCTTTCGTCGGCGGCTTGGTGCGCCTAAATGGCTCAGACGCAATCCTGGCCCGCGATTTTAAGCCCAGCAGGGAGCTGGCCATTAGCGCTTGCGGCGTCATCGGAATTTTCTGCAGCCTGCCATGAAGATAAATAAACCGTGGCGTCCGAGGATCGGCCCGCTGCAATTCGCCTTCGATTCCAACTTCGCGGATCAATTCGAGGAGCGGTTCAGTGCCCTGAAAACTCTGCGGCCCGGATTCGAAAAGAAATCCGTCCTTGCGCACGCTGCCCACAAGCCCACCCACGCGCGCAGAAGCTTCCAGAAGAATTACTCGCAGGCCAACTCGTTTCAGGCGGTAAGCGCAGGCAAGCCCGGAAATCCCCGCGCCAATCACAATCACCTGCTTGGGCTCAGCCATCGGCA
The DNA here is from genome assembly GCA_963772535.1 of uncultured Acidobacteriota bacterium. GTDB lineage: Bacteria > Acidobacteriota > Terriglobia > Acidiferrales > UBA7541 > Palsa-295. Next base: position 292,651 of record CAVYXN010000007.1, read on the forward strand.
TCCACTAAAGTGTCTTCGAAAACAGCGGCCGCTGGTCCATCTGCTGTTCATGAAGATAGCGGTCAAAAGTCATCGCCACGTTGCGAATGAAAATGCGACCCAGCGGCGCGACGCGAATTTCATCGCCGCCAAGCGTCACGAGTCCTTCCGCCTGCAATTGCTCCAGCCGCCCAAGCTCCGGCGCAAAATATTCATCGAACGCAATCGGAAACTCGCGTTCAACTTCGCGCTTTGGAATCACCGTATGACACAAAAGCCGCCCAATCACGTCCCGTCGCAAGCGATCGTCCTCAGACAAGCGATACCCGCGCATCGTCGCAATGCCGCGCGAAGCCACAGCCGATTGGTACGCCGGAACCTCCCGCCGATTCTGCGCATACGCCTCGCCAATCGAGCTGATCGCGCTCACGCCCATTCCGTAGAGGTCCGCGCCCGCCTTCGTCGTGTAGCCCTGAAAATTCCGATGCAACGTGCGATTGCGCTGCGCCACGGAAAGTTCATCACCAGGCTTCGCGAAGTGATCCATGCCGATGTAGTGATAGCCGGCGTTCAAAAATCCCTCGAGCCCTGCCCGGAAAATCCGAAACTTCTTCATCCCCTCCGGCAAATGCGTTTCAAACGACCCCTGCTGCTTCTTCAGCCACGGCACATGCGCATAGCTGAACATCGCGATGCGATCCGGCTCCAGCGTGAGCGTCTTCTCGATCGTGGCCTTGAAGCTGTCCGCGGTTTGATACGGCAAGCCATAAATCAAATCCACATTGATACTTTCAAATCCAAGCTCACGCGCCGTCAGGATCAAATCGCGCGTCATCTCGTACGGCTGCACGCGATGAATCGTCTCCTGCACCTTATGCTCGAAATCTTGCACACCCATGCTCAGCCGGTTGAAGCCAAGCTTGCGAAGCGTCTCGAAGTGCGCGCGGTTCGTCACCCGCGGATCAACTTCAATTCCAATTTCCGCATCCGGCGCGAACTGAAACCGCTCACGCGTATGCCCGAAAAGCTCGACCATCTGCGCCGGCGTCAAATAAGTCGGCGTTCCTCCGCCCCAGTGAAACTGAATCACCGGCCGCTTCTTCGAAACCTGCGCACTCACATGGCTGATTTCGCGCTTCAAGGTTTCAAGGTAGGGAATCGCGACGCTCTTATCTTTCTGAATCGACACATTACAAGCGCAGAAAAGGCAGAGACTCTCGCAGAAGGGAATATGCATGTAGAGCGATACAGGCGTGGCCCGTTCTTCCGCCCGCGCGCAATATTTCTCAAAGTCCTCGGGTCCGAAATCATCCTTCCACACCGGCGCCGTTGGATAACTGGTATACCGCGGCCCCGGCCGATTATATTTCTCGAGCGCGGCGTCAGAAATCTGCCCAATTTCTAGTTTTTCAATTTGGTTCTCAGTAGCGCGCGTCGGATTCATTTAGTCCGCCTCGCCACTATGAGCCCGTGCCGGAATCGGCGCACTCTGTCCCGCCTCCACAAACGCACGCGCATTCTGCACTGGCGTCGTCGGCAAAATCCCATGGCCCAAATTCAAAATGTGCCCGAGTCCGCCGGTCTTCTCCACGGCCTCCCGCGCAGCCTCACGAATTGCGCCTTCATCCCCCAGCAAAATATTCGGATCAACGTTTCCCTGCAGCGCCACGCGGTCGCCAAGCGCTCGACGCGCCTCCGCAAGATCAGTCCGCCAATCAACGCTCAGCACATCTGCCCTCGCTTTCGACTGCAGCTCAATTAGATGCGAACTCCCCTTACCATAAAGAATCTTCGGCACGCCGGGTGCACCAAGCGATTCGAACACCGAGCGAGTGGCGGGCAGTTCGAAGGTCTCATATCCTTCACGCGTCAGCTCGCCCGCCCAGGTATCAAATAGCTGCACCACAGCAGCGCCAGCCGCAATCTGCATTTTCAAATACGCCACGGTTGCTTTCGCGATCCGGTCCAGCAAATCCCGAAGCAGCTCCGGCTCCTCGCGCATGAATTGCTTGGCGCGCGAAATATCGCCACGCGTCTGCCCTTCAACCATGTAACAAGCCAGCGTCCAAGGCGCCGCCGCAAAGCCAATCACCGGAACCTCTGGCCCAACCTCTCGGCAGATGGCCCGTATGGCATCGCCGACAAATCGCGTCTCACGCTCAGGATCGAAATCGCGAAGCCGCGCCACCGCGTCACGATCGCGCACCGGGTTCGACAGCACCGGCCCCGAATCGGGCACGTCCAGCTGCATCCCCATCGCTTCCGCCACAATCAAAATATCCGAGAACACGATGACAGCGTCCACGCCGATAATGCGGAACGGCTGCAGCGATACTTCAGCTGCAAGCTCCGGCGTCTTGCAGATTTCGAGGAAGGAGTGCTTGGCTCGAACAGCCTGATATTCCGGCAGGTAGCGCCCAGCCTGACGCATGATCCAGACGGGCACGCGCTCCACCGGCTCGAACCGGCAGGCGCGCTGAAATAATTCTTTTCGGTTTTCGTTCACCCGGCTCATGCGTTCCTGTGGATCGAAACGATGATAGCAGAAGGGCCAAGAGGCCGCACGTTTCGGGTCAGATACGAGGTTGGCCTATGGTACAGGGCGCTCGCGCCCGAATCGGGGCTATAATTGCGGTTCATCTGGGTACACAGGCAGAAACAGAGCGGCGAGAGAAGCGTCGCTATAAGCGCGAAATGACTCACTATTATCTCGGCTACGTCAGTCTGGCGCTCTACATCGCGAGCTTTCTCTGCTATGCGCGCTTCCTCTATGTGCCGGATCTGTGGCTCGGGCGCATGGCGACATTCCTTCTCGCCGGTGGAATCGTGATGCACTATTTCGCGCTGCTCGAGCGTTCGCGCTGGATTCACACCGTTCCTTACAATGACCTTTACGGCTCGATGTCGCTGTTTGCCTGGCTGCTTGGCATCACTTATCTGGGTCTCGAACTGTTTCACCGGCAGCGGTCGGTCGGTGCGTTCGTCACGCTCCTGCTGATCGTGTGGATTGTTTTGCTGTCCGTGCTCGCGCCCAACGAAGCGCCGCCTACACCGCCCGCGCGGGGGCCGCTCTTTGCCTTTCACGTCACGCTCGAGACTTGGGCTTACGCCGCGTTCGCTCTCTCGTTCGTCTTGAGTTTGATTTATCTTGGTCAAGACCGCGTGCTGCGCTCTCGCAAGTTGGCCACTCCATTCTGGCGTTTTCCCGCGCTCGACGTGCTTGATCGAATGGCGCGGAGCAGCGTCTACGTCGGCTTGGTTGCGTTGATAACGGGGATAATCCTGGGATTCGTTTGGGAACACCGGCTGAGCGGCGGGTTCTCGTGGGGCGATCCTAAGGTGGTGATCACGCTGGCGATTCTGGCGGCTTACGTCGCATATCTCAGGTTGTCGAGAAGCACGGCCTGGCGGGGCGCTCGCGCAGCGAAATTGTGCGCGTTTAATTTCGCTGTCGTGCTTTTCAGCTACACGGTCGTGAATCTGTACATGACCCGGTTTCACCGTTTTTTCTAGACTGTGATGCCAACTCTTACCAATACGAAACGAACTGGCGCAGGAAAAATTGACGTTGCGCTCATCGGCTGCAGCCATCACACGGCGCCGGTTGAGATTCGCGAACGCGTGACGTTCAGTGCCGAGCAGGCGATTGCCGCGGCGGAAGAATTGCGCAAGCGCCGAATTCTCGAAGAAGCCGTAGTGCTCTCCACCTGCAATCGCAGCGAGCTTTACGGTGTTCCAACCCAACAAGGCCCGGCCGCCACGGACGCCATGGAGGTTTTTCTCACGTCGTTTCACGGCGTGCCGCGCGCCGATTTGAACGGCCGCCTCTACCGCTGGAACGGACCTGACGCAGTTCGCCACCTTTTCCGCGTCGCATCCGGACTCGACTCGATGCTGCTGGGCGAAGCTGAAATTCTTGGGCAGCTGCGTACCGCTTATACCCAGGCTCTTGATCACGGTTCCACCGGCCCGGTGCTGAATCGCATGTTTCAGGGCGCGATCGAAGTCGGAAAGCGCGTGCGCTCGGAGACGGAAGTCGGCGCTCGGCCCATGTCCGTCGCTCTTGCCGGCGTGAAACTGGCAGAGCGAGTCTTCGGCAATTTGAAAGGGCATTCGGCGTTGATTCTGGGTGCTGGCGCGGTGGCCGAGCAGGTGGTCGAAAACCTGCGCAATCGCGGCATCGGCAGATTGCGAGTGGTGAACCGTTCGCTCGACCACGCGGAAGAGCTGGCCCGAAAGGTGGGCGGCGAAGCGATCGAGTGGTCTTCGCTCGAACGCGTCCTTGGCGTCCCGGACATTGTGATCGCGTCGGTGGGGGGCACAGGTGCGGTTCTGACGCGAGCATTGCTCGAGCGGGCGATCTCTGCGCGCGAAGGACGGCCGATGTTCGTGGTGGATTTGGGTGTGCCGCGCAATATTACCGACGACGCGGCGGGGCTTTACAACCTCTATCTCTACAATATTGACGACCTCGGTGAAATCGTTGAGCAGAATAAAAAGGCGCGCGAGGCCGAGGTTCCCCGCGCGGAAGCGATCGTCGCCGAACATATTGCGAAATTTGAATCCTGGCGCGCGGCGCTCGAAGCCGGGTCGATTGTGGACGATTTGCGCGATAGTTTTCATAAGCACCGCGAGATGCTTATCCGGGAAAAATTGGCCGAGATGAATGACGTGTCACCGGAAGAGCGCGCGCGGATCGCGCACATCACCGAGGAGTTGATCGAGCGCGTCCTCGAGCAGCCTTCGCAGAAGCTGCGGCGCAGCCGCGAAATGCGCGGGCATCTGGCAGGACTCGACGCGCTGCGGCATCTTTTCGGCCTGGACGCGGCGAAGGACGAGGACAAAGATTGAAGCCGTTGCGCATCGGCACACGCGGCAGCGCACTGGCGCTGTGGCAGGCCAATCATTTGCGCGACGCGCTCGCTAAATCGTTCGCAATCGAAAGCGAAATTGTTGTCGTGAAGACGTCCGGCGACCGTTTTGCGGCTGCGCAGATCGAGCAGATCGGAATTCGCGGAATCTTCACCAAGGAACTTGAAGACGCTCTCATTGACGACCGCGCGGATTTGGCTGTGCACAGCATGAAAGATGTCCCCACTGAGTTCTCCGACGTTTGCAAAATTGCAATCGTGTTTCCGCGCGAAGATCCGCGCGACGCGCTCGTTTCGCAGCACGGTGAGTCGCTGAACAAGCTGCCGCAGGGGGCTCGTATCGGCACCAGCAGTCTGCGGAGAGCATCGCAGCTTCGCCAGTTTAGGAGCGATTTTAAAATCGTCGAAGTGCGCGGCAACGTGGACACGCGCCTTCGAAAAGTTGCCTGTGGTGAAGTTGACGCGATGGTCCTCGCGAAAGCCGGACTCGACCGGTTGAATGCGTCCAACCGCATCGCCGAAATTGTTCCCCCGGAAATAATGCTGCCTGCTGTTGGGCAAGGCGCGCTGGGGCTGGAATTTCTCGCTTCGCGCGCGGACGAATTCTCCTTCGTGAAGAAACTGGTTGATGGCCCGACCTCGCTCGCGGTTTCGGCGGAGAGAACGGTGCTCGCGAACTTGCAAGGCGGTTGCCGGCTTCCCCTGGGAGCATGGGGGCGATTCGAGAGCGGCGAACTGGTCCTCGACGCGTGTGTTCTGTCGGCTGACGGCGCGGAGAGCGTTCGCCGAAGAGGATCGGCTGTCTGCAGTTCGGAGAGGGAAGCCGAGGCGCTCGGGCGCGAAGTCGCGAAGAAGTTGCTGGACGCCGGAGCGGGCCGGATTTTGCAGCTCGCGGGACGATCCGTTGGACAGAGCTAACCAGCCGCTTACGCGGAAGCGCATCGTGGTGACACGTGCGCCCGAGCAAGCTGGTGAACTGATTCGCGAGCTGGAGAGACTGGGCGCGAAAGTCCTCATTTTGCCGACCGTGAGTTTCGCGCCGCCTTCGGATTTTCAGCCGGTGGATTCGGCGCTGGGAACGATTGGCGAATTTGACTGGATTCTGCTGACGAGCCAGAATGCGGTTCGATTTCTGGCGCAGCGATTGCGCGAACTAAAGCTCGACCCGAAGGTTCTGGAGACTGAGAAGCCTTCCATCGCGGCGGTCGGATCAGCGACCGCACGGGCCGCAGCCGAGGCCGGTTTTCGAGTGGATTACACAGCACAAGAGCGTAGTGGCGAGGGGCTGGCGCGTGAGCTGCAGGCTTCGCTGCGAAACAGAAGGGTGCTAGTGCCGCGAAGCGATCGAGCGGACGATCGCTTGCCGAATTTGCTGCGGGAAGCGGGAGCACAGGTGGCCGAAGTGGTCGCGTACCGAACGGCAGCGCCCGAGTCGCTGGACCCAGGGATCGTGGATTGGGTGCAGCGAGGCGAAGTGGACGCGATTGTTTTCGCCAGCCCGTCGGCGTATCACAATCTGAGCGATGTAATGGGCGCTAAGCGCTTGGCAGAGCTTTCGTCGCGAGTGGACTTCGCGGCAATTGGGCCAACGACGGCACGAGCATTACGTGAAGCTGCGGCGCGAGTGGCGATTGAAGCAAACGAATCGTCTGCGGCGGGCCTGGCTGATGCAATTGCGAAGCACTATCAGCGGCAAGTCTTAGCGAAGGGATCGAAGACGTGAGGGACGCATGACATTTCCGACGCACAGACCGAGACGATTGCGGCGCACCGAGGCGCTGCGGGGATTTGTCCGCGAGACGCGGCTTTCGACGAGCGGGCTCGTGTATCCGATGTTCGCGTGCCCCGGGACCAAGGTGCGAACAGAAGTTAGCTCGATGCCGGGGATTTTCCAGCAGTCGGTGGACCAGATTGTGGAGGAATGCCGCGAAGTGGCGGGGCTCGGAATTCCCGCGGTGATTTTGTTTGGCCTGCCGGACAAGAAGGACGAAGTTGGCTCCGAGGCGTCGGATCCGAATGGCGCCGTGCAGCGCGCGATCGAAGCGATTCGCAAAGCCAAGCTCGACCTGCTCGTCATCACGGATGTTTGCCTGTGCGAATACACCAGCCACGGTCATTGCGGCGTGATCGAGAAGGGCGAGGTTGCGAACGATCCGAGCGTCGAGCGGCTGGCTGCTGCGGCGCTTTCGCATGCGCGTGCAGGAGCGGACATTGTGGCGCCGTCGGACATGATGGACGGCCGTGTCGGCGCGATCCGGCAGAAACTTGACGCGAATGGATTTGAGGACGTAGCGATTCTTTCCTATGCCGCGAAGTACTGCTCGGGATTTTACGGGCCGTTTCGCGAGGCGGCGCAGTCGGCGCCCCAGTTCGGCGACCGGCGCAGCTACCAGATGGATCCGGCCAACGCGAGGGAAGCGTTGCGCGAGGCAGCGCTCGACCTGGAAGAGGGCGCGGACATGATCATGGTGAAGCCGGCGCTGCCGTATCTCGATATTATTCAGCGGGTTCGCGAGCGGTTTGACGTGCCGGTGGCAGCTTACAACGTGAGCGGCGAGTATGCGATGGTGAAGGCGGCGGCCCGGAATGGTTGGATTGACGAGCAGCGGGTAGTGCTCGAGATCATGACGAGTATCCAGCGGGCGGGGGCGGAAATTGTGTTGACCTATCACGCCAAGGACGTGGCGCGGTGGTTGAAACATTGCTGAGGCGGGCGTGATCGGCGTCGGAGCTGAACTGCTCGGATTGTGCTTTTTGCGGCAACCCAGTTGCTGCAGTTACAACAGGTTTTTCTTCGCCTTATCTTCACCCGGGGTTATTTTAGCGGATTAATTATGGCGACTCGACCAACACACGCTTCCAAACAAGGAACTCAAGCTAATGCTCGTCCCAAATCGACGGAAATATTCGAGCGGGGGAAGAAAATTCTCGTAGGCGGGGTGGATAGCCCCGTGCGGGCGTTTCGGGCAGTGGGCGGAACGCCGCTGGTAATCGAGCGGGCGGAGGGGGCGCGGCTCTACGATGTGGATGGGCGCGAATATATCGACTATGTGTGTTCCTGGGGCGCGCTGATCTTGGGGCATGCGCATCCGGATGTGGTGCGCGCTGTGGGGGAGCAGGCGAAGCTTGGGACGAGTTACGGGATGACGTCGCCACTCGAGATCGAGCTTGCGGAGCAGATCGGTCGAGCCCTGCCATCCATCGAAAGACTTCGATTTGTGAGCTCAGGCACAGAAGCCACAATGAGCGCGGTGCGGGTGGCGCGCGGATTTACTAAGCGGGATTTGATTTTGAAATTCGAGGGAGGGTATCACGGGCATTCGGACAGTTTTTTGGTGGAGGCTGGATCGGGGTTGGCGACTCTAGGAATTTCGTCGAGCCCGGGAGTGCCGGCGGCGCTGGCGAAGCTGACCCTAAATGCGCCGTATAACGATGCGGAGGCGGTGGAGAAGGTTTTCAAGCAGCATGCCGGGAAAATTGCGGCGGTGATTGTGGAGCCGGTGGCGGCGAACATGGGCGTGGTGGCGCCGGCACGCGGATTTCTGGAGCGGTTACGCGAGTTCACGAGGCGCGATGGGGCGCTGTTGATCCTGGATGAGGTGATTACGGGATTTCGCAGTGCGCATGGCGGGGCGCAAAGGCTTTTTGGGATTGAGCCGGATTTGACGACGATGGGGAAAATTATCGGCGGCGGATTGCCGGTGGCGGCGTATGGCGGGCGGGCGGAGATTATGGAGATGGTGGCGCCGCTGGGGCCGGTTTATCAGGCGGGGACACTTTCGGGGAATCCGCTGGCGATGCGGGCTGGGTTGGCGACGTTGCCGAAGCTGGCGGCGGCAGGATTCTATGATGAGTTGAATCGGAAGGCGGGGCAGTTGGCGGATGGCTTGCGTGCGGCGTTGAAGGATAGCGGCGTGGCTGGGAGCGTGAATGCGGTGGGGTCGTTGATGACTTTGTTTTTTGCGGCTGATCCGGTGACGGATTATTCGGGGGCGAAGAAATCGGACACGAAGATTTATGCGGCGTTTTTTGGGGAGATGCTTTCGCGCGGAGTGTTTATTGCGCCGTCGCAGTTTGAAGCGTTGTTTGTGTCGGCCGCGCATAGTGATGCGGATATTGAGCGGACGATTGAGGCGGCGGGGGAGAGTTTGAGGGCGATTGGGCGAGGGTGACGAGTCAAAGGCGCCGGCGAGACGCCCTTCGTACCTCAGGACAAGCCGGCGTTACGGAATGGACGCGGCAGCGGTCGAGAAATATGGGGCTAATGTCGTGAGTCGCGCTGCGACAGTTTGAAGATTATTTGTCGTTGCGGACTACCTGGCCGCCTTTCATTACGAACTTAACCTGTTCTAACAGCTTGATGTCGGATAGCGGGTCGCCGTTTACGGCGATGATGTCTGCGAATTTGCCTGGTTCGATTGAGCCGATCTGGTCGCCCCAGCCCATCAGGTCGGCTGCGTTGATTGTGGCGGAGTGAATGGCGTCGAGCGGGGACATGCCGTAGCGCGTCATCCATTCGAATTCGATGGCTTGGGTGCCGTGGGGGAATGGGCCGGCATCGGTGCCGAAAGCGATCTTCACGCCTGCGGCGAGCGCTTTTTTGAAACTCACTTCGTGAATGGCGAGGCGACTGGTTTTTCCTCCTGACATGGCGAGATCAGCTTTTTCGAGGGCGCCTGAATACACATACAGAGTGGGAACGAGATAGATTCCTTTTTTCACCATTTTGGCGATGGCCTCATCGTCGAGTTGAATGCCGTGCTCGATGGAGGCGACGCCTGCGTCGATGCAGTAGTGCAGGCCGGGGCCATCGTAGGCGTGGCAGGCGACTTTGATGCCTTTTAGACGAGCTTCGTCAACGATGGCGTCGGTTTCTTCCAGGCTGAAATCAGCAATGCTTTTGATTTTGCCGTCAGGGGTAAAGCTATAGCGATCAGTACCGTAGATTTTGATCAGGTCGGCGCCGTAGTTGAATTGTTCGCGGACGGCTTTGCGAGCTTCATAGGGGCCATCGATGGTTTGCACGCCGATGGGGACGGTTACTTCGGGCGAGTAGCCTTCGAGGCCGTAGCCGCCGGTGGTGGAGATGCCACGAGTTGCGACCTTCAGCCGGGGACCGGGAATCAGACCCTGATTGATGGCGTTGCGAACGTCGACGTCACTGTACATCGCGCCTTCGGTTTCGACGTCGCGCATTGCTGTGAAACCGGCTTCGAGATCTTTTTTCACGTTGAGCGTGGCGAGGATGGTGCGGTATTGCCAGGATTGCTTGAGGAGAATGTCGTCGTAATGAGAGTCGTCGGTGTCGGTGAGCATGATGTGGGTGTGACAGTCGATGAGGCCGGGGAGAACAGTGGATTGAGTGAGATCGATGACATTGGCGCCGGCGGGGATTTGGACCTGGTCGGCGGGAGCGACACTCGCGATTTTATCGCCGTGGATGACGATGATTTGATTGCTGAGGATCTTGCCGTTGCGGACGTCGAGGAGATGACCGGCGCGGATGTAGGTGTCGGGCGGAGGCGCGGCGTGGGTGGCGACGGGTGCGATTACCGCGGCGACGATTGCGGTTGTGAGTGCGAGTAGATTTTTTACGCAGCGCTGCATGGTTCCTCCCGGATAGCGGCGAGATTCTAACGCCAAAATCGGTGAGTTGGCGGACTAGTTTTCAAATCCCAGGCACCATTCGTGCGGAAGTGCCTACCTTTACGTGAAACGAATCGAGGGCTGCTGCGTCTGAAATTGGCAATGCACGGGTGTGGCTCTGCGGTGGCATGGGTTACAATCGGCAGTTTGCTGAGCATGCGGCTACGCACTATGACCACTGCTGCCAAAGGAAGGGAGCTTCCTGAATGATTTCCACTGTGAATGTTGCGCGAGTGATGCGGTACGCGGGGTTCTTGATGGCGCTCGCTGTCGTTTTTGAGGGCGTCGGCGTGAAGGGGGCTGCATGGCGGACGCAGGACGGCAAGTCGAAGTCAGGCACTAAGCAGCAGGCTGATGAAAAGAAAGATGACAAGAAGGGCGAGAAGAAAGAAGAGACGCTGCCACTGAAGACGACGCGCAAGGTGAGTTTCACCACGGACGAGGGCACCTGGATGTCGATTGATGTGTCGCCGGACGGGAAGCAGATCGTTTTCGATTTGCTCGGGGATCTTTATGTGATTCCGTCGACCGGCGGAGACGCGAAGCGATTGACGAGCGGGCCGGCGTGGGATTGCCAGCCGCGATTTTCACCGAATGGGAAGCAGATTGCGTTTATCAGCGACCGCAACGGGAGCGACAATTTGTGGCTGATCAATGTGGACGGCTCGCAGATTGAGGGCAAGGACGCGAAAAAGGTGAGCGAAGAGACGGACGATCAGCTGGGATCGCCGGCGTGGTCGCCTGATGGAAATTATATTGTGGTGCGGAAATACGGGCAGTATCCGGGGCCGACGGATTATTTGCGTTATACGAGCCTTTGGATGTTTCACAAGGATGGCGGCAAGGGCGTTGAGCTGGTGAAGGGCGGAAAAGGCGAGACGCAGATCAGTTCGGGAGCGGTTTTTTCGGCCGACGGCAAGCTCGTTTATTTTTCCAGCCATGCGGGGAGATTTCAGTACAACGCGGACATCGGGAAATTTCAGGTGATGAGTTTCAATCGCGAGACGGGCGAGATTGAAAGACTGACGGCGGAGTATGGCGGCGGACTGCGCCCGATCGTCTCGCCGGATGGGAAGTGGCTGGTGTACGCGTCGCGACAGGATGCGAAGACGGGTTTGCGGATTCGCGATCTGGCGACACGCGAGGAACACTGGTTGGCGCTACCGATGCAGCGCGACGATCAAGAAGGCTTCGCGGTGAACGATCTGCTGCCCGGCTATGCCTTCACTCCGGACTCGAAGGCGGTGATTTTCACGCGCGACGGGCACATCCAGCGTGTGGATCTGGCGACGCGGCAGGTGGCGACGATTCCCTTCAATGCGAAGGTGGATTTGGATCTGGGACCGCGCGTACACGTGGATTACGCGGTGGACGACGGTCCGCTGACGGTGCATCAGATGCGATGGACGAACGAATCGCCCGACGGAAAGCAGATTACGTTCAGCGCGGTGGGGAAAATCTGGGTGATGGATTTGCCGGATGGCAAGCCGCGGAGGCTGACGAAGGGCGACGGGCGCGAGTACGAGCCGACATTTTCGCCGGACGGGAAGTGGATTGCGTACGTGACGTGGTCGGATGCGGATGGCGGCGAGCTTTGGAAAATTCCTGCGGCTGGTGGCGGCGCGACGAAAATCAGCGCCAGGGCCGGATATTATTCGGCGCCGCAATGGTCGCCCGATGGAAGCAAATTGCTGTTTGTAATGGGTTCGCGGCACGGCTGGCTGGCGGAGGACGGCGGGGGGCGAGAAAGCGAAGTGCGCGAAATCCGTTGGCTGGCAGCGGATGGCGGAGAGAGCCACAAGGTGGTGACTCTGCCGGGAGGATACCAGCAGCCGACATTCAACAGCGATGGGACGCGAGTGTATTACATGGAGGACGTGCCGGCTGGACCGGTGGAAACGCCGACACCACCTGCGCGCTTGCTGAAATCGGTGCGGCTCGACGGCGTGGATAAGAAAACCCACATCCATGTGGATGGGACGTTTGTGTTGGTCGTTCCATCGCCTGATGGCGAATGGCTGGCGATTCAGAATCGTTACGACGCATATCTGGCTGCGTTTCCAAAAGTGGGAGACGCGGCGGTGAATATCAACTTCAAGACGCCGGAAGTGCCGCTGCGGCGGCTGACGAAGGAGGGAGCGAACTATCTCTACTGGGCAGACGGAGGGAAGACGTTGACGTGGAGTTTCGGCAACGACTTTTATCGCGTGAACCGCGACGTGGTGTTGAATGCGGCGAAACCTGAAAAAGACAAGCCGGAGAATTGGAAGCCGGAGACGTTTGCGATTTCGCTGCAGGTGCCGCGCAATACGCCTCAGGGACAACTCTTCTTGCGCGGCGCGCGAATCGTGACGATGAAAGGTGAAGAAGTGATCGCCCAGGGTGACATTTTGATCGAGAACAACCGGATCAAAGCGATTGGGGCGTCGGGAAGCATCTCGGCGCCGGCTGGCGCGAAAGTGATCGATGTAAGCGGCAAGACCATCATGCCGGGTCTGGTGGATATTCACTCGCATTTGAAAACCGAGCGTCCTGAGATGACGAATGAGGAATGGTCGTATGCGGAAAATCTCGCGTATGGAGTGACAACCACACGCGATCCTTCGATTGAGTCGAACACTGTGTTTGCGCAGGGCGAACTTGTGTCGGTGGGAGATTTAGCCGGGCCACGAATTTATTCGACCGGCACTGCGATTACAACGACTGCGGGCGGAATCGCGAGCGCAGAGGACGCAGATAATCTGGTGAAGCGCTATAAGACGCACGGCGCCGATTCGCTGAAGGAATATATGCAGCCGCGAAGAATTCAGCGGCAGTGGCTGGTGATGGCGGCTGCGAAAGAAGGCGTGAATATTACGGCGGAAGGCGGCGGCGATCTGAAAACGGATTTGAGCATGGTGCTCGACGGTTACACGGGCGTGGAGCACAGTTTGCCGGTGGTGCCGATTTATAAGGACGTGATTCAGTTGGAAGCGCAAGCCGGGACGACGTATACGCCGACGCTGATCGTTTCGTACGGCGGCGAATTCGGGCAATTTTACTGGCGGCAGCGAATGGACATTCACGCCGATCCAAAAGTGATGCGCTTCACGCCGCACGAGCAGGTGGATAGCGTGGCGCGGCGGCGCGTGCTGTTGTTTGACGAGGAGTATACGTTTCCGCTGATCGCGCAGGGGGCGGCGGGAATTTTCCGCAACGCCGGGCACGTGGCGCTGGGTTCACATGGGGAGCAGCAGGGAATCGGGGCGCACTGGGAGCTGTGGATGCTGCAGTCAGGCGGGATGACGCCCTGGCAGGCGCTATATTCGGCGACGATGAATGGAGCGGAGAGCATTGGTCTCGAGAAGCAAGTCGGGTCGCTGGAGCCGGGGAAGCTGGCCGATTTGCTGGTGCTGAATTCGAATCCGTTGGACGACATTCGCAATTCGCGGGATCTGGAGTATGTGGTGAAGAATGGCGTGGTGTATTCGGCGGATACTTTGGATGAAGTGTGGCCTGCTGAGAAGAAATTCCCGCAGTTTTTCTGGAAGAAGGATGATGCGGAGCTGACGGCTCTGCCGAAGTAGCGGGTAGCATTGCAATCGGCGAATCGATCTTCAACAGAAACGGCTAACCTCTACACCTGCCGGTCTGAAGACCGGCGCTACAAGGGCGTCTGGCTCGCTGTGATATTCTCGCTTCGGCATGACTGATTTTCTTCCCACAACCATTACGCATCTTGAATGCTCGAAGTGCGGTGAGAAGTACTCGCACGAGAAGCTGCAGAATTTGTGCGCGTGCGGCGGGCCTTTGCTGGCGCGTTACGATCTGGCGAAGGCGGCGCGGACTTTGACGCGCGAGACGCTGAAATCGCGGCCGGCGAACATGTGGCGGTATGCGGAGGTGCTGCCGGCGCGCGAGGCGGTGTCGTTGGGCGAGGGGATGACGCCCGTGATTCATTCGCGTCGGTTAGGCACGCGGTTGGGGCTCGATGCGCTGTACGTCAAGGATGAGGGGCTGAATCCGACGGGCTCGTTCAAGGCGCGAGGGCTATCGGCGGCGGTGACGCGAGCGAAAGAACTGGGCGCAAAGGCGCTTGCGATTCCGACGGCTGGCAATGCGGGCGGGGCGCTGGCTGCTTATGCGGCGGCTGCGGGGATTCCGTGCGTGATCGTGATGCCGTCGGATACGCCGAGCGCGAATATGATGGAGTGCGAGGCATTTGGCGCGGATGTGAGGAAGCTCAACGGGTTGATTTCCGATTGCGGGCGATATGTGGGTGAGCACAAGGAGAAGGAAGGATGGTTTGAAGTTTCGACGCTGAAGGAGCCGTATCGGATCGAGGGCAAGAAGACGATGGCGTATGAGTTGTGGGAGCAGTTCGGCGGAGTGCTGCCGGACGTGATTATTTATCCGACGGGAGGGGGCGTGGGATTGATTGGGATGTGCAAGGCGTTTGAGGAAATGGAAACGATGGGATGGATTGGGCGAGAGCGGCCTCGGATGGTTGTCGTACAGGCGACCGGGTGCGCGCCGATTGTCGAGGCGTATGTGCGCGGGGAGGCGAGCGCACCGCCGTGGCAGAATGCGGCGACGATTGCGTCGGGATTACGCGTGCCAAAGGCCCTTGGGGATTTTCTGGTGCTGGCGGGAGTGCGAGCCACGCAGGGAACCGCTGTAACGGCAACGGATGACGAGATGCTGGCGGCGGGGAAGGAGCTTGCGTCGGCGGAGGGAATTTTTGCGGCGCCGGAGGGGGCTGCGACGGTGGTTGCGGCGCGAAAGCTGGCGGAGGAAGGCTGGATCAAGCCGCATGAGCGCGTGGTGCTGTTTAATACCGGGTGCGGATATAAATATAGCGAGGCTTGGCAGAAGGCGCTGAAAAGGCAGCGATGAGTGACGAGTGACAGGTGACGAGTGATGAGCGGCGAGCGACAGGCCATGAGTGAGGCGACGGAACGGCTCTATTATCGTGATTCATTTTTGCGAGAGTTTGATGCGCAGGTGATTTCGTGCGAGAAGGAAGGCGAGCGCTGGAAAATTGTGCTCGATCGCACGGCGTTTTATCCCACGTCGGGCGGGCAGCCATACGATACGGGGAAGCTGGGCGATGTGCCGGTGATCGAAGTGGCCGACGTGGAACACAAGGTGGTGCATTACGCATCGGCCGCGATTCCGGTGGGGCCCGTTCATGGCGTGATCGATTGGCCGCGACGCATCGAACACATGCAGCAGCATACCGGGCAGCACCTGCTTTCGGCTGCGTTCATCGAGCTATTTGGATTTCAGACGGTTTCGTTTCATTTGGGCAAAGAGATTTCGACGATCGATCTGGATACGCCCGCAGCGAAGCCGGAGCACCTTGAAAAGGCGGAGCGGCGCGTGAACGAGGTTATTTTCGAGGATAAGCCAGTGGTGATTCGCTTCGGGACTGCCGAGGAATTGGCCGAGGCGGGTATTCGCAAGAAGGTGGAGCGCGAAGGAATTCTGCGCGCGATTGAAGTGGAAGGGTTTGACAGGCAGCCTTGTGGCGGAACGCATCTCGAGCGCACTGGCCAGGCGGGACTGCTGCTGATTCGCAAACTCGAGCGGCGAAGGGATCAGTGCCGCGTTGAGTTCGCGTGCGGATTTCGCGCGCTTGCAGTGGCGCGTGGCGATTTCTCGAAACTGACTCAGGCGGCATCACTGTTGAGTTGCGGATTGGCGGAAGTGCCCGCGGTGCTTGGCAAGTTGATTGAAGAACGGTGCGTGCAGCACGCAGCGGTAAAGCGTCTTGAAGAGAAGCTGGCCGAGCACGCGGCGCGCGAGTTGCTGGCGCCACAGGCAGCGAAGGGAGGGGGCGGGCTGCGAGTGATTGCTTCGGCGCTTGACGAAGCGACGCCCGCCTATCTGGGGTTGCTCGCCGCGAAACTCGTCGCCGAGGCAAGCGTGGTGGCCCTGCTCGCCAGCCGCGTGAGCGGTCACGTGGCCTTCGCACAGACCAAGGGCTTACCGCATGACATGGGTGCGTTGCTCCGCGACACGTTGAAGCAATTCGGCGGCAAGGGCGGCGGGGCAAAAGATTTCGCGCAGGGCAGCGTGGCGGACGCGGGCAAGGCTGACGATGTGATTGCGCAGGCGCAGAAAGCGCTCGCGACGTGACAATCGAGGCCGGAATCGCGTTTGGTAGCGCTGCGCGCGTTTGCTAGAATTATCCGCACCGTGGGCGTGTAGCTCAGCTGGGAGAGCGCATCGTTCGCAACGATGAGGCCGGGGGTTCGATCCCCCCCACGTCCACCACTAACCCAGACGCGGGAAGGCTTTACTACGCAGACTTTTTCTGGCGAGATTCGATTTCAGTCACTGTAGCACTTTTTGTAGCACTGCCGGTTTTGCGGACCAACTTCGCAACTGCCTCGTGAAGCTTGTCCATATCGGCATGGGCGTAGCGAGCCGTGATAGAACCCTTGCCCAGACCGTGCCCAAGCAGCGCGGCGATATCCTCAAGGGGTACACCCTCTCTCCGTAATCGCGTGCCGTAGGTGTGCCGCAAATCGTGCCAGCATAGGTTCTCGATGCCTGCTTTTTTTAAGCTGGCTTCAAACCACTTCCGCGAGGAGTAGAGTTCCAGACCCGATGGCTTGCGAATCACTGCGCCGATTGGCTTGCCGTCGTCATCCTTGGGTGCACGATCGCTGAGAACCTTGAGAGCCGCCAGCGCCACGGAGTTGAGCGGCACGGTGTACTTGCCTTTCTTCCCGCGTGGCAGGTTGATGATTTTCCAGTCGAGATTGACGGCACTCCACTGCAATGGCTCCATCCTCTTACGCTTGCTGCCTCTCGTGCCGTACACGTTGCTATGCCGCAAACCCGTCATTAAAGCCAAGTCGAGTTCCGGCTCTTTGTCGGGATACAGTTCCCGAATCACTGCGCGGAGCTTGTCTTCTTGTGCGAACGATAGCTCGCTGGTTCGCGCGTTATCGAGGTCATACCGCTCCGCATCCTTGGCTGGATTGAAACCGAGCTTTGCGTGTTCGTAAACCGCGATGGAGCGTGCCCCTGATATTCATTGCTCGTAGTGTCGGTCCAGTTGAGTTTGGTTTTAATCTCCAGCAACTTCGCGTCAATCATTTTGGTGGAGATTTCATCGGCCGCTGAACCCTTCCACCATTCCTTGAATCGCTTCACGCGAGATTCCGTCGAATCCCAGTACCTGTGATATGAGCGAGCATGTTCGAGGAACGCATCGGCAATCGTTTCAAACAGCACTCGCTCCGTGCGTGGAGCCTTCTTTACATATTTCCCTTCGGCGATTTCCCTTTCCCATATCGCTCTCTGCTGTGCCGCAAACTTCGGCGTCACGACACCGATACTGCGAACTTCGCGGCGACCATCGGCATGGGTTAAGAACGCATAGAGTGATGGAGACCCAGGCCGGCGCCGGATCCCGCGGGAACTTTTCCTGTATTTCTTTCTTTAACAACGATACCGATACCAATCTTACATATCGAAAGAGCGACAAGCCCTTATTTTTTTTCATCGCGCCCCCTTTTGATTGGTTTGCTGAAATACAAATCGAGTGCTCGTCTGATTGACTCCGCAGGCTTGACACCTAGTTCTGTCTGTAGCCTTTGGAGCTGTGTAACGTGTTCGGGCTTGAGGTAGACCATGGTTCGTTATCATGTTTTCCTTATTTTGGCGTCTGCCATTAGGGTTTTACCTCCATACCTACGGATGAGCCATCGACATCGAAGCCGCAGACGTGCAATCAGGTTGATAAGGGAACGATTCGAAAACTTGCGAGATAGGAGAACAGCACACAAGCCGAGTGCTTGCGAACCTGTGTGCAAGTTCCCTTCAGCTTAGGCCATCCCGTCACATACACTGCTGAGCCTTTCCGTAAACGCTTCATGTGGGTGTTACCATCCAGAGCGCACATGGTAGCACAACCGCATACGTAGTCAAGGAAAGGCTTTAGGCTTCCACCATCGTCAAAGCCTGCTCGTAGTTCTTAACCAGTTCTCGAAATGAATCCGCATCGCCGCCGTGGTCAGGATGCCGCTGCCTAGAGAGTTTGCGAAAGTGGCTCTTGCCTGCTTTCGCGTCGCCGATGCCGGCAAGCCGAGAGCCGCGAGGCATTCGGGAACATCGTCGGGCTGTTCGCGTTCGTCGGGCGGGTCCAGCTGTAGAACCGACTCGCAGTTTGCTACATGGAAGCGTACATGATTCACCCAGACTTGCTCGCGTGCTTCAAGCCGCGCGAGGTACAGTGCCATTTGCTCAAGGCGAAAAACTCCGCCCGTCGTGTCAGCGTGAAGGTGCTCAGAAGTGAACGCACAGCAATCCTCTACGATGAATATGCGCTTAGGTGTTTACTTCGTGATGCGATGCTTGCATGTATATCCGTCGAAAGATATAGGCGTGTGATAGACGTATATCGGTTGCTTCGCTATCGACGTCCTTTGATAGGTTCGGCTTGCGTCGCCGCGCTGCGAAGATACTGCGCCATTCCAAAGAGCAAACTAAGCACCTGGGCTAAATCTCTTCTCGCCGGAGCGGTACAGCATGAATATTTCGAGTCCGCCACACTCATCCATCGCTTGCTTGAAAGAATAGGCGAAGCCGTAGCGATGCGGATACACAACATAGAACTTAGAGCGCAGGGATTAACACCAAACACAAAAACAGAGGCTAGGTCCTACCTTGAGCAATCTCTGCGCTTGGCTTTAGCATAGAGGCTTAGAACTAAGCTTCCATATTCTATCATGAAGTATTTAGGGTGTAGTTGATGTCTCACTGTCTCATTGCTCCTATTTTAGTTTGATGGTCCTTGCGTACAAAGTTCTCAACACTCGTGCGCGGGATTAAAGTACGCGCGCCCACTTTGCGCTTGACGAGTTCGCCGGTAACGCAGGAGATTCTTGATGGTGCCAGTCGAGACACCGAGCAGCGCAGCCGCTTGAAAAATACTAAAGAACAATGGCGCATCCGGTTGCCAGTTCGGGTTCTCTCGTTCGCTCATTGCTTCTTCGCCCACGCGATAACCGTCTTATGGTCCGACGTCTTTTGTGTTCGGAATATCAGCCCCGCCTTTTACATCGCCGCAAGTTTTGCGGCAATCCATTCCGCGGTACGGTTGCGATGAAATACGAGATGCAGGTCCGTCATGGATTGCGGCTCGTTCTTCATGGCCGCGAGGATTTTGTCGGCGTCGGGATCTCCCAATCGGTCGGAGAAAATATCAGCGATGGAACGTTCGCAATAATCCCAGAACGCTGCTGCTGCTTCGACGTGCTGCGGCTGAATCTGTTCGGCTCCGTCTAAGAGTGCGTAAATAATGCGAAAGACGAAGACAGTGGAGCTGTCAGCACGAGCGCACAATGCGCCCTTCAGTACCTTTAGGTTGATTGCGGAGCTTGCGGTACACACGTGTCACATAGCGCAATCGCTTCCGCGTTGCGCTTCATCTGTCCACCACCAATCCGCTTCGATGAGTCAATCGCTGTGCGGAGCCGGTACAAGCAATCGAACTGGTGTCCACGTAACTTGCCGCCTTCTGGTAAAAGTATTTCCGCCTTCGACCTTCACGAACAGGAAGCGATTGGCGAAACCGTTCACGAAATCGCCGGAAGCGAAACCATCTAACATCTCTTGCGGTGTAACGTGCCCAACGATACTGAGAAAATAATCGCTTACAGAAATCGGGTCTGTCTTCGTTGTGATTTGCAGCGGATCCCCATCCCACACTTGCCTAAGAATCGGGCTAATCGTATTTCCTTCCCGACGTAGCTACGGTGAGTAGTTGCCCAAACTCGGAGAGTAGCCAGAGAAAGCGGTTGTTATTCTGGGCGAGTGCTTGTCCGTCCTGAATATTCTTGACCAGCCCCTCACCAGTTGAGAGTCCCGCTCGTACACAGTTCTTCTGGAAACCTGGCTCGACCTTATCGGCCAGCGTGAATACATGCCGCGAGGCCGTGCCTTTCTTCGAGAGTCCTGTCTCGCCCACCAAGACAACGAACTCCGCAGGAAAGTGCGTGGCGCCATCGGCACAGCACCACACATCACGTCCAAATAAGGTTCCGGCCATTACAAGAAAGTTAGCCTAGGAGACCCGACTGGTGAGGCTTCAGTTTCGTACTGAATCAGGCGCACGAAGTCGCCAGCAACTCCATAGAACGCTTCCCGCGCCGGCGGCTCGAATCTCCGAGTACAGTGATAGCTTCGACCATTGTTGTGTTGATGGTGGTTTCGGTCATTGTGCGGGTATCTCCCACATTTGAAAAATAGCCATACATTTAAAACCTCATCTGATGCAGCTGCTCCTGCTGCTCGAATTGAACTTGATAGGAACTCCAGGCGCTGCTCGTCGCTGGCTAAAACTGTCAAGAACATATCGAGTGTCCATTCTTCGAAGCGCGTCGAAGGTATCGGAGGGCAAGGTCTCGATGGTGTGTGTGCGGATAATCTTGCGAAGCCGTGCGAGTTCATCCGAGATGCGAATCTGTTCCTGTTTCAAAATCGCCTGGATCAGCTAGTCTATTTGACTGAAGTTCTTCCCGCGCGGCGAATCTCTTGGGGTCAATCGTTCCGTGCTCAATCAGGATCCCGAATCGCTGGGCCAGTACGGTAACTGCGCTCTTGAAATCGCAGCGTTCGAACCTCATCACGAAGGCAATCGTGTCGCCGCCGACAGAGCATGACAAAGCAATGGAAAAGATTCTTCTCGATGCTGATTGAAAATGAAGGATGCTTTTCTTTATGAAACGGACACAAGCCGATGAATCGAGCACCTACGCGACGAAGAGATGTCACCGCGCCGGCGACGTCAGCTAACGGGATCGCGCGAATCTCATCTAGGGTAGAATCGCAAACGGGACCCGCTATCCGAAGGCTTGTGGTTTGTGATACGGTATTAGCTGTTCCCACTTCGAAAATCTCCTAAACCGTGCGGAGCCGCTACCGTCAAAGTCCGGCTCCGTGCGGTGCTACTTCTGATTAACGATCCTGTGTTTGCTTCGCGGCCATGATTAAGGTGCGCCGGATCCATGAAGGCAGGCGCAAGCCTTCCGATTTCGCTGCTGGTTCAATCACTTTAAAAATCTCTCGAGGGATTCTGAGGTAGAGCATGACGTCAGGCTCTGAAACTTCTAATCGTCCACGCTTTGTCGCTTCGGCCATCGCGGTGTCTCCTTTAAAAAGATTGCTTACACACGTGCAGTATTACTTTTTAAGAGACGTGAATCTACTGGCTTAAGGTCCAGTCTTTGGATTAGGGCAAAAGTACAGAGACATAATGCGAGCCATTATGTCGGTAACGCGAGAGTAGTTAACGTGCGAGTTAACTGATAGGCGGGACGAGCTTCCGTTGAGCAGCGAAGATTTTATATTTCTTGCGAGTCCATGCGTGCCAGTACTCTGTCAGTCCCGAGAAGCCGAGTTTCGCCGCTCGTTCCTTGTGCGTGAGTTCCGGCGAATACGTCAAGAGCCGTGCCCAGGTATCTATCAGCGCCTCAGTCTCTGGCTTTACTTTGCGTCCACGTCGCGGCTTCCACTTCCGCTTGCGGTCGCGCTCCTTGAACCGCTCGTATTCAGCCACGATATCAGGGACGCCATCGAGCACTTCCCCACGGCTCAAGTAAGATTGCGCTTCAGGATCCACCGGCTCAAACGCACCGAATGGGTCCACAGGATCCGGTAAATCCTCTAAGCGAGT
Organism: uncultured Acidobacteriota bacterium; assembly: GCA_963772535.1. GTDB lineage: Bacteria > Acidobacteriota > Terriglobia > Acidiferrales > UBA7541 > Palsa-295. Next base: position 314,818 of record CAVYXN010000007.1, read on the forward strand.
AATTGGACGTCTCGGTTTCATAGACAAAACGATACCACGGCAAGAGAGGGGTTACGAAGGATGCGAAAGCGTCGAGGATAAAAGCAGCAAAATCTAAAGCGTAAGAGCTATTCTTCGTTCTTCTTCTTATTTTATATAGCATTTATTATTCGTTATTGTTCGTAATAGAGACCAAGAAACCAAGACAATCTTTCGTCATCCTTCGTTCATTCGTAGCCATTCCTCACCTTCAACGCCTTACGAAGCTACGAAGGATAACGAAGGATAGAGAACCAACGCACTCTAAAACGAAGGATAACGAATACACAATGTCTCTCTCGGTGCATCTTTCGTAAGGTAAGAAATACTCGAAATAGGACTAGGACTACACGCGCGAAACTTTGCGTTCGGCGCAAACCTCGCCACACTAGTACCAACAAGTACATAGCGGTTAATTAGTAACGTACGTAGTACACTATTGCCGGCAGCGATTTCCTCGCGGTACGCCAGCGTACACAGCAGCCCAGAATAAAAGTGCTACAAACGGTGACACAGTTCCGCGCGGACCTCGTGAAAACACAATGAAACACAGCAAAAAAGAATGGAGAGCACATCGTTTCAGACGATGTGTACCGCGTCTGTGTTCGGAATCCGTGATAGACTCGCAGACGTTGAGAAAGTCACCACGCATGTTGAAAACGTCAACACGGAGACTCATAACTCGGGGCAAAGGAGCGCGCCGGATTGCCCTGCCCGATGCTCCCACAAGTTTTCCCCTAGCGTTTCGTGTTGGTTGAGAGGTTTCTAGAGTATGGCTAGATGCGCGATTTGTAGTCACATCCGAATCCGCGAGATAAACACGGATTTATTGAACCATCGCAGGCGGAAGGAGATCTGCAAGTTGTATAAGTTGAATGCGGAGCGATTAGGGCAGCATGCGCGGAAGCATATTCCGTATCGGGATCCGCGCGCGAAGAAGCCTGTGACGGTGCAAGAGAAGCTGGACATGCTGAGTTATGAGCTAGAGCGATTGCAGGTTCTGGCGGAGAGCGACCCACGATTCAATGCGACCGAATCTATTAAGGTCATCGCTGCGCGCCGTTCGGTTTTGGAGTTAGAGATGCGTGCACAAGGGATGATGGATACGCATAAGCCGGTGAAGTTTGGGAAGCCGATGGAAGGCGAGCACAGAGTTATTTTCGAGAATGGCAGAGCGCAGAACGATAGCGGTGGTGGAGGGCGAGGAGTGAGTAAGTTCACATTTCCCTATACGGAGCGCCAGCGCCAGATGGTCGAGCACATCGCCACGATCCTGTGGATGTGGCACAGGCCACGAAAACCGGCAAAAGTATCGCTAGCTAACTGTTGGTTGATTGAAGGACTGTTGAAAGGGCTAAGCGGTGCGGATTTTGACGGTCCATGGTTTTTTAGTTCACAGAGCCGCCTTCGACTCAGATTAAGAATCTCTCTTAGATCCGTGGATCCATTCGCGCGCGGTGACGGTGAACGAAGCACAGGCTTACAGATCAAGGCGCAGAGATGGCGGCTATTTGGATTTTTTGTCGGCGGACAACGCGAACGCGTTATACGGCGCGAACTACGATCGGCTCGTCCTGGATGAAGCCTCCAGAATGCCCGAAGAGATTCACAGCGCGGCACTCACCACTATTTCCGCGACGAAAGGAAAACTCAGGCTATTTTTCAACTTGGAGTTAGGCGTTCGCAACTGGGCGATACGAAATCTATTGCGTGTGCAGAAGCTATCGCCCGCGGAGCGCGCGGCGACCGACTGAAGATTTAATGACGTTCGGTATGGATCCACAGCTAGTTTCGCCGGCGCTAGTTGAACGGCTCAGAAAGCAAATGCCGGAAAGTTTATGGCGAGCGCTGTACCTCGCCGAGATTCCAACTTCTGATTCATCGCTGTTTCGAAACCTCGACAGCGTATTCACCGGCAGAGAACTCGCGGAGCCTAAAGAGGGTCGGCGCTATACGATGGGCATAGACCTCGCGCGCAAAAGCGACTGGACGCATGCGACCATCATTGACGACACAGGGCAGGTTGTGGCGTGCGACCGCTTCAATCAGATTTCATGGAGCGTGCAAGTCGAACGGTGTGCGTTACTCTACAGAACGTTTCGGTGTGCGAAGGCGATTGTGGATTCTACCGGTATCGGTGATGTGGTGATCGAGCAGTTCGAGCAATCGGGAATGGAGGTTGAGCCGTTTATTTTCACGCAACCCTCTCGCCGCCTCTTAATCGAAGAACTCGTCTTGTGCTGCGACAATGCCGAAATCAGGATCCCAGCCACGGAGAAGTTTCAGGTCTACAAAGCGGAACTGGAGGCTTTTGAGTATCAACTGGATGGCAGCAACGGTGAAGTATGCGGTACCGAGTGGCGTGCATGACGATAGCGTAATGTCGCTCGCACTCGCCGTGCATGCTTTCCATTCTTCGCGCGGAATGATTCTAGGTTTAGTGGACCTAATGAAGCATCGCGCGCGCCAGATTGCCGAAGGCGTGAGGGATATGTTTGGAGAACTCGTAGCGCCGAAGCCCGAACCGGTTCGCAAGCCGAAGCCTCTACTCGTGAAACAGGAAACCCGCGTCGAAGGCTTCGAGACTTGGCAGAGGACCGGCAGAGCTCCAGCGTGTAAGGCGTGCGGGAATACATCTACACGCTTCAACGAACTGCGCGAGGTGTCCTGCAATCAATGTCACTCGATTGATGGAGTTCCCCCGCCACCGGTGGCGGAGAATGGTTTGTGCTGGGTTCCTGACTGCGGTCTCCCGCTGCGGCAGATAGCGAACGTCTGGTATTGCATGAATCACGGACAGGCGCCAATCCTCCAGAGTGTGCCGCGTGGTGCAACGTTCCGAGACCTGAAGCGTAGCAGGTGCGGCTAAAAAGAATAAACCCTCGATGCCGCCCGATCTTGCGCTGACACCGAGGGATGATTAAGCGGTCCGAATCTTACCACATTTTCCCTCCATTTGATAACTTGCTTACCGATAAGGTAACTCTGGCTGGGTTGCCGAGTAGGTATAATATTTCCATTGCTCAAGTTCAGAAAAAAGTATAGCGTCACACCTATGCCCGAGACGACAGCAGCTCCCTGGTTCACGGATAAGATTTGCCCGCGCTGTGGTTCCAATCTAGTTGTGGAAATCAGCCACTTCGATAGATGTCAACAATGTGCTTATCAATGGAACCAAAAGGTGCACGTAGCACGCCAGAGCGTTACGACGAAATCGAATACGGGCGTGCCGAAGCGGGAGACGAAATGACCTGGCCTTGGAAGCGAGAGGAAGCGGCCACGGCGATTGCTGTGGAGACGGAAGCGGAGCAGGTCGAGCGGCAGTATCAGGAGTCGAAAGTCAGATACCACGCGGCGAGCGAGCGAGAACGCGAATATCAGTTGAGTCATTCAATCCCGCCAGAACTTTTTATCCGCGATGGCAAAGCGTATGTCCCGATTAACGCGACTGAGAGAAGTGATCCGGTGCACGACGGTCTGAAAAAGCAAAAGGAACACGAGAGGCAAGAGTTTTGCCGAGCCCTGGCCGAGCGTAGCGAATGGCGGAAACGAATGGGATTAGTCCGATGATGGAAGACCAAAACTTTTAGGAGGAACCGAAAATGTCTAACGAGAATGCAATAAAGTCTGACCCGATATGTGCACATTTTTTGTGGGGGCACGACGATTTCCGCGAATCATTCGGCGAAAACGGAAGTCTTGACGGTAACGAAGTGCGGAAGATCGTCGGAGGCGATACGGGCGAATCGCAAGTGTTCGATCCGGTGGAATCTTTCTGCCGCAAGGTGAGCGAGAACCGGTTCGGCACGACACCGGAAGGCGGCGGGCCACTCAAGAAACGCTGGGCGGACAATGATCCTTTTGCGCTCGCCATCCAGAAAGCCGCGCGGATGCGGAAAGAGGGCAGGGTAATGAAACTGTTCGATGCTGTCGGAAACTTGCTGGCAGAAAAGGAAGTGGCGGAATGAGCAAAGGCCGACACGTTTTCGATGTGCTACAGAACCATTTCGAGAAAAGTGCCGCGCGTCACATTCGATTCGGCAAGCGTGCAAAAGCAGCGTCAGATCACTTGAGAAAATGTCTCACGAAGGCAGAGATGGACGAGGACGATAATCCGTACTCTGCTATCTGTGACTTATTGGACGAGTTGACGGGCGAGTATGCGGATGCGGCTGCATCGGACATTGAAAGTTGCAAGGAATGTATGAAGGCCGAGAGCGACGACCTCGACAAAACGATGCGGGTCCGCGCTCAAGTTCCGGCATTCGTGGTTGACGACATGTTCAAACGCCTTGTTGCGGTAAACGAGGATGAGGACGAGCAGCAATGGAGATCGTAAGAGATTACATGGGCAAGAGTTTGGCAGCAGTACGGCCAAAAACGGGCGCGACTTTTATGCCAAGTTGCTCTTTGGATAGGACGGCCCATGGCTTCCTCCCACGCGCCGTCCGAGCCCGTTGTTCGGCTTACGCTTCCGCTTCTTTCTCTTTTTGCTCACAGGTCACTCGAAAATGAAAAAGGCCGGGATAATAACCCGGCCCGTTGAATCCCGAATGTGTTTCTATCTACGTCAGACGAGACGATCTCTCTTTTATCATCGTGATTGCGATCAATCCAAGCGAAAAAAGCAGAATCGTTGACGGCTCAGGAACCCCCACTGTATAGCTCATTGATTCGATTCCCGCTGGACCCAGCGATCCAAAGCCCACCCGACTCACTGGCCCGCTTAGTGTTACGTCAAACGGACCTGGACAGACAGAAGAGGTATCACTACAGTCCAGACTAAAGCTAAATGTCGGTGAACTTGCAAATAGTTCAACTTCACCGAGACCACCGGGACCCAGAAATCCGACGAGATTCAAGTTAGTAACTGGAATCGTGAAGTTGATTTGTCCAAAGGTTCCGACGGTCGGTAACTGCTCGATGTCACCCGAACCATCAGGGACGCTGAAATCAACCATGACTCCGCCAGTTGGAAAATAGAGGATGGACGTTACTGTGCTCCCATCCGGAATGGTGAGGGTGCCGACGGACGTTGTGACTGTGTCCGCGCTTGCCACCATAGGGGCGAGTGCGAACATCAGGAGAGCTATTGCTAGGGTTACAGCAAGTTTTCTACCCATTAGCCACCTCCAGCTTGCCGATCAAATCTTGAGGCAATATCCTTGCCACTCTTACCGTCCATGTTAAAAAAAGGACTTGTCGACTGCTGCTCTCTGTGGATACCTGACTTATTGCATGTTGATGGCAAAGAAAAGGATTTAGAATCCACTGAATATTCCTAAACTCTAAATAGGAATCACGGCGACCTTCAAACTCCTCTAGGTGGCATCCAGTAAGTTACATGTGTAGTAGCTTGGAACGGGAGACAATCACCGAGCGGTTCCAAAGTGCCGATGAACGGCAACGATCATGGTGGCGCGAAGGGTTTGCTAGCGAACGAGCGAGCATTCAGGAGACTGAGGGAGCGAGAGCAAAGAGAAAGTTTAAGCAGGGCTGCTATCAATGCTGTGCCGTAGCACTTGGGAAGCAGCACCGCCGTGGTAATGAAAAGAAGCGAGCCTACTACAAGCTAACAGTCCTCGGCAACCTGTCAGCCCGCGCATTTCGGCGGCTGAGAATCAGAGAAGAAAGAGAAGACACGATTGGCACGCCACATCCTTTGGCTTGAAGCCCGCCGCAGCCCACAATCCATCCGAGACGAACCCAAGAACCGTGGCGCGTTCATTGACCGCGATGTTTCGAGCCGCGACAATCCGCCACAACTGACTTACTGTTTATCTGTATGCAATGTAGTTACGTACAAGGTTTTAGCTCGTTGCTACAAACTCTCTGAGTTTACCGCGACGGAATATCTACGGTACTCCGACTCCAGTGGATGTCAGTGTCACCGGTTTTATAAATGGGCTGATTGGCAACCAGGCGTACGTTGCCTTAACTTGTTGCTGTCCGCCCGATAGTGGCGTGGCCGTGGCTGTAAGCGTCCCAATCATGCCTAAGCCACTGGCTTCTTGCTGTGCGAACGTTTGTGCATTGCAACCCAGAGTGCGTGCCATGCAGCGCGCCGTTTCGCCGGCGATGAAATCCAAGTTGGCTTTCGTTCGTGTTAAGAGCGACAGATCAATCCCACCGATAATCAGCAAGAGCAATACCGGTAGAACGACTGCCATTTCGACTAACACGCTGCCACGTTGTTTCATTGCGATCCTCCAAAGCTAGCCCGCCGGTTGTGAGCCAACGGGCCTTTGGTTTTCAAATCATCGCATTCCGCAGCATTCCTCGACTATCCGTCGCGGCGTTCGACCACACCGATTTCATAGGCTTGCTTTGTTGTTCGGGATGCGAAGGGCATGTTCGCATTTACCCAGGTCGGACTTGGTGAAGCCGACTGGTAGCGGATAGTCACCCACGTGAGTTCCAGACCACCGGCCAGGTGTGTTTGTTTTTCAGCAAACTCAAGGCCGAGGTTTTCGGCTGTCGCTTTCAATGCTAGTAAGTCTCGAATCTCCAGTTCCATTATCGCTACGTAACTCTAGGTGCTCGCCATTTAGATTTTAAATGTCCAAGCCAGCCCAGTAGTTCATAGTTCGGGTCTCGCCGCTTGTAATAGTACCGAACCCAGGCTGCGATCATGAATAGAAAGATGGCCGCGCTGATCACGCGGCCACCCTCTTTAAAGAATACAATCGCATTCACGGCAGCAGAGATTGTTGCTATCACGGTCACAATAAAGATCAGCCGCTTTCTCACGGCGCTGTGATACTCGTGACCGCGTTCGCAAACACTTGGTTAATGGTGCTGGAGATTTGCTTCATCCCCGCAATCGCGCCCAACGCAATCAAGGCGAGCAACAATGCGTACTCAGTCAGGTCTTGCCCCTCATCCTCGCCCCAGAGTCGCTGCAAAAGATTCCTCATGCACATCCTCCTTTTTTCCCTAAAGTGGCAACACTTTTCCTATATTCCGGACCATGTAGCCCTTTCCCAGGGATAGTCGCAAGTTGACTGCCTTCCCAGGGAATATCCGCGATTTTCCGCCTCCACCGATAATCGCACGATTTCGTCACTTTCCCGCGACCGGCTTATCCCGCAACTCCGGCTGGCACACGTAACACGTCGCTCCGCGATGCGATGAGTGCGTGCTCACATTCTTCGAAGCGGAGTTCGTAGGGCATTGAAAGCCTCTCCACGGTCAGCGTTTTGCAAGATCCCCAAATGAGCCGCGGATTCACTGTCTGCCGTAAGCAAAGATTCCCAACAAGACAAATCCCGCTCCGATGAGCAGCGCGGGATATTCCTTTCTGGTGATTGACCTGTAGCACCACGCGAGTCCTATCAGCAGCCATGCGATTGCGAAGAATGTTGTCTGAGTCATGTGGCAAGCATACTCCACACTCGGCTGCTTTCCTGCCAGTCAGTGTAGCAGCGATTTTTTCGCAATGGTGTGCCGCGTTTATTCCGGAAGGTCGCGTCAGGATTGAGCAGGGGAAATGCTTCTTGAAGAAGTTGGACGTTCACCTGGGTAGGCCAGACGCGGCACGCCGGGATGGTAGTGCCACGGTAAACGGAGCGTCGGCACGGTAGCGTACCGTCGAAAAGGGCGGGACCGAAGCCCCGCCCGTCGGTCGAATCGACCTAACTACTTTCAGCGCACGAGTTTTTTCTGCTGTGCAAGATCGTGAACGTTTTTCAGGGCTTCTTCGACTTGCGGAAGGTTATACCCCTCTCCCCAAAACGTAATCGTAAGCGTCGAAGAGTTGAGATTACGCAAACCGTCCATTCGCTCAACGCCGGTAAAGCCGCGCGTACCGGAGAAGATGTTTCGGTCAATGAAAATGTGGTTCGTAGATTTCGCCGCCCACCGTTCGATTCGTTCGTCGAAATGCTCGAAATGATTTCGAAGCGTTCTATCGGCGATTGCCGAATCGTCTCGCACATTTAAGGTGCGGCGCAGTTCCTCGCCCCATTGCTGGTTCCACAGGAGCTTTGATACATTGCCCGCAGCGGCTAGGAAAGCCTGGACGAAAAAAAAGGCTCTCTCCGGATTTGCTCTCGCCGGTGGATCCGGTAGTGACTCCCGTAGACGAGTCATAGCTTCGAGCGCAACAGCCGATTGCCATTCGACTTCGGAGAGGAATATCCGTTTGAAGAATGCCGCGTTGACGCACTCCGGGCATTTTCCCCCAACAGGAACGTCGCGCAACTCCGGGTGACACACAAAGCAGCCTTCATGATTCGCGTTCGCATTATGCAGGAGCGGCGCGTTGAGGACGTGGCCGCATTCTTCGAAGCGCAGAGGGAAAGTTTCGTAGGGCATGCGTTAGTGACGATCCCTTCTGGTTGAGACGATTCCTAACAGCACGCCACACGCGATCACAAAGACTGCCGCGAGCACTGACGCCAAGGGTGAAACTTTATTCAGCGGCTTTATCGCGCCCCAATAGTTTCCGAAATCGCTCCGGCTGTCGGCCTTGTTCCGGCTTCCGCGGCTCCTGTTCGCTACGATACTTCCAGTTGAGTTCTGGATACCCTCCGACGCGCAGCTTCCCCGAGGCCAGCGGAATCCTAACCGGGACAGCAACCTGGATACTACGAGTAGAAGCATCTTTTTTATGGCTTAGAAGAAGGCGGACGGTGTGACACTCCTCAGATTATCAACCTTTGATTGCAAAGCGAATGAGTCGGTAGAATAGCCATGCGCCAAATCCGCCTGCGAGGCCGTACAGACTAAAGACTAATGCGGCGGAAGCTAGTTCAAAGTTATTCTTTGGCATCTGCGTCCGCGCTTTTATAGACCATTCAAGTACTGATTGCTGATCCTCGGGAGTGAGTGCGGCAAAGTCTGGGTCGGTATGGGAAAGAATGGCGCGACGTTCTTCAAGCGGGCGGGATAAAAATGCTGAGTCATGCAATAAAGCAAAAACCGCTTGGCGTTGATGCCGATAAATAAAGTTACTAACTCCAGCTACGGCCATCCCTAACAGCATGAATATAACTGCTTCACGAGCTAGGCGTCTAAACATGACTTCTCACATTCGTCGTTAGCCATCAGGACCACGTTGTTTTCGGGTGCTGTCCTGATGCTACGCGATTCCCAGAAATACCAAAGTCTAGACCATGACTGCTGGCTTATTCCCTGTCAACTTCTAAACTGATAACATTCGTCCCATGGACTTTGAGACAACACGAATATCGCAATCAAGAATAGTGAACACTTACGCTGAGCTTTGGGACGGATCGACGTTCCTATTCGATCGAGCCCAAGCAGAAAAACTAGGAGCGCGTTGGGCACTAATGTCGTGTGCGGTCCTTACGGCATTCACGATGGAAGCTTATCTGAACCACGTCGGACCTGGTGTATTCGCTAACTGGAGAAAGCTCGACAGAGAACATTCCCCTGTTGAAAAGATAGAGCTGCTGTGTCAAGAGCTTAGGCTATCGTTCCCCGCAGACCAACGAAGCTCAATAGAGAAGCTGTTTCGATTTCGAAAGGCTGTCGCTCACGGCAGGAGCGAGACACTTAAACCGCCGGATGTGAGCGAATCTCTAGGCCAGATAGCGGACACATTCGCCAGCCTGCCGCCTGTCACGGAGTGGGAAAAATACTGCTCTAGCATCGGGAATGTCCAGCACGCCCGGGAGGACGTTGAACGCGTCATTATTTTGATTCAAAAGACTACGCGTCCGAACGAACCGGCGTTTTCCAAAGGATACGCGACGCACAGTATCACGCTTAACATCCTTACAAACGGTCCGCCAGTTCTGCCGCGCTGAGGCACTTCGGGCATTTTCCCTTCGCGGGTACGTCGCACATTTCTGGTTCGCACACGTAGCAGGTCACGCGATGCGATGAATGCATGAGCGGAACATTGAGAACGTGCGAGCATCCTTCAAAGCGGAGTTTGAAAGTTTCGTAGGGCATCGTTATCACGTTTCGTACAAAACTATGTCGCCAAGTCACCCAAAGTCAAACCCAAAGTGGTAACATCGCGTCGCCGCCCGTCTATTCATAGATAGCGGCTTACTGGCTTCAGATGAACAGAAGCATTTTAGCGTTTGTTGCTCTTTCGATATGCGGGTGTTCCAAGCCTCCGCATCGGTCGCCACACCATTTCGTATCTCTTGGCATTAAGGACTTACCTCTAATCCTGATGGACCAAGATACGGGCAAGGTCTGCTATGCCGGGAGCCCGCCGGGGACCTCAGCATACCTGGAATGGTATGCGTCAAATGTTGGGCCGATAACGGAAGACAAGCCGATGTATTGCAGCGATGTCGTATGGCTGGCCGCGCCATGAAGATCACGATGGTTCCCCCTAAGTGGTATTCGTTGTGGAAGAAACTGTGGAGGATCATAATAGGGATAAGAAGTTTTAAACATGGGGTATGACAACTATGTCGGACGAAAAATGCCGCGCACTTGACGGCGGAAAACCATGCCGTAGGCCAGCCGTAGCCTTGGTGACTCAAACTACACGCGAGTCCAAGGGCCAGCCTGCGAAGCAGATTGTCACCTATATGTGCGAGAAACACGCCAAAGGAATCGAGGCAACGACAACGAGCAGATACACCGTTGAGTGGTTGTAAGAATCCGCCAATGCATACGCAGAAACACACTCCCGAGGGCCGCAAAGAAGAACAGCCCAATAAAACCTAGGGAACGGGTTCACTTACGAGGCGTACTAAATATGTTCGTTATTGGGTTACACTGCCACCGCGATTCCCCCTGGTAACCTCGATGTGAAAGGAATGCCTATGACCGCATTCGGATTCGACGACAAGAACGACCCAGAAATGAAAGAGAACCTCAAGAGAGTAGGTGCTGGTTCCGACCTCACATTAGAAACACGGGTGCAAGCTTTGCAGCAAGTAGTTGCGGAGCTACTTACGGCGTTGCAAAAGGCCGGTATAAAAACGAACTTTTGAGATGAAGGGCCAATGAAAACCAATAGGAAGTTTCTGGCTCTGATAGTCGGCATACCGTTGGCCATTTGGATTGTTGGCTTCTGCCTCACAATCTTTAATGTCACAGGGAATCTCATCACGCCCTTGACAAAGGATGTTCTCGACGTTTGGTTCGTCGCTGCGGCACTCTTTTGTATCACTCGGGTAGTCCAATGGATAAATAAGGGGAAGAAACAAGTCAAATAAAGCCTCACGTCGCGGGTCCATCGAAGCCGTGTAAAAATGTTACGCTATTCTTCGTAACCCTTCGTAAATCGTATTTTCGATTTTTCGGCTGCAACTATCTGAAAGACAAACCGATGCGGCTATCATTCGTTATTCTTCGTGACTTCGTAGGGGGTCAAATCACCGTTTTGCCTTGTCCGGGCCGCTGTATCACTTTTTGTAGCACTTTTGTCTATCCTTATATATCCACGCTTGTCCGCCTGTGTCCGTCTGTGTCACGGCAACAAACGAGTTACCTTGTAAGTGACTGAAAATAAAACCGGCCTCATCTCGTTCGCAACGATGAGGCCGGGGGTTCGATCCCCCCCACGTCCACCACGATTCCGCTTTACATGTAATACCGCTACGCAAGAAAACAAATCAAAAGAGCCGGCGCCGCGAACACCAACGGGACGCGGACATCGCGCAGGATGGCCTTCGTGCCTCAGGACAGGCCGGCGCTACACGGGAACACGACGGCGGTCTTGCCGCTATCTGAGGCTTGGATTTCGCTAGCGTTCGACTTCGGTTTCTTTGTCGCGGAGGGAAACCGGTTTTATCACCGCGGATGGGAAGTTGCCTTCGCCTCCGTCGCGATCGATAAGATCGCCGAGTTGCAGGCGCAGGTTGCCGGAGTTCGTCGCATAAGACAGGCCGGTTTCAACGTCGATCACCTGCGCGCGAATTAATTTTTCGATTTCCCCGTCGAAGTATTGCATGCCCTCCGAATCGCCGTCGCGCATCGCGTCCAGGAGCGACTTGCCTTCGGTCTCGCCTTTTTCGACGTAGTCGCGGGTGCGCATTGTGGACTTCAGAATTTCGAATGCTGCGATGCGGCCTTTGCCGTCGAGCCGCGGAAGAAGCCGCTGCGAGATGATGTAGCGAAACGTTTTCGCAAGGCGATTGCGGATGGCGCTCTGGTCGGCCAGAGGGAAGACGCCGATGATTCGCTCAATTGTTTTTGGCGCGTCCGTGGTATGGAGCGTCGAGAAAACCACGTGCCCGGTCTCAGCAGCCTCGAGCGCAACTTCGATTGTCTCCCTGTCACGCATTTCGCCCACTAGGATCACTTTGGGCGCCTGACGCAATGAGGCACGGAGTGCGAGGGCAAAGCTCGGCGTATCACTGTGGAGTTCCCGCTGATGAATTGTGGCGCGCTTGTGAGGATGCAGGAACTCGATCGGATCCTCAATCGTGATGATGTGATGGGCTTGCTCTTCATTGATCTTGTTCAGAATCGCCGCGAGCGTGGAAGATTTACCGCTCCCGGTGGGTCCGGTGACGAGCACGATTCCACTGCGCAAGGTCGTCGTCTCACCGACCTGCTCAGGCAGGCCGAGCGATTTGAAGTCGGGAATCGAGCTGGGAATGATGCGCATCACGATGGCGCAAGTGCCGCGCTGGGTGAAAACGTTGACGCGAAAGCGAGACACCTTGGGAAGACTGTAAGAAATATCGCAGGAGCCTTGCTCTTTAAGCTTTTGCAGAGCGATCGAATTGCGTCCAATTAGATCGGCGGCGATGCGGGCCGTGTCTTCCGGCGTGAGCACACCTACGCCAGGAACTTTCAGCTGGATCAGCCCACCGTGCATGTCCACCTGCGGCGCTCGCCCGGGCGAAAAGATCAAATCGCTTGCGTCCTTGGCAGCCGCAATCATCGAAGCGATGAGCGCCGGAGTTCGAACGATTTGAACGGGCTTGGCCCCTGAGGGCGCAGCTCCGGGCAAGGGCAACGGTTGAGCCGGAGCGGATGGCGAAGGGTCCGGCGAAGATTTCGGATCCGGCTTCGTCGAGAGAACGTCCGGAGTCAAGGTAGGCGCATCCATTCGGCTTCTCCGCCGGTTCCCAAGCTGACGCACCGGCAACGTGAGTAACAGTATGAACCGAGCAGATCCGCGATGGAGGAGAACGCTAGTCCGGTGTCATCAAACGATAAGCACGCTTTCGACTGCACAAGCGGAGTGTAGGTCTATTTAGTTTTGTCGACGACGACTGCGCCCCCCTTCATGACCCAGCGGACGTTGCTGATTGTGACGTTTACATCCGCCAGCGGATCGCCTTCGACGGCGACTACATCGGCGAAATATCCCGGTGCGAGAGCGCCGAGTTCCTTTTCCTTGCCGAGTAACGCCGCGGCGTTAGTCGTTGCTGTAGCGAGCGCTTGCTCGGGCGTCATGCCGAGTTTCACGAACCAGCCGAGTTCACGAGTGTTTTGGCCGCACATGGTGAAGAGGGCGTCGGAACCCATCGCGAATTTCACGCCTGCTTTGTAGGCGCGTTGAGCGGTGGCGAAATTGCGGCGGATGTAATCGTTCAAGCCGTCGGCGATGGCCTGGTTCCAGCCGAAGGCGACGTAGTTGTCAACGTAATAGCGATTGTGATCGATCGTCGGCACGTAAAAGGTGCCACGCCGCGCCATTTCCGCGATCGTTGCGTCTTCCATGTCCGTGGCGTGCTCCACGGAATCGGCCCCTGCGCGCACGGCGTCTTTAGCGCCGTCGGGACCGTAGCTGTGCACGGCCAAACGCTTGCCATACTTATGCGCAACATCGGCGGCGGCTTTCATTTCGTCGAACGTGTAGGTCTGGAAGCCGGTGACGTCTTTATCGGTTCCCGTTGAGCCGTACATCTTGATTACATCCACTCCGGCTGCGACTTCCTCACGAATCACGCGCATCACGTCACCGAGATTGTCGGCACGGCCACCCGGCGGCACGGTGTAGCCGGGACGCGGCGGCGCATCCGCGACGTAGAGTCCGTATCCTGCGACGAACATGCGCGGGCCAAGCATCGCGCCGCGATTAATTAGGTCGCGCATCGCGATGTCGTCCCAGTCGTTGGCGCCAAGATCGCGCACTGTTGTGACACCGGCTTCGAGAGTCCGGCGCGCGTTTTCCTGCGCCAGAAAGACGGCGACAGCCGGTAAGCGCGAACCGCTTTGTTGATCGAATGGATGAACGCTTGAGGTCTGGTCCCAGTAATAGGTGATGTGGGCATGGACGTCGATTAAGCCCGGGATCGCGGTGTACCGCCGCAAGTCGATTACTTCAGCGCCTGCCGGAATCTTGGAAGCGTCAGTGGTGATGTCGGCGATGCGCTCGCCGCGGACGATCACGATCGCATCGGTCCACACCTTGCCCTTGCCGTCAACGAGCTTGCCGAAGCGCAGCGCCTTGGCAGGGGGATCGGCAGCACGGCTACTTGCGGGGCCGCAAAGGGCGAAAATTGCGAGACACAAACACGTAAGAATTCGGCGCATCATCAAATCACCTCGAATGAAGTTTTGAAAATCTAGCATCAAGCGGAGAAGGGAACTACTAATTTCAAGGGGCGAGCATATTGGAGATGGAAGCGATGTCACGGTCGGCGGGGTCTGCCTCCGTTGGGTGGCCGTTCACCACGGCTGGAAAGTCCACCAGAAACGTTGCGCCTCCCTCGGTGCGGTTGAAGCACTCGATGTGGCCGCCGTGCTCCTGGACAATCCCGTAGCAGATGCTGAGACCGAGACCGGTCCCTTTACCTACCGGCTTGGTGGTGAAGAAGGGATCGAAAACCTGTTTGGGCGATTTGATCCCCGGGCCGGAATCAGAAAACTCGATGAAGACTCTTTCAGAGTTGTGATCGGTGCGAATCACAAGCTTGCCTCCGCCCACTTCTTCGATCGCGTCCACGGCATTGCTCATCAGGTTGAAGAAAACCTGAAGAATCTGATTGGCATCCCCGCGCACGGCCGGCAGTTTCGTATCGGGAAGGGTCTCAATGATCACTTTCTTTCCCCTCAGGTCGAGATTGCTCAGATGCAGGGCGTTGTCGACTACCTGATTGATGTCGAGGTCGATTTTTTCCGTTGGAACGCGGCGCGCGAAGCTCAGCAGGCTTGTGACGAGCGACTTGATCCTCCGCGCCAGCATGCGGATTTTCTCGGCGACCTGGCGCTGCCGGTCGCCTAATGCCGGGTCGTCGGCGAGCAGGTCTGAATATCCGAGGATGCCGGTAAGCGGATTATTAATCTCATGCGCCGCGCCAGCCGCCAGCTGACCGATCGAAACGAGTTTTTCCGTCTGAATCATCTGTGCCTGAATGTGTTTAAGGTTTTCGAGCGAATGGTGCGAAGCTTCGAGCAATCGAGTCCGGTCCCGGTCGACGAGTCGCTGGCGCAAGAATGCAAGCGCGGTAACGACGAGCAGGGTGACCTGCGTCACGCCGATGCGAAATGTTCGCACGCTTTCACGGTTCGGGCTGTAACGCAGACTCCACAGCGCCATAATTGGGATGGATATCACGGCCGTCATTGCGACGCGAGCGGGCCACCGGCTCACCTCCTCCTCGTGGCGCGGTACAGGGTCGGGCGCCGGCTTGCGTTGATAGGCGACAATTCCAGCGGTTCCAAACCATACGAACGAGGCCAAAATCGGCAGATCGAAAGGGCTGCCGGTGTAGTAGTCCTTCCGGTCGATAGCCCAATTGGCGAGGTATGAGCCCGCCGCATACAAAATCGAGGCGCTGAACAGATGAGCGTAAACTTCGCGCCAAACACCTTTGGAGCGCCCAATCAGCACGGCGAACCCGATCGCCAGCAACCCGTTCTCGACGGCGGCGAGGTAGTCATAACTGACGCCATAGGCCATCACATCCGGTGAGACGTACTGCCACGGGATTACTACGAACAGGTAAAGGTAAACCCACCAAACCAAAAGCAGTGAAAAGTCGAGATAGCCAATATGAAAGTCCGGGTCTTCGCGGCGGTCGTGCGGTTTCAGCGCGAGGGCCCACATCATCGGGACGGGATGAAGGAACAGAATCACGTCACCAATGAACGGATTGGGAGCTTCCTGGCGGCGAATCACTTCGAAGTAGGTCCACATGAGCTGGCCCAGCAACCAGGTTGCGCAACCGGCTCCGAGCAGCACCCAGAACGCGCGGGTTCGGCGCTGCTGCGAAGCCGCGTTCATGAAAAGGCAGGCGCATGCAAAGCCGGCGGCCAGTGCCTGAGCGATGTCGCCAAAGGCCGTCAGAGCCGCGCTTTTGGGCAGAGTGACGGAAACCAGCCCGTAAAGCCCTACGAATCCCACCCATGCAGCGAGGAGCACCCACTGATCCATGGCAAATTTGCCGAGGGCGCGCTCCAGGGAGGCGAGGAGGTGCTCGAGCCGTTTCGTGGCGGGCGCGATTTGCATAGGTCTAGTACTACCAAGCTTACTTTCATTGGCTTTTCGCTGACGAAAGACTTGGGGTGAAGTTCCGTGGGTTGCAATAGTTAGGCTTTGGTAGCAGACCGACCGATGACCCGGATAGGGTTGGTTCTCGACGTGAGAAGCGGTCTTGCCTCGCGAATACGATCCTCAGGTTACGGCTCAGAGTGAAGGTGATCCCGCGCGCTAGGGATGAGTTGGCTGGCCGGCTCCGCGCTCAGCCACAATCTTGCGCGCGTTTTGATAGAGCGCTCTGGCTTGCGGGATCAGCTCTTCTGCCTTCTGCAGTTGCGGGTCTTCCTGAAGTTCCACCTTATAGCCATCGTTCAAGCCGAACACCGTGGTAAACACCTCGCGCTTGATCTTCCACTTTAGCCACGCCAGATTGTCTTGAATGTCGGGTTCGGTGAACTTGATATGCTGCTGATCGAGATATTTGCGGAACTGAGCCATCACCGCATCGTCAGCGACGAAATCCTTCGAGATCGTGGGCTTCTCGCCCAGGTAGTAGCGAACGAAATCGCCTACGCCCTGTGGAAACGGATAAAACACGCCTCGGCGGAGAAGAGTCTGCTCGAAATCGTTGAGTTTCGGCGCCGGTACCGCGTCGTCGGGAGTGATTCCGCCCTGCCCGAAAACCTGGCGGCCGCTGTCGGTTAGCTTCACTTCCGGGGCGCGAGGCGGCTTGGGATTGTAGTGATAGTCGTACAGCGAAATGTTTTTGTAGTCGCGCTGGATCAGCCGGCCGCTTGGCGTGTAGTAGCGCGCCGTGGTGAGAAGGAGCGCGGTGTCTTCACTGAGCGGATACTGCGTCTGCACGAGGCCTTTGCCAAAGCTCGTCTCGCCCACAATCAAGCCTCGGTCGTGATCCTGAATCGAACCCGCCACAATTTCGGAAGCGGATGCGCTCTGCCCGTTGATCAGCACGATGAGCGGAACTTCAATGCCCTGATTGCCGCGTAATGCGTAGTAGCGCTTCTCAGACGAGGAGCGTCCGCGATGCGAGACCACGATTTCGTTCTTGTCGAGGAACATGTCTGACATGCCGACGGCTTGATTGAGCAGCCCTCCGCCGTTATTGCGCAGGTCGATGATCAGTCCATCGAGCTTCGAGACGTCAAGCTGTTTGAGCGCCTCGGCTAGATCGTTATCGGTCGTCTCGTTGAAGGTAGAGACGCGCACGTACCCGATGCCCGGCTTCACCATCGTGAAATACTCGACGCCGGGGCGGGGAATTTCATCGCGCACAACGGTTACGTCAATCGGCTTTTCCCAGCCCTCGCGGCCCAGCGAGATATGGACTGTGGTGCCCTTGGCGCCTTTCAGCATGTCGGCCACTTCGGTGGTCGTCAGCCCCGTACAGGACTTGCCGTCTACTTTGAGGATGATATCGCCGGGGCGAATACCGGCTTTGTAGGCGGGCGAGCCGACAAAGGGCGCGAGTACGATCGTCTGGTTATCGCGGCCTTGGACCGTCATGCCTACGCCGTAATACTTGCCCTGCTGCTCTTCGCGGAAGAGTGCGTACTGGCGAGGATCAAAGAAATTCGAGTGCGGGTCGAGTACGCGCAGCATTCCAGGGATGGCGCCGTCGTAGATGGCCTTGTCGACGTCGACGGGATCGGCATAATTCCGCTCGACGATCGAGAGGACTCGCGTGAAACTCTTCACGGAATCCTGCATGTCCGACGCGCCGGCCGCCGTGGCCCTGACCGTCGGGCCGAACCAGCCGCCGAGTAAAGCCGAAATAGCCAATACAGCCGTTAAGAGTATGATTCCACGCCTGGAAGACTGCGACACGTCCATCGATCCTCGCTTTATGCCCCGAGCGGAAAGTATAGCATATCACTCGGAGGTCGTTTGACAGGCCAGTGACCCTCTTCTATGATGCAAAAACGGCATCGCCGAAGGCAAAAATGTTGAGCATTCCACACCTGATCATCATCTTCATCGTGGCGCTCGTCGTTTTTGGCCCCGACAAGCTGCCTGAATTGGCGCGAAACCTCGGCAAAGTGATGGCCGAATTCAGGCGCGCTACCGGGGACCTCCGGTCGACGTTCGAAGGCCACATGAGAGATCTCGAGCGCGAGGCCGACACGCGGCGAATCGGCGGACCAACCCCTGGTTCAAGCGCGACCGCTGGCACAATAACCGCCGTTCCGTCGCCTGTAGCCGATTCAGCGGCTGGCACGGTTCCGACCCTGCCTCCCCAGTTGGGCGCTCCAGTAGAAGGCCAGCAAGCGACACCCATGGAGGTTCATCAAGTCGAGCGGTTCCATCCGCCTCAGGTTGAGCGAGTCCATTCATCAGAAGAATCCGCCGACCCTAGCGAGCACCCTTCCGAGACACCCACCGATGGCGGCACCCGCCCTGCCTGACCCCAATCCGCCGCAGCGCCCCGAGGAAGAAGCCGGTGGCCGAATGTCGTTTTTCGAGCACCTGGTAGACCTCCGCAAGCGGCTCGTCAATTCGCTAATCGGTATCGGCATCGGCATGGTGGCAGGCCTCGCCGTTTCGCCCTATTTCATCGACTACATCGTAAAGCCCATGCAGGCAGCTCTGCGTGCCCACCAGATGGATGACAAGCTTTACTACACCAGCCCGGCTGGCTACGTGGGACTAATTATTACGCTGGGTCTGTATCTCGGCATTGTGCTCGCAATGCCGTGGGTACTTTTTCAGATATGGCAGTTCGTAGCGCCGGGACTTTACAAACACGAACGCAGCGCCGTGGCCGGCTTCATCATCCCCTCGATGATTCTTTTTTTGGCGGGAATCGCTTTTGGCTACTTCATCGTTTTGCCGACGATGCTGGGTTTTCTGATCGGGATGGGGACCACCGGGCCGGTGAAGCCGCTCATCAGCATCAATGAATATTTCGATTTAATTTTGATCGTGCTTGTGGGACTCGGCATCATATTCGAGTTGCCGGTAGTGATTTTCATTCTGTCGGTATTTAACATCGTGACGCCGAAGTCTCTGATCAGGAATTTTCGTTATGCCATGCTGGTTATTACTGTGCTTGCGGCTTTTGCCACTCCAACGCCAGACGCAACCACCATGTTGATTTTCATGGCGGCGCTGGTGCTGCTATATGTGATTGGCATCATCGTTTCGTATTTTGTAGTTCGCAAAAAACGCGCGCGCACCGTAGCTGGCGGAGAGGGTCCAACAACTTGATTCAACTCGGGAAGCCGGCATGGCTCGCCGCGGCAGCCTTCGTCACTTTACTTACAGTTGCGTGCGGGCACGAAGCCGGTGGTTTCCATGCACAGCAGAAGAGCAGCGAAGCGTCGCAGGATCAGGATGGCGCGAAACCGACTCTCAACATCAAGACACTCAATGCTGAGCCGGCTCCGCCTGCCACTGAGACTGGAGGATTCGACGGCAATAAAGCCTTCGATCATGTCGCGCAGCTTGTGGCCATTGGCCCGCGCCCGCCGGCGTCCGAGGGCATTCATCGAGCCCAGGAATACATCAAGTCGCAGCTCCAAAGTTTCGGTTGTCAGGTGGACGAAGACGATTTCCACGCGCAAACGCCAGTCGGCGACGTGGCAATGAAAAATATCATCGCGAAAGCGCCGGGTGAAGGATCCGGAATCATTCTGCTCATGACGCACTATGACACCCTGGGTTCCGTGCAAGGTTTCGTGGGCGCGGAAGACAGCGGCTCTTCCACCGGACTCATGCTCGAGATGGCGCGCATCCTGTGCCCGAAGAAGCAGACCAACTCCGTCTGGATTGCATTCCTCGACGGTGAGGAAGCCTTCGTCAATTGGAATCAGGATGAAGACCATACGTACGGCAGCCGCGAACTCGCCGCCCGGCTCGCCGTATCAGGAGATCTAAAGCGCGTGAAGGCCGTAATCTTGGCCGATATGGTCGGACAGAAAAATCTCGAAATTCACCGCGAATCGGATTCCACGAAGTGGCTCACTGACCTCGTGTGGAAGAAAGCGGCGAGTCTTGGATATGGAGATATTTTCACTTCCCGCGACTCGCAGATAAGCGACGACCATCAACCCTTTCTCTCCCGCGGTGTTCCCGCCGTAGATATCATTGACCTCGACGGCTACACAAACGCGGGATATTGGCACACCACACAGGACACGATCGACAAGGTCAGCCCCAAGAGCCTCGCGATCGTCGGCTACGTGATCCTGGAATCAGTGAACGAATTGCAGAAGAAGTTCCACTAGCTCGCGATGCGCCGCCGATTCTTCGTCGATCGCTTCGAGCGCCAGTCTGCGTCGCTTCGCGATGAAGCCGCCGAGCATCTTGGGCGCGTCCTGCGCGCAGAACCGGGGCAGCTTTACGAGCTTAGCGATGGCGAGCGCGTCTGGCTCGCGCGCGTCGAACGCGTAGCAGTCTCAAAGCGCGGCCCAAGCCGAATCGATTTTGCGCTAGTCGAGCCGATCGAAGCTGCAGAGCATTCCGTCCACATTGAGCTGTTGATCTCCATCGTGAAGTTCGATCGCTTTGAGTGGTGCCTCGAAAAAGCCGCAGAACTAGGCGTCGACGAAATCGTGCCTCTAGCCGCCGCGCGCACAGATAAGGCCCTCATCGCCGCAGCAGCGAAGCGCAGCGAGCGTTGGAATCGAATTCTCGTCGAATCCGCCCAGCAATCGCGTCGCCTAAGGCCGCCAGTTCTGCACAACGCATTACAACCCGATAAGGCCTTCGCACAATCGTCCGCAAACCTCAAAGTGTTCCTCTCCGAACGCCGCGAAGCCAAATCCTTGCGAATTGTGATGGATCAGGATTCGGCTTCAGTGGCACAGGCACTCCTGCCTGTGCGCCTTTCGTCCCAGGCAGAAGCCAAGACTCGAGCAACCCCAACCATCTCGCTAGCCGTCGGCCCAGAAGGCGGCTGGGCCGCCGACGAAATCGCATCATCAGCCGCAAGCGGATTCCTCGAAGCCTCCCTAAGCGAAAATATCCTGCGCACAGAAACCGCCGTAATCGCCTCGCTCGCTGTCGTCCAATTTGCCCTGGCCACGCGCTAGATTCCCCGCGAACCCCAACGCCTTGGCGCGCATCTAAGAGCATGATATAAATAAAGTAGCTTCGAGATACAAAATGCTCGACATCTCCAATCCCGGCTCGCCGAACCCTGCTGAAAATTTGTCCGCCCCTCAATTGCGCCAGGATCTACGCAGTTGGACGCGCGACCTGGCCGTCGCTCTCGGCCTCGCACTGGTCATCATTGTTTTTCTGTACCAGCCGGTAAAAGTCGAAGGCACCAGCATGGCTCCGCTTTTGAGCGATCAGGAGCGGATCTTCATCAACAAATTTGTGTATCGCTTCGAGCCGATCGGGCGTGGCGACGTAATCGTTTTCTGGTATCCTCTCGACCGCTCGAAGTCATTCATCAAGCGCGTGATTGGGCTTCCGGGCGAAACGATCGAGCTCCGCGGCGGCCGTCTTTACGTGGACGGCAAAGCGCGGCCGGAAGTTTATATCCCGGCAAGCTATCTCGACGGATCGAGCTACGGCCCGGTGGCGATTCCGAAAGACGAATATTTCGTGATGGGCGATCACCGCGACAGCTCAAATGATTCGCGCGTATTTGGACCCATCGCCCGGCGCGATATTTACGGCAAAGCGGTTTTTGCGTATTGGCCGGTAGACCATTTCGGTTCGCTCACCGGCACTTCGACAGTAAACGCGGCATCGAAATGAACGCCTTGGGAGGACACACTGACGCAGGCCCTCGCAGGTCGCGCGATTCTCGCGCTCGAGGACGGACGAGTCTTTAACGGCCGTGCGGCAGGCGCTCGCACGCGCCGCGGCGGCGAAGTCGTTTTCAATACCAGCCTCACTGGTTACCAGGAAGTTTTCACCGATCCCAGCTATTCCGGCCAGATTGTCTGCCTCACGTATCCTCACATCGGAAATGTCGGCTCGAATCGCGATGATGACGAGTCCGCGAAGCCTTACATAGAGGGTCTCGTCGTGCGCGAGTTTGCGGCTCTCTCTTCGAATTGGCGCTCCACCGAAACCGCGCAGAAATTTCTCGAGCGTTACGGCGTCCCCGTTATATGGGACCTCGACACGCGCGCGCTTGTCCGGCACCTTCGAGATGTAGGGGCGTTGCGCGGGATTGTCGCAACCGATGGAACTCCCGCGGAGAAATTAATCGAAGAAGCTCGCGCTTTGCCCACGATGGCGGGGCAAGAACTGGCGAGCCGCGTTACGTCGGCAAAGAAATACGAATGGTCGAAAGGCTCGATTGACCTCGCCGCGGCGCAGTCGCTCGGCGCGCCCGGCGCAGCGGCTGCGAATGCAGGAAACGCGTCCAGCGATCGCCGCCAGCGCGTCGTAGCCTACGATTACGGCATCAAGCAAAATATTCTGCGGCTTTTCGTTGACCATGGCTGCGACGTCACTGTGGTTCCCGCCAAGACTTCCGCCGAAGATGTTCTAGCGATGAAACCGGATGGCGTTTTCTTGTCCAATGGCCCCGGCGACCCGGAGCCGGTTTCCTACGCCATTGAAAACATCCGCAAGCTGCTTGGCCGCGTCCCAATCTTTGGTATCTGTCTCGGTCACCAGCTGTGCGGTCTCGCTCTCGGCGGCCGCACCTTCAAGCTGAAATTCGGGCATCACGGCTCGAATCACCCGGTAAAAAATCTCCTCACGCAGAAAGTGGAAATCACCGCGCAGAATCACGGCTTTTGCGTCGATCCCGATTCGCTGCCATCAAGCGACGTCGAAATCACGCACGTCAATTTGAACGATCACACAAATGAAGGAATGCGCCACCGCTCGCTCCCGCTTTTCAGCGTGCAGTATCACCCGGAAGCATCGCCGGGCCCACACGACGCCCGCTACTTGTTTAACGACTTCATCGCATTGATGAACGAGGGCGCCCCGCGCTAGCCAATGCCAAAACGCACTGACATCAAGAAAATCCTCATCATCGGCTCCGGCCCGATCATCATCGGACAAGCCTGCGAATTTGACTATTCCGGCACCCAAGCCTGCAAGGCCCTCCGCGCGGAAGGCTACGAAGTGGTACTCGTCAATTCGAATCCGGCCACGGTGATGACGGACCCCGAGACTGCCGACCGCACCTACATCGAACCCCTCGCGAAAGAATATCTCGAAGCCGTCATCGCTGCGGAACGTCCCGATGCGTTACTGCCTACCGTCGGCGGCCAGACGGGACTGAATCTTGCCGTCGAGCTTGCCGAAAGCGGCATCCTCGAGAAATACGGCGTGCAACTGATCGGTGCATCGCTGCGCGCCATCAAGGTTGCGGAAGACCGGCTGCTTTTCAAGGACGTCTGCCGGCGAATCGGCCTGGAAGTGCCTGCTTCGGAGGTGGTGACGAGCATTCACGAAGCCGTGCGTCTCGCGGATGCCATCGGCTATCCACTCGTGATTCGGCCGTCGTTTACGCTCGGCGGCACGGGTGGCTCGATTGCCTACAATCGCGAGGAATTCGCGGACCTGATCGCCCGCGCTCTCGATGCGAGCCCCGTCCATCAGGCGCTCATCGAAGAATCCGTTCTCGGCTGGAAGGAATACGAGCTCGAAGTGATGCGCGACGTTCGCGACAACTTCGTCGTGATCTGCTCGATCGAGAATCTCGACCCGATGGGCATTCACACGGGAGATTCGATTACCGTCGCACCGGCGCAGACGCTTACCGACAAGGAATACCAGCGTATGCGTGACGCGGCTGCCGCGATTATCCGCGAAGTGGGTGTCGAAACGGGCGGTTCGAATATTCAATTTGCGGTCGAGCCCGAAACCGGACGCATGACCGTGATTGAAATGAACCCGCGCGTCTCTCGCAGCTCCGCCCTCGCCAGCAAGGCCACCGGCTTTCCGATAGCGAAAATTGCCGCCAAGCTCGCGCTGGGAATGACGCTCGACGAAATTCCCAACGACATTACGCGCAAGACGCCAAGTTCCTTCGAGCCCACGATCGACTACGTGGTCGTGAAAATTCCGAAATGGCAGTTCGAGAAATTCCCCGGCAGCGAAACCACTCTCACCACGCAGATGAAATCCGTCGGCGAAGTGATGGCCATCGGCCGCACGTTTCAAGAAGCGCTCTGCAAGGGCATTCGTTCGCTTGAGCCGCACACTCCGTGGCGCGCGCCTGCCGAAGTCACCACCGCGCTCCTCCACGAAAAGCTCACAGTACCAGGGCCCGACCGCATCCACTGGCTCTTCGAAGCGCTCGAACGAGGCATGACACGCGACGAAGTCTGCTCGCTCACAAAAATCGATCCCTGGTTTATTCGTCACATGGAGGAGATGGTCGCGCTTGATCGCCGCGTCGCTGCCACTTCTTTTCACGCCGCATCGCCTGAACTTCTTCTCGAAGCGAAGCGCTCCGGTGCCAGCGACGAAGAGCTCGCAAAGCTTTGGAAGACTACCGCCGCCGAAGTTCGAGCGCGTCGCAACGAGCTCAATGTGCGTCCGGTTTTCAAACGCGTCGACACCTGCGCCGCTGAATTCGAATCCTTCACGCCCTACATGTACTCTACCTACGAGGAGGAAGACGAATCGAATCCAGTTGAGCGCCCGAAAGTCGTCATCCTCGGCAGCGGGCCGAATCGTATCGGGCAGGGAATCGAGTTCGACTATTGCTGCTGCCACGCCGCCTTCGCCCTGAAAGAAGACGGCTACGAAACCATCATGGTGAACTGCAACCCGGAAACGGTCTCGACCGACTACGACACCTCCGACCGCCTCTATTTCGAGCCGCTCACTCTCGAAGATGTCCTCGCCATTCTCGATCGCGAAAAGCCGCAAGGTGTAATCGTCCAGTTCGGCGGCCAGACACCGCTGAATCTGGCGCTCGAGCTCAAGCGCAACGGCGCGCAAATCATCGGCACCGATCCGGAATCGATCGATCTCGCAGAAGATCGTCGTCGCTTCGGCCGCCTGCTCGACGAAATGAAAATTCCGCAACCGCGCGCTGACACAGCTCTCGCTCCACAGGAGGCAGTTCGTGTCGCCTCCGAAATTGGTCTGCCCGTGGTCGTCCGCCCCAGCTACGTTCTCGGTGGCCGCGCGATGGTCATCGCCTACGATCTGAAAACCGTCGAAGATTATGTCGCACAAGCGGCGCAAATTGGAAACGCGTCCGATCCGCGCCGTCCGATCCTGATCGATCAATTTCTCGAAGACGCCACGGAAGTCGACGTCGACGCCCTCGCCGACGGCGAAGACGTCGTCATCGCCGGCATCATGGAGCACATCGAAGAAGCCGGCATCCACTCCGGTGATTCCTCGTGCGTGCTACCGGCCGTCACGCTCAAGCCTTCGGTGCTCGAACGCATCCGCGACTACACTTCGCGCCTCGCCCGCGCTCTAAATGTCGTGGGCCTGATGAATGTGCAATATGCCATCCAGCGCGACACGGTTTACGTTCTAGAAGTGAATCCGCGTGCCTCGCGCACGATTCCATACGTCAGCAAAGCCACCGGCGTACCGCTCGCAAAGGTGGCCGCGCGATTGATGACGGGCCGCAAGCTGCGCGACATGAATCTGCCCTACATTCAGACAAACGGCATCAAAGAGCTGGCGGTGCGGGATTTCTACGCGGTGAAGTCACCGGTGTTCCCCTTCAACAAATTCCGCGGCGTCGACACAATTCTAGGCCCGGAAATGCGCTCCACCGGCGAAGTGATGGGCATCGCGTCCACCTTCGGAGTCGCCTTCGCCAAGGCGCAGCTCGCCGCTGGCCAGCGCCTCCCGCAGGCGGGCACAGTTTTCATCAGCGTAAACGATCACGATAAGCGCCACATCACAGGTTTAGTACAGGACCTGCTCGCGGCGGGCCTCAGGGTGGTAGCTACGCGAGGGACGGCAGCAGCCCTCGCAGCGGCGGGAATTGAAGTCGAGTCTGTCTTCAAAGTAAATGAAGGCCGCCCGAACATCGTCGACCTAATCAAGACCGCCAAAGTGAATCTCGTCATCAACACGCCGCTCGGCCGCGAATCTTTCTACGACGAAAAATCAATCCGTCGCGCCGCCATCCGCTACAACATCCCCTGCATCACCACGTTTTCCGCCGCCACCGCCGCCGCAAAAGGAATTCGAGCGATGGCGATGGCCGGTCAAGCCGTTGACGTTGCCGCGCTCCAGGATCTTCACCGCCGCAAGAATGCCGCCGCTGCCACACGCGATTCAATCTCCGCCTTCACCTCCCCGGCGCAGAACCCAGCCTCCTGAGGTAAAATATGGCCATGAACTTGAACCTTCACGGAATTTTTCCGCCGCTAGCTACGCCGTTCGCAGCCGACGGCACGATCGCGCCTGCAAAACTGCGTGACAACATCGCCCGCTACAATCGCATCGCCCTCGCAGGATATGTGCTCAACGGTTCCACAAGCGAATCGGTCCTCCTACGCTGGGAAGAAATTTATCGCCTCTGGGAAACCGCCAAGGAATCCGCCGCGCCCGGTAAAATTCTGATCGCTGGCACCGGCGCTGAATCCACCGCCGAAACGATAGAACACACGAATCGCGCCGCCTCGCTCGGCTTCGATGCAGCCCTCGTCCGCACGCCGCACTTCTACAAGCCGCAAATGAAGCTCGACGCGCTCTCCGAATTCTATCTCCGCGTCGCCGATGCTTCCCGCATCCCGGTTCTCGTCTATTCGGTTCCGATTTTCACAAATCTCCAGGTCGAAGCGCCGCTGATCGCCGCCGTCGCGCAGCATCCCAACATCATCGGCATGAAAGACAGCTCCGGCGACGTAGAAGGCGTCCGCAAAATCATCGCCGCCGCGCCGAAATCATTTCAAGTTCTCACCGGTTCCGCGTCAACGCTTTTCGAATCCCTCGAACTCGGCGCCTGCGGTGCGATCCTCGCTCTGGCCAACCCGTTCCCCGAACTCTGCGTTGAAATCTACGAAGCCTCCCGCTCAGGCGATTCCAAAAACGCCCACTCGCTCGCGCAGCAGCTTCTCGTCCCCGCAAAAATGCTCGGCCCGCAATACGGCATCCCCGGCCTGAAATACGCCCTCGATCGCCTCGGCTATCACGGCGGTCCGCCGCGCCCCCCGCTCCTTCCGCTCAGCGAAGCCGCAAAGCTCGAAATCGACGCCATGCTCGCGAATCTAACCGCTCACTCCGCGCATCTGTAATAGTGCCTTCGCAAATCGAACGTGCAACTGGAGAAACTCGCCATTTGTTGTCTACCCAATTCGTTTCCTGGAACGCGGTCGCCCACCTCCGCGATGGAGTCGCCGTCTTCGTTCGATCGCGCGCGTGCTAACTTCCGGCTCCGCCGCCCGTCCCACCAGCATTGTTGCCGCAAAAGGGCGCGTGTATCATGACCACCTCCATGGAGCCGCACTGCCTGCCGTTTCGCGAAGTCCCTCACACCACAAAGCTTTTCGCCGCTTTCACAGAAGAATTCAAGCGCGTCCAGCGTTACTTCGGCCACCCGCCCACCGAATCAGGAATTCTCGCCGCCGCCAAAGAAGTCCGTCTCGACCCTGAAACTCGCCGCACAGTCGTAGAAGTCCTGCGTGAACAGAATGCGCGTTTCGCTCCCGGCTCCGAGCTTCCAACCGAAACTGCCAAAAATCTCGATCGTCTGGCCGCAGGCGCCGTCGCCATCGTCACCGGCCAGCAGGTCGGCCTCTTTTCTGGCCCCGCCTACAGCATCTACAAAGCGATCACAGCGCTGCGATGGGCCGACGCAATCACAAAGAAAGGCACCGACGCCGTTCCAATCTTCTGGCTCGCCACCGAAGATCACGACCTCGCCGAAGTAAATCATTCCGACTGGAACACGCGCGAAGGCCTCACACGTTTCGAACTCCCCGCGCAAGAAACCGACGCCGACCATCGCGTCGGCGAAATTCTTCTGGGCGATGCCGTGAAGCCTCTCGCCGCAAAGGCAGGCGCCGCGCTCGAAGGCTCCTTCGCCGAAGAATTCGCCGCGGCGCTTCGCGACTCTTACGCGCCCGGCGAAACATATGGCTCCGCGTTCGGAAAACTGATGTCGCGCATCTTCGCCGGGCGCGGAATGATCTTCATCGATCCGCTCGACCCGCGCCTCCATCGCCTCTCCGCTGGCGTTTACCGCCGCGCCCTCGAAGAAGCTCAGCCGCTCCGCGAAGCGCTGCTCGCCCGCTCCAAAGAATTAGAAAACGACGGCTTCCACGCCCAAGTGAAAGTCACGCGCGAATCGACGCTGCTTTTCTACAACGTCAACGGCCGCCGTCAGCCCGTCCGCAGCCGCAACGGCGATTTCAGTGTGGGCAAGACGCGCTTCACTCTCGACGAACTCCGCGCCGCCATCGACAAGTCGCCCGAAGCTTTCTCCGCCAACGTCCTGCTCCGGCCCATCATCCAGGACACGCTTCTCCCCACCGCCGCCTACATCGGTGGCCCAGCCGAAATTGCCTACATGGCGCAGAACCAGATTGTCTACAAATCGCTACTCGGACGCATGCCCGCCATCGTCCCGCGCGCCGCTTTCACGCTCGTCGATCCTTTGATCGCGCGAATCCTCGCGAAATTCGATCTCGACGTCCGCGACGTTTTCCGCGGCCCCCAGTTTCTCCGCAAGAAGATGGAGCGCAAATTTCTCCCGCGCCCTCTTGCCAGCCGCTTCGATTCGGACGAAAAATCGCTGCGTCGCCTGCTCGATAAATACCGCGAGCCGCTCGCTGGCCTCGACAGCACGCTGGGCGGCGCTCTCGACTCCGCCGAGGGCAAGATTCTCTACCAGTTCCTCAAGCTGAAAGAAAAAGCCGGCCGCGCCGAAAATCTTCGCACCGGCATCCTCAACCACAAAGAATCAATGATTCTCTCCGCCCTCTACCCGCACAAGGATTTGGAGGAGCGCACTCTCTGCGCCCTCCCGTGGCTCGCCCAGTACGGCCCCGAACTACTCGATAACCTCGCCCGCAACATTGATCTCGCCGCTCCGCAGCATCACCTCCTGTTCCTTTAGTCCAGTGGGTTCTCCGCCGCAATCCTTTACTTCCTCGACCTCTTCTAACTCCTCCGCCTCCTATTCTCTTTCGCTCCCGTGCTAAAATGCCGCGAAATATAACGTCATCTTTCGGAGGGGCGCACATGAGAATCACACCGGGAAAGCAGAAGGGAATGAAAGCAGTTTCCGACTCGCGCGGCGTCATCGCCGCAGCCGCCATGGATCAGCGCGGCTCGCTCAAGAGCGCCATCGCCAAGGAACGCGGCGTCGACAAAAGCGCCGTCACCCCGCAAATGCTCGAGGAATTCAAGATTGCCGTCACGCGCGTGCTCACTCCTCACGCCAGCGCCATCCTGCTCGACCCCGAATACGGCCTGCCCGCCGCGCGCGCCCGCTCCTCCAATGCGGGCCTGCTTCTCGCCTATGAAAACAGCGGCTACGACAACACCCGCCCCGGCCGCCTGCCCGACCTTCTCGACATCTGGTCCGTTCGCCGCCTCGTCGGCGCTGGAGCGGATTGCATCAAGATTCTCCTCTACTACACGCCGTTCGATTCCCACGAAATCAACGACATCAAGCACGCCTGGGTCGAACGCATCGGCGCCGAGTGCATCGCGTTGGACGTTCCATTTTTCCTGGAGTGCGTGGGCTACGAAGAAGGCAAGGACGAAAAAACGATTGAGTTCGCTCGTAAAAAACCGGAAGTCGTGACCAAGAGTATGGAAGAATTCTCGAAGCCGCAATACGCCGTGGACGTCTTGAAAGTCGAAGTCCCTGTCAACATGGCCTACGTCGCTGGAACAAAATCCTGCAAAGGCGAGCCCGCCTACACGCGCGACGAAGCCAAAAAGTATTTCCGCAGTGCTGCAGCAGTGGCCAAAAAGCCGTTCATCTATCTCTCCGCCGGTGTCAGCAACGACGTCTTCAACGAGACCCTCGAACTCGCCGCCGAAGCCGACACAAATTTCTCAGGCGTCCTCTGCGGCCGCGCCACCTGGAAAGAAGGCATCCCCGTTTACGCCAAGCAAGGCGTCAAAGCCCTCGAGGACTGGCTCAACGACCAGGGCGTGAAAAATATTAACAATGTGAACGCGCGCCTCAAAGCCGCCAAGCCCTGGTTTAGCTTCTACGGCGCCAGCTCCGTCGCCGCTCTCGCCGACTAAGCCGGTCCGTCGGCGAGCGGCCTCACCGCGCGGTCGACGAACATTTAATTACCTTGCCAACTAAGAAACCACCTAGGCTATAATCCGCGCCATTCTGCGACTCGTACACGGGAGTGGCCCGTATGGCGAAATCCGGCTTCCCATTGTTTTTCGTCGTCCTGTCTGCATTGGCCCTCAGCCAGTGCTCGCAACCCGCACGGCTTACTTCCATCCAGGTAATTCCAGATAATCCTTTTGTTACCACGATTACCAACACGGTTCAGTTTAAGGCCCTTGGAACCTACCAGCAGAACGGCAGTAAGTTCATTGTCACAAAGGACCTAACGACGCAAGTCACCTGGGCCTCGAGTTTGCTTTCAGTTGCCACAATCAATTCGTCCGGCTTTGCCACCACCACCGGTGCCGGACTCACCGCTATAACCGCGACGCTTCAGGCCCCGCTCGGAACAATTGTGGGCACGTCGACATTGGATTGCGAAGGCTTGGCGGCGGTACGCAAACTGACTTCCCTCAGAATCATTCCGGGTGGACGTGCAGTGGGCTACGTCGGCCAGTTTGTGCAGTTGATGGCGATCGGCATGTATAACACGGAGCCTCGCGTTCAGGACATCACAACGCAGGTTCATTGGGACTCAAGCGACGCGCGCATTGCCACGGTGGATGCGGCCGGATTGGCACTGGGAAGCGATTTAGGTGACGCAACGATCACAGCTTCCGCAAAGTCTCAATCGGGCGCCATCATCGGCGCAACTACACGGCTCACGCAGCAGGCTGCGCCGGATAACGATTCGTCGCGTACTCTCACGGTCTTCGATGCCGGCTTGGGCTCCGGCACAATCGTCAGCGATCCGCCAGGCATCAGTTGCAGTCCCGCAGGCGGCTGCGAAGCAAGATTTCCTCTCGGCACCACAGTCGCTCTCACCGCGATCCCCGCAGCCGGATCAACTTTTGACAACTGGTCGTCCAACTGCCTTCCCAACACGGCTCCCACTTGTTCCGTGGGCGTTCGTAACAACGAGCCAGTCGGCATTATCTTCCACTAAAACGAGTGTTGCGGGCGCATGCGCCATCGCCGCGCCGACCCCTGTCATCCCGAGCGCAGCGAGGGATCTGCTTTTCTCTTTGCGACCAAAAAGCAACTCCGCGCCAGGCGATTCCGTTCTTCTTTTTGTCCAGCCATACAGCAACTGTCGCGTATATTTGTCCGAGGATGAAAAAAGAAAGCTCTGAGAATCACACCGTTCACAAGATCGCCGTTCGCACCACCCGCCGCACGGAACTCAAGAACGTCACAGCCGAAATCGAAAGCCTCGTTCGCAGTTCCGGTATCGATTCCGGCGTTTGCCATATGTACGTACCGCACACCACCGCCGGCGTCATCGTAAATGAAGGCTACGATCCCGGTGTCGCGCGCGACATGGAGGGCGCCTTCGATCGCCTCGTTCCCGATAGCCCCCTCTTCAAGCACGCAGAAGGGAATTCCGATTCACACATCAAGACAGCTCTCGTTGGCTCGTCCGAAACGATCTTCATCGAAAAGGGCCGCCTCGCCCTCGGCCGCTGGCAGGTAATCTTCTTCGCCGAATTCGACGGCCCCCGCCGCCGCGAACTTCAGGTCAAGCTCGTCACCGATTAGAATGGCTTCCCACAGATTAATTACAACTGAATGTGATAGATTCTAGCTATCGGTTTCGTTGGTGTCTCCGGTTCCTGCGATGAATTATCGAGTAAATTTAGGAATTGCCGCCGTCGCTATCATGCTCCTCCCGCGAATCGTGACGGCACAGGATAGGCTTCGTGTGGAAGTTCTGTCCGATAAGAATTGGAACTGGGAACCAACAACCGTCAAAATAACAAACATCTCGAACGAATTCATCGAGCTCGCAATTCCACTTAACTACGACACGAAATCGCTCGAAAGGACTGTGAATCCGCTACCGATGGACGTGGAGCGGCACGACGGTGAGAAATGGCTTATTTCACCCCCGGCCGTAGACATCACCTCGCGGCAGAGTTCCGCGCCAAACTTACATCCTGGCCAAGCGGTTCGCTTCAAATTTGCCGTGGCTGGCGGAGCGGGAGAATATCGTGCGCGCGTGTGGTTCTTCGTTAGTCATGGCGACCCAGAGCCGCCCTGGCATCCACCAAAGTTCGGAAGTGCTGTGTCCAACACTTTCGAGGTGGTTTCGCAACTGCCCGCTCTGATCCTCGCCGAGCGATCTCTCCGCCTCTGCGGTACAAGTACCCTATCGCGATGACTCTCGGCCTCTACATCCAAGTCCCGTTCTGCCAAACAAAATGCACCTACTGCAATTTCCACACAGGTGTCGTCTCACGCGATCGCTATCAGCCCTACGCAAACGCAGTCTGCCGCGAGATTGCCGGTGTCGCTGAGCCACGGCAGCCATCGGCCGACACAGTCTACTTCGGCGGCGGCACACCAAGCCTTCTCGACACCGCTGCTCTCGCCAAAATTCTCGACGCCCTACGCGCCGCCTACTCATTCGACACCCCCGAAATCACCCTCGAGGCCGACCCCGAAACAATCACAGCCGAAAAATCCAAATCCTGGCTCGCGGCAGGCTTCAACCGCATCAGCCTCGGCGTCCAATCCTTCAACGACCGCGAACTCCAAGCCACAGGCCGCATGCATCGCCGCTCCGATATCGCCCCCCCCGTCGAAACCCTCCGCGCCGCCGGATTCGACAACATCAGCATGGATCTCATCATCGGCCTCCCGCATCAGACGCGCGAATCATGGGAACAATCCGTTAGCGAACTTCTCGATCTCCGCCCCGAACACATCTCGATTTACATGCTCGAAGTCGACGAAGACAGCCACCTCGGCAAAGAATCCCTCGCAGGCGGCACACGTTACAGCGCCCCCGCGATTCCCCCGGACGACACCCAAGCCGAATTCTACGATTCTGCCTGCACGCGCCTCGCAGCCGCGGGCCACGATCATTACGAAATTTCCAACTGGGCGCTCCCAGGGCGCCGCTCGCGCCACAACCTCAAATACTGGCAGCGCGAGCCTTATTTGGGCCTAGGCGCCGGCGCGCATTCCTTCGACGGCAAAACGCGTTGGGCCAATGTCCACGATTCGGCAAAATATGTCGCCATGATCGAGCAGGGAATCACCCTACGGGAGCAAATCGAGCCAGTCACACCAGAGCAAGCCCTAGAAGAGGAATTCTTTCTCGGCCTTCGCCAACTCGACGGAATAGATCTCGCGCAAATCGAACGCAACTACGCCGCGAACGGCAACGGCGCCAGCGCGCGCTTGGCCAAAATCCAAGCGCAAGTCGATTTGCTCCGTGCGCAACGCCTTTTGTTTCTCGAAGCCGGCCGCCTCCGCGTTGCCCCGGACCGCCTCACAATTTCCAGTTCCATCCTCGCCGAACTCCTCACCTGAACACAAAACCCAAGCACAAAACCCGAGCACTCCGACCTCTCATCCCTGGCAAAATCTGTCCTCCCGCAACTCTTCCTTCTGCCCTGGCCGCGACGAAGCTCACTGACATCCCTCGAACGAGGCGTTGCATCTAACTCTCTACGTGTTAGCCTTATCAGCGCAAAAATGGAAAAGAAGAATCGGAATCAACGGCGCCAAGCCGGAAGAAAGTACAGCTCGATATGGTCACGCACAGCGCGACAGGGCACCCGCCTCAGCCAACTTCTAATAGGAACAATCGAACTTTCAGAAAATTACTTAACTTCAAGAAAACGCACCACTAAGCAAAATTCTAATGGACACAAAATAGGGGAATTATATACATGACTCCCTTCCCATAATTCCAACAACCAGCGGGGGTTAGCCCCATTTTTCGCCTAAATTTTCGTGAAAAATAAATTGCTTGACAGCCCTATTTTGGGGCAAAGGTAGGTTTATAGATGGCTGCCCTAATTTTAAGAAAACGCTACGAATCGGGCGAGGATTGGGTGGAAGTTTACGACTTTTGTGCTCCTGAATTGGACTCAAATGCTGCCGCTTCAGATTCTGTTGCAGGAACGATTTCAAATTCGTCCGCTGTGACGACTATCGACGGCTCCCTACACGATTGATCGTCGCAATTAAATGACCTGTCTTTTAAGGCCATCTTTATCATTTCGTAGTTAGGCGGATTTGAGGCTTTTAGAGGGAGCGTAATGGAGTTTGACTTTCCACATCTCTTGCACACAAAAGTCTTGGTGCAAATAAACCATGACGAATCTTCTTTCATAGATTCCTTCTTATTGTGCTGCTACATCGCTGCAATATAGCGGGCTTTTATCCGTTAACGGCCCAACATTCGTTACGTGCCAATTGAAATATTCAGAGGGTGCGGGGGGAATACCCGCATAACAAGCCTTGCCCGTATCCTGATCGAGCAAAATTAGAGGCAAGTCTTTTATTCCGAGAGATACGAAGTGATGGTGAGAGTGCTGTTTAGGTTTAAAACATCCGGTTAGGATGATGGTGAGCAAGATAATCGAGAGTATTTTCATTATATGGAACTTTTGT
Organism: uncultured Acidobacteriota bacterium; assembly: GCA_963772535.1. Classification (GTDB taxonomy): domain Bacteria; phylum Acidobacteriota; class Terriglobia; order Acidiferrales; family UBA7541; genus Palsa-295. The sequence goes on from CAVYXN010000007.1 coordinate 349,782, forward strand.
TTTACAACTTTGAGCCACGGCCCGAATCCCTTTATCTATTACGTCAGACCACTACTATGTAGTGCGGTACGTAAAGCATGACGCCACTCTCAAATACCTTCGTGTGCCAAACGACGATAACTTTGAGCGGGCTGAGTGTTTTATTTCTCATGGCTGTCTCCTTTCCGCGACCGTTGGCCGCGTGCTGGTTTACACGGTGCAGTCGGGAGAAGTTTTGTTGGGAAACAGCCGTGGCTCAATACGCTTATATCACCAGTTAATTGCTGAAAGAAGTTTTATGCCGTCAATTGCAGGTAGGTGATTCGCTTCCCGACAACGGCATTTACAAAGCTATCCAGACGATCAAGCGAGTGTCGCTTTACATTCCCCTCATTCAGTCTCCAAGAAAATTCGTCAATGTAGCGTCCGATGTGCTTCTTGCTGGCATGGTGGTAGACGCCATGTAGACCGCGACGCAGAACGGCGAATACGCTTTCAATGCTATTAGTCGAAGCACCGTTTTTAACGTATTCCTCTTTGGAGTGATTGCAAGCCTTGTGAATATACGAATGGCGGAGGCGGTTGTATCCGTTCCATTCGTCGGTATGAATTGTTGAGCCTTGTTCGATATTGGCGAGAACCATTTGTTCAACGGCTAGTGCTCCCGTAGAAGTCATAGGCATTGCTCGAACGCGGCCATTCTTTTCACGCATCCCCATAACCGCGACCTTTTCGGGCAAGCCCTTATCGCCGCGAATACGGACTTGCATGTGCTTATTTTTCTCTTTGCCGCCAAGATAAACTTCGTCAACTTCAACGATTCCGCGAAGCATTTCCAAGTCATTTCCGCAGGCTTCTCGGAGACGGCTAAGAACAAACCAAGCGGATTTTTGAGTGATACCGATTTCCTTTGCCAGTTGCATTGACGATATTCCCTTGCGAGCCGTCACAAGCAAATACATCGCATAAATCCACTTGTGAAGCGGAACATGCGACCGCTCGAAGATCGTTCCTGTTCGTACCGTGAAGTCAATCTTGCAGGCATTACAGCGATAGAAGCCGCCCTTGCGAGTGGTAATGCGTTCTTTCTCGCCGCACTCGGGACACATGGTGCCGTTCTTCCAAAGGCGGGTTTCTAGGTATTTGCGAGCGGTTTCGGCATCGGGGAATAACTCAAAAAGTTTGAAGGTGCTGATTGTTGAACGGCTCATTGGTGCCTCCAAGTGAACTAATTATACGGAAGCCGCTCACGTATGTCAAGGGAAAAATGAAAAAAGAATTTGCAATTGCGTCAGGCTATATCGGAACTATAGGGGGGTTACTATTGTTTGCTACCGGATTGAATCATCTTGCCGCTTTTTGGGTCGTATTCATAAGTAACGTGGTATTGCTCTTTTTTATTGTCAAGACCCAGGTAGACCAGATCAATGTCCGCTTGGAGGACGATCTGGGGCTTGGAAAAAGCATCGTGGGCATGATACCCGAGATCATGATTTCGCTTAATTGGAAGCGCGATGGGAAGCGAATCTTCGCGGATAATTTCAATTACATCGAGAAAGCCATAAGAGGACGACAATTTCCAATTGCCCTCCAGTTTGGAAGCCACAAGGCTACCGTCGTTATAGATTGTTGTTTCGATGGAAAACCGTCGCAAATGCCCGGTATCGGTCTCCGACGATAGTTTGAAAAATTCCATGCGGGTACCAATTCTAGGCGTAGCCTGTTTGAGGCTGAGTTGATAGTTCCTCTCGGCAGTCTTTCCTTGACGGAATCCAAAGTAATAGGAGGCCACCAGTCCAGCAAATCCAAGAATTGCCTCAATAATGGTCATTGTGCACAATTATTTACTGGACTACGTAAGCCGTTCTAGTATAGACTTATGGCATGGCTAAAGTATCATCAGAACTAAGGGCTTATCTAGCTAAATTGGGAAGCAAAGGCGGGAAGAAAGGTGGCGTGGCAAGAGCCGCTGCGATGACCCCCGAACAACGTAGCGAATCAGCACGAAAGGCAGTGCAGGCTAGGTGGGCCAAAGCCAAGAAAAAGAAGTCAAAACAAGAGAACGGTAGGCCACATTCAATTCAGGTTTGAATGTGGGCGAAAGGGAGTCATGTATATAATTCCCCAAAATAGGCTTTTTCGCTTTTCAACATCTCGCCTCGGAGCCTCTTCGATGACCGCCCTTTCTCCCGTCGATCTTCGCAGCGACACCGTCACAAAACCAACTCCCGCCATGCGCCGCGCCATGGCCGAAGCCGAAGTCGGCGACGATGTCTACGGAGAGGATCCAACAGTCAATCATCTTCAAAAACGCGCCGCCGAAATCTTCGAAAAAGAAGCCGCACTCTTCGTTCCCACCGGCTGCATGGGCAACCTCCTCGCCATCAAAGGCTGGGCCCCGCCGACCAGCGAAGTAATCTGCGAGCAGCGCGCCCACATCAACCTCTACGAACTCGCTTCGATCTCCGCGATAGCGGGATGCCTTCCGCGTCCGACTCCCGCGCCCGACGGCATCCTCACCTGGGACCTGATCGAGCCGCTCATCCGCCCGAAAATTTATTACGATTCGCAGACCGCGCTCGTCGCGCTCGAAAACACGCACAACATGCAGGGCGGCACCGTCTATCCGCAGGAAGTTTCCGACAACATCTGCGACCACGCCCACGCCGCGAACCTGAAAGTGCATCTCGACGGCGCGCGAATTTTCAACGCGTCGGTTGCCCTCGGCCGCAGCGTCGCCGATCTCACTCGGAAATTTGATTCCGTAATGTTTTGCCTCTCGAAAGGTCTCGGAGCGCCCGCAGGCTCGCTGCTTCTGGGCCCGCGCGATTTCATCGAAAAAGCCCACATCGGACGGAAGCTGCTGGGCGGCGGAATGCGCCAGATCGGAATTCTAGCCGCCGCGGGATTGATAGCGCTGGAAGACACGCCGAAAATCCTGCATCGCGACCACGAGAATGCCCGTTACCTCGCCGAAGGTCTCGCGAAGATTAAAAATGTGGCAATCGATCCGAAGAAGGTTGTTACGAACATCGTGATTTTCGATGTTCGCGCCACAGGCCGCACCGCCGACGACATCTGCTCCGATATCGGCAAGCACAAAATTCTCTGCGGCTCCTCCGACAAATACGCCATTCGCATGGTGACGCATTACGACGTGGACCGCGCCGGAATCGAGCGCGCCCTCGCCGCAACATCAGAAGTCATAGCAGGCCGCGCCCCGGCGGCTGCGGCGCATTAGGAGAGAAGAGTGAACTCTTCGCGAACTCAAAAAGTTCTGTGGGCCGGCGCGATTTTTATTCTGATTTCAGGTGGACTCATGACGATTCAAGCAGGCAGTTCCGCGGAAGCCGCGACGGAAGCTCCAGAAGGGCAGAGTTTTGTAACCCCCGAAGGCGCGCGCAAATTTATCGAAGCCGCCGAAACGAAACTCTTCGACTTGTGGATTCGTTCCGGCCGCGCGCAATGGGTTCATCAAACCTTCATCACCCACGACACCGAAATCCTCGGCGCGCAAGCTGACCAGGTGGTCAAAGCGACCACTGCCGATCTCGCCGCCCAGTCGAATCAATACGAACACTTGAAGCTGCCCGAAGATGTAGCGCGAAAGATTTATCTTCTCAAACACTCCGTCGATATTCCCGCGCCGCGCGATCCCGCCGAGCAAGCGGAACTTTCGCAAATCGTAGCTTCGCTCGAGAGCGACTACGGGCAAGGGAAGTGGTGTCCGGATGGCCCGCAGGGAAAATGCCTCACGCTAAACGAAATGGAAAACATTATGGCGTCCAGCCGCGATCCGAAAGAACTCGAACGCGTTTGGGCCGGCTGGCATTCGATTGCGCCTCCCATGCGCCAGAAATATTCGCGCATGGTGGTGCTCGCCAATAAGGGTGCGCGCGAACTCGGATTCTCAAACGTCGGCGAAATGTGGCGGGCAGGTTACGACATGCCGCCCGACGCTTTCAGCGCCGACCTCGACCGCCTCTGGCAGCAGGTGCGTCCGCTCTACCTTTCGCTTTACACATACGTGCGCTCTAGCCTCGCGAAGAAATATGGCGCCGAGGTGGTCCGCGAAGATGCGCCCATTCCGGCCGACCTGCTTGGCAATATGTGGGCGCAGGACTGGTCGAACATTTATCCGCTTGTCGCGCCGCCCAATGCTGATCCGGGCTACGACCTCAGCGAAATTCTCAAAGCCAAGAATATCGGCCCGGTTGACATGGTTCACTATGGCGAGCGCTTTTTCATGTCGCTCGGCTTTGCGGCGTTGCCGCCAACGTTCTGGACTCGCTCGATGTTCACCAAGCCGCGCGACCGTGAAGTGGTCTGCCACGCGAGCGCCTGGGACATCGACTTCGTGGATGACCTGCGCATCAAAATGTGCATCGAGCAAAAGGCTGAGGATTTCTCGACCATTCACCACGAGCTCGGCCACAATTTCTATCAGCGCGCCTACGATAAGCAACCGCCGCTCTTCCGCGATAGCGCCAATGACGGCTTCCACGAAGCGATCGGCGACACGATCGCGCTTTCCGTAACGCCCGAATACTTGAAGCAGATCGGGCTGCTCGAAACCGTTCCGCCCGCCTCGTCTGACATGGGCTTGCTAATGTATAAAGCGCTCGAGAAAGTCGCGTTCCTGCCGTTCGGCTTGATGATCGACAAATGGCGATGGGGCGTTTTCTCGGGAAAAATCGCGCCTTCGGAATACAACAAGGCCTGGTGGGGCCTCCGTCTGGAATATCAGGGAATCGCTCCACCCGTTGCACGCAGCGAGTCAGATTTCGATCCGGGCGCGAAATACCACATACCGGCGAACACTCCTTACGCCCGCTACTTCATGGCCGCGATTCTTCAATTCCAGTTCCACCGCGCGTTATGCAAGACGGCCGGCTACACCGGCCCTCTGAATCGCTGCTCGATCTACAACAACAAAGAAGCCGGCGCGAAACTTGCCAAGATGCTAGAAATGGGAAAGAGCCGCCCGTGGCCCGACGCGCTCGAAGCCCTCACCGGCCAGAGACAAATGGACGCCTCCGCCATGCTCGAGTATTTCGCCCCCCTGAAAGCCTGGCTCGACGAACAAAACAAGAAGAACGGCGCCAAGGAAGGCTGGTAGGAGCTCACGCCGATGACTGAGGGAATTTCGCTTCTCGAAAAATGGTACGCGGCTCGGTGCAACGGCGACTGGGAGCATCAATGGGGCGTGAAGATCGATACCTTAGACAACCCAGGTTGGACGCTGGATATTGATCTCAACCAAACCAAAGCCGAAAATCGGCAGTTAGAACACACGAGAATCGAGCGGACGCAGAATGATTGGGTCACCTATTATGTTGAGAAGAAGAAGTTCATGGCTGCGATGGGCCCGACAAATCTTAGCGAAGCAATCAAGATCTTCTGCCAATGGTTCGATGAGTCAGGCTAGTTGGCTCGACGAGGAAAACAAGAAAACCAGAGAATCTAACAGCCGACGTGCCAAATTGCTCGCTTCCGTGGTATAAATGAAACCGACAGTCGCCTATATCCTAAATTTATAGCGAGGGGTCTTGGAATTCTCACTCACCGATGAACAAAAGCAGTTGCGGCGCACGGTTCGCGAATTTGCCGATGCCGAAATCCTTCCCCACGTGATGGAGTGGGACGAGGTTTCCAAGTTTCCTTCGGAAATAATTCCCAAACTCGCCGAAATGGGATTTCTCGGCGTCATCTTCCCGGAAAAATATGGCGGCGCGGGAATGGGTTACGTCGAGTACGCCATCATCATCGAGGAGCTGTCGCGCGTGGACGGCTCGATCGGAATTATCGTCGCCGCGCACAATTCGCTGTGCACCAATCACATCTATAAGTTCGGCACCGAGGAGCAAAAGAAGAAATACGTCACTCCGCTAGCCCAGGGGAAGAAGCTGGGCTGCTGGTCGCTTACGGAACCTGAGGCCGGCTCCGATGCAGGCGGAACGCGCACAACGGCTGTGCGAAAGGACGGCGGCTGGCTGCTCAACGGCTCGAAAACCTTCACCACCAACGGCCACTACGCGGACGTTTGCGTGGGAATGGCGGTGACCGACGCTTCGAAGAAAAGCCACGGCATTTCGGCATTCATCGTCGAGAAGGGAACTCCCGGATTCCGCCCTGGTAAGAAAGAAAACAAGCTTGGCCTGCGCGCCAGCGACACCTCCGAAGTCGTTTTCACCGATTGCAAAGTGCCCGCCGAAAATCTTCTCGGCAAAGAAGGCGAGGGCTTCGTCAACAGCCTTCAAATCCTCGACGGCGGGCGAATTTCTATCGCGGCGCTGGGACTCGGAATGGCGCAGGGTGCCTACGAATGCTCGGTGAAATACGCCAAGCAGCGCAAACAATTCGGCAAGCCCATCGCCGATTTTCAGGCTATCCAATTCAAGGTCGCCGATATGGCTACAGAAATCGAAGCGGCCAGGCTTCTCACCTATCAAGCCGCCTGGCTCGCCGATCGCGCCATCGCCGCCGGCGACCACGATTCACGCATCACGCGCGAATCCAGCATGGCAAAACTCTACGCCGGAGAACTGGCCGTGCGAGTGGCCAACGAAGCCGTCCAAATCCACGGTGGCTACGGCTTCATCAAGGACTACCCGGCCGAAAAATATTATCGCGACGTAAAACTCTGCACGATAGGTGAAGGCACCAGCGAAATCCAGCGCCTCGTCATCGCCCGCCAGATTCTCGGAAAGAAGTAGCAGTAGACCAGTTGTACATCAGGACACGCCGCGGCGCTTTACCATTTCTCACACTTGCCCGAAACGGTACCTTGCGGTACAAAGGTGCGACTTAGCGAGGTGGCCGACCGATGAAAATTCTGCGCTTGTGGATGGTGCTAACCGCAGTGATCGCCGTTTCGTCCGGGCGAGCATCGGCGGATCGGCCGTGGGTTGAAATCCAGAGTCCACATTTCACGATTGTCTGCAACGGTAGCGAGAAAGAAGGTCGAGACGCCGCCGTGGATTTGGAGCGCACTCGCTCAGTGCTTATGAAGTTGTTGTCGAACGTCCACCAAGATCCCAATGTTCCGATCATCGTTTTCGTCACGGCCGATGAGAACACCTTTGCGAATCTCGTGCCGGCCTACAATCAGCGGGCTCAGGGCAACAAGCCGAGCAACATCTTTCGAACCGGGAGGGATCGCAACTACATCGTGATGCGGGTAGTTTTTCGCGGCTCTTCCGAATATCAACTGAAATACGACTACGCCGGACTGATGGCGGGCATCAATTTCCGGGGCGCTCCGATATGGCTCTCATCTGGTTTTGCGGAGTTCTTCGCCCAATCGGAAATCGAAGATACGAAAGCAAAAATCGGGCTGCCGAGCCTTCGTCACGTCCAACGGATCGAGAAAGTGCCGCTGATTCCGCTGCCCAAATTATTCACTATGGGAACAAACTCAGAGGAATATAAGGACCCCGAGCAAAGGTGGGTTTTCGACTCAGAGTCTTGGGGACTGTTTCACTATCTTCTATTGGGCGAAAATGGCGCGCACCGCGCTGAGCTCATCAAGTATCTGGACCTTCTGTCCCACGGCAAGAAGCGGCTGGATGCTGCGCAAGAGGCCTTCGGCGACCTGAAGAAACTTCAGGACAAACTATGGCCCTATTATGCTCTAAAGGCGTATCCGATTTTGCAGCTCGACCTGAGCAAAGAGAACTACGGCGCGCAACTTTCGTCGCGGAATCTTTCCCTGGCGGAATCGAACGCCTGGATCGCTGAATTCTACCTGCGCTTCAAACGCCAGACGGACGCCAAACCGCTAATTGACGCTGCGCTCAGCAACAACCCGAATGCGCCAAGAGCCCACGAAGCGCAAGGCATTTATGATCTGGAGCTAGCGAACTATGATGATGCATTGAAGGAGTTTTCGGCGGCCACGGCGCTCGACTCCTCTCTGTATTTGGCCTACTACTACAAGGCGATCCTTTCCAGCTATTGGAAAACTCCGGCGGAGGTGCCCGAAAGCAGCGAGCAGGATTTGCGCCACACTCTCGAGACCGTACCCAGGTATGCTCCGGCAGCGCTCGCTCTTGCGAGGCTTTTAGTCAGAAGGGACGGGAATTTTGCGGAAGCCGAGCAGTTTGCCAGGCGCGCCGTGGAAGCCGAACCGGGGATTCCGCGCTACCAACTCGCTTATGCGAATATCCTTCTCCTTGCAGGCAATAAGAACCTAGCCGAACAAGAGGCTACGCAGGCGTTGGGAAATGAACTATCGCCGCTCGAAGGGGAATCGGCAAAAGCGCTTCTGCAGTTGGCGCAAGAATGCAAGCCAGGAGGTCCTTGCAAGGCGCTGGGCCGAAGCGAACGCGGCTCCTCTGGTGAATCGGCCGCTGTACTCCTCACCGGAGCGGCGATACCGGGCACCCCTAGCACTGATCCGCCGATTCCGATTTACCGAGTAGAAGGCGAAATTCGAATGATCGAGTGCGCGCCTGAAGGCCGGGTCGCCACTCTTGCTGCGAGTGGAAAAGAGCTTAAATTCGACATGGCCAAGACCGCACGCGTGTCATGGCCTGAAACGTTCTGGCTAGATTCGGCATACCTCAATGTTTGTAAGCATTTCGTAGGTGATCTTGGCGTGATGACTCACAAGGACGCCGGCCCAGGTCCCGAATTTCAGGGTGCAACGGCTCTAGAAGTGCAAGACCGATACTAGCGGAGGAAAACCTGGTGTAGAATTCGTTTCAATCTCTTCGGTTGAGTATTCGGGAAAACTTTGCTCGACCGCAAGCAAACGCACACGTTTTGGACTTCCCACTCGGCCTCATCTGTGGTTCCATTTGTAGTTCACTTTTTCGCAAAAGATGACTGTCTCGGTTGAAAATTGGGCGGAACAGGTGCGGGCCGGTGATGTGCGCGCGATTTCGCGCGCCGTTTCTGCGATTGAGAATCGCTCGAGCGAAGCAGAAGAAATCCTGCGCCAGGTTTTCCCCTACACGGGCAATGCGTATCTGGTCGGGATCACTGGTGCGCCGGGCACCGGCAAGAGCACGCTTGTCGATCGCATGGCCGGGCATTATCGCAGCGAGAAGAAAACGGTCGGGATCATTGCGGTGGACCCGTCGAGCCCATTCACAGGCGGCGCGATTCTGGGCGACCGTGTGCGCATGCAAGGGCACGCCACCGACTCGGGAATTTTCATCCGCTCAATGGCCACGCGCGGCTATCTGGGTGGGCTCGCGCAAGCCACTGGCGACACGGCCCTGCTTCTCGATGCAGCAGGGAAGCAGATGATTTTGGTTGAGACCGTCGGCGTGGGGCAGGGCGAGATTCAAATTGTGCGGCTGGCGGATTGCACGATCGTGGTGCTGGTGCCGGGCATGGGTGATGACGTGCAAAGCCTGAAAGCCGGCTTGATGGAGATTGGCGATATTTTCGTGATTAACAAATCGGATCGCGAAGGGGCCGATCGCTTCGAGCAGCAGCTTCGCGGCGTCCTCGGCATCGTGCCGGAGCGCGAAGGTTGGAAGCCGCCGATCGTGCGAACCATCGCCACGGAAAATAAAGGCATCGACGCCTTGGCGCACCAGATCGAACTCTTCCGCGCGCATTTCGATCAGGCAGACGAGCGGCGCGCCCGCGAAGTGGCGCACTGGAAGGAATGGCTGCTGCGGTTGCTGGAGAGCCGGCTGATGGAGCGAGTGGTGGGAGCGCACATGAATGAAGCGCAATTCGAGGCACTGGCGGCGGATGTAGCTGCGAGGAAAAAAGACCCTTACGCCGCGGTGAACGAAATTCTCGCCCGCGCGGGAATCGGAGCCAAGCGTTGAAACTGGGCGACCTGGAATTTCACATCATAGAAGCTGGCCGCTTCGCTCTCGACGGCGGCGCGATGTTCGGCGTGATCCCCAAGCCGATGTGGGAAAAGAAAGCTCCGGCGGATGCGCGGAATCGCATCGCGATGGCGATGAATTCGCTGCTCGTCTACGCCGGGGGCAAGCGCATCCTGATCGAAACCGGCGCCGGCGACAAGCACAACGACAAATTTCGCGACATCTATGCGCTCGAAGGGCCGACTCTAATCGAGGGCCTCCGCCACTACGGGCACCATGCCGACGACATCGACATCGTCATCAACACGCATCTGCATTTCGACCATTGCGGCGGCAACACGCGCATCGCGAATGACAAAATAGTTCCGACCTTTCGCAATGCACGCTACGTGGTGCAGCGCGGCGAATTCGAACACGCCAAGAATCCTACCGAGCGCGACCGCGCCAGCTATTTCCCCGATAATTTTGTGCCGCTCGAAGCAGCGGGAAAGCTGTCGCTGATTGGAGACGATCGCGTGATCGCGCCGGGAGTCGAACTGATTCGCACGCCGGGACACAACGCGGACATGATGTGCGTGAGGCTTCATGGCGGCGGCAAGGTGGCGTTTCTCTTCGATGACCTGATTCCCATGACGCCGCATCTTTCGCTGCCCTGGATTATGGGCTATGACCTGTATCCGCTGCAGACGCTCGAGAACAAGAAGAAATGGATCCCGCAAGTGGTGCAAGGCGGGTGGCTCGCGCTCTTCGTGCACGACCCTCACGTGCCGGCTGCGTATCTCCGCGAGCGCGAGGGCAAAATAGAAATCGAACCAGCAAAGGTAGATTGACGCATGCCCAAATCGAAAAAGCGGAAGAATGCGAAAGAGCCGATCGAGATCGGCATTATCGGCGGCAGCGGCCTGTACGGCATGCGTGGCCTTTCAAACACACGCGAAATTCGCATGAAGACTCCGTTCGGCGATCCCTCGGACGCTTTTATCACCGGAACGCTCGAAGGGCGCCGCGTGGCATTTCTCGCGCGCCACGGGCGAGGCCATCGCCTCTCGCCCAGCGAAATCAACTATCGCGCGAATATTTTTGCGATGAAGCTGCTTGGCGCGGAGCGAATCATTTCTATAAGCGCTGTCGGCTCGCTCCGAGACGATCTGCCGCCGCTTGATTTCCTCATCCCCGACCAGTTCTTCGATCGCACGCGCCTGCGCATCGCTACGTTTTTCGGTGGCGGAATCGTGGCCCACGTGGGCTTCGATAAGCCCACCTGCACGCATCTCTCGGCGCATCTCGCGGATGCCTCCGAGCACGCAGGCGTGAAGACGCATCGCGGCGGCACCTACGTCTGCATGGAGGGCCCGCAATTTTCGACGGTCGCGGAGTCGCACACCTACCGCCAGCTCCGCTTCGACGTGATCGGCATGACGAACCTCACCGAAGCGAAACTCGCGCGCGAGGCCGAAATCTGCTACGCGACGATTGCGATGATCACGGATTACGATTGCTGGCACCCGCAGCACGACGCCGTCACGCTGAGCGAAATTCTTTCGAATCTGAACCGCAACACGGAGAACGTTCAGCGCGCTCTGAGCGAAGCGGTCCGCGACCTTCCCGAAGACCGCGCGTGCAAGTGCGGGTCAGCACTTGCGCACGCCATCGTCACTGATCGCAAGATGATTCCCGCAGCCGCCAAGAAACGGCTGGCCCCTATCGTGGGCAAATACCTTTCGTAATACGGAGCATTCATGTCATTGCTGGTAGTGGGCTCAGTTGCGTTCGACGGAATTGAAACGCCATTTGGAAAAGTGGATAAGACGCTCGGGGGAGCCGCGAGCTATTTCGCGCTAGCCGCCAGCCATTTCACGCCGGTGCGCGTGGTGGGAATCGTCGGCGATGATTTCACTTCGCGCGAAAAAGCCATCCTGGGCGGGCGCAACGGGCGAATCGATCTCGAAGGCGTCGAACACGCTCCGGGCAAATCGTTCTTCTGGGCGGGGCGTTACAACCAGAACATGAACGAGCGCACCACGCTCACCACTGAGTTGAACGTATTCGCGAATTTCCAGCCGAAGCTGCCGAAATCCTATCTGGATACTTCATTCATTTTCCTTGGAAATATTCAGCCCACGCTGCAGCTCTCCGTGCTGAAGCAGATGAAGCGTAAGCCGGTTCTCGTGGGCTTGGACTCAATGAACTACTGGATCGAGCGCACGGGGAGTGAACTGCGTGAAACGCTGAAGCACATTCAAGTGCTGGTGATCAATGACGACGAGACGCGCCAGCTGACCGGCGAACACAACCTCACGCGCGCTGCCAAAGATATATTCAAAATGGGCCCGAAAATCTTGGTGATCAAGCGCGGAGGGCATGGCGCTCTTCTCGTCCATCGCGATTTTCTTTTCGCAGTGCCTGCGTTTCCGTTGGAAGAGGTTCACGATCCCACGGGCGCGGGTGATAGTTTTGCCGGGGGCTTCATGGGCTCGCTTGCCCGCGACGGCCGCGTGAACGAAAAATCGCTGCGCCGCGCAATGGTGTATGGTTCGGTGATGGGCAGCTTCACATGCGAGCGCTTTGGCGTCGAACGTCTCACCATCTTGAAGCTCAGCGAAATTAAGGCTCGCGCCCGGCATTTTTCCAAGCTCACTTCGTTTACGCTATAGGCGGCCGATGCGCGATTCGCGCTACGGGCATTGTAGAATTTAGCATCGTGAAATCGCAGCGCCGCAGGGAGGGATGCGATGCTCCACGACCTGAACACCGTAATCGTCGGCAGGCTCCTGCTGGCCGCTCTGCTGGGCGGCGCCGTAGGACTTGAGCGCGAACTGCGCCACAAACCCGCCGGGCTGCGCACGATGATGTTGATCAGCATCGGCGCGGCTCTGTTTACGATCATGTCGTACGAAATGGCGGGCGACGTAGGCGGCGACCATACGCGCATCGCCGCTCAAATTATTCCGGGCATCGGTTTCATCGGTGCCGGTGTGGTGTTGCGAGAGCGCGGCGCCGTGACGGGAATCACGAGCGCGGCGACGATTTTCATGATTGCGAGTGTTGGTATGACCGTCGGAGCGGGCTTCCCGGTTACCGCGATCTTCACCACGCTGCTCATTCTGGTCGCGCTGGTTTTTCTAGGGCTCGTCGAAGACCGGATCGGCCTGCACACTCGACTGCTAACTTTCACAATGACCACGCCGCCGGGCGACCCGAGCATCCTGGAGCACGTTCATCAGATCGTGCAAGATTCTGGGATCCAGGCGGTGCGATGGAAGACGCACAAGTCTCAGGCGGGCCCTGCGATTATTGAATTCGACGCAGAAGTGGGCACGCCGAAAGAGCGCGAGTTGCTGAATCGCCTCACCGCGCTCAATGTGCACTGCGAAGCCCGTCCGGTGGTGCCTTAGATTTGCCCAGCCGAGCACGAGCAGCCCAGAGCCAACCATTCCGCGCACGCGGGAATCCGAGTTGACGGCCTGCGCGACGGATGCTATGAATTCGAGTGCTCGTTCTGCTGGCCGATTACGGAGGCCTTCGGTTTTCCTCGCGTGAAGAGCCGGGGGTTCCAAGCCCGAGCGGCTTCGGGGTTTCCGAAAGATTTCAGGAGGTTTTCTTGAGGCGTTTGCGGTGGACTGCGGCTGTTCTTCTGGTCTTCTCGGCATTCCTTGTACTGAACAGTTGTTCCAGCGGTCCCGGCAATATACCCACGCCGGCCATCGGCTCGATTTCTCCCGACAGCATCACGGCCGGTAGCGCTGCGCTCACACTTTTTGTCAGCGGAACTGGATTCGAAAGCAATACGACGGGCTTTTTGGACGGTACCTCTCGTCCCAGCAAGTTCAACACGGTTACGGGCCAAATTGAAATGTCCCTCACGGCCGAAGATGTTGCCGTTCCGGATGCTTCGGTTCAGGTGACTGTCGCAAACCCGCTGCCGGGCGGAACATCCAACGCGCTCACGTTTGTGGTCAATCCCATCGCGAACGGAGCGCCCACCATCACCGGGTTTACTCCCCCGAGCGCCTCCGCTGGCACGATGGGACCTTTTGCAGTCAGCGTCGCCGGCACAGGTTTCGTGCAAACATCCGTGGCGAATTGGAATGGGAGTCCTCGCGCCACCACCTTCGTCAGCTCGTCGCAATTGATGGTGAATTTCACCACACAGGATCTAGCGACTGCCGGCTCCGGAAGCGTATCGGTCTCGAATCCCGCGCCCGGCGGCGGCGTGTCGCCTTCCAAAAATTTCCTGGTCAACTAGTCTCTATTTTCCGTACCTATTTTTCGCTCATTTTCCGCTGACCCGAGCGACGAAGAGATTCAAGAAGCGGTTGGCGCCAATGTTCACCGCCACGTGAACGTTCGGCTGCACCGGATCGAAGCCTTCGAAGACGAATCGGTCGCCCCGCCACACGCGCCTCTCGACGGCGTTAATGCGATTTGCCACCGTTTCGCCCCTCGTAAACGCCCCCTGCGTTTCCACATCCACGTGCCAGAATTCCGTCTCCACCAGCGTCGAATCAAGAGCCGCAGCTACGGCTGTCGGGTCGTACATCCGCATTCCGCCCCAGCCTTGTTTTTCGCCGTAGCCGATAATTCGATTAATCACCTCGACGGCGAAATCGTTTTCCGGCCCGTGCGTGCGGCTGAAAGTGGCGAGTCGTTCGCGCGTGAAAACGGTCTTGGCGCCGATGCCCAGCGTGCACATCGTCACTTTCCACCCGGCTTGGAACACGATTTGCGCCGCTTCAGGATCGCCGAAGATATTCGCCTCAGCTGCTGCCGTGGAATTTCCGCCGTTGATTGACCCGCCCATGATGATCACTTCCTTGATCAGCGACGATACCGACGGATCTTTTTGCAGAGCGAGCGCAAGATTTGTAAGCGGCCCGATCGCGATCAACGTGATTTCATGCGGCATCTGGTGCGCCATCTCGATGATCAGGTCAGGACCAAAGCGCGAATCCGCGTGGCACTTCGAAGGCGGAAGCTCGATATCGCCTAGTCCGTTCTTTCCATGTACAGCGTCGTTCGTAATCAGCTTTTGAAATAGCGGCTCAAGCGCCCCAGCCGCAACGGGAATGTCGCAACGGTTCGCGAGAGATACAAGACGCAAGCCGTTCTCGAGCACCTGCTTTCCCGGCGCATTTCCCGGCACCACGGTGATGGCCTTCACGTTCAGCTCTGGCGAATTCAGCGCTAACAGGATCGCCATGGCGTCGTCCGTGCCCGGATCGGTGTCGATGATTACATTCCTTGGCTCCGTGGGGGCAGTCGAGTTAACTGGTTGCCGTGTCGAGTGGCTAGATGCGGGAGCCATAGAACGCGCACAGAACATAATTGCGATGGCGGCAAATGGGGAAAGGCTTTTCAAGGGGCCTCCTGAAGCTCGCAAGCGCACAGCGTAGCTTGCGGCCGCCGATAATACCGCACAGGGGCACGCGTTGGGGCACTGGGCTTCGACGCGCCCGCTGCTATCCAAATGCAAACGCTCCGCGCCGCGCTTCTGGACTCGCCTCGGGAAATTCCTTATTCTCGATTGCGACAAATGCCCCAACCTTTGAAGCCGCGCGCGCTGCGATCTGGCGACGCCATCCGCGTTCTCTCGCTCTCGAGTCCTGTCGCAGAGGATCGCGTGAAAAGCGGATGCGACGAATTGGCGAGGCTTGGCTATGCGCCGAAGTGGGATCGCGACGAGGTTCTCGCGAAGCACGGCTTTTTTGCCGGCTCGGCGGAGGCGCGCTGTAGCGCCTTGAAAGCCGCGCTCGCCGAGAAGGACACGCAAGCGATCATCTGCACGCGCGGCGGATACGGCTCGAACTACTTGCTTGACTGCCTCCGCGTCGAGGGAGCGGTACCAAAAATTCTGTGTGGGTTCAGCGACATCACCTCGCTGCATGCATACCTGTGGCAGAAATTTCGCTGGGTAACAATCCACGGCCCAATGGTTGCGGTAGGACTCGATCACGGCGCCGATGCTCCGGACGGATACGATCCAGAGAGTTTCGAGCGAGCATTGGCCGGATCGAAGGGTTGGTCTGTAGCACTCAAAGGTGAGCCAATCAGTGCAGGGTCTAGCGAGGGCACACTTCTCGGCGGCTGTTTGAACTTGGTCGAAGCAACGGTCGGAACTCCCTGGGAACTCGATACACGCGGCTCGATTCTGATCCTCGAAGACCGCGCAATGAAGCCGTGGCAAGTGGATCGAGCGTTGATGCACCTGAAGCAAGCCGGAAAGCTTCACGGCGTAACAGGTCTCGTCCTCGGGGATTTTCCGGAGAGCAATGCGCCGCAGGGAACCGAGAGCGTGAAAGATGTAGCCCGCCGCGTTCTAGCGCCGCTCGGGATTCCCATCGTGTTCGGCGCGCCAATCGGGCACACTTCTCGGCCGCTGCTCACGCTTCCCTTAGGCGTTCAAGCGCGTCTATCGGCCGATGGCGAAGGCAAGCTCGAAATCCTGGAGCCAGCCTGTTCGGAATGATTCATGTAATACCACGGCGGTTTTTGACTTAGGTTTTCGTACCGTTGGCATCTTGCCGGCGCTTTTGACTCTGATTTTTGTACCGCTGGCCTCCGGCCGGCGTCTTTGACTTTCTCTTTGAGGAAAAGTGACTTGACGCGCACGGACAAGAACGCCGAACACATCCACCTCCTCGGAATCGCAGGCTCAGCCATGGCCCCCGTAGCAGGCATGCTGAAAGAGCGCGGCTTCCACGTGACGGGCTCAGACATCAACGTCTACCCGCCCGCCTCCACGCTGCTCGATTCGCTAGGCATTCCCTGGAACGAGGGTTTCCGCGAAGAAAATCTGAGGCCTGTCCCCGATCTGGTCGTCATAGGCAACGTAATCGCACGCGGAAATCCCGAGCTGGAAGTCATCCTCGACGAAAAAATTCCATACTGCTCGATGCCGCAGCTGCTCGAAGACTATTTCATCCGCGGCCACACCTCGATCGTCGTCGCCGGAACCCACGGCAAGACGACCACCACCGCCATGCTCGCCTGGATTTTCCATGTCGCCGGGCGCCGGCCGGATTTTCTCGTCGGTGGCGTAATCCCGAATTTCAACGACCGCAGCTACGGGCTCGGCGGCGGTGAAGAGTTCATCATCGAGGGCGACGAATATGAGACCGCATTTTTCGACCGCGGCCCTAAATTTCTGCACTACCATCCTGACGAATTGGTCCTCACTTCGCTCGAATACGATCACGCGGACATCTACCCGAATCTCGAATCCATCGCGCTGCAGTTTCGCCGCCTCGTCAATCTCGTTCCGCGTCGCGGCCGTGTTCTGATTTGGGGCGAGAGCCCGGATTTGAAGCAGGTGAGCGCAAAAGCGTTCTGCCCGGTAGAGACATTTGGCCTGACACCCGAATGCGATTGGTGCGCGGGCGATATTCTTTGGCATGACAATGCGACGGAATTTCGCGTTGTGTATAAAGGCAGCGCAGTGACGCGCGTTCGCATGCCAATGGCGGGCCGGCACAATGTGCTGGACGCTCTCGCTGCAATCGCGATTGCCTATGGACGCGGCGTCGAATGCGAAGCAATCGAGCGCGCTATGGCCACGTTTCAAAGTGTCCGCCGCCGGATGGAAATTAAAGGCGAGGCCGGCGGCATTCTGGTTGTGGAAGATTTCGCGCACCATCCAACCGCGATTCGCATGACGCTCGAAGCCACGCACACTCGCTGGCCCGGCCGCAAAGTTTGGGCGGCGATCGAGCCGCGATCAAACACTATGCGGCGCAAAATATTTCAGGATGTGCTCCCGGAAGCGCTGGCCGTCGCCGATGTGGTTGCGATCGGCCCGGTAAACCGCGCTCAATTGCTCACTGACGAGGACCGCTTCTCTCCGGATGCCGTGGCCGAATCGATTCGCAAGCGAGGCCGCGCCGCGCAGGCCTTTTCATCGGCGGAAGCGATCGCCGAATATTTTGCCGACAATGTGAAGCCGGGCGACATGGTCATGGTGATGTCGAATGGCAGCTTCGATGGCCTTTGCACGAAACTGCTCGACAAACTCAAATCCCGTACCGGAGTTCGCGGATGACGCGTTGCGCTGTTCTCAGATGCCAATTTATTTTCGCTGCCTGCTTCGCGCTGCTTCTTGCCGCGCGACCCGCCGCCGCTACGATCGACTACAAGATTTCGCTCGCGCATCCGGAAAAGCACGCGTTTCAGATCGTGATGCGAGTTCCTGTGGCCGCAGACCAGCGCGATTTGATCGTCGCTCTGCCCGCGTGGAATGCGCTCTACCAGGTGCGGGATTTTGCTTATCGCGTGCGCGATGTTCGAGTGGGCAAAGCCACGGCTGGTGCGGTGCCAGTGGTTGCGTACAAATTGGATAAGCAAACCTGGCGAATCCCAGCCACTGCGGCGGTCGATGGATCGGTCGATATCGAATACTCGATATCGTGGGACGAAGCCGGACCGTTCAATTCTCAACTGAACACGCACCATGCGTTCGTCAATTTTGCCGAGGTTCTGATGTACGTGCCCGACCGTCGCGCGGAAAACGTCGAGGTCAAGTTCACCGATGTCCCGTCCGATTGGAAATCGGTCGCCGAACTTCCTCCCGGCTCCGCGGCCCATTCTTTTACCGCGGAAAGCTACGACAAGTTGGTCGACGCTCCGGTGGAAATCGGAAAATTCGAAGAATTTGAATTCGATAATGCGGGCGCGCATTTCCGGGTGGTAGTCGATTCCAAGGAATGGAACCGTGCCACGCTCGAGGATTCGCTAAAGCGAATCACGGGCTACGAAGTGAAGCTGATGGGCGGGCCGCCGTTCAAGGAATACACATTCTTCTTCCACATCGGAACATACCTTGATGTGGGCGGCGGCGGAATGGAGCATGCCAACTGCACCGCGATTGGCGCTAGCTCCGTTGACATGGCTGTTGCGATCGCCGCGCACGAATTCTTTCACGCGTGGAACGTGAAGCGCATCCGCCCGCAAAGCCTCGAGCCGGTGGACTACACAAGAGAGCAATATTCGCGCGCGCTCTGGTTCGCCGAGGGAGTGACGAGCACCTACGGCTCGTTCACTCTCGAGCGCAGCGGCGTTTGGACGAAAGATAAATGGTATATCGACCTCGCACAGCAGGTTTGCGAGCTTCAATCGCGTTCGGCGCGCAAATGGCAGAGCGTCGAGGAATCGAGCCTCGATACCTGGTTCGATAAATACGACGCGTACAATCTCGCTGACCGCAGCATCTCCTACTACAACAAAGGCCAGCTCATCGGCGACATGCTCGATCTTGCGATTCGCGATGCCACCGACAACCACAAATCTCTCGATGACGTGCTCCGCCGTCTCAACGAGCTTGCCAAGCAAGGAAAGTTCTACGACGAGAGCGTTGGAATCCGCTCGGTAGTAGAAGAAGTATCCGGCACAAGCTTCGAGGATTTTTTCCGCCGTTACGTTTCCGGGCTCGAGGAAATTCCATACGACCAGTTTCTCACGCACGCCGGCCTTTCCCTCAAAAACGAATTCCGCCAGAGCGCCGATGCGAGTTTCCTGGTGGGACGTTCCGCGGATGGCCCAACGATTATTTCGGTCACGCCGGGCAGCGCTGCGCAAGCGGCCGGACTACGCGTCGACGATATTCTGGTCGAGTTGAATGGCGCGGCCATCTCCGGGAGAATCTCGGCCTGGATGCGCGAGCGCACGCCCGGCGAAATGATCAAAGTGAAAGTGCGCCGCGATGGCGTGGAGCGCGAGCTGTCCTTTGCGGTCGGATCGCGCGAAGAGAATCATTGCACGGTTGTCGAGGTGACGCATCCGACGGAAAAGCAGCTTCGTATTCGCACGGGTCTTCTGCGTGGAACCACGGAGTAAGGTGCGGGACCGAGCGCTCAACTCTTCGCTCGACCGGAGGCGCAGTTCGCGTTCACAATTGCAACACGGAAAATGATACGAACCATCGCCGTCGTTCTCTTCCTCGCGTTGGCACTCCTGCTGGTTATGCCGTTCTTCATTTTGTGGACGCTGCTCACCGGCACGGCTGATCTGATGTACGAAGTTGCGATGAAGACGGTGCGCGCGTCGCTGCGCATCGCTAAAATCAAGGTGCGCGTGGAAGGCCTCGAAAATATTCCTCCGGGTGTCTGCATTTTTGCAGCGAATCACATCTCCAACGTCGATCCTCTCGCGTTTGTCCCCGCAATTCCGCGGCGCGTTTCTGTCCTGCTTAAGAGCGAACTGTTTCGCATTCCGATTCTCTCGACGGCCATGCGCCTTGCGAAATTTGTGCCCGTCGATCGCGCCGACAAAGAAGCGGCTGTAGCCAGCGTCGATGTTGCCTTGGGCGTGCTGAAGGACGGGCTCTCGCTCGCCGTGTATCCGGAAGGCACGCGAAGTCCCGACGGGCGGCTGAGGGCGTTCAAGAAGGGAACATTCGCATTGGCGATTGAAGCTGGAGTGCCGATCGTGCCGGTTTCGATTTCGGGGGCGCAGCACTTGATGCGCAAGGGCGAATGGACGATGCGGCCGGGAGAGATCGTGGTGCGGTTCGGTCCTGCCGTGGACGCGTCGCAATATGCGATGGAGCGGCGAATGGAATTACTCGCGCGTGTGGAAGAACTGGTAGCGGCGGGATTGCCCGAAGACCAAAAACCGCTGCCCGCTTCGGATCAGGCGGATGAAAAATCTCAACCGCGTTAGTAGAATGCGTGAGTCACGCTTCGCTTGTGAAAAGAGGCTTCGATGAAGAAATACCTGTGGTTGACGCTTTTCTTCCTGCGTCCTTTCCTCGCCATACACGCCGACGATGACCTCGCACGTCATTGGGCCTACGATAAAAATCAGCCGCTCGAAATGTCGCAAGCCGGCGTGCAGGAGCGCGACGGCATCAAGATCTACGACATAGGTTACAAAGCGCCCGTTGGCGATCGCGCCCCGCTCGTCGGTCCGAACGCCGGCGTCGTCACCGCGTATCTCGTCGTGCCGTCGGGAAAGGGACCCTTTCCGGCGGTGATTTACGCGCACTGGTGCATGCCCGGCTCGGAGAAAGAGAATCGCAAAGAATTTCTCGACGAAGCGGTGGTGCTGGCGCATTCGGGCGTAATTTCTCTTTTGCCCGACCATGTGATCGTGCATCCGGGATTCGTTGAAGATAAGTCGCCGCTGAACGAGCAGCAGGTCGCCGTTGACGTTCAGCAGGACATCAACATTCGGCGCGGCGCCGATCTGCTCGCGGCTCGGGCGGACGTTGATACGAAGCGGCTCGCTTATGTCGGGCACAGCTGCGACGGCTTTGCGGGCGCGTTCCTCAGCGGCATCGATAAGCGGTTCAAAGCTTTCGTGCTGATGGCGGGCGGCTGGCCGGATGATGTGTTTAAGAAATCGCCGATGTACGAGCAATATCGACAGAAAATCGGAGCTGAGAAATTCGACGCGTTTCAGGCCGCGCATTCGTGGGCGGACACGGGAAAGTACGTGTCGCACGCGGCGCCTGCCGCAGTCTTCTTGCAGTTTGCAAGCGACGAGCAGTTCGCTACACCGGAGATGGACAAGGATTATTTCGCGGCGGTGAGCGAGCCGAAGCGGATGAAGATTTACGAAGCGCCGCACGCGTTGAACGCCGGAGCGACGCGCGATCGCATCGCGTTTCTCTCCGAGCAGCTTTCGTTCAAGGCGCCGGATGCGAAAGCTGTGGCGGGGATTCCGGCGCTGGTGCAGCCGCCATGGCCGAAGGACGCGCAGTAGGCAATGCGCGCCGCGTTCGGCTTTGGCGCAGATCATTTGCCTGCTGCCGAGCGAAGGCTTGCGACTTCGGCGCGTAGCTCGCGCAATTCTTTCTGCAAATCGGGAAGGCGATTGAAGACCGCGACGGATTTTCGCCAAGCAAGATTGTCCATCGCCGGGTAGCCTGAATAGATCGCGCCGGCAGGAACGTCACTTGGCACGCCCGATTGCGCCGTCAGGGTTGCGCCGTCGCCAATCGTCAAATGACCGGCTGCTCCCACTTGCCCCGCGAGAATGCACTTGTTGCCAACGCGAGTGGTGCCCGCGAGACCCACTTGGCCGCATAGCAACGTGTCTTCACCGATTTTTGAGGCGTGGCCTACCTGAACCATGTTGTCGAGTTTTGTGCCGCGGCCGATTTGTGTTTCGCCGACGGTGGCGCGATCGACGGCGCTATGCGCCTGAACTTCGACGTCATCGCCGATGATGGCGATTCCGCTTTGGCGCATCTTGTACCAGGTGCCGTCGGATTGGCGCGCGAAGCCGAAGCCGTCGCTGCCGATGACGACTCCGTTCTGGAGAAGGACGCGATGGCCGATGCGGCAGGACTCGCGTACCGCACAATGCGAGTGGGCGAAGAAGTCGTCGCCGATTTTTGCGCCGCGGTAGATCGCGATGAAGCTGTGCAGCACGGCGTTGCGTCCGATTTCGACGTCTTCATCGATGAAGCAGTACGGGCCGATGTATGCACCCGGGCCGATCTTTGCCGACTTCGCGACGATCGCGGTGGGATGCACGGCAGCGGGGAATTTTGGCGCGGGATAAAAGAGTTCGATGGCGCGCGCGAAATCGAGGTAGGGGTTTGCGGAGCGCAGGGCCGCGATGCGGACGGGACCGGCATCGGGGGCGATGAGAATCGCGGAGGCGCGGGTGGTTTCGAGCGCGGGGCGATATTTGAGGTTCGCCAGGAACGTCAGGTCGCCTGGCACGGCGTCTTCGATCCCGGCGACGCCTCGGATTTCGGTGTTTGCGTCGCCTTCGAGCTTGCTGCCGAGTTTTTCGGCTATCTCACTGAGTTTCATGCGGACTCTCCTTCGCGCCCGCATTGTATTCTGGTTTTCGCCGAGGAATCACCGAAAAGGCCGTTTTTGTCTCGGTTAGAAAATTGGAAACGGATGAAAGGATGGGGCTTATTGTGATTTCTAATCGGAGTGTCTCGATTAGAAGGGCAGTGAGTAGTGACGAGTGGCGAGTGATAAGCAACCCGGAGCGGGATAGAGGCTGCGGGAGTTGAACCTAGCTTTTGTTTGTCCGGTTAGTCGGATAATATGCGCTGTATGAATCACGAAGAGGTTGCGAAGGGGCTGCGCGCGCGGCTTGAAAAATTGGAGAAAACGATTGTTCATGCTGACGTTAAGGAGCATTTTCTATCGTTTGCTAAGAAGAACCTCGATGAACTGGAACGCTCCTGGATTCAGCACGGGCCGAAGCATATCGCGGATGTAATGTTGCCGCTGATAGAAGAGCAAGTGGCGCGTGTTGAGGTGGCAGTGGCGAAGTACGGCCCAACTATACGAATGATCGCAGGTTAGGTTAGTGAGTGCGCTGGGAAGCTTTGCCTCTAAATGCGTGGCTCTGCGATGTGTCCTTCTAATTCGACCCAACTAGCTGCGCTGGGCGCAGACCGTAACCCAGGGCTTCCCCGGGGCTAAAGCCCATCAAGCGAGTGAGTGTTTTCTCGCCGGACTGAAGTCCGACTCGCCCTGATAAATCAGGGGGCTCCCACCGGTAAGGCAACGTCACGACGCAGCAAGGGCTTCCGCCGGTTAGGCAAGACTTCACGACGAAGCAGGGAGCTCCGAGGAGAAAAGCGCGCCGCGAGGTGGGCGAAAAGGCTGCTTCAGGGCTGAAGCCCGCGGTCCTCTTGGGCGCTGTGTGTCGCGGTTGAAACCGCGACCTACAACGACGGAGTGAAGTATGCTAACGGCGGCGGCGGTGCGGCAGGAGTTGGTCGGATGGACGAGAAGCCGGACTGGAAGAATCACGGGGTGCGCATTGTTCGCAGCGGGGAGCTGGACACGAATACGCCGCAGACGCGGGGGATGACGCGGGCTGAGGCTATTTCGCATGCGCGAGTGGGGGCGCAGAAGCTTTGGGCTGGGACGGTGACGGTTCATCCGAGCGCGAAGACGGGGCCGCACCATCATGGGGAACTTGAGACGGTGATTTACATTGTGAGCGGACGGGCGCGGTTGCGGTGGGGCGAGAAGCTGGAGTTTGTGGATGAGGCTGGGCCGGGGGATTTTGTGTACGTGCCGCCGTATGTGCCGCATCAGGAGTTGAATGCGCGGGCAGATGTGCCGGTGGAGGCGGTGCTGGTGCGAAGTGGGCAGGAGCCGATTGTGGTGAATTTGGATATTCCGAGTCCGGAGGATGAGCCGGAGGCGGGGGAGGCGGATCCGTTTCACTCGGGGCCGCAGTCGAGTTAGGGCGCGAATGCGCCGGGGCTAAAGCCCATCGAAGAAGCGAGAGCTTTTTCGCCGGACTGAAGTCCGGCCCCCCTGATGAATCAGGGGGCTCCCACCGGTAAGACGAAACTCACGACTAAGTCGGGGCACCGGTAAGGCGAAAACTCTACGACGAAGCGGGGTCCCACAGATTAAGACGAGGCTTCACGACGAAGCAGGGGGCTCGCACCAGACAACCTTTAAGGAGGGTTTATGAAGCGGGCATCGGTATTGGTTGCAGTGGCGTTTTTGACGGGAGTTGGCATCGGAGGTTACGTTCGAAGCGCGCGCACGACGACGCTGGCGCAGAAAGACACGCGTGCTGCGGACCTGGCAGCGATCGAGAAGCTGCATCGGGCGGACGTGGAGGCGACGCTGTCGCAGGAACAGAGCTACCTGACCGCTTTGTGGTCGGAGGACGCGATCAATCTGGGATTTCCTGGGCCGCCTGTGGTGGGAATCAAAGCGATGGGAGAGGCGTACGCGAAAATGAAGGCTGCCTATCCGGAGTTTCGAGTGCTGAAGTATGAGCCGGTGATTACGGAGGTGCAGATTGCGGATGGATGGGCGCTGGAGGTGGGAACGTTTGCGGCGACGTACAAGATGTCGGCGAAGGACGAGCCGGCGAGTGTGAATGACAAGGGGATGCGTTTGTTGAAGCGGCAGAGCGATGGAGCGTGGAAGTTTGCGTTGGTGGGGATGAAGTAGTGGGTCGGCCGACTTTACTCGTTGAAGAGTTTGGGTTGCGTGGCTGCTGAGGAGGGGGAGGTGCGGGAGTCGCGTGGGGAGCGGCGGGCGATGCCTACTACGCCGAGGACTTTCATTTCGGCGAGGGCTGAGCGGGGGATGAACATGCGCAGGTTGTTGCCGTGGAGGTCGGGGGGCGTTAGCTGAACGCCTGTGTCGAGCATGTCGAGGAGGTCGTTGGCTACGATGCCTTCCATAACGTCGTCGTCGCGGAAGCGGAGGCGGACCCAGAGGCCGTCGAGCTTGGGGCGGCTGAGGAAAGTTTTGCGCTCGGGCTCGAAATCGTCGGTGAATTCGCGGACGAAGTAGATGGACTTCACGTCGTCGAGGGCGAGGGAGCGGTGCTCGCCATCCAGGGTGAGCAGGTCGACGGTCTCGGAGCGGCCGAGAGAACTGGGGTTCAGGTAGCCGCGCATGGGCGTCCCGTCGAGATGCAGGACAACCACCTTTTTGTGGGTTGACGATGCGGCGGCGCGGCTTTTGGCGGCTTGAGCCACAGAACGAGCCATTTTAGGGTAGATTGTTGCTAAATTCCCGGATGTTATGTTATCCTTACGCGATTTTTTGTCAAGTTATTGGTGCTTAAAGGGTTAGCACCGGAGCCCCACCGATTGACCGTAAAAGGACACCTCCTAAAGTCGGCCTCGGTCATAGCCCTTGTCACCGTTATCAGCCGGATTTGCGGATACTTACGAGATCAACGTGTAGCCCTGCTGCTCGGGACGTCCCCTGCCGCCGACTCGCTTGTGCTCGTTTTTCAGATTCCCAATCTGATACGCCGGTTGTCAGGGGATGGCGCGCTGGGAGCGGCGTTCATCCCCGTGTTCACCGGATATTTGAGAGACAAACCACGCGCGGAGGCATGGTCGTTCGCGCAGAAAGTATTTTGGGACATGGCGACCATCTTGGGAGTGCTGGCCGCGCTCGGGGTGATATTCGCGCGCCAAGTCGTCCACTTCTTCACGATTCTGTCGCACAGCCCGGCGCAATGGAATTTGGCGGTCTTTCTGGGGCGGATCATCATACCGGCGATATTCTTTGTTGCCCTGGCTGGCATTGCGGCGGCCGTGCTCAACAGCTTTCAGGTGTTCGCATTGTCCGCGGCGACGCCAATATTTTTCAATCTGGTCTTGATTTTGTTTTCCCTGGGGGTTGTTTACCGGCCCATTATCCGAATGGCACCGCCCCAGTTTCAGTCGCCGGCGGTCGCGATTGCGTGTGCGATTCTGCTCGGCGGGATCATCCAGTTTGCGATTCAGATTCCAGCGCTCGTGCGTCAGGGCATGCGCTTTCGCCCCGAACTTTCGTTCAGCGACCCAGGCGTCCAGAAAGTGGGCAGGCTAATGGGACCGGCCGTGCTCGGGGTGGGTGTTTACCAGCTGAACTTCGTCGTGGACAAAATTTTCTCGACGTCGTCGCGGATGCCGACGGGGAGCGTGATGTCGCTGTACGTGGCCGAACACGTGACGCAGCTGGTGATGGGGATTTGCGCGGTGGCTATGTCGACGGCGCTTTTGCCGACGTTGTCGCAGCAGGCGGCTGCGAAAGATTTTGTGGAGATGAAGCGCACGTTCGGATTTTCGCTGCGGATCGTGTCGTTCATTGCGATTCCGGCGGCGGTGGGATTGATTCTGCTGCGCCAGCCGATCGTGCAAGTGCTGTTTCAACACGGGAAATTCGTGGCGGAATCGACGGCGTTGACGGCGCGCGCGCTTTTCTATTATGCGCTGGGGTTGCCGGCGTTTGCAGCGATCAAACTAATCACGCCGATGTATTACTCGATGCACGACACGATGACGCCGGCAAGAGTGGGAGCGTATTCTCTGGCGCTGAACATCGTATTCAATTCCTTGTTCCTGCTGTTCTTTTTGAGGTATCTCTCGAACGGAAGTCCGGCGCTGGCGAGTTCGCTGGCGGCGTATTTTAATTTCGTATTGCTGTTTGCAATTTTCCGCAAGCGGCACGGGCGGCTCGGGGCGCGGGGGCTGGCGGCGTCATTGAGCAAGATGGGTGCTTGCGCGGTGGCGATGGCGGCGGTTTGTTATGGCGCGCTGAAGATGAGCCATTTCGCAGGCGTGAACGATTTCCTGCGGCAAGCGGCGCTACTTGCGGGAATCATTGGCGTGTCGAGCGGCATATATTTTGGATTGGCGTGGCTGCTGCGGTGTGAGGAATTGAATGAGTTTTTTCTTTTGCTCCGCCGGGCGGAAGGCGTGGCGCCCGTTGCTGCGGTGGATGTCTAGAGATACCAACGAAACAGGCGGGCCGTAGGAAGCTGAGGCTAGAACGATCAGCGAAGGACTTGAATGGCACTGGAAGCGGATGTCCGGACATTTCTGAGTTATCTGCGAGTCGAAAAAGGGCTCTCGGACAATACGATCCAGTCGTATCGGCGCGACATGCTGAAGTTCGTCGGATTTCTCGAGAAACAAAATCTTGATACTGCGAAGATTCAACGGCAGGATGTGGTTGATTTTCTGGCGACGCTTTATAAGCGGCGGCTGGACAGTCGCTCGGTGGCGCGTCATCTGGTGACGATTCGGCATTTCTTCCGCTTTTCATTGCTCGAAGGATTCATCAAGGAAGATCCGGCGGCGACGATCGAATCGCCGAAGTTCCGGCAGAGCCTGCCGTATTTTCTGAGCGTCGAGGAAGTGGAGCGTTTGCTTAAGCAGCCTGACACATCTTCTCTAATCGGACTGCGCGATAAAGCGATCATCGAGTTGATGTACTCGACGGGGATTCGCGTTTCCGAACTGGCGGGCATTCGGGTGGGCGATTTGCAGCTCGACGCAGGATGTCTTCGCTGTATTGGCAAAGGCAATAAGGAACGCCTTGTGCCTGTGGGCAAGAAAGCGCTCGCCGTGGTCGAGGCGTATCTAAAAAAATCCCGTCCCGAGCTGCTAAAAGACAACGCGTCAGCGCATTTGTTTCTGAATCAACGAGGACGCGCGATGGACCGCATAACGATCTGGAAGATGATGGGGCGGTATGGAAGGAAGGCCGCGTTGCGGAAGCCGTTGAAGCCGCACACGCTGCGTCACAGTTTTGCGACGCATTTGCTGGATCGGGGAGCCGATCTGCGGTCGGTACAGATGATGCTGGGGCATTCGGATATTTCAACGACGCAGATTTACACGCACGTGGTGGAAGAAAGATTGAAGCAGGTTTACAAGGCGCATCACCCGCGAGCCTGAAAACGGCCTCGCGCGGAATTCGCGGAAAGGCGTAACGCTCATGCCCGATTACATGTACTTGCTGGAAAGCAGGCTCTCACCGGAACAGCGCGCCGTGCTGGAACGCGTGCAGGAATTATCGCGTTCCCAGGACGTGAATATTTATTTGAGTGGCGGCGCCGTGCGCGATCTGATTTCCGGCCAGCCGATTCGCGATCTGGACTTCACGGTGGAAGGGAATCCGGTCCGGATGGTGCGTGAATTGGAAAAAGGCGGCGCGCGGACGTTGTGGGAAAGCGAGAAATTGCGCCACTATGAAGTGATTTTTGCAGGGGACGTGGATGGCTCGATTTCCGGGGCACGAGACGACGTGTACGAAAGGCCCGGTGCCAAGCCAGAGGTGCGTTTCTCGGGAATTATGGAAGATTTGCGGCGGCGCGATTTTTCGATCAACGCGATCGCCATTTCGCTTAATACGCAGTCGCGCGGGCTGCTGCTCGATCCGACGAATGGGCTGGCAGACCTCGAAAAGCAAGAAGTGCGGGCGCTGACCAATCACGCGTTTACGAACCAACCGATCCGGCTGATGCGAATTTTGCGTTACTGCGCACGGATGAATTTCCGGATGGAATCGCGCACGCAGGAGTGGTTCGACCTGGCGATCGAACGCGAGTTGCACAAGAATCTGCAGGGCGTGGACGTGGGAAATGAGGTGCGGTCGCTTGCGCGCGAGGATAATCCCGTGGCTACGCTGAAGGCGTGGGAGTCGCACGACATGCTGGCCGCGATTCATCCAAGTTTGCCGCGTCGAAAGCCGGACTACGACAGCTTGAACAAGTTGGCGCGGGTGCGCGGCAATCTGATGGAATCCGGGTTGAGGCCGCGTCTGAATGTGCCGGTGATGTATTACACGCTGGGCCGGCTGAAGGATCGCGAGGCTGCAACGGCGATGCGCAACATGGAGTTGCGCGCGCCTGAAATCAAAGAAGTGGATGAACTTGTGGGCCACGCACAGAAGGTCGTGCAGGATTTGAAGGGACGCAAGACGAATGCGCCGAAGGATGCGTATTTTTATTTGGCGTCCGTGCTGCCGGAGATGATTGCGTTCATCGAAGTGGAGATGCCGAACCCGAAGGCGTCGTCGAAAATCCGGAACTACCTGCAGAAATGGCGCCCGCTGCGGCTGGGACTTCCGGTGGGCGAGCTGGATGCTCTGGGAATACCGCGCGGACCGAAGTTCGACACAATTATCGAGGAGCTTTTCGAATTGCAACTGCGCGGAAGAGGGCGCGATCCGGAAAGTCGCGTGAAAATTCTGAGGAACCTAGCAGGAATCAAAGAAGAACCAAAGAAAAAGCCGGAGAAGGAAAAGAAGCGGAAGGGCAAGGACGCTGGTGCGCCGGAAGGGAAGCACGAAAAATCGAAGGGCGAAGCTGCGGCAGCGACTTCTCCGTCAGCGGCTGCGAAATCAGCGCCGGCCAGCGAGAAGCCTGCGGCTGGCGCGGCGGGTACATCTGCGGCAAAAGGGAAAGGCAAGCCGGCAAAAAAGCCTGGGGCTGAGCGTGCGTCCTCTAAACGTGCGCGTAGGGGCACGAAGTCGAAGGGGCGGACGGCAAAATCAGGCCGGCGCTAGAGTGGGGCGCGCGGAATTTTCGAAGGCCAGCAAGACGCCGGCGTAATGGGCGAATCTCGCCGGATTTTTGTCCGGCGATTCGTGATGGCCGATTCCGCGAAGCTGGTTTAGAATGGATTTTGAATGGCTCCCCCGAATTTCGTTCACCTACATCTGCACACGGACTACTCTCTGCTGGACGGCGCTTGCGAAATTGGCGAATTGACGGCCGAAGCGGCGCGCCGGGGCATGCCTGCGGTTGCGGTAACTGACCACGGTAACCTTTTCGCCGCCGCGAATTTCTTTCATAAAGCCGGGACGCACGGCGTAAAACCCATCATCGGTTGCGAAGTGTATGTGGCGCCGGACAACCACAAGAATCGCGGCAGCGACGCGGAACGTTCGAATCATCTGGTGCTGCTCGCGGAAAATGAAGAAGGCTATCGCAATCTGATTCAGCTGGTTTCCACTGGCTTCCTCGATGGCTTTTACTACAAGCCGCGCGTGGACCACGATCTGCTGCAGCAGCACAGCAGAGGATTGATCGCGCTTTCCGCCTGCCTTCGCGGGGAAGTGGCCGATGCGCTCGTGTCTGAAAAATACGACCAGGCAAAAACCAACGCCTATCGCCTCCGCGACATTTTCGGAAAAGGGAATTTTTTTCTAGAAGTGCAGGACCAGGGAATGGAAATCGAGACCCGCATCAATCGCGATCTCGTCCAGCTTTCGCGCGAAACCGGGATTCCGCTTGTGGCGACCAACGATTGCCACTACCTGACCCGCTCTGATGCTCACGCGCAAGAAGTGCTGATGTGCATTCAGACCGGCAAGACGATGAGCGACAGTCAGCGGATGAAGTTCCCCACTGACCAGTTCTATTTCAAAACTGCCGAGGAAATGGCAGAGGTGTTTCGGGAGTTGCCGGACGCCGTCTCCCGCACCGTGACGATTGCGGATCGCTGCAACGTGAAAATCCAGCGCGTGACGAATCCGTTCCCGGAATTCAAAGTTCCTGAAGGTTTCACGGCGGACTCGTATTTCGAGAAAGTGGTTCGCGAAGGGTTTCTCACCCGTGCGCCGACGCTCGAAAGGCAGGCGACCGAGAATCGCTTGCGGCATCCGCTGCCGGTTTACGAGAGCCGGCTGACATCTGAAATCGAAATGATTAAGAAGATGCGTTTCGCGGGCTACTTCTTGATCGTGTGGGATTTTATCCACTACGCGCGGGCGCAGGGCGTTCCCGTGGGGCCGGGCCGCGGATCTGCGGCAGGCAGTCTTGTCAGCTACGCGCTGCACATTACCGACGTTGATCCGCTGCAGTACGATTTGCTTTTCGAGCGCTTTCTTAATCCGGAACGCGTCTCGCTGCCCGATATCGATATCGATTTCTGCATGCGGCGGCGCGGCGAGGTGATCGATTACGTACGGCAAAAATACGGGGACAAGAGCGTCGCGCAGATCATTACCTTCGGGACGATGGCAGCGAAGGCGGTGCTGAAAGATGCGGGGCGGGCGCTCGATATGCCGTACGGCGAAGTGGACCGGCTGGCGAAGATGGTTCCCACGACGCTGAACATTTCGCTCGAGGATGCGTTGAAGCAATCGCCGCAGCTCGATGCGATGCGCGAGAAGGACGAGCGCGTGAAGGAACTAGTGGAAGTGGCGCTGCGCCTCGAAGGCCTGGCGCGGCACGCCTCGACGCACGCCGCCGGAGTAGTGATTTCTCCCCGCCCGCTCACCGAGATCGTTCCGCTGTACAAGTCAAACAAAGACGAAATCTCCACGCAGTACGACATGAACGCGCTCGAGCGCATCGGCCTTTTGAAAATGGATTTCCTCGGGCTGACGACGCTGACGGTGCTGAGCGACGCGGTGAAGCTGATCAAGCAAAATCGCGGCACCGATATTGACCTCGACACGCTGCCGCTCGACGACGAACCCTCCTACAAGATTTTCGCGCGCGGCGATACCACCGGCATTTTTCAGTTTGAGTCGCACGGCATGCGCGACATTCTGCGCCGCTATCAGCCCACTCGCCTCGAGGACCTGACGGCGCTCAACGCGCTGTATCGCCCGGGCCCGATTCAGGGCGGGATGATTGACGACTTCATCGCACGAAAGCATGGCAAGAAAAAAGTCACTTATGATTTGCCGGAACTGCAGGAAATTCTCGCCGAGACCTGGGGCGTGATTCTCTATCAAGAGCAGGTGATGCAGATTGCCAACCGCCTCGCGGGCTTTTCGCTAGGCGATGCCGATCTGCTTCGCCGCGCGATGGGCAAGAAGAAACACGAAGAGATGGCTGCGCAGCGGGAGAAATTCGTCACCGGATGCCTGGCGCGAAAAGTGCTTCAGAAAAAGGCTGAGAAACTATTCGATCTGATGGCCGAGTTTGCCGGCTACGGATTCAATAAATCGCACTCTTGCGCTTATGCGCTGCTCGCCTACCAGACCGCTTATCTTAAGACGCACTACCCGGTCGAGTTTATGGCCGCGATGCTCACGTCGGAAACCGGGAACACCGAAAAAGTGGTGAAATATATCAATGAGGCTCGCAGCATGAGCATTACGGTGCTGCCGCCTGATGTGAATTCGAGCGCGATGAATTTCACCCCGATCGGCGACGAGATTCGATTCGGACTGTGCGCCATCAAGAACGTGGGCGAGAACACCGTGACGGGCATCTTGCAGGCGCGCGAAACGCTGGGTCATTTCACCAGCATCTTCCAATTCTGCGAATCGATCGACACGCGGCTGCTGAATAAGCGAGTGCTGGAAAGCCTGGTTCGATCCGGGGCGATGGACGGGCTTGGAAGTCATCGCGCCCAGATGACCTCCGTGATTGACCGTGTGATGGAACGGTCACAGAAGTTGCAGCGGGCACGCGAGGCAGGGCAGCACGGATTATTTGGCGGCGGCGCGACAACTTCGACGCTCCTGCCTCTGGAGGAGTTGCCCGAAGTTCCGGAGTGGCCTGAGCACGAACTGCTCGCTGCAGAATATGCCACGCTCGGCTTTTACATTTCCGGCCATCCGCTCGACAAATACGCGGGGAGATTGAGGGACCTTTCCGCAATCGAGCTGGCGACGATCGAAGGAAAGCGCAATGGGGAGGATATCGTCGTGGCGGGAATCATTGTTTCGTCGCGGCCGATGCGCTCGAGGCGCGGAGCGCGATGGATGATTGTCACGCTGCAGGATCGAACGGGAGTGATTGAGGCGCTGGTATTTCCGGAGGCGTTCCAGAAGCTCGAGCCGATTCTGAAAGCGGCCACGCCGCTTCTTGTCAAGGGCCGCGTTGCCGTCGAAGATGTGGGCACTCGCCTGATGGTTTTCGATGCGCGCGTGCTCGATCAAGTGACCGACCGGGCGCCAAGCCTTTTACGCGTTCGGGTGGATTTGAAAGCCCTGGACTCGGGTGTGCTCGATCGGCTCGGCGAGCTGTTCACACGAAGTCCTGGACGTTGCCGAGTTTCCTTTGAGCTGATTCAAGACGATGGCAGCGAAGCAACGCTCGAATCGTCCAGCGCGGTGCGGGCGGATCGCGAGCTCGTCGAGCGCGTCCGCGAAATATGCGGCTCTGATTCGGTCGCACTCGTTCAATGACTGATTCCGTGAGGAAGAGAGACAAACTTCGGGAGCGGCTGCGCCAGCGCCGCGAACTCAAGAAAGCCTTGAAAGCAGCGAAGCTGGCCGAGCAGGCGGCAAATCCCAATGACAATGAGAGCGCGGTGACGACCGGCGCGGAAGCGCAAAGTCCGCGCGACAAAGAACGCGAACGACAGCGTGCTATCGATTCGCTCGAACGAGACGTGGAAGAATTGGGCCGCCTCTCGCCTACCAAAGAGGGCGCTGCCGAAATCGAGCGCCTGCGCCTCGAAGTGGAAGAGTTGAGGCGCGAATTTTTCGCCAACATCAGTGCCTGGCAACGCCTCCAACTTGCGCGGCACCCGCAGCGCCCCTACACCGACGATTTCATCCGTCTGCTGTTTGAAAATTTCAGCGAGATTCATGGCGACCGAAACTTCTCGGATGATCCCGCCATCGTCACGGGCATGGCGTGGTTTCAAGGCAAGCCTGTAATGATCGTCGGAAGCCAGAAAGGACGCGACACCAAGCAGCGCCTCGCGCGAAATTTCGGGCAAGCCAAACCTGAAGGTTATCGCAAAGCATTGCGCGCCACACAGCTGGCCGCAAAATTTCGCCGGCCGGTGATCGTTTTTGTCGATACACAGGGCGCTTATCCGGGTGTTGACGCCGAAGAGCGGGGGCAAGCCGAAGCCATCGCCTACAACTTGCGCGAACTGGCGCGGCTTCCGGTTCCGATCGTCGTAATCATCACCGGCGAAGGCGGTTCGGGAGGCGCACTGGCCATCGCCGTGGGCGATCGCGTTTTTATGCTCGAAAATTCGGTTTATTCCGTGATTTCGCCAGAAGGCTGTGCTTCGATCATGTGGCGGGATGCTTCGAAGGCCGAAGTCGCGGCTGAAGCGCTGAAGATTACGGCGCGCGATCTCCTCGAGATGAAATTAATCGACGGCATTATTCCCGAGCCCGAAGGCGGCGCTCATATGGATCCTGAACTCACTGCGAAACTGGTCGAACCGTTCGTCGAGCGGTCGTTGCAGGAACTCTCGCAGCTTTCTCCTGAGCAGCTGATTTCGCAGCGCTACGAAAAATTCCGGAAGATGGGCCAGTTTTTTGCCTGACATTTTCACTCTGCGATTCGAGGAAGGCGCTCGAGAGGTGCGATGAACATGGCGGATAACACGTCAATTCTCAGATCGGGCGGTCGCGCCGGCGTTCTGGGCATCCTGTGGGCTATCTACGGAATTTCGCGGCTGATAATCGCGCTGGTCTTAACGTTCTTCAGTGGAACGGCGACGCTAATGTTTGGCGCGCTGCTTTCTCGTGTGCCGAATCCGTTCGCTTTAATGGCTGATTTTCACCTTCTGTATGTATGCATCATCGTCTGGAATATATTGTCGGGCATCGTCGCGCTCGTGGCCGCGGCGGATTTATTGTCGGGCAGACGATCGGCGCGAGCGATTGCAATACTGGCCGCTTTCATCGCCCTTCCCGTCCCGTTCTTCGGGATCATGCTGGGCATATACACCCTGTTCGTTTTGTTCCCGCCGGAGCGTTCCTGAGCCTGGGTCTTTCCAGGCGCAGGCGAAGAACAGCTGAGACATGGGTAACGCGGGCGGGTCTGAGACCCGCCCCTACAAACCCATTTCCATCGGCGCCCGCCGCGGATACCGCAGCCTTACTTGGCGGTCACGCCGAGCTAGGCAGCCTTCAGCTCTGTTCGCTTTTCATCCGCCATTGGAGCATTGAACACGCCCCGCCTAGTTCTGATTGCTCCGCGCCTCGCGCTGCTTTAGTTTCAAATCACGGGGTAACGGACCATGTCGGAAAGCGGAGCGTCATTGATGTCGGATATCTTTCGGCCGTACGAAAAGCTCGTAGAGATTTCGATCATGGGCAAGACGTTCCTTGTTCCGGAGCGCAATTCACTTCTTCGCGCATTTCAATTCATCAGCCCGGAGACAATCCCTTACGGCCGTTTCTGCTGGAATCAGGATTGCCAGTATTGCAAAGTGAATTGCCAGCTTTCTGACGAAGACCACAGCCGGCCCATCCTGAGCTGCAAATTCCTCGTCTCCGAAGGCATGGCCATTTCCGATCTCGCGCCCGAATTGATCGGGTGCCTGCGCACCAAGCTCGGCGCAGCGGCGGCCGCCAGCACGACGCCCGTCGAAGAAGACAAGAGCTCGACCGTCTAGCAAAGGCTCCCTAAGCCACACCTCTACCGTTTCCGTTTTCTACTGCAGCGTGCGTCGGGAATCTCAACAACTCTTCACCCGAGTCTTGTTACGAGGAAATTGACGGCCTACGTTCCTGCCGGGGGCGTACCCGTCCAAACATGTTGCACGATTCGCCAGCCGCCGGCGGCCTCGCGCTTGTAGATGATTATGTAGCTGCCCTTGGAAGAAATCTTTGCCCCTGTGGCGATGTTGGTTAAAGACTCCACAAATTCGCCGCTGTCATAGGCCAGATCGCCCGAAGTTTCGAGTTTCAGGCTGCGAAGGGTAAGGTTGCTATCGAAGGCGGCCATTATATTCTGGAAAAGATTGCGAAGCGCTGAGGCACCCGTGATTCGCTCGCCGGAGGGCTGAAGGAAGGCCGCGTCCGGTGCATAGAACTTCAAGATCGGTTCGAGTTTTTTGTCGTGGAGAGCTTGCACCCAGGCTTTGCGAATTTCGGTCAGCGCCGCAAGTGTCTTGTCTTGAGGAACAGTTTGAGCGTTAGAGAAAGAAATCGGCGCGAGGATAGCGGCAAGAACAAACAACGGGATGCAGCGCAAGCAGGGAATCAAAGGCGATTTGCCCGATGTAGTAGCTGGAAAAGTCATGTTGTCTCCCACTTGCCGGAACTTCTCTTAGACTTGAAAAGGCGCGGCCGATAGTACACCCATCCTGTGGTTCAACGTTTCCTCGACAGTATGGACGACCGAGAAACTGCGATTGCACCAAGAGTCCGAATGCACTACATTGACGCGCTGGTGTTGGCTGATTTTTTACGGGGGAGTGAAATGAGACTCGGACTTGGATATTTTGCGTTAGGTACGGTATTGACGTTCGGCCTTTTGGGTTGCGGCGGCGCCGGATCTGAACCGTCGGAGAAGGAGATGAGGGAGGCCATGTTAAACGCCATGAATCACCCACCCGGTGAAACCATCTCCGATCCAGTCGAAATCAAGTTCTTCAAGAAGGAAGCCTGCGACGCACCCACTCCGCAGGGTTTCAAGTGCACCTTTGACGTGAAGGTAGCGTCTCGCATGTGTCCTGGGGATTTCCGTCAAAATAAAGCCGCCCAACCCCACTGCAATGCCGGTCAGTGCTCCGAACAGCACACCCTTCAGCGAATCGTTCCAGTTATGCAATGAAATTCTCTCCAGGCCGCCAAATAGCACAGGTGAGGCCGTTAGCGCTCACGCTTATTATAAATTATGTATATATCACTCTATGTCCAGTGGCTGCGTCCCTTTGTGAATAAACGTTTCGAACCTGAACTATGTGGCCACGAAGTATCTGTTTCGAGTCGCTGTGCTTCACCTGCGGCCAGTTGGAATCCGCCAGAAAAAAGAGTCATGGGAGTATAATCACGCGCGCGAATGGCTCTCACCCCCGGCACGAAACTCGGCCCCTATGAAATTCAATCACCGCTTGGCGCTGGTGGCATGGGCGAGGTGTATCGTGCGCGAGACACACGGCTCGACCGCACCGTGGCAGTCAAGGTTCTAACGGAAGGGTTAGAGAGCACGCCGGAAGTACGCCAGCGATTCGATCGCGAAGCTCGCGCTGTTTCAAGCCTCAATCATCCGCACATCTGCGCGCTCTACGACGTAGGCCACCAGGACGGAATTGATTATCTGGTGATGGAATATCTCGAAGGGCAGACGCTGGCGGCCCGAATTGAAAAGGGCCCGCTCCCCACTCCCGAACTTCTCCGTACTGCCTCCCAGATCGCGGACGCTCTCGACAAAGCCCACCGCCGCGGAATCGTGCATCGCGACTTGAAACCGGGCAACGTGATGCTCACAAAATCCGGCGCCAAGCTCCTCGACTTCGGCCTCGCAAAGGGTGGAGAAGTTCTGCAGGGCGACATCGGCTCTTCTCCTACGATGAGCCATCCGCTCACTGTGAAGGGGACAATCGTCGGGACCATGCAATACATGTCGCCCGAGCAGCTCGAAGGCAAAGAAGCCGACGCCCGCAGCGATATTTTTTCTTTTGGCGCGATGCTCTATGAGATGGCCACGGGAAAGAAAGCGTTTGAAGCCAAGAGCCACGCCAGCCTGATCGCCGCCATCCTGAAAGACGATCCCCGGCCGATGCGCGAATTGCAGCCGCTGGCGCCGCCGTTGCTCGAGAGCATCGTCAAATCGTGCCTCGCGAAAGATCCCGACGAGCGCCCCCAGAGCGCCCACGATCTGAAGCTCGAACTCGACTGGATTCGCGACTCGAGCGGAATTGCGCAGGTTCCACAGCAGCCCGGAGTTGGAACATCCTCCTCCCGGAACAAAACCGCTCGCGTCGCGTTGCTATCAGCTCTGTGCGCAGCCATCGCGGTCGGCGCGCTCGCGTTCTTGTTCAGGCCAAAGCCTGCACCAGCGGAGCGCCTTGAATTTTTCATCCCCATCCAGCAGGAGATGACCCATCTCGCGCTCTCGCCCGATGGCCGCATGCTCGCATTTGTGTCACCTGACGAAGCCTCCGGCGCCAACATGGTGAGTGTGCAACGCATCGGTTCGTCCGTGGTAACCCTGTTGCCCGGCACCGAAGGCGCGAGTTACCCCTTCTGGTCGCCCGACGATGCGTTCGTGGCATTTTTCGCCGACGGCAAGTTGAAAAAAGTGGCGCTTTCTGGCGGAGCTCCCCAGCCGCTCGCCACCGCCACCAGCGGGCGCGGCGGAAGCTGGAGCCGCACTGGCGTGATTGTTTTCTCGCCGCAGGCGGCCGGCTGGTTATGGAAGATAAATTCCGATGGGAGCGGTCTCGCCCCTGTCACCAACAAATCATTCGATCCCTCGCGAAATGTTTCGCACCGCTGGCCCGTCTTTCTGCCGGACGGCGAAAATTTCCTGTTCACAATGCTCACTTTCACAAGCAGTGACGATACGAGAGGCATCTACCTCGATTCGCTCAAAGCCGACCCAAAGCAGCTTGTCCTGTCGCGTTCGAATTTGGGCTATGCAAACGGCTACCTGTTCTACCTCGATGACAAGACCTCGTTGCGCGCCACTCCGTTTGACCCCGCCAAGCGAGCTGTGGGAAGCGATTCGCAAGTTATCGCAGACCAGGTCGGCTACCAGCCATCGATTTCCTGGGGAACGTTCTCCGTGTCGGAGAACGGAACCATCGTCTACAACGCCACTCTCGGAGCCACGCTCTCTGTCCTCACCTGGTATGACCGCACCGGCAAAGAACTCGGCCACGTTGGCGATATCGGTGTCGTCTCAAACCCCACGTTGTCGCCCGACGGAAGCCGCGTAGCCATCGACATCGCGGACGCAAAAGCGAACGACGTCAATATCTGGCTGGGCGACCTCAACCGTGGAACCAATTCCCGCTTTACCTTCGATACAACGGAAGATGTGGGAGGCGTTTGGTCGCGCGACGGGAACATGATCGCCTACCGCTCTTTACAAGCGAAGGATACGAATCTCTTTCTGAAACAGGCGCAAGGTCTGCAGCCTCCGCGATTGATTTTCTCTGTCAGCGCAAACGGTCACTCCACGGATGATCTCATTCCAAACTCCTGGTCGCCCGACGACAAGCTGCTCCTCGCCACGTTGCAGGCCGCCGCAGGAGGATCTCAGCTGGTGTTGATTCAACCGTCCAGCGGCAAAATGACGCCCTTTCTCAACACCACGTCCAGCGACTCCAACGGCCAGATTTCTCCCGACGGTAAATGGGTGGCCTACGCATCGAATGAATCGGGCGACTGGGAGGTTTACGTCACCACGTTTCCTGCCGCCACAGGAAAATGGCAGGTGTCCCGCGGCGGCGGCTCCGAACCTCGCTGGCGCGGAGACGAAAAGGAAATTTTCTACATCGGGCCCAAAAGCATGCTAACGGCGGTCGCTGTCGATACGCGCGATTCATTCTCATCCGGAAACCCTACGCCGCTATTCCGCACGCAGATTCGCGCTCAGGTGTCCTCCACCGATCAGTTTTCATATGACGTGACGAAGGACGGCCAGCGCTTCCTGGTAAACAAGTATGCCAAGCCCGCGCAGGTCGCTCCGTTGCACATCATCCTCAACGCCACAGCAGGGCTGGCAAAATAGTCGCGGCCGTCTAATTTAAATCCTCTTAACTGCAGCCAGATTGAAGCAGAGGCCTTATTCTGTCGGATATCCAGCCAGGAGGTATGAATGCCCCCTAAGCTCGACGGCATCCTCGAATCTTCTTTGTACGTTGACGATCTCCCGCGCTCGGTTC
The DNA here is from genome assembly GCA_963772535.1 of uncultured Acidobacteriota bacterium. Taxonomy (GTDB): domain Bacteria; phylum Acidobacteriota; class Terriglobia; order Acidiferrales; family UBA7541; genus Palsa-295. The sequence continues at coordinate 389,280 of CAVYXN010000007.1, forward strand.
GCTTTTATCAGGAAATTTTTGGATTCCCAGTCATCAGCGACTTTGGTGAGCGCGGTTGCGCGATGCACGCAGGTCCACGCCAGGTACTGCTGCTGTTCAAGAAGGCAGCCTCACGCGACATCACATCGTCGCACGCCGGAGACGGCGAACTCCATATCGCATTTGCCATTCCAGCCGCCGAACTGGCTGCTTGGGAATCGTGGCTCGCGAAGCAGGGAATTGCGGTGGAAGAGAAACGCTCTTGGCAACCGGGTAGCTGGAGCCTCTATTTTCGTGATCCCGACCGCCATTTGCTCGAACTCGCGACGCCGGGCGTCTGGTCAGTATATTGACCGCAACTTGCGAGCCGAACTTCGCGCTAATCCTGGCGCAGCGCGGTGATGGGGTCGATGCGGCTCGCGCGCCTCGCAGGAATAAAACTGGCGAGAAGCGCGGCAGCCACGAGAACCGGAATCATCACGGCGAAACTCACAGGCTCGACTCGGTGCATGCCTTCAACCGAGTGTTCGAGCGAGCGTCCCGCCGCCAGAGCCGCAATCGTACCGAAGCCAACCCCGGCCAAAATCATCGCAACGCTTTGCCGCATCACGAGCCACATTACATTTCCAGCGGTGGCTCCGAGCGCCATCCGCACGCCGATCTCGGGGACTCGCTGCGTCATCAGGCACGCCAGCACGCCGTAAATCCCAATGCAGGCGAGCAGCAACGCAACGGCTGCGAATACAAAAAAGATGACCAGTAAAAAGCGCTGCGTTGAAAGCGAATCGTTCACGAGCTGTTCCATCGTGCGCACGTCGTATAGAACCTGGTCGTTGGCCACGCCGCGCAAGCTGCGCTGCAGCGATTCGACTAAATTCAGCGGCGGCGCATTCGTGCGAATCGCGATCGACATAAACGAGGAAAACAGATGTAACAGAGGGTCCGGCACCTGCGCGAAAGGGTAGTAGATCTGATCGCGCACCCGCGATTGGTCGTCCCCGGCGAGTCCCCAATGGCGCACATGGCCCACTACGCCCACGATCTGCACCGGGTCCTTGCTGATTGAAGGAATCCAAAGCGGTTTGCCGACCGCATCCTCGCGGCCAAAGGCATGTTGTGCCAGAACTTCATCGACTACCACGACAAGTGGGTGTCCCACGCGATCGTCGTCATTGAAGAATCGGCCATGGCGAAGAGGGATGCCCATCACGTTCAAATATTCCGGCGTTATGCTCGACGCCAATGCGACCGGGGTTTGATTGGCTGGCGGCTCTACAGCACTAGCCCAGTAGGGCAGGTTGTTTTCACCAACTCTCATCGGGACGATGTCGGTGAGCGCCACCGACTGCACGCCGGGCACGGCGCGTGCCCTGTCCTGAACCTTCTGCCACGCCTCACGCATCGTCGCCGCATCCTTAAGTGCTGCCGGCGACAGCGCCACTCGCGCCGTCAACACATTTTCCGCTCGCACTCCTGGATTCAGCGCCGCCAGGCGTAGAACCGTGCGTCCCAGCATGCCGGCCGAAACCAGCAGCACGACGGCAAGTCCGATTTCAGCTATCACAAAACCGCAATGCAAACGGCGAGAGCTTCCCCCGACTGTGCGCATTCCGCCTTTAAGCGATTCCTCAAGCTGACGCGAAGGCGCACGCAGGGCCGGCGCCAACCCGAAAAGAAAACCGCAAAGCAGCGAGGTGCCAACAGCAAAAAGAAGCACGCGCCAATCAAGTTGAACGTCTTCCGCGCGCGGCATACCGCCCGGCCACTTCGCAAGGAAAGGCCTTAGGCCAGCCACTGCGATCAACACTCCGAGTGCACCTCCGGCAAGTCCCAGGACACCGCTTTCCGTGAGACATTGACGTATCAATCGGCCTCTGCCCGCGCCCAGCGCCACGCGCAATGCGAGTTCCCGCTCGCGCGACACTCCACGCGCCAGCAGCAAGCTGGCGACATTCACGCAAGAAATCAGCAGCACCAGAATTACCGCGCCAAGTAACAGCAAAAGAGTAGGCCGCGTTTCGCCGACCAAATCCGCTTGCAGCGCATGCGTGACGACGCCGCGATCCGCATCAGCGTCCGGATATTCCTTCGCCAGACGAGCGGCTATCAGCGAAAGTTCCGTCTGCGCTTGTGCGAGCGTCAGACCAGGTGCGAGTCGCGCTAACACATGAATGAAACCCGCGCGACGATTCTGCATCCTCGGCTCGATGTTTTGACCGATCGGCGTGAAAACGTCCGCCTCGTCCTCCAGATGGAAATTGGGAGGCGCAATCCCAACAATAGAGTAAGACTTTCCTTCGAGGATCAGCGATCCGCCAATCGCATCGGGGCGCCCTCCGTAGGTGCGCTGCCACAAACCGTAACTTATGATGGCAACAGGCGCGGCCCCGCGTCGGTCTTCATCACGCGAGAACGCGCGGCCACGAACAAGGGGTACGCCCAGCACAGAGAACAACTCGGACGAGATCTCGCGCCCTTCCACATACTCTGCTCCAGCGGCCTTGCTTATCGTGCCGCCTCCATATGTCCAGGCCGCCATCGGTCCCACCGTCCGGCCTGCGCTCTGATAATCGAGGAAATCCGGATATGAAAATCCCCACGGCTCACCGAACTGCTGCACCTTTCCATGCAGCGCGACAAGCCGCTCCGGCTCTGGATAAGACAGCGGCTTGAGCAGCACGCCGTTCACGACCGTAAACATCACCGTCGTCGCGCCGGTGCCAAGCGCGAGAGTAAGCAACGCGACCGCTGCGAAACCGCGATTCTTGCCGAGCATGCGCAGCGCATAACGGAAGTCCTGGAGCAGATCTTCGAACCAACGGGTGCCCCGCGCCTCGCGGCATTGCTCTTTCACTTGCTCCGGGCCGCCGAGCTCGAGCCGTGCGCGCCGCCGCGCTTCTTCTGGATCGTAGCCCTGCGCAATCAGATCGCTGATGTGCTCATCGATGTGGAAGGACAATTCCTTTTCGAGCTGCTCGTCCATTTGCCTTCGATGCCAGAACCGATTCGGCCAGTTCATTCCGCGCCGCCTTCTGACATTCTGAGAATAAGTCCGACCGCTTCAGACAATCGCCGCCAGCTCGCAGTCTCTATTCCGAGCTGCGCTCGCCCTTTTCGCGTCAGACGATAAAATTTGGCCTCACGCCCCGTCTCGGTCTCGTTCCATTCGGACGCCAAAACACCGCGAGTTTCGAGCCGGTGCAGCGCTGGATACAGCGAGCCTTGCGGAACCTGCACCACGTCGCGAGACACTTGCTGAAGCCGTTGTGCGATCGCATAGCCATGAACGGGGCCGAGCGCGACAATTTTGAGGATCAATAAATCCAGAGTACCTTGCGGGAGATCGGACTTCGCCGGAGTCATCGCTATACCTCGCTCTTCTACATATTTACCATACAACCTGTAGAAGCACAAGGTGTGGGCTTCCGCGCGGCCCGCGAAACCAGCTCACCTACCAGGCTGACGGCAATTCCTTGCGGCGCGGTCCGGCTCCGTGCGATTCTCGTCACATCACTCAGGAGAATTGCTATGCGTGTGTGTGATGGTTGCGGGGCGCCGGCTGACGAAGTTCACATCCGGCAGCGAATCGAGCGGCTCGAGGTGGCGACCCGGTTCCGCCCGATTCACATTCAAACTCTATTCCTGGCCGACGCTCCCACAACCCGCATCGAAGATTACTTCTATCGGCCGCTCTGCGAGGGAGAATCGCGATCGACAGACGCCCAGGAATTCTTCGCCGAGATGATGAAGGTGGCTGGCATTGCTCCGGACGTTGCTGCCAATGAAGAAGCGGCACTCGCCGAATTTCAGCGCCGCGGCTTCTATTTGGCGTACGCGGTGGAATGCCCGGTGGCAACGCCCGAAGAATTAAACGAGCGCATCACTCGCGCCTCTTCAACTCTCTTGAAGCGCATCGAGTTCTCTTACCGTCCGAAGCACGTCGTCCCCATTGGCCCCGGCGTGAAGGCACTGATTCCCGTGTTGCAGAAGTCCTCCATCGGCGATCGCCTCGAAGCCCTCTCCTAAACGTCTCGAATTTCCGAGCTTCCTGCACTTATGGCCGCCCCGATTGGAGCCGTTGGACGAGAAAGGCATAATGCGTTCCGCTAAGGCGTCTGTTGTGCGGCGAAACCCAAATTGATTTTAGTCAGGGCCGGTGGGAGCCCCCTGATTTATCAGGGGGAGCCGGACTTCAGTCCGGCGGAAACGCACACTTTCGCTCCATGGGCTTTAGCCCCGGGGAATTCCAACCTCGACCTATGTCCCTTCGCACAACTGCTAACGTACCGGGTTAATGTGACCATCCGCGGGCCAACGACAATAAGACTTTAGGATAGAACTTATGTTACGCAGAATAGGCCTCGCAATTTCGTATTTCATCGCGATCCTCTACATCTTATCGATTTTGTGGCCGTCTTATTACTGTCTCCGGCATGGATGCAAAGGGCCGGACGAGCTCGATGCTTTTATGCCCGCCTTCGCTCTTATTCCGATTGGCGGAATAGCTACGGGGTTCTCATTGCGCCACGCCATACAGCAAACCAGAAAAAGAGAATCATGGTCATGGGTTTTCTGGCCTGCTGCAATTGTCTTCGCGATTGTTCTCCTCGGTACGTTGGCCTTTATCGCGCTCCTGATTTATTTCACTGCATTTCATCGGCGGTAGGCCGGATCTTGTCTCCGGCTTTTCATTCGCTTTGCAGTGGCGCTCAATCTCGAAAGCAAGAGCAAGCCGAAGCCTCGGCGAGCGGGCAGCAAGCGCGCCAACTAGCTACGGTCTCATTGTGCAACTTGCATTGTCTGCCATTCTCGTGACATCCTCTCGCTTCCCCTACGTTCTTCTGCGGAGGCTCCCCGTTGCCGGTTTGCGAGGGATGCGGGACACGAACGGACGATGCTCACGCTGCGCGCCGCGCCACGCGCCTTGAACTTGCGTCTCGCCTGCGTCCTGCTCGAATCCGCGTGCTTTTTCTCGATGGAGCGCCTCCGTCGCGTATCGAAGACTACTTCTACCGCGCCGCTCTCAATCCCTCCGATCGCTCCCTCGGTGCCCGGCGTTTTTTCGAAGAGCTGATGAAAGCAGCGGGAATCCCCCTCGCCGCAGATTCTCGGGAATCCACGTTGCTTTCCGAATTTCAACGCAAAGGATTCTTCCTCACTTACGCCATCGAGTGTCCATTCGAAGAGCAAGACGATCCCAAAGGCGCCCTGCGCCGCCTCGCCCCCACCGTCATGAAGCGCGTCCAATCCGTGTACGACCCAGCCTACATGGTGCCCATCTCACCACCCACCGCCGAACTCATTCGCCTCTTCGGCATGATTGGCTGGGGCGACCGCCTGGTCCTCGACAACGGCTTGCCTTTCACCGATTCCTACCTCGCAGATCCGCGCCGCAGCGCCAACGCCGGCAAGTCCCTCGGCGAACGCATCAAAGCAGCTCTTGCCTACCTGCCCTGAGGGCTGTTTCTTCGCCTGTCCGCCAGTCCAGTCCGCCAAGCCCAGTGACGACGGCACTTTTCGCGAGGAATCCCTTTAAGCCCCTTCGATGGAGTGCTAAAATCACTTCGATTTCCGCTTATCATTAAGAGGAGTTGGGAATGAAAGCCCGCAGCAAGTTTCTGATTGGCTCGGGAATTATTGTAATTACGCTCGTTTCGCTCGCCTATGTGGGTTTCACGCAGAGCAAGACGTACTACCACACCATCACCGAGCTCTCCACCTTGCAAGGTACGGCTCTGCACCAGCGCATGCGTGTTTCTGGCAATGTGCGCAATGGTTCGATTCTGCGAGCTGCGGGACGAGTGGACTTCGTCCTCGAAGAGCAGGGAAGAACCGTCCCGGTCACTTATGTGGGGCGCGATCCGCTCCCAGACACATTTAAGGACGGAGCGCAAGCCCTCGTTGAAGGGCGCATGAAGCCCGATGGCCGTTTCGAAGCGGAGCAGATACAGGCAAAATGCGCATCGAAGTATGAAGCCACTCCAAACCAGGCACCCGGCGCTTCGCAGCCCGGACAAACGTCAAATAACGTGCCCGGCGGGGATCGTAAAAGCTGAAAGTAGGTCAAGGTACTTGACCGTTTTAATGTCTATTTTTAGCGCCAACTTAAGCTCCGATTTGAACTCCACCACGAGTCCCAAGCGCAGCCTTCGCTCCACGGAGAAAATGTAGTGGATATCTTCGGTTCTTTCGCGCTACTGCTGGCATTCATCGCCGCCGTCTATGCCTTTAGTGCGGGGATTGCGGGAATCGTCACGCGGCGTACCCTGCTGACGAAAAGCGCCCACAACGCTGGCATGGCTGTCTTCGCGCTCGTTACACTTGCCGTTGGCTCGCTTGAATATTTCTTTCTTACTGACAATTTTTCTATGGAATATGTGGCGGCGCACAGTAATCGCGCGCTGCCCGTTTACTACAAATTCGCTGCATTATGGGCCGGTCAGGAGGGTTCGCTGCTATGGTGGAGCTTCCTGCTTTCCACCTACGTTTTCTTCGCGCTGTTCCTGAATCGCAAAAAGCACCCGGAACTGATGCCCTATGTGGTAGTCATCTGCGCCGGCGTCCAAATCTTCTTCCTCACCCTGAATAATTTCGTCGCGAGCCCGTTCAACGTCCTCGGCGGTCCCGACGCGGCCGGCACAATGCACCTGGCCACATTGAGCGATGGCCGTGGCCTGAATCCGCTCCTGCAATACCCGGAAATGGTGATTCATCCCCCGATCCTCTACCTTGGCTACACCGGATTCACCATCCCCTTCGCCTTCGCGCTTGCGGCGTTGCTCGGTCGCTACCCTGGTGAGAAATGGATTCATATCACGCGTAGGTGGACGATGGTGGCGTGGGGATTTCAGAGTGTGGGGATACTTTTGGGGGCGCATTGGGCTTATGCGGTGTTGGGGTGGGGTGGATATTGGGCGTGGGATCCGGTGGAGAATGCGTCGCTGCTGCCGTGGATTACGGGGACTGCGTTTCTGCATTCGGTGATGATGCAGGAGAAGCGCGGGATGATGAAGGTGTGGAACGTGTGGCTCGTCTTTACCACCTTTATGCTATGCATCCTGGGGACTTTGCTAACGCGCTCGGGCGTGGTGAGTTCGGTGCATGCGTTCGCGCAGTCGTCGATCGGGAATTGGTTTGTGGGTTTTCTGGCGCTCGTCTTTATTGTTTGCTTCTGGGCTTACTGGCTGAACCGGGATTATTTGCGCAGCGACAATCAGTTGGATTCGCTGGTTTCGCGCGAGTCGAGCTTTCTTTTTAACAACCTTATTCTGCTCGCGGCTTGCTTTTCGGTTCTTTGGGGCACGTTGTTTCCGGTGCTTTCTGAATGGGTACAGGGGACTAAGATCAGCGTCGGGCCACCGTTTTTCAACAAGGTGAACATTCCGATCGCGCTCTTTCTGCTGTTTCTCACCGGCGTGGGGCCTTTGCTTGCTTGGCGTAAGACTTCGCTCGACGCTCTGAAGCGAAATTTTGCGTGGCCTTTGGCCGGAGGAATTATTACAGGCGTGGTAGCGCTGATATCCGGATTCCGCGAACTGTACGCGTTGGTTTGCCTGATCCTCTCGGTATTCGTCACGCTAACAATTGCTTCGGAGTTTTATCGCGGCGCGCGTGTGATCGCGTCTCGCGACCATACGAATCTGCTGACCGCGATCGGCGAGCTGACCATGCGCAACACGCGGCGCTATGGCGGCTACATCGTGCATTTTGCGATGGTGCTGATTTTTATCGGCGTGGCGGGGTCGGCGTTTAATCGCGACGTGCAGATGGAAATGGGCGCTGGGCAATCGATCAAGATCGGTCCGTACACGGTGCTGTGCCAGAATTTCGATCGCATCGCGAATAACAATTTCGAATCGGAGCGCGCGACGCTGGAAGTATTTCGCAACGGGAAATCGGAAATGATGCTGTATCCCGAGCGCCGATTCTTTCTGGCGAGTCAGGTGACGGAGACGATGGTAGCGGTACAGACGTCGCCGATTTGGGATTTGTACGTTGTATATGCGGGACGCAGTCCCGAGACCGGCAAACCGGTGATTCACGCGTACTTGAATCCGCTGGTGAAGTGGATCTGGTTCGGAGGAGTGGTGCTTGTGCTCGGTACCATACTCGCGATGCTTCCGAACAAGCGGACGGCGCTGGTGCTTCGTCCTGTGGAAATGCGCGACCCGGCATGGAGCTCGACGCGCACGTCCGCTGTGGGTGCAATTGCTCGATCGGATGCACATGATTAAAAACCACGGCTATACCATCGCTCGGCATCTGCGAACGCGATCCAAGATGTGTGCGCTGGGTGTATTTGCACTCGCTGCGATTGCGCCGCTGGTTCCGTTCGCCCAGGCGCAGGAATCCGCGCACGCGAAAGAACTTGGCCAGAAACTGATGTGCGTGTGCGGCTGCAATCAGATTCTCGGCTCGTGCAATCACGTGGGATGCACGTACTCGCACGACATGATGAAAGAGCTGGAAGAACGCATCGCGCGGAACGAGCCGGACGATCTGACGCTGCAGGCGTTCGTGCAGGAATATGGACCCACGGTGCTTTCCTCGCCTCCAGCGAAGGGATTCAACCGGATTGCGTGGATTGCTCCGATTGTGTTTCCCCTGGTAGCGCTGGGGCTCTTATGGGACGTTGTACGCCGCTGGAAACGGAAGGGCGCCGTGGCGACGGCCTCGGGACCGCGTGTTTCGGCGGACCTAATTGCGCGTGCGCAGCGCGAATCCGATAAGGATGACGAATCGTAAGGACTCATGAGCAGCATTGACATAGCGGTGGCTTGCGCGCTACTCGCCGTTGCGAGCCTGTATTTCATTTTCAACGTTCGGCCGGACGCCTCCGATTCGACGCCGCACCGAACGAAGCTCGACCAATTAATGGAGCGTCGCGACGCAATCTACGAAAATCTTCGCGACTTGCGATTTGAGTACCGTGCTGGAAAATTCTCCGAAGCCGACTACGAAGAGACGAAACATTCTCTTGAAGTGGAAGCGGCGAAAGTGCTGGCTGAAATGGACGAGGTGACCGGCGGCACGCCCACGGCTGCCACACGACAGGCAGCGACGGAAAGGCGGCATTCATGAAAGGTTTTTGCGGCGCTGGGACTATTTCGGCCGCAGCAGTACGGGCCATCGCGGCTCGTTTAGGGGCGCTCGCGATTCTAGTTTGTTTTGCGTCGTTGATTGTTTCCGCCGGAACGCTGCAGGGTACTGTGCGCAACGGCACCACCGGGCAACCAGCTGCCGGCGTCGACGTGATCCTGATTCAATTGCAAGGCGGAATGCAGCCCGTAGAAAACACGAAGACGGACGCGCAAGGGCACTTTGAGTTCACTCATCCGCAGATTGGCGCTGGGCCGATGCTGGTAAGGGCTGTCTATCGCGGAGTGAATTACCACGAGCCAATTCCACCGGGAAAAACCACTGCCGAGGTACAAGTTTTTGAGCCGACAGACAAGGCCGGCACATTCGCGATTGCAGCGCGCGCCGTGATCCTCCAGCCAAACGCGACCGATCTGCTGGTCGGCGAAGAGTACAGCATCGAAAATAAGACGCAGCCTCCGATGGCATATTTTCACCAGAACGGATCGTTCGTTTTCGCGCTTCCCGACGGCGCACAATTAAGTCAGGTATCCGCGGCGGGTGCTTCAGGCATGCCCGTGGTGCAGGGAACGATCGACAAAGGCAAAGGGCTCGAAGCGATCGATTTTCCCTTCCGGCCCGGCGAAAGCAACGTGCGCGTCTCGTATAAGGTTCCATATGCCGCAAGCGAAACGAAGCTGCGCATCTCGTCTCCGTACGCGGTCGCCCGGCTGGCCGTATTTGCGCCGCCGGGAGTAACGATCACGGGAGAAGGTTTTTCTCCCGCCGGGCAGGAGCAGGGTTTTAATGCGTACATGCGCGAATCAGTGGCTGCGAATACGCCGGTGATCGTAAAGGTATCGGGAACCGCTCCAATGCAATCCTCGTCGCAAGGAGGCGGAGCGGCCGGTGGAGGCGGTGGAATGCCCGCCGGCGGTGCGGCGGGAAGCGCTGGTTCGCAAGACCCGTCAGTGAATTCCCGCGCGGAGTCCGGCGGAGATGCAGCGACCGCGACGGCTACTACGATTCCCGCGCGGCTCGACAGTTTGAAATGGATTCTGGTGGGCGGGTTCGCTGCGATTTTCGCGCTGGGGTTCGTTTACCTGCTGCGGCGCCCGCAAGTGGCGGCAGCGACTGGCGGCGGCTTTGTGACTGCTGATGCCTATGAAACGCCGGCTCCCAAGAGAGCGGCAAAGTCATCTTCGACGTCTGTGTCGGCGTCTGCCGCCAAGGTCGCAGCGGAAGTTGATCGTGAGGTTCGCGGCAGCCTGGACGAGTTGAAGGATAGCCTGTTTCGTCTCGAATTGCGGCGGCAGGCGGGGACCATCAGCGAAGAGGATTACGCCCGCGAGCGGGAGCGCATCGATGCAACGCTCCGCAATCTCGTTCGTGGCTGAGCAGATCGCCTTGGGCGAACCGCGCGCCAATTCCCAAGCTTCCGAACGCGGGCCTGCTGGAAATTCAATTGGAATTGCATTTGAGAGTGTCGAGAAGCGCTTTGGCTCGCTCGTCGCTTTGAGAAATATCTCGCTCGAGATTCGTGGCGGAGAGTTTGTGGCACTGCTCGGAGCAAACGGAGCCGGGAAGACGACTCTGCTGCGTATGGCGGCCCAATTGATGAAACCGACGACCGGTCGCGTTGTTCTTACCGGGACTGGATCAACATCTGAAGACGCGCGGCGACTCATCGGCTTCGTTGGCCACAGCACCTTTCTTTACGACGAGATGTCCGCGGAAGAAAATCTCAATCTGTTTGCACAGCTGTACGGCCTCGGTGATTCTCGCGGTGACGTTGGAAGAGCACTTGAAGCTTGCGGGCTTTCATCACGAGCGGGAAGCCTGGTGCGGACGTTTTCGCGCGGGATGCGCCAGCGTCTGGCGATTGCGCGAGCGCTGCTGCATGGACCGAGGCTGCTGCTACTCGACGAGCCCGCGGCGGGACTCGACCGGCAGGGGTTGGCATGGTTCGGGTCGACTCTCGAGCGTCTGCGGGTCGAAGGCTGCACGATTGTGATGAGCACGCATGCGCGAAATGAATCGCTCGACCTGGCAACACGAGCCGTAGCGCTCGCCGGCGGGCGAATCGAGCGTGATAGCAGCACCGAGGGGAACCCGAAGAAGATGCTCGCCGAGTTTCGCTCCGCTCAGGGCGCGGAGGCATAAGTGACGACCTCTCGCGCTGCCGGGATACTGCTTGCCAAGGAGCTTCGACTCGAATTTCGGACGCGCGAACTGCTCACTACCACTGTTATCTTCGCGCTTGTGGTTGTCGTGCTGTTCAGTTTCGCGTTCGAGCCGACGGCAGCCGAATCGCGGCGATATGGGCCGGGACTCTTGTGGATTGCTTTCCTTTTCGCCGGCTCGCTGATGCTGAATCCTTCGTTCGCGCGGGAGCAATCGAACGAAACGTTGGACGCTCTACGAATGGCGCCGATTGCGCCGTTCGCGATTCTGCTGGGCAAGATGTTGGCGAATTTTGTTTTTCTGGCTGTCGCGGAGGCGATTCTCGTTCCTGTTTTCGCCGTGCTGTACAACGTATCGTTCAGCGGCGTGGCGGGTCGGCTCATATTGGTGCTGGCTCTCGGCACGCTTGGGCTCGTGATCACCGGAACGGTTTTCTCGGCGATTTCGGCGCACGCGCGCATGCGCGAACTACTTCTGCCACTTCTCCTGCTCCCAATTTTGACGCCTTTGCTGATCGCATCCGTGGAAGCGACTGCGTCGCTCTTAGCGGACCAGCCGGAACTCGACCGCACGTGGGTCGCATTTCTCGCCGGATTTGATATTGTGTTTCTGACCGCGTCATGGCTGATGTGCGATTACCTGCTGGAGGAATGAAGCACCCATGAAGGGCCGTATCACGCTTGTGCTCGTAGCCGCCGCGTTGATGGTGTTCGCGGGCTACGCAGCGCTGTATGTGGCGCCGGACGAAAAGACGATGCACGCGATCCAGCGCATCTTTTATTTTCATGTGCCGAGCGCCATCTGCTCGTTTGTGGCATTTTTTATCGTCTTCATCGCGAACTTCGCCTATCTCGGCACGCGGAAGCCGAAGTGGGACTGGCTCGGCGTGGCGGGCGCAGAAGTGGGCGTGGTATGCAGCACGATTGTGCTGATTACGGGGCCGATCTGGGCGCATCCGGTGTGGGGAATCTGGTGGACGTGGGACGCGCGGCTGACTTCGACGTTTGTAATGTGGCTGTTATACACAGCCTATCTTCTTCTCCGCGGTTTTCTCGACGACCCGCAGCGCAAGGCGATGTTCTCCGCCGTCTTCGGAATTTTTGCGTTTTTGGACGTACCGCTTGTCTATTTTTCAAACCGGCTCTGGAGAACGCAGCATCCCCAGCCTGTAATACTTGGTGGATCGAATTCAGGACTCGATCCGATGATGGGCAAAGTGCTTTTGATTTCCTTCGTGGCTGTACTGTGCATTATCGCGGTGCTGATTGCCGATCGGTACCGTCTCGAGCGCCTGCGCTCGGAATTTGACGAGCTGCGATTCCGCGCCGAATCGCGCTACGCCGAACGAGCGAGCAAAATTCCGCAAGCGGCAAGGGAAGCGAGGGTGGAATGAAAAACTTCGAAAGTCTCTTCGCAGCCTGGATGGTGGTGTGGGCTGTGTTCTTTTTATACGAGGTGACAGTGGCGCGGCGCCTCGCGAAGTTGCAGGACGATATCGCGCAATTGAAACGGCAGTTACGCGAAGGCTAGGCGCTCCGCTTCGCGCGCCCGCGCAGTTTCACCCCACAACGCGACCTGACAAGCGCGACTCGATTCTGGTATCGTACGAATAGCGCGGGCGGTGCCAGGCTGGCTTCGGCGAGGGTTCCCATGGGCGGTCCAAAGCGAATCGCGATCATCCTGTTTCAGCTGGGCGGTCCCGATTCGCAGGCTGCCGTCGAACCGTTCCTCTATAACCTTTTCTGCGACCCGGACATTATCAACTTTCCTGGCGCATTCCTCGCCCGCAAGGCTCTCGCAAAACTGATTTCCACTCGCCGGTCTAAAGTGGTGGGGCAGCACTATGCTGAAATTGGCGGAGGTTCGCCGATTCGCCGTCTTACCGAACAGCAGGGGAGGGCGCTCGAAGCAGCACTGCGTCCTCACCTGAATGTGCGAGCCCTGGTAGCGATGCGCTACTGGCACCCTGACACGCGTGAGACCATCGAGGCGCTCGAGCGCGTTCCCTACGACGAACTGGTTCTGCTGCCGCTTTATCCGCACTATTCTTTTGCGACCACGGGCAGCAGCCTGAAGGAATGGAATCGAAACTACACGGCGAAGGTGCCGGTTCATTTGATCGATCATTTTTTCGACCATCCCGATTACATCGCGGGAATCGTCGAGCGGATTAACAGCGTGCTGCGCAAGGTGCCACGTCCTGATGAGGTTCAGCTGGTTTTCAGCGCCCACGGGCTTCCGATGACGCTGGTCGAAAAGGGCGACCCGTATCCTCGCCAAATCGAGCAGACGGTGCAGATGATTCGCCAGCTGGGCGCGTGGCCCAATCCGCACGTGCTGTGCTTCCAGAGCAGGGTGGGGCCGCAGAAATGGCTGCAGCCCTCGCTGACGAGCACCATCGAGAAGATGGCGCGCAGCGGGATCAAGCGCATGCTGGTGATTCCGATATCATTCCTCACGGAGCACATCGAAACGCTGCACGAAATCAATATCGAGGCTCGCGAGGAAGCGGAGGCTCTGGGCGTAAGCGAGTTCTACATGATGCCTGCGCTGAACGACTCGCCGCTGCTGATTCGGGCGCTTGCCGACCTGGTGCTGCGCGCGGTGGGGATGCGATCTGGCGTAGCATCCTTTGCGTGACGGTTCCTGGTCGCGTTGCATATTCTTTTCGCCCCAATTGTCACTTTTCCTTGACACTTTCTTTCCCGCGTCATATAACCGCCTGTTCGCTTTTTAGAGTGCTGTCGTTGTGACTTTATAAGAAGTTGAGGTGCAGCCTAGCTCTCAAACGGGCCTATGCCAGATATTTCCGAAGAAAAAGTAGCCGGAAAGTCCCCTGCGTCAGCCGCATCGCAGGGGGCAAAAGCATCCTCAGCGGCAGACGCTAAAGCGGCCGCGAAAGACGTGAACACGAGCAGGCGCAGGCTCGTGTGGGCGTGCATCTGGGGCTATCTCGGCGTCAATTTCCTGATGTTCCTGCGGTTTTTCTTTCCTCGCGCGCTGTACGAGCCGAATACCGTTTTCACCGCCGGGTACCCGTCTGACTTCAGCCTGGGAATCGATCAGCGCTATCTGATGACGAACCGCGTGTGGATCGTGCGCGAGCCGGACCGGATTTTCGCCATCTTCGCGCGCTGTACGCATCTGGGCTGCACGCCGGAGTGGAAGCCGGCTGAAAACAAGTTCAAGTGCCCGTGCCACGGCAGCGGCTATGACAGCGAAGGTGTGAATTTCGAGGGGCCTGCGCCGCGTCCGATGGATCGGCCGCTGCTGAAGCTGGATCCGACGGGGCAGATCGTGGTGGATACGAGCCGGCTGTTTGTGGATGACCCGCGGGCGGGCGTGAACCATTTTAATGATCCTGGGGCGTTCTTGAACGTATAGGCCGCAGGCGCGGCGTGTGGCAACTGGAAGTCAGCGCGAGTGGCTTGAGCGGATACTTGGGAAGGGGTTGGCGAGATGGCGGAAGAGAACGGCGACAAGGCTAAGACAGGCGTTCTCGACAAAGTGAAAGAGGACGCTGCCGCTCTTCGCAAGACGCTGGAAGAGAAGGCCAAGCAGCAAGTTGAAGAGCTGAAGCAGCCTGAGAAGACGCAGCTGTATCGCTCGATGTTCCGCGTGAAGCACGACGATGAGCCGCGGAATCGGGCGCTAAGCGTGCTGTCCAACGTTTTTTTTCACCTGCATCCTGCCAAGGTTAATCGCGACGCCACGAAGTACAACTTCACCTGGGGCATGGGCGGCATCACGTTTTATTTGTTTATCGTGCTCACGTTCACAGGCGTGCTGCTGATGTTTTATTACCACCCGACGAAGGTTCAGGCGTTTCGCGACATTTTGTATCTTGAGAACGATGTGCCGTTTGGCAAGCTGCTGCGGAATATGCACCGGTGGGCAGCGCACTTGATGATTATCGCGGTGTGGCTGCATATGTTCCGTGTGTTTATGACGGGATCGTACAAGCGGCCGCGGGAATTCAATTGGTGCGTGGGCGTGCTGCTGATGGTGCTCACGATGTTGCTGTCGTTCACGGGATACCTGCTGCCGGATGATCAGTTGGGATTCTGGGCGGTAACGGTGGGGACGAATATGGCGCGGGCGACGCCTTTGTTAGGTCACGAAGGACCGCTCGGCGCGCAGCTGGGCATGACGCCTTATAACGACGTGCGATTCGCGCTGTTAGGTGGGTCCATCGTGGATGCGAATGCACTATTGCGCGCTTATATCTGGCATTGCATCGCGATTCCCTTGATCGCCGCGGTTTTTATGGGCGTCCACTTCTGGCGCGTGCGAAAAGATGGCGGCATATCGGGTCCTGCGCCGGTGATGCTGGAATCGGAAATCAAGGAAGAGCGTAGCCCGCGGCCCGTGGTGCTGCGGCCCAGCGGTATGGGACAAGGCGGCTGATGGGTTTCGACTGGCGCCAAATTTGGGAAATCGCGTCGTCACCGGACAACGTGCCGATCGTGGCGCTGCTGTTTCTGATTCCGTTTTACGTCTGGTATGCGATCAGGCAGGGACTTGCGAACGACAAACTGATCGCCATCCTGGAAGGCGACGCGCAAGCCGCCAAGACCAGATATCGCAAGACGCAACCCTGGGACCCCAAGTGGGACCGCGAAGTTCACACCTGGCCATACCTGATGCGCATGGAATTTCTGGTGGCGATCATCATCACGATTTTGCTGATGGTGTGGTCGCTCACGCTGAATGCGCCGCTGGAAGAGCCGTCGAACCCCAACGTCACCATGAACCCGGCGAAAGCGCCGTGGTATTTTCTCGGGTTGCAGGAAATGCTGGTCTACTTCGATCCGTGGATGGCCGGCGTGGTGATGCCGACGCTGATTATCGTCGGGCTGATGGTGATTCCGTACATTGACGTGAATCCTCTGGGCAACGGCTACTACACGTATAAGCAGCGCAAATTCTCGATTTGGACTTTTCTGGTGGGCTTCGTCGGGCTGTGGGTCTTGATGATCGTCATCGGGACGTTCATCCGCGGCCCCGGATGGATGTGGTTCTGGCCGGGCCAAACTTGGGATGCGGAACGGGTGGATTACGCGGTGAACCGGAACCTAGATGAGGTATTCGGCATCAACGGCGCGTGGCTCGCGGCCATGACGCACATGTCGAAAGATCAGGCCGCGATCTGGGCCCGCGTGATCTTTGGGATTTTCCCCACGGTGCTCTTTTTCGTTGGAGCTGGATTCCTGGTGCATTGGGTCTGCATGCGCACGGAGTTTGCGCGAAAAATGTACAAGCGTATGAGCCTTGTGCAGCTGATCACGATGTACACATTCCTGATTCTTATGGTTGCACTGCCGATCAAAATTTTGCTGCGGCTGGTCTTCACAATCAAATACATCTGGGTGACGCCTTGGTTCAGCATTTGACCATCCGGCGAGGATCGGCGTCGCGTGGAGCCGAGAGATTGGCTGTCGTTCGGTATGCCATAGCCGCTACGTCGAAGGAGATTTTGGGTGCCTGAGATTCCTCCTGCCTCACAGCCACCGCTCTCATCGCCGCCGCCCTCACCGCCGCCGGACGATCCGATTACAAGCAATTCGTTCACGTTTCCTTTATTGATTGCTTCGCTCCTGTTGATGGTCACAGTGGCGTGGTCTTTCTGGGATGAGGTGTATGGTCTGCGTCCGTGGCGCACTTATCAAAGCCGGTTCGCCACAGCCTATTCGAAATATCTCGATAAGGCAGTCCAGGATCAGAAGAAGCAGGAAGACGCTGTATATTCCTCACCGGAATACAAAAAGCTTACCGCGCAGCTTGATGATCTGCAGAAGGCCACGAAATCTCAAGACGACGAGATTGCCAAACAAATCGCGCTCCTCGATGAACAGCGCACCGCGCTCGGAGATGCCTTTAAAGACGCGCGCGGGAAAATCGGCCACCTAGTCTACGAGTACGAAATTGTTCCGCCGGAACACAAGAATGCAAAAGCCAAAGCCCTGAAAGAAGTCACCGACGGCCGCAAGTCAATCTGGAAGGTGGATTGGCCGCTGGCCGATGGGAAGATTCAGCAGGATAAGCCCTTTACCGGCGACGAGTTGAACGATACATTCACGAGCATCCTGGCCCAACGCGCTACGCTCGTGGGCAAGCGCGCCGAAATCGATAAGCCCGCCAAAGCTGCCAGCGAAGCGCTGGCCCTGTACGTCTCCGAGAAGTTGCCGGGGCTTAGCTCGTCATCGCTCGATAGTTTGCGGCGAAGCATGAAGGATTTTGACGAGCGCATCATCCAGATCAACGTCAACCCTCCCGGAGCTTCGCTGAACAATCTGGGAGGCGCGGGGCTTGTCGACCGCTGCCAATCGTGCCACGTGGGCACCGATCCGCGCTATGTGCCTCCGCAGATCACGCTCACAAAGGCTGATCTCGGCATGGCCAAGAGCAAAGACGCTCCGTTCACCAGCCATCCCGATCTCGATCTCTTGAAATGGCATCCGCTGGAGAAATTCGGATGCTCGCCCTGCCACGGCGGCAACGGCCGCGCCATTGATTCCGTCCAGAAAGGACATGGTCGCTACGAACACTGGCTCTGGCCGCTCTACTATCCCGAGAATTATGAAGCCGGCTGCCAGCAATGCCACGCGGGAGACATGGTCACCGAGCACGCGCCGGTGTTGAATGAAGGCAAGCAGCTTTTCCGCGCCAAGGGCTGCATCGGCTGCCATCGCTTTAGCGGATTCGACAATCAAGACGAACAGCTCGTTAGCGCGCGCCAGCGCATCATGGGGCTCGAAAAAACAAAGGCTGACGACGAGCAAGAAATACCGCGACTCCAAAAACTCGGCGACAATGCTCCCGACAACGCCTCCGCCGAAAAGTTTTACGGGCAGGCGACAAATCTCACCGTAGAAATCAGCCGCATGGATGCGGAACGTGAAAGTCTCGAAGGACGCAGCCACAACCTGATTCAAGAGATCAAGAAGGTCGGTCCGGACCTGAAGGAAGCGCGCCAAAAGCTACGTAAAGAATGGATTCCGTACTGGATCGCGCATACCACCGAATTTCGTCCCACGACGAAGATGCCGCAATTCCGCTTCGGCCCCGGCGACGTGGAAGCAATCTCCGCGTTCATATGGCAGGACTCGCTCACCAGCCCCGCACTCGAGCACCAGCAGCCGGGGAATGCCGAACACGGCAAGACGCTCCTCGAATCCCGCGGCTGCCTGGCGTGCCATTCTGTCGGCGAAGGCTCGAATTCCGTGGGCGGCACATTTGCAGCGAATCTGAGCCGTGTGGGCGAGAAGGACAATTACGATTACCTCGTTCGGTGGGTGCACAATCCGCGCCAGCGGACTCGTCCCTACTGCCCGTATGAGAAGCGCGACCTTGGTCCCGAAGATTATGCGAAACACAATTTGCCTTTTGTCTTCGACGAGCAGCACTCGCGCTGCCCGAATGACAATCACGAATTAGTCGTGCAGCAGCCAACGGTGATGCCAAGCCTGCGGCTATCTCCCGACGACGCGCGGGACGTGGCGAGCTACCTCATTACGCTGAAGCACCCAGACGCGACCTACGCTGACGCGAGCTTCATGGACGATCCAGCGCAGGCAGCGAAGGGCAAAGAGCTGGTTCGTCACTATGGCTGCGCAGGATGCCATGAAATCAGCGGCTTCGAAGATGAAGGCCGTATCGGCACCGAGCTGACGAACGAAGGCTCGAAGCCAATCGAGCGCCTCGATTTCGCGCTTTACACGGAAGACGCCAAGCGCGGCATTTTGCCGGACGGGAAGAAAAGCGAACGCGGTCCGTGGTTCGATTCCAAGGGCTTCTTCGAGGAGAAGCTTCGCAACCCCGGGCTCTACGATCAGGGCAAGTATCATGCGAACCCGATGGACGCCCTGCGCATGCCCAAGCCGAATTTGCAATCGGACGGCGAGGTCGAAGCGCTCGTGACCATGCTTCTGGGCAGCACCGACCCGACTCTGCCGCCGGAGTATATGTTCAAGCCGTTCGATCGCCTTCGCTACATTGAAGACGGCTGGTGGATCGTCACGAAATATAATTGCATCGGCTGCCACCAGATTGATGTAGGGCAGAAAACGGTGCTGCAGACGCTTCCGTTCTATCAGGGCGAGAACAAGGCGAATTTGCCGCCTGTGCTCACGACGGAAGGCGCTCGCGTGAATCCGGAATGGCTGCGGCAGTTCCTGGCGAACCCCTCGCTCAGCACAACAGACACGAATCGCAACGGCGTGCGCCAATATCTCCAGGTGCGGATGCCGACGTTCTATTTGTCCGACGACGAGATTCGCAAAATCGTTCTGTTCTTCCAGGCGCTGTCATCGCAGCCGACGCCGTTTATTCCCCCGAGCGTGAAGCCGCTCGATCCCACGGAAACGGCGATGGCTCGCAGCTTGTTTACGAGTCCGGCCGCTCCGTGCCTGAAATGCCATATGACCGGCAATCCTGAGCACGACAAGATCGCCTCCGCGCCGAATTTCCTGCTCGCGCATGAACGTTTGCAACCGGCTTGGACCGAGCGCTGGATCACCGACCCGGCAAAAATCATCCCCGGTACGGCGATGCCTTCGGGCCTGTTCCGAAAAGAGGGCGACCGCTGGGTGTTTGCCGGGCCCGTTCCCGGATCGATGGAGCATTACACGGGCGACGAAGCGAATCTTTTGGTGCGCTATATGTTTTCGCTCACACCGCAGGAGCAGGCTGCTTTGCTGGGCCGAACGCCGAGCGGTAGCGGCGCGAAATCTGCCGGGGGCAACTAGTCCAGGGAATTCGGATTTGTTTCGCTGGGTGTCCGGCGGCCGGAAAGTTAATAAAACCGGCGCTGGCGCCAGTAGGTCTTGTTACACTATTCCTGATTTGTTAAGGAGAAACATCCGCACATGAATACGAAGCTCTTGAATCTCACGCTCGCAGCGGTACTGGCCGCGTCCGTCGCCGGTTGCGGCGGCAAGAAAGACGAATCCACATCACAGCCCGCCGCTCCTGCTCCCACAGCAGGCAAGACCGTAGATCAGTCCACAGCCGGATCCGTCTCCGGCACGGTGACCCTTGACGGCGCAGCTCCCACATTCAAGCCAATCAATATGAGCGCCGAGCCCTACTGCCAGAAGGCACACTCCAGTCCGGTGATTCCGCCGGAAGTGGTGACTGGCGAAAAAGGCGCGCTTGCCGACGTGGTGATTTACGTGAAGGACGGCCTTTCATCTGATTACACCTTCACTGCCCCTTCGACGGCGATTCCGCTCGACCAGAAGGGCTGCATGTACGATCCGCACGTGATCGCGGTGATGGCCGGCCAGAACATCGAAGTGAAGAACGACGACCAGACCACTCACAACATCCACCCGATGCCGAAAGACAATCGCGAGTGGAACAAGTCGCAGCCTCCCGGCGCCGCTCCAATCGAAGATAGCTTTGCGCGAGCCGAGAACGCCATTCCGGTGAAGTGCAATGTGCATCCGTGGATGAAGAGCTATATCTTTGTGTTCAAGAATCCCTACTACGCGGTGACGACCAAGGATGGCAAGTTTGAGCTGAAGGGTCTGCCGCCTGGAACGTACACCATCGAAGCGTGGCAGGAAAAGTACGGTACCCAGGATCAAACCGTGACAATTCCCGCCAAGGGCAACGCAACGGCTGCATTCACCTTTAAGCCGGGATCGGGCGACTAGTCTTTTGCAGGATTTCGCAGGGGCTGGGATTTGCGCTGCTGGGGCGGAAAGTCTTCCGCTCCAGCAGATTTTCTCTTCCGTAGGGTGACGTTCACGCTCACGATCAGGACCAATTGAGATTGACTGAAAACTCCAACCTCCGGGCCGTCCATAATTTCGCCATCGTAACGGCGTGCAGCACGATTTTGCTGCTGGTCGCAGGGGCGCTCGTCACTAGCAATGACGCTGCGGATTCCGTTCCCGACTGGCCGCTCGCTTATGGCCGCATCATTCCTCCGCTGATTGGCGGCATTCGCTACGAATTTGCGCACCGTGTCGTGGCTGGGTTGGTCGCAATTCTCACCGTGGTTCTCGCAGTCTGGATTTCATTCAGCAAGCTGCGCGGCCCAGCGCGACGGTGGGCCTGGATTGCTTTCGCGTTAGTTGTTGCGCAGGCGCTTCTGGGCGCGGCTCGCGTGTTGCTGGGTCATGCCGCTTTTGTAGCCACGATTCACGCCACAGTCGCGCAGATATTTTTCATCACGCTCGTCAGTCTCACGATGTTCACCAGCGATTGGTGGCAGCGCGATCTTCCGCTGCTCGATGACACGGGCACTCCGAAGCTACGGTCGCTGAGCGTTTGGCTTACGGCGGTGATTCTGGTGCAGCTCGTCCTCGGCGCTGGATTCCGGCACGGCGCGTTTGGCATTCTTCCGCATTTAATTGGGTTCCTCGTCGTCACCTTCATGGTTATCTGGACGGCGCGAATCGCAAACAAGCGCTTTGGGCACATCGGCGATATTCGCCGCTGGGTGGTAATGCTGCACGCGACTTTCGGCACGCAAGTGATTCTCGGTTTTCTCGCCTATTGGGCGGTGAGCCAGGCGCGGCTTGCGACGCAGCCGGTGCTGCTCTACACGATTATCGAAGTGGCGCATGTGGTGATGGGAGCGCTTGTGCTTGCCTCGAGCGTGCTGCTGGCGCTCACGTGTAATAGATTGATTCGCCCTGCCGATGCGGTTGCGGTAGAATCCGGCGCTGCGCGCTCGCAGGCGCAAGGATCGAGAGCGTAACCCAAAAACAATGAGCACCACGCGCACCGCCGCCTACAGCTCGCTCGATAAACCGTGGGCCTACGTTGTGCTGACGAAGCCCGACGTTACGTTTCTCGTTGTGATTACGACTGTCGCCGGTTTTTATCTTGCGTCACCCGGTCATCTCGATTGGGCGTTGCTGATGCACACGCTTTTCGGCACCACGCTCGTCGGAGCCGGTACGGCCGCGCTGAATCAATATTTCGAGCGCGACATGGACGCGCTGATGCGCCGCACGGCCGCACGACCGCTTCCCACCGGCACCCTGCAGCCGCGCGATGTGCTGATTTTCGGCATTGCGACAATCGTTGTGGGCGGCGTGTGGCTCGCGCTCGCTGTGAACTGGCTGGCATCACTGCTCGCCATTGCTACCACGGTGATGTATCTCGGTCTTTATACACCGCTGAAAACTCGCACCACATGGGCGACGGCAGTTGGCGCGTTCCCTGGGGCACTGCCTCCGCTGATTGGCTGGGCGGCTGCCCGAGGCTCGCTTTCCGCAGGGGCGTGGGTGCTGTTCGGGATTCTGTTTCTCTGGCAATTTCCGCACTTCATGGCGATTGCATGGATGTATCGCGAAGACTACGCGCGCGCGGGAATCAAAATGCTGCCGGTGGTAGATCCGTCGGGCGATGCGACGTTCGCGCAGATCATTGGCACGTCGGCGATGCTGGTGCCCATGAGCCTGCTGCCGGCGGTGATGGGCATGGCGGGGATACATTATTTCTTTGGAGCGCTGGTGCTGGGGATGATTCTGCTGCAAGTGGCGCTGTGGGCGAATAGGCATCGCGCCAACGTGCGTGCGAAGTGGTTGATGCACGCTACCGTGGCGCACATTCCGATTCTTTTGGCCTGGATGATATTTGACAAGGTCAGTCGATGACCGCTGCAGTAACCGGGAGGGAACTGGGAATGGCGCCTAAGAGCACCGCGATTCAGATTAGTGCGATTTGCGGTCTCTTCATATTGCTGGCTCTCTGGGGAATCGTTTGGGATATCACGAGCGGGTTGCTGACGAGCGGCATTGACGGAATCATGCTGGTGCTCGTTTGCGCGATGATGGCGGGGATTTTCTTTCTGATTATGCTGATGGAGCTGACGAAATCGGGAATTCTGCCGACGCCTGCGTTTTTGCGGCCAGCGCCTAAGCCGGCCGCTGCTGCGAAACCGGCTGCTGCAGCCCCTGCGGCGAAAGCCCCAGCAGCGAGCACGCCCGCTGCGGCGCCGAAGCCAAGTGCTCCGGCCGCCGGTGCGCCAGCCGCTGTTGCGCCGAAGCCCGCCAGCCCCGCTGCCGCCGCTACGCCGGGAGCTCCTCCCACTGCGCCACGGCCTGCCGCTCCGGCTCCCGCTGCGCCTGCGAAGCCAACCGCAACCGCTCCAGCGGAGCCGCCTCCGGTTCCAGAGAAGAAGTAGCGGAGATCCACCTCCGTTCTCATGGCCCTGATTCCACTCAGAGAGTTTCCTGCCATTAACGCCGGCTTGAACGGGGCGTCAGCAATTTTCTTGTTTACCGGTTACATATTCATTCGCAGCCGCAAAATCTTGCAGCATAAAATTTGTATGCTGAGCGCGTTCACGTGTTCGATCGTGTTCCTAGCCTGCTACCTCTATTTTCATTTTCACGCCGGGCTTATCCGCTTCGGCGGCGAGGGATGGATTCGGCCCGTGTATTTCACGCTGCTGATTTCGCACACGATTCTGGCTGTGACGATCGTTCCGCTTGCGGTGATTACGCTGAGCTATGCGTTGCGCGAGAAATTCGGCAGTCACATGAAAATTGCGCGCTGGACGTTTCCGTTGTGGCTCTACGTGTCCGTCACCGGCGTGATCATTTACTGGCTCTTGTACATCGCTTACACGCCGATTGGTGCGCCTGTTTGATCTCGACGTGTTTTTCCGTCTTGTTCGGCATCGCTCACTTGCCGCCAGTCCCTTGTCACTCGCCACTGCTACAAGTAATCTACTAAGCATGACGACCGAATCCAAACCGCGCGCTTCGTTTGGTGGACGCTGGACGTACGGCATCCTGATCGTGGCGTTCCTGTTCGTGCTGATGCCGTTCTTGTTCTGGAATGCTACATGGTTCGGCCGTCCGATGAACGACGCGCAAATCGGGAAAGCGCTTGCGGACCGCACTCACCCTCGTGAAATTCAGCACGCGCTGGCGCAGCTTGAGACGCGCATCGAAGCGCACGATCCCCGCGTGCAGCAGTGGTATCCGCAAATCGTCGCGCTGGCTACCGATCCGGTGGATGAGATTCGCGTTACCGACGCGTGGGTAATGGGGCAGGACAATACTTCCGAAGAATTCCATCGCGCGCTGCGGCAGATGCTGAATGACCCGAACGTGATGGTGCAGCGCAACGCGGCGCTTTCGCTCGTGCGTTTCAATGACGATACCGGCCATCCGCAGATTCTGGCGATGTTGCGGCCTTACGAGATGATGTCACCGCTCACTGGCACGCTCGATACGAGATTGAAACCCGGCGATATCGTGAATCCGGGGACAATGATTGCGCACATCGAAGCCAGCGGTAAGAGGAACGAAGTTCGCGCCAAGGTTCCGGGCACTTTGATTCGATGGCTCGCAGATGATCACGCGAATATCACGGCTGGCCAGCCTCTCGTCGCGCTCGCTCCAAGCGAGGGCATGGTGTGGGAAGCACTGCGCGCGCTTTACGTCGTAGGGCGGTCGGAAGATCTGCCGGACGTCGAACAGGTAGCGCGTGCAGCGTACGGCTCATCGCCTCAAATCGGCCAGCAGGCACAATCGACAGCTCGAGCTATTCGCGACCGCTCATCGTAAAACCGAAATTCGGCTAGCCAATACGAATTCTGTAGCGAGCGCCTTCTTGGGGCCTTTTGGTGCGTCAGTTTGAATCGTGCACGAATAGCCGAACGACCGAGAGGGTAAAAGCATACACAGTGGCAACATTTAGAGTGAGTGCCAGGAAATATAAAAACGTGCTATCACGGAAAGGTAAGAGAGCTAGTACCCACGGAAATCCGATGAACAGCAAAGCATAGGCACGGGCTTCGAAATCTAATACCCGCCAAGCGGCTATTAGCGCCGTGGCTATGAGGATCGCATACCCAACCGCGACGATGAATGCAGTTCGCGAAAAGAATCTGCCCATCACGCGTCACTTATACGTCATCACCGCGTGGCCGTCTTCAATTTTGATGTCGCCTACGTCCGGCGGCAGCCGCAGCTTCTCGCGATTCTCCGGCGATGCCATCATCTTCTCCACCGCCGAATTCAGCACCGATTGCGGCAGGGGCATCGAGCCGAGCATTCCGCTGATAGGCTCGAACTTCACATAGCCGCCTTCGGTGGTCAGGTGCCCGTCGAGCTCGAGCGTCATATCTTTGCCGTGGAAGTCGAATAGCACATACGCCTTCACCACGTCGCCCACCATGTCTACCTTCACATCTTTCACCGACGATTGCACATCCTCGAGCGTAGGCTCCGGGTCGGACGCGGCAGCGCTGCCTGAAGGCACGCTCGCTGGACGTGACGCGCCTCCCGTAGCAGCATCAATCCCCACCGGCGTTCGCCCGCCTTCCACCTGCAGATTCTGCGAGAGGTAAGAGTTTAGTTCGGTGCGGTCGAGTGCAACCTTTGCGGGTAAGCCAGCCGCTTTCGCTTGGTCCGCTGCTTCGAGTTTCTGCTCTGCGCGCGCAGCGGCGGCTGGGTCATTGGGAACATCAGGCGCGGGCGATTTTCGCAGCACGAGCAGAATCACCACGATGAGCCCGGCCAGGCTCACCCAGCTTAGAATCTGATACGCCTTCTTGAATTGTTCGGGCAGCGGCATGGATTCACCACTTCCAGCGTAGCAGAGGGAAGCACAACGGGTAGCATTCCGCCTGCCTCGCGTGTGCAAGTCGCACCTGAACGAACGGACAGGCATCGAAAACGTTGATCAATATAGAGGGTTCTTGCTGGGCGAAGCGTAGAGAAAAATCAAAAAGCGCAAAACAAAAGCAGGTTAATAAGGCATAGCCCCGTACTTTGCTTCGAACTCCGCCAGCGGAACCATGTCAATCGCGTCCCACGGACAGCCTTCCAGGAACGCTCCATCCGGGCCCTTGCTCGTGCAGAGTTTGCAGCCGATGCACAGCAGCGGATCCACCATGATGCGGCCAAACGGCGCATGCTCGGAATCCGGCACCCAGAACATGCACGCAGCCACGGGGCAATAATCAACGCAGGCAGGCGAGCCCGAGCAGCCGGTACACATCTCATTGATCACGGCGACAATATGCGGCTTGCGCTTGCGCTGCTTCGTGTCGCCTTCGGAGATGGGGTAGCACTTCTCGATATCGCCGTCGACGAACCGCGCTACGTCCAGTGTGGCTTCTTCGGGCACCAAAATCCTCCGAGTCTTTCGCTGCTAACACCTTCATTCTTCACAGGCGGAGCAGGGAAGTCAATGCCCCTGGGTAGCGTTAAGTAGCACAGGCATTCCTGCCCGTGCCAACGCAAGAACACAGCGCGCCCATAAATACTTGACTCCCGCAAGCTCCCGTTCTTCGTACCAACTCCAAATTCAAGAAACATCACCCGACTTAGCCAAGCTTTCCAGGTGTCAAGGCGAGGAAATGGAAGAATGCGTTGGGTTATGTACCGCCGGCGTCTCGCCGGCGCTTTTGAATTTTGCGGTCGACGCGAAAGGCAAAGTCAAAGGCGCCGGCGAGACGCCGGCGGTACGAAAGGAACTGTGGCTTCGCCGTGCTGGGCCGCATTCGGGCACGGCATGCCGTGCCCCTACTGAAGAAACGACGAGACGCTTAGGATTACTGCAACGCGCGAATTACCGTGGCCGTGAACTCAGCGGTCGTGGCAGTGCCGCGCACATCGCGGGTTAGCGATTTGCCTTCGCGGTAGACGCGATGCAGCGCGCTTTCTACACGCCGCGCTGCATCCAATTCGCCGATGTGGTCGAGCATCATGATGCCGCTCATCAGAAGCGCCGTGGGATTCGCGACGCCTTTGCCCGCAATATCCGGTGCGGTGCCATGCACGGCTTCGAAGATGGCCACGCTCTCACCGATGTTTCCGCTGGGCACGACGCCAAGGCCGCCGACAAGCCCTGCCGCCAGGTCGCTCATGATATCGCCGTAGAGATTCGTCAGTAGCAACATATCGAACTGCTGCGGGTCGAGCACCACCTGCATGCAGGCATTGTCGATGATCAACTCTTTGTATTCGATGTCCGAGTACTTCTCGGCCACCGCGCGCGTGGACGTGAGAAAAAGTCCATCCGACAGCTTCATGATGTTGGCTTTGTGAATCGCGTGGATCTTTTTGCGCCCGTGCTTGCGCGCATATTCAAAAGCAAACTTCGCGATGCGCGTCGAAGCGCGCTCGGTAATAATTTTCAGGCTCTCGACGACCCCCGGCACCACGGTGTGTTCGAGTCCCGCGTACAAATCCTCGGTATTCTCGCGGATGATGACGAGGTCCACGCCCTGAAAGCGCGACTGCACTCCTTCGAGATTCTTCACCGGTCGCAGATTCGCGTACAAATCGAGCGCCTGCCGCAAGCCCACGTTGATGCTTGGAGCGCCGCCCGCCACGGCTGTCGTCATCGGTCCCTTCAGCGCCACGCGGTTCTTGCGAATCGAGTCAAGCACGCCTGATTGCAAGAACGTCATGCCGCGCCGCTCGATCTCCGCGCGCGCAGGGATTTCATCCCAATCAATCGCAACGCCCGCCGCCGCGAGAATTTCCTTCACCGCCTTCGATACTTCCGGCCCAATCCCGTCACCGGGAATGAGTGTGATGTGGTGTGCCATGTAAGCGAAGCATTTTAAGGAATTTGCACGGCTCTGTATACCGCCTCATCACCCTTCGGTTCCATTTTCGCCTTTCGGTTCCATATTCGATAGATCGGCCGTTCTTACCTTGGACTGAATCGAGAATCTTTCTTCCGCATCTAACCCATTGAGCGACGAGGCCTTACTGTGTTTATGGATTACCCGTCTCGCTCCAGTTCGGGCACCACTCGCTCGGGAATCTGGTATAATGGGGTCGTAAGGCGCGCTTAAGCAGCGCGAATTTCGGAGGGTGACAGAATGGTTCAACTAACGCCGGTGGCAGTCACGAAGGTTAAAGAGATTATCCAGTCGCAGAACCCGAGCCCGGCAGGGTTGCGCGTAGCCGTCGTGGGTGGCGGATGCTCGGGCTTCAGCTACCACATGGCTTTCGAGAATCAGATCAATGAGAATAGCGACAACGTCTACGAGTTCGAAGGCCTCAAGGTCCTCGTCGATCAGATGAGCGAGATGTATCTCGACGGCATTTCCATCGACTACATCGAGACCATCGAAGGCTCAGGCTTCAAGTTCAACAACCCCAACGTGAAGAGCACCTGCGGCTGCGGCAGCTCGTTCAGCGTTTAAGCCTGGCGCATGGCGAGCCTGGCTGGCTCGTCGCTCAAAGCTTCCGACTCCCGGGAACTATTCCCCGGGAGTTTTGTTTTTAGGTAGCACAGGCATTCCTGCCTGTGCCTGCGTAACCCACAGCACAAATCGCAAATGCTCGCCTGAATCGCCCGAGCGTTCTTTTCATTCTCGGCGTGCGCAAACCGAACCCCACCCAACGCTGCCAAAGCTCCCTCGCTTAGCGACCGCTGAAAGGTAGCAACTTGCGGCACAGGCAGGAATGCCTGTGCTACCGAAACCCACACCCCAGATCGCAAATGCTTGGCTGAATCGCCCCAGCGATCTTTTCGATTCCACGCTTCCTTCTTCAGTAGGGGCACGCATGCCGTGCCCGAACGCGGCGTCAATATAGCGTGGCCATCGAGCAGGTGTCTGCAGGATTTGGTTTCTGTACCGCTGGCCTCCGGCCGGCGTTTTTGAATTTGGTTTTGAAGTTGCGCCTGCAAATTCAAAATCAAAGGCGCCGGCCGGAGGCCAGCGGTACGAAAGACGGCGCCATCGCAGCCGTGGACGACAGCGCTGCTGAGCTCCTAGCGTCTTCGGGCACGGCATGCCGTGCCCCTACTGCTGTCACGCCCCTTGCGCCCGTAAGTCCAATAAACTTGTCTCACTGTCTCAAACCCTGCCTTTGTGACAGTGAGACAGCCCAAAATGGAACTGCGAACTCGATGCGTCGAGTAAGTCCAATAAAGGTGTCCCACTGTCCCAAACCCTGCTTTGGGACAACGGGACAGTCCAAAATGGGAATGCCGAAAATTCCTGTGCTAGTTGTTACGAGTAATCATCAATGTAGTTGAAGGAAAATTAAGGAAAGCGAGATCTAAAGCTTCTTCCTCCCCCGAATGGCCCAGGCGCGCGCGGGCAGTTCAATTGCTCCTTCGTTGTTCCTCGGCAACGTCGCCCTCAGTCTCTCTCGAATCGCCGCACGGATCTGTTCATCCCTGGCCGCCAGGTAGTTCGGCGCCGACCCCTGTCCAGTCAGAAGCGGTTCCCAATAATCTTCAAAATCAATAAAGCGCGTCACCACATCGAGAGCACGCACAGCGATCTCCTCGATCTTCGCCTGTTCAAAGAGACTACGCAGTCCTTCCTGACTACACATCGGGAAACGCAGCGCCTGATCGAATGAAGCCGCTTCACTGTCGATTGCAATAGCAGCATCCCAGAACTCGCGCACGAACCTCACTCCATGGGCATAGTCCCAGACGTAAGCCCCGACGCTGCCACCGGCACGAATAACTCGGCGAAATTCCTCGAGCGCGCGGCCTGCATTCGGAACGTAGTTCAACCCAAGGCCACACACAGCGACGTCGAAACTCGAATCCGCAAAGGGCAGGGCAGTCGCGTCCGCGATCTGGAAGGTGACTCTGGAATCCGCGCGATGTTCGCAAGCAAATCTAATCTGCGCGGCAGAAGCATCCACTCCCACGACGCTCGCAGGCTTGCTGCGTTCGATGATCGCCTCGGTCACCATGCCGCTTCCGCAGCACACGTCAATCCAGTGCAGACCCGCAGGTAGATCCAGCCACTTCAAAAATCCCTGCGCCAGCAGGCGGCTCCAGCGGCCCATCCATTGGTCGTAGTGCGCGCCCGAAGTCCATTTATCTATTTTCATCGATTGCATCATCATCATCTTCTTAATCTTCTTATTTCTAAAGCTCCAGCAAGGTGAAGCTAAGTCTAATAAGCTTGTCTCACTGTCTCAAAGGCCGTGTCTGAGACAGCGAGACAGCCCGAAATGGAACTTCGCAGCCCATCGTGTAAGTCCAATAGTCTTGTCCCGTTGTCCCAAAGGCAGGGTTTGGGACAGCGGGACAGCCCAAAGTGGAACTGCTGCTTGCACTGGGCGAGCATTGTCACCCCCGCTTTGCCTCCCGCTCCGCCCTCAGGCTCTCCATCACGCTCTGGATCAACTCCTTCGCCTTGCTGATCTCCTGCGTGACGATGCGAATGTCCATCACCGGCTGCTCGGGATTCCAGTTGCTGTGGCAATACACGCCATGCTGCCCGACGAGCACGAGCGCATTCGTCAGCAGGTCGAGCGTCACGGCCAGCCTGCCGCGATTCGGGCCCATCATCGTCTCATAGTGCTCCAGCTCGTCACGGTGCTCTTCAAAAGCCGTCATCGCTCTCTCTCCTCTCCATGCTGCTCCGCATCTTCGTCGACATCTTCGTCCACGCGGCCTCGCTTCGAAGGTAGCTTGGCGTCTGCCAATTCGCAACTTGTCGCGGTTGATATCCGGCATCGAAATTGGTGTTGAATCGCGCGCAATGGGCTTAGTCCTAGGACTACATGTTGCGCGCTATGGAACACTACGGTCCCGCTTCACTTTACTCAGTTGTACTACTCACAGCATAATTTCGCTGGTCGCTATCTTGTCGCAGTGCCAGAAGGCGGTGGACGGCCACGTTGCTTGGGTGCGGGCGATCACGCTCGCGTTGTCAGCAGGCGCTTACGGCGGGCGATTCACGAAGCAGCTTCATGAAATAATTGGGGTGATTGAAATATGAGACGTTCTGATCTGGTGCGCAATCCTGGGAAAGGCAAGTCCGTGCGGACATCGCAAATTGTCTTTGGCGAACGCCAGCATCTCCTTCGCGTACTCGATTCGGTGGAACGCAGCGCGCTGCCCGCGCCGCGCCTCGAACAGGAGCGCCGCGTGATCGAAGGATTGATTCACGCGCGCACGCAAGAGCTGAATCACATCAATCCGGGCTGGGACGAAAAAGTTGGCACAGTGTTGAGCGCAGAAGTGAAGCCGGAGTTGCTCGACCAGCTTTCTCGCCAGGCGCCCAAAGAAGATTTTTATTTGCTGCGGCTGATCAGCGAACATCCGAAAGTGACGGCGAAGACTCTCGGCCGCCTCTCGCATCATCCGTATTCCGCGATTCGCGAAAATATCGCGCGCCATCCGAATAGCGACGCATCCACACTCTCGCGACTGAGCCGCGATCGCACGCAACCGCTCTGGTACCTTGTCGCCTTCAATCCCAACGCCCCCGGCCCGCTGCGCAAAAAACTACAAGAGCGCATGCGCCGCCTGGGCGAAAAATCCGCCACGCAGTAGTTCAGTAGCACAGGCATTCCTGCCTGTGCCAACGCATCACCACGGCACGGTCTCAATTGCTTGGCAGCCTCGCGCTTACGTTCTTTTCACTAGCGTAGGCTTCAGCCTGCGCGAGAGTAACCGACGCCACAGATCACAAATGCTTGGCTGAATCGTCCGAGCGTTCTTTTTGTTCTCGACTCGCGCAAACCGAACCCACCCAACGCAGCCAAAGGTTCCCCCGCACAGCGACCGCCTTGGATGTAGCAACTTGCGGCACTGGCAGGAATGCCTGTGCTACTGAAACCCGCGCCACTCACCCAAGACAAATTGGCTCTTTACTGCTACAATTACGCCTGTATATTGGCCTACAGGATTGAGCCAATGCTGCCACTCCATTTACAGCCCGAAAGCCACATTCCGCTCTACGTCCAATTGCGCGACCAGCTTCGCGCACTCGTGCATTGCGGCGAACTGCGCGACGGCGACCGCATCCCCGCGAGCCGCGAACTCGCCACACAGTTAGGAGTTCACCGGACCACCGTCGCAAACGCCTACGCCGAACTCGAATCCGAAGGCCTGATTCAAGGCCACGTCGGTCGCGGCACCTATATTTGCGGCTCGGCGGTGCGCCAATTCACTCCGGCTCCGCGCACCAATGGCAACGGCGGCGGCATACGCTGGGAATCGCTCTTCGCCGACGAGCGCGGGGAAGAAGGCTTGAGCCGCCTGATGCCGGAAGTTCCGCCCGACTCGATTGCGTTTGTCACGGCGCGTCCCTCGGAGGAATTTTTCCCCGTGGAAGAATTCCGCCGCTGCTGCAATTCGGTGCTGAAGAACGAAGGCCACCGCATCCTCCAGCTGGGTTCGACCGACGGCTACGAGCCGCTGAAAAAAGAGCTCATCGCGATGTTCAGCGCCGAAGGAATGGCGGTCCGCAACGAGCAGCTGCTTATCACCGACGGCTGCCAGCAGGCCATAGATCTCCTGTGCAAGGCATTTCTGCGCCCTGGCGATTCCGTGGCGATGGAGAATCCGGCATATCCGGGAGCGATTGCGATTTTCGCGGGAGCCCGCGTGCGTACGCTCGCCGTAGGAGTTGAAACCGATTCGCGCCGCACCGGCTATGTGGGGCTCGATCTCGATTCACTCGAGTCCATCCTGCTGCAGAATCGCGTGAAGTTTATTTTCGTCACCGGCGATTTCCACAATCCGACCGGCACCACGATGCCCATCGCCGCGCGTCGCCGTCTTCTCGAACTTGCCGCGCATTATCAGGTGCCAATCATCGAAGATTACATCTACGCCCGCCTGCGCGTGCGAGGCACGGCCGTTCCGTCCCTCAAATCGCTCGACCGCTCCGGCAACGTGATTCAAATCGACAGCTTCTCGAAAATTGCCTTCCCAGGTTTGCGTGTAGGCTGGTGCATAGCCGCCGAAAGCGCCATTGAGCGGCTACGTCTGGTTAAGCAGTCCACCGACCTGCACACCGACCAGCTCGCGCAAGCTACGCTCGCCGAATTCGTTCGCCGCGGCTATCTCGCGCGCCATCTCGCAAAGATCAAAAAAGTCTATCTCAAGCGCCTCGAAGCGCTCGAAGCCGCCCTCGAAAAGCACATGCCCGACGAAACCACCTGGACCAAGCCCGAAGGCGGCATGTCCATCTGGGTCACGCTTCCACCGGGCTTCGACGCCGGCGAGCTGCTGATTCATGTCCGCGAGCGCGGCGTGTTGTTCGTCCCCGGCCGCTATTTTTATCAACAGAGCCCGCAGATGAACACGCTGCGCCTCGGCTTTGCGGGCCTCGACGAAAAGAAAATCTTCCGCGGCGTCCAAACGCTCAGCGAGCTGCTGAAAATCGAGTTGCGCAAACGCCAGCGCGGCGCCCGTAGTGAATCAGTCTCGCGCGTAGCCCTGGTCTAACGCGCGGCCCTGTTCTAAGTTTTTGCACCGGGTTGTTGTACCCGGTTGTTGTGCCGGGTTTTCGTACCGCCGGCGTCTCGCCGGCTCTTTTGCTTCTGGTTTGGTTTGAAGTATTGCTTTTGGTTCTTGTTGTGGTTTTGCTTTTGTCTTAACGCTGTCATCCCGAGCGAAGCGAGGGATCTGCAGTTTCTTTTGTCGCGAAACGCGCGAGGCGAAACGGAAACACCAACCATGCTACTCACGCCCAATCCGACCAACACCTGCTTCGGCTGCGGCGGCGCCAACCCGCGAGGAATGCAGCTGACCTACGAGCAGGACGACGCCACCCGCTGCATCCGCGGCGCATTCAAACTCGGCGCCGAATACCAAGGCGGCGGCGGATTCATCCACGGCGGCATCATCGCCCTCGTCCTCGACGAGGCCATGGGCAAGGTCAATCGCTTCCGCGGCGTTCGCGCCGTCACCGCCGAACTTACAATCGAATACATCCGCCCAGTTCCAGTGGACGAGGATTTGGTCATCGAAGCGCACGAAGTCGAAAAAGACGGCCGCAACTTGCACTACATCGGCGAGATCGCGAATCGCGCAGGAAAGGTGCTCGCGCGCGGCAAGGGCCGCTTCGTGGAAATCGACCCGGATAAATTCAAAATCGAGCGTTCTGAAGTATCAGCACCAGGGTAAGGTTTTTGTAGCGCCGGTCTTCAGACCGACGGGTTTAAAGGTTTTGGTAGACGAATTTGGAATAAGCAATCGTAACAAAAGGGAGAAGAACGATGGACCTGATGAGCAACAACCTCTGGCGCGTAAAAGTCGGCCTCGCCGAAATGCTGAAAGGCGGCGTGATCATGGACGTCACCACCGCCGCGCAAGCCAAAATCGCGGAAGACGCCGGCGCCTGCGCCGTAATGGCGCTCGAGCGCGTCCCGGCCGACATTCGCAAAGAAGGCGGCGTAGCCCGCATGGCCGCGCCAAAAATCATCCGCGAAATCATGGACGTAGTCTCGATTCCCGTGATGGCCAAAGTCCGCATCGGCCATTTCGCGGAAGCGCAGGTCCTCGAAGCGCTCGAAGTGGACTACATTGACGAGAGCGAAGTCCTCACGCCCGCCGACGAAGAGCACCACGTCTGGAAGCACGGCTACAAGGTTCCCTTCGTTTGCGGCGCCCGCAATCTCGGCGAAGCGCTCCGGCGCATTGCCGAAGGCGCAGCGATGATTCGCACCAAGGGCGAAGCAGGTTCTGGCAATATCGTGGAAGCAGTGCGCCACATCCGCGCCATCATCGGCCAGATGAAAAAGCTCACCACGCTCGGCGAAGAAGAGCTGGTGCATGAATCAAAAGAGCTCGGCGCGCCCTTCGAACTCGTCTCGTGGGTGGCGAAACACGGCAAGCTGCCCGTTCCGAATTTCTCCGCTGGCGGCATCGCCACCCCTGCCGACGCAGCGCTCGTGATGCAGCTCGGCGCCGAAGCAGTCTTCGTCGGCTCCGGCATCTTCAAGTCCAACGATCCAGCCCAGCGCGCCCGCGCCATCGTGAAGGCAACGACGCACTACAAGGACCCCAAGGCCGTCCTCGAAGCCTCCGAAGAACTCGGCGAAGCAATGAAGGGCCTCGACATCCGCCAGATGGAAGAAAAGGATCTGTTGCAAACGCGCGGCTGGTAATTGCCCTTTTTGGACCGTAGGGGCGGGTCTCAGACCCGCCCGCTGCAGCGATAGCATAGACGTCCCCGCGGGAGCCAAAATGTCACCACTCCCGCAGCTTTGCTGTTTAACGACGGCATCTAACAGGGTGCCTGAACGACCTGAGCGTTTCGCATTGCTCGTTTACGTTGTCATCCCGAGCGCAGCGAGGGATCTGCTGTTGGTTTGGCTTACTCCAAATGCGTGACTCAAGAAAAATCGGAATCCTCGCCATCCAAGGCGACTACGACGCCCACGCGAAAGTCCTCGATCGCCTGCACGCCGAGCACACCTTCATCCGCCGCCCGGAAGATCTCGCCGGCGTCGAAGGCGTAATCCTCCCCGGCGGCGAAAGCACCACGCACCTGAAAGTGATGCAGGA
The DNA here is from genome assembly GCA_963772535.1 of uncultured Acidobacteriota bacterium. GTDB lineage: Bacteria > Acidobacteriota > Terriglobia > Acidiferrales > UBA7541 > Palsa-295. The sequence continues at coordinate 424,737 of CAVYXN010000007.1, forward strand.
AGAAGGCCTCTTCGACGCGCTCAAAAACTTCGCCACAAACGGCGGCGCATTTTTTGGCACCTGCGCCGGCGCAATCCTTCTCGCCAAAGAAGTACACGGCCCGCCGCAGGATTCGCTCGGCCTGCTCGACATCTCCGTCCTTCGCAATGGCTACGGCCGCCAGCTCGCCAGCGACGTCCACGCCGCCGCGACGAAGCTCAGCAAGAACCCACTCGAAATGGTTTTCATCCGCGCTCCAATCATCGAATCGGTTGGCAAGGGCGTCGAAATTCTCGCCGAAGACGCCGGCCACCCAGTTCTCGTCCGCGAAGGCAAGGTCCTGGCGTCAACGTTTCATCCGGAGCTGACGAACGACTCCACCGTCCACGAATATTTCCTGAAGCTCGTCGGCAACGGCCGCAACGGCTCCTGAACGATGGACGATTCCACCACGCGCCACTGGAAAGTGCTCTTCGTTTGTGTAGGGAATTGCGTTCGCAGCCAGATGGCGGAAGCGATTGCACGCCGCGACGCCTCGGATGTCATCGTCCCCGAAAGCGCCGGTCTCCATCCGCTCGGTTTCATCGACAAGACCGCAATTGCAGTCCTGGCCGAGCGCGGCATCTCAGTTGCCGGCCAGCACTCAAAAGGCCTGCGCGATCACGCGCTTTCCAAGCCCGACCTCGTCATCAACATGTCTGGCGCCCCAAGCGCTTCGTTCTTTCACGGCCGCCGCTTCGAGGACTGGCCAGTAGAGGATCCTTTCGGCGAAGACGTGGAACTCCACCGCCGCATCTGCGATGATATCGAGCGGCGCGTAAAGGATTTGGCCCAGCGTCTCCGTTCCGCGAACGGCTCCGCTTCCTGACGCTACGTTTAGCATCAATCGGCTTCGGGTGTTACGTCAGGGCACGGCTTCAGCCGTGCCGATAGCGCCGAAACAAACGGCGGCTTTAGCCGCTGAGGGAAATTCGCTCGCTCTTCTATCGAGGCAACTTGCGCCGCGAAAAAACCAGCGTCTCGCAGGAAGACTACCTCAAAGCCATCTGGGAACTCGTCCAGGAAGAGCAAGCGCCCATCAGCGCTCGCCTCGCCGAAGATTTAGGCGTCACCCCGCCGGCCGTTACCGCCGCGCTCAAACGCATGACTCGCGGGGGCTACCTCCGCGTCCGCCGCAGCGGCCAGATCGAACTCTCGCCGAAAGGCCAGGAAATCGCCGAGCACCTCGTCCTGCGCCACCGCCTCGCCGAAAAATTACTCACCGACGTAATCGGCCTCGAATGGACCCGCGCTCACGAAGAAGCCGAACGCCTCGAGCACGGAATTTCGCCTGAAGTTGTCAACTTGCTGCTCAAACGCTTCGGCCGCGACAGCCGATGCCCCCACGGCGTCCCTCTCTTCGGCGGCATGCAGAAACTCCGCCACAAACACGGCGCCCTGCGCCTTTCGGAAGCAGAACTCGGGCATTCCTACGAGGTAATGCGCGTCTACGAAAAGGATCCCCACTTCCTCGAATTCCTGGTGAACTTCAGCCTCAGGCCGGGCGCCCGCCTCCGCGTCCATCAACGCGAATACGACGAGACCATGACCCTCTCCGTCACCGGCCACCGCCCCCCGCGCATCCACCTAGGCAAACCCGCCACGGAACGCATCTGGGTCCGCCGCCTATCGTAGTTTAAGTAGCACAGGCATTCCTGCCTGTGCCGCAAGCCGCTACACCGCGAACATCGCCAATGCTCGGCGCACAACGCGACATCGTTCTTTTCGCAGTCGCCTTCCAGTAGCACAGGCATTCCTGCCTGTGCCCCAAGCCGCTACCGCCGCAAAAATCGCCAATGCTTGGCACACGCACGATTCCGTTCTTTTCGCATTTGCCTTTCAGTAGCACAGGCAATCCTGCCTGTGCCCCAAGCCGCTACGCCGCAAAAATCGCCAATGCTTGGCGCACGCACGATACCGTTCTTTTCGCAGTCGCAGTTTCTTCAGTAGGGGCACGGCATGCCGTGCCCGAACGCGCCACAATCACCCGCGCGCCATCCACTACCCAGATTATCTCCAAGAAAAGTTGCGACACGCCCCGCACCGGACAGCGTAGAATAATCCCAGAGACAGAATCGCAAAACACGATTCCTCTCCGCCCGCCCGGCAAACATTTAAGGGAGCATCAGAACCTCATCTACGGACACGAGACCTATGCCAACTCGAACTCAACTCCACAAGCCACATCTCATCCGCAAGCTGACCGCTTCAGCACGCATCATCTTCGCATCCTTGATTCTCTGCCTGGGCCTCGTCACCGCCGCCCTGCTAAACGCCGACGACCAGCCCGCCATCAGCAGCGACGCCATCATCCGCCACCTCAGCTCCATCATCTCTTGGTACCGCGACTCCACCACCAAAGTGCAGCCCCCCGGCTTCGCCAGCGACGCAATCTACCAGAGCGACGTCCGCACGCTCGCCGAGCAAGCCGTCCGCCTCGCATTTGATTCCGCCCGCGCCACCGTGCCCCTCGTAAACGCCCATGGCCAGCAGCCCAGCACCGATAGCGACGGCCAACCGGCCCAAGGCGCCACGCAAAGCCAAAATCTCGCCCAGTTCAAAGTCAAGACCAGCGCACATCTCGCCGATCTCCAAGCGGAACTCGATTCCGTAAATAAACAGCTCGCCACCGCACCGCCTCGCGCCAGGGCCGCTCTCCAAAATCAGCGCGACAACCTCCAGGGCCAGATCGAATTAAACTCCGCCATCCTCGATTCCGTCGGCAAGCTCTTAACCTTCATTGAGAAGGGCGATGACACGCCAGCCGAAGGCTTGCAAGGAAGCATCGACGCGCTGGCTCGCTCGGTCCCCGAAATTTTCAGCCTCGCCCCTACCAACCAAAAGACCGAAAACAAGCCAGCCGCGCAGGTCGCTCCCGCCGCGAATCAAACGCAAGCAGCCGCTTCCAAGTCAAGTGGTCTGATTGGGGAAGCAGGCGCGCTCTATACCGAAATGACCAGCCTTCGCGAGATTGATCAGCTCGCCAACGAAACGCAAAACGTGCGCGATATCGCCGACGCACTGCGCCAGCCGCTTCGCAGCGCGATGAAGGCCACGATTCAGCAGAGCAAGGACCTCGAGAATCAGACTCAAGCAGCCGGCTCAAACTCTGCGCAAGCCGCCAATTTAAAGCCGCAATACGACGCTCTCGCCGCGAGGTTTAAATCACTGTCCGCTGCACTCGTCCCCTTGAGCCAGGAAGTGGTCGTGCTCGATCAGAGTAAGACGAATCTTCTCGAATGGCGCCGGTCCATCACGCGGCAATCGGGTTACGCCCTGCGCGCATTGCTACTGCATGTGGGAACGATCGTCGTAGCGCTGGGACTCGTTTTGTTGCTTTCGGAAGTGTGGCGCAGGGCGACCTTCCGCTACATCCCCGATGTGCGCCGTCGCCGCCAATTCCTCACCGTGCGGCGCTTCGTGGTGGGCTTCTTGATGGGCATCGTTCTTATTCTCGGATTTGTGAGTGAATTCAGTTCGCTCGCCACATTCGCGGGATTCGTCACGGCCGGCATTGCCGTCGGCCTGCAAGCTGTCTTGCTCTCGATTGCGGCCTACTTCTTTCTCATCGGGCGTTATGGCATCCGCGTGGGCGAACGCGTCAGCGTGGCCGGCGTCACAGGCGATGTGGTGGATATCGGGCTTGTGCGCCTCTACATCATGGAGCTTGCCGCAAGTGGAGGCGACCTCTATCCCACCGGGCGCATCGCCGTGTTTTCAAATTCCGTCTTTTTTCAAGCAGGCGTACCATTCTACAAGCAGATTCCTGGCACGGACTACACCTGGCACGAAGTCGCCGTTCCGATTGTTGCCGGCAGCAATTACAAATCCGTGGAGGAGAAAATTCTGCAAGCTGTGAATTCCGTCTACGACGGATATCGCAAGGACATCGAGCGCCAGCACACCGATGTCGAGCGCCGCATTGACATCTACATGCAAGCCCCCAATCCCGAGCCGCAACTCCGTTTCACCGACAAGGGCCTCGAATTCCGAGTGCGCTACCCCGTGGAATTGCGGAAGGCATCGTCGATCGATGACGAAATAACACAGAAAGTGCTCGAGGTTGTAAATGGCGAGCAGGAATTAAAAGCCGCCGTCTCGGGCCCGCCCACGATCCGCACCCCGGTCGGCCCCTGAAGCGCGCGACTAGCTCCCCGGCAGCCCCACAATATCGAGCGCATTCACTCGCGAATCGTCAACAGTAAGTCCCCAATGCAGGTGCGGACCGGTCGCGCGACCCGTCGCTCCCACGCGTCCAATCACCGCCCCAGCAGCAACGGTTTCTCCTACTTTCACGCCAATCACTTTCATGTGTCCGTACAACGTGTACACGCCCAATCCGTGATCAATCACCACCGTGTTGCCGGCAAAATATAAATTCTCAGCCAGCACCACCCGCCCTCGTTGCGAAGCATGTATCGGCGTCCCTTCCACGGCAGGTATATCCACGCCGCTGTGCGCAGAACCTGGCGTGCCGTTCAGCACACGCCGCCGTCCAAAATTCTTCGCGGTATGGATGCCGGGCAGGGGAAGCCGGAAAGCGCCCATCCATAACTTGTCTGGAGTTGCGGTAGCGAAAATTGCGCGCAAGCGCTCGCCCTCTTCTTCGGCCCGCTTCGCGTCTTCCGGATTCGGCTGGACAAACTTCGGCGCCACCGTCAGCTTCTCTTCGGGAAATTTACCAGCCATGACAGGAACAGGAACCGCGCAGCTCATCGAATCGCTCGCTTCCGGCTGCACGCTGAGTTTCAACTCATATTTTCCAGGGGGATGTGCGAGATCGACGCCAAGGAAGCCGTGGAAGAAACTCTTGTACCTTACGTCGCGCCAGAAGGGAACTGAACGCACGGCTTCGCGCCCAGTCCATTCTCCCGTCACCTTGGCGAGCGCCCCCTGCCCGTGCACCTCGAGCCGCAGCAAGCCGCCCTGCACGGCTCGCGTCGGGAAAAAGCGCACCGTGATTCCGCCGCCGCAATCGTGGGTGTTACCGACGGCGGCTGCTTTTGCCTGCGATTTTGCCTTTGCAGACGCCTGAGCCAGCGCGCGTGAGGGCACACAAAGAAATAAGAACGCCGCCGTCGCAGCGCCGAAAATATTTCGCCAGCCCGCAGTCGAAGCCCTCAGCTATTTGCTCCCGGTATAGGTCACGCGCCAGACGCTGTCCGATCCATCATCCGTGAAAATCAAAGCGCCATCCGACGCCACCGTAACTCCTACCGGCCGTCCCCAAACCTCTCCGTTCGGCGTGACGAATCCCGTAACGAAGTCCGTATACTCGCCGGTGGCTTTCCCATTGTGCACCGGGACGCAAATAATTTTGTACCCCGTCCTTTTCGCGCGGTTCCAGGATCCGTGCTCGGCCGCAAATGCATACCCCGAATATTCGGACGGAAACATCTTGCCTTCGTAGAACGTCATCTCGAGCGAAGCCGAATGCGCCTGCAGCAGGACATCCGGCACAATCACTTTGTCTTTCAGTTCCGGATGCTTCCCTTCGTGGCGCGGATCCTGATTCGCCCCGATGTAATACCAGGGCCAGCCATAAAATCCGCCGTCCTTCACGCTCGTGATGTAATCGGGCACCAGATCGTCTCCGAGCTCGTCACGTTCATTTACGGACGCCCACAGTACTCCTGTGGAAGGGTCGATCGCGATCCCCACAGGATTCCGAATTCCCGCCGCATAAATCCGTTCGCCCGATCCATCCGGATTAAATTCCAGAATATCCGCGCGATGATCTTCGGCCGCATCGTCGTCCACATTCGATTTTGAGCCTACGGACACGAACATCTTCTGCCCGTCCGGAGAAAATACAATATCCCGCGTCCAATGCCCGCCGCCCAGCAAGTGCCCGCCTCCGGGCAGCCTCTCCACCACTTTTTGCGAACGCCCGCGCGCTTGCAAATCACCATTCTGATAAGGAAACTTCACCACGCTACCGGTATTCGCCACATACACGAACTGAGGATTCGCCCCAGGTGGATAGAAGGCAATTCCAAACGGCTTGTTAAGGCCGGTCACGAATACCTGCACCGTCTGCGCCCGTCCATCGGCGCCGATTCCGCGCAGCACACGAATCTTCCCCTTCTCGCTTTCGGCGACGAATAGATCGCCATTCGGCGCTGTTCGAATCAATCGCGGCTCGCTCAATCCACTCGCGATTTGGTCAACCTTGAATCCCGGCAACGCCTGCGGCCAAGCGTTACTCGGCCGCGATACCATCCGCGCGAAGTTATCCGCCGACTTCGTTGCATAGGGCTTCGGCATATCGGCGGCCGTAATCAATCTTCGAACTCCCGGCGCATCCTCGCGCCAGTCGCCATAAGCGGCCTCGCCCTTCAAAAGTTTCCCTCCATCAGAGGGCGTTGTCCTGATTTCGGTGAAGTTCGTTCCAGCTTTGTCAGCAGCTCTTCTGCGACTATCATCCCGCTTCAACGCGGTCACGCCGAGTGCCAGGACGACCGCAATTGAAGCGACTGCCAGCCGCCCTTTGAAAAATAGCTTTCGCGTATTCATAGGAAACTGCCTCCGCAGGACCGGCCTCCCCACCTATATGTGAGATGATTTGGCACGCCTGTCGGTTCCATCTGCCAGGGCCGGAAAACCGCCCGATTCCTCCTCTTCTGAAATATACTCTTTCACCGCGCGGAGGCTCTATGGACCGGCAAACCGATCAGCAAACTGGCCAGCACACTCAGCAAACCGGCCAGCAAACCACTACGAAGCATCAACTCTTCATCAACGGGGAATGGACGGACGCAGCCGCCAAAGGTACCTACGACAAAGCGAATCCGTTCAACGGGAAGCCTGCCTCCACAGTTGCCGCCGGGAAGCGAGAAGATGCCAAGCGTGCCATCGAAGCAGCCGCCGCTGCATTTCCCACCTGGAGTAACACCGCGCCGGCCGTCCGCCGCAAGCTACTGCTCAAAGCGGCCGACGTTCTCGACGCGCATCAGGCCGAGATCGCCCGCGTCACCGCCGAAGAAACTGGCGAAACATTCGGCTGGGGCATGTTCAATTGCATTTTCGCCGCAGGACTTCTCCGCGAAGCCGCCGCGCAAGCCTACGGCCTCATCGGCGAAATAATTCCCTCCGATCTTCCCGACACCGTCGCGATGGCCACGCGCCAGGCAGTCGGCGTAGTTGTCGGCATCGCGCCATGGAACGCGCCCATGATTCTCGGCATGCGCGCTGTGGCAATCCCGATCGCCTACGGCAACACCGTCGTCCTAAAAGCATCGGAGGAATCTCCAGGCACTCACGTCGCAATCGCAAAAGTTTTCGAGGAAGCAGGCTTCCCCAAGGGCGTGCTCAATGTCATCACCAACGCCCCGGCCGATGCCGCCGATGTAGTTGACGAGCTCATCGCCAACCCCAAAACGCGCCGCGTGAATTTCACCGGCTCAACCAAAGTAGGCCGCATCATCGCCGAGAAAGCCGGGAAGTACCTCAAGCGCGTCCTGCTCGAATTGGGCGGCAAAGCCCCGATGATTGTCCTTGCCGATGCCGATGTGGACGCCGCCGTCGCCGCTGCCAATTTCGGCGCCTTCATGAACGCCGGTCAAATCTGCATGTCCACCGAGCGCATCGTCGCCGAGAGACCGATCGCCGAGACGTTCGCAAAAAAGCTCGCCGCAAAAGCGAGCTCACTCAAGGTCGGCGATCCGCTGCAACCCGACACGCAAATCGGCTCGGTCATAAATAAAGGCGCAGCCGCCCGAGTCCAGGAATTGATCGATGACGCGGTAGCCAAAGGCGCCAAAATCCTCTGCGGTGGAAAATCCGATGGCAACTGTTATTCACCAACCGTTCTTTTTGGCGTCACACCCAAAATGCGAATCTATGGCGAGGAATCCTTCGGACCAGTCGTGTCTGTCGTCGTCGCCGACACCGACGAAGAAGCCCTGCGCATCGCGAACGACACCGAGTACGGCCTCTCCAGCGCCATCTTTAGCCGCGACGTCAACAAAGCCATGCGCTTCGCCGAGCAAATGCAAACCGGCATCTGCCACATCAACGGCTCCACAGTTCACGACGAGCCACAAATGCCCTTCGGTGGCGTAAAAGACAGCGGCTACGGCCGCTTCGGCGGCAAAGCCGCCCTGGAAGAATTCACCGAGCTGCGCTGGATCACAATCCGCCGCACCCCCACCCATTACCCAATCTAAATCGGCGTCGCTCGGTTTGTTTCAGTGGGATTTGGCGGTTCTTGGGGATGTCGGAGCTTTCAGTGGGATGAGGTTTCGGCAGCGCGACGAGGCTCGGCAAGCGAGGGGTTTTCGATGGGAAGTTTCGATGGAAGTTTTTGATGGAATGTTTTCGGTGGGAGCCCCCGCTTCAGCGGGGGGAGCTGGACTTCAGTCCAGCGAAAAAAGCGCCCCCCATGTAATGGGCTTTAGCCCAGGGCATTTGACACGTCAGGGCACGGCTTCAGCCGTGCCGTAACCCGACTGTCGCAAACGCGGCTTTAGCCGCTGAGGGGCGTCATTCGCAATGAGGTCGCAAACCAACAACAACGCCTTGTAGGTCGCCCCTTCAGGGGCGACATAACAAAATTAAAAAAGCGAGGGGCTTTAGCCCCTGAAGGTCCTAAAGGAGCCAAACCATGATCACCGGCACCCACGCTTTGATCCACTCCGACCACGCCGAAGAAATACGCGCATTCTTCCGCGACACACTCAAACTCCCCCACGTCGACGCGGGCCACGGCTGGCTCATCTTCAGCCTCCCGCCGGCCGAAATCGGCATGCACCCGGCCGAGAAGGGAAGCCACTACGAGCTCTACCTAATGTGCGACGACATCAATTCCACCGTCGCCGATCTCGAAAAGCGTGGCGTAAAACTCAGCAGCCCGATCACCGACGCTCGCTTCGGTTTCGTCACCTCCATCACCCTCCCCGGCGGCGCCGAACTTGGCCTGTACCAGCCTAAGCACCCGCTGGCCCCACCCTGGCCCAAAGCGAAACGCACACAAAGCCGCGCCAGCGCCAAGCGTTCCAAGGCGAAACCGCGCCAAAAGCGCCGCCGATAAATCTTCGCGCGCAACAATTCCGGCCTATTGCCATCCGCTGCCCCACGCGCCTATCATAGGCCTTGCACCGAACAGAATCTGGCGGAGCAAAAAGTACGCCCCGCCAAAACAACGCTCTGCGCTGAATGCTCGTTCACTTCCAACCCGCAGATAGCACTTCGAGCCGCACCCCAGGCTCACAATTTCCCAAAATAATAAAAAGCAGATCCCAAGAGGAGGAATAGAAATGGCAACAGCAACGCACGCAGTTCAGCTCGACGATAAGGTCACATCATTCGTAGGGAAGAAGCAGAAGATGCTCATCAACGGCAAGTGGGTCGAAGCCGCTTCCGGAAAAACTTTCCCCACCTACAATCCCGCAACCGGAGAAGTTCTCTCGCACGTCGCCGAAGGCGATGGCGAAGATATCGATCGCGCCGTAAAAGCGGCCCGCGCCGCCTTCGAGAAAGGCCCCTGGTCGAAAATTTCACCGTCCGAGCGCGGCCGCATGATGTGGCGCCTAGCCGATCTCATCGAAAAGCACACCGAAGAATTTGCGCAACTCGAATCGCTCGACAACGGCAAGCCGCTCAAGATTGCCCGCATCGCCGACCTTCCGCTCGCCGTCGATCACTTTCGCTACTACGCCGGTTGGGCCACCAAGATTGAAGGCAACACGATTCCCATGGGCCTCGCGCGCCAGGGCAGCTATCACGCCTACACCGTCCGCGAACCCGTCGGCGTCGTCGGCCAGATCATCCCGTGGAATTTCCCGCTCCTGATGGCCGCATGGAAACTCGGCCCAGCACTCGCCACCGGCTGTTGCGTCGTGCTAAAACCAGCCGAACAGACGCCGCTCACCGCTCTCCGTCTCGGCGAACTGATGCAGGAAGCCGGCTTCCCGGATGGCGTCGTCAATATCGTTCCCGGCTACGGCGAAACTGCCGGCGCCGCGCTTGCCGCGCACATGGACGTCGATAAAATCGCGTTCACCGGCTCCACCGAAGTCGGCAAGCTTATCGTTCACGCCGCGACCGGCAACCTGAAAAAAGTTTCGCTCGAACTCGGCGGCAAATCGCCCAACATCGTCATGGACGACGCCGATCTCGAAACCGCCATCCCCGGGGCGTCGATGGCGATCTTCTTCAACCAGGGCCAGTGCTGCTGCGCCGGCTCGCGTCTCTTCGTCGAAAAGAAAATTTTCGACAAGGTCGTCGACGGCATCTCCCAGGCGGCTTCGAAAATCCGCGTCCGTCCCGGACTCGACCCCGAGAGCGACCTCGGCCCGCTCGTTTCCGAAGAGCAGCTCAATCGCGTCTGCGGCTACCTCGAATCCGGCATCAAGGAAGGCGCCAAAGCCACCGTCGGCGGTTCGCGCGAAGGCACCAAGGGCTACTTCGTCAAGCCCACCGTCCTCGTGAATACGAATGACAACATGAAGGTGGTGAAGGAAGAAATCTTCGGGCCCGTCGTCACAGCTACGCCGTTCAGCGATATGAACGAAATCGTCACCCGCGCCAACGACACCGTTTACGGTCTGGCAGCTGGCGTCTGGACCCGCGACGTGAAGAAGGCGCACGCAATCGCGTCAAAGCTCAAGGCCGGCACAGTCTGGATCAATTGCTACAACGTCTTCGACGCCGCGCTCCCATTCGGCGGCTACAAGCAATCCGGCTGGGGCCGCGAAATGGGCCACGAAGTCCTGAAGAACTACACCGAAGTAAAATCCGTCTGCAGCGCGCTATAAGCTGCTCGCAGTAGGGGCGGCTCTAAGACCCGCCCGCGCTGCAACGAGCAAAAAACCAAATCAGCAAGGGGCCGACTCACTTCGACTCGGCCCTTTGTTTTTGCCTTGACTCTTGTACCGCTGGCCTCCGGCCGGCGGTGTTCGATTTTCAATTTTCCACTTTCCGTTTTGTACTTCACGCGCCGCCCTTCGCCTTCTGCTCGCGCAACTCCTTCTTCCAACCCAGCACGCGCGCCTTGTTCCCAGCTTCCTCCGCCTCCGGCACCATGCCCTTTCGCTGATACGCGCGCGACACCGTCGTCCACGCCAGAATATCCTCGGGCTCTATCTCCAGAATCCGCCGCGCCGCCTCGATCGTCCGGTCAAAATCTTCCTTCGCGTAGTATGCTTGCGCCAGACCATGCAACGCGTCCGCAAATTTTGGATCAAGCGCAATCGCGCGCTCATACTCCGCAATCGCCTCGTCCAGCTTCCCCTCGCCGAACAAATCAATCCCGGCGTAGTAATGATCTTCAGCCGTAAGCGGCGTCGTCATCCTCCTCTCATCGCTCCCGTGCCGATTCTACCATCGGCTCTGAGCCCATGCTGCGCGAGGCGGTTCCCAATTTCAAATTTTCAATTTCCAATTTCTGCTCCGAGATGCTGAACGCTCTCCGCTACTACTGGATCATCTCCAAAGGCTACCGCCTCCGCCCCTGGGCTTCCCCCTACATCCAGTGGCGCATGGAAACTTTCTTCGGCCACGAAGCCGCGAACCTCAACGCCAGCAAATTCCTCACCCTGATGTGGCGCGAGCGCGCCCGCATGGAGCGCTTCCTCGATTGGGTCGCCACCCGCCGCCGCGCACAGAGGTCTCGTTGAAATCGGGAGATTCGCGAAAATCGTGTTCGGCACGGCGGATGCGAAAAGCGTGATTTGTGTCCATTAGGATTTGGGTTTGTCGTTTGTTTTGAGGGGGTTGAGTGATTTTCTGATTGTTCGATTGTTCCTATTAGGAATTTGGGCGGGGTTGGGGTGGGGGCCGCGAATCGCCGGTCGAGTGCACCGGCCGTCCGATAGTGTCGTCTTCGTCATCATATAAAAACGGGAAATGGTAGCATGGATTTGGGCGGTTGTACATCTGAATAACTACGCGGTAGTGATTCATTTTGATTTAGCGCCCGTACTTTTTGATTTAGCGCCCGTACTTTGAAGCGAGCCAGCCGATTATCGTTCCGCCCACTGCACCGGATCCAAGAATCGGAATCGTGGCCTTGGTGATAATCGCATCGGGCAGACTCAGCAGGATGCCGAGGACCAATCCGACCACCCAACCCGGCCACGGGAGTTTGATATTGCAGATAACGAATCCAAGCGCGAAGCGAGCGATGAACGCGCCAAGCATCGCGGCTCTCTTGTCAGGAAAGCTCAGGGGAATCATCATCGCGGTATCTATTCCACCGAACACTAAACCGCAAACGATACCAAGATAGAGTCGTTGCAAATGAGGTCGCCTCTAGGCCGCGATTCCAGCAGGAGAGTCCAGTAAGTCTACGATTTAAAGAAGCGTGTGAATCGTGGGAATACGCTGTCAGCGATGAATTTATATATTTGCCAGAGTCCCGGATATGCTCCGAGATTCCAGACTGGTCGCCGCCGAAGAATACCTCAAAGGCTTGGGGATAATAATTATCGAGCTTGTGCTTAAAGGCAAGCGAAGTGGTCACTATAAAGCCGTCGTCCGTGCTATCGATGGCCACAATGCGACTCGCAATCTCTTCGGGTGTGACGTTCGGAAAACGCAAAACCTGCACGCTTCCGTTCGCGGGAATCCTTCGGTGCTTGTCGAGGTTACATATCTCGTCGAGCCACCACAGCGGATGAGTTTTGTAGGATGCCCCTCTGTGATATGGCTGAGGAAAGTCGATTTCGCAAACCGCCTCGTCGGGAACTCCGACGAGACTCCGCCTGAACGAACTCAGTTTGTTTTTGGTCAAGACAGGGCCATCGACAACCGGGAACGCGGTGTGTTGTGGAATGCCATTCAATCTAGCCAAACCCCAAACCAATTGGTCGAGGGACGCACGCATGTTGTAGACCATGTCACCCGCGATGAGGCAGATGTGCGTCGGGACGTCCAGGAGCTCAAGGCGCAGGATGTGCCTTCTGCTTTCAAGGTCATCCTCGCGGGTAACGGCATAGGGATTCGCGGCGAAATTGGTTATCTCGGCGTGGAGAGTCTTAAGGTGTCCTCCCGCCCAAAGAAGTTTGGCATAGGAATCGTCTATTCCCGGCATGGCATCAGCATATGAAGGGAGTCTTGGTGACTCAAGTATATTATCGCCCGCTTTCTACTCGGTCCAAAAGTGGCCGTATTTTAACCGCCGATACCGGTTACCAAACTCCAGCTTCCAGCCTCGAGCCTCCAGGAAACGTATGATGGCAACAAAGGTTGAGGCTTCCATGCAAGATCTGAAAATTCTGCAGAAATCCGAGGCGTTGCACGAAGCCCGCTGGTGGGAGGCGGAGCCCGGGGGCAAAGTGCACTGCTATCTTTGTCCGAAGCATTGCCATATTGGGGAGGGGCAGGGCCTTCGCGAATCCCGGGGCTGAAGCCCCGACTTGGCTTGCGCGGGTTGCCCCGCAAAATGCGTACGGGACGCGAGAACCGCGCTGCGCTGGACTGAAGTCCAGCTCCCCTGCTAAAGCAAGGGGCTCCCACCTTGAACTACATCCGAACTGCAACAACAAAGGCGAAGGCGGGGGCGCAAGCAGCGACCCTACAAAACCGACTGCAGATCCCTCGCCCCGCTCGGGAAGACATCGAAGGAGAGGGGCGCGGGACGGGGAAGGCAAAGGCTAGAACTCGAGGCGCAATTGAAAGGCGATCATGCGGGGTGTGCTGTCGCCGCCGAGGCCTACGCCGAGGAGTCCCGTTGGCGGAGAGGTGGTGTAGGTGAGGGCGCCGAAGCCGGTCTGGGTGCTGGGCTTGCCGGGGATACCGGCGAGGACCATGCTGGGCAGGCCGAAGTTGGGGTGGTTGAATACGTTGAAGAACTGGACGTCGAAGCGCAGCTTGACGCGTTCGGTGAGGGCGAACCACTTGGTGACGTAGAAATCGCTCCAGGCGAAATCGGGGCCGCGCAGGGCATTGCGCCCGAGAGTGCCGAACTGGCAATTCGCGGGGCTGTCGCCTCCAGCGCATGCTCCTGTGCTGGGATCGACGGCGGAGACGAACGCGTCGGGATTGAGCCACTGCACTGTGCCGGGTTGCGTGACGCCGGAAATCGGATTGTGCGCATAGAGCGGCTGGCCCGGAACGACGCTCGCGAATTGCGGGCCGCTGCCGTTGACGATGCCATCGCCATTGGCCGAATACGGAGTGCTCAGGACGGAGAAGGGAATGCCGCTGTGCCAGAAGACGGTGCCGGAAATCTGCCAGCCGTTGAGCGCATAGCCGAGAAATCGATTTTCAACTTTAGACGGGAATTGATAGGTGTACTGCGCGTTGAGATTGTGGCGGATGTCGTAGTCGCAGGGGCCGTAGTCGCGCGCTAAATCTCCGGGAAGCGGCGAAAGAATTCCTCCCGCGGAAAATTGCAGGAATCCGCCGTTCGACACGGTGTCCATGCAGCGGCTGAAGGTGTAATTGATTTGTCCCATCAGACCGTGGCCGAGACGCTTTGAGGCAGAGGTTTGCAATCCATTGTAGTGGCTGTTCGCGCCAGTGGAAAGTTGCGTGACGGCGCCGAATCGCGGATCGGTAGGTTCTGCGTAGGGAAACGGTGCGAAGCAGCCGTCGCAGACGGTTTGGTAGCCGTTCACCTGGGTGAGATATGGCTGATTCACGGCGCGCGTGCCAACGTATTGCACATGGACGCTACCCGTGGTTCCGAACTGGTGCTCGACTCCGAGGCTCCACTCCATGAAGTAAGGCGCGTGAAGTTTGCCGCTGGGGACAGCGGTGATCGCGACGGGCAGAAGGCAGTTCGAGGGATTCGCTTGAGGTGAGGAGCAGGAAAGCTCGCCTTGTGGAAAGCCCGAGGTGAAAGTGCTGTTGGCGGCGATGGTTGCGTCCACCGCGCTATTGGGAACGCCTGGTGCGACCTGCGTGCCACCAACCGTGCCGAGAAGCCCACCCTGGAAGGATTTCACATACGGCGGATTCATGCCGACTCCATCGACGACGCTACCGGGCAGGATGTCGCTGAAAATTCCGAAGCCTGCGCGCAGGACGGATTTCGAATCGAACTGCCAGGCGATGGCGGTGCGCGGCTGAAGAATCGCGAGCGGCGTGGAAGAAAATATGTTGCCGAGGCCGGTTTGAATCGCGGCGTTGAGAGGTTGATTCACGTCGTGCGAGATGGAATCGAACGAGCCGCGCAGGCGCGCGATGTGCTGATGGGGATTCAGGGGATTGGAGTTCAACGTGTCGCGGAGCCCGAAGGTCCACGTGAGCGTTCTTGTGACTTTCCAGGTGTCCTGCGCGTAGAGATCGAGATTCAGGAAATTAAAGGGCTCGTTGGGCGAGGTGGGGAAAGTTTTGGTAGCCGTCGAGGCGACGCCATAGATGAACTGCGGCAGCGTGGTGTAGGTGACGGTGGGAACGGAGCCTTGGCCGAAGTCGAAATCGTTGAGGCGAAAAATGCGCGTGTTGGTGCCGAAGCGGAGTTCGTGCGCGCCATGGCTCCAGGCGAGATTGTCGTTGATGAAAAAGCGCGAGGCGCGGCGGCCCTGGATCCAGGTGTTGTCGAGCCCGCCGATGGTGGTGAACGGGGCATTCGCGCCGAGTCCCTGGAGGACGATGGGAAATGCGGCGAGCGTTTTGTCGAAATCGCTGGGACCGAAGAGGCTACCGTACCAGGAGAAGGCGGGATTGAAATAATTGACGAGGTTTTGCGAAAAGACGTGCGTATAGCCCGCGGCGAAGGAATAGAGCGGCTGGGGAGAAAGTGCGTTGAAGAGAGGATTGATGGGATCTGTGTAGGCAGCTTGGAGCCCGTTGTCGGTCTGGAAGCGATACCACGTGGTGTTCTTTTCGTCGATGTTGTAATCGATGCGCACGGTCTGGACCTGCTCGTGATCGTCGCTCGAATGAGAGACGCTTTGGCGATTCGCGCAGCCGTTTCCGTCGTTGGGAATAGCGGGCGCGCCGCCGCCGGAATCAAATGGGCAGCCGAGAACGGCGAGAGGCGTACCGTTCGTGTTGCGGTAGAGCGAGAACATTTTTTGATAGAAGGGCACCGATTGCGGCGACGGCTGATAGATCGAGCCGGTGACGGAATCTGTGCCGCCGAGTGGAAGCTGCTGCAAGACGTAATTTTGGAACGCGGAAGTGGGAACCGTGGCGGCGGTGACGATGGGCAAGGCGATGCGAACCCATTCGCTATCGAAGAAGAAAAACAGTTTGTTGTGAATAATGGGCCCGCCGACGCTACCGCCGAAATGGTTCACCGTGGAGCGCGGCTTGTGATTGCCCGGCGTCGCATTGGTGAAATAGTTTGCGGCGTTGAAGCGGGAACCGTTCCATAGCTCGTACAGGTTGCCGTGAAATTCGTTAGAGCCGGACTTCGTGACGTAATTCACCTGCGATGCCCCGTAGCGGCCCTGGTCGACGGCGTAGGACAGCGTGTTGACAGTCACTTCTGAGATCGAATTCAAGCCGAGAACGAGATTTGTGGAGAGGCCGCTGTTGAGATTCGTGAGCGGGTCGTTCGTTTCCAGGCCGTCTACAATGTAACCGTTCGAGAGAGCGGGCAGGCCATTGAACTCCACGTTGCCGTAGCCGTTCGTGCCTCCGACAAAGTCATTGCCGCTGCCGGCAGTATTGATGAGCGCGCCGGCCGCGAATTGCAGCGGGTAAGTTAGGTCACCTCCCGGATTGGGAAGATTCTCGAGTGTGTGAGCACTGAGAGTGGTGGAGGTATTCGCGTTCTCGGGATTCAGGATCGGCGTATCGCTGCGTATCTCGACGGTCTGTTTCGATTGCGCGACCTGCAGGGTGAAGTCGACGTTCTGCTTCTGGCCCAATGCGGAAATTACAGAATCATTCTCCTGCGGCTCAAATCCCACCGCTTCGACTCTGACGATATACGTCCCGGGTTTGAGTTGCGGGAAATTGAAGCGGCCGGCGTCATCCGTGCTGGCGTTTCGACGTAAGCTGGTCTCCTTATTCGTTACCGTCACGATGGCATTTGGCACAGTGGCGCCGCTTACATCCCTCACCTCTCCTACGATTGCGCTGGTGGTCTCACCTTGCGAGAAAGCCGGCTCGGGGGTGCACAAATCGAACGATGCGATCACTAGAAGTGCCAGCAAGGCTCTGCGAAGCATGATAGTTAACCATAATTAATAAAGACCGTTAATGCAAGTAAATATGAAGAGACGCGTTGTAGGGTCGATTGCCTGTCAAGCGGTAGGATCGAAGGGGCGTGAGAACGGCAAACCGCGTTAGTGCCAAGCTGTGGGTCACGACAGTCACAAGGCAACATGCTAGGCCCGTCGCACGGGCGTATAATGTCTCCAAAGGCTTAGGCAAAAATGTCGGAACTGAAGATTCTGCAAAAATCCGAGGCGTTGCACGAGGCTCGCTGGTGGGAGGCTGAGGCTGGCGGCAAAGTGCACTGTTACCTTTGTCCGCGGCATTGCCATATTGGCGAGGGGCAGGCTGGGTTCTGTTACATTCGCGCGAATGAGGGCGGGAAGCTTTACAGCCTGGGGTATGCGCATCCTGCTGCGTTGCAGATTGATCCTATTGAGAAGAAGCCTCTCAATCATTTTATGCCCGGGACGAAAATATTTTCGATGGGGACGGCTGGGTGCAACATGGGCTGCTTCTTCTGCCAGAACTGGGACATATCGAAGTCGCGGTCGGACCAGGTGAACTCGTCGTACATTCCGCCTGAGGATGTGGTGCTGCTGGCGATTCGCAACGGGTGCCCTTCGATCGCGTTTACATATAACGAGCCGACGATCTGGGGCGAGTATGTGATCGACATCTGCGCCGCTGCGAAAGAATACGGGATCAACACGGTGATGGTGTCAAACGGATACATCACCTACGAAGCGTTTCACGATATTTACGATCACATTGACGCGGCGAATATCGACCTGAAAGCGTTCACCGAAAATTTCTACGGGAAGATTACGCTGACGCATTTGCAGCCGGTGCTCGACACGTTGAAGTGGCTGAAGAACGAGACGAATGTGTGGTTTGAGATTACGAACCTCGTGATTCCCACGTTGAATGACGCGCCGGCCGAATCGCGCGCGCTGGCGGAATGGATTCTCGAGAATCTGGGGCCGGATGTGCCGCTGCACTTTACGGCGTTTCATCCCGATTTCAAATTGCAGGATAAGCCGCGGACGCCGGCGGAGACGTTGCACGCGGCGCGGCGGATTGCGCTCGAGGCGGGGCTGCATTACGTGTATGAAGGCAATATTTATAGCGATGGCGCGAATACGGTGTGCCCTTCGTGCAAGGCGGAGTTGATCGAGCGGTCGTGGCACAGCGTGGAGAAGAATCGGCTGACGGGCGATGGGCGATGCCCCAAGTGCGGGTGGGCGGTGGCTGGGCGGTGGGTGAATCCGCGGGGGAAGACTCTTCCTAAAATCGCGGCGCGCGCGCAAAGCGTCGCGGATGCGAAGTATGCGGATTTGAATCTGTAGGGCAAGAACCTAAAAGAACGAGATGGGTGTTTGAGCCAAGTATTTGACGATTGGCGCCGTATTGGTGCGTTGGCACAGGCAGGAATGAATGCCTGTGCTACTTAAAGACGGCGGCGAAGATTGCGGGGCGGGCGCGCGGCGTGGCAGATGGGAAGTATTCGGATTTGTATCTGTAGGGCCAAGCAAACAAAAGAACGAGACTGGTGTCCGAGCCAAGGATTGGCGAGTTGCGCCGCGTTGGTGCGTGGGCA
Source organism: uncultured Acidobacteriota bacterium (assembly GCA_963772535.1). Classification (GTDB taxonomy): domain Bacteria; phylum Acidobacteriota; class Terriglobia; order Acidiferrales; family UBA7541; genus Palsa-295. The sequence continues at coordinate 443,410 of CAVYXN010000007.1, forward strand.
CAGGCAGGATTGCCTGTGCTACTGAACGGCAACGAGTAGAATGGCGGCGCGCTAGCTAGGGCTGGCGCTGAGGACACGTCACTGGAGGTGACTATGAGCGCGTTTCGCTCGCAGGATGCTGAAGATATGCTGCACCGGTATGGTTCGGGGTTGCCGCAGAAACTTGGGTTTGTGCTGCTCGCGATTTTGATTTTGATTCTGGTGTGGGCGTCGGTTGCGTACGTGCCGTCGGGGCACGTTGGGGTGCTGACGCTGTTCGGGCGGGTGACGGGCGACGTTCTGCAGGAGGGCACGCATTTCGTGAACCCGTTCAAGGTGAACAACACGATGTCGATTCGCACGCAGGAGCTGAAGGAAACGGCGAGTGTGCCGTCGGATGAAGGGTTGGTGATGACGCTCGACACGTCGCTGCTGTTCCGCTTGAGCCCGGAGAAGGCGGCTGAAGTATTCCGCACGATTGGGCCGAACTACGTGGAAGTGGTGGTCGAGCCCAATTTGCGCTCGACGATCCGGGCTGTGACTTCGCAGCACAGCGCGAATGCGCTTTACACCGGCGCGCGCGAAGAAGTTGCCCAGCAGATTACCAAGGAGCTCGTGGGGCAGTTAGGGGCGCGTGGCGTGGAAGTACAGAGTGTGCTGCTGCGGGATATTCAGTTGCCGCAGATGCTGAAGGGATCGATCGAAGCGAAGCAGCAGGCGGAGCAGGATTCGTTGCGCATGGCGTTCATTTTGCAGAAAGAAAAGCAGGAAGCGGATCGCAAGCGAATCGAGGCGCAGGGAATCCGCGATTTCCAGACGACTGTGGCGCAGGGCATCAGCCAGCAACTGCTCGAGTGGAAGGGAATTGAGGCGACGGAGCGGCTGGCGGCGAGCAACAACGCGAAAGTAGTGATCATCGGCAATCCGAAGAACGGACTACCTCTGGTGCTGGAGCCGAAGTAGGCGGAGCGCTGCAGTGCGGCAGAGGCGTCATCTTCCACGGCCGCCTGTCGGCGCTGCAAGGGAAAAGGAACGAGATTGATGTTCGAGCCAAGGATTGGCGAGTTGTGCCGCGTTGGTGTGTTGGCACAGGCAGGAATGCCTGTGCTACTTAAACCTGTGCGAAGGGACAGTGGGGCGTACAGTAACGCATACGGAGAGGAGGGCGGGAGGCGGCGGCTGCGGCGCGGGGGAGTCGGTTTATTGTAGAGTAGGCTGATATTTTGGCGATTACTGGAGCCGCTGTGAGCCGCATTTGGGATGCGTTGAAGCAGGCGGAGAATGAGCGCTCGCGCTCGAAGGGGCGCAAGCAGGCGGGCGGTTTGTCCGGTGCAGGCGCGGAAGCGGATTCGGATTCGGCTGCTGTGACGGCGGCGCATCCGAATTCGGATGGGGCGGATCGGCGTCGCAGCGAGCGGTGGGGGCAGCCGGTGCCGGTGCTTGTTTATGGCTCGGATTCGGAGAAGCAGCCGTTTCATGAAGAGACGGAGACGGCGGAGATCAACGATGATGGATGTTCGTTTGTGATTGGAACCGTGGTGGCAAAGGGCCAGCGATTATTTCTGGTGAATATGTTGAACGACGCGGAGCGCGAATGCCGGGTGGTGCAGGCGAGTCGTCCCGGGCGCGGCAAGGCGCAGATCGCGGTGGAATTTTCCGCGGCTGATGCGGACTTCTGGCTTCCTCGCAGTAACAGCTGACCTGAAATTTATTCCTGAGTCGAGACGAAGCGCATTTTGATTTTGCGTCGCTCGCGCAGGCTCGCGCATCTATTATGCGTAATCGCAGTGGCCTCACTTTTCGCGGCTCTGCCGCGGTCGCGACGGAATGCTGTATTGAATCGCGGCGCGGATAACTCTACAGTTCAAATTGCGGATTGCGCTCGCTCATGGCCAACGAATCCACTCCTCCTCCCTTCGCACAAACAAATCCATGGTTCATCGCCGCCGCAGTGATGCTGGCGACGTTTATGGAAGTGCTGGACACGTCGATTGCGGCGGTTGCGCTGCCGTATATTGCGGGCAGCGTTTCGGCGACGAACGACGAAGCGACGTGGGTGCTGACGAGTTATCTGGTGGCGAATGCGATCGTGCTGCCGGCGAGCGGATGGTTCGCTCAGAAATTCGGGCGCAAGAATTTTTTGGTGATCTGCATCGTTATTTTCACGGTTTCGTCGTTTGCGTGCGGGGCGGCGACGAGTCTGCCCATGATTCTGATCGCGCGGGCGGTTCAGGGGGCAGGCGGAGGCGCGCTGCAGCCGCTTTCGCAGGCGATTCTGCTGGAAAGTTTCCCGCCGGAAAAGCGTGGGCAGGCGATGGCGGCGTTTGGATTTGGCGTGGTGGTGGCGCCGGTGCTGGGGCCTACGTTGGGCGGATGGATCACGGTGAACTACAGCTGGCGGTGGGCGTTCTACATCAATATTCCGATCGGGATTCTGGCGGTGATCCTGATTTCGCGGCTGGTGGTGGACCCGAAATATATTCGAGAGGCAGTGGTGGGGAAGCTTGATGCGATCGGGCTGGGTCTGCTGGCGGTGTGGCTCGGCGCGCTGCAGATAATTTTGGATAAGGGGCAGGAGGACGATTGGTTTGGCGCTACGTGGATTCGCTGGGCTACGGTGGTTTTGATTTTGGCGTTCATTGCGTTCTTGTGGCGCGAATTGAAGATGACGAAACCGCTCGTGGATTTACGGATCATGTTGAATCGTAATTTCGCAGTGGGGTGCTTGCAGATCGCGATTTTTGGCGCGGTGGTCTACGGGATGATTACGATCTTGCCGCTTTTTTATCAGACGCTGCTGGGATACACCGCACTGGCAGCCGGGCTTGCCGTGGCACCGCGTGGAGTGGGAGCCATTTTCGCAATGCCGCTCGTGGGGTACCTGCTTTCAAAATTCGATGGGCGGAAGCTAATCGCGGTGGGTTTTGGCGGCGTGGCGGTGGCGAATTTATGGCTCGGGCACATGACGCTGGACGTGGGGCAGTGGTCGATGTTCTGGGCTGTGGCGGTGAGCGGGTTTTTTATCGGGTTCGTCTTCGTGCCGCTGGCGACGCTGGCGATGGGCGCGTTGCCCGACAACCAGATAGGAAACGCGAGCGGGCTATACAATTTGTTTCGCAACGTGGGCGGGAGCGTGGGAATTTCGATTGTGAATACGATCGTCTCGCGCCATGAGCAGTTGCATCGCACCGAGCTTTCGCATTCGTTCTCACCGCAGAATCCGGTGCTGCAGCACGCGATTGACGGATTTCACGGGCTGATGAACCAGCACACCGATCCCGTGGATGCGCTGCATCGAACCTACAAGCTGCTTGAGGGCGCGATCGATACCCAGGCGTCGTTGTGGTCGTACATTGACGACTTTCGGTATTTGGCGCTGCTATGCTTCGCGACGGTGCCGATTGCGTTTGCGTTGAAGAAAGTGTCGTCAAGAAAAGCAGTGGCGGCCCACTAAAGTGGCCATGCGGAGTGGTAGCCCGGGCCGACGCGCAGATGGTGATGCCACGCCAGCGGGAAAGCCCAGAAAATCAGCGAGCCTAGAATCGCCTGGCCGATGGCGAGTGGGATGATGTTGCGGTAGCGGCTGAACATCCAGGCCATGGCGGTGCCTCCGATCAGTGTTAGCGGCACGAGCACCGGATTCGGCCAGTGGCAGGCGGCGAAGATAAGTCCCGTCAATATGGCCGCAAACCATTTCCGCGTGACGAGTGAAAGCATACGGTTGTGCACCAGTGAATTCAGAAGCACCTGCTGAAGGACGCAGAAGGCGAAGTAACTCCAGAGGCGATTCCAGGAGATCAGATTTGGCGGAAGGCGCAAAGGCGCTCGGAGTGACGCGCCGATCGCGAGCAGGCCGAGAATCATCACGCCGAACAAGAGCAGGGCTTGCTTTGTGGCGGGCCACAGATTATCTGCCCGCCAACCGAGCGTCTTCGGCGTGTCGCGATGCAGCACGAAACTAAAAATCATCCACGCGACAAAAACTATCCACATCCATCGAGCGGTGAATTGCAATTGCCAAATGAACCACAGAATAAAGGCAGGCAGTAGGGTTACGTCGGCCATTGTGAAGTAGCGGAGAGTGCGCGCGTTCATTTCTGTCGTGCGAGGTCAGGGCCCGCAGACAGCAAAGTGTTTGCGAGCCCCGCGATTTCAGCTTTCGTTAGAGTGCAGGGATTGAAAAATGGTTCCACTTCGATGTCCGGAAAGCCGAGGCGCGTGATTTCTGCGACGATATGCTCGCGCAAGGCTGCCGAGTGGCGCTGGCGCGAACGCCGCAGGGCTTCGTAGATTACGCGATGGTCAGGATGAATCCAGTTGTGATCAGCGAGGCGGCGAAGTGTGTCGGTGCGATTTTCAAGCGTCAATGGCCCCGTGCACAGAGCGCCGAGGAGCAAGCGTTCCACTTCCTCGGTATTGAGAGATTGCGTCGCCATTGAAACGATTCCCAGTCGCGAGCGATTGTATCCGGGATGGAGATTGACGAAGGGAAGAATCCGAAGCAAGTGAGGGAATTTCGAGTTCCGGTCAGCGATTGCGAACGACGCTATGCAGCTGATGAAACCACTGGCCGGACGAAATCAAGGCGATCGATTGTTGCTGCCACGCCGTAGAGCGGAGAGATTTCGCCGGGCAGTGCGTTTACGCGGAGCGCCTTGGCGCTGGCTCGAACGAGGACGGCTGTGCCACGCTCTTTCTCGCCAGGGAGAGAGAAGGTGAGTTCAACGTGCGTTCCGGGATCGAGTGGGACCTCAGAATGGAAGAAAATACCGCTGCGGGAAACGTCGCGAAGCTGGCCCGTGTGGAAGTCGGCGGGACGGTGTCGCGCCAAGCAAACCTGGACCGGTAGGTAAACCTCATAGCGCCTAGCTTTTCTTCGCTCTCCCATTTTTACCTCGTACCTCTCATAGGATGCAATAGTATCGCCGTTGGTCGTCTAATTTCTCCTAAGCTGATATTGTTTACTTTAAAGCAGTTACAGGGTCCCCGAAAACCCAGACCCTCTGTAGAATTTTCCTGAACAGGGAAATAGATACCTACCGTTGCCTAGTTCGCTAGTCCTATTACCACCTCGCCAATCGATAGTGGCGATTAGACTTCGCCAGTCCCGCACCCGGTACCGCCCCATTTTGGAGCTTATTCCCGATAAAGGCCAGAGTCAAGCAGCACCCTAAATTAGAGGACGGGATCAATCAGGACCGAAGCGCCTTCCGCCTCAGTCAGGATGCCCTTACCAATCATTAGCTGGACCAGCCGAACGAGCGAGGTATTTGCGCTACCTCCGCGCTGTGGCGAAGAGCTCAAGGTGGCGCGCGTTTCGTAGGTTACAACGTCATGGGATTGGCGCTCGCCGGTTAAGTCCGCAAGCCAGGATTCGAGGGCGGAGCGGCGCTCCTGGGCCAGATCGCTAAAAGCGATTCCCATGCCCAGACCATTCTGTGAGTAGACAACGATCCCGGCGGTCTCGAAGCTGGTCTTGCCCTTGTGCAGTCTTACGTGGAGCTTCGAGCCGACCGGAAAGGGATTCGTGGTGTCGACAAAGCAACCGCCGGGTCCCAAGTCAGTGGTGCGAGTGGAAAAACGAGCACCGGAGGAGATTTCGACGACGTCCGCCGCTGCGGTAAAAATATGGCGATTTCCTTCGCGGCGCTCCGAGTCTGTGACGGTTACTCCGGCCGAGTGTTTCGAGTGGTCCGGGTGATGGTCTTGGTGCCGATCATGTGACATCGTTTTTTCCTGGCTGCCCGCGCAAAAAGCTCTCTCAAACTCGAAACGGGCGACGGGCAGTGCGATTTGCGCTAGCGGTATTCTCGCCGGGCGGGGAGCGAGTGACAAGACGGAATGCGACCTGGCTTGCCCAAAGGCAAACGACGGTGGAAATACGGCCGAAGGACTGGCGCTACAAAAGAAAGCGAACAGCGACTCCGCGATTCCCGTCGTCGCGGTCTTCCATGCGAACGATGGTGGCGAGGAAGCGCTTGTGGGCTGACACTTGATCGCCGAAGGGGAATGTAACAATGAGCCGCATCCCCATGAAATAATGGGGCATACAGGTGCTGAAATAGAGGCCGTCGCGGGTAAAGTCGCTTACCTCACCGACGTCGATAATGTCGATAAATCTGGCGTCGAATGGCTGAACCTGCACTGGCAGGGAGACCTTGAGTCGTTCCCGTCGCCGTCCATGGCTGGGGCCATGCCGCGCAACATCCGGGGAGCCCTGAATCTGGACCGCAGTTGCCATCTCGTCGCCTCCTGGTGCTCGGTGCCCATTAAATCTACTGAATCCGGTGGAGATAGGCTATAGAACGGGCGTACTAGCGGGTACCAACCAAAGTTGAAGTTTTCCGTTCTTTGGCGCGTAACCTTTTTGGATCTCGGCAGTTTAGTTATTGAGAAGGCGATCGGGTAGGCGGAGCCCGCGTTGAAAGACGTCAGCAGCGAAACTGCCGAGCGGACCCTCATCGAAGAGGCGAAGAGAGATCGTCGCCGCTTTGGGGAACTTTACGAGCTGCACTTCGAGCGCGTGTACGCGTTCATCGGGCGGAGGGTGCAGGATCGAGCCACTGTGCAGGATCTGGCCGCGGATGTGTTTCGCAAGGCGCTCGAAGGGCTCGACCGTTTTGAGTGGCGAGGTGTGCCGTTCGCGGTTTGGCTTTTCCGGATCGCCAGGAACGCGATTGCAAACCACCGGCAGCGCGCTGCGAGAGAGACGACTGGCGTTGACATGGAGATGAAGGAAGCATCGGAATCGACGGCTAGGGCTTCAGGTCCGGTGGAGGACCGCGCTGAGGCTTACCGTTTCGTGCGCGAACTGCCCGACGACCAGCGCCGCGTAATTGAAATGCGCTTTGCGGAGGAGAAGGGGATTCGCGAAATTGCGGAAACGATGGGACGCACGGAAGGCGCAGTGAAGCAGCTGCAATATCGCGCGATGCAGAGTCTGCGAGAGCGAATGGGCACAAGAAATGGCTGAGCGAACCCAATTTGAAATGCTCGACGAGTTGGTGAGCGCGGTCTTGTCTGGCAAGGAATTTGCGCTCGGACGAGACCGGACAGATCTCGCCGCGCTCGCTCGCGTCGCGGCTGCTTTGCGCGGGTTACCCCGTGAAGATTTCAGAGCACGACTAAAAATGGACCTGGAAAGGAGAGCAGAGATGACTACAAGCGCAGCGAAACCGGTTCGAGAAGGATTTCATACGATCACGCAGTATCTGATTGTTTCCGACGCGAATCGCTTGATCGAGTTCTTGAAGAGCGTGTTTGGCGGGGTGGAAAGATTTCGGGCTCAAAGGCCCGGGAGCAGCGCGGTCATGCACGCTGAGGTGCAGATCGGCGATTCGGTGATTGAGATGGCGGATGCCAACGAAACCGTTCCGCCCAGGCCGGCGGCGTTACACGTTTACGTGGGCGACGCGGATGCGGTCTACGCCCAGGCTCTGGACAAGGGCGCGAAATCCATTAGTGCGCCAATTGACCAGGAATATGGCGAGCGCGGCGCGTCGATCGTGGACGAATTTGGGAACCACTGGTACGTAGCGACGCCGTTTAAGGGCGAAAAGATTCCAGAAGGGCTGCGAACCTTGACGCCCTATCTTGCCCTCGAAGATACGAAGGGGTTCATTCAGTTCATCAAGGAGGCATTCGGAGCCCAGGAAAAATTAGTGGTGCCTTCGCCCCAGGGTGGTATTGCGCACGCGAAAATCGCGATCGGCGATTCGATTCTGGAGATGAGTGATGCGCACGGAGTCTATAAGCCCATGCCTTGTGGGTTGCACTTGTATGTCCCGGATACGGACGCAGTGTATGAGCAGGCGCTACGGGCGGGCGCAAAATCGCTGATGCCTCCCGCCGATCAGCCCTATGGTGACCGGAGCGGCGGAGTGATTGATCCGTTCGGGAATCAGTGGTTTATTGCGACGCATATCAAGGACGTGGCTTTCTAGCGCGTCGAGCTGTTGGGCTAAGGACGGGTGTGGCGTGAACCGGCGGCCATTGCGGCTACGGCTTCGGAGCAAAATGTTCGGCGGCTTCTGCGGGAGTGGGGTAGATGGCCAGGACCTGATAGAGCTGCGTCATTTTCAGAACACCCTCGACCATGCCGTGCACTCCGGAGAGATGCAATGCTCCGCCGGATCGTTTGAGGCGACTCAGGCACTTAACGATCTGCCCGATCACGGCGCTATCAACATGATTCACGCCGGCCAAATCGAAGATCACGCGATTTTCGTTCTTCTGGATGTGGCGTTCGACTTCGCTGTCGAGCAGAGTGCAGTCGTCGCCCATGGAGACTCTGCCCGCGATTTCAAGCAGGACGATGCCCGGCTTGATTTGCCGCGTGGATAGCTTCATGGGCATCGGCGGTTCGCTACTCCTCTTCGTAAGGAAAATCTCGAATCATTCGCAAGCATCCGGCCAGCGCTTTCAGAACCGAGTCGCCCCATCCGAAGGGAAGCAGCGCGACCGATTTCTGATTCACTTTCTTATCCGCTTCGGCGAAGAAGCGAGTGTGTTGGCCCGGCGGAGGCGAGACGAATTCTTTGAGGGTGATTTTGAATTCAATCTCGCGGCCGTTCTCGTGTTTCTTCGCGGAATAGTAGGAGATTTGCGCAAGCTGCTCGGAGCGGTCGGATTGCGCGTATTGCCAGTCGGCCACCAGTAGCTCCTAAGCTGAAAAATTCTGAGACTCGAAAGACGTGAGAATGGCGGAATCTTAGGACGCGCGGAGAGGCAAGTCAATCGGCGTATGAGAAAAATTAAATCGAATAGTATCGCGAAGCGCTTCGCGGTGCGATCTATTCGGAGCGAACCAAGCCGCGCTTCAGCGCAATGCGCGCAGCTTCCGTGCGGCCGTTAGCCCCGAGTTTCGCGAGGATATGGTTCACGTGACCCTTCACGGTGCCTTCACTGACGAATAGGGCGCTGGCGATTTCTTTGTTGCTCTTGCCGCCTGCCATCAATCGCAGAACTTCGAGTTCGCGGCTGCTGAGCTCGGGGCCCTTCATTCGCTCAGCGAGCTTGGCGCCGATCATTGGAGGAATGTAGTTCTTGCCGTCATGGACGACGCGGATGCAGTGAATCAAGTCTTCGAGGCGAGTGTCCTTCAGCAGGTAAGCGCGGGCGCCGGCGCGCAAGGCGCGGTAAATATCCTCATCGCCTTCGAACGTGGTGAGTATGATGATTCGCGCGTCGCCGAAGCGTTCGCAAATCGCTTCGATCGCTTCGACGCCGTCCATCTCGGGCATGCGCAGATCGACGAGCGCGACATCGGGCACATGCCGCGAGAATAGATCGAGCGCTTCTTGCCCGGTGGTTGCTTCGCAGACAACAGTCATATCCGGAACGCGATTGAGCGAGGCGACGAGCCCTTCGCGCACGACGGGGTGATCGTCGGCGATCATGATGCGAATAGATTCGCTCCTGGTCATCGAAGTGAAAACCTGCTGTGATGAAACAGTGCTGCCGCGAAACGCTACGCGGGATTGCTTCTCTGTGAGTCATCCTCTCCGGGTTTTGTGGTGCGCAGAATCGGCAGCAGCAAATGAACTTTCGTTCCGGCGCCGGGTTTGGTGAGGATTGTCAAATCGCCACCAATACGGTCCGCCCGCTCCTGCATACTAATCAATCCGAAGCCGCGACTCAATGAGTTAACGTGGGGATCGAAGCCAGCGCCGTTGTCCTCGATGGCGAGCTGAACGGCTTCCGGTCCCGCCGAGAGGCGCACGTTGATCTGATTTGCGCCGGAGTGCTTCATAGCGTTGGTGACCGCTTCTTGAGAAATGCGCAGGAGATTGCTTTCGATGTCCGGCGACCAAGAGAGGCGCTGAGCGTCTCCATTTGAGGAAAAGTGGATGCGAACCAGAGAATCGGTGGCCAATTGGCGGACCAGTTGATCGAGAGCCGTGACAATGTTGCCATCGCGCAGCAGTTGCGGGCGGAGCCCCTGCACGGAGCGGCGCGCCTCTGTGAGGCCAACTCGCGCCAGGGCGATCGCAGAGTCCAGATGCTGGGTGGCTTCTTGGTGAGCGCCATTGAGAACCTGTTTCGCCGCCTGCAGCTGAATTAGGACGCCGGTGAAGCCTTGAGCCAGGGTGTCGTGAATCTCGCGCGCCATCCGGTTCCGTTCTTCCGTGATAGCAGCTTTGCGGGCTTGTTCGGCAAGACGCGTGAGTTGAAGAGCCAGAGTGGCCTGTTGCGCCAGTCCTTGGGCGAGCTCTAATTCCACCGAGCCGAACTGGCGTAGTTCGGAGAAGCGGACGACAATTGCGCCGATTGCTTTGTCCGCAAGGATCAGCGGAATGCCGAGCAGGGCCTTCACGCCTTGTTGCTGCAGGTAGGTTCTGGCTGTTTCGTCGAGCGCTTCGCTTGTGGCCACTTCATGCCACACCGGACGGCCTCGGCGGAACACGGCGAAGGCGAACAAATCCTGGCGCGACAAACTCAACGTCTGACCGGCAAGACGATGGCCCGACTCGGCGCCGCTTACGAGGTGGCCATCTTTGAAGACAAGATGCAGCTTGGCGGTTTCGTCGTCGCGATCCCGGAGCCAGAGAGTGGAAACCGTTCCTTCCAGCACCTGCGTAATTACCGTCAAAACGTGCCCGAGGACTTCATCGATTTCCGGATCGGTAGCGAGAACATCGAGTGTTTGCTTGAGAGCCTGGTTGGCGCGAGCAAGTTCTGTGGCCCGTCCGGTTGCGGCGAGGTTTCGTTCCTCGAGAATTGCCACTTGCCGAGAGCGCTGGGCAAGATGCGTGAGATGAACGGCGAGGCTGGCCTGCTGGGCGAGGGCCTGCGCCAGTTCAATTTCAGCCGGGCGCAGCTCGCGGCGTTCTTTGATCCGAATACTGAGCGTGCCGACCAGCTTATTGTGAACGAGCAAGGGAACCAGCAGGAGGGTGCAGACGTTGTTGGCGAGCAGCCAGGCGCGTCGGTCCTCGTCAAATTCAGATGAATTGGAAATATCCAGAACCACCGGTTTGCGGGAACCGCCCTCTTGCGACTGCCATCGCTCAGTGGCGCGCGCCACATGCAGAGGCTGGAGAACGGACGGATCATTGATATCCTCGCCGCGAGTGATTTGTCCATCGTCGTAATTCATGTGCAGGAACGTATCGCTCGTGTGCAAACCTGCGAGGTGAAGTCCGGAGGAAGTCACGCTGAGCTGCTCGCTGATTGCCTTCAAGACGTGACTGAGAGCTGTGTCGAGCGAGGGTTCGGTAGCTAGAAGGGTCAAGGTCCTGTTGAGGGCGGCTATCTGGCCGTTCGCAAGCGACTCAGCATGCTGACGCGTGGCTTGTTCGCTGCGCTTATGTTCGGTGATATCAACTACGAATGTTATGGCCTCTGTGGTCGAGCTTTCCAAGAGGGCTGAAGTCACGAGTACGGGGACTCTGGAGCCGTCCTTGCGGATGTATTCCTTTTCGATCGGCTGGAATATCCCCTTGACGCGGAGTTCCCTGGCGTTCGCTTCTGCTTGCGCTTTGTATTCCGGAGGCGTGATATCGATCCAGCGCAAGCGACCAGCTTTGATATCGTTCGCCGAGTAGCCGACGATCTCGAGGAATTTCTGGTTAGCGTCGAGGATTCTGCCTTCGACGCTGGTATACATGGCGCCAATCAGGTTCGAATCGAAGAGTTGACGATAGCGTGTCTCCGTGCGGAAAAATGATTCCGTGGTTTTCTTGAAGACCGAGATATCCGCCAAGTAGCCGACGGACCCGGAAAAGCGTCCCGACCCATCGTGTCGGGGTGTCAGGGCGCAAAGAAACCAATGATACTCGGCCGTGCTGGTTCGCAGGCGCAATTGGATTCGGCGCGGTGGCGAGACATCCCGCAGGCTCGTGAGGTGATGCGCTAAATCAGCACAATCATCTGGATGAACGAAGCTGGCCCAATTTTCCGTGAGCACGTCCTCTCGCGTTTTACCCAGACATTCCAGGCCGGCTTTGTTCTGAAATGTGCAGCGTCCGCGTTCATCAGCCAGCCACACGGGAAAGGGAAGCGAATCAAGAAAGGCGAAGTAGCCTTCCTCTCCGCCGTCGCCCGTCCAGACAGTTTTGAAACCTACGCCGGACAATTTGCGCTCCTAGACGAGGCTTGGTGCCCGTAATGTTCGCCGGAATTGCTTGCTTGGAATGGGACCATTTTGAGGTTTGGAGCGCCCCCCGATCCTACCTCAGCGGCCTAAACAGGCGGATTCTCTCACAGATTCGGGGAATTCGCAGTACGGCCTGCGTTGAGACGTGGCGGTGGATGGTTTAAGACGCATATCGAAAGATACACTGCAATTAGTGCCTTCCGGTCTAAGGCCGCCTATATCGCATTGCCGACGAAAAAAGCTACCCTAAGAAGAATTGCAACCTTCTGATTCCAATGTATTTTCGTCGTGAGTATGAGCGCTTCTTTCCCCTTTCCACAATCGATTCTTGCGCTTAGAGGTAAAGTGTCTTCGCTCTTCTTGCCGAGTTTTGCCTCAATCGTTGTCGTAGCGCGCGAAGGTTTTCAAATCAGGAGGCACGGATGAATTCCCATTCGTCGTCGAAGATGATTAACCGAGTTGTCGCGGCTGTGCCGGCACTCATATTACTTGCCGCTGTGCTGCTCCCCGCACCGAAACCGGCGAACGCGATTCCCGCTTTCGCGCGGAAGTATGGGCTGCCGTGCTCGGCCTGTCACATTGGTTGGCCGGAACTGAATAACTTCGGCCAGGTGTTCCGCGACAACGGGTATCAGATGATGAACGAACGCGATTCTCCGATAACGCGCGATGCTTCCTACTTCCCGATGACGGTTCGCATTACGCCGCAGTGGCACCGTGAGAGCGCAAACAATCAAGTAGTGGACGACGTTCCGGGCGGCGGCACGGAAGGCGGTACTCATCCAGGAACACTAACGACGGACGGTTTTGATCTCTCGGGTGTGGACCTGTGGTTCGCGGGTACTTTGTACAAGAACATCTCATTCAGCGTGCTACCGTCGTCGGACTCTACCGCTTCGTTCCACTTTGAAAATGCCTACGTGCGATTCGACAACCTCCTTCACTCTTCCTGGTTAAACTTCAAGGTTGGAAAATTTGAGCTTGATCTGCCAGTGTCTGAGAAACGGCTGCTTACCCTGTCTGGAGATGGCGGCTTTTATTACATCTACCATTTCACGCCATTGAACGACGCAAATCCATTTGGTGGTATCGGCGACAACCAACTGGGCATGGAGCTGGCGGGCCACAATGCCAATAGCTACACGCGCTACACGTTCGCCGCCTTGAGCAGCGTTGATGGGAACGTCGGGTTGACTTATAGCAACGGCCAGGTTGCCGGTCGTACCTTCGACTACTACGGTCACTTCGAGCAAGGATTTAACACGTTCGGCAATGGGTTTATGAAAGTGGGTGCGTATGGGTATTTCGGCTACGCGCCAACGTTTTTCCAGACTTCTAACACAACGCCTATCTACGGGCGAGGTAACAAACCGTTTAGCCGGACGGGAGTCGAGTGGAAGTGGTATTTCAACAAGTGGCTTGTGAAGGGTGTGTATTTGCATGGGTCTGATAATGCGTTCCTCGCAAATGGAATAGCCGCCAACAGCGGCCCGTTGCCTGAGGGGCTCCGCGCTGCTAAATGGAATGGAGGTTTCGTAGAAGGCCAGTACATCATCTCGCCTCAGTGGATCGTCATCGCTCGCTGGGAGACGGTCCATATGGCCCAGCAAGCGGACCCTGAATCCACTCCGGGCGACACCGGCAACCTCAACGCATTCACAATTGCGAATCGCTGGTATCCGATCATGTTCAGCCGGGCGGGTCTAGCGTTGCAGCAGGAGTATTCATTCGTGCGGTCGAATGGCGTCACGAACCAGGGCGGAGGTTTTGGAACCCTGTGTACCGACGCGGGGCGAGTATTCAACTGCACCATCAGCAGCAGCAGCCTGACGTTCGGTTTTGACTTCGACTTCTAAAGGAGCGAGGAGCCCATGGCACTATCAAAGAAAATCACGCGAAGTCTGATGCTCGCGGCTTTTTGTATCGCCCTCGCAATTCCCGGCTCCGCCGTCGGTCAAGACTTGGCGACTCATGTCAATTCGATCACAGGCGATGCTGCCGCGGGGAAGCGGGATTATCGGCGATTCTGCGTCGGTTGTCACGGCGAGCGTGGCGACGGCAAAGGCGAAAACGCCACTTTCGTAGTGGGACCTTACAACGGCTTCCAGTACTCGAGCCCCCTGCCGCGCAATTTTACGCTGGGCCTGTTCAAGTGCCGTTCGACTCCCTCGGGCACCCTCCCCCTCGACAGCGATTTGTTCGATACGATTAGTCGCGGGATTTTCAGTACCTACATGCCCACGTGGGGCCCCCTCACTCCAAAGACGCGAGTTGATCTTGTTGCGTACGTCAAGACTTTCTCTCCGCGCTTCAAAGATGAGAAGCCGGGTGAAGCGCTCAAGATTCCTCCTGAGACCCCTGATACCCCGGAAAGTAGGCAGAGCGGGAAGACACTCTATCTTACGACGCTCAAATGTTTCGAGTGCCATGGGAACGAGGGGCACGGGGACGGGCCTTCCGCAGCAACGTTGCGCGACAATCTGGGAAATCCGATCCTGCCCTTTGACTTCACGGAGGGTACCCGGTTCAAGTGCGGGACGACGAATGAGGACTTGTACCGCATTTTCATGACTGGTCTGGATGGGACGCCCATGCCGTCCTGGGCAGACTTCGTCAATCCAAACCAGGCCTGGGACTTGGTCCACTATTTGCGAACTCTGATGGTTCATTATCATCCCCCAAAGGCCGGGGTCAAGGAACCGAAGGCCAAATAGGGTAGCGGGAAACGAACAGAGTTCGGACCTTGCGGCGGGGCAAGCGAGGATTCTGCATGCTGGCCTGAGATATGAGACAAAGACGAGCATTGTATCTATTTATATCTCCTGGGGAGGTAGAACGATGAAAATCAGTGTGAACATCTGCTGTGTAGCGGCGCTAATTGCAACTAGTCTGGCGTTGGCATCCACAGCCTTCGCGCAGTATTCGGTTGTCACTGTCACCGATGGCGGAACGATTTCGGGAACGGTGAAGTGGATGGGGACAAAGCCACAGCCCGTCACCCTGCCGATTACCAAGAATCCTGACATATGCGCGCCTCAAGGGCAAAAGACTCGCGATCTCGAGCGCATCATCATCGCGCCCGATGGCGCTGTCGAAAACACAGTGGTCTACCTGAAGGGTATTTCCAAGGGCAAAGCCATGGATTTGCCTGAAGTGAGGCGCTCGCTCGACCAGAAGAACTGCCGCTACATTCCCCATATCATGCTCGTTCCGAAAGGAGATAACCTGACGATGGTGAGTGAAGATCCGATCCTTCACAACATTCATATGACGGGCGTTGAGCTGTATAACATTCCTTTTCCGATTCCGAATCATCCCGTTAAGAGACCTTTCCCGCGTCCAGGAGAAACGGATCTGAAATGCGATGCGGGTCATGTCTGGATGAATTCCGTAGCTCTCACTGTTGACAATCCTTATTACGCCGTTACGGATGAGCATGGCAATTTCAAGCTCACGGATGTCCCGGCTGGTACCTATACCATCGAAGCTTGGCATGAAAGCTGGCACGTCGCTCGACAAGAGTCGGTGATGGACGTCGATTCACACCAGATGGTGAATCGCCCTATCTTCGCCGACTCCCTGACCTGGGACAAAAGCGTTACCGTCCCCGCGAAGGGCAAAGTAAGCGTCGAGTTCCAGATTTCCGAGAAGTAAAGGCCAATTCAATTCTGCTCGTACGCCGGCTAATTGTCCGGCCGTAGAGGAGACAGGCGATGGCGGCAACACAGGTGTATTTGGAAAATGAACCGCTCGTCAACGCGGATCTCTGCAAGAAATGGCTGTTCTGGGGAATTCTCTGGACGCTGGTCTTCCCGCTGGTGGGGGTGGTGGTCTCCATCAAATTCAACTACCCAGACTGGTTGGGCGGTACTTCCTGGCTCACGTGGGGCCGGATACGGCCCATGCATGTCAACGGCGTGATCTTCGGTGCGTTCTCCACCACTTTTTTCGGCCTCATGTTCTACATGGTTCCCAAGCTCACCGGCATCCGCATGGTGGGGGAGAAGATGGGATACTGGTGTCTGTGGCTCTGGAATATTGGTATCGTCATGGGCTCGTATTCACTCATGGCGGGCTATCAAAAGGGCATTGAAGCCGGCGATTACGCACTTTGGGCGGACGTACCGTTGATCATCGCCTTCATAGTCCTGACCTATATGGCGATCGCCACGATTATCAAGCGCAAAGAGAAATTGTTGTACATTGCTCTCTATTACTTAGCTGGCGCGATGGTCTGGACGGCGATCAATTTCCCCTTGGGGAACATCCTACTCCCGTATTGGGTCCCGGGCGTTAACAACGCGGCCCTTCATGGGCTCTATATCCACTACATTGTAGGTCTGTGGATCACCCCGGCGGGCCTCTCTCTAATTTACTTCTTTCTCCCACTGGCGTGCAAAAATCCACTCTACAGCCATAAGCTCTCGCTCGTCGGCTTCTGGTCCATCGCTTTGTTCTACCCTTTCGTCGGCATTCACCACTATCTCTACAGCCCCATTCCCAACTGGACCCAGACGATCGCGATTTTCACCTCGATGATGCTGATCATCCCGGTATGGACCGTCACCCAGAATTTCTTCGGGACAATGATGGGCAACTGGAAATCTCTGCAGGAAAGTTTTGTGGCTAAATTCTGCATCATGGGTGCTATCTTCTATTTCCTCGGCTGCTTCCAAGGTTCCACCGAAGCATTGCGAGGCATGCAACAACTCACCCACTTCACCGATTTCGTGATTTCACACTCTCATCTCACGATTTTCGGGACATTCGTTGTCTGGACGATGGCGGGCACGTACTATGTGTGGCCGCGCGTTACTGGTCACGCTCTGTGGAGCAGGACTCTGGCCACCTGGCACTTCTGGCTCATCGCCGTCAGTTTCAGCGTGATGGCCGGCGTGCTCACATTGATGGGGCTGTTGCAGGGCACGATGTGGGCGGATTCAGTGGAGTTTGTCGACACCGTCGTAGCTATGAAACCCTATTGGTTCGTTCGAACGCTCTCGGGGATAGGAATGGATATCGGCATTTTCCTTTTCTTGATCAACATGTACATGACGGCCGTAGAACCTTCTCCGCTTCCGGAAGTGGAGCGTGAGAAGGCACTCGCGCCTGCGGCGGCGGACTGACATGCAAAACAAACGCATCGACACATTCATTATGTTCATGGCCGTCGTGTTCATGGGGTCCGCTGTCTTCATTATGGGCCTCCTACCCTGGCTGGGACGCGAGCACGCAACCACCGTTGTCACTATGGATGGGAAGGTGGTCCCGGCGAAACCGTACACCCCGCTCGAAGCAAGGGGCCGTAAAGTTTACATCCGCGAAGGCTGCTGGTATTGCCACTCTCAGTACGTCCGTCCCGTGACCGGCGAGGATCGCCGCTGGGGCCCGCCCTCTCAGGAGGGCGAATATGCGTTCGACGTCCCCCACATGTTTGGGACTCGCCGCATCGGTCCCGATCTGACGCGCGAAGGCGGGAGAGTTCATGACGATTGGCACTACGCCCACCATTTCAATCCCCGTTTGGTTGTCCCTGACTCGATCATGCCTCGATTTCCTTGGCTGTATAAAGGGGTAGACGCGAACGGCAAACCGATTCCGACGGATGACGCCGTTGCGCTCGTGGCTTACATCCAGAAACTCGGCACGAATCTAGGCCCCTGGCGGAAGAACTTTCTCTATGTCACAGCAGGGTCGTCCATCCCGTTCATTCCAGCCGCTATCGAGGATGGAGTGCAGGAAGGCAAGAAAGTCTTTGTGCGTCGGTGCATCGGATGCCATGGCGAGACAGGCAATGGACAGGGTCCCGTTGCAGTTTTCCTGACCACCAAGCCGCGCATCTTTAAAGACGGCATCTTCAAGCTGCGTTCTACGCCGTCCGGATCTATTCCCACTGACAGTGATCTCTACCGCACGATTACAATGGGGATCCGCGGCACCGCTATGCCGAATTGGCATGAATTGACTGAGGAAGACCGGTGGTTCGTGATCCAGTACATCAAGACTTTCTCCGACCGCTTCAAGACCGAGACCCCCGGCGAGGTCATCGTAATCCCACCGGAGCCGCCCAACACTCCTGACTCGGTGGCCCGCGGCAAGATCGCCTATGACCAAATGAAGTGCGCTGAGTGCCATGGAGTGGACGGCAAAGGCGATGGTCCTTCTGCCTCGACGTTGCGCGACAATTGGGGCAACCCCATCGCTCCGCGCGACTTCACGCACGGCGGCAATGATATGAAGAGCGGGCCGGCCCCGCAGGATCTGTACAAAGCGTTCAGCACGGGCCTGGACGGAACTCCCATGCCCTCATACGCGGACTTCCTCAATCCGGATCAACGGTGGGATCTGGTTCACTATGTCATGTCTTTTGGTCCGCCGGATACCTATCTGATCCTTTCCAAGCCGCAGTAAGGAGAGACCAATGGGGACTGATGTTTTATTCTGGACCTTTTTAGCCGGACTTGGCTTTGCGCTCAACGCGTGTTGCATCTTCTTGCTTCTTGTCCGCCAGGGCCAGTATCGTGACCCTGAGAAGCCGAAATTCATCATGTTCAAAAATGAAACGGCTGACGATTTGCAATTCAGTCGCGATCTGGTGGACGTATGAACCATCCCAGGGAAGTGCTCCGGCTACCGACAGACGTTTCGCATGATCAAGCGGGTTTCTCTTGGCTGCTAGCCGGATATGCGATCTTGGTAGCCGTCGCCATCTATTACATGTGTGTCTCCTAGAATGGGCGGGGATATCGCGGATTAGTGTCACGCCGATTGCTTTGCTCATTGACGGCTGCTTTGAATTTGTCCGATCGACCTCGGAGGGGCGAAAAAGATGACCGACATGCACAAGCACGACGATCACGATATTCACACGTATGAGTATTCCGGAATTCAGGAGCGGACCGGAAAAGTGAATGCATGGTTAATCATCGTATATGTGTCCCTGCTGATTTGGGGGGGCTGGTATCTCGTTGCGTTCTGGAAGCATCCCTGAGTGGTTCTGATTATGCCATGTCCCCGGTGCTGTTTCGCCTAACGCCTATCGGTCGCTGATTTCGACTTTGACCTGATATGATCGAGAAGGGTGATGGAATTGCTGGGGCGGTCACCAGCGGAGAAGGGTACGTCCAAGCGGAGAGTCTCAGCTCCCGACGCGTCTGCTTGTATCGCTCGCACCGGCGCTCGCGAGGACGGAGCAGAAGGGGTCGTGGATCGAAGGCCTGAGGCAAGCATCCGAACGCGCTCTTGCTATTTCTCTGAAATCGAAAAATTCACTGTGGCAGGTTGCTCGGGTTTCACGCTTACTTTCTTGGCCCAAGTCACCGGCTGGCTGTAGATGGGGCGGCTCACTTCCACCTGCGACGCGACATCCAGAACTTTTTCGTCCGATATGATTCTCCAGCCCTCATGCCAGGCCTCAATGTCGTACTCCCCCGGCGGAACATCGCTCAACTTGAAAAAACCGTGCTCATCGGTGACAACATAGTATGGATGCTTTACGACTAGCACCTCTGCGTTCATCCAGACGTGTCCCGCATTGCATTTCAAATTCACCACGCCGGTCCGGCGCATTTTCGCCGGGATATACTGGCCTTGAAATGGAAACGGAATGTTATTGTCTGCTGCCCCAAACATGTGAACCGTGTGCAGGATGGGATCATCGCTCTTGATTTGCAGATCGTCGCCTTGTGGCACCAGCATAATGTGCGGGACGTATCGGCAGCTCTTTTGGTCCATGTGTTGGCGTGATTCGGGAAGATCCATCGCCTTGCCCTGGCTGATGTCCTTCAAATACACCACCGTATTCGCAACGCCTCCATCCGAATCGATCAGCAATCGCTCGAGGTCGCGAGTCTTTTGCGCATTCGGATCGCATACATCCGCGTTCTTGGTGATCGGAAGCTTTGGGATCTTGGGGACCGGACCCGCCCACTTTACCACTCCGGTGATCGTCCCGCCATTCTCCACTTTTATGACGGCGTAGTCGGATTGAGCGAAAACATGCCCGGCGCATGACAGGATCGCGATGATGATAGTCAGGGCTGCTAACAAGTATCTGGGATTCATGATTTTGTTCATTGTTATCTCGCTGACCCTGCCTTTTCCACGGTAATCACGAAAAGCACAAGGCCGCGCCGAAAATTTGCGCTCTCGACGCGCTAGTCTGGGGCCTGGTCACAAAATTACGAACTCAGCACGAAAGTTGAACGACTCCTGGGGTCAAGCGCTGGCCCTCAAAAAACAAACGTACGCCCGGAGGGTCGCTCAAAGAAGGCCCAATCATGGAATCTTGTCGTAAAGGTACATCGGATCGATCTGTGCCCGGCGCTGAAGCACTGCAGATACCTGTGTCCGATAATTCAGCCGTAACTGTGGCGACTTCGAAGCTTTTGATTATAGCGCAAGAGGAATCGGGATGAATGGCCTCGAAGCCTCACGGATTTTGGAGAACCCTGAGTTATTGAAGCTTGAGGGCTTCGCCTTGGGCTTCCCGCAGGATGGAAATGTCGGGGTCGGCGTGTTTCCAAAGCGTAAGGAAATCTTGATAGGCTGTGCGTGCCTTGGCGTTTTCGCCTTCGAGCGCGTAAGCTCGGCCGAGGCCGAGATGCGCAAGCGCGCCGATCGCCTCGTTGACCACGATGCCACTATGATCGAGTATCTTCTGGAATTCAGCGGCTGCGGCGCTGCCATCATGTGCCGCCAGATACGCCTGCGCGCGAATATAAACAGGCATGAGAGACAGTTCACCAGGAAGGGTCCCGAGTTCGTAAGGAGAAGCCGTCTGGAGTTCCTCAATGGTTTTCGAGGCGGCATTCTGAACGAGGGCGATGGAACCGCGAATGGTCGGCAGATAGTTGAACTGCACCAATGTATCCTCCGGGAAGCGCTTTGCCAGATCTTCGGCGAGCCTTTGCGCCTTCGGCGTATCTCCGGCGAGGGCCAATGCAATTGTCCCTGCGGCCTCGACATCGCGGTCCGCGGAAATTTGCAAAGCAGTGATAGCTTCCTTGCGCGCTAGGCCTACCTTCCCGTAGAGGGATGCGCACAGCGCTGCTCGTGCTTCGTGCTTCGCCTCGGTCTCCTTTTCTTTCGCACCTGTTATCGAAGCCATCGCCCGTCGGGTCAATGTGTTGGCTTTCGCAAGTTGTCCCGCATAGGCGGCCGAATCTGCTTCGAAATAAATAATCTCGCCTTCCACTCCAGGCTTTCCGATCGCCCAGCCAGCTTCGTGAGCTATACCGGCAGCGTCATTTTGCAGAAATGCGAGGGCACAGAGGCCGAGGTGCAAGAGGGGGGAATCGAGTTTCATCGCTTGCGCCTCCTCGACAGTGGTCCGGGCATCGTCCATCCGATTCAAAGCGAGATAGGCACCAAAGAGGTTTACATAATTCTCAACTCTGCCCGATTCGATCTGGACGGTCTCGTGTGCTTCCGCGAGGCTTTTGTCAAATTGGCCGAGTTGCCCGTAGATTGCGCTTAGGTTGTGGTGCGGCCTTGAATCTCGCGCGTACGTTTGTGCCCACACCTTATAGGCCTGCGCTGCATTTTCCAGATCGCCCGTGACGAATCGATAGTACTGACCAGAAATGTTAAACTTTTCGCGTCCGCTTACCTGATCTCGCAACTCATAGGCCTTTTTTAGGTAATCCGCGGCGACGTTGGGTTCGCGGAGGTTGTAGTAGCTGGTTCCGAAGGCAGCATATGCCATGGCGAAATTAGGATCTAGATTGATCGCGCGCTGGAAGAATGGAAGAGCAGCTTCAAGAGCTGCGTTATTGAACGCTTTCGTACCCAGGCTGTAGGCCCGCAGGGCTTCCAGCGAAGATGTGGTGGCTTCCACGAGCGGTATATTAAACTGTGATAGCAAGGCATGTGATTCGCCGAGTTTAGCACGGAGGTCGGTCGCGGCCTTTCCGAGCGCCGCGAGGACGTGTTCCTTGTCCTCAGACGTAACCTGTTCCTGCGCCAGAGTCTCGCCCGTTTTACAATTCACGGCGTTGAGGCCGACGACATACTCGTCTTCCAGAAGCGCAATCGAACCATCGATTACGGCCACGCTTCCCGTATGCTCGCACACCTGCGTCGCAAGGTCCTGAGTGAGTCCTAGATCGGCGGGCTGGCCCATGTGACGCAGCGTCTCCGCGATTTTCTCGTCGGAGACAATATTCAGGAACGTGGATTCGTCGAGTTTCGTGGCGAGGCCCTGGCGGAGCGTGCCGTCGAAGACTGAGTCGCCGGTCGTGTTCGTGAAATCGGTGAGGAGGATAGAATCTTCTTCAGTGAGCTTCGGCGCGCGATGGAAATAGAAATATCCACCGACGGCGGCAGCCACGACCGCAACTGCCAGGATTGTAGTTTTCCGTTGAATACTCATTCAGACACACTTGTTAGTCCGAAAGCGGCCTTGGGGAATCTCTCTTTGGTTTCCCTATCGGCGTGCTCAAGACGCATTCTACAACAGAACGACGATACTCACCGATGCAAGCGAGGAGTGCCTTCACGAAACTTTGGAGACTAAACGGCGCGACTGGTCCATTGTTAGATCGCGAAGGATCTCACTCTGACGAATAACTGATCTTTATTCCCATAAGGTTCGACGAGAGGCGCGGTGTTGATGAGTTCCGATCTGTCCCGGAGAGTCGCTTCGCTGCTATCTCTGCTCGCTACGTCATATCCAGGCTCGTTGGTGGGATGGCGTTGGAAGGTCCCGCGACCTGATCGTGAACAAATATACCCTGGTAGCCATCGCGGTTCCCCGCCAGAGCGGTTACAGGATAGATTCAGCCGTTAACCCAAAATTCTATGCTGGAAGTAACCGAGCTCTCGCGAGATTCAAATGTGGCTTTCGTTTATAGGCGCGGCGGGGATCCCGTGAGGGGGCTCCTCGTCGAGCTCTTTTCAGTTCGTTTCAACTGCCTTCTGGCTGAGTAGAAGATCAGGAGGGCGGCCGAGTAAAAGGCCATCCACTCTCCTGAAACGCCGCGAAATACAATTGGCATGATTTCGTCCGGCCCTTTTCCCCCGATTGTACCCAAGAGGTTGACGAACACGATGAAGTTGAAGACCGCATAACCGGCGAGCACACAGGTCATCCACTTCAGCCACTTAGGGCTCGCACGAAGGGCCTCCCTCCAAAAGGATTCGCCCCGCGACGCGAAGAGCAGGAACAGGGCCAAGGCCGCGGCAACGCCGGACACGAAAGCGCCTAGTTGCAAGATGAACGGGAAGTAGCCGAATGGTGGTTTTCTGCCCATCAGCCCTAGGAGATGTACTACAAAACTGAAGAGAAGCCCCACGACCGACAACTGATTGAAGAACAGAATGACATCGTTCATGTTGAGCTTCTCGTGCCGTGCTTTCGCTCCGCTGCCAGTGAAACTAGAAAACACGGAATGAGCTTCGGTCACGAGACCGCCGTGTTTGCAACGTTAGTGGCGCAAGGTCGATCTCGCCGCTCTCCTCACCGCGACGTAGAGCAGAACGAGTAATAAAATGGCGCCGAAAACTAGAGCCGCCCTCTTGTCGTCCTTTGCTTCCCGCTCGGAGATCATCCGGCGGGGGGGAGCCGGGATGGAGGCGTAGTGAGCGAGATTCCGCGGTCCTGCGCAATTACTTTAGCGACGCGCCGAGCCATAAGTAACAGCGCAGCGTCATAATTCGCTTGCCGCAGATAAGGCATAGCCTCGCGCCCGAAGCTACTGGTTTTGTCTCCTGGGAGGATCGCTTCGAGACCGGTGCCGACTTCAAAGCGGTATAACCGATCGTCCACGACAAGCAAAATTAGGACGCCGCGCTCGGATTCTTTGGGACCGACACCGCGCTGCGCCGCAAGATCGATTAAGAAGTCTTCAATCGAGCGACCATCGAGCGA
This sequence comes from uncultured Acidobacteriota bacterium, assembly GCA_963772535.1. Lineage (GTDB taxonomy): Bacteria > Acidobacteriota > Terriglobia > Acidiferrales > UBA7541 > Palsa-295. The sequence continues at coordinate 467,355 of CAVYXN010000007.1, forward strand.
TTTCACTGTACTGATGGCGATCTGCGCGTGGGTTGTCTCATCTACCTCTGCACAAAGGGCCGTTAACTGATCCTTCGTCGACGAGCTCAATACCTCTGCGAAGTCGTTTACATATTCCGGAGGTTTTACGTCCTTTTGAGCTTCGGCGGTCAGCGAAGCTAACAAGACGCTGACAAGGATGAACGTCGCTTTCCGGGAAGCCGTGCGCGGAGAAACCATACGTAGCATCGGAAGAATATGCCAACCCACGCAATGTTAGAACCATGCGGCGGGATGTGTCAACGCGCTGGCGGACGGCTCGATTGAGATGACTGAAAAGCTCGCTCACCAGTGAGCTAAACGACACAACGGATGCGACTTGTTGTAGCATGCCTCCTCACCCTGATTTCAAACGGGTGATCTCGGCTCATCAGGAAAGATGATCAGCCTACAAGTAAAGTCCAGGATTCGAGAATCACAGGTGGATTGCAATCGCACCTAAGCGGAGGTGGCGGCAATGAAGTGCAATTCGTGCGGAGCTTCTCTGGAAGCCACAGATCCAGTTTGCGGTTCGTGCGGGGCGGCAACCTCGAAAGTTCCGCAGCCAAAACCAAGTGCTGGTGGAATCCCGTCAGATCTTCCCGAGTATTATCGAAGCGAATTCGAAAAGATCCAGAGCTCAAGCGAACAGTACAAGGGAAAGTGGAATTGGGCGGCCTTCTTTCTGGGTCCGTTCTGGGCCTTTAGTAAAGGACTGCGGGAGGTAGTCGTCATTTACATTTTGGCGATTCTCTTCACGTTTGGCATTTCGGTGCTGGGCTACGCTGTCATCTTTGGTCTCCGCGGAAATTACTTCTATTACTCCAAAGCGGTAAGGCGCCGGGCTGTAATTATTTAGAGCGAGGCGCTTCTTGGCGTCAACGATTTTACGATTTGACGCCTCCGCAATTGTCGCTGAGTGAAACGAGGGCTTTTCACACCCAATGCAGCCTAGCCGCCTGATTGGTTTGTGGACCGGGTATCTTGCCGCCCGTTTCGCGTCGTGCTTTCTCCTTCATTAGGCCGTGCTTTCCTCGGTCTTCTCTGCGCTCGGAGAAAGGGAAGTGGCCGCCGGCACGCCCCGCGAGCCGTTCTTTTCATCACGGCCACTTACTTTCCCCAACCTTAACGAATTGCCCACAACTATCAGGCTGCTGATAAGCATGGCCGCGGCGGCCATCACGGGCCGCAGCCATCCCATCGCCGCGAGGCCGACGGCAATGATGTTGTAGATGAAAGCCCAGAATAGATTCTCCTGAATGTGGCGGAATGTTTTCTTCGAAAGTGAAAGCACCCATGGCACCAGCGTGATGTCACCCGCCAGGATGTGAACGTCCGCTGCTTCCTTGCTCAGGTCCGTCCCGATCTGATGCGCGATACCGACGTTCGCCTTGGCCAACGCAGGTGCATCATTAACGCCGTCGCCGACCATCGCCACCTTGCGGCCCCTGCGCTGCAACGCTTCAATGTATTCCACTTTCTGCTGCGGAAGCCGCTCAGCAGACCAGTGCTCGATGTTGAGTTCGGTCGCCACCTGCTGCGTGCTGGCATTTCGGTCCCCGGACAGCAGATGCACTTCCAGCTTCTGGGCTCGGCACTGCTTCATCACACTTCTTGCGCCTGGCCGCAGATGGTCCTGCAGACGAATCACACCTCGAATCGCGCCGTCCCAACCTAAATAGGCGCGACTCTCGAGGCCCGCCTCAGGCAACGACCTCTCGAGATCTGCCGGCATCGACATTTCTTTGTCCAACAGACTCGCCGCGGTTCCCAGATGAACGAGACAGAGTCGCTCGACAGCGTGCACGCCGGCAGGAGTTGAAACTGGCACGCGGCCCTCGATTCCTTCGCCGGGATGGTTCTGGAAGTCTTGCACCGCCAGGAGCTCACCTCCATACATCTGAAACTCCTCCACGATCGCGCGGCCCACGTGATGTTCGGAACTGCTTTCAAGCGACGCCGCAATCCGCAGCAGCGCGTTTCGACTCAGGCCGGCATCCACGCTTACCATCACATCGAGCACGCGCAGCTTTCCTTCAGTCAGCGTGCCGGTCTTATCGAACACAACCGTATTGACCTTTGACATTCGCTCGAGGTTTTCCGGCACGCGGATCAGCACGCCTTCCTTCGCGGCCCTTTGCAAACCCACGAATGTGGCCATCGGCGTTGCAATGCCCAGCGCACACGGGCAGGCCACCACTAGCACTGCCAGCGCATTGAGGAATCCTTGTAACGGTTCGTGCCGTAGGACGCCGTAGTACACGGCCACGCCAAAAGCAAATACCATCACTACGCCGACGAACCAAGCAGACACGCGGTCCACCAGTGCTTGCAGCGGCATTCGCGCCCCGATTGCTTCGGCGCACATCCGCTCGATCTGCGCCTGGAGCGTGCCTTCGCCCACGCTCACTGCTTCGTAAATGATCGTCCCATCGAAGTTGACCGTCCCCTGCAGCACTGCATCGCCTGGCCCGCGCATCACCGGCAGCGATTCGCCAGTGAGGATCGACTCATCGAGCGTCGTGCGCCCTTCGAGGATCTTCCCGTCCACAGCGATCTTTTCCGCGGGCAGCGCTCGCAGCAGGTCTCCGGCGCGGACCTCGTCCAGGGGCACCAGATCTTCGCCTTGATTGGCATTCTTCCCCCGCAGGCGCCGCGCCTGGGCCGGGGTCTCATTCGCCAGTGTGCGCATCGCCTGAGCCATGCGCGCCCGTGCGCGAGCCTGGAGATATTTCCCGAGCGTCACAAGGATGATAACCATTGCAGCCGTATCGAAATATACGTCGTGACCGTGCTGGAAGGTCTGTCTTGCCGAGTAAACATATGCCGTCACTGTGCCGACCGCGATTAGGGTCGCCATACTCAGCCGCCCGCGCGGCAGTTCCTGCACGGCCAGCTTCAGATACGGATAGCCAAGCACCAGAATCACGGGCGTCGTGAGCGCCAGTAGGATGTACTGGATTTGGTCGCGGAGATGGGTGGGCAAGTCCGGGTACAGATACAGGACCCATGCGAAACTCATGATGAAGCCGGAGAGAACCGTGCCGAGGGCGATCAGAACGAGGAACCAGGATTCCGCGCTGTCGCCCTCATTCCCCCCGCCCGCGAGTTGGTATACAAACGCACAGCCCGAGCAGCAGAACTGCCTTTCCTCGCCCCCCACTTGCGTGACCGTGGGCGCACCGCGAAGTGCCAACCCGCAATGTGCGCAAATCCTCGCGGGGATGGTCAAGACGCTACCTCCTCACACTCGGCATCTAAAAATGGTGCATCATGTCGTGCACAACGGGGTTCTGGATCGGGTGTGCGAGCCAGTAAAACCCTCGATACAATGTGATCGCGCCCAGCACCCCGAGCAGCACTCCACTGACGCGCACCAGTTTCTCCCGCAGCGTGATCGAAAATAGGTCTGCAAAGAACGCCACCAGTAGTAGCGCTGGCACCGTTCCGAAGCCGAATGCTAGCATCACCAGGGCGCCCAACAGCGCTGACCCGGACGACGCTGCTTTGGCCAACATCGCATAGATTAGCCCGCAGGGTAGAAATCCAAGCAGCGCGCCGAGCGGCAGCGCTCGCATCGCCCTCGGCAGACGTGTGACGTGTTCGAATCCGCGCGCCAGCCACGGCTGCGGCGTCGCCACGTTCGCTTTAAACCGAGACCAGTGCTTCATCAGCCCAGCAAGCGCGAGCCCTGTGCCCACCATCAGCACGCCCGCACTTATCATCAGCAACGCTTGAATTCTTCCAGTCTTTGAAATCAGGCTAGTGAACGATCCCAGCGCACCGGCCATGGCTCCAAGTAGCGTGTAGGTCGCAATCCGTCCGGCGTTGAATACAAGCTGTTGCGGCAGCACCGCTCGCCGCCACGATGGATTAGCCAGCGTCGCAGTACCTGTCGCGCCGTTTCCGATCGTTGTGATTGAGGGCGCCACGGATACGAGCGCCACAAATCCGCCACACATCCCCACGCAGTGGAGGCTCAAGAACAAGCCCGTCAGAAATATCAGTCCCAACTCCATTCGCAATGTCCTGCTGAAACGTCCGCGCCGCAGGTACCTTTATAACCCTTTTAACTTTCATCTAAAAGTATGGCATGTCCTCATTCTTGATCGGTCCTCCGATTCTGAGACTGCCGGCAAATCCCAGGTATTGCCCATGCTGGTTTCGTTGAATGGCCTATGGAGGATCCTACTTTCGTCTTGCAGCCGTTGTCGAAAGTTCTTTGTTGCAAGCGATTGGTCAAGCAGCGATGTTGCGATTAGGAAGATCGCCGCAAACGTGATCCAACTCGCCGTTTCAATGCGTGGCTTCATGAGTGCTATCCAGGTCCATTTACTTGTTTACCGCGAAGTCGACGCTCGTCGTTGCATCCGTTACTGTTGCCTGCGAGGTGCGTTTGCCGTGTTCGCTTCAGGCCTTCAGAGTGTAGTTCCCCGGCGGAACATTCTTGATCGTGAATGAGCCGTCGCTGTCGGTCAAGGCGAAGTATGGTGTGGGACCAGCTACAAACTAACCAACTATGTTGACATGAGGATTGCAGAGAGCTGTGCCGTACCAACGTCGTTGAAGTGGAACGAATTCTTTTGGCCCGGCGATATAACAGCCAGATTATGGTGGAGTTTCCTGTCACCATTGATCGATGGCCAATACGTTGTGAGTGACTTGATCGCTATTCAGAAAATCAATCGTCGTTCCGCGCACGATAACTATAGTGCTAGGTATAAACCCCGGATTTCGCTGGTCAACTGATACATGCTGCCCGAGCGGATCGAATTTCTTACCGGGAATGGCATCGATATAGACCGCAATGTCTTCGGCTGACTTCAAGCCAGTAGCCGATATCTTACGGTTCACGTCCCCCGCCTGCGCAAACTTCGCAACCGAAAGCGTGCCGAAAAGAATCGCTACAAATTCAGACCTACTAATCATGCTCATCCAAGTGTCGTCGATTGGTTCGCGGACCTTTATCGGAACTGCCCGGCCAGAGTAGCCTCGTCGACAACGCGCTTCTGTGATTTTTGACACCCTTATCGATGGGCACGGTTGAATTAAAGGGTTAATACCATTCCGCTAGCCACAATGCTTTCCGCGAATGGCGGTGTGTACCTGAACTTCGTCAATTTGAATCCAAGCTGCTCCAGTTGACCAATCCTTCGGTCTAGAGTGGTCAAGACCACACAGGCAGCATTCCCCTCGCGTGCCGCGTGTATTCTGAAGATGTCTAACTGTCTTGCTATGCCGCGTCTCTGGAACGCTCTCTTCACCACCAGGTAGTTATTCGTCGCGACGGGGACAGGGAGCGGCATTTCGTGGAAGACTTGCGCGTCAGGACTCTCTTCTCTCAAACTGTGAATGCACATTCGTGCGGCGGCTACCATCTGGTCACCATCGAAAGCCGCCCAGTGCCGCGCGTGCAGGTCATGCTGGTCACTCAAAATCCTCTGCGCTCGGACTCGAGCTGTTAACTGGACCTCGTCATTCCACACCTCGAAGCGCAGACGAAACGTCAGCGGGACGACCTCGCTGGCTGTAATTTCGCGAATCTGAATGTAGGCCATATTTTGCACCTTTTCATCGACCGAGTGTCTCCTACGGTCGGCCTGGGCTTCGCCGCGGCTTTCAACTCTTTCCAGCTCGTGACAGTCACGCCGGATCGTCACAACGTGACAACGTGCGTGGGTTTTATCTACCCACGCACACGCGACTACTTGCTGACCGCCCATCGAAGTAGAGGGAACCGGCACCATCGGACACGGCTTCTACTCTGTGCATCTGCAAATGCGGCAGCGGCCTCGCATGAGTTCAGCGCTCTTCTTACTGGCTCGCATCTTTCACCCTTGGATGTTGGTGTCACCACTCTTCTTTCCACAATCTCAAGCCGACGAGGTAAACTCCTAGTGGCGGCTTTCCGAAGTTAGCAGGAGGGGAGCACAGAAAGCTAGCGACCTTACCGTTTGCGGCGGGGACTTCGGCGGCAACCTTACATAGGACTAACATCAACATGAGAAACTCCTATTGGTCGTCGATGTGGGCGATGTCCGAGCCTATAAGAGACATTCTCCGCCTCAACGGCGCCTAACGCTTCCAAGCAGCCTGGAAAAAAGAGCAGCCGCATCGGCTGGCGGCCTTGTATGACCCTGTTGTTCGACTCAGTTCTTTTTGATGCCTAAAGCTAACTCCATGAGACAGCTTGTCCGACACCTTAGAAACGGTTGCGAAGTAACGGAACGCTATTCGTTATTCCGGCTGTTTGGCACGGTCCTGTTCTTGGCATCGCTTGCCGTTGCGATTGATGCGCATAGCCAGGCGCATGCGACTGCAAACGATTCAAAGCAAACAAACATCGCTTCGAACTCCGGCCCTCAGGTAGGCTCAGCCACGTACCGTTACACCAACCGCCTCGTTCACGCAAAAAGTCCCTATCTTCTCTTGCATGCGCACAATCCAGTCGATTGGTATCCGTGGGGCGAGGAGGCCTTCGAGAAAGCGCGCATGGAAAACAAGCCGATCTTTCTTTCCATCGGTTACTTCACCTGCCATTGGTGCCACGTCATGGAGCGGGAGTCATATTCCGATCCCGGCGTCGCGGACATCCTGAATCGATATTTCATATCGATTAAGGTCGACCGTGAAGAACGTTTGGACATCGATCGCCTTTACATTGCGTACGTCGAAGCCACCACCGGAAGCGCAGGTTGGCCGCTCAATTTACTACTAACCCCGGAGCGCAACCCATTTTTCGGCGGAACCTATTTCCAGCCGGATCAGCTCAAATCGCTCTTACAACAGGCCGCCGAGTCATGGGACAAAGATCACGAATCGATAGCTGAAACCGCTCGTCGCTCCGCTCAACAATTACTCCAGATCGTAAGCCCGCAGCTTTTCGCACCTGGCGACTCGCAACCCTCAATTTTGGATCATGCATACAAAAAGATTGCCTCTGACTATGACAGCGCGGACGGCGGTTTTGGGGAACCGCCAAAATTTCCCAGGCCCGTAACACTGCGTTTCTTGCTTCGCTATTACGCTCGCACCGGGCAGCGTGAGTCACTTGACATGACTCTCAGCACGCTTCGCGCGATGGAGCGCGGCGGAATCCACGATCAACTTGGCGGCGGTTTTCATCGCTATTCTACGGATGCGAGATGGCTCGTTCCACATTTCGAGAAGATGCTCTACGACCAAGCGCAATTGGTCGTCGTCTACATTGAGGCCTATCAGATCACACACGACCGATTTTATGCCGACACCGGACGAAACATTTTAGACTTTACTCTGCTTGAGATGCAGCAGCCTCGTGGAGGTTTTGCCTCGGCAGAAGATGCAGACAGCCGCGCTGGCCGCGGAAACCCTCAAACCAGTGAGGGGGCATTCTATGTGTGGAATGCTCGGGAAATCGACGGCATCTTGAGCAAGGAGGATGCCGCTGTATTTGAATACGCTTATGGAGTGAAATCAGGCGGCAATGTCCCCGCGCAACAGGACCTTCGCCGCGAACTTAAGGGTAAGAATGTCCTGTATGAAGCTCACTCCACGGAGGAAACCGCGAAGAACTTCAACCTAAACGTTGAGCAAACCGTAGAAAGGCTGACTGCGGGGCGCAAGTCCCTGTTCGAAGCGCGCTCTCGCCGCCCCAAGCCCCCTCTCGACGATAAGATCGTTACTGCATGGAACGGCATGATGATCTCCGCCCTGGCGCGCGCCAGTCAAACCCTAAGTGAACCGCGTTATCTAGAATACGCGCAAGTTACCGCAAGGTTTCTCGAAACGCATCTCTATGATTCCAGGACAGGCAAGCTGTGGCGCAGCTATCGTGCTGGCGGTCCTAGTGTTGACGGGCTCCTTGACGACTACACCGATCTTATCAGTGGGCTTCTTGATTTGTATGAGGCAGACTTCGACGGTCATTGGCTGGCATGGGCGGATTCACTGCAGGAAAAACAGGACGAGCTATTCGGAGACGAGAAAGATGGCGGCTATTTCGACTCGGACTCGTCTGATCCCTTGCTCCTGAGCCGCACTCGTGAAGCGTATGACGGTGCCGAGCCAGCACCCAATTCGACAGCCGCCATGAATCTTCTGCGCCTCGCCCAATTCACGGGCCGCGTCGAGCGACGCGATAGAGCTCAAACCACCATCAGCGCTTTCGCCTCTCGACTTCAGTCGGATCCCGACGCGATACCAGCGCTGGCCTCAGCTCTTGATTTTCGGCTCGCGCAAACCAAACAAATCCTCATCGCTGGTGATTCCACCTCCCTGGACACCCGTGAATTGTTGCGCGAGGTTAATTCTCGGTTCCTACCAAACAAAATTCTGCTCCTCGCGGATGGTGGTGTTGGGCAACAGCAACTAGCCCGTTGGTTGCCGTTTGTAGCTGGAGCCCATCGAATGAAGAATCGTGCCACCGCATACGTTTGCGAAAACTACATTTGCAAACTGCCGACAGTCGATCCAGACGTCTTGGCACGTCTCCTCGATAACAAGCAGTGATGTCTTGGAGCGGTAGCAGCGAAGTCTCAGTACGATTTCAAACTTCCTGCCCGCAGATGATGGGTCTACGAGCTAGATTGCTTTTCGGACCAATCGAAACCCAACCCAAGCATAAACCGTGGAACCAAGAGCATTCTCCAGTGCGCTGGGTGCGATCAGAGATTACCTTTGAGGGTGGGGTCCTGGACTGTGGCGGGACGGTCTTCAGCCGTGACGTGGAAGATGCCTGACTCGTCCGTATAAAAGTTGAGATAGCCGAAATTCCTCGAGCGCGCGACAAGCGTATAACTTTTTACGAGCCCATCGGCGGTCGGCTCTCCGGGCGTGTATTGCAGCGTGTACTGAGCGGTTTGCGCTCTATGCGCTGCGGCCTGAACGCGATCACCCAGCGCGTTGAGCGAAGGCGGAAAACTGCCTTCGGATCCCTGGTAAGCCGTCAGAACTTCCTGGATGGTGGCGAGCGCGTCTCTAGCGTGAATTTCGGCCTCGGGCTTGGATCCCGAGATCCGCCATGGGAGTGCGAACCAAGCGACGGCCCACAGAATCGTCAGCACGATGCCCAGGATGAGGGTGATGCGCGTCCCGCTTGATTTGTTTGCGCGCTTGGCGGATTCGCCCCTGGCCAGCATTGGCGAGTCCGTGCCGCAATATGGGCAGACTTCGACGTCCTGGTTGACTATCTGCTTACATTTACGGCAAGCCTGCATCGCGGCATCATTTTATCAGCATTAGTCAGTAGTCCATCGACTTAAAGGTCGCCGCTACAAACGCTTCAAGCGGATGTCACCTAAGTTCATTTCAAGTGGTTCTGGTTAAACAGGTCATCTCTCATCACGGAATGAATGGGCTAGAATTCGCCGATATCGGAGTGATGATCGTCCGCCGATCTTACCGCGAGCGATCGCGCAGCGTTATTCTTCGTATCGTGGAACTTGATTGCCACTTGCCCGCGGCGCGATTCCGTCAGCTCCTCATCCCTTCTCCGTTTCGTGTGCATTAGTTGCCTTCGTCGCGCGAATGCAGAACCTTCCAGACCGCGTCGCCATCGCACTCACGACTCAGCCGAGACCGAGCCTTCACCAACTCGGCGTGACTTACCGTAGGCCCAAATGACGTCCTACGAAGGCGCCGGTTCCAGGATTTACGCTGCTCGCATTCGCGATTCTTTTCGTCCTCACGTTCTCGCCCTCCGTTACTTGCTACACCAGGGAATGCCTGGATGCCGCGCCTGCAATAGCGCCCTTCCCGAGCGTACTGCGCCGTCACGGTAGTAATCAAGTTGCTCCAAATCTGCATCCGTACGTTTACGATATGTGATGAGGACCGTTGCTTGGGGATAATAGACGCAGATGGAAATAGTAGCGGTGATCGCGCTGACAAAGATTTCAGAAGCGTATGTCTGCGAAGGTCGACACTACTGCGCCTCCCTTAAGTTACGCTATTCTAATCGCCGGGCCTCGTTGTGACGTTCGTCACAAATATCTGTGATACATCTCACTGCAGCGCATTAAGTACGAGTTCATGCTGAATGAATACTACGGTCCGAAGCGGTCCGCAGAATTTCTGAAAATGGAGAGACTTGCATGAACGAGATCTGGCGAGCGGCTCTTGTGACGATTGTTTTCGGCGCGTTGTTGGTTGCGAGCGTCGCACAGGCGGGCGACGTAAAGGGAAAGGTTTTTGCGGAGGGATTGAAGTCACCCGGAAACATTGCCGTGTACGTCGATGCCATTCCGGGCAAAAAGTTCGATCCGCCCGAACAGCATGTAGCGGTTGACCAGCGGAATCTGGTCTTCATACCGCATACGATCGTGATCTTACGCGGAACTAACGTGGATTTTCTGAATAGCGATCAGGTCGCTCACAACGTCTTTTGGCCATCGATCAATGGTGACAGGAAACTCCACCATAGTTTGGCTATTATATCGCCGGGCCAAAAGAATTCATTCCAATTCAACGACGTTGGTACGGCACAGCTCCTCTGCAATCTCCACGTCAAAATGGTTGGTTACGTAGTAGTTGTTCCGACACCATACTTCGCGCTGACCGACAGCGATGGCTCGTTCACGATCAAGAATATTCCGGCCGGCACGTACACGCTGAAAACCTGGAGCGAAGACGGCAAACCCACGACGCAGACAATTACAGTGACGGATGCCACGACCAGCGTCGATATAACCGTCAAGAAATAACGAACTGGACTTCGTCCCGGACACGTCGGAGCTGAATTTACGAAGATGAACGCATGCCCCGTTCACCAACAACCGTACGTCGCTTGGCCGAGAAAAGAGCTGTTTGCCACCAGGGTAAGGAGATGCTGTATTCGTACTTGCATCGTCGTTGCTTGTTCGGACGGCCGGAACTCGTGGTATTTCGGTAGCGGCCCTGGAAGAAAGCCGGATCCGTCAGTTCGCGGACCGTTCGACGAAACCAGCAGGGTCAATATCCGGGGCTTCGGGCCAGCTCCACCGACTCCAGGAGACGACGCTCTGTGGCTATCAACTGGAGCTATCGCCTGGCTACACCACGCGAATCATCCCGCTGCGTCGAGCGGAGCTCCATCGCCTGAATTGCCGGGGGCCACGGAGAGCGCGGCCACGTTGCCCCCCCCGAAAATAAATTCGATCCCAAGCCCGGTTTACTCGACCTCCGTCGCAGACACCGTGGCGCGAATGAAGAAAGTCGAGCTGGGGAAATGATGCGGTCGAATGTAAGCGTCAACGCAAGGGAACTCGGGCTTCTTTTGCGTTCGGCATCGTGCCGCTCGCGCACTCACATCCCCTGCCACGTCCGGCGCTGCCCGCGGCGCCTGCCGACAACGATAGATGCCCGCATTGATCGTCGCGATGCCCCGAGGTAAAGCTGCAAGTGTCGAAAGTTGTTCTAGGTATGCCAATCACCATCCGGGGAAGTTGCTCACGGGCGCGCCGAAGTACGCGTCCCCTTTCAATTGGCTTGTACTGCGGATATCTTCTTCGGGCAGCCAATCACGTAGGTAATCCGCACAGGCAACCACCCTCCGTTCTCTTCACCGATCTCCCATTTGTAATCTTTCGTGGTCAGCCCATCGATGAGATTGAGAAGGTCCGCGAGCGAGTACGTCCGGAGGCAGGAACTCAGGCCATCAAAGAGAAGCACGAAGGGGACGACCGGGATCAGATAGGTCCAGAGGATCCGCGACCAGCGGAACGGCCGCCGGAAGGGGGCGAAGAGCCAGTCAACGACGGGAATGAAGAGAATTGATATCAACGTGAACGCCTGGCGCGAGGCGACTTCGAAGACGCCCACGCCTAACCGCTTCCGGGCGCTATCATGCAGAAAGTGGCGAGCTTCACCAGAATTGAAATGGTGGAACGAGGAAAAGATCGTCCGAAATCCGGGCAGGTCATCAGGAATTTGCGTTGCGTCGACTGGCTCGCTGACGAAGTGAATGTGATCCGCAGAAGGTTCGGCAGCGGCGAGCTTGGCGCTGTTCGGATACTTGTCGGTCAGGAAAACTTCGGGTGGCGCGGCTCCTTCCTCCTCGAAAAGACGGACGAGCGACGGCCAAGGTCCTCCGGCGCCCGAAAAAAGATCCAGCACTCGATCCGCGCCCGCGCGATCGAGTGCTTCGCGCAGCCTTGGCGCAACCGGCAAATAGGCACCTGTCGCTTCCAGGACAACCTGCAACCCGTCCACCACTTCCCGCCGCAGAAATTCCGGGAACCATGGCCGGTCGTGAATCTCGAGGAGCCGCATGGGAGGTATAACGACATTTTGCCCTATTTGTATGTAAGCAGCTCAACTTATATGCATTGCAGCTAATCTCGTCGAGGTGCTGAAACGTTGTCGGGTCGTCACTCACATTGACGTGGTGAATCGAATGTCTTAAAGTCTTAAGACATGAAACCGTCTCATTCAGAAACTAAGGTGCCCGCCGACCGATGCAGAGCTTCTCATCTTGGATGTTCCAGAGTCTGCTCCGAATTATGGAGAACAAGGATTTCGTGGGGTTGATGTCGGGTGCCGCAATTGGCGCTCCCGGGCACGTTGGTATAGGGAACAAAGACAAAGTCGTAGGAGAGCGCTAGCCTCTGCAGGGATGTGTAACACCAGGGCAGCAATGTCGAGAGGAGAAGTCAAATGAATCCGAAAGAGGCGAGGTCAGTTCTTGGGGCCATTCTAGTGTTTTCTCTCCTACTCTCGGTTCCATTGTGGGCACAGGTTGCTAGCGCAATATTGTCAGGCACCATTACCGGCCCATCGGGAAAGGTCGTTCCCAACGCAAAAGTCTCCGTCAAAAATGTTGCCACGGGTCAATCGGCGGAAACCCAGACCGATTCGGCTGGCCTCTACAAGGTATCAAACCTCACGCCTGGAGATTACGAGGTGTCCGTTTCGGCTGCTGGGTTCAGCACCAACGCAGCTAAAGTGACGATCACCCGAGGGGCCCAGCAAACGGTGAATATGACCTTGGGTGGCGTGCTTTCGCTGGGGGACCTCGGCTTCTCGCCGACTCAGACGCAGGGGAGCGCCCAAGATCAGGCGAGGCTCGACAAACGGTCTCACATGCTCAAGGTCCATCAGCGGATCGGTTTGATAGATACCGCTCCGCTGATCGCCACGGTCATCTTGGGCGCCGGAGCCGGCGGCAAAAAGACCAGTACGAGCGATCGCTATGCGCATCTTGCTCTCGGTGCGGTGACGGGGGATTTGTATGGCATTAGCGCTTACTATGCGATCTTTGCGCCCAAAATTCCGGGAACCGAAACCCGCGGGCCCATTCGCGTGCACAAGGCTCTGGCCTGGATTCACGGCCCAGGGATGATCATGACAGCCATCTTGGGGGCAATGGCTTACAATCAAAAAAGCCAAGGGGAAAAGGTTCATGGAATCGCGAGTGCTCATGGAGCGGTGGCTATTGTAACAGCCGGGGCCTACGGGGCATCGATCCTGGCCGTAACTCTGAAATGGTGAGGCTCGCTTATGACTAAAACCGTAAGAAGAGTACTGACGGCTCTCTCGTTCGTCGCTGTTGCTGCCCTCGCACTTTCCGCTGCTCAAACGGATAGCCAATGGGCTCTTGAACAATCCACTCTGACGTATCACGTGTCTCACACGCTGCATCAAGTTGATGGCGTTAGCCACGAGGCGCGAGGCAAGGGCGTCTGCCACGCCGGACAATGCGATTTCTTGATCGCGGTGCCCGTTAAATCGTTCGATTCGGGGGACAGCAACCGCGATCTTCACATGGTTCAGGTCACGCGTGGTGGGCAATTTCCGATGGTCAGCGTGCGTACCCGATTGCCAGAAGAGGCATCCTCGTCAGAAACGATTCATGCTGACCTAGAGGTCCAATTTGCCGGCCAGACCGCCACGTATAAGCAGGTTCCATTCAAACATGTGACCCAAGGAAACGAGACTCGGATTTCAGGAACCATTCCGGCTACGCTCTCCGATTTTAAGATCGACCCACCGTCGCTCTTAACGATACCCGTAAAGAACGAAATACCTGTGCGCGTCGAAATGACCTGGCGGAGAGAGAAATGATATGGCAACAATGACCAGCCCGAGTTTTGATAGTCTCACCATGATTCAGGCAACTGCAAAGAGACATCCGAGCCTCGGCGATACGAAGAGATAAGCTGGCTAAGTCCTCCCATGAGAAGGCCAGCGTGAGTCAAGTCTGTTTTTCTTCGTTCCCCTGTGGATTCCTTGAATTCGAGCCGAGCCGCCTCTGCGCCGTCCCTCCATCCGCACTCTTTTGTTGAGCGATATTCGCTCATCTCCTGGCCACGCTGCTGGTGCTCGCATTTATCGACGCTGCTATCGGCCTGCTCTATTTCATGCACATGAAATATGAACGCAAAATCCTTTGCTGAGATTGGTGGTCGTCAATGGTCAGAAAATGCGGACCTGTGCAGAGTTTGGTGGCATTCCCTACAAAGTGTTATGAGGTTCTCCTCCGCGTCGTCACCGAGGGCGCTGCGCCGTCTCATGTGGTGGACATCGAGATTCCTGAAGGATCCGCATTTCTGACAACGCCAACCGTCGCGTTCCAGGACCACACGACGCAGCGTCGCATAAAGTCTCGCCGTCAGTCGAATTCGGGGCCGTTTTTGCGAAGCTGAGTTATTCATTTCACTCGGTGTCCGGCGAACCCGTCTGCTCGTAACATGCAAATGAGTCACCGTTAGCCGTCGGACACCCAATGTTTGGTTCGGATCTTCCGGTCTCCAAAGCGGCACCCGCCAAGAAGTCGGCACAGATCATTTCCAGGCAATAACCACGTGACTTGTCGCTGCCGAGCATCAACGCTGCCATCTCGAGGGCACGTTCAACCACCGGCAACTGGCTCTTGTAGAGCTTGAAATAAATGATCTCCCAGGGTTCGGCTTCTTTGCCGGTCAGGTGCGAATCGACCGCCCGTTTGAAGTCTTCCTTGGGGAGTTCCTTGGCCCTGTGCAACCAGGTTGCACAATCGAACTCGTTCCCGTCTCGACGGGCTACTTTGACGAGCTCTGCTGCTTTGCTCCAGCCCACTTCGCGAAGCTGTCGCTTCGGAATCCGCGTTAGATTCTCGTGAATGGCCATAAGGTAGTATGCTTTCCGACGCGATTCAGGAAAACGCTTTTCGAGAAATTCATCGAAGGATTTTAAGTTCTCCAATCTCCAGTATTGACCGGCGCGAACCTCGCAAAGGTATTCACCCAGCTCGACGAAGCGCTCGTCGCGCTCGTGCTCCTTGGCCTGCTCCCAGGACAAGATCTCGTCGATTTTCCCGAGAACGACCAAAGCCCTCCGACGATTGATCTCGGGAGACACGAGGTTTCGCTCGCTAATCCACAAGCTCGTTAAGCCAATCAAGATCGCTGACTCCTGGTTTTCGAATTAGGTTCGTGCTGATCAGTTCCTGGTTACCCAGACAGAGGCCCAAATGCGGGCAGCTAATGCATCCGTTCTGTGGGAAGCGGATGCCGCTGTGGGGAGGGAACTGTCCCGCTTCGATCTGGCCAACGGTCGTTTCGACGAGTCGACCGTACTCGCACCGCCGCTCTTCCGAAATGGCTGCCTTCAAATATTGAATCTCGGGGTGGTTTTTCCGCACGAACACCACGAGCGCCACATCGGAGATCCCGCTGATCCAGGAATAACAAATCAACTGCGGGTCGAGTGACAGCAAGCCGTCCGGCTCTTCCGAGTAGCGACTCGTGGTGGTCTTCCAGTCGATCAAGTATCGCTTGCCGTCGAGTTCGCCCAGCGCGTCGATGTAGGCGACGAATTCGTTGTCTCCGGGAAGTTCCCGTGCCAGCTTGACCTGCAGATCGCTCTCTGGGTCATGAATTATGATGCGATCATCCTGTGCAAACCTTTCGAGCAGATGAACTCCCTCATGGACGAGGCGATCCCAGGATTCGCCCTTTTTAAATTCAAGCGGAATGTCCCGGAACGCGCCCCACTCCTTGAAGAGTGCCGCAGTGCAGTCGTTTCCCTGGAAGTAAGCAGCTAGAGATGTTTCGAAGCAACGCCCAAACACCATCGCCGCACGCGTCTCTTTTTCTCTCCACCCATCGAGGTAGCGATGCCGGTAGCTTCGCGGGCAACGCAGGTACTGGGCGATCTGGGTGTGGCTATAGATCATCGCCGTTCCGTTGCTCGCGTGTTCCATTAGCCGCGTCGCACGAAACCTCTTCCCACTCTGCGGCGGGCGCGAAGGCTTCGAGGTTCTGGAAAGACCGACCGTTCAAGGTGAGATGAGATGTCCGAACAACGCCGCGAAGGCCGAGGAGAGCCTTGTCGTCAACCTGGTCTCGGCTAAGCAGATCGGAGTCGTACCCGAAGTCCCGCAGAAACCAATTCAGTTTCCAGAGCGCGCGTTCGGTGCAATACAGCCGTCCCGAAAGCGATCGTGCTGCAAACGGTTCGGGCTCGATAACGACAAAGCGAACCGACAGGAAAGGCTTCTGAGGATGCCAGCGATACGAAGCAGCATCGACGCAAACGAGGAACAGGCCTTCGAGAGCGCTTTCGCGATCCTGCTGTCGTGAATGGAGACCCGGAATATGCCGTTTCATGGTGTTGCCCCCACAGGGTGAGCATAGGAGTTGAGTTTGCAGATGAGCCCGTCCCGATCTTTCTTGGCGAATGCCGCGAGCTGAGCGATAAAGGATTCAACCAAGTCACGGCGGGCTCCTTTAAGGGTTTGTGTACCGCAGAAATCGGCGGCGTATGCTTTCACTAGGTTGGGATCGAGATTGTGTTGGCGGATCAGCAGGCAAAGTCGGTCGCGCAACCGGGGCTGGCCACTGCTTGAGGCGTTCGATCCGGTGTGGCCATTTAAACCCGGAGCGACCGCAACGGGCTTATTGGGAGTGGAAAATGACCCAAGCTCTTCGACGCTGCAGAGACCGATTCCATATGCTTTGCGCAGAGCCCGATTGACGGCACGAGTTTCAGCGATGCGCATCTCAGCGCCGCGAACCAACGGAGATACGTTGGACGGGTCAGCGTCGCCGTAGCCGACGAATCCTTTCGAATGGGGACCCTTGTAAACTGTCGCTTTGAAAACCCAGCGTTTGATCGCCAGATCGCAAAGGTGCTTTTCGACAGTTGTCCGGATCCCGGAGCAGCGGTTGCGCCAAGCGACACTGAGCAGACCAGAATGTGTGATGTACCATCGCCCGTCGAAAAATTGGAGATGGCCGGCCGTCACGGACAAGCGATACATGCCAGTCAGCTCAGCTAGGCGTGCGAGTGATTGCCGGGAAAGCTCTCCCCAAGCGCTCCGGGCACACCTTTTGTTCGACCGAAGTAGAGTGGCATCGCTGAATCTGCGAGTGTTGAGGTGACGAAACCTTTGGATTTGAATGCTTGATCTGCGTGATGTTCGCATAATCAGTTCGATCGAACCAAGTGTCCTTTCGAACTCCTCCTTTTGCTGCGCCAACTGATCTTGCGTATTCGCCATGCTATCGACCCAGTCCCAAGCAACGCTTTCTTATACTAGAGCGGTCTGGTATTAGGATGCTAGAGCGCTCTCGTAATGTCAAGCAATTAATATCCTTACTTGCTTTTTTACGCGCCATTTGGCAGTGTCAGTCGCGATGGCGAAGAAAAAAAATCCACACGCAGTCGCGCTCGGACGCTTGGGGGGATTGAAAGGCGGCAAGGCAAGAACTGCAAAGCTCACGCCACAGGAGCGGCGAGAACTTGCGCGTAAAGCCGGTCTTGCTCGATGGGCCAAGGAAAAAAACAAGAAAAATTAAGAGATGAAGTGTATCCGGAACAGGCTTGCCATAATCATAATGCGGCCCCAAAATTGCGAATGCAGCTAGAAATGAATGGGAACCCTGTTAGTACCGGGAGGGAATTTGGATCTCCTCGTCCGCGAAAGGATACCGCCACGAAATTGAATTTCGCTTCTAAGGGCCGGCTGTCCCTCTTTGTGCTCAAAGGGTCAACATCAGCTGGGCGGTTGACCCGCTGCACCGCCCATTTTCATGATAAAATTTGATTCGTAATTGGAATACACGGGGTCCGATTCTTTCGGAGCCCGGGATGAAGCGACGGACGAACCCGAATTTGGGTCCGTCCTTTTTTTTTGCTCATAAGTGTTTGTGAGTGAAATGGCGGATCCGATTTCGCTTTACGCAGTGTCATTAGATCGAACGCCAACCGGCGGCGAAGGCAGCCGGAATCGAAGTAGCTAGCTATGGAGGAAAGGAAATGATGAGCATCACCAACGAGCAAGTGGTCGAACTGATAGAGAACGCGGAAGAGATAGATTGTGCGCTCGACGCCATTCTTTTTCCGAATGGACGAGACGCGCGCAATCACCCGGTTCCTTATTTGAACGTGGAGACGGGCGTGTTCATGTGGGTATCACAAGCCGCCTATCTTGCTATGCGGTCGCTGGACTTGGCCGAGCAGGATTCAGCTTGCGGACTCAATCGGTTACTGAAAATGTACAAAGCGCCAAAGTCGAAGCGAAAAGCCATCGCCGATCGGTTGGTCGCCGATGTCACTGATTAGCAGTTAGCTCAAAAGGGGCGGCCAAACTACAGAAGGCCGATTTAATTGATCCGCACGTGTGGCGGACATCGTGTTTTCCGAAGAGCTTGGCCCCCCGAAAATTGCGTGCTGACCCCGCGCGTACTGAAAAGCTCCGATACATATGTTCTGCGTTGTATTCGGCAGCTGCGCATGCACAACGTTCGTCGCAATCGGCCGGGGTCGAGTAATATTTTCCGTAAGAATCCTAGCTTCCAACAATCGCTGCTCAATTGATGCGCTAAATTGGCTAAGGGAGCTTTGTACTGCCGAGCAGCGTCGCCGACATTTTCACAATGGAATGCTAGAAACCAGCATGTCGCGATGGAGTCGAATTTCTGAAGGTTGAAATAAGAAAATAAAATGTCCCACGATCAGCAAAGAACCACGACGGTCATTTCAGGCGTATTCCCATCACATCTACTTCCAGGTGAACCGTTAGTTGAAACGGTGCGGGATCCAAACGATCCCACTCGCTTTGTGTTTTTACGCTGGCAAAACGGAATTGCGACAATAGTGCCGAGCATTGAGCACGCTGGCACGCTGTACGTGCCGCCGGACCCGATGCAAGCGTTGCACTCCCAAATCATCCTTCCGGATGGTGTCCGTCCGTGCCGCGAACCGGCTGCCCTGATTGCCGACATCGTCGAAACACTCGCCAAATTCATCGAAGCTGACCGCGAACTGCTCGTGCTCCTGGCGAGTGTCGCCTTGTGTAGCTGGTTTCCGGACTGCTTCGAGGCTGTGCCTTATATCTGGATTGTTGGCCCGTTGGGCAGCGCAAAAACAAAACTCCTTCGGCTGCTTTCTTGCTTATGCCGTCGAGCGCTACTCATCGGTGACGTACGCTCTGCTTCGCTATACGCATTGACCGATCGCTTCAATCCCACGCTGCTAATCGATGAACTCGATTTGGATAACAGCAGCCGCTCTGCAGATGTCCTCCGGCTGCTCCGATCAGGAACCGTGGCAGGGGTTCCTGCCGGTCGCAACGGAAGATTGTTCGTGACCTACGGGATGAAAATCATTGCGTCACGTGAGGTTCCGCGGGACGCACCACTACTGAGTCGTTGCGTTGTGGTCTCAATGCTGCCCAGCGGGAATGAGACACAGCCTCTCGACGACGTTGCAATTCGCCAAATCACGCAGCGGTTTCAGCCGGAGTTGCTAATGTTCCGATTCACCCATTACTTGGCAGTGAAAAGCTTTCGGCTGCCTTCGGGAACGCTACAGGATTTTACCCCTCGAATGAAGCAAGTCGCTCTCGCTTTGGTTGCGCCGATTCAGGACGACACAGAAAGCGCGTCAGTCGTGCTCTTGGCACTGCGGGAGCGCGACCACGATTCTGAAATCGAACGCGCGCTTGAACCGGAGTGGCTTGCTGCGACGATTCTCTTCGAGTTAATCCACGAAGGTCCAATCCACTCCATCCTTGTGGGTGGAATTGCTGCGTCGATCAACGAGAAGTTGAAGTTCCGGGGCGAGGATTTTCGAATTAGTGCCCGGAAGATTGGCTCAGTTTTGAAGTCCCTCGGTCTGAACACGGAGACGTTGGGCAGCCTTGGGCGTGGATTGCTATTCACCCCCGCCATGAACAAACAGATTCATACGGTCGCTCAACGCCTTGGTGTTTCTCGGCGCACGATCGCAACACCACAAGGTCTCGAAGCCGGGTATGGCGGTCGCCGCTGCTTGCTGTGCGAAGAATTTGGCCTCACGGAAGGACTCCGTTTCGATGATTCGAGTGCTCGGATACCGCACCGGCCGAGCCGAAATCGGCCAAGGTTGGTTCCTAGCCCTCGAAGCGAGCATGGTGGGCGGCGCTAAGCAAGGGAGGGATCGGAGGAAGTGGTGCGTCGCAGGCTGGCGGAAAATGACGGGGAGGTCGCATTCAAAGTTATTACGTCGATCATCCCGCCCGTCGCGAAAGCGCCGCGACGGTAGAGCGTGAAAGCGTATCTAGACCGGATTTCGCCGCGACACATTCGAGTCATACAGGAGTACGCGGCGGGGAAGGACCTGACTGAAATTGTGCACGAGGAAAAATCAAGCCGCAGAACTATTTAGCGAATTTTGAGAACGGCTCCCTTCAGAGCGCTCGAATTGTGCGGAATCACCGAGTCTGAATCGTAAGTGCGGCCAAGCAACACGCAGACGCCCCGAGAGCCCAAACCACGACGCAGCTGAGGTGACTGACCTTTTCTTCACTGACGGCGGTGGTGGCCCAAGCATCGCCGTCAACCTCACAAATGCAACTAGGCGACCGTGAACATGGTGAACATCATGAACATTGCTGAGCGGATAGGCCAGTAAAGGAATGATAGCCGGGACACCGCAGCGGTGATATGATTCGGACGATGACAAGTGCCCCTTACATGCGCGCCGCAGCCGCGGTCGCAGTCCTTTTGAGCCCTTCAGCGCTCTTTGCGCAGGGTTGTGCCCTGTGTTACCAGGGCGCCGCCGCCTCGGGCGGTCAGTTCATCCAGGCGCTCCGCCATGGTATCGAGATCATGTTTTTTCCTCCGCTTCTGATCATGGCCGCGATCTTTTATGCGGCTTACCGCAAGCGCAATCAGTTCAACTCCGTGGAAGGAGCGGTGGCAGGCGAGACTGCTCTGGAAGAGGGTTTTGCGCCGGATTGGACCTTCGCCGATGAAGCGGAGTTTCGCAGGCTGACGGAAAACGAATCATAAGCAAGCGTTCTGGTGAACTTCTTCTTTCAGTATTTCGGGGTCGTGAGTCGGTTGATTAATCTCCGGGCTATCTCGCTACTTCTCGCTTTCTTTTTTGCGGCTCTCTCCGCTTCCGCGCAGATTTACCACGACCCACACAGGAAAACGACCGTCGGCTTTTCGGTTGATCTGAATACACCTCCCGATACAGTGTTGCAGATTGTGAAGGGGGTCGCGAGCGACTCCATCATTCGCGGCACCGCCATGTATAGAAAAGAGATCGATATCGAAGATGCGGATTTTGCGAAATCGTCTACCGTTCTTGCTGCTCCGCCCGGCTCTGGACAGGTATTCTACAAAGTGAAATCCAAAGTGCTATCTCCCGAGCATTTTCCGGCGTCGTCGGACATCGGAACAGTCACCGTACGCTACGTAGTCGAAACGGTGAATCCGCAGCGCACGCACCTGGCGATTGACGCAGTGTTCGTCACGGATGCTGGCCATCATCTGTACGCGTCCGACGGAAGCGTCGAAACCGCCGAATACGCCGAGATCATTACGCAGATCAAAGCCCTCGAAGCTCCCAAGGTGCGTCATCACAACCCGCAAACCGTGGCGAACTCGGGCCAGGAAACGCTGGGACTGCGGAACACGCTGGCCGATGAGCAGTCGCGCCTGGCCGACTCCCAAGCAGCCGAAAAGAAACTGCAGGATCGGGTGAGGCAGCTTGAATTCAATACGCAGGGCCGCATTCGGGGTCAGGCCGTGCCTCTGAAAGCCTCGCCTTACGACCATTCAACCACCGTGCTTTCGCTCGAGAAGGGCCTGACCGTGACGGTGCTGACGACCACGAAATACTGGTATCGCGTGCGCACCGCGAAAGGCGACGAAGGTTGGATCTACTACGTGTTCCTCGAGCCGCTATCGTGAGCGCTGTTTACAAGAGCCGCATTGAAAGCCGGGGCCCTGATTACGGGACGGCTTGGACTCCATGCCTGCTCTTCCTTTTCGCGCTTCTATTCTCTTCGTGTCTCGTAGCGCGCGCTCAGGATACAGACTCGACAGATCGCGTCTACAAGCATAGGAAGGCGGAAGTCGAAGAGGCCCTGCAGGCATTGAAAGCGTACGCGACAAATCGCCTTCCGGTCCTTGATGGCTTCGTGAACGCCAACGCCTCCACGATCGCAAAGCTCGAGAATCCGCACTATCAACTTCGCATCGAAATTGAATCGCAGGGCCCCAATCAAACGCTCGTTTCGGTCAGCGCGAAAATCACGGCTTGGAATGCCGAAGAAGATCCTTCGCGCTCACAGTATGTGGTGGTTCCATCGAATGGCCGGCTCGAGCAAGACATGCTCGACCGTCTGAGCGTTGCACTCGAAAAAGGCAACATCGATCGAAGCGATGCTCGGAGTGGTGGCCTGGGTACGGGCCCGGCTGTTGCGCCTGCGTCCGAGCCCGGCGCTTCACCTGCATCGCCGGGGCCATCCGTAGCCCCCGGTGGGAACCCCACACCTTCCTCGCATTCGCCCTTGCCTGGCACGTCATCTGGAGAAACCGCGGCGAATCCTACCCAACCCGTGCCGGCATCAGGGTCAGTCTCGCGCGCGAATTCGAGCGATCCCGCCACCCTCGCAAGCGAAATCGATTCCGTTCGAGCCCAGCTCCAGGCGGCTGAGATGAATCAGCGCAAATTGCAGCAGCAAGTCTCAGAGCTGGAAGCGAACGCAAGCTCGCAGAAATTTCTGTCGAATCTCGCGGTGATCAAGACGCCGCAGGCCTCCGTATTCCAGCAGGACGACGACACCTCCAAGGTTCTTTTCCGCGCCGATCCGGAGGACGAATTTGAAGTAATGAATGTGAAGGGGAACTGGGTCCATGTCCGCCTTGAAAATGGCGCCGAGGGCTGGGTCCGCGCTGCGCAGTTGCAACCGCCTCAGCAAATAGACGACACCGAAGACGCGTCCGCGGCGCTCAACTTCTCAACTCCCAACCAGGAGATAAAGCCGTTCGGCGGCGAATGGACGCCGCTAAAAGGGAAGCCATCGCTCTTCGTATTCGCTCAGCCTAACCGCGCGATTCCCAGTTCAATTCTGGGCCAGAGCCAGTTCGCATTTGCCAAGCACATTTTCACCGAGGGTTATCGCGAAGCCATGCACTCTGAGCAGCCTATGTCCGGCGTTGTCGTTGTTTTTCTCGGAGATAAAGGAGGCGTGGCAGCCGCTACGCTTGCTGATATTCGCCGCTGGCGCGATGGTGCGATTACCGACAAGCTATTCTTCGAGCGGTGTTCGTTCGATCCCCCGGAATCTTTCCGTGACGCCGCCTCTGCAAAGCCCGTAAGCAATCGCTAGCTCTACAGTGATTGAGACATACCGCTACATCGAACCCCGCTTGGAACTTCAGCGATTCCCTCGCATAATAGAGAAGAGTGGGAGCGCACATTTCGGCGCTCGAAGGACTCAGTCATTCGATGCGACGAAAACTAAAACCCGGCCTCAGCACTCGTATCCTGGAGACTTCGTTGCGCGCTGGTTTCCGCAAGGCGTACGACACCGTCCGCGTGAATCCCGATCAATATCTCGCGCACCTGAAGCGCGTGCACCGGCTTCCTGTGTTGTCCTGGAAAGATATGCTGCGCGTTGACGAGCGCACGTTGAATCCGATCGCCACCCGCGTGATTTCAGCCTCCACGAAAACCGCAGCGCTGGAAGGAATGGGGTTTGGCCTCGGCGGATTCGCTACGATCCTGCCGGATATGGGAATCCTCTCAGCAATCACCGTTCGAATGCTTCAAAAGCTGAGCCTGATTTACGGCTTTGAGTACACCAGTGCAGAAGAAGAGACGGAATTGTGGTTCGCGGCCGCCACAGCCGCGGGGCTCGATTTAGGACGCGACTTCATCGAGAAGCAGACTGTCGAACGGATCGTCCCGCGAATCATTGATCGCATCGCCGTGAAGGTTGGTACGGAAGTCGCGGAAAAATGGTCGGCCCGCGTGATTCCGGTGCTCAGCGCGGGAGCGGGCGGCACGTTGAACTACTATTTCGTGCGTTCCTGGGGGCGCCGCGCGCAAAAGCATTTACTTGAGCGCCATCGCGAAGCTCGAACGCTAAACGCCTTACCGCATCCCGCCCTGCCCGCCACGACGCCTCACACCTACCGTCGCCCGGCGCACTAACGCGCAGGTCCAGCCGCAGCGGTCGCTTGTATCATCCTGCTTTAGCTCGCGACGGCTCCCGACCGCTGCTCAGCCACTTCATTTAAGCGCCCGGTCTGCACGTCATACACAAATCCCCGAACTGAAATGTTTTTGGGAATCCACGGATGAACTTTTACCTTTTGAATTTGCTCGCGCACATTTTGCTCCAGGTCGCCGAACGCATGGAACGCTGCGGGGACGACGGCGGTGGTGCCGGTGGCGGCTAGTAGTCTCGATCGGAGGTCTTCGTCCTTGAACGTCAGCATCCCGCAGTCCGTGTGATTGATGATGATGAACTCCTGCGTCCCCAGCAGGTAGTGCGAAATAATCAGCGAACGCACCGCATCCTCCGTCACGATTCCGCCGGCATTGCGAATGATGTGCGCATCGCCAGTCTTCAAGCCCAGCATCGCCTCTACCGACATCCGCGCATCCATGCAGGCCACGATCGCCAGTTTCCGCGCGGGTGGCATCGCGAGATTCCCCAAATTGAAATCCGCCGCATACTGCCGATTTGATGCCACCACTTCATCCGTTACGCTCATGAGGGAAGCCTCCGCTCTAGATTAAACCCGCTTGCCGGTTCGGGCATGTGATGCCGACGAATGCGGAAAGGTCCACGAATTTGGGAGATGCTCGCAGACGCCTGGAATCACGAAGAACGACGCAACCGATTCCGTGATGACCTGCTAAAGATTGGAACAGGCTGCATTCTAGGGCGCAGCCGAATCAGCCTTTGCGCTCCGCTCCAGCGCCGCGCGATCCCAATTCCCCAGATTTGCCGCTGCTTCGTAAGTGGACTGGCAGAAATCGAGCAGCGCCGCCCGTGGGTCGCCTGCATTTCGCACGTCGTCATACCCCAGCAAAAACTCCTTCATCTTCTCGTGGTACCAGGCCTGCGCAGGTTTCACCGCGTGATTCTTGAACGCATCTGGCTCAGGTGCCACGTATGCATAAAACGCCGGGTTGTCCAAGCCCTCGCCGCCCGGCCACCAGCCAACGCTGCTCACCTCGTGCGAATAAGCCTCCCGCGTAATTATGTCCGCCCCCGGCCGCTCCGGCGCCGGCCGCCCCGAAAATCGCGTGACTGCAAGATCGAAGCTGCCCCAGAAAAAATGCACTGGGCTGTCCTTGCCGATGAATCGCCCGCGAAACTCCTGAAAGATCGGATTCAGTGTCGCCAAGATATGAAAAAAGCGCTCAACATACGCGGGATCATATGACGCGTGTGTCGTGTCCTGATCGAACCGAATCGGATTCGGAACTTCCACCGCCATCGGCCAGATCTTCACGTCGATCCCCAGAGATTTCAGCGCCGCCATGAATTCCTTGTAAAAGTTAGCCACGCTTCGCGGACCAAGATCGAGCACATCCGTCTCGCCCGTGCTGGTTTCAATCCGCAGCGCGTGCTCGATGAAATCGAATTCCGCCTCGAACACTCCTGCTCGATAGGGAATCGCGGAAGTGGTCAAGCCGCGCGCGCTCACGTAGAACGGCACTTCCCACCAGTGATTAATGAACGGGCTGAGCGCCAGCCGCACCTTCCCCACAATCTGCGTCCACATGTGCAGCGTCTCGCAGGTATCTTTCCATTCGGCATACGGCAATGCCGGCCACATCAGCTCTTTGGGCGGTGCGGACTCCGTTGTCATGCGATGCTCCTGAAAGTTTTTCCTTCGCGGCGGAACTTATCGCTTTCCTCGCCATCGAATCGCGACGGACAAAGCCGCCGCGGCGCCCATGAGTTTCGCTCATTCAACCCGAACCTTCAAATGAAACAATTGAGCGCTCCGCGGCGCCGGTGCTCTGCAATAACTCCGCCATATTCGATATCATACGTTCTGCGACTCATGGCCCAGACAAATCTTGTGCAATTCACGCCGTCTCCCTCGATCACGGCCCAAATTCGCCGCCTCCACCTGCGCCACCTTCCGCTTGATACCATCGAACTGGCAAAATTTCTCATCGGCAAATCGCTCGTGCATGAAATCCAACAAGGCCGCCTTAGCGGGCGAATCGTCGAAACAGAAGCTTATCTTGTCGGCGATGCCGCCGCGCACTCCTTCCGCGGTCTCACCCCGCGCAACAAATCGCTTTTCCTCGCGCGCGGCCATGCCTACATCTATTTCTGTTACGGAAATCATTTCATGCTGAATGTTTCAAGCGGCAAAGAAGGAATTGGCACGGGCGTCCTGATTCGCGCGGTCGAGCCTCTCGAAGGCATCCACCTCATGAAGCGCACCCGCCACACAAACCGAATACTCGATTTGGCGCGCGGACCCGGCCGAGTAGCTTCCGCATTCCGCATAAACCGTGAATTGGACGGACTCAATCTGGTCGACGGCAGAGGCGCTCTCTGGCTGGGTTCCGCAGTCCGCATGACGGGCGCAATCGGCGAAAGCATCCGCATCGGCATCACAAAGGACGCTGATCGGGTTTTACGCTTCTACGAACTCGGCAGCCCCTTCGTGAGCGGCCCAAAGCGCCTCAACACCCGCGTGGTTTAGCTTTATGTCTCGAGCCCATTCGCCCGCGGTGCAGCGTTGAAGCTGTGTGCTCAGGCCGATCGTGACCGACACGAACCGTAGCTCAGGTCCCTCCCGAGTGATTTCAGATCGGGTATGACCGGACGCCTGACTTCGAACGGCGCTGCCGTCGCGATCGCAGTTCGTCACGGCTGCGATTCAAACCGCGTGGCCCGATTTGCCCGCTCGTTTTCCCTGTTGTAGCAACGTAATTCTGTCACCTAACGGCAACATAAAAATGTCACCTCCGGGTGGTGAATTGCAGACGGGTGTCGCCATAGTAGAGAGCGATTCGGCCGTCGAGTGCGTGATGGAGTTGCACTTTGGCTCCGGCAAAACTGTATCGTCGCGACTGCGGGTGGATCTGTAGGCAGTGGCCGTCCCATTGGACGACATTGTCATTGCTGACGACGCGATCGTGGGTGAGACAACAGATCCGCTCTAGATTTTTCGGAGCCGGGCGCCAGGCTTTCGCGTCGTCGCGGGGAGGGCGAGCGAAGCGGCGGTTGTAATCGGTCACGAAGCGGCGTAGCACGCGGTTGGCTGAGTCGAGATCGCAAGAGCCCGCCAAGCGCAGTTCGCTGGTGAGACGATCCTGCAGCACGCCCCAGAGGCGCTCGATGCGTCCTTTGGCCTGTGGGCTTTGCGCGGCGATGAAGGTGACGCCGAGCTGTTGGAGAGCACGGCCGAATTGAGTGGGCTGGCGCTGCCCGGCGAGTTGTTCGTCGAGCGACCAGTGCTCGTCGTTACGTACAAAGACGCCGCTACGATCCCCGTAGAAAGCGAGGGGAACACCGAAGCGGCGCAAGAGGCTCTGCAGCAGGCGGAAATAGCCTGGGGAAGTTTCCGAGGAGAAGAACTGAGCGGCGAGGATTTTGCCGGAAGCATCATCTTGCATGCCTAGAGCGGTGAGCAGGGAGCCGCGACCTTCGAGCCAATCATGGGGAGAGCCGTCCAGCTGCACGAGTTCCCCTTCGCGAGCGGATCGCAAACGTCTTTGGCGATGAGCCGGGGGACGGCGTTTGCGAGGCGAGCCGATGCCCGCGGTGCGGAGCAAACGGCGGAGGGTCTCGCGGCTCAGCGAGAAACCTTCCTGCTCGCTGAGCTTTTCGCAGAGATGGTGATCATTGAAGCCGGCGTAGCGGGTGCGGGCCAGAGGCAGGATGGTCAGACGGATGCGCTGGGGCAAGCGGCGGTGGCTGGGACGGCCGCGGTTAGCGTGAGCCAGAGCCGCGGCGCTGCCTTGCCGGTAGCGGACTTTGAGACGTTTGATATGCCGAGGCGATAGGTCGAGCAGCTCCGCGGCTCTGGCACACGCCAACTGACCTTGCACGCATCGGGAAATGACTTCCACTCGCTGCAACTCTCTTTGACTCAACGTGACTGTCTCCCTGTTCATGGGGTGACATTTTCACGTTGCTGTTAAGGGGTGACAGAATTATGGAGCTAAGACAGCCCGCTCGTTTTCCCTTTCCACTCCAGCGCCTTTTCCGTAGAATCGTTGGTTGTCCCCGTGCCGAGGTAGCTCATCGGTAGAGCGCGGCCCTGAAAAGGCCGGCGTAGGCAGTTCGATTCTGCCCCTCGGCACCATCCGCACCACGCAGTGGGCTTGAGCATCGATACTCTTTCTGAAAACACACACGCCACTCATTTTGTCATCCTGTCATCTTGCATTGACCGCAGTTTGTGATAGGCTACCCGCCATCTCGCAGCTACAGGAACCGTAAAGTGCGTGTCCCCGTCCTCGCGGCAACTGGTTACGTCTTAGTGTTAAGCCTGCTCACTCCTGCCTGCGGCACCAAGGTAACGGAGACGCCGAACCCACCCGTAGTTGGCTTTAAGCCGCAAGCTTTCCAGCCGCCCGAAAACTGTCTTCCTTGCCACCAGCGCCAATTTGACGAACTCCGCAGCGCGGTGAAGTCCGGCTATCGCAACGTCAGCCCCTTGTTCAACGGACTTGAATCGGCAGGCAATCTCGTGAACGGCGGTTTGCTGCGTCCTGTGTACAAGGACAGCACGATCGTCTTGCCCGACGGGACGATCTTGAATACCAACATGTACTCATCACCCGTACTCACCGAAACACGCCAGGTTCAAGCGGGGTTTTGCTTCACCTGCCACAATGCGAACGTTGAGGTTCTCGGCGATAGCGACCTGACGAAGAGGGAGGTTCCGCAACTCGCCGGTCTGGGAACCTGCAATCCGGCGCCCCCTGCCGGGCAGCAATGCTTCCAGCCGCAGTTGTTCCGTCCGCTTCGCGACTATGTGCTGGTGGATGCGAATGGAAATCAGATTTTGCCGGCAACTCCGGGTGGCGATCCACCCTCGGGCGCAATGCCCTCGCTGGCCGCCGCGGGAATTACGTGCGACTACTGCCATGACGAAAACGGGCCAGACCTGAATCGCAGCTTCCAGATGGACGGCTTCGGCAACACAAGTTTGCTGCTAAATCAAACGGATCTAAAAGTGGGGCCATTCCTGCATCCAGTCGCCGTCAAAAATAATTTTCACGTGGCCAGTAATGACCCGAACAAAATCGCATTCCTACGTGCGGGCGCGTTTTGCAACACGTGTCATGACGTCCGCGTCCCCAATCGCAATCTCGTTGCCGAAGAACACAACATGAATCCGGGAGGGCAAAACGTCAGTTATTTCAGGCTCGAAAATCTGAGCACCGAGTGGCAGATTGGTCCCTACAACAGTACAAGCAATCCTTTCAGCCAGGTCGTCCGCTGCCAGGATTGCCACATGTCGCTCTTTCCTTACGCCGGTACGACGACGTACCAGGTGGGCGACATGACCGTCACCAGTCCCACACCGGGCGTCTTTGCCACCGACTACGCCGCTGTGCCGGGAGTTGCGACGGACCAGAATGCGCCTCTCCAACTGCGAAAAGTCGTGGAGCACTATTTCACCGGCGTCGATGTACCGCTTTTGACTCCGGCCGAATTGAGCGCTCGTTTGGGCGCCAACTATCCCGATCCGTATGCCGCCGGCACGGACCCGCACGGCGTCCCAGATGGCCTTGCGACGCGGCGAGCCGACTTAATGAAGGCGGCGGCGCGCATTAGCTTGAGCAAGTCCGACACCACGGCGCAGATTGGCCAGGAATTTACGGTGAGGCTCGAAGCCGTCTCGCTCACAGGGCACCGCTTCCCCTCGGGATTTTCTCAGGAGCGCACGGTGTACGTTCAGTTGGCGGTGACGGACAACAACGGGTTCTTGGTTTATCAATCCGGCTACGTCGTCGATAAGCCGCACCCAAATACCGGAGAGAATGCGCCGGATGGCAATCTGGACGACGAAGACCTTGAGCATCTTCACGCTGTTGTCGATCCGGGAATGCACACCGCCACATACACAGCGGGAACCGCTACGAATGGTGGAAATAATTTGGTGTTTGAAGCGGGGCCCGACGATGGGCCGGACGCTCGTCTGTTCGTCGGCGCGCAAGAAGGACTCGTGCTGTTCCGTAACGAATTGACGCATATCTTTTTGCCGGGGCAAGCGATCGGACGCATCGATCCGGTCACCGGTAATCCAGTTTTAGCGCAGCGCGTCCATTTTGAAGAGACCTTTCAGGCCGCGCTGGCAAACGCTGTCGATAATTTTCGGTCACTGCAGCCGTTGCATCCGCAGACATACAACTACGTGATTCAGCTACCTACGCAGCAACAGCTCCAGGCGATTGGCGTGACCCTGCAAGGACCATTGCACGTACACGCGCAAATCAATTTCGAACACTTTCCGCCCGTCTTTATGAGGTTTATCGCCGGAGCGACGAGCGCAAATGGACCTTCGGGCAACAACTTGAATTTGGTAAACGAGCAAAGAATCGATTCGCTGCTAAAGAACGTTAAGAACATCGCATCGGACGATATCACCGTGAGCTTGACGCCATGAAACTTCGCTACCCGATTCTAATCGTGCTGGCTATTGCAGGAATCCTTGTGGCCGTCTTCGGACAGAGTGGTGGCTACACGCCGGGAGAATTTCAAACCACCAATCCCAATTATCCAAAGCCCAACCCGTTTTATTTCGAGGGAAAGATCGACTGGAACCTGCTCGGCATCACCACGCCCCAGAACGCCTGGGATTATCTGCAGCGCGGGATGCACTTCCAGGACGACATGGACGACATCCCTGACGCCATCAGCGACTATCAAACATCGCTTTCGATGAATAGCCTGCAGAGCCACACCTGCCAGATCGTTACGGCAGCCACGTTGGTCAACGGCACAGTTCCAACTCAATTGACTCCCGCTCCCTGTATGTTCACCTTGCGCCTGCGGCTGGGCTATCTGATGCGAGAAACCAGTCCGAGCACGGCAATCGGGCTCTTTCAGGAGGTGTTGCAAATTGATCCGCAAAGACTCGGAGTGAATACCTTGATAGCCGAAACCTATGTGATCGAAGCGCAGCAGGCAACCGATCCGCCGACACAACAGCAAGCCTATGCGAATGCCATCGCGGCCTATCAAGCGGAGCTGGCACTTTCTCCCGTGACGCCGCAAAGCACCGCGCTGACTGCCGACACAGCGAACAATTCCAAAGTTCACTGGGAGCTGGCGCAGGTCTACGTGTCGACGGGGCAGAACAGTCTGGCAAAAAGCGAGTTGCAATCATATTTGCAGGCGACGAAGTGGCACAGTGACGTCTATCCGTGGCGGATGGCGTTAGCGAATAGCCAAATCCAGGCATTGGTACGTGTGAAATAGCCTTTCCGCCGGCCGAGCGGTCGCGAGGGGTCACAGTGTCGAACTGCTTTCGAGTGATGTCACTGCGTTGTGCCGCCGGATTGGCCGCCGTATTTTTTCTAGCGCCGACGAACGCCCAACCCGTCGTGCCCCCCACCAATCCTCCGGGGGACAATGCAGCCGCCCCCACTATCGACGCCGCTTGGGACAGCCTCTTGAAGGACACAATCCCTCAGAGCGCTCCAGATCCCGCTCTAGCCGTCGCGCAGACAACCTACGAAGCGAGTCCTGCGGGGGACTTCCTGAATCATTTTTTCATGAACACCCGCACGGAATATCTTCGGACCCAAACCTTTTTCACGGGGCTCCCGACTGTAACGGGTGTCATCGATGCCCCCATCACAGGTGTCTTCAATCCGAATGGCGTTCCGTATCCCAACGCATTCCAATCCGATACCAACATAATTTACAGTTTTCTGAACTGGGGCACCCGCGGGTGGCTTTCCGATCGAGTGAATTCCAATTTTTCATTCGCCTATTCGCAGGATCTCACACACGTCACCGACGCCTCGCCCCAGCTCGACGTCCTCAATACCTTCGGCTCCAATCGCCGCCTCGAGTTAGTGTCCGGTTACATCGATATTAACGGCCGGCCGACCGATGGCATATTCGCCGGAACAAGTTTGCGGGTGGGCCGGCAGGCCGTCTACGGAGCCGAACTTGCGGAGATGGACGGTGCATCTTTCACCATGGACCGTCCGAAATTCTCCTGGACTCTCTACGCAGGCCGAAGATTCACTTATTTTTCCGATCCCGAACAGCGCGCCATGGGAGGCGGGAACTTCCTCTATCGTTTCAATCAGAATTCCAGCTTGGAATACGATACGTTTTATTACATCAAGGGAACCAACACCTTCCGTTATCGCCAATCTTTCGGCAGTGCGTGGCTTTTTAGCGCCGGATTCCGGATGGTCGGAAGTTATCCCGTCGATTTCAGCGCTGATGGAGTGTGGAATCCGTCCGACGGCAAGACCTCGCTGCGCGTGAGCTTTGCGCAGAAGATCACCAACAAAGACTATTTCTTCGACTATACCTACAGCGCGCACGATTTCGATCTCCACAATCCGCTCCTGCGCTTGAATCTCGAAGCGTTGCATCCGCATACACAGTTCATCGTCGATGCATCACGCGTGATCAATTCCAGGCTGCGCCTGGGCGGCAACGTTTGGGTGCGCCGGCTCGACGACAGGCAGGACGTCGGGCCATTTGACACGTCCTTCGAAGACTATCGCGCCCACGCCCAGGTTTTCCCGTGGAACAAAACCGATTTGCTTGTCGGATACCATTTTCGGCACTCCGACGATCGGGGTTACTCTACGACGCCGACGCAGTTCGACGACCTGAGCGGAACCGGCGAGACGCAGGTCGAGGACGTGAGCGTCGAAATCGGTCGAACTTTCATGGATGGCCGCTTGCACTTGCAAGCTGGGGGCTTCTACCGCCGATTGAATTTCGTCGATCAGTTCTTGGTTATCACCAATGCGCGCGACAAGGGCGTGCTCGCGAATGCGTCCTTCAACGTCGACAGCCGTACCCGCGTGTATCTGGATTACGGTCTCGATACCGACTATCCCGTGTTCCGGCCGGCCATCCAGAATAGCCAGACATTCAGGTTCGGCATGGCCTGGAGATACTGAGTGGGCCGGCGGCGCATTAGCTTAGCCAATGCCTCCTGGGCCGGCTTCTGTCTCTGCTTCGCAATGACGCTGAGCGGCCAGGAAAATTCCACGAAAAAGCCTGGGCCGCCGTCATCGCAACAAGCGGCGCAAACGCCTTCGGCCCCCGCGCCTCCGTTTCATTTACACGAGTTTCATTTGAAGCAAGTCGGACTCGATTGCGACGCTTGCCACGTCCCGGCGAAGAGCGGTTCAGTGACTCTACAGCGCCCCGGCCACGATCAATGTACCACTTGTCATCAAGATGACTTCAACAAGGACCTGAAGGAAAAAATCTGCGTCCAGTGCCACACCGTCTTTCCTCCCACAAGCGCCGAAGAGTTGCTTTCATTCCCCCGATTCAAAAATGAGCGCCCGATCGTCTTTGAGTTTTCTCATGCGAAGCACGTAGACCCGCACGCGCGGCTGGACGCACGCACCGGTTTCCGAGCCGATTGCACGTTCTGCCATAAATTTCAGGGAAACGGCGACTACGCCTCCTTCGGGAATCACCAGATTTGCTCGGGATGCCATTCCAAGGCGGGGATGAAGCCGCTGCTCAGCGACAAGTCAACCACCGCGGATTGCCAAAGCTGTCATCATGTGCAAGAAATTGAAAATCCGGGCCCTGATTCGATTCACCGCCAACTGGCCTCGTTCGTCATCACCGGCAAATACGATCACATCAGGTTCTCTCATGCGGAGCATTTCAAAGGGCGCGAGGCGTATCACCTCGACTGCACCACCTGCCACTACGGTGTCGCCGCCAGCACCAACCT
This sequence comes from uncultured Acidobacteriota bacterium, assembly GCA_963772535.1. Classification (GTDB taxonomy): domain Bacteria; phylum Acidobacteriota; class Terriglobia; order Acidiferrales; family UBA7541; genus Palsa-295. The sequence continues at coordinate 501,482 of CAVYXN010000007.1, forward strand.
CGCCAGCCTGACGCTTCCGAAAATGGCCGATTGTGTGAACTGCCACGACATTGAGAAGAGCGTCGCGACGAACTATCGGATGAACAACTGCGCGGTCTGCCACGTCGACGAGAAATCGGGTCCGCTTCCCGAACTACACTCGCGCATCGCCAAGCCCACCTCACACAATGAGGCGTTTCGGCTGCATCACGGTGACGACGCCTCGAAACCGAACGCTCCATGTTTCGTTTGCCATTTGAACGTCGCTCCCTCGGCAGTAGGGAACCAGGAGTGCATTGGCTGCCACCAGGTAATGATGCCCGTTTCTCATGCGGCGCGGTGGAAGGACGATGTTCACGGGAAATACGCGGCGCTCGATCGCAAGAACTGCGCCGTTTGCCATGTTACGGATTATTGCAGTCGGTGTCATAATCAGACACCCGCCAGCCACTTGCCGCTTGCGCAGTTTAAAGCGGGCGGGCATGCTCAGTCGGCGATGTTAAACGAGAGGGCCTGTTTCACGTGCCACACTTTTGCAGACACATGCTCGGAGTGCCATGCCCAGAATCTCAGCCCGATGAGCCGCCCAAAATGAACAAGTACTTCAGCTGGAGCAACGCGCAGGGCGTGCGGCGGGCGTCGTATTTCTCAGCAATGATGCGATTCCTTGTGTTGAGCGCCAGCGTGTTGCTTCCTCTCGCTGCGCAAGCGCAGGACGAGGGCGCGCGATTCCAGCAGGATCCCGTCGAGCAGGTTGCGGTACGCCTGCTTGTTGCGTTGGCCGTCATCGGAATCCTGATTGTCATTTACAGTTTGATTCGCTACCGAGGCTCGGCAGTGGGACCAGCCTCATGGGGCGTTCTGTTGGCAGGCGCAGTGGCGCTTCCGCTCTTGATCACCGGCGTGGGCACCATCCTGGTGTTTCAGCGGGCGGAGCGCGTCGAATTCTGCGCCTCGTGTCATCTCACGATGAAACCCTTCGTCGATGATCTCAAGAATCCCACCAGCAACAGCTTGGCCGCACTCCACTATCGGAATCGCTACATTCCCGACGACCAATGCTATAGCTGCCATACGTCCTACGGCCTCTTTGGAACCGTGGAAGCCAAAAAAGAGGGCCTGAACGATGTGTACAAGTACTACACTCGGACGTTCCACTTGCCCATCAAGCTGCGTCATCCGTATCCGAACACGGATTGCCTGAAATGCCATGCGGGCTCTGCCAAGTGGATCGCTTCGCATCAGGACTATAAAGACGCGCTATTCTCAGGCGAGGCCACTTGCATGCAGTGCCACGCGGATTCGAATCCGGCGCACAACATCGCGCAGAACGTTGCGCCCCCACATAAACCATGACAACTCACGCGACTACACACTCCGCGGTGAAGCCCTTCAAACTCAACTCTGCCACCTCGCGAACCCTCCTCGTCGCGGCTCAGCTGCTCGCCCTGGTTGTATTCATCCTGGCGCTTGTATTTCTGAAGCGCACCACCGGTGGAACGCTCTTTCTCTTCTCGACAATTGCTCCTGTACTTGTGATGCTCGGCGTCGCGGCCGTTTTGGGCGTCGTCGCGTACCGATTTTTGCGGCGCCACAGCCTGTTTGAAGTCGAGGATATCGAGCCGGGACAGGTGATTTTCCGGGAGGGCGAGGAAGGCGATTGCGCCTATTTCATCCACGGCGGTGAGTTTGCTGTAACACGAGAGGAAAACGGCGCCGAGAAAGTAATCGCGAGGCTTTCCACCGGGCAATACTTCGGAGAGATGGCCTTGATCGGCAACGAATCCCGAAACGCTACCGTGCGCGCCGTAACTCCGGGCAGAGTAGCCATTCTCGGCAAACAAAATTTCCTGACGATGCTCGAGTTGATGCCCCACACGCAGCAAGACATCATGAAAACTGTGAACGAAAGAGCGATGCGCAAAGCAAAGAAGTGAAATCATTCTGCAAGAAAAGGGAGGACTGAGGGAAATGAGCATAAAGGGAATTGCGGGTGTAGTTGCGACGGCTGGATTGGTGTTTGCGGCCTCTGTTTCGCTTCCGGCGCGCCCCGCAGGCGATGCGGCAGCCGGGAAAGACACCTACATGAAAAAGTGCAAGACCTGCCACGCCGAAGATGGACATGGCAACGACGGCATGGCCAAGCTCCTGAAGACCACGATTCCGCCCCTCGATGGCAGCGAAGTTCAGAACATGTCCGACGCCGACATCAAGAAAATTATCGCCGAGGGCAAGGGCAAGATGAAGCCCGTTCAGGGCTTGAGCGATGCCGAAATCGATAACGTAATTGCCTACGTTCGCACAATGAAAAAATAACCGGAGTTTGTGCTCCGCCTTGTCCAGCTCTGACGAAAGGTAGCCCGAAACCGGCTGCTTGAGCCCGGTTCGGTGGGATCGGCCGGCCGCGCCATCCCACGCATGTTCAGGGTGTCGCTCTGCCGGAGTCAGCACTGGAAACAACGACTGTTAGGTCGCTGCTGCGAGCGCTTTTACATTTAGCGCTTGAGGCAGTTCCGCGATGACGTCAGACATTAAAAAAATCGTGATACTGGGTGGCGGGTTCGGAGGCGTCTATACCGCGCGCCACCTGAGCAGCATGCTGCAGCCGGGCGAAGCTTCCGTAACGCTCATCAATCGCGAAAATTATTCCGTGTATCAGCCGATGCTGCCGGAGGTAATCTCCGGTTCGATTGGTTTCACCGATGTGGTTTCTCCCATCCGCCAATTGTCGCCTCGCACGGAACTCATCACCCGCGAAGTGGAGAACATCGATCTCAAAAATAAAATTGTCACGGTAAGTCCCGGCTTTCGGCCCCGTTCGATGGAGATTCCCTACGATTATCTGGTGATCGCCCTGGGCGGCGTTACCGATTATTCCGGCAAGCCCGGCCTGCTCGAACACGCAAAACCATTTCGCACACTCGCCGATGCCCTCAGTTTACGCAGCCATTTGATCCACGTGCTCGAAGAAGCGGAATTCGAGGCCGATCCACTCTTCCGCGCGAAATTGCTGACCTTCGTCGTTGCCGGCGGCGGGTTCTCCGGCGTCGAGGTCATCGCGGAGCTGCATGACTTTGTTCATCACGTGAAAGGCAATTATCCGCGCCTTCGCAGCGAAGAGATCCGCTGCGTGCTGGTTCATTCTGGTGACCGCATCTTGCCCGAAATCACCCCGCACCTCGGCGTCTTTGCTCACAAACTTCTCGCCAAGCGCGGCATCGAAATCAGATTGCTCGACCGTCTCGTCTCCGCCACTTCGGAACGAGCCATCTTGAAATCGGCGCTCGAGATTCCCACGAAGACCATCGTTTCGACCGTTCCTTCGGCAATCGCACCAGTTCTTCAGCAACTCGATTGCCCCAAAGACAAGGGCCGCCTGCAGGTGAATCGAAAGCTCGAACTCGCGGGCTATGAAGGCCAGGTCTGGGCTCTCGGAGATTGCGCTTCGATCGTCACCAGGTCGGGAAGTCCCGTTCCGCCCACGGCCCAGCATGCCACCCGTGAAGCCGCCACCGTGGCGGGGAATATTGTGGCTTCCATTCGCAGCGAAAAGAGCTCCGAATTTGACTTCGAAGGATTGGGAAAGCTCGGTTCGCTTGGCCGCTATTCGGCTGTGGCGGAAATTCTCGGCTTTCGCGTTTCCGGTCTTCCCGCATGGTTTCTGTGGCGCAGCATCTATTTGATGAAGATGCCCAGCCTCTACCGCAAGGTCCGCATCGGACTCGACTGGATGATCGCACTCTTTTTTCACCCCGATCTGGTTCAGGTACGCGACATTCATGGCTCCAGCTTCGCGCGCCAGCATTTTGAACCCGGCGATTTGATCTTCCGACAGGGCGAACTCGGCGACTGCGTCTATGTGATTGAAAAGGGCGAGTGCGAAATCTTCCGCGAGCAGGATGGGAAGGTGGAACACCTGGCTGTTTTACACGCTGACGATTATTTCGGCGAAATGGCAGTCCTCACCGATTCTACTCGCAACGCCACCGCTCTCGTCCGCACTCCCATGGACGTCCTTCTCATCCCCAAATCCGACTTCCAGATACTGAAATCCTCGGTGCCTGCGTTCGGCGAGTTCTTCAGCAAACTCGCTCGAGATCGAGCGACTCCCGTCTTTAAAGGCTGATCCGCCCTCTCACCATCCGAGCACCCCTCGAACCTGGAGTCTCATATTTCCCGTAAATCCTCACAGATGAGCCTCCTCAGCTACCGAGATTCAGCCGTTCGATTGCACGGTTAGGGCCCGATTGACATGCCAGAGAAACGCGGCGTATCGTCGATTTGAAGGGCTTTAAAGGGGAGATTATCGGCTTGAGAGGAGTATTCATGACGCCTCCAGCGCTCTTGCAGAAAATCATGCTGATCGTCCTTTCCCTGGCCTTGATCGTCGCAGGAACCCCCGTACCCCTCGCCGCTCAAGCGCCGCAATCGTATACACCACAAGAGCTCGACAAACTAGTATCCCGAATAGCGCTTTATCCCGATCCTCTGCTTGCCCAAGTTCTTGCCGCGGCTACCTTCCCGGACCAGATTCCCGACGCGGCAAAATGGGCGGATGAACATCACTACCTCAGAGGCGACGATCTGGCGAGAGCCATTGCTGCGGACCACCTGCCCTGGGATCCCAGCGTGCAAGCGTTGCTCCCATTTCCTTCCGTGTTGGCGATGATGGCGTCAGATATGAACTGGACAACCGAGTTAGGCAACGCCTTTCTCGCGCAGCAGCAGGACGTGATGGATGCGGTTCAAAGAATGCGGAAAAAAGCCAGGGATTACGGCTACCTGCGAAGCAATGCGCAGGTTGTGGTTTCAGGCGATCCGTATATCACGATCGTGCCGGTGAATCCAGACTTCATCGTCGTTCCTGTTTATGACCCTCTCGTCGTATTTGCCCCGCCTCCGCCTGGATTCTTTGTCGGTGGCGCGATCGTGTTCGGGTTTGGCGTCACGCTCGGCTTTGCATTTCACCCCTGGGGCTGGGGAACCACTCGCTTCGTGTGGGATCGGCACGAAGTGTTCATCGCCAATACGCGTTGGGAGCGGAATTGGGCCAATCGCGCCACTTATGTTCATCATTACGATGCCGCGTTTCATCGTTGGACGGGGGCTCGCGGTGTGGAGCAACACGAACTGATACGGCGTGACGATGCTGAACGCAACGCAGCTCGTTTGGGTCATGCACGCCCACCCGAGATACATCACGCTGCACCAGGCCATCACCACTAGTTTGAGGCGCGCTCTGCCTCAGCTTTTCCGAGCGTCAGCCTACGGCTTGCTCGATGCTCGCGGGGAGTTTACCTTAAGCGTCGTTGAAAAAAGACTCGGCTAGGCCAAGCCAATGAAAGTAACATGTGAGCTCTTCTCGCTCTTCACGGCAAACTGGAGCGACCCGGCTCTATGAACGGCCTTCTAAAGCAGGTGATGTCGCTTTCACTCGTCGGCAAGTGCGTCGCTGCGCTTGTCGGCATCCTGCTTATTCACGCCACATTTCGTGTTCTCGAACAAACCCTCCCACGCCGCTTCGGCCGGGCCAATTCCCGTTATAAAGTTCGCAAATTCGTCGTTTTCTCCGGATACCTTACGATCCTGCTTTTTCTCGCGCTTCTCTTTGAAGACCGTTTGGGTAGGCTCGGTTTCGCCCTCGGTCTGGTCGGCGCGGGTGTTGCAGTCTCGCTGCAAGACGTCCTGGCCAGCATCGCCGGCGCTTTTTCAATCGGCTTTTCGAAGCTCTACGTGGTCGGCGACCGGGTGCAGATAGGCGATACCAGAGGCGATGTGATCGACATCGGTCTGCTTCGCACCACTTTGCTGGAAACAGGGAATTGGGTGAGCAAGGACTTGTACAACGGGCGCATCGTTCGCGTTCCCAACAGTGCCCTCTTGAAAGGATCCGTTTTCAATTACTCGCAAGGATTCCAGTTCGTATGGGATCAGATTAAGGTGGCGTTTACCACCGGTAGCGATTTCCAATTTGCGAAGGACATGCTCACAAGCGTAGCCAGAGAAGCGATTGGGGATTATCTGCTGGAGGCGCAAGCCTCATGGAAGGTCGTCAGTGATTACTATGAAACCGTGAGTCCCCCATTAGAGCCCACCGTCACGCTCGTCGTGAACGGAGGCAATCTTGAATTCGACGTAAGTTACGTCGTGCACTACACCAAGCGGACCGCCATACAAGATCAGTTGTTCACGAAGATCGTCCAGGAAGTTGCCAAGAGCAATGGCCGGCTCCTGTGGTCCTCCACGCCGACCGGGGTCATAATTCAACCGTCAACTCCAGTCCCAGCCACACCGCAGCCGCCGACCTCCGCTCAGGGGACGGTGAGGGCGGCAACCCGCCAGTAACTGGTTCAGTTGCGGTGGCAATCTTTTGAACGTCCTGCCTGTCGTCGAAGCTACGTTTATCGCGCCTCTGCGGTTTTCGAAAGCTGCGGCTTTTTCTTGGTCGTTTCGTTGAGAAAGCTTTCCACTTTGGCGCGAATCTCGTCTCGAACGCGCCGAAATACCTCCTTCTTCTCTTCCGGCGAATGCTCCGCGGTTTCCGGATCATAGACGCTCCAGTGCACCAGATTCGGCGTAAACGGAAATATCGGCGCACGTTCGCGGGCCGAGTCGCACGCCGTAATCACGTAGGCGAAATGTTCCTTTAGCAACTCCTTCACATCCTTCGCCTGCTGAAGGGAAATATCCGTTCCGGCCTCATGCATCGCCTCAATGGCCATAGGATTTAATTTCCCTGGCTCGATTCCCGCGCTGGTGGCCTCAAACCGCTCTCCGCCCAAGGTTCGCAAGAACCCTTGGGCCATCTGGCTTCGCGTCGCATTGCCCCTGGAAAGAAACAAGACCTTCGGCTTCTTCTGCACGGACTCCTCCTCGCCGAGCGCGCCTGGGGTTACGGCTCCATTCAAGAGGATGAATGTTGTGGCGGAGGCGATTCAATACAGCTTTTTGCGGATTACCCCTGCGGAAGAGGCTACCGCTGTCTTTCTGGAGCTTCAATCTGGCAGTTCTCGCATCGGATTACAGGCGCTGTATGCTTTTAGACAGTAACATCCTGTATGTACTACAGACTTGTGGGAGTCATAGAGTAGCTGTCTCAGTCCGCAGGACTGATTTCAATCGAGGAGAAACAAAATGTCAAAACAAGCTGCAGAACATCACGGCAAGGCTGCCGAGCATCACGAACACGCTGCCCGGCACCATCGCGAAGCGGCCAAGCACCACGAGTCAGGTAACTACGAAACAGCAGCTCATCATGCGCATTCTGCGCAGGGGCATCTTCATCACGCCACACACCATGCCGCTGAAGCAGCCAAATCTCACGTCGAACATCACGGATCGAAGTCTAAAGCCGCCGGTCACTAGACCGCCCTCGTGGGCTGGGGACAGACGGAACGGGCAGCCAGAACAAGATGCACAGCCTGCCGTTTGTCCCCTCACCCCGATTTTCACCGCTTCGCAGGAAGATGCAGACAATCGCAGCAGCTCAAGTAGATCCGACCGCGCTGCAACTCGTCACGGTCGCACATTCATCTGTATACTCGTCGCGATCCCGTCGCCTGTGCGCGGTATCACTAGCTCCTCAGGTGCTATCACCCGCTGCTCCACGCCGCGCACCAAAGTCACCGCCACATCCTCGCCTCGCGCCGGACATGCCGACGTCTCGCCTGCGCCGTCTTCGCGGGCATAAACGTCCGAGACCGTCGAGGATCCCACGCAGGTCGCAATATGAACCGTCCCCACGAAATTCCCTTTCACGTGAACAATCAGGCGCCGTCCCGGCTGGCTCGATGCGCAGGACAACATCAAGAAAACCACGAATAGCTGAAGTGCCAGAAGGCGAGGTACTTCGGATCGTCGGGTACTCACCGGAAGCTCCTTGGGTCAGCCGGCCGCGAGACGGGAACCCGCGGCGATTCCTGTAATTATTGATATCGTACGCCCGAAATGAAATCTACGATAAAATTGTTCTCTTGTCCAAGGCCCAGCCGGCCTTCGCCAGGATCAAGACGACGAAGACTATGTGGCGCAAAATCAGCCCGCGCAGCATCTTCCTCTCCGCCCTCGTCCTCCTGCTTTTCAGTGCCATCGCTGCGGGCTGGATGATTTACCGCCTTTACGAAAGCGCGCGCTGGGTGCAGCACACCTTCGAAGTGCAACTGGCCCTGGATACCGTCGAAAAGGACGTTGCCAAAGCCGGGCGTTCGCGCAGCTTCTTCGTAAGCGGCGGCGATCCGAAATTTCTTCAGGATTTCAAAGCCGCCCGTGAAGGCGTCATCTCAAACCTGGCGCGCGTCAAGACCTTGCTGCGTGATAACCAGGAACAACTGCAGCGTTGCCAAAGCCTGGAAGCGGTTACGCGCGAGAGACTCACCGACAGCGAAGAGAGCATCCAAATTGCGAAGTCGGGGATCAAGAACGAGGCCCGGCAATCCGAATTGACGTCCGATATCGTCGGTTCGGCCGTCAAAGGCGCCGCAATCTCCGATGAAATCAATAATGGCGAGCAGATTCTCCTCAATCAACGGAGAGCACTGGCTGCGAGACTCTTCCGCTTCACGGTAATCCTCCTGATCGCTGCGTTCTTTCTCGCGATCTTTCTGATCTGGGAACACTACCGACGGCTCGAGCAGGAGCTTCAAGAGCGCACCAACGAGGAGCAAAAGTCCCGCAGGCTCAGCATCCAACTTCTGCAAGCACAGGACGAGGAGCGCCGGCGCATTGCGCGCGAGCTGCACGATGGCTTGGGGCAAAGCCTCAGCGCCGCCAAAATACTGGCAGACACACATCTCACGAATCACCCGAATGACGAGGTCATCACTGATCTGGCAGCGATTCTGTCCGAGAGCCTGAATGGCGCCCGCACCATGTCGTACCTGCTGCATCCGCCTCTGCTGGACGAAGTCGGCTTGGCTTCGGCGGCGGAATGGTTCGTCGAAGGTTTCTCGAAGCGCACTGGAATCAACGTGAATTTCGACGTCCAAGGCGAGAAGCGACGCCTGGGTCAAGCCACTGAGCTAACTCTGTTTCGCGTGCTGCAGGAAAGTTTGACGAACATTCATCGCCACGCCAAAGCTGCCGGCGCCGAAGTGATCTTGAAATTCGGAAGTAATCAGGTGGGCTTGCGCGTTCATGACCACGGCATTGGCATTCCCAAGGGAAAGCTGGCAGAGTTCGACGGCAATGGGGCGCATCTCGGCCTGGGGTTAACTGGCATGAAGAACAGAGTTCAGGAACAGCAGGGAAAATTTCGAATTGTTTCGACCGGCTCGGGCACCACGGTTCAAGTCGAGCTACCGGTCGTCTGAGTTTTTACGGCCTCGCTAAGGCAAGCAAAGCGTTCTGAGAATCAGCAGCTACTTCATCGAGTCGTCGAATTCCTTCATCCAGCCTTTTGTTTTAAGCACTTCGCGTGGTTTTGCGCCGTCGGGCGGCCCGACGATTCCATCCTTCTCCATCAAATCAATCAGCCGCGCCGCACGGCCATAGCCCACGCGCAGCCGGCGCTGTAATGTAGAAGTGGAAGCGCGGCCCATCTCGCAGACCACGCGGACGGCGTCCTGGTAGAGCTCGTCGTCCACATCCTCGCCGTCACCTGCCTCATCGCTTCCCCCTTTCGCTGCGTTTTCATCGCGCGGCGGTTTGAGTAACTCCTCGTTGTAAATCGCCTTGGCTTGCTCGCGCCAGAATTCGCATACGGCCGTCACTTCCGATTCGTGCACGTACGGCCCGTGAATACGGTGCAGCCGCGACGAGCCTGCCGGTAAATACAACATGTCGCCCTTGCCGAGCAGCGATTCCGAACCGTTCGCATCGAGAATCGTGCGCGAGTCAATCTTGCTGGCCACGCGGAAGGAAATGCGCGCAGGGAAATTCGCCTTGATCAAACCGGTAATCACGTCCACGGACGGCCGCTGCGTCGCGAGAATCAAATGAATCCCTACGGCGCGCGCCATCTGCGCCAGCCGTGTGATCGATTCCTCGACGCCATTCGTATCCACCATCATTAGGTCGGCCAATTCGTCGATGACGATCACCACGTATGGCAGCGGCTTCGCTTCTTCTTCCTCTGAATTGTCAAACAGCGAAAGCGAATGGCCCTTCTCGAATGTCTGGTTGTACTGCGCGATATTGCGCACGCTGCGTCCGGCCAGCATCTTCAGCCGCCGTTCCATCTCGCGCGTCGCATTCCGCAGGACGTTCGCTGCCACCTTCGCGTCGGTTACCACGGGCGTCAGCAGGTGCGGAATATCGGAGTAAATCCCCAGTTCCACCTGCTTGGGATCCACCAGCACCAGTTTCAATTCTTCCGGCGTCGCCTTGTACAGCATGCCCATCAGTAGGGAATTGATGAAGACGCTCTTGCCCGTTCCGGTCGAGCCGGCAATGAGAAGGTGCGGCATTTGAGTGAGGTCGGCAGCGCGGATCCTGCCGATTAAATCCTTGCCCAGCGGCATCGTGAGCTTCGAAGGCGAATGGCTGAATTCCGGCGCCTCGACGATGTCGCGCAGTGCAATCGTCTCGCGATGCGGATTCGGTACCTCGATCCCGACGGTGGATTTCCCGGGGATGCGTTCAATCAGGATGGACTCGGCGCGCAAAGCAAGACACAGATCTTCGGCGAGCCCAGTAATGCGGCTGTACTTGATGCCTGCTTCCGGCTTGAATTCAAATGTGGTGACCACCGGGCCCGGATTGATCTGCGTCACCTGCCCGTTCACTTCAAATTCCTGACACTTGAGCTCGATCGCGCGCGCGTATTCCTTCAGCTCGCCCTCCGTCATTTTCTCGCCGCGCTCGGCCGCCTGCAGCAAGCTTGGAGAGGGAAGCCGGTAAGACGTTGTGCCAACGGCGATCTTCGGTTCACGCGTGCTCTTCTTTGGGACCGGCGGGGCCACGCGTTCCTGCTCGTGGAATTTGATCACGGCAGGGCCGGGCGCGACACGCGCATCGAGATCGAGTTCAGCGTCGGCGGAGTGATCTTCTCCTTCGTCCTCATCCACAGCGGGAAGCGTCTCGCGCGCCGAAGCTGACAAGCGCTGCGGCGCCACCGCAGGCCGCCCCGCAATTTTGATCTCCTCCACACGTTTCTTCAGCCGCTGCGATTCGCGCTCCTCGCGCCAGTCCTTCACTCGCGTCGAAAGCTTTCCGAAGATTCCTTCTGGATTCGTGGGTTTCTTCAGCCACGCACCAGCAGCGCGAAGCGAAAAACTCGTGGTCAAAAATAGCGCGGTGAAAAAAGTGACGGACGTGACCAGCAGCGCGCCTACCGGATTAAACGCGGCGCGCAAACCTTGCGCCAGCACAGTTCCCAGCAGTCCGCCCGACGGCAACGCCCCACGCACGTCTGGAAAATGCAACAACACCATTCCCGCGGAAAACGACGAAAGCACCATCGCCGACCCAATCAGTTTCGCTACCGGAGCTTCCAGCAGTTGGCTGCGGAACCAGCGCATCGCCACCAGAAACATCGCCACCGGAAAAAGAAACGCGCTGAACCCGCAGAACTGGAAGAAGAGATCGGAGATGTGCGCGCCCACCGGTCCGATCCAGTTTCTTGCCGGTCCGGACGCAGGTGCCCGCGCAGCCACGTTGAACGACGCATCGTGCGGCGAGTAGGAAAGCAAGCTGAGCGCGAGCAGCACCGCCAGGCTCAGCCCGACGAAGCCGATCATCTCGTTGATGCGTTTATTCTCGGTCGGTGTAAGGATGCGCACTTACTTCTCCTTTGGCCTTGAGGACAAGGATACCCCCGAATCCCGACACAAAGGAACCCGAAGGGAAAGCAAAAGGGAAGGCAGCTCGCTCGAATCTGGGCGGCGCGGGCGCTGTCGCGCGGAAGCCCAAAAGCGCTCGCCTCAAACGGCGAGGCTCGCGAGTGACCCGCGAACTATAACAAAGCGCAGGAGAAAGCAAATCAGGTAATTCATGGATATGTGCCCAATAAAGCGCTCCGGTCGCAAGTGAAACCCGGGAGCGGATTGGATAAAAGGCTTGCAAAATTGTCGGGCGGGAAGAGAATCGCAATGAGGTCCCACGCTGTTGCATGGACGAGGAAGGGATGGGGAACTTCGCATGAAACTGCCGAAATTGCGAGGAACCAAGTCAACGATTCGCTTCAGTGCCAAGTTGTTGCGGCCGGAGGGAACTGAAACGTGGACCCTGACCCTACCCAAGAACTCGAGTGCGAAGCTTCCATCACGAAGCAGGACGATGGTGGAGGGAACGATCAATAGCTTCCCTTTTCGAGCCGCGCTCGAACCAAACGGCAAAGGAAGTCACCGGCTCAAGGTCAACAAAACCATGCGCGATGCCGCCGGTGCAGATGTGGTAGACACGGTGACGGTGGAGATCACGCGAGCTGGAGAAGAGCCGGAGATGAGGGTGCCGATGGATCTACGCAAGGCCCTAGCAGCTGCCCCGCTGGCGCAGGCGGGGTGGGAGGACATCACGCCATTGGCGCGGCGGGACTGGATTTTCTCGATAAGCTCAGCGAAGCAACCGGAAACGCGCAGGCGCCGGATCGAGAAAGCGTGCGACATGCTTGCGTCTGGAAAGCGACGATTGTGCTGTTTTCCTGGTGTTAAGTGGATGATGAAAGAAAACGCAAAATCATGCGGAATGTGGGTTCCGTTGCCGAACTCAAAAAATCGTGTTTCGCAGAGATCACCAAAGTAGGCGTGCGCACCGTCGCCCCGACAAGCCGAGGCGTAACAAGGCGACGGCGAGCCGTCGCACTCCAAATGAGACAGCGGAGAATTGTTAGCGGGTTGCGCCTGTGTCGCGGAGGAGGACGACGTCGGAATCGAGGCGGCCGCGGAGGATGGCGAGGGTTTTGCCGTCGGGGGACCAGGCGAAGCCACCGCGGCTTTGTTCGGAAGCGAACTTGGTGATGTAGTGGCCGGGGCCGCCGTCGATCGGCTGGATCCAGACGTTGTCGACGCCGTTTTCGCGGACTGCGTAAGCGAGCGATTTGCCGTCGGGAGTGAAATGGACGCTGCCGGTGATGTGCGGGTTGGGCGTAATGAGCTGGCGCGCGCCCTTGGAGGCGGGATCGAGAGTGACGAGCGCGATTTTCTCGTCGCTCGGGGTCCCCGGGGAAGTCATCGCTTGGGAGGCTTCGGTGAGAACGAAGGCGAGCTTGGAGCCATCGGGGGAAAGGTGCGCGGCAAAGCCGCCGTAAATCGTATTGGGAATCGTGGTGCCGGGCACGTCTTCCACCGGGCCGCCATCAATCGAGACGCGGCGAATGCGGTCGGGATTGTTGTTGATGAGATAGACCCACTTGCCATCGGACGAGCAGCTGGGATCCTGATCACCGTGTCCGGTGGTGAGCTGCTTGAGATTCGAACCGTCGAGATCGACGCGCCAGATGCTGCGGCCGGTGGCATTCTCGGCATGGCCCGCCCAGGCAAAGACGATGCGGTGCGATTCGGCGGCGTCGGAACCTGCGGCCACCGCGGAGCACGTTTCGGGCGCGTTGAGAAACGCATTGGGATCGCTGGCGAGTACGGCGCGAGATTTTCCGTCGAGTGAAAAGCGAACGAGTTTATCAGCCTCAGAGACGACGATCTGCTCGTTACCAGCCCAAGCAAAATTGGCGATGTCGCGCTCCTGCTCGAAGATCGGGCGCGGAGAAGCATTGGCGCCGCCACCATTGGCCGGCAGAAGGTAGAAGGTGCGAGACGCTTTTTGCTGTGAGGTGGCGATGGTTTTGCCGTTGGCGGAGAGGCTCAGGTTGGAATAGTTGTTCGTGTCCTTGGTGATCGCCGTGGTTTCGCCGGAAGGCAGCGCGACATAGGCAATCTGGTTGCGGCTGTAGCCGGACTCGCGACCAAGATGCGAAATCAGCAAACCGCGCATGTCTGGGAGCCAGGCGAGATCGGTGACGACGCTGGCCTTCACCGAGGCGAGCGGCTGCCAGTGGGCGTCCGCTGGGGTGGAAGCGACCTGCACGGCTTCGAGCGAAGTAAGACCGCGATCGTTATGAAACACCGCGCCAGCAACTAATTTTCCGTCCGGAGACCACACTACGCTGGTAGGCGCGTCGTCGGTGGAGCCGATCACGAGAGAATGCTCGGCGGACCCGTCAGCGTTTGCGATGAGCAAATGATATCGGCCAACTTCGGGATCATTCTGACGAACGTAGGTGATCAGGCTGCCGTCTGGAGAGAACGAAACATTCGAGTCCACGTCCTTCGCGACGACTTGCGGCGCGCCACCGAGGACGGGAATGCGATAGATAAAGCGAACGGTTTCGACGGTATTTTCCGTGCGGCTAAAGTAGATGTAGTTTCCGTCGGGAGAAAAAGTAAAACCGTTGTAGCTGCGCGGGGCGGGGGGAAGAACCTGCGTGTCGCTTGAAGTGGGGACATTGCGAAGCCAGACGCTCTGAAGGCCATTATCGGCGATGGCGCTGACGACGTATTTGCCATCGGGGGAGATGGCGGCGTTGACGGATTTACCAGTGTTGGTGATTTGCGTGATGGTGAAATTCTGGAAGGGCATCGCGGCTTTGCCGCGAAGGAGCGAGAAAACGCCGTAACCCGCCACGGCAAGAACCGCAAGCGCGACAATAGCGCCGAGGATGAGCTTGCCCTTGTGTTCGCGCGCCGCTTGCACGGCGACGGAGCCTGATCCGCTTGCGCCGCGTGCGACGGCGGGCAGGGCAACGGAAGCAGCGTAGCTTGCGGATGAACCGAGCGTGACTGCCGATTGCGCGCTCGATTGTGGCACCGAAGCCGGCACGCCAAGGGCCGGCGTGGAACCTGAGCCGGGCTGCTCGACATATTTCACTTGAGCGGAGCGGCCCGAGCTGGTGTCGCGCTTCAGGCGCTCGAGGTCGGAGGCCATGTCGCGCGCGGTCTGATAGCGCAGCCGCGGATTCTTTTCGAGGGCTTTGCCGATGATGCGGTCGAGTTCCTGCGGGACCGCAGGATTGAGGCGCGCGGGTGGAACGGGTTCGCGCTCGAGAATCGCGGCGAAAATCACGCCGGTGGTATTTCCGGAGAAAGCCTGCTGCCCGGTGGCCATCTCGTAGAGCACCAAGCCAAAGGAAAAAAGGTCAGAGCGCGCATCGAGCTTTTCGCCGCGGACCTGCTCGGGCGACATGTAGGCGACGGTGCCAAGCGCCATACCGGGGCTGGTAAGATTCGGATCGGTATCGAGGACTCCGCCGGCAGTAACAGTTTCGGCGACAGCCCGTCCGGCCACTTGTTTTGCGAGGCCGAAATCGAGAACTTTGGCACGGCCGCGATCGGTGACGAAGAGATTCGCGGGCTTGATGTCGCGATGAACAATGCCGCGTTCGTGAGCGGCTTCGAGCGCATCGAGAACACCGATGCCGATTTCGAGAAGCTGGTCGAGCGGGACGGGCTGGCCATTGATGCGATGCTTGAGCGTGACGCCTTCGAGCAGCTCCATCGCGATGTAGGGGATGCCGTTGTCCTCGTCAATATCGTGAATCGTGCAGATGTTTGGGTGATTGAGCGCGGAGGCGGCTTGCGCTTCGCGCCGGAAGCGCTCGAGGGCCGAAGGATCCTTAGTGACGTCGTCGGGGAGAAATTTCAGGGCGACGAATCGCTTCAGCTTTGTGTCTTCGGCGCGAAAGACAACGCCCATGCCTCCGCCGCCAAGCTTTTCAAGGATGCGATAGTGGGAGAAAGTGCGGCCTTCGAGGGAACTGGGGTCGGGCATCGGGGATGCAGTTTAGAGCGAGGATAAAACTAAGTCAATAAATTGGCGGAAGATTCGGGCGCAATACACCGGTAATCAGCGAGAGTCGCTCGCCTCCGGGCAGCTGCTTCCTTTCGGGCGATGTTGGGACTAAGTCCGAGCCGCTTTTCCTTTGTACGCCGGGACGAACACTTCGGCGACGAAAGTATCGAGAGTCGTCGGAGTCGAAGTCGCGGGTGAACGCGGTTCCTGCATTTTCATGTAGCCCGAATTGAGCGACTCCGCCATTTCGAGCAGCAGGTCTGCCATGTTGGAAGACATCCCCATCTGCACCAACGCAGGCTTCAATTGCGCCGCAGGCATTTGTTGATACTTCAGGTCGGGCTTGCCAATCGCTGCGCCCACTATTTTCGCGACCTGGTCGTAGGTCACATCACGAGGCCCTTGCAACTCACGCCGCTGCTTCCCGTTGAAATCAAGCTTCAGCAGTGCCTCGGCGGCTGCGGCGCCAATGTCGCGCGTCGCGATCATCGGCAAAGGTAGATCCGGACGCACGGGCCCCGCTATTACACCGAAGGACTGGATCACGCCGACCTGCGGGAGGAGGTTTTCCATGAAATAGCCTGCTCGCAGGTAGAGAGCATTCAATCCGGTAATCGCATCGAGCTTCTTCTCGAGCATGTGCAGACCAACCACGGGACCGGTTCTGTCTGGTTTGTCCGCGCCGACGCTGCTTAGAACCACGGCGTGCTTTATGCCGTTCTTCGTGATTGCGGCGGCCAAGTCGTCGCTCACCTGCTCCTGGTACGCGCGAACATCTGAGGCGGCGATGTCAGGCGGAATCATCGCGTATACTGCCTTCGCGCCGGCGAATGCTTTCGTCAGCGCATCCGCACTACTCGCGTCGGCAATGAATGGTTCCGCGCCCTTGTTTGTAAATCGTTCCAGGCGCTTCGCGTCACGGCCAACGACCCGCACTTTCTCTCCCTTCGCCAAAAGTTTCTCGGTGATTACGCTTCCCGTGTTTCCTGTGGCACCAGTAATGACGTACATAAGTTCCTCCTCGCAATGAAAGTTAGCTGTATTTCTACCGCTCTAATTAGGATGTTCTCTGAGGGCATTCCGATTCTACGCCAATTTCAAAATCGAGGGATGTTTCGAGCGCTTTTGGCCGAATCTGCGATACCACGCCCATTTCGACGCTTGCGATAGCAAGCGTTGCGTCCGAAGAGCTGACGAAAGTGGGGACCAGCTAGTCTGAGCCCAGCGCTTCCAGAAATGTGGCGGAGGGAACGAAGAAGAGATTGCCGGTGACGGCGCGGCTGAAGTCGAGAAGGCGATCGTAATTGCCGGGCGGGCGGCCGATGAACATGTTTTCCAACATCTGCTCGATGGTGCGGGGCGAGCGGCTGTAGCCGATGAAATAGGTGCCAAATTCACCTTGGCCGGGGCGGCCGAATGGCATGTTGTCACGCAGGATCTTGACCTCTCTGCCGTCGACGGTGATGGACGTGAGGGCGTTGTGCGCTGAAGTCGGCTTCACGGAATCGTCCAATTCGATGTCGGATAATTTCCTGCGGCCAATGATTTTTTCCTGCGCTTCCGTGGGTAGCGCGTCCCAACCCTGCATGTCGTGCAGGTATTTCTGCACGAGGACGTAGCTGCCGCCTGCGAATGCCGGGTCCTCGTCACCTATAACGACCGCGTCAACGGCGGCCTGCCCGCGCGGATTCTCGGTACCGTCGACAAAGCCGATCAGATCGCGATCGTCGAAATAGCGGAAGCCTTGCACTTCGTCCGCCGGCGTGACAGCGTCTCCAAGACGCGCCATCAGTTGCGTTGCTAATTCGAAGCACAGATCCATGCGTTTCGCGCGAATATGGAAGAGCAGATCGCCCGGCGTGGAGACTGCCGTATGCTTCTCGCCACGAATTTCACGGAAGACATGCAGCATCGCCGGGCGCGGAGAGCCGAAGAGGCGGTCCCAGGCGTCGGAACCGATACCCATGGTGCAAGAAAGCCCTGCGTCGAAATCGCGAGCTTCCACCGCCCGAGTCAACCCGGCGAGATCTCCGCAGAACGACCGCACGGCGGCGCGAATTTGAGACTGGGGCTTCAAAGCCACCACAAGGAATATTGCAGCGCGACTCAGCGGCACGGCTACGGGTTGCGCGAGTGTACGCAGACCGTACGGCGCATTGCTTGCATTTTTCGGATCGGGTTCCATCGGGTGCAATCCTAGCGTGCTGAAAGAGCCTCGCGTGCGAAGTTAGGCGCGGAAGGTTACCATCGGCGGCCAACGAACGTCTAGAGTTGCGTGTCCTGTCGCCGAGCCAAGACAAAGCGGCGGCAAGCGCCCTTCGGCCCCGCTGAGGACAAGCCGCACTCCACATGTCTGAAAACCGCTCTAGTGAGTAGCTGCGGATTCGCGGAGGAGAACTACGTCGCTATCGCGATGGAAGCGGAGAAGGGCGAGCTTTTTGCCGTCGGGGCTCCAGTGAAAATCGAGGATGCGTTCGGGAGTGAAGCCTGTAACTACGTGGCCGGGCGAGCCATCCACTGGAGCGACCCATAGCGCGTACTGGCCTTTTTCGCGGATGAAGTAGCCGATGGCTTTGCCGTCGGCGGTGTAGCGGATTTCGCCTCCTGCACGCGGATCGCGCTCCATCGTTTTGATGGGTTTGAGAGTGGCGAAATCCAGAATCTTGATGACGATGGGGCCGCCGGTGACAAGTTGAGTCTGGAAAGCGAGATCCTTGCCGTCGGGAGACACATTGATGCAGCCGCAGGTGAGTATGTTATCGGAAAGAGTGGTTGCCGCTCCGCCATCAACGGAAACTTTTTGCGCAATGAACTTGCCCCCCACGAGTCCAGAGAAGATGAGCCACTTGCCGTCCGGCGAACACATCGCGGGATTGTCGTAAGCGCCGAAGGTTAGTTGCTTCAAGTTCCCGCCACTTGAGTCCATCCGCCAGACGTTGACCGCAGCTTTTCCTCCGCGAAGAGCGGACGAGAAAATAATGTAGCGGCCGGTGTCGCAGGAAATGGGATCGAAAGAGGGGAAATCGTCATGGAGAAGCGGAACGCGATTGGAGCCGTCGGCGTTCATGCTGAAGATTCCGTTTTCTTGCTCGAGAAGAAGCTTGTCGTTTGAGCCCCAAGTGAACGCGAATGAGGGAGGGCGTTCGCTGACAGTGGCGGGCCCGCCGGAAGTTTTCCCGTCGTATGAGGCAATTTGCACCGCTCCATGCGGCTGCGATTGGATTGTAGCGATGGATTTTCCGTCGGCCGGAAGGCTGATACTGAGATAGTTGTTGGTATCCTTCGTGACCGCCCGATATTCCGCTTTCGGATAGGAGACCATTCCAATCTGCCTGCGGTTGTAGTTCGAGGTGGCGTCAGCGGCCAGCACAAGCAGGGCGTGCCCATCTGGCAGCCACGCGAGAGAATCAAGCAGCATCCCAGATTTCAGCAGCACCGATTTCTGGCCGCTGGAGGCGTCGAAAGTCTCAATCGTTGTGGTGCTGGCGTCTTCAGTGAGAGGCTCGACCGCGGCGATTATTTTTCCATCGGGAGACCATTGCGGAGAAGAGATTTGCGCGGTTTGCTTCGCGAGCATCTTTTCTCCGCTCCCATCCACGCTGGCAATCATCAGATCGCCTTCGCCTTCACTGCGCTTGTAGCGGATGAAAGTGAAGTGGGCGCCATCCGGAGAGAAACTTACGTTGCTGTCAACATCGTGAATCACCCGCTCGGGAGCTCCGCCGAGAACGGGCAGGCGATAAAGGCTGTCTACGTCAATTTCGTCGCGCTCGCGACGCAAGAAGTAAATGTTGTTTCCGTCAGGCGAGAAGGTGACCGCATCGTAGCGATCGTCGGTGGGCGCGACGATTTGCGTGTTGCTCTTGGTGGGGACGTTGCGGAGCCAGATACTCTGCTGGCCAGCGTCCAACTGAATGCTGGCGATGTACTTGCCGTCGGGCGAGATGGCGGCCTGGGAGGCTTTGCCGGTATCGGTGACGGGAATCACCGTGAAACTTTCGTACGAATTTGGGACCCTCCGCGAGAAGAGCGCATATGCGCCGTAACCTGCCGCGGCAATCAATCCGAGAACAATGATGGAGGTGAGCGATACCCCCAATTTGTGCTGCGCTGCAACCTGCCGCACGGTGGAACTGGAACCGGATGCCGCGGGGAGCGAAGCGGAGGAAAGTGGAACTGCGGCGACGGGGGCTGAGCCGGACGCGGGAATGGCGGTCGAGCCGGATGATTGCGTGTCCACACTGGCCGAAACGCGGCCGGAGGAATCGGCCTCGCGGCGGAGACGCTTCAAGTCCGCGCGCATTTCGGCGGCGAACTGATAGCGCATCTCGCGATCTTTCTCGAGTGCTTTATGGAGGATTTCTTCCAGGCGCGGCGGCACGTCGGGATTCAGACGCATGGCCGGAGGCGGAAGGCGATTTAGAATCGACTCGAAGACTACGCCGGAAGTTTCGCCGCGGAAGGGAAGGACGCCCGTGGTCATTTCATAGAGAACGGTTCCGAATGAAAACAGATCGCTGCGCGAATCGAGATCCTTGCCGCGGACTTGCTCGGGCGACATATAGGCAACAGTGCCAACGGCCGTTCCTGGGCTGGTGAACATTTCGTCGGCCGCGATGGTGGCGCCGGTGAGAACGCTGACGCTTTCCGCCATAGGAGCTCCGACCGGGGCGCTGCCGGCCCGCGCGGGAACCAGTTTCGCGAGGCCGAAATCGAGAATCTTGGCGTGGCCGCGGCGCGTGACGAAAAGATTTGCGGGCTTGATATCGCGGTGCACGATTCCTTGCGAGTGCGCGGCGTCGAGCGCGTCGGCAATTTCGATGGAGAGATCGAGAAGGCGATCGAGCTCCATGGGCTTGCCGGTGATCACGTGCTTCAGCGTAGCGCCGTCGAGAAACTCCATGGCGATGAAAGCTTTGCCGTTTTCTTCGCCGATGTCGTAGATGGTGCAGATGCTTGGATGATTCAGGGCTGAAGCGGCCTGCGCCTCGCGTTGGAAACGGCCCAGCACTTGAGGATCGCTGGCAACTTCATCGGGAAGAAATTTCAGCGCTACGAAGCGATGGAGACGGGTGTCTTCCGCTTTGTAGACGACGCCCATGCCTCCGCCGCCGAGTTTTTCGACGATGCGGTAATGCGAAACGGTGAGGCCGATAAGAGAGGACTGGGAGTCTGGCATGCGCGGGAAGTTTAGAGCGAGGATAAAACTAAGTCAATGAAGTGCAACGTCGAGGTTCGCACTAACTGAACAGCAGCGACGAAAAAAGCGCGCGTGCACAAAAGGCGGGGCGGCAAAGTCACATCGCGATACGGGCGGCCCAGTAAAGAACGGCGGCGCCGAGAATGATGCGGTAGACAGCGAAGGGGACGAAGCCGCGGGTGCGGACCCAGTTCATAAACCAGGCGACCGAGGCATAAGCAACAATGAACGAAACGACGAAGCCGATGGCGAGGACAATCCAGCCGTGCGCGTCAATCTGGCTGACGCCGATGGGATTTTCGACCCCTTTGCCGCGTAGTGATTTCAGCAGGTCGTAGCACGTGGCTGTGACCATCGTAGGAATTGACAAGAAAAACGAAAATTCAAGAGCTGAAGCGCGCGACATTCCTGCCACCTGTCCCGCAGCAATCGTCGACATGGAGCGAGAAGTCCCGGGAAAAACCGCGGAAAGAATCTGGCACGCGCCAATCCAGACGGCCTGGCCGAGCGACATATCCTCCATATGCCAGGTATGAATGCGGCTGTACGGCGCATCAGGCCCCGCCTTTTCGGAGGGCGAGTTCATCGCGTCAATGAACCACA
Source organism: uncultured Acidobacteriota bacterium (assembly GCA_963772535.1). Lineage (GTDB taxonomy): Bacteria > Acidobacteriota > Terriglobia > Acidiferrales > UBA7541 > Palsa-295. The sequence goes on from CAVYXN010000007.1 coordinate 522,981, forward strand.
TCACAATCCCGCCGACCAGCAGGCTCATACCCATGATGTAGAGGTTCTCGAGATGCGCACCGATAATTTTCGTGAGCAGGAAAGCGGGAATCGCGGTGACGATGAATGCGACGATCACCAGGCTGAGCGGATGCGTGAAGATCGTGCGGTTGCCGCGTTCGCCGCGCGGAAACGTGGAGAGAAATTTCGCAATCCGCTGGCGAAAATAGATCGGCAGGCAGAGAATCGCGCCGAGCTGGATCACGATCGTATACATTTTCCAATAGCCGTCGCTCAGATTGATGTGCAGCAAAAATTCTGCGATGCGCAGATGAGCGGTGGAGCTGACAGGAATGAATTCGGTGAGGCCTTCGACGATCCCGAGGATGAGAGACAGCAAGTAATCGTTCAAGATGCCCCCGATAATTTTGTCGCGAAGAAATCAGGCGATCGATTTGATCATCGCATAGGCGTCGCGGCCGCCCGGATAATAGCCCTTCCAGATCCCGCGAGTACGATAGCCATGCTTCTCCCAGAAGGCAATTGCCGAGTGGTTTTCGGTTGCTGTTTCGAGAATCACTTCGCGCACCCCCGATTTCGCCAGGCGCGATTCGACCGCTTCGAGCAGGCGCGATCCAATCTTGTGGCGGCGATAGGCTTCGAGCACGTCAATGGTGATGATGTGCCCACGAGCTTCGCGGTACGCGGTGAGACAGAAGCCGACTGGTTTACCGCGAATCGTGGCGATCAAGCAATCCGCATTGGGGAAGCGGAGGTAGGCGCGAAGTTCCGGGCGGGAATAGGCGATGCCGGTAGCGTAGCAGGCCTGGTCAATTTCGTAGAGCGATTCAAAATCTTCGGGACTATACGGCCGCAATGCGATTTTCGCGGTTTGGCGTTCTGGTTTCGGCGCAGGCATGAAATGACATTAAACTACGACGCCGTTAGACTTCGCGTTTCCATTTAGCCGGAGGTAGTCCCGAATATGTGACCACCATGATGCCGTACATCCCGATAAAATCGATCGTGGCCCAGGCGGCCGCGTGCCCAACCGCAATCCAGCTGAGCTGTGAAATCCGGCCAAACTGCATCGAGGCGAGACCTAACGCGAAGGACCAAATCGCTGGATGCGCCCACGCAGGAATGGTGGACCGAGCTATCTTATTCAAAGCCAACGAGGAACCGGGGGCGAGCCGCTTGAGAGCAAGCCGGATGAAGAAACACATGCTCACGGATAAAAGAACCCATCCCCAACGTAATTCCAGAAGCTTCCATCCTTCGAACGCTGTGTGGACGATAAATCCGACTGCGGTGCCCAGAATAACAGAAAGCAGAATCACGGCCAGCGTGCGGCTGAAACCTAGCGGCTTATTGTCAGCAGCTTCGGGCAACGGCAAGTTTCCATCCCTCCGCTAAGATGACCTAGTGTTTACAGATTATATCAGCCGATTGGGCATCGCAGCTGACTAGACTTCCAGGATCACCGGCAGAATCAGCGGACGCTTCGAGGTTTGCTTGTTCAGGTAGCGCTTCAGGTCGGCGCGGATTTTTTCCTTGATTACGCCCCAGTCGGTTTTTTCTTCGGCAGTGGATTGTTCTACGGTGCGCAAAATCACCTCGCGGGCCTTACTGAGAATTTCCTGGCCATCCTCGGACAAAAAGCCGCGCGTAACGATTTCAGGCGGCCCTTCCAGATGCCCCGTGTGCTTGTCGATGGCGATGATTGGCACCACGACGCCATCCTCAGCAAGATGGCGGCGATCGCGAATCACTACTTCTTCGATTTCCTCGAGTGAGCCCGAATCGACGCAAACGCGCCCCGCGGTGACAGGCTCGCGACGATAGGCACTACCATCCGGCGTGAATTCGATTGGCTGCCCGCTTTCAAGCAAAAAAATCTCGCCGGAGACGGCATTCATCTGCTCGGCAAGCGCGGCATGCCGGAATAGATGCCGATATTCCCCGTGCAGCGGAATGAAATATTTCGGCTTGCAGAGTTGCAACAGGATTTTCTGCTCTTCCTGGCTCGCGTGCCCGGAAACGTGAATTGGCGCGGAGCGTCCGCCTTCGTAGTAGACCAGAACCCGCCGCCGAAAAAGATGATCGATCATGCGAAAAATGGCTTTTTCGTTGCCCGGAATCTGCCGCGCAGAAAGAATCACAGTGTCATTTTCCGCGATACTCATCAGCCGATGATTATCCACCGAGATCCTGGACATCGCCGAAAGAGGCTCAGCCTGCGTTCCGCTCGCGAGCACGACGATGCGCTTTGGATCGAAGCCCTTGATATCCTGCGGACGAACCACGCTGCCATCCGGAATGCGCAACTTGTCGAGGCCGTGCGCAATTTCAATGTTATCCACCATGCTGCGGCCAACGAAGCCCACTTTGCGCCCAACCACACGCGCCAGATCGATCACCTGTTGAATGCGATGAATCGAGCTAGAAAAACAAGAAACAATAATTCGCTGCGGCGCGGCCCGGAACAGTTCTTCGAGACGAACGACGACCGAGCGCTCCGAAGGTGTGAAGCCGGGCCGCTCGACATTGGTGCTGTCACTAAACAGCGCCAGCACGCCTTCCTGCCCATAGCGCGCGAAGGCGTGCAAGTCGAAAGGCTTGCCATCAACCGGCGTGGGATCAATTTTGAAATCGCCAGTGTGAATAATCACGCCGAGAGGAGTGCGAACGGCAAGCGCCACGCAATCGATCGTGCTGTGAGTCACATGCAGATATTCAATTTGAAACGCGCCGAGAGTAGTCGTCTGGCCAGGAGCCACTTCGTGGAGCTTGACCTTGTCGAGCAGTCCGTGTTCTTCGAGCTTCTTGCGCACGAGCGCGAGCGTGAACTTAGTGCCGTAAATAGGAACGTCGAGATCGGCGATGATGTAAGGAATCGCCCCAATGTGATCTTCGTGCGCGTGCGTCAGAACGATTCCGCGGATCAGCCGCTTGTTCTGCTTCAGGTAAGTAGTGTCCGGGATGACGATGTCAACGCCGAGAAGCTCCTGCTCGGGGAACATCAAGCCCGCATCGATGATGATGATGTCGTCGGCAGTGCGCACGACGAGCATGTTCATTCCAAACTCGCCAAGCCCGCCAAGCGGGATGGCCCATACTGAGGATTGGCTCAATTTATCTTTCTTTCGGGTGCGGCCGACATTCTTGATTTATGGGCGGCGCATTGCTTCGCGTCGTGCGGGCACTGCCCGCCAGGGCGGGTCTTCCACATTCCTTGCCCCTACTGCAGAAATGGATGCTTGGCAGAACAGAATGACACGTATGAAGCGGCAGTTCAATCCCTGCTGCCCGCGAAGAGGCGAGCAATGGCTACGAGAAGAACGGCGCCGACGGTGGCTGCTGCGAGCGTGCCCCAGAAACCCCACGGTGCGGTCGCGATTCCGAGTTTTATGAAGAGCCAACGACCGATCACTGCGCCAATCAAGCCAAGGATTACGTCAACGATACAGCCGAAGCCGCGGCCGCGCGTGATGTGACCGGCGATCCAGCCCGCCAGCAACCCAATGATAATCGTGGCGATAAAACCGGGGGAAGTCACTTGAACGTAAACGGTGTGCTCGTCGATTTGGTTCGCGAATGTGATAAGCGAGGCTATTGCGGCGAATGCGAAGCTTGTCATGAAACTCCTCTGAAAGATCTTCTCTACAGATTATTCCGCTGCCGGTTGGCGTCGGGAAAGCGATTCCTCTATAGGATAGCCGGATGCGGGCCAACAGGCTACTGCTGGCAGAAAATATATCCGAGGCACTTGTAGACGAGCTTCGCGGCTAGGAAATCCGACGCGTGGTCACCCGGCTGAGGCAGAAGCTCGACAACGTCCATGCCCACGATTTTCTTATGATCGGCGACGGCTCGAATCAGAGAAGTGACCTGGATCCAGTCGAGACCGCCAGGTTCGGGCGTGCCCGTGGCCGGAACAAACGCAGGATCGAAACCGTCGAGATCGATGGTGAGGTAAACATTCGGGCTCAGGTCGCCGAGAACTTTTGCGATCCAGCTCTTCATCGGCGCGCGCGCGATATCTTTTGCCCAGTAGATGCTGGTGCGCAGATGAGGAATCGCCTGTGCTTCTTCCACGGAAAGCGAGCGAATGCCAACCTGCACGGCAGGGCACACTTCCACCACGCGGCGCATCGCGCAGGCGTGGCTTGCCGGATTTCCGTGATACTCGTCGCGTAGATCAGCATGAGCGTCAATCTGCAGCACACTGAGACCTTTGAATTTTTTCGCGGTCGCGGACACGAGCGGAGGCGTAAGTGAGTGTTCGCCTCCGAGCGCGACGGTGAATTTGCCGTCTTCAAGCAGACCCATCTGCGCGGTAAAAATCTCGGTAATCACTTCATCGAGCGTGCCGTCGGCGGTATCGATGGCCGGGAGCGTGTGGATCCCGATCTCCTTGTAGGGCTCGAGTTCGAGTTCTTCGTCGTAGAGCTCCATATTTCGGCTCGCGGCCAGGATGGCGGCGGGGCCGTTGCGCGTACCGTGCTCGTACGATGTTGTGCGTTCAAGCGGCACCGGAAAAATCACGGCGCGAGATGTTGCATATTGAGAGTGCTCGTCAGGAAGACCGCCGAAATTTTCGGGCGGCATCGGAGTGTATCGTGTCATCGTCGGTTAGGCTCGCATGGATTCACGTTCACACGCAATTCACATTCAACGCTTGCGCCGAAACTGATACTTAACAGATTTGTCTTTCAACGAATGCCTCATCTGTACTATCAATGAGGCGCGCGAGAACAAAACTTTCGCGCGAGACGGGCCGGACGGAACTACATTACCTGCGAGGACGAGGAATGGCAAAGAAAAAGGGCGCAACGGGACGAATCCTGCACGACCCGATCAAAGACAAACTCGTTCCCATTTATCCGCTCGATCTTTCGCGCATCAGCACGATTGACGACCTCGTGCGAGCGATGGGGCAAACCGCGTTTACGGCGCGCCAGATTGGCGATGCGGCGGACGTTCTCGAAGCCATGGCGCGTGACAAGGATTGTTTCGGCGTGATGACCCTGTCGGGTGCCATGACCGTGGCGAAAATGGCGCTGGTTTTCTGCGATTTGGTCGAAGCGGGCATCATCAAGGCCATCGTTTCAACCGGCGCGCTGATGGCCCACGGACTCGTGGAAGCGGAAGGCCTGCACCACTACCGCTACGACGAGAAGATGAACGATCGCGAGCTTTTCGCCGCGGGCTATAACCGCGTGTACGACTCGCTCGAGCCGGAAACGAATCTCGATCACGTGGAAGAAACGATGCAGCACATTCTGGAGCGATGGGACCCCGATGATGTGCTCTGCAGCTGGAAGATCAATGGCAAGATCGGTGAGTATCTTTCGAAGCATACGAAGGGGCGGGGAATCCTGAAGACATGCTACGAGCACAAGGTGCCCGTGTTTGTTCCGGCGTTCACGGATTCGGAGCTGGGCATTGACGTTGCGCTGCACCAGCGCTTGCGGAAGAACGCAGGACAAAAATTGTTGCGCTTCGATCCCTACGAAGACTTCGAGTTTTATGCTTCCACGATGCTGGCCACTAAGCGCATGGGAATTTTCACGATCGGCGGAGGCGTTCCCCGCAACTGGGCACAGCAATTCGGCGTGTATGCGGAATTGCTGGCGCGGCGCGGTTATGAAAACCTCCCCCTGAAACGCTATAACTACGGAGTGCGGATCTGTCCTGAGCCAGTGAATTGGGGCGGCCTGTCGGGAAGCACATACACGGAGGCCGTATCCTGGGGGAAATTTGTGCCCCCGGAGGAAGGCGGCCGATTTGCAGAAGTGCTTGACGACGCCACGGTGGCCCTGCCGCTGGTTGTAGGAGCGGTGCTCGAGCGGATTGGATACTTGAAGAAGCACTGATTCGGTATTGTTGCAAAAACAAGTCCTGATTAGTCCCCGCCTCTCTTCCTAGGAGGTAATGATGCGAATCCTGCTAAAGATGCTCCAGTTCGTTGGCGTTGTACTGCTGCTGGTGTCGTGTCCCGTACTCTCTGCTCAATATCCGGAGGCGCAGAACACGAAGGCACAAAATGACAACCATACCATTCGCAATATTGTCCTTGTTCACGGGGCTTGGGCGGACGGTTCCGGCTGGAAAAGCGTCTACGACATTCTGGTGAAGGAAGGCTTCAGCGTAAGCATCGTGCAGGAACCGGAGACGTCCTTCAAAGAAGACGTCGCTGCCACGAAGCGTGTGCTGGCTCTACAGGACGGCCCGTGCATCCTCGTCGCTCATAGCTATGGCGGAGCCGTGATCACCGAAGCTGGGAACGACCCTTCGGTCGTCGGTCTGGTTTACATCGCGGCTCACATGCCGGACGCCGGAGAGAACGAGGCTGACGACGGGAAAAAATTCCCGAGCGACCTCAGCAAGTCCGGTGCGATCAAGAAAACGCCAGATGGATTCACTTACCTCGACCCGGCGCAGTTTCATGACTTGTTCGCCGCCGACCTGTCCGAGGATCAGTCCGATTTGATGGCGCGATCGCAGGTGTTCAATTTCGCGGATAATTTCAAAGCCACGATCACCACGGCGGCGTGGCGAACGAAACCAAGCTGGATGCTGGTGGCGGGGAAAGACAGAACGATTAATCCCGACCTGGAACGTTGGTATGCCAAGCGAGCCAACAGCCACACGACGGAAATTGCGGGCGCCAGCCACGTAGTTTACGTATCCAGGCCGGCGGAGGTTGCAGCGCTCATCCAGGAAGCTGCGAGCACGCTCAGTAGGAAACCCTAGTGTGAGAGATTTGCAGATGCGAACGAGACTTCGCTTCGATGTTGTTGTTCAGGGGGGAAGAGAGAAAAGCTAGTCGTCTTCGCCTAGAAGAATCGCGGCGGCCAGGACGGTGCTCCACAATCCGCGCTTGTCGCCAACAGCGGACTGCGTGATGTTCATGGTGCGGACGATTTTGTTCGAGATCCGATAAACTTCTTTTTTCTCATCCCACGAAAGATCCGGATCGAACTCCACGTTCAGGGTAGTAGCGAGCATTTCGGCGGCGAGTTCTTCGGCGTATTCTCCAGCCACTTCTTCCGGCTCGCCGAAAGAGTGGTGCTCGGAAAGATACCCGAACATGGATTTGTCGCCGGGAAGAGCAAGGCCCACGCCCGCAGCAATCAACCGGTGCGGCTCGCGCGTCTGATTCTCGCTGATCACGGTGAAAGCCACCTGGCCCGACTTCAAATGCTTCAGTCCTTCGCTCCGCGAAATCAGTTTGCAGTAGGGAGGAAAGATGGAGGAGACGCGTACGATGTTGCAGGCGGCGATTCCTGCATTGCGCAGGGCCAACTCGAAGCTCGATAGGCGTTCGCGGTGTTTTCCGACTCCCTTGGTGAGGAATATTTTCTTCGCGACGAACGCCATGGACTGGTTAGCGGTGCCTCTTCTCGAATGAGTTGGGAAATTTCTTCTTCGGGAAATTAACAAGCGCGTACCGCGAAGTCAATCACTATTCATGTATGAGCGTTACAGCAGTGTTACAAAGCACACTGGAAGAGACCCGAAGGGTCTAAGCGTTAGCTTTCACGCCGATGCTGACGCAGGGAGCGAGAGCCTCGGCGATCGTCTTGAGTTCGCGCAACTGCTGGTGCGTAAAATCGGGGCCGGCATCGGGTGCGGAATTGGCTTTACGAGAAATCTGAATCACGCCAACCACCTTACGATCAACAATGAGCGGAGCGCTCATGATCTTCTGGATCGCTTCGCCGGGCTGGTTCTCGGCAAGGGGAACCGCCTCGAATACTGACGAGTGGGGAATCACGGAAAAGTGATTGATCACCTCCGCGCGCTTCTCGCGGACGCTGCGGGCAGCAAGCGAGTGCGCGCTTGTTGTGGGGATTTGTCCCACTTCGCGGAGCTTTTCGGGCGTGAGAAATTGCAGAAAACGGTCGTCCGGAGTCAGCGCGAAAATCGCCACTTCGTGCGGGCGCACTGAAAAATTGTGGCTGATCAGCTCCACCGCACGGTTCAGCCCAATTTCATCGCCCTCACCGCTGCGGCGTGCCAGTTCGGCAGCCCACTTCTTCAACTCGTTGATGAATTCTCCGCCCATTTTCCCAAGTCTTCGCCTAACAAAGTCTCGCCTAAGAAAGCCTTGCCTGGAATAAGTCTAGCAAGCCGTCCGCTTTGCCCGATTCATTTCTGCGCTGCGTGACACCATCTTGCAAACCTCCGGACCAATGCTTATAATTTTCTGTTACACTCTGGCGGAAAAACGATTCGGAGAGTGCATGTCGGCCACAGCGGCTGATTCCAAAACGAGTTACTTCCTCGACAAACTGCAGTCCCTCAGCGGCGTAATTCCCATTGGCGCATTTCTTCTCGAACATTTCTGGTCCAATAGCTACGCCCTGGTCAGCGTGCAGAAATACAACGACGTCTCCGTCGAACTGCAGAGCATCCCCTGGCGAGTCATCGTCGAAGTCTGCGTTCTCTGGCTCCCAATCCTTTTTCACGGTTTTTACGGAATCTATATCTGGTGGATGGGCAAATCCAACGCGATCGGCCACCCCTGGATGGCCAACTGGCTCTGGGTCCTTCAGCGCTGGACCGGCATCATCGCGCTCGTTTTCATTTTCTGGCACGTCTATCTCGAACGTTTCGTAGGCCACGGTCGCACCAACTATCAGGATCTTGCCGACGCGATGTCAAATCCCGGATATTTCGCGTTCTACATCGTGGGAATCACAGCCGCATCGTTCCACCTCGGCAACGGCCTCTGGAATTTCGCGTGCAAATGGGGCATCGCAGTCTCAGCCCGCGCCCAGCGAGCGGCTGGCTGGTTTGGCGCCGCGGTCACAGTAGCGCTCACGTTCGTCGGCATCGCCATCGCCATCGGATTCCGCAGCCACTGGTTTCCCCTGGGTACTTACGTTCAATGAGACACCCCAAAATTATCGTCGTGGGCGGTGGTCTGGCCGGCCTCATGGCCACAATTCGCGTCGCTGAGCACGGCGTCCGCACGGAACTATTTTCCATCGTGCCCGTCAAGCGCTCCCATTCCGTTTGCGCGCAGGGCGGAATCAACGCCGCGAAGAATCTAAAAGGCGAAGGCGATTCCACCTGGAAACATTTTGACGACACAATTTACGGCGGAGATTTTCTCGCCAATCAGCCACTCGTAAAAGGAATGTGCGAAGCCGCGCCAGCCATCATCGATCTCCTCGACCGCATGGGCGTGATGTTCAATCGCACGCCCGAAGGTTTGCTCGATTTCCGCCGCTTCGGCGGCACGCTCTATCACCGCACTGCGTTCGCAGGCGCCACCACCGGACAGCAACTCCTCTACGCCCTCGACGAGCAAGTGCGTCGCGCCGAATCCGAAGACAAAGTAAAGAAATTCGAGGGCTGGACGTTTCTCTCCGCCGTAATCGACGACCAGGGCATCTCCCGCGGCATTTGCGCGATGAACTTAAAAACCATGGAGATCAAAACCTTCCCCGCCGACGCTGTGATTTTTGCCACCGGCGGAAACGGCGCGATCTTCGGCCGCTCCACCAATTCAGTCGTGTGCACGGGCTCCGCGCAATCCGCGCTTTTCCAGCAGGGTGCAGGGTACGCGAACGGCGAATTCATCCAGGTCCATCCCACCGCGATTCCCGGCGAAGACAAATGCCGCCTGATGAGCGAATCCGCGCGCGGCGAAGGTGGACGCGTCTGGGTCCCCAAGCAGCCGGGCGATAAACGCAGCGGCAAAGACATTCCCGAATCCGAGCGCTTCTATTTTCTCGAAGAGTGGTACCCAAAATACGGCAACCTCGTCCCTCGCGACGTTGCCACCCGCGCGATTCACAAAGTCGTCTTCGAAATGAAAATGGGTCTCCCCGGCGAACCCGCCGTCTATCTCGACGTCTCGCACATTCCCGCAGACGTGCTCGACAAAAAACTCGAAGGCATTCTCGAAATTTACGAAAAGTTCGTGGGCGTCGACCCGCGCAAAGAGCCCATGAAAGTTTTCCCGGCGATGCACTACACCATGGGCGGCCTATGGGTCGACAATGAAAATCAGGCCACCAACATTCCCGGAATATACGCGGCGGGCGAGTGCGAGTATCAATATCACGGCGCCAATCGCCTCGGCGCGAATTCTCTAGTCTCCTGCATCTACGGCGGAATGCTCGCAGGCCCAGCGGCCGTGAAATACGCCCACAATCTCGAGCAAGGAGTCGAGAACACTCCCGCAAGTGTTTTCGAGCGCGAGCGTGTTCGCCAGCAGGATATCAACGACGCGCTCCTGAATCAGCACCAGGGCACCGAGAATCCGTTAACGATCTGGCGCGAAATGGGCGAAATAATGACGGAGAACGTCACCGTCATCCGCTACAACGCCAATCTGCAGAAGACGCTCGTAAAACTCGACGAGCTGAGCGACCGCTTCCGCCGCATCAATTTGCAGGATCGCACACAGTGGGCCAATCAAACGCTGAATTTCGTCCGCGAACTTGGCAATATGCTCGTGCTCGCGAAAGTGATCACGCTCGGAGCGCTCGCCCGCAACGAAACACGCGGCGCGCATTACAAACCGGAATTTCCGAATCGCGACGACGCGAACTGGTTGAAGACAACGAAGGCTTCGTTCGTGCGCGGCGAAATCAAGCTCGATTTCGAGCCGGTGGACACGTCGCTGCTCCCGCTACGTGAGCGGAAGTATACGGCGGCGAAGTGATGCAGGTTATGCAGAGGAACAATGGCTGATACGCAGACGGGAAGCACTTTCACCGTCAGAATCAAGCGCCAGCAGCGCCCCGACGAAGCCGTTCGCTGGGAAGAATACGAACTCCGCTACCGCCCGCACATGAACGTGATTCAATGCCTGCGCGATATCGCCGAAAAGCCCTACACGCGCGAAGGCAAGGAATCCACGCCCGTAAGCTACGACGCGAATTGCCTCGAAGAAGTTTGCGGCGCCTGCGCCATGCTCATCAACGGCGAACCGCGCCAGGCCTGCTCCGCGCTCGTGGACAATCTCGCGAAGCCGATCCGCCTCGAGCCCCTCACAAAATTCCCGCTCGTTCGCGATCTGGTAGTCGATCGCGACTTCATGTTCGAAAGCCTGAAGCGCACCCAATGCTGGATTCCGATCGACGGCACCTACGCCCTCGGCGAAGGCCCACGCATGTCCCCGGCCATCCAGGAAGTCGGCTATCCGCTCTCGCGCTGCATCACCTGCGGCAATTGCCTGGAAATCTGCCCGCGCGTCAACGAGCATTCTCATTTCGTCGGCGCTGCAATCGTAAGCCAGGTGCGCCTGTTCAACCTGCACCCCACCGGCGCCATGCACGCAGCCGGGCGGCTCGAAGCGCTAATGGGCCCGGGCGGCATCGAAGATTGCGACAACGCTCAGAATTGCGTCAAGGTCTGTCCCAAGGGAATCCCGCTCACGGAATCCCTCGCTGCAGTAAATGGTCAGGTCATCGTTCACGCAATCAAGAACTGGTTCCGGGGCCACGACTAGACGATCCTTACGTCAGGGCACGGCTTCAGCCGTGCCAAAACTGATGCAACATCTGCGCGGCTTTAGCCGCTGAGGGTGCACTAAAGGGCTACGGTTTAGTCGTGGCTCGAAACGTCTTTTATGTCGCCACTTCAGGGGCGACATAAAAAACAAAGGCGAACACGGGGCTCTAGCCCCTGAAGTACCGATCAAAAACTGAGGATTAAATCCAAATGCTGACTCGCATGGGACTCTTTCTGCTCTGCATCGCCCTGGGCGCTATCCTCCCATTCCTCACCGTCACCGCCCAAAGCCAAAGCGACATCTCCCAAAAAGCTCACGACCTCCATTTCAGCTCCATCGTCGTCGATACCCATGACGACACCACCCAGCGACTCCTCGATCCAAAATTTGACTTCGGCATTCGCCACAACGACGGCTCGATCGACATCCCGCGCATGCGCGAAGGCAACTTAAGCGCAATCTTCTTTTCCATCTGGATTTCAGGCACGATCACCGGCCCCGAAGCCGTGAAGCGCGCAATGGACCAGATTGACGTGGTACGCGAACTGCCGGTCCGCCATCCGAAAGACATTGCCCTCGCTCGCACCGCAGACCACGTTCGCCGCATCCATGCCGATGGAAAAATTGCCGCGCTCATGGGCGTCGAAGGCGGCCACATGATTGACAACGACCTCGGCGTCCTTCGCGATTTTGCTCGCCTCGGCGTCCGCTACATGACCCTCACCCACATGGTGGACACGGACTGGGCCGATTCCTCGACAGGGAAGGCCAGCCACAACGGCCTGACAGACTTCGGCAAGCAGGTAGTCCACGAGATGAACCGCATGGGCATCATGGTCGATATCTCGCACGTCTCCGACAAGACTTTCTACGACGCGCTCGCCATCAGCGAAGCGCCCATGATCGCGTCGCACTCTTCCTGCCGCTCGATTTGCGACGCCCCGCGCAATATGACGGACGACATGATCAAGGCGCTCGCAGCCAAAGGCGGCGTGATACAAATCAATTATCACGTCGGCTTCCTCAGCCAGGAATTTCGCAACGCCGACAAGGCCAATCCGGACATGGGTAAGGCCATGCAGGAAGAAATCAAAAAACGCTGCGGAGAAAATGAGGGCTGCCAGCTCACCGAAGGCGATAAACTTACAAGAGAATACGTCGCGCAGGGCAAGCTCCCGCGCGTCGAATGGACCAAGATCATCGATCACATCGATCACGCCGTGAAGCTTGTTGGCGCGGATCACGTAGGTCTGGGTTCGGATTTCGACGGCGCGAACATGCCGTACGGAATGGAGGACGCGTCGCATTTGCCGCAAATCACCAACGCGCTCCTCGCAAAGGGATATTCAGCAAGTGATATTCAAAAAATCCTGGGTGGCAACACGCTCCGCGTGATGGAGCAGGTGGAAGCCACGTCAAAACGAATGGGAGGACAACCGTGAAGGGTCATGCCGTGAAACTGATTTCCAGCTTGTGTTTGGTGGCAGTGATGGGAGCCGTGCCGGCTTCTCTGCGGGCGCAGGCGAGTGATTCGAAGCCCGGTGCGCAGGCTACGAAACCAAAAAGCACAGCAATCGCGCATGCGGGCACCGATCCCGCGCTGCTTCATCCCGCCACGCTGAAGGCTCAGGCCCCGGCCGAATATGATGTGAAGTTTGTTACCACCAAAGGCGACTTCGTTGTTCACGTAACGCGTGCGTCGGCGCCGAACGGCGCGGACCGCTTTTACAATCTCGTAAAACATCATTTTTACGATGGAGCCACTTTCTTCCGTTATGTGGACGGATTCGTCGTACAGTTCGGTCTCACTGGCAATCCCGCAGTGAACAAAGCCTGGACTGATGCCAACATCAAGGATGATCCAGTAAAGTCCAGCAATAAGCCCGGCACTGTCACGTTTGCAATGGCAGGCCCCAACACGCGTACAACACAGATATTTATCAATCTCGGTGACAATTCGCGATTGGACGGAATGGGTTTTTCAGCCTTTGGCGAAGTCACTTCCGGCATGGACGTGATCAAGAGCTTCTACAGTGGCTACGCGGACGCACCTACGAGCCATCAAGGCGAGATCACCAACGAAGGGAAAGCTTATCTGGACAAGAATTTCCCCAAGCTGGACAGCATCAAGACTGCTACGATTGTTGCTCCTGCGGGCGCAGCGTCGGCGGCGCCGGCACACAAAGCTGCCGCGTCCGGAGCAGCCAAGTCTCAGTAGCGGCGTTGCCGGAATACTCGGCGCGCGTTTTCAGAACTTATCTCAGATTACTGGATGCCTCTCATGACAACAGCTTCGCCATTGCATCAGCCGGAGAATGCCAAAGAGCAAGCCCCGGCGGAGTACGATGTTAAATTTGTCACCACCAAGGGCGATTTTACGATTCACGTGACGCGTGCCTGGGCCCCGCTCGGCTCGGACCGCTTCTACAATCTCGTCAAGCAGGGCTTCTATTCGGATGCGCATTTCTTCCGTGTTCTTCCAGGATTCGTTGTTCAATTCGGCTTGAACGCCGACCCGCAAGTAAGCCGCGTGTGGCGGGCCGCAAATATCAAGGACGATCCCGTAACGCAGAGCAACAAGCCGGGTACGGTAACGTTTGCCACGGCCGGTCGCGACACGCGAACAACCCAGGTCTTCATCAATCTCGGCAACAACGGCGGCCTCGATGCCCAGGGCTTCGCTCCCTTCGGCCAGATCACCGATGGCATGGACGTCGTCAAAAAACTGCACAGCGGTTACGGCGAAGGCGCGCCCCACGGACGCGGGCCCGACCAGGGCGCCATCACCACTCAGGGCAAGGAGTACCTGGACAAGAATTTCCCGAACCTCGACAGCATCAAATCGGCGACAATCCAAGCCGCCGCCGGCAAGTAGCCGTAGCTCACAAAGGAGAGCCAAAACGCTCGCAAGCCATTGGCTCTCACTCCACCATCTCAGGTGACACAAGCAAGTGCAATCCCACACCGCTAGCCTTGAGTGGCAGAGGCACTCTTGCCTGTGCTCTGACGAGCACCAGCCTTCAACAAGCGCTGCCGACATCGGCATTCCCGGATCAAACAACGCGCAAGCCGCCAACGACCCGCACAACTATTTGCAGCAAATACCGCTCCCAATGAATCTCACCTCATGATGGACGGAAGCTTCCCCGAGGCGACCAGTCCGGCCCTAATACGGACCCGCGCACAAGAAGGCGCACTCAGCGCAACAGCCATGTTGTGTGCTCTAGCAGGACTCTCCATCGCAATTCACCTACCGGCCATCGCCCGCTACGGTTTCTTTCGCGACGAGCTTTACTACATCGCATGCAGCGAACACCTCGCGCGGGGCTACGTAGACCAACCTCCGCTGATTGCGCTGATCGCATGGGTTTCCCGGCACCTGCTCGGCAACTCACTCGCAGCGTTTCGAGTGCTCCCGATCCTGGCTGGCGCAGTCACCGTCTATTTGACGGGCTGGCTCGCAGGAGAGCTAGGTGGCGGCAGGCTCGCGCAGTTTGTAGCTGCACTCGCGATTCTCTTCGCGCCGTTGTATCTCGCCTTCGACAGCATTCTCACCATGAACGCCTTTGAGCCGGTCTTCTGGTTGGCTTGCGCTTGCATCGCGGCACGCATCGCGAATGGCGGGTCGCGAAAGTTATGGCTGCTGTTCGGACTCGTCTCCGGAATTGGACTCGAGAATAAGCACACGATGGCGGTCTTTGGTTTCGGCGTCGTAGTGGGATTTCTGTTGTCAGGCGATTTGCATCCGTTCCGTTCCCGATGGATCTGGATCGGTGGACTAATCGCGCTGGCGATTGCTGCGCCAAACCTTATCTGGGAAACGCGCCACGGCTGGCCGCAAATCACCGTCGTTCGCAACGCACAGCTATTGAAAAACGAGCCGGTCGGCCCCCTGCGCTTCATCGCCGAGCAGGTGCTGTTCTACTCGCCCGTCGCCTTGCCATTGTGGCTGGGAGGCCTCGCGTGGCTTCTCACTGCGCGTGATGCGAAGCTTTTCCGCTTCCTCGGATGGGCGTATCTGATCGTGCTTGCGGTCTTCATCATCGGCGACGGGAAAACGTATTACCCAATGGGCGCCTATCCGATGCTGATGGCTGCGGGCGGCGTGGCTTTCGAAAAGATTTCGGCGAATCGGTCCTGGAAGCCACTTCGACTTGGATATCCCGCCCTGATCGCTGCGGCTGGTCTATTGACGCTCCCCTTCGGTGTCCCAGTGCTCCCAGTAAACACTTTCCTGAAATATTCGGACCTGTTGCCCTACGCTCACGAAGTAAAGACAGAACGCGATTCAACAGCGCGCCTGCCACAGAATTACGCGGACATGTTCGGATGGGACGCCCTCGCTACAACCGTCGCGCACGTCTATTACGCGCTGCCCGAAGCCGAACGAGGAAGCTGCGCAATCCTGGCAGGGAATTACGGAGAAGCCGGGGCAATCGATTACTACGGTCCAGCGTTAGGCTTGCCGAAAGCAATCGGCGGTCACAACAGCTATTTTTATTGGGGCCCGCGCCAATATTCAGGCCAATGCGTGATTCTGTTCGGCGAAGGCTCAGAAGAACACAAGAATTACTTCAGCGACGTAGAGCAGGTAGCCACAGTATCCAATCCGCTGGGCATGCCCTCAGAACAAAACGTCGCCATCTACCTCTGCAGAAAACCCAAAGCGCCTTTGGCCGAACTCTGGCCCCACTTCAAACTGATTATTTAAAGTCACGCTCACTACCGCAACGGCGAATGACGTGGATTCCGCGCCGCCCGCTCCAGCATCGTGATATCAAGCCCAGTCTCGCGCAACCGCCGCCCAAGCTCCGAGCCGTCATTAAACGCAATACACAACAGCACACACTCGCTCGTAAGAATCGGAATCGCACGCCCATTTACGGTGTCGTGGTGCGGAGCAATCGCCTCGGAATTCCGCAAGACCAAATCCAGCTCCGCCGACCGCGGCAAAGGTTTGCCATCTTTCTTCGCAGATTTCTTCGCCTCGGAGAAAAAGAAACCCGGCTTCGTGTCCGCCTCCTTGCGCGACTCATCATAAAACTCGATCCACCGGTGCCACCTCTGCGGACTGATCTGGCAAATCCGCTGCAGGAGCGCCTCAATCTCGTCGTGCTCTTCCCAGAAGCGCGAGAGGCGGTCCCACTCGTAGATATAGATACCCGCAAGAAAATCGGGAACATCCACCACGGCTGCCGCTCGGCTTTTGGCGAGCATCTGCGCAAGTCGTTCAGCGCGAACGAGATCGCGGGTCAGGCGGTGAGTCAAATTTGCGCGATTTCCCTCGTCCCCCACGTCAGGCGACACCGTGGGGCGAAGGTTTGCCGCCTGCGGCGGTTTGCGCTTGAAAAGTTTCATTGGTGTTTGATGGCGCCTATCTCAAGTGTATCAGGACGGCTCAGCTTCGCAGGACAGGTTAAGTACAGGTCGTACCTAACCGAAACGGAGCGCGGCCGGCGCAACACTCGGTTCGACCGCAATAAAAAGGCGATTCAGGCGCGCCGCAGCCGCTAGGAACTGCTTTTTGCGGCAACCTGCTTGCTGCAGTTGCAGCGACAAATTTTGTCAAAGGGACGGCCAGCAATGCGAGAAACAAAAACAGAACTGCTCCCTCGCTTCGCTCGGGATGACAATCGCTGAGTGGGGCGAAGCCGCTTACAAGCCGAGCACTGTAACTAGTTCGCGTACTGAGGCCGCGGACTTGTCCAGCGCAGCTTTTTCTTCGGCGGTGAGTTTGATTTCGATGATCTGCTCGATGCCGCGGGCACCTAGTTTCACCGGGACGCCGACGAACAGGCCGGTGATTCCGTACTCGCCTTCGAGGTAGGCGGCGCACGGCAGGATTTTTTTCTTATCTTTCAGGATGGCCTCGACCATCTCTGTGACCGCAGCAGACGGCGCATAATAGGCAGAGCCGGTTTTCAGCAGGTCCACAATTTCGGCGCCGCCCCTTCGCGTGCGCTTCACGATTTCTTCCAGCTTTTCCTTGGGCAGCAGCTCGGGAAGGGGAATTCCCGCCACGGTCGAATAGCGCGTCAGCGGCACCATGTCGTCACCATGGCCACCAAGAACGAATGAGTGCACGTTTTCGACGGACACGCCAAGCTCCATCGCCACGAACGCGCTCATCCGCGCGGAATCCAAAACGCCAGCCATGCCGATCACGCGATTGCGCGAAAATCCGCTTATCTTGAAGGCGGCCTGCGCCATCGCATCGAGCGGATTCGTGACGATGATGAGAATTGCGCCGGGCGAGAGCTTGACGATCGCGTCAACCACGCCCTTCACGACGTCGTAGTTCGCTTTCAGCAGATCATCGCGCGACATTCCCGGCTTGCGCGGGAACCCAGCGGTAATCACCACAATGTCGCTATTCGCGGTTTCGCGGTAATCACCCGTGGCGGTGGAGATTCCGACGGCGCGCGAATCGGTGCCGAGGATCGGAGCGGACTCGGCCATGTCGAGGGCCTTACCTGCCGGCGGACCGTCGAGAATATCCGTCAGCACCACGTCGGCGAGCTCGGCATCGTGGATTCGCTGAGCCGTTGTGGAACCCACGAAGCCTCCGCCCACTACCGTCACTTTCTTGCGCATTGCTGCCTCTCCTTCTTTCTTGTTCAAGATGATTTGGCGTTGAAGTTCAATCGGCTGCGACGGCCGATTGCATGTTCTCGATGATCGCGGACGCGTACTCGGACGTCTTCAGCTTTTTCGCGCCCGGCATCATGCGCTCGAGATCGTAGGTGACCCGCTTCTGGCGGACGGTGCGCGCGATACCGTCTTCAATCAGGCGCCCCGCTTCCTTCCATCCCATAAATTCAAGCATCATCGCGCCCGAGAGCATCACGGAACTCGGGTTGATAACGTCCTTATCGGCATATTTCGGCGCGGTTCCATGCGTAGCTTCGAAAACGCCGAAGCCGTCGCCGATATTGGCGCCGGGAGCCATGCCCAGGCCGCCAACCTGCGCGGCGCACGCGTCGGAAAGGTAGTCGCCGTTCAAGTTGGGCGTGGCGAATACCTGATACTCGTCGGCGCGCGTGAGCACTTGCTGGAAGACGGAGTCAGCGATGCGGTCATTGATCAGAATTTTACTCTTCCACTGGCCGTGCCCGTGCGTTGCGTAGATGGTGTCGAGCGTCTGTTTCACTTCAAGGGCCACGGCTTTTTGAAACGCTTCGTTGGCTTGATTGAGCCCGGGCTCGATCATCGCCGCAATCTGCTCGATCGTCAGGCTCTCGTTCTGGTCTTTATTATCGAGAATCCAGCTCTCGCGCTCGGTGACGATCTGCTGGCGGAATTCGGCGGTCGCGAGGTCGTAGCCCCAGTCGCGGAAAGCGCCTTCAGTGAATTTTTGAATGTTGCCTTTATGCACCAAGGTCACGATAGTACGGTGATTCTCGATCGCGTACTGGATCGCGCGCCGCACGAGGCGCTTGGTGCCGGTGGGCGACATGGGCTTGATGCCGACGCCGGAATCTTCGCGGACTTTCTTC
The DNA here is from genome assembly GCA_963772535.1 of uncultured Acidobacteriota bacterium. Lineage (GTDB taxonomy): Bacteria > Acidobacteriota > Terriglobia > Acidiferrales > UBA7541 > Palsa-295. The sequence goes on from CAVYXN010000007.1 coordinate 541,935, forward strand.
GCCACGCCGGCGAGCATTTCGTTGTTGAGGAAGTCGATCAGCTTTTTTACTTCCGGAGTGCCGGAGCGCCATTCGATTCCCGCGTACACGTCTTCGGTGTTTTCGCGAAAGATCACCACGTTCATGCGCTCAGGATTCGTCACTGGCGAGGGCACGCCGTGAAAATAGCGCACCGGGCGGACGCAGGCGTAGAGGTCGAGCACCTGGCGCAGAGTGACGTTGAGCGAACGAATGCCGCCGCCCACAGGCGTGGTAAGCGGCCCTTTGATTCCGATGCGGAAATCGCGGAAGGCGTCAACGGTATCCTGCGGGAGCCACTCTTTGAATTGCCTGAAGGCTTTTTCGCCCGCAAAAACTTCCATCCACGCGATCTTGCGCTTGCCGCCAAAGGCTTTTTCGACGGCTGCATCGAACACGCGGCGCGACGCGATCCAGATGTCGCGTCCAGTGCCGTCACCCTCGATGAAAGGAATGATGGGCCGGTCGGGAATTTGAAACTTGCTGCCTTCGTAGGTAATTGCTTTGCCTTCGGAGGGAACTGCCACACCGCTATAGGAATTTTTCATGCGCCTCGGGACTCCTCGCAGGGGTCGAATCGTTGTACGACGTCAAAATGTGCCGCTGCGGAGCCAACAACGTTAACACAATCGGCGGGGTGGGTGCAGCAGTCCGCCGCGACCTCGTTCTCGTCAGTTGCCCTTGTTTGACGAGCCAACCTTCGTCAGCATCGCGGACGCGCGCGCTTCCAACGGCTCAGCTTCTGCCGGCCGATTCGTCTTCCGCAACAACACGGCATAATTCCTAAGGGTCTCGGCAGCATCGGCATTCTCGGGATACAGGCACTTCGCCCAGGTCTCCAGCGAACGCTTATAGAGCGCTTCGGCCTGCTCATATTTTCCGCCGTCTCGAAGCAAAGTGGCGTAGTTGTCGAGCATTTGAGCCAGCTTGGGATGGCCTGGGGCCAGATGCATGTGTTGCGTCATTTCCAGAGAACTCTGAAAGAGGGGCTCGGCTGTGGCGCTATCACCTTTTTCGCGATAGATCTCCGCAAGTTCGTTCTGGCTGAGCCAAAACCAAACGGATGGAGTGCCTGATTGCGCTTTTGATTTCCCAAACTTGGAATTTGCAATTTCGTCGTCAGCCGCTTCGGACCGCTTCATGATTTCCAGAGCTTCGTCGTAGCGATGTTGGTTGCGATAAACCCCTGACAACCCTATTAAATCGTCGGTCAGAGACATTTGGTCTCCCACTTTGTCGCGCATACTGTCCGTCTCATCCGCGGATATGATCCGCTTGTACATTGCTTCCGCCTCTGCGTCATTGCCCGCACCGGCATAGGCCTGGGCCAGATCTCTCTGGAGACGGAGCAAATCCGAAGCATCGAAGCGCTCGTCCATCTTAGATTCGTGTTCCGGCAGAGGCTTCACTTGCATGATTCGCAGACTGTGCTGCAAAAGCGGCAACGCCGCCGTATATTTCCCTTCATGCAAGTAGAGATTGCCGAGCGCTTCCTGGTCTCCGCCCGTCTTGACGTCGTCCGGACCGTAGAGCCTCTTGTCGATTTCCAGTATGCGCAGGTAATCCTGTTCAGCGTCCGCGCCTCGCTGCGTTTTCGCCAGGCGGGTCAGTTCGGACCGCAAATCAGTGTCCGAGACGCCCGTGGACTCCTTGAGATCGACAATGAATTGGTGAATCTGGGCACCAGCGGCCGGGTGAAACTGCTGAATAAAGGAAGCGTGGAAATTCAAATTCGATATCTCGCTCGGATCTACTTCCCCTGAATTCTTGAGGATGTCCAGCGATCGCTGCCATATCGGAGCCGCTTGCTCGGTTTTGCCTTCCGAGTCATAAATCAGGGCCAAGTGGGTCAACGCGTAGCCTAACCGCACGTCACCAGGCTTCGCAGCTGCTTCCATCATTGCAATCGCTTGATTCCCCTTGCTCTCGGCGTCGGCGTATTTACCTTGCTCCATGTACACACTTGCCAGAGTGCCCAGCGTTTCTGCCGTCCGTATGTCTCCGGCAGGAAAGTTTTCGGCCTGCGCCAGAGCGGCGAGAAACTCCCCTTCAGCTTTCGCAAACTGAGGGTTCGGGCCAGCGTTACCCCAGCCGCGAAAATACTTTTGCTTCATGCCGTCCGTATAGGCTTTGCCGCCGGCTTTCATATGTTTGTCCCACTGATCCTCCTGAGCCCCCAGGCACGGCGCTGGCAGAGCTAAAAAGGAAATCAGCGCGAGTGGCAAAAAAACTCTGGCGGGCGAAGCGTGAGTCGCCACGGGAAGACCTCCTTCCTTTTCAACCCGCTTCAACGAGGCTGTTGGAATTGAGAAAATCGGCCCAGAGTCAAAAACCGAGCATCATGGATTGGAATTTCCGTCTTGCGCTTTTCGTTAGTCGAAAGCCTAGTCCCCCAGGCCAGCCGTGTCAAATGCGCCCTCACACCGGAGAAACCAAAGAGAGATCCTTCGACTGCGACTCGCCCCGCAGACACAGCCGGGACGCACAATTCGCGCTTCGCGTTGGAGGAAAAAACGCGCGAGTCCCCGCTTAGGATGACGGGTTTGGTTTATGCGTATATCGCGGGAATATTTTGTGCGCCGCGCCTGTCTAGACAAGAGAAGGCGATCCGAGGCGCTTGAATTGATGGCGACCCGGCTGAGAGGGGAGCGATGGGAGATTTCATCAAGGACAATTTCAATAAGGACGGCGTTGACCGGCGGGGGTTTCTGAAGTGCATGGCTTGGGCCGGGACTGGCACGCTGTGCGTGATTCAGGGAGGCGTGCTGAAGTCGTTTGCGCTTAGCGATATGGCGAATCGGGCGCTGGCTACGGCGAAGGCCGATTTGAGCTTCGTGCAGATTAGCGACAGCCATATCGGGTTTGACAAGGCGGCGAATCCGGACGTGACGGCTACGCTGGATGCGGCGATTGCCAAGGTGAATGCGCTGGAGGCGGCGCCTTCGTTTGTGTTGCATACCGGCGACTTGAGCCATCTTTCGAAGCCTGCTGAGTTCGATACGCTCGATCAGCGGCTGAAGAGCCTGCGTACCGACAAGATTTTTTATGTGCCGGGCGAGCATGACGTGCTGAACGACGACGGGGCGCAGTATCGCGAGCGGTATGGAAAGGGATCGAAGGGCGACGGCTGGTACAGCTTTGATCAGAAGGGCGTGCATTTCATCGGCCTCGTGAACGTGATGAACCTGAAGGCTGGCGGGCTCGGCAATTTGGGGAAGGAGCAGCTCGAGTTTGTCGAGGACGATGTGAAGCATTTGAAGTCGAGCACGCCGATTGTGGTGTTTGCGCACATTCCGCTGTGGTCGGTGTATCCGGAATGGGGATGGGGAACGGATGACGGGGCAAAGGCGCTGGGATATTTGAAGCGGTTTGGGTCGGTGAGCGTGTTGAACGGGCACATTCATCAGGTGATGCAGAAGGTGGAGGGGAATGTGACGTTTCATACGGCGATGTCGACCGCGTTTCCGCAGCCTCAGCCGGGAACCGCGCCGTCACCCGGGCCGATGAAGGTGCCGGCGGAGAAGCTGCGCGGGCTGCTGGGCGTGACGGATGTGAACTTTGTTCGCGGGAACAAGACGCTGGCGGTGGTGGATTCGACGCTGGGATAACAGATAAATTCAAACAACAATTCCAATAATTCAATCGAGAGGATGAACGAGATGAAGAAAACGATGCTGAAGGTAGTGGTGTGCGCGGTGGTTGTGACGATGGCTGGTTGGGTGGCGGGGAGCCGGATGGGTTTGTTTGCGGCGGCTAAGGTTGCGGCGCCGACGAGCGGGCCAGCAAACGGACCGGCGAATGGGCCGGTGGAAGTGAAGATCGACAACTTCGCCTTCATGCCCGGGGACCTTAGCGTGACCGCGGGGACGACCGTGACCTGGGTGAACCACGACGACGTGCCGCACACGGTGAGGACCGTGGATGGCGCGATCAAGTCCAAGGCGCTCGACACGGACGACAAATTCTCGATGACGTTCGACAAGCCGGGCACCTACGAATACTTTTGCTCGATCCATCCGAAGATGACGGCGAAGGTGGTCGTTAAGTAGCTGAAAGTACGGCGTATTGGGAGCTTCTATGCACCCGCAGATGCCGGGATCGGATGCCACGCTGGACACATCCTGTCCCGGCCCTCGCTTCACTGTATCGCCGGGGAGTTTGAGGGAATAAAATGAGCACGGTTGCGGTCTATAGATTAGACAGTTCGAGTGGCCGGATGCCTATGGCGACACCAAGCGCGGGAAACGCGGCGGATGCGGGGCGGTTCGAGCAGACGGTGATGCCGCACCTGGATGCGGCTTACAATCTGGCGCGCTGGCTTGTCCGGAACACGCACGACGCGGAAGACGTGGTGCAGGAAGCTTGCCTGCGGGCGTACAAATTTTTCGGCGGGTTTCAAGGCGGCGATGCGCGGCCCTGGCTGCTGAAGATTGTGCGGAATACGAGTTATTCGTTTCTGGAGAAGAATCGACCGGCGGCGCTGGGCGAAGAGTTCGACGAACGGGTGCACGGGCAGGACGCGGCGCCTCCGGATGTGGAAGCGACGATGGTGCGAAATGTGGAGAGCCGCATGTTGCGCGAGGCGCTGGAGGAATTGCCGGTGGGATTTCGCGAGGTGCTGGTGTTGCGCGAACTGGAAGGGCTCTCGTACAAGGAGATTGCGGAATTGGTGGGCATACCGATTGGCACCGTGATGTCGAGCCTGGCGCGAGGGCGCGAACGGCTGCGCGAAGCGCTGTTGCGAGCGCGGGCGAAGGAGGGCACACGTGGTCTGTGACGATAATGCACGGCTTTTGCACGGATATCTCGATGGGGAATTGGATCTGGTGCGCAGCCTCGAGATTGAAGAGCATTTGAAGATTTGTCCGGATTGTGCGCAGGAACTTTGGAACCAGCAGACGCTGCGGAAGGCGTTTCGGTCGTCGAGCTTGTACGATCGGGCACCGGCGGGGCTTGCGGATCGGATTCGCGCTTCGATTGCGTCTGAAACCGCTGGCGATGCCGATGCGGCTGGCCATGCATCTGCGCCTGCATCTGGAGCTGCATCTGCGGAAAATGCTGCTGCGGCGAAGAAGGCGCCGGTCGTTTCGATGGCTTCGAAGTCGCTGACACCGAAGCGGCCTGTGTGGGGCTGGCTCGCTGTGGCTGCTGCGATATTGATGGTGTTTGCGATGAGCTGGCGGATCGGGCCGGGTCTGGTGCGGAACGCCAATTCTGACCTGCTGGCGCAAGAAATTGTTTCGAGTCACATTCGGTCGCTGCAGCCCGACCATTTGTATGACGTGAAATCCACGGATCAGCATACGGTGAAGCCCTGGTTCAATGGGAAGCTCGACTTTTCGCCGCCGGTGCGCGATTTGGCGGAGGATGGTTATCCGCTGGTGGGCGGGCGATTGGATTATGTGGACCATCGTGCGGTGGCGGCTTTGGTCTATCAGCGGCGGCAGCATCTGATTAATGTTTTCATCTGGCCTGAGGCGAAAGGCACCGAAGAAGCGCTGCAAACGAAATCGGTGCAGGGCTACAACATGATTCCGTGGGAAGGCGGCGGGATGTATCAGTGCGCCGTGTCAGACTTGAATAAGGGCGAGCTGGAAAAGTTCACAGAACTTTTGCAGAAGTAGTTTTGTGGCCCGCGATTATTGATTGTTGAGGGAGAGAAGGGGCTGACGGCGGTCAGCCCCGGCAGGTTGCTAACCGAGCGGGAGAATGCGCGGTGACGTACTGATCGGTGGCGGCTCTGAAGCTCGAATGCTACGAACTCGACGATGATCGGGAGCAAAAGGTGGCATCAGTCTCTCGGTTAACCCTATATTCGACCCATCACTGCGAGGATAATCAGAATCAGCAGAATCAGCCCGAGCCCGCCGCTGGGGTAGTAGCCCCAACCGGTGCTGTACGGCCACGTGGGAAGCGCGCCGATCAGAAGCAGCACGAGCACGATGAGCAGAATAGTCCGCATCTATTTCCTCCGATTTGTGCGCCGGTTGACTGTTTTTGAAACTCTTCCCGGGCTTGGTTGCGGCCTCGGGTCGTTCAACTGTCAGGCGCCTGACCCAACTTCAAGCGCTAGCAATGATGGGGCAGTATAAGAACCTAGCTAAGGCAGTTCCATGCCGGGAAGTCTGTAAGGACTTAGGGGATTTGCTGTAGCAGTTTTGAGGAAAAGCAGGACTCAGTGGGCGGCTGAATAGCCCTGAACGTCTGCCAATATGCGGTCTAACTGGGTCCGCGAGAAATAGCGGCCGTTGGAAAAGACCGCGGCTATTTTCTGCGTGTTGCTGATGTCGTCGAGAGGATTGGCGTCGAGGAGGACGAGATCGGCAATTTTGCCTTTCTCAACCGTTCCCAAGTCTCCCTCTTTACCGAGAAACCTTGCCGGGTTGATTGTGGCAGCCTGGAGCGCCTCCATCGGAGTGAAGCCAGCAGCTACAAAGCGCTGCAATTCGAGATGGAGGCTGAAACCGGGGAGAACGTCAACGCCAGCGGGAGTGTCTGTCCCGGCGAGAAACGGAACGTTTGCCTGGTGGAGCTTTTTGACGATGTCGAGCTCGTGTTCGACGAATTTTTGGCGGACGGGGAGGGGATCGGTATCGAGGTCCTTGATGATTCCGGCTGTGAATTTGGGCCAGCTTTTCTCGCGCCAGAACACGGGAGCGTATTTGCCGTCCGGATCCTTCGTAACGTCAATCGCGTCGACCAGCCACTGACCGCGCTCCCAGTAAAGTGTGGGGCACTGCCAGGTTTGATTTTTTGCGAGGAGCTGAATCAGGCCGGCTTCGCGCGCCGGGTCGTAGGTTTCAAGGAAACGGCCGGGACCTTTCGGGCCTTTCAGCAGCTCGTCTTCGACGGTGGAACTGCCCTCAAAAATGCCAATTAGATGCTCGAAGCTTTTTTGGCCGGCGTTGGACGCTTCTGAGGCGCGAATCGCATCCGGGACGTGGCCGACGAAGACGATATTTTGTTTCTTGCACTCATCGGCGATGGCGAAATAAGCGTCGCGGGGGACGTAGGACTGGATCTTGATGAAATCCACGCCTCGGCTTTTCAGCATGTCAACGGCGCGGCGGCCGTCATCGGGAGTGGCGATCGCGATAGAGGCAGGGAATTGAGTCTTGGGGCCGTCGAGCATCGGCCCAGCGACGATCATACGAGGGCCAAGCATAGAGCCCGAGGCGGTATCGCGACGTGCGGCGAGGATCAGGTCGAGATCGCTCCCCATGTCGCGAACGCCGGTGATTCCGTTGGCGATGAATAGCGGCAGCGTCACTTCTTTGCCGCCCGGAACCCAGTCGCCGAAAAAGGTATGAACGTGCATGTCCCACAGACCCGGGATCAGAAATTTCCCGGTTCCGTCAATCACGTGCGCCTGCTTAAGGGCGTGAAAGTGGCCCTTGCCAACGTAGGAGATTCGGTCGCCATCGATCACGACGGTGAAGTTCGGCCGTGAAGGGCCGCCGGCGGTATCCACAACGGTGACATTGGTGATGGCGTAGGGAACGCCAGACCCTTCGAGGCCCTGCGCCCATTGCGGAAGAGCGAAGAGCAGCCACAGCATGATTGCGAAGCAGGATTTTTTCACAGGTCCCCCTCAGGCAGGCGTGATTGTACCCGTGGTTTTTCAAATCCCATTCAAAAAAAGGCGCTATACGGGCGATTGGATAACGGAGCATTTTTTATTCTTTTTCCGGGTCTCGAGGAATAAATGCCGTCTCTATCCGGTAGGGACAAATGAGCGCACGCCCAGCCCGGCGCCCATGGGGGAATCCTGAGGAGCCCAGGGATGAAAACGTCCACGCATATGGCAAAGAGCGACTTGCCTGACTCGGAGGCAATTCGGCTCGCACAGCAGGGCGATCCGGCGGCATTTGAAGCTCTTTACCGGCGGCATAGCCGGAGGGTGTTCGGGGTTTGTTTGCGAATGGCTGCGAACCGCAGCGAGGCAGAAGACCTGACACAGGAGACGTTCCTGACGGTTTTTCGCAAAATACAGAGCTTCCGGGGAGAATCGGCATTTTCTACCTGGGTGCATCGTGTGACGGTGAATACAGTGTTAATGCGCTTCCGGAGGAAGGAACTCGCATCCGATTCGCTTGATGAACCAAACGATCGGAATGAAGAAGAATTCAAGGAGCCACTGCAGCTGGGCGAAAGGGACCTGCAACTGAGCGGGACAATCGATCGCATAAATTTGGAGCGGGCGATTGGCCGCTTGGCCCCGGGATGCCGGACCATGTTTTTGCTGCACGACGTGGAAGGCTACCGTCATGATGAAATTGCGGCGATTGCCGGATGCACGGTGGGAAATTCCAAATCGCAGCTTCATAAAGCTCGAACGCGTTTGAGAGAAATCCTGAGGAACGAGGGGCCCGGATCGAAGAAACGGCGAAGCCGACAATATGCCGCGCATGACGGGACAGGCAGGGAGAGCCCTCGACGCAGTGCGCGTGTTGGAACTGGTGAGATTCGTCTTGCCTTTCATTGAGACTCCGCCGGGACAGGCAGTGGGAATCGGTTGCCTTTTTTCCGCTTGAATCGTGGGCGGAGCTATTTATTCTTTGGATTTGACGGTAGCGAGAGCGGCGCGATAGGCTTGTCGCGGCAAACCGCTCAGTGTGGTTCCCCTTATTCCTTCCACTGAGTTGAGGTTTACCCAATCTTAGGAGGATCATGTCCACCGAACTTCGCGAATTTCTGGCGCTATCGTATGCAGAGTTGGAAGAGCTGAATATAAAGGCGAAGGAGCAGCGTAAAAATCGCGTCGCGCCTCACAAAATTCAGGAGGAGCGGCTGAAGTACCTCACCGACGAAAAGCGCATCAAGGCCGTGACTGTGCTGTTCAGCGACCTTGAAGGCCGCTTGCACATGCTGGACTACGACAAAAAATTCCTCATCAAGAGCTGGGACAACCTCACGTTTGATGGTTCCTCGATTCGTGGATTTACGGCGCAGCGGGAAAGCGATTTGCGGCTGGCGATGGATTGGGGCGCGTTCTACTGGGCGCCGTCGGATGTGTTCGGCTCGGGAAAAGTCCTGGTGTTCGGCCAGGTGATCGACAAGGACGGTTCGCCTTACAGCGCGGACATTCGCGGAGCGCTCAAGGGATATGCGGACGAATTGCACAAGCGGGAAGGCTACACGCTGAATGCGGCGAACGAAATCGAAGGATTTCTTTTCAATGGCAAGGATGCCGAGAGCCGCTACAACGAGACGGGTAAATTCGAATACGTAAACACAGGCGGCTACTACCATTCGCTGCCGGGCGACCCGCTTCGGACTTTTATCGACACCTGCGCGGAAGTGCAGCGCGCGATGGGTTTCCAGAATGAAAAGGATCACCCCGAGGTGGCGCCGTCACAATTCGAAATCAATTATGGCTACGGAGAAGTGGTGGCGGCGGCGGACCAGATTCAACTCTACAAGTTGATCTGCCGGCAGGTGGCAACGCGTATGGGAATGACAGCGAGCTTTCTGCCGAAGCCCGTCGTGGGAGTAAACGGAAGCGGGATGCACACGAACGTTTCCGTGAGCAAGGGCTCGAAAAATATGTTCTGGGATCCCAAAGGCGACGAAAAGCTCAGCAAGTTCGGATGGGCCTTCCTGGATCGGATCCTCACGCATGGAAACGATCTTTGCCTACTGCTCAATGCAAGCGTGAACGCTTACCGGCGGCTCGATCCTCACTTCGAAGCGCCGAATCAGATCAAAGCTTCGCCGGTGGATCGCGGCTCGATGATTCGCATTCCCATCGGAAACGAAAAGAGCATGCGCGTGGAGGTGCGGTCGGTGAGTCCGGACGCGAGTCCGTATATGGTGATGCTCTCGATTTTCAAGACAGGGCTCGACGGAGAAACCGCGAAGATCAAGAATCTGCGTCAGGCGGAGCGGTATTTGCCGGATAACATTTATTCGGCGCTGCAGGATTTTCGCAAGGCGGAGTGGACGACGAAGCTGCTGGGCGAAGACGTGAAGAATCGCTACGCAGAATTGAAGCAGGCGTCGGCGGATCGTTGCCCGCGTCTGCTGGGCACGTTTGTGAAGACGCCAGAGGTGCAGTACCACCACGAGGTTTACAACCAGTTCCTCTGGAATTTATTTTAGACGGCGCTTCGAATTTTTGAAAAGAGAAACGCCCTGGCGGCCTTTACCGGCTGCCAGGGCGTTTCGTGTTTTTGGATGGCGTTTTGAGATTTTCGGCTACTTCGAAGCACCCGATGCGACGGCGAGGAAGTCGCGGTGTGCGGAAGCATCGATCGTGGCGCCGAAGGCCGGGCCGCCTAGCGGGTTCGCTTTCGCAGCGGCATCGATGGTCGCCATGAATTTATCCAAGCCGGATGCGTCGTTTGTAACGATGGCAACATCCACGACGGCCGGATCATCGGAGTGAATGGCCTCGCGATCGACCGAGTAAGAGTGAATGGCTCCATCGGCCATCAGCTTGTCGAGCATCGGGACGATGTAATTCTTGATGGCTTTGTCCAGGGCTGCGCCTTCACCCGGTTTTGCCTTCCAGGTGCCGACACGCAGATAGCCGTTGTCAAAGCTGCCAGAATGTGCGGCATATTCGCGGCTGATGAGAATCAAGTCAGAATGCTTGGAAGCCGCTTGAATTCTTTCGATATCCGCTGGAGCGGATTGTGTGGCGAGAACGGAGAGGACTTTTAAAACGCCTGCCATCGACGTGGCTGTCCACCAACCGCCATGATTGGGGGAACCTTCGGTATGCGCTGCCATTTTGTAAAAGCCGTAGCCAATGATCGTTCCGTCGGCGATGAGCTTGTCGAAAACCGGCTTCTGCGACGCGTCATACTTTTCGAATGTGGACCAATCGGGACGGGCTACTTCCCACTGGGCTACATAGGTATAGATGGGCGGCTTCTCTTTCTCATCTGTGCCGCCTTGCGCGCGAGCGGAAAAAGAACCGGCGGCGGTGGCCAGGAGCGCAACTGCGAGTACGAGCGACTTCCACATCTTGCTGGGCATCTACATTCCTCCTTAAAGGAACACGAGCGTAAGTGTCCGCATTGTTGATGCGGAGAAAAAGCATTTTGGTTTTGGATTAGGTGCGACCAGGAATCGTACCGGCGTGACACTACTCCGCAAGCGACGCAGTGTCAAGCCGCACGAGTGGTCTGGAATTGGAATGATTCTCGAAGGCTAGTCGTAATATTCGGCGCCGAGGTGTGTTATCAACTCTTCGCCCATCATCCAGCGCAGCGTGTTTTTCAATTTCATGAGTTGAATGAAGAGATCGTGCTCAGGATAAAGTTCCTTCGCGCACATCGGCGATTTGAAATAGAAGCTCAGCCATTCCTGAATGCCGCGCATGCCGGAGCGGTGCGCTAAATCGAAGAACAGGGCGAGATCGAGAACAATGGGCGCGGCCAGAATCGAATCGCGGCAGAGGAAATCGACTTTGATTTGCATCGGATAGCCGAGCCAGCCGAAGATGTCGATGTTATCCCAGCCTTCTTTGTTGTCGCCGCGCGGCGGGTAGTAATTGATTCTCACCTTGTGATGAATCTTGCCGTAAAGTTCGGGGTAAAGATTCGGCTGCAGGATGTATTCGAGGGCGCCGAGCTTCGATTCTTCTTTTGTCTTGAAGGAGCCTGGATCTTCCAGCACTTCGCCGTCGCGGTTGCCGAGAATGTTTGTCGAAAACCAGCCATTGAGGCCGAGCATGCGCGCTTTGAAGCCGGGGGCGAGGACGGTTTTCATCAGGGTTTGGCCGGTCTTGAAATCCTTGCCGCCGATGGGGACGTGCTTTTCTTTCGCGAAGTTCTCGAGGGCGGGGATGTCCACGGTGAGATTGGGAGCGCCGTTTGCGAAGGGGACGCCTTCGCTGATCGCGGCGTAGGCGTAGAGCATGGAGGGCGCTATCGCGGGGTGATTCGCCTTCATGGCTTTTTCGAAGGAGGCTAGATCCTTGTGGACGTCTTCCGCTTTCAGAAACACTTCTGTGGAGGCGCACCAGACCATGACGAGACGGTCGAGCTTGTTTTTCTTCTTGAAGTCGCGGATGTCTTGGCGGAGCTGCTCGGCAAGATCGAATTTTGTCTTGGCTTTTTTGATATTCGTGCCATGGAGATTCTTTACGTAGGTCTGGTCGAACGCCGCCTTCATCGGCTTGATGTTCTTCAGGAATTTCTGGGCCTTGGCTAGATCCTTAGCGTCGAGAACACCGGCTTTCGAGGCGGCTTCGTAGGCATCGTCGGGGAATACATCCCAGCCGCCGAAGACGAGATCGTCGAGCTTCGCCAGCGGCACGAAGTCTTTAATTTTTGGGACGCGATTATCAGTGCGCTTTCCGAGGCGGATGGTACCCATCTGCGTGAGCGAGCCTACCGGCACTGACTCTTTTCGCCGGACTAATTCGACCCCCGCCATGAAGGTGGTGCCCACGGCCCCCATTCCGGGCGTAAGAACTCCCAGTTTTCCTTTTGGCGGAGCAACACTCACCGGCCTGCGCATTCAGAATCCCCCGTAGTTTTGTAGATGAAGTTATGCGATTTGAAGAAAAGCCATGATGCGATATCGCCTGAAAATTTGCAACCTTGGTACGCCGAGCGGTAGGGAATGGAAGTTGTGCTGCTGTGCGGGGAATGTAAAGTGCTGCGTTCCGCCTGCGAGCGGGAAATTCGTGGCTATTTTTTTGAGGCGGTGTTGACGCGTCGCGCGCAATCCGCGATTCCGTCGGAGAGGCAGAGGAACCCGAGGAGTGCGACCAATCCCATCATCACAAAGGCAATCATAGCGACCACTCAACTCGAAGACAACGGAAGTAAGGCACGAGAAGTGCCAAAGGAGGGCGAGAGGTAAGTGGTTGAATTATAAGGCTCTACTTCAGGCGTCAGTTCCACGAATATGTGTTTGCGCAGACATTTGTAGGATTCGGCTGACACACCGATGGGAAAAAGCTTACATCGCTGCAGCCTGAAGCTCGGGTTTTTAGAGAGCTTTCTGCCGGGTTTCATCGGAGACAGATAACGCGGCGCATGCATCTAGAGCTTTTGCAGATGAATCGAGCCGTCGCCGGATGTGAGCGAAACTGTGCCGCCGCCATTATTGAGTGTGCCGTGAATTGAGGAGTGGCTCAGGGAGCCGGAAACCTTGATCGGGAAATCGAGCGTGATTTTACCGTCGCCGGTGTGCGCGTCGAGGTTGGCATTGAAATCGCCGGGAAGCCACATGTTGATATGACCGTCGCCGGAATGGAGGCGCCAGCTGTTTGCGACTTTTGAACCGCTCATCGCGCGTGCTTCGATATTGCCATCGCCCGTTTTGAGATTCAGGGAATCGAAGCGGCCGTCGACGGAGACGTGCCCGTCGCCAGTATCAACTTCGAGCGAGCCGTCAAGGCCCGAAGCCTGGATATTGCCGTCGCCGGAGCGCATGTTGATGGAGCCCTTCAGGCCGCTGACGGTGATGTGGCCGTCGCCGGTGTTGATACGAATGTCACCGGAAATCGCCTGCGAGTTCACGTTGCCGTCGCCTGTGTGAACGTCGAGGTTGAGGTCCTTGGGCACACGGATGTCGATTCGAACGGAACGGTGGCGGCCGCCGAAGAATGAGAAGTTGAAGTGCGGCATCTTGACGCTGATGGTGACGTTGTCGCCTTCCTGGTGCTCGTCGACACGCACATCGCCGGGACCGATCTTGAGACCGTCGGCCGTGACATGGGCTTCGATTTGTCCGGGGTCGCCGGCGAGGATGTTGACGTCGCCGTCGTCGGTATCGACGTGCAGATTTGCGTGGCCGCTGACTTTATAGGACTTCGACCATTCGTCGGCGTGCGCGGGTTGAGCCGCGGCTGCCCAGGAAATTCCTGCCACCAGAATCGCCATCATCCACGCTTTTCGATTCATTCGCATCACTCCGTCGGGCACTACGGTGTGTAGCCCTTTGATAGATTGCACTATGAAATACGTAGGGATGACCGAAAATGTTCCATAAGTCGATGGTTCGTTACGCGGACTTTTTCTTGGCTGCATTTGTTGTGGATGCCGCCCGCGTGGCAGCTGGCTTCGGGCGCAGCGCTGCAAGAAACTGGTCGAGGGGCAGCGCGTTGATTACGTCCTTCTTTTCGATCCAGCCGCGGCGGGCTGTCGCAACGCCGTACTGCATGAAGCGGAGATGGGTGGTGGAGTGCGAATCGGTTGAAATTGTAATCTTTACACCGCGCTCTTTGGCCATGCGCAGATGAACGTCGTTCAAGTCGAGGCGGTCGGGATACGCGTTGCACTCCATTGCGACGGAATGCCTTTTCGCGGCATCGAGAATTTTCTCCATGTCGTAAGCATAGGGATCGCGGCGCAGAAGCAGACGGCCCGTGGGATGCGCGACGATCTGGGCGTATGGATTCTCGATACCGGCGAGAAGGCGCTCCGTCATTTCCGTGCGATCGAGATTCATGTAGGAGTGGATGGAAGCCACTACCACGTCGAGCTGGGCGAGAACTTCGTTATCGAGATCAAGTTTGCCGTTTTTCAGGATATCGACTTCGATTCCCGCGAGCAGACGGATCCCCGGAACCTGTTCCTGCGCTGCGCGAATCGTGCGGATATTCTCGATCGTGCGCTTCTCGTCCATGCCATTCGCGACGCTGACGGCTTTCGAGTGATCCGTGATGGCGATGTATTCGTAGCCGAGGGCGCGCGCCGCTTCGCCCATTTCTTCGACGGTATTTCGGCCGTCAGAGGCCGTCGAGTGCATCTGCACATCGCCGCGCATGTCTTCGAGCTTGATAAGAGCGGGGAGCTTAGATTGCTCGGCTGCTTCGATTTCGCCGCGCATTTCGCGCAGCTCCGGCTCGATGTAAGGTAGTTTGAGCTTGGTGTAGATTTCTTCTTCGGTCTTGCCGGCTACGCTGCGGCCACTTTTGATGCTGGTGAGAGCGTACTCGTTGAGCGTCCAGCCCATATCGTTGGCGCGGCCGCGAAGGGCGACATTGTGTTCTTTTGAGCCGGTGAAATAGAGGAGCGCGGCGCCGAAGCTGTTTTTGTTGAGAAGGCGAACGTCTACCTGAAGCCCGCTTTCGAGCAACATGCTGACTTTGTTTTCGCCGTGCGCGAGCGTCTGCACGTTTCGCGGATATTTCAGAATGTGTTCGGCCACGGCGTCGATATTCTTCTGGCGATCTTGCCCGGGGCGCATGGTGACGAGCAGGTCGAGATCGCCGACGGTGTCGCGGCGCCGGCGTAGCGAGCCTGCGGCTGTGACCGACTCGACAGAATCGCCCATTTGTTTAATGAATTCCGCGAGGCGTTCGGCGTCGCGGTCGCCGGCATCCATGAGGAAGCGCCCGGAGGAGCGCTTGGCTGACTCCGTGGCTTTCAGAATATTCTGCTCGCTCTTTTCGCCGAAACCGGGGAGGTCGCGCAGTTTGCCTTCGCGGGCGAGCTTCTCGAGACCAGCCACAGTCGCGCATTTGAAATTCGACCACAGGAAAGCGACCTTCTTGGGACCCAGCGATTGCAGAGCAAGCAGCTCGAGCAGCGTCGGCGGATATTTTTTCAGAAGCTTCTGGCGCAGCTTGTAGTTGCCGGTCTCGAGGATCTCGCAGATGTGCTCGGCCATGTTCTCCCCGATGCCGGGGAGCTCGCGAAGTTTCTTCACGTCCTTGGCGAGGTCTTCGATGCGCTCGTGCAGGCTGAAAAGCAAGTCTGCCACCTTTTCGTAGCTCCGGTAGCGGCCGATGATGGCGCCATCGATCTCGAGCAGTTGAGCCGTTTCGCGCAGGATGAGTGCTACTTCGCGGTTCTCCATGTTGCCTCTCTTACCTGACAACCAATTATAGCGATTGCGCTGGATTCGAAGGCTACCGCTTCCGTTTCCGCCGAACGAAGGCGGCATAATAGAGCACGCCGGAGATCGTCTTCGCATCGCGAATCTTGCCGCTATGAATCCAACGCTCGGCTTCGCGGAGCGTGAGGATGCGCGCTTCAATCTTTTCGTCGTCCTCGGGACGAGCTTCGCCTTTCGTCAAGCCTTCGGCCAGGAAGATCACCATCTGTTCGCTCAAGAGTCCAGGGCTGGGATAGATTTCAAGCAGTTTACGATAGCGTCGCGCGGTGTAGCCGGTTTCTTCCTGCAATTCGCGCTCCGCGCCGCGGCGAAAGTCTTCATCCGGCTCGCGGTGACCAGCGACCAGCTCCCACATGAATTGACCCGCGGCGTACCGGTATTGGCGGATGATCAGAATCCTGCCGTCGTCAAAGACCGGCAACACGACAACCGAACCCGGGTGAGTCACCACCTCGCGAACAACCTTTATTCCCGACGGCTCGGTGAGCTCGTCACGGCGCACGCCGAATACGCGGCCTGTGTATTTTGTTTCGCTGCTCAAAATCTTTACTTTCGAGGTCCTTTTGGCCACCCGCGCCCCTTTGCACTTTGCCCGCCGATTTTATCCTATACTGGGTGAGAAAATTCCATGGCTATCCGCACAGTGATTGTCGACGACGAGAGGCCCGCGCGCGACGAGCTGCAGTTTCTGTTGCGCAGCTTTCCGGAAATTGAAGTGATTGCGCAGGGCAAAAACGGGCTCGAAGCGCTGGCGCTCATCAAGGAGCACGATCCCGATCTCGTTTTTCTGGACGTGCAGATGCCCGGACTTGACGGCTTTGGCGTGATACAGAAGCTCATGGAGCGCAAGCTGCGCGTGCCGCCCATTGTTTTCGCGACGGCCTTCGAGAACTACGCGATTCAGGCGTTCGAGGTGAACGCCGTTGATTACGTGCTGAAGCCTTTCGACAAGGCGCGCATCGCTAAAGCTGTGCAGCGCGCGAAGAAAATGGTGGAAGCGCAAATATCTCGAGTCGAGAGGCTGGAGAATTTGGTGGGCCAGCTGGGAGCCGGGGCACCTCGTGCCAAGACGGCGCAGCCCGTCAAGCTGCTGGTCAAGTCGCAGTCGCGCATGTTTTTGGTAGACGCGGACGAGATGATCTACGCCTCGATCCAGGACGGCACGATCACGATTTTCGCACGCGATGCGGAGGGTGTTTCGAACTACCGCACGATTGAGGAGCTTGCGGCGGCGCTGGATGCGGATATTTTCTGGCGCGCGCACAGAAGCTACTTGATCAACATCAATCACATCAAAGAAGTGGTGCCGTGGTTCAAATCGAGCTACATGCTGAAGATGAATGATAAGCGGCAATCGGAGATTCCGGTATCGCGGGCACAGACGAAGAGGTTGCGCGAGTTGTTGAAATTGTAGCGGGCTGGCGCGAGAAGCCTCACTTCCACACCGGCAAAAACGGTCGGGGTGGGACGTGAGCTACGGTTGCCACGACGTCGGCAGCACTTTTACCATGGGTTGGTCGAGCGGCTGGATTGGCGCAACGCGGTCGCTGTGCTAGCATCCCTCGTACACCTTTCGGAATGGATTTTTCTCTCACAAGCGATCAGCTTCTGATTCGCGACACCGTCCGCCAGTTTATGGAGACGGAGATGCGTCCGGTGATCCGCGAATACGAACGTGCGCACAAGTATCCTGTTGCGGAGTTGCGCAAACTCGGCGAACTCGGCTGCTGCGGCATGATGATTCCCGAGGAGTGGGGCGGCGCCGGGACCGATACGATCAGCTACGCGGTGATGATTGAGGAAGTGGCGCGAGTGGACGCTTCGACGGCTGTGGTGGTGAGTGTGACGAACACTGTGTCTGCTGGTCCTATGTATAAGCACGGCAGCGATGCGCAGAAGAAGAAATATCTCTCGCGGCTGGCGCGTGGTGAAATTATTGGCGCGTTCTGCCTCACCGAGCCGCAGGCCGGCTCGGATGCCGGAGGGATCCAGGCACGAGCAGTGCGCGATGGCGATCACTATGTTTTGAATGGCACGAAGATATGGGTTTCGAACGGCGATATTTCTGGCGTCTACATCGTGTTCGCAAAGACGGATCCGGCGGCGGGGGCGCGTGGCATTACCGCCTTTCTTGTGGAAGGCTCGTTTCCTGGCTTTCGAGTGAGCCGCTACGAAGAAAAGATGGGGATGCATCTTTCGCCGACCGTCGAGATTGTGCTGTCGGATTGCCGCGTGCCGGTTGAAAACCGTCTGGGCGAAGAAGGGCAGGGGCTGAGGATCGCGCTTGAAGCGCTCGACGGCGGGCGCATCGGGATTGGAGCGCAGTCGGTGGGCCTGGCGCAAGGAGCGCTCGAAACAACGACGCGCTATGCGAAGCAGCGGCGCACGTTCGGACATCCGATCGCGGAGTATCAAGCGATTCAGTGGATGCTGGCGGACATGCAGACGGAGATCGATGCGGCGAGGATGCTTACGTATCAGGCGGCGCAGGTGCGCGATCTCGAAACGCGCAAGAAGCCATCCGGCACGCCCGGACCTTCGCGGCTTGGTCCGTATTCGGCGCGCGCGAAATTATATGCGAGCGAAATGGCTAATCGCGTGGCGTATAAGGCCGTGCAGGTGCACGGCAGCCTGGGCTATTCGCGGGAGAGTGACGTAGAACGTTATTATCGGGATGCGCGGGTGCTGACGATTTATGAAGGCACGAGCGAGATGCAGCGGCTGGTGATTGCGCGGGACCTCCTGCGCGCGGGGCGAGCGTGATGAGACGGGAGACAGACCCCGCGAGGCAAGCCTCGCGGCAGCAAAGCGGCGGCGAGCCGCCGCACTCCACATAGGAGTCTTCTTCGAGCGTGGCGAAACGTAAGCGAGTTTTGAGTGGCATGCGGCCCACCGGCCGGCTTCACCTTGGCCATTATTTTGGCGCTCTGCAGAACTGGGTGAAGCTGCAAGACGAATACGAGTGCTTTTACTTTGTCGCGGATTGGCACGCGCTGACCACGCACTACGAAGACACTTCCTCGATTGCCGAGAATACGCTTCAGGTGGTGATTGACTGGCTTTCGGTAGGACTGGACCCTGCAAAATCGACGCTCTTCGTACAGTCGAATATTCTCGAGCATGCGGAACTTCACGTGCTGCTCTCGATGATCACTCCGCTGAGCTGGCTTGAGCGGGTTCCCACCTATAAAGAACAGATCGAGAACTTGAAGGATCGCGATCTTGGAACGTATGGGTTCCTGGGTTACCCGCTGCTGCAATCGGCGGACATCGTGATGTATGGGGAGCCGAAGCAGGAGCTGCTGGTTCCGGTCGGCGAAGACCAGGCACCGCACGTGGAGCTGACTCGCGAAGTTGTGCGGCGGTTCGATACGCACTTTGGATTCGTGGTGAAGGACGCGCTCTTTGATGCTGCAAACCAAACTGCCCTCGAACAGGCAGTCGACAGCGCGAAGGTCACCTTGCCTCGCGTCGAAACGCCCTTACGCGGTAAGGAACGCAGCGCTGCCCTGGCAGCAGCATTCAGAAAGCGCGCGCTCGAAATCGGCGTCGAGAACTTTTTTGAAAGCGTGGGGAAGTACAAGAAATTCTTTGCGGTTGACCAGGTGCTGCGCGAGCCAGCTTACCTGCCGACCGAAACGCCGCGGCTCCCGGGCCTCGACGGGCGGCGTATGGCCAAGAGTTACGGCAATGCGATCTGGCTTTCCGATCCGCCGGACGAGATTCGCGCGAAGGTTCGCAACATGATGACGGACCCGCAGCGGATTAAACGCACCGATCCGGGGCGGCCGGAGATTTGCCCCGTCTTCGCGTACCACAAGTTATTCTCGCTGCCCGAGACGATTGCTAAAGTTGACCATGACTGCCGGACGGCGCAGATCGGCTGCGTGGATTGCAAGAAACTGATGGCCGAAAACCTGGTGACGTGGATCGAGCCTATTCAGACACGCCGCAAAGAATTAGAGGCGCATCCGGGAAGAGTTTGGGATATCCTCGACGCCGGTTCGAAGAAAGCGCAGAAGGCCGGGCGGCGGACGATGAAGCGGGTCCGGAACGCGATTTTCGGATGGAACGAAGCGCGGAAGTAAGCGTTCAGCGAATGAAACAGGGGAGCACAGCCTGAAGAATGGCGTCACCTTATCGAATTAATTTACCGGCGTATGAAGGCCCGCTCGATCTTCTGCTCGATCTGATTCGCAAGCAGGAGATGGACATCCACAATATTCCCATCGCTAAAGTCACCGAACAATATCTCGATTATCTCCATCAGCTGGACAAATTCGATATCGACGTTTCGGCGGACTTTATCTACATGGCTGCGACGTTGATCCATATTAAATCCAAGATGCTTTTGCCGGCCGATCCGCTCGCCGGGCCGGAAGGCGAGCAGGATCCGCGCGATGAACTCGTTCACCGGCTGCTTGAGCACGAGAAATTCAAAAACGCGGCGCAACTGCTTTACCAAAAGCAGCAGATTGAGGATCACGTCTGGTCGCACCCGGATAAATCGCTTTACGGGAGTGAGGAGACGGAGGGCGAGCTCGTTGTTTCGCTTGTGGATCTGGTGAAGGTGTTCTCGCAGGTTCTGGAGCGGCGGAAAGAAGTTCCCAAGTTTGAACTGCATCACGACACGGTAACGATCGCGCAGATGATGGACCGGTTGCGGCAGCAGTTGATCGGGACGGATGAGGCTGTCTCGCTCATCGAGTTTTTTGAATCCTGCAACACGCGCAATGCCATGATTGTCGCATTGCTCGCGGTGCTGGAGATGGTGCGGATGCAGGCGGTGCTGCTCGTTCAGTCGGACCTTTTTTCGGACATCCGGCTGCGCAAACACAAAATGTTTGACGCTGTGTTTGCCGGGCCTGATGCGATGTCTCAGATCGAAGAGCAGTATTTGTAGCGGCTGCCTTCAGGCGGGCGGTTTGAGTCGATATGCAAGATGGGGGCCCCATATGACGCCACAAGAAATTCAAGCCGCGCTTGAAGCGATTATCTATGCGGCGGATGAACCCGCCTCGATCGATCAAATCAGCCGCGCGCTTGGCGTCGAGAAGACGGAGGCGAGGGCTGCGCTTGATCTTCTGATCGCGTCGTATTCGACCGAGGATCGCGGAATCGAAGTGCGCAAAGTGGCGGGCGGATGGAAGTTTTATACCAAGCCGCAGCATCACGACGTGGTGCGGCGTTTCATCAAGAGCCTGCAGCCGCCAATTCGCCTGACGATGCCTGCGCTCGAAACTCTCGCAGTGATTGCTTACAAGCAGCCGGCGACGGTGCCAGAGATTAATGAGATTCGTGGTGTCAACGTGGGCGGCGTGATCAAGACGCTGCTTGAGAAGCGGCTCATCACCACGGCAGGCCGCAAGGCCGTGATCGGCAGGCCCATTCTGTATCGGACGTCGAAACAATTTCTGATGCGATTTGGATTGTCCGATCTGGAAGAATTGCCGAGCCTGAAGGAATTTGAGCAACTCGCGCAAGCTGCGCTTGGCTCCGACGAGGGCGTCGCGCCGACTGAACCCGATGATGCCGCGCAGGCTGGGGAAGCGACTTCGCCCGAATTGAGTACGGACGCGCGCGAGATGGCGGTGGAAGCAGAATCTATGGATGCATCTGGCGAGCAATCCGCCGGAGCGGAGCTTGCTGCTTCCCCTGCGGAATCGGCCGGCGAAGTGTTTGCCGAATCGGATGAATCAGCCTCAGATGCGCAGGCGAAAGGCACTTCCGCATAATTGAGATTCCTCGCGTGGTAGTCCATTTTGTGCGCGGCCTGCATCTTATTTCAGGTTTTCAGCGTTCGCGTCGGCAGCAGTTTTCCGCTACTCTGGTAGCGCATAAATGGAAGTTATGACGGCTATTCAGCGAAACTGATGGAAGAGCGCCTGCAAAAAATCATCGCGCGCGCGGGTATCGCTTCGCGGCGGCATGCGGAAGACCTCATTCGATCGGGTATGGTCACGGTGAACGGCCGAACCGTCACGGAACTGGGCTCGAAAGCCGACGAAGCGACCGACCACATAAAAGTTTCAGGCAAGCTCCTCCGACCCGAGCACGATCGCGTTTATCTGGTGCTCAATAAGCCGCCGGAAGTGGTCTCAACGATGAGCGACCCGGAAGGCCGTCGCTCGCTGCAGGATCTTCTTCACGGTGTTCCGGTGCGGGTGTTTCCGGTTGGGCGGCTCGAATACCATTCGATGGGATTGGTGTTTCTGACCAATGACGGAGAACTTGCCAATCGCATGCTCAAGGCGCATCGCCTTCGGCAAACGTACCTCCTGAAACTGAAATCCCTACTTACATTCCAGGAAATCGAGCAGCTTGCGCGTGCTACAGGCGCGCGGATTACGCGAGTCCGCGGCAAGGAATCGCCGTGGTACGAAGTGACGCTCACAGAAGCTCGGCGCGATGCGCTGCGCAGCAAACTTTTCCAGACGGGTCATCCAGTCGAGAAAATCAAACGCATTCGCGTCGGCAACCTTGAACTCGGCTCGCTTCAGCCTGGCGAACACCGCACGCTTTCATCGGAGGAGGTAGCCGCGCTTTCACGGGCGATCGAAGGCAAGCTCGAACCGGGCTCGGAGCCTCCTATCAGGCGAACGCCGGTGAAGCGGCCGGCTAAGAGCGCAGCCACACGCCGCGGCGGCGAAAAGCGCAGCGAGCGCGATTCGGAGCGTCGGCCAGGATCCAGCGGTAAGCGCCAGGGAAGGACCGAGCTGACGAAGCGATTGCGCATGAAACCGAGGAAAGCCCGTTGAGAGCCCGCCGAGCATGAGAACTTTGATTCGCGAACTCGTTCCAGAATATATCCGTGAACTCGCACCCTACGTCCCGGGAAAGCCGATTGAGGAGGTCGAGCGGGAATTGAAAACCACCGCCATCAAACTCGCTTCCAACGAAAACCCGCTGGGCCCTTCGCCGCTGGCGATTGAGGCCGCGAAGAAAGCGCTGGCCGGCTCGAACCGTTATCCCGACGGAAGCGGCACGTTTCTGCGTAACGCACTTGCGAAGAAGCACGATATACCGGCCGAAAATATTATTCTTGGCGGAGGCTCCACGGAGCTGATCGATCTTTCCGCGCGGCTGGTGTTGCGCCAGGCGGATTGCGGCGTCACTTCATTCGGATCTTTTCCGCTCTACTACATAGCGATTCGTGCCACCGGAGCACGATATGTCGAGGTGCCGCAGCGCGATTATCACTTTGACCTCGACTCGATGGCCGAGTTCCTGCCGCCTGAAACGAAACTCATTTTCCTGGCGAATCCGAATAACCCCACGGGGACCATGTTTGACGCGGGCGAACTGGATCGGTTTCTCGCGCAGGTTCCCGACCACGTTCTAATCGTCCTGGACGAGGCCTATTGCGATTACGTTGACGCACCGAACTACACGCGCTCGATAAAGCTCGTTCGCGGCGGCCGCAACCTGATCGTGTTGCGAACATTTTCAAAAGTGTATGGCCTCGCCGGCCTGCGGATCGGCTACGGGATCGGTCCAGCCGCGCTACTCGACGAGATGAACAAAATTCGCGGACCGTTCAACACCTCGAATGTGGCTCAAGCGGCGGCAGTAGCGGCGATTGATGATCGGGAACACGTTCGGCGCTCGATTGATTCGAATCGCGCCGGCCTCGTGCAGCTTTCTGCGGGACTCACCAAGCTCGGTATCAAATTTGTGCCATCCTTCACGAATTTCCTGCTCGTGGATTTCGGCTTTGAGACCGAGGCGCTTTCAGACGAAATGCTGAAACGTGGAGTGATCGTGCGGCCGATGCGATGGATGGGTTTCCCGAATTGCATTCGGGTATCGGTGGGTACAGGCCGGGAAAACGAGAAATTTCTGCAGGTTCTCACCGAACTGCGCGCTTCTCAGGGCCACAATAGCCACAAACCCCGGAAGTAAAACTAATGGCGAATCACGCGCCGCCCTCGGGCGATCCTGTTCTCGAGATTCTTAAAACCAGCAAAACAATAGCGGTAGTTGGGCTTTCAAGCCGCCGAATGCGCCCCAGTTACGGCGTTGCCGAATACATGCAATCGGCCGGATACAAGATTATTCCTGTAAACCCAAATGAAACTGAAGTCTTAGGTGAAAAAAGTTACGCACGCTTGGAAGACGTTGCCGAGCGCATCGACATCGTCGATATATTTCGTCGTTCAGAATATGTTTCGGGCATTGTGGAATCTGCGATTCGTATCGGAGCGCGCGCAGTTTGGATGCAGGAAGGCGTGTGTCATTCAGCAGCGGCAGCCCAGGCGCGCGAAGCGGGGCTATTTGTGATTGAAGATTCCTGCATTCTGAAGGAACACATGCACCGCCGCAGGGCTTTAGCCTATTGAAGCGGGTAGACCTTCAAAATGTGCTTTCCGGGCTCGGCGATCACGATGGTCTGCCCGTCGGGCGCGATTTGGAATGCGCTTACCAGCAGGTCGTGCAGAATCGGACGGAAACTGCCGTCCGTAAGACCCACCCACACGAGGTTGCCGGATTTATCGTCGGGGCCACGCTTCAGTAGCACTCGGTTTTCGTCGAGTCCAAATTGAAAGCGCCCGAATCCGGCTCGCGTTTTCATCGGTTGATTGGGATGAGTCAGTTCGCGCACTTCAATCGTATCGGCATCAACAAAGTAACCGACGCGATTGCCGGATGGCGCGATCGTCAGCTTGCCTTCAAATTCCGGGATGCGAGTTAACTCCCGAACTCCTTCATTTAGAAGATCGAGTTGCACGAGCACATCCCTACCCGAGAGGCTGAGATTCCGCCCGATCGCATACGCCTGGTTGTGTTTCGCGTCCCAGGTAATTCCGTCGAAAGTGTGTCCTGCGAAGAGAGTGACGGCCTTACCCTGCGACGGCTTCATCCGAACAATCTGAAACGGTCCGCCGCCCGTCACATAAACGATGGTCTGACCGTCGGCAAGCCATGTCGCATTACCAGCATCTTCGATAAAGCGATCTTTTAGCCCTGTCACGTGAATCTCGCCGCCATTCTCATCGAAAAGCGCGATTCCTTTCGTCGTGGTCGGAGAGGAATCCTCATCGACAGCCGCTTTCTGAAATGTGATGTCCGCGGCGAGGAGGCGGCTATCGGGCGACCAGGAAATCGAATCCACCTGGAAACTCAGCGGAGGAGGCGCCGGCATAAATTTTTCGCCTTCGACGATTCTGCGCTTGCCGCCGTTTGGCGACGTTACCCATATGTCGTCGCGCTGGATCACGATTTTCTTCATCCGTTTCTGGCGCTGCACCACGAAAACGATCTTGTTATCGGGCGCGACCGAAAAATGCGAGCAATCTTCCTCGATAATGAATTTAGGCTTCTCTTGTGCAGCGGTCGAAATGGAAACAAGCCCAGCTAAGGCCGCGAGC
Organism: uncultured Acidobacteriota bacterium; assembly: GCA_963772535.1. Lineage (GTDB taxonomy): Bacteria > Acidobacteriota > Terriglobia > Acidiferrales > UBA7541 > Palsa-295. Next base: position 567,125 of record CAVYXN010000007.1, read on the forward strand.
GCGGCAAGACAGAAGGGAAGTCGCATGTTTTGAGGGATTCTCACTTTTACCCGGCAGATTTCTTCTGAATTTTCCGGATTTCTTCAAGTCGCTGCCGGATGCGAGCTTCAAAACCCTGATCAGTTGGCGTGTAATACGTTCGGCCGATGAGACTGTCGGGCAGACAGGTCATGTCGGTGAGCTTCTCCTCGCTGTCATGTGCGTATTGATAGCCCTTGCCATAGCCCACGTTGCGCATCAGACCGGTCACTGCGTTTCTTAGATGCAAAGGAACAGGCTCCGCGATCGTATTCTTCAAATCCTGCTGCACCTCGCCATAGGCTTTATAGACTGCATTCGATTTCGGCGCGAGCGACAAATACACCGCAGCCTGCGCCAGCGCAAGATTTCCCTCGGGCGGCCCGAGGAAATCAAACGCATCCTTTGCCGCCAGCGTCACAGCCAACGCGTTCGGCTCGGCCAGACCGATATCCTCACTCGCCATCCGCACCATGCGGCGCGCAAGGTACAACGGATCTTCTCCTGATTCGAGCATGCGCGCGAGCCAGTAAAGCGCCGCGTCAGGATCGGAATTGCGTACGGACTTATGCAACGCCGAGATGAGATTGAAGTGCTCTTCGCCGGACTTATCGTAAGGCAAAAGCTTCTTCTGCAGCACCTCTTCGAGGACGGCCTGCGACACGACGCGACGGCCAGCCGCGTCCGGCGCAGTACCAAAAACCAGCGCCTCGAGCGTGTTGTAAGCCGAGCGAGCGTCCCCATTAGCCAGAATCGCGATGCGCTCGATAATTTCACCGCTGATCTCGATATTTTCGTTGCCAAGACCGCGCTTGGGATCTTCCAAAGCACGCCGAAGCAGCATGGCCACCTGCTCTGCGGAAAGCGCTTTCAGGATGTAAACCTTCATGCGCGAGAGCAGCGGCGAAATCACTTCGAACGACGGATTTTCGGTGGTGGCGCCGATCAGAACGATGTTGCCCGCTTCGACGTGGGGAAGAAACGCGTCTTGCTGCGCGCGATTGAAGCGGTGCATTTCGTCCACGAAAACGATCGTGCGCCGGCCGTAGCGACGGACGCCTTCGGCCTTGGCCATCACTTCTTTGATTTCCTTGATGCCTGCAAGAACCGCGCTGAAAGGGATGTACTCGGATTTCGTGCGACGGGCGATGATGCGCGCCAGGGTCGTCTTCCCGCATCCCGGCGGCCCCCAGAAAAGCATTGAGCTCAAATCATCGCGCTCGATTTGCGTGCGGAGGGGTTTCCCGGGGCCAAGCAGCTCTTCTTGCCCAATGAATTCGTCGAGCGTCTGCGGACGCATACGGTCGGCCAGCGGCCTGCCGGCGAGGGGTTCGTCCTGTGGCTCGATTGCTCTAAACAGTCCCACTGCGCGCCTTTGATACAGTCAATTCAAAGCTTCTACCATCAACGACTTAGGCTAGCACGAAGCGGCGGGTGTACGAAACGCTGCACTACCACGTCGAGCTCGAACGGCGGTGGCGACCTATAGCTGACGGGAACGGTCAGGCGGTGCTGCTTCGCTGACGAGCCGCCTCAAATAAAGCGATCGACGCGGCAACCCCCGCATTAAGCGATTCGACCGACGGATGCATCGGTATCGAGATTATGCCGTCGGCAGAGTGCAATACTTCGGAGGGCAAGCCGGTGCCTTCGCTTCCCACAAATATTGCCGAAGGCTCTCGGAGATCCGGATACGCCGGTGCTTCCTGCGATCCTGCGCCCTGAGGCGAATCAACAACACCGCGCCCAATCGCGGCAGCGATTTTCACGCGCGCCATTTTCAACTGCGCGAGTATCACCGGAATCGCGATCCCGCGAAGTAGCGGCAAGCGCAGGGCCGACACTGCGGAGGCGCGCAATGCCTTCGGCGACCAGGGATCGGCCGTTCCTCGCGCCGCAATTGCACCAGTGGCTCCAAACGCCTCGGCAGATCGCACGATTGTGCCAACGTTTCCGGGATCCTGCACACCTGCCATCACAACGATCAGCGGCGAATCACTGAAACGCCCGCCGTTCTCATCGGCGGCGCCCCGTAGAATATCTTCAAACTGCCAGTCCGGCTTCCGGAACAAAGCGGCAACACCTTGGGACGTTTCGGTTCCGGCCACGCTTGCGAAGAGTTTGTCGGTCGTTCGCAAAATACGCGATCGCGGGATGCCGGCTTCGCTGTCACTCGCAGCCTTCAAAATCGCGTCGAGTGCGGGTTCGGCTGATTCGCAGACGAGCAGCGCCTCAGCCTCCAGCCCCGATCGCAGCGCATCCTCCACGAGTTTGCGCCCCTCAACACCAATCGGCTCGCCCTCGACCGGTCCGGTGCCACGCAGCGCTGCGCGAAAGCGTTTGAGCCAGCGGTTTTCGCGGCTAGTGATCAGGTCGCTTCCTGCGGAAGCGCTCGGCGCACGGTCTCTCATGCTGCAAGCCTAGCAAACGCGGCGAGCATCGTAAACGCGTGTGACTTCGCAAAGCCGCCGAATAGGGGCGTTTCAATTCGGGCACCCCGGGGTGACGTCTTGCGTAGCCCGCGCTGGCTGTGGTACGTTGCCGCGCAGATGGAAACCGAGGCGTAACCCGCCGTGAGCAAACAATTTGCCCGTTGAAGTCCTGAAAATTTCGCCGGAAGCGCCCGAGTCGCGCGTGCTGGACTATGCGGCCGACTTCATTCGCCGCGGCCGCGTCGTGGGGATGCCTACTGACACTTTCTACGCCCTGTCCGCGGACCCTTTCAATCTTTCGTCGATCCAGGACGTGTTTCGCGTAAAGGGTCGCGCTGAGAACAAGGCTCTGCCGATTCTGGTAAATTCCATCGAGCAGGCTGTGACCCTCGCACGCGACTTGCCCGATTCGTTTCTCGTCCTCGCGCACAAGTTTTGGCCCGGCGCTTTGACGCTCGTGGTCGAAGCAACGCATCGGTTGCCACTCAAAGTGACGGGAAATACAGGACGAGTTGCGCTGCGCTGGCCGAATTCGCGAATCGCGTCGGCGTTGATTGAGGCGGTTCGCGGGCCGATCACCGGGACGAGCGCGAATCTCTCGGGATTTCCTTCGTGCACGAACGCCAGTCAAATCGTAAAACAGCTTGGGGAGCGACTGCCGCTGATTCTCGATTCGGGCGACACCGGCGCGATCCTGGCTTCGACAATTGTGCGCATTAACGGGCACGAATGGTCCATCGTACGCGAAGGCGCGATTCCAGAATCCGCAATTCACTCCGCTTTGCAATAGGCCGGTGCGTCTCGAGGTTTGTTACGCGGTCTTAAGGTGTGCGGGCGCGTCGTGTTCGTTAACCGGCGCGAACCCATAGAAGCGGGCGTCGCACTTGATGCACCGGTAAGGACGCATCCCGATCATACTGAAAAGGTACTTCTCAAACGGGCCGCGACGGTGCGAACGAAAAACCTCGGTACTTGTGCAGTGTGGGCAAGGCCGTTTGATATTTAGCTTCATTCTCAAGACTTCTTTCTCCCCTCGTGGTCCCGAGGGGGTTGGACCAAAGGCAAATTACTCCGTACGCATCTAACCCTCTAAAATCTAAGTTTCCGCCCCACGGATCACCATACAGTTCTTCCTGCACATGGCGGCCGAGAAGGCTGTATCGAAAAAAAGCCAATAAACATCCCTACGTCTTAGTTTCCCTGTACTCGGGTACAGCACACGGCCCCTGTTCTTTTTCTGGTCTTGCCCTATTCCGGTTCCCGTCGTTTACTCGCGGGCACGCAATAGGCGTATCCAAAATCTATTAATGATTTCGTTCCGTTCACGCCTGCCCCGCCCGCCGATTGCCTGGTTCCGGGACCGCACGCTGATCCCTTCGGTGTAATTCAATCCTGGTGAATGCCCTCTGCCTCTCGGAGGGAAGGGGAGTGACATGGAACGTTTTTGCAGCAAACGTGTGTGCGTAGGCTTGCTGTATAGACTTGCGCTCGTCGCCTTGGCTCTGATTGTGGGTTCTACGGTGGCGCCCGCACAATTTCAAGGAAACAGCGGTGGCCGCGACGGCAATGGCGGAGACGGTGGTTCCACAACCGGAAATCACACGCTCGATCCCGGTGTCCGCGGTGGCCCTCCGGGAGCAGGCGGACCTCTCGGCGGAATGAGCACCGACTATCAAAACTTCTTTAACGCGGCGCTTGCGCGGTTCCAGGAAGTCGATTCCGTTTCCGGAAAAATAACAAACGAGAACGGCGTAGGTCTCGGCCCACGTTTTAACGGCATGAGCTGCAGTGGCTGCCACGCTCAGCCTGCGATTGGAGGCACCAGCCCGGCAAACAATCCGCAAATCGCAATGGGTTTAGCAGATGGCGCGACCAACAGGATTCCACGTTTCATCACACCGAACGGTCCCGTCCGCGAGGCTCGCTTCATCCGTAATCCGGACGGAACTCCTGACGGCGGGGTTCATGACCTCTTTGTGATCACCGGCCGCTCCGACGCCGCAGGTTGCAATATCACTCAACCGGACTTCGAGGCCGCAGCAGACCAGGGCAATATCATCTTCCGTATCCCGACTCCGCTGTTCGGCGCAGGGCTCATCGAAAGCATCACCGACACTGCGATTCTTACCAACGCCGCGAATCCCCGCAAAGCGGCGCTCGCCATTTCCGGCCAGGTGAATCGTAGCGGCAACGACGGTACGATTACGCGTTTCGGTTGGAAAGCGCAGAACAAATCGCTCGTCATGTTCGCGGGCGAGGCCTACAACGTGGAACAGGGCGTTACCAACGAACTGTTTCCAAACGAGCGCGATGAGACTCCCGGCTGCTTGATCAACGCTCTGCCGGAAGACTCGACCAACCTCGCTAACAGCATCAATTCGGTGTCCTCCGCCTCTGACTACTCTGCCGACATAATCAACTTCGCAGCGTTTGCGCGTCTTTCCGCTCCGCCCAGTCCGGCGACCGCAACCGCTGTCACTCAAGTTGGCCAACAGGTGTTCAATCAGATCGGCTGCAACATGTGCCATACGCCGACGATCAATAGTGGAAGCATGTTCTATGGCACGGGCCTTACCAATATTCCCGTGAACGCCTTTTCGGATTTCCTGGTTCACAACATGGGCATAGGTCTGGCCGATCAGGTGAGTCAGGGTCTCGCGAACGGAATGCAGTTCCGAACGGCACCACTATGGGGAGTCGGGCAGCGCATCTTCTTCCTGCATGATGGCCGAACTTCTGACCTTATGCAGGCAATCGAGGCGCACCATAGTCAGGGATCGGAAGCGAATCAGGTGATCAACAACTTCAACCAACTCTCGGCGGCTCGCGCGGCGGCTCTGTTAGCCTTCTTGCGTTCGCTTTAGAGTTGTAACTTTAGTACGCCCTGGCATGCTGGATGACGGGAGAAGACCGCGGATCTAGCGGAGTCGCGGTCTTTTCCTGGTTACTTTTTTTAATCAAATTATTTGCCCGAATTCCGTTGCGGCGGCGCCGAGGGAAACTGAAACAGCAGCCCAGTCTCCACTTCTACGGGCTGTCCGTTTACGATGTATGGCTTGAACTCCCATTTTGCCAAAGCGTCGGTGACGCTTCTTACCTGTTCTGGAAATCCCGAAATCGCGTGGATGTGTTCGAGCTTGCCGTCGGCGCCGACGATAAGCCGCACTGGCACGCTCGCGTATCGAGGCCCGGTCATTACGGGATCCACTCGGTGCGCGATGTGATCTCGATACGCAGACTCCGGAATGCAAACCGGCCAATCGCGCGGTGCCGCGCCTCCGTTTGATGACGAAACGCTTCGATCCTGCGCAAATGATAATTTCCACAGCGACGCCACGAGCATCTCGGCGGCCGGCTCCCGGCTTGCCGTGATCGAAAAAATAAGCATATAGCATCGGATTTCCGTAGCAAGCACGATGTGGCTGAGTCCCGCGCCGCTATAGTCAAGGCGCGCGAAATCCATTTCCCCGAGTTTGACATGCGCCACTGCGTTCGGAGCCGAAAGACTCACATCCAGGCCTTTCTTCATCGCGTTCATGAAACTCGTCGCGTCCTTCGCCGGCTCCGACCCAAAAAAATTATCCTGCGCGGAAATTTGCATCGTCGCTACAAGCTCACCTTTGGGCTTCAGCGCCGCAAGCGAGTAGTATCCCGACGCCGAAGGCCCCGGCCCTTTTAAATCCTCTACCCAGCCAGACGGAAGCGGGTAGCGCATCCCGAAATAATCGTCCTGAAACACTCCATTCTGCACCGTCGCATCTTCCGGGTCCGGATATTTTGCAGCTACATCGCCCTTCCCGGCGTTCGCGAGAGGCATCATTCCAGTGGCAACCAGTAACCCCACCAAAATCCCAGAACGCGTCACGTTCACAATTCTCCTCCTGCAAAAGTCGCTTGAATTGCCTTCCGGGCGGGGCTGTCCACAGTTTACGCGGCCAACTTCACGATGCAACTCCTATGGGAGGCCACCTCGCGTCTCGGTAACGCGACGTAGCGCGAGGCTCAATCCAACTCCATTAGCAACGTAAAAACATCCGAATTATCATCGCCGTAAAATCTCGCTTTTCGGATAACGGTCAATGGCCGAGCAGTCCCATCGTTGACTCCCCTAGGAATTTTCTCTCAATCGCTTGGATTCGCAATATTTACCGTCGCGGCGTGACTGGCTCCGCGATACAAATTTTGGCAATCGATTTGCACTCTTGAGCGATTGGTCCGCCTTTCTATTTGGGGTGGGCGATGGGGGAACCAGATGACTCGAGTGCACGCAGCGAAAATCCACTTCTTTGCACTTCTACTAGCTACTCTCTGTATCGCGCAGGCTGTCACATCGAACTCCGCGATGGGCCAAAGCACGATCGCTACGGGCAGCGTTCAAGGCACAATTCTGGATTCCAGCGGCGCGGTTATTCCTTCCGCGAAAGTCACCATTCAAAATAAGGACACCGGCCAGAATTTCCAGGTAGCCACATCTTCCAGCGGCGCCTATACCTCGGGCGCGATTGTGCCGGGAAACTATTCGGTTCGGGCTGAGGCTCAGGGTTTTAAGACGGTGGAACAAGCCGTTGTCGTCCGCGTGGGTGAAACAGCCGGCGCGAATATCACCTTGCCAATCGGATCCGGAAGCACTGTCGTCGAAGTGGAAGCGCAGGCCGTTACCGTAAATACCGAGCAGGCCAGTGTGCAGGGCGTTCTTGGCAAAGATCAAATCGAAAACCTGCCCGTCAACGGACGCAATTTCCTCGATCTCGCACAGCTCGAGCCCGGCGTTCAAGTGCAAGATGGCGCAGACTTCGATCCCACTAAAGTCGGCTTCTCTTCGATTTCATTCGGTGGCCGATTTGGGCGCACCGCGAGAATTGCGGTGGACGGTGTGGACGTTAGCGACGAGACGGTGGGCACCACTACGGAAAATATTCCCGCGAGCGCCATTCAAGAATTCAGCGTGAGCCAATCATCGCTCGACCTCTCGAACGAACTCACATCCTCAGGCGCTGTCAACGTCACGACGCGCTCCGGAACGAATGATTTCCACGGCGAAGGCTTCGCCCTCTTCCGTAGCAGCGCTTTCTCCGCGGCTTTGCCCGAGCCGCCGCCCCCAGCGCCCCCGCTCCAGTCTCCCTATGCCCGCAATCAGGACGGAGGCAATTTTGGCGGAGCGATCATCAAGGACAAGCTCTTCTTTTTCCTCGACGCCGAGCATATCAACCAGAATCTTTCCGCACCGGTCGTGCCATCCGATCCGTTTACGTCATTCACAGGCAACTCCAGTGCGCCGTTTCATGAGACCGACTACGACGCTCGGCTCGACTGGATTCTCGGGAAGGGCATCCGGATGTTCTACCGTTTCAGCTATTTTGACAGCCTTGCGGTGTCAGCCGGTGGGTTGATCGGCTTCCAGCCATACGAGGACAAGAACTACACGAAAACGCACGTCGTGGGAGCCGACTTCACCTCCTCCGGCTTCACCCATAGTTTCCGCTTCGAATATCTGAAATTCATCAACAACCTGCGCGATATTGTTGCCGGCTCCGATCTTCCTTTTGCCAATTTCCCCGTAAGCATCAATATCTTCGCCTCGAATTTCTTCACTGGTCCCAATTTCCTTGCGCCACAACAAACCTTTCAAACCGACCGGCAGATAAAATACGACGGCAGCAAGGTCCTCGGCTCCCACATCCTGCGATATGGCGTTTCTTACAATCGCCTGCGCGGCGGCGGCCTCTTTTCCTTTAGTGCGATCACCGCGAATGTCAGCCCCATAGCCAACGCCTCAGAAGTTGCATTTGCAGCAATGCAACCGGGCGGCGCTGGTAATCCGCTCAACTATCCTGTCGATACCGTAACGCTCGGAAACGGCAACAACTGCGACACCGAAATCCCTGCTTTCAACGCGCCGTGCAGCGGCACGCCTCCGGATAACCGGCTCGGCCTCTATGTTGGTGACAGCTGGAAGGTGAAACCCAACCTCATGGTGACCTACGGCTTGCGCTATGTGCGCGATACCGGCCGCAGCGATAGCGATCTGCCTCCGCTGCCCGGCGTCAACGAACTGCTGCCGGGCTTTGGTAATCGCGTTCATCAGCCGAACTTGAACTTCGCTCCCCAGCTCGGAATCGCATGGGATCCGAAAAAAGACCAAAAGACGGTCATTCGCGCCGGCATCGGCATGTTTTATGAAAACGCCATCTGGAACAATGCTGAGTTCGATCGCCCCGAGCGCTTGGCGAACGGCGCTTTCCTGGCCAACCCCTTGGCTTGTCTCAATGGAAGCGGCTCTGGAGTCCCATTTCCGACGGGAAACACATTTCTAGGTGGAACACAGAATACCGCCAACAATATTTGTTCCTCCCTGATCGGGTCAACCATTGGTGCGGGCGGAGGTACGTGCGCAGGGCTCACTGCGGCGGTTTGCGTGGCCAATTTTCAAACAACCTATCAAGCTGCCACCGCGACGGTCGGAGCCAACGCCCCAAACCCCAACTACATTCCAAATCTGATCGCTTCTGGTTCGGCGATTCCTCTCGGTGCGCTGGCGCCGGGTTATCGGACTCCGTACTCGATACAAATAAATGCGGGAATACAGCGCCAGCTTTTACCCGGCATGGTCCTCAGCGTGGACTATCTTCGCAATGTGAATCTCCACTATCTGATTGGTGTTGACGTAAACCACAGCGGCGACACCCGGTTCTTTAACAAAACCGCCGCGCAACAGGCGGTTGCGTCCACGCTAAGCGCGTGCGGTGCAGCAACGATTGATGCAGCCATCACCTCCTGCCCGGGCCTGCATCCTCCCTCAGGCGGAAGTCCCGCCGGCGGCGCCACGATGTCTGACTTTGGCAATTTCGGATTGGATTCCGCTGCGGACCTGGGTGTCGGAAGTTGTGAAACGGCCCTCGGATTTCAATGCGCGTTTCAGGGCGTGAATCCGGCTTTGGGGCCGGCGGTTTTCCTACAGCCTATCGGACGCTCTGTCTACAACGCCTTGGACGTAAAACTTGTGGACAACGTGAAGGCGCCCTTTCGCGGGGTGCGTTACCTGAACTTCCAGTTCGCCTACGCTCTTTCCCGGTTCACAAATTGCGGCGCCGCGCTCTCCACGTCCGTAGGCACGTCCCCTGCAGCGGCGGATCAGGATTTCGTCAACCCAACTATCGACAACAACAGACCGTGTGGATTCAGCGGCCCCTCTTCATTGGATCGCACGCATCAATTTTCGTTCGGCGGCTATGCCGATCTACCGCTCCATTTCCGCCTTGGCACGATCTTCCATTTCGATAGCCCGCTGGCCAGCGCTCTCGCCGTTCCCACTACCGGAAACGGAGCCGGAGAGATTTTCAGCACCGACTTCACCGGCGACGGAACGGTGGGCGACCCAGTCCCTGGCACCAAACAAGGCTCATTTATGCGCGGCGTGTCAGTGGGCGGGCTAACGAATCTTGTAAACAATTACAACAACACGATTGCCAACAATCCAACTCCGGCCGGAAGTGTCCTTATTAACGACGGCTTGTTTACGCTTTCTCAACTGCAGGCGCTCGGCGGCGTCGCACCCGCTTTGCAACCTGTTGTGCCAGGCGAAGTCGGCCTCACCTGGCTCAAGACGTTTGATGCCAGCCTCACCTGGGTTGGGAAAGTCACGGTGAAGGATCGCGCCATCGCCGTCGAGCCCAGCGTCAGCTTCTACAACCTCTTTAACTTCTCGAACTTCAACATTCCGGGAAATGTCTTGAGCGGAATTCTTACGGGCGGCCCAGGCTCTGTCAACGGCACCACTCGGGCCGACGCTACCGTTGTCCGAGTCGGTGTTGGTACGGGCGTCTTCTCGCTAGGCGCGCCGCGCACCATCGAGTTCGGGCTCAAGCTCTCGTTCTGACCTCCCTCGCTGTAGCCCAGCGGGCTGGCGCCTCGAATTTTGAGGCGTCAGCCCGCTATTACACGTTTTGTTCTTAAGGGATGTACCGGCCTCTTCGATCGAAGAACAAGACTCACCTTTCGTCTTGAGCGCTTCCGCCTTAGCCCCTACACTGGCGTAAGCAAATGAATATTCCGAAACAGTTTGCGGCGCCCGCCCTGATTCTGGCGGTATTCCTCTTTGGCGCCGCATTTCGCACGCCTAAGCCGGTGCAGCAGCAAGAGCAGCACTCGTCCGACCTCCAGCGCTTTTTTCTCGAGGGTGGCGTCTCTATCGACATAGGCCCCAACTGGAAGCCGTCCGGGGCCGGCAACGCGGCGCCTCCAGGAGGTCTTGGTCCGTACGCGCCTCCCTTTCATTTTAACCAGATCTTATTTCTAACCAACGGGCATCAGTACACGCTGCTTCAGCTCGCCACCTCCGACAATCCGTTGATCGGCCACGATGCCTACTGGCTGGATACGCAGATGCATGCGACGAACGGCACCGGCACGAGCCTGCCGGATTATCTCTTCTTTCTTTTCCTGCCGCCCTCACACTCCTGCATGGACGATGTGCTGGCCAAACTCGCCGCCGCGAGCCGCCCCGCCGAACGGGATCCATCAGGCGCAGAATTCTCGAAATCGGAGCTGCAGGTCACGTACTCCTGCAGCTATGCGCCTACGCTCTCGGATTTTTACTCGCAGCAACTCACGACGGGCATCACCTTTCGGCAGGCGCTCAACGGTCCGCGCGCCTATGGCGATTTCAAAAATCTCGAGATGCCGCCGATGGAACAGGTGGATTTTGCAGGAATGACATTCTTCGTGTTCGAAGCTCTCTCACACGAGCAGATCAATGAAAACGCGGTGCACTATTTCAACCTGCCAACCGAAACGCAGGGCCTGCACGCCGATTTCCTATGGGCGATAGGCACGATCAGCCCGTATCCATTCGTGGCCGACCCAAGTCGCAAGACCCCCATCATTCATCTCGCATACGCCGGCGCCGGACCAAACCGCCGCACCGATTTCCTCCGCATTCTCGAGCGAGTCCGCGTCCAGTAAGCCGCACATCAAACCGCCCAACCAGCATCCTCGCGGCAGAAGAAACGTCCCAGAGGCCTAGCCGTCCATTCAGTAACGCCGTCTATAAAGGCGTCGGCGTTGTCAAGACACACTGGTGGTTTTGTTCTGGGACCGGGGAAACTCCGGTCCGGTTTTGTTTGTCCCTACCAGAAATCTTTTCGTTTTGCTTGTACATCGTCGACCAAGGCTCGCTGCTGAAATCATCCGCGATGGAACGTTGGTTCCACCAGCCATCTATTCGGTCTTTCCACCATGATTCTCGCTGCAGACTCCCCGGCTTTCCGAGGAGGCAGGGCGCTCACTCAGCGTCTCGATGGATCGACCGCTTCCATCACGGCGTTACTCGAGCTACCCCGCAAACGAACCAGCTGCGCCAGCAGTTCTCCATAATCGGCCCGGCTGCGCAGCATCCAGTACAACCTCACCGCCAGGCGGCGCGCCACCGCCACCTTCGCAATCTGACTCCCCCGACGGAATTTCAGCCGCTGATACAGCCGTCGCAGTTCCGCATCTTTCCGTGCCGCCGTCTGCCCGGCTTCGACCAGCAACCAGCGCGTTGTTGAACTGCCCTGCTCGCTGATCGATCCCATTCGCATCCGATCCGCCGAGGACTTCAGCTGGGATCGAGTCCCAGATAACTGCTCACCTGCCGGCTGCGGCGGAAGCGTTCGACTTCGCCGATCGTCAGTGCGAAGGCCAGCGAGGTCAACGGTCCCACCCCCGGATGAGTCATCAGCCGAGCCGCTGCGGGATGAGCCGCCGCTTGTTTCTCGACCGCGCCATCGAGCTCTGCAATCGGCTTCTCCATCTGGTCGAGCAACTCCAGCAGTTCTTTCCGCCGCCGCGAGGCCAACGGCTCGAGCGCCAGCGCTTCCAGTTCCTGCCGCCCGGCCTTGCTCCACAACTTCTTTTTCCGGCACAGCCCATGGCGATAGCATGCAGTTGGTTCATCACCTTCGTTCTCATCTGCACCAGCTTCACGCGATGCAATACCAGTTGCCGCAAGTCCCGCTCCGCCACCGTAGGCATCCAGATCTTCGGAAAGCGGCCCTCGCTCAGCAGCCTTCGCAGATGGGTTGCATCCCGCTCGTCGTTCTTCTGCTTGCGCACCACCGCAGCCCGAATCTGGGCCGCATCTCCCACCCACAGTTCGTGCCCTAGCTCGGCCAGCATCTGCTCGAACCATCGCGTGTAGCCGGTCGCCTCGATCCCCACCCTCACCGGTCCACGCAACTGCTCGTAAAACCGTCTGGCTTCCCCGTTGTGGTGTTCCAATCGCAACTGCACGATCTCTCCGGTCTCCGTATCCAACATCTCAATCTGCTGCTGGCGCGTGTGAAAATCACAGCCTATAATCTTCATCGCTCGGCTCCTTCCCTCCGAGCCTTGGTCGTTTCCCAACGCCAAGTGTACTCAGCTCGAAGGAGCCGATGCCTTTATCCAATCAGCGTCCCGCCGGCTCTTTTGACTTTCCTTGGACCCAGCATCACCGCAACCTCGCCCCCTCGATAAAATCATAATCACCCGCCGGCGGAATCACGATGTCAGTCAATCTCTCCCGATGCACGCACACATTATCCGGATACCACAAGTTGATATAAGGCTCGTTCTCAGCCACAATCTTCTGAATCTCCCAAAGCAGCGCCTTCCGCTTCTCGCGATCCATTTCCATCCGCGCCTGATCAATCAGCGCATCGAGTTGGGGATTGCGGTAATGGCCGCGATTCGATCCATTCGGCGGAATCTTCTTCGAGCTGAACACCGACTCAAAAATATCCGGATCGTTATTTCCCCCCACCCAGCGCTGGGCCGAAACCTGAAAACTCCCGCGTTGCAAGTCCGCATAGAACGTCGCAAACTCCAGCGGTCGCAGCTCGACCGCCACGCCCACGCGCTGCCATTCGTCCGCAATGGCTTCGCTCAAAAGCCGAGAATATTCCTCTGTGGAAGTCTTGAATTCCAGTCGAAAACGCACGCCGCCCGCCCCGCGCTTGAATCCGGCGGCATCGAGCAACTGTTCCGCTCGCGCTGGATCGAAATCGTATTGCCTGACGTCTGGGTCATACGCCCAATGATTCGGTGGCAGCAAGCTCGACGCGGCTCGCGCCTGCCCGCGCATCAGATACTTGATCAGCGTCGCGCGATCGGTCGCATATGCCAGCGCCTGCCGCACCTCGTGATGCGACAGGATCGGATCCTCCAGATTGAAGCCGATGTACGCAATCGTCGTCCCGGGCTGCTCATCCGAAACGATTCCGCGCTCCTTCGCTAGTGTGACGACCATATCCGGGCTCAGTGAATTAATCGCGACGTCCGCCGAGCCTTTTCGCAACTCGAGCGCTCGCACGAGCGCATCCGGCACGATTCGGAATCGCACGCGCTCCACGTTTCCTCGCACACCCGCCGCCTCGCCTTTATCTGCGAAGTAGGAGAGATTCCGCTGGAGCACAATCTCCTGATCCGTGATCGCATCCACAAATCGAAACGGCCCCGTCCCGATCGGATGGTGCGCGATCTCCGGCCCCGATCCGCGCGGCACAATCCCAACTCCGGGTTTCGTCAGGTTCCATAGGAACGACGCATACGGCTCGCGCAAGTGAAACACGACCGTCGCATCGTCCGGGACCTCGACCGCTGTGACCATTCGAAACGCCCCGCGCTTCGGCGTCTTCACCGTGCCGTCGAGAATCGAATCGAATGTGAATTTCACGTCCGCGGAAGTAAGCGGGCGACCATTGTGGAATTTCACGCCCTGCCTCAAATGGAATACGTAGGTAACCGGATCGCGCGCTTCCCAGCGCTCCGCGAGGTCCGCAACGATGTTCATCTGCGCGTCGTGTGCCAGAAGGGAATCGAAAATCAGGCCATCAAGATGTTGCGACTGCGCGTCCGTGCCAATGCGAGGATCAAGATTCGCCGGCATGGATTCGATCAGGAAGTTAACGGTCCCAGGCTCTTCGGCGCTGCGATTCGACGAACAGCCCGCGCCAATTAGCACACAAGCCAGCGCCGCTGCCGCCAGTCGCATCTAGCGCGCTCGTCCCCGGACGAGTTTGCCCATCACTGCCGGATGCCGGGCCCCCGTGGCGGACGGCAGCGTATTCGCGCGGCCGTGATACGCCTCATACGCCATCACTGCAAACGCGAATGCCTCTTTCGCTTCCGCCGGAATTCCGAATTCGCTGGCCGGCACAATTTCAATTTCCGGCAGAGCGGCTGCAAGCTGAGCCATCAACAATGGGTTCCGCGCCCCGCCTCCGGCCACGATAAGTTCATCCACCCGCGCACGCGGCAGAACAAATCGGCGCAACGCATCCGCAATCGAAAGCGACGTGAACACAGTTGCGGTTCGGACCAGATCTTCCGTCGAAGCCCGATGCCCCTTGCGCCACGCCAGAATCTTCTCCGCATAGGCGCGTCCAAATTGCTCGCGTCCGGCCGTCTTGGGCGGTCGCTTGCGCAGGTATGGCTCCCTCAGCATTGTCGAAAGCAACGCCGGTATCAATTTCCCGCGGATCGCAAGCCGTGCATCACGGTCGTAATGTGCACGCCCGCGCGTCGCGATCTCGACGATTGCATCGATCACCATGTTCCCGGGCCCAATATCGAACGCAAACAGTTGGCCAGGCCGCGCGCCTGCTGGAATCACAGTGAGATTCGCAATCCCCCCGACATTCAATGCCACGCGCCCAATTCGCGCATCTCGGTACAATAAATAATCAACGAATGGCACAAGCGGCGCCCCCTGTCCTCCCGCCGCCATGTCTGCTGGGCGGAAATCCCCAATCGTCGTCACGCCCGTTCGCTCTGCAATGATGCTCGGATCGCCAATCTGGAACGTTGAAGCCACGCGCCGGCCGAGAAATCTCGCCGCCGCACCCTGATGAAAAATCGTCTGCCCGTGCGACCCAATCAGCGAAATCTGCTGCAACGGAACGCGCCACTTCTTGCAAGCCGCGATAGCCGCGCGCGCAAATTCTTCGCCGAGCAGAAAATTAAGTTGGCTGATCTCAGCAGTGGTAGTGCGCGCGCCGTTCGCCAGCCGTAAAATAGCCTCACGCACGGGAGCAGGGAAGCGAACGTGGTGATGTCCCTCAAATTTCGCCCCAATCGTAGGCGGCGCCCCAGAAATCCGCGCCAGCGCCACGTCGATCCCGTCGGCCGACGTCCCCGACATCATCCCCAACACTCGCATCAGTCGCCCACTAACCGCCCTCATTTCAGCTGCTTCTGCAACGCCGCGAGCAGATTCAGCGCCTCGATCGGCGTCAGCACATTTACATCCGCCTCGCGCAGCGATGCGAGCACTTCCTCGTCGATCGCCGCAAAACTCACCTGTTGAGCTGAGGGCGGGACCGCCCCGGGTGAGAGCTGTTCCGTGAGTTTGTCCTCGCTCTCCTCATGCCTCTTCAAAATTTCGCGGGCGCGGCGGATGACCGGATTCGGAAGGCCGGCGAGGCGCGCTACTTCGATTCCGTAGCTCTTGTCTGCGCTTCCGGGTTCGACGCGGCGCAAGAATACGATTTCGCGTCCTGCTTCCTGGACGGCTACGTGCACGTTTTTCACTCCTGGTAGTAACTGCTCGAGCTCCGTCAGCTCGTGATAATGCGTTGCGAAAAGCGTCTTCGGACGCGCGCCCGCGTGCAGCGCTTCCACCACGGCCCATGCAATCGAAAGCCCGTCAAATGTGGAAGTCCCGCGACCCACTTCGTCGAGCAGTACCAGACTCGCGGATGTCGCGGTGTTCAAGATTGCCGCCACCTCGCTCATTTCCACGAGAAACGTCGAACGCCCGCGCGCCAAATTGTCTGAGGCACCGATGCGCGTAAAGACTCGATCCAGCACCGGCAACTTCGCCTCGACGGCGGGGACAAACGAGCCCATCTGCGCAAGAATCGAAATCAGCGCTGCCTGGCGCAAATACGTAGACTTGCCGCCCATGTTCGGTCCGGTGATGATCAAAAGAAATTGCGTTTCGTCGTCAAGGTACAAGTCGTTCGGCACGAAACGCTCGCCGCGTTCCTCGAGCAGCTTTTCAATCACGGGGTGGCGCCCGCCCGCGATCAGCAGCGAACCCGATTTTAGCCCGGGTTTCGCACGCGCTTCAGCTTCAGCCTCCGCCGCGCCAGTCGTAAATTGCGGCCGCGAGTAGTTTCGCGATGCCGCAATGCGCGCGAAGTTCACCAGCACGTCAAGCTGTGCGATGGCCGCTGCCGTCCGCCGCAACCGCGCCGCCTCGCGCGCGATCGCCTCGCGAATTTCGCCATACAGCCGCCGCTCGATTTCGAGTACGCGCTCTTCGGCCGACAGCACCTTGCGTTCATACTCCTTCAACTCGCCCGACGTGAATCTCTCCGCGTTCACCAAAGTCTGCTTCCGCTCGTAGTCGGCCGGCGCAAGGTGCAAATTCGCTTTCGAAATCTCGATATAAAAGCCGAACACCTGGTTGTAGCGAATCTTGAGCGACGCAATTCCGGTGCGCTTCCGTTCGCGCTCTTCCATTGCGGCGATTATTTGCCGGCCCTGCTTCGTGATGTCGCGCAACTCATCGAGTTCCGCGTGATAGCCCCGACGGATTACTCCGGACTCATTGACCATCGCCGGCGGCTCTTCCGAAATTCCGCGCGCAATCAAATCGCGCACATCCGCCATCTCGTCCATCTCATCGCACAGCACTGCAAGCCGGGACGATCCTGCCTTCATGGCCGCGATCTGCGCTCGCACCAGCGGAATCCTTTCGAGCGATCCGCGCAGCGCCAGCAGATCTCGCGGTGTCACGACTCCCAGCGTCACACGGCTCGTCAGCCGCTCCAGATCAAGAATCCCCTCAAGCTCCTTCCGTATTTCCTCGCGCGAAACTGTCTCCGCCTTCAACTCAGTCACGGCTTCAAGCCGCGCTTCGATCTCCTTAATCGAAATCTCCGGCCGCAGCACCCAGCTTCGCAGCAGGCGCGCGCCCATCCCCGTAGCCGTTTCGTCAATCGCCGCCAGTAGCGTCGCCCGCGCGTCATCGCCGCTCGACGCCTCAACCAGCTCCAGGTTCCGCGTGGTCACTTGATCGAGGATCATCGCGTCCTGCTGCTCGTAATACGCGATTCGGTCGAGGTGCTCGAGCCCCGTTCCAGCCGGCCGCATGGACGGAACCACCGCGGCGTCCTCCGGCTTCCGCGCTCCAATCGCCGACGTCTCGCGCAAGTAGTGAACGAGCGCTCCCGCCGCGGCCGTGGCCTGCGGATGCTCGCTCAAGCCAAAGCCCTCAAGGCCGGCCACTCGAAAATGCTCTTCGAGAAGACGCGTCGCGTGATTTGTCTCGAACACCCAATCATCGAGCCTCGTCTCAACCGCCCCGAGTCCGTTCAACTCGCTCGCAGCCGGCACCGATGAAGGGAACAGCGACACAGGCTGCGGCAGCAGCACCTCCCGCGGCCGCAAAATCCCCAGTTCGTCGCGCAAGCGCGCTTCCGCCCTCTCTCCTGCAAACTCGGTAGCTCGAAATTCGCCGGTAGATAAATCCACAAACGCCAGCCCAATCGTCCCCGCTCCGCCGCCCGCCCGCGAGCTAGTCCGACCGCCAGCGCTCATCGCCGCACTAGCCGCCGAACTCCGCGCCACCGCTGCCAGAAAGTTGTTCTCCTTGGCCTCAATCAGGCCCGCGCCGGTCGCAGTACCCGGCGTCAGCACCCGAATCACTTCGCGCCGCACGATCTTCTTGCCGGGTCCCGGCTCTTCCATCTGCTCGCAAATCGCTACCTTGTGCCCGGCCCGGATCAGCCGCGCGATATAGTTCTCCGCCGCGTGATACGGCACGCCGCACATGGGCACAGCGCCTTCTTTTTCCTTATTGCGAGACGTCAGCGTGATCTGCAGGATCTTCGACGCCACCTTCGCGTCGTCGTAGAAAAGCTCGTAGAAATCCCCGAGCCGGAAGAGCAGCAGCGCCGCGGGGTGCTGCTGCTTCACGGCGTGATACTGCTGCATCAAAGGAGTCGTCGGCTCAGTCATTTTCGCCGCGATTTCCAGGGCACAATTGCGTTCGCGATAGTCGTCTCCGCAGGGGTTGTCTTCGGCAATCGACGCAGCTCTTGGGCGTGATGAACACAGTAGGAATGCGATTATGCTGTCTCGCGTCCGCTCTGGCAACCTCGTTCCATGAACGTGAAGCTAAGCTATACTCAGCCGTCATGCGGCCGAAAAGACGGACGAACCGCGAGATCGAAGTCAAACTCCTCGTCGCAGATGTGTCAGCCATGCTCCGCAAGCTCAAAAATCTCGGCGCGCGTTACGAGAGCCGTGTTCTCGAACGGAACACTCTCTACGACACGCCGGACTCAGACTTTCGCCGGCGAGGCGCCCTCCTTCGCATTCGCGCCGAAACTGCGCGGCCACTAGCCGGCGGCCAAGCGCGAAGTCCGGCCCGTCGGTCCCCAACCCACCGCACGATATTGACTTCCAAAGCTCCAGCTGCCCTCCGGTCTCCAGGCGATCGCCGTTACAAGGAAAAACTCGAAAGGGAACTGGTCGTTGCGGGTTCTCCGATTCACTGGGACAGCAAGCTCCGGTCCCTCGGCCTTCGCCCGGGCTTTCGCTACGACAAGATCCGGTCGACCTTCCGTCTCCGCCGCTTTCCAGGTCTCGCTATCGAGCTTGACGAGACTCCCGCCGGAACGTTCCTCGAACTCGAAGGCCTTCCCCACGACATCGACCGCGCCGCGCGCGCTCTCGGCTACACCCCCCGCGACTATTATCGCGGCACCTATTGGGACGTCCACGTCGCGGACCGCCGCCGCCGGGGCATCACTCCGCGAAATATGGTGTTCGATAAACAAAAATAAGCAAAATTCTTGCCAAACCTTCACTCTTTGCTTGACAAATATTTCCTCCGCCCTTAATAGTTCAATCGGGGACAAGCGCAAGCACCATGGAAGAGCGTTCGTCTAATTGGGAACCGGGAAGTAGCGGCGCCAGCTGCAGTTTCTGCTGCAACTGGCACGCGATTTGCTTCTTCCCGCACGCTTTTGATCGCTGCTCCCATCTGACACGTGGGGACAGGGAGGCGAGACCCGGCCTGCCATAGACCGAGGGCGGTGGCATCTGCCCGTGGCCGGAACTACGCCGGTCCGGGCTTTTTTTTTGCCCGGGCGCACCCGACTAGGCCGGTAGCCCCCTGATTTGCTGCGGTCACAGCGCGTAAGGAGTCAACATGCTTCACGCCACTGAAATTCTCGGCGCCGAGACCTTCGATTCGGCCGGCAACTTCGTCGGACGCGTCAAAGAGATGTTCATCGAGCCCGCCGACCAGCCTAATCGCGTCGCCCGTCTCCTGCTGGGTCGCGGCCAGTATCGCCCGATTGTCGCGCGTTACGACCAGATCGCATCCGTCGCTCCCGGCCGCGTGAACCTCACCACCGACGAGTCCGCTCTCGAACTCTTCCACCCCAATGAAGCTTGGCTGGCGGTCGGCAAGGACCTCCTCGACCAGCAAATCATCGACACTAATGGCCGAAAAGTCGTCCGCGTCAACGATATTGACCTCGCCGAGCAGCGCACTAATGGCAACGTTGAAATGCGCATCACCCAGGTGGATGTGGGAGTAAAAGGCGCCGTGCGCCGCCTGCTACAGGGAATCGTTCCGCCTATGGCTATCCGCCGCCTCGAACAAAGGCTTCCCCCGCGCTCGATTCGTTGGGAGTTCGTCAACCTGATCGAGCCCGACCCGCTGCGGCGCGTGAAGCTGCGCATGTCCAGCCAGAAGCTCACCGAACTGCACCCGGCCGACCTGGCCGAAATCATGGAAGAGCTTTCGCCCGCCGAACGCCAGGGCATCATCGATTCGCTGCCCGAGGACACCGCGGCCGAAGCCATCGCCGAGCTCGACAAACGCCTGCAAACGCAAGTAGTCGAAAAGCTCGATCCTGAGAAAGCAGCGGACATCCTCGAAGAAATGAATCCGGACGAGGCCGCCGACCTGATTGCCAGCCTCCCGCCCGACACCGCGAAAGAAGTAGTGGAGGAAATGGAGGGGCAGGAAAAAACCGAAGTCGAAGCTCTCATGCGTTATGAGGAGAAAACGGCCGGCGGCATGATGAACACCGAGCTCGTCGTTGTGGGCGAGGATGCCACGAGAGGCGAGGTGGTTGACTACATCCGCTTCAATGAAATCGTCCCTGACCAGCTCGACAACATCGTCCTCATCAACCACTACGGCGCGCTTTCCGGCACGGTTCCCATCGCTCGCCTGGTAATCGCAAATTCCGAGCAACGCATGGACGAACTGCGTTTCGAGCCCATCGTCTCAGTGCATCCGGACGCAAACGAAAAGGAAGTTTTCGATCTGTTCGATAAGTATAATCTGCGCGGCGTCACGGTCGTCGATGCAGACAATCGGCCCATCGGCGCGATCACGGTCGACGACGTGGTCAGCAGAATGAACGCGAAGCTATAGCTGAAGCGAAATTTGGAGTGCGAGAGCTTGCTCTCGCTTTCATAGGACGCGCCTTTTGCGGTCCGCGCTTCTGCGGACCGGGGCTCGCCCCGTCCGTTTTTTTCACAGCAAGCTTTCACCGATTCAAGGTCTGAACCGGAAGGCGAACAAAGAGGCGGCGTATGCGCCGCCACCCCGGCAAGCCGGGGCATAGCAAAGCGGCGGCAAGCCGCCGCACTCCATACGGTCAACATGAATACCTGGGTCACACTCGAGCGCACATTCGCGGGCATCAAAGTCCGCGGCAAAGAAATCAACCGCCGTGTGCGCCCCTACCGCCGTCGCATCGCGCTATTCCTCGCCGTAGTAGGCCCGGGTCTGATCACCTCGAACGTGGACAACGACGCCGGCGGCATCACCGTTTACACCACGGCTGGCGCCCAGTTCGGTTACACTCTGCTCTGGTCGCTCATCCCCATGACCATCGCGCTCTACGTCTCCGAAGAAATGTGCGCGCGCATGGGCGTCGTGACGGGCAAGGGCCTTTCCGACCTCATCCGCGAAGAATTCGGCTTCCGCTCCACGTTCTTCGTCATGATTGCCGCACTTGCTGTCGACCTGGGCAACACCGTCGCCGAATTCGCCGGCGTCGCTGCGGCGTCGGAGGCGCTCCACATCAGCAAATACATTTCCGTTCCCATCGCTGCGATTGCTGTGTGGTTGCTCGTCGTGTACGGCAGTTATCGAGGCGTGGAGAAAATATTTCTCGTCGCCTGCGCGTTTTATTTGTCTTACGTGCTCTCCGCTTTCCTCGCCAAGCCCGACTGGCTTCTGGCCGCCAAGGAAACCGTCCTGCCTACATTCCATTTCCGCGCGGATTACCTGCTGATGCTCACGGCCTTGATCGGAACCACGATCGCGCCGTGGCAATTTTTCTATCTGCAGGCCGGCTACGTCGAAAAGAAAGTCGGCCCGCGCCAATACAAGCACGCCCGCTGGGACGTGCTGGTCGGCAGCATCTCCTGCATGGCCATCGTGTTTTTCATCATCATCTGCTGCGCCGCCACACTCAACGCCAAGGGCCTCACCACGATCAACGACGCCGGTGAAGCCGCCAAAGCCCTCGTGCCATTGGCAGGGAAGTGGGCGGCCGGCCTATTCGCATTCGGCTTGCTCAACGCGTCGCTCTTCGCCGCGTCCATCTTGCCTCTCTCGACCGCGCACGTAATTTGCGAAGGCCTCGGCTTCGAAGCAGGCATCGACCATAAATTCAAAGAAGCCCCCGCATTCTATTCGCTGTACACGGGCCTCATCGTCGTAGGCGCAGGAATCATCCTGATTCCCAAGGCGCCGCTGTTCAAAATCCTGGTGATGTCGCAGGTAGCCAACGGCGTCTGGCTCCCGGTAGTGCTGATTTTCATCCTGCTACTCATCAACCGCCGCGAGCTGATGGGCGACTACGTAAACACGCGCGTGTTCAACATCGTCTCCTGGGCCGTCAGCATCGTTGTCATCATCCTCACGCTGATTTTGGTCTACACGACGATTGCCGAGCCCAGCGCGGCCGGCCTTTCCGGCTCAATCTTCCACCCATTCCAACACCTACTCCCTCATTGAAATTGTGCTCGGGTACCCACGACGACGATTTCCTCGTCGTGGCCTTTTCCGAGCCGATCGCCACGCACACCGTTTTGTCTCTCGCCACGCGCTTCTCCGCTTCACTCCTCGCTACTCCCTCGCGCCGCACGGATATAAAATAGGCGCAGCGTTGCAGCCAAGGGAGAGAAGCATGGCCAGTCAAGCCCCGTATTCAATCAATCTCAACACAAAATTCGGCCCCCTCGAGCTCGTCGATCTCGATCCGCTCGTCAAAGCCTGCCAGGACAAGTGGTACAACCAGACCCTCTGCAAGGTGAATGACTGCGTCGTCCGCCTCGGCATCATGCAAGGCGAATTTCACTGGCACAAACACGACAACGAAGACGAATTCTTCTACGTCGTCGACGGCCGCTTCCTGATCGACCTCGAAGACCGCACCGTCGAGCTAATGCCCAAACAGGGTTTCACGGTCCCGCGCGGCGTGGTCCATCGCACACGCGCTCCAGAAAAAACAGTCATCCTGATGATCGAAGGCGCAGGAGTAGTCCCGACGGGAAGCTAGAGCGCGGCAAAATATCGCTATTTCAGTTTCGCAGTTTGAAGCGAAGCTCAGGCGATGTGGGGTGGGGTTTAAACCGTAGCTCAGGTCCCATTCCAGCCGCCCCGGCCGGAATTGACCTGAGGCCTTACCGGCACCATCGAACTCAGCCCGACGCCCTCTACTGTTTCAATTTCGCGTATTCGGCTTTCGCGGCGACGAGCACCGGCACATCCGGGTCGGCATCCTTCCAAAGCGCGAAGAAATCCTGATAGGCAACACGAGCTTTCGCCGCATCGCCCTGCAACGCATATGCTCGAGCCAATCCAATGTGCGCGAGCGCGCCGATGATTCCATTTATCACCGCCCCGCGATGATCCAGAATTCTCTGATACTCGCGCACCGCTTCAGCCCCTTGCCCCGCTATGCGGTACGCTTCCGCCCTCACCCACACCGGATATAGCGCGGGCGTCGCGCCTCCTGCCCCGATTTGCCCGAGTTCGTACCGGGAGGACGATTGCAAAATCTCAAGCGCCTTCGACGAATCACGGTGGTCAAGTGCGATCTGACCCTCAATCGTAGGGATCTCAATGAACTGCGCGAGAGTGTCTTCCGGGAATCGCTTCTTGGAATCATCCACCAGCATTTGCGCCTTGCTGGCATCGCTGCCGGCAGCATAAGCCATTGCCGCAAGAAACTGCACGTCGCGGCTATTTGTCAGCGGCAGCGCGGCGGCTGCGCCCTCCTGGGCGAGATTTGAATTTCCCACAAGGGCCTCGCGCTGTGCGGCTTCGGCAAGATAGGAAGCAGCCGTCTCCTTTTCATCCGCCCGCTCGGCGGATGCCGCTGCCTGTCGCGTAAAGTCTCGGGCCTTGCGAAACTGTCCTTCATAGGCCGCGGTATCGGCTTCCATCGCCAGAAACACGTCCTCTACGCCCGTTTTCCCCGCCGACCAGGCCACCTGCTGGGCCATCGCCGCCTTGTCGTTTTGCAAGAAAGCGATCTGATAGATCGCGATGCGCAGATAGCCGGAGTCCAGTTTCTTGGTTTGTGCGTCCTGAAAGAGCGCCTTGGCCTCATCGAGACGGTTCAACGTGATAAAGGAAGAAATCAGATTCGAATAATTCAGACCGCTGGGATTCAGCTTGAATGCGTCCTGCGCCTGCTTGAGAGAGTCCTCGTAGTCGCCCAGAACAACGTCGATTACTCCCATGTTTGTCGGAGCGGTTTCGTCCCGTGGATAATTCTGAGCCAAGAGCTTGAATGTTTGCCGGGCCTTGTCCAAGTCACCGGTCGCCATTTCGTAGTAGTGAGACTCGATGTAAAACTTTTCGACATCGCTCACGCGGTCCTTCAATTCGTATGCCTTCTTGGCATTCTCCGCAGCGAGCCCGACCTCACCGATGTTCACATACGAAGTCCCCAGTACCGCATAGGCCATTGCGAAATTGGGATCCAGCTGAATGGCGCGCTTGAGAACCGGGATGGATCCGGCGAAGTCGTTCGCACCGATTAGCTGACGGCCTCGGCTGTACGCTTGCAAGGCCTCCAGAGAAGAAGTGGTCGCTTCACGCAGCGGCTTTTCAAATTTCTGTACCGTGCTCAGCGATTCGCCCAACTTGCCGCGCATCTCCGAGGCCGCTTTGCTGAGTGCGTCGAGCACGTGGTTTTTGTCTGACGCTTCTGCCTCGGCGCTCGCCAGCGTCTCGCCGTTGGCGCAGTTCACAGCTTTCAGAATGATCGAGTACTGCGAGCCAATCTGCGCGATCGAGCCATCGAGCACGGCCGTACTTGCAGTGCGCTGGCAAATCTCGCGCGAAGTTTCGGGACTCAACCTTGCGTCCGGACTCTGTCCCATCATCTTCAGCGTTTGCTGGACGCGCTCATCGGAAATCAAGCTGAGATACGGTGACTGCTCGAGCTGAACAGCCAGTCCTTGCCTCAACGTGCCGTCGAATACTGCGTCTCCGGTTGTGTTGGTGAAATCCGACAGCACGATCGTGTCTTTTTCGCCGAGCTTTCCGGATTGCCGTGAACGCCAGTACAAACCACCCGCGATCAACGCCACGAGCACGACTGCTGCAGGTACAGTTTTTTTCCATGGCAGGCCTGCATCAAGCTTCGCCGGCCCAGCCTCAACAGACGATTCGACGGGCGGTTCGGCCGCTGCGCGACGCCCGGAACTCTTGTGAGTTCCAACCGCGCGCCCTGGCCCTGATGCTGTCTTCTCTCGTATTTCCTCAACTTCTTCGTCCGAAGTTCGAGCCGCTGTTCGGCCTGTATCTGTGTCGCGCTTCAGGCGCTTGAGATCGGAACGCATCTCGGAAGCGTGCTGATAACGCAGGTCGCGATCCTTCTCGAGGGCCTTCGTGACAATTTGCTCGAACTGCGGCGGCAAGTCCGGATTCAGCCGCACCGGCGCCACCGGCGCGCGATTCAGGATCGCCTCTGTGACTACACCTGAGCTTTCTCCGCGGAAGGGCAATGACCCTGTGGCCATCTCGTACAGCACCACTCCGAACGAAAAAATATCCGTCCGCGCATCGAGTTCCTTCGCGCGCACCTGCTCGGGCGACATATACGCGACCGTGCCCAACGCTGTCCCAGGGCTTGTAAGATCCGCTTCCGTCACGCCGTGAGTGGTAGAACCGTCGGAAGACACGCCAACTTTGCTTGAGCTCGTGACCTTCGCAAGGCCGAAGTCGAGAATCTTTGCGTGCCCGCGCTTGGTCACAAAAATATTCGCGGGCTTGATGTCGCGATGCACGATCCGTTCCGCATGAGCGGCGTCCAGAGCGTCCGCTACTTCGATCCCGATCTCGAGCAGCCGATCCATTTCCATCGGCTTCCCCGTGATCAGGTGCTTCAGCGTCGCGCCGTCGAGATACTCCATCACGATGAACGGATGCCCATCCTGCTGGCCGATCTCATGAATCGTGCAAATGTTCGGATGGTTCAAAGCAGAAGCGGCGCGCGCTTCGCGGCGAAACCGTTCCAGGGCTTGCGAGTCGCGCACAACATCATCAGGCAGGAACTTCAGCGCTACGAAGCGGCCAAGCTCAGTATCCTCGGCCTTATAGACAACGCCCATCCCTCCGCCGCCAAGTTTCTCAACAACGCGGTAGTGCGAAATCGTGCGGCCAATCAGGGGCAGGGAATCCAGCATGGACGTCGCACATCTTAGGCTGCAACCCAAATCAAGTCAACGCAACCGCAGCAGCACGGAGTCCGTTCGAATCTGCAACGATTGATTTTAAACCGTAGCTCAGGTCCCATTCCGGCCCCGGGCCGGAATTGGCCTGAGGCCTTACGAGCAGCAACCTTCAATTTTACCAATTGCTAAATACCTCGATTCCTGCTACCAGTCCTCGTTTTCATATGACGACGCAGAGGTCGCTATCAGCCGCAGCCCCGGCTTCCCGGGCACACCTTTGCCTTGAGTGGCACAGGCACTCCTGCCTGTGCGCCGTTGCCGGACCCACAAGTTCACGCCCAGCTACTCCCTCGGCATCGCTACCGGTACACGTTCTAATCGCAAATCTGGAATTAGAATTCAACCTAAGTCACAGAAAACTCAGCCCTCTAATAATTCCTAATCGCAAATTTTTCACGATTTTCGAATCTCTTCCCATGACCTTCAGATATTCGCTTCGCAGCCCATCACTCGCCACTCATCACTGCCTTTCTAATCTACGGTTCCGCGATTAAAACTCCCCCTAACCCACGGAAAACATGACTCCGACACCACTTCTAATCGGCGGTAAAAGGGGCCTCAAGCCTCACCTGCAATTCCGCCAAAACCTCCAAATCTTGCGCCCATACCCCGCGTATGCTACTTTCCGTCGCGGACAACCCCTCGAGTGATCTTCCCGTGAAAGCACCCGACCTTTGGAAGCCTGCCAACCGCCAGGAAGCAGAGCTTCTCGACAAACTCGATTCCAAGCGCCTCCCCCACCACGTCGCCATCATCATGGACGGCAATGGCCGCTGGGCCGAACGACGGCACCTACCCCGGGTAGCAGGCCACCAGCGCGGCGTGAAAGCCGCCCGCGAGATCATCGAAGCGTGCGCGCGCCTGAAACTTCCGTGCCTCACCCTTTACGCCTTCTCCCGCGAGAACTGGACACGCCCGCAAGACGAAGTGGAATTCCTGATGCGCCTCCTGCGCGAATATCTGAAGAGGGAACTACCGACCATTCACAAGAACAATATCCGCCTTACCATCATCGGCCGCGAGTCCGATTTGCCCGATGCCGTCCGCAAAGATCTGGATCGCGCCACGCAGCTGACAAGCAGCAATACCGGCATGAACCTCATAGTGGCGCTGAATTACGGCGCGCGCGCGGAAATCGTTGACGCCTTCAATGCGATGCTTCAAAAAGCCCGCGCCAATGGCCAGCCGGAATTCCGCGCCGATGAAGAGGCGATCGCGTCGCACCTCTATACGGCGGGCCTGCCCGACCCCGACCTGCTCATTCGCACCAGCGGCGAAATGCGCGTGAGCAATTTTCTTCTGTGGCAAATTGCCTACGCAGAAATCTATGTCACCGAGACGCTCTGGCCGGATTTTTCGCGCGCTCGTCTTCTCGAAGCTCTAATCGATTATCAGAAACGCGAGCGCCGCTATGGCGGTCTCGGCGCCACGCGTTCGCAAGAAGATCGCTCCTCGCACAACAAACGGTCCGCGGCGGCCAAGGGCTGACGCCGAATGCTCCTTCGCATTTTTACAGCTCTCGTCCTGATTCCGATCGTTGTAGCCCTGGTATGGTGGGGGCCGGCGTGGGTTCTCGCAGCAGTAGCCGCGTTAATCGCAATTCTTGCGCTGCTTGAATTTTTCGATCTCGGCGAACGCATCGCGATGCGGCCATTTCGAAAGTGGACAATTGTCTGCACCGCCGGATTGTTCTATGCGCAATACTCGCTCGGCCTGGTTGAAACGCGTTCCCTCGCGGAAGGCTATTCAATTGTGCGCAGCGCTGCCGGAGGCGTGCTCTCCATCGAAGCAGTACTCCTGGTGTTCGTCTTCGGCGCCGTGGCGATCGGACTCGCCACACGCTGGGCCCTCCACGAAGTGCTTCCGGCAATCGCCATCAGTTCAGCGGCTCTCTTGTTCGTCGCTCTTCCGTTCAGTTATCTGGTCCGAATCAACGAAATCACTCTGGTCGGCCGCAAGCTGGTGCTGTTTACGCTTTGTCTCATTTGGGCGGGCGACATTCTCGCGTACTTTGTCGGCAAGGGACTGGGCCGTGTCCCCATGGCGCCGGCCCTGAGCCCCAAGAAAACCTGGGAGGGTGCCCTCGGCAACCTGCTCGCATCGCTGCTCGTGGGAGTGTTTTTTGCGAAGTGGCTGCAGATCGAAGCGACGCAAATGCTCGTGGTGGCCGGCCTAGCAAACATCGCCGGGCAAATGGGCGACCTCATCGAATCAGCATGGAAGCGCGGTGCCGCTGTAAAAGATTCGAGCAATTTGTTGCCGGGGCATGGAGGTGTGCTCGACCGCATCGATAGTCTTATCCTCGCCAGCCCCGTCGTCTGGGCCGCCTACCAATGGTTTGCAAAATGAAAAAACGAGTACCAGATAACTTGGCGGCTCAATTTGACGAACGAATTCGCCCGCGTGCGGAGGAACTGCTGCTGGGGACCCCTTTAGCGGCGGGGTGTGGTCGGCAATTTCGGAGGCGGCGCGTTCGAAGCGCGCTTGCGCTCGGAAGGGTCCCAATCTTCGGGGGGAAATGCGATACGCCAGAACAGCGGCGATGGTTCGGAAAATTCAATTCCAACTTCCATTTTGCCCGCGTCTTTTTGTCCAATAAAAGAAACGGTGCAGGGAAGCTCTTCGGCTGTCTTGGGATTCACGATCGCTACCTGCTGGGCACGCGCCACGCGATTCGTCATTTTGATCATGCAGCCGTTGGCATTTACCGCCACCGTATAGGTCTCTTCCTCAAAATTTTGCGTGCCGGAGGTTCCTCGCACGATCACGGGCATTGCGATCTGGACGCGTTGCGTGCGCCGGCGCTCCGAGCTAACCTCGCCTACGCCCGATACAGAGCTCTTGCTCTCAGCCATCAGTCATCTCCTGACTTGTTGAGGAAAACGCCCCAAAACGCGTCACCCGGAAGGCGAACACGCGCGGCCACCACTAAATTCTACACCGCTCGCACCACGCTTTTGTCCGCGATATCAAGGCCCCGCGTACCAATCGTAAACACTCCGCTTCGCTTGCTGTTCGCAAAATCCCGCAATCCTCTATAAAATCGCTGCCACATGAAACATATCTCGATTCTTGGCTCAACCGGCTCGATCGGCACCCAATGTTTGAATGTGGTCGACTCGCTTCCAGGCCGATTCGAGGTTGTCGCCCTTGCGGCAGGTTCAAATGTCGCTCTCGCCGCAGAACAGGTCCGTCGCCACAAGCCGAAGGTCGTATCGGTGGGCACCGAAGCAGGTGCCCGTGAACTCCGTGACATCATGAGCGGTTCTCGCCAACCGCTTCCCGAGATTCTATTCGGCCCCGAGGGAATCGAACGCGTCGCCACCCATCCCGATGTCGAACTTGTAGTCTCCGCTGCGGTGGGAGTAGTGGGTCTGGCCGCAACATATAAGGCAATCGAATGCGGCAAGCAGATCGCGCTAGCCAATAAAGAAGTCCTTGTCGCAGCGGGGGAAGTGGTGATGGCCGCAGTGCAGCGCCACAATGTGGCGCTACTCCCGGTCGACAGCGAACACAACGCGATCCACCAGTGTCTCCGAGCCGGCGAAAATCGCGAAGTGAAGAGACTGGTGCTCACCGCTTCCGGCGGCCCGTTTAGAAAAACTCCTATTTCGAAGCTGATACACGTAACCCCCAAGCAAGCCCTGGCACATCCCAATTGGAAAATGGGAAACCGAATCACAATCGACTCGGCTACATTGATGAACAAGGGTTTCGAAGTGATCGAAGCCCGCTGGCTCTTCGGCATGAGCCTCGACAAAATCAACGTCGTCATCCATCCGCAGTCAACGATCCATTCGATGGTGGAATTTGTGGATGGTTCAATCCTGGCACAGCTTGGGCCAACCGATATGCGCATGCCGATTCAATATGCGCTAACCTATCCCGAGCGCGTTCCGTCGAATGGATGTGCCCTTGATTGGACGACTTTGCGCAAACTGGACTTCGAGGATGTTCCGCCTCGCAAGTTTCCGTGCCTTGAGCTCGCAAAAGAGGCAATCCGTGAAGGTGGCCTTTTGCCGTGCGCGCTAAATGCCGCGGACGAAATAGCAATTGCGGCATTCTTGGATCGCAAGCTGCCGTTCCTTGGAATCGCAACCGTAATCGAAGATGTGCTCGCGCGAATGCCTCGAACGCCGGTAAATAAGATTGACGATGTGCTGGCGGCGGACTTCGAAGCTCGGTGTCTCGCGCGCGAAGCAATAGCAAAGCGAAAGAAGAAATAGAACGGCATGTCGAGGCAAACTAATTCGGATTGCGCGAGACTGCAACGAAGTTGATTCGCCTGTTTTCGCGCCACGCTGTACAATCCTAATGAGGCAATTATGGTGGACTTGCAGAACGGTGTTATAGCTCTGGTTTCTGTCACCGTCGTGCTCGGCATAATGATTTTCGTGCACGAATGGGGACATTTTATCGCCGCAAAATTAGCAGGCGTTCGTGTCGAGGTCTTTTCATTCGGATTTGGCGTGAGACTGTTTGGCGTCAAGCGCGGCGATACGGACTATCGCTTGAGCGCGCTGCCGTTCGGCGGCTATGTTCGGATGGCTGGCGACAATCCTGTGGAGGAACGCACTGGGGCTCCGTACGAATTTCTTTCGAAGCCTCGCTGGGTTCGGGTCCTCATAGCGATTGCGGGTCCCGTGATGAATATTCTTCTCGCCTTCCTGATTTTCTGGGGAATATTCTGGCTGAAGGGTGTTCCTGAGCCGGAATATTTGCAGCAGGCTCCGCTCGTCGCCGCGGTACCGCAGAATCCGCCGGTCACAACCGCCATTCAAGCCGGCGATCGCATAGTGGCGGTTAACGGTGTGAAAACTTCCACTTGGGACAAGGTATTCGATCAACTTGCTAAAGCGAAGCCGGGAAGCTCGGCCGAAATTACCGTCGCCCGCGAAAACGGGGAACAAAAATTTACGGTCCTTGTCCCGTCAATCAAGTCTGATGTGTCCAATATCCTCGGATACCCGGCTATGCTGCCAATTGCGGACGAGATTGCTATTGGCTTTCCAGCTGAAAAAGCAGGCATGCGACCAGGCGATGCCATCATCTCTATCAATGGAAAGCCAGTCGTGACATGGCCACAATTGGTTGAGGTCGTGCGTGCTTCAAATGGCCAAGCGATCAATTTTGTAGTCCGCCGTAACGGTCAGGACATCCCTCTCGAGATCACTCCGACACATGGAATGGGCAGCGACGGCGAGTCCGTATGGCAGATCGGTGTTTCTGAGCGCACCAATGATAGCTATCACCGGCAGGGCCTCGTTACGTCGGTGACGGATGCGGGCTTGGCGACAGTCGGCGGCATGCGGCAGATTTTTGATGTTCTCGCTGGACTTTTTACCGGAAAGGTCTCGATTCGCCAGCTTCAGAGCGTCGTGGGCATTGCGCGTGAATCGGGACGTGCCGCGAAAGGCGGTCCCATGCGGCTGATCGAATTCATGGCCGTCATCAGCCTGAATCTCGGTCTGCTCAATCTGTTACCGATTCCAATCCTGGACGGCGGGCACGTTTTAATGCTCGCAATCGAAGGGGTTCTGCGCCGTGATCTCAGTGTAACGGTAAAGGAGCGGTTCGTTCAGGTTGGACTTGTGTTCCTTCTGGGCATTTTTGGATTTGTGATGTACAGCGATATTCTTAAGTTGATTCAGCACCATTGACTTGTTTCGGTTTCTTGCCGGCGCTTTGTTTCTAGCTGGCTCATGTTGAACGGCCGGCTGGCGAAGTACAGATTGCAAAATATTCGCTTGTCGCTCTGATTTTGCGCGTTGTGAGATTCTTGCTAAGGTGTTCCGGCGATGGCTTCTATAATTCGCGAAGTCGGCGAAACATTCTCGACGCTCTGTAAGGGCTTCAGCATCACCCTGCGCACGATGTTTCGCAAAACCACCACCGAACGCTATCCCGAAGTTCCGCCCAGCGTCGCGGCACGCTATCGCGGCATTCACGTTCTTCAGCGCGATGAGAACGGCTTCGAGAAGTGCGTCGGCTGTTTTCTTTGCGCAGCCGCGTGCCCCGCGAATTGTATTTACATCGAAGCCGCCGAAAATACCGAAGCCAATCGCATCTCCGCCGGTGAACGCTATGCTCGCGTCTACAACATCGACTACTCGCGATGCATTTTCTGCGGCTACTGCGTTGACGCCTGCCCCACCGACGCCATTACTCACGGCCACAGCATCGAACTGGCTCCATACGACATAAATGCCCTCATCTACCGCAAGGAACAACTCCTCGAGCCCTGGCCGCCACGCACCATAACCTCAACAACCTGAGCCCCGCGCAACGATCGACTTTTACTAACCTCTGCACCATAAATCCGGAAGCGCCTGGGAGTAGAAGAAACAAAGCACCCGTTTGACGCACTAACCTACGCCGGAGGCCACGAGGCCCCGAGTCAATCTTTCCGAGTGCGCGGGATGTAGATGAGACAGCCTTGACTCCACCATCCTGCCCGTCCTCAACCTGATTCTCGCAATGCCATTCCCTTAGCCCAGCCTCCCGCCAAGAAGTGCTCTCACCCACAGACCACTCCCGTCGCCATACAGATCGCCTCACCGAAAACGCCTCACGGCACCCGCCCAGCATCCTAGGTTCCGCTAATGAATAGGTTATGTTCTTGGAGTTTGGTTGAGTTGGTTGATTGGCAGGGTTTGCAATAGGGGTGGATTTGCGGTGCTGGGGCGGGTGGGCAGAAAGACTGGTGTGGCAGGCATTCGTTTGTCGTTCGTGGGGCGCGGCGGTTGTTGCGAATGGCGACCGCGCTTTTGGTGAGCTGACTATAGGCCCGTCGATTATGGATTGGGGTTGCCGTGGCGCGGCCGCGAAAGCGGAGGGCACATGGTTGCGAGGGGATTACGAATCGGGCGATGGAGTTGGCGGAGTAAGCGGAATCGCTGCAGCGATGGTGTCGCCATCTGGGTTGGCGCGCGTGGAGCTAGGGTGCTTGAGGACTGATGCCGCGTAGCATGATTTTCTATTCGAGAACGAGCGCCGGAGGGAACTTAGCGGAGTCAACTGGCCGCGCGGCGGCGATGCGTCGTCAGCCGGCGTTGCGCACGTGGAGCAATGCTGCTCGAGGGCTGGTGCTTTTGGCAGGTTGCGATTCAAGGACGCATCGCGGAGACAACTCGGGGGCGGCGTCAACGGCCGCACGATTGAGATGCGAGTGTCGAAATTTACCGGCGTCAGCTGGCTGCGCGATTTCGATGCGGGCGACGAAATGAGAGAAGCATCGAGGTTGCTTTGCCAGGTTTTGAAATGGTTGTGGTGCGCGGGCCGCGCGCGGGTGCACAAAAGCTGGAAAGTGCGGCGTGCGACAGGCAATTGCGGAGCGTGTGATGGCTGAACGATTTCTCGGTTTGGCAGCGACGACGCTCGCGACGCGATTTGTCGGGCGGGCGACGGCGGGGCGAGCAACGGAGTTGCGAGCAGTGCGTCGAGTGGAAGAATCCTTCGCATCCGCGTGGGAGGGATCGTGCGCGACGAGTCGCGCGATGGCAGGCCGGGCGTCGGAATCAGCCGCCGCAGCCTCAAATGCAATGCGAGCAAGCGCAGGTGCGCCCGCAGCCCAAAAGCTGGGGCGACCTTCTGAGTCGATCGGCAGGGAACTGCCCGCGGCCGCTTCTTCTGGATTCTTGCGCGCGAGAAGCCATTGGGCCAGGCGGGCTTGCACTTCGGCCTCGACCCACTCCTCGAAAATTTCGTGCAGCTCTTTGCGCAGATTGGCGACGGCGTTCATTGACTTTATAGATATCACACGCGTTATTACCTTCTATAGTATAGGGGTAGCAGTACCGGTTCGCCGGGGAGGTGGGCGGGTGCCGGTACGTAGAAATGCGGGGATGGGGCTGGCAGGCCGGAGATTTACGGACACGCTTCCTATTTCAGCCTAAACAAGATGGAAGAGTAATACGAAAAGAACGAGAGCGCGACATCGCCAAGCACTTGCAAGCCGTCGCGGAGTTACGTTGGCACAGGCCCTTCGGTTCTCAGGGTAAACCCTTCGTTCCTCAGGGCAAGCAGGAATGCCTGTGCTACTGAAAAGAAAGAATAGAAAAAGTACTAGGACATTACGCCACATACCGAGAACTACGGAGATGCGAGCCAGTCGCGATGCGCGATAAGAATTTCAATACCGGCGTGAGGGGCGTGCTGCTCGACGCGGGCCATTACGAGCGAATGGGCTCGGCGATCTGGCTTTACTCCTGGCTCGTCCTGCGGCAGACGCACCAAAGTGGTTCAATCGGCTGGGTTTTGGGCGGGTCGCCGGTGAGCTATCGCGAGATCGAGGAAGAGACGGGCTTCAACCGGCGGACGCTCGAGGGCTGGTTTCGTCGTTTGAGGCGCGAAGGCTACATTGAGACCACGGCCGCGCCCACCGGCGTAGTGGTACGGATTACCAAGGCCAAAAAATATTCACAGACCACCCGCAGAATTGCGGAGCGGTTACGCCAGGTTGCGGCCACTCCCACGCTAAATTGCGTAGCAACCGACCCCCAAAACGCGCAAATTCAGCAGTTTCCGGCGCGGATGGTTAGTTCATCGATAGAAAGAATAAAAGATAAAGAAAAGCAGAGCGAAATCCACAGGCATTTGCACAGAGAAATCCACAACTCGAGCGTTTTTCTTGAGGAAAACCCTTCCGGGCTGGAAGAAGCAACTTCACAAGCAAGTGCAGATCGTGATGGCGACGCCATTTTAGAAGCTGAGAGGCACGAGCAACTCGAAGAGATTCGCAGTCGTGTGAGCGGAGTGCGGGAACACTATTCGTACAATGCGCGCGAATTTCTGGAGCTGCTGCGCGCGAAGCGCGATGAAGCGGTGCGGCGCGAATTGCGAGTGGGGACGGGGCCGGAGGTGCGACGGTAGCACAGGCATTCCTGCCTGTGCCGCAGGAGGCTATATGCGTCGATGCGCGTGTTAGGAAACGATGAACGCGTTGGCGTCAGTAGGGGCACGGCATGCCGTGCCCGGTGACAGAACTTGGCGGGATTGAGCCATTCATCGCGATGCCGAAATTCCAAAGGGCGTTGAGACATTTGAAGCGCCGGGTGCGTGGTTGGCGCGAATGTACATGTGGCGCGTTCGGGCACGGCATGCCGTGCCCCTACTGAAGAAACGACAACGGCGAACAGAACGAAATCGCGGGACGAATCGAGAACGAGCGATCGTGCTGCGGCGGTGCGTTGGCACAGGCGTCATTTTCACGACCGCCTACCGGCGGGACCTGTGCTACTGAAAGGCAAATATGAAATTGCTGCGTGGAATTAGAAGGGAAGTGAAGCATGGCGGCGTGGTGCCGCAAGGATGGCGGATGGCGTGGTATGAGCCGCGGCGGCGGACGGGCGTGTACTATCCGCGTCCGCTGAATTGGCTGCTGCGGGCGGTGCGCGAATTTATTTATCGCGTGCAGCTGGCGGTGCATGCGCCGCGCCTCGAGTGCGCGCAGGTGTTTGACATGCAGCGCCTGCATCGCGAGCGCGAGCGCCTGGCGGTGGAGTATGCGCGCGGGTATGTGACCGGATGGCGCGAGTGTTTTGGCGCGTGCCTCGAGGTGGTGGAGGATGAAATTTCCGGCGCCCAGGGCGTGTATGAAGCGTACGACGTGGCGGGCTGGCTGGCGGCGGGTCCGGAGCCGGGGAAAGAGAATTAGATGAGCAGCGTCGTTTTGAATTCTTCTGCAGTAGGGGCACGGCATGCCGTGCCCGGCGATGGAACCTGGCGCGATCGCACCATTTGTCGCGCAGTGAGAATTCAAAGGCAACGGCAAAACACTTGAAGCGCAAGTGCGTAGGATGGCTCGGGATTAGATGTAGCGCGTTCGGGCACGGCATGCCGTGCCCCTACGGAAAAAACGGCGGCCATGTGCTACTGGAGGCGTGAATGAAGGCTAGCGAAATATTCGACTCGTGCCATGGACGCTACCGTAACTTGCGCGAATGGCTTGCTGAATCGACGGGGCAGATCCGCGCGCTCGATCCTGAATCGCACTACGACGGGTACCATTGGCGACCGGCGCAGGCGCGCGCGGCGGAATTCGTCGCCGACTACGAACGCATCGGACGCAAGGCGCTGCGGCGGCCGGAGTGGAAAGGCCGGCTGAAGCTTTTCGAGATTTATTTTTTGCATTCGGTGGAATACAAGCGCGCGATTTCGCTGGTGGGCGTGGCGGAAAGCACATTCGATTACTGGCTGACGGAAGTGAAGCGCGCCCTGGGACGCGAGTTCGCGCGCACAGGATTATTTCCGCCCTGGCGATATTTTCGCGTGCGCGAGTAGTCAGTAGCATAGGCAATCCTGCCTGTGCCAACGCAAGAACGCGCCCTGATCGCGCCATACGTGCAAGATCAAAGAGCTCGTTCTTTTGTTTTCTCGTTTTACGGCGTCACCGCACGTAGCCACTTGGGGCACAGGCAGGAATGCCTGTGCCACTTAAAGCTTCTCGGGTGGGAGCCCCCTGCTTTAGCAGGGGGAGCTGGACTTTAGCCCAGCGGAAGAAGTAGCGAGAAAAGATCGTGGCTTTCGCCACGGGCACTCGAAGGCCCAGTGCTAAAGCGCGAGACAAAGTTGCAGTCATCGTTTCGGAGCGCTGAAGCGCTCCTCCCCCGCATGAATGCGGGGGCTCCCACCAAAAAGCAAAGGCCTCGATGATCAGCACCGCGGCCTCGTTTGGGGGCGCTCCCGCCTTGCAACTTCGGGCGCAGGCAGCATTTTCACGCGTCGCCTAACGGCGGGCCTACGCTACTGAACATCCGAAAAGCGGCGGCGCAGCCAGTTCAGCAGCAGGCCATATCCTAGGAAACTCAAGAAGGGAATGAATTGCAGGGGAATCGAGGCGATCGTCAGCAGCACGCCTTCGATGCTTTTCGTCGACTTCTCCACATTTGTTTCTTCCTCGTTGATGAGCGCGGCTTGCTTTGTGGCGCCGTAGACGACCCAGTACTTGTCGAGATCGAGGTGGCAGGCGTCGCAGGTGCCGCCGTGGCGTTGCTCGTGCCAGCACTTCGGGCAGGAATAAATCAGCGTGTGATGGCAATGCGTGCAGAAGTGCGCCGATTCAGGATTGGCGCGATGGCATTCGGGACAGACGCCGGGCGCGTTTGAAGGTGTTGCGATTGGCAGATTGGGCGTACTCGTCATCAGGATTGTCGCGTTTTCAGTAGCACAGGCATTCCTGCCTGTGCCAACGTAAGAACGCGCCCTGATCGCGCCATACGTGCAAGATCAAAGAGCTCGTTCTTTTGCTTTCTCGTTTACGGCGTCACCGCACGTAGCCACTTGGGGCACAGGCAGGAATGCCTGTGCTACTTACTTCTTGCGGTCGCGCTTCACGAAGTAATCGCGGATGATGGGGAAGCCCAGCGTAAACGGCATCCACAGAATATTTTTCATCAGCGTCGAACGCTGCTCCATGCGCTCGTGGAAGGCGTCCGCTTCCGCCTGCTTCTGCGTGACCACCGCGCCGACGTACTTCAGGAAATCGATGCCGCACTTTTCGCATTTGCCGCCGGTGCGCTGCTGGTTGTGGCACGACGGGCACTCATAGCGCATCGTGTGGTGGCAACGCTGGCAG
The DNA here is from genome assembly GCA_963772535.1 of uncultured Acidobacteriota bacterium. Lineage (GTDB taxonomy): Bacteria > Acidobacteriota > Terriglobia > Acidiferrales > UBA7541 > Palsa-295. Next base: position 604,904 of record CAVYXN010000007.1, read on the forward strand.
AAGCGCGCCACTTCGCGCACGTCGGTGCCGCACTTCGGGCATTTCACGGTTTTCTGTGGCGCGGGCGGGGCGGACACAGCTCCTGGCGCAACCGGAGACGCTGGTGATGTCTTGGGCGGAGTAGTGGCATGTGGCGCCGGCGCGGATTTATCAGCGCCCGTTGGCAAACTGGCGCCAGGCTTCGCCGCACTATTCGGCACAGCGGAGCCAGGCTGGCGCGCGATCGGCTTGTCCGAGGTCGTACCGCTCATGCTGAAATTTTACCGGGATGCCGCGCCGCACGCTCGACCGCGGCGCGCATCCGCACCGCATTGATAAGCTGTACGAAGGTACAGCCTCAAGTAGCACAGGCATTCCTGCCTGTGCCAAGGTAAAAACGCGGCAAACGCGTCAATGCTTGGCTCCCCCGCCACTTCGTTCTTCGCAGTAGGGGCACGGCATGCCGTGCCCGGCGACGGAACTTGGCGCGATCGAGCCATTCATCACAATTTACGATTTAAGGGCCGACACTGGTAGGGCGTCGTCGGGTCGATGGCGCGTGATTGCTTGTGGCGCGTTCGGGCACGGCATGCCGTGCCCCTACTGAAGAGAAGAACGATGTCACGATGAGTGCATGTCTAGCACGAGCGGGCAGGAATGCCTGTGCTACTGAAAGGCGAATACGCTGCGCTTACCGAAACGACGGGAATTTCAGGCGCTTCAGCGCGTTGGCGGCGTTGGCGGCGAGCTTCGCTGCGCCATTCGCACCGCTTCCATTTGCCGCGCTGCTGCCATTCGCGCCGACGTTGCCGTAGCCGCAGCGGCGGCTCGGATCAGCGGGGCGCGGCGCAACCGCGCCATTCTTCTGCGCGCAAAATTCCGGAGGCAACGGCGCGAGCAAACGCACCACGTGCCCGAGTCGCTCTTGCTTGTACGGCTTCGTCATGCAAACCACCGCGCCAAGCGAATGCGCGTTCGAGTAGTCGCTCGGGTAACCGGAGCTTGTCGTCAGCACCACGGGAATGTGCTTCAGCCGCGGGCTCTGCTTCACGTGCGCGCACAGGTCATAACCTGGCAAGCCGTCACCTTCCACTTCCGCAATCACCAGCGCGGGCGTGAACATATTCATGACCTCGCGCGCGTCGGGACAATTGCTCACCGCCATCACTTCGTAACCCTCGCTGCCGAGGTAGCCTTTCAACGTGGCGCGGATCATTTCGTCGGCGTCCACCACCAGCACAAGCGGGCGCTTGGAATTCGATTCGCGCGTGAGCGAGAACGCTGACCCGTTCGACGATGCGAGCGGCGCGGACGATGAGTCGGAAATTTTGCGCCCGCACGAATCGACAATATCTTCGCCGATGCCTTCGCCCAGCGCGACGGCCACCGCGTAGCGTCCATCGCTCGTTCCGAGCGCTCGGACGATGCGGCCCTGCTGTTCGGCATGCAGCGCCGCGGGCGCGCTGCTGTAGGGAAACATCACCGCCACTTCCATGCCGCGCGCGTAGTTGGGGCTGGTCGAGAGGAAAAGGATTCCGGCGCGCGAAACGTCGATGGTGGTCGAAATTTCGTCCACCACCGCGTCGGTGACGTTGATTCCGCGCACGCGCACCGGCGCTGAAATCAGCGCGCGACGCCGCTTGCGCCGATCGGCCGGCGGGTCATTGCGCAGCGCATCGGCCGCTTCCTGAATGAACGATTTGTGCGACGCCGTCGTCGTTGACGCATGCGCCTCCCGCGGATCCGGCTCGAAGTTCGCCGACGCGAGAATGTCGTCCAGGGAATATTCAAATTCCGGGTTCGATTCTTGATTCGATTCCTGCTGCTGCCGCGAAAAATTCACTCCGTCATTCATGCCCAAGGGACCCCTGTTCCGCCGATCGTCTAGACAGCTCTGGCTATGTCAAAGAGTAGAAGTGGGCCACGGCGAGCGCAGTAGCAGAAAAGTTTCATTCGCGCAGTACGAGGCGGGGCGCCAAGGCAGTACCAGGGTCCCGAGCGGCAACTGGTTGTAACCACGTCGCTTAGCACGATTCCAGTTCGTCATGCTTGGCGCATCCCTTCAAGCTAGGGCGGTAGGATTTTCAGTAGGGGCACGGCATGCCGTGCCCGGCAAACGAACCTGGCAGGATCAGCCCATCTATCGCGCGTCGAACGCCCGCGCATTTGACTTTTTCTTCGCCGCGATTGCAAAACACACGAAGCGACATGCGTGGTGGATGGTGCGCGCTTGCTTCTAGCGCGTTCGGGCACGGCATGCCGTGCCCCTACTGAGGAAAATACGTAAAGCGAAAACAGAACGACGTCGTGCGATGCGCCCAGCAATAACGATCGAAACGTGTGGCTGGCAGCATAGGCAGGATTTTCAGGTCCGCGTGCCGCGGCCCTGGCCACAAGTCGCTAGGGGCTGTGATGCCAGTAGGGGCGCGGCATGCCGTGCCCGGCAATGGAACTTGGCAGGATCAGCCCATCCATCGCGGGTCGAGCGCCCGCGCATTCCGTTTTTTCTGCGCTGCGATTGCAAAACACTGAAGCAGCGCGCCCGGTTGATGGCACGTACTTGCTCGTAGCGCATTCGGGCACGGCATGCCGTGCCCCTACTGTCGAACGGGGCGATTTGTGCCGATTCGGGTTTGCTTCTGCGGATTTTCCGGGTCGAAATCCCAGCGCGCGGGATTCTCGCAGATGTATTGCCAGGTCTTGCGGAATTCGTCGTCGCTGCGAATCACCCGTTCGAAATAATTCCGTTGCCAAACATCGAGCGACGGCTTCCGAAACGCTGCGCGCGCAGCCCGAGTCACAGCGGACTTGAATGAACGAACGATCGTAGGAATCGAGCCTGTGATTGGTGCAGCGAAGGTTTCAGCGCGCACGCTGTTTGTTTCCGTTGGTGGGGCGCTAGACGCCTCAACGCGTAGCGCGACGACGGCGTGCAAATGATTCGGCATGATTGAATGCACGGGAATGTCGGCGTTCTTGAAATGGCGAGGCACAGCAACCAGGCATTCCTCAACGATTCGGCCCAGATCGCTCAACTGCATCCGCGCAGCAACGACGTGGCCGAAAATGCAGCGGTTGTCCTTCGAACATATCGTCACGAAGTAGCACGCCGCCTGTGAATAATCGAAGTTCTGAAAGCGAATCGTGCGTCGTCGAGGAAGAAATGGCTTTACAGCCATGCTCGCGGCCCATTGTAGCGCGGACGCCGTTCCTACAGTAGGGGCACGGCATGCCGTGCCCGCACGCGCCAAAGGCAGTCGCGTGCCATCCAACGAGCGTGTGCGTCCTTGCTCCGTCGAGACCGGCGTTAACCCAAGAGAAAATCGAAACGCGCACAAGCCGCGACGAATGGCTGGATCCTGCCAAGTTCGTTTGCCCGGCACGGCATGCCGTGCCCCTACTTCGAGGTGTCGCGCAGTAGGACCACATCTGACACTGCGTGGCGTTGCAGGACGCCTAGTTGTTTGCCGTCGAGCGAGAAGTGGTAGGCGTCGATCAGATCCGTGGTGAAATTTGTGATGCGCTTTGCTGCGCTGGCACTGGCGTCCAGCGGCTGCAGCCACAAATTATCTACGCCGGCTTCGCGCACCGGGTAGACCAGGGCGCGGCCGTCGGGCGTGAATGACGCGGCGCCGCTGATGCGTTGGTCGGGCTTGATGATGCGCGTGATCGGAATCGCCGCATTCGCAGCCGCTGCGCCCGCGCCTTTATTTTCAGCACCACTTGCGCCCGCTGCTTTGCCGCCACTCGCACCCGCTGCATTCGAGTTCGCGCCGCTTGCGGCAGCCGACTGATCCCCCAGGCTCCCCTTACCGGGGATACTGGGGGCCCCACTCAGATTCAGCAGCACGATCTTCGTCTGATGCGCGGTTTCATTCCCTTCCGGCTCCACGTGAATTGAAAACGCCAGCCACTGGCCATCGGGCGAAATCGAAATATCCGTCGTATCGAGATCGGCGTCGGGAATCTTCGTGCCCGGCACCACTTCGGCCTTCCCGCCGTCAATCGACGCGCGCTTGATCTCGTGGCTGAACCAGTCGCGAAAATAAACCCACTTGCCATCCGGCGAACAAACCGGGCCGCGAATATCGCGCTCGTTGGTGATCTGTTTCGGATTCGTGCCGTCGGAATCCACGCGCCAGATATTCGCGAACGGGCTGCCATGATATCCGGCCCACGTGAACACGATGTATTTCCCATTCGCGCACGACGCCGGCAGCGCCATCACCGTGTTCGCTTCGCTCAGCAGCACAGCCTCGTCACCGCCACTCGCCGAGACGCGCAGGAGTTTTCCGCCATCATTCACCAGCAGCTTGGCGTCCGGCGCCCAGTTGAATCCGTAGACGTCGCGCTCCTGAGTCACCGCGGAAACGGGCAAAGCCGACGCAGCGGCGCCCGGCGCGTTCCCGGAAGGAGCTCCGGTAGCAGGGAACTCATAAAAGCTGTTCGAAATCTTCACCTGCACCGCGGAAAGAATTTTCCCATCCGCCGAAAGCCGCAGCGTTTTGTAGCTGTTCGTGTCCTGCGTCACCAGGCGGATTTTCGTTTCGTCCTTCCCGAGGTAGCCAATCTGATCGCGAATGAATCCCGTTCCTCTCGATTCCGCCGTCAGCAGCATTCCAGTCCCATCCGGCATCCACACGAGCGAGCTCGCCGCAAAATCGGGGAAGCCGGCAAGCGTCGTGTTTTTTCCCGATGCGACGTCGAACATCTCGATCCGCGAAAGCTGTTCGCCCACCTGATAGATCACTCCGGCGATCGCTTTTCCATCGCGCGTCCAGGCCAGGCCGAAAGGTTCCTCGGCGATCGGCCCGGCCACCAAAAGCTTTTCGTCGCTTCCGTCGGATTGCGCTGTGAGCAAGCTGAATTTTCCGGGTTCTGGATGACCGGTGCGCACGTAGGCGATGCGCTGGCCGTCGGGCGAAAACGTGATGGGATTGTCCGCTTCGTGCACGGTGAGCTGCGGTGTGCCGCCCAGAATCGGCGCGCGATACAGATCGGATTCGTCCGCCGCGGCGGTTTCGCGCTTCAGGAAATAAATGTAGTTTCCATCCGGCGCGAAAATCGGGCCCCAGTAATAAGCGTCGGACGGCGGAACGATTTGCGTGTCGCTATCCGTAGGCAGATGGCGCAGCCAGAGGCTTCGCTGCCCTTTATCCGAAACCACGCTGAAAATATATTTTCCGTCGGGCGAAATGGCGGCGCTGATGGCCTTTCCGCTTTTGGTTACCTGGGTGATGCTGAAATTCTGGAAGGGCATTGGGCCCGCGCGATGAACGAGCGAATAGACGCCGTAGGCCGCGCCGATTGCGAGCAGCGCGACGACCGCGATGCTCGCGATGAGCAGCGCGCGATTCTGCTGCTCCCGCGGAATTGCCGATTCCGTTGCTGTCGCGCTTGATTCGGTGATGCGCCGGACGCCGCTGGTGCCTTCTGCAATCGAGCGCGCCCCCGTGCGCGACCCGCCGCTGCCTTGCAAATTCTCCGTCGCCTCGCTCGCGCCCTTCAGCCGGTGCAAATCTTCGCGCGCGCGCGACGACATGCTGCGCTGCAGATCTGCAGCCGCGGCCACATCTGCATCTTGCGCATCGATCGGGCCGTTACCTGACGCCGCCGCGGGCGATGCGCTTGAAGGGGTACTCGAGGACGACGCGCGAATTGCGCCCGACCTGCCCGATTCCATCGCGCGCTTCAGCCGCTGCAAATCCGCGCGCATATCGCCCGCCGTGTGATAACGCAGCTTCGCATCCTTCTCGAGCGCCTTCTCGATAATTTCCTCGAGCTTCGGCGGCACTTCCGGATTCAGTTGCGACGGCCGCACCGGCTCGCGCTCGAGAATCTGATTGAAAATCACGCCGGCGGTGGCGCCCGAAAAAGCCTGTTTCCCGGTGGCCATCTCGTAAATCACAATGCCAAACGAAAAAAGATCGCTGCGCCCGTCAAGCTTCTCGCCGCACACCTGCTCGGGCGACATATACGCCACCGTGCCAAGCGCGGTGCCAGGACTCGTCAGATTCGGATCCGTTTCCAGCAGCACGGCCGGAACGTTCGCAGCCGTCGCGCCCATCGAAATCGTCTCGCCCACCCGGCGGCCGGTGGAAAGCTGCTTCGCCAGGCCGAAATCCAGAATCTTCGGCTGGCCGCGCTCGGTGATGAAAATATTTGCGGGCTTGATGTCGCGATGAATGATGCCTTGCGAATGCGCCGCATCGAGCGCGTCGGCCACTCCGATCGCGAGATCGACCAGCGTGTCCATGCGCAGCGGCCCGCTCGCGATGCGATGCTTCAGCGTGACGCCCTGGAGCAACTCCATGGCGATGAAGGGCATGCCCTCGTCTTCGTCAATGTCGTAAATCGTGCAGATATTCGGATGGTTCAGCGCCGACGCAGCGCGAGCCTCGCGCTGAAATCGCTCGAGCGAAGTAGGATCGGCCGCCACGCCCAGCGGCAAAAATTTCAGCGCCACCTGCCGCCGCAGCTTCGTATCCTCAGCGCGATACACCACGCCCATCCCGCCCCCGCCGACTTGCTCGACGATGCGGTAATGCGTTACAACGCGCCCAATGTAAGGATCCGCCTCAGTCATCCTGCCTAATATACGCGAAGTAGCGCGCGCTGAGCCAACGCACAGCAGCGCCATTGTTTTCTCAGTGCCTTTAAGTAGCACAGGCAATCCTGCCTGTGCCTCAAGTTGCTACCGGCGCGGTGTCGCAAAACAAGGAAACCAAAGAACGCGTTCTTTGATCTTGCATGTCTAGGGCGAACCGCGTCCCGTTTTTGCGTGGGCACAGGCAGGAATGCCTGTGCTACTTAAAAGCGGCCGCAAAACACTCGCGACCACGTTCTTCGTTCTCGTCGTTTCATTTTCTTCAGTAGGGGCGCGAGCCAAGAATCGGCGATCGAGACGCGTTTGTACGCTCGCACAGGCAGGAATGTCTGTGCTACTGAAAATCATCAGCGTTGTTTGCGGCGGGCCAAATAGCCCGAGACCAGAAGGCGAACCGGTCGCGAAGACACTGCCCACACCAAAATAAAAAGCGCGACGAGCACGCCAGATACATATCGGGATTCCAGCTTGAACTTCTCGGCCATGAAAGACGCAAGCACAAATCCCGCCGCCACCAGCACCGCCGTCAAGATCATCTTCAGAAAATCGTGCTTCGGGCGCTCAGCTCCAACCAACGCACCCGAAAGACCCAACAACACCAAAATGTAGTGATCGCCCTTTTCAAGCTCACCGACGGCCTCATCCCAATACCGCGTCCGCGCAGGATCTTCTTTTCGCAAGCGCTGACGCGCATGCTCGAACAGCTTGAACATCTTCGCTTCGTACGCAGGCGTTTCAAACTGCGCTTCGAATTCGTCGTTAAGCGCGAGAGGATCAGGACACGAAACCGGATCAGACTCCGTGAAGTACATCATTCGTTTCTCGAGGTCAGCTAAAGGCACGCCCTCAATGGCCGCCTGCTCAGCAGCGTGAGCAACAAGAAAATCCTTCGCCTGTTTTGTATCCATGGCAACGGGGAACTGAGAGTCGCGATTCTAGCCCAACTGGCTCGCCTTCCAGTAGCACAGGCATTCCTGCCTGTGCCAACGTAAAAACACGCCGCGGTGCGCCCTAGACATGCAAGATCAAAGAACGCGTTCTTTGGTTTCCTTGTTTTGCGACGCGGCGCACCCAGCAACGTGCTGCACAGGCGTCATTTTCATGTCCGCCTACCGGCGGGGCCTGTGCTACCAAAACCCATATTTGCAACCAATGCGTGCACCCGCGCGTCAAATGAATTAGAATCGCGCAGTAGCATTTGCTTCTCCTTCGCTTCACCCAGTGAGCGAGGAGGGTGAGATGACCCAAGGGCCCGGCAGTCCAGAAGACAACGCAGTCGAAGGCAAGCTTTCCCGCAGCGCATTTTCCGGCACCATCGCTCGCAATCATTCCGTTCGTTCTTTTACCGGCGCGACTAACCGTCGCACCACATTCTCCAGTTGCGCGACTCACCGTCGCACCTCCGCGCATTCGCGCGCACCTCTTCGCCTCTTCGCCGCGCTGACGTTTGCCGCAACCCTCTTCCTCGCTCCGCATCCGGCTTTCGCCCAACACGGTGGCGGGGGCGGCGGCGGCCACGCGGGCGGCGGCTTCGGCGGTGGTGGCGGACATTTCGGCGGAGGCGGCGGATTCGGCGGAAGCCACGGTGGCGGCTTCGGCGGCGGTGGCGGCCACGCAAGTGGCGGCTCGTCGCATGGCGCAGGGCCCGCAGGCAACAGCGGCGGTTCGGGCTCCGGTCATTCTTCTGGCACTTCCGGCAGCACAGGCAACGGCGGCGCAACGAATTCCGCCGCGCATTCGGCCCCGTCCTCCCGCTTCATCGGCGGCAGCACGTGGCAGGCTCCTCCGAGCACTGCAATGCGCGGCGGCGCCCAGCCCTCCTCACATTTCATCACGCCCGACGAAGCCGCCGCATCCGGCGCGCACATCACCGCAAGACCCGTTGAACCGCGCGGCATCAGCAATCCACTCGGCGCTTCCACTGCGTTACGCGGATCCTCGTTTGCCACCAGCAACGCGATGCGCACGCGCCCCTACACCGCGCAATTCGTCGGCGCGCCTCCTCACGTGCCAGGCCGTCCGCCGCTACGCTATCCTATCTACGGCCCCGGCTTCGGCTTCGGCGGCTGCTTCGGTCCATTCTTTTTCGGCTGCGGCGGCGGATTTTACGGCGGCGCTTTCGGGTTCGGCTTTGGCCTGGGCTACGGTTACGGCTACTGCGATCCATTCTGGGGCTGCCCGGCCGGCTTCTACGGCAGCTACTATAACGGCGGCTACTACGGCAATCAGATCTACAACGACTCGACCAGCGACAGCAGCATCTCGAACGAATTCAATCCCAGCCGCTACTGGGGCCCGTCAGCTCCGCCTGAAGAAACGGGCGGCGGTGGAGGCGGCGCGTCATCGTCCACCGACAGCGAAGTGGTGCTATTCCTGAAGGACGGCACCGTCTACGCCATCACCGACTACTGGGTCGCCGACAACAAGCTCCACTACATCACCAACTACGGCGGCGAAAATTCCATCCCCCTCGACCAGCTCGACATGCAGCGCACAGTAGACGTCAACGCCAAGCGCGGCATCAACATAACGCTGCGCCCAACGCCGCAATCGCAGCAAGCGCCAGCACCGCCCGACGCGCAACCAGCGCCAGATGCAGCGCCGCGAGCGCCCGACGCACAACCGCCGGCGAATCGACCCGCGCCGCAGCCGGCACTACCGCCAAACGCACCGCCAGCCCCGCCGCAGCCATAGCTTTTCGTACCGCTGGCCTCCGGCCGGCGCCTTTGCCTTTGAATTCGCGTCCCCAGTAGGGGCACGGCATGCCGTGCCCGAACGCGCCACAAGCACCCGCGCTCCATCCACGCACCGCGCGCTACAAATGTTTCGCCGTCGCATCTGAATTTCTACATCGCGGCGAATGGCCCAATCGCTGCCAAGTTCTTTCACCGGGCACGGCATGCCGTGCCCCTACTGACGTCAAACCAACGCTTCCTCGCATCTTTAACGCACTGCACCTGGTTACTTGCGGCACAGGCAGGAATGCCTGTGCTACCTAAAAAACGCACCCCGCACCACCCATTACCTTGGATTATTTTCCTCTACACAAATAATCACTTGACAACGAACTACCGTTTCCTGTAAAAGTATTACGTTAGCCTCGAAATCCGCCAAGCGCTCCGCTTGGCATTTTTTTTGCCCGCCTTTCAGTAGCACAGGCAATCGTGCCTGTGCCAACGCAACACCGCACCTCGATCCCAAATCCTTGGCGCACGCCGCCACATCGTTCTTTGCGCCTTGCGCATTTTCCGCAGTAGGGGCACGGCATGCCGTGCCCGAACGCGCCACAAGCAACCACGCGCCATCCATCGCACGATGCGCTACCACTCTTGGCCTTTGAATTCGCAACCGCCGCAAAATAGCCCTATAGCGCCAAGTTCTTTCGCCGGGCACGGCATGCCGTGCCCCTACTGAAAATCATTGCCGCCACAAAATTAAATTCACGCGTCACTCATCACTCATCACTCGAACCCGGAGCCTCCATGCCGAACTACAACACGCAAAATCCCCCCTACTCGATTTTCCCCGGCGACGTCGCCTTCGCCTTCAATTCCGAAGCGCCCGCCGCAGGACAGGCCAGCCAGCAATTCGCTCTCCCCAACTACGCCGGCTTCCCAGAGAACGGCCGCACGGTCCGCTGGCAAACCATTTTCGGCACCGCCCCCTCAGCAATCAGCGTCACGCTGCAATCCGCCATGATCGACGCCGACGCCCAATACTCCACCATCGACACCTCCACAGTCACCGCAGGCGAAGCCCGCAGCGTCAGCGGCGTCCGCGCCAATTTCCTGCGCGCCAAAATCACCTCAATCACAGGCGGCTCAGGCATCACAGTCCAGGTCCTGGGTTAGCTTTTCAGTAGCACAGGCATTCCTGCCTGTGCCAACGTAAAAACACGCCTCGATCGCCGATGCTTGCACCATCGCCACATCGTTCTTTGGTTTCCTTGTTTCGCAACGCAACGCAACGCCCCTGGCAACTCGCAGCGCAGGCGTCATTTCGTCGAGCCGCCCAACGGCGGACCTACGCTACTGAAGTGCTTCTCCGGTGGGAGCCCCCTGCTTCAGCAGGGGGAGCTGGACTTCAGTCCAGCGAAGAGGCATCGAGAAAACATCGTGGCTTTAGCCACGGGCGTTTCGAAGGCCCTGCGCTGAAGCGCGAGACAAAGTTGTCCGAACTTCCGGAGCGCTGAAGCGCTCCTCCCCCGCATAAATGCAGGGGCTCCCACCTAGGCCCGCACTGCATAGAAGAACGCCGCCATCGCTTCCTCGCATCTTCAACGCACCGCTCCTGGCAACTTGCGGCACAGGCCCCGCCGGCAGGCGGACGTGGAAATGTCGCCTGTGCTACCAAAACCCGCGTGCCTTCGCAGTGCATCGCCGTCGTACCGCTCGACTCGCGCAGCCCCGTGTGGCTGCCGTGTGCGCGCCCACGACGCCGCGGCGAATTCTTCTGCGCCGCACATCACGACGCGCTTCTCGGCGCGATCCTCGGACTCAACAACATCGCGCGCCTGCCGAAATCTCCAGTCGTCGGCCCGCCGCGACCCACATACGCCCATGCAAAAAAAACGGAACGCCACCGCGCCCGCCGCATTGCCAGCCAAGGCCAACAAGGCCGCCACCGGCAAGCGCGCGCAAAATCCGACAGTAGGGGCACGGCATGCCGTGCCCGAACGCCCGACGAGCACGGCTCAGCCATCGAGCACAACGTCACGCCGCAGCCCAACAAAAGTGCCGCGCGCGCGCAAACGCCGACGCGCGAAACCCGCAGAGCAACGCCTGAAACCCTCACCGCCACTCACGACTAAAGACGCGTTCGCGGTACTCTTCGGCGACGCCACGACCATCGCCGCATCGTCATCATCCGCACGCGCCGCGAAACCCGCGCCCATCGCCAAATCATCGCCGCCCTTCGCGCGCGCCGCCGTCAAAAAATCCGCCGCCGGCAAACAATCACCAAACGAGACAGTAGGGGCACGGCCCGCCGTGCCCGAACGCCCGGCAAGCACGGCTCAGCCATCGAGCACTACGCCACGCCGCAGCAGGAGCAAAGCGGCGCGCCTACCAAAACGCTCTGTCATCCTGAGCGCAGCGAAGGATCTCAGCCGACCGGCCGGCAAACTCTCGCGCTCAAGAAGTCGCTCACGCAAACGCAAACGCGCGCAATCCTCGCCCGCCGCCGCCGCTGCGCCCACGTCGACGTCCGCCGCGGCGATTGCCGCTCAGCCGATATCGTCCGCGCCGCCTCCGCGCATCCGCATCGGCGACGCCATGCGCCGCTCCGGCCTCGACGAATACAAAGTGGCGCGCACCTTCGCCGGCGTCGTCGACAAACTCAGCGACGGCACCAAAGACACAGGAGGAGTGCAAAAGCTCCTCGTCGACGTCCTCAAAGAATGCAGCCGCCACCTCGACGCCCCGCAATCCGAGCGCGCCGCTCCAGCAGCCCCCGTGAACATCACCATGGTTCACAACGTCCCGCGCCCAGTGCGCACGCAACCGCCGCCACCGCAACAACTCAACGCCGCACCCTTAGTCGCCGCGCCGGCGCCTGGCACCGCGTCCACAACCGAGCCCGCCGCGCAAGCAATCGAACCCGTCACAAAATCTGACGTCGCGCAATCCGACGCACCCGCGCCGCCAGCGCGGCAGCCGTAGCCTTCGCCTTTTGTACCGCCGGCCTCCGGCCGGCGCCTTTGACTTTCGCTTTCTCCGCTGTAGCGCCGGCATCCTGCCGGCTCTTTTTGCCGTTGCCGTTCAGTAGCACAGGCTCCGCCGGTCAGGCGGTCATGAAAAGGAAGCCTGCGCCAACGCAACAACACGCCTGGATCGCAATTGCTTGGCGCACGCGCGACATCGTCCTTTGCTCCTTTGTCGTTTCCGACAGTAGGGGCACGGCATGCCGTGCCCGAACGCGCCACAAGCACCCGCGCGCCATCCAGCACCGCGCGCTACAAATGTTTCGCCGTCGCATCTGAATTTCTACATCGCGACGAATGGCTCGATCGCGCCAAGTTCTTTCACCGGGCACGGCATGCCGTGCCCCTACTGACGTCAAACCAACACTTCCTCGCATCGCGAACGCATGCACCTGGCAGCTTGCGGCACAGGCCCCGCCGGCAGGCGGACGTAAAAATGTCGGCTGTGCTACCTAACACCGTCGCTATTTTCCAATTTCAAATTTCCATTTTCCAAAGGAGCTCCACAATGAGCGCCAGCAAAACCACCATCGGCTACATCGTCCAACTCGGCGGCATCGGCGCATTCGCGCTCGGCGTCGTCCTCAGCTTCCATCACGCCGCCATCGCCGCATCCTTCGCCGGCGGCGCCGCCGCCTTCTACGTGGGCCAAAAGATCCGCGCGCTAAGCTCGCCAGCGCCGGTCAGCGCCCCAAGCGCCGCCTCAAAATAACAGTAGGGGCACGGCATGCCGTGCCCGAACGCGCTACATGCATCGGTAAGCCATCCACGCACCGCGCGCTAGAAATGTTTCGCCGTCGCATCTGAATTTCTACATCGCGACGAATGGCTCGATCGCGCCAAGTTCTTTCGCCGGGCACGGCATGCCGTGCCCCTACTGACGTCAAACCAACGCCGCCAACGTCTCCTCGCATCCACAACGCCACGCACCTGGCAACTTGCGGCACAGGCAGGAATGCCTGTGCTACTCAACCCCATGTCCGCCACCGTCACACCCGGTTTCGATCGCTGGCTTGATGATAAATCGCGCGATGACTCCGCTTCTGCTGCCGACGGCGCCGCCGCCGATCCTGATAACGCCAACGCCGATCCTGAAAACCCCAACTCCGCGAAGCGCTTCCTCACCTACGCGCCCTTCGCCAAGCAGTGCGACTTCCATAAATCGCCCGCAAAATATCGGCTCTTCGGCGGCGCGGCCGGTCCGGGCAAATCGATGGCGCTGCTCATGGAAGCGGTCGTGCAAGCCAACGACAACATGGGCTCGAACACACTTCTCCTCCGCCGCACATTTCCCGAGCTCGAGCAATCGCTGCTGCTTTATTTCCGCAAAGAAATCCCGCGCGAACTCTACTCGAGCTTCAACGACTCGAAGCACGTCGTCACCTGGCTCAACGGCTCGACAACCAGATTCGGATATTGCGCCGCCGAAAATGACGTCTACCAATATCAGGGCGCAGAATTTCTTTTCATCGGCATCGACGAGCTCACCCTCTTCACCCTCCGCCAATGGCAATTTCTCACCAGCCGCAATCGCTGCCCGATCGCCAAAACATTTCCAACCATGGCCGGCGCCACGAATCCCGGCAACATCGGCCACGCCTGGGTGAAGTCACTGTGGATTGATAAGCAGCCCGCCGCAGGAATGGAAAATCCGGAGTGCTACGATACCGCCGATTACGATTTCATCTCAGCGCGCGTCCATGACAACCCGATCTACGCCGCCGATCAAAATTATCTGAAGACGCTCGCCGCGCTCCCGTCGCATTTACGCCGCGCATTCCTCGACGGCGACTGGGAAGTTTTCGCCGGCCAGTATTTCGACAATTTCGACGTAATGCGCCACATCGCCCGCGCAGAAACCATCGACTGGAAACCGTGGTGGCCCCGCTGGATCTCAATCGACTGGGGCTTCGAGCACCCGTCGGCCACGTACTGGCACGCCGCCGCCCCAGGCGCCGCCGCCGTTTCTTCAGTAGGGGCACGGGCATGCCGTGCCCGAACGCGCCACAAGCACTGACGCGCCATCCACGCACAATCGCGCCACCTCAGGATCCGAATGTCACGCCGACGCGCAGACGAATGACTCGACCTCGCCAAGTTCTTTCGCCGGGCACGGCAGTGCCGTGCCCCTACGGACCGATACCAACGCTTCCTCGAATCGCAACGCACCGAACGTAGCTACTTGCGGCACAGGCCCTTCGGTCCTCAGGGTAAACAGGAATGCCTGTGCTACCCAAACCGTCATCACCTACCGCGAATACGTCACGCATCGCACCTCCCCACGCGACCTCGCTCACGAAATCATCGCCCGCAGCCTCGCCCGCGACGACGCCGATGGTTTACGTACCGCTGGCCTCCGGCCGGCGCATTTGCCTTTGGGTGGTTCTTCGCCCTACACGCACGACCAAAATTCAAAAACGCCGGCCGGAGGCCAGCGGTACGAAGATCTCGCATCGCCATCCGCCTCTCATCCTCACGAAAAAATCGACGCCATCTACCTCTTCCCTGACGCCTTCGCCCGCCGCACCGACGAAGCCTCCATCGCCGACCAAATGGGCGACGTCTTCGCCGCCGCCGGTTTCCCGCGCCCCATCCCCGCCGACAACGATCGCATCGGCGGCTGGATGCTCATGTACCAAATGCTCGACGCCGACGAGTGGCTCCTCACCGACAATTGCATCGAGCTGATTCGCACCATCCCCACGCTCGTCCGCGACATGGCCCGCATCGAAGACATAGAAAAAATGGAGGGCGACGACCCGGCCGACGCCGCCCGTTACGGTCTCAAGTCGCGCTACGCCATCCGCGCCGCGTATTCCATCGAGCATTTGCCCTACGAAGCGCGCCTAGCAGCGCGTGTGCTAAGCGCAGACCCCACAGTCCGCGCAATCCAAGCCCGCAAAGCTCAACTAGAAGAGCACCGCCGCACAAGTTACGTCCCACGCCGCCGCCGCTAAGCTTTTCGTTTCGCCCTTCATACTGCTGGCCTCCGGCCGGCGCCGTTGCCGTTGCCTTTCAGTAGCACAGGCATTCCTGCCTGTGCCGACGTAAAATCGCAGCGCGATCGCGCTAGCCCAGCACCAGACACGACATCGTTCTTTTCGGTTTCGCCGTTTCCGACAGTAGGGGCACGGCATGCCGTGCCCGAACGCGCCACAAGCAACCACGCGCCATCCACATACCGCGCCGCCACAGACGCTTCGTTTCTGAATTTCTACATCGCGACGAATGGCCCAATCCCGCCAAGTTCCTTCGCCGGGCACGGCGTGCCGTGCCCCTACTGACTACAAACCAACGCAGCCAACGTTTCCGCGCATCGCGACGCACAGCACGTAGCAACTTGCGACACAGGCCCTTCGGTTCTCAGGGTAAACAGGAATGCCTGTGCTACCTAAAACCATGCACATCCGTGAAATCTGGCGCCGCCTCACCACCACCCGCCACGCCCGCACCCTCGAAACCGAACTCGCGCTCGAGCGCGCCGTCATCAGCCGTCTCGACGCGGTGATCGCCCAGCAGGGCGCAGAAATCAGCCAGCAGGGGACTGAAGTCGCTCGCCTCCGCGCCGAAAATCGCGCTCTGCTCAATTCCATCCTCGGCATCGCCGGCGTTCCGCCTGTTTCTGCATCGCTCGAGGATCTCGCCGCAACGCAAAGTCAAAACGCGACCCCACCGCCCGCCGCGCACACCGCAAATCATTCACGCTCACGCGCGAATCCGACGCCGCACGTCGCCGCGCCAACGCGCCGCCGTTCCTGGCCACAAATCCACCGACTCCTCGAATTCGAATCCGCGCAAAAAGAAAAATCTGCCGCGGATCCGCTGCCGCCCGCCGTTCAGTAGCACAGGCCCCGCCGGTCAGGCGGTCATGAAAACGACGCCTGTGCCAACGCAACAACACGCCTCAGCTCGCGATGCTTGGCGCATAACGCGACATCGTTCTTTTGATACGAACGTCAAACCAACGCGGGCATCGTTTCCTCATATCCCCGCGCACAGCACGTAGCGGCTTGCGGCAGAGGCTGAAGCCTACGCTACTGAAGCGCTTCTCCGGTGGGAGCCCTCTGCTTCAGCAGAGGGAGCTGGACTTCAGTCCAGCGAAGAAGCGTCGAGAAAAAATCGTGGCTTTAGCCACGGGCATTCGAAGGCTCAGCGCTAAAGCGCGAGACAAGGTTGCCGTCATCGTTACGGAGCGCTAAAGCGCTCCTCCCCCGCATGAATGCGGGGGCTCCCACCGGTGCCCGTACTCCGAAAATCAACGCCGCCACCGTTTCCTCGTCTCAGCCACGCACAGCACGTAGCAACTTGCGGCACAGGCAGCAATGCCTGTGCTACCTAACAGCTCGCCTCGCCCGCCACGCCGTTCTTTCGTAGCGCCGGCCTGCCCTGAAATACCAACGTCTGAAGGGCTTCCGGCCGGCCGTTTTGTCTTTCGCTTTGCACGAATAGAAATGCTAGATCAGCAGCAAAACGTAAATTCGAAAACGCCGGCACGCGCCCGCTAAAGACGCACAAAGAAAGCCCCGGCGCTACGAAAGAACGCCGCCGCCGTTTCCTCGTCTCAGCCACGCACAGCACGTAGCGGCTTCCGGCACAGGCAGGAATGCCTGTGCTACTTGACACCGCTCTCCACTCGTCACTCGCCGTTTCGCATTTCACTTTACGCATCGGAGGAAAACATGCCGTACATTCGCGGTCGTTACTACATGAATCCGGTTGTGGGCGACGCGCTCGAAGCCGCGCGCGAAGCCGAAGCGGCGCTCCAAGCGCTCGAACACGCCGCAAAAGTGGCGCGTGGCGACAAAGGCGAAGAAGACGACGCCAGCGGAAGCTCGTCAGGCGCGAACGGCAGCTATGCAAGCAGCAGCAGCGGCGCTAATTCCAGCGCCGACGCCTACGCCAAATCCGCGCCCGGCCCAATCCATCGCGTCGAAATCGAAGCCGCCGAACTCGTCCCCGCCCACTCAGGACGCGCCCAGCGCGGCTTCGTAGCCCGCATCCATCGCCGCGCCAACGGCAACGCCGCAAACGCGCCAGCGCAAGATTCACTGCCTGGCCGCTCAAATTCGCCGTCGTCGCCAATCGCGGACGGAAACGCAAACGCATCCGCCTCTCCATTCGCGCGCAACTCTTCGTCGTCACAAGGCGCCATGCACCCCGCCCCCGAAACCCACGTCTTCTCAAATCACAACGACCTAACCAATTTCCTCCACGACCAATTCGCCGAAGATTGCAAGTAGCACAGGCCCCGCCGGTCAGGCGGTCATGAAAACGACGCCTGTGCCAACGCAACAACAGGCCTGGATTGCAATTGCTTAGCGCACGCGCGACATCGTTCTTTCGCCTTTGCCGTTTCTTCAGTAGGGGCACGGCATGCCGTGCCCGAACGCGATGCTTGGTACACCGCCGCCGATCCGCCGCCGTCTTCAGTGGCACAGGCACTCCTGTTTACCCTGAGAACCGAAGGGCCTGTGCGCCGTTGCGACGCCGCAATCCTTCCGATCTTGGCTTCCGCACCAGATCGCACTCAATGCACGCAAGAGGACAGGCTGAAGCCCGTCCCACTGAAAAATGTCTTTGATGAATGGCAAGATCCCGCCAAGTTCTTTCGCCGGGCACGGCATGTCGCAGATCCCGCTTGGGTTCGCGGGGCCGTGCCCCTACTGAAAACGGTTACGCGCCGAGCTGCGGTTTCAGGTAGCACAGGCATTCCTGCCTGTGCCCCAAGTCGCCAGATCCGCGGCGTCGCTATAAGATGGAAACGATGGCGGCGTTGGTTTGACGCTGCATACAAACGGCAAACAGAACGATGTCGCGATAAGCGCCAAGAATCGACCACCCTGGTGCGTTGTTACGTTGGCACAGGCAGGAATGCCTGTGCTACTCACCGAATCGCGCGGCGTCGCGTATACTTCATGTGCAATTTCGGCGCTCCGCGCAAGTCGCAACGCGCACCGCGCGCCGCAATCTCACATGACCCGCGCTGAACATTACGCCGCGCCTCGCACATGAGTTACCGCTTCTCCGATTCGCCCAGCGGACGCGAGCGCCATTGGGAACGCCGCCGGCACCGCAGCCGGCCCAGTGCGCCCTGGTTCATTCGCCCGCTCATCATTCTTCTCGCGTTTGCTCTCATCGTGGTGGTCACATGGCGCGGCATTCAATACGCGCTGCACACTCGCCCGGGCAGCGCGCGCGCCAATGCCGCCGCGTACGAAAGCGCACCCGCCGGTAGCCACGCGCCGACGAATCCCGCCACCGGCATCATTCCCGGCTGGCAGCGCGATGTGATCGTCGCGCTCGACGAAGCCCAGCGCCACGCCTCGGAAGGCGACGCCACCGAGACAAGTATCGCCGTCGATCGCGCAGGATCCATCGTCATCGTCGCGCGCCTTCGCTCGCAGCCCACGCCGCCCGATTTCTTCGACGACGCACTCTCGAAGCTCGACCAGGTTCTCGCCGCCTATCACACCAACTCGCGGCTCACCGAGCACGTCACCGACGCGCGCATCGAGCTCGCGGAATTGCGCTCCTCGATCGAGCCCATTCCGCCCGGCACTCCGTCGTCGGTCAACATAGACGAGCTGCTCGTCGCCACCGCGATGGGCGCAACGGAGCCGCCATCGAGCGCCGCGTCCACATCCGGCACGGCATCCACGCCGGTCGCGCCACCGGACGCCGCGTCATCCTCTGCTTCATCGTCCGAGCCGTCCGCCGCGAAGCAGCCCGCATCGGCATCGTCCAGTTCGGCGCCTGCGACCAATTCCAAATCCGCGAATAGCTCTGCATCTGCCAGCAATTCGAAATCCGCGAGTGACGTCGCGCCCGGCCAAGTCTTCGTCGGCGCGCCCCGCGTGCTCGCCATCGGCGCGAGCCTCAATCCCGCGTCGCTCGGCGGCAATCTTCTCGACGCCACCAGCATGCCCTCCGGTGCCGAAATTCTCGAACCGCCTCCGTCGCGCATCTTCGCCGACAACGTGCGCGTCGAGAGCCTCACCATCGCCGGCGCCGCGCAAACTCTCGACGGCATCCACTGGAAAAATGTCACCTTCATCGGCACGCACCTGCGCTACGAGGGCGGGGAAGTGGACCTCCACGACGTCCGCTTCATCCACTGCATGTTCGGCTTCCCCTCAGACGACCGCGGCGGCCGCCTGGCCACAGCGATCGCCCGCGGCCAAACCACAGTGGTAATCGAATAGCCGTCACTCGCATCGCCGCCATCGCCGTTCGCGTCCGCTCTTCGTACCGCTGGCCTCCGGCCGGCGCTTTTGACTTTCAGTAGCACAGGCAATCGTGCCTGTGCCAACGTAACAACGCAGCGCGGCGCCGGTGCGCGATGCTTGGCGCAAATCGCGACATCGTTCTTTTCTTCGCTTCCGCCGTTTCCAACAGTAGGGGCACGGCATGCCGAGCCCGAACGCGCTACAAGCACGCACGCGCCATCCACGCACCGCGCCGCTACAAATGTTCCGCCTTTGCTTTCGAATTTGAACATCGCGACAAATGGTCCGACCCAGCCAAGTTCCATCGCCGGGCACGGCATGCCGTGCCCCTACTGAAAGTAAAAGCGTAGTCGCGGATTTGCGGTTCAGTAGCACAGGCATTCCTGCCTGTGCCAACGCAACAGCGCGCCGCAGTTCGCGATGCTCGGCGCGTGTCTCCACATCGTTCCTTTTTTCGCTTTTGCCGCGCCCCTACTGACGTCAACCCAACGACGCCAACGTTTCCTCGCATCGCGAACACACAGCTCCTAGCAACTTGCGGCACAGGCAGGAATGCCTGTGCTACTCAAGCGAGAATCGAATGTCCACTTCGAATCAAACTGCAAGACCCGACGCCTCGATCGTCCCCATCGAAGGCCCCGCCCAATCTGCACAGCCTAGCGACGCCGATGGTTTTCGTACCGCCGGGACCATTTCTGACGCGCTAGCCGCGCGGCCGGCGCATTTGCCTTCGTCTTTTTCCTCCGCGCCCTTCGACGTCAATTCCTCCGTCCCATTCGGCGCCAACAACGAACAACTTCCCGAACGCCTCCAATCCGCGCTGCGCCGCATCGTCCAACAATTCTCCAACGAATCCGAATCCACGCGCCGCCAGGAAATCCGCCGCATCAAGCAAGCGCATCAATTCTGGCGCGGCCTGCAATATCTCTGGTGGAGCGAGCGCGACCAGAACTGGCACCTCCCCTTCGAACAGAAACTCACCGACGGCTCGTCCATCGAAGATCTGCCGCGCTACGAATTCGTCACCAATATTTACCAGGCCTTCGGCCTCTCCATCGTCAGCGTGCTTTCGCAGGACGTGCCGCGCGTCCGCTTTTTCCCGTCCTCCGCGCAAGCCGAAGAAGATGTCTCCGCCGCGAAAGGCGCCACCGAAGTGGCGCAGCTCGTCGAACGCAACAACCGCATCGGAAATTTAATCGTAGATGAAGCGTTCAATCTCTGGACCGACGGCAAAGTGGGCGCCTACGTCCGCTTCGTAGTCGACGGCCAGCGCTTCGGCTTCCACCCCGAAACCGAAATCGCCGCCCGCGAAGTGAAAATCGGCGAGGACGTCTACGTCTGCCCAGATTGCGGCGAAGAAACCCCCGCCAACATTTCTTCAGTAGGGGCACGGCATGCCGTGCCCGAACGCGCCACAAGCACGCAGGCGCCATCCACGTACAATCGCGCCACGTCAGGATCCGAATCTTACGCCGGCGCGCAAACGAATGGCGCGATCTCGCCAAGTTCTATCGCCGGGCACGGCAGTGCCGTGCCCCTACTGTCGCAATCGGTCGCGTGCGATCAATGCGGCGCACTCCTCACCTCCGAAAATTTCGTCGCCGCGGAAACCGTCACCGTGCCTTCCGTTGAAACGCGCCTCCGCGTCCCCAACGGCCAGGAAGTAATCACCATCGTCGGCGGCCTCGAACTGAAAACTCCGCCATGGGCCGGCGAGATGCACGAATATCCCTACCTGCAATGGAACATGGAAGTGCACCAGGCCCGCCTGCGCGCTGCGTATCCGCACGCCGCCGATAAAATCGGCGCGCCCGTCGCCACCGGCTCGCAGGAATACGAACGCCTCGCGCGTCTCGCGCAATCGCAGGGCGGACCGCTCACCGAAGGCGGCGATTTCAATATCAATCTCATCACCTTCCAGCGCACCTGGCTGCGTCCGTGGGCTTTCTTCGCGCTCGACGATAAATCCCTGCGCGACGAGCTGCTGCAACTTTTTCCCGATGGCGCGTACGTCGCATTCGCGGGCGACACCTACTGCGAATCGCGCAACGAAAATATGGACGACCACTGGCGCGTCCTTCATGCGCTGCCCGGCGACGGCTCGAGCGGCCGGCCCGCGCTCGGCGACGCGCTCATCAGCGTGCAGGAACGTTTCAACACGCTCTCGAATCTGCAAATCGAAACGTATGAGTACGGCATCCCGCCGATTTACGCCGATAGCGAAGTGCTCGATTTTGACGCGCTGCAAAATCAAACCGCTGAGCCCGGCGCGCACTATCCCGCGCGTTCGAAGCCCGGCCAATCGCTCGCCGCAGGATTTTTTCAGCCTGCGCCCGCCGAAGTGCCGCCCGATCTCGCCGAACACGCCGCGAATTTAATGGGCCCCGTCGCGCAATTTCTCACCGGCGCGTTTCCCGCGCTTTTTGGCGGCGCGATGGCCAATAACGACACCGCCGCCGGTTACGCGATGGCGCGCGATCAAGCGATGGGCCGCATCGGCCTCGTCTGGCGGCGCATGAAATTTTTCCACGCAGACGTGATGCTGCTCGCAGTGGATTGCTTCCGCCGCAATCGCCCGAATGATGTAGAGGTCACGCTGCTCGGCGCAGGCGCAGCCTTCGAATCAAAATGGATTCGCCTCGCAGATTTGAAAGGGAATTTATTCAGCTACCCGGAGACGGACGAGCAGTATCCAACGCTCTGGTCGCAACAGCGCGGCGTCCTGCTGCAGCTCCTGGGCAGCCCGGATCCCGCAATGCAAGCCGTGCTGTCGCATCCAGAAAATCTAGCATTAGTAAAACGCCTGATCGGCCTAGAAGAGCTGGTGATCCCCGACGACGAATCCCGCACCAAGCAATACCGCGAAATCGCGCAACTAGTCTTGGAAGTTCCAGTAGCACAGGCATTCCTGCCTGTGCCCCAAGCAACGAACAGCGCACATCGCACCACACAAGCACCCAACGCGACATCGTTGGGTTCGGCCCCAAGCGATCCCATCGCCCCGCAAAATCAAAACAACTCGGCCGACGTTTCCTCGTTTCTCAACGCACCGCACCAATTCGACGCAGGCACAGGCAGGAATGCCTGTGCTACCGAAATGCTACCCAGCATCATGCCCGACGAATTCGCCGACAATCACCGCGTCGAACTCGAAGCCTGCATGCGCTGGTTCTCCTCCGACGCAGGCCAGGTCGCCAAAATCGAAGCCCCCGCCGGCCACGCCAACGTCCGCGCCCACGCCATGCTGCACAAGTCGTACCTGCTAAAGCAGCAAGGCGCATTGCTGCAGCACCCAGCCAACCTCCTCCCCCCCACGAAAATAGGTTTCCCGCGCCAGCCCGTAATGTTTGCCGTCGCCTTTCGTACCGCTGGCCTCCGGCCGGCGCCTTTGACTTTGCCTTTGGATTTGGCGCTCGCGAACCACAATTCAAAAACGCCGGCCGGAGGCCAGCGGTACGGAAAACCACCCGCCTTTACGTTTGAGCTTAGGATTCTAGATCGACTCCAACCCATTTCCAGTTTTTCAGCCCTGCCTTGATGGGATTCTCCGCAATGTATCCGACGATTCGATGGAATTCCTCCTCGCTGCGGACGAGATGATCATAATACTCGCGCTGCCAGAATGGCCCTGTGCGGCCGAGCAGCAGATTCGCCTCCCGAGCGGAGTACGATTTCCACGATCGAACCACACCGGCAAGTGAGTGATTCCCGAGGATTCGAAACAGCACGTGCACGTGATTCGGCATCACGCACCATGCGTACATCCGATATCGCGTTTGCGCAAAATGCTGAAGCGTTGTTGAAACAGTGTCCGCGATCGCCGGTCGTGCCAGCAAGCAGCTTCCGGTGCCCGCGTCTAATTTGTCTTGAATTCTTTCGCTCAGAAGATCTTCGAGCCTTTTCTGCTCAGTTGGCGAGAGCGATCGGTCCATCTTGTTGGCCGTTGCGATGATGTCTCGTTTTTCGAATTCGAATCCGCGCAAGACGTTCTGTGGCAGGGAATCGGCGAGCCGGAAGGTGACGAAGTAAATCGCGTTGTCGGCTTCCCAGTGTGGAAGTTTGCCACGGCTACGGATGCGAGGCACGGCGGGATTGTAACTGAAACGCGGGAACGAAACGCGGGCTCTGGTTTTTGTACCGCTGGCCTCTGGCCGGCGCCTTTGACTTTGCCTTTGGGTTGTGTGCTTGCAAACCGAGGAAAATTCAAAAACGCCGGCCGGAGGCCAGCGCTACAAAAGACCAAACCCGCTACAGCGCGCGCTCGATCGTGCTGCCTGCCACGCGCGACGCGCCATAGACGCTTTTCTGCGACGGCGGCGGCGCCACTAATCTCACCACATGCAGCAGCCGCTCCGGTTTGAACGGTTTCGCCATGCACACCACCGCGCCCAGTTGATGGCTCGCGGAATAATCGGCGGGCTGCGCCGAGCGCGTCAGCAGGATCACCGGCACGCGCTGCAGGCGATCGTTGCGCTTGATGATCAGGCACAGGTCGTGGCCGCTCATGTCCTCGCCTTCCACTTCCGCGAGAAACACGGCCGGCACCGTGGTGCGCAATACTTCCAGAGCCTGCTGCGCCGTGGGCACCACGATCACCGTGTAGCCGTCCGACTGCAAAATATTTCGCATGATGTCCGCGGTGCGCTGGTCGGATTCGACCGCCAGCACGATCGCTTGCTGCTTCACCGCGGCGCTCGCCGCTGCACTCGAAGCTTCCTGCGTCGCCTGCGAATGCGCGAGCGGCGAATCCACAAACGGATCCGCCACGCTCAACTTCCCGCTCGAAGCGTATGCACCGTTCGACGCGTACGCTCCGTTCGACGAGCCCGACGCGCCCGTCGTCACTTTCTTCTCGCTCTTCGCGTCCGCCTTCGCCGCGCAGAATTGCACCGCCACTCCGTGCTGCTGGCTGCCGCTCGGCGACGCTTCCACGCGCACCACTTCCGCTTTCTGCGCCGTGTTGAAATCGCCCGCGGCCGTCGAGTAGGGAAACGTCACTTCGAGTATCTGCCCTTTCCAATAGCCGGCGCGCGCGCTCGTGAAAAGCAGGCCGTCGCGCGACACGTCCACGCTCTTGCACACTTCCTCAAACGGTTCCGGCGAATTCACCACGCGCACGTGCACTTGCGCGGAAATTTTCGCGCGCTTGCGGCGGCGGCGTTCGATCCCGGATAAATTTCCGTTTGGATTATTTGGTTTCGCTGCTGAGTTGGGACAGGAACTGGCGGATTTGCTTCGAGCCTCTGCGGAGGTCGTCGGGATCGTGCTCATGAACACACCTCAGAAATTGCGGGTCGCTTCC
The DNA here is from genome assembly GCA_963772535.1 of uncultured Acidobacteriota bacterium. GTDB lineage: Bacteria > Acidobacteriota > Terriglobia > Acidiferrales > UBA7541 > Palsa-295. The sequence continues at coordinate 629,719 of CAVYXN010000007.1, forward strand.
TTAGGATGCGCTGCCTGCCTTGCTCCCCGTTGATATAGATGTACAGGCGAGCGAAGGCCAGCGAAATAGTACGTTGGTTTCAAACTGAAGCTCGCCCGTACCAGTTTCCACGGTATCCGGTAACTGCCGCATTTGCCGCGCCGTGGGGCCGAGGTTTTCCACAGCCAGTGCATAAGTACAGGTGCCGGTCTGGAACATCACCTGTACCTCCAGCCCAGGACCAAGCTTTCGCCCAAGGGCGAAAGCCAAGTAGCACAGGCGTCCGCCGATAGGCGGCCCGTGAAAATGACGCCTGTGCCAACGAATCGCCGCAGCACGATCGCACTGCTTGGCGCCCGCCGCCACATCGTTCTTTGCCTTTCTCCGACAGTAGGGGCACGGCATGCCGTGCCCGAACGAGCTACATGCACCCGCGCACCATCCAGCAAAGCGCGCGCTACAAGTGTTCTGCCTTCGACGTTCTGAAATCGCGCCAAACGTCGCGACAAATGGCACGATCCCGCCCAAGTTCCTTCGCCGGGCACGGCATGCCGTGCCCGAACGAGCTACATGCACCCGCGCACCATCCAGTAAAGCGCGCGCTACAAGTGTTCTGCCTTCGACGTTCTGAAGTCGCGCCAAACGCCGCGACAAATGGCACGATCCCGCCAAGTTCTGCCTTTCGCCGGGCACGGCATGCCGTGCCCGAACGAGCTACATGCACCCGCGCACCATCCAGCAAAGCGCGCGCTACAAGTGTTCTGCCTTCGACGTTCTGAAGTCGCGCCAAACGCCGCGACAAATGGCACGATCCCGCCAAGTTCGTTCGCCGGGCACGGCATGCCGTGCCCCTACTGAACCAACGCAATCACGCACCAGCCAAGCATCGGAATCCCAGCCGCATTTTTACGCAGGCACAGGCCCTTCGGTCCTCAGGGTAAACAGGAATGCCTGTGCTACTGGAGAACCACATGCCATCTGCAACAATCGCGCCAACTTCCTCCGCGCCATCAAGCAACGCCGCGCCAGTCGCGCCGCCACCCCGCGCCACCGATGACGAAATCCTCGGCATCACGTCCCCACGCAAAAATCCGCCGCGCAACTCGCAACAACTCGAATTCAATTTCGACGCCGCCGATTCATCACACGATGTCATTCCGAGCGAAGCGTCCGCGCTTTCTGCTTCCGGACCGGCGCAGCCGGGCCGCGTGGACGCGCAGTCGAGGAATCTCTCTTCCGATGATCGCGCCGATTCACCCGCCGCGCGCACCTCCACCCCCGAACCCGCGCACCTCCGCGCCACCTTCGACGCCAACCCCGAACTGCGCGCCGCCTGGCGCGACGCCTCCGCCTACCGCGAATCCTTCGCGACGCCCGATGCCGCCCGCCAAGCCACCGCGCTCCTCGCCGACGTCAACCACATGGACGCGCTCTTCTTCTCGCGCCGCCCCGAAGACCACGCCTCACTCGCCCGCGCCATCGCCAACCTGGATCCCGCCGCCTTCGCCTCGCTAGCCAACGCGATGCAAACCATTGCCGCGAACGCCGACGCTTCACGTACCGCTGGGACCTTTTCTGACGCGCTATCCGCGCGGCCGGCGCCTCAAGTAGCACAGGCGTCCGCCGATAGGCGGCACATGGAAATGACGCCTGTGCCCCAAGTAACAACCGGCGCGATCGCACCACACCTGCAACCGCGCGCCAACGAATCAGTAGGGGCACGGCATGCCGTGCCCGACCGCGATGCTTGGCAACCGTCCGCGCCATCCACCTCCGTGTCATCCCGAGCGAGGGCCGATGTCTGGCCCGACGAGGGACCTGCAGTTCATTCAGCGACTGACAACCAACTGCAGATTCCTCGCTCCGCTCGGAATGACAACGCGCTGCGTGATGCCAACGCAAACACCGCCGCGCAATCCACCGCGAATAGCGCCGCCGCCAACGAATCCCAGCTCGCCTTCCTCCACGCCGCCAACGCCGCCGCCGTCGAAGGCGTCGTCGCCGCGATCGAAGCGCAAGTCGAGCGCCTGCTCCCCGAAGGCGTCGCGAAAAACGCGCGCACCCGCGTCGTCGGCGAAATCTACCGCGAGCTCGATTCGAGCCTCCGCTCGAATCCGCAATTCGCCGCGCAGTTGCGCGACGCCTTCCGCTCCGGCTCGCTCGACGACGGCCACCAGCGCGCCATTGTTTCGCTGCTCACAGGACGCGCCCGCCAGGCCCTCCCCGGCGTAGCCAAACGCGTGCTAAGCGAGTGGACCTCGACCATCATGAGCGCCGCAAACGAACGCCGCACCCGCCAGCGCACAGCCGAACGCCGCATCGATATAGCAGGCTCCAGCGGAGCAGGGAACGACGGCCGCAGATCCATGTCGCCCCGCGACCTGGATTACGCCCGCCTCAGCGATGCCGACATCCTGAATTTGTAGTTCAGTAGCACAGGCCGCGCCGGCCAGGCGGTCATGAAAACGACCCCCGTGCCCCAAAATAAAACGCACCACGATCGCCCAATCCTTGGCGCACATCGCGACTTCGCTCTCTTGTAGCGCCGGCATCCTGCCGGCTCTTTTGCCTTTGCTTCAGGTTTTCGTACCGCTGGCCTCCGGCCGGCGATTTTTCCGACAGTAGGGGCACGGCATGCCGTGCCCGAACGCGCTACAAGCACACCCGCGCCATCCAACGCACGGCGCCGCTTCAAAATGTTTTGCTTGGAATTTTCACCGCGTGACGAATGGCACGATCGCGCCAAGTTCGTTCGCCGGGCACGGCATGCCGTGCCCCTACTGAAACAAAACGCAATCGCATTCACCGCCAAGCATCGATGGTCCAGTTGTGTTCCTACGCAGGCACAGGCGTCATTTTCACGAGCCGACTGTCGGCGGACGCCTGTGCTACTTAATACACCCGCTTCAGCTTCGGCGTGTAAAACGTCTCGTACTCCACTGGCGTCACACCGCAATTCTGAATCGGGTAACGTGCCGTTTTCAGCCACGCCGCAATTTTCTGCTCGCCGTCTGCATCCGCCGCCGCGCGCACCGGCTCCGCTTCCACCACGCGTCCGTTCGCGTCCACCAGCACAAAAAACTCAGTGAGGTTCTTCAACTCATCCTGCGGAAACGAAGGCTGCTCGTAATCTTCGAGTGACGGCGCGGCGGCAAGTGTCGAACACCAATCGCGCACAGCCGCTCCACTCGGCGGCGTAAACGGATCGCCGTCAAACTTCGTCACGTTCTCGAGCGTTTCCACATTCGCTTCAATATTCGCAGGCGGCATATTTTCCGTGGCCACCACCGTCGTCATGTGCATCGGGTAGCGTTTCACGTCCAAGGATTTGAAGCCGCCCAGCTCGATATCGGTCGGCACATTCAGAAAATTCCCCTGCGCGCTGATCGAAACGAGCTGCTTCGACTCGGGAACGAAGCAGGCCACCGCGGTGCCTTGCTGTTTCGTATTCGCATCGAGCTTGGTGATGTGAATGCACTGGCGCGTCTGCCCTTCGATCTGCTCGTTGGAAACGCCGGTCACGTCGTAATCCACCATCAGATATTCAGGCATGGGCGATTTCACCAGGTCGCGCACGTTGCGCAGCGGCAGCGTCACGGCCACGCTCGTGCGCGTCGTGTACATTTTCTCCCCGACCGCCACATCAATTTCCTGCTCCGTGCCCAGCTTGAACACCCCGCGGTAGTGCTGCGTGCCCGACCAGAATATTTCGTAGCTTCCATCCTGCGCCTGCCCCAGCACTTCGTAGTGAAAGCGCACCAGCTGATGAAACGGCGGGCTCGCCGGCTTGCGCAAATTCATCGCGATAAACGCATGCTCCAGCATTTCATTCGCGCCAGGATAGGACGCCTGCTGCCCATTGGCGCCGGCGTTCGCATTGGCGCCGCCAGTCGGCATCGCCGGCGGCCGCCGATTCCGGTCCGGCTGCTGCCCCACCTGCGCCGCGGCAGGCGCAGCGCAAAGTAGCGCCAGCAGCATGAGCAGCACCGGCGTCATCAGCAGCACAGCAAAAATCATCGGCGCGAGTGATCGTCGTACGCAAAGCATTCCGCAGCGTCGCATCATAAGAAAAGATTAGCACGCCGCCATCCGTCGCGATAACGCGACAGTAGGGGCACGGCATGCCGTGCCCGAACGCCCCGGAAGCAATCCAGCGCCATAAACGCAGCTCGTGCTTCGAATCGCTTTGCCGTTGCCTTTGAACTTCTGTAATCGCGATAAATGGCACGAGCACGCCAAGTTCGCTAACCGGGCACGGCATGCCGCGCCCCTACTGAATCCACAGCTTCGCAATTAACCCTCGGCACAGGCAATCCTGCCTGCGCTAACTCAAAACCCACAACGGAGACTCCCCCATGGCACAAATGCAAAAGTCGCAATCTGTCGCATTGCAACTCGAAAAAGTTCGCGACAAACTTCCGCTCCTCTACGAACGCGACGACATCCTGCTCACCATGATCCAGCAGCGCGGCGATGTCGAACGCGTCAGCTCGCGCAATATGCGCCTCCCGCTGCAAATTCGTCCCGGAGGCAAAGCGGGCCTCGCCAATATGGACGGCGGCGATCTGGGCCGCGGTTCCGGAACCGTGTACGACGTCGCGCAAGTGACGCCCGTATTTTTCCGCCACGCGGTCGAAATCACCAAGCTCGTCGAGTACGCATCGAACGCGCCCGAGAAAGCGATCGAGAACGCCGCCAAGCGCGAAGTGAAAAACGCGATGGCGCAATTCCGCTCCTTCCTCGACAAAGTGATGCAGACCAACGGCAACGGCGTGCTCGGCACGATCAGCTCGATCGCCTCCACCACATTCACGATGGCCAAGCCGCCCGGTTCAGTGCTCGTCTATTACAACCAGACCATTCAGGTGTACGACCCTACGCTAACCACGAATCGCGGCTCCTGTAACGTCACCGCCGTCGATCCATTCGGCAGCACGATTACCGTGGACGCAGTTCCCGCCGGCACCACCGCGAACGACGTGATCGTTCACGATGGGCTCACTGGCGCACAGCCCGTCTCGCTCTTCGGCCTGCTCTATCACCAATCGAATGCGACCACCGGCACGTGGCTCAACTTGAATCGCGCCACGTATCCCGTCGAGCTCGCAACCCCGCGCGTGAACGGAAATAATTCCACGCTCACGCCCGGCGCCGTGCGGCTCGCGATCAACAAAGTGCGCAAAGCCCTGGGCTCGAATCAGGTGAGCAAATTAATCGCGTACACGTCGCTCGAGCAAAAACATCAGTGGGAACAGCTCGGCGTGACGATCTCGCAAATCATCAAGGAAGGTGCGGGCGGGCGCGCCAGCGATCTCGACTTGCTCTTCACCGGCGAAAAATCGATGGCCGGCGTTCCGATCAAATCTTCGATCAACGCCAACCAGTCGCGCGTGGATTTCCTCGACCTCTCGCACTGGGGACGCGCCGTGATGCAAGACATCGATTTCTACGACGTAGGCGGCCAAACCGTCTTCCCGATTTACGGCGCTAGCGGCGGCCTCGCCTCGGCGTACATCTTCTACTTCGTCACCGGCTTCCAAGTCTGGAACGAATCGCCCAGAAGCGGCGCCTTCATCGACAACCTGGCCATCCCCACGGGCTACTAGAAGTTGCCGTTCGCCGTCGCCGTTGCCTCTGTACCGCTGGCCTCCGGCCGGCGCAGTTGCAGTTCAGTAGCACAGGCATTCCTGCCTGTGCCCCAAGCCAAAACGCGGCGCGTGACGCCAATACTTGGCACTCACGCGCTCGCGTTCTTTGGTTTTCAGTAGGGGCACGGCATGCCGTGCCCGAACGCGCCACAAGCGCCCGCGCGCCATCCAAGGCAACGCACGCTTCAGTTGTTTCGTCGTCGCCTCTGAATTCCACAACGCGACGAATGGCACGACCGCGCCAAGCTCCTGTGCCAGGCACGGCATGCCGTGCCCCTACTGAAAAGAACGCAATCGCGTCTCAGCCAAGCATCAGCACTCAAGCTGTTTTTGTAAGCAGGCACAGGCAGGAATGCCTGTGCTACCAAAAACAAAGGGCGGCTGCAGTGATGCAGCCGCCCTTAAAATTCGCAACGTGCCACTGGGCACGCCTGTCAAGCACTTCAAATTTACCGCTCCAATCCCGCCACGCACAACCTCCGTGCCCTCCAAATCCCGAAAGTCCGCGCCCCCGCGGATCCGCGTCACTCGCGAAACGCACCACACCCCCGCCGCCATCGCCGAACGCATCACGCGCGCCGGCGGCACGAATCGCTACGGCGAACCTAATTTCCGCGTCGTCTGGGGCGGCGCGCGACTCACCTGGATTGGCGGCCGCTGGACCGACCGCGACGCCCACGGCAACGTGAGCAGGGAAGCGATCGAGTTGCGCCAGGTTCCGAAATATTTGCCCGTCGATCGCTGGTACATCGAACGCTGGATGCCGCCCGAATTTTACGGCTCGCCTGACCAATGGCGCGCGCTCACATCCGAAACCGAAGACGGTATCCGCATCCCCGCACTCGGCCCCTACCCAGCCCGCGGCGACTACGAGCACTGCTTCACATTGCAAACCAGCGCCGGCGAATTCGAACCCCTCAACGCCGCCGCCTGCGACTACATCGTCCGCGCCATCGAATGGTCGCGCCGCCAAACGCGCACAGATCAGCGCGCAGCATTAGCGCAGCGCGAAACCAGCCGCGCCCGCGACTGGGATCGCACAGCCGACGCCGCCCTAGACGCCGTCTTCACGCCTTAACGCGCATTAGAAACATGCAAATTCTATTATTTGTACGTTTTCGTGCAAATAACCAAATTTGCACATAAACGTGCAAACCCGTAAATTCGCTATTTCAGAGGACAATTACGTGACATCCATCACTTCAAATCATACTAGCAGCAGCGCCGCCTCAGCCTTCGCCCCGCGCGATTTTGCCGCTGACGCCCGCCGCGGTCCCCGCGACATCCTCGTCGAAACGCGCTCGAACGGCGACGCATCCGCCACCGCCGCGATCGCCTCCATCTCCGACCAGGACTGGCACATCTCGCGCACTCACGGCGTCTATCACATTCCCGCGCGCGCTCCGGGCGAGCCGTATGCCCTCGTCACGATCACCTCGCGCGGCGACGCGCTCGATCTCGGTGATAATCGCCGCTTCCCATTCACGATTTCCGCGCGCGACATCGCCGAAGATCTGCTCCAGGATCTGCGCAAGCACGGAATCTTCGTGTGCGCCGGCGAGCGTCCATCTGCCGAAGAACTCGCCGCCGCCACAGCGCGGCGTGACGCCTACTATCATCAGCTCATCTCCGAAGGCGACACGATGTGGGCGCGCGGCCATTCGTTCCGCGAAATTTCCGATCTGCATCGGCGCGCCGCGATCGCCCTCGGCGTCGAACGCGAATGGGCCTACGTGCCCACCCGCTTCGCCGATTGCCCCGCATGCGGCGAAAAGGTGAAGCCCAGCGTCGCAGTCTGCAAACATTGCGGCGCAATCCTCGACGCAGAAAAAGCCGCCAAGCACGGCCTCGTCGCCAGTACCAACAGCGCAGCGACCCGCGCCACGCCAGCGCCGCCTCCAACAACGCGACAGTAGGGGCACGGCATGCCGTGCCCGAACGCGCCACACCCGTACCCTTACCATCCAGCAAAGCGCGCGCCACAAATGTCTCGTCTGTGAACTTTTGCATCGTGACAAATGGCACGATCGCGCCAAGTTCGTTTGCCGGGCACGGCATGCCGTGCCCCTACTGAAAGCGATGCAATTGTGTACGCGCCAAGCATCAACGAAAGCGGACCGGCACTACGTTGGCGCAGGCTTCGGCCTGCGTCAACGAAAGCAAGAACGCGATCGTGCACGCGCCAGGCATTCGCAATCGCGTCGCGCACCAGGCATCAGCGATCGTGTGGCAGCATCACATTGGCACAGGCAGGATTGCCTGCGCTACTGAAAGGCAGCGTCGCACGATCCTGAGTCCCTCGCCTCTATATCTTCAAATAGAAGTTCAGTACATGCGAAAAACGATCTCGACCGGTGTGCGCGTGGCTACGGGCTTTCCATCCACATCCGTGGCGGGCTTGAATTTCCAGTGCTTCACGGCGTTGACCGCGTCCTGATCGAGCTCCCGACTAAATTCCTGTTTCACCGTGATATCGCTCGCGCGCCCGTTCGCATCGACTACGATCATCAACTGAACAGTGCCCGCTGATTGTCCGTTCAACTCGCCGGTTTCAAAAGTCGGATTCGGACAATACTCGCAGCGGGGAATTGAAATTCCCCCAACGTTTGGCGTGAAGATCCCGTCGCCCGGCCCCAGCGATTCAAGCGGCTTCGTGAGATGCGCTTTCATTTCATCCGTCATCGCCAGCTTCACAATCAGAGCATTTGTCATTGCCGAAGGGGCTGCACTGATCTCCAGGCCGATGCCATTTGCCGCGGGGCTATAGCTGCCTTCTATCAACGTTGCGCCGAAGGCTTTCGCCAGGTGCAGACGCCTGTCCGGTTCGGTTGTATAAGGCTCCGCAATTCGCAGCTGCTCCCACTTCGCGGCAATCTGCTTCCGATCCACCACTTCAATCGGGGCCCAAGGATCGCCGGGCGCGGCAGCAAGCTGATCTGCGAGCCACGCACCAAAAGCATCCACCCGTTTAATGGGATCCTCAAAATCCACGATCGCAATGCGTTTCACTCCGCATTTGTTCAGATTGGCAGCGAGCTGCTGCGCCAACTCAGCGAAGCTCTGCACCTTGACAACGGGCTTGGCGTCCGCGGCGACCGAAGCTGTGCCAGCGGTCGGCAGCGCAAGTATCAGGATGGCAGACAGCGCGATCGCAAAGCACGCTATACGAGCGATGCCAGCTGGTAAGCAGCGCGCCATAGAACCGAATAGTAACGCAACGCGAAGCTGTTGAGTAGCACAGGCATTCCTGCCTGTGCCACAAGGCGCTACGTGCAAGCAGGCGCCGTGGCGAGGAAGCCCCGGCTTCGTTGTGTTCTTCGCTTCTGCTGTTCCGTAGGGGCACGGCATGCCGTGCCCGAACGCGCTGCACCCGTACCCTTACCATCGAGCAAAGCGCGCGCTACAAATGTCTCGCCTTTGAACTTCTGCATCGTGACAAATGGCACGATCGTGCCAAGTTCGTTTGCCGGGCACGGCATGCCGTGCCCCTACTGAAAGCGATGCAATTGTGTACGCGCCAAGCATCAACGAAAGCGGACCGGCACTACGTTGGCGCAGGCTTCGGCCTGCGTCAATGAAACCAAAGAACGCAATCGCGTCACGCGCCAAGCATCAGCGATCGCGCCGCATTGTTACGTTGGCACAGGCAGGATTGCCTGTGCTACTGTGATCGCACTCCCCCAATAGCACTGACGTTACAATAGCGGCTGGTGCGGTGATTTTCGCCCAGCCTGCCGCGCTCCTGCTGCAAATTTTCTGGGAAGGGAATCGCAATGAATCGAAATTGTACGCTGCGGCCACTCGCCTCATCCATGAAAACGATCACACATCTCGCCGCAATCGCGCTGGCCCTCATCACCCTCGCCACCCTCGCCGCGCCCGCAGCTCGCGCGCAAGGCTCCCGCAAAGACGACATCGTCTTCGGCCCCGCCGGCCATCCCGTCTCTGGCCCCACCATCACCGTCTGCGCGCCCACCGCCACCGGCACGCCCTGCTCCCCGCTCGCCGCGATTTACACGGACGCCACCCTCACCGTCCCCGCCCCGAATCCGTTTCAAGGTGACGGCATCGGCAATTATCACTTCTATGCTCTCGCCGGCCGCTACCAATTGCAAATTACTGGCCCCGGCATCAACGGCGTGCAAACTTTTCCCGACGTGATTCTCCCGCCCGACCTTGGCTCCACGAGCGGCAGCGCCATCTCCGCGTTCAGCCTCGCGCTCGGCGGAAATCTTACGGTAGCGGGCAACGCCACAGTTTCAGGTAATGCCACGGTCACCGGCACACTCACCGCCGGCGGTTTCAATCCCGGCACGCTCACTCCCTCCGCGCTCACCGTCACCGGCAACGAAGCGGTGCAAGGTCCGCGCCCGCGCGTTGACGTCACCGCATTCGGCGCGAAAGGCGACGGCGTCACCGACGACACCGCCGCGATTCAAGCCGCCATCAACGCCGCCTGCCGCGCTCCCTCTGCGGGCGGAGGCGGCAGCGTCTTTTTCCCGCCGCCGCCGCTTTACTACAAAGTGCTGCAGCCGCAAACGCCCTCCACCTCGCCCGTGTTTTCCACGCCCAGCGGCTACTGCTTTGGTTTGCACTTGCTCGGCGGGAGCGTGGGAGAAGCCAGCCAGCTCCAGCAATTTAATTTCGCGCCGATGGTGGCCATCAATGTCACCGCCGGCGCCAGTCCCAACACCGCGCCTGTCTTTGCTCTGCCCGCCTTCACCACCATCGAAAATCTTTCCATCCTGGGCTCGAATCAAGCCGTCTCGCTCTACGATTCTGTCAACGTGCTGTTCCGCAACGTCTGCCTCGCCGTCAACGGCACCACCGGCCAGACCGACAACACGCCCCTGAAAATCACCAACAGTATTTGGGTCCGCTTCACGGGCGGCTGCCTGATGGCCAAGAACAGCTCCACCACGCCGATCGTTCTCTTCACCGGAGAGACGCCGATCGCCGGCGAAGCTCCGCTCGATGGCCTGATCACGATCGAAGACGTCACCGGAGCCGGCGGAGGCATGCAGTACATCCAGCGCCTGAATCAATCCGGCACCGCGGGCAGTCTCGTCTTTCGCAACATCACGCTCGAAGATGCGTCCACGGACTTCCTCACATTTTCCGCGCTCCCCGGCGTTTCGATGGGCCCCATGGACGCTATCACGTTCGATCACGTGAACACTTCCGACGAGCCCGTCGGGAACACCGCGGTTCTCGCCATCAATGCGCCCACGCTCGACGTCAGCGGCGTCTTCATGAATCACGTGTCCACGGGGAATAGCCCCGCGGGCGGCGCCGTCGCTGTGCGCGAAATTTCCGGCCGCGCCGATAATATTTTCATTACCAACTGCAACTCCTGCGTCACCGCCGTGGTGGACGGCAGCGGCAATCCGCTCGGCTCCGTCACTTCGCAAAATTCCAATGGCTTCGACCACACCGTGAACATCGGCGACGGTGGCGATCGCCTGCGCACGGATCCCTACGAGTCCCTCAATAACGACACCAATGGCTTGCCGCTGCGCGCCACTTCGTCGGGAAATCAATTCGCGTCGGTGGGCGTTGACTCGGCCAACGGTTTGCTCTTCGGCGACGGCGTGAGTTTCGGTTACAGCGCGCAGCTGTATCAGACCACCCCGGAATCGCTCGACGTGGGATTCGCGAAGGCCTTGCCGCCCACAAACGTAGCGGGCACTGCAACCACGGGCGGAACGCTCGCGGCTGCGACGTACACCTATTGGGTGCGCACCGCCACGGGCGCTACGAGTTGCAACAGCGCCACGGAATCCGCACCCTCGATAGTTTCCGCGGGGCGTAGTCGTCGGCAGCCCGAACAACGCGGTGAACCTCACCTGGACTCTCCCGTCCGCCTCGGTCGCCGCCATCACCGGCTACTGCATCTTCCGCAACACCACGCCTAGCTTTAACAGCTCGCCGCGCAATGTTTTCGTCTCCGGCGCGTCTACCTCCAGCTTCACCGACACCGGCTTCGCCGGCTGCTGCGACTTGACGCCTCCGATCAACCTGATGCAATCCGCGCACCGCTTCACGGCCACGTCGCTCGGCGTCAACACCACCAATCCGCAATCGAATCTCGACGTGAACGGCTCAGCCGCGGTGAATTCGCTGAACCTGGTGCAGAAAGCCGAGCGCTTCGTCGGCGCAGACGCGGGCGCAAAACTCAATGCTTGCCTCACCGCCGCCGCAAGCACCTCGAGCGTTTGCGACGCGCGCGGCATGACCGGCACTCTCACCGGCGCAGCGCACATTTCGATTCCCGCAGGCACAGTGTTGCTCTGGGGACAGGGCCAGCTCACCATCACCGATTCGACGACAAACGACGCAGTCGAGCTGATGGGTGACGGCGCTTCGATTTACGGCTACCAGGAAAGCGGCCTCGGCACCGTTAGCGCGCCCGATACGTCCGGATTTATTTCCTGCGCCACCGCCGGCTGCACCACTGTGCACAAACCCAGCCCCGGCACATCGAAAATCAATTACGTCCACATCGTGGGCATGTATCTCGGCGCCACCGGCGCGAATTCGAAGGTCGTCGATCTCACCAGCATCGGCCACTCCATCATCGAGAGCAATAATCTCGCGCTTGGCACCGGCGGCACTTCCTACGGAATCTTCGGCGACACTTCCACCGGCGGCTTCGACGGCACCAACACGCTGATCCGCCACAATAATATCGGCCTGAATTCCACGGGTGACACGTGCGTCTCGCTCGCCGGCGTTTTCAACGCGGTCGTCATCGAGCAGAACGTCTGCACGCTCGCTCCCGCCGCTTCGCTCGGCTACGTCTTCAAAAAAGATTCCAGCGGCAACTATCCCGACAACGACGAAATCTACGGCAACGACTGCGAAACTTCCTCCACCGCTTTCGGCCAGGTCTGCTACGACATCATCGGCGCGCTCTCCATCACTTTCGGCCCCAATAATCGCTGCGAAAAAGTCTACAACTGCCTCGAATTTCCTTCCGATGGCAGCGCCAATGGCATTCACGTCCTCGATCCTTATCTCTCGCTCAGCAATACGGCGCAGATTTTGCCCAACGAGCCCGCCACTGCTACCGTCGCGATCGATAACAACGGGCACAACTGGCTGCCCTCGATGCACTATGGCATGAACGATCTCGGCGGCGATAATCTCATCGGCAATTCCGGATTCGAAGGCTGGCAGAATTCCACGTCGCTCTACTATTGGGGCGGCGTCTCGGGCACGAACATCAATCAGGCAGGCAGCGGAATTTACGCGCAGGAAACCAGCGCGGGCGCAAACCCCGGCGTCGACACTTACACGCAGGGAACTTACAACGTGCGCGTCGGCGACGGCGCTACCGCCGGCCTCGGCGTCAACTCCGCCTGCATCCAGGTGGACTCTACGCGCGAGTACACGCTGATGTTTCGCGTCGCGTCCGCGTCCACTTCGAATAATTTCCGCCCCGGCTTCCGTTTCTACTGGGACGCAAACTGCACCGAAGCCGATCGCATCACCACCGCGTCATCCAACGCGCGCGTGCTCGCACCGGTCAACTACGACGGCACCTCGAACAGCACGGGCAACTGGCAATCTACGAACGCGTCGCTGACCTACAACAATGGCATCACTTGCAACTGCAACGTGACCGGCGCCGACTGGCAGGTGGCGACCGCAAACGCCTGGACACCCACGCGCAATTTCGGCATCGTCTTCCGCGTGCCGAATGCTTTCAGCCTTTCGACCACGGTGACGCACTCGATGCGCGTGATGCTCCTCGAAAACACCGCCGCGGCAGGGAACTACGTGTACTTCGACGACGTCGCGCTGAGCATGGGCCCGGTAACTCCGGATATTCGCAACGCCCCAGTCCGCGACTCAGGCGGCTCCGCAGTCTACGGCTCGCTAGCCGTCTCGCAGCACCTCAATCAAGGCGCCACAGGCCAGTTCGCAGGCACGGTAGCTCTGGTAGGCGGCACCGCGACGGTAACATTCCCCACGCCCTTCGCCTCCGCGCCAGTCTGCGTAGCGAATGATCAAAGCGCCATCGCCACAGTAAAAGTAACGCCATCCGCCTCGTCGTTGACGCTAACCCAATCCAGCGGCACCGACACAATCAACTGGCTCTGCATAGGCAACACGAATTAAGTAGCACAGGCATTCCTGCCTGTGCCAACGCAAAAACGCAGCGCAAATCGCTGTTCCTTGCCTCGCCCGCGCTCGCGTTCTTTCCGCCTTAGCCTTTTCTTCAGTAGGGGCACGGCATGCCGTGCCCGAAGACGCTACGATCTCGGTGACGCATACGTGCACTATGCAGGACGCCAGGGGAATTTCTCCGCTTCGGATTTCGCACCGGTCACCACGCAAAACGACTTGATGCCACGCCCTGCCCATCGGTCCGGCTCTGCCCATGCCGCATTCGGGCACGGCATGCCGTGCTCCTACTGAAACCACATTGCAACCCTACGGCGCCGCGGCAGTTGCCTTTCAGTAGCACAGGCATTCCTGCCTGTGCCCCAAGCTGCTACATCCACGCCGCCGCAAAACAAGGAAACGAAACAACGCGTTCTTTGATCTTGCAGGCATGGCGCGATCCGCGCCGCGTTTCAACGCCGGCACAGGCAGGAATGCCTGTGCTACCAAAATGCACATCCCTGAATCCGCGCATCTCTGGACGCTCTTCGCCGCCGGCCACGGCCTGCACGTGCTGAAACGCGCCAGCCTCTCGGCCAAATCGCGCCTCTCCGGCACAAAAACGCGCCGCGAATGGCTGCGCACCAACGCGCTCGCGCTCGGCATCCGCCTCTTCGTCAACGCCGCCGCTTTTTCCTACTGGATCGCGCACCCTGGCGCCGCCACGCACCTCTTCGGTTCAGCGGGTATGCCAGTGAATCTCACGCTAGAGCCAGGCCACGCCACAGCCGCCATGTTCGGCCTATCAGGCGACAGCCTGATGGACTGGGCCGCCGCCAAAATCCCCGCGCTGCAAAAGGAAATTCCAGTGGTAAACGATTGACGCCTTCCAGTAGCGCAGCCGTCCGCCGAAAGGCGGCAGCGTGAAAATGGCGCCTGTGCCCCAAGCTGCCACGCGGCGCGGATTCCAAATACTTGGTTCGCGCCACGGCATCGTTCTTTTCGCCGTTGCATTTTCCGCAGTAGGGGCACGGCATGCCGTGCCCGAAGTCGCCAGGAGCGCAGCGGTGCTATGCTTGCACCGCTGCGATGGCGCGTCCGGCCGGCGTTTTTGAATTTGGTTTTGAACTCGCGCCGCAAATGCAAAGTCAAAGGCGCCGGCCGGAGGCCGGCGGTACGAAAAGCGAAGCTGTGTGAATATCGCGGTGAATGGCGCGATCGAGCCAAGTTCGCTCGCCGGGCACGGCATGCCGTGCCCCTACTGAACACATGTTGCGAACCTAAGGCGCCGTCGCGATTCCTTGAATCTCGAAATGCGCGCCGAAAAGCAGCGGCCCCGAGCCAATGAAGGCGCGCGCCGGCAGCGGCTCTGTAAAATACGTGCGATACACCGCGTTGAACCGGTCGAACAGCGACACATCGGAGCAGAAAATCTGCACGTAGACGAGGTCCTGCATCGTCAGGTCGGCTTTCTCGAGCGTCGCGCGAAATCCGTCCATCATCAGCCGCGCCTCCTGGTCGACGTCCGCAGGAACTTTCCGCGTCGTCAAATCAAGCCCCAGGTGCCCGGCCAAATAAAACGTGCCGCCCACCAGCACGCCCATGCTGAACGGCAGCTTCCCATACCCGCCCGGCGGCGGAAAATGTGTCCGAGTCTCCGATGCGTCCATGCGTCTCCTCCCCGTGAATGATCGTTGATGTAAGCGCACCCGTATCCTATCGCAACGCCGTTGCATTTTCCGCAGTAGGGGCACGGCATGCCGTGCCCGAAGACCCTACGATCTCGTCGACGCTATTCGTGCACCGCTGCGATGGAGCACGCATCTTTTGTACCGCTGGCCTCTGGCCGGCGTTTTTGAATTTGCTGGTGAAGCTGTCCCAGCAAATGCAAAAGTCAAAGGCGCCGGCCAGAGGCCAGCGGTACGAAAACCGAATCCTGCAAACACCTGCTCAATGGCCACGCTGTACTGACGCCGCATTCGGGCACGGCATGCCGTGCCACTACTGAAAAAACACACTGCCATCGCTTCCTCGTTTCGCTAATACCACGTACCTAGCAACGCCGGCACAGGCACGAATGCCTGTGCTACTTTCCGGAGGCTGCTATGCCCGTCGTCCCCACTACCGCCTACTCGCAGGCGGAAGACGCGCTCACGCTCGCTCGCGCGCGCGCTGATGAACGACTCATCCGGCGCCGTTTTCACCGACGCGCTCTTGATGCCGCTCCTCAACTCCGCCTATCGCGGCCTGCAGCGCGAGCTCGCGGAAAATGGCGTCAGCGTCCTCGGCGAGCAGCAGGACATCGACCTCGAGCCCGATCCCACGAGCGGCGTCACCAACACGGAAATCAGCGACACATCCAGCCCGCAGCTTCCCTCCGATTGCCTGATGCCACAGATGCTCTGGGAACGCGCCACCGCGAACACCGCGGACACATTCGTGCCCATGGAAAAATTCACGAGCGGCGGCGGAATGCTGAACCTGCAACCGAGCACGTATCTGCGACTGTGGGAATGGCGCGAGGATAAAATTAATCTGGTGGGCGCAACGCAGGCCATCACCGTGCGCGTGCGTTACGAAAAGATTCTCCCGGCGCTCACGCTCGGCACAGACCCGGTGCAGATTCGCGCCGCAACAGATCCTCTGGCGTTCGCCACGGCCGCGCTGGCAGCGCGCTCTCGAGGCGCCCGAGCCCTCGCGCAGGATCTGCTAGGCACCGCACAAATGGCCACCGAGGATTTGATTCAGCGCTACGTCCGCCCAGAACAGGTAAAGGGCCGCCGCCGCAAACCCTACAGCTACCACCGCCGCGTAATTTATCTGTAGGTAGCACAGGCATTCCTGCCTGTGCCAACGTCGCTAGGTGCGTGCCGGTTGCAAAACGAGGAAACGAAAGAACGCGTTGTTTGATCTTGCAGGTGTGGCGCGATCGCGCTGCGTTTCCACGTTGGCACAGGCAGGAATGCCTGTGCTACCTGAAACCGCCCACCCTAGCACGCCGCATCTTCGTCGTTGCATTTTCCGCAGTAGGGGCACGGCATGCCGTGCCCGAAGACGCTAGGACCTCGATGACGCTATGCGTGCACCGCTGCGATGGCGCACACGCCTTTTGTACCGCTGGCCTCCGGCTGGCGTTTTTGAATCTTGTTTTGAACTTGTGTTGGCGAACGCAAAAGTCAAAGGCGCCGGCCAGAGGCCCTTCATGCCTCAGGGCAAGCCGGCGGTACGAAAACCGAATCCTGCAAACACCTGCTCGATGGCCACGCTGTACTAACGCCGCATTCGGGCACGGCATGCCGTGCCCCTACTGAAAACTGCGCGCTACTCCACGTCGAGCGTTACCGTCACGCCACGCGGCGCTGACTGCGCCGTCGCTTGCACCGTCATCCTGTACATGCCGGCGGGCGTGCCGGTGATTCCACCGCTTGATCCGCTGCCGCTGCTGCAGCCTTCGAGAATTGCGGCAGCACAAAGCGCCAGCGCAATCGCGCACGCGACGGGCACCAGGCGTTTTGGTAGCTTCGAACCACGTCGCCGCTCGTGCCAAACCTGCAAACCCAACCACCGCGTTCTTTTGTTTCCTCGTTTTTCGACGCCAAGCACGTAGCCACTTGCGGCACAGGCCCTTCGGTTCTCAGGGTAAGCAGGAATGCCTGTGCTACTGAACAGCGCAAAGCAGCACAGCGCGATCGCCGCAATTAGCATGAACGCGCCAACCGCACCCAGCGCAATGAATTTTCCACCGCTGTCGCCCCGCATCGGCGCGGCGCCCGTCTTTGGCGGGGGCACTGGCACGGTAGACGTCGTCTTAAACATCACACTGAAGGGCACCGCTGTGCCCGGCGTCGTCACCGGCACGCTCGTTGGCGAAAAAGTGCACGTGGTCTGCAGCGGCAAATTGCCCGGGCAGATCGGCGTCACGGTGCCGGTGAAAATATTGTCGGGCACCACTTGCAGCATGAACGTGCCAGTGGCCCCGGGGGTGATGGAAATTTGCGTCAGCTGCCCGCTCGCGAGGGTAATCTGGTAAGTGTCGCCCGTGCCCGCCAGTGAGGACGCCAGCGGATTCGCCGCGCCCGTATAGTTAACTACCAGCGTCGCCGTGCGCGTCCCAGTCGCCGTGGGCGCGAAGCCGACATTGATCAGGCAGCTCGAGCCGGCATTCAGTGTGCTGGTGCACGAAGTGGACGACGCCACGAAATCCGCGGGCGCGAGGCCGATCGTTGTAGTCGCGATGCCGGTGAGTGCGGCATTGGAATTATTCGTCAGCGTGAACGCTGCGGTCGGCGTGATGCCCGCCAGCGGCTCCGCGCAGAAATTCGTATTGCCCGCAAAGCCCGGCGGCGGCGCGATGATGGGGCAGGGAACTCCCATCGGCGGCACAGGCGGCGGAGGCGGCGTCAGCGTCACACTCGCCACCGGCTGCCCCAGCCCTTTGATTTCGCTGATGCGATTGCGGCCCTGCTCGGCAATAAATAAATTCCCATCCGCATCGAACGCGATCTCGCCGGGCATGCTGATGGCGCTTGCAGCCGTGGTCACGCTTCCGGACTCCGCATCCATCCGAATAATTTTGTTGCCAGTTGGATCCGAGACAAAAAGATTGCCGCCGCCATCTGCGGCAATTCCCGAAGGGCAGGGCTGCGCGCCTTTATCGATCGTCCCGCACGGATGATATTGAACAAGGACAGGCGACGCCGCCGAATTATTCGTACCCCACCGTTGCCGCATTGATCGCGTAAGAACGTCAACTGTGAAGACGCTATTCGATTCCGGCGCCGCAACGTAAACGCGGCTGCCGTCGGAAGACACCGCGACGCTCGCCGCCTTCGCCACCTGCGCCAGCATCTCAAGTTTTCCAGGCATGGACGCAATCGCGTCATGCAACTCAATCACAGCATTCGCGCCATGATCCGCAATATAAAGGTTCCCAGCACGATCAAGCGCCAAGCCCATCGGCTCAGAAAGCTGCACGTTCTGCGTCGGTCCCCATTTTCCCGCGACGCTGCGAATTACGCCGGGCTCGCTTGACGACGCCGATGAAATGCGCCGAATCGTCGCGTTCTCCGTATCCGCAATAAATATCGTCCCGTCCGGCGCCACCGCGACGCCGCTACGCATGTACATCGAATCGAATTTCAGGCTGAGCTGGGCGGCGGCGGCAGCCCCGCCATCGCCAAGCGATCCCGCTGTGCCAGTACCGGCTATCGCAACCAGATTTGCGCTCGCGCCTGCACCGCCCGCAACACTCGCCGCATTAGCGCGAACGGAGCCGGACGCGGGCAGCGACATCACGCGATTAGGCATCTGCGTGGCTGTGAAATAAATCGGAGGAATCTGCTGCGAAGCTTCAGCACTCGCCGCGGCATCACCAGCAGTAGCACCCAGCGCCAGCGCCCGCACTGAAATTCCCTGCGCGATCACAATCGGCAGATTCGAAGCGGCCGCCGGAGACGTTGCGCCCGTCGCAACCGTCGCGCCCACCGCGTTACTCGTAGAAGAATTTTGCGCCCGAACCCGGGGCAGGGAATACGCCAACGCGGCCGCCGCCATCACCGCCGCCACTGCCACCACTCTCATTCGCCGCAAATCATTCTCCGTTCCTGTGCCCCATTTGCTGAGCCTTAGGCGTCCCGTGCAGTTTTCGTGCAGTCACGCGCACTCTCGAACCCAACAGTTCTCGACTGCAGCGCGTTCTGTGGTCCGTCGCTTGGATTCGCAGCCGCCCGTTCGGGTTGCGCGACGCTGCGCGATGTTCGCGACGTTTCGCGATGTGGCGCGACAAAGTCCCGCATCACCGCAGCCAACAAGCCTCGCGCAACAAGCCCGAAATCATAGCACGCCGCGTTTCGCTTCGACGTACGCCTTTCAGTAGCACAGGCGTGCGCCGACAGGCGGCAGCGTGAAAATGGCGCCTCTGCCACAAGCCGCTAGGCGGCACAAACGCGGAATCCTTGACTCGCAACGCGACATCGTTCTTTCCGCCTCCGCCGTTCGTACCGCTGGCCTCCGGCCGGCGTTTTTGAATTTGCCTTTCAGTAGCACAGGCATTCCTGCCTGTGCCTGCGTAACAACGCAGCACGATCCCCGATGCTGGCGCGTGCCCGGCATCGTTCCTTTCGCCTTAGCGTTTTCCCAGTAGGGGCACGGCATGCCGTGCCCGAAGACGCTACGATCTCGATAACGCATACGTGCATCATGCAGGACGCCAGGGGAATTTTTCTGGTTGGGTTCTCGCAACGGTCACCATACAAACCCACTTGATGCCACGCCCCGCTCATCGGCTGGGCGCTGCCCATGCCGCATTCGGGCACGGCATGCCGTGCCGTGCCCCTACTGAAACCCAACGCCATTGCGCGCGAGCCATCTTCACAAATCACGCTTCACGTTACCCGCGGCACAGCCGACATTTTCCTGAGCCACCTTCGGGCGGACCTACGCTACCAAAACAAAGGAGCCACCATGGCACTCACATTTTCTCTCATCGACACCTGGGATGACGGCAAACGCATCCACGTCTCCGGCACCATCGCCGCATCCGGCAATTACACCACTGGCGGCGACACGCTCGACCTTTCGCAATCGCCGCTCGTCGCGTCATCGCAGCCGCCCATCAACGGCACCGCCTGGATGGACGGCCTCGCCGGCTACGACTACGTCTTCATGCCCGGCGCCGCCATGAATTCCAACAAGGTGAAAATTTTCCAGCAAGGCGCGGCCGCCGGCGCATTCCCCGAACTCGCCGCAGGCGCGTACCCCGGCGCCATCACCTCCGATTCCATCACGTTCTACGGCATCTTCAAGAAGCTGCAGTAAGTAGCACAGGCGTCCGCCAACAGGCGGCATGTGAAAATGACGCCTGTGCCTGCGTAACGCCGCACCACGGTCGCCAATGCTTGGCTCGAAACGCGCTGGCGTTCTTTCGTCTTTTGCCGTTTCCGCAGTAGGGGCACGGCATGCCGTGCCCGAACGCGCCAACAGCGAAGCTCGCGCCATACCAGCAAAACACAACCCACCTCGTTCTTTCGTTCCCTCGGCTTCACTTGCACATCGCATGTTGCTACTTGTGGCGCAGGCGTCATTTTTAAGCCCCGCCTCACCGGCGGATCTACGCTACTGAACCCGCGCCACCTCTAATGGCGCGATCGGGCCAAGTTCTTTCGCCGGGCACGGCATGCCGTGCCCCTACTGACACCTCCTCACAAAAAAACATGTCCATCGAAACTTTTTCGCCTCTGCCTCTCACCACCTTCGGCACCTGGCTCGCTGCTCGATCCCTCCGACGTTCCGCCCGGCATGTCGCCCGATTGCGCCGACGTGGAATTTTTTCCCGGCGGCGTGCGCACGCGCCCGGGCCTCGTCTCGCAATTCGCGCCGCTCGCCGGCACGCCCAACGTGAACGCGCTCAAAACCTACATCACCACGAATCTCGTTCAGCGCCTGATCGTGCTCGATTCCTCCGGCACGATTTACAAGGAAACTTCTCCCGGCACGCTCGGCGTCCTGATCGCGGGCCTGCAGCCGAATCTGCTCTTCGCTTCCACCACGCATTTCGGCCGCGAGTACATGGCGTTTTCCGATGGACTCGTCGGCGCCGATCTGCCGCGCCAGTTTGACGACACTTTTTTCGATCGCGTCAGCCAGGTGGGACCGGGCGAAGGCGCCGCGCTCGCCGATTCCACGCTCACCGGAAATATTTCGCCGGGCGTGCACAAGTGCGTCGTGGTGTTCGTCACGCGCCAGGGATTCTGGACCGCGCCCTCGCCCATCGCGAGCTGGACCGCCGCCGGCTCGAAACAAGTCACCGTGACGAACATCCCCACCGGCCCCGCGAATGTGGTGCAGCGCCTGCTCGCGTTCACGGCCGAAGGCGGCGCGAGTTTTTTTCACGTCCCCGGTTCGATGGTGATTGACGACAACACTACCACCTCGCTCACCGTGGATTTCTCCGACACGATTCTGCTCGCCGGCGTCAGCATGGATGATCTTTTCGCGCAGATCGAACTGCCCGATCAGCTCGGCGTGATCGATTATGCCGAGCGGCTTTTCTGGTGGGGTGAGCGCTCGAGAATGTCGCGGTTCAATAATCTTTCATTCGACGGCGGATGGGACGCGATCGCCACCGGTCGCCCGCTCGGCTGGACGCTCGATCCCACCAGCGGCGCGGGCGGCAGCAGGGAGTCGTCCGACGTGATTTGGGGCGACGCGTATCGCATCACCGGCGACGGCGCCACTTTGATTCGCGGATTGATTTCGCAAGGCGCTGCAACGAGCACAGCCGGCGATCCGCTGTGCGTGAAGGGCGTCGATTATTCCGTGCGCGCGCGCGTGAAACGCAGCGGCGGGCTCACGGCCGGCACGCTGCACATCAATGCATTCAGCCCCACGCTGGGCCTGATTGGCAGCGGCCTTTCCGTCGCTGCGAGCGCCGCCACCACTGGCTACCAGGAATTTATCGCGGATCTTTTTCCTCCGCAGGCCTCGCTGCCGGCCGATCTCGTGCTGCGCGTCTATGCGGATGGCACGCCCGGGCCCAGCGGCGAATCGTTTCTCGTAGACTGCATCGAAGTGTTTCCCACCGCGGCCGCGCAGAATTCTTCGCTGGTGCGCGCGTCCGGCACCGACGAGCCTGAAGCTTACGACGGCGTGAGCGGCATCATGGAAATCGCCGCGAACAACGGGCAGGGAATTCGCGCCGCGTTCAAGCTGCGCAATAATTTATATTTCGCGAAGGAGCGCAGCTTGTATGTCACTGCCACCGATGGCGTGAATGAGCCGTCTCTCTGGGGCGTCGAGGAAGTTTCAAATGCGGTTGGCACGCCCTCCGCGCACGGCATCGGATTCGGCGAAGAGTGGGTGGTGATCGCCGGCCGCTCCGGTCTTTATTATTTTGACGGCAGCGCGCCGATAAAACTTTCGCAGGAAATCCAGCCCACCTGGGACGCGATCAATTGGCAAGCCGCGCAGAGTCTGTGGGTGGTGGTGGATACGCAACACAAGAGGATTCTCGTCGGCGTCCCGATGGGCGCCGCCACGCAGCCGAACGAAATCCTCGCGCTCGAATACAGCGAAGGCTTGCAGGATCCTCTCGTCGCGGTCATGTCGTCACCCGAGCGGTCGCGCAAATGGACCCCGTGGAAAATCGCCGCGAATTCCTGCGCCCTCGTCGAGCGTTCCACAGGAGTGGCCCAGATTTTCTTTGGCTCCAATGACGGCAGCACAAAAATTCGCGCGCTCACTCCCGGCGCGTTTTCCGACGACGGCGTCGCCATCCATTCCTACTACACCACCGCGTACCTCGCCTCGACCGGCATCAGCGGCCGCAATCTTTTCGGCTACCTCACCGCCTACGTGCAGGGCGCAGGCGCTCTCGCGCTCAGCGCATTCTCGCCCGGCGACGTCACGCTCACTGGCTGGACGAGATTCTCGAGGTATCGGTTCTGTCCGCATGGCAAGAAGATGGCTACTTCAAGGCCGTGTCGCGCGGCGAATCGCAGATTGTTTTCGACGACGGCGAGACCCAGCACGTCGTCCTTACGATTCACGTAGACGCAGGAATCCAATACCGCCTAGGAAAAGTGGCTTTTCGAACGAACGCGGCGTTTCGAACGAGTGATCCCGACGAACCGCTAGTATTTTCAGTCGGAGAATTGCGGCCGCTGCTCTCCTTGCAGGAAGGCGACGTCTTCAACGTTGCAAGAATCAGAGAGAGCCTCGATGCCATGCACAGGCGGTACGGCGAAAACGGATACATCAATTTTGTTGCCACTCCCAACACGGAAGTCAACGATGCAACACAGCGCATCTCGCTCATATTTGAATTGGATCAGGGCAAGCAGTACCGCATCGGCCAGGTAGAAGTGCACGGCCTCGATCCGAGAAGGGAAGCTGCCTTAACTTCAGAACTCCACCCAGGCGATATTTTCAGAAACAGCACGGTGGAAGATGCAGTGCAGTCGTTGGCTCCCGGCCTAAGCGCCGACGATTTAAAGAAAGTGCTAAGTCTGCACAAGAACGAGAAGAGCGGCACGGTCGCAATCACCGTCGATTTCAGCCAGCATCCGCCGATCGAAGCAGGTAACTGCGAGAATGATTGCGACTCGGATGAACCCTGACGTCCGGCCTAAGATATATTCTAGCCTTTCAGTAGCACAGGCATTCCTGCCTGTGCCCACGCAAAAACGCAGCACGATTGCAAATGCTTGGCTCGCACCGCGCTAGCGTTCTGTTCGTAGTTGCCGTCGTACCGCCGGCACCTTTTTCTTTGCGTTCGAATTTGTAGTTTCTTCAGTAGGGGCACGGCATGCCGTGCCCGAACGCGCCAACAGCTCGCACGCGCCACACCAAACAAAATCAACCCAACGCATTCTTCGCTTCCTCGTCTTGCACAAGCGAAGCGCAATCAACTTGCGGCACAGGCAGGATTGCCTGTGCGACTAAAATCGTCATAACACCAGAACACGCGCACCAGAGCCACTCAACTCCAACCAGCAGGGAACTACCGCTCCGCAAACTCCCCGCCTCGATCTCTAAACATGCCACTCACTTCCACCACCCGCCGCACAATCGAAATCGCCGCCTTCTGCGCCGCACTCCTCCTCGCCGCGCTCATCTTCCACGCCTGGCTCGCCGCCCATGACGATCAACTCCGCCTCGCCTCCACACTCGCCACACAAAAACAAGCCCTCGACGCCGCCGAGGCCCGCGAACGCGACCGCAACGCCACCCTCAAAGACGCCCTCGCACAAATCGACACGCTAAAGCGCAACGGACAAAACGAAACGCCAGCCCAACTCGCCCGCGCCCTGCAAGACGCCCTGCAACTCCCGCAACCAATCACAATTTCGCCCGCGCCACTCAGCAACGATGCTCACGCACCGGACGTTTGTACCGCTGGCCTCCGGCCGGCGCCTTTGTCTTCATCCACCACCGCCGCGCCACTCAGCAACGATGCTCACGCACCGGATTCTCGTACCGCCGGCGTCCCGCCGGCGCCCTTGCCTCAATCCACCACGCAGCAACAAAACCCGCAAAATTCACCGCAAGAAACCGAGCGCCACAAATCGCTCCTCGATTTACTTTTCTACCGCGATCCAAGCGCAAAATCTTCAGTCAATAGCGCCAGCGTCGAGCCAGGGCAAACGCCGCCGTCCTCGCCAAACACGCAAAGCGAAAACGCCGCATCGCCACAATCCCAGCAGGGAACTGCCGCCTCACTTCCCGCCCCCAACTCCAGCGTCGCGAATCAAGCGCCTTCGACGGGTGCCAAAACCGCCGCCCCACGATCCACCGCCGAAATCCCCACCGCCGATCTCGCCCCTCTCTACAATTACGTCCAAGACTGCCGCGCCTGCCAACTCCAACTCGCCGCCGCCAAACAAAACGCCTCCGACGACGCCGCCAAAATTCGTGCCCTCACCCTCGAGCGCGACGCCGCCATCACCGCCGCAAAAGGCGGCCCCTTCTGGCTCCGCCTGAAACGCAACGCCCACTGGCTAGCCATCGGCGCCGCCGTAGGTGCCGTAACCTCCGCCGCCGCCCTCTGCCACACGGGCCACTGCCGCTGAATCGACGCGCTCGCGTCGCGGTTCAAACGCGCGGTCCAGTGATCGCGCCGCATTCTTGCGTGGACGCAGGCCGCCGAACCTACACCAAGCAAATGCGCAACCGAGCACAGTTGCACGTCGGCTCGCATTTTTCGCGGGAATGTTCCAACGCGCCTCACACTGAACCGAAGTTTTTCGCGCGGTGGCGCGGACGCCAAGTCTCCAGCACAACCCCTTGCCTAGATTTCTCCTCCGCCGCTCGACCCCGATCGAAGATCGGTTTCGCCTCTACGTCCCTCCCGGAAATTGCAAACGCCGAACTACGACCAGCTGCGATTCGATGTGGAACCACGATTAGAACTCCGTCCAGCCGCGCCAGCCGCCATCCTGAATGGGATAATTTTTCTGATTGCGCTGATCGTCCATTTTGCCACCACACCCCAAGGCAGTGATATCCCGCTGATCGGAGTCGTAGACGTGTGCGGAAATATCTCAAAATCCAGCATTGTTTCGCCCGTCAACGTTTTCGACCCAGGATTTCTCTCCACCGCTATGCCCTCCAGCCTTCCGCAGCCCCGCCCGCCGCACGTACCGGAAATACAAGATTTGCAAGCATCCACCCCATTTCCACACGCACCGCAACGCCAGACCATCTGCCCCTGCCTTATAACTTTACTCCACTTGACTTCCGCTAATGAATATTACGTTGCCAGCTTTTGGGGTTACTGTACGGTTAGGGTGAGGGATAGGGTTGGGGGTGAGGAGGCGGGGGGGGGGAGGGGGAGGTGGATGTTAGGGTGAGGATGTAGGTGCCGCGTGGGGTGGTAGAGGTTTGGGTTGTGGGGTGGGGGGCGCCGCAGGAGACTGCGATGAGGGTTAGAGCGATGGCCAGGGCGGAGGCGGTTGCCAGGCTGGGGTTGACGTGCTTGCTGAAGTTTTGGTGGTCGTGTGCGGCGAGGCGTGGTGGCCTTGGGGTAGCGAGATTGGTGGAGAGAACGGTGGAGGCGCTTATAGAGAGAGAGTTGGAGGAGGCCGGGCTGAGCCACGACGGGCTTGACGCGACGTATGGCGAACCCGATGTGATGCATGGCGAACCGTATGCGATGCATGCCGGACTCGGCGCGATTAGCGGCGAGCCTGACGCGATCTATGGCAAGCGCGATGCGATCCCTGTCATGGCCGATGCCATTCGCGGCAAACCCGATGCGGTCGCTTCCGCAGCGGATGCGATTTGCGGCGATTCCGACGCGATCTGCGGAATTGCTAGCGCTTCGCTGGCTGGGGAGAGATGTCGGCAGGAAGTTGTAATTCCTGTGCTCGTTGCGCAGACAACGGAGTTGGCCGTGAGCGACCGGTGAGAATAGAGAGGCCAGATGGATTCGGAGCGCGATGATTCGCTCCGCTGCGATGCGGATAGCGATCAAGATGGCGATGAGTGCGATCAGGGCGAACGATGAATTCTCTAGTAGTCGGCGTATTTGAATCTTTGAGTTCGACGCCAAGGGCAACATCAAAGGCGCCGGCGAGACGCCGGCGGTACGAACTGCCAGGGCAAAAAGAACGCTGCGTTTTGCGCGCGCCCAGAACCTCGAATCTGACTTAGGCAGGGCAATGAACGACAGGGATGTCGTGGACACTGGCGTTATTAATAGTGACGACTGGGGTGCGTTTGTCTCTGGGACTAACTTGGGCTGCTGGAAAGATGGCGGCGGCGTTGAGGAGTCAGACGGATTCTGGGGACCAGGCGAAGTCTGGGCATTGAGCGACATTTGTACCGGGAGGAGGTTCGTGGTTGCTGGGCGGGCGGTGGTGGAAACCTGCACTTGGAAGGGGGCTGTGGCGTTGGCGGCTAGAGTGATTGGAGTGGGGATTACTGTGCATGTGGCTCCGGCTGGAGCGCCGGAGCAGGTGAGTGTGACTGGGCCGGCGAAGCCGTCGATGGATTTGAGGTTGAGTTGGTAGGTGGCTGTTTGTCCGGCCGTGATTGTGGCGGACGTTGCGCCGACGTTGGGCGGGTCGATGGCGAAATTCATTGCGGTGGCTGTGAGAGAAACCGACTGAGGCGCATTGGATGCGTTATCGGCTATGGTCATGTTGGCGGTGCGTGCGCCGACTGCAGTGGGGGCGAACGTAAGATTGATTAGGCAAGTGGCGGCGGGAGCTACTGGCGCCGTGCAGGTGTTCTTTTGGGTGAAGTCAGCTGCGTTTGCTCCGGGGAATGAGATGGAAGCGATGACGAGCGCGCCTGTGCCTGTGTTGGTTACGGTGATAGGTACTGGCGGGCTTGCTGTGCCGACCAACTGATTTGCAAAGTTCAGGGTCGCCGGGGAGATGGAGACAGCAGCTTGAGTGGCGGTGCCGGCCACGGTAACTGAGTGGGGATTGCCGGCGGCGTTGTCCGAGATTGAAATTGAGGCGGAGCGGTTCCCTGCCGCGAGTGGTTTGAAGATTACGGTTAGTTGACAGCTTGCGCCGGCGCCTAAGACCGCTGAGCAATTTCCACTCTCGCTAAAGTCAGCTGCGTTGGGGCCTATAACGGTGATCCCGTTGATCGTTACGGAACTGGTGCCCGTGCTGGAAAGAGTGATCGTTTGTGATGGGCTTGATGTACCGACGCTTTGAGCTGCGAAACTTAGCGAGCTGGGAGAAATCTGCAGCGTGGGTGCGATGGCCATGCCTGACAGCGAGATGGATTGAGGACCGCCGGAGGCATTGTCGATGAAATTGACGGTGGCATTTTTGGCGCCGCTCGTTTGTGGAGCAAAAACGATCTGCACGAGGCAATTGGCGCCGATTGCGACGGTGCTGCCGATTGGGCAGGTGGTGCCGGTAGGAGCAACGGCGAAGCTGGCCGCATCAGAACCAGTGAAGGTTAGCTGCGAGAGGGTTAGGGCGGCGCTGCCCAGATTTCGAAGGGTAATTGGCTGGGGGCCGCTGGTGGTTCCGACAGCGAGCGTTCCGAAGGTGAGGGATGCGGGAGATAGATTTGCGATTGGCGAGGCGGCAACTCCGGTGCCGGACAAGGCAATCACCTGCTTGGCTCCGGTGAGGCCGCCGGAGTTGTCGATGATGTCGATTTCGGCTCGATAGGAGGCGGTGCCGAGCGGCGCGAAGACGACATTGATGGTGCACGAAGCTCCGCCTGCGATGGAGTTTGAATCGCAATTATTGGATTGAAGCGAGAATTGATTAGCATCGACGCCGGTGAGCGTGAGATTGGTGACTACGAGAGGTTGGTTTCCCAGGTTGAATAAGGTGACGGCTTTTGAGGCACTGATGGAGCCTTGCGGCTGATTTCCGAACGAGAGGCTTGTACTAGAGAGCACTGCGAGCGCGCCGCTGCCGATTCCTACGACGGAGAGGACGTGAGGGCTGCCAGGCGCGTCGTCGGTGATGGTGGCGAAGGCTTCTGCGGGCCCGACAGCGGTGGGCGAAAAGCTTATTTCAAAAGAGCATGTGGCACGCGGCGGCATCGGGGTTCCGATGCAGGGATCGGAGCCGACTATTGAGAACGAGGAAACATTCGGGCCTGACAAGGCGATGTTCGAGACGTTGAGAGGTGCGTCACCTGTGTTGATGAGCGCGGAGAAAAGCGGCGGGATATTCTGAGCGCCGACTGGTTGAGCGCCGAAATTGATATTGCGCGTGGTGAAGGAGACGCTGGGTGCTGAATTGGCGCTCTCATGGAATGCGAGAACGAAGGCATCGGCTGCGGGCGGCAATTCCTGGCAACTTGCGCAGATTGTCTGCAATCCGGTGCTGAGATTTACGCCGCTTGGAAAATCCGAGGAGGTCGAGCGTCCTGCAACGTATACGTCTCCTAGCGCGTCGGCTGCGATGGCGTTGCCGTCAGTGACGGCGGTGCTGCCGGGCGGAGCGGTGCCAGCAAGCGGAGTAGCGTAGATTAAGGATGCTCGGCCTGAGGCGGTGGGATCGAATTTGGCGACGAAGGCGTCTTCGTTGCCGGT
The DNA here is from genome assembly GCA_963772535.1 of uncultured Acidobacteriota bacterium. Lineage (GTDB taxonomy): Bacteria > Acidobacteriota > Terriglobia > Acidiferrales > UBA7541 > Palsa-295. The sequence continues at coordinate 658,969 of CAVYXN010000007.1, forward strand.
GAAGGGTTGAAGATTGTTGAACCAAGGAAAATCCGACGAGGTGGTTTTGCCGGAGATGTAGAGCGCGTTGGGGGCAAGGGCGGCGACACTCAGGCCGGAATCGGATTGTGTGCCGCCGAGATAGGTGGAGTAGAGAAGCGACGTCATTCCCGTGGTGGCATTTTGTGCGATGGCGGAGAAAAAAGCGTTCGCACTTCCCTTCGCAGTTCCCTTCAGGGTGGATTGCGCGCCGGCATTTGTTCCATTCGTGGGGAAATTCGTTGATTGCGTGGTGCCGGTGACGTAAGCGGTGGCCGGCATTGCGGCGCCTACGGAAATTGCCAGCGCTTGATCGAGTCCGGCGCCGCCCAGGAATGTTCCGTAGGCCAAATCGGAAGCGGCAGTTCCTGATGGGCGGATTTTGATCACGAAGGCGTCGAGGGGATCTCCGGCGTAGGTGGTTTGGTAGCCGTTGAGAGTTGGGAAGGTGGCGCCGGGGTTCGAGGTGAAGCCGGTGATGTAGGCATTGCTGGCGGCGTCGACTGCGACGCCTCCGATTCCTACCTGGGCGTTGATTCCGAGATAGGTGCAATATTTGAGATGCGGAGTTGGCGCTGTGGCCAGCGGACGAAATATGGCTAAGAAGCCGTCGCTAGTGCCGCCGCCGTTCGCAGCCTGGAACGCGCCGCTGGTGACCGGGAGATTTGTCGAGGTCGTGTCGGAAGCGATGAAAATTTCGCCGGCTTGATCGAGCGCGATGCCGCCGAGATTTTGAGTTGATTCCGAGCCGCTGCCGCCGAAGAGGGTCGAGTAGACGAGCGAGGTGCCGGTGGGCGCTAGCTCGGTGACGGCGATGTCATTCGCGCCGCTGGTGCGGACGCTGCCATCCGTGACGGGAAAATCGGTAGATGTGGTTGTACCGGTGATTGCGACGCGGCCGGAGCTATCGACAGCAATCATGCCGCCTTTCTCATTTCCGCTGCCGCCGAGGAAGGTGAGATAGATGAGGGAGTTTGCGCCTGAGGCGGTGGGATCGATTTTCGCTATGAAGAAGTCGGTGGCGCCTCCGCCGGGGCCGGTTGTTGCGGGGGTGGATTCGGGGAATGTGGAGGCGGACGTTGTGGTGCCGGCGATATAGAGCTTGCCGGTGGAATCGGCCGCGATGCTATTGGCGGTGTCTTCTCCTGCTCCGCCTAGAAAAGTGGAATACGTGATCGAGAGCGAGGGATCGATTACGAGTGCGGCGTGCGGGTGGCGGCGAGCGATGCGGAAACCGATTGAGCCGTCGGGTTCGAAGAGATAGGCGCCTTCGATTGGGTAGCGCTGCGGGGGACTTGTGGCTGCGGCGCTTTTGTGCGCCAGTTCCCTGCTGCGGACTTCCTCGTAGAGCGCCGGTTTGTGTAGAACGAGCTGTGCGTTCTCTACTTGCATCAGCATGTCGCCTTCAGCGTTAAGGCGCAGTTCTTCGGCGCCCGAGATCTTGATGCGTAGGCTGTCGGCGTTCGCCTGGGGAGCGATTCGAAGGTCGAATTCGAGTTGATTTTCGCGCTGGTCGGCGGTTGCGTTGCTGTAGGCGACGAGGTCAACTCCGGGCAGAATGCGGGGAGCTTCTGCCTGCGCGTAATGGGGGACGGATGTGCGCCACTTCGAGGGATCATTCCCGATGAAGTAATTGGTTTGGGCGCGAAGCTGAGCAATTCCCTTCCATGTGACGGAGGCATTCGTGCGATCGGAGGCTTGGCCGTCGGAGCTTCGGGGAGCCGGCGCGAAGGAGATTTGAATGCGGCGATGCGTCGCGAGATTGCTGCGGCTGGCGCGAGGTTCGCGAGGTTCGACTTCGATCCCGGTGCGAGTCAAGAAGGTCGAGAGGTGTGGGCCGCGAGCCAGGAATGCGACTTCGGATGGCGCTTGTCCTTCGTTGGCCTCGAAGGTGAGCGGGATGGATAGTGGCCTGGATTGGTTGGTTGTCGAGGCGAGCCGAGGAGTGGCTGGTTTGACAAGCGCGATCGGGTGATTGGACGCAATCAGTAGCGATGCGCTGCTTGTGAGGAGAGAAAGGCAGAAAAAATATTTGGTTCTGCTCATTTAAGACCTTTGCCCGGTGATGTTTTCCCGCAGGCTCGGACAGCTCGGAGGCGCTAACCCAGCTGCCGCTCGTTTGTTTCGAATCGCGCTCTGCTTGAGTGCGGGCAACTATGGGGCGGTTGGAGGGGGGCGTCAATTCGAGTTAGTACGCAATACTGCGGTGAGCCTGCGTAAAACTACTGTTGGTGGACGGGTTTCGGTGCTGAATCATGCGAAAATGGGGTGATGGGATTCGAAGGTAACAACTTGAGTGACAACTCTTCTGGGCCGGTTACGCGACGGGTGTTTCTGACGCTGTCGGTGAGCGCGCTGATGGGGCTGGCGATTCTGCGGCTTCGGCGGCAGAGTGCGATGGCCGCGCAGGTGGCTGCGGTCGGTCCGCCTGCGATTGTGACGATCGTGGAGTTCGCGAAGAATGGCGAGCGAACGGGGACAGTGCAGGTTCCGAAGATCGTGAAGACCGACGACGAATGGCGGGCGCAGTTAAAAGATCGAAGCGTTTACGAAATCACGAGGAGAGCGGACACGGAAATCGCGTTCTCGGGAGAATATTGGAACCTTCACGATAAGGGGCTGTTTCGGTGCGTGTGCTGCGAGACGGCCCTATTCAATTCTGAGACGAAGTTCGATTCGGGGACGGGCTGGCCGAGTTTCTGGGCGCCGATCGCGAAGGAAAATATCGAAACGATCGAGGATCATAGCTTCGGGATTACTCGTGATGCGGTCGCTTGCCGCCGCTGCGACGCCCACCTTGGGCACGTGTTCGATGATGGGTCGCCGCCGACCGGATTGCGCTACTGCATTAACTCGGCGTCGCTAGTATTTGTCAAAAGCGCCTGACTCGACTTGCAGCAGCGAACAGGCGCTTCCCTGCCCCGCTCCCGCAACATTCTCAGACCTTGTTTCTATTCACGAGGCCGGAGATGAGCGTAATCAGGAAGAGAATCAGGAACAGATAAAACAGCAGCTTCGCGATTCCCGCCGCCGCTACCATCAGTCCAGCAAAGCCCAGAATGCCCGCGACGATCGCGATCACGAGAAAAATCACAGCCCAACGCAGCATGGTACCTCCCTCCGGCGAACGGCCGGATTCTAGCCACGAAGGTTAGTTAGAGGCTGAGGCCGAGCGCGCTTCGGTATGGCCGGTGCAGCTTGCATGCGGACAGAGGCAATCAACATCCGGAGTTTCTTCCATGGCTTCGCACTCGGCGCTGCAATAGCTGCCGTCGGTCACCTGACAGCTACAGATTGGGTGTTCGCATTTCTTGGTCGCCATATTGTTTTCTCCTCGATTGAGATGCTTGTGTCGCTCGACGTCTGCTCGCCCTCAGGGGGACTAGTCTACAGCGGATGATTCTGGACGCCATACAGTGGAAACCGGACTAGAGCCGGTGCATTATGGCCAGAATCAGCAGTACGAGTAGCACCAGACCCAGACCGACGCTTGGAAAGTAACCCCAACCCTTGCTGTGTGGCCATTTCGGGATGCTGCCGACGAGCGCGATGATGAGAACGACGGTTAAGACAAAGAACACCGCTGAGTGCTCCTCGAGGCGCCCTTCGATCGGGTCGGGTGTTGGATCGTACGTCAGCGGGAGTGTAACACACGATTCTAGGCGAATATTAACGGACGTTTACGGAGCCAGACGCGGGCGGGATTTTGTTTAGCCTGTTTACGCGCGGTTAATGTGCGCGATGAAACAGCCTGCCTCTCCGTGGCGAACGTGAATGTACTCGACCTCGGGCTGGGCGAAAATTCTGGCGATTGCTACCTCGGCTGCTCCGTCGTTAACTTTTTCGCGCACGGTCACCCAACGATCGCTGCCGTAACCTTCGAACACGAGCGGAAGCGAACGAAGGCTGTCTGGGAATCTATTATCCGGGGAGTGTGTGGCGCACGGGGTTTCGTGGACGAAGATCGGGCCGGGTGATGGGTATGGATCGAGCCCGTCGAATGGATTGTAAGTGAACAGGATCCGATTCTCTCTACCCACGTCGAATGTGCGCAGGCACTGGCGGCAGGGGCCGGTGCCACCGGCGACTTCCACATGAGCCGGATGACCGTATTGCGGCGATTTGCGGGTATTGCGCGCGGCGGTTGAGATTTCGTCGGGAATTGCGCGGATGCTGAACTTTGCTTCTTTCATGTTGACCTCCTGATTAGGATTCCAGTCGTCAGGTTAGATCGAAATGTTTCCCGCGTTCCATCCGCTTCTTGCGTTCAATGTCGCCGGCACCCTTCGGCTTGCCAAAAAACTCGGTGTCCTGCTCTAGGGTGTCGTAAACTGGCTGCGCTTATGGCCGCATCCCTTCGGAAGCTTCTGACTGTGTGGGTTGCCCTTGCTTTCCTCGCGGTTTCCGCCCCGGGGAAACGAGTGCCTCCCAAACCAGTCTCTCCGGTCATTTCTAATGGAATCCGGTACTCAGCCGAGGGCGACGGACGAGACCAATACGTCGTTGCAACCGATGCCTCGAGCGGTCACGTATTGTGGAGAGTAAAGGTGTTCCACAACCATATTAAGTTCTGGATCGAGGAAGACGTACAGTGGGTCTTCATCACCGATCTGAAACTAATTGACAATTCTATTCTCGTCCGAGATGAGAGACCGCACTGCTATTCGATTGACCTCAAGAGGAAAAGCGTTAAGAAGCTGCAATGCGGTAACATTTTTTAGCGATAACCAAATCTGTTGTCGCATTCGAAAAGCAGATACCGGGTAAGTCAGACGAAGCACAAAAGAATTAGAGTCGAAACGGCCGTTCGTTCATGGTATGTCGAATGCCGAGCTGGAACTCAGAGCAGTACCTGAAATTTGGGGACGAGCGGACGCGACCCTGCCGCGACCTCGCCGCGCGCATTGCGGTGCCGGACGCGCGGCGGGTGATTGATCTCGGTTGCGGTCCGGGCAACAGCACGGAGGTGCTGGCAGCGCGATGGCCGGAGGCGGAGATCACGGGCCTCGACAGCTCGGAGGCTATGCTCGAGACTGCGCGTAAATCGAAGCCCGAGCGGGAGTGGTTGAGGAGCGACATCGTCAAATGGGCGAGCGATGGCGGCGGGCCGCGGTACGACCTGGTATTCGCGAATGCTTCTCTGCAATGGATTCCCGACCACGCGGCGAATTTTCCGCGGCTATTGGCTCGTGTGGCGCCGGCGGGCGCTTTTGCTGCGCAGCTTCCGGGCAATCATGATGGGCCGACACATCAGTTGATGCGCGATATTGCGACGTTGGCTTCCTGGAGACGCTGGTTTCCGAATGGGAAGGTTCGCGAGTGGCACACCGGCAATCTGGCGCATTACTACGATGTGCTTGCGCCGCATGCCGCTCGGCTCGATATTTGGGAGACGACCTATCTGCACATTTTTTCGGCCGCAGAAGACATTGTCGAGTGGTACAAAGGCTCAGGAATGCGGCCGTATCTCGAAGTGATAGATTCCGAGGCTGAGCGGCAGCGTTTCACCGCTGAGTATTTGGCGGCGATTCGGCCGCTGTATCAGCCGCAATCGGATGGGCGCGTGCTTTTTCCGTTTCGGCGGCTTTTCATGATTGCTTATCGCGACGACCAATGAATCGCTTCGAACATCGAGGCCTAGCCTCTCACACCTTTAAGGCAAGTCCCTCTGATATATTAAGGTTATGCTTCCAAGCAAACGAAGGCTCCGCTTTTGTAGCCCGTTCCTCCTGGTCCTGGTTTTGATCCTCGCGGTCGATGCGGTCGGTGCTGGCAAGAAAGACCTCCCTTCGCAGGCAGAACTAGACGCAATTACGGCTCGCGGGCGCCTGCTCGCCGAGTACGACACCGCATCGTGGTACGCGACGGACAGTGTGCAAGCGCTGAAGCCTCCTACCGGCTCGGTCGGCCGCTACATCGCCAAACGCATGGAGAATGGCTGGATCGTCGTATTTGGCAGAATGAATGAAAAGGGTGACGGATTCCTAGTGGTTTATGAGGCAACCCAAGGGGCAACGCCGCACGAGTTTACAGTGAAAACGTACGATCCGCCTCGAGAGGACACCGGGTTCTATTTGAACGCCGAGAAAGCGATGGAAACAGTCCTGAAGGATTTTCAGCGAGAGCGGCGCCCTTACAACATGTCTGTGATCCCCGCCGACAGCGGGCAGATGTACGTCTACATCTACCCAGGCTCAACTGTAAACGGGGTGTACTTGTTGGGCGGAGACGCGCGCTATCTGATTTCTGGCGACGGCGCAACGATCATCGAAAAGCGCCAACTGCATAAGTCGATCTTGGAGTTTTCGGGAGGGGCACCGGGTAAGACGCTGAGCGGCATGCATACCCACATTTTAAGCGACATCACCGAGGATACGGACGTGATGTATGTGCTGACCCGAAAACCTGCCATTCCTGAATATGTGATAACAGCTTCTAAAGTTATCTGGGTGATTGGTATCGACGGCTCTATTAAACGCGGGAAATGATGCCGGTTCAACACTTCGGGGTGTCCGCTTCATTCTGCCGGCCAGGCATAGTTCTCTTCCCCGAGCGGTACCTGCAGCATACCTTCGACCGGCAAGACATCTAGCGGCAGGCCGCCTTCCCAGAGTGCGACGCTGAGCAGCAATTCGCGGCGATTCTTCAGATCGAATAATTCGCGGGCGAGGCTTACTTCTAAGATTTTTCCGTACGCCGCCGACACAACCGGGGCGGGATGCAGCAAGCATGCGCCCTCCTGCTCGACCACGCATTGGGCCACTTTGCGATCGGCCACGCGAAGAGTGATGCGCGTCTCGCGCGAATCCCATAGCGTGAGGCGCATTTGAAAATCGTGAATGTCAGACATCGCATCCGCTACAGGGTCGACGCGAATGTAGAAACGCTGCGGCGCGAATCCGTAATACAGATTGCCGAGGACGTAGCTTCGTCCGTGCATGGTTCCGCTGCGCTGGTCGGTGGAATACATGCCCGCACCCATCCACTCGAAGTAGCTGGTCTCGCGCCCGTCAACCGTTACTTCGAGATAGGAAGTGGGCGCTTCGCGTTGACCTCGTTCGGCGGCGCGTTTGATGGGCAACGCGAGCGCGTCCGGGACCGATTCGCCGAGCTCGGTATAAACTTCCGTGAGGTGTTTGCGATATAGCTGATCGAACTCGGCGTCGTTTGAAGAGCCGTGTTCCGGGCCAAACCACCAGCACCAGTCGCTGCCTTCGGCCACGAGCAAAGCTTCGTAGGCACTAGTCAGCCGCTCACGCGGAAGCGCATTGCCTGCTTCGGCACGTTGGAGCGCGCGCTCATAGGTTTCTCGCGCGTCGCGCAAGAGATCCCATGCGCGGACGTCCTCGCCGTGACCGATCCAGACGTCGAAATTCGCGTTGATCCAGGAAGCCGGGAAGATGCCTTCGAGTTTAGGTATATCGGACGCGGCCTGAATCGCCTCGCTCATCGTGAGCGCACAAATTTCGGGATCTTTATCAATCAGCGCGTAGGTCTTGCGCAGAAAATCGCGGCCGTTGCCTGTGTAATATTCCCAGGCATTTTCGCCGTCAAGAATCAAGCTGACTGTGGCTGGCTTTCCAGCGGGCTGGCGTTCGGCGATGAGTCGAATGCGGCGGTGCAAATCTTCTGCCGCGGCATCTGCGCCCATTCGGCTGTAGACGAAGCCGACGAGGTCCGACAAATAGTGGTCGCGAAAGAAACCCATCATTGAGCCGCCGGGCCGTTCCAGCTTCCACGGCGAATAGAGGTTACTGCCATTTTCCGGATAGCCTGAGGCGTCGCGCCAAAAGCCTATGTTGCGCGTCCTGCCGAGAACGCCTTCGTCAGTTGCAAACCATTTGAAACCGAGGTCCATGGCAATTTCGAGCGACTGGTCTGAAACCGAGCCTTCGGAGGGCCACAGGCCGCTCGGCAGTTTGCCAAAAATCTTCTCGTGATAATTCCGTGCGCGAATCAATTGCTCGCGGGCGTCTTCCGGGTAGCGAAACGCCGGGTGCGGCAGCGGCGTGTGCGGATTTGAAACCCTGGCGATGTCTGTGTCGCAAACAAGCGGGAGAATAGGATGGTAAAAGGGCGTCGTCGAAATTTCGATTTGGCCGCGTTCGGAAGCGAGACGATATTCGGGAAGCACGGCGGCGAGCAGTTCGAGTTGCTTCGCACGGAGGGCTTCTTTGTCGTCCTCGGTGAATCCCCTTCCCTTCCGCGCGAGCTCGGAGACGATGGGATCTTTCGCGAGATATTCCTCGTCCATCCAGGCGAGCTGTGACAGCACTTGCAAATCGCGCCAGTCCTGCAGAACGAACTGCGCGATGCAGGCCTCCGAGCCGGCAGAGAGAACTTGCGAGCGCAATTCCTGGAACCTGGGCCAGCGGTGAAAGAAGTTGTCGTTGAGCTGGAAAGCGCGGACAAGGGCTTCTCGCTTCTGTTCTGGGGAAAGCGAACCGGCGTGCGCAAATGCAATCTCAAACCAAGATTCCCGAAACTGGCCGCTGGCGTACTCCTCGATTTGCGCGGCAAGCGAGGGCACGAAATTGAACGTTGCATGAACGCCGGGAAATTCGCCGAGTACCTTCACCATGCCCCAGTAGTCTTTAAGGGCGTGCAGGCGCGTCCAGGGAAGCAAGTATTGACCGGTGGAAGGATCGCGATACTGGGGCTGGTGCATGTGCCAAAGAATGACGAGATTGACGCGGCTCATCCGGCCAGCCCGTCGGCGTTCGTCCGCGCCAAATGAATGCTCGTGCTAGAATGACGGGGCGCAATCATGCGCCTGCTCGATCGATACATTACTCGCGAAGTTGCGTCGCACGCCATCCTTGGCCTCGCCGTATTTACATTCGTTTTTTTCGTTCCACAACTTGTGCGGCTAATGGATTTGATCGTCCGCCATTCGGGCGGCACGTGGACAGTGGCCAAGCTTTTTCTCTGCTCGCTGCCTCCTGTGCTCACATTCACGCTGCCGATGGCGGTGCTCGTCGGGGTGCTGATTGGTCTTGGACGCCTTTCTGCCGATAGCGAGATCGTAGCGCTGCACGCTTGCGGAATCAGCTTGCGCCGGCTGCTGCTTCCGGTTGGCTTCGTCGCCGCTGCGTCTGCTTTGATCACGCTGGTGATGACATTCTGGCTCAGCCCCATGGCGGTTCGCACTTTGCGCAGCCTGGAGGATCAGCTGCGTTCATCGCAAGCTCCGTTTGCCGTGCAGCCGCGCGTGTTCGATGAACGATTTCCGCGTTTCGTATTATACGTGCAGGATGTGGAAGCTGCAGCGACTCACTGGCGAGGAGTTTTCCTGGCGGCGTCGGGCGGGCAGGCGGGATCGACGATTACCGTTGCCGAAGATGCGACGATCATTCAGGGAGACAATTCTTCCGGCAGCGCTGAAGTGGAACTTCATCTCGGGCCCGGCAGCACGCATGAATTCGATCCGCGCGAGCCGGCACACTATAACGTCACCACCTTTGGCGAGAGCGCAATTCCTATCGACATCTCCGCTTCTCCCGGGTCTGCGCCGGGACCGAAGCGTGCTGCCATCTCCAACGCCGAATTGCCGGTGCTGGCGCTTTTGCGAGCGCGCGGGACCAGTTGGCGGGACGCGCGGGTGGAACTTCATCGGCGGCTCGCGTTCCCTGCCGCTTGCCTGGTGTTCGCGCTTCTCGGAGTGCCCGTGGGTGTGCGGCCTCGACGAGGCGGGCGCGCGACTGGGCTGATCCTTACGCTGATCCTGATCGGCGGTTATTATTTTCTTTTTGTGACTGGCGCGCACATGGCGCAGCAGGGGTCCATTTCGCCATGGCTGGGAATCTGGATCGCAAATATCGTCGCGCTCATCATTGGTTTGTATCTTCTGCGACTCATCGAAAATATTCGCAAGCCCAATCCGATCGTGGCATGGTTCGAAGCCCGCTGGTCGCGCTTCCGCAAGAATCAGCGGCTCGAGTCCGAAGCAGCACCGATGCCATCTGCGAACGGTCGCCTCGCTAATGGTTCGATCCCTAATGGCCCAGTGAGAAAAACGACGATAACCGCCGAGGGGCCGATGGAGCGAATGCAAACCGTGGCTGGAATTCGCCGCACGACAGGGGCTGGGACCGCTGCTGGTTTCCCGATGATGATCGATTTTTACCTGCTCCAGGGATTTTTTTATTATTTTGGCGTGCTGCTGGCGGGATTTGTAGTCATTTTTGATGCCTTCACTTTGTTCGATATGCTAAGCGACATTTCGCGAAACCACATTCCGATTTCGATGGTGCTGGAGTTCTTCCGCTACCTTGTTCCCTACTTCGTATATCAGCTCGCACCGCTCGCGACGCTGGTGGCTACGCTCGTGACTCTAGCGATTCTCGCCAAAAACAACGAGGTGATCGCTTTCAAAGCCAGCGGCATCAGCCTTTACCGGCTTATCCTTCCGCTTACGCTGGCGGGAGGCTTGATTGCAGGAGGGATGTTTCTTCTCGACGATACGATTCTGCCGTATGCCAATCAGCGACAAGATGCGCTTCGCAACCAGATCAAAGGACGGCCGGCGCAGACCTATTTCCAACCCGCGCGGCAATGGATCATGGGCGAAGGCAATAAGATCTACAACTACGAGCTATTTGATCCGGATAACAAGCTTTTTGGCGGCTTGAATGTGTTCGAAATCGATCCCGCGACATTTCAGATTCGACGCAGGGTCTTTGCCGCGCGCGCCACCTGGGAGCCAAGCGAAAATACCTGGGCGCTTGCAGGCGGTTGGGTGCGCGATTTCAATGAGGGGCGGATCACGCGTTACGCGCCGTTTAAAGTTTCATCGCTCGCAGAGCTGACTGAGCCGCCAAGCTATTTTCGGCGCGAGGTGCGGCAGTCTTACCAGATGAATTGGCGGCAGCTCGGCGATTATATCGACGGGTTGCAAAAAGCAGGCTTCGATACGGCGAGGCTCTCTGTGCAATGGCAGAAGAAATTTGCGTTCCCTCTCATCGCGGCAATCATCGTGTTTCTTGGCGCGCCGTTTGCTTTCTTGGTGGGAACGCGTGGCGCTATCGGGGGCCTGGCGCTCGCCGTGGGAGTGGGCATCGTCTACTGGGCCACCGCCGCGCTATTTGAAGCGCTCGGCTCGGCCGGGCAGTTGCCGCCAATGCTGGCAGCTTGGGCGCCCGATGCGATTTTTGGTTTTCTTGCGGTTTATTTTTTCCTGAAAATACCCACCTGAAGACAGAATCCGCAATCCACCTGTGGAACGAAGTCCCCGGGAACTCGGCTGCGGGGATGGCACTGTTCACGGCACTGGGTGAACTGTAAACTGGCTGGCCGTGATTCCATTCCTGCATATCGGCTGGCTTACGATTCCCACGTACGGCCTTATGGTCGCGCTGGCGATGTTGGTGTCGTTTTACGTGCTGAGGGCGGACCTTCGGAGGCGCGGGATCGAGGCTGACGCAGAGCTATTCATCGCGATACCGTGCCTTGCGGGGATAGTTGGCGCGAAGCTCTACCACGTGCTCGAATCTCCGGCCGACTTTTTCGCGCATCCGTGGAGCGAGCTCTTCAGCCAGTTTGGATTTGCATGGTTTGGCGGACTGCTCGCGGGATTCGGGGCGTTTGTTTGGCTGGCGAGGCGGGAAAAAATTCCGCTGCTGACGATGATGGATGCAGGCTCGCCTGCCGCAGCGCTCGGGTACGGCGTCGGGCGCATCGGATGCTTCCTTTCCGGGGATGGTGACTACGGAATACCAACGTCGCTTCCCTGGGGCATGAGTTTTCCGAATGGGCTTGTGCCGACCACGGACCGAGTGCACCCGACGCCGATTTATGAGTTGATTGCTGCTTGCGCGATCGCCTGGGTCCTTTGGCGAATCGGCGCAAAACAGATCACGGCTGCGGCAAAGACGTCTGCCGGAATAGTGTTTGCCGCCTACTTGGTTCTCACGGGCATCGCGCGATTTCTTATAGAGTTTATTCGGATTAATCCCAGATCGTTCTTCGGGATGACGAATGCACAGGCTGCTAGCCTGGCATCAATTGCATTCGGGATCATACTTTGGTCGCGGCTGGGAAGCAGGAGAAGCAGTAGCGGTTGATCGCCGGCTAGTACTAGCGAGCTCTCGCCATCCTGCCGGGTCACGCGCCGCAGGTTATCTGGGCGTGCGGAGGCACGAGTGCCGCGCGCGACTCCGGCAAGATAGCTGTTTCAGGTCGCCGCCCATGCCACCCGGGCGTTGCGCCAGAAACATGAGAGATACTCCCCTTCCAGCTAGAAGGCCACCCTAAGCCGATTGCGGGCACAAAACAATTCGCAACAATACCCAATTTGCCCCTAGGGAATTCTACGGAGTAACGGTTTTAGCATTTCTAATAATTGGGTTGACTTGATATTGGCGCGGAAGTAATCTTCGCTCAAGGGACATACGAATGTACGAAGACATCCGTGTGAATCATCCGTGTTCAATATCGGGTGAATCACTGACTCCGACGCCGTAGATGAGCGATTCGAGATTCGTCACATTGGCTTCGGAGCGAAACATGTCGAGGAGCATAAATAATTTTCGACAGATTATACAACCCCCAAGGACAATCGGCTCATTGTCACAGCCCGCGCAACTAGCGACAGATTTTCAGTCCCGCCCTCTTGCGTCAATCACTGAAATCAATTCTCGCCAACCTATCGGGCCGGCTGGCGGCGTCAAGTCTGCAACGCATCGAATGGGCGAACTGATGGGTTCACTGGTGGACCTGATCGCGGAATTCGACGGAACTGGGGTGCTACTCGATGTGTGGACCGGAGATAAATCTCTGCTTGTTCGTCCCGTCGAGGAAATGCTGGGTCAACCGCTACTCAGCATCATCGGGGAAGATGCGTACACCCCCTTCCGCTCACTCTTCGAGCGCATCCATAAGAGCGCAATCGCTGAGGATTTCGAATATTCACTGAATTTAGCAGACGGACATCATTCGTTCATGGCGCGTGCAGTCCCCGTGGACGCGCCCAACGGCCAGCGCACGATCAGAATCCTGGTGCAGGATGTCACAGGACTGCGAAAAATTGAGGAGCACTCCCGCAAGACGGAATCCCTGCTGAAACAAACGCAGGAGATCGCGAATGTAGGCAGTTGGGAATACGACGTTGGGCGCAAGACTTTTCTTTGGTCGGAACAGATGTATCGCATGCTAGGACTTGAACCAGGGAGCGGCGCAGTGGCTTTGGATACAGCCTGCCAAATGTTTCACCCCGACGACTGGGCGCGGCTTCGGCAGGACGTGATGGCGCTAGTCGAAACGGGCAAACCGCTAGAAAACGAACTGCGCTTCCAATCTGGATGCGGTGACACACGTATCTTTTTTTCGCGTGTGATTCCGATCAAGGACGAAAGCGGATCTGTTCGTCTGATCCGCGGAATTTCCCAGGACGTAACCGAGCAAAGAAATTTCGCAATCAAGCTGCAAAAAAACCAGGAGCTAATGGCGCAAGCCGAGCAGATCGCAAATTTCGGCAGTTGGGAGCTGGATGCGCAGGGCGCAACGCGGATGCTTTCCGAGAATCTTTACCACCTGATCGGCGAAGATCCAAAGCGAGGGCCGATCACCGTAGGAGCGGCTCTCGATCGCATCGAACCAGCCGATGCTGCGATCATACGACAGAACCTGGCTCGGGCGGTAAGAGAAGGTGTCCCATTTGAACAAGAGATTCGCTACCGCCGACCCGACGCTCGCCTTCGCACCTTTCATATCCGTTGTGTTCCGGTGCTGGACGAGAACAAAAATGTCACAAGGATGGTTGGTGTCGCGCGCGACCTGACCGAAAAGCGGGAAGCGCAACGCGCCTGGCGGGAGAGCGAGAGGCATTACCGTGTACTTCTGAACAGCCTGAAAGACCACGCGGTCTTGACCTTGAACCCCCACGGTTACGTCACGAACTGGCACAACGCCGCCGAGCGGATGCTGGGATTCTCCGGAAAAGAAGCTCTGGGAATGCACTTCTCGCGCTTTTATGCAGCCGAGGATGTTTCGAGCGAAAAGCCAATTCGCGAGATCGAGCACGCCCTGCGCGAAGGACGATTTGAAGCTGAGGGCTGGCGAGTGCGCAAGGACGGTTCGCGTTTTTGGGCGGAAGTGGTCATTGCCCCGCTGCGCGACGATGCGGGGCGATTGCTGGGATTCGCCGTCATTACGCGCGACATCAGCGAGCGGAAGAAAACGGAGGAGGAGCTTGCCACGCACGAGTCATTGCTGGCACAAGCCGAGAGTTTGGCGAACCTGGGCAGCTGGGAGCTGGACCTGAGAACGGGCGTGATGACCTGGTCTTTGCAGCTTTACCGGATATTGGGATACGACCCCGCCCAGACGGTGCCGACATTTGCAGAATTTGCCAGGCTCATTCAGCTCGATCTTAACGACGAAATGCTGCAGGATCCGCCCTCCGCCACGAGCCATCGCTATCCGATCGAGTCGGTAGTTCGCTGGGAACTGCTCGACGGAAGTGCGCGAATTCTTCACACGCGAGCATGGCCCTCACACGGTGGCGGAGGAGAACCGCTGCGGATGATCGGGACGACCGAAGACGTCACCGAGCGTACCGAAAGAGAAAACGAACTGCGCCGGATTTCCCGCCAGTTACTTCACGCCCGCGACGCCGAACAGCGGCGTATTGCACGCGATCTTCATGAGACGGCCGTGCAGAGCATGGCGGCACTTAAAATGATGATGGGCCGCATCGGAAACCTGCTTCCCAAATCGAACAAAGCAGCGCGGGATCTCGTGCGGGCTACCACTCGGGTCGCCGACGAAATCATCCGCGAGGTGCGCACAATATCGCATCTGATGCACCCTCCCCTGCTCGATGAAGGCGGGCTTTATCCTGCCCTTCACTGGTATGCGAGAGGGTTTTCCGAGCGCAGTGGAATCGCGGCGAATTTGCTGATGGATGAAGGATTTGGCCGGCTGCCGAGAGACACTGAAATCGCCATCTTTCGCATCGTGCAGGAAGCCTTGACGAACGTACACCGGCATTCCGGCAGCCGCGATGCGATCATTCGCGTGGTGCGCAGCGACGCACGTGTCCGCGTTGAGATAGAAGACCATGGCAAAGGGATGCCACTGCTTTCCGGGCCTGACCGAGAAAAAGACGTGCAGCTTGGCGTCGGAACCGCCGGGATGCGCGAGCGGGTAGCACAGCTCAGCGGTACGTTTGAAATCAAGAGCGCAACAGCGAAGGGCACAATCGTGACTGCAATCTTACCGGCGGCGGACGGACAGGAAAATGATCTGAGAAACAACAAGGAGGGGTCTGAATGAGCGTAGCGCAGAAATCGTATCGAGTGCTCGTGGCGGATGACCATGCCGTGGTCCGCAGTGGCCTGAAGCATCTGCTTGAGGAGCAGCCCGGTGTCGAGGTGTGCTGCGAAGCGACGACCGGAGTGGAAGCGGTGGAAAATGTAAAGAAAACAAAGCCGGACATGATCTTGCTGGATTTGACCATGCCGGATATGAACGGCCTCGACGCGGCGCGGCAAATACGCGAGATCTCACCAAACACCGATATCCTGGTGCTTTCGATGCATTACACGGAGGAAATTGCGCGCGAGGTGCTGCGGTCCGGCGCACGAGGGTACATGCTTAAGTCGGATGCGAACACGGAATTGGTGACGGCTATTAACCGGGTGCGCCGCGGCGAGCAGTATTTCACCGGATGCCTTGCGTCCACGATGGCGGAAAGCTTCGCACAGACGAAAGCCGACGGCTCGGACGATTCCGTGATTGCCGGCACCTCACTCACACCGCGTGAAGCGGAAATCATTCAGTTACTCGCGCAAGGGAAAAGCAATAAGAAAGCAGCCGCGGTATTAGGGGTCTCGACGCGGACGGTGGAGAGCCATCGCAATCACATCATGCACAAAATGGAGTTTGAGAGCTTTAGCGATATGGTCCGCTTTGCGATTCGTAAAAATCTCGTTGAACCTTAGTTGCTGGAAGCGGGTTCGGCTCTTAGCATGAACGAATTGCGGCAAGCGCACCAACGCCTCAAGGCCGAATTTCCGGCCCGAGGCAGTGGCACTGATAGTTCGTCTGGTGAGATGAAGGAGTAGCGCTACGCTGCTGCTTTCTTGGATTTGCGGCGGCCACGACGGCGTGCAGGCGGCTGAGCGGGGGGCTCGCCGATCAATTCCGCGGTCCAAATGGATGTAACAAACTTCTTCAGTCCATGATTGTCGAAATCGATCGTCGTCCGCTCGTTATTGGATTCGGTGACCACGCCAGTCCCGTACTGCTCGTGCTTAATCGCCTGCCCTTCAACCAATGTCTGCACTTTGCCTCCTCGTGAATTAGACCGCAGTACAGCAATTAAATTAATAAACCGCAACGACGAAGCTTGTTCTGTATTTGCTCATGAATCATTCGAATGGGGCGGGGCTAGCCGCCCCCTCGAAGCCTGCATTAAAGCTTGAATCGGAACAGCACCACGCGTTGTAACGGGATTAGAGGGCGGTAACGCTCTCTGCCTGCAGTCCCTTCGGGCCCTGCTTGACTTCGAATTCAACCGCCTGCCCTTCGTTCAAGGACTTGTACCCGTCGGCCTGGATCGCCGAAAAGTGCACAAAGACGTCCTCACCCGACTGACGCTGGATGAACCCGTAGCCCTTGGCTGCGTTAAACCATTTCACAGTACCTTGCTCTCTAGCCACTTTCCCCGCTCCTAATTCATTCATAGGAAGGCCCTTAGCAGGGACTTCCGGAAAGCTATTTGGTGCTTTGGTTCCCTTGCCCGTCACAAAAAAAGGCCGCAGGGCGGTTGCCCAGCAGCCTTCTCGAACGCGTCAAAAGGAGTCTCAAGAGCAACAAACGCAAGGCAATTCTAGCACAAAACGGGTGCGTGCGGCAACTGCCCCTGCCGCCGGCTAGTTGCGAATCGTGACGGTCAAGGGGACCGTCATCATCTGGTTATTTGTTGAGGTGCCAACGATTGTAACGGTGGTCGTATTGCGGCCATGGCCGCTGGAACAGCCTGCCATTAGTGCCGCAACGGAAGCGAGGGCTACGAGAGCTATGAGCGCCAAAGTGGTTCCAAAGGCCGGTCGCAGGAACCGATTGAAACGGCTGCGAACGGCTCGTCGCCGCCAGATTAGGCCCAAAAGCACCAATTCATATCCGAAAACCGGTACAACAATCGCCTTCGCTTGCAGTTGATATCCTTGGCTGGGTCCCCCGGAGGAAGAACGCAGCGATGACGATTTTCCGCCGCGACTTGCGTTCGCATTTCCCAGAGTAACGGAGAGGATCGTCGTGACGGCTCCTCCGTCGGGCGTCACTTGACCTGGCTGGAATTCGCAATCGGCTCCATCAGGCAGGCCCGTACATGAGAGCTGGACTTGTTCGCTGAAGCCGTTCATCGGAGTAACGGTAACCACGGCCATGCCCGGCTTATTCTGTGTGACAGTAACCGCCTGAGGCGAGACGGACAACGCGAAGCTGGACGCCGCGGTGATAACTAGCGAGACGGCCGAAGAGGTGGAGGTCACAAAGTTCGCGTCTCCGCCATACATCGCCGTGACTGAGTGCGTTCCGGCCGATAATGTTGAGGTTTGAAGAGTCGTGACGCCGTCCGCGCCAACGCTTCCCATACCTATCGAATTCGCGCCGTCAAGGAAAGTGACAGTACCTGTGATCATCCCCGCCGTCTGTGACGTGACAGTTGCGGCGAGCGTTACATTGGCGCCGGCAGCAGCCGGATTGGGAGATGCGGTGACGGCCGTCGAGGTGGATGCCTTCGTGGGCCCGGAAATTGTCACGGTCACAAGGGGCGAAGTGGACACGGCGAAATTCGAATCGCCGCCATACATCGCTGTGATCGAGTGAGCCGCTACGCTGAGTGTCGTCGTCTGCAGCGTCGCCACCCCTCCCACACCCACACTGCCGGTTCCAATCGAGGTAGCACCATCGAAAAACGTGACAGTACCAGTGATCGCGCCTGCGCTGGAGGACGTCACGGTAGCAGTAAGCGTGACGCTCTGTCCCGCGGTGGCCGGGTTCGGCAGCGCGGTCAGAGCCGTTGTCGTCGGCGCGGGATTCGGAGGCACTGCGCCATTCTTGTTCAGTAGCACCACGTTGCCGACAACGAGACCCATTTTCCCATTGTTCGTGAGATCCGCGGCGGCCGCAGGTCCCCAGACGTTCAGCAGAAATGCTTGCGGCGCGAGCACCATTCCATTCGTGTGCGGAAAGGTTTCGAAGGTGCCGTCGCCCACGCCAGGGAAAATTCCGGCGATCGAGCCTGCGCCTGAAACGAAGAGATCCAGTTTTCCGTCACCGTCAAAATCCGCGAGGACCGGCGAACTCATGGGACCGAAGCCCGGGAATTGAACGACGGTCACCGGTTGGAACGTGCCGTTGCCATTGCCCAGTGCAATCGCGATTTCCGGGACAGTGCCGTCGGCACTCGATCCGGCCGCGACGAGATCCGCCTTCCCGTCGCCGCTGAAATCCGCCACTGCGATCGGGACTCCGCTCTTTGAGGAACTCGTGGGAGCGAGCATGTTGCCAGTCAGCGTGAGGTTCGAAGGCGCTTTGAAACTTCCATCGCCATTAGCAACGAACAGCTCCGTCTGGTGCTGCAGCGTTCCGTTGGTGATCACGGTGGGCAGGATCAGAAAAACGTCCGGGAAGTTATCGCCGTTCACATCGGCCACAGCGCCGATGAAATTACTGAAAAAGACGAGAGGTGCATTCGGGCTGGAATAGGTTGTGGTGATCACCGGCGCTTTGAACGTGCCGTTACCATTGCCAAGCTGCACAACGAAGCCCTGCGTGATGTTGTGCGTCGTGAAACTCGTATCCATGAAGGAATAGGCGATGTCGAGCTTGCCGTCGTGATTGAAATCGGCCGCGGTGATCCCGCTGAATGCGAGATTCACGTCCAGATCCGGAGGTGCTAGTAGGACGGGCGCGGGAATCAGCATGGGAGTTCCGAAGCCGCCGTTGCCATCGCCCAGCGCAAGGTAGTAGCCGTTAGTGGGCATCGTCGTCGGCAAAAAGATCAAGTCGGGGATTCCGTCGCCATTGAAATCTGCGAGGGCGAACGAATCGGCGATGAGATTTGGGAAATCGACCTGCGGCCCGGCCTTGAAAACTCCGCTGGGCTGCCCGAGGAACGTCGTGAACGCCGTTGAATTGCCTGCGGTAATAGGCCCGGCGAGATCAGGGAAACCGTCTTTATTCAGATCGATCAAGTTCCCACTCACGTACGCGGTCGGCAGGCTTTGCGCGCCCTGAAAAGTGCCGTCGCCATTGCCGAGTAACGCGTAGGCGGCTTCCACGGCGGAAGGCCCAAACACGCCGGCGCCGGAATGGCCGGTCCAGATATCTACATTGCCGTCGCCATCGAGGTCGGTGGCTTCCATGAATGCTGAATCGGCGATCGTGGCATAGGCGTTGCCGCTGATAAACGTCCCGTCGCCTTTGCCGATAAACGTGCGAATCGTCATCCCGTCATTCGTCGCGATGTCGAGCTTGCCGTCATTGTTGAAATCAGCGGCGATGATTGTGGGGCCGAATGTCGTGGGGCCGTTGCTCGCGCCCGTGAGGCCGGATTGAGGGACGAGCGTGTAAGTCACTCCGTCACCCGTGCCGAGAAATACCGAGCCGCGCACCGTGACGATATCTTTGTGATGATCGCCGTTCACGTCGGCGGTGATGAATGCTTCATCCGAGTCGAGCGTGACGCCGGTGGGCGTGAAAGTCTGCGCGGGCTTGAACGTTCCGTTGCCATTGCCAAGAAAAATCGAGAAAGCGAATGTGGGATTGTCCGAGCTTACGAGCAGATCGAGATTGCCGTCGCCATCGAGATCGTCAATTACTCCAAAGCGAGTCGCATTGCCGGGCAACGCCAGGTTCACTCCCGGCTGATAAGTGCCGTCCGCTTTCCCGAGGAGGATTGTAATGGACGACGCAAGGCCGCTCGTATTCATCGAAACCAGGTCTGGAATCCCGTCCTTGTTCAAATCCGCGGTGATAAGCCCTATCGGCGGAAGGTCCGTTGCCTGTGTAGCTGGAGCGAGGAACGTGCCGTCGGCTTTGACAGAGCTGGTAAGGACGCCGCCTGCGCCTATCGTGGCAACGCGCAAGGCTCCCCCGGCGTCGACACCGGCGAATACGAGCGGTCGCGCGCTGATACCGAGGGCCGGGTCCGCGCAACCGTGCGGATAGAGTCCGGGCGTGGTGGTGGAGAAAGCGCTCGAATGAATCGTGTTTTCGTAATGCGGAGTCTGCGCGCCGGGCGTTACCGTGACGGCGGTGTGCGCGTTATTGATACTGGCGTTGAAATCGAGCCGCGTGAGCGAACAATCGGGCTGGCGTTGCAAGCCGAAAAAAAGGTCAGCTGGAGCGGCGGGATCTACGGTGACCACAGAAAGATTGCCCAAGAACGGAGCAGCCTCCTGCGTGACGGGATTGTTGACCACGCCGAAAGGATGGCGAGTTTCCGGCGCAGCGTGGAGAGACTGCAAGCGCAATCGCGCGCTCGGCGAAGCAGGAATGGTGAGAAAATCGAAGATGAGCTCGAGCAGGGCTTCTTTGCCGTAGAAGACTTCATACATCAGCAAGGGGCCGCAGCCGAAGACTCCGCCAAGGGTAACCACAAGAAGCACGGACGCCAGGTGTTTCCGAATCGCGTTCCAGAATTTCATTCCAGCCTCGCTATCGGCTCGCCTTGCAGGCGCGCCGGGGGTTCATTGGCGCTTCATGGGAGAAGCCGCAGAGATTGCATGCGCGAGGCTCGAAACCGGGCCGAGAAGCGAAGGAGGACGAATGATCACTTGAAAGGCGGCCGGTCCGCCGGACTCCGGTGCAAGCGGCGCTCCCAACATAAATTCCGCCAGGGCTGGGACGGAGCGCCTGCCGGTGCCAATGTTTGAGGCCGTGATAGTAACGGATGTGGCTGTTGAAAAACTCGCTCACGCGATTTCACAAAAAACTGCTTCGCGTCAGGAAGCTCTATAAACGATTTCCCCGAGTCTCCTAGACATTTTCTATCACCGGATTTTTGGCTTTGTTCGGGGAAACCGACTTTTTCAACAGCCACGGATATTGGCAACAGTCAAAGAACTATTTTGGGAGCAGGCGTTGGAAGCGGCGAGGCTAAGCGTGTGTCGCAGGCGAGCCAATTTCGGCTGACGGCGCGCCCGGTGACACATCCAGCGCGAAGGCTTCGGCGAGCAGTTCGTAGCTGCGGCGACGGTCAGCGTGATCGTAGATCAGCGAGGTGACCATGATTTCATTCACGCCAGCGCGCTCGGCGAGTGCGACCAGACGCCCGCGCACTGTGGCTGGCGAGCCGATAAACACGCGATCGCGGTTGAGCGCGATGAGCTGGCGTTCTTCAGCGTTGTACGGATATTCGGTGGCTTCAGCGATGCTTGGAAGCTGGCCGAGTCTTCCCTGCCGCAATCTTAGGAGCCCCAATTCGACGGGCCGCGCGATCTCGGCGGCTCGTTCATCTGTGTCAGCGCAGACCACCGAAACGGCGACTAGCGCCTTCGGCTCGGCGAAATATTTCGAGGGACGAAAATAGTCGCGATACAGTCGCAGCGCGGCGGTCGCGGGTGCCGGCTGAATATGGTGCGCGAACGCAAAGCCGAGCCCGAGATTGGCAGCGAGTTGGGCGCTGAAGTCGCTCGAGCCGAGTAGCCAGATTTCGGGAGTACCCACATCCATCGGCATGGCTTTCACATGGCGGAACGGATGCTCCTCCGCGAAATCGTCGGAGAGGAAACCCAGCAACTCGTCGAGCTGTTGCGGAAATTCGTCGGAGAAAACGGCTTGGCGGGAGCGTCTCAGCGCCAATGCGGTGACGGTGTCAGTGCCGGGCGCGCGGCCGAGGCCGAGATCAATGCGACCCGGATGCAACGCTTCGAGCACGCGAAAGGCCTCGGCAACATGAAGCGGTGAATGGTTCGGCAGCATCACGCCGCCCGAACCTACGCGGATGCGCTTCGTGGCGTTTGCGACGTGGCCGATCATCACCTCGGGAACCGAACTGGCGATCAGGCGGGTGTTGTGGTGTTCGGCGAGCCAGTAGCGCGTGTAGCTGAGTTCGTCAGTGAGCTGCGCGAGATCCACTGTGTTGCGCAGAGCCTGGGCGCTTGTCAAGCCGGTTGAAACCGGCGAAAGGTCGAGCACCGAGAGCGCGTAATTCACTTCAGGCACGATCAATCTCCGTCACGGCATCTCGGTAAGTTATAGGATTTGCCGTCATCTTGCATTCGATGAGCAGCGACCAAGAAATGATTCGCGCGCTTCAGGTCGAAAGTGCAGACAAAACGTCCGGAATGCTCGCGTTATCGCCAAACGTCTCGCTGATATGGGTGAAGCGGTCGACATTGCCGGGGCCAAAAACGAAGCTTGCGCCTAGCTGGAACGGATTTTCGCCCAATTTGTGCTGGCGGTGGCCGGCGGCATTCGCACGTTTGCGCGCAATAGCGTTGTCGCGACGCAGGAGGTGAAGCAAGTTCGCGTTCTTCAATTCGGCGGTGCGGTACGCAGCGCGTTCCACATCAATGAGAAGAGGGAACGTGATGCCAGTCTCTTCGCGGAATGCACGCGCATAGTGAAAATCGCCCATCCCAATTGCCGCGAGATTGGCTCCGCGCGTCTTGATTTCGCTCTGATTCTCGCGCAACTGCGCGATGTGCTCGCGGCAGAACACTCAGCCGTAGTGGCGCAGGAAAACGATGACAGCTGGTTGCGACTCCCACAATGAGCCGAGCCGAACGGGGCGTTCGTCGGCATCGGGAAGAGCAATTTCGGACAGCTTTGCGCTAAAGCTTGCAGTGGTCATCAGCTTGGCGGACCCTCTCGCCGGTCGAGTTTACCTCACGCCACGATTGGGCGCACGGCCAGAGCAGGTGGGATAGCTTTGCCCGTGAACCTTTTCGGGGAACCTCGGCCGACGAACACCACTGGACGCTGCGCGTGATATGTTTGCATGCGAGGCAAAGCTGAAAACGATGTCAGCGGACAAACCAAAACAGTCCTTTCACATGGCTCCCGACGAGTTTCGCCGGCGCGGTAAGGAAATGGTCGACTGGATAGCGGATTATTACGAGCGCGTCGCAACTTTCCCGGTGCTGTCGCAAATGAAGCCGGGCCAATTGCGCGCCGCGCTTCCCGCACAGGCGCCCGAGCGGGGCGAATCGTTTGACGCGATGATGGCAGACGTGGAGCGACTGATCTTGCCGGGCATTACGCACTGGCAATCGCCGAATTTCTTCGCCTACTTCCCTTCCAACAACTCGTTTCCGTCAATTCTGGGCGAAATGCTTTCGGCTGGGCTCGGCGTCCAAGGAATGCTTTGGGCCACAAGTCCGGCGTGCACGGAGCTCGAAACGCAGGTGCTTGATTGGCTCGTGGATATGCTCGCGCTGCCCGCAGAATTCGCATCGAGCGGACAGGGCGGCGGCGTGATTCAGGATACGGCGTCGAGTTCGTCACTGTGCGCGCTAATTGCAGCGCGCGAGCGTGCGACGAACCTTGCCACCAACGAGCGGGGATGCAATGGGAAGCTCGTCGCATACACTTCGACGCAAGCGCACTCGTCGCTCGAAAAGGCGGCGAAGATTGCGGGCATTGGAAGCGCGAATCTGCGCGCGATCGAAGTCGATGAAAAATTTGCGATGCGCCCTTCCGCCCTCGCCACGCAGATCGGGCGCGACCGCGCCGCCGGCAAAATTCCCTTTTTCATCTGCGCGACAATCGGCACCACATCATCGAACGCGATCGATCCCGTGCGCGAAATCGCCGCAGTTTCTCGCGAACACGGGCTCTGGTTGCACGTCGATGCGGCTATGTCCGGCACGGCCACGCTCTGCCCTGAATTTCGCTGGACTCACGATGGCGCTGAGCTGGCCGACAGCTACTGCTTCAATCCGCACAAGTGGATGTTCACAAATTTTGATTGCGACTGCTTCTACGTGCGCGACCGAGCAGCGCTCATTCGCGCCTTGAGCGTGCTGCCGGAATATCTTCGCAATCGGGCTACAGAATCCGGGGCGGTAATCGACTATCGCGACTGGCACATCCCGCTCGGGCGCCGCTTTCGCGCGCTGAAGTTGTGGTTCGTGATTCGCCACTACGGTGTGGAGGGCCTGCGGCATCACGTGCGGCGGCATGTGGAGCTGGCGCAGCAGTTTGCGTCGTGGGTACGGGCCGATACGAGCTTCGAACTCGCCGCTCCGGCACCACTGAATCTCGTTTGCTTCCGCCATCGCGCGGGCGATGAAGCAAACCAGCGCATCATGGACCGGCTGAATGCGAGTGGCGATCTTTACCTGACGCATACGCGGCTCAACGACCGTCTCACACTGCGAATGAGTATCGGCCAATCGCAAACGGAACTACTCCACATTGAACGCGCCTGGCAGCGGATTCGCGACGAAGGAGCCGCGATCGTTTAGCGCGTTGCAACTTATTTCGCAGACGTACGAAACCATGCATAATAGCGGCTGCTCAAATTGCCCCAGGAGTAATAAATGCTTCAATCCTCTCCATCAAATACAAACCGTAAAGCGCTGCTCGCTGTCATAGGATTGGTGGTCGTTTTAGCCGGCTATACGTTGACGCGAGGCGCCGATTCGAAAACTCCTGCTGTCGGTGAGGCAGCTCCCGATTTCACGCTCACGTCGCAGGATGGCACGCCCGTCAGCCTGCACGACTTCAAGGGCAAGTGGGTGGTGCTCTATTTTTATCCAAAGGATTTCACCAGTGGGTGCACTACCGAAGCACACAATTTCCAACGCGACCTGGCGCAGTATCAGGCAAAAAATGCGGTGATCCTGGGCGTGAGCGTGCAGGATGCCGATTCGCACAAGCAGTTCTGCGCAAAAGAAGGACTCAACTTCAAGCTACTCGCCGATACAAACAAAAAAGTGAGCGAAGAGTACGGCTCGGTGATGAATTTCGGCATTGCGAAGCTTTCCGCGCGGCACACGTTCCTGATCAATCCTGATGGAGTAATCGTCAAAGAATATATGGACGTCAACCCCAGTAAACACAGCGAAGAGGTGCTCGCCGCGCTGACAGAACTGCAAGCCAAGTAGCGTCGGCTGGACCGCCGCCTTTTTGGCGACCGCACGCTACTTGCGCAAGGCCCGTTTCGCGGCTAAGTGGCCGCACAGGCCATGGACGCCCCCGCCGGGCGGTGTTGACGCCGAGCAGATGTAGATACGCGGGTCCGTCGTGGAGTAAAGCCGCCACGTGGGCCGCGTAAACAGTTGAGAAAGCGTCACCGCCCCTCCTTCGACATCGCCGCCTACTAAATTCGCATTATGCTGCTGCAAGTCGGAGGGCAGCATCACGCTGCGTTGCAAGACACGCGCACGAAAGCCCGGCGCGAAACGCTCGATCTGGCCCTCGATTACGTCCGACATGTCTTTGGTCGATCCGTTCGGCACGTGACAATACCCCCATGCAGTGTGCTTCTTCGCCGGTGCGCGCGAGGGATCAAAGAGCGACGGCTGTGCGAGCAACACGAACGGCGCTGGAGATTCGACGCCGTTCCACGCATCGCGCTCGGACGCTGCAACTTCTTCAAGCGTCCCGCCCACATGAACCGTTCCAGCGCGCGCACACTCGGGCGCTCTCCACGGAATCGGCGCGTCGAGCGCCCAATCAACTTTGCAGACGCCGGGTGCGTAGCGGTAGCGTTCAAGCTCGGCACGATAGCCAGGCGTGAATCGCGAGCCTGCGATCGTGGCGAGTGCGCGCGGCGAGACGTCGAAGAAGGCCGTGGTATTTGCCGGGAGTTCGCCGATGCTTGCGACACGTGCGTCAGTTCGAATCTCGCCTCCAAGAGAACGGAAGTGCGCGGCCAACGCATCAGCCAGCTTCTGAGTGCCGCCGCGGACGATAGGCCAGCCGACCGCATGCGCCAGAATTCCGAGTATCAGGCCGAATGCGGCACTCGGCGAATCTTCGAGCGGAAGAATCGAGTGAGCTGCGAGGCCCGCGAAAAGCGCGCGAGCACGCACATCCCGAAATTTCGATACTGCGAGTGACGATGCGGAACGCAGCGCATCCACGCCAAATCTCGCAGCAATCAATGGATGCTCGGGGAACTTCAATGCGCCAAGCAGCAGTGGTTCGAGTTTGGTCCAATTGCGCGCCAATGGACCGAACAACCTCGCGTAGCTCGCA
Organism: uncultured Acidobacteriota bacterium; assembly: GCA_963772535.1. Lineage (GTDB taxonomy): Bacteria > Acidobacteriota > Terriglobia > Acidiferrales > UBA7541 > Palsa-295. The sequence continues at coordinate 685,147 of CAVYXN010000007.1, forward strand.
CTGTCGCGGCCTAGGCCAGCCGCTGTCTGCTCCACCGATCGTTCGACGATCACCGCCGTACCATCATCAAGGGGATGCGCGAGTGGCGCGTCGGGTTGAATAAACGCGAGCCCGTGCTGGGAGAGTGGCAACGTGCGGAAAAAGGGCGAAGCAAGGGCGAGCGGCACAACCGCAGCGCAAATATCGTGCACGAATCCAGGCAGCGTGACCTCCGCCGAACGCATCCCGCCGCCAATGGTTGGCTCGGCTTCGAGGACCAGCACTGATTCCCCGGCTTGTGCGAGCGTAATCGCCGCCGCGAGGCCGTTGGGCCCCGAACCAATGACTACGGAATCGAATTGGCGCTCAGAGGCCGACACAGCTAATTAAATCGTAGTCTATTACGGCCGGCCGCGCTTGAATCATTAGTGAGACCGAGGATTTCTGCAGGTCGCAAAAAACTTGCGCAGGCAAGAGAGGAATCAATCAGCGGCGAGCATTTTCTTGGGCCAGCCCACTAAATAGGTAACTCTCAGCGGCAGGTTGGCGTTCGATTCTTCGCCGATCCGCCACTCGTAATCGCGGCTGTTTACACCTGCAGTCATTCCGCGTAGGTCCGCAAGTGAATAAGCCCGCATGCAGGAAATCAGCCCGTCTACCAGAAGCACAAGCGGTACGACGGGAATGACATACGTCCAGAAAATGCGCGACCACCGAAACGGGTGGCGGGTTGGCGTAAAAAGCCAATCGGCGAGGGGTATCGCCAAAATCGTAAGTAGCGTGAAGGTATGCCGCGATGCGACCTCAAAAACTCCGATCCCCTGCCCTCTTGCCGCACTATCTCTTAAGAAGCGGCCGGCTTGTTCTGGATTGAAATGGTGGAACGAAGAAAAAATTGTGCGAAAACCCTGAAGCCGTTCCGGAATTGCCGTCGCATCGATCGGATCGTGGAGAAAGTTTATGCCGTTCGAACAAGCCGTCCCTCCGCCGTCATTCGAAGCATCTGGATACTTGTCGGTAAGAAGAACTTTGACGGGCGTCGCGCCTTCCTTCTGAAAGAGTTGCACGAGCGATGGCCATGGACCGCCTGCGCCGGAAAAGAGATCGAGTATCTCGCTGGCGCCCGAACAATTCAGTGCCTCACGAAGCCGCCCGGCGATTGGCTTATATGCGTCCGTGCGCTCCAGGATCATCTGCAGCGCGTCGAGTACTTCGCGCCGCAAGAAATCTGGAAACCAGTGCTGGTCGTGAATCTCGAAAAGCTCGAATCGCATCTGCCGTCGCTCGAACCCTCGCCACAACCTGAGAATTCGGCTCCGCCTAGATTTTTCGGTCTTACTACGCGCCGGCTACCATGGCCTGCGTTGCGCCCTGCGTCTTGTCCTCCGGCGCACTGAATGCGTGGCTAGCCAGTTCCACCACCTGCTTCAAGTGCCACCACTCGCGCGCGTTCATCGGCCTGCCTTCATGATTCGAAAAATAGATCGATGCGTAGCTTTCCTCGGAGAGCGGCACACGAATCACCAGCGTGCTCTTCTGCTCGGAATAGTTGTCGGCCACAGTTGTCCCCCTCAGTTGAACTGCTGCAAGCATTAAGAGTGCTCGCCGCGCCATTCTCTCTCGGCCGCTCGTTTCGGGCAAGCACAAGTAGCGGCTCGCCGCTAAATCGCATAAGGCAGTTGGTATAACCCTTGTTCCTGACGCATGTTCCAATCTGGCATGGCTTGGTATCATGCGGCGCGGTCGTATTAGTCCAAGGGAAAATCACATGAGCAAAGGGCGGCTCGAAGCTTTCAGCGACGGCGTGATCGCTATCATCATCACGATCATGGTGCTTGATCTGCACGTCCCGCACGATACATCGCTGGCGGCCTTGCGTCCCGCCATACCCACCTTCCTCAGTTATGCATTGAGCTTCATTTTCGTGGGCATCTACTGGAACAACCACCATCATCTATTGCACGCCACACAAAAAGTGAATGGCACGGCTCTCTGGGCGAACCTGCACCTCCTGTTCTGGCTTTCACTCGTGCCGTTCGTTACCGGATGGATGGGTGAGAACCATTTCGCCGCGGTGCCGGTTGGGGTCTACGGCGTCGTGCTGTTTCTAGCGGCCATCGCTTTTACGATTCTCGCGAAGGTGCTAATCGCATGTAACGGAGCCGATTCTCCGATCGCGATCGCGATTGGAAGCGACCGCAAGGGCAAAGCGTCGTTGGCAATTTATACTTTGGGGATTCTATCCGCGCGCGTGGATCCCCGGATTTCGGTCGCGATGTACGTTCTGGTCGCTCTCATCTGGTTCGTTCCCGATCGGCGCATCGAGCGCGTGGTAGGCCGATAGACTAATGCAACACACTGCGGCTGGATGAGACCGGCTGCCTTACCGCATTTAAACTGCGCGTTTAGCTGCGCAATCCCCACCGGGCTTTTGCTAAACTCTCTGGATAACATTTAGGAGTACTGAATGCATTTTTCGAAGCGCGCTTGCGCGCTTATGATTTTGGCGTTTGCATCGTTAGGCGGAGTTCATTCCGCCGCGCAACCCGCAAAGCACAACAAAAAACCGAAGCCGACGCCCGAAGAAATCGCGCAGGCGGATCGCCTCTTCCATTCCGGCAGTTTCGCGGAAGCCCAGCAAGCCTACGCGGAGATCGCCGCCAAGGATCCAAAAGATTTTCACGCCGCCTCGCAGCTTGGCTACATCGCCCTTCTTTCGAACAAACTCGACGATGCCGAGTCATTGCTGCGCAAAGCGTTGGATCTGAAGCACGGCGATACCGACGCGAAGATCATGCTCGCAGAGGCGCTCTACCGCCAAAACGATTTCTTCCACGCCGCCCGCGCATTGCAGGGACTTGGCCCGGAAGATGCCTCGAAGCTGAAAAATTATGCGACGCTCAATGTCGCCAAGCTCGAAAGCTTTCGCGATGACGATCCATATAAATTCGAACGCGACGCCGGCGAAAGCACGCGCCTGCCGTTTATCGCGTCCGATCCGCTGCCTGTGGTGAACGTGCGTGTAAATGGCGGCTCCGAGGTCGCATTCTTCATCGACACGGGCGGTTCCGAGCTTCTGCTCGATTCAGAATTTGCTCGCGAACTTAATGTGAAGCCGATGGGCTCGGTGCAAGGCACGTTCAGCGGAGACCAGCACGCGCAAGTGGACAACGGGCGCGTCGACTCGCTCACTCTCGGTTCATGGACACTGAGGAATATTCCAGTGGGCATGTTGCCTCTGCGCTCCATGTCCAGCGGCTTCGGCGTGAAGCAGATCAACGGCTGTATCGGCACCAATGTCCTCTATCAATTTATTTCTACCATCGATTACCGGACGGGCGAGCTGATTCTGCGCAAGAAAAACGCGGCGAATTTGAAACGGTTTGACGCGGCGGGCGGTCCGCCTCGTCCCCCGGACGTCGTCCGGCGATCTTCTTGGCGCAATACACAGTCGAACAGCCAAGCCGGAGTCAATGGCGCGACAAATGCACGCGTAACAAATGGGATTGTTGTGCCCATGTGGATGGCCGGCGATCATTTCATGGTCGCGTGGGGACGAGTTAATACGCAACCCATCTCTCTGTTCTTCATTGATAGTGGCTTAGCTGGCGCTGGGGTCAAGCTGGCCGAATCGGCAATCCAGCAAGCCGGCATTCATCTGGATGAATCGAAGGCAAGCGAAGGGCAGGGCGGCGCGGGCGTGTTAAAGATAATCCCTTACACGGTAGCGCAATTCACGGTCGGTGAAGTCACTGAGCAAAACGTGCCCGGCCTCTACGACGGCCCATTTCCTTGGGAGAACGAATTTGGCTTTCACCTCGAAGGTATGTTCGGCAGCGATTTCCTGAAACACCACGCCGTAACCTTTGACTTCATCAACATGCGGATCATCTTCAGGTAAAAGAGACAAGTGCCCGCAAAGCGACGAGAGAGCCTAGCGCGTAGCGATCTTGCCGGTCGGCGGCGGACCGCATCCTGGCCGCCCAACCCCAGTACACGCGGGCGAACAATCGTTCGCTTTTCTCGGAAGTGATCTGGAGGTCGAGTGGACGACCGAACCAAGGAGTTGCTGTCGTTTATCGAACAGGACGCCAAGCGTTGGGACGACGCTGCGGATCATTGCGAGATGATTGCCGCCAAGCTTCCCCCGGATCATCGCGCGAGTCTGGAGCTGCAGTGTGCCGTCTATCGCGAACGAGCGAAGATGCATCGCGACGTTGTTGCTAAAATGAAAGCCGGTTAGCGGCGGGAAAGTCTTCGACCGCCCCGAGAAGATCGCGTGAAACGATTCCTCAGCAAGGGCATCCAACGCTTTGGTACTTCCAACGGTGTAAAATGCTTTCCAGGGCACGTCGAGACACGCCCCATCGGTAAATGGCGGAGGAATATTTGAAGTACTCAAAACGGCCCATTGGGGTTTACTACGAGCATCCGCGCTGGTTTGAGCCGGTGTTCGCGGAAATGGACCGCCGTGGCGTGCCGTACATCCGCCTTGACGCCGCGCGTCATCACTTTGACATATCGCCCAACGGCGTTCAGCGGTTCGGCCTTATCTTCAATCGCATGAGTCCTTCGGCTTGGACGCGCGGCAACGCCCACGCCATTTTTTACACGCTCAGCTATCTTGCACACCTCGAACGCATGGGTGTCCGTGTCATCAACGGCAGCGAAGGATTTCGCAATGAGACGTCAAAAGCTCTCCAACTTTCGCTCCTCGAAACGCTTGACCTTCCCTACCCGCGCTCGGTCGTAATCAATCATCCCAGCCAGGCTGCCGACGCAGCGCGCGGAATGCGCTTCCCCGTTGTGATCAAGCCAAATATCGGCGGCAGCGGTGTGGGCATAGTGCGCTTCGATTCGCTCGAGCAGATTGAAGGGGCGGCACGCGAAGATAAATTACAGTTTGGGCTCGACGGCACCGGTATCGTGCAGGAATTTATTCCCGCGCGCGGCGGACACATCACCCGCGTCGAGACGCTCGGCTACAAATATCTATACGGCATCAAGGTGTTCACCGCGGGCGATACGTTCGACCTATGCCCGATGGACATCTGCAAAACCACCGACGGCGCGAAGATTGAAACCGCATGTGTTGTCGAAGGACCGAAGACAGGCCTGCGCGTCGAAGGTTACCGTCCGCCGGACGACGTGGTCGCGGCGGTCGAGCGGATTTTCAGCGCCGCGAAAGTGGAAGTGGGCGGCGTCGAGTACATCATCGACGATCGCGACGGCCGACTCTACTACTACGACATCAACGCGCTCTCGAATTTCGTTTCCGACGGCCCGCGCGTCGTCGGCTTCAATCCATTTGAGCGCCTCGTCGATTATCTGGTCCAGGAGGCGCGCTGATGCGCTACGGATACTGGATGCCAGTCTTTGGCGGCTGGCTGCGCAACGTCGAAGATGAGCAGATGGCGCCAACGTGGGACTACGTCTCACGCCTCGCACGCCGCAGCGAACAAATTGGCTTCGACCTCTCTCTCATCGCCGAGCTGAATTTGAACGACATCAAGGGCGTCGATGCGCCATCGCTCGATGCGTGGTCCACTTCCGCAGCGCTCGCCGCCGTCACGGAGCGGCTCGAGTTGATGATCGCCGTGCGACCCACGTTTCACCTGCCCGCACTGCTGGCCAAGCAGGCCGCGAATATCGACAACATATCCGGTGGCCGTGTCTCGCTCAACGTGGTCTCGTCCTGGTGGGCCGAGGAAGCTAAGAAATACGGTGTGCGATTTGACCAGCACGATGACCGTTACGCACGCACCTCCGAGTGGCTCGATGTGGTAGACCAGGCCTGGAAGCAGGATCACTTCTCCTACAGCGGAAAATATTATTCGGTCGCGGATCTCGTGTTGCAGCCGAAACCGGTGGCAAAGCCGCGTCCGGTGATCTACGCTGGCGGCGAATCGGAAGCGGCGAAAGAATTAATCGCGACGAAGTGTGATGCCTACGTGACGCACGGTGACCCGCCCGAGCGCATCGCCCCGAAAATACGTGACATGGCCGAGCGCCGCGAGCGCAAAGGTCTGCCGCCTATGAAATACGGCGTTGCAGGGTACGCCGTGGTGCGCGAAACGGAGGCTGCGGCGAAAAAAGAAGTGGAACGCATCACCGACGTGAAGCAGAACGCCGCCGGCTACAAGAACTACGAGCAGTGGCTTGCCAACACGCAGCTCGAGCAGCGCGTTTCACTTGAAGATTATTCCGTTTCGAATCGCGGCCTTCGCTCCGGCCTGGTCGGCACGCCGCAGCAGGTGGCCGACCGCATAGGCGAATTTGAGCGCGCTGGCGTCGATCTCCTGCTGTTGCAGTTCAGCCCGCAGCTCGAAGAGATGGAGCGCTTCGCCGATAGCGTGATCAAGCCCAGCGGCGTAGCCGCCCGCGCCTGAATCCAATCAGCGCGGCACCAGCGAGCGAATCTTCTGAATCACAAGATCAATCCCCACTTCGTTATGCCCGCCTTCCGGAATAATCACATCCGCATAGCGTTTCGAGGGCTCGACAAACTCCATATGCATCGGGCGCACCGTCGCCATGTATTGATCGACGACCATCTCCATCGTGCGCCCACGCTCGCGGATATCACGCACCAAGCGCCTGATAAATCGCAGATCGGCATCGGTGTCGACGAAAATCTTGATGTCCATCAGATCGCGGAGCGTCTTGTTCTCGAAAATCAGAATCCCTTCAACGATGATCGCTGAGCGCGGCGCGAGCCTGATAGTTGCGTCTGCGCGACGAAAATTCGCGAAATCGTAGGTAGGTCGCTCGATCACCTGGCCTTCGCGAAGCCGGCGGACGTGCTCGGCCAATAGTGGCGTATCCATCGAATCGGGATGATCGAAGTTCTGTTTCACCCGCTCTTCGAGCGGCATGCCCGGATAGTCTTTGTAGTAGCTGTCTTGCTCGAGAACGATTACGTTCGCTTCGGAGAGCGCTTCGATAATCCGCGCTGTAATGGTGGTTTTGCCGGAGCCGGTGCCGCCGCAAATGCCAATGATCAGCGGACGGCTATCGAGGGGACGGATGGCGCTTTTCTCCTTAATGTGAATGTGACACGTGAGCTCTTCTGCGCGCGGATTTCTTCCCGCTCTTTTTTTCCTCAATCACAGCCTGCGCAGCGGCAAGGCGCGCGACCGGGACTCGGAATGGCGAGGCGCTCACGTAGTCCATTCCCACGCGATGGCAGAACTTGACGCTGGGACCGTCGCCTCCATGTTCGCCACAGATTCCGACCTCCAAATCCGGACGAGTGGCTCGCCCGCGCTGGATGCCCCATTCGACCAGCATCCCGACACCGGGAATATCGAGCGACTGGAAAGGATCGCTACGAAAGATCCCAGCTTTGCGTTCGTCCACATACTCCGGCAGGAACCGGCCAGCATCATCACGAGAGAGCCCCATAACCGTCTGCGTCAAGTCATTCGTGCCGAATGAGAAGAATTCAGCGACTTCGGCAATTTGGTCAGCAAGCAACGCGGCTCTTGGAAGTTCGATCATTGTGCCCACAAGATAGTGAAGCTTTACTTTAGCCTGCTGAATAATCGGATCGGCCACGCGACGAGTGGCCTCTTCGAGAATTTTCATCTCTTTTTTGTCGAGAGTAAGCGGATGCATGATCTCAGGTATCACTTTAATGCCCCGCTTCTGGCAATCAATCGCCGCTTCGATGATCGCACGCACCTGCATCTCGAGAATTTCCGGATACGTGATGCACAGGCGGCAACCGCGATGGCCCAGCATGGGGTTCGCTTCGTGCAACTGCTCCACGCGTCGCTCAATTACTTCACGCGTCGTCCCTAATTCCTTCGCCAGCTCTTCCTGCTTCTCCGGATCGTGCGGTACGAACTCGTGCAGCGGCGGATCAATCAGCCGGATGGTTACTGGAAGTCCGTCCATCGCTTCGAACAGCCCCACAAAATCGCGCCGCTGGAACGGAAGAAGCTTGTCGAGCGCCTTGCGCCGCGCCTCTTGGGTGTCCGCGAGGATCATTTCCTGAATGGCGCGTTGCCGTTCGATGCTCTTCTCCGGATGCTCGAAATCTTTGAAAAACATGTGCTCGGTACGGGTCAGTCCAATGCCTTCGGCGCCCATCTCGCGAGCCACGCGCGCATCTTTGGGAGTATCTGCATTCGCGCGAACGCCGATTTCCCGCACCGAATCGGCCCATTTCATGATGGTTTCGTAAGCCTTGGTCGGCTCCGGGCGCACCAGCGCAATCTCGCCCGTGTAAACCGAGCCATCACCGCCGTCAAGAGTGATCCACTCGCCTTCTTTTACGACCCGGCCATTCGAACTCATTCTTTTGCGTTCGGAATCGATGTCGATCTTTTCCGCTCCGACGATGCAGCACTTTCCCCACCCGCGCGCGACCACCGCTGCGTGGCTGGTCTTGCCGCCAGTCGCCGTAAGAATTCCCTGCGCCACGTACATACCGCCGACGTCCTCGGGGCTCGTCTCGCGACGTACCAGAATTACCTTCTCGCCCTTGGCCGCCCACTCTTCGGCGTCGGCTGCTGTGAATACAGCCTTGCCAACTGCGGCGCCCGGTACGGCGTTGATACCCTCTGCTATTTTTCGCGTCTGAAACTCCGTGCGCGGCAGCGCCGGATCGAGCACAGGATAGAAAAGCCGCTCGACGTCTTCATCCTTGATGCGTTCAAGTGCTTCTTCAAGTTTAATCAGACCCTCATTTTTCATTTCGACAGCCATTCGGAACGCGGCTGCCGGCGATCGCTTGCCGGTGCGCGTCTGCAACATGTAAAGCGTGCCGTTCTCCACCGTGAATTCCATGTCCTGCATGTCTCGATAATGTTTTTCAAGTTTCGCTCGAACACGCTCGAGTTGTTGATACACCTTCGGCATCCGCGATTTCAATTCGCTCAAATGCATCGGCGTGCGAATCCCGGCGACAACATCCTCACCCTGCGCGTTCAGCAGGAAATCCCCGAAGAAAACTTTCTCACCGGTGGAAGGATCGCGCGTGAAGCACACGCCCGTTCCCGAATTCTCGCCCGTATTGCCGAACACCATTTGAACCACATTCACGGCCGTGCCGAGCAGGCCAGTAATTTTTTCCACGCGGCGATATGTCACGGCCTTCTCGCCCATCCATGATTCAAAAACCGCCCCAATCGCACCCCACAATTGTTCTTCCGGCCCTTCTGGGAAAGGCTTGCCCGTTTTGCGCTTGTAATACTCCTTATATTCGCCGACGAGTTGCCGCCAGCCCTGTGCTGTCACCTGCGTGTCGTCCGTGACGTTGAAATATTTCTTCATCGCGCGCAGTCGAGCTTCGAGATCCTCTTTCGGCAAGCCGATTACCACGCTCGAGTACATCTGGACGAACCGGCGGTAAGCATCCCAGGCAAAACGTTCGTTTTGCGTCGATTTCGCCAGCGCTTCCACTGACTTTTCGTTCAGACCGAGATTCAGGATCGTCTCCATCATGCCCGGCATTGATTTCGCGGACCCAGACCGAACACTCACCAGCAGCGGATTCTTCGCGTCGCCCAGTTTTTTCTTCGTGAGCTTCTCGAGCCTGGCCAGATTTTTCGCAACCTCGGCGCGAAGCTCCTTCGGATACTTGCGGCCATGCTTGAAGTAGTAGTCGCAAGCCTCCGTTGCTATCGTGAAGCCTGCTGGCACCGGCAAACCGATGCGCGTCATCTCGGCCAGACCGGCCCCCTTGCCTCCGAGGATCTCTTTCATGTCGCCGGCCCCGTCCGCTTTTCCCGCGCCGAAGAAATAGACGTATTTCATGTTTCTCCTCAACTACCTCAAAATAGCAAAATTGACCAAGTGCCGCCCTTTAACCACTACCTTACAAGTCGGCCTGTCGACGAATAACTTGTGCGACAACACCTAAAGTGAAGGCTCAACCACTCAGCTCACCCGCGCACCGGATTCCTGAGAGCCTCCTTCGATTCGTCGCCGCCCAACTCCGAGAAATCTGCGATCGTCGAGAATTCTTTCAAGAGGTTCCCGAGCAGCGCAAGGCGGTTTCGTCGCACATCCGCCTCTTCAGCCATGACTAGAACTTTGTCAAAGAAGAAATCCACTGACGGTCGCAGCTCGGAAATCTTCTCCAGGGCCTCGCGATATTTCTTGGCCTTCTTCCGACGGGTCGCTTCCTCTCCGATTTTGTGTGCGACAAGATTGAGTTGCTGCTCAGCCGGGTCCCGAAGTAGTTCCTTGTTCACGGCCACCTGATTCTTGTCTCCAGCCGCCGCGGATTTCTCGAGAATATTCCGGATACGCTTGAACGAAGCGGCCAGCGGCGCAAAATTCTTGGTATTGCGTATCGCCTTTAAGGCTTCTACCCGGTCTGCCACATCTACAAGGTCGTCCGCGCCCGCCGCAAAGGCCGCGTTGATTTCGTCGTAAGCAAATCCTCGCCGTTCGCGCAAGATGAACTTCGCCCGCTCAAGCAGAAAATCCAGCACCTGCTTTTCGACGGCCTCCGAAGCGTTGATCTTAGGCGCGTGCTCGCGTAGAGCGCGGGCGGCGGCCGATACGGCCGACGAAATTGAAATCGAAATCTTGCGCTCCAGGATAATCTTCACAATTCCAAGCGCTGCCCGTCGGAGCGCAAATGGATCGCTGGAACCCGTTGGTGCTGCACCCACTGCAAAGCACGCGACCAGCGAATCGAGTTTGTCCGCCAGCGCAACCGCGCACCCTGTCAAGTTGCGCGGGATCGGATCATCGAGTCCGAGAGGCTTGTAATGGTCGTAAATGGCCCACGATATTTCGTCGGGTTCGCCCTGCGCTCGCGCGTACAACCCACCAACAATTCCCTGCAGCTCCGTGAACTCCTTCACCATCTCCGTTACGAGATCGCACTTCGCAAGCTCCGCCGCGCGATCGGATCCCGCCACATCTCCACCCGTAATTCCAGAACTGAACCACTGCTCCGCGAGCCAGCGGGCGATAGCGCGCATGCGCTCCACTTTGTCGAAGTAACTTCCGAGCCTGCGCTCGTAGGTGACGTGCGAAAGCCTCGGCAAGTAGTCGGCGAGCCGACACTTTTGATCCGTCTCCCAGAAAAATTGCGCGTCGGCAAAGCGCGCACGCAGCACCCGCTCGTGTCCCGCTCGCACCAACCCCTTCGAGTCTTTGTTGAGATTTATCACCGCGAGAAAATTCGGCGCCAGTCGCCCGCCGCGTGCTTCCAGCGCAAAATATTTCTGATGGTCGCGCATTACCGTGATCAAAATCTCATCCGGAAGCGCGAGAAAATTCGAATCAAAATTGCCGGCAATCACAGTGGGATACTCGTTGAGGTAAGTTACGATCTCAAGTAACGCTTCATCTTCGTGCGCTCGCAGATTTTTGCGGCTAGCCTGCGAACGAAGCTCGGTCTCAATCTTTCCTCTGCGCTCCTCCGGCCGGCAAATCACAAAGTTCTTCTTGAGCTTCATTTCGTAGTCGCGCGGCCCGCTCACCGGAATACTTCGCTTCCCCAAAAAGCGATGACCGTCGGTTCGGTTACCCGCATTCACGCCAGCAAATGAAAACGGCACCACCTTCCCGCCAAGCATTGCGACGATCCAACGGATCGGCCGGATAAATCGAGGACCGTGCGCCCCCGTCCAATACATCGACCGCGGCCAACTGATCTCCTGAATCACTTGAGGTAGCACTTCAGCGAGAACTTTCGACGCAAGGCGGCCTTCGATCAATTGAGTCGCGGAAACGTACTCGCCCTTTGCTGTGTTTACGATCGCCAGCTTCGACACCGGAATTCCCTGCTTCTCCGCGAAACTCATGGCCGCTCGCGTTGGTTCGCCGAGATTGTCGTACGCGACCGACTTCGGCGGCCCCATCACTTCGCGAACAACATCTTCCTGGCGCAGGCGTACGCCATGCGCAATCGCCGTCAATCGTCTCGGGCCGCCGAAAGCTTCTATTCGATTACTGGCCTCAATCAACCCATTCGTCGAGAAATACTTCTCAAGTATCGCTTTAAGCTCCTCTGACGCCTTCGCGATCATCCCGGCCGGGAGTTCTTCGCATCCAATCTCGAAAAGGAAATCACCTGCTGCGGCCGCACCGGTTTTTCCCTGATTTTTCTTCATGCCCGAGCCTCGGCAAGTTCCGGTTGCGATGTGACGGTGCGCTGATCCAGCCAAGCCTTCGCCACCTGGGTGGCCAACTTGCGGACACGAGCGATCATGGCCGCGCGCTCCGTCACCGAAATTGCGCCGCGCGCGTCGAGCACATTAAAGAGGTGCGAACACTTCAAGCAAAATTCGTAGGCTTGCAGAAGGGGAAAACGCAAGCGATCCTTCCCTTTCGTTCCGGGATACGCGGCCAGCAAACGCGCAGCGTCTGTCTCATAGAGGTCGAACTGTTTCCGCGTTGCCGCAGCATCTGCATATTCGAAGTTATACGCCGAAAATTGCTGCTCCTCCGCCAGGCGCACCGTCGCATAGCTCACGGTATCCGTCCACCGCACATCAAAAACATTATCCACGCCCTGAAGATAAGCCGCGATGCGGTCGAGACCATAGGTGAGTTCAACGGAAATCGGATCGAGGTCGAGCCCGCCGCACTGCTGGAAGTAAGTGAACTGCGTGATCTCCAGCCCGTCGAGCATCACCTGCCAGCCCATGCCCCACGCGCTCAAAGTCGGCGCCTCCCAGTTGTCTTCCTCAAACTTAATGTCATGTTCCTTCAAATTGATTCCAACTGCCGCAAGACTTTCCAAATATAAATCCTGCACGTTGGCTGGCGAAGGCTTGAGTATTACTTGAAGCTGCGTATGTTTGAAAAGGCGGTTCGGATTTTCGCCGTATCGCCCGTCCGCCGGCCGGCGGCTCGGCTGGGCGTAGATCACTCGATAAGGATCGGGGCCGAGCACGCGGAGGAACGTCTCCGGGTGCATCGTCCCCGCGCCCACTTCCACGTCATACGGCTGTTGCAGAACACAATCACGCCTCGCCCAGTACTCTTCAAGTGTTAATAGAAGGTCTTGAAAGGTGAGTCCCTTCGTGGCCGCACGTTGAGCCTGAGATTTCAGCCGACGATTTCCGCTGCGATCGCTTTTCTTCAAGCTGGCTTCTCCAGGAGTTCCCTCGCCTGTAGCTTCCGATCGATCTGATGTTCGATGACGTCGAGCATAACATCGCTCAGTTCTCGTGCGGCGCGCGGCGGAATCATTTCTTCGCTCAGCTTATCGAGCCGCTCTGCCAGCATTCGACGCGCGGCTGCCAAGGCCGCCACGGAAATCGCCCTAAGCCCGGGCACGCGGCACTTCCCGCACATGAGGGCCGAAGCACTCCGCGAAAAATAAGCCGGTTCGGACGCGGCCAGCCCTCTGCCGCATCGCGCGCAAGCATCGAGTGGCGGCAGCCAGCCGCCAAGTTTTACGGTCCACAACGTGAAATAAGCCATCGCCAGCTCCGGCTTGCCGGTTTTCTTCACCGCCTGGGCCGATAGCAGCAACAGACGAAAGTTTGGATCCGACGCTTCATGCTCCGGCAGAACCGCTTCGGTCACTTCGCTGAAGATCGCCAGCGCGACTCCCGAGGCGTAATCGCGGAACGCATCGAGAAATGACTCAATCAGTTCGCACTGATTGATGCGCACCAGTTCGCGCGAAGGCCGCTCAAAAAACCAGATGCGCACATGCGACAGCCTCTCGAGCGTCGAGCCAAAGCGACTCTTCGTACGCCGCGCACCCGCCGCAACCCCGCGCACTCGCCCCATCGTTCGCGAAAGAAAACTGACCAACCGGTCGGCTTCACCTAGCGGATAGCTTTGTAGAATGATCGCCTCGGATTCGTGGACTGGCATCAGGTGTCGGCGCGCCGACGCAGCAACGCGAAACAAAATTTTCTATCACAGGCACTCACGCCACGCAAATAATAAACGCGCCCGGTCGCACTTGAAGTTTTTGTTGAGGAAGGAATCTTCACTCCGCGCGCGAAGATTCTTGCTTGATGTACTTCTTTAAGCATTCTCCTGCGCTCGCTTCTTCGTTTCTTCCCGATAAATTTTCTCGCACTTGCCTGCTCGCACGAAGATAATCATCTCGTGCACCACTTCAACGAATCGCCGGTCGATGTCGTCGGCATCGGTATCAACGCCACCGACACCGTCATCCGCCTTCCCCATTTTCCCGTTCTGGATTCGAAAGTGGAAATCCTCTCGGCTGCGCGTCGCGCAGGAGGACAGACAGCCAGCGCGATTACCGCTTGCCAGCGCTGGGGTCTGCGCACAAGGTATATCGGCAAAATCGGCGACGATGAAGCGGGAAAGTTCCAACAAGAGGAGATGGATCGCGAAGGTGTCGACGCGCACTGGATCATGGCGCCGGGCTGCATGAGCCAGTCATCCTTTATTCTCATTGACGAGAAGTCCGGCGAACGCACGGTTCTCTGGAAACGCGATCTGCGAATTGCGCTGCACCCCGAAGACCTGCGTGCCGATTGGATTGCGGGCGCCCGCATCCTCCTCATCGACGGGCACGATACGGCAGCCTCCACTCAGGCGGCCAAGTGGGCGCGAGAAGCGGGCACCCTCGTCCTTGGCGATTTCGATAACCGCTATCCTGGAGTTGAGGAATTACTTGAATACGTAGATTTCGCGATCACCTCGAAGGATTTTCCTGCCCGTCTCACTGGCGAGCAGAATTTGCTGAAGTCACTCCCCAGGATGCATGCGCAGTTCAACTGCTGCTTGACGGGCGCGACACTCGGACGACTCGGCGTGCTCGCCTGGAACGGAATGCGGTTCCACTTATGTCCTGGCTTTCGGGTGCGCACAGTGGACACGACCGGCGCCGGAGATATTTTTCACGGCGCAGTCGCCTACGGCATCGTTCGCGGATGGCCCGTCGATGAGATTCTGGAATTCAGCTGTGCTGCTGCCGGCCTGAACTGCGAAGGTCACGGCGCACGCGGTGGAATCGCGACGCTTATCGAAATCGATAGGCTGCGCCGTCGCGGCGAGCGCTCCGAACCTGCTTACTCGGATGAGGAATTGGCGGAGGCATCTCGTGCCGCGGTCTCTGCTGGTCTGGGAATCGAAATATGATCCCACTCAAGAGCATGATGGCGCGGCGTTCTGTTCCCGTGGTGACCATCCTATTGATCGTCGCGAACGTCCTGGTGTTCTGCTATCAGCTCAGCCTGTCGCATGCGGCTAACGACGCTCTCATCAGAACCTTCGGTCTGGTTCCGTTGAGAATGAAGCTCGCTCTTGTCGGAGGACCATACACGCTCGTAGAAGCATTCCTGCCACTCATCACCTGCATGTTTCTTCACGGTGGATTCCTGCACATCCTCGGCAATATGTGGTTTCTTTGGATTTTCGGCGGCGCAGTAGAAGACAGGCTCGGACCCGTTTCGTATTTGCTTTTCTACTTCATCTGCGGCATCGGCTCAGGACTGGCCCAGGCCCTTTTTAGTTGGGGCTCGAGCCTGCCGTCAATCGGGGCGAGCGGCGCAATCTCCGGAGTCCTCGGTGCCTACGTAGTCTTCTTCCCCGCCTCGCGAATTCTGACTCTCATTCCTCTTTTCGTCTTTTTCTTTACGGCGCAGATTCCAGCCATCATTTTCATCGGCCTCTGGTTCGTCGTCCAATTTCTTAGTGGAGTCAGCGCGCTCGGTGCTCCGGGCGGGGCGAGCATGGGCGGGGTCGCTTGGTGGGCTCACGTCGGCGGCTTCGTACTGGGAGCACTCTTGGCAAAAGTTTTTGCAGGCGGCCGTCGACGTGCCGACAGCTATACCTACAGTTGAAGTTTCAAAGGGGATTGCATTGAATGCATCACTTTAATTCTGAATGGGACGGAATACTGAACCGCTTCTCGAAGTAGCCTCGGTCTTTCTCCCGCATTCTTCGCCGTTCGTCGTGCGCGAAGCTTATTGAAGTGATACATAAGATCACCCGAACGCCTAAAACTCGCTCTTCAAGTGGAGCTTGCCTAGTCAGGCGTGAGCAATGCCGGTCTTCGCAACTTGGTTCGCGACCCAGTCACCCACTTCGCGCGTGCCCAGCGCTCCTCCGAGTTCGGCGGGTGTTTTAGATTCGGCCAGCGCCGCACGCACCGCAGTTTCGATCGCCCGAGATTCGGCGCTCCAGCCCAGATAATCGAGCATCATTCCCGCTGTGAAGATGGCACCCATCGGATTCGCAGTATTCTTGCCTGCTATATTGGGTGCCGAGCCGTGCACCGGCTCAAATAGCGACACTTGGCCCGGATGGATATTGCCTGAGGGAGCCAGGCCCAAGCCTCCCGCAAGCTGAGCTCCCAAATCGCTCGCAATGTCGCCGAACAGATTCGAAGTTACGATCACCTGAAACTGCGACGGGTCGCGAACCATCTGCATCAGCAAATTGTCGATGTACTGGTGGCTCGCTTCGATGTCCGGATACTCGGCGCGCACCAGTTTGAACACGCGCTGCCACAGATCATGACCAAACGCGAGAGCATTCGACTTATCGGCCATGCACACGCGCTTCAACCCGCCCTTCCGCGCATATTCAAACGCATAGCGAATAATCCGCTCCACGCCCTTGCGCGTGTTCAGATCCTCCTGCGTCGCGATCTCATCCGCGGTTCCCTTCTTGAAGAAGCCGCCCATCCCCACATAAAGCCCCTCGGTGTTCTCGCGGAAGACGATGAAATTCACATCCTTCTCGCTGCGGTCTTTCAGCGGCGTAAATCGCTTATCGAATAGCACGCAGGGCCGCGCATTCACATACAGATCGAGCTTGAAACGCAATCCCAGCAGAATATCCGCCGCATGCACGTTGGTCGGAACGCGCGGGTCCCCCATGGCACCAAGCAGAATCGCATCGAAGTCGCGATGAAACATTTCCACCGCATCCGCCGGTAGCGTCGTCCCATCTCGAAGATACCGGTCGGCGCCCCAATCGAATTCCGTCAGCGCCAACTTCTTCCCGGACGCCGCCGTGGCGGCCTTAAGCACCTTCACCGCCTCCGGAATCACTTCCTTGCCAATCCCGTCGCCCGGTATCACAGCGATCCGTTTTGCCGCAGCCGCAGCAGGAGCAGCAGGAGCAGAGGGACCAGATGGATGCATCGTCATCAATAATTACCTTTCATCGTTTTTTGGAGTGCGGCGGCTTGCCGCCGCTTTCACGTGTCCCGGCTGGCCGGGCAATTCTCGGCGAAAGCTTCGTTTCCAAATTAAGGGCGATCGTGAACCGGAGCTAACGCTCGCACGACTCAGCAGAAATTTCAAGGACGGTGACTCCGCAAAGTCGGGTACAAAGTATCGCTTGAACTTCAATCGGAGCCGCAAAGCTTACGTGATTTTCTTCTGGAGATGTCGGCCCAACGACAGCACCTATAATTAGCGATTAATGTGTCTCTTTAAGTTTGCCGATGAATCGAAAGCAGCGCTCTGACGTTCGCAGTTCGCGCGAAGTTCTACTCGAACTCCAGCACGCTTTCACCTCAAGAAGTTCTTCACTTTTCCATCTTCGGCGAATCCATGAAGAGCGCGTGGTAAATCAGGTGCGTGCACGATTCCACCCACCGCTCAAGCTCCGGCTTGGGCATCCGCACCGCCTGCCCGAGCAAACTCCAGAACAATGAATCCATCCCTCGAGCCAGTCCCGCCAGATCGACGCCTTTCCTCGCCCCAGGCAGCTGTGCAAGCCTCTCGAACAGCGCTGCCACGCGCCCCGTCGTCCATGCATGAATCTGCTTCTGCTTCCTGGCCAGCCCGGCATCCGTGAGCGCCGCCTCCTGCCATGCTCGATACGCGCCGAGATAGCGAAGGTCATGCGCGAACGAACGGGATAGCAGCCCGCGGATCACGGACCAAGTATCCGCCGCTGCCTCCGGACGAAACTCAAGCTGGCTCAATTTCTCGAGCAGTTCATCCATCAGCGCCAGCAAAAGCTGTCGCTTCGAGCGGTAGTGCTGATAGAAGCTTCCCACGACAAGATTGGCGCGCTGCGCGATAGCTTCAATCGAAGTGCTTTCATACCCCTTCTCGCCGAAGAGTCCCAGCCCGGCTTCCTTAAGCCGCTCGCGCTTATCTAGCGAGCGCTTCTGCCGCGGATCGGACGGCAAATCCTCGCCGGCAAGCAGATCGGGACGCTTCTTCACAGCAACTCGATCCTCATCGCGACTAACCTCATCCGCGCCGCGGCAAGCTTAGGCTCACGCCAAGCAGCGCCCCGGCACAGCACCAGAGCATCCAGCCCCCGAACACACCGGCTACCTGCGGAGACATATTCGGAAACACAACTGGGAAAAACGCGCTGGAAAAAGGATCCAGCAAGAGTGCAGGCAGCAGGAGCGTCGTCACACCGCCAAGCCATTCTGATTCAGGCAGCCCCGCTCGGGCGCACAAACGCCGGACCAGCCAGGCAATCAGCGGAAACGTCACCGCAAATAGAATCAGCGTCCCCTTCCAGTCGCCAGGACGCAAAAGGTGCTGCCCCCAGAAGCGCAAAGCGAGCGTAGCGCCCAGCCAAATGATGAAGCCGCTTCGAATCAGCCCGCGATTCAGGATCGTATTCATAATATGAACATGAGTTCATATTCATATATGACCGAGCGGAAGGCAAGCCCAAAATGCATCTACCGGACCGACCGCGGCCAGCCCCTCCCCGCTACTCGCCGTTCCCGTTCCCTCCCCCGCCTTGCTCCCGCCGTTTTTCAGTTCTCACATTGAATTGTCGCCCGTCAAGCATTAGAATCCGCTCCAAGCGGAACCGGCCGGGATTCGAGAGCGTGGTCTCGCCCGGAACAGTTCGCACAGCACGTGTTTTGATCCGTTTCTTTGCGGCCACTCCAGCCTGGGCGGTCGTTCAATGAATCGTTGAGGTTTCAACCAAGGCGGCATCACTCGACACGCCGCTAAAACGAATCTGGGCGGAAGCGCGGAGATCTTGGGAGGCACGAGCTGAGTAAGCTCGCCTAACTCGTAGCAGAAGTCTCGCTCCCGCAGGGCCAAGCGCAAAAGGCACGCGTATGAGCGCGTCGCGGCACGCCTTCTGGCGTTCTACGAAAACGCGCAAACTGGAGAGGAAACAACATGAAGCGATTCAAAAGCTATGCACTGGCGTTCCTGATTTCCGCAGGACTGGGATTGGCGCTCGCAAGCGCCGCCCCTGTGAAGGCGCAGGCCACCGATTCTACCGATTCGAGCGCTACGCCGGCAAAGAAAACGACCAAATCGAAGAAGAAGTCCACCGACGCAAGTTCCACGGATTCCAGCGACGCCTCTTCTTCGGGAAAATCTTCCACGTCGAAATCGAAAAAAGCGAAATCGTCGGACAGCGATACCTCAGGCAGTTCAACCGCCTCAGCCAGCCCCAAGAAGTCTAAGTCCGCCAAATCGTCCTCCGGCGACACCACTACATCAGCGGACTCGGCATCGGGCGCCAAATCAACCAGCTCAAAGAAATCCAAATCAGCGAAGGCCTCTTCAACGGACGCCAAGGCCGACTCAACAGCCTCAACGGATGCGGCCGGCACCAAGTCAACCAGTGCGAAGAAGTCAAAAGCTGCTTCGACCGACGCGACCGCCTCGAAGGACGCGGATGCCGGCACAAAATCGGCCAGCACAAAGAAATCAAAATCCGCCAAGACTGCCGATACCAGGACGTCCGCTGCCGCGTCCACGCCTTCAAGTGCGAACTCAGGTGCCGCGGCCCCAGCACCGGCAAGCTCCAACCCGCCCGCATCTTCGAGTTCAGCGGCTTCCACGAAGCCTGCTAAATCCAGCAGCGCCTCCGCTCCGAAAACCAACACAAGCCAGCCTGCGCCTCCCTCGGGAAGCGGGCAGGTCTGGGTCAACACCGATTCCGGCGTCTACCACAAGGAAGGAACCCGCTACTACGGCAAGACCAAGACCGGGAAATACATGTCCGAGGCCGACGCTCAAAAGGCCGGCTACCACGCTGCGAAAAACAACGAATAGGACGCTCGAATTTTAAATATCTGCAGAAAAAAAACAGGAGAGGCGAAATGACGAAAAGAGTGATGATTGCAATTTGCTGTGCGGCTCTATGTTCGCTGTTTGTAATCGGCGGATGGTCAGGAACCGCGATCGCGCACAATGCCTTCGCAACCGCCGCGGCACAATCCAAGGCTGCCCCGGCGTCCAGCGACCTTGTGGACATCAATTCGGCCAGCAAGGAGCAACTCGATGCCCTGCCGGGTATCGGCGCTGCTTATTCGCAGAAGATCATTGACGGCCGGCCCTATCACGCAAAAACGGATCTCGTGAAGAAGAAGATCATTCCCCAAGCGACCTACAACAAAATCGCGAGCAAGATTATCGCGAAGCAGCCAACGAAGTAGGCTGCGGCAAAAATTGGCTGGGCCACGAGGGGGACCAATCGGGCCTCCTTGCGATCCACCTATCAGTACCGGGGTGCCGTTGTAACCTCCGCGTAATGTGCAGCTTTCGCTGCCTCTTCGCGCGAAAAATCAACTGAAGTACTATTGCGCCGCCCCTCCGGCCCAGCTAACTTATTTGGCTGGCAACTCAACCAGTCCGGACAAATCTCGGGGGTAAACGATGGAAGACAAACGACGCTGCAAGCGCCTCCCATTCTCGATTCCGGTTCACGTGTACGGCCGCACCGAGCGCGGCCTGCCATTCCGCTACGTCACGGTGGCTAAATCCGTGAATATGAACGGCGCGCTCCTGCCCTTGGCACCCAGGGTCAAACGAGGCCAGACGATTCTCCTGGTGAATAGCTTCACCCAGGAAGAGCGCGAATGCCGCGTTGTCTATGTGGACGCGACGCACCGCAACAAGAAAAAGAAAGTAGCTGTGGAATTTACCAAGGAACAAGGCGACTTCTGGCATGTCTTCTCGCCGACGCCCAAGCTGGCGCCGGTGTCGTCGCGACAGAACGTAGCCTAGCTATCTAGCGCCGGCGACACCGAGCGGCGCGTTTCCGGCGCTTTTCATTTTGAGCTGTTTGCAGTAGCTCTTTTCCCGCTTTCTTCGCTTCCCTGCCCTTAAGCCGCCTTCATTCCCTTCGTTGAACGAAGTAACCCGCTGGTGTTAGCATCCGTCAACCAAGGTAAGTAAGCCGCACGCCCGCCGATTCAAAAACGGGCGCTCGCGGTCTGGAACGCTTGCGATTCACGCCTCTCGGAGGGAAAAATGAAGGCAGTGCGGATGCATTCATTGGGTGGTCCCCGGCAGCTGGTTTACGAAGAGGTTGAAAAGCCGTTGCTCGATCCTGGAGATGCTCTCGTACGCGTGATCGCCACTTCTATCACCAAGGACGAGCTCTCCTGGCCCCCCACCTACAAGACCAAAGACGGACAGCCCCGCCTCCCCACAATTCCGGGCCATGAATTCGCGGGCATCGTCGACGCAGTTGAGGCAGACGTTTCCGACGTCAAAGCCGGAGATGAGGTCTATGGCCTCGCTTCCTTTTGGCGCAACGGCAGCGCCGCCGAATATGTGGCTGTGGCGGCAAGCGATGTAGCCCCCAAGCCAAAAACTCTGAACTTCGAGCAGGCCGCCACCGTGCCCCTCGCCGGATTAACCGCCTGGCAGGCCCTCTTCGATCACGGCAAACTTCAACCGAAGCAGCGTGTGCTCATTCACGGCGCCGCCGGAGGCGTCGGCACGTTTCTCGTTCAGCTTGCTCATTGGAAAGGCGCGTACATCATCGCCACCGCGTCATCAGTCCACACCGAATTCCTGCGTGAACTCGGCGCCGATGAAGTGATCAATTACGAAGAGCAAAAATTCGAGGAAGTTGTAAAAGATGTGGATCTCGTAATCGACACGGTGGGCGGCGACGTCTTCGAGCGCTCACGCCTGGTTCTGAAGCCTGCGGGAATGCTCATCTCCGTCGTCGAGATGGTTGTTCCCGAGCAGGCCGCTGACCGTCCACGCGAACTCTTCTTCATCGTCGAACCGAACCGCGCCGAACTCATCGAACTCAGGCGCTTGATCGACGCAGGAAAAATAAAAACGGCAATCGCCGAAGTGTTCCCTCTGGAACAAGCTGCCAAGGCTTTTGAAAAAGGACTGGCTGGGCATGTTCGCGGCAAAATCGTGCTCCGCGTAGCGGACCAGGCCCAGTCAAGCGCCCACGCTTAAATCGACCGATCATGGAACTCTTCGGCGCCCATCTCTCAGTACTGAAGTTAAATTACGTCGTTCAGTTACTGCGAGTTTCGATGTAGGATTACATAAAGCTTTCGGGAGGCATCATGAGGCTTCACCTCGCGCTCCCATCGATCGCTCTCTTGCTTGTCGCTGTTCCAGGTGCGGGCCAAACACCCACCAACGCGACCCGTGTCTTTGCCGAAACTTCGCAGCGCCTCAAAACCCTCACCTCCGCCGACATCCTGACTATTTCCCAGAAAGCTCAGGCGGGAGATCCAGAAGCCCAATACTGGTTGGGACAAATCTACGAAGACGGCCATCTGGTCACAAAAGATGAGGAGTTAGCTCGCGAATGGACTTCGAAGTCCGCAGATCAATATTTCGGCGCGGCAGAATACGCGATGTTGCGGTGGGCAGGCCGCGACCCCGTGAAGGAGGAAATGTGGCTGCGGCGAGCTGCAGAAGATGGGGAAGCGCATGCGGCACTCTGGCTCGGTGTTGCGTATGACCAAAACAAATTCGGTACTACTGACATTGTCGAGGCCGCGAAATGGTACCGCCTCGCCGCCGAGCAAGGCGATCCAGACGCGGAAGTCTCGCTGGGTGATCTCTACGAACTTGGTGATGGCGTCGAGCAGGACTATGCGAAAGCTGCGGAGTATTATCGCCGGGCAGCCGAACACGTCCCTAATTTAGGCGGTGCCGGTCAGGGCCGAAGGAGCCTTGGCCAACTTTACATGGAAGGCCTGGGAGTTCCGAAGGACTATGTTCAGGGTTACATGTGGCTGTCTCTAGGGGGAGACGATCGGATACCAGAATACTATCGATCGCTTATGACTCCCGACCAGATCCAGCGAGGAAGGCTGCTAGCTGATGAATGGAAGAAACAGCACCCCGATCCTGTTGTGCAAGCGCCGTAGCGCCAAGTCTTATTTCGCTTTCGCGGGCCAAGGCTCCAGCCAGTAGTCAAGCGAGAGCCACAGCGCGTACGCCGGACGCACGAACAGAACCGCCAACAACAAAGTAAAGCTGATCCACAACACGTATTTCATAGTTTCGGAAAGCCACGCCAATTCGGGCACAAGCGGCGTAAGCAAGTACACAGGAATCAGCACCGCGATCGTCAGCCCGTAAGTGAGGATCATTCCCCCCACGAAATAGCCTGACTCCCGAAAATAGCCAAGCCCGCAATCCGGGCAGCGGATCAACACCTGATTGAATCTTCCTTTGAAAATCGGTCCGCGATGGCAATTCGGGCAGCGATAGCGCAACGCATAGACGAGCACCTCCAGAAACGATCGCTTGGATGCCGTCCGCTGAAATTTCTTCGCCATATCGCCATCCAGAATAATCCATAACCCAGTGCGATGGAAATGAGCGCGGAGATTTCTGGAAAGGATTTCTGAGTCAAAAGCGGCTAGGCGGTCACCGCAGTGGGCAGAGAGCTTCGCCGATTTTCCTTGTCTTCATAGAGCGCTCGGTCAGCTTCGGCAATCAATTCTTCCGGTTCCTGACCGCGACGGTATTCAGCCCAGCCAACCGCAAAACGAATCGGCACTTTTTCGCCGTTCAAATCCACGGAAATCGGCTCCAGCCGCCGCAGCATTGCCGGCACCTGCGCGGCATTGCACTCCGGCAATATCAGCATGAATTCGTCGCCCCCTAACCGCGCCGCGGTGTCCGCCTCGCGGATCACCGTGCACAAATGTTGGGCAAACGCTTTCAGCATTAAATCTCCCGCCGGATGCCCAAGGCGATCGTTGATTGCCTTGAACTTATTTAGGTCAAACACCACCACCGTCAAATCGTAATGCTTCCGCAACGCTCGGCCGATTTCCGCCTTCAACGTGCGTTCGATGAATCGCCGGTTATAAAGTCCCGTCAGCGGGTCCACCAG
This sequence comes from uncultured Acidobacteriota bacterium, assembly GCA_963772535.1. Taxonomy (GTDB): domain Bacteria; phylum Acidobacteriota; class Terriglobia; order Acidiferrales; family UBA7541; genus Palsa-295. The sequence continues at coordinate 709,099 of CAVYXN010000007.1, forward strand.
CGCCAGATTTCGCCACTGCGCCGAATGCACTTGCCGCTCGGCGATTTCGATTCGCAACCGATTAATCAGAAATTTTTCATACGTCAGGTACGCGCCAAAAACGACGATCAGAAACACGAGTCCCGCCACCGACTGAAACACGCTCGACGTCCACAGCGATTTTCCGCCTTCCAGGATTGTCGGAACCGCGAGCGAGGCTACCCCGGTCGTGAGCAGCAACATCACGGTCACAGAGACACCCCAGGTCCACCACTCGCGTCGCTGCAGCTCGCGCAGACGCGCGGAATAGCCCTGCTGAGGAGGAACGGATCCTTCGTCGTACCTGGCTAAGTCATTCATAACCGGCTGTTTTGAGAGGCCATCGGCCGCATGGAGAACATTATCTCCATCCGAATCAGGGGTCAATTTGAGCGCAGATCAGGTGTTCCTACTTGTTACGGTTCAAGTATGTGAATTTGAAGCAGAGATATCGGTGACCGTGCGAAAACAGCCCAACCTGCCGACCGGCCCCCAAGATGCACAAAACAAGCAATTTATGTAGTTTGCAGAGATGGTACGTCCGGTCTATTGTCCCCAGCGTGCTCCTGCCTGAAACTGTCTCTCGAGCGACACGATGATTGCACTGCTCATTCTCGCGGTGTCGGTAACGGCCCTGGTGCAGTTCGCGGTTTGCCAGTGGAGATCAATGTGGATCTCCGTCGCCGCTCAACCCCTGTCCGAATGCCTGCAGGCCGCTGTCGGACTCGCTCCTGGCCAGATTCAATCCGGCCATTTCGAGTTGCTAGCGCGCACGTCCGAACAGATGTGCCCGGCAACTCAGAAGCAAAACGTCTGGCTCCGTGAGGTGCGCCTCTATTTCCATATCGTCGAAGCGCTGGATCGCCTCTGCGAAAAACATCTTCCGGCCCTCTCCGAATGGGCTGACACCGAATTGACCGCCTGCGCCCATTACGCCGCCGCTGTCCTCGACGAGCGCCTCAACGCCAATCTGGCCTTCGCCTCAGAAACCCGCGCTTTCTAAAAAGCGCAGTCGCCCGCTCAACTCTCCAGTGCGCCCGCTTTCTCCGCCGACGCCTTGCCTCGCTCGGCCAAATAAACCCCAAGCAAAATCAAAACACCGCCAAGCAATAAATACCGCGTGGGCACCTCGCGTAGAAAAATCGCCGCCACAAGAATTGCCCCAACCGGCTGAAAGTAGTTCACCGCCGCTACCCGCGACGCTTCCATGTAGCGCAGCGCCCAATAGAAAAGCGTATACGCTGCCACCGAGCTAATCGCCGCCATATACAGTAACCCCATCCAGCCTTCCCACGGCACGCTCCTCCAATCAAAATGTGCCGCGCGAAAAATGGTCAGCGGCAACAGCACGATCCCGCTGGCAAAACAATTCACTGCGTTCATTTCCATGCTTTCATACTTGCTTGCCACTCTCTTGCTGAGTACCACGTAAAACGTGAAGCATGTTGTTCCCAAAAGCGTCAACAGGTCACCAGACAGCGTAGGCGACCGCCGCAAATCGAAACCATTTTCAGCCGCCAAAATAGCAGCTCCCGTAAACGCCAGCGCCATTCCTACAATCTTCCCCGTCGTCAGCGCCTCAATCTTCATCGCTCGCGCCAGCAGCAGCACAAGGATCGGCCCAATCGCAAGAATCATCGCGGAATGGCCCGACGTCGTGTAAGCCAGCCCCACCGTAAAGAAAACCTGGTTCGCGCACAAAAACCATCCAAGATATGACAGCGTCCACACATCGTGACGAGTCAACTTGCTGCGCTTCCCACGAAGGAAATAAATCGGAAGGAAAATTACAGCCGCAATTTCAATCCGGAATACCGCCAGCGTCAGCCCGTCGAAATATCGCAGCGCCGTCTTGCCCGCCACGTAATTGAACGACCACATCGCCAGCATCGCCGCCAGCGATATAGCTAGCAGAAGTGAGCTTGGACGGTACGGCGGAGCGTTCCTAATCTCTGTCGCGCGCAAACTCAAAATCCACTCGACAACATCTACTCAATCACCTCGCGCCGCCTTGTCAGCGATTCAATCCGATCAATCCTCGGCGCATAGCCAATCCCCGGCGCCGTCGGCACGCGAATCGTGCCCTGCCGCGTCACTTCCACTTCGGGCTCGATGATGTCCTCCGCCCAATATCGCTTGCTCGCCGACACATCGCCTGGCAGCGTAAAATTCGGTAGCGTCGACATCGCGATGTTGTGCGCCCGCCCGATTCCCGATTCCAGCATCCCGCCGCACCACACCGGAATCCCCTTCGCCTTGCACAAATCGTGAATCCGCCGCGCCGCCGTGTGTCCCCCAACGCGCCCAAGTTTGATATTGATAATGCGGCATGCACCAATCTCGATCGCCGCCCGTGCATGCTCGTAATCATGAATGCATTCGTCCAGGCAGACGGGCGTATCGAGTTGCCGCTGCAATTCCGCGTGCGAATAAATATCGTCCCACCCCAGCGGCTGCTCGATCATGATCAAGTAAAACGCATCCAGTTCCTTCAAACGCGCCGCATCCTTCAGCGTGTACGCGGAATTCGCGTCAACCATCAGGCGAATGCGCGGAAATCGCTCGCGCAGCGCCCGCGTCGGCTCGATATCCTTCCCCGGCTTGATCTTGATTTTGATCCGCTGATACCCGGCAGCCAGTTCCTTCTCCACTTTCGCCAGCAGCGCATCAATCGAAGGCTGAATCCCAATCGATACCCCGCAAATAATTTCATCCAGCGTCCCGCCCAGCAGTTTCGCCAGCGGTATATTCTTCTGCTTCGCCTCCGCATCCCAAATCGCCGCTTCCAGCCCGCCCTTCGCCATGTTGTGCCCGCGAACGAGCGCCAGCATCTCCCACACATCTGCCGCCGACGCGAATTCCTTGCCGCGCAGCAGATGCCACAAATAATCGCGAATAATCAGCCACGCCGTTTCCACCGTCTCGTACGAGTAATACGGATCCTCGCCCGCCGTTGATTCGCCCCAGCCAATCACGCCATCCACATCCGCCTCGATCAGCAGAATCCGCCGAAGGTCGCTCACGCCAAAGCTCGTCTCAAAAGGCGCGACAAGCGGCAGATGTATTTCCCGAAGCGTGATCTTACGCAGGCGCATCGAAGCGTCGAATGCCTTTCACTCCGGAGTCAGTTCCGGCAGATGTACGCCCGCCACCGAATCGCGCGGCTCAAGCAAATAGTCCGTGGTCTCCCCGCGATTCTCCACCCCGGTCGCCACAAACTCTTTGCCGAATAACTTTAAAAAATGCTGTCGCGTCAAAGCCTGCACACGTTCGCCCGAAGCTCGATCTCTCTGCTTCAGCTCCGAAATGTTGGCGGCAATAGAAATCCTCTGCAATCCCGGATTCGCCGGTGGCAGATTCCCGGCGAGAATTTCTTTCACGCGCACCGAATCCAGCCACCATTCCGCCACCAGCCGGTCGGTAGGCAAGCCCGCGTGCAACGGGCTCTCCGTCACCCCGTAACAATCCGGAATATAGCGACGCGCCACCGCCCCCAGCCGCACCAGATTGAAATGCGCGTTCTTCAGCTCCAACGGATCAAACGTCCACTCCACCAGCGGAATCCCGCGCTTCAGCGCATCCTGCCTCTGAAATAATTTCAGCCGCCGCCCCACTCCTCGGTTCTGATACTCCGGAAGCACCGCCGTCATATGCGAATGCAAAAATCGCAGCGTCCCACGAAATCCGGCTAGCGCCAGCGTCATCCCGACAAGCTTCTCGCCGTCGAACGCCCCAATCACCTGCCCGCCCGTATGATCCGCCACCACGAAAATCGGCGCCGGCACAGTAATCTCCTCGCCCCATATCACCCGCTCAAGCCGAACGCCCTCTTCGAACTCGTCCAGCAAGTGGCACTGCCGAATTTCAATCCCATCCTTCACACTAGCCACCTCGTAAATCCCTTCGTGTCGACGGACGTGCCTTGTGGGTCGTTTAAGCAGCACATGCATTCCTGCCTGTGCCCCAAGCCGAAACACACTCACACGCTCAATGCTTGGCACTCCACGCTATTGTGTTCTTTTCTCGGACGCCTTGTAGGTCGCCCCTTCAGGGGCGACACAACACAAGCCCAACAAGCAGGGGCTTTAGCCCCTGAAGTTCCTAGCCACGCAGCTTTTTCTTCGACTCCTCCCACAATTCCTCCATGCGCGCTCTCGGCAAATCCGCCAGCCGCCGGCCCTCGCTCCGCGCCGCACCTTCCATCCAACTGATTCGCTCCTTGAATTTGCGATTCGCCTTCTTCAACGCAATTTCAGGATTCACATCCAGGAATCGCGCCACGTTCACCGCAGCGAAGATCAAATCCCCGGCCTCTTCTTCGATCCCCGCGCGAGCATCATTCTTTTGCCTGCCAATCGCAGAAAGAATCTCGCGCTTCTCTTCCTCAATCTTGTCAAATATCCCTTCCACATCGTCCCAATCAAACCCAATCTTCGCCGCCCGCCGCGTCAACTCATGCGCTTCCAGCGCCGCAGGAAGCGACCGCGACACTCCCGCCAGAACCGACTCATCCTTTCCACGCGCAGGCTTTCCTTCCGCCGCCCGCTCCTCCGCCTTAAGCTGCTCCCAATTCTTGAGCACCTCCGCCGAAGTCGCAGCCTTCACGTCACCAAAAACGTGCGGATGCCGCCGAACCATCTTCGAATGAATAGATTCAATCACGTCGGCTATCGTAAATCGACCAGCCTCCTCCGCCATCATGGAATGAAACACCACCTGCAGCAATAAATCCCCCAGCTCCGACGCAAACTCCCGCGCATCTCCCGCCTCGATCGCATCGAGCACCTCATACGTCTCCTCAACCAGATACTTCCGCAAAGACTCGTGCGTCTGCTCGCGATCCCAAGGACATCCCCCCGGCGCCCGCAACTGAGTCTGCAGCGCAACCAGCTTCTCGAACCACTCACCAGCCGATTCCCTTTCACGCGCTTCAATCCTTTTGCCACGCTTTGGACGGTCGCGCTTACCCGCACTCTTCCGCTCGCCCAACTTCTCCCGGCTTTTTGCCTTCCTCTTCCGTCGAATTTTTCGATTCGGCGACACAGCGATGTTCACCGCTCCTATGCGACGGGACAATTTACAGTCCCCCGCCCCGACCCACAAGAGCCAATCCGCTCGGGTGGGATCTACGGTCGCGGGTCAACGGGAGTAGGGCCTCCGGCTCCTTGGTAGTAGGCTAGCGTCTGATGACACAACTTATCGGAGGCTGGGGTGCAGGTCCATCTAGAACTCTTGGCCGATTACACGGAGGCCTTAACGCGAACAACTTTGATTACAAACGTCAAACTCGCTTCACCGACTTTTCCAGTGATCTCCCAACATCCTTCGGTTGGGAATATAATCGCGGTCGATTGAAATCCGGCATCGCCATATCCTTCTGGAATCCTTGCACGCAACGGTGGCGCTGATGCATCGAGCCTCCTCCCTTGTATGCTCAATTTACCTCGCACCCCTCGCCACCAGGGGAATTTCTCCGCTTCTCCCGAACGAAATACAACCGTGCCGTCAGGAGGGAGGATAGTCCAGAGCTTCCCATTTCCATGTGAACGTTCGACGGGAGCGTCACTTGGCCCTTTGTAGTCGGGGGAATACGTCACTGTGCCGCCAAAACTCTTGACTGGCGGTTGGCTCCCGTTAGGAACCGTCACGGCACATACAGGCTGCACACTGTTGGTCAACGCTTGGTCATGGGCTCGTTGAGGTGTACGGATTAACCCGATCGCGACCAAGACAAACAGGGGCGCTAATAGCGGTGGTCGATTATTCATAACCCGCATGGCCGACCCGAAAGTTGCGCGAACTGAATGGAAGAAAGAAGAACAGTTTCAAGAGACATACGTTAACAACCCAGCTCTTCAAAGCTTTTCGGACGTTTAGAGGCTACTACAGATCAATTCGATGCGCGCCAATTAATCTGCCCGCTTGCTGACCTGCCGACTTGCGTCCGACCCACCGCCAGTCACAAGAGCCAATCCAAACCGCTAATTACCCTGAAGATTCTTCTCGAAAAATGCTGCCACCCGTTTCATCAGATAAATCCGCCCTGCCGAATCACTCGCCGGATGACCGCGACCCGGGAGCAAGACGACCTCAATATTCTTGCTGTACTTAATCGCCTCATTTAACACCAGCATCGTATTTATCAGATGAACGTTGTCGTCCCCTGTTCCCTGCCCGATCATCAGCTTCCCCTCGAGACCTTTTACAAAGTTCACCGGCGACGCGCGGCGATACGCTTCCGGATCATCCTTCGGCAGTCCTAGAATTCGTTCCGACACAATCGAATCGTACTGGCGCCAATCGGAAACGGGAGCGCCCGCAAATCCAACTTTAAAATCTTGCGGCGCTTCGAAAAGCGCCAGCAGCGTCATCATCCCGCCGTAACTCCAGCCCCAGATCCCGATCCGCTCGCCGTCGATATACGGCAATGTTCGCAGGTACGCTACGCCTGCTCGCTGGTCCGCAAGCTCCTGCCCCCCGATGTTGTGGTATAGCGTCTCCTCGAAAGCCCGCCCGCGTCCCATCGATCCGTGATTGTCGACGGAAAAAATAACAAAGCCTTTCTGCGCCAGGAATTGGTTGAAGAGAAATGTCCCGCCCATCCACATGTTGCGCACTACCTGCGAAGGCCCTCCGTACGTGTATACGATCACCGGATATTTCTTACTGGAATTGAAATTCGGTGGCTTGATCATCGAGGCGTTGAGCAACGTACTGTCGGAAGCCTTCACCTTCAGAAACTCCACGGGCGAAAGCCCATAGTTCTCCACTTCCCGGCTGCTTTCATGAAGGACGGCGATTTGCTTTCCGTCTCCGCCAACCAGCTCTTGTTTTGGGCGGCTTCATAACGCTCGAGTGCGTGTCAATGAACGCGGACGCGTCCGGCGAAAAATCCGCGAAGTGCCATCCGGTGTCATGCGAAACCGGCGTAAATCCGGAACCATCCATGTCAACCCGATATATTTGGCGCTCCATCCGCCCTTGTTCCGTCGCCGTGAAATAAATTAGCCCGCGGCTTTCATCCACACCGTCCAAGGACTCCACGTCCCAATCACCGTGAGTAATCTGCGCCACTTCTGTTCCGTCTGACTTACACGCATAAAGATGACGATAGCCGCTTCGCGCGCTTCCCCAAATGAACCGGCTGCTGTCTTTTGAGAACCACAGAATATCCGTCACGTCCACCCAGGCTTTCGACTTCTCGGTAAGCACCACCCGAGCCTGCCCGGTACTCGCATCCGCGATCGTTAGCTCCAGGACATTTGCGAGACGCGCGAGCCGCTGAATCGCCAGCCGCTTGCTGTCCGGCAACCACTCAACACGCGGAATCAGAATCTCCTTGTCGCTTCCAATATCCATCGCGCGAGGTTCTCCTCCCGCCATCGGCTGCACAAACACGCGCGCCACCGGATTGGCCTCCCCAGCCCGCGGATATCGGTCCGTTTCTTCCTCCGTCAAATCCTCGATGTTGTTCTGAATCGTATATTTCGTCACCGCGTGCTCATCGAGCTCTAGATACGCAATCGCCGACGAGTCCGGCGCCCACCAATACCCAGTCCGAATTTCCAGCTCCTCCGGATACACCCAGTCCAGCTGTCCTTTTCGCAATGCTTCGCTTCCGCCTGTTGTCACCGCCCGCGCGTCTCCACTGCTCGTGTTAACAATCCACACGTTGTAATCCCGCACGAAACTCACCCAGCGGCCGTCCGGCGATATCTTTTCGTCAGTCAAAATTTCTCTACCCGAGACAAGCGTGCGCGCAGTCTGAGATTTCAGATCGAACCAGACCACCGAGGTCTGTCCACGAAACAGCATCGCAGTTCCGTCCGATGAGAATTCAAACGGAGCAGGCGGCCGTCGTGCCGCTCCGGTTCGCTGCCGCAGCGGATAGGGTTGTGGAGGAAGAATTGTTGCCAGCTTATCCGCCGCAATCAGCAAATGCCGCGTTCCGCTGGCCGCATCCATCGTCCAGACTTCCCGTCGGGCATCTTTCCCAGTGCCAGTCGATTCGAAGAACGCAATCTGCTTGCTGTCGGGAGTCCATGCGAGGCCAGCTGCCAACCTGCCGCTCAGCCCGGGCTGGCCGTAAATCGCTTCAATCGTGAGGGCCTTCGTCGGCTTCGAACCGGCCGATTGCGCAGCCGATTGTGAAAATGACGTGACCGGAAAAAACACAATGGCGAACATCGTTCCGGCCAGCAACAACGGCCGTACCCTGCGCTCAATTGTCTTCACCAATTCCTCCCCAGAGAAACTGGGAGTGTACTCGAACAGCCGAAAGAAAGTGAACTTCCGAACAGCAATCCGTCAGTAGGGGCGGCTCTCAGAGCCGCCCGCGTCCATCGCGCCGACCGTTAAATCTTCGCGAGCGGGGTTACGGCATGCGAGTAGACGACGCTGCGCAGCTAGCCTGAGCCCAGCCCGAGCGGACCGCGCTAACTTGTGAGTACTTCGAGCGGGTGTTAAACTTTCAAGATACCCAAAGTTTGAAAGCTGACTAAAAAGGACGTTTTGTGGCTGATCCAAAACAGGAAGAAACATTTAAGGTTATTGACCGGCGCCTCTTCAGCGAAGACGGCGCTTTGCGCAAAGACGTCGTAGAGGAAGAAGAGCGGCGCGAAGAGGAAGCCGCCGCGCGAGCAGCGAATCGCGCGGCTGCGAATGCACCGGCGCAAACCGACGCGAACAAGGCTGCAAAAAGCCCGACGGCCAGTCCGAGTACCAGCGAGTCCACTAGCGTTGTCCCAGGCGAAAATCAGCCCTTCGACGCCGAGCAGCCGCAAGGTTCGCGCAGCTTCCAGATGCTGGTCGATTTTCTCGTTCGCAATGCCGCTGCCATGCTCGGCGGAATGGCCGATCCGCGCACTGGACAAGCCTATCTCGATCTCGAAGGCGCCCGCGAAGTAATCGACATGCTCGACGCGCTCCGCGAAAAAACGCGCGGAAACCTCTCCAAAGCCGACGACGACCTTTTAATCGAAGTCCTCGGCCAGCTCAAGCTGACTTTTATGGAGATGTCCAGAGTGGCGGCCGACGCGATGGCAAAAAAGGCCGCGCAGAAGAAATAATCTTGGGCGTCGTCCTGAAAATCGCCCTCTGTCTTGCGCTGTGCGCCTTCGCGAGCCGAAAATCCAGACGCAATGAAGAAGCGTTGATGGTCTTGCCTCCATTCTCCTATGCAATCGCTTGAGCTTACAGTTCTCGGTTCCGGCACCTCGATGGGCGTCCCCACGCTCGGCTGCCACTGCGCCGTTTGCGGATCACAAGATTCACATGACAAGCGGACGCGCCCTTCCGTGATGCTCTCCTACGGCGGCCGAAACGTTGTCATCGACACCACACCCGACTTCCGTTCCCAGGCCATGGCCGCGCACCTCGATCGCCTCGACGCAATTCTCTACACTCACGCCCACGCGGATCATATTTTTGGCCTCGACGATATTCGCCCCTACAATCTGAAACAAAAAGGCGCCATTCCCATCTACGCGGCGGAAGCAACGCTGCAAACATTGAAGAGATCGTTTGCCTACATTTTTGACAGCGCGCCAAACGACAGCTCATTGCCTGGCGTTGAATTGCACACGATCGAAGGTCCCTTCACTCTTTTCGGATTAGAGATTATTCCGGTCCCGGCCATGCACGGCCCAGGCCAAGTGCTGGGCTTCCGCTTTGGCAACGCTGCATACCTAACGGATTTCAGCACCATTCCGGAAAGCTCCAAGGCGCTGCTGAAAGGGCTCGACCATTTCATCCTCGACGCGCTGCGCTACGTCCCGCATCCAATGCACTCAAATGTGCCGCAGTCGCTCGCGTTAGTCGAAGAACTCAAACCGAAACACGCCTGGTTCACCCACATCTGCCACGACCTCAGCCACGAACACACCAACGCCAAGCTCCCAGAAAATGTCCGCCTCGCATACGACGGCCTCCGCTTCGAGGTGCAAGTCTGATGCGCGACGAAGCTTCTTCCCTACTCACGGTCGCTGATTCGGCTGAGCAGTGGATCCACAAATTCGGCGATCTGAATGTTCGCACTGCCGTCACAATTGGAAACTTCGACGGCGTTCACCTGGGACACCAAAGAATCTTTCGAGCCGTCAACGATTGGGTCGGTCTGAAAGGCAATCTCCACAAGAAGCAAGAACAGTTAACTCCGACGGTCCTCACATTTTATCCGCATCCCGCTAAGGTTCTTCGGCCTGCTCAAGCTCCGTTGCTTCTTTGCACTCTTCCGCAACGATTGGCTGCCTTTGAGAATGCTGGGATGCATTCGGCGCTCGTGCTCAAGTTCGATGAGCAGTTGGCGAAAGTCAGCGCGGAGGATTTTGCGCGAACGTATCTCGTGGACACCCTGCGTGCCCGCGCGGTGTTCGTTGGCGCGAATTTTCGCTTCGGCCACAAGCAGGCCGGCGACGTGAAACTGCTCGAAGAATTCGGCCGGCGCTGGGATTTCGAAGTGCAAGTTGTAGCGCCCGTGATTCAGGATGGCATCGTCGTGTCCAGCACCGCGGTGCGCACCGCTGTCCGCGACGGACGCATGGACGATGCGTCGCGATTGCTGGGCCATCCGTTCGCGCTCGCAGGAGAAATCAAAACCGGCACGGGCCAGGGACGCAAACTCATCGTGCCCACGCTGAACCTCGCGACTGAGCAGGAGTGCCTGCCGAAGAACGGCGTGTACGCAACGGAAACCGTTGTCGAAGGCAAGAAGTATCGCTCGGCGACGAACATCGGCGTGCGGCCGACGTTTGACGCACAGCGCCTCGCGATTGAATCGCATCTCTTCGATTTTTCTGAGAACTTAACGAGCGGCGCGATGGAAGTGCGTTTCTGGAAGCGATTGCGGGACGAAAAGAAATTCTCGGGGCCGGAAGCACTGCGCGAGCAAGTGCTGCGCGACATCAACGAAGCGCAGGCCTACTTTGCGTCGCTCGCGCAGCCGAAGTGAGGCAGGCAGCGCCTCGGCTGCGGCGATTTATTCGTTCGGAGCAATCGGAATCGAAGGGTAATCGTTCGTTTTGCTGCTGGTTGTAAATTTGATTCCCTGCAAGCGGACTCCTCGCAGCGAAAGCTTTCGAGTCGGTTTTTTCTTCTTCAGCAATTTGCGGTCTTTCATCATTCCACCTCGGTGACGGACGATCAAGAACTAGCGCGCTGCTTCTCTAGCTTCCGGCATTCTGTGCAGATGCCGCCGATTTCCGTGCGGCTCACTGTGATATCGATGCTGCAGTCGCGCGCGATCTGTTGCTTCAGCTCTTCGTATAACTCGCTTTCCACTTCGCGCACTTTTCCGCAGCGCAGGCACGCCACGTGAATATGGTCGCGCGGCCCGTGGCTTTCGTAGAAATGACGGTCGCCGCGAAGGTGCAGCAGGTCGAGCTCGTCGATCAGGCCGTGGCGTTTCAGCAAATCAATCGTTCGATACACGGTGACGCGCGTGATGTTGGAATCAATTTTTTGCGCGCGCTCGAGAATTTCGCCGGCGTCGAGATGGCGGCGCGCCGTCTCCATCACCTGCAGAAGCACGCGGCGCTGGCGCGTGAGCCGGATGCCGCGCGAGCCGAGCTCGCGCTGCAAGCGTCCGGGCGCTTCGTGGACGTTGATTCGTTCTCCGGTTGAAACGCGATGTGCGGGTATGGCGGCCATATTCGCTAATCGGAGATTATACCAAATGCCGATTCGGAGCCGGGCAAAACGAATCTGATCGCGCTGGTTCGCGTCGCGACGATTCGATGCGGCTCGCGACATGTTTCATTCACCTGGCGGGGCGACGGGAGGCTTTTCGTGCAGGGCGCCTTTGCCTGTCATCGCGGCGATGATTTGGCGGCCGTGGAAGCGGCCGTTTTCGATGAAGATTTCGCCGGTGTGCATCCCGCCTACCACGACGCCTGCCACGTAAATCCCAGGTACATTGCTTTCGAGGCTCTCGGGATTTGTCTGCGGCTTTTTCGTGAACGGGTCGAGGCGGATTCCCTGCTGCTCTAGAAATTCGAAATCGGGATGATAGCCCGTCATCGCAAAAACCTGCACGGCGGGCAAGGCCTGCTCGTGCGAGTTCGTCTGCACCCACACTTTGCCGGGCTCGATGCGCGAAACCTTGGCGTTGAACAGCGCTGCGATTTCGCCGGCGTGGATACGATTTTCTATGTCGGGCTTCACCCAGTATTTCAGGCTCTTGCCCAGGGCCGCGTCGCGATGAACCAGCGTGACGTGCGCGCCGCCGCGAAATAAATCGAGCGCCGCTTCCGCCGCCGAATTTTTTCCGCCGATCACCACGACATTCTGCTTCCAGTAGGGATGCGCGTCCGAGAAATAGTGCGAGACATGCGGGAGATTTTCGCCGGGAATATCGAGCGTATTGGGGCGGTCGTAGTAGCCGGTGGCGATGATGATTTTCTTGCCGCGGAATTCGTGCTTCGCGCCGGATTCGTCGTGGGTGTGGACGACAAACGCTCCATCGTGACCGCTGATTTTGTCGACCGTTTCGTAGAGCTGCGTTTCGATCCCGTAGTGTTCGACGGCGCGGCGGTAGTAATTGAGTGCCTCGGCGCGAGTGGGCTTCCCTGCCGCGATTGTCATGGGCAGGTCGCCGATTTCCATGCGCTCGGGCGTGGTGAAGAACGTCATGTTGACTGGATAGTGGTAGAGCGAATTGCAGAGGCTGCCTTTGTCGATGATGAGCGGGCGCATGCCGGCGCGCTTGGCTTCGATGGCGCAGGCGAGGCCAGTGGGGCCGGCGCCGATGCAGATGACGTCGTAGGCCTCAGGCATCGGCTGAACCTCGGATCTGAGCGGCGGCGCGGAGTGAGGAAAACGCCGAAATATTGTTCCGCCACGGCGGACGTGAAAACCGCGCTTTGTGTCCATTAGAAATTTGCTTAGTCTTTTGTTTTCCGCTAGTTGACTCAATTTCTGAAATGTCGAATGTTCCCATTAGAAATTTGGGTGAGCGGATGGTCTTCTCCGAGGAGTTCGTCGGCGGAAGGTGCCGGAACTCCGAAGCGGCCCAATTTTCGGACTGAAAAATCGTCATAAATTTGCGATTAGAAAATTTTAGATTGCTGATTCTTTTAGGACTTAGCTCGAATTCTAATTCCAGATTTGCGATTAGAAATTGGAGAGCATTGCTGAGGCAGCCATGCTCGGCAGGTGCCGTCGCCAGCCAGCCAGGGTGCTGACCGCTGTGGTTCCACTGACGCGCTCCTTTCTTTCCGCTTCGGGAGCTGCGTTCGAGTTTGCGTTCAGCTCCCATAATGTTAGATGACGGTAGCATGCTGAAAAGTTGGTTTGCAAGAAGTGGTTGGCGGAAGGAATCGGCAATCCGCCGGTACGTAGCATTAGTGGTATCATCTCGCATTCGCCATGACTCTCGAGATGCGTCCAAGATCGACGCGAGGCGAAGAGCGTAGATCAGTGCCCCTGGCATGAAGGCAAAGCTAGGCATTCAGAAGCGCGACAGCACGCGAATCGTCCAAGCTGTGCCGATCGCGTTGACTGCTACGGATGCCTTTGGACAGCCGTTCAAGGAATACACGAATACCCTCGTCGTTAGCTGCCACGGTTGTCTCTATGCATCCAAACACTATGTACCGAAGAATGCTACCGTCACTCTTGCGATTCCACGTTCGGCTGGGATTGAGCCGGTCCATTTGGTTAGAGCACAGGTGGTCTGGGTTGCGCGTCCACGGACCGTTCGCGAAATGTTTCGGATTGGCATCAGGTTTGAACTTCCCGGCAACGTCTGGGGAGTCGCTTTTCCTCCAGAAGATTGGTTTCATTACCCGGGCGGCGTCAACTGTCATCCAAGCGCGGAACCTGAGGAGATTTCCGGCGATTTTGATCGTGGGATATGTGCCGAACTGGAAGAGAGTGATAGCAGAGAAGACCTCAATCACTCACCGTCGGAATCTCCAGACCTTTCTATGCACCCTCGGACTGGCGGTAGCGCTTCCAGCCGAGAGCTGAGATACGAAGTCGCATTGTCCTTCGCAGGCGAAGATCGAAGTTACGTCGAGCGAACAGCGAGAGCCCTCAAGCGGAGAGGAATAAGAACGTTCTATGACAAATACGAGGTAGCCGCCCTTTGGGGAAAAGATCTTTACGAGCATCTGGACTCCATCTACCGGAAACGATCGAAATATACGGTTATGTTCATCTCGAAGCATTACGCGACCAAGCTTTGGACAAATCACGAGAGAAAAAGTGCTCAAGCGCGTGCATTCGAGGAGAGCAAGGAGTACATTTTGCCAGCGCGATTTGATGATACGGAGGTTCCCGGACTTCTCGCGACCGTGGGTTATATCGACCTCAATACGGTTACTCCAGCCGAATTTGCAGATCTTATTGCCGAAAAGCTCCGCACGTCTTAGTCGGCTTCCAATCCCGAGTGTCGCTACGATAAAGATGCTGCTCACGTTGCCACCCATTGCTCGTCGCTAATTGGGCGCAGACGTCGTTTTTCGTGGGCACCTTTCGGCATATCTACGCTACTAAATTTCGAATACGCCAGCCGGACGCTGGCGGTACAAACGAACGCGAGCATCGTCTTCGCGTTTTCGCGGCGCGCTATTTTGCGTCGAGGGGGTCGGCGGTTTTGTGTTCGCGGATTTGGTAGCGGAGGTAGTCGTGGACGGCTTTTAGGGCTTGGGGGTCTTGTGTGGTGATTATGACTTTTGCGCCTGTTGGGGTGGATTCGTATTGGTAGGTGACTTTGGATTTGCGGGCTTTCATTGTGGGGACGCCTGGCGGGGTTTCGGCGTGGACTTCGTGGGGGTCTGTGAAGTCACCTTGGGCGAAGGCTTTGGAGATGTGTTCGAGGTGCATGCGGATGTGGCCGCGGCTGGCTGTGTCGGAGGGGTCGTTGGCTTGGACTTGGATGATGCCGCCGGATTTTGTGAGGGTGAAGTGATGGGTGGTTCTGGTTTGGTCGAAGCCCATTACGTGGTCGCCGCGGGTGTTCATGGCGGTATTGTCGTGCTGCTGTTGTGGGCTGGCTGGTGATGCTGTGGATGCGAACAGGAACAGGCATGCGGCGATTGTTCGGATTCGGTGCGATGGGCGAATGGACATTGGATTGTGTGAGTTCCCTTTTATTCGACGAAGGGTGCTCGTTAGGGTGAGCCGGATATCTGGAAATGCGAAGGCGGACGACGTTAGGGGCGACAGTTGCGAACGCTGCATCGGCGTAGGTGCCGTTCACGAAATGCGCACAGCCCTTCGGTTCTCAGGATAAACAGGAGTGGCTGTGCCACCAAACGGATGGCGATGGTGTGATCACGCCAAGTTCGTATGCCGGGCACGGCCCCGCGAACCTATGCGGGATCTGCGACATGCCGTGCCCCTACTGCGGAAAAAACAAACCGACGGCAAAAGCAAAATAACGAGAGCACGAGCGAGACGAGCATCACCGGCTGCGCAGATGGTTACTTGGGGCACAGGCCCTTCGGTTCTCAGGGTGAACTTCGTCCCTCAGGACAAGCAGGAATGCCTGTGCTACTGAAGACGCCTACGATTTGACCGGTGAATTTCAATCTCGGCGTTATCTAATTCCGAAATAAACGACTGACGAGACCCGTACGTTGAAATCTTCAGATCGAAATTGAGTGCGCGTCGCGAGTATCGCGCCGGAGCTCTGGCAACGCTCGCGCGAATCTACTGCGAAGCCGGCTTGTCCTGCATTTTCGCGGCAGCGTCGTCGGCTGCTTTCTTGGCGTCTGCCGCAGCCTTTTGCGCCTTCTTCTTCGCGGCTTCCATGGCCTGGGAAGCTGCATCGCTCGCGGACTGCTGCGCCTTTTCGCCGGCTTTTTGAGCGGCGGCTCCCGCTGCGTCGGAAGCGTCGGAGGCTTTTTGCTTGGCCCGATCGGCCGCGTCGGAGGCTTGCTGCTTGGCGTCCTGGGCGGCGCTGGACGCGGTGGCTTTGGCGTCGTCGATTGTTTGCTGGGCCTTTTCCTGGGTCTTCTTCGAGCAGCCGCCCACAGAAAGCAATGCACAGAGAAAGGCGGAAGCAAGCGTGACGAAATTTGTGCGGGTCGGCTTCACGCGCGGTTCTCCGGAAGCAAAATACAAAGATAACACACCAGAGGTGCGCCGGTCCGCCAGCCTTCGGACCGGCACACTTCCGGCGCTTGGTGCAAACTTATGCCTGCCGCTGTTTCTCGGCAACCTTCGCGAGAGCGATCGTGAGCGCGGTGCCGCCCAGAGTCTTAATCAGCGTGGTGTGCTGGGCGTAGAACGTGCTGACGCTATCGACGATCGACGGATCCGCGTTGTGTGCTTGCCTTGCGAGTTGCTGAACAGCTTCGGGCGAAATTTTCTGAGCCTGCTCGGGCGTGATCTGCGGCGTGCCGGTGCCTCCGCCGAGAATGCCGGCGAGTCCGGCGCCTGAGAGGAGCGACGTCAGCGTGCCGGGAGGAACGGAGGACATGATCTGGTTGATGATGCCGGCTTTTTGCTCGCCGCTGGAATTGTTGAACATTGTGGAGAGCATCTGGCCGAAGGCGGGGGTCTGGTCGGACTTGAAAGCGGCGGAGAGGCCTTCTGCGAGCGCGCTGGGGGGAGCCGCTTCTGCTACCTGGTCGAAATGGGCGTGCACGTCCGGGGCCGGTGCTGCTGCTGCGCCACCGGAGCTATATTGCTTCAAGAGGTTGCCGATTTGATCTGTCCACGTCATAGCTGGTTCTCCTTTTGCTGATTACTGAAACTTCCGATGCTGGTTAGATAGCACGCGCGTTTGAATGCCGGGCGCGTCTCGCGTTACTGGGGGATTACAAGCTCCTCGCCGGGTTTGATTTTGTCAGGGTCGGCGAGCTTGTCCTTGTTGGCTTCGAAGATTTTCATGTACTTGTTGGCGTCGCCGTAGAACTGCTTGCTGATTTTGGAAAGGCTGTCGCCGGCTTGAACGGTGTAGGTGCGCGCTGCACTGGTGGAAGAGGCGCCGCCTGCTGCTGCGGCTGCGGCCGCTGCCGGGGCTTGAATGTCTGCGGTGAGATCGGAGAAATTCGGATCGACGAGCTTGATCTGATCCCAGACGCGGTTTTTTAGGTCGGCAGATGGAGCGGTGGCGCGGATGAAGAGCTTGTCGCCTTCCATGTTTACGTTTTGGAGTTGGATGCCGTTGGATTGGATGAAATTCAATACGGACTGATACTTCAACTTCAGCTGCTCGAAACGGTCTGCCATTGGAGCCTCCTATTAAGCCTTCATACACCTTTAAGCCGGCGGCCGATATTATTTTTCAATTAATCTAATCCGGTTGTTCCAGTTCTTGTTGTCGTTACCCTGCACGCGATAGTTGCGCAGGTCTAGGACGTTGTGGCGGAAGACGACGGACCCGCCGCTGAAATTTCCGTCACTGAAGGCAATGACGTGAACTTCATTCTCAAACGCCACCGCCGAGCTGGATTTACATGGCCTGAGCGAAGACACGCACTCTCCGAGCGACGAACGTGGAGAAAGAATGCGAATCTTTTGAAAATTAACGATGGGTCCCGGAGTGCGCCAGATGGATACAACGGGAATCACATCGGTACAATCGGGCACTCGCTGATTTAGTTGTAAGGGATTCCCCTATGGGTGGGGTAGTAAATTTACTACAGTACAGTACTGGAACCACTGATCGCGTTATTTCTATTGGCGATTTGTGTCCCTCGGTCATTTTACTCTTCGCGACCCATTGGACGTGGCCCCGGTACATTTTCTTGCTCTGATACATCGGCGTGAGCTCTGGGACAGGCAAGCCTATTCGATTGGCAATAAAGCTTCCGTCAGATCGTCGCGGAACGAGGCGAGCTCGGCGCGGCGGGGGGCGGTAGCTTCGAGCCTTTGCTTCTTCCAGATAAAGTAGTCGTGGCCGTCGAGAGTGATTCGAGCGCTGAGGTTTCCGTCGATCAGGTACGCGGGCTCGGCGAACACTTTGAAGCTGTCTGGGACGACCGGCGCGAGAAGCGCGGCGCAATTCCCTCTTCGAATGCCGACGTGGTTAGGGTAGACGGGGAAGGCGATCAACTCGAAGCCGCCAGAGTGGATGCGCTGAAGGAGTGCGGCCTGCTTGGGGGTGATGTCCATCTGAAAACAGGATAGCAGGCGGACTCCGGGAGCCGACAAGAAACAAATCTCCTCGAGGCATAGCTCGACGCTGCCGACTACGGAGAAGTAGCGACCCATACATCAAAGCAACGCGCGGATTGCTAATTCTCGGGCGTACCCTTGTTATCCCTGATGGAGGCTACCTTCCACGGGTCATTCGCAACGTCGATCGTCGGTTCGCCGTCTTTCATGACGAGCTTGGCTGCGCCATATACGACTCCACTGCTTTTTTTCATCTCCTTATCGTTCATCTCGATTATGCCCCCGCTCAGGTCGTACGCCTCGCTTCGCGAGTCTGACCATGCTTCGGCCATCGAAATTTTTCGGTCGGTGATGAAACGAATCGAGCGCCCGGCGGGCGTCGGGAACCAGCGAATGTATTTGACGTCATAGCCAAGCGTCCCGGTAATTGCAACACGACCGACCGCTCGCATCTTGCTCAGGGCGTTGAACAACCCTACATTTTGCGACTTTTGGAATGCATCTACGAGGACCTGCTTATCGTCGGGCGTCGAGAACTCATAGATAGCAAGCGTAAAGTTTGTGAGCTGTCCGGCCTGAAGGCCAGTGCCCGTAATGACACCCTGGATGATCTCCGGCTTGGAGCGCTCCTGGGGAGAAGCTGCAACAAGAACGATAAGGCCAACCCCCAACAAAGCGCCGACCATGATCTTTCTGACTCTCGGAAGCGCGATCCTGATTTTTCCCATCTTGCCCTCCATCGGCGACCCATGAGTTTCGAGTCCGCCGGAATGTCAGGCGTACGGTAACGCAAACCACAAACGAATGGCACCGTCAGTATTAACGGTGCGCCCCTGAAACGGTGATATCGGCCAAGAGCGGACAGGGAGGTCCGAGCTGGACCGACAGCTACCCGAGTAGAGAATCGAGAGATTCGTTTGGGGCACAATCGATTGGCGCCGCGTTGCGTTGAAAGAGTCTTGCACCGGTCGCTCCGCGCAGCGTCACGGAGCTGCCAGCAACTTCGAGCCAGGCACCTTCGCGAAGTCCGAGAACGGGCGCGGAGTTTTCTTCGTGGAATTCGCGGATGCGCTCTTCTCTGGTTTCGTGCGCCGGAGGCGAGTTGGGATCGGCGTCAACGAAATGTGGGTTGATTTGAAATGGAATGAGGCTCAGCGCGTCGAGACTTGCCGGAAAAACGATCGGCATATCGTTTGTCGTTTTGATTGTCGGGCAGGCTAGATTTGTTCCGGCGCTTACGCCGAGATATGGGGCGCCAGCGCGGACGCGATTGCGGAGAGCGTGAAGGACGCCGAGCTCGTAAAGCCCGTCGAGGAGGCGGAAGCTGTTTCCGCCGCCCACGAAGAACGCTTCGGCGTTTTCGATTGCGGCGCGCGGGTCTGGCGCCGTGTGAAGCGACTCGACGAGAAACCCAGAGCCATCGAAGTGAGCCGCAATTTTCGCGGCGTAGGCATCGCGATCTTTCAGCGCATACGGGATAAAGAGGATCCGCGTGACGGTTCGATAGAAATTCAGCACATCGGCAGAGCAGTAGTCCAGATAGCCCGCACCGCCCGGGATGAATGAACTGCTGATGAGAAGGAGTTGAGTTTCGGTTTTCATGGCGCGCCGGACGTTCAGTATAGGAGACGTCGGCTGGGAAACCAACGATTTGACACAGAGCACTCGGAGGCAAAACGAGTTCAGCGAGAAGAGGTTAGAGGCCGGACGCGCGCTAAGAGGATTGCAATTCCCGCCACAACGGCCGCGAGGGTCATACAGATGAATGATGAATGAAAAGAGTGAGAACGAGCCGACAGAGAGCCAATCAGAGAAGGACCCGCGAAGCCACCCAACATTGCCACGCAATTAATCAAACCGGTAGAAGCGGCTCCCGCGGATTCTCCGAGGAAAGCTGAAGGGATCGCCCAAAAGCTTGTCACGAATGCGAGCAAGCATGCGTTGGCAAGTCCGAGGAATGCGACGGTGAGCCAGATTCCGGGATGGAAGACGAGGATTAAAAGCAGAGACGCGCTGCAGAGGAACGTGGGAACAGCGGTGTGCCAGCGGTGCTCGCGAACGTGGTCGGAATGCCAGCCATTGGCCTGCATGGCGATGAGACTCGCGAAGTAGATCAGCGAGACGACGAGCGTGACGCGAAAATCGGGCAGACCAGTGAGGCGCTTCAAGATCGTTGGAAGCCAGAAGACGAAGCTATATGCGATGGCGGCATGAAGAAAGTAAGCGAAAGTAAGCAGCAGAACGCGCGGGTCGCGAAAGGCCTGCCAGACTGTGTAGGAACGAATGGATCTTTTGGCTGCGGCTTCATCGCTGAGCCGCGCCGATAGCCACTCGTGCTCATTTTCCGGGAGCCAAACTGCTTCGCGCGGCCAGTCCGTTAGATAAAACCACGTAACGATGCCGAAGATGACTGCCGGGAGACCTTCGAGAATGAAGAGCCAGCGCCAGCCGCTTATTCCGTACCAGTGCACACCGAGCAGCCAGCCCGAAATCGGCGAGCCGATGATAAAGGAAAGCGGAATTGCGCCCATGAAGGCGGCAACGGATTTTGAACGGTCGGAATGAACGAACCAGTGCGTAAGGTAGACGAGGACTCCTGGAAAGAATCCTGCTTCAGCCAAGCCTAGCAAAAATCGCAGAGAATAGAATTGGCCAGAAGTGTGAATGAACGCCATGCCGATGCTGACGATTCCCCACGTGACCATGATGCGCGAGAGCCAGCGGCGCGCACCCCATTTTTCGACGATTACAGCACCTGGAATTTCGAGCAGAAAGTATCCGGCGAAGAAAATCCCCGAACCGAACCCAAGGACGCGATCGTCGAAGCCAAGTTCCCGCGGCATCTGCAGGGCGGCGGTGGAAATATTGGTGCGGTCGAGGAAGGCGATGATGTAAAGGATCGCGAGGTATGGCAGCAGGCGGAGGGCAACGCGCCGGCGGGCGCGATTAGCGACCTCCGTCGTATTTGTGATCATGCTCCGCCGAGCGGGAGACACCAACTCAACAGCAGAGGATTTTCACACCCGTGAATCACGCTACAGCGGTTGAGGAACGCGTTGAGCCCGATTCCAAGCGGCGAAGCACAGCGCGAACTGCGGCGGCCAACTCGTCCTGGCTCACATGGCTCTTGCGAAATTGCAGGCGCACCGTGAACGAGCCGTCTTCAGCTTCGTAATTGTAGACGAAAGGCTGCGGACGGGGCGCGGCGCCGGTTTCATCCTTGCGCGATTTGCGGGCTTCATCACGCGTCAGGCCGCCCTGCGAGATGCGATGAACCATCTCGGTCATCTTCTTCTCATTGGGCTGGCGAGACACCTGGAGAAGCAGCGATTTCGAGACAATGCCGTTCTCGGTGCATTCGCGTCGAACCGATTCGGGGATCACGCGCAACGACATGGTTTCTGTGACGGACGAGCGCGCGCGGCCGATTTTCTTGGCGATGTCGTCATGCGTGTAATCGAACTGATCGGCAAGCCGCTGCAAGCCGTCGGCCTCTTCGAAGGGCGTTAGGTCTTTACGCTGAAGGTTCTCGATCAGCGCGAGTTCAAGCGTTTCGGCATCGTCGGCGATTTTTTCGATACAGGGAAGCTCATGCAACCCCGCGGCTTTCGAAGCATGATAGCGGCGCTCACCGGAGATAATGTAATAGGTATCTTCGCGCGGGATGTAGCGCACCAGCAGCGGCTCCAGCACGCCCTTCTGACGGATCGAATCGGAAAGTTCGCGAACATCGCCGATAAATTTGCGCGGCTGATCGGGGTTCGGCCGAATCTTATCGATCGGGATCATGCGGCCGATGGATGCGCCGCTGAAACTCGTCAGAGTCTCAACGTAGTGGGCGTCATGCCGCATCTTGAGAGTGACGGGTAACCCGATCCTCTTGGACACGTTGTAATACCTCCTGGGCCAGTTTCTTGTAGTCATCAGCGCCGGAAGATTTCGGCGCGTAGGTAAAAACAGTTTCTTTGTAGGCAGGGCTCTCTTCCAGGCGCACGTTCTTGCTGATGCGCGTCTTAAAGAGCGCATTGCCAAACGTGGCGCGAATTTGCTCGTGCGTGTCCCGCGAAATATTGGTGCGCTTGTCGAAGAGCGTGATCACCACGCCGAGAACTTTCAAATCCGGGTTGGGACGCGCGCGGATGCGGGCATAGGTCTCGAGCAAATCGTCCGTGCCTTCGATCGCGAAATAGGCGGCTTGGATCGGCACGAGAAGGTGCGTGGACGCCACGAGCGCGTTGACCGTCAGAATGCCGAGTGCCGGAGGCGTATCCATCACGATGAAGTCGAAATCCTTCAGAATGGGCGAGAGCGCGTCTTTCAGTTTGAATGGCGCATCGAAAGCGCCGGCCAGCTGCTGTTCGAGGCGCGCAAGGGCCAGTCGCGCGGGCGCGACAAACAGGAACGGGTCCCTCGTCGGGCGAATGATCTTCGACATCTCCGCGGAATGCTCGGCGAAAATGTCGTACATGGTGGTTTGAATGTCAGCCGGGTCGAAAAAGGCGATGGTGGCGTTCGATTGCGGGTCGAGATCGATGAGAAGAGTTTTCTTTTTCTTCAGAGCGATAGCGGCAGCTAGATTGATGGAAGTTGTAGTCTTTCCGACGCCGCCTTTTTGGTTTGCGACTGAAAGGACGCAGGTCAAGCCGTGCCCCTCGCTCCACCTGTAGCAACCCTGGGGCCATATATGGCACGTCACCCAGGCTACACCACAAGTTGGGTAACTCTACCGATTCTAACCGCCTCACTGCAAGCGAAAAATGCGAATCTGGCTGATTATCAGCACATCGGAGGCATGGCTGATCCGCTGGTAGAATGCTCGCGTCTGAGAACTGAGCTGCGAACCTGCATATGACCGGACTCAAGACACGATTTGCGGCCGACGCCGACGCGGAAGCGATCTCCACTCTGGTGAACGCTGCCTTCAAAGTGGAGCGTTTCTTCATTGACGGCGACCGAATCGTCCCCGAAAAAGTGCGCGAGATGATACGCCGCGGGAAATTCATGCTCGCGGAAGATGGAGGTGCAATGGTCGCGTGCGTGTACGTCGAACTCCGAGGACAGCGTGCCTATTTCGGGCTGCTCGGCGTGGATCCTTCGCGGCAGTGTCAGGGCCTGGGGCGAAAGATGGTGGAAGAAGCTGAAGACTACGCCCGAGCGGCGGGCTGCGAATTCATGGATTTGCGGATCGTCAATTTGCGCACCGAACTGCCGCCATTTTATCGGCGCCTAGGATATGTGGAAACGGGCACCGAGCCATTCGCGGCGGACGCGGCGCCGAGCCAGCCGTGCCATTTCATAAAGATGTCGAAACCGCTCGGGACGGCTCGCGCAGCGGAAAATACCTAGATCGTCAAACCGACTCGGAGCGAATAAAATTCAGCAGATTACATCTTGTAGCGGCCGAGATCCTCGTCGTTCAGATTCTCAAGCCACTTGCGGAGTTCTTCGTTGGAGCTTTTCTCGGAAATAGCGCTGGCTGTGCGCGAATTTTTCAGTACTTCGTCCTCAACGAAAATCGGGCAATCGAGCCGCAGCGCCAGAGCGAGCGCATCGCTCGGCCGCGAGTCCATCGACATCAGCTGCCCGTCGCGCTCCATCCAAATAAGCGCGTAGAAAGTGTCGTCCTTCAAATCGGAGACCACCACTTTCTGCACGTGAACATTCAGCCCGGTCAGAACGTTCTTGAGAAGGTCGTGCGTCATCGGGCGCGGCGTCTGCACTTTTTCGATTTCGAGCGCGATGGCGTTCGCTTCATACACGCCCACCCAGATCGGAAGCACCCCGCTGCCGGCGGTTTCTTTCAGCACCACGACAGGCATGTTCGTTACCGGGTCCATCATCAATCCGCGGATTTTGCATTCCAGTTCCATGCCTGGCCTCCCGATACGGGGTCTCTAACTCACTGCGCTTCCTCGTTCAGCGCTTGCTCGCCCTGCGCTTCCCCGCCCTGCACTTCCTCGCCAATCAAACTATTCGGTGCGCTGCGCGTGATGTGCACCTGAACGTATTGTCCCAGAAGATTCTCGCGCGATGTAGAAAAATTTACGATGCGGTTGCTGGTGTTTCTTCCGGCCCATTGGTTGCGGGCGGTGTGATGTGTATCTACGAGAACTTCATACGCGGCACCGACAAGTTTGTCGTTGCGCGCGATTTGAATCTGCCGCTGGCGTTCATTCAGGATGGCGAGTCGGCGACTCTTTTCTTCCTCGGGAATCGCATCCGGCATCGCGAGCGACGGAGTATTAGGGCGGGGCGAGTACTTGAAGGCGAAGACGCCGTCGCTTTGTATGGCATCGAGCAGCGTCAGCGTCTCTTCGAAATCAGCCTCCGTCTCGCCCGGGAAGCCGACGATCACGTCGGTGGTCAGGCTGAACTGGCGGCGCGCCCCGTGAATCCAGGCGATTTTCTCGAGGTACTGTTCACGCGTATAAGTGCGGCGCATTTCGCGCAGGATGCGCGTCGAACCGGACTGCACCGGGAGGTGAATGTGGTCGCAGAGTGCAGGTGTAGCATCGATGGCTTCGACGATCTCGCGCGTGAAATCGTTCGGATGCGAGGTAGTGAAGCGCACGCGGCGAATTCCTTCGACGTCGGCCACGGCCAAAAGCAGATCGACAAAATTCCATTTGCGCGGCGAGGGATCGCGGTAGGAATTCACCGTTTGGCCGAGCAGTTGAATTTCCGTGTACCCGGCATCGGCCAGGCGTCGCACTTCCGCCAGAATCGAATCGCTGGCGCGGCTGCGCTCAGGCCCGCGCGTGTGCGGCACCACACAATACGAACAAGAATAATCGCAGCCCTCGATGATCGTGAGATAGGCGCGGAAGGGATTATCGCGGCGCGTGATTTCAGTTTCGAATGTTTCGTCAGTATCGAGGTCGAGGCCCGTCACGCGGCGGCCGCCCGATTCCACCTGTTCGATCAGATTCGGGAGGTTTCGATAGCTCGCCGAACCGCACACCAGGCTCACCCACGGCGCGCGCTCGAAAATTTCTTCGCCTTCCTGCTGCGCCACACAGCCGAGCACGCCGATCACTTTCCGGTTCGCTTTCGCCGCAAATTTGAAGTCGTTGAGCCGCTGAAATACTTTTTGCGCGGCTTTCTCGCGAATGCTGCATGTGTTGTAGAGCAGAAAATCCGCGTCCGCAGCGGCAGCAACCGGCCGGTAACCGCGCTCGAGAAGCACGCCGGCCACTTTTTCCGAATCGTGAACGTTCATCTGGCAGCCGAACGTCTCGATGTAGAACGATTTGGAATGGGGATCGTGAATCGCATTCGGCTGGCCCATTGAGACGTTCTCTGAGGCGACGGCTGTCGCCTCAGTCAGCGTTGCGATCTCAATGTCGAACGGCTTCGACATGACGTGATTCTAACATACCCCCCAAAACCCTCCCGCGGGCTATCGAACACCACAGTTAGAGACGAGAGATATGAGCGCGAAACTTGAAGAAACCAATCACGGAGAGGGATCCAGTTAAAAGAAAATATCCTGTGGGAAAGTCTGGTGGGCGAATTATTAGCGCGAGCACTCCTACAATCAGCAGGAAACTCCCAGTGCCGAGGATGACTTTCAGACATCCCACTGCGATTGGCGCGCCCTCCATCTCGCGCACCAGCCAATAACCTGCAAAGGCCGGCAATACGCCTGTGAGTGCGACGATCGTTGATTCGATAGGAAGTGGTTTGCGACCCCATCCAAACGCGACCGCAAAGCTGAAGAGGAAAATTGCGCCTCCTAAGGCTATCAATAAGAACGAAGCCGATCCGCGAAGAAAACCCATCTCGTGATTGTGCTTCAGCTGACTAGACTAGGGACAGGGTGCTAGGACTACACCTGTGTCGTGAGAGCCAGCCCATAAATTCCTTGCATCTGGCTGATTTGTTTGAATCTCCCGGATGCGTGTGCTACGGTTGTTTCGTAGCTGGAGGAAATACTTTTTCTGGGGGAATACGATTTCCTGCCTGGCGTCGCTCCTTTTTGCCAGCCGCCTCGATACCCTGATTGAGCAAACGGGCTGGGTGGCTCGCATCGTCCTTTGTATCCTGCTGATTCTTTCCGTCTACTCCTGGGCAATTATTTTCAAAAAGTCCGGGCAATTTTCGCGGATCGATTCCCAGACATCGCGCTTCCTCCAGATTTTTCGCGCGGGTGGCGGCCTGCCCGCTCCAAGCACTCTGCGAGCAAGCGCCGGCGGCACTCCTCTCGCCAGCGTCTATCAAGCCGGCTATCGCGAACTCGAAGCCCAGATGAATACCGGCAATCCGCGTCCAGGGAATCCAAATCCTGGCAGCGCAAATCCCGGCAAACTCAAGAATCCGAGCGCCGTTGGCGTCGAGATGCATCTCGCGGCAGCGGAAGAAGTCCGGCGGCTGGAAAAAGGTATGTCGTGGCTCGCCACCACAGGTTCCGTTTCGCCCTTCATCGGACTATTCGGCACGGTGTGGGGCGTGATGGACGCGTTTGCCGGCCTCGGCGATGCCGGCACCGCCAGCCTGCGCGCGGTAGCTCCTGGAATTGCCGAAGCGCTCATCACCACCGCAGCGGGGCTGTTTGCCGCAATTCCCGCCGTGATCGCTTACAACCACTATCTTTCGAGTATTCGCGGTGTCGCCACGCGAATGGATAATTTCGCGTCGGAGTTCGTCAGCAAGATCGAAACGATTTACAGCCCAAATTAGATCGACGAGTCAGATAGACAAAGCCTCGAGACACGCCATGCCACAAGTACAACGCGGAACGGATACCACGCTAGCGGATATCAACATGGTGCCGTTCATTGATGTCGTCCTGGTTCTGCTGATTATTTTCATGATCACCGCGCCGATCCTGCAGTCCGGAATCGAAGTGGACGTCCCAAAAACCAAAACCGTGAAAGAACTCACCGAAGTGCGCCAGGTGGTGACGATCGACCGCGCGCAACGCGTCTATCTGAACGACAAACCCGTAAACATCCACGATCTCGGCCAGCAGGTGCTGGCACAATCACGAACCAAAGATCCCGCGCATCAGACGGTCTACGTTCGCTGCGACGAATCGGTGCCTTTTGGCAGCTGGGCCACCGTGGTCGATGCACTGCGCCAGGCCGGGATTCAAAACGTCAGCGTGGTGACGCAGCCGCTCAACCAGACACATTGAAATGTCAGCTCTCGCTTCAGGCATCGCACTCGATAACCCAGCCGATAATCTGAAAGTGCCGCTGTCGCTCTCGGTGCTGATGCACGCGGCGCTCGCAGGCTTTCTGATCTACTCCGGTATCCATTCCCACACCGGTGATTTGTGGGGTGGCGCAGGCGGTGCGATCACCGTGGGGCTGGTCGGCAACGTGCCGGGAATTCCGATGCCGCGGCCGGAGATGGAAACGCCCAATCGCGTAGTAGACGAATCGAAGGGACTTTATAAGGCCGAGCCGGCGCCGGAAGTGAAAGAGCCGCCGCCTCCGGACACAATCGCGCTGCCAAAATTCAAACTTGAAAAGCCCCAGCCAAAGTACAATTCGCGCAAGTCGAAACTGCTCGAGAATCCCACGCCGCCTCCCGAAAACGCAGTTCCCTACGGAGCCGGCGGGACGCCCACGGTTCCTTACACGTCGTTCGCGATGGGAGCCGGCAACTCCACGCAGGGCGGCATGGCGGTAGGCGACGCAGGTGGCGGAAATTTCGGCAATCGCTTCTCCTGGTACGTGGAAGCGGTACAGCGGCGCATCAGTGGAAACTGGTTGCAGTCCACGATCGATCCAAGAATAGCTTCCGCGCCGCGAGTAATCGCGACGTTTGACATTCTGCGCGACGGCACGATCACGAATATTCAGGTCACGAAATCGAGCGGCAACCAATCGGTCGATATGTCGGAAGTGCGCGCCATACGAGAATCGAGCCCGCTCGATCGGCTGCCACCCGCATATAGCGGATCGAAAGTGAGTGTCGAGTTCTGGTTTGATTTTCACCGGTAGCGTCGGTCTTTTTAGGAAGCTGAAAGAGATGCAAAACTAAGATGAAGGAACAAATGAACTGCAGAAAACTTAACAGCAGAAAAACGAACAGCAGAGAGAACACCACCAGAGAGATGTTGCGAAAATTTGCAATCCTCACCGCGCTGGCCGCAGTCCTCGCTCTTTTCGGCGCGAAACCGGCCGCAGCGCAAGACTGGTTCAAGACCGGCACGGGCCTGGGAGTTTCGAAAGTGCGCGTGGCCGCTCCTGATTTCGGAATTCGCGGCGCCACTCCTCCGGCGCTCGAAAAAACTTTTCACGACGTTCTGTGGAACGATTTGGAATATGCAGGCGTTCTCGAACTGGTGAGCGCGAGCTTCTATCCGTCGAAAATTCCGAGCCAGCCGAGCGAGCTCAACGCGCCCGAATGGGCCAATGCTCCGGCCAACGCCAACATGCTCGCCTACGGAAATCTATCCATCGAGGGATCGAATCTCGCGGCGGCCGGTTTCCTATCTGACGTCCACAATCCAACCGCGCCCATCGCGCTCCAGAAAATTTACCGCGGCGCAGCCACCGACGCCGATGCGCGCAAACTCGCGCATCAATTTGCCGACGATATCATCGGGCGGCTGAGCGGCGGCCTAGCAGGCATCGCGCAAACCCAAATCGCTTACGTCAGCACAAAAAGCGGCAACAAGGAAGTCTGGGCGATGGATTATGACGGCGCGAATCAGCATCAACTAACCCACCTGAAATCGGTCGCGCTCACGCCTCGATGGTCGCCCGACGCCACCCGCATCGCCTTCACCTGCTTTGTTCCCTACCGCGGCATCACCTCGCCGCAGATTTGTATTTTCTCTACGGTCTCTGACCGGATGATCGCTTTTCCGCGTTTTCGCGGCACCAACAGCTCGCCAGCATGGTCGCCTGAAGGAACGCAGCTCGCCTTCATGTCCAGCCAGAACGGCGATCCCGAAATTTACATCTGCGACGCAGATGGCAGCCACTTACAACGCCTCACGTTTGCGGCCGGGGTGAGCACGTCGCCAGTCTGGAATCCCAAGACAGGCAAACAGATCGTCTTCGTGAGCGACCGGGGCGGCGACCCCGTTCTTTACCTAGCCAACTCCGACGGCACGAACGTGCAGCGCCTGGACATGCCGGACATGGGCTACGTCGTCGATCCCTCGTGGTCACCAAATGGACAATTGCTCGCATTTAGTTGGCGACGACCGAGCGGTAATTTCGATATTTATGTGATGGACATCGTGAGCCGCCAGCTCGTGGAACTCACCCGCGATGAAGGCCGCAACGAACGTCCCAGCTGGGCGCCCGATGGGCGGCATCTCGTTTTCGAATCGACGCGCACAGGCAAACGGGAGATTTGGACGATGCTGGCAGACGGCAGCCGGCCAAGGCAGTTAACATATGAAGGACTGAGTGAATCGCCGAGCTGGTCTCCCCGATGAAATGCTCTAGGAACCGAACGATCCACCGATGGCAACGAATTTGTAAGCTGGCTCTCATGTTGCAAGTGAATTAGGCCCATGCACCTTCTCTTAAGGAGGCTTTGTTATGCAGAGCGGTAATTTTCGGAATGCAGCGATACTTCTATGGTTGTCTTTGGCCGGAGTTGTAGCGATTGTTGGCGGCTGCAAAAAGCATGTAGCTTCGGTGCCGCCCGCCCAAGCGACCCCGGTGCCGACCGCGCAGCCCACCGTAACGCTGACCGCATCGCCCACCACCGTGAATCCGGGAGCGAGCGTAAACCTGACGTGGTCGTCCACCAACGCCACGGACTTGAGCATAGACCCGAGCGTGGGCAAAGTGGCGGTCCAAGGCTCAACCCCCGTCACCCCGACGGAATCGACGACGTACATGATCACGGCGAACGGTCCCGGCGGCACCGCGACGGCCACAGCACGCGTGACCGTGACCGGTGGCGCTGCTGTCGTGGCGCCCACGTCTGGCACGCCCGCGGGAATCAGCGAGCTATTCGAACAGAACGTGCGCGACGCATTTTTCGACTTCAACAAAGCCGATATTCGCGGCGACGCTCGCGAAGCGCTCACCAAGGACGCGGAGTTTCTGCGCTCCTATTCCTCGGTGCATGTGACGATCGAGGGCCACTGCGACGAGCGCGGCTCGACGGAGTACAACCTGGGCCTCGGCCAGCGCCGCGCGCAGGCCGCGAAGAACTATCTCGTCTCGCTGGGCATTTCCGCCGATCGGATCGACACGGTAAGCTGGGGCAAAGAACGGCCTTTCTGCACGGAAAGCACGGAAGAGTGCTGGCAGCAGAATCGTCGCGGGCACTTCGTCATGGCGAAGTAGAATGCGCCGGTGAAGTAGAATGTGCCGGTAGCGATATCGAATTTTTGATATCAAAGATCAACGCTGTTGTGTGGGAAGCGGTAATGGCGAAGGCGGCCGCTTCTCGCAACCTCGAAGGAGATTCCTGATGCGCACGCGATGGATTGTGCTTGGGCTTGGCTTGCTGTTTCTCGGGGCGTTGTGCGGGTCGGCGCTAGCGCCCACGCCTGTCGGCGCGGTGTCCAAAGAGATGATTCAGCTGCAGCAGTCGGTGGACCAGCTGACGCAGGCGCAGCAAAGCTTGCGTAGCGCCGTGGACGCGAATAATGCCACGCTGCGAACGCTGATTCAGCAGGCGACCGATTCCGTGAACCAGCTGAATGGAAAAATGGCGCTCGTCGAGAAAACGGTGCAGGAAGTGCAAGCCAACACCGGCGCGCGCATCGACACGATGACCACGCAAACGCAGGGCCTTTCCGACAACGTGCAGGATATCCAGGCGCGCGTGGGAAAGTTGGCGCAGCAGATGAACGACGTTCAGGGCCTGCTGCAAAGCATCGACGCCAAGATTTCTGGCGGCGCGCCTCCTCCTTCGGCGGCTGCGGCGCCCGGGGCGGACGGTGCGGCGAGCGACAATGGGGCAGGCGGCGGCAATCCCGGCGCCCTGGCGCCGATTCCGGCGGACACGCTTTACCAGAATGCGCTCCGCGATTTCACTGGCGGAAGATACGACCTGTCGCGCCAGGAATTTTCAGACTACATGACGAATTTCCCGACGAACGATCTGGCGTCGAACGCGCAGTTCTATCTCGGCGAAATCGATTACGCGCAGGGCAATTACAAAGCCGCGATCGGCGCGTACACAAAAGTGATCGCTCAATATCCGCGCAGTTTCAAGGTAGCCGCTTCTCAGCTGAAGAAAGCGCAGGCGGAGATCAAGCTAGGCAACAAGCAAGCGGGCATTCGCGACTTACACGAAGTAGTCCGCAAATATCCGGGCTCCGATGAAGCGCGGCAGGCGCAAGCGCGACTACGAGAGCTGGGCGTCGCGACCCGGTAAGAAGATGAAACCTTTCGGCACGCGAGCGGTGCGCGCCGGAAGCTGCGCTTTGCCGCTCGTGGCGTTCGCGATCTTATCCGCAGCGCCCAATTATTCCGCGCGTTCCAGTTCCCCGCCAGACTTCGGCTCGCTCCCCGAGAATGCCGCTTTCAGTCATGACGCCAAAGGGCTGGAAAATCAGTACGAACCATTTCTGGATGCGTTCGCTGCGGTAAAGCCCGCGGAGTTCCATCAGGTGCTTGCGATATTTGCGTTGCCGAATCCTGGTGACTGGTTTGCGAAGTACTTTGCGAGGGATCAAGTGGAACAGCTCGTCCGGCAGAATGAGTCGGAGCTGAATGCGTACGAACAGGCGCTGTTAAGATCGATGGCCGCTGTGCCTCCCGGGACGAGATTTCGCGTTCGGTGCAAGCTGCCGCACGCCGATCCTACGACGCGCATCTCGCCGCGGCCGGATGCGATTCTGCCGAGCGCCGCGATCCCGGTAGAACAATTTGTCACTGAATTCGACTCAGTGCCGAAAATGAAAAACGGGCGCTTTTCGCTGGTCGTCAACTACGTGTACGTGGATGGCGCGTTTCGTTATGTCGGAAAGGGCGCGTATCCGTTCTGGACGGCGCCGGATGAAGCGCCGAAAAAAATAGACCGAAGCAAATTTAAATCGAATTTAGGTTAGTCTGCCTGCGCGTAGCGCCGGAAGAAGCTGTCGGATTTCCAATGTGGGCGCTCGGTGCGATTCGCGACAGCGATCGTCACACCGCGCACGATTTCTTCGAACGCGGCGGCTGATTGCAAATCGACCGGTTGATTCGTGTCGTCCGACGGCGCGTGATAGCGCGTGGTGAGCCAGTTTTTGTAAAGCTTCGCGTCCTCCGAGCCTTGCTCGTAGCCCACTTTCATCGCGACGGCCGGAATGCCGTGGCGGATGAAGCTGTACTGATCGCTGCGGATAAATGAATTGCGCAATGGCTCAGGATCGGGCTGCACACGCACACCCTGCACGGTAGCAACCTGGCGAACGATATCCCCTAAATCGGACTCCTGCAGGCCATATACCGTGAGCACTTTCAGCGGAATCAACGGTAGAAACATGTCCGTGTTGATATCGGCGACGATCGATTTCGGAGGAGCCGGCGGGTGCGCCGCGAAATATTTCGAGCCGAGCAGGCCTTTTTCCTCACCGCACACAAAGACGAAGAGAATCGAGCGCTTGTGCGCCGCGGGATCTGCTTTCAACGAACGCGCCACGTCGAGCAGGAGCGCGGAACCGGGACCATTGTCCATCGCGCCGTTGTAGATTTTGTCGCCATTGATCGGCTCGCCGATTCCGAGATGGTCGATGTGGGCAGAAAGAACAACGTACTCCCAACCTAGTTTCGGATCTGTGCCCGGCAGCCCTCCAACTACATTGGCGGACTCCACAGTGGACTTCTCAACTTTCGCAACGGCCTGGATCGAAGCCGCCAACGGGAATCGCGGCAGGGGCTTGCGGTCTTTTCCGAGTTCAGCGATTTCAGCAAATGTGTGGCCTGACCCGGCAAATAGCTTCTCTGCGCTTGCCGGATTGAAAATCAGAGAAATTTCCTCTCCTGGGGTTTCGTACAGGCTAGGGCCCTGTAGGTCCATGCTGGGATGCGCGCGATTCAGGGCCATGCGCGACCACGGAATATCCATCGAGGCGGGATTGGGCAATGCGACGACGCCGATCGCGCCTGCTTTTCGCAGTGCCTTCCATCGCTCCCCGGCAGATTGATAGTGCGACGCGAGCGCCGTGGGCATGTCTGCGGGCGAACCGCTGAATATCACCGCGATCTTTCCTTTTAGATCGAGGCCGGTCACGTCGTCGTAATTTTTTTCTGGAATCACGAGGCCATAACCGACAAACACCAGCGACGCTTCAACTTTGGGGGCGAGATCGACGCGCGTATTGAAGAACGCGTCTTCGCCCAGGGTGAGGGGCTCGCTCTTCCCGTCGTGAATGAGAGCGACGCTCGAGTCCTTCTCGATAATCTGTCGGACTTCGAACGTCACGGGCTGGTAGTAGCCGTCGGTGCCGGCCGGTTCCACGCCATCCGCTTTGAGCTGCTCGACGACGTAGGCTTCCGCGCGCTTCAGTCCGGCGCTGCCGGTCTCGCGGCCTTCCATGTTGTCGTCGGCGAGGACTTTCACGTAATCCCACCACGTCTTGCCGTCGAAGTCGTTTTTCGCGGCCTGCTGAGCGAAAGCGGCCAGGGCAACGCTGAATCCGAGCGCAAGCAGCACCAGCGACTTCTTCATGATGACGTCATGCCTCCCATTCACGCCTGAATGCGAGGAGAAAGATATCACGAAGGCGGCAATCGGCAAGGTGGGCGAACGGAGTCCCGGTGGATCCGGGCGGTGGCCCGATGGCGGTGCAAAATTTCATCTTCAGCCTCCTTGAGTCAAGAGCCCCAGGTCATCCCGATCCGACGGCGATCGGGGGAGACCTGAGCTACGTTGTTTTGCGTGGTCGTCCACGCAAAACGCGCGGCCGTGGCCGCGACCGGATACGACGACACGCGCGAAGAGAGATCCCTCCGCTTCGGTCGGGATGACAGGCTCCTTCAAGATCCCGACAAAAAAACCGCGTTGAAAACGCGGTAAAAAATCGCGAAATATTTGCGATTAGACTTGGCCGCTGGTGTTTGTTTTCAGCAGGTTGCGGTGATTTCTAATTCCAGATTTGCGATTAGAAATTCGCCTCGGCTGGCGGGGTACGGCAGTCTGGGAAACGCGGCGGCTCTCGGAGGCTGCTGTGCGGTCGGACTGGTAGACCACTTTCTTGGGGAGTTCAACCCAGGTGCCATCGTCCTTGAGGCAGGAATAGGCGCGGATGGCGCGGAGAATGGCGTTGGCGGTAACCGGGGCGGACTCAGCCTGCTCGACAAAGATGTCGAGGACGGTGCGGATGTTCTCGTTGCGGCGGGCTCTGAGGCCAAGGGCGTTCGCGTGGCGATAGATAACCGACCAGTGAGGCAGGTTGTAGTCTTTGACGATTTCGTTGGGGCCCTGCCAGTTGAGGAAATCGTCTTCGATCTCGGCACGTTGCGGGTGATGACAGATATGGCACTTACGGGCGTGGCGTTGGAGGTCCGCTCTTGGTGGGCGTAGTTTGCGGCGTCCGGTGATTTTGTCGATCTTCATGTTCGTTCCTTTTTCTTTCTGTGAGGCTCCTTTACTTAGAAAGAGTCCTTCTTTGGTTGGATGCTTCGCCGCCATACGAAGTAAGTTCTGCTTAAGACGAATTTAAAATAATCTTTGGGAATCCAATGCGGAAACTACGCAGACAGAAATTGGCGGCGACTGAAAAGGCTGCGCTTAGGTATGAGCAACTACGCGGACGCGGCCCTGCCGGCGAGACCGGGGAGCGCGCTTAACGACGATCTCAACGTCTCGGCCCAGCAGAGTTAGGAAGTGCATGAGCCGCTCGGTGGAAAATCCGGAGAGTCGCCCCTGCAGCAGGCGCGAAATCTTTGGTTGGTCAATCTTCAAAATGCGGGCCGCGCGCATCTGGGTGAGGCGGCGGGCGCGAATGGTTTCGGCGATGCGAATGGCGAGATCGGCTTTGGCTAGGCGCTCCTCTGGCTTCGGCAAGCCGATATCGGCGAATACATTGCCGCTGCTTTCGTCTACGTGAATGTTTCTGTGCATTGGTTATTTCCCTCTCCGATATTCCAGCCATCGCGCGTGTTCCTGCGCGGCCTGCCTGAGGCGAACTTGAATCAAATCGATCTCCGATTTTGGAGTCTTGATTCCAGTCTTCGATTTTTTCTGAAACGCATGTAAGGCATAGATACGCTCATTGAATTTCACTGTGTATACGAGCCGATATGCTTCACCTGCAAAATCGTCAACTATCTCCAGGACAGATGCGCCACCAAATCCTCGCAGCGGTTTAGCGTTGACATGCTTTCCGCCTTGCTGAGCCATATAGAGTGCAAACCCTATCGAGTCTTTCACTTCTTCGGGGAATGCCGAGAGATCCCCTCTTGATCTTCCAATCCAGACGAGCGGCTTTATCGCGGGCGACGCCGTCACATTCCAATTATGCCTAAACGGGCATAGAGTATGCAATCTTTAAGCGCGGGAGATGTTCGAGGCGGCGGCAGCCGTGAAAATCGCCGATTGACAAGGCCTCACGGTGAAACGGTAGCGGTTGCGGGTGGGTGGAAGTGAGCATACTAGCAAGAGTGCCTGTGCCACTTGGCGCGACTGCGGATTCGCAGTTTTTCTGACCGTGGCATTGCAGTTCGGCTATACTCGGCGTTACTTCACTTCTGAAGACAGGTGGTTAAAAACGTATGTCAGTTAATAAGGCAATTCTGGTGGGGCGTCTGGGACGCGATCCTGAGACGCGGTTTACGTCGGGCGGGCAGGCGGTGGCGAATTTTACGCTGGCGACGGATGAGACGTTCAAAGACCGGTCTGGCGAGCGGCAGAAGCGGACGGAGTGGCACCGCATTGTGCTGTGGGGCAAGCTGGCGGAGATTACGCAGCAGTATTTGAAGAAGGGGATGCTGGTTTATATCGAGGGGCGGATTCAGACTCGGCAGTGGGAAGATAAGCGCGACGGGCAGAAGCGCACGACTACGGAAATCGTGGCGAATGTGATGCGCATGCTGACGAGCCGGGCGGAAGGCGCTGCGGCGGGGGCAAGCGCGGCGGCGGGTGGTCCGGGTGGACGCGCGTTTGATCCGGATGCGGAGGGCGGCGGCGGGCTGCCGGATGAGGTGGCTGGTCCGGGGCCGGAAATTTCGGATGAGGATATTCCGTTTTAGTTGGCGAGTGGTAGCGGGCCAGCGCTAAAGCGCAGGATTGATGTGCGAGGCTTTTTCGGAGCGCTAAAGCGTTCCTCCCCCGCATGAATGCGGGGGCTCCCACCGAACCCCACCACACCCGGCGCTAAAGCGCACGAGCGAAGTGCGAGCGTTTTTCGGAGCGCTCCCCGACAAATGCGTCGGGACGCAAAAGGCGCTAAAGCGCTCCTCCCCCGCATGAATGCGGGGGCTCCCACCCAAATTCCAACACTCCTACACGTCCAGCGCCGAAGCGCACGATTGGAAGGCGAAGGCCCACGGCGGGCGGAGGGCGGTTAGTGGGTTGCTGCGGCGGCGTCTTTTTGGCGCTGCTCGTCCAGTTCGTGGAAGAAGGCTTCGAGTTTTACTTTTTGCTCGGGGGTCATGAGGGCGCGGAGCTTTTCGCGGCTCTGCTGGCGAATCTGTTCCTTCTGTGCGTCAACGGGAGCGTAGAGCGCTTTCCACTGGGCGCGCGTGTCGTCCACGATTGCGGTTACTTGCTTCTGCTGATTCGGAGTGAGGTCTACTTCGTGGGTGAGGCGGGCGACGATTGCGTCGCGGGATTTTGGCGCCGTCTGATGGCCCCAGACGCGTTCGCCCCACAGATGAGTTCCTATTCCGCCCAGTAAAACGCCGAGGGCGAATACGACGATCACCAGGAAGCCAGCCTCGCGGCGGGTTTTAGTGTTTTCCATGTTCATCTTCGGCCACCATCATCATCAGAACTTCGTCGCGACTACTGGGAACGCGCGCCGGGTCGGGAGAAAACATATCCGGGATGCTGGACGATGCTTCGAGGGTGGGCGTCTGCTGAGCCGGCTTCTGGACGTGAGAAGTGGTGTCGTAGGCCACCAGGAAAGCCAGAGCCAATGTGGCGGTGGCAGCGAAGCGCCAGCTCATGGAAACGAGCGGCTGCCAGAACCCGCGCTCTGCTCGAACGTCGCGATCGGTGCGAATTCGAGCCATTACGGCGCGAGAGAATCCTGGGCCGGGATCGGCGGCAACTTCGGCGAGATGCAACAGGCGCGGAGTGAGGGCAACGTGTTCGCGAGCTTCGCGGCAGCCGGCGCAAGATTTCAAATGTTCGGATAGCCGGATGGCAGCGGCGCCGCCAATTTCGCCGGAGATGGAATCCTCGAGGAGCGGTTCGTACTCCGGGCACGCCGAGCTTTTATATTCATAATTCATGGTTTTCAACTCTTCCTTTCAGCATTTGCTGAGTGGCTTCCCGATTTGGTACCGGGACTCGTCCGACGGCGATACACATCCATCAAGCGGGAGCGCGCACGGAACAGTCGAACTTTTACCGTATTCACATTGAGGTCGAGAATTTCCGCCAATTCCTGCACCGAAAAACCTTCCATTTCTTTCAGTACTAGTAGTTGCTGATCCTGTTCAGGCAGCTTCTCGAGCATCCACTCAAGCGTTTCTTTTACTTCGGCCTGCTCGCTGGCACCCGCGACGGGCCGGTCTGCCGAGACGATGCCGTCAAGACGCGAGACTTGCTCCTCGGAAAGATCCGCCTCGTAGACGAGGGGGCGGACTTTCTTCTTGCGGAGGTAGTCCCAGCACTCGTTCACCGTGATCTTATAGAGCCAAGTGGAGAAGGCCGACCGCAGGTCAAAGCGCTTGAGCGAGATGAAGACCTTGAGGAAAACCTGCTGGGCGACATCCTCAACATCCTCCCGCCGGCGCAGAATCGAGCCTACCAGAGCGAGAACGCGCTGCTGGTGGCGTCGAATGAGCTCCTCGAAGGCGGCCTCTGTTCCACTTTGGGCCTGTCGTACGAGGTCTCGCTCCTCTTCGGCCCTAGTCCGGCGGGCGAGAGGAATTGCGACGGTGGAGGCGCTGGCTGCCACGTTCTTTGGGACGTCAGGCATCTAATTCAGGTTACAACGAAATTTTTTGGCTGACTACTGGTCAGAATCTGCGGACAGGCTAACTTTCGTCTTGCCACAAGAAAATACTTCATGCAACAATACCCGCCATGATAATTGGAGATCGTATTCGCCTGCTTCGAGAAACAAAAAAACTATCCCAGGGTGACATCGAGAAGCGCACGGGACTTCTCCGCTGTTACATTTCGCGCGTGGAAAATGGCCACACCGTACCGGCCATCGAGACGCTCGAGAAGCTGGCACGAGCGATGGAGGTCCCGCTCTACCAGTTGTTCTACGACGGCGAAGAACCGCCCGAGCTGCCCAATCTTCCGAAGCGTAAATCCGCTGACGAGATTGCCTGGGGCAGCAAGGGAAAAGATGCGCGATTGCTGGGCCGCTTGCGCCGGTTGATGGGTCGCTGCGATGAAGGCGACCGCCGGTTGCTGGTGTACATGGCTCAGAAGATGGCGAACCGCTAAGTCTACCGGGGATTGCTGCTGCGCAAGAGTGGGCTCCTGGATTATGCCGAGGCCCTTTGGCTACTCCCACTCGATCGTGCTCGGTGGCTTGGAGCTGATATCGTAAACGACGCGGTTTACGCCTGCCACTTCGTTGACGATTCGCGCTGAGATTCGCTCGAGCACTTCGCGGGGCAGGCGCGCCCAGTCGGCTGTCATGGCATCCTGAGATTCCACCACGCGCACGGCGATCGTGCCTCCGTACGTTCGCCCGTCACCCATTACTCCTACACTCTGAACCGGTAATAGCACCGCGAAGGCTTGCCAGACTTTTTCGTAGAGGCCCGCGCGGCGAATTTCTTCGATTACGATTGCGTCGGCGGGGCGGAGCGTTTGGAGTTTCTCGCGCGTTACTTCGCCTAATACTCGTACTGCTAGTCCTGGGCCGGGGAATGGATGCTTGACTAGAATTTCTTCGGGTAGGCCTAGTTCCCTGCCAATCTGGCGGACTTCGTCCTTGAACAAATCGCGGAGTGGCTCGATCAGCGAGAAAGGCATGTCGGCTGGGAGGCCGCCTACGTTGTGATGCGTTTTGATGGTTTGCGACGGGCCTTTTACTGAGACGGATTCGATCACGTCTGGATAGAGAGTACCTTGGACGAGAAATCTTACGGGCGGAGCGTCTTTTGAAGCGGAGGCGAGCTTGCGTGCCTCGTCGGCGAAGATGGCGATGAATTCGGCGCCGATTCGTTTGCGCTTTTGCTCGGGGTCGGTGATGCCCTTCAATTGCGTGAGGAAGCGATCGGTGGCGTCCACGCCGATTAGGTTGAGGCCGAGACGGTCGCGCAGCAGCTCGAGCGTTTCCTCGTATTCGTTCTGGCGCAGGACGCCGTTATTGACGAAGACGTTGGTGAGGCGGTCGCCGATGGCGCGATGAACGAGCGCGGCTGCCACTGCTGAATCTACGCCGCCGCTCAGGGCGCAGATGGCTCGCGCGCCTTCCGCTTGTTTGCGAATCGAATCGACTGTGGCGGCGATGAATCCGGCGCGGTTCCAGTTCTTTTTGGCGCCGCAAATCTGGAAGACGAAATTCTGCAGAATGTCGCGGCCGCGCTCGGTGTGGTTTACTTCGGGATGAAATTCCACTCCATAGCAGCGCCGCGACGGGTGCTCGATCGCTGCCACGGCATTGTCGGTGCGGCCGGTCACGTGGAAACCCTCTGGTAGGTCGACAACGTGATCGCCGTGGCTGTTCCAGATTTTCAGGCGGCCCGGCAGACCGCCGAATAGGGTCGACGCGTGCTTCTCGTCGATATCGAGGTGCGCCGGGCCGTACTCGCGAGCCTGCGCGCGAACCACCTTCCCGCCCAGCGTGTGCGCCAGCCATTGCATCCCATAACAGATTCCGAGAACGGGGACGCCGAGTTGCAAAACTTTTGCGTCGCAGACGGGAGCGTCCGCGTCATAGACCGAACTTGGGCCGCCGGAGAGGACGAGGCCGACGGGTTCGAGCGCGCGAATTTCTTCTAGCAAAGCGGTGCATGGAAGGATCGCGGAGAAAACCTGCTGCTCGCGGACGCGGCGCGCGATCAGCTGCGTGTACTGGCCGCCGAAATCGAGCACGACGATTCCATGGCGTGTGCTGACGGTTCCGCTGGCGTTCGGCAATTCCTGCGCGCCACTCGTCGTCTTTCGCGCTGCATGTGGCGCTGCACCTGTTTCGGGAGTCATCCGCTTCACCTCGCAGCCGTTCCTACATTTAATCCCTAAATCATCAAATTATCGCAAGACGATATTCACCAGCTTCTTCGGCACCACCACAACTTTTACGATTTGCTTGCCCACTAGCAAAGGCGCAATTCGTGGGTCGGTCATCGCGCGCTCGCGGGTTTCTTCCTCGCTTAGATTTTCTGGGACGACCATTTTGCCGCGCAGCCGTCCGTTGATCTGGATGATGATTTCGATTTGTTCTTCGCGCGTCAAATCCTCGCGATAGCGTGGCCATTTCGCTTTCGAAATGCCGCCTTGATTGCCGAGCATTTCCCACAACTCCTCGGCAATGTGCGGGGCCATGGGTGCGAGCATCAGCGCCATCACGTCGAGAATCCGCTTCAGGATTACCGGATTCAGGTCCACATCGAGCGGTTCGGCTGCGTGCAGCTCGTTGACCAGCTCCATCAGCAGGGCGATTGATTTATTGAAATGCCAGCGATGCTCGAAATCGTTGGTCACGCTCTTGAGCGTCTGATGAGTCTTGCGCACGAGCGTCTTTTCTTTGGCGGTCGCGTTGGTCAGGTCGGTCTTCGAAACCAGATCCACCTCTACCGATTTCAATCGCGCCGCATGTTGGTCCACAAGCCGGTAAAGTTTCTTGAGGAAGCGCGCGGAGCCTTCAATCCCCTGCTCGTCCCATTCGAGATCTTTCTCAGGCGGCGCAGCGAAGAGCGTGTACATCCGGCCCGTATCGCAGCCGTACTTATCGGCCATCTCGATCGCGCCGACCACGTTGCCGCGCGATTTCGACATCGCCACTCCGCCCTTCTGCACCATGCCCTGCGTGAAGAGGCGTTTGATCGGCTCGGCGTGATTCACGAGGCCCAGGTCACGCATCACCTTGCAGAAAAATCGCGAGTACAGGAGGTGCAGAATCGCGTGCGTGATTCCGCCCACGTACTGGTCGATCTGAAACCAGTAGCGAACTTTTTCTTTGTCGAACGGGGCTTTGTCGTTGTGCGGATCGGTGTAGCGGTAGAAATACCACGATGAGTCCATGAACGTGTCCATCGTGTCGGTCTCGCGCCGCGCCGGGCCGCCGCATTTCGGACACGTGGTGTTCACGAACTCGGGCGAAAGCGCGAGGGGCGACTGGCATTGTCCTGTGAGCTTGATATCGAGTGGCAGCTTTACCGGAAGCTGATCGTCCGGGACTGGAACAATTCCGTCTTTCTCGCAATAGACGACTGGAATCGGCGTGCCCCAGTAACGCTGTCGAGAAATTCCCCAATCCTTCAAGCGGTACGTCGTCTGCGCCTCGCCGAAACCTCCGGCTTTCGCATCTGCCGCCATTTTTTCCTGTGCCTGCTCGGATGTCAGACCCGTATACGTCCCGGACTCCACTAATTTGCCGTATTCGGTGAATGGCTCGTTCATCCGGTCGAGACGCAGCGGAGGGCCATCTTTCGGCTGCACGACAATTTTTACCGGCAGGTTGTATTTTTCCGCAAATTCGTAATCGCGCTCGTCGTGCGCCGGAACTGCCATCAACGCGCCGGTGCCGTATTCTGCAAGGACGAAGTTCGCGATCCAGATAGGCAGGCTCTCGCCCGAAAACGGATTCACGGCGAATCGCCCGGTGAAGAATCCTTCCTTCTCGGCGGTCGCGACATCCTCGGCGCGTGTACTTTTCTGGCGCATTGCTTTGATCTGCGCTTCCATTCCGCTTTGGCCGCGCACGCCATCTACGAGGCGCAGCGCCGCAAGATGTCCCGCCGACAGTACGAGAGCAGTGGCGCCATAAATCGTATCGATGCGAGTGGTAAACACTTCGATTGCGAGGTCATCAATCTGCGCCACGTTGAAGCGCACGCGAGCGCCGCGCGATTTTCCGATCCAGTTGCGCTGCATCGAAAGAACGCGCTCGGGCCATCCGTCTTCGAGTTCCTTCATGTCGTCGAGAAGCTGATCGGAATACTGCGTGATGCGCAGGAACCATTGCTCGAGCTCGCGACTTTCGACCAGTGTGGTTTCGTGCCGCCAGCAACAACCGTCGACCAACACCTGCTCGTTGGCAAGTACGGTGGCGCAGGCCGGGCACCAGTTCACTTTGCTCTTCTTGCGAAATGCGATTCCCTTCTCCAGCATGCGAAGGAAAAACCACTGGTTCCAGCGGTAGTATTCCCATTCGCAGCTGGAAATTTCGCGCCGCCAGTCGTAACTGAACCCGAAACGGCGCAGCACGCGGCGAAACTCTTCGATATTTGCGTTGGTCCAATCGCGCGGATGAATGCCGTGCTTGATGGCGGCATTTTCAGCGGGCAGACCGAACGCGTCCCAGCCCATCGGATGCAGCACGTTGAATCCGCACAGCCGCTTGTATCGCGCCACTGCATCGCCAATCGTATAGTTGCGCATGTGGCCCATGTGCAGAGTTCCCGATGGATAAGGCAGCATTTCGAGCATGTAGTACTTCTTGCGCGAGGCGTCGCCGTCCACGGCGTTAAACGCGCCCTGCTCGTCCCAAATCTTCTGCCATTTGGACTCGATCTGCTGGGGATCGTATTCTGCCAAGGTCACTTTCCTCGCGTGCTCGGCTTCGAAAATCAGATTACTTTCTTCTCGCACTTCGATGCCTCTTTGCCGCGGCCTTTACAACCTTGCGTCCTTTGCTTTCCTTTTGTCGCGCTTGCTTTAGTTTCTTTCTTCTCGGTTTCATACCATCGGCTGTGCCTGTCGCCTTTACCGCGCGCCCAACGAGCTTCCACAGCGCGGCCACGTTTCGACGGTCGTCGCCCGGCTTATCGATCGGGGTCTCGAGGATGAAGGCGCGCCCCGCGAGCAGCGGATGATTCAAAATTCTGCTAAACGCTTCCGCGCCGATTTTGCCTTTGCCGATGTGCTCGTGGCGATCCACGCGCGAGCCGAGCGCGGTCTTCGAATCGTTTACGTGCAGCACGAAGACGCGGTCGAGCCCAATTGTTCTGTCGATCAGGCGAAGAGCCGATTCGAGACCC
Organism: uncultured Acidobacteriota bacterium; assembly: GCA_963772535.1. GTDB lineage: Bacteria > Acidobacteriota > Terriglobia > Acidiferrales > UBA7541 > Palsa-295. Next base: position 752,373 of record CAVYXN010000007.1, read on the forward strand.
TCCGCGCTGCGAATATCGTGACCGGCGGCGAACACGTGAGCGGTGTCAATGCAAACTCCGATAGCCAGATCACGGCAGCCTTCGAGGATCGCTTTCATCTCCTCGAACTGCCAGCAGAGCGACGTTCCTTGTCCCGCGGTATTTTCGAGCAGAATTTTTAAATCGCCGAGCTTTAAACCACGCAGCGCCTGCCGCAGACTTTGGATAATTGCGCTCACGGCCGAGTTGCGGTCACCTTCGCGGCCGCTTCCCGGATGGATCACGAGATAGTCCGCGCCGAGGGCGAGCGCTCGCACAACTTCCTGGTGAAATGCCTGCACGGAGCGCGTCCGAAGGACGGGATTGGGCGAGGCCAGATTGATCAGGTAGTTTCCGTGGATGACGAGCGGGCCGAGCGACAGTTCCTTGCGCCGATCGCGGAATCGCGCTGCGTCTGCTTCGGCGATTCGCGACGTGTTGCCCTTGCCCCACATCCGCGGGCTGGCTGAGAAAATCTGCAGGGCGTTTGCGCCTAGGCCGTGTGCAATTTCGAGAGAGCCGGAGATGTCGCCGGCGATGGAGGTGTGAATGCCGATGCGAATGCCGCCGTCTTTCCAGGCAGGAATTTCAGGGGCTGGGGGCGGTTCCGGGCGGTATTCGTCGGCGTCGTCGAAAGCTAAGATAACTCGGTGTTCTTCCGCCATTCCCTCAGGGTGTCCGGGTTGCGCCAACTTATTGTGGTGCAAGCCTTTACGTCGGCAATCGCTACGCGGCCTGGCTTCTCTGGCTGCGAGGTGACTAAAAGCTGGTGCCGCGCCGTCTCACCGCCATTTATGCGATTGCTTAATCGAGCATTTTAACTGATTCGCGGAACTTCCGCAAACTGGCAGAAAAATGGCCGAGAAGCTAGACTTGCGAAGTGGATCGGGCTTGTATTGTCGAAGTGCGTCGGGATCGAGCTAGCTCTTTGGCAGCAACTCAGGCGGGATCGGATTTGCTGGGGTTTCCTGGTCCCAGACCATCGAGAGAATCCACCAGCGCTTGCCGTCAAAGTAAAGCTGGAAAATATTCACGCCGCGCGCGATCACTTTTCCGGTGGATGCGTTCTTGCCTTCGTAGCTGCTGAGCACCGTGGCGACATTTCCGTAGCGCTCAATCTTGTGGCCTAGTTCGCGTTCGGTGAAACCTTCCTTGACCGTCGATTCGTCGGCCACGTCCACAAATTCCTGATGCGTCGTGATCATCGCCACAATTGCGCCGGATTTTGGATCGCGTTCCACGGCGACGAAGCGGACGTTCGGATCAAAAAGCGATTCGTCGCGTCCCCATTGGCGCGGGACACCCACTCCGCCTGAGATGGTCTCGTAACTTGCTTTCACGATCGCTTCAATGCTGGCTATGTCTTCCGGCCGGGCCGCCACCGGTTGCACCGGCACGTGTTTCTGTGGTTGCTTTGGAGCTTTCGCCTGTTCGAACGCGGGCAGCGCCGTTGCCCAAATCAGCGCTGATCCAACGAGGAACTTTTTCATCTCGTCTCCTGTTGTTGCCAGATTTTCGCGGGTTCGTGTTTTCATGCCCGCGAAAGTATACGCGCGCACACGATTCGTCAACCGACGGTTAGACTCAAGCGCGGTCGTTCTGTTGCTGCTTTTTTAGTGCTTTCGTGCCTGTGTCTCCTGCGCCGAGTGCGAATGTGCGCTATGCTTTCTGTGCCATGAAACGCAGCGAAATCATTCCCACGCGGAGCTTGCCCGATCTTCCGGACAAATCCGAGCCGCTTAGCAATGTGTCCATCGATTCGCTTCTCGGCGGCTCGATTCTCGAGGATTCGCGCGCTGAAGCGATCGACCTTTCCGGCCGCAAGCTGGAGGGGCTGAAGCTGCGAAGTTCGGTGTTGGAGCGAATCTCGTTCGCGCGATGCGAAATCCGTTCGTTGCAACTGCGGGATGTGCGTCTCGTGAAATGCGACCTTTCCAATTCCGTGTTGCTCGGTTTCGAGGCCCGGCGCGTGGAGTTTCTGGAGTGCCGCCTGACCGGCATGAAAGCCTTCGAGTGCAAATGGCAGGACGTGCTGGTGGAGCATTGCGACGCTCGCTACGCGCAATTCAATTCAGGAGCGCTGCGCGCCTGCGAGTTTCAATCAACGCAACTGCAAGATGCCGATTTTCGCGCGGCTGACTTGAAAGGCGCGGTTTTTACGCGGGCGATGCTGAATCGGGCCGACTTTACTGGTGCCAAGCTCCGCAAAGCGGATTTTCGCGGCGCCGACATCGAAGGTATCGTCGTTCGCGCCGAGGACGTGGCGGGCGCGATCGTCACTCCAGCGCAGGCCATTGAACTTTCGCGGCTGCTCGGCCTCGTGATTAAATAACGCGCGGAGGAACATAGGGGATGGGTAGCCCGTTCCGCTATAGGAAGAAAGAGCGCGAGCGATGGCGCCGACGCGCTCAAAAGGCAATAATATGGGCAGAGAAGCGTGAAGCAGTTAGGTGTCAAGCCCGCGTTCGCTGCCCTCTCACGGCGGATGGCTGCCCTTGACAAGAAAATGTCTCTCGCCAGGCGTCGTAAAAAGCCCAAAAGCAAGAATCCCAAATAAGCCCTCTGCTCGCTTCGCGTTGCGACGTTGCCGCCCAATGCAGTAGACTCATCGGCTCAACTGTAATCGCTGGAGCGTCCGTCGTAGCAGCGCGTCTTGAGGGCGGGCGAATTCTCGGGGGATTTGAATGCTTGTAGTAATGCAATCCCATGCGACTGAGGAGCAGATCCGCGCCGTTTGCGACCGGATCGAGGCGCTGGGATTTAAGGCTCATCCGATTCCGGGCGCTGTGCGAACGGCGATCGGAATCACCGGCAACACGGGCGCCGTGGACATCGGCTCGCTCGAGTCGATGGCGGGCGTGGGCGAATGCATTCCGGTCAGCAAGCCGTACAAGCTGGTCAGCCGCGACATCAAGGAAGAAAACACGGTCGTGCGGATACCCACGCCGTTGGGTGAGGTAACCTTCGGCGGTCCGGCAGTTGCGATGGTTGCGGGGCCGTGCGCAATCGAGTCGCGTGAGCAAGCTTTCACAGTGGCAGAGCGGGTGAAAGCAGCGGGAGCCCGGCTCTTCCGCGGCGGCGCCTACAAGCCGCGCACGTCACCGTATAGTTTTCAGGGTATGGGCGAGCCGGGGTTGAAAATTCTCGCGGAAGTTCGCGACAAATTCGGCCTGGGCATCGTCACCGAAGCGATTGACAACCAATCGCTCGAGCTTGTGGAGAAGTATGCGGACGTGATTCAGATTGGCGCGCGCAACATGCAGAATTTTTCGCTTCTCAAGGTAGCGGGGCGCTCACGCAAGCCGGTGCTTCTGAAGCGCGGAATGTCCGCGACGCTTGACGAATTTTTGATGGCCGCTGAGTACATCATGTCCGAGGGCAACTACAACGTGATCCTCTGCGAGCGCGGCGTTCGCACTTTTTCTGACCATACGCGCAACACGCTGGACTTGAGCATGATTCCCGCGGTGCAACGCCGCAGCCATCTGCCGATCGTCGTGGATCCAAGCCATGGCACCGGACGCCGGGCCAAAGTTCTGCCGCTCTCGCGTGCCGCTGTCGCCGTGGGCGCGGATGGCCTGCTTGTTGAAGTCCATCATGATCCCGACCGCGCCCTTTCCGACGGAATGCAGTCCATTCTGCCCGAAGAATTCGCGGCGCTTACGGAAGAATGCCGGCAAATCGCCGCCGTGCTGCATCGCACGCTGAATTGAAAGCCGGCGACGCACGATGAAGATCCGCCTCAACCGGCGCCTCGTTTTTCTCCTCGTGATCCTCGCCGGATTCGCCACTCGCGAAGTGGCGCTCGAACTTCGCCCCTCGTTTCTTCGGCCAGACTTACATCTTTTCGCCTACGTCAGCAACTCCGCGGACGGCACGCTGACGGTTATCGATCTCGTCAAACTCGCGCCATTCGCAACGATTCCGGTTGGCCCAGGCCCGAGCGGCGTGCGCGAACATCCCACGCGCAAGGAAATTTGGGGGCTCAGCTCGGCGGGCGGCTATGCGTGGATTCTCGATGTGAAATCGAATCAGATCGTGGGGCACATCCCGGTTGGCGCCGAGCCTTATGCTCTCGATTTTTCGCCGGACGGCAAACGCGCCTTCGTCGCCGCATCCGGTGCAAATGCGGTAGTGGCGATCGATTGCGCTTCGCGAGCCATCGTAGCGCGAGGCCGCGCTGGACGCCGCCCGTGGATTGCTCGCGTCACGCCCGACGGCAAGGTCCTCATCGTTTCCAATCGCGACGACTCCACAATTTCACTCCTCGACGCCAACTCGCTCGCCTCGCTGGGCACAATTTCCGTCGCGAGCCAGCCCGAGCAGATTGCGGTCCTGCCCGACAATTCGAAAGCCTTCGTTACGTCTGGCGCCTCGAACGATATTTCTGTCGTCGATCTCCGCCACAAAACGTTGCTCGCAAACGTGGCCATCGGCGGCACCCCGAGCGACTTGATCCTGAAACCCGACGGCGGCGAACTCTACATCACCGCCAGCGACACCCATGGCCTGGTCGTTCTGAACACTCAGACGAACGAAGTCGGCGATTTTTTGATGTTGGGATCGTCCCCGTCATCAGGAACGCTGAAGGCGGACACCGAAACTCTCTACGTATCCGATTCCGCAGCGGGCCACGTTGTTCCGGTGGCAATGGCGACGCGACAGGTGTTGCGCCCCATCACAGTAGGCTCGGCACCGCGTACCAGCCGGCTCACTCCCGGCGGCGACATACTGCTCGTAGTCGACAACGCATCGAACGACGTCGCGGTAATTCGTCCAAAAACCGCCAACCTGATCACGCTAGTCCCGGTCGGATCACAACCGCGCGATCTGGCGATTAAAGTTTTCTAAATGCTGGTAGTTGGTAGCCACGACGACGCCTTAGCTGTCGTGGGATTTTCCGCCCGCAGACTGCCAATCCCACTATTTCTTCGGTTTCGGTGTCGCTGATCCGCCTGGGGCAACCGACGTCGCCGACTTCTTCGTCTCCTCCGGTCCCAGCTCAAACTGAATATACTGCTCAAGCGTCGTCTCATCCCCGCCAATCACAGGGCGACCGTTCACAAAAACGGTCGGCGTGCTGCTAATCTGCACCGCTTTCCCTTCGTCCACGTCCGCTTGAATCGCAGCTTTCGCGTCCGGCAACGCCAGGCATACCTTGAACGCGTCCTTATCGAGCCCCGCGCGCACCGCAAAGTCGATCACTTTTTCATAGACGTTCTCGCTCGAAATCACGTCCTGATTCTCGAAAATCATATCGTGCACGTTCCAGAATCCCTCCGGACTCTGCGCGAAAGCGCACCGCCCTCCGACCGCGGCCGTTGTCGCCCACGGATGAATTCCAGCCAACGGAAAATCCTTATACACAATTCGCACCTGGGGATATTTCTGCTCGATAACCTGCATCACGCTGTACAGCTGGCGGCAGTGCGGGCATTGGTAATCGCTGAATTCCACGATCGTCACGCGCGCATTCGCAGGACCTTTGGTCGGATCGCCCTCCACCCGCAGCTTCGCTCGCGTTGCGGCAAACGGATCCGTTCCAATCTCGAACATGTCGCCGCGAAACAGTGTCTTGCCATCTTTGCTGACAAATACTTCGCCCGCCTCCGTTTGTCCCTTGTACGTCACTTGGAGCGGAACACGATAAAACTCCGGCGTTGCGGACTGCGACAGCGGTCCAAGTTTCACCGCAAAATCCGGTCCCCAGGCAAAAAGTTTGCGAACGAACACCTCAGACGATTGCAGAATCGCAGCCTCGTTCGCCGAGCTGCCGGCGGCGCTACTGGAACCAACGGATGCGCTACCGGTTACAGCCCCGCCCTTAGGTGGTGTGCCTGCCTGCGAAGACGATTGCGCAAAACACGGCGCACCTACCATGATGCTCAGCGCCGTTACCACTAACCAACGGCGACAAAGTGCGGTCGTTATCAAAGCTCGCATGAATTCTCCGTTGAATGAAAACGCAATTCGAGATTCACAAGCACAAGATTACCGATTGAATCGCAGAAATCCCAAGAAAACAATCCCCGTTCAAATCCACTCAGCCGGTCAGTCCACGAATTTCTGCGCCAGCGGAAAACGCCTGCCCACGCTGAACGCCTTCGAGGTCATCTTCAACCCCGGCGGCGCCTGTTTCCGCTTGTATTCGTTCTGGTCCACACGCCGCGCCACCGAACGCACCAGCTGCAAATCGAATCCATAGTGGTCGGCAATCTCTTCCGGGCTGCGCAGATCCTCCACATACGCCTTCAAAATCCTATCGAGCACATCGTACGGAGGCAAAGTGTCCTGGTCCGTCTGATTCGGCCGCAATTCCGCGGAGGGCGCCTTCGTAATGGTCGCTACCGGGATGCGTTCATGCTGGCGGTTGACGAATTTCGACAGCTCCCACACCATTGACTTGGGCACGTCCGAAATTACGGCAAGGCCGCCGGCCATATCGCCGTAGAGCGTGCAATATCCCACCGCCATTTCCGATTTATTTCCCGTACTCAGCACCATGGAACCTGATTTATTCGACAGCGCCATCAGCAGATTCCCGCGAATGCGCGCCTGAATATTTTCCTCTGTCGAATCCACAGGTAGCCCCTTAAACGCTGGCGCCAGCGCTGCGAGATAACTTTCGAAAAGCTCCTTGATCGGAATCGACCGGTAGTGAATGCCCAGATTCTTCGCTAGCAGCCCCGCATCACGAATGCTGCCTTCTGACGAATACGGGCTCCGCATGCTAACTCCGAGGACGTTGTCTGGTCCCAGCGCATCCGCAGCTATGGTCGCGACAAGCGCCGAGTCCACGCCGCCGCTCAACCCCACCACCACTTTGCTGAATCCGCATTTGCGCACATAGTCGCGCGTGCCAAGCACCAGCGCGTGATACGCCGCAGCCAATTCATCGAGCGGCTGAGGACGAATCTCCCCCGCTCCTGTCACCGTATCGAACAGCACCAGATCTTCTTCGAACGATTTCGCGAGCGCCGCCACACGCCCATCCGGCATGAATGCCATACTCGACCCATCGAAAATGAGCGAGTCGTTGCCGCCCACCTGATTCACGTAAACCACCGGCACGCGTCGCTCCATGGCAATCGCGCGCAGCATGTCGTGGCGCAGCGACCGCTTGTCGATCGTGTAAGGCGACGCGGAAATATTCAGAATGAGGTTGCTTCCCTGCGCGACGAGTTCAGCCACAGGATCGCGCTCGTACAGCCGCTGCGCCCAGAAATTCTTGTCGTTCCAGCAATCCTCGCAAATTGTGATACCCAGCTTCTCAGCGCGCAGCGAGAAGGTGTGCTGCGAATGCGCCGGCTGAAAGTAGCGCGACTCGTCGAACACGTCATACGTCGGCAGCAGCATCTTGCGCTGCTCGAAAACTATTTTCCCGTCGGCGATCAACGCCGCCGAATTCGCCACCGGCTTGCCGGTGTCATCCTGCGCCCTGCCCACATATCCCACCACCGACGGCATCGGAATCGCCTTCGCCAGCCGCGCCAGTTCCGTCGCGTTGCGCACGGCAAATACCGGCCTCTCAACCAGATCCTGCGGCGGGTATCCGCACAAGCAAAGCTCTGAAAACACGGCCAGATCCGCGCTGCGTTTCTTCGCCTCACAAGCCAATTCAATAATACGGGCGGAATTACCTGCGAAATCGCCTACGGTGGGATTGAACTGGGCTAACGCTATCTTCACAGCACTCTAGCATACGTTCGCGGCCAAAGATTTTCAACGAACCGCCCCGCCAATATGCCTCCCGCATGTCCAAAATGGCAGCCAGTGATTTGTCGCTCCATCTTTCGATTCGTTGAATCGCCGCGTCGCTCGTGATTATCTATTCGCCTAGGTAAGCGAATGCCTGTTGAAAACGAACGCGCGCAGGTCGTAATCGAGGATTCGGCATCGGGAACGCTGGAGCCGTCGAGGCCGCCGCGTCTCGCTCCTAAGGCCGCGCCAAATCGCATTTCCGTCATCCTGGCCTTCGGAGCCACGTGGTTCATTTGGGGCTCCACGTTTCTTGCGATCCGCTACGCGGTCGAGACGATTCCGCCCCTCTACGCCGCTGGGACCCGTCATTTGATTGCCGGCTCGCTCATGCTTTTCTGGTGTTTCGTCAAGAAACTGCGGCCCACGCGAGCGCAACTGCGCGCCAGTATCATCGTCGGCTTTTTCTTTTTCGTCGGCGGCCACGGTCTGATTCACTGGGCCGAACAATGGGTGCCGTCGGGCGTTGCCGCGCTTCTCATTGCCACGGAACCTATTTGGGTTTTTCTGCTTGCCGACATGGTTGATAGAAAGTGGCGAATGAATCCGTGGCTTGCGGCCGGAGTCCTGCTGGGCCTCGGAGGTGTCGCGCTTCTCCTCGGCAAAGGTGAATTTTCAGATCCGCGAATTAAGACCGGGGCAATCGTCGTCCTGCTCAGCGCTCTTTTCTGGTCCGGAGGAGTCACCTATTCCCGGCGCTCCAAGCTCTCAGGCCATCCTCTCTTGCTTACGGCGCTTTCGCTGCTGGCAGGTGCGTTCATGCTTCTCACGATCGGAACAATTCTAGGCGAAGCCCGCGGGTTCTCGCTCTCCTCCGTCACATTTCGTTCCTGGGCGGCGCTGGCATACCTGATCGTGTTCGGCTCGCTGATCACTTTCACTTCTTATGTCTGGCTGCTCGAACACTACTCGCCCACATTCGTTGCCACGCATACCTACATCAATCCAATCATCGCGATCTTAATCGGCTGGCTGGTGGCGGGTGAAAAGCTCTCGCTCAACTTGGGAATCGCCGCCGCAATGGTGATTGGCGCTGTGATTCTCGTGCAGCGCGGGACTGCTTTGCTCGATCACTCCTAGAAACCGCTCAGGCGCGCAAGAATGGATTCTGCTCCCGCTCCTCGCCAATCGTCGTCGTATCGCCGTGTCCGGGAAATACAATGGTCTCTTCGGGCAGCACCAGGAGCTTCTCCCGTATCGATTTCAGAATCTGCGGCATCGAGCCGCCCCACAAATCCGTGCGTCCGATGCTTCGCTGAAACAACGTATCGCCCGCGAGCAGAATCCCCGGCTCCGCGGCTTCATGCTTTTTGGGTCGGCTCTCATGCGCGCGATTCTCACTCCGGGCGCCTTCCGTCAAAACCGTGCCACTCGCTCCCGGCTCAATCACCAGACTGATACTTCCGGGCGTGTGCCCCGGCGTATGCAATACCCGCGCCACAAACCCGCCCCAGCGCACCGCATCGCCCTCCCTCACGAAATCCTCAATGCGCGTCATCGCCGGCGTCGGCACCCCCAGCCACTGCGCCTGTATATCCAAGTGTTTATACAACTCCATGTCCGCCTCATGGATCATCACCGGCGCGCCAGTGGCGCGATGCAACTCGGCCAGTCCACCCACATGGTCAATATGCGTATGCGTGCTCACGATGGCCCTCAGCTTCAGCCCGTGCCTCTGCAAAATCTCCAGAATTCGCGCAACGTCGTCCCCCGGATCCACCACAATCGCCTCGTGCGTAACCGGATCGCCCAGAATCGAGCAGTTGCACTGCAGCGTCCCCACAGGAACCACTTCATGAATCATTTTTTCAGCCATAAGCCACAAGTATAACCGAGCAAGACCTCGCACTCGCACGGAGGCGATGCTGCACTTCCGTAACGCCGGCTTGCCCTGAGCCTCGAAGGGCGTCCCGCCGGCTCTGTTGACTCGCTGTTCTCGTTGTTCGCTGTTCTCCGTGCCTCAGTGGCACCCGCCCTCTCTTTTTTCTTTCTGTTACTATGAAATTGAGATGGAAACGCCTCTCGCAAAGCTCGAACTCGCCGAAGGCGCCAAGCTCGCCGACTTCACCGGCTGCGCCCTCCCCGAAGAGTTCTCCGATTTCGACGCCGAATACCGCGCCGCCCGCGAATCCGTCGCTCTCTTTGACACCAACTGGCACGCCGCCATCACTCTCTCCGGCCCCGACCGCGTGCGCTACCTCAACGCCATCGTAACCAACGACATTAAGGCCCTCAGCGAAGGCTCCGGCACGCTCGCGCTGCTTCTCAATCCCCAAGGACACATCCTCGCCGAGCTCGAAGTGTACGCGCTGAAAGATAAACTGCTCGTCCTCACCCACGCCTCCGTCCGCGAACGCGCCATCGAAACCCTCGACAAATTCATCATCATGGACGACGTTACGCTCGAAGACGTCACCGACAAACTCGGCTCGTTCGCCATCGAAGGCCCCAAGGCAGGCGCGATCTTTTCGCAAGCCACCGGCCTCGCCATCGAAGGCTTCTCCGAAATGGCATTCGCCGATGTCGCAATTGACGCGGTTCCCTGCCACCTAATCCGCCACTCGCATTTCGGCCTTCCAGGCGCCGAGATTATCGCGCCCCGCGAAAAACTCGAAATCATTTGGCAGAATCTTCACACAGCCGTTCACGCGCAACACGGCGCCCCAATCGGAATGCAGGCGCTGAATGCCCTGCGCCTCGAAGCAGGTGTCCCGTGGTTCCCGCTCGATTTCAACGACACGGTAATCCCACACGAAGCCGCCGTCGAAAGCACGCACATCAGCTTTAGCAAGGGTTGTTACACCGGGCAGGAGATTGTCGAGCGCGTCCGCTCGCGCGGCCATGTGAACCGCCGACGCACTCTACTCAAATTCTCAACACAAGAAGCGCCTGCGCGGTCCACCAGGCTTCGCGCCGATGGCAACGAAGTGGGTCTCGTCACCAGCGCGGCATTTTCACCTTCGGCCGGCACCGCCATCGGCATGGGCTACGTCCGCCGCGAACACAACACCCCAGGAAGTGTGGTTGAACTTGACGGTGGAACAGCCACGGTAATCGAACGCTAGAACTTTGTTCTTCTTTCCCTAGTGGCACGGCATGCCGTGCCTGCTTGCCCCCACAGCAGCGTGTAGTTATTTACATCGTCCTTATCAACCATCGAGCTCAATCGTGCTAAAGTCCCGGCTCATTCCTGGAGCCGCCATGAAACCCTCGATCCTCTACCGCATCGCTGCCGGTCTTCTGCTGCTCTTCGCCGTCGGGCACACCCTCGGATTCCGGCAGACCCAGCCGCAATGGGGCGTGGACTCGCTTGTCGCTGCAATGCGCTCCATCCACTTCGACGCGCAAGGCTTCAACCGCACCTATTGGGATTTCTACACTGGCTTTGGCCTTTTCGTTTCGGTGGGTCTGTTATTCGCGGCGGTACTTTCCTGGCAGATGGGCGGACTCTCCGCGGCGACGTTGGTGCAGCTGCGCGGTCCGGCATGGACGGTGGTTCTATGCTTCGTCGTACTTACATTTCTATCCTGGCGCTACTTTTTTATCGCGCCGATTGTGTTCTCAGCCCTCATAACGCTGGTGTTGGCCGCCGCGGCATACTCATCGGGGAAATAATTTGAGTTGAAGGAAGTCGGATTAAGGCTCGAGAACGAGAGTCATTCGCATCGATCTGTCCTGTAGGCTACGCCGTCCGAGGACCGCGGAGCACCCGCGCGGGCAGAAACATGATCGCGCGCAACAATTCGAAAACTCCGCCAACTGCGATTCCGACGATTCGGAACGGCAGCAGGATCAGCCACACAATCGGATAAAGAATCAGCGCCAATAGCGCCAGCAGCCAGCAAACCACCAACAGCAGGCACCATAGCAAGAACGTCAACATCACAGCCCTCCCTCAGCGCACACTAGCATATACGCAAAAGGGAGGGCTCTTGTTTCGTTGGACGTCTTAACTCATGCCGCCGAAGCCGCTACCCGCTGACGATTTGGCGCGCCCTCCACCTCGGGCCAACGCCGCGCTTGCGCGATCACGATGATGTGCAGAATGAAAAACAGCGGCACCAGGAACGTCGGCACGATGCTCAGCGGCAGCACGGTCATCGCATCAGCGGCAAGCCCGTGCGGATTCACGAGCCTGGATGTCGTTCCCGTCGTCACTGCCGTAACCAGGTCCAGCATGCCGAGCGCGTTCCAAAAAATGAACCCTTTTCGATGGCCGGGCTCAGCAAGTTTCAACGCCACCCACGGCGCAGTGAGACCAATCGCGATGTCGCCCCACCCGGCAGGGTTCGCGAACATGCCGGGCAAAATCCCGTAGAAATACAGGACCACAAATACGAACCCGGCAATTCGCCACGATTGCACGATGGTCAGCACGCGCGGATCGAGCGACATCGCAAATTCGCGGAATCCCGCTGACGCCCTGAACCAGATCCAGAACACGAGAATCGGTATCGCCACGGCAAGCCCCAGCGCGATCGGCGGTGCCGCAGCGCTCTGCCTGAAGACATGCGTGGCTCCCGCAGAAAGTGAAAAAACGAACCATGCCGCGATGATGCCAATCGCCAATTTCCCATAGTCTTTTCCGCTCATAGCTATTCTCCTTTCGCTACCGAAGTTATTTTTTGCGCCCCAGAGTTCATCTCAGTTTTCGCCCACCGACATCTCGTTCTTGCCACAGCGGCCATTTTCCCTTCGCTACAGCAATCATTTTCAGCTCGTCACAGAAGTCATTTCGATCTAGCCACAGCAGTCATTTCACGATTTTGTTGAAACAGTGCGCTCCAGCACTCATCGCCGAGTTGCGAGCGCAAGCGGTCCTGCACGCCTTGCCAGGCCGGAGACGCCAGCTCGAATTGTTTTCGCCCCGCCGTCGACAGGAATATCAAGCGCTCGCGTCCATCGCGTCCCTGGCGCGTTGCAACCCACTTGCGCCGCTTCATAATCGCCAGCGTTCGCGTCAGCGTCGTAGAGTCCAACGCCAGAATCTCGCCCAACCGCCCCTGCGAGACCTCACCCGTCAGCGAGAGCGCCTGCAGGATGGTGAATTGCGTAGTCCGCAGCCCCAGCGGCCGAACAGCATCGTCATAGAGCTGCGAGAGCGCCCGCGCCGTCCGACGGAATGTCGCACACAGGCACGGCAGATTCGGCAGGCTCTTCGGTGGCGTGTCCATACCAGATAGATGCATATACATCTATTTGGTTTCACGGGAATTTCTCAGAACGATTTTAATCTACGGTTCCGCGATTAAAAGTCCTCCTAACACATTGAAAACAATGGGTTGATGGCAAGTCTAATCGGCGGTAAAGGCGGGCTTGAGGCGTCAGGAAACGGTGCCCTTCTGACTCGGAAGGATGCTGGACATGACCGCTGAAGACCAGATCTTCTGGAAAACTCAGGCTTCGCTTTTTGCCGAAGTCGAAGCTGAACTCTTGGCGAAGTTGAGGGAGCCGGAAAAGCTGCCGCGCGTGGAATCGATCTTCTTCTGCAGCTGGAAGATCGCGTAGAGCAACGCTTCCGGTCGCGGCGGGCAACCTGGAACGTAAACGTCAATCGGAATCACCTGATTCACGCCTTGCACCACCGCATAGTTATTGAACACGCCGCCGGATGTCGCGCACGCGCCCATTGAAATCGCCCACTTTGGCTCCGGCATCTGCATGTAGAGCTGTTTGATCACCGGCGCCATTTTCTGCGACACGCGCCCGGCGATGATCATCAAGTCCGATTGACGCGGCGAGCCGCGGAACACTTCGGCGCCGAATCGCGCGATATCGTAACGCGAGGCGGCCATCGACATCATCTCGATCGCGCAGCAGGCGAGGCCGAACGACATTGGCCAGATGGAGCTGCGCCGCGCCCAGTTCACTACCTTGTCGAGCGAGGCGAAGAGGATGCCTTCATCCTTGAGGAAGTTTTCGTTCTCCCCCGGAAGCTCGAGCGTTACGCCTTTGGCAAGTTCGACGGCCATATCAGCATTTTGCCCGTTCGCGCGCCGCATTGCAAATGGCGATGAGCATAGTGACGATCATGGCGGTGCCCAGATGTGCTTCGCTTCTGTTTCTCCACTCAACATCGTATACAAACGGCACATATGCGTGCGATACTCTGGCCGCTGAGGGAAACGGAGGTAGTCATGCGCATTCCAGTGCGTGCAATTTCCCTAGCTTCTGCGAGTCTCGCCTTAACTCTCTTCATTGGTATCTCGATTCCTGCGTTTGCGTCTGGCGACGACAAATCGCCGGCTCCCGCTGCTGCGGTGGCGAAAAATACCGCGCCGACGCCGGACCGCGAGAGGAACGTCTACACAAACGATGATATTGATCGAATGTGGCCGAAGCCGAAATTGTCTGTCGTGTCGGCGCCGCGGGTACAACTTCAGCTGGCCGCGGTATCTCGCGCGGCAGCCGTCGCGGCTGAACCGCTGAGTCCTGAGAGGAATCCTCTTTGGTACGCGTCGCAGGTGGCTGCTCTCGAGGACGAACTCGGCAGCATCGCAGCCGAGGAAGAGCGTTTGCGCGAATTTCGCACGAGCGGATCGACTGACACTCTGCCCGGGACGCGAGTCGGATTGCAGTTGAACGCGCCGTGCGACGGGATTACCACGGACAATGAAATCTCCAATCTCGAGCAGCGCCGGGCGGAGATTGGACAACAGATCGCGGCGCTTGAAGACACGGCGCAGCAAAACGATATGCCTCCGGCCGTGATTCGCGACGCCCCCGAGATTCTTGCCGCGGCGCAGAAGCCGATGAGTCCCGCGCAGGAGCGGGCGCTGCTCGCTGAGCAGCAGGCTCAACTGGCTAACGAACTCAACGCCACGCAAGAACAGCTGGCATCGATGTCTGAGCAAGCGGCTGCACAGGGCGCGAATCTGCAACCTCCCACGCCGGGCTTCGGCGGAAACATGACCACCGATTTGATCGAGCGCCTCGACAATCGCGCAAGTGAGATTCGAGAAGCACTCGACCAAAGCGAAGATGCCGCGCGCACGGTGGGCCCCGTTCTGCCCTAGGCGCGCGCTTTTTCCCGGCACCCAAATTGCGCTTTTCGATCGAACATTAAAGTTTCGGCGCCATCGCGACGAGCGCCGCTCCATGTAGAATAGGAGCGATGCCGATCCGAATGATTGCGATGGATCTCGACGGGACGTTGCTGGACAGCAACGCAAAGGTCTCCGAAGAAAACGCACGGACGATTGCGGAAGCCCAGAGCCGCGGAATCGAGATTGTGCTGGTTACGGGGCGCCGCTTCGATTTCGCGCGTCCGATTGCCGATTCCCTTCCCTGCGACCTGCACTTCATCGTGAATAACGGCGCCGTGACTAAATCCAAGAGCGGCGTCACTGACTTGCGGCATCTGCTACCGGCGGCCACAGCGCGAAAAGTGCTTGAAGCGACGGAAGAATTCCGTTCGGGCGCGGCGGTGGTCTTCGACCGGCCACGAGAAAATCAGGTAATGATGGAACGCCCGGATTGGGACCATCCCGTGCGCGGACGTTACCTGCGCCGCAACCGCGAATATATTGGACTGATCTCACCACTGACGGAATGCCTGAACGGAACTGATCCCATCCAGATAGGATATGCAGATAATTGCAGGAACCTGCGCGCTGCGATGAAGCTTCTTGAGGAACTGCCGATTGCGAATGAATACACGCTGGCGTTGACTGAATATGAGAGCCGCGATCTTTCGATTCTGGATGTTCTGAAGCGCGGTGTTTCGAAGGGCTCGGCGCTCGCGGAGTGGACCAAGCGGCGAGGGATTGCGCGCGACGAACTGATGGCGATTGGCGACAACTGGAACGATCGCGAGATGCTCGAGTTCGCCGGTTTACCGATTGTGATGGGCAATGCGGTGCCGGAGTTGAAAACGCTGGGCTGGGCCGTTACGCTGACGAATGATGAAAGCGGCGTGGCGGAAGCGATTCGAAAGCACGTCCTGATGGCGGGCTCGCGAGCGTAAGAATCTGCAGAGCGAAACATGAGGCGAGGGATCATTTTCTGCGTGTTGCTGGTTGTTGCTGCGCCGATGGCGCGTGCGGACTACGCGGTGCTGCGCTCAGGAGTGCGGCTGCACATCACGGGATATGAAACGGCCGGCGACCGGGTACGACTTACCGTGGAAGGCGGCTCGGTGGAAGTGGCAGCAGCCGAGATCGTGTCGATCGAACCCGAGGATGTGTTCCCTTCGCGGCCTACGGTTGCGCCTCTGCCGGATGGCCCTTACGCGAAGATGATTCGCGCCGCGGCCGAGAAGCATGGCGTGGACGAAAATCTGATTCACCGGATGATTCTGGTGGAATCGAATTTCAATCCCAAGGCGGTTTCCCGCAGGAGCGCGTTTGGATTAATGCAGCTGTTGCCTCAGACGGCTGCGCAATATTCGGTGAGAAACGTGTTTGATCCCGCTCAGAATATCGACGGCGGAACGCACTACATGAAAGATCTTCTCGCGCGCTATCATGGCGATCTGTCGCTCGCGCTGGCTGCCTACAATGCCGGGCCGCAAATGGTGCAGCGGTATGGTGGAATTCCACCGTTCCCTGAGACGCAGAACTATGTTCAAAAAGTTGCGAAGCCGCTGAAGTGCAAGGAGTCGACGGACGGGAGTAAGTGCGCGTCGAAGTGACGGGAGCCAAGGTTAGGCGGCTGAGATTCTTCGCCCCGCTGAAGAATGCGGGACGCACAAAACGCGCTTCGCTCAGAATGGCAGCTCGTAAAATTGGGCGAATTACTGCTGTGGCTGTTACTGCTGTTGAGGTTGCTGTGGCTGTGGTTGCGGCGCGCTGGGTTGGCCGAACGGGTTACTTCCTGGCGAACCGATTCCGCCCGGGCCGATTGGCTGGCCGATTCCCGGTTGCTGGCCCTGAGGATTGAGCGACTGCTGCATATTCGCGGCAGCTTCTTCGAGCGGATTCCAGACGAACTCCCACTGAATATACTTTTTGCCGTGGTGATAGACCTTCTGCGAGGGCGAGTCCACTTTGCTCGCGACTCCGGTGAGAAATGCACCGAGGACTGGGCCGTCGACCGGGCCCGTCGGCTTCTGCAAGTCCGCGGGATTTCCCGGCTGCCCGTTCAGCGACCCGAATGGACTTTGACCGGGAGCTGAAAGACCGCCTCCGATTGCGCCCGGTTGCCCTGGGGCGCCAGCCTGACCGGGAGGTGGAGTGGGAGCTTGGCCGCTCGGAGGATTCTGTCCCGATGGATCCGGGCTCTGACTGGGAGGCTGACCGGGAGCCTGCGGGGGAGCGTTGGGATCAGTCGGCGCAAGGCTCGGATTCTGCGCGGAGTTCGAAGAACTCGACGACGCGGTGCCGTTCACATCCCCAAAACCGCTCGAATTCGTCAGGCTCGAAACTGGCGTGCCGACCAGGCCCGGAATCTGTCCCGGCAGGCCGTTTTGCAAACCGCCGCTATCGTAGAGCGCCATCTGCTGAAGCGACGTGTATTTGGTGCTGCCGATAATTTGCCCCGCGGCATTCACGTAGATGAATCGCCAGGAGCCGTCGGAAGTGTTCAGCGGATCCTTATAGGCCTGGCGAAGGAAATGAAGCTGCGGCATGCCTTTCTGAAGATCTTCGAGAGTTTGAGGGTAATGGCCGGTCTTGTGGAAATAGAGGCGAATGGCCCGTGCATATTGATTGCCGCGCCAAATGGCTTCGTCTTCGCGCTGGCGCTTGCCCTCAATCCGGAGATTGGCAATCATCGCCGTGGAGGCGATAAGAATCACCATCGTCAGACAGATGGCCATCAGCATGGCATAGCCGCGCTCACCGGAGCGGCGAGAATCGGTTCGCGAGTATGGAGCGGAATTGGTCATGGCGTTGCCTGGTCGCCGGGGGCAAGGCTTGCACTGCCGCCAGTCGGAGGCTGAACCATCGCGACGCGCGCGTGCCGGCCGCTGGAGATTTCTTCCACGTCGGCAGAATCATTCCCGATATGAATCAAGCGATAGTTACTGAGAAATTTATCGCCCTCCGCCACGACCAGTACGTCGTCACCATTCTTGAAAAACCCAAACCGCGTGCCCGACGGAGCCGGGCGAACCGCATATCCGAAAAACTCACCGGGAACCTGAACGGGAGGAATCGGGGGCGGTAGCGGCACAGTAGGATAACGACGCTCCTGCTCGCTCTTCTGCTCCTGAGTTAGCTCCTGCGGAGGCGGAGTAGCGTTGAAAATATTGCGGTGCGCGCTGAGGCTTTCCTCTTTCTGGAGTTTGGCGAGGAGATCGAGACGCAACTGAGGTTCCTGAACGCTGAGAGGAACAAACTTCGCGTCCGCCGACACCCGCGGCATCCCTCCGCCTATTTGACTGCGGTTGAAGAAATACACCAGGGCGCCGACGACGAGCAGCCCCACCAGCACCGAGATTTCCATCTTCTGTTTCGTCACATCAAGTCCTGAAAAACGTTCGCAAATCCAGATTTAGTTTGATGCCGGGACTCGAACCTGCCGAAGCCAGGGTGAGGTTGTCCAGCAAGTAGAAATTCTTCGATCGTTCGAGTGCGTGAATAAATTCAATCAATGCCGGGTAATCGCCTTCTACTGTGGTTTTCATGGCGATTTCAGTGACGCCATGGCCTTTCAATTCCTTCTGCTGGAAGCTGACGCCGCCGGTCTTCAGTCCCGCCTTGTGAGTGATCTCCGTGAGTTCAGCGACGACAGCCGAATAGCCAGTGGAAGCTGGAAGAAAATCCGCTTTATAAAAGCCGTCGCAGTCTTTTCCGACCTGCGGCAGAGACGCTTTGATTTTCTCGCCGCGTTCGACGTCCGCCTTGAGAAGCTTGGCCTGCAATTCCAGGTGGTCACGCTGGCGCCGCTTCGTTTCGGGACCTTCGCGGCCTCCTTGCCAAATAAAGACAGCTAGTGCGATGTCGGCTGCAAACAGCAGTGATAGAGCAGCGGTGACGTATTTCTTCCACGGACTTGAAGATCGATTGGGTGTCATATCGTCACATACCACGCCGTGAGATCCACGAGAATGTCATTCGAGTTCTGTTCGCGGTGTTCTTTTTGCACCTGAACTTCCGCAAAATCTTTCGATCGTTCGAGCGTTTGCAAGAACTTCACCTTGGAATCGTCGGTCAAGGCGCTGACGGTGAGCTTTACCAGAGCGCGCCCATGCTCGAGGCGAGGCGAGATGCTTACGACGCGCACACCGGCGGGCAGCGTCTCACCCAGATCGGCGAAGACTTTCGTCCATGGGAAACTGCGTTCATCTATGAGCGAATTGAGGAAGCCGGCGCGATCGAGAACCTGCACAGCTTGCGGCGTCCTGAAATACGATTCGAGAGCGGCCTGCTTTTGCTCGCTGATTTGAATTTGCTGTTCGAGATCGGCGATATTGCGGCGGATGTCGCGATTGGCGCGCCACGATTGATAGGCCTGATGTGAAAGAATTAAAAGCAGAATCAAGCCAATGGTTCCCAGCAGGCCTGCGCCGGCAAGAAAGGGCCTTTTGTTTTCACGTGGAGCAGTGGAAAGATTCAGTCGTAGCTGCATAAGAAATTTTGGCGCTGAAAGCGCTCAGGAACCTCCGTTCATCATCCAGCCAACAACTGAGTCGAGATCCTCGCTCATCAGGTCCCTGGCGGTGGAAGGAAGCCATAGAGCCTGATCGGACGCGGCGAGTGGCCCGACCGACACCTTCAATTCCGCCGTGAGCGCCTGCCTGAAGATTTCCTCCCGCGAACCGAATCCAGAGAGCCGGACGCGATCTACCATCGCTTCCCAAGTGTCCTGGTAATAGGCGATGGCAGGAAATATTTCGTCGAGAATCAACTGGGGCTCAAGGGAACTCACATCCGCCGGCATCTCGCCCGAGCGATAGACAGCGAGATTCCCCCCCTGGACGATCACGGTGGTGAGGGTGCGCCCGCTGATACGAACGAGCAGCGTGGCCCCGCGATCTTCGAGCAAGGGTAACGTGGCAAGCGTGGAACCTAATACAACGACAGGGTTCGCGTTGAGAGAGGAAACCAGCTCTTCATATTGCCGGACGATGCTTTCGCGGGCGACAGCCGCGACAATTTCAAGATTGCCGTCGCGGCCGTGCTGGCGCATCCAGGAAACCACCGTCTCTTCCACGTCAAACGGAACGCTTTTTTTCAGGCGCCATCGAAGCAGCGGACGCGCTTCGTCGGCACGGCGTGGAAACGTCTCGAAGGGAAGAATAAATACGCGAACCACGGGATCAGGAATCAAGAGCGCCAGATCGGTTCCATGGCCGGTGACGCGGCTGAACAGACGGCGCAAGGCGCCACGGACAGCGTCTGGCTGCGCGACGTTGACCTCGACGGGAGAAGGAACGATTGCTCCAAAAGGAACGGGCTCGATGGCGTAGGATTCGAGCGTGCCTCGCGTCTTGCCCCAGCGCGCCAGAGCGACGCGGTTGGGCGATATTTCAGCAACCAGCGGGGGATGCGGCATGGCGTTGAGCCAGCGATCCAGGCGCCGCATGGGGCCGAGTTGATAGAGCTTGGCCTCGAGATTTGGCGCGGTGCTAGTCAAGGAAAGTCACCTTATTGATTTCGCGCAAAGTGGTGACGCCCTTGCGGATTTTTTCAAGACCGGAGTCGCGCAGGAACGTCATGCCTTCGGCTTTTGCGGCGCGCTTGATTTCCGAGGTCGGGCGGCGATTGATAATCATCTCGCGGATATTGTCGGAGAGGTCGAGCAATTCGGTGATTGCGCTGCGGCCGCGATAGCCGCTGCCGGAACATTCGAGGCAGCCAGTTCCCTCATAAAAAGGCACGCTGCTCCAGTCTGCGGGATCGAGCCCCGATTCTTTCAAAACTTCCGGGGCATACTGCACACGCTTTTTGCAATGGTCGCAAATCACGCGGACGAGGCGCTGAGCCATGATGCAATTGAGGGCGGAGACGAAATTGTAAGGCTCGACGCCCATATTGATGAAGCGGCCGATGACGTCGGTGACGTTGTTGGCATGGACGGTGGTGAAGACGAGGTGGCCCGTGAGGGCGGAGTTGATGGCGATCTGGGCGGTTTCCTGGTCGCGGATTTCGCCGACCATGATCTTGTCGGGGTCGTGACGAAGGATGGAACGCAGCCCGCGCGCGAAGGTGAGGCCTTTCTTTTCATTCACGGGAATCTGGGTGATGCCGCGCACCTGATATTCGACGGGATCTTCGATGGTGATGATCTTGTCTTCGTCGTTTTTGATTTCGTTGATGGCGGCGTAGAGAGTCGTCGTCTTACCTGAGCCCGTGGGGCCGGTGACGAGCACCATGCCGTACGGCTCGTGGATGTAGCGGCGGAAACGGGTGATGTCCTGCGGATCGAAGCCAACTACATCGAGATTCAGGTTGCGGAATTTTTCGCTGAGCGTTTCTTTGTCGAGAACGCGAAGGACGGCGTCTTCACCGTGAACCGAGGGCATGATGGAGACGCGGAAGTCGACGAAGCGGCCTTTGTAACGAACGCGGAAGCGGCCGTCCTGGGGGACGCGGCGCTCGGCGATATCGAGTTCGGACATCACTTTAATTCTGGAAAGAATCGTGGCGTGCCATTCTTTGGCGAGCGCTTGCATGGCGTATTGCAGGACGCCGTCGATGCGGTATTTGACTACGACTTCGGTGTTGCGGGTTTCGATGTGAATGTCACTGGCGCGGCGCTCGAGGGCGGTGAAAATCACGGTGTCGACGAGGCGAACGACGGGGCTGACGCCGGTGTCGCGCGTCAGTTTGTCCATGGTGATGTTTTCGTCGCTGTCATCTTCGTCGCCGACAACTTGCAGCGTGAAACCTTCGGTGGCCTGGTCGAGGACGCGCTGGGATTGCTCGGTGCGCTTGAGGAGGTCGTCGATCTGGGAGGTGGTGGCGACTTTTATCTGGAGGCGTTTATTGAGGAGAAGCGCGAGCTCGTCGGTCTGCTGCAACTGGCTGGGATCGGCGATGGCGACGACAAGGGTGCCGTTGTGGCTCTCGAGCGGGACAAATTTGTAGCGAAACATCATTTCCGCGGGGATGCTGCGGAAAAGTTCGGGGTCGATGCGTTGTTCACGGAGATCGACAAATGGGCAGCGATAACGCTCGGCGAGGCGGCGGGCTTGATCGCGCTCAGCGGCGTCGTCCGGAATGCCGGTAGGAATCGGATTCACTGTGGTCATTAACCTGAAGCTCCTATCTGGAGGGAGAACATCGGCAGATATAACGCGATCAACAACGAGCCTATCACAACGGCCATGATGACCAAAATTACGGGCGAGACCCAGATAAGCGTGCGCTGGAGTCTCGTATTTACCTCTTCTTCGTAGAAATCGGCGACGCTGGTGAGCATGGCCGGAAGCGCGCCGGAGGCTTCGCCCACTTCGATCATCTCGATGGCCAGGGAAGGAATGAGGTTTGTTTGCGCGAGGCTGGCGTGAAGGGTTTCGCCTTCGCGGACGCGCTCGGCTGCTTTTTCCACCGAAGTGGCGACGAGGCGGCTATCGATGGCACGCGATGCGGTCGCTAAAGCCGCGACCAGCGGAGTGCCGCCAGCGAGAAGAGTCGAGAGCGTTCGGACGAATTGCGCGATTTGAGCCTTTAACCAGATATCACCCAAAAACCAGATACGGGGCTTAACACTATCGACTGCCAGGGCGCCGCGATCCGTGCGCGTCCAAAGTCTGATCATCACGAAGCCAACAGCGGCGACGACGGCGAAAACGAGGAAATAGTCCCGCAGCGGCGCTGCCAGGCCGAGCACGATTTCGGTGACTCGCGGAAGCGGAACGTTGAGGTCCTTATACAGGCCGGCGAATTTGGGCATCGCGTACGTCACCATGTACGACATCACCAGCACAACCGCTGCGACGAGAATAGAAGGGTAGATCAGAGCTGTGATGAGTTGCCGCTTGAAGCCGGTGCTTACCCGAAGATATGAAATGTATTGATCGAGAACGCCGCTCAGGTTTCCGCTGCGTTCACCGGCCGAAACAGCGGTGACGTACACCGGAGGGAACGACCCCTGGGCTGCGAGCGCGTCGGACAGCAAAGCGCCATCCCGAACGCGTTGGCGGACGTCGCTGATGATCGGCCTGAGGCGTTCAGCGGCGGCTCGCTCGCCGAGCAAGTCGAGAGCTTTCAGGATTGGCAAACCGGCCTTGAGCAGTGTGTTGAACTGCTGGTTGAAAATCAGGAAATCCTGGGTCCGGATGGACCGATCCGTCTTGGGCTTCGTGAGCTGGGAAATAACATCCAGGTGGCTGCGAATACCGTAGACGTAAAAGCCCCTATCGGCGAGCTTTTGCCTCGCTTCAGCCTCCGACTGGGCCGTCTCGACTTGATCGAAAACCCGGCCGGAGATATCCCCGACTTTGCAGACGAATTCAGCCATGTTTTTCGGCTAAACACCCACACTAAGCGAGCGTTTCACCTTCAGTTTAGCATACCGCTTTTGGGCCTTCGGTGAAGGCGTGAAAACGAGCCGTTAACACCATGTGACAATGGGCCAGAACGGGAGCCTCAGCTGGGGAAGAGGCCAAGATATGGGATTCGGGAATGGGTGGGAGGGTTGGCCCTAATTGGGCACTAGTGAATTGCTCGCGCGAGAGTCGCTTCGTCCACGACTGTAACGCCGGGCGCCGGTTGAAAGTGAAATTGCGCTTCGGGGATGGGGATGTTCTCTTCCCAGTTACCGAAGCGGAATTCTGTTTTGATATTTCCCGCCTCGTGCAGCACTACGCGGACGAGGCGAGCCTGCGAGTCAATCTCCAGAAGGACCTCGCGAAGGGCGTCGGTTGCGTCACGTGATTCGGCAGAGCTGTTTCGCGGCGTGCAGCGCAAAACAGTATCGCGGTCCTGCACGGGGCGATCCTCCATCTTCCCGGCAGCGATTGAAGCCGCAGTGATGATGGCAATGCTGCGGCATAAGCGCGAGAGATCGGCCTTCCCGACCAGCAAGGCAATGGGGGTCCGCCAATCGGAACTGTCCTTCATTTTCGCGCGGCTCACAGTGCGATCGGCGGGAACGTAGAACCAAACATTCGTGCCGTCGACTAGGAAGAGCTTCTCCTCTGGCGATTCGTAGTCCCAACGCATGCGCCCTGGTCGCGAAAAATAGACAGTGCCCGATTCGGACTGAACTGCGCCCTTACCATCGGAATAGCGCTCAAAAAAAGTGGCTTTTAGTGTGCGGGCGTGCTGGTAGCGCGATTCCAGTGCGCGGACGGCAGACTTTGCATCAGCTACAGGTCCCGGTGGCAGGGCTACCACAGCAACGACAAAAGCAAAAAATAACATGAGAGTGAGCTTAACAAGAAAAAGAGAATCACGGAGAGAAAGCGGTTGCTTACCGTTTACTGAAGCGGAGTCAGCGCCTGGCACGCCGCTAAACTGCCCGCTTTGGCGCCCGAGGGATCGATGCGTATCACCCCCGGCTCGTCGCTGCAATAGCTCGATTCCCCGGTTGTCCCGATGACAATTGGCACAGCCGTGGCGAGATACTCGTTAAAGCCAGGCGAGGAGCAAGATGGTGGTTGGTTCGTGATTGGAGCCCCTTGCGGCTGGTAATCGTATATATATCCGCTCTTGTGACTCGGCGGAGTGGTCAGAACCTCGTCTAGCAGGATAGCGCCGTCGCAATTAGCTGGAGCGACTCCTCCGAGCACTGTGATGCTTGGGGGAAGAGCGTTATCGTAGGTGGACGAATAAACGATGGCGGCGCTAGTGATAGTCCTGATATTCGAGACAGCAGAAGCTTGATTCGCGGCCATCCTCGCTCGAAGCAAATTGGGGATCGCAATCGCAGCGATGATGAGAATGATAGCCACGACGATCAGGAGCTCGATCAAGGAGAAGCCGCGCAGCCGATCATTTGCTACGTTCGAGTTGTGTTTTAGTCTCAACATTTTAGTAACCGCCGGTCACCTTAAAAAAAAGGGAGGAAGCTTGTGACTTCCTCCCCTTCCATTTTCTGATCAAAACATTACTGCAACGGAGACTTGCCCGAAGCTGAGCATGGGTTCAAGTTCTCAAGCGCCGTTGCTCCCGAATCAACGCGAACGACACCCGTCTCATCGATGCAATAGGCTGACGTTCCGGTCGACAACGAAAGCGGTCCCGCACTAACCGAAAAGCCTGTAAAACCGGAAGCGCCACCGCAAGCAGCTGGAATACCCGTGACGAGGGCTGGGACACCATTGTTCAGGTAATTGTACTGGTAGCCGCCCTTCGTCGCCGGGTCTTGACCCAGCACTTCGTCGATCAGTTCGGCGTTCGTGTTGCAGACTGCCAATGCACCTGGCGCGCCGCCAAGCGCCGCGAGCGTCGGCGTGAAACCGTCGCTGTACGTGGACGAGTAGGTTTCCTCGGCCGAAGAGATCGTACGGAGCGTGCCGACCGCAGCTGACTGGTTCGCAGCAATCTTCGCGCGAAGCAGGTTGGGAATTGCGATAGCCGCGATGATCAAAATGATCGCCACGACGATCAGCAATTCGATAAGCGAAAAGCCCTTCTGGTTCTTCTTCATTGTTTCTCCTTGGATCCAAAGTCGAATGTTTTTCTCGTACTCCCTGGCGGGGTACGCCGATGTATATGGCAAGGAAGATGCCAA
The DNA here is from genome assembly GCA_963772535.1 of uncultured Acidobacteriota bacterium. Taxonomy (GTDB): domain Bacteria; phylum Acidobacteriota; class Terriglobia; order Acidiferrales; family UBA7541; genus Palsa-295. The sequence goes on from CAVYXN010000007.1 coordinate 777,714, forward strand.
CGGGGGACACGAGGTTTACTCTCGCGACACAGGGGATTATACCCCTCCCTTTCAGCAACATACAAACTCACTCTGAGACCTCACAAGCACTGCGTAAGGAACAGTTGCGGTTCGGAGCACCGAAAGTGACAAATCTTGGCAGTCCCGATTGACTAATAGAGGCGTACCGCGCTCCCTCGAAGGCGGCAGGATAGGACACACAAGGAAGAAGCTCAACAGCAGAGCCCCGCGTCAGCGAGGCCGCAAAACTTTGAATAAATTGCTGTAGTCATCTGTCCAAAGCATGCTTGAGTCGGGAAGCGGCATCGAATCCAGATGACCCTGGAACGAATCGATGGCTAGGGCGTTGGGATCATGAGCCAAAAGAATCCAGTCACTCTTATCTGCCATGTCGGCGCCATGTGGTTTGTGAAGACGAACCGCGGCCAAATGATTGTGTGCCGCAAGGGCGGCCACGACCGGGCTTAGATCGAGCATTCGATTAGAAATATGAAATACGAGCACTGAATCTGGACCGCGGAGGTGCTCCAAGTAGAGCTCGATTGCCTCTTGCGTGAGCAAATGGAGAGGAATGGAATCGCTGCTAAAAGCATCGAGGATCAGGACATCGAATTTCTGCGAGCCAGATTCACTGAATTCGCGTTCGAGCGAAAGACGCGCATCGCCCGGCACAATGTCGATTTTTGCAAGCGAATTGCGGATATAGGTGAAGTACGGTTGGGGGCCTGTGGAATAGCCGACAACTTGAGGATTCAGTTCATAGAATCGAAACGTATCGCCCGGACGACCGTAGGCCGCCAGGGTGCCAACTCCCATGCCGATGATCCCGAAGCGAAGTGGGCATGGCGAAGCGCACGCGGCTTTCGCCTCCATGAAAAGTCCGATGCCGCGATGACGGGCGTAATAGGACGTCGGTTCGTTGGGGTGATCGGAGGACTGCGAGCCGTGCGAGGTTTGCCCGTGCCTTAGTTCAAGCGTGTGTATGCCGCTTCTGCGAATCAGGAGGGCGGCATAGAAGTTACGATCGCGACGCACTTCGCGAAGTTTGTCAAACTGCATTTGCCCATAGAGAGAAGCTGCCAGACTAACCACGATCGAGATGGCCGCCAGCTGGGCACCATTCAAGCGCCGGAACCTTGATTCTCTGTTCCATGTCCTAAGCGTGACTACGCCCACCACGATCGCCAGCGCCAATAGCAGCGGGTAATAGTGCCAGCGATACATCACCATTTCAATGTCCGCCAAGCCGGCATAGCGCCAGAGGAACTCCGGAGCGATGAACAGACCAAGAAGAATGGCTCCGCCGAGATACGGCTTATTGCGATACCACCAAGACTCGCGGTCGTGTGCGATGGCCAGGATTCCCAGGAGCGCGCAACCGACTAACCCGACATGAAATTCCCAAAAGCCGCTAAAAATGCGGGGGGCAACAAGCGCAACGAATAGTCCACCTGCAGCCCCTCCTGCCGCGATCAACAAATAAAATCGGGTCAGGTAGCGCGGATGTGGTTTTAGCCGCGCCAGTTCCCCGTGACAGACCATACAGCAACAGAGAAGTACCAGGCTGAGCAGCGATACCTGTCTTACGACCGGGGCATTGATCGACGATAACAACACCAGCAGCGCCATGGGGAAAGATGCAGCCAGCAAGACGTTAAAAATTTCGCGCCGATACCAGTTCGGACTATCAAAACAGACAATGAAACTGATTAAGTACAGGCTCAGAGGCAGTGCCCACAGAAAAGGGACCACTGCAACTTCCTGGCACATGAGATTGGTGGTAGCGAGCAGCATCAAGGAAGCAAAAGCGGGAAGCAAGAACCACAGAATCTGGACGGAACCTGACGGCTGGATGACTTCCTCTAATTCCGCTGCTGGCGAAGCAGGTGAAGCCGAGCGTTTTATATCCATCGCGCAGGCTATAAGGCCGGCAAAGAAGAGCATATACGCTGCGCTCCACAGCCACGCTTGCACATGGAGACGGAAACCCGGCTCGACCGCGAATGGGTATGTGACGAGGCCCAGGAGCGAGCCGATATTGGAGAGAGCGTAGAGCCGGTAAGGCGATTTGCCGGGATAGGCGCGGGCAAACCAGCTCTGCAACAAGGGAGCACTCGCGCTCAGGCATAAGAAGGGCAATCCCACGGCGACCGACAGCAATCGCAAGATATGCGATACAGGGAAATCAGACGATGTTGGCCGCCAGGAAGGTCCAGGCAAAAGCGGCGTCTTCCAAAACAGAGCCCCCAAGGCAATAAGCGATACGGACAAACCTAGCACGACGATGTGTACAATGGCCTGAGTTCGTCCGCTGAGCTTGGTGGATAAGAGGTGAGCGTACAAGTAGCCACCCAACAATAGCAGCTGAAAGAAGAGCATGCAGGTGGTCCAAACCGCCGGCGTTCCGCCGAACCACGGCAGGATGTATTTGCCTAATATCAGCTGCACTTGAAAAACAAGGAATGCTCCACAAAAAATCGTGAAGCCATAGCGGAAGCGGGTCCTGGAAACTGGCAAGGAGACAGCAACAGGTTCCGCGATTAATTCCTGCAGATCCACGCTAGACATATTGCACTGCGAATTCCTTTACAAAACATTTGACGAACCTTATTGTAGCCGCGGCACGGATACGGACGACCTTGGATGTTCGTTGGCCTTGTCGCATCTGATATGGAGCGCTCTTCCATAGGCAGCTAACGCTACCGCCCGCCTTCTTCGCTGCTCGAATCATCATTCCGTGGCCCAAGCTGACGGGTAATCTAACCGTCGCGCCTGCGAGCCAGATACGATGAACCTTCCAAAAGCAGCTCTGGATCTGACAAGCGAGCCAGCGAGGAGAGATACTGTGCTTGGACACCGGTTGAAAGTTCGCCGGAGCACGAGACCAAAAAAGGACGCTGACATGGAGTTTAGATTTTTCGATGGAGAGCGTCTAGATGGCTCACAAACAGAAGCCCCTAACCAGCCAAACCCAGCCAGAACCAGCCCAAAAACCCCGAACAAGTGTTCCACCGCCGCAGTCGGCACGGATAGCTAAGCGATTCATTGCCGGTCAGAGCATTCGGAAAATCGCCCGTGAAGAGGGCCGAGATCGCGAGACGGTTAAGCGCATTGTGTATGCGCGCGACGTACAGGAATATGTTGCGCTGTTGCGCCTCCAATTTTTCGAATTGGGTGCGGACGCCGTTGATGCCGTTCGGCACCAGTTAGCAGAGGTCAAGGATGGGCGGATGGGCCTTGAAATTCTGGGGAAGGTTGGTGCGGTTCCCACAGATAGAGAACTTTTCGAAATAAAACATAGAGATAACTCAAAACGGGGCAATGCTGGAAGGGATCCTGAATCCGACAGATTCGGGAGATTGAGGCAGAGGCCACGACGACCGAGACTTCGGCTGAACTCAGATGGTTATCGCAGACTACACACCGAAGTGTTGGAACGTGACGGCTGGCGATGCCAGCACTGCGGTAGTTCCGATCGTCTCGAGGTTCATGATTGCCACGGTAGCATCCACCGAAAATACCTCAAGCCGAGGTGAACGAGGGATCGAGAACTGCCATCTTCTAATTCATACTTTCTCTGGCGGTTCGGTGTTCGCGTGCTCGACCTGACGGGAGGCACTTCCGCCGAGTCGCGGCGGTCACAAAAGACGAACGAGCCGACAAGACGCCCCTCGAAGTTCTGGGTCAACCGGCACTGTGACCAGGAACTTTGCCCTGAGATAATGTGCCTTTCGGCAAGGGCCGAGCGTCCGATCAGATTCAACAAAAAGGCGAGGCGAGCTGCAGATTCCCTCACACCGATTCACACGCCGTGTTTCTTGGCGTAGTGGCGGAATGAGCGGTAGGTCATCTTTAATAACTCAGCGGCTCGAACGCGGACACCGCCCGCGCGCTCGAGCGCAGCGAGCAAGTATGCTCTCTCTGTTGCGCTGATGTGATTTTCAAGGTCGACGCCGCCCTCCGGAATCAGAGACAGCTTTGGTTCCAATTCTCCGTTGGAGCGGAATTCCTGATAAAAGTTGGTAATCCGCTCGGGGATGCTTTGGAGCGAGATCTGTTTTTTCGTTTCGAGGGCGACGGCGCGTTCCAAGGTGTTCTCGAGCTCGCGCACGTTGCCCGGCCAATCGTACACTTCGAGCCTGCGAACCGCTTCGGAATCAATGCCCTCGATCGGTTTATTCATCGACTTCGAGTAGCGGTCGAGAAATGTGCGCGCGAGTAGCGGTATGTCCTCGCGGCGCTCACGTAGCGGGGGCAGATGGATGGGAATTACGCTCAGGCGATAGTAAAGGTCCTCGCGAAACCGGCCCTCAGCTATTTCTGTTTCGAGGTTCTTATTGGTGGCCGCAATCACGCGGACGTCCACGTCGGATTCTTCAGTGCTTCCGAGAGGCCGGACTTTTCCTTCTTGTAGGACGCGATAGAGCTTCACTTGCATCGTGAGGCTCATGTTGCCGATTTCATCCATGAACAGCGTGCCCCCATCGGCCGCCTGGAACAATCCGCGTCGATTTTCATTGGCTCCGGTAAAGGCACCCCGCATGTAGCCAAACAACTCCGATTCAAGCAATGTTTCAGGAAAAGCACCGCAATTGATGGTGATAAAGGACGCCTTGGCACGGGCGCTGTTTTCGTGAATCGCGCGCGCGACCAGCTCCTTTCCGGTGCCGCTTTCACCGGTAATCAGCACCCGGCTGGATTGCGGCGCGATCGTTTCGATCAGGTCGAAGAGTTCGCGCATCTTCGGACTCGTGCCGATAATGTGGTCGAATCCGGTGAATTTGCGAAGACGGCGGCGAAGATCGCCGGCCTCTTTCTTTAGAGCTTGGGTTTCGGCGTACTCTTTTACTGCGGGCCGTAACTCATCCAGCAGCCGGTCGCCCTTGATGACGTAGCGATCAGCGCCGAAGTTTACAGCGTCGATTGCAGTGTTGATAGTTGGGACCCCCGTAATGAGGATGAACGCGGCCGAAGGGGACACCTCTTTGCAATAACGCAAGAGTTCTAACCCGTCCATATCAGGCATGCAGATGTCTGAAACCACGATGTCGAAGACACGGGAGGCCAGCCGTCGCTTGGCATCCTCGCCGTTTGATGCAAGTTCGACTTTGTGCCCGTCCTTTCGGAAACTGATTTCGAGGAGTTCGCAGATGGAGCGTTCGTCGTCGACGACGAGAAGGTGAGCCATGGCGGTTTATACCTTCCCTGCCGAAGACAGCAATTCAGCGCGCGATTCAAGTCGCTCGCTACGCGCGGATGTTCGGGCACGAACCGCTCGCGGCAATTCGACTATGAACTCGGCGCCGCTTCCCTTCTCAGCCTCAACGCGAATGCGGCCCTGATGCGCCTGGAGAATCTGATACACAATGGCGAGGCCAAGGCCCGTTCCACCCGTGAAGCCTGACTGGAACGGTTCATACAAAGTACTCGCCTGGCTGCTATCCAGGCCGATACCGGTGTCGCGAATGGAAATGCGCGTCCAGGCAGGATCAGCGTCAAGCGAGACTGTAAGGACTCCACCGCTGGGCATTGCGCGCAAGGCGTTGTTGCAAAGATTCCAGAAGACCTGTTTCAAGGCATCGCGGTCCGCGCGCGCGCGGATATTGCGAGCGGCAAATTGGCGCTCAATCCGGAATTTGCCAAGAGCGCTGGCGTCTCTTTCGATCAAGGTGAGAGTTTCTTCGATAATCGCCGCGATATCGACTTCCACGAAGGAATAGGTCTTCTCACGGGAGTAATTCAGAAAATCGGTAATGATCTGGTTCAGGCGCTGGGATTCGCGGCTGACGATGTGAACGAGTTTCTTATCGTCATCTTCGAGAGGCGCGAGTCGTGCCAATTCCTTAAGAGCGCCGGTCATCGCTGTTAACGGCTGACGGATTTCGTGAGCGATGGCTGCGGAGAGCCGTCCGAGTGCAGCCATTCGCTCTTTTGTAACGACCTCGCGCTCCAGGCGCTTCAACTCCGTAAGGTCCTGAAAATTGAAGACGTAACCGCTCGTCTGGTTCTGGGTGAGCCGTAGCGGGGAAACGGAAAGACCGACGTAACGAGTGGCGCCATCAGGGGTACGGAATTCGATTTCTTTCCGCAGAGCAAGAGGGCTTCCCTGCTCGTCGAGCTCAACCGGCCAAAATCCGGGAAGCACCTTCTCAACTTGTTCGCCCCGCAACAGCCCGAATCCAAGTCCCGCAATCTCGGCCCCGGCTCTATTCATCAGCAGGATCTTGCCGTTCAGATCGGTGGTGAGCAGACCGCCACGCATGGATTCGATGATGTCCTGATTGAAGGCTTGCAGGTCCTTCAGCTCTTCGCTTTTTTCTGCCAGTTCCACTCCCTTCGTGCGAAGGGTTTGAGAAAGGAGACTGCCCAAATAAGCGACGGCGCAGAATGCGAAGAGATTGCTTGCTAACCAGAATCCCAGGGAGCGAGCGGCCGGCATCGAGTTCGAGGTGCGGGCGATCACACCGTAGTACATCAATTCAATTACGCAACCGAGAAAAACAAAACTCATGCCGGCAACAAGGAAGGCGCCGCGCCGGGAAAACAGCACGCTGCTCATCAAAATAACGAGCAGATAGAGTGATAGGAAATAGCTGTCCTGGCCACCCGTTGCGTATACAACGCCGGTTACGATTATGAGGTCGCACACGACCTGAAGAGGAGCGTGCCAGCGCGCTTGCGGAATCCAGCGGCGCAAAATCACGTAGACAACTGCCAGGGTGTACCAAAAGACGATAAGCGAAATGAATGCGCGGACAGGAATTACGACCGGCGTGAGCTGATGGACGGCAACTACTACTCCAACGAGAAATGTAATGACGAGGAAGCGTACGCGCCCAAGCCAGGGCAGCCATTCGCTGACACTAGGTTTAGACTCCATCTCGGATCCGTCGCCGCCCCCGCACGTCTACACCGGTATCGCAAGGAAACCCTGAACATCTCTCAAAGCAGCCGGCGAGCGTCTGATAAGTCCAGACGCTCGCTCCCAGGCCGCAGCCAGCAGTTCTACTTGCCGGCCAGTTTGCCGATGAGTGAGAACAGTGGCAGATACATCGATACGACGATGCCGCCCACCACGATGCCCAGGAACAAGATCATCATGGGTTCGAGAGCTGTGAGCAGGTCCTTCACGGCCGCGTCCACTTCGTCCTCGTAGAAGTCGGCGATTTTCTGAAGCATGGCGTCCATCGCGCCGGTTTGTTCGCCGACGCCGATCATCTGCGTGACCATGCCGGGGAAAACATCGGTTTCCTTCAGCGGATCGACGAGAGAGCGACCGGCCTCGACCGCTTTTCGCGTTTGCGAAATCGCTTTTTCGACTACCGCATTGCCGGAAGTGCGCGCGGTGATGTCGAGGCCCTCAAGAATCGGTACGCCGCTTGAGATCAGAGTGCCGAGCGTCCGAGTGAATCGCGCTACTGCGATTTTTCGCAGCAGGATGCCGACGAGCGGAAGTTTCAAGAGAACATGGTCGAGAGCGTAACGCCCCTGGGGAGTTCCGTACCAGAGTTTCAGCGCGACGCCCACGCCAACGACGAACACCAAGATCAGAAAGCCATAGATGCTACCTATGAACTTACTCATCCCGATGACGATGCGGGTGGGAAGCGGCAAGTCGACGCCAAGACCGTTGAACAACGTGGTGAAAATTGGAACGACCTTCCACAGCAGGAGGGTGATTACCATTACGGCTATGCCGATGACGGCGACCGGGTAAATCATCGCCGATTTCACGGCGCGCTTCAGTTTGACGTTCTTTTCAATGTAGCTGGAGAGGCGCTGCAAAATTGTGTCGAGAATACCGCCGGTCTCGCCCGCTTCCACCATGTTGTAGTAAAGCGGATCAAAGACCTTCTCGTATTGCTTCATCGACGCGGAGAGAGTGGCGCCGCCTTCAACGGAAGCGCGTACCCCGTTCAAAATCTTCTGAAAGATTTTGTTCTCCTGCTGTCCGGCAAGAATCTCGAGACACTGCACGAGCGGCAAGCCGGCGTCGATCATCACCGAAAACTGTCGGGTGAAAATCGCCAACTCCTTGGAGTCCACGCCCGTTCCGAAAGTCGGGATATTGAATTCCTTCCCTTTTTCGGAGAGCTTGCTCACATTGATCTGCTCGCGCTTGAGAATCGTTGCGGCTTCCGTCTTGCTGGTTGCCGAACGTTCTCCAACGACCGTCGCACCCGCCCGGTTAACTCCGCGATAGGTATAAACTGGCATCTTTGTTACCTCCTCTTCTGTTTATCGCCGGACGGGGACTTTTCCACCAGTCGGCGGAGAAGTCACCCCTCGGTTAATTAGATCCTGCAATTCGTCTGGATTCGAAGACCGCGCCATAGCCGTTTCCAAAGTGATTAACTTCTGGAAATACGCGTTGGAGAGGCTCTGGTTGAATGTCTGCATGCCGGACTGGCCCGTCCCGGTCTGCATGGCTGAATAGATCTGGTGAATTTTGTCTTCCCGGACCAGGTTGCGAATGGCCGGAGTGGGAATCAGGATTTCCATCACCATTGCCCGGCCGCGGCCATCGATTTTTTGGAGCAACGACTGGCAAAGAATGCCTTCGAGCACCATCGAAAGCTGGGCGCGAACCTGCGGTTGCTGGTGTGCGGGAAAGACGTCGATGATGCGGTTGATCGTCGAAACCGCCGAGTTCGTGTGAAGAGTGGCAAAGGTTAAGTGGCCGGTTTCCGCAATTCGCAAAGCCGATTCGATTGTCTCTAGGTCGCGCATTTCGCCGATGAGGACGACGTCGGGGTCTTCGCGAAGCGCAGCGCGTAGTGAATTGGCGAAGGAGTGCGTGTCCGAATGGACCTCGCGCTGATTGACCAAACACTTCTTGTGGTTGTGAAGAAACTCGATCGGGTCTTCGATCGTGATCATGTGCTCGTCACGCTCGTTGTTGATCTTGTCGAGCATCGCGGCGAGCGTGGTGGACTTGCCCGAGCCTGTCGGGCCGGTGACGAGCACCAAACCGCGCGGCTTGTCGCACAGCCCTCGAACGACCGCAGGAAGTCCCAGTGCGTCGAACGACTTGATTTCCCAGGGAATCGTCCGGAAGACGGCTGCGACGGCGCCGCGCTGATGAAAGATGTTGCCGCGGAAGCGGGCCAGGCTCTTCAAGCCGAATGAGAAGTCGAGCTCGAGATTTTCCTCCAGCCGGTGCTTTTGGACGTCGGTGAGGACGCTGTAGGCGAGCGCCTTGGTATCGGCAGCCGTCAGGGGAGGCATGTCGAGAGGGCGCAACTTACCGTGCACTCGGATGCGCGGGGGACTGTTCGTTGAGAGGTGCAAGTCGCTGCCGCCCATTTCGATCATTTTCTTCAGCAATTCGCTTAAGGTGATTCCAGCCATAATCTCCTCCGCCTAGAGAACGGTTTCCCGTAAAACTTCTTCCATGGTCGTGAGACCCAGCGCGGCTTTAATCAAACCGCTTCGCCGCAGCGTGATCATTCCAGTTTCGAGAGCCTTCTTTTTGAGTTCGACGGCTGAAGCACCGACGAGTATCAACTCGCGAAGATCGTCATTGATTTCCATTACTTCGTACAAGCCAACGCGGCCCTTGTAGCCTGTGTTGTTGCAGGTGGCGCAACCGCGTCCGTGCTGCACTTCGGTCTTAACCGCTTCGTCGTGCGAATAACCTGCATCAATCAAGGCCTGGGGCTGAATCTGCAACGGTTCCTTGCACTGCACGCAAATACGGCGCACAAGGCGCTGGGCGCAAATCAGGTTTACCGACGTAGCCACCAGGAAAGGTTCAATTCCCATATTCATCAATCGGCTGATTGTGGATGGCGCATCATTCGTGTGCAGCGTAGAAAGCACTAAGTGGCCGGTCAGCGCGGCTTTCACCGCGATTTCGGCGGTCTCAAAGTCTCGGATTTCGCCGACGAGGATAATGTTGGGGTCTTGCCGCAGGAAGGCGCGCAAGGCGGACGCAAAGTTGAGCCCGATCTGTTCCTTCATCTGTACCTGATTGATACCGGGAAGCTGGAACTCGACCGGGTCTTCGGCGGTCATGATGTTGGTTTCAGTGGTATTCAGCCGCGCAACCGATGAATAGAGGGTATTGGTTTTGCCGGAACCCGTCGGACCGGTAACAAGTACCATTCCGTACGGCTTCAAGATTTGCCGCTCGAATTTTGCCAACGATTCCGCTTCAAAGCCGAGCTTGGTCATGTCCAGTCGCAGATTTTCTTTATCGAGCAAGCGGAGAACGATCTTTTCGCCAAACAGGGTGGGGACGGTGGAGACGCGGAAGTCGAGCTCTTTTTTCTTTCCGTCTTTGAGGTACTTGATCATGATGCGCCCGTCTTGCGGGAGCCGCTTTTCGCTGATGTCGAGTTTCGACATGATCTTGATGCGGCTCGTGATCGCATCCTTCAATTTCATGGGAGGAGCCATAACGTTCTGGAGAATTCCGTCGATGCGGAAGCGAACACGGTATTCTTTCTCGTAGGGCTCCACGTGAATATCGCTCGCGCCTCGTTTCACGGCGTCAGTCAAAATCAAATTGACGAGCTTGATGATGGGCGCTTCCTCGGCGGCCTTCTCCAGGGTCGCGAGGTCCATCTCGGCTTCATCGGAGGCCAGCTCCAAGGCGGCTTCTTCGCCGGCCAAATCCTTCATGACTTTGTCGAGTTCTTCCACGCTCTCGACGGCGCCATAGAACTTATGGATTGCTTCGCTAATGGCGGTCTCCGACGCCACCACCGGCTCCACGTTGAAACCGGTCATAAACTTGATATCGTCCATTGCGAAGACGTTGGTCGGATCGGTCATCGCGATCGTGAGCGTCGATCCCACGCGCGAGAGCGGCACAATCTGGTAGCGGATTGCAGTTTCCTGCGGTACAAGCTTGATAACGGATGGATCGACTTCGTAGAACTTCAAATTGATTGAAGGGACGCCGTATTGCCGCGAAAGCACTGCAGTGATGTCTTCATCGCTTACAATTCCCATCTTGACGAGGCACGTGCCCAGCCTGCCCCCGTTCTTTTTCTGATAGTCGAGGGCCTGCTTGAGCTGATCCGCGGAGATCAGGCTGTCTTTGACGAGAATTTCGCCGAGTCGTGAAGACATAGTTGTGCGCCCGCGGTACTAGAACCCGCCGGAATTGGCAGCGTAACACGCGCTGACGGCAGATTTGGTCTCGCATGGTCACGTCGTGGTGAATCAGCTAACATCCGATACGACGCCGCGAAACCTGTACGCTCGAACAGGTAAATTTTTGCTCCTGTACGAAGGTACAGGTGCCCATTGCACTGGGCACTGACCTGGGTTTGTCCGCGAGCAAGGAATTGGAATTGTGACCGGTGGGCTCTTAGCTCACGGCTTAGTCGCTCCTGCTTGATTTGCATCCTACGGCTCTGCTCTCAAAATCAGATTACAGCCCCCAAGAATGACGGAAGCGCTAGCGTCTGAAGCGCCGCTTCTGGTAGGATGGGTGCGGTCAAGGGCGGTTAGCTCAGCGGTTAGAGCGTCCCGCTTACAC
>CAVYXN010000008.1:0-325398 GCA_963772535.1 uncultured Acidobacteriota bacterium
AGTAAACCTATAGAAATCAAATTCGCATCGCCGTTCTCCATTCCGTATTCTCGGTATTTGCACGCAGTCTGAGGTTTCATCAGCGAAAACGATGGGCACGTTAAAAGCTTCACTGATGAGGGCTCCAAGCCTCTGTAGACGGCGCGCATGCCTGTGGCGCTTTTCCTGGAAGGCTAGCGCGTAGCGTTAATTACGAAAAGCCGGCCTAAATTAAGCGCCTAGGCCCGCCCTTGTACCTACCTGTAACGCGCCAGGGAGCCGCTACAGCCTTTTTTAGGGCCTAAACCGGGTAAACGGCTACCCTGTAAGCCGCTACTGAAAAAATAGGACTTTACACAACGTTGTAAATATGATATATATATCACATTATGAAGCCGCCCGTTTCGACGCGTTACGCGGCTAAGGCGGTTGGCATTTCGCTTATGACTCTGCAGCGTTGGATAGCTGATGGGGACATACGCCCGCCCCAGCTGAAAATTGTGGATGGACGGGCAACAAGGCTTTGGGATGCTGAGGATTTGAAAGGGCTCAAGCAATTGAAGGAAAAAATCTACTGTCGCGGTCGTGGAAGAAAGAGGGGGACAAAGCTAAAGCGTTGAATACAGCCATCTATGCTCGGGTAAGTACGCTGAACGGCCAGGACCCGGAGATGCAGTTGCGTGAACTACGCGAATACTGCCAGCGGCGCGGCTGGACCGTCGTAATGGAATACGTCGATGCAGGCATTTCAGGTGCTAAGGAAAAGCGTCCTGAGCTCGACCGGTTGATTGCTGATGCCCATCGACGCAGCTTTGACTCAGTAGTCGTTTGGCGGTTTGACCGCTTCGCCCGTTCGGTATCTCATCTGCTTCGAGCCCTCGAAACTTTCAGCTCCCTCGGAATTGAATTTGTTTCGCTATCCGAGCAGGTGGATACGTCAACGCCGGCAGGAAAGCTGGTGTTCACAGTTCTCGGAGCCGTAGCGGAGCTTGAGCGATGTTTGGTTGCAGAGCGGGTTCGAGCCGGGTTGCGAAACGCTCGAGCTAAAGGAAAGCGGTTGGGTAGGCCGCGAAGCGGAGTAGACGCCGTGGAGATTAGGCGTTTGCGGGGGCAAGGCGCGTCGTGGCGGGCGGTAGGGGCCGCGTTAGGGGTATCGGCGGCTACGGCCCTTCACCGGTCTGGCAAGGGGCGTTTAGAAATCCCTATCCACCGTGAGGCTGCAAATGATTGATTTCACGGACTCGAAACCGGCGAATCCAGCGTTTGTAAAATATAAGTTATATAAACGCCCAGGCCGGTTCGGAATGAGGCCGGGGGCTAGCCGGTGAAGGCTTTCTTCGTGAGCCCCCGGCTCGCGTTTGGAAGTGCAATCACGACCAAGACCCATGTAAAGCAACTACGAGCCCTCGGTATAACCCACGTCATAAACCTCAGGCGCTCCCACAATCGGCAGATTCAGAAGTTCAAACACCTCTGGCTGCCGTTTAAAGACAATGCGAAACCGAGGCCGCGATGGTTTTACAAGCGGACGCTCAAGTTCTATAGAAAGGCGATGACGTACCGCGACGCGAAATTGTTCGTGATGTGCCACCACGGAATTTGCAGAAGTGCATCGTTGACCTACTTCTTCCTTCGAAGTGCGGGCAAGAGTCCCAAGAAAGCTGAAGCAAAGGTGAGACGTGCAAGGCCACGTATTCGCATCGCGCGAGGCTACCGGGAATCGGGTGAAGAATTCTTGCACACTTCATGAGTGAGCGGTCCCGCGGTCAGAGATTCTGGCAGCGATATTCCAGCCGACAAGGCCTCCGTAGTTCTTAGTAGTTAAGTGGTACATTACTTCGAGCGAAAACTGCAGTTTGGATTGGCGCCTTGGGTGGCGGAGGTTGAATGGCTCGAATTAGGCACATTTCTATTGAGAACTTCCGGACCATAGCGAAATTGAAATGGTTCCCGACAGCCGGAACCAACTGCTTGGTGGGCGCAGGCGATACCGGTAAATGAACAATACTCGACGCGATTGATTGCTGTTTGGGAGCTAGAAGAACCATCCCGTTTAATGATTCGGACTTCTTCGAAATGAATGTTGGCAAACCCTTGAAGATTTCAATCACGCTTGGTGAGCTTGACGACTCACTGAAGACTCTGGAGGGCTACGGACTTGATGTACGAGGATTTAACTCAACGCTTAAGAAGATGGAAGAAGAACCTGACCTTGACTTGGAAACGGTTCTCACGGTTGAGCTAACTGTGACAAATAGCTTGGAAGGAGAATGGTCTCTCGTTTCGGAACGCGCAAAGGCACAAGACATGGTACGCGACCTCAGTTGGGCGGACCGCGTTCGAATTGCACCCACCAGAATCGGAGTTGCCGCAGACCATCATCTAGGCTGGGGCCGCGGGTCGGTCCTCAATCGAATTTCTGAAGAGCGCGCAGATGCTTCGACTGCGCTTGCGCAGGCGACTCGAGATGTGCGGAAGGCCTTTGGCGACCAAGCGGACAAACAGTTAGAAATAGCACTGAAAATTGTTGAAGAGACGGCTAAAGAATTAGGCATTTCGGCGGGGGACATCAAAGCAATGCTTGATGTCCATTCTGCTTCATTAACTGGAAATACGATTTGCCTTCACGACGATTCAGGCGTCCCATTACGCAGACTCGGCGTCGGCTCCGCTCGTTTACTTGTAGCGGGTCTTCAAACTAAAAGCGTCCAAACAAAGCACGATTCTAATTGCGGACGAATTAGAACACGGCCTGGAGCCGCATCGCATAATTCGCTTACTCGATTCCTTGGGCGCGAAGGAAAGTAAACCACCGCTTCAAGTTTTCATGGCAACGCATTCCCCGGTAGTGCTGCGCGAATTGTCTGGCGACCAAGTCGTTGTACTGAAACCGCTAACCGATAAGCATGAGGTAAAGGTGGCGGGTAGTTCCGATGAGATTCAAGGCACGCTTCGCTTGTATCCAGAGGCGTTTCTTGCGGCTTCAATCTTGGTATGCGAAGGAGCTAGCGAGGTTGGATTGGTTCGGGGCATTGACCAATATCGAGTCGGGAACTGTTTGCAATCACTGAGCGCTCTTGGAGTTTGTCTCGTGGACTGTTTCGGAGGACCAGCCGACAAACCCTTCACGCGAGCATCAGCCCTTGGTGCCCTGGGGTACCGCACTGCAGTCTTAAGAGATAGTGATGCTGAACCGAACCCAAGAGTGGAGAGGACGTACAGAACTAATGAGGGGACTGTGTTTGCATGGAGGAAGGGACTATGTTTGGAGGACGAACTTTTTAAAAGTCTTCCGAAACAAGGAATCCACAGTCTTTTGGAATATGCAACCACCCTGCGTGGAGTGTCCCTGCTAGACGAAAACATCAAATCGGTTTCCAGCGGTTCCGATGATTGGAAGAGCGTTCAGAAGGAAATAGCGACCTCGGCCGACATGTCAGTGACGACGCGAGCCTTGCTTGGTAGGTCGTCCCGTACCAAGTCTAGTGGCTGGTTCAAGAACGTGCGACGGATGGAATACATCGGACGAGTGATAGTCTCTCCACTGCTCGAGCAATCCGATAAAGAGTTTAGTTCGGTCATCCAGAAAGTCTTTACTTGGATGGCGAAATAGGTGGCAACAGAAGAAATCATCGACCTTCTAACAATCAATCGTGGCTTGGTGACCGCACCTGCAGGCTGTGGAAAGACGGAACTAATTGCGCGTGCCATCGCTCGACACACGGGAACGAAACCAATACTCGTCCTCACTCATACGAACGCTGGTGTGGCTGCACTCCGGGGGCGTTTAGGTCGAGCTGGCATACTCCGCCAAGAAATACCGCCTGGCAACTATAGACGGCTGGGCAATGCGACTGATTTCTACGTTTCCAAAACGAAGCGGACACTCACCGAGCCTGCTTCACCTTGCACAACCCAAATTCGATTACCCAGCGATTCGCAGTGCAGCAGCTAAGCTAATGGGCTCTGGCTGCGTCACCGATATTCTCTCATCGAGTTATGACCGAATCGTAGTTGACGAATATCAAGACTGTTCGACACTCCAACACGCCATCGTCCTGAGCGCTGCGAACGTATTGCCAACTGCAGTTCTAGGAGACCCATTGCAAGCGATTTTCAACTTTGGTCTAGATAAGCTTGCCGATTGGTCAAAGGAAACGTGCAAAAAATTGCGAGAGGTGGGAATGCTTAAAACACCATGGCGATGGATTAATGCCAACGCTGAAGAACTCGGGCGATGGCTGCTACAGGTGCGGGAGCGTCTTATAAAGCGCCAGGCCGTAGACCTAACAGTCGTTCCCAAGGGCGTGATATTGCACCTGCTTGATGGCACTGACGACCACAGGCTAAGAAGAGAAGCAGCAAGCGTCAAGCCTCCTGATAAAAATGATTCGGTCATCATAATTGCAGATAGCAAAAGCCCGAGAAGCCAACAACTAATAGCCAGCCAGACTCCGGGAGCCACAACAATCGAAGCTGTGGACTTTCGAGACTTAATTTCGTTCGCCCAGTCATTTGACATCCGAGATGGGAACGCTCTTTCTGAAATTGTCCAATTTGGCGAATCACTCATGACTAATGCCTGTGGCGACCATCTCTTGCAACGCGTGACGTCTCACAGAAAGAAGACGTCTCGAACGCCTATCACGGATTTGGAACAGACTGCACTAAATTTTGTGGCGTTGCCGTCGCACGCCAGAGCAGTTGATGTACTTGTAGAAATGAATAAACAAGCAGGAGTGCGTGTCCACCGTTCTGAAATTCTCAGAGCCTGTATAAAGGCGTTCAGAGAGTGCGGAGACGGTGCCATACAGAACTTGTACGACTCGGCGATTCGAATGCGGGAACAAAATCGAATGATAGGACGTCGTCTCGGACGGAGGACCGTGGGGAGCACGCTCCTTGTAAAAGGATTAGAGGCTGAAGTGGCGGTTGTCCTCCACGCATGTGAGTTGGACGCCCGTAATCTTTATGTGGCGATGACGCGTGGCTCAAAGTTACTCGTTGTGTGTTCCACGAAAAGGTCGCTAAACCCCGGATGACACCATCGGAAATCCCTTTGTCCCCAGCCCATGCAATCAATCGCAGGCACCGTTTTTTCTGTCGACGATGGGACTCCGGCCGCCCTCTAGACGTCCCTGCTACTTGCCTAACTTTTTCTGGAGTTTCACAGAAGGCACCTAGGACGATTTGTTCGAGTCACTGGAATTGCGCCTCTTCTGCTCGTATATGAGAGTTATCGCAAGTGCGGTAAAATCCCGCCGAACCCGCGAGTGAGAGTACGAAAACAATTTAAGGCACTCCATGCTCAGAGCTAACAGCCGATTGCGACAGAGTCTAGGAGTCGCTGGCACTGAGTTCCTCAGTTACGCGTCCGGAGCTATTCAGAGGATTCTCCCGCACGTTCAGGTTTCGCAATGGAAGGAGTCCCGCTGGACAGAGCCCACTTCCGTGTGGGGTTCTCCAAAGCGAACGGAAATCCGGGTTACCCTTGCGATAGGGACGGAACAAGATGAAGGAAGTCGTTCACTGACCGCGTCGGTTAAGCGACGGTATCTCGCCGGAATCGGCGGCACTGCGGGAAGAACTCTTGACCAGCGCGAGTTCGACATCTGCAAACTTATCGCGTTGCGCATTTCCGAGGTTCTGAAACTACGGTTTTCGGGGATAAGCGACGCTTCGATAAGGGCTATCGGAGGTAACTTTGACGGAAACGTCGTTGCTAAGCATGTCGAGACGTACCATGAGTTAACTCAAATGCCGGTCTCCTCAGTTTTCAACGCTCTTCATACGCTTTCCGAACAGAGTTATGAAAACAAAGCTCTAACTTTCGGTTGTTTACTGGAGCCAAAGGAGAAAGTGAAAGAACAGAGAGCTCAATTTCCGGGCGACTTTCTGAACGCAAAGAAATACAAGGCACTCTCAGACGGTTTTCGAACCGCCTACCGCATTTCTGGTAATGGAAAAGTCCTTGGGCTCATTGACCTTGGTCGCTTTGAGAAAAAAGAACTCAGTGAAAAGCACTACTATCCGGATTGGGCGGAAGCACTAGCCCGAGCGAGTCGTTCGGGCAGATGTGGGATTGCTCTAGGCCGACAAGGAGACCTTCTGATTTTTGATAATGGAACTCTTAGGTTTACTTATCGTTACGGAAAATGGCAGTACTGGAATCACGCACACTTGGTTTATTTACTTCGCGACCGAGCGCGTGCGCAGCGGGTTCCGAAGAAAATTCTTGGTCGGGTTGTTGGCGCAATCTATCGGGCTTCGCTGGACGTATCGTTTCGGCGTTCTGGGGGGCTATTTGCCATGCTGCACAATCGTAAGTATCTGCATGACGTTGTTCGTATTGGCGACGCCATCGGGGATTCGTCAAGACGCAGTGCGACAGACCGAGAATTCGACGAATTCATCCAGGAACACAATATACAGTCCCTCCCCCGTGTGGTGGTAGTTGAGTTGGCTTCCCTGGATGGAGCAATTGTCCTGGATAATTCGGGTCAGATTCGCGCGTATGGAGCTGTGCTTCAGCCGAAGAAAGCGGGGCGGCTGCGCGGTACAGAAGGAAGTCGGACGAAGGCGGCCATTGGAGCCTCTAAGTACGGGTTGGCTGTCAAAATCAGCTCTGATGGCGATATCACGGTCTACTATGAAGGCAAAGAATTCATCAAGATGTGATTGGGCCATTTTAACCAAAGACGATGGGCTTCCTCGCGTCATTTAGGCGTACCTCCGCCTTGCGTACTTTGTCGTGAGATTCGTTTCTTTCTATTGCTCCACGGAGCAGAGGCCATTTAGAGGCCGAAATCAGGGCCTCTAGCGGTGAAAATCGCTGGTTTGGGCTATAAGGGATGCGCCATCAACGGGCTTTAGCGTTAGACCCTAATTCTCATAACCCGGAGGTCGTTGGTTCAAATCCAACCCCCGCAACCAATCCTCTTCTGCTTTCCTCCTGAACGTTACTTGGAATTCGATCTCCAAACTCTGAAATCTATCGCCACGCCAACAGCGTTCGCGCTCTTATCTTTTTCGACCTTTCTTTCGTGGGCTACTCGCTACCTGAGCTTTGAGCGTCTAAACTTGATTTTGAAGTTTTTTAGTGGTTTCCGAAAGGTGGCTCGAGGCCTTGATTGACATCCTCAAGAATCTTTTTACAGAGCGCTTCGGGGTAGCGGTGCAGCGGGTGCAACCGCTGCAAGGAGAACTGGGCGCTTCGGGGCGAAAGATTATACGGCTCAGCGGCGGCGCGTTCAGCGCGATCGGCATTCTGTATAGCGTGCGGGAGGAGAACGCGGCGTTTATTGAGTTCTCCAAACATTTTCGCTCGCGTGGCCTGCCAGTGCCGGAAATCTATGGCGAAGATTTGACCCAAGGTGCCTACCTGGAAGAGGATTTTGGCGACACAACGCTTTTTGAATTTTTGTCGGCGAATCGTGCCGGCAGCAGAATTTCCGCGCCAACTATTGAAGCGTATCGCAAGGTGGTGGCGCTGTTGCCGCGATTTCAGATCGAGGCCGGGCGAGATATAAATTACAAAGCCTGTTATCCGCGCGCTGAGTTTGATGAGCAATCGATCGCCTGGGATCTGAACTATTTTAAATATTATTTTCTCAAGCTGGCTGGAGTTCCGTTCAACGAGCAATTGCTGGAAGACGATTTCAAGCGGCTCACTGCATTCTTGTTGAGCGCGCGCTCTGACTTCTTCCTCTACCGGGATTTTCAATCGCGTAACATCATGCTGCGTGGCGGGCAGCCGTTCTTTCTGGATTACCAGGGCGGGCGCAAGGGCGCGCTTCAATACGACATCGCCTCGCTCCTGTTCGATGCCAAGGCCGATTTGCCGCCAGCACTGCGCCAGGAATTACTCGATCTTTACATTGCGCGCGCCAGCGATTTTATCGCGCTCGAGCGCTCCGCGTTCATACATCACTACTACGCCTATGTATATATCCGTGTGATGCAGGCGATGGGCGCTTATGGGTTTCGCGGCTTTTATGAGCGCAAAAGCCATTTTCTTCAGAGCGTTCCGTACGCGCTGAAAAATGTGGAGTGGCTGCTTCAGAACGTGGAGCTGCCGATTGCGCTGCCGGCGCTGATGGACTCGCTTGGAAGAATGCGAGATTCGGAAACGTTGCGGGAGCTTTCTTCTGGGGGAGGTCCGCCGCCGAGTGCGGTTGCCTCCAACGAATCGGGGATCGGTGCCCCCAAGGAAAGCGAGCTCACCGTGCGCATCTTCAGCTTTTCATTTCGCCGCGGCATCCCGAAGGATGAGAGCGGCCACGGCGGCGGCTTTGTTTTCGACGCTCGCAGCATCCCGAACCCGGGACGCGAAGAAAAGTTCAAGGCTCTCACCGGAAAAGACGCGCCAGTGATCGAATATCTGAATCAGCAGGAGAGCGCGCATCGGTTTCTGGGCAGCGTCGTGTCGCTCGTTGATGCCAGCGTGAAGACGTATCAGAACCGAGGTTTCACAAGCTTGACGGTGTCATTTGGTTGCACAGGCGGCCAGCACCGCTCGGTTTATTTCGCCGAGCAATTGGCGAAGCGGCTGAACGATAGGAATGGAGTGAAAGTTATCGTGCGGCATCTCGAGCTGGAGAATCTGAAAAAGTGAAAGCGATGATTTTGGCTGCGGGGCTCGGCACGCGGTTGCGTCCGCTCACCAACGATCGTCCGAAGGCATTAGTGGATGTAGGCGGCCGCACAATGCTGGAAATCACGTTATCGCGGCTACGGGCCTTCGGTATCCGCGATGTGATTATCAATGTCCATTACCTCCCCGATATGATCGTCGAATATCTGAAGAAAAACGACAACTTCGGCATGCGTATTGAGATTTCTCGCGAAGATGTATTGCTCGATACCGGTGGTGGTTTGAAGAAGGCTGCCCACTTCTTTCTCGAAGACCAACGCGATCTCGAGACGCCATTCCTGCTGCACAACGTGGACGTGATCAGTACGATTGATTTACCGCGTATGGTGCAATCTCATACCGAAAATCGGGCTCTTGCCACCCTAGCGGTGCAAGACCGCGAAACATCTCGTTATCTGCTTTTCGACGAACGGCAGCGACTCTGCGGCCGTCGAAGCGGGCCGGATCAGAAAGATGAACTCGTTGGGTCGGCAAAGGCAGCGCAGGCGCTGGCTTTCTCCGGCATCCACGTTATTTCTCCGCGGATCTTTGAACTCATGCTGGAGAACGGCATTTTCTCTATCATTACCGCTTATCTGCGATTGGCCGGCCAGGGAGAAAAAATCCTGTCATTTCGCGCGGACGGCTACTACTGGCGCGATATGGGCAGGCCGGATGATGTGCGCCAGGCCGCCCTCGATTTGAAGCAACAGGTCCTACCGTAGATTTGGAATCGCATAGCCAGATGTTCGGCAGAGGCTTCCTCTTCGACGGCGTGCTGATGACTATTTGTTTGCGTAATCGTCGGCGCCGAGGAAATGCAGCGACACATACGGCGCGTCACCCAACACCCAACTATCATGGCCGGGAGGTCCGGGTGGAATATAAAAGAGCGCACCGGCGCGGAGTTCGTGGACGGTGCCGTCTTCCATAGCGGCAGTGGCGCAACCGGAGAGCACCATGCCGACATGCTCCACGTTGCAGCGTGAAGCGCCCACCGTAGGCCCCACATGAACGGACCATTTCCATCCGGGCTGATAGGTGGCGCGGCCGATGGTCATGCCGCCGATATGAACGATCTCGAACTTTCCTTTGTCAAATCTACGTACTTCGTCAGGTTTTTCAAAGCGCTTCAAAACGGTATCAAGCATACGAATAGCTCCGTCGCGAGCCAAATCTGGGCGACACCGCAATTATACTAGTTTGGGTTTGCAGACTTCTCTGCGCTTGACGCCATCCTGGGATCGGTCGTTCATTCGGTGCGCAGGGCGCGCATTGGATCGAGAGTGGCTGCGCGCCGCGCCGGTATCACAGCCGCGAGAAACGCAGCAAACGCCAGTGTCGCGGCGGTAAAGAGCAGGATCTTGGGATCGTAGGGCTTCACGCCAAAAAGCTGAGTGGCCATGGCGTGGCCAGCGGCAATCGTCACGGGGATTCCGATGACGAGCGCAATTCCCATCTGCAGCAGCGCTCCTTTCAATACAAGCTTCAGCACGCTGAGTCTTCCGGCACCCAGCGCCATTCGAATCCCAATTTCGTTGGTGCGGCGCTCCACCGAATACGCCGTCACTCCGTAGAGTCCCACTGAGGCCAGAACGAGCGCGAGCAATCCGAAGAGCGAGGTGAGTTTCGCGATCATCTTCTGCTGCGAGAAATTGTTGTCAACCTGCTCGCCAAAACTCTTGAAGTCGATCACCGCAAGGTCGGGGTTCACGTCCGCGAGCGCGTGACGTACCTGAGATTCGAGGTTCGGCACTTTTCCAAGCGTTTTTAGGTCGATGGCATTCAGGACATGGCCGCGATCTTCAAAGGCGATGAACCGCGGATTGTTGAAGGCCATGCCTTGCGTTTCGGGCAAGAAAAACATCGGCGGGATTTTCCGCGTAGGCTCGCGATATTGGGTGTCCTCCGTTACGCCCACAATTTCATATGAATCGGCGTGTTGCATGTCAATGTATCCGAAGTGGTGCCCGAGCGGACTTTGATCTTTGAAAAATTTCTTTGCGAAGGTTTCGTTTATGACTGCGATTCGCTGCGACGCGGATGTGTCCTGGTCGCTGATCGAACGGCCTTGAATGATTTTGGTGCCCAGGGTTTCAAAGTACCCGGGGCTGACGCGGAGCCATGAAGCATTATTTTCATTGGAATCGGGAGGCGGAGGAGCCTGCCCCTCGATATAGACCGTTTCGCCCCAGTTGTCGCCCTCCATCGGAGTGTAAAGAGAGAAGCTCACCTGCCCCACTCCCGGGATCGCCGCGAGCGAATCGTGAAGCTGGCGGAACAGCGCCTGCATCTGCGCGGGTTTGTATCCCGCCATTTGTGGATCGATGTGCGCAATATAGCGATTGGGGGTCTCGAAACCGAAATGCTGGCCCTGCATATTACGCAGGCTCTGCGTCAGCAGGCCCGCGGCGGAAAGCAGGACGAGAGACAGCGCCGCCTGCGCGATCACGAGGGATTTCTGCGTCCAGCCGCCGCTGCTCCCGCTGGAACGGCCGGCGCCGCGAAGCGCATCGGCAGGAGCGGCGTTTGCCGTGATCCAAGCTGGGGCAACTCCAAAAAGAATTCCGGTCAGCAGCGAGACCGCGAACGTGAAGCCCAGCACGGGCAGCGATGGCGAGGCATGGATCGCTACATCGGTCACTGGGAACGCGAGACGAAGGATCAGGTGAGTTCCACCGTAGGCGATCGCTATGCCCGCAATGCCCCCAAGCACCGCCAGAACGATGCTTTCGGTCAGCACCTGGCGGATTTGGCGCGAAGGCGGCGCGCCGAGCGCGGCTCGAATGGAAGTTTGCAACTTCCGCGTGGTGGCGCGGACAAGCAGCAGGTTGGCCACGTTCGCGCACGCGATGGCCAAAACGAGCGCTGAAATCCACATGAGGAGGTGAAGGCTCGAAAGATATTCGTCGCGCAGTTGCTGAACCCCCGCACCGCCTGGTGCAAGGCGAAGCGTTTGCTTGGCAACAGAATCGCGTTCTCCCGGCTGAAGCTGGGCGATGGGACTGAGGAGCCACTGCTGCAATTCCACCTGCATATGCGCGCCGATCTGCTTTGGATCAGCACCGGGAGTGATCCGGCCGATGACGTCGAGCCAATCCTGTTGAGGGAAATCGATAATTGCGCCGGGACCGTCAATCAGCGGCTCGGCAGTGATCGGAATCCAGATGGCGGCAGGATCGGTGAGCCGGTCGCCAAAGAACGCAGCCGGTGCGATGCCGACCACGGAGAACGGCTGGCCGTTCAACGTTAGCGAGCCTCCAACAATCGAAGGATCGCCACCGAACTGCTGTTGCCACGCGCGATAGCTGATCACCGTGACCGGAGACGCGCCTTTGCGATCGTCGTCGGGGGTAATCACGCGTCCGGCGTATGGGCCAATGCCGAACATGGCGAAGTAATTGCCAGAAACGAATTCGCTCCGCATCGAACGCGCGGCTTCGCTGGTCCCGGAGCGGCGCACGCCGATGAGATCGTGTCCTGCCTGGAAAGCGGCAAGCTCTACGAAGCCGGGCGTGTTGTCGCGAAACATCTTGTACTTGTCGTAGGAGAAGAGCGACCAATTGTCCTGAAGACCGCCATTTACGCAGCAATTCTCGACATCGCCCACGCGATATAATTCGCTGGGTTTGGCCACCGGCAGGGAATTCAGCAGCACAGCATGCACCAGTGTGAAGATCGCTGTAGTTGCGCCAATTCCAAGCGCCAGAGTCAAGACAGCAGTCACGGTAAAAACCGGGGCATTCAGGAATTGCCGCAGCGCATAGCGAATTTCTTTCATCGGTTCGACTCCTCCCTCTAGTCCATACGAATAGACAGCGCACTTTGTTCAGTGCTTTCTGGCTAGCGGGGAATCGGAGCCGCCCACTGGCGTCTCAGAGCTTTGTTGACGGGAAGCCAGCGGGCGTCGGTTGAATTGCGGAATGACTTGTGAGTTCGTTCCCGGCAACAATTGCATTCCGAATCTGCCCGAAGAGATCCGTGAGCGTGTTCGGCGTGTGAGGAATCAAAATCGCATTGGTGTGATCATTCGCGGCAATTTCCTTCAGAGTATCGAAATATTGCGTCATCAGAACGAGCTGCATCACGTCCTGCGGAGTGGAGCCCGGAACTGTTTTGGCAAAGTCCTCCACTGAATCTTTCAACCCCGCAATAATTGCCTTTCTTTGATTGGCGATGCCTTCTCCCTGCAAACGCTTCGATTCGGCCTCGGCTTCCGCCTGCTTCACGAGAAGCATTTTGTTGGTCTCGGCGCGAGAGACCGTCGCTTCCCGTTCTCGCTGCGCTGCGTTGATATCATTCATGGCGGCTTTCACTTTTTGGTCGGGAACGATGTCGGAGATCAGAACCTTGACGATGGAATAGCCATATTCCTTCATCGAGGCGTCGAGGTTGTCTCTCAAATCGCTCGCAATGTCCGCCTGGTTCAGAAACGTATCGTCCAGCTTCATTTTCGGAACGTGGCCGAGCACGACGTTGTAAACCATCGACTCGATCTGCTTCACCGGGTCGGACAATTTGTAGAACGCGGCTTCTACCCCTTCGGGTATTATTTTGTACTGGATCGAAACGGGTATTTGCACGAACACGTTGTCCTGCGTTTTCGTCTCCACCTGCACATCGAACTGCTGCACCTTCATGCTCAGCCGTCGGACCACGGTCTCGAGATAAGGCGTCTTCCAGTTCAGGCCGGGCCCAGCAACGCGGGCGAATTTCCCGAGCCTCTGCACGATGGCCACCTGGGCCGTCTCAACTGTGAAGAACGATCCCAGCACGATGCTCAACGCGAGCAGAACAATCAGGGCAACCAAGAACAAGAAAACAGCGGCCACGTTCACCCTCCTCTTTCGCTCGATCCGAGCGCAACTCCACCCACACGGCAATTCGGAAGAACGCGGCATTCTACATCATTCAATGAGCGCTCACTCACCGCTTACTTGAATTTGGCGTACTCGGTTTTGGCTTGCTTTAGGATGGGTATTTCAGGGTCGGCGTCTTTCCACAACGCGAAGAAATCCTGATACGCCGCGCGCGCCTTCGATTCATCGCTCGCCATCGCGTACGCCCGTCCCAACTGTAAATGCGCCAGTGGTCCGACAAGCGAGTTGAGTACCACGCCGGGATGATCCAGAACCTTTTGAAACTCGGCCCCGGCTTCATTGCCTTTGTGCAAAAGCAGGTAGGCCCGCCCGCGCCCATACGCACTCAGGACTTTTCCAAAAAGAGCAAGGTCGTAGGGAACAACAGGCTGTAGAATTTCCACCGCTTTGCCAGGATTGTTGCGGTCCAACTCTGCGGCGGCGCGGATAGTCGGAAGAACGATCATGTTGCCAACGGTGTCGGAGGGGCGTTCCTTGGTCATCTCGTCGATGAGCGATTCGGCGTGAGCCGAATCTCCCGCGCGCGCAAAGGCGTACGCCGCTTCGCTCCTCGTGCGGATCGACGAATCGATGGACAGTGCCGCGGCGGCGTCCTTTCGGGCGCCAGCGTAATCCTCCACTTCAGCCTCAATTGCGGCCAGCGACGCCAAAGCATAGCCAGCGGATTCTTTCCTTCCCAAGCTTTCGGCGTCCGCGATCGCACGCTGGCTTAACGCTCGGGCCTTTGCGAGGTGGCCGAAATATCCCTCCGATGGCGCCTCGAGAGCGAGCGCAGCGGCGGCGACGTCCGGCGCGCTGTTGGACAGGATAGAAAGTTCATGGACTGCAGTGGGCTGGTCATTCTGCGCGAATGCGATCAGATAAAGCACGCGGTGGAAGTTGGGAACGTCCAATTTCCGCGAAAGCGCATCGTTAAGTATGGCCTTAGCCTCGTCGAAGCGACCAAGACCCAGATAAGTAGCACCAACCACCATGTACGAGATACTTTCATCAGGGGCGAGCCTATGCGCTTCAAGAGCCTCCGGGAGGGCCTTCTGCCACTGGCCTAGTTGAGTGTAGGCAACTGCCAGGTTGTTGTGTGGAATCGAGTCTTGAGGATATGTCTGGGCCCAGAGCAGGTAAACCTGGATGGCTTGCTCGCTATCGCCGGTGACATTCTCGTAGTAGTGCGACTCAATGTAAAACTTTTCGGGCTCGCTCGCGCGGTCGCGCAAATCGTAGGCCTTCTTCGTGTATTCTGACCCCACATTTTTTTCGCCGAGATTGCTTTCCACCTGTCCTAGCACCGCATAGGCCATGGCAAAATTCGGATCCAGCGTGATCGCCTGTTTGAAGAAAGGCGCGGCACTGTCCTCGCCTTTGTTCGCGCGGGCTTGCATGCCGAGGCTAAAAGCCTTCAGCGCTTCGAGAGAAGATGTGGTGGCTTCCGCGATAGGCGTGTTGTATTTCTGTATGGAAGCCAGCGACTCGCCGAGCTTTCCCCGGATCTCCTCGGCAACCTTGCCGAGCGAGCCAAGAACCTGATTCTTATCGGTGGCCTGGCTGGAAGCGGTAGCCAGCGTCTGGCCGGATGCGCAATTCAACGCATTGAGAACAAGATTGTAAGTACTTCCGATTTGCGCGATTGAGCCGTCCAGCACAGCGGCGCTTTGCGTCCGCTGGCACACCTGCCGCGCCAAGTCATTTGTCAGGCGCGCTGTCGGTGTCTGGCCCATAAATCGCAGCTCCTGTCGGATCTGTTGATCAGAGAGAATGTTCAAGAATGGCGATTGAGCAAGCTGAGCTGCGAGTCCTTGGCGAAGCGCATCGTCAAAGACGGCGTCGCCCGTCGTGTTCGTGAAGTCGGCCAGCACGATCGAACCTTTTCCGGTGAGTTTCGGCGCGCGATGGGTGAAGAAGTAGCCGCCAACGGCCAGGGCCGCTAGTGCGGCAATCGCTCCCGCCATGAGCGGCCAGCGTCCCTCGGAAGTAGGGGTTGCAACAGCGACGCCGCTGGTTGGCTGCGACGGTGCCGCCGCCACCGCGCTCGTCCCGCCCGCGATTGGAGTGGACGCGGCACTTGTGCCGCTTGCAGGCGTCGCAACAGCGACGGACGCGCTTTGAGGCGCTGGTTGAAATGCGGCTTCTCGAACGGCACCGGATCCGGAAGTAGGCATAACCGCAGCCGTCGAACGGCCCGAGTCCGTGTCGCGTTTCAACCGTGCCAGGTCGGTGCGCATCTCGGCCGCATGCTGATAGCGCATGCGCCGATCTTTTTCGAGCGCCTTTGCTATCAACTCTTCCAGACGTGGCGGGATATCCGGGTTCAGCCGCACTGAAGGCACTGGCGCTTTTTCAAGGATGGCGTTGAAGATGACGGCGGTGGTGTCTCCGCGGAAGGGAAGCGCGCCCGTCGCCATTTCATATAGCACCGCACCGAAGCTGAAAAGGTCGCTGCGTGCATCGAGCTCTTCACCGCGAGCCTGCTCGGGCGACATGTAGGCGACTGTGCCGAGAGTCATCCCCGGGCTCGTCAGATTCTCTTGGTCCACCGTTGCTTCGGCACCACCAGTCACAAACGCGCCTGCTCGGCCGGAACCGCGAAGAGATTGCTTCGCTAGCCCGAAATCAAGAATCTTGGCGTGGCCGCGCTGGGTGACGAATATGTTCGCCGGTTTGATGTCGCGATGGACGATGCCTTTTTCGTGCGCTGCGTCGAGCGCGTCAGCCACTTCGACGCCCAACTCCAGCAACAAATCCATCGGCAGCGGCTTGCCCCCGATACGATGTTTGAGCGTCTGCCCCTCGAGATGCTCCATCACAATGAAGTACCGGCCATCCTGTTGCCCGATCTCGTGAATCGTGCAGATGTTCGGGTGATTCAACGCCGACGCGGCGCGTGCTTCCCGCTGAAATCGCTCCAACGCATATGGATCGCGCGCCAATTCCTCGGGCAAGAACTTCAAGGCGACGTGGCGGCCGAGGCTCGTGTCCTCAGCCTCGTAGACGATTCCCATTCCGCCGCCACCGAGTTTCTCGATGATTTTGTAGTGGGAAATGATCTGGCCGGGCAGAATCTGTGTGTCCGACATGCTGCGGGATAATAGGCGACGGCCTGAGCCAAGTCAACGCGGACGAAATGCATAGTTCTACGGCTGCCTGTAAAATGTGAATTGTGGCCGAAGTTGCAGAAGGAGATCGAATGGCGAAAGCTCGGTCCGCGATCCGCTGGTTTTACTCTTGAGAACCCTCCCCCAAGCTAAACCATAGCGATTCAATAAATTAGAAACTTGCAAGACGTCAGCATCGGGATTACAGTTCCCGGGCGGGAGCGCTGCGAATTATTCTGAATCAGTTGCGCAGCGTTCATACTCCAATGACAATGACAATGACAAATCCGGATGCTTGCGAACTCGCTAAGCAGGATTTTCTGAGGAGAAGAATCAATGATTAAGAGAATTGCGCCAATTCTGCTTGTGGCGTGTGTTGCGGCCGCTTTTGCTGGACGGCCTGCTCAGCCAAGCGGCTCTTGGAAGGTTGACAATGGTCACTCCGACGCTCGGTTTACCGTTGATGGTACAACGGATTTCGGCAAGACGCCGACTACCTTTACAGTCGGCTTTACGAGGGCAATCGGCACCGTTCGTCTCGACAAGGATCCCACGAAATCCGTGGTCGATTTCAAGCTGTATCCGGCGGGATCCATGATGCCTCCCATTGACGAAGATGGAAAAGTGAAGAAAAGTTGGGTCGTCAACATGTCGAACCACACGCTCGTATGCTTCAACTCCAAGAATGTCTCCACCGATTCGGATGGCAAGCTGAAGGCCGTCGGAACTCTTACGGTGACTCGCGTGGATCGCAACGTAGAGTTGACCCCCAGTGAATCCTATGTGGGTCCCGTTTATGGGCCTCCGATGATTCACCGCGTTTCGCGCGATGCTACTTTCGTTTTTCACGCGCCAAAGGCTGGCGAAGCAAACGATGTCTTTCTACTCAAAGGATCGACAAACGTGATTCGCGAGGATTTCCCGCAGTTGGTGAACTCAGTTCTCGACACCTACTGGCCACCTGTGGTGGAGGACAAGAAGTGTGAAGCGTCCTCGAGCACGGTCTCTGAGGATTACGCCGGCGCACAATGCACGGGCAAACTCGTCGATGACGGCTCGGCTCTTCCGCAGGCTCCGACTGGAGCTAGCCAGGAGGATTATCCCGGACCGTCGAGTTTCAACGCCGTCGTCGGCCAACATCTCAACATTCATGTTCATCTGAAACTCGTGCCCGCGGGCACGGCCGTTGCGCAAGAGGTTGGTAAGTAAGAGAAAACTCGAATGGGCCGGGCGGAACTTCAAAATCGTCATCAGAGGTTCCGTTCGGCTTTCGATCACAAGCCTTAATTGCCGCAGAATGAAACCTCGGATGCCGTTCTTCGTGCGCGGCGTCACTTCATAGCCTGGCTGCTGGGCTGCAGCCAGGAAACCACGAAGTCTGTGATCGAAGGGAAGAGCGTCGTCAGCAGCCCGAGCAACGGCCCTATTCCAAAAGTAAACAGTTGCCGCCAGAATTCTCCGCCCAGTTCCCCGGGCTCCGAGCCAGTGATGTAACTCAGCGTCGCATCGCGGTGCATCTGCGCGTACATCAGAATCATCGTGCTTCCGACAATCACGAAAACAGCCAGAAAAATACCGCCCAGCACCGGCAGCGGATCAAACGGATAACTCGACACGGCAAGGGTTGCCGCAACGAACAGCCACAGGCTACCTAGCACGATAGTACGTATCCGCCCGAGAATATTCTGGATGAATCCCACATACGGCATAACGAAAAACTCTTCGGCCGCATACACATGATCGGCAACGTGCGGAGAAATCACCGGGCCGCCATGCTCCTCAGGCGCCGCACTTGGTTTCCGCGACCGGTCGAAAATCAGCGAATCCTCTTCAGTTCGCCACGAAGGAATCAGTATCGCTGACAGGGTAAACGCCGCGATCGCGGCAATTTGTTTCTGCACCGCCTCTAGAGCCTCCACGCTTATCACCGCTGCTCCGTTCAGGTTCACGTACCAATCAACCAGCTTCTTGAGTTCGGTCTTCTCGAAAGCATCAATCGTGTCCAGCAATCTCTTTTGATTCGCCACGTCGTCCGCCCCGGGCGGTTTCCATACGGCCACCTGATTCCGAAGGTGTCTCAAAGCTTCGATCTGCCGCGAGACGAGCGAGTACCGCTCCGTTAGCACATTCCCGCTCATCGCCCACACCGAGCGCCAGGAAAGCCCCTGCAGCGCGTACAAGGTGCGGCGCACCGGCAGACGGTCAAGATGAAGCAGCAGCTCATGGAGTCGTAACCAGGTCATCCAAGATTGCGCCGTGTCGGCAAGTACCATCGCGATGCACAGCATCAGCCAAAAAAACACGTACCGGCCGAAGAATAATTCGCCCAACGTCCGCAGCCATGCGCCTTGCAAGACGACGGCGCAGATGATCAACACGATTGGAAAAATCAAGCCAAGAAGCAGCAGATACGGCTTCCCGATTGGCATTGCGCCGTCTTCCGTCGGTAATTGCGCCTGCTCGAAGCTGAACATCGGCATAATGTGGCTCTGCTTTTCATCCCTCAATGTCAATTCATCTTTGCCGGGCAGTGCGGGACGCTCGTCGCCAAATAGAGAAAGCCCTCGCAAGCTGAACCAAAACCAGCAATACATTCCCCCAAATAGAAACAGCTGCGGCAACAGAGGCGACACTCCGCTCAAAAGGTGCACGCTGCGCCAGAAAGCAGGAACGCCGTTCGACCGCTGCAACTGGTGAACAATCGCCACGTGAATTGATGCGAACACCACAATGCACAGTGCGAAAAGCCAGCCTGAAATTCGCCGGCAGTCTTTCGCCTTCAGCTCCGTGAAGCGAACATCCGTCATCGGCGGCAGCCGGTAATTTCCCGCGCATCCAAAATATGCCTGGAGCAAGACAATCACCAGGAACGCGGCGACCACCGCATTCCAGCTCCCCAGTTTCCAGTCGAGCAAGCCTGAACTCGCAGTGACGACCACCGCCCCGCCTGCTACGAGCAAGCTGCCAAATCCTATTAGCACGGGTTGTTGCCACCGCGGGATGGGAGCGAAATAAGCCAGCCGAAACGGCGCCGGCCTCGGAGAAACGGATCCATTCAAGCACCAGAGTTCGTGCAAGAGGCTCCAAAAGAGGAAAACGACCAGTAGAATCCAAAATTCAATCGGCAGCAGCTCCATGGGATTCGCTCCAGCCGAGGCTGCCGCCGGTTTTCCGGTACGCTCGGAGAACGGCTGCAAAATGGAAATTGCCTTGCTTTTATCCAGCGTATTCGAGTTGAGCACCGCTACAGGCCAAAACTGCCGATGGCCGATTACGGTGAGCCATGTCGCCGGACGATCATCGTCATTGTTGCCTCCGCTGCCCGCGAACGCAGGCGGGGCATAGTTGGCGATTTGCACTTTCGAACCTTGATCTGGAAAGAGCCCACGAGCTGCAACGTACAAGCCCTCAGCGACATCCAGCCCAAAAACCCGATAGCCTTCTCCGCTACCCTCCGGCTGCGCCGAATTCCAATCCTGTTGGCGGTTCAGCAGGGGATAAGGCGACAACGCCATCACGCCGCGAAGTGACGAGCCTTCCGCTCCGCGCCGGAAAAGCAGGTCGGCTCCGTCGATCACAATGCGAGTGTCTGGGAACGAACGCCGCAAGAATTGGCTCAAAAAAATCTGGTCGAGCGTATTCGTGCTGCGTAACACAACAAACTCAATCTTCTTCTCTTTCAGGACGTCCGTAATGGCGATTAGCACAGACTCTTGTGCGAGTGGCGTAAGTTGACCGCCATATGTCCGCACCGTGTCATGTTCGCTGCTGGCCGGCTCGCTCAAGTCGCCGCGCAAAGTCGTCGCGTCATTGTTCGCGCTCTGCGATTGTTTTGCTCCGTTGAAAATCGACTGCTGCTCGTACGCGGAACGGAGCGATGCAATATCGCGCGGATAATAGAGGTAAGTGGGGCCGCCGCTATAGGTGCAAAAACCCTGCTTGGATTCGTGCGCTCCTTTTTGTGCCCGCACGCGCTTTTCATACTTGGTGTCAGTTTGAGAAATCGGTTCCGTTCCAAAGGCAGTTTCATCCTCGGAGAGAAACGCCACACGATCAGTCGTATATTTCTGCGAATCGATGTACTGGCAGAATCGGTCCACCAGAACGGAGTCTCCCTCCATAGCCGTATCGAATGTACCGAGCTGTTCCGATTCCAGTTTTCCTTTAAACCAGTAGTAGTACGAGTCCGAAGATACGCTTCCGCTTGAGACCCGAATTTTCTTTGTCCCGGCGAAGGGCTTGAGCTTCTGAAAATGAAGCGACCGATAGAGCGAAGGGAGCGAGCCGGAAAACGTAGGTCCGAGAATTCTCAGGTCTCGCTCGGCCGACAAAGCTCCCAATCGCTCCATCCAGGCCAGTGCGTTGTCGAATTGTCCCTGGTTTATTCCGCCTGTCGGCAATTCGGAAACTACGAATACGGCCAAGCCCGTTTTGTAGGGCGAATCGCCTTGTTGATTCAGGGAGTTCCTGAAAACGAGAACGCCGGGCTGCGATTCCTGAAAACTTTGCAGGTCGGCTGCCGTCTGCTGGTCGGGCAGCCTCGTATATTCCTTGCCTTCACTCCATGGCAGCCACGCTGAGTCGTACGAATACTGATTGTCTTGCGCCGCTTGCTGCATGATTTCGATCAGCCGGTCAAAGAGCAGCGGCAGGTGCGTAAGAACCGGATTGGGCACGATGGCTATAACAAAATCGATGCCTTGCGCTTTCACCTCCGGGACATCCGGCGCCTTGGAATCGGGATAACAAAAGGCGGGAAGTCTCCATTGCTCCTGTGGACTATCGGCTACAAAAGGCTGGAGCCGTTTCTGAATGCGCACGCACGGCGCGTAGGGGCCCGTCGGTTCTACACTCGGGCGCGTTTTGGACGCCTTCGTCCCGCTCTCGGATTGTGCCGTGCCGGTTCCACTGGGCGAGCCCTTGGGCAGATTCGACACGCCGAAAATCGCCAGCACCACAGCTAAGGCCGTGATAACGCCGGCGGTCTGCTTCATGAGGGTCCTCCACGTGTGAAGCCCGCGGTGGAGCTACTTCGAGCGCGTTTTGGGCGATCCAAGCACCGTTGGGGTGGTCAATTAATAGTGATCGGCAAGGGGATAACGTTTCAAAGCGGAGATGTCTAATCCGCAGGCCTGCTCTTTCTTATGGTTCGGGCCCCGACTGGGTGCCTCCGGTCGTATCGGCGGCCGGAGAATATGACCTTGAACATGATGGGCTCGTGTGCTTTCATGCCACGACATTTCATACGAACAACGGAGAATCGTAATGACCGAGAGATCGATCCCAGCCAGTTCTCATGTCGCTCCGACACGTCGCCAAGTCGTCGCCCGAGTCGGAGCAGCTGCCTTAGCCGGGCTTGCCGTTAGCCGGAACCTTTGGGCTCTGCCTCAACAGCAGCAGGCCACCAAAGAAGCCCCGAGCACCCCTGCAAACCAGGCTCGCACCTCGCTTCACCAGGAAATCGAATTGAAGGCAAGCCCGCAACGCATCTACGAGATTCTCCTGGATTCGAAGCAGTTTGCCGCTTTCACCGGTATGCCGGCGAATATCGACTCCGCGGTGGGCGGCGCGTTTTCCATGTTTGGCGGCATGATCGTAGGCAGAAATGTCGAACTCATTCCCAATCAACGGATCGTCCAGGCCTGGCGTCCCACGCATTGGGATCCCGGCGTCTATTCACTCGTTAAATTTGAATTGAAGCCGCTGGGGAATGGCACACCGTTGATCCTCGACCATACCGGATTTCCGGAAGGCGATTATGATTCTCTCTTTCACGGCTGGACGGTGCGCTACTGGGATCCGCTGAAGAAGTATCTCGGGTAAAGATAACCGGCAGAACTTTACGCGGGCTCGGAGAGATTTGAGCTACCAGCTGCTGTACGGCGTGTTCTCGAACGGTGAAACCGCGTCCGACGCGGAATGGACCGAACAAATCCCGGTCACCGATTGGTCAGGATCGAGCAATGTGTCGCAATTCACTGTCACCCAGTCTTTTGTGCTTGTAATCGGGTCAGAGGGAATAGCGCTCAGGTATTGCCCGCTCACAAGATCATCCAGCGATTGCGGCGCGGCCTCTTTATCTCGGGTATAGTCCTGGATCGCGTTGTTCATCACCCTTAGGTCGGACTTCAGCACCGCCTCGCGCGAGCGAAGCACAGCATTCCGGTAATGCACGCTCGCGAGAGTGGCGAGTATCACGATGATCGCCATTACGATCATTAGCTCGATCAACGTGAATCCGCGCGTAGCCGAATCACGCCATCCGCGAGCCGATTGAGCTCTTATATGTCGAGAAAGTCTCATTCTATCCTGCGCGCAAACGTCTCGATTCTGCTACCAATCCGAGTACTTCGTTCCGTCCAGCGCCGTTCCCGTGGATTTTGAATACACGTCGAACACATCCTGCCCGCCCCACGATGTAGTATCCGTATCATCCTGCACCGACCGCATGCCCCAATCCGCAGTACCGGTCATCGGGTCCTTCGGAACTCCACGCAGGAAACGGACGTGCTCGCTCTTCGCCCCGGTCAGCTGAACACCTTTTACCAACGTGTCGAGGTCCGGAGGGTAGCCCTCAGTCCCAGCTTTTACCTGAATCAAGTTCTTGTCAGCCGCGTCTTTATAGCGATCAATCGCTGTGCGCATTTCGCGGAGATCGTAACGAAGGTCCGCTTCCTTTCTGCGCTTGATCGCCACGCGCGCAAGCGGTACCGCGATCGCCGCCAGAACGAAAAGAATCGAGCACGCCAGGATTAACTCGATCAGTGTGAAGCCACCCGCGAGCGCCCGAACCTTCCAGGAATCGCGATGACGGCGTGACGGTAGCGATGAGAAGGCCCGAGAGCCCAGAATGCTAGACGCCAGATTGCGATTTGCCCCGCTCATCGCGCCTCACTGCACCCGAATGGCGGCTTCTCCGGAAACCATTGGAATATTTCGATGTTGTGAATCATGTGCGTTGACCTGAAGAATCTGCAGCACTGTGTTTCCGGGCGCCACGGCCCGTACCACGATTCCAAGCAGCGTTCCGGTTCCGTTCACGCCGGGAGTATTTGGTTGGCGCGTAGCGGAAACAATCACTTCACCGCGCTGCTCGTCAATTCGTTGGACGATGGCAATTTCCTGCGTGCCGCCCGATAAAAATCCGCCGTTGCGCACCTCTTCCACTTGCACCACCGCCGGGTTGTAGTGAATGAGCAAGGGTATCGAATAGAGATCCGTTACGTTGGAAACGCTAAGCCCCAGCGTTGTCTTGTCGCCCGGTTTCATCGTCACGCTCGGCGGATCAAATCGAAGCTGTGACGCAGGAGTCGCTCCCCCCTGCAGGTTCGTTGCTGCCACGCCCGGTGCGCCTCCTGGCGGAGCCGCGGCCGATGGAACCGCTTTGGCACCCGTATCCACCTCAGAGTCGCCGCGATACACTCGCACGTTCGAGTCGGTTCCAGCCGCCATCGTGCGCAAATTCTCAGCGGTGATGGAAGGCATGCGCACAATGTGCGGCGTCAGGACGATCAGCACTTCCTGATCCTGGATCTGGTTGCTGTTATCGGAAAACAGGTATTTCGCCAGCGGCACGGACACCAAGCCGGGAATCCCGTTCTGATTTTTCGTTTCAGTCCGCTGGATCAGGCCTCCCAGGACGCTTACCTCGCCTTCCTTCAGCCGGACGTCGTGCTCGATCTTGTTCTGGGTGATGATAGGCTGATTAATTCCGCCAATGTTGCTGGTCCCCGCGATCGACGAAATGTCTACCGTCAGCTTCATGCTTACTTCGTTGTCCGGGTGGACGCGAGGCGTCACGTCAATGTTGACGCCCACATCCAGATACTGGAACTGTGTGTTCACCAGGGGATTCACCACGCCGGCGCCGCCACCCACTCCGACTCCCACGCCCGCCTGGAAGCTGCCGGTCGCTACCGGAACCCGCTGGCCGATTTTCAGCGAAGCCTTCTGGCCGTCGGTAACGCGGATTTCCGGATCCTGGATGATCTTGGTCTTGTTGTCGGTTGCAATGGCGTTCGCAGTCGCTCCTGGAAGGGTGATGCTGTAGTCCGCCGTCGAAAGATGCTGCAAATTATTCAATGTAATCTGCGGAATTGTCGTGCTGGTGGTCGTCGTCGAAGTCGTTGTAGTGGTGCTCGTTGTGCTCGTCGTGCTGTTCGGCTGCACGGAAGTTCGCGGAGTGAATGCCAGCGATACGCTCTGGCCGGGCAGGATACCCAAATCCCTCAGCCGGTCCAGGTTGGCCGACATCACTTGAACGTGGATCAGTACTTCCGGCTTCGCTTTATCGATATCGCGAATAATTTTCCCCGCCAGCACCAGCTTGTCCGGCGTATCGCGAATCACGATCGCGTTTTGCGAGTTCACCTGTTGGATCCGCCGCAGATCGAGAAGCTGCCGAAGTCCGGTAACGATTTCGGTTAGGTCTTGCGGCGTCAAAGTGTTGGAAACGTAGAACGTCTTCACCACTTCGTCTTCCACATCCTTTCGCTTCTGCGGATTATCGGGCGCCACGAAGATTACGCTCGGCGTGATCGGCTTCCAGAAAGATTTGCTCTCCAGCGCCACCGCATCGAGCGCCTGTTCGAGCGTCACGTTCGGCAGCTCGGCCGTGATCCGCCTCGATGTAAAGTCCGGGTCGAATATCACGCTCAGTCCCGCCAGCTTGGCGATCGTCTCGTACACCACGCGCGTATCGTTCGTCATTTTCAGATTGATGGGTTCGCGCGAAAGAGGCTTGAGTTCGGGAGGTTCCGTTAGCATCCCGTCATCTTGCGGATTGTAATTCATCGCCTTAGGAGCTTCCGCTGCGTTCTGTGCCGCAATTTTCTCGAGCGTCCGCTTTATTTCCTGATCCGCAATCGAGCTAGAGGGATCAACAGCCTGTGCCTTTTCAAACTCGGTCAGCGCTCGCTGCAGGTCGCCCTTTTGCTCAGCGGCTCTACCCTGGCGGACGTGGAATTGGCCGTCCTCGAATCGCATCTGCGTAGCCCGAAGTTTATATTCCGCGTTTGTGGGATCGGCGCGCAGGGCCCGCTCGTAGTACACCAGCGCCGTGTCATAGTCCTGCACGGCCTCGGCCTTTTTGCCTGTTTGGAAGTCCGTGTTTGATTTCGGGCACCCCACCAGCAGCGCCGCGATAAGCGCCATGGATGACCCTAAGGTGAGGATTCGAAAGGGAGTTCTGGGATATCTGGGGTTTCCGTCGCCGGAACCCACTGCGCGCGCTAAAGATATTAGACCGTTTCTACAAAACAAAAACGCCCTCCAAAATCGGCTGTCTCAGGTCCAAGAAAGTCTAGCACCCGCTCTGTGATGCGGCAACAAATCCCAGCGTTGCCGTACTTAGAAACTAATACCCCCATGGCGGCTTTTTGTTGCGAATGCATGAATAATCGAGGATGGTTGGAACTCGGGGCAAATCTGCGACTTGCGAGTTGTCTCACCCGGCGGCTATCATGTTTGATTCATGAAATCGGCCGAGAAGAAACAGCAGTATGAAGGCGTGAAGATCGTCGCGCAGAACCGCACGGCCTCCTACAACTACACCCTTGGCGACAAGTTCGAGGCGGGATTGGTGCTTGTAGGGACCGAAGTAAAAACTCTTCGGGAAGGCAAGGCTGCCTTGCGGGATGCCTTCGCCGAGATACGTGGCAGCGAGGCTTGGCTGGTGAACTCTCATATTCCGGAGTATCTGCCGGGCGGTTCCCGGAACCACGACCCGCTCCGCAAGCGCAAGCTGCTCCTGAACCGGCGCGAGATCGAAAAGCTCCAGGTTCAGATTCAGCAGAAAGGCATGACCATCGTCCCGCTGAAGTTCTATTTCCGCGACGGGATGGCCAAGTGCGAACTCGCGGTCGGCAAAGGCAAGAAGTTCCACGACCGCCGCGAATCCGAAAAACAAAAAGAAGCAAAACGAGAAGCCAACGAGGCGATCAACCGCTCTCGCCGCCGCTAGAACAACGTTAAAATCACAAGAACAACGATAGAACCAAACACAAAGTAAGAGACAAAATCGAAAGGAAACCATGCAGATCCAGATTGATTCCCAGCCGTACTCTTCCATTCAAGCCGATGCGCTCGTCACGTATGTTTTTGAAGGCGACAACAAGGTAGATGGCGTTCTCGCCGGAATCGATCGCCGCATGACGGGCGGGCTTGCCACCTTGGTCATGAGCGGCGAAATCACAGGAAAAGCTCTCGAAACCGTGCTGCTGCATTTTCCCGAGGGCATGGACGCGAAGCGCTTGCTTCTCGTCGGGGCAGGGAAGCCCGGAAAATTCGCGGTTGGCGACCTGCGCAAAATCGCCGGCGCCGCGCTGCGCTATTTGAAATCGCGCGGCGTGAAGAATTTCGCGTTTCTCACACGCGAAGGAGAACGCAGCCCCGCTGCCGCGCAAGCCATCACCGAAGGCCTTCTCGTTGCCGACTTCGAATCCGATAAGTACCGCTCGGAGAAAAAGAACAACAAGGAGATTCAATCCGTCTCGCTGACCGGATTCGAAAACGGCTCGCTTTCCGGAATCAACGAGGCGATCGAGCGTGGACGCGTCATCGCCGAATCGCAGAATTTCGCGCGCGACCTCATCAACGAACCCTCGAACCGCCTGACGCCGCGCATGCTCGCTGCCAAGGCCGAAGCGATGGCCAAGGAAGTTGGCTTGGGTGTGGAAATTCTCGACGATCGCAAAATCACGGAGCTGAAAATGGGTGCGTTGCTCGGAGTCGCGCAGGGAAGCGTCGAGCCGCCGCGAGTGATCGTGCTGCGGTATGAACCGCAGACGCTGCGTCCAGGCGCGCCGGTTCTTGGCCTGGTCGGAAAAGCCGTGACCTTCGACACCGGCGGCATTTCCATCAAGCCGGCCGACAACATGGAGAAGATGAAGTACGACATGGGCGGGGGCGCCACGATGCTGGGCGCCATGCGCGCTCTGGCTTTTCTGAAGCCTTCGATTTCGGTGATCGCCGTGATTCCGGCGACGGAGAACATGCCCGGCGGGCGCGCCCAAAAGCCTGGCGACGTTCAGGTCGCCATGTCCGGGAAGACAATCGAAGTAATCAATACGGATGCCGAGGGCCGCATGGTCCTGGCCGACGGCCTCACCTACGCGAAAAAACTGGGAGTGACGCACATCATTGACGCCGCCACGCTCACCGGTGCGATTCAGGTGGCGCTTGCCAATGTGCACGTAGGCGCGTTCGGCACGCCGCGCGAATATCTCGACCAATTTCTCGAAAGCGCCAAATCCGCGGGCGAGAAAATGTGGCCGATGCCCATCGACGACGAATACCAGGAGATGATCAAGAGCAACATCGCGGACATCCGCAACACCGGCACCGGCAAAGGCGGTGGCGCGATCACCGGCGCGTGGTTCATCAAGGAATTCGCCGAGGACACGCCGTGGATTCATCTCGACATCGCGGCGACGTGCTGGGTGGACGAAGGGCGTCCGTGGCTGGCCAAAGGGCCGACTGGTGTCGCGATCCGCTCGATCGTGGATTTTGCGATGAAACTGTAAGCGAATCGCGCGAGCGCCGGCTGTTGCGGACGAGTTGCTTGGCGGTACGTTGAGATCCTTCGCTGCGCTCAGGATGACAGGCTCGAGCATGCTACATCTTCTCCGGGGCGACGATTCCCATAAGGCCGAGGGCGGCGACCAGCTTGTCGCGGACGAATATTGTTAGCATCAGCAAAAATGATCGCTTCGCTTCGTCTTCTTCCGACAAAATGTGGTGCTTGTGATAAAAGCCGTTGAACGTCTGCGCAAGTTCAAACGCATAGCGCGCCACGAACGCCGGCTCCTGCGCTGAGACCGCCTGGTCGGCATACGCATCCAGTGAGCCTGCTAGCAGCAAGAGTTCCCAAAGGTCGTCCGCAGCAGGCGCTGCTAGAATCGCGGGATCAAGCGGGTTCGCCACAGTTGCCGCACCACCGCTGCCCTGTGCCGGTTGTTGCGTCGCAGCTTGCTGGAAGACCTTTTGCATGATTCCGTTGATGCGGACTACGGCGTACTGGACGTAGGGGCCGGTTTCGCCTTCGAAACTTAGGGCGTCTTTGAAATCGAAGGCGATTACTGTTGAGCGCGTAAAGCGCAGCAGGAAATAGCGCAGGGCGCCTACTGCTACTGCGTGTGCGATTGCTTTTCGCTCGGCTTCGGGCTCCTCGGCATGACGCGCGTCCACTTCCGCTTGCGCGCTTTCTTCCAGGCGGTCGAGCAGATCGTCGGCTTTCACGCCTTGGCCTTTGCGGCCGCTTACTTCGACGTACGGCTTCTTGGCGTCTTCCTCGGGAATTTCGTAGCCCATTTCGCGGGCGCAACGCGGCGTTAAGGCGACGACGTTGTAGGCGAAATGTTTCAAGCGGTCGGCTTGCTCCGTGTAGCCCAGCGCGCGCAGGCCTGCGGCTACCACTTGCTGCGGATATGCTTGCCGCGAATCCACTACGTTGAAGACTTCCTGCGCGTGGCCGAAAGGCGGGGCGCCTGCGTCGCTACGCTTGCTTGCGGTGACCCAGGCTTCGTGGCCGTCGGGATGCGTGTGGAAACGCTGGTAGTGAAAATCACGGTCGAGCAGGCCGAACTTCCAGAGGTGATACGCGATGTCTTTGCCGACGTATGTGACCGTGCCATTGGACCGGACGATGATTTTGGCTTCGGCCTGTTCGGTGGGCTCGTCGTCTGTCTTGTCGCCCGTCTTGTCGCCCGTCTTGTCGTTTGTCTTGTCTGGGGTTTCTGGCTGGCCTTCTTTTGCCTCGCAGTCTGAGGGGAGCTGCATCACCCAGCAGCCAGCATTTTTGCCGGAGGCGGCCAACTGGATCACGCCCCGCTCCTTGAGCAGCGCGAAAGCGGCGTCCCAGAATTTCAGGTGCAGGATTTCGCTTTCCTGTGTGAGCAGGTCGTAATCGATTCCGAGGCGGTCGAGCGTTTCGAGATGGCGGTGCACGATGGCCGTGGAGACCAGTTCGGCCATTCGCGCGGCTTCTCCCTTACCTTCTTCGATTTCTTTGAGGGTGTGGGCGCGGAGTTCGAGGCGCGATTTATCTTCCGCGAGGAATTGTGTGACGCGGGTGTAGAGATCCCAGCAGACGTAATCGAATCGCGGCGCGAGAGTGAGAGCGCGCACGTCGTCAATTGACTTCTTTTCGAGGTGCAGAAATCCGAGAACTACGTCCGCGACTTGTACGCCCGTGTTGTCGATGTAGTTTTGAATTTCGACGTTCCGGCCGGCGTGGCGGAGGAGGCGCACGAAGGTGTCGCCCAGCACTGCGTTGCGCAGGTGGCCGATGTGCGCGGCTTTGTTCGGATTGATTGCGGTGTGCTCGACGATCGTCTTGGGCGCATCGGCGCCGGTAGCCGTGGATTTCTGCTTGGACTCGATGAGCGCGCCTAAGAAAAACTCTGTGCGGTCGAAGAAAAAATTCAGATAACCGGCGCCCGCGACTTCGACTCGAGCGACGCCTGGAATCGGCTTCAACGAATTCGCGATTTCCTGCGCCAGAGCGCGAGGCGGCTTTCTTAGGCGCTTGGCGAGTTCGAAGCAGACCGGCGAGGCCGCTTCTCCCATGGCCAGCTTCGGGGGGCGCTCGGTGGCGATGGGCACGTCTGTCTTGTAACGCTCGTGGATGTGGTGGCGCAGCGCTTTCCGGATCCGGTCCTCGACAACTTTGTACACAAGCCTCCTACGGGCGCGCCGGCGCGCTGAAAGAATCCCGCGATTATAGGGAATGCAGCGGGGGGCGTCAAAGCACGAAGAGGCACGGGCTGACGAGACTCGAAAGAAACAGCGAAAGAGCCGGCAGGATGCCGGCGCTACAAGGGAACGAGCGCGCGACCGAGCCAAGGGTGGCGAAGTGTTGCTTATGGGTGACGCTCCCCGGCCTGGGAAAACGAAAGCAAAAACCGCTATTTTTTTGCGATTAGAAAATCTTAGATCGTTGATTCTTATGGGGGTTACGCGGAATTCTAATTCCAGATTTGCGATTAGAAATTTGAGGTGTTTTGGGGGTTTTGTCTCGTCCACGCTCCGGGGGGCGTGGGCTGAGTATCGCGGGGCGTCTTGCTCCTCGCTCATCGGTGTCCCAACCGCCTTGGCCGTAAATCCTGTCAGCCCTCAGTAAGACGCGGCATATTAACTCGAAAGTAACCATATGTCAAGCCAAATGAGCGAGATGGCGAAGCAATTTGTGGTGGCACCCGGTTGTAATCCCGATCCTCTTGGAGGAAGCTGGGCGCGTGCGCGGTCTGTGTAGAGGCCGGATTTGACACGACTTAGAGGGCGGACTAGTATCGTTTTTTCGGCTTGCCGCGATGAATTCGGCAGTGCACGCATGAAAAGTTCGCGTATCGCCTATTTCGACTGTTTTTCGGGCATCAGCGGGGACATGGTGCTTGGCGCCCTGGTGGATGCGGGGGCGGACCTGCGCGAGATCGAGTCGGGGTTGCGGGGGCTGGGGCTTGAGAATTGGAGCATGTCGGCTGAGAAGGTGCAGCGCGGGGCGATTTTTGCGACGCATGTGAAAGTGAAAAGCGGGGAGGAGCATCATCATCGCGGGCTTTCGACCATTTTGAAGCGGATTGAAGATGCGCATCTCGCGCCTCGGGCTGCTGCGCGGGCGACGAAAATCTTTGAGCGGCTGGCCGAGGCTGAGGCGAGGGTTCACAACACCGAGGTCGAGAAAGTTCATTTTCACGAAGTGGGGGCCGTGGATTCGATTGTTGACATTGTGGGGTCGGCGATCGGATTTGAGCTGCTGGGGATCGACGAATTCGCGTGTTCGCGATTCGATGTTGGCGGGGGGCAGGTGAAGACAGCTCACGGGGTGCTTCCCGTACCGGCGCCGGCGACGGCGGAACTGCTGCGTGGCGCGCCGACGTATTCGAGCGGAATTGAGCGGGAACTGGTGACGCCGACCGGAGCCGCAATCGCCACTGCACTTGCGACGCGTTATGAAGGGATTCCGGCGATGACGTTGCGCGCGATTGGCTACGGCGCGGGGTCGGCTGATTTGAAAGAAAAAGCTAACGTGATGCGGCTGCTGATTGGCGATTCGGCGGCGGCGAGCGAATCCGAGGTGAGCGGGCGATGGGATTCGCCGGTTACGGTGATCGAAACGAACCTTGACGACATGAGCCCGCAGATTTATGGATATTTTGCGGAGCGGGCGCTGGCGGCCGGGGCGCT
The DNA here is from genome assembly GCA_963772535.1 of uncultured Acidobacteriota bacterium. Taxonomy (GTDB): domain Bacteria; phylum Acidobacteriota; class Terriglobia; order Acidiferrales; family UBA7541; genus Palsa-295. The sequence goes on from CAVYXN010000008.1 coordinate 31,764, forward strand.
GGACGTTTTTTCGACTCCGGTGCAGATGAAGAAGAACCGCCCTGGGCAGCTGGTTACGCTTTTAAGCGAGCCGGAGAATGTGACGCGGTTGATCGATTTGATTTTCAGCGAGACTACGACGATTGGCATTCGCACATATGATGTGCGGCGGAAAACTCTGAATCGGGAGTTCGTTCCCGTCGAAACGCCGCTGGGCTCGGTGCGGATGAAGGTTTCGCGCATGAACGGAACGATTTTGAACGCGACGCCCGAGTATGAGGATTGCCAGCGAATTGCGGCTGAGCGCGGGGTGCCATTGAAGCAGGTGATCGCGGCTGCGTCGTTTGAATTTCAGAAGCGCGGAGAAGATAGCAAATAGCCGATGCCTGATACGACCGACAAGAAGAAATTCTATCTTACGACGCCGATTTACTACGCGAACTCGCGGCCGCACGTGGGTTCGGCGTACACGACGATCGTGTGCGACGTGATTGCACGCTACAAGCGGATGTGCGGTTACGACGTGGCATATCTCACTGGTACCGACGAGCACGGCGTAAATATCGAGCGGGCGGCGGAGAAGGCCGGCATCTCGCCGGCGGAGCTCGTGGATCGCAACCAGAAGATTTTCGTCGAGTTGTGGAAGCTGCTGGGAATTCAGTACACGCATTTCATTCGTACGACGGAAACGCGGCACGCCCGAGCGGTGCAGAATCTGATTCGTCGCACGCTGGCGCGGGACAAGGGGCTGCGGGCGGAAAAGCGATCGATTTTTAAGCGGAGATACGAGGGGCGATACTGCATTTACGACAATCTCTACATCAGCGACACGCCGGAGCCAGCGGACTGTCCTAACTGTGGGCGGCCGGGGGAGCTTGTGTCGGAGGACAATTATTTTTTCCGGCTTTCGGCTTATCAGGACCGGCTGCTGGAGCTCTACGCGAAGAATCCGCAATACGTGCATCCGGATTTCAGGTTCAATGAGGTGAAGAGTTTTGTCGAGGGCGGGCTGAAGGATCTTTCGATCAGCCGTAAATCGATCAAGTGGGGAATTCCGTGGCCGGATGATCCGGAGCACGTGTTTTACGTGTGGTACGACGCGTTGACGAGCTACATGAGCGGGATCGGATTTGTGGATGGCGAGCACGATGGGCCGGATTTCCGGTACTGGCCTGCGGACATTCACGCGATGGGGAAGGAGATAATTCGATTTCACGCGGTGTATTGGCCGGCGTTTTTGATGGCAGCGGGGATGCCCTTGCCGAAGCAGATTGTGGCGCATGGGTGGCTGCTTTTTGAGCAGGAGAAGATGAGCAAGTCGAAGGGGAATGTGGCGTATCCGGAGCCGATAGTGAAGGTGCTGGGGAATGATGCGCTGCGGTATTACTTGTTGAGGGAGGTTGTTTTTGGGCAGGATGGAAATTTTTCGCGGGATGCCTTGATTACGAGGTACAACGCGGATTTGGCGAATGGGTTGGGGAATTTAGCTAGCCGCACGCTCGCGATGTTGCAGCAAGCGTATGCAGGTGCGGTGCCGCAGCTCAACCCGGGAACCAGCGACGAAGAGATAGTGGGCCTTGAGGCGCCTGAGACAGAAATCGAGGAACTGGCGGCCGACACGCTCAGGCTCTGGCAGACGTCTCTCGAGAGCTTCGATTTCTCAAAAGGCTTGGATGCGATATGGAGGTTAGTGAGTCGAGTCGATAAGTACTTAGTCGAGAAGAAGCCATGGTCGGAGCTGAGGGAGCTTGATGCCTCGAAGGGGCAATTCGTCACAACTCGACCGAAACATCTGGCGAATGTCCTTTACGCAGCGGCGGAGGCCGTACGCTTTGTCACTGTGCTAGCCCATCCTGTTATCCCGGACGCGACGCAAAAGATTTGGGAGCAGCTCGGGCAAGATGGAAGAGTCTCAGATCAGAGAATCGATCAGTTGAAATGGGGATTGCTAAAACCGGGAACACCAATAGGAAAACTTGGAGCGGTGTTCCCGCGCGTTGAGAAAAAAGAAGCAATGGAGAGGATTGAAGCCATGGAAAACGAGATAAGGAATCCGGGCGCTGTGGCGCCTGCAGCAACGAGTGCGGGTAACGCGACGCCTGCCGGTGCACCTGCTGGGGCTGCGGCTGGGGCGGGCGCTGCTGCGGCTCCGGCGCCTGGAGCAAAAATCACGATTGATGATTTTGCGAAAGTTGAACTGCGCGTGGGCGTGGTGAAGTCCGCTGAGAAAGTGCAGGGGGCGGACAAGCTGCTGAAAGTGATGGTGGACATTGGCGACGAAGTGCGGCAGGTGCTGGCGGGAATCGCGTTGGCTTATGCGCCGGAGGAGCTCGTGGGGCGCAAAGTGGTGGTGGTGACGAATCTTGCGCCGCGAAAGATGCGGGGGCAGGAGTCGAACGGGATGCTGCTGGCGGCGTCGGATGGGGCGGACGGGAAGCCGGTGCTGGTAACGTTTGCAGAGGATATTCCTGCAGGCGCCAAGGTGAAATAACCGATCATGGGCAGCAGCGAGCCCGATTCGTACGAGATCCTGGCATCGCACTACGATACCGGCTATTGCTCAAAGCAGGATTTGATCGACGTGCCGTTCTACGTCGATGTCGCGCGGAAGTCCGGCGGTCCAGTGCTGGAGATCGCGTGCGGAACTGGCCGGGTTTTGCTGGCCATTGCGCGAGAGGGAATCGAAATCGAGGGCGTGGACAATTCTAATTCCATGCTGACCATTCTCCGGCGCAATCTGGCGCGCGAGCCGCGCGAAGTACGCGAGCGAGTGAGCGTTCATGAAGGCGACATGCGCGACTTCCGGCTGGCGCAGAAATTCCCGCTGGTGATTATTCCGTTTCGGCCGCTGCAGCATATGTACACCGTGCAAGACCAAGTAGCCGCGCTTACGACTGCGGCATTTCATGTGGCGGAAGGCGGCCGTCTTGCGTTCGATGTTTTCTTTCCGAATTTCGAGGGGATTCCTGCGAACATCGGCAAAGAGATTCTCGATCTCAAGTGGACAGTGGATGCGGAGCCGCGGAAGGTGGTGCGGCGATACTTCCGCAAGAAATCGCACGACAAGGTTCAGCAGACATTTAGCGGCGAATTCGTGTTCAGGACTTACGAGGGGGACAATCTCATTCTCGAAGAAACCGGTCCGCTGAAAATGTCGTACTACACATATCAGCAGTTACGCGCGCTTTTTCTCTTAGCGGGACTGGACCCGGTGGAGGAGTATGGTTCCTTTGAGCGGGAGCCGCTTGATAATGAGGCGCAGCAAATGATTTTTGTGGTGCAGAAGAGCGGGTCGCGCGGGCCGGGAAGCGGTGGCGTGAGAAGGAAGTAGGAAGTGAAAATTATCGACTCGCATGCGCATCTGGAGTTTCCGCAGTTTGACGAAGATCGTGATGCGATGCTTGAACGGACGCGTGCGGCGGGAGTAGAGACTCTGCTCGCGATCGGCAGCGGGACGGGGCCTGAGCGGCTGAACGCGGCAATACCGTTTGCCGAGCAGCATGACTGGATTTACGCGACGGTGGGAATTCATCCGCACGAAGCGAAGCTGGCGACCGAGGAACATTTCGAGAAGCTCGACGAACTGGCGAAGCATCCGCGGGTGATTGCGTGGGGCGAGATGGGCCTCGATTATTACTACGACCATTCGCCGCGGGATGTGCAGCAGCAGGTGTTTCGCCGGCAGCTGGGGCAGGCGCGGACGGCGAAGCTGCCGATCGTGATTCACTGCCGCGACGCGTGGGCGGATTGCCTTGAAATGATCGAGCGAGATTGGCGGTCGAGCGGGCTGGGCGGGATTCTTCACTGCTTCACGGGGACGCTCGAGGATGCGAAGCACGGGCTGGATATGGGGTTCATGGTTTCGTTTGCAGGGAATGTGACTTACAAAAAAATGCAGAATTTGCGGGATGTGGCGAAGGTGATTCCGCTTGAGCGGTTGCTCACGGAAACCGATTCGCCATTTCTGCCGCCCGAGGGTCGTCGCGGGAAACGAAATGAGCCGGCGAATGTGGTGGAGGTAGCGCGAGCGTTGGGGAATGTGAGAGACTTGCCGAGCGAAGAGATTGCGGCAGTTACTGCTGCGAATTTTCGGCGTTTTTTCCGTCTTGAGGCGCAGAATCAGGCGGCGCACAAAGGGTAAAATTCGAAGATGAGCTTCGCCGTCCAGACCGTGAAGGAAATTTTCGAGCTGGTTCGCGACGATCTCGCACTGGTGGAGCGGGAGATTGCCGGGCAGAACGCGGCGGCGATCCAGCCGGTGTGCGAGATTTCGAGCTATCTGCGCGAGGGGGGCGGCAAGCGGCTGCGTCCAGCTTTACTTCTGTTGGCTGCCGGTGCTTCGGGCTATCGCGGGCCCAGCGCGATTCGGCTGGGTGCGGTCGTCGAGCTGATTCATAACGCGACTTTGATTCACGACGATGTGATTGATGGCGCGAACACGCGGCGCGGGCGTCCGAGTGCGAATGCGCGGTGGGGCAATCACATGAGCGTGCTCGCGGGCGACTGGCTGTATATGCAGTCGTTCGAGATGGCGCTGCGCGAACGGAATTTTGCGATTCTCGATATTTTGATCGACCTGACGCAGAACATGGTAGAGGGGGAACTGCTGCAGTTGACGCGGCTCGGGCAGATTGATTTGACTGAGACGGAGGCGACGGAGCTGGCTTATCGCAAGACGGCTTGCTTGTTCAGCGGATGCTCGCGGCTGGGTGCGATTCTCGGCGGGCAGCCCAAGAGCGTGGAGGATGCGCTTGGTGAGTACGGGCGAAATGCGGGGCTCGCGTTTCAGCTTGTGGATGACTTGTTGGATTTCACGGCGTCGCCCGAGCAGCTTGGGAAGCCGGTGTTGAGCGATTTGAAGGAAGGCAAAGTGACGCTGCCGCTGATTTTTGCGCTTCGTTCGGAAACGGCGTTAGCGGGCGATGGAAACGGGCGCGATGGAAACGGGGCAGGCGGCCGGCGGCTGGTCGCCAAGGTGCTTGAAGAGCGAGGCTTCGTAAGCGTGCGGCCGGAGCAGATCGCGCGGCTTGTGCGCGAAAGCGGATCGCTCGATCGCGCCGCGAAGCTCGCGCACGAATATGTGGCGCGCGCGAAAGATGCGTTGGCTGAATTGCCCGACTCGGATTACCGGCGGGCGCTCCTCGCTGTTCCTGATTTCATTCTCGCCCGCGAAAATTAGATTGCCGCCTGGGACTCGGGTGCATGATTCCTACGCGGCGATCCCGCGGTCCTGGCGGACGGGTCAGGATGACGACTCGTTTAAGCCTGAGCTATTGCGGTTTCGTCGCGGCGCTTGCTGCAGCCGCAGGCGCTTGTTTTCCGAAGCGCACTTCATGAGCGATTAGATCGCTGCCTACCGGCTTGGCATGAATCACCACGCGGTCGCCCACTTTTAGGTCTTTAAGAGTCGCGCTTGCGCCGTTTTTCACGAACGACGTATCGGGCGCGATCTTCACCAGTTGCACTTCTTTGGTTTGAGTTTCAACCGTAATCTCGGTGTCTGTAATTTTTGTCACCGTGCCGAGCACGTGCTTATCACTGCCGTGAGCAAACGCGACCATAGCAAACGAGATGATTGCCAGCAGTGTGAGTATTTTAGTTATCAAAAGTCCTCCTTGGAGTGATACGGAAATTCGTTGTATTAGTGGCCATTCAAGAAATCCTCTTCCTGCTGTTCTTCTTTCATTTCCGTGGGGCTGCGCGGATTGTGGTCCTTCATATCTTTGAGATCCTCTTCAGTTAGATGCGGCAAGTGCCGAATGAAGAGAACCAGATGCCAGGTTTCGTGGTCGTTGGGGCCGCCCGCGCCCCATGCGGGCATGCCGGTAAACCGGATGCCGTTTTCGATGACGTAGTAAAGCTCGCCGTCGGTGAGATTCTGAGTTTCTGGCTGGCGCATGTCCGGTACCCGTGGATAAAGGTTTTGACCCATCTCGGTTTTTCCGCTGCCATCGTTGGCATGGCAGCTCGCACAATGATCGGCGAAATGGCGGCGCGCTTCCACCAGGGCTTCGGGGGTGGATTCCATTGGGTTTGTCGCCGAGCGCGCCGATTTGGGGATCGAGAGCTTCTGCACCGTCCTACCGAGAAAAGTTTCGAACGCGCTGGGAGGCGTCCGTGCGCTCATGCCGGTGAAGGTGAGCCATCCGAAAATGAACGCGAAAATGGCCGCCAAAATCGCGAGTGGAACGATGAGGCGCAATGCCTAACTCCTCGTTCGGCAAGTCATGTGGGCCAGCGGCTGCTGAGAGCCGCTTCTCTAATAATGAAACCGGTATCGAATCTCGACATAAATCTCCCTCGGGTCATTATAGTGAAATCCGCCAAATGTGAGACTGTTGTCAATCAACAAATGGCGATTGGCGACGTTCAGGGCGGTTAGTGAAGCAGTAAAGCGTTCGCCAAAATGCTTGCCGATGGCCAGATCAAAAGTAGTGTGCTGCGGCAAGTACGGGCCTGGAAATTGTTCGTTGGGCGAACCGTTCGTGAACCCGGAACCGTAGTAAACGTTCGTTGAGACATAGGAATTCCAAGGAAGGGTCGCGTTGAATCCAACGTTCAATGTGTTGCGCTGATCGTGATCAAGCGGACCGTAGCCCGGAGCGGGCTGACAGCTTGGATCTGTTGGAGGAAAACAGATCAGTCCGCCCGTAATGGTGCCCCGAGCCTTTGCGATCTGATTCGAGTATGCGAGATGAAATTGGCCGCGATGCCATACACGCGGAGAGGAGAGCGTCAATTCCCATCCCTGAATCAAAGCGCCGTCGATGGTGACGGGAATGAAGATGTTTGACTCACCTATGTTGTTGTGGTCGAAAAAGTTATTCGCTCGCGTCTGGAAATTGTCTGCGTCAAGCGTCCAGCCGCGGAAAGGAATTGTCACGCCGAATTGATGTTCCTCATCGCGTTCGCCGTGCAGCGGGACGAACGACAATTGGTCACCGTTCTGTATGGCCTGGAGTAATGGTCCCGTCAGCGAATTCAGCGGGGGCGCCTGATAGTAATGGCCGTAGAACGCACGAAAAGCCCAATTGAGACGGGGGATTCGGACCGCGACTCCGAATCGGGGATTGATCGTGTCTTCCACGACCTGATGCACCATCGGGTCGGCATATGTCGCGCCGACAAAATGGGTGGGGCGAATTCCTGCGATCAGTGTGAGCCATGACGTGGCGTTGAAGCGATCGTCAATGAACCCCGCGAACTGGCCACCAGAAGGATTCTCGCGATCAGTGATCGGAGGATTGCCAGAGCCATCATTAAAAATCAGGTTAAAAAATTCACTGTCATACTGTTTGAAACCATAGAAACCAACCCTCAGGTTGTTGCGCGCGAAAGTAACGTTGTACGCGGATTGCGCCCCAATATAGTTTGAGGTGCGATGATCGGTTGACGCCTGTGGCGTATCGTTCGGGTTGGCATCGTAGTTCGCCACATTGTGGTGGTAAAAGGGAGAAACGGTGAGAAGCATGTTGGGATTAAAAGTGTGCACCCAGGTGAACGCGACGAAACCATCTGTCTCGTGCTGGCCGTCGCGGAGTCCGCTGCTGTCAAAATCAGGGTTCGGAACTGGATCGTAGGGAATCTGGTAATAGTCCTTCCGGAGCTGCGTCACCAGACGAAATTGGTTCTTCGTGTCGAGATTGTAGAGAAAAGTGCCGAATCCTCCGTAACCATTTTCAGCGTCGTGAAATACCTGGCCGATGGGAGTTTGTAAGCCGAGGTTGCTGCGGTTGCCGTTGATGCTTGCATAGTAAGCAAACTTTTGTGTATGCCCGCTGAAGTTGAGTTGATCGTTGGTCTGGTACCAGTTCCCAAAAGTCATGACCAATTCCGCTTCGTTGTTACTTTCAAAACCGGAGCGTGGAACTACGTTGAAAACACCGTAGGTTCTGTCGCCGTAATCGGCAGAATAACCCCCGCGCTGGATTTCGAGATAGTCGATGTCCTTTGGGTCGATTTGGGGCCCCAGATTGCTCGCGATATTTGTATTAGGGATCGGTACCCCGTCAATCAGCCAGCTCACCTGATGGCCGCCGCGAATGTGGAGCTGATCATGAGTGAAATAGGAGCCCGGAACGTAATCGGTAATCATTTGCAAGCTGTTGGAGCGATCCGCTCCGGGCGTTAGGGCGATATCCTTGCGGTCAACGAGAGTTATCGGGGTCACGGAATCGATATTTACCGCCTGTTCCTGCGCCTCCGCAGAGACGGTGGCGGTCTGGCTCACGGTGGCAATCTTAAGCTGAAAATGGAGAATCGGCGAGGAGTCTGAATTCAACGTGAGGGTTTCGCGCTCGTCTGCAAATCCGCTCTTCGTTACGGTTATCACGTAATCGCCGAGCGGAACGGCCGAAAACGAAAAGGAGCCGTCTGGCTCCGTTTGCACGGTTTGTGACCAGGCGGACGTAGCAGATTTCAACCCCACGTCGACACCGCCAATTGGCCGGTGCTGAGGGTCGTGAACGACGCCGCGAATGCTTCCAAAAATTGTCGCTCGCACCAGGGGCACGAACAACAAGCACAAGACAAACAGAAATAGCCCGAAGCTCCTGACATGCTTTCGCATAAAAACCTCCGCACGAGTTATTGGATTTTGTGAAGCGCTGGAGCGACGGCTAACTGCGCGGAGGTTCGAACGGCGCGGCGAAAAATCCGGAAGCCAAAGGATCCATTGACTGCGCGATCGCATTTCGAGCAGGAACAGGCAACACCAAGCCAACCACCGACGACGGAGCTGTGGGAGCGAGTGGCGCGAGAAATCCAAAGTCCATCAGGTGGCGGCCCGCCTTCATGGAACAGAACATAAGGCGACCAGCTTCCCCGTGATGGCAAGACATGGCGCTCTCTTTCGAGTCGGACGCGTGTGCCGCATGGGGTCCATGTCGCAGACAGCAGAGGTTATTGCAGGCGCTGCCTAGTCCTGATGACGCGCGTACGAGGAGCGCAAGCGGCGTCGCGAACAGAACAAGCGCAAGAAGAATGGCCTGAGCCCTTTGCATCGCCGATTAGGTTAGCACAGGTTGTGGCAGATGTTGTACTGGTTCGCATGACTCCGGACCGCGTGGGTTTGCGTTTCGAAAAATTAAGCGATAGGCTGGCAGCGTGCTGCCGCTCAAGCTGATTTACGACGACCGATATGATCTGAACCTCGGCGCGCATGTTTTTCCTTCCCAGAAGTACCGTCTCGTTTATGAAAGGCTCCTGCAAGATGGTATCGCCACGCAGGGGGACTTTGTGAAGCCCGCGCCGGCGAGCGATGAGGACATTCTGCGCGTCCATTCGCAGGACTACGTCTACAAGCTCAAGACTGGATCGTTGACACGGGCGGAAGTGATGCGCATGGAGGTGCCGTACTCTGCGGAGTTGATTGAGGCGTGCTGGCTTGCTGCGGGCGGTTCGATTCTGGCTGCGCGGCGCGCTTTCGAAGACGGTTTTTCCGCAAATATAGGTGGCGGTTTTCACCATGCCTATCCTGATCATGGTGAAGGGTTCTGCATGATTCACGATGTGGCCGTAGCCATCCGAAAGATACAGGCCGATGGTGCGATCGAGCGCGCGATGGTGGTGGATACGGATGTACATCAGGGAAACGGCACAGCGGCGATTTTTGGAGGGGACGAGACGGTTTTTACGATGTCGATCCATCAGGAACACAACTATCCATACCCCAAACCGCCCTCAACGCTGGATGTGAACCTGCCTGACGGGATGGGGGATGCGGATTACCTGGCAATCCTGGAAAAGTATTTACATCGCTCCTTCGATGAGTTTTCGCCGCAGCTGCTGGTTTACGTGGCGGGCGCCGACCCTTATGGGGAAGACCAACTTGGAGGGTTGGCGCTGACAATGGACGGCCTGGCGCGTCGTGATGCGCTTGTGATGGGTTACGCGGAGCGAAACCAAGTTCCAACGGCCGTCACGCTGGCGGGCGGATATGCGCGGAAGCTGGAGGATACCGTGAGCATCCACGTGAACACGATCAAAGCGGCGATTCAAGCGGCGCAGCGTCGCAATGTGCGCGCCATTTCTCCCTCGCAGTAATCGCTCGGAAGAAACCTATTTTGTCGGGGCGCTCATGGCGGCCTGGATCGCGGTGGTTAGTTCTTCCGAAAAGGTGCTGGGCGTAAAGCCGCCAACGCGATAAACAATTTTTCCTTTGCGGTCGATGATCAGCACAGTCGGGAGCGTTTCCACTTTCAGAAACTCATCCAATCCGTCCGCAAAAGCAACGGGGACCGTCCATTTCTCGCGAGCGAGAAATGGTGCTACGAGAGTTTGGTCGTCATCCGTATTGATTGAAAAGAAGAAGAGGTTCGGATCGCCGGTATAGTTTTTTGCGATCTGATCAAACATCGGCTCGAGGATGTGACACGGGGTACACCACGTGGCCCAGAAGCTGAGCACAATCGTCTTTCCCCGGTAGGGCGCGATGAATAGAGGAGTGTTGTCGAGACGGCGCAGCACAAACGAATACAGATCTTGCGCGCCCGAATTCCGGGCGGCTGGACTATCGCTGCCAGCACTTGGACGCAGGTAATCGTAGGTCGTTAATATCTGCTCGCCGAGGCCTTGCTCGCTTCCGTGCGTTTCTTTCCAAACGTTTCCCAGCTTCAGCCGAATTTCGCCTCGGTCAACTTTTCCTGCGGGTCCCGATTCCGGAAGTACAAAAGCGAGCGAATACTCCTGAACAGCGCGGCCTAGATCCTTCTGGATTTCGGCGATTTCGCCGAGCGCTTCCGCAGAGACGGCATTCGCGCGAAGCGCATAACTCATCTGCAAGTCTTTGATTGCGGCATCATACAGGTGCTGAGACTTTCCAATTTGACCGCGCAGGGCGTAGAGCTGGCTTAAAATTGTGTCGCGATGATCCTGCCATTCCTGGAGCGATACTCGCTCAGGGCGTTCGTTGGGCGTTGACTTCTGAACCCGATCGAGCACGCGAGAGACATACCCGCTCGCGCGAGTAAGGCTGGCGTCGTCACGTTTTCGCTGGAGAATTGAGACCGCGAGCAGCATCATCTCGGAATCGTCGGGATGCTCGGCGATGAGTTGTTCGGAATAGTCGAGGGCGCAATCATCATCGCGAAGCTGCTGGCACGCTTCGACTAACGCACGATCGATCGCAGCTCGGCGCGGGGCTTCGGGGAAGCGTCGCAAATAATCTTTTAGATTGCGAACCAGAGCGGCGCGGTCATTTCCGGCAGAGTTGAGAGCCTTTTGCAGGTCTGCTTCGGCATCTGCGTCCCGTTTCGCATCGGAATTCGCTACGGATTTTGACGTGGGCGGTTTCGATGTAGAAGTCTGGGCACGAGTGCTCGTGGTAGCCGCCAAAAAGACGCAACCACAGGCAATGATATTGACAGCTCGCATCTGCGGATCATTCTAACGCGGAACGCATAAAATAGAGGCGTTCCAGGTGGCGAGGGAAACGATTAGTGAAGAAGAATCTTCCCGGAGCTGGTTTCGATTTCGACGCGTGCTCTGCCATCGCCGATCCGAGCACGCAACTCGTGCTTTCCTGTGGTTCCTTCCATCGTGATGGGGATCTGCGTATCGATGTCGCCGGAACTGGTACGCGCATAAAGACGTAAATTCGCGGCGGACGGAACCCGAAGCGTCACAGTGCCTGATGAGGTGTGTATCTCCCAGTATGTATTCGCTTGCGGATTGCCCTCGATGGTGACTTCGCCAGAACTCGTGTGCACCCGAAGGTCCGCGGTTATCCCGCTAAGCGAGATGCTACCGCTGCCCGCGTTCACTTCGACGGAGTCAGCCGGCTTGGTGATTTTGATTTCTCCGGAGCCTGTCTGGGCGCGAATGTCGCCGCGGATTTGCGCGAGCTGAATATTGCCGGATCCAGCAGTGACCTCTACCTGCCCTTGAATCTCAGATAACTGAACGTCTCCGCTACCCGCCGTGACATGCACATCGCCGGCGATGTTGGACGCTGCGATGGTGCCCGAGCCGCCAATGAAGTTTGCTGGCCCTTTAATTCCGCTTACCTGAATGTCTCCGGAGCCAGACATGGCATGAATTTCTGTGTCGGGTGGAACGCTGATAGTGTAACTCGCGGCGACGCCGCCGGTGTGTTCGCTGGTCCCACCGATGCGAATGAAATTGCTTTCCTGCAAAATGGGAGGGTTCGCGGCCATTTCATTCAGACGGCGTTCTCCGTCGTGAAAGAGGCGGGATTTAACGCGAAATTCGGCGTGAATTAGAACTTCGCCTGGAGGGCCGGCTGTTACCCGGGACTCTCCCGAACCGTTGATTAATTCGATTCGCGCAGGGCCTGTGACGACAAATTTGCGGTCGGCGACCACGCTTGGGCCGGATCCGCCCGCGTCGCGGCCGTGAGTGCGATCCACGATGCATCCGGCGAGTCCGCTCGCCACGAGCGCCGCAAGGCTAAGCCAAATTCCTGTTCTGCGTTGGGTCATAGATTCCGGGAGCATCGCCATCGGCAAGCGACTCTTCCTATCAGATATATACGAGGCTGCGCAACTGGAAGTTCCGCTGGTCAGCCGACCCTAGTAAAGCTTTTGTGTTTCGGTTCGAGGCAGCGTCACTCTGCTGATTTGAGAAGCGAATTAAGAGATCCCTGGCGGTATCCCTCGAGATCAATCGTGACGAAGGTGAATCCCGCACTTTTTACTCCTCGCGCGATTTTTTCGGCCATCTCAGACTGGAGTCCACGCGAGAGTTCGTCCGGCGCCAATTCGATGCGCGCCAGCTCACCATGTACGCGCACGCGGAATTGGCGGAAGCCAAGTTCACGCAGGGCCGTTTCGCCGCGTTCTATTTTGGTAAGTAGCTCGGGCGTGACCTCGACTCCGTAAGGAATGCGGGAGGAAAGGCACGCCGACGCCGGGCGGTCCCATGTGGAAAGGCCGGTGCGCTGTGAGAGCATGCGAATTTCGGCTTTGTTCAGCTTTGCATCGAGCAGGGGCGCTAAGATGCGGTGTTCGTGAGCGGCGCGATGCCCGGGTCGAAAATCGCGAGTGTCGTCCGCATTAATTCCATATGCGATGGCACCGAATCCGCGCTCTCGCGCCAGCAATTCCATTCGATCGAATAGCTCGTCCTTGCAGTGGTAGCAGCGGTCAGCATTGTTTGCGACGTATTCGGGATTGTCGAACTCGCGGGTTTCGATGAACTCGTGCCGGAGACCCGATGACCGAACGAAATCCGTCACTTGCTGGCGATCGTGCCGAGAAAAGCTCGCTGAAAGCGCGGTTATCGATAATGCGCGTTCGCCCAGCGCCGAATGCGCCGCCCACGCCAGATACGCCGAGTCGGCTCCGCCGGAAAGCGCGATCAGCAGGGAATCGAGTGTGCGCAGCGACGCTAGCAGCGAACGTTGCTTTTCGAGCGCCACAGCTTCGTCCGTTCGAACTTGGACGGCGGCTGCGGCAATCGGGACCAAGTGTTCGGTCATACTGAGGCCAGTATAACCTTTTCGAGATGGCTACTGAAAATCGAGCAGGACGTCAACGGTTCCGGCTTGCGGATCTTTTTGGAGGAAGCGGCCGATTTTTTCGTAATGAAACGGAAGGCCATTGAATGCTTCCTTCGTCCCGTGGGCCACAAATTCGTCGTAAACACCTTCATTAAAGACGGCACCCTTCGGAATTTGCCACGCCGCGCGAATCCTCCGTTCGCCTTCGAGTGAGAGACCGGTGAGAACGAGTTCTCCCATCCGGTATTGAGGACCTTCCGAAATCGAGACGGTGTACGAAACGCGTGCCGCTTTGTCGTCGTAGTGCGGAGTGGGTGTCAGCTTCGCGTCGAGGTAACCTTGGGCGCCATATGCATCGGTGGCGCGGTTCCAGCCAGCTTCCATTTTCACGCCATCGGCCACATCACCGGCCTGCAATTCAGCGAACTTGTGGAGGTCCGCTGTGGAGATTACGGAGTTCCCGGTCCATTCGACTCCACCCCACGTATAGGCGGGTCCCGGTTCGATAGGGGCGAGCACATAGATTTTGTCCGGCAGCGGCTTCGTGGGATCACCCTCAAAACGAGCCGTCGGTTGAGCGAACTTCACTCGCAAAAAAGCATGTGTCAGGTAAATTGGACGAATTTGTTCGAACTCGAATAATTCGATCGCGCTGCGAGAGAATGGCTTGCCAACGATCTGCGAGATACTCTGCTGAATCGCCGGATCGCTTTTCGCGAGTGGATCCGAGAATTCAACTTCGGCGACTCGAAGAACATCGCCTTCGATTCGGAACTGCTGCACGTGGCCGGTTGGGCTTGTGACTACCGAGTGCGCCACAGTTGCATGCAACCCTCGGGTGGTGATCAATTCCTCTACCGCATTCGACATCGTGGCCAGGATCGTTCCATTTTCAGGAGCTGTTCCATCAAACAGCACCACCGCGTTCTTGATTGCGGTGCTCAGCTCGTCATCGGAGAACTTCGGAAAATTATCGAACGTGACCGGAATCGTAGGCGCGTCGCTGACTTCGAAATCCACAGCTAGGCCGCCAGGACCGCTCGAAAACTTGAACTGAACGTTCGTGAAAATTCCGAGCCGCGCGAGGCGGTCAGCCACGAGTTGGAGTTCATCGCGCGTGATCGATTTCCCTGCTTGCAGGCCGGTCGCTTTGGCGATTTCCGGGCTCTTATAACGATGGGAGCCGGAGGCCGTGATGGAGGCCAGCCGCTCGCTACCTGATTGTGCTGCTTCAGATGCCCGCGTGGGACTGGAAACAAGGAGGATTGCAAGTATCGCGACGATCGCGAATTGGACTCTGCGAAAATCAGTGGAAAACGATGTTGAGATCAACACTCGCCTTTTGCTTTTCCGGCTTTGGATTTACGGTAGCGCTGGTTTTTTGAATACCCAGTTCTTTCAGTTTGCCGATTGCAACCTTGGAAACGAACGCACTGGGATAGGATGCGTCGTAGACGTCTCCGGGTTTGAGCTGCCAGCTCTTGATCAATTCCTTCGACGCCACTTCCGGCAGTCCCTCAAAGTGGACCATGCCCAGGTGAAATTGCGCGCCTTCATCCACCGCGACGTTGTAGGTCGTCAGCCGCGCCGTGTCATCGAGAATTTCCTTGGGCTTTACGGCTGCTTCGATGAAACCGCGCGTGTCATAGGCGCGTTTAATCGCGGTAAGCCCTGCATCGATTTTTTCCTGGTTGGCCACTTCTTTTGGCTTCATTCCAAGCAGGCGATCGAGTTCTTCCACGGTGAAGACGCGATTACCCGTCCACTCGGCTTTCTCCCAGTAGAATTCCGGACCTTCTTCCACGGACAGAACAACGCCGACCTCCTGCACAGGGCCGGTGTCATTCGAGCGAAGCGGTTTTCCGTCCGGCTTCTCGAATCGTGCGCGTAGATAGCCTTGTTTGCGATAGAGCGGCACGAGGCCGGCTCCGGCGAACTGGCTGACGTAGCTCACAGAATAATCTCGGCCGATAACCTGCGAGGAAGCGGCCTCGAGACTATTTGCCGCTATCGCACTGTTCCCGGCGAAATGGAGGCTTCGAATCGGCATTGCCACACCTGTCACGGAATACACGAAGGCGCTTACGGGCTGCCCCAATCCAGCGATCGACGGGATTACGGTGACATCGCCAGGTATTCCGTTCACCCGGATCATCTCCCGTAACGCGAGTCGAACATCTTCCGAGGTAGCGCCAGATTCGGGCACTCCGCCAGCGTAGAAAGAAACGCGGCTGCGAAGCGCCTTATCCAGCTCCGCCTCGGAAAACCAAACGAAATTATCGAAGACGCAGGGAAGGAGACTTGAGACTTCTACGACCTGAAATTCGACGTTGATCGAATTTCCGTTTGTCGAATAACGAAACGAGACGTTGTCAAAAGCGCCGGACTTCGAGAGTGTATCGACTGCCGCGGCAAGCTGCGCCTGCGTGACGGAGTCACCGGTCTGAAGACCGGTCGCTTTCCCGGCTTGGCTCTCACTAAAGCGATTCAGTCCCGTGAATTTCATCGTGGCGAGCCGATAGGATTGCGAAGTAGTGGACTGTGCTAGTGCCGGAGCTGAAAAAACCAGAATCGAAAGGAGACCTAAAGCAAGCGAACGGGCGAACGCCCGCCTCGCCATTGAGCTGGGTTTCATAAAGGACATTCTAATGAAATGGGTGTTCCCGCGCGAAGTTTATTCTACGGTGACGGACTTCGCGAGGTTACGCGGTTGGTCCACGTCGCATCCGCGGCGCACGGCGATGTGATAGGCGAGAAGCTGCAACGGAACGATTTCAAGAATAGGCGAGAGCAATTCCGGCGCCGTGGGGATTTCGATCGCGTGATCCGAGGAACTGCGCGCAAGCCGGTCGCCTTCTGTGACCACTGTAATAACGATTCCATCGCGCGCCTTCACCTCCTGGAGGTTCGAAACGGTCTTCTCGTAGCGCGTCATGGAAGCAGCATCGGATTCGTCACGTGTGGCGATCACGACAACGGGTAGATTCTCGTCGATGAGCGCGTTCGGACCGTGCTTCATCTCTCCAGCTGGATAGCCTTCGGCATGGATGTACGAAATTTCCTTCAGCTTGAGAGCGCCTTCCAGCGCGATCGGATAGTGAATACCGCGCCCCAGATAAAGAAAGTCGCTGTGACGAAAAAACTTCTTCGCCAGTTCTTCAACATCCGGGTCTCGCTGAAGTATGGTCTCGATCTTATGCGGGATCCGCGTCAATTCCTGCATCATCGTCTGGGCCAGTTCGGGCGTAAGCTTTCCCCGCACCTGAGCGAGATAGAGCGCGGTGAGCATCAAAGCGGTCAATTGCCCGGTGAACGCCTTAGTGGAGGCGACGCCAATTTCGGGGCCGGCATGCGTATAGATCGTGCCGTTTGCTTCGCGAGTAAGCATCGAGCCGACGACATTGCAGATCGCCAGAATCCTCGCACCCTTCAGCCGTGCTTCACGTTGGGCAGCCAGCGTATCTGCGGTCTCGCCGGACTGGCTGATGGCGATCACCAGCGTGTTCTTGTTGATGATCGGATCGCGATAGCGAAATTCGCTCCCGTAGTCCACTTCCACGGGAATCTGCGCCAGCCGCTCGATCATGAATTTCCCGGCCAGCGCTGCGTGCCAGCTCGTTCCGCAGGCGACTATTTTCACTTCGCGGAAATTTCGGAATTCTTCTTCGGTGATGTCCATTTCATCCAGGAAGATCTTCCCAGTTTCCTGCGAGATCCGTCCAAGGAGCGTGTCGCGAACCGCGCGCGGCTGTTCGAAAATCTCCTTCTGCATGAAATGCTTGAATCCGCCCTTTTCCGCCATGATCGGATCCCACGTGATGTGCTGGATCTTTGGCGTGACCGGGCGATTGTCGAAATCGACGACACGAACGCCTTTCAGGGTGAGAATCGCAATCTCCCCGTCGCCCATGAAGAATGCTTCGCGAGTGTGCGACAGGATTGCCGGGATGTCGCTCGCCACAAAAAATTCGTTCTGGCCCAGGCCAATCACCACCGGCGGTCCGAGCCTCGCCGCGACGATCTTATTCGGGTCGCGTGTGGACATCGCCACCAAGGCATAAGCGCCCCTGAGAAGCTTTACGGTCTTTAGCACTGCCTCTTCGAGCGGGACGTTCTTCGAATATTTCTCGAGTAAGTGAGCGATAATTTCGGTGTCTGTTTCGGTCTGAAATTTGTGTCCCTCCCCGATCAATTCGTGCTTCAGCTCGAGGTAGTTCTCGATAATTCCGTTGTGGACGACGACGATCTCGCCGGTGCAATCGCGGTGCGGATGCGCGTTCTCTTCGGTGGGGCGGCCGTGCGTGGCCCAGCGTGTATGTCCAAGCCCATACACACCCTCGATCGGCGATTTTGCTAACAGGTCTTCGAGATTTTTTAGCTTCCCGGATGCGCGTCGGATTTCGAGCTTACAGTCTTGTCCTACAACCGCTATGCCGGCCGAATCATACCCGCGATATTCGAGCCGGCGCAGGCCGTCTATCACCAACGGAACGACAGCTTTGGGCCCTATGTATCCGACAATTCCACACACGGTGTCAGCTCCAGAAACTTGCTTCAATCGTGGGACTTAATCAGGTTAGCACATAGGTTTGATGAGACAAGAAGAGGCGGCGATTCGTTGCTTAAAACCCAGCAAGGTGCAAAGAAACGAGAAGTGGCGGCCTAATCCAGAATTTCGAAGCGGAACTCTTCGATCACCGGATTCGTGAGCACATCCTTGGCAATCCTCTCAACCTGACTCTTCGCTTCGTCGCGGCCCATGCCATGGAGGTTCAGAACGAAAAACTTGCCTTGCCGGACATCCCGAACGCTAGCGAATCCCTGGGAGGCCAGGGCGCGCTGGATGGTTTGTCCCTGAGGATCGAGGACGGTGGACTTCAGCATCACCCACACATGTGCTTTCATCGCCGCGATTATACCAATCCTGCCGCTCTTGCAGCTCCACGAAAATTCTCGAGCAATTCACGTTTATCCATCGGCGGCAGAAATGCAGCGTTAATGCTGTTCTCCGCGAGCTCAAGCATTCTTTTTCTGGGGAGTCCCAGCGATTCTGCTAGCGCGTATTCTTTTAGCAGATCGGTGTGAAATAGCGCGGGGTCATCCGTAGAAAGCGTAACCAGCAGGCCTTGCTCGAGAAATTTCGGTAGCGGATGGTCTTTGAGCGTAGCTTCGGGCTTGCCCGTTTGCTTCGCCAGCGCTCCCGTGCACAAATTGCTCGACAGACAGTTCTCGAGAACGACGCGCCGAGTGATGAGCGATTCTGCCAGCGCCGGATCGTTCATCACGGCGATTCCGTGCCCGATTCGCTCGGCGCCAAGGACCTCCACCGCCTCGCGAACCGATTCCGGTCCGCCAATCTCACCCGCATGGCACACGATTCGGAGGCCATCCTGGCGCGCATAGTCAAATGCTGGTCGAAAGCTTGTTGTCGGCCCCGCTAGCTCATCCCCTCCCATCCCGAACGCCACGACCCCGGAAGCTTGCAGCTTCGAAGCCCATCGCGCCACCTCCATTGCAGCCTCCGGTCCAAACTGCCGGGCTACATCGAAAATATATGCCGTTCGTAATCGGCGAAACGGAACGCTGTGCGCCGTTTCTCGAATCGCTTCGAAATTCGCCGCGACATTCTGCATGCGTCGCAGCATGACGCCGATAGAAATCGTAATCTCGGCATACACAACATTCTGACGCAGGAGTTCTTCCGCCAGATGCCGGGTGATGAGAGCGTAATCGTCCGGCGTTCGTAAAAAGGACGTGATCCACTTGAATGTTTCGATGAAACCCATGAAGTTCGAGTAGTTGTAGCGAGCCAAGACTTCTTCGCGCGTGAGTTTCGTTCCGTGCCGCGCAGCCAACTCAACCGCCGTATCAGCGCCTATCGAGCCCTCGAGATGCAGATGCAATTCGGCCTTCGGGAGGGATGCAACGATACTCGCTTGTCGATTCTGTTCGGTTGCCACGTCGCTACTGTCCGGGCAATTGCGGACGCCCTGCATTGATCCACGCGGTCATCCAATATGACCCCAGATCCGTCGAAGCATCCGAGAGTTGGCGAACCAGCACTGCGCCAGCTTGAGCGTAGAAGCGGTCATAATATTCATCCGTATAGCCGCTGAGGCCCTGATGAGCGCGCATGTCGGATAGCAGAACATTTTCCAGCCAGGAATGAGCGCTAAGCACCATTTCAAACGCGTGATCGGTCGGGTCATGAATAAAGACGGCTTCGTTCGGCTTCACGAAAAAGAACAATTGAAAGCGGTCCACGAGCCCTTTCCCGAAACGCTCATTCACTCCCAATTGATTTGAGAGTTTGCCGTCCCAGTTCATGGTTGTATTGAAAGGGTCGTGCGCTTCGGCCACATAGTGAGCCAGATAGGCCGCGGACATTTTGGCGTCGGCCCAATTATGGTCATGGAAGGCATCGGTTAATTTCTTGCTATACGTCCCCACCTGCCATGGAAGTACTCCGTTGTTGTAGACCGATCGCCGGCCAAATTTCGATACCGCCGCCGTATATGCGCGCGGGAGATTAGTGAAAGGGAACTGCCCGTAGTGGTCGAGCTTGATGAAATCAAGGTTCTCGAGCGTCCGATCTCTTTTTTCGGCTTCCTCCGGATCGGCTACATGCTGAAGCAGAAATTGGCGGTTGGCTGCGAAAAATGGGCGGATATCATCCGGCAAAGTATCTAATGCTTTATTTGTAATCAGCCGTTGGGCATTGTCGCCCCAGGCAAAAGATGAAGGCAGACTCAATGCGAGAATCACCGGTACAAGCAAAAGCGCGAGAGAGAACCGCAACCGCATTACTGCTTTTCCCCTCTTGCCACGGACTCACCAGGCTTTGCAGTAGCCAATTGGCTGTGGTGCCGACCGTAGAAATAGTAAAGGAACAACCCGATTGTCAGCCAGAGGAAGAATCGAAGCCAGCTTATGATGGGAAGGCCCGCCATCAACAGTATGCAAGTGAGGATTGTCGCAATCGGAGCGGTCAAACCGCCTGGCGCACGAAATGCGCGGTGCCGCTCAGGCTGCTTGTATCGAAGAATCAGGACACCGGCTGCAACCAAGCCGAACGCAAACAGGGTGCCGATGTTCGAGAGATCGGTCAGAGTTCCTATATCCAGCAGTCCGGCCGGAATTCCCACCACGAAACCTGCGATCCACGTAGAGAAATCGGGGGTGCGGTACTGCTTGTGAACGCGGCTAAAGAGCTTCGGTAAGAGCCCGTCGCGCGACATTGCAAACCAAACCCGTGCCTGCCCCAGTTGGAACACTAATAACGACGAAATCATGCCCATGAGGGCGCCGATCAACACGACCAACTGAATCGAACCAAAATGCAGCTTTTTCATCGTGTTGACGACCGGCGCGGCATCGTCTAGAAGCGTCTGCCACGGCACGAGACCGGTAAGCACCACGACCACGCCGATATACAGCACAGTGCAGATGATAAGAGTGGCCAGGATTCCGATGGGCAGATCGCGCTGTGGGTTCTTGCACTCCTCGGCCGCGGTCGAAACGGAATCGAATCCAATGTATGTGAAGAAAACGATCGAGCCACCCGTGAGAATCCCCGGCCACCCGTTGGGAGCAAATGGGTGCCAGTTCGCGGGATGAATCAAGCGCGAAGCAAAAGTAATAAACACCAGAATGGCGACGATCTTCAGAATCACCATCACGTTGTTTGTTTCTGCAGATTCGCGAATCCCTCGGACGAGAATCATCGTCAAGATCATCACGATGATGAACGCGGGCAAGTTGAAGCCGAAGTGCCAGCCAGGCTCGTACAGCACATTATTCTGCAGGTCCGATAAACCTGCAGGTAGGTACGCAGGGGAAATCCAACGCAAGCTCGCATGAATTCCAAAATAATCGAGCAAGTTTACGACGTGCGCCGAAAATCCCACGCTCACCGCCATGTTCGACACGGCGTACTCGAGGATCAAGTCCCAGCCGATAATCCAAGCGATAAGCTCGCCCATCGTCGCGTAGGTGTACGTATACGCGCTTCCGGCGATCGGAATCATTGCGGCCAGCTCCGCATAGCAGAGCGCGGCAAATCCGCACGCAATCGCAACCAAGATAAACGACAGCGCAATCGCCGGGCCGGCGCCCGGACGTCCGAATGACGCCGAGTGATAGATCAGATATTCGAGCAGGGGGGCATTCAGAATGGAGCTGAACTGCATTTTCTGTCCTGCGATCGCAGTACCGATCACAGTGAAAATTCCCGAGCCGATCACAGCGCCGATGCCGAGCGACGTCAGGCTGACCGCCCCGAGCGACTTTTTTAGCCGCTTGTCGGGCTCCTGCGAATCCGAAATCAGCTTGTCGATGTCTTTGGTGCGGAAGATCTGTGCGCCCAATCGGCACCTTCCCGTGTAAGCGGAAAAAACTCTATAACGCGCCGCGACTCCGCGCAACCGCTGTCGAAGGCCAAGAGCGCCTCATCCTAACAGCAGTCCGCATCAGAACCACTACTTGAATTGGCAATTAACCGGTTGCAAGCGCAGGGCTCTCGCCCACTGGAAACGCACTAAGCGAGTTGCAGATTTGCATATCGCTCGATTAGTTTTTTGGCGCCGTAGTCTTGAAAGCTTACTGTTAGCTTGCGATCTTCGCCTTCGCCTTCGACTTCGATAATGGTGCCCAGTCCGTACTTCGAGTGCCGCACGCGCGCGCCAATCAGAGGGTCATTACTCGTCTGTCGCCCCGAAACCCGAGGAGAAGTCCGAGTGGCGCTGCTCTTTCCGTACGGTGTGCGTGGCCTTCGATATGAATAGCTATCCGAGAAATCCGGATCCGCTTCGTAACGCCTGGTCTGCCCGGGTTCCGCAAGCGAGCCAGAAGCCGCTTCAATCAGCTCCGCAGGAATTTCGGCGAGGAACCGCGAAGGGGTAGAGGCGCGCATTCGTTCTTCGCCATAACTGCGACGGTAAATCGCCCGCGAAATCGTGAGCCATTGTTTTGCTCGGGTCATTCCCACGTAAAACAGCCGCCGTTCTTCTTCGATCTCCGATAGGTTGCTACCCGATCGTGTGTGAGGCAAAAGCCCTTCCTCGAGACCCGCCAGAAACACCGCGTCAAATTCCAGCCCCTTCGCGCTGTGTAGCGTCATCAACGAAACGGGAATTGTTGGGTCATATTCATCGGAGTCCGCCACCAGCGCCGCCGCATCGAGCACATCCTCGAGCGTTTGCCCCTGCTCTGTGGCTTCAGCCATCGCGTTGGAAAGCTCGCGCAAATTCTCGGCGCGCGCGGTGTGTTCCAGATTGTCTTGTTGCTCTACGTAGGTCAGGTAACCGGAACGCTCCAGCACGCGTTCGATCAGCTGTGCGGGAGGCAAGCCGGCGCATTCGTCCTGCAAACGCTCGATAATTTCCCGAAAAGAATTCAAGGCGTTGCTGAGCTTCTTGCCAGTCGCGAATTCGCCGGCGCGTATCACTTCCCACAACGACTTACCGGTCTCCCTCGCGCTGGTCTCGAGCATGGCCACTGTGGCTGCGCCGATTCCGCGTGGCGGCACATTCAATACGCGCAAGAGCGCCACATCGTCTTCGGGGTGCAGCAATAACCGCACATATGCCAGCGCGTTGCGAACTTCGGACCGCTCGTAAAAGCTGAAGCCCCCAACGACGCGATATCGAATCCCCAGCCGCCGCAAAACTTCTTCGAACGACCGCGACTGCGCCCCGGTGCGATACAGAACTGCGACCCGCGCATCCGGATCGTTCCGGATTGCCGACGATATCTCGCCGACAACAAACTCCGCTTCGGCATACGAATCCTGCGCCTCGAAAAATCGCAAACCGTCACCTGATCCAAGCGTGGCCTGAAGCGTCTTCCCGAGCCGGCCGGAATTATTCCGCACCACGGCCGCCGCGGCATCCAAAATCTTTTGAGTCGACCGGTAGTTCTCTTCGAGTCGAATGATTTTTGCTCCAGGAAAATCCTCGGTGAAACGTTTCAGATTGCCCGCACGAGCTCCGCGCCAGCTATAGATCGACTGGTCTTCGTCTCCCACAACACAAACATTCTTTCGCGTGCCCGCCAGCAAACGCACCAGCTCTTCTTGCGCCGCATTTGTGTCCTGAAACTCATCCACCATCAAATATTCGAAGCGAGAGCTCCATGCCGCGCGCACCGGCGCTTTCTGTTGCAATAGCTCCACCGCGCGCAGCAATAAGTCGTCGAAATCGAGTGCGCTTGCCTTGCGCAGCATCTCGTTATAGGCGCGAAACACTTTCGCCACTTCCTTGCGCTCCTCGTCGCGAGCGATGCTGCCGCTCGCTTCCATTTCCTCCGGCGTGATTCCGTGATTCTTGGCATGGCTGATCTGCGCCCGCATGCTGCGAGGCGGATAATCGTCGGCCGGGAGATCGAGTTGCATCAACGTGCGCTTGACCGCGGCAGTCTGATCGTCGTCATCAAAGATCGCAAAGTCGCGCGGAAGACCCGCGTTCACCGCTTCGCGCCGCAGCAATCGCGCGCAGAAAGAATGAAAAGTCGAGACCCAAACGTCCGAAGCATCCAGGCCACTCGCGCGCAGTAAATCGCCGATCCGCTCTTTCATCACAGCCGCTGCTTTATTTGTGAATGTGACCGCAAGAATCGCGCGCCCCGGCACGCCCTTTTCAATCAGATGTGCCACGCGATAGGTAATCACGCGCGTTTTGCCCGTTCCCGCGCCGGCCAGTACGAGTAGCGGACCCTCCGTCGCGAGCACAGCTTCACGCTGCCGCTCGTTCAAGGGATCGAGAAGTGACGTTGCCTGAGGAGAATTGCTCAAGCGTGAATTCTATCTGACGGACACAGAATCAGCAATTTGCGATCCGGCGTAGCGACTCAGCGAAATTTCGCTCCACCATCTTCCTTGCGTCTCGTTCCCTGCGCCACGGGCGTGTGCGCTTGACTCTGCTACAATCGGTCGCTTTACGTGAGTCGTCGAATCGCGCATGAAACAACTGAAATTACCCCCATGGCTCCAACGAATTGTCTCCGCATTGGGAGGCGGCGGTTTGTTCGTCGTTGCGTTCCTCGATTCCTCCGTTCTCTCATTTCCGTTCGTCGCCGACGCGCTCGTCTTTCAACTCGCCTATACGAACCCAGCGCGCATGCCCTATTACGTTGCCATGGCAACGATCGGGTCGCTTGCCGGTTGTATCTGGCTCTATCTGCTCGCAAAAAAAGGCGGTGAAGCATATTTTCACCGCCACGCCGGCGGCCGAGCTGCAAAAATCAAAGAATGGGTCGACAGCCACGCATTTCTCAGCGTCTTCATCCCGGCAATTCTTCCGCCGCCATTCCCATTTAAAATTTTCGTCTTAGCGCAAGGAGTCTTTCAAGTTCCGCTGCGGACGTTCGTGCTTTCGATCCTGTCGAGCCGTGGCCTTCGCTATCTGGTGGAGGGAATTCTCGCGGTCCGATACGGTGACGCCGCTCTCCGCTTCATGATCTCGCACAGCGCGGCATTCGGCATAGCCATCGTGGTTGCGATGCTCCTGCTTTTTCTCATTAGCCGTCTCTCTCTGGGCCACCCAGGACACAGCCGCTGATCGCTCTTCATTAATTTATCTTCAATTTATCTTCGCGAAGCAAACAGAAAGCCCTGCTCCAGAATTCGCATGTCCTCGCCGATTCTCACGCGCACCAGAATGTTCCAAGCACTGGCGTCGTCCTCATCGAAACGCGCATCGCGCAATTCGAATTCATATCCGTTGCCGATACGCACCACACTCGCAATAGGAAATCGCGCATATTGCAAGAATCGCTGAGCTACCGCCGTTTGCTCACCGGTCTCTAGCATCGGCGAATCGTCAGGCTTATATTGCGTCGCACTGTGCTCCGGATCAAATTCGCGCCCGACCCCAAACGGCACACCTATCTCTTCGATCGTGTTATCAGTCGACACCACTCCGCGCCACTCAAGAGGGGAAGTCGATTCCGGAAACGCACCCACCGCAAGCGCAACGCGGCCATGGTAATCGTGGGATTCAAGCAGATCGACGGCTCGGCTGTGCAGGATGCCTCGCACGCCTACGTACGCAAGAATCAGTACAAGTGCAGCAATCGCACTTCCTCGTCCGCTGGTGCGCTTCTTTCGTTCACCAATCTCCTCGCTCACGAGCCCGATCAACATGGGTAGAAGCAGTCCTGCAAGAAGAAACATCAGTATCCAGATATCGAAGTCACGCAGCAGATCAAACGCGAACCAGCGCACCCGAAAGGGCCAAAGCAGCCGTACCCCCACGCCGCTCACCACATCGAGCAGCGAATGCGCCGCAATTCCGATGGCGCACACAAGAAACGCCGCCCCAAAAGGCAGTTTCGGCGCCGCCAAATCTTCCAACCCAGAAGCCTTCTTCTCGCGATGAAGTGCAACGAAGTAAAACGCCGCGGCGAGTGCAATCGCCAGCACAAAGGAAGACAGGAGGGAATGCAACAGCGTCCGATTGTATCGCAGAAACGAGCTCGCACCGCCAAAGTAGCTCGCATAGTCAAGGTCGGGAGCAAACCCGGCCACGACCAGCATCGCCGTTCCAAATCGCGGCAGGCGCCGTTGCCCAACGCGCGCGAGCGCCAGAGAAGTCAATGCATGCGTCACCGGCTGCACGCACGCATCCTAACAGAGTAGCCCGCACAGACTTATCGAATGGCGACGCGAATGCCAGGAAGCAGTAGGGGCGGGTCTCAGACCCGCCCGCGCAGCCCACACCTCCGCGCAGAATGCAAAAGGTCTAGGATCTAAAT
Source organism: uncultured Acidobacteriota bacterium (assembly GCA_963772535.1). Taxonomy (GTDB): domain Bacteria; phylum Acidobacteriota; class Terriglobia; order Acidiferrales; family UBA7541; genus Palsa-295. Next base: position 57,952 of record CAVYXN010000008.1, read on the forward strand.
TAGTAAAAGCGGCTTCGGCTATCCACCGTTGCGAGCAGGAATCACAAGCGAAAGAGCATTCGGCACAATCGAAAATTTAATCGGCAAGTCCCCAATCGGCTCGCCATCCACCTGCGCCCACAACGGCCCGTCGCCATTCGGTTCGCAAATCGCCTCGGTGGATTTCCAAGCGTCGATTCCATCAAGGCTGCGGAGCTTTCCCAACCAGAGCGCTGGCAAAGCTCCAAGATAGCGCAGCCGGCTTTTCGCCGAATTTGTCAGAAACTCGAAAGAGTCCTCAAATAAATTGGCGCCCGTCGTAATTTTGAATGGGCCGCCGTAATTCACAGTCCGCCCGACGACGACAATCGTCGCCCGCCGCTCCTTGCCATTCGAATGCACGCGCATTTCCGGGAACCCATACTTGAAAACCTGGCGCATTCCTTCCAGCCAGTAAGCCAGAATTCCCGCTTTCTTCTTCAACTCCCCATCCACGCCGTTGACGATCGCCCCGTCAGGGCCCGCGCCCGCCACACACAAAAAATAACGCCCCTCTGCCGGCACCTGATCCGTGTGCCTTCCCTCCGCCGGAATCGCAACCCCCAGCGCAACGCGCCGGACTGTGCCTCCGGATATCAGCCGCGCAGCTTGAGGAATGTCCCACGGGATTCCAAGTTCCTTAGCCAGAATATTCGCGGTTCCCGCTGGCAGCACCGCCATCGGCACATTGCTGCCGGCAAGACCGTTAACAATTTCGTTGTTCGTTCCATCGCCACCGCACGCAATCACCATCCCGCGCCCTTGCTGCACCGCCTGACCGGCAATTGCCGTCGCGCTCATGGGCGCAGTCGTCGGCGCAAGCTCGGTGCGAATCCCCGCATCCTTCAGAATGCGCACCGCCTGCTCGATTTCCGCGAAGCGACGGTGTTGCCGCCGTCCGCTCGTCGGATTGTAGATCAGGAGCGCGTCTTGGATTCCGTCAGGCATGGCCTCGCCATCAAATGTCTCGTCTCGCACTGCGAAAGCAAACTCACATTGTATAATATTGTGCCGGTTTCGTTCGCTTCATCCCTCAGAGGTTTCATGTCGAAGAAACAAGACGCTAAAGAAATCGAAAGCCTGCGCCGGAAAATTCGCCACCACGAGTATCTCTATTATGTGGCGGACGATCCGGAACTCTCGGACGCCGCTTTCGACAGGCTCATGAAGCACCTTAGGGAACTCGAAGCCCAGAATCCTGACTTGGTTACGGCTGATTCGCCGACCCAGCGATTGGTTCACTTACCGAAGCAGGGTCAACTGTTCGTACGCTTCCAAAGCGTCCGGCACAACACTCCGATGGTAAGCCTGGATAATGCATTCTCGATTCAAGACCTGGCAGCATTCGACTCTCGAGTGCGTGAGACCACTGGGCGTGAAAAAATCAACTATGTATGCGAACCCAAGTTTGACGGGCTCAGCCTATCGCTAGTTTATGAGGACGGTATGCTTGCACGTGCTGTCACACGTGGGGACGGAATGGCCGGCGAAGACGTCACACCAAACGTGAAGACTATCCGGTCGATCCCGACGAGTATCGATGCAACTCGGCTACGTAAGGCCGGAATCCCCCCCAGTTTCGAAGTGCGTGGCGAAGCAATGATGACGCGTGCGGCATTTGAGAAGCTGAATGAACTGCAGGACCAGCAGGGCGGGAAGCGATTTGCAAATGCGCGGAACGCAGCCGCTGGCGCGGTTCGCATGCTTGACCCGACTATTACAGACTCTCGCCGATTGGTTTTCTTTTCGTATTACTTGCTCGCAGAGGGACGCGTACCGAAGAATCGACATTCACTCGTATTGGAGGCGTTGGCCGCGTTACGTTTCAAAGTGAGCAAGGATTGGAGGGTGTGCGACGGCATCAGCGAGGTGGGAAAATACATCAATCGCTGGGAATTAAAGCGCGAAAGATTACCTTACGAGATTGACGGCATTGTCGTGAAAGTTGACGAAATCGGATTGCAGAACGAACTTGGTTTTACTTCAAAGGCGCCTCGCTGGGCCATCGCCTACAAATATGCGGCGCATCAGGAAACCACACTCCTTCGCGAAATCGCCGTCAGCGTAGGTCGCACCGGCGTGCTCACTCCGTTCGCGATTCTCGAACCCGTACAGATCGGCGGTGTCACCGTTTCCAAATCCACCCTCCACAATATGGACGAAGTCGAACGCCTCAACATCCACGCTGGCGATACGGTCCTCGTTGAGCGCGCTGGGGAAGTGATTCCGCATGTGCTCAAGGTCGTAAAGCATGGCGCCGAAGAAAAGCAATTCAAGATGCCGGATAAATGTCCGGTCTGCGGCACGCGCGTCCACCGCACCGAGGGCGAAGTCGCCTATCGCTGCGTTAACGTCTCCTGCCCTGCTCGCAGAAGGGAATCGCTTCTTCATTTTGCCGGCCGCCACGCCATGAATATCGATGGTCTCGGTGAGAAAATCGTAGATCAGCTAATCGAGAACAACCTCGTAAAGGACTACGCCGATATCTACAGGCTCGACCTCGAGTCGCTCTCCAATCTCGAGCGCATGGCCGAAAAATCCACTCAGAATCTCCTCGATGAAATCACCGCGAGCAAAAAGAACAGCCTAGAGCGCCTCATCTACGGAATCGGCATCCCGTTCGTCGGCGAACGCACAGCTCAACTCCTCGCCCGGCATTTCGGCTCGATGGAAAAGCTAGCCTCTGCCTCAACGGAGGAGCTTCTCGAAGTCACCGAAGTCGGCCCCAAGATCGCCGAAGGCGTGCACGAATTTTTCTCCGAGCCCGCCAACCGCAAACTGATCGACCATCTGCGCTCCGCCGGCGTCAACATGAAAGAAGAACGCCCCACCCCTAAAGGCACGCAGTTCGCCGGCAAAACATTCGTCTTCACCGGCACCCTCGAGCGCCGCTCCCGCGAACAAGCCGAGCAACTCGTCGCAGCCTACGGCGGCAAAGCAGGCGGTACAGTCAGCAAAAAGACAAGCTACGTGGTAGTGGGCAGCGACCCCGGCTCCAAATTCGATAAAGCCAAAACCCTCGGCGTCCCCATCCTCGACGAAGCCGCCTTCGAAAAACTCCTCCCAGCAAAATAACTCAACGGATCGCCCTGGTAGCCAGCGCTTTTCCGGTCGCACCCTCTCCTCCCGCCAATAAGCCTTTCGGTCATCCCGACCGAAGTGGAGGGATCTCTCTTCGTCTTTGTAGCTCATCCACTCGATCGCCGCGTCGACAATCCGAGCTGTATTCTCCCGTCCGCCTTCGGGGCACATGCCGTATAATTATCCTGGCGGGTGAGTTGGATGATCGCCGGCTAGCCCAAATTCATCGCAAGATGAAAGGGCCAGCGGGAGGAAAGTCCGGACTCCCATCGCCGCTACCTCGCAAGAGCCGGCGGCGATAGGGCAACGCGCCTGGTAACGCCAGGGGGTTGCGTCGCGCGTTCCGCGAAGGCGAAACGCGAAGTCGCGGCCACGGAAAGTGCCACAGAAAATATACCGCCGGTGTGTTTCGCACCCTGCGGCAGGCTCGCGGCAAAACCGCGGGCTCGCCTCCATCGGTCGAGCGCATTTGGCAAGGGTGAAAAGGTGGGGTAAGAGCCCACCGCCCGGGTGGCGACACTCGGGGCACGGAAAACCCCGCGTGGAGCAAGGCCAAATAGGAGGGGAGGGCTGGCCCGGCCCGTATGCATCGCGTTCGCAAGAGCGCGGCGCTCTGACCCTCGGGTAGGCTGCTTGAGTCCCGGAGCGATCCGGGACCTAGAGGAATGATCGTCGCGCTGCGTCGGTTTAGTCCCGGTGCCGATTAACTCGGCATCAGGAGCGCCAATCGCCGCTAACGCAAGTTAGCGCACGAGACGCAGCACACAGAATCCGGCTTACAGATTCACCCGCCAATTCAAAATTCGCTATGCTCGGGAGGTAGGTGCAAGACGTCGAGAACAAAGTAGCAGACGACAGCATAGAAAAACGAATTACTGAAGAAGAAGGTCCACCACATCTCGGAGGTTCCGCTCCGGGCGCGAATGCCTACGAGATCGAAAAGGCGCGTAATCACAAATCCAGGAAAGGTCAGTACATCGATAATCCGGTCGCGAATCGGGCCATACGATCTGAAGTTATCAAGCAACTAAAGACCCTCTGTGGCGGTACAGCCGAGAACGGCACTGACCACGATTCTTGCGGCAACCCGCAAAAAGAGTTCCCGGTCGTATCGTAATCGTGGCGCGTGAGTCTCCTGCAACACAGAAAATCTCCCATACAAGTACTTACTGACTGGGGAACCGAAAAAACGCCTAGGCGATCTCGATGTAATTCTCAACCTCGGAAACGCCTGGTGCGGCCCACGCAGCTCGCTCGGCTTCCTCGCGTTCGACCCAAGACTTTACGCTCCCTTTTAGGATCACTTTGCCATTCGTCGCTCCGACTAAGATCCGTTTGGCATCCACTTCGGCAGCACGTTCGAGCGCCTCAACGATTTGGTTCTTAACATCTGCCGGTGAGACGGCTGGCTTCAGATTGATGCGGTTCACCACGCCTTTTACTCCGAGCAAACTGCGAACCGCCCTCTCGGCTTCGGTCTTCTGGTAGTGACACTCCACCGAGCCGTCAAGGGTGATCCATCCCTTGTCTACAAGAATTTGAACGCGGTCCTGCGGAACCAGAGCATTCCACTCCAGCACATTCACGGCGGCACGCGCGATATCGGAGTCAGTGCGCTCCCACTCTCCGGGAAGCCTGACTTCGATTTCGTTCGCCACCGCTTTGACTCCCTTCACTCGTTCGGTCGCGCGCTCGGCTGCCCACTTTTGTGGGTAGCTTTCGACCGTGCCGGTGAGAGTCACAACACTGGAGTCGACTGAGACGCCGATGTCCGCCATATTCACGCTCGGTTCCCACGCAAGTTCGTCCATTACGTACCGCCTCTGCAACTCGTTCTCGGGCTTCATAGTTTTCTCCTTTCCCATCTTATTTCTAGAATCTGCTTCTCTCGTTTCCTTCTTAGCCTTGACGGCACAACCGCGGGCCCACCCGCCTAACGAGCGACGATTGGAATTTCTCGATTGCTCTGCGCAAATACTTTCTGGCTGAGAGTGGGCATATCATTTCTAATCTGCGCAACGTGAACACACTTAAACGATAATTCCCCGACGATTCGTTGTATGGAACGCACATCACTTGTCGACGTGATAGGTGTCACAGGATAAAAGAAGGCCGCCGCTGACACTTACTTGGTTAGGAGGGTTGTTGCACGCGCAGTGCGGTCCCCATGGTCCGATCAGGCCGGTACGACCACGCAAAACTCGCGAGTAGAGCGATAAAGCTGGCGCGACGGTCAGGCCGTGACGAAATTCTCGAGCGCGGCCCGGCTCGGAATTGACAGAGTAGAGCCTTTGGTAGTCACCAGGTGACGGCTCTTGAAATCACTGAGCGTGCGAGTGACTGTCTCGCGCGTGCTACCGATGAACTCCGCGATTTCTTCGTGCGTCAGACGAATCGTGATCTGCGTGCCAAGCTTCGTCTCCTCGGCTCCAGCGGACCATTCCAGTAAAAGTCTTGCAAGCTTTTCAGGTGCGGACATTGAGAGTCCCACGGTTCGAAGCTGCTCGCAAGCTCCGTGGTAGTTTGAGCTCAGCTGCTTGACGATTCCCTGCGCGGCCTCCGGATACTGAGCGACGAACCGGACGAAATCGTCACGGCGAACGTAGGCGATCTGGGATGGACGAATGGTTTCGGCCGTAACCTCGTATGGCTTCTCTGAGAGAGCGGCCATCAGGCCCAGAATTTCTCCCGGTTTCGCGATTCTCAGAATAAGCGTCTTTCCTTCGCTCGAACTGATCGTAAGCTTCACTTCGCCTTCACAGAGGAGAAAAACACCGCGCGGATCCTGCCTCTCAAGAAACAAGATTGCGCCCTCGGGATATGCCGAGGTGGACTTGACGGCGTCGAAATCCTTCGTGGCTTTGGGCGTCAGTTGGCAGAAGAAACTGCTCTTCCGAAGTTTGCACGACTGGCAATTCTCGCTCATTTCGAATCCGTATGGTCCTCGCATTTCATTCCTCCTCTTTCGTATCTTTCTTCGTCTTGCGCTGTGCTTCTGCTGCAAAGTACTTGGTCATTGGCGTGTCAGCTACAAACTCGGCGCCGGTCGCCCTGTGAATATCGGCAAGGGTTCGTCTTCCATCCAGATCCGCATGCGTGACGCCACAAATGTCGACCACCAATTTCTTCGTCCCCAGCGAGGCGGCCAGCGGCCGCCAAGTCCGATCGAGTTCACTCGCCCATGGCCCCACGACTCTTCCTTCGAGCTTTAACCTAGTGGCCTGTGGCTCTGTTTGAACTGTGATTCTCAGCGTGATCTTGGCTCGTCCTGCGCCACGTGTTTCGTTATGGCACGCAGGGAGCCAAAAGGAATGACGGTGCAGAAGCGAAGCACTTTGCTGTGGGTGAAGGGGTTATAGTCCACTACGTTGGGAAGTGATTAGCAACACACCCGAGCGTGACGAAGCGCACTGACGAGATATCGTCAGCCAGACTAGATATAGTCGTCGCGCTCGATCCCCAGCTTTTTCAGCTTGGAGTTCAGTGTCGTCCGTTTCAGGCCGAGGCGTGCCGCGGCTCCCTTGGGTCCCGCGATCAAGCCTTTGGTTTCCCGAAGGATGCGGAGGATATGGTCCCGCTCGGTGGCTTGGAGCGTGGCGTCGTCTTTCGGGGGACTATCAGGCAGCATCTCGAGCTCCCCGAACGGGACGCGGAGGTCGGGACCCTTCGAGAGAATCACAGCGCGTTCGATGAAGTTCTCGAGTTCTCGAATGTTACCCGGCCAGTCCCATTTGGTGAGGGCCTTCATCACACCGGAGGGGATGGACTCGATACGCTTATCCATGCGCCGCGAGTGCTTGTTGACGAAGTAGCGTACGAGGAGGGGGATATCCTCCCGGCGCTCGCGCAATGCGGGCATTGAGATCGGAAAGACTCTGAGGCGATAGTAGAGGTCGCTTCGAAATTCCCGGTCGGCCACCATCTTTTCTAAATTTCGGTTGGTTGCAGCAATGAGCCGCATATCGACAGGGATGGTGCGGGAGCTGCCCAGCCGCTCAAATTCTTTTTCCTGGAGCGCTCGCAAGATTTTAGGCTGAAGCTCTGCGGGAAGGTCCCCGATTTCGTCGAGAAACAGCGACCCCTGATGAGCGAGTTCCAGGCGACCGATTTTCTGAGAAAGTGCCCCGGTGAAAGCACCCTTTTCGTGCCCGAAGAGTTCGCTTTCGAGCAAGCCGGTGGGAATCGCCGCGCAATTCAACTTCACGAGCGTGCGCGGGTGCCGCGAACTGAGCTGATGAATCGCCCGCGCAATTAAATCCTTACCGGTCCCTGTTTCACCGAGAATAAGAACAGTTACGTCAGTTGCGGCAACCGTTTCGACTTGCTTCAAAACCCTCCTCAGCGCGGAACTTTCCCCGATAATGTCCTCAAACCTGTGCTCCGTGTTGAGTTCCTCTTCGAGATAGCTCTTTTCGCGCTCTCTTCTGGCCAATTCCTCCTCGATGCGGGCTTTTTCCGAAAGGTCGCGGATCACGCTTAGCACTGCTCTGTTCGTTCCGGTTTCCACAGTGCTGAGCATGATGTCGACCGGAAACTCCGTGCCATCCTTGCGTCTGGCGCGAAGTTCCAAGCCGATTCCCATCGGCCGAGTCCGAGGCTGGTCGTTATATTCTTTCCGATGGCCCGGGTGAGCGGTCCGGAACCGCTCAGGGATCAGCATTTCAATCTTCTGGCCCAACAATTCGTCTTTGCCGTAGCCGAAAATTTGTTCCACTTGCGAATTTGCTTCAGTAATGTCCCCATCTTGATTGGTGGCGAGAATCGCGTCTGGCGAGAATTCGAAAAGGGTTCGAAAGCGCTGTTCGCTCAGGTGCAACGCTTCGTCTAATTCCTTGCGTTCGGTAATGTCGCGCGTGACCTTCGAAAACCCCAGCAGCTCGCCGTTCTTATCGTAAATGGGCGTGATGATCACATTGGCCCAGAAGCGGGAGCCGTCCTTGCGGACGCGCCAACCTTCTTCCTCCATTCGTCCCTCGGAGGCGGCTATCTTTAGTTCCCGTTCGGGCTTCCCGCCCTCGATGTCTTCTTGCGTGTAGAACCGCGAGAAGTGTTCACCGATAATTTCCTCCCCGCTGTAGCCCTTGATTCGCTGCGCGCCGGCGTTCCAAGTGGAAACTCGGCCTTGGGGATCAAGCATAAAGATCGCATAGTCCTTTACGCCCGCAACAAGGGATCGAAACCGGGCTTCGTTGCGCGCCAATTCATGATTGGCGCGTTCCAGTCGCTGGTTCGCTTCCTGGACTTCTCGCGCCCGCGAAAAAATCTCGGTCTCCATTTGCCCCGTTCTTGTGCGTAATTCCTCCGTCAGCTTTTGCTGCTGGGCCTCTTGATGACTGAGGCGAACGAAATCGGTTACGTCCTCGACTCGATGAACGATGTAGGCAACCCCTTGATCCGGTCCTAAAACGGGGCTGTTCATGGGACTCCAGTGTCGCTCCTCGAAAGCGCCGCCCTCCGACTGCGGCTTGCGAATGTCGTACTTCTGCACGGCCATGGTATCGGCCACCTTGCCCTGCAGCACTCGTTGCAGCGACGCCCGCAGATTGCTTACTCCGGTGGCAGATGGATCATCCGGGTTATCCGGAAAGACCTCGAAGATTCCGCGGTCCACGATTTCCTCGCGCTGAGTCATCGTGGCGCAAAGATAGGCATCGCTAACAGCGACGATGGTAAGGTCGGGCGACAAAACGAGGTACAGACCCGGCACGGACTGAAAAAGCGTCTGAAAGTCTGGAGGCGCCGGAAAGGGTTTCGGCAAGCTATAGCTCCCAATCACTCGTGCACCCGCCTGCGATAGGAACAAATCGTTCCTTTCGGACGTACGCCTCGGCTATGAACGCCTATTTTCGGGGTGCCACCGGATTCTATCCCAGGCGCGCGATAAGACAAAGCTGTCGCCACCTTTCAGCCAAGCGAGGAAGAAACGGGGCAGCCACCAAGGCGGTCCTTGTGACTCACGCCGCATTGAACCGTGACGAGTGTCACAGCACATAAGATCGACCAGGATTAGCGTGGTGATGGATTTAGCGCGATGGGCCCTAGCTAGACATTTTCAGATGTAGAGGAGGTTCAAATGCTTCAGGAACATGCAGTAGCAGTAGCGCCTGCAAGAGTTACCACTCCCGCGACGCAAGTTTCTTTTTCGAAGATCATGGTTGCTACGGACTTTTCACCCGCCTCTGAGCGCGCGCTTGAATACGCGATCTCAACCGCCCGCCGGTTCGGCTCTAAGATTTACCTCAGCCACGTCATCACCCTCGACGGGTATCCGATGATTGCGCCCGAAATCGCCGCCAAAAGCATCGACGCGAGCCGAGGCGAAGCCGAAGAGAACTTCGCTAAGATCGTTGAATCCGGCGGTCTCCACGGAATCGAATATCACACCAACATCGTGCAGGGCGCATTCTGGCCCACCCTCGACTCACTCATCAACGAATATAAGATTGATCTGCTCGTTCTTGGCACCCGTGGCCTCGGCGACGTCAAGAAAATCGTCCTCGGCTCTGGAGCTGAAGAAGCCTTCCGCCAGGCGCGCATTCCCGTCCTTACCGCCGGCCCACATGCCAAAGATGAATCCCTGGGCAAAACCGAATTTAAGAACATCTTGTTCGCCACCGATTTTGGTCCGGGCGTCGACCGCGAAGCGGCCTACGCATTCGCACTCGCTCAGGAGCATCACGCGCACATCACGCTTTTGAACGTGGTGCCCTATGTGGAAGAGTTTTCAGAGCAAGCCGTCACGAACCGGCGCAACTGGGTCGTTCGGCAATTGAAGGAGCTCGTGCCGGCCAACGCAAACCTGGAACACAAACCTGAATTTCTTATGATCATCGGTGACCCCGTGGAGGAAATCCTCCGCTTTGCAAAGCAAGCAGACCTGATCGTCATGGGTGCCAAGCCCCGCAAGGGTCTTGCGGGCCACGTGCCGCATACGAAGGCCTATCGAGTGGTGAGCACCGCGGCGTGCCCGGTGCTTACGATCAAGTCATAGCGCGACCTTCGCTCGCAGCGCAGGCTGTGAGCGAATAGAATCGGTGAAGATGGCTCGGCAAATAGAGGGCGAGCGCCAAACGCACTCGCCCTCGCTATTGTTTCAGCCGCAGCGGTCGCCGCTTCTTAACTCCGGCAGCGCCATGCAAGCGCATTTTGCTCTTTCAAGCATTCGTCTGCCTATTCCGTGTGCCGCGCTCCGCCACAGTAATTCAAAATAATCGCTACACAATAACCCGTATGGATTCGTCTTTCAGTGGCGGCTCAAAATTTCAGAGGACTACGTCCAAGGAGGGTTCCATGGAACCACTAATGCGGAAAGGTAACGGCAGTTGGTTGGGCCGCACGCTCGTTCTCGTATTGTTTGCAGGAGCACCGGCCCTTGTTTTCACGCAATCATCTTCCGATTCCAAATTTGCTTCTGAAGCGGCCTCAGGCGGCATGACGGAAGTCAAGCTCGGGGAACTTGCGCAGCAAAACCGCGCTTCCACCTCTGTGAAGGACTTCGGCCGCAGAATGGAAACTGATCATTCCAAAGCCGATGACAATCTGAAACAAGCCGCCGAAAAAGCCAAGATTTCCTTGCCAACGAACATGTCCGCCGAAGACCAGGCGACCTATGATCGTCTATCGAAACTGCACGGCGGCCGCTTTTGATCGTGGCTATGCACAGGCAATGGTGAAGGATCACGAGCAGGATGTGGCCGCGTTTGAAAAGGAAAGCCGTGCCGGCAAGGACCAAACGATTAAATCGTTCGCGCAGGAAACACTGCCAACTCTAAAAGAACATCTTCACCTGGCCCGGCAAATGGAGAAAACCGTTTCCGCGTCGTGAGATCTTTGACTTAGTTTCATTGCTCCGTCATGTCCCCGAGGTCGCCACTTAAACCAACGGTAACCTCGGGCTTGGCCGCGTGAATCTGGGAAAGCGTGTCACTGCCGCAGATGTTTTAGCTTGTCCGGCACAGTAAAACCAACCACCGCTTCCCACGATCCATACATCGGATTCGGCAATTGAAACCACCGTTCGCCCCATAAGCTCTGGTGAGCGACGAAAAGTTTCTCGCGACCTGCAAGGTTTGCCTCGCCAGGCGGGATCGTCAGAAAATCTCCAAGTTGGTCGCCAAACAGTAGCAGAATCCGGAACTTCGACGCCACCAACCTCCGCCGCGGAGTCTTGTCATTATCTTTGCTGTCCTTCGCGCAAAACAATCGATCGACCGGAGAATCCAGCGGCACGTGAAGCTTACGCAGCACCTCCACCGTCGGATCGTCATCCTTCGATGAGTCGCACTTCCGGTTCGTAATGTAAATCGGCGTCACGCCGTTGGCATGCGCGAACTGCAGAAAATCGATCGCCCCCGGAACCAGACCTGCGCCTACTTCGTTAGCCCATTTAGTCCACTCCGCCCCGATTTCATGCTGCGGCACCGGGGATACCACCAGGCGCGCGTCGAACGCGGAATTGTCCAGCACAGTCTCATCCAGATCCAAAATCACCGCCGGAGGCAGATTCGCAAAATCGCCATTCTGCTCCAGCGCCGCCGTCCAATGCGGATCGCGAAGCCCTTGCAGCAGCGCCGCTTGCGCCACGCGGTAGGTCTGCACCGCGGCCGCCTTATATTCCACAGCCGTCTGCATCCACAGAACGGCGTTCAGATTTTCATAAGTTGTCGGCGCAGTCGGATTCGCTAGGCCAAGCGTGAAAAGGAAACACAAAAACACGTTGCCAATAGTCCGCAGCATCGCTTTCTCCTCTCGGGCAGGAGTCTACCAAATCCGCGCACTCAATCCGTATCTGTGATAGCCCACAATTCTCTGGATGGTACCTTCGACGAGGACGCTTGGTTTTTCTCCTTTTTGCACAGACTGAGGAAAACCCCTGTGACTATGTGTCCATAAAGTCACGCGAAACGCCGTCGAATACATGAATTACCCTATTCGTAAACGCTAACCCGCATCTTATCTTGGTAAAGAAGACGAGCTCATCCCCCGGCCCCGCGTTTTTCTCGCGATCCAGCTCCTTCCTGTCAGTGCAGCAACGGAGGTAACGCAATGCTAAGAATACTCATCGCAGACGATGTGCCGATGGTTCGCGCGGGCCTGAAAATGCTCCTCGAAATGCACAAAGGTTGGAGCGTTTGCGGGGAAGCCACGGATGGTCAGGACGCCGTGCAGAAGGCGCTCGCCCTTGCCCCTGACGTAATCCTCTTAGACGTCTCGATGCCCAATCTCAACGGTCTGCAAGCCGCCCAACTGATCCACAAAGATCTGCCAGACGCCAACATCTATTTCGTCACCCAGCATCACTCGCTCGAAATGGCCCGAGCCGCAGCCGACGCGGGCGCCCGCGGCTACATCGCGAAAATTCAAATCCCCACCGATTTGATCCCGGTGATCGAAGCCGACAATAACACCCAGCCGCTCCAATCTACGCCGTAAAAGCTACGCCGTAAAAGCTACGCCGTAAGCCGCCCCAGCAGCAGCCGGAAAAATCGCTCCGCGTCCACCTCCACCGCCACTCGCGCATTCGCCTTGAAGTTTTCCTCCGTCGCCAGCACCGGCGACCCCTCATGCTTATCGGCAAGCGCCATCGGCGCCGACCCTCGCGCCGGCCCATACGCCCACCCAATCGTTTCTCCCGCCGTGAATTCGCCCTCCGTCTCCACTTCCACGTAATAATCCTTTAGCGTCAAGATTCCCGGATCAATCAAATTCGCCACCGTCAACGGATCGTGCATCGCCTCGATCATAGGATGCGGCCCTCTGTTCAAATGCTCGAGCGTCGCCGCCATGATCTTCGCCGCCGCAATCCCCGACGGATTCTTCGCCGTCTCCAGCGCCTTCAGCCGTTCATCCGTAAACAAAACTTTGCGCGTCACGTCCAGCCCCACCATCGTCAGCGGCACTCCCGCATCAAACACAATCCGCGCCGCCTCCGGGTCCACATACAAATTAAACTCCGCCGCCGGCGTCACGTTCCCGCCCGAAAGCGACCCGCCCATAATCACGATGCTCTTAATTTTCGCCGCCAGATCCGGATCGTCACGCAAGGCCAGCGCCACATTCGTCAACGGCCCCACCGCCACAATCGAAATTTCACCCGGATTCGCCTTCACGATCTTCCGTATCATCTCCGGCGCCGATTCCGCTACCGGCTTGATCTTCGGCTCGGGAAATTCCACGCCCGCCAGTCCGTTATTCCCGTGCACGCGCTCTCCCGTAATCAGCTTCCTCACCAGCGGATGACGCGCGCCGCCCGCCACCGGCACATCCGTCCGCCCCGCAATCTCCACCAGCTTCAACGCATTCGGCAGCGTAAATTCCAGCGGCACATTTCCAGCCACCGGCGTGATCGCCTCCACCTGCAATTCCGGCGACCGCAGAGCCAGCAAAATCGCCAGCGCGTCATCCACGCCAGGATCCGTATCAATGATCACGCGAAGCGGCGCCGCCGCCGTAGGCGCTTTCTCCATCGCCGCTCCCTCACGCGGAAGGGAACCAAACGCATTCAAGTTTTTCATCCGTGAAGCCGCCAACGCCCCCACCGATCCCGCCAAAAATTCCCGCCGATTCGGCCGCCCCTTCTCCTGACGCTGTTCCCGCTCCTGCCGCGCTTCTCCTCGTTCGTGGCCCATGTTTCTCCTTGTAAGATCTTACCTGCTCGAAACCGTCCCTTATATTCGCCGCCGCTCCATCATGTCAAGCAACCGCGCGCGCCACGGCAATATCGCGCATCGTAAGACACGCGCAGTCAAGTGCACCAATTCGCAGAAGGGGAATGCGACTAAGAAAAAATCGACCTACAAATTCGATTCATCAGCCCAAGAAAACCAAATTTCGCGCCTCAACTCGCCTTGCGATGCTGCCGATGCCCGCCCGCCGCCGCCGCCCTCGCCGGCCGCGCCTTCGCCCCGCCCCCCGCCGCGCGACGCCCCTCACCCAAGCTCCTCTTCAACGCCTCCATCATGTCGATCACAGGTGCCTTCTCGCGCTTCGGCGCGGGAGCCACCGTCTTGCCCTTGAGCTTCGCGTCAATCAATTCCTGCAGCCGCGCCTGGAATTCATCCTTATAAGCCTCAGGCTTGAATCGCGACGTCAAACTTTCCACCAGCTGCTCCGCCAGCCTCACCTCTTCCGCCCTCAATTTAATATCGTAATTTTTCCCATAACCAGCCACGCTCGCAATTTCGTTCTGGTAATACATCGTATGCATCGTCAACCCGTGATTCCGCGCCCGAATAAATATCGTGTACTCCCGCTGATACATCGTCACCTTCGCGACGCCCATCTTGTTCGTCTCCTCCAGCGCCTTCAGCAATAGCACATACGGCTTGTCCGCCTTCTCATCCGGCAGCGCCAAAAACGACGAATCAAAATAAATCGGGTCCACCTCCCGCTCCTCAAGGAACGCCAGTATCTCCATCGTCCTCCCCGACTCCGGTGTAATCTTCTTGATCTCCTCCGGCTCGATATACACGTACTGCCCCTTCTCGTACTCGTATCCCTTGATCACTTCCTTCCGGTCCACGAATCGCTTGCAATGCGGACAATACAGCGGCTGCTTCAACCGCGTCTTGCACACACTATGAATCTGGTGCAGGTTAATCCGCTTCTCCCGCGCCGCCGCATACAACCGAATCGGTATCGACACCAACCCAAACGAAATCATCCCCCGCCACACAGAAGTCGCCATCGCCACCCTCCACTGCGCTCAGCATACCGCCCACCCCCGAGCGCGAACAATCGGTACTTGACCCTATGATCGCCGATGCTTGACGCAGCCGCGACCACGTTCTTGCTTATCGTCGTTATTTTTCCCAGTAGGGGCACGGCATGCCGTGCCCGAACGCGCCATCAGCACGCACGCGCCATCCACCGAAACCGCGCTACCAGTGTTCGCCTTTGAATTCTCAATCGCAACAAATGGCTCGACAATACCAAGTTCGTTTGCCGGGCACGGCATGCCGTGCCCGTACTGTCGAACACATCCCGCTTTCCCGCCGGCAGGCGCCTTTCCAGTAGCATAGCCATTCCTGCCTGTGCCCCAAGCGGCATACGGCGCACTCTTCAATGCTTGGCAACCGTCGCGACCTCGTTCCTTTCGCCGTCGCCGGTTCCCTTGTAGCGCCGGCATCCTGCCGGCTCTTTTGCTGCCGCCTTTGCCCCCCGTTTACCGCCGATTAGAATTTCTCAACCTGCTGATCGCTCATGGGTTGCCGTACTTTTTAATCACAGAACCGTAGATTAACTTTGCGGCGCGCTGGGCATCCGTCTGACGCGGCGGAAGCTGCGAAGCTGGAGTCGTCATATGGATCTTGTAAAAGACGCGGCCTTGGGCGTCTGGCTCCGACCTCTCCTGATTCGGATAGCCCGGGTGCGGGTGCCAGATGAGGCCGTCGGCGTCGGGCTTCGGTTTTTGAGGAGCGGCCGGTTGCGCGGGCCGAGTCGATGGCTGCGCGGGCGAAGCGGCGCAATCGGTGCGGTCAGACGGCGACCGGTCATTCGGATTCTGGCCGCGAACAATGTCTCGCGGCAATGCTTGCGCGGGTGAAGCTGCGCAAGCGGTGGTCTCTTCGAGACGGTCGGTCTCTCTTTTGTTTTTTGGATCGTTGTTGTCTGGATCGTCATCGACGTCGTCTTCAGGTTCATCTTCAGGTTCATCGCCGTCGGCGGCGGAGTCATCGTCTTCGAGTTCGTCGTATTGATCTTCGCCACATTGACTTCGAAGAGGCACGAAGAGCGGCGACGCGCTTTTTGAGCGCGTTTTCTGCGTCTTCTTCCAACGCTTCGTCGGAGTCGATGTCGATGACATCGGAATCGACATTCGAAGTGCGGGGGCTTGACTGCGGTGGGTGGGGGTCGGTGGAGGTGGAGAATTGGACCTGGGTGGGGATTTCGGTCCAGCGGCCGTGGCTGTCGATGCAGCTGTAGGCGCGCATGGCGCGAAGGATCGTGTCGCCGGTGAAGGTTACGTCGTCGACGGATTCGACGAAGGCGTCGAGGGCGGAGTGCAGACGTTCGCGGCGCTGGAGGAGCAGACCGACGGCGCGGGCGTGACGGTAGACGGTGCGATAGTCGTTGAGTTTGTAGTCCTGAGAGAGCTTCCAGGGGGCGCGCCAGTGGACGAATTCCTCTTGGATGGCTTCGCGTTCGGGATGGTGGCAGATGATGCAGCGGCGGCTGTGGCGTTCGAGGAGGAGCGCTTGCAGCTGCTTTTGCAGCCTGCGTTGACAGTTGATTCGCTGGGTCTTTTTCATAGAATGCTTTAGGGAATGCTTTCTATTGATTTTCTGGCTGGTGGCTTTCGTGGTCGTTTTCGAGGTCATGGTGGGGTTGTCCTTTTTTGGATTCGCGGCCCGCAGGACGCGGGCGCGGGTGTGGTGAGGTGGGAGATCGTTCGATTTGTCGTCAACCGGCTGGCGCCGGCCGACTTTGGTTCAGTCGCCTATCTCGGACCTCCTATCTGGCTTCTGGCGTCGGTCGCCATCTAGCCAGATACAAAATAGCACTGGGACGCGCTGTCGGGAGACTGGCCGGAAGTACAGAAAAGGTACAAGAGGGGTAAAACAACGATTTGGAGCTGTTTGTGAGGGTTTGCGATCCCGACAGGTTATGTGCTCGTGAACGATGTCACTTTTAACAGTAGACTGCGAAGAATCGAACGGATACCGTGCAGGGATAATCGGAGAGGTCTGGCTTTGCAAAGGTCATCGGGATTTACCGCGTTGCGGGCACGAATCGGTAAGGGACGAGCGAGTTGGATAGGAAGACTGAGCTGCCTTCTGCTCGCACTTGTTGTTTGTACCGGAATAGCGTTCGCACAAGCCTCTGATCCACTGCCTTCCTGGAATGACGGTACCACCAAGAAAGCGATTACCGACTTCGTCGCCAAAGTGACGAAAGAAGGTGGACCAGACTACGTTCCAATCCCGGAGCGCATCGCAGTATTTGACAACGACGGCACGCTCTGGTCAGAGCAGCCGATGTACGTCCAGATGGTCTTCGCGCTTGATCGCGTGAAGGCGCTCGCGCCCCAACATCCCGAGTGGAAAGAGAAACAGCCATTCAAAGCCGCTCTGGCAGGCGATATAAAAACACTCTTCGCTGGTGGCGAAGAAGCGCTTATCGAGCTGATTGTGGCGACGCACTCAGGTATGACGACTGATGAATTCACTCAGATTGTGAAGGATTGGCTCGCCACCGCGAAGAATCCTAAAACCAAGCGACCTTACACCGAGATGGTTTTTCAGCCCATGATCGAGCTGATGGCGTACATGCGCGCGAATGGCTTCAAGACCTACATTGTTTCGGGTGGCGGTGTCGAGTTCATGCGAGTCTTCAGCGAGCAAGTCTATGGGGTGCCACCCGAACAGGTAATCGGCAGCACTCCCACGATCGCCGATCTGCTGAAGCCGCTCGGATACGCCACCGCTCAAGTGGGCAAGAACCACCTCGGGGACCGAAACGAATTCCTCCCCACCGTCCACGGCTTCGATGAATTTTACGGAAATCTTTATCACCTCAACGCTGAGGAGGAACCGGAAGACCCGGACTACCCGAAGATGCCTGCATTTCACGAGAAGTTTGGTCCCCGCGGGGTGCTCCGTTGCGTGGCTTTGACTTCGGACAATCCCGCACCAGCGGACCCGCGTTTCGGCCCTTGGGGCAAACAGAAGTGTGAAGACACCGGCCCACTCACCCGAAAACGTATGGAGACGATCGAAGAAGATCTGCTCCAAACCTCGCTCGATTTCATGGACAAATCCGTGAAAAGCGGAAAGCCATTCTTTGTTTGGCATAACACAACCCGCATGCACGTCTGGACCCGGCTCAGCCCGGAGTGGGAAAACAAGAGCGGTTACGGTCTCTATGCGGACGGGATGATGGAGCTCGATTGGGTCGTTGGACAACTACTGAAGAAGCTCGATGACCTGGGCATCGCTAACAATACAATTGTTGTTCTTACCTCGGACAACGGGGCCGAAAAGTTCTCTTGGCCAGACGGCGGGACCGAGCCTTTCCGAGGAGAAAAGGGCACCACCTGGGAGGGAGGGTTCCGTGTGCCTTGCGTGGCTCGCTGGCCCGGGGTCATCAAGCCAAACACGATCATCAATGACATCGCATCGCACGAGGATTGGACGCCTACTTTCCTCGCCGCAGCCGGTGTGCCGGATGTGAAACAGCAGCTTCTGACTGGGTATAAGGGTGTTGACAGGACATTCAAGGTTCACCTCGACGCATATGACATGAGCGATCTTCTCTCGGGCAAAGGACCCGGCCAGCGGAAGGAGATTTTCTACTTCGACGATTCCGGCAGCCTCAACGCATTCCGATACGGCGATTGGAAAGTCACGTTTGCTACCAAGGGTTCCTGGTGGGCTGATGTGGCCAAGCCGAGGACTGTCCCGCTGGTCATTAATCTCCGGCAGGACCCATTCGAAGTGACGATGGATGCAAAGCTGTTCGAGCGCTGGTATGCCGATAAGCTCTGGGTCATGGTTCCGGCGCAGGCCATCGTGGGACAGTTCCTCATCACCTTCAAGGAATTCCCCCAGCGACAGAAATCAGCATCGGCCAACATTCAACAAGTCCTGGACCAGATGAAGGCGCAAACCGATTGACGTCCCCTGCGTAGGACTCCGGTTGTCGAGGCAGGAGTTCCTCAAGGGGATAAAACATCACCGATAGACGAACGGGTGAGAGTGATCTTCCAGCTTAATCCAGGCGACCGGCAAGGGGTACGAGACCGAGAGCTGTGGGCCGAAGCGAGTGGGACCAAACGAGTTCCGGATTTTGAACGGCCCGTTCTAGGCCCCGCTCTCCAAACCTGTTGAATCACTTTCCCCACCGTGCTAGCGTCACCAAGAAGCTATGAAGACTGACCGCCGAATCGGCAGTAGGAAGCAAGCCCGCCCGTGCGTCGTTTGCACAGGATCGTCATCTAATCGACGTAACCACTCCAACTTGCACTCAGAACGAAAGGATTTCGCATGGCCACAGCAGTAACGCCAAAAGTGTTTAAGAATTATATCGATGGGGAATGGATTCCCGCGCGCAGCGGCAAAGCTATCGAAGACCGCAACCCCGCGAACACGGGCGAGCTGGTCGGCATGTTCCCGGCATCGTCCGCGGACGACGTCAATCTGGCCATCGACGCCGCGAAGCGCGCCTTCAAAGATTGGCGCCTGACGCCTGCGCCCAAGCGCGCCGAAATTCTTTACCGCGCCGCCGAAATTCTGACCCAGCGCAAAGAAGATTTCGCGATCGACATGACGCGCGAAATGGGCAAAGTGCTCGCCGAAACGCGCGGCGACGTGCAGGAAGCCATCGACATGACCTACCTGATGGCTGGCGAAGGCCGCCGCCAGTTCGGCCAAACCACTCCGTCCGAGCTGCCCAACAAATTTGCGATGTGCGTGCGCTCGCCGATCGGCGTTGCTGGACTGATTACGCCGTGGAATTTCCCGATGGCGATTCCATCGTGGAAAGCGATTCCCGCGCTGGTTTGCGGCAACACGGTCGTCATCAAGCCGGCCGAAGACACGCCGCTTTCAACTTACAACCTGATGCAAGTGCTCACCGAAGCCGGCCTGCCGCGCGGCGTGATGAACGTCGTATTCGGCGATGGCCCCGACGCAGGCGCGCCGATGCTCACGCATCCCGACACGCATCTCATCAGTTTCACTGGTTCCACCGAAGTCGGCCGCATTGTGAGCAACGCCTGCGCGCCAACTTTCAAGAAGTGCCACCTCGAAATGGGCGGCAAAAACATCATCATCGTGATGGACGACGCCAACATCGATCTCGCCGTGGACGGCGCGATCTGGGGCGGCTTCGGCACCACCGGCCAGCGCTGCACGGCTGCGAGCCGCGTCGCAGTGCACAAAAAAGTGTACGGCCAGTTCGTGGAGAAATTTGTGATGCGCGCGCAAGCCCTGAAAGTGGGCGACGGCTTGAATCCCGCCACCGAAATGGGCCCGTGCATCAACGAGCAGCAGCTTCAAACCGTGATGAAGTACGTCCAAATCGGGAAGGACGAAAGCGCAAAACTCGCCGCGGGCGGCAAGCGCCTCGAAAGCGGCGGCTACGCGCACGGCTGGTTCCACGAGCCCACCGTGTTCACCGATTGCGATCCGAAAATGCGCATCTGCCAGGAAGAAATTTTTGGCCCGGTCGTCTCCGTGATTCCGTTCGAGACGTTTGACGACGCGCTCGCCATCGCGAACGACGTGAAGTACGGCCTCTCGTCATCCATCTACACGCGCAACGTGAACGACGCATTCCGCGCGCAACGCGACCTCGAAACCGGAATCGTCTACGTGAACGCGCCCACCATCGGCGCCGAAACGCATCTGCCATTCGGCGGAATCAAAAACACGGGTAACGGCCACCGCGAATCCGGCATGGCCGCTCTCGATTTCTACTCCGAGTGGAAGACGCTCTACATCGATTACTCCGATCGCCTGCAGCGCGCTCAAATCGACAACGCCGACTAACTTTTTTTTCAGATCGCGCGGCTACCTGTACGAACGAACAGGTTTCCGCGCGCGCATACCTGAACCTTTTCTGGATTGCCTCGGCTCACAGCGTGCGAATAGAGTTGTCGTACGTCAGCCAATCCTGACGACCCTTTCGAATCGAACGAGGAGGCACCATGTGGACCAAGACTCAACCCGAAGCGCCCGGCTACGCGCCAGCATCGGGGCAGGGAAATGCACCAGCGTCAAATTTCAATAGCGCCGCAAGCGCGACGCGCTTCAACGCGCCGGCAACAACGCCGAGTGCGCCGACAGCGCGAGGGCTTTCGTGCCTGGGTGCGAGCCTGGAAATTAAAGGCAAGATTTCCGGCGAGGAAGATCTGCAAATTGACGGCAAAGTGGAAGGCGCGATTGCGCTGCAGGGGCAGCGTCTCACGGTGGGACGCAGCGGCCAGTTGAATTCGGAAGTGCACGCGCGCGAAGTGGTCGTCTTCGGCAAAGTGCAAGGCAACCTGCGCGCCAGCGACCGCGTCGAGATCAAGAAGGATGGCTCGGTGACGGGCGACATCACCACTTCGCGGATCAGCATCGAAGACGGCGCGTATTTCAAGGGCCGCATCGAAATCGATCGCTCGAAGGGCTCGTCAACGGAAGAGTACGAAGCGGTTGGCGCTTCGTCGTCGGCGAACTAAATCCTCACCGGTTCCTCCTCGGGTTCCGGGGCTGCGCGCCAAATCCTGGGCGAGCGCGCAGCTCCGGAATTCGTTTTTCCGAAGTTCTGCTTTGATCCAGCGAAATGA
This sequence comes from uncultured Acidobacteriota bacterium, assembly GCA_963772535.1. Classification (GTDB taxonomy): domain Bacteria; phylum Acidobacteriota; class Terriglobia; order Acidiferrales; family UBA7541; genus Palsa-295. The sequence goes on from CAVYXN010000008.1 coordinate 79,322, forward strand.
TCCAGCGAAAAAGTTGGGTGGGCTGAAATGCGGGGCGCGCGAAATGACTCACGCGCCGCGAGAGCGCGATTTCTTAGACGGGGTCGGCTACGAGATCGCCGATTTCGGCGGCTTCGTCGCAGGCAGAGCGGAAATTTTCGTACCAGGTTTCGGTGAAGGTGTTGACGAGCTGCGGAACGGTGCGGCCGGCGACTTCGAATTTGGCTCCGGCAATTTCTCCCCAGGTGTGAATCACGGTGCGGCCTTCGCCCTGCTGCTCGAACTCGACCCACTGAATAATCGTGACGCCCATGCCGCTATCAATCCAGCCAATCTGCTTCATCGGCGTGCAGGTGATGATGACGTGCTCGATCACGGTTTCCACGGGGCGCAAGATTTCGATAAAAAGGCGGCTGCCGACTTGCCAGGGCCTGCCTTCGTGCCAGCGAAGGTTGCCGTAGACATTGGCGAAAGAGGGCCAGCGAGTCCAATCGGAGAAGATGTTCCAGGCGACTTCCGGGCGGGCCTTGGTAATTACCGTGTATTGAAATAAATGCGAATCGCTCAGCAACTTCACGAACCAATCCCTCCTTGACCTTCCTTTCCTTGATTGCGGAACAGGTAAGAATCTGGGACCATTACTTATACAACGTTTGTTTAACGATGTCAAATGTATTAAACTTTCGGACACGAGCAGTGACGGGGGAATCCCAGATGCCGCGCCACCCTGATTTGGAAGTGGAAGGGCACGTTCTGGACGCAGCGTATCGTTTGTGGCGAAGCAAGGGCGAACGCGGGCTGACGATGCGGGCCGTGGCGCGCGAAGCGGGGACGACAACTCCGACGGTGTATCAGCGGTTTAAAGACAAAAGGGAAATTCTGGAGGCGTTGCGACTGCGCGCGCAGCTGCAACTTTTCGCGGCGGTGAAAGGTTCGCGAGCGGTCGCTCAATTTTGCCGGCGCTATCTGGACTTTGCAGCGAGCCATAAGCACGAGTATGAGTTGATTCATGCGGACTGGTCTGCGCGGCTGCATCGAGACGAGCCGAGGCCGTCGTTCGAGTTACTGCAACGCCGGCTGGCGGATCGGCTGGGCGGAAAACCGGAGGATCATCGGCGATTGACGCTAGCGATTGCGGCGCTGTCGCACGGAACCGCGACGCAGTTGCTGATTCCCGGGGTGCAGGAGAGCGTGGTGAAAGAACTGCGACAGACTTGCGTTATGGCGGCGGACAGTTTGGTAGAGTCGGCGCGGAAGAATGGGCGGCGGGGCAGGGGATGACTTATCGAAGCGAGTGCAGTCCGTTACACTGGCGAAGGTCTGGTCCCACCGGTAATCTGAGGGCTTCGTCGCACTTTGAGGTGGGTGGTTCTAAGAGGGTTTTTCGACACCTAACCGGATGGAAAGTCGTGATCGCCAAAGCCGCGACCCTTCATCAGATACGTCCTGATTCAGAATTGCCGACACGCTTAATCAAAGGTAGTTGGGACTCTCAACTATCAGATAGGCGTCAAGTAGATGGGATTCGGTATATCTGGCGACGTATGTCATCCATAGAGAGTTGTAGTATGCTGAACGACTGCATTCAAGAGTTCGTATATGTTTGTCACCTGTAAATTGGACCGCCAAACAAACCTAGGGTGCGTCCGCCGAAGTTTGCTCTGTCCGTTGGTGTACGCCTTATTGTTGTGCGCCTTTGGCTTTGCGAGTGGCAGCGCGGCGGGTGAAGAAACACGGAACGCAGCAGCCGCCCCCGCTCCCTCCGGCCAACAGCTCGCGATTTCGGATTTCGACGGGGACCTGAACCCGGATTTGGCGAGCGTGCAGGCTGGGCTAACCACGTCCGGCAGCACCGATTATTGGATTCAATTGCAGCTCTCCGCCGCTGGGCGGCAATCAATTCGATTGGTCGCGCCGGCCGGTGGCCTGCTGATCGAGGCGCGCGATGTAAACGGAGATCATGCTGTCGATCTGATTCTCACTACGTCGCTCAGACAGCCTGTAGCGGTGTTTCTCAACGATGGCCACGGTAGCTTTTCCCGAGTTGCGCCATCGGTTTTCCCCGGTGCTTTCAGCAATCCCCTGGCAAATTGGGCTTCAGCAGCGGATCAGGCGATGGACACCGTCGGCATCCCGCCGCAATCGCGTCCGGGAGTTTTGCAAGCGGCGAAGCTTCTCGCAAATATCCGGCCTCGCTCCGATTCAATTTCGCGAGCGGGCGCAGGATTCGCTGTTGATTTCTTCCTGGTTTCCCACGCGGGCCGCGCACCACCAGCCTAACCCTCAACGATTCACATCAGCCGGGCCCATTGATTCGCAAGGTTGCAGTTTAGCTCTATCGCTGCAGCTCTATCGATTCGAAACCCAATCCGTAACTCCATCTTTTCAACTGGAGCACAGCTCCGTCGGCCGTGAGGCCGCTCCTTTTGAACATTACATTGAGAGTTGAGGTCGATCCCATGAGATTCACGAAGTGCAGCTTCATCGCTTTGATCCTTTGCACGATTCCGGCTATCGGCGGTTGCGGAGTTGACAAGGCAAATCCAGCATCCGAAGCACCGCCGCCGACCCAAGTGGAGCACGAGCAGGATGGAAGCATAGTCCGGGTGGATCATCCCGAGCAGTTTCCGCTTGCGACAGCGGCTCAATACAAGGCTGTTCCAGCTCTGAACGTGACTGGTGTGGTGCAGCCGGATGTAGCGCGAGCTGTGCCGGTGATTTCGCTGGCGGCAGGCCGGGTGGTGGAAATCAAGGCGAGGCTTGGCGACTTCGTCAAGAAGGGCCAGTTGCTGCTCCGCGTGCGGAGCAATGACATATCAGGCGCGTACCAGATCTATCTGAAGGCTGCGAACGATGAACGATTGGATCGCCAGCAGCTTGAACGCGCGCAGGATCTATATGCCCACGGCGCCACTTCAAAAGGTCTTCTCGAGCAAGCCGAGGATACCGAACAGGACGCCAAAGTCGATCTCGACACGGCGACCGAGCAATTGCGATTGCTCGGCGTGGACAAGAATCATCCGTCCGGAATTGTGGACCTCTTCGCGCCTGTTTCCGGAGTGATTACCGATCAGCAGGTGACCAACGCAGCGGGAGTGCAGGGCCTGTCTGGCCCCAACCCGTTCACGATTTCAGATCTGTCCTACGTCTGGATCATGTGTGACGTTTATGAGAATGACCTCGATGCGGTGCATCTCGGGGAGTACGCGGACATTCACCTGAACGCGTATCCGAACAGGGTGCTTAAAGGCCGCATCGACAACATTTTTCCAATTTTGGACCCCAGCATCCGCACGGCGAAAGTCCGGCTCGAAGTGCCAAACCCGGGACAAATGATGCGCATCGGCATGTTTGTCACGGCCACTTTCTACAGAAAGACGCCCGTGCCGCGCGCGGCCGTTCCCGCAAGCGCGATCCTTCATTTGCATGACCGCGACGGGGTTTTCGTAGCGGCAGACGACAAGACATTTCGGCGAGTGGAGATCACGAGCGGAATCATGCTTCCCGGAAACATGCAGGAAGTCATCTCGGGAATCCAGCCGGGCGCGAAAGTGATTCGGGACGCGCTGGTGTTCCAGAATACGGTAGAGCAGTAGATGATTCGGAAATTCGTCGACTTCGCGCTCGAGAACCGTTTCTTGATCCTGGCAGGGGCGCTCTTGCTATTTGGATGGGGTGCAATCTCGTTTCATCAGCTTCCGGTCGAAGCATATCCGGACGTTGCCGACAACTACGTGGAAATCATCACGCAGTGGCCGGGAATTTCTGCCGAACAAATCGAGCAGCAAGTAACGATTCCGCTCGAGATCGTTATGAACGGCGTTCCTCACGTGGTTCACCTGCGCTCGTTCTCCCTTTTCGGATTGTCGGACCTGAAACTGATTTTCGACGACGAGGAGGAGAATGCTTGGAACCGCGAGCGAGTTCTCGAACGGCTCTCGCAGGTCACCTTGCCGCCTGGTGTAAGCCCGCAAATGGGGACGGACTGGAGTCCGGTGGGCCAAATCTACTTCTTCACCCTGCGCAGCACAAATCCCCAGTATGACGTGATGGAGTTGAAATCGATCGAAGACTGGGTGATCGAGAAGAATTTCAAGGCTGTTCCTAACATTGTTGATGTTGCCAGCTTTGGAGGCCCCACTCGCGAATATCAGGTTCGCATTGATCCCAACAAGTTGATTGCTTATGGACTAAGCCTCGCCCAAGTGGAGCAGCAGCTCACGAACAACAATGCGAATGCGGGCGGAAGCTTTATCGAAGCAGGCCTCCAGCAACTGAACCTTCGCGAAGTAGGCCTGGTGAGGAACGTCCAGGACATCGAGAACACCGTGATTGTTTCGAAGACCGGCACGCCGCTGCGCGTGAAGGATATCGCGGTCGTTGCGCAGGGGCCAAAGATCCGGCTCGGCCAATTCGCGCGAGCACTCCATCGCGAAGACGGGAAGATTGTCGACAACGACGACGTGGTGTCCGGAATCGTGCTGCTGCGCAAAGGCGCGAATGCCGACGAAGCCCTAGCCGGAATCCACGCCAAGGTGAAAGAGCTGAACGAACGAATTCTGCCGCCCGGCGTAAAGGTAGTTCCGTTCATTGACCGCAGTACCCTGGTGCACTTCACAACGCATACCGTCCTCCACAACCTGACGGAGGGCATGATTCTGGTGGTCATCATTCTGTTTTTGTTTTTAGGGAATGTGCGGGGAGCAATCATTGTGGCCCTCACCATTCCGTTTGCATTGTTGTTCGCTGCCACGTGCCTCAACCTGAAAGGAATTCCTGCGAACCTGCTGTCACTAGGTGCCCTCGATTTCGGGATGGTGGTGGATGGAGCGGTGGTGATGGTGGAAAACATCGTCCGCCACATACACCTGCGCGAAAACGGAGACGTTTCAAAACCGATACTCGAAGTAGTTCGCGAGGCCGCGCATGAGGTGCAGCGGCCAGTGTTCTACGCGATCGCCATCATCATTACCGCATATCTGCCTGTATTCACCCTGCAGCGAGTGGAAGGGCGCTTGTTCAGGCCGATGGCGTGGACGGTCGCGTTTGCGTTGCTGGGTGCGCTGATATTTTCGATGCTCATCGCCCCAGTGCTCGCCAGCATGTTTTTTGCGAAAGGCGCGCACGAGTGGCGAAATCCGGTGATGGAAGGTTTGAAAAATAGGTATAGGGAGGCCGCGAAGTGGGCAGTCGAGCATCGCTTGGTAACGGTAGGCCTGGCGTCACTCGGATTGGTCGTCGCTATTTATCTCACGGTGGGGGGCGTGATCGGTTCTGAGTTTCTGCCGCACTTGGATGAGGGCGCTCTCTGGGTGCGCGGTACTCTCGCTCCGAGCACAGGACCGACGGAAGGCATCCGCCTGTCGAACCAGGCCCGCGTAATGCTTTGTTCGTTTCCCGAAGTGCCGCAATGCACGAGCCAGGTGGGGCGTCCGGATGACGGAACAGATACAACCGGCTTCTTCAACACGGAATACTTCGTTGATTTGAAGCCGAAGGAACAGTGGCGGGCCGTGTTCCACGAAGATAAGGACAGAGTTATCGCGGCCATGAATCGCGAACTGGCAAAGATTCCCAGCGTCGTCTGGGGATTTTCGCAGCCCATCGAAGACAACATGGAGGAAGCCGTCAGCGGTGTGAAGGGCGAACTCGCGACGAAGATTTATGGCGACGATTTGAAGGTTCTCGAGGAGAAGGCCGACCAGATTGTGAATACGATGCGGCAGGTGAAGGGAGTGGAAGACCTCGGAGTTTTCCACGTTCTCGGCCAGCCAAACATCAACTTCGAAGTAAACCGCGAGCAAGCGGCTCGCTATCAGATCAACGTCGCCGACATTCAGGATGCCATCCAAACGGCCGCGGGAGGCGGCGCTCTCACGCAGGTATTGCAGGGCGAGGCGCGCTACGACCTGGTGTTGCGGTATCTCCCGCAATATCGCACAACGAAGGAAGCCCTCGAGAACATTCGTTTGTTGTCCCCGTCTGGCGAACGAGTTTCGCTTGCACAGCTGTGCAAAATCAAACAACAGGATGGCGGCTCGGAAATTTACCGCGAAGGAAACCAGCGGTATGTGGCCATCAAGTACAGCGTTCGCGGACGCGACCTTGGCAGCACTGTAGAGGAAGCGATCAAAAAGGTAAACGCGCAAGTCCAATTGCCGCGCGGATACCACATTGACTGGGAAGGGGAATATGAAAGTGAGAAACGCGCTGAGGAGCGGTTGCTCTTCATCGTGCCGCTAACAATTCTGCTGATCTTCGTAATCCTCTATACGATGTTCCGGTCATTTAAATGGGCGGTGCTCATTCTCGCCAATGTGGCGCTCGCGCGCATTGGCGGTGTGCTCGCTTTGCTCATTACGCACACGAACTTCAGTGTTTCCTCCGGCGTTGGGTTCCTGGCCCTGTTCGGCGTATCCGTTCAAACGGGCGTGATCATGTTGGAGTACATCAATCAGCTCCGCGCCAGAGGCCATTCGATAGAAGATTCCGCGATTGAAGGGGCGGTCCTAAGGCTCCGCCCGATCATGATGACGATGCTCGTAGCGACGCTAGGTTTACTGCCTGCTGCAATGTCGCATGCTATCGGCTCAGATTCGCAGCGCCCATTCGCGATCGTCATCGTGGGGGGCTTGGTTGCGGACCTGTTAATGAGCGTATTTATTCTGCCGACCCTCTACGTATGGTTCGCCCGACCGGGCGACAAACTCCCGCCGCCGGAGGAAACCTTTGAAGTGTAATCCTACGATTCGGTTTTTCCGGAATATCCGGACAGGTTTGATCGCATCTGCGGTGTTCGCAGCTGTTCTGATGGCGCCTCCCACATTTGGCAGCGAACCGCTCACGACGTCAGATGTCGGCAACTGGGTCGTAGTTCTGTTCGGATTTCTTCTTTGGGCGTCCTTACTATTCGCTCTGTGTGTCCTGGGAATACGTGCGATGTTCAGTGGTCGATATGTGCGCCCTAAGCACCATCGGAATCGGCCGTCACAATAGGAAGTAGTTTGTGTTGGGGTCGGATTTTAGGTCGTCGCACGCGGTCTTTTGTAGCCGCCGGAGTTGGGGAGCCGACTTCAGATCCCGTCCCCTGTTCTGTTTCATGATGCAGGCGACTTGAGTTATATTGCGCAGCGATCTGCTCTGCGCTTTGGCAGGAGGAAACTTCCTATGCTCAATCACATTGGCGGATTCGGATGTGTTGCTCTGCTCGCCGTTGCGAGCGCCGTTCTTTCGTGCGTCGTTGGCGCGCAAGAAGTCCCGGAAAAACTTCGGCCGCCGGCTAACGAACAGCTTCTTTTTCGGCTGCATGCGAAGGGCGACCAGGTGTACATCTGCAAGGGTGAGGCGGGGCAATTCGCATGGACATTGAAGGCTCCGGACGCGAAACTGTTTGACCAGGATGGCAAAGAGTTCGGTAAGCATTTTGCAGGACCGTCGTGGGAAGCAAACGACGGCAGCCGAGTGATCGGAAAGGCTGTTGCGAATGCTCCTTCACCGGACGCTGATTCCATTCCGTGGCTGCTGGTCAACATTGTGAGCCATGAAGGCAGCGGCGTGCTGACGCGCGCCACAACGATTCAGCGGATCAACACGAAAGGCGGCAAGGCGCCTGCGTCCGGGTGTGACGGTTCGCACTCGGGCGGGGAAGTGCGCGTGCCGTATTCCGCTGATTATCTTTTCTACTCGCCGAAGTGAGCAACTAGCCGGCTACCTGCCCTGAAGCGGCGACTATGACGGCTTCAGGACTTATCCGATTGGTTTACGGCATAATCCTTCACAGTATTCAACCGGTTAAGAGGACAAATGCGTGACCGGGTGTTGCACCTCTTGCAGTACGTAATCTTCGTTTGTGCTTTCTGCATAATTTCCTCTCTTGTGGTAGCCAGCCCTGCAGCGGCGCTCCAAAATCGCCTCAGTCTCAATGGAGCCGGGGACACGTCGAGTGGCGCGGGGCAATATAAGTTGAGTGGAACCGTGGTGGATGCTTTGACAGGCGCACCAATCCGACGAGCGTTGGTCCAGTTGATGGGAGGGCAATCGCAAGCAGTGCTCACAGATGAAGGCGGCAAATTCCGATTCGAGAACCTGGCGCAAGGCGAGTGTGGAATCAACGCACATAAGCCGGGATACATAGATTCCTCCGGCGGACGTCCTACTATGGTCACGGTCGGTGCGGGTACGTCGCCGCTGGTTCTGAAGCTCGATCCGGAAAGTACGATCACGGTGATCGTGACGGGCGAGGATGGCGAGGGGGTGGAGGGTCTGCCCGTGCGCGTGTTGGGCTCGCGGGTTCAGGAGGGGCGCCGCCACTGGAGCACGAACGGAGGAGGGCAGACGGATGAGCAAGGTGAATACCGGGCCGGTAACCTGGTTCCAGGCAAATACTATGTGTCGGTGGGACCTAGTTTTCGACCTGTGGGACACGTCGGGAACGGCGCTCAAGGGAGCGATGTGGGCTATCCGCGGGTGTTCTACCCGAACGCTGCCGAATTGGAAGGGGCCGCGCAGGTGGAGGTGAATTCGGGAAGGCGCGCGCGACTGGAGTTCACCCTGAATACGGTGCCTCTGTACCGAATTTCGGGCGCAGTGGTGGGTGGAACGCTTGGACAGCCATGCCGTCCGCAGTTGAGAGACAGCTCTGGCGAGGATGTGCCGGTTGGTATGAGGGCGGAGCCAATGACGGGAGTGTTTCGAAGCGGGGAGGTGCCGGCGGGAATCTACACACTCGAGGCGAACTGCTTCGGCGACGGGGAAATTTCTTCTGCCGGGAGGATGCTGCTGCACGTGAGCTCGAATATTACGAACCTGACCTTGTCCGTGGCACCAATGGCCTCGATTCCCGTGGACTTCCGAACGAACGAGAACGGCGCGGGCGCCAATGAAAATAATCCGATTGGCGCGGTGTTTTTGACGGAGAAGCAACCGAGTGCACGCCCCCGCACCGCGTGGTCCCAATGGGAAGTGGACGGAGATCAAAGGCGCGCCGTAATTAAGAGCGTGGAGCCGGGAATTTATTCGGTGGGCATCCGGCCGAATTTCGGGTGGTACGTGGAATCCGCGCTGTACGGGTCCGTTGATCTGCTGACCGACGAGTTGATGGTGCCGGAGGGCGGAACGACGGAAGCGATCGAGATCACGCTGAGGAACGACGGCGCGAAAGTGAGTGGGAATGTCCGAGGGAAAGGATCGTCGCCCGCGAGTGGAGTGGTGCTGCTGGTATCCAATCGTGCGCCGCGACTGATAAAAGTGACACAAATAACGAACGGGACCTTCGTTGTAGGCGACCTCGCGCCTGGTTCCTATCGCGCGATCGCAATCGATCAGGCCGACGATCTTGAGTACGCGAACCCGGAAGCGCTGCGAAATTACCTGACGAAGGCGCAAGACGTAACGCTCAGCGCGAAGCAAGAGAGTCACTTGGAACTGGAACTCCTGCAGAGAGAGAAATAAATCATGCTCGAAACGCTTGCGTGGATAGCACTGTTGTTGGGGGGAAGCGCGGCGCAGGATGCGTCTCGCGCGGGAGCGCTGGTATCGCCGCAGACACAAGCAGCGCAGCAGCAAAAGCGGACCGACGCGGCACCTACGGGCGACTTCCGAATCACAGGCCGCGCGGTGAACTCGATGACGAACGCGCCTGTGGCTGGCGCCTATGTGTTGATTGCTGCTGCATCGTCGCCGAACTTGAATCGCACATTGCGAGCCGGCACAGACGGCAGCTTTGTGTTCAACCAGATTCCAGCGGGTCGCTACATCCTAGAGGCGCGGCGGAAGGGTTACGTTGAGCAGATGTATTTGCAGCATGAGCAATTCACGACGGCGATCCTTGTGGGGCCAAATCTGAATTCCGAGAATCTGGTATTTCCATTGGCCCCAGAGGCTGTGATTTCCGGCGAGGTGACGGATGAGGCTGGCGAGCCGGTCCAGTCGGCAAGAATGCTTTTATTTCGTGAGGACACTGAGAGCGGCGGGCACGTGAAGCATTTGAACGGGCACCAAAGTACGAACGAAGAAGGGCGGTATCGATTCGGGTCTTTGCCGAGCGGCAACTACTATCTGGCGGTCGCGGCGGAGCCCTGGTACGCGGACTACGCGCGAAATGTTTCCTTCCGCGACTCGTCCGCTTCGCAAAAGGCTGGGCAAACCAATTCCAGCCTCGATTTGGTCTATCCGATTACGTACTATCCAAACGCGATTGACGTGAGTGGCGCAGCGTCTATCCGCGTGGAGACGGGCGGTAGCGCACAGGCTGACATGCGACTCGTGCCCATACCCGCGATGCACTTGCGTGTTGAGGTGGAGGAAAGGGATTCGAAACTATTTAGCCAGATCCTTGTGAGCCAAACAATTCTCGGAACTTATCAGGATCGGGTTAGGGTTTCGACTCAAGAGTCGAGTGCGGAAGACGGTGATTCCGAACAACAGTCCGGAACTGTCATTATGGAAGTCGACGGCCTGCGCCCCGGGCCCTCAGTCCTCCAAGTGATGACCTTCAATCCCCGAGAGGCGCGGCAGTCCATGAGATTCAGCAAGTCGGTGACCGTGGATCCCGCGGATGGGCAGACGCTTGATGTGAGGGGAATAGCGCCCGCGGGAGTGGTGAGTGGAATCGTACGGTTGGAAGGAAATCTCTCTCCACCGCAGGGCGTGCGCGTGTTTCTGAGGAACGCTTCCAAGGGAAGCGGCTTCCGGCAGGACGTAGACTCGGCCGGGAATTTCAGTTTTTCATCCGATCAGATCGAGCCGGGAGTGTATGAAGTGTCTTCCGTGGCGCCGGGAGGGCTGGAGCTTCGGAGCGTGAGCGCCGGCGGAACAAAAGTGACTGGACGCAAGATCGAGATTAGTAACGGGAACGACCTGCGGTTGATTTTGACTTTGGCACGCGGCGTAAATGCACGCGTGAAAGGGATCGTAGAGCGTGGAGGGAAACCGGCTCCGGGAATGATGGTGGTGCTGGTTCCGGACGATCTTCGGGAGCATACGGAGTATCGGCGGGACCAAAGCGATAGCGACGGATCGTTTTCGATGAATCAGGTGTCGCCGGGGAAGTACACGGCGGTTGCGGTGAATGACTGGAGCCTCGAGTGGGGGAAGCCGGAGGTGATTCGCGAATATCTGCCGGGTGGAACGTCCGTCGAGGTGGCAGGCGGCGAAGAGCGTGAGATTAAGGTGACGGCGAAGTAGGCGCGGTGCGGACGGGTTTGGTGATTTGTGCTGCGGTGATGCGTTGGGAGGGAGTATTTCACGGGGTTCGGAGTGTCGAAGAAAAAAGAACGACGCCATGCGCGAGCCGAGGAATTGGGGATGTGTGCCGCGTTGTTTCGTTGGCACAGGCAGGAATGCCTGTGCTACTGAACGGCAACGGCGGATTCGTCGCGGTTGGATTTGACGAATGTGACTACGAGGCGGGTGAATTCTTCGGGTTTCTCGAGGTACATGAGGTGGCCGGAGTCTTCTACGACGATGCGGCGGGAATTGGGGATACCGGCTTCGATTACGCCTGCGTGGGCGTGAACGTCGGGAATATCGATGTCGCCTACGAGAATTAATGTGGGGACGCGAATTTCGTTGAGGCGCGGAAGAGAATCGGGCGTGGGACGCGGGAAGTCGGGGTGGTTTAGATCCTGGGGAGCGGCCGATAGGATTTCGTGGAGTTTCTTTTTCGCTTCGGGGTGATCGGCGGCGAGCAGGTATTTGTCATTTGACCAGTTGGAAATCATGGCCGCGACGTCGTTTTTTTCCATCGGGGCATTATTGGCAATGCCGCGATTGAGAAAATGATCGGAGAAGCCGTAGCCGCTGACGACGGCGCCGACGAGGACCACTCCATCGACGAGTTTGGGATGCGCGAGAGTGAAATCGATCGTGAGTTCGCCGCCGTGCGAGCTGCCGACCAGGAACGCGCGGTTGATTTTCAGATGGCGGAGTAGCGTGTAGAGGTCGTCGGTTTCGTAATACCAGGTAGTGGCGGCGGGCGAGCGGCCATAGCCGCGACGGTCATAGCGTACCGTGTGGAATTCTTTACAAAATGCGGGCCAGACGGCGTCCCAGACGGTGGAGTGCGCGATTCCGTCGTGAATTAAAACGACGGCGTCGGGACCGGTGCCGCATTCCTCGTAGTAGATCTTGCCTTTCTCGACTTCGACGAAATGGCCCGGGGCAGATTCATCGGCGGAGGCGAATGCGCGCGCAGGAAACGCGAGTGTGACGAGCGCGAGGTTGATCAGCAATAGGAGGTGGACTGAGCGCTTCATGCGGCCTCCGAGAACAAAGAGGAATGGTAAGACTCTCGCATTAGACCGCTGCGGAACGCAACTGTGAGCAGTGTGATGGCAAGGCCGCCGGCTGCTTGACCGGTGCTATTCACAAGCGATACATTCAATCTAGTCTGAAAGCGGCGCTGAAAGGCGCCGTGCTTCCGTAACACGTGCCGGAGTGGTGGAACTGGCAGACGCGCCGGACTCAAAATCCGGTGGGCTTAACGGCCCGTGTGGGTTCAAGTCCCTCCTCCGGCACCAGTTTATTGATTCATCGCTGCGATTTTCCCTGATTCAATTTATTTCCGCGATTGCAGCCGCTATGGCTTTTGCGGAGGAGTTTGCTTGGCGGCCGGCGGGGATACTTCTGGTTCGGGCGTGCCGAGCTTTTCTTCTGCATCCTGCTCTTGATGGATCAGGACTTTGGTCTCGGCGCAGAAACTCGCGCGGATCGCTCTGAGTTTCTGGCGCTCCTCGCGCCAGAGCTGCCAATGGCGCACGAGCGAAGCGCCCGCGCTTTCCTCAGCAATGGAAGCGCTTTCAGCGCGTTCGGATTTGCGTTCCTGAGTGAAGGCGCTGCCCACGGCGAGCTTCAGATTTTGGCGAAGCTGCTTCTCCTTGGCGCGTTCGAGTTCAAAAGTTTCGAGAAGGGCATTGTGATCCCGCACGATATTGACGAGCATGCTGGTAGTCCATGCGAACGTAAACAATCCGGAAATTCCAATGATAGGGCTGATGATGCGGTACTGCGGGTCGAGGTCCACCTGGCCATAGCCGAGCGTGGTGTAGGCGTTGGCGCAAAAATAGATGGCATCCTTCGCGGTGTGGATCAGTCCGAGGCGCGTGAGGACGATGGCCCACCAGACGACGCCGATAATGTGAAGTGAGAGAAGAAGGAAGACGGCGATGCCGAAAAGAAGAAGGGCGGCGAAAACGTGAGGGCGCCCGGCGCGCAAGCGGAGCTCGCCGCGTTTATGGATCGTGGAAACCCAATGGATACCCATTCCATGGAAGAGCACGAGGCTCACAAGAATGATGGAGCCAACGATGATGGCCGCGGGAAGCGTGAACTCGGCGGGGATTTGACGCAACAGCTCGGCAGGGCCTGACACTCGATGGAATCTCCGGAGTTCGTCTTTTGCGGACTAATAGCCTGTCCGTGCGGAGCAGTGTACCTCGATGCGGATAAATATTCCGCAGACATGAGCGATCGCGTCGAATCTCTGCGACGAATCGGCCAGCGGAATCGTCAGCAATTTGCGAATTTGCTGACCATGACTTCCTGTTCATGCATCGGCGAGAAGCTTTCACAGCACCCGATCAACTTGGACACCACGTGGTAATAGAAGGAATCACTGTCGCTGTCTTTCATGTCCTCTGAGGAATCCCAGATGGAAATGGCCATCGCTTCCTGGCTTGATTCCTGGCCTGATGGTTCATCGCCTCGTAATACCAATAGGACCCGAAATCCTTTCAGCTTATCCATTGCGGCAGTAAGGGATTGCACGGTGGCACTAAATTCTTCGAGCTTCCCGGAACGGATGCGATAGTGCGTGACGCGCGCGACCATGGGAGCCTCCGGTTCTTGCCATCAGAAATGCGAGGAGCGGAGATTGTACAGCGTGTGCATGGCGGGGTAAATGACGGAAGGGAATCGAGCGGCTGGCTTTGGCGCCTATTCCAATTACCGGATACTGAAAGCGCATTCTTTGACGATGTGGACTTAGTTGCCGGGGCCGCGCAGAAGACGAATCGCGTTGGGAAGATCGGTGTCACTCTGGCCCGCTGAGGCAGGTTCGCTAACCGGGATTTCGGACTCGTCCGGCGCTGAACTGCCCTCGCCGGGTGCCAAAAAGAGGTTGGTTTCGACTCCGTGTTGCTTCGTATAAAGCTCGAAGTAGCGGCCGCCTGCGCCATAGAGCGATTCGTGAGTGCCGCGTTCGACGATCCGCCCTGCTTCGATTACCAGGATCTGATCAGCACGACGCACGGTGGAGAGTCTGTGGGCTATCACAAATGTGGTGCGCCCACGCATGAGATAGCGAAGGCCTTCCTGAATGAGCGCTTCGGATTCGGAGTCGAGGCTCGAGGTTGCTTCGTCGAGAATCAAAATGCGCGGATCGGCGAGAATCGCTCGCGCGATGGAGACGCGCTGCTTCTGCCCGCCGGAAAGTTTCACGCCACGCTCGCCGACCACCGTGTCGTACTTGTTCTCGAATCCTTCCGCAAATTCATCCACGCGCGCGATTCGGCACGCTTCCAGAATTTCATTCTCGGTGGCATCGGGACGCGCGAAGGCGACGTTCTCGCGAATTGTGCCGTCGAAGAGAAACGTGTCCTGCAATACGACTCCGAGCTGCGTGCGGTAGGAATCGAGACGGACGTGCGCGAGGTCGTAGCCATCCACGAGGACGCGGCCGCTCGTGGGTACATAAAAAGCGGCGATGAGGCCGATGATCGTGGATTTGCCCGCGCCGGATGGGCCTACGAGAGCTGTTACGGTGCCGGGAGATGAGTCGAAGGTAATGTCATACAGCACAGGCTTGCCCGTGTCGTAGGAAAAGTCCACATGCTCGAAAGCCACGGAACCGGTAATGCGATCGAGAACGATTGTGCGGTCGGGCTGTTCATCCTCGGGTTTTTCGTTCAAGACTTCGCGGGTGCGCTCGAGGCCGGTGATGGCTTCAGTCAACTGAGGGCCGATACTGACAATCTGCACGAGCGGCGCGATCAACATGCCGAGGAAAATCGTGAATGTGATGAAGGTGCCGAGCGTCATCGTTCCAGCGAGAATTTTCTGCGCGCCGAGGAACATGATCACAGCACTCACGAGGCCCATGAGCACCGTCGACGAAAGGCTCATCAGAGAAGTCATCGTGAGCGTTTTGATCACGTTGTCGAGCAGGCGTTGGACACCGCCGGCGAACACTTTACCTTCTCGCTCTTCGGCGTGGTAACCCTTCACCACGCGAACGCCGCCGAGGGATTCGGTGAGGCGGCCGGTCACTTCCGCGTTGAGTTTCGGGCGCGCGCGGAAAAGAGGGCGGATAGTCTTGAAGGCTTTGTTCAGCGAGATAGCGAATGCGATCAGCACAACCGCCGCAACAGCTGTCATGCTCGAGCTGATTCGTAGCAGCACGATTAGCGCGAAGATCGAAGTCATGATCCCGCCCGCAAATTCGATCAAGCCGGTGCCGATCAAATTCCGGACGCCCTCCACGTCGCTCATGATGCGCGAGACCAGGACACCGGTTTTGTTCGCGTCATAGAAAGACACCGGCAAACGGCCGATGTGCGCCTGCACCTTGATGCGAAGGTCGGATATCATCCGCTGCGAGGATTTTGACAGCAACTGCGTCAACGCGAACGACGTTACACCCTGTACGAGCGTGGCGCAGACGACGGCGAGGATGATCGGCAAAAGGAGTTGCCGCTGATGCTTACCGATGACATTGTCGATCAGAAATTTCGTCGAGCCCGGGAGGACGAGACCTGCGACGCGGTTAACCAGCATCAGCCCGAAGCCCAGCGCGAGGATCGCCTTGCGTGGCTCGATAAGCTCCCACACGTCCGGTAGGAGCTTCCATGCGCCTTTCGATTTTTCAGGCTTGCTTCGACCTCGAGGGCCGCGTTCGGCGTCCATTCGGCGTTTTAATCCTGTTCCCTGGCTATTGAATCTCGTGGCACACCCACTCCACTATACTCTGATGCTGGCCACGGCCGTTTGACCCACCGGCTATCAGCAGAAAGGCTTTTGCGGTCGCTATGTGGGCGGTGCTAGACTTTGAGGATGGCCAAGAAAAAGACCACCCGCAAAAAGAAAACTGCGAAAGCTGCCAAGCCGGCGCGCAAGAGCAAAGTCACGTCCCGAGCATCCCGGGTGAAGGCTTCTGCAAAGACAAAGAAATCTACTACGCGCAAGCGTCGCTCCCGCAGCACCCAACTGACCGAACAACCGGTCGCGCAGATTCGCCAGGGAGTGGGATTGGCCGCGGAGGGTGGGCAGTCAGGCGATACCCAGGGACTCTCGGGCATTGAGGACGTCGATTCTGAAAGCGTGCGAGAGCTTGCCGAAGAGGGACAGGATTTTGAAGCCGGGATTGTAAGCGGGATCGAGAACGCGCCGGATCCGGACGTATCGGAAGTGAAGACGCGTGAAGTGCTAGAAGACGACGTACCGGAAGAATACCGCAATCAGGATTAAATTAGACTGAATCACTCCCTTGTCCGGCGGAATGTCCTCCTTGCGAAGTAGCGACTGGATGGGCGCTTACCTCAACTAAACCGACTCCACTCATAAAGAAAAAACCAGCGAGCAGCGATGCTACGGGAAATGCTTGCTCCGTTTTCTGTGCCGTCTCCATCTGCCGGAGGGTGGCCTTGTGCAGTGCCGTTTGCTTCTGCATGGCCCGCGCGATTCCCAGATGCGCGAATAGTACGATTCCAATGAGAGCCAACAGAAGACCGGGTATTGCTGAGCGCTTCATGTTTGCGTTCCTTTCGCGTTTCTTTTTGTCGCGGAACAGGCTCGGAGTCCTGGGCTCCGGGCCTGCCTCGCGACGCCTGCTTCCCACCAAAAGCCAAATCGCTAGCGCCCGGCTCTAGCCCGATTCGCACGCTGTTCCACTTCTTCCTCAGCGGTGAGCGCCTTCACGAATTCATCGGCTTCGCGGGCCGCGACTTCCTTGGCGATGCCATAACGCTCTTGCAAACGACCGATCAATTGCTCGCGTCTTCCCGCTATGATGTGCAGGTCGTCGTCAGTTAATTTGCCCCACTTTTCACGAACATCACCCTTGTACTGCTTCCACTTCCCTTCGAGTTGGTCCCAATTCATTGTCCCGGCCTCCCGATTCCATGTGATTGACTCCCATTTCTTCAGCAAAAAGAAAATGCTGGGAATCAGTTGTTCAGTGTCTGCGTCGTGTCTCATTTGGTTCATCTGCCGTTGCGCTTTCATTTCCAAGCTTCATTTTCTGAGTTTCATTCCTGCTCGCAGAGGATTGGTGCAATGCGTGTGCCAAGTAAAGCGATACCCAAAGTTGTTTGTTTGCTTGGTGTTGCGGGCGGCGAAAGTACTATGGCTAAGTGGGCTGGCGAGTAATTTGGACGAGCGCCCCTCCCTTTCTTCCAAGCGCCACCTCATCTGCGGGACCTGTCGAATTGACGCGAACGCAGCGGCGCGCGCTAAATACGCTATTTCGGGCCTGCACTCTTCTTGGACTTTCGTCCAGTTGTTTGCTGCGCATGCAGACGGCATAGTGGAGCGATAGCTCTATCGATTTTGGCCGTTCACGGAGAGTGATTTTGCGCCGCGCAAACCCCTTCCTGTTGCTGATTTTGCTCAGCATCCAGATTGGCTGTGGCACGAGTAACGGTTCAGGCGGAAAAAATCCGCCGCCGGCCGTTGCAGTTGGTCTTTCAGAAACATCGCCGGAGGTGCGTCTGGGTAGCACGGATCAAGTGACCGCCACCGTGACCGGCTCCTCCAATCAAAACGTGAGTTGGTTTGTGAACGCGATTGCCGGCGGCAACGCCACGGTGGGAACGATCAGCGCTTCGGGGGTGTACAGTGCGCCAAGCGCCATGCCGGCTGGAGGCACAGCGGCGATCAAGGCCGTTAGCGAAGCTGATTCCAGCGCAACCGCGACAACCACGCTCACTCTTTGGAATCCATCGCCGACGCTCAGCAGCGTAAGCCCTCAATCCTTTTCAACCGGCGCATTCGCGCTGACGGTAAACGGCAGCAATTTCGTCAATGGCGCGCAAGTCTTATTCGCAGGCGCGGCGATCAGCACGAGCTTCGTCTCCGCCACAAAGCTGACGGCGACGGGCACCGCTTCGACGGCAGGGACGTTTTCAGTAGCGGTTCAGAATCCGAACCCAGGTGCGAGCACTTCGAATTCTGTAAATGTGCAGGTGACCTCCAACGCGCCGCCACCACCGCCTAGCGCTTGCAGTGGAATGACGCCCGGCCAGGGCGGCAGCCTCAATGGATTCGTGCCATTCCCGGCCGACAATCTGTGGAACAAAGATATTTCTTCGGCGCCCGTGGATCCCAATTCGGCGGCGCTGATTAATTTTATCGGCGGGTCAGTGACGATCCATCCGGACTTCGGCGCCGGTCTTTATCAGGGATCGAGTATTGGCATTCCTTATGTCGTGGTGGACTCGACGCAGGGATTCGTGCCCATCAATTTCACCGCTTACGGCGATGAAAGCGATCCGGGGCCGATGCCTGTGCCGGCGAATGCTCCGATTGAGGGCTATCCGAATCCGGGGAATGGCGACCGGCACGTGCTCGTGCTCGACAACAATAATTGCTGGTTGTACGAGCTCTACAGTGCGTCAGCCGGTTCGGGCGGCGCATGGAATGCCGCTTCGGCCGCGGTTTGGGATTTGCAAAACGACGAGCAGCGCCCGTGGACATGGACTTCCGCCGACGCTGCGGGCCTGCCAATTTTTCCGGGTCTCATTCGTTACGATGAAGTAGCCGCCGGACATATCAACCATGCGATTCGTTTCACATTGCAATTCAGCCGTGCTGCGTTTGTGCCGCCGGCGTCGCACTGGGCCGCGAATTCGACGCAGGCCATGGCCGCCCCGATGGGGATGCGGCTGCGGCTCAAGTCGAGTTTCGATGTGTCCACGTTCTCGGCCACCAATCAGGTGATTCTGAATGCCATGAAGAAATACGGAATGATCATGGCGGACAACGGCTCCTCCATGTATATCAGCGGCGCGCCGGACGATCGCTGGAGTAATGACGACCTGCACTCGCTCGGAGGTGTTACTGCATCCGATTTCGATGTTGTTGAGATGAATCCAATTTACACTTCTTCGAATGTTCCGACCGGCGCGTCGCCCGCCATTTCAAGCTTCACGGCGTCGCCTTCGACAAGTTCAGCAGGCTCGCCGGTAACCCTCAATTGGACCGCCTCGGGCGCTTCTTATTTCGTGATATCACCCAGTGTAGGAGCGGTGCGAGGGAACAGCGTGCAGGTAAACCCGACGCAAACCACCACATACACATTGGCGGTGACGAATCAATTCGGGCGGACTACGGCGACGGTTACAGTCACAGTGCAGTGATTTCCCGATTGTGACGGCAGGGCTTGGTGATCGCTACAACGCGCGGCAGCGCTCTCTAGCTGTTTGCAGCTCGCGACAAATTCTTCGGCTCGGGCCGCAGCAGCGGATTGCGCCGCGCTGCAGTGCTTCGCACTCGAGGAGCGCCCGCGCAATCGATCGTGTCAGCCGCAGTATACGTTGCCTCTCCGTGACAGGCCCTGCAGCGCAGATTGAACGAACTGGAGCGCAGTTCGGTCATCTCACTCGGCTCGGATTCTCTCAATTCCTTCTCTTTGCGCACCTGCGACGCGGAGAGCGGAATCGCCTGGCGGCAGTGAATACAGAGGACACCGCGGTACTGTTCCTTGCTGGTTTCAGCAATCATTGTAACCTCTCGTAGGAAGGGCCCGAATAGTTGAAGAGGGCGGATTCTAGTCCTGATTCGTAGTCCAAGTCCAGCGGCAATTCCAAAAGAAATTAGGCAGAATTTACGGCCGGATCATTCCCCGGTAATAGTGAGTATCTATTATCACAGAGATGATGAGGGTGTCTCAACGTGAATCCGAGGATCCTGTAACCCC
Source organism: uncultured Acidobacteriota bacterium (assembly GCA_963772535.1). GTDB lineage: Bacteria > Acidobacteriota > Terriglobia > Acidiferrales > UBA7541 > Palsa-295. The sequence goes on from CAVYXN010000008.1 coordinate 99,210, forward strand.
TTTCCCCTCAGATACTTTCGACAAGTTGCTTCGACGCGCAGCGGCGTTTTCTCCTTCGCTAGACGGTGGTGGCGACCCGACCAACGGTTCCGGCGGCGATGAATTTGGCACGATCGGTGAAACAGCCGGTGCGGTGTGGCATATGCTCTCCGACGGAGGGCCAACTGCGCTCGCATCGCTGATCGAGGCTGCGGGGGTGCCTGAAAGCCTGTTTTTCATGGCCATCGGGTGGCTCGGGCGGGAAAACAAAATCACAATCGAGCCGTGCCACGGCGATTACGAGATCCGGCTGCGATGAGTGTGCCTCGCGGTCCGACCGGGAACCGCGGCCCCTGCTTGAATCTACGGCGTAGCACCAGTAAGATGCTGCGCAACTTTCGATTCGAGGCGGCCCAAATTGCAGCTGGAGCTATCGATGAAGAGTGAAATCGACGCGATCTCTCCCTTCGTCGATGAGCTGATGCTCAAGATTCGCGAAACTCACTGTGACCCGGGCGCGGAATTCGCGATCGAATTGGCGCTTCGCGAGGCGCTGGCAAATGCCGTCCTTCACGGCAATCGCGAAGATTCGAAAAAGAAAGTTCACGTTCGCTGCGAGTGCGACGCAGCATCAGGCATTTCACTCGTCGTTCGCGACGAGGGCCCTGGCTTCGATCCAGAAAGGGTGCCAGACCCGCTGGCTCCGGAAAATCTCGATGCCGAGCATGGACGCGGCATTCTCCTGATGAAGCAGTTTATGGACGAGATTCACTACGAGCGCGGCGGCACGGAAGTGCACATGCACAAGGGCCCTGCCGCGAGCTAACTTCTCTCCGGCGGCTCGCAACCCGACGATCTCCAGTTTCCTTCTATCGAATTCGACTTATCGCGGTATGCTTTCCTGCTGAAAATCTCAAGCCAGAGGGGCGCGCCTGATAATTGCCGCGCCTTGCCGTCCTGGTGGTCAAATCTGACGGGGGAGACGTGGCGGATGAGAAGTCGGATCGCGAACTTGGCATGGGCCGCCGCATTGCGCGACGCGATTTTCTAAACGGAGTCAGCATTGCGGTAGGCGCCGCGGCACTCTCCCCGAACCTACGATGGCTCGAAACACTTGGAATACCTCAGTCTCCGTTCGCGCCGGAAAAAAGCCCTGGTTATTATCCGCCCACCCTCACCGGAATGCGCGGCACCACGGATGCTGCCATGCAAGCCGGCCACGCGCTTCGCGATGGAAAAATCTGGTCCAATGCCACGCCTGATCCGGAGCGCTACGATCTAATCGTCGTTGGCGGGGGAATCAGCGGACTCTCGGCGGCCTATTTCTATCGCAAAATCGCCGGGCCCAGGGCGCGAGTGCTGATCCTCGAGAATCTCGACGACTTTGGCGGTCATGCCAAGCGCAATGAGTACCACCCGCCGGAGCGGATGCTTATCGGTTATGGCGGAACGCAGTCGATTGATTCGCCCGGTCGCTGGAGCAAGCACGCGCGCGGCCTGATCCAGGAACTCGGAGTGGATGTTCGGCGGTTCGAAGAATATTTCAACCGACCGCTTGATCCTGATCCGCTGGAACCGGATTCCTATTTTTTCGACAGAGAAAGCTTTGGCGAGGACAAGCTCGTTACCGGTGCCGGCAAGCTGCCGTGGAAAGGCTTCTTTGAAAAGAGTCCCTTCAGCGATCAAGCGAAACAGGATTTGACGCGGCTTTACACCGAAAAAGTCGATTACCTGCCTCGTCTTTCCGCATGGCAAAAAAAGGTCCTGCTCGCCAAGACGAGCTACAAGGACTACCTGCTCAAATATGTGAAGCTCCATCCCGATGCGCTGGCGTTTCTCCAGAAACAAACATACGGAGTTTACGGCGTTGGAATCGATGCCGTCCCTGCCGCCGATTTAGCTGGTTTGAGTTACCCGGGCTTCAGCGGGATGGACCTTTCGGGTCCGCCCGGGCCGGGACTCGGCGCGGAAGTTACGCAGCGCGACGACAACGCTCCTTACATCTATCACTTTCCCGACGGCAACGCGTCCATTGCACGGCTGCTGGTTCGGGCATTGATTCCTGGCAGCGCGCCGGGTTCGACGATGGAAGACATCGTCACGGCGAAAATGAACTACGCGGCTCTCGACGATCCAAAATCCAGCGTGCGCATCCGCTTGAACAGCACCGTTGTGAACGCAGCAAATGTGGGAGAAGCCGAAAACGCAAAGGAAGTCGAAATCACCTACGTTCGCGGCGAGCATGCGCGCACTGTCCGCGCGAATGCATGCATCCTCGCGTGCTGGAACATGGTGATTCCATACATGTGTCCCGAGATGTCGAGAAAACAGAAAGACGCACTCGCGTACGGAGTGAAAGTTCCGATTGTTTACACCAACGTGCAGGTTCGCAATTCACTCGCATTTGAAAAACTCGGCGTGAGAAGAATTAAATGTCCGGGAAGCTACTTCGCAACGATCGAAATCGATTATCCCGTGAGCATGGGTGGCTACAAATATCCAGCCAGCCCGAGTGACCCATGCATATTGCATCTCGAGAGAATTCCTTCCGGAGCCGGTGCCACCGCGCGCGATCAGCAAATTGCTGGTCGCATGGAGCTATACCACACGCAGTTTGCCACCTTCGAGCGGAATATCCGCAGCCAACTGGGGCGCTCTCTCTCGCCGGGCGGTTTCGATCCAGCGCAGGATATTCAAGCGATCACGGTGAATCGCTGGCCGCACGGATACGCATACGAATACAATTCGCTCTTCGATCCCAACTGGCCTGAAAACGAACGCCCCTGTGTGATTGGACGGCAGCCCTTCGGCAGGATTTCGATTGCTAATTCCGATGCGGGAGCATTCGCTTATACAAGCGCCGCAATCGACCAAGCGTATCGCGCAGTGAAAGAAGTTGCGCGCTTCAACCAGAGACCAGCTTCCAAAGCGCCCGGGTAGCCGCTATTTTTCGCCCGGCCGCTCGGTGACAGGATTTGGGCCGCCGCCCGGCAGCCCGGATTTGCGGCCGCCTGCGGACTCTCCGTCAAGCAGTGCTTGCAAATTAGAATACGCGTAGATCGTCGGCGCGTGATTCTGCATCAGGCCGCCCGTATCTGCGGTCGGGCCATAGTTGCTGTGCAGATCGTGGCCGAACATTCTAAGCATCGCGATCTGCTGCCCTCGATGATGCGCGGTATGCGCGATGCGGCGGGTCATTACCCAGGCGCGCGACCGAGGCACATCGAAAAATTTGGTTTCGCCTTCCCACCACGCGTCATCTTTGGCGCGCAATACGTCGAGACGCTTGCCGCTGTCCTCCGTGTAGCGCCGGATAAATTCAAGCCGCGTCTCCGGTTTCGGAAGAGGCGGCGCGTTCACGTCGATCCCGAGCATCGTGCGCATCCACAGATCCTCGCTTACGCATTGATGCACCATTTGTTCGTGTACGCTTCGCCCGCGAATGTCACCGATTCTCGGGCGCAAGGGCATCTCCTCATTACGAAACTCGCTCCACGTGCTCACCACCTTGATCCGCTCGGTATCGTACGTTTCCACGAGAAAGTCATAGTGCATCGCGAACCTCCCAGGCAAAGAAGAATCGAACCTGCCTACCAATGTCCTAAGTACTTTAGTACGTCCAACGCGGTACTTTCGCCTGCTCGTTTTCTGCCCGATCGTACAGTTGTTCCGATTCGGTACGTTCGGCAAACTGAGTTCCTTGAACGAAACAAACTTGGGACATGAACCTTTTGCCTCGGGGCACGCACCATTCGCGACGCCGCTCTTACTCGTTCCGCGCACCCCGTGTGCAATCTTCCTGGAGACAAAATGACCAACCGACTGGGAGTCCTCTTCCTCCTCGTGGGTGCAGCTGCCGCTTCCCCTGCCTTTGCCGGCGACAGTGCGACCATGAAGTGCAACGCGACTAACGATCGCGTCTGGGTTTACGATTCACTCACCAGTTTTGATGTCTCCGCCAAACTCAAATGTGGCGAGACGGTTGAAATCACAGGCCGCGTGAAAGGCTATGTGAAGATCCGCGCCGCGAACGGTGCGCAGGGTTACGTGCCCGAGAGTACGTTCCCGGATCTGCCTCCCTACGTTGACCCGAATGACTCACAGGCGGGTGTCTCGATCGCGAAGCGAGTTGCCCCTCGCGCTGCTGTGAGCGCGGCTGCTTCCACACCCTCGATGGCCAGCAATATCTCAGCTCCGCCGCCTGCGGCGGCTCCCGTTTCTGCGCCGGCAGTCGTCGTGGCTCTTAGCCCCGCTCCTACACCGGCTCCTGCCGTACGCACTGTCGCCGAAATAGCATCCGCACCTGTTGCTGTTACTTCTATTTCTGTTGTTGCGGCCCCGTCTACTCCAGCCGTGAGTGCAAGCGCAAAGTCAACGCCCGCGCCGAGCCCGTCCAGGAAATCGACTCCTGCTGCGGTTCTAGCGAGTAAGCCACAACCACCAGCGCCTGCCGCGCCTGCAGCTACCTCGCATGCTCCGGCTCTGACATCTACTTCCGCAACCAGCAACACAAGATCCGCTTCGCCAGCCCCAAGCAAAATGGCGAACACCAAGTCTGCTGCGGCCCCGCCGCAGCCGAGCGGCGCGCATCCGGCACCGACCCCCTCGGTGCCGACGCCCGCCGTCCCGACTCCAACGAAGCCACTAGAGACTTCCGTGATTGTCCAGCCGCAACCGGTTCACGAGATTGCGAGCGTTCATACCGTCGCAGCCACTGAGTCGGACGAGTATCCGGATTATCAGCCGGAAAACGCCAGCGCGGACCCGGCCTGCCGGCTATTTTTCTCCGCGTACGGAATCTCACCGGCGCAGGCAAAATGGATCGCTCAGAATCGCAAGAAGCAATTTTCAAGCATCTGCCCGGCGCCTGATGTCTCGAGGGTCGACTTCGTCATCATCTTCACGCACGACGTCGACTTCTTCGGTTCCACGCTGCCGACCCCTGTACACACGGACCATAACGGGTTTTCGGATTTCAGTCCAATGACCATGATCGATACAGCGCTGGTCCCGATGTCGGAAGCAGACAAATCACATCGCGAATACGTCTGGGTGTTCAAGATGCAGCGGGGCAATTTTGACCCGAGCAAATTTTCACCCCGCAAGCGCCCGCAATTCACGAAGACCGAGTCCCACGCTCCTACGCGCACCGTCGAGGAAGCGTTCCGCTATATCGAGAGTGGCGGTCCAAGCCAGTAACCGGGACACTTCGGGCAATTCTTGCTAGATATCGCCGTGGCGGTCGCGCGGTTTCCTGGCGCTCAGAACCCGTTCGTGCACACCTGTCCAAGCGAGAATGCTCCAAGCAAATGAATTGTGATTCGGGCCCGGTCTTACCGGTTCCGCGACGTGGCGGTGCGGGACGAATGAGTGGAAGTGGCGGCCCGGAATGGCTGGCGCAACCAGCGCATTACGATTACGTTGACATTCGCTCCGGACTCGCTCGAAGGCAGCGCTGTGGATTGGGGCAGCGGCTTTCGGAACCGCTTCTGCGGGCGGTTCACCTTCGGCCAGGCTGCGACCCTCATAGGAGTTAACGGTGCTACCGGGCTCGGTCGCGGAGTGTCACTCACCTCTAATGAGCGACGCCAGCGTTGCGGTTGCTCGAGCCAATGCAACAGAGATGCTTTCGTTCGCTGCCAGATAGGCGCTGCATTCTTCCACTGCTGCTCCAGAGAGACCTGCGCTCTCGAGAATGTGCCAGAAAGCCGCCGCAGCCCGCGTTCGCTTTGCGATTCCACGGCAGCTTTGATTTTTCGCAATCGGCGCTCGTCAGACACGTCGTTCCAGATATGGCGGAGCGACCGCCGAAAATCGTGGCTCTGCTTTCTCAATTTGGATTTTAGCGACGGAGAAAGAAGCGTTTTTGGCCATTTGTCTGGAACTGTTGCGAGCAGACGGCTGCTGAGCGACGGTTTTCGCCTTCTCGGCCCTGTCGCGACCTTCTTCGTCGCCTGCCGAGGGGCGGGCGGAAAAATAGTCGCCGCAGAAACATCAGCAGCGTGGACCACATGTTCATTACGCTGCAGCTGAGTAACCGCTGCTTGGTGCTTTGCCGGGATCACCTGCGGTGACGCGACGGCTTCGGACAAGAAAAGCGTTTTCAAGGGTTCGGCCGGAGCAGAAGCAGGCGAAGGCATCGTCTGGATTTCTGGCAGTGTCGCGACAGCTTCCGGAAGGGGAAGCGCGTTTAACGGTTCCGTCGAAACAAAAGCAGTCGGAAGCATCGCCTGGATAGCTGGCGGTGACGATTCGGCCGTAGCTGTCGGAACTCGCTCCTGATACGGAAGAGATAAAGCGTCCGAGATCCCGCTGTATATCGCGGGTACGTAACTGTCCCGATCGAAGTGAAACTCGCGCGCGACCTCATCGAGCACTCTCGCCGGCACCACGCTCATACTCCCGGCGTATGCATTGATCAGCGCGTGCTCGCATAAAAGATTCATTACGCGTGGGATTCCTCGCGAGTAACCGTGAGCGGCAGCCACGGCCGCAGGCGAAAAAATCGGCCTGCCGGCGGCGCCGGCCACATCGAGGCGCGCCTGAATATAGTCTCGTGCTTCCTTCGGCGTAAGAGGCGCCGTCTTGCAACGGACAGTAATTCGCTGCTTTAGTTGGCGCGTCTCGGGACGGTTGAGCTTTTCCTCGAGTTCCGGTTGTCCGGCCAGGACGATTTGCAATAGCTTTTCCTGTGGAGTCTCCAGATTCAATAGCAATCGAATTTCCTCGAGCACGTGCAGAGGCAGGCCCTGCGCCTCGTCCACGATCAGAACCGGGATTTGTCCTTCACGGCAGCGTTCCGGCAGCCATTGCCCCAGGCACATTAGCGCATTGCCTTGCCATCGTGGGTCGGGCCGCACGCCGAAATCCGCCAGCATAAAATCGTAGAGGTGCCTGGATTCCAGATGCGAATTGAAGATGAACGCGGTCGGCATCCGGCGCTCGCGGAGCCATTCGAGCAATCTCCGGATCAGCGAAGTTTTACCGGTGCCGGCTTCACCTGTGAGAAGAATGATTCCTTCGCGCGACCGAATCCCATACTCAATCGCTCCCCACGCTTCTTGGAGCCGAGGCGTCATAAGCAAGTAACGTGGATCCGGACTGACCGCGAAGGGATTCTCTCGAAGGCCGAAGTAACTAAAGAAACGACTGTACGGGTTATTCTGCAAGTTGCTCCAATTCTATGAGTAACTATAAGGTAACTAGCCTGCGCTTAATAGCCGACTTATTCTAGACCTCAGCGCTGTATGATTCCATCGGGAATGTACGGTATGGACTTCGGTCAGGGGAGTACTTACGGTACGCGGGCTCTTACCAAAGCTCCTTAACCCCCAGCCCTACCCCTGCGTTCGTTGTGTTATAGCCACCACGGATATAGACTCTCTCCGCCGATGCACCCCGGCGAGCTGTCTGCGCGTTGAAGGAGTCCAGCGATGACCATGGAATGCGATATCCGCCATATTGACGACGTGACGATCCTAGACCTGAGAGGGCGCCTCAGCTTGGGCGAAGCGCTAGCCTTCGGTCCCGGTAGCGATTTGGTGCTTACCGATGCCATTCGTCGCCTAGCGGAAGAGGGTCGCAAGAAGGTGATCCTAAATCTCGCCGGTGTAAAATATGTGGATAGCTCAGGAGTGGGCCAGTTAGTCGGCGCTCTCACCACGGCGAGAGGGAAGGGAGTGGCGTTGAAACTTATCAATCCCGTGAAGCAAGTCGGCGATCTGCTGAGAATGACGAAGCTCTACACGGTGTTTGATATCAGAGATAGCGAAGCCGCAGCGATTGATTCATTTTCGAACGGCGCCGCGGCAGGCGCCTGAAGGCGCTTAAGCCTGAAAGCTGCGGAGCGCTTCCTGCTCGTCCGAGAAGTCCGTGAAGACGGTGTGGAGGTTGGTCAGTCGCAAAATTTCCTGAGCGCGATTGCTCAGATCGACGGCTCGCAAGTCCGCATCATTTTTCCGCGCGGTAAACACGGACCGAACCAATTGCCCGATGCCGGAGCTATCGAGGTACGTTACGTTGCGAAGATTCAGCAGGACGCGCTTTCGGCCATCGCGAAAGAGATCGCCAAGCAGTTCGTGCACGGCCTCGCCTTCGATCAGCGTGAATCGCCCGCTCACGTCCACGATCGTGATTTCTCCCACCTGCCGGGTACTGGCGCTAAAACTCAATCCGTTCTCCCTGTGCACTTCGAGCTAGTTATTCTATCGTATGCTGGCTTCGTTTCCTAAATGCTGAGTGAAGGCCAAATCCTGGAGCGGTTGCGCACGATTTGCATTGGTCTGTGTGATGTCGCTGAAGGGACCACCTTCAGCCATCCCACATTTAGAGTCAACGGCAAGATGTTCTGCGTACTCGAGGAATATAAAGGCGAACTGGGAATTTGCGTAAAGGTTGAGAAGGAACTGCAGGGAATTTTTCTCAATGATTCGCGCTTCTTCCGCACGCCGTATATCGGGAAGCACGGCTGGGTCACGCTGAAGGTCTACGCGGCTCGCCTCAATTGGACTGAGGTTAAAGACCTCGTGCGCGGCAGCCATCGGCTCGTTGCTGCAACAGACCCAAAGACCAAAAAGCAAAGACCGCGCAAGCGGAACTTTTCGACAAGAAAAAAGGCAATCTGCTAAGCGGCCAGTTCGGCGAGCCAAGCATCGAGCGTCTTCAATTCGTTATCCGCAATCTCGAGGAACGCCACGCCCATTCCCATGGATTCCTGCGCGTAGATAATTTTCCCTTTCGTTGAAAACGTGCCTTGGTCCCGCAGAACTTTAAGTTGGATCAGGGTGCCGGGCGGCAACGTAATCATAACGTCGATATAGCAGCCTTTGCGGCTGATTTCCGATACGCGGCCTGCGATATGCGTATCGCTGGCCGGCTCGATCACTTCAACGTGCGCGATAAAACTGTATCGCGGCACGGTTCTTTTTTCACGATAGGATTGACCTGCTTCAATCGGCAAGTCGCTCGTTTCGCCCATTGCGATGCTCCACTGTCACTTCAGCTTGACACAACTACCAGCGCCCGGCGAGAGCCGCTTCTTTTTTGTGACGCGTAAGTCACCCTGTCCGGACGGACGGGCTCCGTATTACGCAGATTTACCTCGCTTCAGCCTCGTGAAAAACGCCCGATGCCTTCCGGTCTGTCACAATAGGGCATCCGTATTTGTGCGGTTACCAAATTCTCAAATCGGGAATGGTGCTCCCACCGTGCTTTTAATACGAAGCATCTAACCAAAATTCCTGCTTGTCGGGAGCAGAAGTGGTTCTAGCCCGCGAAATTCCAGGTACGTTAGAGATAATCGTCTCAACGGTTGATTCACTTGACGAATCGTTCTAGGCTGAGCGGGTCTGCCCTGAATTGAGATCACCGAATGACCTGCGCTCCACGTCCCGGAGATCAGCTAAGAGAGCTTCGCAATCGCCTTGGCATTACGACTAGGGAGGTTGAAGAGCTCAGCCGGAAGCTCGCAGGGAGAACTGGCAACGACGAATATTACATTTCAAACGCCTGGCTCACCCAGCTTGAAAACAAGGATTCGGTCCCCAGCATCTATAAGCTCTTTAGTTTGAGCGTGATCTATAGCTCGACGTTTTCCGATCTCTTGGCTGTATTCGGGATCGATTTGGCGAATAGCGCCCGATTTCAGTTGGACGTTCCGCTGGCGAATACCCACCGAGTTGCGTTCGAGACACCTCATCCGGCAGCCGCCGTCACGTTTCCAATCCGTCTCGATCGGAGCTTCAGCCTCGAGAAGACAAATCTAGTTTCGCGCGCCGTGGAAGTATGGGGAAATGTGCCTGCGTCGCTATTCCAGCGGCTGGACCTGCGCCATACGCAATATGGCTACATCGGCACATGCGATTTCACGATGTATCCGCTGCTTCGCCCCGGAACCTTCGTTCAGATTGACAGCGAAATCGCTAGCATCAGGCCATCCGCCTGGCGAACAGAATTCGACCGGCCCATCTACTTCATCGAATTGCGGGATAGTTATGCCTGTGCTTGGTGTGATCTGACCGGTTCGCAGCTGACGCTCTTGCCTCATCCGCTTTCGGCGTGTTCAGTTCGTCAATTTAGCTACCCTGACGAGGCTGAAATCGTGGGGCAGGTCACTGCCGTGGCTATGCGACTGGTGTCGGCTCCGGAAACCGTAGCTTTTGGTGTTCGAGGATTGCCAAAGCGATCTTGAGATTGGAAAACAGAAACTGGACTACCAGTGAGTCCGTCCCCACGGGAACCGCTACTCGATACGGCTCGAGTTCTCTCCACGTTCTCAGAAAATCGTCTTCCGCGGTGCCCGTGGATTGCATATACAGGTTCAATTGTTCGGTTAAGTCTTTTAACTCCAGCGATATCAGTTCTCGGAAACTTTCCCGATGACAATGGGCCAAAGCCTCACAAGCCACTTCTGCCGAAAAACGGGCGGCTAGGCCCTGGTGCACATAGAGCCCTGTGTTGTAGTCCCTCATCGAAGCGAGATAGATCATACGGTCCAGCGGACCTGACGTCTGTGGCAGGGTGCGCCTCCGCAGGTCTTCAGAAGCCGCAAGCACATCCGCTCGTTTGGCTGTTCCAGCCATTTCCACTCCTAAACCAACGTACCGTCCGCCTCTGATTCGCTTGCCAGCGACGCGGAAATGGACGGGGTCAAGAAAGCAAAAGATTGATCCAGGGTCGAACATACTCGCCCCGCAGTCGCTGCAGTCCGCCTTGCAAAGTCGGGCGCCGCATAAGGCCCGCCCAATTGCAATAGAAACAGTAAGACATCGCACTGAATCTCAAGGCTCGCAAAATCAAGGGCTAACGAGAATTCCTTCCATCGGCTCATCTGCGTGAACATTCGGGACCGGCTCACGTGAAAATCTTTTAGCGCGCGAACTTGCCTTCTCACCTGGCGGATCCATGTCAGGGCCAGATGCTTCCTTTCCGACAGAAAGAGATTGCGAATCTCGTTCGACCCGATTGTGGCAATGTAACTTAAATCCTTCCGGCCAAACACTTGATCTACAAGTTCTGGCGCAAGCAGTCCAAGTTGCAGCGATTCCAGCGTCCTCTTGGCTGTGACCAACTCCCCAGCGCTACCCGCGGCGTGCGCGGGCTGCCGGCGCATTGCGACCAAGAGAAGAACTAAGAGCCCCACAGCGATCGCGAGGAAAATGAGGAGCTGCGTCATGGCCGATGCACCTTACTCACAGCCGCATTCATCGTTCCTAACGCGTGTTGCGTCTGTCGCGCAAATGCCTCGTAGCCATCGTCGATTTCCGGCGGTATCTCGGGAGTGCCGGCAGGCGCATATGACCATAGCGCGAACGTCCAAATGAGCAGGGAAGCGAGATATGCGTAGGGTTGAATTGCGTCCCATCCGGCATTAAATGCAGGTCCGACATAGCTCCGAAGCTGATGGCTCACGATTGTGCTTCCCACATACAACCCAAGTCCCGCCATGATCCCGAGCAGATTTCGACCCACGTCGATTCGATAGTAGGAAACTACGATAAGCACTCCGCAGAGAGTCAGCGCCTGGATGACCCGAAAGTCTTTTTCCAGGCCCGAAAAGCCTTCGTAGGTAGTCGGAGACGACGGCAGCAATCGAAACACAAAGTAGCCGCAAAGAATTGCAAACGTCATCAATAAAACAGTGGTCGCAAATTTTCGAGCTCCCGGATACTTCTGGAAGCTTTTCTGCACGATTTCGAAAAGGACTGCGAAGCCCGCCAGTAGGCTCAGGAACTCACTCATCCAGTAGAACTGTGGATACAAAGCGCGATGATATTGATAAATCGGAGAGAGCGCGATGCTGAAGAAGCACACAATCGCCATATAAGCGAAAAAGAACGGATAGTGCGCGAAGAGCCGGGACCTGAGGAACCGGAATAAAATCACCAACTCCAGCGCAATTCCGGCAATCCATAGAAGCGAGGTAGCCATGTACCTCCTATGGACGTACATCCTAACATAGTTCTAAGGGGAGAACCTATGTTCTCCCCCTCCGAATCTAGAATTCGCAAGTGCCTTAGCCCGGGTAGGGCGGCATCGGTTGGGTGCCGTCCATGTGCGGGGTGGTCGAAACCGTTCCGTTAAAACCCGGGTAGGGTGGCATTGGTTGGGTGCCGTCCATGTGCGGGATAGCCGAAACTGTTCCGTTAAAACCCTGTGCAGCTACGGACGGGCCTTTTGCAAAACTTGTGGCCGGGATTGTCAATACTGCGACGGCAGCTGCAGCGATCAGGATAACCCTCTTGGCCTGCTTCATTTTTCTTTCCTCCCGAGCGAATTGGCCCTTGGGCCAGGGAGAAAATAAAGAAAGGGCTCAGGCGGATGCCGAATCGGAGAGAAATGCTTGGGAAACCAAGCAGTAGAGTCGGGGTGCTGTCAGGTGACGCCCAGAATTCCAACTGAGCCGCGCCTGATCGAAGCTTCAGCGAAAATCAAAAAACCGGGGCCACGTTTATGCTCTATCGCGCGGGTAAAAAGGACAGTTAACGGGATTGACACCGTTGCGGAATATACGGATGGAGTTTGCAGTCGAAGCCTTGTATTTCTTATTGCAGGCACATTAGCCCTGACAAATGACTGACATACGAGACGCAGCGCCTCCCGAGCCTTCTGTACCGCGCCCGGAAGAAATCCAGACGCATTTGAAGCATCTCGACCGGCGCCAGTGGTGGCTGTGGTCGAGCACGGTGACCGTCATCCTGTTATTGACGCTCGCCGTCGCCTCCTTCGCATTCCCCGCTATGCTAAGCAGGGACGAAGGCACTTATTCGTTTTTTCTCAATCAGTCTGTGCGGGCGCTTGTGGGGATGGTGTTGATCTTCAGCGTATACGTCGTGTATCAGCAAGTACTGATTCACCGCATGCGCAACCAGCTCGCTGATCAAATTCAATCCTTGGCGAAAGTGGAAAGCCTCGCTTCGGAAGTTTACAAACTAGCAGCGCTCGATCAACTCACCGGCCTGTACAACCGCCGCTCCGGCGAACAGCGGCTTGCGCAGGAAATCAGCCGCGCCCAGCGCCACGGCCGCCCGCTAACCGTCTTGCTCCTGGACCTCAATGAATTGAAAGCCATAAATGATAAGCACGGCCACGCGGCGGGCGACCTGGTCATCAAGGGGTTTGCAGAGCGCCTGCAGCGTGCAATTCGCGGCTCTGATCTCGCCGTGCGCCTGGGTGGCGATGAATTCATGGCCTTGCTGCCCGAATGCCGCGCAGACGAAGTCCGCCACGTTCTCGCCCGTGTCGGCGGACTCGACTTGGAATACCAGGGAGAAAAAATCCGTTGCCACTTCTCGAGCGGATTCACGGATTACAAGCCTGGCGAATCGCCTGCCGAACTCCTCAAGCGCGCCGACGATGCGCTCTACTTGAATAAGCGCTCCGGAAAGCGGATCGATCGCCCGGCGATTTCGGCAGCGGTTCCACAGTCCGTTTCCTGATTCCGGCAATCCGAGCGAACAAATCGTGGAGGGTTTTCTTGAGGTCTTTCTTCACTCCGCAACCTTGATGTTCATCACAGGAACATGGCCTGAAAAATATTCTTGCGCCCTCCCGGGGTTACTCGTATGCTACGCCCGTTGTCAGGATTGCTACTATGCCGAAAGAGAAGCCCAAGGTAAATATTGGTGAAGTGATCCGGTCGTATCGCAGCGATCGTGGCCTTTCCCAGGGCGACATCGAACGTCGCACCGGGCTGCTGCGCTGCTATCTCTCCCGCGTCGAGAACGGCCACACTGTTCCGTCCCTCGAAACGCTCGCTAAGATTGCGGAGGCCATGGAGATCAGCCTCGCCGATTTCTTCCCGGGTAGCGACACGCCCCAGGATCGCGAAACCCGCAAAGTATTGGGAGAACTGTCCGAGGAAGAAATTCGGTTTCTCGCCGACATCAAGAAATATTCCACCACGCTATCGGACGACGACAAGAAACTCGTTCTCGCGATGATCCGCAAGATGGCGACGGTAATACCGCCGCCGCGCAACGGAAAATCAACGAACGCCGCTCGCCGGCCCGAATACTAATCGCCAGATCTATCACAATTTATTTTCTTCTGTCGTCCTGAGCGAAGCGAAGGCTCTCGGCGTGTAGATTCGCCTCGCGGAAGCACTTTGCCCGGTGCTTACCTCGCCGACCCAGCCTTCAAATCAGCGGTGGCTCGTATATGTAAGCCATCCCATCCCGCGTCACCGCGTACGCCCTCGAACCATCCGCGCTCCACCGCAAATCGGCCACAGCCTCCGCGGGATATTCGTCGAATGCATTCGAGCGGTTCAAATCGATCAGGAAAAGGCGCCCTTTCGCCGAATTTTTCAGCCAGGAACTGAAGCACACACACAGCGGCAAGTGCGGGTGGCACACGCATAGTTCTGCGCCAAACGGGAGAGGCTCGGAATTCACGCTTTGCGGTTCGAGCCGGTACGCCTGGCCCGCCGCGCAGTAAATAATCTGCTCACTGTCGGGCGTCCAGGTGAGATCGGTCACGTGCCCTCGCGCGTGGAACACTTTGCGCCGCGAAAGTTTCGTCGCATCCGCCACCATGATCGAGTCGTCCGCCCACTCGCCTTTGAGTTCAATCACGCTCGCGAGCGCTTCTTCGTTCGGACTGAATACGGCCTTTCCGTATCCGCCAAATGAACCTTCCTCCGCGAATTCCTCACCGGCCTGCTGCGGCTCGAGCCAATCGGGCGTTGCGAGTTCTCTGGCTGCTTCGCCTCCGGGAGGTCCCCCGCGCGGTTCCCAAACTCGCAGCGCTGCCCGCTTTCCTCGCGAAGTTGCCACAAAGTAGTCGCCCGAATCGGACCAGGCCAGATTCGTGGGCGCGATGTCTGCTCCACCGATTTTTCCAAGGTAAAGTTTTCCCTGCAAATCGAAGAGATGCAGCCCGGAAGGCCATGCGCTCGAAGCGCCAGCCAAATAACGCGCGTTTGGCGACCAGGAGAAAACGGCCCCGGGTTCCGGCGGGTTCGAAACTTCTCCCGCGGGCGGAGCAAGCGTCATCGTCGGCACGCTCAATTCGATATCGTAGAGCGCAATCTGAGCAGTGCCGTGATGCACGTGCTCGGAGATCGCGCAGACCTGCCCCGCTGGCGAAATTGCGAGATGCTGGGAACGTCCAGTGAAAACTTTTTTGATCAGCCAATTCGAATCGCGCGCGAGGTCGCGTAATCCTCGAGCCACGAGCGCGGACGAGCGCACTACAAGCGCTTTCGTTCCGCCTCGCGCAATCTGCGTAGTCGTCGATGTGTCGTGAGTTCCCATGGCCCCGTCAGATGATCCTTGGCTCGCCGCCCGCCTTGGGTTTTGCCAGTCGCTGCTGTGCCTGTTCGATTTGCTCGTCCACCTTCGCCACCATTTCCTGCAGCACGTCGCGCCCAACCTGCTGAGCCTCGTCAAGGCGCGACTTTAGTTGGAAGAGATCAGAGCGCAGGAGCTCCTGCAGCTCCGCTTCCATCTCCGCCAGCCGGCTGCGCATTTGCGAGATGCGGCGAATCACTCGCACGAGTTCCACACCCGGGCCTTCGCCTCGCACTGCCTCCGGGCTGTGCTCGTATTCCGTAAGAATTCTGGCGAGTTGCATTTTGTCGCCGTGCTCGTATGCCTCATTCGCCTGGCTCATCAGCTGCTGCCGTATGGCGCGATCTTCGCGGTCTGACGTCAAATCGGGATGGATGCGTTTGGCAACGGTGCGGTACATTCGTTTCATCTCGGGCGAGGCTTCGAAAGCGCGTGGCGCGTTCTCAGCGCGCTCGCCGGCGGCGGATTTGGTTTCGTTCGCGCGTGCGCGGGCGTCGCGCGCCGCTTGCTGCGCTCGATCGTTGCCGGGTTGTTCAGTGGCAAGTTGTTCTGCGATGCGTGCCTTCAGCTCGTCCAGCTCCGCATAGCGCGCTCCGACGAAGTGCAAGTAGCGCCGTTCGAATGCGCCCAGCTCGGCGCGCAAGTTCGCTGTGCGCAATTCTCGCTCGGTCAGTTCGGTTTCAAGGGTGGTTTGCTCGAGCACCTTGCGAGCGAGTTCTCGCTCTTCGGGTTTGATCGGTGCAATCTCGGGCGATTTCAGCTCCATAGCGTCTCTCGCTCATCAAATTGTAGCCTGCGGCGGAGTTCGCGTTTTGCCTACGTGACATCAGTTTCCAGAAAAGAAAATGGCGCCAGCTCTGCGTGCCGTAATGCTCCAAAAACGGCAAATTACCACCTGTTAAAAATGCGTCGATTCCGTGTTTTCAATCACTTACAGAAATTTCTAATCGCGGAGCCGTAGATTAAAAATGTGGATTTTGGACGCGACGCAGGCGACATTCGAGCGAAAGTGGACTAGAGCGGATAATCCCGCTATCTACGATTTCGCCTGTATTGCTTATGAGAGGGGGTCGCTCTAAGATGTCTGCACGCAACAAGGCGGGGACCAATGTTCCGCTCCAGCAGACGAGTTCTGGCTTTGGTGGTCTTAATTGTCAGTTTCCCGTCTCTCGCCCTTGCGCAACGAACCCAATCGATCCTGCCTGCCGGACCGCGCCAGTCCTTATCCAAGACCACGAACACCACATCTTTTGCGTCGCGTGCAGTAAGCACTACTCCGATGAAGGGCTTACCTTCGGCGTCAATATTTTTCAACCGATTGGCAAAAAACGCTACTAGCAGGAATTTGAATGAGGGGCACCGTTTCGCGCCCGGTGCACAGGAAGACCAGCATGAGGTCATCCCTCTCCAGCTCACAACCACGCCGTTCGCCACCGAGTCGCGCGTGCCGATTGCGCCTCTCTTGGGCGCGCGCTTGCAGTTGAACATTTCGATGCTCAACATTCGCAACGGAAATGTGATGCTGGGTCCGACGCCGGCAAGCGAGATTCTTCATGCACCGGCACAAGCCCGTTCTGCTGAGTTCTACGGCTTCGGCGTGAGCATTCCGCTTGGCCGGGGCGTCCGGGTTCAAACATCTGAGAACTTATTGCGCAGTGCGATGCGAATCGTGCGCGACAACTAAGAATCTTACCTCCCAGTTTGTTTTTGCCTCCCTTAGTACGCGAGTCATCAATTTTCGCCTGTCCTTTTTTGGGTCGAACGGTCAGTCCGCGAGAGCAATTGATTGTGCTAGGGTGAAATTGGGCCACAAGGGTCTGTACGATCGCGCATCGCAGCTATGTCACATTTCGTTCCCAGGGCGTACTACGAAATCCGCCACGTCCAACTACAGCGATCGCCCGAGAGGGAAGCCCGATGGTCTGTTTTAGGATTTGAGCTGCCAAGCTCAATTTCCTTGGGGGTGATTTTCATGGCCAAAGGATCGGGCTCACGAATTGCGCTGTTATTCGGGTTGTGCACATTGTTTCTAGCCGGAGGCATGCAGCTCCACACGTTGAGAGCTTCCGGTCTTCCGCTCATTATGCAAAACAGCCAGAATCAGAGCGCACCTGAAGTAAGAACTTTCACGGGCAAGGTGCTATCGCAGAATGGCGAGCGATTTATTCTGCGCGATGAAGCTAACGATGTCTGGTACCACTTGGACGACCAGCAACAGGCCGGAAAATTCGCTGGCAAGAATGTGCTGGTAACAGGCGTCCTCGACGGGCGTACCGACACGATCAAGGTCCGCGAAATTACAGAGGCGAAGGCCTAGGGCTGCGCGCTGCCGTCAGGTTCGTTCGCGCGGGGGAATTTAGAACCAGTCGGGGAAGATGAGATCAATAAGCCCGGGCGCCCAATAGGAATAAAATTCTTCGTCGCAGATCTTATATTTGCCGTATTTCTGCCTGGCATGAGCTCCCCAGTCTGGCTGAGTGCCATCCAGGTCGGTGAACGCATATTCGCGAGCCAGTCCCCACGAGCTGAAAACGCGTCCGCTCTTCTTCATCACATCCCGATCCGTCGTTAAAGCCACCACTGCGCGGCCGATGTAACGCGGAGATTCGGAAATCATGAAGTCCTCAGGAGCGTCGTTCTGATCTTTCGAGTTCACGTTGGCGTTTTTTCGTTTGCTCGCGTCCTTCCAGTTGGCTTCGGTGACTCCGAAATGCGCGAGCACGCGTTCGGAACGCAGAAACCCTGGCGTGAGCGCAACGGAAGCGATATTGCGTTTGCGTAGTTCACGCGACATGGCAAAGGCAAGCCGGATCACCGAAATTTTCACCAAATCGTAAAAGATGTTGCCGCGGTAGTAGAAGGCGTCGCCGTCGGTGATTTCAAAAATGATTGCGCCCGGGCGCCCGAGCATTAGCGGCGCCGCATAATGCGCCGTGATGATGTGCGAATGGACGGCCTGCTTCAACATTTGAAGGCCGTCCTCGAGATTCACTTTCCAGAATGGCTTACCAAACTCGGTAAGCGCATCGCCGCCCCAGATGTCGTTGACGAGAATGTCGAGGTGTTTATGCTTCCGCTTGATTTGAGCGACAAGCTTTTTCACTTCAGTGGGAATGGTGTGATCCACTCGCACCGCGATGCCTGAGCCGCCAGCGGCGGTGACGAGCTCGGCTGTTTCTTCAATCGTCTCCGAAACGCCTGGCTTGGCTGTGGGACGTGTCTTGGCGTTCCTCCGCGAGCTCCGACCGGTGCAGTAAACGGTCGCACCCGCCTCGCCGAGCGCTATGGCAATGCCGCGGCCGGCGCCGCGCGTAGCTCCGGCTACGAGCGCGATCTTACTTTGAAGAACCTTGTTAGCTTTCTTGTTCGGTGATTTAGGCATGTGAGTGGCCTCGGCCGAAGTCTCAAGATATCGGCGTAATTCCCACGACGAGAACTGCGTCGTCGTGGCTACCACCGCAATCTGAGTGCGCTATGAGCTTCGCGCAGGAAGACCCAGTATTTCGCGCACTTTTCTCTTCCTCATCACTTCAGCCGGAGTGGTTCCGCTGCGCTCGAGCCATTTTGTGAATTCGCCGATTCGCACGTGATGCTCCACCGGCACGCTCTTCACCGCCACGGTGACAGTATCCATCGGGCGGCCGATGCCTGCGACCCATTCATTGCCTTGGAGCTGCTTGAGGCCTAGTGCTACGGCTTCGAAGAGCGTCGCGGCAGTGACTTCGACGGTGTGGGCGACACCGTCCATGTCGGCAATCGTGACGCGGCAGGATCGGATCTCCATAGCGAGAAAGTATCATTTTCGCTTTTTGTTCGCCATATGGTTTTGGGGCCGCCTTCCCTCCTGGGAACTAACGCGGACGGTCAACAGCGTCGTTGATAGTCAGGCGGAACGCCAAATTGGATTCCCCTTGAGATTGCTTTGCCTCCCGCTCCTTTTTCAGAATTGGCACATCTTTACTACCATTGCTGCGACAACGATTCGGGGCGGATCGCTATAAGGGAGGAGAGGGGACCATGAAAGAAACGCCACAGGAATATATTCAGCGAATGCTTGGTTACACGGCTGGCGGCGAGAATCCAGCCAAGGTGCAGGCGGCCACGGCGAAGAAGCTCGAAAAACTCATCAAGGGAGTGCCGGCCGCGAAGTTGAAAAAGCGGCCAGCGCCGGAAAAATGGTCGGTGCAGGAAATCGTCGCGCACTTGGCGGATACCGAGATTGTCGGCAGCTGGCGGATCCGCGCGATCTTAGGTGAGCCCGGTACGCCCATCCAAGCCTTCGATCAAGACGCGTGGGTGACGGCTACGCACTACGCCAAGCGCGATCCGTGGCAGGCGGTGGAGCAGTTCCGCGTGCTGCGCGAAGCGAATCTGGCACTTTACAAATCGCTCACGCCGGAACAGTGGAAGCATCACGGGATGCACTCCGAGCGCGGCGAAGAAACCGTCGAGCACATCGTGCGGATGTTTGCGGGGCACGATTTGAATCACATCGCGCAGATCGAACGTATTCTCGCACCCCAAAAAGCGAAGTAGTCTCCGTGTCGGGGCGGCGCCGCCGCCCCGGAGGTTGAGCGGCAAATTAGTGTGCCGGTGCTGTCTACTTCGGCACGGGCGCGGCGAAAAGAACGACATTTCCCCCTGGCTCACGCATGCCGATTTCCTTCATCCCGTAAAACGTGGTGCGCACCGGCACGACCACGGGCGCCGAACCCAAGCGCTTGAGCAGGTCGTCAAAATCGGTGACCTCGATGTAGAGGCAAGCCGCAGGTCGAGCGAGCTTCGCCATCTCGCTGTTGTCCTTCTCCATGCTGGCCGTGGATTGAATCATCAGCTCGGCGTCGCCTTTCACGAGAATGACGAAGCCGAGCTTGTCGCCGTCTGGCACTTCCACGGTCTTCGTGAAGCCAAGCTGGTCTACCCAGAACTTCAGTGACGGTTCGATTGCCGGTGCGTAGATCAACGCCGTGATTTTCATTTTTAAGCCATCCTTTGTTGGTTGAGCGTTTTGGCCGGATAGAAGGCCAGTCGTCAGAAGTGCGACAGCCAGTAGTGTTCTCATGGCTACGCATCCTAGCGGATAGCTAACGGCGGTTGATTGGAAAAAACGGACATACCGCAATCACCGGCAAAGAATTAAAGCGCGGGTTCTGAACGGAAGTGAGAGGCCACGGAAAGCGATGAAAACTGCGCGGGAGACACCCCGGCGAGTTCCTTGAATTCATTGATGAGGTGCGCCTGGTCGTAATAACCGGACGCGACCGCAACATCCGCCCAATCCCGCTGCTGCCCGCTCGCATTCTTCGCCGCCTGGCGGAAGCGCAGTACACGCGCCAAGTGCTTAGGGCTCAGACCCGTGCGCTCGAGGCAGATTCTTCGAAACTGGCGTGGGCTGAGGCTTGCGGCGCCAGCCAGCGCGTCCATCGAAACCTGTCCACCGCATTCCGCCAGCCACGCAAGAGATTTCTCGACCGGATCGAGCGAAGCCGGTTCGGCCAGCGACGCCTCAAAACGAGCGATTGCATCGCGCGGCGAACGGCTGCTCGCCAGTTGGTCGAGAAGATCGCGAACCGCCGCCGCTTTCCACGCGTCAGCGAGCGGAATCGATTGATCCACGGCGACCGATCCCGGCACTCGCAAAAGCCGCGCCGCCATGCCCGGGCGAAAACGCACGCCGAAAGTCGAATGCCCGCCGGGAATGTCAAACGCCTGCGCGCGCGTCATCGTGCCCACAATGGCAAGGCCGCCATAGTCGCGCGCTGGCCGCTCGAAAATGATGTCCGAGCAGCCATCGGGAAGCACGTAAAAATTGGGGACAGACCCCTCCGTACGGTGCATCCAAAAGCATTCAACGTGCGCCGCAAATTTGGGCGAAGGCGGGAATTCCTGGTACACCGGCTTGATGACAGACGTAGTAACAACAGTAGTGGATTGAAAAGCAGTAGAAGCCGCGGCGCCCATCGCAAGTTGCCCGAAAGGCCCTCCTAAAACACCACCGGGCACAATCTCTTCAGATCGTGCCCGGCGAAGACCAAATACGATAGGGACTCTACTCTGCCGGCGGTGCCATCTCCGGCATCTGAAGCTTTGCTTTGGCGAGTGCGCGAACGATGTTCACTTCGACTGCCTGCTCGGAGGTATTGCGCACAGTAGCCAATTCACTGACGAGAAGATACTTGGCTCGTTCGAGCATTTTCTTCTCGCGGAAGGAAAGCGGCTTGGTCCGGCTGAGGGCGACGAGGCCTTTCAGTACAGCGGCCACTTCCATCAGCGATCCCGTCCGCATCCGATCCGAATTTTCCTTGAAACGGTGTTTCCAATCATGGTGCGAATCGGAACGCCCCTTCTCGAGGAACGAAAGGACCGCACCGGCTTGGGTTGTACGGATGATGGGCCTGAGTCCGACGTTGAGGATATTGGACTGCGGCACCATCACTTTCAATCCGCTGGAAACGATCTTAAGCATGTAATACCGCTCTGACCTACCGTTCAAGTACCCATAGCTGATCTGCTCAATAACACCTACGCCATGGTTCGGATATACGACTTTTTCGCCTAGCTTGAATTCCATAGGTGGAAGTAGCCTCCCCGAGCTTGTTGAAATTTTAGACACATGCAAGGCCCGCGTCAAGGAAATCCCCGCTAATAACCGAGGGTCAGAAGAGATTGAAAATACAGATGTTTTCAGCAGGATTGGCCCCCGAATTGCCCTATAATGGTGCACGTGCTTGTCCTAGCCTTAGACACCTCTTCGCCGTCCGGCAGCCTAGCAGTACTACGCGACGAAAAGGTCGTGGGAGTCGTCTCCACAGCCACAGGCGAGGTCTACTCCGCGAGGATGTTTCGCGAGTTGGAGTTCCTACTGGGCGAGCTTTCGCTGCGGATGGAGGAGTTTGAGCTGTTTGCCGTGGCGGCAGGCCCTGGGTCGTTTACGGGCTTGCGCGTTGGCCTGGCCGCCGTAAAAGGCTGGGCGGAGGTATATAGGAAGCCGATTGCGGCGGTCAGTGCGCTCGCAGCCGTGGGCGTACAGGCGCATTCGAATGCCGCGCTGATTGTGCCGGTGCTCGACGCGCGGCGGAGGCAGGTTTACTTTGGGCTGTATCGGCGTGCTGCAGGCGAAGCGCTGGGCGAAAGCCGGTTAGTGCTCGATGGCGAGGAATATGTGATGACGCCGGCGGAGTTTTTTGAGGCGCTTCGTGCGCGGGCTGGAGGCGCCGAATTTGCGATCGTGACGCCTCAGCCTGAGTTGTTCTCCGGGGTGGCATCGCGAGACGAGGTTGTGGTGCTAAGAGGCGCGGTGGAGCCGGCATCGTCTGTGCTCGCCCCGTTCATCGGCCAGCTTGGTTTCCAGCAGGCTCAGCGCGGCGCCTTGGCTGATCCGCTCACGCTCGACGCGAACTACGTGCGCCGCACCGATGCCGAACTTCATTGGAAAGAAAGCTGACGGTGCTGGTGGTCCGCCCACTCGAGCTTCGCGATATTGAAGATGTGCTCGCGATTCAGGCGGCATCCCCGGAAATCGCGCAATGGTCGCTGTGGGATTATGACCGGGTGGCGCGCGGCGAAATGGCCGGCTGGGTAGCGGAAAGCGAAAACGGCGACGTCACGGGGTTTATCGTGGCGCGCCGCATAGCAGACGATTTGGAGATCCTCAATTTCGCAGTGCGCCCCACAGCGCGACGGCAGGGAATTGGCGCCACGCTTTTGGGCGAGACCTTGCGATGGGCCAGCACATTTTCCGCAGGGCAGGCGTTTCTCGAAGTGCGCGCCTCAAATCTCGCCGCGCTGCGATTCTACGAGCAGCACAAGTTCCAGGTGACCGGCAGACGCCCCAGCTACTACACCGCTCCCATCGAAGACGCGCTTGTCTTAAGCGCACAGATTTCATAGCTGCCACAATTTCTCTCTGGTTTGATCCGCGATTCAATCACAAAGACTCCGCCATGAGCCATGCAGGCCTGAATGGCGCGCCAATTGACGGCCAATTTGGCACGCCCTCAATCCAGAGGTACTCACCGTAGTACTTTTTCACCATTTGCACCGAACGGCGCGATGTGGTAATTGTTACGACTATGTGAACACCATGTTCCAACCAGGAGGGAAACGCATGCCGATTACGACACGCGATGTACGGCAGACCCTATTGGAAACGGATGTAGAATTCAGGTCCTTAGTAGAAGAGCACTCCCGATGTGAAACGCAGTTGAAGCAACTCCTCACTGAACCTTACCTAAGTTCCGAAGACCTCGCCCTCGAAACAACCCTCAAAAAAATCAAATTGCGCCTGAAAGATCAGATGGAAATGATCATCGCGCGCAGACAGCACAGCGCGCTGCCTACATAAGCGGCGGAATGTCCTCGCGGTTTCTGTCGTACACTACAGGTGTATCCGTAAGCTATATTCGCGCGTCATCCGGGAGAATAATTCCCGAAGGGTGCCGCTGAAATTTGCCGTTAGGATCCGATAGAACCGCTCATGGTAAAAGACGCTTACAGGTTTGCTCTGCCGCCGCTCATGGCGGGAATCATTTGTGTGGTCATTGGATCGAAATGGCCGGGCGGAGTGCTGATTTTTCTCGGTCTCTTCGTCTTCTATTTCTTTCGCGATCCCAATCGCACGATTCCCAGCGATCCCACGGCTGTTGTCTCTCCCGCTGACGGGCATGTCGTCGAAATTGTAGATGAATCCTTCGCATCCGTTCCCGGAAAGCGCGTCACCATCTTCCTCGCTGTGTGGGATGTCCATGTACAACGGGCGCCCGTCGCAGGCAGCATCGCCAAAGTGGAATATCGTCCCGGTAAATTTCTAGCGGCGTTTCGCTCACGCGCATCCGAAGAAAACGAGCAAAACGTGATCAGTATGGATACGGCAAAAGGCCGTTTGGTTTTCAAACAAATCGCCGGAGCCATCGCGCGTCGCGTGATATGCTGGAAGCAACCGAGCGAAAAAGTAGCGCTCGGCGAACGTGTGGGCCTGATTCGTTTCGGCTCGCGCGTGGACCTCTGGCTCCCCGCGGAGGCGCAGATCGTGACCCAACGCGGGCAAAAAGTGAAAGGCGGCGAAAGCATCCTGGCGCGATGGAATTCAACGGCTTAGATCCGATCGGCAACGAAGAAAGGCCGCGAAATCCGTTTCGCAAAGACCGCCTCCGCCGCGGCATCTACATCCTCCCCAGTATTTTCACCGTCGCCAATCTTTTGTGCGGTTACTACGCGGTTCTCGCCACGCTCGATGGCAAAGTGTCCGACTTTGACCACGCCGCCGGCGCCATCGGCCTCGCTATCCTCTTCGACTCGCTCGATGGACGCATCGCGCGCGCAATGGGCACCAACAGTGACTTCGGAAAGGAATTTGACTCGCTCGCCGACATCGTCAGCTTCGGTATAGCGCCTGCCGTTCTCGCCTACGCCTGGGGAATTCGCGCCATGGCTGCCGCAGATTCGTCGCCGGCGCTGCATCTCACTGAACTCGGCTGGCTCGTCGGATTTTTCTTTGTCGGCTGTTGCGCCTGGCGCCTCGCGCGCTTCAATATCAAAGGAATGGCATCGGGCGGAAATCGCTTCTTCGTCGGGATGCCCACACCCGCCGCTGCCGGCATGATCGCGGCCGTTGTCCACGCGTTTCGCAACCCAATCGATGATTCACGCATTTCTTTGCTCTGGCTGGCCCTGATCGCCGCTCTCGGGATCCTGATGTCGAGCACCTTGCGGCATTACAGCTTCAAAGATATTCAGTGGACCAAGCGGCAACCGTCGCTCGCCATCGTCCTCTGGGCTGCTCTCATCGGAGCGGTTGTCTTTCTGTCCCGCCCCACGCTGCTGGCTATCGCCACCGCCTATACCCTTCACGGTATCGTCCTTCAGGTGGTTCGCTTCGCGCGTCATCGTCCCGCTTCGAGAACTGCGTGATCCATGCCTTCGGGCCTTCCGAATTCCAACCGCGTAGCGATCGTCGGGGCTTCCTCTCTTCGAGGTAAGGAGCTGAAGCTCGTTCTCGAAGAGCGCAATTTCCCCGCCGATGAAATTATTCTCCTCGACGCGAGCGTAATGGCCGGAACCCTCACGGAAGCCGGTGGCGAGCCGACCTTTATCCGCGAGCTCGAAGCCGATAGTTTCGAAAAAATGCGCTTCGCATTTTGTGCCGGAATCCCCGCCGACACCGAACGAAACTGGCAAGCAGCTCAGGCCGCTGGAGCGACTGTGATCGATCTCACGGGCGTTCTCGCGGCGACAGGAAAGGCAACCTCGTGGATACCGTCCCTCGCCCCTTTGATTCCGCCGAAGCCAGGCCCCGGAGCCAACGGCTCTCCACACAAAATCGCATACGCTTCTCCCGCTTCGCCGGTCGTGATTTCCTGCACGCTCGCGGCAGGACTCGCCGCACTTTCGCCACGGACGATTGCCGCCATGCTTTTCCCGCCTGTGTCTGAGCGCGATCAGGCCGGAATTGACGAGCTCGAAACGCAGACCACGAACCTGCTTTCGTTCCGTCCCATCGAGCAGACGATTTTTGACACGCAGGTAGCCTTCAATCTTCTTTCCAAGTATGGCGACGAGAGCAAGCCAAGCCTCGAATCCACGCGAGCAGCAATCGCCCGCGACGTCGCTCAATATCTCGCAGGCCGCGCGCCCGTGCCGGCGATTCAATTGATGCAGACGCCGGTTTTCTACGGCTACGTTTTCTCCGCCTACGCGGAATTCGCCGCACCACCTTCGCTCGAGCAACTGGCCGCCGCTTTCCGGAATCTGGGAGTAAAGATCGCCGGCCCGGAAGATCCCCCGCCGACGAACATCAGCGTCGCAGGTGAGAGCGAAATTCAGCTGGCGCCGATTCAGGCGGATCCGAACGTCGCTGCGGGCGTGTGGCTCTGGGGCGTAGCGGATAATTTGCGGCTTGCGACCACAAACGCGGTGCGCATTGCGGAGGAGCTGCTTGCGAAAGCTGCTGCGTAATCGCCGGCGCCCTGGCTTTTTGCACGCGCGCACCGCCAGAATCGCGCTCAGCCTCGCAATCCTGGTTGGGATTGTCTGCGCCGGTTGCGGCTACCATGTAGCCGGACGTGCCTCGCGCCTTCCCTCCGATTGGAGCACGATCGCGATTCCCGCATTCAAGAACGACACGACGCGCTATCGCCTCGAGCAGCGCCTCACCGAAGCGGTAATCCGCGAATTCATCGAGCGGACCAAGTATCGCGTGGTCCAAAATGTCGAATCGGCCGACGGAGTCTTGCACGGCGAAGTTCTCTCGATTGAGACCACCCCGGTGATTTTCAACTCCACAACGGGCGAAGTCGAGACGATGATCGTCACGATCCACACGAAGGTACTTCTCGTCGATAACAAAACATCAAAACCAATGTATAAGAACGACGACATGGTTTTTCGCGACGAGTACCAGATATCCAGCGACGTGCAGAGCTTTTTCGACGAGCAGAGTCCAGCCTTGGGCCGCATGTCCAAAGATTTTGCGTCGAAGCTTGTCTCCAACGTGGTGCAGAATTTTTGAAATCGACAGCGAGGTTGTAAATGGAAGAAGTCTCGGCTGAAAAATTGGTTGCGCGGCTCGCGAGCGGCAAACCCGTTTCCGCCATCGTGCTGATCGGAACTGACGCTTACCTCAGCGATCTCTGCCGCAAGCAGATCATCGAAGCCTGCGTCCCCGAAGCCGCGCGCGACTGGGCCGTAGCGCGAATTCGCGGCGATGCGGCGGGCTGGGATGAAGCGCTAGAGCGCGTGCAAACCATGCCCATGCTCGCCCCGCGCCAGGTGATTATCGTAGAAGATGCGCAACTAATCGAAAAACTGGGCGACGAATCGCGCGACGAAATCATCAAAGCCCTCACCGCTTATCTCGACGAGCCCGCACCGTTCAGCGTGCTTCTGATCGAAGCTGCCGCGCTCGACGGGCGTCAGAAGTTCCGCAAGTTGCTCGACGATAAGGCCCTTCTCGTAGAATTGACAATCGGTCCAGAATCCGCCGCTACGCTCGCCACGCAAATGGCTAGGGAATTGAAAATTGACATCGATCGCGCCGCCGCATCGCTCTTAGCAGAAAGCCTCAATTTCGAGCCCGCCCGCATTCACATGGAGATCGACAAGCTCGCGGCCTATGCGTTCGAACGCGCCCGCATCACCACAGCAGACGTCGAAGCCCTGGTCAAAGCAGCGCGAAAAAACACCGTCTGGCAACTCGCCGACATGCTGGCCGTAAAGCAGCGAGCCACAGCTCTCCAATTTCTCGATAATCTCCTGCGCGAAGGTGAAGAGCCGATACGCCTGGTCGGCGCACTCGCATTTCGCTACCGCAAACTCGTCGAAGCTCGCGGACTGCCGCGCACGATGAATGGCTTCCAGGCCGCCCGCCAGCTGGGAATGAGTCCGAGCGATGCCGAGGCCGCCATTCGCAACGCGCATCGAGTCTCGAAAGCCGATCTCCTCGCCGGTCTCGTGGCCCTCGCCGACGCCGACAGCCAGCTGAAATCCTCGAATCCCAATCCCCGCGCGTTCATGGAATTTTTGATCGCGCGCCTCACCTCACCGGCTGCCACACCAGCTTCCGCCGCCTAGCACTGACTAGCGGCGCAAAAAAAAGGCGCCCCGATCACTCGGGACGCCTCTCGAAATCAAACACCACGCAAAATCGAATCGCGCGATTACGCCTTTTTCTTCGCTCGCAGCCCGTTCAACGCCAGCGCCAAACGCGACTTATACCGGTTCGCCGTATTCTCCGTCAGCGTCCCTTTGCGGATCGCCTTATCCAACGCCGAAAATGTCGGTGACGTCAGCTTCTCCGCCGCGGCCACATCTCCCGAGCTGAGCGCCGTCCGCAGCCGCCGAATCGCCGAACGCACGCGCGTCCGGTTCATCTGATTCACCACCTGCCGCTGCTCCGCCTGCCGAATATTCTTCAACACCGACTTCGTCTTCTTCTTGTGCTTTACAGCCCCACCCTGAGCCATTCAGTGCTCCTTAGCAATGTAATCGGAAACAAAAAGAATATCCGACCCGCGCACTCCTGTCAATTTAGGCGAGACTCGACAGCGGGTCAGTTTAAATTAAAGAACCAGGAATTACCGACCGTCTTTGCGCCGGCGAAATTCGTGGCACTATTACGGGTGAACGGGGCAGAGGCCGCAACTTGAGAATCCGACCCATCGTACTCGTAACTCTTGGCCTGGGCTGGCTTGCTGCTGTCGTGTACTTGATAGTTGGGAATATAATCCTGAGAGAAACACGGCTCGGCGCCATTGCTCAATTCTTGGACAGGTTGCCGCTCAGAATCGCTAATCCCATATTTGTTATTCTGTGGGCTGTCACGTTGTTTGGATGGATGGTTCCCCTAATATTAGGTTTCAGATTGCTATTCCATCACGAAAGCTCAACTAGCCCATTACCGAAGACTCGGTGATTCTGGAGTCAGTGCATCTCGAAGACCGCCTTCAGTGGCACAGGCACTCCTGCCTGTGCGCCGTTCCTTACAGACACCGTGCCACCCCAGCACCCACGACCGTTCGCACAAGCCGCCCCCACTCTCCCCCGCTTGACACTTCTCCCCGCCGCCATTAGGCTACCCGCACTGGCGCGCCGAATGCACGAAACGCGCCGCGCCATCGCGCCCATGAAACGCGACGACATCCTCAAGCTCCTCGAAGAAGTAGGCGCCATCCGCCAGGGCCACTTCGAACTCTCGAGCGGCCGTCACAGCGGCACCTACATCCAGTGCGCGCTCGTACTGCAATTCCCGCAGCACGCCGAATCCCTGGGCCGCGCTCTCTCAGAAATTTTCCGCGATCATAAATTCGCCTGTGTAGTCTCGCCCGCCCTAGGCGGCGTAATCATCGGCCACGAAGTCGCCCGCGCTCTTGGCGTTCGCGCACTCTTCGTCGAACGCGACCGCTCAGGCCAAATGGCTCTCCGTCGCGGCTTCGAATTGACGCCCGGCGAGCGCGTCCTCGTAATCGAAGACGTCTGGACCACAGGCGGCTCCACGCGCGAAACCATCGGCGTCGTAGAACAGGAAGGCGGCCTCGCCGTAGCCGCAGGCGCCCTGATCGATCGCAGCGGCGGCGCGATCGAACTCAACGTCCCCTCCCGCGCTCTCCTCGAACTAAATGTCCCCAGCTACGAGCCCGACGAATGCCCCCAATGCCGCGCCGGCGGCATGCCCACCCGCCCAGGCTCCCGCTTCTCCCGCGCCCACTCCTAACGCCTGACCGCATATCTCGCTCTCACAGTAGGGGCACGGCATGCCGTGCCCGCTCGACCAACCCGCACGGCCCAGCCATTTACCAAAGCGGTGACTCGACCGCTTGTCAAAGCGATCAAGAGTCGAAGAAGGAGTCGGGGAATTTGGGTTCACGAGCGATCGTGCGGAAGCGGAGGAGCGAGGTAACCCATCTCGGGAACGGTGGCCACCACCGGCACTGCCTTCGGGTTGGGGCCGAACCGATTCTCGCCCGGGTCGCTGTCCCTCATCATAAGAGCGAGCAGCATTAGCGCACCGATTACAGGAATCAAGCCTACGAGAAACCACCACCCGCTGTGGTTCGTGTCATGAAGCCTGCGGACAAGCTTGGCGAAAGATGGGATTGTGGTAGCCAGCGCGTATAGAAACGGCAAGCCGAGGAGGTATCCAAATCCTAGCTTGCCAGCAAGAACAGCGACAACAAAGAGCGCGAAAGTAATCAGCGAATTGATCAGCTCGAACATCCAGAATTCCCGGCGCCGAGCCCGTCCAGTAAACACCGCGTATTTTCTAAGTCCCTCAAGATACCAGTTCATAAGTCAACAAACTCTATACCACTAGCCACAAAACATCGCAACAGATTGGCAGAAGTTTCCCAAAGCTCTGTGTCTTCGTTCCTCTGTGGCGACCACCATGCGATAATTCCACTTCACAATGCGCCACCTCAAACTCACCATCGCCTACGACGGCGCCTCCTTCCACGGCTGGCAAATCCAACCCGCCCAGCCGACCATCCAAGGCACCATCGCCGAAGCCGCCAGCCAAATCACTCAGGAAAAAATCTTCATCCACGGCGCAAGCCGCACCGATACCGGCGTCCACGCCCTCGGCCAAGTCGCCCATTTCAAAACGCAATCCGCCCTCCCCGCCGCCGAATTCCAGCGCGCCTTGAATGCCCTGCTCCCGCCCGCAATCCGCATCGCCGCCGCAGAGGAAGTCGGCCCGGATTTCCACGCCCGCTGGCAGGCCCAGGCGAAAACCTACCGCTACCGCATCTGGCGCGGCCAAGTCCTGCCTCCATTCGAATACCAGCGCACACTCCACTATTCAGGCCCGCTCGACGAAGCCGCCATGGCCCAAGCCGCCCGCGAATTCGAAGGCGAGCACGATTTCACATCCTTCTCCGCCTCATCCGGCTCCGAAGACGACGATCGCGAACGCAAAGTACTCCGCGCAATTTATTCCTCAGAAATAACCCGCGAGCCAGATCGCGACGAACTCACCTACGTAGTTCGCGGCCGCTCATTCCTCCGTTACATGGTTCGCAAAATAGTAGGCACCCTCATCGAAGTAGGGAAGGGAAGGCTCGCGCCCGCCGACATCCCCCAAATCTTCGAAGCCCGCGACCGTTCGTGCTCAGGCCCCACAGTCCCCGCCGAAGGCCTCTACTTAGTCTCGCTCGAATACCCAGATCCTACAGACTCACTCGCCTCCACATCCAGCGCCCACTCCACCTCCCGCCGCCGTTCGTCTTCCCCTTAACCTATTCGCGGCTGATTTCAGCGGCGCCCTCCCGTTCCAGGAGGCCCTCACGAATCCATTTGACGGGTCAGATCTCCAGCCTTTCGAAAGACCGGGATAAACCGGTAGCTCAGGTCCCATTCCGGCCGCCCTCTGGCCGGAACTGACCTGAGGCAACGGGCTAGCCTGTCGGCCATCGCCGGTTTACGTCAGGGCGCGGCTTTACGATGGGTGGTGCTTGTCGATAATCGCTGCTCCCAAACGCCTTGTAGGTCGCCCCTTCAGGGGCGACATAAAATAGAGTGAGAAGCACGGGCTTTAGCCCCTGAAGTAGCCGGCCCTGACAAAACTGAAGGCCACCCCATCGAGTCCGAGTTTCTATCCTTGATGTCTAGTTACTTCCATGTTAACGTCAGTCGTGTACATTGTTCACAACTCGGCGCAAGAGCAGAGAGGCGCAGGCAGCCGGTTTCGGCGTCCCATCGCTCCTTTCATCCCTGCCCCTCGCAATCTTCCCCGGCCGCCGCGGCCTGCACGCTACCGCAAATTTCTAATCGCGAATCCGCGATTAGAAATCTTCGCATCCCCAACAAAGCAAACCATCGGCGCGATGTCTAATCGAGAACGGATCGCGTTTTCCACGCCCGATTTCTGCTCTCGTCTTTCGCTCATCCCCCATCACTCGCCACTCATCACTCGCTTTTCTAATCGGAACAATCGGATTATTGGAAATTCGCCTAAATGCCGCAGAAACAACACTTACGTGTTTTCTAACCGGGACAAAACCACACATTCCGGCATTTTCACTGATTCACTCCCGGGCGCTTTTCAAGTGCGCGAATTCAGCTCCCAGCAGACTGTCCGCCAGCCCCGTAAATCGGTTAGAATCCGAGTGGAAATGGCAGTCTCCCCTCAAGCTCTTCGCGCGCAATCAATCGCAGGCCAAAATTTCGTAGACTCCGTAAATCCAGCCACCGGCGAAGAGGTGGCGCGCATCCCCGCCACGCCGGTGAGTTCAATTCCGGCGATTTTCGAAGCAGCTCGCGCCGCGCAGAAAGCATGGGCAGCGCAGCCACTCACAGAACGCTGCGCGATGCTCCGCAAGCTTCGCGACGCAATTTTCGAGCGCCGCGACGACATCGCGAATATCATCGTACGCGAAACCGGCAAGCCCCGCGCCGAAGCCATCCTCGCCGAAGTGCTTCTCGCGCTCGACACCGCCGACTTCCTCGCGCGCCAAGCGCCGCGATGGCTGCGCCCGGAACGAGTCCCGCACCACAACATCGCGCTCAAAGCAAAATCCGGCTGGCTCGAGTTCGCGCCGCACGGCGTCGTAGCAATTATTTCGCCCTGGAATTTCCCGTTCGCGATTCCGATAACGGAGCTGATTCCAGCACTCGTCGCCGGAAATGCTGTGATGTTGAAACCTTCCGAACTCACGCCTGCCACCGGCGCGCTGGTCGGCGAACTGATTGATCGCGCCGACTTCCCTAAAGGTTTAGTACAGATCCTGCAGGGAGGAGGTGAGCTCGGCGCCGCTATCATCGAAGCCGGCCCAGCAAAAGTCTTTTTCACGGGCAGCGTGGCCACCGGCCGACGAATCGCAGAAGCATGCGCCAGCAGACTGATTCCCTCGGTTCTCGAACTCGGCGGCAAAGATGCCATGATCGTTCTCGCCGACGCGGATCTGGACGTCACGTCCAGCGCAGCGGTCTGGGGCGGTTTCACGAATTGCGGGCAGGCCTGCCTCTCCGTCGAGCGGATTTACGTCGAGCAACCAGTAGCCGAAAAATTCACTCAACTCTGCGTGGAGAAGACCAAAAAGTTGCGCCTGGGTCCACCTGCCGATACCGAAGCCGACATTGGCCCGATGATTCGCGAGAGCCAACTCGAAAAAGTCGAGCGGCAATTGCGCGACGCCGAAGAGCGCGGCGCGAAGATTCTCACTGGCGGCAACCGCCGCCCTGATCTTGGCCCAAATTTTCTCGAGCCTGCCGTAGTCACGAACGTGGACCATTCAATGCAGCTCATGCGCGAAGAAACATTCGGCCCCGTGCTCGCGATTCGTTCTGTCGCATCCGCCGACGAAGCCATCGCTCTCGCGAACGACTCGCCCTTCGGCCTGAGCGCCAGCATCTGGACACGCGACGCTCGACGGGGCAGGGAACTCGCTTCGCGAATTCGCGCAGGCTCAGTAATGATCAATGACGTCGCTAGCTACTACGGCATTTCCGAAGCTCCGCACGGCGGCCCCGGCTGGAGCGGTTGGGGACGCACGCATTCGCGCCTTGGACTGCTCGAAATGGTTCAAGTAAAATACGTGGACGTGGATCGGTTGCCGCGATTTGCGAAACCGTGGTGGTATGGTTACTCCGAAGATTTTGCCGCGGCAGCCGGCAGCATGGTTGAAGCCCTGTTCGCGCCAAGTTGGAAGCGGCGGCTTCGAGCGATGCTCGGCAAGCGCGGCGCTCGCGGCCTGATTTCGAGCCGTCGCCGCATTTGATGTGGCCCAATTGAGGCACATGAAAAGGGGAGCGAATTGATGCCAGACGAAAACGCACCGGAAACTCCGTCGCAGCCGCAAGCTCCGGCGACAACGCCGGCAGCGGCGCCCGCCGCCGCTCCGCCCGTAGCTGCGACTTCGTCGACGGAGACTCCCGCTGCTCCGGTAGCGAAGGCTCCGGCAACACCTCCGGCTGCAGCTGCGAAGCCGCCAGCGACTTCTGCGTCTGCAACAGCCGCCCCTGCGTCAACCGCTGCCGCGCCTGCTGCAACAGCTGTCGCCACCGAACCCGAAGCGCCGGCTCCGCCGAAAGTGAAGCCGAAGAAAGCTACCCAGCGCGCCTGCGATGAAAAAGATGCGAAAGGCAAACTCTGCTGCGGGCACTTGAAACGTTGGTACGACTATCCAAAAGAAATCGAAGTGCTGGTAGGCAAGCAGGCGGAAATTTATCGCTGCGAATTTTGCCAAACGATCTACAAACCGGATCGCTCCAAGACGCCGCACAGCTACACACTGCGCTACTAGGATCACAGCTAAACAGAAAAATGAAAAGCGAACTCATCCATGACTGGAACACATTCACCGGCGCCGAAATCCCCACCGGCCGCCGCGTGATGATGAATGACGAGACGCTTCGCGACGGCCTTCAGAATCCGTCGGTGCACGATCCGAGCATCGCAGAAAAAATTGAAATCCTTCACCTGATGGAATCGCTCGGAATCGACACCGTGAATATCGGTCTCCCCGGCGCCGGCCCTCGCGCCTATGCAGACACCGAAGCTCTCGCGCGCGAAATCGTTCAATCGCGCATGAAGATTCGCCCGAACTGCGCCGCGCGTACGCACAAGAACGACATCAAGCCCATCATCGAAATCTCGGAAAAAGTGGGCATGCCGCTCGAAGCGGCTACGTTCCTCGGCTCGAGCCCGATTCGCCGTCTGGTCGAAGATTGGACAGTGGATCACCTTCAGCGCACCACCGAAGACGCGGTGAAATTTGCCGCTTCCGCCGGTCTTCCCGTGATGTATGTCACCGAGGACACGATCCGCACCGATCCCTCGACAGTCATCACGCTTTATTCGACCGCGATTCGCTCGGGCGCTCGCGCCATCGTGCTGTGTGATACGGTCGGCCACGCCACTCCTCGCGGCGCATATAATCTCGTCAAATTCGCAATCGATGAAGTGGTGAAGCCGTCCGGCGAGAAAATTCGGGTCGATTGGCACGGACACAACGATCGCGGCCTGGCAGTCGCAAATTCTCTCGCGGCGATTGCCGCTGGTGCCGATCAAGTCCACGCCGCCGCTCTCGCACTCGGTGAACGCGTCGGCAACACGCCGATGGAACTGATGCTGGTGAATCTGAAGTTGCTCGGCCTGATCGATCAAGACCTCTCGAATCTAAAAAAATATTCGACCACCGTCTCGAAAGCGACGCATACGCCGATACCGCCAAACTATCCAGTCGTTGGTCGCGATGCATTTCGCACCGCCACGGGTGTACACGCGGCCGCGATCGTGAAAGCCTACAAAAAAGGCGACGAAGAACTGGCCAACTCGATTTACAGCGGCGTCCCGTCGCACCATTTCGGCCTCGAGCAGATTATCGAAGTGGGCCCGTTGAGCGGGCGCTCCAACGTAATCTACTGGCTCGAAAAGCGCGGCATCCCGGCCACTGACGAGCTGGTGGATCGAATTTTTGACGCGGCCAAGAAGTCCGAACGCATTTTCACCGAAGACGAAATCATCGCTCTCATCGGTCCCGCCATGGCGGCGGGAAAATCCCGGACAAATTGATCCCCTCAAGTGTGCTTACATCACACCGGTGCGCAAAACTCCCTGCAGGCTAGAAATTCGCGAACGAATCTCGTGAAACTCACCTCCATCTGCTGTATCTTTTTGATGATGGCCATTCTCTCAGCCCGGGCCGCCGACGAATCCATCGAGAAGATCGCGCAGGATCCCACATGCGCTCGCGCGATCGAGTGGATCGATAAAAATGCCGCCTGGGTGACCGATCAGCAGATTCGGCTGACGGAAATTCCCGCGCCCGAATTCAAGGAAGCGCGGCGCGGCGAAGCCCTGAGAAAGCTATTTGAAGCCAACGGGCTTCGCGTCCGTGTGGACAAAATTGGAAACGTAATCGGTGAGCGCCCGGGTTCGAGTTCTAAGGACGTGGTTCTGCTGGTCGCGCATCTGGACACCGTGTTTCCTGCTGGAACGAATGTAACCGTGAAGCGCAACGCCTCGCGCCTGGAGGCTCCCGGCATATCGGATAACGGCGCGGGTCTGGCAGCGCTAATCGTGGTGTCGCGCGCTCTGTCAGAAGGCCGCGTGCGCACGACGAAAACGCTGGTGTTCGCGGGCGACGTTGGTGAAGAGGGCGAAGGAAATCTTCGTGGTATTCGCGCGCTGGTGGATGAGTTCGGTCCGCGATTATCCGCCGTGATTGCAATCGACGGGCCTTCGATCGAGCACGTCACCACGCAGGGAATCGCCTCGCGCCGTTTCGAGGTGACGATCACCGGGCCAGGCGGCCACAGCTGGTCGGATTTTGGCGCTCCGAATCCGATCACCGCGCTTTCGCGCGGCGTCGTGAAATTTTCTTCTGTCAAAGTTTTGGACGATCCGCGCAGCTCCTACAATTTCGGCGTGATCGATGGCGGCACTTCGGTGAATTCGATTCCTTCGCGCGCGACGGTGAAGATCGATCTTCGCTCGGAAGAAGAGTCCGAGTTGGACAGGCTGGAAAACACCCTTCGGGATTCGATGCAAGCAGGCATGAAGGACGAAACCGCCGCGAGCCGCTCGGGCGGCGAGTCGCTCCGGATGGAAATCAATTCCCTGGGAGCTCGCCCCTCTGGGAAATTGCCCGAGGATTCTCCACTTCTCGAAACCGTGCGCAACGTGGATCGCTTCCTCGGCACGAGCTCGCGGCTCGAGCGCAGCTCCACCGACGCCAACATTCCGCTCTCGCAGGGAATTCCGGCCATTGCTATCGGCGGCGGCGGAAAGGGAGCCGGTTCGCATACGCTGGCTGAGTGGTACGACCCGACGGGTCGTGAGCTTGGACTGAAGCGCGTGCTGCTCATCGCAGTTGCCCTCGCCGGAGTGCAACCGTAGGATGTCTCGCCGGAAATTCGTTTATCTCATTTTTGCTGCGATTTGCGCGTTGGCCGGCGCAGAATTTTTGTCGTCGCATCACTCCCTGTTCGGAGCAAGTCTTGCTGCGATGCGCCGAGGTCAGCTCTCCCCGCAGCCCTCATCACTTCAGCCGCCTGCCGATCTCGTCCTCTCTGACGGAAAAATCTACACGGGCCTTGCGGCTCAGCCGTGGGCCAGCGCCGTTGCGATTCGCGGTGAGTTTATCGTAGCGATTACCTCCACGGCTTCTAATGCGGAAGTGAAATCCTGGGCCGGCCCCAAGACCCGCGTTATCGACTTGCACGGCCAGTTCGCGATGCCTGGCTTCAATGATGCGCACTTACACCTTGCGGCAGGCGCGTACGTCAAGCTGGAAGTCGACCTGCGAGGTACGAAATCCGTCGCAGAGTTTCAGCAGAGGATTCGCGCGCGGCTCAAAGAATTTGGGCCGGGAGAATGGATCATCGCTCCCGGATGGGATCACACGCTGTGGCCGGTAAAGAAATTCCCCAGCCGGCAGGATCTCGACGCGATCTCGACCGATCATCCGATATTTTCGCAGCGCGTGGATGGCCACGTCGCGGTGGTGAATTCGCAAGCGCTTCAAATCGCGGGCATCACGCGCGAAACGCCCGATCCGCCTGGCGGGCACATCGTGCGCGATCCGGCCACGGGCGAGCCGACTGGAATGCTGGAAGAAGATGCGGCGATGAACCTTGTCTACGATCGCGTGCCGCCGTTTTCCGAAGCGCAGCGCCTACGGGCGTTCGCCCTTGTAATGGATGAGGCATCGCAAAGCGGGGTGACATCCATGCAAGACAATTCCGTAATGTCGGCGAATGATGGCGATAACTATGGTTGGCGGAATTTCCTGGTCCTTCAACAATTGAAACACGATGGAAAACAGAAGGTCCGCATTACGGAATGGCTTCCGTTCTTGCTTCCTGTGACACGCCTGGAAGAAATGCGTCGCGCGGGCGGCACAACCGATCCGTGGCTGAAAACAGGAACGCTGAAGGCGCTGATTGACGGCTCGCTTGGTTCGCGGACGGCCGCGTTACTCGCGCCTTATTCCGACGATCCGAGCACCTCAGGAATTCTGCGCCTCGATCCGGCGGCGCTGATGCGGATGGCGGTCGAGCGTGACCGCGCCGGATTTCAAATCGCTCTGCACGCGATTGGCGACCGCGCGAACCGAATCGCTCTCGACGCATTTGCCGCGGCCACAAACGCAAATGGCTCACGCGATCGGCGCGATCGAGTGGAGCACTCGCAAGTGGTGGCGCCAGCTGATTTCGCGCGCTTCGCTTCTTTGGGCGCTGTGGCATCGATGCAGCCGTCGCATGTGCTGACGGACGAACGATGGGCTGCCGATCGTCTGGGCCCTGAGCGTGTGAAAGGCGCGTATGCCTGGCACACGATGGAACAAGACGGCGTGCACTTGGCGTTCGGAACGGATTATCCGGTGGAACCGATTAACCCACTGCGCGGGATTTACGCCTGCGTCACGCGAGAACTTCCCGATGGCGGACCGCCGGGCAGCTGGCAACCACAGGAAAAACTTCCAATGGACGATTGTCTGCGCGCGTATACGGCGGGCTCGGCTTATGCGGAGTTTGAAGAAAAGAGGAAGGGAACGATTGCGCCGGGAATGCTGGCGGACATCGTGGTGTTTCCGGTGGACATCACGCGCATTCCGCCGCGCGAACTACTTTCCACACAGGTCGCTATAACGGTTGCGGGCGGTCGAGTGGTTTTTGAGCGGCAGCGGTAGTGGGAAGAAAGGCGCAAAGGCAAGAGTGCCTGTGCCACAGGAAACCTACTTGCCTACTTCTACTGACTGAATCTCGCCGTCGTATTTTTCCTTTTCGGTGACGACGTATGCGATCGTTGCGTCGTGATCCTTCAGTTGGGCGCAGGGCTGGAATTCACCGGTGTCAAACGGCACGGACTGCTCGAAATGGACGCGCGTATAGTCCCGCGCGTGCAACTCGAATTCGGAGTCACGCACGAGCAGCGTCAGTCTCATCTCGCTTTTATCGCAGGTCACGGCGGTCACGCGCCCGGATAGCGTGGCGCTCACAGATTGCGCCGCGCCGGCGTCCGGGGCAAGGCGAAGAGGTTTTGTCGCGGCTGCGGCGGGAGCTGATTTCGGAATCGATGAGGTGGCAGGACCGTCGGCCGCCAGGAGCGTCAACTGCTGAATGGCGCCACTGTTTTTTCTCGCTTCATCGGGAACGAATCGCACGGCGACCTGCGTGCCTTTCAGGGATTTGCAGATGTCGAAGTCCGGCGCGGGTTTTGCCATCATGCGAATCGCCGAGTGAGCGCCGGGCTGAAGACGAAACGTGAAGACTTCGGCGCCTGCTGCGACTTGTAGCTTTAAGCCACCGGCACAGCTTTCCTGCGTCACCACTCCGGTGACTTCGCGCGAAGTGTCCGCTTGCTTGCCCGGCTCTTCTTGCGCCGCCGGAGCGGGAGCGGTGGTTTCGGGAATCGGTGGGGTTGTCGACGCTGGATTTTGAGACTGCGCACTGCGGCTGGCGATGCTTCGGGCATTCTGGAGATAAGCGATGAATTGGTCGAGCCTGGCGCGATACTCGGCGTTATGCGAGTTTGTGCGGGCACGTTCTGCGATGTACTGCGCTTCGTCGAAGCGCTGCATTTGGGCGAGCACTTGCGCCATGTCGTAAATGAATTCGGTGTTCCCAGGTTCCAGGTTCACGGCTTTTTTTGCATATGCGAGTGCTTCTTCACCGTTTTGCCGGCGGCTTGAAAGATAGAGGCCGAGCAGGGCATTGGCCGGGGCGAAATCGGGTTTCAACGCGACAGCCTGGCGCAAATCTTCTTCGATCTGCGAATCCTGGGGGAAACCGCCGGCGCCAAAGAAAGTAAGATAGGCGCGGAGATAACGCGCGAAGCCGTCTTGCGGATCGAGCCGCACGGCTTCGGAAATGGAAATTAACGCAGAGTCTCGATTGCCCTCGAGATATTCCTCGATGCCGAGATTCTGGTGCGCGAGGGCGAGCTTCGGATCGAGATTCACGGCATTCTGCAAAATCTGTTTTGCCTCGGGCCGCCTGCGAGTCGCGAAAAACCCGCCACGAAAAGCTTCTTCCTCGGCGTCGGTGAGCTCGCGCACGTGAAGGTCCGCCGGCGCCAGTTCAGGAGGAGCTTTCATCTGAAAATAGGAAAACGTGAATTTGGCGATGTAGCGCGAAAGATCGTCCTGCAATTTCTTCAGATCGCCGAATGCTTTCGCGGCGGCTTGGTCGGGAGTTAAGCCTGACGACAACGCGCTCGCATAATCTAAGAGCATCTGCCTGTGAGCTTGCCTATCGCCGATCATCAGGTAATGAGTGAGAGCCCAGGACTCCGCGTAGAAAACGGAAACTTTATTTTCCTC
Source organism: uncultured Acidobacteriota bacterium (assembly GCA_963772535.1). Lineage (GTDB taxonomy): Bacteria > Acidobacteriota > Terriglobia > Acidiferrales > UBA7541 > Palsa-295. Next base: position 139,237 of record CAVYXN010000008.1, read on the forward strand.
GTTGTAATAGGGCGATGAAGCGTCCACGTGGAAGAGCACGTCCAGCGGTATAAGTTTGCTATGCCGCAACTCCTCGATCAGAGCGGGATCGGCCACGCCCATTGTTGCGATGGTTCCGTTGACTTGCGATTCGCCGAAGAAATCGGCGAGGCCTTCGCTGAGCCATATCGGCAACTCCGGGAAATAGGGCATGGTCAGCGAGTGGTAATACTCGTGGTACATGGTGGCAAAGGGGTTGGTGCCCTGCGCTTCGAGATTCACCGCCGCATAGTATTGATACAAGCCGTAGACGAATACGCCCGACGGGTGCATGTGGCCCTTCGTCCAATAATCGGGGAGCAGCTCGCCGAGCGATTTCTCATCCTTGAGGGCGAAAACGGTGATCACGGGACTGGGATGGCCCTGCGCGACGGCGAGTCCTTCGCGAAATAGGGTGTGAATCTGCTCAAACTGGATCGCCGTCCTGCGAGCCTGCTTTTCACCGGCGTTGCTGACGATGATGAAATTCGGGGAACGGACTTCGACCCATGCGTCGCGTCGGGCGCCTTGCAGCGATGCTGCAGGCAGAATCCAGAGCGCCGCGAAAATGCAGAAAAGCGCAGCTGTTTGTCGCGACATTTGTTTGGGCCAGCGATTAACGAAGTTTCTACTATACCGCTAGACGCGTCAATCGAGAGAGACGTGTGGATTTCGAATGCGGACATAATGGCTGATCGCGCGCTAATGATTGATGAGGCCTCGATCGTTGCGACAAATTCGTTCGCTGCTTACACTCTTCGTTCGACACTTGACGGTACCGGAGAACGGATGGCACATCGAGCAAGTCAGGGGCGAAAGTGGAGTGAAAAATCTTGAGTAGACGTGTCCGCGCCGATCTCGCGCTCTTGTTCTGCTCGCTGGTGTGGGGCGGGACGTTCATTGTGGTGAAGGACGCGCTGGCGGACGTGTCTATCTTCACTTACATCGCGGTTCGTTTTGCGCTTGCAGCTGCGGTGATGGCGATGCTGTTCTGGCGGGCGCTGCGCGGGTTGAACCGGCACACGATTTGGGCGGGAGTGCAGATCGGTTTCTTTATGTTTGGCGGCTATGCGTTTCAAACTACTGGACTGAAATTCACCACGGCATCGAAGGCCGCATTCATCACTGGGTCGAGCGTGGTTCTTGTGCCGGTTTTTCTCGCGGCGTTCGGACGCCGGCGCATCAATCTATGGATATGGCTTGGAGCGTTTTCCGCGCTGGCCGGCCTTTACTTCCTGATGATTCCGCCGGAAGGATTCGGCAGCTTGAATCGAGGGGATGCGATTGCGCTCGGTTGCGCGGTGATGTTTGCGTTGCACGTGATTTTCATTGGGCAATATGTGGAACGGCATTCGGTGGGCGCTCTCAGTTTTCTGCAGGTGGCGACGACGGCTGTGCTGGCGACGTTTGCGGTTCCGCTGCTTTCTGCGGCGGGGTGGGAAGCGCCTCGGCTGGTGTGGTCAGGGCAGCTTGTTTTTGCGGGGCTGATTACAGCCATCGGGTCGACGGTGATAGGTTTTTCATTTCAGACCTGGGCGCAGCAGTACACGACGCCGACGCACACGGCCATCTTTATCAGCCTCGAGCCGGTGTTTGCGGTGATTACGGCGTGGATTGTGGCGCACGAGCGGCTTGGCGGCCGGGTGCTTTTTGGGGCGGGGCTGATTCTTCTAGGGATTGTGCTCGCGGAACTGAAAGGCGCTGCGCCGATTGCGCCGGAATCGCCCGAGCCGATTGTTGCGCCGGGACAATTTGAGTGAACGTGTGAATCGCGGGCACGGTTGCTGAGATTTGTGGAAAAGAGACGGCGGGACGCCCTTCGAGGCTCAGGGTAAACCGGCGTTACGGAAGGGACGCTGTACCCGTTACTGTCATTGCCTTCTATGAGCGGCTTCCATCGAATGCTAGTTAGTGGGCTGCTTGTGAAATTTCACGTCGACCGGCTCGTACATTTTGGGATGGCGCAGGTGCTTCTGCTCGAAGGAGGAAATTTGTGCTTCGTGCACGAGCGTGAGGCCGATGTCATCGAGCCCTTTTAACAGGCACTCGCGCCGGAAGGGATCGACGGTGAACGAGTAGCGCAGGCCTTTTTCGTCGCTGACCACCTGCTTCTCTAGATCGACTGTTAACCTGTAGCCTTCATTCTGTTCGCTGCGCTTGAAAAGCTCGTCCATCTGCTCGTTTGAAAGCGTGACAGGCAAAATTCCGTTCTTGAAGCAGTTGTTGTAGAAGATGTCGGCGTAGCTTGGCGTCAGAATCGCGCGAAAGCCGTAGTCGAGGATTGCCCAAGGGGCATGTTCGCGGCTTGAGCCGCAGCCGAAATTCGCGCGCGCCAGCAGAATCGAAGCGCCTTTGTACCGTGGATGATTCAGCACGAAATCGGGATTCGGTTTCTCGCCGGGCAGGTAGCGCCAGTCGTAAAAGAGGACGCGGCCATAGCCTTCGCGCGTGAGAAATTTTAGAAACTGCTTGGGCACCATTTGGTCCGTATCCACGTTTACGCGGTCGAGCGGCGCGGCAACCCCGGTGTGCTTGGTGAACGGTTGCATTCTTTGTAATCTCCGTGATTCTCTGCGTACTCTGAGTTCAGTTCTTCGCGGCTGGGTTCAAGTTCTACTCGGCGCCATCTACGCCATTCCATTTGCGGATGTCGACGAAGTGCCCTTCGATCGCCGCCGCGGCAGCCATCAACGGGCTGACGAGATGCGTGCGTCCGCCTTTGCCCTGGCGGCCTTCGAAATTGCGGTTTGACGTGCTCGCGCAGCGCTCGCCGCTTTGCAGCACGTCGTCGTTCATGCCGATGCACATGCTGCAGCCTGCATCGCGCCATTCGAATCCTGCTTGCGTGAAAACTTTGTCTAGGCCTTCCGCTTCGGCTTCAGCCTTTACGCGTCGCGAACCGGGGACGACGAGCGCCTGTTTCAAATCTTTCGACACGTGTTTCCCGGCAACGACTCTTGCCGCGAGGCGCAAATCCTCGATGCGTGAATTGGTGCATGAGCCGATGAATACGCGGTCGAGCGCAATATCTTCCATCGGCATTCCCGGCTTCAAATCCATATAAACCAGCGCGCTCTCAGCCGCTTTCTGGTCCACGGGATCTTTAAAGGAATGCGGATCGGGCACGCGGTCGGTGACCTGCGTGACCATTCCTGGATTCGTTCCCCAGGTGATCATCGGGGCGAGCTTGTCCGCCTCGATCGTCACCGTCGAATCGTATTTCGCATCCGGATCGGTGACGAGCGACTTCCAGTAGCTCACGGCTTCGTCAAATTCTTTGCCGCGCGGCACAAATGGCCGGCCTTCGAGATAGGCGAAGGTCGTGTCATCGGGCGCAACCATTCCTGCGCGGGCGCCGCCTTCGATCGTCATATTGCACATCGTCATGCGGGCTTCCATCGAAAGTCCGCGCACGGCTTCGCCGGTGTATTCAGCGACGCTTCCATTCCCGCCGGCGATTCCCATTTTGCCGATGACGGCGAGGATCATGTCTTTGGAGGTGACGCCTCGGGGTTTCTTGCCGGTAAACCGAATTTCCATTGTCTTCGATTTGAATTGCGAGAGGCACTGCGTGGCGAGAACGTGCTCGATTTCGCTAGTTCCGATGCCGAAGGCGAGGGCGCCAAAGGCGCCGTGAGTCGAGGTGTGGCTGTCGCCACAGACGATCGTTTGGCCCGGCTGCGTGATTCCCAGCTCTGGCCCGATGATATGCACGATTCCTTGATTCTTGCTGTGCATGTCAAACAGGTGCACACCGTGCTCTTCGCAATTGCGCGCGAGGGCTTCGAATTGCCCTGCGGCGTCCGCGTCCAGCACTGGCAGCAGGCGGTTTTTCGTCGAGACGGAGTGATCCATCACGGCGAACGTCAGCTCAGGACGCCGCACGTTGCGCCCGGCGGCTTTCAATCCGGCAAAGGCCTGCGGGGAAGTTCCTTCATGAATCAGATGTCGGTCAATATAGATGATGGACGGCTGCCCGGGAATCTCGCGCACCAGATGCGCATCCCAGATTTTTTCAAACAGGGTACGAGGAGCCATACGGTTGGTCGTTTTCACCTGCGGGGAGCTGCCCCGGCGTGCAAGCCGGAGTTTTTCGCTCCGGCCATCCACCATTGTAACAAGTCCGCCGCACGGCCGCCAATCTGTCGTTGGCCGCTTTTGCTACTTCAATTCGGAACCTTCCGCCGTGATACTCGCAGGTTTCAGTGTGGTTTTAAGCGTCACCTTCTGATTGGCCTGCACGGTAATATCGGTTTCAAAGTCGCGATAGCCGGGGAGCGCGATCTTGATGTGGTGTTTCCCGGGGGCGATGAGCATGGCGCGCTTCACGCCGCCGAATTGGTGCACGTAGCCTGCATAGTTGCCGTCGACGAAGACCGCAGCGCGATCTGGGGTCACTTTGAGTTTCACTTCTCCCGTCGTATTCGCTTTGACGGCATCGGGATTTCTCTCCATCCGCACGGTGACGGTCGTCGTTCCTCCCGGGCTTACTTCGACCGATTGAGTAATGTCTCTGAATCCCACTTGACGGACGGCTATCTCGTGTTTGCCGGGTATGAGCAGAACCTTCTTGTTGCCTTTCAATTCGCCGACATAGCCCAGGTACTGGCCGTCGACCCAGACGCCGGAACCCTTGTCGATATTCGTTTTGGCGTCAAAAACAACCTGACCCAGCACTTGATTTGTGTTCTGGGCGCTGGTGGCTCCGGCAACGCCGAGCCAAATCGCCAGAGCGAGAATTGTTGCCCTCATGCGAGTAAGCGTCATAGCCGTATTCTCCCAACAACGGTGGAATGGTCCAAATCCTCATCCCGGGGCTGGACCGAGACGCATTCGTTTCGCGCCCTCTTATTTTAGGCTTTTACTTTGACGAGCGGTTAGGCAAATGAGGCGGGTCGGTTTGAAGTGGAAAGATCTCAAGTCGGGAAATCTCACCGCCCGCGTCCTAATCAATGATCGACAACACTGATATACGAAAAGACGCCGTCGCGGGGCAAAGAAAACCCGAAAGAGCGCGTAGTACTTTCGTACAGTATTTTCGGTACTGGACAATCTAATGAACACCGTTAGTCTTAGTTGTATAGGAAGCGCATATGCGACTTCAGGAACAACGGTGGGCGTATGAGGCAGAACGGCGCCGGCTTATACTCGAGAGCACGTGGAACAATGACTTCGTCGTCACTGTTTTTGCCTCCGTCGTCGGCTTTGCTGTCTTGTTTGCAATGATGTTTTACGTCTATTCCGCTTCGCAGTAATCCAAAATTACAGCGGCCAGTATCAGCACAGACCTGAGGCGGGATGAAACCTTGCCGGTCGAAAAAGGCTCTGCGCACGTAATCGGAAAGATTCATACTGTGAGCGGCGCTGATTCACCCAACTACAAGGCACCACATGTGCCGACAAGCCAGGGTCGCCAGTACCAAGGCCACGCCGAGCTACTCCACGGCAATCTTGGCGCCACGTGGACCCGAATGCGACAGGCGCTCGATACGCGAATCGATCACTCCACGAATCGCCTTTAGGAATTCAATCCGCGAATTCGCCAAGTGTTCCCGTACCGCAGGCGAAACATGAAAGCATTCGTGCAGATGATCCAACACTTCGCAGCAAAGACATCCCTCGTGATGGCCGCGTTCGCTGGCCGTTTGCTGGTTCGGATTTGGTTCGTTCACTGAGCCTCCTTCATTTCAATCGTAAGGACCTGATTCTCAAGCCTCGCTCTGCCCGGCAGCAATGTTTCCATCGACCGCGGAAGGCCAATGTGGCGGCGGAGCGTGCCGATCTCGACGACGAGTTCGTCGCCTTTCTTGAACAACGCCACTTCGCCCTTCGTGGCAAACGGCAGAAGCACCCGCACTTCATAGCCCGCATCTCGTTTTGCGAAGGTGTAGGATTTCTCCGTTCGCGTCACCGCCGATGGATCCTGTTGCCCAGGATACAGCACCTGTGCGAGATCTTCGAGCCGCTGTTTTCCCAGTACCTCGTGCTCGAAAAGCGGCACGCGCTTCACCGGGACGGGCGCAAAATATTCTTCAATCTCGCTGAGGACCTTCTCCTGGGACGTGTGCCATTCCTTGAACCATCCATCCGTGACGTTCGCTGGAAGGAGCCGATTGACGATCACGGTGTCTACCGTCAGCCCATGAAGAGAGAAGTATACAAACGCTCGCTGCGTTTCGCGCAGAACCATCTTCTCAGGGTTTGTGACTAACCGCACGCTGGTGACTTGCGGATCCTCCAAGATTTCGTTCACGCCTTCTAATTTGCCGAAAAGATCACGAATGTTGAGGAAGTAGTTGTCCGTGGGCAGCTCGAACGGCGCGACGCGGTTTGCAATCGGCCGCACGGCCCGGAGCAAATTGCGCTGGAACGGAAAAATGTGCTTCATGTACCAATCGAGAGTTGTGGGCATACTGATGAACCGCATGGATTCCGCAGTCGGGGCGGCATCGAGCACAATGGCGTCGTAGCTTCTGTCGCGCCAGTACTGATTGATGTACATCATCGCGCTAAGCTCTTCCATGCCTGGCAAGATCGCGAGCTCCTCGGCCTCCACACCAGTGATTCCGGTGGTGCGCAAAACGGCGCTGATGTAAGAAGAGATCTCCTTCCAGTGGCGTTTGATTTCCTTCTGAATATTCAGCTCCATGATCGAAAGCCGATCGTTGATGGGCAGCGGGTCCGAAGTTTGGAGATGGAAGAGATCCGTGTCCAGGTCGAACGAATCCCCCAGGCTATGGGCTGCGTCAATGCTCATGACCAGGGTTCGATGGCCGAGACTAGCGAGTTTCACGCCTGTGGCAGCGGCGAGGCTCGTCTTCCCCACGCCGCCCTTGCCCGTGAATAGCAGAATCCTCATAACGGCATTATAAAGCCCGGCCCTTGGCTTGTAGAGGCCGAGATAGGTGGGGGCTGGCGGAGTATGTCGATGCAGGGTTCCGTTGTTAGGACATTCCGTATAGGCCGCGCCGCTGAAAATAAAAACAGGCCGTCCGGGTTAGCGAACGGCCTGTCCTTACAGTTTCACTCTCGGTAGCGGTTTACTGGCTGTGTCCTGCAGCTTTGGCGAAGAATTCCTGAGCGCGGCGCCCCATCTCTTCCGGCGCAACGTCTTCGATGTGCATTGCGAGTCCCCATTGGTGCCCGAAGGGATCGGTCACCTTGCCATAGCGATCGCCCCAGAACATGTCCTGCATCGGCATGTCGACGCGGGCGCCGGCCGAAACGGCCCGATTGAAGACGTTGTCAACATCCTCGACATACAGGAACAGGCTGTAGCTGGGCGTTGTGGTCGGCGCAGGTGCGGCGCTCATACCGGGAAATTCATCGCTGACAAATACGACCGAGTCGCCAATCTTGATCTCCGCGTGGCTTACCTTGCTTCTGTCCGGTGACGGCATCCGCATCAGTTCCTGGGCTCCAAACGCTTTCTTGTAGAAATCGATAGCCTTGGCGGCATCGCGGCAGGTAAGCGCCGGGGTGACGGTGTGATATCCCTGGGGAATTGGATTTGTGGCTTTTGCCATACTTTCTCTCCTTATAGTTTCAGCTGCGTAAATTTATGTCTGCCCGTGCAAGTGCCCCGGGCTCTGCATGGGCGGGTGTACAGAAATTCTACATCCCTCGGTGACGCCCACGTCAATAGAGGAATAAAATCGACTCTAATCCTCTCACCGATGGCTAGGAAAATATTCTGGGTTACCGTCGTTCAGGACAACCTCGCAACAGGTGATAATATTTCGGGCTTCGAGGTTCCGATCATTACTCCGAACGCCACACCTCAATCCGAACAGCGGCCTTGCCCGTTATGCGGAGCATTAGAACGCCGGCTCGTCTTCCAACGCGATGCGTGGCACGTCGTGAAATGCACGGCGTGCGGCATGGTGTTCATCGGTGACCAACCGCTTGCATATCAGACCCAGGCTGCCGAGCACGATTGGGTGGACGATTATAAAAAGGAAATTTCGCGCCGCAAGAAAGACCGGCCGCTGCTCATGTTTTTCTCGGGTCTCACTCGTCCTTTTCGCACCGACGCCACCCAGCGCCAGTTTTCACACGCCACTCATTGGAAACGGGCAGGGAAGCTGCTGGACCTTGGCTGCGGCGACGGGCGATTTCTGGCAATGGCCGCCACGCAGTTTAACGTGATGGGCGTCGAGCTTAGCCCGCGTGCAGCCGAGGAGGCCAAAGCCCGCGTCCCACAAGCGCCGATTATCGTGGGGCCAGTCACGGATGCCGCAGTTCCTGCGGATTCGTTCGACATCGTCACCCAATTCGGCTATCTCGAGCATGAATGGCAGCCTCGGCGTGGCTTAGCGACCGCGTTCCGGGCGCTGAAACCAGGCGGCGTTCTGGTCATCAAGACACCCAACTATGCCAGCTGGAACCGGACCGTCATGGGCGAAAACTGGTGCGGCATCCATATCCCTTCGCACTGCAATTATTTCACCCCGTCGACTCTGGGCCGCATACTCCGGTTGGCCGGTTTCAATGCGCAGCCGCGTCCAGTGCTGGATCGACTGCCGACCAGTGATACGCTCTGGATGTCCGCCCGAAAACCTTAGGTTGTTCGCCGTCGGTAACGTGCTTTGCGGTTTTTGGAACTCTGGTGTGTTATAGTAGACATGCGCGCTCGGGGGTCAGGGTCTTTCGAGTAGGTGCGCGCGGACGGCGGTCTGCCTTACCCGTTTGGATTGTCTTCACCGTAATGGTGTATAGAATCAGCTGCTTCAGAGCGCGATTCGTTCCGGCGAGGTAGGGATGCCTGGAGGATTGTTCCAGCGAGGCCGCATCTAATCCTTAAAAGGAGCCATTCAATGACGACTACATTCAAGAAGCGCCAAAAAGAGATGAAGCGCATGGAGAAAGCCCGCATGAAGGCGGAGCGCCGCGCCCAGAAGAAACTGGAACCCCGTGCGGAAGGGGACGATATCGCGTCTGGAAACGAAGCTTTTCACCTGAGCTTGCCGGGTGATGCCACTGATACGGAGCTCGGCCTCGATCCTAGGTTGTCCAAGTCTTAATCCTCTCGCGGCGATTTGGTCGGCTGATGGCCGCAAACACTACAGGCCCCTTCGTCCTTTTCCAGCTGAATTAGCAGCTCCCCCTGAACGAGGCTCGAGTCGCGATTCGCTCGGGTGGCGACCCGGAACAAGCGACGGCTGCGCAGCCGGGGCCGCCGCCAAGTCGCCGCCTCCCGCTTCCCGTCAGTTCCCTCACAAGCGTGCCACTACAGTGTTTTTGTGAGCATCAGTGAAACTGTCCTGCCGCGGTGCGAATCAAATGGGTGTTATAATCGCTCTTCTTCGGCAATTGTTGCAGTCATAGGCAGGAAGGGAGCACGGGGATGGGCGTTCAATTTTACGAATTGGTGAGTTGGGCGCGACGCCGCAAGGTCTTCGCCGCTCTCCTCGTGGCAGCCACGCTTGGTATCGGCATCATGATCGGCACGATAATTTCGGGCCGCGCTCTCGCAACTCACGGGCAAAGTGGGGCGAGCGGAGCGTCACTGCTGGCCGTTCCAGATCCGATCTCGCTGTCGAGTTCCTTTGCGAGCATTTCGAAGAGAATCGGCCCCGCGGTCGTGAATATCTCTACAACCCAAGTGATCGAGAAGCCGAAAGGCGGCGTGAAGCGCCCTCATCATTTGAACGATCCTTTCCAGGATTTCTTCGATCGCTTTTTCGATTCTCCTGATAACGGGCCGGATGCCGAGCGCAGCCTCGGATCGGGCGTGATCGTGGACCATAAAGGTTTCATCCTCACGAATGACCATGTAATCGACCAGGCCACGAAAATCCAGGTGGGAATCGACGGCGATCCGAGGAAATACAGCGCGCATGTAGTGGGCATCGACAAGGACACCGATCTCGCGGTGATCAAAATCGACGCCGATCGCGAACTTCCTGTCGCCAAGCTTGGTAATTCGGACGGCGTGCAAGTCGGGGACTGGGTTCTGGCTTTTGGCAGCCCCTTCGGTCTGAATTCCACGGTCACAGCCGGAATCGTCAGCGCCAAAGATCGCTCCGCATTTGGCGGACATCAGTTCCAACGCTTCGTTCAGACCGACGCCGCCATCAATCCCGGAAATTCTGGCGGCCCGCTCGTCAACATGGCTGGCGAAGTGATTGCCATCAATACGGCGATCTACACGGGTAGCCGCGGATTTGAAGGCGTCGGTTTTGCGCTGCCATCGAACACCGCTATCTCGGTCTACAATCAGCTCGTCACCGTCGGAAAAGTCACGCGCGGCTCGATCGGCATCACCTTCCAGGAAGACCGCAGCAATAATCCCGTGCTGCTCAGGGAACTCGGTGCACCGTACGGAATTGTCGTCGAGGCGATTGAACCGGGAAGTCCCGCCGAGAAAGCCGGCCTGAAACCCGGCGACGTGATTACCAACATCAACGGCGTGCCCGTGCACACCGGCGCCGATCTCGTAAATCCGATCGCGCAAACTACGATTGGGCAGTCGGTCGAAGTTCGCTACGTCCGCGACAAGGTGGCCAAGGACGTTTCAATGGTCGTCGCCGACCGCTCGAAGATTTTCCCGCAAACAGCGGTGAACGCCGAAGAAGAACCCGATCAGAGCGAAGAGCCCGGTCAGTTCGGCTTGCACGTCGAAGATCTCACGCCTGATATCGCCCGCAAGCTGGGCATGGGCAAGCTCACCGGCGTTGTCGTCACGCAAGTGGAGCCCGCTAGTTTCGGCGAAGACATCGAATTTTCGCGCGGCGATGTGATCGTCGAAGTGAACCACGTGCCGATCAATAGTCTCGCTGACTACCGTCGCGAAATCGCTACGCTGAAGCCCGGGCAGGACGTGCTGTTCAAAGTAGCGCGCCATGCAGATAACGACCGGGTGCTCACGTTGTTTCTGGCAGGCGCAGTTCCGTCGCAGGTGGTTCAATAGGCGCTGAACCCCAACCCAGCGCTTACGTGCAGCGTGAGAGTCTTTCGTGGCGGCTGACTCTTGCATTGCGATTGGTTGTCATTTAAGCTCACCCTCAAGCGTGGTGGCTTGAGTTCCGTTTCGAATGGCCGATAATTAGAAGGGCGTGATTTCACCGCTGGGCATCACATTCCCGGTTGCGAGCGTCGAATGACGAAGATGAATACTGCCGTGCGATGGTTACTGGCCACCTCCTTCGTGCTTGTACTGTGCGCGTCGGCCTCCGCCGCGCAGTCCAGCCCGCATTCGCGTAAACCGGCTGCACATTCGCGCAAATCTCATCCGTCTCATCCTATGCGCAATAATCGCCCGAAGCACCATGCGGTGGATACCACGCGGACTTCGCTTCTCGCAGTTCGCTATCTGCAGCCGCAGCAGGCCAGTTCTGTGGTGGCGGCCAATTCTTCGGCCTCGGCCGCCGCTTCGAAGTCATCCGCACATACTTCGCCGGCATCCTCGAAGAAGAAGAAATCGAGCAGCAAGAAGTCGCGCCACTCTCGCCGCGAACCGACGCAGAAAGCTCCCACGCCGGAGCGCATCTCCGAAATCCAGTCATCGCTGGCGCGCGGCGGATACTACCAGGGTGAGCCAAACGGGAAGTGGGACTCCAACACAGTTGCGGCAATGCAGAAATTCCAGTCCGCCAATGGCCTCGACCCCAGCGGCAAACTAGATGCAACGAGCCTGCAAAAGCTCGGCCTCGGATCGGGCATCGCCGGCGTTTCCGCGCCAAAGACGCCCTGCTGCGCCACAGCTCCGGCTCAGGGAAGGTCGTGCTGTCCAACTTCGCCGAGCGGCATTGCGCCAGCAACGTCAGCGCCGGCCGCTCCCGCTGCGGCGCCGAAAGCTTCATCTGAGCCATCGGCGGGCGCTAGCCCCAGCAGCAGTTCCGGTTCTACAGCGGCCTCGGCATCATCTTCGGCGGCCAATACTTCTGCCTCGGCCACTGGCGCAGCAACGCATTCATCGCAGCGCTAATAATTCAGGTTCTCGTAGTGCCTCCCGCTAGACGCGCTTCCAATCCGCCTTCCGCAGCGCAATAATCCACTCCGTGGATACTCGCTGCGCACGCTGCAACGCGCCAATGACCTGCCAGCCGGAAGGGAACTGCTGGTGCGCCGAGTTGCCACCGCGCCTGTCGCCGCCTCAAACAGGAGGCTGTCTCTGCCGCCGTTGCTTGGAGCAAGATTTGAAAGCTGAAAGGGAAGAATCCGCGGGGCCGGGCGATAATGCAACCAGGCCTTTACACTAGCTGTTTCGCCATGCGCACCACCGGCAAACCTTCGCCGTTTTTCAGCGGCACGGAAATATTTTCGAGCGCTACGTAACCCTTCGCGCCAAATAGTTTCACTCCAGTAAGCGTCGCCCCCATTTCACACCGTGTGAAGCCGGCCGCCGCGGCGGCATCCTCGCACGCCTTCAGAATCAGGCTCCCCACGCCTCGTCGAGCCCAGTTCGGATGAACGAAGAACGCTCGAATCTTTGCCGCATCCACCCGCGGATCGAGCAATTCGTCCTCACGTCCCGTCCAATGATCGCTGCCGTACAGCGTCTTGCGCTTGCTCCACCCGCCGCACCCGGCAATCGTGGCGCCGTCATGCTGCTTTGCCTCGGCGACGAAATACGTGCCGTCGGCGATCAGTTGGCTGTCGACTCCAAACACCGTTGCCAGCGCGCTCTCAATCTGCGTCGGGGTGTAGTCCTCGGCCTGCAATCCGCGCACGGAAGCATCAATCAATTGGCGCAGCTCGGGCACATCGGCAGGAACCGCCTTGCGGATAGAAAACCTCGTCGTGGCGGACATATTGGGGTGAGCTCAGCCGCATTGGTTGAGTCTCACCCTGTGATTCTATCAGCGAACGAAGCAGTCACGCCTCCGCACACTTGTGCAATGGAAATATTCTTAGGCTCCGGCCATCTTTCAAAGTCCGCACAGAGATCGGCACTGCCAATGACGTCGGCATGGAAATCGTGCGAATCGCGGAGAACGACCACGCCGATATGATCGTCATCGCCACTCACGGCATGACGGGCTGGCGCAGAATCCCTTTCGGCTCCGTCGCCAAGAAAAGGTCGTCGAGGAAGCGGAGTGCCCGGTCCTTCGTCCTGCGCGCCTCGGAGACCGGGCAAGCCAGCGAAACTCAGCCTCACACAAGTTCTTCCAGCGCCGTCGCTTGATGGTGTATTGTCGCTCCGCGTAATTTTGGGGCGAAAATCGCCGGATGCTGACATTCTCGAAGATAATCTTTTTTGCCGGCCTCCTTCTCGCCGCTTCTGGTTTCATTTCGCCTCCCGCCGCTCTGCTCGGCGGCCTGCTGTACGGATTTACTCTTCCGCATCCCTATGTTTCCGAAAGCCGCATGCTCTCGAAGTATCTTCTGCAAGCCTCCGTGGTAGCCCTGGGCTTCGGCATGAACCTCCACCAAATCGCTCGCGCGGGACGTTCCGGCGTCGTGTACACAGCGGTCGGCATCGCCGCCACGATGCTTTTGGGAATTTATTTGGGCCGTGCCCTCGCGGTCCGCAGGAAGGTTTCGTTTTTAATCACCGTGGGCACCGCGATCTGCGGGGGTAGCGCGATTGCCGCGGTCGCGCCGATCGCTCACGCCACGGATGAGGAAATCGCCGTCTCGCTCGGCACAGTCTTTGTATTGAATTCTATAGCGCTGCTGCTATTTCCGCCTATCGGCCACGCCCTGCACATGAGCCAGTCTCAGTTTGGCCTCTGGGCCGCGCTCGCAATCCACGACACCAGCTCCGTTGTCGGCGCCGCTGCAAAATACGGCAATGAAGCCCTCGCGATCGGCACTACCGTAAAACTGGCGCGTGCCCTCTGGATTCTTCCGATCGCCCTCTTTACGGCCTATAAATTGAAAAGCAAAAGTAATGTGCAATGGCCGTGGTTTATCCTGCTCTTCTGCCTCGCCGCATTCGCGAACACGTATCTCCCGCAATTTGCACCCGTATACGCAATCCTCAGCCGCGCTGGCAGAATCGGTCTCACGGTCACGCTCTATCTGATTGGCACAGGTTTATCGAGAGCTACGCTAAAGCAGGTTGGGACGAAACCACTTATGCAAGGCGTGGTGCTGTGGGCAATAGTCGCGATCGCATCGCTACTCGCTATCAAATCGGGCGTGATCGCGATCTAGTCTTCGACTGCGATGAACCACCTGGCGACGCGGAACCGCAGGCTCGAGAGTTGCCCTTACCGGGTTACGTGAGTCAGCTCGACCAGCTTATTGCGTGCGACTGAGCCGTTACGCGCTTGCCGCCATTGACGAGGAGTCGAGCTCGATCTCATCGATGTAGCACCAGCCCCAATTCTCGCCCGGCTCAAACGACTTCATGATCGGGTGCTTGGTACGATGGAAGTGTTTCGTGGCATGCTTATTTTTCGACGAATCGCAACAACCCACATGCCCGCACTCCAGGCACAACCGCAGATGCACCCAGGTGTCGCCCATCTTCAGGCATTCCTCGCATCCGTTCGGTGTGCCCGGCGTAACGTGCCGAATTTGATCCAGATGTGTACAAGTCTTCATGCGAATCCTCCGTGCCCGTCCATCCCACTATTGTAATCTTACGCCGTGTGACCAGGTAGCCACGACGATGCTTTTCTCGCCCTGGCCTTCACGCCAATTCCGCCAGAGCCGTCGTTTTCAAGTAGCGTAGGCTCCAGCCTGCGCCACCGAACCACACATCACAGGTCACCAATCCTTGGCACCCTCACGGTTTCGTTCTTTTGTGCGTTTGTCGCGCCATCTTCCTCGCAGGAAGACTCAGTTGTGCTACTCGAAAGAAGGACCGCACGGTCGAGGTGAGTTCGATAGTTAAATGGCGTTTTGTTGCGTTGGCGCAGGCTGAAGCCTACGCTACTGGCGGCAAAGGCAAACACGATAAAATGCCGGCTGAATACATGGCGTTACGGAATGGCAGCGTCGCCCTCCCGTTGCCGCGGAGTCTTGATCGATGATGCAGGATCGTGCGGCTTGAAGCGCCGAGCGAGGGTTATTCGAGCTGAGCTAGGCGATCGAGGAGTTTTTGGTGCTCGATGATTCGTTCGGCGAGTGTTGCCTTCAGATCGTCCACGATTTTTGGCGGGGCTTTGCTGAGGAAGGTTTCGTCCGCCAGGCGCGCTTTTTTGGACTCGATGTCTTTGGCGAGGCGTTCGATTTCCTTTTTGAGCTTGGCGGTTTCTTGTTCTTTTTCTTCCTCGGTTATGACGCCGCGGGTGATCCAGATATCCCACTCCGGAGTTGAGTGCACGACCGAGCCTTGAGTCCTAATACGGCTCGGCCCCATGTTGAGATTTGAAAGGTTTGCCAGTCTCTTTAGTGGATCCATATTTTCGTTGACCAACTTCAAGACGCCCTCGTTTTCCGAGGAAAAAGCAGCACCTATTTTTTTCTTCTGGTCAAGCTTCATTTCGGCGCGAATGTTGCGGGCGGCGATAATGATTTCCTGAAGCGTGGCCATGTCACGTTCGGCTGCGGCGTCCGTCCATTCAGCGCGCGGTTCGGGAAACTTGTCGAGGGCGATGGAACGCGCGCCGGCCGGTTGCGGGAGGCGGTGCCAGAGTTCTTCGGTGAGGAAGGGCATCACTGGATGGAGAAGGCGAAGAGCGGCGTCGAAGGCGGCGAAGATATTGCGCCATGCGGCGATTGCGATTTCGCGGTTCATGTCGGCTAACTGCGGTTTGACCCACTCGATGTACCAGTCGCAGAAATCTCCCCAGAAAAATTGGTAGATGATGTGGCAGGCTTCATGGAAACGGAAGTCTTCGAGAGCTTTGTTCGCTTCGGCGGCGACGGCAGAAAGGCGCGAGAACATCCAGCGATGGACGAGATCGCTCTCGCCGTTTGTGAGATAGGGCGCTTTGGCGCGGATTTCCGGTGCGGCTAATTCTTCGATCGTGATGCCCTGGGCTTCAATTTTCTCGAGGTTGAAGAAGAGGAAGCGGGCGGCGTTCCAGATTTTGTTGGCGAAGGCGCGGGCACCGAGGATGCGGTCTTCGCTGAGGATGATGTCGGTGCCGGGGGCGGACATGCTGGCGAGCATGTAGCGCATGGCGTCGGTTCCGTATTGGTCAGTGAGTTGGAGAGGGTCGACGCCGGTGCCTTTTGTTTTGGACATTTTGGCGCCTTCGGCGGTGCGGACGAGGGAGTGGAGGTAGAGGCGGTGGAAGGGAATTACGTGGGCGAGGTTTTCCCCAGCGGCTAAAGCGCCCGAGTCAAAGTCCCCACCTTTCGCAGACGACGCGAAGGATGGGGCACCCGGAAAGTCAACTGCACCTGCAAAACCAACAGCGTTCGGTTGGGCTGACTCCGCGCGCTGAGAGGAACCATGTTCGAAGCGATGACCGCTGAGGTGGAGGCCCATCATGATCATGCGGGCGTCCCAGAAGAACAGGATGTCGTAGCCGCTGATCAGTAGGCTCGTCGGGTAATAGGTGCGGAGGTCGGGCGTGTCGTCGGGCCAGCCGAGGGTGGAGAAGGGCCATAGGCCGGAGCTGAACCATGTGTCGAGGACGTCTTTGTCTTGAGTGAGCTTCGCGCCGCCGCACTTCGGGCATTTTGTGGGCGGGCTTGCGGCGCGGGCGTGGCCGTCGATGATTTCGACGCGCGAATCGAGAGCGGGGATCATTTCTTTGCAATCGGCGCAATGCCAGATGGGGATGCGATGGCCCCACCAGAGCTGGCGGGAGATGCACCAGTCGCGAATATTTTCGAGCCAGTTGAGCAGGATGGTGCGCTGATTATCAGGGACGACTTCGATCAGGCCGTCGAGGACGACTCTCTTCGCGGGCTCGGCGAGAGGCTTCATTTTCATGAACCATTGCGTGGAGAGACGCGGCTCGACGATGGCTTTGCAACGGTCGCAGGTGCCGACGGAGTGGGTGTGCTCGGTGATGCGGTCGATGAGGCCGAGCTCTTCGAGATCGGCGACGATGCGGGCGCGGGCGATGAAGCGTTCGAGGCCGGCATATTTTCCGGCGGCCTCGCTCATGTGGGCGTCGTCGGTCATCACGTCAATTTCGGGGAGATTGTGGCGCTTGCCGACTTCGAAGTCGTTGGGGTCGTGCGCGGGCGTGATTTTCACGACGCCGGTGCCGAATTCGCGGTCGACGTAGGTGTCGGCGATGATGGGAATTTCGCGGTTCATCAGCGGGAGGATCACTTTTTTGCCGATGAGGTGCTTGTAGCGGTCGTCCTCGGGATGGACCGCGAGGGCGGTGTCGCCGAGCATGGTTTCGGGGCGCGTGGTGGCGACGATGAGGTGTCCTTCGGAACCGACGAGCGGGTAGCGGATGTACCAGAGCTGGCCGGTGCGCTCGTTGTGGACAACTTCGAGATCGCTGATGGCAGTCTGGCAGCGCGGGCACCAGTTGACCATGTAGCGGCCGCGGTAGATGAGGCCTTCACGATAGAGGCGGAGAAATGCTTCAAGGACTGCGCGATACAGCGCGGGTTCGAGCGTGAATTTTTCGCGCGTCCAATCGCAGGAGGCGCCCAGGCGAATCATCTGGCCCTTGATTACGCCGCCGCTTTCCGCTTTCCATTGCCAGACGCGGCGCTCGAATTCTTCGCGGCCGAGATCCTGGCGCTTGATTCCTTCCTTGGCGAGCATGCGTTCGACTACGAATTGCGTGGCGATGCCGGCGTGGTCCATGCCCGGGAGCCAGAGGGTGCGTTCGCCGCGCATGCGATGCCAGCGGACGAGCATGTCGATCTGGGTGTGCTCGAGCATGTGGCCCATGTGGATGGAGCCTGTGACGTTAGGAGGCGGGAGGGCGATTGAGAATCGGGGGCCGTCGGCTGCGCCGGAATTTTCGGCGCGGAAGAGATTTTCTTCGAACCAGGCTTTGGCCCAGCGGGCTTCGATTTCCTGCGGCTCGTAGGCTTTGGGTATTTCGCGGGGCATTGGTTCCTTAGTGCACGTTTGAATTTTGCGTGCAGAGGAAACAATTAATATAAGGGCGGCGAGTGGGGAGCGTCAAATCGAGTGAGGCGGGGCGTTTGCGAAAGAGCCTCAGGTCAGCCGCGGCCTGAAGCCGCGACGGGACTTGAGCTACGGTGATTGAAAAGTCTGGCGAGAGCGAGAAGCACGCCGCTCGATTGGGCGGATCACCAAAGCGACTATTTGTCTCTTTTCGCGAGTTCGGCCTGCAGCATGTTTTCGACGAGAGGCTTCAGCAGATTCTTCGAGAGCAGCTCGTGAAGCTGAGGCTCGAGGCGCTCGAGAACCCTTTGGACTACCTCGTCAAGGTTGGCCTGCGGCGCGGGATCTTGCGGCGAATTCACCTGTTCGAGAGCCGCGGCTGAGGGCATCAGGAATGGAATGTCCGCGAGCGCTTCGCGATTTGGCGGAGGGGCGGTCGGAATGAGTCCGCTGAAATCTGTGTGCGTCGATTCGTCAGCGGCCGATTCCTCAGAGGCGGCGAAGATAGGGGCGGGGGCTTCCTCCAGTGAGGCCACGACGGCATCGGCGGCCGGCTCGCCATTCGTGGGCTCGGGTTCGCCCGGGAACGGGAACGATTGAAGCGCCGCAGCGTGCTCGTGATGGTCTTCGTACGATGAGAATGCCGGTTGTTCGTCGCGAACGAGCAAAGGTTCGGGCGTGACGTGCGCTGCCGGCGGCATTTCGAGCGCGGAATCCCGGTGCGACGGAGTGCTGTCGGCAGGCGTGGTGATGATCTTTGCGTCGGACTTGGTTTCAAGACTCGGATGCTCGCTGAAGTGCGGCGGAACTTCGGCAGTTTCCGCAGCAACGGCTTCTTGATGGACCTGCTCGCGGACCTCTTCACGGACAGGCGCTACTAGCGCGGTGCTGACGACAGGTTCGGGCATTCGCTCGGAAGCCGCCTCCAACCCGCTCGCATCGGCGTGCGCCGTGCTGACAGGCTGTTCAGCCGGGGCCGGGGTACCGCCTTGGACGACTTCGCGGACGGCTTCAATGGCGTCGGCGAACCAGGATTTCTTCCGTGGGCGCGTCTCTTCATGCGCCGATGCTTCTTCGGCGCGGTGCTCGTGCGCTGGTCGCGACTCAAGCGGTGAACGCCACGACGACTCCGAAGATGCGGGCGGCGCAATCGCAGGTTCCATACGCCAGGCTGGAGCAGAGGCGGCCGGCTCCGATACGTATTCGGGTTCGGGCGCAGAAACATGAGCAGCGGGAGCGGAGCTTGAATCCGTCATCCAGCTGCCTTTGGGATATTCCGAAGGCGGCGCGGTCAAGTCTGTCCAGGGGGTCGATGACTGGGAAGTCTTGGTTGCGACCGACGCGGGCGCGGGCTGCTTCATCTCAATCACGGCCGGGATTTCTTCTTTTTTCGGTGTGGATGCCTGTGCCGCCGGTTCTTCCTCAGTCGCCGCGGGATTGTTGGCAGCGGACTGAAACGCAGGGCTCTCATGCCAAGGTGCAGGAGCATCGCCCTCGGGCGATGCTGGCTCAGCGGAAAGCCGCATGCCGTATGGGGCGAAAGATTGAGTTTCCTGCACCTCTGACGCTGGCTCGGGCTCAACGGACTTCGGAGCGAGTTGTTGTCCGAGCGGAGCCAGGGGCGCGACAGATTCCTCGTCGAGTTCGTCGTCGCGAACGTGAATACGTTTCGGCGGAACTTCTTTTTCCGACGGGAACGTGATCGGAGCCAAATCTTTGCCGTAAGAATATGCCGGATCGACAGCGGTGTTCTCGGGAATTTCGAAATCCATTCCGCCGGTGCGGCGCCAATCGGTTGCGGTGGCGGCTCCGTCGAAATCGTCTTCGTCCTCGTCGGCGTCCTTTGCTTTCGTAACAGGAGCTTTGGGTGTTTTTGCTTCTTCGGTGGCTGGCTCATCATCGAGTGAGCGGACGCCCTTGCCAAAACCGTAGATGGCGGCAGCTTCTTCCGGCGATGGCTCAGGGAAATTGGGAAGTGGCTTCGGCTCGGCCTTTGCCGCAATTTCCATCACAGGCGGTGGAGGCGGCTCCGGCGGAGTTTCGCGCGCCTTAGCGAGCTCTGCCGCGACCTTGGGATTTTTTTCGAGCGCGGACATCACCATGGCGATCAGCGGGTCAGGCGGAACAAAAGGCTTTTTCAAAACGCCATCGGCACCGACGCGGCGCGCTTCTTTTTCGTCGAGAGGATCAAATGCGCCAACCAAGAGAATCACGGGAACGTGAGCGAAGCGGGTATCTTTCTTGACAAATTCGCAGACTTCGTAGCCATTGCGCACAGGCATGAAAACATCGGCAAGCACTAGATCGGGATTCGCATCGGGAATGCGGCGCACGGCCGCTTCACCATTGCCGACGGCAACTACTTCAACACCGCGCTCTTCAAACGCCAACACGACCATCTTCTGGATGTTGGTATTGTCGTCCGCGACCAGAATTCTGGGCACTTGAACCACCTCGCGGCGCACCCGCACAGCGACACGCCGACCCCTTTCGCTACCCTATTGCAGCACCCCTCACCGGGTGCGTCAACGGAGACGAAGTACAGGCGTGCCTGAGATGTTAGCAGGCGGTTAACGGGGGCATTACCAGGGAATCAGCTTCCGGGCGCCCTTTTTCTTCTTGCTGGTGGAGTCTTTGGAATCGTCGGAAGAGCTGCTTTGAGCCGGCGTGGAGGTCTGGCTGCCGCTCGAAGAACTCGAGGAGTCAGCGGCGGATTGATCCGTCTGCGAAGGTGCCGGGGAGCCTGCTGGCTGCCCATTCGAGGCTGTAGGCGCGTTGGATGCGGTCCCGGTGGGAGATGCCGCCGGAGGGGTGGTTCCGCCAGGATCTGCCGCACTTGCGGGAGGTTGCACCGGTACCGCCGTAGGAGCTGGCTGCTCGCTTCCGGCGGTTGGCGGATTCGTGGATCTATCTCCAGAGGAAGCATTTGCCTCACGGGGCGGAATGATGGGTACTCCGAGTACGGTTCCACCTCCAGGACCGGTCTCGACAATTGCCTGAGGAGCAGGGGTCTCCGTTTGCTTTGTCGGGCCTCCGGAACTGGCCGTTGCGGAGGCATCTGCGGAGCCGCCAGAAGACGCCGATCCAGACAAGCTGAAGCCGCCGCCCGAATTTGGCTTCAGCACTTCGCTGGCGGCCACCGCATCATCGGGCGGGTTCAGATTCGGCTGGCCATTGTGAGCCGCGAGAGACACGTCTGGCGCGCCGTGAATCATATTCTTGGGGCCCTTCATTAAGGCATTCTCGTGATGCTGTCTTTCGTAATCGCGTTCCTTCTGCATCCGGATCACGGCATCTGGATTCGACGCCGGCACGGGGAGGCCCATTTGCTTGAGGCGCACCTTTGCGTCCTGTGCACGCGGCGAGAGCGGATACTGCTCGACGATTTGCGCATACACCTTGCCCGACAAAGCGCTCCAGTAGTTGCGCTGGTCTTCGTTTTTCGATCCGACCTTAACGCGCGTGTAGATGTCACCGAGCATCCAAAGGGCTTCATCGCTCTGGCTGTATAACGGGTAGCGATTGACGACTTCAAGAATGCGTGCGGCGGAAGCGCGGTAGTCCTGCTTGGTGTAGTAGAAATGCGCGATCTTATATTCGCCGTCGGCGAGGACTTCCTGCACTTCACGGAGACGCTGTTCCGCCTGTGGCGCAAGCGGGCTTTGGGGATACTTCAGCAACATCGCTTGAAACTCGTCCTCGGCCATTTGAGCCTGCGAGCTATCCCGGTCGGCCTTTTCCATCATTTTGTAATGCGCCATTCCGACCTGCATCTGCGCGTACGCGGCTTCTTCGAGGAATGGGAAGAAGGTGATGAAGTCTTTGTACTCGGCCACCGCCTGCATAAGATTCGACGTGCCATTTTCCTTGAAATACGAATCCGCAACGGCGAGTTTGGCTTTAGCGAGATACTCGCTATCGGGATAGGTGTTGATCAGCGTTTGGAGTGAGAGTCGGCCTTCGGTGTAGCGGGCGTGCTTGATGTCTTCCAGCGCGCGATCGTAAAGGATCTTGTCAGGTTGAGCGGAGGAGTTGGGATCTGTATCCGCCGCCGGCTTGGCCGGCTGTGCCTTTTTTCCTGGTTTCTTGATGAACTGCGCGTTAACGTTGGAATTGACGCCGCAAAAAATCGCCATTGCTAGAAACGCTTTAAGAAATCGCTGCTTTTTCATCATCCCCCGCCGCTATTTCGTCTGGGCCCAGGCTACCGCACCTCAAGCCTTCTGGCTCAGAGCATTGTTTGCGAGCTGACGCAATTGACGCACGGAAGCCGATGGATCAGAAGTGTGGAAGACAGATGTCCCGGCAACGAACGTGTTGGCTCCGGCTTTTGCAAGCTCGGCTATATTTCCCAGATCGACTCCCCCGTCTACTTCAATCCGGAAGTTGGCATTATATCGCGCGCGCCATTCACTGAGATGACGAACTTTCTCGAACGCCCCCGGGATGAATTTCTGGCCACCGAATCCCGGATTCACCGACATCACCAGCACTGTATCCACCTTATCCAAAACTTCCGAAAGCATCACCACAGGCGTGGCAGGGTTGATCACCGCACCCGCCTCCGCGCCGTGCTCACGAATCATCGCAAGAGCGCGGTCCAGGTGAACGGTGGCTTCCTCATGAACCAGAACCCGGTTGGCGCCGGCGCGCACGAACTCCTCGATGTACTCTTCCGGATTCTCAATCATCAGATGCACGTCCAGGGGCAGGCGGGTTGCTTTGTGCAAAGATTGGACGACAGGGATTCCGATGGAGATGTTCGGCACAAAGTGGCCGTCCATCACGTCCACGTGGAGCACGTCCGCGCCACCCTGCTCGACCGTGCGAATTTCTTCCCCAAGCTTCGCGAAATTGGAGGCGAGGATGGAAGGGGCAATCTCTATACGCGCATAGCTCATGACGCCAGCGGGCAGTTTAGCACAGGCGATGACGGCCTATTGGGATAGCTGTAGGTCAACGGAGGTGCCGGCTTCCACGCGGGAACCCCGGGGGATGGGTTGTGTAAGCACAACGCCATGTTGAGCACCTAAGGTGGGCACGAATGTGAGTTTGCCGAGTTTGAGCCCCGTTGCCGACATTCTCGCTTCCGCTTCAGCGAGCGTGAGGCCGGCAAGTTCCGGCATTATGAACGACTCCGGATGAGGGCCGCGCGAAACGAGAAGATTCACGTGGGGACTGGTGATGTCCGTTTTTCCCGGTGCGGGATCCTGCCGAAGAACCGTTTCGTCGTTCGCTGTGCCGGGAAGATAGAGCGACGAAATCTCGCCGATCTGCATTCCGGTCCTCATTAGTTCAATTCTCGCGGCGCGGAGGCTGCGTTCTTCGAGGAGCGGAATAGTGGCTTTTTGGGGGCCGAGGCTGAGCACCACGTGCGCGTATTGTCCGACTTTTACTTTCGAGCCAGCGGGCGGGCTTTGGCGCACGACTTCGTCGACGGGAAGCGGATTGTAGATATGGTCTTCGATTTTGATGTTTATCCCGCGGCCCTGCAGCATCTGCTGGGCTTCGACGGCTTTTTTCCCAACAACGTCAGGCACCGCGACTTCGCGTCCCTGAATCGTGAAACGAATGGCCAGCAGCGCGCTCAAGAACGCCACGGAAGCTAGGATAAACAGCATCAGCGCCATACGAAAAATCCATTCCAGGCGCTCGCGAAAAGTCATGCTTACACTCCAGACGATGAGCCTAGCGAGGAAACTGAAAACAGGGAAGGGAAAATCGCGAGAAAGGTTACGGTTTTATAGCGCCGGGCTTTTCCAGGATGGCGGCGAAAAAGCCGTCGGTGTGATGTGCGCCGGGCGAAGTGCGGAATTGGCCGTTGGCATCGATCAGATTTTGCGGGTCGATCCCGGGTATGAGGTGAGGGGCAAGCAGCTTGGCGATTTCATCTTGGGTCACTCGTTTTATCGAAGGCCCGCTGGCCAACGCCTCGGATACGACCTCATCGTTTTCATCTGGCTCCATCGAGCAGGTCGAATAAACGAGATGGCCTCCTGGCGCGAGCTGTTTGATTGCTGAGGAGAGAATTCCAACTTGCAGCTGATGGAATTCAGAGAGCTGTTCGGGGCGAAGGCGCCAGCGTATTTCTGGGTGGCGGGCTAGCGTTCCCGTGCCGGAGCAGGGCGCATCGACGAGAATGCGGTCGAACTGGCGGCCGAAGGGAAGTGCGTGAGCAGCATCTAGTTCGACGATTTGCACGCCGTCGAGACTAAGCCTTTGAAATTGATTGCGCATTGCGTTGAGACGATGCGTGTGGCGATCCGTGGCGACGACCAACCCAGTTCGGCCGGCGGCGCGGATGAGGGGCGGAGTCTTCCCGCCGGGAGCCGCGCAGAGGTCGAGGACGGTGTCTCCTGATTCAACATCTAGCAGCAGCGGAACAGCTTGCGAGGCTTCATCCTGAATCGAAATTGATCCTCGACGGAACGCCTCGGTGCGCGCGGGACTGCCCCGGCTCGTAATAAATGCCGATTTGAGGAGTTCGCCCGGTTCGATGCGGAGGCCGCCCCTTCTTAGCACCGCAAGAACCTCGTCGCGATGCGCGGGGTCGTGGATTGCACAGCTGAGGTTTGGAGTGCGGTTGTTCGCTGCGAGTAGGGACACTGTGCTCGCCTCGCCAAAGTTGTTTAGCCAGCGCTCGATGAGCCAAGTAGGGTGCGAATGCAGAATGCCGAGGCGATCGGCAACAGGCAAGTTTCCCGGGATCATCTGATCGAATGATTCCCGCGTGGCGGTCATTGGCCGTTCACTTTGGTCCGCAGAGGCGCGCCGCAGGACTGCATTCACCAGGGAGGCTGCCGAGGACTTGCGGGCTCGCTTCACCAACTCTACAGATTCGTTCACCGCCGCGCGAGGCGGAATGCGCTCCAGGAAGCGAAGCTGGTAAACGCCCATGCGGAGCGCGAGTGCCACCGGCAAATCCAGCTGTGCGACCGGTTTCTTGAGCTGGCGATCGAGCAAGAAATCGAGAAGGCGGCGCCAGCGTAGCACGCCGAAAGTGATTTCGGTGGCGAGCGCGGCGTTTTCGGGCGTTACACGAGAGCCAAGCTCGGCATGAAGCACATCGCTCGCATACGCACCTTCCGCTTCCACGCGGCGCAACACTTCAAATGCGATCGTTCGCGCTGGACTTATGGGCACAGAACTATGAAATCACATCCGCGACTCGACGAGAAGCATTGGCCACGGAGGCTCAGAGACACAGAGGGGGAAAGCTAAGGTCACAAGACACGCTTCTAGCCCCCGAAATGCTCGCCGGGCTCGATGCGCGCACCATTCATGAATTCGCGGTCGCTGATGCGATTGCGGCCCTCGATCTGGACTTGCTCCACGTGCAGCACGGTTGAGCCGCCACAGATTACAAGCAAACCGTCTTCTTGCGTCGGCAAAATGATACCGGGCGTGCCGCCGGCCGCCACTGGCTTTAGTGGCTTGCCCCAGATACGGCACGTCGCGCCACGAAACGTGGTGAATGCGCCCGGCCAGGGTTGCAAGCCGCGGATGCGGTTGTAGATTTTCGGCGCCGGCAGAAACCAATCGATGCGGGCATCTTGCTTTTTCAGTGGCGGGGCGAGAGTGGCCTGCGAATTGTCCTGCGGCGTGGGTGCAATTTCGCCGCGGTCGAGTTTCCGCAAAGTGTCAACTATGAGCGGTGCGCCGGCTTCTGCAAGCTGTGCGTAGAGTTCCGGCGCGGTTTCGTCGGGACCGATGCCCGTTTGGTATTTCAGGAGCATTGGGCCGGTGTCGAGTCCTGCGTCGATTTGCATCGTCGTCAGGCCAGTCACTTTTTCGCCGTTAACAATCGCCCAATTGATCGGGGCCGCGCCACGATATTTCGGCAGAAGGGAACCGTGGAGATTAATCCAACCTAGGCGCGGAATTGCGATCAGCGCCGCGGGAATGATTTGGCCGTAAGCGATGATCACGACGACATCAGGTGCGAGACGCTTGAAATAGTCGAGCGAAGATTCAGACTTGATTTTTTCAGGCTGATAGACTGGGACGCCGGCCTCGAGCGCTGCTTCCTTTACGGGCGAGCTCGCCATTTTCTTGCCGCGGCCACGCGGGCGATCCGGTTGCGTGACGACGCCCGCAATCTGGAAATACGAATCCGAGAGCAGTGCGCGGAGGGAGGGAACTGCGAAGGCGGGTGTGCCGCAGAACACCAGCTTCAGCGGCACGGCGGCGCTACCACTCGCCCGCTTTTTTCATCTTGCGGATTTTGCGCTTGATCATGTCGCGCTTGAGCATGCCGAGGTGCATGATGAAAAGTGTCCCGTTCAGGTGATCGATCTCGTGGCAGAACGCCCGAGCGAGCAAGCCTTCGCCGCGCATTTCGAATTCAGTTCCCGAGGCATCCTGCGCGCGCACTGTGACGTACTGCGGCCGCGCCACGTGGCCCCGGAACCCCGGTATCGAGAGACAGCCTTCTTCTTCGCGTTGCTCGCCCTCAGCATGAATGATTTCCGGATTCGCGCACACGAGCTTGGCTTCAGGATTTTTTCCGTTCGAGACGTCAATCACCGCGATCCGCAGCCCGATTCCAATTTGCGGAGCCGCGAGACCCACGCCCGATGCCGCATACATGGATTCGAACATGTCCGCGATGAGCTTCTGAATCTCGTCGTCGAATTTCTCGATTCGCTTGGTCGGCGTTTCCAGCACCGGGTCGCCGTATTTCACAATCGGATGGATCATCTCGAATCGTTCCTCAATTCCGCCCGTAATTAAAAATCATCCAGCTGATGCTCATAGCTTTCAAAATTTCGCCGCGTCTCTTCGAGCGAGTCGCCGCCAAATTTCTCGAGAAATGCCGAAGCCAGCTCCAGTGCAACCATCGCTTCGCCAGCCACTCCCGCCGCCGGCACCACGCATACATCGGAGCGCTCGTACGCCGCCTTCACCGCCTCTTTTGTGTTCAGATCGGCGGTGAGCAGCGGCCGCCGCAGCGTCGAAATCGGCTTCAGGTATCCGCGCACCACCACATTCTCGCCATTCGTAATGCCGCCTTCAATTCCACCGGCGCGATTCGAAGAGCGATCGAATCGCTTCCGCGAAGCATCGTAGCGAATTTCATCCTGCACCTCGGAGCCAAAGCTGCCGGCGTTCGCTATGCCCGTGCCAATTTCGACGGCCTTCACGGCCTGGATCGACATCACCGCGCGCGCGATCCGCGCATCGAGTTTCTCATCCCACTGTGCATGGCTGCCGAGACCGGTCGGAATTCCGCGAGCGACAACCTCAAAAACTCCACCCACCGAATCGCCCGCGCGGAGCACATCCTCCACCTCGGCTTTCATCCGCGCTTCGGTCTCGCCATCAACGCAGCGGAGCGGCGACTCCAGATTGTCGCAGACAGCCTCAATTTCCGCCCACTCCACATCGCGCTCAAGCCGCGCATGGCCCACCGCGATCGTGTGGCTCAGCACCGTCGAGCCAAATTGATGCAGCAAAAGCTTCGCAAATGCCCCCGCTGCTACGCGCGATGTGGTTTCTCGAGCCGAGGCGCGCTCGAGAATATAGCGCGCGTCGTGCAAATTGAATTTCAGCGCACCCGCAAGATCGGCATGCCCTGGCCGAGGTGCGGTGAGAGGACGCTGCGCGCCTTTTGCTCCCGCTGCCGCCGAATCCGCGCCCTCCGTGTCCTCCACCGGCAGCGCTTTTTCCCAATTCGTCCAATCGCGGTTCTCAATGCGAACTGCGATGGGTGCGCCAATCGTCTTGCCGTGGCGCACGCCGGCGAGAATATCCGCCTGATCTTTCTCGATCCGTTGCCGGCCCCCGCGTCCATAGCCAAGCTGCCTGCGATGCAGTTCGCGTTGAATGAAATCGGTATCAACCGGCATGCCCAGCGGCAGCCCGCTGATCCAAGCGATCAGAGCCTGCCCGTGCGATTCCCCCGCGCTGACAAATCGAAGCATGCTCCCCGCATCCTGCCCGTAACGCCGGGCAAACTCGCAATTCTACCGGACGCCTTCACGCGCGTAAAGCGATGCTGCACGCGGTTTGCTGCTGGTCGGATGATTGCTTGACGCAGCTCTCTAGCGACGCTACGCTTCGATAGCCGCGAACACACGCGTTCGCGCGTCCAGACACGATGCTCGAAGCCAGTGAAACACAGTCACTCCTCTCGATCATCGGGGACGCTATCAAGCGCCAAGTCTTCGCGGTGCAGGACTATTCGCTCCTCACCTTTCAGTCGATCACCAACATCTTTACGCCGCCGCAGTATTGGTTTGATGCGCTCGAGCAAATGGATGTGATTGGCGTCGGATCGCTGCCGATCGTCGTCCTCACGGGATTCTTTATCGGCGGCGTGATGGTGCTGCAAACCGCATCGCAATTCGAGCGGTTTGGTGAAACGGCGCTTACTGGCGATGCGGTATCGCTTGCGCTCGTCCGGGAGTTGGGGCCGACCATTACGGCGCTGCTTGTGGCAGGACGGAACGCTTCCGGCATGGCGTCCGAGCTCGGCTCGATGATCGTCACCGAACAAGTGGATGCGATGCGCGCGCTCGGAACCGATCCGATTCGCAAGCTCATGACGCCGCGAGTGATTGCAACGGTGACGATGTTGCCGCTGCTTACCGCAATTTCCGATTTTGTTGGCCTTATCGGAGGCTTCGTCGTCGCCTATTTCACACTACGGCTCGGGCCGGTGCAATTCTGGACGCGCGCGATTGACGCGCTCGATTTCGGCGACTTGGTTCAGGGCTTTGCGAAGCCGGTGGTATTTGCCCTGATTATTGCGACAGTCGGATGTTACCAGGGCCTGCGGGTTCGCGGTGGAACGCAGGGCGTCGGCCGAGCGACCACATCCGCAGTCGTCATCTCCTCGGTGCTCGTGCTGGTGGGCGATTTCTTTCTGTCGCGATTGTTGCTGTTCATCTTTCACAAATAGCTTGCGCGCATGTGACTGCCGTCCCCCTGTAACGATTCTACGCATCCAAAATCGCATACTCCGAATCTGCCTGATTTCCATCTATAATCTTAGAATGATCTTCGGGGTCCTTCCCGAGAACGTCTCCGCAGGCAGCATTTCCGTCGTAAGCACCGAGTCGTCCCCATCCGTCTTCCAAGGGATGAATTGCAAATTCCGATGTCTATCAGGCTGCCGGCGATGACAAACCTGCACCCGAGTGAGCCGCTGATCGTTTTTAAGGATGTGCGCATTGGTTTCGATGAAGGGAACGTTCTCGACGGAATTTCGTTTCAAGTTTCGTCCGGCGAAACAAAGGTTCTGCTGGGCGAAAGTGGTTCCGGCAAGACGCTTATCATGAAGCTCGCCGCTGGCTTAATGAGCGCCGACTCGGGACAGATTCTGGTTACCGGGCAGGAAGTGACCGAAATGAGCGAGAAAGAGCTTCTCGACTTTCGGCGCCGCATCGGATTCGTATTCCAGGAAAGCGCCCTGTTCGATTCGCTCACGGTCGAGGAGAACGTTGCTTTCCGGCTGCGCGAAGATAACGTGGCCGAAGAGGAGATCGATACGCGCGTCCGCGAAACGCTGCGGTTCGTGGAAATGGAAGAGGCGATCGAAAAATATCCCGCGGAGCTTTCCGGCGGCATGCGCCGCCGAGTTTCGATGGCGCGCGCTCTTGTGGACCGGCCGCCGATCGTGTTTTACGACTCTCCGACCGCCGGCCTCGATCCCGTTACGTCGCAGACGATCATAAATCTGATCCTGCGCGATCGCGATACTCAAAACGTCACGTCGCTCCTGGCGACGCATCGCGTGCAGGACGCTTTTGGCCTCGCGAATTTCCGCTTCGACAAAGCGAACAATCGCGTCGAACGCCTTGGCGGAAATGGAGCGCGCGCCCAATCGCACGCAACCAACGTGATCGTCCTGCGCGAAGGAAAAGTATATTTCGAAGGCCCGGCCGACGAGATGTTGAACTCGTCGGACGAGTACCTTAAAAAATATCTGGCATCGGCGGAATAGTTCGGCCAGCAGGACGCAACAAGGGAGGAAAAGCAATGGTGCAACGGAAGCAACTCAGCTGGACGGAACTTCGCGTGGGACTCTTTGTGCTCGCGGGATTATTCATCTTGGCGATCGCGATCTTTTATGTCACCGGCGCGGGAATCCTCGGGCCGAAATATGGCGTGATCACCTATCTACCCGAAGTCGAAGGTCTGCAAGTAGGTGCTCCCGTCCGCCTCGACGGCGTCGAAATCGGCAGCGTGCAGTCGATTCAATTGACGCCACAGCCCCAGGATCACCAGCACAACATCACGCTTGGCCTGCGGATCGAGAAAAAGTTTCAGAAGGACGTCCGCACCGATTCAACCGCCAGTCTCATCACCGAAGGTCTGCTCGGGAATCGCTACGTTACCGTGAAACGCGGCCTGACCGGCACGCCGATCCCGAACAATGGCATCCTGCCCGGCGGCCAGCAGCCGCAGATGAGCGACCTGGTGCAAAAATTCGGCGATCTTTCTACGCAAGTCAGCACGATCCTCACCAAGGTAAATGACGGCCAGGGCACGCTCGGCAAACTCCTGAACGATCCCGGCGTCTACAACCACGCCAATGACACGATTGCGAAAGTGGACGACCTCATCGCAGGCATCCAGCGTGGCGAAGGAACTGCCGGAAAATTGCTGAAGTCAGACGAGCTTTACAACCGCGTCAATGCTTCCATTGGCGACGCGCAGAATGTAATCGCGGCCGTGCGCGGCGGCCAGGGCACGCTCGGCAAACTCGTCTACGATCCGGCGATGTACGACGACACAAAAAAGCTAATGGACAACGGAAACGCATTGCTCGCTGACGTTCGCGCCGGCAAAGGCACGCTCGGCAAGCTCACCACTGACGATGCGCTGTATACGAATCTGAAGGATGCATCCGCGAACTTCCGGGAAGCCACCGCCAAGATGGATACAAACGAGGGCACGATCGGCAAATTCTTCGGCGATCCCGCTTTCTACGACAATTTCACCGGCCTCGCCGGCGACATGCGCCTGATGGTCAGCGATTTCCGCCAGAATCCGAAGAAATTCCTGCACGTAAAGCTGGCAATTTTCTAAGACGCTTTTTGTAGCGCCGGCTGGTCCTGAGGTACGAAGGGTCTTAAGACCGGCAGGGTTTTCCGGACAGGGCCATGACTTCGCAAGTATCAAAAAATCGCGGCCCTGCCCGGTTCGTTTAGTGATCGGACGATTCAACGTTCGCCCTCCCCGTCGCGTTCGGCAGCTACCGCGTGGAAATCAGTTGCCGCTTCATCGAGAGGCAGGATACACACTGCTCTGTCGGTCGCGATTTCCTCGCGGTTGCGTTCACGCTTCGGTCTGTAGTCGGTGCATTCATGCACCCGAAAGAAAACTTCTCTCGCCGGGAACATGTAACCGCACGCGATCATCTCTTCGCCCATGCCATATCCGCGCACGACGTGGGCATACACGCAGTAGTTGCAGAGCGTGTCCGGCTGCGTCTTGACCGCACGCGCCATCGGAATTCGAAGCGCAATCATCGCCGGCTCTGCTTTCTGCCGCACAGCCCACGCACCAATTCGCGGCAGTGCGAACCGGATAACGCAGTAAATTACGGCCGCTACAACGATGAACATGGGCACCTCCTTTTCCTCACTCCGGTTCGCAAGAAAATATATTTCGGTCTGCCGCCAGGTTGAATGCCCTTGGCGCCTGATTGCTTTCGGACGCGCAAAAACGAGCTACGTCCGAATCGGTTGTGGTTGCCCGGAGCTGAATCAGAATCGAAGCGGTCTGGCTATCGCGAGGGACTGGATCCAATTCGGGTGCAGTCCCAGACAAGCGTTAGAAACGCCGATCCAAGCAACGAGTTGTCTATTCGTCTCTGCATATCGAAAAGTTCTCCAGCTGGCTCAAGACTACTCCTTCATTGAAATCAACTCAATGCGAAAAAGCCGAGCGGTCGAATTTACAAGCCGAACAGGCTCTAATAGGGGCCAAAGGCCGGTTTCGAGGGTTTAGACCATAGCGGTCGGGAAGATAGTAGACGCATCTATCACTCGGCAGGGGACGAATCTGTCGCCATCTCATGAACGCGGCGTAGATCCAGTTTGCCGCTCCCGAGATGTGGCAACTCCTCGACGTAAAAGAATTGATTCGCGCGCGGCACCCAGAGATTTGGCAGCCCGGTTTCGGGCATGCGATCGATGAGAGCTTTCAATTCATCGGGCGATAAAGTGTGCAACACCACGAGTCGCTCGCCTTTCTTGCCATCGGGAACACCTGTTACAACAAATTTCTGCTCGGTCGCAGCGGCAAGTTCTTGAAGCTTCTCCTCGATCTTGATGTGCGGCACCATTTCACCACCAATCTTGCTGAAGCGGCTCAGCCGGTCGGTGATTGTGAGGAAGCCGTCCTCATCCTCCGCCGCAATATCTCCCGTGACGTACCAGCCGTCCTGCAACACTTGCGCCGTTTTTTCCGGCTTGCCGAGATAGCCCTTCATCACATTGGGTCCGCGTACAAGTAAGAGACCCGCCTCGCCAACCGGCAATCGCTCGCGCGTTTCCGGATCAACAATCCGCACGCTGATCCCCGGCAGAGGATGGCCTATGTGCCCGCGCTTCGCTCCCACCTGCCGGAATCCGGGCGCGCGAAAATCCCGCGTGTTCACCGCAATCACCGGTGAGCATTCCGTCGCGCCGTAACCTTCGAGCGGCCGTATGCCGAAGCGATCCTCGAACGCAAGCGCAATCCGCTCCGGCAATTTCTCCGCGCCCACGACGACAAACTGCAAACTTCCAAAGTCCTCAGGCGAGCATCTCCGAAGGTAGGCCTGCAGAAATGTCGGAGTCGCCAGCAGGAAAGTCACCCGGTAGTCGCGCACCAATTCGCTCACAGCAGTCAGGTCCAGCGGGCTCGGATGATACGCCACTCCGCAACCGAGCACCGCGGGCAGCCAGAGTGTCACCGTGAATCCGAATGAATGGAAAAACGGTAGCACGCCGAGTAGCACGTCCTTGTGCTCGAGCATGAACGTCTGTCCCATCTGCTCGATATTCGACGCGATGTTGTAATGCGTCAGCATCACGCCTTTCGGTTCGCCCGTGCTCCCGCTCGAAAAAATCACGGTCGCAAGATCGTCCAACGTCTTCGGTTTCGCGTGCCTCAGAATCCGCTCAAGCCAGTATCCCGGCAGGAACCAAAGCAGCAGAGCCGCGATTTTCTCGCTGATGCGCGGCGCGGCCGCCGCCTCTTCCAGCAAAATTGTTTTCCCGGGCACCTTCAGCGGAATGCGCTCAAGCAATATCTTCGTCGTAATCACCGTCTCGAGCTTGCACTCCTGCGCACACGATTCGAGCGTCTCGTTCGACGACGTGTAGTTCAAATTCACCGGAATTTTCCCCGACAGCACCGCCGCAAAATTCACCAGCGCTCCCGGCACCGATGGCGGCAGCAAAATCCCAACCATCTCCTGCCCCGCCCACGTGTTGCGCAACCGTCGCGCAAGCAGAATCGCGCTCAGCAGCGCCATCCCCCAACTCATGCGGGCCCGCCGCTTGTCTCCCATCGCGAAGCGAAAAGGGGCAGCATGCGCCGTGCGAATGAACGCGCGCGGCAGCGTATGCATCCGTTTTTTGTGATGCCGGTACGCATCCGTCTGCAGTTGCTGCACCGCCTCGCGCACTTCAAACGGCGTCGAACTCGCCGGCATCGGTTTCCCGAAACTCACCGTCACCGGGTACGGAATCGATCGCGGCATCTTCCACAAGAATCGCCCGCGCTCGAAACTGAAAATACTGCCCCATACACCATCGAGATTCACGGGCACGATCGGCGCATCGACGCCCTTCATGATGCGTTCCATTCCGCGCCGGAAGGGAAGCAGCTGCCCGATGCGCGTAATTTGCCCTTCGGCAAAAATGCAAACCACTTCGCCCGAGCGGATCGCGTTGCTCGCCTCGCGCAACGATTGCAGCATCTCGCGCGGCCGCAGTTCCGACGAAATCGGAATCGCGCGAATCATCTTCGCGCCCGGCTTCACAAACGGCAGATCGTAAATCCCCTTGTACATCAAAAATCGAATCGGCCGGTCGGTCGACGCGAGCAGCAGCAGTGCATCCACCAGCGACATATGATTCGCCACGAAAAGCGCCCCGCCGGTCTCCGGAATATTCTCGCGCCCCTCCACGCGTATCCGGTAAATCGAATGCGTCACCATCCAAAGCACCAGCCGCAAAAGCGAATCCGGCAGAAGGTAGACGGCATAAATCGTCATCACGGCCGTAAGGATCGCGCCATCCAGGAAAATACCCCGCGCCGTTTGGTGCAGCCCGCTTGCGAACAGGTAATACGCCCCCGCCGCCAAAAACACTCCGACGAACGAAAGCAAATTGGCCGCCGCAA
Source organism: uncultured Acidobacteriota bacterium (assembly GCA_963772535.1). GTDB lineage: Bacteria > Acidobacteriota > Terriglobia > Acidiferrales > UBA7541 > Palsa-295. The sequence continues at coordinate 173,492 of CAVYXN010000008.1, forward strand.
TCACGCCGCCTTTTTCCTCGCGCCGCGGCCGATGTTGGATCAGGGCGTTTAAAGGCACAGCGAAAAATCCGCCAAAGAATCCAAGCAGCCCAAGATGCCAAGCAGCGGATTGCAGCGAGTGGCCCGGGTTGTAAAGCAGCGCGCCGAAAACCGTCATGCCAATCGCGCCAATTGGTATCAGCCCGTACTCAATCTTTCCGCCCGAAAGGTAGCCGGCCGCAAAACTTCCCACGCCGATGCCGATTCCAACGGCCGCCTGTAGCAGGCTGATGTGCGCTTCATCCACGTGCAGCACGTCGTGCCCATAAATCACGATCGTGAATTGCAGCAACGCTGCAAGGAACCACAGGTACGTGTTGCCCACCACGGCCCAGCTGAGAACGCGATCGGCTCGAATGGTCTTGAGATTCGCGAAAAGATCACCGAGAGGATTCCACCGAAAGCGCTTTGTCGGATCAGCCGCCGGCACGCGCGAGATTGCGAAACTTGTGGTCAATCCGATGAGCGTGCATCCCAGTAGAAGCACGCCCGACATTTCCTGCCGCTCGCGAAAATGCGCGGCCAAAAAACCAGCTGCCATCACTGCCGAAATGCTGCTGAGAAATGTTCCAAGCTCGATGATTCCGTTACCCCAGGAAAGCCGTGCCTCCGGTAGCAATTCAGGCAGCAGTCCGTACTTGGAGGGGCCAAAAAGCGCCGATTGCGTGCTGATCAAAAATACTGCCGAGCATTCAATCGGAAGACTCCGCATCGCGAGTCCCGCAATCGCGACCGCCATCACTGCAATTTCCATCAGTTTCGTGCCGATCACGACGCTGCGCTTGCTGTAACGGTCGGCGAAATAGCCTCCTGTCATCGAGAAGAAAATAAATGGCAGCGCGAACAGCGCGCCGACCACCAGCACCAGGAAATCGCGCCGGTTCTCCGGAAAATTCATCGCCACGATGATGTAAATGACGAGGAATTTAATCGCGTTGTCGTTAAATGCGTTCTGAAACTGCGTGACGATCAACGCCCAAAAGCCGCGCTGCCAATTTGGAGGGGAAGAAGAAGAATGTGTATCGCGGAGCTGCGGCGAAACAGCCGGCTCCGGCGCCGCATTCGCCAAAGCTTCAGTCATGGTAGGAAGCCGCCTTCTTACCCCGAGCGGCGCCGCCGGCGCGAGAGGCAGGCGGGCGACTGATTGCTGAGAGGGAACGAGCCATCGTAACGCGACGCCTCGAGTCTTCGCGAAAACTCAATCTGGGGCGAGTCTAACGCAACCAGAAGAATTTTGTGCGTTTGTGCAGCGGTCTGTTGCTTCTGTAGCGCCGGTCTTCAGACCGGCAGGTGTTGATGTGGATTTTCTTCGAAGACAAATCAGGCAATCACGCGAAGCGCAGGCGTTTTCCGCGCGGCCGCAGCGGCAGGCGCATCGCCCATTCCCGCCGCCACAGGCAGCGGCGTCTCCCGCCTGCGATACTTCGTCGAAACATAGTCATCCACCAGCGCCTGAAACGCATTCGACAGCTCGTCGTAAGTCCCCTCAAGCGTGGTGAAATGCTGCCCATCAATATAGACCGGACACCGCGGCGCCTCCCCAGTCCCCGGCAAACTAATTCCAATATTCGACGCCTTCGATTCGCCCGGCCCGTTCACGATGCAGCCCATCACCGCCAGCTTCAATTCCTCCACGCCCTCAAACTCGCGCTTCCATTCCGGCATTTTGTCGCGAATGTAACCCTGAATACTTTCCGCCAGTTCCTGAAATGTCGTGCTCGTCGTCCGCCCGCACCCTGGACAAGCCGTCACGCTCGGCGCAAACGTCCGCAGCCCGAGTGATTGCAGCAATTCGCACGCCGCATACACTTCCTCGCGACGGTCCCCGCCCGGCCGAGGCGTCAGTGAAATGCGCACCGTGTCGCCAATTCCTTCGCCGAGCAAAATTCCCATCGACGCCGCCGACCACACCAGCCCCTTCGCCCCCATCCCTGCTTCCGTCAAACCAAGATGCAGCGGCTGCTCCGTCTTGCGCGCGAGATCGCGATAAATCTCGATCAAATCGTGCGGCCGCGACACCTTGCACGAAATAATAATCTGATCCTTGCGCAACCCGCATTCGAGCGCGAGCTCCGTCGATTGCAACGCCGAAAGCACCATGCACTCGTTGATTATTTCTTCAGACGTCTTCCCCAGATCGTCGTCCGTATTCTCCTGCATCTTCTGCATCACCAGTTCTTGATTCAGCGACCCGCCATTCACGCCGATCCGCACCGGCTTATTCTGATCCCGCGCCACTTTGCAAATCGTCGCAAACTGTTCGTCGCGCCTCTGCCCATGTCCCACATTGCCGGGATTGATCCGGTATTTATCGAGCGCCGCCGCGCAATCGGGAAACTTCGTCAGCAACACGTGCCCGTTGTAATGAAAATCCCCGATGATCGGCACATTGCAACCGGCATCCAGCAGGCGTTTCTTGATCTCGCCCACTGCCGCCGCGGCTTCCGGCACGTTCACGGTGATACGCACCAGCTCAGACCCCGCCTGCGCCAGCTCAAAGCACTGCTGTGCCGTCGAAGCAATATCAGCCGTATCGGTATTCGTCATTGACTGCACCACGATCGGCGCGCCCCCGCCCACCTGGACGTTGCCCACCTTCACGCCCACAGTCTTATGCCGCTTCTGTGTCATATTCTTCTATTGTAACGAATAGCCAGCCGCACGCGCCACTCACCGTTCCTGCTTAGGTGCCAAATCACGAATCTAGGGCTCTAATCTCGCATTCTTTGCTGCGTCGGCCTGTTTGTGCGCGATGGCTACAATTTGCTTGAAGCGGGGGTCGTCGTAAACCGGCTTGAGTTCAGGATCTTTCTCTAACTCCAGAGACTGCTGAGGCGTAAATCCGTGTTCGACAGCGCCGCGAAACAAATCGATTGCTTCATCGCGTTGGCCACGATGAAGCGCGATGCATCCAAGACTATAACGAATACTCGCGAGCTCGGGATGGTCTGGTCCGAACACTCGTACCACCGTCACAAGATTGCTACGAAGAATTTGTTCGGCCTCTTCGTCATGCCGCTCGTAGACAAGTGTCTCGGCAAGATTGTCCGACGCGACGATCGTTTTCAGATTCTCAGACCCCAGCACGCGCCGTTCGAGTTCGAATGACTCTCGCTGCAGTTTCTCGGCTTCTGCAAACTTGCCCTGATTTCCCAACATGGCCCCGAGATTCTCCATATTGGCGAGCGTGCTGGTGTCCTCTGGCCCCAGCACGCGCCGTTGTGCGGCAAGCGTCTCCCGAGCCAGTTTTTCGGCTTCCTCGTGCCGGCCCTCCTGATCGAGAGTCACTGCCAGCCCCATTTTTGTTCCCAGTGTGGTGGGATCGTCCGCTCCTAATTTCTGTTCTTCGATCTGCAGTGCTTCTCGTTGTAATTTCTCTGCTTCCGCGATTCTGCCTATTTGATTTAGGGTCCACGCCAGATCCGTCATCGCGTCAAGCGTCTCCGCATTGGATGGGCCAAAACTCCGCCGGTCCACCTGGACAGCCTGCTCAAGCAGCGACTCTGCTCGATCATTCACTCCCATGTTCTTGTATGCGTTTCCCATCACGCGCATCAGTTGCCCTTGCATCTCCGGATCGCCCGAAAGGCTCGTCTCGATATCCTTTGACGCCTTGTCCAAAACGTCTCGCGTCGAGACATTGCTCGCGTGCACTTCAGTTGGATCCGAAAGCTTGAACATGTTGGTCATAAATACCGAAACACGGTTCGCGCGATCGCGTTCCCGCGTGATACGCCGCAATTGCACTGCTTGAACTGCACCGAACGACACTAGCAGCGTCCCGATGACGATCGTAAAGGCTGCGGCCACCCGATGCCGCCGCACATATTTCTTCATCCGATAGCCGGCGCTGGCAGGTCGCGCGACCACCGGTTCGTTCTCCAGATATCGCCGAAGGTCAGCGGCCAGTTCGGTGGGAGTGCCGTAGCGGCGGTTCCGATCTTTCTCCACCGCTTTCATTGTGATCCAGTCGAGGTCGCCTCGCAGCTGATTCGCGAGCTGCCGCGGTTCAGTGCCGCGAGCGCTTGCAGCAGGTCCTGATACGTCGTGCGCCGAACTTAGTCTGGTGCTCGGTGCCGGCGCGTCTTCTTCACGTAGCCGTCGTAGCACTTCCTCGAATGGCAGCTTTTTCCACGCAACCGTGTCAAACGGCTCGCAACCAGTGAGCAGCACATAGAGCACCACGCCGAGCGAATAAACATCTGTCCGCGTGTCAATGTCCCGCGCTCCGGGATCGGCTTGCTCGGGGCTCATGTAGCCGGGAGTTCCGAGTAATGCGCCGGCCTGCGTGAAAAGAGTTTCTCCAGACGCCTGCGAAGTAACTGCTTTGGCGATACCAAAGTCGATGATTCTGGGCTTTGCCTTGCCGTCCACTTCCGCCACTAGAATGTTCGCGGGCTTGATGTCGCGGTGAATGATGGCTTTCTGATGCGCGTGTTGCACTCCCTCGCACAGCTGAATAAAAAGCTCAATCCGGTCGCGAATGCTCAGCTTCTTCTGGTCGCAATATTCCGTGATCGGAAGGCCGCGCACGTACTCCATCACGAAGTAAGGCTGGCCCGCTTCCGTCGTGCCCGCGTCGAACACTTTCGCGATTGCCGGGTGGTCCATGATCGCCAGAGACTGCCGCTCGGCCTGGAATCGCTGCAGCAAAGCGCTGTCGTAGATCCCGGTGCGAATTAGTTTCAGCGCCACGCGGCGGCGCACTGGCGCGCTCTGCTCCGCGAGCCACACCTGACCCATCCCGCCTTCACCGAGTTTTTCGAGCAGATGATAGGGACCAACCGACTGCGGTGCCGCCCCTTCGGCAGCCTCGACCAGCCAGGGGGATTGCGAAAGCTCGGATGAGTTCTCGTAGGCAGAAAGAAGGGACTCGAGCTCGCAGCGCAGCTCTACGTCAGAACCGCAAGCCCGTTGCAGAAATTCGCTTCGCCGCTCGGGCTCGCATTCAAGAACCGCCCCGAACAGTTCCTTAAGATTCTTCCACTGCTCGCCTTTTGCCCGATTCTCCACGCTCGCCTTCCTGCATCTCTCGCGCCAGCCACGCCCTGGCCATGCTCCAGTCGCGTTTCACGGTTGCCGGAGAAATTTTCAGCACTTCTGCCGTTTCTTCGATCGTCAGTCCGCCGAAATACCGCATCTCGACGATCTGTGCTTGTTGCTCGTCTCGTTCCGCAAGATTTTTCAGCGCATCGTCGAGTGCGACGATGTCCGCTCCCTGCTTTGAAGGCATCGCAGCGGGAACGTCCCCCTGCTCCAATTCCACGCGCAGATTCGCGCCGCGTTTCTGTGCGCCGCGTGAACGCGCGTAGTCGATCAGAATCTGCCGCATCAGTCGCGCCGCCACCGCCACAAAATGTACGCGATTGTGCGTTTCGGGCGCACCTTGATCCATCAGGCGCAGATATGCCTCGTGCACCAGCGCCGTGCTTTGTAGCGTGTGGCCTGCACGCTCGCGCCGAAGTTGGCGATGCGCGATATCGCGAAGTTCCCTATAAACCAGGGGCAGGAGTGCCTGCAGCGCTGCCCGGTCCCCGCCTCTCCACTTGACCAGCAGCTCCGTCACCGGCTGTGATGGAAGTTGGACCACGCCCAGGTCCTCAACACCGATCTCAACATTAAACCGCGAACACGGAATTTGTCTCGCAGGATAAGCCGGTCGTTGATGGGGAGTCAATGTAACTATCGAACGTCTGCGAAATAACCTTTCGCCCTGGCGGAAAAATGCGTGAGCCACTCTGCCTGCGCTTTCCGCATTAACAGGTAAGCGCAAGCTCTCGGTGTAGGTTTCCGATCGGCGCTCAAAAATCGCCGCAATAGAGATGCCGTGCAGTCTGAGCGATGGGAGGTGTCCTTTGACTCGAAGTTCCTTCTTAAGGTGTGCTGCAAAAATTGGCACGCGAAAGTGGATTGTGATTGCTGTATTTCTCTCCCTCGCCGGCGCTCTTTCCGCCACGGTGATCCCGAATCTTTTCCCGTTCTTCGATCCCACCGGCGTCGTTTCCACCTACAACACCGCCGGCCCGATCCGCGAAGACGGCCCCTTCTTCCAAAGCCTCGGCACCAACGGCCGCTCCTGCGGCACCTGCCACCAGGCCAGCGATGCCATGGGCCTCGGCGTTCAAAACATCCGCACCCGCTTCGCCCTCACCCACGGCAAGGATCCGCTCTTCGCCGCCATCGACGGAGCGAATTGCCCCACCGGGTCCCCCAGCAATCCCGCCGACCACAGCCTGCTCTTGAAGAGCGGCGTGATCCGCATCTTCCTCCCGGTTCCAGCCAACGCGCAGTTCACCATCAAAGCTGTTCACGATCCATACGGCTGCGCCATCGTCACCGATGCCAGCACGGGCCAGCAAACCGTCTCCATCTATCGCCGTCCGCTGCCCACCACCAATCTTCGTTTCCTCAGCACCATCATGTTCGACGGTCGCGAATCCGGCGCCAACCCGCTGAATAGCGAGGCCACCTTCATGGCCAATCTCACTGCGGACCTGATGCAGCAGTCGATCGACGCTACCAACGGTCACGCCCAAGCCGCCCAACCGCCCACGCTCGCCCAGCAGCAGGGAATCGTGAATTTTGAACTCGGCCTCTTCAGCGCTCAGTTCGCCGATTTCCAAGCCGGCCTGCTCACCGCCGACGGCGCGCAAGCCGGAGCTTACAACCTCTCGCAGCAAGCCTACTACCCGGGCACCAACGATTCACTCGGCAAAGATCCCGACGGTGGCGCGTTCAATCCCACCGCGCTCACCATGTTCCAGCCCTGGGCGAATCTGCAGCCTTCCTACAATCCCTTCGAGCAATTCCGCATCGCCGCCCGCAAAAAAATCGCCGCCGGTGAAACGCTCTTCAACACCCGCGCGCTCACCATCTCCAACGTCCGCGGCCTCAACGACAACTCCGCGCTCGGCGCCGTCCCCATCGCCCCGTTCCAGGGCACCTGCACCACGTGTCATGACGCGCCCAACGTCGGCGATCATTCTCTCCCGCTCCCGCTCGATATCGGCACCGGCCACGACGCCACCAACGAACCCGATCCGCTCATCGCCAACGCCCTCTCGCAGCTCGATTTCCCCGACGTGCCCGTCTACGAAATCACCGGCTGCCCGAATCCCTTCGCCACCTCGCCGTCCACCGCCCCCTACGTCATCTACACCACCGATCCCGGCAAAGGCCTCATCTCCGGCCAGTGCAGCGACATGAACCGCATCAAAGGCCCCATCCTCCGAGGCCTCGCCGCACGCGCCCCCTATTTTCACAATGGCGCCGCGCAGAACCTCACCGAGCTCGTGAATTTTTACAACCAGCGCTTCCAGATGAACCTGACGCAAGAAGAAATGTCCGACCTCATCGCATTCCTGAATTCGCTGTAAGCATTTCAGGTTTGCATTTGTAGCGCCGGTCTTCAGACCGGCGGGGTTGCCTTACCCCCGACGAAGTGCCGGGTGAGGGCGTCGCGCTCCCTGGGGGGAGCGCAGCGTCCTCGCCCGGCGCGCCATGTTTTGCCCTTGTAGCGCCGGCATCCTGCCGGCTCTTTTGAATTTTTCACTTTCCTCACGCCTTCCAACATTGTCATCCCGCTTGCCCTGAGTTTCGAAGGGAGCGCAGTCGAGGGATCTCTCTTCGCTGTCAGCCGTTGACTTGCCTTCCGCCTTCTCCTCTGTAGCGCCGGCATCTTGCCGGCTCTTTTGAATTTTCACTTTCTCGCCTTCCAACGATCGTCATCCCGCTTGCCCTGAGTTTCGAAGCGCTTGCCCTGAGAAACGAAGGGAGCGCAGTCGATGGCTCTCTCGTCGCTTTTTTTTAGCGCTGCCTCGCCCCAGACTCCATCGCAAGCTACTCAAGCAGCTCCGCACCCGCCAGTGTGGTTGAAATAAGCTGCCGCCCAAGGACGCGGCTCATCACTCCACCGGTAACAAGCAGCCTGGCGTCGTTTAAGAGCGTTGCGGTGTGCCCGAAGCGTGCCTGCACCATGTCTCCCTCGTCGACAAACATGCCGGTCGTCGGGTCATAAAGCTCCGTCGTGGCCTGCGAAATCGGCACGGAGGTGATGCAATTGTTTCCGCAGACACTGGCGAGCACAAATGTGGCGCCGCCGGCGATGAGCACCCTGCCATCATTCAGCTTGGTTGCTGTATGTTGGGACCGCTCTGCGCTCATTTTGCCGGTTGAAGTGAACGATGAGCTCGAAGGGTTGAACAGTTCTGAGCTGTCGCTTTTCCCGCCGGTTATGAGCACTCGGCCATCGTTGAGTTGGACGGCTGCGTGTCCAGCACGCATCGTCTGCATAGACCCTGCCTGCGCAAAAGTTCCGCTCGCCGGATCGAATAATTCGGCCGTCGCTAATAGATTCTGATTGCCACTCGCAATGTCGTAACCGCCCGCCACCAGGACTTCTCCATCGGCGGGCGACTTGGGCACGTGGAGCAGTGTCGCTGTGTGCAGAGCTCGGGGACTTAACATGTTGCCCGTGGAATGGAAGCTTCCCGTGACAGGGTCGAAAATCTCCGCCGACATGAGGGGATTCCCATTGGCGTCCAAGCCCCCGCAGATAAGCACTTCTCCATTCTCGAGCAGCGTGGCCGTATGTTGAGTGCGTGCGGCATCCATGTTTCCTGCTGCCGTGAACATTCCACTGGTGGAATCGAATACCTCCGCACTCGTCACCGCTTTGCCGCTCGCCCCGACGCCTCCGGTGATTAGTATTCGACCGTCCATCAACCGAGTTGCAGTTTGCTGCGAGCGAGCGCTAAGCATGCTGCCGGTGCCCGTGAACATCCCAGTGCCCTCATCGAAGATCTCTGCGGTCGCCAGCGGGTTACCTTTGTCGTCTGAGCCGCCGGCCACCAGTACCTTGCCACTCTCAAGTAGCACGGCTGTATGCTCGTGCCGGGCGGCCACCATGGAGCCGGTTTGCGTGAAGCCTGTCGACTGGCCCGGCTGCGCGATTCGAATCGTAAATTCCTGCGGAGGCGCACTCTGACCATTCCGGTCCTGCACCATGACAGTGAAGAGGAATGACCCGCTGCCCGTTGGCGTCCCCGATAGCACCCCCGCGCCGCTCAGCGCCATACCAGCTGGCAGCGCACCGGACTCGCTCCAGGCAAGCGGTGGAACTCCCCCCGTGGCATTGAATGCGAAGGCCGCATAGGAATTACCAACCATTCCATCGGGTGGTTCGCTGGTCGCTATGATCGCGGGCGGCATCGCGCCGGGATTCCCGGCCCCGCCTTGTCCCCCACAGCCCACAAGCCCTATCAGTAAAGTAAGTGCAGAGATGCAGACCGAAAACGAAAGCAGACGAGTCATAGCGCCTCCCGGCTCAACCCGCGAGAAATTCGCAAAACTCGTCGAGATTTACTCAGACCTTCAGTAACCGCAATGCATGGCTAGTCAAAAAGAAGTCATTTTCGAGTCAAACGAAACGCACAAGCTCGAATTTGAAGGGTTTCCGCCAATGGTCTCCCTTGCTTCTCCGTTCGTCGGGTTTTAGCATGGCCGCAGTCATCCGTCGCCCCGCCGTGCTAGAATTTGCCACCCGAGGTTCCACTTGGAACGTGTGCAACACGCCCGCCAGGTAGCCCGATTTGACGGATTTGAGCTTGATCTTCGCGCGGGAGAGCTGCGCCCGTCAAACAATGGCGGCTCGGCGGTCAATCTCCCCGAGCAGCCCTTTCGCATCCTCGCCATGCTGGTTGAGCGTCCGGGAGAAGTGCTGACCCGACAGGAAATTCGCTCCGCTCTTTGGCCGAACGGAACGGTCGTCGAATTCGAGCACAGCATCAGTGTCGCGATAAACCGACTGCGCCAGACCCTCGGGGATTCCGCCGAGGCTCCTCGCTACATCGAAACGCTCGCCCGGCGTGGTTATCGGTGGAAACCTTCGGTCGAGTGGATTGAAGAATCCCGCAGCAACGGATCAAGCGCGCAAGCGCCACTTGCGACCCTTCCGGAGACGGAGTCGAAGAGCCAGTTCTCGAACTGGTTATACGGCGCGGGCGCAGTTGCGGCAATCTTGGCTGCGTTCGCTATCTTCTGGTCGAGCAGACCGAAGATCGGAACAAAAACGTTACCGGTCGCTTTGAACATGCGCCAGCTCACGATTAATTCGTTCGAGAACCGGGTGCTCTCGGGTTCGATCTCCCCGGATGGCAAGCTGCTCGCGATGAGCGACGCGAACGGCGTCCGCATCGAGCTCCTCGCAACGGGCGAGATGCGGGAAGTTCCACAACCGGATGAAGTACAGTCGAAACACTTGCAGTGGGAGATCGTCGGAACGTGGTTGCCTGATGGTTCGGGGTTTTTCGCGAACGCCCACGCTCCGCGATCTTCCATGGCCTCGGTGGAACCTGGTTGGAGTTCTAGCGGCAGCAGCATCTGGTCGTTTTCCGCTCTCGGTGCCGCGCCCCACAAACTTCGCGACGATGCCTTAGCCTATTCTGTTTCTCCCGACGGCTCCACGATTGCCTTCGGTGCAAATCCCGGCAAGCTCGGAGATCGCGAGATCTGGTTCATGTCGTCCCACGGTGAGCGGGCGCGCAAACTCGTCGCTGCCGAGGGAGAAGATTCCCTTACGGCAGTGCAGTGGTCGAAGGACGGAAAGCGCATCTTGTACAAAAGGACCAGCCCAGCCGGCACGGCACTTCTCAGTAGGTCCCCTGAAGGACATTCGGCAAGCGAACTTCTCGGCCCCAGCGATACGAAAGGGATGGTCGATTTTTTCCCACGTTCGGATGGGCAGTTGCTCTACTCCAAGGCAGATCCAGGCACATTTGACGCAGCAAGTTGTAATTTGTGGGATCTGCAACTCGACGAGCGAACTGGCGAACCGCTTCGGAAGCCGCGCCAGTTAACGAACTGGTCCGGTTTTTGCCTCAGCGGCCTCAGCGCCACCGCCGACGGCACGAAAATCGCATTCTTGAAATCTGTAGGCAATCTCACATCTTTCGTGGCCGAGTTGACTGATGACGGCAAGCAAACCGGGAAATTCCGTCACTTTCCATTGAGCGAGAGTTGGGAAGCCGTAACCGACTGGCTCAGCGACGGCGAGAGCGTCATCTTCGTCTCCAATCGATCGGGTGAATTCAAGGTATACAAGCAACCCCTTGACCAGGACGTAGCCGAGCCGCTCGTCACTTCCGGGTACGGCCGCAATCCGCGGGTGATGCCCGGCGATTCGCAACTTGTGTATCTCGGAATCGGCGAAAAGGGTCCGTGGCCGGCCAGGGGACCTGAGCCTGTAATGACTGTCTCGCTTGGTGGTGGTCCAGCGCGCAAACTATTTACTGCGCGGCCGTACAGTTTGATCACCTGCGCTCGCGTTCCATCGGGAATTTGCGTCATAGGCGAGCCGAGCGAAGGTGGGAACCAGTTGATCGTTACTGCGATCGATCCTCAGAATGGGCGCGCCGATGAACTCTTCCGATTTCCGATCGTCGCAGGCGATGACTCCTGGTATCTCGACATTTCCCCTAAAAGCGATCGCATCGCTGTGACCTCGACGAGTGCCGGCCCCATCCACGTTCTTTCCCTGCGCGGCGAGCATTTGTTGCAAGTCGAACCAAAACCCTCAAAGAAGATACTTGCCGTGCTCTGGGATGCGGCCGGTAACGGCTTCTACATCACCGCAGGCGTTCAAAATGGAATGGAAGTCTTGCACATTAACCAGCGAGGCGATGCGAGCTCCCTATGGGAAAACCTCGGAGCAACGGGCGAAACGCTTGCCATTCCTTCTCCGGACGGACGACGGCTAGCCCTTAACGGTTGGACGACAAGCAGCAATATCTGGATCCTGGAAGATGTGCCGCACTAAATTTGCCAAATGAGGTCTGTAAGGTCTGCGTAATTCTATGGTTTACACCCCGCCGTAAGCCATGCTACCATTGCCCGTTTTTATATGACGACGCAAGCGTCACTATCGGCGGCCACGAGGGCTCAAAGCGACCAGTCCGCCCGGAACTCCAGCTTCCAGCCTCAACCTTTTGCGCTGACTCACCCGCGCAATCCTTTTCTAGCCACTACCCACCCGCCGCTGGTCACTCGCCACTCGCCACTCACTTGCCCAGAGGAGGATTACCGCCGACGAAGGATCACTGCACTTTTAATCTACGGTTCCGCGATTAAATCTCCGCGCAAACCATTTTAAACCAGCAACTTGCGAATTTCTAATCGGCGGTGAAAGGGGGTCTAAGCGTTCGTGAATTACGCGCCTGGCGACGCTGCGGGAAGGCCGACGCGCTTCAGCAAATCCTGGAAACGGGGCTCGTTGCGCAGATCGTCCATGGTTGGATCGATGTGCAGATAGATGAGCCAGTGGGAATGGTCTTCGAAGGATTGCTCGAGGTAATCGAGGGCGAGTGCATTTTCACCGAGGCCGATGTAGATTCCGGCGAAGAAGTGAGGCGCGACGTATTTGCATTTGGCGAGGCTGGTGAGGTCGTCGAGGATTTGCAGCGCTTCTTGTTTTCGTCCAGCTTTGCCGTAGGAATGCGCGAGGGCTGCGCGCATCAGCGGGCTGCCGCCTGAGAGGCGCACTCCCTTTTCGCCTTCGGCGATGGCCGACGCGTTGCGGCCCATCGTTCGATGGACAAGGCCGAGAATCCAGTAGGTGACGGGGTAGTTGGGATCGAGTTCGACGGTTTGCTTGAGTTGTGCGAGGGCTTCATCGTAACGGCGGGCGGTGTAGTAGGCCCAGCCGATGGCGACGTTGATGATGAGAGAGAGTGGATCGAGCGCCTGGCTGTTTTTCATCTGGGCGATGGCTTCGGCGTGGCGGCCCATGGTCATGACGGACTCGGCGTGCCAGTGATTGGCCGTGGGGTAGGTGGGATTGAGTTCGAGGCTGCGCTTGAATTCTTTCTCAGCCTCTGGCCACTGCCAATCGTAAAGCCAGAGCACTGCTGCGAGCGGCGTGTGAGCTTCGCCGAGATCGGAATCGAATTGGAGAGCCGTTAACGCGGCGGCTTTGGCTTTTGGGAAGGCATCCTTGGGAGGGAGGTAGCTATTCCAACCGAGTAGGACATAGGAATCGGCGACGCCGGCATGAGCGAGAGCGTAGGCGGGATCTTTCTCGATCGCCTGCTGAAAATATTCGATCGCTTTGTAAAAACCTTCTTCAGTCCAGCGGTTCCAGTGATGGCGGCCTTTTAGATAGATGCGGTAGGCTTCGGGATCTTCGGTCTGGTGTCTGGTGAGCTTTTTTTTCTGCGCGTGAGTCAACTGCAGCTTCAACTTCTCCGAAATCTCGTTGGAAATATCGTCCTGGATTGCGAAGATGTCGCCCGATTTGCGGTCGTATTGCGCGCCCCACAAGCGGGAGCCTGTTGGCACATCCACCAGCTCGGCGCCGATACGCAGAGAGCCGCCGCTTTGCATCACTCGTCCGGTGAGGACGGCGCGCACATTCAGATCGCGACCGGTGGCTTGAGGGTCGATGGCACGGCCCTTGAAACGGAACACCGTGCTCTGCGCCATGACGCGGAGTTTTGGGACCGTGGCGAGGATATTGATGAGGCTCGCGGTGATGCCGTCGCTGAGGTATTCGTACTCGGGGTCGCTGCTGGCGTTGTCGAAGGGCAAGACTGCGAGCGAGTCGATGGTTTTTGACGCACGGCGTGCGCGGAGTGCGCGTGTGTCGTCTGAGGATGTGCGCGAGATGTGCTCGCCGGTGGAAGATAGGGGGCCTGCGTTTGATACTGCTGCTGATTGTGAGATTTCGCCCGCGGGTCGGCTGCCGGAATCTAATTCACGTCTTAAGTGGCGTAGCTCAGCACACAGGTCGGAGACATGCTGGTAACGCTGGTCTCTATCCTTGTGCAGCGCTTTGTCGATGATTTCTTCGAGCCTGGGGGGAATCGCGGAATTGATGCTTCGCACCGGGGCTGGAGGGCGGGTGAGAACGGCTTCGATAATCATGCCGCCTGTGCCACCGCCGAATGCCTGGCGCCCCGTCGCCATTTCATAGAGCACGAGACCGAGCGAGAAGATATCGGTGCGCGAGTCGAGGCCGTCTCCTCGAACCTGCTCTGGCGACATGTAGGACGGGGTGCCGCTTATGATTCCAACGATGGAATTGGAATCTGATTGATCGGCTGCGGAATCGTCGCCGGTAGTGATTCCTTTGGGTATGAGTTTTGCGAGGCCGAAATCGAGGACCTTGGCTCGCCCGCGCTTGGTGACAAAAATATTCGCAGGCTTGATGTCGCGGTGAATGATTCCTTCTGCGTGCGCCGCCTCGAGGGCTTCCGCTATCTCGACGCCGAGTTCGAGCAGTTCGTCGAGCGGAAGTGGTTTCCCGTGGATGTGACTGCGCAGCGTTTCGCCGTCGATGAACTCCATGGCGATGAATGCGTGGCCATCTTGCTCTCCGACGTCGTAGATTGTGCAAATACCGGGATGGTTCAGAGCGGATGCGGCGCGTGCTTCGCGACGGAAGCGGTCGAGAGCCTGAGGTGATTGTGCCAGCTTTTCTGGGAGGAATTTTAGGGCTACCGCGCGTTGAAGGCGATTATCTTGAGCTTTGAACACGACGCCCATGCCGCCGGCACCGAGTTGCTCGACGATGCGGTAGTGCGAGATCGTTTGACCAATCATTGTGTGGGGAATCGTTGTGTCTGACCGGTCATGGGCAGGCAAGGTCTTGGGCGAGCCGCAATTTGGACTACATTGTTTGATCGTCGGGCCCGGCTTCGGCGAACGATTTTTTTCTTTGCGTCTTTGGTGGTTTGGGCGATGCGATCAGGCTGAGAACGCTTGAGCCTTCACCGAATGCGTCCACAGTCGCGAGAGATTCCTGTTCGAGCGTAATGTTCTTGTTGCACTGCGTGCAAACGAGGGCAGCGTAAGTGCCGCCATCCGCTTGTCTGAACATATTGCAGCGCATGGCGCGTCCGCAACATACCGGTACCCACATCGTGGAAGATTGGTCGGCAGCCATTAGTGCCTCGCGGGGTGCGAATGCGGGGGGATTATACACTGGAATTCGGTCACGCCTGAGCGGAAGGCGAGGTTCGTCCGGCTGAGGCGGTCGTTATTATTGGCGCGGGGCCAGAACCGCGGAAATCGACTGAGACGAATCGCGGCGATGCAGAGGGAAGCTCCTAGCCGATTTTTTCTGCAGCGGTTTCTCTTGCGAGGAGATTTTGAGCCGGCAGGATGCCGCGTACCTCAGGACGAGCCGGCGCTACAAAGGATCAATCAGGCGAGGGCGAGATTTGGCTCGGCGTTTAATGTGGCGTCGGCGAAGTCGGCGCTGAGGTAGCGGGGATGGGCGGCGGCGGCGATCATGGCGGCGTTGTCGGTGGAGAGGGTGCGGCTGGGGAAGTAGACGTCGATGGAGCGGCGGCTGGCTTCGGATTCGAAGGTGACGCGGAGTTCGCGATTAGCCGCGACGCCGCCGGAGACGAGGACGGTGTGCGCGTTGTGCTGTTCGGCGGCGGCTAGCGTGCGGGTGGTGAGGTCGTCGACGACGGCGCGCTGGAAGCTGGCGATGAGATCGAGCGTGGCGCGGGTCGAAAGCTGGCGGAGGGCGTCGGCAGTGCGTTCGCCGCGGGCGAGGGCTTGCTGGCGGGCGTCGATCTCCGGCTGCAGCTCGGGATGACGGCGGAGGTGGTAGAGCATGGCCGTCTTGATGCCGCTGAAGCTGAAATCATGGGGATTGCTTTTCATTTTTGGCTCGCCGAAACGGACAGCTTTCGGGTCGCCGTGCACGGCGAGTTGATCGAGAATCGGACCGCCCGGGTAGCCGAGAGCGAGCATACGCGCGACTTTGTCGTAGGCTTCGCCGGCGGCGTCATCGCGAGTGCCGCCGATGCGCGCGTAGGAAAATTTGGCGCGGGTCGCGTCGCCGTTCGACGACGTGGACGTGACATGGTAGAGAACTGTGTGGCCGCCGGAGACGATGAGGCAGACGGCGGGCATTTTTGGACGGCGAGCGGCGAGGTGCGCTTCGAGAATTACGGCGTGAACGTGGCCTTCGAGATGATTCACTGCGATGAGCGGCTTATTGAGCGCCAGGGCGAGAACTTTGCCGTAGGTCATGCCGACAAGGAGCGCGCCGGTGAGGCCGGGGCCCTGGGTGACGGCGACGGCGTCGAGATCGGTGAGCGCGATTTTTGCCTGGTCGAGCGCTTCGCGCACGACTGGAACAATTTTGCGGAGATGTTCGCGCGAGGCGAGCTCGGGGACAACGCCGCCGTATTTTCGGTGGATGTCGATCTGCGAGGAGACGATGCTCGAGAGGATGCGGCGGCCGTCGGCGACGACCGCGGCGGCTGTCTCATCGCAGGAGGATTCGATGCCGAGGATCAGGTTTTCGGGCGCGGCCATTGTGATTCTTTCCCCAGAAGCTGTCGATTGATTATCGTAACATACAGGGTTCCACGGCTTTCGCGAGCGCACGAGCTTCGGTAAGATGGGACGTCGAACTGAAACGCGAATCCCGCATTTCGCAGCCATCGCCGCGTTGGATTCTTTCCAAGCGATCAAAAGAGGAACCGAACGATGACGGGAAAGCCGAAGCGAGTACGCAAGGCGGTGCTGCCAGTGGCGGGGCTCGGAACACGGTTCTTGCCCGCAACGAAAGCGATGCCAAAGGAAATGCTGCCGGTGGTGGATAAGCCGCTGATTCAATACGCGGTAGAAGAATGCATTGATTCGGGCATCGAAAATATTATTTTCGTTACGGGGCGGCGCAAGTACGCGATTGAGGATCATTTTGACTCGGTGCCCGAGCTGGAACAGTTTCTCGAGGAACGCGGGAAGGCGAAGCAGGCGAAAATGGTACGCGAGATCAGCGGCGGCCTGCATTTCAGTTATACGCGGCAGAGAGAGGCACTGGGATTGGGGCATGCAGTGCTGACGGCGCGCGAACTGGTGGGCGATGAACCGTTTGCGGTGCTGCTGGGCGACGTGATTATGGACGGGAAGATTCCGGCGACGCGCTCGCTTGTGGAAATCTATGAGTCAACCGGCGTAGGCGCAATCGCGGTGGAGGAAGTGCCGCGGGAGCGATTGCATTTTTACGGGATCGTGGATGCGGTGGCGGAGAAGGGAAGGACGAATCGCTGGGGCGAACGATTGCTGAGAATCAAGGATCTGGTCGAGAAGCCGGAGCCGGAAAAGGCGCCGTCAAATCTGGGCGTCACAGGGCGCTATGTGTTGCCGCCTGAAATCTTTGAGTACTTGGAGAATACCGAGCCGGGCGCAGGGGGCGAGATTCAGCTGACGGACGGATTGCGGAAGCTGGCTAGGAAAAAGCAGCAAGGGCTGTACGCATGGCTCTACGAGGGCAAGACTCATGACGCGGGAGACAAACTGGGGTTTTTGAAGGCGACCGTGGAAATTGCGTTGAAGAATGACCAGTTTGGGGCGGAATTTCGGACGTACCTGCAGGGATTGAAGCTATAGCGACTGCGTGACGCGAAGGCCGCTGCTACTTTTTGTCCTTCTTGGAAGAGGATTTTTCGCTGGAGGATTTCTCGGACGATTTGGTCTCGCTCGACTTGCTCTCCGATTTTTCTGTCTTGCCGGATTTTTCCGTTTTGTCTGACTTCGATGCGGCGCCGTCACCTTCGCTCGATGACGCAGAGGAACCTTTGCCCGCGTAGTCCGTGACGTACCAGCCCGAGCCTTTGAACTGGATTCCAGCCGCGGAGATCTGACGTGGAGCGTTGGCGGCGCACTTGGGGCATTTCTTGATTTCAGAGGCCGAATGCTTCTCGATTTTCTCGAAGCGGTGGCCGCACTTGTCGCACTTATACTCGTATAAAGGCAAAGCGGAGTTCCTCCCCCGTGCTTCAGCTAGTACAAAATTTTAGCACGATACGGCAGCTCGTGCCGGGGGTGTAGCGGCTTGCAAGATGGTGCGCGTGGGCATAGTCTCGTGAGACAGACAAAATGGTAAAGACAGTAAAAGTCGATGAGCCGGGAGTGGGTTGCCTGTATCTGGTGGCGACGCCAATCGGAAATCTCGAGGACATAACGCTGCGCGCCCTTCGCATTCTGAAAGAAGTGGATCTGATTGCGTGCGAGGACACGCGGGAGACGATGAAGCTGTTGACGCACTTCGATATTCAAAAGCGGCTGGTGAGTTATCACGAGCACAACGAGATTACGCGGGCAGCCGAAATCGTGATTGATTTGGAGCAAGGGGCAAAAGTGGCGCTGGTGAGCGATGCGGGAACGCCGGTGGTTTCTGATCCCGGGCACCATCTGGTGAGCCTGTGCTTGCGGCACGGGATTCAGGTGGTGCCGGTGCCGGGGGCTTCGGCGTTTGTGGCGGCGCTTGCGGCGTCGGGGATGCCGATTGAGGAGTTTGCGTTTATCGGATTTTTGCCGTCGAAGCAGACCGAGCGGCGAAAATCGTTGCGGGAATTGGCGAGTGGGCAACGGACGCTCGTGCTGTATGAGGCGCCGCACCGGTTGCTCGACACTCTTGAAGATGCCCTGGAGATTCTGGGCAACCGGCAAGTGGTGGTGGCGCGCGAGGTGACGAAGCTGTATGAGGAGTTCATGCGCGGACGGATTGAGACGCTGCTGGAGGAGTTTAGAAAGAAAGCGCCGCGCGGGGAAATCACGCTGCTGATTGCGCCTCCGGACGAGGAGGCGTCACATGCGGAAGGTGGGGCAGGGAATTCGGCTTCAGCGGTACCGCTCGCGAGACGGGTGGAGGAAATTGCATTGGAACGCGGAGTGGATACGAAGTCGGCGTTGAAGGTGGCGGCGCGGGAGCGCGGGTTGACGCGGCGGGAAGCTTACAAGCAGCTTTTGATTACGCGGGATGAAGCGTAAAAGCGAATTTCTTGTTTGGCTCGATGGACCGGTACTAAAAATAAGCGATGCCGCAGATTTCTCCAGCGGAGTTTTATGCGCTGCCGCTTCGCGTGCATACGTTGCTTGCCGACATTCCGTTGCACGACGTCTGGGCGGTTGACCTCCCTGCGCATCGCGGCAGCGTTACCCTTTGTGAATTTCTCCGCCGGACGCGTGAAAACAGATCACACGAAGCCGATGTTGAGATCAGTAGATTTCCGCTCGTAGCGCGAGCGCTTTTTGGACTCCGCTTTTTTCTGGGTCGCGTTTTTGGGCTGGAGACTCAACCGAAGGAGGCCTCGGTCGTGTCGTTTGGAAACCGGCTGACGGTCGAGGATCGCGCTCGTTCGATTGTCGAACCGGGAACGGCCGAGGGGCTGTTCCGCTTCGTCTATCGCTTCGAAAACGAACAGCTAGTTGAAATACAGAATCGCACCGTGCATGCTGCGGCGCTCAGTGCACTCGCTGAAAAAAACGAGGGTTATCGATTCTACTTTGCGATCTACGTGCGCCCGCAGACGTGGATTACGCCTTTGTATATGGGCTTAATCGATCCGTTTCGACGATGGATTATTTATCCGGCTTTGTTAAAGAAAATTTGTGCGGACTGGGATCGGCATATTTGCACGAATTAGAAATTGGGGCTTAGTCTGCCGAAGAGGCGGTGAGGTTTGCGAAGAAGGAGTCTACGCGATCGAGGATTTCGGAGGCGGATTGGGCATGATGGACGGAGTGGCGGAGCTCGGAGCCGTTGCGAACGCCATGAGTGAAGAGGCTGGCGAACTGTTTCATCTTGCCGGCGGCGTCAGGCATTTCGGCTGCAATGAGGCTGCGGAAATATCCAGCAAGAAGGTGATAGCGGTCGAGTTCGGTGGGCTCGTCGTAGCGTTGCGTCGCAACGTATTGAGCGATCTGGCGGAAGATCCAGGGGTTCGACGACGCGGAGCGGCCGATCATGACGGCATCGCATCCGGTTTCGGCAATCATGCGAACGGCATCTTGTGGCGTGCGAATGTCACCATTGCCAATAACAGGGATGCGCACGGCCTGTTTCACATCGCGGATTACGCTCCAATCCGCTGCGCCGCTATAGCCCTGCATGCGAGTGCGCGGATGAATGGCGATTGCTTCGATGCCGGCTTGCTCGGCCATTTGGGCGACGTCAACTGCGACGATATTGTTCTCGTCCCAGCCGGAACGAATTTTGATCGTGAGAGGGATTCGGACAACGGCGCGAATGGCGCGGAAGAGAACTTCGAGATGCGGCAGGTCGCGCAAAAGGCCCGAGCCGCCGCACTTGACGACTTTTTTCACCGGACAGCCGAGATTGATGTCCACGTGGTCGAAGCCGAGATCCTCGGTGAGGGCGGCGGCGGAAGCCATCACTTTGGGATCAGAGCCGAAGATTTGCGCGGCGATGGGATGCTCGTCGTCGTCGAAATAAAGGTAGTGCAGGGTGCGAGCGGAATTGCGCGTGAGGCCTTCGGCGCTGGTGAATTCGGTCATGATGAGGCCGCAGCCGCCGAGACCGCGGATTACGCGGCGGAAGACAGTATCGGTAACGCCGGCCATAGGAGCGAGGATGGTAGCCGGGCGAATGACGCGATCGCGAATCGTGAATTCTGATGGAAACATAGCTAAAGAAGAGTGTCGTCGATGGGTTCGCTATCGGGTGTACTGCCGACGCGAACCCGGCGTCCCGCCGGCCGGTGTGCCGAAGACGGCACTGTGGAACGCGGAGATGACGCAGGGGCCGCGATTGCATCCGGCGAGACATTTCCACTGAGCGAAGCCGCGGCGGCTGCGCGCGCCCGTGGAGCCGCAGGGTATGCCGGCTCGACGCGCGCAGCCGGCAAGATTCCATTGAGCTGAGCGATTAGCGCTTCCTTCGAGCCGCCAAAAAAATTATCTACCACCTGCCCGAGTGCTTGGGCGCGGGCCTCATTTGCCGAAACGTTGGCGCGATACGTGTAAGCGCGCCCAACCTTTCGTCGTTCGACCACACCTTTGCGAGCAAGCCTATCCATGATGGTCATGATCGTGGTGTAGGCGCGCGGACGACGCTCGGCGAGGCGATCGCGAATTTCACGAACAGTTCCTTCGCCCATGGGCCATAGTGTATTCATGCAGTCGAGCTCGAGCGGCGCGAGATCGAGAACCGAACGGCGCGGAGAATGAGTTTTTGTAACGGCGTCAGTCACAGGCAATCGCTTTTGGTGATCAAGTTTTTGTCGCTGGGTCGTCAACGGTAACAAAATTCGCGATTCTCTTGCCTAAATACTTTGCTCCATCAAGCAAGGCGCGACGAAGCGACGGATTGCGTCCGGTCCATTCGTCGTCTCCTGACAGAGAATCGATCGTCGCGCCCATGGCCGCCATTTTGGAATCGAGATCGTCAATGAAATTGAGTGCGACAGCTTCCCGGGTTTGGGGCAGGGCGGGCGAACCGAATTCATGCGTGCCATGGTGGCTGAGAATCAGATGCTCCACTAGAACGGCGAGAGCGGCCGGGAATCCTGGAATCGCTTTGATTCTGTCGCGGACCATCCCTGCACCAATCATGATGTGGCCGAGCAGGCGGCCTTCGGTGGAATATTCGATGCCGCGCGCGTAACGCAACTCTTCGATTTTACCGATGTCGTGAAGGACGACGCCCGTGAGAAGCAGATCGGCGTCGAGCTCAGGGTAATGTTCGGAAACAGCTCGCGCGAGTCCGGTAAGGCTGACGATATGCTCGAGCAGGCCGCCGACAAACGCATGATGCATGGTCATGGCCGCGGGAGCACGCTTCAATTTGAGAGCGATTGCGGGATCCTCGATGACCCTGTTGAGGAGCTGCTGCAAATAAGGATTTTTCATCTGCGCGACAGCGGCACTTAGTTTCGAATACAGCATTTCCACGTCGTACTTCGTATGGGGAAGAAAATCTGCCAGCTCGTAGTCCTGTTCAGCGGACGGGATCACGGCTTCGAGGGTGAGCTCTTTTTGGCCGTTATAAAGTTTTACGCGGCCACGAATCTGCACCACGTCGTCGCGTTCAAACGTGCTTACGATCGGAGTGAAGTTCTCCCACATCTTCGCAGAGATGGTCCCGGTGCGGTCGCAAAGTTCGAGCTGAAGCCAGGATGAGCCGGTGCGCGGAGAGGTACGAATCTCCTTTTCACGCACGAGGAAAAGGGAAGTGATCGCCTGTCCATCCTGAAGGCTGGATACGTAGAGGCTCTTCATCAGCTATTCAGCTTGGGCTTCATCTTCTTTTTGCCGTTATTTTTCTGCTGAGCGTCAGGCGTTGGCGCAACTTCTTGAATCACGCTTGCCCCAGGGACGGCGGCGGAGTCGGTGAACCCCGGCTTCACTGTGACATAACTCTCTTCACGAAGTTGCGCGAGATATTCGCGCATTTGCGGCTGCATCTTTTGCATGTAGATCCGGTTCATGATTTCGTTCTCGACTTTTGCCACAGGCTGCAGGCCGGCTTGATAATGATCAACCACTTTGAGAATTTCGAAGCCGGTTTTCGTCTGGATGACGTCGGTAATCTGACCTTTATCCATCTTAAAGACGATATCTTCGAGTTGCTTGGACAGTTGCCCAGACTCGAAAGTTCCAAGGGCGCCCCCCTTATCTTTTGTGCTGCCTTCCGAATAGCGTTTGGCGATTTCGCTGAACTCTTCGCCTTTCAAGACGCGATTGCGGTAGTCGTTGGCCTTTTGCTCGATAGCGTCGATTTCCTGGGGGGACTTGTCTTTTGTATCCAGAAAAATCTCAGCAAGCTCCACTTGCTCTGGTTTTATGAAATCTTTCTGATGCGCATCGTAGTATTGCTTCACCTCGTCATGACCGATGATGATGCGGTTTCCCATTTCGCGGTGAATTACTTCCTGGGTGAGCAGGCGATTGCGAAACTGCGCCTTGTAGTCATCCCAGGAGAGGCCTTCGCTTTCGACGGCCTTTTCCAGATCGTCCAACGATGCCAGATTATTTTGCTTGCGAACTTCGTCGAGCTGCTTGATTACGTCGGCCTCGACGCTGATGCCCTCGTCTTTGCCGCGTTGAACCAGGAGTTGCTGATCGATCAAGTCGCGCAGTAAGTCCTTCTGTTTATCCCTGTACATTGTTTCGACGCGCTCGGGTGGGCAAGCCTGGCATTCGTCGCTGACATCGTGGCGGAGCGCTTGTTCCGCTTTTGCGTAATCGCTGAGGGTAATGATGTCGTTGTTGACACGCGCTACGATTTCCTCCGCGACCACTCCGTGATGCACGGGAGATGCGGGTGCAGCGGCAACTGGGGCCGGCGTGGGGGGAGGCGGTGGTTTAATGACCGTAGACGGCTGTTGCTGGGCGAAAACCGAAAATGGCAACGCGAGCGCGAGAATCGTAAGCGCCCGAAGTCGCAAAAGCTGTGAAGTGCGAAGTCTCATTTTATTCCTTATAGGCAAAAGTGTAGACCTACGATTGTAGTTGTTGCAATACGTTTCTAGCTGCCGCCATCGGACCACCTGCGTCACCTTTCCAGTCGAACCAAAGGACACCGGTGGGATCGAGGCGCATTCCGCGGCGTTTTCGGACCAATTTCACGAGGCGCTCCGGTCCCAGCGGCGTATCGTCGTAGAACTTGATCGCGATTTGGTCTTGCTTGCGGTCAATCGTGGCGACGAGCATCTTTTCCGCCAGCGCTTTCAGCACGGCGTATTCGAGCAGATTTTCGACAGCGGGCGGCGGAGGGCCGAAGCGGTCGGCGAGTTCACGGCGGACTTCGACACGCTCGGCGTCCGAGGTGACTCCAGCAATTCGCTTGTAGATGCGAAGGCGCAAGTTCTCGCTCTCGATGTACTCAGGTGGGATGCGGATTTCCTGCCCAAGGTTGAGTGTGGCGCGTCGTTCCGGGGGAAGCGCGTCGCCTTTTCGCTCAGCGACGGCCCGTTCCATCATCTGGCAGTACATGTCGAAGCCGACCGCTTCGATATGGCCATGCTGCTCGCTGCCGAGAAGATTGCCTGCACCGCGTAGCTCGAGGTCAAGCGCGGCGATGCGGAAGCCGGCGCCGAGGTCGCTGAATTCCTTGAGGGCGGCGAGGCGCTGGCGCGCGATGGATGTAAGCGCGGTTTCCGTTGGGATTAGCAGGTACGCGTAGGCGCGCTGGTTGGAGCGGCCGACGCGTCCCCGTAGCTGGTAGAGCTCGGAGAGGCCCAAACGGTCAGCGCGATTAATGATGATGGTGTTGGCGCGCGGGATGTCGAGGCCGTTCTCAATAATGGTGGTCGAGAGCAGAACGTCCGCCTCGCCGCGGATGAATTTCAACATTACCTTTTCGAGTTCGTTCTCGCGCATCTGGCCGTGTCCGATCACCACGCGAGCTTTCGGAACGAGGCGCGTGATCATGGCAGCCAGAGATTCGATTGATTCGACGCGGTTGTGTACGAAGAAAATCTGCCCATCGCGAGCGAGCTCTTCCTGGACGACGCGCTGGACCAGCGTCTCGCTGAACGGAGCCACGGTGGTTTGGATGGCGAGGCGATCCTTTGGCGGAGTTTCGATGACGCTCATATCACGCAAGCCGACGAGCGACATGTGCAGCGTGCGGGGAATTGGGGTGGCGGACATGGTGAGGACGTCGACATTCTTGCGCATCTCTTTCAGGCGCTCTTTGTGAGCCACGCCGAAGCGTTGCTCTTCGTCAACGACAAGCAGGCCGAGATCCTGAAACTTCACATCCTTCGAGAGAAGGCGGTGGGTGCCGATGACGATGTCGACTTTGCCTTGCTCGACTTCCTCGAGCACCTTCTTTTGTTCCTTCTCGGAGCGAAAGCGGCTGAGCATTTCGATTCGGACGGGAAATGCAGCGAAGCGGCGGCGGAAAGTCTCGTAGTGTTGAAAGGCGAGCACCGTGGTGGGGGCGAGGATGGCGGCCTGTTTCGAGTCGGCGATAGCTTTGAAGGTGGCGCGCATGGCGACCTCCGTCTTGCCGTAACCGACGTCGCCGCAGAGGAGGCGATCCATCGGAAGCGTGGATTCCATGTCGCGCTTCACGTCGTCGATGGCTTTTTGCTGGTCGGTGGTTTCTTCGAATTCGAAGGCGTCTTCAAATTCACGCTGCCAATTCGAATCAGGCGGGAAGGCGTGGCCGGTGGCCATTTTGCGTTCGGCGTAGAGTTCGAGAAGCTTTTCGGCCATGTCGCTGACGGACTTGCGGACGCGCGTCTTGCGTGCTTCCCAGATGGTGGTGCCGAGACGGTCGAGGGCGGGCGTGGCGCCACCGAGCGCGTTGTATTTTTGGATGAGATCGAGACGCGCTAACGGGACGTAGAGTTTGGCGTCTTCGGCATAATGCAGAAGCATGAATTCGCCGTTGGCACCTTCGACGGCTACCTGGCGGAGACCGTCGAACTGGCCGATGCCATGGTCCACGTGGACGACAAAATCTCCCGGCTTGAGATCGGAGAAATCGCTGAAGAAGCTGGCGGATTTAGGGCGCGAGCGGGCACGCTGCGAGGGCGGAGGGAGCGTCTCGAAGAGATCAGTGTTGCCATAGATGGTGAGATTTACTTCGGGAATCACTACACCTTCGCTGATGGGCGCTTTGATCAGGATCATGCCGGGAACATTGCCGCCGTGCGACTCTTCGGCGAGGCGGCTAACGGTGACATTTTCTTCGAGCTCGCCCAGGCGGTAAGGAACTTCGTACTCGTGACAGATATCAGCGAGGCGTTCGAGTTCGCCAGTGGTAGCAGCCGACACCATCACCTGTTCGCCGGTGGAAAGCCTTTCGCGGACTTCGGACATAAACGCGGCGACGTTGCCGTGGTAGCGGGTGGTGGGCTGAGTTTGCAGCGTTTGCAGCGTGCGTTGCAGCGCGTCTTCGCTTGCAACGCCGAGATGCTCCACTCCCAGGCGCGGCGCGAGTTGCATTGCGAGCGACCATTCTTCCTCATCGAAGACGAAGCGATTGGGCGGCTCGCTGACAGGGCTTTCAAACGCTTCACAAGATTCGCGCAATTTGTCACGATATTGCTCGATAGCAGCCTTCAAGAGAGAAGGCTCGTCCTCGATCACGAGCGGATCGTTGGCGAGATCGAAAAGAGTGGACTTGCGATCTTCGAGCAGGATTTCCTGAAATTCCCAGCCGGGATAAAAGCCTGCGGGAGCTTCGTCATCTTCGCGGCCGGAGGCTGCCGGGACGCGCAGGCGCTGCAACACCTCGGCGCGGCGGGGGAATTCTGTGAGCGGCAGCAACGTGGCGCGTTCCATCGGATTCGTTGAGCGCTGCGTATTCGGATCGAAAGCGCGAATGGATTCGATCGTGTCGCCGAGAAGCTCGACGCGAACTGGCTGAGGCGCTTCAGGTGAGAAGACGTCGATGATGCCGCCGCGGACGGAAAATTGGCCGGGCATTTCGCAGGTGGTTTGTTTTTCGTAACCGGCGCTCGAGAGGAAATCGAGAAGCTCGCGATGAGGAATTTCCTGGTCGCGCTCGATGGTACGGGCGAGATGACGGTAGAACTCGGCCTCGCGCATGCGCCAAAGCGCCGCTTGCACGGGAGTGATCATCAGGTCAGCATCGCCGTTGGAAAATCGCCAGAGCGCGACGGCACGATCTTCTGAGATTTCCGCGTGCGGCGAGCGGCCGTCATAAGGCAGGACTTCAAGTGCCGGCAAATGGACGACGCGATGGCCCGGCTTGCCGGTGACCGCGCGATAGAACCATCGGAGCAGTTCGACGAGCGCTTCGGCGCGTTGATTTGACTCCACGACAAAGATGGCAGGGCGGCCAAGTTCGGTGGCGGCCAAAGCAGCCACGAGAGTTTTGGCCGGATCGGTGAGCCCATCGAAACGGACGAATCCGCCGCTGCGGCGCAGCTTATCAACCGCTTCCTCGACGACGGGCCGGCGGCCCACCCGAGCGAGAAGCTCAGATACCAGGGACAGAATCATGCGTTGAGATTTTTGATGCGCTCAATCAAGCGCGCGGTCGAGTGGCCAGGCTCGAGAGGAATATGAATCACTTTGCCCGCCGAGGATGAAGACGATTCGGCCAGCTGAAGGACTTTCTTATCGGAGGCGGAATTGCCGCCTTGGATGATAGCGTCTGGCACAAGCCGTTCCGCAAACGGCGGCGAGGAATTCGGATCGAACTCGACGGCGAAATCCACGGCGCCCATGGCGGCGACAATTTCGGCACGCTCGGCGGACGGCGTTATCGGCAGGCCGGGCAACCCGGGCTGAGCGTCGAGACGATCGAGCGGGTTGGCTTTGCTCTCGATTCCTACTACAAGGATATCTCCGTGCGAGCGAGCCTGTTCGATAAGGCGAACGTGGCCGGGGTGCAAGAGGTCGAAGGCGCCGCTCGCGAATACGACGCGCTTGCCGTTGCGTTTCCACTCGGCGCGTCGGAGAATCAATTCATCTTGAGAAATCACGCAACCCAAATCTCTGCTCTCCTCGTTCACTACGACGCTTGGTTGCAAACGTACCATTCTAACATGCGCGTGAAAATGGCAGGCGCAAAGCGATGAAGCTCTGGGAACTTGCTCTCGCGATCGGCGGAGCGATTTGCCTGCTTCTGGGAACCGCATGGATCCGGCGGAGTGAGCTGCCGAGAAAAGATTTCGTGCTGAATGCGAGCGGCTGCCGGGTTCCGGTTACCGAGTACGATCCGCCGGCGAATGTGAATCCGGCCGGATCTGCGATTGTGCTTCACGGACTCTCCGCGAACCGCAGGGTGATGACGTACCTGAGCGAAGATTTCGCGGGGCATGGTTTGCGAACCTACGCACTCGATTTACCTGGTCATGGCGACAACCGGGAGCCGTTTACATTCCCCCGCGCGCAGCTATGCGCAACTGCTGCTGTGGAAACCCTGATTCGCAGTGGCAGGATTGACCCGCGCACGACGGTGCTTGTGGGGCACTCGATGGGCGGAGCGATTGCGATTCGAATGGCCGATCGCGAACCGGTGCACGCGACGATTGCGATTTCGCCGGCGCCGATGAAACTGCCGATGCGGATGCCGGCGAATCTGCTCGTGTTCACTGCGCAATTTGATATTCCGCCGCTTGTGAAGGAAGCGAAAGACTTGGAGGCGGCTGCCGGAGGCGATAGGAACGCACCAGAGGATTTTGCTCAGTTGCGCGCTTTTGATCTGGAGCGTATTCCGTTTGCGTCGCACACCAGCTTGTTGCTGGATCGTCGCGTTGCACACCAGTCAGAGTTGTGGGTGATGCGGGCATTGTTTCCGAATGTCGCGACCGAGACTCTCACCTTAAACGTCGATCTAGCGACCTACGAGACGTTCAATTTTGGGCGACGGCGCCTGGCGGGCGCTGTGCTGGGGCTGATCGGGCTCGTCCTACTCTTTCCGCTGGCGGCCACCGTTGTGGTCCAGTTATTCGGTCAAATATTTCGAACTGCCGGGATTCGAGCAGATTCTGGACAGGCGACCGGTTTACATAAAGATCCACGGAGCGATTCATCTAGTCGAGTGCCCGGTCGGGCGCTGGTGCTGGTCGAAGGAATTGTCTCTGCCCTGATTGGGGTAGCGGCATTGATTCTCTTCGTTCCCTTGAAATTCCTGCATCTGTACTCCGGTGACTATCTCGCATCGCTGTTATTAATCTACGGAGTGCTACTGCTCATTTTGAATCGCTCGGAGGCCCGCGCTACATTTTCGCTCGATATGGCGACGAAAATCGCAGCCGTTGTACTGGGCATTGGCACGATTCTCTCAGTTGGGGCATGGCTGAACTGGCAGTTGACGGACGGCTGGCTCAATGCGCCGAGGTGGCTGCGGTTCTGCGCGCTAGTGCCAATGCTATGGATCTTTGCCTATGCGGAGGAGGTGGTGCTCGGGCCCGTGAATACGGGCAGTCGCCGGACGATTCGATTTGCACTTGCGATGGCGCTGCGGCTGGAGATCTGGCTCGTTTGCGTTTTCGCCTACTACGAAATGCTGAGCGGGCAAGTGCTGATTTTGCTTTTAGTGACCGCACTCGCAATGTTTTCGATCTTTCAGCGGTTAGGTACTGATGCGGTACGCCGGCGCACCGGCTCCTCTCCGGCTGCTGCGCTTTTTGGTGCTATACTCGGAGCTTGGTTGATTGCGTCGGTTTTCCCACTAACCTGACCCGCGGAATGAAAAAAATCGCAATTGTCGGAGGCGGTCCTGCCGGTGCGCTCTGTGGAGAGCGGCTGGCGACGGCAGGATTTGAAGTAACCATTTTCGATGAGCGGCTTGCGTGGGAGAAGCCGTGCGGCGGCGGTCTGACGCACAAGGCCATCGAAACCTACCCTTTTCTACTCGATTCTCCGCATCCGAAAAAGATTATTCGCACGGCTGAACTGATTTCGAGCCGCGGCCATCGAGCCCGTTTCGAAATGAACAATCCGATCGTCATTTATTCGCGGAAGGTTCTGAACGGGCTTTTGCTGGATCGGGCCGTCGAGGCCGGCTGCACGGCGATTTGCGCGCGCGTAACCGAGATTGATACAAACAGCGCGCGAGTAAAACTTTCTGTGGGGAGAGAAGAGGCTGAAGCAGATTTCGCAGTGCTCGCCGCCGGAGCACGAAATCAATTGCTTCCGGAAACGACCGCACTCGGGGCACGCGATTTGGAAATGACGTTAGGCTACTTTGTACCCACCGAAGAAGACATTCTGAAAGTCAAGTTTTTGAAACAGTTCGAAGGCTATCTCTGGTCGTTTCCGCGTGCGGACCACATTTCGGTCGGCATTTGCGCGAAGCTGGGTCAAACTTCGAGCCAGGAATTGCGGCGGCATCTCGACCATTTTATTTCCGAAGAAAATATTCCGATGGAAGGTGCACAGCTTTATAGCCACGTGCTACCCTCGCCGCAGGCACAGACGATTCGCGGCCGCAGGATTGCGGGAAGAAATTGGGCGCTCGCGGGCGACGCGGCCGCTTGCGTGGATCCGATTACTGGCGAGGGGCTTTATTACGCGCTGCGCTCTGGCGATTTGCTCGCGCAAGCAATCGCGGACGGGCAGCCACAGGCATATCCGGAGCGCTTGCGCGCCGCATTTTCCGCTGACCTGGAGTTCGCGGCGAACATCGCACGTAAAGTGTTTCGCGGTACATTTCTTGGCGGCGCGATCACCACTCGCATGGTCCAGCTGATTAATTACTCTCCGACATTTCGCGACTTGATGCGCGATATTTTCAGCGGTTCGCAGGAATATCGCGGCCTCAAGCGGCGGTTGTGGGGCCAGCTTGGAATTACGATGGCGGAATTTGTTCACAGCTTCCTCGATCCACGGCTTGTGCGTGAAGTCGCCACCCGCGAACCTTCCTGATGACGACGCAGGAAGAGCGCCCGCGTATAGGTCTGGAAGCTACGATCGAGAAAATCGTCCCTCACGAATGGACTCTCGCCCACTTCAATCCACAACTGCCAACCGTACTTTCCACGCCCGCGATGATCGGGATGATGGAGATAGCGGCCGCGCAGGCGGTTCAGGCGGAACTGCCCGCTGGAGCGATTACCGTTGGCACGCGGATCGAAGTGGACCATTTGAAGGCGGTGCCGGAAGGAACCCCCGTTCGAGCGACGGCCCGGCTAGTGGAACACAAGGGCCGCTTCATGATTTTCGAAGTACAAGCCAGCGCCGGCGAACACGTGGTTGGTCGCGGCGCGTCTATCGAGCGATCGTCGAACCGGCAAAATTTCAGGCGAAAGCTCACACGCGAAAACCCTGATCGAAACCTTGCTGCTAAAGATCAGCTGCTCGGAAATGTCAGGCGCAGTACTTCAGTTTGTTTTGGGACTCTCCGCTTTGAGGATGAAGGCTGCCACATTATCGTGCAGAGCTTTCAGCGAGGCCGAGCGTGCATAAACCATGTGCCCGGATTCGTAAAACTGAAATTCGATGTT
This sequence comes from uncultured Acidobacteriota bacterium, assembly GCA_963772535.1. Classification (GTDB taxonomy): domain Bacteria; phylum Acidobacteriota; class Terriglobia; order Acidiferrales; family UBA7541; genus Palsa-295. The sequence goes on from CAVYXN010000008.1 coordinate 204,229, forward strand.
CTTCTGCAATTTCGCTGGAATCGGCAGGTGCTGCATTTCGTAAACTCCTTCGTAAAACGGCGTGGCGAGATCGAAGTAGCCGGCGTTCAACAGTATTTTGAGGTCGGGGTTATATTTCATCGCCATCGCGAGGTCGGGCATCACGTTCGCCGCCATCGGTAGCGGTAGGGGAGATCCCGGAGGCTGATGCAGAAAATTCCACGCCTTCCAGATCTCGATTTCCGGCTTGAAAATCTTGTTCTCGCCAAACTTCAATTCTTTGCGCACGTAGTCGTTGAAAGCGGAAACGTACGCCGATCCAATCGCCGCTGATTGAGGATCGTATTCCGCCTCTTTGCTGAGCGGATCCAATGTGGGCCCGGAAAAGCGCGTATCGAGCCGGCCAGTCGTCGTGCCTGTGTCGTCCTGAAGGGTTTTCTCAAATTCTCCGCCGTTAATGCGCAGATCCGCTTTCTCGATGTATTCCACCGGGAGGCCCGTGTACTGATGCAGCTTTTGTGCGATTGCCTTGCGTTGCTCCGGCGCGAGCGTAGACCCAGCCGCGAGCGCTTGTGCGTAATCATTCATTGCAAATCGCTCGACCTCCGCCACCAGCGGCGCCAATTCCTGGTGCGTATCCGGCAGTTTGTGGTGATACCAGGCGGATGCGGCGTACGTTGGCAACGCGAGTTGGTAAGGGAGGTCGACTCCAGGATTAAACTGCGGACCGTCTGCGCTTAAATTGGAATTCAATATTTGCGACAAGAGAATAACGCCATTGAAGTCCACAACGCGTTCTGTTTCGAGCACATTGACCAGTACAGCGGATCGCGTGGTGCCGTAGCTTTCTCCGAACATAAATTTAGGGGAGTTCCAGCGTCCATATTTGCTTAGAAACTGCACGATGAAATCTGCGAACGCCTGTGCGTCCTGATCAACGCCATAGAACGCCTTTTCGCGGTCCTTGCCGCTGATGCGACTAAAACCAGTCCCAGGCGCATCCACAAAAACGAGGTCGCTCACATCGAGGAGACTGTAATCGTTGTTGACGACAGGATAGGGCGCGGCCGGCGTATGGGAATCGTCCGCGGTAACGACGCGCTTCGGCCCAAATGCCCCCATGTGCAACCACACGGTCGAAGAACCTGGACCACCGTTATAGAGGAATGTGACCGGACGCGGCACACCTTTACTATCGGATTTGAAATATGCCACGTAGAACATGCTGGCTTCAGGCGTCTGGGTCTTGTCGTTCGGGTCTTTGTTTTGAGGGACGTCGTCCCAGTCCTTCGTGTGGACGACGAGAGTTCCGGCAAACGCGTCGTAGTTGATGACATTGCCGCCTACGATGACCGAGCCTTTGCTTGCCTGCTGCTCCGGCTTAAATTGCTCTGGCTTGGCCGCGTCGGATTTGCTCGCAGGTGTGTCCTCCTTGGCCTGCGCGACAGCTTGAATCGGTAATGCAACCGCTAAGATCATCAGAACGACCACCCACAAGGCAAACCTTCGCATCGAGCATCTCTCCATTAACGAAGCGAGAATCTTACTTCTTTTTGCAAGGAAGCCGACTTCAACATACTGAGAAATAGGAATCGCGCGGTTTATTTCAGTGCATCAGCGCCGATCTGTGCGCATTGGGCGTCCTGTGCCGAAGTGCCGCCGGACAATGCTATCGCACCGACAATTTTGCCTTCCATTACGATAGGAACGCCGCCCTCTAGGGGAACTGCCCCCTCTAGCCCCAAATACCGCATGCCATCGCCGCCTTTGGATACCTGGTCCTGAAACCATTTCGTCGGGCGCTTGTAGAGCGCCGCCGAGCGCGCCTTGCTGATGGCGAACTGGGCGCTTCCGATCTGCGTGTTGTCAATTTTCTCGTAGTAGACGAGCGTGCCATTGGGATCGACGATAGCGAGCGCCATAGTCCAATTATTCTTTCGCGCTTCCGCGATGGCGGCAGCAGCGGCCTTCTTCGCGTTTTCAAGGGAGATGGGTGGGCCGTAAGGATTCGGCATCTGCTGTGCCTTCGCACCTGCGGCACAAAGCAAAATGGTCAGGGTCGCCATGAATTTTAAAATGGAACGCGAGGGCACGTTGTTCTCCTCCTGATATCCTCCGTGATTGTGCGGCTTGGAGCTGTCCGCATCGCGCCGAAGGACCGGTGCCGGATTATATATCCATATTCGAGATTCAGCGCAGCGCGCGAGAAGTGAACTGTCCCAGATAAACCGATTTGATAAGTGGAGCTAGGACGGCCGCGTTTGACACACCGTTCGTCGGCCATCAAAATACAGTGGGCGTGGCGGGTGATTCGAAGCTCCTGCCTGGGGCAAAATTTATAAGCGGGAGCGCGGGCGCGAGGGTAAATGTGTGCGCCGGTGGTCAAATTGAAAAGCGAGGAATCATGACAATCACTTGGATGATGCGAATTGTCGCATCGGCTATTTTGGTTGCGGCGAGTGTTGTAGGCGCCGGTGCCCAGACGACGAGCGGGCGTGGAAACGAAGGAGCGCGCAAATCTGCGGCGATTCAAACGCTACTGTCCGACTGCATCGGAGCTGGAGCAACTGCGCCATCGAGCGCCGCAACCGCTGACGAATCGAAGAAGGGCGGATTGGACCTTGCGAACCTGGATCGTTCCGTTTCTCCGTGCGCGGATTTCTATCAATTCGCCAATGGCGGTTGGATGAAAAGCAATCCGATACCCGCGGCTTATCCGAGGTGGGGTTCATTCACGATTCTTCAGGAACATAACCAGGACGTGCTGCACACGATTCTTGAAGATGCGGCGAAAGACAAGTCCGCACAACCGGGATCAAATTGGCAAAAGATCGGCGATTTTTATGCGAGCTGTATGGACGAGGATGCGATCGAAGCGGCGGGAATAAAGCCGCTCGCACCTGAGTTCGAAAGAATCGCGCAGATGAAAGACGCCCCGAGCCTGCAGGCGGAAGTAGCGCGATTACAAAACGAAGGCGTGGACGCAATCTTCAGTTTTGGCTCCCAGACCGACTTTAAAGACAGCAACAGTATGCTCGCGGGCATCGGTCAAGGCGGACTGGGTTTGCCGGACCGCGACTACTACACGCGTCAAGATGAGAAATCAAAAAAGCTGCGGGAGGAATATGTACAGCATGTCGCGAATATGTTCAAGCTGTTAGGGGACAGCGACGACAAAGCCGGTGCGGAAGCAAAAACGGTAATCGATATCGAAACACGGCTGGCGAAAGTGTCGATGCCGCGTGTCGATTTGCGCGACCCCGACAAGCTCTACCACAAAATGCCGGTTTCGCAGTTTCAGGAACTCGCCCCGAATGTGGATTGGGAAGGGTATTTCAAGGAAATTGGCGCGCCGCCGGTGACGCAGATCAACGTCTTTCAGCCGGATTTCATGAAGGAAGTCAGCGCGGCATGGACGTCCGTTCCACTTGCCGAGTGGAAGGTGTATCTGCGCTGGCAATTCGTGCATGCGGAGGCCACCGCATTGCCGAAAAAGTTTGTGGATGAGAACTTCGACTTCTATTCGAAGAAATTAACGGGTACGACAGAAATCCTGCCGCGCTGGCGCCGGTGCGTGCGAGCGACAGATCAGAAACTCGGAGAGGGTTTGGGACAGTTTTATGTGCAACGCGCATTTCCACCAGAAGCGAAGGCTAAAGCGCTCGAGATGGTTCACAGTTTGGTGGATGCTCTTCGCACCGATCTTTCGACCCTCGATTGGATGAGCCCGGCAACGCGAGAACAGGCTATTGCAAAGCTGAGCGCGATCAAGTTGAAAATCGGGTATCCGGACAAGTGGCGCGACTATTCCAGCTACAAAGTAGATCGCGGACCGTACGTGGAGAATTTTATCAGGGGTAACGAATTCGAGGCCGCGTACGACTTGGCAAAAATTGGCAAGCCGGTGGACCGAAGTGTTTGGAATATGACGCCGCCCACTGTGAATGCATACTACAACTCGACCCGCAATGAAATCGTGTTTCCCGCAGGAATTTTGCAGCCCCCCTTCTATGATCCGAATCGTGACGACGCGATGAACTATGGCGGGATGGGCTCGGTGATCGGTCATGAGTTAACGCACGGCTTCGACGATCAGGGCAGCAAGTTCGATGCAATGGGGAATTTGAAAAACTGGTGGACGCCAGAGGACTTGAAGAATTTCCACGCCCGCGGCGAATGCATCGTGAAGCAGTTCGATAGCTTCGAAGTGGAGCCTGGCCTGCATGAAAACGGAAAGCTAGTGGAAGGCGAGAGTATTGCGGATCTCGGCGGGTTGACCATTGCGTATGCGGCCCTTCAAAAGACGCTGGAAGGGAAGCCTGCGCCCGCGCCGATTGACGGCTTTACAGCCGACCAAAGATTCTTCCTCGGTTGGGCACAAGTTTGGGCGGGCAACATGAGGCCGGAGTATGCGCGGATGATCGTTAATACAAATCCGCATCCTTTGGATAGTTACCGGGTGAATGCACCGGTTTCCAATATGCCTGCGTTCTCCAAGGCGTTTGATTGCGGCGCGGATTCGAAGATGGTGCGGCCGGTAGGCGAACGCTGCAGAATTTGGTGATTTAAGCCGTTGGCGCCGCGAATGGCTGTTGAGAAATCACCGGCGGCGGTTCGTAAACCGGAGTGGCAACCGCGACGGCGCGCTGATGCTCCCGATACCAGATGCATTCACTCGCTCGCTGCCATAAACGGCAACCCTGCCAGAAGATGATCAGGAATTGAGAAAGCAGGAACGGAGCGAGAATAGATTCGGGACGCAGATGTGTCATCCAGATGCGCAACCCTATAGCGAAGACGATCCAGGCGATCAAACTTACCCGCAGATATAACCAGTAGAGAGAAAGAAAATTATGCCTCAACAACGTAGCAGAACGACGAAGAGCTTTGCGCATGCGACGCTCGTCTTCGGCGACCGCGATCACCTGCGCCATATCGAACCAGACGCGGATGCAGATCATCAGCAATAAGACCACGACCACGGCAGCCTCAAAGAAATGGACCGCAGGCATTGGCGAGATCGATTGCTTGTCAATGCGATCGTATGCTCGGTGCGCGATTCCGCCGAGAATGAAAACTGGAATCAGAACAATCAGGAGGTAAATCGTCAATCGGACAAACCGCCAGAAATGGTGGCCGCAAGCTTCGAAGAAAGCGCCGGCGTGGAGCCGCTGGCCGGAATAGTACGTGGCCAGAATTCCCCCTGTGGCAAAGATCATGAAAACCGTGAAGAGTATTGCGGCCGAGAGGGAAGCCGAAATCGATCCCCCAAATGGCGATTCGGGATTCGTCGCAAGGGAACTGAGGGCGCCAAGATTGAATCCGTGCACGAACTGGCCGGCTATCAAGCTATGGTTCAGAACTGCGCCGATGCGTTCATTCGTGCCGCGGGTCGCGACGTACGCCAACACAAAATTCACCATAAAGATCAACCAGAGAACGCGCTGGCGACTCCATACGAGCGAGGCACCGGAGAAAAACGTCCCCCGTGTTGCGTCTGCCATTACGAATCCTCCGCTTCCGAATCCCGGCTACGCAATCCATGCGAGCAGTTGCGCTATCCACTCGCTGGCAAAACCCAAGATGTTCGATAGCTTCCTCGTGGCCCGGGTGTCGGGGTTCACGGTGTAGCTGTTGTTAAAAAGATCGCGGTCCAGCCAGATCTGATATCCCGGGTCGATTTCCGCCGATACTAGCTGAGACTTTCGATCATAGACATAGCGAACCCATCGGTCGCGGCCGTCCCAATGCTCACTCACAGACTGCTTGTCGTCGAACGTGATTTTGACGTCGACTGGAAATACAAAATCGTCTTTACGCTGCACGGTTACATAAGTGCGATAGAGCACATCGCTATTCTTAGCTGCTGTGTTCTCGGGCTCGTACCAATTTACAAGGTCGGAATGCGCATCGAGGATTTTGTAGTCCAATATTTGTGTGCCCGAAACGGCCTGATCAAAATACCAGCGCAGATCTTTGCCGGAGACTTCTTCTATAGTTTTGATGAAATCTTCGCCGGTGGGATGGGTGAAGCGATAGCGCATGAAATAGATGTGCAATGCCTGCCGCACAGTTTCTTCGCCGATGATTTTCTCGAGGGTCAGCAGGACCGTAGCTGTTTTGCCATAGGTAACGGCGCCATACGCACCGCTATTGTAAAAACGCCAGGCGAATCGAGTGATTGGATCAGTATCAGGCTTCTCGAGATATGCAAAGCGCTGCTCGTCATCTTCCCCCATCTGAGCGAATGGGAAATTGAATTCCGAGGTGTACTTGCCGTAGAGCGCGCCCATGCCTTTCGTTTCCATATAGCTGTTGATGCCCTCGTCCAGCCACGCTTCCTCAAATTCATTCGTTGCCACCATTCCATACCAGTACTGATGGCCGAATTCATGCTGCGTAACGAGCTCGGGTAGCAGCGCGCCTTTCGGCATAAACCAATTGGTGTCTGCGGTGATGAGCGTCGGATATTCCATGCCTCCAGCATCGTAGCCGCCGTGCGGAGGATCGATTACGGTGAGCCGATCGTAAGGATAGGGGCCGATCCATTGATCGTACAGCGCGAGCGTGCCCTTCAAGACTTGAATGTAGCGCGGAGCAGACGCCAGATTGCCGGGCGACATCAAGACATGAAGTTTTACGGTTCCCGCGCTGCCAGTCCAGGAATCTTCAACGTCGGTGAAACTTGGGCTCGCGCTCCAGGAAAAATCGTGGACGTCTTCGGAATGGAACGTAAGCGTCTTCGTGCCGTCGGGATTGATCGTCGATGAAACGAGATCGCCGCCCGCACCGACGATTTCATTTTGAGGAAGCGTCACCTTCACATCGAACGTGCCGAAATCCGCGAAGAATTCCGTGGTGTTGTGAAATTGGTGACAATTCCACGCGCCTTTCCACCACACGCCAACCTTCGGAAACCACTGGCCCACCATGTAAAAATCGCGCAGGTATCCAGTTCGCGCGACAACTTCGGGCATTTGGTCGTTGAAGACAATCTTGAATTCCACATCGGCGCCCGCTGGGACGGCTCTAGGAAGCTCGATCTGTATCACCGTGTGATCGGCTGCATTCTGGTCGTCAGGTTGGATGAAGTGAATCTGGTTCGTCAGGTCGCCCATGCCGGTGACTTCGAGATGCGAGATGTTGATCGCTCCGAAATGCTCCGGCTTCCACTCGTAGTCGGGATCGTCGCGGCGTTCTTCGGTAATGAACGTGGATTGAGGCTGAAAGGCATTCAGATACATGTGAAAAGGAAACGTCTTCTGTGGCTGGCCCGTAAGATTGCGGTAGCGCAGAGTTTCGGTTGCAACGATCGTGTGCTTCGCGGTGTCGAGATGCGCGTCGATTTGGTAGGCGACCACACGAGTAGATAGGGTTTTCTGTTTTGCCGCCTCGGGTGAAGCGACGGGCATAGGCGAGGCAGCCTGTTTCTTGACGGTTGTTTGACCTGATCCTGCCGGGAGTGTAAAGCCCGCAAAAGCTAGCGCCAGAACGATTTGAAACCTCATCAGCCTCCGATGCCTAGCGAAGCCACTAAGCCATCCCTAAAGCGTGCGGAAAGAATATGATACGTAGAGCATCCTAGCAAGCCAGGTTCGCAAAGTTTCGCGCAATGAGAGCTCAAGGTAAGCTCCAGGCGACGCCGGATAGTGCTAAAGTTGACGTGTCCTCCCTTCAACGACTAAACTCTAATTATCTGGGCGTACTTCTCGCCCCCTTTTCGTGCGAGCGATTCAGGAGCGGTCGTAATCTCATGGTTTCACCCGTGTTACAGCACCGGCGCCATCAGCAGATTCTGTCAGACGTGGTGCGCGAGTATATCGAGACGGGCGAGCCAGTCTCGTCGCGTAGCGTGGCGCGAAGGCACGTCGATCCGCTCAGTCCTGCGACCGTGCGTAACGTGATGGCAGACCTCGAAGATGGCGGCTTTCTTTATCAACCGCACACTTCGGCGGGACGAGTGCCCACAGCGGCTGCATATCGATTCTTTGTGGAGCAGGTGGCGGCGCAGGCGGCCGCGAGTCCCGAAGACAGGCTGTGGATTCGCCGTGAGCTCGAAGCAGCCAAAACCCCGGAAGCGGTGATGGAGCGCGCCAGTCACGTTCTGGCAGCCGTTTCCCGCGGACTCGGGATTTTTATCGCGCCGCCGCTGGCACGCAGCGTGGTGGAGCATCTTCGGTTTCTGCTGTTGCCGGATAATCGGGTGCTGGTGGTGCTGGTTGCTGCCGGTGGCCAGACACGAGACAAGTTGATCCGGCCGGAGCGGCAGTTCCGCCAGGAAGATTTGGATCAGATCGCGGCTTATTTAAACCACCACTACATCGGGTGGACAATCGAAGCGATGCGAGCAGATCTACGGTCGCAGCTCGCGCGCGACCGCGAACGCTACAGCCAACTGGCAGGCGACGCTTTGATGCTGTGCGACCCAAGCGTTCTGGGCGACATCGACGAGCGCAAGATTTACGTGGAAGGAGCCGTGCAAATGGCGGCCTCGCCGGAATTTGCGAATCAGGAGCAATTGCGCGAGTTGCTTGAGACAATTGAAGAGAAAGATCGTTTGATCGCGATTTTGAGTGGATGTATCGAGGCGCCCGAACCGGTGCACGTGGAATTAGGAGTCGATCAGATTTCGAATGCAGGAAAGCATCTGGCGGTTGTGTCAGCATCGTATTCATCGGAAGGCGAAGTACAGGGCACGTTGGGCATCGTCGCGCCAATGCGGATGCATTACGAGCGCGTGATTACGGCGGTGGCCCTTATGTCGCAATTCTTTTCCGAGGAAAAAGAGGGGAGTTAGAAAGTGGCAGCTCAGAAGAGCCAGAAAGAAGAAGAGCAGCCGAGGCCAGGCGTGGCGCCGGCTGAGTCAAGCGGCGACGATGCGGGTTCGTCGGCCGCTCCTGCTCCGGAGTCGGCGCTGGCCGAGCAGGTGCAAAAGCTCGCAGCGGAGAAACAGGATCTGACGAACACGCTCGTGCGCCTGCAAGCCGACTTCGACAATTACCGTAAGCGTACCGAGAAAGAGCGTGATCAGGCGAGGCATCGCGGAGTCGAAAATCTCGTCGAGCAACTTCTACCGGTGCTGGACGGTTTCGATCGAGCACTCGCCGCCCACGACGATCCCGCCTATGAGGATTATCGCAAGGGTTTTGAGCTGATTCGGAAACAGCTCTGGGACTTACTCGCCAAGCAGGGAGTGCATCGAATCGAGTCCGTCGGCAAGGAATTCGATCCCAATGTGCATCATGCTGTAGAGCACGTGCCAACGACCGACTATCCCGACGGTGCGGTGATCGAAGAGTTCCAGCCGGGCTACACTTTTCACCATCGCGTACTGCGCCCGGCGATGGTTCGTGTGGCGAGCGGCCGCAAGAATTGACGGCTCAGTTCGTTTCGTCAGACAGGAAAAAAATCCAAGCTTAGAAAAGCAAATTCAATTGATCGAAACTCATATCTAATCGGGACAAGGACTTAAAAGAAGCGATGGCACAGAGCAAACAGCAGGATTTCTATGAAGTGTTGGAAGTAACGCGCGACGCATCGGCGGAGCAGATCAAGTCCGCGTACCGCAAGGCGGCGATGAAGTGGCATCCGGATCGCAATCCGGAGAATAAGCACGAAGCGGAACTTAATTTTCGCGCTGCAGCCGAGGCCTACAGTGTGCTATCCGACCCGCAGAAGCGCTCGATTTACGATCGCTTTGGCCACGCTGGCCTAGGCAGCCGTGGATTTGAGGCTGGCGGATTCAATGCATCCATCTTCGAGGACTTTCAAGATATTCTCGGCGACCTGTTCGGCTTTGAGGATATTCTCGGCGGCGGACGCCGTCGCGGAGGCCGGGGGCAGCGCGGCCAGCGCGGCGCTGATCTGCGCTACGACATGACGCTTACGTTTGAAGAAGCGGCGACGGGCGTCAGCACGAAGATTCACGTTTCGCGGCGGGAAGCGTGCGAAGCATGCCACGAAACAGGCGCGAAGTCCGGCACTGGGATGTCGACCTGCAAAACATGCGGCGGCCGCGGTCAGGTTTCTTACAGCCAGGGTTTTTTCTCCATCACGCGCACATGCCCCGCGTGCCAGGGAGTTGGCCAGGTGATTCGCGATGCTTGCGCCGCATGCCGCGGTCAGGGACGCATCGAACGCCAACAAACGCTCGAAGTTGGCGTTCCCGCCGGAGTGGATTCAGGCACCCGCTTGCGGATGGCAGGGCATGGCGAGCCGGGCACGAACGGTGGTCATGCTGGCGATCTATATATCTTTCTCGAAGTGAAGGAGCACGTGTTCTTTGAGCGTCGCGGTGCCGATCTCTACTGCACGATTCCTGTCAGCCTGTCGCAGGCGACTCTGGGCACAACGATCAAAATTCCCACGCTTTCTGGCGAAGAGGACCTCGAGATACCGGAGGGAACCCAATCCGGCCAGATCTTCCGCAAAAAATCGAAGGGCCTGCCGAATCCGCATGGCGGACGCGGGGATCTGTACGTGAGCGTTCGAGTGGAGATTCCTGCCAAGGTGACGCGCGAACAGCGGCGGTTGCTCGAACAACTCGGGCAGACAATGAAAGTAGAAAACAAGCCGATCGAGCGAGCGTCGACTTTCTTCGACAAAGTGAAGGATATTTTCGGCTAGAGTTCGGAACAGCGATGCCATCTCGCCCAGATATGGCCGCTGGGGCAAGATTCGCACAGCGTGCCCCTACGATCGCTACGCCCGCCCGGACAAACGATGAAGTCCTGTAACTCGCGTCAATTTTACAGATTTTATCGAGTTGTAACGTAGCACGGGCATCTCTCTAAATTTACCTCGCATTTACCTGTGCTACATTCTGGGGCTCCAGGATGGCCGCAATTCGCATTGATAGCGCTCTCGGAAGATACGTCGTGGTCTGTTCGCACGGGACCGTTTCGCGGCTTCCGCAGCTTATCGGCAACCGCAATCGTCCCGGCGAGATTTTCTTTCTATCGTCGCCCCGGGTCTGGAATCATTGGGGCAGGAAGCTAACGGGGAAGGCCCGCCGGACTCGGAGCGCCACGATTTTATTCGACGATAGCGAGCCAGCAAAGCGGCTAGCCACCGTAGAAAAAATCGCGCGCGCGCTAATCAGCTTGGGTGCGGATCGCGACGCAACCTTGGTGGCCATTGGTGGCGGTGTGGTTGGCGATGTTGCAGGATTCGTTGCAGCCACGTATCTGAGAGGTGTGCGCCTCATTCACGTTCCCACCACCCTTGTGGCGCAAGTGGATAGCGCAGTCGGCGGAAAAACCGGCGTAAATCTTCCGGAAGGGAAGAACCTCATCGGCGCGTTTTATTCGCCGGATCTGGTCATCGCCGATCCGGATGTTCTTGGCACGCTGCCACACCGCCAGTATCGCGCGGGACTGTACGAGGTGATTAAATACGGCGTGATCGCTGACCCTGCTCTGTTCCGCTATCTCGAACGGCACATGCTCGCCCTGCTGCGCCGTGATCGCGCCGCGCTCGAATTCGTGATTCCAAGATGCATCGGAATCAAAGCGAAAATTGTTGCCAAAGATGAACGCGAAAGCGGACTGCGGCAGATTCTGAATTTCGGCCACACGCTCGGTCACGCGCTGGAGACCGCTACGGGTTACAAAAAGTTTCTCCATGGAGAGGCGGTAGGTCACGGCATGATTTTCGCGACGCTCCTTGCGCTTGCGATCGGAAAGCTCGACGTAAAGGACGCGGCGCGAATTGTCAGCCTGATTCTGTCTGTCGGGCCGCTCCCGCCGATACCGTCGCTCTCGGAATCACAGTTGCGATCGCTATTGCTGAGCGACAAGAAAGTTCATGCCGGCGAGATCGGCTGGGTATTGCCTTCCATTATTGGAAAAGCGAAGTGGGGAATCGCAATACCGTGGCGGGTCGCCGGCATGAGTTTTCGCGCGTTTTCCGGACTCGTTGACGATTGGCAGCGACGCGGAACAAGGTCCGGAGAGTGGCACAGAGCATGAAAATCTTCGAACCATCGTCCTCGCAAGGTTTGGGGGCCCGTCCGAAAGGCGCTCGCGACGAGCGCGATTCCGCCCGTCGCGTGCGCGATATGTTCAGCGCTATTGCGCCTCGATATGACCTGCTCAACCACCTCCTGTCCTTCTCGATGGACAACAGATGGCGCCGGCTGACGGCGGAGAAATTCCGTCGCATTCTTAGGCGTACCGACGCTCGCGTCCTTGATTTGTGCTGTGGCACGGGCGACCTGGCCTTTGCGTTCGAGGTCGAGCGAGTAGACGTGATCCGCGACTCTACAGCGCATCGGGTGCCGATCATGGGCTGCGATTTTGCATACCCCATGGTGGAACGCGCCCGGCAAAAAGCGCGAACCGATTCTCACACGGCCGAATTTATCAACGGCGATGCGCTGAGCATGCCGTTTCCCGACGCGAGTTTTGACCTGGTGGCTTCCGCCTTTGGGTTTCGGAATCTCGCCAATTACGAGCGCGGCCTGCGCGAAATAGCCCGCGTGTTGAAGCCGGGCGGAAGAATCGCGATCCTCGAATTTTCTGAGCCAACCAGTAGCGCAATGGCCGGGATGTATCGCTTCTATTTCAAGCGCATCCTGCCTGTCATCGGTGGAGTGATTTCGGGTAATAAGGCAGCCTACTCATACTTGCCCAGCTCTGTGTCGAACTTTCCGAGCCCTCAAGAGCTCGGGAAATTGCTATTCAAAGCCGGGTTTCTGGGAGTCCGCCATCAGGCATGGAATTTTGGAAGCGTTGTGCTCCACACGGGGCGTCTGCCCGAACCGGGCAAGGCCCTAATCGAATCCGAAGACAAACCCGCCGGTGGGTTTTGGAAAGAGCGCCGGAAGCATCCTAGAGGGGAATCCAAAGAAGCTAAAACTTAGTTATCGAGGCCGAGGTTCCGGATCTTGTGAAGCAGCGTCTTGTAGGACACGCCCAATTTTTCCGCCGCGCGCGTTTTGTTCCACTTCGTCTCGCGTAGAGCATTCTGGATTTTAAACCGCTCCACATGCGCCACGGCGCGCTGAGAAACTTCCTCCAGCGGCCCATCCCACAGGAATTCATCCTCCACCATATGCTCGGGCAGTTGCTCGGCGGTCGGCCGCGTGGAAGGCAATTGCAAGCCGGCCACGTCGATATCCGAACCATTCGCAAGGATTGCAGCCCGCTCGATCGCATTTTGTAGCTCGCGCACATTACCCGGCCATGGATAGGTGAGCAGGCGCTCGCGTGCGTCCCCCGTAAGCGCGAGTGCGGGCTTGCGAAATTCGCGTTTGAACCGCTCGAGGAAATGCTCGGCGAGCAACAGTACGTCGTCGCCGCGATCACGCAGAGGGGGAATCGTTATTGGCACTGCGGAAATCCGGAAGTAGAGGTCCTCGCGAAACGTCTTGTCCGCCACCGCAGCATGCAGGTCTTTGTTCGTCGCTGTGAGAATTCGAACGTTCACCTCGATTTCCTGCGTCCCGCCCACGCGCTCGAATCGCTTTTCTTCCAGCACGCGCAGAAGCTTGCTTTGCACTGCAAGAGGCAACTCGCCAATCTCGTCCAAGAAAAGCGTCCCGCGGTGCGCTAACTCGAGTTTCCCGGTTTTTCGCGCGCCGGCTCCCGTAAACGCCCCGCGCTCGTGGCCGAACAGTTCGTTTTCCACCAGCCCTTCGGGGATCGCTGCGCAGTTCAACGCCACAAAAGAATGGTCCGCGCGCGGGCTCAGGTGATGGATCGCGCGGGCGAAGAGCTCTTTTCCCGTGCCGCTCTCGCCGAGAAGCAGCACCGTTGAATCCGTTGCGGCCACGCGCTGGGTCATCTGGCTCGCGTCTTTCATTCTGGGATGTTCGGCGACGATCCGGGGGAATCCGTAGTGCGCCGCATATTCTTCCCGCAGCAGCAGATTTTCTCGGAGCAGTTCTTGCTGCTTCGTGGCCCGATCGAGCAGTAGCTTCAAATGATCGAGATCCACGGGCTTCTGAATGAAATCAAACGCGCCCTCTTTCATCGCCGTCACGGCTTCTTCCACGGAACCATATGCCGTAACAAGAATCACGGGCAGGGTAGGCTCCACGCGGCGAGCCTCGCGAAGGACGTCCAATCCCGAGCTTCCCGGCAGCTTTAAATCTGTGAGGACCAGCAGGTAGCGGCGCGCGCGTATCTTGTCGATTGCGACGTTCCCATCGGGCGCTTCCTCCACAGAATAGTCCGCGCGCTCGAGCGCCTTGCGCAGCATGGCCCGAAGCTCGGGCTTATCTTCGACAAGGAGAATTGGCTCCATGGAAACTGGCTAACGAGCCCATCCCGGATCGCCGCCCGCCTGGCGAAGGTCGTCCTCTGCATCGGAGATGGCCTGCTTGTCGGCTTCAATTTCTTTTTCCTTGGCTGCGATCTTCGCAGTTTTTTCATTGATATCGCTGCGAGTCAGATCCTGCTGCATGGCCTTCACGGGATCGTTGTAATACTGCAAATTGAGCACTCCGAGCTCTCGTTGCATCACCTCGAGGTCAGCCTGGTCCTGTTCGAGCTTGTGATGCAATTTGTCGAATCGCGCCCGCCATTTGTCTTCATCGCTTTTTGCGGTCTTGTCGGACTTCGCAGCGTCGCTCGGAGCATTCTCGGCATTCTCCGCGGCGGGCGGATCCTCGCCAACCGCTGAGATCCCGCCCTCTTTGGGAATATTGTCGTTCGTGATGACTTTGGCCTGCTTGGGAGTGTCTTTCTTCTGTTCGCGGGCGCGGCGCGCTGCGTCAGCCAGTGATTCCTGTGGTGTGGAAGCCGCTTGCGGCGGTGCCTGCGCGGCGCTCTGCGATGCAGCGGAGTCCGGCGAAGCCTGTTTTGCCGGCTCCTGTTGCTGACAATAGCTGCTGGGCGCGAACGCCACAATCGCGGCAATCGCCGCCAACCAGAGTGTTCTGCTGCGCATAGCTACGCCTCCCGGGAGGCACCTAGGGGATAGGCCCTGGATATAGTTTAGATGCGGGCGGCTTCAGAGGGGAATAGCGACGGCGAGGGCTCCTGCCGCAAAGGTAACCAGAGCAGGAACTCTGCGCCTCCGCCGGTGCGGTTGCGCGCTTCGATGCTGCCACCGTGTTGCAGTGCCACCTTTTGGACCACGGCCAGTCCCAGGCCAGTGCCCTCGGATTTTGTGGTGTAGAACGGGAGAAAAATTTTGGGCAAGTCTGCCTGCGGTATGCCCGGTCCATTATCTGCAATACAAATGCGTTGCCACTTCTTTCCGCCCAGTTCCTCAATCGTGCCTGAGACGGTCAAGCGGGCCTTGCCACCGGACTCGCGGGCGGCTTCCGCTCCATTGCGCGTCAGATTGACAAGTGCTTGCCGGATCAATGCCTCGTCGCCTGGTAGATCCTCGAAAGCTCCTTCGCATTCAACCGCACAGCCGGGGTTCGATTCTCGCAGCTCTTCCGTTACGCGCTCGACGAGCGTTTTCATTGGCACTGTCTCATAGCAAATTTCGAGCGGTTTGGCGAAACGGAGAAATTCTGTGACCACGTGCGTGAGCGCGCGCGTCTGGTCCAAAATGCGCTCGGCAGACTCTCGAATGTCTCCGGCCCCCGGGCGTGCTTCGCTGCGAATCATTTGCGCGTAGCCGGAGATGGTGGCCAGGGCGTTTTTAAACTCGTGCGCGATACCGGCGGACATTTCTCCGAGCGCCGCGAGATTCTCTTTCCAGCGCATCTGTTTCTGCAGTGCGGTGAGTTCCGTCAGATCGCTCATCAGGCACAGCGCGCCGCTTACCTTCATTTCCGGCGGCACGCCGGGAAATTCGGTTCCGGGCCGCGGAGGATTGCGAACTGCACGGAAAATCGGAGAAATCGTGACGCCGAGGTGGCGCATTTCACCTTCCGCTGTCACGTGTTCCACTTCACCTCGATGAAACGTTCGCCCCTCGCGCAAACACGCCGTCAGCAGGCGCGTCAACGCCGTATCGGCGCCGAGAATCTCTTTGTAAGAACGGTATCGCAACGTGCGGATACCCAGCGCTTCCTCGGCCGCAGGATTCGTGCTGCTGATCGCCCCCGTCGCGTTCACCAGGAGCAATCCCGTAGGCATGTTCCGAGTGACTTCCTCGGTGAGACGCTCGGATTCTTGCGCGCGTTCTTGCGCCACAAGATGCAGGCGCGCGAGCTCCTTCTCCTGCGTGCGCAGTTTCTCAATCACCCCTTGCATCGAAGCGGCCATGAACGCGGAAGCATTCTCCGGGTCAGGCACGGGAGCCGTAAACTGTCCTTCGGGTGACGTGTCGCTCCGGCGCAAGAATTTGCGCACCACAATTGCGAAAAGGATCAAAACAAGGAGTAAAACGAGAAGTCCCCCGGCCAGAAAGCCAAGGTCGAAGGGCTGAACGCCCGGAATCCGCGGTGGGATTTGGGAAACCATCACACGCCTCGGTCTGTTAGATGCCTTCTACCCATCATCGCACCACCAGCAGTCCCTGATACCAATATACAATCGGCGTTCCGAAAAATACCACCAGCAGCGCAGCCATTCCCAGAAACGTACCAAAAGGCAACTCGTAATCCGAATCCTTCCTCCGCGCCACGATTACGATGATGCCCAGGACGCTTCCCAGCACGGAACCTGTGAAAATCGTCAGTAACGTCCGCTTCAACCCGAGGAATGCGCCGGCCATCAACATCATCTTCACATCGCCCATCCCCATCCCTTCGCGCCCGCGCAGACGAAAATATACTTCCGACACCAGCCATAGCAGACCGCTACCAGCCGCCGCTCCCAACAGCGCGTCCACAAATGACAGAACCGGTGCGGGCGGAGGAAACTCGAAGATCCGCTTCGCGAGAGCCAGAGCGGTTCCGTCGACGGGTGTGGTGAAGAAACTCAAAAGAAGCCCCAGGCCAAAACCCGTAAAGTTCACCACGTCAGGAAGAATTCGCTCGCGCAGGTCCATAAAAACCAAAACCACCATAATCGCCGAGAACACGGCCCATTTCAGCGCTTCCGCCGTAAGGCCAAAAGCTTCGTAGCACCCAAGAAAAAGCAGTCCCGTTAAAAGTTCCACAACCGGATACATCGCTGAGATCGGATTCCCGCATTTCCGGCATTTCCCGCGCAGGAAGAGATAGCTGATAACGGGAATGTTGTCGTAAGGGCGAATCGCAGCCCCGCACTTGACACAAGCTGAGGCCGGAAGAACGATCGACTTTCCGCCGGGAATCCGAACGATGCAAACGTTCAAAAAGCTGCCTATGATCAGCCCGAAAAGAAACACAAACACCGCAATGAGCATCCCGGAAGCCACAAATCGAATGTGCCACATCCGTCGGGGTCACTCAAGCCGCCTAGCAGAAACCGTGCCCGACTGCTAACGCACGTAGTGCACAAAGCCTCGTTCACTCGCTGTTTTTCCCGCTTCGGCTCGTAATCTCCGCCACTCGCCCGGCTTTGGTTGGCGCCTCTGGTAAGCTGAACTGAATCGACCGCAGCTATGTCCCTACTGGAACGAAAAATTCGGCGCTACGAGCACATGCGTTGGGCCCAGGAGCCCAATCGCAAGATGCTCCCCTTCGTCTGGGGCCTCGAACACATCGGCGGTTCCTCCAACGAGCCCGACCCGCGCGGATACCTTGATCACTTTGTCGAGCACACACTCGCCCACAGCGACGAGTGGTACGCCACCGGTCCGGCAACGGACTATTCGCTCGACAACGGCGTCCTCACCTTCACCAGCGCCATCGAATCACCCTGGCCCGAAAACAATCTCGTCCACGCCCAATTCTTCCAGGCCCGCCACACCGGTCCCGCCGTTGTAGTTCTCGCGCAGTGGAATTCCCGCTGGCAAGAGCAGACCGACGTCTGCCGCTGGCTCAACAAACTGGGAATCACCGCCGTTAAAATGAGCCTTCCATACCACGACCGCCGCGCCGTCCCAGGTCATCCTCGCGCCGATCATCTCATTGGTCCCAATGTCGGCTTGACGCTTCAAGCCAATCGCCAGGCCGTTCTCGACGCCCGCCGCACCCTCCGCTGGCTCGAGCAACAAGGTTATGACCGCCTCGGTGTTCTCGGCACGAGCATCGGCTCATCCATCGCGTTCGTCACCATGTGCCACGAACCCGCAATTCGCGCCGGCGCGTTCCTGCACGTTGCCACATATTGCGGCGATGTGGTGGCCAACGGTCTCACCACCATGAACGTTTGGGAGTCGCTACAGTCAAAGCTTTCGCAGGAAGATATCCGCCGCTATTGGTCGCCCATCAGCCCGTTTCCTTACATCCCCAAGCTTCTCGGCACCGGGAAAAAAATGCTCGCCATCACCGGTCGCTACGATCCCACCTTCTGGCCCGAATTCACGAATGCCTTCTTCGACGAGGCTCCGCGAGGTGGCATAGAAGTCGAGAGGTTGTCCTTGCCCTGCGGCCACTATTCGATGGGAGTCGCACCCTTCAAATGGCTGGTCGGATTCCGTTTCGGCACATTTCTGTTTCAATCTCTTGCTTCATAATTCCGCAAATCGCAGAAAGGATTTTCGAAAAGACTAAAGTCTGCTCCGCCCATGCCGATTACCATGCTGGAGGTACTTCCATGGCAAACCCTGTCACCTCAGTTTCCAGTGCTCTGCAGTCCGCACACATTGCTCAGCAAGGCCCAATTCGCGACGCAAGCCCAAACCCAGCTCCGAAGCAGCAGGCCATACCTCAGGACACCGTTTCGATCAGCAAATCAGGCGCAGCCGCCAGTCAAGCCCAGGCCGCATCAAAAAGCGCCCAAGGCTCAAGCGAATCAGAATCCGGCGAAGCGAAGTAAACGCCTCTAGCCCAGGATATTGCTGAAATCCCCCGCCGCAATTCGCGCGGCCACAGCTTCAATATCCCGCGAAAGCGACCGGTCGGCGTCCACCTTCTTCGAGACGCCGCGCACCAATTCGTACGCCTTCTGCGTCTCTGCCCCGGTTCGAAGCGGCGCAAGCAAATCCAGCCCTTGGCACGCCGCCAGCAACTCGATCGCTAAAATGTTTCGCAAGTTCGCCAGCATCAACTGAATTCGTCGTGCCGCGGCCATGCCCATCGAAACGTAGTCCTCTTGATTCGCAGAAGTCGGAATCGAATCCACAGAATGCGGCGTGGCCTGCGCTTTCATCTCGCTGGCAAGCGCCGCCGCCGTCACCTGCAGAATCATAAATCCTGAATTCAATCCCGCCTCGCGCACCAGAAACGCCGGAAGCTGGCTCCCCATCGGATTCGTCAGTTGTTCCGTACGCCGCTCCGATATTCCCGCCAGAGTCGCGAGCGCCATCGCGAGCTGATCCGCCGCCATCGCCAGCGGCTGCCCGTGGAAGTTTCCCCCGCTGATTACCTCACCCGCGCCGCCACCACCCTCAGTATCGCCCGCAAACACAAGCGGATTATCCGTCGCACTATTCAACTCAATCAAAATCGTCGCTCGAATCTGCGCCAGTGCATCGCGAACCGCTCCGTGCACCTGTGGCACGCAGCGCAAGCTATAAGGATCCTGCACGCGCGAATCGCGCTCCGGCGACCGATGCGATTCGCGAATCTCGCTACCGCGCGTCAGCCTCTCCAAATTGCGAGCCGTAATCAGATGACCAGGATAAGGACGCGCTCGCGCGATCCGTTCGTCATACGGCGCAGGGCTGCCACGCAGCGCGTCGAGCGAAAGCGCCGTCGCCACATCGGCAGTGTCAATACAAGTCTCCCCATGTCGCAGGCCCAGCGCCAGTAGCGCCAGCATCCCCTGCGTTCCAT
Organism: uncultured Acidobacteriota bacterium; assembly: GCA_963772535.1. Classification (GTDB taxonomy): domain Bacteria; phylum Acidobacteriota; class Terriglobia; order Acidiferrales; family UBA7541; genus Palsa-295. Next base: position 223,919 of record CAVYXN010000008.1, read on the forward strand.
TCAACAGCGCCAGGCCCTCTTTCGCTTCGAGCGCCAGCGGCGCGATCTTCGCGTCTCGCATAGCAGATTCGCCCGAAACCGTTCGCCCCTGAAAGATTGCCTCGCCTTCTCCAATCGCCACCTGCGCAAGATGTGCCAGCGGAGCCAGATCGCCCGACGCTCCCACCGACCCCTGGCACGGAATCACAGGATGCACTTTACGATTCAGCATCGCGCAAAGCGTCTCCGCCACAATCGGTCGCACGCCCGAAAGCCCCTTGGCAATTGCATTCGCTCGCAGCACGAGCATCGCCCGCGTTTCATGCTCAGTAAGCGGCGCACCCACTCCGCACGCGTGGCTCCGAACCAGATTTACCTGCAGCTGCCGTATCTGGTCGCGAGAAATTCGCACCGACGCCATCTTCCCGAATCCGGTGTTCACGCCGTACACCGCCGCATTCGACTCGACGAGCCGTTCAATCACCGCACGCGATGCATTCATCTTTTCCCGCGCCGCGGGCGCCAGCTCCACCTCGGCGCCCTCGAAAACGACGGCATACAGCTCCGCAACCGTCAAATGTTCGCCGTCGATTTGAATCCTATTCATCCTCGTTTCCTATCCTGTTTTCCATCCAGATGATGATTTCGACCGGCACGCAAAGCGGTATATCCAGAAGATGGGCGGCTTCGCTCACGCGCTACGGCTCTCCATCGGTAGCGGCAGATATTTGCGATATTTCTCCGGCAAGGATTTCGTCTGCCCGGCGCGATTGCAAATCACGTGTTTCGTTTCGCCAGTAGCAATCGTTTCGCCCGTCTCCTGAAGCATAATTTCATACGCAAACCGAACCGTTCGCCGCTGCGCAGCCGTCACCCGCGTCCGAATCGTGAGCAAATCATCAAACCGCGCCGGCCGTTTGTACCGGCAGTTCGCCTCCGCCACCACCAGAAAACTATCGTCCTCGATCTCCATCTTCTTGTATTCGAATCCAATCTGGCGGCAAATCTCCACGCGTCCTATTTCAAACCACGTGAAATAATTCCCGTAGTACACCACGCCCATCTGATCCGTCTCCGCGTACCGGACGCGGATAGTCGTATCGGCGAACTCCTTGAGCACCTGATCCGCATCGCCGCCGACCCGATTTTCGTTCGTCTTGTTCACTGCCCAGTCCACTTCGGCTCGCGCTTCTCGAGAAACGACGCGACGCCCTCACGAAAATCGGCAGTAGCGCGAATCTCAGCATTTTCGCGCGTGGCCAGTTCAATCTCCGCTCGAATTTCAGCCTCGTTGAAACGCCGCAGCAGCCGCTTCGTTCGCAGAATACTCGTCGGACTTGCAGCAATCAGCTGCGCCGCGATCTCATGCGCCCGCTCGAGAAGCCTCTCCGCTGGCACCACCTCGGTAATCAACCCGATTCGCAGCGCCTCAGCGGCATCGATGATGCGTCCAGTAAGCAGCAAATCCGTCGCGCGTTTCTCCCCAATTTGGCGCCTCAAAAAAACCGACACCAGCGCCGGAATGAATCCGATCCGCACCTCCGAATATCCCAGCTTCGCTTCCGGCGCCGCGAGCGTGAAATCCGCCAGCGTCGCGATTCCGCAACCGCCCGCGATTGCCGCTCCATTTACCAGAGCGATTACGGGGTTCGGAAATTCGTAGATGCGGTAAAACATCCGCGCCATCGCTCTCGAATCAGCTATATTTTCATCAAGCGGCTGGCCGGCAATCGTCCGCAAGCCATCGAGATCCATTCCCGCGCAAAACGATTTTCCCGATCCGGTGATGATGACGACGCGCGCGGGTCCGTTTTCTGCTTCGTCGAACGCCGCTAGCAGGTCCTGGATCATTTGCGACGAGATTGCGTTCCGTTTCTCAGGCCGCGTCAGGGTAATGGTGGCAATCTGATTCTGCTGTTCGAGCTTGAGTGTGCTGTATGTCATCACAGGCCGTTCTTAATCCGTCGCATTAGTTCGGTTTCGCCGCCGCTTCCGTGTGCGTGTACTTCTCGCGCAGTTCGCCCGTCATGGCGCACGCAATCGCTAGAGATTTGGTGTCAATGCCGGTAGCAACGCCACGCGCCGTCAGAGTCGTCAGAATCGCCTCTGTCGGAATATTGCCCACAAGCTCGTCCCCTGCAAAAGGACAGCCGCCCAGCCCCGTGAGCGCCCCGTCAAATCTCCGGCAGCCCGCTTCGTAAGCCGCAAGCACTTTCTCCGCCGCCCGATCCGGCCGGCTGTGCAAATGCACGCCAATCTCGACGCCCGCAACAGCGGCTTTCGCGGCGCCATAAACAGCGGCGACGTCATGCGGCGAAGCCGTCCCCACCGTGTCAGCCAGCGAAATCGTCCGCACGCCGATATCTTTCAGCCACACAACCGTCTCTTCGACGATCTCCGGTCCCCACGGCTCGTCATAAGGATTTCCGAACGCCATCGAAACGTACACGACCAACTTTTTCCCGGCTGCTTTCGTATCCCGCTGAATCTTCTGCACCAAATCCCGCGATTCGGCTCGCGACATATTCGCATTGGCCCGCCGAAAATAAGCGGAAATCGAATACGGATAACCGATCGTCGTCACTCCGGGCGTCGAAAGCGCTCGTTCCAGCCCCTGCGCATTCACGATGATCCCGATAATCTCCGGCGCCTCGCCCGACGCCAATCTCACGCGGCTCAGTTCTTTCATCACCGCTTCGCTATCGGCCATCTGTGGCACATGCTTCGGCGAAACAAAACTCACCGCATCAATATGCCGGAATCCCAGCGAAACCAGGCTGCTCAAATATTTTATTTTCTCTTCCGTCGGAATAATTTGCCGCAGTCCCTGCCACGCATCGCGCGGGCATTCGACAATTGTCACTTCAGTGGTCACGATTTTCTTGCCTTCACCCAGCGCGCGAAGTCGACCGCGACCATTGATAGGCCGATCAAAGTGGAAAATAATGCGAGCAAAGCGCTCAGCCTTACATCAAAAGGTGTTCGACTCACCGCTGAACCCCACTCGCATACGAAGCCACTCTGCAAACATCCCTGCCACCTGTGCCAATTCCAGAACCAAGCAGCAATAGCGACCAATAAAAGCGGGATGGCGCGTTTCCGCATTACGTTTGCAGCACGCCCGTCTTGAATTCCGCCACGTGCGGATTCAGTGACGCAGCCTCGAGAGCCTCAATCAACGCCTCACGCGTGTGCGCCGGATCAATAATCGCGTCCACCCACAGCCGCGCCGCCGCATATCGTGGATCGGTTTGGTGCTCGTATGTGGCTCGCACGGATTCGTATAATTCCTTTTTGTCTTTGTCGGTCAGTTTCTTGCCTTGGCGCTCAAGCTGCTTGATCTTTATTTCAACCAGCGTCCCCGCCGCCGCATCCCCACCCATCACCGCATACCGCGCCGTGGGCCAGGTAAAAATAAACCGCGGATCGTATGCCTTCCCGCACATCGCATAATGCCCGGCTCCAAAACTCCCCCCGCAAATCACCGCAATCTTCGGCACCACGCTGTTCGCCACGGCATTCACCATCTTCGCCCCCGCGCGAATAATGCCGCTCCATTCCGCCTCTTTCCCCACCATGAATCCATTCACATCGTGCAGAAAAATCAGCGGAATCAAATTCTGATTGCAGTCCAGAATAAACCGCGCAGCCTTATCCGCCGCCTCGGTATAAATCACGCCGCCAAACTCAACTCGCTTCTCTCCGGTCCCCGGCGCCGCCACAGTCACATGCTTCTTCTGATTCGCGACGATGCCTACGGCCCAGCCGCCAATGCGCGCAAAGCCGCACAGCACCGTCTGTCCATACTCGGCGCGATACTCCTCGAACTCGCTGCCATCTACGATCCGCGCGATGATCTCGTGCATGTCGTATTGCTTGCCGGGGTTTGACGAAAAGATTCCGTAAATTTCATCGCCCGGATGCGAGGGCGGTCGCGCAGGCTTGTGATCAAACGGTGCCTTGGGACGATGTCCGATCTTGTCCGCCAGCGCCCGGATTCTCTTGATGCAAGCCTCGTCGTCCGGCTCGCGGAAATCCACCGTGCCGCTGATCTGCGCGTGCATTTTTGCCCCGCCCAGTTCCTCCGCGGAAGTCTTCTGCCCAATGGCAGCCTGCACCAGCGCCGGCCCCGCGAGAAATAGTCCGCTGCCTTCCGTCATCAGAATGTGATCGCACATCACGGGCAGATACGCTCCGCCCGCCACGCACATCCCCATAATCGCCGTGATCTGCGGAATCCCTTGCGCGCTCATCACCGCGTTGTTCCGGAACACGCGCCCGAAATCATCGGTATCGGGAAACACATCCTCTTGCAGCGGAAGAAAAACGCCCGCGGAATCCACCAGGTAAATCGTCGGAATTCGATTCTCAATCGCGATATTCTGCGCGCGAATCACTTTTTTCGCCGTCATCGGGAAAAACGCGCCCGCTTTCACCGTCGCGTCATTCGCGATGATCATCACCTGCCGGCCTGACACGCGCCCCAGCCCCACGATCGTCCCGGCCGCCGGCGCGCCGCCCCATTCCTCATACATTTCATACGCGGCGTAGAGGCCCAGCTCGAAGAACTCAGTCTTCGGATCGATCAGCTTCGCGATACGTTCCCGGGCCGTCAGCCGCCCCTTCTTGTGCTGCGACTCGATCGCTTTCGCGCCGCCGCCCTGCCGGATTCGCTCTTCCTCATTTTTGATTTCAGTCAGGCGGTCCACCATCTGCCGGCTGTTTTTCTCAAAGTCGGCAGACTTCGCATCCACCTGCGTCTCAATCACCGTCCCGCTCACCGGTCTCCTTCGCGCGCTCCGCCGTTCACTGCCGTCGGGCCGCACGATACTCGCAAACGCTCACGTCGAAACTACGCATTGTATCATTCACATATCGTTTTGACTTGCCCGCGCGCTGCTATAGAATTGCATCCGCCCACGCCGCGTATTTGCATCGAGCGGCCTGCGAGCCAACTCTTAATCTGGGGGCGCCTATGCTTTGCTGTCCTGTTGTGGGGAATAGGTCCGTCTCCGGTCGCTCGCGCTAGCCCGCATAGCACCGACTCGGCCTTCCTAAGCCCCGAATCTCCGCATTAATGTTGGCGCATCTTTGCCCAGGATTTTGAACCGCTTTCCTTCGCCCTGGAAAGGGCCCAGAATTCTCGAGGAGATTCACAAATGAGATTTGTCGACATGGAATTGGCCCGCCGTCTGGAACTGGCCGGCCATCCGGATTGCATTTCGGAAGGGAACGACGCGATAAACCCGGTGGACTTGAAACGCCCGGGAGACGTCCGCATCTTCGTCGGCGGAGGCATCGCAGAATTTCGCGGCGTCAATTCGCCGGTCACTCAGGCCGAAGGGCTCGGCCTCAACGGCCCGGTGAGCGAAGAAGACATGGAGCGGATGGAAAAGTTCTATCGTTGCCGTGGCTCGGCAGTTTTCATCGAGGTCTGCCCGATGGCCGATCCCGGATTCATCGAAATGCTCGGAAAGCGCGGCTATCGCGTACTCGAATTCTCCAACATGTTGATCCGCGAAATCGATCCGCAGGAGAAGTTTCCACAAATCGCTCCGGGGATCACCATTCGGCTGGCCGAACCAGCGGAATCCCGCCTCTTCGCCGAAACGGTTTCTCGCGGTTTCGCCGACCACTTCGAGCCCACCGAAGATTTGATCAACACAATCCAGGAATTTTTCTCCGGCCCAGGTTTGGTTCCGTACTTGGTCTGGATCGACGGCAAACCCATCGGCGGAGGAACCCTCGGAATTCGAAAGGGAATCGTCGGCCTTTTCGGAATGAGCACGCTCCACGAATATCGCGGGCGCGGCGTGCAGGCAGCCTTGATCGCAGCGCGTCTCGAAGCCGGCCGCGCAGCCGGTTGCGACCTCGCGATGAGCGTCACGCAACCGTCAAGCGGTTCGCAGCGCAATCTCGAGCGCCAGGGCTTTCGCGTCGTTTACACGCGAACTAAATTCACTCGCGAATGGAATTAAATCGTGAATCGAGTCCGGGCAATCGTTCGCGCCAGCTCAATCGCTTCGTTGACGACCGAGTCATCAGCGATTTTGTGAACCAGACCGCAATCGAGCGCTTCTTCGGCGTCAAGTCTTCGGCCCGTCACCAGCATCTCGAGTGCGCGAGTGCGGCCAATTAATCGCGGCAATCGCTGCGTTCCACCCCAGCCGGTGATGATGCCAAGGCTTCCGCCGGGATGAGCGAACAGCGCATCGCGCGATGCGATCCGCGCATGGCACGCGAGCGCCAGATCGAATCCGCCGCCCATGCAATATCCGCCAATCGCCGCGACGATGGGCTTCGATGAAACTGCGACCGTGCGCATCACACGCTGGCCGTAGCGAGAGAACTCGAACGCCGCAGCCGGCGTGAGACTCGCGAGCTCCGAAATCTCGGCGCCGACTGCAAACGCCCGCTCGGTTCCGGTGACAACCGCGCCGACCAATTCGCGCCGCTCCGCAAGTTGCACGAATTGCGCTTCGATCTCCGCCAAAATCCTGCGCTCGAGCCGCGGGAATTGATCGTCGCTCTCGAGAGTGAGCAGCAAAATGCCCTCGCGCTGCGTGATCGAGAGACGGCTGGCCACTGCAGAGACTAAGCGCCTTTCGGCGCCGTGGAGACTCGCTGGCGGATGAAATCTACGATGGCTTGCGTTGGTGTGCCGGGAAGAAAAACTTCAGCGATGCCGGCCTTCTTCAATGCGGGAATATCGGGCTCCGGTATGATGCCGCCAATCAACACCGTCACATCATGCATGCCTTTTTCGCGCAGCAGTTCCATCAGCCGCGGGCAGATGGTGTTGTGCGCGCCGGAAAGAATCGAGAGGCCGATCACGTCCACGTCTTCCTGCGCAGAAGCTGAAGCGATCATCTCCGGTGTCTGCCGCAACCCGGTGTAAATCACTTCCATGCCGGCATCGCGCAGAGCCCGCGCAATCACCTTCGCTCCGCGGTCGTGCCCGTCCAAGCCAGGCTTCGCGATCAAAACTCGAATCTTCTTCTCAGCCATTCAGCTCCATTCATATTGCGAGCGCGCCGCGCCGCCCGGCCATCGGTGCGCTGAAAGAATACTTCAAAACGGCCCAGCCGCACTAACTGCGGCTTCTCGTTTAGTTCCGCCCGCGCCAGCCATCGTGTGCACTACTTCAAGGTTGTGATGAACTCTTCGAGCAGGATGTTGAACTTCTCGGCGTCATCCACAAAGAGCGCGTGTCCTGCATCATCGAATGTTTCAATTCTTGAGCCCGGGATACGTTTCTGCATGTCCTGAAATGTGGGCATCAAGTCCTTGTTAGCCGCGGCGATCACCGTCGGTTTGTCGATTTTGGACAAGGCCGCACTGTTGTCGGTCGTGAAACCGGCAAACGCCATCGCCACCGCAGAGTCGGTGGGAGTCGCCATCGAAGCTTTCGTCACGCGCTGCAGGTATTCTTCAGCCTGTGGTTTCTTGTACATGTTGCGCACGAAATCGTTCGTGAACTTTTGGCGATTCGATTGGGCGAACCTCAGAAAGTCGAAGTACCGTTTCAGGGTCTCCGGCGCTTGACTGAAATTCGCAACGCCATCAACAAGCACTATGCCCGCAATTCCATTCGTCCCGAACTGGTCGACGTACGATGCAATCTCGGTTACCGCCATCGACCAACCGACGAGCACCACCGGTGCCATATGCAACTGGTCGATCACGGCTTTGATATCGCGGGCGTGCGACGCGGGATAATTTCCGTCTCCGGGCTTCGACGAGTCGCCCTGCGATCGCGGGTCCATCGCCACCACTCGATAGTCGGCAGAAAAATGCGAGATCTGGTTTTCCCAAATCCACCCCGGCATCGTCCAGCCGGGAATAAACAAAATGGAAGGGAACTGGTGCGGCCCGGTGACGGAGATGTTGCCCTTCGTAATCGTGACAGAAGGCGGCAGTGGATTGCCCACTTCAGCGTTTCCGACCGGCATTTTTGAGCGGCCGGATTCAACGTAATGAATCTTCGCTCCGTCCCATGAGGTGACGAAACCACTCTTCGGATGAGGATTCCTATCCTTCGCCGGAAGCGGCGCGGCCGAGGCGAGGCTTGCGAAGTTCCACAGCAAAATGCAGAGCGCGACCGCACTCCAGTTCAAACGTTTGCGCACTCTGTCTCTCATTTTTTCTTGATCCTCGATTCGTCCGTGTTGGTGTCCAGGCGGGATTCGTTAGGTGATCGCCACTTCCTCGTAGATTCCAAATGCTTCGCGCATTGTGTCGCAGATTTCGCCGAGCGTGGCGTAGGCCTTTACGGCCTCGAAGAGATAGGGCATCAGGTTCTCGGTTCCGGCCGCTGCTTTGCGCAGCGCGCTCAGGCGGCGCTCGACCTCCGCATTCGAGCGGTCGGTGCGTAGTTTTCGCAGGCGGTCACCCTGGCGATTCGCCACCGTCTCGTCAATCTGCAAAATATCGAGCGGCTTCTCTTTGGCCACGTAATCATTCACGCCGACGACGATTTTCTCCTTGCGATCGACGGCCACCTGATAGCGATACGCCGCTTCGGCAATTTCGCGCTGCGGGAATCCGCGCTCGATTGCTGCGACCATGCCGCCCAACGCGTCAATCTTCTCGATGTAATCCCAGCCGCCGCGTTCTATTTCATCGGTGAGCGCTTCGACGAAGTACGAACCACCCAGGGGATCCGCTGTGTTCGTGACTCCGCTCTCGTGAGCAATGATTTGCTGCGTACGCAAGGCGAGTGTGGCGGCAAACTCCGTGGGCAGTGCCCAGGCCTCGTCGAGCGAATTCGTGTGCAGCGATTGCGTGCCGCCCATCACGGCGGCGAGAGCCTGCAGCGCCGTCCGCACCACGTTGTTGTAAGGCTGCTGCGCAGTGAGCGAGCAGCCGGCGGTCTGCGTGTGGAAACGCAGCGCCCAGGAGCGCTCGTTCTTTGCGCCGAAGCGCTCGCGCATCGTCTTGTACCAGATGCGACGCGCGGCGCGATACTTTGCGATTTCTTCGAAGAAATCGCTGTGCGCGTTGAAGAAGAAAGAAAGCCGCGGCGCAAAATCGCCCACGTTCATTCCGCGGCGCACGCCGTAATCCACGTACTCGATTCCATCGCGCAGCGTGAACGCCAGTTCTTGAATCGCGGTCGAGCCGGCTTCGCGGATGTGATAACCGCTGATCGAAATCGGATTGAATTTTGGAGTGTGCTTCGCGCCGAATTCGAGCGTATCAATCACCAGCCGCATCGACGGCTCGGGCGGATAGATGTATTCCTTCTGCGCGATGTATTCCTTGAGAATGTCGTTCTGCAAAGTGCCGGAGATTTTCTTCCAGTCGGCGCCCTGCTTTTCAGCGACCGCCAAGTACATCGCCCAGATGACGGCGGCAGGCGAATTGATCGTCATCGAAGTGGTAACGTCGGCGAGCGGAATCTTGTCGAAGAGCACTTCCATGTCGGCCAGTGAGCTGATCGCCACGCCGCACTTGCCGACTTCGCCCTCGGCCAAGGGATGGTCCGAGTCGTAACCCATGAGCGCCGGCAGATCGAACGCGACGGAAAGCCCGGTCTGGCCTTGTGAAAGCAGATAGCGAAAGCGCGCGTTCGTGTCTTCGGCTGTGCCGAAACCTGCGAACTGGCGCATCGTCCAAAGTTTGCCGCGGTACATCGTGGAATGAATGCCGCGCGTGTAAGGCGGCTGGCCGGGAAACCCAAGATCGCGTTCCGCGTCCCATCCGGCGAGATCAGCCTCTGTGTAGAGGCGGCGGATTGGATAGCTCGAGACGGTGGTGAAATCAGCGTCGCGATCAGGAGTTTTTTTGAGAGTGGGCGCGAGCGTTTTCTCTTCCCACTCGCGTTCGGCCGCCGAAGGCTTTCGGACGGATTCGAAGCCCTGGGTCGGCAGTGTCTTCACGGCTTTAGTCATCGGCGCGCCTCCGAAGCGACGCGGTTTCGGCCGCTCGCAAATTGCCGAAAAGACTCATGCGAGTCATTCTAGGGCATTGGAGCAGAGGCGACAAGGAGGCCGCAGGCCAGAGGCGCGGAATCCCGAAAAAGCCGATTTTGTCCCTATTAGAAAATGCGTAAGTAGTGATTCTACAGGCGTTAGGTGGAATTCTGAAAATCGCATTGTTCCTATTAGAAATGCGTCGAGTAGCGACCGAAGATCGGCTCCGCGATCTCGCGACTCCTCGACTTCGGCCCGCTGCCCTACAGTCTGTTTTACAGTACATCATCATAACTCAAACGTAACGGTAGCAAATTGCGGCGCGAGCCGCAACAAGTTATTCGCGCGAGGCTCGCTTATTCCCGGAACAATTTTGGGGGACTTGGTAAAAAGCAGCTCATTTTCCTGGGACGCCTCCGTCGACGTCAGGCGCGCCCGGAATGTTTGGTTGGCGAGAGATTTTGCCGCGGCGCGCATCGGCGACGATGATGTGATTCACGTCGAGCGTGCGGCCCACGGCTTGATCGAAGTTTACGGAAGCTTCAATCAAATTGATCTTGGCCCGCAGCTCGTTACCCTGCGCTGTGGTCAAGTCGCGCGATCGCAATACCACCTGATAGCTGGTGGACGAACCGAGCTGATATTTTTTCTGCTCGGCGTCGAGGGTCTGCTGCGCCAAGATGCGGGCTTTTTCGGCGGCGGCCACTTGCGCGCGGTCCTGCTGTAAGGCGATTTGCGCGTTGCGCACGCCGACGAATATCGTGTTCTGAAGCTGGCGGTACTGCACCACTTGCTGGCGCTTGTCGATCTGCGCGCGGGCGCTATCGGCCTGCGCGGAGCGGTTTCGAATCGGAAGCACAAGATTCAAGCCAGCGCTGTAAGTGGGGAAATCAGCTTCAATCATCGAGTTGAGCGCCGTTCCGAGGCCACTCCTCTGCACCGAGGTCGTTGTGTTGAATACGGGAATACCCACGAAAGCCGGAATACCCGGCGCGCCCGGATTTCCGACGTTGAACGGGAGCCCGTTGGCTCCAACGACCGGGGAGGTTGGGTCCGCCTCAAAGCCTGTCTGCGTCTGATTCTGCACGATCGTGTTTCCCGCCAGGCCGGTGGCGCTGTACTGCCCGACGAGGTTGAGAACCGGAAGCAAGCCATTGCGAGTGGCTTTCACCTCGATTTCGGCGTTCTTCAAGTTAAGATCTGCCTGAAGAACTTCCGGGCGCCTCTGCCACGCTTCCTGCACAGCGTCCATGAGCGGAAGGTTTTCGGTAATGTTCGGCGTGGCGATGGGCGTGGTGGGAACCACTTCGATATTTTGCAGCGACGGAGTAGTTGGATTCCGCGTAATTGCGTTGAGGAGGACGGTCTCCTGCTGCAATTTGTTGGTTTGGGCGACGATCAGGTTTTGGGTGTCGGTGGCGAGTTCCGATTCGGCAGTCAAGACGTCGAGCGGTGCCATCGTTCCGATCTGCAACTGCTTTTTATTGTCCTCGTAGAGCTTATTTGACACCGCAACAGCCGCTTCTTCCACCTTCACATTTTCCCGGGCGAAAACCAGCTCCCAGTAATCGGTCTGGACGGCTGAAACGGTTGCGATCACCTGTTGCGCGAATTGCGAGTCCGCAACTTTCAAGGTGTTTTTGGCTTCGAGAATGTAGCGGGTATTTGGCAGAATTCCGAAACCGTTCAGGAGCGGCTGCTGCACCGAGAAAATCAAAGTGGACTGCACGGCAGGATTGAAAATCGTGTCGGGAGAGTTTGTCGAGCTTCGCACGTTGTCAAACGCGACTTGGATCGAGGTTCCGGTGTGAAATCCCTGCGTATATGTGACGTTGGCATAAGCGTTGTTGTTGATCAGGTCAAACGCGGTGGCCGCAATGCCGACGCCCGAAACCAGCGGATTGTTTACCGGAATCGAAGCTCGACCCCAATCGGTGTTGACGACCAACGTGGGATCAAAAGCCGTTTGCGGCGACGTGCCCAGGATCACGGCCTGCGTTGAGCCAAGTCCATGGGCAACGGCTCCCGCGTTGGCCCGAAGGAGCTCGGTCTGGGCGATAAACGGGGTGAAGCGCTGGAGACTGATGTCCAAATTATTTTCGAGCGCAATCGAAATCGCGTCGTCGAGGCTGAGCATCAGCTTTCCATTCTGGATGAGCTGATCGATGCTGGGAGTATTGGTCAGAATGGGTTCCGGCATGGAGATCGGGGTGTAAGGTTTCCAGAACTGAGGGAACCAGGGCTGGCCTTTTGAATAGTCCAAGCCTTTCGTAGGCGCGAGGTTTCGTGGGGATGAATAGTCAGCCGTCGCAGTCTGCTGCGCGGCAGATTGGCCGGCGGGCGGCGCCTGGGCCTGAGCCTGATTTTGGTCCGCTGCTGGCGGTGGAGCGGCACTCTGGCTTTGCTGGCTTTGTTGAGACTGGGCGGCGTCCTGAACCTGCGCGGAAACCGGCGCCACAACCAGCGATGCAATAATCAACGCCAAAACCACTGACTTCAGAAACGCTTCGACGGCAAGTCTTCCGATCATCGTGTTTTTTCCTCTCCGAACGTCTGGAGTCTGATTGCTCATTTCCACCCTGAATTCACGCAAGCCTCAAGCTTCTACAACGTGCGGCGCGCCAATTTGTTTCAGAAACTGTATTTCGGTGCAAAGTAGCGGCCACCCGTAACTTCCAGAATATAGACGAGTAAAGGGGAAATTCGATTCGCCGCCTGTTCGATTTCGGTCAGTGCTGTGCGTATACGAACAAGCGCGGGCAGGAGTGTAGCATTGCAATCCGCGGCGTGACAATTCGCATGGCCGAGAATGCTCAAAGAGGATACTCAAAATTGCATTGCGTTGAAGAGGCGGCGAACGGGCCAAAGTTGACACGCTAGTTTGCAGCGTCTACCATGACGCTGGCCAACGCCCACCCTCAATGCCACGGCATTCCTCATCCTTGAACTCTTTTCGCGCGGCGGTTTGCCTGACGCTGCTCTTGTTCGTGGGTTCGGTTGCTCACGCCGAAAAGACAGATCAGCTGAAGCCACAGGGTTACGTCAATGACTTCGCCGGAGTGCTGAGCGCATCGGCAAAGGCCCAGCTGACGGCGCTGTGCACGGAGGTGGATCAGAAGGCGCACGCGCAGATCGCGGTCGTGACGGTGAAATCGCTCGACGGCCACCCGGTGGAAGATTTCACGCTTGATCTGGCGACGAAGTGGGGCGTTGGGCCGAAACAGTCTGCCAGCGGCGTGATGATTTTAATCGCCACCGAGGATCGCAAGAGCCGGGTGGAGGTTGGATACGGGCTTGAACCGATTCTTCCCGACGGAAAAGTGGGCGGGTTCTTGCGTGAAGCTGTGCCGATGCTGCGCAACAATGATTATGATGGCGCATTATCGCTCGTCACGCGACGAATCGCCGATGTGATTGCCGCTGATCGCGGCGTTACGCTGTCAGGTAGCGCGCCACTGCCGGCGCGACGAGCGCCCCCACAAGATACGGGCTGGTCGATTGGTCAAATCCTGCTGGTGCTTTTCATAATTTTCGTCGTGTACTGGTTTATGAAAGGCAGCGGCGGCGGCCGCAGTAACTACACACGGGGCGGTGGGAGCGGTTGGTGGATCGGGCCGATGATTGGCTCCGGGATGGGCGGAGGGCGCGGCGGTTGGGGCGGTGGGGGATTCGGCGGTGGTGGTGGTGGCGGAGGCGGGTTCGGCGGGTTCGGCGGAGGCTCTTTCGGTGGCGGCGGCGCAAGCGGAAGCTGGTAGTATCGCTCGGGTTTAGCAGTCGTTTAGTTTTTCCTGGACGAGTCTGGAAGGCCTGCGATGGAAGCGAAGCTCAAACAGATTGTAGAGAAACTGCAATCGGCGGCGGGTGACAACCTGCAAGCTGCGGTGCTCTACGGGTCCGCCGTTACGGGCGAATTTCAAGCGCATCATTCCGATCTGAACATTGTGTGCCTGGTGAAGCGCGCGACGGCGGCTGACCTGGAAGCTCTGCACGGAGTGGCGGAATGGTGGATGCGCGAAGGGCATCCGGCGCCGCTGATATTTACGTACGAGGAATTGCAGCGCTCGGCCGACGTTTTTTCCATCGAGCTATACGACATCAAAGCGCGGCACCGCATGTTGTACGGCGAAGATTTTTTCTCTCATCTTGAGGTTCCGCTCCATCTGCACAGGCTGCAGGTGGAAAGGGAACTGCGGATCGACTGGCTGCGCCTGCGGCAGGCGGTGCTTGCGGCGCCGCAAACCAGGAAAGCGCACATCGGAATCATGATGGCGTCGGTGTCGGCGTTTTGTTCGCTCTTCCGGCATGCGCTTGCGGCGCTGGGGCAGCCGATGCCAGATACGAAGCGGCAGGCGGTGGACGCGCTGGCATCGCTCACAGGCGCGAATCCGAGCGCCTTTCACGCGGTGCTGGATTTCCGGGAAGGAAAGCGCAAGGAGCGGGAGATTGATATTGAGGCGTCGCTGCACGCGTATCTGGAGTTTGTTGAGGTGGTGACGAGCGAAGTGGATCGGAGATTCGCTGCACAGTAGTGCGAAGCTGGGCGCACAGCCACGCCAGGCGTCGCGGTTGTTTACATTCCGCACCGGAGGCACGCACAGATGAAAGCGCTCTTGGGACTGGTGGCAGTGATTGTGATTCTGGTTTTGATTTTTGGTGGCATGTACGTCAGCACGAAAAACAAAATCGTCACGCTGGACGAGCAGGTGAAATCGAATTGGGCGCAGGTGGATGTGGTGTTGCAACGGCGCGCGGATTTGATTCCGAACCTTGTGGAAACGGTGAAAGGCTTCGCCGCGCATGAGGAAATCGTGTATGGCGATATCGCGAAGGCGCGCTCGGCGTTGCTGAATGCGAAGACACCTGCGGACAAGATTGCGGCCAACGGGCAACTCGATGGCGCTCTTGGGCGCTTGCTGGCGGTGGTGGAGAATTATCCGCAGCTGAAGTCCAACGAGAATTTCTTAAGGCTGCAGGATGAATTAGCGGGCACCGAGAATCGGATTGCGGTGGAACGGAAGCGCTACAACGATTCCATTCAGGCGTATAACACGTTCATTCGCCAATTTCCGAACAGCCTGTTTGCGAGCTGGGCTGGCTTCAAGGAGAACGACGCTTATTTCAAGGCGTCGGAGGGTTCTCGCGAAACGCCTAAGGTGCAATTCCCGGCGGCCACTCGCTAGGATTTGCGGTTCGAATATTACAATCGTGAGGAGCGTTGCGCGACGGGATGCGGCTATCATGCGGTTATGTTGACCCATGCATTCCGGCGCGCTACGCTACTTTGACAGGACATCAACGGAGTTAGAGCCGCCAAAAAATTAATGAAACAAACTGTAAGAATTGCCGGAGGGATCAGCGAGTTGTTCGGCACCCTCGATGAAAACCTCAAGCTTTTCGAAGCTAACCTGCACGTCACCACTCATCTGAAGGACCACGATCTGGAAATCGAAGGGGAGCCTGCGCAGGTGGAGCGCGCCGCGCTTATCCTCGATGAGTACAATCAACGCGTTCGGGACGGACGCATTCCCGATAGCCAGGAAGTTAAATCGCTTTTGCGATTTGCGACGGGGGCTCCTGCGAAAGAATTGCGCGGGGCGTTTTCGCCGACGCGCACGCACACGTTTGGCAAGAAGAGCCTCGCGCCAAAAAGCACGAATCAGCGGCGGTATATCGAGGCGCTTGAAACTTACGACATGGTGTTTGCGATTGGGCCGGGCGGAACGGGCAAAACTTATCTCGCGGTGGCGATGGCGGTGTCGGCGTTGCTGTCGAAGCAGGTGAACCGAATCATTCTCGCGCGGCCGGCGGTGGAGGCGGGCGAAAAGCTGGGATTTCTTCCCGGCACGCTTCAGGAAAAAGTTGACCCGTACATGCGCCCGCTGTACGACGCGTTGCACGATCTGCTCGAAGCGGAGAAGCTCGAAAGCTTTCTCGAAAAGGACATCATCGAAGTGGCGCCGCTTGCGTTTATGCGCGGGCGCACGCTGAATGATTCTTTCGTGATTCTCGACGAAGCGCAGAATACGACGAGCGAGCAGATGAAAATGTTTCTCACTCGCCTGGGATTCAATTCGAAAGCCGTGATCACCGGCGACATCACGCAGATCGATTTGCCCAACGAGCGCCGCTCGGGGTTGGTCGAGGCGATCGACGTGGTGGGGAATATCGAAGGCATCTCTTTTATCTATTTCGACGAGCGCGACGTGGTGCGCCACAATTTGGTGCAGCAAATTATCAAGGCGTACGACGAGCGCAAGCCCGCAACTCAGGGAGCATCCGCGAAGGGCGGGCCAAACGTGGCGCCTGGGCGGACACAGAATCCGGGCGCCGGTCCGTCGACCGCTGGCGGCACCGCGCACGGCACAGCGCGGCGCGACTGATTGTCCGGCGTCCCATGATCGTCAACCGCCAATCGCGCATTTCCGTTCCTTTACGCGAGCTTGACAAATTTCTCGCTCGTGCGCGGCGCCGGTTGCGCTTGCCGAAGGATTCATTTGCTGTTTGTCTAGTAACCGACGCCGAGATTGCCCGCTGGAACCGCGCCTATCGTGGCAAAAGCGGTCCTACCGATGTATTGTCGTTTGCAACGAATGCTCGCAAAACCAAGCGAAGGCGGGGACGAAATGGACGCGCGCGAAAAGATGACCTTGTTGACGCCGCTGCTGCACATCATTCGGCGCACTATATCGGCGATATCGCCATCGCTCCGGCCGTTGCGAAACGAAACGCGAGCCGCTTTGGCCGCACCTTCGACGACGAGATGCGCGTTCTTATTCTTCACGGTATCCTCCATCTGATGGGTTATGACCACGAAGCCGACGACGGCCAAATGGAACGCCAGGAAAACAAACTCCGCCGCGAGCTGAGGCTGGTTTAAGCGATGCCTCAAATCCTTTACACGATTGGTGTACTTGCGCTCACCGCTGGCTTGGCACTGTTCGCCTATCTGGATCGCGTGTATCGCGAGCTCGGACGAATCGTTACCGGCCGAATCTTCGCGCACCTGCAAACATTCGAAGCGGATATCGAGCCTCGATTCAAGATGGACCGGCAACGCGCAGCTTTAGCGTTCTCGCTTCTGGCGCGGCTTTGGCTGGTTCTCGTGGCGGCCGTCACCGCGCGCGGAGTGATTTTCTTTGTGCCGGGCTCGTGGGAAGCGGCGCTGGAGATGGTCTTTTTTCTTTCCGCCGAAGTGATTGTGCTGATGCAGTTTCTTCCGTCACTTCTGCTTGCGGGAGTGCGCGGGAACTGGATTGCGCCGTTTGTGCCGGCGGTGCGGGTATTCGTGTGGATTATTTGGCCGGTGCAAGTGGTGCTCGAGATGTTGGTGTCTGTGCTGCATCTTTCCGAAGACGAGCCAACCGCCGAAGTGGAGGAGCAGCAATCGATCGAGGCTTTCGTCGACGCGGCGGCAGAGGAAGGGATTATCGAGCATGACGAAGCGCGGCTGATCGAGCAGGTGATCGAGTTTGGCGATAAGCGCGTGCGCGACCTGATGACGCCGCGTCCCGATGTAGTCGCGATCCGCGCCGGCGCCACATTGGAGGAATTGAGCGAGCTGATCGTCGAAACGAAATTCTCGCGCATCCCCGTGTATGAGAAATCGCTCGATGACATCGTCGGTGTCGTGATGGCGCGCGACATTCTCGAAGTCTCCGACCGCGACGCAGCTCTTCGCACCGTGCGCGAGCTGATGCGCCCCGCACTTTTTATTCCCGAGACGAAATCAGGTTCGGAATTACTAAAGGAAATGCAGCGGAAGAATCAACAGATGGCGATTGTGATCGACGAGTACGGCTTGATGGCCGGCGTGGTCACCGTCGAGGATTTGATCGAGGAAATTGTGGGCGACCTCGGCGAAGAGGATCGCCGCCCAGCGCCCGACGTGGTGCGCGAATCCGGCGGCAGCATGGTGATGCGCGGCAGTGTGCCCGTCGACAAACTCACGGAGCTTCTTGGAGTGCAGCTCGATGATTCCTCCGAGCATTCCGGCGCCACCACGATTGCCGGCCTGCTGAATTCGGTAGCGGGGCACGTCCCGCGCATGGGCGAGGTCATCGATTCCGACGGCGTTCGCTTCGAAGTGCTCGAAGCCAATCAGCGCAAGGTGCTGCGCGTGCGCGCGCGCCGCGGCCCCGCTAGTGCAGCCTCGTCCTCGTCGGCGTAAACCTGCGCAAGCGGCCGCTCATCGGCGTACAATTTAATTTCATGGCATTTAAATCCGGTTTCGTTGCAATCGTCGGGCGTCCCAACGCAGGCAAGTCCACGCTCGTCAATACTCTCGTTGGACGCAAAGTCGCAATCGTTTCGCCTAAACCGCAGACCACCCGCAATCGGATTCAGGGAATTCTGAATCGCGATGACGCGCAGATCGTGCTCGTCGATACGCCCGGAATTCACAAGCCAGAGAATGTGCTCAGCCGCCAGATGATGGACGAGCTTCAACACGCGCTCGAAGGAATCGATATCCTCGCGTTGATTGCCGACGCGTCAGTGAACTTCGGCGCCGGCGACCGCTTTGCTATTGAATGGGCGCGCCGTTTTCACGGGCCCGTCTATTTGCTGTTGAATAAAATCGACCGAGTCGCCAAGCCGCATCTTCTCCCGCTCATCGAGCGCTACAACAAGGAATTCGAATTCGCGGAGGTGTTCCCGATCTCGGCGCTCACCGGCGAGGGCTGCCTCAATCTCGTAAATTCCTGGCTCGAGCGTTTGCCCGAGCATCCGCCTTATTTTCCGGAGGACCAGTTCACCGACCAGCCCGAGCGCTTCCTCGCCGCGGAAATAATTCGCGAGAAGGCAATTCTCACCACGCGCCACGAAGTGCCCTACGCAGTTGCCGTGATGATCGACGGTTTTGAGGAGGGCCCAAAACTTCTTCGGATCCGCGCCACGATCTACGTGGAGCGCGAAGGCCAGAAAGCAATCCTGATCGGTAAACGAGGCGCAGCCATCAAGACGATCGGCACGCAAGCCCGCAAAGAACTCGAATCCATCCTCGACATCCACATTTTCCTCGAGCTCTTCGTCAAGGTTCAACCGAACTGGCGTGACAATTCTTCGATGGTTCGCCAACTCGATTGGCACCGGCAGCTCGAACAATTGGGCGAGTATCAGAACAACGAGGCCGACGAAGCAGAGCCTGATGCGGACGACGATGATGATGACGAAGCTCCTAAGGATTTAGAACTCTAAATCATGCTCGGGCTGAATCACTTTCGGCTTTTGGGCCACGCTTTACAGACGGTCGAGCGGGCACGGCATGCCGTGCCCCTGCTGAAGTTGAAAAGGCTGCTCAGAATGTGAGCCAATCGCGATCGAACGGCGATCGGAGCTAAACCTTAGAAGGCGCAATCCCCAGCGACCGCATCTTCCGATACAAATGGCTGCGCTCCAGCCCCAAAGCTTCCGCCGCCTTGGTCATGTTCCAGCGGTTTTCCTCGAGCTTGCGCAGCACGAACTCCCGTTCATACGCCGACCGCGCTTCCTGCAAGCTTTCATACGGCTTCTGCGGGCTCTTCGACGCCCCGCGAAACAGTTCCGGCGGCAAATGATGCGGTTCAATCTTCTGCGCCGGGCTCATAATCACGAGTCGCTCCACCAGGTTTTTCAGCTCACGCACATTCCCCGGCCACGTATAACTCAGCAGCACTTCCATCGCCGGCGCCGTAAACTCCTTCGGTTTTTTTCCGTACGCCTCGCAGAACTCCGCCAGAAAATGCGCGGCTAAAATCGGCATATCCGCGATCCGTTCGCGCAGCGCCGGCACGTAGAAGGGAATCACGTTGAGCCGGTAAAATAAATCCTCGCGAAACGCATTCCGGCCGATCTCGTCCTCGAGTTTCTTGTTGGTTGCGGCGATCACGCGCACGTCCACCGTAATCGGCTCATTCGATCCCAGCCGCTCCACGCGCTGCTCCTCCAGCACACGCAGCACCTTCGACTGCGTCTTCAAACTCATATCGCCCACTTCATCGAGAAACAACGTCCCGCCATCCGCCTTCTGAAATTTGCCAACCTTGTCTTCGCTCGCGCCCGTAAAGCTCCCCTTGCGATGTCCAAACAGTTCCGACTCGATCAGCTCCTCCGGAATCGCGGCGCAATTCAATTCCACAAATTGCATCGTGTTCCGCAAGCTGCTCGCGTGCAGAGCCCGTGCCACAAGTTCCTTACCCGTCCCGCTCTCACCATAAATCAATACGCGCCCATTCGTAGGCGCAGTCAGCGCGATCTGTTGCCGCAGAGCTTTCATCGGCACGCTGTTCCCAAGTATTTCGTGGCGCTCTTCGAGTTCCGCGCGAAGCCGGCGATTCTCCGATTCCAGGCGCACGTACTCGAGCGCGTTTCGCACCACCAGCACGATCTTGTCAAGCGAGAGAGGTTTTTCGACGAAATCAAACGCGCCGAGCTTCGTCGCGCGCACGGCGGTCTCGATATTTCCGTGCCCGGTGATCATGATCACAACGGGCGCGGATTCGCGCGCCTGAATCGCCTCGAGCGTGGCCAGCCCGTCCATCTTCGGTAGCCACACGTCCAGCAGCACCAGATCGAAGCCTCGCCGCTCAATCTGCTGCAGGCAGTCTTCGCCCGTCGAGGTCGCCTCGACCTCGTAGCCGTCGTCGCGCAATAGCGCTCCGAGCGATTCGCGAATCCCGCTCTCGTCGTCTACGATTAGAATCGATGCCGGCATCGTTGAGTTTGAACCTGACTAGAATTCTCGGCTTCCAGATCCTCTGGTGCTCTTGTGGTGGGTTTCCCCTGCGTCTTCTGTGCTAATGCTTCAAGATTCCCGAGCCGAATTCTTGAACCTACGCGGCTGAAGCCCCACTTTGCGTTGCAGGCGCAGGCACTTCGATCGCCGGGAATCGAATCACGAATCGCGATCCAGTGGGAAAATTATCTTCCACGCGAATCGTGCCATTATGTTCAGCGACAATCCTGCTCGCGATCGCGAGTCCCAGTCCGGTGCCGCGCTCCTTCGTCGAGAAATGCGGCAGAAACAACCGCTCTTTGTCCTCCGGCGAAATTCCGTGCCCGCTATCGGAAATTTCAATCGCCACCGCGTCGCCATCACCCTCCGCACGCGTGGACACACGCAATTGCCGCATGGAAGCGCCCTCCATCGCTTCTGCAGCATTGTCAATCAGGTTGGCCACCACGCGCCTCAGCAGTTCAGAGTCCGCTTTGATCAAGGGCAACGAGGCGGCAAGTTCCGTGCGCAACGTTATGCCCTCAAGTCGCCCACGGAAAAGATCCACGGCACTCGCCACGATCGAGTTCACGTCCGCAGGAGCGAGACGAGCAGCAGGGAAGCGCGCAAATTGCGAGAATTCGTCCACAAGTGACTCGAGGGTGTAAACCTCCCGCTCGATAAGTCCCGCACACTCGGCGACGAGCTTTTCAAATTCGCTGCGCGAACTCTCCGGCCTCGTTTCCGCCGAGCGCTCGATATGGCGCAGCAATCGCTGCGCGGAAAGCTGAATCGGCGTCAATGGATTCTTGATCTCGTGCGCGATTCGCTGTGCCACTTCCTGCCATGCAGACGCTTTTTGCGCTCGCAGTAAATCCGTCAGGTCGTCAATCACGATGATGAATCCGGGGTTTGATCTCCGTGGCCCTAGCGAACTGACTGTCACCGCAGCGCGCACGAGTTTTCCGCTTGTCGCGATTTCGATCTCACGCGAAGCCGCGCCCATCCGCAACGACCGGCGCATCAGATGCAGCATCGCGCGCGCAGCCTCTTCTCCGAGCAACTCCTGCAGCGAATGCGCGTCGCGCGCATGTGTGCCCAAAATTGCCACCACCGCCGAATTTACCCTCGTCACTTCGCCGGATGAATTCAACGACACCACGCCTGTCGGAATATTCTCGAGTATCGCCTCCATCAATTTCCGCCGCCGCTCCCGCTCCTCGATAGCCAGCTCCAGGCTTTGCGTGAATTCGTTGATTTGTTTGCGGCCTTCTCCGAGCTGTTCCGTCATTCGATTGAACGAACGCACCAGCGTTCCCAGATCATCCTGCGCCTGAACGTCAATTTGGTAATCGAAATTACCGCGTGAAATTTCGCGAGTGGCCTCGGCGAGCGCCTGAATCGGCACGGTCACCTGCTTGGAGAGAAACAGCGCCACCCACGTGGTGGTAAAGAGCAGCAGCAACGTGATGAGAAGGAGTGCCAGAATGATTTCGCGCTTGTACGCGCGCAGATGCTGCTTCTGCTGTTCGTATGTTTGCGTTTGCGCTTGAATCTCCGCGGCGCGGTCGAGGTAGTCGCTCGGGATTCTCCGCGCCACATACAACTTGCCATCTTTCAGCGGAGCGGTCGCCACCAGGTACAAATCGTCACCGTTTTGCCAGAACTCCGTTCCATTGCGCAGCACTTGCGCCGGCCGGGGAGAGATCGGTTGGCTCGGCGGAATTTGTGCCGGGGGCCCACCGCCCGCGCGATCTGTATAAGCGACGCCATGGATCACAGCTCCCTGAGCATCCACTATCCACGACGCATCCACCGACCAACTCGTCTCCAAGAACGCTTCATCGGGGCTGCCGGACTTCGCTGCCCTCGCCGCAATGTCGCTTAGATGCGTGGCGCCCGTCTTGCGCATGTCCTGCAGCAGAAGCTGGCTCTGCTCGTTCGCCACTTCGAGCGGGCGCGGAAACCAAGCATTCAGCGTTCGGTTCACCAGCGCGTAACTGAAGAAAAACATGAACACAACAGGCAGCAGCGAAACTCCCATCGCGCCCAGCACCATCTTCGCTTTGAAGCGCGACCCCATTTGCCCCGCGCGGCGCTCAGCCCACATGCGCAGCAAAGTACGCGTGAGAATCAGCGTGAAAACGAGCAGCGCGACACCGATGAAGGTGGAGAGCGCAAAGAGGATGATGAACGCGTTCCCCTGTTCAGGGTGAAATGGCGTGTTGAGCGAGCCCAGCGTGAAAACCGCCGCGGTGAGCAGCACCACCGCGATTCCGCCGGCGATCAGCCATACACGCTGTTTTCGTGTCGCTGCTGTCAACGGCCCTCCTGCAGGTATCTGCCGAGAGGGCACTCGTCACACTTCGGGTCGGTCTTGCGGCACCAGTTTTTGCTGGCGGCGACGATCAGCGCGTGAAATTCATTGAATTTCGAAACATTGCCGGGGAATCGCCGCTCGAACTGCCAGCGAATCTCGTCATATTTCGCGTTCGGATTTGCCCAGCCGTGACGCACGAGCATTCGCTTCGTATAGGCGTCGACAACGAACACGCCGTGCTGCCCGGCATAGAGCAGAATCGAATCCGCTGTTTCCGGCCCGATGCCGAAAACTCCGGTCAGCTTTTCGCGCAGCACCAGTGTCGGAGTCTCGAACATTCGCTTCAGCGAGCCTCGATACTCCTGGCGCAGAAATCTCACGAACGATTTCAGCGTCCGCGCCTTTTGCCGCCAGTAGCCCGACGACTGGATCAGCTTCTCCAGCCGGTGAACGGAAATGTGCTCGATGGCCGCTGGCGTAAGAAGCTCTGCTCCGCGAAGGTTGGCAAGCGCCCGCTCGACATTCGTCCAGGCGGTGCTTTGCGTCAAAATCGCCCCCACAATCACTTCAAAGGGACTCTTCGCCGGCCACCAGTGCTGCGGGCCGAGCGTGGTGAATAGGCTGTTAAAGTATTCATCTAGCGGGGCTTGCGACTTATCGTCGATCGGGCCTGGCATTCTAAGAAGGGCGTGCGGCGCTAAAATCGGGAATTTTTGAAGTGCTGCTTTCATGGAGAATTCACAATAGCGGAGCGGGGATTCGCAAGTCAAGCCACGGTGTTGCGCATTGGCCACACTAGTGTGGCGGACGTGCAAACAGGGTTCAGGCGCGAACACTCTCGAAATGCTTCATGAAGCCGACCAGCGCCTCGACGGATTCGATTGTCACCGCGTTGTAAAGTGAAACGCGCATCCCGCCCACCGACCGATGGCCGACGATTCCCGCGATGCCTTCGGTTGCCGCTTCCTTTGCGAATCGCGATTCCAACTCCTCATCGCCATCGCCCAGCCGAAATACCACGTTCATCCTCGAGCGCGATTCCTGCTCCACGGGGCATTTGTACAGACTGCTCGAATCGATCGCTTCGTACAGCAGCCTGGCTTTTGCTTCATTGCGCCGTTCGAGGGCGCCCGTGCCGCCTTCGCCCTCGAGCCACTCGAGCATCAGGCCCAGCACGTAAACTGCGAACGTGGGCGGCGTGTGGAAGAGTGAATGTTCTTTAATCTCCGTGCGGTATTGCAGCAGGGAAGGCAGTTTGGGATCGGCGCGCTCGGCAAGATCTTTGCGAATAATTACAACTGTCGCGCCCGATTGTCCTAAATTCTTTTGCGCCCCCGCAAAAATAGCGCCGAATTGCCGCACATTCATCTGACGCGAAAGAATGTCGGACGACATGTCCGCCACCAGCGGCACTTCGCCGGTTCTGGGCATCGTCCTCCACTGCGTGCCCTCGATCGTGTTGTTCGAGCACATGTAGACGTAAGAAGCGTCGGAGGCGAGATCAATTTCGTTCGCGCGCGGGATGCGGGTGAATTTCTCAGGTTCGCTCGTTGCTGCAATTCGATAAGGCGCGCTTTTCTTCAGCTCCGCGATCGCCTTGGCCGTCCACATTCCCGTGTGCAGCACATCCACCGGCTTGCCGTCCACGTGCAAGTTCAGCGGCATCATCGTGAATTGCATGCTGCCGCCGCCCTGCAGGAAAATCACGGCGTATTCTTCCGGAATCGCCATCAGCCGGCGTAAAAGCTGTTCGGCGCGAGAATTGATCTCTTCATATTCCGGCGACCGGTGGCTCATTTCCATTACGGACATGCCCGTTCCGCGATAATCCAGCAGCTCATCGCGTACTTTTTCGAGCACTGCGAGCGGCAGAGTCGCCGGTCCGCCACTGAAGTTATAAGCTCGTTTCAGCCCAGCTTTTAAAGGTGATGAAGAGGAAATAGAAGCCACTTCGCGTACTTCCTTTCAGAGGGAAACTTACAGCCGTGCGATTTGAAGTGAACAGGGTAACAGAACTGGTCTGTATCTGTCGCATTGACCCGTAAAAAAAACCGGGAGGCGGGTGCGCCTCCCGGTTCCAATTCGTCACGCCTTCACAGTTCAGGACCGAACTGAGGAGGGCGTTTGCTATTAGCCGTTGTGTTTGTCGTGGTGAATCTCTTTGCTTGTTTTGTTCTGCTCCTTGTTCACCTGTTTCTTTTCCGCGGGAGTCAGCTTGCCTCCGTTGGCTTTGCGATCCGCGGCCACTTGATGATTGATGTGCTGCTCGTTCTTTTCGGTCTTTGCCGCTTCGCTTGCGTTCATTTTGCCGCTGTCAATGCCATTCGCGATCCGCTGCTGCTGGTTGCGCTGGCGTTGGCCCACTTCGCTGTTCGCACCCGGTTGCGT
The DNA here is from genome assembly GCA_963772535.1 of uncultured Acidobacteriota bacterium. Classification (GTDB taxonomy): domain Bacteria; phylum Acidobacteriota; class Terriglobia; order Acidiferrales; family UBA7541; genus Palsa-295. Next base: position 249,210 of record CAVYXN010000008.1, read on the forward strand.
GGCGCCGTTGTGTTTGTCGTTGTAGATCGAGCGGCTGACGTTGTTCTGCTGCTGGTTCACATGCGCGCGCTCTTCCGGAGTCAACTTTCCGCCGTTAGCCGCGCGATCATTCTTCACTTCATGATTGATGTTGGCTTCGCGCGACTCCAGGTGGCTCGTTTCGCCCGCGGTCAACTGACCGGAGCGAGCGCCGTTTGCGATCCGGTCCTGCTGATTCTCCGCGCGGGCTCCCACGTGGCTCATCGCCGGATTCGCAGGCCGCCCATGATTTTCCGAGGCGAAGTTCGACCGATCGGAAGCCGCCGTGTGCTCGTGGGTCATCTGTTCGGATGTCGCCTGCACGTGTGTCTCTCTCTCGTACGAGCGTTCCTGTGCCGTCGCTACCGCTCTTGTTCCGCCGGGCCCGCCGTTGAAGCTCGCATGGCTCACCTCGCCCTCATGGACGACCGTCCTGTCCACGTAGGTATTGTGGATCACGGTGGTGTTCACGTTCACCACTGCCGTGTTATACGCGAAATGCTCGCCGTGCCACGCTCCGCCAACGAATCCCACTCCGCCATAACCGAATCCATAGTTCACACCGCCATAGAAGCCAACGTGCGGTCCCCAGTAGCCGGCATGAAACGCATACACTCCCTCTCTCCAGCCCCAGTAGCCTGGCGTCCAGAGCAAACCGACTCGCGGAGGCGCAACCCAGACTCCCGGCACCCAGTAATAACCGGCATCGCCGTAGGACCAGTAGCCCGGCGTCCAGATGTAACCTTCCGTCGGGCAAGGAGGCTGCACATAAACCGGCAACGCTGGCGGCCCGACGTGCACTGAAATCCCAACTGCGATTTGGGCTGAAACAGGAGAAGCCACCACCGAAGAAATCCCTAACGCGAGACATAAAGCCAGAAAGAATGGCCAAGTCAAAGTCAGCTTACGCATTTCAAATCCTCCCCTGATGGATTCAACCTAATCAATAGATGATCGATTCCATGGAGCGCCCCGGCCGCGACTTGCAACAAGGCGCACCGGAATCGGAACGCACCCGATCCCTACGATATCTAACACCGGAACCGGCAGAATGTTTCTCAGCGTCTGCAACGATTCAGATCCAAACGATGCTGATAAAGCAATCGTACCGGCGGACGAAATAGATGGAAGGTCGAAGTGAAAAGGTACTCCCACCTCTGATTAACACGATTTAAGCTGCTTATAAAAGGTGACTTGCGAGGCCCGAGCGAACCCGGGGCGAAGCTGTCCAGTGGTCGAACGTACAGGAGCGACACTCAAGATGTGGTTAAGTTTTTGAAAATTCGAAGCCACGTAAAAATCGAGTCTCGCACGCCGCCTTGACACTCTTCACGCCCAGCAATTAGACTGAAAGGCTTGAAGTTGCAGTCGGGAGCGAAAAGGAATGCTTCTCTCGCGGGATTTCGTCGGCTACATGGCCAAGGAAGTAGTGAAGCGGCTGACAGCGGCGAAAATGATTGAGACGAAGAACGTGGAGAATGTGACGCAATCGGTTCGCCAGGTGATGGCCGACGAAGTGACGGTGGAAGACCGCCTGAACGAAGAGGTGCGCGAGATTCTGAGCAAGCACTCGGACGAAATGAAGCGGGTGGGCGCTTCCTACCAGGAAATGTTCAAGAAAGCCAAAGGCCAATTGGCCCGCGAAAGGAAGCTGATCCTCCGCTAATGCGCCTGACGCGCGAAAAGACGGTTCGCATCTCTCACCGAATCATTGATCTTCTTGTCACCCTTCCCGACGTGGATTTCGTGGAGGATCGCGACACGATCCGCCAGGAAATCGTGACGATTCTCACCTCGCTGCTAAAGGTGGAAGAGCAAGTGGACACGGAAGTGCGCGCGAAGATTGCGTCGCAGAAGAAGGAGATTCTGGAAGGCAGCGAAGAGTGGGACATCCTTTATCGAAAATATTATCAGGAAGGACTAAAACGCCTCGGCGTCGCCGAAGTGCACGCGCACGGCTAGCTTTCGCAAAATAAGATCCGCAGCGAAAAATTCGCAGTTGAAAAGGAAAAGGCGTCCGAAAAATCGGGCGCCTTTTTATTTCTCGATGTAAATTTCTAGGGTTGGTCCGGACGGCGCTTCAAGGTAGGACGGTCGCTGTCGTCATCCGTGCCTCCTCCGCTTGTGTCAGGAGGCGCTTGTCCGGTCTTCTGCGTCTGGTCTGTTTTCTTCCGCAATGATGGCTTGCCGGTGCCCTTGTCGTTGACCTTCTGATTGGATTCGATCATTCCGAGGCGGCGCTTCACCACATCGAATTCGGAAGTGGAGACGATGTACTCTTCGCGCGCCGGCAGGATCGTCGCAATTTCTTTCTGTGCTGCTTCGATCCGATCAGGGGTGGGCGGATGAGTGGCGAAAATCTTGGGTACCGAGCCAGGCTGCTTCTTCTCGAGCGCCGTCACCTTTTCGAAGAACGACACGAAGGAGTTGGGGTCGTAGCCGGCCTTGTACATGTATTGCAGGCCGAGGTAATCCGCTTCGCGCTCGGCATCGCGCGAGAATTTCAGGAACGAGATCGGCACGATCAACTGCGCGCCCTGGTAGATTGCATAACCAGCCCAGCCGCCCGGTCCCAGCATGACCAGCGGGATGGTGGCCAGCTGCATAATCTGGCCCTTGGTGGCGTTCTTGGTGCCGTGACGAGCGCAGACATGCGCGATTTCGTGCGCCATCACGCCGGCAAGCTCTGACTCTTCATCGGCGTGCATGATCAAGCCGCTATTCACGTAGAAAAACCCGCCGGGAAGAGCGAACGCATTAATCTGGTCGGAGTCAATCACTTTGATCGTGAAGGGAACCTGTGCGTCCGAGTTGCGCACAAGGTTTTGTCCCACGCGATTCACGTATTCAGTGACGACCGGGTCGGTGATGAATTTTGCGGAGCGGTCAACTTCCTGCGCCAGTTGCTTGCCCAGCGCGATTTCGTGTTCCAGCGAATAGAAATTCAATCCGTGGCCGACGTTGCGATTGCCCACCGCATCGACGTCCGCCTCGCTGCCTTTCTTTACATTGGGATCATTCGATTGCGCGATGGGCGCCGGCCCTTGTGCGCCGGCCGGTTGACTTGACGAGTCGGTCTGCTGATTTGTCGGTGCCGGTTGTGGCGCGGGCGGCTGTGGAGCTTGCTGTTGGGTCTTGTCCGGGGCCTGCTGCTGCGTTGTTTGCTGTCCGGTTTGCTGACCGGTTGGCTGACTTTGTGGAGGCGCCGCGACCGCTGTCGAACCCGCCAGCAAACCCGCGAAAGCAATCGCAGCCAATCGCATCGTCCAGGTCGTTTTCATGTGAACCTCCACACCGATTGGCAGGTATTATACACCCCGCCTGACCAACACCAAGAACACAAACCATAGGATGGCAGAAGACGACAAATAGTTACTTTCGCGACGCGGAAGACTTGCCGACGCGGTTCCCGTGACAGATCGGCTGGCCTGGCAAGCCGAATTCAGTGTTTCAGCCCGCCTGTTTACCGCCTATTAGAAATTACTACTCGCCTATGTTTTCTACGACTTGCAGCCGTTTTTAATCGCGCCACCGTGTATTAACTCGAAGCAGCGGCGGCATCCGATACGACAGCGTTGCGCACGGTTAGTCTCCGCTGGCGTCCGTTACCAGCCGGGCGCCCCGGGTATTGGAAACAACGTAATCGTCTTTGGCGGCTTCCAATTTGCGCTCTGTACGAGCGGAGTAGATGAAAGCGTGTCCATCGCGCATGCCTGGGTAGAACCATTGCAACAGTGCCGGCGGTCTTCCGGTGGAGCTTTCTGCGAACGTCATCATCGTTCCGTTAGTGGCAGACCTGCGCCATGCCGAAACGGTCTCGATAGTATCGACCAGTTGCGTATGATCGCTGTTGTAGATCTGGATCCGATCTAAGTTGAGCCCCAATCCGTAGGAGGGTGCCAACTCGAAGATGTACGATCCGGGCTGAAGCACTTGCCCAGGAATTCGTATTGCCTCCCGGAACGTGACCCGCGTTCCTTCGTTTGTGGCTTGGGCTCCCGCCCGAGGCGCGAATCCGATCACGATAATCAAGAGTCCCGAAACGATAGCAATACTTTTGCGAATGTCCATATATCACCTTCTTCCAGCAGCTCGCGCCGCCGTATAGATCCCTCTATTAGTTGGATGCCCATTCCCGCCTGTCGGTGACTCAAGCTGTGTGCGCTTCAGTATTGTCCGAAATATGGAACATGCGTTCCAAGTTCTTGAACACGCAGATTAGCGAGAGAATTTTCCAAGCCATTTTTGCCATGGTGTCACGTGTTGCGCCGTAAAGGCTTGCTGCGCCAGGAGTTTCCGCACTCGTCTTTAACGTCTGGTAAGCGGGTGCAAGCGCAGGGGAGTGAAGCGAGCAATACGGGAGAAATCCCTATCGAGGGTGAAAATCGTGGCGCCATGTTCGAGCGCAGTGGCCGCGACTAAGGCGTCGATCGTTGTGATGCTAACTCCCTTGGACCGAGCGTGGCGAGAAATTGATGCGGCTTGCGCGTACGTGGAAAACCCAGCGGGTTCGAGCATGTCCCACAGGGATAGATAGTGCGCGATCTTGGCGGCTTCGCCTTTGAGACCCTGGAGAACTTCGATAACTATGATGCCGGTGAGGGCGAATGGCTCGTCTTCGACAATCATGCGACGTAGCTCGGCACCCGCAGGGCCAGGGCGAGAACTGAAGAAGTCAATCCAGATGGAGCTATCGACGAGTATCAGACGCGATTCCTGCGGGGAGTTTTGCGATTGCCTGACCAGATTCCGCTGCCGTAGTAGCGCAGGATGGCTTTACGGGTTTCAGAGTGGACAAGCAGGTGGAGGGCCCGGTCAACAATGGCGCGTTTAGTCTTCAGGCGCGTCAATTTGCGCGCCTTGCGGATCAGAGTCGCGTCCAAGTTGATGTTGGTTCGAGCCATCACGAAAGCATACACCATATTTTAGTATTTAGGTGTATGAATAAAAACTCCTGATTCAGGAAAGGGGCTGGTAGAAGGCCCTATCGAGACCTAGATCGAAATCCCTTCAAGCGGCGCACAGAGATGCGAGATTGGGAGTACAATGCCTCCGCTTTCGAGCGGAAGCAGGGACCCGCGGTTAAATCCAGATCGAAGGAGGGCGACGATGCAGCGTTCAGAATTGGGCCATGGAAGAGACCGTTTCGACCGCCGGGCCTTTTGCAAGAGGGTGGGGATTGCGGCTGCTATCGGGATGGCGGGGGCGAGCGTGGGAAGCGTGCCGGCATACGCGGACCTGACCAAAGAGCAACGCGACAAGATGACGCCGGATGAAATCATCCAGCAGATGAAAGCCGGCAACGAGCGGTTCCGGTCGGGGAAAGCGCAACATCGCGATCTGGTGCGTGAAGCGAAGGCGACTGCGAAGGGGCAGTATCCTGCCGCAATAGTTTTTGGCTGTGTAGATTCGCGAGTGCCCGCCGAAGTAGTTCTCGACTATGGTATCGGCGATATTTTCAGCGGCCGTGTGGCGGGGAACATTGCCGACGAGGACATCATGGGCAGCATGGAATTCGCGTGCAAGGCGGCGGGTTCGAAAGTGGTGCTGGTGATGGGACACACCGCTTGCGGTGCGATCAAAGGCGCGATTGACGATGTGAAGCTGGGGAATCTGACGGCATTGCTGGCGAAGATCCGTCCAGCGGTGGAAGCGACTCAATACAGCGGAGAGCGAACTGCCAAAAACTATGCCTTCGTAGATGCCGTGGCACGAAAGAACGTGGAACTGACTATCGCCAAGATTCGGGAACAGAGCCCGGTATTGCGGGAGCTCGAATCGAGCGGGAGCATTAAGATCGCAGGCTCGATGTATAACCTCGAAACGGGAGTGGTGGATTTCCTCTAGTAGAGGTGTTTGTGGCGATATTCAGATTTGAAGCAACGGCGAAACATTTGTAGCGGCGCGGTGTGTGGTTGGCAGACGGGTGCGTGTGGAGCGTTCGGGCGCGGCCCCGCGACACGATGCGGGATCTACGACATGCCGCGCCCCTACTGAAGATAAGCGACACATGGCCGCGAGGGGCGGCCGCGCGTTTGCAGTGCGTGACTAAAACGGATCGACTAGCGGAAGCCGCCGGAGATTACGAGGGTTTCGCCGGTGATCCATGACGAATCCGGCGACGCGAAGAATGCTACGGCCGGGGCAATATCTTCGGGTTGACCGATGCGGCCAAGCGGGGTCTGCGCTTCCACCGTCTTGCGCCATTCACCCTCGGCGAGTCCGGCAGCACGATATCCTTCCGTGTCAACCATTCCCGGGCTCACCGCATTGACGCGAATTTTGCGCGGACCAAGCTCTTTCGCAAGGACCTTCGTAGCGGCCTCAACGGCTGCTTTGGTTCCGCTGTAGACCGCCGAATTGGGTGGCGTAATGATGGTGGCGAGAGAACTGATGTTGACGATGCTTCCGCCGTCGGGTCCGAAAAGCTTCGCTGCTTCCTGTGAAGCGATGAGCAGGCCGAGGACGTTGACATCGAACTGCTTGTGGAAGTTGTCGGCGGTTATTCCCTCGACTGGGGCAAACTCGTAGATGCCGGCATTGTTGACGAGAATATCGAGTCGGCCGAAAGCTTTCTTGGTTTCGGCGAAGAGGCGTTCGACGTCGGCTTTCTTGACAACGTCACCCTGAACCGCAACGGCTTTGCCTCCCGCCTTCTTGATTTCCGCGACGACGCGGTCGGCTCCTTCCTTGCTGGAAGAATAATTCACGACGACGGAAGCGCCGTCGGATGCGAGCTGCCTGGCAATTGCCGCGCCGATTCCTTTGGATGCGCCTGTTACCACCGCGACCTTGTCTGCTAGTTTCTTCGACATCGTATAGCTCCTAGTAAAAATTGGGTGAACGACTGCTGTCCTGCTCAGTATAGATGTGCGGATTGGTGAGAAGGTCGCAGGATTCTTTACCGATAGGTACAAAAGGATTACAATGGTGTGGTATGAAGCGCAAGGGACAAACCGGTGCGGTCGGGAGGCCGCGCGGGTTCGACGCGGATGAAGCGCTCGATCGGGCGCTCGAGGTATTCTGGCGCAAAGGGTACGAAGGAACGGCGATATCGGATTTGGCTGCGGCGATGCGAATCAATCGGCCGAGCATCTATGCGGCGTTTGGCAACAAGGAGGAATTGTTCCGCAAGGTGCTGGATCGCTATGCCGCGGGCCCGGCGTCGGCTGTGCGCCAGGCGCTTGAAGCGCCAACCGCGCGGCAGGCGGTGGAGCGAGTGCTCATGGCAGCCGCGGATGTGCCGACCAGAGGCGAAGGGCCGCGAGGCTGCTTGTTGGTGCAGGGGGCGCTGGCGTGTGGCGATGCATCTGAGTCGGTGCGGCGCGAACTGATTGCGCGACGCGCGGATGGTGAAGCCGAACTGCGAAAGAGATTGCAGCGCGCGAAGGCAGAGGGAGATTTGCCGCCCGGCACTGATCCAGCGGGGCTGGCGCGCTACGTGGTGACGGTGGCGCACGGGATGGCGGTGGAAGCTGCGAGCGGGGCGAGCCACCGTGAATTGCTGCAAGTGGTGGAGACTGCGATGAAGGCCTGGCCGAAATGATGCGGGAAAGGACTAGGTCTGCGGCGTTGACGGAGGTGGCGGTGGAACCCACCGCGAAGCGGGCGGATTCGCTGCCGTGGTGGGGGGAGCTTTCTTTTTCGGCTTTTTCTTTTCGCGGCGGTGTGCGTCTTTGTTTCCCATGTGGGGTAGCTTGCCATAGATTTGCGGCGAGAGCCATGCGTTTTCAGGGCGCCTATGGCGCTGGAATCGTGAAGTTTGGCCTGGGAATCGGTGGCGCGTTGCTGTGTTGACGGCTCTCAGGAATGGCTTTACATTCGTAGTATGCCCGCCCGGAAGATTCAAGTAGGCCAGGTTTGGAAGAAGGACGATACGGCCGAGTCGTATCTGATTACGAAGGTCTACAACGAAGCGCTGACCACTTACGTGATGCTGCGGAGAACGGGCGCGGAGTCGGAGCGGCCGGTGAAGGTGAAAGTGGATAACCGCGGGCCCATGCAAACTCTGCCCGGCTATAGCTACGCGCTCGAATCCGACGATTTCTGATTCAGCCGCCCGATCACCAAAGCGCACATTTCCAGTTTTGGCTTTCTGCTCAAATAATATTTTGCTTCTCTAGTTCCTGCACGATGAGCTTCGACAGCGCGTCAATCGCCTTGTTTGGTGATTTTGGGTTCACCGTGTCGCTGGTCCCCGTCCAGACAAGCACTCCGTCCGGCGCTACCGCCGAATAGAAATTCGTTTCCACCTGCGCCGTCTTGTCGACGCGAAGATAATCGGGCGAATAAACTACCGGGTAGATCGCGCTATAGTAACCGTAGAACGTGCCGTAAACGGGAAACATCGGATAGGCCTGGCCGGGGATATAGGTGACGGTTTTATCGACCTTCACGAGACGCGAGGCGACGATGGCGTCAATATTTTGGCCACTCACAACATTTCTAAGATCGTTCATGTCGAGTGGCGTGCCGGTGGGTCGTGGGATCAGCGAGTAGCTAGGTGAACACTGGATTCCCGGCCTGGCGATGGCGGCGCAGAGCTGATCTTCGAACTCTGCTCGAATGGAAGCGCGGCCGTTGATGCCGAGAACCATGATGTTTTTGAAATGGTTGGAGTGTTGGTTGGGATTGAGCCACGTAAATACTAATTTCGTGGATTTGCCGCCCGTGAGGGCCAAGCCAGCCGTGATGGCTAGAATCACTAACGCTCGTCGTTTCAATTTGGCCTCCCCACAAAGGATGGAAGTTTGAGGACTGGATCTGTGGATGGCGAAATGTATCACGGGCGACGGGCGGCGGGGGTGGGATTTGTTTATGGCACGTGGGATGGGGGACGCGTCGGGCGTGCTGCGACGTGGAAAAACGATTTCGCGGGCGGGGGAGGATTTTGGCGGAGATTGTGGTTACTTGTGGCGCAGGCTGAAGCCTACGTTAGTGAAATCCGCGCCGAATCATACGATTACGTTTCCTGGTTTTCAGTAGGGGCACGGCATGCCGTGCCCGGCGGACGAACTTGGCGCGATCGTGCCATTGTCGCGTCGCGAAAATTGAGAGCAATGAATTTTGAAGCAGGCTGCGAGGGGGATGGCGCCGGTGTGCTTATGGCGCGTTCGGGCACGGCACGCCGTGCCCCTACTGTCGGAAAAAAGCAAAGACAAAGGAGCCGGCAGGATGGCGGGATGAAATTTTCATGGGGTCGTTCTCCTCTCTGAATCGAGATTTCTAGCCTAGATTGAGCGGACCGGGATTTTTATCACGTCGTCGATGTGCATCACTTCTTTCACGACGAATCCTTCCGCATACTTCACGCCGATCATTCGTCCGTAGTGGCGTGCCTGATCGCTCATGCGGCTTTCGAGTTCGTCGAGCGGAAGATACACTTTTGATTTGGACGACTTGGGAGATTTTTGCGGGGGCGTAAATTGCGATTTGTAGGCGAGGATTGCACGGCGGCGGCTTTCGTACTGCTTGGTGATGTCTACGGCGAACGTGGGCCTCGCAGTGGCATCGGAAGTGGCGTAGAGAATTTTAAACGGACGAAACGGCTGGCCTTTCATAGGGTAGGTCTTCAGTCCGGCAATAAAGGCGGCTTCAAAACCGAGATTCGAGGCGTTGTAGTGATCGGGGTGGCGGCCTTCCCAGTACGGCAGGATGATCGTGTGGGGCTGAAGCTCACGGATCGCTTCCGCGACAGCGATTTTAAATTCGTCGGTAAGCGCGAGGCGGGCATCGGGAAGGCCGAGATTGCGGCGCACTTTTACGCCGAGAATTTTTCCGGCGTGGGCGGCTTCTTTCAGGCGCGTTTCAGGAGTGCCGCGCGTTCCCGTTTCGCCGCGTGTGAGATCGAGGATGCCGGTGCGATAGCCGGCCTGTGACATTTTAAGGACGGTGCCGCCGCAGGTGAGCTCGACGTCATCAGGGTGAGCGGCGATCGCGAGCAAATCGAGTGGCAAATCGAGCGGCATGGAGCCTCCAGGAACCGGCTGGTGCGAACGCGGAAGATTTTAGCAGGGGATTGCGCTCGAAGGCGCGAGAAGCGTTCAGGATTTGCGAGCGGCGAGGACTGTGTAGACGGCGGCTGCGTAAATGACGAGGCCTCCGACATCCGGTTGGCCGTGGAGAATATGGATCAGGGCGGCGAGAGTGAAGATTCCGAGTAGAGCGTAGCCGCCGATCGATCGCGTGGGCGGGACGAGGAAGAGAAGCGCGGCGATGATTTCGGTACCGCCGAGAATGGGTCGAATCAGATGAGGCATCCCTGACCGAGCGAATTCGTGCGCCCGCGATGCCGAAAAGACAAACAGGCACGATTCGATCAGAACCACCAGCCCTACTGACCAATAGAGAATCGAAATGGCGTTCCTGAGATGGCGGGCTGGAGGCGAAGCGTTCGGGGCTTCCGGGGACGGGGTCATTTTCGGCGGTTCTTTTTGGGCGATTTGTTTTTGCGGTTGCGTGAAGGCGCCGCACGGACTTCGATCAGCCTATGGCTGGCGGAGGAGTTGAGGTCGAGGTGGTAAAACTTCTTGAGATCGCGGATGCGTTGGAGCGAGGGCGCGCCGAAGGGGCGTTTGCCATCGAAGACATGGAGGACGATGCCTTCGAGGAGATCCCCGAGCGTGAGGTCGTGATACTCGGCGAGGGCTTTGAGTACTTTCAGGATGCGCTTTTCCATCCGGACGCCGGTTTGGATTCGTTCGATCTGTAGCTCAGGATTTGGGATGAGACGTTTCATGAGTACTTATGTACTAGATACATAGGTAGGCGTCAACATTGGGAGCAGAACAAGAGACCCACGACGAACACTACGTCGTCGTGGCTACCGAAGGCCGCTTTGGCGCGGGCGCTTTCCACATCCTGATGATTGGTGATACCTTGCGGCGGTGGCGACATTATGACGGAACGATTTGTGTTTTCGGACTTGCGCGAGCTTTTTGCCAAGGCAAACGAAGAGAAGTCTGGCGATCATTTGGCCGGAATCGCGGCGCAGTCGGAGCGTGAGCGAGTGGCGGCAAAGCGGGAGCTGACGGATTTGTCACTCGCGGAAATCGTTGCGCGACCGGTGATTGATCCGGATGAAGACGATGTGAGCCGAGTGATTCTAGAAACGCATGATCGCGAGGCGTTTCGCGAGATCGATAGCCTTACGGTGGGGGAATTCCGGGAGTTATTGCTCGACGATGCCACAGGCGAGATGGAGCTGAAGCGCGTCGGACGCGCAATTATTCCGGAAATTGCCGCGGCGGCGGCAAAGATCATGAGCAATAAGGATCTGATTCTGGTCGCGGCGAAGATTCGAAACGTCACACGCTGCCGGAATACGATGGGCGAGAGCGGCGTATTGGGAATTCGGGCGCAGCCGAATCATCCGGCGGATGACGTGGGCGGGATTTTGCTTTCGGCGTTTGAAGGGCTGCTTTATGGCTGTGGCGACGCGGTGATCGGCGTAAACCCGGCCTCAGATTCCGTCGATGCGGTGCTCGCGATTCTAAACGGCCTGGCGCGATTGGTCGACGCGTACAAAGTGCCAACACAAACTTGCTGCTTGGCGCACATCACCACGCAACTGGCGGCGATGGAGCGCGGCGCGCCCGTGGATTTGCTTTTTCAATCGATTGGCGGAACGGAGGCGACCAATCGGAGTTTTGGAATTACGCTGGCGATGTTGCGCGAGGGCCGCGAACGAGTGCTCGAACATCATCGGCAGCGCGACGTCGAGTGGAAGGGCGAGAATGTAATGTATTTCGAGACGGGGCAGGGAAGCGCGCTTTCGGCCGAAGCGCATCGAGGCGTCGATCAACTCACCTTGGAAGCGCGCGCGTACGGCATCGCACGCGTATTCGATCCGTTTCTCGTGAACAGCGTGGTGGGATTTATCGGCCCCGAATATCTCTATGACGAGCGGCAGATCATACGCGCCGGACTCGAAGACCATTTCATGGGCAAGTTGCTGGGCCTGCCGATGGGTTGCGATGTGTGTTACACGAATCATGCCGAGGCGGACCAGAATTCGGCGGACAATCTGCTCGTGCTGCTGGCGGCGGCGGGATGCAACTATTTTATGGGCGTGCCGTGCTCGGACGACGTGATGCTGAATTATCAGTCGACGAGCTATCACGATGCGCTGGCGGTGAGAAGATTATTCAAGCTGCGGCCTGCGCCTGAATTTCTGCGTTGGCTCGAAGGCGAAGGGATTTACCGCGACGGCGAGCCGGCGTTACTTGACGCGCCAGCCCGCAGGCGGTTGATGCACCGGCTTGAAACGTCGCTCGAAGGGATCACCTGAGTGGCTGGCGTGCTGAAGCGGCGCGACGAATCTTTGGCGGGCGGGGAGTGGCCTGACCTCATTCAGAAAATTCGGGCGCGCACGCCGGCGCGCGTGTTGGTAGGACGCGCAGGAGCAGCGTATCGAACGGGAACCCAGCTGGATCTGCGCGAAGCGCATGCGGCCGCCCGGGACGCAGTGCGTGATGAATTGGATCTCAACGCCGCTCTGGGCGTGGACTTTGTGCGGCGTTGGGAGCTGTGCGAATTCCGGACGCGAGCGCGTGACAAGGACGAATACCTGTTGCGGCCCGACCTTGGACGACAATTTAACGATGAATCGCGCGAGCGGATAACGACGAACTACGCGCGCAATTGCGATGTTCAGATCGCCATCGGCGACGGGCTGTCGGTGGCGGCCGTCGCTGAACAGGTTCCCCACTTGCTCCCGCTGATGTTTGACGGTGTGAAAGCGCGCGGATGGACCGCTGGGCGCGCATTCGTGGTCCGACACTGTCGGGTGGGAATCTTGAATGAAATTGGCGAGCTGTTGAAGCCTCAGGTGGCCGTGCTATTAATCGGAGAGCGGCCGGGCCTTGCGACTGCGACCAGTCTTTCGGCGTACATGGCCTTTCGTCCTACGAGAGGCCAAACCGACTCGGACCGAAACTTGATCTCGAACATTCATGCGCGCGGCGTTGGTGCGGAGGAGGCGGTGGAACGGATTTTGCAGTTGGCCGCACACATGATGAAATTCAAAGCAAGCGGATGCGAATTACGCGAAAATTCGCGGAGGATCGAATGACGATCGAGAAACCGCTTGCCAGGCAAGTGGCGCTGGTCACAGGAGCGGCGAAACGGATCGGGCGGAGTGTAGCTTTGCGGCTGGCGAAAGAAGGCGCGGATGTAGTCGTGAACCACGCCACTTCGAAAGCCGAAGCCGAGGAGCTGTCGAGCGAAATTCAATTTCTGGGGCGGCGTGCTATCGCGCTGCAGGCCGATGTCTCACGACGTGCGGACGTGCATCGCATGTTCGCAGCGATCGACAAGGAATTCGGCCGCCTCGATATTCTTGTAAACAATGCAGGAACGTTTTTCGCCGCGAAGTTCGAGGAACTTACCGACGAGCAGTGGGACCGAATCATGAACGCGAACTTGAAGTCACAGTTTCTATGCGCGCAATCCGCGGCGCCGCTGATGAAGCGGCATGGACGCGGCCGGATCATCAATCTCTCGTCGCTGGGAGGGATCCTCCCCTGGCCGGCGTATACGCACTACTGCGTTTCGAAAGCCGGCTCGATCATGCTGACGAAATGTCTTGCCCGCGCGCTGGCCCCGGAGATTCTGGTGAACAGCGTGGCGCCGGGAACGATTCAATTTCCAGACGGGCCGCCCGACCAGGACTACATCAAGCGCGTTCCGCTCCATCGCACCGGATCGGGTGAGGATATCGCCGACGCGGTAATGTATTTTGCGACCGCGGATTTTGTAACCGGCCAAATCCTCGCGGTCGACGGCGGCCGCACGCTGGTTTGACGGCCGCCCGCCTAAAAATCGCATTGACGCAACGCCAAAGCTCCGGAAGAATGTCCGTCCGAAGGCGGCGGGCTGGTCGGCGCTTCGGTTTGCCGTCAAGACGCTACTTGGAGAAGAAAAATGATGCGTCGAACGCCTTGGATTATAGCTCTGCTCGCAGCCGCAATCTTTCTGCTCGCACCCGTAAAGACACATGCGCAGCAATACAGTGGCGCCTCAACTAGCGTACGATGCAGATCGACGGATGGCCGGTTTCGTCACTGCCCGGTGGGCGGCTGGGTGCGGGGCGCTCAGCTTACGCGGCAAATTAGTGGAGCGAACTGCGCACAAGGACGTTCGTGGGGCTACGATAACATGGGCGTCTGGGTTGATCGCGGCTGCCAAGGCGAATTCCAGGTTTGGACCGGCGGCCGGCCCGGCGGAAGATCGACGGTGGTGCGCTGCTCGTCGCAGGACGGAGGAAGGAAGACGTGTCCGGCTGATGGGCGCATCGCGAACGCTCTAGTTGATCAGCAGTTCAGCGGATCGCCTTGCATACAGGGGTCCACATGGGGATTCGACTCGAGAAACGTGTGGGTCACTCGCGGCTGCCGCGCGGATTTTCGCGTCTGGCTCTCGCACTAATATCGCAACGCTCAGTAAGCAGCTAGTTTCTCGATGCCGGCGATGATTTTTTCCGTGTTCACTTGCCAGGCCTTATCAAGATTGGGGCTGAACGGAATCGCCGGCACATCGGGGCCTGTCACACGCATGATGGGGCCGTCGAGATCATCGAAGGCTTCTTCGCTCAGAATCGCTGCTAGCTCCGCGCCATAGCCCATCGTTTTCTTGTCTTCATGAACGATGAGCGCCTTGTTGGTCTTGCGCACTGAATCGAGGATCGTAGTCTTGTCGATGGGCGCGAGCGTGCGAATCTCCACCACTTCCGCTTCGACGCCCTTCTGCGCCATCTGCTCCGCCGCGTCGAGCGACTTTTGCGTCATGAATCCATAGGTGAGGATGGTCAGGTCGCGTCCTTCGCGACGCACCGCCGCCGGCCCGATCGGCACGGTGTAATCGCCCTCGGGCACTTCACTCTTCGCCTGCCGGTACAAAGATTTATGCTCGAAGAAAATCACCGGGTCGGGATCGCGAATCGCTGCGAGGAGCATGCCCTTCGCGTCGTAAGCGGTTGACGGCATCACCACTTTCAGCCCTGGCTCGTGCACGAACCACGTGGCGTTCTCCTGCGAGTGGTACAAACCGCTGCCACCGCCCGCGCCGCAGCAAACGCGAATCGTTATCGGACACGAATATCCGCCCGCGCTGCGATAGCGCAATTTCGAAGCCTGTTGCACGATCTGCTCCACCGCCGGCGTGATGAAATCCGCAAACTGAATTTCCGGCACCGGCCGCAGTCCCATCATCGAAGAGCCAATCGCCGCCGCGATGATGATGCCCTCGGCCAGCGGCGTATCAAGCACGCGGTCTTCGCCGAATTTGTCGAGCAAGCCGTCGGTCACCTTGAAAACACCGCCAGAGAGACCGATATCCTCGCCGAGGATGAAGACGCGCTCGTCGCGCTCCATCTCTTGCGAGAGAGCTTCGTTAATTGCTTCCAGCATGTTGATCGTTCGGGCCATTTTTATTTCGATTCCTTTGGTCGCGTCTACTGCGCCCAGATGTGGTCCGCAAGCTCGGACGCATCGGGATAGGGGCTTTGCTCGGCGAATTCCACCGCTTCGTTGATTTCCTGCGTGATTTCGTCGGCGATCTGCTTTTTCTTCGCGTCGTTCAAGAGCTTCTTTTCCATCAGCTGCTTCTCGAAAGTCGCCACCGGATCCTTCTTCTTCCAGGCATCCACTTCTTCCTTCACGCGATATTTTGCGGGGTCGATTTCCGAGTGCCCGTACCAACGGTATGTCTTGCACTCGAGCATCGTCGGGCCCTGTCCGCCGCGCGCGCGGCCGATCGCTTTCTGCGCTGCATCGTACACTTCGAGCACATTGTTCCCGTCGAGCGAAATACCGGGGAAGCCGTAAGCCTTGGCGCGATCAGAAAGATTCGTGAGCGCGGTTTGCAGCCGCAGGGGCACCGATTCCGCCCAGAGATTGTTCTGGCAAACGTAAATGATCGGAAGTTTGTGGACACCGGCAAAATTAAGAGCCTCGTGGAAGCCGCCAAAGCTCGTAGCACCGTCGCCGAAGTAGGAAACCACCACGTCGTTGCGGCGCAGCTTCTTGATTCCCAGCGCCACACCGGTACCAACATTGAGTTGCCCGGCAATGCTGCTGGCGGGCGTGATTACATGCAGTTCGGGATAGCCCATATGTGCCGGTGATGACCGGCCGCGGTCCGGGCTCGTGGTCTTCGCGAAAAGTTGCGCGAAGCAGAACTTAAGCGGCACGCCCTTGATCACGTTCGACGTCCAATCGCGATGCGACGGCGCAATCCAGTCATCTTTCTTCAGGCTGAACGCCGTGCCGACGCTGGTGGCTTCCTGGCCCACACCGGAATAGAAATTTCCTTTGTACTTGCCCTGGCGGAAGAGAATGCGTGCCTTTTCGTCGCACATCCGGCACTTCACAAGCATCTTATAGAGGTTCAGGTGAAGTTCGGTCGACGGAGTACCATTTTTTTCAACCTCGGGCTCCATTACCGCCCGATGGGTTTTCGACGCCATGCGGACTCCTATGAGCTGGTGCTCTTTTAGCTTTTCATAAAAACTATAACACGAAATTCAGGCGAGGGAGCACCGAGCACACGCATCGTTCCGCGCCGCATTAAAGAGTCATTCACATCTCACGCCCGAAAGGACGCTCGGCTGCTATTCGCCATCTTTTAGTAAGAGCGCTCCACAAGCCAATTTGTCGATCAACTCTTTATCGGCGGGCAAGAAATTGAGTTCCGGTAGTGATGACGGGTCGCGCCACAGAATCTCTTCGAAAACCAAATTCCGCACACTTCTCGGGTTAACCTCAGCCCGAAAAAAGATCAGCTCAATCGGTTCACTCAGTTCCGCATAGCGGTGCTGCGCCCGGTAGACTTCAGAACCAATCGTCGCCTTCGCACCGAGCTCCTCTTCGAGTTCACGCACGAGAGCTTGCTCAAGACTTTCCCGTGGCTTCACTTTTCCGCCGGGAAATTCCCACATCATCGCGAATGAAGTTCCGCGCTTTCGCTGGCAGACGAGTAGCTTCCCGTTGTCGCGAATCAAGGCCGCGACCACAGTAATCATCGCCGTTGGCCTCTCGCGCCGGCGGGACCGCCGCCGATCTTGGCATCCGGATGTATCGCGCGAAAAAGCTGACGTGCGCCCTCGATAAGCGGCGGCCCGGGCGTATTGAGAAGTTCGTCGCGGATCACCACCACGCGCCCTGTTCTTACAGCCGGGACATCTCGCCACGCAGCATTGCGGAGCGCGCTAGAAGGCTTCGAACGCGCCCCGGCGGCGGTCCACGCCAAAACGATCGCATCAGGACGAGCGCGCGCGACGTCCTCATCCGTAACCCGCGTGCCCGTTGGCACCACAACCTCTCCGCCCGCCATCTCCACCAATTCAGAAACCCAAGGAGGCGAACTGATACGCGGGTGCGGCCAAGCCTCGCAGTAAACGCGCGGACGCGACCGGCGCCGAAACTGTTTGGCCTGCCGCGCAATCGATTCAAAAGCCGATCGCATCGCGCGGATCAGTTTCTCTCCCGCGGTTGCTCGACCCACGAGACTCGCCAGCATCCGAATGTCCGCCTCAATATCAGCCAACGAGCGCGGATTAATCGCAAGAAAAGCCACCGGCTCCTTCAAGATGCTGGCCACGGTTTCCGGCGCAAACGGCACCGAGCCAATCAGAAGAGTCGGCTTAAGCCGCATCACCCCGCGCACATCCATCTTCCAGCAATCACCCACCTGCGGGCGACGCCCCACCGGTGCCACTTCCTTGCACCACTTGCTCACGCCAACAACCTTTCGGCCAGCGCCAAGTGCCAACAGTATCGAAGTCACATTCGGTGCCAGCGAAACAATGCGCAACGTCGCTCCGGATTTTTTCCCTGCCATGCGCTTCGATGTCACTTTGGCTGACGTTTCAATGGGAAAGATTCACCTGACGGCTCGGCCAGCTTGGCTGGTGGATCTTGGTTTGCGCACATACGGAACGTACACAGGATTCCAAATATTCGCTTCAAGCTCGCGGCTCAAATCTGCTTCGGCGATCTGTGCCTGGCCTTCCTTGATGGCTTGCCTTCCAACGGCCTCACCAATCTCCCGCGCCAATTCGCGCGTCTTGGAAATCGGCGGAAGCAGGCTCGCATTCTTGTCGGTTCGCGTGGGCAGATGGCGCACCAGTTCTTCGGCCGCGGCCTTCACCATCGCATCGGTCACCCTTCTCGCTTTCGACGCCACGATTCCCAGCGCCAGCCCGGGGAATATGTACGAGTTGTTGGTCTGTGCGATGTGAATCTCCTTTCCTCCTACGCGCACCGGTTCAAACGGGCTTCCAGTTCCGATCAGCGCGCGTCCTTCCGTCCAGTTCATCAAATCCTGCGGCGTCGCTTCGCTGCGCGAGGTCGGATTAGAAAGAGGAAAGATGATTGGCCGATCCGCATATTTAGCCATTTCGCGCACGGCCCCCTCGGTGAACGCGCCCGCCTGCCCCGAGACGCCGATCAACACCGAAGGCTTCGCGTTGCGCACCACATCCAATAGTGTGATCGCGGCGTTCGGCTGCTGCCTCCAGGCCTTCACTTCCTCTCCCCTACGCGCATAGAGCATCTGCTCCGGCCGCATGCCTTGAGTTTTATCTGTAATCAGGCCGTCTCGATCGATTGCGTAAAACCGCTTGCGCGCGTCGTCCGGCGGCACGCCTTTGTCCTGTATGAACCGCGCCAGTAAATTCGTGATGCCGAGTCCTGCGCTTCCGAAGCCGAGCACAACGAGTTTTTGCCGCTCGAGTGGCACGCCAGTCACATTGATCGCAGAAATCACGGTGGACGTTGCCACCGCCGCGGTGCCTTGAATGTCGTCGTTGAATGTACACAACTCATTGCGATAGCGTGCCAGCAGGCGCGCCGCGTTGGAACCGGCAAAATCCTCCCACTGCAAAAGAACGTGCGGCCAGCGCCTTTTGACGTGCTGCACGAAAATGTCGACGAATTCGTCGTACTCAGCGCCGCACACTCGCTGATGCGCCCATCCGACGTAAATCGGACTCTTCAACCTTTCCTCGTTGTTCGTTCCCACGTCCAGCAAAATCGGAAGGCAATTCTCCGGATGAATTCCGCCAAGCGCGGTATAGAGCGCCATCTTTCCGATGGGGATCCCCATTCCGCCGGCGCCCTGGTCGCCGAGCCCTAGAATTCGCTCGCCGTCGCTCACCACGATGCATTTCACACTGTCGTACCGGCGGTGGCTCAGGATCTGGTGGATGCGCTCCTTGTTTGGATAACTCAGAAACAGGCCTCGCGGCTTTCGCCAGATTTCGCTGAAGCGCTGGCAGCCCTCGCCCACCGTGGGCGTGTAGACCAGCGGCAGCATCTGCTCGATGTTGCGGACCAGCAGAGCGTAAAAAAGTGTCTCGTTGATGTCCTGGAGGTCGCGAAGGAAGCTGTATTTGGTGAACGGGGTGGGTTCGTCGTTGAGCGCGCGCAACCGGCGTTCTACTTGTTCGTCGAGGGTGCCGACGTGCGGCGGCAACAAGCCGTGCAGACCAAAGAGGTCGCGCTCGTGGTCGGGGAAAGCCGTCCCTTTGTTAAGTCGCGGAGAATTGATCAGGCCAATGCCAGCGAGCGATACCTCCAGCGCGTCATGCCTCTCTGCGGTTTGCGATCGGTCTTTCATTGAGTGTCCCACCAATTGATCCGTGGAACTCGGTCTGCTCAGAACACGAATGATACCACTCGACCATTTGTTCGAAGTCAAGGCCGTACTTCTGGCCTTCAAATGTTATAGGATGCCGCGCGGAGGATTTGGAATGAATCCACGAAAATGGGTTTTGGTTCTGGCGGCGTGCGGCGTGTTGATTGGCGCAGCGGCAACTCAGAAATCGAAGCAGAAAAATCTCCCGAAGGCGCCGGAGCTTCTGCCTTGGTCGCAACAAATCGCCGTTCGCGAGCAGTGGCTCGTCAAGCGCCACGCTATGCTGCTGGACATGATGCGCCGCAACCACGTGGACATGTGGATCGTGGTCAACGAAGAGTTTCACAACGATCCGCTCACGGAATACGTCGCCCCGCCGCGCGTCTATACCGGCGGCCGCGATATTTTCGTCTTCGTGGATACGGGTGACAAAGGACTCAAGAAAATCGCCGTTACCGGATACTCGGAAGAAAACGTCCAGCGATTCTTCGAGAGCACCGACGATCCTTCGCAGCACTCCGTCGACAAGCAACTCAAAGCTCTGTGGGACACGTACCACCCGGCCCACATCGGTCTCGGCATTGACGGCCGTCGGGGCGTCACGCGTAGCCTCACGAAATCCACCTACGATTATCTCGCCGACAAAATGGGCCCAGACGCGGCGAAGAATTTCGTCCCCGCGCAGGAGTTGATTGGCGAATACCTCGCCACTCGCATCCCAGAAGAATTCGACACCTACAATCAGGAAGTAATCCTCACCGACCTCATCACCAAGCGCGCTCTCTCGAACGAAATAATCACTCCGGGGAAAACGACCGTCGGCGACGTGCGCCGCTGGCTCTATGACGAGATGTGGCGCAATCGCGTCGACACCTGGTTCCAGCCCGACCTGCGCGTGCAGCGCAAGGGAATGCCCGTCCGAAACCTCACGCGGTTTCCTCGCCGTCGCGAAAGAAGAAACCGTGATCGAGCCGGGAGATTTGGTGCACCTCGATTTCGGAATCTCCTACATGGGCATGAGCACCGACTGGCAGAAGATGGCCTACGTGTTCCTGCCCGGTGAGAAATCCGTTCCAGTCGGCTTGCAGAAGGCGATGGACAACACCAACGCGCTGCAGGACGCCCTCATGTTGCGCGCCGCGCGGCCGGGCCGAACCGGCGGCGAAGTGTATAACCTCACCATGGACGAGATGAAGCAGAAGGGAATCGAAGCCATGATTTACAGCCACCCCATCGGCAATCAAGGGCACGGGCTCGGCGCAAGCATCGATTTTCGCGCGTCGCAAACCGTGAACCCCACCCACGAAGCTGTGGGCCCTTCATCTCAAGAGCGCCTGCGCGACGGCTCGTATCAATCCATCGAGCTCAACACAAAAACCGCCATCCGCGAATGGGGCGGCCAGAAAATCTACGTCATG
Source organism: uncultured Acidobacteriota bacterium (assembly GCA_963772535.1). GTDB lineage: Bacteria > Acidobacteriota > Terriglobia > Acidiferrales > UBA7541 > Palsa-295. Next base: position 270,281 of record CAVYXN010000008.1, read on the forward strand.
GCGGAAGACGACACATATCTCACGCCCGACGGCTACAAATTCTTCCAACCGCGCCAGACGGAGTTCTACTTGATCAACTCAAAATAAGCACCAACCTTCGCAAACACAACGAAGCGATGGGCTACCCGGCCAGTAATGCATGTTGTCCATCGTCACGTTTCCCGCCGCGTCATACACCAGCAGGCCATTGTTGTTGTGGTTGTTCCCGTCAAACGTCGCGCAGAACGTCGATCCCGCCGTGCACGCCCCGTTGTACAGCTGCTTCCAGCGGTTCCCGTACCGGTCGTACAAGTCACTCTAGGGCCGCGGTCGGATTTCCAGCTGAGGAACTGGTCCGATGACCACGCGTCTTTCCCGAACTCAGTTTTCAGAAGGCCGTACAATTTCTCTTGTCACATCGGTGAGCCTAGCAGGATTGGAACCGTTGGGAGCACTGAAGGTTAGGGTCAACTTTGTGTACGGGTCGTTCCCATGACGCGGTACTTCTGAGAATGCCACCGAGCACTCCCCATCTGCACTGCATGGGCTACTCGTTCCGTCTTCCGGTGAAACGGCATCTGGGCGACCGAGCAGCTCCAAATAGAGCTTCCCGATAGCATTCCAGTCCGCCGCGCTCGATGGAATTTTCGGCAGCGATTGAAGAAGTGCGTTGAACGCCGCGAGATTGTGGACGTCATTTTTCGCGTTCTGAACCTCCAGCATCCCTGTGTCGGTTGGAATGATCCATAACCGTGAGACACCGGCAGCCTTTAGAACGGAGAAGGCGGTCGAATCATCGGTTTGATTTGTAACCCTTCGGAAGTGAAGAAGCATCGATCCAGTGGCCCACGGCGAAGTGATTTTGCTACATGCCCAAGGTTCGTGAAGGTTATACCCATATAGGCGAAGAAGAGCTTCTCCTGACGCTTTGCTGAGTTCAGAAAGTAGTGGGGAGCCTGCGCATGAGGTTGCATCGCCAGATACCCTCTGGGGCTTCTGTCCTTCTAGATGAGCAGCCAACACAAGGATCGCCATAACTAGAAGGATCAGTGTCTTTTTCATTTTGGCCCCACAAGATCCCACGCCCGCTGATCGGCTCCTTGTTCTCGTTCTTGAGAAGCGTTAAGAAGCCGTTGATTCACTTGCTGGAATTCTGGGTCTTTCAATGCAATTTGGATTTTTCCGTATTGGTTCATTTTCTCGTCAGCAATCGCTTGATCTTTGTATGACTGCTCCAGGGAAGCGTGACCACTCGCAGTTTCTGCATATTCCACATGGGCCAACTCGTGCGAGATGACATACGATTGACGTAGCGCGGAATCGGTAATCGTTGCGCCATGTATGTAGCCGGCAGCCGTGCTCATCTGATAATCAAGATTCCCTGTCTTTGCTGCGAGACTGACATTCACGCTTGTTAGGCTTCCAGACTTATCCCATGTGTAACCATTCGTGACTGATTGAGTGCCCTTCTTGTCCCAACTCACGTGAACGGTCAGATTCTTGTTATCGTCAAGCGCCTTCCATTGAGGCGGGTGGCCCACCCTCTACGGTCGATCTCCGTGGTTTCCACAATTGACGGCGCTCCGGGGAGGATGATACCACTCGGGTAGATTACTCCGAAGTTTAGCCTTAGCCTTTGCGGGTGCCCCATCCTTCGCTGGGTTTGCGAAGGGTGGGACGGGGTTCACGTTGCTCCCATGTCGGGATATTACCTGCTCCCTCCATACCCTAGTTCTTCTCCTGTCCGCCGATCCAACTTCTACGTCGAGTCGAGGAAGAACAGCGATCAGTAGGCGTCAAACAGCTTTTTGCTGCAACATAGTTGCTGCAGTTGCGACATACTTTTGTTCGCTTTGTCTTCGCTGCCGCTGCCAATGAAGACATTCGGGGGCCACGCAAAAACAAAAACGCGCCGGAGATGTTCTCTCCGGCGCGTTCTCTTGTTTTTCTAGAGTTCTTAGTTTACCGCTTCGACCTTCTTCAGACGCCGGCTTCGGGATCTGCCACATCATTCCGGAGTCGTCGGCATTGTGCGGATAGAATTGCGCCGACTTCTTGCCGGAAGGCAGAAGCACGATGTCCGCGCGTCGGTTGTACGCATACCAGTCGCCCGTCACGTTGCGCAGACGAGCCTTGGGCGGTTGGTTCGGGTTTGTCGATTCGAGGTTCTTCACGTCCGCCTTCGGCATCGGTCGCTCTTTGCCGTAAGCGGCGGTCTGAACTTTGTCCGCCGAGATTCCCTGATCGACCAGATATTGCTTGATTCGCTCGACACGGCGTTCGCTCAAGTCCTGATTGTGGTTTTTCGATCCCCGAATATCCGCGAATGCCTCGATCGAAAGCTTTGCGTCCGGATCGTATTCCAGATACTTCTTGAATCCGCCCGCCAGAGTGGACAATTCGAGCTGTTGGCTCTTCACCAGTCCGACTTGCGGATGCTTCTGATCCGGATAATCCGTGGGATAGAAGATGCTCTGCAGAACTACGGCCGGAATCGGCTCGACCGAACCAGTGACGTGCAGGTTCGCCGTCTCGGTCGCGCTGCCGCCGCAGGTATTCGTGGCGTTCAGCGTGTAGGCCTTCGACTCATCCACAGTCCGAGCCGGCTGGCCCTCCGGAACCTGAGAAGTATCGGCCGGTTCAGCCTTCACTTGCTCACTTCCGTTCACGTCAACTTTGTTCCCGTTGAGCGTGGCGTCCTGAGCGTTCGAGGTCTTCCACGTTACCGTCGAATTGTCTTGGGTGACAACTTTGTCGCCAATCTTCCGATAGTGAACCTCGGCAGGATTAGCACTGATGCTCGCATCAACTTTGGTGTTGACGTTGACAGTGGCTGTGCTTGAGACCGTGCCACCGGGGCCCGTGGATTTGAAGTCGTAAGTGGTGGTCGCCTTCGGCGAGACGCCCTGCGTGCCGCTGGGCGCGACCGCTCCGACGTTGCTGATATTCGTGTCAACGGTTTCCGTTGTTTGCCACGTCAGGTTTGAAGTATCGCCGCAATTGATCTGGCCTGCGGAAGCGGAGAAGCTGCCAGTGACGGGCGCGACGGCAATCGTGGCGCTCGCCGTGCCCGGTTTGAACCTCGGTAGATCCTTTAGTTTGGTGCCGCGGGTCCACTCCGTGGTCTTTTGGGTGTTCTTCGCCATGTCGACGGAGGTCTTTTTGTTGGCCTGGACGTCAACGTCGCCTTCCCAGACCGTTTTGCCTTCTTTGGTCACGGTGAGGTGATGATGTCCAACGGGGAGAATCAGCTCCTGCTTCCAAATCCAGAAATCATTATTCATTTCGTCGACATGACCGACGAGATATTCGGGCTTGGTCCCATTGGAGAGGACGGCGGCATGCGGCCAACCTCCGCCTAGGTACACGCGGCCCCACGGGCCGTTTACGGTCCCACCATATGCCTGCAGGACGACGTTCAAATCAGTCGTCTTGCCCGCGGTGATATCGACGTCTTGCGTCGAGATCTTAAAGCCATAGTTCATCACGGCTACGGTATGTTTTCCGGCGGGGAGGGGAATGGAGCGGCTTCTGCCCTCGTGGATGGCCTTACCATCAACAAAGATATATGCCTCTTTTGGCCTGACCGTGATTTTCAGCTTGCCGTCCTGCGCGAAGCTGGCGCTCGCGGAGAGCACAACCGCGGCCACGAGGGTGAACAGGCATCCGAATCGTCGCATTAGTATTTCTCCTGAGTGATTCAGTAGGCGAGTTGTTTGGTCACCCTTCCGCGCCCAATCGGAAGAAGTGAAGGCTAGGACGACTTTAAACTATATCGTAAACCTCTCTGTGTCAAGGAATTGAAACAAAAAGCGAAAGCGAGCGCAAGCGATTTTTGTTCTGTTCGGGCGGGCAGTCTGCGAAGGATTCGCGCGGACAAAATCGAACGGCGGCAAGTTTTGTGAAGTGCGGCGACGCAGGTTTTCGAGAGCGGGTTTATAATTTCATACAGCTAGTCCTGTACGTACCTGAGCCCGTGGTGAACGAAAAAATCCTCGAACATTTTCGAACTCCGCATAACGCTGGGAATCTTGCCGAGCCGACGGCGGTGGCGGAGGTCGCCAATCCCGTCTGCGGCGACACGATGAGGCTGTCCGTTCGAGTGCAGGACGGCCGAGTGGCGGAAGCGCGTTTCAAAACACAAGGATGCGTGGCATCGATCGCGGCTGGCTCGATGCTTACGGACCTGCTGACGGGTCGGAGCTTGCCCGAAGCACGCGAGATTACGGCATTGAGGATTTCTGAAGCGCTTGGCGAATTGCCCGCCGCTACAATGCACGCAGCCGAGCTTGCAATGGACGCGCTGAGCGCGGTCCTCGAGAAAATCGCGGAAGCGGAGAATCGAACGCGAAGAAGCGCCCAAGTCAGGTCGAAGTAGGTAGCGTCGCCGCCTTTTTCAAAGTTTCCGGATCGTTGAGATTCAAAATTACGCCCTCTTCTTCGGTCGGAACTTCCTGAATTTCCCGCGGATGGGCCCAGACCACCTGCCTTGCGCCAATCTCTGGAGACGCGGCGAGAAGTTCCTCGTATAACGTGGCGCGAAAAATCACGGGATGTCCGCGTTTGCCGCGGTAGAGGGGAAGGGCGATGGCTTTTCGAGTGGAATCGAATTGCGCGATCAGCTCGGAAATAAGGCGGCGGGAAACGAGCGGATGATCCACGGGACAGAGAATAATGCCGTCGGTGGTGCTAATCGGCAAGCTGCGGATTGCGGCGTGAATGGACGACAGTTGGCCGGTGGTCCAATCAGGATTGAAGACAATCATGGCCGGGTCGAATTTCAGTTTCGGGCCGATCTCTGCCGCGTGGGCACCGAGGACGATTCTAGTGAGGCCAATGCGGGGCAAGCGTGTCGCCGTGAAAAGATGTTCGACGAAAGTGAGGCCTTGAACTGAAACCAGGGCTTTCGGTTCGCCCATGCGGCTGGATTCGCCGGCAGCGAGAATGGCGGCTGCGAGCATGGTGAGTCTAGTCGTGCTGGAGCGACGCGACGTCAGAGAGCCTAACGGCCTTGTGCGGAAGATTTGGCGCGTTGCGGCGAACGGCAATTAATTCGGCGGCGATGCTGACAGCGATTTCTTCGGGAGCTAGGGCGCCAATGTCGAGGCCGACCGGCGCATGGACACGTTCGAATTTTTCGAGATCATGACCTTCCTTCTCGAGCGCTTTATAGACGGAGAGGACTTTGCGTTTGCTGCCGATCATGCCGATGTAGCGCGCGCTGGTGTCAATGGCCCAGGCAAGCACGCGCATGTCGTCCTTGTGCCCGCGCGTGACGATCAAGAGGTAGCTCGAAGAGTTTGGCCGAATTTTCGCGAAGGCGTCCTCGTAGGTGGAATAAATTTCGGCGGCCATCGGGAAGCGGTCGGAGTTCGCAAATGCCTCGCGGTCGTCAACAATTCCGATGGCGAAGCCGGCTTGATGAGCAACACGGGCCACGGCGGTGGAGACGTGGCCGCCGCCAAAAAGATAGAGCATCGGCTGAGGAAGAATCGGCTCGACGAAAATTTCCAGAGTGCCTCCACAGATGAGACCAGCGTCGTAGGCGGCTTCATGATTCAAATTGAAGGTCATTTTGCGTGGCTGCTCTTTTTGGATGACGTCTTTTGCCGCAGCCCACACTTCTGCTTCGACGCAGCCTCCGCCAACCGTGCCGGCGATTGTGCCATCGTCGCGGACGAGCATGCGGGAGCTCTCATAGCTTGGGATCGAACCATTGGTGTGGACGATGGTGGCGAGGGCGCCGCGTTGGCCGGCGCGTCGCATGCGCACAATTTCTTCGAAGAGATCCATGGATAGCCTTCGAATCGAGGTTACGGCGCGTTGAAGCCGGTGTCAATCTGGTTGGGGAGCCGATAATCTGTGGCATCAGGCATATATATCTCGTTTTGAGATAGCTGGTTCTATAAAAGGGGATGGCAACAAAAAAGGTTCTCCCTCGGCCGGTAGCCGAGAAATTTTTTGTCTCGATATCCAGCCCACTGTTTGCAGATGGCTCTCGATCACTCGAGAGGTTCTTCTCTGGATGGCTCTTCCGTTTCCTCGGTTCATTTTCGAGTGGTGACAACGTCCGCCGGCTCTTGAAACTTGGCAAGCGATTCGATTCCGTGGCAACCATGGTTCTATCCGAGGCTCGTGGCCTATCGCTATTTCTGGTTCTCCGAGGGGGCATAGCGTGAGAACGGTGACTCGGTGCCGAAGCACACAGGGTCGGACCACCTATCTGATACTCCCCTCGAACCGAGCGTCTCAAGAACCGAACCGACCACCACCGGAGGATGGAACGGGCTCTCTACCAGAGACGCTCAAGCTGCTTGCCGATGTAATTCGTTGGCGTCGAAGCACACTCCTTTCTTCCAAATCGTCAAAGTATCGCGGCGATCTTCCGTGCCAGGGTGAGGCGTGCCATCGCCGGCCTTCTCCCTTTCGCCACCAGCCCGGCGTAAAACTCTTGGAACGGTCCCGGTCGAGTGCTGGCGGATATCGCCGCACTCTTGAAGATATTTTTCAGATCGTGATTATGGTTTTCGTTCAGACCCAGCACGGTGACTCGCTCTCGGTTTCGTCGCAGTTGCCCTTTCACAAAGCGGTATTCGCCGCTGTCGTGAGTCTCGAGCCCGAATCCGCTGTAGGCCCACAACTGTCGCTTGGTGCGAAAACGATGCGGCGTCTCGAGCAGCGCCACCAGCAAGGCGGAACGCATCGGACCCAGATAAGGAATCTGGCGCAGTAATTTCACCGCCGGATGTTTCCGGCTCTCTGCCAGCAGATCGCGTCGCGCTCCCTGCCGCAAAGGCTCCAACGCATCCAGTTGCTGGTAGAGCCGCTCGGCTCGCAAGCGAACTCCGGGTTCTACAATCTTGGCCAACCATTCCGCACGATGACGCGGTCGATACACCGCTGGCCCGGCACAGGGAATAGCCCAGCTTCGGTACACGGCCTTGATCCGACTCATCACCCGCGTCAGATCTTTCGTGATCGTTAGATAGCTGCGCGCCAGTTCCTTCAAAGTGCGCAGCCCGTTCTCTCCATGGTAGATCGGGGAGAGAAGGTTGCCGCGCAAGAGCTCGGCCAGCTTCCGAGCATCGATCCGATCGCTCTTGCTGCCATCCTTTAATAGAGCATTCTTCCGGGGATCGCAGACCAAAACATTCGCAACGTGAGGTTTCAGCAGGTCATACAACCAGGCGGCAGAAGTTCCTTCTTCGAAAGTCACCAGCAAACTGCCGCGCAGCCCGGCGATGAATTGCAGAATCGTGGCCGCTTTCGTTTCGAGAATGGACTCCAAGATCAGCTTGCCGGCGGAATCCATGACGGCAACTGGGATCGTTGCCTGATGAACGTCCATGCCAATATACTTTGCCTGGTTCACAACGGCGCTCCTTTCGGTAGGTCGTGATGCGAACGATCAAAACCTACCGCAAAGTGGGCGCCTTTTATATTGCGTGCGAAGAGGAGTGGCTGTTGAAAAACTCGCTCTGCGAGAACTCGTAGAAATTGCTTTGCGTCAGGAAGCTCTACAAACGATTTCCCTCAGTCTCCTAGACATTTTCTATCAGCCGATTGTCGACTTTTTTTCAGAAAAACCGACTTTTTCAACAGCCACAGGATTTCTCGACATCTCTAACGAAGTCGGCCACGTCAAGAGTCTTTAACTCTTTTTTTATTCCTTTCGCACAGACTCCTGCATTGCGCAGTCCCGCTGTTTCCTTCGGCGGGCGATGCGCCGCAATTCTCGGATTGTTCTTCCTGTCCAACTACGAGACTCGGTTCGTGTCACTTATCGACTCGGTGTTGCCCACCAGACATCTCTCCGATCACGTGCGACCATGATGATTTCTTCGACTCCCCGCAAGGGGAGGCGGTAGCCTATCACTAGATCCGGTCACTATGCTGCAGGACCACTGTCGAGATCAGGCATCCCCGCACGGACACTACCGCTTTCCTGCCGCGCTTTTCCTCGACGGCAGAACTCTTCGTAATCGATCTGGTCACGCATCATGATCCAGAGTCGGATCCCGAGTTTCCTGGCTGCAGCGACTCTCGCTTTCCCCAGCCCTTTCTGCACCAGTTTGCGCCGATAGAAGCGTTTCAACTCCGGATCCCGCTCCACCGCGTGCATCGCCGCTTCGCACCACAGATAACGCAGCAGCGCGTTTCCTTGTTTGCTCATCGCACCCAGCCGCTGCCGGCCTCCGCTGGAGTGTTCGCTCGGGATCATGCCGATGTAACTGGCCAGTGCTTTTCCATCGATGAACCGCAGCGGATCGCCCAGGAAAACTTCGGTAGCTAACGCGGTGATCGGTCCCACTCCCGGGTGCGTCATGAGTCGCCGCGCCGGGGGATGTTGCTGAACCTGCTGGCTGACCTGCTGATCCAGCTGGTCGATGGATTCCTGCAAACGAGGGTACAAAGACAGCAGTGCCGCTCGCCGCTCGCTGGCATGAGGAGCCAGAGGCAATGCCCGAAGTGCGTGCAGGCCCGCTTGACTCCATAGCGCGTGGCCTCTCCTGAGACCATGGTTGAGTGCCATCGATTGCAGCGTGTGCTGCACTTGAGATCGCAGGCGCACCCACTGATGACGGTGACGTAGCAACGTGCGCAGATCGCGCTGCTCGCTCGAGGGCATCCAGATCGTGGGAAAGCGATGCTCTGCCAGCAACGTCAGCAACAGTCGCGCATCCCGCCGATCATGTTTTTGCTTCCGCGTCTCCGCCTTGCGGATCTTCTGGGGATGACCGACTCGGCATTCGATCCCCAGCTCTTCCATCAACTCCAGAAACCACTGCATCGAGCCGGTCGCTTCAATCCCCACCAGAATCGGACCACGACAGTGCGGAATAAAACTCCCGGACGGACGGCGCCTTCATGTTCCAGGGTCTTCTCCTCCAGCTCGCCTGTGTCAGATATCCAACATCGCGATCGTCTGTTGTCGAGCGTGTAGATCGCATCCTATGATTTTCATCTCGGCCTCCTTCGATCCGAGCTCTGTTAGGTTTGACACCGCACAGTTTACTCGGCTGGTTGTGAGGCCGACTTCGTTATGTCAACACCTATCCCGGAGCTGAGTCATCCAGGCGAGGTGAGCGGCTGGGCACTGGCCAAATGGACTGTTAGTTCGATGGATGTCCCGTAATACGATTTAGCGGGAGTTAGGCAGGCGTTCGGTTTTCTGGGCTCACGCAACCGTCCCGAACAACCAACCGACTCCTGCGGTCACCGCCATAGCCAGTGCACCCCAGAACGTGACTCGGATTGCGCCAATCGTTACTCCTGCACCACCCACACGTGCAGCCAACCCGCCTAGAAACGCAAGGAATACAAGTGATGTTCCGGATACAAGAGGAATCAGACTCGTCTCCGGAGCGATGGCGGTAACCAAGATAGGCATGGCGGCTCCAGCAGCAAAGCTGCCAGCCGACGCTAATGCAGCCTGAATCGGACGTGCACTAAGAGCATCGGACATGCCGAGTTCATCGCGGGCATGCGCGCCGAGCGCGTCATGAGCCATCAGCTGTTGAGCAACTTGTTTTGCGAGCAAAGGATCGAGACCGCGAGCAACGTAGATCGCCGCCAGTTCTTGGTGTTCGCCCGCGTCGTCCGCCTTGAGTTCAGCGCACTCCAGCCCGAGGTCGGCCTGTTCGGTGTCCGCCTGGGAGTGGACAGACACGTACTCACCGGCAGCCATCGACATTGCGCCAGCTACTAGGCCGGCGACACCGGCCACCAAAATGTTGCTGTGAGTCGCATGAGCAGCTGCGACACCGAGCACCAGACTCGATGTTGAAAGAATGCCGTCGTTCGCGCCCAGTACCGCCGCGCGTAGCCAGCCGATGCGTCCTGTACGGTGCCGTTCCTTGATGCCTACAGGCATTCTTGAGGCCACCTTGATCTGTAATCCACTAGCATCGTAGGAGTGTATCTCACCGCTATACGACGGCCATAGCTCCCGATTACGCCGTAATCGGAATCACCCGCAATGTCATTTCGAGATAGCTGGTGCGAAGCGGATTTATCAATAGTAATCAGTGTTTATTCTCCGAAACTACCAATCCTCCAGAACAGCTATCTATTTTCCGCGCAAAGCTGAGTATGATTTCACATAGCGGGAAGGGCGAGGTGCTTGTCGAAGAGCAGGCACACCGAGGCGCAGATGATTGGGGCGTTGAAGCAACTGGAAACATGACGGAAGGCGGAGGACGTGGCGAGAGAAGTGGGCGTGTCGAAGCACATGATCTACGCCTGGAAGGCAAAGTACGGCAGGATGGACGTGAGCCAGGCTCAGGAAGCGAAGCAGTTGAGGGATGAAAACACGCGACTGCAGAAGTTGGTATCGGACCTGAGTCTGGACAAGGATGCTTTGCAGTCGATGATTCGAAAAAACGGGTGGAGCTCGTTGCGCTGAAGGCAGCTGTCGAGCAAGTGCGGGAAGGATAATGTCCTTCAGCCTGCGGCGGGCGTATGGCCTGATGGTAGTGGCCGAATCGAGTTACCGCTATCAAACGATGCGGTCGGCCGAATCGCTGCGCACAAAGCTGGCTGAGTTGTCGCAGAAGAAGCCGCGCTTCGGCTATCGACGGCTGCAAGTGTTGCTGCCACGCTAAGGAGAAGCGGTGAACCACTAAGCTCTGTGAATCGCGTGCAACCGGGAGGCTGGATGGAATCTTCGGCCGAAGAAACGCAGACACTGCGTGCTGTGGGGCAGCCACGGCGGGATCGGACAGCACCGTACCAGGAAGGGCGCAAGATTTCGTGCACGAGCCCATAGCAATTTGTCTGCGATCCACGTGCGACCGTGGTGGATGCCTACCACACGAGATGTGTTTGTCCTTGTATGTGGACACCAGTTTTGCGAGCCAGAGAGTGATCGCGGCTAACTGGATGGGATTGATGTCCGAGCTGGAATGCCGCACGCGATTCCGCCTTTTCGTCCTCGGCCGGAACTGACTCGCCGTCATTTAACTCTGGCCTGGTGGAGCGAACGCAGGAAGGAGTTGAATGCACATGCAGCCGGGAAGACCGATGCAGAACGGGCAAACGGAGAGCTTTCACGGCAAACTACGTGAGAATCAGTGAGTAAAAGTTTGTTTTTGAATACTTTTTCGAACCGCGGCGAAAGATCTCGGCATGGTGAATCGCGTACCCCCCGGCCCCTAATGTCCGGACAGTCGATTCAGATATCGTTGAGACCAAAGAGTTCGCACGTGAGATGCGCGACGATCACTAGCTATGGCAAAGACTGAGCTTCGCCTTGGAAAACGATGCGCGTTTCCCACTATACCGACAGTCACGGAGGCTACCGTTCTATCCGCTCAGCAGATGATTAACTCTTAACAATTCGGATCTCGTGAGATGACGTAGCTGCGGAAAATGGAGCGAGGACAGAACGAAGCCACTGAATTCACGAGAAAGTCGAAGCAACGCACAACTCCTTCGCCAAAGAGGAAGGACGCCAGAGCAGCTATTCCAAGTACACCAAACAAGACACAGAACAGGACAAACGCAGCCAGCAGATCACGCACAACAAATAGACCCGATCCCGCAACCGCAATCAGTCCGATCACGACACCTGCAATGAGAAAATTCCGTATTCGTTTCCGGCACATAGGACGTGAATGCTCCCACCTGAGACGCCCTCTGTATGAGGGTGGCTCTCCCCGTCGCCGGGGAGAGCCGTTTCGGCATTAAGTACCCTACGCAAGCCGCTTCACTTCGCGGTCATACAGGCTACGTTTTCAGCAATCCAATTCAGACTGCTGTAGGACACGATCATGCTGCAGCGACCTTTGCCGCTACCTTGGTCGCGACGTAGTTCCTGATGAGACGTCGCGTTCGTTCCACAAACGCGAGCTTGTCCGCCAGACAACTCTCCAGCAGAACGCCAACTGCATAATGTCCGGTCACGTCCGCCGCTGCTACCAGCGCTACGTACTCGGCAATCCGAAGATGGATCAGGTGGTTAACCTTGGCCAGGATGAAGATGTGCTTTGCGATCGGGTTCTGTATCTCCGCCAGTTCTTTGCGGAAGTCCTCAGCAAACACCTCTTGGAAACGGCCGCTGAGCTTCACCGGCTGCTCTCCGATCAGTTGAAAACACCGATCGATTGCGCTCAGGTCCTTTTCTGCGATCCAGGCACGTGATTCCAGCGCTTCCTTTATATCCGGATCCTGGGCTGCCTGACTGATCTCCTGATAGATCTTGGTCGAACGCTCAGTGGTCTGCCGTGCGTCACTAAGCAGCATTACAAAAAGTTCCTTCGGGTCTTTTACAGTCATCACTTTCTCCTCATCGGCGTGTGTTGATCGCCGGTGCAGCGTTTATCGTTCTCCGAGAATTCGAAATTGGCTTCTTGCGTGGTTCTATTGAACTGAAGTCAAGATCGACACCTGGGGATGATTGGGAGCGGCTCGGTCCGCTCGCACGAAAGGCACCACTCTCTGATGACTCCCATCCCATCACTTCAAATACAACATACGCCATGCCCTTTAGAAATCAGTGCCAGGGGTCACGCGGCGCTGTGACCGTGCTCACGCTCACGGCACAAAAAAAAACGGCGTAGCTGGGAAACTGACGCATTTCGGGATAACTGTCGAGAAACAGGGATTATCACTACATATCTCGTTTTGAGATTCATGGTGCGAAGAGGAGTAGCTGTTGAAAAACTCGCTCACTTCGATTTCGCAAAAATTGCTTCGCATCAGGAAGCCCTACAAACGATTTTTTCGAGTCTCCTAGACATTTCCCCCATCACCCGATTTTTGATCTTTTTCAGAAAAACCGAGTTTTTCAACAGCCACAGGATTTATCAATATCTATCCAAACCAAGCCGTCTCGGCCCGTCGACAAGACCTAGTTTGCGATGATCCGACTTATCGGAGGTTATCGTAGAGAGACGACTAGCGGCTGCAACCCCTTTAGGCTGGCTCTTCTTAAGGGACGCCGAACCACTTGTCGTAGATTTGCTGATAGGTGCCGTTCTCGCGAAGAGTGACCAACGCACGGTCGATCTTCTTGCGCAAAGGGCTGTCCAACTGCACTTCGATGGCGACCGGCTGACGGTTAAATTCGGGACCGACCACCTTTACCCGTCCCTTTCCCCCATGCGCCGCATAATAGAGGAGCAGCGGTGCGGGCGCGACCACGGCATCCACCTTCTTATCCAGGAGGGCAGTAAACATTTGATCAGCACCCGGGAACTCCTGCACCTGTGCGTTCTGCTCCCGAAGATAATCAGCGGCAACAGAGGACGTTATCGTGGCGACCTGTTTACCAGGCAAATCGCCCGGCCCCTCGATAGCCCCGCGAATTTGCTCGACTGTCAAAGTCGTCGTCAGTTGGGCGGTGTAGGACGCGATGAAGACCACACTGGCGAACATCCACAAGATTGCCAGACCACGCGCTATCCATTGCCGAGGCATTATCTCCACCTGTGCCGCCAGAGTCGCTAGACCCCAATAACATGCCTCAAAAATCCCAGGGAAATAGTTCCGGTTTGTAATGATACCGCCTTGTTGCCGCCGTTCGAGAAACCAGACCACGTGAGCCGGGACGAGGACTAGCAGCAGGCCTACGCCAAGCCATTCGATAGTCGTTCGCGAAAACAGCAGACGTAGCATGTCCAATGCGGGGGTTAGGCGGCCTGCGCTCCCCCGCGTTGCGCCGGTCTCTGGCACCATAATTTGTACGCCTGTCTCAAATATTGGATACGAAAAATCGAAAGCTTCATCACGTGCAGATGTTATGACGATAGCAGGGGTGAGGTCGGCGCTTTTGGATCGCATCGCCTCCTCCAAGGCTCTTACATCAGGCATGATCTGATAGCTCGTCTTTACCTTCATCTGTGCGGCAATCGCATTCCAAAGATCAATGACAAACCCGGTCAGCGACCCATTCTGTTCCATAACCATCGGTGGAGCAACGTAGACGGCTACGCGAAGCTCCGGGATCTCGCCTTGTTTGGCAGGCGCTTGGGCGAATAGGGGAACGAGAGAACCGAGGGTGACGACCAACGCCAAACCGATCGTGCCGATGGTCAACTTCATGCGGTGAATCCTACCATCGCAAGCACTGATTCAACGCGATGGTAATTCCTCTGTTCATCGTCCTTTTCTCGGGAACAATGGCGCGATTGTGAGATTTATTGCGGCCATTGGAGAGCCCGCCGGTGCGACAGCATAGGCAACTACCCCGAGACTGAGGCTGACCGACTGTCTTCCCCAATTTGTCACTTTGCTGATGGATGGCTGAACTGGTACCGTCCATCTGTTTCCGTTCGGGGCCATTGAATCGTATGTTGACTCGACATCGACGCCCACTGTCCAGCCATCGCCCCACGAATAGTACAGAACTGGTTGTAGGTACGTTGAACTAACTTTGTCGCGATTCTTGTCGCCAGCAAATGACCACACATGATAAGCAACCCCACCGTACGTCCAGTGCTCGGTCTGCTTGATAATGCCGAATGCAGGTCCGAGTGCCCACTTGCCACTTCCAAGCGCCACATCCGAGGCAGTCGGAATTTCTAGAACTGGACCGAAGCCCCAGATAAAGGGGGTTTTCTTCTCAGGCGAAAAGTAGAATTCTGTGGTTAAGTCACTCGCACCTGTGATTCTGCTGCTGCCTGAATCGGATTCGGGGATGCTGCTCACACTAAAATTCGTCCGGGTAACGAGATCCCAACTGTCGTTGATCTTGATGGGGATGATGGGCTGGAGTGTCATTGCGTACTGAAGCCTATTCCCTGTGTCTCCGCCGAATCCGAAATCGTTTCCAATTTGAACCTGGATCAGATCGGCAAATGGATTCTTCACGTCTTTCGCCAACTCCTCGTCGTTCGGAGCACTCCCCTGCTGGGGGTTATTTGTCCCCTGTGCACTGTTCTGGGTAAGTGGATCCTGGGCCCTCAATGGAACCACCGTTAAAAGTAGCGCCATCGCCTCAAGGACGAAAATCCAGCGGCATCGGTAGCCGGAGACTTTCTCAACCAAGCCACAACTGTGGCCGGTGCGCATGCTCGTGCCATGGATTGGCTGGGAAGTCATGGCTGCACATCATACCCTAAGGGTCCTTTTTGACTTTACTGCGAGTGCAAGGATTCAGCGAGGCTCTCAAGATTTTGCGGCTGCACACGAATAATTCCACGGCGCGGACTATCTTCGCCGCACCGTCGGCTTTGTTTTGATTCCTCGTAAATCCGGTAACACGGGACGAACGCACAGATAGATGTCGAGAACAGGGGTGGTCTCAAGGGGTCGATGCAACACTGGCTTGCAGTCTATCCGCCGGAGTTTCAAATCCCAATGTTTTTCGTGGCCGTTGATTGAGGCGCAGAGCGATCTCGTCCAGGTCCGACTGTGAGTAGCAGGACAGATCCGCCTTCTTTGGCAGGTATTGCCGCAGCAGCCCGTTCGTGTTTTCGTTCGAACCGCGCTGCCATGGGCTTTGGGGATCGCAGAAGTAAACCTGTACGTCCGTAGCCATCGTGAAGCTTTTGTGCTGGGCCATCTCCAACCCGCGGTCCCAGGTCAGCGAGCGCCGCAACGTCGCGGGCAGAGTGCGCACGTGCCGGCTCAAGGCGGCCACCACCGTAGTCGTGTCCTTGCCGGGCACCTTCACCAGCATACAGAACCGCGAATGACGCTCCACCAGCGTGGCCACATGACTGTTGCGCGCCCCGCGCAACAGATCGCCTTCCCAATGACCGGGAATGGCGCGATCTTCGACTTCCGCAGGTCGCTCGCGGATAGAAAGGGCATCGACGATCTTGCCTTGGGAGTGTCCGTGAACGCTGGAATGCCGCGAGCGGCGGATCCGCCGCTGGGAGCGAAGGTGCTGAATCAGCTCCTTTTTCAGCGCTCCTCGCGCTTGAAGGAATAGGCTGCGATAAATGGTTTCGTGCGACACGCGCAGGTTCTCATCCTGGGGAAACTGCCACTTCAGCCATCCGGAAACTTGCTCGGGCGACCAGTCCTGCATCAGTTTACTCGCAACGATCTCCCGGAGCGGGGTGTGAGTGGCCAGCAGGCACGGCTTGGGCCGCAGGGCCGATTTCCAGGCCTGCTGATCGGCTTCATTGGCGCGGTACTGCGCGCGCCCGCCATGGCGGGCCACTTCCCGGCTGATCGTCGAGGCACAGCGGTGCAGGCCTTGGGCGATTCTGCGAATCGACGAGCCACAAGCGATTCCGCGGGAGATGTCTTCTCGTTCTGCCAGGGTGAGTGAACTCGGTGAACGGCGGCGGATGGGCGGCGCAATTCCGCCATGGCGCTTCAACAGAAGGTAAATAACCACATTGTTCTTGCCCAGCGCTCGACCAATCGCATGTAACGATTCTCCCGCTTTTCCAGCGACGCCATACCTCAACTCTTTGCATCGCAGAAAGCCGTATCCGTTTCTTTGGGATCATAAACACCACCTTTTAGAAAAAAGATTTATACCAGGTGGTGTTGCATCGACCGGTTGAGCCGGCACGGATAATCACTAGCTATCTCAGACTGAGATAGCTGGTACGAGGACGGATTTATCAACGAACCTATCCGAATCTGAGGATAACCCGCAGGGAGAACAGTATTTGAAACTTACAGCGGCAATCCTATCTTCTTTAGCAGATCTGCCCAGCGGGGATCGGAGTGAAGGGAATCGAAGGTAGGGAAGCGGATGACGGCCAGCAGTTCATCGTCGTCTTCGGAATAAGCCCGCTCAAGATACTCGAACGCCTTCTCGCGATCTCCCGCCGCCGCGTAGGCAACGGCCACGTTTGCGGGAACTGGGCCGTGGGTGGTGCTCAGCATCTCCTTTATGAACCCTTGCGCGTCCGGACTATAGGACCCGGGATCCGTTCCGATTTTCTTGATTTCACTCACCGCATCCGCAAAACGGCCTTGCATTGCATAGACTTGTGCCAGATAAAAATGAGCCGGGACGAAGGAAGGGTCTCGTTCGATCACCTTGCTTATTTGAGCGATTGCCTCGGGAAAGCGACGCGCCATCGTCAATGTCAATCCGTAATTTACGTTCACGATTGGAGAAAGCGGGTCGAGCGAGAGAGCGATGTGAAACTCATCGAGAGCCTGGTCAATCCGGTTCTGCGGCACGAGGAAAAGGAACGCGTAAAAGTAATGCGCGGTCGCGTCGTTCGGGTTCAACTCGATCGCCCGGCGAAACTCCTGCTCGGCCTGGTTCCACGTTCCCTTTCTTGTCAATGCCACGGCGCGAGCCGTATGTGCTTCGGGGAGCGAACTATCCAGCTCCAAGGCTTTTTGTGACGCCTGGTCCGCAAGCACAAGAGCTTGTTTCGGCGGGATCAACCGGCCATAGCCACTCGCTACGCTATAGCTATTGGCAAGGCCGGTATAGGCGAGCGCATAATTCGGGTCGGCGGCGATGGCCTGCTGAAACAACGTGATACTTTTCAGCAAGCCCGCCGGGGTTCTTCCGTACCACAGCTGCCGCCCTTCCAAATACAACCGGTACGCTTCTGGATTGGTGGTGCCCGCACTTCCGATCTTTTGTTGCGCTGCTCCGCTCAAATGAACTTGCAGCTTGTTCGAAACGTCGCGTGTGATGTCGCTTTGCACCTGCGTAATGTCCGAGAGTTTGCGCGCGTAGTGTGATCCCCATAGTTCGCTTCCGTCCGTAGTATTCACCAGATCCGCTTGCACGCCCAATTCGTCGCCATGTTGGGTAATGCGTCCCATCAACACCGCGCCCACATCCAGCGATTTGCCGATTGTCTGCGGGTCTTGCTGATCTGCTTTGAAACGGAAAACGGTGCTGCGCGCCATCACCTTTACATTGGGAAGTTGTGAAAGCGTGCCGATCAGGCTTTCGGTCAATCCGTCGCTTAGGTACTCGTTGTTCGGGTCGGAGGTGGCGTTAACAAAGGGCAGGACGGCAATGGACGTAATCTTGCCGCCGGTTCCCCTTCCGCGTAGCAGATAGAATCCGGCGGCTGCGGCGGCAATCAGCAATACTGCCAGAGCGCCGACAATCCAATACTTGCGAGCACTGTAAAGACTTGGGGTGGCGGCCGAGATGGATGAAGAACTCGCCGAAGCTGCTGCAACACTCGCGGAAATCTCTGCATGCGTCGAGCGACCCGATTGCTGTTCGCGTTTCAACCGCGCCAAGTCCGTGCGCAAGTCAGTGGCGCTTTGATAGCGCAATGTCCGGTCTTTTTCGAGAGTCTTTTCGAGGATGCGCTCCATTTCCGGCGGCAGTTCGGGATTTAATCGTACGGCCGGCGTGGGCGCGGCATCGAGAATGGATTTAAAAATCACTCCGGACGTCTCGCCTCGAAAGGGAATCGCACCGGTCGCCATTTCATATAGAACGGCGCCGAACGAGAACAAATCCGTACGCGCGTCGAGCTCTTTGCCGCGAACCTGCTCGGGGGACATGTAAGCGACGGTTCCCAACGTGCTGCCCGGGCTGGTCAAGTGTTCCGCGCTGGCGCCTGCCGTCATATCTCTTGCGACTGTGGCTCCCGAGGAGCCGGCACCCGTGAACGTGATTTTCGCCAAACCAAAATCGAGAATCTTGGCGTGGCCGCGTTTGGTTACAAAAATATTGGCCGGTTTGATGTCGCGATGGATGATTCCTTCCGCGTGGGCGGCTTCGAGAGCATCGGCGATTTCAATCGAGAGAGCGAGAAGATCATCGGTGTCAATCGGTTTGCCGCTAATGCGATGCTTCAGGGTCATGCCATCGAGATACTCCATCACGATGAACGGTTGACCTTCCTGCTGGCCGATTTCATGAATCGTGCAGATGTTCGGATGGTTCAAAGCAGAAGCAGCGCGAGCTTCGCGACGAAAGCGCTCGAGGGCTTGCGGATCGCGCACGACGTCGTCTGGCAGGAATTTGAGCGCGACGAAGCGGCCCAGCTCGGTGTCCTCAGCTTTGTAGACAACACCCATGCCTCCGCCGCCCAATTTTTCGAGGATACGATAGTGGGAAATTGTGCGGCCGATCGGCGACTGAGGTTCCGGCATGAGTGGAGGTCATCTTAGGATGCGTGTTGAGACAAGTCAACGAAGGCAGGCTACGTACGTACAAGTGTACTGTCAGATTAGAGAGTTCTTCGTCGTCTGACGGAACCAATCCGCGTTCCTGCCGCCGAAGGCAGCTTGCGCGAAGCTTCACCATTCTCGCCGTGCGCCGCGAGGGGTACACTCCTTAATCCTTGTGAGCGATACCCCCAGCATCGGCGTCGCGATTGGCGAAAAGCCCGTCAGCCGAGATGCGGCAATCAACGCGCCTGTGCAGGTGCTGTTTGCGAGTCTTATTGGGACCACGATCGAGTTTTTTGATTTCTACATCTACGCGACAGCTGCCGTGCTCGTTTTTCCGCGGTTGTTCTTTCCCGCGTCCGATCCCGCATCAGCTACGCTTGCCTCGCTTGCGACGTTCGCAATTGCATTTTTCGCGCGGCCGTTTGGTTCGGCGCTTTTCGGTCATTTTGGCGATCGGGTTGGGCGTAAGGCGACTTTGGTCGCGGCACTGTTGACGATGGGCGTATCGACGGTTTCGATCGGCATCCTTCCTACTTACAGGACCATAGGTGTGGCCGCACCGCTACTTCTCGCGCTGTGCCGCATGGGGCAGGGACTCGGGCTTGGGGGAGAGTGGGGCGGCGCGGTCTTGCTTGCAGTTGAGAATGCGCCGGCGGGCAGGCGGGCGTGGTACGGCATGTTTCCGCAACTGGGAGCGCCGATCGGATTTCTTTTCTCCGGCGGCGTGTTTCTCGCGCTTTCGAAATGGCTGACGAACGACCAGTTCTTCTCTTTCGGTTGGCGCATTCCGTTCCTTGCGAGTGCCGTCCTGGTGATTGTCGGTCTTTACGTGCGGCTGACAATTACGGAGACTCCCGCGTTCCGAGCGGCTATCAGCCGCCGAGAGCGGGTGGCAGTTCCGATCCTGGAGGTATTTCGAAAATATCCCAGGTCCCTTGCAGTGGGGATTTTGGGAGCACTCGCTGCCTTCGTCCTTTTCTATTTGATGACAGTCTTCGCGCTGTCGTGGGGCACGACTGCTCTGCACTACAGTCGAGACACTTTTCTGGTAATGCAATTGTTCGGCATGATCTTTCTTCGCGATTACGATTCCGATCGGGGCGATTCTCGCCGAGCGTGGACGCAGACGCACTTTGCTTTGGGTGACTGCGGCGATCGGGTTGTTCGGCTTGGTGATGGCACCGATGTTCCTGGCGGGGACAATCGGGACAATCATGGCGTTGGTTGTAGGACTATCGTTGACGGGTCTGTTCTACGGTCCGCTGGGTACCGTTCTCTCCGAGCTTTTCCCCACCTCGGTGCGTTACACGGGGAGTTCGCTGACGTTTAATCTGGCAGGCATTTTCGGCGCGTCGCTTGCGCCCTATATCGCCATCTGGCTTGCGAAGACATATGGCTTGCAGTACGTCGGTTACTATTTGTCGCTGGCATCCGTGTTGACGTTCATTGGACTGCTGGCGGCGCGAGAAACGAAAGACGAAACGCTGTGGTGACACTTAGAACTGTTTCGATTCCCATGGGCAGGAAGGAACGATGAAAGCGGTCATCTTTTCAGAACACGGCGGTCCTGAGGTATTGCGTTATGCCGAAGTGCGCGAGCCGGAGATTGGTGCGGATGAAGTGCTGGTTCGCGTGCGCGCGTGTGCGCTGAACCATCTTGATTTGTGGGTGAGGCGTGGGTTGCCGGGGATCACGATTCTGTTGCCGCATATTCTTGGCTCGGACATCGCGGGTGAGGTGGCGCGGGTAGGGAGAGAAAGTGTCGGGCGTGCGTCCGGGCGAGCGAGTGCTGCTCTCGCCGGGGATTTCGTGTGGGCATTGCTTCTACTGTTTGAGAGGCGACGATAATTTTTGCCGGCAGTACACCTTGTTTGGATACCAGGTGGATGGCGGGTACGCGGAATATGTGGCGTCGCCGGCGGCAAACGTGATTCCGATGCCAGCCAATCTTGGCTTTGAGGAAGCGGCGGCGATTCCGTTGGTGTTTTTGACGGCGTGGCACATGTTAATCACCAGGGCGCAACTCAAGCCGGATGAGACCGTGCTCGTGCTGGGCGCGGGAAGCGGAGTGGGCAGTGCTGCGATTCAGATTGCGAAAGTGGCGGGAGCGCGCGTGATCGCGACGGCCGGATCGGAAGCAAAGCTGCAGAAGGCAAGGGAATTAGGCGCGGACGAGACATTTCTGCACTCGATCGAGCATTGGTCGCGGGAGGTGAGGCGGCTAACGGATCGGCGTGGAGTGGATGTGGTGGTGGAGCACGTGGGCGACGCGACGTGGCAGGAAAGCGTGGCGAGTCTCGCAGTGGGCGGGCGGTTGGTGACCTGCGGCGCGACGACCGGTTACGAAGGGAAAATAGATTTGCGGTTCCTTTTCAGCCGGCACATTTCGATTCTCGGATCGTACATGGGAAGCAAGGCGGAACTTTACCCCGTGCTTGATTTAGTCGGGCGTGGCCGGGTGAGACCGGTAATTGACACCGTGATACCTCTTGCCAAGGCTCGCGAAGCTCACGAACGTCTCGAGAAACGCGAGCAATTCGGAAAAATCGTGCTTCGTGTGGGCTGAGAATCCAAGGGGGAATTCGGTCTCCAATCTTCCCTCGGGCGGCTCCGGGTTTAGCCCGTTTTGGGAATAAGTCGCAGGTCTTGGGTAATATTTGGGAAAGTATTTCTCACTTAGCAGGGAAATCGCTTGCCTCGAAAACTGCGTAAACGGAAGGCTCAGGCAGCGTTAAGGGGGTCATGTCCAATTAAGTCATTCAACATCTGCACCTTACGGAAGTGCGTCCCGATGGTACTAGCCGTGCTTTTCTCGCTGGCGTCGGCAGTAGGAGGCCCCCTTCCATGGTTTTTGCCGTAGCTGCGCTGTTGTTCCAGTTTAGCCCCGTTCCCAAAATGGTTCGCCCCGTGTTCCGGGCGAACCTGACAACGCTTACTGCCACCGACAGTGCGACAGATGGCACGCGGCCAAAACCCGCCAGTGCGGTGGCGCTCGGCGGCGAGACAGACACGGTGGCGACGGCGTCCGGCAAGGGATATATAGATCCCGCGAAGTTGAGTTTGGGAGGTGACGCAGGCGAAAAGTCGGCGGCCGGCGTGACGGTTGTTTCTTTGACGGACCACGACACAACGCAGCCCCTTTCGTCGGTGCGCATTCCTAAGCCGCTGCCGGTCAAGCCAATTAAGGTTTATTCCCCTGAGAAGCCGCGCATAAGCCGCAGTTGGCTCGCGCTGACGATGATGCAGCATGGTGCGGCAACGTTTGATGCGTATTCGACTCGACAAGCGATAGGGCACGGAGCTGTGGAGGATGATCCACTGATGCGGCCGTTCGCGCATTCGGGTGCGATTTATGCCGCGATTCAAGTGGGTCCGCTGCTTCTCGATTATGTGGCGCGACGCATGCAGCACAGTGAGTATGGGATGGTGCGGCGGATGTGGTTTGTGCCGCAGTCGGCGAGCACGGCGGGCTTCCTGATTTCGGGCGTGCATAACCTGAGCGTGGCGAGCCGCTAAAGTAAAGGCCCCGACGATAAGCGCAGATTGATGCGCGCAACTTTCTTTCTCACTCCCTGGCAGGAATTGAGAGAGTTCGAAAACACCCGGGTAAGATTACCGGGTGTTTTGTTTTTGCGCGGGTTTTTAGGCGCGCAGGCCGATGCTGGCTGCGGCTGTAGATGCGGAAGCACCGGTGAGACGCTTCTCGATCCATTCCGCCGCCTTGCGACCTGAATCGACGGCTGCGGAAATTTCCGACTCCGGGCCAATGGAATCAGCGTTGGCGAAAAAGATCCGATCAAGCGGCTGGCTGGCTGCGGGAATGATTTTTGTGAACAGGCCGGGCGTCGGCAGGAACATCGGATGGCCGCGACGATAGAAGTGAATCTCTGAGGGATTCGCGGTGGCGAATTCGGGTAGAAGTTTCTGGAAGTCGCTTAGGACGTTTGCGGCAATCTGACGGCAGTCCTCAATCTTCAGAAGGTTTTTGCGCTCGATTTCTGCGAGTGGTGTGTAAAACGTAAGAATGTTGTTCTTCTGTTTGTATCCCGGCTGCTTTTGTACGACCCAATCGGCCACGATGACATCGGTGAAAGAATTTCCCGGGCACCAGGTATCGTAAGCGCGATTGTAGACAGGCTTGTCGAAGATCATATTGATCACCGGATAGGGACAATAGTGATAGGAGGACATGGCGTCCTGTTGGGCGTCTGAAATACCGGCGACGATATGGGAGGTAATGAATTTCGGCGTCGCCATTACAACGAACTTCGCTCCCACCGAATGGAGTGCGCCCCCCTGGAGATAAGTGACGCGAACCTCGGTCTTTTGCGGTTCGACGGAGATGATTGTGGCGTCGCTTAACAATCGTCCAGCGAGTTTGGGCTCAAGTGTTTCGACGAGTTTGCGTGTGAATGCGCCATTGCCACCAGGCAACGTAACCCTCGTGTCCTTCTCCGCAGCGAGGACTTCCTGAAAATCGATGAGCGCCACATATGTGGAAGTGTCTGCGGATTTAGCGCCCCAGTTCGAGGGGCCGTAGGCGTCCCACCAGATTTTGACTTCGGGAGCGTAGGCGCTCAGATATTTCGTAAGCGGCGTGTTGTCGAGCTGTTCGATGTTCTTTGAAATGTCGATCGCGAGCATATCGGCGCGGAATTTTTTGAAACTATCGCGAACAGAGGTGGGGTAGGGAAGTTCGTCGAGGCCGGCATGCCAGGTGTCTTTGATCCACTTGCGATTGAGGATCGTCGGATCAAAGGAATCGATCGGGAGCATCGTGAGACCGATTTCACGAGCGAGCTGCTCGCTCGACGTACCTTTCCAGTCGTAAGCGGAGCCGGTGGCGAAGGCTTGCCCTTGATATTCTTCTAGGTAGGCATTGCCGCCGAAGTGCGGTTCTTTTTCGAGAAGAAGGAAATCGCGCTGGCGAAGGAAGTAAGCGGCGCTGAGTCCGCTGGCTCCGCCGCCGACGATGACCACATCGTAGCGCTTTGAGATCGGCGGGTGCGAGAAGGAGTGACCATCGCGGACCTGATGGCAGATGTCGAAATTGTCGCCTTCGACTTGAGTTTTGGAATCGTCGGGCACCGCGAGCAACGAGAGATCAATCGGGCAACGCGCTGCTACTGAGCCTGCTACCACAAACTTCAGGAAATCCCGTCGAGTGCCGCTCATGAATGCTCTCCTTCCAGAGTGGATGCCAATACCTGCGTACCCGCTTCTTCGGCACGCATGGTACGGGTGCGAAGGCGATACCAGATCAGAATTGCGGCGATGGAGAAGGCGAGGATCAGCGTGGAGATCGCATTGATTTCCGGCGTTATCCCGCGACGCAAGCGCGACCAGATTTCGAGAGGCAGAGTGTTGTCGCGGCCGATGAGGAAGAAGCTGACGGCGATTTCGTCAAGCGAGAGCGTGAAAATTAGAAGAGCAGCGGCGATCAGCGAGACGCGGAGATTCGGGAGCGTGATGCGCCAGAATGTTTTCCAGTGATTCGCGCCGAGATCGAGCGAGGCTTCTTCCTGAGCGCGGTCAAAGTTCTGCAAGCCTGCAAAGATTTCGGTGGTGGCAACGGATATGAGGGCGGTGCCGTGGCCGAGGGTGATGGTTACAAGACTGAGCTTCATGCCCATGGCCACGAAGAGCATGAGCAACGATAAGCCAGTGATGATTCCCGGAAGAATTAATGGCAGAAGAACGATGCGGCGAAAAAGCGCCTTGCCCGGAAACTGCGCGCGGTCCAGAGCGAGCGCTGCGGGAAGGCCGAGTGTGAGCGAGATTCCGACGGCGATTACCGCGACGATGACGCTATTGAGGACTGAATCCCACAGTGGGCCGTCCTGAAAAAGCTGACGGTACCAATCAAGAGTCCAGCCTGATGGGGGAAAGCCGCCGACGCCGGGGCCGTTGAAGGAATATAGGACGAGGACGACGATCGGGAAATAGAGGAATGCATAGACGAGAGTCGCGTACACCGTGAGAAAGGGCGCGCGGACGGAACTGGGTGAGCTGCTCATGAAAGAGTGAGCTTCCTTTCGAGGCGCTCTGTAGCGAAGAGCAGGGTCATGACAAGGAGAAGCATGCAGAGCGAGATCGCTGCGCCTAGGGGCCAATTATATGCGGCGCCGAAAAGGCTGACGACTATGTTGGAAATCATGATGCCGCTCGCGCCGCCGACTAGAAGAGGGGCGAGGAAATCGCCGAGGGTGAGCACGAATGCGAAGGTGGCGCCGGCGAGAACGCCCGGAAGGGAAAGAGGAAGAATGACGCGCCGGAATGTGGACCAGGGAGATGCACCAAGGTCGTGCGAAGCTTCGACGAGATTTCGCGGAACGTGTTCTAGAGACGCGTAGATCGGAAGGAACGTGAATGGGGTGTAGATGTGCGTGAGGGTGAGGACTACCGCGAAGGGGCTGTAGAGGAAAAATTCGACGGGGTTGCGAGTGATGTGGAGATATTGCAGCAGGCCGTTGAGCACGCCATCGCTTCCAAGGATTGTTTTCCAGGCGTATCCGCGCACGAGATAACTGGCCCACAGCGGGATTATCACGAGCTGGTACAGCAGATCTTTTCGTTTCGCGGCGTGAAAAGAGAGGAAGTACGCGAGCGGGTACCCCAGGAGCAACGCGAGCAGGGTAACGGCGGCGGCGATGCGGATAGAGCGAAAAAGGACCGAGAGGTAAATCGGATTACGAATCAGCTGAATATAATTTTGAAGATTCCAGCTGTGGATGATTGTTTGCTGCGGCAAAACAGACCAGAAGCTATAACAGAACAGGAGCGCGTAGGGCACGAGGAGGAACATGGTGACCCAGAGCAGCGGAGGGATTGTGACGGCTGATTTGTAGGCACGGGTGTACATGGCTAGGCGGAATCTTCCTCGCGCACGGCAATTGCGTCACTCGCGCGAAACTCGAATTCGTGCTGGCCGCTGAGAGTGCCGGGGCTTGCGATGCGGGCGCGAAGAGTCTGCGAAGTGCCACAGTCGAGCTCGAGCGTGTCCATTGCGCCGCCGAACGTTTGATTCAGGATGCCAGCATGAAAGCGCGCGATCGAATCGTCGTTCGGCTGGGGTCGCATGCCGGTTGCAACGAGGCGGATGCATTCAGGGCGCAGGGAAAAGACGACTTGGCCCAACGTTTCCGCGGTGCGCCATTTGAGCACTCCGGCTTGCGCCACGCCGTCTCGGACTTCCGCTCGAAGTAAATTCGTCTGGCCAATGAATTGAGCTACATATGGGGATGCAGGCTGGCCGTAAATTTCGCGCGGCTCGGCGACCTGTTCGAGAAAACCTGAGCGGAGAAGCGCGATGCGGTCCGAGAGAGCCATGGCTTCTTCCTGATCGTGGGTGACGAAGATGAATGTGATTCCCACTTCGCGCTGCAATGCCTTCAATTCGGTTTGCATCTGGCGACGGAGATTCGCATCGAGAGCGGAAAGAGGTTCGTCGAGCAGGAGAACGCGGGGGCGATTCACGAGGGCGCGAGCTAGTGCTACCCGTTGCTGCTGACCGCCGCTGAGCCGAGCGGGCGGCGATTGCGCGAACTCGCTCATCTTTACCATGGTGAGTGCGTGCGCGACGCGGCCGGGAATCTCGGCTTTCGCAGCATTTTTCGAGCGCAACCCGTAAGCGACGTTGTCGAACACGTTGAGGTGTGGAAATAAGGCGTAACTTTGGAACACGGTATTCACCGGACGACGATGAGGAGGAATCAGATCAAGGCGTTCGCCGCCGATCCATATTTCGCCCCCGTCCAATTGCTCAAACCCTGCGATAAGTCGCAAAAGGGTGGTCTTGCCCGAGCCGCTTTCACCGAGAATGGTGAGGAATTCGCCTGAAGTAACTTCGAGCGAAATATTGCGGAGCACGGGACGCGAACCGAAACACTTCACCACAGAACGGATCGACAAGAGCGAATCGGTTCGCGCACGGGCAGCGGCGCCCTGCGCCAGGGAAGCGGTCATGGGCAGGTTCCGGGATGGATCAGGCGGCGTGCGCGAATCGCGCTGATGAAAGACGTCACTGGGCGGCCTTCACTTCATTCCAGATCTCGTTGTATTTATCGCGGCGAGGAACCTGCTGCCAGAAATAGATGCGCGTCATGTAGAGATCCACATTGTCGAGGTGCAGCGATTTTCTTTGATCTTCCGTCATGAATTGGGCGGCTTGCGGATTGGCGGGATCGTATCCGGTGACGTCGGCCACGGCTTTCTGCGTCTTGGCCTCGATCATGTATTCAAGAAATTCCGCAGCGAGATCCTTGTGCTCGCTGGCGGATGTAATCATGAGATGGTCGATCCACCCGGTGGTGTTTTCCTTCGGGATCGTTTCGCCGATGGGGAAGTTCGCATTGCGGAGCTGATTGGTCATGAGGGGCCAGCCCATCGCTGCGACCACTTCGTGATTCTCGAAGAGATTCGTCAACTCGCCGCCGGTGCTCCACATTTTTCGGATATTGGGCTTCAGCTCGATGAGTTTCTTCTTCACGTTATTCAGTTCTTCGTCAGTCAGGTTATAGAGATGGCTGGGATCGGGTTTGTCGTAGCCGAGCACCTGCGCGGCCATGTAGATCGTGGAGAGTTCGTCCCACACGGAGATTTTATTCTTGAGATCCGGGCTCCAAAGAACCGCCCAGCTATCGGGTATCTGGGGAAAAACTTTGGCGTCGTATAAAAGCGGATTGGGCCCCCATGTGAACGGGACGCCATACACCTTCCCATTCACCCGCACGAGCGGCATATCGCGGAGGCGCTCGGAAAGCTGTAAATAGGATGGAAAGTTCGAAAGGTCGAGAGGGGCAGCCAGGCCTGCCGAGGCGATCATGGTGGCGACGTCACTCGAAGGCGAGATCACATCGTAGTTGCTCGCACTGCCGCCGCGAAGTTTGGCGACCAGTTCGTCGCTCGAACCCATGTAGGAAGCGCTGATTTTGCATTTGTGAGACTGCTCAAAAGGGCGGACGAAGGAAGGATCGGCGTAGCCTTCCCAGACGAGGAGGCTCAGAGTGGGTTGTTTTTTGCATCCATTCAGGGCTACACAGGAAATCAGCAAGAGCGTGAACGCTGCAAGTTTAATCTTCATGATTTCGGGTCCGCTTCCCGTGACTGTCGCCGCGCATTGTAAGTCCGCTAGAAAGTGGGCGGCGTATTCACCCACAAAACCCAGGCTTCGTTCTTACCAGGATTCACCCAGCGATGCGGGGTGCTGCTTTCGAAATAGAAGCTGTCGCCTTGCTCGAGGCGATTCGCTTCGCCGCCATCGAGCGCAATCTCGATGCAGCCCTTCAAAATGTAGAGAAACTCTTCGCCCTCGTGAGTATAAGACTCGCCGCTTCCCGCGGACGGAGCGATGCGAAAAATATGCGGCTCCATCACGGTGTTGCCCCAGGAGAGAAGTTCCATTCGAATGCCGTTGCCGGCTTCGAGGACTTTCCTTTCAGACGGGCGGACACGACCCGGATTGGCCTCGGAAGGATCAAAGAGCGAAAGAATATTGAGACGATAGAAGCGAGCCAGGCGTCGCAGGGTGGCGATCGACGCGCTCATTTGCCCGCGTTCGAGCGCGGATAAGAATCCCACCGAGACATCCACGGACTGCGCGACTTTCGCTAGTGAGTAGCCGCGCTGCAAACGCAAACGGCGCAGGCGCGGGCCGACCGGGCTTGCCTTCGGCTGGTGGCCGCCAGGTTTTGAGAGGAGCCCCTGCGTTTTGAGCATATGGACGATGGCTGGGGCATTCATTCCGCGAGCGCGACGAAGAAATTGGGCGCGCTTGAGCAAGCGCACGTCCGCTTGCGTGTAGAGGCGGTATTGGCTGCGCGTCCGAGCGGGCGAAATCAGACCGAGAATTTCCCAGGAGCGAAGAATTGAAGGCGAGACGCCGACGAGACGCGCGACATCGCTGATACGCAGATAGCCCGAAACGTGCCGAGCCTTCCCGGGCAACTTACGAGCTTGAGCCAAACTAGTTTCCTCTTGACAATGCCACAGGCCATCCTCTAACGTTCGCGAATTATAGTAAGGTTTTTCGGGAAGCTGCAATCGAAAAATCGGGGGCGTCTGGGGTGGACGCGGGATTTTCAAAAGGAGCGCCAATGAGAGCGACTGCGTGGGGACGGGTGTGCCTGCTGGCGTGCGCGAGCTTGGCATTCTGCGCTGCGGCAATGGGGCAAACGAACGGAGC
This sequence comes from uncultured Acidobacteriota bacterium, assembly GCA_963772535.1. Lineage (GTDB taxonomy): Bacteria > Acidobacteriota > Terriglobia > Acidiferrales > UBA7541 > Palsa-295. The sequence goes on from CAVYXN010000008.1 coordinate 299,457, forward strand.
CATCCGCGGAATCGTGAATGATCCATCGGGCGCGGTCGTACCGGGCGTCACGATCACAGCCACGTTGACGGGTCAGGCCACGCCGCGCACCGTCACGTCGGACAAGGATGGCGCCTTCGACATACCGGAACTCCCTGTTGGCACCTATAACGTCACGGCCGAGGCCACGGGCTTCAAGAAGTTCCTCGCGAAAGATGTGGTGGTCACGATCGGCCACGTAAATTTCATCACCGTCACTCTCGCGGTTGGCGGGAAGAGCGATACGGTGACCGTGGAAGCGAATGCGGTGCAGGTGGAGACGACGAGCACTCAGCTGGGTGCTGTGATGAGTGATATTTCAGTGCGGGAACTTCCTCTGAGCACTAGAAATACTTACCAGCTCCTTCAACTTCAGCCTGGTGTGCAATCGCAATTGGGCGCGGACCTATTTTACGGAAGCGATAATCCGGGCGTGGTGTCTGTGAACGGAGGCCGCGGACGCTCGAACAATTACATGGTGAACGGAGGCGACGGTAACGATATCTTTGTGAACGGGCCGGCGATCCAACCTTCGCCGGATGCGATCGAAGAGTTCCGCGTAATTACGAATACGTTTGACGCGGAGTATGGGCGCAATTCGGGCTCGGTGGTCAACGTGGTGACGAAGTCCGGAACAAATGCGGTGCATGGCGATTTCTACGAATTCCTCCGAAACCAAGCGCTCAACACGCAGGGCTATTTCGATCCCTTCAAGCTTGATTATCAGCAGAATCAGTTTGGCGCGACTCTCGGCGGTCCTATCAAGAAGGACCGAACGTTCCTCTTCGGGTCATACGAAGGGAACCGGCTGGTGCAAGGGATTTCGTCGGGCAAGATATTTCTTCCAACCGCGAGCGAAGCAGCTGGGAATTTTTCGGGACCCTTTCTCGGATCCTTAACAGACCAGGCATTCGCTCAAACGCTTGAAAACCGTACTGGATGTGCCTCCGCGTTGACCCCTGGCGGGCACGCGGCGTTGAACGCTGCGGCCGGCGGTAATACACCGCAACCATTCGCCACCATCTTTGCGAATGCCACGAATCCAGCGCTCAGTACAATTCCCACGCAATGTTTCGATCCGACAGCATTGGCCGTTTATAACCAGTACGTGGCGCCCTTTGGAACGGGTCAGGTGTCGACGGGCCCCAATCGACATGAACGCGGCGATCAATTCACTGTGCGTTTCGATCACAAGCTTACGTCGTCACAACAGCTTTCGGTGTACTACTACTTTGACGACAACGACCGTACCGATCCATTTTCGACTTTCCAGCTTGAGCAGCCTGGCGGTCTTCTTCCCGGATTCCCAGCTGTCTTTGCAACACGTGTTCAGCAGTGGAACGTGAGCCATACCTGGACGATCGGCAGCACAGAAGTCAATGAGTTTCGGTTCAATTATTTCCGAGAGGGACAGAAGAAACTCGACCATCCTGTCAACAGTCTAGCTAGCGTCCAGGATTCGTGCGTCACGATTCCTGCATCGAATTGCTTTACGAGCCCTTCGAACCCGCAAGCGGGCATCACCACGAACCTTCCCGGGCACGTGGGCCTTCCATACATCGAAGTGCTGGGCGGCTTTACAATCGGAAACAATTTCGAGGGTGAGTTGCCGCAGGTTGGGAATACGTTTCAGTGGACGGACAACTTCACGAAGATCATCGGCAAGCACACGGTGAAGTTTGGTGGCGACGTTCGCCGGCAGAGATTTGATCAATTCCTCTATTTCAACGTCAGCGGCCAATATACATTTCTGAGCGATGGGAATTTGTGTTCGCCGCTGAATAGCAACCCGAACTGTGATCCGCCTGTCACCAACGACGTGGGATTCTCGGACGCCTACCCGAATTATTTCATTGGCACGCCGAATACGTACACGCAGGGTGCGGCGCAAGGGGAGAATTTGCGCAACACGGCACTGTATTTGTTTGCCCAAGACAGCTTCAAGTTGAAGTCGAATCTGACTCTGAACTACGGCCTGCGATGGGAGCTGAATACTCCGTACTACGATTTAGGCAATCGCATACAAACTTTTCGGCCCGGTCAGGCTACGACGCAATATCCCTGCTGGCTATCCCAGGAGAACGCTTCCGCGCTGAATCTTGCGCCAGGGGATTGCGGTCAGAATAGCGGGGCGAATAACGCCGTGTTTCCGCTTGGTCTCGTTTTTCCGGGCGACAAAGGCGTGCCGCGCGGATTGACATCGACGTATTACAAAGCGTTCGCTCCACGGATTGGCATGGCATGGAGTCCTGGGGCCACCGAGGGCTGGCTGGCGAAGCTAACAGGCGGTCCCGGTAAGACCAGTGTGCGAGCAGGATTCGGCCTCTTTTACAATCCGATCGAGCAGCTCGTGCTCGAGCAGTTCAGCGCCGAGCCGCCGTTTGGTGGGAGTACATTACTTTCGAACACCAACTTCAATCTGCCTTTCGAATTTCAATCGGGTGGAAATGCTCCCAACCCATTCGGCGGCGTAATTACACAGACCCCTCAAACGCCATGCGCTGTGGATACGCCAGGAGGCCCGAACGGATGCGTGGATTGGTCTAACTTCCGCCCACTTTTGTTGTTTGGAGAGTTCGGGCCGCATCTGAAGTCTCAATACTCGGAGCAATACAATCTGACGATTGAGCGGCAGGTGAGCAAGGATATGTTGTTTCGGATATCTTACGTAGGAACTCAGGCGCACCATTTGCTGGCGTCGCATGACCTGAATGCCGGAAACATCCAGACTTGCCTCGGTCTCACAAATCTAGCAACCCTAAATCCTAACAATGTGCTCTCGGCGCCCGCGGCTTCCGGAGGGACTCCGACAACTTGCGGGCCATTCGGATCGGACTCGCAGTACTTCATTCCTGCGGGGACCGTCATCCCCGCGGACCCAACCTTGTCGGCGCTCCCGCCGCAGCCATTCAAAGTGCCTTCGCTGAATTGCGCAGGCCTCGTGTTGCCGTATAACGGGGCACCGGGCGGTAATCCAAGTTGCTTTAGCGGCACAGTGGGACCGAACGGACTCACGTTGGTAGGCACGCGGCCATTTTCATCGCCGAATTGCGCGCCTTCGACAGGTGCTGGTTGTCCCGGCGATGCGGTGCCAGTGTTCAGCAACATCTTCGCTGAAGATACGATTGCAAACTCGAATTACAACGCTCTACAGATTTCGCTCGACAAGAGTTTTTCTCATGGACTGTTGTTTTCGGCGTCCTATACATTCAGCAAGGCGATTGATCAGGGCGCGTCTTTTGAGAACGAACTGAATCCGCTGAACTTCAACGCGACGCGAGGGTTGTCACTGCTCGATGCCAAGAATCGGTTCGTTTTCAGCCCCTACTGGGAATTCCCAGTGCCGAAATATGACGGATTTAAAGGCAAGGCCCTGGATGGCTGGGGAACGTCGGCCATCATTACCTATCAGAGCGGATTCCCGATCCGGGTTCAGACGCAGAATGACCTTGAGCTACAGAGCAGCTTTTTCTTCGAAGACGCAAACACGCCACAAGTGACGGGCAAGGTGCAATTCACCAACCCGAAGAGCGCAACAAACGTCGCCAACGGCACAGCCTTTTACTTTAATCCAGGGAATATCAGCGATCCGGGAGCGGGACAATTCGGCAACTTGCCGCACGCCCTGTGTTGCGGACCGGCCTTGAGCAATACGGATTTGGTGATCTCCAAAAAAACTCCAATCAATGAACGGTGGAATACGGAGTTCCGAGCTGAGTTTTACAACGCTTGGAATCACACGCAATTTGCCAATCCGGATGGCAACTTTTCGAGTTCGACGTTCGGCCAAATACTGAAGACGCGCGAAGGACCACGCGTAATTCAGTTTGGATTTAAGGTTCTGTTCTAGGAGTTCGATGGTAAACGTTTCAAGCGAGGGTGCCCGCTGCGTGCGGCGCCCTCGCTTTGGCGTCTGGGGTAACTTTGATGGCGGCAGGAGCGGGATGAAGATTTTTATTTTGGGTGCAGGGATGATGGGGCGGGCGGTGGTGCACGACCTGGCGGGGGCACCGGAGGTGCGGCAGATCGTCGTGGGGGATTTTGACCGAGGCCGCGCTGCGGAAGTGGCTAAGAAATTCGGACGCGGGCGGGCGCGGTCTGTTTTTGCGGATGTGCGGGAAACCGGGGAGCTGGCGAGGCTGTTAAGAGGCTGCGATGTGGTAGTGAACTGCACGCAGTATAATTTGAACCTGGATGTGATGCGCGCCGCATTAGCCGCCCGGGTGAATTACATGGATCTTGGCGGCTTGTATCACATGACGAAGAGGCAGTTCTCGCTCGATCGTGATTTCCGCAGAATCGGGCGGTTGGCGATTGCGGGGATGGGCGGTGCGCCCGGGATTACGAATGTGATGGCTCGGGCGCAGGCGGATCGCTTGGATCGCGTGGATGCGATTCGGGTGTACAACGCGGGCGCGGATGAACAGAAATACGATAGTCCGATCGCGTACACGTTTTCGATTGCGACGATTCTTGACGAGATGACGACGCCTCCGATTGCATTTGAAAATGGACGTTACGTCGAGAAGGCGATGCTTTCCGATCCCGAGCCGGGAAAATTTCCGCGGCCGATTGGTAATATTGTGTTGCGGCACTCGATCCACTCTGAACTTGGCACGTTGGCCGAAAGTTTTCGGAAGAAGGGCGTGCGCGAAGTATTTTTCAAGATTAACTACGAGCCGCAACTCGTGAGCCTGGTTCAGAATCTTACGCATGCGGGATTTACGAGCCGCGAGCCGATTGCGGTGAACGGGACGCGAGTCGCGCCGCGAGCCGTGCTTTTGGCTTTGTTACAGAAGCATGCGACTAGTAAGACGCCCAAGGATGTGGAAGCGCTGAGAGTGGTTGTGACGGGACGGCGAGGGAAGCGGCGAACCGCAGCAGCGATGGAAATGTGGGCAGGGCATTCGGTGCGGCCACAGCTTTCAGCCGTCGCGCGAGATACGGGTTTTCCGGCTGCGATTGCAGCGGTGATGCTTGGCCGGGGAGAGATTCGCGGCAGCGGAGTGCAGGCGCCGGAGAACGTGGTGCCGCCGGAACCATTTTTCGCTGAGCTCAAGAAGCGTGGCTTTCGCTTTCGAAGCTGGCAGATGAAAGAATCTTGAAGCATTCACTAAGAAGAGGTAAATCGCAGGGCCGTTAGCGGCCACCAGCACTAGGGATGGAGGAAGTTATGCACGAGGCTCTTCGCAAGGAAATCGAAACGTACGAAAAGCGCACGCCGCGCTCGCGTGAGGCACACAAGAAGGCGGTCGAACGTTTGCCGCTAGGAGTAGCCAGCAACTATCGAGCCTACCATCCCTATCCGATATTCGTGCGCGATGGAAAGGGCGGCCACATCCATGACGTCGATGGAAATGAATACATTGATTTCAATCTCTGTTTTGGCGCGCTCATGGCAGGGCACTGTCATCCGGCTGTGGTGAGCGCGGTGCAGAAGAGGCTGAGTACGGGCACGATGTTTGGCATGCCCCACGATATGGAGTGGGAGCTCGCGGAAGAAATATGCAAACGGTTTCCGGTGGAGATGGTTCGGTTCAGCAACAGCGGGACGGAATGTACGATGCACGCCGTGCGGCTGGCGCGAGCGGCGACGGGGCGAGATCGCATCATCAAGATGGAGGGTGGGTACCACGGGCTGCACGATTCGGCGCTCGTTTCGGTGAAACCAAAGGAAAACGAAGTGGGCGATCCGAATGCGCCGAATTCCGTTCCGGGGGGTGAGGGCATCACGAAGGCGACGCTGCAAAATACGCTCGTGGCCCAATTCAACGACCCGGCGTCGGTAGAACGTTGGTTTGCGAAGCATCCCAGCCAAATCGCAGCGGTGATTGTCGAGCCGATCATGATGAATGTTGGCATCCTGATGCCCGATCCCGGCTACCACCAAGCATTGCGCGAGATCACCAAAAAAAATGGAGCATTGCTGATTTTCGACGAAGTAAAAACTGGGGCGAAGCTGGCGCGCGGCGGCGCTTGCGAATATTTCAAGGTGAATCCCGACATAGTGTGCCTCGCGAAATCGATAGGGGGTGGATTTTCGCTGGCGGCATTTGCTTCAACGCGTCAGGTGATGGGCTTGATCTCAGATCATCGCGTTTTTCATGGCGGCACTTACAACACGAATCCCGTCGCTATGGCGGCTGGCTTGGCGACTTTCCGTGAAGTACTGACGCCCGCTGCCTATGAGCACGTGAATCGCCTTAACAAGAAGCTTGTGGATGGCTATGAGAAGGAAGTGAAGAAGTCGGGACTCGATGCCTATCTCGCCAGTGCGGGCTCGAATGGCGCGCTGATGTTTTTCCCGCAGCCGATTCGCAATTATCGCGATTGGCTCAGGATCGACAGCGAAATCTGGCGGCATTACTGGTTCGCGATGGTGAATCGCGGAGTGATGGCGCAGCCTTATTGGTGGGATGAGCAATGGACGGTTTCTGTGGCGCATACGGCTGCGGACATTGATCGTCATCTGGAAGCCTTCGCGGAAGTCGCACCGGGGCTTGCCGCTGCGCAGAAAGAGCCGCACGTGGTTACAGCCGCGCACTAAGGGAGTCTCTTCTGCCGGCCGAGAACAGCGCCAAAAACGAAACCGCGCATCTGAAGCGAGCGCTAGGGCGTTGGGACCTCGTTGCGCTGTTCGTCGTAGCGGTATTTAACCTAAATGTTGTACCGAGTATTGCCGCGAACGGCGGCGTAACGGTCTGGCTCTGGATTCTCTGCCTGGTTCTGTTTTTCTGGCCGCAGGGCATTGCGGTGATTGAGCTGGCGCATCGGTACCCGGGTGAGGGCGGAGTTTATCTTTGGGCCAAAGAGGTGTTCGGAGATTTTCACGGATTTTTGTCGGGCTGGTGCTACTGGACCAATAACATGATGTACGTGCCCACCGTGATGCTGTATTTCGTCGGCGTCGCCGTTTTTTCGCTGGGACCGAGCCATGCCGCGCTGGCAGATAACAAGGCGTTCACGGTAACCGCATCGCTTTCTCTTTTGGCTCTGCTTGTGGTCCTTAATATTGTTGGGCTGGGCGTCGGGAAGTGGATCAACAATGTAGGCAGCATCGGAACTGTAGTCGCAGGTGGGCTGCTGATTGCGCTGGGCCTGATCGTTTGGCTTCGATTTGGTACGACCGTCACCGCAGCGGATTTTCGCATTCCGGCCGACCCGCGATTCCTGCTGAATTCATTCGGCGTGATTTGCTTCGGGCTTGTCGGACTTGAGCTCGCATCCGTGATGGGAGATGAAATTCGCGATCCGCAGAAGACGCTTCCGGGAGCTGTCGCGTGGGGCGGAGTAATTTCGGGCGCGTTGTACATTGCGGCAACGCTGACGCTTCTGATCGCGATGAGTAAAAACGATATCAATGTACTGCAGGGGATTGTGCAGGCAGTGAGCCACATGGCGTCGCGAGTAGGCGTTGCGTGGATCGTCGCGCCTTTTGCGCTGATGTTAAGCATTTCGATCGCGGGTATCGGATCCGCGTGGCTTGCCGGTTCTGCGCGCATTCCGTTTGTGGCGGGGTTGGATTCTTATCTCCCGAGTTGGCTGGGGCGCGTGCACCCGCAATACGGAACGCCTTATGCAGCGCTGATCGTTCATGCCGTCGTGTCTGCGATTCTCGTGCTGATTAGCTTGTTTGGCTCGGGGGTGCAGGAGACGTTTCAGCGTTTATTGTCGCTCGCCGTAGTGCTGCAGTTGGTGCCGTTCCTTTATATGTTTGGGGCTTTGCTGAAGCTGGCATTCGATCCCACGGCCGCCGAGAACGGGCACTACAGCAAGGGAGTGCTTATTTTTGCGGGCACAAGCGGTTTGCTGATGACGATTCTTGGCACCGTGTTCGCTTTCTCGCCCGCGCAGCAAATCACATCGGTAGCGTCGTACGAAGCTTGGATGCTAGGCGGCACTGCGTTTTTTATTGGGTTGGCAGCGTTTTTTTATTTTGTGTACGGGCGGCGCAAGGCGCCACGGGCGGCGGCTAGCCGCGTCTGAATTCGTCGGGTTGTCGGGAGGATTTAAATGGCCAGCGAGGCCAAAACTGCTGTTCGCAGGTATCAGATGTACATTAACGGTGAATTCGTCGAGAGCCAGCGCGGAAAGTATTTCCCAGTGGTTGATCCTTCGACGGAGGAGATTCTCGCCGAGGTTCCGGATGCGGATGAGAAAGACGTCAATCGTGCGGTGGCCGCCGCCAAAGCTGCGTTCGATTTCGGTGCGTGGCCGCAGACGACGGCGCAGGAGCGCGGCCGCATTCTTTTCCGGCTCGCTGAACGAGTGCGGAAGGAAGCAGGGTCACTGGCGGAGCTCGAAGCGCGCAATTCGGGCAAACCGATCGTCGAAGCTGAGTACGATATCAATGACGTCGCGACTTGCTTGGAATATTATGGCGGGCTTGCGACGAAAGTCCTCGGCAGCGTGAATCCGGTGCCGGACAATGCACTGAACTTCACGATGCGCGAACCGATCGGCGTCGCGACGCAAATCATTCCCTGGAACTATCCGCTCCTGATGGCCGCGTGGAAGCTCGCGCCCGCGATCGCCGCCGGTTGTACTTGTATTTTGAAACCAGCCGAACAGACGCCGCTCACGGCGCTCGAATTTGCCGGTTATCTTGCCGACGCCGGACTGCCGCCCGGCGTTGTGAATATCATTACGGGATTTGGGGAGACGGCTGGCGCGCCGCTCGTGAAGCACCCGGATGTGAGTAAGGTTGCGTTTACGGGAAGCGCAGCGGTGGGGAAGGCGATCGTCAAGATGGCGGCTGACACGTTGAAGCGCGTGACGCTCGAGCTTGGCGGAAAATCTCCGAACATATTTTTTGCCGATGCGGATTTTGAGTCGGCCATTGATGGGGCGTTGTTCGGCGTGTTTATCAATCAGGGCGAGGTCTGTTCTGCGGGCAGCCGGATTCTGGTCGAGAAGTCCATCTACGCGAAATTTGTGGATGCGATGTCGGCAAAGGCCAAGACCATTCGCCTGGGCCCGCCGCTAGAACGCGAAACGAAGATGGGTCCGCTCGTTAGCAAGGAGCAGTTCGATCGCGTTCGCTCATATCAGGAGCTTGGCAAGAAGGAAGCGAAGGTCGCATCGGGTGGCGGTCGTTCTTCGGCTAGCGCGCGCGGTTATTACGTCGAGCCGACGATTTTCTATGATGTGGACAATTCTTCGCGTATCGCGCAAGAAGAGATTTTTGGGCCTGTCGCCGCGGTGATTCCTTTTAGCAATGAAGCGGATGCGATTCGCATCGCGAATGACACTCCCTATGGTCTGGCAGCGGCGGTTTGGTCGCGCGACATTTTCAAAGCGTTTCGAGTAGTGAAAGCGCTGCGTGCGGGAATTGTGTGGGTGAATCACATGCAGCCAACGTACGTCGAGGCCCCGTGGGGCGGGTACAAGCAGTCCGGCTTCGGTCGCGAGCTCGGGTCCTGGGGCATTGAGGAATATCTCGAAACGAAGCAGGTGCACATCAATTTGAATGAACAGCCGATCGGATGGTACTGACATGCCCACAATTAATCTGCGCACGCCGATTCCCGGACCAAAATCGCAAGAACTGATGCGCCGCCGCAATGCAGCCGTGGCACGCGGCGTGGCGCATGCAACTCCCATCTTCGCGGCGCGAGCAGAAGGCGCGATGCTGGAAGATGTGGACGGAAATCGCTACATTGATTTTGCCGGAGGGATCGGTTGTTTGAATGTGGGGCATCGCGCGCCCGGCGTGCTGGCTGCCCTTCGCGAACAGTTAGATGCGTTTCTGCATACGTGCTTCAGCGTGGCGCCTTATGGGAAATATATCGAGCTTGCCGAAAAGTTGAACTCGCTCACGCCAGGAAAGTTTCCCAAGAAAACGATTCTGGTAAACAGCGGCGCGGAAGCGATTGAAAATTCCGTAAAAATCGCGCGAAGCTATACGCATCGTCCAGCCGTCATATGTTTTGAAGATGCATTCCACGGACGCACGATGCTGACGATGTCGCTCACCAGCAAAACGCATCCGTACAAAGCAGGATTCGAGCCCTTCGCTACGGACATTTATCGTATCCCGTACGCCTACTGCTACCGCTGTTCGTATTCGCTGCAATATCCAAGCTGCGGCGTATTTTGCGCGAAGCACTTGGAAGACACCTTTAAGCGCGTCGTAGCGTCCGAAGCGATTGCGGCGGTGGTTGTAGAGCCGGTGTTAGGCGAAGGAGGGTTCGTCACGCCACCGCCGGAATTCTTTTCAATCATTCAGGACATTTGCAGGCGGCACGAAATCCTGCTGATTGCCGACGAAGTACAGACGGGATTCTGCCGGACAGGCGCGATGTTTGCTTGCGAACGCTATGGCGTCGTGCCGGATCTCTTGGTGTCGGCAAAATCGCTTGGTGGAGGAATGCCGCTCGCGGCGGTGACAGGCCGTGCCGAGATTATGGATACACCAGGGGTGGGCGGGCTCGGCGGAACATTCGGTGGCAATCCCGTATCATGCGCAGCAGCGCTTGCAGCCATCGAAATCATGGAGAGCGAGAATCTCTCTGGTAGGGCCGAGAAGCTTGGTGAGTTGTTTGATTTGCGCGCGCGTGGTTGGAAAAAGCGTTGGTCCCTGATCGGTGATGTTCGTGGTCTGGGTGCGATGCGCGCCATTGAGTTGGTGCGAAGTCCGGAAACACGGGAGCCGGCGAAAGCAGAGACGGAGCAAGTGGTCCGATATTGCTATGAGCACGGCTTGATTCTGATATCGGCTGGGACTTACGGCAATGTGATACGGCTGCTTGTCCCTCTGGTGGTGATGGACGGGCAGTTCGACGAAGGGCTGAACGTGCTGGAAGGCGCCCTCGCGAGCGTTGCTGAATCGCGGATGGAGACGGCGCCTCAGCGCGCGTAGAAAAGATAGTGAGGTGTGCAACACGTTGAAAGCTCGAGCCGTCAAGCAGGCTTGGGTCGAGAACGGTTGCGCTACGCGATTGAGGAAATAACCGAATCGCGCCTTCTCGTCCTGAGCATTCAATGAACGCTTGCAAAACTCTTCTAGATGTTTTTACCCGAGGGCGAAGACCTATCCGTTAGATCTTTCGCCGACTTTAGGCGAGACTGCCAGCGATGCGACAATCGTTATCAACAGAATCCCCGCAATCACTCCCAGTGCCATAAGATCCGGAAGGTCGATCCAATCGCTCACAATCATCTTGAAGCCAACAAACAAGAGTATTGCCGCCAGACCCTGATGCAAGAATCGAAAGCGGGGAAGAATGTCAGCGAGTGCGAAGTACAGTGCTCGCAGTCCGAGAATGGCGAAGGCATTCGAGGAATACACAATGAACGTGTCGCGCGTAATCGCGAGAACCGCCGGGACAGAGTCGACCGCGAACACTATATCCATGGCCTCGACCGCGACGAGAGCCATGAACAAAGGTGTGGCGTTCCATTTTCTTTCACGCTTGACCCAGAAGTTTTCGCCGCTGTAGTCGGTCAGCACGGGAATAAATTGGCGGGTGATCCTCACGAGCCAATTCCGTTCCGGCTCAATTGCTCGCTCGCCCGGGCGCAACATCTGAATTGCCGTCACCACCAGAATTCCGCCAAGAATATAAAGGATGAAATGAAAATTCTGGAGCAGCTCGACGCCGGCCAGGACGAATAGTGCGCGCATCACGAGAGCGCCGATTACGCCGTAGAACAAAACCTTATGCTGTGATCGCTCGGGGACCTGGAACGCCCGGAAGATCAAGACGAAGACGAAAATATTGTCTACGCTCAGCGACTTCTCGACCAAATATCCCGTGAGGAATGCGACTCCCGCCTGCGTCCCACGGGAGAAGTGAACGTAGACGGCGAACAAAAGGGAAAGGACGATCCATGCCGCGCTCTCAATCAGGGCAACGCGAAGGGAAACCTTTTTCGATTTGCGATGGAAGACTCCGAGGTCGAGAACCAATGCTGCGGCGATGACAACTGCGAAGACAACCCATACATGAATTGGGGTTCCGAGCATTACGGAACAGTGTAGCGGAAGTCTGCCCGGCTCCGCTTGTTCCGCCGTTGCTCACAATTGGCTTGGTGGAATAGTTTTAATTGAGGTTGCGGCCGTTCCTTGGATTGCGGATAATCGTGCATCGTGACAAGCAGGATTGAGCCGTCCTGGCGGCTTCCGCGATGAATTGTCCTCACTGCAGCACGGTTAACCCCGAATTCGCCGAGTCTTGTTCCCGCTGCGGGACCCCTATGCCGATAGGGGACTCCGAAACAATGGTGATGGTGGACGCGACCGCTCTCGCCCCCGGGAGCGATTTCGGAACGCGCTATCGCATTGAAGCGCTGCTCGGCCAGGGCGGGATGGGCCGCGTTTATAAAGCATATGACAAGGATCTCGATCGTGTCGTGGCACTCAAGGTAGTTCGCCACGGAGCGATGGGCGAGTCAGATGCCCTGAAGCGATTCAAACAAGAGCTCGTTCTTGCCAGCAAGATCTCCCACAAGAACATCCTTCGCATTCACGATATGGGAGAAGTGGGCGGCACGAAATTCATCACGATGGCCTATGTAGAAGGCCAGGATCTCTACGGAATCCTCAAAGACAATCCGAAGCTCCCGATGGAGCGCGTACTGAAATACGCGAGGACTCTGGCCGAAGCGCTGGCCGCGGCTCATGCCGAGGGAGTGATACACCGGGATCTGAAGCCACAGAATATTCTAGTCAATAAAGACGATCAGATTTTCGTCTCCGACTTTGGCCTGGCGAAGTCATTTGAAGAAGGCGCGCAAGGCATGACGAAAACGGGCGCTTTTTTGGGTACACCGCGCTATATGTCACCCGAGCAAGTAGAAGGGAAGCCCGCCGACCAACGGAGCGATCTGTACTCCTATGGATTGATGCTGTATGAGATGGCGGTCGGCGACATCCCGTTTACGGGCGAATCCACGCTGAAGGTGATGTACCAACGGATTCAGGAAAAGCCTAAGAATCCCAAGCTAATAAATCCATCGCTTCCGAGCTGGTTTGTACGCGTTATTATGCGCTGCTTGGAGCGCGACCCGGCCGCCCGCTACCAGAGCGCCTATGAGATTCTCGCAGACCTGCAAGGCTCGAGGGGCTCGGCAAGCGGATCGCACACCGTTCAGATTCAAATCCCGGAATTTGTTGCGGAGAGGCGTTGGACCTGGGTTGTCGGGGGTGTTTTGGCCCTGCTGTTGCTCGCTCTTGCGATTCCGCCCGTGCGCCATCTGGTCATCCCCGGCGGTAAGAGCGGGGTGGCGGGTTCGGTTTCCGGCATCCCGCCGCTTTCACAGGGAAAGTTCGTAGCGATCCTGCCATTTAGAATTCCAGGTGACGACCAGTCGCTCGGATACGTGGCTGAGGGCCTCAACGAAGCATTATCCTCCAAACTTTTTCAATTGAAGGATCTCCGCCTCGCTTCCGACACCGCAGTTGCCAAGGTATCTAAGACCGATCCAATCGAAAAGACGGCTCGCGCCCTCGGTGTGAACCTGGTCGTGCAAGGAATCATCCAGGGAAGCGCCGACAAGATGGCGATAATTGTGAATCTTATCGATGTGGCAGACGGCGGCAAAAAACTCTGGAGCCAACAGTTCACCGGCGTGCCGAAGGACCTTTTGACTCTAGAGGACCAGATTTCAGGTCAGCTCGTGACCGCCCTTGACTTGAAGCCGACTAACGAGGAATTGGCACGCACCGCGGAGCGGCCCACTGAGAACGTGGATGCTTACGATCTCTTCTTGCGCGGCCGCCAAGCCCTTCGAGGTCCTCAACCGCCCGAGAAAGCGGCCCAAACGGCGATTGATTTCTTTCAGAAAAGTATCGACAAAGATCCGAGATTCGCTTTGGCCTACACGGGCCTTTCTGACGCGTGTTTGATGATGTATCGCCAGAACAAGGATTCGTTCTGGGCGGAAAAAGCGCTGGGGGCAGCCCAGCGCGCAGAGCAACTCAAAGACAATTTGCCGGAGGTCCATTTCTCACTCGGCAGCATCTACTTGCGCACGGGAAAAACGGCGCAAGCAATCGCCGAGCTGAAGCGCGGCTTGCAGCTTTCGCCGAACTCTGACGAGGGCTACTTCCGCCTCGGAAACGCGTATCTGGACAGCGGTCAGAAAGATGAAGCCATAGCAACCTACAAGAAGGCGATCGAGGTAAATCCATACTATTGGAGCAATCACATTGCGCTCGGCAATGCCTATTACTCGATAGGAGAAACTGAAAAGGCATTGGAGGAATACAAACGCGTTACTGAACTTGAGCCCGAAAACGTCCCTGGCTGGGACAATCTTGGTAATGCATACCTTCGCCTAGGCAGGTACGAAGAAAGTATTCCTGCTTACAAGAAATCTATCGAATTGTCTCCCACGTGGAGCGCGTATAACAACCTAGGCTACGTGTACCTGGTTTTAAAGCGTTACAGTGAAGCAGTGCAGATGTCCGAAAAGGCTGTCGAACTCGGTCCCAATCAGGAGCTGGCCGTTGGCAATTTGGCGGATGCTTATCGCGGTTCGGGACAGAAGGATAAAGCGAGTGCGACGTACGACAAGGCGATTGCGCTAGCGTTCCAGGAACTTCGAGTGAACCCGCAAAGCTCCGCGACGCTCGAGGATCTGGCTCTTTACTATGCGAAAAAGGGGGAACCGGATCGTGGAATGGAATTTATCAAACGAGCCCGGGACATCGATAATAAGGATGTCGAACTGATATATGCCGAGGCCACTGTCGAGATGCTGGCCAAGAAGCGCGCCGACGCGCTCCGGACCCTCAGGGAAGCGGTCAGCCAAGGCTACCCTATAAAGCAGGTGCTGGAAGATCCGGAGTTCGCCGAGTTAAGTAAGACGCCGGAATTTCAAGCACTGGTGAAGGAATACAGCAAGGGGACTCATTAAACCACACGCCGGTTTTCCAAACTCAGGTTCTGCCCTCGGACGATGCGCAGCCACAAAAGGGTGGCTCCACGAGTAGCCGAAAAGGATCAAAGTAACACAGCACAAAAGCAAGCGCCGCTGGCACGGGGTACGCAGCGGCGCTTCGTATTATTTCCCAGCCTAGCTAGGATCCGATCTTACGACAAGCTCAGACCTTAAATTTCCGTCCCTACGTTGCTGGAACGGCGGCGACGCATAAACAATGCCCCCAACCCGGTTGCGAGCAATACAAGGGAAGCCGGTTCTGGAAACGGTAGAATCGGGGCACCATTTACAGACAGATCACCCGCGGCGCCGGGCACAAATGGAAGCGACGTTGTCAATTTTACGTCGCAGCCCTTCGGGATGCCGAACGCGAAGTCGCCCAGGTCACAATCGCCGTCATTCATTGAGTTATTATCAGAAAACGAGCTCAAGAATGAGAGGAATCCGTCCGTGGACTTGGAGGGCGCGGTAAAGGTGCAAACGTCTACGCCGTTCGTCGTGCTTGAGCTCTCTTTCCATCCAATCATCGTCAGTTGCGAAAGGCAAGAAAGGCCGCCATTCGTCTGTGAGTCCAGAGCGCCGAAACTGATGGACGGTGTGTTCACCGTGGTTGTGCAGTCCACGTTGAAATCGCCATTCGCATCCGCGAAGAACTGCATGCTACCGCAAGGGGGACTGCCAGGGCCGCCGCCGTTGACATTGACTCGCGCGTCGAGGCCATCAGCGTGTACTACGCTGGAGGCCAACATTAGGACTGCAGCCGCGGTTATTAGTCTAAGAGCTCTCAAGTGCGCACCTCCGTGCGATTTCCGGCACTGCGTATATAGCATCCATAGTACCAAACCCTCGAGCGTAACTTCGGCCTCGTAAGCCTTTTGTTTGCAGTATAGGTTTTGCTCCTTCGCGATCGCGGAGAATAGCCATGTGCAATGTTTTTGACCAGTTGGGTAATGGGTGTTACTCCCAAGTCATACCGGCTTCGCCTTAGACCAATGCCTTGGGCCTCTGGGACTCTACTTCATACGCGGATTCTGACCGAGTGCCTCGCTGATTGACGTGGAGTTGCGGAGACATGCCACGGGATCTAGATCCGTGGCGGGGACGACGGGACTCGAACCCGCGACCTCTGCCGTGACAGAGCGGCAACAACAAGTACTTTCAACAACTTATAAGGCTACTGGGGACTGCCAAGTACCTGATAATACGCGGTAGCCGGGTGAGTTACGGGCTGGAAGTCGGGTTGAAACGAAACGCACGTAGTGTGCGCGCGGAAGGCATCGAATCAGCGTTTGGCTCGGGAAAGCTGAACGGGCGGCTCGCGCGAGCCACAAGACGCGACACGACGCAACGGTGCTGCAGTTAAATTGGTAAATCATCCCAACCGCATCCCCATTATCCTTGGCATTCCCGGCGGCACTTTCCGTCACCACCGACCGTCTGCGGCCCGGTGACGATAGCGCCAGAGGTACACACAGAGTACGGTCACGCAAACAAGCACCGCGCAGCCAACCACGACCCACTCCGGCAGGTCGGGATACACAACTGCATCGAGAACACGTACGAGAAACGGTCCGTGAGCTGGTTCGACTCCGACACGAGCTTCAAGCCACGTTTCCGCCACGGTGAGCGGGCATGGCGGCCAAGGAACCAACTCAATGACGATGGCGTAAACGAGCGAAGTGATATGTATTGTCCGCAGAAAAGGGCGGCAGCGCGTCACCATCCAGCCCAGCACCACCCAGCCGCACCAAAGCAGGTGCAGGAACAGGACAGCTTCCGCGAGAACAGATGCCGCGACGATTGGTTACCTCTTCGCTGTTGGGGTTACGGGATAATTATCTGCCGAACCGGAGGCAGTGGTGCTGGAGATTCACGAGAAGCAACATGAGAACGCGACTCTTGATTTGCGCTGGAAGCCTTCCCAGCGCGACGCAGTGGAATTTTGGTACCAAACTCCTACCTTGCTGCGTTCAAAGCTGCTCGCACTTTCTTGACCAACCGCGCGGGCACATCTGCGAGCGCCCTGCGGCGAACGAAGATGATTTTAGGCAGCCCCGGCTGAAAGCTGCGCGGTCACCGGGTTGGTAAAGCAGCGGCTATTGCACACCCGGCGGAGGTGGGAGCTTATACGCTTCGCTAGGAATCTGGTCAGTCGCGACGAATGCCTGAGCCAAAATTTTCCACTGTCCTGATTGTTTTTGCCACGTATCAACCGCCACAAATTTGGCGTTCGGAACATCGTAACGCGCGTCTTTATGGCCGGTGGTGTTGTATATACCTGAATATGTCACGATGGCCGTGTTGCCAGAAATCCTTACCTTGATGTCCTGAATTTCTACGCTTGACTTAACATCCGGGTCAGCTTTTCTCATCCCTACACTCATTTTTTCGACATCTGCCGGAGTCTGGTCGCTAACATGACCGAGCGGGTCTACTGTTACCACGTGCTCCGAACTAACCTTCTTTCCGAACGCGATATCTGCGTCGCTCATCCCGGCGTGCTTTGCGCCTTCAATCTCTAGTTTTTTGAGAGTTTCCTCGTCGGAGGATTGGGGCGAAGTTTGGGTCGGAGAAATCACCACCAGCAACAACGGTAGGCACAACAAAGAGAGTAGTCGGTTCATCGGGGACTCCTTTGCGCTGGAGCCTAACATACAGTCCCGCCCAACGCGATTAATCATTGCCCCTACCTTGGGCTGACGCGCTGCGCAGATTTTCTGGCGTGGCATATCTGCGAACGCCCTGCGCGATGTGGGCAGTTCCCGGCTAAAAGCTCGGCTTAGTTGCTAACAACTTTTCAGCTGCGCGTTCCGTGTTTCGTTAACAAGCCATCGCAATGCAGTGTCCGGAACTTGCGTCCATCGACGGTTCGGCAGAGAATCGCCACCCATGCCGAGCATTTTTCTCACGTTCAGGTGCCGCCAATGTCAGGAAGGTCGCTGCGTTGCGGCTATATGGTGGGACATTCGCGCAATTAATGAACTCAAAGACAAAGATTTCTCAGCGCGATGTCCTGATTGCGGGCATCAGGACATCTTTTTCGGCATCGAGGCTATCGAGATGTATCACGGGGAACTGTCAGCTATCGAGCGAATGGAGTTGGACGAAGAAGAGCTGCGGGAATTCGGGCTGGACGAAGAAGCTGAAAGTGACGAATAAATACGGCGAACTTCGAAGTGGCTGCAGGCGCGCGATAGAATCTCAAAATCATGCCCGCGAGCCCGTGGCGAACATTTGGGTCTGCTGAACCTGAGCGAGAGTACGTCGCCTTGCTGTCGTACCTTCCGCTGAAAAGCTACTGGCGGATTCCTCATTTTTTCTTCGATACAGTGCAAGTGATGAAGCAAATGGCATCAGCGGAGGGCGTGCTCGGATATTCCGTTCTCGCTCACCCACTCTCCAAGCGATTCTGGACGCTCTCGGCTTGGAATGACGAAGCGTCGGCGCGAACTTTCATTCAGTGCCCGCCTCATGTGCGCATCATGACCGCTCTCACTCCCCACATGGGCGAAACGAAGTTCGTGCGCTGGACAGTCAAAGGTTCCGAACTACCCCTGCGTTGGGATGACGCGCTGAGCCGATTTTCTCTCTAGCGCAATGCATTCTCTTCGCTTCCCACGGACTATAATCCCGCTGGCAATGCAGAACGCGCATGAATCCTTCCTTCGAGCAAACGCTAGTTGATGTCTGGCGACAGGTTCTTGTCGAAAAAGCCAGTGTGGTCAAGCTGGGCGGACAACGCTATTCAGTTCGCATCACTCCCCGGAAGGGCTTGCGGCAGGTGGATTTCATTTTCGATGGCAACGATATTCGTGGGCTGGAGCAGAACCCGGAAACGAAGTCCCGTTGGGCGCAAATGGCACGCTCCGGCAAGAAGGTCATGCAATTCCTGAGCGAAGGGCGCTACGTGGCGAATGTCGTGGATGGAAAGGTGACTCTGTACGGCAAATAAAACAGAACCACCCCCCGGAACGATAGCTGTTCGTTTCGGGGTGTACAATCTGGCAAAGGAATCTCCGAAATGAAACCCGCCGCCAAAGAGGATGAAGCATGAAGCTCGGATATGTGATTGAGTTTGTCAGTGATATGAATCGGGCAGTGAAATTCTACCGGGACGTGCTTGGCTTCCAGCTCAAGTTCGAATCTCCCGGCTGGAGCGAATTCGTAACCGGGGAAACGACACTGGCGCTGCACCCTGCGTCTCAAAAGAATGCCGCTGGAACCGTTCAGTTGGGCTTCACAGTGCCCGACGTTCAAGCGTTCCACAACGAAGTGGGCGCGAAGGGCGTGCAGTTCACGATGCCGCCAACGAAACAGGACTATGGCGGTCTGCTGGCGCGGTTCGTGGATTCAGAAGGCGGACATTCTAGCGTCGGCACAAGTAGTTCGTGACACAAGGTAGCTCCGTTCCCTGCGGTACGGTTTTTTCTCCCAATACTTCTCGCTTGCAATCGGCGCTGCATGGGAGTAAACCGCAAGTTGAAGTGGCTAGTGCAAGGAGGAAATTACCGGACAAATGACTCCACCCTGCCTAGACTCTTGATAGCCGTTTACACACCGCTCTCGCGGTGCGCTACCGCCAGCGATGCCCGTAACCTCGCTGGCGGGCTACGGACTAAGCAAACGGGGAGCTGCTCCCAGTTCCCCTTTTGCATTTCTGGGCTTAGCAAGCGACGCCGACCTCGGCGAAATCCCACCCGATGTCCTCAGTTGCTCAAAGCAGTGGCTTCAGAGCTGATTCGATAGCGTCAGTATATTCAAACCCAACTACTTTCTGTCGCAGGATTCCCTGACGGTCATAGAGCATTTTCGTGGGCAAACCTTCAATGCCGCCAAACTTCTGCTTCAAGTCGTCAGCAGCCACCGCTAGCGGATAACGAACTCCGATTTTCTTCGCAAACAGAACCGGGTCTTCCGTGTCCACCATGGTGTCGAATTTGAATCCGACAACCGTGAATCCGCGAGAGCCATAACGGTCTAACAGCTTTTGATAGCCGGGCATCTCTTTCTTACAGGGCTGGCACCATGTCGCCCAGAAATCAATGAGCACCACTTTACCGCGCAGCTCCGCTGACGAAATCTCACGTCCCTGCAAGTCCTTCACCGAGAACTGCGGTAGCAGCGAACCAATCTCACCTGCGGTGATTACATCTTCTTTCGGCTGTGGACGACTCGCCGAATGCTGATTGCATCCGACGAGCCCAAACGCAGCGAAAATCAGAATCAACAGGCGTTTTTTCGGCATCTATTCCTTCTTCTGTATTTCCAAAATCAGCAGCTTCAGTGGAACCGATGCGTCCGCTTTCTTTTTTCCTGCGGGCTTCTTGTACAACTGTCCGCGAACCGTGACCACGGTCTGAGAATCGGCAAGGGGCTCAAGTCCCTTCGACAATTCGTTCGGTGCCAACGCAAATGTCCGATTCGGTTCAACCTGCAAAGCGAGATTGCCCGCAGAATCCTTCACTACCTTCCCCTGTGCAGTCATATCCATTTCTGCGACGGTCACACCGCTGTCGTATGTCGCTTTCAGAAGCTGAGCCGGGTCAATCTGTCCGTCCTCCTTTGGCGTGACTTCCACTTTTCCATCAATCAGGCTGACTTCCACGTTTTGAACGCCAGACTGGCGTCCGAGGTGCTGTTTCACCCCGTATGCTCAAAAGTTTCAGGTCATTCCTTCGACGCGCATTTCGATATGTTTGATTTGTGCTTGAATCGCTGGCACAACTATCAATCCCAGCAGAGCCAGTAGCGCGAGGTGTTTCCTGTTCATCGTTCCTCCTTTCACCGAAGATGCAGCCGAAACTGTTGCGTTATTCCAAAACTGATGTGACGACGGACAGGCATGAACATCGCACCCGTGGAATGCGCCACGTCCCAATCCATCCCGAGCCAAACATGCGTTCCGGGACCCAGACCCACGTATGTCGTGACTCCTGCAAGCAATACGTCGCCACCACTCCCGCTCTGAGTGGCTCCCGCGATGCGGTCATCCTGAGAGTGCAGCCACGTCAAAACGGGTCCGATGAACCATTCCCGGGTCACGTTCTTCGATTCATAAGGTCGGTAGGACAGCCAGAAGCGCGATTCAATGTTGCTGCCGAGGCGAGTTGCCCGCGTTCCTTGTGTTCGCAAGAGCGCGTGAAAATCCTCGTCAGCAACAAGACGTTTGACGTTGAAAAGCCCTGTGTAAGTCCAATTCGCAGCTATAAAGAAATCGGTAGAACCCGAGCCGGGCTGTAAACTCGCGGGAAGGAGACCGCCGTTTCCATCGGTTAGGTCGGTTCTGCCTGTTGGTATCTTCGGTCCGAATGTAACGGACGCCTGCGTAGTCCCTCGTTGTGAGTCTCGCCGATAGAAGCGGTACTTCACCAACACCGTTGCGTCGCCAAGCCCAGTTCCCCCAACGGTCGGTTTATTCGTGCTGTCAAAGTGATTCGTCACTATCGGAACGAGAATCGTCAAATCAAAATTGCGGTAGAACCCCCATGTGAAATTGACATCGCCCTCGTGTGAAAAAGTCGGACGAGCCGTCGGAGAGATGCTCCCCGCTGACTCCGACATCAGTCCGCGCGTCGTGAAGATGGAGTCGTAGGAGATGAGCCCGCCGCCGGGGAATAGCGGAGGGGCTGTCTCAGGAGCAGAGCCTTGTGCCTTTGCCGGTGCGCCAATAGCCGCGAAGAAAAACACGACCACGCAAATTCTTCGCCCAAGACAGATTAACATTCGCAGTCTCACAGTTTTTCCTCCAGTAAGGACACCGATTCCCGAGCACACGAGTTGGTTGAGCCGGGAGCCGACCGGAGGACAGACTAGATACGAAGAGGTGAGGGAGCCGCCGAGTAGAAAATGGGCGGAGCGTGGGAATGCTCTGCGATGCTGGAAGCGGATGAATCTACGCCGTTAGATTTATCGAATGTCGTGAGCGCAGCGACCACCAAAGATGAGTACGGAATGCCCTGCCCAAACGAGTGCTGTACAAAAGGTGCGTGCATCGCTGGCATGGTCTTGCAACAATCCTGACCATGATGAGCCTGCGACGAGCAAGGCATTGAATTGCAGCACTGCATCGCCCGCTCAGGCGTCGTCATCGCTCCACAGTCAAATGCATACACTGCGAGAGCGACCGCGAGTGCCGCAACCAGAGTTGCCCTAACGTGGTTCATCTACAAGCAACTTAGGCGTGTTTCGGGTTTCAGTCAAGTCGGTGCGGTGCATGTGGAATTTGACGCCGCAGCAAATTTCGTTACTTGCAAAGTTTTCCCGTCTCTGCGTTGAAATTCGCGTGCCACGTATCGAACGCCTCCTTCTGCGTTGCGAAATCGCGCTTGAATTTTGGTTCACCTTTGGAAACGATGCGCCAACGATGGGAGTCTTCATCGAACGAAATTGCCGCTACCTCTGCGCCGTGACGATTGCGCAGAATGGTTTTGTTCGTGGGCATGAGCACGTGTCCTTCCTGCCCAAACTTTAACAGGTAATATTAATTCACCGAGGGCGAAGTGGTTCTTTGCATCGCTTTTCTTGGAGAACAGTCTGCGCGGTACGGTCAGCAAGCGCTTCGGCTGCTGGTCATTGACTTCTCGGCGTGGAGAAGCCTAGCATTCCGCTTATCCCTCCACCTTCGCAAGGAGACCAACGTGACAAAAGTTCTGAAATGCAATGACCTGAATCCCGGTTGTACTTTTGAAGCGAGAGGCAACACGGATGAGGATGTGCTTAAGAAGGCTGCCGAACACGCGAAGACGACGCACAATTTGGAAGAGATTCCTCCAGACGTTCTAGACAAGGCTCGAAGTGCCATTCGCGATGAAGGCGAGGCGCGGGGACAAAAAGCGGGTACCTAGAGAAGAAAGAAGCAAATCATTCGTGGTGACGTTGACTCAACGGAGGAGGCAAAAATGTGCCCCACCTTCGACATTTTCACTACGGCGGGCGGCCACGCACAGTATGTAGAGACAGTTAGAAATCTCGCAGCCGCGAGAAAGCGTTTGAAGCAGCTGGCGTCCAAATCTTCGGGAGATTGCTTCCTGTATTCAATCCAGAGCGGCATCGTGGAACTCATTGTCCGCCCAGACTTGCCGAAGCGTTTGCAAAAAGCTGCCAAGCCTCACATTGTTGGGGGGCGGCTCGCGAGTTAGCGCAACAGGAAAGACATGTAATGAATCGCGATGAATTCCAAGCTTCCCTTGTACACGAGGAGCCACCGGACGGACTGTCAGCTCCGCTACAGGCGCTGTGGTGGGATGCAAAACAGGATTGGACTCGCGCCCACGCACTTGTGGATGAGCTGGAGACCCTCCACGCCATAGCTGTACATGCTTACCTGCACCGTAAGGGGGGACAAACTTCAAACGCCGAATATTGGTACGAACGCGCCGGGCGCAGATTTCGCCGCACCACACTTGAAGAAGAATGGCAGGCGCTCGTTGAGGGTCTGCTTTCCGCTGATGACGAAGGATAAGTGCCCGGCTCGATGTGAATCACGACTTCATTTTGGCTCGAGGAATTGCTTGGCGAAATTACCCGAGACTAATGTGCCGTCTGAGTGCCTGAAAATCAGCATGGACAATGATTTCCACGATGCCGTTATCGTCTGAATAAATGAAGCAATCTCGTCGCGGAGCAATGCGAGCTACTTCTCTTAAGCGCTCTCTAGCACCTTCAAGGTCTTGAACCGATTCTATCCAGACTGGTTGGGCACCCGGAGAATCCGTAAAAATATCGTAGGTCGGTCGCATTTTGCGTCCGTTGAATTCCAAGCTTTTCGTAACGTCCTGAATCACAATTTCCAGCCGCAGCCTTCACACTTGAATTGCTGCTCGGGCTTTGCCTTGGTTGCTGTACTTCCGCAGTGCGGGCATTTCATTGTGCAAATCTGAGTCATGTTATTTCTTCCAAATATTCTTGGGTCTGTTTGGCGACAACGCCGTTGTCCTGCGAGTGAACAAAATATTCTCCGGGAGATGTCAGTGCTAGGTGAACCATCCGCTCTTTAGCTCTCTCCAAACCCCGCACTGCTTCTACCCACAGAGGCCCGTCTGAAGTTATTTTGAAAATATCGAAGGTAGAACCCATCGTTGGCATCCTCCATCGAACTTTCGTTGCATCTGTCGAGGCCCGCTCTGGCTTTCATTGCATATCTGGTTCCACACGACGTGCGGCGGAGTTAGCCCAGTAAAATCAATCACTTGAAAGTTCCAGACCATTCATCGAGAGTGGAGCGGACGACCACGATAGCAGGTAATTTTTTCAGCGACATTTGCCGCGCGCCGTACCAGAACCAGAGGGCTCGGGCTGGCGCAAATGTGCATAACATTGCGCATGTCGGGAAGTTGAACGGCTCAGGCCGCCCAAATTCTTTCGCTAACTTCAGTGGAATCTTCGCAAGATGTTTGGACGCCCAATTGCGCCCGATAGGCAACACTCCGCGAACCTCTAGGGCGGGGTTTGCCCAGAGAATGAACGAATGCGCAGACCAACTTCCTGTCCCAGTGAAGGTGAGCATCCGGCACGGTTCCGTGTCTGGATGAAGAACGGAGCACCCGAGTCAGTGCCTTCTACTTTTAATTGCTTCGTGCCGATGATTGACTGGGAAAGGCGCTGGCGGAAATTCGAAGATGGCGTCGAACCGATTTGTGTTTGCGAGGATGCCGCCAGAGAGATGGGTATTGTGAGGTAGTTTGGTTGGTTAGAGCCGAGTTCGCGACCCAGCCCCGTGCCAGTACCCGTATGCGCATCGCGTTCCACGGCGCGAGCAATCGTGTGTATCGTGAATAACGCCGTCAATGACCATAGTGAGATGTTTCGAAACGCTAACAATGAGTCGGCCTGAAGGAAGTTCATCGGCTCGTAAGTGAACCGTGCAGCCGGAACCGATTTGCATCGTGGGCGTCCACTGCCATCCAAGCGATTCCATCAACCACTTGATTGTGGATTTGTGAACGCCAGTTCGCGCGTTGCTTGTACCACGTTTACGCTTACCCTGCCGCTCGCGCCCAGACAATTTGTTCACTTGGTCATAGATTTCCTGATACGGCAGCCCAGTCGCAATCGCTACGGAGCGAACCACACAGTCTCCAGCGCTTCCCTTGTAACCAGCACCGACTCTTCCGCCGTCGTTGAACTGAAACTTCATTTTTCATCCCCAATATCGGATTCCCACGCCCGGCATGCCTTTGGCCGCAAATCCGGTCACTAATGCCCGAGGCTCATCGGCCAAGGTCGCGGGATGGCGACAGTCATCAGCACAAAGCCGAGCAGTGCCATGTTCTTCATGAAATTGACCATCTCCGTCATCTTGGCTTGCGGCTCCTGAACCGCCCAGAAATTGTGAATGGGGAAGGAAACGCCCAAAAGAAAAAGTACTAGCAGAATTGCACCGACTGTCGGGTGATAGCCGAGGAGCAGGCTCGCGCCGCCCAGAACGAGCAGCACGCCACTTCCGCCCACTGCGAGTCCGGGCAGTGGCGTGCCTTTGCTCTTGGCGTACCCGGACATCATGCCAAGCTTGGCGAAGTGATTGAAGCCGTTCATGAGGAAAAAGCCGCCCGCAATGATGCGACCGATGAGGAACACGATGTCGTGGATTTGGCCTGCGTTATTCATCTTGCCCTCCTTGGATTCGCGCAGTCTCGAATTCGATTCTGGCTGTTCGCCGCCAATATACACCGAGACGCATCGCCCGGAGACGGCTCACTACCGCTTTCCTCCGCGTCGTGCCATACCCTCTGCCATCCTGAGCAGCAGCTTTCGGTCTTGCTCATCCATTCGTGCCAGCGCCTTCGCAAGTGTCCGAAACGAGCTGCGCTCGTTGCCACGGGTACCCCACAACGAGCCGTCATCCTTGGGCTTCCACAACTTCGGCGCTTCCACTGATTCTTCGTCGATGAAAAGGCGATACAGAGGAATTTCGAGGGCATGGGCGTACTTTTCAAGATTTTCAATCGAAGGAACCGTGTAGCCGTTTTCAACGCGACTAGTGTAAGTGCGAAGGAGACCCGTCCGTTTCTGAATATCACCTTGGCTCAGATTCTTGGCG
>CAVYXN010000009.1:0-191848 GCA_963772535.1 uncultured Acidobacteriota bacterium
GGCGAAAAATGAGACGGTCGAGATACGTTCCGGGGCGACGGCAACAAAAAACGAGTTGCTGGACACAGACCTCTCAAAGTTCAGGTTTGCTCATTTCGCGACCCACGGGGTGCTGCCGGTAGATACTGGAATCAAGGAGCCTTCATTGGTTCTCTCATACGACGGGGTAGCCCTTTCACATATGTTTCTTTCAATGTCCGAGATCATCGGCTTAAAACTGCATTCAGAATCAGTTGTACTTTCGGCGTGCAACACGGGAACTGGAAAAATTAGTCGAGCCGAAGGCGTAATGAGTCTTGGCCGCGCATTCCTCACCACAGCCGGCTCATCAAGCGTGACGGTTAGTCTTTGGCAAGTTTCAGACGACTCAACAGTTGTTCTGATGAAGAAGTACTATGAGGGAATCTAACCCGGCAAAAGGAAGAGCGTTGCACTTGCAGAGGCCCGCTATGCCGTATTCCAAGGTGGATCTAAAGACCCGTTTTTCTGGGCTCCATTTATTCTGATTGGGGAGTGAAGGTCAGTGAAACAAATTTATTTCGCCGAGATAATATCGGGTGCGGTGCCGGACGATTTCACGTAAATTGTCTGCCCTCGCGAAGGTTTGTATGTCCACTCAGCAAATCCTCCAAAGGCATTAGGGTTCCAACCGGTCAAGAGTGCTCCATCGGTGGTCTCAGCAAGCAATTCAATGGGCGAACCGTTTGCATCCCGAACTGAATATGAAACAAAATCCGAATATGCGGTTTATTGTGATAGATAGACCGTCCTTGGTATGACCGATATAAATCTCACCCCTCTCAGTCTGTGTTTGTGGTGCCGATCCCCTCGCTCTCGTTGCGAGTGGACTCTTCACGAAATTCTTGATAACGTCGATTGCCACGGCATAGTTCAAGTTTTGACCTTCTTCACTCATTGCGACGAACCAAGTTTGTCGAATCGTTATCGAGTACGGACCTCCCGAATTACCCGGGTTGATCGCTGTCTGCATCTGAAGGACTCTTCCAAGATGCTTGGAACCGTCTGTGTACTTCCAATCGTATTGGTCACGAATTTGGCTTATTACGCCGGTGCTGTAAGACCAGAGGTTTCCATGGGGGTGACCTATGATGTGAATGTCTTCTGCAACCTGAATTGTAGAGAGCTTCGCCAAACTTTACGGCCGTTAGTCCACTGGGTGGTTTGATGATTTTAAGAATCGCGAGATCCGCTGCTTCGTCCATAGCAATTAATTTCACACCGTAGCTACTATCTTTTGCTGGCTCTGTGCCAACCGCTGGTTTGAAGAAAACAATGCCCGCATCGTAACCAGCAACTACATGCCAATTTGTTAAAACATACCCGACCGGATCAATTATGACTCCTGTTTCCGAGCGCTGCATCCCGTTACTTTGTCATCCTTTAAATTTGCGGTCAGGATCAATACCACGCTTGGAGAGACCTTTCTGAAGACAGATATACCTTCATCGCCCCTCGTCAAGACTTCGCTAGCAAAATTGGGAAGAAGGCGGAGGCCTTTACGAATATGCCTGGCACGCGTTGATAAGGTCGCGCAAGGCAGTGAAGTCCATGGCGTCGATCTGTTCTGGACTTGCCGAGCGCTCGTAATCGATCGCGCGAATGTTTGCCAATGACGGCTTGGCGTCATTTAGCGATCGACTCCCGGCCACGGATCCCAGACCAGCGAGAATTGTCACGCCCAGAGTGAGAAATGAAATTTTCGTGGTTCTGCGCTACCATCGGCGCTAACCTCCGCGATTGATTCGGGAGTTAAAGAGTAATGTAGAACGCGTCAGTTACTTACCGCTCGCGCTATATTATCCTGTCTTCGTAATTCTTGATACCCCTGGTAGCATCTTGCCACTGACTCAGCCTATCGTGGGTCAAATCCGAACCTTGAAATTGTCCCGCATAGACCATAACGACCGGACGATAGTTTCTTGCACGCTTGGATTAAGCGGATTGGATGGATCGCCTGGAGAACTATTTGGTTGAGAAAGGCGGAGCCGCGCGCAAACGACGCAACGCGAATCATTGTCTTCTTCCAAACCACCGTCGTCTCTTCTCCTTTGTGCCTAAGAATCTGATGCCGCGCTTCTCGTGATCTCCTCTGCCTTCAAGTTGTAGAAGCAACGAAGCGCGGCCATCCCTTTGGAGGATACGGGCGAAGTTGCGCTCACGAATGTCACGTCTTCGCTCGTCTAATTGCCTTACATTTTCCGGTGAGCAGTTCACTCCAGCGATTCCTGTTGTAGCTGCCAAACACTATCCGGGAACATACAAGGCGTGCGATGATTCGCAATCATCGTGGCCGTCTGACCCCCACCATCCAGAGAGTCCGCTGCGACCGTGAGGCCAATCCTGCCAACGAACAAGTGTCACGGTCTGTTCCGGGTCATCTCTTCGAATCAAAATTAAGCTCATATAAGTAAGTCTACTCAGGCAGATTGTGGAACCCAATTTCGCCAATCACGGCGATCCGGTTTCGGCAAAGGCTTGCGCTCTCGTACTGGTCCAGTCTCCTCCTTTCTTGTTTTCACATTCTCATATCCAGGTCTGCAAATCGGGTGTGCGACCGACGAGCATCCTCAGTGTCGCCGACCAAGAAGCGCCGCCTCAAAATCAGCGGCGGTTTCAATCTTTTGTGCCGGCTGCTCCGTGGTGGAGCGCTCACGGAGCGAACGAAGGAGAAAACTGATTTCGAGCAACAGCACGGCCGCTTCGAGACGAAGCAGGCTGAATGACATCCGGCGCATTGCCAACGCTTCGCGTTTGTTGACTTCGGTAGCAGGTTTCTCCATGTCAGGCAGAGTCCGCGGCTGACTCTTGTGTTTATCGGACTTCGCGATGCAGCGAGCTAAGACTTCGTTAATCTCTTTCATTTTCCTTGCCTCCTCGAAGAATGAAATGCTTGGTGCCCGACCTGCTCCAAACGCAACGAGCTTTTAAATGCTCATTGAACTTCGTCCACGATCGTTCTTGAAGGTTCCTCGCAGCCAAATCCAATTCAGATGTGATGCCACCACCTCTCGGGTCCGCAGTCGTTTAGTCCGAGGGTCGCCCAGAGATCGTTTGTCACGCGATACGGCGACGGCCGCGGTGCATTCTGGTCCAGTGCTGTCTTCGGCTCGCCCACGATGAGATATGACGACCACGGCTGCCGTGTCGCCCGCTCGGACTGCTCATGCGCCAAGCACAACGCCATGATCATGTCGTCGTGATACGCACCCGCCGCTTCGTAGCGAATGTTCCCGCTCTTCAGAACCGTGGGCTCGAAGTTGAAAAGCTCCACCTCCAAATCCTGTATCGCCCGCGACTCCTCCAGCGTCCGCCCCTGCTTCGGCAACAGAATCTTCTTCTGCTCGAACGCCACCGCCAGATCCGTAACGATCTTCGCCTTCGTCGCGTTCGTGAACACGAATTCCTCCACCTCGATCCCCTTCGCCCGCATCATCTCGATCACCGCCGTGCCCGCGTTCCCGCATCCACCAGCGCCCGCGGATTACCGAACCGCCCCAGCAGCCGCTTGATCGTCTCCACCTGCTCCACGTAATCCCCGTGCGGCAGCTTCTCGAAATGCACCAGCCGCTTCGGCTCCATGTCCGTCCGCAACACGCAAAACGCCGTGAAATCCCGGAACTTCGCCAAGTCGATCCCCACCGAATAACACCGCGACACTCCCATCGTCGAAGGAATGAAGTCCTGAAACCCGCCCGTCCAAACTTCGGCCGGAATCCTAAACGCCTTCGTGCCTTCCGCCACGCTCCATTCATTGTAGTGAAGCCGACGGAAAATGTGATCTGGCAACCGTCGCCGCTGCGACTCCAGATACTTCGGCGTGATCCAGGACGCCAGATTCGCCTCCGGGCCGCTGCGCCAGAACATGTACATTCGTCGGGTCGGTTCCCGCGATGCCCCTCGAATACAAATCCCACAGCAAATTCCCGGCCCGCGCCTGATAGCCAGAGTAGGTGATGATGAAGTGAAACGGATTCGCCCGCGCAGGCGATATCGTCAACGCTTCCCACAAGTCATATCCGGGCTGATTCCACAATTCGTCCCAAATCACACACGATGGATTTCGCCCGTGCTTTCCGCTCGAATCACTCGATAGCACGCGGTAGTAACCCTGTGCCATCCACGCGCTCGATCACGTCCCGATAAATCTTCACCAGTTGCTTGAGTGCCGGTGAACGCTCGAACGCCTTTCTCGTGAAATCGAAAACAACTTTCGCTTGGTCCTTGTCGCCCGCAAAGCCGTAGACCTCCGGGAACGGATCATCCAGCAGCAGCGCATCCGTCGCGATACACGACGCCAGCGTGCACTTGCCGTTCTTCTTCGGCACCCCGATCAGGAACGTATCCAGTCCCCGCTCAACGCGCTCCAACACGGGCCTGAGAACAAATTCCTTCTGCCACTGTTCGAATCGATCGGCCTCTTCGAGGAAATTCGAGCCTTCCAGCAAGAAATTACGCTCCAGGAAATCAATCGGGTCAAGCCCCCTTCGCGCGCTGCGCTATTCAGGGATTGCAGCGTTTCGATTGGACTCTGCTTCGCCATCGTTGCCATCCTTCTTCGTGAAATCGAGCAATGAATCGAGTGCCGCTTGATCTGCGGCGCTGCGCTCATCATCCGATCGTCTGCTTCGCCACGCCCAAGCGCCAACTGCGCATCAATTCGGATTGAAATGTGGGCAGAAGTTCGTGAATCAGTCGCAATTCTTAGCGTTTGCCCGCGGAGCCGGTCGAGAGTGCAGATAGGGCCGTAAAGGATGCTGCTGCGGAACGAATCAAAGCGCCTGTCCTGCATGCGCCTTTGCGTCCACCTTCGCCTCCAGATCAGCCTGAATTCGGCCACTTCCTGGCGGATCCCAGTTGGCGCTGCTGGCCTTCCTCATCGCGTGGAAGGACCAGCGGCAGTGCGCTTCCCGCCAGACGCATGGCGGCGCGCCCTTCCTCGCTGATCTTGCGTGCTTTCTTCGGCTTCGCCATCCCCGTCGCCTGATTCACGCCCTGATTCCAGGCGCTTTGCCGGCATTTCCGGTGTAGAACATAATCTTGGATAAACCATGTTCCCCTTTAGCGTCCCTATTCGATTGATACCAAACAACTTATAACCTCGATTCCGGTTGTGCCCTACTTTGTGCCCTACTTTTGTCCGTTTTGCCGTCGTTTTCGCCCTACTCCTGCGTCGTTTCATGCGTCTGAACCCATCGGAGCAGCGTCTCGCGCCGGATACAGAAACGCTTGCCCACCTTAACGAAACTCAATTGGCCGGCCGCGATCTGAGCGCGCAGGAACCACACCTTCGTGCCGCCGCCCAGGAATTCCGCAGCCTCTTTCAGCGTCAGCAACGGGCACGATGTGTTTGCGTTCGTTTCCATCTCGTTCTCTCCTATCGTTCGAGCACACCAGGACACGGTGATCCGGGTGCCGATTGTTAAGATTTATGTCGCCACGCGCGTGTACGTGGCCGGGGGCTAAAACAGCCTGTTGGCGACGAGGATTTAATTCATTTCCCCCTCTTAGAGGGTGGGAAATAAATTGAAATTTAATCCCAGCAGGCCAATTCATTTCCAGCCTGGGAAATGAATTAACACTAACCAGGTTAACAACTTAAGTGTGATTCATTTCCTTTTCCACGGGCTCCTGGAAATGAATCCTATTTATTTCCAGCGATGGGAAACGAATAGCGTTGCTGGAAACGAATAGAGGCGAACAAAAGGAGAACATTAAAACTCGTTCTTTTTGTCCGGGAATTCGAGTATTCCGGGCGACGATTCACGCAGCCCGTACTTATACTTTTCGCCGCGTTTTCCCGAGCCGATGCGGCCGATGCGTTTCGCGTCCGTGAGCCGTTTCAAGGCGTCGGTCATATCGCTCGTGTGGAGCTGCCCGGCGTCTCGAATTTCGGCTTGCGTCATCGGTTCTTTTCTGGAGCGAAGGACGATTTCGATTTTCTCTTCGACCGTT
Organism: uncultured Acidobacteriota bacterium; assembly: GCA_963772535.1. GTDB lineage: Bacteria > Acidobacteriota > Terriglobia > Acidiferrales > UBA7541 > Palsa-295. Next base: position 5,974 of record CAVYXN010000009.1, read on the forward strand.
CCCTGGACCACCACCACCTTGTTGGGTCCGCGGTAGATGGCGCGTTGCTCGGCGTTCCAGGACAGGATAGTTTCGGGCATGTCGTCGCCGATTCGTTGCTCCGTTTGAATCGTTCTGTATTCGACGTACCTCTTCATCACGAGGATGGTGTCGACGCTTCCCCGGAAACTCGTAGAGCCCATGATGGTGTCCATCGGGTCGGCCGCTTCCGCCTTGCCGAGGTGATGGGAGAGCTGGATGTGCGCTTCTGTTTGCCGCGCGATGTCTTCGACGAGTTCAAGTTTAAGCGTGACGTCTGCGTAGTCGTTCGTGTCTTCGGCTCTGATCAGGTGCTGCATCATGTCGACGGTGATCAGAGCGGGTCGTCGCAAGTCGGCCAAGTCGTACAGCAGGTCGATCGGGTCTCTCGGCGCGCGCCCGCAGTGAATCTCGATCTCCTCGTTTCCCGTCGCGCCCAGCAATCTGAAGTGGTCCTGTATGTCTCGCCGTCTGCCCTGAAACGACAGGACGATGACGAGGCCCTTCTGCGTCGGTAATTCCAAGAATGCCGAGCCGCGCCCGACGGACAGCGCGAGGCATCGCATCGTGTTGGTTTTCCCCACCTTCGGTTTCGAGCCCAGGATCGACGTGCCACCGACCGGCAAGACGCCATCCAGCAGCCACGCTTGCGGCGGGAACTCCTCCTTCATGAGCTCGGCGAGCGTCGTCAGCTGGTAGCGATCCGGAATGACGATGCGGCTCGGCTTCGCGTCGCGCGCCTTCTTGTCGCCCTGGGCGTAGAGCCGACAGACGCTCTTCGCGATCTCGATGATACGTTTCTTATTGTCGTGTGGAGGAGCGCAATTCTGCTCGTAATCCGCAAGCAGCTTGGCTCTGACTGCCGCCTCTCCGTCGCCTATGGCACGATACAAGCCTGCGCGAGAGGTGAGCCAATTATCCTGCGAGCCTTTGGGAATCTTTTCTTCACTGACGTGCGCGGTAGACTGGTCGCCGTTCCGCGACGGCTTCAGCAGCTGATACCAGCGGTCTGCTTGCGGCTGGATGTCCGCGACCTTGGGTGACGCTTCGGGGAGCCTCTTCCCCGTGATGGTGAAGTAGCGCCCCTCGGAGTACATCTCGATGTGCCCGGCGTAGTGCTCCGTCTTCGTCAGGGCCTTAATCTTAGCGAGACCGATGATGTGTATCCCAGTCTCCGATGGCGAAATTTCCGCGTAGGTGTCGAACTCGCGCACGGCGTCCAGCGCCCACGGTTGAAGTTCACCGGTTGCCGGCTCGCGGACATCATCCAGATCAACGCCTGTGTAGGGATCGGTCGACTTGAAGCGGAAACCGATGCCCTGCAAATCGCTGCGTCTCTTGAACAGCTCGCAGGCTTCCCAAAAGGTGGCGTTCGCCATGTGGTCGGAGTCCTGCTTGCCTGGGGGATAGGGATTCCCGGTGGTCGCGTCGATGGGAATCTTTCGTCCGTCCCTCAGCTTCCAGCAGTCCCACTGCGGCGTGTCGCGAAGCTCCTCCGGGACGTTCGCCAGGTCGATCTCCGTGGGGCGCGTGTACGTTTTCGCGGTAGTTTTTTTATTCGCTCCGACTGTCATGCCCTCTCTCCCCGATCTTGTCCCCGATGGAAAATGAAAAGGGCGGCACTCGGGGAGGAATGCCGCCCTAGTTCTCGCGCAGCGCGGAGGCGGCCGCACGAAAATTGTTGTTATTATTCGTTCAGTAGTCCCTCGCGGCGCGGTTGATGTATTGCGCTATGGCTTCCCGGACCTGATCGCGCATGTAATCCGGCACCGGCGCGTCGTTCCGATGCATCTCCGCGAAGCAGGCTCTTGCGATTTCAATATTCGACTTTCCTTCTGCCTGCATTTTTGTGGTGATCCCCTCTATGTCTATGGGAGGGATGTCGGCCTTCACGCTGCGGCTGGCGACCTTCCCGGTGCACACCTTGCATTCGCACCCTTCATCGCTTCGGGTGATGAAGGTGTGATAGTAGAAATCGAAGTGTGGGAGGCAGATCCAGTACAGCCGGTCGTACTCCGGGTCGTCCTCGTGCTCCGGATCGGGGACGTTCACAGACTCCGTCGCGTTCGCGTCACACGTTCCCATCTCCGGCCAAAGTTCCCCAGTTTGACAACGTATGTATTCAGCCTTTTTCTCTGTCTCAGTCATTTCCGCCTTTGTGTTGCTTGCCCCTGCTTCCGCCGCTCGATGGCGACGAAACTTTTGTTTAATTGATTCGCGCCGCCGCTCGCGCCTTCAGGTTGGCCTCGACTTTCTCGATGCAGTCGGGCAGATCCGCGCAGCGATGGCACAGACCGTACAGCTCGATGGTGTCCTTCACCTCGAACGCGCCGATGTATTCCGATGGTCGTCGGCACAAGATGCAGTCGCAGGCGTGATCCAGCATCGCGTGAACCCTGAGCGCCCCGAACCTCTCGCCGAGCATCTTGATGAGCCCACCTCCGGGCCCGATCTGTTCCTCCCAGTTGGGGTCTCGCATCGTTAATTCCTCCCCGCCGTCGCTGCGGCCGAACCGGTTCTCAATTCGCCGGAACGCAGCAACGATTGCATCAAAGCGAAAACACGCTCGCGGCCCACATCGCCGAGAATCTGCGCGAACGCTTCGTTAGCCAAGAGCGCCAGCGCCTTGGGCCGATCGCCGCCATGCTTGGCCACGAATTCGGGAAAAGGTTTGTCTTCGAGAACGCGCTGCATCCAGGTCGCCCAGAGACGGATCCACTCTTGTCCGTCCCGAGTGATGATCGGCGCGTGGATGATCGTCGGCGAGAGCTGCGCGGAACCTACGAATTCCTCCGGCAGCAATCCAGCCAGCGGGCAGAACTTGTGAATGAAAAGCGCACCGTTCGTCTGAGGGATCGTGTCCAAGCGCCCTCCTCTCTGCTTCGCGAACTGCTCGCGAAACCAATCTGCGTTTCTCGTGTCGGCGGCTGGGTTCTCTGCGAGCACCGCCTTGATTCTCGCCACCGCGCTGCCCAGCCGCGTGCGGAACTTGGGCGACATGCGCCTTGTTCTGGCCCTGGACAGCGTGGGTTGAGAGAATCCGGTCAGGGACGCGATAACGCCTAGCGGCATGTCGTGAATCACGTGCAGCTCATCGACTGCGGCGAGCAGCTCTCGATCACCAGGTTCCCGAGACATGCTTCGACCTCCTTAAATAAAAGTAGAAATGGAAAAAATCAGGTTCGTACCAGCGTCATCCGGGGGCGCGAGCGGCGTTCCACAATGCGCCACCGCCACGGCCATTGCGTCAAGACGATCGCGTTCTTCAACTCAACAATCGTAAAATCTCCAGGCTCCGCGCCGGTCGATTTCCGTTGCAGCTTCCATCTAGCGAGTCCACGGGCAATCAAGTCTTCCGCTTCTTCGCGTTCGACCTTCGACCGACATTCGCATTCAAACGGAACGCCGCGATCTTCGCTGGCTGGATTGCATAGATGTTTAATAATGTGCATGGTTCGAGTGAGCCAACCTCTGGTGCCGCCCGTGCTCGCTGCGGCTTCGCGTAGACCAAAAAAAAGCCCCGGGGAAGATCAGCCTTGCGGCCGACTCACCCGGGGCGACATTGAATTGCGCTCCGAACGTAAAAATTTAATTCGCGATTGAATTCGCAGCGGAGACTTTTTCAGACCCTCCGCAGATCCGTTGCTGCTCCAACACATCGTGGACCAACCCCAACCGCCCGTTTACCCGGACGATTGAGGGTTGTAGGTCACAACCATGTGTTGCGTGCCTCCTGGGAAAGATTCAGCCACGATACGATTATAATTCCGTTCGCCCTAAAATAAAATCGGTGTTTTCAACTTTTTTCTGGATGGATCCCCGATCCCCAGGCGTGGCCACCGTGGTTCCTCGCGGATTCATGCGTCCTCCCGGCCTCGAATCGCTTGGCGGTCCCTGCCAACGATAGCCAGCGATACCCTGGCGTCGTGTCTGGATGGGATTCATGGTGAACACAGCCCGGAAGATTGTGCCCATTCTGTGCCCATTCTGTTTGAAATTCCCTTCACGGAGCTGAACGGAAGTGAACGGAGTTGAAAATGGAAACAGTTTACAAGTGCTTGGAAACAGTTCGTTTAGATTGAATCGAGACAACTTAGGCCGGAGGCGGGAAATCCGGCGGAATGGCTTGCACAAGATTAAAAGGCCGCTGCTCTACCACTGAGCTACGCCCCTAGCTGGCTGATAACACTGGCATTTTTCTGAACCTGACTGTTGGGTTCAGGCGTTTGGGCAGTTGTGGGTTCAGTTGCCTGTTGCGGTACGGCGACCGGCTTTGTCTCCAACAATGCCGCGACGTCTGCCTGAGGCGGCTTGTAGCAGCATGCCGCAAATCATGCCAGCGGAACGCTTCAAGCTTAGCATCCTTCAGCGACCGTTCAAACCAAGTCCTCGGGCCATGAAGGGGCTCGCCAGTGCTCTTGGCCTTGAGAACCCGCTTCGATAACACGCAGAACATCCGGAAGAGGAAAAGCCGGCGGCTGCATCGCGAGCTCGCACGACCCCCCGCACGTATTTATTCGCCTAAAAAGACCAGCCGACGCCTGAGCTGATTCCCAGTTCATTTTTCTTTGCTGTCACCGGGGGCCTACTGTCGAAGTTATCCCAAAGCGTGAAAGCGAGGTGGAAATTGTTCCTCAATTTGATCGTAACCACATTATTCGTTGTCAGGCGAACGCGGCCGGAATCCGTAAGGCCCGGAAAGGTGAGCAACTGGGAATTGAACTGACCGAAGTCGAAGCGAACATAGGTATACTGCAAACCCACGACAGCCTCCGAACTTTGCCCGGACGGTTGACCCGCAGTGGTCTCGAAGGACTCATGAATATAGTCAATGCCGCCGAGCCAGGAGAGGGTGCTGCTCGTCGTCCGTTTCAAATACCTTCCATAACCGGCCACAAGGGTGGTGCGAAGGTTCAAATCCTGCTGGCTGCTGTGAAGAAAATCGGACAGGCCCACAACGAAGGAATTTCTGTTCAGAAACCTGGCGAATATCGCTTGTAAGTCTTCGCGATTGGTTGTGGAACCTCCCGACTGGCCGCTAAAGGTTGAATCGAACGAGGTCGCCACCTTCCATTTTGGCGTCTGGTACGCCGCACTCGTGTCGAGATTCATCGATGATTGGCTGTTTCCGCTGGTGAAGCTGTAACCGAGATCGATGGCCCCCTGCAAGTCTCGCCAAAAAGTGGGCTTCTTCGTATCGATACTGAAAATTTCCGCCGATGGGACCTGCTCTTCCTCGGTCGCTTCGCGAATCACAAAATCCTCCTTCTTCTCTTTTTCACCAGTGTGCTTCTCGATCTTCCCTACGAGTCTTCGACCATCGTTCAGCGTAATTCGGTACGTAGCGGTGCTTTCAATCGATTGCACTTGATTCCAATCCAGTCCGATGTTACCGGTCACGTATTCGGTCTCAATGTAGAGCAGGCCATTTTCCAAGCGCTTGACCTGTCCCGTGAAATGGTCGCCGTTGTTCATGACGACCACATCTTTTCGCTTAGCCTGAGCTGGAGTACAGAACAGCACCACAACCGGCGCAAGCAGCAAGACCCGACTTGCCACGGACAACGAAGGAAATCCAATTTTCATTTTGCCAGCTCCTAGCGATAACGGCGTTAGCGTTCGGGCAGCTATAAACAAACCGTTGTTGCGGCACGCGCGCACCACGCGATTCTGACGTCTGCTGAGTCCTGCATGCTCGAGCTAGAAGTAGAGACTCAGTATCAGGCCCGCGGAGTTCACCTGCTGATTCGGGCTCTTGCCGGTGTTGTTCTCATGCTCAAAGTACGTGTTGAATTCAACGTGCTTGCCTGCTGGGAAAATACACCCCGCATACAGCGCCGTTGTGCTCCATTTAGCATATTTGCTCACGTAAAAGACCTCGGCGCTCGCGAACGGTGCAGGATGGTAACCACGAATCGTAATTCGACGTTCGACCGTCACTTTGTTGCGATAGCGCCAGGTGAATTTTCCCTTCGGCCAGTCGAGATCGGCCCGGTTCCTGTCCGAAATCAGCAGTCGGCCTTTTAGCGGAACGTGAAAGATCGCCACAGGCTCCATACGATTTATCGCCGGAGTGTCCGGCGATGCCAGGTACCTATATCCGATTGACAAAACAAGAGGCCTGGATTTGGAAAGATCCAGATCGAACTTTGCGAAATCCTTCAGCTTTAGTAACGGTTTCAAATAGAATGATACGCTTGGCCCCAACTCCGCCTGCGTGGGATCGCCGCCTTCTCGCGTCTGTTTTGCCTGAAATTCGAGCCGGACATCAGGATGCAGTTGTACGTATGAATCGATTTCGGGCAGAAATTCCGTTGTGGATGTTTGTGCCAAGGCCGACGCACATGCACACAGCACAAGAAATGCCGCCAGCAGGAATTGCGAAAGTGATTTTCTTAGAGAGCCCTTCGAAAGAAGAAAAGCACCTTGCAAGGCATACTCCAAGAATTTCGAGATGGCATCCTAATCTTTCGTGAGAATTGTTGGCGGCGACTTATTGCGACCTGTGAGGCGAAGGGTTCATCACGCAACGAAATCCAAGATGATTTGTGCCGGTGCTGACCTCGCCCTTGCCCCTCGTGCCTACCATGTACCGCGAACAATACTGATCGGTGCATAGGAACGAACCACCTCGGTGTGTCTTCTTCGGTTCCTTTGGTTCGGCGGGATCATATGAGCTATCAGGTCCCTTTGGATTTCGTGCCACGCCGCCTGCATCCGCCAGTTGCTGATAGTAGTCCGGGCGGTACCAATCGCTCGTCCACTGCCATACGTTTCCGGCCATGTCATAGAGGCCGTAGCCGTTAGGTGGAAACCGACCAGCCCCGGTGACGCCTACATACTTGTCTTCGCCCGTATCCTTGTACGGAAATTGCCCCTGGAACGTATTTGCCATCCACTTCCCATTGGGGCGAAACTCATCTCCCCAGACAAATGGTTTGCCCGTGAGCCCACCTCGCGCCGCAAATTCCCACTCTGCCTCCGTGGGCAAGCGCTTCCCAGCCCATTTCGCATAAGCCACCGCATCTTCGTATGCGACCTGCACGACCGGATAGTCAGGTTTTCCATGGATATTACTTTGGGGACCTGTCGGATGCTGCCAGTCCGCGCCGTGAACGTACGACCACCATTGATAGTGATCGTTCAAGCTGACGGGATGGTCGGGCGGAGAGAAAACCACCGACCCTGCCACAAGATTTTCCGGCGGCGCCCCGGGATAGTCCTCCGCTCTGGGTTTGCGCTCGGCAAAAGTGATGTAGCCTGTCGCCTTCACGAATTTTGCAAATTCCGCATTCGTCACGTCGGTCTTATCCATCCAAAACCCATCGACGTACACGCGATGGATTGGCCGCGAATCAACAGTGGCCTGCATGCCAACCGCGTCCTTCGTCGGGGGATCCTGTGCTCCCATGGAGAACTCGCCTCCCGGGATCCAAGCCATTCCTGCCGGGGCAGAGCCGAGATGGGGATTTTTGTTTTCGACCGTCGGCGCAAAGCTGTTCGTGGCAGCTGGTGGCGAAGCCGGTGGCGTTTCCGTTCTCGCTGTATTCGCGGGTTTGTCGGCCTGAACGGCTCGATGACTGGCGTATTTCCACAGGCCGAACCCTGCAATCAGGAGAATGAGGATCCCTATGGTGGTTAAACGGTTTGGCGCCAGCGCTCCAGGCGGCGCAACCTTCGAACTTTTCCGTGCAACATTTTTCTTCGCCATTGGGCGCATACCGATCCCTTCAGGGGTATTGAAATCGACCGCCAAGAGCATTACGTCGTCCCGCTGCCCCTTCTCTCTCATTGAGTGGACCTGAGCGCCAACTCATCGAGCAGCCTCGGGAAGACTTGCCCGCTTCGCGCGAAGAACTATCCACCGAGTTTCTGGTAGTTGGAATTTGTCGTCGTAACCACAAGTTGCTTCGCACTCGCGGTAAGAACCGTTTGCTGCGCGTAGTTGGGCCCACCCGGCAGGCTAGCCATTTGCACCTGCAACGTCACCGCATCTTTCGCTTCACCCATGTAAGTGTTGACGCTTAACGAGATGATTTTTTTTGAGGCTGTGTCGAAACTGAGCGTCATCCGGTCGCCGGGCTGGGCGTAATCTGTGAATATCAAGTTCACGACGCCGCCCGCAGGATTCAATGACACTTTACCAGCCTGAAAAGCTTGCTGCATTTTTTGAGGGTCAGGCGGCACATACATGCTGAGGACGCCCTTCACGTCTCCCATATACTCCTGCATCTCTTCCTTTTTCTTCGCGATCACTCGTTGCTTCATCCTGCCGCCGCTGGGCTGTTGAGGAGGAGGCCCGATCGGTGTCTTCTGCACCTGTCCATCAGGCCCATACTGACACAATTTTTGAGATGAAGGTTTTGCATCTCCTTTGAGCGTTAGTTGCGTTGTTTCGATCCATTGATATTGGTGCAACTGCTGCTTGTTTTCCGCTGCAGCCTGCTTCACGGCCGCAAGTTTTTGCTGCAGTTCGCCATTCTGTGCGATCGCTGGAAGAGTAATTGCAAGTAAGACCGCGGCGAGCATAATCACGCGTTTTCTGATGGGAAGGAAGGATTCAACATGGGAATGATTATTTTCTGTGTTTGAAAGCCTGCAGTTCATTTGAAGTCTCCTGGGAAAACTAATTGCCTTAGCGTCTGCGCCCGCCGCCACCACCCCAGCCGCCGCCCCCGCCGCTATGCCCCCAGCCGCCACTAGAACGCTGCTCAGAGTAGCGCTGGCTCGATTGCTCACCTCTCTCCCTGTTCTGCGCTTCCTGTTGCATGCCTTGCGTCTCGCTGCTCGAGGGATGGTAGGAAGAGGATGCCGAGGAAGACGAGGGATGCTCCTGGTAACTGGAAGCCGAACCTGAAGAGGGATGCTGCGCGGCGCTGGCCGAGTTCACGGAATTCCAACTGCCATTGCTGCCCGCCTTTTGCCAGCCGCTGCCAGTGTTCTTGTAAACATTTCCGTCTGCGCTCGCATACATATTGCCGTTCGCAGCCTTTCCCGCGCTGGCGCTGTTTCCGTAGGCACCACTCGCCCCGACTGCCTTTCCGCCCGCCGAAGTCTGCACGGATCCCGTTGTACCCTGGGAAGTGGTGTAATGCTGCGAATAAGCACTCTCACCGTTCTTTGAAACGGCCGAACTCCCCCAGGAACTATATCCGTTGGAGCCTTGTTTCGTGGCGGCAGATGCTCCTGTGTAGGGGTTGTAAGCTGTGCCAGCTTTCGCGCTGCCATAGGCATTAGAAGCCGAGGCTGTGTGAGTGGAAGTCCCGGTGTAAGGATTGTAGGACGCGCTTCGAGTGGCGGATCCGCCGTAAGCGCCATACGCGGTTTGCGAAACACCGTAAGCCCCAGTCGTCGTATGGTAGGTCGACGAATAACCATATGTCGTCGGATAGGGGTGATAAACGGGATAGCCATAGGCCGGATGATAGTAATATGGCGGGTAGTAGTAACCCGTTCCGCCCGCGACCACCGCTCCCACTGCGGCGCCCATTATGAACGCTCCCATATAACCGGCCGTGTAACTTGATTGCACGGTTCCGTTTGAAGCCGATACTTGGGTGACGTATGTAACGTTGTAAACGGGAGAACTTGGCGGGATTGTGTAGATCACTTGGGGGACAGACGGCGCTGTTTGCCACGGCCCTTGCGGAGCTGCGGACATGAACCAGATTCCTTGCAGACAAAGATAGTAAAGATCGCCGACTTGAATCACCTTTTGTGCCGTGTTAGTCGCGTACGACATCGTTGTCCCTGAAATAGGCACGAACTGCGGTGCACCATCGTAGGACACATTCGCTTTCGCCGCGGCCGCCGCTGCGTTTACGGTGATCGACGTGGGAACCTGGGCAATCATCACCGCGTCCTTGGCTTCTTCCGTTCCGGGCACCGATGCGAGAACCTGCCCAGCGGGACTGTCAGGAGGAATGTGAGCAAAGTCAGCAGGCAAACTGGAGTTTGCAAAGGTCCAGGGTCCCTGCAGACTATTCGACGAGAACCATCGCCCCGCTGTCATGTAATAGAACTGATTCGTCGGCGAATAAACGAAGAGATAGCTATTCGTGTTTGCGGCGTAGACGAGCTGCGTTCCTTGAATGGGCGCATAAACCGGCTGCCCATCGAAGAGTATGACGACTGAAGGTACGGTGCTGTAGAAGACCGCGGGAACGACGGAACCGGAACTCGGAGGCGGCGGTATGTAACTCTTCAGGTTTGCCCACTGGGGATCATCAACGAGTTTGTCCATCTCGTTTGAGAGCTTCGTTGCCGCTGACCACGGCCCCTGTAAACTTTGTGACACGAGCCATCGGTTTCCGACTAACAGGAAGTAATTCCCTGCCCTATCTAGAAACAATGGCCAATTCGTATTGAAAACGTACTTCAATTTTGTCTTCGGGACTTCAGCCAGCTGAGGCTCTCCTTCGATACCCAAAAGAATCGCTGGCTGGTAACTGACGAAGATTTGCGGTGGAGCGTTATTCAATTGCACGCCGGCAGGCGTCGCGGGTTTCGGGACACAAGAGACCAGGCGTTGCATGGAAATCCACACGGTTTGCGGCACAAACGTCCTCACCAATTGATCCATGCTCGCGGCGTCGCTAGGACTCAGAGAAGGAAAGTACGTGTTCTTGATCTGCAGATTGGAAATCAACACCATCTGGCTCTCTGAGTTCACGCTCGTCAGGCCATGTAGCGTGACGGCTCCAACGGTCTCCTTGCCGCCTGCGGGAGTGATCGAGAAGGCCATTCGCCAATCGAGATTTACAAAGTCATTCCAATTGTCAACTTGGGGTTGGTAGTAGACCAGGGTGCCCTGCGGTTTCGTGATTTGGCGGGGCCATCCGGGATCTTGGGCGAAGGCTGCGCTCACAGAAGCGAAAAACAGCAAAGAACCTGCGATCACGGTTTTCATTTCAGTATTCCCCAGAATTTCCCATCCAGAGCCCGCGTTTCCCGGTGCGAAATGCAGTCAACTTCCCTTACTTGAGCGTGAACGTCGCGCCGAAGAGCACACCGGCCGTGACTACGTTTAGGGTCGTTCCCCCGTTACGATAGTCCACCGCGAGATAGCGATAACCGGCCTGAAGAACTACGGCTGGCTTTATGCGATAGCCCAAGATCGCACCGAACTGATAATCCAGCAATGAACCGGTGTTCCAGCCGCCCACGTCTCCCCCAATTGATACCGATATTTTAGGCGACAGGTTCGCCAAAATCCGTCCGCCAACCATAGGATCTGCCCAATTCTGCGAACCCGAGAACTTCACACTAGTGTTGGACGTCGACAGGCGCAAGCTTTCTCCGAAGTACCAGTAGCGGAACCCTGTAAGAGCATCGATCTTTACGATTTGCGAATCAACCAGCCGGTAACCAATTTTTGGAGTAAGGATGAACTCGCTTGCTGTGAGTTTGGCGTTTACGGCCTCGTCGGTTAGTGGCAGTGCGTTGTTCGCACCGAGTCTGAGCCAAATTACGTCGACCGGCATAACGATCCGCTTGTAGCGGGTGTCGACGAGCCCCATTAGTCCGAAACGAAAATGTGAGAGCAGATCACCGGGAGACACATGAATGCTCGCCTCATGACCGCGCGCACCGACAGTCCCGTGTGCCCCGGGAAACCACAGATAGGGACTGACTGCGAAATGCCAATCGCTGGTCGGCTCACCTACCGGAGGCGAACCGGACGTAGCTGCCGATGTTGACTCAGTGCCAGAGGAAGGCGGGTCGTCTGCGATCACCAGAGCCGGCACGGTGACGGGATCGAGGCTGTTCGAGAGAAGAACATCCGTATCGCGTTGGCCAGCGATTGCTTGGGCGCTACAAGCGCCCCCACTCATCAGCGAAAACAGGCAGAGTAGTAATGCAACACATAGCGCTGAAGCTGATGATCCAAAAGCTTGTGCTCTCATAGATCCCTTCCTCCAGTAAAACCTGACCACCCCATGCGGTCGATAATTACTGTTTCAGATGCACAGGCGGCCCGCTAACTCGTTTCGCCTTGAGAGCGACGGTCACCTCAACACGGTCAGCGATCTTGATGAAAGGAATGCCGCTGTTCATTCCGTAGTCCTTGCGGTCGAAGGCCATTGTTCCTTTCACCTCCCCTGAGCCTTCCTCCTCGCGGTTAAGGGTTAGCGTCAGCGTCTCAGGTTTGGTTACTCCCCGTATCGTAAAGTTGCCGGCCACGTCGAAGGTATCGGGGCCGGTCTGCACAATTTTCGTTGATTTAAACGTAATCAAGGGATCATTCTTAACGTCAAAGAAGTCTTTGCTCTTTAGCTTGCCATCTTTCATCCCGCTCCCGGTGTTCACGCTGTCGGCTTGAATCTTGACGGTCAAAACGCCTGTGGAGAGCTCGGGAGACGCGAATACGAGAGTGGCGTCCCACTTCTCGAAGGTGCCCTCAAGAGCCACCGACGCTTTCACAAAAAACGTAACCTTGCTTGTTTCCGGTGTGATTACGAAAACCGGGGCATCTTGTGCCCGGCTCAGCGACGGAAGTATCCCGGCCGCTAAAATGCAAAGAACAATCAGGCGCATTGAAAATCTAAAGGTAAAGTCGTACTCGGTCATCCTTATTCTCCTAATCCTGAACTTGCCAGGTTGCCGGTCGCGACGCCCGGCTGCGCAGCATTAAAGTGATCTCGCGGCGGGCGGCCCTCGCGAGCCGTCCGCCGCGAAGATCATTTCGGTTAGTTACTGACTAGGACCCTTTGACGCTGCCTCCGCTTGTTGCATCCTTTTTGCCATCTCAGCTTTCACTGCGTCAAGGTTAAAGCTCGCGCCGCGCTGCATCGGCGGGTACTCGATGAAGGTTTGGATTTCTTTGGCAACTATCTGCTGCACAAACACGAAGCGCCAGAATTGGTACTTGAACCAATCGAAGTACTGCTCCGCTCCTTCTCTCGTCCCGTCATTGGGCCAGCCGGTGCGCTCGAATGGATCGAGACGCAGGTTGGTGATGTAAGGCACGTCCGGATGGGTCTTTTCACCTACCCACCCTTGGGGTTGGTCAATGAAGCGGAATTTGTAATCGTCAATGCGTATCGCGCCGACTGTGCTTTCACCGAGATAGAATATTTCATGGCGGGCCGAAGGGCCTTGGCCGGTGATCGCGGCCATCTGGTTGTAGCCATCCAGATGGTTTTTGTAAGTCCGGTCCCCGATCGTTTTACCCTTCAGCAGCTCGTCGGAAACGTTCGGATTGCCAGCCGCGGCGACGAAAGTGGGAAGCCAGTCCAAGCCGGAGAAAATACCGTTCTGTACTGAGTCCGCAGGAACATGACCCGGCCAGCGAAGGAGGCAGGGCACACGGAATCCGCCCTCGAGGACGGTTCCCTTAGACTGCGCGAACGGTGTTTGTCCGCCATCCGGCCAGGTGAAGACTTCCGTTCCGTTGTCCGTGGTGAATACGACGATGGTGTTGTCATCCTCGCCGATGTCCTTCAGCTTCTTCATCACCAGGCCGACGTCGTCGTCCAGTTGCGCCATGCCGGCTTCTTCTTCCGACCAACCATTGTCGGAGTTGCGCATCGCTTCATACTTCGGCGAGAGATGCGTAACGATGTGCATGCGCGTCGGGTTGAGCCAGACGAAGAACGGCTTGTTGTCGCTCTTGGCCTTGTCGATGAACTTGAGGGAAAGATCGCGAATCTCGTCGTCCACCGTCTCCATACGCTTGGGATAGAGCGGGCCGGCGTCTTCGATCTTCTGTTTGCCGATTTCACCCCAGCGGGGCATCTCGGTCTTGTCATCCGTAGTTGTAGCCCAGCAATGAACCATATTGCGTGGGCCGACTACGTTCAACAGATTCTGGGGATAATTCGGATGCGCCGGGTCTTCCATCGCATCGAGGTGATACAAATAGCCAAAAAATTCGTCGAACCCGTGAACGCAGGGCAGAAACTCATTCCTGTCGCCCAGGTGATTCTTGCCGAACTGGCCGGTTGCGTAGCCCATGGACTTCAGGACCGTGGCAATGGTTACCGCTTCGGCGGGCAGACCGAGTTTCGCGCCCGCCTGGCCGACCGTCGTCATGCCCGTACGAATCGGCAGTTCGCCGGTGATGAAGTTCGCACGGCCTGCCGTGCAACTCGCCTCGGCGTAATAGTCGGTGAACAGCATCCCTTCCTTGGCCATCTTGTCGAGGTTGGGCGTACGCCCAGCCATCAACCCGCGGTGGTACGCGCCGATGTTCCACATGCCGATGTCGTCGCCCATGATGACGAGGATGTTCGGTTTTTTCTCTTGCGCTGCTGCGTGTGGCGATGCTGCGAGGCCCAATACCGCGAAAAGCGTTACTACAACAAGGGTGCTTTTTTCAATCCACTTCATGAGTCTCCTCCGGTTGTTCATTTTTCAGAAAAACAGAGCGGCGGTCCCCGACGGCTACTGACGATGAGTTGATTCCCGCAAATACTGCCCAAGATGCGTCCTAGACGTAACCGTCAAAAGTGACGGTCTACACGGAGATGTAGACCTTGCGGCCGTGAAGTCACGCTGGCGAGTCCTGCGATCTGACCGAAGTACTTGGGGGGTACATCCTACTCGGAGATATGGGAGACGAATACGTGACCGGCAAGCGCGTCATTCATCGCCGGAATTAAGTCGCTATCCATTAGCCCCTTAAATACGTAGCCCAGGGCTCCCGCAGAAAGACTTGCTGCGATAATGTCACTGTCTTCATGCACCGTAAGAAAGACAATCTTCGTCATGCTGGCGTGATTCTTCAGTTCCCTGGCCACTTCTAATCCGTTCTTGCCGGGCATCGAAATATCCAATACAGCCACGTCAGGCTCTAGCTCCAAGATGGCATCAAGAGCGGATTGCCCATCTGACACCGTGGCGACGATGTCGAAGGATGCGCCCAAAAGTGCCATAACCGCCGTAAGCACCGGCGGAAGATCATCGGCCAATAGAACTCGCTTAAGCGTCATCGAAACTCGTCCCAAAGGATCTAATCGAGTGCTTAGGTCGACGTGGATCGCATGAATCGCTTCCCATCGCTCAAAAACAAATGCTGGGCTTGGATTGATTAGTCCGCTCCGGGATTACATTCTGCAGCTAGACTCGTTGAAATTAAGGTTCCGGTCTATAGGTAGAACTAACGGTGGGGCAAAGAAATCCGGTGAAGAGCGATAATTCCATGCTCGATTGCATATTGGATCAGGTCGGCATTGGTCTTGAGGTGTAGGAGTTCCATTACGGCATACTTGTGTCCGGCCACGGTTCGCCGAGTGATTTTCAGCTCGGAAGCCACTTCCTTCATTGAACGCCCCTCCGCCAGGAGTTGAATCACTTCCCGTTGCCGAGTTGTTGGTTCCGGAGCGCGTTCACGGTGTTTGGGGTCTCGCAAGGATATGTTGTTTAAGCCCTTCGACGCACTGGGCGTTACGTAGGAATGGCCTTTCAAGACGTGCTCAATCGCGTCAATCAGCTCCGATGCCGCTGCCTCTTTCAGGAGGAAGGCCGAAGCCCCTGCGCGAAAAGCTTCTCCTACAAGATAGGGATCGTCGTGCATCGTCATGAACACAAGCTTTACGTTGGGTAAAGTGCTTTTAAGCTTTTTGCCGGCGTCGAATCCGTTCAAGTGCGGCATACCAATATCGAGTACTACGATGTCCGGCCGCAATCGGTCCGCAGCTTCCAAAAGTGCGCGACCGTCGCCAACTGTGCCCACGACCTCACAACGTGGCTCAATGACCCCCCGCAACGCGTCGGCTAACATCAAGTGATCATCAGCTAGTAGTACACGTGGGCGCCTCATAGCATCGCTCCGGCGGCCAGCGCCTTTGGTTGCTCGTCGTTGGCGAGGGCGAGCAGCGGCACCTCGGCCTCAATTTCCGTCCCTCGCATTAGTTCCGAACGTATCGTCAGCGTTCCACCGACAAGCCGAAGTCTTTCCGTCATCCCGATCAATCCGATCCCCGCTCCGGAATTGCCAGCGTCAGAGTCAAACCCCTTCCCGTCATCCGTAACGTAAAGGTTCAGGGTGTTCGCTTTCAGCCGCAAATCAACGTTCCCTTTAGCGGCTTCACTGTGCTTCACAACGTTACCCAGCGCTTCCTGGGCGACTCGAAACAGACATAGGGCGATATCCTTCGGGATGCCCACAGGAAGTTCGCATCCGGTAAAACGCACTTCTATCTTGTACTTCTCGGTGATCTCTTTACACAGGCCGCTGAGAGCGGGGAGCAGTCCAATGAACTCCAGTCTGCTCGAATGCAGTTGATGCGAGAGAGAGCGAAGGTCTGACGACATTGCTTTGGCGCCTTTCAGCATTGCAAGAAGCCTTGCTCGTCCTTCCATCTCCGACTGTGGAAGTGCCTTCCGCAGTTGCTCCAGCTCGATGCATTGAAGCGCCAATCGCTGGCTAAAATCGTCGTGCAGATCCCTGGCAATGCGGGTGCGTTCTTCTTCCTGGGCATGAATGAGGCGGCCAGTGAGATTCTTTAACGATTCAGCTGACGACTTCCGCTCCGTAATGTCGACACACGAGCCGATATAGCCACAGAAGGTTCCATCGGCCTCAAACCTTGGCACACCGTAATCGACTACCCATCGATATTCGCCGTCAAATCGCCGCAAGCGGTATTCCATCTCGAAGTCGATTCGGGCGTCGAACGAGGCGGAGTAGATGTTCAGACAATGCTGCACGTCATCCGGATGCACGCCCGAAACCCATCCTTCGCCCAGCTCATCTTTTAGCAGTCGGCCAGTGAAATTTAGCCAGCCCTGATTGAAAAAATTGCAGAGTTTGTCAACGTCAGACATCCAGATCAATACGGGAGCAGTGTCTGCCACCAGACGGAAGCGTTCTTCGCTCTCGCGCAGCACTTGTTCTGCGCGCTTGCGATCTGTAATGTCGCGCGCAATCTTTGAAAATCCGATGGGCTTGCCTGCCGAGTCTGTTATCTGGGATATGGTGAGCGATACGGCGATCCTTCTGCCGCCCTTTGCCATTCGGACGGTTTCAAAATGTTCGACTCGCCCTCCCATTCTCAATCGTTCCACAAGCAGGGACTCTTCATCTCGCAGCTCAGGCGGTACGAGAATCGTAATCGGACTTCCTACGGCTTCTTCCGATGAATATCCGAAGAGCCTCTCCGCAGCTGCATTCCAACTCACAATGATTCCGTCCAGGGTCTTCGAGACGATTGCATCATTGGAAGACTCCACAATGGCGGCGTACCTGAATTGTGCGTCCTGCGAGCGTTTACGCGTCAAAGCATTCGAAAATATCTCTGCTAATAGCGTTAGCTGTTCCACCAAATCCGGCGTCCATTGCACTCGCCGCGTCGTACTAACAAACGATATTCCTCCAAAGACGTTCCCGCCGCTCATCAGCGGGATTGTGGCGACTGAGACGGTTCCTAGCAGCGTTAGATGTTCGCGTTCGCCGAGTGCCTCTTCCGGCACAGACTCGATGTCCGACAGAAGCACGGTTTCGCCGCGCGCGAGAGCATCGCGGCGCAGCGGTAACCGGTCAACACCCAGAGCAGACGGGGGCGGCTCTACCCCTTCTCCGCGCCAGGAAATCGTCATCCTGAATTCCTTGTTTTCCGGCGAATAATCGAAAAGGGAAATCCGGTTCAGTCCGAGAAAATCTGCGATCCCGCCGAGACTATTCTGTATGGTCGCCTCGACCTCTCCTTCGGGTAGATTGATAAGCGTCGCCGAGAGCCTCGCAAGCATCTTTTCGAAGGTCACCAGACTTATCACCGATTGCTGAGCCCTCTTCTTTTTCGCCCTTTGCCACAGCAAACCAATAATCAGCAGCATCTGACCCGCGAACAGAATAAGGCCAAGCAGAATGTAATCCTTGTAAGATTCCCAGGGTGAGGGCTTCCTGTTCAAAACCACACTATCCGGCGGAAGCGCCGATTCAGAGATTTTCCAGCGCCGAAGCTGTCGCCAATCAAACATATACACGTTGGGGACCGTGATATCAGGAGGATGTTCCCCAGCCAGTAGACGAAGGCCCAATTCGCCCCCGGCCTTTCCAACCTCCGCAAAGCTCGTCATATAGCCTCCGACGGCTCCCGTTCCCAAGTGCGTGTCGAAAATCGTATACACGGGCGCGCCAGAGGCGGCTGCGATTTCAGGAATCACATCCGCAGAAATTAGAGGATGTCCGTGCTCGTCGTGCGTGACAGCAACAAAAAGCACGATACTGTCGGCTCCCAGATGGAAAACCCTTTCGCGAATTTCGGCCACCGAAAGATTTGTCAGATAGACCGCCTGCATGTCGCTTGCAGTCGCGGAAATTTCCATCCGAAGACGCCCGAGAATCGTATCGTTTGAAGAGGAGTCATCCCCGATCACCACGATGCGATGCGCTCGCGGCTGAAATCTCCGTGCTACCTCCAAGGTTTTTTGCGCGTCGAGACTGACCCAGACGCTTGCGGTCCTCATTCCTGGTGGAGCCGAGATCGGAGCCTTTTGCGAAGGATCGTCGTTGATGAACACGAAAGGCACACCAGGAAACAGAGTGGTCGTAACCTCGCCAACACATATCACGAGGTCCAAACTGGAGTTCGCATACTTTTTCTTAATCCATGTCCGCTGCTCTGCTTGAATCGCAGGTTCCGGAAAATGCGCGACATCGAGGTGTTCACTGAAAATTTGGACCCGTCCCCCCAAGCCGTCGTGCAGCGTCGAACGCAGATTTTCATCCATGAGTCGAAAAATCGGCCAACTCACGTCTTCCTCAGTTAGAATCAGGACTTTCTTGGGCTCATTTGATTGAGCTGCAGCGAGTGAGGCGAGCGAGGTTAAAAGAAGGACAAGACACAGGGCTCGCGCAATTGTGGCCGTCCAGCAGAAGAAACGGGATCGATGGTTGAGAAGGGTCGACACTTTCCTATCAGCCTTCCGGCTGTTTTCAGAAGTTCTTTAGAACCTTTGTTCACGCTGAGTTGATTGGAAATAGTGCGTTGATCTGTCGATCTAGAGATAATTAATCGGAGATATAGTTATAAAATGGCGAGGTAGAATGTTCTTCCTTGAGCAAGCGTTCCTCACAATAAATCCCGCATCGGCGATTTTGTGATGCTCCCGAATTCGCCGCATCTGCATATGTATAGTAATTTGAAGCAGTACTCTATCAAAAAACACCGTCTCGCAATACGTAATAATACGAAGCGCCGGCCCTCGCCCCGCAGTCCAAGCACCGTAATTTTCGCCTCCAGGCACCGTCCGTTTTAACGGTTGCACGCAATACTCTTGCTCGTAAAATCCCTCGACGCCCATTCCTGACTTGGAGCGCCGAGAGGCGAATCATGAGCCCTGCAGCAATTAGCTTGATCGCGTTCGTCTTCGTTTTTGGAGGCGCGTTGTTCGGCACCGCTTTACGCGCCGCCGTGCCCAAGCACCATCTGACTGGCGATTCCAAAGAAGCGGTAAAGCTCGGAATGGCGTTGGTCGCGACGATGGCGGCACTTGTTCTCGGCCTGCTGATCGCTTCTGCCAAATCTTCGTTTGACACACAAGCCACTGAATTGACAGAGATGTCGAGCAAGATTGTTGTATTGGACCGTATCCTGGCCCATTACGGGCCAGAGGCGATGGAAGCGCGCGATATCCTGCGGGCCGCAGTCGTCCGCATTCTCAATCAGATGGGGTCTAAAAATCCTGCCGGCTCTTCCCAATCAGGAGCGTCTCCTTCCGGGTCTGAAGTTCTGTATGACAAAATCCAGGGACTTTCACCGAAGAACGATGTGCAACGGTCGAACCAAGCCCTGGCGTTGAGTATTGCGATAAGCCTCGGACAGATGCGATGGTTAATGTACGAACAGAGAATCTCCTCGGTTTCGATTCCGCTGCTGGCAGTGCTGATTTTCTGGCTCACTATTATTTTTATCAGTTTTGGTCTCTTCGCCCCTCCCAACGCGATCGTCGTCGCCAGCTTCTTCGTCTCGGCGCTCTCAGTTTCCGGCGCTATTCTTTTAATTCTTGAGATGTATACCCCCTACGGAGGACTGATTCAGATCTCCAGCGCCCCTTTACAAGCCGCCTTAGCTCACCTTGGTGCTTAGGATGAGGAGGCAGCTCCCGACTATGGAAAACCCTCAGGGCTGTTGAACAAGTAGAGTTGCGGCTGCGGCCGAAAGGATTCTGCCCCGTCTCTTTTGACAGTAGACACACAGAAATTCAATCGCTACGATTCGCTTCGGGCGCGAGTCCGCCGTTTCCAGTGATCGAAGGATCGGAAAGTTTGCGCTCATTGGCAGCACTCATGGAAGACGAACATCTGCCTGCGTGCTTGCTGAAGTCTGTATGGGCGTCACCTCAGAGATCCACTCTCAGACGGGCGGTATCGCCCAACCTAGATGACTACCGAAAACTCTAAGCACGCGGTTCTTAAGCAAAAGGCCATTCACGAAGGCCAGGAATTTGTCGGCATCTTCCTGTATTTGGCATTCTTCTTTTGCGCAGTTGTGACCAACCAAAGGCTCCTGTTGAACGAGTATCACATTTCATATTTTAGTTATGGCACGGCCTTGATCAATGCCGCCGTGATCGCCAAAGTCATTCTGATTGGCGAATATGCGCACCTGGGCCGCAGGCAGGAAACCAAGCCATTGGTTCTCGTGGCGTTCTATAAGGCGTTTCTCTTTAGCCTGCTTGTGTTCGCATTTCACATCGTCGAGGAAGTCATTAAGCTGACTGTCCATGGTGAAAATATGCTTGCAGCGTTACACCACATACGAATGGATCTGCTCCTCAGCCATTGTGTTGTCGTGTTTTGTGCGTTTATTCCGCTTTTCGCCTTCAGGGAATTGCAACGCGTGCTCGGTGAGGAAACCTTTAGAGCCCTGTTCTTCCGACCTGGAGCCGTATCGAAATCGGATATCAAACCTTCTGCTTCTGTCGTAACCCGCCAAGCCGCAAGTGAGCCCGTCAAGAAATAAACTACAGGAGAAATATGAAACGGAACAATCTGATTAATTGCATGCTCGCTGCACTGATCGTTGTGTCGGCTCTACTACCCGCAGCTCCACCGGCTCGATCTCAAACCAAGAAACCTAATATCCTGATCCTCTGGGGCGATGACATCGGTTACTGGAACGTCAGTGCCTACAGTCAGGGCATGATGGGCTATAAGACTCCCAACATCGACCGCATCGCCCACGAGGGCGCGCTGTTCACCGATTGGTACGGCCAGCAGAGCTGCACCGCCGGACGCG
Organism: uncultured Acidobacteriota bacterium; assembly: GCA_963772535.1. GTDB lineage: Bacteria > Acidobacteriota > Terriglobia > Acidiferrales > UBA7541 > Palsa-295. The sequence goes on from CAVYXN010000009.1 coordinate 27,177, forward strand.
CCGCTTTCATCACCGGCCAGTCGCCCATCCGCACCGGGCTTACCAAGGTTGGCCTGCCAGGCGCGCCGGAGGGACTACAGAAGCAGGATCCGACGCTTGCCGAAATGCTCAAGCCACTCGGTTATGAGACCGGGCAATTCGGAAAAAACCACCTTGGTGATCGCAATGATTTCATGCCCACGGTTCACGGCTTCGACGTGTTCTTCGGCAACCTCTACCATCTGAACGCGGAGCAGGAACCTGAGGATCCGGACTACCCGAAAGATCCCAAGTTCAAGGGAATGTTCGGTCCGCGGGGTGTACTCAAATGCAAAGCGACGCCGACGGAAAACCCGGCCCCGCCTGATCCGCGCTTTGGGCCCTGGGGCAAGCAGATCTGCGAAGACACCGGCCCGCTGACAATCAAGCGCATGGAGACCGTTGACGAGGAGATCACTATCGGCGCCATCGACTTCATGGATAAGGCGCACCAGGACGGGAAGCCGTTTTTCATCTGGTGGAATACAACCCGTATGCACATCTGGACCCATCTCAAGGCCGAAAGCCAGGGCAAAACCGGCCTTGGTATCTATCCTGATGGCATGGTCGAGCACGATGCCATGGTCGGCGAGTTACTCAAGAAGCTCGATGACCTCGGAATCGCCGACAACACCATCATCATGTATTCCACCGACAACGGTGCCGAGGCCATGAGCTGGCCGGACGGCGGCACCACCGTATTCCGCGGCGAGAAGAATACGAATTGGGAGGGTGGCTACCGCGTCCCATGCGCGATTCGCTGGCCTGGCGTTATCAAGCCCGGCACGATAATTAACGACGTTGTTTCGCACGAAGACATGTTTCCGACGCTGATGGCAGCCGCGGGCGATACCACAGTGACGCAGGATTTGCTGAAGGGAACAAAAGTCGGTGACGCGACCTTCAAGGTCCACCTGGATGGCTACAACCTGATGCCCGCATTCAAGGGCGAAGGCGCGTGGCCGCGCAAGGAATTCATCTACTGGACAGACGATGGCAACGTCGCCGCTCTGCGCTACAACAATTGGAAAGTCACCTTCCTCGTGCAAAATGCCCATGGCTTGCAGGTCTGGATGCAGCCCTTCACACAACTGCGCGCTCCCCTGATCGAGAATTTGCGCACCGATCCGTTTGAACGCGCCGAATATGAAGGTATGGACTACAACCACTGGTTCGTGGACCATGTCTTCCTACTGGCGCCCGCCGGGTTTTACGTTGCCCGCTGGCTGCAAAGCTTCCGCGAATTTCCACCGCGGCAGAAGCCCGGCAGCTTCAACCTCGACCGCGTAATGGAAGCGATAACCAACGGAGCCCAACAAACCAGCAACTAACCCATCGGTTTGACGCTTTCACGAATAGCCGAATTTTCACTCTGGAAGCGTTGCGGACTATTTCACGAGTTCAAAGTCGGGCAATTGCCAGGTCTTGCTGAAGAAAGTTTCTGTCGGCTCATAGAACCTGAACCAAACGAACCATCCTTTCGACGCGCTTGTGTCTACCCAGTTGCTCTCCAAACCTGCGGGTGCTTTCGGGCCGAAGTAAAGGTCTGCGGACCCATCGTCGTTAATTTTGATTTTGTCGTAGGAAGTGATCGCGGCCTTATTGGTGCCGTTCTGGGTCAATGAACGAGTGAGGTTGTCATAGACCGTGATGGACCAGAATTGTTTCGCGGGAACATTCGCTGGCACCCGTAGACGGTAGTTTTTCGCGCCATCCAGCCAAGCCCCGTCCTTGTCCTTGAAACTCTCCAGATATCGCTGACCCTTTGACGGGAATGGCAGGTTCATGGCCTCGTTCGGCCAGGTACCAAGGTAGAAGTAGTTCAATCGTTCGTCGAGTTCGCTGTAGTACTGAGATTCTTGCTGAGAAGCCTGCTGGGTATTGAAGTTCATGGGGTTCGTCCAGTACTTGCCAGGATAGTAGAAGACGTTGGCGAGGCGTGGACTAAACGAGGTGATCTGAGCCACAGCTTTGCCGACACGTGCACCCTCTTCAAGAATTTTCTTTTGGCGGTCGTCCGGCGCGAATGGTTTGTCCTTCTCGATATCTAGTGGCTTAAGCATGGCCAAGAAAAATCGGTCACGGTCCTCAACCGGGTTGTTGTTGATCACGTCCGACAGGAGCTTCCAAAATGCAAGACCTTCCGGCTCCAGCGTATTAATAGGCTTGTTGGAAAGGTCAAAGAACCGGTTCGGTTTTGGGTTGTCTCGCTGGCTATATGGATAAATACGCGCTTTCTTAAGCAAGGCGACGGCTCCAGCTACATCACCGTTTATCACGATACCGCGAATAAAAAAGGTGGTGTCGTTCATCCTCGATGGAGTGATGAAATAACCTTCTTTCGGCAGGTCACCTTTATATTCCGGTGGCACGAGGAGGAACTTGCCACCACGGCCCTGGTCGGGGCCGAGCGCGCCGACTCCCGTTGTCACAAACCAGTAATCGCCAAACATGCCCGCCGTTGGTCCGGGGGGAACCTCGACAACGACAGGCCCATCTTTTGCCAGATCAATGATGGCCGCTGAGTAGATTGTGGTGGTGTTACCGGTAAGCCAAAGGCCTTTCGCATCGAGATAATTTGGGTACATTTCGAAGTCGTTGTAGGTGGCGCCAACATCCTGGAAGAGGCCGCGTCTGACGGAAGCGGCGCTCACGAGAGGGAATCCCCAAAGGTATGCTTGGCAGGCTCGCTGGAAATCTATTTCGTCATAGAGCTTCTCGACCGTTTCTTTCGTGGGGTAACCCTCGTCGTATTGTAGGGGTCCAATACGGGTGTTGAGGGTCGATGGCATTGAGACAGCGCCGGAACCGGATTGCGCGTCTGCGACGGGTTGCAACGCCATGCCAAATCCAACAGCAAGTACTGCAAGAATTAGCTTTTTCGCTGGCTGTTTTTTCATATCTTTCATTAGCTGCGTGACGCGTAGGTGTTGTCTTACCGAATCCACCTAGTATATTGACCATCTGAGATTCACTGCTTCTGCGGTTGCGCTTGCTCCTGATTCATCTGCTTCAGCTTTTGCTCCAACAATCCCTTCTCCTGCTCCTTGGTTAGCTTGGGAAATAGCAGCACAAATTGCATCCGCAGCGTCCATGGCGAACTCCCACGTGGATACACCGCGTTTCCGTAGAACTGCGCGGTTATGTTCACCGGCTGAAAACCAAGCTTCATGATTCTGCCCACCCCTCCACCGAAAGGCACTGTCCATCTGTTACCGTCGGTCGCTCTCCAATTGGCGGTGATAATCGGCGCTGTGGTGAGATACCAGCCTTTCTTCATGTTGTAGTTCGCGAACCACTGGAGGAGGAACTGATTCACCGCAGGTTTATCGAGATTGGAATGGCCGGCTACCGACCAGATGTTGTTGGTAAGAAATCCGATCGTCCAATGCGGAGGCTGCACCAGCACTACCACCGACGGCCCTATGCTGAATTTTCCCTGTCCGAGGAATGTCGTATTTGTCGCCGTGGGCAACACCAGCGTTGGCCCGATGCCCCAGATTATCTTGCTCTTCTTCGGCACTAAGAAGAACGAAGGGTTCATGTCCCCCAAGCCATACACCCCGGTAGTTTGCAGTGTAGGCCCGGATTCCTGTGGCACTGACACCGGTTGGTAGATCACCGGCGTGATCCAGCGCACGATCAGATTCCAGTTTTTCGACACGCTGAGAGGGATCACGGGCTGGATGTTCAGAACATTCTGAGTGCGGTCGGATGGCCCGGTGTTGAAGTTGAAGTTTTCCTGGATGGGAACGCTTATCAGGCTGGCCACAGGATTCTGCGCCGCATTCCTCAGCGCGTCGGTATTCACCGCTGCCGACGGCGTCTCCTGCGTCGCAACTTGAGTCCCCTCCGGTCCAATCGGTGTGTCCTGGGCATATACAGGAGCACTCAACAGGAGCAATATCACCAATATCCCGAGCGCAAGCACGTTTCTTGTGGAAGAGTTCACAGTTGGCCTCCGGCCACGCTACCGCTTCGGTACCACTTAGAGGCCGAAGGATAGGGGCCGCCCAACCTTCTGTGAACCGTCAAAAGTGACGGAGAACTACCGGCAGACCAATTGAAGGGAAGAACGCTGATGGACCGAGTCGGTTCGCAATTTTTTAAAGATAGTCTCTGATCGAATTTTCACAGGTCTGCGTTGCTACTGCCCGAATCCGTGCCACTTATATAGCAGAGAGTTCAGCGGCAACAGACACTCACACCCCGAGCGTCAATTTAGAATCAACTCAAGCAAAGGGCGGCAATTCGGCCCGCCCTCCTCTCGTGAGCAGCTTAAATTTAGTCCCCTGCAGAATCCAGCTGCTTGGCAAGCTCATCGGCTTTCGCTTTACTCTGACCATAGTCGATGATGGCGTCGATTTCCTCGCCAAGATCGTTCGCAATTCGCGAATTTGCCTTTAGGTATTCGGGATAGGGGGCCTTGGTCGGGCGAGACTTGCTCTTGTTGAGATGGGCCATGGCGTTGTTCATGTTCGTTGCCAAATCATTTGCAATTGACGTGACACGATCAATTGCGTCCTGCTGCCAGGCGCTCGCCACTGTTCGATGCGACTGCAGGCCGCGCATATTTTCTTGTAGCTTATTCACATCTTCTTTCATCCTGTTTAACACCGCCGAATGAGATTCCCAGCTCGGGCCGGTGGCCAGCGAAAACGACTGCAGTTCCGCAGCATCTTTCTTGATCTTAGCGATGAGAGGCTTTACGGCGGCCAGCTGTGCTGAGACGCTCGGGTTGTCGGCAGCGGCCTGGGCATGCAACGCTGTCGGCAAAGTTGTGAATGCGAGCCAGAGAACTCCCGAAAGTACGATTCTTGCGTTCATTTAGATTTCTCTCCTTGAAAGCGAAAAGGTCCAGAAAACTCACCAGCACTCCTTCTACGTTCGCCGGTTACGTCGCCTGCATCTTATCCCGGCCTTACATAACTGTCGAGAACAGGGTTCGCGCCCAACTATCTCAGCATGAGCTTAGTAACGGAGAACTCGGCTCTATCCAGCTCAGACACCTCGGTCAATCTTTTGAACACAGTTCCTGGTTGAATTTCCAGGCGTCTGCGTTGTTTTATGTCTCGTCAACTGCACCCAATTCATGCTACCATTGTCCGTTTTTATATGATGACGAACACGATACTATCGGCGGCCAGTCAGGCTAGGCGGCCTCAGGGTTGCCTCCAACGCGCTCGTCGTTAATGCGGTTAATCTACGGTAGCGCGATTAAAAATCACGCCAAACCGTCACGAATCTTCAACTTGCAAAATTCTAATCGGCGGTAAAAGGGGGTCTGAGGGACTCTAGATCGCAGCTCGCCCAGCGAGGGGCGACGGAGGTTGAGCGGGCGATTAGCCTTGACGCGAGACCAACCCATGCTTCCGGACAGCCAAACAGGCATAATGGACACGACATGAACGGTGTCCAAAGATTCCCGTTGTTGGTTGTGGTCGGCTCTTTCTTGGCGATGTGGCTTTCTGCTCAAATCGGCATCTTCTTGCGCAAAAAGCAGCCGAATCTGACAGAAGACGTGCGCCGCGATCTCGATGTTGTTGTTACTGCCACGTTGACGCTGCTCGGTCTCATCATCGGATTCACATTCTCGATGGCTATCACCAGATACGACCAGCGTAAGATCTATGAGGAGGCCGAAGCAAACGCGATTGGCACGGAATATGTCCGCGCGGACCTGTTGTCGCTTGCCGACGCCGCGAGAGTCCGTGTCCTGCTGAAAGAATATCTTGATCAGCGCGTCCTCTTCTATAAGGCTCGCCGTGAGAAGGACGTTCAACCGATCAATGATAAAACTGCTCAGTTGCAGACCGAACTGTGGTCGGCAGTCGAAGTGCCAGCCGCCAAGCAGCCAACACCCGTTGTCGCACTGGTTGTCTCAGGTATGAATGATGTGTTGAATTCGCAGGGATACACGCAGGCCGCGTGGTGGAATAGAATTCCGATTGCTGCGTGGAGCCTTATGATTTTGATCGCCCTTTTCGCCAACGTGGGGATCGGTTACGACAGCCGAGGCGCCAAACCCGCTCCTGTGCAGTTTCTGGTTCTGCCGCTTATTTTGGCTATCGCTTTTTTTCTTATCGCTGACATCGATAGCCCGCGCAGCGGCATCATTCGCGTACTTCCACAAAATCTCTTAAGCCTCTCTCAGTCCCTGAACGGCCATTAACTCGCGGTTGGCAATTTCTTATTGCTAGAATTCTGCGAACGCTGCCTCTATCGCGCCGGCAACGATGCAGGTTGCTGCAGACGAAATTCGAGCAACGTCTCGCTCGGCACCTTGACGGACTGCCCCTTCTGCACGACGGATCCAACCGCGCCGACACCCGCGCCGATAGCCGCACCCTTGCCGGCATTTCCCCCGATGGCTCCGAATGCCGCGCCAAGCCCTGCACCTCCCAAAACACGTTTGGCAGTTCGCTTACCGCTGCTGCTGCCTTTCACTTCGTAATCACTCGTAAGCAGGGGATAGGCGGTACCGCCGACAACAATGCTCGTGAGTTGGAGTTGCAGCTCGGATGAGCCGGTCGCGCGGCCGGCCTGTTTTGCTTGAATTAGCTGGCCGTAGACAGTATTTCCTTTCGGCACGACGACGGTGTTGCCGACCATGAGATTGGTTTCAAGCGTCGCGGTAAACCTGGATCCCGGTGGGTTCTTGCTGGAGTCCACCGTATCCAGCATGCGAATTAGTATCGTGGTGCCAGCCGGCACGTTGATCATCTTTTGTGGCGTCGCGGCGGGCGCAGGGCGCGACGCGGACGTTCCTGCGAATGTCATGATGAGTCCAACCAACAATACTGCGGACAAAGTCTTGTGTCTTCGCATTATCATTCTCCTATTCTTTGGTATCAGGAGCCCGCGATCGGCAATTGCGAAAGAATCTGCAAATCGATAATCAAGAGCAACTGATATTCCACCTCGGCGAAACGTGCCGCGGTAACGGCGCCGAGTTGCTCTTTCATAATCTCGTAATATTTAGCCAAGAGTTCCGACCGCTGCTTTTGGTAAGCCATCGAGTTATGAATTAGCTCGTCAGCCTTTGCGTCGGTCATCTGGTTATAAGAGGCGGCATATTCTTTGATATTTGCGACTCGCAAATCATTCACCTTGGCGAGTTCGGCGTCGTAGTCACGATAAATCGGCCAGAACTTTGCGGCTTGATCGGGATCGAGCTGCATAACATCGCTCATTACGGAAGACTTTTGGGAGCGCACGTCTTTCCGCAACAGTTTGATGTAAGCATCCAGATTCTGCGCATTTGGCGTGGCTGGCGCTGCTGCCGCCTTGGCCGGCGCCTTCTGAGGTGGGGTCTTATCCTGGGCCAGCAACGGGGGAACAGAAATCAGGAACGCAAAAATGGCCGCGCCCGCCGCACTCTTCTTAATCATCTTCGTCCTCCATGAAAGATTGCATTCTGTCGATCTGGGCTCCCGGAGAGAGTCTCTCATACCACTGCTTTCAAAAGGCCGCAAGCTGGATTAAGTCTGGGTTTTTGGGGAATCGATCCGACCGAATGCAGCTACCCGCCCAAAAACTGGATCGAGTACGCTTTTGTTACAACCGTCAAAAGAAACGGGGTGGGATTTTGGGGAGCGGTGGCGAGAGGCGCTCCGCTAAACGGTTGGCCCAAGGTCTGGACCGGGCGGTGGTCAATTGTATTGTGTTCAAGGGAGGAGCGGCGTACGCTGCAAAAGTCAAAGGTCAGAAACCGGAAATCCAGGTCCTTTCGAACTCAGAACAGGAGCACCAGCAGCAGGATCATCAACATGCTTTTATCAAAGCCTGACGATCACGTCGTTGCGCCACGGCTCTTCAAGTGGATGATCTTTTTGACTCTGTGCGCCGGCTCAGCTGTCTGCGCGCAGGCCCAGGATGCCCGAGCCAACACCGCAGACGAATCTTGGACCGCGACCACACAGACTTCCATAGACAACACGAACCCCCTGCGGACGACGGAGAGCCACACCAGGTCCGGCAATCGGAGTGTTGATAAACAGAAAGTGGAGGTGCTTGGTACCGATGGCGGGTACCGACCTGACCACGAAATCGAGACGGAAACGATCCGCGTAAACGATACGACGACCCGCACGGTGGTGCGGACGTACAAATGGGACGCAAACGGACAAAGAAGTCTGATGCAGGTAACAGAAGAGGAAGCACGAAACCCGACCAGCGGCGATGCAAAGGTGGTGCGCACTACCTCAAGTCGTGATGTGAACGGTAACCTCCGGATTGTGGAACGTGAGGTAGCGGATACAAAGAAAACGAGCTCGGACGGGCAGCAGACGAAAACGACGGTTTACCTTTCGGACGGCAATGGCGGCTTTACCCCATCGCGGGAAACGCAGGAGTTGCAAAAGCGCGGCGCTGACAGCAAGGTCGAGGTGAAAACGACGACCTTGCTACCGGGCGCCAACGGCAACTGGGAACTGCTGGAAATGAAAGAAAAGACAATCAAGGAAGAAGGTAAGAATCGAATCAGCGAGGAGAGTGTTTCACGCCCCGATCCAGAGGGCAGGCTTTCAGAGGTTTCACGCACGGTGAGCGAAGAGACAGAAAATGCCGCGGGAGAAAAAGGCAATACAGTCGAGACCTATTCTATCCAGGCATCGGGAATACCTGTGGACGGCAGCCTGCATCTGAACCAAAGAGTGACAAGCATCGAAAAGAGAGATTCAACCGGAAGAATAACTGAGCAGCAGGTGGAACAGCCCGATATTGGTAATCCTAGTGACGGTGTGCAGGTAAACGGAAAAAATAAATACACCGTGAAATACGCTGCCTCCAGTGCGCAGCAGACGAAAACCGTCGAAGTGCGCGGGGCAAATGGCACTTTCACTGTGTTTTCCACAGAGACTCAAAAATCAGAGCATGTTCCTCCTTTGCAAGCCGCGACAGCCTCTCCGGATAAGTCAAAGTAATCGTGAATGTTCTGCACCGTAAGCGGTGGCCTGGACCATCATTTGCCGGAATATTAGCTTTGCTGTGAATTCGACCCGTTCCTTTTGACAGTTCCATTCATTTCACAACGGAGTAAGCTTCCCAATCGTGGGGCGACTCATCCCCGAGCGGGACTAAAGCCCTCTCACAACCCCATAATGACGTCGCCCCACTCCTATCGAGGTGACTGTGTAAGGCGATCGCGCCATTTTTCACGAAGCGCGTCCAAGAAAACTGTTCTGTAATGCCGATTCGGCGATCCCCGCGAAGTATTCCGGAGAAGAAGGCGTTACGAATTACAGGAGCGGAGTGATGAGAGGAAGAAAATCAATTCTGTGCTGGCTAGTAGCATTATTCCTTGTTGCTCCGGGAGCTGCGTTGTCACAGGACGCGAACCGCAATCGCAATCTCATCATAAATGGACAATCCACGCAGGTGCCCGTGATCCAAGTGAACGGCCGCTCCTATGTAGACCTCGAAGCATTGGCGAGCGCGGTAAATGGCTCGCTCAGCTTTTCGGGAAGTCAAATCGCATTCAGCGTGCCAATCGGCTCCGCGAGCAGCGCGTCGGTGCCCACCTCACCGAGGCCCGTGTCCTCCACCGCACAGGCACCCAACCCTGGATTCTCCAAAGGCTTCTTGAATGCGGGAATTGAGGAAGCGGCGACTCTGCGGGAATGGCATACAGCTCTTGCAAGCGCCGTGCAAAATGGATACCCAGTGACGGCGGCCATGCTTGCACCGTATCGCGCCCAAGCTACTACCAACCTACGTTTGGCCTCAGCCGCAGCCTCGACCGATTCAGACCACAGCGCCTATCAGTTGTTGAGCAATGAATTTCAGAACATGGCGAAACTAAGCGACAAATACATCGCTGCTCGCGCCGCCATGACCTACATCTCGCCGGACGCCATCCAGAATGACAGCTTGAACCAGAAGTTTGTCGCTTGCGGTCATTCACTTGGAGCGATGGCTGCGAGTGGGCAGTTCGTAGACGACGGCACCTGCGATTGAGTCCTGCTAAGCCGATGATTGCCGCCGAGAAATTGGTGGAGCGGGAATCAGCGATTGATCGATCTGCGGAACGTTCGCCGGGAGCAAAAAAATCAAGGCAAGGTCTTTTCACCATCCGAGAACATCCCAATTGCCGTCCTCTCCAACACATGTTTGTTGGCCATCAAGGGATACCAGGGCAACGGCGAGTCAGTCCGCGCCTTCGTTTTTCGCAGTGATTCCGCGGCCGCGCTTCCGCTTCCAGAGGTAATCCTTACGCAGTTTCTGCTGGTGCTTCTTCACCTGCGCTTCAATTTCGGAGAAGGCGATTTTCGCGCAGGCCAGCACATCGGCACCCGTTCCCGAAGCGTGCAGGTTGCCGGTCGGCAGCCGCAGATTCATCGAACAGGTGTATTCAATTTTCCGAGGCGCCTTTTCGATCGACCAGTGAAGCTCGACCAGGTCCGGATCGTATCGCTTCAACAGCCGGTTTAGTTTTTCAATGTGATGCGCTGCTTCGCCATCGATTACCTTGCGATGTTCCGGTTTGATGTTGCTGTAGAAAAGTTTCATTGGAGCACCCTCTTTCGAGTTGGCTCGCCAGGGGAAGGGGCTTTCGCATGGAGGCGACTTCAGCATAGCGCCGCTCGTCACGCGATTCAATACTGCGCGCACTTTATTGACACGCGTGCATTCGCGTCATAGTCTGCCATCAGCGCACCAGCATCCGATGGACTCCAACAAGAAAGCCGCGACCGGCGCACAATCGCACCGCATCCGCGTGGGTCTGGCAGGATGGTCATACGACGACTGGAACGGAATCGTCTATCCATCACCGCATCCCCGCGATTTCCACGAAGTAACTTTTCTCGCGCAATTTTTCGACACGATTGAAATCAACACTTCCTTTTACCAGCCGCTGAAGCCCGCACTCGCCGCGCACTGGATTGGCCGGGCCGCAGACAATCCGCGCTTTGTGTTCACCGCCAAGATGTGGCAGAAATTCACGCACGAAACTGGCGCCACGGCGGAAGATGAAAAGTTGGTGCGCGCCGGATTCGATCCGCTATTCGACGCGGGCAAGCTCGGTGCTGTCCTGCTGCAGTTCCCGTTTTCATTCCACCATACTTCCGAAACGCTGGTTCGCCTGAAGCATTTGCTTCAAACCTTCCGTGAATATCCGCTGGTCGTCGAGGTTCGCCATTCGTCCTGGGCTCAGCCCGAATTCTACGAACTGCTGCACGAACGCGGCGTCGGCTTCTGCAATATTGATCAGCCCGTGATCGGCAAGTCCATTAAACCCACGGAGCGAACCACTTCTCCCGTCGGCTACTTCCGATTGCATGGCCGCCGTTACGACACCTGGTTCACCGACGACCCGGAAGTTCCCAGCTTTGAGCGTTACAACTATCTTTACTCCGAGGAAGAACTGGAGCCGTGGGCTAAGCGCGTTGAGCACGTTGCAAAACACGCAGAAAATACTTTCGTGATAGGCAACAATCACTACATTGGAAAAGCTGCCGTGAACGCCCTGCAGATGATCCACCTGCTACGAAAGGAAAAGGTGAAAGTCCCCGAACCGCTACGTCAACACTATCCGCAGCTGGACTCAATCGCCACTGAACCCCCAAAAGAACCGTTGCTGTTTCCACTCGCCCCTCAATAGGCAAAAATTGGAGGCCTTCGCTTTAAGTGGCACAGGCACTCTTGCCTGCGCGCCGTTGCTACGGCAATCCCCTGAAAACTTGGCTTTATCACGCTATCGCACCAGTGAAAGCAAATAGACACACCTCTGCGAACAGAAAAGCTGGCCGCTCTTTAAACTTGATAGTTGTGAGTACTTCCAGAATCTACTTCTTGAAGAGGTCTTCGAAGGCTTTTCGCGCATCATTGGGACGCGCCGCGGGCGCTTCAGGCGAAGTCTTGGTGGCATACGTAACGGGCGACGTATCCTTTTCCACCGTCATGCGAAACTCAAAAAACGTACAATCATTTTTCGCCAGTTTGTTCGCGATTCGCTCGGGAATTGGCTGCGTGCATTCAAACTGCGCCGCAGTATCGAAATGCACGCACTGCTTGCAGGAATGCATCGCCGCCTGGCAGCGGGGACATTCTCCGCTCTGATCGAATCCCGGCGCAAGAACCGCGCCACAACTCGAGCAGCGCGCCCTCATCACCGTGCCCACCATCCGCGGCGTTCGCGGCCCCAGCATGTCCTGCTTCGGACGCGGCTGTTGCTGTTCTGCGGGCCGGTCGGCGCGTTCGCGCTTCTTTTCGCGCGCTTCCGCGTCGCTATAGCCCCTCTGCCTATACTTCCGCTCCATGAAGATCCTCCCGGGGGATGTCTGATGATACCCCCAAAGCTCTTACCTCGATTCCCTTTCACGCAAGGCGTGTGGAAAGGTAATCGTTTTCTACATTGGCCTTAATTCCTGCCTGACGCGGATCGCCTCGCCCAAAACTTGCACAAGCCTTCTACCGGCAAATCCGGCTGAAGCAGCGTCGCCGGTTGGCCAAAATGCGTGAGCGTCGCTTCGGCTGCGAGATATCCGCTGCGCACCGCGCCTTCCATCGTCGAGGGCCAGCCCGTTTGAGTCCAATCACCTGCTAGAAAGAAATTGGAGATCGGCGTCGTCTGTGCCGGCCGCCAGCGGTCCACTCCGGGCTCCGGCGAAAACGTCGCGTTCACTTCTTTAATGACCGTCGCTTTCAAGACATTCGCTTCGCGCGTGACTGGCAGCACATCCGCCAATTCGCGGCGGCAAAGCTCGATAATTTCTGCTCGCGAGCGCGGGACCAGGTCGTAAGAAGCGCTGATCACCAGCTGTAAGTACTGCCCGTCTTCACCGCTGCGCCTTTCGGCACGCACTTCTCCCCCGGGTGCTCCTTCGTCATGCCCGGTTGGACGCGCTTTCGAGCCATTCGTTTCGGCTCCGCTGGAAAGCAGCGTCCGATTGAAAATCCACTGCGTCGTATGGTCGAGGAGCGTCAAAAACGGCTCCGTCATCACCGTGCGGTCGAACCAGAAATGCACGCTCGTAATCGGCGACGTCTTGATATGCCGCAATCCTTCGAGAGCCGCTCCCGATTCCGACATTTCTCTTGGCATCTGGCTGAGCAGAACATCGTGCGGCACTGCTGCGATGCATGCGTCCGCTTCCATCTGGGTGCCATCCTCGAGAATCGCGCCTGCGAATCGGTCGCCTTGCACGCAAAGCCGGCGCACTCCGCTGCGCAATCGCACTTCGCCTCCGCGCCGTGCAATAGCCTCCCGGCAACCCTCGTACAGCTCCGCCAGCGGCACGGAAGGAATTCCCACTCGATATCCGAGCGCGTTACTCAGAAAGCCCTTCCAGAAAACTTCGATCCCATATTTCGCGTCCGTTCGCGCCAGCTCTTCATCGAGCGCGCTTACCAGCACCACGCGCCAGAACCGCTCGATCGCTCCGGTGGTCTGGCGCACCGAGTGCAGCCAGTCCAGCATCGTCGCGCCATTCGCGCGCGGCGGCTTCCCCCCCGCCCGTGCGATCGCCAGCATCGCTTCTGCAATCGAACGCTTGTCCGCCAGCGTCAGCGCGTCGAACAACAAAAACGATGGCGCCATGTGCAGCGGCGGCGGCAACGGCGAAGCTTGAATCTCCGAACGCCTTCCCTCGCGATCCACAAAGTACAGCCGGTCGTAAAACCGGATCTTCTCGCTCGCTCCCACGCGCCGGTAAAAATCCGCCAGGTTCGTGCAGCAACCCAGCGTCACGTGCTGGCAATTGTCCACTTCGCTGCCGTCGGGCAGCGTGTAAGACGTAGCCCGCCCGCCGAGGTGGGGACGCTTCTCGAGCAGTTGAACGCGAAAGCCTGCGTCAGCCAGCGCGATGGCGGAGGACAGGCCCGCCAGGCCGCCGCCGATTACCAGGACGCTTTGCGAGGGCATCACCCTTCCACCAACCGGCCTTCTTTACCGCCAGGCCTGCTGCGAGGAGATATTGAACTTTTTCCGCGCTCGAGAGCGAAACGCGCGAATTGAACACATCGAAGTGGCACTCTTCCATCCGCGCCAGCAGCGTGCTGTACGTGCGCACCAGCGCCCACAAAGTGGCGCGGCTGTCGGAGTCGATTTGGCCGATGAGCGCGACGCCTTCTTCGTAAAACCGCCAGGCGCGTTCCGCTTCGAATTCGAGTAGCGTCTGCACCGCTTGCGTGAGCGGACCTTGCAAGTCGTTTTTGGTGCAGCCGAACCGCTCGAGATCTTCCTGCGGCAGATAGACGCGGCCCATTTCGAGGTCAGCTTTCACGTCGCGAATAATGTTCGTCAATTGAAACGCGAGGCCCAGCCGTTCCGCGAGATCGGGATCGCGCGGATCGCGAAAGCCAAAAAGGTGCAGGCAGGTGAGCCCCACGGTTCCCGCCACACGGTAGCAATACTCCGAGAGCTGGTCGAATGTCGCGTAGCTGGCGACGGTTAAATCCATCTCCGCGCCCAAAATCAAATCGTGGAAATAGCGCGTCGGGATTTTGAATCGCGCAATCGAATCGGCCAGGGCAGGCAAAATCGCATGGCCGCTCGTCTCGCCGGCGATGGCTTCATCGAGCATCCCGCGCCAGCGCGCCAGGCCGCGCCGCTTTGCTTCGAGATCGCCCGGCTCATCCGAGACATTGTCAATCAGCCGCATGAACGCATAGAGCGCAAACAGCGCGTTTCGTTTGTCGCGCGGCAAGCCAAAGAATGCGAGATAGAAGCTGCTATGCGCTCCTCGCGCAATCCGGTTGCATTCAGTGTAGGAATCGCGGACCGTGATCGCGTCGTCTTCGGCTGAACCTGCATCCGGCGCAACAGTCGCCGGTTCACGCCGCAACTGCTGCGGCAGTTCCTTGCGAGTGTTCGGTCGTTCGTCGCGATCCTTCGCCGTCGCGCGGCCAGCCAGTGCGCGCGTGAGCAAACGAAGCTGCGTCCACTTCGTTAGCGCCGGCCTACGGTTTAGTGTGTCGTATCCCGACGATTCGATTGCGTCGAGAATTGCCAGGCCGCCACGGCTGAACATTTCGATATCAACCCGAATAGGCCCTTCGACGCTATCGACCAACGGCATTCCTGCCGCGAACAACTCTCGAGTGCGCCCGATCAAGTCTTTCATCAGCGATACATAGCGTTCGCTGAATCGGCGCTCGACGATGTCCACTTCCGCCAGCCCGTGCTCCGCGAGCGCGTCAAGCGGAATGTAGATGCGCCCTTTTTCGAGGTCGCGCGATACGTCTTGCCAGAAATTTGCCAGCTGCAACGCGGTGCAGGTGTAATCGGAAAGCTTCTGGCGCTCGGCGTCGCGGTAGCCGCAGAGATACAGCACCAGGCGGCCCACCGGGTTTGCCGAATACACGCAATAATCGAGCACAGCATCCCAGGTGGCATAGCGCTGCACTCGCTGGTCCTGCCGGAATGCCCGCAACAAATCGCTGAAAGGCTTCTGCGGAATATCCTTCGCGCGAATCGTTTCACGCAGGGCAATCAGCACGGGATGTGAGGGGCCGCGCTCGGCCACATAGCACAGATGCAGTTCGTCTTCCCACGCATCGAGCAGCTCGAGAGCGCGCTGGTGATCCGGGATCTCGTCGCCGAGATCGTCCGACCAGCGGCAGTAAGCATACAGATTGTAGAAATGCTGGTGCAGCCGCTTCGGGAGCAGCCACGAGACCACGTTGAAATTCTCGTAGTGATGCGTGGCCAGCCAGCGCGTGTAGCGCTCGGCTTCGGCGGCGCTGCAGCCTTCCGCAGGGAGATGGCGCGCGATTTCGAGTTCTGGTGTAGCTAACACGGTAGCTGACGCAGAGAGGTGCTTGCTTGCCTTTCGCTTTTAAGTACTGATTCAGAACGAACTCGCTCTGTTCCCCGTTTCGAACCAACCAGAGCGCTTGCGGATAAAAATTCGTGCCGCGGTGGCGCGGCTAAACACTTAAGGAATGATAGCAGTCTTCAACTGGCCGTTGCGGTGCTTCATGTGCTCGAACACGGCCGGCAACTCCGCGAGCGGCACTTCCCCGGTGATGAAATCGCTGGCGCGAACTTCCCCGCGCGCGATCGTTTCGAGAGCTTCACGCATGAATTGCGGCGTGTGATGGAATGTCGATTTGATGGTGATTTCCGAATAGTGAAGAGCGGCGGGATCGAACTCCACGTGCGAGCCTCGCGGACAGCCCCCGAAGAGATTTACGGTGCCGCCCTTGCGAGCCATCTGCACAGCCCACTGCCAGGTGGTCGCCGTCCCCACTGCTTCAATTACGGCGTCCGCACCGCGGCAGCCATCGCTCATTTCGCGGACGAGCCTCACCGGATTCTCAATCTCGCTGATATCGAATGCCGCCACGGCGCCCAGGCGTTCTGCGGCGCGAGTCTGTGATTTTCGCTTGCCCAGCGCAATCACACGCACCCCGCGCGAGGAAAGCACGCGAACAAATTTCAGACCAATCGGGCCGCAACCGATCACGACGGCCGTATCACCGGTGCGAATGCCCGTTTCGTGAATGCCCCGCAAGACGCAGGCCAGCGGCTCAGCCATAGCCGCATCCACAAACGAGACGCCTTCGGGAATCTCGAGCATGTTCTGCCGAACGATTCTGCCGGGGATGCGGATGTATTCGGCATACGCGCCGTTGTTGAAGAGAAGATCTTCGCAGAGATTTGGCTGGCCCTTGCGGCAGAAGTAGCACGTGTTGCAGGGCGCCGAATTCGCGGGCAGCACGCGCATGCCTTTGTGAACGCCGCCGTTTACCGACCGGCCCTGCTCTTCGATCACGCCTGCCAGCTCATGTCCAAAAAGCGCGGGCGGCTTGATCATCCGGGCGTGGAAGCCCTGTTTCCAGACTTTCAGATCCGTGCCGCAGGTCAGCGCCACTTCTACACGCACGAGTACTTCGTCATCTGCAACGCGAGGAATATCCACGCGTTCGATCTTTAGGTCTTCCCGGCCGTAGAGCACGGCCGCGTTCATATGTCCGTTTCTCTCTCGTCTCATTGGTGCGTGATTACTACTTTTAGCGTACCATCCACGGGCCTTGCCGCCAACTCCAGCGCGTCCGCGATGCGCTCGAGTGGAAACCGGTGGGAGATCATCTCCCGTATCGGCAAGCGCCGCTCGAACACCAGCGCTGCAGACTCTTCCTGATCGTCTGCCGAAGCGCTGTAGCTTCCCAGGATTTCTTTTTCTTCCACCCCAACGGCTGCGGCAGGAAACTCCAAACGAGTCACCGGGTCGTTATGCGCAAACAATAGCACGCGTCCGCCCGGGCGCGCGATAGCCAGCGCTTCGGGAACTAATGACGGGTTGGGCACCGCCACCAGGACGGCGTCCGCCCCTCGTCCGAAAGTGCGGCGGCGCATCTCATCCAGCAAATTTGCGCTCTTGGGGTCGAACGATTCCGCGGCGCCAAAGCGCATGCTCGCGGAGCGGCGGCCGGGCATCGGGTCGCTTGTGAAAACTTCGGCGCCCTCGTACTTTGCGAGCAGCATCAGAAGCATTCCGATCGGCCCTTGCCCGATCACCAGCACAGTTTCGCCGGGCGCGACTCGCGCCTTGCGGACGGCTTTGAGGCAAGTATTCACAGGTTCGATGAAAGTGGCGTCCTCGAAGGTGACGTCGGGAGGCAGCGCGATCATTCCGCGCTCAACGACCCACGGCATCGCGCGGACATATTCGGCGAAGCCTCCGCCGTTGGGATCGAATCCTGCGGTGAGACCGGTCTTCTTGTATCCCGCGCACTGCGAGAACAGCTTGCGTTCACAATAGAAGCACGCACCGCACGGAACATGATGAAAGCTCATCACGCGGTCGCCAGCTTTGAACTTCTTCACGCCCGCGCCCACTTTTACGACGGTGCCGGCAAGCTCGTGGCCGAGAATCTGCGGCGGGGCGACGTAGCCGTGCTCGATTTTCTTGATGTCCGTGCCGCAAATCCCGCATGCGGCGACGCGGAAGAGCACTTCGCCTTCGCCAATTTCGGGGACAGGGACCGATTCTACGACGACGCGTCCTTTGCCGCGGTAGACGCCCGCGCGCATGTGGCTCAGGGACCCGATTGGCGTGTGCGCGGCGTCGATTTGGGTGGTTGTGTGGCTCATTTTCCGGTCGTCAAAATCGCGTTTTATTTGCGATTAGAAATTTTTAGGTCCTTTTATTTCAGCTACTTGACCTCAATTCTAATTCCAGATTTGCGATTAGAAATTTGACATTGGCCTGCTCTAATCGCAACAATTGTCTCTCGCTCCGCCACTCTCATTGGGCGGCCGCCTTCAGTTCGATCGGCTGGGCGCTTGAGGCGATCCGCATGACGTAACGATCCAGGAACTGCGCCAACGACTCGGCTGCCTTCTTGCTCTGCTGGCCAAGCTTCACAAGCCCCGGAAGCGATTGCGGGTGAAGCGCTACCTGCCCTACCACACGCGGAATACTCAACTGCCCCTCGTCGCTGAAAACTTCGTTCATGTCGAGCGGAAGAGGTTCTTCCGACGTGTCGCTAATCGCGCGAACCGCTGCCGCCGGAACTCCGGCATCCGTAGCCGCGGCAACGATTTCGAAGCTTTCCATTTCGACCGCATCTGCAATCTTGCCAAGGTGCTTCTTTTCGTCAGGCCGCCCGATGGCTCTCTCCGCGCTGTAGAACCGGTTCACTACAGTGGCGCCGCATTCGGAGGCGAATGAGACAAGAGAAGCGCTGGTCGGAATCACCTGGGGATCTCCATTCTCATCCCGGGTTCCCTCGGAAGCTATCTCGCGAGCCGCCATCACTTGCGCAATGGAATATTCGGGCCGAAGGCCGCCGGCCAAGCCCGAGGAGATGCAGTACTCGAGCGTTCCGGATTCGCCCCAGGCTATTTTAGAAAGCGCTAGCTTCGCTGGCCGCTGGCCGACGCCGGTAAGCAGAACCGCAACGTCGGCACCGCCAATTTCGGCGGTAAACACATCGGCTTTGCCCCATGTGCTCTCGCGGAATCTGTGCAATGTCCGCCAGGGGGCGAATTCGTTTTCGAGCGCGAATGTGACTAATATCTTCACCGTGGTTCCATTTACAGCTGCACGACTCGAAACCAAACCTGCCGGTCTGAAGACCGGCGCTACAGGACTGCTAAACCCTACGCAGCGGCGGCGTGTACCGTCGGTACGCTCGCTGCTTTGCCGTGGATGTAGCCGTGGCCTTCGTACCAGCGAACGGCGCGTTCGAGAGCGGCTTCGACTGACGTCGGCTTGTAGCCCAATTCCCTTTCGGCTTTATCGCTTTCGACGAACATGCGGTGGCGCGACATTTTTACGCCTTCGACTGGAATTTGCGGTTCGCGTCCGCGGAGGCGGGCGAAAAACTCGTCCGCGTAGCCGGCGGCGAGCGCGACGGCATGCGGCAAGCGCACGCGGGGAGCGGGGCGCCCGACGATGGCCGCGAGCATGTCCAAAATTTGCTTCAGGGTGAGATTGCGCGCGCCAAGAATATAGCGTTCGCCGATTCGGCCTTTTTCGGCGGCGAGCAGATGACCGGCGGCGACGTCTTCGACGGCAACCACGTTCAATCCCGTATCTACATATGCGGGCATCTTCCCGTTCAGGAAATCGAGGATGATCTTCCCCGTTGGCGTTGGCTTCCAATCACCTGGGCCAATCGGTGCGGTGGGATTCACGATGACCACCGGCACGCCTTCACGCGCCGCGCGAATCGCTTCCTGCTCGGCCATGAATTTCGAGCGCTTATAGTGGCCGATCATTTCGCCCAGTTCGGATTGAGTTGCCTCGTTGGGCAGGGCGCCGTGGCGCGGAACCGCGATCGTTGCAACGGTGCTGGTGTAAACGATTCGTTCGACTCCGGCACGCTGCGCAGCGTCGAGCAGCTTGCGCGTGCCTTCCACGTTGCTTTCGTAGATTTCTTCGGGATGGGCGGACCAGAGCCGGTAATCAGCGGCAACGTGAAAGACGCGGCGGACGCCGCGTATGGCGCGTTCGATCGAAGCTGCATCGCGCAAATCGCCTTCGGCGCGTTCGATCGGGAGGTCTGCAAGAATGTCCGCATTGCTGGTCGTTTTATCTGTCACCTTGCCGGCGACTCGACAGAAGATGCGGACTTCGTGTCCCTGGTTAACGAGCAACCGGGCGACGTGGCTTCCCACGAACCCTGTGGCTCCGGTAACGAGCGTGGTCATAAAATGCGGAAAACTTCGTCTCCCTGCTGTGCAGGCGCCACGGGTATTACGCGCTTCGGAACGCTTCCGTTGCCGGAGCCGTTGCCGGAGCCGTTCCCGTGGCCATTCGAATGGCCGTGGCCGTTGGCTTTTTTCTCGCGTTCGGTGGGCTCGCCGATAAGGCCACCCATTTTTCCGGAGACGGTCCAGGTGAGCATCTTCCAGGTGTCGCCGAGCTTCTTGTTACCGCCGAGAACCGCGGAGGCTTCAAAGCCGACGTGAACCATGCAATCTTCGCAACGCGGGTCGCGGCCGCGCCCATACTGCTCCCACGGAGTCTTTTCGATTAGATCTTTAAACGTCTCGTGGTGAGCATCCGTCATCAAGTAGCACGGGCCTTTCCAACCGCGCGGGTTGTAAGTAGGCATTCCCCAGGCGGTGCACATGAGCTCTCGCTCGCCGCGCAGATATTCCATGTAGATGGGCGAGGTGACGATGTTGTAGCGCTCGAGAAGCTGGCTTGCCTGGCGGAACTTCTCGCGGATTTCCTCGCGAGACATGAAAATTTCCTTGGTCATCACCGCAGCGTAGGAATAAGCGGGTGAAAGCATGTGGCCATCGACGCCGAAACCCTGCAGGTAAGCGAAAAGATCGGCAATCTCTTCGATGTCCGTCTCTTTGTAAATCGTGGTGTTGGAAGTGACGAGAAAACCAGCCGCCTTGGCCGCCTTGATACCTTCCACCGCCTCACGGAAAACGCCATCGCGCTCGACGCAAATATCATGCGTCTTTTCGAGCCCGTCCAGATGAACGTTGAAGAAGAAACGGGAAGTAGGCGTGAACTCGCTGAGATGCTTGCGGATAAACATTCCGTTGGTGCAAAGATAGATGTGCTTTTTGCGCGCGAGAATTTCGCTGGTCAGCCGTCCAATCTCGGGATATATCATGGGCTCGCCGCCGCAGATGGAAACAATCGGCGCGCCACAATCGTCAACAGCCTTCAGGCATTCTTCCACACTGAGCATTTCGTTGATTGTGGACTTGTATTCGCGAATGCGGCCGCAGCCGGTGCAGGTAAGATTGCAGGCGTGGAGCGGCTCGAGCATCATGGTCAGCGGAAATTTCTGCGCTCCGGTGATGCTCTTGCGAGCGAGATAACCCGTCATGCTCGCAGTGAGGCTTAAAGGAACTCTCATCCATTACCCCCGTCTTTAATTAGATGCTTTATTTCTTCGGCGGGAATCTGCAAAGCGAAAGATTTGCGCCGGCCTTTTCGCATGTTGTCGAATCGCGCGAGCGCGTACAGCGGAAACGAATTCCGGTAGAGGTGATATTTCAAATAAAAGACGCACGGAAAACCAGTGCCGGTAAATTCGGCTTCATCCCAGGAGCCGTCTTCATTCTGGTTTTCGGTAAGCCAGACAGCGGCGCGTTCGGAAGCCGGATTGTTGGGGCCAACCGTTGCAAGCAGGCCAATCAAGGCCCAAGCGGTCTGCGAAGCGGTGCTCTGGCCTTTGCCTTTGAGGGCCGGATCGTAATAGGAAAGAATCGATTCGCCGAAGCCGCCGTCGGGGTTCTGCACCGAGCGAAACCAATTCGCGGCGCGCTGGCAATCCGGATCGGACGACAGGCCGACCGTTTCAAGGGCGCGCAAGACGCCGCTCGTTCCATAGAGATAGTTGACGCCCCAGCGACCGTACCAGGAACCGTCAGGAGTCTGATCGTGCTTGATGAAATCACGCGCGCGATCCACGACGGGATGATTTGCAGACCATCCAAACTGCCCGAGACATTCCAGGACGCGCGCCGTAACGTCGGCGGTGGAAGGATCGAGCATCGCGTTGTGGTCGGCAAACGGAATGTGATTCAGGAACTGAAGATTGTTCTCGTGGTCGAATGCACCCCAACCGCCGTCGCTATTCTGCATGCTAACGAGCCAGGCCAGCCCGCGACGGATCGCGCCGCGTAGGGGGGCTGAATCGGGATCGGCAACGCGACCAAGCGCCATCAGGACGAACGCGGTGTCGTCCACATCGGGATAGAAATCATTCTGAAACTCGAATGCCCAACCGCCCGGCGCAGCCCTTTTATTTTTAACCTGCCAATCGCCAGGGCCCAGAATCTGATTCTTGAGCACCCAACGCTCCGCAGCAACCAACGCGGGATGCGACGGATCGAGCCCTGCTTCTTCGAGCGAAACCATCGCAATGGCAGTGTCCCAAACCGGTGATATGCACGGCTGGACACGAATCGTCCGGCCTCTCTCGTCTTCGACTTCGTAGCGCTCGAGAAATTTGATTTCGCGGTGGAGAAGCGGATCGTCCACATCGCGCGCTTCCGCGAGCAGGGCGAAAATCGAATTCATCATGGCTGGGTAGATGGTTCCCAAGCCTTCGCTGCGTTCGAGGCGGTCCATCATCCATTTCCGAGCGCGAGCGAGGCACAACTTGCGAAATGGCTTCCAGGAAGAACGCTCGTAGAGCTTCAAGCCGCGTTCGAGCGCGAGAAACGCATTGCGCCAGGTGAAGACACCCTTATCCCAGGCAAACGATGCCGGTCTCTGCCCCGGAACTTTGAATAGATCGGTGACTGTGACGTCCGCCGGCAGCGGCCATTTCGGTTTGTTGGCGTAAACGATCGCGAGAGGAACGACGATTCCGCGCGTCCAGGATGACATTTCGTAGAGATTCAGCGGGAACCAATCCGGCAAAAGCATCATCTCCGGAGGAATCGAGGGCACCATGTCCCAGCTAATGGCGCCGACCATCGCGAGATAGAACCGAACGTAGGAGTTCGTGGCTTCGAGGCCACCGAGGTCCAGTACTTTTTGCTTCGCGCGCTGCATGTGAGGCGCCGTGGCGGGATCGCCGGCGAGGCGAAGCGCGACGTAAGCCTTCACCGTCGCATTCAGCTCCGAAGGGCCACCGTAGAAGATGTACCAGCCGCCGTCTTCGAGTTGCCGCTCGCGGATATAGCGCGCCAGCTTGGCGGTTTTCTCGGATTTAAGCTGACCCAGGATGTGCAGGTAGAGAATGTAGTCGGATTCGAGCGTGGTATCGGCTTCGAGCTCGCCCCACCAATAGCCTTCCTGAGCCTGGGCGGCCAACATCCAGTCGCGGCTGCGAGAAATGGCCTGTTCGACGAGAGATTCGAGGTTGCGGGTTTGGATTACCGCTGTGGCCTGACTCGTTCCGCTGTGGGAAGTCTCTATACGCAGTCTTGCTTCCGGTGTCATCAATCCCTCAGATATATTTTCGGTCCTTGTCGGCCCATTTGGAAATTGCAGCTGCAGCCCGGCACCGCCGCGTTCACCCAGAATGAACGGCCAGGCCCCTTGCACTGCTTGCTTCGCTGCCCTGCGGAGGGCATCAGAACCGGGCACACCGTCGCTAGCTTGCCCGTCCTAACCGCCGCGCCCGCTTATCCGGCTTCCCCATTAGCCAGTCTATGGGACGTTTTATGAGCTGAAAAACGCTCGGTAAAAACCCTTTCGCGTCATCATACAGCATCAACTGTTCCGTAACACTAACATTATGTTCGGCTTTGGCTCGCCGGTCAACTGAATTTCCATGTCGCGTGTCCAAACTTATGATGCTGGCAGCCGGGAAATGATGCCTGACAAAAATTGCCCCAATTGGGGCGGCAGGGGCGATCCGATTGGTTGAAGAAATCGCGGTTTGGCCATGGCTGCGAGAGATTGAAATCGTGCGTCTGAGTCATCAAACGGCGAACGGAACACGAAAGCGTCGGCTCGCAGGAGATTTTCGCGAGCAGAATCCTTGAAATCCGGATTCGAGGGATCCAACACCATAACGAACAGCGAAGGCTTCCAGAATCTCATTAAGGCGTCGCTTTCGATTAAGGCGTGGCCAGCGTTTGCCAACTCGGCTGCCAGTGCTGGAAGCGCATTTTGCAGGCGATGCTCCTTCGTTTCGATCCACAAGGCTCGGCGGGCGCCCGCGGCCAGGAAGCGTGAGCTGTCCGATTTGCCAGCGCGGCTGGTTTCTTCGCGGATCGCGTACGGATGGTCTTGCAGCGAGCAATCGCACGAGGGTCCGTTAACCGGGCAGCCGGACGCAGCGTAAGGAGTGATCTTGACGGCTGTCCAGTGCCGATTCGGGAAAGCTTGGATGATGTCGGCGAGTAGCGCGGACTTCCCGACTTTGCGGCATTGGCCTCCTACGGCCAACAGGAAGCCGCGAAATGGCGGTGGGGTGCGACTTGCGGTCATTATCGTGATCTTGTCGATCTGGTTTTGTTGATCATCGTTTCGCGATCATCGATCCGTCTTGGAGTATGTCTGTTTCGCTGGCAGCGCTGTTTCTAATTTGCGGATGCGTTCGACCAACTCCGGCAGACGGGCGAACCAGGCGTACTGTTCTTTGAATTTCTCGAGCGGGCGCGCCGGGGTGCCCCAGACAGTTTGACCGCTGCGGATTGTCTTGCCGGTGGGGATACCGGCTTGTGCGCCGGCAATAACGCCGTCTTCGAGTTTGCAATGATCGGCGATACCGACCTGCCCGCCGATTACGGCGCGCTTCCCTATCGTGCTGCTGCCGGAAATTCCGGTTTGCGCGGCGATTACGGTGTACTCGCCGATGCGGACGTTGTGCGCTACTTGGACGAGATTGTCGATTTTTACGCCTGCGGCGATTTGAGTGGTTCCGAGCGAGCCGCGATCGATGGTGGTATTTGCGCCGATTTCCACGTCGTCGGCGATTTCGATTTGGCCGACTTGCGGAAATTTCCAGTAGCGGCCTTCGCCGAAGACGTAGCCGAAGCCGTCACTGCCGATGACGGCGCCGGAATGAACTTCGACGCGATCGCCGAGGCGCGCGCCGACGTAGAGCGTGACGCGGGGGTGCAGGATGCAATTCGCGCCGATGTGTGAGGCACGGCCTATGAAGGCGTGAGCGCCGATTGTGGTGCCTGCACCGATCTCAGCTTCTTCTTCGATTACGGCGTACGGGCCGATGGAAACATTTTTGGCGAGCTTCGCTGTGAGTGAGACGATCGCAGTTGGGTGGATGGCGGATTTTGGCGCCGCATTTGGTGAGAGCCACGCCGCGGCCTTCGCGAACGCAAATTTCGGGTCGGCGACTTCGAGGATTGTTTTGCCAGGTGCGCGAGTGTTCGCGGGAGCGAGAACGCACACGGCCGCCGATTTCTCGATGCGTGCCGCAAATTTAGGAGCATCGAGGTAGATGAGGTCGGTGACGGCTGCGTTCTCAGGTCCTGCGACGCCCGTGATTGCGCGGCTGGCGTCGCCTTGCAACTTTGCGCCAAGATATTCTGCCAATTCAGCGGCTGTGCGATTCATGTGAACCTCTTTTTGACTTTGCGATTTGCGCGGAAATGCCGTGCGCCGATCGTTTCAATCAGGTTCGAACGCTAAAACGGATATATCGCCGGCTCTCCCGGCGGACGAGTCTTCCAGCGCTTGTGAACCCAGAGCCATTGGTCCGGATGTTCGCGTACCCAGGCTTCAATCAGGGCCATGAAGCGCGCGGTGTTCTCGCGGACGTCGGCATCTTCGTTGCCGGTGCGGACAAGCTCGAGAGCGCGCGCGAACTGCAGACGATATTTCTTTTCGTCTGCGTCCCACGCCAGAAATCCGGGAATGATGGCGGCATCCGTACGCAGCGCGATTCTTGCAATGCCGGAAGTGGTGGACGCCGGCCGGCCGAAAAAATCCACGAAGACGCCTTCGTCGAGCGATGTGTTGGTGTCGGCCAGTATGCCTACCGTGCCGCCTTCGCCAAGCACTTTCAGAATAGCGCGCGCGGAGCGGTTTTTGTCGATCGGCTGATTTCCGGAGAGGCAGCGATAGCGATTGATGAGGGCGTCGACGCGGGTATTGGCGACGGGCCGCACCAGGAAATGCAGCGGGTGGCCGTAGAGCGCGTGCGCGAAGGGCGCGAGTTCCCATGCGCTCATGTGGCCGGTGAGAAACAGGACGCCTTTGCCGCGGCGCTGGGCGCACTCGAAATTTTTGGCGCCGTCGATGGTCACGATCTGTGAAATATTCGCGGCGGTGTATTTTGGGAATTGCGAGAACTCGCCGGCCATCCAGCCGATCTGGCGAATCATTCCGCCGATAATCCGTTCGCGCTCTGCGTTGTTCATCTCCGGAAATGCGAGTTGAAGATTGAACATTGCCGCGCGCTTCAGAGGAGTGCGTACTTGATATGCGAGCGCGGCAAACGCAGCGCCCACCAGACGCGCGGCGCTGCGCGGAAGCAGACCAAGCGCTTTGAGTCCAATCCACGCGGCTGCGTATTCGAGCCATTCTCGCATTGCGCGTCATTATGCAAGAGGCTGGAGAGCCGATGCCAGCGATGTGTGATGAAAGAGTGTTTGCCCGGATGTTAGACTCGGCGGGCTTGCGAGAGCGAAGCGCGATGAACATACAATGAGCGAACACTCGCTATCCCGGCAGCGCGCCAATTTCGTTGCCTATGCCAGTGCGGGACTGATCGTGATGGTATGCCTCTTCAGCCATTTGGGCGCGATTGGATTGGTGGGGCCGGATGAGCCACGCTATGCGTGGATTGCGCGCGCGATGGCGACGAGCGGCGATTGGGTGACGCCGCGTCTCTATGGCCAGCCGTGGTTTGAGAAGCCGGTGCTCTATTACTGGGCGGCTGCGCTCGGATTTTCGGCTCACTTGCCTGCCGAATGGGCGGCGCGACTACCTTCCTCTTTTGCGGCGCTGGTGGCGGCTATTGCGATCGGTTGGCTTGGTTGGAAATTCTACGCGACGGAATCTTCGCCGTTCGCGTTGCCTTTTTTAATTGCGCCGCTGATTTTTTCAACGAGCGTTGCTGCGATCGGTTTCGCGCGCGCGGCAGGGCCGGATATGTTGTTCAGCTCTGCCCTGACGGTCGCCATGGCAACCGGCGTGATTGTGCTATCTCGACGCGGTGGCTTGCGTTCTGAAAATGACAACCAGGCAAGCACTGGCCCTTCTGATCATTTTGCGCTAGCCGTCTTCGGCGGGTCGCTCGGGCTTGCAGTTCTCGCAAAAGGTCCGGCGGGAGTTGTACTCGCCGCTGGAGCGATTGGAATTTGGGCGCTCGCCACCTCACGATGGCGCGATGCTCTGCGGCTGACTCACCCCCTTGCCATCGCGGTCTTCTGCCTCGTCGTTCTGCCGTGGTACGTGCTTTGCGCGTTGCGAAATCCAGATTTTCTTCACATTTTCATTTTTCAGCACAATTTTGAACGCTACCTCACTCCCATGTTTCAGCACCGCCAGCCGTTTTGGTACTTCGTCCCGATTCTTCTGCTCGGGCTGCTCCCCTGGACGGCCTGCCTGTGGCCGGCTTTCGAAGAGGGGCTGCAACTCTGGCGCCAGAACTCCTGGAGCAGGTCGCCGGGATTCTTCTTCGCGTGCTGGGCTATTTTTCCTTTCTTGTTTTTCAGCTTTTCGCAGTCGAAACTGCCGGGCTATATTCTTCCGGCGATTCCTGCTCTCTCCCTGCTGATTGCGGTTGGATTGCAACGCCGGGCCTCGGGACTGAAACCGCAGGCCACAATCGTCGAGTCCGCGCGCTATATCCTGGTGGCGATAGGCGCCACATGGATTGTGATGGCGCTCTCGGCGGTTCACTGGATAAACCGTCTCCCTGCTGCCGCGCGCGATATCTCTGGAAAAATGATTCTGCACATCTCAATCATCGCGGTCGCGGGCGGGATCGTGATCGTCGTGTTCGCTCTTCTTCGCAACCGGGGCGCACTGCTGCTTTCATTTTTTATGGCTGCGCTTTGTGTTGAACTAGCCGGCGCACGTGTCCTGCCCACGCTCGACCCGTTTATCTCGGCAAGATTTCACGGCGATCTGCTTCGCAATCATCGCTACCCGAATCGCGTCTTCGCGTTTCATCTCACGCGTTCCTGGCAATATGGACTTAACTTTTACCTCGGGCGCGAAGTCGCAGAATGGTCGCCAAGCGATGCGGATGCGGCGCTCGTGCTGACCACAGCCCAAGGGTTGGATGAGATCAGAAAAATGGGACGGGTGCAGGGGGCGCTGGATGAACCTTACGAAGGAATTTTGTACGTTCCGGTGCTCCCTGCTGCGCGCTAGGGATTCGTGCGAGAAACCGGCGGCAAATTCTGCAGGAAGAAATTCACAATCTGATTTTCATACGTGTGGCGATCGTCGTCGGTCATCTCGGAATAGCTCAATCGGTCGCGCACGAGTTGTTTCGGCTCCGGAGCCCGCGTAAAAATTTGCAGAGTCTCTTGAGCAAGCTGCGAACGATCATCGGATTGAATGAACAGCTTGGGAATCCCCTGGGTTTTGGCCAGATGCAGCGAAACCGCCTGCTGCGAGCGATAGCGATAGTTCATCAATCGGAATCCCCAGTCGGAAAAGCGGCTCACGTAGGGAATCACAGTGAGACCCGAGCGCTTCACTTCAATTTGCACCATGTCGCGCGGGTCATCCCAGGGGTCGTCAACGACGAACGCGGCAACTCGAGGATCGGAGGCCGCTACTTCGAGCGCAACAAAGCCGCCCAAGTTTACGCCCCACAAGCCGAATTTCTTCTGATTTACGTCGTCGCGCGTGGAAAGCGCCTGAACCGCCGCTTCCAGTTCTGCGGTTTCGCGATAGCCAAGCGTCGTAATACCTGGAGTTGAACCGTGCCCCAGAAAATCGAACACAAAAACGTTGAACTGATGATCCTGGAGCGCCGATACCAGCGTGAGCACGTCGGTGCGTTGCGACAAATATCCGTGGCAAACGACAATCGTGGGTGCACCGCGCAAGCCCGGGAAGAACCAACCTTCCCGCTCCGGCTGGCCAGCGATCGGAAAAGAAAACGGGATGGGATGCCCCATCATCACATTCAGGTCGTCGGACGAGGAGGCGGAATGGGTGGGCTTAAGGATTTGGTAGAGGAGAAATCCAGACACGGTAGCGATCGACACGAAGCCGAACAGGATTATCGCCAGCAGCGCAGAAACGACTTTGGCGGGGCGCGTTGTGGGATAGCGTAGCTCTGAGAGGACGGCCATCCGTTGAGCGCGAGCGCGCGATTTCGCGCCTCGACAAACGGAATGTTAGCACAATTCCTTGACTATCCCCGTTTGACACTTGTTCGCGTTTCTATCCGGGACACGCGTTTGGGTTCTTTCACTCGTCACGGCTATAATGACTTACGGGAGCGGCTCGGGCCTTCATGCAGATTGTTGACCTCCGGCAGGTCCATTCGAAAACCCTCGATGTGTTGTTTCAGGAGGAAGCACGCCACTGGCGCGATGAACTGCACTGGGACTACCGCCCCTCGATCGATCTGATTCGCAAATTCATCGATTCCCGTTCGCTGAATGGTTTCCTGGCGCTCGATAACGGACGTCCCGCCGGTTATGGCTTCTACGTGCTCGAGGATCACAAAGGGCTGATCGGCGGGCTGTTCGTTTCTTCCGACTACGCCCAATCCGCGATTCCAAAAGAAATTCTCACCGAGATGTTGGCGGCGCTTCGTGCCACTCCGCGCCTGGAGCGCATCGAGGCGCAGTTGATGCCCTTCGGCATCGAATTCGATCCGGCGTTTCTTTCAAAGGAGATGCATCTTCACACGCGCCAATTCATGCTGCTTCGTCTTGCAGATGCGAAGCTGAGCGAGAAGCCTCTCTCGCCCGCGTTTCGCATGGAGCCGTGGAGCGACCGCGCGTTTGATTCCGCAGCCAAATTAATTCAGCTTTCCTACGCGAATCACGTGGATGGCGACATCAACGATCAATACCGGTCAGAAGCCGGCGGAATGAAATTCCTCCGCAACATCGTGATTCTCCCGGGATGCGGGCAGTTCTTGCCGGAAGCTTCATTCCTCGTGCGTCCGACCACCGGAGATCGCCTAGTCGGTATGGTTCTTACTTCAACGGTGAAAGAACGCGTGGGGCATACGACACAAGTGTGCGTCCTGCCCGGCTACCAGGGCCATCGCATCGGACGCTCGTTAATGGAGGCTTCGATCCACGCGCTGCTGCGCCGCAAATACGAGTGGCTGTCGCTGACGGTAACCGCGGTGAATACTTCCGCGGTGCAGCTCTACGAACACCTGGGTTTCAAGACGATCAAGAAGTTCGCAGCAGGCGTCTGGCAGGCGTAGTAGTGACGCGGCGTCTGTCGCCGTAGCGAGACGACTAGTCTCGATTGATCGGTATCGGGTTAACCGTCACCTTTACGCGATCTGGCAAATCGAAGAAAGCGGTCGAAAACGCTGTCTGTCCTGGCTCACCCTCGATTTTGTATTCGTAGGTTAGTCGTTGAGACGAAGGCGTGCGGCTCGGATTTTCGAAAGTCCAATGCCGCACATTTTTCAACGCACTCTCGGAAAGAATGCGCGCCCCGGTAACAGCCACCGCCCCCGATACGTTGCCATCCGTGTTGATACTAACATCTAAAATCACATCGCCGGTCACGTGCGCAGCACGAGCTACAGCACTGTAATCGGGAGATTCAATATGCTTGGGGCACAGCCCGCTCTTTTCACGCGGAGATGAACCTCCTACAACAAAGAGAAACGCCAATGCGGCACTGATGTATCGCATGTTATGTCCTCTATATTCACTTCTTCGCGCGATCCTTCAGCAGTCCCTTCAATTCATCCATGAATTCCTTCACGTCCTTGAAATCAAGATACACGGACGCGAATCGTACGTAAGCCACCTTGTCGAGTTTCTTCAAACTTTTCATCAGCAGTTCGCCGATTTCAGACGTGGTGCGTTCGCGCTCCGGCGCTTCGCTGACGTACGCTTCCGCCTCGTCAACAATCGTCTCGAGCTTCCCCACCGGCACCGGACGCTTCTCGCACGCCTTCAGCAGTCCCTGCAAAATTTTCTGGCGGTCGAATTTCTCGCGGCGGCCATCCTTCTTGATGACCATGTAGGGAATTTCATCAATGCGCTCGTAGGTGGTAAAGCGGCGGCTGCACTTCAAGCACTCGCGGCGGCGGCGAATCAGATCGCCGGTGCGCGCCTCGCGCGAATCCACCACCTTGTCATCCAGATGCGCGCAAAAAGGGCACTTCACCGCGAACTCTCTTCCGAACGCGCAGCCTGCGGCTCTGTGCCATCCATCAGACCGGCTTCGCTCGCTCGCTCCTGTTCCTTCACCATCCGCCGCAAATCTCCCGTTGACCAGCCTTCACTCAGCATCAGTGGAATACCCGCCAAACAAACAGTCGCAAACGCAATTAGCCACACAACCATCGAAGCCGCCACCGCCGGTTCATGTTCTACTCCAAAGATCAACGTCAGCACAAGAATCGTGGTGGCTTGCGCTCCACCTCCCACTCCCGGCAATTGCGCCACCGAGCCCACCATTGCGAAGGCTAGAACGAGCAGTCCATCCGTAAAGTGCAGCGTAGCCAGTCTGCCGCCAAACGCGCGCATCACCCATAGATAAACAAACGCAACCAGGATCCAGTGCACAGTCGTGTACAAAATCAGCAAGAACAAATCATTCCAGGTGCGAATCGCCTGCAGCCCCTCACTGAATCCTTCCACGAGCACAACTACCTTCTCGCGCCATCCCGTGCGCCATCTAGGGTTCCGCAAAAAATTTGTGAGCAATCGCGCGCCCTGAAATCGGAAGTAGACCAGCACCGCGACGGTCACAACCAGCCCATAGAGCAGCGCCCGCCCCACCGAGCGCGCGAAAACGAGCAGGTGCGCGGTGCGCTCGTTCACCAGTCCGCCCTGTTGGAAAAGAGCCAGGGCAACAGCGGCCAGCACCGCCGTGGCGGCGATGTCCGAAATCCGCTCCAGAAAGAAAATGCCAAACATTCCCACCACCGGCAGCGAATCCTTCTTGGCAATCAGCACCGGGCGAATGGGTTCCCCGGGGCGCCCCAACAAAAAAAGGCAGGTGAACCCCATCAGCGTCCCTTTATACACGTTCCAGAAATGCGTACGGCCCAGCGTGCGCGAAAACTGCATCCAGCGCAGCGCTCGAATCGCGTAGCAGACGTAAATCGCCGCCACCGCCAGCAGCAAAAGAGAAAGATTTGCGCTGCGAACCGACTCGGCTACCATGCGCCAATCGAAGTTTTTCAAAGCGCCGGAATGGCCAAGTTCATAGGCGATGAAAGCGAGGACAACTGCCGCGATCAGAAACGTGAGGTACTTGCGCCACTGGGAAGGCATTCGCCGCAAAAGCTAACAGGTACATTCGGAAAGTTCAAGGCGCGCGTTCGCCGCCGTTTCTTCCGCCTCGGAGGCAGCTTGTGTTCGTTCGCGCAGGACAGCTAAGATGCACCGCGATGGTGTGGAACTTTTCGACCCCATTTCTCGTTTCATGACTGAGGCCCGAAAGGTGACGCAACGCGCGAGGCTGAGGAAGATTGGAGCCCGACGCTCAACTGGTGCAGCAATGTCTCCGGGGCGAAGGGCCGGCCTGGGAGGAACTCGTGCGTCGGCACACCAGGCGCGTGTACAACATATGCTACCGGTTCACAGGGAACTCAACCGACGCGCAGGATTTGAGCCAGGAAGTTTTCCTGCGCATCTATCGAACGCTCGCGAGCTACCGACCGGCGTACGGAGCGTTTCCCACGTGGCTCACGAGCGTGACGCGGAATTTGCTGGTGGATCATTACCGGCGCACGCGCCACGATCGCGTGACGGATTCGATCGACGACGCGATGCCCGTGCTCGAGGAAAAGCACTCGCAGGCGCGAACGCCCGACCGGCTCGCCGAAGCGTCCGAGTTGAGCGCGCAATTGCAGCGTGGACTCGCCCGGCTTTCGCCCGAGTTGCGCGAAGCGGTGATCTTGCGCGATTTGCAGGGTCTGGAATACAACGAGATTCAAGCAGTGCTCGAAGTGCCCGAAGGCACCGTAAAATCCAGGATCAATCGCGGGCGCATCGAGCTGGCGCGGGTTCTGGAAGAGATGGGCGTGCGGCCATCGTAGTGCTGGCATGACGGTTTTGGTTTTAGAGATTCGGAGTGAGTGAGATGGACTGGAACTGCAAAATTTCGGACGAGCGGCTGAGCGAATATCTCGACGGCAAACTTTCGCCGGCGGATGCCTCCGCGTTTGCGGTGCACACCGCCGGCTGCGCGGATTGCGCTCGATTAATCGCCCGCGTCGGCGCGTTGGTCGGCCAGATGCATCAGCTCGCCGAAATTGAAGAGCCGCCGCAGCTGATCCAAAACATTCTCGACGCGACTATCGGCCCACGCGTTCAAAAAGAAGGCTGGAAGAAGTGGTTCTCCTGGGTGCCGATCCTCTGGCAGCCGCGATTCGCGATGGGCATCGTTACCGTCGCTGCTTCACTCATGATAGTGATTCATTCCACGGGCATCACCCCGGCCAAGATCAAGCGCGCCGACTTGAGCCCTGCGAACATCTTCCGCTCGGCGAATCGCCAGGTGCATCTCACCTACGCGCGCAGCGCAAAATTCGTGAACGACCTCCGCGTCGTCTACGAAATTCAATCGCGGCTGCAACCCGGCCCCGAGCCTTCGCCCAATTCAGCGCCTGCGCCAGAGCAAAAGCAGTCGCAACCGGATCCTTCCACGCCACAGCAAAAGTCAGATAAGAATCCACCGCGCGACCGCACCCAGGTTCACGGCGGCAGCATGTTCGCAGTGCTGATGCCTGCAACCATTCCCGCTTCCACCATCGCAACGCTTACCAGGAGCCCTCGATGACCTGCGCCGTCCACGCCGACCGCGAAGCCACCGGCTATTGCCGCAACTGCGGCAAAGCGCTTTGCCCGGAGTGCACGCGCGAAGTGCGCGGCGCCCTCTATTGCGAAGACTGCCTCTCGAATCTGCTCGCAGGTCAGCTCGGCCCCGGAGGCCCCGGCGCACCAGCAGGCGGCGCGCGCTCAGACGTGAATCCAGGCCTCGCAGCGACACTCGGCTTCATTCCCGGCCTCGGCGCGGTCTACAACGGCGAATACGTCAAAGCGCTGATCCAGGTTCTGGTCTTCGGCGGCCTCATCGCCGGGCTTAATAGCGACATGCCCAGCGGATACCTCGCATTCCTCGGCATCGCTCTCGGCTGTTTCTATTGCTACATGCCGATCGACTCTTACCGCGTCGCGAAAGCGCGCCAACTCGGTCAGGCAGCCGAGCCCGGTACCATCGTCGATGCAAAGAGCGGGCGGCCCATTGGCGCATTCGTCCTAATTCTATTGGGCGTGCTTTTCCTTCTTTCAAATTTCGGCCTGCTACAGACCGACTGGTTCGAGAAAGCCTGGCCCATCGGCTTGATCGCGCTGGGCGGCTGGCTCATCTGGGATCGCACGCACAGAAACGCTTAGGAGCGCGAATGCCGGACGAACTCAAAACACGCTGCACCTGTCCCAACTGCCGCATCCGCGGATTGATGGGGCCCGTGATGCTGATCACCATCGGCGTGCTTTTTCTCATTCGCCAATACACCCGCTACAGCATCGGCGAACTCTGGCCGGTCCTGCTGATTGTCGCCGGCATCGTTCTCGTGGCCCAGGCCATGGCCTCTCGCGAAGGGCACATCGGTTCGTGAGGAGCGCGTGAGCAACGGCGAACTTCCGCAGCAACCGCAGCGAAGCTCCATCTTTGCCGGCCTGCTTCTGATTCTTCTCGGCGTTCTCTTCCTTCTGCACCGTTACATTCCGGAACTCGGCATCGGTCATCTGATCGCTCGTTACTGGCCGCTGTTGCTCATCATCTGGGGCATTGCGAAGCTAGTGGACCATCTTTCGGCCCAACGCGCGGGTCACGCTCGGCCTCCGGTCCTCTCGGGCGGCGAAGCGGCGCTGCTGGTGCTCCTTGTTATCGTTCTCAGCTGGATCTGGGTGGTGGACTACATTCATATGAAGCATCCGGGACTCGAAGTGGATGGCATCGGCCTTTTCTGGCATCGACACTCGGACATGGAAGTGATTCCCCCGCAATCCATTCCTGCCGGCGCGCAAGTCACCGTTCAAACCGGCCATGGCGACCTTACGATTCACGCCAGTGACGTGAACGAAATTCGAGTGGAAGTAAACAAATCAGGCTCCGCTGCCAGCGAATCGTCGGCGCGCGAACGAATGAAGGGCGTTCGAGTGGTCATCGTGCATTCCGGCAGCGGATACCTCGTTCATCCAGTGAATCAAGACCAAGCCAGTGGCAATGTGTCGGTGGACCTTGACGTCGAGCTTCCAAAGAACGTCTCCCTCACGGCCACCAGCGCCCGCGGTGATATCACCATTTCCGGAATCGGCGGTGCTATCAACGCCACAACGCAAAACGGCGATATCGAAATTCACGATGCCGGTTCTGACGTGAGCGTCCAGCTACAGAAAGGAGATGTGCGGATATCCGATGTTCCCGGCACCGTGCGTATCAGCGGCAAAGGCAGCCAGGTTGAAGTCTCCGATGTAGACGGCGATGCCTTGATCGAAGGGGATTTCTTCGGGCCGATTCGCGTCCGCTACGTGAAAAAAACCACGCACTACGCATCGCAGCGCAGCGATCTCACGCTTCTGCACCTCACCGGCCAGCTCGAACTCGATTCCGGCGATATCGAAATTTCCGACGTCGCTGGTTCCGCGAAGATCGCTACCCACAATCAGGATATTGACGTGGAAAACGTTGCCGGCAAGCTCGACATTTCAAACTCGCATGGCGATATCAAAGTCCGCTACTCGGATCCTCCGCGCGAGGATCTAAACGTGGTGAATGAGTCGGGAGAAATCGATCTTACGCTCCCGTCGAACTCCAGCTTCCAAATCGCCGCTTCGTCACGCTCCGGAGACGTGCAGAGCGACTTCGAAGACGCTTCGCTCAAGCTTGCTAACGAGAGCGATACCGGACGACTCAACGGGACCGTTGGCTCACACGGCCCGCATATTTCCCTCACAACGAGCTACGGCACAATCTACCTGCGCAAATCCTCGTAGGATCTCGGCTGGCATTCACGCTGCGCCCGATCCGCGTAACCGCTCCAGCGTCGCGAAAAACTCCGGGAACGAAACGCCCACACACTCCGAGTCGCGTATCACCGTGTCGCTCTCCGCACCAAGTGCCGCCACCGAAAGCGCCATGGCGATGCGGTGATCGCCTTGCGGATCCACTTTCGCCCCGCACAACTTCCCGGCCGGCCGGCCCGCCACTCGAAGCCCGTCCGGAAACTCTTCCACGCCTGCACCCATTTGGCGCAAGCCCGTCGCGAGCGTCGCAATCCGGTCGCTTTCCTTCACGCGTAGCTCCGCTGCGTCATGAATCTCAATTCCCTTTTCTGTGTAAGCGCCGAGCGCCGCAAGCATCGGCAATTCGTCAATCATCTCAGCCACCTGCGCTCCAGCTATGCTCCCGCCTGAAAGCTGCGAGTACCTCACTGATAGATCTCCGACCAGCTCGCCATCCCGCAATTGCACTGAAGCAAGATTGATTTGCGCTCCGATGGAAATTAGAAAATCGAGCACTTTCGCTCGTGTTGGATTCAGTCCCACGTTGTGCAGCATGAGGGACGAATCGGGGAGAATAAGCGCGGCGCTTGCGAGAAATACTCCGCCGGAGAGATCGCCCGGAACCGTCAGCTGCCGAGCCATGAGCTTCGGCCGCGGCTGAACTCGAATCGAATCCTTCACTGTCTCAACCGTCGCGCCAAACTCGCGCAGTGCAAGTTCGGTGTGGTCGCGCGTCCGAACCGGTTCGCGCACCGCCGTGGCCCCGTCAGCGTACAAACCGGCGAGCAAAATCGCGGACTTCACCTGCGCGCTGGGAACCGGAAGCGCGTAATCGATTGCGCGCAAATTTCCGCCGCGGATTTCAAGGGGCGCCAGGTCTCCGTCGCGCCCGCGAATCTCGGCGCCCATTTGCCGCAGCGGCTCAGCCACGCGCCGCATCGGCCGTCTTCGCAGCGAGCTATCGCCTGTGATTGTGGACGTGAATTTCTGTCCGGCCAAGACCCCTGAAAGCATCCGCATCGTGCTGCCGGAATTTTCCGCATCGAGCGCGCGCTTCGGCGGCTTGAGTCCATCGAGACCGCTCCCCGTGATTCGAATCAGTTCACGGGTCACTTCAACTTCAGCGCCCAGCTTTCGCAGGCATTCAAGCGTGCTTCGGCAATCAGCGGCAGTCGCGTAATTGAATATTTCGCTGCGCCCTTCCGCGAGTGCGGCCAAAATCGCATACCGATGCGAAATAGACTTGTCGCCCGGCAATTCAACAACGCCGGTAACGTTTCCACCAGGCGAAATGGTTTTCCTACTCACCGCGCGATTCTAGCACGCGGCTTTCACGCCCCGCCTCGAAGGGCCACCTCCCCAATATGCTTCGCAGACAATCCGATGGCAGGTCGGAATCGAGACGCAAACAACCGTTTGCATACCATTTAGCATCTTGCTACCGTCACCCTTGGGCCATGAAATTGCATATGCGAACTGACAGGGAGAAGGCGCTGGCGGCGAGCAGGAGCTCCAACGAGCTCCCGATCAGTGGCGCGCACAAGTCTAATAGGAACATTGCTCAATTCAGAAATTCAACTAACTCCCACAGAATGAGTGTTTACGCAATTTCTAATCGGAACAAAACGGGCATTTGCGCAAAACGCCTCTCGGCGGTAACTCTGACGAGTGGCATGGAAGTTCCCTCGTTTGCTTCTGGATTTACCTCCGCGTATCATCAGGATTCCATGATCATGAGGTTTAGAAGGTTTTGGATAGTGGCTATCGCTGTCCTCTTTGTCTGTTCGCTTCCCCTTTACGCCGGAGATTCTCCCGAAATCATCCCGCTGAGCCAGATTCAGCCCGGCATGAAAGGCGTCGCTTACACGATTTTCGAAGGCGATCAGATCGAGAAAATGGACCTCGTCGTTCTGGGGACGCTTCACAACGCGCTTGGCCCAAAACAGGACGTGATTCTGGTGAAGCTGGTCGGTGAAAAAGTCGAGCGTACCGGTGTCGTTGCCGGGATGAGCGGAAGCCCAGTCTATTTCGACGGAAAGCTCGCCGGAGCGCTTTCGCTGAAGCTCGGCATTTTTACGAAGGAAGCGATCGGCGGCGTTACTCCGATTGAAAATATGCTCGATGTGGAAAAGGCCGCGGCCACTCCCGCCAGCCCAATGCCCGGCGCCACGCCCGCAAATCCAGCTTCAATCGCCGACACGCGCATTCCGCTGCCAGAAAATTATGCTCACCAAATCAGCGCTGGCGGGGGTCAATTTCTCGTGCCGATTGAAACTCCGATGATTTCCACTGGCCTTTACCCGGAAACGCTGGCGCAATTCGGAAAACAGCTTTCTGCCTGGGGCATGACGGCGATGGCTGGCGGCACCGCGGCTCCGTCGCCCGAAGATGCCAATCTGAAACCAGGCGATATGGTTGGCATGGAGCTTGTACGCGGAGATCTTTCGATCGCCCCTGGGTGCACAGTAACCCTGGTGCAAGGCGACCGGATTTTCGCCTGCGGACATCCGATTTTTGGGTTTGGCGCCGTGGCCCTGCCGCTCACACGCGGGCATGTGCTCCTCACGCTTGCTTCTTCGATGGCCTCGACGAAAATCATGTCTACCGGCGGCTTGATTGGCACCCTCACGCAGGACCGCCTCACGGCTGTGATGGGCAAGCTCGGTCCGGGTCCGGCGATGATTCCGATGGACGTGAAGCTTGCCACTCCGTCAGGCGAGAAGAATTTTCATTTCGAAGTGATTGAAAGCCCGCAATTGACGCCGCTCCTCGTGGCGATGGCCACCTTCAACGGAATTGTCGCCAGCCCGGCCTACAGCGAAGGTTCCACGCTGTCGCTCGAAGGCTCGATCGACATCAAAGGGCACACGCCGGTGAGGCTCGAAGACCTGTTCGCGCCTACCGACGCGCCGGTTCCGACGGGAGTCTTCGTAGCAACTTCCGTGCAGGGCGCTTTCGCCCGCGTCTACTCGAATCCTTACGAGCTTCCCCATCTCTCACACATTCAGATTCGCGTCACCACGATGCCGGAGCGCCGCGTCGCCACCATCGACAACGCCTGGATTGAAAAGAGCGAAGTGCGGCCCGGCGAAACCGTTGCCGTCAAAGTGCAGCTCCGGCCTTATCGCGGCGCGCCGTTCATTCAGGAGATTCCCGTCACGATTCCGGCGCAAGTTTCACATGGCAGTCTGCAACTAGTTGTGAGCGATGCCGAAACCCTTAATCGCAACGTGCAGATGCTCTCCGGCAACTCGCAGACACAGCTTCCCGGCCTCGAAGAACTGATTAATCTGATCAATCGCGAACGCCAGAACGACCGGCTCTACGCCACACTATTCCAGTCAACGCCCACGCTTCTCGTCGAAGACAAGGAAATGCCCAACGCGCCCGCCTCCGCCATCAACGTGCTCGACCAGCGCCAGAGTTTCGGCGGCGCGCGGTTGCTCGGTCAATCGAAAGCCGGCGAATGGTCCCTCGAGATGCATCAGGTGATTGCCGGTGAGCGCTCGCTGACGATCACGGTCAAGTGATTTCCGAAGCAAAGGAGATGTGGTTTTGAAAATACGGCGAACGATTTTGGTGTGCGCACTGGCTGCTGGGCTGAACACTGTCGCCCCGATTCCGACCCGCGCCGAGCACACGCGCACCTGGCGTCAATCTGACTCCGGCGAATTCGAAAAAGGCACGGCGAAAGGCGTCGCGATTCGCAGTGACGGAAAGTTGATGCCGGCGCCGCGCTTCACGTCCTTCTCCGATCCGAATCTCGCCTACCTCTGGACGCTTCGCCTCGATTCCAAGGGCCGCTTGTATGCGGCGGGCGGCTCCGACGCGAAAGTGCTGCGCTTCGACGACGCGGGGAAACCGGCCACGGTTTTCGAATCTCCCGAACTGGCGGCGCAAGCGATCGTTTTCGATTCACACGACAATCTTTTCGTAGGCACCTCGCCCGACGGAAAAGTGTACAAAGTGACGCCGGACGGCCAGAAAAGCGTTTTCTTCGAACCCAAGACAAAATACATCTGGGCACTGGCGATCGATTCGAATGGCTCGCTGTTTGTCGCCACCGGCGATTCTGGCCAGATTTTCGTCGTGGGCCCTGACGGCAAAGGCAAACTTTTCTACCAGAGTGACGAACGGCACGCTCGCTCGCTGGCCTTTGACGCGAAAGGCAATCTGCTCGTGGGCACCGATCCCAATGGCCTTATCCTGCGGATCGAAATCGCTCGCAAGACTGGCGCTGCTTTGCCCGATGCGGGCGCTTCGTTCGTGCTCTATGAAACCAGCAAGAAGGAAGTCACCGCCCTTTGGACGGACGCGGCCGGAAATCTTTACGCAAGCGCCATCGGGGAAAAAAATCGTCCCGTAACCCCTGGTGTTCCTGCCGTCATTTTGCCTGCGCCGTCACAACCCCAGCAAATTGCTAATCCGCAACAATCCGGCATCTCCATCGCCCAGATTCAAGCGCAAGCACAAACCACAGCGCCGTTTTCATTTTTTCCGTCCACGTCAGGCGGCTCCGAAGTCATAAAGATTGCCTCTGACGGTTCGCCCGAGTCTCTTTGGACATCGCGTGAGGAACTCGCTTTTTCCATGGCTCTTTCGCCGACGGGGAAAATTCTGCTGGGCACCGGAAACAAAGGCGCCATCATCGAATTAGACAGCCAGAACATTTACTCGACGGTTGCGAAGACGGCTTCCGCGCAAGTGACCAGCCTCATCGCGGGAACCGGCGGCAAGATTTTCGTAGCCACGGCAAACCCCGGAAAAATATTCACGATGGGCCCCGGATTTGAATCCGATGGAAGTTTTGAGTCCGATACATTCGACGCCAAGATTTTCTCGCACTGGGGCCGGCTCACCTGGTGGGGCGACAACGGCGCCACCGCCGGAAAGGTCGCCTTCTACGTACGCTCGGGAAACACTTCGAGCCCCGAGAAAAACTGGAGCGCGTGGTCGGGTCCCTACAAAAATGCCTCTGGCGAAACAATCAACTGCCCGCCCGCGCGTTTTGCTCAGTGGAAGGCCGTGTTTCTTGATACCGACCACGGCGGTACGCCGAACGTTTCCTGGGTGAGTCTGGCCTACCAGCCGAAGAATGTTGCCCCCGAGATTGACGACGTAGCGATTCAGGATCCGGGCGTGCGCGTTCAGGGATTTGCACAGCAGATTTCCGGGCCCGGAAGCCCGGTTCCCGCTCAGGTGAAAATGCCTCAACGTCAGGGTATTGTGAATTTCCCTGCCCCGCCGCAGCTGCAGCAGAAGATCGATGTGCCGCCGCAAGGATTTCAGGATAAGGGATATCAAAGCGTGCTGTGGAGCGCGCACGACGACAATGATGACGATCTGATTTTTTCGGTGTACTACCGCGGCGAAGGCGAGCAGAACTGGCGCCTGCTCAAAGACAAAATCACGCAGCGATTTTATTCCTGGGATACCACGACGATGCCCGACGGCGCTTACTACTTGAAGATTGTTGGCTCGGATTCGCCGTCAAACCCTCCGGACCAGGCGCTCTCGACCGAACGCGAAGCCGATCGCTTCGAAGTCGCGAACACTCCGCCGCGCATCGAAAATCTTCACGCGCAATCGAATTCGCCCACTGCGACGGTGACCTTCGAAGCTATCGGCTCATCCGCCGCGATCGAACACGCGCAGTACAGCGTGGATGCGGGCGATTGGCTGATCGTGTTTCCCACCGGGCTTCTCTCCGATTCGCCGAAGGAAACTTACCAGATTCAGCTGAGCGGCCTCGCCCCCGGCGAGCACACGATCGCGGTGCAAGTCTCGGATCGCTTCGCCAACACCACCGCGGCGAAGATCACCTTCTCAGCGAGCGGCCACTCGAGCAAGCAGTAGCGCACCCTGAAAAGCTAACGGACAAATTAATTATCCCAGGTGCGGAATCGCTGCAGCGGCTCGAACTGCTCCACCGAAGCGCCCACTCCCGTCCATCCGCGGTCGTCCGAGTACTGTTCGACGTGGACGACCCGCGCGCTGCATCGCACCGGTTCAGGACTTCGCCCCGTCAATTCTCGCGGTAGCGTGAAATAAAGTTCCATCGCCTGCCCGATTTTCACTTTCTGCGCGGTCTTGAAATAGATTCCGCGCTCGGACAGATTCACCGTTTCGCCCTCCTGCATATCGAGCACGCGAACAGGCCTCGATGTTGCGACAGCGCTGTTCATCAGGCTGCTCGCAGGAGAAACGGGCGCTGCGGCGTGGCTGCTTGTCGTCGCGTTTCTCGATACCGTCGAGCCCGCTGCCACAGACAACGATTCGCTCGCGAGCGGGCGAATACGAATTGGAATCGAGAAAATCTTGCGGGGTGCGATACGGCGTTCGCTGCTGGACATAGTGCCTCCTGGCGCGGCAATTAGAGTTGTAAGAGGAGAAACTTCCAGAAGGGGTTCGCCGAGAATCGCATCGTGCTACAAGCGAGTCAAGGATTTTAATGTTTTTCCCGACAAAAATCTCACACCTAGCTGCAGCGCCGCGTTTGGCAGCGAAAAAGATGTGCCATAATGAACGTGCCCGTATCATGGCGACACAAACTCAAATCCTAGTCCCCGATATTGAAGCGATCCGCGCCGCTCACCGCCGAATTTCGCCTCGGATCCATCGCACTCCGGTTCTCAAATCCGCATCGCTAGATGAAATCGCCGGCGCCCGCCTCTATTTCAAGTGCGAAAACCTGCAAAAGACGGGCTCGTTCAAAATACGAGGCGCAACCAACGCGGTCTTTTCCCTCACCGACGAAGAAGCGCGCAACGGAGTGGTGGCGCCCTCATCAGGCAATCATGCGGCAGCGCTATCGCTGGCAGCGCGCTGGCGCGGGATTCCGGCGTTCATCATCATGCCGTCGAACGCGCCCATCCCGAAAAAGCGAGCCGTCGAGAGCTACGGCGGCCAGATTACGGAATGCGAGCCTAATGTCACGTCGCGCGAAGCCACCGCCGCGCGCGTGATGAACGAAACGGGCGCGCATCTCGTGCATCCCTACAACGACGCGCGCGTGATGGCCGGGCAAGGAACCGCCGCGATCGAGTTGCTCGAAGAAATTCCCGATCTCGATGTGATTTGCACGCCCGTCAGCGGCGGAGGCCTCCTGAGCGGCACGGCCATTGCAACAAAAGGGATACGCCCTCAAATTCGCGTCGCAGCCGGTGAGCCCAGCAATGCCGACGACGCATACCGTTCGCTCGCGTCAGGCCGCATCGAAGCCGGCTCACCGAACGAGACGATTGCGGACGGTCTGCGCGCGGTTCTTTCGCCTCTCACGTTTTCCGTGCTTCGCGAGCACGTGGACCAGATCTGCCCTCTTACCGAAGAAGAAATTATTTCTGCGATGCTACTGCTCTGGGAACGGATGAAATTGGTAGTCGAACCGTCGGGCGCAGTGGCAGCGGGCCCCGCACTTTTCCGCAAACTCGGCGCAGAGGGCA
This sequence comes from uncultured Acidobacteriota bacterium, assembly GCA_963772535.1. Taxonomy (GTDB): domain Bacteria; phylum Acidobacteriota; class Terriglobia; order Acidiferrales; family UBA7541; genus Palsa-295. Next base: position 70,620 of record CAVYXN010000009.1, read on the forward strand.
AGAAGGTGGGAATTATTCTGTCCGGCGGGAATCTCGATTTAACGAAGCTGCCGTTCGCAGTTTAGCAATGATGTTTAGCCATACAGCTTAGCTGCGCTTCGCAGCCGTTCTCTTTAGGTCTACTTCCCGGGGGCGATTCGCAGTCTGCGCTCACAGAAACCAGATGCGCCGCTAGAAATCATCCGGCGGGCGCCAATCTGCCGGCGGAAACGCAATACCCCAGAAGTTCGGCTCCGTGGTATCAAATTCCAGCGGTGTGTGAAATCCTTCGGGCATCTCGCGTGGCGCGCGCGCCACTTTGCATGCCACCCGTCTTTTTGTGAGCGAGTGCTCGAGAACCAGTTGCGTATCGATGGACAGGCTGCGCGGCATCGCAATGAGCGCTCCATGGTCGTTCACACTGAGGGTCATAACTTCAAAGCTGGAATTTTTGCTGCCCAGCGCAACATGAACGTTCACGGGCACCCGCAGCAGCACTCGCTGGCTGCGCCGCCGCTCCTCGCCCGCCACCGCATGCCGCGCTCCCGCGGCGCCCGACGATTGCGCGATCGCTCCCTGAACCGGCTTCGCAGTCGCCGGACCAGGTTTGGCAGGCGGCGTGACAGGCTTCACCTGCGGCGTTCCCGGCTTTCCAGGCGCTGATTTCAGATTTTCAATTTTCAAAGCTCAACACCCCAGAACTCTAAATCGGCCGCAACGAACTCTACCCCCAGGTCCCAACCGTCCGGCCGCTGCATTCCCTTCCAGACCACCAGCGCTTCCGATCTTTGTTGCGTGGCGAGATTCGTGACGCGAATTCTCTGCTGCAAGTCGAGTTCCTTTGGGCTCACCAACAGACACCCATAAGTGCTGACGACTCGCGTAAAGCCTGTTTCAAAATGGAGCGTTCCGCTTCGCCCATTCCATTCCACAGCTATAGGTACGCGCGAATTCATGCGCGGTCCGCGTCGCTTGCGCCGGCTTCTGATATCGCGCGGTAGATCGAGTAGTGACATCCTGAAGTGCTCCCCGTGGGCTGGTTACAAAACACGGGGCGAAATCCCACGTTCCGAACCGTTCTGCGGTCAAAAACGCATCGTAAAGAGTGGATTCAACCGGGTCAATGGTACGCAACGACAGGCGAAACTGTACCGAGGGGCAAGGGAGTACAGCTCTCGATTTTCGCCGATGACCGTGCGGAACAGATTTCTATTTACGCAGGAGACTCAGACGAAAGCTGCGTACACCACAATTTGTTTCCCGTTTTTGCGCGGCTTCCCGATCTGGCCTAAGACAAGATGGCCGGCGTCATCCCGCCGCGGCTTGATCCAGATACCAAACCACACCGCGAGCAGGACGAATCCTGCCCGCGGGATACTTGCTCGGCACGTTTGGGGGCTCACTTCGAAGGGCGGCCAGAATTTCGCGCTTGTTTTCGCCAGCCACCAGGAAAAATGTGTTGAGTCCCTGATTCAATACAACGGGAGTCAGAGTCAGCCGCTGCGGCGGCTCGGCGGGCGCCGTGACAGCCACTACCCAGCGCCTCTGTTCATCGAGCGCCGGCGAACCCGGGAATAGAGAAGCCGTGTGTCCCTCGACTCCGAGACCGAGCAATTGAACATCAAGCGCCGGCGCGCTCTCGCCGAAGAATTTTCGCAGTTCCACCTCGTAGGCTTCAGCTGCTTTTTCCGTCGAAGGGAAATTCGTGAGCATGGGATGCACATTTTCTTTCGGAATCGGAACGTTCGCGATGAGCGTTTCCCGGGCCATGCGGTAGTTGCTGAGAAGATCGTCTTCGGGAACGAACCGTTCGTCGCCGAAAAACAGGTGCACGCGTTCCCAGGGGGTCCGCGTCTTATATTTTTCCGCCCAGAGAGCGTAAAGCTTGGCGGGCGTATGGCCGCCGCAAAGAGCGATTGAAAAGCGGCCTCGTTTCGCCACTGCGTCATTCAAGATGCGCAGAATCTCAACGAGCGCTGCTTCGCTCATCTCTGCGATGGTGGGAAAAATCCGGCTCTCGAAAAACATCGCTTTATTTTGTGCTCGCCGTTTTCACGGCGTGTCCGCCAAATTCGTGGCGCATCATGGCGAGCAGCTTATTGGCAAATGGCTCGGGGTCCTGCGAACGGAAACGCATGTCGAGCGCGCCGGAAATCACCGGCACCGGAACGCCCAGCTCCACGCCTTCGATTACCGTCCAGCGGCCTTCGCCCGAATCGGTGACGTAGCCTTCAATGCCAGCAAGCGTGGGATTCTTCGAAAGCGCGTCCACCGTGAGATCGAGCAGCCAGGAACGAATCACGCTGCCGAATTGCCAGATTTTCCCGATCTGCAATAGATCGAGCGAAAATTCCTTTTTGTGCCGCAGCAGGTCGAGGCCCTCCGCGTACGCCTGCATGATTCCGTACTCGATTCCGTTGTGAACCATCTTCACGAAGTGCCCGGAACCGGCCGGACCCACTCGGCCCCATCCTTTGTCGGGACCGGGGGCAAGCGTTTCAAAAATCGGCGAGAGGCGCTTCACCACGTCCGCATCGCCCCCCACCATCATGCTATAGCCTTCCGTGAGTCCCCACACACCGCCGCTCGTGCCGCAATCCACGAAATTGATTTTCTTTGGCGCCAGCGCGGCTGCCCGGCGGACGGAATCCTTGTAGTAGGAATTGCCGCCGTCAATAATCGTGTCGCCGGGGGCGAGATGCGGTACGAGCGCGGCAATCGTCTGGTCCACGGGATCGCCCGCCGGCACCATCAGCCAGATGGCGCGCGGGGCCTTTAGTTGAGAAATAATATTGTCGAGCGAGTTCGCGCTGATCGCGCCTTTCTCGGCCAGCTTTTGAACCACCGCCGGATCGCGGTCGAAACCGATCACACCGTGGCCCCCGCGAATCAGGCGCTCCGACATGAATCCGCCCATCTTTCCCAAACCGATCATTCCGAGTTCCATCGCGATTCCTCCTGGCTAATTTTTGTCGGCGGTGACGCCGAGCTTGGCAAGGTCTTGTTTGAGCTGTTCGAGATTCTTTACGGCGATCGTTTGCAGGCCCAGCTCCCGGGCGCATTCCAGATTGAGTTCACGATCATCGATCATCACGCAGGCGGAAGGTTTGCGTTGCGTGATTTCCATCACGCGCCGGTAAATTTGGATATCCGGCTTGCGAACGCCGAGATAACACGAGCTGAAAAACGCCTCGAAATAATCCTTCAGCTTGAATTGCGCGATGCGGTATTCGTTGATTTCGCGGGATTCGTTATTGAGTGCTGCCATGATGTATTTGCGCTGCGCTGCAATCTTGCCGCAAAACTCGAGCGCCTCGGGAAATGGCTGCGATTGCGAGAACATGAAAGCCTTGAAGTCTTCGGGCTTGTAATCCCTCGGGCGGTAGAACACCGTGCGCTGTACGTATTGATCGAGCGTGGCCTGCCCGGTCTCGAAGGCGTTGAGCATCAGCTCGTGCCGGTCGGAGAAATCGTCCCAATCGAGATGAAATCTTTCGGCCGCTCTTTTTCGCGCTTCGCGATCCCAACCGTTCGTCAGAATCACGCCGCCGTTGTCCCAGAACAGCGCTTCTATCTTATCCATGCGTTCTCATCCGGGTAGTTCCACCTTCTCTCAATTCGTGGCGTCCGAGCGCAGGGGCCGTCTGGCCCCAGCGCCACGGCCTCCATTATCCTTATCCCATGGTGATTGCTAAAGAAGAAAAGGATGCCGCGGCTGTCGTCGGCGATATGATGAACTAGCGAGTATGCCGAAACGTTACAGAGCGAAGAAATTCGAAGTGTTCACAATCGGGCATTCGACGCATCCAATTGCGGAATTTGTTCAGATCTTGAAAGCGAACGGCGTCAAACGCGTGATCGACATCCGCACGATCCCACGCTCGCGGCACAATCCCCAGTTTAATGGCGAGGCGATCGCAGAATCATTGCGCACCGCAGGAATTGCGTACTCACACATCAAAAAGCTCGGCGGACTGCGACATCCCTCGAAAGAATCTATCAATCTGGGTTGGCGGAACTCGGGTTTCCGCGGATTCGCGGACTACATGCAAACTTCGGAATTTGAAGCGGCGCTCGAACGTGCCATCAGGCTCGCAAAAACGAAGCCTAGCGCACTGATGTGCGCCGAAGCGGTTCCCTGGCGGTGCCACCGTTCACTGGTTGCTGACGCACTTAGGGTACGCAAAATTCCCGTCAAGCACATCGTCAGCGCCGCGCGCGCACAGCCTCACAAAATAACCCCGTTTGCGCTCATTCGAGGCACCCGGATTACTTATCCCGACGAGACCGTTCGACGCTCTCGATAACAGATTGCTCTAAGCGATTTGGCTACGGCACGAACCAGCAAAACCTACCGAAGCCGGAGTTTATTCTTTCCTCTGCGGATCGCGTAACAGGTACCGCTGAATTTTTCCCGTGACCGTCTTAGGAAGCTCTGCTACGAAATGAAATTCGCGCGGGCATTTGTAATGTACGAGCCTCGCTCGTACAGACTCTTGAATGGCATTCACAATATCTGGATCCGGCTGCATCCCTGCTGTGAGCACAATATAAGCGACCGGCTTGACGAGTCCCACCCCATCCGTCACGCCGACAACGGCCACCTCCGCGATGCGCTCATCGCCAAGGAGTGCATTCTCAACTTCGATCGGCGAAACCCACATCCCCGACACCTTCATCATGTCATCGCTGCGCCCGCTGTAATGATAGTAGCCGTCCGCATCGCAAAAGAATTTGTCCCCCGTCGCAACCCAACGATCCCCCGCCTTCACTCCCGCCGTATACTCCGGCTGCTGCCAGTATTCGGCGAACGCACTCTCGCCCCTCGCGAACAGATTGCCGATTTCGCCAGCCGCGCACACCTTACCAACATCGTCCGCGATTCGCACCTCATAATTAGGAACAGGCATCCCGCACGTCCCAGCCCGTGCGCCTCCCGGCCGATTCGAAATAAAAATATGCAACATCTCCGTGGAACCAATCCCATCAAGAATCTCAATCCCAAATCGCTCTCGAAATTGCTCAAATACTTCCCCAGGCAACGGCTCGCCCGCAGAAACCGCCAGTCGCACCGACGACAAATCGACAGCCAACCCGCGATTAAATTCCTGCAGCAGCGCCGCATAGAACGTCGGCACTCCAAAAACAATCGTGGGCCGATGCCGCGCAACAAGCTCCGCAACACGTTCAACCCGCGTCTTCTCGGGATTCAGCACAACGCTGGCGCCCACCGACAGCGGAAAATACATCCCATTGCCAAGCCCGTAAGCAAAAAACAATTTCGACACCGAAAAGAATCGGTCATCCGCGCGAATTTCCAGCACGCCTTCCGCATAACTGTGCGTCGCAACCAGCATGTCCTTATGCTGATGCACCGCCGCTTTCGGCCGCCCTCCGCTTCCCGAGGTATACAAAAGAAAAGCTGGATCACACGCCGCCGTCCCGCACGTTGAAAGTTCAGCAGAAGCCGCCGCGATCCACTTCCCCCAATCAAGCCATTCCGCCCGCTCACCCGCAATATCCGAACCCGAATTGTCGCCGCCGACTACTACAATTCGTACATTGCTCGCCCGAGCAGCGGGCGCAAATTCACCCAGCGCGGCCTGATCGACAATCGCAATCGAAGCTCCAGAATCCGAAATATAAAATGAATAGTCACCACAACGAGCAAAGGAATTAACCGGAACCGGAATCGCGCCAATCTTCGCAGCCCCAAAAAACGCCGCCATAAATTCAGCCGAATCCCGCAACACAATCAGCACGCGATCGCCACACGCGCACCCGCCAGCCAAAAGGGCATTTCCCACGCGATTCGCCAGCTCGCGAAGCTCGCCGTAGCAAACCGGCCGCGGCTCGCCAAGAATCGCGATTCGCCGCGGATGCGCCTCCGCCGGACGATCCAGAAACCACTCCGCAATATTGAATCGCGACGGAATCTCCTGCGCCATGAAAATCCTCAGCAAAAATCAGCGCGCCCCCGCCAGCTTCCCATCCGTGTCGCCGCGCCGCCTCACTGCTCCTTGCCGCTCACCTTCGCGGCCACCTTCACCGGCACACTGTACATCCGCGCCGGCATCCACGGATGCACCGGCACTCCGCCCGCGATGCGCGACTGAATTTCGCTCCCGAAGAAAATGTAAGGCTGCGCTGGCTCCAGCGCGCTCGCTTCATCAAGCCGCTTTCGCAAATCCGTGGGAATCGCAAAATCGATCGAGGCCAAATTGTCATCCAGCTGCGTCACCTTCGTCGCCCCCACGATCGTCGACGTAATTCCCGGCTGCGTCGCCACCCAGTTCAACGCCACTTGTGCCGCCGGCTTGCCCATCTGCTTCGCCACATCCATCAGCGCGTCGTGCACGCGCCAGTTGCGCTCAGAGAATCGATTAAACGGACTGCCGCCCGGCGTTGTCAGCCTGCCCTGCCCCTCTCCCTTGTGACCGCTCGTCTCGCGTTTATATTTTCCGCTCAAAAATCCTCCCGCCAGCGGACTCCAAGGACAAACCGCGAGCCCAAGCTCCTGCGCCGCCGGCACATGCTCGCGCTCGATCGTGCGTTCTACCAATGAATATTCCAGTTGCAGCGCGATCAGCGGTTCCGTCGCCTGGCATTGTGCGAGCGTTTGCGCCCGCGCCAAATACCACGCAGGCGTGTCCGAGAATCCGTAATGCCGGATTTTTCCCGCGCGCACCAGATCATTCATCGTCGAAATCACTTCTTCCACCGCCGTCACCGTGTCCCACGCATGCAACCAGTAGAGATCAACGTAATCCGTTTTCAACCGCTGCAACGAGCCTTCCAGCGCGCGATAAATATTTTTGCGTCCGTTTCCGCCCGCATTCGGATTTCCCGGATCGGTGTTAAACGCAAATTTAGTCGCCAGCACCACTCGATCGCGCAGTTGACGATCGGCGATAAATTTCCCGGTCAACTCTTCGCTCTTCCCCGCCGTGTAGCCATCCGCCGTATCCACAAAGTTTCCGCCGAGTTCGATGTAGCGATCGAAAATCGACCGCGAAGCAGTTTCATCAACGCCAAATCCCCATTCGGTGCCAAATGTCATCGCACCAAGGCACAGCGGGCTCACCCGCAGGCCCGAACGGCCGAGCGTCACATGTTCATACAAGCTCATAAGCGTTCCTCCGAAATATTCACAGCAGCACGGACTGCCAGTCTAACTGATGTTCGTATATCAGCTTCGGATTCTGTACCGATAGACTTATCCTAGACTGGAAGCAGCGAAGGCATCTGGAAAGGAATCAAAATGCCAAACGTAATCACCGAAAAACACACCCTGGCAGTCGCCGACGGCAGTTCGATGCAAGCTTTCGTCGCTCGTCCCGAAGAAAAAGGTCCCTTCCCCGGAATGCTCGTCTTCCAGGAAGCCTTCGGAGTGAACGCGCATATTCGCGATGTTGCTCAACGAATCGCCAGGGAAGGTTACGTCGCCATCGCCCCCGAACTTTTTCATCGTTCCGCTGCGCCTGGCCTGGAAGTGCGTTACGACGATTTTCCCTCCGCAATGCCGCACATGAAAGCGCTCACCGAGCAAGGGCTCTCCGACGATGTCCGCGCCTGCTACGATTGGCTTCGCGATTCGAGCCACGTGACGCCCGAACGTATCGGCAGCATCGGATTCTGCATGGGAGGACGCGTGTCGTTTCTCGCCAATGCCACCGTCGAGCTGCACGCTGCAATTTCGTTCTACGGCGGCGGCATCGCTCCTGCCTTGCTTCCGCGCGCCGCGAATCTTCATGCCCCGATGCTTTTCTTCTGGGGCGGGCTCGACAAACACATCCCCCAGGACCAAATCCGCTCCGTGATCGATGCGGTGAAAGCCGCGGGCAAGCCCTACATCAACGTCGAAATCTCCGACGCCGATCACGGATTCTTCTGCGATGCTCGCCCCACCTACAATCAGGTCGCGGCGAAAGAAGCATGGAGCCTGGTGACTAGTTTTCTCGAAGCGTACGTCAAGAAATCAGAGGAACGCACCCAGTCAGCGAGGTAGATCAGACCACCGGAAATCCGGAAGCAAGCTCAGCAAGCAAAGCCGCCTGCAGCTGCTCTTGCTGTTCGGCACTGAGCTTCGATCCGCCAGACGTAAGATAAAACACGTCGATCGCCGTCTGTCCTTCCGTATCAATCAGCGCGATTTCAATATTGCATTTCTCGCGCGCGAACTGCGAACTGATGCGATAAAGCAACCCGGGCTGGTCCTGCGCAATCACCTCCACAAGCGTGCTGTGCGCCGAGCACGTATTGTCGAAATGAACCTGCGTTTCCACTTTCACTTTCGGCGCGCGATTTCGTTTTGCCCGCAGCCGATCGCGCAACATCCGCTCGAGATCGACTTTCCCCAGCAGCCCGTCGTGAATGCTCACCTTGAACCGCTCCCACTCCGATAAATTCAGCTCCAGCGTCCGAAACGTGTCGGTGAAATAAAACGTGTCCACCACAATTCCCGCCTGATTCGAAAAAGCCGACGCTTTCACAATATTCATTCCCCACGCCGCGAGCACACCTGCCATCGTCGCAAAAAGAAATGGACGGTCCGTCGTCACAAGAATCAATTCATACCAATGGCGGCCTCGTCGCAAGTCCACCTGCACGGGATCATGGCCGAGCTTTGTGGCCATGTCCGCGTGGGCGAACACGTCACCGGCCGCATGCGTTAGCAAATACCGGCGCGGCAATCCCTCGAGAAAAGTTTCCACGTGTTTTCCGGTCGCAGGGGCCAGCGTGCGCAGGTGTTCCAGCACTTCATCATGCGCGTCCACGTGAAACCTCTGATCCAGGTTGCGGTTCAGATGATTGGCAGTCGCGATGTAAAGCTGCCAGATGTTCTCCGCCTTCCACGGCGAGAGCGCCTCAGGATTCACAGCCTTGATGTCGGCGAACGTTAGAAGGCACAGCATCTTCAGCCGTTCAGGAGTTTCCACCTTGGCCGCGAAAGCGCGCACCGTCTCGGGATCGAAAATATCGCGGCGTAGCGCCGCGCTCATCTCCAGATGCTTGCCCACGAGAAAAATCACCGACTCGCGATCGAGCGCGTCGAGATCGAGCCGGCCGAGCGCAGCCTCGGTCACGTCCAGGCTTGCGCGCACATGATCGTTCGTCTTCGCGCCTTTTCCCGTATCGTGCAAAAGAATCGCAAGATAGAGCAGATCAGGCTGTTCGAGCTCCTCGAGAAGCTCCGCATAGCGCTGATCCCATTTCGCTTGCGATTGCCGCAGCGCGTGAAGGTTCTCGATCGCCACGAACGTATGCTCATCCACGGTAAACCGGTGAGAGTAGTCGCGCACCACCAGCGAATCGATGCCTTCAAATTCCGGCAACAGGATGGTCAGCACGCCGAGCGAATGCATCGCACGCAGTGCGTCCGCCGCGTGTGGCCCGAGAAGAATCTCTTGCAGCACATGCCAGAGCTCGCTTCCCGCGGGCGGATCGGCAACAAGCGATGGCAAGGCCTCCTCGATCTGCGCCTCCGTAACGGAGCTGAGCGAAAGGCCGTGCCTCGCGAGAAATCGAAACACCCGAAGAATCAACTGTGGGTCCGTTAGATTTTCTGGCTGGCGCAGAAAAACCATGTCGTCCACCACGGAGAATTCCGCATTCGAAAGCCGCGAGCGCATCGTCTGAAATTGGCGGTACAGCGAAGGGCGCTCCGCGGGAATTTCGGCGAGAAGCTGCGTACACACGCGATGCACCGTCCGCGCGTGACCGAAATAAATCCGCATCCAGTCGGAAGCGTTCAGCTCGCCGCCGTTCCCAACCCCGATTTGCGCCGCGGCAGCCTCCGCCTGCGCGTCCCAGGCAAGCACATTATCGTCGCGCAAGTGACGATAATGGAGAAAGCAGCGGACGGACGTGAGAAATTCAAGCGCGGCCTCGAGTTTCTTCCGCTGTGACGGTGCGCACAACAGTGTTTGATCGGGCCAGGCGTGCTGTTTCGCCATCCTCGAAACCAACGCCAGCCAGTACCCAACATTGTAGTCGCGCAGACCGCCGGGGCCGTCCTTCACATTTGGCTCGAGATGAAACAATGTTCCGCCGAATTTTGCGTGCCGGCTGCGCGCAAGTTCCGCAAGCCGCGTAAGAAATGTCTGCGACTCGCGCGCGACTAATTTCGGTATCACAACATCCCGGAGCCGCGAAAAAATCTGCCGGTCGCCCGCCAGATAGCGGCAATCGAGAAGCGAAATCGCGAATTCCAGGTTATCCGGATCGACGCGATCGCATTCGCCCAGCGTCCGGCTCGCGGGACTCAGCTTCAAACGTAGGTCCCACAGTTCTTGCGAAAATCGGCGAATCGGTTCTTTGATTTTTGCTTCGGTCTTGTCCCCGGCGTAAAGAAACAGAAGATCGATATCGGAATAGGGGAAAAGCCATTTTCTTCCGTAGCCGCCGAGCGCGATGAGGGTGAAATCCTTCGTCCCTTCCGGATCGGACGAGATAATTTCGCGCCACGCTCGTCGTGCGAGGGAATCAACCAGCTCCGTTCTGCCGGCCAGAAAGAAACGACCATCGCGGGTGGCCGCAAAATTTTCTTTTAGGCGCGCGGATTCCTTCGAGTAAAGCTCGCGAAGTTCAGTGGCAAGAGTGGGATTCGTCGCCATTGTGATGCATCCATATTTCTATAATCGGAGGTGCTTGTCTTGCGAGGAAATAGCGATGGGCTCGATTGGCCCCGACCTGCTCAGAGGGCGCTCTCGCCCCGCTCATCGTTGCGAATTCGAATCGCGTCGTCCACACGAGTCAGGAATATCTTGCCGTCGCCAATTTTACCGGTGCGCGCCGCTATCATGATAGCCTGCACGGATTTCTCTACCATGTCGTCCGCCAACACCATTTCGATTTTTATCTTCGGGATCAGATCCACCGTGTATTCGCGCCCCCGGTAAAACTCCGTATGCCCCTTCTGCCGGCCGTGGCCGCGAACCTCGAGCACCGTCATGCCTTCGATGCCAATCTCGTGCAGCGCATCCTTTACTGCATCGAGCTTCGACGTCTGAATGATCGCTTCAACTTTTGTCATCGTCGTGTGTTCTTAATTCTCGGTCATCCGCGCCCAATAATCGCGCTACGCCGACGTTTCCCAGTAGTAGCCTTCTTCGCCGTGTTGCGAAACATCGAGGCCCTGTATCTCCTGCTCTTCCGTCACTCGCAGACCCACTACTTTGTCCACAATCGTGAGCAAAATGAGCGTTCCCACAATTCCCAGCACCCAGGCAATCGCAACGCCCACGCACTGATTCAGCAACTGGTGAGCATTACCCTCAAACAAGCCCGACGGCAGTACGTTACCATTCGCATCCTTGAAAATCGGGTTGATCACGCTCGAAGCACAAATTCCGGTGAGCAACGCTCCGATCGTCCCGCCGGCGCCGTGTACGCCAAACGCATCGAGCGAATCATCGTAGCCGAATCGCGATTTCACTTTCGTGACCATCCAGAAACAAAATACTCCCGCAATCAATCCGATGATCAGCGCCGACATTGGGCTCACAAATCCCGCCGCCGGTGTGATTGCCACAAGTCCCGCCACCGCTCCGGAAATTGCACCCAGCGCGCTCGGCTTCCCGTTTCGCAGCCACTCTGCCCCGCTCCAGCCAATCGCCGCCGCGGCCGCGCCAAAATGTGTTGCGACAAATGCGCTCGTCGCCAGCCCGCCGGCTCCGAGCGCACTCCCGGCGTTGAATCCAAACCAGCCGACCCACAGCAAACAAGCCCCGATAAAACTCAGCACCACGCTATGCGGCGGCATCGCAACTTTCGGATATCCGAGCCGTTTTCCAAGATACAAAGCGCACACCAGCGCCGAAACTCCCGAAGTCACGTGCACCACGGTGCCGCCTGCAAAATCCAGAGTCGGAAACCGTCCGCCGAGCGACGCGTTCAGCAATCCGTCCTTCCCCCAAACCATGTGCGCCATCGGGTCGTAAACGAATAGCGACCAAAGAATCAGGAACAACAGCATCGCGCTGAATTTCATTCTTTCCGCAAATGCGCCCGTGATCAGCGCAGGCGTGATGATCGCAAACATAAGCTGGTAAACCATAAAAGTCTGAAGAGGAATCGTCGCCGCGTAATCCACATCCGGCTGCAATCCCACTCCGCGCAGAAATGCGTTATGAAATCCGCCTATGAAGCCGTTCCCTGTTCCAAACGCGAGGCTGTATCCCACAATCGCCCAAAGAACGGTGATCACAGCCATCATCGCGAAGCTCTGCATCATCGTCCCGAGCACATTTTTCTTTCGCACCAGCCCGCCGTAAAAAAGTGCAAGCCCGGGACCCGTCATCATCAACACCAGCGCCGAACTCGTAAGCATCCACGCATTGTCCGCAGAACTCTTCGCTTCGGCTGCTTGCTGTTCCAGGACCGCGATGCGTTTCGATTGGGAATCCGGTGCAAGGGAATTCTGTGCGAACAAATTGAGGGGAGTAAAGCCGAGAAGTATGAAGAGAATTGCAATCCGCGGGATCAGGCGTCTTTCTGTCAAAATCCGTCTATCTCCGCCGGCGAAATCGGATTTCTAAAACCGAGACTCTACAGGCAGACCCCATGCAGCCCTAATTCGAAATATTTATCGGCGGTATTAACAATTGCTATGGAATCACCTGGACGCTGCGAACGCGCGTGACACTTTTCAAGATTCATTCTGCAGTTTTTTCCGCTTTCGTTGTTTCGAGCTTCCGCTCACCGGAACCGCCGTCGCCGCCGCGGCCTGCAGCAACCGCAAAAACGACTGCGCGTCGCCGCTCAGCGCCCGGTGCCGCGGATAAATCACGTCGAGATTGCGCCGCAACGGTTCGGCATTCACGATTTCAATCGCCATTAGCTTGCGCCGGCGAAATTCCTCCGTCACGGATATCTGCGGCAAGAAACTGAATCCAAGCTTACGTTCCACCATTCTCTTCGCCGCTTCGATCGTTTCCACTTCCATCACCACATTTGGCAGAAGCCCTGCGCGCCGGAATAGGCCTTGCGTCAGCGTCCAATCACTCGACCCCCGATCAAAGAAAATCAGCGGCCACGATTCCAGCTCTTCCATGCGCACCTTCTGCTTGTGCGCCATCTTGTGCCCAGGATGCCCGACAAGAATCAGCGGATCATCTCGCAGCGAAGTGGTTTCCACTTCCGGATGCAAAAGCGAACGCGCCACGCCGATGTCCGCCGCCCCATCAAGCACCATCTTCAGCACTTCCATCGAATTCCCCGAACGCAACGTCACCAGCACCTTGGGATTCGCCGCCTGATAATCCTTCAAAACATCCGGCAAAAAATAAGTACAGATCGAAAGCGCCGCCGCAATCCGCAACGACCCCGCCGCCGACGTCCTCTGCTCATTCACCGCCTGCCGAGCCAGCGCCACCTGCCTCAACAACTGCTCCGCCTGCGGACGCAGCGCCTTCCCCGCCGCCGACAACGTCAAGCTATTCCCCTCGCGGGCAAAGAGCGTTACTCCAAGCGACTCCTCGAGCGCGCGAATCCGCGCACTTATGGCCGGCTGGCTTACGCGGAGGGCTTCGGCGGCTTTGTGGAAACCGCCGTAAGTGAGGACTGCGAGGAACGTCTCAATTTGATCGAATTCCATGTGGTCTCCGGCGAAAAGGCGGCGAATCTTTGGTGATAAAGGGAATACAGATATCCCTTTATTCCCATTTTATGCTGATAATCTATTTCTATCAAGATGATAAGTTTAATCAGTTTGACTGATTGCCATTTCTCGCCCACACTCGCTCCAACGTCGCGCGCGGCACGTTCGCCGTCGCGGCAAGGAAGGCGAGCGGGCCTCACCAGCAGAAGCCGCCTCTGCCAAGCAAAGACTGCAAGGAGAAACACCTCATGGAAGGCTCGAATACAAGGACGTTTCCCCGCATGTTGCTGGACAAGCCGGTAGAAGTGCAGATCGGCGACGATACGATTCGCGTCGAGAATCCCGCGAACAACCTAAGTGTTGGCGGACTCTTCCTGCGCCGCTCCGGTCTTCCCGTGGGCGCGGCGGTGCGAGTGCGGATCTCGTCGCCCAAGCCATTCGAGGCTGAAGGCCGAATCTTCAATTGCGGCAATGGCGAAGCTGGCGCCGGCATCGGGTTCGACTCCCTTTCGGGCGGAAACCGTGAAGCGCTGAACGACCTGATCGAAGACCTTACGCTCCGCGGACTCCCCGCGGCCTAAGGCGAACACAAAGCAAAATAAAATAGACATTAACTCGGTCAAGTACATTGACCTAGAGGGCTCAATTTTGAGCGGTGGGAGAGGTGTTTTCACGAGTTGTGCACCAAGTTTCAAAGAATTTCCGGTAGGCGAACAGCAGGCGAATAAAAACCGAGAGGCGACAATATGGCAACCAACGGAAACGGGACCGGACACAATGGCAACGGCAACGGGAAAGGCGCGAATAGCCTTTCGAAGCTCGAGATGCAGTGGAAATCCGACCCGCGGTGGGAAGGCGTGACGCGCCCGTACAAGGCTGACGACGTCGATCGCCTGCGCGGCTCGCTGCACATCGAGCACTCGCTGGCTCGCCTCGGCGCTGAGCGGCTGTGGACTCTGTTGCACGGGCAATCCTACGTGCAAGCCCTCGGCGCGGTAACGGGAAACCAGGCGGTGCAGCAAGTGAAAGCTGGTCTGCCTGCGATTTACGTGAGCGGCTGGCAAGTGGCGGCGGACGCGAATGCTGCCGCGCAAACTTACCCTGACCAGAGCCTCTACCCTGCCGACAGCGTCCCGAATCTTGTGCGCCGCATCAATCAAGCGCTGCTGCGCGCGGATCAGATCGCGCACGCCGAAGGAAAAGATGACACGTACTGGCTCGCGCCCATGGTTGCGGACGCCGAAGCCGGATTTGGCGGCAATCTCAACGCGTTCGAGCTGATGAAGGGCATGATCGAAGCGGGCGCGGCGTGCGTCCATTTCGAAGATCAACTATCCTCCGCGAAAAAGTGCGGACATCTCGGCGGCAAAGTGTTGGTGCCCACCACGGAAGCGATTCAGAAACTCGTCGCAGCGCGTCTCGCGGCGGACGTGATGGGCGTGCCCACGCTAGTGATGGCGCGCACCGACGCTGACAGCGCCACCCTGATCACCAGCGACATTGACCCGCGCGACAAGGAGTTCTGCACCGGCGAGCGCACGCACGAAGGATTCTTCCAGGTGCGCGGCGGCCTGCCATCGGCAATCGCCCGCGGCATCGCCTACGCTCCCTACGCCGATCTGATCTGGTGCGAGACGTCGAAGCCGGATTTGGCGGAAGCGAAGGAATTTGCGGAAGGCGTCCTGCGCGAATTTCCAAACAAGATGCTCTCGTACAACTGCTCGCCGTCGTTCAATTGGAAGAAGAATCTGGACGATGCCACGATCGCGAAATTCCAGCGGGAACTCGGCGCGATGGGCTACAAGTTCCAGTTCATCACCCTGGCCGGCTTCCACTCGCTCAATTACGGCATGTTCGACCTGGCGCGCGAATACAAACAGAGCGGCATGACCGCGTATTGCAAGGTGCAGGAAGCGGAGTTCGCGTCCGAGAAGGATGGCTACGAAGCGGTGAAGCACCAGCGCTTCGTCGGCACCGGCTACTTCGACGCGGTGCAGCAAGCAATCACAAGCGGCAAAGCGTCAACGACCGCGCTCGAAGGTTCGACAGAAGCGGCGCAGTTTCACGCGGCCGTTCCGAAGCCGAGCGAGAAGCTCAGCGCGCGGGTAGCAGCCGACTAAAACCGCGTCGTCGCAAAGTTTGGAGAGCAGACAGGCGGGGCTGAGATTCAGCCCCGCCTTTTTTTGTTGGTTCCACCCGCCGATTACGCAATCATGGTCATCGTTTGCAGGCGCCGTCGGAATGCATACGCGCTTTTCGGCTGGCGACCTCCGCCGGACAACGGGCGCGATTGATGCTCCCGACCGGCACGCTATCAGGTGTGGAATTACCGGTGACATCGATATATTCCGCTTGGGCTTCATCCGGATTGAGAAGCGAATCCCGCAGAAGCGTAAGCCGCCCGATCGTGTGAAAAGGCGCTTCTGCTTCATTCCACTCGATACTCGCGTTTTCGGTCCAGAAATTTGCGTCCCGGCGCTTGCCCCAATAAGTCATCTTGTCGGTATCGAGAAACTGCACACCGAAATCGAAGCTGCTCATCCTTCCATCTTCTTTCAGGTGTCGCACCAGCTCGTCTTGCAGGCCTTTCGGGTTGCTTTTTTGCAGGGGGCGCGCCGGATTGCCGGGAGAAGGCACGGCTGTATGCTTCACAATATCGACCGGTCCGTGACGAAACGGTACGGTGCTCCAATAACGCAGTTGTTGGTAAGGCGTGATTTTTTGGCGCGACTGCAACTCTGCCAACGCGAGCGTGCGCATTACTCTCAATTTGTCTTTGAACGGCAAGGACCACAAACCAGCAGCCGGATTCGAAGCTGTGAGCAGTTTCATAGTCGCCACAAACGCAACTGAATCATTTATGGGCAATGTCGTTGCGTTTTGCATTGCGAAATCCTGGCGCTCAGTGCTTGCATGAGAAACAACAGCGCCATCTGGAGTGAGACGGACCGAGAAGGACAACGCTCGCACGTCGGGTTTGAAGTCGGAATTTTCACTCGCGTCCGCATTCGCAAACCGCACCACAGCGGGATATATACCTGGCTTTGCGAAGATTCCCTTCGCGAGCCGCTCTGCGAGCAGAGCGTCGCGCCCGATCGACACGTCGAGTACTTCGAATTGGGCTCGGGCACAAATCCCTTTTGCATGCGTTCCTCGGCAGAGCGACCGATGTTGTTTGACGGCAGCATTTGCTTGCATCGTGAGCGATCTCTCGGCAATCTCGTCAATGTCGGTCTTTTCCCTGACGTAGTCTCGTTCCGCCTCGGTCTCTGTCACTCCGAACCATCTGGTCAAGAAAGCCATGGGAAGTCTCCCGAGAGAAAACGCATCAACAGCCTGAACTCAAATTGGCAATAAATTTAATGGCGGTGATACTTGGCAGGAAACAGTAGGCTGCTGCTCTCGTCGTAACGAAGGTTTGGAATCCCGTGACCTTTATCGGGGGCGCACCATTCGCCTGCGGAATCACAAAAATGCTGTCCGCCGGATCCTGTGTGCCGATCATCGGGTCCTTCGCTTTGGGCGGCAGCCGGACGGACCCGGCGAATTCTGCGTCGTTCACCCAGTGTGCCAGCACGAACTCGTATTGATTCTCGATGCTCGAATTGATGAAGTAGCCGAGGAGCCCGCGCTCGAGGCCGTCGTACGGCTGCTTCGGATCGTAGTTCGGTCCGTACGGCATGCCTCGCCGGATGAGCCGGTGGGTATTATTGCTGCCACCGGGCTGGCCTTGACCCGTGACCGGCTGGCCGCGTGGATTGATGCGGCGCATATGCGCTCCCACGGGACATCGCAGTCCCTTCGGGTCGCCTGACCCGTCCGCGTTCACGTACTCGTAGTTGTTCAGCTGGTCGAGCGGAATTCCACCGGCTGGGCTGTCCGTATCTGGCGACAAAGCGAGAGGAACGCCGTTGCGCCAGCGTCCGCACAGCTTGGCGGCAAGGAGTTCGGGATCTATTTTGTCCTTGTTGGATTGCAGGAAGTTCTCAAATCCCACGACGTCGGTCTCGATCATCTTGAAGACTGCGAAGCTGCCATTGAGACCGAGTTCTTTAGGCTCAGGTACGAAATAATTCTCAGCTTCTTCGCGCAAAACAAAAAGCCACGGTTCGCAGGGCTGCTGGTGATCCGGCGGATAATTTTCCGGACCGCCGTGAATCGTGGTCATGCTGATGCCGTCAGTGTAACCAAACGGCACTTTTGACGTGAATCCAGGCTTGCCGTCTTTCATTTCGATCCACGCCATTCCGTCGGTGTGCCAGATTTCCTGAAAGGCGTTGCCTTCAGCAAACAGCGCCGACAGCCGATCGCTGTAGGACTTCATTGCGTCCGGGGTGAGGGCGTGCAGTGTCACCAGGACGTGATCGGTCCCTTTCCCAAAGGAGCCAACCCAGTTCTCCGGGCCACTCGGTCCGGTGTCGCCGACTAAGTTTGCGCGTTCGGCGGCTCCGGCCGTGAACGCGCCGAATGACTTGAACGAGATTGCAGGCACTCGATCTTTGAGTTCGAGCGCAAGCATTCCCGGCCAGGTAATACCCACGTTCAGGCAATAATCAGGTTTACGGCGTGGTGCCTCGGTGGGATTGTCTCCAGGTCCGGGTGCGAAACCTACGTGCCAGTCTTCGGCAGTGGTGATCTGTGGCGCATCAGACTCGTCGCCGCTCACTAGCCGTCCGAGCACCTTGCGTGCCCGTGCGGGATCGCCAACCGTAAGCAAGAAATGGCGGACCATCGGCATTCTGTAACCACGGAGAATGAATCCCTGTATGTCGCCAAGTTCGAGTGTGATCTTCGGACCCGAGGTAACGTGGTCGTCTCGCCGGAACAAATGCCCAAGCAGCCCTCCGCTGCCTTTCGTCGGTGGCGTTTCTGTCTTGTGGTCTTCACTCACTGCATGGTCTCCCACCTGATCCTCACCGCTAACCGGGGGCGTCGTTCTGAGCCAATGTGCGCTACGAGACTCGCTACGAAGCCGAAGCTGCCTGAGGCTTGCTATCGGCGATAAGGGCATGGATGTCCTGAACAGATAGACCCGGATACGCCTGGTAGAACCCAATCGGAGCGCGGTTCGCTCCTGTTGCAAAATCAATGAACTCCTGCAGATGCTTTCTGCACGGCGAGGGCGGCGCGCCCTTGGTGAATTTGAAAAGAAGATCGAAGATCTCACCGATGTTCTTAGTGAAATCTGTAATGTATTTGTCGAATGAGCCGTCATACACGGTGAAGAAACCAATCTGGTTGTCTTCGAGTGGCACGAACTGCGCGAAGTGCGGAGTGCCCACTTTGTCCAGATCTTTCGTCGTCCCGCTGCCTCTCGCGCGCAGAATCAGTTGTACCTCGTAGAAAGCAAGTTTCGATTTCATCGGCAGGATCACCAGGAATGGATGGAGTTCACCTGCACCACTAACGTCCGCAGCCGCCGCCAAAGCTTTGATCTCCCTGGCGGTCACGCCCGGGCAGGCGGTGTAGAGATTTACGGCCGTGAGAAGGTGCTCAGCAGTCCATTCGACAAAGGCGTCTGAGTGATCGGCAACCGGAGACGGCGGAGGATTACTGATGTGCTGAAGGATGGTATCGAAAACCGCTCCCGCCTGCTTGGCGAGTTCCGTCATGAGTGGACCGAACTCGCCGTCGAAGTCACCCAGAAACAGCAGAGTCTTGTCGCTTAGAACCGTGAAACGAGAGTAGTGAATTGTGCCGATGACGTCGGCCGCTTTGAAAAGCGCCGGCATCAATGCTGGCAGTTGCTCCGACAGCGCCTTTGCATCTGCCGGAGAATTCAGGGGAAACGCGATCGTAAAGTGGTTTTGGCTCATAACTTGCTCTCCTCTATCCGCACACTAGCGCAGCGCCTGATAGGCTTGGCCCCTCTCGATGAGTTACATGGAACTCCTAGGCCCGACACCCTCAGGGAATCATCCCGCACTCGAACAACTTATTGGCGATGGGAGCCGCGATCTTATCGATGAAAGCCGCGCGCATTTTCGGATCGTTGTGTAGAAATTCCACGACCTTTTTTTCTTCTGCGCTTGGCGGAGCCTTTTGGCTCTTCTGCTGGTACAAATCGTTGCAGGTTGAGTTCTGGTATTTCGCGATGATCTTGGCCGCGACTTTATCCATGATCGGATATTGCTGCGGCTGAGCGGCGGCGCGGCCCGGACGAAACAGTGCGAGCCCCACAATCAAACCAGCAAATATCATAAGCCCGAGCATCCAGCGATAGTGTTGCCTAATCATGTCTTCCTCCCAGCTGATTTATTTTTGGTGCGACCGGAATTTCTCTCCCTATTAACGAGCATTGCAGCACACTTAAAAACGTAAACCTCTCCTATGGTGTCAGCATGGTACGCGTTCGATCTTTAGCTGTGTACTGTCAAAAGTGACAGGGTATTCGAAGTCCCTTTTCGCAGCATTCTAGATTTTTCGGCGCAAAAGGGGCACGGCAACCCCGTTGCACGCTTAGCAAAACTGCCGGGCGCACCATCCTTCGCCGTCGCTGCGAAGGGTGGGATGGGTTTGAGTTGGTGTCGGAGTCGGAAAATCTGCGGAAGGAGAATTTCAAAGTCGAAGAGAGATCCCTCCGCTGCGGTCGGGATGACAAGCGAGTGACGCGAGGCCAAGAGAAAAGCGCCGCCGGAGGCCAGTGGTACGAAATTCAAAAACAGCCGCGTTGAGGCGAAGAGTAGGGCATCCGTGGTCTGAAAGACCTCACCTCTGAAGAGGTGAGTAACATTGGTGGCGGCAGGGACGGCGGGCCACCTGCCAGGGGGAGAAGAACTGATGAAGACATTGGTCGTCATGGCGGCATCGTTGCTCGAAATCGTTGTGGGAATAACTTTCATCACGGTCCCGGATATTCCGTGTCGACTGCTATTCGCGGCTACGCCCGAGAGCTTAGCGATTCCGCTTGCGCGATTTGCCGGATTGGGCCTTTTGGGGTTGGGCATCGCCTGTCTGCCTTCGAAGCGGGCGGAACCAAACCGGGGCGCCGTGCTGGGCCTTCTCGCATTCAATGTTGGAGCGGCTATCTTCTTCGCGTGGGTCGCTGTTGCGACCTCGTTCCGGGGCTTCTTATTATGGCCGGCCGTCGTTCTGCATGCCGTTATTGCGGCCGCATTGTTTCCGCAGTTTCTGGCAAAGGGTTCGCTCCGAAGCTAGCTCTTGGTGCAGGGTCGGACGGGTGGCCCATCCTTCGCGTCAAGAATGTGCCCGCTGGCCGCGTGGGCGCGAAGAGAGGGGCAACCCGAAAATCTGAACCAAGACCCCTATGACAGGACGCCGCGATTGGCGAACTGGGGTCGGCCGCTGTTCGGCGTCCTTCCGCCGAGGAGCAGGATTCCGAGCAAGCAACCCGCGATCTCGAGCGCTAGAAGGACGAAGACACTTGCGTCGAACGGAGCAGTCCAACCACCGGATGCCACCGTGAAAACATTATTGGCCGATGCGTGCAGGAAGTGCTCGTAGAGGTCGGCGCCTAAGGCAGCCAAAAAGAAAATCAATGACACCAGGCCAGCGATTCTATCGCTGAGCGTCCATAACGCAAGGGACACGGCGAGATGCCCCAACGTGATCAAAATTACGGCCAGCCACCCAACGTTGTTGTTTGGCGCCGGCAGAACCCTTGCTGCGAGGAACAGGTGCCCGATTGCGACGATCCAATGCCCGACAACAATCGATAGAGTGAGCGTGCGTCGTGTTGGCATGGTTTGATGCTTTCCTTCCTCAACGGGCCCTGCTGGCTAGATTCTGTTTCTCTCTTCCCAGGTTGCCTTTACAATTTTGAAGTTGGAACAAAACTGTACGGAGAATCAGCATGAACAATCTCGACCACTTTTTACAACGTAATAAGGAATTTGCTGTTCAGCAGTCTGCTGCCGGCACACTAATGCCCTGGCTTCCGTGGGCGATGCCCGGTGTAAGAGCGATCATCATCGGTTGCGCGGATATGCGTGTGGACCCGGCTCACATCCTTGGAACTAAACCGGGCGAGGCCGTGGTGCTGCACAATATCGGCGGCCGAATCACCCCGGGCTTGTTGGAGCAGTTGAGTCTACTCGGGCGAATCGGTGAGGTTGCCGGAGAGATTCCGGGAGGCGGCGGAGAGTTTCACTTCATCGTGCTGCAGCACACCGATTGCGGCATCACTCGCCTGGCTGGCGATCCCGCCATGCTGGCACACTATTTTCAAATACAGGAAGGCGAAGTGAAGAAAAAGGCGGTCACCGATCCTCGCGCGGCGGTTGCGGTGGACGTTGCTGCTCTGCGCGCGATTCCCGCATTGCCGGACGCGTGGCTTATATCAGGCCTTCTCTATGACGTAGCGACGGGACTCGTTGAGATCGTCATACCCCCAGCGCCGATCCGTACGGCGTAACATCCATTCAGAATAACTCCAGCCCCGTGGCATGATGAGAATCTTCGGCGGGTGGCCACCCTTCTTTTGCTTGAACCCACGTGGACCGCGTAGACGGAGCTTTCGTGGGGTGAGTGCTAAAATGAGTGCGCTTGAGTAAGGCCCAGTCTTCGGTGGGTGGGTTATGCGAAAAAATGTGGTCCTGCAAATTTTATTGGTGATAGCTGGGCTGTTCTTTCTGGCGGGCATCTACCCGCTGCTTACGTCGATACCGCAGCACAATCAGTCAGACTATGGCGATCAGATGATGCTCGCGGTTTATTTTGTTCTGGGTGTGTTTCTGCTGCTGGCTGTGCGAAGGCCGGCGGAGCATCGCAGTCTGATCGCCTTCACGGGATGGGGTACGCTGGCGCACGACGCTATCATGGCGGTGCAGGCTGCTCAGTTGAAACAATTGCGGTCGGAACTGATTCCGTTGATTGTAGTTGCCGTTCTTTGTGTGGCGCTAATCGCGTTAGTTCCGCCGAAGCAACGTCAGCCCGTTAGCGCGCCCGGAGTGCGTGAATCTGCGGTCGCTATCGGCTTCGACGGGCGCCCCACCCAGCAGTAGGCCGAGTGCCCCGCCTTTTGGTTCCCTGAGGCTGAGTCTTCTGACCCAAAGTTCCAGCCACAGACAACTTCTTCGGCTTCCGCAGCGTCTATCCTTGTAGTATTGGCGAGCCGCGTAAAGCGGCGCAAGGAGGCATTGGCAGAAAATCAGCCGGCGCCGGCCGGCTAATGAACAGCGAGGATCTCCCGCCTCGCAAAACATGCGCCCGCGTCCTGCGGAACGCAATCCCGGAAAAAGGACAACTCAAATATGATCGCAAGAGCCAGCAGGCGACTCAGCCAGCCAGATTGCGCCCCACGAGCGCCATCCCGAACAAAAAACGGGGTCGACGCGCCACTACCACTTGCGCAGCTTCATCCGCGCAATGCACTGCCGCGAGTCCCCTTCGCGGCCAGAATCCGAAAAGCCGGTCGAATCCTGACCGCACCGCTTGCGCAGCGTCATTCGCGCAAATCCTCGGAGTTTCGTCGCATCCGCGTCCTGCCGAGCGCAAACTCACAAGAGCAACCCAAAATGGCTTCGAAAACGCAGAAGTTAATCCACGGTTCCGCGATTAAAACTCCGCGCAAACCATTTTAAAACAGCAACTTGCAAAATTCTAATCGGCGGTAAAAGGGGGGCATAAGAGATCAAACAATATCGTAAATACAGGGCAAAGCAGAAGCGCGAGCGCAGCCGGCGGCAAGTGACGATGAGTACGGTGGCGCTGCAGAGTGATTGCTATCTCTTGTAGGCATCAGCGCTCTTCGCCAATTGCACGCGAATTGCGGCGACAGAGTGCGGCGGGCGCGGCTCATGGACCATGCCGACGAAAATCGGATTGGAGAGAATCCACGGAACATTTTCGTGCAACAAGGGGTGCCCTACCAGGAAAACCTCGACGCGATACACGCCCGCGGGGGCGTTCTCGAGGTCCAGGTGACCTCCGACGATTTCGCGCAGGGCCGCACCGTCTTTTTTCAATACCAGGCGCGTTGCCTGTTTTCCGGCTTCGGCTTGGGCTTCGACTTCTACTTCGACATGCAGGTTGGAGTTCGCCGGCGCGTCGCTGCCACTCGGAAACTTTCGAGAACCACGCTGCGCGGAAAACTCGAATCGGCCGGGCTCACCCCCACCGCGTATGCAATTGAAGAAATCTCCGCTGCGGATGGCCGCTTCCGGATCGGATTCATATCGTCTGTCAATTCCAAGACCCGCGAACGAGAACGTGTCCGCGTATGAAGGCAGTTTTATCGAAAGCCATGATGTGATGTGAAATCCGCCGTGAGCGTCGGACGCCACAAATCCCCAGGTTTTGTCGCGTTGCAGAAGGGCATCCCAGTGCGCGATGGATTCCGCGGGAACCGCAATTCTTTTTAGAAAATAATAGTGGGAGAAAGGATAGAACATCGCCAGCAGAAGCCGGTCAGTCCAGGACCCACTGCGCAGGCTGGTAAATAAATTCAGGACTTCGATACCGCCGGGCCTCAGATCTGTATTCCAGTAGCGCCATTGATATCGCGGATCATCGGGATAGGCCACAACGGGAAACGCACCCCATTCGCGGGCGTCGTTGATTGCGTCGGGAGGAAAGGATGACAAGCGGAAGCTTGGAACGCTTTCCGCGCCAAAAAAGGTGAGCCGCCCGTCTGGCAAACTCGCTTCCGAACCTCCCACGATCGTTACGCCATTGATGGTTTCGCGAAAGCTGGATGATGCCTGGTTCGGGCTGCCATGGTCGGTGAGAAGAACCAGCCTGACCCTGGAGGCGCGGGCCTGCCGAGCGATTTCGCGTGGTGACTGCAAACCATCGGACATGCTCGAGTGGACGTGATACACGCCCCAAAGATAGGTATCGGAGTGCTGCGGGGAATAGGACGAGTAACGCATTCCTGTAGCGAAATAAGCGAAGAGCGTCGCGACAGCGAGTGCAAGCACGCATTTTTTGACCGGCATCATTTGCGGTTTTTCATAACTGATGCTTCCCAAATATTTTGGGTTTCGGCAGCACGTGAAGTGATGCGTTGCCGGCACATAAAAATGCGAACGGTTCATAGTAACCGAAGAACGTGAACTAACGGCTAACGATGCACCTCGCGTCCGGCATGCGATCGCGTTCTTGTCGATTCGACAGGCGTAATTTATACTCTGCGGCATCCGCGTCGAATTCGTCCCACTCGAAACCGGGCACGATGAACTGACATCGATTGCAGAGAAAAGGAGAACTCCGGTGAAAAGCATGATCGCAGCGGCTCTTTTGATAGCGGGAATATGCCTGTCGCAAGGCTCTTCGGCGCTTGCTCAGAGCTCCACTCAACAACAAGCTTCAGCTTCGGAAAAAGAGGCCACGGCGCAGGAAGTCGAATTGATGCGAAAAGATATTCGATCCATGAGGAAACAGCTCGTCGCGGCGAATTTGAAGCTGACGGATACGCAAGCGACCAAGTTCTGGCCCGTCTATGACCAGTACATCGCCGAACTCGTGAAGGTCAACAACACGAAGTACGCTCTGCTCAACGAATACTTCAATAGCTACGGCTCGCTCACGAATGAACAGGCCACGCGCATGACCAAGGACCTGTTGGCTCTCGATGTGTCCGTCGCGCAGCTCCGCGAGAAATATCAACCGAACTTCGCTGCCGTGTTGCCGCCGCCGCAAATGGCTACGTTCTTTCAGCTCGATCGCCGCATCGCGATGATGATTGACCTGAAGCTTTCTTCTCAAATCCCGCTGGCGCAACAATAAAAGAAATTCATGTGCGGGCGGGTGGTACGGTTGCAAGAGATGAACCACTCGCCTTCAGAATAGAATTCCCTTCTCCATTCCGTGCGTTCATCTGCCATCCGGCGACGCGGAGGCGACGAAAAGACCGTAGACGAAATTGCCGGAGGCGAAACCTGCGCGCATGGCCCGGAATGCCCGGAGATGCGAAACAAAAGCGGCGCCGTGCCTCACGGCGATCTTCCATAATTCCTTGTCGCGAAGAATGTCGATACACAGATCCCACGTCTTGGCGCAATTTTTGTTGAGCACCTCGCGGTGCGCGATTTCCAGACGGTTGGAAGCGAGGAGCGATTCATAGTCGTCCATGGTTTGCAGTTTCGCCAGCATGCCTTTTTCGATGGGATCGATAAATTTTCGGATCTGCGACGGAGTGAGGTTGTCTTTCTTGAACCAGTCGATGATCGCCAGAGTGCCGCTGGGCTTCAGCAACTTTGCGGCAGAGGCGAAAAACTCCGCGCGTCGCTCGAAATGCGAAATGGATTCGACGCACCAGAGAAGATCGAACTGCTTCTGGAAATTCATCGCCTCGGCGTCCATCAACAAGAATTTCACGTTGAGGTGCTCAGCTGCTGCGGCCTCGTTTGCCAATTCCACCTGCACCTGGGAAATCGTTATTCCAGTTGCGTTCGCGTGATACGTTTTGGCCAAATGGAGGCTGCTGGCGCCCATGCCGCAACCGATATCAAGAACATCCGAATGCTGCTTTACATTGGCGCGCTGAGCGAGGTGCTCGATCAATTGAACCTGCGCTTTTTCTTTTGACTCATCTCCTCGAATCCAATAGCCGTGATGAATATGCTCGCCCCAGAGGGAGCGATAGTAGGGACTTATGACGTCATAGTGTCTAATGATTTTCTGCTTGTCGTTCGGCTGAGACGTTTGGCGCGCCATTGCCTGAAAGGAATCTTCCCCAGATCTCAAATTCACCCGTCATTCTATCGTGGGAATGACTGGCGTCAATCAAGCGTGCTTCGAAACTGGCTGGTGCGGGGCGGAATCAGGCGGGTTCGATGGAACACACAGTGTGTTCGTGCGTTCAGAATTTTCAAAACGCGACGCGTTAGCGCGTGTTCGGTCGTGTGGCGGGCGCGTGCTGTTCGGGCTTTCGGGCACGGCGTGCCGTGCCCCTACTGAAGAATGATGGTGCACATTCCGGATGACAACCGCTCGCGGGTGACTGACTTGCGTTAGGCCGGCTTGGCGGTGGCGATTAGAGCGCGCGGCGCGCGTTGCGGCTCGTCGAAAGTTTCTTCGAGGGACGGTTTCGAGCAGATTCCCGCGGCTTCGCCGATGCGCTGCGCTTCCTGCTGCTTCATCGTTTGCCACGTCGCGAAAATCACTTTTTCGCGGGCGATTTCGTCGAGATTGCGTTTGATGCGTTCCTGATACTGAGCGGTGATGCGCTCGAGTTCTGATTGTATGTGCGAATTCTCGGCGGCTTTGGCGGCCCAGTATTCTTCGAAATGTTCCCACTGGTCGGACTCGTAGCAGTTGATTGCGGACTGGCGCATGGCGGCGTCGCGAAGCACTTCGTCGACTGAAATGCCGGCGGCGTCAAGCGCCATAAGGACGGAAGCACGCTTCATTTCGTCGGACACACCGTGGAGGTGATCGCTGGCGAGCATGTCCGCCACTTTGCGAATGCTGTAACCCATTCGGGGAGCGAGAATTCCTGCGGCGCGGTAGATGTCGTCCATGGAGAGGAGATCGCCCGGCGAGTTGTGGATTGGATTCGCGTCGCCGTTAGCTTCGGTGAGTGCGGCGGGATTCGAGTGCGAATTTTCGCGGCGAGCACTCGCATCCGCTTGATGGTTTGAAGCAGGCGTCACTTGGGTGTCGCCTGCGGAGGCGTCGTTTTCTTTGCCGGCTTGCTTCTGGCGCCAGGGTGCGAGATCTGACCATTTATTTGGCATGTTTTCCTTCCCTTTGGATTTCCGGATCGAGGCGATTGAAACTGGAATCGAGCCGGTGGGGGCGAATCCGTGGATTCGTTGTACGAAAGCTGACGATTGAAAGTTGTTTGCGTCGCGGAACTGTTATTCATGACGGAGACCGCATCGCGACTCGGCATCACGGCTATCGAGGGTCGCGCTCGAACGGCAGACGCGGCCGGATTTTGGCTCTCCCTTGGCAATTCGAGACGCTGTCGATTTTGTTCGCGGGGCGTGTCGCGGACTTCTTCACGAACTTCTTCACGAACCTTTTCACTAACGGCTGCGATAGGGGTGTTCCGCGCTGGAACAGTTGGCGATAAATTCGGAGCGACTACGTCCATTAGAAACCGATTTACATTTTTGTCTTTCTGAACACCAACGACGAAGTCTCGGCGGTCAGTGCGGCAGTAGCGTGCGGTGCCGGAGAAGCGCTCGCGGTATGAGTTCACTCTCATGGCAGAGCCGACGGCGACCGGGACTTTCACGCGCAGGCAGGCGCCGGAGGGCGAGGTGTCTTCGAGCTTGGCGGCGGAAGTGTGGCGTGTGCCGAATTGGTCCTCCCAGGAGACTTCGACCACCGCCATCATGGCGGTTCTGGACTCGGTTCTGATTGCGCTCATACTGTCTCTTTGTATCGGCAGGAAATGGAAGTGGTTCAGGGGTGTTTCGGTGTTTCGGTGGAGCGGTGGAGCGGGACGATCACATCGCTTGAATCGCACGCCTCTCCGCAGGCATCACTTAGGAGGAGGCGACAGGATGCGCTTCGCCAGAATCGTCTTCGCGATAGCCGGAATGTACGGCATCGTCGTTCTTGTTCCGCCACTCTTCCTCGAATCAAAATTCGGCCGCGACTATCCTCCGCCCGTCACTCACCCGGAATTTTTCTACGGTTTCTTCGCGCTTGGAATTGCGTGGCAAATCCTGTTCCTCATTCTCGCCACTGATCCAATCAAGTACCGCGCCATGATGATTCCATGCATGCTAGAAAAAATAGGCTACCCCGTCGCCCTGATCTTCCTCCATCTTCAAAATCGCATCGCCCCGCGCATGTTCGCGCTCGGCAGTCTCGACTGGCTATTCCTAGTCCTTTTCATCATCGCCTACAAGAAAACGCAGCCCCAGTAGGGGCGGGTCTAAGACCCGCCCGCGCCACCACACCTCGCCTCCATCCATGAACTCCGCAGGAGGGACACGGCATGTCGTGCTCGCCGTAACAACATCGCCACGCCTCGTTATATAATCCCCAGCAACACAGTCCCAAAACCGAGCATCCCATCAGGAGCCACATGAGAATCTTCCGGCCCCTCGCACTGTGCGTAATCGTGCTTCTCGCTCTGCCCGCAGCCTGGCCGCAAGAACCCGCCAAGCGCCTCACCAATCAAGACATCATCGAAATGACCAACCTCGGCCTCTCCGACGACGTCATCATCGCCAAAATCCGCAGCGCCACCGGCGCCGACGCCTCCAAATTCGACACCTCCGTCGACGGCCTCAAAGCCCTCAAAGCCGCCAACGTCTCCGACGCCGTCATCAAAGTGATGATCAACCCCGCCCCGCCGCCTCCGCCCGTCGTCACCACCGCTACTCCCATGACCCTCGACCCGAATTTTCCGCCACCCGAAGTCGGCGTCTACTGGAAAGACGGTCCCACCTTCGTATTCATCGAAGGCGCCGCCCTCTCGCGCACCAAAGCCGGCGGACGCGCCGCCAGCTTCGCCACCGACGGCATTCGCGGCCAGCACTGGGACGCAGTCATCGAAGGCCCCACGTCGAAAAATCACGTGAAGGATCGCCGCCCAATTTTTTACCTGTATGTTCCGGATGGCTCGAGCGCCGCCGACTACGCACTAATCAAACTTCAGAAAAAAGGCGACCGCCGCGAATTTCAGGTAGGCTCTTTCGGCGGCATTGGCGGCGGCAAATCCGGCGTGAAAAAGGACAAGGAAGTTTCCTGCTCCTCCGAACACGTCGGCATCCGAATGTACAAAATCACCCTCAACGAAGACCTCAAGCCCGGCGAATACGCCTTCTTCATGGGCACAGGCTCGCAATCCAACATGTCCGCAGGCCGCGTCTCTTCCTCCTCAGGCGGCGCCGCCAGCGGCCGCGTCTACGACTTCAACATCCCCGAGTAGCTGCGCGAAGCATTTCCTGAAATAGACATGGGCACCTTGCATCGATCCGCCGTTTGCCAAATTGATTCGGCGTAGTTGCTCTGCTAACGTCGTCGCCATGTCCGAAGGTTCCCCCGAGCAGATACGTGACCAGATACGCGAATTGCTCGACTCTCTTTATCGCGCCGATTCGGGACGAATCCTGGCAACTCTGATCCGCTTGCTCGGTGATTTTGATCTAGCCGAGGAGGCGATGCACGAAGCCTTTGCGGCTGCGCTGAGCGTTTGGCCGAGAAGTGGAGTACCCGGCAACCCGCGACCATGGTTGATTTCGACGGCGCGATTCAAAGCCATTGATACTCTGCGTCGACGCGCAAGATTTGACGCGTCTCAAGACGAGCTCGTGCGATACCTCGAAGCGCAATCGAGTTCGGCGGAAAGGTCTAATGAAAATGAAGTTGACAGCCTCGAAGATGGCCTCGAAGATGACCGGCTGCGCCTGATTTTCACCTGCTGTCATCCATCTCTCGAGCCGGAAGCGCGGGTCGCGCTCACCTTGCGTGAGGTGTGCGGGCTCACAACCGAGGAAATCGCCAAGGCCTTCCTGATCACTCCGCGTACGCTGGCGCAGCGCATTGTGCGCGCCAAGGCAAAGATTCGCGACACGCCGATTCGGTACGAGGTGCCGTCGCCGCAGGAATTGCCGGAGCGGCTGGGCGCGGTGCTGCAGGTCGTCTATCTGGTCTTTAACGAGGGCTACTCGGCTGCGGCGGGAGCGGAATTAACCCGGGCCGAGCTAACCGGCGAGGCAATTCGATTGGGCCGGTTGCTGGCGGAACTCCAGCCAAAATCGGAAGTTGAATCGCAAGTTGAATCGCCAGTTGAATCGGAAGTCGAACCGGAAGTGATCGGGCTGCTCGCCCTGATGTTGCTGCAGGAATCGCGCCGAGCAGCGAGAAGCTCGCCGACCGGAGAGCTGATTCTCCTGGAACACCAGGATCGCTCGCTCTGGAACCGGGAGCAGATCGCGGGGGGCGTTGGATTGCTGGAGAAAGCGCTGAAGTCCCGCCGCTTCGGCGCCTACACACTGCAGGCTGCGATTGCGGCCGTTCACGCAGAAGCGGAATCGGTCGCGGCCACCGACTGGGGACAGATTGTCGCGATTTACGATGAACTGGCGCGAATTCAGCCTTCGCCCGTGGTACAGCTGAATCGTGCCGTGGCCATTGCAATGCGCGATGGTCCGGAGGCCGGCCTGACGCATATCGACGCGGCGCTGGAGCATGGCGAACTGGCAAACTACTATCTGGCGCATTCAGCGCGCGCGGATATGTACCGCAGGCTCGGCAGGACAGCTGAGGCTCGGTCCTCATATGAGAAAGCTCTGGCCCTGACCCAACAGGAACCCGAGCGGCAATTCCTGCAGGAGCGGATTCGGCAGCTGAAATAAAAAGCTGAAACAAAAATTGGAAGAGCTGTCGATTTTCCGTCTCCTCAACGACTATAGGACGAGAGAACGATGAGCTACGGTTCCTGCGCGAACAGGAAACGAGCCATCGGGAACAAACCACAGAAACCAAGGAGAAAAAGTGATGCCACACTATCTGGTTGCTAGTTACCTGCCCGACGACTTCGACCCGTCCACCGTAACCGAAGCGATGGTCGAAGAAATCCACGCGCTCAACCGCGAACTCATTGCTGCCGGCATCAGGAAGTTCGCCTGCGGCATTGCACCGCCCGACAGCGCGAAGACGCTGCGAAGGAAGCCCGACGGCAAGGTGCTCGTCACCGACGGACCGTACACCGAGACCAAGGAGCACATGGGCGGATTTTGGATATTGGAATGCGCCAATATGGATGAGGCACTCGCGTGGGCGCGCAAGGGCGCCATCTCCTGCGATGCGGTGGGCGAGGTGCGCGAGCTTCTTTTCTTCCCGGCTCCGGAACAAGAACCCGGCGGCAGCAAGTAAACACCCTGGCTACGGCGGCATCGCAACACGCGCCCTAGTGACGAGATGAACGAGCGAGCGCAACGCTCTGCCGTCGGTTCGTTCAATCCGGTATGAGGAGAAGAATTACGAGCGTGCCGGCGCAGTCCCAACCGGAACTCTATAAACAGGAATAAGGAAAGAACCGATGAAATACATCTGTTTGGGCTATCTCGAGCCAGGCAAGTTCGAAAACATGTCGGAGAGCGAGCGCAACACCGTGCTGGACGAATGTTTTAGCTACAACGACGAACTGCGCAAGAACGGACATTTGGTCGCTGAGGAACCTCTTCAGCCCGCTAACACGGCGGTGACCGTGTCTTGGAAGAACGGAAAGGTTGCAGTCACAGACGGTCCCTACGCGGAAACGAAAGAGCAATTGGGTGGAATTCAGGTGCTTGAAGCACGCGATCTGAATCACGCAATTCAGCTCATTTCCCAATCTCCGGGAGTGAAGTTGAACTGCGGATCAATCGAGATACGCCCAGCGGCGGATATTAAAGAAATGATGAGAGAGAGCGAGCAGCGACGCCGAAAGCATACTTCGCGATAAGCGCATTCACGAGGGAACGGATTATGCCATTGAATAGTTGTCTTTGAAGTTCAGCCTTGGCCTTAGCCCTTACGTGCCCCACCCTTCGCCGGTTCTGCGAAGGGTGGGACGGGATTGACTGCTTTCAGTAGGAAAGTTGGGTAGTACGTCACTACATACGGGCAGCCAAAATTACCAAGACCGGTGCGTGTCACATTTTTCGGCACACAATGGCAACCTTGATGCTCGAAGGCGGTGCGGACGCTACATTCAGGCCATGTTGGGCCACAAGCGGCTGGACACAACCCAAATTTATACCCACGTTTCGATTCGAATGTTGCAGCAGGTTCACGCTGCGACACATCCGGCGGCCCGGCTCTCGCCCTAGGGCACAATGGCTCGTAAAATCTGACTAATGCTCGTAGCGGCTCGACACAGCGCCTACTCGGAAAATCGCGTTGGATCGTATTACCGCGCCAGATACTACGATCCCAACGCGGGAAGGTTTTCCAGCGAGGATCCAATTCGGTCACCCCTCCAGCAAAACCGTTACAAGTACGTTCGTAACAATCCGATCAATCGCATGGACTGGTCGGGCATGCGGGATCATTCTCGCAGGGGCTGCGTACTGGTGGAGACTTTGCGGACCCTCTTATGGACCAGTGAAACCGGAAGAACTCCGACGTCTGGGTGGACGTTTGTAACATCAGTCGAGGAAGGCCCAGAAGAAGGTTCCATTGTGCCCTGGGCGGTTGTGACTTGCATTTGGGAACGGACATATTCAGCGGAGCTGTGGGGCCACGTGCTGACGACATTAAAGTACAAGTGCCGGAATGACAATTGTAATTTCATCTTCGGACCCAGCGAGTACGAGAAAGTCGAGTTCGATTGGAGCGTCGAGGATATGGGAAAAACTACCGAGACAGAAAGAACAACCACACAGCATCTAACGTTGGGTGCCGAAGACGACACTAACGACATTCTATGTTTGACTGATCCAAGTGACCTGCTCCCCTGTTTCCGCACAAAGCTGAGTATGATTTCACATAGCGGGAAGGGGGAGGAGCATGTCGAAGAGCAGGCACACCGAGGCGCAGATGATTGGGGCGTTGAAGCAACTGGAAGCAGGACGGAAGGCGGAGGACGTGGCGAGAGAAGTGGGCGTGTCGAAGCACACGATCTACGCCTGGAAGGCAAAGTACGGCGGGATGGACGTGAGCCAGGCGCAGGAAGCGAAGCAGTTGAGGGATGAAAACACGCGACTGCGGAAGTTGGTAGCGGACCTGAGTCTGGACAAGGAAGCATTGCAGTCGGTGATTCGAAAAAACGGGTGGAGCTCGTAGCGCTGAAGGCAGCTGTCGAGCAAGTGCGGGAAGGATATGCCTTCAGCCAGCGGCGGGCGTGCGGCCTGATGGTGGTGGCAGTATCGAGTTACCGCTATCAAACGAGGCGGTCGGACGAACCGCTGCGCACAAAGCTGGCGGAGTTGGCGCGGGAGAAGCCGCGCTTCGGCTATCGACGGCTGCATGTGTTGCTGCAACGCTCGGGAGAAGCGGTGAACCACAAGCGCGTGCATCGCGTATACCGGGAGGCTGGGTTGAGCCTTCGGCGGAAGAAACGCAAACACTGCGTGCGTGTGGGGCAGCCACTGCGAGTTTGGACAGCAGCGAACCAGGAATGGGCGCTGGATTTCGTGCACGATGCCGTGGAAAGCGGGCGAGCGATCCGCGTGCTGAGCGTGGTGGATGCGTACACACGAGAGTGTTTGGCCTTGGAAGTGGACACCAGTTTTGCGAGCCGGAGGGTGACGCGGGTGCTGGAGGGGATTGTGGCCGAGCGTGGAATGCCGCAAGCGATCCGCTGCGACAACGGGCCGGAACTGACCAGCCGTCATTTTCTGGCCTGGTGTATCGAACGCAGGATCGAGTTGGTGCACATCCAGCCGGGAAGACCGATGCAGAACGGGCAGGTGGAGAGTTTTCACGGCAAACTACGTGATGAATGCTTGCGTGTAAGTTGGTTTGGGAATCTGTTCGAAGCGCGGCGAAAGATCTCGGCGTGGCGAATCGAGTACAACCAGGAACGGCCGCACAGTAGTTTGAGATATCGGACACCAGAAGAGTTCGCACGCGAGATGCGCGACGAGAATGGCTGTGGAAAAGACGGGGGCTTCGCCCCCTTGGAAAACGCTGCGCGTTTCCCACTTTCCCACAGTCACGGCGGCGACGGTCTATCCGCCAGCGATGCCGTCACCAAATCGGATGTCGTAGTATGACGTGTGCGGAAATTGGGGGCAGGTCACCCCATCAATGGGACTCTTCGCCTCACCCCCAAGGTGAGGCGTTGCTGTTTTAAAACCAGCAAGTCCAGTTTATCAGGAATCACCCTAGTACTCAACAAAATAATGGACTTCCTACAGATTTTGCGTCTATTAGTAGTGGTGTATGCTCCACAGTACCCTAGTGGTATGATGGTTAGCATGACGCGACAGAATGAGCCAACGCCCAGAGAAGAAACGCAGAAGAAAATGCACGGTATCACGCGAACGGAATTCCACGCGATGCTGAAGAAAGCCTCTAAGCCCTCGAAGCCCTCTCCAAAATAGACCTGAATTGCAGATTCCCGTTGTGCCGCCGATTGAACCTGAAAGCGTACTCGTCTAGGTAGCGTTGCAAGTACTTCGGCGAGACCGAGTGATATACGCCGCGAATGCCAGTCTTGACGAGCATCCAGAAGCCCTCTACCGAATTGGTGTGTATGTCGCCGCGAGCGAATAGCCCATCCGCGTACTTGATGGTGAAGTGCTGATAGTTTGCAGGTGTTCCACCTGGGCCGCCCTTGAGTTTTATATCCTTGATGCCGTCGTAGGTAGGAAACTCGTCTGTGTAGATCACGCTGCCCGGTACGACGTGCTTGCGGATGAATGGGAATATGCTATCCCGCGACACGTCGGGAACAGCCTTAGCAACTACCTTGCCTTGACGCTGCACGATAGCCACAACGGGAGTCTTTTGCTTGTCTCCGCGCATGGGACGGCCTCTGCCGTATTTGCGGACTCCGCCAACGTAGGTTTCGTCTATCTCGACCGTTGGCCCCTCCAATTGCAGGTCTCCATCGCTCAGGATGCTGCGAACCTGCTTGAATATGCGCCATGCGGTCTTGTAGGTAACGCCAGTCTCGCGCTGCACCTGCTTGGCTGAGATGCCGCAACGAGTAGAACCCATGAGATACATCGCGTAGAACCAAGTCTTGAGCGGTGTGCTCGACTTCTCGAAGATTGTGTCCTTGAGCGGGTAGATGTGATTGCCGCAGACCTGACAGGCATACGCTGTGCGATTGCCTACGCGGTGGTGCTTGCGCTCAGCCTTACACTTCTTGCAATGCGCCAAGCCATTAGGCCATCGCTGCTCTTTCACGTACTCTAGGCAGGCGTCGTCGTTCGGAAACTCGTTGTTGAAGTCGCGCACGCTGTAACGCAACTCTTTTGGAATGCTCTGCTTAACTTTCATGCTTGCCTCACATTACAGAGGCTACCATATCACCTACTTGTTGTCAAGGGATAATCACCAACGGCACTTTCGAGATCCTTTTTCATCGCACGACGCTGGCAGTCGTCTCGAGTCACACGTCGCGAATCTCTAGGCTCGCCCTCGCTCCGCCGTTCACGAGTCACGAGTTACAAGTCACAAGTCACACCTTTCTTGTGCCGCCCGCTCGCCTCAAGTATGCTTCCCTGCTCCCAATGCCCACCGCGCGCATGGCCACCCTTCCCGGCACCACCGACCGCCGCATCGACGCCCTGCTCGCCCTCCTAGCCGAAAATTCCACTATCGTCATCAGCGGCGCAAAAATCGCCCACGAGATTGGCGTCTCCCGCCAGCAAGTCTGGCGCTGGATCGAAAAGCTGCGCGCTCTCGGCGTTCGCGTCAAAGGACACGCCGCCACCGGCTACCACATCGAGCGCGTGCCCGACATTCTGGCGCCGCAGCTTCTCAGCAACCAACTCTCGGGCACAGCCTTCGCGCGGCGCATCTACCACTTCTTCAAAATCGACTCCACCAACAACGTCGCCATGCAACTCGGCGAAGCCGGCGAGCCGCACGGCGCCGTCGTTCTCGCCGAAGAACAAACCGCAGGCCGCGGCCGGGCCGGACGCAAATGGCTCTCGGAAAAATCCGCGGGCATCCATTGCACCGTGCTCCTCCGTCCGCGAAATCCGCCCGCCTACGCGCCGCTTCTCACTCTCGTCGCCGGCCTCGCCGCTCGCGAAGCGTGCGCCGAAGAAATCAGCAGCGCGAATCCAGAAAAGAACGCTGTCCACAATCTCGACATCCGCTGGCCCAACGACTTGCTCTTCGGCGGCCGAAAATTTTCCGGCATCCTCACCGAAATGCACGCCGAGCCCGACCGCGTCCATTACGCCGTCATCGGCATTGGCATCAATGTGAACCAGACGAAAATGCCCGCCGAACTCGCCGACATCGGCACGTCGCTTCGCATCGAAACGGGCAAGCCCCATTCGCGCCTTCAGCTTTTGATTCGGTTGCTGCGTCACCTCGACCGCTACTACAATCAATTCATCGCCGAAGGAGCCGAGCCCATCCTCCGGCGTTTCGCGGAAGTCTCGACATATTTCAAAGGCAAGCACGTGAAAATTTCCACCGCCACCGAAACCTTCACCGGAATCACAGCCGGACTCGAACCGAGCGGCGTCCTCCGCGTAAAGCGCGACGACGCTGGCGGCACCGAGCTCATTCTCTCGGGCGACGTGAGCGAGGCGCCCTGATGCTACTCACGCTCGACGTCGGCAACACCAACACGGTCCTCGGCGTCTTCCGCGGCCTCGAACTCGTCGCCCACTGGCGCCTCACCACCGCGCGCGACCAAACCATCGACGAATACGGCATCCTCACGCGCGACCTCTTCACCCTCGCCAATCTCGAGCCCCGCGAAATCGGCGGCGTGATCATCAGCTCCGTCGTGCCGCCTCTGAACTCCACACTCGCCGGAATGGCCGAGCGTTACTTCAGCAAAAAAGCGCTCTTCGTCGAGCCCGGCATCAAGACCGGCATGCCCGTGCAATACGACAACCCGCAGGAAGTCGGCGCCGACCGCATCGTCAACAGCGTGGCCGCCTTCGACAAATACGGCGGCCCCTGCATCGTCGTCGATTTCGGCACCGCCATAAATTTCGACGCCGTCTCCGCACGCGGCGAATATCTCGGCGGCGTTCTCTGCCCCGGAATCGGCATCTCCGCCGACGCGCTCTTTGCCCGCGCCGCACGCCTCTTCCGCGTCGAAATCAAAGATCCCGGCAAAATCATCGGCACCAACACAGCCGCCTCGATGCAATCCGGCCTTTTCTATGGCTACACCGATATGGTCGACGGCATTCTCGAGCGCATGAAAGAAGTGATGGGCGCAAAAACAAAAGTGATCGCCACCGGCGGCCAGGCTAGCCTGATCGGCAGCGCATCGCGCCACATCGAAACCGTCGACGAATACCTCACGCTCGAAGGCCTCCGCATCATCTGGGAACGCAATCAACCCAGCGCGCAAGAGCGCGGCAGCGGCAGCGGCGGCACGCCGAAAAAAATCTCTACGTTACGCCCCAGGACCTGACGAGGATCTGACCGGCCTCGCAGCTTTCATGGAAACTTTCAACTACTTCAACTATTTCACGGAAATCGAAGAATATTTTTGGCGCAAACGCGGCGCACATCTTCTCGTTTCGCCGCTCGATTGGGCCATCGTCGAAACCTGGCAGAAAGCAGGCGTCCCTCTCGAAGCGGTGCTGAAAGGAATCGATCGCGCCTTCGAGAGCTGGTCGCGCTCGCGTCGCGCAGCCGGCGGGCGCCAACTGAAGAGCCTCGCGTACTGCGTCGACGCGGTTCTCGACGCCGCCGAAGAGGCGAGCGAAGCGGCAGCAGGCTCAGGCCCCGAGATCAAGCGCACGCAACCCGTCGCCGAACCCTTCTCGCGCGAGGAAATGAAAAAATACTTCGAGCGCAACGCGGGGCGCTTGCGCACGGCCGCAGAGAAGCAGCGTGGTGCACACGCTGCGCTCGCAAGGCGTCTCGACGAAACCGCGAAACGCATCGACGAAGCGCATGCGCTGCTCGAATCGCCATCGGCGCTCGATCTTGAAGATCTCGAACGCCGCCTCACCGTGCTCGAGGAAAAACTGAGCGCGGCGCTGTCCACTGACGCCGACGAAGAGGCCATGCTCGCGATCCGCCGCGAAATGGATCGCTCGCTGGCCCCTTACCGGCGTAAGATGTCCGCTGACCAGCTAGCTCAGCTGGAACGCCAATACATTCAGAAGCGACTTTACGAACTGTTCGAGGTTCCGCGGCTGAGCCTTTTCTATCTCACGTAGCCGCACAGCGCTCACACCGATGCCGACAATGGACGTCACAATCGAAAAGCTCATCTACGGTGGCGAAGGCCTCGCGCATCATGAGGGCTCGACGGTTTTCGTTCCGTTCGTTCTGCCTGCAGAGCGCGCCGCGATTTTGCCGACCGAGCAGAAGAAGAAATTCATTCGCGCGCGGCTGGAACGCGTGCTCGACGTTTCGCCGGAGCGCATCGCGCCTCGATGCCCGCACTTCGGCGTCTGCGGCGGATGCGACTACCAGCACATTCCCTACGATGCGCAGCTCAAGTACAAGACCGAAATCCTGCGCGAGACACTTCGACGCATCGGTCGCATCGAGTGGCTGGGCGAGATTGCCGTTCACGCTTCCAAGCCTTGGAATTACCGCAACCGCGCACAATGGAAAGTTCGCCCGCTCAAAGGCACTTCTGCGGACGAGGCATCGCAGGCCGAGATCGACAAGCTTGGTATCGGCTACTTCCGCGCGAATTCGACTGCCCTATGTGCGGTAAGCGATTGCCCGATTCTTTCGCCGCTCCTGCTCAAGACGCTGCTCGCGTTGCGCGACGCACTCGCGGCTGGTGCGCTGCCGCGCCAATTGCGCGAATTCGAGGCCTTCTCGAATGCGTCTGATTCGAAGCTGCTCCTCACTGCTACATTTGCTGGATTTCCTCCACGAGCCGCGGAGCTCGCTGAGAAAATCCGCTCGATTGTGCCGGAAATCGAAAGCTTGCTTTTCCACGATCCCGGCAAAGAGCGAATGGAGCTGTTTGGCCCGGGATTCATTGAATACGAGGCTGGCGGCCAGGCGTTTCGCGTCGGCCACTTCTCGTTTTTTCAGGTCAATAACTCGCTTGTGGATGAGCTTGTCCGTGACGTGGTTGATCGAGACGAAGGCGGTCGCCTCGCGCTCGATCTTTTCGCTGGTGTGGGGCTTTTCGCGACCGCGCTAGCGAAGAAATTCGCGCGCGTGATCGCCGTCGAGGCCAATCCTGCGGCGGCGCGCGATCTGGAAACGAATGCACGCGGCGTGACGATCGAGGTGCGCGCCTCTGACGTCGAGCGCTTCCTCGAGCGATTCAAGGAAAAACCTGAATTCGTGGTGCTGGACCCGCCGCGCGACGGAATGGCACGCCCTGCGCTTGACCGGCTCGCAAGAATTCAGCCCGCTCGCATTGCGTATGTTTCCTGCGAGCCCCCGACGCTTGCCCGCGATCTCTCCGTGTTAGTTGCGGCCGGCTACGAAATCGTCGATATGCATCTCTTCGACCTTTTCCCGCAAACATTTCACATGGAGGTCGTGACCCGGCTCCGCCGGCGCGAATGAAGCTCCCCGCATTGTGGATCGCAGCCGCGTTTGCGGCGGGTATCGCGCTCGTCATGCGATGGCCGCATCAGCTGTCGACGTACGCAGCAGTTGCGGGGCTGGCGATCATCGCAGGTGGCATTTTCGTGTGGCGCAGGCTTTTTTACGCCTCTGCGATCTGCGCGCTCGCAGCGTGGATAGCGCTCGGCAGCCTCGCATTCGGAATTGAGCAAACGATCGTGCCTGCGAATCATGTCACGCGACTGATTGCGGCCAGTCGCATTGACCTGACCGAGCCGCTGCGCTGGCGAGGGCGCTTGCGAGAAGACCCGCTCGTGATGCCCTGGGGCCGCCGATACGAAATCGATATCGAGCAGGTGGAATCGGGCGGCCAGGTTCTCGCGGCCAGCGGCGGCTTGCGCGCGAATATCTACAACAATCCGAGACAACCGATCGTGGTGGACGAGACGCTTCGCGCGGGCAACCGGGTCGAAGCTCTCGTTCGCGCGCGGCCACCACGAAATTTTCTCGATCCAGGCGCATTCGACATTCACGGCTATCTCGCACGCCAGAAAATCGACTTGATCGGGTCGTTGAAGAGCGGCGAATTGTTGCGTCTCGTTGACCGGCCACCGCCGACGCTGCTGCAACGACTGGCCCGAATGCGAGGCAATCTGCTCGCGCGACTGGACGCGCTCTTCGCGGGGCAGCCCGATCGGCAGGCGGTTCTGCGAGCGATGCTGTTGGGCGATCGCTCGTTTGTGGATACGGAAACGGTGACTGCATTTCAGAAAACGGCCGTCTATCACGTTCTCGTTGTGGCCGGGCTGCACGTTGGCGCGCTGGCCATGTTTTTCTTCTGGCTGGGGCGCAAGTTGCGTTTTTCGGTCGGCGCCGCCAGCCTCGTGACGTTTCTAGCGCTCGCCGCTTATGTCGGGATGGTGCAGGATCGCCCGCCGATTCTGCGGGCGGCGCTAATGGTGGCGCTGTATCTATGCGCTCGGCCTTTTTTCAGGCGCGTGGAGCTGCTTAACACGATTGCTCTCGCGGCGCTAGTAATTCTCTTCTGGAAGCCGTCGTTGCTGATGGATTCGAGCTTCGAGCTTTCGTTTCTCGCTGCGGGCGTGATTGCTGCGCTCGCACTTCCGTGGATGGATCGCACGAGCGCGCCGTATCGCGCTGGTCTGGCGCATCTCGGCGACGTGACGCGCGATATCGTGCACTCGCCGAAGGTGATTCAGTTTCGGATCGAGATGCGGGCGGCTGCGAACTGGCTTGCCGCGCGAATGCCGAAGCGTTTTGCTTCACGCGCGTCTACTCTGCTCACTTTTCCAGTCAGCGCCGGGCTCCGCCTCTGGGAAATCGTACTGCTTTCCGTTGTGATTCAGTGGGGCATGATGCCGATTCTGGCGCAGGATTTTCATCGCGTGACCCTTGCGGGGCCCCTGAGCAATATTCCTGCCGTGATTCTTACTGGATTGATCGTGCCCCTGGGTTTTCTCACACTCCTCGCGACATTTGTATGGGCGCGGCTATCTCTACTGCTCGCACGCTTGCTTGGTTTTCTTGCTACATCGCTTCTGGCTGTCGTGAAGTGGGTCGGCGCATGGCCGCGCATGTCGTATCGCATTCCGGGTCCGCCACTTTGGCTAGTCGTAGCGTTCTTTGTGGCGCTGATTTGCGTGGCTGTTGCTGCGCGCGCGGTGGTGGCGCTCCGAGCCAATCGCTTTGCCCGTCGCCAATTCACGCCTCCGATTCGGCCGCTGGAATGGGCGGCCATCGTTGCGCTCGTCGTGCTCACAGCGCTCGTCGCGACGCATCCCTTCGCTCCTGTCTTGAATCGCGGCAAGCTGGAAGTGAGCGTGCTCGACGTGGGACAGGGTGACTCGATATTCACCGCGTTTCCGAATGGCCGGACGATGTTGATTGACGGTGGCGGGCAGCCCGGATCGGAATGGGTTGGGGGTCAACGTTCCGGACTCGACGTGGGCGAGCAGGTGGTGTCGCCATATCTCTGGTCGCGTGGAATCAAGCATCTGGATGTGGTGGCGCTTACGCATGCTCATCACGATCATCTCGATGGACTGTACAGCGTATTGCAAAATTTCCGCGTAGGAGAATTATGGATTGGGCGCGACGAGGAAACCGTTGCGTTTGAAAGCCTGCTGAAGGAGGCGCGCGCGCACGGCGTGCGTGTGGTGCACGAAGTGAGCGGAAGCAAATTCGATTGGGACGGTGTGACTGGCGACGTGCTCTGGCCTGCCGACCCGACGCCAGTGAACGAAGCGTCGAACGACGATTCACTTGTGCTGCGGCTCGAGGATGGCAGCGTGCGATTTCTGCTGGCGGGAGACATTCAAAAGAAAGTGGAGCAGCGTCTCGTTAGAGAGGACGCCGAGATTGCGGCCGATTTTCTCAAGGTGCCGCATCACGGCAGCAAGACGTCTTCAACTCCTGACTTCGTCGCAGCTGTGGCGCCGAAAGTGGCCGTGGTCTCGGCGGGCGAGGCAAATCCTTTTGGTCATCCGGCCCCGGGGACTATCGAGCGCTATGCACAGGCCGGAGTGCGTTTTCTGCGCACGGATCGCGATGGCGCCGTGACCGCGTTGACGGACGGGCGTGCTTTGACGGTGACAACCTTCGCGGAATCGCACGCGAACTGAAAATATCGAAAAGGGATTTGGGTTCGTCTCCCAGAGAGGTGACTGCTGAATTATTGGTTCGGGGAGTCGTCGGAATCTGAGGAAGAGGAAGCGTTGTCCTTCACGTATTCCGCGATTAGTTTTCGGGCTTCGTCGGCCTGGGATTCGAGAACCAAAACGTCGACGCCGTGGCTGCCGTCGAGCGGCTCGCTCATCGGAAACGGATCGGTGGAAGCAGATCCGGGCGAATCGATGCCATTGCTTGCGAGCAGACCTCGAATGACCATTGCTTCCTCGGCGTTCCCCGCGGCGTAAGCAACGACAACTTTTTCCTGCGAGTGGTGCGGATCCGGTTTTGCGCTTTGGCTCATAATTTCCTGCTCCCGAGTACTATTGCGCGAATCGCGCGTCGAAGTCCATACTATTTAGCGAAATGCCACAGGCCACTTCGGAAGACGGAAATATTTCCCGCCCCACCCAGGACCAGATCGATGACGAAAGTCGGCGTATCCGCAGGCTGCGAATCCTCGTTCAGCTGACGATCGAATCGATCGCGGCAGGCGATCTTACGCCCGAGGAAGCGGCCGGGATGGTGGCGGCTACGCGGCGCGTGGCGCTCGAGATGTTTCCGGGGAAAGAGCGCGCGTTCGATTTGCTGTATCGGCCCAAGTTCCAACGCGTGATGCACGCCGTGTATCGCCTGCAGTAGCAAATCGTCCGCCCTTTTCTTCAGCATCCCACTTTAATCGCCGCAAATTCAAAGGCCTCTGGTCATCCCGATCCAAAAGCGATTCGGGAGGGACCTGAGCTACGGCGATTTTCGGGTGACATTCGAGTGCCCGAGACCTGAGCTACGGCGATTTTCCCCGCGACATTCGCATGGCGCTCAAACCCTGATTCGCTTGCCGCTTCAATATCTGATTCGCTTGCCGCTCAATATCCGAAGCGCGCGCGAATGTACATTCGCAGGCAGACCATTGCCATTGCTGCGATGGCGCCGAACAGGGCTCGATATTCGCGATTGCGGCGGTATTGCGCCCAGGAAAATCCGCCGTTAGCTTCGACTCTCGTTGCCGACTGCGCCGAAGGTTGAGGTTTTCCGCTCGCGAAGGGACTTGGAAAGAAAAGTGGCACGCGGGAGGCGTAGGCGTTGAAATCTTGGCCGAAGCGCATGCGCAGATCTTCTTCTTCGTTGCGCATCACGGCGTAGTAGAAAATTCCGAAGTATAAGCTCACCAATAAACCGGCGATCCAGGAATGAGAGGCCACTACGAAGCCGGCTGCCAGAATCGCGCTGCCCAGATAGAGCGGATTGCGCGTGAGCGCATATGGGCCGGTGACGGCGAGTTCGCGATCCTTGCGTAGATAGCCCGCAGCCGCGGCACGAACCATCAGTCCCAATGCGGCGACGATCGTTCCGTAGGCGATTGACCGCCATGTGGGCGTGGCGAGAAGCCAGTAGATAATCGCCACGGGATAGCCGAGGCGGACGCGCCAGCGCATCCAGAATTTTCGCGGCTGCGATTGAGTTGCCGCTGAGATTCGATTTGCTTGCTGCGTGTGCGCCATCAGCGCAGTCCCATATCAACGCAGGCCATGCGGCGTTCGATTGCGTCTACAACCTGGTCTACTGTGATGGATAACATCGCGGGAGAGTA
The DNA here is from genome assembly GCA_963772535.1 of uncultured Acidobacteriota bacterium. Lineage (GTDB taxonomy): Bacteria > Acidobacteriota > Terriglobia > Acidiferrales > UBA7541 > Palsa-295. The sequence goes on from CAVYXN010000009.1 coordinate 114,476, forward strand.
CGATGCGCCGCGGGCGTAAGTGGTTATCGAGTGGCGCGGATTTCGCACGGAAATATCGCCTGGGGAAAACGGGCCATTGCGGGCGGGATCGGTGGGGCCGAACAAACCCACGACAGGCGTGCCGAGAGCGGAGGCGAGATGCAGCGGGCCTGTGTCGGCGGAGACCATGAATTTCGCGCGGCGCAGAAGAGCCATGAGCGGGCCGAGCGCAAGCGGAATTTCGATGGGAGCCGAGTCGCCGGCGGCGTGGATTAGATCACGTGCAAGATTTTCTTCGCCGGGGCCTACTGTGACGACGCCGCGCCAGCCGTAGCGCTGTGCGAGTTTGCGATGAAGTTCGCCGTAACGCTCGGCCGGCCAGCATTTCGAGAGCCAGCCGCCGCCTGGATTCAGCACGTAGAAATCCGTGAGGCTGCAGTTGTTGAGTTCGCGCCTCACGAGTTCGTCGTCTTCCGGGCGAATGGTGAGAGGAAACCTTGGCGGACCGAGCTGTGCTCCCGCGCGCTCCAGGAGCGTGCGATTGTGGTCGACTTTGTGCGGACCGAGCGGATTTACACGGTCCGTGTAGAACCCCGCGACGAGGCCTTCGCGCGCGTAGCTGCTTTGAAAACCGATGCGGCGAGGAGCGCCTGAAGCGAGAGCCAATAAAGCCGATTTGTAGAGCCCCTGAAAATCGATCGCGCACGTGTATTGGGCTGCGCGCAGCTTGCGAATTAGAGATGAGAGCGCACCGGCTCGCTTGCGATCGAAGGCAATCACTTCGTTGAGGTCGGGATTGCCTTCGAGCAGTCGCTGCCAGCGCGCGTCGATCACCCAATCGATTCGCGCTTCTGGAAATGCATCCCGCAAGGCGGAAGCGGCGGGGAGTGCGTGGACCACGTCACCGAGTGAGCTGAGCCGTACGAGTAGGAAGCGCTGGTGCGGGCGGCTGTCGGCTGATTGTTCGAGGCTGCGATCAGGCATCGCGCTCGCGGTGAATGCGCGCAATCACGTCGCGCGTGGAATGATCTTTGGGATCGCCGCAAATTGCCGTGCGGATGCCGAGGAGAATGGCGAGTTCGCGCTCGGGAACCGTGTCGATGGCGTAATCGGTGCCCTTTGCGTGGACGTCGGGTTGGAATTCGCGAAGGAGCGGTTTGACGTCGAGCTCGTCGAAAATGATCACGTAGTCGACTGCGGCCAGCGCTGCTACGACCGTTGCGCGGGCACGTTCGGTCATCACGGGGCGGCCGGGGCCCTTGCGCTGCTGGGTGCTTGAATCGGAATTGAGGGCGACGACGAGGATGTCGCCTTCGGCCTTCGCGCCCTGCAGATAGCGTATGTGGCCGACGTGGAGCAGGTCGAAGACGCCATTCGCGAAGACGATTTTCCGGTCGGAGCGGCGGTGTTCTTCGAGAACGGCGTGGAGGCCTTCGCGGGAGAGGATTTTTTCACGGGTGTCCATCGGAGTTAGTGCTGCGCGGTTGCCTCGTGGCGAAGAGTGGATTCGAGTTCGGCGCGGGTGACGGTGGCGGTGCGACGCTTCATAACCACGATGCCGCCTGCGTAGTTGGCGAGATGCGCTGCTTCAAAGTAGGAAGCGCCCGCGGCGACGGCCAGTGTGAATACTGCAATGACGGTGTCGCCCGCGCCTGTTACGTCAACGGGCGCATCGGAGCCGTAGATTGGAATATGGCGCGCGCGATGGCTGCCGCGTGAACCATTCTCGAAAACTGCCATGCCGTCTTTGCCGCGCGTTACGACCAGCGCTTGCCCGCCTAATTCGTGGAGGGCGCGTGTGCCGAGTTCGTCGAGCTTGGCTGCGTTGGCGCCGATTTGCGTCTGATATGCGGCTTCGAGCTCGGGCTCGTTTGGAGTGGCGGCGGTGACGCCTGCTGAGGCGTAGTCGCGGAGGCCATAGCGCGAATCGAGCATGATTCGATTTGTGGCGAGCTTGCGAACGAGTGCGGGTGTGGCGGCGCCGAGGCCATAGTCGGAAACGAGGACCGCGTCGGATTGTTTCGCGAGGCGGCGCGCTTTGTGTTCTACGGCTGATTGGAGGCTGGCGGATAGCGTGCTGGTGGGCTCGCGATCTACGCGGAGGACCTGCTGCTCGGTGGTGTGGCTCCAGCCGGCGAGGAAGCGCGTCTTGGTGGTGGTGAGCCAGTTGCGGGCGGTGACGATACCGGAGGTGCTGATGTGTTTTCGGCGAAAATGCCGGAGGATGGCGCGGCCACCCGGATCTGTTCCGAGCACGCCGACTGGGAGGACGCGGGCGCCGAGGTCGGCAAGGTTGTTGACGGCGTTGGCTGCGCCGCCTGGGTAGGCTTCTGTGCGGCGGTGCCGCAGGATCAGCACCGGGGCTTCGCGCGAGACGCGGGAGATTTCGCACGAGGCAAATTCATCGAGCACGAAATCGCCGACGACGCAGATCGTCTGTTTCGAAAAGGCCGAGACGATATCGAGCAGGCGCGTGAGATCTACAGCGGCATCCAACGCGGGGCGGTTTGTATCCTTCGTCGAATGCTTTGGTGTTTTTCGAGCCGGGCTCAAGGGATCTCCACCGTGAATAAACGCGAGATACGCGCCGAGCCGAAACGTATCACAGCGCGCTGGAGGGCAGCAAATCAGCTTCTCCACGGATAGTAGCGAGACGGTTCGAGACTATCGTGCTGAGCTGGATTTTCGGGATTCGATTGCGGCCATCATTGTGCGCCAGAAGTCCTGTTCACGTTCGACGCGCAACGATATCGCGCAGACCCATAAATTCATCGCTACCGAGTCGCATGGACAATTGAATCTGTCTTTTTCCGTGCAGATAAGGCTGGCCGCCCCGACTGCTCGCGCCTCTGATTCGATTTCGCGGATGTCTCCGCGCGTGTAGCGATGATGATCCGGGAAAGGCTTGTGGCCAACAATTCGAAATCCCCAACCGCGTAAATCGGCGACGAACGCGGCCGGGTTGCCAATGCCGCAAAACGCGAAGAGGTCCTGTTCACGCGCTTCGTGACCCTCGAGGGGCGCGGAGCTTGGTGAATAGACAGAATCAAGTTCCGCTTGAGCGTAGAAAATAGCGGCGTTCGTTTCTCTCTGAACCGCTGCTTCCACAGCAGGCGAGTGCGAACTGCGCGTGACGACAATGAGGCTTGCTCTCGCTAGAGCCGTCTTTGGTTCGCGCAGACGGCCGGCTGGAAGCAAGTGGCCGCCTCCGAACGGGTTCGTGGCGTCAATCATCACGATATCGACGTCGCGGGCGAGTTGAAGATGTTGAAAACCGTCATCGAGGATGAACCAATTCACGCCGCGGTTTGCGAGTTCCTGCCCGCGCGCGAAGCGGTCTGCGCCCACGCCGAAGGCGACGCGGTCTCCGAGCCGCGCTTGCATTAACTGCACTTCGTCGCTTGTTGACGTTGAGGCGGCTGGCTTCGCTTGGGCATTGGTGTTGGTGGCGTGAGGCTTCGATACCGTCTCGCCACGGTAACCTCGCGTTAGGATTCCGACGCTTTTGCCTTCCGCCGCCAGCCGCTCGGCGAGCCAGATCACCATAGGCGTTTTTCCTGTGCCGCCTGTGGTGAGATTGCCTATGCTGATCACGTTGCCCGGGAGACGTTGCTGCTTGAAGATGCTTGCGCGGTAGGCTCGGGAGCGCAGACGCGAAATGGCGCCGTATGGAACTGTCAGCGGCCAAAGAAGTGAGTCCTTCAGGTTCATGACGATTGAGCGGAACCGTTCAGTGTTGAGGTTATTCGTTCGAGCGTGCGCTCCGTAGCGCCGCGATTACGCTCGGAAATCTCGTAAGCTGCGCGTCCCATCCGTTCGCGAGTCGCATCGTCCTCGATCAACTGTACCCAGACTTTGCCCAGTTGAGTTCCACTCGAAACTTGAATCCCGGCGCGGGCCGCGAGGAACGCTTCGGCCATTTCCTGAAAATTCTCCATCGATGGGCCGAAAATCGGCGGCCGGGAGAACCAGGCAGGTTCGAGAATATTGTGACCACCCGCAGGCACGAGCGAACCACCCACGAACACCGCATCTGCGAGAGAGTAAATTGCTGCTAATTCGCCAATGGAATCGAGGAGTAGGACGTCGGCGTTCTCGCTAAGAGTCGAATTCAAGTCGAGATTAGTTCGGCGCACCACCTCCCAGCCTCCCGCCGACACGATTTCCGCGGCTGCCGTAAAGCGGTCAGGCTTGCGCGGGGCCAACACGAGCAAAGCGTGCCGCCATTGCCGCTGCACGATATCGTAGGCAGCAAGCACGGCCTCTTCCTCCTCCGCGACCACGCTTCCTGCCACCAGGACGGGCCAGCGTTCCTGCGTTGAAATCTGGTTCTTTAGCCAAATGACGAATGGGCTGGTCTCCGGAGGCGAACCGTCATACTTCAGGTTGCCCGTGACTTCGATGAGGGTTTCGGGAGCGCCCATGGCGGCGAGCCGATTGGCGTCTTCGGGCGATTGGGCGAGAAATTGCGCGGCATCTTGCAGTGTGCGAACGAAAAAATCACCGACGAGGAATTTCCATTGATTGAATCGAGCGAAGGAGCGCTCAGAAATTCGCGCGTTTGCGAAAATCACAGGAATGCCCCGCCGCTGCGCCTCGTGAAGAAAATTTGGCCAGATTTCGGTTTCCATGATGATCACGAGAGCTGGTTGAATGGACTTTAGAGCTTTTCGCACCGGGACGACCCAATCGAGCGGAAAATAAAAGATGCCATCGGCACATTGCAGGCGGGTGCGGGCCAAGCGCCGGCCGGTTTCGGTAGTCGTGGAAACAAATACTGCGCGGCCTGGAAATTGGCGCTTCAAAGCCTCGACCAGCGGCTTCGACGCAAGCACTTCGCCGACCGACACGGCATGGATCCAGATCGCTCCGCCAGCATTCGCTGCCATGGAAGCCCTGGCTGCAATCTCGCGCGGAATAATTCCGAGGCGCTCTTGCAAGGCGCTGGCCGGTTCGCCGCTTCGCCACCCTCTTAGCGCAAAATAGGGCGCGAGCAGTAGCATTCCTACAGCGGTTAAGATACGATACAATAAATACATTTCAGAGGCGCAGCGCTCGCGCTCTCGTCCTTTCTTACTTGCGAGCCGGGTATTATAGTTGCATGCGTATGAGCCGCGCACAACTTCCCGCGCGATGAGTACATCTGAGCTTTTGAAAAGACAGGAACCAAGATGAAATGGAAGCTTTGGTTGCGGGCACGTCGCAGCAGATTCATCGAGTTTCGAGGCGGATCAACTCGCCTGGGGATCGCTGTGCTTACGGCTGCTTTCCTTGTTCTTTGCGCAACTGCGTTCGGCCAGAGTGCCGCATCGTCTGCGGACGCAAAACCTGCCGGGCCTGCTCCGTTACCGCACGATCAGCACAGCGGCCTTACCGTGTCGGTCGATCCGTATACAGAAGCTGCGCGGACGAAAGACAAATTTGGGAAGGCGGATCCTCACGATGTGGGAGTTCTACCCATTGAGGTATTTCTTCGCAACGATTCCGATCAGCCGATGCGAGTGAACCTCGAGACGGTTCAGCTAGAGGTTACGCTCAAAAATGGGGTGCGGCAGGAAGTTGACTGGCTCAGGGTGGAAGAGGTGGCGCAACTGATAGCACATCCTGCCGGTGCGGCCAACCCACAGCAAAAGCGTATACCGTTACCGCTACCAATGAAGATCGGTGACAAAAAGGCGGAAAAGCTAGCGGAGGTGCTGCGTCCGCTGTCGCTCGATGCTGACGTAATTCCGCCGAAAGCTACGATTCACGGATTCCTGTACTTTGATGTGAGCCACGAATTTGCAATCGTGAAAAGATCCAGCCTTTACGTGCCGGATGTCTCGATTGCGCCTTCGAACGAACCTCTTGTGTATTTTGAAGTGCCGCTTCGCAACGCCTCTCCCGAATAGATATTCATCCTTCATTCCGTCTGCGACTAACGGCTTACTTTGTTGACGAAAAGCGGGATTCCTGCTACAAAAGTTGTTTTGGGATTGTAAGTTCTCGCGACCCTTAGACTCCCGCTCGTGGAGTCCTATTCCGGAGGAAGAATGTTGGCAGATGCAGGGGCATGTTGTCTCACAGGTGTGAGCGCTCGATTGAGCCGGGGAGTTCGGATGGAGGATTGGTGCGCGCGGTTCGGCCGGGTCGCGAGGGTGTTCGGCGGCGGCGCCGCTCTTGTAATGCTAGGCGCATTTTCGGCGTTCGGGCAGGAGGAGGGAGCGGCTCCTGGTGGTGAAGCGAATCTGAAACTGCCTGATCTATCGCAAGTAAAATTTCTTGGCGTGGATGGTCATACGCTGCTTCTCTTCGGCATTGCGTTCTGCATATTTGGATTGATCTTCGGATTGACCATTTATACCCGGCTGAAGAATTTGCCGGTGCACCGCGCGATGCGCGAGATTTCCGAGCTGATTTATGAGACCTGCAAGACGTATCTGGTAACTCAGGGCAAGTTCCTGCTCCTTCTCGAGAGCTTCATTGCGGTCGTGATCGTGCTGTATTTCGGGCTGCTGCTGAAATACGAGGCGATTCGCGTGATCATCATTCTGCTTTTTAGTGTGGTGGGAATCGCGGGGAGCTACGGGGTAGCGTGGTTTGGAATTCGCGTGAACACGTTTGCCAACTCGCGTACTGCGTTCGCAGGCTTGCGTGGCAAGCCGTATCCGATCTACCGGATTCCGCTCGAAGCGGGCATGAGCATCGGGATGATGTTGATCAGCGTCGAGCTGCTGATGATGCTGATTATTCTGCTCTTCATTCCGCGCGATTATGCCGGGCCTTGCTTCATCGGTTTCGCGATTGGCGAATCGCTGGGTGCCGCGGCTTTGCGCATTGCGGGCGGCATTTTCACGAAGATTGCGGACATTGGCTCGGATTTGATGAAGATTGTTTTCAAGATCAAGGAAGACGACGCGCGCAATCCCGGTGTGATCGCGGATTGTACCGGCGACAATGCAGGAGATTCGGTGGGGCCGAGCGCTGACGGGTTTGAGACTTACGGCGTAACCGGTGTTGCGCTGATTACATTCATTCTGCTGGGCGTGAAAGATCCGATGGTGCAGGTTCAGCTGCTGGTGTGGATCTTCGTGATGCGCATCGCGATGCTTGTGTCGAGCGCAGGCGCATATTTTATCAACAGCGCCATCGCCAAAGCGAAATACGCCACTGCGGACAAGATGAATTTCGAGGCTCCGCTGACGTCGCTTGTGTGGATCACATCCGTGGTTTCTATCGCGCTTACCTATGCGATTTCTTACCTGATCGTGCCGACGCTTGGCGATGACAGCACGCAGTGGTGGAAGCTAGCAACGATTATTTCCTGCGGCACGCTGGCCGGAGCGGTGATTCCGGAGCTGGTGAAGGTTTTTACATCGACAGAATCGCGGCACGTGCGCGAAGTGGTCAGCTCGGCGGAAGAAGGCGGCGCATCGCTTGGAATTCTTTCGGGTTTTGTGGCCGGCAATTTCTCCGGATATTACCTGGGACTCGCGATGGTCGCGCTGATGAGCATCGCATATTTCTTCAGCCAGATGGGGCTGCACGCGTTGATGATTGCTGAGCCGGTGTTTGCGTTTGGACTGGTGGCGTTCGGTTTTCTCGGTATGGGGCCGGTGACGATTGCGGTGGACTCGTATGGCCCTGTGACGGACAACGCGCAATCCGTTTATGAGCTTTCGCTGATCGAGCAAATTCCAGGGATCGAAGGCGAGCTCAAGAGGGATTTCAACGTTGACGTCCATTTCGAGCGCGCGAAGGAGCTTTTGGAGGAAAACGACGGCGCCGGGAATACGTTCAAGGCGACTGCGAAGCCGGTGCTGATTGGCACGGCCGTTGTCGGAGCGACCACGATGATTTTCTCGATCATCATGGCGCTTACCAACGGCATTACAGTAAATGTTGACAAGCTTTCGTTGCTCCACGCGCCATTTTTTCTTGGGCTTATTACCGGCGGAGCGATGATTTATTGGTTTACGGGGGCTTCAACGCAAGCGGTGACGACTGGAGCCTATCGGGCCGTCGAGTTCATCAAGGCTAACATTCGGCTCGAAGGGGTGGAGAAGGCGTCCGTTGAAGACAGCAAGAAGGTGGTGGCGATCTGCACGAAGTATGCGCAGAAAGGCATGCTGAATATTTTCATTGCGGTGTTTTTTGCGACGCTCGCGTTCGCGTTTGTGGACCCTTTCTTTTTTGTTGGTTATTTGATTTCGATCGCGATTTTTGGACTTTACCAGGCGATTTTTATGGCCAACGCCGGAGCGGCCTGGGACAACGCGAAAAAAATCGTCGAGACGGAGATGAAGCAGAAAGGCACCGAACTGCATGCAGCAACCGTGGTTGGCGATACGGTCGGCGATCCGTTCAAGGATACTTCGTCTGTGGCGTTGAATCCGGTGATTAAGTTCACTACGCTTTTTGGACTGCTGGCTGTGGAACTGGCGGTCGAACTGACGGCGCAGAATGCGTTGCTCACGGAGATTCTCGCGGCCGCGTTCTTTCTCATCTCGTTTACATTTGTCTACCGATCATTCTTCGGTATGCGCATTAAGGCGTAGTCAATGGTGATGTGAGTTGATGGCTGAGACTCAGCTTCCAGAACCTTGGCTGCGCGGAACTCTCACCGATACTCCGAGTGTGCAGAGAGCAGTGTTGCACGCGCTTGAGCTTGCCAAGGAAGATCTTGCAAAGTGGTGCGGCCGCTTGAGTGACGCCGAGCTAAACGCTCGCCCCGCAAATCTCGCGCCGGTGGCATTCCACATACGACATATCTCCCGCAGCATTGATCGCTTGTTGACATATGCAGAAGGGAACGAACTGGGCGAAGCGCAGATGGACGCGCTTCGGGGCGAGCTTGACCCTGGTGCAGGACGCGATGAATTATTCGCAGAATTAGAGAGCGCATTGGCGCAAGGCGCTTCGCGCGTCCGCGCCTTTCGTCCAAAGCAGCTTGAAGACTCGCGCGCTGCAGGGAAGAAGCGGTTGCCGACGACGGCAGGCGGCCTTCTTATTCACATCGCGGAGCATACGCAACGGCACGTGGGTCAAGCTATTACAACGGCGAAAATCATTGCGGCGTCTCGCAAGTGATCGGCAGCGCTTGCCGCGTCAGCTATTCACCACTCCGAGGAACTGCTTGGGATCATTGGCGAATCCGGGGAAGACGGTTTTCAGGTTCTCGTCGCGCATGTGCCCTGAAAGAATTTCGCCAAGCACGCTGCGGTAGTCGGTGGTAACCGCGAGATCGCGGCCGTCGTGCAGTTGGCCTTCGCTCATGCCCGGCCAGCGCGAATAGACTCGCCCGCCCTTGACGTCACCACCCATCACAAGCATGCAATTGGCATGGCCATGGTCGGTGCCGCGATTTCCGTTTTCGCGGGCTGTACGGCCGAATTCTGACATGCTGACGAAAACCACGTCGCCCATGCGGTCACCCATGTCCTGGTGAAACGCTGCGATTCCCTGCCCCAGATCGCGGAGTAGATTCGCGAGTTGGCCTTGCACGCCACCTTCGTTGACGTGATGGTCCCAGCCGCCGCTATCGAGGAAAGCAACTTCGAGGCCGACGTCGGCTTTGAAAAGCTCGGCGATCTCCATCAAGCTTTGGCCGAAGCGATTCTTGGGATACTCGGCGCCATTTTCGGGCTGGTATTTGTCTGGATTGATTTTCTTGAGCTGATTGACCGCTTCGAATGTTTCGTGGCCGACACCGCGCAGGGCCTGATCGACGGTCTGGGCGTACATCGCTTCGAAGCCGCCTTCGACGGTCTGCTGCGGGCCATACATTTTGAATTGCTTCAGATCCGGAATGGCGACGGCGGGGGCTGGTCCTTGTAACGTGCGCGGGAGGTAGGGGCCAAACGCAACAGCGCGAAATGGAGTTGCTTTTTCGTCGGGCATCGATTGCATGGCGCGGTTCAGCCAGCCGTCGTCGGTTGCTTTCCTGCCGGGCGTTCCCGACTCCATAAAATCCTGGGCGTCGAAATGCGAGCGGGTGGGGTCGGGTGAGCCGACTGCGTGCACGATCGCGAGTTCGCGCCGTTGATAGATCGGCATCAGCGGAGCCAGGCTTGGATGCAATCCGAAGAAACCGTCCAAGTCGATGACTGTATCGGCGCCGCTGCGGCGCGGCTCGGGAATTGCGATGGTCGGACGCAGATTGTAATAGTTGCGCTCGCCGAACGGGATGACTACGTTGAGGCCGTCCATGGCGCCGCGCTGAAATAGGACGACCATTTTCTTTTTGTTTGGCGTTGCGCTGGCTGCAACGGCACGTTGCAAGAAGGCTGGGAGGGCGGCCATTCCCAGCATTGCTAGGCCGCCGTTCTTGATGAAATATCGTCGCGAAATGTTCATAACGCTCTCTCCTGGTCTTTAGCGCCGCTGAAACTCGGGCGCGCCAAGAACAAGACCTGCGATCAGTCCTTCGTTTACTTGCTTTACGGGATCGTCGAGGCGCGCTTGCAAAATCTGCGGGTCGCTCAGGCGCGATTCGAGCGTCTTCCTTGTTGAGTCGGCGATGTCGCCAGCCAGGAAAATTCGTATGGATTGCTCGAGCGCGGTGTTGGGGTCGGAAGACGAGGGCTGGCCGAGCAAGGTTTTTAGATCGACTGAGGTGCCAGCCATTTTGTCGCCCGCGAACGTCAAGGCGAAATTCAAGCGATTGAGCAATGCGCCGGTGTTGACCCAAGTTTCAGACTTATCTGAATATCCCGTGGGCGGCTGACAGAGGAATAGCGGCTCGCCCATTCGTCCGACCCATTGCGTTAACGGCAAGGAAACCGGCACATCCGCGCCCAATGCGCGCGCTGTACTCGCCACAAGCTCCAAGGGAGTCTTGACTTTCGCGCGGTACGCATCCTTCGACCAGAATTCGGGCGAATAGATCATCGTTTTCAGGACGCTGCGGATGTCGCCTCCTGTCGATTCGTAGTTTTTCGTCATGCGGTCGATTAGCGACTCCGGCGGGTTGTCGGAGACAAAATGATGCGCGAGTTCAGTCGAGATGAATCGCGCGGTGCTGGGATGGTTCGCTAGAAACTTCAGCGCTTCCTCGCCGTCTTTTTCTCCGCCGTAATTGAAGGTGCGACCCATCACAACTTTTTTGCCCTGCGCGTGGATACGATCGTCGAAAAAGAATTCCGGATCTTTGCGTGGCTCGTGGACGGTCCAGCCTGTGAGCGTCTCGGCCATCGCGATCACGTCTTGCTGCGTATAGCCGGCATCGACGCCTACGGTGTGTAGCTCCATTACTTCGCGTCCGTAATTCTCGTTCAGCCCCCGGTCTTCTTTTTTCTTTGGAGTTGCGCCGTTGCCGCCGGGAACGGGGGACCTTCCGGGGAATGTCCCAGGCGGTGGCGGCTGCGCTCCCGTGAAAATTCCTTGGTAGCGCTGGCGCCGTGCCTGCATTTCCGCCTGCATGCGTTTGAAGGCCGCCGGGGCAGCGCTCATCCAGTTGTCAAGATAGAAAAGCATCGCCGGGCTCTTGGCCGTCGCGACGAGCAAGTCCTGAAACTTGCCCATCGTGCGCGGGCGGATCGTATCGCGCACGTACGCGGTAACGAGCCATTTGTCCGCGCCCTTGTTCGCAAAGACGTTGAAATGGTTGAACCAGAAATCTTCCATCACGGCTTCGAGCTGCCTTTGACTGTAGACTGCGCGGTCGACTTTCGCCATCGAGAGCTCGGCGACGATGCGATTGGGTCCCTGGATTTTCGCCAGTTGATCGTTGGCGCGGTCAAAATTTTCGTTGCCCGTCGGCAGCATCTGCGCCAGAGCGTCCTGGCGCTTTTGCTCCATTTTTTCCTTGTATTCGTCCTTCGTCACGCCTTCGCGCTTCACAGCCTGTCCCGGTGGAGGAAACTCATCGAGAAGCTTTGTTGATGACTGTTTTAACGTGGAATACTGATCGAGCCGCTGGTCGAGGGCTCCGTCATCGATGCGTTCGGGATGCAACTGCTGGTCAATCCATTTTTCGAGGCCCATTTGACGGATTCGTTCGACGTCGCCGGGACGCGGGCCGTATCCCAAGCGGTTGAGCGCGTGAAGAGTCGCTTGGTCTGCCGTGAGCTCGGTGATCGGCAGGGCACCCTTGAATTTCTTGTCGAGCGGTATCGCGGTGGGAGCCGCTGATTTCTTTACCTTGTCAGCGCTGGATTGAGGCGCGATTACGGTGAAAACCATTGCAGCGGCGAGACACAGGGCGCCGACCGCCACACTTTCAATACGTGGACGCGCATGCTTCAATCGGTCAGGTCGTCGGCTTACCATCCTTAATCCAGTACCCCTCGGAAAACAAAGCTCCCGGCCAAGTCCCTTAATACGAACCCTAACACGACGCAAAAGTTGCATTAAAAGTGGGGACTTAAACCGATTATATCGGCACGCCGCGGCGCAGATGCCGAGTAAAAATCTTCTTGTGGCTTAGGTCACAATTGCCGCGTACTGCTCGAGGGAATTACTGGGAACGATGCCGATTTGCTGTCTCAAGTCAGAGTCAATCAGGCGTCAGAGGAGGATGAATCAGGTCGTGCCGAGCGGCGCGAAAGCCGTCGAGCGTCCACGAATCCTGTCCAATATCGTGGCGGAGGACATAGAAGTTCCCATCTTGGGCGCGCACTCGGAAATAGGTCGCGTCCGGCGAGTACCACTGGCCATCCAAAACTTCGACTTCGTATTCGTGACCATGAAAAACGAATCGAAGCGGGCGCTCGTCGGCGCGATAGCCCGAATAGCACTCGACTCGCATTTCAGTCATCGCATTTCGTCTGAAGCATCGGAATCGCTGCGCATCGATTGGCGATCGTAGCATGCGATTTCAAGTTGCGCGCTCCCATATCCTCAATCCCTTATGATGCACTTGCAGCGATTCTCGTGCCTCCGCGTTATACGCTGCCCCCACCAACACAACGATCGCGGTCAGGTACATCCATAGAAGCAAGCCAATCGCGGCAGCCAGGCCGCCGTAGACAGCATCGTAAGGCATCTTTCGCACGTAAAAACCGAAAGAAGTGTCTGCAGCCCACCACAGCACCGTGGCCACGAGTGCGCCCGGCAACACTTCCCTATAGCTTCGCTCTCCCTGCCGCCCGAACCGATACATCACTACCAAAACGCACATCGCCAAGAGAAACACGGTTGCCACATACGCCGCGAAGCCGAGAGCATGAATCAAAGTTGACAGCCCAATGCGCCGGATCAGCCATCCCCGGGCTTGCTTGCCGAAGACCGTAAGGACCACCACGGCGAGGAATGGAGCGGACGTTAAGCTCAGCAAAATTGTGGCGCGAGCATAAAGTCGCCAGTACGAGAGGCGGAGAAGATCGCCTTCAATAAGACGGAATCCCTCGATAAAACCGACCATCACCTGAGAGCCAGCGAGCAACGTGCCAGCCAGCCCGAGCGCCATCCACTTCAACGGATGGAGCCCTCTTCGAACGAAATACTGCACGACGAGCTGATCGCTGCCGGGCGGCAGGATTGTGGTAAGCCTTTCGGGAATTTCGCGAACCGCGTTATGGAAATAAGCTGTACTGCTCAAGACGCCAAGAAGGAACAGCAATACGGGGAAAAAGGCGAGAAACATGTTGAAGGCGATGGCCTGGCTCAACGTGATGCAATCGGGAAAGATACGCCCCAATCCACGCAATGTGTTTTGCAGAATTCGCACCACTCGTCCGCCCGCCGGATTATACGGGAAGCAGGAGACGACGCGCTGTTTTTTAGCGGTTGGAATCTCTCAGGCTTGCTTCTTCCCGGTTCGAGAGAATTGCCGCGCCGTTGCTTGCCGCGTTGCACACCACGGGGTAAACTTGCTCTTCGAATTTCATTTTGGTTTTGTAGAGCACCTTGGTGGGAGGTGTCTGATGGCTCGACTGGTGCGCTGTGGACTCATTCAAACTCACTGCGAATGGTCGCCCGAAAAATACTCGATTAAGGACATCAGCAAGAAGATGCTGGATAAGACGGAGAAGCTGATCGAAGCCGCCGCCAAGAAGAAGACTCAAATTCTTTGCCTCCAGGAGCTTTTCAACGGCCCGTACTTTTGCGCTGAGCAGCAAATCCGATGGCACGAGCTCACCGAACCGATTCCCGACGGTCCAACCACCGAGCGCATGAAAAAGCTGGCCAGGAAACACGGGATGGTGATCGTTGTTCCGATTTACGAGCGCGAGATGACAGGATTTTTCTTCAACACCGCCGCAGTAATCGACGCGGATGGCAAATATCTGGGGAAATATCGCAAACACCACATTCCGCAGGTTGCTCCGGGGTTCTGGGAGAAATTTTATTTCACCCCGGGGAACACCGGATACGTTGTTTTCGATACGAAATTTGCGCGGGTCGGCGTTTATATTTGCTACGACCGTCATTTCCCTGAGGGTGCGCGGATTCTCGGACTGAATGGCGCGGAAATTGTATTCAACCCCTCGGCTACGGTGGCCGGGCTGAGTGAGTACCTTTGGGAGCTCGAACAGCCGGCGCACGCCGCTGCCAACGGTTATTTCGTGGGCGCGATCAATCGCGTGGGGAAAGAGGCGCCCTGGAACATCGGGGAGTTCTACGGAAAAAGCTATTTCTGCAATCCGCGCGGCAAGATTATTGCGCAGGCAAGCCGAGACAAGGACGAGCTACTTACGCACGACATTGACTTGGATGAAATCGCACAGGTACGCGCCACCTGGCAATTTTTCCGAGATCGCCGGCCGGAGTCGTATGGCGAGATTTCCCGCACGCAAGCACAAGCGCGAGCAGATGCAGCCAATTGAGGAACGTTCCAGAGAGTTGCATCTGGAGAATGGACAAACTGAATGACGACCACGCCCAAGATGACTGAAACACGATCTGACGAAATCGTCCGCAAGCATAAAGAATTCATTTGGCCGGCGGTCACAAACTATTACCAGAAGCCGCTCGTTGCCGATCACGCTTCGATGCAATATCTCTGGGACATCGAAGGCAACAAGTATCTGGATTTTTTTGGCGGCATCGTGACTATAGGCGTGGGCCACTGCAATCCGAAGGTCACGTCCAAAATCAAAGAGCAAGTGGACAAGCTCCAGCACACCTCTACGCTATTTCCCAACGAGCACATGGTTGCGCTGGCGGAGAAGCTGGCGCAGATCACTCCGGGCAGACTGCAGAAGAGTTTCTTTACCAGCTCCGGCACTGAAGCCAATGAAGCGGCGCTTCTTCTTTCACGCATGATTAGCCCGAGCTATGACGTTGTGTCTCTACGTCACGCTTATTCGGGTGGATCGGCGCTGGCAAAATCCGTCACGGCCCAAGCGCCGTGGCGCAAATCGGGCGTCATCAGCGTCGGTGTGTCGCACGCTGTGAACCCCTATTGCTATCGTTGCCCATTGCATTTGAAGTATCCCGAATGCGGAGTGGCTTGCGCAAACGACGTTGAAAGCACAATTCAGACCACGACGGGCGGGTCGATTGCGGCGTTTATCGCTGAACCGATTCAAGGCGTCGGCGGATTTATCACACCGCCACCGGAATATTTCAAGATCGTATATCGCATCGTGAAGAATTATGGCGGGCTGTTCATTGCCGATGAAGTGCAGACCGGCTGGGGCCGCACAGGTAAGAAGTGGTGGGGCATCGAGCAGTGGGAAGTGACACCGGACATCATCACGTCGGCGAAAAGCATGGGCAATGGCGTGCCCGTTGGCTTGACGATCACTACGGCCGAACTTGCCGACAAGTTCCAAGGCCTCACGATTTCGACCTTTGGCGGGAATCCGGTCACGTCGGTGGCGGTGCGCGCGGTGATTGAAGTGATTGAGGAAGAGAATCTGCGGGAGAATACTTTTGTGGTGGGTGGCTATTTCCGCAAAAAGCTCGAGGAGTTGCAGGAAAAATATCCTCTGATTGGGGATGTGCGCGGAATGGGCATGATGCAGGCTCTGGAACTCGTGAAAGACCGCCAGACGAAGGAACCCGCAGCGCAAGAGGCTACGCAGGTGATGGAGGCGGCGCGTAAAAACGGGCTTCTTATCGGCAAGGGAGGCCTGCTCGGTAATACGATTCGCATGGCTCCACCGATGAACATTTCAAAAGCCGACGTGGATGAAGGTATTCGGCTGCTCGACAAGAGTTTCAGTGAAGTGCGCATATAATGAGTTTTGAGGACAGGCGATCATGGCGACAGCGACAGAAATAACGACGCTTTGCAGGAATTACATTAACGGCGAGTGGGTGGAGTCGAAATCGCCGAAGATTGTGGAGCGCCGCAATCCAGCAAACACTGACGAAGTGGTTGCGCGGATTCCACTTTCGACGCGACAAGAGATGAAGGAAGCGATCGCGGCAGCGAAAATGGCTTTCCCCGCCTGGCGGGATAGGCCTGCCCCTGCGCGTGGCAAGATCCTGTTCAAAGCAGTGCGAATCATGGAGGAACAGAAAGAGGAACTGGCTCGCCTGCTCACGCGCGAAGAGGGCAAAGCGCTCAAGGACTCGTTGGGCGAGGTTCAGCGCTCCATCAACATTACGGAGTTCATGGCTGGTGAAGCGCGCCGCCTTAATGGCGAAACGCTGCCGAGCGAATTGCCGAAGAATTTCTCGTATACGATTCGCCAACCGCTCGGCGTAGTAGGCGTGATTACGCCATGGAATTTTCCGGTGGCGATTCCTGTGTGGAAAATTGCACCCGCTCTTGTGTGTGGCAATACGGTGGTATTCAAGCCGGCGACTTTGACGCCGCTTACGGCGATGAAGGTTGTGGAGATTTTCGAGCAGGCGGGGCTTCCGCCTGGAGTGTTGAATCTGGTTATGGGTTCAGGACGCGACACAGGTGATGAGTTGGTTCAAAACCCTCATGTTCACGGGCTTTCTTTTACCGGTTCGAATGAAGTAGGTAGCCAGCTCTATGCTACAGGCGCGCTTCAGCTCAAGAAGTGCCAGTGCGAAATGGGCGGGAAGAATCCCATCGTGGTTCTTTCGGACGCTGACTTGCACCTCGCGATGGAATCGACACTGTTTGGTGCATTTGCATCTACGGGGCAGCGTTGTACGGCTACGAGCCGAGTGGTGATCGAAGAGAAGGTCGCGGATCAGTTCGTGGCTATGCTGGTCGAGCGCGCCAAGAAATTCTCAGTGGGCGATGGTCTCGAGCCCGGCGTCGAGATGGGGCCATCGGTTGACGAATCGCAGATGAACACAGTTCTTCGCTACATCGAAATCGGGAAGAACGAGGCCAAGCTGCTGTGTGGTGGCGAGCGATTGAGAGGGCCGAAGTACGACAAGGGGTGGTTCGTTTCGCCTACCGTGTTTGATCATGTAGGCCCGGACAGTGCCATCGCGCAGGATGAAATTTTTGGGCCGGTGCTGAGCGTGATTCGCGTGAAAGATTTTGACGAGGCCGTGGACGTGGCCAATTCCGTTCGATATGGGCTGACGAGCGCCATCTACTCGACTGACTCGAACAAGATCTTCGAGTTCGTCGACAAGATTCAAACCGGCATGACGCACGTGAATTCGCCGACGGTTGGTGGCGAGGCACATGTTCCTTTCGGCGGCACCAAAGCGACAAGCGTTGGCCCCAAGGAAGTGGGCAACACTGCGCTCGATTTCTACACCGACCTAAAAATCGTGTACATCGACTACACCGGACGCAAACGCGAATCGAGCATCTACTGACCGGCGGGCACGTGTGGCGCACGTATAGTTTCGCTTGCCTGATCTTCTGTATCGCGTTTTCTGCAGCTGCCAAAGATGATGGACGTATTCACTGGAAGCCGATCGATCGAGGGCAAGTGCACCTCGATGATAAACAGCCGCTAAAGACAGCCGTCTACCAGCCGGATAAATCACAAAAAAAACCGAATCTCGTCTTAATCTTGCTCGGGCACCGGTGGCTCGCGCTGGATATCAAAGCAAAGACCGTGTATCAAGTGCTACCGAGTGATTTGCAAGCGCAAGGAGCTGATTTCGAAAGCGGGGATCTCTTCACCAGCGACCGATTAGTTCCGACGAAGGACTGGATCGAGCGCGACGTCGGGCCTGCCGAGCGCATTAAGCTGACGCTGAACGATTATGGACGCGAACTCGAAATAATGCTGCCGCACCCGGCGGACCTGCGAGCTTTTTACTGACGATTTACGCGTGCGGCGTGGGGGGGGCCCGCTGAGCCTGCCGTCTTCTGTTTCCAGGACATCGGCGGCAGGCCGTTATCAATCTGCAGCATCGTGATGCAACCGTCCACCGGGCACACGAGCGCACATAGGTTGCAACCGACGCATTCCTCTTCGATGATGCGCGGCACGTGAACTTCCATTCCGTTGGCGTTGTGCTTGCCGTTTCCATTTTTGGCGGACGCGCGTTCGATGCACTGGTGCGCACCGTCTTCACAAGCGACGTAGCAGAGCTGGCAGCCGATGCAAAGGTTGGTGTGAATCTTGGCGACGATTTTGTAGTTGAGATCCAGGTCGCCCCAGTCCAACACGTTCGCGACGGCGCGGCCGCGAAAATCGTCGATCGAGCGATAGCCGTGGTCGTCCATGTAGGCGGTCAGGCCGTCGGCCATATCCTCAACGATGCGGAAACCGTAGTGCATTGCAGCGGTGCAGACCTGAACGGTTGAGGCGCCCAGCGCGATGTGTTCTGCCGCGTCAATCCAGTTACCTATACCCCCGATTCCGACGATTGGAATCTTCACTTTCTTGGCGACGCTCGAAACGAGATGCAGGGCGATGGGTTTAACAGCTGGGCCACAATAGCCGCCGTGCGAGGATTTTCCTGCCACGTTTGGAGTTGGCGCGAACGTCTCAAGATTCACGCTCATAAGCGAATTAATCGTGTTGATCAAGCTTACAGCGTCGGCGCCTCCGCGTTGAGCGGCAAGCGCAATGTGTGTGATGTCTGTGACGTTGGGCGTCAATTTTGAAATCACTGGAGTCTTTGCAACTTCCTTGGCCCACGACGTAATCATTTCCGTGTATTCCGGGACCTGGCCGACCGCTGCGCCCATTCCGCGCTCGCTCATTCCGTGCGGGCAGCCGAAATTCAGTTCCAGCATGTCGGAACCTGCGTCTTCGGCGCGGCGAACGATGTCGTGCCATGTTTCACGCTTCGATTCGACCATCAGCGATGCAATAACAAGATGCTTGGGGTAGCGCTTTTTTACCTCCGCGATTTCGCGGAGGTTCACTTCGACAGGACGGTCGCTGATGAGTTCGATGTTGTTCAGGCCCATCATCTTCACGCCGTTCAAATCGATCGACGCGTAGCGTGACGATGTGTTTTGAATGGGTTCGCCAATCGTCTTCCAGACGGCGCCGCCCCATCCCGCGTCAAATGCACGCATCACCTGGTCGCCCGTGTTTGTGGGGGGCCCGGAAGCGAGCCAGAAGGGGTTCGGCGATTCAACGCCGCACAATTTCACACGCAAATCAGCCATCTCTCACCTCGTAACCACTTGCGTCGAACGACTTACGTCCTTCACGCCGCGCCAGATCAGCCAGCCGACTACACCTAGCATACCAATCCAGCCCAGGAAGCGAACCGCTCCCGCGATCTGAACATCATGCTGCAATACGCCAAATTTGCCGAACAGATAGTTCCAATCGTGAATTACGTAATCGCCATCACCGATCGTTAAGAGCGGCGACTCTTGCGCCCGGGCGTCGGCCATGTACGTGGCAATCGGCAAAAACTGCTCAAAAGAGAAAAACATGCAGAAAGCAACTCCCTGTGCCTGCCGCTGGAATAGAAAGTAGATCGCCAACGCGATCGGCACACCGAGTTGCAGCAGCGTGCCGCCTGCGATATTCAGAAATTCTCCGAAGAACCGGAACAGCAGATGCCCACCCTCGTGAATCGGAACAAAAACCCCGTCCATGAGCAGTAGAAAGCCATTGCCTCGTGCCGCCTGATAGAGAAACAGAAAGTAAAATCCCGACCAAGCCACCAAGGCCCAGCGAGGAATCGGATCCCAATCGGTCTCAAGAACCTCTAGTAAGGGCAGCCGGTCGGTGAGGCTTTCGGGAAGCTGCACAGATGCTTAATTCCTCGCGCGGGGTGCGCCCAGCCATGCATCGATACTTTGTGCTGCTGCTTTGCCTTCCGCGACCGCGTCCACAACTTCTTTGCCACCATTCGTGCAGTCGCCACCCGCGAAATATTTTTGCGCGCCGGTGTGGTATTTGTCGTTGATGGCGATCGTTCCGTTGTCGCGGACTTCGATGCCCGCAATGGTGCGAAACAAATCGGTCACAGGTTTTTGGCCGATGGCGCCGACGACCATGTCCACATCAATCTTGAATTCGCTGCCGGAAATCGGTACCACCTTCCCGCGCTCTCGTCCGTTACCTTGCTCGAGCCGAGTCCGCAGGCATTCGATCCCCGTAACTTTGCCCTCTTCACCGACAATCCGAACCGGCTGGGTGTACCAGTGGAAGAGAACGCCGTCCAGTTTCGCAAGGTCGTACTCGTAACGGAATGCCGGCATTTCCTTTTCGCCGCGCCGATAAATCAAGTGAACGGGGTCGGAGCCGAGCCGCTTTGCGGCGGTAACTACATCGATCGCTGTGTTCCCTGCCCCGATACACGCAATCCGTCGGCCGACCGGCACTTCAGCGAACGAGCGCAGCTTGGTGGCTTCAATAAATTCCATAGCGCCGCAGACGCCGACCAGATTTTCACCGGGCAGAGCGAGATCCCACGTTTCGCCCAAGCCAACGCCAATAAAGATCGCGTGGTAATCCTTTTCGAGCTGGGCGAAAGGCAAGTTGTGCCCGATTTCGGCATTCTGCTTAAACTCGACGCCGAGCTTGCGTATCGGTTCTACCTCGCGAAGCGAGTCGTCGGCCCGTAGCTTGTAAGCGGCAATCCCATAAGTATTCAGGCCGCCGGGGACGGCATTGCGATCGAAGATGGTTATCTGGTAGCCGGCTTGTGCAAGCTCGGCGGCGCATGCAAGCGAGGCCGGCCCGGCGCCAATGCAGGCAACCCGTTTCCCGTTGGGCGTGCCGGCGTGGAAAAACTGAATCTTGCGATCGAGCACGTAATCAACCGCGTGTCGTTGCAAGCGGCCAATTTCGATCGGCTTCTGCCCCTTTTCGTGCATTACGCACGCGCCTTCGCAAAGAACCTCGGTGGGACATACGCGTCCGCAACTTGCGCCCAAGATATTCGCTTCCAGAATCACACGCGCCGACCCTCGCAGGTTACCGGTGTTAATTTTCTTGATGAAGGTCGGAACATCGATATGAGTGGGGCAGGCGTGGATGCAAGGCGCATCAAAGCAATAAAGGCATCGAGCCGACTCGATGGCAGCCTGGCTAGGCGTCATCGGGGGCACCAGCTCAGCAAAGTTCTTTTCGTATTGTTCGGCCGAAAGCGCCGGAGCTGATTCGCGTAGGTTCATAAAATTATTTCGTGAGAATATCAGATTTCGGAAAGAGGTCATTCTAGTGCCATTGGTCCAGGATGTCTCCATCTTCCTTCCTATTCTTGATGCGGACTAGTAAGGAGTGATCTCCTGGTAGCGCGTCGGGAAATAGGCCCTCTCTGAGATGCCAACGCGTCGGAAAGCGGTGTAAGCTACTCGCCCTGCAGGGAACACGAGGAGGCCAGAATCCATGCGCTTCGATACGGTGATTCGCAACGGTACGGTTGTTACTGCGACCGACACCTATGCGAGCGATGTGGGCGTTGTTGGTGGCCGAATCGTGGCAATCGCCAAGGATTTGCCCACGGAAAATGCGGGCAAAGTTATCGACGCCAGCCATTGTTACGTAATGCCGGGCGGAATCGACGTGCACACGCACCTTGATATGCCGTTCGGCGGCACGAAGAGCGCCGACGACTTCGAATCGGGCACAGTGGCGGCGGCGCATGGCGGGACCACCACCCTGATCGACTTCGCAATTCAATACAAAGGACAAACGCTTCATCAAGCCTTTGAGACCTGGATGAAAAAGGCCGATGGCAAGGCTGTGATCGACTACGCGTTTCACTGCATCATCACGGATTTGCCCGACGCGCAGCTGCAGGAAATGAAGACGCTCGTTCATGAAGGCGTGCCCACCTTTAAGCTGTTCATGGCGTACCCCGGCGTGTTCATGCTCGACGATGCTTCGATCTTTCGCGCGATGTCTGCCGCTGCGGACTTCGGCGGCATGATCTGCATGCACGCAGAGAACGGCGGCGCAATCGATGTAATAGTGCAGCGCGCACTGGCCGAAGGAAAGCGAGCTCCGAAGTATCATGCGCTGACGCGCCCGACCACGGCCGAGGCGGAAGCAACGTCGCGTGCCATCGCGCTTGCGGAGATGGCGGGTGCGCCCGTTTACATAGTGCACTTGTCGTGTAATGAAGCGCTCGAGAAAGTCCGCGAGGCACGCGATCGCGGATTGAGGGCCTACGCGGAAACGTGTCCGCAGTATCTCTATCTTTCACTGGAAAATATGGACGCTCCAGGGTTCGAGGGCGCGAAATACGTCTTTACTCCACCTCTTCGCGAAAAGTGGCACCAGGAAAAGTTGTGGCAGGGGCTTGCGCAGGACGACCTGCAGGTGGTCTCAACCGATCATTGCCCATTTTGCTTCAAGGAACAGAAGGAACTGGGAAGAGATGATTTCACGAAGATTCCAAATGGTGGTCCAGGAATCGAGCACAGGCTGAGCCTGGTCTACAGCGGCGGCGTTCACGGAAACCGTTTTTCGCCGAATCGCTTCGTTCAGCTCGTTTCTACCGCGCCTGCGAAGCTCTTTGGCCTCTATCCTCGCAAGGGAACAATCGCGATTGGTTCAGACGCTGATTTGGTTGTTTTCGACCCGAACGCAGAGCATGTGATTAGTGCAAAAACCCACCACATGCGAGTGGATTATTCAATGTTCGAAGGTATCCGTGTAAAAGGCACGCCGAAAGTCGTGCTGTCCCGCGGGCGTACACTCATCGAGAATGGCAAATTTGTTGGAAAGGCCGGTGCGGGCGAATTCATCAAACGAGAAAATCCGGCGAGAATTTAGTCCGTTGGATTACTGGCACTTAAGGCCGCGAAACACCTGAGACCCATGGGATTCCAACCAGCCCTCCCTTAACTTGCACTTCAACGACGTCGCCGGTTCCGAAGCGGTCAAAATCGCTTGGGTCTACAGGGACGCGTTCGAAGCGTCTATCTTCACGCCAAGAATTGACGATTAGTCTGCGGCTTGGAACAGGGCCACGCATCGCGAACTTGCCTACCACTCGCGCAGTTTGGGTCTGTGGCGGTGAGTGGTCAAGCGCACCATTTGCCAAGAGCAACAGTGCAAGCAACCAGGGAATCGGAATCAGCCCGTAGTAGATCCGTTTTAAGGCCTCGACCTCCGCGTGCCGAAGCGCGCGCCGCTCGACCCACATTGCCACTCCGAGCGTCAAAAAAAAGAGCACGCCGATGAAAATCAGAATCCCATCGAGATCGAGAGCAGGATAGCGTCCGCTCGCCGCAACGAATGCGATCGCACCGAGCAGAAAAAGCGCGGTGCGATTCAATAATTTGCTGCGAAGCGAAAATTCAGCAGCCGCGGAGCCTAGTCCACAAGCTTCACAGACATCCGCATTCCGGTCTGCGCCACAGTTTAAACACCGCGTCATGTTTATATCCGCGCCGACTCCAACAAGAATTCATGCTAAGCGGTGCCCTATGAAGTGTCAATTCAGTCACACGCCTAGGCACTTGAATTAGACACCGAAAATCAAGGTGACGGCTGACGTATAATCGCCAAATGACGCTCCAGCAATTTTTTCTAAAGCAGAAAGAAGCCATACGGACTCGCAGCCGGGACGTATTTGATACGATTCGTCCGGAGGATATGGGCTGGAAGCCGGAAAGCGGTGCGCTGAGCGTAGGGGAGTTGCTGCGGCACTTGTGGGTGTCTGAAGAGGGTGTTCGGCGGTGCGCGCTTGACAGTGATTTCGGGTATTACGAGATTCGCGTGCCGAAAGGACTTCACGCTGTGATGGGCTCTCCCGGCTCGCTCGAAGACGAGTTGAAGAACATTGAGCGAGTCCACGCAGAAACCTCCAAAGCTGTGGCCGCCTTGCCCGAATCTGCTTTTGACGAGGAACGAGCCCATGCCGAGCTTGGCTTTCGCCGGAAGGTTGCCGTGATCCTATTCGGGATCAACGAGCATGAGATACACCATCGTGCTCAACTGATGACCTATTTGAGAATGCTTGGAACGCCTGTCGCGCTGAGGCTCGCCAAGAAGTAGCGTCGCCGGAGTCGACTACTTGATTTGGCGGACGCTCGCGGGTTGAACGTCGTTGCAAGCCATGAGTTCGTCGCGGCCGTTGGTGATCAATCCGCAATCGATGTCTCGAGCGCTCCGAATGGCTTCTGCCGCCGTGGAACCGCGCGCGGTAGAGCAGTGCGAACGGTCTTTAAAGTTTACACAGACCTCGTATTCGTTTTGTGTTTGCTGCAAGGTGGAGTAGAGGAGTACGCCAAAGAAGGCGATACCGCCAAGCACCACGATCCAGCGCATCTGAGTCGATTTCTTGGCCATGGAGTTTCCGTGCATCCTGCTGCGCGCGATTAGTCTAGATTATCCCGCTCCCCTGTCGATCGCCGATTTAATTCTCCTTGGATGTACTTCTTCAGATGTGGCGCCAAGGGCTCGTGCTTTGCAACTTCCTTTAGATCACCAACCGTCAGATTTGGAAGCATTGCCAACACGACGGGCACCGGCGTGTGAGCATTGCGCATCAATCCAAGCCGGACATTGTACTGGCAAGACCATTTCGAGTGTTGCGCAATCGCGGTCACTACCCGCTCAGGCACGTCCGGCTTCGCAAGTATCTTCAATACCTGGCTTTCGGTAAGAAAGCCATTGCCGAGGGCCAACTTGATTGCCTGTGGATGTCCTTCCGCCAGCACGGCCCCTGCAATTCTTGATGGCCCGCGCCGCGCCAAAGTCAATTTCTCTCCCACCGGCAGATGGGGGATCCGCGTGAGAATAATGCTTTCGGCCGCTCGACGGATGTCTGCCGGAGCGGATGGCTGCAAACTGACGCTTACCAAATCGAAGAGAAATAGCTGGCGCAGCAGAGCCAGCGCAATGCGTCTGGGAGTGTGGGGATGCCTCGCAAGGCGCAGGCGAACGCGCTCGCTCGAATTCCATTTGCCAACACCGGCAACAGCGGATACGAGTCTTGAAGAGAGATCTAATCGCTCAAGCAGGCCAATAACATGGGGCTCGTCGAAATTCGGATTCTCGAGTAGTGCAAGTAGAGTCGCTTCATTCGCGTCGTGAACCAGAACTCTGATTTCTTCGGCACTGGCTGACCGCGCGTGCTGCGCGGCCAGGGCGGCGTCACCCGGCATGGGCCTTACGTCGCCCTGAGCGGATCGCCAGCTGAGCCGCAGCTTCGGCGGGTTTCATGGCAAGCGAAATTAACTTCGCGCGGGGAGCTATGCGGTTCAGACCTTCATCAATCGCGGCATCAAAAAATCTACTGCGACCCACGGCACCGCCAGCTTTTGCGATTGGAACCTCACGATCGTTCAAGTTCAACCGCGAAAGTACGCTGCCGACGAGCTCCGTGAGAGACTCGGCCGCGTTGGACAGGATGGCCTCACAGACCGGATCCCCCTTGTCTCCTAACTCGGCGACGAGGGGAAAAATCCGAGGGAATACATCGTCCGGGTTTTTAACAACCCAATCTAAGACCCGGTTCCATTCCGAGCATCCCAGCCACTTCAGCACGCGTTCAGAAAGCGCCGTTTCGGGGCCACGATGTTCCTCCGCGCGGACCACAGCGGCAAGCGCCCGCCTGCCGAGATCAAACGCGCTCCCTTCATCGCTGAACCAGGGGCCACGTCCGCCGGCGCGCGCCGTATTCCCGGCAGAGTCGCGGCCGTATGCAGCGGAGCCAGTGCTGATTATCAGCACGAGTCCTTCGCCATCGCCTACTGCCGCTTGCAGTGTGATTGCCAAGTCCGTCGTGACTGTTACCGCCGCTTGAGGAAACGCATTCTCGAGGAAGGTACCAATCCTCCTTGCAACCACATCTCTCCCTGCTCCGCCGATGCCGGCGTAAATGCCACGAATATCTCCGGCTTTGATGTGATGATGTTCGAGCACTACATCGGCTGCGTCACTGAGAGTGAACCACGCCTTGGCGTAGCCCGCACGAATCGGATTCGATGGGCCCGCCGTTGAACGGGCGAGAGTCTTACCGGAACCATCGACCAGTACGCAATCCGTTTTTGTCCCGCCGCCGTCGAGCCCCAGGAAGTAATCTGCGTTTGTGTGTTTTTCTTCGGACATTCATCCTCGCTGTACTTGACAGGCTTCGAAGACGGCAGTTAGCATCGCGCGACCCGCTGGCCTTCGTGAGAAACGGGCGCGATGCAAATCAGCCCAATCGATCTCGCTATCCTCGTTCTCTACCTTGCGGGCATCACGCTTTTTGGCATGTATTTCCGGCGCGGTCAAAACAGTCTGCGCGATTATTTTCTTGGCGGGCGGACAGCCCCCTGGTGGGCGATTGCATGCTCCATTGTCGCCACCGAGACATCGACACTCACAATTATCAGCACTCCCGGCATTGCTTACGGCGGAAACCTCGGATTCTTGCAAATTGTGTTGGGCTATCTTGTCGCGCGCGCGATTCTGTGTGTTGTACTGATCCCGCAGTATTTCCAAGGCGAATTCTACACGGCTTACCAGCTTCTCGAGAAGAGATTTGGGACGCGAATGCGGTCGGCGGCAGCGGTGGTGTTCCTGCTCACTCGCGCGCTTGCGGAGGGCGTTCGAATATCGGCCATCGGAAAGGTTGCGAGCGTAGCGTTTGGGACGGGCGAACGGATCTCAATCTTGATTATCGCGGTGCTCACTTTGTTCTATACGTTTGAAGGAGGGATGCGAGCCGTGATCTGGACTGACGTGATCCAGTTCGCGCTCTACCTTACGGGCTCGGTGGCCGCATTTTTTCTACTGCTTCACAGGATTCCAGGTGGCTGGATGGAGGTAACCCGGGTCGCAGCTACGGCGGGCGGCAAGCTCACGATTTTTGACTTCGCGTTTAGTCTCACAAAGAGCTACACGTTCTGGGCCGGCATTCTCGGCGGTACATTTCTCACGATGGCGAGTCACGGGACAGATCAAACACTCGTCCAGCGATTGCTGGCGGCGCGGAATGAGAAGGACAGCAAGACCGCGTTGCTCGCCAGCGGCGTGATCGTATTCGTGCAATTTTCTCTGTACCTCGTTTTGGGGGTGATGCTGTTCGTATTCGCTCAACACGGAGCGCTGCAGAATCTCAGCAATGATCCCGACCGCCTTTACCCTCAATTCGTCGTTTACCACATGCCTGTAGGGCTTACAGGGCTGGTTCTGGCGTCAATCTTTGCCATCGCGATGTCAAACGCCAGTGGCTCGTTGAACTCGTTGGCTTCCTCCAGCATCATAGACCTCGGAAAACGGCGCAACGACTATCGAACGCAGCCGCTGGGGCGCTCGCGGATTATGACGGTTGTCTGGGGCGCGATTCTCGCGCTACTCGGATTAATTCATTGGGGGCCAGTTTTGGTCGCTGGTCTCACAATTACTTCGATTACATACGGGGCTATGCTCGGCGTATTTTTGCTCGGCACGTGGAACCGGCGTGCAAATGAAACTGGAGCACTGGCGGGCTTCGCAGTCGGGTTGGTGTCCATGCTCTGCATTGCACGGTTTACGACGCTTGCATGGACTTGGTACGTTTTCGTCGGCACTATCATTACGTACTTCGTGGGTGGCCTTGCAAGTATCGCCGCCGACGGGACGACACGGCCCGCGTTGAACTCGCCATCGGGCTAGGCATCACTTTCTGCGAAAATATTCTACCGACCAACGGAGAAAATATCGCCATTTCTGCTGAAACGAAGCCGACTCAGCGCCTCGAATTAATTCGCGGTCTCGGCGCTTGGGCTGCCGCCGCGATTGTCGTTGGCACGATGATCGGCACTGGAATTTTCCTCAAGCCGGCGGAGATGGCCCGCGAGGCCGGTTCAAGCGCAGTCGTGTTTGCGGCGTGGATCGTCGGCGGAGTGTTATCAATGTTTGGCGCACTTAGTTTCGCCGAACTCGGAGCGGAAATACCAGAAGCCGGCGGCGAGTACGCATATCTGCGGCGCGGATTTGGCCCCGTGTGGGGATTTCTATTCGGATGGACGCATTCAATCGTCGGCCGCCCGTCATCCACCGCATCAATTGCCGCCGGCTTGATGCGATTTGTCGGTTTTCTGTTTCCGGCTATCGCTGCGCCGATTTATACGCTCCACGTACAATTGCCTTTTTTCTCGGGGCATCATTCCGAGTTTGCGTTTACGTGGGCACAGCCACTTGCGGTTCTCGCGCTCATCCTGCTGACCTGCATCAACTATCTCGGCGTGCGGCTGGGCGGACAAGTCCAGATCGGTCTCACGATCATCAAAATCACTTCGGTCGTCGCGATTATTGGCTTCGGGTTCTTTCTCTCGCACGGACGCTCGTCGAATTTCCAACCGATTTGGCCGACCTCGCTATCCTGGAGCACGACGACGGGCTTTCTGGCGGCGCTAGCCGCGGCGCTATGGGTGTTTGATGGCTGGGAAGACCTGAACTTGGTTGGCTCGGAAATCAGGGAGCCCGGTCGAAACATTCCTCGCGCGCTGATTGGCGGAGTTGCGTTTGTAATTGTTCTCTTTAGCGTTTTTAGCGCGGTCTGTTTTTACGCACTACCGTTCGATGTCGTTGCAGCATCCCAACACGTCGCGTCGGATGTCGTGGAAAGCTTTGCGGGTCGCGGCGCGGCAGTGTGGGTCACTCTGGCGATGGTGATTTCTGCACTGGGCACTCTGAACTCATCCGTCCTCAGCGGCGCTCGTGTTGATTACGCGATGGCGCGAGACGGAATTTTTTTTCGGTTCGCGGGATCGATCCATCCCAAATTTCGAACTCCTGGCAACGCGTTAATTTTTCAGTGCTGTCTTGCAAGCGTGATGGCTTTGACAGGAACATTCGAAGACCTTACTTCCCTCTTCATTTTTGCCGGATGGATTTTCTACGGCTTGGCGGTTGTCGCGCTCTTTCGTTTGCGTCGCTCGGAACCTAATATGCCACGCCCATACAAGACTTGGGGCTACCCGCTAGTTCCGCTGATTTTTGTGATTGGCGCAATGGCGCTGACCGTCAGTATTTGGATTCAGCGACCTGTGCGTTCGTCAATAGGCCTGGCTTTGATGTGCACCGGTCTCATTTTTTATCGGTATTGGAGCACACGGACGACTGAATAGAAGCCACTGAAGACCGCTAAAGGTTCTGAAACGCTTCACCGGGGACATTCGATGGCACGAGTTGCGGGTGAAACAGGTGCGCGAGGAGTTCTACTCCATCTGCGAGTCGCGGGCCGGGACGCGAAAAGTAACTATTCGCGTCAACCGCAAAAACGCGTCTGTGGCGTATCGCACGCAGATTAGCCCAACTGGTCGGCAGCTCTTGCAAATTGAATTCATCTATTGCGCGCCGCGAGCTATATCCACACGGCATCACGACGATGATCTCCGCAGCGGCTTCTGCGATTTGCTCCGCTGTCGCCCGAAACGACGGCTCGCCGGCGCGTCCCAATACATCCTGGCCTCCCGCCTTCACGACCATTTCTGGCACCCAATGCCCGGCGATGTAAAACGGATCCATCCATTCGAGACAGAGGACGCGCGGCCTCCGAGCAGCTGCAACTTTCATCTCAATTGCGGCGACCCTTTGCGCGAGAGTAATTGCCAACCCCTGAGCATCTCGCCGCCGGCCGGTCGCCTCGCCGATTCTGCGAATGTCTTCCCACACATCCGTAAGCAAGTGAGGCGTTAGAGAAAGGATTTTGGGCCTCTTCGAAAAGCGAGTAAGTGTGGTAGCTAGATCCTCCGGCGAAGCAGCACACACGTGACAGAGATCCTGCGTAATAATGAGGTCAGGAGCGAGTGATGCGAGCAGGTCCGCGTCCACTGCGTAGATGCTCTCGCCGCGTGAAACAAGCTCTGTTACTTCTCGATCGATTGCCGCGGGCGATGCTTGAGGATCGACTCGCGGACGAATCAGTGGTGGCTTCTTCTGCGCCTCGGGCGGGTAGTCACATTCATGCGTGACCCCGACAACGGACTCACCGAGACCGAGAGCGTAGAGAATTTCTGTCGCTGACGGCAGGAGTGAACAAATCCGCACGGCTCAATGGTACAAGAGATACTTCTCACGCATCGTTTGAAATTTATCGAGATCAGCAGTCCATCCGGCTTCGATTTCCTTCGGATCCTCGCCGCGCGCAAGCCTATCAACCGTTGTTTGCGAGCCAAGAAGTTCGATCATTTTCTCCACATGGAATTGCGTGGGATACAGGCTGTACAGAATTGAGGCAATCTGAAGACCAGCCGTAACCGATCGGAAAATACTGCGATCCTGCAAGTCGATCGAGATTCCTTTGCACAGTGACCCGTTGTAGAGACCACTTGTTGGAGTAAATTCTGTCGCCGTGAAGCGCACCCCTTTCAGCTGGGGGCTATTCAACTCGGTTAATAGCGCAGTTGAATCAATCCAGGGCGCGCCAACTAGCTCGAACGGAGTTGGTGTGCCTCGCCCCACAGAGACGCCCGCTGCTTGCAGGATTTCGACGCCCGGGTATAGGAAATTCTCACGTGAGGTGCGCAGTGCCGGCGACGGTGCGATCCAGGCGAGTCCCGTCATGTCATAGAAATCGCGCCGGTGCCAATCTTGCATCGCAACCACGTGAAGGTCAGCGCCGATTTTGTTTTCGGAATTGAACATCTGCGCCAGCTCACCCATTGTCATTGCGTACCGCACGGGCATTGGGAAGTAACCGACAAAGGAAGTCCGGTCACGATCAAACACCGGACCCTCAATAATTTCGCCGCCGAGTGGGTTGGGCCGATCGAGCACGACGAATGCGATGCGTTGTTGGGCCGCTGCCTCCATCGAGTATGCCATCGTCGTGATGTACGTGTAGAAACGTACTCCTGCGTCTTGCACATCGAATACGAGCATGTCGATGCCACGAAGCATCTCGGTTGTAGGCCGTCGTGTGGCACCGTACAGGCTATAGATCGGCAGTCCCGTGGGGGCATCCGCTTGATTGGAAACCGATGCGTCTGCCACGCCGGCAATCCCGTGTTCGGGACTAAAAATCGCGATCAGATTCACTCCCTCAGCGCGCGCGAGAAGATCAATCGTCCGGTGGCCGTACGAATCAAGCCCCGTCTGGTTGGTGATCAGCCCGAGTCGCTTGCCGCGCAGTAGCGAAAATTTCTCTGCCTCCAGCACCTCAATGCCTGTCTTGGTATGGTCGCCAGTTTTGTTGTCGTTACCGAAGAAGGCTGGAGCGGGCGTGGCAGCGTTTTTCTCGGAACTCAGTGCAAAAATGAAAAGCGCTCCGGCTATTAGCGGGAGAAATGAGAGTAAACGGAAACGAAACATCTGCTGGGAGGCTCGGTTGTGCCGCATGAAACCGTGTGCTATATACAGCCGCGGGATGCAGTCGTCAACATGGAACGCCCGAAGAGCTTCGTTCCGGATACTCGGGCTCTCCTCGATAGCGCTGCTCCTTCTCATGACACCTTCCGCCCGCTCCCAAAAGCCCTTGCCAAAGAAGACTCGCGCCTCAAATGGCAGTTCAGTGTGGGTCGAATCCACATTGAGGAAAATGACCGTCCGCGAAAAACTCGGCCAGATGCTGATGCCTTACTATTTCGGCGTTTTTGAGTCCACGGAAAGCCCGGCATACAAGGATTTGCTTCATCAGGTGGAGGACAATCACGTTGGAGGGTTCATCCTCGGCACCATTCGCGGCCCGCTGGGAATTGAGCGCAGTCAGGTGTATCCCACAGCCGTGATTACGAATGCTCTTCAGGCTCATTCCAAAGTACCGCTCCTGATCGGCGCCGATTTTGAGAGCGGCACCGGCATGCGCCTCGAAGAGGGAACGAACTTCCCTTCTGCGATGGCAATCGGCGCGACAGACGACCCACAACTCGCCTACACAGGCGGTAAGGACACCGCGCTTGAGGCCCGCGCCGCCGGAATTCACTGGATCTTTGCTCCCGACGCCGATGTGAATGACAATCCCGGGAATCCAATTATTAACATTCGCGCGTTTGGCGAGGATCCGCGACAAGTGGCTGTTTTCGCTTCGAAATTCATTCGTGGCATCGAAGAAAATGGCGCCCTTGCGACCGCTAAGCATTTCCCCGGTCATGGCGATGTAACCACCGACTCGCATCTTTCGCTGCCGGTTGTTCCAGATGACCGCAGGGAACTCGAGAATAACGAGCTCGTGCCTTTCCGCGCTGCAATTTCTGCTGGTGTTAGCTCGATCATGCCTGGCCATCTGGCGGTACCCGCGCTCGAACCGGACGCTACAGTTCCCGCGTCGCTTTCGCGCAACATCCTAACGGCCCTTCTGCGTGAAGACATGAAATTTCGCGGGCTCATCGTTACCGACGCCATGGACATGGGTGGCGTAACGTCGATGTATCCTCCGGACGAAGCTGCCATACGCGCAGTCGAAGCCGGGGCAGATATCGTCCTTCAGCCGCCAGTGCCGGACGCTGCCTTGGAAGGCCTTGAGCAAGCAGTCAAATCGGGAAGGATTTCGGAAAAACGCATCGATGAGTCGGTCACGCGAATTCTTCAGGCAAAGGCGCGACTCGGGCTCGACAAGAATCGCCTTGTTGATATCCCGCGGCTGAATCAGCAATTCGGGCTACCGAAGTTTGCTGACGACGCACAGGCCATCGCGGATCGCGGCGTCACTCTTCTCCGCAATTCCGAGAATCAAGTGCCTCTGAATGCTGCGCGACCGCTGCGTGTCTTGCTCGTCTCACTCTCAGCTGACCCGGATGCGTATCCTAGCGCCACGCTTGAGAGCGAAATTCGCTGGCGGGTGGATTCGCTCAAGTCTCTTCGCGCCGATACGCAATTCGTCAATGTCAGCACGCTGAAGCTGCCACCGGTTGATTCCTACGATGTTGCGATTGCTGCGTTATTTGTTCGAGTCGCCGACCGCAAGGGCAATGTCGGCTTTCCGGACGATCAACGGGTATTCGTCAATCAAATGCTTGCGAGTGGAAAACCATGTGTCGTGCTTGCTTTCGGCAGCCCTTATCTGATTTCGAGTTTTGCCAATGCAAAAACATGGATCGGCGAATTCTCGACGAACGACGTGTCGCAGCGCGCTGCCGTTCGCGCACTATTCGGCCAGACTGCGCTCCGGGGCCGGATCCCGGTAACCGTTCCCGACACCGTGAAGCGCGGCGAGGGAATGCAGGTAGCGGCAAATCCGATGACCCTGGAAGCGGCTTCCCAGGCGCTCTCGAATCGTCTTGCGCCGGCTTATACGCTGCTCGAGCGGGCCTTGGCCGATGGCGCCTTTCCAGGCGGAGTTCTTGCGGTGGGCCTGAATAACCAGATGGTCCTACACCCCGTCGGGAAATTTTCGCGGGACACGAAAGCAGCGCCGGTCAGGACAGACACGATTTACGATCTTGCGTCGCTAACGAAGCCAATCGTCACGACGACATCCGTGATGATCCTCGTGCAACAGAAACGGCTCGATCTTGATGCGCCGCTCTCGCGACTACTGCCGGAGTGGAGTGCTGCCGCACACAATGACCCAAATCCAGCCTGGCGCGCTCGCGTCACTCCGCGCATGCTCCTGCTTCATGATTCTGGCCTTCCATCACACCGCGATTTCTACAGAAATGCCAAAGGACATGACGCCATCCTCGCGCGCGTATTGGCCGAACCTCTTGTTCATGAGCCTGGCAAGCAAATCGAGTATTCCGATCTCGGATTCATCCTGCTTGGCGAAATCGTCCAGCGTCTCACGGGTGAATCGCTGGCAGAATTCGCGCGAAAGGAAATCTTTTCACCACTCGGAATGAAAGCTTCTCTGTTCAATCCGCCGCGTGCGCTTCGCGCCAGCATTCCTCCCACGGAGAATGACCTGAGCTATCGCAAACGCCTGATTCAAGGCGAAGTTCACGATCAGAATGCCTGGGCTATGGGCGGAATCGCAGGGGATGCGGGTCTGTTTTCAACCGCCGGCGACGTCGCCGTCTTCGCGCAGATGATTTTGAATGGAGGTATTTACGCGCATCATCGCGTGGTGTCACGCACGACGATCGCCGAATTCACCGCACACCAGACGATTGGCAATTCCGCTCGCACGTTCGGCTGGGATGTAGCGCTTGATCCCGCCGCGACCGGTCGTTTTTTCTCAGCGCGGGCTTTCGGCCACTATGGATTTACCGGTACATCCCTCTGGATAGATCCCGAACGCAATCTTTTTATCATTCTGCTAACCAACCGCGTCAATCCGTCCGTAGACAACATCAAGATCCGGCGGGTACGCCCCGAGCTGCATGACGCGATTTTTGAGGCTTTGGGCCTCACCTCGACGCCAGCGACCATTCAATAGCTTCCTTGCACCATCGCACAACTCATTTGCTGTCAGCCTCATTGCACCCAAGTGTATCGGTATACTATATGTTCGTATCGAGGCATAGGTTGAGGCTAGCTAGTACCGAAAAGAGAAATCCTCGCTCGCGAGGGCTCGATAAAAAATCGACGCTCGAGATTCTTCGCACAATCAATCGTGAAGACGAACGCGTGGCAATTGCTGTTCGTCGCGAGTTGCGGCAAATCGCTCGCGCGGTTAACTCCATTGTGCTCAGCCTGGCGAATGGCGGCAAGCTTTTCTATGTGGGGGCGGGGACGAGCGGCCGATTGGCGGCTCTGGATGCTGCTGAGTGTCCCCCGACGTTCGGCACGCGGGCCGAGTCGGTTCAGGCACTGATTGCCGGCGGCGCAAGAACGATGCGCGGGGCAAACGAAGCAGCCGAGGACTCGGCGACAAGGGGCGCACGAGATCTCGCGGCTGCGGGCGTCTCGCATCGGGACGTTGTTGTCGGACTCGCCGCTAGTGGTACGACACCTTATGTTCTCGGCGCGATTGAGTTCGCACGGCAGCGAGGAAGCGTCACGATCGGTGTCACGTCGAACTCTCGGTCGCCTTTAGCTCGAAAGGCACAAATTGTGATCGCCCCCGAGACAGGAGCCGAGGTGATTGCCGGTTCGACGCGCCTGAAGGCTGGAACCGCCCAGAAAATGGTGCTGAACTTGCTTTCAACAACTGCGATGGTGCGCCTCGGTCGCGTGTATGACAACTGGATGATCTATGTGGCGCTCACCAATAAGAAGTTGCGGCGACGCGGTGCGCGTATCCTTGAGGAAGCCATGGGTGTGAACTCGTCTGCGGCCGAACGCGCTCTGCGGCAAACCGGACACGATCTGCCAGCGGCGCTTATCATGCTGAAAACTGGAGCGAGCGCGAGAGTTGCCAGGTCTTTGCTAGCGAAATCTGGAGGCGACGTGCGCGCAGCTCTCGCTGGGTCCCCAGCGTTGAAGGCTCAAACAGGCGGCAGGAGCAAGTAACGTGGACCGTTTCAAAATCCAAGGCGGGCGCAGGCTCGAAGGAAAAGTTCGCATCAGCGGCGCCAAGAATGCTGCGCTTCCCGCGATGGCTGCTTGCCTCCTCACGAATGAGCCGATGCGTCTCCATAACATCCCCAAGGTCCGCGACATCATTACGATGGCCAAGCTCCTCGCCCACATGCGCTGCCGCGTTGAAAGCCCCGACATTCCGCCCAGCCAATTCACGATCCAGGCGGAAGCCGTTTCGCACGCGGAGGCACCGTACGAACTTGTCAAAACGATGCGCGCGTCGGTACTAGCTCTTGGCCCGCTTGTTGCCCGATTTGGCTATGCCCGGGTTTCGATGCCGGGCGGCTGCGCGATCGGCGCTCGTCCGGTGGACTTGCATATCCAAGGACTCGAGCAACTAGGAGCGGAGATTTCAGTCGATCATGGGTACGTCGAGGCTCGCGCCAAACGACTCCGCGGCGCCACATATCGCTTCCCAAAAATTACCGTAACCGGCACCGAAAACGTTCTCACCGCCGCGGTGCTCGCCGAAGGCGAAACGATTCTCGAAAACTGTGCCCTTGAGCCTGAAGTCACCGATCTCGTCGACCTGCTCGGCAAGATGGGCGCCAGAATCGAGGGCCGCGGCACTTCAACTTTGCGTATTCAAGGCGTCGAGCGCCTTGAGGGCGCCACTCACGCCGTGATTCCCGACCGAATCGAAGCTGGGACGTTTCTTGTGGCAGGCGCAATCACAGGGGGCGAACTGCTTCTCGAAAATTGCGACCCAAGCCACCTAGGCGCGATCATCGAAAAGCTCAGAGAGTGCGGCCTCGAAATCCGGTGCGAAGGCAGCCACGCGATACGCGTGAAGGCCGCGAAAAAACTCGTTGCTGCTGATGTCACTACTGAGGAATACCCCGGGTTTGCCACGGACATGCAGGCTCAGTTCATGGCGCTTGCGACGCAGGCCGATGGCGTTTCACACATTCGCGAGACCATCTTTGAGAATCGTTATCTCCACGCGAGCGAAATGGCACGCATGGGGGCGAATATCGCCGTAGAAGGCAATCTCGCGACCGTCACTGGCCCAACCCGCCTCAGCGGCGCCCCCGTCACGGCATCCGATTTGCGCGCTAGCGCATCTCTAGTGCTGGCGGCACTTGTGGCGGAGAATACAACCTACATCGATCGCGTTTATCACATCGACCGCGGCTACGAACGCATCGAAGAGAAACTCTGCGGAATTGGCGCACGGATCGAGCGCGTCAGCTGATGGGCTTTGGGCGGAAAGCTTCCGCATTACAAGTCGTAGCGCAAACGCTCGTCCTATCGATCTCGCTTCCGGCAATCGCGCTTGCGCAAAAGTCCTCAGACTCGCAGCGCGGGTCCCTCAACGGCCCACATCCTGTGATTGGAATCGAAAATCCCAAGCCTCCTTCGCAGAAGCCCCACCGCAAGAAAGACCCCGCTGGCCCGACGGTTCAACTTCGATATCGAATCGTGCCTAGCACCTCGGGAGTAACATCCGCTCGCATCGAGATTTGGGATCGACCCGATTTGCTGGCAAAGATTCCAGTAAAGGTAGCGAAAACCGGAGAAGCCACATGGGTTGACACCTCGGCGCCAACTCCCTCGCGGCTTGATTTCACTCTTATTGATCCGGATGCACCCCGTTACTGTGGTCTCAGCTGCAATGACCCCGACACAGAAGCCCAGTCAGTAGCGGTTGCAGGTGACGTCCCACCATCATTCACATCCGACCCTGTGCGCGTTCGCGCCGGTGCCGAGACCATGTCGGTTGATCTCGACGGCCGATTTTTCACATCCAGCACCAAAGTGCTGCTCGCCGAGCCGACTCCGAAAATGGATGTTTGGAAAGCTTGGGAGTTCTTGCCGGTCGAATACGTAGAGGCCAGTAAGATTCGAGTCACAATTCCGTGGTCGTATCTGGCATCTCCTCGCAAGCTCGTTCTGTGGCCCTTTAATCTTGACGAAGTGGAGGCGGCCCAAGGCAATGGTCTGCCTTTGAACGGCACCGAACAGAAAACTCCGGTGGGCGGCGGAGCACGGGAAATTCTCTACGTTGTCAGCTCCTCCAGCCCCGTTTTGAGGAACCTGGAACCGGCGCAACTATCCGCCGATGCCGCCGATCGGATCGAGGCCAAGGTGATCCTTCGCGGAGAGGGATTTACACTAGCGAGCATGGTGCTAGTGGGTCGCGATCCTTTGGAAGATAATCCGTCAGTGGTCATCGCTTCGAGGTACGTATCGCCTGAAGCGCTTGAGATTCATATACCCACATCGCAGCTGAGATTTTCGAACCTCGCATACAGTGAGCCTGGGCCCATTCGCATTTGGGTACGAAACGCCG
Source organism: uncultured Acidobacteriota bacterium (assembly GCA_963772535.1). GTDB lineage: Bacteria > Acidobacteriota > Terriglobia > Acidiferrales > UBA7541 > Palsa-295. Next base: position 152,252 of record CAVYXN010000009.1, read on the forward strand.
GCAACGGTCTCCAAATATCAGAAAGTCGTGATATTCAGATTCTTCCCACCGCCAAGCTTCCGCCCCCGCCTCCCCGCGGTGTCATTCTTGCAGTCTCACCAAGCCCGCTGCCTCTTATGACCGCCAACGGTCCACCCGGGGAAGAAGTCGCGGTAGTCGGCAGCAATTTTCGGCCTAATGATTCAATCATTGCGAGCGCCGACCAGGGTGAAAAAAAACAGCTTCCGACTCAATTCGTCTCCTCGACCGAGTTGCGCGCTTCTCTTCCCCGCCAGCTATGGCGGGAACACCGCGTAAGCTACCGCTTCGTGATTGTTACGGCTCAGGGCGAGCGCGCCAGCGAACTATACGAAGACGAGGATGCGCCTGAGACAGAATCACCTTCCGCAAAATAAAAACGGGGAGGCGATCGCTCACCTCCCCGAACCTGCGTTCCTCAATTGAAAGAGACTAGCCGGCGGCCTCCGACTTCTGCTGTGGCTGTTGCTTGTCACGCTGTTCGCGCAATACAGCTTTGCGGCTCAACCGGATCTTGTTTCCCTCGATAGCCAGCACCTTTACAAGAATCTGGTCGCCCTCTTTCAACTCGTCGCGGACCGAACGAATCCTCGCCTCCGCAATTTCGCTGATGTGCAGCAAACCATCAGTTCCCGGGAAAATCTCGACGAAAGCGCCGAATTCCGCGATGCGCACCACCTTGCCAAGATAGGTCTTGCCGATCTCGGCCGTAGCGGTCACGTCGCGAATCATCTTTAGCGCATCTTCTGCGGCGGGTCCGTTAGCGGCGAACACGTGGACCTTCCCGTCATCCATCACGTCGATCTTCACGCCCGTCGCTTCGATGATCGACCGGATCTTCTTTCCACCCGGACCAATCAAATCGCGAATCTTATCGGTTGGAATGCTCAGCATGTAAAGATGAGGAGCGTACGTCGAAATTTCCGCGCGACCGGAGGAAATCGTCTGGTCCATGATATCGAGAATTTCCAGGCGCGCCTTCTTCGCCTGAGCCAGCGCCTCGCGCATCATCGCAACGCTCACGCCCGATACCTTGATGTCCATCTGGAGCGCCGTAATTCCCTGCCGCGTCCCAGCCACTTTAAAATCCATATCGCCGTAATGATCCTCTGCTCCGGCGATGTCGGTAAGGATGGCGTACTTATCGCCTTCCACCACCAAACCCATCGCAATACCCGCACACGCCGATTTGAGCGGTACGCCCGCATCCATCAGCGCCAGCGAACCTCCGCACACTGTCGCCATGGAAGAGGAACCGTTCGATTCCATGATGTCCGACACGACTCGCATCGCATACGGAAAGTCCGCTTCTGGCGGAAGCAGATTTGCAAGCGCGCGCTCGGCCAGAGCACCGTGCCCAATTTCTCTGCGTCCGGGCCCGCGGAGGAACTTCACTTCGCCCACTGAAAACGGTGGAAAATTGTAGTGGAGCATGAAGCGCTTGAATGCCTCGTCTTCGAATAGCAAATCAAGCCGCTGCATGTCCTCTTTGGTGCCTAGGGTCGCCGTAGCAAGCGCCTGTGTCTCTCCGCGAGTAAACAGCGCCGAGCCGTGAACGCGAGGAAGAACTCCTACTTCACAGGTAATCTGCCTAATTTGATCGAAAGCCCGAGCATCCGGGCGACGCCGTCGCAACAGCATATCGTCACGGAAAATCCGCTCGCGGAGCCGCTCGAACGCACGATATGCGAGTTTGTGGCGTGCTTCGTCATCCTCAGGAATCGACGCCATAATCTCGGCCTTAATCGTATCCACCAAGCCGTAGCTTTCGCTCTTGGGGTGCTTCGCCGTGTCAAGGGCGTCGCGCAGCCGCTCTCCATACTTCGACTTGATCTCGTTGTACAGCGCTTCGTCGAACGCGGGCGGCGTCACCTTCACCTTTTCGGGGTTCACGCGCTTGTGAAGCTCTCGAATCGCCGCAACGATCTTGCGAATTTCCGCGTGCGCGAATTCGAGCGCGTCAACCACTGTATCCTCGGATACCTCTAGCGCTCCAGATTCGACCATGACGATCGCTTCTTCCGACCCGGCCACAACTATATTCAGCAGGCTCGTCTTCTGCTCGGCCACGGTCGGGTTCGCCATCAACTTTCCATCAATTAATCCGACGCGTACTGCAGCAATCGGCGTCTCAAATGGAATCTTCGAAATAAACAGGGCCGCTGAAGCCGCCGTCAACCCAATCACGTCGGGATCATTTTCGCTGTCGGCCGAAAGCACCATGGAAACAATCTGCGTTTCCGTGGAATAGCCCTCCGGAAAGAGCGGCCGCAGCGGCCGATCCGTCAGCCGCGAGGTCAAAATCTCGCGTTCAGAAGGCCGTCCCTCGCGCTTGAAAAATCCTCCCGGAATCTTGCCCGCCGAATAGGTGTACTCGCGATAGTCCACTGTAAGAGGCAGAAAGTCTTTGTCAGTCGCCTTGTTGTCCATGCAGGCGGTGGATAGCACCACCGTGTCGCCGTACCGTGCTACAACCGCACCGTGCGCCTGGCGCGCCATTTTGCCGGTTTCAAACGTCAATTTGCGTCCACCGACCTCGACGCTTACTTGTTCAAACATCTAATCACATCCTTCGCGCCCCGAATCTTCGGGTGCGCCATTTCAGATACGAGAGTCCGCTCTCGTGGAAAATTCGAATAGGGAATCGTTAGAGGTGCTTCTGAGGAAGGAACACACTTCGACGGCGCAATCCTACACTCCCGCATCCATCTCGAAAGCCCTTCACCAACTTGAGGTTTCTGCGGTGGGACAAGCGCGGCCTGAAGACCACTCGGGAAAGCGCTACTTGCGTAAGCTGAGTCGTTCCACAATCTCGCGGTACCGATCCGGGTCGCGGCGGTTCAGATAGTCCAACAGCCTTCGGCGCTTATTGACCATCATGATCAACCCGCGACGAGAAGCGTGATCCTTAGCGTGGGACTTGAGGTGGGTCGTCAGGTAGCTGATGCGTTCGCTCAACAATGCGATCTGCACTTCCGGTGAACCAGTGTCCTTCGGATGCGTCCGGAACTGCTCGATAACCTCTGCCTTTGCTTCCATCAGCTCGCCCCTCCCCCTCTGAAAAACCGTGCCCTGCTCTCTCTCAATTTCCTTTTCGACACTAAAAATCGTAGCACATCGTCTGTACGGTGCAAAGCGCTTTTACAGTGAACCCTGTAGGCCGCCTACCGGGTTTGCTGTACTCAGGATCTTCTCGAGGGGGTCGCTGACCGAGGACAATTCGCGGCAAGCGGCGAAGTCGAAAGCTGCGGTGTCGATCACACACAACCCTAAGCCTTACCGTGGTTAATCAGCGAAAGAAATTCATCGCGGGTCTGTTTGTTCTCGCGAAACGCTCCGAGCATCGCGCTCGTCATTGCTGACGAGTGCTGTTTCTCCACTCCGCGCATCACCATGCACAAATGTCGCGCCTCAATTACGACCCCTACCCCCTCCGGCGATAGTTTGTCCTGAATTGCTTTCGCGATCTGGCTCGTCAAGCGCTCCTGAATCTGCAATCTCCGCGCGTACATGTTCACAAGCCGCGCGATCTTGCTCAACCCCACCACTTTCTTGTTGGGAATGTAAGCCACATGACATTTCCCGAAGAATGGCAGCAGATGGTGCTCGCACAGACTGTAAAGTTCAATGTCCTTCACGACGACCATGTTGTCGTAACAGACGCTGAACATTGCCCCGTTGAGAAGTTTCTCCGGGTCTTGCCGATAGCCGCTTGTTAGATATCGAAACGCTTTCTCGAATCGCTCCGGCGTACGACGCAACCCTTCGCGATTCGGATCTTCTCCGATCAGCGCAAGCATCTTCCGCACTAAATCTGCGATTGTTTCCTCACCCTGAGTATCAGGAATGATGATTTCAGTAGCCTCGCTCATCTTGTCTCCGCTTTTCATTCCGCCTGCTCCCCACTGTATTCGAAACTATTCTTGCTTGTCTCTTCGATCCTTACACGCACGAGGTTCGCCGCCGGAAATCCTGCCAGTCGCCGGTAGATCTCACGACAAACATTTTCTGTTGTCGGCACCTCGGTTTGAAACCATGGCACATCCTCATTCAAATATTTATAGTCGAACGCCTCGATCACTTCTCGCTGCACGAACGGATCGAGATCGCCGAGATTCGCGATCGTTCCCGTGTCTGGATTGACCGGCCCGGTAATCGTCACCTCCACCGCATAATTGTGACCATGACCGTAGGGGCTATTGCACTTGCCATAGATTCGCTCATTCTCTGCCATGCTCAAAGCTGCTGAATGCAAGCGATGCGAAGCAGCGAAACGGTAGCGGCGAGTGAGCGAAATCTTCATCGCTTTATTCCATTTTGTTCCGCCGTGCAATCCGCGAACAAGTCCTCCGACTCATACAGCCTTACCCGGTCCAGCTTTCCCCGCACAATCTTCGGTTCAAGCAGCTTCCAGATCACTGTGGCGACGTTCTCGCATGTAGGAATTTTGCCGGCAAGTTCCGGCACTTCGTGATTCAAGTGCTTATGGTCCATTCGCTCAACCACTTCGCGCTGCAAAATATCCTTCAGTTCCTTCAGGTCAAGGACCATGCCAGTTACCGGATCCGGTTCTCCCGCGATCGTCACCTCGAGCGTGTAATTGTGCCCGTGTCCGTGTGTATTGCTACATTTGCCGAAGACGCGCTTGTTCTCATCCGCTGAGAACTTTGGGTTGTAGTAAAAATGCGCTGCCGAAAATTCCACCTTGCGCGTAATCCGTATCATTGCCACCCTTCACCGTTCAGAACGTGCTCCGAGTCCAGGCAGGTAACCCCGGCCCTTCCATACCACTTGCCCCCGGGAGTTCTTCCACCATGATCCGATAAGGATCAGGGTATATAGCCCAGCCGCAGGAACATAATATTGGATGAATCGTTGCGGATAGTGATTCTCATAAAGAACCCGCCCATAGCGTGCCGTTCGAAAGGAAAGCATCAGCACTGCTATCCCGACCGCCCACGCCCAATCAACTTGTCCGGTGTGCCATCCGAACCAAACAAACCAGGCAAGGAGCAAAGTTTCAAGTACGGGCGTGATTCCTGCCAGTTCCTTCAATGCAGCCGTCGCTGTGCCGCCAATCAACGGAAAGAGATTTTTTGTCCAGCCCTCCCACATCGCACCAAAACTTCGGTACATCCGCGTCTGAACGACCCCGGCCGGCGCCGTGAAATAAACTCCGCACCTCGCAGCTTTCACACGACGGGCCAGAGCCACATCCTCTAGAATCTCGCCGCGAACCGCTTGGTGACCGCCCAGCTTCTCGTAAACCTCCCGTCGCACCAGAATAAATTGGCCGTTCGCGGCGGCATCGGGAAGCGTCGGATCGTTCACACGCTCAAACGAGAATCTCGCCGCCAGCCTGCAATAGACGAACGGGATCAGAGCCCGCTCCCACCATGTCTCCATCTCTTGCTCGGGCGAATACGATAGCAGTGCCGCATCGTGCTCCAGCGCATCTGCCAGAGCTCGGCGCATCGCCCCCGGCAAGTGAAAGGTGTCTGCGTCCGTGAACAGCAGCCAATCGCCTTTAGACTCAGCCGCTCCTACCCACGCGGCGTGATTCTTTCCCACCCATCCGTCAGGCAGCGCGCCTGCCGCGATTACCTTTAATTTGGCCACCCGCGCGGTTAGCTCGCTCAAGATTCTGGAGGTTGCATCCGTCGACCCGTCATCGACAACGATGACCTCGTCGACCTCAGCCTGGGCCGCCACTGACTCAACCGTTCGCGCGATCGATGCTTCCTCATTTCGTGCCGGAATGATGGCTGAGACCACGGTGTGGGGTTTGCTCCGCGGCGGCTCAAAAACGGGCATTCGATTCGCGGATGTCTTATTATAGGTGCTGGAACCACTCATTGAAACGAAAACTAAATACCGCTCTGGTCCTGATATTCATCGCAGGACTGCTCTACATGTTTGCCCGCGCAGACTATCGCCAAGGCGAACCCAGCCTTCGCGGCCAGCCAGAAAAAGACTTTGCGCTCACACTTGACGGCAAACCCGCCCATCTTTCTGATCTTCGTGGCCAAGTGGTCCTGCTTAATTTCTGGGCCACATGGTGCCCGCCCTGCGTGGACGAAGCTCCGTCGCTTAATGCCCTACAGCGCCGAATTGCTCCACTCGGCGGCACAGTTCTAGGCATCAGCCTGGACGAAGATCAAGCGGCCTACGACAATTTTCTGAAGACCTACCAGCTCGGTTTTCCAAACTTTCGCGACCCATCGAAGAAAATCGCCCTCGCCTACGGCACCACGATGTATCCAGAGACCTACATCATCGACCGCAAAGGCCGTCTCGATCGCAAAATCATCGGTCCGCAGGATTGGACAAGCCCCGAACTGACCACCTATCTTGATTCCGTACTAAAGTCGAAGTAGTTTCGGCGAATCGGAAATTGGTGCCGTTGACTTTGAACCGCCCCACCCCTAACATCCTCTCCATCTCTGGGTCCCGCGATCGATTTTTGGCGGAAAACTCATGCCTCCTCCCAGCGCACAGCCCTCGCCCAATTTCGTGCGCATCCGCGCGTTTCTCTCGAATCAAGGGTTGTTCCTCGTCGTCGCCTTTGCACTTTTTGCGATTCTGCGCCTTACGAATTGGTCGGGCGCGGATTTCGGAGCGATACTCCTCTACTCCCTCGTCGCCGGTAACTTGGTTTCCCCTGCGATGAATCGGCTCGCTCCGTGGTCTTCGAGGTTTCGGAGTCCGTATGACTGGATTGCGTACGAATCGTGCCTGGCCATCGTCGCCTTCGTCAGTTCCGCAGCGGCGGTGGCGATCACCATGGCTGCATATCGCATACCTCTTGCGCGATTCCCTTCTCAATTTCGAGGCGGGGGCCGGCTCGGTGTCGTTGTCGTCCTAATCGTCGGCACGATCGTTCATTTGTACCATCTCACTCGCGCTAAACTCGAGCACACCAGCCTCGAATTAAAACGCACTCTCGAACTCGGGAAAACTCAATCTCAAAAACAGGAACAGGATCTCGACCAGGCCCGCGAGATTCAAGAGCGCCTCCTTCCCAAACGGATCCCTCAAATCAGAGGTCTCGAAATCGCCGGGGCTTGGAATCCAGCGGCCGTCGTTAGCGGTGATTATTTCGATGTCGTGAAATTTGGCGAGACGAAGATTGGCGTCTGCATCTGCGATGTCGTCGGAAAAGGAATCAGCGCCGCGTTATTAATGGCTAACCTGCAAGCCAGCTTCCGGGCTTTCGCGTCCGAGCCGGTGTCGCCGGGCGCGGTCGTCAGTAAGTTGAACGATGTGATTTGCAATAACATTGCCTCCGACAAGTTTGTCACCTTCTGCTACTGCATCCTTGATGTAGCCCAGAACAATCTCACCTATGCCAGCGCGGGACACTGGCCTCCCATCCTGCTCCGACGCTCCGGACAGACGCACTCTCTAAAAGACGGTGGGCCACCGCTCGGTCTTTTTCCGAATCATTTCTACGACAACATCGAATTGCAGCTTGAGCGCGGCGATCACCTTGTCCTCTACACCGATGGCTTGACCGAAGCTCGTAACTCCAGCGGCGTCGAGTTCGGCGAGCATAATGTTGCCCGCATCGGAAATGAGAACATGCGCCTGACCGCCGCCGAAATGATCGAGACATTGAGGCGCGAGGCGACGAGCTTTTGCAACGGTGCTTTCGACGACGACTTGACGCTCGTGGTCGTCACCGTGAAGTAACGGGTTGTTCCTCTGAGTCGCGGTCAATTGGCTTCGACGATGCTTGACGTCAGAACTCGCAGCGCGTAACATACCCCCCAGGGGTATATGGATGGGTTCAAAACAGATTGCAAGGAAAAGCAGTGCGACCTGCGCCTGTGAAGTTCCCTCAAATGCAGATCGCAAAGCGGTCGCCGTGGATCCCGCTATTAAATCGGCCAATCTGAAACGCCTCCGCCGTATCGAAGGCCAGATTCGAGGCCTTGCTCGCATGATCAAGGCCGACCGCTACTGCCCGGACATCATGGTGCAGATTTCATCGGTTCATGAGGCCCTGCGCGCCGTGGGCCGGGCCTTGATGCGCAACCATCTCAAGCATTGCGCGTCGCAAGCTATTCGCAAAGGCACCGCCGCGGACGCAGAGTCCACGTACGACGAACTTATGAAGCTGATTTATAAGCATGCCCGCTGAGGATGATGGCTATGGAACTTGACCCAGTTTGCGGGATGACGGTGGATCCCGCCCGTGCTAAATCTCATGTGGAACACGCGAACAAGACCTACTCGTTTTGTTGTGAAGGCTGTGCGAAGAAGTTTTCGGCCGAGCCGGCGAAGTACTTGAACTCGAGGCCACCGCTCTCAATCGCAACAGCTACCAGTCCGGAAGCGACCAGCGTTGCACATCCGAAGGCCTCGCGCGAATCGGCAAAGGCCCTGGAAGCAAGCTACATCTGTCCAATGGATCCCGAAGTACGCGAACAAAATCCCGGTGCGTGCCCGAAGTGCGGCATGGCCCTTGAACCTTCCGTGCCCAGACCTTCCGCCGCTCGCATCGAATACACCTGCCCGATGCATCCGGAAATCATTCGCTCCGAGCCGGGCGCATGCCCGGTCTGTGGGATGGCTCTCGAGCCGAGCACCGTCAGCGCATCCGAAGAAGAAAATCCTGAACTCTCCGGCATGACGCGCCGCTTCTGGATCAGCGTCGCGCTTACGATTCCCGTTCTCATCCTCGGTATGTCTGATCTGATTCCCGGCCAGCCTCTGCAGCGATTCCTTTCGATGCGGGCAATTGGGTGGATCGAACTCGTTCTCGCCACGCCTGTCGTGCTCTGGGGAGGTTTTCCTTTTTTTCAGCGCGGCTGGGCCTCGATCGTGAATCGAAGCCTCAACATGTTCACCCTCATCGCGCTCGGTACCGGCACAGCTTACATCTACAGCGTGATCGCAGTAATCTTCCCCAACATCTTCCCGCCCTCATTTCAAACCATGCCAGGCGCCGTTCCCGTCTATTTTGAAGCCGCAGCCGCGATCACAACTCTGGTTCTTCTTGGCCAAGTGCTCGAACTTCGTGCACGAAGCCGCACGTCTTCCGCGATCCGCGCACTTTTAAATCTGTCCCCAAAATTTGCGCGCCTGGTTCGCACCGACGGTACCGAGATCGATGTCCCCGTCGAACACTTGCAGCCGGGCGACACTCTTCGTGTGCGTCCCGGCGAACGAGTGCCGGTGGATGGAGCTGTGCTCGAAGGTTCGAGTTCCGTGGATGAATCTCTGATGAGCGGAGAACCCATCCCCGCCGAGAAAGCCGAAGGAAGCCGAGTCACCGGCGGCACAGTGAATGGCACCGGCACCTTTGTCATGCGCGCCGAGCGCGTTGGCAGCGAAACGCTGCTCGCGCAAATCGTCCGCATGGTTAGCGAGGCACAACGCAGCCGCGCTCCCGTACAGAAGCTTGCTGATCGAGTCGCAGGTTACTTTGTACCTGCAGTTGTTCTTATCGCGATACTCACCTTTGCCATTTGGGCGGTGTTCGGGCCCCAGCCAAAAATGGCGCACGCGCTTCTCAACGCCGTCGCAGTCCTCATCATCGCTTGCCCGTGCGCGCTGGGACTGGCAACACCCATGGCGATCATGGTCGGCACCGGTCGCGGAGCTCTCGCCGGCATCCTCATCAAGAATGCAGAATCCATCGAAATTCTCGAGAAAGTGGACACCGTCGTAGTCGACAAAACCGGAACATTGACGGAAGGCAAGCCTCGCGTCACATCGCTAATTCCGGCGCCAGGATCAACCGAAGCGCAACTGCTTAAGGTCGCAACCGCTCTTGAGCGCGCTAGCGAGCATCCGCTGGCAGCTGCGGTTCTCGCGGCGGCAAAGCAGCGCGCAATCGAAATCGGCAGCGTCGCCGATTTTCGCTCCTTCACCGGTAAAGGCATTACTGGGCGCCTGGACGGAGCCAGAGCTGCTCTCGGCAATCGCGCACTGTTCCGTGATTTGCAAATTCCGCTGGGTCCTCTCGACGATCACACCAAATCTCTCGAATCGGAAGGCCAAACCGTAATGTTCGTGGCCACAAACGGAAAAGTGATCGGAGCCATTGGAGTTTCTGATCCAATCAAGCCGACAACCGTTGAAGCGATTGACCGCCTTCATCGCGACGGTATCCGGATTGTGATGCTGACAGGCGACAGCCACGCCACTGCTGAGTCCGTTGCCCGAAAACTCAAAATCGATTCGGTCGAGGCTCAGGTCTTGCCGAATCAAAAGGGTGAGATCGTGAATCGGTTGAAAGCGGAGGGTCACATCGTCGCAATGGCCGGCGACGGCGTGAACGATGCCCCTGCTCTCGCCGCCGCGAATGTCGGAATCGCCATGGGCACGGGAACTGATGTGGCAATTGAAAGCGCGGGAATCACGCTCCTCACAGGCGATCTCGTAGGCATCGCCCGCGCTCGTGCCCTCAGCCATGCCACGATGCGCAATATCCGCCAAAATCTCTTCTTCGCGTTTGCCTATAACGCTCTTGGCGTTCCCATCGCCGCCGGAATTCTCTACCCATTTTTCGGCCTGCTTCTCAGTCCCATTTTCGCCAGCGCCGCGATGACCTTCAGCTCCGTATCGGTGATCACCAACGCACTCCGTCTGCGTCGTGTCGCTCTTTAGCCGACCTCCATACCCTCCGCCGTCCCTCGCAGCTGAGTGTTATAATTCCGCGCATGACACTCATGACCGTCACCTACGAACTCCAGGACCGACTGAACCCAGCGCAGTTCCGAACGCTCGGCGAATTCTCAAATACCTATGGTCTGCACAAATTCCGCTACGACGAGAAAACCAACCGCCTAATGTTTGATTATGACGCGTCGCGACTGCGCGAAACCGTCGTCGAACACGTTTTACGCCAATCGAGAATCCCAGTGCTCCGCCGCGTCGAAAATTCCTAAGAGTTTCGATTAACAAAGCGCGAATTGGCCCCTCGTTTTGTGCTAACGCGCTCTCCGAACGATTGTCATGCTGAGCAAAGCGAACCATCTCAACGCTGCCAGTAGCTAAGCCGTTCCACGAGCAGGCAATCAAGCGAAGTGTGAGCAAAAAAAGAGGGGCTCTCGCTTGGGATCGAGAGCCCCAAAGGCCGCGTTCCATTGATTCGACCTAGGCGTGATCGAATCATGGGGTCATCCATCCTAGCTTCCCTCTCAGAGGCAGGTGGGAACGACCCGTTCCTTCCGATGTCTGGGCCCCTTCCTCCCCATTCACCAGTTGGGCGGATCGTGTTGGAACGCGACCCACTCCTCTCCTTATGCAAATACTTGGCCCATCATCGGACTTCCATCCGCACCCAAGATGCCTGTGTTTTCAATCACTTGGTGGCGCCACTTCAAATTCAGCTCGCGCATTGAATTCCAACTCGGGAAGCTGCGTCCCAGTCTGGCACCCAACACAACTGAACCTCATCCGCTCCCCTCACTTTTCGCGCACAATTGCGATCCAAACTTGTCCCTCCTCTCGCGCTGCTGCATAATGAGAGCTTCACAGGCAAATCATGGCAAAACCATTCATCGCGATTCTCGCAATCGTAACCGGCTTGGCGGGCCTCGCGATCGGCATGGCAGCCTCGCGTGGGCGCCGTCTGGCGCCTCGAGCCCCCATCTCCCACGCGCGAGAGGCAGAGAAATCATCAAATGTTAAGCCGGTGTCAGATTCGCAAGCCCAGCCTGATATGGCTGCTTTGGTTGACGACGATGATGACTCGGTGATTCGTTTCGCGAGCAACCCGCAGCCGGTTCCTCCGTTTCTTGTGCAAGATCTCGATGGCAACGTCGTCTCAACCGCGCAATGGCAGGGCAAAGTCGTAATTTTGAATTTCTGGGCCACATGGTGCCCGCCATGCCGCGAAGAAATTCCTATCCTCACTGAACTCGCGAAAAAATATAAGGACAACTTGCTCGTCGTCGGCGTGTCTGTCGACGACGGCTCCCCGGATGACGTCAGGGAATTCGCCAGAGCTTTTCACATGAACTATCCCGTTGTGATGTGGAGCCGCGAACTCATTTCTGAATATGGCGGTGTTCCAGCTCTGCCCACCACTTTTCTGATTAACAAAGATGCCCGCATCGTCCAGAAGCATGAGGGTTTATATCCGCCCGAAGTCTACGACACGGAAGTACGTGCCCTGATGGGCTTGCCGGTGAACGTGAAGATCGAAACTTTCGAGGATACGGGCCAAATCTTTTTGAAGAATGCCGTGCGGGCCACCGAACTTCCCGACGTCGATTTCTCTGGACTGTCGCCCGAGCAAAAAACGATCGCACTTAAGAAACTTAATTCCGAAGGCTGTACTTGTGGATGCCGTCTGACCCTGGCTCAATGTCGTATCAATGACACATCATGCGTTCGCAGCAGGAGTCTCGCCGCGAAGGTAATTCAAGAAATAGTGAACGCAGGACCGGTTCCACCGTCCCTGGCAGCGCCGCCAGCACCGGCCACCACCAACTGATTTCTCGGACCAGAAATACAAATCGCTCGCAGGGCCTCACTTTCCTCCTTAGTCCTGCGAGCGATTTGGGTCCGTGACCTTATTCCTTCTAGTGATTCTCGTGTTCCCTGACCTCCAGGGCTTGATTTGCTTCTCCCAGCGCCAGATCCAGATGCTTCATGGCCTTTTCCCGGTGACCGCCAAATGACCCAGGCGCGCCCGCCAGCAGACCGCGGGCCTGCTGCATCATATCTCGGGCGGTACGCACGTCCTTCAATGCTTCGTGTTTCTCTTGTGCCGTCACCACTGTAGTGCTGTTCGCACCCGGTATCAGGTGCGAGGCCGCGCCTGCGACAAAGGCCACTGCAAAACCGGCCACGATTAGTAGTCGAGAAATCTGATTCTTCATCGAAAATCCTCCAGTTAGATTTGTTCACTCAAGTTCGAGAGATACCGGCACCCTCCAAACGGCCTTCCGCGGCTGGGACGCACGCCAAGAATGATACTAATTGAACTTCGAGTGAATTAAGCAACGGTGTTCAGGATGTGTCGTAAGAGACTCAGTTTAACGACGGGGGGTCAGTGCCCTTCCCGTCGACTCAATTTTGGCGTATGCGATGACTCCGACTGCCGCGTTCGACGCGCTCCTCAACCTAAGCCTTCGAATCGAGGGATGAAGTGGCCCTTTAGTGAGGTGCCTGGGAGAGAGGAGCCACGGAAGCCCTCACGGGAACTGCTGGCGTGCTATCGGTTTGCGAGTTCAGAATCACAAGATCGATTCTTCGGTTCATCGCTCGCCCTTCCGGCGTTGCATTCGACGCCACAGGATAGAACTCGGAGTATCCCGACGCCGAGAGACGCAATGGCGCAATCCCATACCTCGTGATCAGGAGTTTTATGATCTCCGTCGCTCGCGCGGTCGAAAGCTCCCAATTGGACGCGAATCTCGTGTTGTGAATTGGCACATTATCTGTGTGCCCTTCGATTCGCACCCGGATCCGTCTCGGCCCGATTACTTTCACGAAGTCCGCCAGCGTCGGCTCCGCTTCTGGCCGCAACGACACCGAGCCGCTGTCGAAAAACCCCAATTCCCTCAGGCTCACCACAATCCCCTCTTTCGTCGGCGTCACCGAGACGGTGTGCTTTTCGATCTGTCCCGCTAGTGCCGTCTGTAGCTGCCTCTGGATTTCGTTCAGGTCGGGCCGATCCGGACTCTCTCCCAGCGCTCCCCTGGGCGGATTCACCAGTCGGCCCATTGACTGCACTCGCTCCTGGTTTTCCACCATCTGTACCTTCGAAAACGGCATCGGCTCGGAATTGGCCACCTCCGGCCTCGTGTTCGAAGCGTCGAAGACTCCCATCTGCTGGAAAGCCACTTGGATCGCAATAGCCAGCTGCCCCACCTTTCGCTTGTCCACCTGCGCTGAGGAATAGTTGATGTAGACATCCACCACGTTTGTCATCGTGTCGTGCGATAGGTTCCACACGTGTTGGATGATCCGAGAACGCGTCACGCGCTGTCCCGCGTTGCGCATCAAAAACTCCAGAAGCGAGTATTCCTTGGGAGTCAGGTCAATCGCGCGACTCCCACGCTTCACGGAGTGCTCTACGCGATTCAGCTCCAAATCTTCCACGCGCAACATGCTTTCCGGAGAACGCGCGCCCCTTTTCAACAGCGCTCGTACCCTTGCCGAGAGTTCGGAAAACGCAAACGGCTTCACCACAAAGTCGTCTGCCCCCATGTCGAGTTCGCCCGCGCGTTCCGTAATCTGGCTGCGATTCGTAAGCACCAGTATGGGCATGCCCTGCCGCGAGATCCGCAAGTGACGCAGCACGGCGACGCCTTCTTCCTTCGGCATGCTTAAATCCAGAATCGCGAGATCGTACTCGTTTTCCCGCACAAGGCTCCGCGCCTGCTCACCATCCTGAGTCAGGTCCACGGAATAGCGCTCCGCGCCAAAACCGCGTTGCAAGAAAATTCCTAACGATGGATCATTTTCGGCCACTAGCAACCGCATAAAAACTCCAGTGAAAGGGGGACAACGAAAAAAGAGAATCTCGAAGGGGATGTGAATTTAATGAAGAGTCACAAAGATGTCAAAACAAATCGTTGTTCTACGCTAAGATTTTTCGAAGAAGTTACTAAGCTGTTTCATCGCGGGACATAAAACTCACCTGCACGAGATTCGTTGAGCCATTTTTGAAAGAGCTAGTTTCGCAACGGAACAATCTCACGGATGCGTCATTTTTTCTGGCCGCACAAGCTCATCAAATTCCTTCTCTGTGAGATATCCAAGCTTCAACGCCGCAGCTCGCAGACTGCTGTGATCGTGATGAGCTTTATGCGCAATCTTGGCAGCCTTGTCATAACCGATCTTGGGGGTTAATGCGGTTACTAGCATCAGTGAGTTTGCTACATTTTCTCGAATGCGATCGCGCTCCAGCTCCATTCCCACGATGCAGTGGTCCGTAAACGACCGGCACGCGTCGGAAAGCAATCGTACAGAATTAAGAAAATTATGAATCATCACCGGCTTGTAAACATTCAGCTGAAAATTCCCCTGCGAACCGGCGAATCCGATCGCTGCGTCATTGCCAAACACCTGCACGGCAACCATCGTCATTGCTTCCGACTGCGTGGGGTTCACCTTGCCCGGCATGATCGACGAACCTGGCTCGTTTTCAGGCAGCGTGATTTCGCCGAAGCCTGCTCGCGGACCGGAAGCAAGCCATCGAATATCATTGGCGATTTTCATCAATGACGCACCGAGCGTCTTCAGCGCTCCGCTCGCAAACACGATCTCGTCGTGCGCGGAGAGGGCCGCGAATTTATTGGGATGTGATTGGAAAGGCAGCCCCGTCAATTCCGAGATTTTCTGTGCCGCGCGCTCGGCAAACTCCGGATGCGCGTTCAATCCGGTTCCCACGGCCGTCCCGCCAATCGCCAAATCGTACAGCCCCGGTAGCACCAACTTCAGCCGCTCGATATCGCGGTCAAGTAAGCTCACCCAGCCGGAAATTTCTTGTCCCACAGTAAGCGGCGTCGCGTCCATCAAATGTGTGCGGCCAATCTTCACCACGTCTTGAAACTCACGCGCCTTCGCATCCACAGCGTCGCGCAGCCGGGTCAATGCCGGAATTAATACCTCTGCCACCTGAGTCGCGGCAGCGATATGCATCGCCGTGGGAAATGTATCGTTCGACGATTGCGACATGTTCACATCATCATTGGGATGGACAGGCTTCTTCGAACCCATCACGCCACCGGCGATCTCAATCGCCCGGTTCGAAATCACTTCATTGGCATTCATATTCGTCTGCGTGCCACTGCCGGTTTGCCAAATTCGCAAAGGAAAATGCTCGTCAAGCTTTCCGGCGATCACTTCATCGGCTGCCTGAACGATCAAGCGCGCCTTCTCCGGCGATAGCTTCTTTAAATCCTCATTCACCAGCGCTGCCGCTTTCTTGAGAATGCCGAACGCCCGGATCAACGAGGGAGGCATCTTGTCGAGCCCGATGTCGAAATGAATCAACGACCGCGCCGTCTGCGCACCATAGTAACGATCGTTGGGAACCTCGATGCTGCCCATGCTGTCCGATTCGATCCGAACTTGCGGCTTCGGAGCGACCGTCGTATTCGCGTCCACTTTCATGCCTCCAAACCTCTGTCGTAACGCCTTTAAAGGATGTTCAACACTAAAGAATACTGCGGAATTGCAAGGCGCGCAGCCCGATTCGTCGTAGTCGCCATATCGGCACATATACACATATATATGACCAGGATGAAAGGTACCGAAGCTGAAAAATCGCCTGAACAGCTGTACGAGACTTGCACTTTCGTACAGGAGCGATTTCAGAAACGTTCGAGTACGATGCACCGAGGCGATTCTCGAATCCGATTAAAATTGATGCTTGGGGATTCCACATCTTCGACGTTGACCCTCACCGGTAGGTGCGGCTCGTCCCCACAGAACGGGAGCACCTAGTCTCATGGCGTGGAGATTTCGGCTCGGCTCGCGACGCGAAGAAACCGGAGGCACGGGTGTACAGGTTGCCGAACCTTTACCGGAGGAAGCCTCCCAAAACGTAGCCACCGAAGAGGCCCTCGTCTCAGCTCCAGCTTCCACCTCGGAATCGGCCGCGGAAGCCCCCGAGTTCGCCACGGCAGCTCAAGACCCTCAGCGCTCCGCCGTTACTGAAAAAGCCCAGAAGGACGAATCGACCGAGACTAGCGCAGAGCCAGAATCGCAAATCCCCGACAACAACCTTGCTGTCACCCAAGCTACCGACGCCCCCACCACGTCCGAATCATCTGCAGAAACGACGCAAAGCTTGCTAGCGGACGCGACCGCGCCTCTGGCCCCGGCATTCCCCGCCATCGCCAGCGACTGGGCCTTCGAAGAAAAGCTCGCGATGCACAAGGAATGGGTCGAATCTCAGGGTATCTCAGGTAAAAAAATCGATCTTGCCTCCGCCAAGCTGGAAGGAGCTGAACTGGTAGGCGTCAATCTCCGCTACGCCGACTTGCAAGAGGCCGATCTGAAAGCAGCCGACCTCCTTCTGGCCGACCTTCGCGACACCTGCCTCGCACGCGCGAATCTGGAGGAAACATGCCTGGTCGGCGCAAATCTCGAAGGCGCCAACATGGAAGGCGCTGCTCTCGCCACCGCCATGGGGCTCGTTCCGCGCCAGATCGCCGGCGCCAATCTGCGCGACGCCACGCTGCCTCCGCAAATTCTGGAATTCCCTGGCCTGGCGGATTTTGCGCGCGCATCCCGGACGGTGATGTCGTTTTTCACCGCCACGCTCTCTCTCAGCCTGCTCTCCTGGCTGATGATCTGGAAAACGAAAGACGTCCAATTAATCTCCGACTCCTCCATACTCCCGTTCCTGCATTCCGCTGCTGCTTTCCCGACGGCTGAAATCTACCTGATCATGCCCGCCCTGCTCGTAGCCGTCTATCTCACGTTCCAATATCATTTGCAGCGCCTGTGGGACGCTGTCCTCGAACTTCCCGCCATTTTCCCTGATGGCAGCTCGGTCGACGAGCACAAACCTTGGATCATCACCGGCCTCATCCGTGCACACTTCCGCTGGATGAACCATGACGCGCCTTCGACGCGCTTCATCGAAAAAGCAATTTCCATCCTGCTCGCGTACTGGCTCGTTCCCATTACGATCCTCTGCGTCTGGGGACGCTACCTCACAGCCCAAGACATGCACGGCACGTTACTGCACGTGCTCCTCTTCGCCGCCGCCACCGGTGTCGCCGTCTATTCCACCACCCGCGTTGGCCGTCCCGAAGAAGCCTGGGCCTCAGAAAAGAAAATTTCGGCAGGAATTTTAGCAAAAGTTAAATCTGTCAGTTTTTCGCGGCTGATTGCAGCCCTCGTCGTCGGCCTTTTCTTTCTCTCGCTCGGCGCGATCAAAGGCGTTCCGCATGACGTTGGCCGCGCTCCGCAATTCTCAGCCGGCGATATTCGCCGCTGGGCTCCGAGCGTCTTCTGGTCCATCGGCTACGATCCTTACGCCGATTTGACGGAAGCCGCAATCTCCACCAAGCCTGCGACCTGGACCGGTGCCGATGATCAACTCGCTTCCGTGAAAGGCGCGCGCCTGAATGGCGCCAAGTTCCGTTACGCCCAAGCCTATGGCGTCTTTCTCGCCACCGCTCATCTCTTCCGCACCGACTTCACCGGCGCATTCCTCTCCGAAGCGGACATGCGCGGCGCCGATCTTGGCCAGTCAACTCTTCGCCTCGCCATCTTGGATCGCGCGCAAATGGCTCACACCAATCTCGACCGCGCCAATCTCGATGGCGCCAACATGACTCGCGCCGACCTCCGCGGTGCCAATCTCTCCTACTCCTCGCTCGCAAACGCAACTCTCGTCGACGCGCAACTCGAAGGCGCAAGCCTCTATTCAGCTCGCATGAGCGGCGCCACTCTCATTCGCGCAAATCTCGACAAAGCCGATTTCCGCGAGGCGCATCTCGAATCCGCAAATCTCGAACACGCCGCGATGCATCAGGCATATCTCTGGTCGGCCAAACTTTCCTCCGCCCACCTCGACAACGCCGAATTAAGCACAGCAATTTTCATTGACGCAGACCTGCGAAGCGCCGATTTGCACGGAGCCCACTTCCAGGGAACTGTTCTCAATGGCGCGAATCTGCAGGGCGCGAATTTGGATTACGCGGACATGCGCGGCGCTCTCGGATTGAGCGCCAATCAGGTTTGCTCAGCAGCCTCTCGCAATGGCCTGCAACTTGACGACGCGATGCAGCTCCAAGTGGACGCTCAATGCGGCGGCGGAATTCACTCGGCGCTTCCGGCTCCGCCCACAACCATCGCGCCGCATTCCGCTCCTGCCGCCGACGCTGCCACCCCCGCGAAATCGAATTAAGGTTTCGTCCCGGGCGTCACCAGCTCCTCTGCCGCCGGCTTCTCCACAGGTTTTTCATATCGACCGGGATCAATCGCCACATTCGGCTCCATCTTCTGCCACGTATATGTCGTCGTCCCATCCACGCGTGTCACCCGCACCGTGAACGGAATCTTCAATCCATTCACGTCGCGATAGTCCTCATAATCGGTCTGAAGCGGAAGCGCTCCCAGCGGACTTTCAATGCGATGCGTTATCCGCAGCAGCAAGCCGCTCTGCACATCGAAATAAATTCGATCCGCCCCGTCGCCCTTCCACCACGCCATCACCACGTATGCATCGTGACCACTCACGCTCTCCGTTCCCCGCACCTGCAAACGCTCATAATCTTTCTCGAACCGTTCGCCCGGATAAAACTCGGCCCACTGCCTGCTCCGCGCCAGTTCATCCCCCAACTCTTCCGTCACTTCCCCGTTCGCCCTCTTTCCCCAACCAGTCTCTCCGCTCACCCCCTCGCTCACGTCGCCATTCGGTCGATGCACAATCGCGAACGCCCTATCCGGCGCTGTCCGGTACGTTTCAATCGCCGCGTGAAGATTGTGCGGCCCTTCAACGCTGCCTTGCTCCACCCGCGTCTGATTTTTCTGGATCGCAGCGCTGCCTCCAATCGCACCCACATATTTCGCCACTATCTCCGTCATACTCGGCATCGCCTTCGTTGTTTCGTTCGAAACCCCTGCTGTCTCGCCAGATTCAGTCGCGCGAGCGGCCTTGCCACCTGAACCGGATTCCACAACTGGCGCCGCGCCACCATTCGTCGCTGCAGAAAGAGACGCAATACTGGCCGCTTTCGCGGCTCCCCGATGACACGTATAGCAAGTCACTTCCCGCTTCCCATTGAAATTATCCTGGTTGATCGCGAACATCATCTTCATCATGTTCCGTGCTCGCTCCTTCGTCGGCTTATCGTCATTGTCGAAATGGTCGGCTTGATGGCAATAATCGCACCCCACCCCGAGCGAAGTGGCTATGTAGCGCATCGACGAAATCAATTCGCTCGCGCGAATATCCTTCAGCACCTGAATATTCTTGAAAGTCTCGCCCGCTGTCTTCTGTGCCTCGGGCTTCCCATCGCCGATATCGAACGACCGACTCGCCGAATCATGTGTCGAAGTACGCGCCGTAATCACCGGCATCCACAGCGTCAGCGCAATCGTCATAGCCAGCGCCCCATACTTGGCCCATCTCAGCCACCCTCTAAAATCCACTTTCATAGTAGCCGCTTCCTTTCAATGAAATCGTTTTGGACTTCACCGCATCACAGAACAGCTCGCGAACATACGTCATTCTCTGCCAAAAAGGAAAATGAACAACCCCTTCAAACTCTCAGTACGCCATCGCATTAGGCCAAGCGCTCCACCTCAGGTAAAATTATTTGCCCAATGATTCTATGAATACAGTCACAGCCACCCAAGATCGACAATCTCTCTCTCCCAATTTTCTTCTCTCCAATGCGTCCATGCTCTGCATCGTCTTGGGCGCTTGGCTTGTCGTCTACATTCCCGGTCTCTTTCATCCCTCACTGCTTGACGACGCAGATTCCGTCCACGCTGAAGCTTCGCGGGAAATTCTACTGAATCATGATTGGGTAACGCTCTACGTCGACGGCATTCGCTATCTCGCAAAAGCGCCCCTGATGTATTGGCTCGTGGCGATCAGCTACAAACTTTTCGGAATCTCCGAATGGCAGACGCGCCTGCCGCTGGCTCTCAGCGTCCTACTCCTTGCGTGGTGTGTTTACATTTTCGGGCGGCGCTTCTTTGGCGAAGAAGCCGGATTCTACGCCGCACTCATCACAATTACGTCTCCCGGCTTTTACGTGTTCACGCGCTTCCTTATTCCGGAAGTTCTGGTCGCAATTTTTCTCACGCTCGGATCGTATTTTTTCCTCATGGCATGCGAACAAACCCAGCCCTCCCGCTCGCTCTGCTGGGGAATTGCTGTCACGATGGCCCTCAATGTTTTGACAAAAAGCCTGATCGGCCTGGTCTTCCCTGCGGGAATCATGCTTGCCTACCTGCTTCTCACCGGCGAGTTGAAGAAAATCTGGAGGTTCCATCTTCTTTCGAGCACTCTCGTCTTTCTCGTCGTTGCTGTGCCGTGGCACGCTCTCGCGGCAATCCGGAATCCCGCGCAACCGACAGGCCCTGAAAAGGGCTTTCTCTGGTCCTACTTCGTCAACGAACAATTCATGCGCTTCCTCAATAAGCGCATTCCTCACGACTACGGTAAAGTTCCGCTTTTCCTGTTCTATGGCCTGCTACTTCTCTGGATTCTTCCTTGGTGCGCCTTCTTCTTCCCCGCACTGAAGGAAATACCGGCAAATTTCCGCGCCTGGCGGGACCGCTTGGACGCGCGTGGCCGCGCCAATCTCCTTCTTGCTATCTGGATCGCCGTAATCGTGGGCTTCTTCAGCTTCTCAAGCCGCCAGGAATATTATTCGCTCCCCGCCGTTCCGGCTCTCGCCTTACTCACGGCTGGTTGGCTTCAGCGCGAAAATAATTCCCCCGCCGATAGCCACGAACGTCGCGCCGGTAGAATCGCGTCGGGATTCCTTCTCGCCATCGGCTGTCTCGTCTTTATCGCTTGCATGAGCATCTTTGCGCAAACACATCCGTTCCCTCCCGGCACCGACATCGGCGATGTGCTCACCGCGCACCCGGGACATTACAAACTCTCGCTCGGCCATATGCAGGATCTCACCATCGAAGCGCTCGGCATGTTTCGGGCGCCGCTCTGGGAGTTCGGTTCTGCTATGTTGCTCGGCACCGGTCTCAATTGGTTTTTTCGCCGCCGCGGTTCCACGCTCAAGGCAAACCTCGCTCTCGCCGCCATGATGATCGTAATCCTGCTCTGCATTTACCAGGGCTTCGTGATTTTCTCGCCCGAAATCTCATCGAAGAATCTGGCTCTCGCGATTCGCAAAGATTTTCAACCCGGCCAGACCATTGTCTTCTACCGAAATTATGAAAGCGGCGCGTCGATCACTTTCTACACCGGCGAACGAGTGCATATCATCGACGGGCGGCGTGCCGACCTCTGGTTCGGTTCGCTCTTCCCCGACGTGCCTCCCGTTTTCGAAGATCAGGATTCGTTCGTGCGCTTGTGGAATGGGCCCAACCGTGTCTATCTATTTACTGAAGACCCCTTCGTTGAAGAAGCTCTGAAAGGAATTGACCCAAAAACAGCGCATATTTTCGCGCGCAGCGGCGGGAAGGTCGTCTTCACGAATCAACCGATCTCGCCTTCGAACATGCCTTCCGGTTCTGGCTCCTGAGTCCGAATTGCCGTAAAACACCCGGCGTAATACCGCCAGCGTAATAGAATGGTCTCGCATTTTCATCGCAGCCTGAGAGGTTCCTATGACTCATCCCTAGCACGACCTGAGTCCCGGTAACAAGGTCCCCTACGAATTCGACGCCGTCATCGAAATCCCGCTGCACTCCGACGTCAAGTACGAGCTCGACAAAGCCAGTGGAATAATCCGCATGGATCGTGTTCTGTACTCCGCCGTCTTTTATCCCGCGAACTACGGCTTCATCCCTCAAACCCTCGCCGAAGACCACGATCCGCTCGATGTTCTCGTGCTCTGCCAGGAATCGGTGGTTCCGCTCACCCTCATGCACGCCAGGGTGATCGGCCTCATGACCATGATCGATGCGGGCGATCCCGATCACAAAATTATCGCCGTCGCCACCAAAGATCCCGAATTCAACGGATATCACGAAGCAGGCGAACTGCCGCCGCACCGGTTGGCCATAATCCGGCGATTTTTTCAGGATTACAAACAATTAGAAGGTAAAGAAGTGGCTGTGGACGAGATCCTGCCGCCCTCCAAAGCCTATCCGATAATCAAAAACGCTCTCGCCGCCTATAAAAAAACAGTTTTCCCCAGAAAAGGTCCATAAGCCGAAGCGTTAGATTCAAAACGCTATTCGCTATACATCATCAGCATCACGCCGAGCACGATCATGAAAAGCGGCCATATCTTGTTAAAGATGTCGTACCAGCTCGCGTTGGATTCCGCGAGACCTTTGGCCACCGCTGCTCCCGCGCCGGCCTCGGCAAAATGTAAGTGTTGATGCTGGACGCTCACCATCGTCTTCATGGCGTCCGGCCCGTGCATGCCTCCATGATGATGAAATAGCAGCAGAACGCATCCCGCTAGCGATACCACCGGGAATACCCACGCGCTCCACGCAGCCTGTAAGCGCCCGCTGGCTCGCAACATTTCCACCACACCGAGCACCAGCAGGATGAGCGCAAATGTCTTGTGTTGCACGTCCTCGGGATTGTGTGTCAGCGCATAAATAATACTCTGATTCCCAAATGGCCAGATTTCGGTGTCGCTGAACAAAAGCAGGAAAATCCCCGATATCAAAAAGCACATTGGCCACGCATACCGCGCCGAAGGCCATCGCTTCGTCAGCATCGGCTGCCCCAGGAAAAATACGGCCGCCAGGATTACCAGCAATCCGGCGAGATGATGATTGAATTCGCTTTCGCGCTTGTCCCTGGCATACTTCGCTTTGAGTTGTGGACTCACCTCCGGCGCAGCGCTGTGCTCCATTCCTGGCATATTAGCCATTTCCTCCATCGACATGCCGGACATGTCTCCCATGTCTGAATGCGGACGCGTCGGCGGATGGTACGTCCAAGCAGGCGCCGCAAGAAATACAGCGCAAATCACAAAAATTAATGAGCTCAGACTGATCCAGAAGATTTTCTCAGGCTTATTCAGTGGCAATGTTCTCTAGCCTCCTCTTTTTTGTGAAATCGTCTGCACAGTTTTAGTAATCCATCGGCAATCCAACATAGTTTTCCGCCAGCGACTGCGATGCGGCCCGCGAACTGGTCACATAATCGAGTTCAGCCAGCTGGCGTCGCTGATCAAATTGATTGTCGCTATCGAACAAGTGCAGCATAGCAGTCATCCACCAAGAAAACCGCTGCACCTTCCACACGCGCCGCAGGCAGGTCGCCGAGTATTCATCGAGACGCTGCCGGCCGCCTGACTTGTAAAATTCTTCCAGCGCCCGAGCGAGCACGCGGACGTCCGCGACTGCAAGGTTCAATCCCTTCGCGCCCGTAGGCGGCACGATATGCGCCGCATCGCCTGCCAGAAACAGTTTCCCGCATTGCATCGGCTCCACAACAAAGCTGCGCATCCCCGTCACACCCTTCTGTGTGATCGGACCTTCCGTCAGCTTCCACCCGTTGTCGGTCGCGAAACGCCGGTGCAGCTCCTCCCAGATTTTCGCGTCCGCCCACCGGTTGATGTCCTCGTCTGGAGAGCATTGCAGGTAGAGCCTGCTCACTTGCGGCGAGCGCATGCTCAGCAGTGCGAACCCGCGCTCGTGGTAGCTATAAATCAGTTCATCACACGATGGTGCCACATCGGCCAAGATTCCAAGCCAGCCAAAGGGGTAAGTTCGGTCAAACAGAGTTAGTACGCCATTCGGAATGCTCGGCCGGCAAACGCCGTGATACCCGTCGCAGCCTGCAATGAAATCGCAGCTCAGTTCGTGCGGTTCCCCGTGGCTTTGAAATCGAATGCTGGGTTTGGTCGCTGAATTCGCATCTGCAAAATCGTGGACGCTCACGTCTTCCACTTCGTAAAAGATCTGGCCACCCGCTTCGCGTCGCGCCTTATTCAGGTCTTTGATCACCTCATGCTGCGCGTAGATCGTGATTCCCTTCCCTCCAGTCAACTCTGCAAAATCGATTCGGTGCGTCCGCCTCCCAAATCGCAAGTTCACTCCGTAGTGGACGAGCCCTTCTTTCTTCAGCCGCTCGCCGACTCCCGTCTCGGCCATCAGGTCCACAGTCCCCTGCTCCAGCACTCCCGCCCGCACGCGTTCTTCCACATACTGCTTGCTGCGGTTCTCAATAACGATCGATTCGATTCCGTGCAGATATAACAGATGCGAAAGCATTAGCCCCGCAGGACCGGCGCCGACAATTCCCACCTGCGTGCGCAGTTTTTTCACGCAACCATTCTAATACCGCCAGCGGTCGCCTGCTCTGCGAAGATGTAAATTTCCGCTTCCGCTTGACGCTCTTCGACAATCTCCGGTAGCCTCACTCCGCAACTTACGAAACCTATCGAAGGAGTTCCCTGCGAATGCTCGTCAGCCACAAACGACTGCTCGTCGAGTGGGGCGATTGCGACCCCGCCGGAATCGTTTTTTATCCGCGCTATCTCGCGTGGTTTGACGATTGCACCACCGCCCTCTTTCTCACCGCCGGCCTGCCGATTCAAAACCTCTTCCGCTCGCACGGCGTTCTCGGCGTTCCGCTTGTGGACGTGAAGGCGCGATTCATCGTGCCTTCTACCTTTGGCGACGAACTGCGCGCTGAATCCATGGTCATGGAATTTCGCCGCAGCAGTTTCGTGCTCCGTCATCAATATTTCAAAGATCAAATTCTCGCCGTCGAGGGCATCGAAACGCGCGTTTGGGCCGGCCTCGACCCGCAGGATCCCCAGCGAATGAAATCCCGCCCGCTTCCGCCAGAGGTGATCGCCCGGCTATCCGAGAATCGCGCCTGAACCATAAGCCCGGCACACCACGCGAGGCTGATTCGCTGCACCGGAAATAACAAATGACGCAAGCAAACAACGAAATCCAGGCTGCGCTCATACGCCACGATCGGCTTTTGTCGGTGGCCGATATTGCCGGAACTTTCCTCTTCGCGATCGAAGGCGCCACAGCCGCCGTCACCGGCGACCTCGATTTGCTCGGCCTGATGGTGCTGGCGTTCTCCACGGCGCTGGCGGGCGGGATCACACGCGACCTTCTGATCGGTGCCGTGCCACCGCAGTCGCTGCGTGATTGGCGCTACCCCACCGTGGCGTTCACCGGTGCTGCGATTGTTTTCTTGCTGCATCCGCTCTTTGAGAATTTGCCGACGCAACCTCTCATCGTGCTGGATGCCGGCGCGCTGGCTCTGTTCGCGGTGGCGGGAACCGAGAAGGCGCTGAAATACAAAATGCATCCGTTCGTCGCGGCGTTGCTGGGCACCATCACGGCCGTCGGCGGCGGGACGATTCGCGATATTTTTCTGGCTCAGATTTCGAATGGGCGATACGCCGTCCGCTATTCTTGGCGGGTTGTCGTGTTTCGCGATTCGCTTGATCAGCGTGTGGCGTCACTGGAATCTGCCGCACGTTCCCACCTGATGGCGCTAGGCGCGCTTCAGCCAGTTAGTGAATTGAATCGCGCAATTGAATCAGCGCCTTGTCGGCGGCGTCCACGCGGATGAGTCCCGACCGCGGATCCTCGAAATCCAGAACCGCGTAGATCGTGATGGGAATTACCGTCGCGTACAGAATCTTGTGCAACCAACTGCGGCTTTTTCGTTTTGCCATCGCATAGCCAGCTAAAAGCCCGCTCAAGAGCGCGACGCTCACCAGCAACAGGAAAATCAGCGCCGGAAGACGAGTTCCCGCGGCAATCATTCGCGCAGTCGTGACGTCGGTCATGTCGTTGATCGCGGGTATCAGCAGCCGCACGGAGTTTTGCGTCGAATCATTCTTGCTGGCAGCCAGAGCCCGCGCCCAGATTTGCTGCTGAACTTCGCCGGCGCGCGCAAATTCCTGCCGGGCCTCATCCCTGTTTCTCAGAACCTCGACAGCGCGAAGCCGCGCGTCAAGATACTCACGGAAAAGCGTGCGAATTTCCGGCTGGTCGGATGCAGGAAGCAGGTCGATGCGAAGATACGCCGTGCTGATCGTGTTGGCCTCATTGACGATGAGTTGGCGACGGGCGTCGAAGCGCGACATCGCACCTGCAAAGCTGAATCCGAGAAGAAGTCCGAGCAGCGCGAACACGGCCGCATCAATCGTTCCGGTGCCTTCGTACGCCAGCTCGTGGTTTCTTTTTCGAACTCGCCAGGCCAATCCGGAAGCCAATTTCCAGGCAGAGCAAAATGCCGAAAAAGAGCGCGACCGAAAGCCCCACTTCGTTCGAGGTGGATAAATTCATGGATCAGTTCAAACTGGAGTAGTTTTCATCGGAGTCTCGAAGAAAGTGCTCATTTTTCCCCGTCTATTTCCGCGAAGACTTCTTGTGCGATGTGGAAGGCTGTGTTGGCGGCGGGCACGCCGCAGTAAATCGCGCTCTGCAGCAGCAGTTCCTGAATTTCGTCGCGCGTTACTTTGTTATTCAGGGCGGCTCGGACGTGCATGCGGAATTCATCGCTGCGATTGAGGGCAATCATCATCGCGAGGGTTATCAGGCTGCGCGTATTTCGAGGAAGCCCAGGGCGCGTCCAGACTTCTCCCCAGGCGTAGCGCGTGATGAGATCCTGGAACGGCTCGTTGAAGGCGGTTTTGTTCTTCTCCGCTCGATCGACATGCGCATCGCCAAGCACCGTTCGCCGCACTTTCATTCCCGCTTCGTGCCGTTCGCGATCACTCATATTTTTCCCGGGCATCACTTCCCCTCCGGTTCAGTCAGAAAGTTGAGGAGCGCCTTGGTGAATTCAACCGGAGCTTCCACATTCGAGAGATGTGAAGCATCAAGCTCGACGAGCTTGGCCCCCGGAATCGTGTCCACTAAATAGCGCAGGTCTGCCGCCGAAATCACGGGATCGTGCAACCCGCCAATCACCAGAGTGCGGGCCCGAATGCGCGAAATCGTTTCGCGCTGGTCCATATCGCGGATGGCGCCACAATTTGCGGCGTACCCTTCGGGAGACGTGCTCGCGATCATCTGGCGCGTAGCCGCAATCACGTCCGGAACCTTGGCGATGAACGTGGGAGTGAACCAACGCTGTGCTTGCGTTTCAGCAACTGCACTCAGGCCGTTGGTTCGGACTGTTTCGATGCGAGCGTTCCACATCTCCGTTGAGCCGATCTTCGCTGCCGTGTTGCACAGCACCAAGCGGCTGATTCGTTGCGGAGCATAGACTCCCAGCCACATGCCGGTCACGCCGCCCATCGAAAGCCCGCAAAAATGCGCGCGCTCGATTCCAACCGCGTCGAGCAATTCGACGACATCGCGCCCCAGCTGCGACATACTGTAGGGCCCGGGCGTGACGGATGACTGGCCGTGACCGCGCGTGTCGTATCGCAAGACGCGAAAGCGTTCCACCAGCGCCGGAATCTGCGGATCCCACATGGACAAATTCGTGCCCAGAGAATTCGAAAGGACGAGCACCGGCGCATCGGCGGGGCCGTCGAAGCGATAGTTCAACCGCGCGCCGTTGGACTCCGCAAATGGCATGCTTAGAGTTCTCCAAGTTGTGGCATTAGAGTTTTCGATCCAGGCTGGACAGGACTTTCCTGGCCATTTCTTTTGCTGAGCCGATGTAACTCTTGGGGTCCATCAGACGAGCGATTTCTTCGGCGGAAAGGTGCTCGCGAACTTTAGCGTCGTTGAGGAGCACATCTTGCAGCGATTGATTCTGCTCGACGGCGCGGCGGCTTACGTCCTCCAACAGTTGATGCGATTGCGAACGGCCCAACTTTTGTCGCAGAACCATGGCCACGGCTTCAGAAAAAATCAAGCCGCGCGTTTCGTCGATATTTTCAGCCATGTGATCTTCGTGGATCTGCAATCCGCCGAGCACGCCGGCCGCCTGCGCGACTGCTCCGCCTGCCAGCATGCAGATTTCCGGCAGCGTTTCCCATTCGGCGTGCCAACCGCCCAATCCTCGTTCGTGCTCCTGGACCATGCTGGTCAGCATGGTAGAAACAAGCGGTGGAACTCGAATCGTGGCGGACAAAATCACCGCGCAGCCGACCGGATTCTGTTTGTTCGGCATCGTGGATGAGCCACCCTTGCCGGGCGCTGCGGGCTCAGCGACTTCCGCGACTTCGGTTTGTGCCATCAGCGAAACATCGCGCGCGATTTTCCCGAGCGTGCCAACCAGCAAGCCGAGAGTGGTCGCAACTTCCGCGAAGCGATCGCGATTTGTGTGCCAGGGCAAATCCGGCAGACCAAGCTTCAGATCATCGGCCAGTGCGGACGCAACCGCCGATCCTCGATCGCCCAGCGCCGCGAGCGTGCCGACTGCTCCTCCAAACTGAACTACGAGCACATCTTTTTGTGTTTGGTTGAGGCGAGCATGATGCCGCTCGATCGCAGAAAGCCAACCGGCGACTTTCAATCCGAAGGTGACGGGCGGAGCATGTTGCAGCCACGTGCGGCCGACGATGAGGGTTGACTCGTGGGCTTCAACGAGCTTTACCAGCGCGCTGGAGATTTTGGAAAGCCCGTTGCCGATTTCCTCGAGGGCTTCGCGCAGTTGAAGGACGAGGCCGGTGTCAATCGCATCCTGGCTCGTGGCGCCATAGTGGACGAAGGCAGAAGCCTTCTCGTCACTCTTGGCGACGAGTGAAGTGAGCTGCTTGACCATCGGGATTGCGATGTTACCGGCCAGCGCGCCCTCGCGTGCCAGCTTTTCAATCGAAAACAGATTTGCGTCGCATTGCGACTCAATCGCTGCGGCGGCTTCTTTGGAGGCGATGCCCTCGCGAGCCAGCGCTCGAGCCAGTGCGGCTTCGAAATTCAGCATGCCTTGCAGGCGACGATGATCGGAGAAGATCTCGCGCATGTCGTCGGTCGTGAAGAGCGGACCGAGCAGGTGGACGGGATGTGGTGTGGTCATTGGAGTGGTGCCAGCGCCGGTATCATATCGCGGGATGTGCCCTTGCGAGGAGAAAAGCGGGGGTTGGCGCAAATCCTAAAAAACGCGATTTTGTCCCTATCAGAAATTGCGTAAGTGATGATGCTGCAGGGTTTAGTGAAATTTCTAATTGTCTGATTGTTCCCATCAGAAATGGTCGGCTGAGCTACTCCGCAAACATAAAGGGACGGCGAAGTGAGAGGAAAAATCGCGAAATATTTGCGATTAGAAATTTTTAGTGGGCTTTGTTTTCTGTGGTTTGACTCGAATTCTAATTCCAGATTTGCGATTAGAAATTCGGCGTTGCGCGGTGGGATGGTGTTGGACCTGCCTTGAATGCTTGGCGCGGCACAAGGGCACAGGCTCCTCGTGGCTCTGGGCGAGCACGAGTGCGTGCCTTGCTTGGCCATCTCTTCGTCCGATAGCGTAGTTTTTGTCTTCATATAAAAACGGACAATGGTAGCGCGAATTTGATCGTTTGGATACCGCAAAATTACGCTTAAGTGGAAGTGAAATGGCTACTGAAAGGCGAAATTCAAAAGAGCCGGCAAGATGCCGGCGCTACAAGGGAAAAGGCGCAAGGCGAACCAGCGCCGCCAGAGGCGCACAGGCAGGAGTGTAAAGGATGTCCTAATAACGCGGTCTAAAAGGATGTTCTGGAACGTTACACATTCCTGGCTGTGCCACTGAATTCAAAAGAGCCGGCAGGATGCCCCGCGCTACAGGAGAAAAATCTCACTTCAAAACAACGCCGCTGGCGTTTCCTTAACGTGGGAACGCAACGCATCTGGCAACTTGGGGCACAGGCAGGATTGCCTGTGCTACTGAAAGGCCCACGACGAGGAAGGCGTCGTGGTGGCTACGGCTTGGCAACCGCGGTCATGTTATAAATTTGGCGGAGACTTTATGGCACAGAAAACCGAGGTACGGCAATCACCTGTGGTGCTTGCTGAGATTCGCGACACCTTGCTTGAAACTTATGCGAGCAATGATGGGATGAACCAGGTGATCCTTTCGAGCCTTGATTCTCGGGCTTGGCGGGCTGAGCCGCCTGGTAAGAAAGGGAATGGGCGGACGATTGCGGCGATATTCGCGCATTTGCACAACTGCCGGCTGGTTTGGCTTAGAAATTCTGCGCCGCATTTGAAGTGTCCGGCGCCGCTTGATCCTGACCGGTGCACGATGAAGCAGGCTGCGGCTGCGCATCGGAAAAGCGCTGGGCAGTGTTTGCGGATGTTGACGGATGCTCTTTCGGCTGATCCGAACCGGCGGGTGGCGAAATTTTCTCGCGGGAGTTGGGCGCAAACCTGGCCGGCTGGCGGGACCATGTTTGCTTACATGTTTTCGCACGAGGCGCATCATCGCGGGCAGATTTTGATGCTGGCGCATCAGTTTGGGTATCGCGTGCTGCACGATACGCCTGGCGTTTGGCATTGGGAGAAACTTTGGAAGAAGGCTGGGTTGAGTACGCGGCCGCGGTGAGTGAATTTTGTTTATTTGATGCGACGTCTCGCAGAAGCCAAGGTCGGAGGGGATGTGGCGTAACAAACGACGCACAGGCAGGAGTGCCTGTGCCACTGAAGTCAAAAGAGCCGGCAGGATGCCGGCGCTACAAGGGACGAAGGCCTACGACGAGGAAGGTATCGTCGTGGCTACCCGGCTGTTAGACGTGGTGGGCTACTTTTTTCAGGTCGGCTATGAAGCGTTTCATTTCTTCGTGACGGGTGGCTTCGTCTGGGGCGCGCAGGATGGAAGAGGGGTGTACTGTGGCCATCACGTGGGGAGCTAGATCGGATTTGAGGAATTCGCCTCGGTGCATGGTGACGCGGAAGTCGCGGCCTAGTAGAGATTGGGCGGCGGTGGCGCCTAGGCAGACGATTACGTTGGGGCGGATGGCTGCGATCTCGGCGTCGAGCCAGGGGCGGCAGGCGGCGATTTCGGTGGCGTTCGGTTTTTTGTGGATGCGGCGTTTGCCGCGGGGCTCCCATTTGAAATGTTTTACGGCGTTTGTTACGTAGACTTTTTTTCTGTCGATGCCTGCTTCGATTAGTGCGCTATCGAGAAGTTTTCCTGCTGGGCCTACGAAGGGCTTGCCTTCGATGTCTTCCTGATCGCCTGGTTGTTCGCCGACGAACATTACTTTTGGTTTTGCACCGTCGCCTTCGCCGAAAACCGTTTGCGTAGCGTTCTTCCAGAGATCGCAGGCTTTGCAGTGGGCGGCTTCTTTTTGAAGCTGCTCGATCGTGGCGTTGGACGGAAATAGCGCGAGGGCTGGTTGAGCGGCGGCGCGTTTGGCCATGGGGAAGCGTAATGCGCTGGCGGGACGTAAGGAATCGGGGAGTTGTTGTAGGCGGTGTGCGATTGATGTTGGGTGCGGAAAACGAGGGCTCTCGCTTCTCTTTAGCCTTCGGTATGCGCTTCGCGCGACGATTTTTTGTCACGGCTAAAGCCGTGACCTACAAAGAAAGAGACCGGCGGCTGCGAGATTTCTCCTCAGCGGCTAAAGCCGCGGTGTTGCTGTGGTGTGGTGGCACGGCTGAAGCCGTGCCCTATGACGTAAGAGTCGCAGACAAAAAGGCCCAGGTAAGTTCTTGTTCCCCGCTGCTTGACAAGGGCAGATAACGGAGAGAGAATTTTAAATAGGCGAAGAAAAAGCGAAAAAACTAACTGCTTTAATGGCGCACTGGCGCCAGGCGGGCACGGTATGCCGTGCCCCTACTGAACCTTTCTCCTCGCCGTTGGATCGGGCCCATGCCTGGGAATCTTGCTGCTTTGCGATTGCAGGTGGAGACGGCGCTGGCCGGGCGCGTTGCTGCGCCCTTTTCGTATCGCGACCGGAAGCTTGTGGAGATGGTGTCTGCGGGCGTTCCGGAAATTGATGCGCTTACGGGGGGATTGCCGCGCGGCGGGTTGACGGAAATTTGCGGACCTCCCTGCTCTGGACGAACGAGCCTGCTGGTTTCGGCGCTGGCTTCAAGAACGGCGCAGGCTGAGGTGTGCGCGCTTGTGGATGGACGCGACGCTTTCGATCCACATGGGGCGGCTGCAGCTGGAGTGGAGTTGAAGCAACTGCTGTGGGTGCGGTGCCGGAATATTGAGCAGGCGCTGCGGTCGACGGATTTGCTGTTGCAAGGCGGCGGGTTCGGGATGATTGCGGTGGACCTGAGCGATATTCCGGCGGCTACGGTGCGCTACGTTCCGTTGAATGCGTGGTTTCGCTTTCGGCGGGCTGTGGAGGATACGCCGACGATTTTGATGCTGCTCGAGCAGGAGGCGAATGCGAAGACGTGTGCGTCGCTGGTTTTGAGGGTTGGATTTGAGCAGGCGCGATGGGTGGGGGCGGCGAGTGGGAATCGAGCGGGAGATTTTTGTTGTGCGAATTCGTCGGCTTGTTTGCTGGGGGGAGTGGGGGTGCGGGCGGAAGTAGTGCGGTCGAGTGTGCAGGCGATTGGAGGCGGGGCGGTGGGGGTGGATGGGAGTGTGGGGATTTTTGAGGCGGAGGCGATATGTGCAATGGAGCGCGTGTGGCAACGTTGAGATCCTTCGACTGCGAGTCGGCCGTCCCGCAGGAGCGGGACGAAGGCAAAAGCGGGCCGACTCTTCGCTCAGGATGACACGCTTTCTTTTTGTGAATTTTGTAGCCGCAGTGAAATGGCGATTTTTTCTAACGGAGAAAGTTAGGAACGGCAATTTCAAATTTTAAAATTTCAGATGGCTTTGTTGACATCCTCGGCACAAGGTTGAATTTGAGGCGCGACAAGGGCGGGCGCGTGGTGTTTTCTATGCGAGCAGGAGGGGCGATGCCAGAGATCGGACTCCTGCCCTTTGCGCGCGTGGCCTTGGATGTAGCCTCGGCGGTTTTGCCGCCTTATCGCAGCCGTTTCAGCAAGCATCAATTCACCCAACCGCAGTTGCTGGCCGTGCTCTGCCTGATGCGCTACGAAGATTGGACTTTTCGTGAAACCGAAGTGCGTTTGCGCGAGCACCGCGAGTTGCGCGAGACCCTGAAGCTTTCCAGCGTGCCCGACTACACCACCTTGTATCGTTTTCTGCAGCGGCTCGACGACCCGACGATCGATCGTGTGCTGGGAGAAGCGGCGCGGCGATTTAAGGGCCCCAAGCGTCGGGCTCGGCGTCGCGCGCGTGTGGCCGTCGATGGGATAGGGCTGAGCCACAACGCCGCCAGCACCTTTTTTATTCGCCGCATCGAGCAGCGGCCGCGCGGGATGACGCGCTGGAGCTATTGGTTGAAGTGGTTGATCGTCACCGATTTGGACAAGCTGATCATTCTGGCGCAGCGCGGGCGGCAAGCTCCCTGGTGCGATTGCCGGAGTCTGCCCGACTTGGTGGATGCGGCCAGTGGAGTTTCGCCGATCAGCTTGGTGTTGGCCGACGCCGAATTTGACACCGAACAAAACCATCGACACATTCGCGAACGGCTGGGAGCGCGCAGCATCATTCCAGCCACACGGGGTCGCAGCAGTCGCGTCGGCATTCGCGGACAGATGCGGCGGTGGTTTCCGCAAAAGACCTACCGGCAACGAGCCAAGGTGGAAACGGTCTTCTCCATCATCAAACGCAAACTCTCCGCCCGCGCCCCGGGACGCAGCCTGTCGATGCAAAAGCGCCAAGCCTCCTTGCTCGGACTGACTTACAACCTTTATCGCTTGAGGCACCGCCTCCTCCGCCAGGATGTCAACAAAGCCATTTCAGATTTCAAATGAAGGGCAAAAACTGAGCAAAGTCGAAAACAAGAAGCATTAAGCGAAGGCAAAAGAGCCGGCGGGACGGCCCTTCGTGTCTCAGGACAAGCCGGCGTTACGGAATGGCGGCGGAGAGTTGATGAGCCATCGAGGTCTGGGTCGATTTCTGGCTTTGCAGGGATTTATTTTTGAGTATGAGATTTGCTGCGATTTACGTTGCGGATTTTATGGTGCAGGCGGTGGTGCGGGCGGAGCCTGGGTTGCGCGGCTGCGCGATTGCGCTTCTGGAGGGGACGGCGCCGTTGCGCAAGGTGGTGGCGGCGAATGACGCGGCTTTGCGGGCTGGGATTGAACTGGGGATGACGGAATCGCAGGCTGAGGATTTTTGCGCGGTGCAGGTTCGGCTGCGATCGGTGGCGCAGGAACGGGCTGCGCATGCGGCGCTGATGGATCTGGGGTGGTCGGTTTCACCGCGCGTGGAGGATACGGCGGCGGACACGATTGTGCTCGATCTTTCGGGGCTCGGTTCCCTGTTGGGCTCGGAGGAAATTATTGCGGAGCGATTGATTGAGCGCGCTTCGCTGCTGGGATTGATGGCGCGCGTGGCGATCTCGTCGAATCTTGAAACGGCGATTCATGCGGCGCGCGGTTTTGCGGGAGTGACTTTGATTCCTGCGGGCGAGGAAGCTAAAGCGCTCGGCGGCTTGCCGGTTAGCGTGCTTGTCACATCAGGTGGGCTTTCCCCACGCGCTGAAATTCTGGAGACGCTTGATAGTTGGGGTGTGCGCACGTGCGGAGCGCTTGCGGCGCTGCCTGTGCTCGATCTTTCGGAGCGGTTGGGACAGGAGGGAGTTCGGCTGCATGAATTCGCGCGCGGGGCGAGTACGCGTGCAATGGTGCTGGCTGAACCCAACATTCATTTTGAAGAGGAGATGGAGCTTGAGGATGCTGTGCCGGAACTCGAGCCTTTGTCGTTTTTGTTGGGGCGGCTGCTCGACCAATTGTGCGCGCGGCTTGCGGCGAGGGCGCTGGCGGCATCAACCATTCGCGTGCGATTCGAGCTGGAGCCGGTGTCGGAAAATAATGTGCGCTCGCTGAATGACAGTTCTTCGCGGAAAGCTGCATTACCCACGTACGAGAAAGTTCTGGCGCTGCCGGTGCCATCGCGAAATTCGAAGCTGCTGCTGAAACTGCTTCGTTTGCGATTGCAGGCTGAGGCGCCGCACACGGCTGTGCTGAAAATATTTATTACGGCTGAGCCAGCGCGGCCACGATTCGCGCAGGGGGGATTGTTTCTTCCGAGTTCGCCGGACCCGGAAAAACTCGAACTCACGATTGCGCGGCTTGAGAATTTGGTGGGCAAAGCGAACGTTTGCGCGCCGGAGATTTCGGATACGCACCGGCCGGATGCGTTTCAGATGCGACGGCTTGTGGCGCCGAGAATTGCGGTAGAAACTGCTTTCAAAACTCGCGGCGCGAAACGCAAGACGGGCGCCGAACTGCGGAGTGCGGCGGCGGGAGACGATTGCGAATCGCTTACGGATGCTCATCGGACTCGAATGGCTTTTCGTGTTTTCAGGCCATCTTTGCCGGCGCGCGTGGAGATGCGAGATGGGCGGCTGGCGCGAGTTTCGTTCAACGGCGTGCGCGGCGAAGTCGTGGCGGCGTCGGGCCCGTGGCGAACTTCGGGAGATTGGTGGCGCGAAGATGGGTGGGAACATGACGAGTGGGATATCGACGTTCGTTTCGGTTTGGCCTCTGCGCCGCAATCTGCTTTTTTTTCTTCTCCGCAGCCGGCCACGATGAAACGTCATCGCGGAGCACTTACGAGTTCGGATTTGTTTTCCTTGAACGAGAGCAAGCCACCTGCGCAGCGCGGCCTTTATTGCATTTATTACGACTCGGCGCGCGAGAGCTGGTTTGTGCGCGGGATGTACGACTGATGAGCAAAGCGGCCTACACGGAGCTTCATGCGCGGTCGGCGTTCAGTTTTCTTGAAGGTGCGGCGCTGCCGGAAGATCTGGCCGGCGCGTGCAAGGAAAAAGAAATGAGCGCGATGGCAGTGCTCGATCGCGACGGAGTGTATGGCGCGCCGCGATTTTATCTGGCTGCGAAGAAGATTCCGATTCAGGCGCACATTGGCGCGGAAGTGACGTCCGCGGAAGGCTGGCGGTATCCGTTGCTAGTCGCGTCGCGCGAGGGTTATCAAAATCTGTGCCGGTTGATCACGCGGATGAAATTGCGCGCGCGAAAAGGTGAAGGAAACGTGGCCGTACAGGAAGTGGCTGAAAAAGCTTGCGGGCTCATCTGCCTGACGGGGGGCGATGAGGGGCCTCTCGCCTCTGCGCTGGCGCAGGGAGGCATTGCGCGCGGTACGGAATGCGTCGAGAAGCTTGGCGAGTTGTTCGGGCGCGAGAACATTTACGTGGAATTGCAGCGGCATTTTTGCCGCGATGAAGAAGCGCGTAATCACGCTGCTATTGAAATCGCACGGAAATTGAAACTGCCAGTACTGGCGACGAACGGTGTCTGTTATGCGGAGGCGCGGCAACGCGAAATTCTGGATGTGTTTACGTGTATTCGCAACCATCACAATCTTGCGACGGCCGGGAGGCTTCTGGCGCGCAATTCCGAACGCCATCTGAAATCGCCGCGCGAGATGGCGGAACTATTCGCCGACCTTCCCGAAGCGATTGCCAACACACAAAAGCTTTCATCGCGTTTGCAATTCGCAATGAGCGATCTGGGCTATGAATTTCCGCGCTATCCGGTGGCGGACGGCGAGACGGAGATGAGTTTTTTGCGTGATCGGGCGCAGGAAGGTTTGGTGTCGCGCTATGGGAAGGACGATGAGCGCGCGCAAAAGCAGATTGAACGCGAACTCCATTTGATCGAGAAACTTAAGCTGGCGGGATATTTCCTGATCGTGTGGGACATTGTGCGCTTTTGCCGGGAGAAGAATATTCTCGTGCAAGGGCGCGGTTCGGCGGCGAATAGCGCGGTTTGCTACGCGCTGGGGATTACGGCCGTGGATCCGGTGGGAATGGATCTGCTTTTCGAACGCTTTTTATCCGAGGAGCGCGGCGAATGGCCGGACATTGATCTCGATTTGCCAAGTGGAGATCAGCGGGAGCGCGCGATTCAATATGTGTACGAGCGGTACGGGAAATTGGGCGCTGCGATGACGGCGAACGTCATTACTTATCGCGGGCGCTCGGCGGCGTGCGAAATCGGGAAAGCGCTTTCGTTCGATCCCGAGACGCTCGACCGCTTGGCTGGTCTGGTGGGCGCGTGGGAATACAAGGATGCGAACGATACGCTCGAGCTGCAGTTTCATGACGCCGGGCTCGATCCGACGCATCCACGCATTCGCAAATTTTTCGAACTTTGCCAAATGGTGCAGGATTTGCCGCGTCATCTCGGTCAGCACTCGGGCGGAATGGTCGTTTGCCAGGGGCAGCTTGACTCCGTGGTGCCGCTTGAGCCGGCGACGATGCCGGGGCGCGTGGTGGTGCAATGGGACAAGGAAGATTGCGCGGACATGGGGATCGTGAAAATCGATCTGCTCGGGCTGGGCATGATGGCTGTGCTCGAGGATTCACTGAAACTAATTCGCGAGGATTATGGCGAGGAAGTGGACCTGGCACGTTTGCCTGCGTATGACCGGACTGTTTACGAGACGTTGTGCAAGGCCGATACCGTCGGGATGTTTCAAATCGAGAGTCGCGCGCAGATGTCGTGTTTGCCGCGGCTGAGGCCGAATTGTTTTTACGACATTGTGGTGCAGGTAGCGATCATCCGGCCGGGGCCAATCGTAGGGCAGATGGTGAATCCGTATTTGAAGCGGCGACAGGGGCGCGAGCCGGCTGAATGTTTGCATCCGTCGCTCGAGCCGGTGCTCTCGCGCACACTGGGAGTGCCGCTGTTTCAGGAGCAGCTGCTGCGAATAGCCATGATTGCGGCGGGATTTACGGGAGGCGAAGCAGAAGAATTGCGGCGGGCGTTTGGATTCAAGCGTTCGGAAAAGCGGATGAAAGAGGTGGAGGTAAAACTTCGCCGAGGCATGGAGCAGAACGGAATTCTCGGGGCGACGCAGGACAAAATCGTTCAGTCCATCACGTCATTTGCGCTCTATGGATTTCCCGAATCGCATGCGGCCAGTTTTGCGCTGCTTGCGTATGCCAGCGCATATTTGAAGTGTCATTATCTCGCTGCGTTTACGGCGGCGATGCTAAATAACCAGCCGATGGGATTTTATAACGCCGCGACATTGGTGAAGGACGCGCAGCGGCACGGACTGAAAGTCCGGCCTATCGATGTGACTTGCTCGGACTGGCTGTGCACGCTTGAAAAAGATTGCGAGCGGCTGGTCATGAGGCTCGGGTTGCGTTACGTGAAAGGGTTGCGGCAGGAGATCGGGCTCGAACTTTTGGAACAGCGCGCGGTGGGGCCGTTCGCTTCGATCGAGGATTTAAAATTGCGCGTACCTGGATTGCAGAAGAGCGAAATGGCAACGCTTGCGTCGATTGGCGCGCTGAATTTTATCTCGGCAGAAAACGGCGGCCGGCAGAGCGGAATTCACCGGCGTGATGCGTTGTGGCAGATCGAGCGAGCTTCGCGGCGTGCGGGTCCTTTGCTCGAGCGAGTTGCGTTAGAAGATGTGGCACAGAACAATTCTGGGGCAGATGGCGCTGCGAGCGATTCACATGAGGAGCAGGAACTTCACGTTCGCGCAAGCGCTGCTGTGCCGAAAGCAATTTCTTCTTCGCGCGAGAGCGAGTCTTTTTTGCAGCCGATGACGGCAGAAGAAAGGCTGGTCGCGGACTTTCACGGCACAGGAATGACGGTGGGACCACATCCAATGGCCTACCATCGTGCGGAATTAAAGAAGCAAGGAATAAGGTCAGCGAACGAGCTTGGCACGATTCCCGATGGCACGTGGGTGCGCATTGCGGGGTCGGTGATCGCACGGCAACGCCCGGGCACCGCGAAGGGGTTCGTGTTTCTCAGCATCGAGGATGAGACGGGCATTTCAAATGCCATCATCACGCCGAAACTTTTCGAGCGGGATCATGTGGTGGTGGTGCATCAGCAATTCTTGCTGATCGAAGGGCCGCTGCAAAATCAGGACAACGTGATTTCCGTGAAAGCGGCGAGCATTCGGCCCTTATCCATTACGAGGGCCGAAACTGCATCGCATGATTTTCATTAGGCTGGCGCGACAAGCTTTGCAGTGCCCTTCGCGTGTTTACCCCGGTGGTCGCAATTCGTCCGGTTGAACTTCGCGGCGGCGTGTCGTAATCTATCGTCACAGTATTTGCACTTCTGCGCGCCCGTAGCTCAGCTGGATAGAGCGTCTGGCTACGAACC
>CAVYXN010000010.1:0-30298 GCA_963772535.1 uncultured Acidobacteriota bacterium
AGCAGAGGGTCGCCCGTTCGAATCGGGCCGGGCGCGCCACCTTTTTCCTGCGTCGTTTTGTCGATGTGCCCTGCGATCTGAATCAACCCGCCGCTCCGCTAAGGTGTATCTTCGCGGGAAGCAACCGCACTTTGCTTATGTCTCCATTTAGAGACTGCGAAGCTCAGGATCGCGAGCTTCGAGCCTCGCCGGGCTTTTAACTTCCCTTTCTGCAATCCGTTACAATTGATGACAAGAATCGTCCGGCATGGAATCCAATTTGCATATTGAGACGCGGGGGGCACGCGGAGAAATCCGCTAATCGCATGAGTTGCAGTAACCTCCAATAAATCATAAAACATACGAAATTCGCGTCCCAGCGCGCTGCACACGTGGCAAGCCTGTGGTTTCCGTTAGGAACCATTATGGAAATCCGGCCGGCGTGAGCGGGGAAAGCGGTTCGTGACGTTAGCCCGGTAAAGACGTAGAATCAGGCATCTCTTAAATGTTAAGATTGCGGAAACCCCAGCCGCAAGGCATTTTGACCATGTCACCAATGTCGACACAGACTGACAGCTCGCTCAACGGGCGGGATAGGCGCATCTGTGCCGTCAGAAAGTCAAATCCCTCGCCTACCTGGATATTGGCGCAGACAACGGTGGAATCGTTCTCAACATCAGCGAAACCGGCGTCGCTGTTCACGCGGTAAGCGTCCTGCCAGCCGAGCCGCTCGTAGACCTTCGCCTTCAGCTTCCCAGATCCTCGAATAGGCTCGAAACAAAAGGGAAAGTTGCCTGGACCAGCAGCACGAAGAAAGAAGCTGGCGTCGAGTTCATCGATTTGCCCGAAGAAGTTCGCCTGGAAATCCGGGAATGGCTCGCATCGGAAAGTCTGGAGCCTGTGTACATCGAAGATCCTCCGAATGTCGAGTCCTCGGCACGGCCCCGCTCGTCGCGATAAATGGACCAATCTGGTCTCGGAGTTGAGTTCGATTCGTGGGATCGATTGCCTCACGGACGATCCAACGGCTTCCGCGCGCCCTGCAACAGTTGCGGAATCGTTCTCGACTGAAAAGGTCGCTGCACCCGCGTGTCCCGATCTGAATGTCATCACCGCGAATCCGGAACCCATTGCCGCCACACCAGTGCGCGATTTGGAGCTCGCCGAAACGCTTATGGCCGAACCGCTCATGCCCGCATCGCTCATTGCTGATCAGCAGGGTGCGGAATCCAATTCGGAATCCAATTCGATTGCAGCGCCAGAACTGACGGATCGCTGTCTTTCTCCAGA
Source organism: uncultured Acidobacteriota bacterium (assembly GCA_963772535.1). Taxonomy (GTDB): domain Bacteria; phylum Acidobacteriota; class Terriglobia; order Acidiferrales; family UBA7541; genus Palsa-295. The sequence continues at coordinate 1,270 of CAVYXN010000010.1, forward strand.
TCCAGATCCGATTGCCGACTCCGCAAGACCCCAAGGGTGATCTGGAATTGGAGCTTGCCCAGCGACAAGCTCCTGAACACCTCGCTTCATCCCATCGCCATTGTTCCGAGTCGTGGCAACAAGTTCGACAATGCGAAACCCTCTCGAAGCCTGCGCGCGCCTCCGGCGCGGCGGACGATAGCGACGCTTTCCTCAGAAAGGCCCGCGCACTGTTCGGGCCCAAGCACTTTCTATGCGCCTCAGCAAGAGATCCCAGAGATAGACTATTCGGCTTCATCTCTCCAATCAGTGGAACCGGCGCCGGCGGCATTGCCTGCCGAGAGTGCCGTCGCGGAGCACGTGCCCGCTCCGATGTCGGATTTGATTGCTACTTCCATCCCCGCGAGCGAACCGTTTATCCCGAGTGCCCTCCGGCCAGTTGCCTCCATTCCGCTCGATCCGAGCGCATCGCGCGGGAACAGAAGCGAAGCATCGTTCCGTTTCTTTGCTGCCCTCGCGTGGACTGGACCTTCGCAGTTTTCTTAGCATCTTGGCGCTGTGTGTCTTGTTGTCGGTAGTGTGCCTCGCGTTTGGTATCGTCGTCGGCCGAGGCGTGGCTACACGTTCCACAGAACGCGGCGGCCTACCGCGACTGGTACACATGCCGGCACGATCCTCGCACTCGCCTGCTGCGCAAGGACAAGACAGCTCAATCTCAAATCGAGGGAATACTCTTCCGGCTTTGTCGCAAGGGCACAATCAACTTCCGAGTCGGACTTCAGCCCAGCGATCGCATGAAAACAACTCATCGAAGAGGTTCAGCCTCCCCACCGGATGACACCTCTTCCGCTTCACTAGCGGGCGAGAACGATAACCCCGCTGAGAACGCACCAGTTGCAGGAGCGGTTACAGGAGCGGTCGCCGGAGGGGGTGCCGGAGGGGTGCGCCGGAATCGATCAGGGATCGACAAGGAGCACTATCACACCGCCACCCGCAGCAATCACGAATCCCGCAGGCGCATCCACTGCGCCGGCTCCCGCGCGCGCGGCAGCGTCCGTCGCCGCGCCGCGATCGCAGCCTCCTTCAGATCGATTGGTGGCTGCTTACTTGATCATCGCGTCGAGCCGATCTACCCGAGGTCTGCACTTCAGGCAGGCGTCGAAGGCACGGTAAAAATCCACGCCACGGTCGGGCGGGATGGTTCGGTGAAAAATTTGAAGGTGATCAGTGGCCCGGCTTTGCTCACCTCCGCCGCAATCGACACGGCTCGGTACTGGCGGTATATACCCACGCTCCGCAATGGAGAACCAGTCGAAACCCGATGCAGACATCAGTGTCGAATTTCGCCTGCCGCGTTAAATCGTGCGCGAAAGGCTTCCCCGTATTCGGTCTCACCTTTTTGGAATTCAGGTTAGGATAAATGCCTAGGACAATCATGCCGTCAGGAGCACCGATGGATCAGCACAGTAACATCGAGTCGAAAATTTCAAATTCACTGGGCCTGAAGAAACGCCCGGTCGCGGTGAAATTTGTATAAACTCCGCCGAAAGGCGTTGCGAAATTGGAAGGAGCGCAGCCCTCTGGCTGCAGTTTTTGGAGAATTGCGGCCTCCGGAAAAACTTTCTACACCGTGCCTTCAGACCACTACAACTGCGCAGTCGGAAGCCACACGCACAGTATTCCTCTGCCCCCGGAGCGGGCGAAAGAGCTCGAACAAACGCTGTCTTTCATGACGGATATCGGCTACATCAAGATGGAAGAAGTTCCCGGCATCCCCCAGTCGCCAGGATGCCCGGCGCGGTCGTTTACTCGCCGCTCGGCGACGCCCCGGTCGATCCCGACGTTGTGATCTTCGCGGGACCCGCTGCGCAAATCATGTTGCTGCAGGAAGCAGCCCACCGCGCCGGACACACGGCGCAATTTCCGATGCTCGGACGTCCCACTTGCATGGCGATTCCAGCGGCGATGACGAACGGTGCCATCACCAGTTCCGGATGCATCGGCAATCGAGTCTATACGGATCTGGCTGAAGGCGAACTGTACTCGATAGTGCCGGGAAAAGATTTGGAGCGCGTCGCCGATGAGCTCGAGACAATCGTCTCCGCCAATGCGAAGCTGCATGAGTATCATCGCTCCCGCCGTCACGAAATTTCGACCCAGTAGCAGCGGCGAATTCGAGCCGCCGCGGTTGTGGAACTTTACTGAAAGAGAGGAGTGCGATGGATCGCGAGCATTTTTATTCCATCATGAATGGCGAAGGGACTCTCGATTACGAAATTTACTTGAATACCGAAGCGCTCCTTTCCTGCCAGAAAGATTTCAAAGCTTTTTGCAATGCGGATGAATTGCAGTTCCAGCTCGTCCATCAAGTCGAAGAGCTTTGGATGAAGCTGATCGGCTACACGCTTCTCGATATAGACGATTATCTCCAGCAGGAGAATACGAATCGCGTAATCACGCTCTTCAAGCGCGTTCACATCGCCATGCGCCTCTTGATTGACCAGCTCGCCCTTCTCGAAACCATGTCGCCCAAGGAATACCAGGAAATCCGCCTCCAGCTCGGCAACGGCAGCGGCCAGGAATCGCCCGGCTTTCGCACTTTGCTGAAGATGCATCCGCACATCTGGCAATCGTTCAAAGAGCACTATCTCGACAAGCACAATCTCACGGTCGAGCAGATCTACAACTCAAATTACACTCACTCAGATGCCTATGTGGTCGCCGAGGCGCTCGCCGAATTTGACGAGCTGTTCCAACGCTTCCGATTCGTTCACCTTCAATTGATCCAGCGAACCATCGGTATGGGCTCGAAATCGCTCAAGGGGCGCGCTGTAGAAATGCTGAATGAAGGGCTGCGCGTACGATTCTTCCCCGAGCTTTGGGACATCCGCCACCAGATGACGGATTCGTGGGGCGCGCAATACGGCAAAGTGCGCGATTCAATCGGCGGGCACTGAGCCACGCGCTAAGAATTGCTGCGAGCGAATCCCAGCGCGGCTCCACACAGGCCGAGTATCACCAGCGCTGATCCGATGATTGCAACAACCTGCGGACCCGCGCCTCGATTCCACGTTTCAAGCAACACCCCGAGTGGAAAGGCATTTGATCCAGCGAAAAGTGCCATCGCAAGATATGTGCGCATGCGCTCGCCAAATCCAACTCGATCGAACGCGATTCCCAGAATTACAAGTAGTAGTCCCAATCCGATCCAGTGCCCATGCGCATCCACCTGCCGGACGTAAACAAAGCTTCGCGATGCTGCATCCGCTAAAGCCGCCTGCGATTCCGCCATTCGATTTTCTGCCGCGCGCATAAAACCCGTGGCAAGCGCCGAGCCTAGTCCATCGAGCGTTTGGTGCTCGATGAACACGGCATACCAGATGCCGTAACCCATTCCCCAAATCGCCAGCGCGAGTCCACCAAAAATTAGGAGCTTGCGCGAGAACGTCATGCCACACCCGCCGACGAATCGAGTTTCCCCGTGTAGCGCCAAATCCCCACAAGCATTGCAAAAAGCGCGGTGATCACAAGCAAGCCGCCGAGGTCCGCCAATCCCCCGGCCAGCAACCCCCACTGCAACTCCAGCAAAACGAATACAGGCAGCGCCAGCGAACCAATCAGCAAGACCACCACCCAAATACGCCGCCATTTTTCGCTAAGAAAAACGTAGGGCTGAAAAAACGCGAGAAGAATCGCGAGAACGCCGAACTCGATCACGTGCGCGTGCGCTGCCACATTGAGCGCCTTCGCTCCCTGCAACTGCCCATAATCAGCAACGGCCTGAAGAGCTGCCCCAGAGTGGCCCGCCGCCTGCGTCGTCATCATCGAAAGCAATTCGCCATCTCTTGCTTCGTAACGGAAGAGATGCACCCCCGCGTAATAGCTTCCGTGAAGAAAACCGATCAAAACGAGCAACGTTCCGCCGCTCAGCAACGCGCGAGCCGCCCAGCTGCGATCGCGAAGAACTTCATCGGAAGCCCGGACCGCTGATCGCGCACCAAAGTATTTCGCAAGGCCGGCTAACTCGCAGAGACACACTAACCAAACTAAAAAACCGCCAAAATCACCAAATATGCTCGCCCATCCGATTGCCGCAAATGGACTCCCTGCCAATCCCACGTAATGAATCAGAAAAACTCCCACTGGCAGCAATATCGCGCCCAAAAGAAATATCTTCGCCAGAAATTTCTTCACCGATTCGGAAAACGCCACATACGGCTGAAGAAGCGCGATCAACAGCGCAATGTACCCGAAGCCAATCATGTGCGAATGCGCATCCACTTTGGTTCCGCGATTCTCGAGCAAGCCGCCGATATTCTGAAAAGCGGCGCCTGCCCCCTGAGGATTGTGCGACGCAACAGCACGCGTGGCCGCAAGCAGGTTCTCTCCGATTCGATTCGCGTTGGGATGCAGAATAAAGGCCGCAAAAATATCGCCGAGGATCATTCCACAAAGGATAAGAGCGATTCCGCCGATGACAAAGATTCGCCGGGCGCTGAAGGGTGCGAATCGTTCCGAAGTTTGCGCTACAGAGGCACCTGAGCCGATTGCTCTCTCACGAGTACTCATCGCGGTTTCGGATTAGCGGTTACGGCAGCTGGCATGGCAGGCCTCACGCGGAAGCGTGAGCGCCAACGGAACTCGACCGAAACGCCGGAATCACACGCTCGGCGAAAAGCTGCTGGGTCTTGATCGACTTCCAATGCTCGATCCCGCCAAAATTGGAAACGATCGCCAGTTCGCCAATGCCGCCCTTGTCCTGAAGGTTCTGCACCTGGCGAATCACTTTCTCCGGCGTGCCGATAAATCCGATTTCCTGCTCGACAATCTCCTCGTACGTCAACTTGGTCAGCGATTCCAACGCACCGCTTGCATAAAATCCATAGCCCTTCGCGCGAAGCTCGGCTTTCTTCGATTCCTCCTGCAAAGATTCCACCGGCGAGGCATTAAACGCGAGAAAATTATGCAGCGCGCCTTCCACTTCTTTCCGAATCTGCTTCTCATCGTCATCCAAATAGACCGGCCGGATGTAAACGATATTCGGCTTGTGCCCGTGTTCCGCGCATGCCTTTTTATAAACCCCCAGCGGCTTCTCTAGCACTGCCCACGGCAAAAGCGGCGGCACGAAAATTCCCCACCCTCGTTCCCCGGCCATCTGGTAGGTGATGTCGCTCGTTCCGCCGGTATAAAGCGGCGGATAAGGCTTCTGCACCGGCTTCGGCACCACGCTTACATCTTTCACGTTGTAAAACTTTCCGTCGTACGAAAACCGGTCCGTCGTCCACGCCCGCTCGAGAATCTCAATCGCCTCTTCGTACCGCGGACGGCTCTCCTCCAGCGGCATCGCCGACGGCGCAAACAACCACGCATGACCGCGCCCCAGCCCGCATTCCAGCCGACCCCGAGTCAATATATCCGCCTCAGCGATCTGTCCAGCAAGCCGCATCGGATTTTCAAGCGGCAACGTAAACAGCGCCACCCGAAATCGAATCCGTTCCGTGTGCTGGGCCGCTGCGGCAAAAAGCGCCAAGGGATTCGCGGAAATGGAAAATTTCTGGAAAAAGTGATGGTCAATCACCGAATACACATCAAAACCCACCTGATCCGCATGCTCGATCTGCCGCAGAATCTCCCAGGTCATCGCCGAATGCGATTTACCGGGAGGCGTCTGCATTTCCGCATAGATGCCGAATCGCACGCTCGAACTCCGATTGAAGTTTTTGGTCAAGCTTCTAATTTAAGCTTCTTGGTCAGGCTTCTTGGTCGAGCCGATAACTGAAGACCTGCTCGCTAGAAATTAAGCCGCGCAGCCAGCTGCAATTGCCGCGGATTGAACACCGCGCTCGGCGTCCCGTACGACGGATTCGGCGACCCTTCCTTGAAAAATTGCGTCACGCCCGCGCATCCCGGCGCTCCGGGATCGAATGGGCAAAAATCCGCCGCCCCGTAATTCGTGTTGTAATAGCGCACATTCACGGTGTTGAACAAATTGAACGCCTCAAACATCAGCTGCAGCTTGAACCGCTCGCGAATCGGAAAGGTTCGCTCAAGCCGGATGTCAATCGTCTGCAGGCTGTCGCCTCGGAACGTATTGCGCGGCTCCGAACCCACTCGGTCGTTGTTCCCGAACACATCGCCATTCGCGTCGAACCCCGCGTACTTCGTGAACCAATCCGGCGATTGGAACGTGAGAATCGTGCTGAACGTGAAATCCCGCAGATATTTATTTTCTGCCGGGCTTGTGAAGATCGCATTCGACACAAACCGGTGCCGGATGTCGTCCGCAGAGTTGGCGCGCTCCGCTCGGAAGTTTCCTCCGTTGCTGTCCTGCGGAATCAGCACGAAACTCGGATTCGGCCCGTCGTCAATCGAGTGCGCGTACGTGTAGCTCGCTTCCACCGAAAAATGGTGCGACAGCCGCTTATTGAAATTCACCAGCAGCCCGTCGTACACCGAATCCCACTTCGACGTCGCCTCAAAAAACACGCTGAACTGCGGATCGCGGAACCCCGGAATCGCGTTAATGTGTGGCGTGTTCGGAATCGTAAATGGCGGGCCGGGGTAACGTTGCGGGCACTGGGGAGCAGGTATTATCCCGGTGTCCTTCCAATCAAAGTACGTTTTCTTGCAACCCGGATTACCCTTCGAATCAAAAACCTCCACTGTTCCGCTTACATCGGGCTGGTTCACGTTGTAAAAGCTGCCCAGATGCACGCCGCGCAAATGAATCCCCGAAATACTCAGCACCGAATCCCTGAACGGCTGAAATTCCAGCGACGCGGTCGCCTGTATCCCATAAGGGTTTTTGCTGTCCTGATTGAAACGCACGATCGTCGCATCCTGCAGGAAACCGCACCCGGCTAGCGTCCCGCCCGGGCAACCAAGATTCACGCCATCCGTCGTGTCCCCGTTCGGAAATTCCCCCCTCGTCAACAGCGCACCCAGCGCCGCATTGTTAATGAATGGCGAACTCGCAAAACTGAACAAGCCCGTATTCGCGTTCAGGCTGTTCTCGAATGGGCGCCCAGGAAATGTCGAAAGCCCGCCGCACGACGGCGCCTGGCACATCAGCAGCGGTGAAGGCTGGATTCCGTGAAACAAGCCAAACCCCGCCCGAAACACCACATTGCGCTTCGTGCCGACGTTGTACGCCAGCCCGACCCGCGGATCGAAATTATGGTATTGCGTGTTCAGTACGCCCGAAGGCCAGGTCTCAAACTCCCACCGCAGTCCTCCATTCAGCGTTAAGCGCGACGTCGCCCGCCACTTATCCTGAACGAAAAGTCCTTCGTATGTGTGCGTCAGAGTCGCCGAAGCTTGCTTTCGTACCGCTTGCGAGATGGCGCCGCCTTGATAAACCGCCGTTCCTCCCGTCACAGTCGTATCATTGAAGGGCGGCGTAGTCGTAGCGTCAAAGCGCTCAAAAAACACGACGAACGGATCCGGGCATTGTGTTCCCACGCAGCCGGGCGAGCCGGTCGCTGCACCGTCCGTCCCCAGAAACGCCGGCAGGTTCGCAAAATCCGCCTCAAACGGATAGAACAGCGGAAAAGATTCGTAAGTGTTCACATGATCGTAATTTCCACCAAAGCTGATCGTGTGATTTCCGAAGTTGTGCGTCACGTTGTCGATGATCTCGAAGCGGCTCTCCGTGTAAATGTCCGGGTTGCCGCGGTTCACGCCCACCGCAAAGGTATTGGCAACCTCCAGGTGCGGCTGCGTCGAAACCACCGGAAAATCAAAATTCCGGTGCGCGTACTGCATCCGCAATTCATTAATCCACGAAGGAGTCAGCGTCGACGTCAATCCGCCCGCAAGCGATTGATCTCGAATGTAATTATTCTTGAATGCCGAGGGCAGATCGAAGCCATTGTTCAGCGGCGATTGGTTCGTCAGCCGGTCGTCGTTGATGAAATACCGCGCAAACAGATAGTTCTTGCTGTTGAAATTGTGATCGATTCGGGCAAAGCCGTTATCGGTATTGGAGTGGCGCAGTACGATGAGATTTTCAGCCGGTAGACCAAACACCTGCGTCTTCACCTGGTTGATCGCATCAATATTGGCCAGCACCACTGAATTGTATGTCGGCGATTCCGCTCGCCGCTGCCCTTCGTAGTTCGCGAATATAAATGTCTTGTCCTTCTGCACCGGCCCGCCAATCGCGGCGCCAAACTGGTTTTGCCGCAGCACGTTGAAATCGGGAACCGAGAGGATGCTCTTCGCGTCCAGATTGTTGTTGCGGAAATATTCATAGAGCGTGCCGTGCCAGTCGTTCGTTCCGCTTTTCGTGATGATGTTCACGATGCCTGCGGTCGCGCGCCCGTATTCGGTGCTGTAGTCCGTATTGATCACGCGAAATTCCTGCACCGAATCCTGCGGCGGCGTTCCTCGCTGAATTCCCGACGCCGTCGAAATATCATCCGCTCCATCCACCGCGATGAAGTTGAAGTGAATGTTCTGTCCGGCGAAAGAGATCTTTGTCACCGGTTCCACGATCACGTCTGTGCTTCCCGAAGTCGTGTCGCCGATCTGCACGCCGGGAGCTAGCAAAGCAAAATCGATAAATTCGCGGCCATTCACCGGCAAATCGCGAATCTGGCTCTGCGTGATCACGTCGCTGATTTGCGTTCGCGTGGGTTCCGTCACTTCCGACTGCGCTTGCACTTCCACCTTTTCGCTTATCGCCCCCACCGCCAGCGTGAAATTGAGAGTGGCTACCTGCCCCACCTGGAGAGTGATTTCTCCGGTGTCCGTCTTGAAACCGGCCAGTTGCGCGGAAACTGTGTAGCGGCCGGGAGGCATCGCGGGAAGGCTGTATTCCCCGCTCGAATCGCTTTCCGTCGAACGCGAAAACGCGGTCTCCGTGTTTACCGCCGAAACTTTTGCCTTCGGAACGCCGCCGCCGCTCGCATCGAGCACTTGCCCCTGCAAGTTTGCGGTCACAGTTTGCCCACGTGCGGGCGACGCGCTCGAAAACAGGCACAGCAGTACGCCGAAGCAGAGAGACAACCGGAACAAATTCATACCCACCCCCAAAAGTAGACCTGCCGCACCCGATAGCAGGCCGCCCCAAATCGTGGCGCTACCTTACGACATCCCAAGCGTTAGCGCAAATCACTTCAGCATATGAACTTACACGATTCGTAACGGGGGAATTCGCGGGATTACGTTCTTTTAGCGCTGCCTGGGGAACTTTACGTTCTTTTCGCAGTTGCCTTTTGTGCCGCTGGCTTGTCCTCAGGCATGAAGGGCCTCCGCTCGGGCGCCTTCCAATGGGAGCCGCCGCAGATCTCTCAGTACATCACGGGCACCACTGCCATTCCGTACCGCCGGCTTGCCCTGAGTTTCGAAGGGCGTCCCGCCGGCTCTTTTGACTTTGCTCTCGGTCCGGATTTTGCAATTCGTACCGCTGGCCTCCGGCCGGCGCCTTTGAAGTAGCCTTTCAGTAGGACGAGGTTAGAGAACGAAGTTTAGAGAACGAAGTTTGGAGGACAAAGCTCAGCGTGTCACGCTCGTGAGCGGTAGGTTTCAATCCGGAATTACAGCGGTCACTTCGATTTCGACTCTCGCTTGATCCTCAATCAATGCCGTCACCTGCACAGCTGTCATCGCCGGATAGTGAGCGCCGATAATTTCGCGATACACGGCACCTAATTCTTTCGAAGCTGCGAGATATTCTTTCTTGTCAATCACGTACCAGGTCATCCGCGTGATGTGCTCCGGCTTCGCTTTCGCTTCGGCCAGAACCTCAACAATATTTTTCAGTGCCTGCCGCGCCTGCCCCACGAACTCATTCGAGACGAACTTCCCTTCCGCGTCCCAGCCAACCATCCCGCTCACAAAAATCATCTCGCCTCTCGCGGCAACTCCGTTCGAAAAACCTCTCGGGCGAGCCCACGACGGCGGCTGCAGAATCTTCATGCTTTGCGCCCTCCGGCAAGATGGGTGTCTTCGGTGCCTTTCACTTGCCCATGCGAAAGCTCGCTCTCCTGAAACCGCTTGATGATTCCGCGCGCGATGATCAACTGCTGCACTTCCGTCGCGCCCTCGTAAATTCTGAGTGGCCGAATCTCCCGATAGAGACGCTCCACCGGCTCTTCGCTCACCACGCCCTGGCCGCCAAATATCTGCACCGCAGCGTCAATCACCTTCTGCGCAGTCTCCGTCGCGGTCATTTTCGCCATCGCCGCCGCCACCGTCACGTTCTGCCCTTGGTCGCGCAGCCACGCAGCGCGATAGGTAAGCAGCGCACCGGCGTCAATTCCGGTTGCCATCTCAGCGAGCTTTGCTTGCGTCAACTGAAAATCCGCGAGCATTTGCCCGAACATCTTACGCGACGTCGCCCGCCGCAAGCCTTCGTCGAGCGCCCGGCGCGCGAATCCAATTGCCGCGGCAGCCACCGAAGTGCGAAACACGTCCAACGTAGCCATCGCCACTTTGAAACCTTGCTCCGGCTCGCCCAGCCGCTGAGAAACCGCCACCTGGCAATTCGTGAACTTCAAACGGGCCAGCGGATGCGGTGCCATCACCTGAATTCTTTCCGCAACTTCCAATCCCGGCGTTTTCGCGTCCACAACAAATGCGCTAATTCCCCGCGGTCCCGCCGATTCACCCGTGCGCGCAAAAAGAACGTAGAAATCAGCAATTCCGCCATTCGAGATAAGAGTCTTTTCGCCATTCAGCTGATATGAATCGCCGCGAAGCGTTGCTTCACACTGCATCGCAGCTGCGTCCGAGCCTGCTTCAGGTTCGGACAAAGCAAACGCCGCAATAAAAGCTCCGCTGGCTACACGCGTTAGATATTTTTGCTTTTGAGTTTCGGTGCCAAAGAGTGTGATCGCGCCCGACCCTAAACCCTGCATCGCGAATGCAAAGTCCGCTAGTCCGGAATAGCGCGCAAGCGTCTCGCGAATGATGCAAATCGCGCGCGTATCGATGTTGTCCGCCGCCGCTCCATACCCGCTGCCGCCAATCGCATACTTCAGCCAGCCCCCGCTGCCCAGTTCACGCACGAGTTTTTGGCAAGCCTCGTCAACATTCGCATCATGGCTCGCAGACAAGTGCGCGGAAGCCCAGGCTTCCAAATCCGCCGCCAGCTTTCGGTGGCGCTCCTCGAAAAAGGGCCAATCGAGAAAGCTGCTGTCTGCCATTCTCAATCTCCCTTGAACTCAGGCTTCTGCTTCGCGACAAACGCGTGATAGGCGCGATGAAAATCGTTCGTCGCCATGCAGATCGCTTGTGCCTGCGCCTCTGCATCGATTGCCTCATCCACGCCCATATTCCATTCCTGGTGCAGCATTTTTTTCGTCATGCCGTGCGCGAACGTGGGACCAGCGGCCAACTCGGCCGCCAGCAACTGCGCCTCCTTCAAAAGCGCTTCCGGCGCGCACAAACGGTTGAAAAATCCCCAGCGCTCGGCTTCCTCGCCGGGCAGGTTGCGCCCCGTATAAAGAAGTTCAGACGCGCGTCCCTGCCCGATCACTCGCGGAAGCATCGCACACGCCCCCATATCGCATCCCGCCAATCCAACGTGAGTAAATAGAAACGCAGTCTTGCTACGCGCCGTGCCGAAGCGAATGTCCGACGCGAGTGCCAGGATCGCTCCCGCCCCCACGCAGATTCCGTCAATTGCCGCGACGATCGGCTGCGGACATGCCCGCATCGCCTTCACCAGATCGCCCGTCATCTGCGTGAATGCCAGGAGTCCCGGCATGTCCAGCTTGGTGAGCGGCCCGATAATTTCATGTACGTCGCCGCCAGAGCAGAAGTTTTCTCCCGCACCGTTCAGCACAACCACTTTCACATCGTCCGCATGCGCCATTGTGTGGAAAAGATCGCGCAATTCTGCGTACGACTCGAACGTAAGCGGATTTTTTCGCTCGGGACGGTTCAGCGTGATGGTAGCGACAGCGCGCGAAACTTCAAATTGAAAATTCCGCGCTGAATATCCCGCGAGATTGGTCCGGTTTCCCGGCAGCTTGTGTGGCTCGCCCGGCAGATGTCGCATCACTCTCTCCCACTCTCGTTTGTGACCACAGCTACATCAATTCGCCGCCAGCCACAGCAATCGCCTGTCCCGTGATCGCTTCGCTTCCTGGCAAGCAGAGCCATGCCACCGTATTTGCAACTTCCTCAGGCCGCACCAGTCTTTTCTGCGGATTTCGCGATGCCAGCTCCGCTTGCGCTTGCTCTGCAGTGCGCCCCGTCTTCGCAACGATATTCGCGACCGTTTCTCTCACGATGTCAGTATCCGTGAACCCGGGGCACACCGCGTTCACGGTCACGCCTTTCGTCGCAACCTCGACTGCGAGCGCGCGCGTCAAACCGACCACGCCATGCTTCGCTGCGCAGTATGCCGTCACGTATCCGTAACCGGTCAAGCCGGCAGTACTCGCGACGTTGATGATCCGCCCCCAGCCAGCGGCAAGCATGCCTGCGAGCGCGGCTTGTGTGCAATGAAATGTTCCGTCCAGATTAACGGCCATCATTTTGCGCCAGAGCGCTGGATCCGTTTTCAAAAACGGAGCTGATGCGGCTTGCCCGGCATTGTTCACCAGAATTGCGATTTCGCCAAAACGTCCGCGCGCCGACGCAAATGCTTTCGCCACGGATTCCGGATCGGTCACGTCGGCAGCAACGGGTTGAAATGCATCGCGCGATCCCGAAGCGGCAGATTCTTTCGGCGGCGTGCCAGCGCGGCTCACGCTCGTGACGCGTGCACCGTGCGCGAGCAACATTTCCACGACCGCCGCTCCAATGCCGCGCGAGCCACCGGTGACGAGCGCATGTTTTCCAGAAAGAAGTTGCGAACCTAGGCCGCGCGGAGCGTCGGTCACACCTGTAGCCTCAAAAGCGCTGCGCGAGCGAGATTTCTTTCGAGTTGTTCCTTGCCGTTCAAGTAAGGATCCGGCCACCACATATCTGTGTAACCCTGCTTGGCTGCCTCGTGCAAAGTCCACGCAGGATCGGCTAGATGCGGACGCGCCACCGCGCAGAGATCGGCTCGGCCCGCGGCGATAATTGTGTTCACGTGATCGCCTTCGAAAATATTTCCCACCGCGATCGTCGGGATTCCCACTTCGTTGCGGATGCGATCTGAAAACGGAACCTGGAACATCCGGCCGTACACGGGCCGCTCGTCTTTGCTCACTTGCCCCGACGAACAGTCAATCATATCCGCGCCCGCGCACTTGAAAAGCCGCGCGACGATCGCCGAATCCTCCGGTGTAATTCCGCCGGGAACCCAATCGTGCGCCGAGATGCGCACGCTCATCGGCCTGTCCTGCGGCCACACGGCGCGCATCGCCTTGAAAACTTCAAGCGGGTAACGGCAGCGATTCTCGAGCGACCCGCCATATTCGTCCATGCGCAAATTCGTGAGCGGCGAAATGAAGCTCGACATCAAATAGCCGTGCGCGCAGTGAAATTCGAGCCAATCGAATCCCGCCGCAACGCCGCGCTCCGTGGCTGAGACGAAGTCGGCCTCGATGCGATCCATATCCGCGCGAGTGGCTTCGCGCGGAAATTGCGAAACGCCGGCAATGTATTGCAGCGGTGATGCGGAAACGACCGGCCAATTGTCCGACGGAAGCGGTTGATCGATTCCCTCCCAGCCGCGGCGCGTCGAGCCCTTGCGCCCTGAATGGCCCAGCTGCAAGGCGACCTTCGCATCTGAATAGGTGTGAATGTAACTCACGATGCGCTTCCAGGCGTCGCGCTGCGCGTCGTTCCACATTCCGAGGCACGCCGGCGTGATTCGCGCGTCGGGTGAAACGCACGTCATTTCCGTGAAAACCATCGCCGCGCCACCCATCGCGCGCGAGCCCATGTGAACGAGATGAAAATCGTTTGGCACGCCGTCTTCAGCCATGTAGACGGCCATCGGCGAAACGATCACGCGGTTTTTCAGCGACAATCCGCGAACTTTGAATGGAGTGAACATCGGCGGGACGGCGTGATCCACGCCGCTGCGCGCCGCAAACCAGTTCTCGACTTTCTCGACGTAACCGGAATCGCGCAGCTTCAAATTTTCGTGCCCGATGCGCTGGCTCCCCGTCAGCAAGCTGTAGGTGAATTGCTCCGGATCGAGGTGAACGTAGCGTTCTACCTGCTCGAACCATTCCATCCGATTGCGCGCTGCGCTCTGCAATTTCAGCGCTTCGATTTCGCGCTCTTCCTGATATTTCTGCAGCGCGCTCGTCACGTCGCCATAGTGGTGCGAAAGCACTCGGGTGAGCGCGATGGCATCTTCCATCGCGAGTTTTGTTCCGGAGCCAATGCTGAAATGCGCGGTGTGCGCCGCGTCGCCAATCAACACGATATTTTTGTGGAACCATTTTTCGCACAGCACGCGATTGAATTTCAGCCAGACAGCGGAGCCCTTCAAGTGTTTCGCATTCGAGATCAACGCGTTGCCGTCGAGCCGGTCGGCAAATAACTTTTCGCAGAGCGCGATCGATTCTTCCTGCTCCATTTTGTCGATGCCGGCTTTCAGCCAATTTTTTTCCGGCGTCTCGACGATGAATGTGGACCAATCCGCGTCGAACCGGTACGCATGCAAATTGAACCAGCCCCATTCCGTATTCGCGAAATCAAAGGTGAACGCGTCGAGTTTCTTTTTGCTGCCCAGCCAGATGAAGCGATTCTGGCGCGGCTGAATATTCGGCTTGAAAATACTTTCGTACTTGCGCCGGGTGATGGAGGAACCACCGTCGGACGCGATCACGAGATCGTAATCGTTGGCATACGAGTCGGGGTCCGTGATCTCGGTCTGAAAAATTAATTTTGCGCCGAGGCTTGCGGCGCGCTTCTGAAGAATTTGCAGAAGTTTGATTCGGCCGATTCCGCAGAAACCGTGGCCGCCGGAAGTTACTTTCTGCCCTTTGAAGAAAACGTCGATGTCGTCCCAGTGGCGGAACGCGCGCGTAATTTCAGAGTGCGTTTCCGGGTCGACGTCTTTGAAGCCGTCCATGGTCTTGTCGGAGAAGACAACACCCCAGCCGAAAGTGTCGTCGGGGCGATTGCGCTCGACGACGGAGATGTCCCAGGAAGGGTTGGCCTTCTTGGCGAGAATTGAAAAGTAGAGGCCGGCGGGGCCGCCTCCGAGGCAAACGATCCTCATTACTTGTCTCCCGATGCGATTACTTGTCTTCCAAATGCGAGAAAATCGCGAACTCTCACGGCGCCAATTCTTCTCTGGTCAGGAAGCATGCTGTGCACCCAAAAGCCGTATTTGTTCCTATTAGAAATTTGCATCTGGCTGCTTTTAAAGCACATAAGCCGAAACCTAATATTCCGATTGTTCCCATTAGAACTCGAAATTCTAATCGGGACAATTGGCCTGTCATACCGGGCCATTGACTGGTGCTGTGGCCGGCTGGCTCGCTACCTCATCGGCTAACGCGCGGACCAGCTTTTCGCCTGTGTCATCGGCTAGCGCCGCCTCGCGAAGCTTTTTCAGCCGTAGCGCGGCGTCGCTTTTGCCGCGCAACTTTGGCAATGCGGCCATGATGGCTTCGTAATTTTTTTCGCCCTGCGCGTGGGTGTCGCCATAACCCTTTACCATGCGCGGGCATTCGGCAATTTCTAGAGCGAGCACGTAATCTTCCGGGGCGGCGCGCGTGATCAGCGCGAGCCAGTCCGCGATGGCCTTCTCTTCCTTTTTGAAGCGCAGCGACATTCGTCGCCACCGGCGCATGCCTGCGACCATATAGAGTTGCAAGTATCCGCCGAGCGAGGTGGTCTCGACGATTTTTCCGTTGCCCGTTATTGCTTCGGTTAGCCGCCGCATCAGGGTTGAGCGGAGCAGTAGGCGACCAAGCGGCGCTGGGACCATATCCGCAATTTCCTGGACGCGCGGATGCAGGAATTCTTTGATTTGCAGCATCTGTGCCGGTTCGACGCGTGCGTCCTGGTGTACACGGTCGAAGCGGGTGCGACGGATTTTCAGATCCGCTACCCGCGGCGCGTCCTCATAGGACATCCAGAGAGCCAAGTAGCGTGCGGTTTCGTTGAGCAATGCAGAGTCGGAGCAACCGAATTTCGCGTCTACATCCCGAATCGCTTTGAGACGGTTGAGATACTCGTTCGCGTATGCAACGTCCTGATAATCTGCGAGACGCTCGACGCCAGCCAACAGAATTTCATGGCTTGGCGCCGGAAACTCGCTTTCGATTTTCGCGGCGAGCGGCTGAAGACGCGGCCCGACCTTACCCTTCGCAGGCTCCGTTGTGACGATCGCGCTTGAGGCCCGATCTTCTGCCGCGCGAAATCCGGCATTGAAAGCTGCGAGGCTGCTGTCCACTCCTACTCCACCCTTGCGAATCGCGTCCTCGAATTGTTCGCGGCGGAATGGCAACGCGCCGGTTGCGGCGAGGGCGCCGAAAAGCGAAGCGCTAATCACGCTGCGTGTGTCTTCCGCCATCCGGGCAAAGTCGCGGTGAACGAAGGTTTTCGCGGCCGCGATGCTCGCTTCAATCACTTTCGCAGAATCCACGCGGCCATCGGTGATGGCGGTCTTTTCGGTCATGGAATAGACGCGATTCGTCGAGGCGATCAGGGTGGTTCGATCGGGCGTCACCAGGCCACGCTGGATTGCGCGACCTGCTTCCATTAATTCCGATGCGAGCACGATATCAACTTCTCCGGGAACAGGCATCAGCGCCAGGATGGGTTCCTTGCAGGCCGCCTGAACCTCTTCCTCCGGGAAAATCTCCAGATAATAGATCGTTGAGCCCGTTCGCTGCGCGACTCCGGGGACCGAAGTAGTTTGCGCGCGATAGCCGGAATGTTCGGCGAGATCCACGATCCAATCCGCGAGAACACCGCCGCCCTCTCCTCCCATGGCGAGGATTGCAATCGTAATCGCTTTGGGAGTTCGCGTATGGAGCGACGGAGGCGGAGCGGCCGCGCCTTTCGCCATCAAAGCCTCGCGTCCGCGTCAGGCATGGATACCCGCGAGGCGGCGTTCGATGCGATTCTGCAAAAATCCGATCACGACGCGACGAACTTTTGATTTCGCGCGATCCCATGCATTCGGATTGGTGATCACTTCCGCGCGAAAGAATGACGGGCACAGAACCGCTGCGTGCGCCACCTCACCGCACAATCCGCAGCCCGAGCAGCTATCGAGAACCGTGGCCACCGGATCTTTTCGCAAAGGATCCTGATTGGGCTTGATGGTGAGCGACGGGCAGCCGGACAAGCGAATGCAGGAATGATCGCCGGTGCAGGTGTCCGCATCAACGCCAAACCTTTCGCGCACCACGCGCTTCCCTTCCTTGGCCATTTTTGCCATCAGAGGCTTTACGCGGCGCTGTCTGTTGAGCGTGCACTCGCTTTGCGCGACGATTACTTTGGGCCCGCGTTCTTTAGTGGTGAGGGCTTCGATGAAGGTGTCGCGCATTTTGGCGACGTCGTAGGTGCGCGTGATCGTGCGCACCCACTTCACTCCTACGCCACGCACGGCGTCCGCAATCGAGAGCTTCGTCTTTCGAATCGGATTGCTCGCGGCGGACGACAAAATATCCTGGCCGCCGGTTGCGGCTGTATAGCTATTGTCGACGACGACGAGCAAACTATCGCTTTGATTGAATACGGCGTTGCCTACGCCGCTGGTGAGCCCGTTGTGCCAGAAACCGCCGTCGCCCATGAAGCTGATGGTGCGCTTGTTGGTTTCCTTAGTGTTGAACGCGGCAGCGCCTGCCCAGCCGAGCCCGTAACCCATTGTGGTGGCGCCGATATTGAACGGCGGCAGGATCGAAAAGAGATGGCAGCCGATATCGGCACTCACGTGATGGGGGCCAAGCTTGCGCTCCGCCAATTTTAGGGCGGAAAAAATCGGGCGCTCGGGGCAGCCCGTGCAAAATGAGGGCGGGCGCGGATGAATTTCATTGTCGACGATTTTTATGGCTTGCGGCTTTTCGGCCGCGGGACGCGCAACGGTAGGAAGATTTTGGCGGTCGATCAATTGCGGCGCGTACATCTCGACGAACTTCAGGACGCCCTTGGTGACGGCGGCTGCGGTGTATTCGCCTGCCATGGGCAGGACGTCTTTGCCGTGAACTTTCGTCTGAATGTCGGCTTTGCGCAATATGGAATTGATATTTTGCTCGATGAAATCGGGCTGGCCTTCTTCGATGACAAGGACCGCGCGCTTGCCCAGGCAGAAGTTTTTAATTTCTTCTTCGATCAGCGGGTAGGTGACATTCAGGACGTAGTGCGGGATTTTGCTGTCGCCGAATGCATTGGAGAGGCCCAGCAATTCGAGGCAGCGGATTGTGGTGTTGTACATGCCGCCTTGCAGGATGATTCCAAAATCCTGCGCGCCTTCGGCGAAGATTTCGTTCAGCCCCTTTTCGTGGATGTATTTTTGGGCAGCGGGCCAGCGTTGGTGAATTTTCTCCTGCTCGTGCTGGAAGCTCGCTGGGGGGAGGACGATGCGGCTCACGTCGCGGACGGGATTTTCCATCGCGTCTTTCAGGGTGAATTTTGGGCGGACATTGTCCTTAGCGATGAAGCGGCCGTGGACGTGGCAGGCGCGGATGCGCAATTCGAGCATGACGGGTGTGTGCGTTGCTTCCGATAATTCGAATCCCCGCTCGACGGCGCGCACGATCGATGGCAGATTCGGGCGTGGATCGAGGAGCCACATCTGCGACTTCATGGCAAAGGCGTGGGAGCGCTCCTGCATGATGCTGGAGCCGTCGCCATAATCTTCGCCGACGATGATCAGGGCGCCGCCTGTGACACCGCCGGAAGCCAGATTCGCGAGAGCGTCAGATGCGACATTGGTGCCGACGGTGGATTTAAATGTGACTGCGCCGCGGAGTGGATAGTTGACAGAGGCGGCGAGAGTGGCGGCGGCGGTGGCTTCGGAAGCGCTGTGCTCGAAGTGAACGCCGAGTTCTTCGAGGATGTCGTTGGCGTCGGTGAGGACGTCCATCAGGTGAGAAATCGGAGCGCCCTGGTAGCCGGCGACGTAGGAGACGCCGGATTGCAGAAGGGCCTTTGTGACGGCGAGAATGCCTTCGCCGCGAAATTCCTGGCCTTGGCCGAGGTAAAGTTTCTGGACTTCTTTTTTGAAGAAACGCTCCGCCATTTGTGGTGTCCTGGCTGCCGCCGCCTAAAGAGGGCGATGATAAGGCACTCAGACAATTTTACACCTAAATTGGTTTTGTCCCGTGGAGCGAGGTAAGGGCTAAGTTACGCCTGCCTTCCCGGAGCAATTGGTGCCTCTCTGTTTGTGTTTCATTCTCTTTCGCGCAATGTGGCTGCTATGACACGAGGATTACGGCGGCCATGAATTACGGCGACGACGACGAGCGGCTTCTCGTCGGGTGCGTAAGCGATCAGATAATCGCGGATGGCTTGAAAGCGGACGGTTTCCGAAGTGAGATCCAAGCGCCGGTGGCCCTGATTTGGAAAAGCCGCAAGCTTGCGGATCGCTTCCAAGAGGTGCTCACGGAAGCGTGTCGCAGCAACGGGATTGTCCTTTGCGATAAACTCCCAGATCTCGGCGATGTCGTTCGCGGCACCAGGATGAAGCTCAAAAGCCTGGCTCATTCGTTATTTCGAAGAACGCCGCTTGGAGAGTTCACTTTCGCGCTGACGCAAGTCTTCGAAAAAAGCTTCACCGTCAACGGGCTTGACGCGTCCGCTCTTGATATCGTCGTAGCGGCTATCGAGCAAATTACGAAGTTCTGCGACTTCGATCAAATAAGCAGCCATAGCGTCTTCTACGAGATCGTCGGTGCGGCGACCGCTTTTCGAAGCCAGTTCGTTCAGGCGCGATTCCGTCTCGGGCTTGAGGCGTATTTCCATGTTGTCAGTCTAGGGAGTTGGTGGAGTCCTGTCAAAAGCAATTCAGTCGCTAAGTAGCGACCAGGGCGAGGACGCGGCAGGGGCTGCCTGAGCCTCGGACGATTTTTAGTGGGGGCGTGATTAGGATGGCGCCTTTTGGGGGGAGTTGATCGAGGTTCATGAGGCTTGCGAGGCCGAATTTATTGCTGCCGTGCATGATGGTGTGGCATGGAAATGGCGGATTGAATTTGAAGGCCTGGCCTGCGTCGGTGCCGACGCCTTCTGAGCCCCAGCCGATTACGTCGCGTTCTTTGGCGAGAAAGGGAACGAGATCGGGGTGGGGGCCGGGGACGTGCGAGCCGTCTTCTTTCATATTCAGGAATGAGGCGGCATCTTTGCGCTTCGACCAATCTGTGCGCATCAGGACCCAGGAGCCGGCTTCGATGCGGCCGTGTGTGGCTTCCCACATTTCCACGTGCTGCGGCGTGAGGAGGAAATCGGGATCTTTGGCGACTTCGCGCGAGACGTCGATTACATTGGCGGGGGCGAAAAATTTCGCGACCGGAATATTGTCGGTGGCGTTGTTGGGGTAGTCTTTTCCTGTGACCCAGTGGATCGGGGCGTCGAAATGGGTGCCGGTGTGTTCGCCGCAGGAGAAATTATTCCAGTACCAGGCGGGGCCGCGGCTGTCGTATTTCGAAATTTCTTCGAGGCGGAAGGGCCAGGTTTTGCCGAATTGCGGGGGGAGCTGGATTGTGGCGGTGGCGGCGTCGAGGGGTTGGCTCAGGTCGATTACTCGGATGGCACCGGAGGCCAACGCCTTAGTAAACGCGATCAATATATTGTCGTTCATGCTGACACTCCCGCTTTTGCTTGTCGTTTCGAGCGGACCGCATTATACGCAACAAATTATCGAATTCGACAAATCACGGTGGCTATTGGACAGAAGTCGCGACACTGGTTAGAGTTGCGGCGCGGAGGAAGGGAGAGATGGGGGACCACGCGTAATTTACGGTCACTGTCACAGTGCACGGGGGGTTGGGTGGAGGAAAAGCGGTTAGAGCGGGGCAAGGCGTGGACGGAACAGAATTTGCCGTAACCTTGGCGGCATTGAGACCAAGATTCCCCGCCTGAGTTTGCGCGGTGTTTGAAGGGCAGCTCGCATTCTGCGTCATGCAACGAGCGGTTTCGCTTGCCACATAATTCAACGCCGACTTTGCAGAGACCATGAGGTCGAGATCGATACCCCCGATGACCAGCAACAGGAGCACTGGAAGCACGAGCGCCATCTCGACCATCACCGAGCCCCGTTGCGTCTTTCGCCTTTTTGCTGTCATAGCGTCAATCATATCCACGCGCTGATAAAACCTTTTGCCGCCCCGCGGTTAACTGGCGGCTCGCAGGGTTGAAATCTCGAAGCGGTCTCCCACTTTGGTGCCGGTGCGATAGATTGTGTGGGGTGGAAGCTCGAGCACGCTGCTGGCTTTGAGCGATACGCGCGAAATGCGGAATGGGCGCACGTACTCCTCGATGTGCACGACTTCTTTTTCTTTGCTCAGGAAAATCAGGTCGATCGGGAACATCATGCCGATCGTGTGCACACCGCGAGACGGAACGATCCACAGGCCGCAACCTAGCCGCGCCCAGCGTTGGGTCTTGCCGAGCAATCCGATCAAGCGGCGGAAATAGCTATCGGCCACGGAGGCTTCGGTGGCAACAAATGTTTCGCGCGTCTTGTTATACACGGCTACGGCACGGCCGTTTTTATGATTGGCCATCGCGGATCCCATCTTCCCGAATTTGAGCTCTGGAGCTGACGTGTTTCTACTCCTCGATATTTCTACGGCGCCGCCAGATGATGATGAAGAGGACTACGACTGCCAGCGCCCCTGCCACGATTCGTATCAGCGTTACGTTGTCCATTTCCGCTACCCCTCCCAGTCAGGTTTGATTTTCACGACGCGCGCCTAGCGCGCCGCGTTGCGATTCCTGCTTTAGTGCGCGAACTGGCGCATGAAAGTGAGAACCGCGGGGCCCAGGACCACTACGAGCAGCGCCGGAAAAATAAACAGCACCAGCGCAGGGACCATCTTTACCGTCGTTTTAGCGCTCATTTCTTCGGCACGTTGACGGCGGCGCGTGCGCAAATCGTCGGAATGTACGCGGAGCGATTGAGCGACGCTGGTGCCGAAGCGTTCGGTCTGCACGAGCATGGCGACGAGCGCCTTCACATCGTCGAGGCCTGTGCGCTTGGAAAGCGAGCGCAGAGCTTCAATGCGGCTCTTGCCGACTCGCATTTCGAGATTTACCAACTGCAATTCCTCGCTCAATTCGGGATGCGCCACTTGCATTTCCTGGGCGACGCGAAGCAGGGCTTGGTCGAGACCGAGTCCCACTTCCACGCAGATCACCAGGAGATCGAGGGCATCCGGCAGACCCATTCGCAGGCGATGCTGACGTGCCCGCACTCGCGAGGTGAGCCACATGTCGGGAAGCAGAAAACCGAGAACGGCGGCGGCTCCGATGATGAAGGTCGGGTTGTAGCGGTAGACACCGGTGAGGAGAACGGCGGCTAGCAGAGCAACGGGAAGAAGTATTTTCATGCCGCGCATGGCGAGCATCGCGTCGGCGCTGCGGTAACCGGCGCGAATCATCAAAAGCTGAGTGCGCGAGACCTGGCTCGAGCCGGAAGGCACAAGTTTGCCGATGGAGGCGAGGCCGTCCTTCATCCATTCCGATTTCTTGGCTGGCGGCTTAGTGCGTTCCGCGATTGCCGAGGCGTCGAGGAGGCGCTCGAGCCTTCCCGCTACTTTCTGGTCGGAAGGCGAGAAAGCGAAAACGAGCGCCACGAGGATTCCGACCGTGGCCAAGAAAGTTGTGCTAGTGATGACCCAAACCATCAAAGTCTCCAGAAGTTGAATCAGACGTCGATATGAATAATTCTCCAGATAATTATTGAGCCGAGAATCTGCATCGCCGCGGCGGCCGTCAGCAAAGTGGGGCCGACTGGATCGGTGAACAAGATCCTCATGTAGCTCGGATTCATCAGCGCCAGCAGAGCCATCATCGAAGGCGGCATGGCGATGAGAACCATTGCGGTTAACCGCCCCTGAGCGGTTCGCACGCGCACTTCGCGATAAATTCGGAAACGCTCGCGAATCACGCGCGAGAGCTCGTCGAGAATTTCCGCCAGGTTGCCGCCCGTTTCTTTCTGCACCAGCAGCGCGGTGACGAAAAAGCGCACGTCCATCAGAGGGACGCGCTCGGTGAGATTTATGAGGACGTCGCGCAGGGGCAATCCGAAATTTTGCTCTTCGAATGTCTTGCGAAATTCGGATGCGACCGGCTCGGAAGATTCCATCGAGATCATTTCGAGGCCGGTGGTGAATGCGTGACCGGCGCGAACCGCGCGCCCCAAAAGGTCCAACGCTTCGGGGAATTTTTCTTCGAATTGGCGCATGCGCCGGACGCGCTTAAAGGCAATCACCGAATAGGGGACGACGGCGAGCAGCAGTCCCAGAATCGCCGCGAGCGCAAGACTGTGAAAAAAGTGGGCGGCGATCAGAAACGTCGCAAAGCCAAGAACGCCGCTGAGCAGGAGCACTTTGGCAGGCTTGATCGTCATGCCAGCCTGCTCGATCGTTTGCTGAAGACGGGCGGACCATGAAAACTGCGTCATGATGCGATGCAGCAGCGGAACGCTGCTGAGCATCTCGTCTCGAATGAGAAACAAATCCGGCGAAGCTTCGGCGGTGCGGCTATCCGCTTTTCGCACGGCACTCATGCGGCGACGGACCATGCTCGTCCGATCCTCACCGCTCGCCAGCATCCAGAGCGAGAGGACGATCCCGCATACAACGGCAAAAGTCAGGAGTGCGAGTAAAGGTGCCATCGCGAATCCTCAATAGCTCCTGGGGACTTCAAACATGGATACCGGGAGCTGAATGCCTGTGACGGCCAGGCGCTCCGCAAACTTCGGGCGTATGCCAGTGGGAATAAATTCGCCCAACACTTCGCCGGAATCGCGTATACCGCGCTTGCGGTACACGAAGATGTCCTGCATGGTGACCACTTCGCCCTCCATGCCGGTGATTTCGGCGAGGCTCACAACTTTTCGAGTGCCATCGCTCAAGCGGCTGACTTGAACGACCACATCAACGGCGGACGCAATCTGCCTGCGAATTGCGTTGTCGGGAATATTCAAACTGCCCATGGCGACCATCGTTTCAAGGCGGCTCAGCGCGTCACGAGGAGAATTGGCGTGAATCGTAGCGAGCGAACCGTCGTGACCGGTATTCATGGCCTGCAACATGTCGAGCGCTTCTTCGCCGCGCACCTCACCAACGATGATGCGGTCCGGGCGCATGCGCAGCGAGTTGATAACGAGTTGGCGCTGCTGCACCGAACCTTTGCCTTCAATATTGGGGGGCCTGGTTTCCAGCCGAACGACGTGCTCCTGGTGAAGCTGCAATTCGGCCGCGTCTTCAATCGTTACAATCCGTTCGCGATTGGAAATGTAAGACGACAAGACGTTGAGGAACGTAGTCTTGCCAGCGCCGGTGCCGCCGGAAATCACGATGTTCAACCGCGCCTTCACGCAGCCCTGAAGCAGCTCCAGCATTGCGGGTGTGAGTGTTTTGTTGGCCAGCAAATCTTGTGAGTTCAGCCGGTCGCGGCCAAATCGCCGTATGGACATGCACGGGCCGTCGACGGCAAGTGGAGGAATGATGGCGTTGACGCGCGAGCCATCTGCCAGGCGCGCATCCACCATCGGCGACGATTCATCCACGCGGCGGCCGATTGCAGAAACGATTCGGTCGATAATGCCCATCAAGTGGGCGTCGTCCCGGAACTGCACGCTGGTCAGTTCCAGAATGCCTTTGCGCTCCACGTAGACTCGCTTGTAGGTATTCACGAGAATGTCGGAAACGGTCGGGTCGGCGAGAAGCGGCTCCAAAGGACCGAGTCCGAATACTTCGTCAAGAATTTCCAGCGAAAGCCGCTCGCGCTCCTGGAGGTTCATCGGCGTCGATTCGCCAACGACGAGCCCTTCCAGAATCTGCGCCACTTCCCGGCGGACGTCTTCGCGTTTGATTTCGCCGAGGCGGTCCAGATTCAATTTCTGGATCAGCTTGCGGTGAATCGCCGCTTTAACGGCTGAGTAATCAGTCTTTCTCGTTGGAAGCGTGCCAGACGACATTCGTTCTTACCTCTTTGTCGGAAACAGAAATCCGCCTAGCCCAGCTTTTTTCGCGGTAGCCTGCTCGATCCCTGCCAACTGTGCCGCGAGCTGCCGGTAGCGGTTCGTCAAAACATTGTTGTGATTTTCCATGAGCGGCATTCCCAAATTCACGGCCATGCTGGCCTTTCGATAGTCATTGGGAAGACAGGCAAAGATCGGCCGCTTGATGCTTTTCTCGATGCTCTTAAGCGCTTCCTCGTCGCCCTTGTGCCAGCGATTGATCACCACGCGAACGCGTTCAGGCTCAATTCCAATTCCCGCCATGGCCAGCAGACGCCGTTCGAGCGTCCAAAGCGCCGGCACGTTCGCTTCCGCGACTACCAGAATCATCCGCGCGCTTTGAAACATCGGATTCCATTCCGATGAAAACTGCGAGCCGACATCGACGAGGACGACGTCGCTGCTGGCCTGCGCCACGTTCATCACTCGCTCGAGGGGGCCGAGCTTAATGTTTTGCCATTCTTCGAGTTGGGTAGCGCCACCGAGGATTTCGAGCTTTGTTTTATGCGCCGTCAGGAGGCCGCTGAAGAAGTGGCTGTCCAGCCGATCCAAATTTTCCACCGCGTCGCGGACGACGAAGCGAGGATGCAGATCGAGAAGAAGATGAACGTTGCCCAAAGGCCGCGCGAAATCAAGCAGCACTACGTGCTTTCGCGCGTACGTGGACAGCTGGACGCCCAAATTCACAGCGACGGTGGTGGTGCCGACGCCGCCTTTCGAGCCCATCACGATAATCGTCTTCTCGGCCGCCTTGCGTTCAGTGGCTTGCCCTTCAGCGCGAAAGCGCGTGAGGACATCTTTCAGGGCTTCCGGCGTCACCGGTTTGTTAACGAAGTCCTGCACGCCGCAGCGCATGGCTTCGAGAAGAGTTTGTTGGTTGGGAGCTGTGGTGGAACAGGCGATCAAGCGAACAGCGGGACGCAATCTTCGAAGGTGCGCACCGAAAACAAAAAACGGCTCCGGATCCCGGCTGAGATCGAGAAATACGACGTCGGGAATTGCTTCGCTCGCATCCGGCAACTTTTCCATCGGAATCGTCCACTGCTTGACGGAGCTGACCAGGCCCGTCTGCTGCAGGCAAGCGAGAAGCTGCGCAGAGCCGTCTCGATCGGCGCTCGCGATTGCGGTGGTCACCATGATTCTGCCGCCCTTCTAATTGGCCTTAGGTCGCTCTTCATCTTGCAATAGGTCCCCTTTACTTCTGGCCCGGCGTTTTCGGTTGTTCTGTCGCACTGGGCGTTGGCGTCAGGAACGGCTTTGGGAAAAACAGCTCAGGCTTTTTTTGCTGCGGCTGTATGGGCTGCACCACGCGCGGCGTCACCATAACAAGCAGTTCGTTCTTGTCTTGTTGATGCTGCGACTTGTGAACAGCTTGCCAAGAACGGGTACATCGCCGATGAACGGAATTTTCTAGAGCTGCTCCGTGTCACGGTTATCTACCAGGCCGGCAATCGCGAAACTCTGTCCATCCCTTAGATCCATCTCCGATTCTACGCGGCGCGTGGACAGCGCTGGAATCAAGAAGCCGGAAACGTTGAGAGCATTGGTGAAATCGAGAGCACTGACCTCCGGCTTCACGTTCAGGTGAATCAGGCCGCTCGGGAGCAACGTGGGGGTGAAATTCAGCCGCACGCCGAATTCCTTGAACTGAATCGTAATTCCTGCGAAACCGCCGCCCGTCGTGCCCTGCACGATGGGAAACGGAAATTCGCCGCCAGCGAGAAAGCTAGCGTCTTTGCCGGATGCGGTCAGCAAGTTAGGCTCGGCGAGGATTTCGAGGACGTTGTTCTGCTGCAGTGCTTGAATCGTCGCCGCCAAATTGATGTCCGGGCGGAAGAGGAAAATATTCAGCAAATTGCTGACACCAAGTCCCGAATTCACACCTTGTGAAGGCGCGACAAGTTGAGGCGGTGAAAACTGTTGTGTCGAAATCACGCCAACGTTTTTCGCGCCCGGCAGGCTCAGGATGTTGATGCCGAGCTCCTGCAACGCCGTCTTGTCCACTTCCGCGAATTTCACTTCCAGCAGAATTTCGCCCGGGGCGACGCGGGTACTTCCATCAGGCTGGTGACTTTCGGGGTGGTGCCTTTCACCACTTCCAGAATCTTGTCCGCCACCGCTTGCGATGAAATTTTGCCGGACAGCATCACCACATCTTTGGAGGTTTCGACTGCGACCGGCTCGTTCGGAAACACTTCGTGAATCTTCTCGGTCAAGCTCAGAACGTCAATATCCACGGAGACTTCAAAAGCCTGGCTCTGCTCGTTTTCGTCCCAGATAATGAGCGAAACTCCTCCGGGGGCTTTGCCGTTGACCAGCACCTGCGTTGGGCTTACCACGATCGCTTCGGCAATCGCTGGATCGGCCAGCGAAACGCGCTTGATGCGCGACGGCGAAGTGATGACCAGCGAGCGTCCCACAAGCAAATGCAGCGCCTGCGGCACTTCGCCTGATTGCTGGCCCGATTGCGCTTCCCCCGGAACCCGGATTGGCCCCCAAGCCGGGCGCTTCGAAAATAACGAGGGCAACAAGGATTGCCGACGCGCCGGCGCGCAGCAAACGGACAGCGGATTTCGCATTGAAAGCTGTAGAGACGATGGCTCTGGCATTCAAAACCCCCGACGGTTGCTCACGGATTTTGAAAGCTCTTTGTTTCGCGTTTGGTTCCGACGATGACTTCTACAGTAAACGGAGCGGGGACCGCGGGAGGCGTTTTCGCCGCAACATGCTTCGGAGCCGGCGCCGGCGCGCCGGAAGCGAAGAGCGAAGTTTGCATCACGGCTGGCGGGCTCATGTTTTTCGTGTCAATCGTGTTGCGGAGCGCGAGCTGAATTTTGCCTTCGGTGCTCGCCATTGCGAGTTTCGCGGCGTCGTCCGGGGTCACCAGAAGCGTGATGACGGGAACCGTTTGCGGCTTGCCTTCCCGATCCTGTTCGACCTTTTGCCCCGCCGCGAGTACGCGGACGTTTTCCAAAATCGTGCGCGTGATATTTCCTCCGCCTGTGGCGCGCCAGTGACGAGCACGTCCACCATCGTTCCCGGCGTAACGAATCCCGCTACGCCTACCACGTCGTTTACCGCGACTGACATGCGCGCATGCCTTCGGGAATCGTGGCTGCCAGACCCGCGCCGGATTGAAGCGAAGCGAGTTTGCTCTCCAGGATCGGCTCGTTTTCTGCGACGGAGGTGATCAGAGCGCGATTCGCAACGTCGTCAACCTTCGTAAACATTCCGGCGACAGGCTGTCCCTGCGGCCACGGAATCGTTTTCAGGTTCGAGGCATCCACGCGCGTTCCCAGCTTGAGGGGTTCAGCCGCCACCACGATTCGCTGCATCACCACGACGGGCTTCGCCGCAGAAGCCGCTGGAATTGGCGGTAGACAAACATGCTCGCGAAAATCCCAAGCACGATCGCGACAACCAACCCCAGCAGTCGATTCGAATTCATCAGGAAATCTCCCTGGTTCGAAACTCAAACGTTCCTCGAATTCAGTACCAGTCCCGCCGCCCCATACCAAATCACCGCCGCGATCGCGACTGCTACGCCAAACGGGACTTCATCACTCCCGAGTTATCGAGTGAAAGTTCCGGATGCGCCCGAAACCCGAACGTGAAGAACCCTTGCACCAGCACCCACATATTCTTCAGCGTGACGACCACGCGTTGCGCGCGAATCACCTGCACCGTGCCCATCGCTCCCGCCACCAATATCGCCACTACTAAAAGGAACAGAAACGGCCTCGGCCCCAATAACGCTCCGACCGCTCCCATCAACTTCCAATCCCCCGCACCAAGCGCCCGCATCAGAACCAGCGGAAGCAAGAACCCGAGCGCGAGCCCAGCACCTTCCAGCGACAACACGACGCCGTGCCATCCGCCAAGAGCGCCATTCACCGCGATCCCGATGCACAACCCAGGCACCGTAAGCCAGTTCGGAATCCGCCGCGTCCGCCCATGGAAATCCATCCGGCGTATAACGTAAGCGCGAGCGTGAACGCCCACAGTGCT
>CAVYXN010000011.1:0-26784 GCA_963772535.1 uncultured Acidobacteriota bacterium
GCTGACGTCCCGCACGCCATCGCGGCCAGTCCTCGAAGCCGCTTCGCGCTGCTGGCGAAGGGTGGATGCTTTCGGTTTGTTCTTTTCCGTGCTTTGCTCCTTTCGCCTTACAGTCTGAAATTCAAAATTTGCGATCTGCAATTTCGAAACCTCCTCCCCGCGCCGTAGGCGCGATCTGCGCGTCCCGACTCCTTGGTCGGGGCGGCGACACAACTTAGCCGAGGCCCGAAGGCCTTGGTCACAAAACGGCGCGCAGCGATTCCGCTTGCGTTGCCTCACCCGCAAGCGCTTCGTTTCCACTCCACATGTCGCGCCATCAATTGGCGGGCGCTGCTCCCGTTGAATTCCGAACTGGCCTTGGATTTTTCGGGTGTCCCATCCTTCGCGCCTGGTGTTGTCCCGGATTCGCCGATCACCCCATCATTCGAATCGGTCCTCGAAACCCTCACGCGGGCAATGGTTTCCCCTTCGTCTCCGGTCCCGCAAACGGCGTGACTATCAATCCAACGACATAGATGAGCGACATCGCAGCGCCGGCAGCTCCGATGCCGCCCCAAAAAGAAATCAGCCATCCGGCCAGGAGCGGGCACAGTACGGAGACGGCTCGGGAAGTGTCGAAAACCAGAGACATGGCGGTGCCCCGAACGGGTGTCGGGAACGTCTCAGGCAGATAGATGGTCATCCACGCAAACTGGCCGCTTGCAAAAAAGCCGTTTGTCGCAGCCATGATCAGAAGTGCACGCTGATCAGTGACCAGCAGGAAAAAGCACAACGAGAACAGCAGCGCGCCCAGATAGAATAACCAAATCACCGGCTTGCGACCCAGGAGATCGGCCAATAATCCCATAACGAGAAAACCCGCGATCGAGCCAACGCTGAAGAGGAGTCCGGTCAAGGAAGACGACAATTTCGTTGACAGCTGTGCGGCATACTGAGGAATCCAAGTGGACGCAGACCACCAGGGCACCACGGACGCAATAGCCATCAACAGCAAGAGTCCTACCCGGCGGCGCAGCTCCGGGTCCGACAAAATGCGAATCACGGTGAACTGCGCGAGTTCCCTGTCCTCCGGCGAAACACTGCCCATTTCAAGGCGCTTCAGCGCTGCGCCGCGACCTCGATTGGCGACAATCCATATCGCCGGCTCGTCAACCCAGCGGCGAACATACAGGAGGAGGAATGCCGGCAGGATGCCGATCACAAACATATAACGCCACGAAGAGGGTCCAACCGATCTGAGCAACAGCCAAATGCCCGACGCCAGGAGTAATCCGAATCCATAAGCAGAATGGAGAGCTCCCCCAGCGCGCCCCCGCGACGCAGGCGGCCAGAACTCGGCAACGATCGCGGCGCCCGGCCCCCACTCCGCCCCCAAGCCGAGCCCAGTCAGAAAACGGAAGATGAGCAAGGACCAGTAGTTCCAAGAGAGCGCTGCCAGACCGGCAAAAACCGCATAGCACAGGATCGACAGCATAAGGGTGCGTCTGCGACCGAGATAGTCTGCGAGCACTCCGGCTGTGACTCCTCCTGCGGCCCATCCCAGCAGCGTCGCCGCGAGTAGGCCGCCCGCATATATCGAGGCCTTTGGAAGCCTTTCCGGCGAGACCAGTTGACGTACAGCAGGTGTCATCACGAGGACAAGAGCATAGGACTCGTACCCATCGAACATCCAGCCCAGCCATGAAGCTGCCAGAGCCCTCCAACTAGCTTTGCCAATCGAAGTGCTCCACCGCTCCGCTGTGGCGACGGGCTCTGCCATAGGAAGTCGTCGTTATACCACTTTCAAAGAGCGCCGAGTCGACCTTTGGTCACTCAGAGGCCAAATTACGCCTCTCGGCACCGCAAAACCCCGGCCTCTACATCAAGGTAGTTGTCCGTTTTAATGTCGTTTTTTTAGCCCTGCGGAGGGGGATTCCCCCGTTTTCAATTTCAAACTTGCGATCTGCGGGCAAAGAGAGATAGGCCACGCCCGTTAGTTTGAGGGCCGTAGGGGCCGACCGCGATATGCTGGTCAGCCTACAATTCGTTAGGCCATTAATTTGGAGTTCAAGATTTGCAGCCACCGTTCCGATCCAAGCAGGAAGTCATCATCGACGCGCCTTTGGAAGCGGTGTGGTCGTTCAGCATGGATCTCACCAAGATCCCGGAGTTCCACCCTCGCGTAGTCAAGGTTGATCTTCTTTCTGGCAAGACCCTCCGCGAAGCAGGCGCGTCATATCAATGTCATCTTTCGGGCGGGAAGCACACGTGCATCGAGAAGGACATCGAAATTATCCCCCTGCAGAAGATCATCACTGTGCTGCCGGAGGACACATTCGGTATCAGCAAGATTCTCAGCGATTACAGAGTGGAAACGACGTTCCAACCGCTCGGCCATCGGTCAACCAAAGTGGAAATCAGCCACTATTACTCGACGACAACCCTGAAAGCCAAGCTCCTCAACTTAGTCGCAAAAGGTAAGATCGCCCGCGAGACCCAGGCAGCGTTGAATGCTGCCAAAGCCACGATAGAGGCTGCCTGCCGTACGGGATAGGGGTTTACGTACCTCTGGCGGATGGTCCACCCGTCGAATTCCGAACCGCCTTCCGATTTTCTCGCGCCCTATTCTTCCCGCCAACGCGGCAAGCTGTCGAAGTTGGGAGCTGTTGTTCGTTTCTGAATGAGACTCGCTCTTGAGTCGCCTTACAATCTGGAATCAGCCAGGCGTCTGTTACTTTTGACAGTAGCGCCTAATGACTCATGCAGATACTATCGCCGCCGATTGAGGCAACCTCCATCCGAGGAGTGGCTTCGCAGGTGAGAGGTTCCGTCACTTGCGGTGGTGGTTGAACGTCATCGATAGGAGCAGACATAATGACACGTTTTTTTTGCACTATGGTATTGGCTGTACTGCTGGCGGCGGCTTTTGCCGGCAACAAGACGGAGGCCCAAAACAGCGCGGCCGACTCCGTGGACCGTACCGTGCTGCCCGTTCCCGAGCCGAAGTATCCGCCAATTACCGAACTTGATGCGAGGAACGCAAAAGCCCCACCGCGGTTCCAGGTGAAGGCTCCGAAGGGCGCTCCCAATGTGGTGGTCATTCTGCTCGACAACTTCGGCTTTGGCGACGCATCGCCATTCGGAGGGCCGATCCAGATGCCGACGCTGGACCGGCTCGCCAAAACTGGGCTGCGCTACAACAATTTCAAAGTGCCGCCGCTGTGTTCCCCCAGCCGCATGGCTCTGCTTACCGGGCGCAACAGCCATAGCGCCAACTTCGGAGTGATCTCGGAAATTGCCACCGCCTTCCC
This sequence comes from uncultured Acidobacteriota bacterium, assembly GCA_963772535.1. Lineage (GTDB taxonomy): Bacteria > Acidobacteriota > Terriglobia > Acidiferrales > UBA7541 > Palsa-295. Next base: position 3,291 of record CAVYXN010000011.1, read on the forward strand.
GGGGTACACCGCGATGCGTCCCGCCAGCGTCACGATGCTGCCCGAGATTTTGCGGCTCAACGGCTACAGCACTGCTATGTTCGGTAAGTGCCACGAGCTGGGGCCCTGGGAATCCAGCGTTGTGGGACCGTTCGACCGCTGGCCGATGAATAGCGGGTTTGAACGGTTCTACGGCTTCATGGCAGGCGAGGCTGACCTCTTTCATCCGGTGGTTTACGACAACATGAACAGGGTGGATCTGCACCCCGGCCCCAACTACTACGCCAGCACAGACATCACCGACAAGGCCGTCGATTGGGTGCATTCCCAGCGTTCACTCGCGCCTGACAAGCCATTTTTCGTGTACTACTCCGCCATCGGCACCCACGGCCCGTTTCAGGTGCCAGACAACTGGCGCGACAAGTACAAGGGCAAGTTCGACCAGGGTTGGGACCAGGTGCGGAAGGAAACGTTAGCGCGACAGATCAAGCTAGGGATTGTGCCACCGGACACCCAGCTCGCGCCGAAGCCGCCGGGGATCCAGGAATGGGATCAGTTGACGGCCGACGAGAAAAAGGTATTTGCCAGGTACATGGAAATCTATGCCGCCTTTGCTGAGGTGACCGACTACGAGATTGGACGCTTCCTGGACTCGATCGAGGCCATGGGGGAGATGGACAATACGCTGGTCTTCTACATCACGGGCGACAACGGCTCGGTTTTCCAGGGCGGCCCCAACGGCGCTTTCAATGAACTGTCCGTATTCAACGGACTGCCAGAACCCCTCGACATCGCTTTAAAGCACTATGACGAAATCGGCGGGCCGAAATCTCACATTTTGTATAACAACGGCTGGGCGTTCGCCGGTGCAACGCCGTTTGCGTGGGGTCACCAGGTGGCTTCCTACGGCGGGATCTGCCAGCCCATTGTGGTCCATTGGCCGAAGGGCATTAAGGAGCAAGGCGGTCTGCGTACGCAGTGGTATCACATGATTGACATCGCACCGACGGTGTTAGAGGCAGTTGGAGTCCCTCAGCCGGCGATCGTCTATGGCGTCCGGCAGAAACCGATCGAAGGCGTGAGTATGCTCGACACATTTAATAACGCCGACGCGAAGTCGCGCCACACCACGCAATACTTCGAGATGGCAGGAAACCGGGGCATCTACCGAGACGGCTGGTTCGCCACCACGGTGCATCGCCCGCCTTGGGAACCTAAACCGCGGGCCACATTTGCCAACGACAAGTGGGAGCTTTACAACGTAGAGAAAGATTTCAGTTGCGCCCATGACCTTGCCGCGAAATATCCTGAAAAGCTCGAAGAGATGAAAGGACTCTTCCTTGAGGAGGCCGTCAAGTACAACGTGTTGCCGCTCGACGACCGCTCCTGGGAGCGCTTCAACCCTGCCCTGGCCGGGCGTCCCGATCTGATGGAAGGTCGCACCGAGATGACGGTCTACCCGGGAATGATCGGAATACCCGAAAATGCCTTCATCAACATCAAGAACCGTTCCTTCACGATCACAGCCGACATCGAGGTCCCGCAGGCTGGCGCCGAGGGGGTGGTGCTCGCCCAAGGCGGGGAAATGGGCGGCTGGAGTCTGTACGTCAAGGACGACAAACCAAAGTTCGCCTACAACTTTCTAGCTCGCGAGACTTACACGATCGCTGGTCCTGCCCGCCTGCCGGCCGGGCATGTAACGCTACGCTTCGAGTTTGCTTACGACGGAGGTAGGCCTGGCGCAGGGGGCAATGGTTCGATCTTCGTCAACGGTGAAAGAGTCGCCGCAGGGCGGATCGAGCACACCCACCCGAACGCGTTTGGCGCGGAAACGACGGACGTGGGCGAGAACCTCTATACGGCTGTGACCGACGATTACAAGCAGGGCAATAACAAGTTCACTGGCAAGATTGACAAGGTGACCATCCGGCTAGGCGAATCGAATCTCAGCCAGCAGGCCCTGAAGGCTAACGACGCTGTGAGCGTGGACGAATTGCTCGACGTGGACTACTAATCGTCCTGTTGACTAAGCGCAACAATGTTAATGTTAGTCTCCGCGCTGGATCTGGGAATCGTGCGTACGGGCTGTGGATTTCTTGTGCGGGGATTTGGGTGCAGCGGCGGCAGCATTCGACAGCGAAGAGAGATCCCTCCACTGCGGTCGGGATGACGGGCGCTACAATGGATACAAGGGAACGATCCGCGTTTTCAGTGGCTCGGGACCAGATCCGGCGGCGGGTATTCAGGCAGCTTTGCGTTCTTCGCATCTGTGCGTTTCACTTCGATCTCGTCAAATAATATCGACGGGCTGATCACCGTCATCGGAATCTGCCCTTCGCGGTTGCTCACCAGCGCGTCGTTGCCCACTGCGATCAAATCGTTGCGCAGGGCTCGCGTATCCAGTTCATTGAATTCCGCGCCGCGGACAAGTTCTTCATGCCCGTCTTTCTCATACACGCGGTAGAGAAGGCGCGGGCTGTAGCCCGCGAGCGTTTCCACTCGATAGCCGTACGGCTTGTTTTCCTGGCGGCAGATCTCGAGCAGCTTTTTCTTGATGTCGTCGGGCGAGAGCGCTTGCTTGGACGACACGATCAGATTGCCCATGTTCGGCGTCGGCGGCTGCGCCGGCGCGGCGCGTCCGTGCCCGTTGGACTCGGGAAAATCGCGAATCGGCTCGCGGCCCACCAGATAATTTATGAGCTCGCCGTTTTCAATCACCGAAACTTTGGCAGCGCGCACGCCCTCGTCGTCAATGTCATAGCTGCCGATCAGTGTCTTGCCGTCGAAAACTGTCAGCGTGGGATCGTCGATCACGGATATGCTGTTGGGCAGCACCCGGCTCTTGTAGCTCGACGCAAAATCTCCCTCCGTGCGCGACGAATCTCCGGGCTTCGGCCTTCTGCCCAGCACGTTCTCGCCGATCATCCCGTAGAACACGTCGCTCGCCGCGTCATTCGAGAACAGCACCGGGCCGCGATACTCCTCGTCCACCATGGGAGCTTCGCGCAGCGCTTTCAGAGTCGTCACCATCTTCACCGCGTCGGCCTGGAAAGCTTCTGCCGTGGGCAATTCTTTCAGCGAACCGGTGGAGTAGTAGGGCGAGCGCTCGAGGCGCATTCCGTCGTCCGCTTGCGTGGCGCCGGATAGATTCATGAAATAAACCGTGTAGCCTTTGCGCGTTACTGTCCCTTCCGTGTTGACGAAGTAGCGGTTCACCGCGCGGAAGCGCAGCTGCGACGTGAGCGACTCGATTTTAGGATCGGTGCGGAAAAGATCGGTCGCTTTCTCGAGCATCGCATCCCAGGGAGCAGGATTGAAATCGAGTTTCGCCCAGGGGCCGATCGATTGAAGGGCCGGGGCAGCGGCAAAATCGTCGAACGGCTGCCCGGAACTGAACTGGCTGAAGACTGCCTTTTTAGCCGCGAGCGCCTGGCTGGCCGCCTTGTAGGCCTGGTCTGTGGCGAGCCACAACTGGTGGCGAAGTGCGGTGGCATCATCTTCAAGCGGCGCGAGATCGACGAACCCCGTTCCCGGACCGTAATAGCTGTCCAGCTTGTAATCGCCCACTCGAACGACCACGCGTGCCGACCTGCCGTGCGAGCGCTGCTTTTGGCGAAGCGCGCCGAATGCGGCCTCGGCGTCGTACTCATCCAGATCGAGAACGGAGTATTCGATGTAGTAGGGCGCAGCGATATTCTCCATCTTCAGGTGCGCCTTCGAACGTTCCAACTCTTCGCGCATCGCCGCGAGCACGGGATCAGAAGCGGCGGCTTTCGCCGATGCGGACAATGCTTTTTCGCTTTTGTCTTGCGCCTTGGCTGGAACCGCAAACAACGCCGCAATCGTCGTGACGAAAATAAAAAAGAGCGTCAAACGGGAAGCAAGAAGCCGGACCGAATTCGGGATCGCGCTCATGGTTTCGCCTTGCCCTCAGCCTGCGAGTCGGCCTTCGATGGCGCTTTCACCGCGGCTTTCTCCGTAAGCGGAGCGGAGCTTTGGTCGGCACCCGGCGGCGGCATCAGCGGCGGGCGATCCGTGCCTTTATTTTTCTTCTGCACTTCGATCTCCGAGAAAAGCATCGCTGGAGCGGCGGCCGACACGGGCACTTGCCCCGACTCCGCGCCGCAGATTCCGTTGAACACCTGAAGTTTGTCGCCGGTGAGAATAATGTTATTCAGCGAAAGCAGCGGCGTTCCGACAATATCCACGCCGCGCACCAGCTCGTCGGGGCGACCGTCCGCATACACGCGCCACACCATCACCGGAATCACCTGAAACGCCTGCGGCAGCGCGCGCTGTGTGAGCGTGAAGCCGCCTTGAATATCTTCGAAATACAAGCCGTAGGGCTTTCCTTGTTTTTTGATTTCTTCGACGAATTTCGCGCGCAATTCGGAGTCGCTCACGGATTTCGTTGACGTCACGATCAGGTTGCCCTGCCGCCCCGTAGGCATTAGCCCCGGCTGACGCCGGCCATGGCCATTCGAGTGGCTGAAATTCGTAATCGGCATGCGCGACATTAGAAAATTTTTCAGCACGCCATTCTCAACGGCGACCACGCGCTCAGCGGGAACTCCCTCATCGTCAAAATCATAAGTCCCGGCGAGCCCGATTCCGTTCAGTTCTTTCAGCGTGGGATCATCCGTGACGCTCAAAAATTCCGGCAGCACCTTCTGATTCACTTTCTTCGTGAACGTCTGCCCCTCGCTCTGATCCTTCTGCCGATGCCCCTCCAGCCGGTGCCCCAAAACTTCATGAAAGAAAACCGCCGAAGCCCGGCCCGAAAGCATCGCCGGCCCCGCGTAGGGTTCGGCGGCTGGGGCGTTTTTTAGGGCTTTTAGATCCGACGCAATCCGGTCCACTTTCGCCGTCAGCTCTGAGTCGGACGGGAGCTGGCCTGGCGTTGCGGCCTGGAAGGTTTCGACGCGCAGCAGTTCCATTCCATCGTCGGCACGCGTCTCGCCCTGGATTACCAGGCGGCTTATCTCTGACGGATGGACCAACGCGGTGCCTTCGCTTGTCGCCAGATAGGAACGAGTGGCGGAAACCTGCAGATATACCACTGAGCTGTAGATTTCGGGGTACTTCAGGAATTCACCGGAGACTTTGCGAATGCGATCCTCCCAGGCTTTCTGGTTCATGGAAACTTTGGCCTGGGCGCCGCTGACGTGTTTCTCAGGGGACTCCTCCGAGAAATCCGGTGATTTGTCTTCCTCTTCCGACTGCACCGCTGTGTTCGTTTTTACTTTCAAGAAAGCGGCGGAAGCCTGTTCGTATTCGCGATCGGTGAGTTGCCAGAGGACGCGGCCGATCGCGTCTGGATTGTCGTTAAGAGGAAGGGTGCTGGACATGATTCCGGAGGCGCGGCTCTTGCTGTGCGTGTTGTCGAGCGCGGCCGAACCGACGCGCATGATTACGTCGGCCTGGCGCCTCTGAATCGTGTTGGAAACGGCGATGCTTCCGCTGATGCCGAAGATGACGGTGGCATTGATATCGGCTGCTGTGTAGCTGATGTAGTAGGGAGCTGGATTCGCCTTGGCGAACGCCGCTGTGGCGCGCTGCAATTCGCGCTGCATGGAAGTGAGAAGGACGTCCGGCTGAGATGCGGATGAAAACTGACTGGGCGGTACACCTAGAGAAGTCGCGAGCAGAAAGATTGCGGGCCGAAGAAATCTTCGATTCATGCTTATATTTGCCGCCTTTTTTGGTAAGCGAGCCAATCTAACATACTTGGCACGTATCGCTAGCATTCAGCCGAAATGCGGTTGCTTGCTGTTCAACAGTACTTGCGAAAACGGTTAGAAGCATGATGACGAGTGCGGCGTTGCTTCACGTTCGCAAATAGGCCGGGCTCGGCCTGCGCTACTAAGAGATCTTCGAAGAAGGCTGCGATGGTGCCTCAGGAGTAGGAGGCAGCAAGGAATAGAGATAGAGGACGATACCTACAAAAGTGAGAGCACCTCCGACGTCGACGAATAGCAAGAACGCCAGCGGCTTTTCCCAGAGCAGGCTGATGATCTCTACGACAATTCCGAGGATCAAAAGCACTCCGGATATGCGCAGGGCTCGTTCGATTTGGAATTGTTTCATCGCTATTGCCCCGGCGTCCAGAATTTCACTTTGGACTGCTCTTTCACATTGTGGACCGTATCGTGGCAACCGCTTGAGATGCAGGACATCTCGTTGCTAATGAGCTGGTCCCTGATCGCGGTATGCACCGCGTTGCTCTCAAACGAGCGAGCGCCCGCGTGGCAATGCAGGCATTCGCGATTGTTATAGGGTTTGTAAAGCTGGATGTCTTCGGGCCGCGGGGGCGTGCCGAAATACTGGATGTAAATGTGACGCAATCCTCCGAGCTTGGCGCGAAATCCGCCGTAGAGGCCGTAGTCGGTGTGACAGGTGTAGCAGGCTTCGTCGGGAGGAACGCGATGGTTCTGAAAATGGGCGGCAGGAATATAGGAAGGGTCGTCCACGTAGAGGCTTTTGCCGTAAGGCTCCATGATATGGCAGGAAAGGCAGAATTTCGTTTGCTTGGAACGTTCGATGTGGGTAGAGGCTGCCATGGATCCGCAAAGAACCGGCAGCACACAGAAGGCAACGAAGGCGAGCATTTTACCGGTTGGAGAGACTGTTATCGAAGGACGGACGACGATGATGGCGATGAGAACCGCCGTGATCACCAGCAACGCGTACATCAAGGTTTCAGGGGATGGCAAATTCAATGCGATGTCCTCGCAGAACTTCCCGGGAAGCGAGCTTAAGTGCTGCGCGATTCCAAGGATCAAACACTTGAGAACTTGGTTATTTCTTTTTACCGATTCCCCGAATATAGCCAACAAGCTCTTTGATTTGATCGTCAGTCAGCTTGCCCTTGTATGCCGGCATTTTCTTGCCTTTACCGTTGGCCGTGACGTCAATCAGCTGCGCGTCGGTCTGCTTCTGCACTTCCTCTGAGCGGAGGTCCGGCGTTTCGAGTTTCTTGCCAGTCTCGGTGTTGCCGCTGCCGTCTGCAGCGTGGCAGGCTGCGCACTTGGTTTTGAAGAGAGCTGCCGGATCATCCGCGGCGCGCGTTGACAGGGTGAGGCTCAGCGCAGGTACGACAAACAACAAAACCACCAAAACCGATCGAAATCCCCAACGTTTCATCGCATCCCTCCCACTCATGATGCTGAAAGGTATCACGTGTACCGCGTTTCAGCGAAGTTTTCAAAATGCATATCGGAATGAAAATGTCGCATTGCTGCCGTTGAAATCCTGCAACGGAATTGCCGCAAGACCGAACGGATTCGTGACTCCCGTCTCATTGTAGCCATAATAGTTCCAAGCCGTTTTAAATGAGAGGCCTCGGTAGAGATCGATCGTGATGGAAGCGTAGGGCTGCTGATAGTTGAAATTGAGCGTGCCGGAAGGCGTGAGCGGGTTAAGGAAAATCGTGTTGCCGCGGACAAAGCTGCCCGCGTACCCGACGGCAGTCGTCACGCGTTTCATCGGTTTCCATAAAACGCCGGCGTGGGCGAAGTGATCCTTGCTGCTGTACGTTGAAAGCGCCCCAAGGCCGGATGGGCCAACCGACGCACCCGCAATGGGACAAGGAGCTGTATTGACTCCAGGAGGAGAAGTGCTTACGGGCAGAGTGCTCGGAGGGGGCGTGGGATTTAGGTAGGTTATAGAATAGTTAAAACAGACGAAGGACTGAGTGTACATGTCCCAGTAGTTATAGCCGAAGTCCACAGAGAGACGGCGATTCGCCATCAACATCGTTGAGAAGCTGTAAGAACGGTCATGCTCGAGGTTGTTGACCGTAGTCACATTGTCGCGGTTTTCGTGGATATCGACCGCGCCAGTGAGATTGGCCCACGGTCGCGGCTTGTAGGTGGCATGGATCTTGTAGGATTGGACCTGACGAGGATCGATTCGAGTGAAGGCAAAGTCGTTGTAACCGAATTCGAAATCGCCAGTGATGCGCAAGGCGTCGATAGGACGTGCGACAACGCCTAGCAACAGGGCATTTCCGTTGATCGTAACGATATTGCGAGAGGTGTCGTTACTCGCATCCGGAATCGGATTCCCCGGGGAGCCTTCTTGCACGGCACCGGCCATGGGACCGGTGGTTACCAGCGAACAACCAGCCGGCAGGGCCGGCGGCGTCCCAGTAAGAGCACAATCGCCCCGGGCGGCCAGAAACAGATTCCCTGCATTGCCCGCGGCGCCGCCCGGAAAGTAGAACTCCCCGGTATCAAAGGCGTCGTTCATGGTGGAAATTTTCCGGTTCTCGTAGGCGTAGCCGATGTGGGCGCTATAGCGGCGGTTGAAATCGTATTCCACTTCGAATGTATTGGCCTTGATGTTCTGCCCGAGGAATTGGGTCACGAGCTCATTGGTGAGATCGGCAGCAGAGCTTGCGGTGTGTTGCGGGCAACCAATCTGGTTGTAGTTTAATGCGGCCGTGCAGCTGGTCGAGTTAAACACCCCAATGGGCAACAGAAGGCCCTTAACGACAGCCTGGTCTGCCACCGGTACAACAGCTCCAAAGCCATTAGTTGCCAGCGTGTTCCACTGGCCGGGGATGCGCCAATTGTCATACCGGAAAAAATCGAGAATCCGGAGCTTGTCATTTATCGAATATGTGCCCGCCCAATCTGCATTGACCGAAACACGTTTGGTTCTTACCGGCCCCCCCGTGGTGGTTTCGCGCACGGCCGACCGGGAAGTCCAGCCGTCCAAGATCTCGGAGAGGTCAGAGAATTTGTAGTCGCTGGTGCTATAGCCGATCGATCCCGAGGTCTCAAACTTCTTGAAGTAATTTGATTGGAAGCGGAGGCGCTCGGTGGGCATGAAGTTCCGCGGCCGTCCCGTCGAACTGTAGGACAAGTACGCGTTACAAGTGGGATTGGCCGTGTTGGTGGTACTCGCCACGATCGGAGCCGCGCAGGGCAGCGTTTCGGCCGGTGTTTGTGTACTCCAAATGTTTCCCAGGTCCACTGGAGTACCGTTGGGAGTGCCAACGGGAGTCGGGTTGGCGAGGACGAAACCGAAGTTCTGCGGGCTCACAACCGGATTATCGGTAATGACGTTGTCTTGTTTGAAATAAGTGAGGAACTGGTCGTAGGAAATAGTTGTGCGGGGCAGGATGCGAAAATCGACTCCGGCGCGATAGGTGTTGGTCGTATAGCTATTCGCTTGATTGAACGCCGAGATGGTCCCTGAGTCAGTGGTGAAAAGACTGGGACCTTCGTCGCGGTTTCGTGAATAGCCCAGCCGGAATCGTATCTTGGAGTCGGGAAGGAGAGTGAGATCATAATCCTGCATGCGGCGAACGAGATCCAAGGAATGCAGCGAATTATTTTGCGGTACGGCGGGATTGGAACAGAACCCCGGGAGACCGGGATGGGCCGTGGTTGGTCCGCTCACGATGCAGCCTGTGGTGAGAGAACCGGGCGGATTCAATGCGGCTGGATTCAGCGGGTTGGCGTATAGATTGTAGTCCCAAAAATTCTTATCGCGGCGGAAGAGCCCTCGAAAGTCATACCATTTATTCTTTTCGATGCGTAGACGCGTTACGTCGTTGGGATCGCCGCCGTATCCGAAGTTGCTGAAACTCAGATTGTCAAAAAGCAATCCGTTATGGTCGAGCGAGCGCATATCCAGGGTGTAGTCAAAGAGACGGACCCCAGGACCGAGGTTTATGAAAGTGTCGTATGTGTTCTTATTGCCGTTGACTTCGTTGGCCCGATAGCCGAATTCGACCGAGGAGTGAATGTTGTAACCGCCGGAATCGATGCCTTTCAATTCTGAGGTGTCGTCTTGGGCGCGAGCAACAGGCGAAAAGAAGAGAGCCATGGCAAAGAGGACAGAAGGAATCAAGCGGGGCCCCAGGCATCGATTCATAGCTTTTCTCCCTCTGAACAGGAACCTCATTCCGAACTGAACTATGTGTCCATCAGTTGAGATTGATCTCATCGCGGCTTCTATTTGAAAAAGAACGCGTTGAAGTTAGAGCCGTGAATTTGCGAGTGACACAAAACGCACGACTGGAAAAAGCTCGCCTGGTTGTGGAACGAAGGAGCTCCCGGCGCTCCACTAAAACTTGAGTCCGTGTGGCATTGCAGACAGAGCAGGTTGATGTTGCTGAGCTTCAGCATGTGAGGATTGGGGCCCCCGTGGGTCAGATGGCAGGAGTCGCAACCATCGGTCTTGATGGGCTGGTGTTCGTAGACGAACGGCCCCTGCTTGTCCGTGTGACATTTAAAGCAGACAGCATCCTGGGTAGAGGAAGTCCGTACCTGTTTGGGCTTCACTGTGCCGTGGACGTTGTGGCAATCGCTGCACTGGATCAGCCCCTCATTCACGCGATGATGGAAGGGCATTTCGAACTGGGCCTTTTGTTGGAGATGGCACCCATAACAGAGCTGGGGCTGAGGCTTCTTGAGCAGAAACTCGCTCGTCTCCGGGTGGTGCGAAGAGTGGCAAGAGGTGCAGCTCACGTCGTTCTTGGCGTGTTCGGAGTTGATGGTGTTCATGTGCTGCGGACCGCCGACGTGGCAGGTGAGGCAGCGAGCGTTGATGTCTTTCGACGAGACTTTTTCGAATAAAAACAGCGTCGAAGTGTCGGCCGGGTCGGCTACGTGGGCAGCGCCGGCACCATGACAATCTTCGCAGCCGTGCTTGGCAATGCCGCCTTCTTTAAGGGTTTGTTTCCAATGAGGGCCATTCTCCCAGCTTTTGTAGACCTGCTCGTGGCAGGTCTTGCAAGACTCCGATCCAGCAAACTCGGGAGCTTTCGATTGCGCGGAGGGACTGGACTGGGCGAGAACAGGGCAGGCGAGGCCGGTCGACAAGAGCAAGGCTCCCAGGAATCCGTAGATTGCAAACGCAACCGTCGAGCGCTTCATAGGATCTCCCCTAAATCCGCGCAATCGCGATCCACCCGGTCGCGACGCGCGACAATACTCAATCTATCGGATAATCAAATCTGTGACTTGAGTCACGATTCGAAGTGCTCCAAGTCACTTTGAACAGAGCTGCCGCAAGCTGTTTCGTGGCCTGGTGGAAAGGGGCGGACAGTTTTCGCGATTCAGCGTGTTTCGCAGCGACTTCTTCTGTTCGGGCGGATTCTAGGGTGAGACCGCCAGGAAAACAAGTTAATAGATGCCAATGATTGCTTCGTTCTGAAATCGTTAACCGTATTTCTACGAGGCGGCTGGAATGTGACCTGGATCACACGCTGCAGTAGCGTGAGGCACATCGCCCGGGGCGCCGATAAGGCATTGTGGGTGACAGGAGGGTCCAATGCCTGGAGACGATCGCGATTTATTGGATGTCCTGAAGTTCGAGTTAAAAGTGCTTGAACGCGGAGGCTATGGCAGTTCGCCTCGGGAGCCATGGCGGCAACATCTAGCCTTCGAGGATTCTCCGAGCTGTATGAATTATGACATGAAGGAGCATCCTGAGCCGTGTGAGGAATGCGTGCTGATGCAACTGGTTCCACCGGATCAGCGCGGCGCGAAGATTCCGTGCCGCCACATTCCGCTGACGAAAGAGGGTGAGACGCTCGAGTACCTCTATAAGTGTGGAACTCAGCAAGAGATCGAGGACGCGATGCGGGAATGGTTGCGGTCCACCATTCAGCAGATCGAAACGCAGAGAGCTCAGGCGCGGGCAATTCCGCGGTAGGTTGTATAGACCTCGGATCGAGCTCGCCTTCGATGACCAAAGGTAGCAAGAACTCCTGTAGCCTGCTACTCTCGCCGGTGCGCAGCAGATCCGGTTCCCATGTGACAGTCACCAAACTGTCCGCATTACCTCTCAATTCCCTAGGGCTGGAAATGGCCCCGCCGCCTCGACACTCAGGACGCAGCCCGCGGACTTGACCTCCCTGGTCAAACGTCACGGAGGGAAGTTCCCCTACGATTATGTCTCGAGTATTCTCCGATTTGGACCGGGTTCTTCCGCTCACGGTTCATCGGACATGCCGACGTGGCGGCCGATCTTTCAAACGATCGACAAGAAGAGCGAACGCGCTGCTCAGGATCGGATCAAAAACCTCGCCGATTACCTAGCATCTCTGCAACGAAAGTAGCGACTCCTTCATTCTTCGTTTACGAGTCACATTGCGTGGGACAAGCGACGACCAGCACAACGATTCGGCTTCAGGTGTGTTTGTTGGCGTAGCCGGCCTGGGTGATAGCTGCCTCAATTTCGGACAGGATGGCCGGATCGTAGATGGTGGCCGGGGTGGCGTATATCTCGCCGTTGGCGATTTTTTGCATAGTGCCGCGAAGGATTTTCCCGGAGCGGGTCTTGGGTAAGCGCTGAACGACGATGGCGGTCTTGAACGAGGCGACGGCGCCGATGTTATCGCGAACCATCTGCACGGCTTCGGCGGCGATCGCCTTCGGGTCGCGGGCAGTTGGCGCAGATGGCCCAGCCGGTTTCGGTCTGCCACCAGTGATCGATCACGGGAACCCGAAGATTTTTCCTGGCCCACTCGAGGGTATCGGGATCGCAGCGCTCGCCGGCGAGGAAAAAACTTTTGAAGTGCGAGAGGTCGTATCCCTTTTTGAGCTCGAGCGTGGGGTCTTCTTTCTTTATGGCGCGGAAGGCGGTAGGTGCGGTGAAGAGAGTTTTCGCCTTGTGCTGTGATATGACACGCCAGAAAGCGCCGGCATCGGGAGTGCCGACGGGTTTACCTTCGTAGAGAATCGAAGGATCGAAGAGTTCCGCCTTCGCACTGGATTCCGGGAGGAGCGGAGCACCGGTGTCACCGTTCACTTTTAGAGCGAAGCCCGTTCACCTCGGTGGAATAGTTTCGGTGGATATCGCCATGGCAATCAACGCAGAGCGTGATCAAATTTTCATCTGTGTCGTCGCCCAGCCGGCTTCGCGAGTGGATGTGGTGGACCTGAAGACGAACGGAACTGCCGCAGTACTGGCATCGCCAGCCATCACGTTCCAACACTTCGATACGGAGTTTGCGATAGGAATCTGGGTCCAGCCGAACTCTCGGTCGTCGTGGTTGGAAATCGCTCACTGAACTTTCCCCATTTGCTGCACGAATTCCATTTTCTGTTGATCCGGAAGCAGGGAATAGAGTCGACCGAGTGCGCAGAGCAGTGAACCAGAATTACCGTCCTCGAGGTGAGCTCCAGCAAGGAAATCGGCACAGATCATCTCTAAGCAATAGCCGCGGGATTTGCTCGCTCCGAGCATCAGCGCTGCAGTTTCGAGCGCTCGCTCAATCACCGGCAACTGGCTCTTATACAGTTTGAAATAAATGATTTCCCACGGCTCCGTTTCCTGGCCCGTCAAATGCTTCTCAACTTCTCTCTTGAATCCCTCCTTTGGAAGTTCGATCGCTTTGTGCAACCAGGTTGCACAGTCAAACCGGTCGCCATCTCGCCGGGATACCTTCGCAAGTTCGGCTGCTTTGGCCCACCCCACCTGCTGCAAGTCGTGGTGAATGCGGCGAGGCAGTTGCTCGTGGATCGCCATCAGGTAATACGCTTTGCGCCTGGACTCGGGAAAACGTTTCGTCAAAAAATCATCGAATGAGCTGAGGTTTTCGAGCCGCCAGTACTGGCCAGCTCGTACTTCGCAGAGGTATCGACCCAGTTCGACGAACCGCGTGTCCTTCTGCTGCTCGGCATGGCGCTCCCAGGACAAGATCTCATCGACCTTGTCGAGAACAAACAAAGCGCGGCGCCGATTCAGTTTGGGTTCCACCAGCACGCGCCCGTTAGTCGTCAAATTGGTCAAGCCAATCAAGATCCGCTGCTCCCGCCCGACGAATGAGTTTGGAATCCATCAGCTGCTGATCCCCAAGGCAGAGGCCCAGATGGGAACAGCCGACGCATCCGTTTTGTGGAAAGCGAATTCCGCTATGCGGGAGAAAACGGCCGGCTTCAATCTGCTCAACAGCTGTTTCCACCAGTTGGCCAAACTCCCGACGCTGTTCCTCATCGATTGATGTCTTCAGATACTGAATTTCGGGCGCGCTTTTGCGAACGAACACCACCAGAGAGACATCTGCGATTCCGGTCATCCACGAGTAGCAGATCAGTTGCGGGTCGAGCGACAAGAGACCATTGGGCTGTTCTGGATAGTGCGATCCAGTGGTTTTCCAATCGACGATGCACACCGTCCCGTCTAGTTCGCCAATCGCATCGACGTAAGATACAAATTCGCTTCCGCGCGGAAGGCGGCGCGTGAACTTGACCTGGAGATTTTTCTTCGGGCACCTTATCCGCACACGATCATCCTGCGCGAATCGTTCGAGCAGGTGAACGCCCTGGTGATACAGCCTGTCCCAGGAGTCGTTCTTGGCGTATTGGAGCGCTGCGTCCTGCTGTTCTTGCCATGACTTGAAGAACGCGGCGGTCGAATCTTCTTCGCGGAAATAGGCTGCCAGGGCGTTTTCGAAGCAGCGACCAAAAATCATCGAGGCTCGATCTTCCTTTTCGCGCCAACCGTCGAGGTACCGATAGCGATACTTCCGCGGACATTGCAGATACTGGCTAATCTGCGTGAAGCTGTAGGTCATTCGACCCTCCTGTCACAACGCCTTCGCGAGCATCCTTCGAGATGAATTCCCATTCGGTAGAGGGCGCAAATCCTTCGAGGTTGACAAAACTGCGACCCGCAAAGGTTCTTCTCGTAGTGCGCACTACGCCAGTGAGGCCGAGCAAAGCCTTTTCATCCACCTCGTCCCGACCGAGCAAATCCGTGTCGTAGCCGAAGTCCCGAAGAAACCAATTCAGTTTCCAGAGCGACTTCTGGGTGCAGTAGATTCGTCCCGAAACTTTGCGGGAGGCGAGATCGCTGGGCTCGAGGATCGCAAAGCTGAGAATGAAGAAAGGCTTTTGCGGGTGCCAGCAATAGTAAGCTCGATCCACCCGAACCAGAAATACGCCTTCCAGAATTCCATCGCCGCGTGATGCTTCAGCATGCAGACCAGGGAAATGTCGTTTCATGACTTCACCTCCTCAACCTGGTTGTAGCTGTTCAACTTGCAAACGAGCGCGGCACGATCCTTGGCGGCTTCCTCAGCCAGTGTGGAAATAAAGGCTTCGACCAGGTCTCGGCTGGCATCGCGGAGCGCTTCGGTTCCGCAGAAATCGGCCGCATAACGCTTCACGAGGGTGGGATCGAGTTCGTATTTTCGGATCAGTAGGCAGAGTTGGTCCCGCAACCGCGGGTGACCATTGTTTGAACCATTCGAAGCGCACGGTTTATTTGGCGGCGCGTGATTATCAGAGGGACTTGGTGCGCTGTAAGGCCATCCCAGCTCTTCAACTGAGCAGAGCCCGATTCCATAGGCTTTTCGGAGAGCTCGGTTGACGGCTCGCGTTTCGGCGACTCGCATTTCGGCGCCGCGGACCAAGGGAGACGTGTTGGAAGGATTGGCGTCTCCGTAACCGACGAAGCCTTTGGAGTGAGAGGTATGATAAACCGTCGCTTTGAAGACCCAGTGATTAGTGAGAGGGTCGGACGCATACTTCTCAAGAGTCGTTTTGATACCTGCGCAACGCTTGCGACGAGCCAATCGCAGCAGTCCCGCGTGCGTGATGTACCAACGATTGTCGAAATAGCAAACGTCGCCAAGTGCGACGGACACTCCATTTCTTTGAACCATTCCTCGAAGTTCCGCGAGTCTAGCCGCCCCGACTGCTCCCCATCTTCGTCTCGCAATATTTACTTCAGCTCGAACCAGTCTTGGATTCCGCTTCATATTTCCTCCGGCATCCTGAGAGTCTCGCTCAGCTCCAGTCTTCTTCACTGGGCGTAGTATATTACAAAGCCGCTTTGTATGTCAACCATTCAAAACGGCTTTGCATATCAAGTGCATGTCGCAATATTCTCTAGAAAGCGACATTTCGGTGTCCTGTGGATAATCTAAGTCCCTTGTCCCCGCACATGAATTGGCTAAGCCGCTCTGAATCAAATGCACGTTGCGTAACGCGACGTTCGCATTCGACACGGACCGAGCGAACACGTGGTGAATACAAAGGGAAGATTTCTGGTTGAACGGTGCGAGTTGACGATGAAAGCGGGTTTCTGTAGGTTGGGTCCGTGTCTTCTGAGGTCGTCAAATATCTATCGCGGATCGGTCGCCTAGGTGGACGATCGAAGTCCGCCGCGAAGTTAGCTGCCGTCCGTGCAAACCTGAAAAGGGCTCAGGCAGCCCGGCGCAAATACCCTCGATGCCCCCGATACAAAAATCGGAGCCATCGGTTTTCGCCTACGACCGGACGTTGTCCATGCGGATACGTTAAGCCCGTGCCTACGAATTGACCGCAAGATTTCTTCTGGGCCCAGCGAAGCCTGCCGAGTGCGCCGTTGATACCAGACGCTTATTCCCTGCATACCGTTGAGATTTCCCTGTTAGTTCCCTGTTCCACTTGAGGTTCTGGTTCACCAAATCCCCGGTAACCGGCTCGAAGTCAGACGTTTGCCATTGAAGGGAGCTCGTCGAGGACTTAATATTTTCCCTGAATTTTTCCCTGTTAGCGCCGGAGAAAAGGTCGCATAAGTCCAATGATACACCGCAGAAGAAATACTGGGGCTTGAAGCTTCGCTCGACGAGATTCTGGAGAAGCAGTCCGATCGAGTGCCCACAAGCACTCGTTGACGCGAGACCGATCCCGAGGGAACTGTGCAACTCACTGAAATCAATGCGGTGATTGGCACGCCCGGGCGAAGGCTATCCGGAAGTTGGCGCATGTGCTCTGGCGGCAGAAGAGTTAGAAGAGCGAGCTGACGAAGTGCTTAAGTGGATTGCATTGTGGTTGGTGGAGAGGGTAAAATTCAAGTCTGCTCGACATTTGATTGCCGTTCGGCCCAATTCCCCTGACAAAGCGACTGACCGCGCTTATGCGAGCGGGGCTTCGCGGGCCGAAAACCAAGAAGTTGCGGTACCTGGTGGCATAAAGGGCAATTCGGGCGCGAGCGCGGGGCAATCGGTTGTTTCGCATGTTAGAGTGACGATTTGAAATGGTGTTACCTGGGCGGGCGAAAAGGTTAGAAACGGAGGAGAGGATATGAGGATTGCAGTTCTTGGGGGCGACGGTTATTGCGGTTGGGCCACGGCTCTATATCTTTCGAGCAAGGGGCACTCCGTCGCGATCGTCGACAACTTTCTCCGCCGGCAATGGGACCACGAACTCGGAGCACAGTCTCTCACTCCGATCCGTCCGCTTTCCGAGAGGCTGAAGGTGTGGCAGGAGTTGACCGGAAATACGATTGATATGTACGTGGGCGACGTAACCGATTACGACTTCCTTTCTTCCACAGTGAAGACATTCGAGCCGGATGCGGTGGTGCATTTCGCCGAACAGCGCTCGGCGCCGTATTCGATGATTGATCGCAAGCACGCTTCTTTCACGCAAATTAACAATGTGGTGGGGACGCTGAATCTTCTGTTCGCGATTCGCGAATTGCGGCCTGATTGCCATCTGGTGAAGCTCGGAACGATGGGCGAGTACGGCACGCCGAACATCGACATCGAAGAAGGCTACATCACCATCGAGCACAACGGGCGGAAGGACGTGCTCCCCTACCCGAAGCAGCCGGGATCGTTCTACCACCTGTCGAAGGTGCACGACAGCCACAACATCATGTTCGCATGCAAGATTTGGGGGCTGCGCGCGACGGATTTAAATCAAGGCGTTGTATACGGAACACTGACAGATGAAGTGGCGCTCGATGAAGCGCTGATCAACCGGTTCGATTACGACGAAGTGTTCGGCACGGTACTGAACCGCTTCTGCGTCGAAGCGGCAATCGGCCATCCGCTCACCGTGTACGGCAAGGGCGGCCAGACGCGGGGCTTCCTGGACATTCGAGATACGGTGCGCTGCATCGAACTGGCCTGCATAGAACCAGCGGCGCGAGGCGAATGCCGGGTTTTCAATCAGTTCACCGAGCAATTCTCGATTCTGGAACTTGCGCAACTGGTGCAGAAAGCGGCGCGGAAAATGCGGCTGAATGTTGAAATCGAGAATCTCGCCGGACCCGCGCGTGGAAGCCGAAGAGCACTATTACAATGCGAAGCATTCGAAACTGATCGATCTGGGATTGAAGCCGCACTGGTTGTCGGATTCGCTGCTCGATTCGCTCATGAATATTGCGGTGAAGTATCGCGATCGTGTCGATACGTCGTTGATCATGCCGAAGGTGAATTGGCGGAATGCTTCAAACGATCGCCACGCCCAGCCGCCGGCTCAGGCGGCGGCTGCCTCGGCTGCTGCCTCGTCGCACTCGCGTGCAGCCGTTTTGACGGAAAAGGCACTCGCAGTGCTCGGTCGGCAATTAGGGGTTCGAAGCGGCGATAGGTTTAAAGCGGCGGAAGCGCAGTAACCAGTTGCGGTGCGGAAGGTTCAGCTTCCAGGTCTTTCGGTAACGTAGAGAAGCCGCAACAGCCTGCGCTCTCGGCTGAGTTTTTCGACCGTTGCCAGAAACTTCTGCAGCCCCTCGAAATTCACCCTTCCTTCGATGGCTGCCAGCGCTTCGCCATGTTTTTCCCGCGCGTTGTGCCATCGCTCTGAAATCTCTGCGGCGCTCGCCGTGATGTCCAGCACTTCGATGCGCGCAAAACCCGCGTCCCGCAGCAGGCGCTCGTTTTCTCCAGGAGCGCTGAACAGGTAGTAGCCGATAGCACTGCGCGCAGCCACCTCTTCATGCGAAATCATGCCACCAATCACGAGCGCGTCGCTGAACAGAAACCTCCCGCCCGGCTTCAAGACTCGGAAGACTTCTCGCAGTAGCGCCATCCGTCCGCGAACGTGGCACAGCACGTCATTCGAGAAAACCGCGTCAAACGCGGCATCGTTAAACGCGAGCGGCTGCGAAACATCCGCCACCTGAAATCGCACTTGTGAGGACAAATTCTGCGAAGCAGCCAGATGATTCGCGTTCTCTACGCCGGCAGCATTGATGTCCAAACCCACGATGCGGCACCCCAAGTGACCGGCAATCTGGAGGGCATACCGTCCGGAGCCGCACCCAATTTCCAGCACATTCGAAGTCGAACTGAGCTGCAACCTTTGCGGAATTTCCTCTGACTCTTGCGTCGTCGTCCAACCCGTCTGCCCCAGATCCTCGCCGTAGGTACTCGCCCGCACCAGTCGGTACACCTCGGCCTCGTAATGCCCGTACGCGTTATTGTAGAGATCGACCGTCCCGCTCACGGTGGCCACTTTACAGGATTTGATACTGGGAACCGAGGAAAACCGCTAATTCCGTCCATGACCGCGCTACCGTAACTGTAATCAGTCGATTTTGTGGGTTGGTAGCGATACCGGGACTCGAACCCGGATTTGAGCCTTGAGAGGGCTCCGTCCTAACCTTTAGACGATATCGCCAAAAAGCAGCTGATTCTTCACCTTCGCGTAGGGCAATTCTAACATTCCTTAGCGGATGGGACGAAACGGGATTGGTACACCTCGCCGACGCGCTGCCACACGTGGCAGGTTGTTCGCAATATTTAGGGCGCAATATTTCAGGGCGCAATAGGTGCAGAGTGCAATAGGTGCAGAAAAAACCCGGCTGGCCCATTCGAGCCAGCCGGGCAAGGTCAACTTTGCTTGGGGGGTGCGCCTCAAGCGGGGAGCCTTTGGCGGCCAAGCGAAGAGTAATTTAGAGAAGACGTTTATTCGGAGCAATACTGTAAAACCATTAGGGATAATGTTTCACGAAATATTAACGAGCCCGTGGCGAATCGCATAGACGACGAGTTCGGCCGTTTTGTGGATGCCCAGAGTTTCCATGATATTTGCGCGATGAACCGCGACTGTATTGGCGCTGAGCTTCAGGTCGTCGGCTATTTCCTTGTTGGACTTGCCATTGACTATGAGCTGAAGGATTTCGAGTTCGCGAGCGGTGAGACCTGCGTTTCGCTCGCCACGAAGGGCAGCCGGCTTAGCCAATTGTGCATCGAGCACCACTTCGCCAGCGGCGACCCGGCGAATGGCAGCTGCCAGTTCCAGGTCAACCGCAGTTTTGAGGATGTAACCGCGGGCCCCCGCGTCCAGCGCCTGGCGCACAAGTGTATCTTCCGAATGCATGCTGAGCATCAAGATCGCTTTAGGCGGGTCCGTTTCGAGAATCTTGCGAGTGGCTGCCAATCCACTGCTGCCGGGTAGAGCGCAGTCCATCACGATCACTTGCGGGGCAAGTTCGCGGGCCAGTTGCACGGCTTCATCGCCGTTGCCGGCTTCCCCGACCACTACAATATCCGCCTCGTCTTCCAGCATGCGGCGGAAACCGCGGCGTACGAGGCTGTGATCGTCCACCAGCAGAACCTTGATCTTAGCTGCCATTGGAATCCAGTTTGCGGCGCGGGACACTGAGCCGCACCAAGGTGCCGCGGTGTGGCAACTGCGAAATTTCGATGGCTGCCTCCAGCAACTGGGCACGTTCACGCATGGCGACGAGGCCGAGGCCCGGCTTCGATTTTTGCGTTTCGAACCCCGTACCATGATCTTCCACGTCGAGTTCCAATTGGTGAGTAAGAAAGCGCAGGCAAACCCAGGCTTCGCGCGAGCCGGAATGCCGAACGATGTTGTTCAGCGCCTCCTGCAAAATTCGATAGATGTGAATCCCGGCGCCGCCATCGATTGGGAACGAAGCTCCTGATTTTTCGTAATGAACTGTGATGCCGGTCTGTCTTTCTATCATTGGGAGGTACCAATCGACGGTGCTCTCAAAGCCCGTTTCATCCAGCATGACGGGATGAAGCGACTGCGAAAGGCTACGCACATTTTCGAGGGTATGCTGGGCAATGTCACGCACTTCGTGCAATTCTTCGCGGACGGCGGAGCCATCGGGCATCTGTTTCTCGGCGCGACTGAGCAGAGCGCCCACAGCCGTCAGGGTCTGGCCGAATTCGTCGTGGAGCTCCCTGGAAATATGACGCAGGGTGGATTCCTGGGTGGCGATCAACTGTCGCGCGAGTTCACTGCGCTGACGGGAGAGCGATGCCAACCGATCGAATAGCCGGAGATTGGAATGAATCAGATAGAGGCCGGTGGCGAGGATCGCGGCGAGGGTTGCAGCAAGAAGAAAGTAGACCTCGCGCTGCACTCGATCGTAAATCTGCAGCACCTGAGCGGATGCTCGTGCCTCGCTTTCATAATTTTCGACGAGCAGCCGGGCGACCGCGTTAGTAAGGGATGCCTGGCGTGGTTGCAGTGCGAGCCGGACTTGATTGCGAGCAGCGTTAACATCACCGCCCCGCGCGAGTGAAAACGCGCCAGTTGGCCGCATCCCAAAATTGAGCGAATGAATTCTGCAAGATACTGGCGCTGCTCGGGCGTCCGGGCGGCCACCGCCAGCTGGGCTTCGAGGCGAAGCGCATCATCGAGATCGGCATGAATGCGGTCAAATTCCGCTGACCAGGCCGCGAGGGGATGCTGTTCGTCAGGATCGAGCATATCCCGCATCGCGAGCCCGAGGGAATTCAAATCGTTCTGGATGCGTAGCAATTGCAGGGAGTCCTTGCGGTTGCGGTCTGCAAATTCATTCTGCAATTTTCGCAGGCCGGAGATTTGAGCGGTGGTGTACCAGGCGTAGGCCACGACCGCAGCGACAGTAATCGCGAGTCCGAGGATCAAACCGAGAGTTGGCGACCGGGCGGTCGAACGTTGCACGTCCGGAGGATATACCCCAGAGCATCGCTGATCCAAACTGCCTGAGTTTCTACCCTCTGACGTTACCTCGGGTCGTAATACAAAAAGATTAGAGACGCGCTTCAAAGTGCAGTATAGATTGCGTCATTCGATGCCTGAAGCGAAGAAAATCAATTCTACCTGGAAGGTTCTTGCGCGAATCCTAGTGGCGATCGCGGCGCTGTATGCCGCGCTGACGATGCTACTCTTCGGCGTGATGACGCAATCGCCAGATCGTTTTGCGGCGACGATGAAACACGTCCCGTGGCCGGTTTTTGCTGCGCTGCCATTCAAGCCGCTTTGGCAAGTGGCCCGGGCGGGCCAGGTGAGCGTCGGCGATATGGCGCCGGATTTTTCGCTCGAGAGTCCCGACCACAAATCGAGCTTTCGATTGTCATCTTTGCGCGGCGAGAAGCCGGTGGTCCTCGTGTTCGGCAGCTACACATGACCTCCCTTTCGGCGGGAGGTTCCCGCTCTCAATAAACTTTACGAGCAGTATGGCGATCGGGTGGCGTTCTACGTGGTTTACATTCGCGAGGCGCACACAAGCGATGTGTGGCAGGATCCCGATAATCTGGATGACCACGTGGTATTTGCGAGCCCGAAGAGTTTCGACGAGCGCAGCGAGATGGGGCAGCTGTGCGTCGTGAAGCTTGGCATCAAATTTCCCGCCGTGGTCGATAACTTCGACAATGCGACCGAACGCGCTTACACAGGCTGGCCGGATCGCCTTTACGTCATAGACCGCGATGGACGGGTGAGTTACAAGTCAGATCCGGGCCCGTTTGGTTTCAAGCCGCAAGGGGTGGCGGACACGCTGCGGCGCGTCGTTCCCGATGCGGCTCAATAATTCGATATTTCTAACGTCGGCAAATCGAGCAACCAAAAAAAAAGGGCACGCCCGAGCGGGAGCGCCCTTTCGAAGCCAAATCAAACTTCCGAACTGCAATCCTTCCGCGACTCGTCTTACGGCAAATAGTAGCGGAAAGAGGTGAAGATCATGTTGTTACTGGCCGATGGTGTGAAGAAATCGGTCTTGGTCGAATTCGTGCCAGTCCATGTGTTCTTGACCAGGTAGGAATATTGGCCGCCGAACTGGACTCGGCCCTTCGGCCCTTGATAGAAGCGATACCAGAAGCCTATAGTGCCTTCGATCATGCTGCGGACATCGCCCTGGCAATTCGCTGGCGCGACAGGTGTGTTCTGGTTCGTCGGTGAGAGTTCAATCGAGCAACCGTCGTTCCTAAAAAACACGTTCCCGTACCCGACAGGAGCACCCGCCGCATTCGTGTATTGAGCGCGTTGGTCGTACTCGCCCCCTGCGTTGAGGTACACGTCAAGTCTTGGAGTCGGGTGAAGCTCCAGGGTACCGAGAGCCTGGTAACTACGAAGCGGCACGAGCGTTCCGTCCGGCCGGGCAGTTACGTTTGCTTCTCCGCTGGTTCCATAACGGCCAACACCGTCGCCGCCGAGGAAGTGGAAGCCAGCTTCGACCTTCTTGCTGAGGAGAGGCACTCTTGCGTTCACACCGATTCCGCCCCCAGTGCGGGTATCGTTATTCGCCAGCGAGCCTGAATTGGTCGCGCCGTTGATGGCGCACGGAGCGGCGGCCGTAGCACCCGCGCATGGAAAGTTTCGTGCCCGAAACGTGCTTACCACACCGAAGACTTCGAAGTGGCCCCATCCCGGCTCAAGGACCCCCTTGATAACGAAGTCCGGTGTCTCGTTGTAGGAATAGTTCGCCTGGTTGTTGTACAGTCCTGCCAGATCGCCAGGCGCAGCGATCAAAAAGTTGTTTGTCTGAACTTTACCCGCGAAGGTTGTCTGAGGGCCTTCCATCGACACTGCCAATGTCA
>CAVYXN010000012.1:0-25277 GCA_963772535.1 uncultured Acidobacteriota bacterium
TGTTGGCATAACTTTGGTCATGCAACTTGGGTTCGCTAGACGAACTCGTTGCACGTTTGTTGCAAGTTCCTGCATTTTTTGGATGGCGCCGACCAGGTTAATGAGCCGGTTTCCGAGTATGCAAAGAGTCTCGGGTTTAAAGCATCGGCATGGGAATGATAAAAACACCACGAAGGACCAACCCTTGACACCTCCATGTCAGCTATATAAGCTGACATTTGGGGACGGTGTAAGGATCGTGGGCACGGTGGGGATTGCGCCAACCGCCAAGGGAACAAGGATCGGGATTCTGATAGGCGTCACGACCAGGGACGGACGATTCCAAGCTTTTTCATCCGGAAATAAAGCGTTGACCGGTTCATCCCAAGGCGTGTTGCTGCGCCTCTTGGCCCGGAAAGAACCCACCTGGTCTCTTTCAGGGTCGTGCGAATGTGCTCACGCTCGACGTCTGCGAGAGTTTGCGGCTTCTCGCCGTCGTGCCCGGGCGCGACTCGGGACTGAAGATCGCGGTAGGGCACATGCAACACAGAACCCGGGGACAGAATTACCGCGCGTTCGATCACATTCTCCAGTTCGCGTATGTTGCCTGGCCATCGGTATTCAACCAGCGCGTCCATCGTTCTCGACGGAATCGTCTCGATCGTCTTGTCCATCTTTTGCGATGCCGCTTCCACAAAATGTTGAACGAGGAGAGGAATATCTTCGGGGCGCTCGCGTAGCGGCGGTATGACGATAGGAAATACGTTGAGGCGATAGTAGAGATCGCTACGAAATTGACCTTTCGAGATCATTTCTTCCAGGTCACGATGGGTTGCTGCGACGACTCGGACGTTGACCTTTGTCGTCCGCGTGCTTCCCAATCGCTCGAATTCCCGCTCTTGCAAAACGCGCAGCAGTTTTGGCTGGAGGTCGAGAGGAATGTCTCCGATTTCATCGAGGAACAACGAGCCATTGTCGGACAACTCGAGCCGGCCAATCTTCTGAGCGATCGCACCCGTGAAGGCGCCTCGCTCGTGCCCAAAAAGCTCGCTCTCGAGCAGACCGCCGGGAATAGCAGCACAATTGAGCTTTACGAATGCGCGTTCTCTTCGCCTGCTGCGGTTGTGAATTGCACGCGCGACAAGCTCCTTTCCGGTGCCGGTCTCACCCAGCAAGAGGACGGTCGAATTCCCGGTTGCGACTGTTTCAACGAGCTGCAGCACCTGCCTAAGAGCAGCACTGTGACCGACGATTCCTTCGAATTCGTTTTCCTGATCGAAGCGGTCTTCCAGGATTTCCAGATTCACGGAGCTTGGATTACGTTTTGAATGTTCCGGGTTCGGACCATCAATATCGAGCAAAGCAAAACTATTTAAGCTCATTGCAAGACTCCAGGACTACGAGTGGCTGTTCTCTGTAGCGAACAGCTTTGAGTTCACTGCCGTCTTCTCCGACTGCTTGTGCCTGTTTCTTGTTGAATCCACTCCCGAATATAGGGCGGACAGTTCTCCAGCTCGATGCTGTCCGCCTCGCAACGCGCCAGGAACTTCACGGCCTCTCGATCTACCAGAGTCACGTCCGCCAAATCTAATGCCAGATTGTGATCGGATAACTCCAAGGCGAGCAACCGCTGCAACTCGGCAACGTCATCGATCTCGATTCGACCGCTGAGTGTAAAGATGATCTTTCCATTTGCGGATCTTTTGATTTTCAGCATCGTTCTTTTCTCAATGCTCTGCGCTCTGCCGGAGTGAAGGCAATTTAGATACCAGTGGCAACTCATTGGAACAGAATGGCTTTTGCTTTTGGGATTTTCGCGAGCTTCACGAATTCGCGAAGTTTTCGCGAACTGGTGGGGATTTTTCCAGAGAGGGAGTCAATGGCTGGCGATTTTGAACCGAAACTTGTTGATCCCTAGTGTTCGAATTTTTGACTCCAGTGTGGATGCGGGGATTTCCAAGGCGGCCGCCGCCCCCGAGGGGCCGGATACTCTACCTCCCGATTTCGCGAGCGCCGCCTCGATCCTATCCTTCTCCTGAGCGGCAGATTTCTTGCCGAATGGCTCGTCCTTCTGCTGCGCCTGGGCAGATTCGAGAGAGAGCCAGCTTGGATCTACGGAAATGGTGTCGCCGTCGCAGAGTATGACTGAACGTTCCATGACATTTTGCAGCTCTCGAATATTGCCCGGCCAGGAATATGCCGACAGGAGTTGCATTGTGCTCTTTTCTACATTTCGTATCCTCTTGCCGACTTTCCTTGCGTAACGATCGATGAAGTACTCGACCAGCATAGGGATGTCTCCTTTACGCTCTCGCAGAGGGGGACTCTCGATCGGGAATACGCTGAGACGGTAAAAGAGATCCCTTCGAAAGGATCCAGCCGCGATGGCGACCTCCACGTCTCGATTCGTGGCGGAAATCACGCGGACATTGGCTCGAATAAGCTGGTTGCCACCCACGCGCTCAAACTCCCGCTCCTGCAATACACGCAGTAGTGCAACCTGGGTTTCCGCTGGAAGATCACCGACTTCGTCGAGGAAGATCGTGCCGCCTTCCGCAAGTTCGAAGCGGCCAATGCGCCGTTGTAATGCCCCGGTGAAGGCTCCCTTCTCGTGACCGAACAACTCAGAGGCAATCAAGTCGCGTGGGACTGCCGCACAGTTCACACTGACGAATGCACGCGAGGCACGACCTGATCGTCGGTGTATGGCACGGGCAATCAGCTCTTTGCCAGTTCCTGTTTCACCCGTGATGAGAACAGTGGAATCACTCGGCGCAACTTTGGAAATGCGCGAGAGCACGCTTTTCAGAGCCGGAGACGTTCCGACGATCTCTTCAAACATCGAGGCTTTGTCGATTTCTTCTCGCAGGGCAACGTTTTCGTTTTGAAGCCTCTCTTCTCTGTGCTTGCGATCCTCGATATCCGTTGAAGTAACGTACCAGCGCGTGATGCGTCCTTCCCCGTCTAGGAGCGGATTAAATCGGAAAAGAAACCAACGAAACTCGCCGTTCTTTTTTAGCAAGCGCGCTTCGATTTCAAACGGCTTGTCGCTGAGGAGTTTAGCTTGACCAGCACCGGTCAAAATGCGGTCATGATCATCCGAGTGAATTAACCTGTGCGGGTCATAATCTTGCCACGCTTCACGCGTAAGACCGTGATAGTCGAGCCCGGCCTTGTTGAGATACATAGCCTTCCCATCCGCCTCCAGCACAGCCACGTGCCACGGTGCGAGATCGAGGATTTGCCGGAGTTCTGCCTCTTGTCCGCGGATTTTGTCTTCCGCCTGCTTGCGATCTTCAATGTCGGTGAGGACGCCATACCATTTGACGATGTTGCCAGCTTCATCTCGCAGGGGGACGCCACGCTGCAGATGCCAGCGATATTGCCCGTCCGCGCGGCGGAAACGCACCTCGTCCTCACAAGGCTCGCCGCGAGCAACGCACGCAAACCACTTTGCCTTATGTCGCTCAAGATCATCGGGGTGAAATCCGGCCTCCCAACCTGATCCGGCGAGTTGCTCTCGCGTCAGCCCGCAGTAGTCGATGTTTCGTTTGTTGGCGTAAGAATTCGAGCCGTCCGGTAGTGCGCTCCACACGGCAGCCGGGATAGTGTCAATCACCTCGCGAAGCTGGGCTTCTTGTTCTCTGATCAGCGCTTCTGCGCGGCGTTGCTCGCTAACATCGGTGACTGCCCCAACGAACTCGAGGTTGCCCGATGCCTGCTGAAATGCCTGGGCAAGGGCGCGGACGTGCTTGATCGTTCCGCTCGGCAGAAGCAGACGGTACCCATGTTCGAAGTTCGTGCCCGTCGCGGATGCGCGCTCGATGACCTGTTGCACAAGCGCCCTATCCTGCGGATGTGTGCGCTGCAACACCATGCTTACGGTTGGTTTCTCGGCAGGTTCAAATTCGAAAATCCTATAGGTTTCGTCTGACCAAACGATCTCTCCGGTATCAGGTTTCCAGCCGAAGCTGCCCGTGTGACTGAGTCTTTGAGCTTCTGTCAGGTAGGCTTCCCGGCGTCGGAGTTCCTGGGTCAGGAGCTCGTGCTCCGTAACGTCAATGGCGCTGCCAACATACTTTTTCAGGCCTTTGTCATCCACAAGAGGAGCACCGACACAGCGAACGTAGCGGACCTCACCATTGGGACGGACGATGCGCTTTGTGGCATCGAAGGGCAAAGCGTCCGCCAAGATTCCCTTGATCAGGCCTGCCATGGACTCGCGGTCCTCTGGGTGGACACCGTCCAGGTATTCCTGCAGACCAGGCGGCTTGCTAGCTGGATCGAGACCGTGCATCCGAAATAATTCGGGAGACCAGTAGTAAAAACCGCCGGCATCGAAGGCCCAGCTTCCCATGTGTCCAAGGCGCTGCCCTTCGGCAAGATAAAACTCGCTTCTTTGCAGGTCCTGGGAGTTGCGGCGCAGCTGTTCCTCTGCCATTTTGTGGTCCGTGACATCTGCCGCTGTGCCAATGTATTGGACGAGGTCTCCAGCTTCGTCGAGGAGCGGACGCCAGATTACTTGAAGGTGCTTGAGAGTCCCGTCATGCAGTAATAGCCTATAATCCTGCGAAAATTCGGCCTTCTCACGGAATCCTGCCAAGCAACTTTCAGAAACCCTGTCAATGTCGTCGGGATGCACAAGTCGACGAGTCTCGTCATAGTCGGGGATTCCGCGGTGAGGATCTAATCCAAAAATCCGGAACAGTTCTTCGGACCAGTAAACCGTTTTCCGAGCGGCAGGGATGTAGGCGAAACTGCCCGTATGGCTTAATTTTTGCGCCTCGGCTAGATATTCTTCACTTCGCCGCAGTTCCTGTTCCGCACGCTTACGGTCCTCGATATCGATACTCGATCCATTCCACTTGACAATTTTTCCGTGTTCGTCACGTATCGCGATTTTGTGGTGCAACATCCAGCGATACTCACCGTCCGCACGGCGAACACGCGCTTCATGGAGGAAAGGTTTTCCACTGGCCAATGACGCGCGCCACACTTCGACAATTCCTTCGACGTCATCGGGATGGATTGCCGCGGTCCATTTCCAGCCTTGCAAATCTTCGAGCGGCTTCCCGACGTACTCCAGCCAGCTTTGATTGAAAAAATCGAGGTAGCCGTCAGGCAGACTGGTGTGGATCAGGGCGGGAGCAGAATCGATGAGGCGCTGAAAGTCTGGGGCCGGCCCGGGGCGATCAGAGTCGTGGGCGCGGGAAGCCATGATCAGGATTATATTCTCTTTAGGGCGGTTTTCGTCTCGCCGACGGTAAGAACAGGGCAGGGCCCCAGCTGCATAACCCGATAGGTGGTTGAGCCAAACACTGCAACATCCAGGGCGCCTCGGCCACGCACTCCCATAGACACCAAGTCAATTTGTGCTTCCTGGGCAAATTCAATGATTTGCTGGTAGGGTTTCCCGACACGCACCGCGGTCTTAGTCTTTAGGGTCTTTTGCCCAGCGGGTTGAATCAGCTCATCAAGCCGCTCTGTCGCTTCAGCTATTGCCTCGTCGGTTTTTCCCCGACTTGGTGCCTTTTCCAATACGTGAAGCAGAGTAAGCTCGGCATCGTATTCCGCCGCTGCAGAAAATGCATAGTTCAAAGCCAGATCTGAATCCTCGGAGAAATCGGTGCAAGCAAGAATTCGGTTCAGGCGGTGGGGGTTGTGCCTCTCTTGACCCGCGGCCACAAGATCATGAGGCGGCTCACGCACAGCCAGCACAGGACAAGAAGCCGCGCGCATGACCCGCTCGGTGACCGACCCCAGCATCAGGCGATCGAATCCTCGCAGGCCGTGCGTTCCCATGACGATCAGATCCGCTGCCCGTTCTTGTGCAAGGGATACAATCACGTCCGCAGCGATTCCTTCGTCCACAACGAGCTCCGGCTGAATTTCATTGTATGTGTGCTTCTTCACGAATTCCTGCAGATGCTCTTTGCCGTTCCCGCGAAGAACCTGACAATACTCGTCATAGAGATTTGCGGTAACGGCAAAGCTGGCGGAAGGGTGCCGCCATACCTCTACGATGTGCTGCGCGACTAACTTGGCTCGATAGTGTTCGGCCAGCGATAGAGCGTGCCGATAGGCTCTTATTGAGAACTCCGAGAAATCAAGAGGGCAAAGGATGACTTTGATTTCGATCATGATTCCTCTCTAGGCTCTCAAACTAAACCCTCTCGCGGGTCTGTTGTTCTTGCGGCTCCTTGTGCCCACTAATTGACAATTGCCCGAGGATTGACAGAGTCGCTGTCATTTGTTGTCAATGCCCGCTGCAAACAAAGATGATAACCCATTTTTGTCACGTGCCGGACGTGGTCATTCAGGTGCAAGCCTTCAATGCAGCGGTTCGCGCTTGCTCTTTCGGCGCGAGTTTGTTAGAGAACGAGCACCGTAGTTGTTTAGCAGCGTAGAAATGGAGAAGCGAATTCATGACGGCGTCCGCGAGCACGCCGGCTCCGGCGAGAGCCGCGGAGCCTGAGCACAGTCCACCCCCACCGGCGACTAAGCCGGCTTGGCAGAAGTACGGAACACCTCTGCTCGTCGTCCTGCTGGCTGCCGCGGTTATATTCACAATCACTCGAAACTGGAATTCCTGGGAGGGTGGCCGGGTCGAGCAGGTGACGGACGATGCTTACGTCCGCGGCAATCTTACGCCGCTAAGCACCAAGGTCGCCGGAATCGTCCGGGATGTAAAGGTTTCCGATTACCAGCAGGTGCATAAGGGGGACCTGATTGTTGAACTAGAAGACGACGATTACAAGGCGCAGGTGGCGCAGGCAACCGCAGCGGTAGAGGCGGCAAAAGCGGCGATAGAAAATAATCGGCGCCAGCGCGACCTTCAGGATTCGAAGATCGAGCGAGCACTCGCGGGAATCGATCAGGCGAAAGCCCAAATCACGGCGGCGGAGGCCGGAATTGCAGCGGTGCAAGCGGATGTGGTGCGCACGCAGGACGAACGTGCCCGGCAGGAGGGGCTTTTTCAAACGCGTTCGACAACCCAGCAGAAGGTGGAGCAGGCGGTGGCCGACGACCAGCGATTTGCCGCTCAATCTGCAAGTCGCAAGGCAGATCTCGAGCAGGCGAAAACCATGCTGCGCAGCAACGAATTGGCGGCCGAAGCTGAACGGCGCGGCAAAGCTGTATTGGAATCACAGGATATGCAGCTCGTCGCCGACCTTCACGCCAAAGAGGCTGGACTTACCGCCGCAAAAGTAAATCTTGGCTACACAACGATCGAAGCGCCCAGCGATGGCACGGTAGGCGAGAGGCAAGTGCGGCCCGGGCAGTTGGTTTCTCCCGGAACACAAGTGATCCCCTTCGTCGACAAAATCAAATGGGTGATGGCCAATTATCGCGAGACGCAGCTCACTAACATGAAGGTGGGCGATCCCGTGGAGATACGCATCGACGCGTATCCCGGGAAAACCTTCCGCGGCAAAGTGATCGAGATTGCGCCAGCGAGCGGTTCACAATTTGCGCTTCTGCCACCCGACAACGCCACCGGTAACTACACGAAAGTGGTGCAGCGAATTCCCGTGAAGATCGCGTTCGACGATCAGGGTGTTGCGACTTCGTTGCAACCAGGCCTCTCGGTTATCGCCACCGTCCGCACAAGACGCTGATTGGAGCGCGCGATGGCAGCTACAACGGTTACAACTCGTCCGCTCACGCCGGTGGAGATTGCCCGTACGACGGCAGCGGCGATCCCCTTGGGAATCTCGACCCGACCTATATTAGGGATCCTCGGGGTCCTCGTCGGCGCCGGACTGGTGACACTCACCGGTCGCATGCTTTCGTTGGGGATGGGTGATCTGAGGGGCCATCTCGGCACTAGTTACGACCAAGCCGCATGGCTCGACAGCGCCTATAACGCATCCCTGATGTTTATCGGGCCCTTTAGCGTCTACCTCGGCGGTTTACTCGGACCGCGGCGCATCCTTCTGTTTGCGGCTGGAGTATTCACGGTGACTTGCGCCTTCTTGCCGCTTATACACAATTATAGTCTGCTGGTTACGGCACTGATCGTTGCCGGGCTCACGTCAGGCACGTTTTATCCGCTCACCCTCACTTTTGCGCTGCGCATTAGTCCGCTGCGATACCTGCCTTTTACGATGGCTTTCTATGCGACTTTCATCGATGGAGCAGTGAACATTGCTCCATCGTTCTATGGCTGGTATCGCGACCATCTTTCCTGGCACTGGATGTTCTGGAATTCAGCGCTGATCACTCCGCTGATGATCATCCTTATCTATTTCGGGATACCTGCAGCCCCTCCTCGCAAAAAGGGCGGCCCTGTGCCCAGCTTTGCCGGATTCCTGTATCTAAGCGCCGGTTTGGCCCTAATGTTTGCTGCCATCCAACAAGGTGAGAGGCTCGATTGGTGGCGTTCCGGAGTATTCAACGCGTTGTTTTGGTCCGGAGCATTTTTGACGCTTTGCGCGCTAATACGCCGACTGCGCGGTCCCAACCCGCTGGTGGCGTTGCCTTATCTCTGGCAACGGAACACCGTCCTGCTGGGCGCTCTGCTCTTCTGGTTTCGGTTCACTCTCACGGGAACTATCATCTTGATTCCACAATCGCTGGCGATTCACGGTTTTGAGGCAGATCAGATCGGGCCGGCTGTGATCTGGAGCGCTGTTCCGCTGTTGCTGATTACGTTTATCGCCGGGCTCCTGCTGATTCGCAACCTGGATCCGCGTCTGTTGCTAGCAGCGGGATTGACCTGCACAGCCTTCGCGGTTTGGTTGAACGCTGATTTAACCGCGGCCTGGTCGGCGGCGAACTACTATCGCACGGAGTTGCTCACGGGCGTGGGACAGTCGGTTGCTCTGATAGGTCTGGTGGGATGCATCATCCTGCAGGGAGTGTTCTCTGGGGGCTTGATGAAGCCTCAGTGGATCTTGACATTTTCTGCGTTCTTTCATGTGATTCGCTTGTTTGGTGGAACCACGGGTGCCGTGTACATGGGCCACTTTCTAGCGGACCGCGAGAAGCTGCACTCGAACCTGCTTGGCTTGCACGTGCAATCCGGAACGTGGATCACGGACGCCAACATCCGGGAGCTCGCGGCGGGAGTGTACGCGAAATCTTCGGGGGTAGCCGCGGCCACGGGCCGCGCCGTGGGAATTTTGAGCGGGCGGCTTCGTCTTCAGGCATACACGCTGTCCATTATCGATGGATTCTATTTGGTGGCGTGGACCTGCGTTATCGCTTTGCTGCTGGTTGCCTTACTACGCAGATCGCCGATGAACTATGGCGAGCTGAGCACCTTTCAGCAGCCATCGGCCACCCCTCAGGCGCTCGTCCCTCAGGAGGCAAAATCATGAACGCACGCATCAAGCTTCTCGCAGCCGGTCTCTTTTTCTTCTCGGCTTCGAGCATGGTTCGGGCCCAGACCGGCACGCAAAACGTTCGACGCCTGACTCTGCATGAAGCAGTGCAAATGGCGCTGAAGCAGAATCATGTGGTGCGGATTTCAGAAATGAAGATTGAGGAGAAGCAGCACGCGAAGGACGTGGCGAGGAGCGCCTATTTTCCAACAATCAGCAATCAGAGCACTGTTCTCCACGTGACCGACACACAGTTTATTCAGATTGCCGCCGGCAGCCTGGGTACCGTGTCTGGCACGCCGATTCCCACGCAACCCGTGACGCTTAGCCAGGGCGGGCGCACGCTTATAACGAGTGGAACGGGCCTGGTGCAGCCGCTCACACAGTTGTTGACGAAAGTTAAACTCGAGAATGATATCGCGCGCGCGGACCTGGATGCGACCCGAGCAAAAGCCAAGCAAACCGAGAATGAGATTGCGCTGAAAGTCCATCAGCTTTACTACAGCGTATTGATTGCGCAGCTTCACCAGAGCGCATCCGAGGCCAGGATCAAAGCGACAGAAGCCTTGAAGAGCGAACGCGTGCAACAGGTAAAGTACGGCAGCGCCCTTGATCAGGAGCTGATCGAAAGCACGGCACAATATCTACAGGCAAAGCAGGAATTGCTGACGACCGAGTTGCTGCTTTCAAACTTGACCATGCAGCTTAACGACGTGGTAGGGCTTCCGCTTACGACTCGCCTCGAGCTTGAAGCGGTGCCTTCGGAGGAACTGGAAAGCTGCAAGCAAGAGGAATGCGTAAAGATAGCTCTGGAATCGCATCCCGAGGTGGTTGCGGCGCGTGAAGAGGTGCAGAAGGCTTCGGCTGGCGTGAAATTGAGCAAGGCGGATTACATCCCGGACGTTTCGGCCTTCGCTCGCTACAGCTACTCGGATCAGGTTCCATTCCTCGCGCGTAACTTTGGCTCGTTCGGAGTTGAGTTCACGTATGAGCTCTTTGACGGAGGAAGGCGTCGGGCAAAGCTTGAGGAGAGTAATGCTCAGCTTGCCCAAGCGCGGGAAAACCTCGCTCGCGTTACTGACGACGTGGAGCTACAGGTGCAGATTGCGTACAACAAATTGCAGCGTACACGGGAACTGGTGAACGTCTCGAAGGAACTGCTGGATCTACGAACGGAAGCGAGCCGCGTCTCCGGGCAGCAACTCGAGAAGGGTGAAGCTCTGCAATCGCAAGCGGAGAACGCCATCGCGCAGAAGTTTGATGCGCAGACCTCGTTGCTTCAGGCTCAGCTCGATTACGTTCAGGCCCATGATGAAATGTCGGAAGCGATGGGAATTACGCCCCGATAGCTCACCGTTTTTAAAACACCTCATGAATTATGTCGCAGGAATTACGACCAGCGATTCTCTCCAAATTGCCTCCTGTCAGCATCTGCGCAGTTGCGCGCATGCTGACACCCGCGCTTGATCGCTAGTCCGCAAAGAGAAAATAAACCGCTTTGTTTCAGTAACCTGGAGATTGCGCCGAACGGTTCACGGAATGCATTTACTCGCCGTGGAGGCATGGCGATGGCATCCGGCAAGTCTCTTTCAGCTGCTACTTCACCGAAACCTACTCTTGCAGCGCAGGTGAAGAGCGAGGCTCAAACGCGAGGATTCATCATCGCGTGGGCGTTTACCGTTATCTTCTATTTCCTCGAATATGCGGTGAGGTCGAGTCCTTCCGTAATGATTCCAGAGCTGGAGACGTCTTTTGCGACGACGGCTCTGGGAATCAGTGCAATTCTCGCCGTGTATTACTACACCTATTCGACCATGAGCTTGGTGGCGGGTGCTGCGCTTGACCACTTTGGCGCGAAACTGACGGTTCCCATCGGGGTGCTGATTTTGGGTATTGGGTGCCTGCTGTTCAGCGTACCGGCAGTCGTCGCAGGCAACACCGGGCGGTTGCTGCAGGGGGCAGGTTCGGCATTCGCTTTCACGGGCGCCGTCTACCTGGCGGCGCACGGATTCTCCGCGCGCTATCTCGCTACCGCCATTGGTGTAACGCAATGCGTCGGAATGCTTGGCGGATCGGCTGGACAGTTTGTCGTCGGGCCGATGATGGAGCGTGGACTGAGCGTTCACGTTTTCTGGGTCGGGATTGGGGCGGTGATTCTGGCCGTTGCGGTTCTTCTGTATGTCGCGACTCCTCGGGAGCAATTGGGCGCACACATTCAGGAAGGTGGTTTCGGCGCGATCCTGAAGCCGTACAAGATCGTTTTCTCAAATCCTCAGTCGTACCTTTGCGGAGCGGTGGCCGGGCTTCTGTTTGCACCCACAACGATTGGAGACATGATTTGGGGAGTTGCAGCATTTCAAAAGGATCTGCAGCTGTCCTATCACAACGCGGTGGTCACTGCTTCGATGGTCCCACTCGGCTGGGTTGTGGGATGCCCACTCGTCGGCTGGCTCTCTGACCGTATTGGACGGAGAAAACCCGTGATCATGGGGAGCGCTGCGATCATGATCCTGGCAGCCGCTCAAATCGCATTCAAGCCGCTTCCGCTTTCCGCGAAGGCAGGCATGTTCATCTTCGGGATCGCGTCGGGCGCGGCCATGATTCCCTACAGCATCATCAAGGAAGTGAATCCAGATAACGTGAAGGGTAGCGCGACCGGCGGAATCAATTTCCTCGTCTTCGCATTGACAGCCTTCCTGGGCCCGATCTTCGCAAGCCATGTGGGAAGAGACTTTGGGACGACGGCAGATTTGAACCAACATTTTCAGAAGGGCGCGATTTTCTGGATCGCGTGCTGTGCGGCAGCGATTGTGGTGAGTTTCTTTCTTCGTGAGACGGGACGCGCTGCACAGCCTCAGCCCACAACTAAGTAGACACGAATTTCACCGGTTTGTTCGGGTCGTTTAAGCACCGGATTAAGTCGGATTCAGCGCAGCAACAACGAGTTTTCACAGGAGGACTGAAACAATGGCACCACATAGGGTTGCGGATGAGTTGGTGAAAAGGCTTGCAGAGGCTGGGGTTGAGCGGATTTACGGTGTAGTGGGTGACAGCTTGAATCCGGTGACCGATGCTCTACGCCTGAACAACAAAGTGAAATGGATCCACGTGCGCCACGAGGAGGCTGGCGCCTATGCAGCCGGTGCCGAGGGTCAATTGACCGGCAAGCTTGGAGCGTGCGCGGGTAGCTGCGGCCCCGGCAACCTTCATTTGATCAACGGTCTATTCGACGCTCATCGGAGCAATGCTCCGGTGCTTGCGATTGCGTCACACATTCCGAGCAGCGAGGTCGGCACCGGATATTTCCAGGAAACCCATCCTGAAATCCTTTTTAAAGAGTGCAGCCACTATTGTGAGGCGATCTGGAATCCGAAGCAGTTTGAGCGCGTGCTGCACATCGCGATGCAGAGCGCACTCGGAAAAGGCGGAGTAGGAGTGATCGTGCTGCCGGGCGATGTAGCCGGTGCGGAGCTGCCAGTCGATGGATCGCACCGCTCGGTGGTCTCGCAGCGGCCGACGATTCGTCCCAGTGAAAAGAACTTGGCTGAATTGGCGGAAATGATTAATTCCGCGAAGAAGGTGGTTCTTTTCTGCGGATTTGGGTGCGCCGACGCTCACGATGAGGTGATGGCTCTCGCGGATAAGTTGAAAGCTCCCGTCGGGCATTCCTACCGAGGAAAGTCGTTCGTGCAATA
Source organism: uncultured Acidobacteriota bacterium (assembly GCA_963772535.1). Taxonomy (GTDB): domain Bacteria; phylum Acidobacteriota; class Terriglobia; order Acidiferrales; family UBA7541; genus Palsa-295. The sequence goes on from CAVYXN010000012.1 coordinate 13,001, forward strand.
CGACAATCCATTCGACGTGGGAATGAGCGGGCTGCTTGGCTATGGAGCGGCCTACCGGGCGATGCATGAATGCGATCTTCTGTTGATGCTGGGCACGGATTTTCCTTACGACAAATTCCTGCCGACAAAACCCAAGATCGTGCAGGTGGACATCCGCGTGGACCATCTCGGCCGGCGCAGCAAACTAGACCTCGGATTGTGGGGCGATGTGGGCGAGACGCTCCGCGCGCTTCTGCCGATGGTGTCTGCAAAATCAGATCGCACGTTCCTGGACGCCATGCTTGCGAGGCAGAAAGAAGCAGTTCGGGGATTGAATGTTTACGTAGACCACATCAGTAAACGGACGCCCATGCACCCGGAGCCCGTGGCGGCCGCTTTGAGTGAAGCTGCGGCTCCCGATGCGATCTTTACGGCCGACACCGGAATGTGCAACGTCTGGTCTTCTCGGTATATCCGCCCAACCAAGGATCGCCGGCTGATCGGTTCCTTCACGCACGGCTCCATGGCAAACGCACTCCCCCAGTCCATTGGCGCCCAATTCGCCTATCCCGGAAGGCAGGTTGTCGCAATGTGCGGCGACGGCGGATTTGCCATGAGCATGGGCGATATATTGACGATCACGCAGTACAACCTCCCCATCAAGCTCATGGTGTTCAACAATGGCGCACTTGGAATGGTGAAAGTCGAGATGGAGGTGGCGGGCCTTCCCGACTATCAGACGGACCTGAAGAATCCTAACTTCGCAAAATTCGCCGAGGCCATCGGCATCATGGGAGTAAGAATCGAAAACCCGGCGGATATCTCGTCGGGAATCAAGAAGGCGCTTCAGCACTCTGGTCCTGCGTTAATTGATGTAGTGACCGATCCAAATGCGCTTTCCATCCCTTCACATGTGGTGCCGGAAATGGCCGTAGGGTTCGGCTTGGCCATGGGGAAGCTGGTTCTCGGCGGCCATATTGACGAGGTGCTGGACACGATTGAGAACAACATTCGCCATATGGGCGGCGCGTTGGAAGCGATTTAGATCGATGGTCGACAAATTAGAGCCCGTGTGGCAAAACGGCCTTCGAGGTAATTGCTACTGTGGCGATAGAAAAGGCGGGTTCTCAAGTCGGGTGGAAAGCGTGGCCGGTTGTAGTTCATTCCGCGCGAACAGCAGTCGCGGCTGTGGTATCGCTTTTGGCCGCGCGGTTGCTCCGGCTGCCACAAGCATACTGGGCGCCGATTACAACGCTCGTGATTACGCAGTCATCGCTGGGTGCGGCGCTCTCCGTTTCCGGGCAGCGTTTTGTGGGAACCGCGCTGGGGGCGATACTTGGCGCGCTTGTGACGATTTACTTCGGGCCACACGCACTTATTTTCGGCGCTTGCGTGTTCGTGCTGGGGCTGATCAGCGCGGCCGTCCGTTCGGATCGAAGCGCCTTTCGGTTCGGAGGAATTACGCTGGCGATTGTGCTGTTAGTGCCGCGAACGGAACCGGGATGGGAGATCGCGTTTCACCGGTTCGCTGAAGTTTCCGTGGGTATTGCTGTCGCGCTGATTTTTGCGGTTGTGTGGCCGGAGAAGGAACTTCCAACCGCTTGAGGCAAAAGTGAATTGACGCTTGCAAATGGTTTCTCCATTCGACTTTAGGAATGGCTATCGGGAGAGGGAATACGGGCAATGAATTCGTTACGCGTTCTGTGTCTATTGTTGATAGCACCAACCGTCATCTGGGCCCAGAGCAGCCCAGACGATTCACCGACGAACAATACAGAATTGGCTGGCGAGGTGAAAGCTCTCCGCGAAGCTTTATTGCAAACGCAAAAGCAGGTGGCTGCGCAACAGCAGCAAATTGAAACTTTGAAAGCCCAATCGAACGCAGGCTTGCTCCCAACTTCGAACCGGCTGTCGCCAACGGAGGGTGAAGCAAGCGCCCCTAATTCGGCATCAGCCTCAATTCAGCCTGCTACGGTAAACACAGCCGCCTATGTCCAACCGCAGCCGACTCCGCAAGATCAAGAAAAGGCAGCGTCGCTCGCCCAGGGGTTCAAGATCGGCGACGCGGTGCTGACTCCCGGAGGATTCGTCGATCTCGAGAATATCTTCCGGACAACCAATACGCAGAGCAACATCGCCACCTCTTTTGCCTCGATACCCTACAGCAACACCCCGCAGGGAAATATCAGCGAATTTCGAACGACCGCGCAGTATTCGCGCCTCAACCTGACGATCAAGGACAAATATCGCGGCGCCGAAATCATCGGCTACGTCGAGGGCGATTTCAGCGGCAACGACGCTCCCGGCGTCTATCAAAGCGTGAACCAGCACACTAACCGATTGCGGCTGTATTTCGGGGACTCCAGACGGGGCAAATGGGAGTTCCTTGGCGGGCAAACGTGGAGTTGGATGACTCCTAACCGCACCGGCATAGGGCCGATCCCGGCAGATCTCGCGATAACCTACAACGAGGATCAGAACATCGGAGTTGGCCTGGCGTATACGCGCGCCGCCGAGTTTCGCGTCGCCTACCACGCTAACGAACATTGGGCGATGGGCGTGGGCATCGAGAACCCGAATCAGTTCATCGGCACGTTCGTCGCTCTGCCGGCAGCCTTCACTTCCATTGGGCCGCAGTTCGACAATGGCTCGCAAGTCGGCGCCGCGAATGCTTTCCCAGACATTCTTTCCAAAGTTACCTACGATCACGACTTGTCGGGCAGACATTTCCATGCGGAAGCCGCCGGGTTCGTCACCGGCGCGCACGCTTCGGTGAAGCCGGTTGGGGAAGATTCGTTCAAGCGACACTCGACGGTCGGCGGTGGCGGCCAGATCGCTGCGAACTATGAATTACTGCCAAAGTTTGTGCTGCTGGGCAACATTTTTTGGAGTGACGGCGGCGCTCACTATCTGGTGGCCACGGGGCCGCAGCTTGTGGTTCGTCCCAATGAAGCCGGAACTGACATCAGTTTATCTATGGTGCATGTAGGGGCAGGCTCTGCGGGCATCGAATGGAGAGCGAGCGAGAAAGAAGCCTTTGCGGTTTACTATGGCGCGGATTACTTTGGACGGAATTTCTTCCCCGATACCACGAATACCGCGGCGCCTGGAACGATTATCGGATATGGCGGACCAGGCTCACCTAACACAAATAACCGGGCCATTCAGCAGGCTACTTTCGATTGGCTGAACACGTTCTGGAAGGATACAAGATACGGGGCGCTGCAGTCGTACATTCAGTATTCCTATCTAACTCGCGCTCCGTGGTTCGTAGCTCCAGACGCTCCCAAGAACGCGCATCTCAACATGGTATATTTCGGGCTGCGTTACGTTTTGCCGTCGACCTCGGGTACCCTGCTCCGTGTGCCGTACCCGAATTAGAGCGGCCATGTGTCCCCTAAGGCAGATCACGGTCCACACAAATGAGATATAGTAGGCAAACTCGGGGGCTGGTAAGCAAGATCGCCGGCATCGGCGTATTGCTTATCGGTTTCTTGCTCGCCGCAACACTCTGTTTTGGCGGGCCGGCGGATCCTTCCCGGATTCCCAGCATTTTCAGACCGCAGTCGACGCCCGCGGATTCGATTTTTCGGTTGTCGATAGTGGTGCTGACAATTACGGGCGCGATTTTTGCGGTTGTCTTCTGCCTGCTTGTGTATGCCATTTTGAAATATCGCAGGCGCGGCGACGATGACGGCCGCGAGCCGCCGCAAGTTTACGGCAGCAATCAGGTGGAAATCGCGTGGATTGTGATTCCTGTCCTGATCGTGCTTGTACTGTTCCTCGTGACGGCACGCGTGATCCATTCCATCCAGGATGCTCCTCAGCCGCCCGGCGCGATTGAAGTCGTAGCGATCGGCCATCAATTCTGGTGGGAGTTCCGTTATCCCGCCCTGGGTGTGGTCACAGCCAATGAGCTGCATGTACCTGTGAGCAACCCCTCGCATCCCACACCGACCTTCATGACGCTGAGTTCGGCGGATACGGACCACAGCTTCTGGGTGCCACGTCTAGCCGGAAAGACGGATTTGATTCCAAACCGCGTGAATCACATGTGGATCGAGCCGCATGAAACGGGAGTTTATCTGGGCCAATGCGCCCAGTACTGCGGGACGCAGCACGCCAAGATGCTACTTCGGGTATACGTCGATTCGCCGGAACAGTTTGAACAGTGGGTTCAGGCAGAAAAAAGGCCTGCCGCTAGTACTAATTCGGCCGAGCAAGGCCGACAGATCTTTGAAACCACCGCTTGTGTGAATTGTCACGCCGTCTCCGGAACAGTGGCGGACGGGCGATTCGGTCCGGATCTCACTCATCTGATGAGCCGAGACACAATCGCTTCGGGCGCCGCCCCGAACACTCCCGAACAACTGAAACTGTGGATCCGAAATCCCGACGCAATCAAACCGGGCTCGTTGATGCCGGCAATGCAGCTGAGCGAAAAGGATCTGGACGCGCTCACCGAGTACCTCGAGACGCTCCGATGAGAAGAGAGACGGGAAGAGAATAGCCATGGCCTCTGAAACAATTGCGATCGCGGGAGCGGCCGGAATTACGCGTCCGATCAGCGAACGGCTTCACGACTGGATTATCACCGTCGATCACAAGAAGCTGGGGATTCTCTACATCGTCTACTCGCTTATATTTCTCGTAATTGGCGGTATTGAAGCCACCATCATCCGGATACAGCTGATCGTTCCGCACAATCATTTCGTTTCTCCCCAAGTTTTCAATCGCATGATGACGATGCATGGCACCACGATGATCTTTTTTGTGGCCATGCCTATCCTATTTGGCTTCGGCACGTATTTGATCCCCTTGATGATTGGCGCCAGGGACATGGCGTTTCCGCGGCTGAACGCTTTCAGTTTTTGGATGACTGCTTTTGGAGGGCTGCTTCTTTACTTCAGTTTCGTCGGCGGCAATGGGCTTTACGGAGCGGGGAATGCTCCCGATGTCGGATGGTGGGCTTATGCGCCGCTCACTTCGCGTGCATTCTCAGTCGGGCACAGTACCGATTTCTGGACGCTGGCCTTGCTCGTGTCGGGCGTTGGCAGCATCGGGACGGCTGTGAATTTCATAACTACGATTTTGTGCATGCGCTGCCCCGGGATGACTCTTGGAAAAATGCCGCTTCTGGCGTGGCTAAACCTCGTAATGGGTGGGATGGTCATTCTGGCGGTATCGCCGCTCACCGCAGCTCAGGCCATGCTTTGCATCGATCGCTATCTCGGAGGGCATTTCTTTGACACGCAGGCGGGAGGATCGGCAGTTCTTTGGATGCACTTCTTCTGGATTTTCGGCCACCCGGAGGTGTACGTCCTGATTATTCCCGCGTTCGCTTTCTTATCTGAAATTGTCCCTGTTTTCTCCCGCAAACCGATATTCGGGTATCCGGTGATGGTGGCGGCGACGGTCTGTATCGGCTTCGTGAGCCTGAGCGTCTGGGCTCATCACATGTTCACGGTCGGGATGAATTCGTACGCAAATAGCTTCTTCACGATCACCACGATGGCCGTTGGCGTTCCCACGGGAATCAAGATCTTCAATTGGCTGGGGACGATGTGGGGCGGGAAGATTCAGTTCCGGGCACCGATGCTTTTCTGCGTTGGCTTTCTGTTTCAATTCCTGATCGCCGGCCTCACGGGAATCATGCTGGGTGCGTCTCCGTTCAATTGGCAGCTCAGCGGCTCTTATTTTGTGGTCGCGCATTTTCATTACGTCATCGTGGGAGGAATTCTTTTTGCGGTCTTCGGAGCCTTTTACTACTGGTTTCCGAAGATGAGCGGCCGGATGTACGACGAGGTTCTTGCGAAATGCCACTTCTGGCTTTTCTTAATCGGTTTCCATATGACTTTTGACTTTATGCACATCCCCGGAATCTTGGGTATGCCGCGCCGGATCTACACCTACGAACCGGGCCGCGGATGGGAAATCTGGAACCTGATCGTCACAATCGGCGTGGTCTTTCAAGCAGCCGGGGTGCTCATATTCGTTGTGAATCTGCTTTGGTCGCTTAGGAAGGGCGAGCCTGCCGGAAACGATCCGTGGGATGCGTGGACGCTCGAGTGGTCCACAACTTCACCTCCGCCTGATTACAATTTCGCGACGATTCCGGTTGTCTACAGCCGGCGCCCGCTCTGGGACCTCAAGCATCCGGAAGATCCGGACTGGAAGTATGAGTAGAGGAGAACTCGATTGAGCTCCGCAGTGGTCGCACCAACAAGGACTGAAGCTGAGTGGATTCTTCCCTCGCGCGGGCGCGTGGGAATGTTTTCACTGATTGTCGCTGAATCCGCGATCTTCACAATTTTCGTGGTCGCGTACATTTTTTATATCGGCAAGAGCTTGTCCGGGCCTATGCCGAAAGACGTGCTCGAAATTCCCATTTTCAACACCATTTGCCTGCTTTCGAGCAGTCTGACGATTCATCTGGCCGTGAGAGCGCTGCGTAGCGCAAGAGTTAACGCGTTTGGATTGTGGTGGTTCATCACGATGGTCCTCGGCACTATTTTTCTGGTCGGAACAGGTCGCGAATGGTGGCACCTGATTTTTGAAAAAGGACTGACCATCAGCACGAATCTCTTTGGCACGACATATTACTCGCTCGTCGGTCTGCACGCCTTTCATGTCACCGTAGGATTGATCGGGATTGTGCTGGCCATGATTTTTACACTCTTGGGCAAAGTGGAACCGGTGCACAGCGAGCGCATCGACGTCTTTTCGCTGTATTGGCATTTTGTTGATGCGGTTTGGGTCGTCGTTTTCACGGTCGTTTACGTTATCGGTCGCTGAAGGAAGCATAGTCACATGGATTCTTCTAATTCTCGAGCAGAAACAACTGCCGCCGCGCCAGGCACGATCATATTGCCCGCGCCGACGGCGTGGCCCATCATTCTTGCGTTCGGCATCACGCTGCTGTTCGCGGGCCTGGTCACGAACGCTTCACTCAGCATTCTCGGCGCGATTCTGGCGGTGACCGGGTGCGTTGGCTGGTTTCGTGATGTCCTCCCTCAGGAGAAGGAGGAAACGATTCGAGTCACCGCGGAAATACCATTCGTCGCTACTACTTCCCGGCGCGTAGTCGAACGGCTCGCGGTGGCACCAGAGCTCTCCCGTGCGCTGCTTCCACTGGAAACGTATCCGATTTCAGCAGGAATCAAAGGTGGCCTCGCTGGAAGCGTGGCCATGGCCGTACTCGCGTGCCTCTACGGATTGATCAAACAAGGAAGCATCTGGTATCCGATCAATCTGCTGGCCGCGACCGCCTATTCTGAATTTCTCCGGTTCGGCACGGCGTCACTCGATACTTTCCATTTGAGTAGCTTTTCTATTGCGGTCGTGATCCATCTGCTGACGTCTCTGTTAGTAGGACTGCTGTATGGAGCCATGCTGCCGATGTTTCCACGGCGCCCAATTCTTCTGGGAGGAATCATCGCTCCGATTCTTTGGACCGGCTTGCTCTACAGCATTCTTGAGCTCCTGAATCCGTTGCTGAACAGCCGTATTGACTGGATGTGGTTCATTGCTTCGCAGTTTGCGTTCGGGATAGTGGCCGGATTGGTGGTTATGCGCCAAGAGCGCGTGCCGACTGAACAGTTCGTTCCGTTTTCAGTGCGTGCGGGCATTGAAGCTCCGGGAATGACAAGGGAAAAGCCGGGGCCGGGTGGATCAAAATGAGGTTCCGACGTCTCGTCATCGAGATCGCGAGCCTCGCTGCTCTGGTCTTGTGTGGATGCAGTGGCATACCCAGGGGAGCGGCTACAATCGAAGTTCCGATCGTTCCAAGCGACATTTCAGATTTCAAGATTCTCTTCGCACAGAACTGCTCGGGTTGCCACGGCCCGGAAGGCAAAGGTGGAGCTGCCATCGCTCTCGCCGATCCGGTGTATCTCGCGGTTGCAGACGACGCAGTGGTTCGGCGCGCGGCAGCGAACGGAATCGCAGGGACGGCAATGCCTGCCTTCGCGCAAAGCGCTGGCGGAATGCTCACCAGCAAACAGATCGATGTGATCGTCAGCGGTATTCGCGAGCGCTGGTCGAAGCCGGATATTTTGAGAGGTGCAAGCCCACCCCCGTACTCTTCATCCGAGCCTGGAAATCCTTCGCGCGGATCGGAGGTGTACGCCAACTACTGTTCTTCCTGTCATGGTGCTGGGGGCCGAGGCGGAGAAAAGGCGAGCTCAATTGTAAATGGGTCGTTTCTTGCCCTACTGAACGATCAAGAACTGCGGACCATCGTGATTGTAGGACGTCCTGAACTCGGCGCTCCCGATTGGCGAGGCGATGTTCCGGGGAAGCCGATGTCAACGCAGGATGTTTCTGATGTCGTGGCCTGGCTCGCCTCCCAGCGGCCAAAATTCCCCGGTCAACCCTATCCGAGTGTTGCAAAGACGGCAGGAGAAGCTCGATGACGCTTCCAGGCACCCTTACCAGACGCGCTGTGCTGATGAAGATCGGAATCCTGCTCAATGGTATCGTCGCCGCTATTCTCGCCGTGCCGATTGTGCGTTATCTTCTCTCTCCTGTTGCGCGCGGACGTAAAGGCGGCTACGAGTCGTGGGTTCCGCTTGGCAATCTCGAACAATTCCCTTCCGGCCAGACTCGCCTAGCCACTTATCGTAATCCCGTTGTGAATCCTACCGACGGCGATACTGCAGATATCGCCTGCTGGGTTCGCAATGTGGACGGGCAAAATTTCCAGGTTTTCGCGATCAACTGCGCTCACCTCGGATGTCCCGTTCGCTGGTTCCCGCAATCGAGCCTCTTTATGTGCCCATGTCATGGTGGCGCCTACTATCAAGACGGTTCCCGCGCTTCCGGTCCGCCAGAACGCGGATTGTTCCAATATCACTACAGAATTGAAAACGGAAAGCTCTTGATTGATGCGGGCGAAATGCCCACGCCGGGCAGCCCCACTGCTTCAAATATCGTCACCGAGATACGACCATGCGTTTGATCGAATCCATTGGCGAGTGGCTGGACGCGCGTCTTCAGGTTGGTACGTCTATCCGCGAGACAATGGAGCATCGGATACCTCACGAAACCTCCAGCTGGTTTTACGTATTCGGCAGCGCTGCCTTCGTCGTGTTTATACTTCAAATTGTTACCGGCATCATGCTCGCTCTTATCTATGTGCCGTCTGCGGGTGAAGCTTGGAACAGCCTCCAGGCTCTCAATCACAACGTTGCGCTGGGTTGGTACATTCGAGCTCTTCACGGTTGGGGCTCGAATTTCATGGTGGCGATCGTTCTGATTCACATGGTTCAGGTCTTTCTATTTGGCGCCTACAAATATCCGCGCGAACTCACATGGGTGGTGGGCGTCTTACTCTTGCTCGTCACTCTCGGCATGGCTTTCACCGGGCAAGTGTTGAGATTTGATCAGGACGCTTACTGGGGTCTTGGAATCGGCGCGTCGATCGCAAGCCGTGTTCCCGGAATTGGACCGTGGGCCGTCAACTTGATGCTCGGTGGCCCGATTATCGCGGGTGCGACACTCTCACGATTCTTCGCGCTTCACGTTTTCGTCATCCCCGGACTTCTCATCGCATTCGTTAGCGTTCATCTTTTGATGGTTTTGAAACTCGGCATCAACGAGTGGCCTATGCCCGGGCGCGTAGTTCGCAAAGCTACCTATATCAAGGAGTACCACGCGCTCACAAAAGCCGATGGGATTCCGTTCGTTCCCGACGCGATCTGGAAGGATATGTTTTTCGCCGCCCTCATTTTGCTTTCGGTCGCTGTCTGCGCCGCGTGGTTCGGCCCTTACGGCCCGTCGGGGCCGCCTGATCCAACAATCATTCAAACCTCGCCGCGCCCGGACTTCTTTTTCCTTTGGCTCTATGCAGTACTCTCGTTCTTGCCGCCCTCCATGGAAACTCCCGCCCTGCTCATCGGTCCGGTGGTTGGGATTCTCGCGCTGGTTCTCTTGCCATTTCTCTTCGGCGAAGGTGAGAAGAGTTGGCGGCGCAGGCCCGTCGCGGTGCTCACGATTCTGTTGGTGGCGGTTGCATTGGCAACATTCACGCATCTGGCTGAACATACGCCGTGGAGTCCCATCATGGACGCCTGGAGCGGCGACCCGATCCCACCCGAATTTCTCCACAACCGCTCGGCACTCGAGCGGCAAGGCGCTCTTGTGCTTCAGGTAAAGCAGTGCCACAACTGCCACTCGCTCGGTGACCAGGGCGGAAAGCGCGGTCCGGCTCTAGACGCCGTGGCCGTGCGACTGACCCAGGATCAACTGATCCGGCAGGTGATCCAAGGTGGCGGAAACATGCCTGCGTATGGAAAGAATCTCAGCCCCGCAGAGACCACAGCGCTGGTAGCATTCCTCGAGACGTTGCATCCCGCTGGGCAACAGCCTGCGCGGAACGCCTCGCGAGCCCTCGCAATCGAACCCGGTACCGCCGCGCCCTCTTCGAGCCACCAATAAAATTGCTATGACCCCTAACGCCCAAGCCGTTTTGCAATCATGGTCTCCTCCACTCGGTGTCAACTTGGCTCTGGGCCTCACCATCATTATTTATGTACGCGGTTGGTTTCGTTTGCACGCTGTTTTTCCGAGCCAGTTTTCGTTCTGGCGGCTCGCTGCATTTCTGACTGGAATCATTTCGGTTTGGATCGCAATCGGCTCCCCTGTCGACGCGTTCGACGAAATCTCCCTTACCGTTCACATGGTGCAGCATCTCTTGCTCATGACCATCGCCCCTTACTTCATTCTCCTTGGGGCTCCGACGCTGCCGTTGCTTCAAGGACTTCCGCAACTGATCGCGCGAAGGGTCGTAGGACCATTTCTCAGATGGGCCCCTCTTAGAAGGTTCGGCCATCTGATCACAAATCCTGCGATCTGTTGGCTCGCGGCCACGCTTGCGTTGATCGGATGGCACGTTCCTACAGCGTTTGAAGCTGCGTTGCGTAATGACTGGCTGCACAATTTGGAGCACGCCAGCTTTTTGGCCGCCGGACTTCTTTTCTGGTGGCCTGTAGTCCAGCCGTGGCCGAGTACCGCACGTTGGCCTCGATGGTCGGTGCCCCTGTATCTTTTCGCCGCCACTTTGCCCTGTGACGCGCTCTCTGGTTTTCTCGCCTTCTGCGATCGAGTCGTGTATGTCTCTTACCTCTCCGCGCCCCGGCTTCTCAATATTTCGCCCCTCGAAGATCAGCAGCTCGCCGCATCCCTGATGTGGATCTGCATAACGATCATCCTCCTCGTGCCAGCTGTCATCGTCACAATGCAAATACTCTCGCCTCAGAATTCGCGTTTACCGGAAACGGCGTGGTCCGAGGCAGCGAAATAGTAAGTTGGCCTTGCAGCAAAGGTAAGAATTCTCCAGAAATGACGCCCGAACCCTCGGTCGCAGTGATGCCTTAGGGACTGGATGAGGACAACAGCGCTGAAGGTCTCTCGGATGAATCCAGGAACAATCGCTGCTTCGGCTGCTCGAGTCGGAATTCTGTCGCACGGACAGGCGAAATCGAAATGAGCGAACAACTCTTGCCGCAAGCACAGCCACAAAATCGCGAAGTTCAACAGTCTCATGCTCTCGAGATCAGCATTGAGAATCTATACAAATCATTCGACAGCCAAGATGATGGCGATCCGAAATTTAAGGAGCGCCTCACCGCTCAATTCCGAGCTGAGTTTTTCAAAGTTCTCATGCACCTCCAGAGTCGATTTTAGCGAATTCTCGGACTTTGGACGGCGCACGGAGCTTAGATATTCCCTTTTAGATATGGTCGGGGAATTTTTTGCGGGGTTGCTGTCGACCAGCTCCTTCAGCGAACTCCGATTCGTCGCAATCTGAGATAGCGAGAGCCATCTACAAATAGTGGGCTGGATATCGAGACAGAAAATTTCTCGGCTACCGGCCGAGGGAGAAGCTTTTTTGTTGACATCCCCTTTTATAGAACCAGCTATCTCAGATTGCGACGAATCGGGCTTGTCTCGCCGCTCGCAGGCCGCACACAATCATGAGGCTCGAAGAGTAGGGACTACGACACCATGTGATTGGTCGCACTTTGGCGGCAGAAATCGACATGATAGATTCGCCGTCACTTCTGCAAGAAATAATGAGAAAGGTGATTGTACTGTTGGGGGTTTTGTTTTTCGTGGTGGTGTTGCCAGCACAATCGTCAAGTATGGTGAGATGATGACTGGGCCATCGAGACACAAACCTATCATGGGGGCACGCGAAAAATCGTTGTTTATCATCAAAACCCAATGACCACCTATACCGTCACTCAGGGAATCCACAAAACTTTCTGAGTTTAGCCAGCCAAAAGCTTGTTGAATT
>CAVYXN010000013.1:0-9106 GCA_963772535.1 uncultured Acidobacteriota bacterium
ATCGCCGCGTTTCATCCGGTTTTGCAGGGCCTCGGGCGTCAGGTCCACCATCACCGTTTCATCGGCCACTTGCAGCACCCAATCCGGAACGGTTTCGCGTACGGCCACGCCCGTGATGGCGCGGACGGTTGGCGCGATGCTTTCGACGTGCTGGATGTTGACGGTGGAAATTACGTCAATCTTTGCTTCGAGAAGCTCGAGCACGTCTTCATATCGCTTGCGATGCTTGCTTCCGGGGATATTCGTGTGCGCAAGTTCGTCTACCAGGACCACGGCCGGCCGGCGTGCCAGAATGCCGTCGGTGTCCATTTCTTCGAAGATCGTGCCCTTGTAGTCGATCTTCTTCCGCGGGACGATTTCCATCTGCTCGGAGAGCTCGACGATTCCTTTACGTCCGTGATTTTCGACGATTCCAATCACCACGTCTTCGCCGCGAGTCTTCCGGCGAATGGCCTCGCTCAACATCCCGTAGGTTTTGCCAACGCCTGGTGCGTAGCCGAGAAAGAGCTTCAGCACACCCTTGGGCTTATCAGGGGGTTTTGACTCCGCGAGCCATTGCTCTGGCGTCTTAGGCATGCCGGGTATTCTCTTTTACGGGCGCACAGAAAGCTACGATAGAATGGCGCGATGCGCGAAAATGCCGTTAGCCGTGCCCTTCAATTTGCGGCCGCATTTGCCATCGTGCTTGGGATCACCATTTTTTACCGCAAGGTGCTCCCCGTCAATGCCACCACCGTCGCACTCACTTTTTTGCTTGCCATTTTAGCGGTTTCGACTTTTTGGGGCATTGCTGTGTCGGTTTTTATGTCCATCGCCGCGATGCTTGCGTTCAATTATTACTTCCTTCCGCCGGTAGGCACGTTAACAATCGCCGATCCTCAGAACTGGGTGGCGCTATTCGCATTTCTCGTGGTTTCGGTGCTGGCTAGCCAGCTCTCCAATCGCGCGCGAAAGCAGTCTGAGGATCTTTCGGCTCGCCGCCGCGAAGTGGAACGGCTGTACTCGTTCAGCCGCGGATTGCTTGAGTCTGGCAACGTGATTCAGTTGCTGAATCGAATTCCCGCGCAAATTGTGGATACATTCGAGGTGGGCGCGGCGGCTCTGTTTCTTGCCGATAAGCAGAAGATCTATCGCTCCGGCCCGGTGATGCCGCTGCTTGACCTGGAAAGTCTCAAAGCGATTGTCGCGCGCGAGGAACCAGTGATTGATGTTGCGAATAGCATCTGCTTCGTGCCAGTGCGTATGGGCGTGCGCCCTATAGGAAGCCTGGGGATTTCTGGCACGATTCTTTCGCGGCAGACGCTCGAAGCGATCGGCACGCTGATCGCAGTGGCGATGGAACGCGCTCGTGCAGTGGAACAGCTTGGGCAGACGGAAGCAGCGCGCGAAGGCGAGCGGCTACGAACGGCGTTGCTTGATTCCGTCACCCATGCCCTTCGAACACCGCTCACGTCCATCAAAGCGTCGGTGACGAATTTGCTTTCAAACCCGGCACTGAGCGGTGAGCAGCGAAGCGAGCTTCTCACTATCATCAATGAAGAGAGCGACCGCTTGAACCGGCTCGTTGGCGAAGCCGCCGAGATGGCGCAGCTCGATGCCGGTGAGGTGGTGCTGAAACTCGAACCGCGCCCGCTTTTGGATGTGATTAGCGCCGCGCTCGCGCAAACCAAAGGCGTCCTCGGCACTCGACGTGTGGATCTGCGCGTACCTGCGGAGTTGCCGCGCGTTCGAGTCGACCTGGCGCGTGCTCGGGAAGCCCTCGTGCACTTGCTCGAGAACGCAAATCAGTATTCGCCTGGTGAGGAGCCGATCACGATTACGGCCGAGCAGAATGGAGATTTTGTGATCACCAGCGTGGCAGATCGAGGCGCGGGAATCGACGACCCCGAGCAGAATTTGATTTTTGAGAAATTTTATCGCGGCCGCGACCAGCGCTATCGCGTCGAAGGCACAGGCATGGGCTTGCCGATCGCCAAGGCAATCGTCGAGGCCCACGGTGGCACAATGAGCCTCACCAGCCAGCGCGGCCACGGTTCCGTTTTCTCCTTCACGCTGCCAATCGATCGTAGCCGCGTTGTGGTTGGTGCATGAGTACGACCTCGCCAACGATTCTGATCGTGGATGACGAACCGCAGATTCGGCGCGTGATGCGCACCACGCTCTCATCGCAGGGATACAGCGTCATCGAGGCGAAATCGGGAGAGGAGGCGCTCGAAAAACTTCGTGCCGAGCGCGCCGATCTAATTCTTCTCGACGTGAACATGCCTGGAATGTCCGGCCTCGATACCTGTCGCGCCATTCGGCGGACGAGCGATGTGCCCATCATCATGCTCACCGTTCGCAATACGGAAAAAGATAAAGTGCAAGCTCTCGATGCGGGCGCCGACGATTATGTCGTAAAGCCATTCGGCGCCGAGGAATTGATGGCGCGCATCCGCGCGGCCCTTCGCCGCGTTGCGACTGGCGAAACGACTCCCGCGTTTCGATCTGACGACTTAACGATTGACTTCGCCAAGCGCAGTGTAACGGTGAAGGGGACTGCGATTCGTCTTACGCCCAAGGAATTTGAACTGCTGCGCCAGCTCGTCTCGAATCAAGGAGTATCGCTGAGTCATCGGCGGCTGCTGCAGGCGGTCTGGGGCCCTGATTACGGCGAGGAGACCGAATATTTGCGTGTCTTCATCAATCAACTGCGAAAGAAAATCGAGCCGGACCCGCGCCGCCCGCGCTACATCCACACCGATCCGTGGATTGGGTATCGCTTCGAGCCCTCGTCCAGAAAAACTCGCGGCTCCCACGCGGGGAAATAGATTCTTCTGGCGCTAGCGGAGCGGATGTGTCGCATCCAGTTCGAGGTTGAGCTCGAGCACGTTCACGCGCGGCTCGCCGAGAAATCCCAGTTGCCGCTGCTCGGTGTGTTTCGCGACCAGTCCACGCACTTCGTCTTCTTTTATTCCGCGCTCCCGTGCCACCCGCGCGATTTGAAATTCCGCCGATGCGGGAGAAATGTGCGGATCGAGCCCGGAGCCCGATGCGGTTGCCAGGTCAACCGGGATTGCTGCGCCCGCGCTTTCGGCTGAAAGCGATTGCACACTTCCCGCGACGCGGTCAATCAGAGCTTTGTTCGTGGGTCCCAGATTCGATCCGCCCGAAGCCATTGGATCGTAACCAGCGGGCCCGGCGGCAGATGGCCTGGAATGAAAATATCCCGCTGACGTAAACGGCTGCCCGAGTAGTGTCGAGCCCACCACTGTACCGTCGGGCCGCCGAATCAGTTCGCCATTTGCCTGTCGCGGATATAGCAGCTGCGCGATCCCAGTCACCGCAAGCGGATAGATAATCCCCAGCAGCACCGTCGTAGCCAGCGTCATCCAAATCGAAATTAAAAGGTTTCGCTTCATGGTGTCCTCACGCCAAACCAATGCGCGTAATAATCATGTCGATCAACTTGATTCCGAGAAATGGCGCGACGATTCCTCCGAATCCATAAATTAAAAGATTGCGTCGCAATAGCGCCTCCGCGCCAAGAGGGCGATACCGCACGCCACGCAACGCCAGCGGCACCAGCGCAATGATAATCAGTGCATTGAAAATCACGGCCGAGAGCACCGCCGAATGCGGCGTCTTCAAGTGCATGATGTTGAGCAGTTCGAGCTGCGGAAATGCCGCCGCAAACATCGCCGGAATAATCGCGAAATATTTCGCCACGTCGTTCGCCACCGAAAAAGTTGTCAGCGATCCGCGCGTAATCAGCAGCTGTTTTCCGATTTCGACGATCTCGATGAGCTTCGTCGGATTCGAATCCAGGTCCACCATGTTGCCGGCCTCTTTCGCCGCCTGCGTGCCGGCATTCATCGCCACGCCCACATCCGCCTGCGCCAGCGCCGGCGCGTCGTTCGTTCCATCGCCCGTCATCGCAACAAGTTTTCCCTTAGCCTGCTCACGCCGAATCAGCGCGAGTTTGTCTTCGGGCTTCGCCTGCGCCAGAAAATCATCCACACCCGCTTCGCGCGCAATCGCCGCTGCCGTCAAAGGATTATCGCCCGTGATCATCACGGTGCGAATTCCCATCGCGCGCAGTTGATCGAAGCGTTCGCGCATCCCTCCTTTCACAATATCCTTCAAATAAATCGTTCCGAGCACCCGCCGATCCTCCGCAACCAGCAGCGGCGTACCCCCAGCGCCGGCGATTGCCTTCACTGCGTCTTCCACTTCAGACGGCACCCGATTCCCACCGTCCGCCGCGTACCGAGCTATCGCGTCAAACGCGCCCTTCCGAATTTCGCGCCCGTCGAGATCAACGCCCGACATGCGCGTCGTCGCCGAAAACGGAATGAAATTCGTCGCCACCGACGCAAGCTCCCGCCCGCGCAATCCGTATTTCTCCTTCGCCAGCACCACGATCGACCGCCCCTCCGGCGTCTCGTCCGCCAGCGAAGCAAGCTGCGCCGCGTCTGCCAAATCTCCTTCCGCCACGCCCGGTGCGGCAATGAATTCCGTCGCGCGCCGATTGCCCAGCGTGATCGTCCCCGTCTTGTCGAGCAGCAACGTATCCACGTCTCCCGCCGCTTCCACCGCGCGTCCCGACATCGCCAGCACATTGCGCTGCACCACTCGATCCATCCCCGCAATGCCGATCGCGGAAAGCAATCCGCCAATCGTCGTCGGAATCAGGCACACCAGCAGCGAGATCAGCACGTAAATCGATTGCGGCGCGCCGGAATAGATCGCCATCGGCTGCAAGGTCACCACCGCGAGTAGAAAAATAATCGTCAGCCCGGCCAGCAGAATATTCAGCGCGATTTCATTCGGCGTTTTCTGCCGCTCGGCTCCCTCCACCAGCTTGATCATCCGGTCGAGAAATGTTTCGCCCGGATTCGAAGTGATCTTCACCGTGATTTCATCAGACAGCACGCGCGTCCCGCCCGTCACCGCCGAACGGTCGCCGCCCGATTCCCGAATCACCGGCGCCGATTCACCCGTAATCGCCGATTCATCCACTGACGCCACGCCCACCACTACTTCGCCATCGCCCGGAATGAACTCTCCGGCTCTCACCACCACCACGTCCTCTGCGCGCAATTTCGATCCCGGCACATCCTCAAACGTGCCGTCCGCTTTCATCCGCCGCGCATGCGTCTCCGAACGCGCCTTGCGCAGCGTCTCCGCCTGCGCCTTCCCGCGCCCCTCGGCCATCGCTTCCGCGAAATTCGCGAAAAGCACCGTGAACCACAGCCACAGTGTAATTTGCAGCGCAAACCCAAATTCATTCGAGTGGTGAGGAATCTCCCTCAGCAAATCCACAGTCGTCACCACCGCGCCTACTTCCACCACGAACATCACCGGATTCTTCATCAGCGTCCGTGGATTCAGTTTCTTCACAGAATCCCACAACGCCCCGGTGACAATCCCGCCAGTCCACAGCGATTTCTTCGGCCGCTTCGGGCTGTCGCTTCCACTGTTCGGTATCTTGATTGCTTCAGGAGTCATCGTCATTTCCGTGCTCATTTACCTATCCCCCGAATACTTTCCCCGCATGCAGCAGCAGGTGCTCCAGAATCGGCCCCAGGCTCAACGCTGGAAAGAATGTCAGCGCTCCCACGATCAAAATCACGGAAACAAGGAGCGTCGCGAAGAGCGGAGTAGTCACTGGAAACGTGCCGGCAGTTTCTGGCGCGATCTTTTTCTTCGCCAGGTTGCCGGCAATCGCCAGCACCGGAAGCACCATGAAGAACCTTCCAAACAGCATGTCGAACCCGATCGTCACGTTGTACCAGAGCGTATTCGCGCTAAGTCCCGCGAATGCCGAACCATTGTTCGCCGCGCCGGATGTGTACGCGTATAAAATCTGCGACAGCCCGTGCGGTCCCGGATTCGTAATCCCGGCTTTTCCATCGGCCGTCACCGAGCCCACCGCCGTAAAGCTCAAAATCAGTAGCGAAAAGATCAGAACGGCCAGCATCGCCATCTTCACGTCGTACGCTTCAATCTTCTTTCCCAGATACTCAGGCGTCCGGCCCACCATCAGCCCGGCGATGAACACCGTCAAAATGATGAACACCACAATCCCGTAAAGCCCCGCCCCCACCCCGCCGAACACGACCTCGCCGAGCATCATGTTGATCATCGGAATCATGCCGCCCAGTGGCGTGTAGGAATCGTGCACGCCATTCACTGCGCCGCAGCTTGCATCGGTCGTAATCGTCGCAAACAGCGCCGAGTCGGCGATTCCAAACCGCACCTCCTTGCCCTCCATGTTTCCGCCCGGCTGCCTCGCGCTCACGTGCTGATCGAGACCACGCAACTCGGGATTGCCTCGTGCTTCCGCCTTATAAGCGAAAAACACTCCAGCCAGAAAGAGCGCCGCCATCGCGCCCCACACCGCCCACCCGTGCTTCTGCGAGCCGGTCATGCGCCCCAGCGTATACGTCAGTCCTGAGCCGATCGAAAAAATCAGCAGCATCTGGACGAAATTCGTCAAAGGCGTGGGATTCTCGAATGGATGCGCGCTGTTAGCGTTGAAAAAGCCTCCGCCGTTCGTGCCGTACATTTTGATCGCTTCCTGCGAAGCCACCGGGCCAAGCGTGATCGATTGCTCAGTCACATGCTGTGTGGTCGTCTTTCCATCGGTCCCGGTCACCTGCACAGTTTGAGGATCCACTAGCTTCGCGGTCACATAAGGTTTCAGGCTCTGCACCGTCCCCTGCGAAACAAGAAACAGTGCCACCACAATGCATGCCGGCAACAGCACCCACAGAATCGTCCGGGTTAAATCAACCCAGAAGTTTCCGAGGGTTTGCATTTCCTTCCGCGCGATCCCGCGTATCACCGCAATCGCCAGCGCAATCCCCACCGCCGCAGACAAGAAGTTGTGGTACGCAAGTCCGGCCATCTGCGTGAAATAGCTCATCGTGGTTTCGCCGGAATACGCCTGCCAGTTGGTATTGGTGGTAAACGAAGCCGCTGTGTTGAAAGCCGAATCCGGCGCCACCGCTCCGAAGTGCTGCGGGTTCCAGGGAAGCCACTGCTGCACCCGCATAATGATGTAAAGCAGAATCATCGAAACCACACTCAATAGCAGCATGGCCGTCGCATACTCGGTCCAGCGCATCTCGTGCGTTTCATCCACTCCCGTCAAGCGATACAGCAGGCGCTCGACGGGCCGCATCATCGGATCCATGAACGTCTTCTCGCCGCTGAATACGCGCGCCATGTACACGCCCATCGGCTTCGTGATCGCCAGCAGCAAAAGCAAGTACAAACCGATTTGAAACCATCCATTCGCCGTCATGTTCAGAACCTCTCCGGCCACAAAAGCGCCGCCAGCAGATACACCAGCAGCAAAGCGGAAACCCCCAGAAGCAAAATGTTGCCCAGCATCTCGAATGCTCCTTACTTCAATTGCTCACAAGCCCACACATACACAATCGCCACAACAAAAAAACCAACCGTACAGATGGTGAAGACTACGTCTCTCATCGCATCTGCTCCTTCCTAAATGCCTTGCCACGCTCGTTCGCGCGGAGCCGCTCTCACCACGAGCCTTCTTTTCGTCCCCACCACCAGACCACTCCCAGCGTGGCGGTATTCTGCTGTTTCACAAGAAGGTCCTGTACATCACTCAGGAATGATGGCTGATTGGAAAAGTCGCGCCGCCACTCGTAGCGCATTAGAAATCCGTCCGCCATCATGTAATCAAAAGTGACGGTGTTTTCCTTCAGCGCCTGCGTGATTCCGCTGAAAAGTCCGCCGCGATCGGACAAATATTCGGCGCGTGTCGCGAGGGCAATCTTCGGTGTGAACTGGTATCGAACGTATGCTGCGCCTCCGTCAGTGTGCGAAGGCGCGGAAGACCTGCCTGGAGCGCTGTTCCTCCAGAGGCGCTGAATCACGTAATCGCTTTCCACCGCGAATGTGAGCTTCGGCGTTGCCTGCCACGTCACATAAGTGTCGAAAATATGGGTGCGTCCGTCCGGTGCTGGGCGAATGGCTTCAAATCCGAGTCCGGGTTGCACCGGAATTGGGCCAGTGGGAGTAACTACGATTCGATCCGGATGATCCTGGCCAAGGTAGTAGTTCAGGGTCCACGAAACGGTTTTTACCGGCTTGGCTGTGAATCCGAAGAGCTCATCTTTAAAACCGTTCGTCGCTTCCACTTGATTCGTGCCGTTCACCACCCAATAATTCACCGTGAATCGATCGTTCAAGGGAATGGTGGCGCGCACTCCCATGTGATAGAACGGCAGGAAATTGAACCAGTAGGACCGCGAATAGTTCATCTGATCCTTGGTATAGTTTCCTTCGATTCCCAGAGAACTAGCCCACTTCCCAAAGTCCACGGTCATACCCTGTCCAACCGGAAGCACGTATGTGCCGTAAGCTTGAAAGATATTTCGATAGATTTCCGGTCTCGGCTCGTTCATCGGGTTTCCCTGCAACGTGTCGGTAGCCTGCCCGAACTGCAGATCCAGGCGCGCGCCCCAGCGCCGGCCATCCGCAAGATCCGGCGGATGATCAAAAATCACGCTCGCTTGATTCAAGCTGAACTCGTTGCTCAGCACGTCGTAGGCGCGCAACAGGTTCACACGGCCCACCGGATGGTTGAAGTTGTATGCATAGTATGTATCCAGTCCCAGATTGAGCGTTGTGCCGCGAAGAAATTCCAGGGTCTTCTTGTCTGCGGCTTGCACTATGCTCTGCTGGTCCGCCGATTGGCTTTGGTTTTCATCCACCGGCCCTGTTGATTTCACCGGTGCGGAAAAAGACGCTGCGAGCACAGAGGGTGTCCCGGCACCGGACCCGGCAGCTGTAGGCTCAAGCTGATGGATCATAGCCTTCAGCTCCGCCACTTCTGTCTCCAGGTTGGTAATCCGTTCCTGCATGGCTTGAATGTCGTTTGCACTCGCTCCGGAATGCCCCGGTACCGAGGACTGCGCGTGTAAGGTAATCACCCACGCGCAAACCGCGACGCCTCCGCTAAATAGTCTCAGCACAATCCGCCGCACGCTTCTCGTGCTCGCGGCGGATTGTGCTAGGAAGAGCTGCGCAGACGCTGTCCCTTCCTTCATCTCTTGAAGCAGCGTCTCTCGCATTGCTCACCCCCTAG
>CAVYXN010000014.1:0-25702 GCA_963772535.1 uncultured Acidobacteriota bacterium
CGGCCTGCAGATGTGAATCGAGCCAAACTGGGTGTTCTTGGAATCGCAATAAAAGGATCTTAGGGAATCCGCCGCCCAGTCAGGAATCCGCCAAGTTTCAAGCGCGACTCGGATTACCTTAACATCCAGACGATAAGCCTGAGCGAAATTCCTCGCCGGCCAAATTGCTCACTGTATAGTTCTCTTCGAATAACGCCTCAACCTGGCCACGTGTCATCGGCGCCCGCAAGCTCCTCTGTAAGATCATCAACGACCGTCCTTCGACAGTCGCCGATATCGCCGCCACCCCATCGGACAACTCCTTGTAACCGTACTTGATGACCCTCCCTTCAGGCGAGGTCGCATACCAATATTCAAAACTCATCTTCCACCTATCCTTTGCAACCCTGTAGGATAGTGACGGGCTAGCCCGAATCGTTTCACGAAGGTACTAAATTTTCTAGGCGGCACCCTGTCTTCGGCACGCAGGGATTCGGGTCTACGATCGATTGATCACGCCTCTGCAGCTGGCAGCCCTCGAAGACATGTTGCAACACTACACCCCCAGGTGAAATGTTGAGCAGGGCCGAAGGGTGCCTTCCACATGCGACTCCATGTGGAAATCCTAAGCTACACGCCGAGAAATTGATGCCGCCACAGGGGAAAATCAAGCCACTGACAGAAGAGACAACTTATTGAAGGTCGCCAAGTCGAGATTACTATTTACCCTTTGGGTCAATCGGGTTCGACGGAATCGAGCCACCGCTTCCACCGCTCCCCCCGCCACTACCACCCGAACCGCCGCTGCCAGATCCGCCACTTCCACCCGACCCGCCACTGCCGCTCTGCCCGCTCCCACCGCTTCCAGCAGTACCTCCGCCAGAACCGCTGCCCGCATCGCCGCCGCCCGAAGCACTCCCACCGCCCGCGGACGCAGAGCCAGACGCGACGCTACCTGCAGACGAGTTCATGCTATTCGCATTCGCTTTGCCAAAGGAATAAACCGCCGCAAGAACCACCAAGGCGATCATCGCCGCAAGCAGCGCGTACTCGGTCGTGTCCTGTCCCGATTCTTGTCGCCAGACTCGCTTGAGGAATGTCTTCATGACAGCGTCTTTGTTCGAAGAAACCCGCCCAGCGGGTACCAACAAACTGCCTTCACTCTTTTATAGCCTTTTTCCAGGGAAACTGCAACGGTTGCGATGCGAGGCGCAGAGGTGCTCAAGCTGCCTCATGAGTGCTTGCGGGTTTTTTGCTTCGTCGCGCGATGGGTTGGCTTCGGGTGGTGCGCAACCTTTTTTCGGTTCGGATTTTTCTTCTCGTGATGAAACCATTTCGAAGGTCCGCTCTCAGCAAGCGGCTGGGCAATCGCAGACGAGCAAAGCGCAAGACCCAGAAACAGCGTTGCCAGCAATCGACCGAGCTTCATTTTTGTCCCCCTTCGCATAAATTCAATGACAAACTACAATGCTCCGAACCACCCGGTGCCGTTGAATCCGGCTCCCAGGAGAGAAGCGATGGAAGCAGCAAGCCTCACAGCGCCCCAGTCGATCAACGACACGGGCCTCCGCAAAGGCTTGCTCGAGGATTTGGCCGTAAAAAGCCTGTTCCTCGGCGGCGAGATGACGCTTGTCGATCTCGCCGATCGCATGTGCCTCGGTCTCGCGCCCATCGAAGAGATCTTCCAGTTCCTCCGCAAAGAGCAGTTCTGCGAGGTGAAGGGAATCACTCGCGGAACGCATCGCATCGCAATCACCGCCATCGGCAAATCGCGAGCCGCCGAACTGCTCGCTCTAAATCAGTACGCCGGCCCTGCTCCCGTCACTCTCATGGACTACACCCTGCGCGTTCACTCGCAAAGCGTGCAGCAAACCGAAATCAAGGACGCTGATCTCGATCGCGCCTTTCACGAGCTCGTTCTACCCGACGACCTGATCGCGCGTTTGGGCATCGCCATTGTTTCCGGCAGCTCGATTTTCTTGTACGGCCCTTCCGGCACCGGCAAGACGAGCATCGCCGTCAATATTCCCAAAATCTTCAGCGACTCCGTGCTGATCCCGCATGCCGTGGAAGTAGACAACCAGATCATCGCCGTTTTTGATCCCGGCGTTCATCGTCCGATCGATCGGCGCAAAGTCGAAGATGCCGATAAGCGCTGGGTGCTTTGCCAACGGCCGCGCGTTGTTGCCGGCGGCGAACTTTCCGCCGAAATGCTCGATCTGCAGTTCAATCCCTTGAGCCGTTTCTACACCGCTCCGCTGCAGATGAAGGCCAATAACGGCGTTCTCCTGCTCGATGATTTCGGACGTCAGCGTATGCGTCCCGACGAATTGCTCAACCGCTGGATGACGCCGCTCGACCGGCGCATGGATTATCTCTCGCTCGCCGGCGGCAAGAAATTCGCGATTCCGTTTGACGTCTGCCTCGTCTTTGCCACCAACCTCGATCCGCGACAACTCGCGGACGAAGCGTTCCTCCGCAGGATCCCGAACAAGATTAGAATTGACCACGCGACACCCGAACAGTTCAAAGAAATCTTCGCGCAGGTCTGCGCCACCCGTTTGCTTTCTTACGATGTCGGCTTGCCGGAGCATGTCGTCCAACAAATCACCCGCGAGATGAAACAGCCGCTTTGCCAGTGCTATCCGCGCGATTTAATTGACCAAGTGATCTGGGCCGCCGCGTATCAGGGTTTGGAACCGCGGCTTTCTCGAAGCGCCATCAATCAGGCCTGCCGAAACTACTTCCTCTCGCTCGACGCGCGTTAACGTCCCGCCATTTCGCGCGGCACTTCGAGGTAACCTAGAATCCCTTCTTTCGTCACTCTTGTTGCGATCACTTCGAGCGGCGGCGAATTTCTCGACACGATGAATTCCACCACTTCGAAGCGGTTGCGGTCTTTTAGTTCCAGACAACTCGGCTCAACGTACACGCATAGCGTGTAGCGATAATTCTTTTGGTTCGTAGATTTCAACCCAAGGCGCACGGGCCCTACTATCTGCGGCTCCGCGCCGCGTAGAAGTTCAAAGGGGATCGAAATTTTCTCACTGTGCGCGAGCAGTTGATTTACCTCGTCCTGATTGCGAAGGATCTGCACGCTCTGGCTGTTCACTTGTCCTGCCACGTCCGCCAGCCGGTTTGACGTCGCCTGTAAAGCGTCCCGGTTAGCGGCCGTATCGCTTTGCACAGCTCCCAATCCCTGTTGAAGTCCAGTAATCTTGTTCTGTGTCGCCGCGTCCACAGCGGCGGCCGCGCGGGTCTTCTGCGTCGGGATCACTTGATATCTCGGTGGGGACGCGACAGCAGGGGCGCTAGCAGCGGCTGGGGTATCAACTTTTGGGCTCGGCGCGGGAAAGGCATAGGTGCGCCTGTGATTCTCCTGCTCGAGCTGCTCGAGACGCTGCTCGATGCCGGAAAGCCGCTGATCAAGCTGGCCGAGCACCCGGGAATCAGATGGCGAACCGCCACCCACATCGCTCTGCGCGACGATCTTGTAACCCAGGAAGGCGAGCGCGATGATTGCCGCAATCGACGCTACAAGCACCAAAACTCCTCGCAGACTGGGATTGCTATCGGACAAGCGGTCGGCCGCGGGGATAAAAGCCTCGCGATCGTATTCGATGCCGGCGTTCTTTCGATCCATGTCGACTCTCAGTCTGGAAGGCTCATCCAGCAATTTCTCGGCGGACCTGCGTCCACGGCCCGGATACGCACTAGACCAAGTTGGAATTCATTGCAGGAGGCATACCAAAAGCAAAGCGAGAATCACGTCTAAGCAGTGGAGAACTCCCCTAAACGGCGGGAGTTGCGTGAAGTTGGAGCCGTCGCATCGGTGTGTCTGCTGGTTTTGTGACCAAAACCTATCAATGCCCTCCCATGCCAGTTCACAAAAGGTGACGCACCTCGCTCAATCCCGCTCCGACATCACCGGAAGGCCAAGGCGGGTGCCGATGGTATAACACGTGCTTTCCTGATATCGGACTAGCTAGCGGGATGGGTGTGTGGCTATCATCGTGAGTGGCGCAAGCGCTCAAACGCGACAGGGAAACCGATGCTAGGCTTGGCGACAAAAATGGCTGCCGAGGCAAGGCCAAGGGAAAAGTCGCCCGAGTTGCTGGTTGCCTGGAACAGTAACTCAGGCTGGTGGAGCTCTTTGAAGGCTGTTTGCTCCCATCCAAGATTGCCAGTGCTTCGTACATCCAGCTATTTTCACAGTCCTGATGTGTCGAACGCGCCCGCTGCCAGCGGCTCGTTTACCGCTTCCTTCCTGATGCACTGTGCGCTGGTCCTGCTTATTTTCTACCTGCCTCAGGCGCTTCCGGCCAACGTCCAGGCTTTTGACTCAGCGCCCCCTCGCACGGAGAAAATTTACTACCGCGTTCCTCTTTTGGATTCACTTCAAACTCTTCCGCGCATCGCTCCGGCAGGGCCAGGAGCGCGTCCGGGAACCGGCTCAAAACCTGAGCAACTACCGGCGCTCGGAAGCACTGCGGCGCACAGCAATCTAACGATCGTTTCAAAGCCGGCCGCTCCGGACAATAACCGCCAAACTATCTATCAGCGCAGTTCGCCGCCAGACCTTCGGATTCCAGTCGAGGTGAAGCTTCCCAACATGGTCTTGGGTGACCCGTCTCCCGCTCTGAAGTCGCCTGTCAAAATTGACCCCAATACGGCGCGGCCTGCTCAAATGGATCGTCGGCTCGCGCCCGAAGCGGCCCCTAATGTGGCGCCGGAAGCCCCCAAGCCGCCTTTGGTGAGTTACCTCGACCCATCCACATCGCAGCCCAAACTGGCAATTCCTGTTGCTGGAGCCGCCAAGCCAACGATGAAAAGCGGCAACGGCGGTGCTACGGGCGCCGCAAATGGCGGGCTGGCCGCTCCGGGTGACGGAAACGATCTTCTCGTCGTTGGAGTTGACCCAGCCCCGGCGGGATCGGTTATAGCTCTCGGTCCGGGGAATCGCTGGGGCGAGTTTTCGATCTCGCCAGCCGGTGGTCAGCCCGGTTCGCCGGGAGGCAGCCCCGGCGGTGTCGTCGGAGGAGGTTCAGGAGGCAACGGCTCGGGCGGCGATGGAAGCACCGGGGTAGGGTCGGGCGGCGGCGGAGGAGGCGGCGGAAATTCAGGGACAGGCGGAGCTGTCAGTATCAGCGGCAGCGGTGCCAGCGAAGCTCGTGGAGCGCTCCATTCCGCCCTGATCGCGGCGATGGTTTATCCCGTCCCTTCAGCCGTTCTTTCGAAGCTGCGCAAGAATTTGTTGGTTGTATCTGCAGGCCCAATCGGAGGCGGTGGACTGGGAGTTTATCGCGCGCTGAACTGCGGCAAGATATATACCGTGTTCCTGCCAATGCCGGGAAAAAATTGGACGATGCAATACTGCCCGAAAGCAGATCCTACTCAGAAGGCAGCCTCTCAACAGGCCTCGACGGTGATCCACATGGAAGCTCCTATCGTGCCCCCGGAGCCGGATGTGGAATCGAGATACGATTTTCAAAGGGTGCCGGTCCCGATCGAGAAGGGTTCTAAGCTTATTGTCCTCCGCGGCACGCTCCTCGCCGACGGGAGTGTGTCGGGCCTTGAGATATTCCAAGGGGTGGTGCCGGCGATGGATGAGGCCGCCCGCCTGGCATTTGGGAAATGGAAGTTCAAGCCTCCCATGAGAAGCGGGAAACCGGTTACCGTGGACATTCTCGTCGGAATTCCGCCAATCCTGCCAAGCACGACCGAGAAGTGACACGTGTAACTTTGCGGTGCCTGGCGGGCCAAAATCCTGTATGTGCTAGCTGCGAGGGCTCCCTCTTGCCATGTATCCGAAACAAGACGTGCCGAAAGTCGTCCAACTCCACCGGCTGATACACGTTTTCCCAATTGAGGCAGATATTTTCCACTATGAAAGTTCGTCGCGTCTCCTTTTGGCGACCTGTCCATTTTTGAGGACATCCATGGTCCTGACAGCAGACACATTAGGGTTTTCGTCCTAGTTCTATGTAGTACTGCCATTTTTTGGCCTTCATTTTGCGTTATGCTTTGCCTCGCTCGTTTCCCTGCAGCGCCGGGGCTTCACGCAGCAGCTCTGGGGGTTTCTCCGGCCGCCGGACGACGGGCAGAACCCGTGACGTATTTGACGCGCGCTGAGGGGCTCGGGGGGAGCGTGACGCTGATGGACCAGTCCATACACCTCTGTTTTTTCAGTCAAGATTCTGCTTTGGCCGAGATCATCGGACGCGCCTTGGGCAGCGGTTTTACCTCGCGCGCCTGTGACGAATTCGAGCTGAGCCGCCTCAACGAGCATCGCGATTGGTGCGATGTCGTGCTGCTCGATCTTCGGCATTCCGGTACTCAAGGCGACTACGAGGCTGGCCTGAGGCTGATGGACGAGATCAGCAAAATTGCTATCCATCCGCCAGTGATCGCGCTTTGCGACGCTGAGAATCGTTCGCTGCTCGTGGGAGTGATGGAGCACGGCGCTTACGACAGTGTAATGAACCCGCCCAATATGATTGAGCTCCGGTTGATTCTGAAGCGCGCTTACAAATTCCACACCGCAGAGAAAGAGCTGGAGCGCCTGCGTTCGAGTTCCCGCAATGGAGGAAAACTCCATGAGCTGATCGGAACGTCGTCTTCCATGCAGGAGCTTTTCGGGCTCGCGCAGAAGATTGCGCCGTGCGACGTGAACGTCCTCATCACGGGCGAGACCGGCACCGGGAAAGAACTTCTGGCTCGCGCGATTCACCAGATGAGCGGACGCGCGACGCGTCCACTGGTTGCCTTTTCATGCGCGAATTTGCCGGAAACGCTGATCGAAGACGAACTCTTCGGGCACGAAAAAGGTGCTTTCACTGGAGCGATGGCGTGCCGGCGCGGACGCGTGGAGTCCGCCGACCAGGGAACACTGTTTCTCGATGAAATAGGCGACCTCGGCCTCGGGCTGCAACCGAAGCTGCTGCGCGTGCTGCAGGAGCGGAGCTTCGAGCGGCTGGGCAGCAACTCGACGATCAACGTAAATATCCGCTTGATCTGCGCCACGAACCGGAATCTTTCCGAGATGGTGCAGCAGGGAAAATTCCGCGAAGACCTTTTCTACCGTTTGAACGTAGTGCAGATGCATCTGCCCCCGCTTCGCGAACGCCGCGACGATATTTCGCTGCTCGCGCAACATTTTCTGCAGGCATCGTCGGAGCAATTCAACAAAAAGGTGCGCAGATTTTCGCAGCCTGCCCTGCACGCCCTCGAAGAATATGCGTGGCCAGGTAACGTGCGCGAGCTTGAAAACGCCGTGCAGCGCGCGGTGGTTTTGTCTGAAGGCCAGACGGTGGACATCTGGCATCTTCCCGGCGGAATCCGCTCGAATCCCACGGAGCCGGTAATGATCCGGTCATACGAGGAAGAGGTACGGCAATTCAAGCGGCGCCTTCTACTGAGGACTCTGCAGGAATGCGGCTGGCGCAAGGCGGAGAGCGCGCGCACGTTAGGGGTCGCGCGCGGCTATCTGCACAGGCTGATCAATCAGCTCGATCTAAGGCAGACCGACGACGACGGAATTGCAGCCAAAAGCCGCGAAAAGCTGCCGCCGTCGAAGCTCGTCATGTAGCGAGCGGTCTGCTTCATCGGACACCGCAGAATTTTTCAACCCATGATTTCTACTAGCCAGAACGATCCATCTCTAACGCGCCCGGTGACGCGCGAATGAGCGAGTCACCAATGCCGATCCACTCGGCGAGCGCCGCGGCGCACGTCGGCGCTGGCGAAATTGTCCTGCCAGCCCAGGAGCGAGTGCGCGCGGGGCTCGTGTCCGCTCTGCAGAAGGTGTTTTCGTTTCCAATGATGCTGGCAACGCTCCTTGTCGGTGCCGTAGCTGCCTCCGTACGACTCTTCGATGTGGACCCCGATTTGTGGTGGCACATCAAGGTGGGCGAAACCATCCTTGCGACGCATCATTTCCCGACAACTGACCCGTACTCATTCACGGTGCACGGGCAACTCTGGCTCGCTTATGAATGGCTGGGAGAAATCTTGCTCGCCACGGCGCAGCGGATCGGGGGACTGCGTGGTCTCGATGCGTTGCTGATAGGCCTGGGCTGTGCGGTGATGCTGGCGATCTACGTATTCGCGACGATTCGCACCGGGAATTCGAAGGCGGGATTTGCGGCTGCAGCGATCCTGCTGATTCTCGCCAGGCCGTCGTTTTCGTTGCGCCCGCAAATGTTCGGCTATCTCTTCCTGGTGCTTACGCTCATTGCCCTTGAATTATTCCGGCAAGGGAAGCGCGGCGCGCTTTGGTGTTTGCCGCTGCTGATGCTGGCCTGGGTAAATATCCACGGCTCGTGGGTGATCGGGATGGGCGCAATTTTTGTCTACTGGATGAGCGGCCTCGTGGAATTTCGAGTCGGCGGAATCGAAACCCAGCGCTGGTCCGCGGATGAGCGCAAGCGAATTTCCTTTGTCTTTTTGCTATGCCTCTGCGCGTTGCCTCTGACGCCCTATGGAACCCGAATCGCAATGTCTCCGTTTGAATACGCTTCGTCGCTTCCGCTCAATGTGGCGAAAATCATGGAATGGCAGCCCATGGCGTTCAACCTGGCGGGCGGAAAGATATTTCTAGCGCTGCTTTTAGGTTTCGTAGTGGCGCAGATTGCTTTCCGCTACACATGGAATCTCGCGGAGCTCGCTCTCTTTCTTTTCGGCGTCGTGATGGCGTGCCTGCACATTCGGTTTCTGCTCGTTTTTGTGCCGTTTTTCGCGCCCATCCTTGCGGTGATGATCGCGCGCTGGATGCGAGGATATGACGCGCGGAAGGACCGATTCGTTTTGAACGCGGTGCTTATGGCGATTGTGGTAGCCGGCATTGTGCCTTATTTCCCGTCGCGAACAGAACTCCAGAAAATCGTTTCCGACCACTGGCCGGTGACCGCGGTGGAATATCTAAACACGCACGAAGTTCCCGGGCCCATGTACAACGCCTACGGCTTCGGCGGCTATTTGATTTGGACCCGCGGGCCGGAACACAAAGTGTTCATAGATGGAAGGGGCGACGTCTACGAGCGAGGCGGCGTGTTTGCCGATTATCTCCATATCTCCCAGCTGCGCCCAGGGGCGCTCGCGGTATTGCGGAATTACGGGGTCCAGTCTTGTCTGATCGAGCGGGGCGATGCGCTCGGAACTTTGCTTTCGGCGTCGCCTAACTGGAAGCGCGTCTATACCGACAATGTGGCGACGCTCTATGTGCGTGATGGTGGATCTTGACTGTGACGAAAGTGAATCCGCCGGCACCAGCGTTTGCAACCGGCTCTAATCGCAGGCATTCGCGAAATGTTCTCACTGTCTTTACTTTGTTATGTATCGCAGTCGTATATGTGGTTTCAATTGTGCAACTCCACCCGAGCAATCTGTTTGGCCTCACCGGAGACGACGGAATTTACATGAGTTCGGCAAAAGCCCTTGCCGAAGGTGAGGGATATGTAATGCCGAACCTGCCCGGGAGTCCGCCTGCAACGAAATACCCGGTTCTCTATCCGTGGATTTTGTCGTTCGTGTGGCGAGTGAACCCCTTATTCCCCGCAAACGTGCCGTTGGCAATCGCAGTCAGCGTAGCGTTTGGAGTCGGATTCCTGATGGCGGCCTTCGCAATGTTTTCGAGCCTTGGGGGATTCAGTAGACAAGAGGCGTTGATACTGACAGCTTATTTAGGCCTGCATCCACTGGTGATGTTTTTCGGTGCCAGCGTACTTTCCGAAATGCCGTTTGCTTTTCTCGCTTTAGCTTCAATGATCGTTGCCGATCGAGTTATCAAGCCGAACGGAGCGCGGCTGGGAAGTGTTTGCTGTGGTGCGCTAGCCGGCCTCTCGGTGCTTACCCGGATTCTGGGCCTCCCAATATTGTTGGGAATTCTTGTGACCGGCATCATACGCCGCTCATGGCGCCAGCTTGCCACGTTCGTCTTGACCGCTGCTCCGTTTGTCGGGATCGCCGCATGGAATGCGATTTTCTCCAAGAAACCGGCTTCGCCAATCACGGGACCGGCAGGTGCAAGCCTAGGATGGACGCACGCGTGGACGTTCTACACGGACTATGCCGGAATTTGGAAGGTAGGCGTCCCCAACCTGCACATATTTTGGGCGATGTTGCAAAACAACGCCGGAATGATTCTTCGGCAGCCCGCGGACCTGCTGCTCGGACCAACATTTGTGCGGGATACGATGCTGGGACGAGCTTTGATCCTGACAGTTGCGGTTGCAGCGCTGGCTGGGATTGTCAGACAGGGAAAACAACACGGGTGGAAGCCAATTCATTTCGGCCTCGCATTTTACGCTCCCATCGTGCTGCTCTGGAATTATCCTGCGGTGAATCGCTTCTTTCTGCCGTTCTGGCCGTTGCTCGTTGCCGGCGTGTGGTTCGAAGGAAGGCGTGTGGTACAACAAATTAAATCGGCAATGTCGAACTCACGGCGCTTGAGTGACAAGTGTATCGGCGCAGCGGTTGGGCTTGTCGTCGCAGCTCTCGCGTGTGGGGCCGTCGAGAACGTGCTAGGTGGAATGAGAACGGTCGTAAAGCGAACGAGCGAGGAGCGGCGGGTCCTGCTTCGAGATAAAGAGGAATGCTATGCATGGATTCGTAACAACACGAAGCCGGATTCCAGGCTGGTGGCTTATGAGGATGCTCCGACCTACTTGTACACCGGACGTGAGACGGTCCGCCCGATGATATTTACTACCGACGAATTTTATGAGTCTGAGCGCTTGAATAGGGAAACCTCTCATTTGACGGATGTCGCGCAAGCGATCGAGGCCCGCTACTGGCTCTTCTCCTCCGATGATTACTATCGCGACTGGCCGGCTGCCGCGGCTCTTGAGGGAAGTCACATGGGTGAACTGGAAAAAGGTCTTCCGGTCGTGTTTCGAGGCTCCGGGGGAACCGCAACCGTTCGTTTGGCAACCTGTCTTTCCGGCGATTGCGTCTCAGGTTGCGGTTCGTGCGAGAGGCTTTCCGCCAAGGCCAGATGAGCGGGAAAGTGACTGCTGACACGCTGCCAACTCCGGAACGTGGCGGAATGCGCGAGAGGCTGAGTCACTTAAGGATTCACGGGATAACCGCGGGGTGTCTACAAGCGGTTACAGTTTAGATGCTGCCGCGCTTTCCGGCTCTTGTGGGCTCTTCCGGCAGGCTCTAAACCAAGGCAGGATTGGGAGTTAGCTTATCCGGACGACCGGGTGGATTGGCGTTCTACATGCTTGTTATGAACCGAAGTGGTCTTGCCGTGGAAGTTCAGTTTACAAATGATGAGAGGAAGGTCAGAAACATGAATAACTTTTTGAAGAGGCTTTGGGCAGAAGAGGAAGGACAGGACTTGACAGAGTATGCGCTCCTTCTGGCGTTGATCGCTCTTGGCGCCATCGGGGCGATGAAAACAATCGCTAGCACGATCAATGGCGTATTCCAGAACGCAGCGAGCAATCTGACGGGAGCCACAAGCGGCGGTAGTTAAGCTAGGTGTTCAAACGCTGTGGGCTTGATCGACCTTCGCGCCACTTCAGGAACGAACCCGTTATGGGACCTCGGTAATCGCTCTCTGAAGCAGGTGCAAGTTCCTTGGATTGGTCCATGCTGACGACTGTTCCCCAAGCAATTTGGGCGCTCACGCTGGCGCTCACTCTATATGCCGGCTGGATGGACCTGCGAACACGCCGAATCCCCAATTGGCTGACGGTGCCGGGGCTAATCGTCGGAATCGCGGCCAACACCGCGCTCAACGGCTGGCACGGAACAGTTCTCGCTCTCGAAGGTGCCGGTCTGGCGCTCGTGATCTTGCTCCCGTTCGTTTTGCTACGAGCCCTAGGAGCAGGCGACTGGAAGCTGATGGGAGCAGTCGGCGGACTGCTCGGACCAAAGGCTCTCCTTTACGTTTTGATCGTCAGCATTCTCGCCGCGGGCGCCATGGGCATGGTTCAGGTGATTCGCGCCCACCGCTTGGTGCACACGTTCAAGAACATGTGGGTGCTCGTGCAGGGACTTCTGATCTTCGGGCTGCGGGCCAATCCGGAAATTTCGCTCGATAATCCGGGTCTGATGAAAGTTCCGTTCGGAGTGGCGGTCGCGATCGCCGCGGTGATTTCGTTCGGGGCCGCTCGCCTCGGTTACTGAGTTCGAGAACGTAAGAGTTTCCAACCAGGGAGATTTGCTGATGAATTCGAACCGACTGCTGGGGTTGGCCGTCGCGATCATTCTCGGAATTGTCGCGAGCATGTTTGTCTACCGGCAATTCCAAGCGGCTTCAGCACCCAAGCCGGTAGTAAAAATGCAGCAAATCGTGGTGGCGGCTGAACCCCTCAAGCTGGGAACGCGCGTGAACGCCTCGAACCTGAAAACGATTCCGTGGCCGCAGGGCCAGCCGGTCGCCGGAATGTTCACGAAGGTTGACGACGTCGCGAATCGCGCTCTCATCACCTCCGTCGCAGAAAACGAACCAATCCTCGAGAGCAAACTCGCTTCGCTTCAATCCGGCGCAGGTCTCGCCGCCACAATTCCCGAAGGCATGCGCGCAATGTCAGTCGCGGTAAACGACGTGGTAGGCGTAGCGGGGTTCGTCACGCCGGGAACGATGGTGGACGTGCTCGTCACCGGCGCGGCCACAGGCGGAGGAAATATCACGCGCACAATTTTGGAAAACGTCCGCGTACTCGCCGCCGGGCAAAAGGTCGAACAGGATAAGGAAGGCAAGCCGCAAACGGTTCCTGTCATCACGCTTCTGGTGACCCCTGATGACGCCGCGAAGCTCGCAATGGCGAGCACCGAAGGCAAAATTCAGCTCGCCCTCCGCAACACGATTGACACGAAAAACATGAGCCCGCCAGCCGTGATGCAAACTTCGCTCTTCGCTTCCGGCGCGCCGGCACCGGCTCCGAAGCATGTTGCGGCGAAAACGCCTCCCGCAGTCCCCGCTCCGTTCACTGTGGAAGTCATCGTCGGAACCAAACGCGAAACAAAGAGCTTTCAAAATCCGTGAGCAACCGTCGGGGGTTTCGAATGCCAGAGCCATCATCTCTACAGCTTTCAATGCGAAATCCGCTGTCCGTGTTGCTGCGCGCCGGCGCGTCGGCAATCCTTGTTGCCCTTCTTATTTGCGAAGCGCCCGGCTTGGCGGGCCAATCCCGGGTTCCGGGGGAAGCGCAATCGGGCCAGCAATCAGGCGAAGTTCCGCAGGCGCTGCATCTCCTTGTGGGACGCTCGCTGGTCATCACGTCCCCGTCGCGCATCAAGCGCGTTTCGCTCGCCGATCCCGCCATTGCCGAAGCCATCGTCGTAAGCCCCACGCAGGTTCTCGTCAACGGAAAAGCTCCCGGTGGAGTTTCGCTCATCATCTGGGATGAAAACGAGCAGAGCCAGGCTTTTGAAGTGTCCGTGGATATTGACGTTCTGAGCTTGACCGAGAAGATTCACGAAGTATTTCCGAACGAGCCGGTCGTAGTCGAAACCTCCAAAGATGTTGTGATGCTCTCCGGCAAAATTTCCTCGCAAGCGGTGGCGGACAAGATTCTCGAAGTCGTGAAAGGCACCACCCCGAAAGTCACCAGCCTGATGGAAGTACCCGCGTCTCCTCCGGGCGAAATTCTGCTGGAAGTAAAATTCGCGGAAGTGGACAAGACGGCGTTGCAGGAGCTCGGCATCAACATCCTCAGCCTTCCGGGTGCAAAAAACGTTGGCGTGATTTCCACACAACAGTTTTCACCGCCTCAACTTGTCGCGCCTTCACAAGGTGTGAATTCGGGACTTGGTGTCAGCAATTTGCTGAACATTTTCCTCTTCCGGCCGGACATCAATTTAGCGGCGACGATTCAAGCACTGCAGCAGAACAACGTCCTCGAAATCCTCGCCGAGCCTAACTTGCTCACCGCATCCGGGAAAGACGCTAGCTTTCTCGCTGGCGGCGAATTTCCGTTTCCCATCGTGCAGGGCACCACGGGCGGCGGTTTCGCAGGAATTACGATTCAGTTCAAGGAATTCGGCGTGCGCCTGAATTTCACCCCCACGTTGCTCCCGAGCGGCCTGATTCACCTGCACGTGAAGCCGGAGGTCAGTGCTCTCGATTTCACCAATGCTCTCAACGTTTCCGGCTTCTTGATTCCAGCGCTGTCCACGCGCCGCGTAGAATCGGAGATGGATCTAAGGGATGGACAGAGTTTCGCGATTGCCGGCCTGGTAGATAACCGTGACACGGAGCAGCTCTCGAAGATTCCGTTCATCGGCGATGTACCCGTTCTTGGCAAGCTGTTCACAAGTCGCAGCATCAACAAGACAAGAGACGAACTGCTTGTTATGGTGACGCCGCGCGTGGTGCAGCCCATACAGCCGCAGCAAAAAAAGCCTGAGCTGTTTTTCCCAAAGCCGTTCCTGACGCCAACGCCCAGTGCGACAGAACAACCGAAAACGCCGGGCCAGAAGTAAAGGGGACCTATTGCAAGATGAAGAGCGACCTAAGGCCAATTAGAAGGGCGGCAGAATCATGGTGACCACCGCAATCGCGAGCGCCGATCGAGACGGCTCTGCGCAGCTTCTCGCTTGCCTGCAGCAGACGGGCCTGGTCAGCTCCGTCAAGCAGTGGACGATTCCGATGGAAAAGTTGCCGGATGCGAGCGAAGCAATTCCCGACGTCGTATTTCTCGATCTCAGCCGGGATTCGGAGCCGTTTTTTGTTTTCGGTGCGCACCTTCGAAGATTGCGTCCCGCTGTTCGCTTGATCGCCTGTTCCACCACAGCTCCCAACCAACAAACTCTTCTCGAAGCCATGCGCTGCGGCGTGCAGGACTTCGTTAACAAACCGGTGACGCCGGAAGCCCTGAAAGATGTCCTCACGCGCTTTCGCGCTGAAGGGCAAGCCACTGAACGCAAGGCGGCCGAGAAGACGATTATCGTGATGGGCTCGAAAGGCGGCGTCGGCACCACCACCGTCGCTGTGAATTTGGGCGTCCAGCTGTCCACGTACGCGCGAAAGCACGTAGTGCTGCTTGATTTCGCGCGGCCTTTGGGCAACGTTCATCTTCTTCTCGATCTGCATCCTCGCTTCGTCGTCCGCGACGCGGTGGAAAATTTGGATCGGCTGGACAGCCACTTCTTCAGCGGCCTCCTGACGGCGCATAAAACAAAGCTCGAAATCCTCGGTGGCGCTACCCAACTCGAAGAATGGCAAAACATTAAGCTCGGCCCCCTCGAGCGAGTGATGAACGTGGCGCAGGCCAGCAGCGACGTCGTCCTCGTCGATGTCGGCTCGCAGTTTTCATCGGAATGGAATCCGATGTTTCAAAGCGCGCGGATGATTCTGGTAGTCGCGGAAGCGAACGTGCCGGCGCTTTGGACGCTCGAACGGCGTCTGCTGGCCATGGCGGGAATTGGAATTGAGCCTGAACGCGTTCGCGTGGTGATCAATCGCTGGCACAAGGGCGACGAGGAAGCGCTTAAGAGCATCGAGAAAAGCATCAAGCGGCCGATCTTTGCCTGTCTTCCCAATGACTATCGAAAGGCCAGCATGGCCGTGAATTTGGGAATGCCGCTCATGGAAAATCACAACAATGTTTTGACGAACCGCTACCGGCAGCTCGCGGCACAGTTGGCAGGGATCGAGCAGGCTACCGCGAAAAAAGCTGGGCTAGGCGGATTTCTGTTTCCGACAAAGAGGTAAGAACGAATGTCGTCTGGCACGCTTCCAACGAGAAAGACTGATTACTCAGCCGTTAAAGCGGCGATTCACCGCAAGCTGATCCAGAAATTGAATCTGGACCGCCTCGGCGAAATCAAACGCGAAGACGTCCGCCGGGAAGTGGCGCAGATTCTGGAAGGGCTCGTCGTTGGCGAATCGACGCCGATGAACCTCCAGGAGCGCGAGCGGCTTTCGCTGGAAATTCTTGACGAAGTATTCGGACTCGGTCCTTTGGAGCCGCTTCTCGCCGACCCGACCGTTTCCGACATTCTCGTGAATACCTACAAGCGAGTCTACGTGGAGCGCAAAGGCATTCTGGAACTGACCAGCGTGCAGTTCCGGGACGACGCCCACTTGATGGGCATTATCGACCGAATCGTTTCTGCAATCGGCCGCCGCGTGGATGAATCGTCGCCGATGGTGGATGCGCGCCTGGCAGATGGCTCGCGCGTCAACGCCATCATTCCTCCACTTGCCGTCGACGGCCCGTGCATGTCCATACGGCGATTTGGCCGCGACCGGCTGAACTCACAAGATTTGCTGGCCAACAAAACACTCACACCCGCAATGCTGGAGCTGCTTCAGGGCTGCGTGAAGGCGCGGTTGAACATCGTGATTTCCGGCGGCACCGGCGCTGGCAAGACTACGTTCCTCAACGTCTTGTCGTCTTACATTTCCAATCGCGAACGGATTGTAACGATTGAAGACGCGGCCGAATTGCAGCTTCACCAGGAGCACGTCGTTCGGCTGGAAACCAGGCCCCCCAATATTGAAGGCAAAGGTTCGGTGCAGCAGCGCCAACTCGTTATCAACTCGCTGCGCATGCGCCCGGACCGCATCATCGTTGGTGAGGTGCGCGGCGAAGAAGCGCTCGACATGTTGCAGGCCATGAATACCGGTCACGACGGTTCGCTCGCTACGATTCACGCCAATTCTCCTCGTGACGCGCTGAGCCGCCTTGAAACGATGGTCGCCATGGGCAGTTTGAATATTCCCGACAACGCAATTCGCAGGCAGATTGCGTCCGCCGTTGATGTGGTCGTTCAAGTCAGCCGCTTGAGCGATGGCACTCGAAAAGTTGTGAGCCTCGCCGAAATCACCGGCATGGAGGGCGAAGTGGTCACCATGCAGGACATCTTCGTGTACCGCAAGCGCGGTATACGCGATTCCGGCGAAGTGTTGGGCGAATTTATTCCCACTGGCATACGCCCGAAGTTTGCGGAGCGCCTGGCCGTCACAGGCATTCAGCTCCCGGTATCCATGTTTGAAGTCCCCAGGAGCTATTGAGGATTCGCGATGGCACCTTTACTCGCACTCCTGACTTTTGCCGTTGTATGCGGGATCGTCCTCTCGCTCTGGATGCTGGCGAGCGGTGAGGATCGGACGAGCATGGTCCGTCGCCGCATGAGTGCCGTGCGAAAAGCGGATAGCCGCACCGCCGAAGCTTCGCCGGATTTGTTTCTCATTCGAGACGAGATGCTCAGCAGCGTTCCGCTGCTGCATCGCATCATGACGCAGTTTTCATGGTCCGCCCGTCTTCAGCAAACGATCGAGCAGGCTGGCATGACGATCAAGCCTGCCAAAGTGCTCCTGCTCAGCGGCGTTCTTGGCTTTGCGACGTTTCTGATCGCCGCCCACTTTTTTCACAGTCTTGCGCTCGCGGCGATTCTGGGACTGCTGCTCGCCGTCGTCCCCTATTCGGTGATTGCCTTTAAGCGCGTCCGGCGCATGCGCCAATTCGAAGAAAAATTCCCCGAAGCGTTGGACCTTTTGGGGCGCGCGGTTCGCGCCGGTCACGCATTCACCACCGGCCTCGAAATGATCTCGATGGAATCTTCCGAGCCGGTCGCATCCGAATTTCGCAAGACATTCGAAGAGCAAAATTTCGGATTGCCCCTGCGCGACGTCCTCATAAATCTCACCGAGCGCGTCCCTCTGATGGACGTGCGCTTTTTCGTCACCGCGCTGCTGGTGCAGAAAGAAACGGGCGGCAACCTGGCGGAAATTCTCGACGAGCTCTCGCGCGTGATTCGCGAGCGTTTCCGAATTTATCGCGAAGTGCGCGTGCGAACCGCTCAGGGGCGGTTAACCGCAATGGTTCTCATCGCCATGCCGCCTTCGATGATGGCTCTGCTGGCGCTGATGAATCCGAGCTACATGAGGATCTTGTTCACCGATCCAGTCGGCCCCACTTTGCTGACGGCCGCCGCGGCGATGCAGATTCTCGGCTCAATAATTATCTGGAGAATTATTCATATCGACGTCTGATTCAACTTCTGGAGACTTTGATGGTTTGGGTCATCACTAGCACAACTTTCTTGGCCACGGTCGGAATCCTCGTGGCGCTCGTTTTCGCTTTCTCGCCTTCCGACCAGAAAGTAGCGGGAAGGCTCGAGCGCCTCCTCGACGCCTCGGCAATCGCGGAACGCACTAAGCCGCCAGCCAAGAAATCGGAATGGATGAAGGACGGCCTCGCCTCCATCGGCAAACTTGTGCCTTCCGGCTCGAGCCAGGTCTCGCGCACTCAGCTTTTGATGATTCGCGCCGGTTACCGCAGCGCCGACGCGATGCTCGCCATGCGCGGCATGAAAATACTTCTTCCCGTTGCTCTGCTAGCCGCCGTTCTCCTCACCGGTGTCTACCGCTACAACCCGACCTTCATCATCGGAGCCGCCGCCGTTCTCGGTTTTCTGCTTCCCGACATGTGGCTCACCTCGCGAGTGCGGGCACGTCAGCATCGCCTGCGAATGGGTCTGCCGGATGCCCTCGATCTCCTGGTGATCTGCGTGGAAGTGGGACTCGGTCTCGACCAAGCCCTGCTTCGCGTCGCCCAGGAAATGCAAGTGGCGCATCCCGAATTGAGCGAGGAATTGCAGTTGGTAAATCTCGAAATGCGAGTCGGCAAGAGCCGCATTGAAGCTCTGCGCTCGCTTTCCAAGCGCACAGGCCTCGACGATGTGAAGGCGCTCGTCGCCATGCTCGTGCAGACCGAACGCTTCGGCACCAGCGTCGCTCAATCGCTCCGCGTACATTCCGACGATTTGCGCACGCGCCGCCGTCAACGTGCCGAAGAAATGAGCGCTAAAACGACGGTAAAGATGGTCCCTGCGCTGGTGCTGTTTATTTTTCCGGCGCTGCTCGTAGTGGTCCTGGGCCCCGCGGTTCTCACTTTCATGCGCCAGTTCGCGCACTAAAGCAGGAATCGCAACGCGGCGCGCTAGGCGCGCGTCGTGAAAATCAAACCTGACTGGGAGGGGTAGCGGAAATGGACAACGTAACGCTGATACGAATCGTGGCAGGGGCGCTGGCAGTCGTAGTCCTCTTCATCATCATCTGGCGGCGCCGTAGAAATATCGAGGAGTAGAAACACGTCAGCTCCAGAGCTCAAATTCGGGAAGATGGGATCCGCGATGGCCAATCATAAAAACGGCCGTGCCGTAGCCGTGTATAACAAGACGCGCGAAACATTTGTTGCCACCGAAGCCTCCGTGGCCGATAGCTATTTCCGCCGCTTGATCGGATTGCTCGGCAAGACCCAACGCTGGGCGCGGCTAGGTTGCGGCCTGTGGATCGTTCCGTCTCGCGGTGTGCACACGATCGGCATGATGTTCCCGATCGACCTGATTTTCCTGAGCAAAGAAAAAGAAGTCGTGCACATCGAGGAGTACGTGCGCCCATTCCGCATTTCGCGCGTATCGCTCAAAGCCAGCAGCGTGCTCGAGCTTCCACCCCACACAATCTATCGCACCGGCACCAAAGTGGGAGACCGCTTCGAGATTTCAACCCTGCGAGCCGCCAGTTAACCGCGGGGCGGCAAAAGGTTTTATCAGCGCGTGGATATGATTGACGCTATGACAGCAAAAAGGCGAAAGACGCAACGGGGCTCGGTGATGGTCGAGATGGCGCTCGTGCTTCCAGTGCTCCTGTTGCTGGTCATCGGGGGTATCGATCTCGACCTCATGGTCTCTGCAAAGTCGGCGTTGAATTATGTGGCAAGCGAAACCGCTCGTTGCATGACGCAGAATGCGAGCTGCCCTTCAAACACCGCGCAAACTCAGGCGGGGAATCTTGGTCTCAATGCCGCCAAGGTTACGGCAAATTCTGTTCCGTCCACGCCTTGCCCCGCTCTAACCGCTTTTCCTCCACCCAACCCCCCGTGCACTGTGACAGTGACCGTAAATTACGCGTGGTCCCCCATCTCTCCCTTCCTCCGCGCCGCAACTCTAACCAGTGTCGCGACTTCTGTCCAATAGCCACCGTGATTTGTCGAATTCGATAATTTGTTGCGTATAATGCGGTCCGCTCGAAACGACAAGCAAAAGCGGGAGTGTCAGCATGAACGACAATATATTGATCGCGTTTACTAAGGCGTTGGCCTCCGGTGCCATCCGAGTAATCGACCTGAGCCAACCCCTCGACGCCGCCACCGCCACAATCCAGCTCCCCCCGCAATTCGGCAAAACCTGGCCCTTCCGCCTCGAAGAAATTTCGAAATACGACAGCCGCGGCCCCGCCTGGTACTGGAATAATTTCTCCTGCGGCGAACACACCGGCACCCATTTCGACGCCCCGATCCACTGGGTCACAGGAAAAGACTACCCCAACAACGCCACCGACAATATTCCGGTCGCGAAATTTTTCGCCCCCGCCAATGTAATCGACGTCTCGCGCGAAGTCGCCAAAGATCCCGATTTCCTCCTCACGCCGCAGCACGTGGAAATGTGGGAAGCCACACACGGCCGCATCGAAGCCGGCTCCTGGGTCCTGATGCGCACAGATTGGTCGAAGCGCAAAGATGCCGCCTCATTCCTGAATATGAAAGAAGACGGCTCGCACGTCCCCGGCCCCCACCCCGATCTCGTTCCCTTTCTCGCCAAAGAACGCGACGTAATCGGCTGGGGCTCAGAAGGCGTCGGCACCGACGCAGGCCAGGCCTTCAAATTCAATCCGCCATTTCCATGCCACACCATCATGCACGGCAGCAATAAATTCGGCCTCGCAAGCCTCATGAACCTCGATCAACTCCCCCCAAAAGGCGCCATCCTAATCACGCCCCCACTAAAAATCGTCCGAGGCTCAGGCAGCCCCTGCCGCGTCCTCGCCCTGGTCGCTACTTAGCGACTGAATTGCTTTTGACAGGACTCCACCAACTCCCTAGACTGACAACATGGAAATACGCCTCAAGCCCGAGACGGAATCGCGCCTGAACGAACTGGCTTCGAAAAGCGGTCGCCGCACCGACGATCTCGTAGAAGACGCTATGGCTGCTTATTTGATCGAAGTCGCAGAACTTCGTAATTTGCTCGATAGCCGCTACGACGATATCAAGAGCGGACGCGTCAAGCCCGTTGACGGTGAAGCTTTTTTCGAAGACTTGCGTCAGCGCGAAAGTGAACTCTCCAAGCGGCGTTCTTCGAAATAACGAATGAGCCAGGCTTTTGAGCTTCATCCTGGTGCCGCGAACGACATCGCCGAGATCTGGGAGTTTATCGCAAAGGACAATCCCGTTGCTGCGACACGCTTCCGTGAGCACCTCTTGGAAGCGATCCGCAAGCTTGCGGCTTTTCCAAATCAGGGCCACCGGCGCTTGGATCTCACTTCGGAAACCGTCCGCTTTCAAGCCATCCGCGATTATCTGATCGCTTACGCACCCGACGAGAAGCCGCTCGTCGTCGTCGCCGTAATTCATGGCCGCCGTAATCCTCGTGTCATAGCAGCCACATTGCGCGAAAGAGAATGAAACACAAACAGAGAGGCACCAATTGCTCCGGGAAGGCAGGCGTAACTTAGCCCTTACCTCGCTCCACGGGACAAAACCAATTT
Organism: uncultured Acidobacteriota bacterium; assembly: GCA_963772535.1. Taxonomy (GTDB): domain Bacteria; phylum Acidobacteriota; class Terriglobia; order Acidiferrales; family UBA7541; genus Palsa-295. Next base: position 21,488 of record CAVYXN010000014.1, read on the forward strand.
AGGTGTAAAATTGTCTGAGTGCCTTATCATCGCCCTCTTTAGGCGGCGGCAGCCAGGACACCACAAATGGCGGAGCGTTTCTTCAAAAAAGAAGTCCAGAAACTTTACCTCGGCCAAGGCCAGGAATTTCGCGGCGAAGGCATTCTCGCCGTCACAAAGGCCCTTCTGCAATCCGGCGTCTCCTACGTCGCCGGCTACCAGGGCGCTCCGATTTCTCACCTGATGGACGTCCTCACCGACGCCAACGACATCCTCGAAGAACTCGGCGTTCACTTCGAGCACAGCGCTTCCGAAGCCACCGCCGCCGCCACTCTCGCCGCCTCTGTCAACTATCCACTCCGCGGCGCAGTCACATTTAAATCCACCGTCGGCACCAATGTCGCATCTGACGCTCTCGCGAATCTGGCTTCCGGCGGTGTCACAGGCGGCGCCCTGATCATCGTCGGCGAAGATTATGGCGACGGCTCCAGCATCATGCAGGAGCGCTCCCACGCCTTTGCCATGAAGTCGCAGATGTGGCTCCTCGATCCACGCCCGAATCTGCCATCGATCGTGCGCGCCGTCGAGCGGGGATTCGAATTATCGGAAGCAACGCACACACCCGTCATGCTCGAATTGCGCATCCGCGCCTGCCACGTCCACGGCCGCTTCATCGCTAAGGACAATGTCCGCCCAAAATTCACCCTGAAAGACGCGATGGAAAATCCCGTCCGCGACGTGAGCCGCATCGTCCTCCCCCCAGCGAGCTTCCAGCACGAGCAGGAGAAAATTCACCAACGCTGGCCCGCTGCCCAAAAATACATCCACGAAAAGGGGCTGAACGAAATCTTCGCCGAAGGCGCGCAGGATTTTGGAATCATCCTGCAAGGCGGCATGTACAACACCACAATCCGCTGCCTCGAATTGCTGGGCCTCTCCAATGCATTCGGCGACAGCAAAATCCCGCACTACGTCCTGAATGTCACCTACCCGCTGATCGAAGAAGAAATTAAAAACTTCTGCCTGGGCAAGCGCGCGGTCCTTGTCATCGAAGAAGGCCAGCCCGATTTCATCGAGCAAAATATCAATTCCATATTGCGCAAAGCCGACATTCAGACGAAAGTTCACGGCAAAGACGTCCTGCCCATGGCAGGCGAATACACCGCAGCCGCCGTCACCAAGGGCGTCCTGAAGTTCGTCGAGATGTACGCGCCGCAATTGATCGACCGCCAAAATCTTCCTACCGTTGCGCGTCCCGCGGCCGAAAAGCCGCAAGCCATAAAAATCGTCGACAATGAAATTCATCCGCGCCCGCCCTCATTTTGCACGGGCTGCCCCGAGCGCCCGATTTTTTCCGCCCTAAAATTGGCGGAGCGCAAGCTTGGCCCCCATCACGTGAGTGCCGATATCGGCTGCCATCTCTTTTCGATCCTGCCGCCGTTCAATATCGGCGCCACCACAATGGGTTACGGGCTCGGCTGGGCAGGCGCTGCCGCGTTCAACACTAAGGAAACCAACAAGCGCACCATCAGCTTCATGGGCGACGGCGGTTTCTGGCACAACGGGCTCACCAGCGGCGTAGGCAACGCCGTATTCAATCAAAGCGATAGTTTGCTCGTCGTCGTCGACAATAGCTATACAGCCGCAACCGGCGGCCAGGATATTTTGTCGTCCGCCGCGAGCAATCCGATTCGAAAGACGAAGCTCTCGATTGCGGACGCCGTGCGTGGCGTAGGAGTGAAGTGGGTGCGCACGATCACGCGCACCTACGACGTCGCCAAAATGCGCGACACCTTCATCGAAGCCCTCACCACTAAAGAACGCGGGCCCAAAGTAATCGTCGCGCAAAGCGAGTGCACGCTCAACAGACAGCGCCGCGTAAAGCCTCTGATGGCAAAAATGGCCAAGGAAGGGAAGCGCGTGGTGCGCGAAAGGTTTGGCGTTGATGCGGACACCTGCACCGGCGATCATTCCTGCATTCGCTTGTCCGGCTGCCCGTCGCTCACCATCAAGCCCAATCAGGATCCTTTGCGAAAAGATCCGGTGGCCACGGTTCTCGATAGCTGCTCGGGCTGCGGATTGTGCGGTGAGGTGGCGCACGCAGCGGTTCTGTGCCCGTCATTCTTTCGCGCGGAAGTGATCACCAATCCGAATGCATGGGATCGCGCGAAATCAAAAGTTCGTCGCGTCGTGATCGGATTTTTGCAGAATCGCATCGAACGCCGCCTCGCGGGTATCCATGCCTGACGCGGACGCGAGGCTTTGATGGCGAAAGGCGCGGCCGCTCCGCCTCCGTCGCTCCATACGCGAACTCCCAAAGCGATTACGATTGCAATCCTCGCCATGGGAGGAGAGGGCGGCGGTGTTCTCGCGGATTGGATCGTGGATCTCGCCGAACATTCCGGCTATCGCGCGCAAACTACTTCGGTCCCCGGAGTCGCGCAGCGAACGGGCTCAACGATCTATTATCTGGAGATTTTCCCGGAGGAAGAGGTTCAGGCGGCCTGCAAGGAACCCATCCTGGCGCTGATGCCTGTTCCCGGAGAAGTTGATATCGTGCTCGCATCGGAATTAATGGAAGCAGGTCGCGCAATCCAGCGTGGCCTGGTGACGCCCGATCGAACCACCCTGATCGCCTCGACGAATCGCGTCTATTCCATGACCGAAAAGACCGCCATCACCGATGGCCGCGTGGATTCTGCGAAAGTGATTGAAGCGAGCATCGCGGCCGCGAAAACCTTCGTTCACCGCGACTTTGCCCGGATGGCGGAAGACACACGCAGCGTGATTAGCGCTTCGCTTTTCGGCGCCCTCGCCGCAACCGGCGCGTTGCCATTCCGCCGCGAACAATTCGAGGACGCGATTCGCAAGGGTGGAGTAGGAGTGGACAGCAGCCTCGCAGCTTTCAATGCCGGATTTCGCGCGGCAGAAGATCGGGCCTCAAGCGCGATCGTCACAACGGAGCCTGCGAAGGGTAAGGTCGGGCCGCGTCTTCAGCCGCTCGCCGCGAAAATCGAAAGCGAGTTTCCGGCGCCAAGCCATGAAATTCTGTTGGCTGGCGTCGAGCGTCTCGCAGATTATCAGGACGTTGCATACGCGAACGAGTATCTCAACCGTCTCAAAGCGATTCGGGATGTAGACGCGAAATTCGGTTGCTCCGACTCTGCATTGCTCAACGAAACCGCACGCTACTTGGCTCTCTGGATGTCCTATGAGGACGCGCCGCGGGTAGCGGATCTGAAAATCCGTCGCACCCGCTTCGACCGTGTACACCAGGACGCACGCGTCGAACCGGCACAGATGCTGCAAATCAAAGAATTCCTGCATCCGCGCGTCCAGGAAATTGCGGATATGGTCCCAGCGCCGCTTGGTCGCCTACTGCTCCGCTCAACCCTGATGCGGCGGCTAACCGAAGCAATAACGGGCAACGGAAAAATCGTCGAGACCACCTCGCTCGGCGGATACTTGCAACTCTATATGGTCGCAGGCATGCGCCGGTGGCGACGAATGTCGCTGCGCTTCAAAAAGGAAGAGAAGGCCATCGCGGACTGGCTCGCGCTGATCACGCGCGCCGCCCCGGAAGATTACGTGCTCGCTCTAGAAATTGCCGAATGCCCGCGCATGGTAAAGGGTTATGGCGACACCCACGCGCAGGGCGAAAAAAATTACGAAGCCATCATGGCCGCATTGCCAAAGTTGCGCGGCAAAAGCGACGCCGCGCTACGGCTGAAAAAGCTTCGCGAGGCGGCGCTAGCCGATGACACAGGCGAAAAGCTGGTCCGCGCGTTAGCCGATGAGGTAGCGAGCCAGCCGGCCACAGCACCAGTCAATGGCCCGGTATGACAGGCCAATTGTCCCGATTAGAATTTCGAGTTCTAATGGGAACAATCGGAATATTAGGTTTCGGCTTATGTGCTTTAAAAGCAGCCAGATGCAAATTTCTAATAGGAACAAATACGGCTTTTGGGTGCACAGCATGCTTCCTGACCAGAGAAGAATTGGCGCCGTGAGAGTTCGCGATTTTCTCGCATTTGGAAGACAAGTAATCGCATCGGGAGACAAGTAATGAGGATCGTTTGCCTCGGAGGCGGCCCCGCCGGCCTCTACTTTTCAATTCTCGCCAAGAAGGCCAACCCTTCCTGGGACATCTCCGTCGTCGAGCGCAATCGCCCCGACGACACTTTCGGCTGGGGTGTTGTCTTCTCCGACAAGACCATGGACGGCTTCAAAGACGTC
>CAVYXN010000015.1:0-1093625 GCA_963772535.1 uncultured Acidobacteriota bacterium
CGGATTTATCAACAGTTACTCCGGAACGTTACACACGCACAAGACCGAAGGCACATGTTCGTGGCGGCGAACTGAACAACGAAAAAATCAAAGGAGGCGAGCGGCAACTAAGGTCGGCATAGGAACCGCGCCCGCCTCCCGATTTCGCTTCAAGAAGGTCCTCCTGGTCGTCTACCTGCCGGTTATTTCACCACGACCGTCGTGCGCATCCAAGGGTGGATGCAGCACTGAAAGAGATGTTGGCCCTTTGAAAGGCCCGTCACTTGGAGTTGGCTGCCCTGAAGGATGCGCGTTCTGGCTACCTCCACTCTGGAGAAGCCCATAGCGCACTCAGGTACGGTCGTCTCATTCGCTCCATTGAGCCCTCCGATAAAACCGCCGCCGAACTGTGCCACCTCGGTGAACGTATGCGGCTCGCCTCCCTCGTTCACCGCGATGATTGGCGTTCCTTCGTTCACCGTAAGCTTGTCGGGTTCGAAATCCCAGTTCGGGTCGGGGCTTCCGATTTGAGCTTTTGAAAATAACGCCGAAAATGTCGTGGATGCTCCAACAGCCACGTTCTTGCAGAAATCGGGCCCGGCGGCGTTTGCGGCATTGAACGTTGCAGGATCGCATTCGTCCAATGCCACCACCTGCGCTGGTGTTGCGTGGTGACCATCCTGTTCCATCATTCCGGCAAACAGAAGAACCGCAAATGCCGTTCCAACTAATCCAAGTTTCCGTCGCATCGTTTTTCTCCTTTGCCGGTGACTCTTTGCCAAGGCAGCCGGACGCGACAAGAATCGGGCAAACTCATCGCTACCTCAATGCAAGCAGGTTCACATGCTCCTCAGTCGGTAAGCTGTTGAAACTGAGAAGGATTGCGGAGTTGCTCACGCGCAGGTAGCGCGCACCCCGGCCGGTGGTGATACACTCTGCGCCACGGTACCCAGCTCGTGAACATGGTCACTCCTACTAGCCCCCGTCCCATTCGATTTGGAGCTTTCGAAATAGACCTGAAAGCAGGTGAGTTGCGGAAGGGTGGGGTCAGAATCAAACTGCAAGGTCAGCCCTTTGAAATTCTGGTCATGCTGTTGGAGCGGCCCGGTGAGTTGGTTGAACGCGAAAGACTCCGCGAGCGCCTGTGGCCTACGGACACCTTTGTCGATTTCGACCATGGGGTAAACTCCGCCATCAATCGGCTCAGAGAGGCGCTGGGCGATTCAGCGGATAGCCCTCGCTATGTCGAGACTGCGCCGCGCCGTGGGTATCGTTTCATCGCCCCGGTGGAAGCACCTGCCGCAGCAGTGGCGACGACGATCGCACCCGTGGCCGAATCATCGTTGTCCCCAGCAACGGTCGAAACGCCAACGTCATCACCGGCAAGTAGCACCCGCAAGAAAGCTTTTATAGCGGCAGTCGTCATCGCCATCGTTCTGATTGTCACCCTGATCCTCCCGGCAGTACGTGAACGCATCTTCGGCCGGCCCAATTTGCCTCACATTCAGTCGATCGCCGTTCTGCCGTTGAACAATCTTTCCAGTGGTGCGGATCCAGACTTTTTTGCCGATGGTATGACTGAAGCTCTGATTACGGATCTCGGCAAAATCAGCGCCCTACGCGTAATCTCGCACACGTCGGTAATGCAGTACAAAGGCACTAAGAAGCCGCTCCCCGAAATCGCGAAAGAACTAAACGTAGACGCGTTAGTGGAAGGCACGGTCGCGCGCTCTGGCACCCACTTGCGCATCACCGCGAATCTGGTGCAAGCCTCTCCGGAAAAGCACCTCTGGGCCGAAGCCTACGAAAGCGAAGTGGGCGACATCCTCACCGTCCAGCGCGAAGTTGCGCAGTCCGTAGCCCGCGAAATTCGGATCAATCTCACCCCGCAAGAGCAAAAACTCCTCAGCACCGCCCGCACCGTCAATCCCAAAGCGCACGACGACTATGTCCGCGGCCATCGTCTGTGCTTCAACGACACTCGCGAAGGGCTGGATCAGGGAATCCACTACCTCCAACAGGCCATCGAAGAGGATCCCAACGATCCCCTCGGTTATGCGGGGCTAGCCGACTGCTACGTGCTCTGGGCCTGGGCGGAGACATTTTCTCCGGCGACCTGACTCCCAAGGACACCATGCCGCAAGCGCGCGACGCCGCGACGCGGGCGCTGCAACTCGACGATAGCTTAGCCGAAGCGCATATGGCGCTGGCCAACGTCAAACAGATTTATGATTGGAATTGGCCGGCCGCGGAAACCGAGTTCAAGCGCGCCATCCAGCTGAATCCCAATTCTTCGGAAGCACACATGTGGTACGCGCACTTTCTATTGGCCATACGCCGCTTCGATGAATCGGGTACCGAAGCCCGCCGCGCTATGGAGCTCGACCCCTACTCGGAGTTTGTTCAAGATTTTAGTATCTGGGCTATCTATATGGCGCGACACTACGATGATGCGTTCGCACGATCCGCAAAGTCGCTGCAGCTTTTCCCTGGGTCTCCGTGGCCTCACTACCATTCCGGCTTGATCTATGAGCGCACCGGTCGGCCCCGCGATGCCATCCAGGAGTTCTGGAAGTCCGAAGAGAATTTCGGAATCAGCCCGGCTACCCTGGCGGAATTTCGCAAGACGTATCAGCGGTCGGGAGAGAAGGCGTACTGGCGAAAGTATCTTTCTACCTGCGAAGAAGCCGCCTTGCATCCGCGAAAGTTCGCAAATCCTCGGGGCTACGGATGGTGTGATTACATGCAAGACGCGGACGTAGCAGCAGTGCAGGTTCGTTTGGGAGATTTCAACGCGGCGTTCAATTCCCTCGAAAAGGGCTACACGAACCATGGCAACGGGCTCATTTATCTCGACGTCGATCCCTACTGGGACCCCATTCGCACCGACGCCCGATTCCGCGACTTGGTGCGGCGCGTGGGCCTGCCGCAATGATCTCTCCAGTCCCAAAAGAAACGGACCGCTGCATTCCCATTCCCGCCAAGGCGGAGTACGCCAAGTTACAGTAGCGGAATAACTTTTGAGACCGCCCTCAATCAAGGGATGCGTAACTGTTGGTAACAGGGGTGGGTGTTGAAAAAGTCCCACTGGCAGGAGTTTTGATCTGGGTGATTTCCTGTGGGGTATCGCGCTTTCTTTTTCTATCTCAGATCGGAACCGTGGCTGATTCTAGAGATCTCGATCTTAGGAAACGAGCCAATCGTTTCAGGTTCTGGGCGGTAGCCGCTAGAAAGAACTGTTCGCGAACATGCTTCATTCTCCGTAAGCGCACCCTCCGCAGTCCGATCTGGTTCTTCAACTCCGCAAAGAGTGCTTCTACTTTCCGGCGTTGGCGTTGCGCGGCCGCGAAGGCCGGCACGGTCGCCCGCTCGCGCGCCCGTTGTCGCGCCGGTTCGTGGACATGGATCGCGATCTGCCGATAGTGGCCCCTAGTGCATTGCGCTTTTTGCGAGCAGTCGCGACAGCGCTTCCGCGTGGCCACGTACACATGCGTTCGATTTATGGCATTGATGCCAACGTAGGTGAGCCGCTTTCCTTCAGGACATTGATAGCTGTTCGTCTCGGCAACGTAGGTGAACTTCTCGATCCCGTACAAGTTGGTTTTGGGAGCAGGACTTTCTTTCACGCGAATATAAGGAGTGATGTTTCGTTCCTCGAGCCAAGCCAAAAGCTCACCGTTCCCATAGGTCGTGTCGGCGGCAACCGACTGGGGGAAGCGCCCGCGTCTCTCCGCTGACCGCGTGATCATCTCGCGAGCCGCCGCACTTTCCTGGCTCAGTCGAGCGGTCGTAGCCTGAACGCCTACAATCACACAGCTCTGGTTGTCGATCAGATAGTTGTTGAAGTACCCCAGCTCCGCAGGACGATCGCCCTTGGTCGAATAGGTCGAATCCGGATCCGTGGTCGATACCTGCTCTTGTTGCGGGGCCGGCTCTTCGACCGGGTTCTCTTGCTCAAGGTCCGCCAAGTACTCTCGCACCGTCCGTTTCACGCGGGCGGCTTCCGGCAGTTGCTCCCGCGGAATGCGGCTCAATCGGCTGGCGTTCGCGGGAAGGAAGCTGCCATCCACGGACAGGTGCTCGCCCTCGACTAATCCAGCTTCCATGCAACAGTCCACGATCTGTTCAAACAGCTGCTGAAAGAGATTCGACTCCAGGAAACGGCCATGACGGTTCTTGGAAAACGTGGAGTGATGGGGAATCTCTTGATCGAAGCTGAGTCCGGTAAACCAGCGCCAGGCCAGATGCATCTGCAGTTCCTCGACCAGCTTGCGCTCGCTGGTGACGCCGTAGAGATAGCCGATCAGCAGAATGCGCAACAGGAGTTCCGGATCGATCGAGGGTCTGCCCGTATCACTGTAGGAGTCCTTCAGCTTCTCACGAACGAAATCGAAGCTGATGTGTCGGTCAAGGAGACGGAGTAAGTGGTTTTCAGGAACCTGATCTTCGATGCGAAAGTAGTAGAACAGCGACTCGGAACGGGAGTGTTGTCCCATCATAATCCGCAAGCCTCCGTGAATGGCGATGAAGAAGAGCATCGGCAGAACGCTTGCTCATATAGACGTTCCTGCCAACACTTCAGTTCGCATTCACGAAGACTTTTTCAACAGCCACAGGATTTCTCAACACCTATCCGGTCTTGAGATTTTTCGCACTCAACTAGCCTACTTGGATTCGTTGTGAGAAGTGGGATTATCGATTCGCGGCGGACCGGGGACGATAGTCGGAAGAAACCATCCCACAATGACACCGACGCAGGTCAGCGGAAGAGTTATGAGCACGAGAGGCTTGTGAAATGCCCGCCACCAACCGAACGTATACACGATACCAAACCACAGACCTGCCAGCGCCCAGCGGACACTATCCTTGGGTGACCATACGGGCTTGGTACGAGCGGAAACTCTCCTGCGGACGCTAATCCATGCATTCGCCCCGACCAAAAAGGCACACGCGAGGAAAACTTCTATCCACTCACGTATAGTCCCCATATCAATCCTCGGTTAGGTGGCTTGCGAATGACTGTGACTATACTCAGCCTACCTGTTTACTGGCAATAAGATTCACGAAGCGATTACAGAACTGGGGAATTACTTGTTGCGAACAGGGATTATCGCTACCTATCTCAAAATGCGATGACTCTTGCCGTTGCTGAGGGATCAGCTTACGAAGACGTTCCCCGTTCTGTATCAACGTCCAATTTGTCGAAGCCTACAGCCAGGGGGTTGTTTCCTTACAGCGGACAGGATAGCATTCCGCGCTCTGACTTCAACTCAAGCTCAAGGAGACAACGTGGACTTTGTAACCAAATTTGAGAAGGAGCTTCGCAAACGGCATCACTCGCTAATGACAGAGGTGGCGAAGATTGAACATCTGATTGATGCCTTCGAGAAGGGTGCGAAGCGTGGTGTAAAAAGGGTTGGAAGTAGGTTGTCAGCAGCGGCCCGCAAAAAAATCTCGATCGCGCAGAAGGCTCGCTGGGCTAAGACTCGTAGAGCAAAAGCGACGAAGGGCTAGTTCGCAACAGCTGGCGAAATTCTGCTCGGAACATTCTCCTTCACAGCCGACGGCTGCAACGGTGCCTTCTATCCTAAGAATGTGAGGGACTATCACTACTTATCTCACTCTGAGATAGCTGGTGGTAAGCGGATTTCGCAACATCTATCCTGGCCGGAGCTGCGGGGATCCGAGTCCGCTGCATTTCACGGGGAAGCAGCGGGACACGGAGAGCGGGCTGGATAATTTCGGGGCAAGGTACAACGCCAGTTCTCTGGGCAGGTTTATGAGCGTTGATCCGATCTGGATCAAGGCTGATCGATTGGCTGATCCACAGCGCTTGAATCTGTATGCCTATGGGCGAAACAACCCTCTGAAGCTCACTGACCCGACGGGGATGGATGTAACGATTGGCAAGTGCTCTGGTGGAGACGCACAAAAATGTTTCAACTTGCTGCAGCAGGGCCTCAAGAAGGACGACCGTAGTCACGTGCACCTCGTCGCTGGAGATGGAAAAAACGGATTCCAGAAAGGGGTGTTTGGTGTCACGGTCGATAAAGATTACAAGAGTGACTCCAAGAACTTCCAAACTCTTCAGCAGGCGGCGAATGACCATTCTGCTACCGGCGTTATCGACGTGTTGAGTAAAGGAGACTCGACGACAATCAGAACCACCGTTAGCTGGAATACAAAAACGGGCCCAGCTTTGGGCAATATGCCGCTGACGATGAACGGCGAGAATGATCCCTTCGGCGGATACACGTTCTTCCAGTTTCGCGGCAAGATCGAAGACGGCATCGACTATACGCCGGGAGACTACTCCGAAGTGGTCGTCAACTCCACCGGAGCGGCGGATTCTGTGATCATTGGGTCAATGCACCACGAACTGCGCCATCTTGTGCTGGGCGACTTCGGTCGCAGTGCACCTAACGCAAAACACTCTCCGACGTTCAACTCTGATGGCATCCCGAAAAACAATGCCGATCGGCAAACACTGGATGCGGAACAGGAGGCGGAATCGAATGCAAGCCACTAAACCAGGAGTAGTCCTGTTATCGATTCTGTTGTTTCCGGTGTTCGTTGGTCTGTCGGCAGTTTCCGTCTCGGCGCGAGCCGATCAACGCGGCGGAACCGCCTTTACCTGTGAGGAGCGTGCCCTCAGGCTCACTGCACGGGAGTTGTCGAAGTTGGTAGCGAAACGGACTCCTATCTTGCCACCGGGCATGTTGCACAATAGCGAGCTACACGGCACGGTCACGGTCGACGTTTGCATCGACCAAGCGGGAGCGGTTTCCGCGATCAGAGCAGTTGAGGGACATCCGCTTGCGATCTCTCCCGTTATCGAGTCGGTTCGTGGCTGGAGTTTTGTGCCCTACAAACATGACGGCGAAGCTAGATCAGTTTTCGGACGACTGCGAGTGAAATATGATTTTCGTGCCCAGGCTCAGCGATCGCCGCAGCTCCCGTGACCAGTCACGCTGTTACCAGCGGGACTTTGGAAGCGAAGCACGGGCTCCAGCTTTCAAACTTTATGCTCAGTACGGATACCAGGACTGATTTTGCAGGAGCCACAACTCCTGCATAGATGAAGCAAATAATGAACGATCAAGCATTTGTGGTGCAGAACAATAAACAGTTGGGGGGAACGATCTATATCCGGGCCGAACCGCCGGGTGGCTTTTACCAGACATCTCACCGATTCGGACTAAGGATATTTCGGAGCTTCCACGCTGAGTCACGAGCAGGTGCATTTGAATGGTGGCGGGGAGTTTCCGTATAACCGGCAGTTGGACGTATCTGAAGGATTTCAGAAGTATTTCCACAATTCCACAGTTTATCGAGGTCTGGATGAGGAGATTCGCGACGGAATCAAAGCAAATCAGCCGAACTACAGAGCTTTTCTAGTTGGGCTGATCGTCCTCGTTGCAGCGACGCGATTGTCAGTTCAGCAAGCATGGCCTGACGGAGTGAAGTTTGAAGTTATCTCCGTTAGAGTCCTGAATGACAAAGAGGCCGCACAGAGGTCGCCCGATTTCGTGGGACCGAACGTAGCAATACGACTTCGGTTGTCGACTACTGCTCGAGAATCCCCAGAGCCTCAATCTATATGCGTACGTTGGGAACAACCCACTGGGTAGGATTGATGCGGATGGACATTTAACAATCATCGTCCCTGGCACGAATAATGACCACAAGGAATGGGACAACTCGAAATTCAAACAGCAAGTATCCAAGACGTTTGGGGAGAACGCGATCGTCTTAGGGAATGGCGGGATGAGTAATTCGCCAGAGGCGAGGGCCGCAGCGGCAAAGCAACTTGAAACGCTGATCCACGATCACAAATTTGCCGATGGAGAAAAGCTCAACATCGTCGCTCATAGCCATGGAGGCAATGTCGTAGCAGAAGCCACTCAAGAAGGCATCGGACACAATATCGATCACGTCGTGACTCTCGGTACCCCGATGATTGCGCCTCTCCCTTATTTTAATTCTGTCCACGCTATCCCGACGACAGGGTTCCTCTGAGCAGCCGGATCCCATCTCCCAAGTCCCAATTAATGCCGGACATTGATTTCCGGATAGATGTTGGTAACAGGGATTATCACTACCTATCACACAATGAGATAGCTGGTGCGAAGCGGATTTCTCGACAGTTAATCGAAATCGAGGCTTTTCTTACCCTTCACGAGCTGCCAGAAGTCGTTACGAGTGCGAGGGCAAACCGCTTCATCCACCGGTACATGAGAAAACCAATGAAGAGAAGAAGCACTCCCAACACAACCGCAGTGGACTGGTAAAACCCGCCGAATCGTTTCGACGCGACAACACATACGGCCCAGCAGAACGAAATACAGGCAGCGGCGAAAATAGCTGCCAACGCCCTTCGTGTTTTCATCCGCGTTGTTTCCGCCTCTGCGAACTCCACGGCGTACCTCAATTGCACAAGCGCGCCGCGACTCCCCAAGAACGAGATGATGGTTAGGGCTCCCCACATCAGGATCGGGAAGGGGTAGAAGTCGTCGTGCGGTTTCCACATAGCATCGGCGACTTCCCAACCAAAGTAAACTGATGAAAGTAGCGTCCACCAAACGGATAGATTTAACTGGCTAACGATTCCATTTATGCGGTCTGACCTTGCCGTCGTGGTCATAACTCGAACATCCTACAACCACCTGACCAGAAATGGGAACTCCCATGGAGGGCAATGGATTTGGGCCGAAAGTCGACCGTTTCCAGATAACTGTTGCGAACAGGGATTATCACTACCTATCTCACTTTGAGATACGTGGTGGGAAGCGGATTTCCCAACAGTAATCGGAACCGGCACTGATTAGCGAGCCTTGACGAGCGCAGGTGGCTGCCACTCGCCATCAATGATCTCTTTCTCCGGCCAGTAGCACCGGAACATCAAGAAGAAGGGCCCTTCGGGCGCGGGCAGCCAATTCGCTTCTTTGTCTTTTCCAGGGGAGTCCGGCTGAATGTAAATCGTCAGGCCGCCCGCGTCATCGAGCTTCATCTCTGGAAGCATCGGCGAGTTTATCAGGTAGCGATTCAGCGGATTCGCGCTCAAGAGTTTCGTCTTGCCGTCGTAAAGCGTCACCGACCAGAACGCATGCACCGGCGGAAATTTGCCTTTGTCGAAGTGCATCGTGTAGCTGCCCTTCGATCCGTCGAGATCTGCGTCGTTCTGATCCTTGTAGAATGCGAAATAGAACGCCTCGTCTTTTGAGTTGCCGTAGATTCCAGCCTGCGCTCCAGTGGCGCGGTTCAGATAGTTGTTCCTCATGAACTCGCGCGTCCCGAACAGATTTGCCGCTGACTTCGTGATGGACACGTTGTGCAGGATGGCCTGCTGCCCTTCGGCCATGCCAGCCTCAAGCGCTTTTCGCATTTCCGGTGACAGCGCATCAGGATTGAACGGCTTTCCCGGCTCGATCCCAATCTTTTCAAAACTCTCACGAGCGTCTTTGTCTTCGGGAACCGTCGGGCAAAACTGCAGCAGGAAGTTTAAATAGTTAAAAAATTCGAGTGACTTCACCATATCCGGAACGTAGGGCGGAAAATCAATTTTCGGAGCTGGTGCCGCATGTCGGCCCAGGAACTTGCTGAGTGGCTCAACCGTGTAACCCGCTTGAATCTTCCGCACGTTCTCGATGTCGGCCGCGCCAAAAAGCTGGGTGCGATAACCCGCCAGTACAAATTCTGTGTCAGAACGAATTACTTTCGTAATGCCCTTTGGAACCTCGCCCTTCCAGTTCGGACCGGCCAGCAGGATGCGTCCTTCACCGTTGCCCGTCGTTCTCGTCCCGGCATAAGCGAAATTCCAAGTGTAAAGATCAACGAACTGGATTGACCAGTAGCGGTCCTTTTGCATTGCGGGCGTGTGCAGCACCAAAGGCTCGGCGCGCAAATCAGCCCACAGAAACGAGTACGGCGTGTCGCTATTGGGGGTGATGATGGCGGTATCTTGCGGCGTGAAAACGCGGCCTACATTTGCGATCTGGTTGAAAGGCGCCTTGTACTGCGGATTATCTTTGTACACTGCATACGCGAACATCGTTCCGTAGCCTTGCACCATCGGCGTTCCATAAATGTAAGCTTCCTTTGCAATTGCTTGGGCCTGATCGGGCGTGAGTGTAATTTTCTGAGCGTTAGCCTCTCCTTGCAGCGTCAATGCGCCTGCGAGAAGTGTCGCGTATGCGATGAAGCAGCGAATCGTGCGAGATGTTCCGTCCATGAGTTCCCCCCCCAAGTTGCCTCGGTGCATTACCTTACACCCGTCGCACCGATGGTTGTATCTTCAAAACGCATCGGGTGGAACCGGCCGCCTAAAGGTAAGAATTGGCTCTCGGATCGGAGTAATGGGATAACTGTCGCGAACAGGGATTATCACTACCTATCTCTCCCATTTCAGACTACCGTCGAGAATTGGGATCACGCATCCCTCGAGACGGTCTGGGTTATGATTTATCCCGAAAATGCGGTCTGCGTTGATCAGAGTTCTTAATACGATTCTTAGCAACATCCAGTTGGTTCTGAGTATGGGGAATTAGGGGCCAAAAGGTGAAAATTGACCTTCACGGGTATCATCCGTCCGAAATCGTGTTCAACGGAACTCTTGGGATAATTGTGCAGCAAACTTGGGAGATGGGTGAAAACGAACTGACACTGATTCATGGTCATGGCCGCAATCGAGGCATCACTCCTGGTTTCGTGAATACAAACACCGGTTACTTTGGTCTCTGTATTCGGCAAGCGTTGCGACATGACCAATCGCTTCGCCGATGGATTAAGTACACGACGTTGGATTGTCGCGAGATGGGTTCTACCACGATCAGGCTGAAGACGAACTCGAACCCGACGAGGAAACAATTTGATATTCCCGGGATGTGAAGACGACACTCCATCCCCTAGGGAAGTTCTGCAGATCTAGCCGTCCCCAATTCGATCCGATCATTCACTGCTTTATCCAAACGCTGTTTGCATCCCACATAGCGTTCCGTGGTTTGCACTGAGATATGCCCTAGGAGAAACTGAATCTGTTCCAGCTCTCCACCTGCGCTGTGGCATAGACGTGCACAGCTACGACGCAAATCGTGTGGGGCGAGTCTGTCGATCCCGGCACGCTTTGCGCATTTCTTTACGACGTACCACACAACATTTTGCGTCATACCTAATCCCCAGACGGCACCGTCTTTCCTAATCGAGCGAAACAGTTTTCCCTCACGAATGCCAGCAGAGGAAATCCATGCGTCCAAATCCGCTTTGACCCACGATGGTATCGGCACTGTCCGTATGTGTCGGCCCTTGCCGACCAGGTCGACGACCACCCAATGGTCTTCCCGCCGTTGAATCTGATGTGATTCCAGCGTTACCAATTCCGAGCGCCGAAGGCCACACCCTAGTAAAAGAGCAAGCATCGCTCGGTCCCTCTTTCCGCGAAGCGTTTCTCCCTCGGAAGTGCTCAGGAGCTGGCGACTCTGCTGAGCTGTGAGCCAATTACCCACGGGGTGTCCCAAGCGTTTCATGCCCTTGACTCGCCTGATCCCGGCGACGAGTTCGGGGCTTAGTAAACCGGTGTCCGCTGCTTCGTATGCAATTCTGCGAATTGCAGCCAATCGAACATTGATTGTTGAAGCTGAGAGTGGAATGTTTTCCAGATACAGTCGGTAGCGGAGGACCACGGCTCGGTTCAGAGCCAACCGTGGCTCCGAGCAATACCAACAAATGAATTCGTCGATAGCGTGTTTGTATGATCGGCGCGATTGAAGGGACCCAAGGCTATTCAAAACCGCGGCCTTCGAGTGCTCTAGCTCAGGTAACGTCAGGGCATGTCTTCGACGGCTTGAACGACGAGTCGGCTTCACCATGGGCAGCGGTCTCCTTGGCCGCTGCTCTATTTGTAAGCTGTTTTCATACCGACGGATCCGTCGTCTATCTCATTTCGAGATAGCTGGTGCGAAGCGGATTTATCGACACCTATCGGCACTCGACCGTGCGCGGCCCGTCTGCATCTATACCGAGGTTCATGACTCCCACGGCTCGTCAGTGAAACCGGCGCCAAGATCGTTAGTTCTTGCCAGGCGTTCCTTTGTTATCTCTGATGGACGCTACTTTCCACGGATTATTCGCGAGATTGATCGACAGCTCTCCGTCTTTCATCACCAGCTCGGCTGCGCCATAAATAACGCCGCTGCTCTTCTTCATCTCGGTGTCGTTCATCTCGAGTATACCGCCAGTCAAATTGTAATCTTGACTTTGTGAACTTGTCCACGCTTCGCCCATCGAAATTTTTCGGTCGGTGACGAAGCGAATTGTGCGTCCCGTGGGCGTGGGGAACCAGCGGATGTATTTGACGTCGTACCCAAGCGTGCCGGTGATCGCAACACGACCGACGGATCGCATCTTGGTCAGGGCGTTGAACAATCCCGTGTTCTGGCCCTTTTGAAATGCATCCAAGAGGACCTGCTTGTCGTCAGGCGTCGAGAACTCATAGATGGCAAGCGTGAGGTTAGTTAGCTGTCCAGCCTGAAGGCCACTGCCCGTGAGCACCCCTTGAATGATCTCCGGCTTCGAGTGGTCCTGGGGCAAGGCTGGAGAGCTTACGACGGTGAGAAGGCCAATCGCCAACAAGACGCCGACCATGATCCTTCTGCTTCTGGGAAACGCGGTCCTGATTTGTCCCACATATCCCCTCTCTTCTGGGACTCGTGAGTTTCGGGTCCGACAGAATATGAGGCGGGTGCTTCCACAACTTGCTGCCGGTAGCACCAGCCTAGGGGCGTAACATACGCACGAGGCTCTTCAGCGGATAGTGTCAAAAGTAACGGGTACCTGCCTGCTTGACCAGAGCACTCCGCTGGGGATTAAAGGGGAGCAGCGAGTTGTGAATTACAATAAGTGTTCATCCGACTCATCGATTCACTGCGATTAGGGCGGCTACCATCACAAACTGGCACATAGTTCGGATAACTGTCGAGAACAGGGGTGGCTGTTGAAAAAGTCGGTTTCCCGAAAAAAGTCGAAAATCGGGTGATAGAAAATGTCTAGGAGACTCGGAAAAATCGTTTATAGAGCTTCCTGACGCGAAGCAATTTCTATGAGTTCTCGTTGAGCGAGTTTTTCAACAGCCACAGGGATTATCACTACCTATCTCAGTCTGAGATAGCTGGTGCGAAGCGGATTTCTCAACACCTATCCGGACAGAAGAATTCGACACCCCCGACGAACGTGCATGCACTGTCGGGCGGCGACGCGCTACGTGGTATAACGTCAGAACTTGGTGTCACAGCGGAAACCAGACCAAATGGCAGAGAAGCTATTCGTCGTGTACTTGAACGGCGCGCCAGACCCCATGGATCCTGCTTATATGCAGTCCGTGCGTGCTTCAAAAGTTGAAGAAGCTGAAGGGCGTCTTGTCTTCACACATTCTGACGGTACAATCGCCGCGTTTTTTGATATGTCCACGGTGCGTGGCTGGAGCGAAGCAGACCAATCCGATTTGCTGAATTAGTGGTCCGTATCCGGAATGCTGGTGAGAAGCGGTTCCTGGGACCTACAGTGCACGAACCGCAGAAGCGGAATCAACCGCGAGGGCGCGGTTGTTGCTTGGCGTGCAGACTCATAATCCTTTGAGAGACGAGCGATTCAAGAACCGCTTGTGTCACGGCTGTGCCGAAGACAATGCACTCTGGATGAAAACGATCGTAGGCTGCGAACTGAATCAGGGAATTTTTCTCGATTTGAATATGAATGATGGTCCTCGGAATGGTTCCTCCGACAGCAGAAATGATAGCCTTGCTCACAGATGGTTCCAGCGGCAGGACTATAAAATCTTGCTCCGGCCAGAGAGTGTTTCGCTTAAGGGCAAGTGTTTCCTCGTGAGAGGCGTCGGGCGCGCTGAATAACGGCAGCATTCGCAAGTCACCTTCGAAAGAGATGTGGGCGTCTCCTGCCAGTTCGTCCATCATGGCCAATAACAAACGCCTTTTGTCGTGTACGAGCCAAAATCTACGCTCGTTTTCCATGTGCGAATCTTAACACCTGTGTTCACCACCAGTGTCATTTTGAGATAGCTGGTGCGAAGCGGATTTCCCGACATCTAATCGGAGCAAGAACGAACCGTAGCTCACGTTTTTGCTGCCGAGGGGCTTTGTTTCTTCAACCACGCGCGCACGAGAAGAACAGACAGACCTGCGTGAGCGACAACGGCTGGCCATAGCAGAATCCCCACCACGCCGCTGACCCCGAGGTAACCGAAATAGAGCGTCGTGAGCGCGCTGTAAGTCAACATGCCGGTCAGAGGCGTTCCCGGCCAACAGGCGACCCCTAATCCGATCAGGGCGATGCCGGTGACGCGCGCCACTGTAATTCCGATGCCGGTCAGTTCTGCGCCGAGCAGCAATCGCCCGACCAGCAGGGGAACAGCCAGCAACGCCATGCCCATGGAGGCTTCGGCTACGGCCGCAACGGTCAGCAGTTTGTTCATCGAGGCTAGTCTTTCGCTTGGGCGACCGCCTCGGCAATGGCCGGAAGTTTCTTGCGGTCATCTTCCGTCAACTGCACCGGTTCGAGATTAAAGGTGACCTTGTTGATCTTCCCGGTGAACTTGAACGGAACATCGTAGCGATACTCCAGCATCGCGACGCCCGTGCGCGTGTCCTGGCCGATGTCAAAGGTTTCGTCCTCCGGGAAGGTGATCGGAGTGCCGTGTTCGATGGAATTCTTGGCAACTTCCTTGCCGTCCACCGAGAGCACGCCTGTTCCGCCCTTGCCCAAGCCTGGACCATCGGACTTAAAGTCGAAGACGATGGTGTGCTTGCCGGTACTTAATTCAGGGCCTACCCAGGTCGTGCGCTTGAGGTCGAGCAGGTTGTAAAGAAACACGGGTTTGCCTCGGCCCGGGCCAATTGCGCCGGTAACAAAAACCACAACCACCCAAAGCAAGCCCAAGACCGATAGGCCATAACCTAACCCCATTTTCCCGCTGGACCATTTTCTGTATTGACCGAGCCAGATCAGAAGCAGTCCCAAAACGAAAAGCGCTAAACCAATTCTTCTAAAGAACCTCGCGTGAGACCACCAATTGAAACTGGGGCTGAGGAAGAGGCCGTAGCCGCCGAAGCGCCCTCCGTCGGTGACGATCATGCCTTCTGCGCCACCTTCGGGAATCTCGACGTCGGCAGTAATGGTGTACGACTTGTTCAGGATGCTCGGAGCGCCGCTGTTAGGGACGCCGGTTAGTACTCCCGAGTAACTGAAAACCTTTCGTCCTCCCGTGAGGTTCGGCTTGGGCGCGTTCCAGCGCGTCAGCGAGGTGTTGTCCAGCGGCAACACATCATGCTTCTCCGCCTCAGCGTAGAAGATCTTCTGTAGCTGCGCGAGTTTCTCCGGCATTTTGGCAGCCAGGTCGTCGGATTCGGTGGGATCTTCCTTGACGTTGTAGAGCTCCCACTTGTATCCGGTAATTATGTCGGGCGGCAGCTCCGTGCTCAGCTTCCACGGGATCGTCGCCGGGGTCGTCGCCGCGACCCAACCGTCGTCGTAGATGGCGCGATTGCCGAGCATCTCGAAATATTGCGTCGTGTGTCGGGTGGGCGCGTTGGCGTTCGCCTTGTCCCATGTATAGGTCATGCTTACGCCATCCATCGGGCGCTGCTTAATGCCGTTGAGCGAATCTGGCGCTGGGATGCCGGTCGCCTCGAGGATCGTCGGGGTGATGTCAATAAGGTGGTGAAACTGACTGCGGATCCCGCCCACGTCGTTGATGTGGCCGGGCCACGACATGCACACGCCCTGAGCCGTCCCACCGTAATGCGATGCCACTTGCTTCACCCACTGGAACGGCGTGTCCATCGCCCAGGACCAGCCAGCCGCGAAGTGAGGGAAGGTCTTGTCGGACCCCCAAAACGGATACCACAGGAATTGATCCTTGACCGGCACGGTAATGCCATTGAACGTGGTGAACTCGTTCGGTGTGCCGTTGAGCGTGCCTTCCGCGCTCGCGCCGTTGTCGCCGCTGATGTAGATGATCAAGGTGTTGTCGAGTTGCCCCAGGTCTTCCACGGCCTGGATGACTCGACCGATTTCGTAGTCGGTGTACGCGAGGTACGCACCATAAACGTCAGCTTGCTTAATGAAGAGTTTCTTCTCCATTGCGTTGAGGGAATCCCATTCGGGCAGGTCCTTCGGCCACGCAGTCAGCTTCGCGTTCTCAGGCATGATCCCCAGCCGTTTTTGGTTTGCGAAGATGGTCTCGCGCAGTTTGTTCCAGCCCCCGTCGAACAGATGCATATCTCCGATCCGCTTGATCCACTCTGGCGTCGGATGATGAGGCGAGTGGGTGCCGCCAGGTACGTAATACACAAGGAACGGCTTGTCGGGCGCAATCTCCTTGAGTTGCTTCATGTACTGAATCGCCTCGTCAGCCATGGCAGTGGTCAGGTTCCAGCCGGGATGGCCTTCGAACGGATAGATGGCCGTCGTATTGCGGTGCAGGTCCGGTTGCCACTGGCTGGTGTCGCCGCCGACGAATCCGTAGAAGTATTCAAAGCCCATACCGTTCGGCCACTGATCGAAAGGCCCCGCCTCGGTCGCTTGATAGAAGGGCGTATTGTGATCCTTGCCGAACCACGAGGTCGCGTATCCATTTTGTTTCAGGATTTCGCCGATGGTGCCGTTCTCCTTCCTAATGATCGAGTCGTAGCCGGGGAATCCGGTCGCGATTTCGCCCACCACCCCGAAGCCGGCCACGTGATGATTCCGGCCGGTGATCAACGCCGCGCGCGAAGGCGAGCAGAGTGATGTGGAGTGGAAATTCGTGTACCGAAGCCCATTCCTGGCGATGCGATCCATTGCGGGGGTCGGAACAACGCCGCCGAACGTGCCCGGTGCGCCGAAACCAACGTCGTCCGTCATGATGAGCAACACGTTGGGGGCACCCTTCGGCGGCACGACGCGCGGCGGCCACCAAGCCTTCGATTCCGACGCTTTCTCCTTGATCACGCCGCCGAACTTCGGGTCGGGCGGCGGAAGCTGCTTTCCGCTGATAGTGGTGGTGGCGTGGGGCGAACCAGGCTCGCCGGTGGTCTGCTGCGCAGAAGCTGAGGATGCGGTCGTCAAAATGAAGGCGGCCACGGCGGTCGAGAGAAATAGTTGTGTGCTCATAGCTTGCTCCTCAAGGTCAGTCATACCGCCCATTGCCGAACCAACAACAACAGAGCGGCGACCGATGCCATACCTACCAAACTGGGTCGAAGCCGACTAACTTCGAAGAAATGTGCGTGGCCCAAAGATGGGGCGATGGTGAGCTTGGCGACCGAGCGATGGAATTGGCAAAAGTAACAGGGTGCTAACGTTCAGTGAGCAGGGCCCCAGCAGTGGGAAATTGAGGCATTTCCGGATAGATGTTGCGAACAGGGGTGGCTGTTGAAAAACTCTTCGTGAATGCGAACTGAAGTGTTGGCAGCAACGTCTATCTGAGCAAGCGTTCTGCCGATGCTCTTCATCATCGCCATTCACGGAGGCTTTTGGATTATGATGGGACAACACTCCCGTTCCGAGTCGCTGTTCTACTACTTTCGCATCGAAGATCAGGTTCCTGAAAACCACCTGCTCCGTCTCATTGACCGACACATCAGCTTCAATTTCGTTCGTGAGAAGTTGAAGGACTCCTACAGCGATACAGGCAGACCCTCGATCGATCCGGAACTCCTCTTGCGCATCCTGCTGATCGGCTATCTCTATGGCGTCACCAGCGAGCGCAAGCTGGTCGAGGAACTGCAGATGCATCTGGCGTGGCGATGGTTTACCGGACTCAGTTTCGATCAAGAGATTCCGCATCACTCCACCTTCTCGAAGAACCGCCACGGACGGTTCCATGAGTCCGACCTGTTTCAGCAACTCTTTGAAGAGATCGTGGATCGCTGCCAGGAAGCGGGATTAGTGGAAGGGGAACACCTGTCGGTCGATGGCAGCTTTATTGCCGCCAACGCCAGCCGGTCCAGCCGCATCCCGCGGGAGCAGTTAGCGGAAGCCGCGCAGGTGAAACTCACCATCCGCGAGTATTTAACCGAACTCGAGCAACAGAACCCGATCGAAGAGCCGACCCATCAACAAGCCCTGGTCTCGACGACCGATCCCGATTCCACGTATGCGACCAAGGGATCTCGGGCGGCGGAGCTGGGGTACTTCAACAACTATCTGATCGACAACCAGAGTGGGGTGATTGTGGGTGTGCAAGCGACGGCCGCTCGGTTGAGCCAGGAAAGTGTGGCGGCTCGCGAGATGATCACGCGGTCAGCGGAGAGACGCGGGCGCTTCCCACAGTCGGTTGCCGCCGACACGACCTATGGGAACGGTGAGCTTTTGGCTTGGCTCGAGCAACGAGGCATCACTCCGTATATTCGCGTGAAAGAAAGTCCTGCTCCCAAAACCAACTTGTACGGGATCGAGAAGTTCACCTACGTTGCCGAGACGAACAGCTATCAATGTCCTGAAGGAAAGCGGCTCACCTACGTTGGCATCAATGCTATAAATCGAACGCATGTATATGTGGCCACGCGGAAACGCTGTCGCGACTGCCCGCAAAAAGCGCAATGCACCAGGGGCCACTATCGGCAGATCGCGATCCATGTCCACGAACCAGCGCGACAACGGGCACGAGAGCGGGTGACCGTGCCGGCTTTCGCGGCAGCGCAACGCCAACGCCGGAAAGTAGAAGCACTCTTTGCAGAGTTAAAAAACCAGATCGGATTGCGGAGGTTGCGTTTGAGGAGAATGAAGCATGTTCGCGAGCAGTTCTTTCTCGCGGCTACAGCGCAAAACTTGAAACGACTGGCTCGCTTCCTAAGATCAAGATCTCTAGAATCAGCCACGGTGCCGATCTGAGATAAAAAAAGAAAGCGCGATCCCCCGCAGGAAACAACTACCTCACCTCGAAACTCCACCAGTGGGCGCCTTTTTCAACAGCCACAGGGATTATCACTACCTATCTCAGTCTGAGATAGCTGGTGCGAAGGGGATTTCTCGACATCTATCCGGGCCAAACCGTCCCAGCCCATCTGCAAAGCCTAGTTGTTAGGAGACCTGGTGATTTGCATCACAATTCGGCGTGCTGGATGTCACAGCGTGGACGAACCATTTAATGGCATTCACTTGCACTTAGAGTTCTGTCGCTCGCAACCAGTGGTGGTAACGACTGGTTTTGGGCGTGGAAGGAGGTAGCGTGGTGAGTTCAGAAGACGGAGCCATAAACCCTAAACTTCAGAGAGATACCCCCTTTTCCAAAGTCGAGGTTGCAGAACAGAAACGATTGAACGGTGCCCGTGAGGAAGGCGTGCCATGGAAGAAGTGGGGGCCATATCTGAGTGAGCGACAATGGGGCACGGTCCGCGAGGACTATAGCGAGGGGGGTGACGCCTGGAATTTTTTCACCCATGATCATGCCCGTTCGCGCGCCTACCGCTGGGGCGAGGACGGCATAGCCGGCATCTCCGACGATAAACAGCACCTCTGTTTCGCGCTGGCCTTGTGGAATGGCAAGGATCCGATTCTCAAGGAGCGCCTCTTCGGATTAACCAACAGCGAAGGAAACCACGGTGAGGACGTGAAGGAGTACTACTTCTACCTCGATAGCACTCCAACGCATTCGTACATGAAGTATCTCTATAAGTACCCGCAGGCGGCTTACCCTTATGCCGATCTGGTCGAGACGAACCGGCGTCGTTCCAAGGACGAAATGGAATATGAGCTGCTCGACACCGGAGCCTTCAAGGACAACCGATATTTCGACGTCTTCGTGGAATATGCCAAAGACGGTCCGGAAGACATCCTGGTACGAATCACCGCAGCCAACCGCGGACCGGAGGCGGCAGAACTGCATATATTGCCGACACTATGGTTCCGGAACAATTGGGCATCGTGGATTGCCGAAACAAATAGGACCCCTAAGAGACCAAACCTCAAACAGACTGTGGCGACGGCGGGAACGAGTGTGGTTTCGGCGTCGCATCCGCTGCTGGGTGAATTCATCCTTTCCTGCGAAGGTGAAGTGCCGTTGCTCTTCACCGAAAACGACACGAACCACGAGCGGTTATTCCCAGGGCAAAAGAACGAGAGCCCGTACGTCAAAGACGGCATCAACGACTGCGTGGTGCAGGGCAAGCAGGGAGCGGTGAACCCCGCCAAGCAAGGCACCAAAGTCGCGGCAGACTACCGGGTCAAGATCGATGCTGGTCAATCCAAGGTGATTCGCCTGCGGCTCTCCAACAGTTCCCCGAACCAGAAGAGTGAAGCCTTCGGAAAGCAATTTGATGAAGTCTTCGCTGCTCGGCTTCGTGAAGCCGATGAGTTCTATAAGTCCGTTACACCTCCAACCCTAAGTGAAGACCAGGCCAGAGTGATGCGCCAGGCTATCGCCGGCATGCTGTGGAGCAAGCAGTTTTTCTTCTTCGACGGTGACAACTGGCTGGACGAACATCACTCCAACCCGCTCCATACTGGATTTCGAAATTCCCGCAACTCCGAGTGGTACCACATGCTGAACCACGACATTATCTCCATGCCCGACAAGTGGGAATACCCTTGGTACGCAGCCTGGGATCTCGCTTTCCACACGCTCCCACTTTCTATCGTCGATCCCGACTTCGCCAAGGAGCAAATGAAGTTGATGCTCAATGCCCTCTACTTGCACCCCAACGGCCAAATGCCCGCGTACGAGTGGAACTTCAGCGACGTGAATCCACCGGTCCACGCATGGGCGACATACTTTCTGCACAGGACTGAGCAAGCCCTACACGGCAAGACGGACATAGATTTCTTGAGGACGACGTTCCAAAAACTCTTGCTGAACTACACCTGGTGGGTTAACCGCAAGGACCGTTTCGGCAAGAACGTGTTTGAGGGAGGCTTTCTCGGCCTCGACAATATCGGAGTTTTCGATCGCAGCGCGCCACTTCCCACCGGCGGCCACCTGGAGCAGGCGGACGGCACGGCTTGGATGGCCCTATTCAGCCAGAACATGCTAGAACTCGCTTTCGAGCTCTCCCTCCACGACCCAACCTACGAGGACATGATCATAAAGTTTGCCGAGCACTTCTACTTCATCGCCTCTGCAATGAATAAACCGGGTTCGGACGGGATGTGGGACGAGGAGGATGGCTTCTACTATGACCTCTTGCGGCTCCCGGACGGCAGCGCAACACGGCTGAAGGTGCGCTCAATGGTAGGACTCCTTCCTTTGTGCGCCACAATTGACGTCGAGGCTAGTACGCGGGAGCGCATGCCGAGGGTAATGGCGCACGTAAACGAACGCCTACGCCGGATGCCCGAACTCAGCAAGACCATGCACCCCACGGGCCCGGGACACTTCGGGGTGGCCGAGCGGGGGATCATGGCCCTGGTCAATCCAGAGCGGCTCCGCCGGATTCTGACGAAGATGCTAGACGAAAACGAGTTCCTTGGCCCTTACGGCATCCGCTCGCTTTCCAAGTTCCACGAGGAGCACCCCTACGTCCTCCAGGTGCAAGGACAGGAATACCGAGTGGACTACCTGCCCGCAGAGTCCAACACTGGCATGTTCGGCGGCAACTCCAACTGGCGAGGACCGGTCTGGATGCCCGTGAACGTGCTCATAATCCGAGCGCTGCTGAACTTCTATTTGTACTATGGCGACAACTTCAAAATTGAATGCCCCACGGGCTCGGGAAAGCTGATGAACCTATTTGAGGTCAGCAAAGAAATTGCGGGGCGGCTCACCCGGATCTTTCTGCGCGATGAGCAGGGCCAGCGGCCAGTCTACGGCGGCACGGAAAAGTTCCAGAGCGATCCCTTCTGGCGCGACAACATTCTCTTCTATGAATACTTCCATGGCGACAATGGCGCCGGGCTGGGCGCCAGTCATCAGACGGGTTGGACCGGACTCGTTGCCAAACTCATTCAGCTTTACGGCTTCCTCGATGCCAAGCGAATGCTGGAATTGGGCAGAACGTCCGCGTTCACTGACAAAGCCCGCGCCGCTGGATAAAGAGGGCGGGAGGAATAGCCGAACAACAGGCAGAGCTGAGTGTGCCGTGAGGGCAAGACCTTGACGCTTCGACGCGAAACCATTGTGATCGCGCTGGCTCTTCTCCTAATCGCTGCCGCGATACCGTTTGCGATTTTGGAGACTATCGAGAAGGGCCGCGTGTACCTGTTCTCAAGGCAGTTCCTCGAGGAATTGCCACAGCGGTTCACAGGGCCCGGACGCTTCCGCTTCATCCTGCAGCCGATGATTGCCATCTTCCTGGGGATTCGCGGAGGGTTGGCTGATGCCAAGTCGGGAAAACCACCCTACGTGTTCGGTCTGATCTTCCATGCTGGACGTCGAAGGGAATTGCTGCGAAGCGGAGTGGCAGCTATCAGCACTCTGATCGCCATGGGTATCATCATGGACGTCTTGTTTCAACTCGTCCTCTATCGGGCGGTGCATCCAGGTGCAGCCTTGCTAGTGGGGCCGGTTTTCATTTGCTTCCCCTACGCAATCTCCAGAGCATTGACGACACGCGTGGCACGGTGGATGAGGGGAAAGCAGGAAATGCCGGGTTCATTGAATAGCTCTCGATAAAACACGGTTACCGGGCATCGACTTTCAGAATAGGTGTTGCGAACAGGGATTATCACTACCTATCTCATTTTGAGATAGCTGGTGCGAAGCGGATTTATCAACATCTATCGGTGGCAAGCGGGCGCGTCGCTCGGCAGGTCTCTAATCTTGAGCACTGTTCCGTAGAGTTCTGCCGGTACAAACTTTTCGATGGCGTACATACGTAGACCCAACGAGTGCTCGGGGTGCGGTCGCGGATGCGATGTGATTCTTGGACATTTAAAGCGCGGCTGATTCCGTTTGGCACGCTTCGAAGACTTCCAGTCGATGTTGCACGCCTACCTTGCGCAGAATTCTGTGAACGTGGTTCTTCACCGTTTCTTCCGAAAGACTAAACTGAGCAGCGATTTCCTTATTGGTCATTCCGCGTCCGATCGATGGAATCAGTTGCTGTTCGCGACGCGTCAGGCCCCATTGCTGCCGTGTTCGCGCGTTGGGAAGATCCAAGGGTTGAGATGCGACGCAATCGAATAGAACTCGCATAAAATGCCGCGGACAGATCGCTTCTCCTCGTGCTACGGCACTAATTGCACCAATAGCTTCAATGGCCGGAGCATCCTTCAGGACGTATCCCAACACGCCTTGCTTTACGGCACTCAGGAATTGCTTCTTGTCATCGTCCATCGCCACCAGCACAACCTCGATTTTCCGACGCTCAGTCGTTGATTCCGCCCGCCATCCTTTCGTCTCAAGAACGAACTGCAACGAATCTGTCACAAGAACTTCGGCATCCGAGGCAGTCACTTCGTCCTTGGAATCGGCCCGAATCGATCCAGCCCCTCTCAAATCCAGATCGGGCTTCCTCCTGACCATGCGTTCGATCGATTCCCTCAAGAGGCGAGTACTGGACAGAACGAAGACACTAAGTTTCCTCTCCACGGTTACACCTAATATCCCTCAACAGAAAAACGAAGTTAAGAGGCGGGCGATTGGAGCGGTTTTCTGTGCGGAGTCTCTTCGACGCCGGGCAGCAGCGTACCGCTGCACTGTCGCCCTAAGAACTAGGCTTTGGCCGTGATGGTCTTGTTGCCGTGATCTTGGATGTGGGCTTTGGCTGCTTCCCCTGCGTGGTGGGTGGCGTGTTGTAGGTGACCGTGGGCTAGGTGTGCGTGGTGGGCTGCTGTCTCGTGTTTGCCTGCCTCGTAATGCTTAGCGGCTTCCTTGTGGTGTCGTGCCGCGTGCTCATGATGCTCTGCTGCCTTGTGATGATGCTCTGCTGCCTGCTTTGACCGTCATTTCTTTCCCAGAAGATTGGAAAGCAGTCAGTTCATACTCGCAATTCCTCTCGCAAAGCTACCGAACAATACCCATTTCTCTGGCAGCATCTTCACAAACGCAAATAGGCTCCGAGCCGTCTTCGAATTTCCGCCAACGTCTTTCCCAGTCAATCATCGGCACGAAGCAGTTGAACGCGGAAGGCACGGATTCTGGTCCGCCATTTTTCATCCACACGCGGAACCGTGCTGGATGTTCCCCTTCATTAGTGCAGGAGGTTGGTCTGCGCACACTTCGCTCCATGGGCTCTGAGCGCCCTATTTCGCTGCGAACATTGCCTGTCGGCGCACGCCTGCGCCATACCCGGCAAAAGGAGATATGGCGTTCACTTGGCACGAATTGGGCGCAATTGGGATTCCAAATGCGTCATGATGATTGCACCGGAGTTAGCAAATGGAATCTCCACAATAAAGTCGATTTAGGTTCCCGATATGTGCAATCCCCTGGACAGCCTGAAAGTCGTACACAGATAACTAACGGCTTAGGCGCTGGTCGTCGGAAAAAATGTGGCTGGATGCATGGAATCCAGTATCCCCAATGTCTTTAGCCAAGAAGATTATTGCAAGAGAGCAAGCCAAATTCTGCACGCGCCGAGATGTTTGATGACACGAATTTTAATCGCAGACGACCACGAAATTATGAGACGAGGTGTGCGGTCGATTCTGGAGTCTCATCGCGAGGTAGACGTATGCGAGGCTCAGAACGGACTCGAAGCGGTGCAGAAAACGAAGGGGATGAAACCGGACTTGGTTATTCTGGACGTCTCAATGCCTCTGTTGGACGGCTTTAGTGCGGCTCGCCAAATAAAAGAGATGTCTCCGCTCACGCCGATTCTGATTTTTTCGTTACACCGAACTGAAGCGTTCCTGGAAGTAGCTCAGAAGATTGGCGTGAGTGGCTACATCGCAAAAAACGAGGACATTCAAAGTTTGCTGAAAGCCGTTGAGGCGGCGCTTCACAATCAAACTTACTTCCCGGGCTAAGCACGGGTTCAGGCTGAGAGGTGACTGCTAATGTCCACAAACAAAATCATTCTCCGCAATCGTCATAGCGCAGAGGTAGCGGCTATCTTTTTCGACGAAGATTCCGGTCGTTGGCGCATCATTTCCAAAGGTGAGCCTAAGTTTAAGCGCGACTTCGCTACCCAGAAGGAAGCGTTCGATACGTGGCATGCGAATTTCCATGGTGGGACAGGAAAGCTCCGTAAATCGCGATGAGCTGCGAGTAGAGGTGCGTTTTTACGTAGCGGTTGTCGGAGATGATGAAGAAACGTTGGGCGGAGCGAAGAAAGAAAGTTCCAAGTGTCAATAAAACTCGAAGTTACTCAGAGGATTTCTCTGGATTGAATCGCGTGCCAGAACCAGGCAGAGAAGCGCTGTTGGCTCGCGGTGCCCGCTCTTCAACCCGACGCTTCTTCGGGTTCAGCTTGTGAATCATACTCAAGTGCATCCCAATCCCTAGCTCTGCAGCGCTCTTGGACGCATACAGACGCTGTTTCCCCGAGCGCCATGGGCACATCAAACACTGTGCTTCCCAACGCTCCAATCCCGGTGGACTCGACACGAGGCGACGCACCACGCCGTTCGTCTTCATTCCTCCGCCTCATTGCAACTCATCAACACGGATTACAGGGCACCGAATTCCAGCGTCGCTTGCTATGCCAGAAATGCAAAACGGGGAACCTGACAGCAGCTCCCCGTTGCTTATTCCGTAGCCCGCAGGCGAGACAACAAGCATCGCTGGCGGTAGCGCACCGCAAGAGCGGTGTGTAAACGGATGTCAAGAGTCTAGGCAGGGTGGAGTCATTTTCCCGGTAATTCCTCCTTGCACTAGCCACTTCAACTTTCGGTTTACTCCCATGCAGCGCCGATTGCAAGCGAGAAGTATTGGGAGAAAAAACTGTAGCGCAGGAAGAGGGTCCTAGTTCCATGCGGGTCTTACTGTATTGTGCCGCCTGCTCTTGGGCGGCTATCGTTGACGTGAAGCATTCCTTCTGCTTGCCGTTCTCTCCGTGCTCGCGTTTGTGTTGATGGAGTTGGCGTTTCGTCCGCCACGCGAGTGACTTACCAGCGGTTGACAATGAGCGGAAAAAGCTACGGGTCAGGCATCAGCTGGTCGTGCAAACATAGCAAGCATCCTGCTTGCTCTAAGCTGAAATGCACCTGTAGCTGCCACCAGCTGTGGGACCCGGCACGCACCAGAAATGCTAAGAAAAGGGTGAACGTTTAAGCGCCACCGTCAACCATTCACTAAGTTGTACTCAGTACGGTTGCTTAGGCTGTTCGGATGGGCTCTCCTTGCTTCCTTCTCGGTGTTCTTTTTGCTGCTCTTTGAGTTCCGCAAATTTCTTCTGCTGCTCCGGCGTCAAAATGTCGTTAATTTGGGAATGGGTGGTCTGATGGATTTGCTTCATCTTGTCGCGCTTCTGCTCTTGGTTTAAAGAAGCATCTTCCTGTGTGGCGTGCATCTGCTTTGTCTGTTCATCCAAGATTGGTTTGACCTTCTCCTTCTGCTCATCGGTCAGGTTAAGTTCCTTGCTGAGCCGCTCCAGTTGATTCGCGCGTTCCCCGTGATGCGGTCCACTCTCAGTTTGGGCTTGCGGCTTCGGTTCCTGCGTTCCGGCGTCCTGTGCGCGTGTGGCGACGGAATAAGCAAAGAACAGCAGCACCGCGAAACCCAGCGTTCCAAATTTCGTTTCCTTCCACATTGTGTCCTCCTATCGATGGCTGGTTCGGATTTCCATTCAATTCTTGCTCCCCGGCAGGGCTTTGGCATCAGGGGTTCAGGGTAGGGGCTTTGCGTGAACCATTCCAAGAACACTTTGTATCACGCGTTGCTATTGCTTCGGCTGGCCGTCTAACAGGACAGCCAACCGCTAGCGAATTTGCTCAGTTCACCGGAGGCTGAACTGTCCACCTTTTAAGGACGGTCAAGCCGTTCAACGCGTCTTCGATGGCCTGTTTTTCCACCACCACGTTCGAATCGCTTTGAATCGTTCTCAGACGCATCAAAATCGCCGATTCAGCTAGCTCGACGCGCCTGACAAGTTTCCGCTCATCGGTCTCCATTAAAGCTTCGAGATAGGGCTCTTGCCATTTTGGGAATTTTAGTTCGTTCGTCATGGAGTTCTCCCTGTGCTTCTCAATGCTTCAGCTTGGTTCATTGGGGACGAACGCATTGTAAAAACTGTGGCGACTGAGCGTCTGTGCAATCTTGCACAGTTTTGCTAAGTCATGTTTTCGCCCGGTAACGAAGTGCGACGGGCTTCCGAGCATTCCGGCATCTGACCAGTCACGAACCGCACCCCTAGTTAACTGGACCCGCTATAAGGGCTTCTAGGTACTCCAAAATGTTGTGCTGGGTAACTTTATCGGAAGACACTCCCATCCTCCGTACTAGGCTCTTCGTGGAAGGTCGGAATCGTGGGGGCGATTTTGCGGGTCTGCTCGGTAGGTTGGCTATTGGCTAAGTTAGAGCCAAAAACGTCATAAGAGCAAAGGCGAAAGCGATGCCAATCAAGAGGGCCACGGCTACGACTACGGCGGCACTGCGAGGCGCTGGCAGGTCACGCCAGTGAAAATAATAATCAGTCATCGCTGCCTTCGGCTCTGGCAATGGCTTGTTAACCCAATTTAACATCCAGCCTAACTCCAACTAGGAAGCGGTTCTGTCTCTTTTTGCACACACTAAAATTCGGATTTCGCTTTGACGCAGTCAAATTGATTTGCGATGTTTTCACCAATTTTCTTTCTAGACGCTAAAAGAAATTGAGCTCTATGAGGGCCTATTCGACTGTCCGGGGATAAGAGATTCCTCACTCGCAACCCGGCGAATCATACGTCGCTCGGTAGAAGACCCAATCGTTCTTGCTTTTCCCTTCTCGCCATTGAATCGATACCCCGGTTTCGGACTTCCATATCTTAGTAATGTTCCTGAGCACCCCACTTTCACCAGCAGCCTGAGCATTGCATTGAACCGGTTTTATCGTGATGGTAAGAAGATGCTTTGCGGAATTGGAAAAAACTCCGTGTTCTTGCAAGAACGTGCGATTGCCGGAATACACTTGCTGCACACTCAAGCTGTAGGAATGACCGGCGTCCCGATGAATAGCGCTAGTGTATCGGACAGATTGGAGGCCCTGTGGCACGGTCACGAATTCAAGGGACCCAGAGCTACAAAAGTTTATTTCGGCAAAACTAAAAATATCAGCTGCGTCATCAGCGTCCGACCAATGAATCTCAACTCGGCGGTCATAGTAGCTGGTCTGACCTACGGTCTCCGTACTAGTCGCACGAATCTCGTCCACGCTCCTTTTCAGGAATCGCATGGTGGGACTGTGTGTGCACGCCAGAATGTCATCCAGCGTCAGCGCCGTGGCTTTCTGTGGTTTTTGTGATTTCTGTTGTGCATAGCTAGGAGTCGGGAAAAGCGGCGGGAACGCAAGAGCAACAAAAACGATTGCGACCCTGTAATTGTTGGTTTTCATTGCCACCTCCGCTGACGCCGCAACCAATCATCGATGTGGGTCAGTCTTAATACGACGGACAGCATTCCCCTGGCGGCTGTCGGGAATGAAACTGTTCAAGACTGACGCCAATCTGCAGGAGGAGAACTGACTTGCCAAAATTCAGGAACAGGTCTGTCCAATTCGACGCCTACTCTTGCCAGACCATCAGGAGGTGTTTCAACATAGACAACCTCGGCTCGGCACTCATGCCAATTCGTCGGATTCAGGAGTAGGAGCTTTTGTCCTAATGAGACCTTCGTGCCCAGCGGCAACAGTGCGCCGTGAGCATTCACAATTAACGTAAATCTTTCTTCTTGAAACTTCCTTCTGTCGGCCGCTTCCCCTTTAATAACAAGAGGTACGTCTAGAGTAAGTCTTTCACTGCGTCGTTGTTGACCTGACATAGTCACGCTCCAGTTGACCAAGTTAGGAACGTAATCTGCCCATTGAGACTATCTGAGGTCCATCTCTGAAGGCTACTGTCCTTCGGGGCAGCCTCTGTTACTGAACGGACGACTGGTGAAAATCCTAGCTCTGGTCCTGTCTATCTAGACACAGAGTAAGCCGTTTAGATTCAACCATTCCCCGCTTCATCTAGGCCTTACCAAAAAATGAGGTCCGTTGCATTGAAGCCAATGCGAAATAGGAATAAAACTGCGCCCATAACAAGGGGAACAATGATGAATTCGAAATCAGAAAACGAAACGAAAAAGGAGTCGAAAATGAAGATGACGACAGTAGTGAAGAGTTTAGTTTTTGCAGCGGCGCTCGGACTAGCATGCTTGCTACCGGTAACGGCGCACGCGCAGGCAGAGGTATCGCCCGACGTGTACGAGCTGGCTAATACTGACGTGACAGTCGCGCAACAGGCACGCCTAGCGAGCAACAACACGAAGCAAGCGAACTTTCAGGGACGCTTTGCGCTGCCTTATGAAGTGCGCTGCAAAGGAAAGAGCCTGAAGGCAGGTCAGTATTCGGTGTCGGTGACGCCTGAAGGAACGACTCGCGTTGTGACGCTGGCGCACAATGGCGAAACTATGAATATCCGCGCGCAGGAACTGGCGGGAAATCGTGCAGCGGGCCGCAGTGCAATGATGGTGCGGAAATCGCCCAACGGGCGGATGCTGGAAGCCGTTTACGTCCGGCAGTTGAACGTTCTGCTTTTCTTGGATACAAACGCGGCCGCCGAGTCGGGGAGGATGGAGACTCTGCCAATTTCATAAGTGAGTTTTTCGCGCACACCAACAACGCCTCGCCGACACGAGCCCCGGCAAGGCGCTTGTGTTTGAGAATCGAATTGGTAATACAGAACCGCGAAGGTGGCTGAATCTAATTCGCTTATTCGCTAAACAACTAGCGCATCGATTCGCGGTGTTTTCACGTTCCCTGCGCCCTAGCCGCTTTCAGACAAAAAACACCGTAGACTTCGTGCAAATACCGAGGACAGTTGTGTACGAGGCGGTCGTGACCGAGGATTTCGGAGGTGATGCGGGTTGGTGTAAGAGATTCAACTCACGTCGCTGACGCTCAAGGTTGGTTTCCGTAATACTCCTTATCCATCGAAGCCCGCCGCTCCGGAGGAAGCAGCGGGTAGAAGGCCGGAAATTTGCTATGCCTTAGGTCGTAAGTTTGACCGAAGGACATCTCCTGATAACCAGGCGGAATTGCAAAGTACGAGTCTACTGAGCCGATGCGTACCTTGGTTGTGGTGATGTCGGACTGCACCTCTAGTATCCACACGCCGGAAACGAACTTTTCCTCAATGAAAGTAGATTTCAGGACCGAGCAGCCGAGCGCGGGGGCGAACCAGCGTGATTCTGTAATCCGAATCGGCTTAGGACTAAAACCGTCCGTCTCAGGGGGCAGTTCCTGATGGTCGTCGCGGGTTACTGCATAACCGAGGATACTGCCGTCCGGCACACCCTGACAGGTTGCAGCGGGCTTGACGCGGAACGGGTACTTGCCGTCATCGTGAAGCGCGATGGTTGAAGTTGCTGCAACTGGGTCGTAAATCAACGTCTTCTTCCCGGTTGCGAAATCCGAGATACTTTTGAGGAAGAAGTAATTGCCTTGACTCGGGCGTCGTGGGTCTTCCCTTTGAAGGAATTCAGCGTGCGAACCATCGGCGCGAACAGCTAATAGCTTTCCACTGGACACCGCGAAATCTTCACCGAAGTCTTTACCGAAGTTTTCGCCGAAGTCAGTCTGCGACTGCACCAGCAGGAAGGATGGGAAGACGATTGGGGTCTCAGCCTTTACCGCTTTGAGATGAATCAAGCCCGAAGCCACCAGAACCTCTAGGGCGACGTTGATGATGAAGGTTCTCAATTTCATTTTTCACCTCGAAGAAAAACATCCGGGGCGTGAGGAGTACGTTAACAAATGTGGACTTATTCGAGCAAGTAGTCACTCGCCTGATCGGCACAGATGAATCCCTTTGTCACCGTTAATCCAGCAGGAGCGATAGCACACAGTCTCAACGACTTCCGGGATTTTCCAGTTTTTTCCATCCTCTGCCTCTTTGCGCTGAAAAACACCGCAGACTGCATGCCAAAACCGAGAATAGGCGGTGTATGAAGGGATGTGACGCCGGGATTGAAACTCGACCTAGTACGCCTTAGTCCTGGTACGACAGGTTGCGATATTGTTGAAGAAAATACGCGATGCCCTAGCTTCCTGCCGAAATCAGGAAAGGCATTTGAATACTTCAAATAACTGATTCTGCTGCTCTAACTTCCTGGATAGGCGTCGTGGAATCGGAAGTGCATACCGAGTGAGTGGCAATCGTGTTAGGGCATTGAGGAAACAGGGAGTCTGAAGGAGGCACACGTTGGGCAGTACCTGTTTGACGTATTAGTTAGTCGCGAACTGACCGTTACCAAAGTGATCTGTAACTTTCTGCTTGTTTTCCACAGGAGCGCGGGCGTAGGTTGCCAGTGAGATTGACCACACCGCGAAGATAGCCCCATGCATCGCATCGAACTGAAAGAGGGAGCGGACGAATGGTTCCTGCTCGGAATCCTGCTCGTTCTCGGCGCCGCTACGATTCTGCACGTCCTGCTTCACTAGTCCAGCGATTTCGGTAGGCCACACCCAGTGCACCGCGGGAAAGTAGAACCGCCTTAGTAACTGACTCATCCTCTGGTCGAAAGATTCTATTGTCGGGAGGTGGATTTGAAGTGTATTGCTTTGGACATTGTAAAGGGTTGCGGCCAGTTAAGGGTGGGTATGAAACACTACCGCGAAGCGATTCTCTCAGAAGGTGGTCTAGCCCGGTTATTTCGCATCTCAAATCGACCACTTTCCGGGGACCGGCTTGTCCTGTGGCACGGTGATGGACTGCTCAGGGCTGAGTGTTTTATTCAGTGAGTTGATGACTGGTACCGGGTCTCTTTAAATGCTCTAACGATGAGAGACGGCGAACCGCTGTCGGAGAAAATGGACCTCCAGGACGAGGTCCATCCCGCCGCTCTATTGTGTTATGGCATCTACTGGCAGTATTTCAGACCCCTCCGACTGCGTCTTCGATACGAAAACACCGCAGGCTTCGTATAATTATCGGGCTTCCTGCATATCGCGCCGAATCCAGCGTGAAAACACCGCAGACTGCTCGGAAATCCCTAGAATCCTCACAAACATCAAGAACACCGAGTACGAGCAATTTGTGGTGTTTTGGCAGTTCCTTGCATATTTGACTGTATTTCGAGCCAAAAGACCGCAGGATGCTCGGCACGCTCGGCAATAGGTGTCCTAGAAGCGGTCGTGATGCAAATTTAATGGTTCTGAAGATGATTTTCAGAGAACTGGTGACAACAGATTTATCGACCGCAAGCGGTGACAAGAACGGGACTGCGGGTTTAAGATGTCGGTGACTCCCATGTCCCACGAAACCTTCGAGCTTCGATTTGAAGGCTGCGGCCATACGATGAAAGTCTCGCTGCAGCACAACGCGAACGACGAAAAATGCTACGTGTGCCATCCGGAGCGACGAGATGTTCCAGCGCCCGGAAAATGTCCGGCCTGTGTAAGCGTGGCGAAATTCAAGAGCAGGGGCGCATAGAGGTCCGCTGCGCCTTACCCATGCTGGATTTAATGAGCCCGACGTTTGCGATGAATACAACGACGGTGCTAGGCACCTTATCGAGGATTTGCGGGCGCCCGTTCTATGAGAGAATTTATCTCCGCTTCAGTGCTGCCGTTGCTCTCTAAGTCTGACCTCAGTTCATCTTCTGACAAGAAATCCGAAGTTCGCATGAATGGGCCATTCAGTTTCCCAACATGCGCAATGTCATGCACACCCTGTGCGGGCCACGTGACCGCCCGCTATGGACGAGGATTGTCGAAGTGGGGCGCAGCAAGAAACGGTCTGCTTTCGCCATCCCTTTTTATTGCTTCGGTTTTTCCTCAGGTTTGCTCTGCGGTTTCGGCGCAGCTTCATGTTGTGGCTGCGGTTTCGGCGCAGCTTCGTGTTGTGGCTGCGGTTTTGGAGCAGCTTCGTGTTGTGGCTGCGGTTTTGGAGCAGCTTCGTGTTGTGGCTGCGGTTTTGGAGCAGCTTCGTGTTGTGGCTGCGGTTTTGGAGCAGCTTCGTGTTGTGGCTGCGGTTTTGGAGCAGCTTCGTGTTGTGGCTGCGGTTTTGGAGCAGCTTCGTGTTGTGGCTGCGGTTTTGGAGCAGCTTCGTGTTGTGGCTGCGGTTTTGGAGCAGCCTCGTGCTTTGGCTGCGGTTTCGGAGCGGCCTCGTGCTTTGGCTGCGCTTTTGGAGTGCTCTCTCTGCGGGCCGTATTCTCATGCGCTGGCGGTTTCGCTCCGGCGCTTGCGTTCTTATGTTCACTTGTCGCGCCAGCATTTGTATGTTCAGTGTTATGTGCTGGCGGCGTAGTGGTACGTGCTGGAGCGCTGGTGCGGTTAGCGGCGGTGCTGGCACCATCTGTCTTCGCGCCTCTAGCGTTTGCCGTGCCTTTACCTGTTGCACCCTTGTATGGAGCAGCGGCCCTGGCTGGCACTACGCCCGCGCCCTTGAAATTTCCGGGTTTTGCCGTCGCCGCGACCGCCGGTTTCCCGTGGTTCACGGAAGCAAATTGACTGCGGTCGGAAGCCGCTGCGTGCTGGTGTTCGGTTTGTGCCGCTGTCGCCCGTGTATGCTGCTCGTGCACGTAAGTTTCTTCCTGCGGCGTCGGCCTTCGGCTCACTCCACCCGGACCATTGAAGCTAGCGCGGTTTACCGAGGTATAGTTGTTAACCACCGTCTTGTTATACACGTTGTGAATCTCGGTCACGTTCACATTATTCACAGTTCGGTTGTAGAAGAAATTGTCTCCCCGCCAATATCCGCCCTCATAACCTTCTCCCCCATATCCATAGCCGTAATTTACCCCGCCATAGAAACCGATGTGCGGTCCCC
This sequence comes from uncultured Acidobacteriota bacterium, assembly GCA_963772535.1. Classification (GTDB taxonomy): domain Bacteria; phylum Acidobacteriota; class Terriglobia; order Acidiferrales; family UBA7541; genus Palsa-295. The sequence goes on from CAVYXN010000015.1 coordinate 33,796, forward strand.
AGTAACCATCATTCCATGCGTACACTCCGTTGTTCCATCCCCAATATCCGGGTGTCCACAGGTAGCCGGGCGTAGGCGCAAGCACCCATGTGCCGGGCACCCAGTAATAGTCTTCATCGTCGTCGCTGTAAGCCCAGTAGCCGGGCGTCCAGATATAATTGTCGCTGGGACAAACTGGCTGTACGTAGACCGGCAGCGCGGGGGGTGCGACAGTGATAGATATTCCAACGCCTTGCGCGAAAGATACAGGTGGTATGAACAGCATCACTACTGCTAACAACAGCCACCGAATAGAGCGGATTAAGCGCCGCGTCTGCATGAGCGTCACCTCACTAAATTTTCTTTCACTTGAGAAAAAGAACTGAGCGTTGTGCATTGACCACCCGTACGATGCTGGTCTCCTGCCCCGGCCTTCGTTGTAGCTGGGTTCTTCGCCGCCTGCTCATGCGCGTTCCGCAACTCAGAGTCAAAGCACGGCTCGCACATTCCGCCTGTTTCGCCGCCGTCGCCTTGAGGGAAGTGATGTCCGCAGGATGGACAATCGAACTCCGCGTCGGTCACCGTATGACCGTTCGAGACGGCGGTCGCTTCCGTCCCACACTGGACGCACTTCTCACCGATGATTTGGTTACACCGGATGCAGAATCGGGTCATACGCCTGCGCACCGGGCGGGACGAATTACTGGGTGACACCCGCGAGTGTCATACGTGATTAGAATTTGCTCGGACATCGCTGTGAGTCACGAAAGCCGTTGTTTGCATGCTAGCAGCATGCTCTGGAGTGGGATATAAGGCGTTTACCCTATTCGCGAGCGGTCGCGTCACTGATAAACGTACAGAGAAATATGGAGTGCAACGGCTGAAAAAATGCGTTTACTCAGCAGGCTTCTTAGCGCGGTCAGAAGGCTTTCCCGCAACATCGGGAAACATTCGCTTGAATGCTGCGCCTCTCGCCGTATCGGGGTCTTCCTCCCGCGAGTCCCTCGGTTGGGTTTCTTCGCGGTCAGCAGAAGGTTCGGGGTCGGGTGGTTTCACTTCCTCAGGAATCATCGCAGTATCCCAAACGTATGCTGGCGAAACCAAACCGTAAGTTCAATACCACGCATCGCGTAGAACCCTTTAGGACTGCGGCAGCGTAACCGTCGTGCCGTATGGCTAGAAAGACTTGAGTCGTTTTCTACCACCCACAGGGACCTGCGATTTGAGCACCTTGCGAGGCGGGAGTTCTGGTACGACGCGCGGCAAATATCGCTGAAAAAATTACCTGGCATTCGCCCGTCAACTGTAGGTTCGAGGCAACGGTCTGGGACTTTCAAGTAATTGATTTTACTAGGCTAACTTCTTCCACGAGCGTCGTGGAATCGGACATGCAAACGAATGGACAGCGGTCCCGACAGATACGAACGAGGCAGTCGATGGAGGATGCCAACGATGGGTTCTACATTCGATATCTTCAAAGTAACTTCGGACGGACCTTTGTGGTTGGAAGCCGTTCAAAGTCTCGAAACAGCTAAGGAGCAGATGGCTCGGCTAGCACTGACTTCTCCCGGAGAATACTTCATTCATTCACAGGAACAAGGCGTCATCTTCAAACAGACGCAAGAATTTTCGGAAGGCATAGTATGACTGAGATTTGCACGATGAAATGCCCACACTGCGGAAGCACAGCATCCAAGGTGAAGCCAGAAGAAGAGTTCAAGTGTGGTGGTTGCGGCTGGAAATTGTGATTCAAGGCGTCACGAAAGCTTGAATTCAACGGACGCAAAATGCGAACCTTCGACATTTTTACAGATTCTCCGGATGCCCAACCAGTCTGGATAGAATCGGCTCAAGAACTTGAAGACGCAAGAGAGCGTTTAAGGGAAGTGGCTCGCATCGCTCCGCGGCGAGATTGCTGCATTTATTCAGAAGAGAGTGGCATCGTGGAAATAATTGTCCACGCGGACTTTCAGGCACTCAAACGGCATATTGACCTCACATGATTTTTGATAGTGCCATTCCAGATAGTGCCATTCCAACGGACTGGTTCTTACCAGGCTCTTTCTGTGAGATGAGTGATGCGCGATACCATTAGATATGACATTTTCAAAGATGACTCCGCACGCAACCCAAGTTGGTTGGAAGCTGTTGATGGTCTAGAGGAAGCCATGAGGCGCATAGAGGAGTTGGCAGCGAACGACCCTTGCTCCGACTTTTACCTGTATTGCAATCAGGCAGACAAGCAGCTCATAAGGCGTTTGCGTCGTACATTACCGCGACCTAACGATATGCCTAGAGATGCTTCCCAGAAAAAGACGGGTTGAGGATGAAACGTGGAAGTCTTAGGTCAGACTCTTCGTCCCCGCTTTGACAGTTTGCGGCTATCACCAGTCTAAGGAACCTCTCTGATTTCAGGTGATTTGTCACTTTCCTGCATATTCCGCCGAATCCATTGCGAAACTACCGCAGACTGCGTGCAAATACCGAGGGTTAGGCGGCGTACGAGGGGACGTGGGGAGGACTTGGGGCAGGTAGTAGGCGAACCTTGATTGACATTTGCAACCGCTGAGTATCCAATTGCGCGGCACACCGACCGATTTTGCGGGGAATCTCAAAAACAACAAGGAGACACTCCTGATGAAAAAAGAAAAGTTGATATGGTATTTGCTCGGCTTGGCGTTATTGGTGAGTGCCGTACCGTCGCAGGCCCAGAAAGCCAGCGCGACCGAGAAGGCAGTTGCCGCATTAGAGCAACAATGGCTTCAGGGGCAAAAGACAAATAATCCCGACCTAGTCACCCCGCTGCTGGCCGACAAAATCGTGGTCACGCAGGCTGATGGGAAAGTCATGGACAAGGCCGAGACACTTGCGTTTTACAAGAAAACGAAGTGGGACAGCGCAGAGTACACCGACGTGAAGGTAACGGCATTTGGCGATACAGCCATCGCGACGGGAGGATTCAAAGGCAGAGGCACCGATGCGACCGGAAAGCCATTCGACGATAATGAGCGCTGGACCGATACTTGGGTGAAGATGCCCGAGGGTAAATGGCAGTGTGTCTCGAGCCAGACTTCGCCAATAAAGCAATAAGCAACGACGCTATCCAAGAAATTTGGCATCGGCATCTCCATGAGACTCGCCGGAATGTCGAGGCGTACCTTTCGTGACTAAGGGGAGGGGCGAGCAATCGCCCCTTTTGTTTTTTCACACCTAGAACCAATCCCCGAATTGCTTACCCAAGCACATTATCCAACGAAGTCATCGTTAGGCGCTCCGCGAGCCCGTCTCACAGCTGCAAAGGTTTGCTCGAAGCCTCACTTCATTTGATAAAGCGGTGGAAGGATAGTTCGGGCTAATAATACGGAAAAACACCTCCCCCCATCGCTTGCGTGATTCGTCAGCTTCCTGCATATTCATCCGTTTCGAGTGTCGAAACACCGCAGGCTGCGTGCAAATACCGAGGTGAAGGTCCTCACTCGGAACTACAACGGTTTCAGGGGGCAGTGATTGCGACACCTGGCCCGTCGCCAGCCAGCAAATCGCGGCGCAGATAAGAACACGAGAATCATTCTCCTCGGACCTAGAGAACTCAACCGTTTCTCGCTTTATTCGATTTTTCATCCCTGTACGCGTGTTGTCAAATTCGACAAAAGGTACTATTCGTACGCTTCAAACGTGCGTTCAAAATTCGTCAAGGAAGTCGTCAACAAAACTCGTAGCGAGAACGAAAATGAAAATTAAACTTGCTCTTGCGGCAATTGTGATTCTCGGCGGTCTGGCGTCACTGGTTTACGCCCAGCGGCCGTCGGCCATTTGTCCTATGCATGGCGTTTCGGGGAGTCCCGCCGGAGCTCCCATCAACGATAAAGGGCAATGTGAATACCAGCATTCCATGGATGGAGGCGATTCAATTCATCGTTTTCGGGCGTCTTGCTACTATTAAAAGAAATTGATTCCAGCCGCGTCATTGACTTGCCTGTGAGCACCGGCCTAACATCCTGGACAAGCTTGGTCTCCCAGCCACGATAGGCCAAACCATCTACCGTTATCGCATCCAGCAAAAAACTGGGTGGCGATGACAGGGCCGGGGACGGATTCGCTCATGAGCCAGTGGCCAGTAGAGCGACGGAGCGGGAGGTTGGAGCTGGCCGTGCCCGTGTTCGTTTACGGCTGGTCCACAGCTGACGACAGCCCCTTCACCGAAATAACGCGAACCTTAGAGGTGAACGCTCATGGGGGACTGGTCGCACTCAATGCGATGGTGCAGCCTGGCCAAATGATTCTCATTGTCAACAATAGAACAGAGACGGAGCGGAAATGCCGCGTCGTTCGCGTCCACCGAGAATCCGATAGCGCATGTAAGGTCGGTTTCGAGTTCATTCGGCCAGAAAGCAGATTCTGGGAGCTAGCTTATGATTTTCGAAATAGGTTGTGGCAATCGACTGAACCGTGTCATGAACCGAAATAGTTTTCGTTAAGCGTCAACGCCTTCCCAGGGCGTCAACCTAAACCCGCCACTTTCACAGTTTCCTGCATATTCCGCCGATTCCAGTGTCAAAACTACCGCAGACTGAGCGCAAATACCGAGAACAGGCGGTGTACGAGACGGTCGCGAGAGTAAGAAGTGCGGCAGTTGTCTTGGCGACAACCACCTTGCATCACTTGCTTGCTTCAGCGAGAGTTACAGGCGCACTTAGACACACTTCAGGAGAAAATGTGGACTTCGTAACTAAATTTGAAAAGGCACTTCGCAAGAGATATCAGCATCTCAAGACGGAGATGGCGAAAATTGAACATCTGATTGACGCTTTTGAAAAGGGTGCGAAGCGCGGTGCCAAACCAACCGGTCGCGGTAGGTTATCGGCGGCAGGTCGCCGACGAATCTCGATGGCTCAGAAGGCTCGCTGGGCAAAGAGAAAGAAGGGATAGCTTAGGCTTCCAATCGTGGGACAGCAAGGTCCGCTGTAATCCTGCTAACAAGCGGATGGGTGATTGTGCTGTACAACGTTTTCATTGTCATCGCGTCTGTCAGCGCGGCCGTGCTGTTCCTGTTCCTCGTAACGCGCACGTCCACCGCGCCCTCCCGCAGGGAGTCGAATGATTTCACCGGCGCCGTGGTAGCCGTCATTGGCACCACCTACGCAGTGATTCTTGCCTTCACGCTGTCGGGGGTGTGGTCAATGTTCCAACAGGCGCAAGCCAACGAGGAACAGGAAGCTAATGCTTTAGTGAATGCCTTCCGCATCGCTACCGAATTGAAAGACCCAAATGCGAAGCAAATCCAGGACGCTATGCGTCCGTTATGTAGACAACACTTTGGTTCGCGAGTGGCCATTGATGGAAAAAGGACAGATGACGCCGGAAGGTGCCGAGATGATTGACCAACTCTGGAAGCTGGCATGAGAGAGTCAAGCGCATGCTCAACCAGACGCCATCGCGGCTTATCAACTGATGGAGGAGTTGGGATTGACCCAATACAGGCGGCTTCGGGCCATGGAAAGCCGCGAGCGCCTTCCCGGAATACTTTGGGCGGTGCTAATTGCAGGCGGCCTCATTACCGTCGCCGCATCCTGTTTCTTTGGAGTGCCCAACTTCCGCTTTCACCTGGTGCAGGTAGTGATGCTCACCTTCTTGATTTCGCTCGTGCTAGTCGCCATCGCGAACATAGACCGGCCGTACCAGGGGTTGGTGAAAGTGGCGCCCGAAGGGTTTAACTTCGCCTACCGAACTCTGCACCATGAGCCGAACCGGTAAGAGCATGAACCGATGTGGCTCCAGTTCACTCGAACCGCCCAGCGTCCTGGCCTTGGGCGTACCGCGTAAGCATGCGTCCTATTGCAGTTAACTCGTTTCGGCCACGTAATCGCTAACCGCGCTGATGTTTGGTTCTGGAATACCAGGCTTACCACGTTTAATCACCTTGCGTGGTTTAGGACGCTTTTTCGGCTTTACTTTCTTCGCCATTTGCTACCTCCTGGGTTTGCTCGCATTCCAGGCTAATCCTCGTTTGGATGTTGGGTCAAGGCATGGCTGAACGGGGCGGCGTAAATGATAGCTTCGTGCACACAAGGGAGCGACACTCATGAAAATAGTTCAGCCGGGAAAATCTCCAAAAGTCCTCGTCATCGACGTGGGCGGCACAAATATCAAGCTACTAGCGACCGGGCAGAAAGACTCTCGCAAGATTGCGTCAGGTCCATCGATGACGGCTAGCAAAATGGTTCGCGAAGTTAAAAATTGCGCCAAAGGTTGGATTTTCAACCGTGTGTCATTGGGATATCCCGGTCCTGTAATTAACGGGCATCCTCTTCGTGAACCGCATAATCTCGGAGGCGGTTGGATGAACTTTAATTTCCGCGAGGCATTTGGATGTCCCGTAAAAGTAATCAATGACGCCGCAATGCAGGCGCTTGGTAGCTATAAGGGAGGCCGGATGCTTTTTCTCGGACTTGGCACTGGCCTCGGGTCTGCAATGATTGTGGATGGAATCCTAGAACCGATGGAACTGGCGCATTTAACTTACAAGAAAGGGAAAACCTACGAGGACTATCTTGGGCTGCGCGGCTTGAAGAGGTTGGGAAAGAAAAAGTGGCGTCGGGAGGTTGCAAAAGTTGTAGAGAAACTAAAGACCGCTCTCGAAGCTGAATATGTCGTTTTGGGAGGGGGAAATGTTAAGAAATTGAAGAAGTTGCCGCCCGGAACGCGAATGGGTAACAACCAAAACGCATTCCTCGGCGGCTTCCGCATCTGGGCGAACTCTCAATCTGCGTCGAGCCTCGAATCCACTCCCGAGCTTGGCCGCCAATCCTAGCTTGGTCGCGAACTAGGAGTAATTTGACGCACCTGCAGGATCACTGTCGAGATCTCCTTCGCTCCCGCCTATCTCACAGTGACACGAATCGAGCGAATTGCTGGCGTTCACCCGTTCGAAAGGCCAACGTAACTGATTGGAATGGTAGTGTCCCGCTTACAATTGTGTCTCGCGCCTCGCATGTCAGGGGTGACAAGGTGTGGGGATGAACAAAATCGAAAAAGGGATAGCAGCTTTTATTCTGCTAGGCAGCCCGCTCACGTTGGCTTTTGAGCCGCCGTGGATCGACCTTCGACAGTTCGGCGCTCGACCGGTTCAAATCAATACGATCGGCTCTGGTTCAGGACATTCGCTCACAGTCGGAACGAATTTGTTTCAGCAAGGTGCTAATGGAATTCCTGGTGACGGGATCACGGTAGCCGGTGCCGGCCAAGAACCGCAGATGCACACGCCAGGAGCTCCGACGGTCACCAACAGCGTGAGCGTGGATCAGAACACGCGGCGATTGCAGATCACAGGAGGAGGAAACAGCGCGATTAACCCGCTGAGTTCTCCAATATCGTCGCTGCGATCACGATGAGCATCTGGCATTCGGTCGCGGAGAGTAATAGTGCTTATAGTTTTAGTACTTATTTCATAATTCCTTTCGTCTTGACGCCATTTATTCACAGACGCAGAACGTTGGCTAGGGCTAGCGCCCAAGACATGAGGGGCTATGAACTTGAAAGCGAAATGTGCATTCTCGATTGGTTTTCTGGAGTATTTCTCGCAGCTTCGCTCACCAAAATCTTCGAACGTGACTGCTGTCGCGTCTGTGCCTGTCCAACAATCGTAATGCGTTTCCGTTCATTGCGGTCTTCTACGACCAACTGACTCAACCACTTCACGAATTGACTCAATCACAAGATCGGGCTCGTCAAGCTGGATCCAATGGCCACCCTTGGAAGCAACTACGTGTTTTCCTTGAGAAGACAGGTGCGCCAAGGACTCATGTTCCTTCATCTGCGAAGTAGATGAGCTATTCGCCGAAAGCACGACCAACGGAATATCACCGTAATCTCCAGTGGCAGCAACCTGAGCTGCGCTTTGAGGAAGCGCCTTGGCCTGGCCTACGATCGCATCAAAAAACTTCGGCTGCGTCCACAAGGCCGCAACAATGGGCCGCAGCTGCATAGGCAACTTTGCCAGTGGGGCGATCATGCGCTCTGCCTCCGCGATCGTCCCACCCGTCAGCAGGGAAAACTTAATTTCTAATAGTTATTGCAGTTTCGCGTACTCCGCTTTGGCTTCCTTCAGGATGGGAATGTCGGGGTCGGCGTCTTTCCAGAGAGTGAGGAAATCCTGATACGCCGCACGGGCCTTAACGGTGTCGCCTTGCAAAACACGGGCACGGCCAAGTTGGAGACGCGCCAAAGCGCCAATAATTTCGTTGGCTGCCACCTCCGGGTGGTCGACGATTTTCTGGAACTCGGTGGCCGCATTGCTTCCATCACGCATAGCTAGATACGCCTCTCCGCGCACATAGGCCGGATACAGCTTTACGTAGACTAGATCGCCCATTTCGTATGGAGCGGCGGCTTGGAGAGCTTCGATGGCCTTAGCGGGATCACGCCGGGTGATCCAAAGCTGAGCTCGAATCATTGGCACGTATACGAATTGTACGAATGTGTCCTCGGGGAATCGCTTCACCATATCATCCGCTAGCATCCGCCCTCTGGCCGTATCCCCTGTGATGGCGGATGCGAGCGCCGTAGCGAACTGCACATCTTCGCCCATCAAGTGACCACGCACCGTTGCTCCAAGTGCCCGAGATTCTGCGAAATTGCCGAGCAATGCCTCCCGCACCACCTCCTGGCCTTGATAACCTATCGCTGTCTCTTTTTCTTCTGCCTGCTCGGCGGAGAATACCGCCCGTCGTGATAGCTCTCGCGCATTCTTGAGCCGGCCAAAATATGCAACCGCAGCGGCATCAAGACCGAGAAGCTTGTCCTCTACTCCTGGCCTGCGCGCTCCCCACGCAACCTGTTTCGCCATCGCCTCCGCGTCGCTCTGCCAGAAGGCCAGCAGATACATAGTTATGTGCAAGCTAGGGGAATCAAGCTTCTTCCCCTGAGCCTCTTCAATCGTAGCCCGCGCTTCTATCAGGCGGTTCAACATTAGATAGCGGTACGCGAGGGTGCAATAGTTCAGTCCGCTTTCCGGTTCGAGGCGAAGCGATTCTCGAGCTTCCTCCAGCGCTTTGTCATATTGCCCGATTGTGGAGTACAGATCCCCAAGGTTGAAAATCGGAGTGAAATCCCGCGGATACGCGCGCGCCCAGAGTTCGAACGTCTGGCGCCCCTTCTCTATGCTGCCGCTGACGAACATGTGGTAATGCGATTCAATGTAGAACTTTTCGCGCTCGCTCACCTTTCCGCGCAGCTCGTACGCCCGGGTGGTATTCTCCGAAGCGAGGTTAAGTTCCCAGACGTTTGAGTAGCTCGTGGCCAGTCGGGCGTAGGCCATGGCGAAGTCCGGGTCCAGGCTGACCGCTCTCTGAAAGTACGACACCGCCTCGACATCGTCTCCGTTCATCAGTTTCCTGTATCCCACGCTGTACGCTTTCAACGCCTCGAGCGAGGCAGTAGTGGCTTCCTCGATGGGCGCATCAAACTTCTGGATCGAACTCAGCGACTCACCCAGCCGCTCACGCACTTTCCTCGCCTCGCCATCCATACTTTTCAAAACCAGTTCCTTGCTGCTCGCCCGCGCCTGTTCCTTCGTCAGGAAATTCCCCGTCTGGCAGTCCACCACGTTGAGCCCGATCACATATTCGTTTCCAAGACTCGCAATCGTGCCCGCGAGAACCGCAGCACTCCGGGTTCGCTGGCAGATTTCCAGCCCGGTTTTTTCGCTCACCCGTTCGTCAGCGGGATGACCCATCATCTGCAGCGTCTCGCTCACTCTCTTGTCGGAAAGAATACTCAGAAAGGGTGACTGCTCGAGTTGCACGGAGAGCGCCTGCTTGAGCGTGTCGTCGAAGACCGTGTCACCAGTCGAATTGACGAAATCCGCGATCACAATCGTGTCCTTTTCCGTCAGCGCAGGCGCTCGATGGACGTGCAGCAGGACAGCCACTCCTACGATCGTCATGATTGCTACAACTGGTCCTATCACTGCAGTGGTCTTCCATCGCCTCGTCGAGTTCAGAACCGGAGTTGCCACCGCGCGCGCTTCTGCCCCAGCACCGTTCGTCCGGCCTTCTGCCACCTCTGCCGGCAGAGCCGCCGGTTTCTCCACCGAGGCTACAAAGCGATAGCCCCTCGCAGGAATCGTCACTACGAACCGCGGTTCCTGCGTGTTGTCATGCAGCGCTTGGCGGATTTTGCGCACCGCCGTGTTAATGCTGTTGTCGGCGTCCACGTACACATCTTTGCCCCAGATCTGCTCGAGGATTTCCTGCCGCGTCACCAGTTCTCCGCGCCGCTCCACGAGCAGGTTCAGCAAGTCGAAGGGAATGCGCTCCAGGTGCACAATGCTGCCGCCCCGCCGCAGTTCGTACGTGCTGCGGTCGAGTTCGAAATCCTCGAAATGGAAGGTCTCAATGGGCATGTGGCCCACCAGCGATTAGTGAAGCTATTCTACTTCGATATGTCCGGATCAGGTAGGTACAAGTAAAACCAGGGCGTTACCCGCTAGTTAGTTTCTTCAGTAATTCTTCAGCCTCCCTCCATTGCCACCAAGCCCCTTCCCGACGATGATGCGCCCGAAATCGGCAGCTCATTCTCAGTGGCAGTTCCCAGCACTGCGAAATCCGGTTTCCACAAAAAGGAGATTCAACATGAAAGACTCTCTTTGGAAGGCAGCTGTCGCCGTTGCAATTTTGTTTCTCGTCATCTGCAGTCCGGCTAAAGCCCAGGATACCGGCAATGGCGGATGTTCCGTTGCAACGCTTCATGGCGATTACGGCTTCACGATTTCGGGTCAAATTACTGGCGGGCCGGCTCCAGGGCCGGTCAACGGCGTCGCCTTAACCACATTCGACGGCCAAGGCGGCCTCATCCAGACGGATTTCGTCGTGAAGAATGGTGCCCCCGCGGGACCGCTAGGTGCTTTTCGAACCGGCGAAAACGGTACGTACTCGGTGAATTCGGACTGTACAGGTACGGCCACGATTCATTTTCCTGACGCGACGCCTCCGCAGGAGATCGTCCTGATGTTCGTAGTTGTGAATCACGGGCGAGGAATCCGGACCGTAGTTGCAGCCCTGTACGTGGGTCCCGGAATTGCCACAATGACTCCGACGCCCGCGCAGATCACCAGCGAGGCCGCAAAGATTGAGCGGGAGGATCACAAGTAGCATGACGGTTGAGTGTTATTACCACCGTGGCAACGGCTCCGTTGCATGAAAGTGTTCAGTAAACCGGCGGCGGCTGGCGGTCAGAGGTTAGGTATCACTATCTATCTCAGTCTGAGACAACTGGTGCGAAGAGGATGTCCCAACATCTATCGGGGCCAAACCCTTCCGGCGCATCTGCGAAGACTAGCCCTTCCAGACGTACTTACCGCAGGAACAGGGGACCGTATCCTGGGGGTTTTTCTTTTCTAGCGGTTGCCGACAAACTGGACAATTTCTTTGGCACATATTCATAGCCGCCTTTTCTCTTGCGAATGGGCCTGTTACGAAAGAAAGTTTAGTAGGCGTGGGTTCGCCTGTCTGCCCCAATAAGCACACAAGCAAATCTGTTCCTCAGTTAACCAAGCTAGAAAAGGTGCCGGACTTCTGCGGCTAGGGTCGCCCTTGCGGTCCCAGGCAGCCACGAGCAGAACTTTTTGGCGGAAAGGATATCGGAGTATGTAGTAGACATTGGCCGCGCCATCGATTTCAAAGAAACCAGGGCGGCGGGTGTCTGCCCGGTCCAGACCAACGTTGAGTAGAAGGCGCAGTTCGGCAAGCTGCTCCAGCGTGTGATGCCGCAGGTCTTCAATCACTCGCGGTAGGCTTGTCTGGTCATTTCTCTTGCTTAGTTCTGTCAACGTAAGGGACCAACGGAAATTCTTCTTTCCTGTTCAATCGCCTCAGCCGCGGAAAACTTCCGGTCTACATGTGGCCCTGAGCGCGGACCACCTGAATGCAGCACGCAAGGCTCACCGGCAGCAACTCCACAGGTAGGGCAGGGCACGACGGAAATCTGTTCGGAGGTGAGTTCTTTCTTTTTCATTCCGACAGAATGCGAAAATATCGGGCGCGAAACAGTTCAATTTTGCACACTATTCGTATCAGCCTCTCTACTTACAGGAGGACCCTTCGTTTCCATATAACGCGATTGAATTCAGTCGTGCAAGACAACACTCAGGAGGGAATTGTTCACGTGGATGGAGCCTTTGTATTGGATAAAGCCTAGCTTCCTGAATTTGTTCATGAAGAAGTTGACCCGGGACCGCGTCGTGCCAACCATCTCCGCCAGCATCTCTTGCGACATTTTGGGAAGCACCTTTTTGGGATCGCCCGGTTTGCCGTAGCGTGCGAGAAGCAGCAGAGTGCGCGCTAGCCGTTTCTCGCTGGAGTTGAAGAGCTGGTCGATCAGATCCTCCTCGACTCGGATGTTTCGTGTCAGCATGTACGCGATGAAGCGGTCGGAGAACTGATGTTCCCCGTGGAGCACTCGAATCATCTCGTTCTTATCAATGACCAGCACAACGGTTGGTGCAATTGTAGTCGCAGTTGCCATCGTGACGGCCTGACCTGCAAGGCAACCCTCGCCAAAGAAATCACCGGGTCCTAAGATCGCTATAACGGCTTCTCTGCCGCTTGTGTTGACTACAGTAAGTTTGACGCCACCTTCTTGAATGTACATTACATTTTTTGCAGGATCGCCCTGCGCGAAGACAATTTCTTTTGCTTGAAACTCGCCAACCTTTCTTCCCAGGCCGGTTGAGTCGAGAAACGATTTCACATCGAAGTTGGGGGCTTTCGACTTCGCTTTTTTCGGGAGGCGAGCGACAGCGACCTTAACGGATACACGTCGAGTGGCTGAGAACGCCATACGTAAGAATAGCACGGCTTTCGTGAACGCGCGTCGAACTTGAAAGAGGGTTAGTGGTGAATGGCGTGGGCGCGGCAGGCACTAGGAATTAGTACTAGCAGCTTTCAAGGCTGCACGCGCCGCTTCAATGTCATCTTCAGACCACATCCGACCCGTAGAATTAATCTTGGGATCAAAAAGAATCGGTGGCACTGCGATCTTCTTGGCGCATCATGAGGCGAAGGACAGAATCAGATGTTTTGCCCAAGGACACCGACACTGTCGATTTGGCGGAATCCGCACCAAGGGTCCGACCGAAGGGACGCGCTCTGACATTAGTCAAGGATTTCGAATGAGGTTGGGACACACTTGCGGTAATTACCCGAAGACAGGGATGAGCGATTCTTTAGTTGTCCACATAAAAAGATCGTTTTCGGAGAAATCTAGACCTAAAGCGGGAAGTTTCACTCATTCGTAAAAATTAATCGGCCACCGTCGTTTTTACTGGGGTAGATGGAATGCTTGTCTCGCGGCTCGCATCTGTTTGTTGACGGCAGGGCCGGGTTCGCAGAACAATCTTCTCGTCCATCATCAGCGAATTTCACCACAGCGAGCGGATTCGCGAATGCTGTCGCATTTTTTGGCGGAACCTCTCCTCGCAGATAGGCATCAATGTTCTGCTCCATCGTTACAGGAAATCGCGGCGCGGGGCCCACTAACTTTTCTTGGTGGACCTTTAGAATGATTTCTCTGAACACTGGGAGCGCGGTCAGAGCGCCGGTCTCCTTCGCGCCCAACGAATGGTTGTCATCAAAGCCGACGCGCACTGCCACAGTAATTCCCGTAGACCCAAATGTGGACCCCACGAATAGAGCGTCTCGGAAATTATTGGTCGTGCCGGTTTTGCCCATCACTGGAATAGGGAAGGCGTACGAATCAAGCGCGTGTGCGGTGCCGGAAGGGATTCGCACGACCCCTCGTAGCCCTTCCTGAATCATGGACAATCCAAAATCATCGCCTTTCGCCAGACAGCAAGGTCTCCGATAACTATAGACAACCCCTCCCCGCGTGTGTTCAATTTTGTCAATTGTGTGTGGTTCTCCGGGCATTCCGCCGGCCATCAGTCGGTAGGCGTCCGCGAGTTCGACCAACGTGACTTCGGAGGCTCCAAGAGCCGTCGTAACGTACGGTTGTAACCTGGTTTGGATGCCCAATTCTTGGGCTGTTTTCAGGACGGAATCAATCCCGGTCTGTTCGGTGACCCAGATGGTCGCTGCGTTCCTCGACTCGGCCAGCGCGCGGCGTGCCGGTATCATTCCCTCAAATTGGTTGTCGAAATTGGCAATCCATTTGATCCCTCGACCGTTGGCATTAGACACCGAGATGGGTTCATCGGGCACGGATGTGTCTAGGTCGAGACCTCCTCGACCGACTCGTCCGGTTAGAGTTGTATCGAGCATTATGTCCTCGTGAAGAAAGCCGAGCGTATTTCAGGCGGAGTGGCGCAGGCTGTCCACGTGAGAAGCAATACATTGCCCTTTACGTGGAGAAGAAGGGTGTGCTGGAAGATTTGCGAGACAAACTTTCCCTTCGAGCGTCGGCAAGAGGTTGCATTCGTTTTACAAACTCGTACAGATCGACTTTCAAGTGCTTAAGCAATTGCTGCGCAGGGCCGCGAAGTCCAGGTAGGATCGAAATTGAGGGCGACATGGGGGATCGGAAGTGAGAAGGGGTACAGAGCACAGGCGCGTAGTCGGTTGGATGGCCGAGAATCGATACTGCCTCGTGCTTCTTTCTCTGGTGGCACCGTGCAATTTGCCGCCGTGAATGGCATGTGGATAGCCGTTTCTTTCGACGCCATCGCCGCGGTCCGGTTTCTGGGCATTTACACCCTTGCGGGTCACAATTTGGCACCGCCCGTCGCTGTTGCGAGCACGCCCAGCCGCTGATAACCGCTGCGTTTCTTGCAAGTGTGCTGTACGGAACATCTTTGCACGTGCGAAAGCACATAGTGGAAGCTACCGTGATTGCGAAATCAGGAATCGCGGCCTGGAGACTACCTATATGCACCTTGCAAATCGTTTCATGACCGCGCTATTCCTAACGGCGGCGCTTGCGACCAGCGGATCTATCGTGGCTGCGGCAACACCGCAAGCGAGCGTTCAGGTGCGAGTCTATGACTCACATCACCACGACTACCACAACTGGGATGAACGCGAAGACCGTGCCTACCGAAGTTACCTAACAAGACGACACGAGGAGTATCACGAGTACAGCACGTGGCACCACAAAGAGCAGCAGAATTACTGGAACTGGCGCCATCACCATCCAGATCACGATTAACGAAGACGTTTGGGACGAGAGCCGATCGTCATAGAGGCGCAATTCTTTCTGTTGTTCGTGCGGAAGATGAATGCGAAATAAGGATGTAAAGGTGTTCACAACGGTACAGATTTCCGTCTTGCCGCTCGGTAATCTGACGTCCGTGCAGAATTCTTCTGAAAAGGCAGCCACCCCAAGGGGTCGACAATGGCTTTTGCTCCGTTTAATGCCGTAATACCAGTGATCGCCGCCTTTGTGGTCTTTATTTTTGGCTACTTCGCGCTTTTTGTTTCTTTAATGATTTGTCTTTTCGTTTGTCTGGTTATCGCAAAAGGCGTATACGAAGGCGCGAAGAAGGTCCGGACGTACGCGATGAAATCAGCAGCAGCAAAGACTTTCCTTTCATCTGATGTCGACACTTCGGACCATAGAAAGAGACCATTTCTTATCCCGGCCTTGAGATGAAGACCTTGTCGAGCGTCCGATCGGCTGGGGGCCAGAATGTAGAAGATTTCACAGAAATCCAGGAAGAAAATCGGCCAGATGGAAGAAGCTATCGAAAAACCGTAAGGGCGGAACGGCTCCGCAAAATTGGGCCGCCACGAATCATGAATTGAAGCCAAAGAACCGAATCGAAACTGGAGGCAGATCATGGATCTATCAGCGATAACCACCACGAATATAGCCCTTGCTGTTGCGGTGTTGATCATCGTAGGTATTGGCATTTGGCTTTTTGTTAGCAAACGCCGAACGGATAGATTGCGCACCCAGTTTGGCAGCGCTGAGTATGCCCGCGCAGTGAAAGAAGGCGGGGGCCAACGGAAAGCAGAAGCGGTACCCATGTTCGGAGTGGAGGACGCGAACCATCTCTGATTTTTCGATAGCGTACGCGATGCTTGTCAGCTCGCCTGCGGGCTACGGACTAAGCAAAACGGGGGGGGTCTGAATGCAAAGGCTTAAGTCTTTTTGTCGACCGAAAGAAACTCTAGCGAGGTGATGCTCATGCAGACGCTGCGCTTAATCCGCCCTATTCGGTGGCTGTTGTTAGCAGTAGTGATGCTGTTCATACCACCTGTATCGTTCGGGCAAGCCGTTGGAATATCGATCACTGTCGCGCCCCCCGCGCTGCCGGTATATGTACAGCCGATTTGTCCCGGCGAAAATTATATCTGGACGCCTGGCTACTGGGCCTACAGCGACGACGATGAAGATTATTACTGGGTGCCCGGCACATGGGTGCCTGCGCCTACGCCTGGCTTCCTGTGGACACCCGGTTATTGGGGGTGGAACGACAGAGTGTACGCATGGAATGCTGGTTACTGGGGACCGCACATCGGTTTCTATGGCGGGGTAAATTACGGCTACGGGTATGGCGGAGAAGGTTATGAGGGCGGATATTGGCAGGGAGACAATTTCTTCTACAACCGGACGGTGAATAACGTGAACGTGACGGAGATTCACAACGTTTACAACAAGACGGTGGTCAACAATTATACGTCGGTCAACCGCGCCAGCTTTAACGGCCCGGGTGGAGTGGACCGGAAACCGACGCCGCAGGAACGAACTTACGCGCACGAACAACACACACCGCCGGTAGCAGCACAAACCCAGCACCAGCACGCAGCGGCTTCGGACCGCAGTCAATTTGCTTCCGTGAACCACGGGAAGCCGGCGGTAGCGGCGACGGCAAGACCCGGGAACTTCAAGGGTGCGGGCGTAGTGCCAGCCAAGGCCGCCGCTCCGTACAAAGGGGCAACGGGTAAAGGCGCGGCAAACGCTAGCGGCGGGAACACGGCTGGTTCCAGCACTGCCGCAAGCCGCACCAAGGCTCCAGCACGTACGACTACGCCAGAACATAACACTGGACACATAAACGCTGGAGCGACAAGCGAACATAAGACCCCAAGCGCCGGAGCGAAAACGCCTGCGCATGCGAACACGGCCCACACAGAGAGCACACCGAAGAGGACAACCCCGCATACCACAACACCGCCCCGAACGGAGAGCACTCCAAAAGCGCAGCCACAGCATGCAGCTGCTCCAAAAGCGCAGCCCCAACGTGAAGCTGCACCAAGACCGCAGCCCCAACACGAAGCTGCTCCGAAACCGCAGCCCCAACATGAAGCTGCGCCAAGACCGCAGCCACAACAACACGAAGCTGCACCAAGACCGCAGCCACAGCATGCAGCTGCTCCGAAAGCGCAGCCCCAACATGAAGCTGCTCCGAAACCGCAGCCCCAACATGAAGCTGCTCCGAAACCGCAGCCCCAACATGAAGCTGCGCCAAGACCGCAGCCCCAACAACACGAAGCTGCACCAAGACCGCAGCCCCAACACGAAGCTGCTCCGAAACCGCAGCCCCAACATGAAGCTGCGCCAAGGCCGCAGAGCAAACCTGAGGAAAAACCGAAGCAGTAAAAAGGGTGGCGAAGACAAAACGTTTCTTGGGACTCGGCTCTACGCTTTCCTCGCTGTGTTCCGGGAGACCGTCTGCAGGGACGGCGATTCGCAGCCGCAGGATTGTTATCCAATCTTCGGGGAAAGGAATGAAGGCGCTCGAACTAAGCCAAGCGGAGAGTGGCAAGCGATGCCGAGGCTGCGCCGTCACTCTTGTCCGGCACAATAATCAATTCAAGTGCGGTCACGCCGGAGAGTTCAACAGCGTAGTCCTTTACCTCCCGTACTGAGTCGGGTGGGCTGAAATTCCACTGCTGGCGGACGATTTCTCGAAAAGAATGTCCGCAGTCAGGAGACCACCGCAGGACGAACTCTTGCGTGCGGGTACTCTCGCTGTCATCGAAAACCAACCAGATACGTTTGAGGTTTTGTGGCTCGTCGAAAATTAGCCGGATTGTCTGAGTCCCGGAAGTCGCCGCACGCCAGCACCGGTTTTCTGCCCTAGCAGCGCGGATTCAATCGGATACTTTCGCAACTCTGACGCAACGAGAATCACAAGTTAAGTAGATAATTACATAACCCATTGATTGAATCGCGGCATGCTAGGGCTGCGCCAAAAGCCATGGTTGTCGTCTGCGATGATTTTTAATAATCGAAAAAGAACGCAGTCTGCGTTAAAGTATTTTACTCTTGGTCCTCACTGCTAAGTTCCCTTGATTTCTTAGCCCTTAGGAGAGCGCTTGTTACCGATTTCACTTGTTCGAGGTCCAGTGGATATTTTAGTTTCGCCAGTTCCGGTTCTAAAGTAGTAGTTCCATAGATGTGATGCTTTTCCATTGCTATAAGTGTTAGGTTCCCCAACCATTCCATGTGGATACGTTGTTCCTCTGCCTCATCAATCTCCCGTTCAAAATTTACCGACGCCATGTTCCCTCTCGGCTCAATTACCCAATCGCCTTTAAAACCTCGCAAGCCAACCGCGTGTCCTTCAATGTGGTCAGTCCGGCTTCAACTGTGTCCAACGCGAGCGGTGCGAAGCCGTTGAAACGCTCCTTCATTTCCGCGACGTAAGCTCTCATTTCGGGAGCTTTTACAATCCGCGCAACGGTGTGACGATCGCACCCTTCTGCACGCGCGATTGCACTGTTTTTTTCACCGGCGATGTGGCGCTGTTGAATCCTCTGAATCTGTGGTGCAGGAAGGTAAGACTTCAGCTGTTTTGGTTGTTTCCGGTCAAATCTGGGGGATTTTTGCACGCTTTCCTCCAACTAAGATTTTCACCACAAATCCGGCGTCCTAGTCTGGTCTAAGCGTGCAGAACTTTTTCAAAATCAATTGTATCGGACATTTCGGAGCAAAGCAAGGCGGGCCCGGTTGTTCACGCGCAACCGTGGACCGACGTCGCGAAGGGAATTGTCGTCGTTTCGCGAGCCGTGGCCAAGCAATTGGATTTCGTCAGAACAACCACAGTAGAGGTAGAAGTTGTGGCTAGGATGGTATGGACTCGTGCGATAGTTCCGGGTAGCTATCGTCCCCGGCTCTTTCGATGCTTGGACGGGCTTTCACTTCACATGCTGCGCTAACTTTTCGGAGAAGGGAATCTGGCTTCGATTGGGTCTTCCGAAGCAGTCACCACGAACGCAGCTGCGACTACGGCTAAGAGAAATGCTCAAACACACCTGACTATCTCTAGTTACTCATTTCGACGTATCATTGCGGCTCTTTGGAAAATGGGGCGTGGTCCAATTAGTAGGACACCTCATTGTTAGTGACGACGGTGTTGGTTCGCCCGGCGCGCAAAGCGTTGTACGTATCTAATCAAAGTGCCTTGATTCAGGAATGAAACGGGGAACATCGTAGGCAGCTGTTTGAAAATCACCTGATTCGTGAACACATTCTTAGTCCTCCGCTTTTCTGCCGAATCAAAAACCCGCGTGAAGAATGACCCAGGAAATGTAGGCCACATAAAGTGACAGCACACTGGTTGCCGCCGCGCAGTACCACCCGGCACCGCACTCACGAACCCTGCAGCAAAGCCGAGAAGTCTACTGCGAACTTCTACGACCAACCGATTCAACCACTTCACGAATTGACTCAATCACAAGATCGGGCTCGTCAAGCTGGATCCAATGACCACCCTTGGAAGCGACTACGTGTTTCCCTTGGGAAGACAGGTGCGCCAAGGACGCATGTTCCTTCATCTGCGAAGGAGATGAGCTATTCGCTGAAAGCACGACCAACGGAATGTCACCGTAATCTCCAGTGGCGGCAACCTGAGCTGCGCTTTGGGAAGCGGATTTCTCGACATCTACCGGCGGGCGATGACTGGCTCTTAGCAGATGGCGCAGACCGCCAGGTGCCAGCTTCCAGTGATGGGACATTGATGTGGTTCCGAACGGGCGTTACGATTGACAATCCGAGTGCGGCTACGTAGGCTCGGCCCAGCGGAATTTCCCTCATGATTGGCCAGACCCTCTCGCACTACTTGATTACGTCCGAGCTAGGCCGCGGCGGAATGGGCGTCGTGTATCGCGCTCACGATCAACTACTAAACCGAGACGTCGCCCTGAAACTTATGCGCGAAGACGTGATCAACCAGTCGGAGCGACGCGCTCGTATTCTCACCGAGGCTCGCGCGGCATCTGCACTGAATCATCCCGGAATAACAACGATCTACGATGTCGGAGAAACGGTCGACCATCTTTTTATCGTGATGGAGTTGGTGCTAGGCCAAACGCTTCGAGATCGCCTGTCCTCAAACGGCTCGATAGAACCCCTCGCGCTTACGCAGCTCGGTGCGCAAATAGCCGAAGCGCTTCATTCCGCACATTCTCATGGCGTCGTTCACGGTGACATCAAGCCCGAAAACATCGTCGTGCAAGCTGGGGGAGCTCCGAAGCTGTTCGACTTTGGAATCGCCCGCCAGGTCGCGGCCGAGACTGCCACTCTCACCCGGTCCGTGCACGATCTCGGTGAAACTCCACGTGCAGCGATCGCCGGCACGGTAGCGTACATGCCGCCGGAAATTCTTAGAGGTGAGTCGGGCGACGTGCGGTCGGACCTGTATTCGTTAGGCGTAGTTCTGTTCGAGATCTCAGCGGCGCAGCGCCCGTTTGTCGGACCAACGATTACAGCGCTGGTGTCACAGATCCTTCACGAGCCTGCGCCTCGGCTAGGCGGTGCAGAGAATATCGTGCCGCAAGAACTAGCCCGAATCGTCCAAAAGCTTCTCGAAAAAGATCCCGGATCGCGCTACCAATCGGCGCGTGAATTGCAGGTGGACCTGACGAATCTTCAGCGTGATCTTGAATTGGGCGCTTTGCTACCCGCCGCGGTGCTCGGGAAACGCTCCGTCGCCGTGCTGCCGTTCAAGCTACTGACGCCGAATCCGGAAGACGAATACCTGGGGGTGGCGCTCGCTGACGCCATCATTAATCATTTGGGCGGCAGCGGCGAAGTGCTGGTGCGACCGATCAACACGGTGCGTCGTTATGCGAAGCAGGCGGTGGACCCGCTGCTGGCAGCGCGCGAGATGAATGTTCATATCGTTGTCGATGGGAGCATTCAGAAGTCCGGCTTACGGTTGCGCGTCCATGTGCAAGCCTGGAACGCGGCGGATGGAACCACGCTGCTGACGGGCAAGTACGATTCGGAGATGGCGGCTCTGTTCGAATTGCAGGATAAAGTTGCTGAAGCGCTTGCTCGCGCCCTTGATCTTAAAACATCTGGTTCGGCTGAATCGTCAGTTGCGCCTCCGACGAAAAACCCGAGGGCCTACGAATTATACCTGCGTGCGATCGAACGCTTGTCTCGCGTCAACAAATGGGACATGCGCACCGCCATCGAAATGCTGGAGGACGCGACGAGGCTCGATCCTCGTTTCGGCGATGCCTGGGCTCGACTGGCTGAAGCCTGCGTTTTCATGGCTGGAACGTTTGACCCCACACCGAAGTGGTACAAGAAAGGTGAAGTTGCGATGCGGCGGGCGCTGGCCTTGGATCCCACCAATGCACAGGCTCATTGCGCGCATGGCCGAGTTCTCTGGACGCCGCTCAAAGGATACAAGAACCGCCAGGCGTTGCTGGCTCTTCGCGAATCTCTGCGCCGAAGTCCCGGCTATCATCCTGCGCTCGTTTGGCAGTGCCTGATATTTCTACACGTCGGGATGCTGCAAGAAGCGATCGACGGTTTACATAAAGCCCTTGCCACGCAGCCCGATGACGGTTTCGCGCTCACGTTTCTCGGCCAAGCCAGAATGTTGCAAGGCGATTACGGCGAAGCAGAGAGTTACTTCAAGCGCGCGCTATCACTGGACCCCGCGAGTTTGTGGGCCAACCTCTTTTCTCCTATGGTACCTCTGTACGGAGCGAATCCCGAGGCTGCAGTCGAACTCCTAAAGAGCGCCCAGCATTTCTTTCCGGGCGACGCGTTGCTGACGAGTTGGGAAGGACTGCTCTGGGCAAAGAGGGGCCAGCCACGCAAAGCCGAGCAATCAATCCGCAAAGCCATGAAGGTAGGCAAGTCAGTTTTGCATACGCATCATATGTGGCATACGGCGGCGGCAACCTACGCAATCCTCGAAAAACCGGAGCTTGCGGTTCCGCTACTAACGCGCGCAGCGAAAAGTGGCCTGCCGAACTATCCAGTCTTCCGGGACGATCAGCATTTTCAATCCATGCAGAAATATGGGCCATACCTACGGCTGCTCGCTAAAGTAAAGAAGGAAACCGACGGTTATCGACGGGAATTCGGAACCCCTTGAGCTACAGTTGTTTATTAGAGCAGCGGTGAATCACGAAATATTCGATTCCTTAAAGAAAAATGCCCAGCGCCTCAACAATTTTCTCCATTTTCAACCAAAGCAGTAAAGTTTAGAATCTGCTCGCTCACAAGCAGGTCATCATCGGAATGATCCCCTCTTCCTTTAATCGATCGGATTATCCTAGCCTCCGTCAAAGTGTGTACTTGAATCAGGCATCTCTAGGATTGATCGGTCAACCAGCAGTGACCGCAATGCACACTTTCATAGACGATGTTGCCAGGCATGGCAACCTCTACATGTCCGATAGCGATGAGGTGGGATACTGTGAAACGCTCCGCGAACGCGCAGCCAGATTGCTTCATTGCGACTCAGCGCAAGTCGCGATTGTCGCTGGCGCCAGTGAGATATTAGGGCAACTTCCGTTGTTACTTCAGCCAAGGTTGAATAGCACAATTCTGGCTGTTTCATCAGACTTTCCTGCAATAACAAGGCCGTGGCTTCGTCTGGCTGCCCTAAAAGACCATAAGGTGCGCTTTGTTGATGACCAGCCTACGTGCAATCTGACCGATACACTTATAGAGGCGATTGATGAGAATACTGCTGTGGTTGCCGTGAGCAGCGTGCAATACGCAACCGGTACGGTAGTGGATATTTCTCGTCTGCGCCGAAGCACTGCCCAGGTTGGTGCACGTTTAATTGTAGACGCTACGCAAGCGGCAGGTGCGATGCGGGTGGACGCGGTGGAATGGGATGCTGATGCCGTCGTTACGAGTGGCTACAAATGGCTTGGTGGACACGGAGGCGTTGCACTCGCGATCATGTCGCCACTTTTGCTTGAGCAAATACCCCCTTTACCGGGTTGGATGGGCGCATCGGATCCCTTTGAATTTGATGCGACCTCAGTGTCGCTGGCTAATGATGCCCGGCGCTATACGCAATCAACAATGTCGTACGCCTCCATGGCTGGTCTCACGGTAGCAGTTGAGCAGTTGTTGTCCTTGGGTCAAGCTCGAATTGAGGCACATGCACGGACGTTGGCGGCAATGTTGGTTAGCGACGTCAGCAAGTATGGTTGGCAACCCTTTCGTAGTCTTGGCGATCCTGCTGCGTCTCCACACATCATTTCACTGGGACACCCTCGCGAAAGCGTACAAGCAGTTGTAAAAAGCCTTCGTGGTCTAAATATTGTGTGCGGTATACGTGGCGGACGCATTCGGATCTCGTTCGCCCCTTACAACGACGCAAGTGATGTCAACATTCTTATCGAAGCATTGGCAAGAGTGTAGAGATGCCGGCGTCAAGCCCGGGCGGCCTTTTGCGCGGCCTTCATCACCGTTTTCTTCATGCGGTTTTCGCCTGCCCAATACAAGCTGATCTCGTGGCCATCGGGGTCGTTGAGATAAGCATGCCGCCAACCCCAGGGCATCATGCGTGGCAGTTGGGTGATGTGAAACCCTTTTTGCTGGAGATTGCGGCAGAAGTCGTCGAGTTCACGGACTTCGAAATACAGACGCACACCCTCGCTCAAGACGGAAACTTCTGGACCCGCCTGGTGTAATGCGATCGTACCGTCACCGCCCGGTGCGCGCAGGCGCGCATACACCGGCTTATTCTCATAGCGGAAGTCTTCGATGAGCTTGAATCCCAGCAAGTCTCGGTAGAAGCTGAGTCCGCGCTCCACGTCTTTCACATAGACCATGGCATGATTGAAAGTAAGTTTCCCGTCAGCATCTAGGGTGACGGAAGCCTTCTTTTGTTGTGACCTAGCGTGCTTGGCACCCGAGTGCTTCGCTGGGCGCGGAGGCGGAGTCCTCTTCGCAGAGGCTTTCTTTCGGGGCGACTTCTTCATTGGTTCGTTTCGGCCAAACAGCGCAAGTATCGTCGGGGGTAAAGAAGCTGTCAAGTTTCGATCACGCCGAAAGCCGGACCGTTCTTGCGGGTCTAGCACTTCGTGACTGTTCCTAGGTAATCGGCGAAAGCACTCCACCGTGATACCAGTTTTCCGGAAAACTACCTGGTCGAAACATGCGCTCCCAGCAAATAGTGCTCCCCGCTGAGATCGACTGGGAAGTACTTGTCCGGTCACGCGACTTACAGGACTGCGGAGTGTGGCCGCGTGCATCTCGCGCGATTGCGTCCATAGAGCCGCTAGCGTAAGATGCACGGCCTGTGGATACTTCCTCGATTATTGGCCGCACGATTTCCCACTACGCTGTCCTCGAAAAACTGGGCGGCGGAGGCATGGGCGTTGTCTACAAAGCCAAAGACACGCGCCTCGGCCGAAACGTTGCGCTAAAATTCCTGCCTGACGACATTTCGCACGATCCTCAGGCGACCGAGCGGTTTCGCCGCGAAGCGCGCGCTGCTTCCGCTCTCAACCATTCCAATATTTGCACGATTTACGATATCGGAGAATTCGAGAGCCGGCCGTTTATCGCCATGGAGTTGCTTGAAGGGCGGACGCTCAAGCACCGCATCGAGGGCAAGCCCATCGAGGTGTCGGAGCTCTTGGAGATCGGCATTCAGATCGCAAATGGCCTCGATGCAGCGCACTCCAAGGGAATCGTGCACCGCGACATCAAGCCCGCGAATATCTTTCTTGTGGATCGAGGGCAAGCCAAAATTTTGGATTTTGGTCTGGCGAAGCTGGCGCCTGCGGTCCAGCATGCCGCCGAATCGGTAGGCGCTTCTTCGATGCGCACGCAGGCGCATGGCCTGCGCGACGAGCAATTAACGAGCCCGGGTAGCTCCATGGGCACAATTGCCTACATGTCGCCCGAACAGGCGCGGGGCGAAGAACTCGACGCGCGCTCGGATTTGTTTTCCCTCGGCGTCGTGCTCTACGAGATGGCAACCGGATCGGTGCCGTTCTCCGGCGCAACTTCAGCCGTGATTTTCGACGGAATCCTACATTCCGCGCCTGCATCTGCGAAGGAACTAAACCCTCGTTTGCCCGTCGCGATGGATAGCATTCTCGGCAAGGCTCTCGAGAAAGATCCTCAGTTGCGCTACCAGCACGCCGCCGATCTGCGCGCGGATTTGCAGCGACTCAAGCGGGACATCGAATCCAACCGCCGGCCTGCTGCTGAGAAGAGCGTCACGGGTTCTGGGGCGCACGTGGCTGCAGCCCAGCAAAAATCAGTCGCTGTGCTTTATTTCGAGAACCAAAGCGGCGCGAAGGAGGACGAATACTTCCGCGACGGGATTACGGAGGACATTGTCACGGAGCTTCTAAAGATCAAGCAATTGGAGATCTTCCCGCGCTCGGAGATGCTCGCATTCCGTGACAAGCCGGTTATGGCGCTACAGGTGGGCCAGCAACTCGGCGCTGCGTATGTGCTCGAAGGTTCGATCCGCCGGGCCGGCAACCGTGTGCGAATCACCGCGCAGCTGGTGGAAGCTTCGACCAGGCATTCGGTCTGGGCCGAGCGTTACGACCGGCAACTGGAAGATGTGTTCGCGATTCAGGAGGAGATCGCCCGGAGCATCGCCCAGGCCCTGCGGATCACACTAACGCCGCAAGAAGAAAAAACGATCTCGCGTAAACCCACGGAAAACCCGCAGGCGTACGATTACTATCTACGCGGCCGGAGTTACGCAAGGAGGCTGGACCTAGATTTCGCTCTGCAAATGTTTGAACTCGCCATCAAGCTGGACCCGAATTTCGCTCTGGCTCATGCGGGACTGGCTACTGCTTGCGGGATGATCTATCAGTTTCGCGAGCAAAATTCCCGCTGGATCGAAAAGGGGCTGGCCGCCTGCGAGCGTGCGCTGGCGCTCGAACCTGGTCTTGCCGAAGTGCTGGCCGCCCGCGCCTGGATTCTCTCTGGGCAGAAAAAATATGACGAGGCCATCCAGTTCGCCCAACGAGCCATTGATTGTAAGCCGGACTGCGAGGGCGCCTACACGGTCCTGGCCCGAACCTATTTTTCCTCCGGCCGATATCAGGAGGTAGCTGCCCTGGTGGACCGTGCGCTCCAAGCCAGTGGAGACGACTACAACATTTACATCCCCATCACGAATTCTCTCGCAGAACTGGGCCAGAAGGAACTTGCAAGGATGATGCGGGAAAGGGGAATTCATGCGCTCGAGAAGCAGCTCGATACGGTTCCTGAAGACGTCCGCGCCCGGATGCTCCTCGCCGGTTACTATGCGGCAGTCGGCAGAAGGGAAGACGGAGTCCGGCAATTACAAACCGCGGTGGCCCTCCGGCCGCGCGATTCGAACGTTCTCTATAATGCCGCCTGCACTTACGCTCTGCTCCAGCAGCCCGGCGAAGCGATCGAGATGTTGAAGGCTGCAAAAGACGCGGGCTGGGGTAACCTGGATTGGGCTCTACGTGACCCGGATTTGATTTCATTGCGCGACGACCCAGAGTTCCGACGCCTTTGCGAATGATTCTCGCCGAAGGCGCTCCCGATCTCATGCAACGACTGTCCCGCCCTCCAACGACACCACATGTCGCTCTTCTGCGCCGCCGAAAGCCCAAACCGTTTCTCTTGGATCATAAACAGCACCTTTGAAAGCAAATTCATACCAGATGGTGTTGCATTGACCCGTTGAGCCCGCACTACTAAACGGCCAAGTGCTACTCGATTAGGTCATGCTACATTGCAGCGTTGGTTTGAGGAGGTTTTCGTGTTGCGTGCGATTTTATGTTCAGCTTTCCGCTTAGCAACTTTGATGCTTGCGTGCTCTTGCGCCAGGGCGAATGCGCAGACCCAACTCCCGACCGAGATGCAACAGAAGATTGATAAGGTGGCCAGCGACGCGCTCGCCAAAACGGGCGTCCCTAGCGCCTCCGTCGCGGTGGTAAGGGATGGGCAGATCGCCTACCTGCACGCTTATGGGCATGCGCGCCTCGATCCCGAAACACCGGCGAAGCCCGAAATGCGTTACAGCATCGGCTCGATCAGCAAGCAGTTCACGGCTGCGGCCATCCTGCTTCTGCAGGAACAAGGCAAGCTTGCGCTCGACGATAAGGTCGGGAAATTCATACCCAACCTTACGCGCGCGAACGAAGTAACCATTCGCCAGCTTCTTTCGCACACCTCTGGCTATCAGGACTACTGGCCCCAGGACTATGTGATGCCCATGATGTTGGAGCCGGTTACAGCACAGAAGATTCTGGAGACTTGGGCGCGCAAGCCGCTTGACTTTGAGCCCGGAACGAAATGGCAATACAGTAATACGAATTATGTCATCGCCGGATTGATTGTCGAAGAGGCTAGCGGGGAACCACTGCTCCAATTTCTGCAGCAAAACGTATTTACACCCCTCAATATGAAGAGCGTCGCCGACACTGACAAGGCCAAGCTCGGCGACACCGATCCAACCGGATACTTGCGTTATGCACTCGGGCCACCGCGTCCAGCGCCCAGGGAAGGAAGTGGCTGGCTCTTTGCCGCCGGCGAACTGGCCATGCCCGCTGAAGACCTGGCAAAGTGGGACATTTCGATCATCAATCAGAAATTGATGAACGCCGCGTCCTATCAAGAGTTTGAAACGGAAGTTCTGCTCAAAAACGGGCTGGGGACGCGTTATGGGCTCGGCGTGGATGTCCGCTCAGAGCTTGGCCATCGATCGTTGGCCCACAGTGGCGAGGTTTCAGGTTTCACGTCAGATAATATCGTCTTTCCGGACGAGCGCATTGCTGTGGTGGTGCTTACAAACCAGGACGCCGCCGCTGCTTCGGAAGCGATTGCCATGGGCATTGCGCCGCTGCTGCTTGACCACGATGACTCAGCTACTCCGGAGAAGTTGGCGCAAGCACGCAAGATTTTCGAAGGACTACAACACGGCAGTATTGATCGTTCTCTCTTCACGGACAACGCCAATTTCTATTTCAATGAACAGGCTTTAAGGGATTTCGCCAGCAGTTTGGGACCGCTGGGAACCCCGGAAGGATTTATCCAGGTTCGCCAGGCATTGCGCGGGGGCATGAAACTGCGTGTGTATACCATCAAATTTCCGAAATCGGACTTACGCGCCTGGACCTACGAAATGCCGGACGGCAAGTTGGAACAATACCAAATCGCGGCCCAGGATTAGGGGAGTCCGCTAATCCTTTGGTTTGCCGACAATTCGCCAAATGACATGTCATTGATATAAAGTCGTCATCTGTTGGGCAGAAATGAACGGAGCGCGATTTGGCTCGCATGTCGAAGTCCCGTCGCAACACGTCCTTCCTTCCGCTGGACGACGCCCTGTTCGACGTCAAGCCGCGCAAGCCGGTCCCACATGAATTCGTGCTCGACGCGATCTCTACTCTGTCGCCCAAGACGCGCTCCATGTTCGGCTGCCTCGCGATCTACGTTCAGGACAAGATTGTCTTCATCCTCCGCGACAAGGGTGATCAGGCTGCAGACAACGGGGTGTGGCTCGCTACAACCGAAGACCAGCACCGGAGTCTGCGGCGGGAGTTCCCCAACATGCGATCCATCCGAGTGTTGGGGAAGAAGGTGACGGGCTGGCAGGTTCTTCCAGCCGATGCGCAGGATTTCGAGGAAGCAGCGCTGCACGCCTGCGATCTTGTCCTGGCAGGAGATCCTAGAATCGGGAAAGTACCAGTGAAACGGCGAGCATCAAGATCGGCGACCAAGAAGGCAACAAAATCCTCGAAGCAGGCGAAGGCACCCAAGAGACCAGCGAAAGCTCCTAAGATGCGGTGACGAGCGGGGTCCAGACCTCGCCATCGTTTTGCTATCCAACGCGCCCGGCCCTCTACCTCGTCGATTTCTCCCGAGTTCCGGGCAACCCTCTCATACCGATCAGGGAAGGGTTGTCGACCACCCGCCCAGAATCGTCGGCATCCTCTGCAATGGGCTGCGTCGGCTATAATTTGCGCGCGCGCATGGCTTTTGCGGTACTGGTTGGTCATGCAATCGTCAAGCATTTATCAGGAGCAATCATGGGTCAAGATCGTTTTATTCCGGTTGCAACCAATGCCAGGTCGCGAAGCGACCTCGTCGAGCGCGGGTTCAGTCGTCAGCCGCTCAGGGTTGATGTAGACATAGCACGCTCGCTGGAAGCGTTATCCCATGCCGCCTGGTCCCTTCCAAAGGACAAATACTACGATGGGGGCGACAGGTATCGTTCCTTGAATCGTGTCAGGGCCGAGATTGTTGAGGGCGGTGTAAAGGTTTGGTTGAGTGAAGAGAGCACGCCCTATGTGCAGCTAAAGAAATACAACACGACAATCGGCGGCCAGCCGCGAGAGTACGCTCCGCTGCCCCCGGCGATCGCCGGTTCCATAGGCGTTCGCAAGATGATTGCTCACCACCTTCATTACCTACCGCTGTCGACGGTGGGTACGAAGTATTTGGTCAACGTTCATCTAATTAGGTTCACGGCTGCGCCTGGCCGGTCGTGCGACACGAGTCCACCGGGCTTACACAAAGACGGGGAAAAGTACATCGCCACGCATCTAGTGGGCCGCTGCGGCGCTCAGGGCGGCGAAGTCGTTATAACCGACAATGACAAGCAGGAAATGGATCGCTTCACGATGCGCGAATCGGGTGAGTGTTACGTCTTCGACGATGATCGCATCTGGCATATGTTGACGCCAGTGGCCGTAATGGAAGGCAATCAGTACGCCTACCGTGACACGCTGGCATTCGATATGCTGCCAGAGGGCTGGGAACCCGTGAAGTGATTGGAGACGGAGGGACTCGAACCCCGGCCACTGTGAAGACAGGTGCGCCAAGGACTCATGTTCCTTCATCTGTGAAGGAGATGAGCTATTCGCCGAAAGCACGACCAAGGGAATGCTGGAGGGTAGAACTCCAGGGCCGCAACCTGAGCTGCGCATTGAGGAAGCGCCTCGGCCTGCCCTACAATCGCATCAAAAAATCGGGCGATTCGTTAACGCCGGAAGACTGTCCGCTGCCCAGCTTGTATTGGGCAGGCGAAAAAAAAAAAAAAAAAAAAAAAAAAAAAAAAAAAAAAAAAAAAAAAAAAAAAAAAAAAAAAAAAAAAAAAAAAAAAAAAAAAAAAAAAAAAAAAAAAAAAAAAAAAAAAAAAAAAAAAAAAAAAAAAAAAAAAAAAAAAAAAAAAAAAAAAAAAAAAAAAAAAAAAAAAAAAAAAAAAAAAAAAAAAGAAAAGAAAAAAGAAAAGAAAAAAAAAAGAAGAAAAAAAGAAGAAAAAAAAAAAAAGAAGAAAAAAAAAAGAAAAAAGAAAAGAAAGAAAAAAGAAGAGAGATATAAAAGAAAAAGCGGGAAAGAAAAAAAAAAAAAGACACGGAGAAGAGGAGAGTCTACCGCTCAACTAGTGCACAATTAAAAGAAACAAAAAGAACAAAATTCGAAACATGAAAAAAAAAAAAAAAAAAAAAAAAAAAAAAAAAAAAAAAGAAAACTGAACGAGGCTGGAACTAAAACCAAGGGCCGCTCGGAGCGATCTCGTAAAAATAACGCCGCTGCCGCTGAAACCCAGCTTGTATTGAGGCAGGCGAAAAAACCGTATGAAGAGAAAAGGTGAATGAAAGCACCGTATGAAGAAAACGGTGATGAAGGGCCGCGCAAAAGGCTGCCCGGGCTTGATGCCGGCATCTTTGCTATCAAACGACGAACCGACTGAATCGCCGTTTTAAAAAAAAGACCCCAAAACGCCTGGATGACCAAAAAAAAGACAAGGAACAAAGAACAAACAGCTGACGGCTGGAGGAGAAAAAAAAAAAGAAGGGCAAGAAAAAAGAAGAAAAAAAAGGCAAAAATTTGATTTGTTTTGACTTGTGGAAGTAGACTGATTTTTACGCTGCCCGATGATTGATGCTGTCATCTTTGGTAATCAAACGACGCGGCTCGTTTTCGCACGAATCCACGCCAAATGAGTGTGAAAGAGTTAAGTTAAATGGCGCTCCCGAACTTCTCGGGGCGAATACAACTGGTATTGGATTTCGTTTTATTTTTTTTTTTTTGTTTTTTATTTTTTAAATTATGTGTTTATTTTTTTTTGTTTTGATATTGTAAGTTTTCGCTAGCCACGTTGCTCGATCTACTTCGTTAGAACAATATAGACTGGTATTTAGGATATTCGTTTATGTTCGCGCTATGAGCTATTGAATTTTCACCTATCTTATATTTGTTGTCTCGTCATCTTTATATCGATAAACGTTCGCGAGTTTGGTTTCTATCTATCGTCTTTGCTCTACTGAACTGTTATCGTGGGTTAATGTGTGTGATAAGTTTCAGAAAAATTGAATCCGCAATTATCTACGCCAGCGCTCCCGATTCGTTTTCGCGCCGACAACGGTTGAACTTTTCGTTCTGTTTAAGGCGCTGGGATAGAGATGCTATATATTTTGATAGTATTGAGTTAAGCTGTTAGATATTTCGCTGACTGAAGCGCTTCGACGACTTGTTCATTGAGATAGATGGTGGCAGAGGAAAGTGGCTGTTGAAAAACTCGCTCACTGCGATTTCGCAGAACTGTTGCGTCTGGAGCTCTGCAACGATTTTTTAGATATTTTTATCCCGATTTTCAACTTTTTTCAGAAAAACCGACTTTTTCACAGCCACGGTTTCTAACTATTTATCTTTAGAATCGCTTGCAAGCCCCCTCAACCAGGGCGTTCTGGGATGAGCATACTCGAAGGTTTTTACTCATCACGCCTTGCCTAACGCTACCCTTTTTGGCCCGCCTGCCGAATCTGTGAGCGCTAGGAAGTAAGTGCTGGCGGCCGCGTGCACTGGCGTCGGGTCGTAATCAGGTGGGAGTTACGCCAAAGGCCGTCGTCAGATAAATATGCTTTGGTTCCAGACTACGGTGAAACTAGTGAACAGGTACTTCTGAGGTATGCCGGATGGTGATAGAATCGGGAGGTTCACAAATGAGACATGTGAAGAAAACCTTGCCATCAACCCGCCATAGCTTTCTCATAGGCGATGTTCACATCGAGATCTTCGATAGTAGAGTGTCGAGAGGTGAGATAGAGGAAGAGTTCGAGTGTTGTGCGGACGTGTAAAGCAAAAAGGGGATGTGATAAAGATGTAGGGGGGCACATAGGAATATATGAATATAAATAGGTTAAGCTTTATAAGATAGTCATAACTCTTCGAAAAAGATAATTATGAGCAAGAAGACTGTATCGAAACCGTGCCAAAAAATAATGGGCTTTCAGGGAGGGCGATGTCTGGAAATGGTTACAAATCCCCAAAATTGTGTGGTGCTACGTGTAACTGCACAACACTGCACCATCGGACGAGATCACTCGGCACTCGACCAGTGTCTACTTCGCTTGCAGCGACTTGATGTACTTCGTCAGGTTCGCAATCCTCAAATTCACGACTGCGTTTTTTTTCCTATATCGTCTTTGTGATTCGCGTCTACTCGTTGTTGAGTCTATGTCGATTTGCGTGGAGTACATCGATTCTAGAAGATCTCTCTTCATGGGTCTGTTTGAGTGAATAGCTGCGCTCGGCGTAGATGGATCTGTCTCTTACGCTGAGCGCGTTTATTGTGTATTGCGGCACGTTTTGATGGATGGCTTTATTGCGACGCTGCGCGTTATCTTCATGATCTGGTATTCCGGACTAGACTGTGTGATAGTATCTGCGTATGTGACGTTCTCCGGGAGTGTCTGTCATCGTGCTGACTGGAGCGTTCCTGGTTCATTTGAGCGTCGCGAGAATCTATCGGGCGCTGGCTGCGGCTCTGCTTTATCGCCGAGATGAGACGTTCTGGTCAAAACCACACGATTGACGAGAACAGCGGCCCCCACACGGGCATTTCTGCATCGCCGTGTGCCGGGGCTTTCACTCCGATACTGGCGCAGATTAAACTAGCCACGGCCGGAGGCTTCGTAACCGTCCGGGAATTTTCCGTCGTGCCTCTGCGCTAGGCATAAGCAAGACGTGGACGGCTGTGGGTGCCCTCCGGTTATGTCTGTGACATCTTCCAGAGCTGTGGCGTCGACCGAGAAACAACGTCGTCAAATCCTCCGGTGCCATGCTTCAACGCCGAAGGCGAATGTGGCTGCCGGGACATCGCGCGGGTTTGTTTTCCTGTTCGTCGCCGTGGTCACTCTGCGGAAGGGTGCAGAACTGGTCTGGAAGTGTACATGTGCGCGTTCCGAGAGCGTGACGACGTGACTGGTTTTAAGGACTAGGTTAGAACAGCTATTACCGATCGCAGACGCTGCTTCCCAGGTGCGACAGATAGCTCAGAAGAAAGGTGCGCGCGAGCTGCTCCTCAACGAGGAGCTGGAAGACCGCAGCTTGCGGCGCTGTACCGCGGGTGCGACATGCTCGTGACTCTACCGCGGCGAGGGCTTTTGCTTGCCGCTTGCCGAAGCCATGGCCTGCGGCAAACTAGTGATCTCCACCGCTGAAGGCCCGTCTCGGGAATTCTGTACGTCGAGTGCGCCTATCTGACCGCGCGGGCCATCGCCTTTGCCCGTCGGAGAGTTGGGGAGCTGGCCGGCAAATACACCTGGTTCGAGCCTGACCTTGAGAAATTGGCGCATTGGCTGCGCCATATTTGAGCATCGCGAAGATACTAACCGCCGTGGCACGCTGCGCAGTACTGCTTGTACATGTCCGCCCCAGAATTGCACGTGACGAGTATTGGACCGGGACTTATCTTTACCTGCTTCTCTTGCGCGAAGCCATGTTGCCGTAAAGAGATGAGATTTAGTTAATACTCTGAGAGCTGTTGGGAGTGAGATGATAATGAGGTGAGATAATCAACAAATCGCTGCTTTAGGCGCTGATGGCGCTAACAAGAAGGCTTATAATGCGTGCGAGCTAAGACTCGAGCGCATTCTCTCTCTCTTTCTTTCAAGATGGTGATGATCGTTGTTAGCTGGTAAGGTACCTGTGAAGATAGCTCACGTCTCACGTTTCTTCTATTGCGATGTGTGCTCTCTACGCTGCGATTTAATCACTGCGCTTCCTTACGTCGAACACGTCAAATACGCTCTTCTTACGGCTTAAATATAGAACGATTCAGCTCTAGACGCTGATAAAGATGGATGATCTCTGACTAATTGCTAGCGCTATATCAAAGAGTGATTGTGATAGAAAATCTACAACAAGAGTTTTGGATATGAGATAGAGCGTTCTGAGAAAATATAATCAGTTTTCTTTGAACTATCCACGCCTCTAGTTTCTACGCTTCATACCACATTTAACTCAACTAAGAGACATTGCTTCTAAACAGTGATTCTTAGGCGCGTCGTCGAGCTAAGTTCGCGGGTAGTGAACTGACTGAGGAATCTAAACAGATGGTTTGCTATCTAGCTGACGATAGTGCGAAAAGTGACTGTGATTCCACTGGCGTGCCTGACACCCCCTCTGTTTCTGCTCCGACCAATGGTCGGTGAATTCCAAGGCTAGATTGCGTCGTAGCCTCTTGTCACTAGTATCTCTCGGATTTTTCCGGCGGGGCAAAGAGCTAGAGGAGATACTCCTTGCGCTTTGGATGCTAAAGCGCCGTGGTCTCAGCTGCTCGTACTTTACGGCGAACTCTAGGTCAATTTGCTGGTGAGAAAGAGTATCTTCGTGAGGTTCGCGGCCTGATTAAAGCCTTAGACCTTCAGAAAAACGTTATGATTTCAGATGCGTTCTTGAGTGTGTCCGACTAAATACAAGAAGTTCAGAATCGTCATGCGGGTATATTCGCCTATCAGGATGCATCATACTCCTCGAGCGGCACGATTCCTCTCGTATTGTCAGCAGGCCGACCTGTGATTTGTACGCCGTTTGAATATGCGTTAAAAACGCGAGACGAACTAGGAGGCTTCACCATAGCAATGGGGTTCGGTGCAGCAGCAATCGCAAAGGCTGTGCTCGCTTCTCGCGTGAGCGCAACACCTATAGGCGTGTGACAAGGTCGTTGTACGAACGAACGAGGGCTTGGAAATGGGGCGCGGTCGGTTCTCGTTATTTCGGCGAATATAGAATCGCTGCAAGACGGAATGAGCTCGACCAATTTGACGTTCTTCGGGGGGTAACGGGGAAACAGCAAGCTGGATTGAATGGCTTGTAGATTGGTCCGCTCCAGAACTTCCTCCTGATGGCCGCAATCACCTTTTTGGATGCTTTGCTTCTCTTGCGCCGCTCATGGTTGACAGACGAGAGGCCACTGCTAGAGTCTCGGCCAATTGAAAGGGGGGCGAAAATCTCACCCGCGCACCAAGAGCGTTGGCGCAGCTTCAGTAGAGTACGCAAGTCGACAGTTCGAGCGGGAAAGGATACTTAAAAGACACAAAAGCAGCCTATCGAAAATCAAAAAGGGACTAGGAAAGGTGAAAAAACTTTTCTCTGTGAGGTCACTCAGGTCGATGCCGACTATCTCCCGGTTCTAGGGGTAGCAAGTCACAAAGCGAGTCTGGAATTGTGTCAATGCACATTCAGCGTGGTTTGGTCGCCGCGCGACTTCCTCACAGAATAACGCCGTGCGTGGCATGATTACGGGGAGACTGTGTTTCACCTGTATCCTGTTTCTGGCTGCCGGCGAAGCGCCCGGTAGGCGCCGGGTCCTTAAGGACACAAGGGCTCGACGAGCAAGCCTATCAACGTCAAAGAAATCACACAGCAGACCATTTTGGTTATCCCGAATGATTTCTTTCATAGGTCCGGTATCCGAGCCAACACAGTGCATTCTGAGGCGAACGCTCCAGCAGGGACCAGCCGGCCCCGCAGGGAATCGTCAAATTGATATGCAGGTCACTAAGACAGAAGATCCTGGCCAAGGTCCTGCGGCTGACTTGGCCGAGGAATCGGAACTGGCGAAGATCGTATTCTTCTTGGTTCCACGCATGTCGGG
Source organism: uncultured Acidobacteriota bacterium (assembly GCA_963772535.1). Classification (GTDB taxonomy): domain Bacteria; phylum Acidobacteriota; class Terriglobia; order Acidiferrales; family UBA7541; genus Palsa-295. The sequence goes on from CAVYXN010000015.1 coordinate 69,839, forward strand.
CGAAGCTTTTCTCTCGGATGTATTCGAGATCTGCACATAATATACTAGTGCGTTGCCGACTACTAAGAACACCACCTTGGGTTCCGCCTCATAAATCTTTTTGGCGACTCTTAGAAGATATCGAAGCCTCTTGCAGACTCAAGACCTCGCGCGGCATAAGTAACAATACGAGTGTCCCGCTTGAATCGCAGTCGCCCGAGCCTGCGCTCAGGCACGCTTTGGCGATGCCAAAAGTCAGTATCGACTCCGTCAGCAATTACACGGATCTTGGAACGATAAACCTGTGGGAGCAGAGTTCTCTGGAATTCCGTTGGGGCATAACCAGCCGCGCAATTTTCCAGGTCCAGAAGGGTCATTGCGTTTCTTGCCCGGGCACGTAGAATGTGGCGCTCGAACGGCACCCACTCAGGCCGAAAATCGAGGACGGAATGATGAGGGTGAAGGAAAAACTCAAAATAACTGATTATGGGAACGCCGGGAAAGAGTTCGGCCAAGAAGAGCGTTGCCCCGAACCCCGAGTACCCAATGATCAGATCGGCGCGAAGGCGGCTGCGCCGCGCCTTCATCCCTATCTGAAATCTGCCCCTCGCGTAGCTCCAAATTCGGCATGGTGTAACCTCCGTATCAGTCTTTCTCTAGTGCCTGCCGTGACGTAATAGCCCAATATCTTGATCTCGCCCGCGGTTGATGCCGCCTCGAATAAGAACGTGCACTGATGCCCTTTCTCTCTACAATGTAGATGGCGATGTGCCGAGTTGGCAGGGGAACAAGTGAACAAACAGAAAGTGCATGTGGGTGGTGGTCTCCTTCTCAAATACAGGTGGGTGGGGCAGACGATTCCTTTTCTTGCGCTTGAGGATACAGCAAGCGAGAAGTATAGCACTGACCGTTTTGGTTGTCTTGAACTGGACGGCGGAGTTGAAATGACCCTCGCCGTAGGCGCTAAATCGGGCTCGATGAGATCGCTACGCGGATTTTAGGCCACCCGAAACGTAGTCCAATGGCTGTGTAGTCGGCTAACCGGAGATGTGGTCCGCCTGATCACCTTTGTGATAGCTCCCGGGTGACGTTAGCGCTTTATCGGAGGCACGGTTCAGGAAGAACTCCACACGACCACGCTGATAAAACGCGCTTTGATACTACCGTTAGAGTAAGCGCAGTGGTTGCGGCGGACGCGGGCTCTATGCAAATTCAATTGACGGAAGGTGAGTTGTGAGAGGCGCGAGTTTGTGCGGCAGAGCACGTTAGACGACAGCGGGAGCTGAAAAGGTGACGAAAGCGCAAAACTCGTACCAAGAGAAGGCTTGAGAAAGTAGAAAGGCGTGGATTGTACAATGGTAAGGCGCAGAGAGACTGAGCGCGCTGACACACGCAAAGATTATTGTGGTAGAGAGTCGTTTATGCGGCAACAGTGACCAGGGTGGGAGGAGAACGAAGTAGGATTTCGGCAGCGGTGAGTCTTTCGATGACCACCATCGGTACACCGCATTTAGGGCATAGCCAAAGATCACTTGAGGCTTTGCTGCCTGCTATGTCTTGTTCTGCCTGCGGGGCTGAGCAGAGCAGATGAAAGCAAAGTGGTAGGAGTGTGGCGCGCCTGCGGTTGGCCAGGGAGCCGAAGTACCGGATGCGCACGAAACCTTTGGGAAGCACGTGCAACAGGAAGCGGCGCAGGAATTCATCGAGAGAAAGATGAGCAACTTATGTGCGTTGTTGTGAGCGGAATCGCGCCAACGAAAAGTGACCGTCTGTTCGGTAAACGAGACCAAGCGATGATTCGAGATGGCTACGCGATGAGTGTAGCGGCCCAAATACTGGAGCACATACTCCGGGCCACCGAAGGGTGGTTTCGAGTACACCACCCAGTTCATCGGAACAGTGGCCGTAGCCATGCGGCGAAGGTCCTCGGCTGAGCGAGGAGTGTCAGGTTACCGTGAAAGACGAGTTGGTGATCACCGAAGGCTTGTTTGAGGGCAGCAACAAACTTGCCACGAAAAACGCGACGGAGCACGTGAATGGGAAGAAAGAACAGATCGCGTGATTTTACACAGTGAGTGTGATCCAGTGACAGGCCACCGGCGGGAATGACGCAATGGACATGGGGATGGAGCCCGAGCTTCTGATCAGGTATGCAGCACGGTGAAGAAGCCGATTTCCGCGCCGAGGTGTTTCGGATCGCGAGCGACTTCGAGAAGTGTTTCTGCACTAGCGCGGAATAGCAGATCTAGCTGACTTTCTTGTTCTGCAAAGCCAGTGGAGCAAGCTGCGGGGAAGTGTGAAGACCACATGGACGTAGCGCGTCGGGAGGAGCTCTCGTCGACGTGCGGCGATCAGCGTTCCCGGGCAGCGGTCTGACACTTCGGGCAGTGTCTATAGCGACAGCTGTTGTAGGAGATGGTGGCACGATGCCCGCAGCGGGTGCACTGATCGAGATGACCGCCGAGTGCAGCGGTACGACACCGCGCAATGGCCAGCAGTACTTTGATGCGCTTCCAGCTGAGCCAATGGCGATTCGTTCGAGGAAGGCAGCTCCTGCGCTGCGGATGAGATAGGCCACCTCGAGGGGCGGGAAAATGATACGATGGCCTAACAGGATCTGAATGGTGCGCAATGCGCGCCCGCCACGAGAAGATGCGTGGCGAAGCAGTGGCGCAACGTGTGGGGATGGACTAGTATCTGGATGCCTGCGCGCTAGGCCGCCTCCATACAGGCGTACCGAGGTGTTTACGTATCGATGGGCTGATCACTGTAGTGCTAACGGTAGCCTGGAAACAGCCATGCGCTGGAATTTCTCGGCAAACGGCGACAGAGCTAGCGCAGTTCTTAAAGCAGTTTTGGGCTAAGCATCACATCTAGGTCAACGAGTCAATTGAAGCCTAGAATGTGAATCACCATGCGCTGGCTGTCGATGTCGCTGACTTTCAAGTGTGTCAACTGGGCGTTAAGCACTACGGTGGCGTAGAACGTCAGCAGCAGAATGCGATGGTAGGAAGTGAGCGCAGCATCGATGAGTTGCGAGACTTCTTCCTGTGAGTCAGGATCGTCGCATAAGTGCAGAGCTCTTTTCGGATAAGTAGACTCAGCGATGCTCATGCCGTTTTGAGAGTCTTGATGTAGAAAAAAAGCAGCGCCGCGAGGCGGTTATTCACGGTACCCGACGACAACTAGTGCTTTTGAAAAAACTCAGCTTGGTATTCACGAATTTGTCGCTGGCCCAAACGGTCGGGCGGAAGGTTGAATCGTCGAGAGAAATCTTAGACTGCGCGCAGGTAATAACGTATGGTATTTTGAGAGTAATTACGACGCTGGAGTTCCTCCAGCATCATTTTGCGTAAGCGAGTCACAGGGTGCCTCCTTGTGACCCAAACTTATCTCAGCCGTTAAGCAATCACCCCTCCCTCACCTCACGCGTAGCGTCCGCCGCCGGGCGGCTTCGTTCTGACGGCGCACTCGGAAATAATCCACTTGGACGTGTTACGCGGTTATCGGATAGATGTCGAGAACACGGGTGGCTGTTGAAAAAGTCGGTTTTTCTGAAAAAGTCGAAAATCGGGTGATAGCAAATGTCTAGGAGATTGGGAATAATCGTTTGTAGAACTTCCTGACGCGAAGCGATTTCTGCGAATTCGTGGCGAGCGAGTTTTTCAACAGCCACAGGATTTCTCAACAGTAATCCCGAATACGAGCGTCTGGCCCCTCTGCGAACGTAGTCTGCAGTTTACACCGGGGAGCTTGTGTGCAACGCCATATATCAAAGTTCAATCTATATAAAAACTCTTGTAGCTACTATAACAAACGAACCGCTGGCTGCTCGAGCAGATGCTGCTTCATATCGGCGACTGAAGCTCGCGGATTGTTGACAGGAAACAAGCTGCGCAAGTCATCGACTGCGTCGAAGGCTTCGACCAACTCGGTGGATTCGAAGTTGACGAGACGTGAGTCAGACGACTAGGCCGGGGAGGAAGAGCTGAGACGCGCCTGTTGGGGATAGGAGAAAGCTACAGCAGAAAATCCGAGGTCTCGTAGCAGCGCCACGAGCGCGCGGTAGTCGCCGATCAACTTGCTCATCGTCACCTGGGCGAGTGCCGTCAACCTAAGCTCGGCATCTGCGCCGTGGCCGAGCGGATACGCTCACCGAGACCTTTCAGGCCGCGATTTTCTTCGTGGACGGCCATCGCGGGAGCATCAATTGAGATGTACACCGTCTTGAGACTGGCCGATGCGAGCCGGTCGAGCTGCATCGGAAGCAGCTAGCTATTCGTAATGACCGCGGGCTCCATGTCCCTCGCAACGGACATCTCGATCATGTCGGCGAGTCGCGGATGGAGGAGAGTCTCGCCACTCAAAAAACTGACGTAGCGAACTCCGCGTTTGTGCAGGATGTCGAGAGCGCGACCGAACTGATCGGCGTCTATCCAGCGCAAGTCATGGGAGGCGATTTTACCCGGGCAAAATTGCAGAAATCGCAGGCTGCATTGCACGAGTTCGTAACGGCGATGTTGCAGAGAGCAGGACCACCGCGGCGGATGAGCCGCAGCATGTCCCAAGTTTTGGATGCAATCGAAGTCAAGGCACTCCCAGGAAGGTACGCTCAACCGAGCGCGCCTGCAATATTCCTTCTAGCCCACGGCTCAAAGACAAAGGCACCTAGAGTGGTTCGAAGAGGATTCATCAACATCTATTACGAAGTCGGCGCCGACGAAGTGGGGATCGAAGCCACGGGTTCGATAATTTCTGTTCTGGACAGTTATCCGGAAATACTCTAGTTTCCACATTAATGCGTTAAACTCCGAGCCAGAGAACATTTTCAATTTTGGAGGCAACCCATGAAGCGATCGAGTGCGATGCTTGCGATCCTTTTCTGCTTTGCTGGGATGGCCGGGGCGCAGCAGCCTAACCCAATGATGGCACCGACCAAACCGAGCGTTACCACAGAAAAAAGCCCGCAGACGAAATTCAAAGCGATCTGGGAACCGGTGAACTACAAGCAAGACCTTAATTTGACGGATGTCTTCTTAATGAGTGACGAAGAGAGTTGGGTGACAGGTCAACACGGCACGATCCTCCATACGAAGGACGGTGGCAATAGCTGGGCGCCCCAACTCGGAGGAGATCCGCACTCCGGAGAGGAGACAGTCGCGGCACCCCGATTTGCAGACGCGAAGCACGGGTGGGCTGTGCAGGGAGGCAAGCTGCTGCGTACCACCGACGGAGAAAACTGGGAACAGATCGGCGCGGTCCGGCGACGTGGGGTATCGTGGAGTATGTTTTTCTGTCACTGACCGTTGGTGTGCTACTGGATGGGAATAATAACGTCTCGCATATTTTGCAAACGCACGACGGCGGCCGCAACTGGAAGGAAATGATGTCCACTAAGGCCTGCCACGCTACAATCCAGGTGGAGGGACTTTCGCGCGACGCGGACTGCGTCCTGAAGGCGATGCATTTCCCCTCCTCCAGTCGCGGGTACGCCATCGGTGGCACTGGGGCCGACTTCAATACCTTGTTCGTCGCTAAAACGGAAGACGGCGGCAACAGTTGGAACCTGTTTCCTCTGCTCGATGTCGGCCAAGTGTGGATTGGAGGTGCTTGGGGGGCTAATCACTGGGTGTTCTTCACCGACGAAAGTACCGGGTTTGCGAATCTGAACAACGCCAAGCTGATCGCTACCAACGACGGCGGGCAGAGCTGGCACGGATTGGTAGCTTCGCCAGCAGGCGCCATCAAGTTTCCCGATCGCGAAGTGGGATGGATATTTGACGGTCAAAAGCTGACTTTCACGACCGACGGCGACAAGCGCTGGAACTCACGCAGTTTCCGGTTTCCCGCCAGCGTCAAAGCCTATAGCTTTCCAACCAGGCAACGGGCTTATGTGGTTGGTGATCATGGCATGGTCTATCGCTATCGGGTTGTTCCCATCGATTATGCTGGGAAGAACATCATCGACGCGCCCATGATGCCCGCGGCTTCCTCAACCCAAGTTCAGGGAACCAGGTGATTCGCCACCAGACTACTCTTCTTCCCGCGATAGATGTTGATAACAGGGGTGGCTGTTGAAAAAGGCGCCCACTGGTGGTAGTTTTGAGGTGAGGTGTTGTTTCTGCGGGGGTATCGCGCTTTCTTTTTTCTATCTCAGATCGGAACCGTGGCTGATTCTAGAGATCTGGATCTAAGGAAGCGAGCGAGTCGTTTCAGGTTTTGCGCTATAGCCGCGAGAAAGAATTGTTCGCGAACATGCTTCATTCTGCGGAAGCGCACCCTGCGCAGTCTGATCTGGTTCTTCAACTCCGCAAAGAGTGCTTCTACTTTCCGGCGTTGGCGTTGCGCGGCCGCGAAAGCCGGCACGGTTGTTCGCTCGCGTGCCCGTTGTCGCGCCGCTTCGTGGACATGGATCGCAATCTGCCGATAGTGGCCCCGGGTGCATTGCGCTTTTTGTGGGCAGTCGCGACAGCGCTTCCACGTCGCCCGATAGATATGGTTTCGGTTGCGGGGGTTCACCCCAAGGTAGGTTAGTCGCTTTCCTGCGGGACACTGATAACTGTTCGTTTCCGGATCGTAGATGAACTTTTCGATTCCATACAAGTTGGTTTAGGGTGCCGGACTTTCTTTCACGCGGATATAAGGAGTGATGTTTCGTTCCTCAAACCAGGCCAAAAGCTCACCGTTCCCTTAGGTCGTGTCGGCAGCAACCGACTGGGGAAAGCGCCCGCGTCTCTCCGCTGACCGCGTGATCATCTCCCGAGCCGCCGCACTTTCCTGGCTCAGCCGAGCTGGCGTTGCTTGAACGCCCAGAATCACACAGCTGCTGGTTGTCGATCAGATAGTTGTTGAAGTACCCCAGCTCCGCAGGACGATGGCCCTTGGTCGAATAGGTTGAATCCGGATCCGTTGTCGATACCTGGTCTTGTTGATGGGTCGGCTCTTAGACCGGGTTTTCTTGCTCGAGGTCCGCCAAGTACTCTCGCACCGTGCCCTTCACGTGGGCCACTTCCGTCAACTGCTCCCGCGGGATGCGACTCGACCGGCTGGCGTTCGCGGGAAGGAAGCTGCCATCCACGGACAGGTGCTCGCCCTCGACGAACCCAGCTTCCAGGCAGCGGTCTACGATCTCCTCAAAGAGCTGCTGAAAGAGGTTCGACTCCTGAAAGCGTCCATGACGGTTCTTGGAAAACGTAGAGTGATGGGGAATCTCTTGATCGAAGCTGAGCCCAGTAAACCAGCGCCAAGCGAGATGCATCTGCAGATCCTCGACCAGCTTGCGCTCGCTGGTGACGCCATAGAGATAGCCGATCAGCAGGATGCGCAACAGAAGTTCCGCATCGATCGAGGGTCGGCCCGTATCGCTGTAGGAGTCCTGCAGCTTCTCACGAACGAAATCGAAGCTGATGTGCCGGTCCAGGAGACGGAGCAGGTGGTTTTCAGGAACCTGATCTTCAATGCGAAAGTAGTAGAACAGCGACTCGGAACGGGCGTGTTGTCCCATCATAATCCGCAAGCCTCCGTGAATGGCGATGAAGAAGAGCATCGGCAGAACGCTTGCTCATATAGACGTTGCTGCCAACACTTCAGTTCGCATTCACGAAGACTTTTTCAGCACCCACAGGGATTATCACCACCTCAACATCTATCCGGAAGAATACAGATTGGCCACTCAGTATCCGGCCTCACTGCATTAATAACGAATCTATCGAACAAGTGAATACCGAACGGACATTTTCAAGAGTAATCCCCAACGAGCAGTTGGCCTTCCGTGTTGGACAGAGCTTTCTCCACTGATGCTATGAGCCACTGCGGGTTGGCTTGCACTGTAATCGCGCAATTTTCATGTAATTTTCAGACTGCAGGGTGTATTAATGCACTACGTTCGAGTAAAGGGGTGGATTGGAGGAGTCGATGATGAAAAACCTCTGCTTCCTCGGAATCTTGTCCATAACGATAATTCTAATCTGCTTAGTGGCCCAGGCACAGAATGCGATTTCCACCGGATCAATATCTGGCCAAGTTACCGATTCATCGGGAGCAGCGGTCGTTGGCGCCGCGGTAACTGCGGAGAATATCGCTGCGGGCGTTTGGCTAAATCGGAAAGCTGGCACTGCCGTGCCTGCGGGAGCGGGTGCGTCCCGCTCGGTATGGGATGTATATGCTCAACCCGCTGGTGCTCGACTGCCTAAAGCCGACCTTTAATAGGTTTGGGACGCACCCATCCGCTGCTCCAATCTCCGATCGCGGTAGCAAGCAGGGTCCTCGTTGCGAGTCTGAGTTATCGATTCCTGGAGACGCCCTTCGATCGGTTGAAAGAGCGTTTCTCGCAGCTTCGCTCACCAAAATCTCCGAAGGTGACTGCTGTCACGTCTGTGCCTGTCCAATAATCGTGATGCGTTTTCGCTCATTGCGGTCTTCTACGACCAACCGCTTCAACCACTTCACGAATTGAGGAAATCACAAGATCGGGCTCGTCAAGTGAATATCACTGATCATCCGGACGAGCGCACCAACTGTTGTTTGGGAAGACAGGTGCGCCAAGGACTCATGTTCCTTCATCTGTGAAGGAGATGAGCTGCTCGCCGAAAGCACGACCAACGGAATGTCACGGTAATCTCCAGTGGCAGCAACCTGAGCTGCGCATTGAGGAAGCGCCTCGGCCTGCCCTACAATCGCATCAAAAAAGGCTGCTCACGTCTCCCAGCTCAACCTGCCCCATCCCTGACCAGGGCCGATTACAAGTGGTATGTAAGTTGGGTCTCAGCATAACTTCCGAAGCGGTGGATCGCGATTCGCCAGAACAGAAAAGCTTCGAATCTGAGCCTTAATTTCTGATTGGTTTCAAGGTACAGGCCGGATTGCCGGTTTAGCGAAAGCATTGTCAAATTCAACTGACACTTGGCTCCCCTTCCGAACGTTATTCACGAGAGCTGGTCGGAAACAAGCAATGCAAGTTCCCCCGCCATGCCGAACTCTTGGATAAACGATGCCGGCCGATTCATTCTCCAAAAGTTCCTGAGCCAACTTCTGGGAGGCTGCGTAGCTTTTCGGATCGAGTCACTTCGCAAAACGGGAGTCGTTGCGGATATCGTGGAACTCTCCTCGAAAGTCCGCCAAGAAGTCAACATACAGGAAAGTCTCTTTCTCTTGCCAGTCGATCTCCTGAAGCTCCTGCGACTTGTGAAAAGCTACTTCAACTCCGGATGTTTCGAGTGATAATCCCCGTACCACGCGCCGCGCTCGGGCCCATTGAAACGGCTCCCGAGAGGGTTCGCGTGAGTGAATGCCGCATTGACGATGTGGGAGTACGAGACTCCGAACACAAGCTCCTGAACCGTTATTCCGGGCAGGAGCCCTGCCTCGCCTTGGAGCCGTTCGTTAGTTGCTCCTTCGAGTTCGAATAGCGCAGTTATTTCGTCCGAATCCGTGGTCAGTCGGTTGAGGACAGTCTCATCGTCGTATGCAGAGGGGATCAATCGATGGGTGTCATCCTGGAGAAGACGCGAAACGTTCGGAAGCACCTACCGTCCGCCCCGCCGCGCATCGAGAAGTTGCCTCACTCTGAGCATGGCAGGGACGCCGCCTCTGGTCATGTAGGTAAGCGGGAGCTGTCCGCCGAACATTGGGTTCGTATTGGGAAGCCGAATCCAGCGATCGGCAAGCTTTTTTCGGTACAGGATATTGAGTGCCTTAAAGATGCCTGTGAGCAGGGAGATCCGCGTTAAGCGGTCCTGATCGAGTACCGGTGAGCTCGCTTTCCTTAGTTCGTAGTAGGCGCCGTTCGAAATACCGCCAAGTAATAGCCTGGCATCCTCGTCTCGCAGCTCCCAAAGGGTTGCGATCTTGAGGAACGCCTTGACCGCCCCTGGACTAAGCCGTTTTACGACACCCTTGTCAGAGAGGTCCGCTGGTTGATCCAACCTGATTCCCGCAAGAGGCCGATTGACGGTTGCCATTCTAGCTCCCGTGATACACTCCAACTTTGGAGCATTGTACATACAATAATGTATTAAGGTGTTGTCGCGAGCGTTTTTGCAGAATACAGCGCTCATCGATGGATGTCACTGTGGCAATCAGCGCAAAGCGTGATCAGATTTTCGTTTGTGTCGTCCCCCAACCGGCTTCGCGAGCAAATGTGGTGAACCTGAAGACGATCGTAACTGCCGCAGTACTGGCATCGCCAGCCGTCCACGCTCGAGCACTTCGGTGCGGAGTTTGCGATAAGAATCTGCGTTGAGCCGAAGTCTCAGTCGTCGGGGCTGGAAATCACTCATTGAACTTTCCCAATTTGCTGCACGAATTCCATTTTCTGCGGATCTGCGAGCAGGGGATAAAGTCGACCGAGTGCGAAGAGCAGTGAGTCAGAATTACCACCTTCGAGGTGAGCTCCTGCAAGGAAATCGGCACAAATCATTTCTAAGCAATAACCGCGGGACTTGCTCGCACCCAGCATCAGCGCCGCCGTTTCAAGCGCTCGCTCAATCACAGGCAATTGGCTCTTAGAGAGTTTGTCGCACTGGCACGGTGGGCAAAGCGAAAAAAGAAAGCCGTGTAGTCCTACTGAACGAGTCAGATCCGTCCTGATGTTGTGATTAGCTTGGCAGTCAGCTTCAAAGAAAAATTCCCGGCCATCTTAGACTTCGGATGAATGCGAGGTACGGGATTAATGTGAAGGGAATTCGCTGTTTTTGTGCGTGATGAGTACAGCTCTCCCCGTCGCCGAGGAGAGCCGTTCATGTATCAAGCAACCAGCGCTTCTTTTCGACGCGATTCAGGCTTTTTCAGCAAGTCCGCACCGTCGTTACTATGCTGTTGCTACTGCAACCTTAGCCGCTACCTTGGTCGCGACGAAGTTCCTGATGAGACGTCGCGTTCGTTCCACAAACGCGAGCTTGTCTGCCAAACAGCTTTCCAGCAGAACTCCAACCGCATAGTGTCCAGTCACGTCGGCCGCTGCTACCAGCGTTACGTACTCGGCAATCCGAAGATGGATCAGGTGGTTAACTTTGGCTAAGACGAAGAGGTGCTTTGCGATCGGGTTCTGTATCTCCGCTAGTTCTTTGCGGAAGTCCTCAACAAATACCTCTTGGAGCCGGCCGCTGAGCTTCACTGGCTGCTCGCCGATCAGTTGGAAGCACCGATCGATCGCGCTGAGGTCCTTTTCCGAGATCCAGGCCCGCGATTCCAGTGCTTCTTTAATGTCTGGATCCTGGGCTGCCTGGCTGATCTCCTGATAAAACTTGGTGGACCGCTCGGTGCTCTGGCGTGCGTCACTTAGCAGCATCACGAAGAGTTCCTTTGGGTTTTTGACTGTCATGAACTTTCTCCTTACCAGCGTGTGGTGTTCGCCGGTCGAACGTTTGCTGTTCTCCGAGAATTTGAAATTGGCTTCTCAGGTTTGGGCTTACCGGCCTGAAGTCAAGATCGTCAGCTTGAACTGACAACGGCTCGGACCTTTGTCGGGCATGGCTTATTGCGAGGTCAGATTGTTCTGGTTTCGACCGTTCTGGGCGGCCATGGTTTTTCCTGGTCCTACGACAACTTCGCTGGCCAGCTCTTTTTCTGCTCTGACCCAGTCCTCGATATCTTTCCCCGCCTCACAGCCGCGTTGGGTATACAGCTCGTAAGCTCGGTGCGCGATATCTCCTCTAGAAAGTTCTTTGCGTTCGATCATGGCAACCTCCTTGGTTGTAAGCGCGAGGGGCACGAGTTGCCCCTCGCGCGTGTCTGTGATCTACGATCTACTTGCCGTTTGCTGAGACGCTGATCTTGATTTGCTTCGGCTTCGACTCCTCACGCTTAGCCATATGCAGGGTCAATACCCCATTGCGATAGTCGGCGCGAATGTTCTCGGAGCTGACCGTATTCGGGAGGGAAAAGCTCCGCACGAACGAACCATAGGCACGTTCGATCCGGAGGTAGTTATCCTCTTTGATGTCCTTCTCGAACTTCCGCTCTCCTCGGATCGTTAACGTATTGTTTGTAATGCGGACGTCAATGTCCTTCTCTTGAAAATCCGGCAGCTCGGCCTTTACGACCAATTCGTTCTCGGTTTCGTAGATGTCTACGGGTGGCGCCCACGTTGCTAGATCGGCATGACCCGAGCGCTCGCGAGTAAAATTGTCTTCAAATAGACGATTTACTTCGTCCTGTAGAGTTAAACCACGGGACTGGTCCCTGCGGGTAATCGTATTCATGAATCTCCTTGAATGTCTTACTGATATTGTCTGGCGAGGGGTAGATCAGGTAACTTCCGTCGTATTTAGGTGAACTGAAGAATCCCAAGTCCGTAATCACATTGGGCGCATGCTGCGCTATTGTCAAGGAAATTACGATCCTGTGATGGAAATACTCTATCTATGGGTCGTAGGCGCATCCAAGCCGCACTCTAGAGGCCTTAGAGCTGTCAGACAACTTCGCGTGATTTCCCGAATGCGACAAAGCACAGCCTGGGGTTTCGATACGGAGGAAAGAAAACCCTAAACCAACAGCGGCCCAAGGCTAAGTCCTGACTGACGTTTGTAGCACGGGTCACGCAATGGCGCTCATAATCGCTGACTTAGAGGCGGATGCCGAGTATTACGCACTCCATGAATTCGGTTTCGTCGCTTTGTCCGACACTACTCTAGTGAGCGACTCCGTATACGTTGAATCAGATACAAAGAACTGGATTTGTCGATCGGAGTTTAAGGATGTGGCAGCAACTCAGCTACAGCGTATTCATACTCCTGAAGGCTACGCTGTAGATTTTCAAACCAACGTGCGACGGCGAGCAAGGTCGATCGGATGCGCGCTATCAATATCAGTGCGCAGTTCATTCTCCGCTTCGTGCATTCTGTCGTGGGCCTCGATTACTATCCGTGGAAGCGGAATGCGCGAATTCTAGCACCCCCCCGAGATCACGGCACCACGGTTCGCCAGCAATCTGGACCTTGGGCAAATCGATTAAGACGCTTTTTCATCCGCAAAAAAGGGGGCAATTCGAAGCAGAAAGTGTTCTCGGCGATGGGCAGTCACGCACCGGGGGCATAGCACTTGAAGACATCGTTCGCAGTGGAACAGTCCGCAACTTCGATGTCCGAAATCGGTCCCGCACACGCCTCTAGCTTTAATCAAATTCCCTCGATGCGACACCAGTCGTGGACCTTTGCGCAAGACCATGTTTTACCGGGATTCCTCGGACTCACAATAAACACGCCGGCGGCTGAATTTCAAGAACACCTGTGGAAATTTCGCCTCTCGTTTGCACGCCCGATTGCTGCTGCGGGTTATATCGGTTGCCAGCGTCGAATTAGCGGAGCGGCGCAAAATTGAGAGCGGTTGCCATGATTGTGGGGCATACCCGGCGGTTGCGCTCTTGTTCTGTAATTGGTCAATACGTCTGCTAGAATCACCGCCAACAAAGGGAGGCCAACAATGCTAATGATCGGCGAACGTCTGCGGGCAATCCGCGAATCAAAGAACCTTTCTCAGGGCGACATCGAACAGCGCACGGGAATGCTTCGTTGCTACACGTCGCGCGTCGAGAACGGCCATACTGTTCCGTCCCTCGATACGCTTGCGAAGTACGCGCAGGCGCTTGAAATTCCGATGTATCAGCTTTTCTACGATGGTGATGCCGAGCCAAAGAAGATCAAGGGGCTAATCCTTGATGGGAAGAAACTATCTCTCAGCGAGCAGCGCGAGATCGAGAGTCTTGGCCGGAAGTTCATGAAGCTGAAGGAGCGCGACAAAGGGATTGTGCGGCTGTTGATCGCGAAGCTCGCGCAGGCCACCTCGTAAACGCCACCGGGATCCTTATCGTCTATTGTCGGCGGATGCGGATCGTTCTGGCCTAAACGATCGCCACTCGCGGATTTGTTCGGATACCTCATTCTTCTCGCGTTCGCCTGTCGCTCTTTCCCATCGACGTTGCAACTCGTTGAGTCGCCCTTCCACAAATCCGACTCGTCCTGATTTGCTTGCTGGTTTGTCGCGGTTACCGTATCCCATGTTCAGATTGCTCCTTTTGATTTGAGAATATCGCTATCCATCCCGCGTTATCACAAAGTATTTGCCCACGTACTCTGTTGTTGTCGTTTCACTTATGTACCGAACGCGTCGCGCCTGTGAGAGAGGGTTAGTGGCGAATCGCGTAGTCGATGAAGAAGGCAGATACGATTATGACCATAAATCCGAGGACGAAAACACGCGCAAAGAATAGCAAATCAGGAATCAACTCAATTCGTACTCGCGAGTGGCGGATCATTCAGCAGTGCCGAAATATGAGGTGGCCGGGCACCGACTGTCGTCAATCTTTCGAAGGGGGCTTCCGCTCGGGTGGATGCGGACGCGATCACGACACCATCGGTGCCTCGGCTTACGCATTTTTATAACGCGAGCAAGTTTCTGTTTCTGTTCAGTTTTGCACACTTTTCAAAAATCGTGTTTTGAGCGGCTAACTTACAATTGCTAATCGGAAGGTATTGCATGCGGTCAGGATGGTTATCTTGGCGGATCGTGTTTTTCCGCTCTTGGATGCGCGGAACAAATGTGCGACTTAAACTCCTTGTCGCGTTCCGTCTCATACCGTTGCTTCATTTCTTGGAGTGTTCGGCCAACAAGAAGACCTGACGGATTGAACTTCCATAACTGTGCAAAAGGGAACGGTATGGCTACCCTCTCGATGTCATGATGTGAGCATGCCGCATAAGAAGAGAAAGACACAACCCGATGACGCGACGCGTGCCAGCGTCACGATGGAAATGGCGAAGCCGCGCATGGCAAGGTCCGCGAAAGTAGCGGAATTGGATCTGGATACTTCACGAATTCCAGAACAACCAAGCACGACGGTATCCGGAATTGTAAATAAGATAATCCCGTCTCCGCACACGAGCCAACCGGAAAAGGCGCAGATTGCTGTTGACGGAACTGATCAACGCTATAGAAGTCTCCGAATTGAAAATACTTTGACGGACGAACATGGCGATGACGTAAAGCTCAAAAAAGGCGCTCATGTGGACGTCACCGTGACTGCCAAAGCCGACTGATTGTGTGCAAAGTAGGACAGACAGCCGAACTACGACCGGAGTAAATTCACTTCGTTCGCAGCAATCTAGTTCCACTCAGAGCGAAGTCCAGCCCCTCATTCTCAGACGATACCAAGAGGATTGGGGGGCCGAGGGAGGCTGTTCCTTCGCTTAAGTGATGAAGAGCAAGAATTAGAGAAGAGAAGTCTGGTGATGTACAAACGGTTCATTGTGCTGCTCGGAATATTTCTGGGTAGCCACGCGCCGGCGGCGGCACAGAAGCCCGCGGTACAAACACCCGCAGTACAGATCGTCCTGGCGCACGCGTATGTTGTGCCGGCCATAACGATGCTCCGACCCGTATCGGCCCCTTTGCTAGCCGCCTCCTTCCAGCTGTACCAGTATCCCCAAAAATCCCCCGCCTATTTCGATCACGTTTTCGCGGGAGCCTATGAACGTGATGACAGCATCGAGCGCGTTCCACCGACGGAAGAGGTTAGGACTTTGTTTTTCACGCGGACGAGCTTGCCGCTCGTCCAATTCTGGAGCGGACGGTTGCGGCTTGATGGTGTTATAGGCACCCTTAACATGCAAAACGTTCAGCTCGGTCCTTCGGCCTCTGGCGGTCTGTGGGATTTTCGGCCCCCGCGACAAAGTTATGCCGGCGGGCCTCGGACGATCGATCTCTACGGGGTCAGCGTGAGCTATCACTTTGGCCGGGCCGCGCGGACGGGGGGCCCGCCCCACGTATGGCGGTGCCTGTCGCGGTTTGTGGGCGGCGTTCTAAATTGAACTGCCAAAGGCGGAAGAAGTCGCACTGTCACGCGGAGCTTCTTGTCAGATCTAAGGGACTCCAGTCAGGTACGTAGGCGCTCGCTGACAGTTTTGGAGCGGCCATCCTGTTGGATAGGCTGACGCTTGCTACCGAAATGATTCCTGCGATAAAAGCTTCAAGCCAGACTGCGGACATCAATAACTTATCCCACAAGGTAGCGATAAACGCCAGCGCGCGAACCAAAGCGACTTGACCCATATTTGACCCGACGGAGCGAAAAACAGCGGTAGAGTGAAACGCAATCGGTTGCGGCGTGACTGACCGTGGTGCAATTTCGTTCGCGTAAGCCGGCACCGTCCTGGCATCTTCGCTCACCAAAATCTCCGAAGGCAACTGCTATCGCGTCTGTGACTGTCCAACAATCGTGATGCGTTTCCCCCTCCTTATTTTATTGCGGTCTTCTACGACCAACTGACTCAACCACTTCACGAATCGACTCAATCACAAGATCAGGCTCGTCAAGCTGGATCCAGTGACCACCCTTGGAAGCAACTACATGTTTCGCTTGCGAAGACAGGCGCGTCAAGGACTCATGTTCCTTCATCTGCGCAGGAGATGAGCTATTCGCCGAAAGCACGACCATCGGAATGCTGGAGGCTAGGAACTCCAGGGCCGCTGGGGCGAGCTCGTTAACGCCGACAGATTGGGAGAATCGACAGTCTGCCATCCGTTTCGGAGGCACCCGGTTGGGGTGAGGGCAACTCGGAGTATCGGGAACAGGCCAGGCCCGCACCTCTTAAAATCTAACCGCAGGTGCGCTACTGTCCTTCGTCTTGTCAAGATTGCTCCTCCTCGGGTAATGTCCTGATCTGAATTCTGTAGGAATTCGAGGAGCTATCCCGTGGCGCCATACAGGTTGGATGTTCTAGAACTCGGCGAGATTAAGGAATGCACCGTCTCGTGCCCTGACTGTCAGACCAAAATATGGTTGAGACTAGATCGGATGGCGCCTATTGCGAGAGCGTGTCCGTCCTGCAACAAGAAATTCGACCAAGATCTCGACGGGGCCCTTTCGGGCTTGCGGGAAGCCTACGCATACGCGCAACAGACACTTTTCAAGATCGAATTTTATATCCTGGGGTCAAGCGAGAAATCGAAACGGAAGAAGGCAAAGTAGGAGACCACACTCCTCGGCGCCAGAAGCCAATCATTTGTGCACACCTTCGTCCACTACGTCATTCGTATCGTTCTTAACGGCCTATCGGAAGCGTCTTGCTAGCGATCAAGGTCCATTTTGTCCTACCTTTCCATTGTGCCGGCTGCGTGGATGCTCCGCGCTGAAAGCTTCCCGAGCCAATTCCATTCGATTGGGCATCTTAAAAGAGTGCAACATCCAGGAAATGCAGCCCCGGACCTTGCTCTCTGCAAGGTTCAGCTTGCTGGCGGATTTCCCGATCGTTCAAGCCCTTACCAGCCCAACGATAAACGGGTCCCAGCACCCCGACTCCCGGCCGGTGAGCTTTCGAAACTAGCCGACCACGAACGCAAGGAGGAATTCTGCCGAAATCTTGATCTGTCGGCGGGAGCATGGTAACTACGGAGCTTCTGGAGCCAGTATGGAAAACCCTAAGATCGGCGACATGGTTCTGCATAATAATGGTTGTCGAGCCGAGGTCATCGCGCTCGGTAGCGTAGCGACGCATCTTGGACCGGTGACTATGTACAGCCTCAAATTTTTTGAGGGTATGATACCTGGCGTCGATTGCTTGCGGGAAGAGTTCACTTTCCCCCTACCAACGACGGCCTGAGCACGTTTTCACGCGAGCCGAACATTCTTCTCAGCGTTGCAGACGAGTTACGCTTGAAAAGCACCCTCAAGACTGACGTGCATCGGGATAAGTGTGGAGAACAGGGGTGGCTGTTGAAAAACTCGCTCGTTTCGATTTCGCAAAAACTGCTTCGCGTCAGGAAGCTCTATAAACGATTTTTCCGAGTCTCCTGGACATCTTCTATCACCCAAATTTTGGCTTTCTTCAGAAAAGACGAGTTTTTCAACAGCCACAGGATTTCTCAACAGCAAACTTTTTGCGTTTAGACGTTTAGAGTACTCCCCCGCGTAAACGTGATGACTATTCGTGCTTTTCGTGGCCGCTTCGCAGTATCACGAGACGTGCGTTCCTTAATCTGGAGAGGCTCGGTGGCCGGTAATCTCCTTTACGTCGATGCGGTAGAAGACCGGCACCAGGTGCCGGTCTGTGCCGTGAAGGATGGTCTTGACGTAAGCCGGTTCCCACCAGATAGCATTTTGTTTCAACAATTCGTATGCGAACGTGCGCGCGCTTGTCCACTCCGGCGTGTCAGGTAACTCCTCATATCGACCGAAGACAATCACACTCATCCACTGCTGCGAGTTCACCACCTCATCTACCTCGACGCAGACGAGGGGGTTGACGCGCATCCACTCAATCTTTCGTCCTACCGTGGAGAAGCTGTAGAGATAATTATCGCGGTAGGTAAAATATAAAGGCACGACATAAGGCTGGCTCCCTAGAGCGCACCCCAATCTACCAAGATGCGTGCGAGCAAGCAGTTCGAGACTCTGTTGCCGAGCGAGTTCCTGGATGAGCATGATTTCTCACGCGTCGAACGACGGATGGAGTTAGCCTGATCGTTCTCTTCGGAACTATCTCATGTCGAGATAGCTGGTGCTACGCGGATTTATCAATTGTATTGTCCGGTGCCAGACTATTTCACCGCCCCTCGACTTGAAATTCTGCGTATCGCTGTCTTTCGTCGGGACAATCTCGAAGATCGTCCAACCCGAAGCCAACCCTTTGCTCAACCGGTGATGCTGGTCACACTGAATGGCGATGAGTGTCACCGACTTCTCCCCCAGCCTAGATCAAAGTTCGTTTGTTGAAGGAGAGAGGCTGCACGTGGGAGAGCGATGCCGAGATCACTGGGTCACCAACTACGTGGTTACCAGGCTAGGTACCATCACGCCCAGATGAGTTGGCACGCTTCGAACAGTGTAGGAACCTCTGCTCGTTCTAGCCGAGCCAGCGGCCAGGCGCACAGCCTGAATAAAGCGCCCAGTAGTCCGACGCACCGGCTCTATCGAGCCGGACATACTCTGTCGCCGACCGCTGACTCGGGTTCGATTTTCCGTCCCTCGGGAACATGTGTTCCCAACATAAGATTTGCAAAGGAGATTTACCATGACCAATCTAGTTAGGCGTGATCCGTTCCTTCTGGATCTCTATGATTTTCGTCGTGATTTCGATCAGATTTTCAACCGTGTTATGCTTGACAAGCCTGTCTGGCAAGAGAATTTCGTTGCCGAGAAGGGGTTCGATTTCCTCCCGGCCACTGAGGCGTATCTCGACAAAGACGCAAAGAAGTACATCTGCCGCGTGTCCCTGCCCGGCATCGAGCCCAAGGATGTGGAAATCAACGCCATGGGCAGCATGCTGACGATCAGGGGTGAGCGCAAACTCGTCCATACCACAAAAGAATTCGATTTCTTCAATCAGGAAATCAGGTATGGCAGATTCGAGCGCACACTCGAGCTCCCCGAGGGTGTCCTGCCCGAGAAGCTCGTCGCCGAGTATCACAATGGCGTGCTCGAAATCACCGCGCCCGTAACCGTCGCGGCTCTACCACACAAAGTGGAAATCAAGACCGTACCGCTCGCTAAACAAGTTACCGCGTAAATTTTCGGTCGCAATAGCGGGCCCGGAGTCACGCAATTCTCCGGGCCTTCTGTTCTCTTCTCAAATCCGCTTCTGCTGGTCGTCCACTCTCCGCCATTGTTTCCGCGAATCGTCGCAGCCTGAGATTGGTGGTGCGAAGCGGATTTCCGAACATCTATCCGGGTGAGCGGCCGGTCCCATGCGCACAACTTAGTTTCCGATTATCCGTGCCAGCTCAACCGGTCGATGCAACACCATCCAGTGCGTTGATTCAGCAACGCTTCTGCGGGAGAATCACCTGTTTAGCTTCACTTGGACAAAACCTAGCCAGGCTAGCGTTCCTGCTGGTCTATCCCTGGCAAGCGATTTTGCCTTTTGTTTTCAATGCCAGCCGGGTTCTAGCTTAGTGTTGCGTCGACCCATTGAGACCACCCGACTTACGAGGAGTTAGCCTGCCGCTGCTGGGGCCGACCGCTGATGGTAAAGCGATTTATCAACATCTCTAACGAAGTCGGCCTCGTCAAGAGTGTTTAGCTCTGTTTTATTTGTTTCGCACACACCCCTACAGTTGTGCAGTCCCGTTGTTTTCTCTGACGGGCGATGCGCCACAATTTGCGAGTTCTTGTCCTTGTCCAACCCACGAGCTCGGTTCGTGTCACTTCATCGTCTCGGTGTTGCCCACCAGACATCTCTCTGATCATTCCAGACCATGATGATGTATTCGAACTCCCCTGCAAGGGGAGGCGGGTGGCCTATTCAGTTGATCCGGTCACTGCCCGCAGGACCACTGTTGACAGCAGGCATCCCCGCACGGACACTACCGCTTTCCTACCGCGCTTTTCCTCGACGGCAGAACTCTTGATGGTCCAGCAGCATCCCCAGGCTGTTGTCGAGCGTGCAGATCGCATCCTATAATTTTCATCTCGGCCTCCTTCGATCCGAGCTCTGTACGTTGGACACCGCACAGGGTCGAAAGACCCTGGGTCGGAAATCAAGGCATGCTGAAATTAGAGGAGTTAACGTCATGAGCTATGCCTTGCCTGGCGTTGAGCGATTTTCATGAGGTTTCGCGGGCCGCAGGCCCTAAATGACAGTTTACTCGGCTCGTCGTGAGGCCGACTTCGTTATGCCATCAGTAATCGACGCGGCTAAGCGAACTGTACCCTTCTGCACAGATTCTCAGGCCCCTCTTTTGGTTCAATTGACATGGAATCTCCTGGGTAACGAGTTGCGAGTTCCGCCTCAAAAGCCAAATGAAGTTTCACCCACAGAATGCACGGCGGTCCAGTGCCGTCGAGGATTGACATGAGCGGAAAAAACTTTCGAGTCGTACAGGTGAGCGAACGAACCAACTCAGAAGGTAAGGAGGTAATCAACAAAGTACTGCTGGCAACGCCTGACAATGAATATGAGTTGATGCGTTCTGACTTAACATATATCGACTTGCCGCATCATCTCAGCCTCCATGAGCCGACACAGCGTATCGAGTTTGTCTATTTCCCGAATCGAGGAATGGTTTCTCAGGTTGTTGTTACCAAAGACGGCCGAACCGTGGAAGTGGGTGTAGTAGGCAAAGAGGGCTACGTTGGGGCGGGATTGGCAGTGGGCGTGAGCAGAAGTTCAGTGCGAGAAATCATCCAAATCGCCGGCGACGGGTTCCGAATGATGGGGAGTGCGCTCGAACGCATTCTGCGGTCGGCCCCGCAGTTACAGGTGATATTAAACAGGCATACGGGGCTTCAAGGAATGCAAGTTGCACAGACTGCGGCGTGCAATCGTCTGCACGATATACAGCAGCGTCTCTCAAGGTGGCTGTTAATGACTCAGGATAGGGTGGATTCCGCAGTGCTTCCGATTACCCACGATTTCATCGCCACTATGATGGGTACGGACCGATCCACCGTGAGCTTGGCGGCGTCGGTAATGCAAAAAGAGGGCATTATAGAATACTTGCGAGGCGCAGTGAAGATTGTGAACCGCAGGAAACTCGAAAAATCCTCCTGTGAGTGCTACGGCGTCATTCAACAGTTCGAGGACGACCTCGGATTGAGATAGCAATCCCTGGCCAGCGTTGGATACCCCACAGACAGCTATGCTTTGCCATCGGTAATCTTCAGCCCTTGTGTATTCAGTTGGGTTTTGAGGTGTGTTCAAAGATGTGATGACCTGTACAGAACCTTGCCTAGAGCAACGGATGAAGCGGCTTCTGTGGCCGCAGTTGCGTTCGAAAATCAATGTTACGCGTCTTTCACTAGGGTCTTACCGCACCTGTTCGCGAGGAGTCCTAGCGAGGCCATGCGCCGCAAACTGGTCTGGATCGAAGAACATAGTTTTTGGGGCTGGGGTTGCTCCGAGTGTGCGTGGGTGTTCAATGCTTCGGGATCACCCGCCGGTAATTCGCTCGATGAAATGAAACAGAACTACGAGCAGCGGCGCGATAAGGAGTTTGCAGCACATGTTTGCGCCGAACACCCTGGAGCCAAGAAGACAAAAAGTTAAATAGTCGCCGCTCCACGGTCAGATCGAAAGGAGCCCGCCTAACACTACTCAAGAATTTCTAGTGTGAAGCGCTTCCGCAGCTTCATGCCCACCCCAGTCAGGATCGTGCGGATGGCTTGGGCCGTGCGTCCTTGCCGGCCGATTACTTTTCCGAGATCACTCGCGTGTACGCGCAACTCGAACACAGTAACCTGCTCGCCTTCAATCGCGCGAACGTGAACCTGATCGGGATTATCCACGAGCGCCTTTGCGATTGCCTCTACTAGCTCCTTCATTGTCTCTCGGAGCGAACGACAGTCTTAGGTTGCCTGAACCTTGATTCTACGCTTTCGGCGCCATATCACTGCTGCGGTTTTCATTCGCGGACACCGCTTTATTCTCGTGGCGGAAGTCCTCGATCCGGTTGCTGGGCATTTACACCCTTGCGGGTCACAATTTGGCGCCGCCCGTCGCTGTTGCGAGCACGCCAGCTGCTGATAGTTCTTGACGGCACAATTTCGAAACGAAAGTGTTCACAACGGTACAGATTTCCGTCGTTTCTCTAGCTAATCTGGTGTCTGCACTCTAGTTGAGATGAGAGACCGCCCATGGCTTTTGCTCCGTTTAATGCCGTACTACCAGTGATCGCCGCTTTTGTGGTCTTTATTCTTGGCTATGTCGCGCTTTTTGTTTCTTTAATGATTTGTTTTTTCCTTTGTCTGGTTATCACAAAAGGTATATACGAAGGCGCGAAAAAAGTGCGGACGTACGCGATGAGATCAGCCCCAGCAAAGACTTTCATTTCATCGGATGTCGCGCTGATCTCTGGATTGGACTCAGGGAGTTTGCCTGCAATTAGGAGGTAAATCATGAACTTAACAGATGCAAGCACGACACAAATCTCGATCGTCGTTGCCGTGGCGGTTGTTATAGTAATCGTCGGCATCCTCGCTTGGTTCTTCAATCGTAAACGCCGAACGGAAAGACTGCGCACTCAGTTTGGCAGCGCTGAGTACGCCCGTGCAGTGCAGGAAGGCGGGAGCCAGCGGCAGGCGGAAGCGGTCCTCGGCGAGCGAGCCGAACGGGTGGAGAACTTGCACATCCGAGAACTGGCTCAGGGCGATCGCACTCGGTTTGTCGACTCTTGGGCGAAAGTACAGGCACGATTCGTTGACAGCCCCGGTGGCGCCGTAACGGATGCGGACCAATTACTGGGCGACGTGATGTCCACGCGAGGCTATCCGGTGGGAGACTTCGAGCAGCGAGCCGCGGATATCTCGGTGGATCATCCGCTCGTTCTCGAAAACTACCGTGCAGCTCACAAAAGCGCGCTCCTTCAAACGCAGGGCAAGGCCAGCACAGAAGATTTGCGTCAGGCTATGATTCACTACCGCACACTGTTTGAGGAACTGGTTCGAGAGCCAGAGATGGCGCGAGCAAAGGGCGCGTAAATTCGTGGGCCTAAGAGTCCAGTCGTTTGAATAATTATATTATTCATGCAGAACGACGCTGAGGAGCGAATTGTCGATTTGCAAGCCGCCGTTGTACTTGATGAAGCCGAGCTTCCGGAATTTGTTCATGAAGAAATTTACGCGGGAGCGGGTGGTGCCTACCATTTCCGCGAGTATTTCTTGAGAGACTTTGGGAAGAACCCGTTGGAGCTTGTCTTCCTTGCCGTAGCGCGCGAGAAGCAACAGCGTGCGCGCTAGGCGCTTTTCGCTGGAGTTGAAGAGCTGATCGACCAAGTCCTCCTCAATTCGGATGTTCCTCGCCAGCATGAACGAGATGAAACGGTCAGAAAACTCATGTTCCCTGTGTAGCGCGCGAATCATCTCGTTTTTGTCAATGACCAGGACGCTGGTGGATGTAACGGCCATCGCTGTCGCCATACAGGTAGACTGGCCCGCAATGCACCCTTCCCCCAGAAAGTCCCCCGGTCCAAGGATGGCCACCACGGCTTCTTTGCCGGTCTCATTGACCACACTAAGCTTCACACTACCTTCCTGAATGTACGCCACATGCTTGGAGGGATCGCCCTGGGCGAAAACGATGTTGTTTCTTCTAAACCTGACTACCTTTCTCCCCACGCCCGCCGAGTCCAGAAACAATTTCACATCGAAAGAAGGGCCTTTTGAAATCACTTTTCGGGGAGAGCGGCGGACCTTGAAGGATCCACGTCGAGTGGCTGACGACGCCATACCCAAGAATAACACGGCTTCGACGCCTGTTTAATAATTGTACAGCCGTGCCGATCCGTGCAGCGTCTATGGCCTGAAGCAGTTACTTCCAATAGGTTGTGAGGACTCAGGGGTCGAACCTAGCGGCTCCGGAGAACTTTCCGCAACGATTGGTGCACTTCCAGTCCGCCATCGTAGTCAATAAATCCCCGCTTCCGAAACCGATTCATGAACGTGTTGACCCGCGAGCGCGTGGTACCGACCATCTCCGCCAGAATTTGGTGACTTAAGACGGGAATCTCAACAACCGCGGGGCCATTCTTTTCCAGATGTGCTAGGCGCAGAAGTACGCGCGCGAGTCGTTGCTCGGCAGAGGAAGTCATCAGATCCATCACGTGATCCCGGTGTTTCTTGATGCTTGACAGCAAATAGGCCACCAGTGAATTTGACGTCTTATTCTTCGTGCGAAGCATTTGGAGCATCTTTTCTTTGTCGATGGTACGTATAGAGCTGGCGATCAACGCGACCGCGGTGGACAGACGAAACGGATACCCTGCCAGGCAAAGTTCGCCAAAAAAATCATTGACGCCCACGATCACGGTGATTGCCGAACGTTGACGGTTCGCTCGGGTGGTGAGTCGCACAGCTCCTTCTTGAATGTAGAAAAGCGTGTCAGCCGGGGTACCTTCCGTGTAGATGTTTTCTTTGACTCGATAGTGCGAGACTTTGCCGCCTAGACTTGCCCCCGAAGAGAAACCAGCAAGGTGGGAAGCCAACCGGTTTATGTGTTTCATAAGCCGCTCGAATCCTGCCCAAAGGCGTTTGGTGATGCCGGATCCTGTGTAACTTGCCACTCCGCCGAGAAAGTTTGTCTTTGAGCAGCGGCCTCTGGACTAAACACTAATGACTATACGTTCTTGTGAATGAATCTACGTCGCGCTTCAAACAGAACCGAGTCCGGCAAGCGCCATCGAGTCGGATTGCATGGCTGCCGTAGCCATCGATATACAGACGCTTCCATTCGCGGCCATTTTATTGAGCCGAAAATAGTCAAACGTCTGTTCCACCAAGCAAGGCACCGCCGATACCACGCCCGGGCTGGTTGAAGTGAGCGCTTCAGTCGCATCAACAAGATCGCAGTCCCGTGTCTCCGAGCCGGTGAGGCAAAAGTGGCTTGGAAAAGATCTCTCCCCGTCGTGCTCCACCGGACCAGAAAATGGAGCAGAGCAATAATTTTCATCAGGCTAGACAAGGGAGGACCTGATCTGGCATCGATTTTGGTTGGAGGGTACGAGGGTTTTTGAGGATTGGACACCGGACAACGGTTGGAGACTGGCAAGAGGTGGATCCTCCCATTCGCATGGACCTCGGAAAGGGGAGGCGACGGCGCGAGCGGCGCTGGTTTCATGGCCAGTCCAGCGCCGAAGTGAATGGCGACATCAGAAAGGAACGCCGTTAATTCCGAGGATCGGTTCGCCGCCATCTGTCTTGGTCCGGGCAAAGGCGGCACAGTGACCTGAACGCCCAGTAGATCGGTCGTTCCAGCGCCCCCCTGGGCTGAAATCATTTCGAGATTCAAAACTGGCGTACAAGGCTCTTCAACCGAACTGAGCACATTGTCTGCCATAAATGGAGCTGAAGCTTGAGCTTTCAAAGGCTCCGGGCATTCCCCCAAAATCGACTCAGCCTTTGCAGGCGTGGAGCCCCCAGAATCTATGAACGGGGCGACGGATTTGATGTCGTCGAAATGAAATTCTCGCGCGACTTCCGCAACGATGTGCACCGGCACCGGCTGGACATTGTCCACATAAGCATTGATAAGCGCGTGCTCGCAAAGCAAATTCATGACGCGCGGGATCCCGCGCGAATAAAAGTGCACGGCGTCGATGGCTTGGGAGGCAAAGACCGGTTTCCCGTGGGCGCCGGCGATCTGCAATCGCGCCTGAATATAATCGTGAGCCTCCCCGAGACTAAGAGCCGCAGTTTTGCAGCGAAGCGCAATCCGCTGTTTGACCTGGCGCAGTTCGGGCCGTTCGAGCCGCTCTGCAAGCTCCGGCTGGCCGGCGAGCACGATCTGCAATAGCTTTTCGCTCGGCGTTTCTAGATTAAGCAGTAATCGTATTTCTTCGAGAATATGTGTCGGGAGCCCTTGTGCTTCGTCTACGATCAATACTGGCGTCTCACCGGCGCAATGACGCTCGGACAACCACTGATTCAGTCGCATCAACGCATTACCTTTCAACGTCGCGTCGAACTGCACTCCAAAATTTGTCAAAATGAAATCAAACAGATGGCTGATTTCCAGGTGCGAGTTGGAAATGAATGCTGTGGGCGTCTGCTGTTGCCGCAGCCAATCGAGCACACGGTTGATGATGGTCGTCTTGCCCGTCCCGACTTCACCCGTAAGCAACATAAGGCCTTTGCGGGCTTGAATTCCGTATGTCAGTTCGTCCAAAGCCTCCAGGGTTTGCGGGGTCAGGAATAGATACCGGGGATCCGGATTGGTGTTGAAGGGGTTTTCGCACAGTCCAAAGAAATGTTTATACATACCCGCCTAGTCTGCGAAGTTCCAGCGTTTCTTGCCGCGCCAATCCGAGCAGCCGTCCACGAGCAAAGTCAATTTATGAATTGTTTTAGCGGTGGGCTATTGCTCATTTCGTTTCTAGGCTTCTCGGAATTCTCTTTGTCTGTATTGCGTTGGAGAGTGATTGCTGCCAATTGGACCGCCCGCCCGATCAGCTGAAATTCTTGCCGCGTGGGCCGTCGTTGGTCGCAGCAGTAAATTTGAAATGTTCCCAGGAAACTGTTGTCGCGCGAACGAATACCTGTGGACGAAAAAACACTCAGGCCCACTTGCATGGCGCTCTTGGTGAGTGGACCAAGTTGATTTTCTTCGCCGTTCGGCAGAACTACGAGCGACACCACGTTTCCGATCTGAACGTCGATCGCAGTGCACAGTCTGTCCAAAATGCCAGGGGGAGGCGCGCCCAGAGATATCAATTCAAGAATGTGCTCCTCTCCCACCAACTGACGGTGGCTGTCGTCGCAATGCTGATACGGCCACAACTCCCTTGGTACCCGTGTCGTGCGTGACTGGTGGTCATCCATTCTCGCACCTCATCTCGTAATGCTCCTGAGGTTCCTTGTGCTGGTTATGATTACCGTCCTGCCTTTCCAAGGCCATCCGTCACATCCCGCGATACGAAGGAGGATTTTAGAAGCAGCCAAGACTCATGACTGTTCAATTTTGAACAGTTTAGTTTTTGATTAGTCTTGGTCACGAAACGGTGGTTCTTGCTGTAACTGTCGCAAGACAAGCCCAAGGAGATCGACCTTGATTGTTCGCACGAAATGGCAGGAAGTATGAGTATCGAACGTCCTAGCTAGGTGCTTCATTGCGGGGATTCCGTTGGATAAAGGTTCTGCGAGAAGAAATCCGATCGACCCACACTTGCACGAATTCAGACGTGCGGGAAAGCAACCAGAAACCAACGATTCAAGAAATATAAATCCTGCCTTAAACCTTCGAAGCAAGACGGCGGTATCCCACAAATTGTTCGAATTGTGTGCCGAATCGAACATACATCGCAAGGCCGACGGTGCCAAAGTGGTTCGTGGGGATTCTGAATCCGAGGAATCCTGAGGAGGCTACAATGTTGGGATATGGACTGTTAGGAACCATAGTGGTTGTCATTGTGATCATTTGGGTCATACGCGCGTTGTAAACCGATAAGCAATACGCTCTGTCTACGTGCCGTAACACCGACCCTAAATCCGTTCGAGCGGGCTTTGAACAGGTGTTCCGGAAGATTATTTTGAGGTGTGTAGCACACTTCCGCCCCTAGCTCCGCCGCTGAATCACCGCTCGAACGCTCGTGTTCAATTGTGAGAGCTTTTCAGATCCTTGAACCAAGGTCACACCGTTTGCTTGGAGCCCCGCAGCGACAACGTAATCGGTTCAAATGTCATGTGTTCACAACTGCACAGATTTCGACCTTGTATCTTATTAGTCTGAAGTTCACGCAGAATTTTGGCAATGGAGGCAACACTCATGAAAGTACTCGGATTCATCAGCGCAACCGCCCTGTTTTTGCTTCTCGGAGCGACTGTTCCTGCGTTCGCGCAGGAAGAGCACCATCAAGAGAGCGCTAAGCCGGCGCAGCACGAGGAACAGGCTAAGCCTGCTGCAAAGCAGCAACAAGCCAAACCTCAGAGACAGGAACAGCAAGCAAAGCCTGCAAAGCAGGAGCAGGCGAGACCGGAGAAGCAGCAACAGCAAGCTAGGCCACAGAAGCAAGAGCAACAAGCAAAGAACCAAGAACAGAACCAGCAGAAACATTCGCAGCAACAGGCGAAGAACCAAGAGCAGAGCCAGCAGAAGCATTCACAGCAACAAGCGAAGAGCCAAGAACAAACCCAGCAGAAACATACGGAGCAACAGGCCAAAGGCCAGCAACAGCAGCACGAGAATCAACATCAGCAACAGGTCAAGACTCAGCAGAACGAAGAGAAGAGTCAGCAGCACCACCAACAACAAGCCAATGACCATGCGCAACAATCGCAAGGCCAGTACGCGCGAAATGGTCAGAAAGATCGGTACGGACACGAATACAACGAAAGTCGTTTTGGTCCTAACCATTACTCCCGCTTTGAGGAAAACGGTGGGCGCTACTACCACGGACGCCGGGAGTACTCTTACGGTGGCTACTGGTTCTATGCAGGAGCATATCCGGCGTGGTTTTACCAACAGAACGTGTACTTCATTATGGGAGCGGATGGGCTCTGGTATGCAGTGGCGTACGGAAACCCTTCTCTGACCTTCCAAGTCAATATCGGGTAGCGTGATCGCGAGGCTGACGGTGTAGGTGAAACATCAGAAGGCCAGTTCTTCACAGTAGATCTTTCGGGATTTGTTGAGCCTACGGAATGAGGGCGACCGCATTCAGGGTCGCCCGCTTTCACGCCCGGTGGCATTGCCCCACTCTTCATAGGACCGTTATGGATGACTCTCAAATCGAATTGCTGACGAAGAAGGAAAGGTTACTTGAGGCAGAGATTACGCAATTACGGGACACAGGATTAACTGCTCAGGTTGCCAGTAAACAGGCGGATTTGGATGAAATCCGTGCCGATCTGAAAAAACAATATCGAGAAATTTGGTGAAGATAAGAACATTGAAGAAACTTGGGAAAGCAACGGCTCGTCGAATTCGAGGTGCGTACGTCGTCCGTTTGACCTAAGCCCAAGACCTGCCGGCGATGCGAGTCACTTCAACCAGCGAATCAGCGAATTCCAGTGTTTCTTTCGTGAGACGCACCAAGCAGTCCAAGGCGTCTTGGATCGCCTGTCCCTCCACGAGATCGATTGAACTGATTCGCATTCCCTGTAACCGCGAAAAGATTGCTGTTTCCGCCGCATGAATTCGCTGAAGCAATTCCTGTGGGTTTAACTCGGTCAACATTTCCGGGGAATGCGTTTGCTGTTCCGCGTAATTTAGGTCATTCATAACTACTCCATCCACCGCTTGCAGCCTTGGGCTGCGCTTCGTGTTCGACCGATGATATTAGGCATTTTGATTTCGGATTGCTGTTCACCGCAGGTTGGTTACTCGCCACGCTCGAGCCCGCGTGTTTTCCTGCTGCTGATGAAGACATTCCTGTGCTCCCACATGGATCCAACGCATGATCCGGGATTCTCTAGTCGCCCGGATCCCTTGGAACAAGCTATTACCTCCAGGAAATGCCTAGGCGATCTCGATGTAATTCTCAACCTCGGAAACGCCTGGTGCGGCCCACGCAGCTCGCTCGGCTTCCTCGCGTTCGACCCAAGACTTCACGCTCCCTTTTAGGATGACTTTGCCATCCGTCGCTCCTACGGAGATCCGCTTAGCATCGACTTCGGCAGCACGTTCCAGCGCCTCAACGATTTGGTTCTTAACATCTGCCGGTGAGACGGCCGGCTTAAGATCGATCCGGTTGACCACGCCTCTTACGCCGAGCAAACTGCGAACGGCCCTCTCAGCTTCGGTCCTCTGGTAGTGAAACTCCATGGTGCCGTCAAGGGTGATCCAACCCTTTTGTACAAGGACCTGAACGCGGTCCTGAGGCACCAGAGCGTTCCACTCCAGCACATTCACTGCGGCGCGCGCGATATCGGAATCGGTTCGCTCCCACTCTCCCGGAACCCTGACTTCGATTTCGTTCGCCACCGCTTTGACTCCCTTGACTCGTTCCGCCGCACGCTCGGCTGCCCACTTTTGTGGGTAGCTGTCGACCGTGCCGGTGAGAGTGACAACACTGGAGTCGACTGAGACGCCGATGTCCGCCATATTCACGCTCGGTTCCCACGCAAGTTCGTCCATTACGTAGCGCCTCTGCAACTCGTTCTCGGGCTTCATTGTTTTCTCCTTCCCCGTCTCATTTCTAGAACCTGCTTCTCTCGTTTCCTTCTTAGCCTTGAACGCCACGACCGTAGGCCCCACTCGCCTAACGAACGACCATTGGAAGGGGCCGGACCCGTCGCGAAAACTGCAGTCGCCGGGCTAAGATAATCCGTTCACGCTCTGCCGTCGGTGGCTTCAGGAATAGCTTCTGAACCAGCGTACCTGTCAGCAACAGAATCAAGACCAGGAGCGCACCGGCAGCGCAGATCACGCTGAAAAGAATCAGCGCAGCGATAAACTCCTGAATTACATAGACTCGCAGAACCAAAGGAATAGCCAAGGCCATTGCCAGGAATCCCTCGATTGCTCTGCGCAAATACTTTCTGGCTGAGAGTGGGCATATCATTTCGAATCTGCGCAACATGAACACACTTAAACGATAATTCCTCGACGCTTCGTTGTATGGAACGCACATCACTTGTCGACGTGATAGGTGTCACAGGATAAAAGAAGGCCGCCGCTGACACTTACTTGGTTAGGAGGGTTGTTGCACGCGCAGTGCCGGTCCCTATGGTCCGATCAGGACGGTACGACCTGGCAAAGCTCACGAGTAGAACGATAAAGCTGGCGCGACGGTCAGGCCGTGACGAAATTCTCGAGAGCGGCCCGGCTCGGAATTGACAGAGTAGAGCCTTTGGTAGTCACCAGGTGACGGCTCTTGAAATCACTGAGCGTGCGAGTGACTGTCTCGCGCGTGCTACCGATGAACTCCGCGATTTCTTCGTGCGTCAGACGAATCGTGATCTGCGTGCCAAGCTTCGTCTCCTCGGCTCCAGCGGACCATTCCAGTAAAAGTCTTGCAAGCTTTTCAGGTGCGGACATTGAGAGTCCCACGGTTCGAAGCTGCTCGCAAGCTCCGTGGTAGTTTGAGCTCAGCTGCTTGACGATTCCCTGCGCGGCCTCCGGATACTGAGCGATGAACCGGACGAAATCGTCACGGCGAACGTAGGCGATCTGAGATGGACGAATGGTTTCGGCCGTAACCTCGTATGGCTTCTCTGAGAGAGCGGCCATCAGGCCCAGAATTTCTCCCGGTTTCGCGATTCTCAGAATAAGCGTCTTTCCTTCGCTCGAACTGATCGTAAGCTTCACTTCGCCTTCACAGAGGAGAAAAACACCGCGCGGATCCTGCCTCTCAAGAAACAAGATTGCGCCCTCGGGATATGCCGAGGTGGACTTGACGGCGTCGAAATCCTTCGTGGCTTTGGGCGTCAGTTGGCAGAAGAAACTGCTCTTCCGGAGTTTGCACGACTGGCAATTCTCGCTCATTTCGAATCCGTATGGTCCTCGCATTTCATTCCTCCTCTTTCGTATCTTTCTTCGTCTTGCGCTGTGCTTCTGCTGCAAAGTACTTGGTCATTGGCGTGTCAGCTACAAACTCGGCGCCGGTCGCCCTGTGAATATCGGCAAGGGTTCGTCTTCCATCCAGATCCGCATGCGTGACGCCACAAATGTCGACCACCAATTTTTTCGTCCCCAGCGAGGCGGCCAGCGGCCGCCAAGTCCGATCGAGTTCACTCGCCCATGGCCCCACGACTCTTCCTTCGAGCTTTAACGTCGTGGCTTGTGGCTCCGTTTGAACTGTGATTCTCAGCGTGACCTTGGCTCTCCTGTGCCACGTGTTTCGTTATGGCACGCAGGGAGCCAAAAGGAATGACGGTGCAGAAGCGAAGCACTTTGCTGTGGGTGAAGGGGTTATAGTCCACTACGTTGGGAAGTGATTAGCAACACTCGCGAGCGTGACGAAGCGCACTGACGAGATATCGTCAGCCAGACTAGATATAGTCGTCGCGCTCGATCCCCAGCTTTTTCAGCTTGGAGTTCAGTGTCGTCCGTTTCAGGCCGAGGCGTGCCGCGGCTCCCTTGGGTCCCGCGATCAAGCCTTTGGTTTCCCGAAGGATGCGGAGGATATGGTCCCGCTCGGTGGCTTGGAGCGTGGCGTCGTCTTTCGGGGGACTATCAGGCAGCATCTCGAGCTCCCCGAACGGGACGCGGAGGTCGGGACCCTTCGAGAGAATCACAGCGCGTTCGATGAAGTTCTCGAGTTCTCGAATGTTACCCGGCCAGTCCCATCGGGTGAGCGCTTTCATCACCTCGGAGGGGATGGACTCGATACGCTTATCCATGCGCCGCGAGTGCTTGTTGACGAAGTAGCGTACGAGGAGGGGGATATCCTCCCGGCGCTCGCGCAATGCAGGCATTGAGATCGGAAAGACTCTGAGACGGTAATAGAGGTCGCTTCGAAATTCCCGGTCGGCCACCATCTTTTCTAAATTTCGGTTGGTTGCAGCGATGAGCCGCATATCGACAGGGATGGTGCGGGAGCTGCCCAGCCGCTCAAATTCCTTTTCCTGGAGCGCTCGCAAGATTTTAGGCTGAAGCTCTGCGGGAAGGTCCCCGATTTCGTCGAGAAACAGCGACCCCTGATGAGCGAGTTCCAGGCGACCGATTTTCTGAGAAAGCGCTCCGGTGAAAGCGCCCTTTTCGTGTCCGAAGAGTTCGCTTTCGAGCAAGCCGGTGGGAATCGCCGCGCAATTCAACTTCACGAGCGTGCGCGAGTGCCGCGAACTAAGCTGATGAATCGCCCGCGCAATTAAATCCTTACCGGTCCCTGTTTCACCGAGAATAAGAACGGTCACGTCAGTTGCGGCAACCGTTTCGACTTGCTTCAAAACCCTTCTCAGCGCGGAACTTTCCCCGATAATGTCCTCAAACCTGTGCTCCGTGTTGAGTTCCTCTTCGAGATAGCTCTTTTCGCGCTCTCTTCTGGCCAATTCCTCCTCGAAGCGGGCTTTTTCCGAGAGGTCGCGGATCACGCTTAGCACCGCCCTGTTCGTTCCGGTTTCCACAGTGCTGAGCATGATGTCGACCGGAAACTCCGTGCCATCCTTGCGTCTGGCGCGAAGTTCCAAGCCGATTCCCATCGGTCGAGTCCGAGGTTGGTCGTTATATTCTTTCCGATGGCCCGGGTGAGCGGTCCGGAACCGCTCAGGAATCAGCATTTCAATCTTCTGGCCCAACAACTCGTCTTTGCTGTAGCCGAAAAATTGTTCCACTTGCGAATTTGCTTCGGTAATGTCCCCATCTTGATTGGTGGCGAGAATCGCGTCTGGCGAGAATTCGAAAAGAGTCCGAAAGCGCTGTTCGCTGAGGTGGAGTGCTTCGTCTAATTTCTTGCGTTCCGTAAAATCGCGCGTGACCTTCGAAAACCCCAACAGCTCGCCGTTCTTGTCGCGGATGGGCGTGATGATCACATTGGCCCAGAAGCGGGAGCCATCCTTGCGGACGCGCCAACCTTCTTCTTCGATCCGCCCCTCGGAGGCGGCTATCTTTAGTTCCCGTTCGGGCTTCCCGCTCTCGATATCTTCCTGCCTATAAAAGCGCGAGAAATGTTGTCCGACAATTTCTTCCGCGCTATAGCCCTTAATGCGTTCGGCGCCAGCGTTCCAGGTGGCAACCCGGCCCCGCGGATCGAGCATGAAGATCGCGTAGTCCTTTACGCCTGCAACAAGGGATCGAAATCGGGTTTCAGTGCGCGCCAGTTCTTGACTGGCACGTTCCAGTCGCTGATTCGCTTCCTGGATCTCCCTCGTCCGAGAAAAAACCTCGGCTTCCATTTGTCGCGCGCTCGCGCGTAGCTCCTCCGTCAGTTTCTCCTGTTGGGCTTCTTTCTGGCTGAGGCGAATGAAATCGGTTACGTCCTCGACGCGGTGGATGATGTAGGCAACCTCTTGATCCGGCCCTAAAACGGGGCTGTTCACGGGACTCCAGTGTCGCTCCTCGAAAGCGCTGCCCTCCGACTGCGGCTTGCGAATGTCGTACTTCTGCACAGCCATGGAATCGGACGCCTTGCTCTGCAGCACTCGTTGCAGGGAAGCCCGCAGATTGCTTCCTCCGGTAGTAGCTGGATCGTCCGGGTTATCCTGAAAGACTTCGAAGATTCCGCGGCCCAGGATTTCCTCGCGCTGAGTCATCGTGGCGCGGAGATAGGCATCGCTAACAGCGACGATGGTAAGGTCGGGCGACAAAACGAGGTACAGACCCGGCACGGACTGAAAGAGCGTTTGAAAGTCTGGAGCCGCCAGAGAGGGTTTCGGCAAGATATAGCTCCCAATGACTGTAGCAGCGCCTACGATAGGAAAGAACCGTCCCTTTCGGACGCACGCATCCGCTGTAAACGAGTATTTTACGGGTACAGCAGGATTCTATCTCAGGCTTGTTATAAGGCAAAGCTGTCGCTAGCCTGCAGCTAACCGAAGAAGGGACGAGAGCGTTACTTGGAAGGCCCCAGGTGCTAGCGACGCACCATAAGTACCGGACACGTTGCGCCCGCGACGATTTGAAATATACCTGGGCGAAGCAGATGCTTTCCGAAGTTCTTGTTGTTGTCTTGTATGCCGAGCATGATCAGATCCGCTCCGTGTGCTTCGGCAACTTCGAGGATCTTGCTGGCCGGTGCTCCACGCTCGACAATGCAGACCGGCTCCGTCCGGAGCTCCGCTCCAAAAGGGACCAGTTGCCGGAGTGAATGCAATAACGCAGACACATCGCCTCCATTCTCGATCGAATGCAGCAAAATGAGCTGTGCGCGATGCTCTTGGGCAAGTGAGGTCGCATAGGGAGCAGCGGCTAGCGATTCTGGCTTGAAATCCGTAGCGTAAAGGATTCGATTCAGCTCCGCATTCGCTCTTGGTTTGATTCGTACACCCGGACCGACCGCCAAAATAGGGCAGGGTGACTTTCGAAAAAGTTCATCCGCGACCGACCCGAATATGAGCTTCTGCAACCCACCCCCGCCGTGCGTGCTGAATACGACTAGATCAATCTGTTTTTCTTCGATCAGCTGCGAAAGGATCGGCCAAGTC
This sequence comes from uncultured Acidobacteriota bacterium, assembly GCA_963772535.1. Lineage (GTDB taxonomy): Bacteria > Acidobacteriota > Terriglobia > Acidiferrales > UBA7541 > Palsa-295. The sequence continues at coordinate 105,258 of CAVYXN010000015.1, forward strand.
TTTCCGGGCCGGAATATAATTTCGTGCGGAACGCTTTTCAGTTGTTCCTCTAAGTCCCTCTTGCTCTCCTCTCGGAAAACCTCTTCCGCCTCCGCCATCTTGGACCAGGCGCTTGGTGGAACCAGAGGATAAACGTCCGGCTGAATCACGTGGACGACGTGGATGGTGGCGCCGTAACGCCGGGCGATTTCCAGCGCATACGGCAACGCGCGTTCCGCTGCAAACGAGAGATCCGTTGCGTAGAGGATGTTCTGAAACCTCAATCGGGTAGCGAAGTTCGAGACTCTCGTAGACACCCAGCCGTCTCTACGCCGAGTGAAGTACTCCTTCTCAGACCTCTCGTGAACTGGCATCCTTTTTCTCCTTCCTGACAAAACACTAGCGCCATCGCTATTGGAACGAAATGACATTTATCACCGGAGGGTGTGATGTACCTCACAGATTCGGCTTTCCGAGATGACGAGAATCGCGTGAAGGGGAAATGCGCCGAGGAATGGCGCATACGCGGAAAGGAACGGAGGAGATAAAATGACCGAGAAAACTACCATCGTTGATCTCGCACCAGAAGGAAAATCTCTGGGCTTGGTAGAGCCACAGAATCTCGCAAAACGCATCGACGACATCCACAATCAGATTGCGCGCCGAGCGTTTCAAATCTTCCAGTGCAACGGCGGTCAAGAATTAGACAATTGGTTCAAGGCCGAAGCGGAACTGCTTCATTCAAGTCACATCAACATCAACGAATCCGAGGGTGCTCTGAACATCGAGGCCGAAGTGCCGGGTTTCAGCGCTAACGAATTGGAAGTCAGCATCGAACCGCGGCGTCTTACGATTAGCGGCAAAAAGGAAACCAGCAAAGAAGAAAAGCAGAGAGGAAAGAGCATTTACAAGGAGCAATGCTCGAGCGAACTGCTTCGTGTGATTGATCTGCCGGCGGAAGTCGTTGCCAGTAAGGCAACCGCAACACTTAGAAACGGCGTTCTCGAACTCAACCTGCCGAAGGTAGCGCGGCTGGAAGTGAAAGTGAAAGCAGCCTGACACCAGAAAAGCGGCTTCTAAAGGGGGACAGAAATCTGTCCCCCTCGTTCGCCGTGCAAAGCTCATTGGCTCATGGCAGGCACCGCTCCACTGTCACGAGGTCTGTCAACCCGCGTTTAATCCCCCCGCAGCTACCAAGGCAGCTCTTGTGACTCGCGCTGCACCGAACCGTGCCGGTGTCACATCACATAAAATCGACTTGGGTTAGCGCAGCGGTGGATTTAGGTCGATGGGCCCTACTCAAGAACATGGTCCTGCGCCGTTGAACGGCTCCTCCCATTTGAAGCTAGCCGCGAATCGTGAGGACAGGGCACGCAGCGTGAGATACAACTTTGTGCGCCGTTGCTATTGGGAGATGCGTTGCCGCGCCTGGGAAGCCGCTTGGTTGGCGGACACCGAGCACAATCAGCTCTGCCCCAGTTCGCGCTGCAACTTCCAGAATTTTTTCGGCTGGCTCCCCTTGTTCGACCACATATTCCGGCACACACCACAGCTCAGCTTCAGGCGGTAGAAGATTGTGAAGCAGTTGCGTGGATGATTTCACCAGATCTCCCGCTTGGACGAGATCGCCGGCCTTAGGAGCCTTAATCACGTGCAGCATGGTGAGGTAAGCCTGGCATTCCTGCGCCAGCGACACAGCGTACGGCGCAGCGGCACTCGATTCCGCGCTGAAGTCTGTCGCGAAGAGTATCTTGGTGATCTCGCCCGATTGTTTCCCCGGTGCCGGTGTGTTGGGCCCAACCGTCAATACCGGACAGGGCGCCTGTCGAAAGATTTCCTCTGCGATAGAGCCAAGCACGAATTTTGAAATTCCCGACCGGCCGCGCGTCCCGATCACGATCAGATCGATGTTCTTCTCTTCAAGGGCTGCCGCAAGACTCGACCAGATATCCCCTTCTTTGATTAGGATTTCCGGTTGAATTCCCGCGAACGTGTTAGCGAGCTCTTTTTCATGCCGCGCGTCTTCGATTGCTGCCGCCTCTTCCAAGCCACTCCATGTAAGTGGTGGCGTCATTGGATTGACCACTGGCGGCCTGACGTACAGCGCGTACAACTTTGCGCCGTACCGCTTCGTCAATTCAGCGGCAAACGGCACTGCGGCGCTCGCGGCGGAAGAGAAATCGGTGGCAAACAGAATATTCTTGAACTGGACACGTGTTCTCGCTTCCGTAGCTTTCATGACTCACCTCCATCGATGCTTACCAGTTAGCGCCCGCGCTGCATTTCTGGCTGTGACCTGCATCACGACCATTTGTGATTAGCGAGCTCGCGGAATGCCAAAGCCAAACAAGAAAATATCCCGCCGGAGAGTGGAACTTCTCGGTCTACTGGCCAGACTCTTTGGTTCTACAAGTACGTAGGAAATCGTGTATCGCGGATTGGGAAGATATTGAGCTGCTCGTTCGTATGTGGTGTACAGCGTGGGAGTTCCGTAAAGGCCCGAAGTCGCAACCTGGGCAATTCCGACGATAACCGCTCGGTGATCGTTTAGTTCGAGTTCCGATCCGACTGCAGGACTTTCAAGTTTCTTGAATTCGGCGTCGCGCACCACGATAAACGCGCTTTCCGCGTAGATGTCCTCGATTTTTCCTTGGCTGAGTTCCGGCCTTCCGAGAAGGCTGGTGTCGTCGAGTCCAATCACATTGACGGATTGATACGTGCCGTCAGCAAGTTTGGCGAGGGCACCTCCCGAATAGAGTGGTACGGCATACTTCACTCCTTGCATGCTTCGAACTGCGTCCAAGACGTAATCGGGCATGCCGATTGTGTTCGAGACCGTCTGCACGGCCGGATCCATCACCCACATCGAGGCGCCAATGTTGATTACAGTGGCGGAGGCGTGGTTCAGCACTCCAAAAAACATCGAGGTGACGAACATCATGAGGTAAACCGCGAAGGTTATGCCGATCAGCAGTGCCGTAAACTTTGCCTTGTCGTTTACAAGCAGCTTAAAGGCGAGTCTGAGAATTCCTTTCACGGATAAATCCTTTCATTGCATTTGCAAGTCCCATCTTCAACGATAGTTGGCAGAAGCACAGTGGATGCCGTCACTGTCTGATGTGACGTGAATCACGGGCTGTTTGAAGGATCTTCAGCACCGGCCTGGGGAGCACTTAAACGAGTGGACGTGGGGCTACCGGCCCGAACTCGCCGTCCTAGCGGGTTTATCACGCCAGAGAGTGACGCCGGTCACTGTTCCATTCTGACCATCGAAGGTATTGTTCAGTTGCTTTAACCTCATCGGCCGAAAAAGGAGCGGGGTAATGTTCTCGACATGCGCCAATCCTAATTGTGCGACTCCGTTCGACTACCATCGCGGAGAATTCTTCCGGTTTCACAACGATCACATGAATGACGCGCCGGACACGCGGTCGCACTCGATGCAGCATTTCTGGCTATGCGAGTGCTGCTGCGAGAAGTACACTTTGCACTACGAAAAACGCAGAGGCGTTCTCATCAGCATCCGTTCCGAAGCGGTTCGCCCCCGAGGAACGGCTCGCGTGATCGCCGCGGCGTGACTTTGGCGCCTCAGCGGTCCCTTTGAATCCTTTGAGCCATTTGAGCGCTCCGTGGCTATGCTCGATGTTTTGGCGCGAATGTAGCGTGGAACATGAGTTCGCCCTCGATCGCAACCAGCGAAGGGAGCCACCAGGACTCGAGCCTGCTGTGTGGGTTGTCCTCGCAGGAAGCGGCGGAACGCCTTTCCAAGTACGGCCCAAATGATCCCGCGCCGGTAAAGCGTGGCGCTGCAGTGATCGAACTCCTACTCCTCTTCGTCAATCCGCTTATCGTCATCCTCCTTGTCGCAAGCGTCGTTTCCTTCATCCTCGGAAATGCGACGGACGCCGTCATCATCCTGGTGATGGTCCTGCTCGGCGTCTCGATCAATTTCATTCAAACCTATCGATCGCAGCGGGCGATCGACAAGCTTCGAGAAACTGTCACGCCCACAGCCACGGTTCTGCGCGACAGCAATTGGCAGGAAATCAAGCGCCATGAGGTCGTACCGGGCGACATTGTGCGCGTGTCCGCCGGAGACCTGATTCCCGCCGACGGCCAGCTTTTGGAATCACACGATTTGTATGTCCAGCAGGCGGCCTTGACCGGTGAGTCGCTACCGGCAGAGAAAAATGCCACCGGCCGCGCTGTCCCGGCAGACGCGAGTCCCGATGCTCCCGATCTTGTCTTTCTTGGAACCTCGGTTGTCAGCGGCACTGGCACGCTTCTGATTCTGAAGACTGGAGCTCAAACCGCGTTTGGAGCCATTGCGGAAAGGCTCGCGACGCGCCCGGCCGAAACCGAGTTCGAGCGCAGCATGAAGCACTTTGGAATGCTGATCATGCGCGCCGTATTTTTCTTGGTTTTATTCATCCTGGTCATTCGTGTCGCATTGCATAAAGACGCGTTTGAGTCCTTCTTGTTCGCTGTGGCTCTCGCCGTCGGTTTGACGCCCGAATTTCTCCCTATGATCACCTCCGTAACGCTCGCACGCGGAGCCATCCGCATGTCGCGAGACCAGGTGGTCGTAAAGCATCTTTCCGCCATTCAAAACTTCGGGACGATCGATGTGCTGTGCAGTGACAAAACTGGCACGCTCACGACCGGCATTATGAGCCTCGCCGCCTCCGTCGATTTTCTCGGAAAACCTTCCCAACGCGCCATTGAACTCGGCTACATCAACAGCAAGCTGGAAACCGGGATTCGCAGTCCGCTCGACGCGGCGATTTTGAAGCTCCAGCGGCCAGATTCCGATGGATATGTCAAGTGCGACGAAATTCCATTCGATTTCGAGCGCCGCCGCCTCTCGATCGTTGTAGAGAAAAAAGGATCCACTGGCTCCCTTTTGATTACGAAGGGCGCGCCGGAAGGAATCCTCGATCTTTCGGAATCCTACGAAACACAAGGGCGCGTCATACCTCTCGACGCTGCTGCCAAAAACCGCTGCCGGCAGACGTTCGACGACTTGAGTTCGCAAGGATTCCGCGTTCTCGCAGTCGCCTATCGAATGGTGGATTCACACTGCGCTTTCACCGTCGCCGATGAGCACTCGCTCATTCTTGCGGGCTACCTCGCGTTTGCCGACCCGCCGAACCCCGATGCGGCGCAGTCGCTTGCGGCTATGAGCCGCGACGGCGTGGAAGTAAAGATACTCACGGGCGACAACGAGCTCGTTGCGCGGCACATTTGCGAGCAGGTTGGCATCAAAAACCCCACCATAATCCTCGGCGAAGAACTGGGACGAACCAGCGATCCCGCCCTACAGCACCTCGCCGAAGAAACCACTGTGTTCGCGCGTGTTTCGCCCATGCAAAAGGACCGCATCATCCATGCATTGAAACAGCGCGACCATGTCGTCGGCTATATGGGCGACGGAATCAATGATGCACCCTCATTGCACGCGGCGGATGTTGGCATCTCGGTTGCGTCTGCGGTGGATGTTGCGCGAGAAGCGGCCGATATCATCCTCCTCAAACCGGGCTTGCAGATTCTGCACAATGGCATCATCGAAGGCCGCAGGGCTTCCGCCAATGTCATGAAATACCTGCTGATGGGCACCAGTTCGAACTTCGGCAACATGTTCAGCATGGCGGGCGCATCGGTGTTTCTGCCTTTCCTCCCTATGCTCCCGACGCAAATCCTGCTGAACAACTTCCTCTACGACACGGCGCAGATCACAATCCCATCCGACAACGTTGACGAGGACGCCATTCGCGCCCCTCGACGATGGGATATGAAACTCATCCGGAATTTCATGATTTTCATCGGCCCCATCAGTTCGATCTATGACTTTTTGACCTTTTACGTCTTGCTCCACTATTTCCACGCGAGCCAGCCGGAATTTCATACCGGATGGTTCGTAGAATCGCTCGCTACGCAAACGCTCGTACTCTTCATTATTCGTACCGCGGGAAATCCACTGAAGAGCAGACCAAGCATTCCCCTTGCGATTACGACAATTCTCATCGTGATCGTCGGCATCGTTCTGCCGTTCTCACCTCTGGCGAAACTTCTGGGCTTTACGCCTCTGCCGGGACCGTTTTTCGCGTTTCTTGCGATCTCCACCCTCACCTACCTGCTCCTCGTCGAATGGGCAAAGCGCTTGCTCTTCTCACGTGTCGCAGCCTGATATTAGAGTGCTCCGAATTCTGGTCTCCGCGGTCACCTCCCGTCGTGACCTACGTCACTGTCCCGGCTCTGCATAGCTGCGATCGTAGAGTAGTCAGTTAGAGAGGAGCCGATATGCGCAGGGAAATGCAAGCAACTCACCCGGCGGGCTCGAAGTGGCTTTTCGGTGTTCTTTTCTTCCTGATTCCGAGCCTGCTCGCTTTTGCATGGGCGTCCGCCCTCTCCCGCAATGCGTCGTCGGCGTCAGCATTGTGGTTCTTATACGAGGTTAGCCGCCTCCTCGCCTACACCGGAATCGTAATCGCCACAGGACTTACTCTGCGCATCGCTATTCGCGGGACGGCTTCGGGGCTGTTCGTGGCACTCATGATGCTGACCATCGGCAGCGCCGCGCTGTTGCTCTGGTACACGGTGCATATTTTTAAGAGCCCTTGGTGAAGAGCCTGTGAGCTTGCCGCATACGGAAGGGGGTAGAAACCATGGAACGGAAAGCAAGAATTGAAAAAGTCACAAAGCGGCGCTGCGTGCATCGCGCCGCCTTGAGGCGAGCCGTTCGGAAGGCCGTTGATCTAAGGCTTAAGAACTACTTACTGGAATCCCACCCGGAACTGGGCGTCTGAGTGACGTCGATTCGCGAAGGCGACGGGATCCAGAGGAGGTAGAAAGATGAACTCACAAATTAGGAATCGAGAGGAAGCGGGCCGCCTGCTGGGGCTGAGGCTTGCAGCATATAAGGGACGGCCTGACGTGATCGTTCTTGGGCTCCCGCGCGGGGGTGTAGCCGTTGCTCACGAAATAGCGGAGGCCCTTGAGGTTCCGCTGGACGTTTTCCTGGTGCGCAAACTGGGTGTTCCGGGGTTCGAAGAACTCGCTATGGGCGCCATTGCAATGGGCGGAAGCGAACTAGTTGATCCCGATGTTGTGGAGGAATTTGATCTATCAGGAAGCGTGATTCGCGGCGTTGCTGCTACGGAACGGCGGGAGCTTGAACGTCGCGAGCATATCTATCGCGGTTCGCGTCCGCCACTCGATGTGCACAATAAGACTGTCATTCTCGTCGACGACGGAATTGCCACTGGCTCAACGATTCGCGTCGCCATCGAAGCTCTAAGGAAATTGTATCCCGCTCGCATCATTGTGGCTGCAGCAGTCGCTCCTCTGTCCACGTACCTCATGCTGGGCTCAGAGGCCGACGAAGTCGTGTGCTTGCTGACTCCGAGAGAATTCCGCGCTGTCGGTGAGTTCTACGCCGACTTCCCGCAGCTTGCTGATGTAGAAGTGTGCAAGCTGCTGAATGACAAAAGAGAAGAGAGTGCCCTGACGCACTGATCGGGGAGGGGAGCGCTGTCAGGGCATTGAGCGGTAAAACATGACAAGAATCCCAGAGGGTACGCGGATTACTTTGAAGAGTGTTCTTTATTTGACCCATTTTTCCGAAGCTTCCGAAGCTGCATTGCTCTTCGCCGTCGCGATAGCGAGCGACTATGGCGCCAGAGTGTACGTCCTCCATGTATTAACACCCGTGATTCCAGAGACTTGTCTGGAAGCGATCCGTGCCGATGAGAAGTTTGCCAATACTGAACTGGCGAAGGACACTCGCGCTGGATCATCGGAACATTGGTGGGGATCAGCATGTTGTTTAGCGGCACTACCCGCCTCATGCTTTCGCTAGCTGCGCACAGCGTTACGGGCAAGTTGGCATAAGAGCCCGAGTGATATTAGCCCGACCGATTGAGTATAACCTTCTGAGCGTTTGGTGTGTGCCATTCGGGCTTAGCCCTCGCAGAATGAAACGTAGAGAGAATTCAAAGTTTCGGTGAACCCGCCGCTGAAGTTGGTATGGCACGGAGCAAGAGACGACCGTGGGAGGCATGATCCCATTAACCGACGCATACACCGATGGGCTTGTCGAAGTGTTCAATAGATCCAAAGACATGCTCGGTGTTGAGGGCCTTCAAGAGTTGGTCCGCCAGTCGGCCACACGAGCACTTCCCGAAATGAAACAGGGCATCGTCGACGGCGCGGCCGCTTGGAGCCATGGCCCCCTAGCCGACAATGTGTCTCTCGTCATCGTCGAAGTTCGCTAGCTTCATTGGAGGGAGGAAATCACAAGTCGCTGTCCGGTCGTCGCTTAGGGTTGTGACGAAGCCAATTTTCTCCCTCAAATGTTCTGAAGTTGTGGCAATTCTCTAAAGTTTCCGAACGTTCGGGGACCATTGATAAGTGCCGACTAACTTAGGCAAGGCAGCTAAATCCGTTTGCCTTTCGTGTTTTCGTTGCAGCAAAATCAAGCCGATTTAATCTTGGTGACGAGTCTGAGACATCGATTGATACCGAAAGCAGCTTAGTCGTTCGATTGAAACTCTTCTAGGTCTGACGCCAGCTCTTCCTTGAGCAAGCCCATGGATTCGAGGACTTCGTAAGTGCGCTCCGCCTCTTCACGGTCCACACAACTCATTGCAAATCCAACGTGCACGAGCACGTAATCTCCGATTGAGGCTTCAGGAACAAAGTCCAGGCAGGTCTCCCGTTTGATCCCCCCGAATTGCACGCACCCCATGCGAATACCGTTGTGCACTTCGCTGGTGATAATCTTTCCAGGAATGGCAAGGCACAAGTTAGATGCTCCCTTCTTGTTCGCGACGTTCGGAAAGCTTGGACACTTGGCCCGCTGGCGCGGATGATTGGTTTGTACTCAAACTACGGGACCGCGATTCCTTCCATAGGTTCAGCTGAGCCAACGCGGCATGCACCAAAGGCACAAGCGCAGCCTCAACTTCCGAAGACAAAGTCGTCCCCCAATCTGTGTTGGCAGGTTGCACGCCGAGCACGACAATGTCCTGCGGGTAGATCGACACAAGGAAAAGAGCTGCGATCAGGTCCGCAACTCCCAATTGATGAACGCTCCATCCTCCCGTCGCGCCGAGCAGATCTTTCCCCGTCATTCGAGCAAGTGTTCCGGGCGGTTTGCCCGAGTTCATCGCATCTAGGAACAGCACGCAGGAAGCGGAGGAAGCATAGGGAATCAGCTCTAGGCCGAGGGTCCCGCCGTCCAAAATCGTGACGCCTGCGGGCACCCTGGGATCGTTTTGCAGTAGCCTTGCGGCATGTACCCCAACACCCTCGTCTGAGAGAATCGTGTTGCCGACTCCTATGACTACCGTTTCCGAAGACAGCAAATCTTCCATATCACGCCTTTGTTTGGGAACTGTGTACGCCGACCCGACTTGCCGGCATCGCTTCCGGTCGTGGATCGCTATCCTCGCCGCTCTCCTCCGTCATTTCCTCCCGCAGTTCATGTTCGGGAACGAACTTGTATCCACTAAAAATACTCTCCATCACTCCGTTCTCTTCTTCGATCGAAACGAGGATTGCAGTATAGAGATGGTGAATGAAGAACATCCAGAAGACGAACATGATCAGGAAATGAATTTCTCGGAGCCATTGAATGTCAATTAGACGGGGAAGCCACCCGACGAAAAAGCTCAACAGACTATTGCCCAGAATTCCAGAGTAGAGCGCGAGTCCCGTAAGCACTTCAAAGATTGCCAAAATATAGACAACGCCGTAAGAAGCACCTGCCAGCGCGTTATGACCGATGTGGGGAGTCGGAGACCAGGCCATGAAGCCGTAATACTTCCCGGTCTCTGCGATGTCCTTCAGGCGTTTCCTCGTTACGGGTATGAACTGGTCCCAGCGGGACCAACGGTTGCCGACAAACATCCAAACGATCCTTATCAAAACTGCACAGAGAAACGCGAAGCCGGAAAGCAAATGTACAAACCGCATCGATCCCATGACGTACGCAGTTCTTCCATGTGGAATGACGAAAGGAGAATGCATGTAATAGCCGGTGATAGAGAGAGAGACGATTGTGACAAACATGACCCAGTGCGCAAATCGAACCGGCCACTCCCAGACGTACACCCTCACCTGCCCGTGCGCCGGACGCTTCCATTCCGCTTCGTGTCCATATTGCCTTCGCGTCTTTTTCATAGGCAGCCCTCTGCCCGATCAGGCTTCCGCGCGCGCGAGCACATGCCCTCGAGCGTCAACCACATGGACGGCGCAAGCCAGGCACGGGTCGAAGGAGTGGACCGTGCGCAGAATTTCGAGCGGACGTTCCGGATCGGCGACTGGCGTCTTTAGAAGTGCTGACTCATACGGCCCGCGTTGGCCTCGCGCATCTCGCGGGCCGGCGTTCCAAGTGGACGGAACAACTGCTTGGTAATTCTTGATGGCTTGATCTTCGATCTGTACCCAGTGCCCCAGCGACCCGCGCGGCGCCTCGAAAAAGCCGAAACCCTGTGCGGTCTTGGGCCATGAGTTAGGATCCCACTTTTCCCCGTTGTGAATGCGCACATTTCCGCTGGCCAAATTGTTTCCGAGTTGTTCGATCCAGCCAACCAGGCGGCTCGCGAGAAGTTGTGTTTCAAGAGCGCGTGCAGCCACACGCCCCAGAGTCGAAAACAATGCGGAGGGCGAAGCCTTGAGCTTTGCCAGCGTCGCATCGACAAGGGCCTTGACGTCCGGCTGACCCGAAGCGTAAGCGACGAGCATGCGTGCGAGCGGCCCAACCTCCATCACTTGGTCTTGATATCGCGGAGCCTTCAGCCAGGAATATTTTTCATTCACCTCGAGGAATTCATAAGGGGGTTTCGGTCCCGAATACTTCGGTTTGGTCTCTCCTTCATACGGATGCTTTGCGACTTGGTCTCCGCCCGAATACTCGTACCAGGAATGAGTCACATATTCGGTGACGTTCGCGGGATCTACTGGGTGAACCTTCGACAGATCGCGGTCCAGGATGATCCCCCGGGGAAGAAAGAAGTCCGCGGGATCTTTGATGGACCCTTGCGGATAACCGCCATAACACATGTAGTTTCCAACGCCCGCGCCGAGTTTGAACCAGTCGGGGTAGAAATTCGCCACGGCGAGAACATCTGGAATGTACACTTGGTTTACAAACGCGATCGCCGACTTGGCGACTTGCAGCAAGAAATCAATTCGTTCGGGATTTACCGTCGCACCCGGCTCGTTCGGGTCCATGGCAGTGGCCATGCCGCCGACCAGGAATGTTTGCAAATGCGGATTCTTGCCGCCAAGGACCGCGTGAATTCGGATGAATTCTTTTTGGAACTGCAGTGCTTCCAGGTAGTGTGCGACCGCCATGAGGTTTGCTTCGGGTGGAAGGTGATAGGCAGGATGGCCCCAATAGCCTGCGCCGAAGAGGCTCAGTTGTTTGCTTGCTACCAAAGCTCCGACGCGATCTTGCACACCCTTGAAATACTTTGCGCTCGACATAGGCCAATCGGCGATTGATTGCGCGAGCTGCGACGTCTTTGCAGGATCGGCCTTCAAAGCAGAAACCACATCCACCCAATCGAGCGCGTGGAGATGGTAGAAATGGATAACATGGTCTTGAACCGTCTGTGTCGCAGCGATAATGTTTCGGATGAGTCGAGCGTTGTCGGGAACCTCGATACCTAACGCATCCTCGACCGCGTTGACGGAGGCCAGTGCGTGAACCATTGTACAGACACCACAGATGCGTTGTGCCCAGATCCACGCTTCCCGAGGATCACGACCGCGTAAGATCACCTCGATCCCGCGGAACATTGTGCCGGAGCTCCAAGCATCCGAAATCATCCCGCCTTCGACTTGAGCTTCAATGCGTAGATGTCCCTCAATTCGTGTGACGGGATCCAATACAATACGGGCCATCGGCTCCCCCTACTCTCAGCGAGAATCTGCTGAACTGTCTTCTTCCTCGATAGTCTTCTTCGGCCGAATCTTGTCGCGGACGATATTGCCGGCAACCTGAGCGACCATCGCTGCGCCAACTGCCGCAGTAGCAACCCACCCAATCTCAGCCGCCGTCACATCCACTCCAAACCCGGGCACCGAAGGTAACCGCTTATAGAAAGGTGATTTCGTGTCCCAAAAGCGATGGGAAGCGCAAGCTATGCATCCGTGACCAGCCTTTACTGGCCAACTCGTTCCATCATTCCAGCGGACAGTGGGGCAGTTGTAGGTTGCTTCGGGGCCTTTGCAGCCCATTTTGTAAAGACAAAAGCCCTTACGGTGGCCTTCGTCGCCCCACTCCTCAACAAAACGGCCCGCATCGTAATGAGCTCTCCGCTCACACTGGTCGTGAATGATGTTTCCGTAAGCGAATAAAGGTCTGTTGTATTGATCGAGGGCAGGCAGATCATGGAATGTCAAGTAGTGGACCAGCACCGCTGCGGTGTTAGCGGGATTGTGTGGGCATCCTCCTAAGTTGATCAGGTTCTTTAATCCCGGAATCGCTTCATGCAATCCCAGGGCGCCGGTGGGGTTCGGATTCGAGCGCACCAGGCCGCCGTCCCAGGCGCAGGCACCAACAGCAATATTGGCCGCGGCCTTACTGCAAACGTGCTTGGCGATGTCCAGTGCGGTTCTTCCGCCGATCGTACAGTAGACACCGCCGTCTGCCGTTGGAATTGCGCCTTCCACCACGGCGATGAACTCGCCCTCATGCTCGCGAACAACGCGCTCGAGCGCCGCCTCCGCCTGCTTCCCCGCACCGGCCATCAAGGTTTCGTGATATTCCCAAGACAGAAGATCGAGAACAAATTCTGCGACCGGAGGATTACTGCTACGCAACATCGATTCCGTATTGCCGGCACAATCTTGAAATTCGAGCCAAACCAGAACAGGACGAGTCGTCTGACTAAGAGCTTTTTCGACGGCCGATAGATACCGCGGCGGGAGAGCCAAAGTGGCGACCATTAAGTTGCAAAACTTCACGAACTCCCGGCGCGACACGCCGCGAGTTTTCAAAGCGTGAAACAGAGGGCCGAGCGGTGCCATATTCGCACCTCCCGAAAGATGGAGTTAGTCGGGCGTCGTTATTTCCTGAACACGATGACCCCGCAGCGAGAATTCGTCTGTGATCGAAGTCACATCCCTGCCTGACGAGGGGCACTGAGATCGCCCCGTTTTATCCGTAGCCTAGGCAAGAAAGGAGGTTCCGATGAAACGTTCTAGGAAGGAAGTGGCGCGCACTTCGCATCGAAACCGGCCCAAGCATACGGTTCAAAAAGAGAATTTTGAATACAACTTTGGGGCTAGAGCTCGAGCTGGGCCACCAGATCGGAAGCTCATTCAGAAAATCATCGAGTCCGGAGCGAAAGCATCGTACAAAAAAAGAGCGGTCTTTTTTGTCCAAGGAGAAAAGCCGCGCGGCATATTCCTGGTATTGGCAGGAGCGATCAAACTCTACATCTCTTCTCCCGAGGGCCGGAGTTTCATTCTCGGATTTAGCGGCCCTGGAAGCATCCTAGGTCTTGCTTCAACGATTCTGGGAAGAAGATACGAGGCAACCGCGGAGGCCGCGAGTCCTACAACGGCAATCTTCCTCCGGCGCGAGGCTCTTTTCAAACTTCTACAAGAAGACACGAATATGGCGCTCGAGACTACAGAACTACTCAGCGAACGGTGTTTCAAGCTTCTCGATGAACTAAGAAATGTCACCTTGTCGGATTCCGCGGAACAAAGATTGGCCGCTTTCCTCTTGAGACTACAAAATGGTCGACAGAACAACGGGGCATCGGTCCATTTGCTGGGGGCGAAGCAGGAAGATCTTGCGCAGATGGTTGGACTTTGTCGGGAAACCACAAGCCGCGCTCTCTCGCGCCTTAAGCAAAGACAAATATTGGATTGGAATAACTCGACCCTCGTCGTTTGGAACTGGGACGCTTTGCAGAAATTGGCAGTGCCGCCAGCGAACTCGTTCGGGTAAACCTGATGCACGCTTACATATGAATCGAATTCCCCAGCGGAAAATGTGATTTAGGTCACAGCCACAACACTCCCTTTGTTATAGAAGATCTCCGTGATTGGTCTTTCCAGGTGATGTAGAACAGGTGAGGTAGAAATGAACGCCCGGCAGCTCCGAACGCATTGTCTAGTATCGGCTGCAATTCCTCTCCTGCTGCTCTTTTCTGCGCCGGTGCACGCGCGGACCGAAGCCGCGGATTTATACAAGGCAAAGTGTGCTGTGTGTCACGGCATTGACGGCAAGGGAGATACAGCGGCAGGGAAAAAACTAGGCGCTCGCGATTTTGGCGCGCCCGAAGTACAAAGGGAAACCGACCAAGAACTCCTTGAGATTACGGCGAAGGGCAAAAACAAAATGCCCGGTTACGAGAAAAGCCTAAAAGAGTCGGAAATGAAAGATCTTGTCGCCTACATCCGCGAACTCGGCAAAAAGAAATAAGCAACTACTTGCATTCCTTCGTTTTCGGTGCGACAGCGGTCGGAGGATTGGTGACTGGAATTCTCATCGTTCAGATCGTGCTCAGCATCGTACTGGCATTGATCTTTTTGATCCGGCCTTCCGTGACAAAGGCTGTCGGATGGAAGATTGTGGCCTTCATTGGGCTGTGTGCTCTTCCTTCTCTTTGTATCGTGGGCGGGATGAACACACACATGCAGCGCTCCGAACAGACCAAATTCTGCATCTCGTGCCACGCCATGGAAAACTATGGAAAGAGCCTTTACCTGAACGATCCCAAATACATTCCGGCGCAGCATTTCCAGAACCATCGAGTGCCGCCGGACATGGCCTGTTATTCCTGCCACACCGACTACACGATCTATGGCCCTCTCAAAGACAAGCTCAAGGGCTTGACCCGTATTTACATACAATACGTCAGCACGCCGCCGAACCCGATCACCATCCCGGGTGGCTTCAAGAACGCGCAATGCTTGCACTGCCACGCTGGTGCCAGGGAGTTTGAGGAAAACCCGGTCCACTCCGCGATGATGAGCACTCTTACTTCGAACCAGCTGTCCTGCATTTCGAGCGGTTGCCACGATCTGGTGCACGACGCAGCTCAGGTGGAGCATCTGAAAATTTGGAGTCCCGGTCAATGAAACTCAGCCAAATTGGAATCGAGCGGCTGCTCCGAGTCGCGAGTGGTTTGGTCATTCTGGGCTTGGGCCTCGAAATCATCAGCCTCCTATGGTTCCATCCCCTGTCATTCGTCTTATTCGCGTTCGTTGCCGCGTCGCTAATAGGATTCGGGATTTTGGTCTATCTGGCGTCGCTCGTTTTCGCTACTTCCCCGTCGGCCCAGAAACCTAATTGAAATGCGAGGAACCAAAGACTGAGCCGTATACCGCGCCGAGCAGATCAGCTAATTAAGAATCGAGGAATGAGCAAGTGCCGCACAAACGAAAGGAACAAGCGAGTTCGTTCTCGCTTCAAAATGACATCAAGCGTATCTCAGCTGAGAACTGCTTCTATCGAAGGGTTCTCTGCACAGGGCCGCATAGCCAGCTCGTCGTGATGAGTGTTTCCCCGGAATGCGATACCGTCGAGCGGAATGAAGAAGACACTGACAAGGTGTTTCTCATCGTCAGGGGTACTGCTAGGTCCTTTTTGAACAAATGTACTCGAGATGCCGCGAAACACGATGTCATCTTTGTCCCCGCGGGAAGCCTTCACAATCTGATAAATAGTGGACGCCGCGACCTGAAGCTCTTGATCGTCTATTCGCCACCTCTTTATTCCGTCGGTACCGTCCACCGAACAGCGGAGGACGCGCTAGAGGCGGAGGAAGCAAAATTTGCACGTGCTTGGGAACAATAGCGAGCTTTTTGTTGCGAGATTCCCAACGACAATGGCAGATGAATCCGTGCGCTGAATCGTAAGAAAGCTCTCCCAGTCGGCATTCGTGCGATTGCAAAAGGAGAATTCGGTGATCGAGAGACTCAAAGATCTCCATAATGGAATCGATGGCGTCAAGGCAACTGGAACAATAACAGCGGAAGATTACGAACAGGTCTTCGTACCTCTACTCGATGAAGCACGACGAGAGGGGCGCCGGGTTCGTTTCTTATATCAGTTTGGACCGGAATTCACAGGCTTCACCCCGGGCGCAGCCTGGGAAGACGCGAAGCTCGGTTTGCGTTCTATTCGGCTTTTCGACGGCTGTGCCGTCGTGACGGACATCGCTTGGATCCGAGAAGCCACACGTCTGGCCGGGTTTTTGATGCCGTGTCCCGTCCGGGTATTCGGAAATAATGACTTCGATAAAGCCGTCTCCTGGCTGCGGTCGCTCCCAGAAAGTGCCACCGTTTTTCAACGTCTCCTCCCAGATTTGGGCATAATCGTGGTCGAGGTCAAACAGGCCCTGCGTGCGCAGGATTTTGATTCACTGGCCTTCACTGCCGACGCTTGGATCGAAGCCCATGGTGACCTTCAAGGGTTGGTGATCCATGCTCGCGAGTTTCCCGGTTGGGAAAATCTGGGAGGTTTCCTTCGGCACGTCCGATTCATGCGCGAGCATCATCGTAAGGTAAAGAGGATTGCGCTCGCCGTCGAAAGTAAGCTCGCAAGTCTGGCACCCAAGATAGCCGAACATTTCATTCAGGCCGAAATCAAGAGCTTCGGATACGACGAGCTTGACAGTGCCATCCAATGGGCGGCCGGTCGTGCCGCCCAAAAGGCTGCTTCGCCGGGATCTGTGTCGAATTGAGCGAATTTCCGTTGTTAGTACCAAGATCATTTCAAATCAGCCAGATAGTGGATCGAGACGAATCATCTTTAGCAATGCACCAGTCCTGCGCGATCTTCGCGGGAAAATGACGCCAGAGGAGGTTTCTATGAGTGCTCCATTGATCGGAATGTCTTTTGCTTCTTTCGTAGTTCTGCTAATCATCAGTGGGATTGCCGGCGCGATCATCCACTGGGGTTTCCGTTATCGCTTATTTCAGGGGATCGATGGGTGCCTGGCCCAGTGGATGGTTGCGTGGGTGGGCGCGTGGCTCGGGCCAGCAGTGCTGGGCCATTGGTTTGACTTCGCGATGGTGGCCAATATCTACATCATTCCAGCGTTCCTTGGAGCGCTTGCTGGAGCATTCGGTGGGACGGTTAACGCCAAGGTCCTGGCAGGGGTGGCCTCGCAAAGAGGAATGCTGTCCTCCTAGGTAGGTTGATCTCTGCCAACTTTGCGATATTCGGAAATCGATGGGTAAAGACCTGCGTTGCGAATCCAGCCACCAACGTCTGACAGTTTTATCTTTCGCAGTCCGGTCTGGACCCGTGTGGACCACCCCTTCAATAAACTAAAAGAAGCGACTAATGAACAAAATATACGATAGCCACGGAGCGACCTGGTACGAGGTCATCAGCCGACTCTTCGCGCGCAAAGCGGTGTGTGAAGCAGTCGCAACACAAATTTGCTGCAACGCCCGCCCCGAACGGATCTGGAATCACCTTCTGTTTTATGAGGACGTTCCCGGTCCACCGCCTGTACTTCTACGTGCGTTGTTACCCCACCCTGTCCGAACCGAAGGCATCAAGAACCGCGTTGGTTCCTCGGTGCATTGTGTATACAGGGGTGGCGACTTGGTCAAGCGTATCACTAGAGTTGAACCAGAACATCTGCTGCAATTCGAGGTGATCGAGCAGCGTTTGGGAATCGAGAGTTGCATTCTCACTCTTGACGGTTCGTACGAAATCCATGCCTGCGGCTCTGCGACCGAAGTCACAGTGATCACGAATTACCAAGCATACCTGCGGCCTCGCAGCCTATGGCGTCCTCTTGAAGCATTCCTTGTGCGCCAGCTTCACAGGCACATCCTTCGCGCGGTTCGCCTCGCCGTTCTCCCCAGAGATCCATTCATGCGGCCGTCGGTTGCGAAATCCCTCCCATCAAAATACGTCCCTCGGGGAGACCTCGCGTGCACAACATCGCAATCGCGTTCCCGCCGTTAGCTGTCATTCGAGCGAGCGTCGCGGCCGTTTGGTTGTACGAGGGGCTATGGTGCAAGATCCTGGGACGCGTGCAATCGCAAGTCGAAGTGGTCACGGCGGTGCCACGGCTAGGCCTCCGATTCGGTGCAACTTTCCTCAAGCTTCTCGGCGCCGTGGAGATTGCCCTTGCTGCGTGGGTAATGGTCGGAATTGCTCCAGGCACGTGTGCGATCACGCAGACTGCCTTGCTCGTCGTGCTCAACGCGAACGGACTTATTTGGGCGCGGAGCATAATCCACGAGCCCGTCGGCATGGTCGTCAAGAATACCGCTTTCCTCGTCCTAGTCTGGGTGTGCGGCGCCATTCCAGGAGGTCGGATGTGAAATCGGAAACAGCGTGGCAGGTAGGGCGTCTTGGTGCGCCGCGCGGCCCTCACCGCCTACTCTTTGGTTCCATGTACGAAGACGCGGAGATTGAGAGCACGGCATTCCAAGGGAGGGGTCGCGTATTTTGCATAGCGTCAGCCGGCGCGACCGCACTCCGACTCGCCGATGAACACGAAGTGGTCGCTTGTGACCTCAATCCGGCGCAACTTGCGTACGCTGAGCGCCGCGCTGCCGGGGGGCCGTTCGAGCTGGGCGACGCAGAACGCGCGATGAATTTCGCACGCGCTTTTATGCCGCTAGTGGGTTGGCGCGCCAGCATCCTTCGCGCCTTTCTCGCTCTCTCCGACGTGACAGAACAGGTCGCGTTTTGGCGAACGCTACTCGATACGCGGCGGTTTCGCGCGAGCTTTGACGCGCTCATGTCGCCCGCCATCCTAAGCGCCGTGTACGCCCCTCAATTTCTTTCATTCTTGCCTTCAAAGTTCGGCCTGGTTCTTCGAAGGCGGATGGAAAGGTGCTTCGCCAAGCATCCGAACGCCACGAACCCCTACGCGCGGGCACTCCTCCTGGGCGAGTCAAATCACCAACCGCCGCAAAAACTGTTCCACATTGAATTCGTGCTGGCGGACGCAGCTTCCTACTTGGAGTCGTGCCCTCCCGGCTTCTTTGATGCTTTTTCTCTCTCCAACATCCTTGATGGTGCCGCACCGTCATATCGCGACAAGCTTTCGCACGCCGTTCGCCACGCCGCGACGAACAACGCTCTCGTCGTGCTCCGCAGCTTTCGAGAGCCCTCGCCTAAACTTGCCAAGAACTATGCCAGATCAGATCGTGCAATGCTTTGGGGAACGGTGGACGTGCGCAGCGCTCATTCCTTCTGATGAAGAGTCTGCTCATTCCTAGAGTGCTTTAGGTGTTTCGGTCATTTTGGATCGCAGAAAGCGTCGTACACTTTCTTGGGTGGCCGTGTAAGACTTACTGCGGGTGGTTGCATCAGCTGGTGTCTGAGCCCCGTGTTTCTAACCGAATGGCATCTAAGGTATCAGAAAATCGAGGAAGTGTTAGGAGTCTTGAAGAACTTACAGAGCACGATTGTTTTGACGTTGATCGTATCGGCTGGCTTATTTCTCGCGCCCAAGGCTTTCGCCCAGATGAGGATGGGCCAGGGCATGCATATGCCCAAATACGATCCAACCACAGTGATCACAATTAAAGGAACCGTAGAAGAAGTTCAAGAAGGCATGATGCAGTCCGGACAAATGAGTCAGATGAAGGGGATGGGTCACATGGGCATAAACACCACCTTTTAGAAAAAACATCTATACCAGGTGGTGTTGCATCGACCGGTTGAGCCCTCACCTTTTATCGATATCTATCAGGGATGTCCCGCCCCAGGTGGAAATGGAGAGAACCTTGATCGGTCGGAAGACCATCTATTGGCACCACGAACTGCCTCCATTGGGTGCGGAAGCATTTGGGGAGCACGTCGTTGAGGCAGCCAGCCGCCGGGTGCCCGGCACGCTCGCTCACCGCGACGAGTTATGGACTCAGTGTTATGAAGATTTGATGGCGCAAGTGCGCTCGCGTCTGGAACAGGAGATGATTCGTCTTGGGGGTGATTACGCACATGTGCTTAGTGAATCCGTCGACAGCATGCACGACGCGGTGACCGGTGAAGCTTGGCTACACGGTCGCTTGACCTACATGCTCTATCGCCGGGCCTAGTCCGTCTTTTTTAGAAGGGCATGATTGGTTTGCCTCGTTGCTTCCGGCGGTGTTAATGCCGCGAGACAAGCGCGAAAGTGTAGCAGCAGCCCGCCATGCCCAGGCCAGCGTAGTGGCACCCCCATTCTCAATTTCTCCGAGCGGTTCGTGACGATGGACGGCGGTCGTGCTGAGCAATACCATCTCATCCAACATAGCTGATCTCACCTACTGTTTCAGATTGATGGACTCCGCTTGGACACATCCAGCACATATTCCGTTGCGTCTGCGCATTCAAACGAGTAGGTCAATTTGTCTGCACTGGAATTGCAGGATCAAACGCGCCCGCATTTTGTGATCGATATCACCACAAAACGTGACGCGGTTCACTGCGTTTGTTGTCGGAATAGGCCGACCATAAACCTTGAACGTGAGTTGGTTATGTTCGTACGCGAATTGATGTCGAAACCAGTTGTTTATTGCACGCCATGGGACACGGCGCAAAAAGCCGCAGACCTGATGAAAAGACACGGGATTGGAGCGATCCCGGTGGTCTTGGATGGGGCGGATGCCCTGCTTGAGGGAATCGTTACGGACCGCGACCTGAGCTGCAACATCGTCGCCAGCGATAAAAACGCGAATATCGTCAAGATCGCGGAAATTATGAGCCGCGTACCTGTAACCTGCGAGCCTGACGACACGGTGGAATTTTGCGAACGACTGATGCAACAGAACCAAGTGCGCAGAATCCCCGTCGTGGATATGCGGGGGCGGTGCGTCGGAATCGTGGCGCAAGCTGACATCGCGCTTCACGATCCTGCGACGCAGATAGCGAAGACAGTCGCTGAGATTTCCGGGCCCTCGAAAGGTATTCACCCATTGTATTTCGAGAAAGACTATTTCTATTGCGGGCAACCACACGAGATGGATGAAATCCTGTTGCTGAACCGGAGACGAGAACTGCACAAGCAGTAAGAAGGTGCAATCATGCTTTTCACGAATCGAACGGAAGCCGGCCAAGAGCTGGCACGGCATTTGAGCAAATATTCCAATCGTCCCGATGTCATTGTGTTGGGAGTTCCGCGGGGAGGCGTCACGGTCGCCTTCGAAGTTGCCACCGCCCTCAGAGTTCCGCTGGACGTATTTATGTTGCGCAAGCTTGGTGTCCCCGGCCACGAGGAGTTGGCGTTCGGGGCCATTGCCAGTAGGGGCGTCCGCGTACTGAACCCCTATGTGATTGAGGGTTTGGGTCTATCCCAACTCGATATCGAACTCGTTACCTCAGCGGAAAAGCAAGAACTGAAGCGTCGTGAACACATATATCGAGGTGGACGACATTCTCTGGACGTGAGCGGATTGACCGTCATTCTCGTCGACGATGGTATCGCCACGGGTTCCAGCATACAGGCTGCGATCCGCGCTCTACGCCAGATGAATCCTGCGCGCATTGTGGTCGCGACTCCGGTGGCTCCGGCTTCAACCTGCAATCGCCTCAGATTCGATGTGGATGAACTGGTCTGCGTGGAAATGCCGGAACCCTTCTACGGAGTTGGCCAGTTTTATGGCGACTTCTCGCAGGTTTCCGACGAGGAAGTAATTGAACTGCTGGATCGCGCTGCTCACCAGTTCGATGCTCAGGTGCAGAATGACGCGGAATCTGTATCGAGAGGAGCACGTTAATGATTCCGGGCCGAATGTCCAAACAGAATGGCATCGAGAGCGAAGTTTCCATTGAGTGCCGGAACGCACTCCTCGACGGGACCATGGTAGTTCCGGAGCAGTGCGCAGGCATTGTTCTTTTTGCTCACGGAAGCGGCAGCAGCCGTCGCAGCCCGCGGAACCGCTACGTTGCGCAGGTATTGCAGTCCCGGGGGATCGCGACTTTGCTGTTCGACCTTCTGACCCGCGAAGAGGAATCGGTCGATGAATTCACGGGCGAGCTGCGATTCAATATTCGATTCTTGGCTGAGCGGCTAATCGGCGCGACCCATTGGGTGATGCAACGGCCGGATTTGCAAAGCCTCGGGATCGGCTATTTCGGAGCCAGCACCGGAGCGGGCGCGGCCCTAGTGGCCGCCGCGAAACTCCCCGAGGTGGTAGGGGCTGTGGTTTCTCGTGGTGGCCGGCCGGACCTTGCAGGAGATGCCCTTCGCGCAGTGGAAGCTCCCACGCTACTGATCGTGGGCGGAAATGACCAGCCTGTGATTGGTATGAATCAAACGGCGCTAGCAAAGCTCAAATGCCCCGAGAAACAGCTGATCATCATCCCAGGCGCGACGCACCTCTTCGAAGAACCTGGGACCTTGGAAGAAGTTGCTCGAGTCGCGGCGGGTTGGTTTACCCAATACCTTGCGACAGCCACTCGAGCCCACGCCCCTGCCGACACCAATGCTGAGTTCGCTTAAGGAAAAAAGATAATGGTGCGACGATGCCTATCCACAACGATCACGACGTTCTAGAAGCAATCCGTCAATCAGTTCACCGGCTCACAGGTGAAACCGCAGACTTCGATCCCTTGCTCAAGAGGATCGGCGACGCTCGATTTGTTC
Organism: uncultured Acidobacteriota bacterium; assembly: GCA_963772535.1. Taxonomy (GTDB): domain Bacteria; phylum Acidobacteriota; class Terriglobia; order Acidiferrales; family UBA7541; genus Palsa-295. The sequence goes on from CAVYXN010000015.1 coordinate 127,808, forward strand.
TGATCGGCGAAGCCTCGCACGGCACCCACGAGTTCTACCGTCTGCGCGCGCAGATCACCAAGCGCTTGATCGCGGAAAGGGGATTCCATGCGGTCGCTGTCGAAGCAGATTGGCCGGATGCTTATCGCGTTAATCAATTCGTCCGCTCTAAAGGCAAAGACAAAGACGCCGTCGATGCACTTGCCGGCTTCGAGCGATTCCCAGCATGGATGTGGCGCAACGCGGACGTCCTGGATTTCGTCGGCTGGCTCCGAAATTACAATGACCGCCACCGTCGAACAGCCGTAGGCTTCTACGGCCTCGACCTCTATAGCTTGCATGCTTCCATCCGCGCGGTCTTGGACTTCCTCGACAAAGTTGATCCCGAAGCTGCGCGTCGCGCTCGTTATCGCTATTCCTGTTTTGAAAATTTCGGCGAGGACACCCAAGGGTATGGATATGCGGCTAGCTTTGGGTTGAGCAAGAGCTGCGAGAATGAGGCCGTCAGCCAGTGGGTAGAAATGCGCCGCCGCGCTGCTGATCTTTCCCGCCGTGACGGTCGCGCCTTTCCAGACGAATTCTTTTTTGCCGAACAGAATGCTCGGTTGGTGAAGAATGCCGAGGAATATTACCGTTCAATGTTCCGCGAGCGAGTCTCGTCATGGAACCTGCGCGATACTCATATGGCGGAGACGCTGGACGCACTCGTGCAGCACCTTGGGGCCAAAGATGCAAAGATTGTCGTTTGGGCGCACAACTCTCATCTTGGCGACGCCCGCGCCACCGAACAGGGGCACCAGGGCGAATTGAATTTGGGACAGCTTGTGCGCCAACGCTACGGCAAACAAGCCGTCCTCATTGGTTTCAGCACCTACACCGGAACTGTAACTGCGGCGTCTGAATGGGACGCTCCTGCTGAACGCAAACACGTTCGCCCCGCACTAACCGGGAGTTACGAATCGCTCTTCAATCGAACTGGAATTCCCAATTTTCTACTCCTCCTCAATGACGTGCAGCCGGCGACGCGCTTCCTGCGCGAGCCACGCCTGGAGCGCGCGATTGGGGTGATTTATCTGCCGCAATCGGAGCGGGTGAGCCACTATTTTCACACGCAGCTCCCCGATCAGTTCGACGCCATTCTTCACTATAATGAAACCCGTGCGGTCGAACCGTTAGAGCGCACGGCTACTTGGGAGCACGGCGAAGTTCCCGAGACGTATCCTTCAACGCTTTAGAGAGACGAGTTGTGGACACAGTGTTATGACGATCTGATGGGGCAATTCCGCACACGTCTGGGACAGGAGATGATTCGTCTCGGGGGTGACTACAGGGGCGAGCCCACTCGTGGCGCGTCACGGTTCCATCCTCATGATTGCCAACCGTTCAGCGCTCGAAGCGATTGGGAGTCGCTAGGCAGTAGACAGTTTTTGCGAAAGGTGCCGATTGTGTGGCCGGATGAGCATTCCACAAGCGGGAGCCGTTATGAAAATTCTTCTCGCGGTTGACGATTCCAAATACTCCCAGGCTGCGATCCAAAGTGTGTTGCAGAAGGTCCATCCACTGGATACCGAAGTGCGTGTGCTGCACGTTCTTGAGCCGATTCTGGAAGCCCAGTGGTCCTCGCACCATGTCTACGGAGAAATGATGGCGCAGCGACGCCAGGATGCCACGGAGATCGTGAAACGCGCGGCGGATTCGCTTACGGCGGTCGGCTTCAAATTATGTTCCTACGCGCTGGAGAGTGGAATCCCCAAGGTTGTGATCGTAGACGAAGCAAAAAGGTGGGGCGCCGACTTGATTGTCCTTGGCTCACACGGGCGGACGGGTCTAGACCGGTTCTTACTGGGCAGTGTGTCGGAGGCAGTCGCTCGCCACGCAGCGTGCTCGGTCGAAATTGTGAGGGCAGCCAGACAAAGAACGGAGACAGTACGTTCTTGAGGACTGGGTTAGCCGCATTCGCTGGTGAAAGGACATTCAATGACATACGTAGAGAAGCCCACTCACCGGCCCGAGCATGCAAAACAGGTTTGCAATCTCTGCGGCAAGCCTTCGCCGGACACGATTTGTGATGCGTGTGCGGACCGGGTGCGAGCAGAAGCGCTCGATCGAAAGAAGCACGAGGAAAAACCAAATTCATGACATGGCCCGGGCGATCTCCTTGTTAACACTCAAGTGGCTCGTCCGAGTTCCTGGAGGAGATCATGGCTATGCGGCTCTTAATTCTGGTGCATGCTTTGGTGTTGGTCATGTGTGTTGCCCGTGCCGGTCCGACGGAAGACCGAACACAGCTTCCACCGACCTATATGCCGTCGGGCGAGCAGATGTACAAACAATATTGCGCCGCCTGCCACGGTGCGGACGCCAAGGGCCACGGCCCCGCGGCCTCCTTCCTTACGACGCCTCCCCCGGACTTGACTACACTCGCGAAGCGTCATTTGGGCAAGTTCCCCTTCGACTATGTGTCGAATGTTCTCAAATTTGGAGCAGGTCCCTCTGCTCACGGCTCATCGGACATGCCGACGTGGGGCCCTATCTTCCGGTACTTCGACAAGCAGAACGAAAGAGTTGTCCAGCAACGCATCAAGAACCTGTGTGACTACTTGGCTTCTCTGCAGGAGCATTGATTGCTCGACACTTCGATGAGTCACTCGATGCTGGGGCGGGCCTCGGGAGTTTGTGTCTGCCCGTTCAGAACCGCCCCTACATCGTTCCAATCTATTTCGCTTACGAGCCTGACCACGTCTACGGCTTTACCACTCTGGGACAAAAAGTCGAGTGGATGCGTTCGAATCGACTCGTCTGTGTGGAGGTTGACGAGGTCCTGAGCCATTTTTGCTGGTCAAGCGTTATTGTCGTCGGCAGATCCAGTGGAATCGGCTGGGACTCGCGCGCGCCGAGGGACCGGCGAGAGCGTAATGCTACGAGCAGGAATTCGTCTTCCCCAAGTCGCTTGAAAATTTTATACGCACCCGAGTCAAAACGCTCCTTTTGCGCCTTCGCTCAAAACACTATGTTGGCGTTCCGCCTGGGTAACGCTCTCCAGAATCAGCGGTCCACCGTGTACTGAAGAACTTCGTAATCCCACCCGATACGTTTACGAGGCGCATGGTCGTGATAAAGGTCACCGCTCAAAGTGACGGGAATCATAGACGGCACGCTCGGCGCGCGCCGAGACTACGAGAAGTCATTATTGAGGGAACTCCAGACTGAGTGAAATATTCGTCCTGGCAGGCCAACTGCGGTGCTCCCATGAATAATCTCAAGGATGCCGGGCATCTTCTTCGAATAGCGGCGGTCTTGTTAGCCGGAATTGCGGTGTTCGCTATCGTGCGTTTTCGCTTGGTGCCCCGCAGCTTTGGCGAGTATGGACATTATCGCGGCAATTCGATTGCAGAGATCGCGGCCCAACCTGTGTCTTTCGCGGGTCATGGTGCGTGTGAGCCTTGTCACGCCGAAGTTTTCGAAAAAAAAAGAGCCGGGAAGCACGCTGGCGTCTCCTGTGAAGCTTGCCACGGGCCTCTGGCAAAGCACGTGGATGACCCAGCGGGCATCGCTCCGGTCAAGCTTGATTCGGCCGTGCTATGCGTCAAGTGCCACGAAGCGAATCCGGCCAAGCCTCACTGGTTTCCCCAAGTTGCTTCAGAAGAACACTCGACCGGGTTGCCCTGTGACACTTGCCATCAACCGCACAGTCCGGTAATCGATTCCGGAGGCAAGAAATGAACATCACACGGCGCCAAATGCTCATGCTGTTGCCGGCCACCGCCGTGGCTTGGGAGTATGTTCTCGCCGGAACGCCGGAAGCTTCACCCAATTACAACCTCACGGAGCACTGGTGGGGCATGCTGGTGGACATCTCGAAGTGCATCGGATGCGGAAATTGCGTGCGTGCGTGTGCTGCGGAAAATGGGGTGCCGGACGGTTATTTCCGGACCTGGGTCGAGCGCTACCACATCTCCGATTATGACCTGGCTAATCCTATTGTGGACTCGCCCGACGGCGGCAAGAATGGTTTCCCGCAGCTCCCCGAACCCGGCGGCAAAGACTTCTTTGTTCCGAAAATGTGCAATCACTGCGCCGATTCACCCTGCACCCAAGTCTGCCCGGTCGGCGCGACGTTCATCACCCCGGATGGCGTTGTACTGGTGGACAAGAAATATTGCATCGGCTGCCGGTACTGCATCCAGGCCTGCCCCTACGGCTGCCGCTTCCTGAATCCGAAGACGCAAACGGCGGAGAAATGCACGCTCTGCTATCACCGCATTACCAAAGGCCTTACTACCGCCTGTTGTGAGGCCTGCCCGACTGGCGCGCGGCAGTTAGCCGATCTGAAGAACCCGAGCGATCCGATTCATGCATTCTTGCGAACTCATAGCGTGCAGGTTCTCAAGCCTTATATGGCCACGGGAGCAAAACTCTTCTACAACGACCTAGACGGTTCGGTGCGATAGGGAGGCGCGACAAGGCCATGCCGGTTCAAGGCTACATATACCCCAACGAAACGGAGCTCGCCTGGAGCATCCTCGTCGTGCTTTATCCCTATATTACCGGCCTGGTCGCCGGCGCGTTTATCCTGGCGTCGCTCGAGCGTGTCTTCCGCGTCGAAGCCGTCAAGCCTACATATCGGCTGGCTCTGCTGACGGCACTCGCATTCCTCCTGGTCGCCCCGCTTCCGCTGCAGCTTCACCTGGGCCATCCCGAGCGTTCTTTTGAGATGTATCTGACGCCGCACCGGAGTTCGGCGATGGCGATGTTTGGCTTCGTCTACCTGTGGTACCTGATGGCGGTCCTCATTTTGGAAATCTGGCTGGATTACCGGCGGGACATCGTTCTTCTGTCGCAGCGCACCAAGGGCTTGCGGCGGTTTCTCTATCGCGTGCTCACGCTTGGCTCGACGAACATCAACGAAAATGCGCTTCGCATCGACGAGCGCGTCGGCTACGTCATTACCATAGTGGGCATTCCCTCAGCGTTTCTCCTGCATGGTTACGTCGGGTTCATCTTTGGGTCGGTTAAGGCCAACCCCTGGTGGTCGTCCCCGATGATGCCAGTGGTATTTATTTTCTCCGCGATGGTGTCGGGCATTGCCGTGGTCCTGCTGCTCTACATGTTCTCTTGTTGGTATCGCAAACAACCAATCGATATGCGTTGCGTAGACACCATCGCCCTCTACCTGTTCTATACCTTCATTATCGACTTCAGCTTAGAGATGCTTGACCTCGTTCACCGCATCTATGAGGCAGATGAATCCTTTCGCAGCCTCGATTTCATGGTCCATACGCGTCTCTACCTATCCCAGGTCGTCATTCAAATCTATATCGGCACCCTGGTGCCGATCGGCCTACTTGCCCTGACTCAGCTGCTAAAGTTCGGCGCAAAAACCCGCAAGCGAATCTATACCGTGTCAGGAAGCTTGACGCTCATCGGAATTTTCGCCATGCGCTGGAACGTGGTAATTGGTGGCCAGCTTTTTTCGAAGAGTTTTCTAGGTTACACGACTTACAAGATGAGCATTATTTCGCGGGAAGGATTACTGATTGCCATCGGCCTCTTGATCCTTCCGCTTTGCATTCTGTGGCTCCTGGTGAAGCTCCTGCCACCGTGGCCGGAGAAAACTCCCATTTCGATGTCTGAGGCCACTCCTGCGGCAGGCACGGACTAGGGACCTGGCTACTTAGCCTGCACCGACTTGAGATAGCTCATCACGCTTGCGATCCGAACGTACATGATCCCTGAATCCGAATCCATCGCCCTAAACAGCGGACCCCACACCGGCATTTCCGCATCGCCGTGTGCCGGAGCCTTCACGCCGTTCCGTAGCACATTTTCCACATATTGGTCCGGAAATTTGCCGTCGTGCCTCTTCGCCAGCGCCGTCAGGTCCGGCGGCGCCCGTTTCAAGGCTGGCGCGGCCGGCCCATCTCCCTTCGCGTCCTTGCCGTGGCACACCGCGCAGTATTCCTTGAACATGCCAGCGCCCGAAAGAGGTGCCGTCTGCTTGATCGGCTCCGTCTTCACCTGCTTGTCCTGGGCAAGGACCGAAATATCAAGAGCTAAGAACAGTCCCATCAAGATCCAAATCCAAATCTGAAGTCGCACTCCTCCGGGGAATCCAACACGGTGCATAGCGCACCTCCCTACGAGCATTTGCAGTCAAGCCGGCAAGGTTGTTCTCGCAACTCAGTCCGGTGCTGCCGCGCACCGTGATAGGAGCAACGAAATCAAAACAGCATCGAGTGAATCGTACGCATCGAACCGGAGCATGGCTATGATGTGCATCACAGCCTCTGGTGACCTTGCTTACACACCAATCTCAGCCTGAGTTGCCGACGCTCGGATTCCTCAGCGACAACATGAACTGGGAGTAGATTTCCGCTTCAGGGGCTGATAAGTTTGTTTGCCAGCCAGAGACTTGCAGCCTCGACCTTTTCCCCGTTTTCTATTGCCCGCATCCCGGGCCATCGGCGATCACCATCCTGGCCTGACAAGAAACACGGGCGGGAGCAAATCTTATGTCCATCACACCGTATCTCTATTACCAAGATGTGGCCGGGGCACTAAAGTTTTTGGCGAAAGCATTTGGTTTTCGGAAATACGGCGTCCAAATGAGGCGGCCCGACGGCAAGATCAATCACGCTGCGATGAAACTCGGCGGCGACCTCATTATGATGGGTTACCCTGGTCCCAAATATAAGAATCCAAAATCTCTTGGCGAGGCAACGCAAAGTCTTTACATCAATGTAGATGACGTGGATGCGCACTTGCAGCGGGCAAGGAGGGCAGGCACGACAATTCTGGAAGAACCCAAAGACACGTTCTACAGTCATCGCCGCTACGGTGCCGAAGATCCCGAAGGACATCAGTGGTACTTTGCGGAGGACATTCCTAAACGTTCGAAACCAAGAGGGCAGCGAAGAAAGTCTTCGTGATTGCGATGAACCAATTCCCCTTGCCTGTTAGTCGGATGCGCCGCGAGAGCACAACTCTGCTGTGTTCCTCGCTAGCCCCCGAGGACCGAAGTCTGTCAAAATCCGCTCTGCACAAGGCCGGAGATAGTCAATCCGCAGGGGCCGCTTTGCGGAGCGCCGCAAAGATTTTTCCCTCGTCCGGGTTGGCTTCCGTGGAGAAGTAACCTCCAGGGAGATCTATCACCATGAGCACGCGATGGATTTCGAAAGGGTTCCACACGTGTTGCAGATGACGCCGAGCAAGCCGTGGCGTTCTTCAAGAAGGCATTCGACGCACAGTCCCATCAAAATCAAAATGTGAAATCGCATTCCTCCCGGAATAGCAACAGGGTACAGATTTAGAGCATTACCGGCTGGCTCGCTTGACGTACAGTGAGAACAGGGCAGTGCGCGTGCGACACAACCTTGTGCGCAGTGGCGCGCTCCAGATGTGTCGCCGCGCCAATGTGCCCTGCGGCATCGTGGACGCCGAGCACAATCAAATCCGCGTGCCGCTCCCGAGCCGCCGTAACAATCCGCTCGGCTGCATTGCCGTACTCCACGACCACTTCCGGCGGATAGTAGAGTTCTACGTCTTTTTGCACGCTGTCATACATCTGATGTATCGCTTCGGCGACCGATAGTTCAAACCGATCCTTTTCTTCGCGGTCGCGCGTTTCAGGGTGCCGCATCACATGGAGCAGAACGAGACGAGCCTGGTTCTCTTGGGCCAATGAGACCGCATAAGGCGCGGCAGTAGCTGAGTCCACGCTAAGATCGGTCGCGAAGAGCACACGACGAAACCGCCCGCCGTTATGAGCGCCGTTCCGCACCCCCGGTCCAATCGTCAGCACCGGTACTGGAGAACGTCGGAAGATTTCTTCGGCAACGGATCCGAGCAAGAGTTTTGCTGCGCCGGTGCGGCCGTGCGTGCCGAGCACAACCAAGTCAATGGCGTGCTCCCTCATCGCCTGTTGTACCGCGGGCCACACGCCGATTCCTCGTTCCAAGATAGACTCATGCGGAAGCCCTGCAAATGCCGCTTCTACGCGGCGCATTTCCACTTTCGCATTTTCCTCTTCAACTTCGATCGCCGCGGCCGACAATTCGGGCGTCGTGTAAACGTAAGGAGCAGGCATAAACGCATTCAGTGTGTAGACCTTGGCTCTGTATCCCCGCGCAATCGCTACCGCAAATGGTAGCGCTGCCTCGGATGGTTCTGAGAAGTCAGTCAAGAAAAGGATATTTTTCAGCGCAATTCGAGAAGTCAGTTCCACGACGCCCATAAGCCACCTCTTGGATGATTTTGCCTGGAAGTCGATTGCCGTGCCGTGACGCCCGTCCTAACCGTAGGTGATGTCTGTCACCAAGAAGTTCTTGGGGGCTGATCTACTGCGGCGCGATTAAAAATCGTCGTGACCCGTGTGGATCCCCAATCAAAATGTCCTGAATACAAAATAACGGCGGTCGCCATTACGGCGCTCGGAAGCGAGGCAGGGTAGGTTTCCATAGCGTGGTTCCCTCAGCCCGCTCAAAGCCCTCCGCCAAATTGTGGATCACATCCCTCACTTAGCGGGGACCCAAAGACCCGCTCTTTCAGTGCAAACCATGCTGGTTTTCCGGGGGAAGGGGGTCATTATACAAAAAGTCTCAAAATCCCTTTTCACGAATTCACACGTCTCTAAGGTAGAAGCCCTTTGAATATTCGGCTGGGTCATCATCGGGCGCCGCTCGGTGGCCTATTATGGCGTCGATGTGAATGCGATAGAAGATAGGCGGAAAGGGTTGTGTTGTTCGGAGCTCCTTGGACGCTTGAGCAGTCTGCCACCAGAGCGTGCGCTTTTCCAGCAAGCTGTAAGCGTGCCGGCGTTCAGAACTGTGTTCAGGTGTGTTGGGTAATTCTTGATATCGGCCACTGATAATTACACTCACCCAGCTGGAATGACCGGTAACCTCGTCGACCTCTACGCACACCTTGGGGTTTGAGCGCATCCACTCGATTTTTCGCCCGAAAGTCGAAAATCCATATAGATAGTCGGTTTCGTAGGCAAAGTACATGGGCACCACATAGGGTTCATCGTCGCGGCTGCATCCGAGATGGCCAAAGCCAGTCCTTGCCAGAATTTCTCGGCATTCTTCCGACGTCATCTCCGTGATTAGCATCAGATTCCTCCCCCAACATCACTGAATACTCTGGGAATTCATCTAACGATCGTCGACCTAGAATACTTCAGGACGGATTCTCTCGACAGAAGTTCGCTGGGGACAGTGCAGGCGTCTTATAGGAAGGTACGCATCGGTTTCCGAGAGGCCTGCGCTAAGCCCGGGCAGCCTTTTGTGCGGCCTTCATCACCGTTTTCTTCATGCGGTTTTCGCCTGCCCAATACAAGCTGATCTCGTGGCCATCGGGATCGTTGAGATAGGCATGCCGCCAGCCCCAGGGCATCATGCGTGGCAGTTGGGTGATGTGAAACCGCTTTTGCTGGAGATTGCGGCAGAAGTTGTCGAGTTCAGGGACTTCGAAATACAGACGCACTCCGTCGCTCAAAACGGAAACTTCCGGTCCCGCCTGGTGTAATGCGATCGTACCGTCACCGCCCGGTGCGCGCAGGCGCGCATACACCGGCTTATTCTCATAGCGGAAGTCTTCGATGAGCTTGAATCCCAACAAATCTCGGTAGAAGCGGAGTCCGCGCTCCACGTCTTTCACGTAGACCATGGCATGATTGAAAGTAAGTTTCCCGTTAGCATCGAGGGTGACGGAAGATTTGTTTTGTTGTGACCTAGGGTGCTTGGCACTCGCGTGCTTCGGACGCGCAGTCCCCTTCGCAGAGGCTTTCTTTCGGGTTGGCTTCTTCATTGGGTCGTTTCGACCGAACCGCGCAAGTATCGTTGGGGAGTAAAGAAGCTGTCAAGTTTCGAAATCACGCCGAAAGCCGGACTGTTCTCGTTTTTCACTAGGTCACATCTCCTGAGTTGTCGCAGGAATCATTAGTGATGCAACCGGTAGTCGCCCCAGCGATTGAATGAAGAGAGATGAAAATTATAGGATGCGATCTACACGCTCGACAACAGACGATCGCGATGTTGGATAGCGAAACCGGTAAGCCGGAAGAAAAGACCCTCGACATGAAGGCGACACCGTCCGGGAGTTTTATTCCGCACTGCCTGGTCCGATTCTAGTGGGGATCGAAGTGACCGGCTCGATGCAGTGGTTCCTGGAGTTGATGGAAGAGCTGGGAATCGAATGCCGCGTTGGCGTTTGTCTTTACCGGCGCACACCGGTGTCTTGCACACATGCTCGCGGGACGGAATGTCCCGCACGGATCGCACGCCGAGCGAGGTTGGATCAGCGTGACATCAGAAATTGGACTTCCTGTTCGATTTCCGAGATAGCGATCGGAGCGAGATTTGCTTCAGACAATTTCTGATTCAGCTGGGAAAGTTTCGTTGTTTTGAATTCGCTCCATTCTGCGATGGCAGCTTTGACGCGCTGCGCGGATTCGTTGTAAACGACAATCGCCTGCGAAGGCACGGCGCGGTCCCCTCCTTCGACAACGCGCAGGGCCGAGGCCATTCCGGCGAAAGCGTCCTGCAGGCCCAAGGCCTGCTCCGGAATGGCTGCCGGCTTGACAATCTTTGAAATTTCCGTTTGAGCATCCGCCAGCGCAGCCTTAATAGCCGAATCCTTATCATCGCCAATCTTCTGCTGTAGGTCGGCAAGTTGTTTTCGAACAGAGTCGATTTCAGCAAGCGCGCGGCGCGCTTCCATGGTGTCGGCAAATATCCGCTGACCGAGCTGCAATTGCTGGCCAAGTATCTCCGGAGTGGCGGGGGAGCGGGGGTCCATTATGATCTCTAGAGGCTGAGTCCGCGGCTTTCCATCAACGGTGAGTCTGACTGTATAGACGCCCGGCACAACCTTGGGCCCCCTGGGATTGCGGTATTCGGATTCTTCGTCCACACCCGGTCCTCCAGAGCTGCCCCAAGTAAGATCCCAGACGAAGCGGTGCATTCCGGGATCAGTTTCGAGGGCTTCCGGCTTGGGGAACCAACGCTCGGCAATGGGAAGTGGCGGGTGCTTTTCCGGACGTTTGTCTTCCGATGAGAATCTGCGGACGAGCTTCTGTTGCGAATCGATGATCTCGAGTGTCAGGCTGCTCGCGGAAGACTTAAGAAGGTAATCGATGATGGCGCCGGCGGGCGGGTTCTCAGCCGTTGGTTCCTCCGGTGGAAGTGGAGTGCCCGTGAAGGAGTCGTTGTCGATGCGATATGCTGCTGCCGGACGGTAAAGCCAGAACGCAGGATTCTTTTCGGCATCGAACGCTTGGCGAAGCGGGGTGATGTTGTCCAGTATCCAGAAGGAGCGTCCGTGCGTAGCGACTACCAGATCCTCGCCGTGAACTATGAGGTCTCGGACGGAAGTCACCGGTAGATTGAGTTGCAAAGACTGCCAATCGCCGCCGTCATTGAATGATACGTAAACTCCGAATTCAGTTCCGGCGAAGAGCAGTCCCTTTCTCTCAGCGACTTCGCGAATGACACGCAGGAAGGCGTCGGTCGCAATGCCATTGGTAATCAGTTGCCAGGTAGCTCCATAGTCTAGGGTTCGATAGAGGTAGGGTGTCTGATCATCCAGCCGGCTGCGATCTACAGCAGCGTAAGCGACACTGGGATCAAAGTGCGAAGCTTCGATAAAGGAGATCTTGCTCCAAGCTGTCAGGCCGGTGGGCGTCACATCTTTCCAAGTCTTCCCGCCATTGCGAGTGAGATGAATTAGTCCTGTGTCGCTTCCTGCCCAGATTGTGTCGCGATTTAGAGCGGATGGTGCAATGGTGAATACTACGCCGTAGCCTCGTTGCTTCGCGTTCTCGATCGTCGTTGGTCCTTCGGCTCTATCTCCCGCCTGTTGTCTCGATCCGGTGAGGTCCGGGCTGACGGCCTGCCAGTGCAGACCACCATCAACTGTTTTCATCACATATTGCGTCCCCAGATAGAGCGTTGTCGAGTCAGCGGGAGAAAAAATGAGGACTGGAGTCCAAGGGTCCCGATACTTGCGCACATTGATCTCAGAACCAAACGCCGGCACAGGCCAGGGAGTTACATCCTGGCTGAATCCAGTCCGTTTGTTATAACGGGCAACGGTGCCGTAGGTGCCGCTCAGATAGATGATGTTCGGATCGTTAGGATCGGGCGCTATGTATCCGCTCTCACTTCCGCCAACCGGAAACCAATCACGTGGAGTGATCTGACCGTGATTGGTCCGGCTGGGGACGGCAGCACTGCCGCTATCCTGCTGTGCGCCGAACACGATGTAAGGAAACTGGTTATCGGTGATGACATGATAAAGCTGTGCGGTGGGCTGGTTGTACCACGTGCTCCAAGTCTGGCCGCGATTAAGACTGATAGTAGTGCCCTGATCCGTTCCGAGAACCATGCTGTCGGAATTCTTGGGATCGATCCAAATCTGATGGTAATCGTCACCGCCGGGCGCGCCGCGGACAATGGAAATTGTCTTTCCTCCGTCTACAGATCGATAAAGAGCGACGTTTGGGATGTAGATCACATCGGGATCTTGTGGGTCGATGGTGATGCTGTTGAAGTACCAGGCGCGGGTGGTGAGACGAGGATCCGTGTTCTCCAAAGTCCATGTATCGCCACCATCGTCGGAGCGGTACAAACCTGCTTTCTTCGCCTGGATGACTGCGTAAACGCGTTTACCATCTGCCGCAACGTCGACTCCGATGCGCCCCCAATCACCTTCCGGCAGACCAGTGTTGAGCCGAGACCATGTTTTGCCGGCGTCTTGAGAGCGGTACAGGCCGCCGCCCGATCCGTCGATAGGGGCATAGCTGCTCCAGGGCGGACGATGCGAATTCCACGCGCCGGCAAACAGGAGCCGCGAATTGCTGGGACAGATTGCCAGGTCTGAAATGCCAATTTCGGGTCCCTTATCCAGGACCTTCGCCCAATGCTCCCCTCCATCAACGGATTTGTAAACCCCGCGCTGCTCATTTGGTCCGTAGGCGTGACCGAGAGCACCCACGTAGACGATCTTCGGATCTCGTGGATCAACTACGATTCGGCTGATTTGGCGGGTGTTCTCTAAACCTACGTGCGTCCACGTCGAGCCGCCGTCACTCGATTTGTAAACGCCATTGCCGGAAGACAAGTCGGATCGAATGTCTGATTCGCCGGTTCCGGCAAAGATCGTCTTAAGGTCAGATGGAGCCAGTGCGATTGCCCCGATCGAGCCGACACGCTGGTTGTCAAAGATTGGCCGCCAGACAGTTCCAGCGTCCGTAGTTTTCCAGATGCCGCCATTGACCGCGCCGAAATAAAAGGTTGTCGAGTCGCCCGGCACGCCTGCGACTGCGACCACGCGACCTCCGCGGAATGGGCCAATGAGTCGCCATTTGAGGCCGCCCATAAGTTGCGGAGGAACTGACTGGGCAACTGCGAATCCCGGAAGTAAAAGAACGAAGAGCGCGATGAAACTCTGACGAAAGCACGACCTAAGTTTGCGCAAGCGGCAATCCCTCACTGGGCAGCCAGTTTACTGGAAAACACAAAGATATGGGTTGGGCATCAATGCATCCGGCTCGGCGAATCCGCAAAACTCCCGCAAATTTGGACAAGGACGCAAGGAGTGCGATGGATTAGAAAACCCGCTTGTTTTTGCCTAAGCACGTCTTCGGTCGAGACCGTGTCAACTGTTGGGTCGAAGGTCGGAGAATTCGGATCGACAGTAGCAGAATCACTTCCGCGCTCGGGATGACCATTGTTCTCAAATCGAGAGCGGATACCCTTTTTTGCTCCTCGAGGATCCCGCAACGCCTCAACTCGGGAATCCGTAACCATTTTCACGGCTCTGCGGCTGCTCTGTAGTATCCTCGAACGGCACTAAAGAAATTGGGTCATCGGCAAGGGATTCTGCGGCGCGGCGCTCCCGTTCGGGCAAAGTCCATGAACCGATATTCGAGAAGAATCCTGCTCGGAATTGTTGCAGGCGGCATCGCTAGCGCGGCGCTGATCTATACCGTCCCGCACCCCCTGGTTGGCGTCCTGCTCGCGGCGTTCGTGGGAGCGGCATATTCGATGAGCATGTCTCCTACACAGGACGCCTACGTTGACAACATGATGACAGCCTCCGCATTGGGCGTTCCCCTCTGGGCTTTGATCAGCGTTGTGGCGATTCCGCTCATGGCCGGCCGGGTCCCGGATTGGAGTGCAGAACAGATGAGCACTCACTTTCCAGCTCTGGTGGGATGGGTTCTGTACGGCGCGCTGCTCGGTTTATTCACGCAAGGATTCAATGATCTTGCCGAACGGATCCTCGGCCCCGAACCCGCGCGCGCGAGCAGCCCGCCGAAAGAGGTGAAGCGCATTCTTATCCTCGGCGGGGGATTTGCAGGTATGAAAACCGCCGAAAGCCTCGAGCACGAGTTCCAGCACGACCGTTCCGTTGGCATTACCCTCATCAGTGAGACAAACTCTCTTCTATTTACTCCGATGCTGGCTGAAGTGGCAGGCAGTAGCCTGGAGCCGAGCCACATCAGCACTCCATTGCGTTCCAGCCTCCCGCGGGCGAACTTCATTCGAGCGACCGTCGAAACCATTGACCTTGAAAAGCGGATCGTAAAATTGGCGGTCGATCCATCCCGCAAAGATCAAGGGCGTCGCGAGATCCCTTACGACCAACTCGTCTTAGCGCTTGGCGCCATCTCAAATTACCTGGGCATGGCGAACGTCCAGAAGTATGCGCTCGACTTCAAAAGTCTGTTGGATGCCATCCGAGTCCGTAATCGCGTGATCGAAATGTTCGAGCGCGCTGACGCGGAGACCAACCCCGAGTTGCGACAGCGGCTGTTGACGTTTGTGATCGCCGGGGGAGGCTTCGCCGGCGTGGAGTTGGCTGGCGCGCTCAATGACTTCGGCCGTGGGATTCTGGCCGATTATCCGAACCTCAGACCGGAGAACTTGAACGTCATTCTGGTCCACTCGAGAGAGCATATTCTTCCCGAATTGAGTGCATCCCTGGGGCGTTACGCGCAGGAGAAAATGGCCGACCGCGGCGTGATCTTCCGCCTGAACGCCCGCTTGAAGGATTTCCAATCCGGAGTCGTTTCGCTGAGTGACGGTGAAATTGCGGCAGAAACGCTGGTTTGGACAGCGGGCACTGCGCCGAATCCTCTTCTCCGCACGCTTCCTATCGAACTAGATAAGCGCGGTGCCGTGATCGTCGAGACCACACTTGCGGTGAAAGATCATCCGGGCGTCTGGGCGCTCGGCGATTGCGCTGCAGTCACCGATGGCGTCACTGGCAAGCCCTGCCCGCCGACCGCGCAGTTTGCGCTCCGGGAAGCTCCAGTTCTCGCGAAAAACGTTCACGCATTTTGGGAGGGACGGGCTCTGCGGCCATTCCATTTCGATTCGCTCGGTTCCCTCTGCGTCGTCGGCCACCAGACCGCTTGCGCCGAACTGTCCGTTCCCTTCGCTCGCGCGAAGTCCATTCGTTTTTCGGGCTTGCTGGCATGGGCAATGTGGCGAGGAATCTATCTCGCAAAACTGCCAGGGCTGGAGCGCAAAATTCGCGTCTTGATGGATTGGACGGTGGAGCTTTTCTTTCCACGCGACATCGTTCAGACCATCGATCTGAAATAGGATCCGGGCCCCGGACCAAGAAATGAGCCAAGAATCGAGAGTAATCGCACCCGGGCCCCAGACGACGAAGGCGTTGTCCCCCGTTTGGATAGACTCCCTGCTGGGGCTTCTCGTTGGCTTCGCCGGCGGACTACTCTGCAATGCCGCGCTCGGCTCGTGGACACCGCGCAATCTGGTCCTCGCGTCCTTATTTGGGCTGATCTTCGGATTGTTCTTTTCGAAAAGAGCCACGAGCCCGGGAGCTGGTCTCATTTGGGGGCTAGGTTTTGCATTTTTCGTGTGGATCGTGGTTCCCGCAGATCTCGGTCATTTATTTTCCAGTGTTCGCCACCCCGGAAGTATGTTCGGAGATGCACAGGAACACTTCCCCGACTTGGTGGCTTACCTCGTCTGCCTTGGAATGCCGGTAGGGCTTGTCTTGGGGATTCGTGGCGCCTTCCGCAGCAAGGCAGAACAGCCAGCGTTCAGCTGGGGACGAGCGATCATTGTCGGAAGCTTTTCAGGGCTGCTCGGCGGAACGATATTCGGACGCTGGATGTCCGCCGGGGATTTCTTCCCGCTGCTTGCGGGATTGGGCGTAGTTCATTCACACGAGATGACGGTCGCACTGCATTTTGGCATTGCCATCTTGATCGGTGCGACGTTCGGAGTGCTCTTCCAGCGGGACGTTCGCGGGTACGGCTCGTCGATGGGCTGGGGCCTGGGCTACGGCATTTTCTGGTGGTTCTTTGGTCCGCTGACCGCGTTACCGATTTTGGCAAGAACAGGTGTCGATTGGTCTGCAGACCGGGGCACCGCGATGTTCGGTTCAGTTGTCGGCCACATTCTTTACGGGCTGATCCTCGGCGTGGCCTATGCCACAGTGGATCGGCTCTGGGTTCAGCTGTTTATCCAATCAGATCCACTCAATCGGGAACCCGAGGGCCCCGGTTTGCGGCTCTTTCGGTCGTTGCGCTGGGGAGCGTTCGCGGGCTTGATAGGAGGACTCGTTGCGAGCCCAATCCTCTTTGCCACTGGTGTTCTCTCGTCGGTAGCGGGCCTCGATACCCATCTTTCCGGCTTTCACGGTTTCTTAGTTCACTTGTTCGTGAGCGTAGTAATCGGAATGACCTACGGTCTTCTCTTTCGCAATGAAGCTTCCACTTTGGGACTAGGAGTCATGTGGGGATGGCTCTTCGGACTCATTTGGTGGTACATCGGACCGATGACCCTCTTGCCACTGCTTTTGACCGGCGAGTGTGACTGGAGAGCCAGCGCAGCTTCGGCGCTGCTGCCGTCTTTGACTGGACATTTAATTTTTGGCGCAACCACCGCTCTGATCTTCCTCGTTCTCGAAAGACGCTACACACGCATGCTGTTCTCGGATCCTCGTATCGCCGCTCGGGAATTGCGCCGAATGCGCCCCGTGGGAACGCCCGCACCCGCCTTGTGGCTTCTCACGCTCGGGCTGGGGGTCTTACTCCCTATTCTATTGGGGTGATGCCAACCCTTGGGCAAGAACCTCAGCGCCCGCAGACCCGGTGGTTACGCTCTTGTTCTGTAATTGGTCAATACGTCTGCTAGAATCACCGCCAACAAAGGGAGGCCAATAATGCTAATGATCGGCGAACGTCTGCGGACAATCCGCGAATCAAAGAACCTTTCTCAGGGCGACATCGAACAGCGCACGGGAATGCTTCGTTGCTACACGTCGCGCGTCGAGAACGGCCACACTGTTCCGTCCCTCGATACGCTTGCGAAGTACGCGCAGGCGCTTGAAATTCCGATGTATCAGCTTTTCTACGATGGTGATGCCGAGCCAAAGAAGATCAAGGGGCTAATCCTTGATGGGAAGAAACTATCTCTCAGCGAGCAGCGCGAGATCGAGAGCCTTGGCCGGAAGTTCACGAAGCTAAAGGAGCGCGACAAAGGGCTTGTGCGGCTGCTGGTCGCGAAGCTTGCGCAGGCCACTTCGTAAAGCGCCGCTGAAAAAACCTTATCGTCTATTGCCGGCCTGCGGATCGTTCTGGCATAAACGATTGCCACTCGCGGATTTGTTCGGACACCTCATTCTTCTCGCGCTCGTCTGTCGCATTTTCCCACCGACGCCGAAGCTCGTCGAGTCGGGCATCTACAAATCCCGCTCGTCCTGATTTCCGTTCTGGTTTGTCGCGGCGACCGTATCCCATGTTCAGATTGCTCCCTTTTTGGCTTCGTTGTAGGCGTCGGCGCCGATGTCGATTGCTTCTTCCAGTCTCTGCCGCGCAGTGTTGACGGTTTTTTGTGCTTGGCGCCTTAGTTCCTTCACTCCGTCATGCATGACTTCGATAACTTCGTCACGCAATTGGTCAATTCTCCTCGATCCGAGAAGGATCACAGCAGTCGCTCCCACTCCTATTCCCACAAGGAAAATAAAGAATGGTACCGTTGAATCGTTTCTGGACATTGACACCTCCTATTCCTCTCTTCTTAACGACCCACATTTTTCGATTCAGGGTTCGTATTCTACATCACGGGGGCTTCAGTGAAGCAGTCAGATGCCGTGGATTGAATTGATGCGCGCGCTCAAATGACTGTTGACAGCCCGCCCATGGCGTCACTTTCGTACGCATACGAAAATGGCCAGCAGCAAAAACCCTGCTGCGAGAATAAGCCAGAATATTCCTTCCGGTGTGATCGCGCGGTAGCCCCACAAAAGGCCGTTGAAGAGCCACCTAGTGCAAGGGCTGTTGCGTGAGTTATACGAAGATTTCCAAAGGCGCGCTCATGCACTCTGTCCGCGCGCAGCCTCGCTTATACACTCCGGGCATTTTCCTGTGACGGGGCGATCACGCAATTCCGGATGGCACAGATAACATAGGCTATGGTCGGGATTGTGTAGCAGCGGGATGTTGAGCACGTGCTCGCAACCTTCAAAATGAAGTGGAAAAGTTTCAGTGGGCATGTGGGGATTCCTTGACCGAGAGACTGCCTCATTGACGCGGTAGCTTGCCAGAAGGTTACAGAAGACTTGGGTGGGGAGCCTGACTGGCTTTAATGCGCGCCAGGATTGTTTTCATTGGCATGGCGCGAAATCTCTCTGTTAGACTCGCCGCAATTGGAACATCACCCGCGCCGGTGGAGTCGCTCCTGTCCAAATTCTGCCGGCGCTTTAGTCTTTGCTGTTTCCTTGAGCGCGTGCCGGAACGCTATTCAAGGATTTCTAATGTAAAGCGCTTTCGCAGCTTCATACCCACCGCGCTCAGGATCGTGCGGATGGCGTCGGCCGTACGTCCTTGGCGACCAATTACTTGCCCGAGGTCACTCTTGTGAACGCGCAACTCGAACACGGTAATCTGCTCACCTTCAATCGCGCGAACGTGAACCTGATCGGGGTTATCCACGAGAGCCTTCGCAATCGCCTCCACCAAGTCCTTCATGGTGCGCCTCGGCGCGCGGCACTATCAGGTCGTTCGAATCTTGATTCTACTACACGCTCCCGGCGCCATAGCGTTAGCGAGTCGCGTTTCAAGCCAGATTCTTGCCGTCGGCGGGCCAAACCGGCTGCGGAGAAGGCGGATGTGCCGATTCGGAATCGGTCATGGCGGGATGACCGCATGGAGGTCATCGGCGAAGCCCACAAGAATTAGCCCAGCGCGGATTCTGGCACGTCATCTCGGGCGAGACAGGTAGTTGATGAATTCGCGCCGGACGCGTATAGAATCAGGTGTGGAAAAGTCAAAAATTCCCATTTACTGCCCGCATTGCAAACAGAAACAGATTGTTCACGTCTTTGTACGACTGGGCCGAAGTCCGATGAACAACCAGACCGTCAACTGCATGACGTGCAAGAAAGAATTTGACGTGTTGGTTTCCGACCCGATTATCGGCGGCCCATTCCCAGAATAAAAGTTCTGCTAGGCCAAGGTGCGTTCCACCCCTTGATTGAATTCCGTTCGGTCCGGCTCGTCTCCTCGACGACCATGGGAACGAGCGCCCCGGCAGACCCGCACTCAAAGAATTGAATACGCCTCGCAATCTCCGGTCGAAGAAGGAGCGGCTCAAAGTGTTCGGGCAACCACTCAAGCTTGATACATAAGGTCAGTGCGCTTGCGAGCACGGCGAACCAGCCCAAATCCGCACTGGCAACAGTTGCCGAAGAGATGAACAGGGAGTGGGGGCGAAGGGAATCCATGGATGACGCGGTATTCCACAACGAATTTCCAGAGTAATCTACAGCGTATTCTGTAGTTGCTTAAAAGGAAGATTCTTCTACTCTCCGAAGAATGATCCAAGGAATGGTTTTCGCTCTGGCGTGGCTAGCCATCGGCCTCTTGTGCGTTTACGGGGCGATCAAGCGAAAGGAATACTCTGGCTTGATCCTCGCGTGGGCATTTTTTCTATTCGCAGTCTTTGTGTACGCGCACGCGTGAAGGCTGCTGATCGCCACGTGGATATTTCGGAACATTATCGGAAACGGCCTAGCCATGCGGGGTTGAGGCATCGTCTGGGCCCGTTCGATTCGCGCGGTTCTTGCGGGGTCTTCCTTGCATGAAATGACATACCGCGAGTTGGCCAAGCAAAAGCACAATTCCTAACAGCCCGAGCAGTGGAATCGGCATCATGCCGGGATGGTACTCGAGACTTATTCCCGCTATCGGGCCTTCAGCCTAGGTTCCACAAGAATTTGATGTATGTCCCTGCTAAATACAGTAACCGACCGATACCCGTAACGAGTTCAGGCAAGCAA
The DNA here is from genome assembly GCA_963772535.1 of uncultured Acidobacteriota bacterium. Lineage (GTDB taxonomy): Bacteria > Acidobacteriota > Terriglobia > Acidiferrales > UBA7541 > Palsa-295. The sequence goes on from CAVYXN010000015.1 coordinate 148,106, forward strand.
AATCGATACAAGCCCGGTCTCGGATTTGATCTGAAAAGGCTCCTCCGCCAGATTTGGCCGCGGGCTCCCCACGGCATGTTTCGAGTCCGGGCCAGTATGAGATCACCGATGCTCCTCGATATTTCCCGGCTTTGCCTATACCACAACGAGCCCATGATCCAGACACAGCAAACCCTGCATCAGGCGTTTTCTTGAAGAGAATTATCACTGGTTCGCCCGTCCCGTGCATGGCTGTAATCAGCGCTATGACACGGGAAGTGGCAGGCCGCATCCGGTGTCGAGATTCAGCGCGTCGGCTAGGTCGGCCACGTGAATGTAATCACGAATGGTGGCGCCGTCCGGTGTCGAATAGGCCAACCCATGCCCGTAGCTCGGCTTCGCAATAATGACGACCGGGTACAACGGTTCGGCTTCAGAGATGTTTGTGGGCGTAGCCGGCCTGAGTGAGGGCTGTCTCGATTTCGGTGAGGATGGCGGGATCGTCGATGGTGGCAGGGGTGACATACATGTCGCCGTTGGCGATTTTCTGCATGGTGCCGCGAAGAATCTTGCCCGAGCGAGTCTTGGGGAGGCGCTGAACAACGATGGCGGTTTTGAACGAGGCAACTGGTCCGATGTTGTCGCGGACCATTTGCACGACTTCTGCGGCAATAGTTTTCGAATCCCGGGTTACACCGCTCTTGAGGACCAGAAGGCCGAAGGGGATTTGGCCTTTCAGCTCGTCGTTGATTCCGAAGACGGCGCATTCGGCGACGTCGGGGTGCGCGGAAAGAACTTCCTCGATGCCCCCCGTGGAGAGGCGATGGCCGGCGACGTTGATAATGTCGTCGGTGCGGGACATTACGAAGACATAGCCGTCGTCGTCCATGTACCCTGCGTCAGCCGTTTTGTAAAAGCCAGGAAAGGCGGTGAGATAGGAATCGAGAAAGCCCTGGTCGTTGTTCCAGAGAGTGGGGAACGTGCCGGGAGGGAGCGGAAGCTTGATGACGAGAGCGCCGACTTCGCCGCGCTTGAGTTCATGATTCATGGCATCGACGACGTGCACGTCCATTCCCGGGACGGGTTTCGTAGGTGAACCGGGCTTGACGGGAAGCTGCTCGATCCCCATGCAGTTCGCGCATATCGCCCAGCCAGTCTCGGTTTGCCACCAGTGATCGATGACTGGCACGCGAAGACTCTTCCTGGCCCATTCGAGGGTATCGGGGTCGCAGCGCTCGCCGGCGAGGAAGAGCGTCTTGAAATGCGAGAGATCGTATCTCGTTTTGAACTCCAGCGTGGAGTCTTCTTTCTTGATAGCCCGAAAGGCGGTAGGTGCGGTAAAGAGCGTCTTCGCCTTATGCTGCGAAATCACGCGCCAGAAAGCGCCAGCGTCCGGGGTGCCGACGGGTTTGCCTTCGTACAGGATCGTAGTGTTTCCATGGAGGAGCGGGCCATAGACGATGTAGGAGTGGCCAACGACCCAACCGACGTCGGAAGCGGTCCAGAAAACGTCACCGGGATCGACGCCGTAAATACTTTTCATCGACCACTTAAGGGCAACGGCATGGCCGCCGTTATCACGGACTACGCCTTTGGCTTTGCCGGTGGTGCCGGAGGTGTAGAGGATGTAGAGAGGATCAGTGGCGGCGACGGGCACGCAATCGTGAGGCTTTGCGGCAGCGACAGCGTCGGACCAATCAAGATCGCGACCCGGGAGGAGCTCGGCGTGGTCCATGGGTCGCTGAAGGATAATGCATTTGTCCGGCTTGTGGTGTGCGAGTCGGATGGCTTCGTCGAGAAGCGGCTTGTAGGGAAGTATGCGCTTGCCTTCGATGCCGCAGGAAGCGGAGACGATGACTCTGGGCTTGGCGTCGTCGATGCGCACGGCAAGTTCATGCGAAGCGAAGCCCCCAAAAACGACGGAATGCACGGCACCAAGACGCGCGCAGGCGAGCATCGCGACCACGGCTTCAGGAACCATGGGCATGTAGATCACGACCCGGTCACCCTTGACGGCACCTTGTTGCGCGAGCACACCGGCAAAGCGCGCAACTGTGTCGCGGAGTTCGCGGTAGGTGAAGGTTTGGATTTGATTGGTGACGGGGCTGTCATAGATAAGCGCGGCTTGATCGGCGCGGCCGGTTTCTACATGGAGGTCGAGCGCGTTATAGCAGGTGTTGAGCTCACCGCCGCTGAACCAGCGATAAAACGGCGCACGGGAGTCGTCGAGAACTTTGTCCCACTTTTTGTACCAATGGATTGCGGCGGCGGCTTCAGCCCAAAAGGCTTTGGGGTCGCGAATCGAACGAACAAAAGCCGCTTGCAAGATGCCGTTCGTGCCGCTGTTCATGGGTGAAGTTGCAATCATACTACGCTCTCCATTCCGGCGTTTTTACGATCAACTCGGGGAGATTACAATGGCGGGGGTCACAGGAGGATGTGACGGCGAACACCTCTCGAAACTAAGCCGGGGCAACTGAGATGGTCGGCGGGATGCGACACGCGCGTGGAGGAGTGACTGCAAGGATTTCCCCGGCGAAGTCTCCTTCGTTCTCCGTTCACGAGTCGCCCTGCGCGAGATATGTGAGGACCCATTTGCAGCGGCGTCCTAGTCATGGCCGTTATTTTCCCTGGATAGTTCGCTAGAACAGTGGGATGAGTATAAGGAGTCGAGAACGGTCCAGAATTACTTCGCGGTTGCATGTGAGCTGTACCCGCCGGGGCACTTCTTCCGCCACGCCCACGCTGATTCGACGATCGCATTCAAATCGGACATCGTGGCCTGCCATCCCAAGAGGGCCTTCGCGCGGGAGGGATCAGCGACGAGCGTGGCGGGGTCCCCCGGTCGCGGACCTTCTATTAGGGTGCGAATCGGTAGCTCGGTGACACGACGAGCTGTTTCGATGACCTCGAGAACGGAGTGGCCGTGTCCGGTGCCGAGATTCAGCGCGTCGGATGCGCCGCCCCCGCGAAGGTGCTCGAGAGCGCGAATGTGCGCGTCGGCCAGATCGGCCACATGAATGTAATCACGAATGGCGGTGCCGTCCGGCGTCGGATATTGGTTCCCAAATATTCTCACTTCTTTTTGGGGATCGGCCGCGGCTGCAAGAACGTTCGGAATCAGGTGAGTTTCGGGATCATGATCTTCGCCACAGCGCTGGGTGGCGCCGGCGGCGTTAAAATAGCGCAAGCAGATGGACTTCAAGCCGTAGGCCGTGTCATAAGCTTCGAGAAGACGTTCCAACGTGAACTTGGTCCAGCCATAGGGATTTTTCGGCCATTGCGGAAAGTCCTCTCCGATCGGCGATTTCTCCTGGTCGCCATAGACAGTGCACGAGGATGAAAAGATGAAGCGTCGCACGCCGGCGTCCACGAGAGCACTGACGAGAGAAATTCCCTGCTGAACATTGTTCTCGAAATATGACGCTGGTTTTTCGACCGATTCACCGACATAGGCGAGCGCGGCGAAGTGTACGCAGGACTCGATCTTATGATCCTTCGTTATCCGGGCTAAAAGCCCCTGATCGCCGACAGACCCTTGATAGAACGGAATATCGGCATCGATCGATTCGCGATGGCCGTAGACGAGATCGTCGAGAACAACAACTCTTTCACCTTTTGCTGTTAATCGCTCGACAGTGACGCTGCCAATGTAACCCGCGCCACCAGTCACCAGGATCGCCATGAATTCCTTTCAAAACATAGGTGTCCATCTGTGAATCACTTTATCACAGGCTTTTCGCTCATCTCGGAACTGTACTGCCGCTTGCAGACCGGGAACGAGCGGATTCGAGCGCAGCAGCAAGGCACGCAGAAAATCGGTTGGAAATTGATGAGACGCAGCTTCGGTTCCTGACGTGGGGCAGTTAGAATGAAGTGGTCCGGTTGGGGCGTGGTCCAATTGGTAGGACACCTCACTGTTAATGAGGACGGTGTTGGTTCGAGTCCAACCGCCCCAGCCAACCTTCCTGCGAAAAACCCACGACACCGGCGCAGGTCACTGACCCCGAAACCAACAAAAAACTTCGTCGGGACAATCTCGAAGATCTCCAACCCGAAGCCAACCCTTTGCTCAACCGGTGATGCTGGTCACACTGAATGGCGATGAGTGTCACCGACTTCTCCCCCAGCCTAGATCAAAATTAGTTTGTTGAAGGAGAGAGGCTGCACGTGGTGAGAGCGATGCCGAGATCACTGGGACATCAACTACGTGGTTACCAGGCTAGGTACCATCACGACCAGATGAGTTGGCACGCTTCGAACACGTAGGAACCTCTTCTCATTCTCTAGCCGAGCCAGCGGCCAGGCGCACAGCCTGAATAAAGCGCCCAGTAGTCCGACGCACCGGCTCTATCGAGCCGGACATACTCTGTCGCCGACCGCTGACTCGGATTCGATTTTCCGTCCCCCGGGAACATGTGTTCCCTACATAAGATTTGCAAAGGAGATTTACCATGACCAATCTAGTTAGGCGGGATCCGTTCCTTCTGGATCTCTATGATTTTCGTCGTGATTTCGATCAGATTTTCAACCGCATTCTGTGTGATAAGCCTGTCTGGCAAGAGAATTTCGTTGCCGAGAAGGCGTTCGATTTCCTCCCGGCCATTGAGGCGTATCTCGACAAAGACGCAAAGAAGTACATCTGCCGCGTGTCCCTGCCCGGCATCGAGCCCAAGGATGTGGAAATCAACGCCATGGGCAACATGCTGACGATCAGGGGCGAGCGCAAACTTGTCCATACCACAAAAGAATTCGATTTCTTCAATCAGGAAATCAGGTATGGCAGATTCGAGCGCACACTCGAGCTCCCCGAGGGTATCCTGCCCGAGAAGCTCGTCGCCGAGTATCACAATGGCGTGCTCGAAATCACCGCACCCGTAACCGTCGCGGCTCTACCACACAAAGTGGAAATCAAGACCGTACCGCTCGTGAAACAAGTTACCGCGTAAATTTTCGGCCGAATAGATGGCCCGGAGTCGCGCAATTCTCCGGGCCCTCTGTTCTCTCCTCTCAATCCGTTTCTGCTGGTCGTCCATCGTCATCATTGTTTCCGGCGAATCGTCGCAGCCTGGGATACCTGGTGCGAAGCGGATTTATCAACATCTAATAGCGATCTCGCCCCGCATGCCGCGCATCATGCGATCTCGACATCACCTTCGTATTTCACTGATCCCTGTTGTACCGTTGCGTTCTTGGGTAGATCACTCACGAGTTTGAGCTTGGCTATCAGCAGCGCTATTCCCGAATAGGTGCCGCCCTCTGCTACTGGTTTTTCTGGGACCGGAAGTTTCTCGGAAGGACCTTGCTGCACGAGTGAAAGATATGTCCTCAGAGCCTGACAGGTTCGCGAGTATCCGTCTTCGTGTGGTTCCACCTCGTACAGCAGCGGCACGATGTCGGAAGCTTGAGAGATTTGCCAAACAAACCCCGGCAAGTCGGTTTTCCTGTGATTCAAGTCGAGATCGAACTTGAGGTGTCGCGGGTTAATGCGACCAACGTTCAGCGCCGAGACGTATCGCAGCAGGCACACCGATAGGGCTAGATCAAATCGTGCAACCTCGTCTGGCGTTAGCTTGCCGACGAGGGCATCCTAGCGCGCTTGCCACCGCGAAGCATCGTAGTCTTCGGCGTTCAAACCCTTCTGAGCCGCGTTTTGCAAAATTGAAACGACAAGTTTCGCTTGCGCCGTAGGCCCCGCTCCGTCAACCCAGGCGGGTGCATAGCCGCGGCATGCATAGAATTTCGCGGTGTCTCCACTGACGTCACGGAAATCAGGCCAGCGGAGGCTCGCAAGTTTGCCGGAGGCGACGAGAGGACGCAGCGCGGCGGCGACCGCTTCTGCAGTCTCCGGAATCAGCGCAGCCCTTTGTGGCGTCACCAGGGCGGGCTGCGGCGGGTCGCCTGAGGTGTGGCACGCGATCGCGGAGAAGATCACAAGGAACGCGAAAACCGAGTAGACACACCGGCCTGTTGCGCGAATTCGACTGGGCTCTTTTGCGAGTTTCATTTCGCGTGCATCTTACGCCCGCGCACAGATAGCTGTCGATAACAGGATGGCTGTTGAAAAACTCTCTCCCGGAGATCCGCAGAAATCAGATCGCGTCAGGAAGCTCTGCAAACGATTTTCCCCAGTTTCTTGGACGTTTAATCGGTGTCACTCTCCACAGTCACAGCCCATTCAAATAGGCACGTCTGGCCTGGGCTACTTCGGCGCTTCTTTCGGCGCGACGTAATCTCGCTCACAACATGCTGTGACTCTTATCACAGCAACGCTTCCCAGAAGCGCGTAAAGATCTCCTCGGGTTTTATGCTCACCGTCCCACTCTTCGCTTTGATTGGCTTGGCTGTTTTGTTGGCTCTGCTCGCCTTTTGCCACTTCCGTCAAGGCCGCCAACACAAAGATCACGCAAGCCGGAAAGGCCCGTGACGATTCTTGACCGTCTTGGTTACGATCTCTTCGCCTCGCTATAAGCATCGGCTCCGGCATTGATTGCTTCCCCCACCTTTTGCTGTGCCGCACTGACGGTCTTTTCGGCTTGGCGCCTTATGTCCTTCGTTTTGCTCCGGAGTTGATCCATTCCGTCGTTCAAGACCTCGCTCACTTCGTCGTGTAATTCATCAACTCTCTTCGATCCCATCAGAATCACGGCAGCCGCTCCCACCCCCACTCCCACAAGGAACGTAAAGAGTGATCCCGTTGTATTGTTTCTCGCCATATTTAGCTCCTATCTTTTCTTCCTTGGATTTTTTTGCTCCCAAACAACGAACTTCTCAGTGCAAGCATTGATGCCTGATCCGCGGTGCCACGGCGCTTATTTAAAACAATTCGGTTGTGTCACCGGAACTTGATAAGACAACACCGTAGCCGTCTTCACCATACAGCGAAAGAAGCATGCTTTTTAAAAGGACGGTGTAGAAGCGTCGCCGCAAAGCGCCAAACCGGGCGGTACGCTACCGTACTACATAAACCCGGCGGAATCTGTAAGATGCCCCAGTACCGACCGAAATGCGGCTGAATTACCGATTGAGGTACCGATTATCGTATCTATTCTGGGCTCGTCCGAGTAAGGTTAAAGCGTCTCACTAGCATCCTGCCGTAACAATCCTTCAATTTACGGCTCCTTGCGAAATCAGACGGCACCCGTCCGAGCGTAAAGGAAGCTGAATGACAGTTCCCCCAAAATCGAGCGCCCGTGTATCCGGAAACCATTCTGAATCCGGTCGCGAGAAAGTCCACAACTTGGTCCTGCTCGGCCTGCCTGCCAGGGAATGCGACGTCGTACGAAACAGCCTCGAATTCATTGACCTGCCGACCCCCTTCGCATTGCACGAAGCAGGTGAACCGATCAAGTTCGCTACTTCATCGAGAGCGGGCTGGCTTCCGTCCTTACCATGATGGTTGACGGGAAGAGCGTCGAGGTTGGGCTTGCCGGCAAGGAAGGATTCATCGGGCTTCCGCTTATAGCTGGATTGAGTACGAGCGCCACGCGCGTCATTATGCAGGTGAGTGGCTCCGCTTACCGAATCAACTCGAAAGACTTCTTAAAACTCCTTCCCACCTGTCCAATTCTCGCAGAAAGATTGAGCCGCTATAGTCTCGATTTAGGAATGCAAGCGATCCACGTGGCCGCCTGCAATCGCCTGCACGAAGTGGACGAGAGGCTTGCCCGCTGGCTCCTGATGAGCCTGGACAGGCTTGGCGGGGATACTGTGCCTCTCACACAGGAGTTCCTGGTGCACATGCTGGGCACCCGGCGCGCGAGTGTAACGGTTGCTGCCGGAATCCTGCAGAAGGCCGGACTGATTACCTACAATCGCGGCCACGTCAAGATCGACAATCGCGCCCGGCTGGAAGACGCGTCCTGCGAATGCTATGCCGCGATGAAAAAACAATCGATGAGATGGGAACAGGAAGCAAATCGCCTCGGTACGCTACCGCGCTGACAACGTGTTTCCTCGCACGTAGGCTTTCGTGCCACCAGTTTCCCCTGGAGGGGGTCGTCATGAGTGAGTACCCTTGGTGGGAACCGTACAAATCCGCGGTTCTCGAGACCGACCGGAACAAATTGAAAGATCGCGTGATTGCAGCAGAGCAGGTCATTCGCGAACGCGCTTCCCTCGATGGTCAGGTTTCCAGCGAAGAACGAATTGCCATTCAAAGTGCAATGTCCGCTCTTCAAATGTTGAAACGAGAGAGCGAGCGGGACGCTCCTCGCTAGCTTACACGCCTCATGAGCCTCGCGGTGATAGCCATGACGAAGCCGTCCTCGTCGTAGGTTTTTTTCCCCATCTCCGACGCTCGGACCACGAACTTTCTCGTTAGCTTCCGCTCCCTTATAAGCGCCACGAGATAAACCCCTACAGCTTATGGGGTATAGCAATTACTTTGGAGTTTTCGTACGCTAGCGTACGAAACCGGGTGCTTCGACCAGACTGGCATCAGATGCCCACCCCCTTTCAGGGTGTGGCATGCCTAATTCTATTTTCATCGTTGATGACAATTTCGACATTCGAGCAGGCATTCGCCGGCAACTTGAGCTCTCCGGGTTAAACGTCTGTGGTGAAGCCCGCGACGGACTTGATGCGCTCGACAAGCTATCGCGGGTCAGGCCCGACCTGTATTCTCGACATGTCCATGCCCCGAATGAACGGCATTGACGCGGCCCGCGAGCTTAAGCACATTTGTCCAAACGTCCCTGTGATTTTGTACACAGCATTCGCTGACGTATTCCGCAGGAAACAAGTGCTGCCTGAACTGGCCTTAATCGCGCTGGGGGCAATTACGAGTATGAAAACGATTGCGAGCACGATTAACGGTTTATTTGCGAACGCTGCATCGAAGATCGCCGCTCCGTAGGGGTTGCGCGACTCTTTAGCGTCTGGTCCCGGTCCCCTGTTACTTTTGCCAATACACAAGCCCTGGCTAGCGCGCTACGGTCACAGATGAAGTTGGCCCCCAGGAGGGGGACTCTCTCGAAGGCTGGCGAGTCGTCCCCCTTCTCTGAATCACCCTTTCGCGGCAGTTTTGAACGCCCGCCACAAGATCACCGGCAAAACGTCGTCGGCAAAGATGTCGCAGGTGTTGACCGTTGATGCCGAATCTCAATGCCCGTGTACTTTAGTCCAGACGCTCGTGTAACGGTATTCTCCGCTGTCCTCGCGCCCACTATATCCCCCCTCAACGACGATGCGACCGACCTCGGCTGCGAAGTTAACGTGCACGAGCAGCCGTTCCTCTTGTGGACTCATCGTGTGAAATTCAGTGGCTCCGGCCTTCATCTTGGCTATACGGCTGCGCTTTAGTCAGTAATTCGCCGCGCGGATTTGACGAACGTGTAGTCTGCGGTACAGATTTCGTCCAATGCCTCCACGTCACGCTTCGTAAGTGCTTCCGCGTACTCCTGAGCCAGTTTCTCGAGAGCGTGTCCGGCACTGACTTTCCGGCTACTCTCTCTGCTACCTGGCGGTTTCTTACTCCGCTGTCCTCCCGTGACCTCTCGTTTCATAGAGTTTCCCCTCTAAGTTCGGATTTTTGATTTGCGCGACCTCTACAGAAAATATCACGGCGCGACGATACCGATGAAAATGGCGTACTTTCCCCGGTTTAGCCGAAGTCGCTGAAGGGAACGGAACCAAGTTGGATTTTACCTGAATGGTCGCGGCGCAGGACGAAGAGGTTCCCCGTTCCGTGGGGTTACATGTTCCGTAACGAAAACTCACGGTGCACGGCATCGAATGCCATGCGTTCGCTACAATTTAAACTGTGCCGAAACGCCATTGCACAAGCCGAGCTGAGTGGCGGCTCCAGCCGGGAAAGCCTGCAGAGCCCCTTTCTGCGCATTACCGGCTTGACTGCGACTATGGAACCGCCGTCGTAACTTGCTGGGAGGATGGCGGGAGTGAGCCCATTTACGTGTGCGAAAGTCACTCGAAGCTGATGTGGCGCTCTCGGGAGCATTGCTCCGACGTTCGCATCGTAGCGGCTCCATCGGATCATAGCGGCAATGCGATAAACAGCGAGGACCGAACCGAGATTCGGGAGATCGTTTGTACAAAACCGGTCTGTGCTTCATCGGAAGCGGCGCGCAGCGATGTGGATGTGAAGATTGGACTGGCGATGCCAGATCCACCCGCCAGGGTCCCTGTCCGCGACTCTACCTACGGAAACTCGGCTAAGGCGATGGTGGACGAAGCTATTTGGAATATGAAAGCCGGAAACTATCAGCTTTACAAGACCGCGCTAGACCAGGGCAGGTCCGATACAGAGGCAGCACAAGTCGCTGGCGGGCAGTTGGCCGTGATATACCGTAAAATCAGCGACTATACACTTCAACTACAAGCTCTTCTTTCAGAATCGAGAGCAATAATCAACGTAGGAGAGGCCATAGATAAACCTATCGAAGGCGCGTTGCTTGAAATTATCAGTAATGATGGAATGAGTGATTTACAGAAGGACGCTGCCATTCAGCAACTCGGCACGCTTCAAGAATGGGTTAAAACCGGCCTGCGAGAAGATATAACTCCCGTCCAAGCGAACCGAATCATAATGGCTATTGGTAACCGCCTAAACTGGGGAGGGACTACTAACATTTCAGATGAACTCAGGGCGGTCTACCGAGCGCTTTACGATAACCTGAAAACTGCAATCTATACCGCCGCTCCTGAGGCGCAAAATCTTCACGATCGACTAACCAACTTATACGCGGCCAAATCTGACCTGAAAATCTGCTGACCACGAAAGAATTCGGCTAGAGCGCGGCATCTGCCCTGCACTACAAATTCTGAGCTCCGCGGTTCCCACGGCCCTGTTTCCAAAACTGCAACAGAATCGCCCCAAAGTACTATAGGTCGATTTAACCGCTCTGGATCAACATCTTTCAATTGCTTTTCTCGGGAAGACCAATTGGGGAAAAGGCCGCTGCGAACGATGGAAATGTCAGCACCAATGAAACCTCCGGTGAATGCACGGGAAGATTCCGCGACACACCCAATTGTCCCACTAACGGAAACACCGATGTCGAAGTTGAACCCGGAATCTGTTGTGGTCCCTATAGGGGTCCTTGAGGTACCGATTGGCGTGTGGGGATCTCGCCGCGTCGAATTCAATTCGGCCCAGTCGGAACGGGTTGAGGTCTTTGCTGAAGATACCTGCACCGTCATCGTATTTCCGCAAGGCGCTGTGATCCGGCTGTCGGCTAGTGTTGAGCCGGGCCAGCTGATCATGATTGCAAATCGCAATTCAGGTCAGATCATGCTTTGTCGGATCGTTAAGGTTCGGACCTATCCGAATATAAGAGGCTATGCCGAAATCGAGTTCATGCACTCTGCGACCGGCTTTTGGGGGGCATACGCGGCGCAAGGCACGTTGACGTTGGCAGCAAGAAGGGAATTGGCGGTGCCGTCGACAGCTGCTGATTTTTGGAGCAACGGTTTTCCAAACGAAGTGCCCTCTGTGCTTTCAAGCGCAGTAGCTGCCTTGCTGGCTGCTCCCATCATTAAGATCAAGAAAGAGTCGATCGAAACGCCTGAAAAGTTAGTGAAGCGCGTCGCTATGATCGGAACGGACTCTGCATCGGACCTTGGCGCGACTGGCCCGAAAAAGCAGAATCCTCTTCTGATCCGGACTTCAAGCCACGCTTCAGCACGCATCCGCATTGGGGCTTTATTATTTTGGTGGTGGAGACGGCCAACTGCCCGAACTGTGGCGGACCGGACCCCTGCGCCGAGGCGCCGTTTGGTTTTTGTGTCAGCTGTGCCCGCTATCGTGTTACTAGCGGTATTCGGAGCTTTCCTCGTGCATGATGGTACGGAGCAGCCTTCTGGAATTACTCAGACAAGTCCAATGCCCGAAATATCCCTAGGTTCGCCAACATCAACCATCGTTCAAAGCCTGCAACCCAAAAGCAATATCAATTCGGTCATATCAGAATTGCCCATCGCGAAGGCGGAGAATTTCCCGGGTACTCAAACTCACGAATTGGCTGACAACGCCCGAATTTCTCGTTCGTCGGAAAGAAAGACAACTCCCGGGAGGAAAATTCCGAACGGCAGACTTCTCGCGCCCCGTTTCACAGCAAATCGCTCGGCCGCTATGAGTCGAGACAAGGCACCCGAATTGACAGGTGTCGATTCGAATACTGGCGTAGGCGCGCTCCAAGGGGTTCTCGCAACATTGCTACCTCGGGGAGGTCGGGTCAAAGAGCCGGAACTCCTTTTTAGCTCTGCACCGATTTACCCGGCCATGGCTAGGCAAGCGCATGTGGAAGGTCAAGTAACAATTGAGGCGGTGATTGACACAACTGGGAAGCTGACAAACATGACGGTAATTTCGGGTGCGCCCATGCTGCAACAAGCTGCGCTTGATTCGTTGCGTAGCTGGAAGTATCAGCCTGGTTATCTGAATGAGAAACCCGTTCCAACCAAAACGTCGATCACCGTCAATTTCCACCTGCGCTAGAAAACTGAAATAGCCATGAGCCAGTCGTTTGCAATTCACACTGCGGCAGATCTTCTGGAGCTAGTCTCGAATCGTGGGAAAGCCCGCTTCCGTCCAGCCGCGCCAGCCGCCGTCCATCGAAATCACATTTCGGTAGCCCATTTTCTGCAGATTGTCTGCCGCCAATGCTGAGCGGTAGCCGCCACCGCAATATAAAACGAGCGTGGCATCTTTATCAGGGATCGCCTTTTCGATATCGCGCTCGATCACGCCTTTTCCCAGATGGACGGCATTGGGAATGTGGCCGCGAGCCCATTCGTTGTCTTCGCGCGTGTCAATGATGATCATTGGTTCGCCCGCATCGAGCTTTTTCTTAATGTCCCGGTAGTCTTCTTCCTTGATGCGGGCCTTCGCTTCTTTTACCAACTTGAGAAATCCCTCGGGATGATCCGGCATGATTTACCTCGCTGTCGTTTTGCGGTTCAACACAGAAAATTTAGCACAATAGACGCCCTGTGCCGCTCACAATCACTTCATGTCGCGCCAGTTGGGGCCCACTTTCGTTTCCGCGACGATCGGTACGCTCAGCTTATGCACACCTTCCATCACTTTCTTTACCAGTTTTCGGAGGCTCGGAATTTCCTCTTCGGGTCCCTCGAACAAAAGCTCGTCGTGAACCTGCAGAATCATCTGTGACTTATACCCGTCTTCGATCTTGCGGTGAAGCTCGATCATCGCCAGCTTGATCAAATCGGCCGCAGCTCCCTGCATGGGAGTGTTCATAGCGGTGCGTTCCGCGAAATTACGAATATTCGGCTGAGGCGAATTGATCTCCGAAATTTCGCGGATGCGGCCGAAAAGGGTCTTCGTCTGGCCGGCCTTACGGGTTTCCGCGATCTGGCGGTCGAGAAACTCTTTCACGCCGTGGTAGCGCTCAAAATATGCTGCGATAAATTTGGCCGCTTCCTTCTGTTCGATATCAAGCTGTTGCGCCAGGCCGAATGCGGAAAGCCCGTAAATCACCCCGAAATTAATAACTTTTGCCACTCGACGGTGTTCGCGCGTTTGAGCCAATGGCGGAACGTCGAAAACTTCCTGCGCTGTTCGAGAGTGGATGTCTTCTCCCCGGCGAAATGCATCCATCAAAATTGGATCTTTCGAAAGGTGCGCCAAAATTCTCAGTTCGATTTGCGAATAATCAGCTGAGAGCAACAGATTTCCTGGCGAAGCGATAAACGCGGCGCGAATCTCGCGGCCCAGCTCCGAGCGAATGGGAATATTCTGCAAGTTCGGATTGGCAGAGCTAAGGCGTCCGGTCGCCGTGCCCGTCTGATCGAAGCGCGTGTGCAGCCGCCCTGAAAGAGGATGGATGAGACGAGGCAACACGTCGGCATAGGTGGATTTCAGTTTTGTCAGCTCGCGATACTGCAGCACTTTCTTGGGTATTTCGTGGACGAGGGCAAGTTCTTCGAGGATGTCGACCGCCGTAGATCGCGATTTCATCCGGCTTTTCCGCGGCGGCTGCAGGTTGAGCCGGTCAAAAAGTATTTCCGCGAGTTGTTGCGGTGAATTTATTTTGAACTCGCATCCTGCGAGATCGAAAATGCACCTTTCAAGTTCGCTGATTTCCTGCTGCATATGGTTCGAGAGTCGGTCGAGCTCCTTCGGATCGACGCGAACGCCCACAGCTTCCATGCGCGCCAGCACAGGCGCGAGCGGCAAATCAATCTTTTCGTAGAGGTGAAGCAGGCCCTGCTTTTCAACTTCCGCGCGAAGAATCGGCGCGAGACGGAGCAGGAAATCGGCGCGTTCGCCCGCTGCCCCTGAAAGCGTGCAATTCAGCTGGCGCAGGACTACTTCCGCAAAGGCGTGGTTCGTAGTGGTGGGCCGCAGCAGGTACGAATAGAGGGCCGTCGCGTGGCGAATTCCCGCCACACCGCAGCCGTTCGTCACAGCATCCGGCGCAGCAAGCAGGCAGAACAACTTCGGATCGTGAACGACCTTCGGATGCTTCTCGTCGGCCAGCCAATCCTTCATCGCCGCCACCGCTTTGTTCTCAACGTCATTCGCAGCGGTTCTGGCCATGCCGGCCTTCGTTGAAACTTCCACATCGAGCACACGCGTGCCGAATCCCTCGTCGTCCGGCTCTTCGGAATCAAGACTGAGCCAAACGGCCGCTTCCTGGTTGCGGGGTATCGCTTCGAGAAACTTCCCGAGCGCGGTATGCGAATCCAACGCCGCATAGTCAGTCTTGCGCTCGTCTCCTACCGGCGCAAATTCGCGCAGCAACGACGTAAATTCGAGTTCAACGAAAAGTTCGCGCAACGCGGCAAGATCGGGCCGAGGCAATTTCAGATTTTCGAGAATAAGTGGCACCGGAGCGTCAGTCGGAATCGTCGCCAGCAGCTTGCTGAGCTTTACGAATTCGCCGTACTTTTCGAGCGCCTCGCGATAGTTTGCCCTCTTCACTTCGCTCGCGTGCTTCAGCGTTTCCTCGGCGCTGCCGTACTGCTGGATCAATTGCCGCGCGCCCACTTCGCCGATTCCGGCTTTCCGCCGCTCGCCGGGCGCCGGCCTTTCATTGGGATCGCGGGCGCCGGGAACGTTGTCGATCGAGTCGCCCATCAGCGCCATCACGTCGGGAACCTGGTTCGGCGGCACTCCCATCAACTCTTCCACTTTCTTTGCGTCGATCAGCAGGTCGCCCTTGGCGGGGTTCAGCATCTTCACGCGCCCACCGACCAGTTGCATCAGGTCCTTGTCGCTGGTGACGATGTAAACATCGAGATCTTCTTTCTCGGCTTGCTTGGAGAGCGTCCCGATCACGTCGTCGGCTTCATAGCCGGGATACTCGATCATCGGCAGCCGCATTGCCTCGCAATAGCGTCGGACAAACGGCAATTGCAGCGCGAGGTCATCGGGCATGGGCTGGCGCTGCGCCTTGTATGCGGCAAAAAGCTTATCGCGAAATGTGGGCGCCGACACGTCGAACACTACGCCGAGATAATCCGGCTTCCAATCCTTGAGCAGCTTGCGAATCATGTTCGCGAATACATAGGGAACGTTCGTCGGAATGCCGGTCGCAGTTCGCATGCGCATGGGCATAGGGGCGTAGAAAGCGCGAAAGATATAGCCCATCGCGTCAATGAGGAACAAGCGTTTTGGGGTTTCTGCAGGCATTCAGTTCGGAATTTGTGCCACTCGCACGTCCAGCGTCTTCAGTGACAGGCCGCGAATAGACCAGTATAGCAGACGCCGCTAAGCGATTCCGGCGGGCTGATGAGGCCCATCGACAAAGTATGCTTGACTCTCTAACTCCTTGCGCTTATAGCTATTCCATCGTTGTTTGTTTCGGGGGTTGGGGTCTGAGGGGCTCGACGATGGCCTGCTTCATGCTTCCTGCGGTCGCTCCGCGCCTGCGCCGTGCGTCTGTTTTTCAATCCGGGAGGGAAAGTGTCATGGGGAACTTGCGTGGTTGTGCTATTCGTGTCGTATTGTTCTGCGCCGCACTGATATTAATCGGGGTAGCGGCTGCAACGCCCGCCTCGGCACAAACGTTTCGCGGCACGATTCTCGGCACGGTGACGGACACGAGCGGCGCCGCCGTCCTCAACGCGAAAGTGACTGCGCACAATGTCGATACGGGCGTTGACCGCAGTACGGACACCACCGCAGACGGCGGCTACCTGATACCCGAATTGGCCGTGGGCACTTATACGGTCACGGTCGAACTCAGCGGTTTTCAGAAGTCAGTCACCACAGGGGTAAGAGTTGATATCGCCGCGGAGCGGCGCGTAGATGCAATCCTAAAACCTGGCCAGGTGAGCCAGCAGGTTATCGTCGAAGGTGAAACGTTGCCACAGGTGGACGCAACGTCCGACACACTGGGTGGCACGATTGAGAACCGGCAGATTGAGAATCTTCCGATTAATGGCCGCGATTACACCAAGCTGTTAATCATGGTACCGGGTGCTGTGGGCGAACCGAATGGCGGAGGCGATTCTCCGGGATCCTATGGACTTTTCAGCGCCAATGGCAGCCGCGGGCGGTCTAACAATTACCTGCTTGACGGCACGGACATGAATGACGGCTACCGGAACCTGCCTGCGATCAACCAGGGTGGCGTATTTGGAGTTCCAGGAACAATTCTTCCTCAAGATTCCATTTCCGAGCTAAGCGTACAGTCGAACTTTCAGGCCGAGTACGGACGCAACTCCGGTGCAGTCGTAAATATCGTAACGAAAAGTGGAGGGAATAACTTTCATGGAGCTGCATTCGAAGATTTTCGCAACTCAGTACTAAACGCCCGGAACTTTTTCAACACAACCGATCAGCCAAAAGACGCCTTTCGAAATAACCAGTTCGGTGGCGCGGTGGGTGGCCCGATTGTAAAAGACAAAGCATTCTTCTACTTGTCGTACGAAGGGCAGCGTGAAGGCATGGCGATCACGTCCCTCAACACAGTTCCGACGCTCAACGACGGTGCCCTTATGGATCCCAACGACTATGCGCAAGTAATTCAGTCCATCGGCGGAAACCCGTCTTTGTGCACCACCACGGTGATTGCCTGCATTGATGGTCAAGCTCCCGGAGTGATTAATCCTGTGGTCAAGAACCTCTACGATTTGTGCAATTCAAATGGGCATTGCTCTGGGGGACAAAACGTCTGGCCTCTCACGAGCCAGATAGGCGGACCTGCAACGAATAATCTAGACAGCGTCATCGCCAAGATCGACTACAACTGGAATCAGCGCAATCAAATCTCCGGTCGCTACTTTTTCGGTAACAGCAATCAAAGCTTTCCGCTGGGCGTCGGTGGTGGCAACAACCTGCCGAATACGAACACGAACGCTCCGATTCGCACGCAGTTGATCTCCCTGAGCTGGATCAAGAATGTGTCCCCCGACAAAACGAATGAAGCCCGTTTCGGCTGGAATCGCTATCGCAATGGCTTTTTTCCACAAGACGCTTCCATTTTTGGAAATCCCAATGACACTCTGGGAATGAACACAGGTATTACGAACCCTCGCGATTTTGGCCTTCCCACCATAAAGGTTGGCGGCGGGCTGGCTTCACTGGGCTCTTCCGCGTTTGCGAATCCTCGGAACCGCGTAGACAGCAACTGGCAAGCATTTGACAATTTCACTTGGAACTTGAATCGCCATGCTCTTAAGTTTGGCGTTGAGTTTCGCCGAACTACCGTCGATTCCTTCAACGACTTGAACGAGCGCGGCACCTTGAAATTCTCGGATCTAGCGGACTTTCTCACTGGAACTTTGAGTGGCGGCACGCTCGTGGCAGGCAATACGTCCCGAAACACCTCGCAAAACTCCGAGGCGCTTTACGTTCAAGATAGTTACCGCGTGACGAGCCAGGTGACAGTAAATGTTGGCCTTCGCTGGGATTATTTTGGAGTGATTGGCGATAACGGCCAGTTCAGCGTCTACAATCCGAACGTCGGTCTGGTGTTGAAAAGCCAGCTTTACCCAAAGGATTTCAATAACTTCAGCCCTCGTGCGAGTGTGGCCTGGGATGTATTCGGAAAGGGCAAGACGGTAGTGCGTGCAGGTGTTGGCGTCTTCTACGACGGCTTTTCGCAGGACTTCTTTACCGGCCAGCTCGCCGAAAATACATTCAACACCGGGCCGGCGTATAACGCCATCGGTCCCAATCCCATTTTTATCACCACCGCTTTGAACACTCCTACTTTGCTTTCCGGTGTGCCCATCTTTACCGGTGTCGCGCCTGGCGCCGGAAATTCAACCACCGACGCATTCACAGTCGCGCCCAACCTTCGTACGCCCTATGTTTACAACTACAATCTGAATCTTCAACAGGAGCTATTTCGCAATACCGTGCTGCAAGTCGGCTACGTCGGCTCCGCCGGAAGAAAACTCTTCCGATTCCGCGACATCAACCAGCCGGATCAGGCCCAGATTACGGCAATCGACACATTCTGCGGCACTACTGCCGATCCCAATGCGCGAGGGTCGGCGCAGTGCCCGGGTGCACCGATACAGGGTTTTACGACCCCTCTCAGCCCGCTGGCCCCCAATTTGCCGTTCTACGTCAATCAACTCGAGACCGAGGCAACTTCCAATTACAACTCACTCCAAGTTTCCCTATCGCAGCGAAATTGGCACGGCCTGAACACTCAGATTGCCTACACATGGTCCCATTCGATTGATACAGCAAGCGACGGTCAGGACTTCGTCCCTAACGCAGCCCAGCCGAATGACAGCACAAATCCTGGGGGAAATAAGGGACCGTCAAACTTCGACACGCGCAATCGCTTTGTTTGGTCGGCATTTTATGACATCCCCAAGTGGCAGTCGCTTGGGCGGTTCGGAGAGGGATGGTCGCTGAGCGGGGTACTGACTTTGATGTCGGGTCATCCTTTCAACCTGAACTACGAATTCGAAGACGACTATAGCGGAAGCGGCGAATTTTTTGACCGGCCGGATGTTGTCGGACCGATCATTTACAATCGCAGCAACCCGGCGCAGTTTTTGGATCTTTCTTCTTTCGCGACACCCTGCACGATGGGGCCTCCGTTCGACGGATTCGCGGATTCGTGTATCCCAGGAACGCGGCACTTCGGGAATATGGGACGTAACTCACTGCTCGGCCCGAACTACCGCAACTTCGATTTTGCAATAACCAAAATGACTTCGATAACTGAGCGGGTTAAGTTGCAGTTCCGCACCGACTTCTATAATCTGACCAATCATCCAAATTTTGCGAACCCCCTCTTGCCCGCATTCTTCGCCGATGCAGGTTTTAATGGGATCGGAGGAGATGGTAGAAGTCTCGGGTTCTTCCCGATCACGGCCACGTCGGACGTCGGTTTGGGAAACCCAGTGCTTGGGGGCGGGGGCCAGAGAAGCATTCAGTTCGGATTGAAGCTCCTCTTTTGACGGCGACTAAATAACGCAAGAATCAGGACCTGCGGCTCGGCGGCTCTTAACGGTTGCCGAGCCGCATCCATTTTGAAGCATTCCAATCTCGCGTCTGTATTGCTAGGCTGATCTCGTCGCACGCGAACGAGCGTGCCGCGACGTGCGCTTGTATCAGCCTATGCCGAGCCGGTCCTTTTGTAATACTTGTGAAATATTTGCCACAGTCCCTGCGTATTAATCCATGGAGAGGCGAAACATCACCGGAGAGATGAGCGCCGCGGAATTGGCGGAGGTGCTGTCGAACGTCCGGGCCGGTGACTCGGAGGCCTGGGGAGAGCTTTATCGCCGATATGCCCCGGCCATGTTCCGCTTTTGCCGGCGGGCGCTTCCCACCCCGGAAGATGCCGAGGATGCGACAACTGAAATCTTCATGAAAGTGCGGCAAAAACTCGGCACCTACGACTCTTCGCGGCCGTTCACCGCATGGCTCTACAAAGTGGCCAGCAACCACTGCTGGGACTTGCTGCGGCGAAGGCGCATCCGCCAGGACCTCGAAACTGGCGACGTAGAGACGATGCCACTCGAGCATCCTGATCCAAGCCAACTCGAAAAGCTGCAAGCCGAGCACAGCAGCAAAGAAGTCCGCACGGGCCTCGCCAAGCTGCCTGATCGCGCGCGGATGGCGCTTGTCCTGCGCTATTACTCGGACATGAGCTATGACGAAATTGCTGAAACGCTGGGTGTGCGTCGCGCGTTCGTGGGTGTCTTGCTGCTGCGCGCGCGCCATCAATTGCGAGAAATTCTGGGCTGGAAGCGCCGCCTCAGGAGAGCTTGGCGCTGCTGCAGGGAGAAGTTAATGAACCATTTTGACGAAATGACTGTCCTGCTCTACCTCGAAGGTCAGCTCGATGCCGAACGCGCGCGAGAAGTGAAGGAGCACGCGGCGTCGTGCCCCTCATGCCGGGCGCTACTGGGTGCACTCGAGAGCGAAGGCGTCTGGCTCCGCGAATCACTGAGTGCAGAGGACGAATCAGTTCCTGCGCGACTTGTTGCGGCTCCTGAACGCGGCGCTGCGCCCTGGGGCTGGCTTACTGCTCTTGGTCTCGGCGCCGGTGGTGCATATACATTGTGGACTGGATTCGTCGAACCGTGGCAAGCTGCAAGCCGAACAAGCGGGCTTCACGCAAGGAAATTTGCTCACGATGCTTTTCTTCAGCGGTTCATTTTGGAAAGGATGGGACGCAATGCGAAGCGCAATGGAAATCATGGCAATGGCCACTCTCGGACTCATAGTGATGTGGCTCGTGCGTCGCCGTTTCAGGCGCGCGACCACTTTCGCCGTCGTTATGGCGGCCGCTCTTTGCGCGGTCGCGCTCCCCCCTCCCGCTGCGGCTGCAGACACCGAGCACGGAAACCCAAACTACACTCTCGCCGCTGGGCAGGTGGTCAAGACTGACCTGATCATTGCCGCCGATCGCACTGTGATTGATGGTGACGTGGATGGCGACTTGATCGCATGGTCGCGCAACATAACCGTCAACGGCCACGTCAAGGGCGACGTTCTGGGCTGGGGGCAGCTCCTCACCGTGAACGGAACAGTCGACGGCAACGTCCGCGCTTTCTGCCAGACGCTTTCAATCACAGGCACGGTCGGCAAGAATGCGATGGCCTGGAGTGGAGACGTCAATCTCGATCAGAAAGGAAAGATCGGCGGATCGGCCACGATTGGCGCTGGCGATGGTGAATTGAACGGCAGTATTGGAGGCGATGTTCTCGCGTTCATTGGCGGACTCGAAATTGATGGACCGATCGGCGGCAATGTCCGGGTACGTGCGGGCAATCTTACCATCGGATCTGCCGCAGTTATCGGCGGCACGACTAAGTACGAGGGAAACAAGACCGCAGAAGTTGCTTCGGGAGCCAAGCTCGCCAGCCCGATAGAATTCACGCAGCACAAGCGCGGTCCTGACCGCGCGTCACCACGCTACTACTGGCATCAGGCTTTGCGCTGGGGCGCGAGCTTCGTTTTTGGACTCGTATTGCTTCTCATAGCTCCGGGGTTTTTCTACGATGTCACGAATGCCTGCAAAAAAGTTGCTTCGGCGTGCGGTATCGGTGTGTTGTTCCTGCTTGCCTTGCCGGTGGCCGCTATACTCGTCTGCATCACAATTGTAGGAATTCCGGTGGGGATTACAGCCCTGTTTCTGTACGTGATCGCCCTGTACTCGACGCAGGTGTTCGTGGGGGCCTGGCTGGGTGAGAAGATTCTGGGCGCCGCAGTCGGCTTTGGGCCCATGCTCGGAAGGCTCGCGCTGGGTCTTGCTATCATCCGGATAGTGCGCCTGATTCCCTACTTGGGTGCGCTCGTAGTGGCGCTAGTGGTCATTTGGGGCCTAGGCGCGCTGATCCTAACGCTCTACCGATACATGCGGCCGCAATTCGTGCCCGCTGCGGCCTGATCCGCAAGCTACACGACGCCGATTTTCTTGCCGACCCGTCCGATGATTTCGGCCGCTCGCTCCAAATCGGCGCGCTTGTGAGTGGCTGTCACGATTGTTCGCAGCCGCGCTTTGCCTTCAGGAACGGTCGGGAAACCGATCGCCATCGCCAGCACACCTTCCGTAAATAGCTCACGCGAAAATTCGAACGCCTTTCCGGCGTCACCCACCAAAATCGGCGTAATCGGCGTTTCGCTCTCGCCGGTCTTGAATCCGAGTGTTTTGAGCTTATGCTTGAAGAACTTCGTGTTCGTCCACAGTTTCTTGATCAGCTTTTCGCCCGCTTCGGAATCGAGCAGTTCGAAACGCCGCCTGGCAGGTAGCGGTCACTGACGGCGGATGTGACGTAGAAAACAGGAACGGCCGCGCTCTGATGGTACAAAAAATCAATCAAGTCCCTCGACCCGCACACATACCCGCCAATCGCTCCTATCGCCTTGCTCAATGTCCCTACTTGAATATCCACGCGCCGTGAACTCCGCAATGATCGATCGTCCCGCGTCCACGGCTCCCCAGCACGCCTGACGAATGCGCATCGTCCACCATCATGATGCAGTTGAACCGTTCAGCCAGATCGCAAAGCTTCGGCAAATCGGCGATATCGCCTTCCATCGAGAACACGCCGTCGGTGATCAGCAGCTTCTTCCCCGGCCAATTTTCGGTTTCCTTCAGCACCCGCTCGCAATCGGCGACATCCTTGTGCTTGAAAACCTTAATCGTCGCGCGCGACAGCCGGCACCCATCGATAATCGACGCATGATTCAGCTCATCCGAGATAATCAAATCCTCTTTGCCCAGAATCGCAGACACCGTTCCAGCATTCGCCGCGAATCCCGACTGAAACACGACGCACGCCTCCACCTTCTTGAATCGCGCGATTTGCTCTTCGAGCTCCATGTGAATCTTCATCGTGCCCGTAATCGTCCGCACCGCTCCCGAGCCCACGCCATACTTGCGGGTCGCGTCAATCGCCGCGCGCCGAAGCTTCGGATGCGTGGTCAGCCCCAGATAATTATTGGAGCTGAGGTTAATTACTTCTTTCCCATCGAAAGTGGCGACGGGTTTCTGCTCGCCCTCTAACACCCGCAAATGAAAATACTGATTCTTCGCTTTCAGTTCTTCAAGCGCATCGTGAAGATATTGGAGCTGCGGACGTGTAGCAGTTGTCGCCATGATTTCCCCCAGAGATATTTACTGCAGCAGGAGCGCGTTACTTCGCAGAACCGTTGGGATAGAAAAGGATCTTCCCGGCCCGGCCGGATTCCAGAAGCGAAAACGCGTCGTCGAATTTCTCGAGCGGCATGCGCTCTTTGAACAGCGGCTCCAGGTTCAGCCGCCCGTGCTTCAGCAATTCCGTCATCTGCACCCAGGTTTCAAACATTCGCCGCCCGTAAATCCCTTGCACTGTGGCACCTTTGAAAATCACGTCGTTCACAAGGTCCAGGGTCACCGGATCTTTTGGTATTCCAAGTAACGACGCGCGTCCACCCGGCCGAAGCATTAGAAATCCTTTGTGAATTGCATCGGGATGACCGCTCATTTCGAGCATCACGTCAACGCCAGCGCCGTCCGTCGCATCGAGAACGTGCTTTACCACGTCGCCCTGCGAAGGATCGAGCGCCTCATCAGCCCCCATTTTCTTTGCCAACTCGCGCCGGTGCGCGTTCACTTCGGTTGCAAACAGCGTGGCGCATCCGGCTGCTCGCGCCACCGCGATCGCCATCAATCCGATCGGCCCCGCCCCAGTCACCAACACATTCAGCCCCGCAATTTCGCCGGCCAACACGGTGTGCACCGCATTGCCGAGCGGGTCCATGATTGCAGCGTAGTGCTCGGGAATCGCCGGATCCACTTTCCACACGTTGCGCGCCGGAATCCGCACGAACTCCGCGAAGCATCCGTCCGCGTCGATTCCAAGAATCTTCA
Organism: uncultured Acidobacteriota bacterium; assembly: GCA_963772535.1. Lineage (GTDB taxonomy): Bacteria > Acidobacteriota > Terriglobia > Acidiferrales > UBA7541 > Palsa-295. The sequence continues at coordinate 171,844 of CAVYXN010000015.1, forward strand.
CATTCTGGCACACGTGCGGCTGGCCCATCCGGCACGGCCGGCAATGCCCGCAATTCACGTGCATCTCCGCGGTCACGAAGTCGCCGTCACGAATCGTCGCGACTTCGTCGCCAATTTTTTCGACAACGCCGCAGAATTCGTGGCCAAAAGTGAGTGGCGGATGAATTCGCGAGGCCGACCAACGGTCCCAGCCGTAAATGTGCAAGTCCGTGCCGCAAATCGATGCTGCGCGCACACGCACGAGTACATCAGTAGGTCCAATTGTGGGAACGCCTACGGATTCAAGCTGCGCGCCCCGCTGCGGGCGCATCTTGCGTAGGGCCTTCATCGTCGTGGATGGCATTCGGATGTTCGGAGCGAGAAATAGCGTCCCGCCAAACTGCTGATGTTAACACACGCCTAAACCGCCCCAAAGCATGGCCAATTGGTGCGCAGCATCTTCGCCTTTTTCATCTACGTTCGCATCGGTGGCGAAGATTTGTATTCGGCCCTCAGACGGGCCGCAGCAAAGCTAGCGGGAAACTTTCGAATGCCGCTCCAAGGTTTAAGCGGCCTGTCGCGCTTGCTATTCCAGCCGCGCTACCAGCAAGCGTGTTGATCCAACGTGCAGGCGCGCCGCTAGCCAGTATTAATTCCGTCTGGTTCCAGAAGTCGCGCCTTTTTTCCGGTCCGATGACCGGCGCCTGCACTGAGGCGATGCATCGAACACTAATCGAAACAAGCCAGTCATTGCCATTCTTGCGGCCGAAAGCGACGACTCGATCCTTGTGCTGCCCCTGAACTTCTAGTGGAAGGTATTCGCCATCAAGAAACAAATCGGGGCTTTCCTTTCTGGCGTTCAAAGTGCGGTTCAGGACGTGCATCTTTACCGTCCCGTCCTTCCACGATTCGAGCAGGTGCTCGATATTCTGGCCATTCTGCGATTCGTACGCTTCACGCAAAATAGTGGCGAGTTCGCGGCGCTTTTCGAAATCAATCGTCCCGCGATTATCCGGATCAACGAGCCGCAAGTCCCAGAGCTCCGAGCCTTGGTAGCAATCAGGCACGCCAGGGCACGTTGTTTTCAATAACGTTTGGCTGAGGCCGCTCATCATTCCGTAGAGAGCCGTAAATTCTTGGAACTGCTCAAACTTGGAGCAAAACTCGGCGTTGCTTTTCCTGTCGAGCACACCGGCAACAAAATCGCGCAACGCCAATTCGTGCGCCTCATTGGGCCGCGTCCAGCGTGTGTGCACCTTCGCTTCGCGCGTCGCCTTGATTATGTAGTCCTGAACGCGCTCTACAAGCGTGTTCGATTCGTTCTCATGGAGAGGCCAGACCCCTACGAGCGTCTGATAGAAAAGATATTCCTCATTCCGATCCGGCACCACCGCTGCATCCGCTTTGTGGACAAACTTGTCGTTAGTACGTGACCAACAGCGCAGAGCGGATTCCCATCTGTCAGGAATCTCGGACAGAACAGCAATCCGCGCGCGCGTATCCTCGGATCTTTTCGTGTCGTGCGTTGTCGTCGCGTTCATGCTGTCAGGCCAATTCTTCTGCCGCGTCGCGATGAGCTGATGGAATGTGGGATGGTCCGTCGTCGAAACCCTCGGATCTCCGCCAACCTCGTTCAGCGACGCCAGCGGAAAATAAATGTATAGCGCGGTGTCTTCCAGGCCCTTCGCCATGATCGAGCCGGTGAATTGCTGCCAGCGAGTCACGAACGCAAGACGCGCCTCCCGCTGTTCGGGACGAATGTGCTCCGCCGCTGCCAGCAGCAGCACATCCGAGACAAAATTGAAATACTCCGCAGCAAGCGTAGATCGCCGGGTACGGGCAAGCTCGATGGAGTCGCCGATTACCTTTCGAGCTCCCTCGGGAACCTCAATCGACTGGATGTACGTGCGATAGACAGGAAGGCACGCTGTGACTTCGATTAAGGCTTCTGCTAATTCGGCGGGATGCAATTCCCGCGCGTAGCGATCATCACGGGCCAACTCGGCGAGCACCCTGCTCAGCGCACGCATTTCCACTCCCAACAGGGTGCGCATGATCAGTTTTTTGTTGTCGTAGAGCAGATTCTCGAATTCAACGGTTAGGCCGATCCATCGTGAATAGATCTCTTCAAGTTTCTTTGCTTGCCGCTCGTCAACCAGCAGGCGATTTGAAAAATTCAAATAGTCATAACCAGTGGTACCGTCCACCGGCCAGTCGTCCGGCAGCCACTCGTCTCGTTCGAGAATTTTCTCGACAACCAGATACGGGTCGTCGTGTTCCGGACGCTGCGAGGAGAGTCGCTCGCGCAGACGTTTCAGATACCGCCCAGGTTCGCGCAGTCCGTCAATGTGATCGATTCGAAACCCGCCGCAGCTCTTGCTAAGCCCGATTCGTATTGCCTTTTCGTGAGTGGCGTCAAAGACAGCGGGATCGTCCACTCGCACGCCGACCAAATCGGTGATCGAAAAAAAACGACGGTAATTGATGGCGTCGCTTGCGGTTTGCCAGAATGCCAGGCGATAGTGCTGCCCGGCAAGAATATGTTCGAGTTCGTTGAAACTCCCCGGAGTGCCGGGTTTGCCGTTGAGAACGTCCAGCACCTTTTCGATGTGCGCGTAGACTTCCGAAGATGCAATCAGTAACTGATAGAGCCGATCACACATCCCTTCGAACTTCGCGCGCCGGTCCGCAACCGCTAATGATCCATTGCCGACGGCGATCAATTGCGCCACCGAGAGGACGCCCCGCCATTCCTGAGCAGGCGGCGAATCCGTCTCAAGGAAGCCGCTTTTTCCGTTCATGGCTGAGTTCAAAATCTGCGCATAGGAACTCGGCGCGATCGGAAATAGCTGCTCGCCATACTGCAGGACGAATCGGCCGCCTTGCCAGTCAAGATGCAGCTCTCCGTCATTCAGGACCTCACCAAACGGCCGTCCAAGAAACGGAAGCAGCAACTTATTTTCCAGCGTGCGCGAGGGTGGCTTCCAGTCGATATCGAAATAGGACGCGAAGGGCGAATCCGGCCCGAACTCCAGCACGTCCATCCACCATCGATTTTCTTTGCTGGCAGCCATATGATTCGGCACGAGATCCAGCACAAGCCCCATCCCGCGTTCTTCCAATGCGGCCTGAAGCGCGGCGAATTCCTCTTCGCCTCCTTGGTCAAGATCGATCTTGGTTGGGTCCGTCACGTCATATCCATGACCGCTTCCGCTGCGGCTCGAAAGAACTGGCGACGCGTAGACATGCGAAATACCAAGCTCGCGCAGGTAGTCGAGAATCGAAATCGCATCACGGAATCGGAAGTTCGAATTAAACTGCAGCCGGTAGGTCGCCAGCGGTGCCCGAGCAGGCATTAATGCGGTCCCTGGATATGCAGCTTTTCGCGCACTGCGACGAGCTCGCGAGCCCAGTCTTCATTGCTCGGCCCGGTCCCATTGTGGTTGGTTGGAATTTGCATCAGCGGTGCGAAGCACAGGTTTTGTGATGTCCACAATTGAACTTGAAATGGAAGTTCGGTCGCGACGTCGAGTAGCGCATGCAGCCGTTTCAGCGTTTCGAAGTCATCCGGATTCTTCCCAAAAGCCGAAGCCTGCTCCTCCATCCGCTTTCGAATTGTAAATTCGAGCGTGGTGTCATCCAGGGTGACCTTATTCAACTCCGCCTCACGCAAAAACGCCTTCACGGCCGCCGCGTCAACGTCTGACCGATCCAACGCTTGTTGTAGCTGGTTGTTAAGGGCAACGCCGGCGAGTGAGACGAAGGCAGGAGGCACGGGAACAGACAGTGAGTTGAGGAAACGCATAAGCGGTGCCTGATGTTCATACATGCTGCGAAATGAACCCGACAGCGTGCCCAAACTGTCTTTGAGAATAAGATCAACGATGCGTCGCTGTTCATCTCTAAACAGCGAGCGGAGCGAGAAAGTGCTCTCGTGAAACTGCTCGTCCAGGATGCGAATCACCGACGCTGTATCTGCCCGTCCAAACGCCTCGTGTAGTTTCTCGCGCAGTTCCCGAAACCGGTTCTCATCATAAAACTCGCGCACGCCGCCCGTGAAGTTATGGTCGCCAAGATGCAAAACCGCAAAGCTGAGCATAATTTCTTCTTTAGTGATCTCAGAACGCACGCGGCCTCGGCCCACGGCGAGACGAACGCGTCCTTCGGTTTCGACGCCGCACTCCTCGCGTTCGACCGTGTAGCAATAGATCTTGGTCTTGTCACCGTACGACTCAAAGAGCGAACTGATCGCGTAGTGACCCATCACTTTGTCCGCAGTCACAATCGCCGGGGCCACCCACTTCTTGTAAATTTCCTCGCCATTTCCGTACTCGCGCAGGTTGCTCTGTGCCTCGCGCAGCTTTTCACAGAATTGCGCTTCCAGTTGTTCGGCCCCGGTCGTTTCGCGCGCAAGTTGAATCGCCCTTCCCGCGTAGTGCACCACTTGAACCGTTTCGAGTCCGGAAAGCTCGTCGAAGAACCATCCGCAACTGGTGTACATCAGCATCGCTTGACGCTGCATTTCGAGCATCTTTAACGCGCGAATTTGCTCCTCGCGATTCAACTCGCGTATCGCGTGCTTCCCAAGGAAGCCGGCCACATTCTCATCGGCACGGTTCAACACCACGTCGACATAGTCATTGCGTGCAGCCCACGGCTCACGGAGCAGCGCCGCTGCTTCTTTTTCAAAAACGGGCGCTAGCGTATCCCTCAACCAATCGAGCGCGTTGCGCAACGGCGTCCGCCACTCCTGGTTCCATTCCGGATGCCCGCCCGAATTGCAGCCGCAGTTGGACCTCCAGCGCTCGACGCCATGCACGCAACTCCAGGATGTGTTCTCGACGATTTCCACCCAATGATCGGGCGGGTGCATCTCGAGAAATTGGCCGTAGTTGGTCAGTTTGGCCACACCGCCCGTTTCGATGTTATTCAACGCGTACATTAAGGCCATCTCGCCGAAATGATGGTGATGCCCGTAGCTTTCGCCGTCCGTTGCAATGTGGGAAAGCTGCGGCCACGTTCGCTGGTCCGAGAATCCGCTGAGCAAGCGATCGGCGAATCGTTTTCCATCGCTCAGTAAGCCTTCGAACGCTACTGCCTGCGAAATCGGCCCGTCATAGAAAAATACGGCAATCGTTTTCTTCGATGGCAGCCTTACCTGATACGCCCTGCTCGGATCGATCCTGTCGCCAGACACGTTTTTCCAATTGCGGCTGCCAAACCCACGCACACGCTTCGCTTGTCTCGGAGCGAGAATGGTGAATCGGATACCCTGCGCGGCGAGCGCTTCGAGAGAGGGCATGTCCACGGCCGTCTCAGGCAGCCACATCCCTTCCGGCTGACGCCCAAAACGAGCGACGAAATCGCGAATGCCCCAGATCACCTGCGTCTCTTTATCGCGCGGGTGAGCGAGCGGCAAAATCATGTGGTTGTACACCTGTGCCATTGCGGAGCCGTGTCCGCCAAACTGCTGCTGGCTGTGCTTGTCGGCTTCGCGAATCGATTCGAGAAGAGCCGGCGCGTTTTGTTCCATCCAGAGAAGTAAAGTGGGCCCGAAGTTGAAGCTCATCTGCGAGTAGTTGTTGACCAGCTTCACGATTCTCTGCTGGTCGTCGAGTAATCGCGAAATGGCGTTCGGCGCGTAACATTCCGCGGTCACCCGCTCGTTCCAGTCATGATAGGGATAAGCGGAATCCTGCAATTCAATCGCTTCGAGCGACGGGTTCTCCCGCGGCGGTTGATAAAAATGACCATGAACGCAAACGTATTTCATTTCTCGCTTGCCCCTATCCGATACATAACGAAAGAACGGTTTTGCAGAAGGGAGCCCGTCTTCCAGCGTCCCAATGGCGGCTTGTCACCGTAACATTAAGTCGTTCGCTATCACCTCAGGACATGCCAAACGCCGGCGCGAACAACGGTTTGGATACATACACTCAGAAGAATTATGCGAATGCGGCGCGGCCAAGAACAATACAGGAAAGTGCTTATGGAGCGTTGCAGCTCGGCCGCGACGTCGGCAGCTCCTCCAGGGGTTCCACATGGAACGGTCAACGCTCTTCTCATCCTCCGTCCCGTCGCGTTCCCGCGCTCCCGATGTTCCTAGCCTGACATTAACCAACAGTAAGCAGGAATCGAGTTTTTACCTAATTATGATGATAATTTAAGTCAAAGTTAGTCCTAGTATTCGACCAACAGGCCACGTGCGTTTCACGTTTGAGGAGAACAGGATGAAAGCACATGCCAGCTTTTCGGTCTTCCCCAGCAAGCGGCATTATCGAATCTCGCGGATCTGGCTGGTGTTCTTTCTTGCCTTCTTGTCACGTGCAACTCCCGCAGGAGCTCAAAGCACAGTCGTTCTCGTCGGTTCGGGCTCCAGCGTGCCAGCGCCTCTCTACAACCGCTGGACCCAGGAATATGGCAATCACAAGCCTGGCGTTCAGATGCGATATCTCACCGTCGGCACTGGCGAGGGTATCAAGACGATTTCTCACGGCTCAGGTGATTTTGCCGCCGGAGAAGCACAGCTCACCGAAAAGGAACGTAAAGAGGGCAGCCTCGTCGAGTTGCCGGTCGTATTGATTGGAATCGTTCCGATCTACAACCTCTCCGACGTCCATCAGGAGCTTCGGCTTTCCGGAGAGGTAATGGCCGAGATTTTCCTTGGCGAAATAAAAATGTGGAACGCGCCACAAATCGCGAAGCTCAATCCCGAAATCACTCTGCCCACCCTCCCCATTCACGTAATCAACCGTCCCGGTGGAAAGGGTTCCAACTATGTCCTCACAGATTTTCTTTCCAAGGCCAGCTCTAAATTTCGTGCCCAGATTGGGACCACCGCTTCACCCAAATGGCCCGTTGGCGATGCTGCGGAACGCAGTTCCGATATGGCCGACAAGGTAAAAAGCACTCCGGGCTCGATCGGTTATGTCGAATATCAGTACGCCGTAAAAGGGAATATTCCTCAGGCTGCCGTGCTGGGCCCTTCCGGGAAATTTATTCGAGCTTCAGCCGATACCATTACAGCAGCATGCCAGGCCGCGGAAGCGCCCCACTGGAATAATTTCTCCGCGTCTCTAACCAACGTACCTGGAACGGATTCCTATCCCATCACCAGTTTCACGTGGATTTACCTGAGGACTCAATCGTCCGATTCCGCGCGTGCAACGGCATTGGCCGATCTCTTGGATTGGATATATACGGATGGCCAGCGATTTGCCGCGCAAGAAGGCTATGCCCAACTGCCGTCCCCGCTTCTCGCGGCGGTTAGGAAAAAAGTTAAGGAATTGCGATAGGACGCGGCAACTTGATTCATTTCGCACCGCGATTCAGGAATCGCCCAATCCATCATTCACAAGCGTAGCCGCCACCGCGCGCCGCCGGATCTTCCCCGTCGAGGTGGTTGGTATATTCTTCACCAGATAAATTTTCTTCGGGCATTTATATTCGGCCAAATGTTCGCGGCAATGTTTGATCAGTTCCGTTTCACTCGCTTGCTGTGACTCCTGCAAGACCACCGCCGCAGCCACCTCTTCGCCCAGCGTCGGATGAACGTAGCCGAAGGTCACCGCCGCCGCTACCGCAGGATTTTGCAACAGCACTTCATCCACTTCGTGTGGCGCGATATTCTCGCCTCCGCGAATGATGATGTCCTTGATCCTCCCCGTCAAATGCAGATAGCAGTCTTCGTCGAGCATTCCTTCGTCGCCCGTACGAAACCATCCGTCCGAAAATGCGCGCGTATTCGCCTCAGGGATTGTTCTCATACCCGCGAAATACATTGGCTCCCTGAATCGCCACTTCGCCTCGCTGATTCGTCGCGAGATGTTTGCCCTCCCTGTCCATGATGCTGATGCGTAAGCCGGTTCCGACCCCCACCGATCCCGCTTTGCGATGCCGCGGCGGCAAGGGATTCGATGTCATCTGGTGGCTTGCTTCCGTCATTCCGTAAGCTTCGACGAAAGGCACGCCGAACAATGTCTCGATCTTGTGAATCAGGCTTGCCGAAAGAGGCGCGCTACACGAACGGATGAAGCGCAGCGTCGCGGCCTCTTCAGGTTTTTGGTGAGCGCGTGCCAGCAGAAGCTGATGCATCGTCGGGACTCCCGAGTACCAGGTCACGCGATGCTCTCGCACCGTCCGCCAGAAGGACAGCGCGTTGAATCTTGTTGGAACAACCACCGTGCCTCCCGAAAGCAATGTCGCCATCAACGAGGCCATCAACCCGTGAACGTGAAACAGCGGCATGATGCACAAGGCAACGTCCGCTTGCGAGAGAGCGTAAGAGTTCGCAATATTCGCCGAAGAAACCGCCAGGTTAAAATGCCGCAAGGGCACTCGCTTGGGCCGGCCGGTGCTGCCGCTCGTGTGCAGCACCAGCGCCACGTCGTCAGGCGTCGGCTCCTTTGCAGTAGCGCCGGTAGGATTGCCCGCAAGCCAAACATTCCCGTCCTCACTCATTCCCACTGGGAACACCGGGATTTTGCGATCGGACGCTGCGGTGCGCGCGAATTCTGCGCCTGCTGGAGGACATAGAAGAATCCGAGCGTTCGTGTCATTGAGGAAAAAAAGAAACTCCTCATATGGATACGCTAGATTCAAAGGGGCCGCTTTTCCCGCAATAGTGGCTGCCAAGAAGCACACAATCGCCGGCAGTCCGTTGGGTAGTGCGATCGCTACAGCGTCACCTTTTCGAATTCCCACCGAAGCCAGGGCGTTTGCCATGGACAATACCTGCTGCCGGAGCGACTCGTAGCTCACCCGGATCCCGAGCTCCGGCACGATCACCGCGGTATGGCTGCTGTCGGCGAATTGCAAAACATCAAGGAGGGTTTCAACGGACTTCAGCGTCATTCGTCGGCTCCTCTGCGCCCGACTATCGCGTGAGAAATTCTTGTCATAGTGTTATCGAAATGTAGCGCCACTGTGGGAGGAAAATCCTGTGAATTCCGAATCAGCAGCCCTTGCCGCTCGGCTTGTAACCGAACGCGCATCCACTGCCGGATTATCCCACCGCGTATGTCGAGCGGCAACACCCAACGGAGCGAACAAGCCGAGAAAGATGAATTTTTAGCGGCCCGGATCTAAATCTCTAATTACGACGTTCAGCACCTGTCCGGTTCGCCTCGCATCACTCTCCGAAACAATTCCCCTCAAGTCGTTCTCGCCGTCGCCATGAGAATGATTTCGATACGTTCGCGCAATCGCCGGCAGCCTGGCGCATCCCCCGCGGATGAGTCCCGCTTTCTCTGCCACAGCAAGTCTCGTTTCAAATGGCCAATCCCCAATAGGCCCCGAGGGCGCTCCCGCACTCGCCAGTGCTTGCAGCCCTGTGTGTTCGAGCGCGTCGGTAACAATGGCCTCAAGCACTCCACAAGAAGTTCGCAGCGCCACGTCGTATTCGTGTTGCTCAAGAGCTTGTCGGCTGTCGGCATAAGCCTGCTCCACTACAGATCGCAATTCAGGGCTGTGAACAAACTCGAACCGGCGACGAATCCCCGTATCCGATGACGCGCCTGGTGATTCAGAAGAAGCTTCACTAAGAGGAGAGCTGCTTGACATTCCGGATAGCGATGCAACCGCTTGCCCGAGAACATCGACCAGCCGCTTGACGATTTCGTCCGGAGGCACTCCCTCGGCGGTTCGCCCATCCGCAGTCCGCATCAGAAATGCGTTGCTGAACGACCGCGCCAACCAGTGAGCCTTACTCCCCCCCGACAGTTGATTGATCGTCGCGCCACAATGCTCCTGCCACGCGCGAGTTTCAGCCATCACCACTGGATTGATCGTGCCGGTTCTTAGCCTTTCGCGAATCTGGCGTCCGCGTTGGATCAGACCGTCCAGGTGCGACAACTGGGTCTCGATCTGCCCTCGCACACTCTCCTCCATCGCTCGCGTCTCCCGCTTTTCGACCCCTCATAGGCGTCTTAACGCCAACACGATTATCGCATTTCGCCTGTCGGCGCCAACGTAATGGCGACAACGTAATGCTCTCAAAACATCTTGCAAACCGTATTTTGACGAAGAGCAATATGGGGTTCGCTATAATTCAAAACCATGGCTCGGTTCCTCGATCGATTGTTGCGAGTTCTCCGCGAGCGGCGCGGCACGGACATGTCGTTCATGTGCCGCCATCTCCTGTCCGAGCGCGGCGAGGCTTCGCAAACCGCTCTCGCCCAGGAAATCATCAATGCTTATAGGGCGATGAACGACAAGCAGCGCCTGCAGTTCTATGAAATGCTGTCCCGCGATTTTGCGCCCGATCAGTCTTCCATTCTTAGCGCCGCGGCGGACTATCTAAGCTCGCCGGGACCTTCCGCTCTCGCCACGCTATCGGCAGCCGTCGAGCCTCCCCGTCAGGAGTTGTTCCGGCGGATTAACACAGCGCCACGCGGCACCGAAACCCTCGTCGCCATGCGTGAACATGTTTTGGCGTCCAGCAATGGAAATTTCGCCGCCCTCGATCTCGACTTGCGCCACCTATTCAGATCCTGGTTCAACCGTGGTTTTCTGCGGCTGGAGCGCATTAGCTGGCACACCTCCGCTTTAATCCTGGAAAAACTGATCGCCTACGAAGCGGTCCATGAAATCAATGGCTGGCCGGATCTTCACCGTCGCCTCGAAGCCGACCGCCGTTGCTTCGCCTTTTTTCATCCAGCGATCGTCGACGAGCCAGTGATCTTTGTGGAAGTGGCGTTATCCCATGGACTGACGGGCGATCTTGAACCGCTGCTGGACATCCAAGCGCCGGTGCTAGCGCCCGACAAAGCGGATACAGCCATCTTCTATTCCATCAACAACTGTTTGCGAGGTCTGCGCGGCGTTCCTTTTGGCAATTTCTTGATCAAGCAGGTAGTAGACGAACTGGCTGCCGAGCTTCCGAATATTCAAACCTACGGCACACTATCGCCGCTGCCCTACTTTTCCCAAGCCTTGCGCAATCAGCATAACGATGACGGCTTCACGCATGATCGCCTCTTGCGTCTACTCTCCGATGACGCCCGCGCTCTCACCTCCGCAGGGCTGCGTCGGGACCCTGTCGAAGCTCTTTTCTATCTGCTGGAGCAGCCTCTGGCCCATCGGGAAATTCTCGCACGGCCGCTGGAGCGCCTGGCTCTCGCTTATCTCACGCAGGTGCGTCAAGGCGGTAAGCTCCACGATTCCGTCGCCATGTTTCATCTTTCCAATGGCGCGCGCCTCGAGAGAATCTACACTTTTGGAAACCTGCGGCCATACGGTTTGCGTGATTCCTATGGCGTCACCGTGAATTATCGCTATCTCCCCGTCGAACTCGAGGAAAATCACGAACGCTTTGTCAGAGGCGAAATCCAGGTAGCCAACGGGTTGGCCTCAGAATACAAAGCAGTAAGGAAAGCCTGGCAACCCCGAGCATCTTTGCGCAGCGGAAAAAGCTGAAACCGATTGGCGCGGTCGCAGCGAAATTTCCAGATCTCGCCCCGGCGATTAAGCCACTTTCAACCGGGCTGACCGGAAGAACCTGCTCAACAGGCCGAGCGGTCTACCTTCACGCCTCTTAAGCGTGTGCCGGCGACGTTCCAGCCTGCGGCGCAACATCAGCGACCTGATCACGAGCGGCCGGGGCCTTCATCCTGCGCAAGACAAAGAAGGCCAATATCGCTGCGATCCAGTCCAGAACGATGGTGATCATGAAAACGCCAATCCACCCGATTTTCGGCACCGTGAACTTGGCGGCGAACGGAGTCCAAATCTTGTTAGGGATCACCGCCAAAATGAGGCCGTATGCAACGATCAAGCCCGCGGCTACCAGCAGCCCTGTCTTCACGGTTCCGCTCAACTGTATGCGCATCACCGTGGGGGCCAGGAACACCGCGAATAAAACCAAAGCGCCACCCAACAGCAGCAATATGTCTGCTCGAAAGTCGAAAGCCTTGCCCAGCACGAGCGCCGACCCAATCGGCACAAATAAAGACGCCGCGCCTTTGGCCGTGTACAGAAATCCGTAGTTCGTTGTGGCGTGCTTGCGGCCGAAGAAATCTCCACATAGCGCCGGAAACAGGGAGAAGATCTCACCCCACCCGAAAAATGTAAATGCACTGAAAACGACAAACAGTAGTGGATTGCTGGCAAATTTGAGAAGCCCGAGTTTAGCGACTCCCTCTAACCCGAACGCGAGCGTCATGGTCTTTTCACGGCCAATCCGGTCTGAAACCCATCCCCAAAAAGGACGGCAAAGGCCATTTATAAGCCGATCAGCCGATAGTGCAAAAGTCAGTGCCGCCATGGACAGTCCAAAGAGCGTGACTGTCACCTTGTCCACTTTGAAGTCTTTGGCCATCGGGGCTAATTGCGCGGTGGCCATCAAGCCGCCGGTCGCCACCATCGCCATCATCACGTACATGAGCCAAAAATGCGGTGTTGCCGCCATCTCTCCGGGTTTGAAATCCCGCAGGCTTTGGCGGCCCTTTACCTCTGGGCTTCCCTTTAGCCTCCACGTCTTCGGCAACCAACCGGCTGGCGGTGCCTTCAGGAACAGCGCAGCGAGCACCACCACCGCCCCCTGAATGATTCCCCACACGATGAACGTGTGCTGGTAGCCGGAACCAGCAGGCTGCCCCGCGGGATTGATCATGTTGGCTAGGGGTGCGACGGTGAAGGCAGACCCAGCTCCGAAGCCGGCAGCTGTTAGACCGGCCGCAAGTCCGCGGTGATCTGGGAACCACTTGAGCGCGCTTCCAATCGCCGTGCCGTACACCACGCCAGCGCCGAGTCCTGAAATCGCATACGAGATATACAGAGCTGAAAGGGTTTCGGCCTTTCCGCTTCCGTACCAACCCGCCCCCGCCAGGACCCCTCCAATCATAACCAGGAGCTTGGGTCCGAACTTGTCGACAAGCCAGCCTTCAAAGGGCACCAGCCAAGTTTCAAGAAGAACGAAAACCGTGAATGTAACTTGGATTAGCGCTACTTCCACATTGAGGTGCTTCTGAAGGGGACCGACGAACAGCGTCCAACCGTACTGGAAGTTCGCCACCGCCACCATGCTGAGGATGCTGAAGAAAAGAATTACCCAACGGTTGTCAGTCAGAGCCTGCAACCCTGCGCTTTGTTCGGAAGGGGTTTCGGTCATGCGTGCGTCTCCTTGCCGGTCACGGAATACGTCCCTAGGTGCACTCAGGGCGGCGAAAGAACGCAATCCAAACTACGTTTTTTGGAATTGCGCTACTTTTCCCCATTTGACCTTTGAATCGGACAAATCGAAGTTCTCTTGCGAACCCCCACTGGTCCGCTAAGCGAACCTCTAACACTGTCTCGGAAACCTGTCAAGCACTTACTGGATTCGCAAACTGAGATAGCCCAGCGGGGCGGGCTAGCTAAAACGATATCCATTTAGTCAACATTGTGAAATTCTCTTGACACGCTCTCTTCCGATATGATAGTTGCTCCCCTGCCTTACCAGAAAAATTTCTGCGGAGAGGGTAAATATGCGCTCGCCTAAGCTTCGGGGTGTGCTTCTTGCCTCGCTTTTCGTCGTTTCCGGTCCGCTAGCCTTCGCTCAGAGCGTGAAACCCACCGCTGATCCCGCACCGCCGAAGGCTGCATCCGAGGAGGAAGTACAGCAATTGCGCCGGGAGATCGCGGAACTGAAGGCTCAAATACAGCGGCTCGTCCCGGCGAGCACGCAACCGCAAGACGGAAGCGCTCACCTGGTCCAGGCTAACGCTGTCACCGAGCCTGTCCAGCCGGATTCTACTGTCGCCCCGGCCTCTGCCACCACTGACGACATTGACGCCCTTCAGAAGGAAATCGACCTCCTTCAGAAGAAAGCCAGCGACAATCCCGCGCCAACGGCGGGATGGAACGGCGAGCATTTCTATCTTAAAAGCTCCGACGGTAACTTCACTCTCATGCCTGTCGGATACTTGTACGGCCAATATATTTTCTACAAGGGCGATGGCGCGCCCTCAGACACATTCAACATCAGGGTTGCCCGTTTTGGCGTTCAAGGCAGCTACGGAAAGCAACTTGACTATTCCTTCCTGTTCGACACGGCGTCTTCGCTTACCATCCGGGACGCTTATATGGATTTCAAGCCCTGGAGTGCGTTCAAGATCATGGGCGGTCAGTTCAAAGTGCCTTTCTCCATGGAAGTCGGCACCGGCTACACCAACGTCGAGTTCGCTAGTCGTTCCATTATCTCTGTGCTGTACCCCGACGCCGCTGGAGGTTTCCGCGCTCCCGGCGTCGACGTGCACGGCGATCTGGCTGGCGGTCGCTTCCAGTATTGGACCGGTATTTTCAATGGCAAGGGGCTTTTGACCTCCAACACCACGAACGAAGTCGAAGTCGTCGGCAGGGTCCGGTTCCAGCCATGGAGAAACGCGGACAGCCCATGGCTGAAGGGACTGTTCTTTGGCGGTTCTGCAGAGCACAGCCGCTCTAAAGCACTTGCAGGCGAGTTGAGCTTCAGCGGCGTCCTGAGCGACCAGACCTACACTTTCTTTCCGCAGTTCCGGATCAATGGCGGAATCACCCGATATAACGGGTTCTTTGGCTTCCTGAAAGGGCCGTTAGGGATTCGCGGAGAGTACGCTCAGCTCCTTGAGAAGCGCAGCGGCATCGGCTCATTCGTCCCCAGCGGCGTTGGGTTCAACACGCTCCCCGGCATTGTGGGCAAGGGCGCTTACTTGTCTGCAACTTATCTGCTAACCGGCGAGAACGAGCCGGAGAACGCCATTCCGCGCGTCAAGCACCCTCTCATCGGCCCCAATTCCCCCGGAGAATCGGGTGGCCCCGGCTGGGGCGCATTTGCGGTCAAGGCTCGCTATTCCTGGTTGCAAGGAAGAGCAGGCGGCATCACCTGCGATGCCGATACAATTCCTGCTTGCCCGATTACGCCAGGCGTGGTTCCGACTTTCAGTGACCACACCGACCAATGGACCGTCGGATTCAATTGGTATCTCAACTACTGGGTTCTCCTGAAATCAGATTTCAACGTCAATCAGCTCAAAAATCCCAGCGTGCAAGGCATTCTGCCGCGCAACTACTTTGTGTTTATCGAGGGGCTTCAGTTCCGGTTCTGATCCGGTCCTTCGAAAGGTGCTGAGCGGCTAAAGAAAGAACTGAACGGGGATCCGGCAAAACATCGTTGGAGGAGATTCGATGAGATCGAAAATGTTTCCCTTAATGGCTTTCGTCGCGGTGTTCGCCTTGGTCCTAATTTCGAACAATTGCGGCGGCCCCGCGAACTGTCCTGTCTGCGGTACGGACAAGGGCAACACGGTGGGGTTGATCGACGTGATGCTGGTGCCGGAACACAACGGCAACGGCGAGCCCGGCGGCCCCTTCAACATCTTCGACATCAGCTGGGTCGATCCCGTCAATCGCCTCTACTACGTCTCCGATCGCGTCGGCCTCGATGTTCCCGTCTTCAACACCACCACCAATATCGCTCTCGCGGCGATCGGCGGCGATAACTCCATCGCCGAGGCGGGCAACAATGCAAGCTCATGCTGGATAGATCCTGAAACGAGCATCACCATTCCTCCGATCACCACTCCGCTGGGAAACTACACGCGCTACGGATGCAAAACCGGCAACTTCCGCCTCCCTGGATTCTTCGGTCCGAATGGTCATTTCGGCGGGTTCGACGGGGGCCAGTGCTGCGCCTCGCGTTCCAATAACTTGAACCCACTCTCCGGCCCCAACGGACTCGAAGCCACAACAGACGGAAACTTCCTTTTCGTCGGCAACGGAAGCGCGAGCGTGGCCGTATTCGACATGCGGCCAACGATTGCAAACCCGGCCACACCGCCTACAGTGATCGCCACGATAGTGGCCGGCTCATCTCCCGACTTTGACGGAATTCCCAATGGCATTACCGGTTGCCAGGCTTCCGCGAATGGAAGAGCCTTCTCCGACCCAAGCTGCGGTGATTTGCGTTCCGACGAAATTTCCACGAGTGGCGGCTTCGTTACCGCTCCGGATGGAAGTCAAAAGTACCTGATACTCATTGCCAACGGCGATCCTGGTCTCCCATTTTTCACTATCGCTGACGCTTCGGGCATCATCAATGGCGCCCTCCATGGAACGGGAACTCTTCAGCAACAGCACTGCCTGCCCTACAGTCAGGCTAAGGAATACAGTCCCGGTGGTCCAATGACGACCTTCCCGGCTAACTACTCCTCCTGCATTCTCGGCCAGGTCTATTACGATGCCGCATTCAATAATGACATCAACACCGTGATTGACGATTCCCCGTCTAGCGACAATGGAATCAATGGACTTACCTGTCCCGATCCCTCCCTCCAATTTCCGGGTCCTCCCGGCGTGCCTGGTCCTGCCGTTCCATCCGGCGCTTCCGGCCACGCAGCTGGTTTCAACCCAGATGTTGCTTGCCATCACGGGCCAATGCTCACGGCCACTACCGCCACCCAGGTGGGCGGCGTTTTTTGCGCGCCGGGTCCCAAGACACCTCCCGGGTGCGTCGGAGCGGTCGCCCTCGCTGGTATCGGTGGATCCGTCTTCAATCCCAATACCGGTCACTTCCTTGTATCGAACTCGAATTCAATCGGCGGTGACGTGACTGTTGGCAGCATCGATGAAGTCGATCCCTTCCACACCTTCCCAGGCGGTCCGGTGAATGGTGTCCCTGCGGTGATCAACAGCTTCCCGGTGCCCAATTGCCAACCCAGCGGTGTCGTCGTCGGACCCGGCACAGATGTGATGGTGACGTGCGCAGGCCATGATGGAAGGCAATTCGCTCCGCTCACATACATCATGAACGGCACCACAGGCGCCATCATCACAACGATCAACTTCGTCGGCGGCGCGGACCAGGGATGGTACAACCCGGGCGACAATAAGTATTACCTCGCCTCGCGCGACATGATCCCTACGCCCGTTCTCGGTGTGATCGCTGCTGGTTCCCGGCAATGGCTACAAAACGTCCCCACCAATGGCAACGCCCACAGCGTCGCGGCTGACCCGATCAACAATCACATCTTCGTTCCGCTGCCTGCTGGCGGAAATTGCCAATCGCAGCAGATCGACGGCTGCGTGGGAGTCTACGCGTCTCAGTAGTCGAGGTCGAAGTTGCGGTCGGGAGCCCGGACTCTCCAGCCTGAATTCGGGCTCCTGTTTTTTTGATGGGGGGCGAGCTTATCGCACGACCGTTTCTTGATACCGCATCATTTTCCAGTCGCCGTCGCGGTTGGTCCAAAGTTCGCCGATGAAAATTCTCCGGAAGAGCGTCGCTGAGCCTCTCGGGAATCGCATGGTGCACTCATAGGTCACAAACGCGTAGTGCGGTCCGAGTGGTTGCACCTGGAAAAGCTGAAGCGAGTACTCCACGAACATGCTGTGCTCCACTTCGCGAACCGTTTTACTCTTGGAGCGCTCGCCGTCGCCGTCGGCTTCCACAGCCTGAAAATCTTCGGTCAAGAACGCCGCATAAGCATCTTTGTCTTTTCTCTTGAACGCCGCCCACGCGGCTTTCACCTTGGCCTCCAGCATCTCCGCCAGCTTGGACTGCGCGCCGGTGTCCTTGGATGGTAATGACGGTGTCGGCGTGTTCGCGGAGGCCTTGTCCGTCGCAGCCGGTTGCTGCGCGAACGCGTAACCTGGCAATGCCAGTGCTATACATACACCAAGGAACCAATTTCGCATCTGTATCTCCTCAAGTCGAAGCGTCGCGCATCTTACAGTTCTCGTGGCATGCAGTCAAAGCGGAGTTCGCCGTGCGTTGGAATACGCGTAGAGATACGGGCTACAGACGATTGCCCTATGGAGCGCTCTTAGCTAGTATGAATTTGTAGGTCGATATGGACATATTCGACGCACCCATGTCGGTCGGTAGGATTTCCACCGAACGTAGGCAAAGGGAGATGAAACTATGAGATCAACTTCAGTACTCGCGCTTGTTCCGCTCCTATCGGCGTCTCTCGCGTTCTCGGCAAGTCCTCGACAACAATCCTCGTCGGAGCCATCGGCGCAAGGATGGCGCCAGACTCAAATTTCCAATGGCACCACTCACTCCCGATTCACTTTGACGGGTAAATTCCTCAAACGCCCTGCAGGTGACGTTTCGAATCCCCCCTCACTGACTGTGGATTGCGGCAGCGGTCGTGGCTCCGAGGGCAAGCTGATAGCCGGAAATCTTCTGGTCGGCGCGCCCCTTAAGATCCACTATGTGGAACCCACCGAGATTCACAGCACCTCTTATTTCCCCAAAGTGTTCGTCCGCATCCGCGTGGACGATTCAACCAAGAGTGAGAAACGGCAGTGGACGCCGGGAAAGGACAAGATGTCGGCCGTGTTTTCTAAATATTCCCTCAAGAAAATACTTCGCGCCCACACCGCGGAGATTACCACAGAGGATGAAAACGGGTCGGACGTCGCCATGCAGTTCGATATACCTGACTCAACTGCCGTCGAACAGGCCTGTAACGTCGACACCAAAAACTGAAGAAACGAGATTATAAAAATACTCGGTCAGCTAAGCTCTATCTTCACCGGCATTCGACTGCCGAATTTTCTTCTGATTCCGAAGTGCACAGCGGCAATCGACGTCTCACAGAGTGCTTCACTATCCATAAACCTTCATTGTTCGTGAGGTAGATTAGATGGCGCCCATCTTCGGAATACATGCTTGTGACGCCGGTGAACGTCTTCACCGAGTGCGGATTCTTGGGATCGGTCATATCCATCAGTTTTATGGTCTGCGTCGGGATAGTGCCTTCGCCCGACTTGTCCGATTGAACCGCGATGGCAAGCCCCGAGCCAACTTCAGTTAAATGACCTCCGGGCGCTGCCCGGTCGACAATCTGCGGTTTCTCAGGGTCGGCCACATCGACAACGGTGAAATGAACATTCTGCTGCAAGTAAAGATACTGCTTGCCGTTTTCCTCTTGGAAAAAGATTTGCCGCACCGC
Organism: uncultured Acidobacteriota bacterium; assembly: GCA_963772535.1. Taxonomy (GTDB): domain Bacteria; phylum Acidobacteriota; class Terriglobia; order Acidiferrales; family UBA7541; genus Palsa-295. The sequence goes on from CAVYXN010000015.1 coordinate 190,734, forward strand.
GGAACCGGGCAAAGGAATATGAGCCACCACTTTGGTCATCTCTTTCATGCTGCTTTTCGTGTTGTCCTGGCCGGCGGCCCGAGAACTAAATGGAAGGAATGTTGGCGATGCTAGAATGAGCGCAAGTCCTAGGCAAATCTGGAAGGTTCTCTCGCGAAACATATTTTTATCCTTCTTTCGCACACTTCCTTATGAACGTGAATTGACCCGTGAAATTGACCCGTGACACCTCTTCCCCTGAAGGGTTCTGGTCCCCTAACAGATTGCGAGCAATTACCTCTAAAAGGGAATACATTGGAATATGTATACTCCGGTTGGCGCAGAGAAAACGAAAGTGAGCGCCTTGCCAATGAAATCGAGCGCATCTCGTTTATCATCTATTTAATATGGTGACTGCACGATGACCTCCGCCGCGCAGGAATTCCTTCGCAGCGCCGCCGTAAAATCTGCCGACCTCACCCATCGCCAGATCATTCGCCGCGCCATCGATCAGTACAGCAGCTCGAACGATCGAGGGCGCTCTCGCTTTGCCGATTGGGAAGCGGCACGCCAGCGTTGCCATGAAATCAAGTGGGAAGCGCTCAACAATCTCGATCGCTATCTCCTCGAATTCGAACAACGCGTGAAAGAACGCGGAGGCCACGTCTTCTGGGCCGCGGATGCCGCCGAAGCCTGCCGTTACATCACTGACCTCGCCGTTAGCCGTGGCGTTCGCAAGATGGTGAAATCGAAATCAATGGTCGCCGAGGAAATTCATCTTTCACCCGCCCTCGAAAAAGCCGGCATTCAGGCCATCGAGACCGATCTCGGCGAATATATCGTTCAACTGCGCAACGAGCCGCCCTATCACATCGTCACGCCGGCTATGCACCTTAGCCGCAAAGACATCGCCGATCTTTTCAAAGAGAAATTGGGCGACGTGGATACTGACGATCCTGTCGAGCTGGTCGCCGCCGCCCGCCGCGCACTCCGCCGCGATTTCTTCTCCGCCGAAATGGGAATCAGCGGCGCGAATTTCCTCGTTGCCGATGCCGGAATGATTGCCCTCACCACCAACGAAGGCAATGGCCGCCTCTGCACCACCGTCCCGCGCATTCATGTCGCCCTCGCCGGTATCGAAAAAGTGATTCCGCGCCTCCAGGATCTCGCTCTGTTTTGGCCCGTGCTGGCCACGGCGGGCACCGGCCAGGCCATCACTTGCTACAGCACCTTAATTGGGGGCCCTCGCAAGCCAAACGAGGTAGATGGTCCCGAAGAATTCCACGTCGTACTCCTCGATAACGGCCGAACCGAATTGCTCGCGGACATCGAGCAGCGCGAGGTGCTGCATTGCATTCGCTGCGGCGCCTGCCTCAACGTCTGCCCTGTGTTTCGCACCGTCGGCGGCCACACTTACGGCACCACTTACCCTGGCCCGATCGGCAGCGTGCTCACCCCTCACCTGCGCGGAATTGACGAATTCCATCATCTCTCCTACGCCTCATCCCTTTGCGGCGCGTGCACCGATGCCTGCCCGGTGAAAATCGATTTGCATCATCACCTACTCGAAAATCGCCGCAACGCCGTGAATCATTCCGCGCGCCCCTGGGCCGAGCAGATGGGCTTCAAAATCTGGCAGTGGACCATGCAGAGTCCCTCGCGTTTTCGTATCGTGGGTGGTCTCGCACGCATGGCGTTGCGCATCACGCACAGCCTCGGTCTCGACGGCACCGCGCTCGATCCGATGGGTCCATGGTCGAAGAATCACGCCGCTCCGCGCGTCCCTGAAAAATCATTTCGTGCGCTCTGGGGAAAAAATAATGCCGCAAACTGAAAACCCCAGCCGCGAAACAATCCTCGCTCGCATCCGCACGGCGTTGCGCGAGCCTGCCCCGCGTCACGAACCCGTCAAAGCTGGCCCAATCTTCGCTCCCGTCACCGATCTGCTCGATCGTTTCCAGAAAGAATGCGCAATCAACATCACGGAATTTGTTGCCGTTCCCAATTTGCGCGCGAGCGGCGCAGCCATAAAGGAAATCCTCGCGGCGCTCCCGCCCGGGGAAATCTTTGTTCAAGATTCACCCGATCTGCGCGAACTCGCGACGGAATGGCAAGACGGCCGTACGATTCAATGGTCGAGCGACGGCGGTCCGAAGGAATCCGCGCAAGCCACCATCTCCGCTTGCGAAGCTCTCGTAGCGCAAACGGGTTCCGTGCTCGTCTCCGCGGCATGCGGAGGCCGCGGCGCTTCGGTCGTCGCGCCCGTTCATATCGTTGTCGCAACGATCAACCAACTCCTGCCCGATATCGATGCCGCCCTGGCTCGCGCTCAGGAACGCGGCACCGCTGCCCAGAATTCTTTTCTCTGCCTCATCACCGGCTCAAGCCGCACCGCCGACATTGAAAAGATTCTCGTCATGGGCGCGCACGGCCCTCGCCGCTTAATTGTTGTCCTGGCAATGAGCTGATTTCTGCATCACTCGTGACAAAAACCACGCTCTTGCCGAGACATACCGGAAACTGCGAAAATAACCTGGAATTGCAGAGTAATTGAAGGGTTCGTCTTGCTTACCAGTTCGCCCAGCCTCCGTCAGTAGAAGAGAACTACGTCTCGAATAAATACCCGAGCGCCGCGAATGCGGCCATCGAAGCGGAAGGAGTTGTTAATGAGCGGAGTGCGAGTTTTGGTCGGGACGCGCAAAGGCGCGTTCATCCTAACGGCGGATGGAAAGCGTGAAAAATGGGACATCAGCGGCCCGCATTTTGCCGGCTGGGAAATGTATCACCTCAAAGGCTCGCCCGTGGACCCCAACCGAATCTACGCGTCGCAATCCACCGGCTGGTTTGGCCAGCTTATCCAGCGCTCCAACGACGGCGGTAAAACGTGGGAACCGGTCGGCAACAAATTCGATTACGCTACAGTTCCCGGCACCCATCAGTGGTACGACGGCACGCCGCATCCATGGAAATTCGCGCGCGTCTGGCATCTTGAACCCTCGCTCACCGATCCCGACACCGTTTATGCAGGAGTCGAAGACGCTGCGCTGTTCCGTTCGACCGACGGCGCGCAAACCTGGGAAGAACTTCCCGGTTTGCGGGAGCACGGTTCGGGACCGCGCTGGAACCCGGGCGCCGGCGGCTTGTGCCTGCACACGATCATTCTCGATGAGAAAAATCCGAATCGGATCGTCATCGCAATTTCGGCAGCGGGCGCGTTTCGCTCCGACGATGCTGGCAAAACATGGCAGCCCATTAATCGCGGATTGAAGTCCGAAGCAATTCCGGACCCCGACGCGGAAGTGGGCCACTGCGTTCATCACATCGCTATGCATCGCTCGCGTCCCAACTCTTTGTTCATGCAGAAGCACTGGGACGTGATGCGCAGCGACAATGCGGGCGACTCGTGGGTGGAAGTTAGCGGCAATTTGCCCACCGATTTCGGCTTCGCGATCGATGTTCACGCGCACGAGCCGGAAACGATTTACGTGGTTCCAATCAAGAGCGACTCCGAGCATTTCGTTCACGATGCAAAGCTGCGCGTGTTTCGCAGCCGAACCGGTGGCAACGAATGGGAGCCGTTGACAAAGGGCCTTCCGCAGCGCGATTGTTACGTGAACGTGTTGCGCGACGCCATGTCGGTGGATTCGCTCGATTCGTGCGGCATTTATTTTGGCACGAGCGGCGGCCAGGTTTACGCGTCGGCGGATGCCGGAAACAGTTGGAATGCCATCGTGCGCGATTTGCCGGCTGTGCTTTCCGTGGAGGTCCAGACGCTGCAATGATTCGAGTGATACTTCCGGCGCATTTGCGAACGCTCGCTCGCGTAAACGGCGAAGTGAGTGTCGAAATTTCCGGCGAGCCAACGTTGCTCTCAGTGCTCAACGCGCTCGAGATGCAATATCCGGTGCTGCGCGGCACGATTCGAGACCAGGTGACGCACGAGCGCCGCCCGTTCGTAAGATTCTTCGCCTGCGAAGAAGATTATTCGCATGAGCCCGCTGAAACCGCCCTGCCCTCCGCGGTCGTCTCCGGCAAAGAACCTTTTCTAATCGTCGGAGCAATGTCCGGCGGCTGATTTTCCCCGGCTCGATAAAACATCACCGGTTCGTGCGCGCGATCCGGATTTCAAGCAGACACAGGAGGCAGCATGCAATTGGATCCCTATCTTCATTTCAACGGCAACTGCGAGGAAGCATTTAAGCTCTACGAAAAAGCTCTCGGCGGCAAGATCACCTTCAAGACAACCTACGGCGAAGCGCCCAAGGAAGCGCAATCGTCGCCCGACTTTAACAACAAGATCATGCACATGCGGTTGGATTTGAACGGAAGAGTGCTAATGGGCAGCGATGTGCCCAAAGATCGTTATCAGCCGCCGCAGGGATTTTCGCTTTCGATCAGCACAAAAGATCCGGCGGAAGCGGATCGCGTGTTCAACGAAGTGAGCAAAGGTGGAAATATCATCATGCCGATTCAGAAGACTTTCTGGTCGCCTCGTTTCGGCATGTGCACCGATCGCTTTGGCATTCCGTGGATGGTGAACACGGAGCAGCCGGCTTCGCAGCAAGCGGCGCACGGAAACTAGCGGAGCGCCGCAAACGTTTCAAGAACGTGACGAATTAACGTGACGAATCAACGTGATAAAGAAGCGCGGGCCGCGGCTGCTTCGCGGACTGGCTGGACGTTGTTCATCAGTGCGCGGACGCGGCCCGTGTCCACTTCGTTTTGCATCACTCCATCTTTTTTCAGGCTCGTTCCCACGATGATGCCGTCGGCGTGCTCGAGAAATGCGGCGACGTTGTCCGCGCTGGTGCCGCTGCCGATTAGAATCGGGCGCTTGGCGTAAGTTTTTGCTTCGCGCACTTTCTCGACGTCGGGCGCGCTTCCTGTAAATCGCCCCGAAACGATCAGCGCGTCTGCTCCGTAAAATTCCGTCCACTCGATGTGGGTGCGCAGGTCGATTCCGGGGAACGGGACCGAGTGCTTTTTGTCCACGTCCGCGAAAATGTGAATTCCCTCAGCGTGCAGTTCTTTCCGTTTGCGCATTAATTCAGCGGCGCAGCCGTGGTCGAATTCACCGGTGTCCCAAACGCGAGCGCCCGTGAGAATGCAGACTCGAATCCATCGGGCGCCCGCTGCGAGCGCGATCGAAAGGCAGACGGTGCCGCCGTTGTGAATCACGTTGATGCCGACCGGTATCGGAAAGTTTTTCACGATTTCTGCAGCGGCCACGGCATGCGCCGTCATCGCTTCGGGTTTCACGTCGTTCCCGACGTAGTAGGGAAGGTCCCACATGTTTTCGACTGCGAGCCCATCTACGCCGCCCTGCACCAGAGCTTCCGCGTCGCGCAGCGCGTGGTCGATAATTTTCTGCATGCCGTAACCTGTGTAGGCGGGAGCGCCGGGCAGCGGCCAGAGATGGACCATGCCGATTACGGGCTTCGGAACTGGAAAGAGATCGGCAAGCGATTTCATTCGCGGGCGGTCGAGCTCTTTTTTCCATTCGGGCAATTGATTGCGATCCGGCGTTGGCGTCATGTGTGCCTCTCTGGGCGCGAATTGCGATCTTGAAGGCGCGCGAGCGCGCTCTGGCGCACGGCGTCCCATTTTCCGCGCAGGCGCTGCGACCGCATTAGCGCGGCAACTTCGCGCGAACCCGGAAGCGTTTCTCCGGCGCCGACGAACGATACGGCGGTTGCGCCGCCGGCGGTTGCCGCGATGGCGGCTTCCTCGAGTGACCAGCTGCGGAGGCGCGCCTGCAAAAACCCGGCGACGAACGCGTCACCTGCTCCCGTGGAATCCACCATTTTCACATCGAATGATGGAACGTGCTGCGGCTCGCCGTTGCGCGAAATCAGGCAGCCGCTTTTTCCCAGTTTCAGGACCACTTCGCGAGCGCCGGCTTTCTCGAGTGCCGCAAACCCGCGGCGCGGATCGCGCGCGCCGGTGAGCAGCGTGGCCTCGTCCGTGCTGAGAAGGAGGATATCGACGGTGGGAACGATTTGCAAAATTTTCTGCGGGATTTGCTGGGCTGGCGCCATTCCGACGTCCAGCGAAACCCAGCCGCCGCGAGCGTGAATTTCGCGCGCGATTTGTTTGGCCGCGCGGGCGGGGCCGGGGTTCAGAAAATTGTAGCCGACGAGGTGCGCTGCTCCCGCGTCATTGCACAGCGCTTGAACGTTGCGGAGGGTTTTCACGTGGCCGTTTGCGGCACGGCTGCCGAAAAATGTGCGCTCGCCGTCGGGCGTGATGTTGATGTAGAAAAAGCCGGTCATCGCGTCGTTTGTGCGCTGGACCCAGCGCGTGTTCACGCCGCCTTCGGCGAGATGCTCGAGCACGTAGTCGCCGAAGCGGTCGCGGCCGACGCAGCCGGCGAGCCGCACGTCAATGCCCCAGCGCGCGAGAGCCAGCGCAGAATTCGCGCCCACTCCGCCGCAGTGCATTTCGAGTTTGGGTGCGAGGCAGTCCTGGCCCGGCTTCGGCCAGGATTTCACGCGGCCGAGCATGTCGACATTGATATCGCCGATGGCGACGATCGTTGGCTTTGGGCGAGTTTGGCTACGCTTGGTCATTTATTGATCTTCGATCAGTCTTCAGTTTATTGCGCACGAAGCGTTGGCCGTGTGCCCGAAACTCTTCGGCGCGGCTTTCGAAAGACCCCCGTTTACCGCCGATTAGAAATTCTTATGCTGCATATTTTAAAGGTGTTACGCGGAGTTTTAATCGCGCCACCGTAGATTAGAACTAGCTGAGTTGAGGAACAAGCTATCGCGGTGCTGGCTGAGGAATCTAGCGCAAAAAGCGCCAAAAATTTGCGATTAGAAAATTGTATGTGATTGGTTCTACGGCCAGTTAGGCGGAGGTTTAATTCCAGCTTTGCGATTAGACGCCCGTCATGTGGCGGCCAGGGATTCTGGAGGCTGGCGGGTTGAGGTTCGAAGCTGGGGAGGTGCGAAAAGACGCGACGATGAATCGTCATCCGTTCGCGATTAGGGAATTTTAGGAGGCCGAGTTTTCTATGAGTTGGGTGGGCTCTTAATCGAGCATCGATTAGAAAAACGGGACAGCCGCGAGCTTTCAGAGCACGTCTCCTGTGCGAGAGGAGCGGCGGGCGGTGGTGGGGGGCGAGGTTGGTTGTCATTTTGGGGCGTCAGCAGAGTGAGGAGTGACGGGCAAGGGTTCGGGTGGCGCGATGGAATCGTGGTGCGCGGTGAGTTCTGGTTTTTGTTTTGTGTTTCGATTTGTCGTCGTGCGCCATGAATGAGCGTAGCACGGTCGCAGAGAAAAATTCGACTGGCCGGATGTGCAGTGCACGGACAGTTGGTTCTAGGACTGGACTTTCTCGCCGAGGCGTTGCCTTGTGGTGCACGAAGTTGGTGGCGCGGAGAGAAAATTCAAAAGGCTTGCGGGGGTGAGGCTGAGCCCTGGGTTGGACTTCCCGCGGCTAAAGCCGATTTATGAGTTCACAAGCTTTCGCTGGACTGAAGTCCAGCTCCCCCTGCTGAAGCAGGGGCTCCCACCCAACTGCCAACAGATAAGAGACGGCTCGGGGAAATGCGCGGCGAGACGTCGGCGGTGCAGTCGCGAAGGCGCAAATGAGAGCAAAGCAAGACAAAGGCTGCCGCCCCGAAGGGCGGCGCTACAGAAAGCAACGGCATACGGCAAAGGCAACGGCAAAGGCAAAGGCAAAGGCAAACGGCAAAGACGCCGGCGGAGGTCAGCGGTGCGAGAAGCGAACCCTATAGTGTTGCGTCCAGGTCCAGGTTTTCGATCATGGCGTCCAGGGCTTCTTGGTCTTTGTCGCGCTGGGACTGGAGATCTGTTGTTTGGGTTTGGAGTTTTTGGAGTTGAGTTTCTTGATCTTCGAGCTGTTGGGTGTAGCGCTGGGTTAGGGCGCGTTCTTCGGAGCTGCCCTTTAGGGATTTCAGGTTTTCGCGGATGCGTCGTTGGTCGTCGAAGATTTTCTCCTGCTGGCTGTCGATTGCGGCGAGTTGGGCATCGAGAGCCGCGATGTGATTTTTTTGTTCGACGATTTTGTGGAAGGCGGCTTCTACTTCGGGGTTGATGGATTTTTGTTGGACGAAGACCTGGATTTGGCCGTCGTCGATGTTGGTTAGGGCGTAGCGGGATTCGATTGCGCTCGATTCGGTGACGACGAGCGTGGTGGTGGCTTTTGCGCCGAGGGTTAGGCGGAAGCGGTAGTCGGTGGCGGTTGTTTCTTCGGGCTTGGGCGTGTCGGCGGAGAGATTCCAGCCGGGGCGCAGGGCGTGTTCGATGAGGAGAGCGCGCTGGGCGCTGTCTTCATTGCGGGCGGCGTAGATGGTGTCCTGGCGGGTGGCGCTGGTTTGAATCATGGTGCCGTGAATGATGCGGACTTTCGTGACGCGCTGGGGCTCGCCGTGCGTTTTTTTGTCGACGCGGATGCCGAGATCGGCGGCGTAGGAGACAAGGCGCTTCTCGCCGGGCTTCACGGGATCCATGAGGCCTTCACCGGCGAAGGCTTCGTCTTCGAGGACGCTGAAGCTGCCGCCATCGAGCGTGAGGGTGCTGGAATTGGTGAGCCACAGTGCGCGAAGCGGGCGAGCGGAGCCGAGCGAGGGATTCCAGAGCGAGACTTTTTCGGTTTGCACGTGGGCTTGGACGATCGGGACGAGCGAGGATTCATTTTTGTGGATTGTGACGCGGTCTTTGAGTTTGTATTCGAAGAGGTCGCCGAAATCGGAGCCTTCTGCCGCGGAGGCCATACCGCTGCGAACTTCGGAGACAGCTCCGGGCGAGAGTAAGGCGAGATTCATCACGTTTCCACCGTTCACTGACGCGCCGCCTGTTCCCGCCGCGGGTGCTCCCATGGCGTAATAGTTTCGCGCGTTGCCGATGCCGCGTCTGCTCCCGAGCCTGTTTCCCGAACCGGCGCGGCTAGCCGAAACAGATGAGGCCGTAGACTCCACCTCGACGGTTTGGGCTTCGACGTTCACCGTCGAAGTTGCAGACCCGACCCTGAGCGAAACGTCCTGATTGCGCTCGCGACCACCGCCGAGCGAGAGACCGTAGAGCATCGATGTTTGGAATCCTTGTGTTTGAACTCTTAGACGGTAGACCGCGGCTGGCAGATCGCCGAAGGCATAGTTGCCTTGACCGTCTGTCGTTGTGGTCGCCACCTCTTCGCCCGATTCGGAGAGGAGCACGACTTGTGCATTTGGAATTAGGGCACCGCTCGGGTCGAGGATGTGACCTGAAAGCGCGGCAAGGCCGCCGAGCATCGTGCCCTCGTGAGTTTGTGGAGTGAGCTGCGCGCCCAGGCTTAGCGGCACGACGGGACGGCGGCCGTAGAGAGGCTGCGACAATTGCTGAATGAAGGATTGGGGCGCGCCGGCGACGAGTGAGAGTTCGACATTGTTCCAGTCTTCGCCGACGGTGTTATCTACGATGGCCCAGCCTTGGAGGAGCGGTTCTTCACCTGGCTTGTGCGGCAGAACGATGCGATAGGTGGTTTTCCAGATGGGGACTTCGCTGATGTAGCTGACGTAGAGTTGGCGGTCGCCGGTGCCTTCGGTGGCGAGAGTCATGCGGCGGAGATCCTGCTGGCGGACGGAGGCGAGCAGGTGAAGATATTGGCCGACTTCGTGGGTGAGGTCGGGCTCGGCGAGCTGGACGGTGACGGCAGGAGTGAGTTCGACGCTGCGGACTTCGCCGGAATCGCTGATGATGGTGGCGAGATCGACTTCGAGAGTGGTGCCGCCGGAAACGCGCGTCTTGCGTTCGACGCTGAGCAGGCGGCCGGTGACGGTGGTGGCGCCGGTGCGAACCTGGAGACGGGCTCCGCGGAGAGCGCCGTAAAATTTGGAGAGATCGGTTTTTTCTTCGAGCGGGAGGCGGAGAGTGCCGAGGCGTTCGCTGAGCGGAGCTTCGGAATTGTAGTTGACGCCGGAGATGCGGCCGCCGTTGAGGTCAAGGACGGTGAGGGATTGGAGAACGTCGTTGAGCTGGCCGCTAGTGAAATCGATGCGGACGGATTCGTTGCCGCGAACGTGGCCGAGGTGCTCGAAGTAGCCGACGCCGGTTTTGTAGAGGATGACGCGGCGGACGGGGAGTTTGGCGGCGGTGGTTTCGGTGGACGTGGCGGTGCTTGGCGCGGAAGAGTTTGCGGAGGCCGTCGGCTTCGTTGCGGTTTGCGCGCGTGGCGACGTGGCAGAATTGTTTTGGGGAGTGGCTGCTGTGGAGATTGTGAGCGCTATGACTGCGGCGATGGAAATTGCTGGATGAAGCGTTCGCATTTGCGCCTCCTTTGATTCTTGCTGGGGCAAAACCAGGGCCGACGATCAATGCACACGCACACAGATGCACGCTCGAATTTACACACGGCTTTTTATCTCAGAGGTGGGGCGCCGGCGAGCCGGCGGAGTTCGTGTTCGCGCTGAATATTAGACACTGATTAGGGCGAGTTTGTTGCCTGGGTTACTGAAGAATTAGAAGAAAACTAAAATAAGTTGGGGCGGGGTGGAAAGGCCCACGACGAGAAGTGCGTTGTCGTGGCTACCCGAGGGGGGCGCGTTGCGGCGGGAAATTTCAAATTGGAAATTTCAGATTTCAAAATAAGGCGAAAGCAAAAACGTGAAACCTGCCGCCCTGAAGGACGGCGCTACAGAGGGAACGGCAAAGGCGGCGGCGAGACGCCGATGGTACGAAAGGCAAGAAACGAGCAAGAGCAAAGCAAGAAAGCCGTAAGAAAAGGCGCCGGCCGGAGGCCAGCGGTACAAGAGCGAAGTAAATGAAGAGCGAAGCAAGAGCTTAGCTGAATGGCGTGAGCGAGGAGTTTGCGGATTCGGGCACGGCATGCCGTGCCCCTACTGCCGGTAAAGGTAGGAGAAGCAAACCTGCGGTGCGGGAAGCAGAGTTGTGGTATGACCGGAGCGGAAAGGATTGGAGGGTGATTTGGACAAGGGGCGGTTGGGCGACGACAAGGGGATTTTTGTTCACGAGGAAGTGGCGGCGGCGCTGATGGATTGCAAGCCGGTGGTGGCGCTGGAGTCGACTGTGATTTCGCATGGGTTGCCGCATCCGCACAATTTGGAGACGGCGCGGGGGATGGAGGCGGCGATTCGGGCGGGCGGGGCGGTGCCGGCTACGATTGCGGTGCTGGGCGGGAAGCTGGTGGTGGGAGTTTCGGCTGGGGAGTTGGCGTTTTTGGCGGAGTCGAAGGATGTGGCGAAGGTGAGCCGGGCGGATTTGGCGTCGGTGGTGGCGTCGGGGCGGGCGGGGGCGACGACGGTGGCGACGACAGCGTGGATTGCGGCGCGGGCGGGGATTCGCGTGTTTGCGACGGGCGGGATTGGGGGCGTGCATCGGGGGGTGGAGGAGACGCTGGATATTTCTGCGGATCTGACGGAGTTGGCGCGGACGCCTGTGGCGGTGGTGTGTGCCGGGGCGAAGGCGATTCTGGATTTGCCGCGGACGCTGGAGATGTTGGAAACGCTTGGAGTGCCGGTGGTGGGGTATGGGACGAATGAGCTGCCGGCGTTTTATTCGAGGGAGAGCGGGCTGACGCTGCAGTGCCGGGTGGATTCGGCGGGGGAGGCGGCTCGGTTGATGGCGACGCAGTGGGGACTGGGGATGACGGCGGGGATTGTGTTTGCGAATCCGGCGCCGGTGGGGAGTGCGCTGGGTCGGCGGGAGTTGGAGGAATTGATTGCTGAGGCGCTGGTGGCTGCTGCTGCGGAGAAGATTTCTGGGAAGCGGGTGACACCTTATTTGTTGGAGGCGCTGTCGAAGGGGAGTGGGGGGAGAACGCTGGCGGCGAATGTTGCGTTGCTGTTGAATAATGCGCGGGTGGCGGCGGAGATCGCGGTGGCGTATGGGGAAGTGGCGGTATGAAAAGGAAAATTTGAAATTTCAGAATTTGAAATTTCAGATTGAAAGGCAATTCAAAGAGCTGGAACGTGATGGCGTATGGGGCGGTGCCGAGACGAAGAGAGATCCCTCGACTGCGACTCGCGCCACCGCTGCGCGGTAGAAAGACAAGAACGCGAGTCTCCGCTCGAGATGACACGCTTACCCGTTTTTTTTTGCCCGTTTCCCTGTCGCTAATGGCTTACTTGGCGGCGCCTAGTTTTACTGTGCTGTGGAACTTTTGCATTAGGTATTCGCCGCTGCGGACGGGCGGATACTTTGGTTTTTCGCCTGCGGCCAGGCAGGTGGGGATGCAGGTGATTTCGGCGTCCCAATTGGGTTGATGAAAGAAGGCTACGGATTGGCGGTGCGTGGAGCCGGTGGAATCAGGCGGGGGATTTACGACGCGGTGGAGGGTGGAGACCCAGCGGTCGTTGGTCCAGCGGGCCATGAGGTCGCCGATGTTGACGATGAAACCTTGCGGGATGGCTGGGACTGGTTGCCATTGTTTTTGGGGGTTGAAAATTTCAAGGCCCCCGGCGGCGGAATCGGCGCGGAGGATTGTGAGGCTGCCGTAATCGGAGTGGGCACCGGCGCGGAGTTGGCCGGGCTTGGGCGCGACACTTTGGTGCGGGTAGTTGAGGGCGCGGACGGCGCTGATGGGATCGTTGACGGCAGCGGCGAAAAAATCTTCAGGTAGATTCAGGGTGACGGCGAAGACTTGCATGATTTTTCCGGCGAGGGTGCCGAGAGCGCGGTAATAGTCGGACCAGGCTTGCTCGAAGCCGGCGGGCTCGGCGGGCCAGATGTTGGTGGCGTAGCGAAAATCGGCGAAGGGCTCGCTGCCGGTATGGGGCGGGACCGCGAGCGGGCCGATGTTGAAAGTTTCTTTGATGTCGGGCGGGGTGTCTTCGCCTTTTGATTTTGCGAGGGCTTCGGATTGGAGAGGGGAGTAGCCGTAGGGGTAGCCTTCATAGCGCATTTTCACGGCTAGTTTTTTTTCGACGGGCAGGTCGAAGAAGGCGCGGGCGGAGTTCCAGGCGCGGCTGATGGTTTCGTCCGGGACTCCGTGGCCGGTGATGGCTAGGAAGCCGGTTTGGCGGCAGATTTCGTCGACGGTGCGGCCTAGGGATTTTTTTTCGGATGGGGAGGCGTTTGAGAATTTCGAAAGGTCAAAAACTGGGAAGGTAGACATTTTGTGGGCCTTGGTTGTTATTTTGGTCTGTCTCTGAGCGAACCTTAAGCTAGGGCGGGTTGAGAGTCAATCTCAGTGCGAGGAAGAAAAGCGAGGTGTGTGGTTTTGTGCTTGGCGAGGTGGGGTCTGGACTTGATCCGAGGGTGGTGGGTGCGCGAATTTGGTTGTGAGGTCGTCGGAGCACAGGCAGGAGTGTGCCTGTGCCACTTAGGCGTGATACGATTTGTGGGCTGGTTCGATATTTTGTTGTGTAATTTGGGGAGGGCTGGAGATGAAGCAGACGGCACTTATATTTGCTGCTGTGATTTTGATGGCAGGGGCTGGATTTGGAATTGGGTTCGCGCACGGCGGGCAGCCTGGTGGGGATTCTGCGCTCGCGCAAGCTGCTACGGCGTCTGGGCCTGACACCGACATTCCGGCTTATCACGCTGCTCCTCCTGCTGGGGCCTTGCCCAATACGCTTGATCCGAAACAGTTTTCTGATGCTCGGACACAGAAAATTTATGCGATGGCTGGGAAGGTGAAACCCGTCCTTTATCAGCAGCCTTGTTATTGCCGGTGCGACCGGGAAGTGGGGCATACGAGTTTGCTGGATTGTTTTGGGGATAATCACGGCTCGATTTGTGACGTTTGTAAGAAGGAAGCGGTTTATAGCTATCAGCAGACGAAGCTGGGGAAGAGTCCTGCTGAGATTCGGGCGGGGATTATGGCGGGGAAGTGGAAGCAGGTTGACTTGGCGAAGTTAGATTCGGCGCCGGCGGGCGGGGGCGCGAAGTAATTTAATTGAGCGTTTAGTTGCATGTGGCGAAAAGCCCAGACGAGGAATGCGTCGTCGTGCCTACCTCGGCTCTCTTAGTCACACTCCTAGACAGCGGATTGAACTCCTCGAAAAATAACAGCAAGCTGACTACCTTGTGGCGGCGCGGGTGTGTGCCAGGAGTTTTGTGCAGGCGTAGACGGCGCGCGTGTGGGGCATTGGGACATTGAGACGCTCGCCCAATTCGACGACGGCGCCTACCACGGCTTCGAGTTCGATGGGGCGGCCGGCTTCGAGATCCTGCAGCATGGAGGTTTTGTGTTCGCCGACTTTTTCGGCGCCGGCGATGCGCTGGTCAATGGTGATGGGAACTTCTAGGCCGAGTCTCGCGCCCACGGCGATGGTTTCTTCCATGATTCTGCGGACCAGTGCGTTGACATCGGGATCGCGCGCCATTTTTGCGAGCGTGGCGCCGGTGAGCGCGCTGATGGGGTTGAAGGCGACGTTGCCGAGGATTTTCACCCAGATTTCCTGACGAATGCGCGTGGTCACAGGGCAGCGCAAGCCCGCCGCAATCAGAGCTTCGGCGATTTGGCGGTTGCGATCGGAGCGCGTGCCGTCGGGTTCGCCAAGCGAGATGCGATTGCCTTCGGTGTGGCGCACGACGCCAGGCTCGACGATGTCCGTGGCGAAATAAACGATAGAGCCGAGGACGCGGCGCGGTTCAATTGCGGCTGCGATTGTGCCGCCGGGGTCGACGCGTTCGAGATGCATGCCCTGGTGCTCGCCGCCCCAGCCTTGAAAAAACCACCAGGGGATTCCGTTTTGCGTGCCGACGACGGCGGTGTCCGGACCGAGGACGGGTTTCAGTTGCGGGGCGAGCTGCGTCAGGCCGTGGGCTTTCACGCCGAGGAAGACGACATCGACCGGGCCGACATCTCCGAGATTCGCGGCGATTTTTGGATGCGCTTCGAAATCGCCGTCAACACTCTTCACGCGCACGCCATGCTCCTGCATAGCGCGCAGGTGAGGGCCGCGGGCGAATAGAGTGACGTCCTGGCCGGCACGGGCCATGCACGCTCCCATGTAGGCGCCAATTGCGCCGGCACCGGCGATGAGGAATTTCATGGGCGATGGCTCGGGATTGTTGCGGTTCTCAGGATTTTTCCGCGCACGTGAGATCAGCGAGAGGCTCGCGGAAATACTTTACCACTAGTGGACCGGGCGAGGAGCGGCGCGAGTGGGCCAATCCTGGGGCGCGAATTCGACTCCCCAGAAGTGCGGACTGGGAGAAAGAAATTCGACGCCGATGCGGGTTCCTTTTTCGGACGTGTCGCCGAGGTAGACGACGCGGCAATCTTGCTCTTCTTCCGTTGCGGGGTTTATGAGCACCAACTCCGCGCCAACTTTCAGCTCGGCCTGCAAGTAAAGAAGGCCGCCGTGGGCGTTGATCACGATGGTCTGGCTGGTTTCCTGAAACTTTTTTCCGAGCAGATCTCTACCTGCAGCGCGCACAGCAATGCGGGTGAAGACGCGGGAACTGCGCCGCTGGCCGCCTTGGGGTTCTGTCTCTAGCATCATACAAATATCGTGCAACGCGCAGGAAACGGAGTCAACGCCCGGAAACGCCGAGGTGTCCAAAAACACAGTTCCTAAATAGCTTGCTGAAATTGAGTAAGGTTCCTAAAATGACGTGTTTGTTTTTTCGGAGTTGTGGGCGGCTGACTCGAGCCGTTTGAGCTGTTCCTGGCAGATCAAAAGAACTTGGGGGCCCAGCATGAACCTGACTGAGTATATCGATTCGAAGCGTGATGAAAATCTGAGTGAGTTGAAGGAATTTCTGCGGATTCCCAGCGTCAGCACAAAAAGCGAACACAAGCCGGATGTGGAACGCGCGGCGCAGTGGGTGGCGGGGAAACTGCGCGGCGCAGGACTTGAAAATATCGAGATTGTTCCCACGAAAATGCACCCGCTCGTATATGGGGAATCGCTGCGCGCGCCGGGAAAACCGACGGTGCTTTTTTACGGGCATTATGATGTGCAGCCGGCCGAGCCGCTAGAACTATGGACGAGTCCTGCCTTCGAACCGACCGTGCGTGACGGAAATCTTTTCGGACGAGGCACGGCCGACGACAAAGGCCAGGTGCACATTCATCTGAAGGCGCTCGAAGCGCTGCTCAAAACTTCCGGAACTCTGCCACTGAATGTGAAAGTGATGATCGAGGGGGAGGAGGAGGTTGGAAGCGTAAGCCTTTGGGAATTCGTGCAGAAGAACCGCGAGCGGTTGAAGGCCGATGCGCTGGTGGTTTCCGATACGTCGATGCTTGCCAAAGGAGTCCCTTCGATTACGTATGGGCTGCGAGGACTAAATTATTATCAGATCGAACTTACGGGCCCGGCGCAGGATCTGCATTCGGGAGTTTTCGGCGGAGCGGTGCCGAACCCGCTGACGATTTTGTGCGAGACCATTGCGAAGCTTCACGATAAAAATTTTCGCGTGACGGTTCCCGGTTTCTACGACGATGTGGCGGCGCTTTCGAAACAGGAACGGAAGGCTCTTAATTCGCTCCCCTGGAAAGAAAAAGAATTTCGGAAGACGGTGGGCGCGCCCGGGCTGGACGGGGAGAAGGGATTTACGATCGTCGAGCGGTTGTGGACTCGTCCCACGCTGGAAGTGAATGGAATCTGGGGCGGGTATATGGGCGAAGGGGCGAAGACCGTAATTCCATCGAAAGCCTACGCAAAAATTTCGACGCGGCTGGTGCCCAAGCAGGAGCCAGCGAAAATTGCGAAGCTCGTCGAGAAGCACATCCGCAAGCTGCTGCCGAAATCGGTGACTTGCAAGTTCGAAGTGCTGAGCATGGGGAAACCGTGGGTGGCGCCCTATTCAAATCCGATTTTCCAGAAAGCGATCCACGCGCTCGAGACAGGCTTTGGGAAGAAAGCAGTCTTCATTCGCGAGGGTGGCTCGATTCCTTTCGTAACGCAGATGCACGACACGTTCAAGGTGCCGTGCGTGTTGATGGGTTTCGGACTGCCGGACGAAAACGCGCATGCGCCGGACGAGCACATTGCGCTTGAGAATTATTTCGGTGGCATCAAAGCGGTGGCGCTCTTCTATCAGCAACTTGCCACGCACTAAAAAACTCCGAAAGTGATGGTAGCGAGAAACGCCCGTATTTCCGGGCTTTTTCGCGCTTTTTGCTTGCGTTCGAGGAGGAGTGCGGCTATAGTCCCACGCGGCATCCTGGGACGCAGGGGCCAACCGCAAATAAAATCCGAGGAGGAAAAGGTAACTCGATGGCAAACCCGATGAGCAAGTCGAAGATCATTTCGTACATGACAGAGAAGGTCAGCACCAAAGATAAGCCGGTGTCAAAGAAGCAGGTCGTCGCCTTTTTTGACGAACTGTTCAACTTGGCTGTAAAAGAAGCGAAGTCCGCTGGGAAATTCGTGATTCCCGGTATCGGCCGCGCCGTGAAGGCGCACCGCAAGGCTCGCATGGGCCGCAATCCGGCCACTGGCGAAGCCATTAAGATCAAGGCCAAGACAGTTGTGCGCTTGCGCGCAGCGAAAGCATTTAAAGACGCCGTTTTGAAGTAGTTAGGCCCGGCGCACAGATTCGAGGTGGAACCCTCAAGCACGCCCGGTGCGAAAAACGGACCGGAGGCTTGGGGGTTTTGTCTTTTCTGGCGGTATTTACGACGATTCATATCGATTGAGGTGTGAGAAACCCCAATGAAACGCAGGGGAAAATGAGTTCGCAGCATTGGGATGGGGAGCGCGCTGAGGCTTACGCTCGATTTCGCTACGATTTCCCGGAGAGAACGCTGGCCGGGAAGACGGTGGTGGTTGCGGGCGGAACGGGCGGCCTTGGCGCGGCCACTGTGTCGCTTCTTCTGCATGAGGGCGCACATCTGATTGTGGGGTATCGCAAGGATCGCGCGCGCGCTGCCAGCCTTTCGAAGGCGATGGGCGAGCAGTATGGGGCGAATTTGGAGTTGATTGAGGGCGACATCGCGTCGTCGGATGTTCGCGGCAGGTACATCGCAGCCTGCCAGCGAGCTGGGGCAAATTGGGCGGGATTGGCAATTTTTCCGGGTGATCCAGCCCGGGTGGCTTTCGAAAAGCTTGATCGCGATGCGCTGTTGGCTTCGCTGGAAGTGAATTATGTGGGGCCGGTGCTGCTTGCGAGGGACCTCGGGCAAGTGACGGAGGGAAGCGGTGTGGGAGGCAGCGTCGTGCTGCTGACTACGATGCAGGCGCATGCGGCATTTCCAGGGAGCCTGAATTATGGCGCACCCAAGTCGGCGCTCGCGCACGCGGCGAAGATTCTGGCGCTACAGTGGAATCGTGTGCGGGTGAATGTGGTCGCGCCTGGCGCCACGATCTCGGGGATGGCGGCGGCAACTGTGCAATCGGGGAAATACGATCGTTACGTCGCGAACGGCGCGATCGAGCGCTTCGGGCGAGCGGAAGATGTGGCGCGGGCCGTTCGATTCTTTTTGGAACCGGACAATTACATTACGGGTCAAACGCTGGTGGTGGACGGCGGCCTGACTCTGCGGCGCGATCGAGGGTAGTTGGCGAGGCACGACTCCACACTTTAATGCGCGAACATTCAGGACTTCTTACCGATCTCTACGAACTGACGATGGCCGCCGGCTATCTTCAGACCGGCTTCGAGGCGCGCGCCACATTCGAATTGTTCGTGCGAAATCTTCCAGAGCATCGGAATTATTTGGTTGCCGCGGGCCTCGAACAGGCTCTCGATTTTCTCGAGCATGTGAATTTCAACGGCGAAGAGATTGCCTACCTAAGGTCCCATCACGTTTTTCAGTATATCGGGCCGGAGTTTTTCGATTATCTGCGGACGTTCCGATTCACGGGCGACGTTTGGGCGGTTCCTGAGGGCACGCTAGTTTTTCCCGGCGAGCCCATGTTGCGAGTCTCAGCACCGATCAGCGAAGCGCAGATTATGGAGACGTATTTGCTCG
This sequence comes from uncultured Acidobacteriota bacterium, assembly GCA_963772535.1. Classification (GTDB taxonomy): domain Bacteria; phylum Acidobacteriota; class Terriglobia; order Acidiferrales; family UBA7541; genus Palsa-295. The sequence goes on from CAVYXN010000015.1 coordinate 209,545, forward strand.
CGACGCTGGGATACCAAACGATGATTGCGAGCAAAGCTGCGCGCGTGGTGACGGCTGCGGAAGGGCGGCGCGTGGTGGAGTTCGGTGCGCGCCGCGCTCACAGCGCGCAGGCGGGGTTATTTGCGGCGCGGGCGGCGGCGATCGGCGGAGCTGTGGGAAGCTCCAACGTGCTCGCGGGGCAACAATTCGGCGTTTACACGTACGGGACCCAGGCGCATTCCTGGGTGATGGCGCACGATGATGAGGCGGACGCGTTCGCACATTTTCTCGACGCGTTTCCGGAGCGCGCATTTTTGTTGCTCGACACTTACAACGTGCACGACGCGGTGAAGAAAATCATTCGCATGGGACGAAAGCCGGCCGGAGTTCGGCTCGATAGCGGCGACGTGGCGAACGATAGCCAATGGGTTCGTCAAGAGCTGGATAAGGTGGGCTGGCAGGACGTGCGGATATTTGCTTCAGGCGATCTGGATGAATACGAGATTGCGAGGCTGCTGGCGAAAGGCGCGGCGATCGATTCGTTTGGCGTGGGTTCGGCGCTGGCAACTCCCAGCGATACGCCCCTTTTGAATCTTGTTTACAAACTTGTGGAAGTGGACCGCGCTGGGAAGATTCAGGGCGCGGCGAAACTCACACAAGCGAAGGTAACCTATCCGGGGTGTAAGCAAGTGTTCCGGTATTCAAATCGTCGCGGCGAATTCGAACAGGATAAGATCGCGCTGGAGGGCGAACCGGCAAATGGCGGCGCGCCGCTGCTGGCGCCGGTAATGCGGGAAGGCCGCCGGACGCTTCCGCCGGAACCGATCAGCGCCCTGCGCGATCGCTGCGTCGCGGGTTTGGCGCACCTTCCCGAGCGCTACCGGCGAATCGATAAGCGTGCGAAATATTCGGTGCGATACAGCAAACAGCTGGAGAAACTGCTCGACAAGATACGCAAGCGCGTGCGGCGTTCGGCGCCAAAGTGAGGACCGCGGACGCGATAGTAATGGGATTGAAGAGCTCGTGATGGCGACGGCGTTACATAAAATTGTTTTTTGGGAAGTTGACGCGCAGAACGACTTCATGCTGCCCGGCGGGAAACTGTATGTTCCCGGCGCCGAGAGAATCATCCCGAATATAAAACGGCTGGTGGACGCTGCGCAGAAGAGGGGGATTTTTTTGGTATCGAGCGCTTGCGCGCATGCTACGGACGATCACGAATTTGCGAGTTTTCCTCCTCATTGTATTCGAGGGACGGAAGGCGCCCGTATCGTGCCCGAGGGGCTAGCGAAGGATCATTTGATCATTCCGAATAGCGTGAAACTCGGGCTTCCATCTGATTTATTCGACTATGAGCAAATTGTGATCGAAAAGCAGGAGCTGGACGTCTTCAGCAATCCCCATACAAACGAAATCGTCGAACGCCTTGGCGCTGAGGCGACGTATGTGGTGTTTGGCGTCGTGACGGAATATTGCGTGCATTTTGCTTCCAAGGGATTGCTGGACCGTCGCCGCAAAGTTTTTGTTGTCGAAGATGCGATCGAAACGGTGAAAGCGGAAGAGGGCGCACGCGCTCTCAGTGAATTGGACGCGATGGGTGCTGGTCTTGTGACGACGGGCGAAGCGATTCGAATGGTGGAAACCGCTTCAACAGCCGGCTCCCGCCCCTAGTCAAAATCCAAATTCCAGCGAATCTGCGAAAGATTCTAGCGGTCGATGTGTTTCGCGCTGGCAGCGGTGTAGCGCTCGCCTGCAACTTCTTCCGGCGGAACGGCGGCTTGCAGCTCGGCGACTTCAGCATCATTCAGAACGATCTCCGCCGCGGAATTTTCTTCGAGATATTTGCGACGCTTGGTGCCAGGGATGGGAACGAAGTCGTCGCCCTTGGCGAGAACCCAGGCGAGCGCGAGTTGCCCGGGCGTAACGTGCTTGCGTTCGGCGATTTTACGGACACGCGCCACGAGCTCCTGATTTTTGTCGAAATTCTCGGCGGTGAAACGTGGGTAGCGCTGCGAGCGCGAGTCCTTCGCGCCGAGGTCGCTCAGTTTGGTTATAGCGCCGGTGAGGAAGCCGCGGCCGAGCGGGCTATAGGGCACGAAACCGATACCGAGTCCGCGCAGTGTGGGGATAATTTCTTTTTCGGCGTGTCGCTCCCACAGCGAATATTCGGTTTGCAGCGCGGTGATCGGATGCACTTTGTGAGCGCGGCGGATCGTACTTGGCGCGGCTTCTGAGAGCCCCAGATATTTCACTTTGCCAGCTTTCACGAGGTCGGCCATCGCGCCGACGGTGTCTTCAATCGGAGTATTGGGATCGACGCGGTGCTGATAATAAAGATCGATGTGATCGACGCCGAGGCGCTTGAGTGACGCGTCGCACGCCGAGCGCACATATTCGGGTTTGCCGCTGATTACCCAGTAACTCGGATCGTCCTTCTTGCGGATGTTGGCGAATTTTGTCGCGAGGAACACTTCATCGCGGCGGCCGCGAATTGTTTTACCGATCAGCTCTTCGTTGTCGCCGATGCCGTAGGTGTCCGCGGTGTCGATAAAATTGACGCCGAGATCGAGCGCGCGGAGGACTGTAGCGGCGGATTCCGCATCGTTGCGCTCCCCGTAAAATTCGCTCATGCCCATGCAGCCGAGTCCCATACGGGAGACGATTGCGCCCTGGGAGCCTAGTTTTACTTTTCGCATTGTCATGAAGACTTAGATGAGTGCTGTGGATGGTGGTTTCGGATTTCTGCGAGACGTTCAATGAAAATTCAAGGGGGCCGGCGAGCTGCCTTCGGGGCTCGGGACAAGCCGACGTCACCGATGGCGGCAGGCGCGCGTTACTAATGCGAAGTCCAGGAACATTGCAGGTCCGGCAATTGCCTGGCAGCAAGGCGAGATTTGCAATGCGCCCAAAGTTCTTGCTGTAGAATGAAGCTGCGACTGAGCTGAGTCGAGGGTTTTTGAATGCCTGTGATGCGCAACGTGCTGGGTGTGCTGTTAGCGGGGGGCCAGGGCGAGAGGCTTTGGCCGCTGACCCGCGATCGCGCCAAGCCGGCGGTGCCGTTTGGGGGCGTGTATCGCATCATTGATGTGACGCTTTCAAATTGCCTGAATAGCGATCTCCGCCGCGTGTTTGTTCTCACCCAGTACAAAGCTTTGAGCCTGAACCGGCACGTGCGCCGCGGGTGGTCTGTGCTGATGGGGCTTGGCGAATTCATCGAAGTGCTGCCGCCGCAAATGCGCGTCTCGCAGCATTGGTATCTGGGGACGGCGGACGCCGTGTATCAAAATATTTATTCGATCGGCAGCGAGCAATCGAACTACGTCTTCATTTTGTCTGGCGACCACATCTACAAAATGAATTACCAGAAAATGCTGGAGCAGCACATCGCCGCGGGCGCGGATGTGACCGTCGCGACGCTGGAGATCGATGCGGCGGAAGCGGCCAAGCGCTTTGGCGTGATTCAGACCGACAGGGATTGGCGGATTGTAGGCTTCGAGGAAAAACCGGCGCATCCGAAAGTGTCGCCGATTCATCCGGGCAAAGTGAACGCATCGATGGGCGTGTATCTTTTCAATACGCAACTGCTCGTGCCGATGCTGATCGCCGATGCGGAGGATCCGACGTCGTCGCACGATTTTGGCAAGGACGTGATTCCGCGCATCATCAGCAAATATCGCGTTTTCGCCTACAACTTCCAGGACGAGAATAAAAAAGAAACATCATACTGGCGCGACGTGGGAACGATTGACGCGTACCACGAAGCGAACATGGACCTCGTGTCAGTTTCGCCTGTTTTCAATCTTTACGACAAGAGCTGGCCACTGCACACGTGGCAACAGCAGTATCCGCCTGCGAAGTTCGTGTTCGCCGATCCGGAGCGCATGGGGACGGCGGTGGATTCGACGGTATGCGGCGGATCGATTATTTCCGGGGGCCGCGTGGAACGCTGCATTTTGGGCTATGACGTGCGCGTGAACAGCTACAGCGAAGTGGAAGATTCGATCATTTTCAACCACGTGAATGTGGGACGCAGCTGCCGCATTCGGCGCGCGATCATAGACCGTCACGTCAGCATCCCCGAGGGTACGGTGATCGGTTACGACGCTGAGGCCGATCGCGCTCGCTTTTCCGTGAGCGAAAATGGCGTTGTGGTGGTGGTCCGCCCTGAATCGATGTTGGAAGAGCCAGAGTAATTGGCGCGCGACGGATTCTGCTAATTTTACAGCACCCATCTCTCTTTTGATGCATACCATTCTGACGAGACTTTCTGGTGGAGATCGTCGCTCGATCGGACACTCGAACGAGATCGTTGAAGAGATACTGAGCCGGCCATCGCTTTTCGGCTATCTGTTTGAAGGAATGGCGAGCGAAGATGCAATCGTGCGCATGCGCGCTGCAGACGTGGCCGAAAAAGTGACCGCGCTACAGCCGGACCTTCTTCGGCCGCACAAGAAGAAACTTTTCAGGATAGCCGGCAGCACTGATCAGCGGGAAGTGCGGTGGCATGCGGCAGTCATGATTTCGCGACTAAAGCTCACTGCAAAAGAGCGCGCTGTGGCGATGGATATTTTGTTTGACTACCTGCGCGATCGCAGCAGCATTGTGAAAACTTTCGCTATGCAGGGACTCGCGACGCTGGCGAGCGTGGATCCGCGACTCCGCGCGAAGATACTCCCCCTGCTGCGGGAACTCACCGAAGTGGGAACACCGGCGATGCGCGCTCGCGGCAGGAAACTCTTGCAGCACTTGAATCGCCAGGGCACAAAAGCATAGGATTCGGCGCGCCGCTCTATTCGCGGTGACATCAGGGGGCTTCATGGCTGGAAAAATTGTGCGGGTGCGTGGCCGCGAAATACTGGATTCGCGTGGCAATCCTACGGTGGAGGCGGATGTTCGCCTGGAAGGTGGCGCGGTTGGCCGCGCGGCGGTTCCATCGGGCGCTTCAACAGGTGAGCATGAGGCCAATGAGCTTCGCGACGGCGACAAATCGCGCTATCTGGGCAAAGGCGTTCTGAAAGCGGTCGGGCACGTGAATGGCGAAATTGCCAAAGCGGTGGCCGGCATGGATGCGTCTGACCAGCGAGCGCTCGATCGCCGAATGATTGACGCCGATGGGACGCCGAATAAATCGAAATTGGGCGCGAACGCGATCCTGGCGGTTTCGATGGCCGCGGCGCGCGCGGCGGCGGTGGTTGCCGGGGAGCCGCTCTATAAATATCTCGCGCGCTATTCGAGCGACACGTCCGCGAACACTCTACCCGTGCCGATGATGAACATTCTCAATGGCGGCGCGCACGCGGATAATTCGGTGGACGTGCAGGAATTCATGGTGATGCCGCTGGGCGCGCCGAACTTTCGCGAGGCGCTGCGCTGGGGCGTGGAAGTGTTTCACAATTTGAAGGCGGTGCTGAAGAAAAATGGCTACTCGACGGCCGTTGGCGACGAAGGCGGGTTCGCGCCGAATCTGAAATCGAATGAGGAGGCGCTGGAGCGAGTGCTCGAAGCAATCACCGCAGCCGGTTACAAGCCTGGTGAGCAAATTGCGATTGCGCTTGATCCGGCGTCGAGCGAGTTTTATGACTGCACCACGAAGAAATACATTTTCAAGAAATCCGACAAGTCTTCCAGGACTTCCGAACAAATGGTTGCGTTCTACGAAAACTGGATTCGCCAATACCCCATAGTTTCATTGGAAGACGGCCTTGCAGAAGACGACTGGGACGGATGGAAAGGTCTGACGCGCGAAGTTGGCAAAAAACTTCAACTCGTGGGGGATGATATCTTCGTGACGAATCCGAAGATATTTGCACGCGGCATTTCCGAAAAGATCGCCAACGCCATTTTAATCAAGCTGAATCAGATTGGCACCGTGACCGAAACGATCGAAGCCGTTGAAATGGCGCGCAAGGCCGGTTATGCATCGGTGATTTCGCATCGCTCCGGTGAGACGGAAGACGCGTTTATCTCGGATTTTGCGGTGGCGATGGGCTCGGGTCAGATTAAAACCGGCTCGGCCTCGCGCACCGACCGCGTCGCTAAATACAATCAGCTTTTGCGCATCGAAGAAGAGTTGGGCTCGGCCGCGCGTTTTCCGGGCCGCAAAGCCCTCGCAGTACGTTAACCGCGCGGTGAAGGAGCGGGCTCATTCGCACCTACAACCTTGCCATGGTGGGCTTCGGAAATGTGGGCAAGGAATTCCTGCGCCTGCTTCTTGCGAAACGCGCGGAGCTTCGCGATCGTTACGACATCGAGTGGCGCATCACGGGAATCGCGTCGCGACGGATCGGGTGGATCGCCGATTGCAACTCTCTTGATCCCGACGCGCTGCTCGCACATCACTTTCCAGTGTTTCCTGCGTGGAAAACGCCTCACAGCCTGCATCAGTGGCTTGCGACTGCCGATCCGCAGGTTTTCTTTGAAGCCTCGTCGCTCGATTGGCGCAGCGGCCAGCCCGCCACCGACCATTTGAAAGCGGCGCTCGAATCCGGCGCGCATGCTATCAGTGCCAACAAAGGTCCGATCGTGCACGCGTATCGTGAGCTTCGCGATCTCGCGAAAGCCAAGGGGCGTAAATTTCTCTTTGAATCCACAGTAATGGACGGCACGCCGATTTTCTCGATGTTTCCGCACTCGCTGCCCGCGGTCGATCTTCGTGGTTTTCGCGGCGTGCTGAACGCGACGACTAACGTGGTGCTGACGGAAATGGAGAAGGGCCTTACTCTCGACGAAGCGGTGAAAAGAGCGCAGGAAATCGGTGTGGCGGAAACGGATCCGTCCGCCGATCTCGACGGCTGGGACGCAACGGTGAAAGTAGCAGCGCTCGTCATAGTGCTGATGGGTGTGGACATTAAGCTCGAGCAGATTGAGCGCACCGGCATCCGCGATCTCTCGCCAGAACAGGTTCGCGGCGCACGCGAATCTGGGATGCGCTACAAACTAATTTGCCGCGCGGAACGCACCGCGAGCGGCGTCCGCGCCAGCGTAAAACCCGAGCAACTGCCGCTCGGCGATCCGTTCGCACTTCTCGACGGCACCACTTCGGCGGTGCGTTTCGACATGGATGTTTTCGGCCTCTCGATCATTGAACACAAAGCCGCCGTGATCGCGACAGCCTATGGATTGCTCGGCGATTTCATTCGCGCGGTGGCAAACCCGTCGTAAACTACGAGCTCCCAAATGAACGCATCGACCGCACAACAAGCGCCGCCCGCTCCCCTCGATATCAACTGGGTGCGAGCGCAATTTCCGTCGCTGAAGCTCACAGTAGACGGCCACGTCGCAGCGTTCCTCGATGCGCCTGCGGGCACTCAGGTGCCTCAGCGCGTGATCGATGCCTTTCGCGAATACTTTGAGACGTCGAATGCAAACACAGTGGGGCAGTTCCTTACGAGCCGCCGCACCGACGAGATGATTGCGACTGCCCGCGGCGCAATGGCGGATCTGTTCAATTGCACGCCGGACGAAGTGTTTTTTGGGCCCAACATGACGACGCTTACGTTTGCGCTCGCGCGCGGAATTGGCCGCGACTTGAAACCAGGCGACGAGATAGTAGTGACCACGCTGGACCACGACGGCAACGTGGCCCCTTGGCGCGCGCTTGAAGACATCGGCATCGTGATTCGCCAGGTGGATATCCGCGAGGCAGACTGCACGCTCGACATGGATGATTTACGCCGCAAAATTACGCCGCGCACGAAACTTGTCGCTGCCGGATATGCTTCAAATGCTGTCGGCACCATCAATCCAGTGGCCGAAATCATTCACCTGTCACATGAAGCAGGCGCGCTTGCCTTTATTGATGCCGTGCATTACGCGCCGCACGGCTTGATTGATGTTCGCGCGCTGGACTGCGATTTTCTTGCGTGCTCGCCCTACAAATTCTTCGGTCCGCACATGGGCTGCATTTATGGAAAGCGCGACCTTCTTCTACAGTTCCGGCCATACAAAGTTCGCCCCGCACCGGTCTATCTCCCTGATCGCTGGGAAACCGGCACGCAAATTCACGAGGGGCTGGCAGGCGTGACCGCCGCGATTGATTATCTTGCAGATTTGGGCCGGCACGCGGATTCGATTGCGCCAGCGGATCGACGCGCGGCTCTCGCCAGCGCGTATCGCGCGATCCGCCAGCATGAAATGGCGCTCGCGACGTGCATGATCGCAGGATTGCTCGAAATTCCCGGCGTGCGATTCTACGGAATCTCGGATCTCGCGCGATTTGACGAGCGATGCCCGACGGTGGCCGTGCGCGTGAAGGATTTAACGCCGCTCGCCTGTGCGAAATTTCTCGGCGATCGCGGCATCTTTACGTGGGACGGCAACTACTACGCTCTAAATCTTACCGAACGCCTTGGCGTGGAAAAAACAGGCGGCCTGCTTCGCATCGGCCTGGTGCATTACAACACCGCGGAAGAAGTAGACCGCCTCTTGGCGGCGATGCGCGAACTCGCATCGTCCGCCTAATACGCTGCCGCCTAAGCCACTGTGAAGAGTTCTATGTGTTGATGTCTTGCTTCGCTTCGAGCTTCCGGATTTGTCCCTCGACAAAGTCCTTTGTTCCGTCCGCGGGTGCGCCGGCTAATGCGATCTTCGCTTCTTTCAGTGCGTTGTCGTAGTCGCCTTGCGCGCTATAAACTCGCGCCATTCCAAAATGAGTGATCCAGTCATTCGGGAATTTCTTTGCGTTGGCACGGTACGCGGCCCACGCTTCATCCAGCTTCTTCGCGCGCTGGAGCTGGCGGGCGTATGTATACGATTGAGTTGCATTAGCCTTGGCCAGCGCTTCGGTGCGGAATTTCGCCGCTTCTTCCTTGCGTCCGAGCAGATCCAAAACCTGCGACTTGGTCATCAGGTTTTCGTATCGCTCTTCGACGGCGATTGACTTGTCTGTGTAGACGAGCGCTTCCTCCAAATCTATCTTGGCGTTCACGAGATAGTCGGCCGCGTCATTCCATCCGTCCCAGGTGTACTGCGCCAGTCCGCGGAGATGCTTGCGCATATTCTGCTCGACCACTTCATTCACGTTGACCGCCACTTCGAACGGCACTGCGACCTTGTCCCATCGCATCGTGATGACGGAGGAGTCGGACTTGAGATCGTCGAATTCGTAGGTGAGCGCTTCCGTGAATTCGGATGTCTGCGGTTTCACGGTGACGCGCAATGCGTCTTCCTTCTGGTCATAAGTGAAGCTTCCCCAGGAGGCATTCGCTTTGGAAAAAATAACCGTCCATTCATTTTCGCCCGGAATCATGTGCAGACCGTAGGCGCCGGGGTCGAGCGGTTTTCCCTCGATCGTGACGGGATCGCTGAACGCGATCGTCGTGTTCTCATTTGCGCCGGCGCGCCAGACTTTTCCGTAAGCTTCGAGGCCGCCAAAAACCTTGCGCCCATTCACGAGCGGCCGTGAATAATTGATCGTAATGTTGGTGACCCCGATCCGTTGCACCACCTCCGCGTGTTGGCTTGGCCGCGGCAGGTCATCAATGGCCGATTGTGCGCGACTCGCTACGGCGACCAGCAAAATCGCGAGAAGCAAAGTGATATGTCGAACTCTTCTCATTGGAATCTCCTATCTAGATTGCTAGCCGATACTCACACCAGCATTCACCTGTTTATCGTGCTTCTTCTGGCTGGCTTAGACGTGCGGAGACCACTCTCCGTAAGCAGTTAGAAATAGCCGGCGGGCTCGCTACGCCCTTGCATTCATTCTTTCCCGTGCTAGCCTACCTCCGCGACCATGGCTAAACGACCGAAACCAATCGTTCTCACCGTGCTTGACGGGTGGGGCTTCCGCGCCGAAACAAAGGGGAATGCCGTCGCCCTTGCGCGCAAGCCCAATTACGACCGGCTCATCGCGGATTTTCCAAACACGCTGATCCACACCTCCGGACCATTTGTCGGATTACCCGAAGGGCAGATGGGCAATAGCGAGGTGGGCCATTTGAATATGGGCGCGGGGCGCATCGTTCATATGGACATCACGCGCGTTGATGCGCTTATCGCGAGCGGCGAACTTTTTCGCCAGCCGCTGCTTCTCGAAGCGATGCAGCGCGGACGCGAGCGGCAGCTTCACCTCATCGGACTCGTGAGTGACGGCGGTGTCCACTCGCACATCGAGCATCTTTTCGCGCTGCTGCGGATGGCCCGCGAAAATAAAGTAGAGCGTGTTTTTGTCCACTGCTTTATGGACGGCCGCGACACGCCGCCCAATAGCGGGATCGATTTCCTGCGTCAGCTCGAGCAGAAGATGCGCGAGTACGGAATCGGTCAGATCGCAAGCGTCAGCGGCCGTTACTACGCCATGGATCGCGACAATCGCTGGGAGCGCATCGAGAAGGCGTATCGCGCCATGGTGCACGGCGATGCGGAAACGAAATTCAGCGATCCAATTACGGCCGTTCGCACGAGTTATGAGAAGGGCGTCACTGACGAATTCATCGTGCCTGCGGTCATCACCACGGAAGCCGTCCTAGGAAAGCCCTCAGCGCCCCGCGGATTGATTCGCGACGATGACGCCATTATTTTCTTTAACTTCCGCGCTGACCGCGCGCGCCAGATTACGCGCGCGCTGGTTGAGCCCGGCTTCGATAAATTCCAGGATTCAGCGCGGCCGAAGAATCTGAAATTCGTTGCCATGACGCAGTATGAAAAAATCTGGCCCTGGCTCCAGTACATCATCGGGCCCGAAAAGATCGAGCACATCCTTGCGAACGTGTTTGCCGAGATGCAGTACAAGAATCTTCGCGTGGCCGAAACCGAAAAGTACGCGCACGTGACGTACTTTTTTAACGGCGGCGTCGAGAAGCCGTTCGGCGGCGAAGAACGAGTGCTCGTGCCATCGCCGAAGGTTCCCACGTACGATCTTAAGCCGGAAATGTCCGCCGCGGGCGTTGCCGACGCGGTTGTGCAGGCCATCGAAAAAGGCGATTTCGACGCCATCATAATGAATTTTGCAAATGCCGACATGGTTGGCCACTCTGGAAAGCTAGAGGCGGCGATCAAAGCTTGCGAAACAGTGGACGCGTGTCTTGGCACAATTTTCCAGGCTTTGCGTCCGCGTGGTGGCGCGTGGATCATCACCGCCGATCACGGCAACGCGGAGACGATGATCGATCCGGTCACGGGCGGCCCGCACACATATCACACAACGAATCCCGTGCCGTTCATTCTCATCACGGAAGGTGGCCGCTTGCAGCTCAACCCCAACGGTTCGCTTCGTGACATCGCGCCCACGCTGCTTGGCGTCCTCGGCCTGCCCTCACCGCCTGAAATGACGGGCCGGGATTTGCGCGTCACGCGGCGATGATTCGCACGTCGCCGGCTGAGACGAAACTGCTCATCTGCGTGTGGCACGCATTCGAGCTATGGAATCCGCCACCTGAAATGCCAGAGCGGATCCGCGCACGATGGCCCGAAATGCGAGTGGTCCATCTCCCGCGCTACGACCGCATACTCGATGAACTCTCTGACACCGATATTTTCGTCGGCTTCTCGCTAAGGCTTGAACAATTCGCGCTCGCGCGAAAACTTAAGTGGCTTCACTCGACGGCCGCGGGCGTCGGCCAGCTGATGTACCCCGAGCTGCGGAAGAGCGGCATCGAGGTCACCAACGCAAGCGGCGTACATCGCATCCCGATGGCCGAGCACATTCTCGGTACTCTCATCGCGCTCGCCCGCCGTTTTCCCGATTCCCTTCGCTATCAGCAACAAGGGCGCTGGGCGCAGCAAGAATTGTGGAATGCCCCTGTTCGTCCGCGCGAGTTGCGCGGACAAATTCTGCTTTTCATCGGATTCGGAGCGATTGGCCGCGAAGTCGCAAAAATCATTCGACCGCTGGGAATGCGCGTTTGGGCCGTGACGCGTTCCGGTCGCGCCCAAGAAGGTCTGGCCGAGCAAGTCTTCCCGACGTCCAAACTCGACGAAGCGCTGCCCCAAGCCGACTTTGTCGTCCTGGCCGCGCCGGAAACGCCCGAAACCCGCAAGATGATCGGTGCCCGTGAATTCGGGCTCATGAAACCCTCGGCTTATTTCCTGAACGTGTCGCGAGGAGCCTTAGTCGACGAACCGGCGCTCATTTCCGCACTCGAGCAACGCAGAATCGCAGGCGCCGCGCTTGATGTGGCATCGCAAGAACCGCTGCCGCCTGAGAATCCTCTCTGGAAGCTCGACAACGCATTCATCACGCCACACATGAGCGCCGTTAGCGAACACCTGTGGGACCGCCAAACGGATCTGTTGATGGAAAATTTGGAGCGCTGGTTTGCTGGGGACGAGCTTCTGAATCGCGTGGACCTGAATCGCGGTTACTAACAAGGCCGGTGAAAACGAAGCACAAATGAAGTCACAGAAAAAGCCGCGCTTAGTCCTGCTGTCGCATGTTTATTGGCTGCCACCACCGGTGCCAGCCTGCACCCTGGGCGTATATCCGTTTCGCGCGTAGACGTTTACTTTTTTCATCTTGCCCTTCTTGTCGGGCAACTCAAGCAGATTTCCATTCGTGTCTACCGCCTCCACCTTCAGCTTGTGAAACTTCCCGTCGGCCGGCGCAGTCGGCGCAAAGCCCATCGAGTATTGACTTCGCAAAAACGCAGATACCTGGCCAAATATTTCAGGCATTTCGCCTTGAAACCGCGGAAACCACGCATAACCGCCTGTCATCGATCCAAACTGAGTCAATTGATTTTTCGCCTGCAGGTAGCTGACGCCTCCGCCCGTTGGAGTGCGCAAATCGATGTCCTCGCCCATGCCGACGGCAAAAATCGGCACGTCTGCTTCCTTCAGCCGGTGATACGTCTGATCCAGCGTGTGCTTGCTGAACGTATCGTAACCGGTAGCGAGAAGCAGAATTGCCTTCTTGCCTTTCACACCATTGAGCTGGTCAAGCGTCTCAATTACGGCGTCAAACACACATGCCTCGTGAAATCCAGGGACGAACAACTGTGAGATCGCTTGCTGAATTTCGCCTTTGTTTTGTGTGAAATCCACGGTTACTTCGGTCTTGATATCAAATGTCTTAAATGCAACCCAGTCCTTCGGACCGAGACCTTGCAGAAAACCCCAGGCCCAACTGGCTCCCTTATATCCAAACCATCCCCAAAAACGCGCGCTATACTCCAGAAGAATCACGACGGTAATCGGAGCCTCGGTAGGCGCAAAGTTGGTCACCTGCTGCGGCTGGCCTTCATCGAGGATCCGGAAATTTTCCTTTTTCAATCCCGTTACGATATTCCCCTCGTGATCAGTCACCACCGCGTCCACATTTACCACGTTCGATTCCACCGCGATCGCCACCTGCGGCACAGGCGCCTGACCCTGCGGGCCATTCTGCTGGCCGGTTGGCGGTTTCGCCGGCTCCGGCTGCTGTGCGGGCGCAGCTTTCCCCGGGCCTTCCTGCTGTTGGGCGTACGCCGTCCACGCGCCAGGCGGCACTCCCAGAACCACCACTAATCCTGCTACGATCAGCCACTGCACACATTCCTTCGCTCGCATACGCCCTTTCCTCGCAGGTACGTAGGATGCTGCCACGGGCTTACTTGGATGGTCAATTGCAATTCAGAAAACCGAGCCTCAATGGCTCCGGGAAGGCCTTCCGCTGCCGTGCTAAGATGGCTCGCTCGCGTCTCAGTTGCACCGGCATCACCCCGTGGCTGCTAGGTTTTTTGCTTTGTCGTTTTCAAACTCATTCGGAGGCAATTGGATGGCGCGGACGGTCGCTCGAATCTCTTTCCTCACGCTCGCCTGCATCGTCTCATTCGCAACGGCAAGTTCGGCGCAAACTCGCCGGCAAACGTCATCACGTGCCGTTGCAACTCCGCCTCAAGCGCCTCCGGCCGTTTCTCCGCGGTCGTCCGACCTCTCCAAGCTTGAAAGTGACGCGCTCGGATGGCTGGAAGGTTTGATCCGCATCAACACCACCAACCCTCCCGGCAACGAGCTCATCGCCGCAAAGTACGTCGCAGACATTCTTCAGCACGAAGGCATTACCGCGCAGATCATCGAGACCACGCCCGGCCGCGGATTCCTCGTCGCTCGGCTATCAGCGACCGCCGTACCCGATCCGTCTCGCGCACTGCTGCTCATGGGTCACCTCGATGTCGTCGGCGTCGACAAAACAAAATGGACCGTTGACCCGTTCGGCGCCGTCGTAAAGGACGGCTATCTGTATGGCCGCGGCGCGATTGACGACAAGGCGATGACGATCGCGAATCTCGCGGTGTTCATTTCGCTGAAACGCTCCAGTGCTCGCCTCAATCGCGATGTGATCTATCTGACCGAAGGCGACGAGGAAGCCGGCGGCGTAAACGGAATGAAAGTGGCTGTCGAAAAGTACTGGGACAAGATTGCCGCAGGTTACGTCATCAATGAAGGTGGCTACAACGCCCAGAAAGACGGCAAACTGCAGTACATGGCCATACAAGCGAGCGAAAAAGTTTCCGTCAGTGTCGACGTGATTGCCACCGGCGTTTCCGGCCATGCTTCGCTGCCGCGAAAAGACAATCCCGTGGCGCATCTCGCAGCCGCCATAGCAAAAATCGCAGCCTACGAGACACCGGTGCAGTTGAATTCCGTCACGCGTGGCTATTTCGAAGGCCTCGCGCAGGTGGAAGACGAAGAAACCGCGAAGTGGATGCGCTCGCTCGAGACCTCCGAACGAGGGGAGCACGCAGCGCGTTACCTTTCGAACGAAAATCTGCTCTGGAACGCAATGATGCGCGACACCATCTCACCCACGATGCTCCAGGCCGGGATTCGCCCGAACGTGATTCCTTCCGAGGCGCGCGGCGTCATCAATATCCGCTTGCTGCCAGGCAATATGGCCACGGCGCTTCTGGCAAAACTCACGCAACTCGTAAACGATCCGCAAATCCGGTTCGAAATACAGCCCGGCGCGGGCGAAGCCGCACCATCATCATCGCTTACCACCGACTTGTACGACGAAATCACGCGTGCTACGAAACAGCAATTTCCCGGCGCCGTCGCGATTCCTTTCATGTCGCCCGGCGCCACCGATTCCTATCCGCTGCGAATGCGCAGCGTTCAGGCTTACGGCTT
This sequence comes from uncultured Acidobacteriota bacterium, assembly GCA_963772535.1. Lineage (GTDB taxonomy): Bacteria > Acidobacteriota > Terriglobia > Acidiferrales > UBA7541 > Palsa-295. The sequence goes on from CAVYXN010000015.1 coordinate 224,572, forward strand.
GATGCCTTTCCCACTCACTGAAAACGATTTCCTTCGGATGCACGCGGATGATGAGCGCATTCCTCTCGAGTCCTTCCGCAAAGGTGTCGATTTTCTCTACACGATTGTCAATGACTTCGCGGTTTCGCGATAATTACATGATGGAACGAAGGGCCAAGATTGTTTGCACGCTCGGACCCAGCAGCTCGACGCCTGACTTGATCGACAGCCTCGTCGGCGCCGGGATGGACGTCGCGCGCTTGAATTTTTCTCACGGCACGCCCGAAGAACACGCCGCCCGCGTCGCGGCCGTTCGCCGTGCTTCCGGGCACTACGAAAAATCCGTCGCTGTCATCGCCGATTTGCAGGGACCAAAAATTCGCACCGGCTCTCTCGAGCGCGGCGTTCCAGTCCAGCTGCATTTCGGCCAGAAATTCACGATCACCACGAAAAAAGTCACCGGCACTTCCGAAGGCGTCAGCACCACCTTTCGCGAGCTTCCGCATTCTGTTCATAAGGGCGACAGGATCCTGGTGAGCGACGGCAACATTGCCATGCGCGTCCTCTCCACACGCGGCGAAACAGTGCTCTGCCAGGTGGAAAACGGCGGCGAGCTTCGCGAGCATCAGGGGATTAATCTTCCGGGCGTAAAACTTAAAATTCCGTCGCTCACGCCCAAGGATCGGCGCGACCTTGCTTTTGCTCTCACGCTCGGTGTGAACTACGTGGCGCAAAGTTTTGTGCGCACCGCGGCCGACGTTCGCGTGGCCAAAGCGGCGATTCGCCGCGCCGGCAAGGACATTCCCGTCATCGTCAAGCTCGAAAAACCGGAGGCCATCGACAATCTCGCCGAAATTCTTGCCGTCGCTGATTGCGTTATGGTTGCGCGCGGCGATCTCGGCGTTGAGATGAACCCGGAAAAAGTGCCCGTCGTGCAGAAGCAAATCATCATGCAGGCGCGCGACGCGCTAGTTCCCGTGATCACCGCCACGCAAATGCTCGATTCGATGCAGGAAAACCCGCGCCCCACTCGCGCCGAAGCTTCTGACGTCGCCAACGCGATCTTCGACGGCAGCGACGCCCTCATGCTCTCCGGCGAAACGGCTGCCGGCCGCTATCCGCTCGAGTCCGTTCTCATGATGGACCGCATCATTCGCGAAGCCGAAGCCAATGCCACCGAATCGCTGCGCCCCGCGCATATCGGCGATCTCCTCATCAGCGAAACGATTGCGGAAGCCATCTGCCACGCGGCGCAGGAATTGAAAATGAAAGCCATCGCCGTCTTCACGGAAACGGGCGGCTCCGCGCGCCTGGTATCCAAGTACCGCCCGCGCGCTGCCATCATCGCTTTCTCGCCGAATCAGGATACTCGCCGCAAAATGAGTCTTTTCTGGGGCGTGCTGCCTCGCAGCATCAACCGCGTGCACGATATCGATAAACTCGCCAAAACCGCCGAGCGCCGCTTGAAGCAGGAAAATCTCGTGAAGGATGGCGACATCGTCGGCGTGATTGCCGGCACGCCGCTTGGCACCCGCGGCTCCACAAACCTGATGCGCCTGATCCGCATAGGCTGCTAACGTACCGCCGTGCCTGCCAGCAGCTTCCAGATGTCAGACGTTCTCGATGCGCGTAGATTCCTTGAGAAATTCCTCACGCCGACGCGATTGATCCGCGCCGAATCGCTCGACGCAGTTTCCGGCGCGCAGGTCTGGCTCAAACTCGAAATTGAGAACCCAACCGGAACTTTCAAAGTCCGCGGCGCGCTCAACGCCGTGCGTCATCGCTCGCAACAATCTCGTTTCGCAGGCGTCGTCACCAGCAGCACCGGCAATCATGGCGCAGCCATCGCTTTCGCAGCCCGCCAGATGAATCTCAAGTCGCGAATTTATCTTCCAGAGAACCCGAATCCCGTGAAACGCGAAAGGATCGCCAAGCTCGGCGCGGAGATTGTCGAAGTGGGCCGGGACCTCGAAGAAAGCCGCGAGCACGCCGCGAAATTCTCAAAAGAAAGCGGCTGGCCGCTAATTGTCGATGTGGACGATCCTCATATAGCCGCTGGCGCAGCCACAATCGCCTGCGAGATTCTCGATCAGGAGCCTTCAATCGATGTAATCGTGGTTCCCGTCGGCGATAGCAATCTGATTCGCGGAATGGCCTATGCCGCGAAGCAAATTCGTCCCGCCATTCGCATCATCGGCGTGCAAGCTGAAAAAGCCCCGGCGTACTATCAATCCTGGAAGGCGCACCGCTCGCTTAGCACCGAAACCGCCGACACAATCGCAGACGGACTCTCCACCCGCACGACCACGGAGGGCAACGTTCGCCAACTCATCGATCTCATTGACGACATCCGTCTCGTCTCGGACGAAGAAATGCTCCGCGCCATTGCGTTTCTGCTCATCAACGAGCACACACTCGCAGAGCCCGCGGGCGCAGCGGCAACGGCAGCGTTGCTGAAATCAGGGAATGAATTTGCAGGTAGGAATGTGGCGCTTCTCGTCAGCGGCGCAAATATCGCTCCCGACGTTCTGCGCCGCGCCGTGACATTTATCCTCTAAGCGGCGGGCCCAATCGCGAGCTGCTAGTTCACCCAATTGTCAGGATTCGACGGTGGCTTATCCCGATGCTCGCGCACATACACTTCGAATTTCTTCTTCAACCGCCGACGCTGCCAGTCAGACACCGAATTGCGAAATCCATATAAGTATGAGCCGCGCCGCAAATAGACATATCCCACGAGCATCCCGCCCAGGTGGCACACGTGGCTCACGTTGTCGCCGCTCGCTCCAATCGTCGCGAAAAATTCAATCGCCCCCATCACCGCCACAAAAATCCGCATCGACACCGTCACAGGCAGCGGAAACACCCACACCTGCCGGTGCGGCATCATCACAGCACATGCCAGAAGGATTCCATAGATCGCGCCTGACGCTCCAATCGTCGGCGCCCACGCGCTGCCGTGTCCGTGCGGATCGATGATCAGCTTCACGATCACGTTGATGATTCCCGCGCCCACGCCGCACAGGAAAAAATAAATATAGAATTTCCTCGCCCCCCACATCCGCTCGAGATCCGCCCCAAACATAGCCAGATATAAAAGGTTGAACAGAATGTGCAGCACGCCCGCATGCAGAAACAGGTAGGTAAACGGCTGCCAGATCCGGAACCCGAACACAGCCGCATACGGAACCAGCCCGAACCACGTTTCCCAGAATCGCGCGCCACTATGCCCAAAAAGCAGCTCCGAGAGTTTCTGCAGCACAAACACAGAAACGCACGCGATGCAGATCGTCTTGATAGCAGGCGGGAAATACTCAGTCAGGTCAAACCGATGGCCATACCCGCGTCGGAAAACAGGGCTCACAGTCCACCAAGTCTAAAGCGTCAGCCCATCCGAGTCAAAGCCGCGATGGGATAGGAGATAGGATAGAGCGAAACTGCCCTTTTTCCGCTACTTTTGCTAGCCGTGGTGCGGCGCGAGACGACCGAAATGCTGGAATAGCAAGGCGGAGACTCGTTTACGCATGCGCGCTCAAGAATTTCGCGACCTCCACCGCGTAATCGTGTAATTCGATCCAAAGTTCCCGTGGCGGTTTTTCGGGGAAAATAGTCGGATCCGGTGGAAATGTGATCTTTACGTGAGCTTCGGCTCCAGACTTCTGCGTTGTGAAAACGGGTTTTTTAGTCCGCCAGTAATTTAAATTGTGTTCAATGTCCGTGTTTCGGAATTCGGAAATACTTACTTGTAGCGCCTTGGCCCGCTGTTGTAAATCCTCTGGTAACAAGGCTAGAAAAGCCGACTTAACGAACGTGATGTGGCTTTTCACGCCCTTACCCTTTCCAAGATCAGGCCGAATCTTCTTGAAGAAATAATTGAGCGTGAGAGCGACGTGAGTTAAGAATCTATTCGCAAACCAAAAGAAACTCTCGATGTCGACGACGGCTTCTTCGAGCCACAAGAAGTGTGAATTCCACATTGATATTGGGATTGGCGTTGGTCCTCTTAGGTATTTGTCGTGGAATTCCTGAATCTTATCTCGCTTGATTGCATAGTTGCGGCAAATAATGGCAAGGGCTCCGAGCTCGTAACCGCACACCTGCATGCGCTTAAATAGCTCGTTATGTTTGGTGAACGCTTCCTTCCCGAGGTAGGCATAAATATAGTATTCGATTACAACATGTTCCGGCCCCTTCTCCCTCAACCATTCGACTCGTCCTCCTCGCCGCATCACAATCACGGGATCAAGAAAATCCATTGGAAGAGTTTACACGCATCGAGTTCAAAATTCTGCTGGGCAGCACGCGGCTCGCGAACGGAAATATTTTGATGGGATTAAACAAAACTGAGATTTTGGTGAATTCATTTTCGATTCGGCTGTTCCAACAGCAGGCTATTTCCCAAGCATTGAGCGCAAACTCGCCACAATTGAGTCGTAGGTATCCGTTGATGAGATTTTAGCGAGTCGATCAGCAAACGCAGGTCCGTATTGCAGTAAGTCTTCGTGAGTAACGCCATGCCAAATGGGTAGAATGCGTTTCTCGCCGGTCTGCTCAAGGGCAAACAAAGAACTCAGTTCGTATTCAGTCCATCTCTTCTTTCGCAGAAAAGCCTTCGAGAAAACGACAATCCCGAATCGACAAGCAATTAACCCGCGATCGATTGATTGCCTGAGATCGTCTCCCCATTCCAAAACCGTTTTGTCAAACCATACTCGAATGCCTGCAGCTTCCAGAGCGGCAACGAGTGGTTCGACATATTGCTTGTCTTCACTCGCATGACAGATGAAAACGTCCCAGCCTGTGTTCTTCATAATGTCAGCTGACTGTGGTTTTTCAATCTGATCAGCTTTCTTTAGCAGCTCATTACCTATCGAAGCAAACTCGTGAGTTTCATCTAGGATCAACTCATTATTCGCGGCCAGAAATTCACTTTGTTGTTTCAGGTCTCTGATCCCGCAGCCTAAATAAGCCGCATCCCAAGAGTCGGGAAGCCAGACACGAGCTAAGCTGTCACTGACCCTAAACCCAAGCCATACAACCTTTCCTCTCAAGAAATCATTGATATCGCGTCGGTCAGCGGCCGGATACTTAAGAAGTAAATCAACCGGCTGCGTTTGAACTGGGTGCAAACCGGGTGGATAAAACAGTACCTTTCCATCATCGACCGCCACTCGAATCGAATTCACGACGCCGCTTTGGATTAGAAAAGGATCCTGTTTCAAATCAAAAACACTCTGCATATGAGTTACGACGACGTAGCAAAGCGCACTCTTTGAATCTGCTAAATCGCGGACAGAAACAGATAGGGCGCTCGCCGCACGGCCCGGCATATGTTCAATGGGCCATTCGATCTGGAGTTCAAGTGCTCGCCTGGATTTGCAGAAGAATCCCTTATAAAGCGGATTCCGCAAACGCCTCGCAAGCTCTCTCGCATACAACTGGGCAGACTTCTGATAGGTCGGCGTCTGGGGGAGATCAGAGAGAGTCTCGCCCGACAATACAAAATTCCATTCTCTATCAAACGCGACCACTTCTAAGAAGTACGCAAACCTGCCACGCATCAGCTCAGCGTTACTGAGCTTTAAGACCCGTTCGGCCTCGAAGATCTCTTTCAGAAATTGAAGCCCTTTTTGAGCTTCGGCTCGATCCGTCATAGCAAGTTCGTACTGTAGACTAGATTTGTTGGAAATTGCCGCTTTTAAGCGCGACGATGGGATTTGTCGGTGAGAGATATTTTGCGAAACACCAAGGCAAGCAATTCTCGATTCTTACGATGTGGCCTACTACGACCTGCCCTGATGTCGATGATGGCTCTACGCGAGAGACGTCCTTCGCATTTCTTCACGAGGACCTTCAAAGGAATCGTTTTTAGTGCGGGTCGAATCTTCGTTTCCCACTCACTTCGATTTGGATCGGTGTACTCCGTATACGCATCTTCCGCGCTATGCACCGATCCTGCCCCGACATCTTCCAAGACGTTAGATTCCTTTCCGATAGGCTTAATCTCGTCGGCTTGAATTCTGCGTCGCTGCAACAAACCTATGGTCTGTTTACGACATGGGTCTCCCTTGGTATCGGAGCATTTTGATTCAGGATGGAACTCGTATTCGTCAACCACCTCACCATATGTCTTGACGCGAGCCGTCTCCCTCTTGCCGTGAAAGCCAGACGTCGTGATGCGATAGCTCTTTCCCGAATATTGGTCTATCCAATCCTTCTTAAGCCATCGTCGCGGGCGATTCTCGTAGGGCCCGATCAAATGAAAGTGTTCAGGATCAATGCCTGGAGGATGCCCGAAGGGAGCTACGTGACAGGTATTCAAGAAGTTGAACGGCTTGATCTGATCGGAATAGCGTTTGCCGCGATTGAGTGCTTTGAGCGGATCCATGACGGCGGGGCTGCTCACGGTAATTCGTCCAACGGCTGGCAAATCTTTAAAGCGCATTGCTTTTGGCCGAAATCCGAGCGCTTTGCGGATGATGTTTAGCCACACCTGCGCAATCCATTCTCGGTCCTCACGTTCGGGATCCGCTGGATTCAGCAGGTGGCCAAGCCCGTGCTCAGACCAGCGGTCGTCTTCGTTGCTCACGCTCACCGCGTGGCGACAATTCCTGCAGTGCTTCGCTGCCGGTTTATTTTTCCGACCGCAAAATGGACAGGTAGCCCGAAGTAAGATGGGTTTGCCGTTTTCATCCTTAAGGAATAACGCATAGCGTTTCGCCGAAATGGCTAGACAAAAGATTTGTCTAGGCGCGTTGGTAATCGGGTGAAAATTATCTTTTTCGATTTTCAAAATAGAGTCTGGTACTGCCTTGCGGTCGTAGGGATTCAGGGAACCAAAACGCTTAGAAATGTCTTCGACCTTTTTGCGCGAGAGTGCTTTGATCGCCTCGTGTCCGTCGTCGGTTCGATAGGGACCGCCCACGCACGGGATCATCCCGCCGTGTTCCGTAGCGACGATGGCCATGCTGTCGGTATCTTCCATCGCGTATGTCCCATTCGACTCTGTAACGCAGTGTTCAAGCAGCGCGAGCATGAGCCGGGCAGCCGCAGTTATCAGCGATGCAAACGGTGGAAAGCAATACTGACCGGGTGCCTCGGGATTCGAAACCTTGCAGGGATACGGTTTCGGGTCTATCCCAAAACACTGCCCGGCAATCTTGTGATCGGATTCGCGGCGATTCATTTCAGCGTAAATCCCGTAACTTGCGGCGTTCGCCAAAACCTTAAGAGCCTTGTCTAACCGACTTCGTTCAACTTCTGAAAGGTCCTTACGCGTTTTCAGTAGGTTCCGCTGTTCGATAACAACTTTGAAGAAGTCCTGGCTTGCGGGATTCACCCGAACGTCGCCACGCAATCTCACACTCTGGAGGTGATTCAAAGTTCCGCGCGCTTGCAGCTGGAAAGCATCAACGATTTTTGGAATTTTGCCCGTGAGAAGAACCGACGCAACTACATCAGGGAGAGCGAACCACAGGGCATCCTTCTTACCCGTCGGTAGACCTGTGAGGTAATTTAGTGCGACTTGCCAGTCGTTGCTTTCGACGCTGTACTTGCTGCGCGAGGGCAAGATGTCGTCGTTCGGGATCACGCGAACAAACCCAAGCAAATGTTGCCAAGTCGACGGGCTAAACAGACGACGGGCAGAAACTTTCCTCAAAAATCCTACAATCTCACTGCGACAATTCTTTTTAACAAGTATTTTTTCAGCGGTGACGAGCTCCCACAATCCCATCAAGGCGTTGACGGTCGGGTACATCGACCGGAAGTCCACATAAACCACGGGGACTGGCACTTTCCTGATATGCGCACTAGTTCGCCCACCGTAAAATGCCGACTGGGCGTATCCGATAAATTGCTTCGTGAAATCGGGCTGACGAACCATCACCGGATCGATGCGCATACCCTTGAGGTAGGCTTTGCCTACAGAGGCTGGTGAGAAGGCTTTTGTAACCTGGAGTGGAATATGATGTTTCTCGAATTCTTCGATGAGCTTGAGGGCTAGCTCGGAACTCGCAAGGACATCTCTCCGGTTGTAATCAATATACTTCGCCGTGATTTTGCCGTGTCGATGTACCTTCTGCTTCTTGTGCTCGACGTCGAATGCTTCACAAGCGGATTCAAGCGAGTGTCCAACATCTGTAAGTGCAAAAGCCAAGGTGCGTAAATCAAGAAAATGTCCTTTGAAGTTGTAACCCTTTTTCGGCTTTCCGGTTTTGGACTCTTCTGGGATTCTGTCTTCTACATCGGGATTCACTCTTGAGGTAAGCGCGATGAGTGCTCTCTTGCTGTCGATGTGTTTAATGGTTATTCGCGGGCGATATCGATTTCGCCGCTCATAGCCGTCCTTTCCTAAATAGGTCCAAATTCCCAATGAAAATCCACCCGCTTGCCGGCCTCGGGCGTCACCGAAATCGCGGGCAATCCTTGATAAATCGAACGGATGGTTGAACGCTACAAGCAGGCAGCGGGACTTGTAAATGTCACTAAAAAGTTCGTTGTTAAATCTTCGCAGAGGAAGCAATCGAAGCTTTCGATTCCCATTGGAAATTGTCGTCGGCTTGTGGGTTCGTGCGTATCTCTGGAGAGTACGGATTTCTCCACGAGAAAGATCATCTCCATAAAATAAGCCCTCCTCAACGCAGCGCCAATCGACAAGGAATCGATAGCCACCAAACGTAAGCCGCTGAGTCGAATCTGTGCGAGTTTCAGTATCGAAGACGAATATTCCTCGCGGGAGGGGCCACCATCCTCCTTTGCCTTTCCGCTTTTCGTCTTCTTGTATGGGAAAGACTGGATAAACACGGATTGCGATTGGGAGCAAATCGCGAGGGGGAAGCAACGCGTTAGATCCGCCAGGATTCAATCATCTAGCTTTAACTTTTTCGAGTACCGTTTGCCGTACTTTATAGTCAGGTATGTGTCGAGTCTTTCAAGGGACTTCGCGGCAGGCAACACCGATTCTTGGAGGAGGTAGAGAATCAAATCGATAGAACCGCGGATGCTCGCAGCCTGAGCGAGCAAGGGACTCTTGTAACTGTTTTGCAAAGTCTTTTGCGGCCATTCTTGCTGTGCATTGCTGAGCTCCGCGCGGTGATCATTCACAGGAATCGAGACAATTAGGGGACTGTTTGCTTTTCCAAATACGTGATGTTTATCCAATTCGGAGTACCGATGCCGCCCACGATCGCACTTGGCGCAAGTCGTTGGTCGACTCCCCGGAATGATTGCCTCTGGACGCGATTCTCCGCACGCGCATTTCTTACCCAGGCCCACTCGGCGAATCGCTAATGTCTCTCGTCGATGGCGAGCTCTTGCGTTTGCGGTTTGTAGCTTTCGAGGCACCTAGGCAATGGCTCCGTAGATGGACTCGAACCGCAATACTCCTGCGTAGGCCCGACGCTCAATTTCCTTCAAGTCTGTTAGCAGGGGAACTCTCTTACCTGTGGGATCTCTAACAGCGCGATGTTTAAGGGAATTAAGTTCAAAGGGATCACCTGTCCTCAAGTAATGCCGGACAGCATTCCAAAATATGCCGATCAGGCTGGCTTGTCGCGAGTCGGTCGTAGGAAATTCGATCAAGCCTTCTTCCTTGGAAAGAATGCAAAGCATTCGGAAGATTTCATCTCTGTCTTTGGCGGCATATTCTCCATTGGCAAGTTTTCGGAAGGCAGGTCGAGCGAGTCGCAAAACCTCGTCTGGAAATACTCCGAGATCGCGGCACGCCTCTGCGAGTGAGACATTGTCTGATCGCATTCTCCCCGGAACTTGGGAGATTGAGTTCCACAGGTCTTGCTCGTTCGGAGACATCGCCAGATATTGCTGCAGTGTGCGCGGGGCCACCTTGATGCGCGAAGGATTCCGTCTCGTTTGTGTCTTATGAAGAGACTTCTTTTTGGTGCGATTGGATTTCATATTTCCTCCCCACGCGAAGTTCCCATATCAAACAGGATCGTCTAAGGAGATTTGTAGGCATTTGGGGATAAAAGTGCTATAATTGCAAGAATACATGGTAATTGGAAGACCGAGAAAAGCCTCTGTTCAGGAGTTGCTTCCGTTCGAAGGCCTGTGGGTTGACACCTTTCGAGGCCTACGAGATGGCAATCCAGACGTTGTCGCGCTCAAGCCTCCCCCGTCTGGCGTTCTCATGGAAGTTAGCGGCCAAGGTCAAGAAGCTTTGCACCTCTTGAGCACCGACAAAAAGCCCCGAACGATCCGAAGACCCAAGTTCAGCACGACACCGGATGAGAAGAGGCAGTGGAAATCTCGGGTGAGCGACGAACGCGAACGATTCGAAAGAGATCGATTTGCGATTGACCGAACTACAGTTCCAGCGATTCCGTCGGAGCGATCTCTCTGGAATGCGTTGAAGCGTGCTAAGACTGCCAGCCAAGTGCGCCGAATTTGTAGTCGATCAAAAATATGGCTCAAGCCTCGTCTCGAATTTCGTGATGGCTCGTTCATGGAATATTGGCCATGGCGACGGGTGCTTTACCGAGATGCCGAAAAGTTTTGCCAGGCCAAGCGTGACCAACGATATCCCGAGCGCGACAAGCGGAAGTCTGGAGATTATCGCCGCCTGGAATTTCTGGCGCGTGTAATGGCAGGTTTAACCGTTGGGCGTGCGCCTTCTACGGCAGTCGAAATGTTGCGGAAGGCAAAACACCCCGGGGACTGCGCCTGTTGGAGATGCGAAGCTCAAATCGCACCTCGCTATAACCGAACTCTTGCGAAATTCTTGAGTGACGGAGCTTGGTTTCGTTGAACTAACAAAGCGGAGCGCGCCGGTGCTCTAACACCGAACGCGCCCCTAACCACCAAAGGAGAACATGCTCCAATGGCAGCTAAGCTGAACGTACCGCAGCATTTTCAACACTGCAATTTCAATCCGATTAGACCGTCGCACGGCGTAGTGACTTTATACGGTTACGGGGTTGTGGTTCGCTTGGACCGTGGTCACCTGCTCGTCGAGGACGGCGTTTGCGCAAATCGTCGAAAGGCTCGATTTCCACGTGTCGGACACGGCCTACGACGACTCGTCGTTATCGGTAACGATGGAACAATTTCGCTGGCTGCGCTTCGGTGGCTCGGAGATCAAGATGTGGCGTTCAGTATGTTGGACAGACAGGGCTCGGTCTTGCTGACGACAGGCCCGGTTCGACCTTCTGACGCGCGTCTCCGTCGTGCGCAGGCGCTTGCCCATCAATCGGGGGCTGCCGTGAAAATCTCACGGGAATTGATCGGACACAAACTAGAAGCGCAGGGGAAGATCGCCCAAGATTCTTTGCGGAATCCTGAAGCTGCCGAAGCAATTTCTCGCGCCTGCGCAGCAGTCCCAACCGCGCAGACAATTGAAGCGATTCGCTTACACGAATCTATCGGCGCACACGCGTACTGGGGCGCGTGGAATAACTTGCCAATCAACTTTCCCAGAGCAGATCTTCGCTTGGTGCCCGATCATTGGCGAATCTTCCGCAACCGTGTCTCGCCGCTCACAGGATCACCTCGCCTTGCTGCGAATCCGGTGAATGCGATGCTCAATTACTTGTACGCCCTACTTGAATCCGAAGCGCGGCTTGCTGTCGCGACTCTCGGACTTGATCCGGGCCTCGGCGTGTTGCACATGGACGCGCCTTCACGTGACAGCCTTGCGTGCGACGTGATGGAACCGGTTCGACCGATGGTTGATGCATACATCTTGAATTGGGTAGGTCGTGAAACGCTAAAACGTGAGTGGTTCTTCGAACAACGTAACGGCTCTTGCAGGTTGATGGCACCGTTCGCGGCCCAACTCTCTCAGACTGCACGAACATGGTCTAGCGCAGTTGCGTCATTTGCGGAAATGGTAGCTCGTACGCTATGGTCAACAACCCACAAGCCCAGCCGGCAGCGTCAGCCCGCTACACGATTAACTCAGTTGCATAGGCGTGAAGCGAAGAATGCTTCGCCCATTTTTCAGTCAGCACTCCCGCGCCCTGAAAGCTTCTGCAAAGAGTGTGGCGTGGTAATCACTCGTGGCAAAAGGCGCTGCGCGTCTTGTGCGAATGGCTTGAATACGTCCGGCTTGATCAAAGCGGCACAAAAGGGACGCGTTGCCGCACAAAGTAATCAGGCACAAGCCCGTCGCGCCGATACCCAGCGCGCACATTCGAAGGCGAAAGCAGCTTGGAAATCTTCGGACTTGCCGGTCGGTCTCAATAAAGACCTTTATGTGCAGGAGATTCAGCCGCGACTTAAAGCGATCACGCTCTCCGCCTTGGCATCAAGACTCAATATATCGATACCGTACGCAGTAGACATTCGTTCGGGCAGGCGAGTTCCGCATCCACGCCATTGGGAGACGCTCGCACAACTGGTCGGAGTTGCAAATCCTTAAAGCGTGCTTGCCGCTAGGGTACCTGTCGAGAACACTTCGTGTCCAAAGGCCAGCACATGGTTTTCACCACGGGGAGATAATTATCTCTTGATGGAAGTGTCGTATCACATGCCCGTAATCCAAGAGACAATCTCCTTTGGTTCGAGGAAAGAGCTCTCCTACACTGGTAGTGACTCGCAAACCAGTCCATATGAGTACCGCGCCAGATACTACGATCCAAATGCAGGTAGGTTCATCTCTGAGGATCCAATCGGCTTTAGGGGCAGCTCCAATTTCTACAAGTATGTCGCTAACAACCCGACAGACCTGACTGACCCAACTGGGCTTCAGCCGAACAAGTGGAGCCTTTATCATAATTGTTTGCAATCATGCCTACACGATACGTTGAATTGCAACCTCCGCCAGTTCGCAAGGGACATAAAACGAACGGCCATTGGTGGGCCGATCGTCGGGGTGGGCGTGTGCGGGACTATCACAGCGTTCGAACCTTATCTTGCCCCGGTCTTTCTTCCCTGTGCAGGAGTTGCGACAGTGAGCACCTGGGCGATCGGTGGGGCGCTTAGCTTCACAAGCTGGACGATAGGAAACGTGAGTTCAACCCTCGGATGCACAACTTTCTGTGCTCTCAGTACGCGGTGAGACATGACTAAAAAAAGCCAGTGGTCTATTTGTCTATTTGTGGGGAGCGCCGCAATAATGGCCGTTTTCAATCTAGCATGGCTGCGGTCTCCTGGGAGCATCGCTGTCATAGTCTTAGTCATTGTCAACCTGATCGGCGGCTTGGTTTTTCTGTGGTCGTTATTTCGGCTGGCGATAGGGGATGTCCGAAGGAACACGCCTGCTAGTACGAGGACGGATGTGCGACCGCTGCTCAGCTTAACGGTATCGTTGCTGATTGCGAATGCTGTGGCCTTGTACACCTGCGACTTTCACTTTGGTTTCCTGATTGTTTTGGTCAATCTGGCTGTTCCAGTGGCGTGGTATTTGGGAAGGCAGGTGATGCTGCGACACGTCGCCGGGCACAAGGAAAGTTGAGAATCGATTGTGATGTCGCGACGAATCCGTGTTGCTACCGCGCCAGATACTCGGAGTATTTGTCGCCGTAGTAATACGTACAGCCCTCGTCAGTCGGCAATCCAAATCTTGATGATATCTTTCCCCGTCCAACCGTATAGGATCGACCAAGCCTCATACTTACAAAAAACAATAACCGGTCTGGTTGCTCGGATAGTCTTTTTGCCATAAACATCTCGGTATTCACCCGGGGGCTGACTCCAGACGACAGGTGCATATGGACTCGGACCGCCGGTGTCCAAGAGAGTTATTCTCCACCTCTCCTCAACCTGGTGGGCTACTATGAGTTCGGTGGGCTGATTTACGCCGCCCTTTGGGATCAAAACCAAGGCTAGCGTGGGCTTGCCATCACCGTAGAAGTCGATTCTGACCAAGCCAGGGCAACTGTCGTTGTGCTCCGCTTGAAAGAACTTCCTGTCGTCTTCCTCAAGGTCGGCCAAGCTGACTAGCCTTGCCCCCGGATACTTGCTTGCAATTTCACGTTGTAGGTCCTGCGGAAGATTGCATGCGACATTTGAAGGCGCGGCACGGACGACTTCAACGGAAATAAGCAGACACAATGCTGTTACGTGAATCGCTAGACGTTGCAGTCGCACAACAGGTGCCTCCTCAGGTCACATCTGAATAAAGGTCCTAAGAACGGCCTCCCGAAAAGCGCCAAACACACCGGCGCCGGGACAGCCACCAGGCGTGCAACCTGGCGGTATCGCGTTTGGGGTGCCCGGCTTCGGGTGCTTTGGAGGGACTAGTTGTAAGTGGTAGTTAAAACCCGTGGTGAACTTGGCCTTGATCCCGCCAGGACCCTCGTCTACTCCAAATGCGGCTCCGCATAGTCCCGCGCAGCAGAACACCTTGCTTGCTGGAATGCCTGCAGGAGGCCGAATATCTACACTCGTGCCGGCTGCGTGCCCGGGATCTTGGTGTTGTTCCCCGGGTCGAGGCGTCGTGGCCGTGACGACCATTGGTACGCCGGCGCAGCCGTCCATACACGTCAGGAGCTTGTCCAACGCTGGGGACGGAGGCGGAACTCCAGGTTTTACCGTGTACAGCCCGAGCGGATCGACGAAATTCGTTGGGTTATTCCCAACGTACACGTAGAAATCTACTCCACCGTCCAGTTCGATGGGATCCTCACTCAAGAACCGTCCCGCTGAAGGATCGTAGTATCTGGCGCGGTAGTAATAGAGGCCGCTTTCGGAGTCGAATTCGCTGGCGGTGTAGCTATGGGTCCTCGTATCAGGGCTCACTGCTGACGAAGACTCCACTGCCAGACGTTAGGAAGAATTTCCTCAGCGCTCTTACAACCTTTTAGTTTCACGAAGCAGTTTGCGTTCAACGCGAAGGCCTTTTCCTGCTCAGCCTCTGGTACAGTCGACGAAAACTCGACAGTGACCCGCCATGGTTTGTCCTTTCCTTTTACGTAGAAATTGGCTGGCGTGCCAGAGTCAAACCATTCTTGGATCCAAACACCTGGCGTCGTATTCGGGTTACTGCCGGTGAATAGTACGAGAATGATGTTTCGCAGTTGACCATCGCGAATACTTATCGACAATGCAGCAACTGTCGGAGGACAAATATGAAGATAGTGAAGCAATCCGTTATCAACGCGAGTATCGAAGATACGATCCTGCGTTTGAGTAGATACCTCCCAGGAGCTCTCGCGTGACCGTTTCTGCCAAATTGCAATTTCGCGTTGAGCATCGGCGGTTGAATGAATTGCTCTTGCGGAGTCAATTAGGGCTTGTGCTGAAGCACGCACTTTTATGGCATAAGTGACGATAGCCAAGATGCTGAATAACATCATGGCAGACGCCAACAACATGTACCGTCGGAATTTCAAATTCAGATTTCTCCTCAGTGGAATCCTGGTTCGTCGTAAGAGGGATTACAGGGCACCCAACCCGATGAATTCCCATTGATGAACATATATCCTCGGAGGCCTCCGTGCCAAATACCGAGGGTTCCAAAGTCCTTTAACTGACCGTTTGGACCTGAAGGCAGCTGGACGATCACAGGGCAAGCAGGGGTGTCCGGGGCCTTTGTCGGATCCTTCGGGGAGATCGTGAACTTCTGTAGGCTATTTCCGGTGCCCCCTCCCCAGATCGTGTCGTCGAAACCGCCCGCGATTTCGCCGGTGGACTGGCCCGAAGACGAACCGGCCAGCTGAGGGGGATTCTGGTGCTCAGTTACCCACCAGTCGGAAGCACCGGGGCCCTGTAATTCGTAGACGATTCGTCGGAAGCCGGGACGAGAACAATCAGAAATCGGAACTAAGCGCAGCTTTGATACGGCTGCACACGGGCAGTCGGGGGCAAGGCCCGATGGGTCAATTAAACCGACGGGGCTATTGCGCACATAAGAATAGAAATTCAAGCCGTCGCTAATGCCCTTTAACGGGTCTTCTCTAAAGAATCTTCCTAAAGCGGGATCGTAGTATCTGGCGCGGTAGTAATATAGACCGCTTTCGGAGTCGAATTCGCGGGCCGTATACTGAAACCGATTCGGGATCGAACCGGTCGAGGCCGTCAGCTTGGTCCTCCCCGATAAAGGAAATAGTTAATCCCGGCCACGAACAGGCAGGGTACTGCGACGACGTAGAAGAAGATCCAACTCTCGTTGGTATATCCGAGTGCATGGAGCGTCGCGGCAAGGATGCCGAATACGCCCCAAAGAGCGCGGTACAAGTAAAATCCGATGTTGAAATACTTGGCGAGTCTGGCTTTCTTTATCTCTAAAACACCGCCGCTGACTAAGACTGCCACAGCTACCGCGCTCTCCACAGACCACTGACTCATGCGGAAATGGCCAGAGGAGTACGCGAAGAGACTTGGAACCGTCTCGTAAAGCATTAGGCCGTTGGTCAGCAAGACCCAAAAAAGCCGGAAGAACTCTTTATTCGATCTCATCTCACTCGCTTATTCGGACTCTGGCGTATATTCAGCCGCACACTCTTCAACCACGTCCAGAACCCAATTCCAACAATTCCTACAAGCCAGTTTGTTCGGGCTAGCCAACAAGCAGTAATGAGGAGGCTTTCCGGGATTCTTGGCATGACGGTCGACGCAACCGCAATATTGATCGGGAATCGGTTTTGGGAAGACCTTGTCACCCGGCGTGGTCTGAGGATGTTCGTCTTTCTCCCATTTGCCTGGTGCGCCGAAGGGGTCTTTCCCCTCGAACCCGAGACCAATGGATCGACCCGTTTGGGTGTTGTAGAGATACATATGGGAGATGTCCTTGTACTGCGGGAGGTCCCTAAGCGGACGAGTGTGTATTTCCCAAGGACAGAGCCCCGTTGGATCAATGAAATTGATTGGAGAGTTCAGAAGATATGTGTACTGGCCCCACCCGTCCTTATATCGAATCAGGTCCTCCGTCGAAAACCTACCCACATTCGGATCGTAGTATCTGGCGCGATAGTGGTATGGTTCGATGCCTTTGTTTATCAAGGGTTGAAGGGGCAGAGGACGGAAATGGACGACTACTTGCGGCGGGATTCTGTCAAAGGGCTCTTACCCCCGCCGTCTGCCCACAATTTTCCTGCTTCATACGCCGATCGAAGCTGCGGGTCGTCTTGCCAATCAGCAAAAAACTGTCGAATGTCTTTTCGCTCAAACAGGTGCTCAACAATAGCTTGCTCAATTGAATCTTTCAGTTCGCCCGAACCCTCAATGTAAAGGCGACTCAATAGAGATTTCATCTCCCTGAAATACTTGCTCTCACGTCGGGCATCCCAAAATGACACAAAGGCACTAACGAAATCGGATCCAGCTGTGAATCTGTTGTCCACCCATTCACCTTGAGGGTCGTTTCTTAAGCAAAATTCAAAATACCGCAGGAGAAAAGCGAAAACCTCATCAAAGGGTAGCGGTGGCGTGATCGTTTGGGAAAGCTTTGCGTCAGTGAGCAATACATAGATTGCACCAAGAGCTTCTGGATCGCTGGTTGACATCCATCTGCGCACTTGCGAATCGGGGATCGTAGTCAAAGAACCTTCCCGGGCCGCTTGAATATCGTCAAGTATTTCGCGAAGCATTTTGTCCTCCCCTGAATTCTAATCAGGGATGTTCATTGAACGTATTAGGCTGCGGCGGCGCCCTCCAACAGCCACTCTAGAATCTCAATTAGTGTAATGGGTGCAACTGGACCTCCGATAGGCTTGGGCTGTGGGGCTCGGTTGGGTTTCGCCTTCGGACAATCACCCTCGCATTTTGCCAGATATATCGCCACACAATTGTTGTAGCCGTTCCACATTGGCTCGACGTCGGGCGGTCCCCCCCGCGGTCCCGGCTGCGTGGTGTGGCGGCCCGTACCGTGTTTCCAATCAAATAAATAGTGCGAGGAGATCTGCCAGGCCCATTTTTGGATTTTGTCCAAAAGCACGGGACAATCATCCCCCGGACGGCATTTGATGTTTTCGAAATGGTCTGGGCCGCCGGGTTGGTGCTGCGTCTGCAAACCGGTCGGATCGAGTGAATCTATCGGATCATTCCTGACATAAACGTAGAAATCGGTGACACCCCCGTCAAGGCCAATTGGGTCTTCCGATAGAAACCTTCCGGTTAAGGGATCGTAGTATCTGGCGCGGTAGTACGATGGGCTGGGACAGACCATACCTTGAGCTTCGGTTGGCATCGTCCAGATTTTAAGAGCGCAGGAATCGGTTTTGGTAGAAATTTCGGCGAGCGATGTGTCTATGCGTGGATATGAAAGTAATTCCAAGCTAAGAGATCTGGAAACCCTTGGTAAGAAAATCTTCCTTTCATTTTATTTATCCTTTTGCGGAGATATTTAAATTATTTTCAACCAATCGTACACCCAAACCAGCAAAAACGGATCAAAAAGGGCAGTTTCGCTCTATCCTATCTCCTATCCCGTCAAAGCCGCGATGGGGTTCTCTACCTTGTACTCAAATGACCACACAAGGGAGTTGTGAAATAGCCGTCCGTCTTTTACATTCGTTTAACACTGTTAAAGAAATAAGACAAATCGTCGTGGGCTGATAAAAATAAAATGGATTGTGGCGTCGCAGTAAACACGGTTGTTTTTCGCGCAACCGGTGGTATAACTCGACGCCACATGCGTACCGACAAGGTCATCATATTGATCTTCGCCTCGCTGCTTCTGCCAACGGGGAATTCCTCCGCAAACGGGAAAGAGAACACATCTCCCGAGGCGCTGATTTCACGGGCTCTCCTGCAACAAGACGTTTGGACCGATGGGGCGAAGCCAATGTTGATGCGCGCCGCAATCCAAGTTACCAATGCCAAAGATGCATCGGTTAAAGGCAACTACGTCCTCAATAGGGTGTCGGCCTCTCAATGGAGGGAAGAGATCCGATTCGCGGATTACGATCGACTGCGCGTAGGCAATGCGAAAGGATATTGGCAGAAAAGTGCCCTCAGCTATCAGCCAGAGCTTATCTTTCAGCTCGACACAATGCTTCACCTCAAAGATGCGCTCAGAATTGGGGCGACTCAACATCTTGGAAAGGTACGAACTCGCGAAAAGAATGGAGTGCGGTGCGAATGCACCGAAGTGAAGTGGACCACAGCTACCGACCGTGAAATGTGTTTCGATCAGGACAGCGGAGCCCTAGTAAGCGTCGAGTATCCAAGGGATAGCTTCCCTCGTGAAATCTCTCGGACAGAATACGATGCGTTTAAGAAATTAGACGAAAAGTTCGTCCCGTACGAAATCCGTGCCTTGAGAGACGGCAAGATCGTGGCCTCTGTGACCATTTTGGAAATTGAGAAGACAACCGAACGGGACCCAACGCTATTCGAGGCGCCCGTAGATGCAGAGTTGTGGGAGCATTGCGATGATATGCAGCAAGCGGTGGTAGCAACCCAAGCGATCCCTAGATACCCCCAAAGCGCACGCGATAACCATGTCCAAGGAGAAGTAATCCTGTACGGAGTGGTCGAAACGGATGGATCTGTTTCGCACATCACGGTCATTCAGCAAGCTGCGCCAGAGTTGGTATCAGCAGCCGTTGAAGCCGTACGTCAATGGCGTTATAAACCCGCCTTTTGCGGTCAGAGGCCGGTTCGCGTGGAAATCTCAATCCCGGTGCGCTTTACTCTCGGCTAGTCCTCTAGTTCATACTAAAAAACTACGTTCGGTGGACGAGCCGCAGAGACTAATGTTGATAAATCCGCTTCGCACCATCTATCTCACAGTGAGATAGCTAGTGATAATCCCTGAGGGCTCAACCGGTCGATGCAACACCATCTGGTATAAATCTTTTTTCTAAAAGGTGGTGTTTATGATCGCAAAGAAACGGATACGGCTTTCTGCGATGCAAAGAGTTGAGGTATGGCGTCGTTGGAAAGCGGGAGAGTCGTTACATGCGATTGGTCGAGCGCTGGGCAAGAACAATGTGGTTATTCACCTTCTGTTGAAGCGCCATGGTGGGATTGCGCCGCCCATCCGCCGCCGTTCACCGAGTTCACTCACCCTGGCAGAACGAGAAGACATCTCCCGCCGGGTTGGAGATGGCCCAGCACAAAAGCTTCACGATGGCTACGGACGTACAGGTTTACTTCTGCGATCCCCAAAGCCCATGGCAGCGCGGTTCGAACGAAAACACGAACGGGTTGCTGTGGCAATACCTGCCGAAGAAGGCGGATCTGTCCTGCTACTCACAGTCGGACCTGGACGAGATCGCTCTGCGCCTCAATCAACGGCCACGAAAAACATTGGGATTTGAAACTCCGGCGGATAGACTGCAAGCCAGTGTTGCATCGACCCCTTGAGACCACCCCTGTTATCGACACCTATTCTTGAACTGATCGCTCAGGAGGCGGGCACGGACGGAGGTCGATCGTTATGTCGACTGTGGCCTCACGCTCATTCTTACGCACGTCAACGCGGTCCGCTGCTGAAGCTGGAAGCACGGATTTCAGTGCGGCATCCACTGCGGCGGGGTGAAAAATTTCACCCTGGGGCAGCGCTACTTGCAGCTTTTCAGCGAGGGCGGCATCGATGCCGAGGATTTCAACCTTCCCCACATGAAATTGCTCGCCTTTGTCCAGTTCCAGCGTGACGGACGCGCTGTGATCCTTATCGTCGTGCGCGATCGTTGGCGTCACCGAAAACTCGGCGTATCCCTCGGACTTATATAATTTCTCCAGAGCGTCAAAGCCCTCGTAAAGTTTAGTTGTGCTAAATACGTCTCCATCCTGGATCGGAATTAATCTGCGAAGCCGGTCGAACGAAAAGGCCGAAAGCCAACGCGGATCAGGGCTTGCATTGTGTGACGTGTCAGGGTCGGATACTGTGCTGTCTTTTTCGCTGAAACGGATTTCTTTCAACCAACGCTTCGTGCCTTCGTTGACGTGGAACGTGAGGAAAACGTGCTCGCCTTCGGCGTCGACGCTGAAGGTTCGTGCTTCTGGCTCTATCATGACTTGAGAATATCCATGATCAAGCCACATGTTTTGGGCATCGATCGCGATCCCGTCGACCCAGCCGGGCGTGGCAAACAGTCCTGGTTTTTTCAGATGGGAAACGAACTCCTCCCGGACGGACTCGGGCAAAGTTATTACTCCATCGAATCTTACGTCGTGAACAACAATTGGAGGAGCCTCGATGTCATCTAGCAGCACGGGGCAGCCATAGGGCCGTGTGGCAACGCGCAAACGCTCGGAACTTCCGACTGGTGTCTGTGCGCGCACGGGCTGTTGCAGGATCGCAAGATACCCGGTGCAAATCAGGACGGCAGGGAAGCTTACTAGAACGCGCACGAAGACAAATATAGACTTCCATGCTTAACGCGGCAAGCACTCAGGCAAGGACTCGCGGTAGGTGTCGATAAATCCGCTTCGCACCATCTATCTCAGACTGAGATAGGTAGTGATAATCCCTGTTCGCAACACCTATCCCGAACGTTGGTGCGTTCTTCTTGAGCCTCGATGCGGAGTAGGGCAGCATTGCCACAGGCGTGAGAGAGGAAACGTGTCTGTAGACACCTATACGCACAGACGTAAAGATAGGGCAGAATGCATCAAACATCGTGAGTGCTTCGCCTATCGCCCTTGGAATAAGCATAGGAATGGGTGTACTTGGCTTGCGGGGTCTATGGAAACTGCAACACCGGCTTTCTCTCCGAGGTTATTTCATACAGTTCAGCCTGGTTCTCCTCGGTGTCATTTTCTTACTTATCGGTTTCCCTCCTAAATCAGAGCTCGCAGCTGTGATCTTCTTCGATATCGGTGTGATATTGATGACTGCATTTATCATGTTTCCAGACATCGTTTACTATTCGTTGAGATGGTACGGTCGTCGAATGGCACGCCATGATAGGAATGAAAATAAAACCGACTAGACGCTGCCGTCCGGATAGATGTCGAGAAATCCTCTTCGCACCACGTATCTCACAATGAGACTGTGCAGCTTCCAACCATCCAATGGAGCAAACTAGCTCGAAATTGCTCCCTTGCATTTGACGACCTTTGGCATTCTGTACTAACTTTTGCTTGCGCCTAAGGACGCGAAAGGCTCCTGAAGGGCGCAGAAGGCCACGCCTTCAGTAAGACGGACCCACCTAACGGTGACAACGCTCTAGCTGGGTCAGCCGAAGGCTCAAAGCGAAGGCCCCAAGGACCGCAGTTTCGCATTGAGATACCCCGCAACCGGCTGACGGAGAGCGTGTGTCCTCAAAAAAGGTTGCTATCAGCCGGTACGAGTGTGCGCAGCTGCTGGGAATTTCGGTTCGACTTCTTGATAAGTGCATTGCGAGCGGTGAAATCAAAGCGATCCGTCTCGGCGACCGTGTACTGATCCCCTTCTCAGAAATCGAAAAACTAACCAGCAAATCGCAGCAGCAGAGTGGGCGGTGAAGCCATGGCCTACAAGCGCACGATCCCTTCACACAAGCCACGAAATGTAAGAGAACGAGAAGATGAACTGGACGCCTTCGCGACGTTGGCATTAATGAAACGCGAGAATCTGCCAGCATCTCGGGCACTCGAAGTGGAAGGCAATACAAAGGAGAACCTTGAGAAGTATGTCGGTCCGGCCCTCAGAAAGCGTGGGAAGGACTACGTAGCATTGCCGAGTGACGATTTGCTTCGCCCGCCTATGCGTTTCCTTGATGCGAAAGGTGTGCGATGGATTGACGTTCGCGGTTCCAAAGCCGCATCGCTCCTTGGTTACTACTGGAACGCGGTCGGCGCCGCTTTGAACGAAGAGCCTAGAGATCTGAAGGAATTCGAACACACGTTTCTTCCGGGTACCAAGCTTGAATTTTTTACAAACCTGAAGGCAATCCGACACATGCAAGACGCGGGGGAACTCGAAGGGATCAAGGAAATCTACTGGCACGGGCGGAGGCGCTAATGGACAGCGATCCGAACCGCACCGCTCTGCGTGAAGCGCGCAGAAACCAAAAGTTAGGCAATACCCGTTCCGTTTGCGCATTTTGTCGCTACGAAGGACCCGTAATTCTCGTCATCAAAAAATGGTTACGGGCCCACGGAGTATCAAAGAACTGGCTAAAGAAATGGCTCGAAGATCATCATCCGGGCGGCAGGAATCACGACCCAGAACTGAAGATTCCAATTTGCCGTAATTGCCACGGTGAGTGCACGGAAGGGCTTCTTCGTGCCGGTGTTCGTATGCGGCCCGCACGGAATAAACGCGAGATGCTAGCCCTTACGCTAGAAGCCCAAGCTGCATTTTTTGAAAATCTTGCAAGAGCGCAAAGACGAAACGCAGGATTTGTTCGTGCTGGCTTTAAATGACCAGCACACTTATCCTCCGATCGCATTCGGAAGCACGCCAGCGAAAAAAGAAACGAAAAAGCAAGAGTGTAAATCCGAAACGCCGCAAGAATAAAAAACAACGGAACTGGTGGTCGTCACCCCGCTGGCCGCTACACGCCCTAGTGTTTGACTCTGAGACCAGGACGGACGAGCTACAATCACTTACTTCTGGTTTCTTTTGGATTCTGCGAAGCGATGGCGACGCCTACAGTGACGTCCGTGAAGAAGGTATTTTCTACGATCCCTACGAAGTGTCTGACCCCGAACTCAGGACCCTCAAGAGATACCGAGAAACTGCCGAGACGTCAGGAGATGTAGTCACGCACAAAGTCGTTGTCGTTACGAAACGACAATTCATCGAAAAATATTTCTTCCCTCATACTGAGGCAGGTTCACTGATCGTAGGTTTTAACCTTCCTTTTGATTTAACGCGGATTGCATCCGATGCCAGACCAGCGACGCGCTTGGACCACGATTGGTCCCTAGTTTTTTCGAACAGGAGTTCAAATCCCGACAAGCTCCAGAAGCGCGAATTCCGAATTAAGTTGAATCGAAAAGACAGCAAAATTGCGTTCATTTCCTTATCGGGAAAGTTCGTAAAACGGGGTCGATTTCGGTCACGGGGACGATTCCTCGATTTATACGCTCTCGCTTTTGCTCTCACCAACACCAGCTACAGTTTAAAGAGCCTGGCGAAGGAACTGAAAAAGAAGGGTTACAAGGTACCTCAAAAGTCGAACCATGAGCCGACAGGTTGCGTCACTAGAGAGGAGATCGCCTATTGCAGGCAGGACGTGCGGGCGACCTCTGGGATCCTTAATGCCCTGCAAACCGAATTTAACCGTCATCCAAATCTGGTAGGCATACTAAACCCTGACAATGCAGTATCGCCCGCTTCCATTTTCAAGGGATATCTTGAAGCTATGGGAGTGATGTTCCCATCGAAGAAATTTCGGCTCTCTCGCAAGATTCAAGGAATAGCCAATCAGGCCTACTTTGGCGGGAGATCGGAGGTTCACATAAGGGCTGCGACAGTTCCAGTAGTTCATACGGATTTTCTTTCTCAGTATCCAACCGTGATTCTCAACATGGGGCTATGGACATTCCTAATCGCGAAGGAGTTGGTGATCAGGCCAGCGACGCGATCAATCACGGCACTTCTGAACAGAGTACTTCGCAATCCCAACATTGTGTTCGATCCAGCTTTTTGGAAGACAATCACCGGATACGCATTGGTAGCCCCTGGTGGTGACATCCTTCCGATACGGACCGAGTACAACCATGAAACCGGTGACACGAATATTGGACTGAATGTTCTTGAGCGATCAGATCGCCCTAGTTGGT
Organism: uncultured Acidobacteriota bacterium; assembly: GCA_963772535.1. Taxonomy (GTDB): domain Bacteria; phylum Acidobacteriota; class Terriglobia; order Acidiferrales; family UBA7541; genus Palsa-295. The sequence continues at coordinate 249,112 of CAVYXN010000015.1, forward strand.
TTGCGATTCCTGACTTGGTCGCGTCGGTACTGCTAGCCAGAAAAGTTCCTAAATTACTCAAGGCGATTCGAGTTGTCCCTGTTGGTATACAGAAAGGGTTAAGAAAGATTGCATTGCGGGGAAAAGAGGAGATCGATCCAGTCACCGGCAATCTTTTTCGCACTTTGATTGAAGCTAAGGAGCGCGAAAAGAAATCGGATCCTGAGCAAGCATACTTCCTAAAGATTATGGCCAATTCAGGATACGGAATCTTTATCGAAACGACGCCGCGGCGCGTCTCGCGACCTGCTGAGGTCAAGGCATATTCGGGTGAATTGGTTTATAAGTACAAATCAAAAGTCGTTGAAGACAAGGGCAAGTTCTACTGTCCCGTGATTTCATCCCTAATAACAGCTGGCGGGCGGTTGTTATTGGCACTGTTGGAGACGCAGATTCGCAATGAAGGCGGAACATACCTTTTCTGTGATACTGACTCGATGGCAATTGTCGCTGCGAAAAAAGCTCGACGGGTACGCTTGAGTGACCCTGAAGAGGCGGAGCAACATTCTGTCGCCGCATTATCGTGGTCGAAGGTCGACAAAATTATTGGTAGGTTCGAATCTCTAAATCCATACCGTTTCGCGGGTTCAATTCTCAAGGTCGAGAAGGACTCCCTGAAGCGCCAACTGTACGGGTACGGGGTTAGCGCCAAGCGATACTGTCTATTCGATGAGAACTTCAAGATTGTCCACGCCAGTTCGCATGGCTTGGGTCACTTGTTTGTCCCCGGTGCAAAATGGGACAAGGAAATCGAAGCACCCGAATGGGTAAAAGAGGTCTGGGAATTCATTATCAAAAAAGATCCGACTGCTCGATTGTCCCGGCTATTCTCTTCTCCAGCAATGATGCGTGTGGCGATGACGACGCCCAAGGTGCAAATGTGGCGGACTATCGAAGAAAAGCAAAAGGATTTGCCGTACCGTAATCGCGTAAAGCCATCTAATTTTGTCGTGACGCCGCTGATCGACCGGAAGGGTGATGATCAACATCCAGACGGATTTCCGAAGCACGTAAAGCGAAAGGATTTCATGCTTATCGCTCCATACAGCTCGAAACGACCCAACTTTTACAAATTGCGATACATCAACGTGCATGATGGCAAAAACTATGCGCTTTCACCGCTGAGTCAAAAGAAGGATGCTGACGCTTCCCCGATGACTTTGGAGAAAGTAGTGCTCTCGCACGCATTGCATCCAGAAGCAAAAAGCCTTGGGCCTGATGGATTGCCGTGTACGGGATTCACCAAGGGCTTGCTCCAGCGAGCGCGAATCATTGCGGAGGGGCCACCAATTCTGATAGGAAAGGAAACTGACCGGCGTTGGGAACAGGATGAGGATCCTAGTGTTTTTGAAGCGCTCCTCATCGAACACAAACAAGGCGAAACCGCTCTTGTTACTACGGACATCAGACTCGGAAATAGGCTTCGAAACTGCGGCATGTCGGTTCGACGCATCGCAGCCAGAGTGAAGCTAGATCCCTCTACCGTTCAAAGGGCGATGACTGGCAAGCGCATTTGGAAATCGGTTGCAGCGAAATTATGGAGATTCTTGAACAAAAACCGAGACCATATTTCCCGTAAGTGATAGAATCTAAGTACTTTGACGCCTTCCCGCGGAGTCGTGACGTTGTTCGGCCACGGAATCCTGTGTGCGTCGAGCGGGGGCATCTTGTGCTCGAAGACGGCATTGGCGAGCGCATACGGGCCCGGTTTCCGCGCGTTAGGCATGGCCTTAGTCGGGTTGTCGTCATTGGCTCCGACGGCTCAAGTTCGCTTGCAGCAATGCGATGGTTAGCCGATCAGGATGCGGCATTTGTGATGCTCGACCGCGACGGCACTGTGCTCGCCACGACAGGTCCAGTCCGACCATCGGACGCTCGCCTAAGACGTGCACAGGCACTCGCCTACCAGACAGGCGCGGCAGTTGAAATTGCCCGATTTCTAATCGATGAAAAACTGAAGGGTCAGGAAGAAATTGCGCGAAATCTTCTCGACAATTCGACAGCAGCAGAAAAGATTGGCTACGCAAGAACAGCGGTAACAACAGCGCCTACAATCGACGCGATTCGCTTTTTTGAATCTCAAGCAGCGCTTGCCTATTGGAGTGCGTGGAAATCTCTTCCGATCAATTTTCCGAAGTGCGATCTCCAGCGTGTCCCGAATCACTGGCGAGTTTTTGATGCTCGCATTTCATCGTTAACCGGTTCTCCGCGTCTTGCAACAAATCCTGCGAACTCAATTTTGAACTACCTATACGCTGTGCTCGAATCGGAGACTAGGCTTGCCGTCGCCGCGCTTGGTCTCGATCCCGGTCTTGGCGTTTTGCACGTTGACACACAATTTCGCGACAGTTTGGCGTTTGATGTTATGGAGCCGATTCGTCCCAAAATCGACGCCTATCTTCTCGAATGGATTCGCCGCGAGACCCTTAAGCGTGAATGGTTTTTCGAACAGCGAGACGGAAATTGCCGATTAATGGGATCGTTTGCTGTCCGACTCTCGGAAACGGCAATCGCATGGGCGCAGGCGGTTGCACCGTTCGCCGAACGAGTGGCTAAGATGTTGTCATCAACGATACAAGAACCACGTCGGCGTTGGCGACAACCGACAACGCTGACCCAGAACAATCGACGGGAAGTAAAAGGCGGTCCACCTGCTGCGCCCATACTTCCTCAGCATCCCGCGAGTTTTTGCCGCGACTGCGGCGTTGAGATAAGTCGTAGGCGAACTCGTTGTGCTGCGTGCGCCAACGTCCTAACTACTGCGGGGCTAGTCAAGGCAGCAAAGCAGGGTCGTATTGCTGCGCAAAGCGATCAGGCGCAAGAGCGCCGCGCTGAGACACAGCGTCGGCATAGGTCCGCGAAAGCGGGTTGGAAGGATTCCGATCTTCCGGCTTGGCTCGACAAGGAATTCTACCTTCAAGAGGGAGATTCAACCCCAACTAAAGAGGCTTACGCTGGCGGTTTTGGCGTCGACATTGGATATCTCAATACCGTATGCGGTGGACATTCGACGTGGACGGCGAATCCACATCCACGGCATTGGGAAGCATTGTCTCAACTCGTGGACTCTCTTCCTGAGCGATACGTACTAACCAATTATGCATAATGGATATTCTGGATATAATAACGTTAAGTAGTTTGTGGAATACTACTTCTTATGCTTGGCGAGAAGTCACGCAAGTCCTCGTTTTCATGGGAAGCTAAGGTGAGCACGATTCTAACGCTTCTTTTACTTGTCATGGACAAGTTAGGGAAATTGAACCGCATTACCTTGGCGATCCTTTTTTCTTCTGCGGCATTGCTAGGAATACACGCAGCAGGAACGAATTCATGGATAAGGTCGGGAAATCCAGGGTGGCAGAGAATAAGACGTAGGACAGGCTCTGTGTCAGCTGTGTTTTTAGTTTTTGCAGCCATGGGTTTGTGGCTGTTTTCTGGAACAACGACTCCATCGAAACAAGAGGTTCTGCCAGGGCCACACATTGAGTTGGTACCGAACCCTGGGCCTCAAGACAAAAACCACCCGAATACACTCACGAACAGCCTAAAGAGGAAGTGCAGAAATATACCGCGGACGCAAGAACGAAAGATAAAGGTGTTACAAATACTCCTGCAATTCAGCAATCGGGCGACAACAATATTGCCCAAGTGGGGAACAATAATCAGGCTGCTATAACCGTTGTGCCGACTACCCGTCGTCTTTCTTCTGATCAGAAAGCCAAATTAATCGCGGAGCTTTCTCCGTATAGAAACACAGCGTTCGATGGTATTTATACTTTAGCACCAGGCGGCGAACCGCAAATCTACGCGCAAGATTTCTTCCAGGTGTTCAAAGCCTCCGGCTGGGACGTAGGCAAAATCGTGGGTTTCCACTATGGCTTGACGGTGGAAAATCCGGACCAACCAATTCCACACGGAGTTTGGATTCTTATAAATCGAGAGCAAACGAAGTCACCGCCTGCCGGAGCCGAGGCAGTCGTGAAGGCATTCAAGTCGGTTGGAATTGAACCTCAAGCGATGACTGCAGACGTTCCAGCGGGAAAGTTTGAGATCTTAATTGGCCCTGCACAAGAACAGAGTCACTGATTCCTTTCAGTCCAGGCTCGCAGGGTTCACTTTTGGTTCTGGCTGTGAACCCAGGAATCTCCATCACTCTGTGCGGTGAACATTCGAGCAGATCGTTGGTATTTCGGCGAAGCAATGAAGATTCGGGGAGTCTGTTCAGAATGTGTATTTGAAGATCTCAGAGGCAGACTCAAGCTTGTGAGGCAACGACATGGCTGCTTGCCATTCGGCGAGCGATTTGAACTGTTCCGTATTGAGGATTAGGGTCAAAACTCTCCCAGCTTCATCGATTGCGATGCTGTGTGTCATCTCCTTGGATAAAGGCTGTGTCGGGTCGTCGATGCTTACTGAAATCCAATAGCGTCGTCCATTTTTGAGCGGTGGCATGTCTAAGTGGTTTAGAGCGCCGAACCGGTGCTTGAGGATCAATCTTTCAAATGCCCAATACAGTCGTTGGCCTTCTTCCTTGTGATCTTTGGACGGGTCGATGTTCCCCCCGAAGGCTTGTACGACATCCCGTATTCGAGCCCGAGTAGCATAGCCGTCACACACGTCATGCAATCATACTTTTCACGGATCGGAACGTAAATGATTGTCGGCACTCCTGGATCCATGTTCACAAGCTGTCTCATCGTGCGGAGTACTTCCTTCCGAATCGTGCTTCCGCGATGGGCCGTCCCGGCGAGGTAAAGATAGAGCGTCCGGGGTTGTCCTCACCCCGGTATTGAAACAATGTGTCACCTACCCCGACATTTTCTCCCACGGCTATCGGCCTGTCAGTGTCAAAGGACATGCGCATAAAATTTCTCACCGGTGATGCGGTCGCGGTCTGTCACTCCGACGACATTCTCAAAATGCTTGCCATCTTCTGAATGCATGAAATCATTTCTGACACTCAGTGTACCAAAAACATATCCTGCGCCAGCTTCCCCCGATAACTGCCGATAACAGGAACAGGACCAAACGCCTCAGCGCGTCGTACCCGTGGAACATAGTTTGCGATCAGGCAGATTTAGCAGGCACAGTAGCTCCGTTCTGTCAGAACTTGCGGGCTAGCTGGCTACTTTGCTTCAAGAGCTCCGCATACATCTCGTTGACAAGCCGTTCGGCTAGCATATTTATACGAATTTGAAGCATACCCGAGATACTCGGCGTTAGCTGATCCACTCGGGCTATGAATACATCGCTCACCCCTGCACCTTGTGGGGATATGAGTTGAACATCGTCCTCCCCGCCTGCATCTCTCGGGAGCAACAGCGCGTACGCACGGTTGACACGAGTCACGGTAGGTCCAGCCGTCTGCAGCGAAAGGTTGACTCCACGCCCTCCAGAGAGGTGTTCGATAAGCTTCTGGCGTCTCATACCGCATTTGCGTCAGTGCCGTTCCAAAAGTTATCTTCGAATTCTGACCCTTCTGGATTAACGGGATTACTGCCTCATTAAACGCATTTAGCAGACGTTCTCCGAATTGGTCTACTTGTTCATAGGTGTATCCTCCTTTTGTGAAATACAACCTTTCGATGGCTGCCGCACTCTGTTCAGCGGGCGGTGCCGTTGCTGAACGAAGACTTTCTTCAACAAGGACTACCGTGTCAAGAGATCTGGCGAGCATGAAATCCACAAACTGCTGAAAGTCACCGGCGTCGCTCGCTCCCAGCGCGCTAAGGTAGTCGTCGCGGTGCTCTGAAAGAATCACGATAGGCATCGAAATCGCTCGGTAGGTAAAAGCAGATGCCAATGCTCGCGCAACACGCCCGTTGCCATCCGCGAAAGGGTGAATAACAACGAAGCTATAGTGCGCGTAAGAACCTTGAATCACCGGATGCGCGGATAGAAAAGCGTCCGTCCGCATTTCAGCGGTCAAACGCGCCATTTCGGCTGGTGTAACATCGACTGGTGCGTAAGAGTGGTCGGTGCCCTTAGAGTTCGAACATGGTTGGGCAGTGTCTTATCTGTCCCTTCGGCAGGGCCTGTTCTTGTGGTCCAACCTCAGTGATGACGCGATAGGTGTTTTGTGCTCGGCAAACCTCCTCGTGCAAAGCACGTATGGCAGCTTCCGAGATCGGTTCGGCCTTAGTAGCAAGGTCTAGGACGAAATCGTATGCATGTAGTTGTGCCTCGAACAAGGATCTGACCTGAGGGCCCTTCTGGTCGAGTGCCGCCTGCCAAGCTGCGGCTTCTAGTGCAACAGTAAAGGTGAAACCCCGATCCACTTCGTACAAACCTTCGATCGCACCTGTGTCCAATGCCGCCGCTCGTTTCGCAACGTTCCTCGCTCTCTCCATCACCTCTGCTGATAATCCCGCGGCACGTCGTCCAAGCGACGAGTTATATCTTTCCCATCTGACTGTATCCAGCGTCGATCGGCCAACCCACTCAGCAAATGTCGGAAAAGGCTTATACGCTGCGTCCAACGCATAAATCCTGCTCTCTGACTCATTCATCGCAACTATCGCGCTCCGTTTCAGAATAGTAGCTCAATCGTCAACGCTGCAAAAGTCTCATCCAACTGATTTGCACAAAGCTTGCATCGTTACAATTCCACACTCATTTCATTTAACTCTTGATAACAGGAATTACAACTATCTATCTCAGAATGCTACACATTCCTTCTTACGGGTGAGAATGGTAGTGGTGCTATAGACCTTGGCTAAATTCGTCCCGAAAGCTTTACAATTCAATCCGTGCCGAAGCCTGTTATTCATGGACCGAAGATGATGTTCTTGCCCTTCCGTCAGGCGAAAATAACACCTTCGAAAGAAAGGGCGCACGCTTACTCGATCTGAGAATTTCTGGTGTTAGCGAGAACGACGTTCTCAACGAGCTTGCGAAACAACTTTCTGCGTTTGCGAACACTGGCGGGGGCCAGATTGTGTATGGCGTCACAGACACAGGCGCCATCGACAATGGAGGCATCGCTCGCGTCGCAAAAGGCAAACAATCAACAAAAGAATGGCTAGAGGACGTTGTGCCGGTGCTGACTGACTTCGAAATCGTCGGTTTCAACGTTTATGAGATTCTTCCGAAAGCCAGTGGTTCGAACATCGCGGCGGATAAGTCGCTGTACGTTGTAGACGTGCCCGACAGTGATCGCGCTCCCCACCAATCAAAACGGGATCACAAATATTATGTACGGCTGGGCGGAAAATCTTCATCCAGCGCCCCACAGACTCATCGAAGATATTCGCAACCGCCCGCGGTATCCCAAAATCGTTATTCAGAACCCCAGAATAGTTAATGTGAGCTACATCCAAAACGGTCCCGCGCCCACGCAAGGCCGAGCTACACATAGTCTTGGAACTAGGGATTAGAAACGCAAACAGAGTTCGGCGGCCAATACCGCTCTGCTCTTTGCGGGAAATATTCCCTTGAACGTCGGCTCTCATGGTGGTCTTGAGTTCTTCGTCCGAGGGGGCAGCAAGCACGGCACAGGGCTGATTGAAGTAAAGAACATGATCTATCCGGGAATGGACATTAGTACAGCCGTGCTTCTTGTGACGTCGGCGTCGATTCAGCCGCCGACACTTGACCTTCTTGAAGGGCGCCTGCTAGTAGGAGGGCTGGAGTCAAAAGACGTCATCATTACTGTCACTTCCTTTGCGGATAGTGCTCCGCCGAACGCCCAAGAATTTCAGCTCGCGGCGTCAGATACTGATTCCAGACTATCCACTGTGTTAGGAGACGCGGTTCGTCGATTGCGCTAGCTACTAACATTATCCACAAAGCACAAATTCCAAAAATAGATTTTGCGCGAATTCCACGCGGTGTGCATTTTCAGCGCAACATTGTGCGTGAATAACTTTCTTATTTCTTTTACATCGTTAAAGTAATTAAATCCAATTTCAGAGGACTGAGTCCCATTCCACGAGGTCCTAACCGCCAGTGTGTGGTCATTTGGGGTGCACGTAGAGAACCCCGTCAAAGCCGCGATGGGGTTCTCTATGTGCATAGCAATTGACCACACAGTGGACCGTCAATAAAACAATCAGCGTAAATTCAAATGAAGTTAAATTTTTGTGATATCGCAAAACTTGTTTTCCAAAAAATACAAAATAAAGTGAAATGAAAAATATTTAATTTTGCCAAAAGAAGAGCGCAAGTCTGGGAGGTGGCCAAAATGACGAACGCGACAAGACTTCCCCAGTTTCCGGCGAGTTGGTTAGCTAGTACTGTCCTCGCCGATGGTGACCAAAAGAGCTTCGGGACAACTGCGTCTCACAGAGGCAGAAGCAAAGTCGTTGGCGACTGAATTCGTGGAAGCATTGCAGCAGCTGTCCGCTTCGAACGAGCAGGCTACACCTGACGAAGTTGCGATTGGGATGCGCTCCATCATGCGCTACTTTGAAAACCGCCAGCCAAGCATGCCTAAATACGCACCGTCTTTTATGCGCGATCTCTTGGGCCCCTTGATAGATCCTCAAAGCAATCAGATTTCCATTGATACGTCTTTGAAGAAATACCAAGAGAGCGAACGTGCTCTGGGCAGATCCAGGAATTCACACCAATGAATCGCATTGGAAATTGATGGTGAGAAGACGACTTATCCATTTCTCAAGAGATGCGGTCTTTACTTTCACTGGACCGGCGGCGGTCGCATTTTTCAGGCGCGTCCATTGCTCACGCGCCCGGACGCAACCCAGAAGCCGGGCGGCTTCGCGAAACTGGACCGCGCCTCTCGTCGGCGTTCTTGGGGAGCTGCTTTAGAAGGTCAGCCGCATACACCTGATCGCCCTTCCTGGTCCCAATTTGGTCTAGGCCTTGCAATTTCCATATCAGTCCAGTCCCACCGTCCAAGAGATGAGAGGAAGGCCACTAGTCTGGAAACGGCAGCGAGCCATCGGCATTCCCATCAGTACCGTAATAGTTTCGCTTGTAATCAAAACCACCGTAGCTCTCAGCGTAACGACCGCGCGGTTACGCCCAACGAGGACCACATCCCGTGCTGCGCTCAGACCCTGGTCGGTCAGAAGACGAACAACGTTCTTGTCACCTGCTCGCCAAACGTACAAGCTGTCCCCGATTACCGCCGCAAGACCTATATCATTCCAGGACGCTGCGCGCAGTGTTCCTTTCAAAGTGGCGATCATAAATGGAGCACCTTTTTGCTGGCGCGCGAGAAACTGCAGTACTCTCTCGTGCGCCCGCACTTCGATGAAGACCGGGCTCCCCGATCCGTAAAGGCGCCCACGTACCATGCGAGTTATCGTCTTTTCCGGCTCGAAGCCACTGTCCCCTGCTGTTAGAAATCCTGCGGCCGTCTGCAGCACCAAACGCGATTCCTGGTTGACGGAAAGCCCCTTGACCGGCTCCGGAACCGCGAGTTCGTTGATACCTTTATCCGTAAAACCTATCAACTGCCGTGGGCGTGCTACTAAGGGCTGTCCGCGGATGATCTCAAATCCCACGACCGGTTCCGTGGACTTTTGCAGGTGGGCGATCACATGGGGTATTAGTCGTCCATCTGGAGCCGTGTATATCTGCTGCTCACAACGCTGTGACGGCGAATTGGGCGCTGCAACAGAGTGGACGGCACCGGTCAGCAGCGACAGGAAAACAATAGTTGCGAGCTTGCTTGTCGGGGCGCTCATTTCCGACAATACGGGTCGAAGGGAAAAAGGCATGATACCGATTGGATTTTCTTGGTCACATAATTCTGGACGCTGGTTGCATCCTGATTGATCGCGTTTAGGTACTTATACCCGGGAAGAGCGTCATTCAAAGCTGCGCTCGTCATGGCGGGGGCAAATCCTTCGAAGTCAGAGTTGATTTGTCCCACCGAAGCGCCGTTCTCAGTCGAAGTAATGGAGAAGATAACCGAGCCCTCGGCGTCGTTGATCGCATGGTTCATCTGGTGTGCGACTGAACCAACCACCTCGCTCCCCTGATCCATGATTTTGTCGGAAGCTTCGTTGCTGCTCAAAATGTTGCTAAGACCCTCCCTGTCTGCATTCACTATTTGGAGGTCTCGGTCAATCTGCTCGTCGGTCGCATCTGGCACTGGAGCATTCGTGTCAGGGCCTTTGGCGGAGGAAAAACCTGATGTGTAGGCCGATGACGGCGTCGCGGACGAGGAGAACTGATCCCAGTTGTCTGCATCCGCTACCGTTGCCACAGGTGTGGGGGAAGCTTCCTCGGCATTCGATATGCCGCTGTTGAGGGTGTTGGCAATTTCCTCTTGCGTTGGCACAGGATAGGCGCGGCTGTCGTCGTTCGCCAGTCCCCCGTTAGACGCAACATTCGAGAGCGGATCACTCCACGAATCGTTGGCTGACGAAAGTGCCGGTTCGACAGCCACATCTCCTGCAGTAACCGGAGAAGTTCCATCAGCGGGGATACCTTGATCGTCGGGCGATGATGTGTTCGACGAGAGACTCCCAACGGGGCCGTCGCCTGCAGGGCTAGAAGTTCCACCTGATGCGGAACCTATTGTCTCGGCCGTCGAGCCTGTGAGACCGTTGCGGGGAATCGAAGCATTGCCGCTAGCACTCGATGCTTGTGCGGTTGTGTTGCATCCACCAGCAGGTCCATCTCCTGGTAGACACCCTCCTGTGGACGGGGAATTATTCGGTGAGACGTTTCGAGTCCCGATCTGCTGGCCCCCAGTATTAGAATTGCGGCCTCCAGAGTGCTCTGAACCGGTGGCACCAGATACCGATTGCGGGCCTCCATTGCTATGGTGGGGCTGTGAACGCCAGCACTCGACCAGGCTGATTTTCACTTCTAGCAGTGAGTCCTGCCAGGCTAACGCTTCCGACGGATTTACAACCGTAACGGTTTTGTTCGGGTTTGTATCCGGTTCCGTGTGCGTGAAGACTCTGACCGGCTGTCCCGCCTCCACAAACGCCAAGATCTTTTGGTTCTTCGCGAGGATCATTCGAGCTTCCCTCAAAGTCTTATCAGGACCCCCGACCTGTCTCAAATATTCGTCGAATCCTTGCTCTCGAATAACACCTGCATTGTTAGAAGCGCCGGGGGTGTACGGCTGCGGAGCACTATCCTCCAGCGAAAGAAATTCAGCCAAAAGTGCAGAGCACGGGCCAGTAGAATCGGTCGCCGCACTCTGGCCGTAGAGTCCATTGGAGCAAAACAAAAAGATGCCTACTGCCCCGAGCCAGTAAACGCGGCGCAATGTATTCACGTTCACTCCCTAGGTCTGCGGTGTAAAAACGGTGAAATATTGCAGCACATCGAGTATCACACTAGTCGCGAGAGAATTTCCGATTTTGAACTCTGGTGGGCACATTGTACGCTTCTCTAATAAGTTTTAGAAATAATTATTACCGACACAGAGAGCGTATCGCGCACAACATTTTCAGAGCAGTTCAGCGACAAAACAAAAGTTAAGGTGTTTGCCGGGTGGACTAAGAACTTGTATTCACGCAAAGGCTTTACTAACAAGCGACTATAAACTATAGATTGCAACCTTCCAATCATTGGTTGTGGTAATTGGAGTGTTGGGACAGAGGGGCGCGAATCACGAAAAAATGGCACATCTTTGAACTGTCAACGCAAACCAAGGGCGAATCGAGATTACTCCGTGGCCCAGTACAGTCTTCGAAAACCACACCATTTCTTGTCTATCGGCGTAGGAAAGGAATCGGCATGAACCAACGCGAGTATTCATTGCTCTTCCGGGGAATTTCTTTACCTCGCGCTGTCAAATCAAGACTTGACGCCACGTATATGAAACCAGAGGGTGATGTGGAAGCTAGGTGGATTCATAGGCTTATCACCCATTACATGTATGCAGTCGAACAAATCGCATGTGGCGTTCCCGCAGGTGCGGGACGGAACGCCGCCACTTCTTCGGTAGTGGCGGAGGCATCAGTGGTGTTTCGAGACAAAGAGCGAAGAAAACGTTTGTAGTAGTTGAAGTAAAGAAGGCAGGTACGACTGCCACAAAGGGGGTGAAGCAAGCAGAATCATATGCTCGCAATCTAGGATCAAAATACCATGTATAATCATGCAAGAACAGAAATACGTCACATTTTTCAAGACAGCAAAATATATAGATCAGTCTACCCCTGTTGGCAACATTCCTTCGTGGACTACAGGACGGGAAATGTAGTGCTCCCCACTAATTTAGACAGTCAGGGCCTCGTTTTTTAGTTCAACTGCAAAAGCCAAGAAGGCCTCGTGCGGAGTGCGATTTTGGACTCCGCGATGAGGCCGGTCGTGATTGTACTCCTCGATCCAACGAGCGATCGACGCCCGCGCTTCCTCCACGCTGCGATATTCCGCCGTCCAGACTTCCTCTTCCTTCAAGCTGCGATGGAACCGTTCGATGTAGCTGTTGCCTTCCGGGTGATGATACGCCGTGCGCCGATGCGTGATGCCCAGCCGGTTGAGCGTTTCCATGAACCGCGACGAAGTGAACTGCGTTCCGTTGTCGGTGGTCAGCGTCACGCTCGCCTCACGGCTGCCCTCGGGCAGCCGTGCCAGCACCGCTTGCTCGACCGCTGCCAGCGCGTCTTCGGTTCGGCAGCGATGCGAGAGATTCCAGCCCACGATCTCCCGCGTGCAGCAGTCGATCACGCACACCAGGTACGCCCAGCCCACTGCTGGCCCCGCCCAGATCTTCGTCATGTCCGACTGCCAGATCTGATTCGGCTCGGCTGCTTCCACGCGGCCCCACTCTTTCTTGCGTCGTGCCCGCAGACGACGCGAGCGCACCAGCAACCCACGTTCGCGCATCACCCGCAGCACCCGCTTGCGATTCACGGGCAGCCCTTTCTTCCGCTGCAGCCACCACGCCACGCGCCGATAGCCGTACGCCAGCTTCTCTCCGCACGCCATCACGATCTGCTCATCGTAGGTTCGGTCGGCCCGGCTGCCTCGCGGCTTCTTCCGGTAGTACAGACTCGACCGGCTGATGGCCAACGTCGCCGCCACCAGCGTGGCCGTGTAGCCCTGCGTCACCATCTCTCGCGCCTGGGAGTGAACCGCACCACAGCTCACTCCCCCACGACGTTTTTTAGGATTTCGATCTCCAGCGACTTCCGCCCCAGCGTTCGTTCCAATTGCCGGATGCGATGGTCCTTCTCGGTTTCGGCCGCGGCAGCGCTTCTCCCCCCAAGCGCTGCCTTCGCTCCCTGTTCCGCTTCATCCTTCCAGCGATAGAACAGATTCGGAGCGATCCCGTGACGCCGACACGTCTCCGAGACGTTCCCGCTCTTGATGCCTTCCTGCACGATCTGCCACTTCTCTTCCGGGGATCGATCTACGCGTGGTTTCCTGCCCATGTTGCCTCCTGTTTTGGAGGCCCTGATTCTACCTAATTGAGGTGTCCAGTTTTAGCGGGGAGCACTACAAAACGCCACATATCTTAGTCGTTTCGAGACAGCAAAGGGTGACGACGGAACATATGTGAGTATCCACAAGACCATTCCTTTTTAGAAGTCAATGGAGTGGATCCGAAGACGGGCAAGATTCTTGAGGTGAAGGAGTATGAGGCCAATAGATTGCCAGGACGCGCGAAATATGTTGTACGTAAAGGGATGGTTCTTTTTCCTAACCATCGCAATGGCATCACTGCCGGCAGGATCTCCGGTTCTGGTAACTGAGGAATACGACGGAATTGTGGTGACCAGTCGGTTCATCCCATTTTTTTGTAAGGTCCCTTCGCCTTTTGTGTTTAATGTTTTGAATCTGGAATTGTTTAAGAAAAAGCTACTCACGATGGTTACAGGAAGCTCATCAACAGAGATAAAATGGGATGTTATCAAGGATCTTCCGATCCCTGCCCCGCCGGGAATGGACTTTGATAGCTTTACGGCTGACGTAATTGAAGTAGAGTCGAAGATTCAACGCTATCGACAGCTTCTGGACGAACACGAACGACAGCTTACAACGAAGTTTACGTCTTTTTTTTCTAACCAGTTTCCGAAGAAGAAACCGAGAGGAACATAATGGTCTTCGGGGGGCTGGAAGGGATCTGGTTCATCATCCGGGGTTTTACTCACACGAGCTTAGCAATATCTCTCCCTGTGAATGTAATGCGAAGCCGATTAGTCCCGCCAGCTTTTGCCAGTGCCGTGCATGCGGAACTCGCCGCCCACGTCGAATGTCCACCGCATACGGTATCGAGATATCCAATTTCGACGCCAAAACCGATAGCGTGAGCCCTCTTCAGTCGGGGCTGCATCTTCCGGAGATAGAATTCCTTGTCGAGCCAAGCCGGGAGATCAGAGTCCTTCCAATCAGCTTTCGCGGACCTATGCCGACGCTGCGTCTCGGCGCGTCGCACTTGTGCTTGATCACTCTGCGCGGCGATACGTTCTTGCTGTGCCGCCGCAATCAGCCCGGCGGTAGTCAGAATGTTGGCGCACGCAGCGCAACGAGTTCGCCGACGAGTTATCTCAACACCGCAGTCGCGGCAAAAACTCGCGGGACGCTGGGGAAGTACAGGCGCACCAGGTGGATTGCCTTTTACTTCCCGTCGATTGTTCTGGGTTAGCGTTGTCGGTTGTCGCCATCGCCGACGCGGCTTCTCTATCGTTGACGACAACATTTTGGTGGCTCGCTCGGCGACCGGTGCAACCGCTTGCGCCCATGCGATTGCCGTTTCCGAAAGCGTGACTGCGAACGATCCCATTAACCGGCAATTGCCGTCTCGCTGTTCGAAAAACCATTCACGCTTAAGAGTTCCGTGGCGAATCCATTTGAGAAGATATGCGTCGAATTTTCGACGAGTCGGCTCCATGACATCGAAAGCTAGACTGTCTCGGAATTGAGCGTCCACGTGCAAGACTCCGAGACCCGGATCAAAACCAAGCGCGGCGACGGCGAGACGAGTTTCCGATTCGAGAACCGCGTACAAATAGTTGAGTATGGCGTTAGCGGGATTTGTTGCGAGTCGCGGAGAACCGGTTAGTGGTGAAATACGAGTCTCAAAAACACGCCAGTGATTCGGCACACGATGAAGATCCTGCTTTGGAAAATTGATCGGAAGGAATCTCCACGCACTCCAATAAGCCAACGCCGCTTGGGATTCAAAAGAGCGAATTGCGTCGATGGTACGATGCCGTCGTTACCGCTAACCGTGCATAAGAAATCTTTCCCGCCGCTGCTGATTTTCGAAAACGTTTCGCGCAATTGCTTCCTGACCCTTTAGTTTTTCACTGATCAGGAATCGGGCGATTTCAATTGCCGCGCCTGTGTGGTAGGCGAGAGCCTGCGCACGCCTTAAGCGAGCATCCGACGGTCTGACTGGACCTGTCGTGGCGAGCACAGTGCCGTCGCGGTCGAGCATTACAAACGCTGCATCCTGATCGGCTAGCCATCGAATCGCCGCAAGCGAAACGGACCCATCGGAGCCAATGACGACAACCCGACGAAGGCCATGCTTAACGCGAGGAAACCTGGTCCGGATGCGCTCGCGAATGCCGTCTTCGAGCACCAGATGACCTCGTTCGACGCACACACGGATCCCGTGACCGAACAGCGTTACGACTCCACGGGAAGGTGTCAAGATGCGTCGGTCTATCACTTACGGCCACTTCTAGCTAGCGTTTCTTAAGAAATAGCCACAATTTTGCTGCTACGGACTTTCGAATGCGTCGACCAGTCATTGCGCTTTGAATTGTGGAAGGATTGAGTTTGATTTTTCTTGCTAAATGTAGAACGGAGAGACCGCGATTTCTTAGTCTATTTTGGAGTTTGGCGTCGGTCGTAATGCGCTGGGTTTCATCCGGCCTGTATTCGACAAGCAGCGGTTCAAACACACTAGGATCTTCTTCTTGCTCCCATCGACGGTCTACTTCCTTTCCAATAAGTCGCGGCAGCCCTTGCGCTCTTATTGCCCTGGCTGCAGGAGCCCCCTCGTGGAGAATGTACACGGCTCACCCGTAGGCGCAAGACTCTTATCTGGATGGAGTTGATTGCACGATTATCTTTTCCAAAGTCGACGGGGAAGCTTCCGAGTCCTTTTTCTTCTTCAAAGGAGCCAACCTATATCTTTTCCCATCACGCACATTTGTGTATCGCAGCTTGTAGAAATCCTCAGCTTTGGAACTGAACGGTGCAATGAAAAGGAATGGTCCGCCGGTTGTAGGAAAACCATCGTTGTGGCGCTCGTCACCATAGCGGTCGATGATGGGACTCACCACGAAATTAAACGGCTTGACCCGAAGGCGGTAAGGCAACTGTTGCTGTTGTTGTTCTATGACCCTCCAAATTTGGACTTTGGGCGTCGTGATTGCGATTCGCATCATTGCGGGAATCCTGAATCGCATTGACGATCTGCGGCGGATTCGTTGCCAATTATGATCCCCCAAGCTTGCTTCACCCACTCTGGAGCGTCCGCCTCTTTGTTCCATTTCGTTCCTGGCACGAAGAGATGTCCTAAGCCGTGTGAGCTTGCATGGACAATCCTCATTTTCTCGTCGAACAGAGAATAACGCTTTGCGCTGATGCCAAACCCATATAGCTGCTTATCGAGTGAATCCTTTTCAACTTTTAGAATCGATCCGGGAAAGCTGTAGGGATTTAGAGAATCAAACTTTGCGACGATTTCTGCGGCCGTTGCCCATGAAATCGCAGCGACAGTGCGTTGCTCGCTAGCCTCGGGATCACTCAATCGCACCGTTCTTTCCTTCTTTGCCGAAACCATCGCCAGTGAGTCGGTGTCGCAGAAAAGATAGCTGCCTCCGGCCATCTTCACTTCGCGCTCCAGCGTTCCGAGCAGGAGACGTCCACCTGCCGTAATCAACGAAGCGAGTACCGGGCAATAGAATTTGCCTTTGTCCTCAATTATTTTCGATTTAGTTTTCCAATGAAATTCACCCGAGAATAGGTTTACTTTCTGAAATTGGGAAACTCGTTTCGGGGTAGTTTCCATAAAAATGCCGTACCCTGCGTTCGCCATGATCTTTAGAAAGAACGCCTGTTCCGGATCGTCTTCCTTCTCTCTCTGCCTTGCTTCGATCAAAGACTTAAACAGATCTCCTGCAATTGGATCTACAAGTTCTTTGCCACGCAACGCCACGGCCCGCAGGCCCTCTTGAATCCCTTCAGGGAAAACGCGGATCGCTTTCAGGATTTTCGGAGCTTTTCCCGTCTGCAGTACTGAGTTGATCAAATCGGGGATAGCAAACCAGATCGGAAAATCCGATCCCTCAAGCTGGTTCACGCCGATATTGTTCTCATCGCTCCGCTCGTCATATTCCGTTCGGATCGGCAGAATGTCGTCTTCCGGAGCTATAAGCGCGTACCCGCAAAATTCCTTCCAGGAACTCCTATCGAAAACGAGATCTGGCCTATTCACGAATTTTGCAAGCAGTGACCTAACGTCTTCGGTCGCATCCGTAATCCGCAACTGTTCTGCGGTAAGCATTTTCCATATGCCCAGCAGGATCATCACTGTCGGGTACTCGCTCACGAAGTCCGTGTGAACGATTGGCACATTGGCAAGACGAATCCTAGCTTCCGACCTACCGCCGTAGTAGGCCTGCGCGCCGATTCCAAGGATGGTGGGGTCAAGATTGAATTTCTCCGAAGGAAGGCGTATGCCCATCGCCTGCTGATATGCCTTGAAGATGGATGCCGGCGAATACACTTCGTCAGCCGAACGGTCGATTGGATGACAATCGAACTCTTTCCGCAACAAGCTTAGAATTTGAGCTGTCACCCGAACGTCTTGCCGACAGTAATCAATTTCCTCTTCCGTGACAGCCCCTGTGGGGCGATGATTGCGTTTTCCAGGAATCTTGAGGTCACTCGCCAATCCATCCAAGCTGTAATGCACATTCCGGAGTGACCATGCGAGTGTGAAAAGGTCAAGAAAGCGCCCGTAAGGCAGGTTCCCTCTGAGCTCGGAGTATCCAGACAACCGAATGAATGCAATTTTGCCATCTTTTCGCGTGATCTTAATTCGACGGATTCGGTCAATCTTGATCTCGCCCGTTTTTCGATCGGTGTAGTTGAAAATAAGTGACCACCCCTCGTTCAATTTGGTGGCGGGACGCGCATCAGCCGCAAGCCTTGAGAGATCGAAGGGAAGATTGAAGCCAACAATGAGATTGTCTGCTTCGATATGCGGAAACAGAAAGTTCTCGATGAAATACTGCTTCGTGCAAAGCACAATATCCCGAGAAACGACATCCTTGGCGACTTCTGCGCGTCTGCGCACAACATATTGTTTGAGCCGGTCGATTTCGCTAGAGGTTATTTCATCAGGATCGTAAAAGATTATTTCGGCTCTGCACTCCCCGTAGGCAGTCCCATCGTCCTGCAACAAGCGAGCAAAGCCGAATGTTAGGGATTGCCTCTCGTCGAGCCTCGTCTCGCAATCAAAGGCGAGAACGAATGGCGAC
Organism: uncultured Acidobacteriota bacterium; assembly: GCA_963772535.1. Taxonomy (GTDB): domain Bacteria; phylum Acidobacteriota; class Terriglobia; order Acidiferrales; family UBA7541; genus Palsa-295. The sequence goes on from CAVYXN010000015.1 coordinate 267,528, forward strand.
CAGTGACGCTGGCTCCTGCGAGTTTTCTGGTGAAGCTTCGTGCGATTCCGCTGTTCTTCAGCAACTACTGTATGGCACCTGAGTATAATCGTGCGATTCATATGGCCTCCTTTAGCCACGTTGCCCACTTCCTGATAGCGGGCGCTAGCTTTTCCAAAAAATTTGCTAAGGCGATTAGACAATGAGCGACGCGCTCGATTTTGTTGCGCTCACGGTGCGTACCGATGTTTTCCCGCAGAAGACCGACGGTAGCTATCCAATGGTGGGTGAGGCACAGCGGTACATGAAGATCCGGATCTCGTCGTCGGCACACCGCGTGGTGAATTTCAATTAAGGTCCTAGGGATTCCGTGCTCTTCCGCGAATTCGGCTGTCACTGTGATGAGAGAGGGCTCGCCGCAGATGACACACACGCCGTTGCATCCGTCAAGATTTTGAATTCTTCTGGCTTCCCGCAAAGCGGTACGGTTCGGATCGCTGTCCATTAGCGCCTCCGCCCGTGCCAGTAGATTTCCTTGATGTTTTCCAGCTGGCCCGCATCCTGCAAGCGCCGAAGGGTCTTCAGGTCCGTCAGAAACTTGAGCTCTGTACCCGGAACCGTCCTACCCTCGAATCTCTTGAGCGCACCGCGCTTTCCTTTCAAGGCGTCATCAATAGCGTTCCAGTACTGACCATTCAGAGATGCCGCCTTCGAACCACGAATCTCGACCGGCTGAACCCCTCTCGAATCGAGCCACAGCATCGGGCGCACTAAATCGTCAGTCGGCTTTGCTACGTAGTCATTCCCGAATTTCTTGAGAGCGCCCCCAACATACTTCTCAAGTTTCGCAATGGAAGTACCTACCTTTTGCGCTGCCTGAGATGCTGGTAACCCCTCGCGACGCATTAGCTTCAAAGCCGCAAATGCATCCAGTTGATCGTTGCGTTCCCTTACGTTGCGCGGTGTAGGACGACTTGTTTTTGTGTGTTTGCGGGCCATGGTTCACCATACCCGCCTGGCGTATGCCGTTCGTCGACCGAAAGAACGACGCCTTCGCCTTCGTTGACCGTTGACCTTTCTTTCAGCTAACGCAATGTCGTGAGCCGTCTCGATCAATGAAACGTTTTGAAATCCGAGAAGTCGCCCGCCGATGTTGTATTGCCTGCCCTCTACGTCCGTTGAGTAGAACGCCTGGGCGTTTTCAAAGGTCGAAAATAGATACAGCTCATCCACTGCACAGTTCCCGCCGTGACTTACGGACACGGCAAACGGACGATTTGGTATAGGCCCGTTTCCAGGCAGGTACTCAATCCACGTTTTCGGATCTGGCGAAAGGCAATCCCAGTACTTTTCATAGCTCATTTTCCTTGCTCCGTTTTCTGGATCATGGCAGCCCGTCGGCCCTCTCGCGCGCGACTGCGGGGAGGGATTCCCGGGCTGCGTCAGTCCTCAAACATAAAATCAGAGGCAAGAAGAAGGTGGAAATTCAAAGAACAACGCATAGGAAAGAACTATGGGAGAACGCACCATAAGTTAAAGAGGGTGATTGATGGTGAGAAGAAGCGGATTTTTGCCTATAGGTGGGGCAACACAACCTATGGGCAAATCCGGCGCTTCTGGGACCGCCGGGCCTGCTCTACCAGTTGCATGGAATACGATGGGGCCCGGTCATAACCCGCGAAGCTACAGGCAAGAGCATTGGCAAGCATGGTAGCTTTGCCCCGAGTTTTCGCCTTTCTAATCTTTGACAGGTTCATGCTTCGAGTCACGAGTTCCCCATTCGCTAGCAAGAAGTCACATTCAGTTTTCCATTCGGGATAGAGGGTGCTGACAGCTTTGATGATTTCGGGCAAGGGCTGTTTACTGTTTTTGGACTGTGCAAAAATTTCTCGCCACACTGGGTGTAGTTTGTAAGAACTTTCGACGATTCGATTCAAGTCCCAACTGGGGTCTTTCTTTGGCCCCGGAGTGCCCTTGTTGTTCCTTTTCAGAGTATCGATCAACTGGTCTCGCAGCCCAAGCGGGTTAGCCGCGAGCGATTTCACCTTTTGAACGAATTGCCGAAGGGCCATCACATCCGCTGGTGACGAGCGCAAATAAATTCTTACTAATAGATTGTGCAAGCCTTTCCCGGTTTTCGGAGGGTTGGCTAGTTCTTTTTTATATTTCTTCAAAAATGCAGCGATAGAAGCCTCGTCCCTGTCGGGTCCTATCAAGGGACCCGCGAGATCAACCAGGAAGGGCGGGGCGTTTTTCGGAGCAGTTGGCACGCCACCCTCAAATGAGCGCATCCCACGACGCACTAGGGTCGCAACGTCATCAAGCATAACCGGTTCGTCTGAGAGGGGTAGCTGTTGCAACGCTTCCATGAACTCCGTCGCAAACGAGTTCGCCTCTGCCAGCCGCAGATGTCTCGACGTTCTCTTAGGTGCCATTGCTAAAGGATGGTACACCTGCTCGAACGTGGATCGGCAGCCACAGGAGGTTTCTGTCGCAAGTCGCATTTTGAGATAGGTGGTGGTAAGCGGATTTCGCAAAATCTATTAACTATTAACGACCTAATCCATAATCAAAAGTCGTTGCTGGGAAAGTGGACCGGCCAAAAGGACTTGGCCGGTTTCCCGAGTTGCCAGGAGTTGACGCAACGCCCTGAGAACGCGCAGCATTGGACCCAATGCGTTGTTCGCCTGCCGGAGGCTTGTCATGAAACGATTCCGGATTTTGCTTTTGGTTCTGGCCGGTTGCTTTGCTATCGTGTCGCTCCAAGCTCCAGTTTCCGCCACGAAAGATTGGACTTATCAGGCCTATGACGGCCCGGCGCTAGCAGCAAATCAGGTCGCCGTTCTCGAACTGCAAAAGCCCAGCAGACAGCTTGTATTCGTAAGCGTCGACGGGAAGAGCGTCTTGCGCAATTGGGACGGGTCGCTCCGCGAGGATTGCAAGCTCAACGAGTTCGGGGGGGTACGATGCAAACGCGTCGCCACTTCCATACAAGTACTTCCGGGCCAGCACACGATCATTTTCGTTATCCCCTATGGGAACGGAGTATCCGGCCCAGGTTGCGTTACGAATTTGTATTGCAATGTCACGAAGCACATTTCTTTGGAAGCAGGCAAGACATATGTAGCTCAGGCGCAAACAGCTAGCAGCGTAGTGGCGCAAAACACCGACATAACCAGCCGTGGCCTTAGAACGACTACGATCGAACGCATCGAACCAGGGGTCGAGATTACGGAGAAGCCTAGGCGCTGAGATTGCGCCTCTCGCTTATTTTACTTCTGTCCACGCTATCCCGAGCTTCTCGCCATCAGGTTGCATGTGGACGAAAGCGGAATTGACAACTCTGCGTGTTGATCGCCTGTTCGCATCGCAACGGGCGCCTTTTCCACAGAACAGATTGGAAAATGGAAGAAGGAAAACTTCTGTAACCTACACCGTTCCAAAAGGGGGAGCACTGATCATGCCGCCCACTGCTTCTTCGCGCGTCACCATCGTGTGTACTTCCGATGTCTCGTAGAGTGATTCACCTTGAGTTCGCATCAGCCGAACTTCCACATGGACTGGATTGGGACGACAGGGTTCCTCTGAGCACCCGGATCCCATCTCCCAGGTCCCAATTAAACGCGGTTACCGGACATTGATTTCCGGATAGATGTTGCGAACAGGGATTATCACTACCTATCTCGTTTTGAGATAGATCGTGCGAAGAGATTTATCAACACCTATCCGGGCGAGCTGCCCGTCCCGCGCGCAAAACCTAGTTTCCGATTATTCGACTAACGGGAGTTAGTCTTGTTCGTAACGAGTATTTTAGTTTGATTCATTGTGTGCCGAAGGGTCCCCCGTGTCCTCGGCTATATGCGCCGATCACTCCGACAAGCTCGTTCTTGCCAACGAAATCGGAATCGCTACTTCTTGGGACCGACGAGGTCTGCCATGGGCTGAACGTTAGCGGTGTCGCACGTAAATGCAAGACAGCCGAGTTTCCACCCGCCCTCAATGGTTGCGAGCATGGAGTAGTGGTTGTAGTCGACACCAGAACTGCGCGCCGAGTGGTCGGAATGCGAAATGGTGATCGTGACCACGTGGCCGCCACCGGGATCGGCGTCGCAGCAGCCGCTGGTATCGCCAAATCCGAATGGCCCCGTGCCGGTGAAATCACTCTCATCCCAAGTGATGAAAATCACGGAGTTACCGGTCCATGCGCTCGATTTCATTATGGCGTTGACCGCCCCCTGCACAAAGGCGTCGCCAGTGGAGATCAGGGCCTGCACTTGAGAAAAGTCGCAAGGGTCGGCGGGAGTGGCCGCACGGCCGTGCATGTCGTGGCACTGGTCAGGGCTGATCCAAGAATAATCAGGGACCGTACCGTTGGCGAGGTCAGTAGAAAATTCGCTGAAGTCGACGATGTTGGCCATGCGCGCGGGGTTGGTCTGGACGTCCTGATAGGAGACAAATGGATTATGTTTGCGCTCGTAGAGTTGGTTGCCGCAGGCATGGTCGAGCTTCGTAGCGCAAAGAGAGAGCGACTGCATATATGCCTTCCACGTTTTATCGGCACCTTCGAGCTGATCCACAATGTTAGGAACGTTGATCGTGATGTCGTTGTCGTCCGGAACGCCGTTCGTTGAGCCGGAGGTCGCTGCTATATAGTTCGGCTGGCTGGGGTGAGTAACGCCGAAGTAGCTAGTCGCAAGGCCATAATTTGTCGCAGCGAAGTTGGTGAAGGGGGCGTTCGGGTTGCCGATCAGAGCTGCGTAGCCAGTGTTCTCCATCATGATGAGGAACACGTGCTGAAAATTCTTCAAAGTGGAACGGTCATTCTGAGCGTCTAGCGAATTCGGTCCGAGTAAGACAAGAATCATTAGCAGCAGAGTGGCAAGCGTAGCGACTCGCAGCAACCCATGTGGACGAGTGATTTGCGCTTTCATGAGGTTCCTCCCTACGGTGACATCGATGTTTTGTTAGTTGGCTGAGCAGGCTGCCGGAAAGAACCGGAGTCGCCGCGTAGATAACAGACGGGTTGGAGGAAGTCAAGCACTGAAGCCGATAAGAGGCGATGCCAGTCTAGATCATCGAAATCCCGGCACTGATACCTAGCCTAAGTTCTGATGAACGACGTTGCCGGACATTGACTTTCAGATAGGTGTTGCGAACAGGGATTATCACTATCTATCTCAGAATGCGACACATTCCCGACTTACCTCGTGAGAACGGTAGGGATGCTATAGACCTTAGCGAACTTTGCCTCGAAAGTTTACAATTCAATCGTGCCGAAGCCTGTTGCCGAGTGGACCGAAGATGATGTTTTTGCCCTTCCCCCGGGCGAAAATGACACCTTCGAAAGAAAGGGTGCACGCTTACTCGATCTGAGAATTTCCGGCGTTAACGAGAACGATGTTCTCAACGAACTTGCGAAACAGCTTTCTGCATTTGCGAACACTGGCGGCGGTCAGATTGTTTATGGCGTCACAGACGCAGGCGCGATCGACAATGGAGGCATCGCTCGCGTCGTAAAAGGCAAACAATCGACAAAAGAATGGCTAGAGGACGTTGTGCCGGTGCTGACCGACTTCGAAATCGTCGGTTTTAACGTTTACGAAATCTTTCCGAAAGCCAGTGGTTCGAACATTGCGGCGGATAAGTCGCTGTACGTTGTAGACGTGCCCGACAGTGATCGCGCTCCCCACCAATCAAAACGGGATCACAAATATTATGTACGGCTGGGCGGAAAATCTCATCCAGCCCCCCACAGACTCATCGAAGATATTCGCAACCGCCCGCGGTATCCCAAAATCGTTATTCAGAACCCCAGAATAGTTAATGTGAGCTACATCCAAAACGGTCCCGCGCCCACGCAAGGCCAGCTACACATAGTCTTGGAACTAGGGATTAGAAACGCAAACAGAGTTCGGGCGGCCAATACCGCTCTGCTCTTTGCGGGAAATATTCCCTTGAACGTCGGCTCTCATGGTGGTCTTGAGTTCTTCGTGCGAGGGAGCACTAAACACGGAACAGGGCTCATTGAAATAAAGAACGTAATCTATCCAGAAATGGAAATTAGTACAGCCGTGCTTCTTGTGACGTCGGCCTCGATTCAGCCGCCGACACCTGACCTTCTTGAAGGGCGCCTGCTAGTAGGAGGGCTGGAGTCAAAAGACGTCATCATTACTGTGACTTCCTTTGCAGATAGTGCCCCGCCGAATACTCAAGAATTTCAGCTCGCGGCCGCAGATACTGATTCCAGACTATTCGCTGTGTTAGGAGACGCGGTTCGTCGATTGCGCTAACCACTAAATTATCCACAAAGCACAATTCATCGTGTCGGGAATAGATTTCGCGCGAACTCCACGCGATGTGCATTTCTTCGACATACAATGACGTATTTATTTTCCCCGCACGCACAAATCCCGAAAGAATATTAATTATTTCTGAGGATTATTTAATCATTTCCAACAATTTCAGCGCGATTCCAGCCCCCCACTGTGTGGTCAATTGCTATGCACATAGAGAACCCCGTCAAAGCCGCGATGGGTCGCCGTATAGTTGAAAAGCCATCAATTATGGGGGTAACGCGATTAGTCTGGACGGCAGAAACGATTTGCGCTGGTCGGGTTACCGGGTTTTGGATTGAGGTGGAGTTCCTCCAACTGCTGAAATACTCGCTCGTAAAAAGCCTTAGTGCGGGTAACAACACTCACGAATGAATCATGGCTGATGTACAAGAAGAATTCACCCGTCCCATATGACCAGGATGGCAAATAGAAACAGTCCCATGCGAATACCATGGGTTGTAGTAGCATCCCGATTGCATCGGGAAGCTCATCTGCCCGAAATCTATGGCCCGCAGCAGCCTCGAATGAATGTGATTGACCAGCACTAGAATTGATTCGTTCCACGATGCGATACCCAATTCCCTCATTGAATGAATCCCAAACGCCCCACTGGGTGCACCAAATCAAAGCACCATCGAAGTGTTGGTCTTCATAGCCGATTGTTGCAACAAGAGCGAAGAAAGGCAGTTGTTCAAGTTTTGGCGGATACTCCAAGTCAATGCACGCGGACTCGGGATGCGTGAAGAAGAGTTCGTCTTTGTCTGCGTGCACGTAGTCAGATCGAACTCCAAGATGCTCAAATTGCTCGAACCATTTGGCCACCTCCCGGCCGCTTAAAACCCGCATCTATGGGCTCTCCTTAGCGCTGGAAATTCTAGTCTAACGCACGCACAAACCACACTTTCGCTCATCGGCAAAGGCTCACATATTATCAGCGGCGGCGAGCCTAGTTGTTAATTCCCATCTGCGTCAGGAAATACGCGTAATCAAACGCCGTCTCTTTCAACCGGTCGTACCGCCCAGATGCTCCGCCGTGCCCCGCCGGACTCATATTCGTCTTAAGCAGCAAAGTATTGTGGTCCGTGCGCACAGCGCGCATCTTCGCCACATACTTCGCCGGCTCCCAATACATCACCTGGCTGTCATTAAAAGAAGTCTTCACCAGCATGTTCGGGTAAGCCTTCGCCTCAATGTTGTCGTATGGCGAATACGTAATCATGCAATCGAACACAGCCTTTTCCTTCGGATTGCCCCACTCTTCAAATTCCGGCACGGTCAGTGGCAGCGATTCGTCCAGCATCGTATTGATCACGTCCACAAACGGAACCCCCACCAGCGCCGCGTGAAACAAATCTGGCCGCATATTCAGCACCACGCCCATCAGCAACCCGCCCGCGCTTCTCCCTTCAATCACCAACCGGTCCTTCGACCCGTATCCCTGCGCCAGCAAATACTCGGCGGAAGCAATAAAGTCCGTAAAAGTATTTTTCTTGTTCATCATGCGCCCCGCATCGTGCCACGCCTTCCCCATCTCGCCGCCGCCGCGAATATGCGCCACAGAAAACGTCACGCCGCGATCCACCAGACTGAAAATGTTCGAATTGAAGTTGATGTCATACGCATACCCATATGAGCCATAACCCGTGAGAAACAGCGGCCCCTTACCATCCAGCTTCGCGCCTTTCAAATGCACCAGCGAAATCGGAATCTTCACGCCATCCTGCGCAGTGGCATAAATCCGCTCCACCTGATAACGCTCGCGGTCATACCCTGGTACTTCCTTCTGCTTCAGCAACACGGACGCGCCGCTCGCTACGTCATACTCAAAAACCGACGGCGGCGTAACGAACGACTGATAGCCATAGCGAATTTTGTTGGTGTCGTATTCGGCATTGATATAGCCATAGCTCAAGTAGGCGGGTTCAGGGAATTCGATCCGTCGCGATTTTCCGCTCTGCAAATCCGTCACGCGAATCTGCGGCAACCCATCCTGCCGCTCGTAGGAAACGTAATAGTTCTTGAAGAAATCCACATCTCGCAGCATCACGTCCGGCCGCTCAGCCACCACTTCCTGCCAATTCGCGCGACGCGGGTCTGCCACAGGCGCCTTCACCAGACCGAAAATTCCTTCCCGTGTCGTTCGCGCGTAGATAGAAAAAATCTCCGTTATGGTCCGGGTAATACTCCACATCCTGCTTGCGCAGCTCAATCACTTTCCATTCAGCCGACGCCTGGTCGGCCGGAACGTATCGTGCCTCGCTGGTGGTATGGCTCGCCGAAACCAAAAAGATGTAAGCCTTGCTGCGCGACTTACTCCACATGCACGTTGAATCGCTCGTCCTTTTCTTCATACACCAGAGCATCCGCGCCCGTAGTTCCCGCGGTATGGCGGTACATCCGATACTGCCGTTTGGTTTTCTCATCTTCGATCGTGTAAAAGAATGTCTTGTTGTCGTTCGCCCATGCCACCGACCCGACCCTCTCCGCATGATCAGGCAGCGTTTTTCCGGTTCGCAGATCTTTCACCGCAAGCACATATTGCCGGAAGCCAGTGTTATCCGTGCTGTAGGCCAGCAGGTTGCCGTCGTCGCTCACTTCGAATTCACCCAGCGACATGAAGATCTGCCCCTTCGCCAGTTCATTCACATCCAGTAGCACTTCTTCAGGAGCCTCCATGCTGCCTTTCCTTCGGCAACGGATCGGGTACTGCTTGCCGGCCTCCGTACGCGTGTAATAGAAGTAGTCGCCTTTCTTGTACGGAACCTCCACATCCGTCTCCTTAATCCGCCCCAGCATTTCGTCGTAAAGCGCTCTTTTGTAAAGGCTCGGTAGGCTTCATCACCGCGTCCGTGTAAGCGTTCTCGGACTCGAGATACGCCTTCACCTCGGGGTTTGCCTTGTCGCGCAGCCAGTAGTAGTTGTCCACGAGCTTCTGTCCATTCACCTCTGTCACGTTGGGAACCTTTTTCGCTGTGGGCGGCACTGGAGGCGAAGCGAATTTATCCGCCGCCAGCGTGAGCACGGTTGCCAGCACAAGCAAGCCGACCTTGCGCATCACAGCTCCTTTTTCAGAAATTCGAGTACATGGATTCTATCCCAATTCCTTACGCCAGGAAGCCAATCTCCAACCGCATCAAATCTCTACCTAGGCTAAGCCATAGTAATGCTTGGACTTGGCGTTGCATTTCTTCCTAGTACTCCTGCTCTAGCTCAACCAATCCGCCCAGTTCCACCCCGGTAGGACGCCTGCGCCATTTCGGATCACGGCCGCCACCGCCAGACTGCAACTGTCACGCAAGCACCAACTAACGTGAGCCAGTCAAATCGAGCAATTCAAGGAAGAACCGAACATGAGATTCACCAGAATCGGGATGCTAGCCGCGGCCTTTTTCCTCACCACGCTCGCCGCCTCCGCGCAACTTGAGACCACCCCCCAGCAATGGACGATCGTCACCACCAAAGAATCGGCGCCCAACGCCTACCCGTTGCTGGACGCCAACGGGAATCCCTATTCCTGCAACGGCCAGAATGTGGACAATCCCAAAGATTCGAATTCCAATTGCTTCAACCCGCTCGTCATCACCACGGATTGGACGCTCACCAGCGAATTCGGAATCGCCGTCGGACTCTCAACCGCTCTTCCCGATACGTTCACGAACTCGAACTGCTCGAATTCAGGCGGAGTTGTCAATGCGAATGTCACCGGCTACGACATCTTCGGCTTCTACCAGGCCACCTTTACCGTCACCCTCGACAATGGCGCCACAATCACATTCACCGGTAGCCCCAGCGTCGATCCGAGCCAATTCTCCGGAACATTTCGCTCCACCGGTTCATGCATGAAGAGCGATTCAGGACAATTCACCGCCACTCTGTTTTCCGCGGTCAATGGCACCTACGTCGGCTCCTTCGAGAGCTCAAACGGCGGCCCAGCCGCGAGCGTCTCTGTCGCCTTCAAGACCGATTCCTCCTTCAACGTCACCGGCACCATCACCGCGGCGAAAAATGCCAATCTCTGCTTCTCCACGCTCACTATCGGCACTCCTCTCGGCAAACACCTTATGAGCCCAGCATCGCCTCGGGAGACATGCTCGAAACGATCGCTACCGACAACACCGGTAACGTCGTCGCCTTCGTCGCCAGCAATACCGATGCGAACGGCAAAACGCTCCCCAACGGCGGCCTCTTCATGATCTACGACGGCCTCGCGGGCGCTTGCTCGGGAATTTCCGGCACCGACATCCCGTTCAAAAAGGTCGTTTCCGCGCCTGCACCAATACATCACAGCCCAGTTCGCATCCGCCACCTCACCGGCCGCCGATAGCGCCTACGTGTGGAAGCTCGCCTTGTCCGGTCGGTAGTATCTCTTGCGGGTGGGAGCCCCCCGCTTCAGCGGGGAAGCCGGACTTTAGTCCGGCGAAAAAACATGCACTCGCTCGATGGGCTTTAGCCCCGGCGCGTTTCGCACTTTAGCTCGGTCGCGAGCACGAGTGACCCGGCTCATTTGTTAAAAACGGAGCCCCGTTTACTGACATCAGTAAACGGCTTCACAATTTGAAAAGCCTCTCGCTTGCTGTCCATGTCCCAAGAACTAAAATTGCACTCCAGCCGCTCCGATTTCGCGCTCGCGCAGAACGCCGTAAGCACTTAAACGATTGCTGCGCCGGACGTTATGTGCAACGTTTTTCGTACTATATTTCCCCTATAACAATTTTGTCCCCAACAGGTCGAATTTCCACTTCGCCGTCCTGAATCGCCTCGCTCGATTTTCCCCAAGTTACTGAATCATCGGCTCCTTTGCTCTCACCCACTACCTTGGCACGGGTCGTGCACTTCTCTCTGCGGGTGACATATTCACCTTCAACACACAAGGAGATATGTTATGAAAAAAAGAAATTGGCACGCGAAGGGCTGGCCGGCAACGCCCATGCTGGCAGCCCTAATCTCGCTTGGCGTTCCCGCCGTCCTTCATGCCTCACCTGCTCAAAGTCAAAATAGTCAGCCGGCTCACGACAGCGACACTACTCGCCAGGAACTTGCCCGCTTTGATGAGTTCCTCGATTCCCACCGCGAGATTGCCGATCAAGTTCGACAAAATCCTTCCCTCGTAAATAACGATCAATTCGTCAAAACTCATCCTGCCCTGCAAACCTTCATGCAGCAGCATCCAGGTGTTCGCGAAGAGCTCAAGGAAAATCCAAACGCTTTCATGCACCAGGAAGCCCGTTACGATCGTCATGAAGACGACCGCATGCGCCAGGAGCGCGTCCATTTCAATCAGTTTCTCGACAGCCATCGCGAAATCGCCGGGCAGCTTCGCAAAAATCCCAAGCTGATTAACGATGAAGCATATGTGAAAGATCATCCCGAACTGCAAACCTATCTGCAGGATCATCCGGAATTCCGGGACGCAGTGAGAAAGGACCCAGATGCGTTCACACGTCCGGATAACGATAGATACGCTCGGCAGGATAACGACACCCGCGATCGCGATACTCGGGCGGACAGCGATTCCCGCGACCGTGACGCTCGAGCCGACAACGACAACCGCGATCGCGATGCCCGAACTGATAACGATAATCGCGATCGTGATGCCCGCGCGGATAATGATACTCGTGACCGGGACACCCACGCCGACAGTGACCGGGGTCGCGATGCCCGCGCCGATAACGACAATCGCGACCGCGATGCCCGTAAGGATGATAATGACGATCGTGACGCCCGTGCGGACAACGACCGTGATCGCGGCGCCCGTCCGGATAATGACAACCACGACCGTGACGCAGCGAACTACTCTCACGATCGCGACGCTCGCCAGGACAATGATGATCGCGACCGCGATGCTCACCGCGACCAGCTAGCGAGCTTCGATCGTTACCTCGACAGTCACCGTGAAACTGCGGAACAAATTCGGCGAGATCCGTCGCTCGTAGACAACGACGAGTTCGTGAAGAACCATCCTTCGCTGCAAACCTATCTCCAGCAGCACCCCGAAGTGCGTGCACAGATCAAACAGAACCCCAACTCCTTCATGCAGCAGGAAGCCCGTTACGATCAGAACGAATATCGGACGCGTACCGGCCAGGGCGACGAACCCCACAGGCACTTCGGAGAATTCCTTGGCGGTCACTCCAGCATCAATGAGCAACTCTCCAAGGACCCGTCTCTGGTGAAAAATGACGAGTACATGCAGAGCCATCCTGAGCTGAAGGACTACCTCAACCAGCATCCCGACGTTCGCCAGGGCTTGATGCAGAATCCTGAAACCTTCGTCAAGTCTTCGCAACAGTTCAACACGACCAACAAGAACGGCTCCTATAGCGGTAGCGCGCAGACGGCGCCGGGCACCGGATCCAACCCAGCCACGGACACGACCAAACCAGCCACAGACGCAACCAAGCCGAAACAGTAGCGCGGATTGCTCTCCCGGGTTGGAAGGCCTTCACGGCCTTCCAATTCTGGTGCGTCCGCAGTCGAATCGTGGCCCCGAGTCCGAATAGCCCGGCACTCACGATGGTGAAGGAAGTTTTGAGGAGGCATTTATGAACGTCAGATCGGCACTAATCGCAGGATTAATTCTATTGTCCGCCATTCCGGCCAGCGCCGGCGGCGAAAAGAACAAAGGCGAACGCGCCATGGTTGAAAAAATGGAATCCGTGCCCTGTGGCGCGAAAGAAAAAGGTGTAACGGGGCTGGGTACGGTGTGGGCATCCGCCGGCATCACTCATGTGAACAACGATGAGAAGTTGTGCCCGCAATACATGGTGATAACCGACCAGATGGAATATCACATCCGCCCAACCGACACCAAACATCCCGCGGTCTTGCCGGTGGGTAAGGAGATCATTTTTAAGATCAAGAAGGATCACATGATTCTGAAGGCTGCGGACGGCGACAAAAAAGAGATGACCTATCTGGTAGTCGCTGAGAAGCCAAACTCTGAGGTTTCAGCCTCAGCTAAATCGAGTAATCCTTAGGCCGGCTCTATCAAAACGATCTCGACCGCAATGCAATTTGGGCGAACATTCGCCCCAATTTGTGTCTAGCTGAGCTTCTTCCGCGCAAAATAAAATAGCGAAGCAGCCAAAAGCAGAAACATCACCAACCCGAAAAGATTGCTCGTCGCCAACGATCCCAGCAACTTCGGCCCAAACGCAAACAAATCCGACCGCCACGGCAATCTGAATACCGTCGTCACCCACTGCGGCACGCGCGTCGAAATTTCCGGATCCTGCAACAGCGCGATCACGATCCCCAGCAATCCAAACACCCCGCCCGCCGCAATCAATCCGCTCGAATAAAGCGCGCCGGGACTCGCCTCGCCCTCATCCTTTGAATCCTTGGAGCTCGCCTCCACCATCCATCGCACGATTCCGCCCGCAAACATCGTCGCCGTCGTTCCAATCGAAAGATAAGCTCCCACCGCGAACGCTAGCGATCGCACCCCAAGAATTTCCACCGCAACACCAGCGCCACTCCCATCAGCACCAACCGCCACGGCAGCCGCTGATTCAAAATTCCGTTGATCACCGTCGCCATCAACCGCGCTTGGGGTGCCGGAGCCTTGTCGCTGCCGATCCCCTGTACCCACTGCACTTCAATCTGTTTCGTCCCGGGATCGTACAAATATTCACCATCCGGAATCGTCCGCGATCCCAGCGCGTTAATCAGCTCGTAAGTTTTCCCCTGATACGTAAACGACTCGTGCTCCACCTTCACGCCCGTCGGCAATTCCTGCACGTTCACCGGAATCTGCGTCGGAATATATTTCTGCAATCCCGTATTCATCAAATTCAGCGTCGCGCCAATCGCAATCGTCGATACCGTCACGCCCACCAGCAATCCCCACTGCTGCTTCACCGGAGTCGAACCCACAAGAAATCCCGTCTTCAAATCCTGCGACGTCGCCCCCGCAATCGCAGCCGCCGTGCAAACCACTCCTCCAATAATCAACGCCAGCACCGCATAATTCGGCGCCGTCCATCCCGCCACAAAAAATATCGCGCACGTCGCCATCAACGTCGCAATGCTCATCCCGCTCACCGGATTCGACGAATTTCCCAGCAGCCCGCTGATCCGCGCCGCCACCGTGACGAACAAAAATCCAAACACCACCACGAAGAGGCCCGCCAGCAAATTCTGATACCACGTCGTGCTCGCGCCCTTCATCGGCTCAAACGTCAGCATGATCCACATCAGCACCACGATCACCAGCGACCCGATCATCACGGTCCGCAGCGAAATATCGCGCTCCAGGCGACTCTTCTCCGCCGCCTCACCCGCGCCTTCCGCTCGCACATCCTTCAACCCCGCCCGCAGCGCCGAAATAATTGTCGGCAAGGTCCGCAGCAGCGTAATCAAACCAGCCGCCGCCACCGCCCCAGCTCCCATCGGACGTATGTACTGCCGCCACATATCGTCAGGCGTCATCTGCGGAATCGGAATCGTCGAAGGATAAATCGGAGTGTTCCCCGCAAGCTGCCCAAAAAATTGAATCGCCGGCATCACCAGCAACCAAGAAATCACGCCCCCGGCAAAAAGAATCCCCGCCACGCGCGGCCCGATAATGAATCCCACGCCCAAATATTCCGAAGTGATCGTCGCCCGAAATGACGCACCCGGAAACCACTTCGGCTGCGCCTCAGGCTGCCCGTTCCAGGCCTGAATGGTGTTCATCAAAAATGTATACGCGCCACCAAGCCCCAGCCCCCAGAACACGCGCCCCGCAAACGATCCGCCGCGCTCCCCCGCCACCAGCACGTCCGCGCAAGCCGTCCCTTCCGGAAAAGTGAGATTGCCGTGCTCCTTCACAATCAATTGCCGCCGCAGCGGAATCATGAACAACACGCCGAGCCACCCGCCCAGCAGCGCCAGCGGGAAAATCCGCCAGAACGTAAACTCCGATCCAAACCCCAAAAATATCAGCGCCGGAATCGTGAACATCACCCCCGCCGCCAGCGATTCCCCCGCCGACCCGGTCGTCTGCACGATATTATTTTCAAGAATCGTCGACCGCCCAAACGCCCGCAAAATGCTGATCGAAAACACCGCGATCGGAATCGACGCCGACACCGTCAACCCCGCTCGCAACCCCACATAAACCGTCACCGCCCCAAACAGCAACCCGAACAACGCCCCCAGCACCACCGCGCGCAAAGTGAACTCAGCAAGCGACTCCTCCGCCGGCACATACGGCCGAAACTCCCCCGGCGGCGCCGTCGAACTCCAAGCCTTATTTGCAATCGCCAAGCCTCACCTCCAAAAAATCCGCGCGCCCATCGCAGAGCCGCCATCGCCGTGCTCAATCACAAGCGACCGTCCAATTTGGCCCCCAAACGTGCGGGCAACTTAGCACCACCACGTAACCCCAAGCAAGCCGCAACCACAGTAGGGGCGCGTCTAAGACGCGCCCGCGAAGCCCACCCCACTCCCGCGCCATCCATTCACGCGAAGCCCGCCCCACGGTTCAACTCTCCACCGCCCACCCACCACAATCGAGCCACGCGCACTCACCCACCAGCGCCCCATATGCTATTCTTTCCACCAACCCGAGGAGAAAATGTCCTACATCGACCGCATCCAATCCGATCTCACCGCCGCCATGAAAGAAAAGGACGAGCTCCGCCTCAGCGTCCTCCGCATGGTGAAATCCGCGCTGAAGCACAAGGAAATCGAAAAGATGCGCCCGCTCGACGACCTCGAATCCCTTCAAGTCCTGCAAACCCTCGTCAAACAGCGCCACGAATCCGCCGAACAATTCACCAAAGGCGGCCGCTTCGATCTCGCCGAAAAAGAAAAAAAGGAAATCACCTTTATCGAGCAATATCTACCAGCCGCTCCCACCGACGACGAACTCCGCCGCGCCATTGACGAAGCCGTCGACGAGCAGAGCGCCGACTCCCTGAAACACATGGGCGCCGTAATCAAAGCCGCCCGCGCCCGCCTCGAAGGAAAAACCATCGACGGCAAAGCCCTAAGCGACAAAGTCCGCGACCGCCTAACCCCCAAATCCTAGCTTCTTTCCCAACTCGCCCTCACCGCCATCATCCTGAGCGAAGCGAAGTATCTCAGCGTTAATCTCAAGCACCAGTAGGGGCGCGTCTAAGACGCGCCCGCGCCGCCCGCCCCACTCCTCGTGCCATTCATCTCCACGCCGCCCACCCCTCTCCCGCGCCATTCGCCCCGCCTGTGGCGTCATCTCCGCGCCCGCGCCGCCCGCCCCACCCCCGCTCCAGTCAGCGCTCGTAATGCTCAGCTTCGGTCTTGCACGGAGCGGGCAGCATGCGGACGCCATTCCATTCTGCGCAAAGCAATGATTCGGACTCCGGAAACTCAATGACCTGGCAGGAACAATGGTTTCTCTTCGCTTCAACGCCACGCAATAAAGTTGCCACGAAGGCTACTATGCCTGTGAACTTGACTCAGCTCAGGTAGCCACGACGACGCTTTCCTCGTCGTGGGCTTTTTGCGTACCGCCGCACCTCGAGACCGTTTCTCACCCTACCTATTCAATGTCACGAACAGCAGCGGCCCAGCTATTTTTGACGGTGTACAGAGGCTGCGCTACCAGCTACCATCCAGTAACTTCAAGCGCGCGAGGAGAAAACATGCAAAAGACAATTAAGACCGGCCTGACCGCCGCTGTGGCGATCGCCTGTTTCGTTGCCCTGTTGACCTTCCACAGCGCAGCCCAGGAAGAACAGCGCGTAAACGAAGTCTATCAAGCCCAAGCTATGGGGCAAGGCACGCAGTTCGGACAGACTTTCAATGTGACCGTCAACATCGAGCGCTACTCGAGCCCGGAAGAACGCCAAGTACTAGTCGAAGCGTTCCAGCAAGCCGGTTCGGAAGGCCTCTTCAATGCCCTCGGAAAAATGCGCTCCAAGGGAAGACTCGCTATTACCGGTACCCTGGGCTACGACATCAGCTTCGTCCGTAAAATTCCCACCGACACCGGCTACAAGATTCGCATCCTCACCAATCGCCCCATCCGTTTCGGCGAGGCCTGGGTGAATGGTCGCTCGATGGACTACAACCTGTCGGCCGTCGAACTGGACATTAGCAACGAGAAAAATAAGAGCACTGGTGTCCTGCTCCCCGCTTGCCAGTTCAAGATAAATAAGAAAACAAACGAACTCGAAATCGAAAATTATCAAAACGTCTGGAAACTTCAAAACATTATGAACCGGAGCAAAGAGTAACCAAGCAACGAGGCCGAACCGCAAAGGGGAACGTTATGAGATACGTGATTGTCGCCCTACTCGTCTGTAGCCTCACGTGCCCGAGTTTCGGCGCAGGACCCTGGATGGCCGCGCGAAAAGAGTAACGCCGACGGCTCCATCGTCTACTACCAGCCGCAGCTCGACGAATGGACGAACTTCAAACAGCTCAAGGCGCGCATGGCAGTCTCGATCCGGCCGAAGGTTGGCCAGCCGACTGTGGGCGTGATTTACTTGCAGGCCGCCACCGACGCCAACACGGACACTCGCAACGTGCTGTTGAGCAACGTCCAGATTACTGAAACGAAATTCCCGTCGCTGGATGCGGCCGCTTCCGCCGCAATGGATAAGCTCGTGCGAACTTTTTTGACGCCCGGCGCGTCCATCAACATCTCGCTCGATCGTCTGCTCGCGGATATAGAAGTGATCAAGAATCCGCCTCCCTCCGGTGCCGCAGTCAAAAACGATCCGCCGAAAATATTCGTAAGCTACCAGAATTCGATTCTGCTGCTGGTGGAAGGCGAGCCGGTCCGCGTTCCCATCGAAAAAAGCAATCTCGAATTCGTGGTGAATACCAACTGGGGATTGTTTTTCGACAAGTCGACATCCGAATTTTATCTGCTTAATGAAAAACAATGGCTCACATCGGCGGCTCTGGAGGGCCCGTGGACTACCACCACAAAGCTGCCCAGGGAAATGTCCAATCTGCCGGATCAGCCCAACTGGGCAGACGTGAAAAAAGCGATCCCTCCGGCAGCCACCACGGGCGGCACTCCTAAAGTGTTTTATAGCACTACGCCAGCAGAGATCATTTCGTTCAAGGGCCAGCCGAAATACGCAAAAATTCCCGGCACTCAGCTTTCCTACGCCACGAATACGGAGAGCAATCTCTTCCTTCAGGGCGGAGAGAACCAATATTACTTCCTGGTGGCGGGCCGCTGGTTCCGCGCCAAGAGTCTCGACGGCCCGTGGACCTTCGCCACGGCTGACTTGCCCGCCGACTTCGCGAAAATTCCGGCGAGCAGCCCGGCCGCGCGTGTCCTCGTGTCAGTTCCAGGAACAAACGAAGCCGAAGATGCGGTGCTGCTAGCACAGGTGCCGACCACTGTGATTGTGGACCGCGCAAAAGCGGAAGCCGAAGTGAAAGTTGAATACGACGGGCCGCCTGAGTTCAAGCCCATCGAGTCAACCTCGATGTCATATGCCACGAACACCGCGGACAAGATCGTCAAGGTCGGCGATCTGTATTATTTGTGTTTCCAGGGCATTTGGTTCATGTCTACGAAGCCAGACGGCCCCTGGAAAACTGCCGATTCGGTTCCCAAAGAAATTTACACGATCCCGGCAAGCTCTCCGGTCTACAACATCACCTACGTGACGCAGACCACCACTTCCAGCGGGGAAACGGAAGCGAGCAGCACGGCGGGATATCTCGGCATGTTCATCATCGGCGTGGCGGTGGGAGCCACGGTCGCTTACGGCAGCGGTTACTACTACCCGCCGTATTACTATTACGGCCGCTATCCCTATCCGATCTATCGTCCCTACCCGGTTACGTACGGAGTCGGTGCTTTCTACAATCCGTACAACGGGGCATACGGTTACGCGCGCGGTGCCTATGGTCCCTATGGAGGAGTAGCAGGAGGCGCCTGGTACAACCCGTCGACGGGAACTTATGGCCGTGCTGCGGGCGCGTGCAACGCCTACGGCTGCGCCGGAGGAGCCCGTGCCTACAATCCCTACACCGGAGCTGCCGGCGCCACGCGGCAAGGCTCGAATGCATACAGCCAGTGGGGAAGTTCGGTTGTTGCAAAGGGCGACAAGTGGGCGCAGACCGGACACTATTCCGATTCGCGCGGCACTGTCGCGGGTGGACGCACGTCGGAAGGCGGCCGCGTCGTGGGCGGCAGCGGGCAGAACGGCAGCGGCTTCGTCGGGCAGAGCGGCAACGGTGACGTGTATGCCGGGAAGGACGGCAACGTCTACAAGAAAACTGACAACGGTTGGCAGCAGTATCAGAATGGCGGCTGGAACTCCGTAAATTCATCGGGCGCGAATTCCAGCACGAAGTCCAGCGCGCAAGCTCAGACAAACAGCACGCAGAATCAAAGAGCTCAGAACGCGCAGTCCGCCGCCGCAGGCCGGCAGCCCAGCACCCAGCCGGCTGCCAATGGCAACACTCCGGCTGCGGGTCAGCGAGGACAAAGCGGACAAGCTTCTGCTGGTGCGTCTGCAGGTACTTCCGATCGCGCGCAGCGGAGCACTCAGCCCAGTGCGACCCCCGGTGCAAGTCAAAGACCTGCAGGCGCGGGACAATCCGGCGGTCAATCCAGCCAGGTGCAAGACCTGAATCGCGAAGCGCAAGCCAGACAAGCCGGCTCCCAGCGAACTCAAAACTATGAACGCCAAAGCCGGAGCAGCGGCGCCGGAGCCGCACGCACCGGCGGCGGCGGCGCGCGACCCGGAGGAAGGCGCTAACCGCGAGACCACAGCACATCCAGCTCCCCAGCACGCTCGCCCAGGTAGCAAGACGTGCCTCCCTCGTCGTCGGCCTCTCTCCTCATTTGAAATTTCAAATTTTTCAAATGTGAAATTCCTCCCACTCCGGCCAAGCCTGTCATCCTGAGCGCAGCGAAGGATCTCAGCGCCGCCAATCATCTCCACCCGTTTCCACTTCCCCGACGCGTGCGTTAAATTCGCACCGCACATTTTTCATCGTGGCCTTTCGCGTCATTTGAAATTTCAAATTTTCAAATTTGAAATTCCTCTTCCAGCCCTTTTGACGTTGCCGTTGGAACTCGCTCAGGTAGCCACGACGATGCCTCCCTCGTCGTGGGCCTCCCGCCTCATTTGAAATTTCAAATTCCCAAATTTGAAATTCCCCCGCCCCTCCCCAAGCCTGTCATCCCGCCTGCCCTGAGGAACGAAGGGACCGAAGTGGAGGGATCTCTCTTCCGCCTTTGCCGCTAATCGCCCGGCTTATACTGAGCCCCGCCCAGCGAGTACTCGACTTGAACATCTGCTTCCAGCATCTATTGCATTGAATCTAACTTAACAGTATTTTTATCCACGCTATTTTGCCTTCATGCTTCAACCGTCCAATGCCCGCCGGGCAGTAAGCCTACTCGCCCTGGTATTTGCATCAGGCTTTGCAAACGTATCCCTTAGCCACGCGCAGGACCATCCTCCAGAGGCCACCTCAACCGCCGTTCCTCAGGCAACGGGCGCCTCCCAAAATGGCGTGCAAATTCTCTCCCCAACCAACGGAGTGGACTTCAAGCCGTACCTCAACGCTTTGGTCCAACAAGTCCGAAGGAAGTGGTATGCCTCGATGCCCGAAGCCGCTCTGAAGGGCGAGAAAGGCGAGGCGATCGTTCGATTTCGGATCGAGTCGAATGGAAATGCGGAAGGCGTTGTACTCGAAACAAGTTCGGGAAAAGATGTGTTCGACGAAGCGGCAATCCAAGCGATTCGCGACTCAGGCCGCTTTCAACCGCTGCCGCAAACCTTCAAAGGCCCCTCCCTTTCTCTCCGCTTCATCTTCAACTACAACGTCCGTCCGGCGCCCGAGGAGACGCTTGCCGCGCTTGCGGATTGTGGCGACATCCAGAATGCAACATCGCCAGAACCTCCGTTCGATCGCCTGGAGCTGCTCGCGTTCACTTCTCACACGCTTGATAACACCTATGGAAGCAGACCGTCTGCCGCCGTGGAATCGACTTCAACCCCATGCGGGCGAGGTCAAAATTCTACAATTCAATGGTTTGCCAGCCGCGATTGTGAGGGCGGTAAGCGAGCTAAACCAAAGACAATCAACCATCCCTCTGCAGATCGCGAGCGGGCTCTCGTAAGTCTCAAGCTGGCGTTGGAGGACGAGAGAGGCGGCCAGCCGAAGGCCGCAGATGTGGACTTCAAGCGAGCACTCGAGTACGCAGACAATTCGGCTGCTTTGCATGCAGCCTACGCAGGCTACCTTTTATTGCAGAAACGATTCTCCGAAGCGGAGGTCCAATCCCGCCGCTCGCTCGAAATCTGGCCTGATAACGCAGACGCGCATGTGATGCTCGCAGTGGCGTTGACCAGCGAGCGCAAAAGCGCGGAGGCAGTCCCCGAAGCCCGCGAGTCTCTTCGGATCGATCCGGACCATAAATCAGGGCTGGTCATTCTCGGGTTCAGCCTTTCGGGCAGCGGACAATATGCTGAGGCAATCCCGGTCCTGCGGAAAGCCCTGGTTTGGCCACTGAATCTGCCCATTATTTATAAACATCTGGGCACCTGTCTGGTTCATACGCGTGACTTCGATGGCGCGATCAAAGCGCTAACGATCTTTCTAGAGACAAATCCAAACGACGCGGAGGCTCACTATTTCCTCGGGGTCGCTCTTCGGGAGAAGGGTAATGCGAGCGACGCGGCGGTCCAATTCCGAGAAGCGAAGCGCATCGCCCCGGAGAACCCCCTCTATTCGGCAGTGGCTGATACCACCGATTCCGCAGAGACTCAGCTTGCTGATTCGAAACTGCCGGGGCCCAAGCCTGAAGACAGCTTCCTTTCGGGAAACATGTATACGAATACGTTCTTTGGCTTTTCGTATGAGTTCCCAAAGGGGTGGCTCGTTCTGAGCGCCGACAGCAACAAAGCGCTGACAAGAATCGGCGGATCGATTTTGGCAAACGGCGATCCGGTATTGGCTGACGTAGCGGAAGCGGCAGCGAGAAACATGCACTCACTCCTCTTTGTCGGCAAGGAAGCTACGAAGGGCATATCCAGTGGCTTCAATACAATTCAAATCTCAGCCTTGGATAAACGATTTGCGCCGGACGATAAATCGGGTAAAGAGTTTGCCACCGCAATGGCTGCCGCTTTGCAATACAGAGTGCAAGCATTTCGGTCGTCGGGTCGCCCGAGCCATTCGACGTCGGCGGCCGAACTTTCTGGAAAGTAAAATTGGGCGTCTCGATGGAAAATCGAGTCGCTCACTGTGTAGAAGCCGTAACAATCGAGAAGGGTTACGTGCTTCTGTTCGTCTTCACCAGTATCGATGCGTCAAGACTCGATGACCTGGCAGGAACAATGGTTTCTCTTCGCTTCGACGCCACGCAATAAAATTCCCCGAAGGCCGCTATGCTTTTGAACTTTACTTAGCTCGGTTAGCCACAACGACGACTCCCTCGTCGTCGGCCTCTCTCCTCATTTGAAATTTCAAATTTTTCAAATTTGAAATTCTCCCCGCTCCGAAGCCTGTCATCCCGCCTGCCCTGAGGAACGAAGGGACCGAAGTGGAGGGATCTCTCTTCCGCCTTTGCCGCCAATCACCCCCACTCCGTTTCCACTTCCCCAACGCCTGCGCTAAACTTGCACCGCACCAAATTTCCCCACTGCCTCATCGAAAGCGAGCGAGCCGTGCAAGAAACCGAATTCCCCTGGGTCTACGAAATGGCCGGCGTCCTGGAAACCATCAATCAGGGCGTCATCATCAACGACGATTGCAGCCACATCGTTTTCGCCAATGCTCTGTTCCAGAAGATGATCGGCATCCCGGAAGAACGAAGCTAATCGGCCAGAAGATTTTGGATATGTATCCGCCCGAAGACGCGGACATATTGAAGTAACCGCATCCTGCAGCGGCAAACCGAAGGGCATAGCCAGTACGAGTTCTATCTTCCCCAGGCGAACGGCAATCGCCTCCCAGTCCTCGTCACCGCGCGACAGATCGAAGATCCCGACGGCAACGTCTTCGCCGTCATCACCGCTACGGACATCACCGAACAAAAGCGCGCCGAAAACGCCCTGCGCGAAGCCAACGTACAGCTCGAAAAGCGCCACCAGGAAATCGAAGAGGATCTGCTGCTCGCCGCCCGCGTCCAGCAAAGCCTTGCGCCCACAGGACTCACCTGGGGCGGCGTCAACGTCGCCACATACTATCAGCCCGTTCGCACCATCGGCGGTGATTTCGGCTTGGTCGCTCCGCGGCAGGATTCGCTTAGCCTCTTCGTCTGCGACGTTTCCGGCCACGGCATCGGCTCGGCTCTCGTCGCCAATCGCATCTACACCGAAACCATGTCGCAGATCGAACGCGGCGTCGCGCTCGGCCCCATGATGCACCACCTCAATCGCTTCGTGCTCCGCAACATCGGCAGTGTCGGTCTTTTATTTCACAATGATCGCCGCGCGTCTCGATCGCGACAATCGTACCCTCGAATTTGCCAACGCAGGTCATCCTCCCGCGATGATCGTCCAACCCGGACAAGTGCCGCGTCTTCTCGAATCCGGCAGCGCCGTTCTCGGTCTGATCGAAGACGCCGTGGGCAAGGAAGCCACCGTAATCGTTCCCGTCGTGGCCGGCGATCGTCTCGTGATTTACACCGACGGCTTCACCGAAAGTTTTAACCAGCAGCGCGATATGCTGGGCGTCGAAGGCCTCAGCGAAATCGTCCGCGAAACCTCCAAGTTGCCGCTGCAGGAAATGAAAGAACAGATTCTCCAGCGCGTCACCGCGTTCCGCCACGGCCCGCCCGACGACGACATGTCTCTCGTAATCATCGAAATCCCATAGCCGCAAAGCGTGGCCCGAAACCTCGCTCGACTGCTGATTTCGCAGCGAAGCAACGAAAGCAGCAAAACGCGGCATCAAATGGCTGGCAGTTTTCATTGTTTTGCTTCGGCTCCTGCCACGAGCAACTGCCGCCGGGGACATTGGTTTTAATCCACGGTTCCGCGATTAAAACTTCCGCTAACCTGTTTAGAAACAATTTGATAGCTTTTTCTAATAGGCGGTAAAAAGGGGTACCTGAGGAATCGCGCTGCGCTTGCCTTGGCAGCCGCAAAAAGTCGATATTGAGAGGCCATGAGCACCCCAAAACCAATCGAGCACCGCAAACATCTCGACCGCCTCGAAGAGCTTCGCCGCCGCAACGCCGAAGCCGAAGAAGGCGGCGGCTCAGAACGCCGCGAACGCCAGCACAAAGAAGGCAAGCTCAGCGCGCGGGAGCGCGTGGACCTGCTGCTCGATGACGGCTCCTTCGAGGAACTCGACAAATTTGTGCGGCACCATTGCACCGATTTCGGCATGGAGGATCAGCGCCCTGCGGGCGACGGCTTCATCACCGGTTACGGCCGCATCGCTGGCCGCCTGGTCTACGTCTTCGCGCAGGACTTCACCGTGTTTGGCGGGTCGCTATCGGAAGCGAATGCTTCGAAGATCACGAAAATTATGGACCTCGCGATGCGCCAGGGCGCGCCTGTGATTGGGTTAAACGATTCGGGCGGCGCGCGGATTCAGGAAGGTGTGATGTCGCTGGCGGGTTACGCTGACATTTTTCTGCGTAACACCCTCGCGAGCGGCGTGGTGCCGCAGATCAGCGCGATCATGGGGCCGTGCGCAGGCGGCGCGGTGTATTCGCCGGCGATCACCGATTTTATTTTTATGACGCGCGACAGCTCGTACATGTTTGTCACCGGGCCCGATGTGATCAAGACGGTGACGCACGAGGAAGTGACGAAGCAGGAACTCGGCGGCGCGATGACGCACAACGAAAAAAGCGGCGTCGCGCATTTCGTTTCGCGCGATGATGCGGAGTGCCTCGCGATGATTCGCGAGCTGTTCAGCTACTTGCCGTCGAATAATCTCGAAGATCCGCCGCGCCGCTCGACCAACGATCCGTGGGACCGCGTTTCGACAGCGCTGAACGCGCTTGTCCCTGAAGATCCGCAGAAGCCGTACGACATGAAGGATGCGATTCACGAAATCGTGGATGAGGGCGAATTCTTTGAAGTCCACGAGCACTTCGCGAAGAATCTCGTGGTGGGATTTGCACGGCTCGAAGGGCGCTCGGTCGGGATCGTCGCCAATCAGCCTGCTTTCCTTGCGGGGGTGCTCGATATCAATTCGTCGATGAAGGGCGCGCGCTTCGTTCGTTTCTGCGACGCGTTCAATATTCCGCTCATCACCTTCGAAGACGTGCCCGGCTTTTTGCCCGGCACGCAGCAGGAGTTTGGCGGCATCATCAAGCACGGCGCGAAACTTCTCTTCGCATTCGCGGAAGCCACGGTGCCAAAAATCACGGTGATCACGCGCAAAGCGTACGGCGGCGCGTATTGCGTGATGGCTTCAAAGCACATCCGCACCGACATCAATTTCGCCTGGCCCACCGCCGAAATCGCGGTAATGGGACCGGAAGGCGCGGTAAATATCGTCTACAAGCGCGAGATCGATCGCGCCCCCGAAGCTGATCGCGAAAACCTGCGCCGAGAAAAAACCGACGACTTCCGCGAGCGCTTCGCCAACCCATACGTGGCCGCCGAGCGAGGCTATATCGACGCCATCATCGAACCGTCGCAAACCCGCGCCAAGCTCATCACCGCGTTGCGCTCGCTCGAGAACAAGCGCGACACCAACCCCAAAAAGAAGCACGGCAACATCCCGCTATGACATTGGCCGGCGCCGACGCTCCTGATTCCAACCTATCTCTCCGCCTGGGTTGGTCTTGGGGGCGTGTTTCTCTATTACCTGGCTGCGGCGGTTCTGTGGCGCTGGGCACCTCGCCGGCCAATTCCGACCGCGTACGAACCTCCCGCGGGCACGTCCCCTGCGCTCGCAGCCTACCTTTTTGAAAACGGCAGATGCGAGCGGGCATTTGCGGCGGCCCTGGCTGCGCTGGCCGTTAAGGGTTATCTCGAAATTCGCCAAAGAGGAGATTGGTTTACACTGAAGCGCTTACGAGAGCCGGACGACCGCCTCGCCCCAGAAGAATCCACTGCCCTTGCCGAACTCTTCCCGTACGGTAACGATATCTATAAGTTCGATGAGCGCGAAAATTCACGTCTCTGCGTCGCGTTCTACAAGTTCAAGGATGCGCTCGAGAAAATTGCTGAGCCCAAGCTGGTTTCTCCGCACCGAGCGATCTGGTGGATTGGAGTGGCGTGCCTTGTCTTTCTTGTCGTGCGAGTCGCGCAATCGCTGTCATTCGCGACAAACTTGACCGCCCTCGGGTCGATTGTATACGTGAGCATTTGGTGCGCCTTGGGTGGCCTCTCTCGGGTCGCAGCTGTCCGGGCGTGGCCGTCAACCTTAAAGCGAATCGCTACATGGATCCCTATGACAAGAGGACCGCGACATCCTCTGAGCTGGATAGACCTGAACCCGCTCTGGCTGACTGCCACTGCTGCGTTGGCGTTTGGGTTTCTCGCGACGACGACGTCTCCCCGTTTTGCGGCTTTCGTAGTTGCCTGCACTCTGCTGGCACTTGCATTCCGGAATGGTCTCAAAGCGCCGACAGTTCAGGGTCGCCGCTTGATTCGTGGCCTAACGGGCTTCCGGGAATTTCTAGCACGTGCGGAAAGCGATCGATTGGATCGCGCGAACGAAGTGGGGATTACTCCAGAGCAGCTTGATCGCTACACTCCTTACGCGGTAGCTCTCGACGTCGAACACTCCTGGGGAGAGGAGTTTACCGAAGATCTGATCGAGATGATTCAATTCGGGCGGGTAATGGAAATCCAGGACATAGACATACCCGTTCCTAGCTATGAAGGAAGTGATGCGGAATTCGGTGACTCGATAATCCAGCTGCGTTTGGGACGAAAGTGAAGAGTGCTATGAGGTACCGTTCGACAAGTGCGGCGAATGCGACTGCCAGTCATATATGGCTTGCAGGTGCGTAGCTCTGGGGTGTCACTTACTGGACATTCGAGGGCCATTTCTGTAGGATTGCGGGGTTTTGCGCCATTATTATCAGGTGAGATAGGAGATTTTGATGCCCAAGTCCGGCCAGAACGGCGGTGCGAAG
Source organism: uncultured Acidobacteriota bacterium (assembly GCA_963772535.1). Classification (GTDB taxonomy): domain Bacteria; phylum Acidobacteriota; class Terriglobia; order Acidiferrales; family UBA7541; genus Palsa-295. Next base: position 294,846 of record CAVYXN010000015.1, read on the forward strand.
AATGCGCCGAAGACGTTGCTCGATTCGATCGATTCGCTGATCGAACGCTATCATTTGTTGAAGCACCCTTTTTATCAGGCTTGGACTGAGGGGACGCTTTCGAAGGAATCGCTGCAACTTTACGCGGCGCAGTATTACCAGCACGTGCGCGCGTTCCCGGAAAATTTGAAGCAGCTTGCCTCCCGCACGAACGGAAACCTGCAGACGCTGGTGAACGAGAACCTGGCGGAAGAGGTGGAACCGTCGGCTCCGCACCCGATGCTGTGGCGCGAGTTTGCCGCGTCACTCGGAGTGAGCGATGTGGCACTCGATTCGAGCCGCGCGCTTCCGGGTATCGCGGCGCTGCTCGATACGTTCGACGAAGTTTCGACCGACGGCTCGATGGCGCAGGCTGTGGCCATGTTCTACAGCTACGAAGCGCAGGTGCCGGAAATCGCGACGCAGAAAATTTCAGGGCTTCGCAAGTTCTACGGAATCACCGATTCGCGCTCGCTCCGGTATTTTGCGGTGCACGAAGAAGCGGACGTGCGGCATCGCGCGGCCTGGCGCGCGTGGCTCTCCCAACAACAGAATATCGACGAGCTTGCAGTGCTTTGCGCGGCGGAACGCAGCCTGAAGGCTCTGTGGGGTGCGCTCGACGCGGTATATCCCGAAGGCTACGCGACCCAAGAAGCAATCGCCGAAAAAGCAATCCAGCGACGCGTCCGAACACGGCCCGCAATCGCACTATCCCGGATTCTAATCGAGCCCGACGAATTACTTTCGCGAAGGCCGGCGCGCCCGCTTCGATTTTTTCTTTCTTTCAGCGCCCGGTTTACCTCGATTCGCAGCCAGCTTCAGAATTTTCACTCCGCCGGGCCCCCCGACGAACACCTGTTTCGCAAGTCCGAGAAACAACCCGTGCTCAACCACGCCGACGGTTTCGTCGAGTTGCCTCGCCACTTTTTTCGGATCTGCGATAGGACCGAACGCGCAATCGAGAATGTAATGTCCGCCGTCGGTGACGTAAGGCTTGTCGTCAAGCCCAGGCCGAAGCTCGGTGCCCGCGCCAATGGCTCTCAGCTTTCGTGCGGTGGCCTCCCAGCCAAAGGGAACCACTTCCACGGGAACCGCGAGCGTCCCGCCCAGGCGCTTCACCAGTTTCGTCTCATCGACAATCACCGCCATTCGCTTGCTCGCTGCAGCGACGATTTTTTCGCGTAGCAGCGCTCCGCCGTGGCCCTTGATCAGCGCCAGAGTGCCCAGCTGCACTTCATCGGCGCCGTCAATGGTGAGATCGATTTCTTTTATGTCTGCAAGGGTCGCCAGCGGAATTCCGAGGCTGCGGGCCTGCTCGGCTGTGCGTTCAGAGGTGGGGACGCCGGTGAAACGCAACCCTTCTTCCGCGACGCGCCGGCCGAGTTCAGCCACGAGGTAAGCCGCGGTGGTGCCGGTGCCGAGGCCAACGATCATGCCATTCTGCACGAGCTGCGCTGCCGACCGGGCAGCTTCTTTCTTAAAACGGTTCTGCTCGCTCGCGTCCATGATCCCCTCCGCGGTCACTTTGGAGACGCGAGGCCATGATAAACGCTCGACGGAAGGTTGCCAACTAGCGAGCGTTGATGAGATGACCCTGATCGCTGCTTACTATTGATTTGTGGTCAGAACATTTGCAGCGTGGACGTGTTCACGGGTGCGAATGCGCCGGCGCGGGATGGAACTTCCGGAAGGAAGGGGCGGGGACGTCGCCAGATAAGCCTGAAGCAGAAAAAGCAACGCGTTCGAAGGAATGTGCAGATTGAAATCTACAAAACTGTGCAGGAGAATCCCGCAAACAGCAGCAATCGCGGCAGCGTGAAGCGCAGTGGAAAAATGGCCCTGTTCGGCCACGAACGATCTTCGCGCGCCTGTAACCAGCAGCCAAAGAAAAGCGATGCCGCAGAGACCGCCCAATATCCCCGTCTCGGCGAGCGCCTCGATATAGTCGTTGTGGACATGGTCCACCACCAGGCCATCGTAGTCGGCGTCGTAGCCCGGAAAGACGGTAACAATCGTGCCCAGTCCAACGCCTTTCACGGGATGATCCAGAAAAATGTGCTCCGCGCCTCGAAACATAGAGGCACGCCGAGACGACGATACTTCACCAATCCGCGTCTTGGAAAACCGCTCGATCGCTCTTCCCACGCCCAGCCAGGCAATTAGCGCGATGGAAGCAAGGCCCACGAACGCAATCGCGATCAGCGTGGCGCCCCGCAGCCCTTTGCGAGTGCGCGCAAGGAGCGCCAGCACAGCCACTTCAAATGCAAAGCAGATGATTCCGCCGCGCGAACCGGCAAGAATCAGCGCGCCCACAGGAATGATGGTGAGCAGGCCAGTCAACGGGAAAAGCTCCCTGCGTACGCCGCGGAACACCATCAGAGCTAATCCCACAGGCGCAACCAGCTCGACGAATCCTGCAAAGTGATTGCGGTTCACGTAGGGGCCAAACACATCGACACTCTGCGAAAGATGCCGGAACCAATAAATCGTGTTCCGGGACGTAAAGTACTGGATGATTCCCAGCAGGCTGGCTGAAAACCCCAAAATCACCAGAAACCAGGCCAGCTTCACGAGATCTTCTCTTTCTCGAAAGGCCTGGGCAGCGAGGAAGAAAATTATGAAGTAAGCGCTGAATCGAAGCAGTTCGACGCGCGTGAAAAACGGATTTGCGGTCCAATGAAGCGTGAGTTGCAACAACCCGATGGCGATGAATCCGAGGAAGGGCCAGTTCAGCGGGCTCCACTGAATGGCTGCTTCCGAATGCCGGTAAGCGAGAATGGCCCAGACGATCAAAAGGGCAGAAGCGCCCATTTCGAGAACCGACTCCGACCAGACTTCCACAACGCCATGAGCCAGAACACTGAACGCGAAAAGGACGCAGAGCCCGATGCGGAGGGCTTTCATTTGGACTGCGTCGGTTCCGCAGCGTTCGATGCTGTAGGCCAAAGATCGCCGACTCGGCACGATCCAACGCTTGCAGAGAAACTCGGGTTTTCAGGCACGCTCGCCATAGCCTCCGTAATCTCCTACGGAAATTGGCTTCCCGGCAAGCGGTATCTGAAAACGCCAGCCGGAAATATGTTCTCCTCGCAAGCGCGGACTGAGGGAATCGTGAAGAGCACCGCGGCGCTGCGAAGGGCGCAGTTATTTTTGGCCGATGTGATAGACAATGCCCGCGGAGATGCGGTAGTTCCCCTGCGAGTTGGTCGTTTGATTTGGATAGTTCGAAAATCGAGTTTGCTCGTAGTCGAACTCAAACAGGCGTATGGCCCAGTTGGGCTTGAGCCTCCACTGCACTCCGCCTCCGCCCGCCCAGGCGAACGCGCCGCTCGTGAACGTGGTTTTGGGGAATCCGGCGTTCAGAGGAAACGTAAGACGATCGTATCCGCCGCCAAACAGAACCTGCCCGTAGGGAATAAATTTGTGCCGATGTCCCAAGGGATAGATACGGGGACCGACCATGAAGGTATAAATCTGCGAGTCGCCATTGATTCCTTGATTGCGATAGGTGCCGGTGAAATCTCCGGCGACACCGATCCATTTTCGCAAATTGTGATCGAGGGAGGCGTTCCATCCGTTCGTTCCAAACCGTGGAGCGCTGGTAGGGTAAAAAGAGCGGAAGAGATAGGCGCCTTCCACGTCCCATGCAGGGGTTTGTTGCGCAAGAGCAGGCCAGGTAAAAATAAAAAGTAGTGCGAAAAGGCCGAACCATTTCTTCATCCGCCACTTCCTCCTAAGAATGCAGCGTTAACTGAGCCCTTCTATGATGTTGCCGGGCATGAAAGGGTCTCCTATCCGAGTCCGGCACGCAAGAAGAAATGAACTCGAGAGAGACGAGAGGAACGACGCGAATAAGTCCCTAAACACAGAAAAAGCCGGGCGGCTCTCGCGAGATGCCCGGCTCTTCCTTAGAAGCTATTTCTTCATTGAATCGTGAGAGCAACGGTCGTCGAGTGGGTCACCGTGCCCGAGGTTCCAGTCAGCGTAAGAGTAGCCGTCACTGGTCCGCCGCCACCGCCGCATCCCGCCAAAGCAAACATAACCAGCATTGCCCCTGCAAGACCGAGTCGAGTGCGCAACCGTCGCGCGGCAAAAATCATCGCCAGCAGCGCAAGGCCGCTTGCGAAGAGCACGATTTGGCGGTTCGACGGCGGCAGATGCTGCGCGGGAACCGACGGCAACATGCCCATCGAAGAGACTGTTACCTGCGAGTTGATCGGGTTGGTGCCGTCTGGCGTGACAGAGGTTGGCATCAGCATGCATGTGGTTTTGACCGGTGCACCTGTGCAAGTGAGTGCGACGGCCTGGTTGAATCCGCTTACAGGCGTCACTGTAACGTTGAACATTTTACTCGAGCCTCGAGGAACGCTGAACGAAGGCGGCGCGGTGACAGTGAAATCCGTTCCTGTGCCGCTGAGCGGAACCGTCTGAGGGCTGCCGTTGGCGTCGTCTGTAATCGTGATCGTGCCGTTGCGAGCGCCTGTGGCGGTGGGAGTGAATGTCACGCTAATGGAGCAGGACATGGTAGCGGCCAAGGATGCGCCGCAGGTGTTCGTCTCAGCGAAATCGCCGGAGCTTGCGATCGACATGATATTCAGCGTCGCATTGCCGTTGTTTTTCAGGGTGATCATCTTGGCGGGCGAGCTTGTGGTGGTCACGAGCTGGCCGCCGAAATTCAAGCTTGTGGGCGTGAGAACCACAACCGGGGCTGAGTTCGTACCCGTGCCGGTGAGCGTGGCAAATTGCGGGCTGCTGGGATCCACGTCGGTGAAGACGAGCTTGGCGGACTCGGCGGATGCAACGGAAGGCGTGAAAGTGACGTTCACGGTGCACGACATACCGGTCGGCAGGCTGGTGCCGCAAGTGCCGCCTGACGCGATCGCAAAATCGGTGGCGGCCGCGGGGGGAGCTGTGGCGACGACTGCGATACTTGTGATTGCGAGGGCTGTCGCGTTGTTATTCGTCAGGGTGACGGTTTGCGGAGAAGTGGTGGCGCCGACGAGCTGCGTTCCAAAATCGAGACTCAGTGGCGAAACGACAACAGGCAACGTAGAGCGGCAATTTCGCGACAAAGGCATCCGACGCGCCCTTCAGTGTGGTTTGAAATGCGCCGGCCGTTATTGGCATATCGGCAGAAACAGTTACGCCGGTGATGTAGGCATTTCCGTGAGAGTCGATGGCGATGGCATTGCCCTGATCAGGATCTGGGATTCCATCGCCCGTTCCACCGAAGTAGCTTGCATAGATTCGATCGGCCGTTCCGTTGCCCTCGGGCTCAGTTTCACGACGAACGGACTGCCGTTGGGGTTCGGCAAGATGGAGGAAGAGCGAACGGCGTAATGGGGAAATCAGATTGACTGCTGTGCTGCCCACAACATAAGCGTTGCCGTTGCCATCGGCTGCGATGCCAAAGCCGATGTCGCTATCCGGTGCCGCCGAAGAATGTTGAGTATGACACTGACGGGGTTCCGCTCATCGTCGTGTCAACCAGAGTGATGAAGGCGACGCCCGTGGCTGCGCCGGTTGTCTGGAATGCTCCGGGAGTTGTGGGAAAATCAAGCGAATTGGTCGAGCCGGTCACATAGGCAACGTTGTTTGGCCCGAGCGCGATAGCAGTGGCCGCGTCAAGCTGGAGCCTTCCAGATACGTCGAATATACCAGTGAGGCTCCATTCGCTTTCGTCGTGTCAATGCGCGTGACGAACGCACCGCCGTCCCCGTTGTCGGATTTGCTGTGCTCTGAAATGCATTCACAGTTGGAAAACTGGTTCCAGTAGAAGTCGTCGCGCCGGTCACATATGCATTACTCGAAGTATCGACGGCAACTCCAGAAATCAAGTCGCCAAAACCGAACGAATTCGGGTTGTTATTACTATTCGCACCGTTTCCACCCAGATACGTGGAATAAATAAGCCTGGCACCTCCGGACTGTGTCGTGTCAATTCTGGTCAGAAATCCCGTTCCAAAGGTATTTTGAGGTGTTTGTTGGAGCCCGCCAGCCGTCACTGCGAATCCCCCAGAGCCCGCCGCGCCAGGGCTTGAAAAAGTCATGACCGCCAATGTATGCGTTGCTATTTGCATCCGCGGCGACTGCGTTGGCGAGATCTCCATCCGTTCCTCCGATGTAAGACGAATAGACCAGCGAACCCATGCCGCTCAACCGGGGATCAATCTTCGTGAGGAACGCGGTTCCATTTGGATTGGTCGTGAGAGGGGGACTGAATCAGGCATTTGCTGTAGTCGGAAAGTCGGTGGAAGCGGTGAATCCTGCCACATAACATCTTGCCGTTCGGATCCAGAGCAATGGCAAACGCCTCATCCATGCCTGACGTTGTTCCACAGAGGTAGTAGGAATAAAGCTGTGCCGTTCCCGCGGGGTTGAGTTCGGTGACAAACCCGCGAACCCGCATGCGGGGGCAACGCGTTGGCCGTTGGCGGAAAGTCGGCCGAAGTAGTCGGACCGGCTATAAAGGCATCCCCTTGCCATCGACTGCGACACCCTGGCCAGTCTCGTCACCTGTGCCTCCGAGGAATGTGGAATAGGTAAGTAGCGGGTGGAACAGCGGATCGATTACAAGCGGCAACGATCGATCATACTTCGCGATTGTGAAGCTGACGCGATTGCCTGAGGCGAGAGCGTAGTTTCCAGCCACTTCGCGGCGTTCTGCTCCGGCCATTTGATAGACGAACGGTTTCTGGAATTTCGAATCGCCGTCAGCGGTGTGCAGGATCAAATCGCCATGCGAATCGATCGCGAGTTTTTGGGCACCATCGATTTTCAGCGACGATGACTTTCGGATTGGCGCCGGGAGCTACAGTGAAATCATATTCGAAATGTCGCTGGTTGCCGTAAAACTCCACATCCACGCCGGGGTAGATTCCGGAATATTTCACACGTCCAAACGACGGAACGTCGGTGACCCATTTGTCGCGATTGTTGCCGATGAAATAGTTGGACCGCCCAGGCAGCGGCTCGTTCGCTGCGATCGCCGGCGCGGGATTTGCGCCCTGCAGTTGCATGCGAATCACCGTGGTCTTCATCGCTTTGCGCGCCTCGCGAAGCGCGCGCAGCGCGGCCGCGACGATGGAGCGGAGATGCGGTCATTGCCCGGCGGCGAAGCAGGGCGATGTCAACTTCCTGAGGCGCGAGCGAAAGTGCATACCCGCTGCCGTGTGAAACGAATTTTACGTCGCGGGCCGCTTGGCCGCGATTCTCCTCGAATCCCATGGGAAGTTGGGCATAAGCTTTCTCCCATCGCGGCGTATCAACACCCGTACTGAGAAGCGGAGCAGTCGAGTTTTCGCGTGAACTTGAAGTATTTTTACGGGCAGTAGTTGTGATGTATAGGAATGAGAGAAGCACTGCACCCGCTGTGGTAAGTACTGCAAATCTTGCCGATCGAATCCCCATTTTCATTAGACGCCCCCTCTGAGCCTTTGCGATTTCCGCTGCGGGCGACCCCTCGCCCGTGTCGGGCGCAAATGTTAGCTCGTTTCAAATTGGCACACAGCAGGACTTCTCCCCAAAGTTTCCACAATAGCTACGTATTGTCCGAGGGTAATCGCTCCGCTATTCCAATCTGGACCAGAGAGAACACAGCGAGGAACACCAGCTAGTTCAAGCTGGAGGGGTGGTACGAAGCTGGAATCAAGATGAGGGGGTTAGAGAGGTGAGGTCACGGAGCACTGCCTGGCATAGATCGGCGGGCGCCAGCCGGCCTTTGCTTGTGAATAAGCGTCGCAACGGGACCTTCGCAACCAGGCTGGAAAGGGTTTTGAATTCATTCGCGCGCATCTCGCTGTCCAGCATATTTGTCGCGAAGCTGTTGGCGACGAGTGAGAGAAGGCCGACCTGCCCGGTGACGCCTTCCACAGTGGGACCTGGCTTATCGCGAATCTCATCCAGGAGATAAATCGCGCGAAGAGGCAAGGCGCCATCCTCGAAGCGAGCGCCGCCATTTGCAAAAGAAAGGCGGCGTTTTTCCCAATTGGGAACGAAACGGAGGGAGAGCATCGGCCGTTCCGTACAACATTTCTACTGACTCCGGCCACAGACACAAGATGCGGATAGGAGGGCGAAACAAAGAAGTCGCCGTCGCGCTCGACCAGTGCCACAACATCGTCGGAAACCGCAGCAAAACCGGCCCGGGCGAAGGCGGCGGCTGTGGTGGATTTCCCGGATCCTTCCGCGCCCACAAACGAAATCACCGAGCCGCTGATCGCCACGGCGCTCGCGTGCAGGCAAGTAATGCCCCGAAAACGCAGCAGCAGCCCCAGAACCGGCCCCAGGATGTAAGTGGCCGCCTCTTCGGCAGAAGATTCGCTCGGCCAGGAGCCCCAGAGTTTGGTGCCATGGCGATCCATCCAAAATTGCATTCCGTCGAAATAGACCAGATGGAAGAGGCCATGTTTTTGTTCCTGAAAGATTCGCAGGACAGGAGTTCCAGACGGGCTCGTATAGGCGCTCGTGTAAATTACTGATTCAGATGAAGTTGGGGATGTTTCGTCGGTGGAACTTGGCGAATGACCCAGACGAAGTTCGATGTCCGGACGCTCTGAGAGACCCTCCGAAGGAATCAACCCTGGGATGGACGCACTGGAGCGGACCGTGAGACCGAAAACAAGGTAAGTGAAGCTCACCGAATTCCGATTTCAACTGGAGCTGAAATGCAGTACAGACCCTTTAGACGTGCGTCCTGGTGCGTGGAAATCGCCCGCCGTCACGGTTGCCCCGGATTGATATCCTCTTCGTGAGTTCCTGAACAGTGCCGTAGATAGTTAGTTTAGGGGACACATACGGCTTCTTGGGTCCCCCCAGAAGGGGCTTATCCATTACGGGCCTCCGCACTTAAGTTATACCGGACTCGTCGAACTGACTGCAACCAAAAGTTGAGGCAAATCGGGCGAACCGCGGCTTGTAGTTCGTCCGTTTCGCCTGCGCGATTCAATGGCGCGATGGCACTACGAGTTACATAACGATTTGTTTCTTCGCTCCATGGAGTTTCCGCCATCCAGTTTGGCTCGGAACGCTTCAGCCATTCCGCCAGTGGATCGCCCGCGAGAGGTGTTTTGGGCCGCCTGCGCACGCTTTCAGGCAAACAGCCGATCATAGCTTCGCGCAGCAGAGCTTTTTCAAAGAACCAAGGGAAGGGCGGAAGGGCCAGCAAGTATTCGACGATTCGCAAATCCAAGAACGGATAACGCACTTCGACCGGGCGGCGCGTCACTCCCGGATTTTCGTGCTCGAACAGGTAAGCCCATTGAGACGAATCCAAGGATGCGTGGGCTCGCGGAAGAATCGGATGCTTTTCCGATGGGGTAGGAGCAACAGCCTCTTTCCAGCGTTGTTCGAGGCTCATCCTGCGCGAAAAATCTGGAGCGATCCAGCGCGGGAACCTTGGGGCATCGTGATCCTTGCCCAGCACACGTTTCACTCGCCGGCGAATCCCCCGCCATGGCGGTCTCCGCATCGAGGCGTACCGCAGCGTCTCACTGAACAGCTGCCGCCATTCGCGACGCCTCATCAGATCTTTCGCGTGCGGCCACATCTGGAAATCCATCAAGTTGTCGGAGCCCTCGCCGGACAGCACTACGCGGCAATCTTCTGAAATCATCTGAAACTGATCGAATAGCCCGGCGGAAAATGGGTCCTCCGCCGGCTCCGGCCACGTATACTCACTGCTATCCCAACCATCGAACGGCTTCAAATTGTCCAGAGCGAGATAGCGTGCCGGGATATTCAAGAATTCCGCAGTTTCCTTCGCGTGTGCGCCGTCGCGGTCGGGAATCAATGATTCGTATACGAGCGTGTAAGCCCGCAAATCCAGCTTTTCGCCCGGTCCCTTCGAGACAGCTCGCGCTGTGGTAGCGACCGCGGCGGAATCCAATCCGCCACTGAGCAGAACGCCAACGCGATCCGCGCGAACACGATCCTTTACCGCCGCTTGAAGCAAAATCTTGAATTCCTCGATGTAATCGTTCGCATCCCGATAGCGAATGCATCCGTGCGTGGGCGGGCTCCAGTAGCGCTTCAGAAAAAATTCATTTTGTTTGATTGTCAGCGAATGCGCGGGCAGCAAGCGCCTGACGTCGCGGAAAGTCGTCGTTGCGCCATCGTAATTCAGGCCAAAGAGCAGGAAATCGCCGATGGCAGTTTCGTTGAGAGTGTCCGACACATCCGGGTGCAACCGCACGCAATCCAGCACGCTGCTGAACACGAATTGATCGTCGAGATCCGCGTAATAGAAGGGCTTAATTCCAAAATGGTCGCGCGCGCAAAAGAGAGTTTTCGCCCGGCTGTCCCATATTGAAAACGCGAAATCCCCTCGCAGATGGTGGACGCACTCCGAGCCCCACGCTGCATAGGCATGAAGAATCAAGTCGGAATCCGTAGCAAGCCCGCCGCAGCTTCGCCCCGCCTTCTCGATTTCCTGCTGAAGCCCGTCGCGGCAATCGAGCCGCGCATCTGCCGTAATCCAAAGATGCCCATCGAGACTCACCGGCTGCTGTTCGTTCAGGGATTCGCGTGTGGTACGCAACGTCGCATGCCCGAATCCGATCGGCCCATCGCTCCAGGTATCGCGCCAATCGGGCCCGCAGTACGCGAGGAAATGCGTCAGGTTCCGAAGAAGCGCCCTTTGCACCGGTGCGCCCTTGCGGTCGAAGATGCCTACGATTGCGCTCAATTCGTTTGCGTCTCCATTGAGGATTCGGAATGCTCGAAAGGAACAAAATGCAGATGCTCGGTCCCGCCGTCATCGACAACGTTTCCTTCTACCTCGACCCAAGCGTGCGCCTCGAAACGATTCGCTTCCTTCCTTGCTCCGATGCGCAGATCTGCATTCAGGCCTCGGCGCCTGAGCATACGGCAGAGAACGAGCGACTGTTCCAAGCAGGTCGTAAGGAAAAAGAGATTTGCGGCGGTCACCGCTTTGAGGTGCGCGATTCGCCGCGCGATGCCTAGAGCATCCGGCTCAGGAGACTTCGAATTCTGCGCGGCGGCGCGAGGTTTCTCGAAAGCAGCCCGGCAAATCCGGAAGCCCAGCAGACGCACCGCGAGCCATGCAATTGGCAGCCCGATCACAGCTTCGAGCACAACTCCACGCTCGAATCCGCTCAAACGGCGAAAGCGCCGAAACCTCTGCATCATCTTTGGAACCCTTGGCCTTTGAAAAAGTCGTGCCCCTCAGTGAATGGCCCGGGCTGGTTGCCGGCTGATCCTCAAGGGCCCTGAGGGTCGCCTTCGAAACACTCCACCGTCGCTCAAACGGCAGAAACAGCTCGAACTTCGATCAATCCTTCGCTACGCATTGTCTCCAGCAGAGCCAGCAGATCCTGCTCACATCGCCTTGCTTCCACGTCATATTCGGAGAGTAATGTGTCGCGAAGCTCGCCGACGCTTCTCGGCTGCTGCAAAAGCGTCCAAACCCGTGCTCCCACCGGGTCCAATCCATAGTACACGCTGTTCTTTAAATTCAGAATAGCGGACTCTTCGCCAAGAGGGCAGGAAACCTGTTCCTTCGCCACTACGACGATTGAGCTTGTGCGCAGAGACCCGTCCATGCGAAATTCCTACCTGTTGGCGTCACTCGGCGTTCACGGACTGCTCGGTACTCGGGAGAAAAAAATGCCCGTGCGCCGCGGAGCGCGGATCCGCAGCCGGCCATCCGTCCGTCCCATACGCCCTATAACCATTCTACCGGGAGTCGAAGTCCACAAGCAATGACGGAACTGGATTCGCCCCCGCAAAGCCGGTATAACGGGACGCGTGAACAATTCGCGCGCAATTTCCGTCGAATCCATCGAAAAATGCTTCCCTCCCGCGCTTTCCGGGTGGCGGGCGCTGCTTCAACCCGTCGCGAAACCCACGGAAAGGGCCCTGTCGGGCGTTTCTTTCAATGTAGGGGCGGGCGAAGCGGTGGCGCTGATGGGGCCAAACGGGGCCGGCAAATCAACCCTGCTTCGGATACTGGCGACGCTGATTATTCCTACGCGGGGCCGAGCCACGCTTGGTGGTTTCGACGTCGAGCGGAACAGCGCTGAGGCGCGCACGCAATTCGGTTATCACACCGGAGGCGACGAAGGGTTTTACACGCGACTCACTGCGCGCGAGAACCTCACATTTTTTGCGTCCATGAACAACATCATAGGCGTCCGCGCGGTGGAAAGAATCTCGAGAATCTCCGCGTGGATGGGATTATGCGACGATCTCGATCGCCAGGTTCGCACACTGTCCACTGGGATGACGCATCGCCTGGGCTTGGCGCGCGCCATGTTGCATGAGCCAGGCATCCTGCTGCTCGACGAGCCCACCAGAAGCCTCGATCCTGTTGCCGCCTCTGAGTTCCGGCGTTTGCTAAAGGAGGAAATCGTTCGCCGCGAAGGCACTACGCTCCTGTTTGCGTCGCACACACCCCGCGAGGTGGAAGAAATTGCCGATCGCGTGGTTCTTCTCGACGAAGGCCGCGTTGTCGCCAATGAGACGCCGGAGCGTTTGTGCGCTTCGGCTGGAACGCGCACGCTGGATGAAGCGATTGGCAGGCTGGTGCGCCAACCGATGCACGCGGAGTCACTGCCATGAGCGTCGCCGGCAATATCTGCAAATTAATGGCTTTTTTCCGCCGTGACTTCGCGATCGCGCGCGGCTACCGGGGCGCGCTGGTCCTTGAAGCGTTCGAAGCGCTGTTCGGCGTCGCCACTTACTACTACCTTTCGCGCTTCGTGCAGTCTCCCGAACTCACGAACGCTCTGCCGGCCGGCAGCAACTATTTTGCTTTTGCCCTGGTGGGCTTTGCGTTTTTCGACTATTTGAATGTTTCGATCGACGCGTTTGACACCAGCCTCAATGAAGCGATGCAGAATCGGACGCTTGAAGCGCTGCTCGTCACTCAGACTCCGCTCCCGCTGATTCTCGCAGGCTCAGCCATCTATCCGTTCGTGACACTCGCATTGCGCACCTGCGTCTACCTTGCGTGGGCCGTTCTTCTCTTCGGATTCGCGCCTCGTTCGGCCAACTGGCCCGGCGCAGCGGCGATTTTGCTGGCTTCCGTCCTCGCATTCTCAGGACTCGGGGTGCTCTCAGCCAGTTATCAAATTTTGTTCAAGCGCGGGAATCCAGCGAAGTGGATTGTTCTGGGAGTTTCGGGACTGCTCGGCGGAATGATGTATCCGATTTCGGTGCTGCCCAGGCCTTTGCAGGTGGTGGCGCACTTGATTCCCGTCACGTATTCGCTTGAGGGGATGCGAGCGGCGTTGCTCGATGGCGCAGGCTGGAATCGGATTGGCCCTGCCATATTGGCACTGCTTGTGTTTGCTGCGGTTCTCTTGCCGCTTTCTTTCTTGGTTTTTGCCTGGGCGCTCAATCGAACGAGGGTCACCGGCACTCTGACGCACATTTAGAGCTCGCCGCCTTTCTGGGCTTCGGGCGTCGCTCCTTGTGAAACATCAGCGCCTCAAGTAAAGTTTTTGCTGCGACCTAAAGGCGTTCACCGATGAAGGTTCCGCTCCTCGATCTCAAAGCCGAATACCACGAACTGCGCGAGCAGATTCTTCCTGCGCTCGACCGCGTTTGCGAAAACTCTGCCTTCGTGCTGGGCGAAGAGGTGGAGCAATTCGAGCGCGAGTTTGCGAGCTACTGCGACGTGAAGCACTGCGTGGCCCTCAGCTCTGGCACCGCGGCTCTACACCTCGGCCTGCTGGCGCTGGGCGTTCAGCCTGGCGATGAAGTGATAACCAGTCCAAACACTTTTCTCGCCACTGCTGAGGCAATCACGTACTGCGGCGCGCGGCCTGTGTTCGTGGACATCGATCCGGCCACCGCTAATCTCGATCCCGCGCGGATTGAACGTGCCGTCACCCCACGAACGCGCGCCATCATTCCGATTCATCTCTACGGCCGCCCCGCGGATATGGATGCGATTCGTTCGATTGCCAAAAAACTGAAACTTCTCGTATTGGAAGACGCGGCTCAGGCACACGGAGCGAAATATCGCGGGCGTCGCGTCGGCGGGCTGGGCCATGCCGCAGCGTTCAGTTTTTATCCGAGCAAAAATCTGGGCGCGTACGGGGAAGGCGGCGCGCTCACGACGAACGATGACTCGATTGCGAAATACGCCCGCGCTGCCCGCTCGCACGGCCAAACCGCACGTTACGAGCATGAGTTCGTCGGCTACAACTATCGCATGCAAGGATTTCAGGGCGCCGTGCTTCGCATCAAGCTGCGCTACCTCGACCGCTGGACCGCGCGGCGGCAGGAAATTGCGCGCGAGTATCGCAGGGTGCTGGCTAGCGCGAAACTAGGAATGCCCACCGATCCGCCGCAGGACGAGTGCGTCTATCACCAGTTTGTAATCTACGTGACCAATCGAAATTCAGTCATCTCCCAACTCGCCGATCGCGAAATTGAGACCGCCATTCACTATCCCAAGCCGCTGCATCTTCAGCCGGCTTATTCTTCGCTTGCGTACCCTCGCTGTTCGTTTCCGATTGCCGAACGTGCCTGCGAGCGCGTCCTGAGCCTGCCGATTTATCCTCGCATGGCGGCGGAACAAGTGGCGCATGTTGCGAATGCAGTTCTGGAAATAGTGGGAACGAAGTAGCGATTTTGAAGCCGCAAAACGCAGGCGCAGTGATGATCGAACTAAACGCTGGCGCGTTTCATTGATGCGAAGACGGTTGCTCGCCCGTTTCGCGATTCGGTGACGGAGCAAACGCGCTGGATGCGCTTGCCGACGTCCGCTCCCGAAGCATCTCCGACATTCCGTCAAAAATTTTCGCGAAAGAGTCGCGCAGCGTTTGATCGGCGGAGCGCATCAGCGATTCGATCACGTTTTGTCCATGCTCGTTGAGCCGGCGCACGGAGGAAACGCTCCAGGAATCCGCCGCCTTGTCGAGCCGCTCCTGATATTTTCCTTCCGCTTCCTCGGTTAACTCATTCAGCTTTGCGCTCCAATGCTGTTCGTGTGCATCCCTTTCGCTGCGATATCCGTCCATCGCCGCGCTGAATTCGCTGGCAAGCGCACTGCGTCCTTGCGCGATGCGGCTTTCAAAATGAGCGCCGAACTGCGCATGAAACTGTTCGAGCGAACCTCGAGCGCCGGCTTCGAGATTGCCCAGAAGCTCGGTCGAAGTTCTTTCGAATTCCTGCGCCCGGTCCTGCACGGCAGCCCGGCTTCTCTGGCCAAGGAAATCCATCTCCTGGTCGGAAATTCCACGCACGATTTCTCCAAACGACCTCGCCGCCGTCTCCGCCGCTGCCTCAAGGCCGGTCCTTGTTCGTTCCGCGACCTCGTTGCCGAGCCCTTCGATATGCTGGCTCACCTGTGCGACACGGTCACTCGCCTGCTCACCCAGCCGGATCTCAAACTTTTGACTCGCATCCGCCACTTTTTCATCCAGCCCGGTATTTGCGCTCGCGAGCGCTTGTTCCGCAAGCACCTGCAATCGAGATCGCGCTTCCTGTTGAAACCACTCGGAGGCCTGGCCCAATGCTTCAGTCGCCGAGTGCGAAGCTCGGACACCGCTCGCGTCCAGCTCCTCATTCCATTTCGCGAGCGCCTGCGTGCGCGCCGTTTCAAAATCCCGATGGAGCTCAGCAAGCGTGAACACCATCCGCGAGGCCACGTCCCGCTGGCTGTTCTCCGCCATCTGCCGCAGCCTCTCGCGATGCAGCCGCAATCCTTCCTCCGCCTGCAGTTCTCGCGCGTCGAGTTCGCGCAGCAGCGCCGGAACTCGCTCGAGGTGCGGCGCGAACTTTGCTTCCATCTGCGCCACGGCTCGTTCCACCTGCTGATTGCCCATCGCCTCGATTGCCGGCGAAATTCTCTGCGACATCCCCGACGCCAGCGCTTCCACGCGCCGCGACATCTCGGCCGTCTGCGCGTCGAGCACATTCTCGAGCCGCCGATGCAGCTCGTTCACGCTGTCGTGCCCGGCAGCTTCAAACTGCGCCGAGTTCTCCCGAATGCGCGCCGCGGATCGTTCCATTTCTTCCAGCGAAGATCGCGCCGCCGCCACCTGCGTTTCGAGGCCGAAGCGAATCTCCGCCAGCGCCTGCCCTGCTTTCGCGGCTGCCTCGTTCACCGGATGAATCAAGTCGGCAAAGCGCTCGCTCATCCGAGTCTCTTCGCCCCGTTGCACTTCTTGCGAACGTTGCGACAATTGATCCAGCAGGCGCTGCAGGCTCGCGTCGAGCGAGGATTGCAACAGCTCGCTCCATTCCGCTTGAGCAAGATTCATCTCCGATCGCAAACGGCTGCGCCACGCTTCTAGTTCGCCCTTCGCTGCCGCGCCGCGCTCCTTCGAACTCTCCACCGCCCTCGACAAACGAGCGGCTTCTGCTCCTTCCATTTCGAGGCGCGTCTGCGCCAACCGCCCGATCGATTCTTGCGCGCTGTTCGCTTCTGTGCGCAAAGCATCGATGTTTCGTTCGAATTCGGACATCAATTCCCGCGCGCGCGAAATATTTTCTTCGAATCCTGACTTCAGTTCGTTCAAAGAGTCGTCTCGCATGGCCGCCAAATGCTGGGTAAAATGCTCGCGAGCCTCATCCGCCGTCTTCGCAAACTCCTCCTTCCATTTCTGGAAGGACTCGTCGCTTGCCGCCCGCCGTTGATGCTCCAATTCATCCGCGTTCTGCCGAATTCTTTCCTGCGCGGTGGCCGCCGCATCCTCCACGGCTTTCTCTGCGTGACGATTGAGTTCCGCGCGCAATTCCCGCAGAAACGGGCTGTCCGGCGCGGGCGCGAATTCGTTCTCGGAGCCTGATGCTGCCAGCGAATTATCCTGAATCGAATTTTCATTAATATCGGTCATTAGTTTTCCCATGTACGAGGCGAGCCTCGCCGGAATGGCGCCGGAGTTTACTTCTTCGACGGCGCGGATTTCTGTTTGTGCTGGGATTTCTGCCGTCCGCTGGTAGGACGGCACTTCGGAGGACCAGTCCGCCGGCGGCGGATCGAGTCCCCAGATGTTTTCCGGGCTTTCAAGCTCCACGGCAATTTGAAAAAATTCGCGCACAGAATGAGGATGCTGGATCCACGCCACCCGCGCTCGCACGTTACGCCGCGCGGAGTTCTTCGGCGACTCGATCGTGAGCCACGTATTTTTGGGAAGATGATGTTTCGAAGAGTACCGGCATCCGTGAAGATTGAAATTTAACGTCGCCGTGCGTTCTTCAAACGGCTGCCCCAGCAGATCGCTCCCGCGAATCACAAGGGGATATGATTCCGACACACGAACGCTACGTCGTCGTTCTGTGCTGGATTGCGTGGATCCCACCGCTGGCACCGTTCCCTGAAGCTTCAACGCTGCGAGCATAGCACTGTCGCGTGAATGGGTCGAGAGCGGAGAACTACTGCTTCGTGGTGCATCTTGTGCAAATCTACGGTTCTACGAGTTTACCGCGCCGCACTAGGAGCTCTGTAACCGCCTCGTCGCGCGCGTTCCGAATCTCTCGCTTACGATTTCTTCTTGCTCTTTTTTGTCGATAGCGACGTCGCGTCGCCCGCTCCCATCGCTGCGAGTCCGTCCAGCATCTGCTTGGACTGCTCTGCAATCGGAGACCCGGCCGGCGCCGTCTCAATAGCCTTGTGATACGCCTCAGCAGTGCCCGGCGGAATTTCATACGTCATCTTGTCGCCTTCCTGTTTTGGAGTAATCTCCGCGGAAAGCGCTCCGCCCAGCAGGAACCACGCTTGCGCATCCTTCGGATCCAATTGCGTCGCTTTTTGGAGAGGCGCTACTGCATCAGGCTGATGATTCTTATTGCTCAAAATGATTCCGATGTTCTTCCAGCAGCGAGCAGCTATCGTCGGATCGGCAGCCGCCGCCTTATCGCAAGCCGCACCGGCTTCTGCCAGTTTCGCTTTGTCCAGCGTAGGCTGAGCCGCCGCCGCATTCGCGAGATTGATGCTCAAATGGTCGTAGTACGACGCCTGCGGCTGCAGCTCCGCCGCTTTCTGGAAAGCCGCGGCCGCCTCAGCATAACGGCCGGCAAATTCATACGCTTGGCCCAGGTTCGACCAAACGATGGCATGAGTCTTTGTATCTTTCGCTATGACACCCTGCTCGGCCTGCTGCAGCTCGGTAATCGCAGTTTGATAGTCTGTATTCAGCTTGTCTTTTATCCCGCTTTGCTGGTCGGCAGGCGCAGTCTTCAATTGCGTGCGAAGTGTCGTTGAATCATTCATCGCTGCCATGCCGGCGTCGAAGTGCGCCTTCATGTTCTTGAACTTGTTCTCTTCGTCTTCCCGTTTCTTTGCTTCTTCAGCAGTGGGCCCTAGCTCGCTCTTATGTTCCGACAGATCGAGCTTGAACACATTTTCCTGATCTGGTGCCACTCGGAATTTCACAGCGAAGTTCAGGTGGTCCTTTTCATTCGTCAATGTGATCACATAGATCCCGCTCAACAATCCCAACTGTGTGAACCTTCCGTTCTTGTCGGTCTTGGTCGTATACGCCTGGCCGGTATCGGGATTCTTGATCTCCACATTGACGTCGGGATACGGCTTCCCGTTCACATCCAGCACCTCGCCGGCAATGCGCCCCGTCCCCTGCGCCGCCGCGATCGTCGCAAACGAAAGCGCCAGAATCAGTGCCATCCAGGCTCGAGTCATTCGTCGCATGTGGTCCATCCTCCTGATGCTATCTCAATGCGGCAATCTACCAAGCCGCCGCTTTAGCGCAATCCAATTATCGCGCAACTCGTGCCTGCCCGGCGACACGATACGCAATCCGATCCGCTTCGCCAGCTTCCGCAAACGCCCGCAGCCGCAACCGGCAACTATCGCACACTCCGCACGCCTCGTCCTCAAATTGATAGCACGACCATGTGCGCTCGAGCGGCGCCCCAAGTTCCACTCCCCGCCGCACGATTTCGCTTTTGCGCATCGCGATCACGGGCGTCATGATCTCGATTCGCATCTCCGGCCGTGTCCCTTCCCGGATCACATTCTCGAACGCCCGGTAATACTCCGGCCGGCAATCCGGATAACCAGAGCTATCCTCCGCCACCGCCCCAATGAAAATCGCATTCGCGCCAATCACTTCCGCCCAGCTCACCGCCGCCGAAAGAAAATGCGCATTGCGAAACGGCACGTACGTCACTGGAATCGCGGCATCCGCCGCGAGCGCCTCTCCCGATTCAGGCACCGCCACGCCCGCATCCGTCAGCGCCGACCCGCCAATCTGCCGAAACACATCGAACCGCACCGCCAGCCGTTCGCTCACGCCATAAAAATCCGCAATCTCGTTAAACGCACGCCGCTCCCGCTTCTCGGTCCGCTGCCCGTAGCTCGCATGCAAGAGCGCCAGCCGGTGCGTCTGCTTCGCTATCGCAGTCGTCACGCACGAATCCATCCCTCCGCTCAACAGCACAACTGCCTTGGGTTTCTTGCTCATCGCTCGCCACTCACCATTCGCACGCATCACGCATCACTGCCTTCTTCACACTCCCTTCATCGCCGGATCCCAGATGAATTTGTGCAGCTGCAATCCCAGCCGCACCGGCAGTCCGTCCGCCAGGATCCATTCCGCAAGTTCTCGCGCTTCGAGCCCCCTCCATTTCCCCGCAGGGTCAGGAAACACGGGCGAAAACAGCACCTCGCGCACGCGTTCCGCAAGCCGGTGCTCGCGGGTAAAGTCGCGCGCGAATTCATAATCGCGCCGCGTCGAAATCACAAACTTGATTTCATCCTTCTGATCAATCGCCTCGAGATTCGCGAAATCAAACGTATCCGCCTCGCCCGAGTCCGGGCACTTCACGTCCACGATCTTGATCAGCTCGCGCGGCAGCACGCCGACGAATCGCTCTCCACTCGTCTCGATCATCGTCGTATAGCCCTCGGCAAGAAGTCGCGCCGCCAGCTCCGGCGTCTCTGGCTGCAGCAGCGGCTCGCCGCCCGTAATCTCCACCAGCGAAACGCGCCGCCCCGCTTCGCCGCCTGCAAGCTCGCGCACCTTCTCGAGCACTTCGTCCACCGAAGCTTTCGTCCCGCCATAGAACGCGTACGCCGTATCGCACCACGTGCAGCGCAGATTGCATCCCGTCAGCCGCACAAACACGCAAGGCAATCCCGCCCGCGTCCCTTCGCCCTGAATGGATTTGAAAA
This sequence comes from uncultured Acidobacteriota bacterium, assembly GCA_963772535.1. GTDB lineage: Bacteria > Acidobacteriota > Terriglobia > Acidiferrales > UBA7541 > Palsa-295. The sequence continues at coordinate 314,971 of CAVYXN010000015.1, forward strand.
TCTCGGTGATGACCATCGCCATACGTACCGTTCAACAAATTCGACAAAAACTAAGAAGCTTTCTTCACCGCCGCCTTCTGCGCATTTTGTCGCCGCGCCAGAAAAATCACAGTCGCAACGACGAGAACAATCTCAGCCCCGCTGATGGCCGCCGCGAGCCGCCAACCCCATCCAAACGTCACCCAACCAAACGTAGTCACAATCGCCGGCACCACAATAATGTAAAACGCCCGATTCACTTGTAGCGGCCGCCTTCAGGCGGGCGACTTAGCCTTTCGTCTTTCGCCCTTGCCTTCATCTCAAATCTGAAATTTTAAATTTCAAATTGCATTTTCTTGCTTCAGCGAACTCGAGAAGCCTCACGGCCGATACGTCGCCGCCGTCACATCCGTCTCCCATACCGTAATACTCGCCACCATCGCGCCATTCGCCGTCTGCTTCAATTGCTTCGCCGTCTCTTCATAAATATGCCGCGCGATATTTTCCGCCGAGGGATTCAACACATCAAACGGCTTCAGCTCGTTCAAATACTTGTGATCGAGCGCCTTAATCACGCTCTGAATCACCTGCTTCAAATGCACAAAGTCATACAGCAACCCCACCGAATCCACCTCTTTGCCCGCCAGCGTCACGCGCACCTTGTAGTTGTGCCCATGCAAATCCTCGCACTTCCCCTTGTACCCGCGCAGGTTGTGCGCCGCCGCAAAAGATTCATCCACATAAACTTCGTACATGAATTCGTTCCTCGGTCCCTCTTGCCTAAAAATTCACGATGTCATTCTGAGAGCATCCGGCCAGGATGCTCGAAGAATCTCAGCGCCGATTTGCTCTGCCGCGTAACATTACACGCGCGCCGTCCGCCTACTTCGGATGATTTTCCATGAAGCGCGCCACTTCGGCCAGATCCTGCGTGGTCTTGTAGGGAGGCAGCGACTCGAGAAAAATTCTACCATACTGCATTCGCCGGATGCGGTTATCGAGAATCGCCAGAATCCCGCGATCCGTCTTCGATCGAATTAGCCTCCCGAATCCCTGCTTCAGCGCCAGCACCGCCTCCGGCACCTGATATTCCGCAAACGGGTTCCGCCCATCCTCCTGTAGCGCTTTCACCCGCGCTGCCACAATCGGATCGCTCGGCACCGCGAACGGCAGCTTGTCGATAATCACGCACGAAAGCTGCGCTCCCGGCACGTCCACGCCCTGCCAGAAACTTGCCGTCGCAAAAAGCACCGCATTCGGCGTCGATCGGAACCGGTCGAGCAACACCGTTCGTGGCGCGGAGCCCTGCAAAAGCAGCGGAAACTTCACCCGCGCGGACACTCGCTGGTGCACATCCTTCATTTGCGCGTAGCTGGTGAAAAGGCAAAAGGCTCGCCCCTCGGAAATTTCCAGCATCTGCGTGATCTCGTCCGCCGCGCTCGCCGAAAATTTTGCATCGCGCACATCCGGCATCGTCGGCGGAATATAAAGCAGCGCCTGTTCGCGAAAATCGAATTCCTGCGGCAGCACTTTTTCATTCGCCGGTTGGATGCCCAGCCGCTGCTTCAAATAGTCGAACCGTCCGCCCACCGCGAGCGTCGCCGACGTCAGCACCACCGTGTCGAACTGGTCGAAAAGCCGCTCGCGCAAAATCTGGCTCACGTCGATCGGTGTCGCCGCAAGAAACACGCCCTTGCCGCGCCGCTCGTACCAGTAAACGTAGCTTTTTTCTTCGCTCTCCAGCAGAAATTCCAGCTCGCGCCGGATTTCCGACGCTCGCCGCGCCAGCGTCAGCACTTCCTCCGGCTTCGGTGAAAGCGCCGAAAGCTCCGTCTCCACTCGCTTCACCGCGCTCGCCAGCTCCTCGTACCGTTCCAGGTTCTGCTGGAGAAACGCGCTGCGCTCAGCCTGTTCAAACGGAAAGCGCCCTTCGCGCTCCGGAAAAGTTTCAAAGAAACTGTGCCCGCGCTCGCGCATCCGGCTCAGGTATCGCCGAAGTTGCGGCGCTGCAATCTGCAGCACGCGCAGCGTATTCTCCGCGTCTCGTGCCAGTTCGTCGAAGCGGTAGCTTGAAACCTGCCGCCCGAAATAATCGCTCGCCACATCCTCGATCTCGTGCGCCTCGTCAAACACCACCGCCGAATACTCCGGAAGTATCGACCCGAAATCGTCCTTGCGGATCGCCAGGTCCGCGAAAAAGAGCGCGTGATTCACGATAATCAGGTCCGCTTCCTGCGCCCGCTGGTGCATCGCGGTGATGAAGCAGTTCTGAAATTCCGCACATTTCTTTCCGGTGCAAAGATCGCTGCGCGCGTCAATCCGGTGCCAAAGCTCGGCATCGTCCGGCAGAAAAGTAAGCTCGCTCCGGTCGCCCGTCTCCGTCAGCTTCTCCCAATCTTTGATCTGCGCGAACCAGTCCAACTCGTCGATCCCCTTCAGCACCGGCTGCCCCACCATCTGGTGTACCTTCTCCCGGCAAAGAAAATTCGACCGCCCCTTCATCAACGCCGCTTTCAGATTCGGTGCGAAATGTTTCTGCAGGAAAGGAACGTCCTTCTGAAAAAGCTGCTCCTGAAGCGATTTCGTGGCAGTAGAAATCACCACCCGCCGCCCGCTGCGGATCGCAGGAATCAAATACGCCAGCGTCTTTCCGGTTCCCGTGCCGGCCTCGATCACCACGTGCTGGTGTTTCTGAAACGCATCGTCAGCGATCTGCGCCATTTCGAGCTGCGAGGCGCGGAACTCATACCCCGGATGCCGCTTTTCGAGCAGACCTCCGGCCCCGAAGATCTCCTCGATCGAGATTGGTTCGTCGGTTTTCGCCGCTTTCGGTTTCTTACTGCCGGCTGTGGTTATTGGAGACACTTTCTTGGCTGATTCCATTTCCGGGGCCGCTCACTTTTGGCAGAGTTTCTAAGGATAAACCAAAATTCAAACGCGCGTCGTCGAATACCATCCGCCGCACGCCCCAATGCGGCGCGAATAAACGATTGCCTATCGCTTTTGAATTTGCTACCGTGATGTTTGAGTTATGTTTATACGCTCAAATTCGCGCAGTAGGATGGCACAGACAGCCAACTTGCGTTCGGCTGGCTGCTCAGCCGCCGGCCGCAGGCGATGCTCATCTCGTCATTCACAATCATTCAGGCGCACCACTCTAGGCCGGGTGCCTCTTACCACTCAATTTCTAATCGCGAATCCGCGATTAGAATTGAACGCAAACCCTAGCAAACTCAGGCGTCTACAAATTTCTAATCGAGAACGGATCGCTGTTTTTCTCTCGCGCCACACAACAAAACTGCCTCGCCCGACGGTTCGCTCCCGCATTTCTAATAGGAACAATCAGCAAATTAGAATTTCACCTAAGCCTCTTGGAATCACCACATACGCATTTTCTAATAGGGACAAAAACGGCTTTTTCGGGAATTCGCACAATCCGACCTGCGACAATTTCATCGCGGTTCTAGCTCGAGCCCGTCGCGAATTTCCACGCAAATCCCGCCAACAATCCGCCCAGAATCAGCCACGCCGAGTTGATCTCGAAGCGCCTCAAGATCAGCAAACCCACGATCGCTTCCACAGCGGTGAACGCGTCCAGAATCGCCCCGCGCGCGAGTTGCCAGGAAACCGCGGCCATCAATCCCACCGTCACCGCATTGATCGCGTCGAGAAATATTCGCGCCCCGGGCGCCTTCTTCAGCTTGGGGATGAGCGGGAAGATAATCGCGATAAAAACGAACGACGGCAGGAACATCCCCAAGGTGGCGAGCAGCGCGCCCTGCAAACCGCCGGTCAGGTAACCGACGAACGTAGCCGAAGCGAAAGCGGGCCCGGGCGTCACCATTCCCGCCGCGATCGCATCCAGCAGTTGCTTGTCCGTCAACCAGTGAAGATGCGCCACAAAATCCGCGCGCAGAAACGCCAGCAGCACGTATCCGCTTCCGTAGGCAACTGCCCCGATCTTGAGAAACGTCAGGAACAGCCGCGTCATGCTGAACGGGATTGCACTCACCGCAGCAACCGCGAAGGTCGTCAACGTAGCCTTCGTCAACGTAATCCTCACTCCACCAGCCGACAACGGGAACATGCCCAGAACCTTCTGCTGGCCTTTCGTCTTCGAATAACCGGCGATGGCCGCGAGCACAGCCGTTACCGCGATGATCGCCACAATGGATACGCCGCGAAAATAAAGTGCGAGCGAAGCCACCGCCATGAGCGCGAGCCACACCGTCTTGAGAGCCGTTCGCCCCAGGCTCAACAGCGCATCCGCGATGATCGCAATCACCATCGGATTGATTCCGTACAAAATCCACTGCGCCGCTGGAAGAGTGCCGTAGCGCACATACGCCCAGGAAAGCGCGAGGATCATCAACATCGCGGGCAAAATGAACAGCACCCCGGCCAGAATCAACGCCGGCCAGCCCGCTCGGAAATAGCCGAGCGCGATCACCGTCTCCGTGGACGATGGGCCGGGAATCAGATTCATGATCCCGAAAAGATCCAAAAAGTCCTGCTCCGAAATCCATTTCCGGCGGTCCACAAGCTCGCGCCGCATCATCGCGATGTGTCCCGCTGCTCCGCCGTACGCGAGCAAACCGAGCTTCAGGAAAAACGACGCCACCTCGCGCAAATTTCCGCGACCCATGCTCGGCGCGATTTGATTGGTCTCCGCCATTTCGCTCATACGAAGAATCTGCGTTCGATTCAGCCCGCGCTAAAGTATCATGTCTGTTCCGTCGCGAAGACCGCAGCCGTTGCTCAATCGCAGCGCAACGCGTACGCTCTCCCGGATTCAATCGACATGAACGACACGCCCAAGCTTCCATCCATCGTAATCGCCGGCCGCCCTAACGTCGGCAAGTCGACGCTCTTCAATCGCCTCACCGGCACGCGCCGCTCGATCGTCACCAACGAACCCGGGATCACGCGCGATCGCATTTATGGCACGGGTCACTGGGATGGCCATCCGTTCGAAGTAGTCGACACCGGCGGCATCGTCCCCGACGATAAAGCCCTCATCCCTGCTGAAATTCTGCGGCAGGCAAAAGTCGCCTTTGAAAACGCGACGCGCGTCGTGCAGGTGGTGGACGGCCGCTCCGGTCCCGTCCCCCTGGACGCTGAACTCGCTCAATTGCTCCGCCGCGCCGGCAAACCGCCGGTGATCGCGGTCAACAAGGTGGACATGCCGAATCAAGTCGCGATGGCTGCCCCGTTCTACGAGCTAAGCGACGAAGTATTCCCAATTTCTTCCGAGCACGGTTTCGGCATCGACGAGCTTCTCGATTCGCTCACCGCCGATTTTCCCAAGGGCGAGGCATCCGAGGATCGCGCCGACATCAATGTCGCCATCATCGGCCGGCCCAATGTTGGCAAGTCGACGCTGCTGAATCAGCTCGTTGGCAGCGAACGCTCCATCGTCTCGCCCGAACCCGGCACCACGCGCGATATGGTGGACACCGTGGTCGATCGCCAAGGTAAGACCTATCGCTTCCTCGATACCGCCGGCATTCGCCGCAAAGGCAAGACGAAACTCATCGCTGAAAAGCTCAGCGTCATCATGGCGCGCCGCCATCTCGAGCGCGCGGACATCGCCGTTCTTATCGTCGACGCCTCCGTCGGCGTCACTTCGCACGACGCCACGATCGCGAGTTACGCCGAACAGTCCGGCCGCTCCGTAATCATCGCGATGAACAAGTGGGATCTCGCGCTGAAAGCAGCCGCGGAAAAAGCCGCAGCCTCGAAAAAGCCTGAAGAAAAAAGCGCCGGTGCGAATCCCCAAAAGCTTCAGGCGGATTACGAGTTGCTCGTGCGCGCAAAGTTAAAATTCCTCAGCTACGCGCCGATTGTTTTTTTGTCGGCGCTCACGGGTGACAGAGTCGACAAACTCTATTCCATGCTGGATCGAGTCGCTGCAGCTCGCCAGCGCCGGGTCTCGACGGGCGAGCTGAATCGCTGGCTTTCGAACGTGGATCTCGAGCGCGGCACGTCACCCGCGGATCGCGAAGTGAAAATTTTCTACATCACGCAGGCCACGGCTGCGCCGCCCACATTCGTCCTTTTCACGAATCAGCTGAAGCCTCTCCATTTCAGCTATCAGCGCTTCCTGGAGAATCGTCTGCGCGCCGCTTTCGATTTCATTGGCACGCCACTCCGTTTCAATCAGCGCCTCAAAAAGCGCTCCGCGCGCACCCACATCGCGCCCCGCGGCGAAGACCGCGAACGGCGCAAACGCCAGGGCCCCCGTCGCCAGCACAAACACGAAAAACGCCGCGGCAATCGCGATAAGAGCCGGCGCAAATGAGGGGCATCCGCTAATTTCCATCTTCTAACTCTCCACCCGGAGTAGTACGATACAGAAAACATATGGCCACCGCTGCACATGCCGCGTCTGAAATTCCGGAGAAGAGCCTTTTCCGCATCGGCGAAGTGAGCCGCCTGACGGCGACGAAAACCTTCGTCCTGCGTTACTGGGAAACGGAATTCCCAACGCTGCAGCCGGTAAAAAGTCCGAGCGGCCATCGCCTCTACCGCCGCGACGACATCGAAACCGTTTTCGAAATCAAGCGCCTGCTCTACGAGGAAGGTTTCACGATCGCGGGCGCCCGCAAGCATTTGGCCGATCTCGCGAGTGGTCACGGCGGCGGAGACGCTGCGCACTCGGGGCGCGAGGCTCACGCCGAAGCGGCTGCCGCGCCTGTTCGCCGCGAGCCAGCATCGCGCGCGCAACGCAAATTCCTGCTCGATTTGCACGAGGAGCTCCTCGCTGTCTTGACCCTTCTCGAACGCGAGTGATACGCTGATTAGCGCTGGTCGTCGGGACGTGGCGCAGCCTGGTAGCGCGCACGCTTGGGGTGCGTGAGGTCGCTGGTTCAAATCCAGTCGTCCCGACCATTCGTTATTCGGTTGTGCCCTTCGCCGGTAGTCCACGCCAGATGACGCGGCCGGAACTTTGCAGGAAGCAAGGGTGTCACCAGGCCCGCTTCAGCAGATTGGAACGTAGTCAAGAGAATGCCCGAGAGCTTGCCAAAAATTTTAATTACGAACGATGACGGGATTCATGCCGCCGGCCTGCGCGCGCTGGTCAACGCGTTCAAAGATTGCGCGATTGTCACGGTCATCGCGCCTTCGACGGAACGCAGCGCCGCGGCGCAGTCGCTCACGCTTCGCCAGCCGATTTATTGCGAGGAGATTGGCGAGCGCGAATACGCGGTGGAGGGAACTCCTGCGGACGCGATGATTCTCGCCTTTCATACTTTGCTGCAGGAGAAGCCGGACCTCGTGATTTCCGGAATCAATCGCGGCGCAAATATGGGCGAGAATGTCTACTACTCCGGCACCGTAGGCGCCGCGCGTGAGGCAGCGATCAACCGCGTCCCGGCCATCGCTGTGTCGCAGTCTTATCGCACGAAGGAAGTGGACTTCGAGCCTGCGGCGGAATTTACTCGCAAGCTTGCGCCGGTGATTTTGAAGGAAGGATTGCCGCCGGGCGTCTTTCTCAACGTGAATTTTCCGCAGCCCTGGGGCGGCAAAGTGCATTTCACGAGGCAGTCTTCAAAAATCACGCGCAATCTATTGCAGCCCGGGACCGATCCGCGCGGCCGCAAATACTACTGGCTCCACGAGCAGCACCGCGTGGAGGGCATCGAGCCCGACACGGATATCGCGGCGCTTCGCGAAGGCGCGGTTTCGATCACGCCGCTCGTTCTCGATCACACGCATGTGCCGTCGCTGAATCATCTTTCTCATTGGGCCAAACTTCTCGAACAAACCGTCAAGCGCTGAAGCGATATTCCTCGGAAATCAAATTTCTACGGTTTTCGATTATCGCTTGGTGTGCTTCCGGTGGCTTGTGGGGCAGGCTGAAACGTACGCTACCGAAAGCCCACGACGAGGAAGGCGTCGTCGTGGCTACCCACGAGAAGTGGATGCTGCGCCAACCCACATGGTAAATGTGTGGGCCGGGCTGCCGGCTTCGCACTGCGTCTCAACTGCAATCTCATAAATTCGGAGAGCGTCGCGCAGTGCTTCCGCGCAAGCTGGCAATTTCGCATTGCGAACCAGGAGAACGAGGGCGGAACGGTTTCCGGGCGCCTCGGCTTCCGGTCCGGTGACGTCCCAGCCGATTGCTTTGAATACCGCCATAAAATCCTGCGCGTAGGAATGCGCGTCGTGGGCGTCCGGCGCGTAGCGGATCTCGACGCGCTCGTTCGGAAAGGTTCGCAGCACCTGGATCAGCACGGCTTTCTGGTGCGTCGTCAATTTTCGCGCATTGTGTTCTGGAACTTGCCCCGTTTGGTTCATGCGGCTTCCTTGATGACAAATCCAGCGGGCTCGGTGACTTGGACGGTAAAGATCTGATCGAAACCCTCGTCCTTGCGCGGCGGTTCGAGTTTCTTGTGAGTGCCTGCGACGGCGACGGGGGGAATCTTTTTCCGAAGCTTGCGTTGATTGTTGCGTTGCATCGCATCGCGCAGCGGCACATCGAAGAAATACGCGATCACCCGAAAACCCTTCGCGCGCGCCAGTGCTATATATCTGGCGCGATCGCTTGCCTGCGGGTTGGTATTGTCCACCACGAAGCTCTGGCCGGCTTCGAGGCAGGCAGCTAGCAGAAGCTGTTCGCGTCTGCGCGTGCGGAGCATGTCCAGATTGATTCGCACGTGCGTATCGAAGAATCGCTGGCGATAGAAAGTGCTTTTGCCTGCGCCTTGCACTCCTACGAGTATCACAGCCTCCATCGCGACCTTCCAAATATTATGACTAGACTTCTAGATTCCCGCACGGGATGCCTTTTCGCAGCGCAGGTTGGGTACTTCAGGGGCTGAAGCCCCGGCTACGAGCTGTGTTTCATGTCGCCCCTGAAGGGGCGACCCACAAGGCGTCTTGTTGCGACCATCAACCGCGAGCGCAATCCTTCAAGCGTGCTCGCCGGGACTTCGATTCGGCTGCGCATAATATCCGCGGGGTAGCTTGGGCAACTTCGGCGGCTTGGGTCCGTGCCGCACTGCGCTTGCGACCGGGACATATGCGAGTTGCTCGCCGGAGCGGGCGCTGCGCAGCATCAGGCCGCCGCGGCTCATGTCGCCACGCCCTACGAATTCGATTGGAAACAACAGGCGCTCGCCAAAGATTTCCAGCAACGGCTCGACGTACTTCGGCGTCGCGATGCTGCCGAGCAGGACAACTTGGCACTTTGGTCCGGCCTTTTCGCAAATCGCTCGGGCATCGCGTTCGAGCGGTTCGCGGTAGCGGCGGTCGGTGGTGCTGATCGAGGCTGCCGAAAGCGCTGCGAGGTCTTCGGTGGTGATCAAAGTCTCGGGCGGAATCAGTCCGCCGGATGCGGTGATCACGAAGGCTCCCGGGATTCCATTTCGCGCCTCGGCGAATCTTTGTGCGTAGGCAAGTTTGCCGCGGAAATATAGGCCGCTGATGAAACTGAATACCTCGCCGAGGGGTGCGCCTTCGCTTCTGAGGCGCATCGCTAGTTCGAAGCTGGCATTTTCGCTTGCGACGATGCGCGCGCGGATGCCGGCTGCATTGGCTGGCGAGAGCAGGAAGATGCGGCGCGGTGGCGATTGGGAGGCAGCGCGGGTGCCTGATATCTGTGCGGGTTTTGTTCGGCTGGGCCGAACGCGTTTGTTGCTCGTGGCGTTTCTTTTCATGTCGCCTTGAAGGCTTTACTTTTTGATGCTAGTCCAATGGCGGCTTCTTTGCAAAATGGGAACAACCGATCGGAGATGAATTGGAGCGTGCTGTGCCAAGCCTCGCGCTCGGACCCGGCATGCCGTGCCCCTACTGCGGAAACGACAAAGGCGAAAAGAACGATGCGATGCGTGTGCCAAGTATCGCGATCGTCTTGTGTTGTTACGCGGGCACAGGCAGGAATGCCTGTGCTACTGTTCTTCATTCATGAAGGCCAGCCTCTCGTTAACCATCCGCGCCGCTTTTATCCTTAGCCTCGTTTTTTTGGGTGCAAGAAACGTGGCCGCGCAGGCGATCCCGCCGAGCTATGCCACGATGAAGAAAGTTCAAACGACGATCGCGATGAAGGATGGGGTGCGGCTCGCTGTAAATTTGTACATGCCTGATGGCGCAAAGGCGGGTGACAAGTTTCCCGTGATTTTGGAATACCTGCCTTACCGCAAGGACGATTGGAGCCTGGCGCGCGATTGGAATCTGCATTCCTATTTCGTGCGGCGCGGCTACGTGGCGGCGCGAGTGGATATTCGCGGCACCGGGGCGAGCGAAGGTAATCCTCCCGATCGGGAGTATTCGGAGAAAGAGCAGCAGGATGGGCTCGAAGTGATTGACTGGCTTTCGAAGCAGGCATGGTCCAACGGGAACGTGGGCATGATGGGAATCTCGTGGGGCGGATTCAATGCGATTCAAATGGCGATGCTTCATCCTCCCGCGCTGAAGGCGATCATCGCGGCGTGCGCCACGGAAGAACTATTTCACGACGACATTCACTACATTGACGGGCTGATGCACGTGGATGAATACGAGCTCGGCATGGATTTGGAGCTGGGTCTTACTCGCGCTCCGGACTTTCCAACCGACGAGAAATCGCTCGCGGCGCGATTCGATGCAGCGCCATGGTTCCTGCTGTATCTGCGGCAGCAGCGCGATGGCCCGTTCTGGCGGCGCGCGTCGGTAGCGCCGAATCGTTATGCAGACTACAAGGTGCCCACATTTTTAGTCGGCGGATTTCTCGATGGCTATCGCGACAGCATTCCACGCTTTTTCGAAAATGTGAAAGCGCCTGTGAAAGCGATTCTGGGGCCATGGAACCACTCGTTCCCGCACGATGCCGATCCAGGCCCGGCGATCGAGTGGCGCGACGAAGCGACGCGTTGGTGGGATTACTGGCTGAAAGGCAAGCAAAACGGAATCATCGATGAGCCGCGCTTCGAAGTTTATATGCGCCACTGGTACGCGCCTGACCCGAATATTTCCAATGTGCCGGGCGAGTGGCGGGCGGAAAAATCATGGCCACCGCGTGACGCAACGAAAGAGACACTTTTTCTCGAGCGGGATCACACACTGGGCTCAGTCATCCCGGCTTCTCGCGACGTTTCTCAGCACAAATTAAAATATGTTCCATCGATTGGCGGCGAGGCAGGATTTTGGTGGGGCGATTTTGCGACAGACCAGCGGCCCACCGATTCCTACAGCCTCGTTTACGATTCCGCGCCCCTCGAGAATGATACTGCCGTGCTAGGTCGGCCTCGCGCAACGCTGATCGTTTCTTCAACTGCACCTCTGTCTGATTGGTTTGTACGGCTCTCAGACGTAGCGCCCGACGGTACAGTAACGCTCATCACGGGTTCAGGAAAGAGCAGTGCGCAGAGGGAGTCGGCCGAGAACCCGCAGGACATCGAGCCGCACCATCTCTACGGGATCGCCGTTGAGTTACACTTGACGAGCTGGATTTTCCCGCGTGGTCATCGTATTCGGCTTGCAATTTCGAATGCCTTGTGGCCGATGATCTGGCCCACACCGTATCCGATGACGACCTCATTGTATCTGGGCGGCACGGATACTTCGCGCCTCGAGCTGCCGATCGTGCCGAGCGAATCGGCGTCGCGACCGAAATATCCGGCGATCCAGCCTGCACCGCCGATGCCTGAGCACGTTACATCGAAGGGCGACACATGGCCGCCGCAGGATTGGACGGTGACGCGCGACTTGATGAACGGAACCACGCGTGTCTTCTGGAGCGGGAACGATGAGAGCCAATTTCCCTGGGGCCGAATGAAGGATCACGAACAGATGAGTTACGAGGTGGCTGATTCAAAGCCTGCGGCGAGCAAGGTTCACGGCGAAGGTTCGACGACTGTTGAATTGCCGAATCGTGCGCTCGTGTGGAGCGTGGTGCTGGAGGTTCGCAGCGACGCGAAGAATTTTTATTATCATTTTGAGCGGCATCTGACGGAAAACGGGGAGGAAATCCGGGCGAAGACCTGGGACGATACGATTCCCCGGGATCATCAATGAGGGAGCTTTAATCGCGGGTTCGGAGCTTTAGCGGCGAAAGTGCCCTCAGCGGCTAGAGCCGCACCGGTTTGCACTCATTGCGGCACGGCTCAAGCCGTGCCCTAACGTAGAACAAGAAAAACTACGCGATTGCAGGTGCAGCGGAGCCCGCACGACGACCCCTGAAGGGGAAGACTTCGTCGTGACTACCCGGGATGGTTGCGTGCTTAGGTGGCGGCGGCTGATCGAGTGTCTTTGAGATCCGTTGCGAGCAAGCGGTGGAAGAGATGCTCGCCGGCTTCGCGACGAACGGAAAGGCGTCCTGCCTGGTAAGCGCGTGAACTGAGGCCGTGTTGGACACCATCGCAAATCGCGATGTCTTCGACTTGCACCTGGTGGCTCACTTCGATGCTCTGGCGGATGTAAGGCATCTCCGACTCGGTGGTGTTGCCGAAGTAAAAATCGAAAATCACTTCGCAGCGATCCACGGCAAGCGGGATTACGAGATTCGTATCGAGGTAGCCTTCGTACCAATTCAGCATGAAATTCGGATATTGCCAGAAATAGTAGGCGCGATCGCCTTTGCGAGTGGCGGCGGCGTTCGCTTCAGAGGTGCTATCCACCGTGACCGGGCTCGATTGCACGCAGCAACGGTCGATATTTTCAATCGTGTAGTTCGTGTAGTCGAGGACGCTGTTCAGTCCTTTGTGCATGTGCGGCACGTGGTAGCCGCCATCGAGAAAATTGTCCACGTACACTTTCCAGTTGCAATCGAGGGTGTAGCTGCGGCGCTCAACGAATTTCAGCTCGGCAAATCCGAGCGGCTTCGCGAGATCCACCAGCTTGCCTAGAAATTCCTTCAGCGGCGCGGCGTTGGGATCGAGATTCACGAAAACGAATCGCTCCCAGGTCTCCAGGCGAATCGGCACGAGGCCATTCTTAGCACGATCGAAATCGCAGACGCCCTCGAATTCAGTCATGCCGCGGAGTTCGCCTTCGAGATTATAGGTCCAGCCGTGATAGGGGCAGCGCATGTGCGAGGCGTGGCCGCAGGGCTCGTTCATCACGGTCATGGCGTGGTGGCGGCAGACGTTGAAAAATGCGCGGAGTTTTTTGTCGCTTCCGCGCACGACCACGATCGGCTCGCCGGCTACCGTGGCGGTCACATATTGGCCTGGATTTTCAACCTGCTCGAGCCGCGCGGCGAATTGCCAGGTGCGCGAGAAAACGTTGAGCCGCTCGAGTTCGGTGATTCGCGCGTCGGTGTACCACGCTGCGGGAATTGTGTACGCTTCGGCGAGCGGAGCGTTGGCGTCGTAGGAGGCGAGAATTTCCTGAATAGACTTTTCGGCTGGCCGTTCCATCTGCTTCGCTCCGAGCTTTGAGAAATCTTTCTAGACGCCGATCGCGCCGCGCAGCACTTGCAGGAATTGCGTGATCCGTATCTGATTTTTTTCCGGCTCGGCGGGATGCGGGAAGAGCCCTGGGTCGAGTTCCTCGGTGAGCAGCGCATCCTGGAAGCGCTCCATTGTCCAGTCGAGAATTGAAACGATGAGCGCGGTGTCGATATCGGAGCGCACTTCGCCGCGCGCAACTCCCAGGCGCACGAACGCGGCGCTGCCGTACGGATCTTCGGCGAGCAGAAAGCGATTGATCTCGCGCTTCAAACTTAAATCCACGCCGTAGTTTCCTAGCAGCGCGACGCGGTATGGAATCCAGTCCTCGCGCAGGAGCCGCTCCGTGCGCAGAAGCCAGTAGCGCACAATCTCAAAAAAACCTTTCTCGCGAATATTGGCCGGACAATCGAGGTATGCCGGGAACGATTTGACGGCCTTTTTGTACGTTTCGAGGAAGAGTCCGGCCTTGCTGCCGAAATATTGGAAGATGGAACCCTTTGCGAATCCGAGTTGGGCAGCGAGATCCTCGATGCGGGCCGCGTGGTAGCCCCGCTCGGCAAAGTGCCTGAGCGCGGCGTCGATAATTCGAGCGCGTTTGGCTTCCAGGCGAGGTCCCGGCTCGGGGCGAAATCGGACGGGCGGCTCGAGAAGCGCCCGACGTGATCTTACGCGTTGATGTGACCCAAGGTCATTACCTGACGCTGGCATTGGATTTCTTCCCCGCTTATGTTATCTACAGTCAGCGATACAATTGCCTGACTAGCGGTCATGCTAGTCGAAACGCCTGCGATGTGCAAGTTCATAACGCGAAAAAGAACGTGACGCGAAAAAAATACGACGCGATCGTCGTGGGAGCGGGCCACAACGGCCTGACGGCGGCGGCTTACCTCGCGCGCGCCGGACTTTCGACGCTGGTGCTCGAGCGGCGGGCGATTGTGGGCGGGTGCTGCGTGACGGAAGAGATTGCGCCTGGGTGCCGGGCGTCGACTACCTCGTATGTGGCGAGCATGCTGCGGCCTACCGTGATCCGCGATCTCGATCTTGCGTCGCACGGGCTGCGGATGGTGGCGTGCGATCCGGCGCTAGTGGTTCCGTTTCCCGATGGGCAGGTGGTGCCCTGGTGGGCGGAACGCGAACGCGCTGTAACTGAATTTCGTAAGATTTCGTCGCGGGATGCGGAGACGTTTTTGCGCGTAGACGACCAATTGAAAAAACTGGCGCGCTATCTGCAGCCGTTTTTTCTGGAGCCGCCGCCCGATCCTGCGTTTCGTGGGGCGGAAGGCTGGTGGGAATTGCTGCGGGTGGGGAATCGGTTTCGGGGGATGACGACGGAAGAGGTCGGGCAGCTCGTTTCATTCCTGACCGGCAGCTTGGGCGATTTTCTCGACCGGCATTATGAATCGGAGAAAATCAAAACGATGTTTCTTGCGAATAATGTGTATGGCAAACATGGCGGCCCTTACGATGCCGGCTCGGCGCTGGGTCTTCTCTTTCATTTGTTGAGCGGGGGCGACGGCGAGACACAGGGATTTTACGGGCATGTAATCGGAGGGATGGGCGCGATCACGCAGGCGCTTGCGTCGGCTGGACGGAAATTGGGCGTCGAAATCCTTACGTCGAGTCCCGTCGCGAATATTGACGCCCGTGGAGGCCGCGCTCGCGGAGTCTTTCTCGAAGATGGGACGGAGCTCAAGTGCCGGATCGTTCTCTCGAATGCCGATCCGAAGCGCACGTTTCTCGGGCTTGTCGAACCGAGCGAGCTCCCGGATGATTTTCGCGAGGCCGTTGCCGCGATCAAAATGAACGGGCCGTGCGCGAAAGTGAATTTCGTCTTAAGCGAGGAGCCGCGCGTTACGGGAATGCCCTCGGATTGGACGGCGCCGCAAAGGTCGCTCTTCACGCTTGTGCCGTCGCTCGAATTCGCGCATCGGTGCTACGACATCGCGAAATTTGGGGAAATTCCAGAAGAGCTGTGGGTGGATTGCGTCGTGGCGTCAAATGTGGATTCTTCCCTCGCGCCCGCGGGGAAGCACATCATGACGACGTTCGTTCAGTATGTGCCTTACAAGCTGAAGCGCGGAACGTGGGACGAGAATCGCGAATTGCTGGGCGATCGCGTGGTGAGAAAAATCGGCGAGTATGCACCGAATTTTGCAAAGTCCATTCTTGCGCGGCAGGTTCTCACTCCGCTCGATCTCGAACGCACTTACGGCTTGACCGAAGGAAATATTTTCCATGGCGACCTGTCTCTCGATCAGCTTTTCTTCATGCGCCCTGTTGCAGGCTGGTCGCAATATCGCACGCCCGTGAACGGACTCTACTTGTGCGGCGCCGGAGCGCATCCCGGGGGCGGCGTCACCGGCGCTCCCGGCTACAATGCAGCGCACCAGGCGCTGCGCGATTTAAAACGAGGCCGCGTGAAAAAAGCGGTGGCATGAACTCGGCGCATCGAGAAATACGTTGAAATAAGAGGCACGCAGATGACGGATGCAACTAAGAAGGGGATTCTTGAAAAACTGGCTGACGGCGCTGTGCTCGGCGATGGCGGCTACCTGCTTGAGCTTGAAAAGCGCGGCCGCGTTCGCGCCGGACCGTTTACACCCGAAGTGGCACTCGAAAATCCCGAAGCCTTGCTCGAGCTTCACCGCGAATTTCGCGATGCGGGATCCGAAGTGCTTCAGTCGCTCACCTTTTATGCCAGTCGCGACAAACTGGCCACTGTCGGCATGGGCGATCGCGTTGAGGAGTTGAATCGCGCGGCCGTGCGCATTGCAAAGCAAGCTGCAGGTAATCGCTGTCTCGTGGCCGGAAATATCAGCCTTACCTGGATGTATGAACCGAACGACAAGACTGCGGCCGATCGCGTCCGCAAGACCTTCGACGAGCAACTCGATGTGCAAGTCTCCGAAGGCGTCGATTTCATCATCGGAGAGACGTTTTCCTGGCTCGGCGAAGCGCTCTTGGCTGTCGAACGCGCGAAGCGCACGAATCTGCCGGTGATGGTAACCATGTCGTTCGAAAATGAAGACGTGACGCCGGACGGCAAGTCAGCCGCTGACTGCGCGCGAGCTCTCGTCGACGCGGGAGCGGACATCGTCGGGCTGAATTGCCTGCGCAGCCCCGAGCACACGTTGCCGCTTGCCGCCGAAATGCGCCGTGCTGTAAAGAACTACATCGCGTGCCAGCCCGTCGCGTATCGCACTACGCGCGATCGTCGTGATTTCACCAGCTTGCCCGCGTTTCCCGACCAGCTCGATCCTTTTCAATTGAGCCGCCGCGAAATGGCTGACTACGCGACGAAGGCACGCGAGCTCGGCGTCAACTATATCGGCGCATGCTGCGGCGCGGTGGCCTCGCACATCCGCGAAATGGCTCGCGCCCTCGGTAAAATTTCCGGCGACGATCGCATCTGGAAAAAAGGCGGCGAAAAACCAATGTCCGCTTACGAATATTACGAGCACGACAAAAAAGCCAAAGTGTAGCCGGCGGCGGCTCTTGAGTAAGGGCAGCATGCCGCGCGCTCGGAGTAGTTACCAGCTCGAACCCGCTCGCTTTCAGATTCCTCTCGATGCATCATGTGCGCCGCGCATGAATTCGACCGCACTCGCCGCCCATGCCTGAACCCTCCGCTCCAACTCGTCCTCGCCGCGCGATGGGCTTTCGCGATCTAGTGCTCTTCTACATCGTCACGGGCATCAGCCTGCGCTGGATCGCCACGGCAGCAACCGTCGGCGCAAGCGCGATCGTAATCTGGCTGATCGCATGGTGTGCGTTTTATCTTCCACTCGCGCTTTCTGTGATGGAACTTTCCTCGCGCTATCCGCAGGAAGGCGGGCTTTATGTCTGGAGCAAACGTGCGTTCGGCGAATTTCCGGGATTCATCACCGGCTGGACCTACTGGGCCAGCAATCTTCCCTACTACCCCGCGGTGCTTTACTTTGCTGCGAGCAATGCGCTCTTCATCGGCCCCGCGCGCTGGCAATCGCTCTCCGAAAATAGGACATATTTTCTTGTCTTCGCGCTGCTCGGCCTCGCGCTCGGCACGTTCCTGAATCTCATCGGCCTCTCGGTCGGCAAGTGGTTGCACAATCTCGGAGCGATCGCCACATGGCTGCCGATCGCCATCCTGATCGGCATCGCAGCTATCGCCTTCCATCGATTCGGCTCGGCTACCAACTTTACGGCGACGACCCTCGTGCCGCACATGCATTTCCGCGACGTGCTTTTCGTGGCGACAATAATTTTTGCGCTCGGCGGCTCAGAGTCGGCGTCGTTCCTCGGCGATGAAGTGCACGACGCGCGAAAGAATCTTCCTCGCGCGCTTCTCGCCGGAGGAGCGTTCGTCACAGTCGGCTACATCGTCGGCACGATTGCTGTTCTCGTTTCGCTGCCTGCAAGCGAAGTGAGCGGGCTCGGCGGCATCATGCAAGCCGTTTCAAAATCAGCGGAACGCGTAGGCCTCGCCGGCATCGCCCCTCTGGCGGCGCTGCTGATTACGATCAGCAACCTCGGAGCGCTCGGCGCGTGGCTAGCAGTCTCCGCGCGTCTGCCATTCGTAGCCGGCCTCGACCGCTACCTTCCGCCCGCATTTGCCCGCATACATCCGAAGTGGGGCACGCCGTACGTCGCTCTGCTGGTGCAGGCACTCTGCGGAGTAGTTTTCATTCTGTTGAGCCAGGCTGGAACTAGCGTTTACGGGGCGTACGAAATCCTGGTCAGCATGGGCATCATTTCGTATTTCATTCCTTATCTGTTTGTCTTCGCCGCGCTGATTCGATTTCAGCGCGAGCCCGCAAGCCAGGAAGTGATTCGCGTGCCAGGCGGAAAGCCGGTTGCGATCGCGCTCGGCACGCTTGGCTTTACGACGACGCTTGTGACGATTATTTTTTCCGTGATGCCCGCGGCTGAAGAGCCACACAAATTTCTCGCGGTGGCGAAAATTGTCGGGATGACGTTTGCGTTGCTGGGTGTCGGCGTCGTAGCGTTCCTTTTGGGCAAATCGCGCAACCGGTTGAATAATTAAAAGCCCACGACGAGGGAAGGCGTCGTCGTGGCTACCCGAGCGGATGCTCACGGCGCTAACGGTGAAATTCAGCGGCGCCGAAGTTACACATTCAACAAGCCTGTCCTGGCGCCCGCGAATCGCACACCGCATTCCAAGTAGACTGGCGGCCTGAGGTTTTCTTCTGACCACGCAAGCCAATCCGATGGGTGGGGCGAGCGCGTCGGCTTCACCGACGCCACCAGCCTCGAGCCCGTGGATTTATCGCCCGTGGCTCGATCTCATCGTCGGGTGTGGCGCATGGTCCGCGCCTCTTCTCGCCATCGCCGCATGGCTTACGCCTTCGCACACGCACGGTTGGGCCGTGGCCTTCTACCTGCTCGCCATCATTTTCAATTACCCGCATTTCATGGCCACGATTTATCGCGCCTATCACACGCGCGAGCAGTTCGAAAAATACAAATTCTTCACGCTCCACCTTACGGTGCTGATGGTCGTCACGGCTGTGATGCTCCACGCATCGTACCGGCTCGTCCCGTGGGTCTTCACGCTCTACATCTGCTGGAGCCCGTGGCACTACACCGGCCAGAACTACGGCCTGATGATGATGTTCACCCGCCGCGCCGGAGCGCAAATCACTTCCACGGAGCGCCGCTGGCTGCACGCAGCTTTCGTCGCGTCCTACGTGATGTTGCTCGCAAGTTTTATGACGGGCGGTTCGAGCGATCCTCTGATTCTTTCGCTCGGCCTGCCCGCGAAGGTCACTCTTCCCGCGCGGCTCGTCCTGGCAATTGGCTTCGCGGCGTTCACGTTCATGGCTTTCGGGCCGCTCATCCGGCGCAGCGGGGCGCGCGCCATGGCTGCGCCACTAACGCTTGTACTCACGCAATTCTTGTGGTTCGTGCTTCCCACATTGCTCGAGCTGCACGCGGCCTATCAGATTCCACAAACGCGCTACAGCAGCGGAATCCTCGCCGTACTTCATTCCGCGCAGTATTTGTGGATCACCAGTTACTACCAGCGCCGCGAAGCCCGCGCCGCCGGCCAGTCGAGCTGGCGAATGGTGGGATATTTCGTCACGCTGATCGCTGGCGGCATCGCGCTATTCGTACCCGGCCCCTGGCTGGTGAGTTACATTTTTCATTATGATTTCACCACCAGCTTCCTCATCTTCACCGCGCTCGTGAACATTCACCACTTCCTGCTGGACGGCGCGCTCTGGAAGTTGCGCGATTCGCGGGTGGCGTCGCTCTTAATCGATGCCAGCGCGACAGTACAATCGAGCGAACCGAAAACTTCTTCCAAGCGCGGCACCAAGAAAGCCGCGCGTGAACCTGCGCCATCGCTATCGCCGGCGCCCTCGCGCAAGACAAAATTCTTCACCTCGCCCGCATTTCAGCTGAGCCTCGTAGGATTGCTGTTCCTGTGGGGCGGGCTCGACCAATTGCACTTCGCCCTCGCCACCGACGAATCCAATCTCCACTCGCTCCTGCGTGCTTCGCAACTGAATCCCTATGACGCGATGCTTCAGGCCCGAATTGCAAAGGCCTCTACGAAGGACGGACAAAAAGATGAGGCTGTGGCGGCGCTCATGCGTGCCGTCGCAATCAATCCCGATAACGCCGGCCTCCAACACGCCGCCGCTCGCGCGATGATCGAAGACGGCCGTTACGCCGACGCTTATGAGCACTACCGCCGCATGCTCGATATCTTTCCGCGCGATCCCGATGCGCTCGTCAATTACGGTTTGCTGGCAGCCCGGCTCGGCCATCCGGAAGAAGCGGTGGATTCCTGGGAGAAAGCTGTGGACGTGGCGCCGAATCAGCCGAACGCCCATCTCTATCTCGCTCAGGCCCTCGATCAAAGGAACGAGCCCGCTGCCGCAGCCCGCCATTGGAACGCGTTCCTGCATCTCGCCGCGGCGCATCCGGACGATCCTACTGCCACATCCGCGCAACTCGATTCCGCCACTCTTCAACTGGCAGACGACGAGGCGCGCGTGAATCACAAAGAAGCGGCCATGGCAGGCTATCTTTCCGCGATCGCGCTTGGCGACCGCGACAAGAATTTACAGCTGGAAAGCCTCGCGCTCGCGCACCTCGGCGACTACCAGGAAAAATCCGGAGACGCCGCAGGCGCGGCACACTCTTTCCAACGCGGCCTTGCGCTCGATACAAAGTTAGAAGACCCGCGGAGCGAGGCGTTCGACTGGTTCAACTACGGGCAATTTCTCAGGCGCCACGGCGTTGACCTGGAATTGGCGTATGCATGCTATTTACGCGCGGAAATTCTGCTGGGCGGCAAAGGCGGCGAGAACCAGCAGACAGTGGAAACTGCCCGCCATGAAGCGGAAATGCTGCTGGGGAAAAGAGCGGCTGCCGTACAGAAAAACCTGCCCGAACTGCTCGCGCGTGCGCAAAATCTGCCGACGAGCGCCTTTCAGTAGTTCTGAAGACCCCCACAGAAGCCGCCCGGCTTAAACATCCTGGTGGCTTTCAGGGTGAAGGAATCGTGGCACTCACCTGTTGAGAAGGTTTGCTTTGTTCTCCGCCGTTATTGATGGCAACAATCACGTAGAAGTATCCCTTACCGCCTTGCACTGTCGCATCGACGTACGAAGTTCCCGTCTCCGGGGATGAATTCAAAATTGAGTAAGGTCCACCAGAGGTTGTTCCGCGCTCCACGTAATAGCCCTCCACGCTGGGCGAAGTGCTCGCGACCCAGGAGAGGCTCACCGAGTGCGGCGAGGATGTTTGTGCTGTACCGGAACCTGATAACGCGACTGAGGTCGTAGTTAGGCCGGCTTGAATTGAGATTGTTCCCGAGGCACTTCCCGTTACGGCCGGCTCAAACACCACTGTCACTGAGTCGGACTGGCCAGGTTGCAGCGTCAGCCCGGCGAGTCCACCGATCATGCTGAATCCCGACCCTGAGATTGTCCCCCGACTGGTTGTGAGCGCCGAGTTTCCGGTGTTCGTCACTTTGAGAGAGAGCGAGCCGCTGTGCCCAACCAATACGTCTCCGAAGTTAATCGCGGTGGGACTCACCTGCAACGCACCTGTGGCGGTGACTCCGTTTCCAGACAACGAAACCGTGAGAGGGACTGTCTTACCGGACGCGCTGAAATTAATTGACGCTGAGCCGGTAATCGTTCCCGTCTTGGCTGGTTTGAAAGCCACATTGAAAGTGGAGCTTTTCCCGGCGGCGATTTGCGCGCTGTCAGCGAGGCCGGACATGCTGAAGCCAGTCCCGGAGACGGCCTCGGACGACACTGAGATCGTGCTGGTGCCATGGTTCGTGACGGTAAAAGTTTGCGAATTGGTGCTGCCCACAGGAACATTTCCGAAGGCTGCGCCGGTGGGCACGGCCGAAATCGACGTTGTACCGCCGCTCGATACGCCGTTCGCAGACAGTGTAACGTTGATGGCTGTGGTGATACCTCTTCCCTGCACTACGATCTTTCCAGTTTGCGCGCCGGCAGCTTTCGGAGCGAAGGTTACCGTCAACGTGGCGCTCTTTCCTGTCGAAAGGCTCAGCGGCGCCGCGATGCCGCTGATCGCAAAATAATTGCCGCTCAGCGCCACACTCGTGATGGTCACGCTAATCCCCGTGAAATTTGTGATTTTTATCTGTTGTTGCGAGCTGCTTCCCACGTTTACAGACCCGAGATTCACCGAGGTCGGGCTCACCGTAACTGACGAGGCCGCCACTGCTCTGCATGCAAAAATAAACAGCAACAATTCCATTACAACAATGGGAAACGCTAGAGAGATTTTCTTCGACATTTTCCGCTTTGCCCGCTGCCGGAGGGGGAGTACGGCACGATAAAAACTTACCGGGGCCCTTGGATTTTCACGACGGAGGGAGTCTACGAACTGGCTGCAAGAAGCGTCTACTGGCCTGGAGGCACGCGCGAGGACAGGGTAAGACGCTGTCCTCTGATGTACTCGCTTGTAGCGCAAAGTAAACTGGAAGCAATCGCAATGTAACGTTCGCCTTTCTTACAATCGGCGAGAGTCGCGGAGGGCGGTCTGCAAACGGGCTGGGCCCTATAGCCGAACCGAAGAACTAGAAGCAGAGTGCTAACGGACGATGTTGATGGCGATGGCCGGAGTTATGGTTGCGGAGGTATTGCGGCCTGCCGGAATCAGGCGCGTGCCAAGCAGAATTCCAACTTTGGAATTCCAGCTGTATTCGATTGCCGGCGCAAAACCGATGGCGTCGCTAAAGCCTGTGTTGAGCCGAATCGTTCGCGGGTTCGGCACGCCCGGCGAAGTGATTTCGTCGCTTCCGATCACATGCGCGCTGCTTTGGTAGCGGTAGGTTGCGTCGAGCGCCAGCACCCAGCTTCGCGTGAGGCTGTATTCCCACGATGCGTCAACGAAAGAAGTGCCGCCGGGCTTCGCATGTCCCTGAAATTCAGCATCCGTTCCGTACACACTCACGCCTTTCACATTCAGGCCGCTCGAAATCGCCTGCGATACGTTCAAGCGCATGCGCAGTATGCGGCGATTGGGCAGCCAGAAATAAGTTTGAGAGTAGAACGCAAACGTCGTGGTGTAAGCGCCGCTGCCGAGTCCATCGCTCGGCCGGTTTCCCAGCCGGTCGTATTTCCCGGACGGAAAAGATTCTTGCACCGCGAACGACGTCGTCGGAACCCAGCTGCCCTCATGAAATTTCGTCAGCCGGTATTGCCCCTGCACCGTCACGTCGCCCATCTCGACGCTGGAGCTGCTCGGCGCCCCGCTCACCCGGTTGTAACCAAAGGTCGGGATCACACCGATCGTCAGTTTGTCTGTCAATCCGTAGTTCACATACGTGAGCGATCCAAAGCCGTTCGATTCGGCGGCTTTCCGCTTCACGCCAGCGCGATCGTATTGGCCTTGCTGGATTACGTCGTACAGGTACGGCTCAATCAGAAAATGCCCTTGCGGCAGCGTCGCAGCTGACGGCGCCAGCATCGGCCCGGTCCACCACGCATCATCCAGTGATTGGCGATCGGTGGAATTTTGTGCTGAAGCCACTTGAGCGCTCGCCAACCCGAACATCAGTGCGAGCAGGGCAAATGACGTCTGAATTGTTTTCCTTGCGACATACCTGCAATCTCTTCGCGTCAGTGTTACCGCTTCCTTCCCGGCTCGCGCTATCCGGCTTTCGCGGTTGAATTTCGCCGGCTTCCTCATTTCACGCGCGTGTCCACGGCGATCCAGTTCGTCTCCCAGGTTTTGCCGCCGTCATCCGAAAACGCCTGTTCGAAACGGCACGAATTCTCCGTCATGTCCATCCACACATTGCGTACCAGAATCATTCGGCCATCGAACTGTTCCTGATCGTAAAATTCACCACGCCCATTCTTGAATTCGCCAATGGTCGGCACGCTCAGAGCGCCTCCGTTTGCATTCGCGAAATTCAGGCTCCACTGGTGTGATTGAGGATTGTAAAGACGCAGGCTCAGCCCTTCGACGTGACCGCCGGGACCATCCACCTCGAGTTCCACCAGATTGGCGCGGCCCTCCCAGACCTTCCGCACCACGGAAGTTCCTTCGTATTCGATCCAGGTATGGGAACCGCTCAACGGGTGCTGCAGCCGCGAAAGATGCGTCTTCCAGTTCCCAATCTCGAAATCGAAGTCGTGCTGCCCGTCTCGTTGCCCTGCAGCCTCTTGAAGGCTCGTGCCGTGAAGCGGCTGCAAGGCAACAATCAAGCTGCACGCCAGCAGATATTTCCGAAAGTCATTAAGCACCTTCATCTTTTTATCCAATCGCCAAGATTATTGAGAAATGCGGTGCCCGTGTTTCACGCGAGAATGAAATATGCCATTCACTCACTCCTCGCGCTTCTCAGTTCCCGTCGCCCACCCGAGTCTGGTCCGTAATCCAATTCACTTCCCAGGTCTTCCCGCCATCCTCCGAAAATGACTGCTCAAAATGCGGCACCTTCGTGTCGGTCTTCGACCAGATGAATCGAACAAAAATCATTTTGCCGTTCAATGTGTCCTGCGCGTAAAACTCACCCTTTCCATCCTTGAACCGTCCGATCTGTGGCGGGACGAGAACGCCGTCCTTGCTGTTAGCCCAGGTGAGGTACCACTCGTGGGTTTTGGGATTGTAGGTGCGAAGCGTGAGCCCTTCGATGTGCCCGGAAGTTGGACTATCGGTCTCGAACTCTTCGATCTGAGCGCGTCCATCCCAGACCTTCCGCGTCACCGAAGTGCCATCGAACTCCACCCACTTATTCGAACCCGTCAAAGGATTCAGGCGGCGCTTCAGGTGAATTTTCCAGCTGCCAAGTTCGAAGTCGAAATCGTGCTGCCCGTCCGGGAGCGCCGCGGGCTGTTGCGAATCGGCCTTCGCGGTGTCTGCGTTCGATTGCGCGAATACGGAAACCGGTTTGGAAACGACAAGCAGACCCCAGCACAGCAAGAAGAAAATCCCAATCGATCTCCATGCATTCATCGCTTTTGTCCTCGCAGTTCGTTATTGAATCAAGAATTGAATCTGCCTCCACTCGCGCACGGATTGCGCCACTGCCGCGAATGATGGATCATGGAGTGGAGGGTCACAATAGCCACTTTCACGCAATTTGATATGGCCACTTGGAGCGCATGTGACGCAAGCTAGACAGTTAAAACAAGTCCGCGCCGGTTTTTTCCCGCCCATCGCGCTCGCCTCGCGCACACAAAATCCAACGCTCCGGCCAATGTACCGGCCAATGTACCGTCAGCTATACGACTGGTTTCAGCGCGCCATCGTCAGCGGCCAATTGCGCCCGGGCCAACGCGTCCCTTCCACAAGAAGCCTCGCCGCAGAATTGAAAGTCTCTCGCGTGCCGGTGCTGAGTGCTTTCGAACAATTGCACGCCGAAGGCTACCTCGAGACATTCGTCGGCGCAGGCACCTGCGTCGCGCGCTCCATCCCCGGAGACGCCTCAAAACCAGCGCCTGGCGCCGCTCGCAGGCCCGCAACGCAAAAAACCTCGCGCAAGGTCTCGCAGCGCGCCCATGACCTCATGTCAATGCAGGGCGATTCCGATCTGAAAAATATCGGCGCCTTCCGCGTCAGCCTCCCCGCTCTCGATTATTTCCCCGTCGGCGTTTGGTCCTCGCTCCTCTCGCGCCACGCGCGAAATTCCACGCGCGAAATGATGGCCTACAGCGATCCCATGGGCTACGCGCCATTTCGCGAAGCAATCGCGGAATATCTCGGCGCATCGCGCGCGGTGCGCTGCGACGCTTCGCAAGTAATCGTCGTCCCCGGCTCGCAATTGGGCCTGCAGGTTTCCGTCCGCGCGCTGCTTGATTTGGGCGACCCAGTGTGGATAGAAGAGCCGGGTTATCCCGGCGCGCAGCAGGCTCTCACTATGGCCGGCGCCAGGCTCGTTCCCGTTCCGATCGACCGCGATGGGCTCGACGTGAAAGAAGGAATACGCCGCTGCCGCAACGCGCGTGCCGTTTACATCACGCCATCGCATCAATACCCGATGGGCTTCACGATGAGCGCCTCACGCCGCATGCAGCTGCTCAATTGGGCTGCGCGCAACGGCTCGTGGATTATCGAAGATGATTACGACAGCGAATATCGCTTCGGCAGCCACCCGGTCGCTTCGTTGCAAGGTATGGACGCGGACGCGCGCGTCATCTATATCGGAACGCTCAGCAAAGTTTTGTTCCCCGCCTTACGCCTGGGCTACGTGGTTGTTCCCAAAGATCTCGTCCGCGCATTTTATTCCGCGCGCGAAGCCACCGACATTTTTCCGCCCACGCTCTACCAGGCTGCCCTCACCGATTTCATCAAGGAAGGCCACTTCGCGCGCCACATTCGCAGAATGCGCATGCTCTATATGGAACGCCGAAAGGCTCTCGGCGAAGCGATTCGCAAACAGCTAGGCGAGCAACTCGAAGTAGTAGACGCAGAAGCAGGGATGCATCTGGTAGCGTTGCTGCCGCCAGGAGTGAGCGACAGAACAGTTTCGCGCAAAGCCGCCGAAGCCGGCATCTCCGCGATTCCGCTTTCCAGTTGTTATCTGAAGCGCCCGCCGCGTGGCGGCTTAGTCCTGGGCTATGGCAGCGCAAATAGCAATCAGATCGAAGACGGCGTCCGAATCCTCGCGAAAATCATTCGCGAGGTCGCTTCACCACGCTGAACGCAGTTGCCTCTTGTACCGCTGGCCTCCTGCGCGCAGCTGCGTCCCGCTCGAATTTCGCGGGCCGGCGCCTTTCGCTTTGATTGAGAAGTGAAAAATACCAGGAAGTCTTCGAAGCGCAGAATCAGCAAGTCACAATTATCTGGCGGAAAACGGCGGAATAGTCCACACTCACATAGCACATTGAGTAAGTCGCAGCAGGTTCCGGCCTCTCGTCGCCAAACGATTTCGGGCCCAAAATTAAGGTAAAAATGAGCAATTCAATTCTGATGCAGTATCTGGGTTTCGAATCGAAAAACCGAGGCCGCGAGTATGCTTTCCAGGTTCGCTACGCCGCCGAAGACGTTCGCGACTTCACGCTCACCATCGCCGACGATGCTTTCACCTCGCACCGTGTTCGCTACCAGGATGCCCCCGACGTCTGCTCCTTGAAACTGAAGCGCGAGCTGGTCGCCAATTCCGACCTTCCTTCGCACACAAATTTCCCGATCACCGATAGCGAACTGGAAGAATACCGAGCAGGTCACGCGACCAAATCCACGAATCGTCTCTATACCCCTAAGCCGCGCGAAGATTACTAGCCGTTAAGCCGCTCCATTCAGCGCATTTGAATCATCTCTCTAGCCCCCAAAGAAAACGGCTCCCGGACCAGATTTGAGTATCTGCCCCGGAAGCCGTAGTTGAATTTGTTTTTGCTGAGCGGTTCTTATCCGCAAAGCAGCCAGAGCGATTAGCCCTGCATCTGCGCCTGAAGATATTCGCCAGGCAGCCGAACCACTTGCCGCTTGAAAGCAGGCGCCATCCGGTTCAACCGATCCTCGTTATCCTTTTCCTGTTTCGCAAGAGAACCGAGATCCACCGGCAGCCGCTCGATCTTCAAACCAAGCGTCCGCTCCAGTTGAAATAGCTCGGTTCGCTGGTCGCGCGAAAAAAGTGTCGTGGCAACGCCCTGCGCTCCCGCTCGACCCGTCCGACCCACGCGGTGAATAAAATTCTCCGCCAGGTCAGGCAAGTCGTAGTTAATCACGTGAGCGATGTTTTCCACGTGAATTCCACGCGAAGCCACGTCCGTCGCTATAAGCACACGGTGCCGCCCTTGCTGGAATCCAGCCAGAGCCGCCGTCCGTTGCGATTGCGAGCGGTCGCCGTGAATCACGGCCGCATCGATGCCGCGCCACTTCAGCAGCTTGGCAATTCGATCCGTTCCGCGTTTCGTCCGCGAGAAAACGAGGCAGCGCCCCTTTTCCTGGTTCAATAGATGACACAGCATTCCGTGCTTCTGCTCCGTCGAAACTTCAAACGCCTGCAGCCGCACGTTCTCGGAAGGCTTCAGCGTGGATCCAAATGCGAGCCGCACCGGATTCCGCATGTAGTCCTTCACGAGATGCGCCACCGAAGCTTCCATCGTCGCGGAAAAGCACATCGTCTGCCGGTCTTTCGGCAGAATCGAAACGATCCTGCGAATCGACGGCAGAAATCCCATGTCCAGCATGCGATCCGCTTCGTCAAGCACCAGCGTTTGCAATCCGTCGAGTTTCACGAGCAGCCGGTCGAGAAAATCCTCGAGCCGTCCCGGAGTCGCGATAACAATCCGCGCTCCCTTGCGAATCGCATTGAGCTGCGGCCCTTCGGCTAATCCGCCGACCACGAGCGCCGCGGGCGAAAGCTGTTTCCCCCGCAGCGCGTCGAATTGCTCGGCCACTTGCATGGCCAGTTCGCGCGTGGGCAGTAGCACCAGCGCACCGATTCCAGGCGCATTGCGCTGGACGAGCTTCTCCATCACAGGGATGAGAAACGCGAGCGTCTTGCCCGTCCCCGTCTGAGCGGTCGCGAGCACATCTTTGCCTTCCATCGCGGGTGGAATTGTTGCGGCTTGTACGGCAGTTGGCACGATGAATCGCGCCGCTGCCAATCTCTCCTTCAACGAAGGTGAGATGGGTAATTCTGAAAAATTCTGCATTTTGCTTTCTTGCTGGCTAGGGCTACGCCGCGACGCACAAGCTTCGTGCACACACCGGCGGCCTCTTTGGCCAGTCTTTTTGTTAGATTACGCTGAAAACATGCGGAGAGAACTGAAGGCGGGTATTCTCAGATCAGCTACGAACAGAGGGACCGCACAACACAACCGAAAGTAATAAGCGCAAAAACATCATAGCAGAACCAGCTAAAAAATCAACCCTTTAATTCACCTGTCAGTTTCGCCCACAGCAACTCTTTGCCCTGCCGTATGATCGTCCGCGCTTCAGGATCGCCGAGCCGGCAATTGAACCCAAGACTCAGCGCCGTAGGCGCGGCACAATTTAGCCCAGCCCGTAAGGGCTGGGAACAAAAGACGGCGCAACGCGCCACCGCTTGCGCAGCGTCACCCGCGCAAGCCTTCGTTCTCGCCACTCAGCTCGCATGGCAATCGGCCAGCATTCCTATCAGTTATCAGCCCCACTCAAGAATCAAATAAACGCACCCCACCCAGATGCTAAAATTAACTATGAGCTTAGCCTACAGAATCGTTTTCGAGTGTCCCAAAGACCGCAAAAATATCAATCTGCAAAAGAAGTGCAGCAACAGCTCCCTCTCCGAATCCGACGCCATGAAAATGTTCGGCAACGAAGAAATCGCCTGCACCAATCCCAACTGCGGCTGGCACGGCAAAGCCCGCAGAACAAGACTACTCCGCATCCTCCCCTTCGACTGGGTCCTCGCCCCCGTTACGTGAAGCCGGTTGCGCGACGACGGAATCCAGCTGACTTCCGAAGAAACCAAGAATTTGAAGTCGCAAATTGCGACCTCAAAACGACCACGCGCCGCTTACGGCACACTGGGCGTTATTTCCCTCCCCTAGTCGTCTTGTCATGGATTCGTCGAATAATTCGTCGAAGGCCGTATGTGGGTCGCGACCGCGATTATTCTTCGAGCGGTCGACAAATCAGGTAGGCCATCGATCAGAACTTTCGCATGTCTCGGGGCCTTAGGAGAGGCGCGTCACAACGTAACTGCGGGTAATCTTATCGACAGAGGTGGTTCCGGCCTGTCGCATAATCGTTTTTAACTCACGACGCAGCATTTCCAGGACAGCCTCGACACCGGGTTGGCCGAACGCGGCTAATCCCCACGCTTCGGGCCGCCCTATCCCGACTGCTGTCGCGCCCAGAGCAAGGGCTTTGAAAATGTCCGTGCCGCGACGAATGCCGCCATCCGCAAGCACCGGGATTTTACCGGCAACTCCGTCGATCACTTCGGGCAAGCTTTCGATCGTCGGGCGCAAGCTCTCCTCAGCTCGTCCTCCATGATTTGAAACGATGAGGCCATCCACGCCGTGCTCGACGGCAATCTGCGCATCTTCGCGCGTGACGATGCCTTTGAGAAGGAGTTTGACGGTCACGGTATCGCGTAGACGCTTCACGAACTCCCAATCCAAATTGTCGGGATGAGAAGCAGTGACCTGTGATAAATCAAGGCCGTCGAACATCGGCTTGCGTGCTGCATTTTGGGCGAAGCCCCCAGAACCTGCTCTGGGCCTTTCGCGAGCATAGCCCGAGTAGGAACTGGAATGGCAAGCTGAGCATTCCCTCTTATCCTCAATTTGCGCACGGAACAGCGTTTCGCGATTGCTACCTTCTTGTAAGTCCACTGTCAAAACAATCGCGGGGGAGCCAGCCTTCTCCGCTCGTTTTACGATGGCGCGTCCGACCTCCCACACATTCGTCGGGTACAACTGCTGCCAAACAGGAGCGCCCCGGGCAGCCATCACATCTTCGATCGAGGACGTTGCTGCGGTGGAGAGTATTTGTAGGTGGTCTTTGGTTCGCGCTGCACGTGCGACAGCGATATCCCCTTCGGGATGAAACGCCTTTTGGCTGCTAACCGGACATATCACGATCGGACTACTCCACGTAGCTCCGAAAAGGTGCACGGACATGTCGATGGCCCGGACATCGACAAGCCGGCGCGAACGGATCTGAAGACGCGAATAGCCTTCACGATTTGCTCGCATCGTCCCGTCATCATCCACTCCAGTGGCTAGGTAACCGAAGTGGGCAGGGGGCAACGCCTTGCGTGCGGCAGGCTCGAAATCCATCACATCGAAGGCTTGGTCCGGGGATGCGATTACATCCTGGCTTTGTTGCAAAATCTCAAGGTCCGCAAAGTTCTTCCCCTTTTCTACTAGGTCAGGAGCCAGCAAATCTGTGAGAGAGCCGCCAAAAACGCGAGAAGCGGCGAGAAGCGGGCTGGCAGCTAGCATCCACAAGAATCTTCTCCTTGCTTCGGCCTGGTTCATACCCTCTCTCATCGTCCGACTACTACGGAGTGATCTCGCACGAAATACTACAGACCCTTTTCGTGTGAGTAAATCGCTGATTCTAAAAAGCCGCGTCCTCAAGCGAACCAGCATACCTGTGCCAGTGATGGGTTTTCGAATTGAACACCGCAAGAATTGGCCGCACTTTTAATTCGCCTCGCCCATTTTGAAGGTAGTAACATATTTGCCCCGGCCCCAGGAGCAAGTTTGAAATGGGGATCTGTGGCCTCCGCCCTTCGGCCATTCGTACCGCGCTTATCGCACATTTGGCGCTTCTAGCACTGCTGTCCATCGCAACCCGAATCTCCCGCGCAGATTCCGCCGCCTTCGATTTGACGGGCCCTCGCATCCAGATGACGGTCACGCGCGCCGGAAAGACGCTGCCAATCTCCGACGTTCCCAACCTCCAGCCCGGCGACCGCCTCTGGATCCACCCGGATTTTCCCGAGAGCCAATCCGTCCGCTATCTCCTGATCGTCGCCTTCCTCCGCGGTTCCACGAACCCGCCGCCCTACGACTGGTTCACACGCGCCGAAACCTGGAACAAACAAGTGCGCCAGGAAGGGATCGTAGTGACGGTGCCGAAAGACGCGCAGCAAACGCTCATTTTCCTTGCGCCAGAAACCGGCGGCGATTTCAGCTCTCTTCGCACGGCCGTACGCGGCAAGCCCGGAGCATTTGTGCGCGCCTCGCAGGATTTGAATCAAGCCAGCCTCGATCGCCTCCGCCTCGAGAAGTACCTCAACGAGGTGAAAGAAACTTCCGAGACAGATCCCAAAGCCCTTCACGAGCGCTCGATACTCTTGGGCCGCACCCTTAACATCAAGCTCGACCAGCAATGTTTCGACAAGCCCACCGAGCAACAAGGGCCATGCCTCACGCAGAACACCGATCAACTTGTGCTCGACGATGGGCACAGCCAGTCGATGGTCACTGCTCTCACCTCCGGCCCGAATTCCGATTTCATCGGTGCGGTCAGCTCCACTTCGCTCATGGGCGGCGGATATTACAGCGCTTACGTGGGCGCGATCGTCGACATGGCGCGCATTCTCGGGAATCTCCACACCGCCGAATATCAATACATACCCGCGCTCGCGCTTCCTAAGCAACAGCAGTTAAATCTCCGCCTTAATAATCCTCCTTCGTTCCGCAAACCGAAGTCCGTGATCGTCGTCGGCCTGCCTGCCGTGGAAGCTGCTCAACTCCCTCCGCTGCGTGCCGTAAATGCTGAGGAAGTATTCTGTCTGCAAAAGTCGCCTCTGGTTCTACCCGTCGAAGGTGCTCCTTTGGTGTTCGCCACCGATATCGCGCACGATTTCGTTCTTCACATCGAAAGCAAATCCGGCGCCGGAATGGATCTCCCGGCGGAAGCAGATGCCGCTCGCGGCGGATTCGTGATCGACACGCACGGCTTGCACGCCGGCCAGTTGGATCCGCAGGCGAAAGGAACCCTTCGCGGCAAATGGGGCTTCGAAACGTTCGACGGGCCGAGCTTCCATCTGCGTTCCGCGCATTCAGCGAAGTGGATCATTCCGCCAGCCGACCGAAGCGCGCTGATCGTCGGCCGAAACGATTCCGTTCACCTGCAATCCGCAAATGCCGCCTGCGTGGAGAAGATAAGCATCGCTGCAGCCAGCGGCGCAGATTTGAAAGCGACGTGGAAGTCCGCGAAAGCAGACGAGCTCGAACTCCAGATTCCGCTCAAAGATCAAACCGCTGGCCCGATGAGGCTGAAAGTGAAGCAATACGGATTGGAAGAGCCCGACGAACTCACTCTGCACGCGTATTCAGAAGCCGCCGGCCTCGAACGGTTCACGATTAACGCAGGCGATCAGCAGGGCGTGTTGCGAGGCACGCGGCTTGATGAAGTCGAAGGCTTCGAGTTGAACGGCATTCATTTCGTGCCAGCAAAGTTATCGCGCGCGAACCAAAAAGACGAGCTGCGCCTGGCAACGCTCAACAATGCCCCGGCCGCCACATTGCAGCCGGGAGAAAAACTGGTAGCCCACGTCGCGCTGAAAGATGGACGCGTACTAGATCTGCAAACCACAGTGGACGCGCCGCGCCCAAAAGTCGCGCTACTCAGCAAAAGCGTGCAACGCGGCCCCGCATCTTCGGCAATCCGCTTCGCGAACGAAGACGAGCTCTCACAAGGCGGCCGCCTCTCATTCTTCGTCAAGGCGGAAGTGCCGGAAAAGTTTTCGCACAACGAAAAAATCGAAGTCGCCACCGCCGACGAATCCTTTCACGTCCTGCTCAGTGAGTCGGACGGCGGCCTCGTCCTTCAGGATTCTCAAACCGTCCTGGCGTTCCTCGATCCTGCGAAAGCCTTCGGCCCATCCGCATTCGGCCCGCTTCGCTTCCGCCCCGTCGATTCGGATGGCGCGAAAGGCGATTGGACCCCGCTCGCAAATCTGGTGCGCATCCCATCGGTAAAAGAAATCCGCTGCCCAGACAGCCCCGACAAACAGTGCAAACTAACCGGCACGAATCTATTCCTGATCGACTCAGTAGCCTCCGACTCGCAATTCAGCCACACAGTTCCCGTCCCCGCAGGTTTTGTAGACTCGACGCTCAGTGTCCCGCGTCCCAACGGCACACTGCTCTACCTGAAGCTCCGCGACGACCCCTCGGCGGTAAACATGATGGTGTTGCCGGTGCTCCCAGAGGAATAAGAAGGCAAGACGCATCTGCCCCCGCTTTTTCCGACAGTAGGGGCACGGCATGTCGCAGATCCCGCATGGGCTCGCGGGGCCGTGCCCGGCAAACGACCTTGGCGCACTCAAGCCCGCGCCACAGCTTTAGTGGCACAGGCACTCCTGCCTGTCCTGAGAACCGAAGGGCCTGTGCGCAGTTCCTGACGCCACCCAACATAAAACCTTGGCACCCTTGCCATCTCGCTACCCTCAGCAGCACCCCAAGCTACAAAAGCCTCCGATGTGTCCTCGCGCTCATCCATCCCGCGTAAGGCAAAGTATTCACCGTCGCCGCCTTCTCGCGCAGCTGCCTGAGAAACGCACGCTCGGCCGCGTGCTGTTTCGCCGGGGATTCCCCGCGCTTCGCCTTCCGCGGCTCCAGACGAATCCCCACCTCAGCAGCTTGCACCCGCGGTTTCTGCAGAAGAAAATCCCCAAACGCCACCGCCTCGACGATCTTGTAGTGCGACTTCGAATTCTGATTCGTAGCCTTGATCCGTTCCCGCAGCTCAGCCAGCGCCTCCTCCACCTTTTCGGGCGAGAAGCGCGGCGGCCGCGCGCCGGACACATCCTCGCCGGCCGTCGTCGTCACCCACTCATCATGATAAGGATGGATGTAGCCCTGCATTTGAATCACGGGCAGTATCTTCGCCGCGTCCGCCGGGCTGATCTTCAGCGTCCGGGCGAAATCCTGCTTCGTCCAGCTCGACGTTCCCTTTGTGCCCCTCAAGAAACTGAACACCGCTTCAATCGGCACCGCTGGAATCGCCCCCGGACGGGCGCCCGAATTCTTCGCAGGTTGTTTTGATTTTTTTTTCATTGGCTGGGCGCCACGCTGAACACTCGAAAGTTTATTTTGAAGCTGCCAAAAATTCACGAATCAGCTCGTTCACGCGCGCGGATTTTTCGTGCACCACCCAGTGCGTCGCTTCTGGAATCCGCTCCACCGTCAATTTCGGCACGTACCGCTCGAGCCCGTTCAAATTGTCCGTCAATATATAAGGATCCTTCTCGCCCCATATCACCAAGGTCGGCATCTTCACTTCAAGCGACGCCACCGGATGCTTCGCCTTGAACGCCTCGTGCCCGCCGCCACCTGGTCCCACTTCCGCCGCGCGATAGTAATTCAACCCGCCCGTCAACGCGCCCGGCTGCGACCACGCTTCCACGTACGCCTTCCGGTCGGCCTCGGAAATATAGCCTTGCCGCATTCCCTCACCGAGAATCGTCTCCTGCATCATCGCGAAATTGTTGGTGGACATTATCGCTTCCGCCTGCGGGCTGCGAAATACCAGCATGTACTGGCTCGCCTCCTGTTGCTTCGGATTCTCGCGCAACTCCCGCTCGAAAATCTTCGGATGCGGCGCATTGATGATCACCAGCCGCTCCACAATCTCAGGGCACGCCATCGCCGTCGCCCACGCGACAACTCCGCCCCAGTCGTGGCCCACAAGAACGCACCGCGCAGCGCCAAGATGATGTGCAGCGGCCAAATGCTCGACGAGCCCGCGCACATCGCCCACCAGCTTGCCGATGTCATACTCCTCGACCGCCGCCGGTTTCGACGAAAGGTTGTACCCGCGCATATCCGGCGCCACCGCAATAAAATCCCGCCCAAATTCCTCAAGCTGCTTCCGCCACGCATACCAAAACTCAGGAAACCCATGCAGAAATACAATGAGCTTCGCTCCCGCCCCGCGCGTTGGCGCCCCACGTTCCGTGGACTCCGCATTCTCGTAGTTCGCCGGCCGCGCAATCGCATAGTGAATTCGCACCCCATTCACATCAGCAAATTCATGCCGTATCGTCTCCGCTCCCGCCGCCCGGTGGCTCGCCCCAGCTTCACTCATCGAATCTCCTCTCATTGCCGTCGCTTTCCAGTAGCACAGGCAATCCTGCCTGTGCCCCAAGTCCCGCACGGCAACACCACAAATGCTTGGCGCCTGTCGCGACCTCGTTCTGGTCAGTTGACCTTTCGTACCGCTG
Organism: uncultured Acidobacteriota bacterium; assembly: GCA_963772535.1. Lineage (GTDB taxonomy): Bacteria > Acidobacteriota > Terriglobia > Acidiferrales > UBA7541 > Palsa-295. The sequence goes on from CAVYXN010000015.1 coordinate 350,446, forward strand.
GCTTTCCGGACGGGCGCCCTCGCTTTTGCCGTTGCCTTCGTTCGGCGTAACGTGACGCGAATGCGAATCTTATACCCGCTGTTACCGCCGATTAGAAATCTTTCCAGTAGCGTAGACCCGCCGGCAGGCGGTCAATGAAAATGTCGACTGCGCCCCAAGTCCCACGTGGTGACCACCTCCAATGCTCGGCTACCTCGCGACGTCGTTCTTATTTTTGCCGTTACCCAAAAGCCTTTTCTTGTCTCAACGTAACCTCGCGCACACTATCCCGTGACCCCAATCACAGCATCGCTTTCCAGATCGGCGTCAACATCGCGGCGGAGTTAAAGGTTATGTCCGAAAGTCGGACTCGCGGTAAGCGGCTCTGGGCGTCAAAAGTTTCAATTGCCGCCTGCCTCGTATGGCTGCTTTGGGGCAACGCCGCCTACCCACAGACATTACAGCAAAAGGCCAGGGCTATCCTGCAGGCGGGCGTGAGCGAGCACAACACAAGCAGGCGTGCCGCCGCCGTTTCGGCGCTCGGTCTTTTGCAGAATGATCCCTGGGCGATCGAATCAGCAGAAAACGCGCTCGGTGATCCAAAACCCGCCGTACGCGCCGCTGCCGCCACCGCCCTCGGCCAAATGGAAGCAAAATCCTCCGCTCCCTTGTTGAAGAAAGCGATGGGGGACAAGACTAATCGAGTCTTTTTCGCCGCCGCCGATTCCTTGCTCTCCATGGGTGACTCTTCAGGCTACGATGTCTATTACGAGATTTTGACCGGCGAACGGAAAAGCGGCGAAGGTTTAATCGCCGCAAAAAAGAAATTGATCACGGACGAGAGAGCCATGGTGCTCTTGGCAATGGGAGTTGGAATCGGATTTGCACCGTATGCCAGCTACGGATGGATGGCATGGCAAGAGCTCTCGAAGGATTATTCCACCCCGGTGCGTCTCAATGCGCTCAAGAAGCTCGCAAACGATCCGGACTCCCGGATTGGTGAGGGGCTGCTTAACGCGGCCTGCGATAAGCGCGGGACTGTGCGGGTGGCTGCCTTGTTTGCCATCGGGCATCACGACGACCCCAGCCTGCTCCTCCCAATCGCACCGCACATGCTGGACAAGAAAGCACCCGTGCGCTACATGGCGGCCGCGGCCGTACTTAGGTTGTCGGCGTTAGTGCCGGCGGATGATGAAACGCAACTGGCAACGAGACAATAAGGCGCACGCCACTAATCCTTGGCTCATCCCGCGATCTCGTTCTTGCCAACTCCTTTGTAGCGCCCAAAAGCCTTCCCGGAGCACGCCGCCAGTTCTTAGCCCATCTATCCAAAAAAAAATGGGCGCCTACGGTTTGGGTGGGTAAAGCATGAGGTAAAGGTAGGCTGCAGCGGCTTCGTCTTGGGTCAAATAGGCGAAGACCGGCATGCGTCCTCTGTAAAGTGCTGGCGGCGTGCCCATGTTGATGGGGGCGCCGACCGTCACCTTTTTGACGAAGTCGGGGAGGCTGACACGCGTCGTCAGACTCGAGAGCGGCGGAATCGCTCCTCCGTAAATTTGCTCAGGATCTGGATTGGCTCCCGTCGCGCTGTGGCAGACGTGGCAGGTGGACTTCACGATGTGCTCGCCGATACGGTACGACGATTCTCTCACGGCAATCTGACGGTTTGCTGCACCGGGGACATCGGACAGCAGTTCAAGATAAGCGATCAGGGATCGAATTTCTGTGTCGCTCAACGTGGGTGGCGGCATGTGCAGCCCGCCCATGTGCAGGCGCTGCAGTAAGAGAATTTTGGATTCCTTGGCCGCGGCGCTCACGTCCGCTCGGCTCATTTCCCGGCCGGCCTGTTTCATTCGCTCCATGGTGGCCTTCACGGACGTCGCCTGCACCGGCCCGGTCACAGCATTTATTTCCGGCGGGCTGCCCTGGCCGAGTGCTCCATGGCACCCGCGGCAATTCAGGCGATAAAGGTCCGAGCCGTGGATCGTGAGAGTTTGCGACGCGTAGCCGTTAGTTAGTTCGAGCTGCCACGTGGGCGGTATTTGTCCCGGCTCGGTTGGCGCTGGCCCTAACTCCCAGGTCTTGCCCATGCCAGTTTCGTTAAACGACTTATGGAGATGATTGAGCCAGCTTTCACCTTGTACGGCTGCTACGGACGTATCTGGCGTGCCGGCTGTCTGAGCAAGCAACGAGGTCGCGACGACGAACACTGCCGCCGCCGCGCTGAGTTGCGCGCCCAGCCGAGTCCGAGTCTGCCTCACCGATTTGGGTATTTGTGCCAAGTGCGTTGTCCCCGATTTGAGCCGGCTACTTCGCGCTCACCACAGCGATTTGTACGTTCTGCGCCACCTGGTCGCTGTTGAGAAAATCCACGGTGGTTCCACGCAGGATCACCAGGGTGTGCGGCACAAAGAGCATATTCTTCTGGTCCACCGATACATGCTCTGCCGGCCGATCGAATTTCTCGCCGGGAATTGCGTCAATATACACGGCAATACCGCCCGCCGACTTCAATCCCGTCGCTGTTACTTTTCCTTGTACATCCCCTGCTTGCGCAGGCTTTGCAATCGAAAGCATGCCCAATAGAATCACTGCAAACGCGGTTCTCCCAATGGTCTTCATCCAAGTATCTCCTCTCGATTGCTTCGCCGATCTGTATTCAATGCCCGGCCAGATTAACCTTCTGGACTACGCGCTTCTGTGATTTGCGTCGCCATCGCATGTGACGTTGGTCACATCTAGAAATATCGGCTTTATTTCCTACCAGCGTGACCTACTCGGCTTCAAGAGGCGTGAGATTTTGATTTTTCCCGATTTGGCACTCTCTGGTGAATTCCAGTAGCACAGGCAATCCTGCCTGTGCCTCAAGTTCTATACTGCGCAGGCCACCCACGCTTGGTTGCGAATCGCGACCTCGTTCTTGTCGGCTTCCCTTGTGGCGCTGGTCTACCCGAGGCATAGAAGGCCCTCCTGCGCGCAGTTCGCGTCCCGCTCGAATTTCGCGGGGCCGGCGCCTTGCCTTTGTCTTGCATAACCGCGACATGCCGTGGGCCTGGCCACGGCCGGCCGGTAACGGATGCCCGTCTCCTGCCCTTCGATTTTCTCTCTATTGAAACTTATGGAAGCCTGTCCCGTATAAAGCAGTTGGGGGAGCACATCAATGTCAGCTCAAGAAGCGACAATACGACATGATCCTCAGACACCGCCTGCGGACTCGACACCCAAGCGAATTTTCATTGGTCCGCATGGCTTGCGCGCGGGATGGCGCTTGCTAATCTTCATGGCGATCGTAGTGGCGATGTCGAGAGTAGCGCGAATGATCATTACGCGCTTCTTCCCGGCCGCGCTGGATCCGGTGCAAATGACACCTATGAGAATCATCGCGCCCGATGTGCTTTTCTGCATCATCCTGGCGGTTGCGGCCTGGATCATGAGCAAGATTGAAGGCCGCAGGCTGGCCGAATATGGCCTTCCCAGGAGCGAAGCTCTGAGGGAAAACTTTTGGGTGGGAGCATTGATAGGCCTGCTCGCCACCAGTACTACGGTGCTCGCAATTTTCGCTCTGCATGGCGTGCGATTCATAAGTGCGGCCATACATGGCACCTCGATTTTCACCGCGGCGGCCGCCTGGGCGCTGGCGTTCTTGCTCGCCGGCTTTGCCGAAGAATTTCTGTTTCGCGGATACGCGCAGTTCACCCTGACCACTGGCATGGGATTCTGGCCGTCCGCATTTTTGCTCTCGGGTTTATTCGGGCTGGTTCACGCCAGCAATGGCGGAGAAACCGCTTTGGGATCTCTGTCGGTGGTTTCCTTCGGTTTGTTGTTGTGCCTGTTTCTCCGCCGGACTGGAAATTTATGGTGTGCGGTCGGCTTTCACCTGGGATATGACTGGGGTCAAACGTTCTTGTTCGGCGTTCCAAATAGCGGCTTACTACCCTCCCAGAATCTTCTCAACGCATCGCTTAGTGGGCCGCACTGGCTCACCGGCGGAACGGTCGGGCCTGAGGCCAGCATCTTTTGCCCGATCGTCTTGGCCATCGTGGCAATCGTTTTCAGCTTGAAATACCGCGACGCGCGCTATCGACCGTTGAGCCCCGCGTCAGCTTCCTGACGAGCCAGCTTCTCCGGATCTGATTCGCCGTTTCCCTTGTAGCGCCTGCCCGCCAATCTTAATGGAGGGCCGGTTTATCCTGAGGAACGAAGGGCATCCTGCGCGCACTTTGCGTCCCGGTCGAATTTCGCGGGGCCGGCGCCTTTGCCGATGCCGTTCGCCGTTCGTACCGCTGGCCTCCGGCCGGCGCCTTTGCTATTGCCTTTGTGCTACCCGGTCGCGATGCGAATCTTATACCCCCCTTTTACCGCCGATTAGAATTTTTCAAGCTGCTGATCCCTCACGGGTTGCCGTACTTTTTAATCACGGAACCGTAGATTAACTTTGCGGCGCGTTGGGCATCCGTCTGGCGCGACGGGAGCTGGGAGGCGGGAGTCGTCATGTGGATCTTGTAAGAGACGCGGCCCTGGGCGTCTGGCTCCGACCTCTCCTGATTCGGATAGCCCGGGTGTGGGTGCCAGATGAGGCCGTCGGCGTCGGGCTTTGGTTTTTGGGGAGCGGCCGGTTGCGCAGGTGCGCCGCCGGAAGGTAACGGGGCGCAATCGGTGCGGTCAGACGGCGACCGGTCATTCGGATTTTGGCCGCGAACAACGTCTCGCGGCAGTGCTTGCGCGGGTGAATCAGCGCAAGCGGTATATCGCCCGCTTTCTTGCCTTTTCCTCGCATACCGCCCTAGATATAGTAGACAATGAATAACTTTCTCTGTAACATGCTGCCCCCGTTCCCGCACAAGACCAGCAACTCGTCTTCGGAGGCGCATGATCCGCCATCGAAGCTGCCCGGAGGATGAAGTGCGAGTCCACCTAAACAAAAACAATTTCCGCATCGTCTGTTTCTCCGTCTTTGCCCTGCTGATCTGCCTGTCCACCGAGAACTGCGGCGGCGGCGGTTCCTCAGGAGGCCAAAATCCTCCTCCGCCCCCTACGTTCACCACTATCGACGCGCCAGGAGCCACCACTATGAGCGGCTACGGCACCTCCGGAGTGGGCATCAATTCTGCAGGGGACATTTCCGGATATTTCACCGACGCGAACGGTATGCTCCACGGCTTCGTCCGCAAGTCAGGCGGATCGATAGCGACGATCGACGCGCCGGGCGCGGGAACGGCCCCCAATCTGGGTACTCTCGCTTTCGCAATCAATGCCTCCGGCAATGCCGGCGGATACTACGCCGATTCGAATGACTTCTTTCATAGTTACATCCGCGCTTCCAAGGGGACACTGACGGAATTCGATCCGCCCAACAGCATCGGTTCGGATGTTTTCTGCATGAACGATAGCGGCGCGGTCGCTGGCGGCCTGCTCGATGTCAGCGGCGATCATGGTTTCGTCCGTAGCGCGGTTGGCGCCTTTTCCGTCATCGATCCGACGGGCAACGCGAGTGGCGTCACCCTCGTGATCCCTGCACAGATCAATTCCGGCGGAGCCGTCGTAGGCTACTTTCTCGACCTGAACGGCGTTAACCACGGCTTTCTGCGCGATTCGAGCGGCGCCATCACAATCCTCGATGCTCCGGGCGCTGGCACTATGTCGCACGGCGGCACTGACATCACCGATATCAACGCAGATGGCGTGATGGTAGGAGGCATCGGCCTCGGCAATGTGAACGGGGTCGTCGACACCACTCACAGTTTCATGCTGGCCGCGAACGGGACGTACACTTTTTTCGAACCTCCCCAGGCAGTCAGTTCCTTGGCAGAGGGAATCAACGATAACGGAGTAATCGTAGGCGAGTATCGCGATGCCAACCTGGTAAGGCACGGCTACATTCGCCAGGCAAACGGGACCCTCACCAGTTTCGACGAACCAAATGCCGGAACCGGCTCAACAACATCTGGGACTGGAAATCTAGGCACAGCACCCCGCAAGATCAATCTAAGCGGCGAAATTGTCGGGATCTACTCCGATTCCGCAGGCGTGCGCCACGCCTTCATACGAACCGACTAGCACTCGTCCGCCGGCAGGCGGCCAGTGAAAAATGTCGCCTGTGCTACTGAAAGGCAAGGAAAAAATGACGACATCTATCTCGCCGTAAGTCTCCTCTTAACTGCTTTCTTGGTCATTCTGGCGGGTCTGACGTACCGTGCGCGCGAGTCCGACGCCCGATTCTACCGGATCTGCGGTAGCCCTCCGACCGCTGATCTCATCGATGTGAATGCAATAAAAGATTGCGTTCGACGAGTGGTGTTCGACGCGAGCCTGATCTGCGGCATACGCTGTTTGCCACCACAAGGCCCTTTTCTCGAGTCGAAGCTGGGCTTGAAGGCGCACTGCGCTGTATGGAGGCGTGTCGGGAAGTTCCTCATAGCGTCCAACCACAACAACACTTGACCAGCGGAAATGGCTCAGAACCTCGTCGGTCTCCACACAGACGTGCGGATTCGAACGCATCCACTCCACTTTTTGTCCCAAGGTTGTGAAGCCGTAAAGGTGATCAGGCTCGTAAGCAAAATAGATTGGAACGATGTAGGGACGGTTCTGGTGGGCACATGCGAGCCTCCCGAACCCCTGCCGCGAAAGCATATCCAAACACTGTTCCCTGCCCATTTCACTTATCAGCATTAGCGTCTCCCCCTAACTCTTTCGGATTGCGTCTCTTTTCGGGCTTCCGACATTCCGTGATGAACGACATCGATTGAGTCTCAGCCGCGCTGGCCGTGCAGGAGCGCGAACGAACACAAGATCACGCTAAGGACATAAAATCCAATTCCTGCTATGAAACCGACCGGCCCATCAAACACATAGCCGATCGAGAGCGCGGCGATGACACCCCCTATGAGCGACATCAAGACGGAAAAACAAATCGCGAGGAAGTCGATAATGTCGCGTGCTTCGCGGTGCATGCCGAAGAGGGCCAGCTTGAGGGCCGTCTCTGGGATTTTCATGGCTTCCTCCTATGTCTATGTTCCCCGTGCGGGAGAGCGCCGCTGGAGAGGAGACGTGCCTAATCCAACAACCGATGCCGGGCCTAGTTGGCTGATACCGTGGCGAACTTCTGGAACGCTGGCAGCGTTGCATACTCCAGTTCAAAGGTCTTCACCACCGGCATACTCCAGTTCAAAGGTCTTCACCACCGGCACCCCTTCCACGTACTTGTTGATGATCTTGACCACTTCCGGATAGAACTCGCGGTTATAAATCTCAGCGAATTGTTTGTTCTCCCACAGGCTGATGGCGACCACTTCCGTCTTGTCGGGCGCAAGCAGGATCAGCTCATCGAGGAAGCCCTTCTGCCTACGAAGCAGTGGAAGAACTTCCTTCTCAAACATCTTCGGGAACTCTGGCGTCCAGTTTTTCTTGACCTGCATAGTGATGTGTCGGCTAAACATAAACCCTCCTCAGGGCCCGTGCGTAACGATTAGCTCTAGAGGCGCCCTATGGCTGACATTTCTACGCATTTCGCGGTCGTCCGCTATGACCCGTGTCACGGGACGCTGTGACCGTGGATACGCGATTCTTCACTCCTGCACGGTGACACGTACGTTGTCAGCAAGATCACGCAGAGGTGTGATGCACGTCATAGCCAAGCACTGGTTCGGTGCATAGAGTTAGGCTTGCGGTAAGTAACACAGAAGTGCAGATACGGAAGCGACCAAGCAACACAGCGGACGCTATGGTTGTTTTTGACTTTTTGCATCGCAGTGCACGCGAGGATCGGGATCAAGATGCAAGAATGACTTTGTGACGACTGCAAACGCGGCGGGGAGGTGCGCTATGCATCGTGCTGGAATTCCCTGGCGAGTGCGATTCCAGATCTGGATTTTGGTGGGACTGTTGCTAGCTCTTGGTAGTCCGGGCCGCACGCAGGACAAGCAGGTCAAGGAGAAACCGATCGATCGGGCGCCCCTCTCGGGAGCCCTCATATTCAAGGAGTACTGCGCGGTGTGCCATGGCAAGGGCGCGAAGGGAGACGGTCCGGCAGCCTCAGCGTTGAAACAGACGCCGCCGGACTTGACGACGTTGGCGAAGCGGCACGGGGGAAAGTTTCCGGACCATTATGTGGAGGACGTGCTGACGAACGGGGCGAAGACCCCAGCACACGGCGATGCGGAAATGCCGGTTTGGGGCCCCGTGTTTAGGTCGATGAACCCGGACGTAATCTTCATGTACGTACGGATCTCGAGTGTGATGAGCTATATCAAATCGCTGCAGGTTAAGTAGCCGGTAGGCGCCGTGGGCGCGATCTTTCCGCAGCATCATAGCCAGAGTTGATCACGAATCACCCTCAAAATTGGGGCTGGGCGTTTGGCGCAACAGTACGACTCTCGATCCTTCGCGTCTTTGGCAAATCCCTTGCTATTTCGAAGCGAACGGGCAACCCCATTCGATCGCCAGCGGGCGGATGATAATTGCGCTGGAACTCTCCGAGCTGCGCTGCCGGTGAATTCCCGAAACGCTTCGTCACCAGTGCTGAATCTGGATCGAAAGATACATTTTAGGCGCCAGCTGTGGATAGAGGATATGAACGGCAACGGCAAGAACGAGGTCGCGATGGTAGCCAAGGATTGTTGGCGTGCGCCGCATGCCACTTGGGGCACAGTCGACATTTTCACCGGCCGCCTGCCAGCGGACGTGTGCTACTGGGAGGCGACGGCAAAAACAAAGGAGCGTGGTATAAACGCGGGACTATGACGATTCTTTTTGGACGGAGTTGTGGGCTTGCGCTGACCTGTTGGCTTGGGGTGGCTTGTGGGGTTGCGGCGCAGCAGCAGGCGGTGACGGAGACGATTACGCCTGTGCTGCTGGAGGTGCGGGATGCGCCGGTGGCGTTTGCGGGGTCGGATGGGAAGACGCATTTGGTGTATGAGCTGCGGATGACGAATTTTTCGAGCGGGAATGCGACGATCGAGCAGGTGGAGGTGATTGGCGACGCGGGGGCGGTGTTGAAGACGATGGACAAGGGCGAGATTGCCGGGCGGTTGCAGATGGCGGGTCAGCGGACGTCGGCGGACGTGCTGGCGGGGAGCACGGAGGCGTCGTTATTTATTCACGCCACGCTGGCGGATGGCTCTGCGGTGCCGGCGAAGTTGACGCATCGGGTGCGCGTGCGAGCAGAAGCTGCGCCGCCGGGGAAACAGGAATTTACGGAGACGGGCGGCGAGACGGCGGTGGATCGCGGGGCGGTGGCGGTGATTGGGCCGCCGCTGCGCGGGGCGCGGTGCGTGGCGGCGGATTCTTGTTGCGATGCGAGCCGGCATACGCGGGCGGCGCTGCCGGTGAATGGGCGCGTGTGGATCGCGCAGCGTTATGCGGTGGACTGGGAGCAGCTCGACGATGAGGGGCGGATTTATCATGGGCCGCAGGCGGATGTGAAGAGTTACACGATTTACCGGAAGGAAGTGCTGGCGGTGGCGGACGCGACGGTGCCGTCAACGATCGAGGGGCTACCGAGCCAGATGCCCGGAAAGATGCCGGAGAATATTGCGATCGAGGAGGCGGATGGAAATTCGGTGATTCTGGACCTGGGCGGCGGGAAGTATGCGTTGTACGCGTATCTGGACCCGGGGGCGTGCGCGTGCACAAGGGCGACACGGTGAAGCGCGGGCAGGTGATTGGCCTCGTGGGTAACACGGGAAATTCGCTGGCGCCGCATCTGCATTTTCATGTGATGAGCCGGGCGGTGGCGCTGGCGTCGAATGGGTTGCCGTATGAGATTGACGATTTTCTGGTGACTGCGAGCACAGCGGGTACGGCGGCGTTTGACGCGGCAGAGGAAAAAGGAACGCCGCTCGAGACCACGCCGATATCGCCGCCGCGGCACGCGAAGAACGGAGATGCCGCTCGATCAGATGATTATTTCATTCTAGCAATTCGGATGTTCGCACCGTCAGCGGAGCGAACGGGCGCCGGATGGGCAGCGCTATTTGGATTCATCGGGTACATGCCCGACGGATTCCCGAATCACGGCTTCCGCTCGTTCCAGGAGCGATTGAAGTTCGTTGAAGGTTTGCGACGGGAGGTCGCGAAGACCGGGAGCGATGGCCCGGAGAATTTTCAAGCGAGTCATGAAGATCGGGAGCAGCGAGGTTCGAAAATCCATTGCAGGACTAGCCATGATTCACCCCTACGAGATAAGGTTCTGATGCTGTGTGCCGCTCTAGTTATTCGTGCGGGCTAGGGGCAATAGTAAGAAACCCTGTAGACCTGAAGCGTTTAGATTTAAAGCCTCTGAAACTCAACCACCTCTCCACTATAACAAAGTAAGCCGTCCCGCCAAACCAGATTTGCGTGTTTGCTGTGTGCCATCCAGCTCATCCGTCCGGCGAATCCCCGACAACATCGAGCGGCTGCTAGTAGGTTTAGCGCCGCGTTTGGTGGCATGTCAATAGACCGCTGCCAATTTCCTGAAAAAAGCTCTCCCAAACGGGGCCGAAAAGAACGGGGTCGCGATTTAGCCAAGAATGGTCATCTTTGCCGCTTAGGACGCGGGGGTGAATGGCGCGGGCGAGTCTCAGACGCGCCCCTACTGATTACGCTACCTGGGGCAGAGGAATTTGGCGTGCGTGATTTGTGGAAGGATTGAGAGCTGGGCTGCTAGGGCGCGGGGGGCGTATTGTACGGTTTGCTGAGTGAGGCTGGTGATTGCGGCGGGGGCCAGTGGCAGGGCGTAGACGTCGGCGTGATGGGCGTAGGAATATTGGCGGTAGGCGGGGGCGTGCGGGCGGGTGAGATCGAGCAGCACATCCCAGAGGCTGCGCGTACGGAAGAGGCGTTTGCGTGAGGCGTTCGCGCGATGGAGGCGGAGGGTGTGGCGCGGAGGGGTGCCGGCGGACTCGAGGATTACCTCGGTGCAATTTTCCTGGCGGAAAGGGCGGGAGGGATCGGCGTCGGGATAGGCGCCGAGGAGAGTTGCGAGCTCGGCTGGAGCGGCGTCGATTGCGTCCCACCAGTAGCGGTAGGAATTGAAGACGATGGTGCCGGAGTGGAGGATTTGCTGGACGCGGTGGGGATCTTTTCCTGTGACGCTGACGATCATGTCGATGAGTTCGGCGGGGCGGAAGGTTTGGCGGACGAGAGGGCGGATGCTGATGAATTGGGCGTCGTCTTCGGAGTATTTGACGGGGATTTGGGCGGGGAGTGGCATGGGGATAGCTTAGGGAAAAGCGGGCGGCGTGGGAAGCGGGGGATGAAAGGCCCACGACGAAGACTGCGTCGTCGTGGCTGCCGAACCGCGGTGAGTTCAAAAGCAATCTTCAACGTCAAAGGCTACGGCAACGTCAAAAGAGCCGGCGCCGCGAACACCATCGGGACGCGGATAGCGCGCAGGATGCCGGCGGTACCAGGGAACGATCGGGCGGCGGTTACATGTGGCACGCGTCTTGAGTGGCGTCCGCGGCGGATGAGGCGACCGGAAGAGCGGCTAGCTTTGCTTTTTCCAGCGTGCCGTTAGCTGACCGTAGGGTGTCGGCATTTAGGGTGCGCCAGGCTGTGATCGATTTGTTCAGGGCGGTGCAGGATTCGTCGATTACTTCGAGGGCTGTGGGGGCTGGGGCGGCGTCGCCGGATTCGACCATGAATGAGGTGCGGGCGAGGTCGCGGTTCACTGTGCCGATGCCTTCTGAGCCGTTTGAGCCGCTGAGGATTTCTGCGATTTTTACGTCGAGATTTTTTAGCGCTTCGGCGGCCTCCTTGATCGGAGGGGAGGCGGCTTCAGAAGCGGGTTGAGAATGTGCGCCACTTGCATTTGCAGCTGGCGCGCCTTTCAGGGCAGTGGCAGCTTCGGCTTTGGGCTTCAGGATCGCGTCGAGGCTTTCTTCGCGCTCGGTCACTGCTTTGCGCAGCGCGGCTACTTCCTGGAATGTGGCGTAGCTGGCGCGCAGGCCGCCATCGGCGCGTTTTGCGGCTGAATATTGCGCGATGTAATCCGCTTGAGCGATGTGGACGCGGGGATCGGGAACGACGGTGAGAGTTTGGCGAACGGTTTGACCGTTTGCGTTCAGGACGATTTCATATTGGCCGGGAGGAATGATGGGGCCCAAGACTTGTTCGCGCGGCGTTTCGCCGGGGATGGCGTGATCGGAGAGCGTGTACTCGAGATATTTGAGCGGCTGGCCGTAGTAGCTGTACTGCAAGGCGGGCGGCGGCTCGAAGCGCAAATCCCAGGCGAAGCGATTGAGGCCGGAATTTTTGGGGAGCTGAGCTTGCAGGCCGAACCAGTAGTCGGGAACATTTTTTACGACTGTATCGGGCGCGGGCGCGGCGCTCGAGAAGCGGCGGATAAGATTTCCCTGTGCGTCGTGAATTTCTAGCGTGATGTCCGCGGATGGAGCGGACTTCAGAGTGTAGTAGAAGATAGCGCCGTCGGGCGGATTCTGCGCGGCGGGAAATTCTGGCGGGAGCGGGGTTTCCTGGTCGTTGTCCCAGCGGATGCGAGTGACAGTGGCGGGGCGCAGAAGCGCGGCGTCGGCATTGGCGATTTGCGGGCTGGCCTGGCGCAGGGGCGAGAGGTCGTCGAGAATCCAGAGCGCGCGGCCGTAGGTGGCGACGACGAGGTCGTTATCGTGGATGACAAGGTCGCGGGCGTCGCTGGTGGGAAGATTCAGCTGGAGCGATTGCCAGTGGTCGCCGTTGTCGAAAGAAACGTAGACGCCATTGGAGAGCGCCGCGTATAGCAGGCCCTTGCGGACGGTGTCTTCGCGAATCGCGTTGGCGATCCAGCCGGCCGGCAGTCCGGCAGTGATTTTCTCCCAGCTTTTTCCGGCGTCGCGCGTGCGGTAGAGATAGGGCGTCGCGTCGCGTCGGTTTTCCACGGAGGCAAAGGCGGCGTTCGCATCGAAATGCGAGGCTTCGAGAATCACTACGTTGCTGTGCTCGTTGAGATCGGGCGGCGTGACGTTGCGCCAGGTGAGCCCGCCATCTTCGGTGAGGTGAATCAGGCCATTGCTTGTGCCGGCCCAGATGAGGCCGGATTGCACGGGGGAGAGAGCGAGAGTGGAGACGGCGGCGGGGCGGCGCGCGGATTGTTCGTCGCCGAAATCTTTTTCGTCGTCGGCAAAAGGCGCGAGCGATGCGGCTTCAGGTTCTGGCGAATGGCCCGGACTGAGAGTGGAAGCGCGCTGAAGCTCTTCCTCTTTTGTTTCGAGTGAATTTGGCGGCGCTTGCCTGCGCTCGATTTCTTCCGCGGTTTTCTCAGTGGATTTTTCACTGGTTTTGGGCCGCGCGGTGAGATCGGGGCTGATCGCCTGCCAGTTTTTTCCTTCGTTGGCCGTGGTGAGCACCACCTGCGCGCTGAGATACAGCAGATGCGGATCCTGCGGCGAAAATGCGAGCGGAGGCATATTGGTGGTGCGGTATTTTGAGCCGCGCACGAAGACGTGCGTGAATTGGCCGGTGGTGCGGTCGAAGCGGACGACGCTGCCGTACCAACCACCGGAATAAACGACGTCGGGATTCAACGGATCGGGTGCGATGTAGCTGTATTCGAATCCGGCAGCGGAAAACCAATCGCGATAGGTGAGCGAGCCGTAGTCGCTGCGGCTGGGAACTTCGGCGGTGCCGCTATCCTGCTGCGCGGCGTAGGCGATGTAGGGGAAATTTGTGTCGGTGGAGACGTGGTAGAACTGGCCGGTGGGCTGGTTGTACCAGGAAGTCCAGCTTTTACCGGCGTCCACGCTGATCACGCAGCCCTGATCGACTCCGAGGATGATGCGCGCGGAATTTTGCGGATCGATCCACATGTTGTGGTAATCGTCGCCGCCGGGCGCGCCTTTAAAGGAGATGAACGTCTTGCCGCCGTCGGTTGAGCGGTAGAGAGAAGTTTGCATCACGTAGACGAGGTTGGCGTTGCGCGGATCGACGAAGACGCGCGCGAAATAAGGATTGCCGATCACACGCGTGTCCTGCGTGATCTGCTTCCACGTGGCGCCGGAATCGTCAGAGCGGTAGAGGCCTTGGGTGAGGATCGCGAAGACGCGCTGGCCGTGATTGCCTGGGGCGATGGCGATGCCGACGCGGTCCCACGGGCCTTTGGGGAAACCGGTGTAGGCGAGTTCTTTCCAGGTGGCGCCTTCGTCGGTGGATTTGTAGATCCAGGAATTTGGTTTTTCGGGGCCGTCTTCACCGGCGAAAAAATCGGTGGGATGCCAGAGCGCGGCGTAGAGGACGCGCGGATTTTCGGGGTCGACTTCGAGATCGGCGACGCCGGTGAGATCGTCCTTGTAGAGAGTTTTCTTCCAGGTTTTGCCGCCGTCGGTGGTTTTGTAGACGCCGCGATCAGGACTGGCGGGGGCGAGGCTGAGGAGGGGATGGCCGAGGACGCCGACGTTGATGATGTCCGGATTTTTGGGATCTACGATGATGGAGCTGATGTATCTCGATTCTTTGAGGCCGATGTTGGTCCAGGTGGCGCCAGCGTCGGTGGATTTGTAGACGCCGTCGCCGGGAGTTTGCTCGCCGGTGCCGACGTAGATGATTTTTGGATTGGAGGGAGCGATGGCGATTGCGCCGATGGAGGCGACGTGCTGCTCGTCGAAAATCGGGAACCAGACTTCACCTGCGTCAGTGGTTTTCCAGACGCCGCCGCCGGGCGTGGCCATGTAGTAGGTGGACGGGTCGCCCGAGATGCCGGCGACGCCTGTGACGCGCCCGGCGCGGTGCGGGCCGATGAGGCGCCAGCGCATGGCGGAATACTGGGTGGGTTCGACGGCCTGCAATGATTGCTGAGCGGAGGCGGTGAGCGGGGCTGCGATTGTTGCGAGGATTGCGAGTGCAAGGCGCGATGTGCGAATGCGCATCTAGTGTGTTTTCTCCTATACGAAGCTACAAAGTGTAGCACCGCGTGGGGTTGGGTGGTAAACAGCACCGGAGTGACAAGACGTGTTGCAGGTGTGTAGGATTGCTGGAACCATTCGAACCAGTCGGAGATAAACCCTACGCATATGGGAGTGACTATTCACTTCGAGGGAAGACTCAGAGATCAAACAGCCTATGAAGGGCTTGTGGGCGTGGTTTCCTCTCTTGCTAGCTCGCAAGGTTGGCGAACCGAAACGATCAACTCTGCGGAGGTGACCCTTTTGCGGGTTCGTGACGAACAAGAATGGGACTATGTTGGCCCTGTGAAGGGCATCACTGTATATTTGCATGAAGATTGCGACCCAGTCCGCCTTGAATTCGACAGAGACTTGTACCTGCAAGAATTCACAAAGACGCAATTTGCGGGAGTAGAGTACCACTTAAAAGTAATCGATCTTTTAAAGAGAATTCAGCCATTTTTCTCTGAACTGAAGGTCTATGACGAGGCGGAGTATTGGGACACTAACGACAGGGCAACTCTGCAGTACCATCTGGATACAATACAAAAAATGATTGAGACTGAACTCAAAAAGAACCCGTTAGCGCGAGCTCGGGTAAAAGCCCCGGACGGTAAAATAATTGATCTTATGAACTGATTTCCAAATCTCATCCTAATCGTTCAGTGCAGGCCCGACCAGTCGTCGGCTAGCAGGATTGAGTTGCTGGGATTTGAGGGGTCGTATTTTACGCTTGCCGTTTGGCCTACGGCGGCGCGCTTGAGGTGGAGGCGCTCTTCGAGGCCGGTGACATCTTGCGCGGTTTCGTAGGTGACGCCGGAGATCGAGTAAGTGTAGTAGATGAGGCGCTGCGTTCCGTTTGTGGAGGCGGTCGCGGTTATTTTCGCGCCGCCGCTCGAACCGGAGCTATGTTTTGCGGGAGTTGAATGCTGCCTGGCGTCGTCGGCCGGGAAAGCATTTTCGGATATTTCGAGGATCTGGCCTTCGACGATGCGGCCGACTTTGTTCAGGTAGGCGCGGCGCTGGCGTTCGATTTCGGAAGCGTCGATGGGCTTGCGGCGCAGCCAGAGGACGAAGCCGATGGCGGCCATGAGGATGAGGCCGGCAACCGGCAGCAGTTCGCTCCAATTCGAAAAAAGGTGTTTCAACGCCCGCCTTTACGCGCACCGACCGGCTCGGAAATTTCGCCGAGCGTATCGCGCGCCTTTTCCCAGTCTTTCAGGAATGATTCGAGGCCTCGGTCCGTGAGCGGATGCTTGAAGAGCATTTCGAAAACCTTGAACGGCATCGTACCGATATGCGCTCCCATCTTCGCGGCTTCGACCACATGCATCGGATGGCGAAGGCTCGCGGCGAGCACCTGCGTCTTGTAATCATACGCGCGATAAATTTGCAGGATGTCGCGAAGAAGAATCATGCTGTCTTGAGAGATATCATCGAGGCGGCCGAGAAACGGGCTGACGAAATAGGCCCCGGCCTTGGCGGCCAGAAGCGCCTGCGAGGCGGAGAAAACGAGAGTGACATTGACGCGGACGCCTTCTTTGGAGAGGACGCTGAGGGCGCGGACGCCGTCGGGCGTCATGGGAATTTTCGCGACGACGTTGGGATGCCAGCTGACCACTTCGCGGGCTTCGCGGAGCATGCCGTCGTAATCGGTGGAGACGACTTCGGCACTGATGGCGCCGTTCTTTACGATGTTGCAGATGTCGATGATGAGCTCGCGGAAGGGCTTTTTTTCCTTGGCGGCGAGGGTGGGGTTGGTGGTGATGCCGTCGATGACGCCGGAGGCTGCGCCCTGGCGGATTTCGTCGAGATTTGCGGTGTCGAGGAAGAATTTCATTTTTTCACCTCTGTGATTGCTGCTATGCGAATCGTACGATCCAACTGTGCGATGACGTTGTGCCGGCGGTCGAGCGGGCACGGCCCCGCGAACCCATGCGGGATCTGCGACATGCCGTGCCCCTACTGAAAACTTGTTACCGGATTGCGCAGTGTGCCGATTCCGGTGACGCTTACTTCCACTACGTCGCCGTCGGCGAGGGGGCCGATTCCCGCTGGCGTTCCGGTTGCGATCACATCGCCAGCTTCGAGCGTCATCACCTCAGCTATCCAGTGAATTATAACATCAATGGAAAAGATCATTTCTGAGACGCTGGCGGACTGTTTCCGAACGCCATTGACGTAGGTCTCTACTCTGGTATCGGCAAGATTGAGGTCGGACTCCACTAGCGGGCCGAAGGGAGAGAAGGTGTCGAAGCTTTTGCCGCGGGTCCATTGGCCGTCGAGTTTCTGCAGATCGCGGGCGGTGACGTCGTTGAAGCAGGTGTAGCCCAGGATGTAGGGGCGGACGTCTTCGTTTGCGTCGAGCAGATGGCAGCGGCGGCCGATGATGATGCCGATTTCGCCTTCGTAGTCGACGCGCTGGGAGATGCGGGGGAGGATGATGGGTTCTTCGGCCGCGATGATGGCTGACGGCGGTTTCAGGAAAATTATCGGGCTCTTCGGGGGAGGGCCGCCCATTTCGGCGGCGTGGTCGACGTAATTCTTGCCGACGCACACGATTTTCGAGGGGACGGAGGGCGGGAGGAATTTCACGGAGTCGAGCGGCCATTTTCGGCCGGTGAGTTCGCGCGCGCCCCAGAGTTCACCGCTGAATTCATGGACGGTGTTGGCTTCGATGATGCCGTGGCGCACGTGCGGATGGGATTCGTGAGGGGCACGGGCGATATCGGTGGCAGCGAATTCGAGCGGCTGGAAGCGGCAGAGTTTCATGATTTAGGATTCATGATTTAGGGTTCACGGTGAAGGTTTCATGGCTGCTGATGAAGGTGATCCGTGCGGCGACGGCGAGGGGCGAGCGGGTGTTGGCGCGCCTCGAGAAACATGCCGATCACCCAGGCTCCGACGGCGGCCACGCCATAGACAATCGCGCCTTCGATAAGCGCTTCGAAGGGGCTGCGCAATACCTGGAACAGGTTCTGGTAGAACATGCCGGTGACGTCATAGGCGATAACAAATGTGATCCATCCCACCATCGCGGACATGAACATCGGCATCGGGCGATTAAAGTAGCGGGCGATCGGAATCAGCATGCAGATGAAGAAAAGCGCGCAGAAAGCGGCGTTGCGTTCGAGGGCATAACGCTCGGTGCCGGGAATGCGATTGGCCACGAAGAGCGCGGCAACCATGACCACGATCAAGGCAGCGCCCATGTAAATGCCGGTTTGCAACGCGGTGCGGTGCGTGGAGGCCAGGACTTTACGGCCAACCTTCAGTGGATCCGGGATTAGGTGTTCAGTCATCTCGTGCGCCGAGTTTCTTTCAACTATTGCTGATCGGGCTCTGGAACGCTGCCGGAGGCCGGCGGGCTGGCCGGACTTTCGTTTCCAGAGCGATCGACCGCGGTGACAGTATAAAAATAAGTGCGACCGGGTGCTGCATTCATATCGCGAAACGCGGGCGTAAGCAACAACTCGGGATTCAGCCGTGTTCCAGGGCGCGCGGGATCATCGCTTCTATAGACGTTGTAACCCGCGATGTCGGTTGCTGCGCTGATGGACCAGGAAAGATCAAGGTAACCCGGTGTTCCGCCGAGCGCAGGGACAAAGGCGACGACAAGATCCTGCGGGGCAGGCGGAGGGAAAACATCGTGTGGAGTGATCGTGGCGAAATTTGAGTCGCGCGACTCGATCTGGACGCCTGGATACTGAGCGATGCTGCGCACTGAGTACATGTAGGTCTTGCCAAGCTCGGTTTGAGTATCGGTGTAGGGCGGGGACGCGGCCTCTGCGATGCGGGCAGAGGGAACTTTTGTATTGGGAGCTTCCGTGCCGCCGGCCGCGGTGGAATTCGCGCCGACAATCTGGGCCGATTCTGTTTCTGCTCGATAGACCCGATAAAAAGCGATATTCGGCGCTGCGCCGATCAGAGTTTTTTCGGGCGGCGTCCAGGAGAGAGTGACGCCTGCGCGCTTAAAGTCCGCTTTGAGGTCGGCAATGGGATTGGCGGCGGGATATACCGCGAGAGCCGCGACGTTGGAACTTGCAGAAAGCTTTTTGGGGGAGACGAATGTGCGAACGAGGTAGACAGCCTGGCTGCCGCCAGCCGAGAAATCTTCCGCGCGAAGCGAATCGACGAATCGAACCCGGCCCTGGACCATGAAGCGATCCACCATGGCGGGCGGGATTGTAAGAAGCAGAGTTGGATTTGCGGGTGCCGCGGCTGCCTGCGAATTGGCCGGCGCGATTGGCTCGAAATTCCGATACACATTGACGGAGATCGGCTTTAGAATCTCGCGCTTTTCGACGGAGTCACGGGGAAGCGTAAAGGTGAGAACCACGTCGTTGCCGGATTGTGAAGCAGCAAGGTCGGTGACGGGACTCGGGGTGGGCGGTTTGCGCTCGATGGGTTCGCCGGGAGCGGCACAGCCGTAGAGAACAAAAATGGAAAAGAGAAAATAGAAAATCGGGAGGCGGGGGGCGTGAGAGTGAGCGGCGGGGCTGGATGCGAAGACCCCTTTTCGGATTTGCATTTTTCTGATTTCTACAGAATGTAGCGGCTCAGGTCCTGGTCTTTCACGATGTTCGCGAGCTGTTTTTGCACGTAAGCAGCATCGAGCTTAAAGGATTTCTTTTTCATTTCCGGAGCCTCGAAGGAAATTTCTTCGAGCACTTTTTCGAGAATCGTGTGCAGGCGCCGCGCGCCGATATTTTCGGTGTGCTCGTTCACTTTGGCGGCAAAGCCGGCGATCGATGCGATCGCGTCCTCCGTGAATGCAAGCTTGAAACCCTCCGTGTCGAGAAGCGCGACATATTGCTTGATCAGCGCGTTCTTGGGCTCTGTAAGGATGCGGATGAAGTCGGCTTCGGAAAGCGAGCTGAGCTCGACGCGGATCGGAAAGCGGCCTTGCAATTCGGGGATGAGGTCGGACGGCTTCGTGGTGTGGAACGCTCCGGCGGCGATGAAAAGAATATGATCGGTGCGCACCATGCCGTAGCGCGTGTTCACGGTGGTGCCTTCCACGATGGGAAGAATGTCGCGCTGAACGCCTTCGCGCGAAACGTCCGGGCCATGACCGGATTCGCGGCCAGCGATCTTGTCGATTTCATCGATGAAAAGAATTCCCATCTGTTCGACGCGGTCGACGGCCATGCGAGTGACCTGGTCCATGTCAATCAGGCGGTTTTCCTCTTCCTGAATCAAGTAATCGAAGGCCTCGGCCACCGTCATCTTCCGCTTCTTCTTTTGCTGGCCGAACATGCCGGAAAGCATGTCCTTCACGTTGACGTCCATTTCCTCGACGCCCTGATTCGTGATGATTTCGAAGGAAGGCATCGAGCGCTCGCGAACTTCCACTTCCACCATGCGCTGATCGAGCTTGCCTTCGCGCAACTGCACGCGAAGTTTTTCGCGCGTGCGCTGCACTTGCTCGCGGCGCTGCGATTCGGAAGCCGGGCTAGCGTCCGCCGGGACGGGAGACGCCGGGAGGAGCAGATCGAGGAGGCGCTCTTCGGCGGATTGCTCGGCGCGCTCGGCCACTTCATCGAGCTTCTCTTCGCGCACCATGTCGATCGAAGTTTCGACGAGATCACGCACCATGGATTCAACGTCGCGGCCGACATAGCCCACTTCGGTATATTTCGAGGCTTCCACTTTGACGAAGGGGCAGCCGGCCAGACGGGCGAGGCGGCGCGCAATTTCCGTCTTGCCTACACCCGTGGGCCCAATCATCAGAATATTTTTAGGAAGGATGTCTTCAGCGAGTTCGGGAGTCAACTTCTGGCGGCGAACGCGATTGCGGAGCGCGATAGCGACCGCTTTCTTGGCCGCATTCTGGCCGACGATATATTTATCGAGCTCGACGACAATTTCGCGCGGCGTGAGCTCGTCAAACGATGGAAGCGGTTCCGGCTCCGAAGCCTGCGATTCCCCGGCCAAGTAGATCACCATATCTTTCTCCGATTTACCGGTCATAGTTCTTCGATGCTGAATTGCGCGTTGGTGAAGATACAGATTTCGCTGGCAATGCGCATGGCTTCCTGGGCGATGTCTTTCGCATTCATTTTTGTGAATTTGATCAAAGCGCGCGCCGCGGCAAGGGCGTAAGGGCCGCCCGAGCCGATAGCGGTGAGGCCGTCGTCAGGCTCGATCACGTCGCCGTTTCCCGACAGCAGAAACGTGGATTTTGCGTCGGCGACAACCAGAAGCGCATCGAGGTGGCGCAGCGAACGGTCCGTGCGCCACTCCTTGGCGAGCTCCACGGCCGAGCGCGAGAGATTGCCGTGGAACTCCTGCAATTTGTTTTCAAAACGCTGGAACAGCGAAAGCGCGTCGGCGGTGCTGCCGGCGAAACCGGCGAGGATCTTATCGTTATACAGGCGTCGCGTCTTTTTAGCGTTGTGTTTGATAACGCCTTCGCCGAGCGTCACCTGGCCGTCAGCGGCCAGAACCACTTTGTTATCGCGGCGCACGCAAAGCACCGTCGTGCTGTGTATCTGCGGAGATTTTCGTTTGCTGTGCATCAGGCGATTATACCGCGTGGGGCGCGATTGAGCGAATTCGGTCGGTCTTATGTAGCGGATCAGTTTCCTACAACGCGACTAAACACGAGTTATCGATGACCGAGCGGAGGGATAGCTGGTGATAAGCGGATTTCCCAACACCTATGTTGGATGAAGGTTGAAAGGCAACAGAAAGCTAGGGTTCAGAAAACTGGATCGTACGCAGCGTTCGCTCAAATTCTGAGATACGACTCTTCTTTGCACCGTCAACAAAGAAAAACTCCAGAACGTATCCCTTTTGGATTGAGATGTATTCCGCGATGCGGTTGGTGCCCGATTTGCTCTTCTGCTCCGCATCGAACCGGAGGAAACGCGTTTCGCCCATCAACACTTGCTGCGGCGGGCGGAGTGGTGAAACATCTCTGCTGAGATTCTCGTTCGAAAGATATTCCTCAGCGGTCTCGGTGGGGGTAGAGGTCTCCCGAGCCGTAACCGATAACGCGGTGAATTCCATTTGCTTTGCAGGAAGAGTCAAAAACAGCAGCACATAAATTCTTTTGCCTCCCGCTTTTTGGGGCAGGGGTGGTTGAATTTTCCAGTCACTCGGATAGTGGTAGGTCATTCCGAAGAAGTAGTTCGTGTAGACCCCTTGGTCGTTCTTGGCGCTGTCCGGCTTGAGGTTCGCCGAAGTGGAAGGGGAAGCTTGCCCTAAGGTGTCTCGTTGAGAAGCTGAACCACACCACGTCACCAGCGCCGCAACTACCAAGACAGGGCCAAGTTTGCGACGAAAAGGCATCCCGGCCAGACTTTAGTTGAGTCGTTAAGCGCTGTCCACTCTAGATAAGTGTTGGTAACAGGGGTGGCTGTTGAAAAAGTCGGTCTTTCTGAAAAAAGTCGAAAATCGGGTGATAGAAAATGTCCAGGTGACTGAGAAAAATCGTTTATAGAGCTTCCTGACGCGATCCGATTTTTGCGATTTCCGAGTGAGCGAGTTTTTCAACAGCCACAGGGATTATCACCACCTAATCGCCAGACGCCTGGTCAGCGCCGTTACCGGAAACTGGCCACTTCAGGATTGGCGCATGACATCGCGTCAGTTATTCTTGGCGTCTTTTTCAGCTTTCTTGCGGGCGCCTTTGCCGACTTTCTCCCAGCGTTCGTCGAGGGATTGCTTGGTAAAAAGTGAGTCGGAGAGGTTGGTGTTGTACTCGCACTTGTCGAAGAAAACCTGATAAATCTTGATGTGATTACGCTCGCGGGTAATTTGGAAAGGCGTCTCGACACCGTTGATTGGTTGATAATTCGAGTAGTATTCGAGCTCATCGGTTTTCATGCGGGTGTTTGCGTCACGCGTGTCCACGATCTTTCGAAGTGGAAGATGGGTGGCTCGCGCAAAGGCAATCTTGATCGTGCGATTGTCTCTATCGACAAGTTCCACCCAGTCCGCTTCTTTCAGGTCCACAATGTCCGGACCGCCGTACCGGAAAATCATGTTGGTTTCCTTGATGCGGGTCCGAAGAATGTAGTCGAGATCTTTCTTGGTATCTTCCTCGAAATGGGCTATGTCGGCGCCCGACGCATCGGACACGCCGCCACGATCGAGAGTCCAGCCTTTGTCGCCATCCATCACCGTAATGATGTTGCGTTTGGGAAGATTCTCAGTCCGATCCTTGAATGGAGGAATGGTGTAATCGACGAATTTTTCGAATCCGTTCAGCTCGCCGGCGTGGCCGAACTGGCTGAGCCGGCCTTCACAGGTGGCGTCGCGAAGGTTGAGATATGCCGTGCCGCCCAATGCTTGAATCGCCTGCTGCAAAATCTCTTTGGCTTTCGCGGCGCTTTCTGCCGGCATCATGTCCTGAGGATTTTGAGCCAAGGCGGATGGTGACAGTTGTAAGCCCGCGCCGGCCACTAAAAGGGACAGAATTACTGCGCGCAAAGTTATCCGCACAATACAGCGCCTCCATTTACGTTGATTACTTCACCGGTCACGAAGGTTGCCAGGTCAGAAGCCGCGAACAGGATCGGACCAGCGATTTCTTCCGCCGTGCCCGGTCGTTTCAGGGGAATCGCCGCAGCGGCTTGCTTGAGGCCGGCTTTATCACGAAGAACTGAAGCGGACATGTCCGTATCCACCCAGCCGGGCGCCACACAGTTGACGAGGATGTTGTGGCGCGCGAGTTCCGTCGAAAGGCCCTTCACAAAACTGATGATTGCGCCCTTGGAGGCGCCGTAGTGAGTATGAAACGATTCGCCTCGCTGTCCCGCGGTGGAGCTGATGGCGATGATGCGGCCTCCGCGCTGAGCGATCATGTGCGGCACTGAGAAGTGAACCACGGAGTAGACGCTCTTCACGTTCACGCGCATCATTTCGTCCCACTCGCGCTCGGTAAGTTTTTCGATGGGAGCATCGGCCTTATTCCAGATGCCGGCGTTGGCCACAAGGATGTCGATCCGTCCCAGACGCTCGCGCGTGAATTCAACCAATTTTTTTGCATCGGCCATTTTGCTCAGGTCGGCTTTGAGCGACTCGATGCGCGTGCCATTCTTGCGCGTTTCCTGTTCAAGCTGCGTAGCGGCTTCGCGGCTGCGGTGGTAATTGAACACCACATCAGCTCCCGCCTGCGCGAATAACCGCACTGTGGCAGCTCCGATGCCGCGCGAGCCGCCGGTTATGAGAGTCGCTTTGCCTGCCAGCGAAATCATGTTTCCCCCAAGAGTGATGTCTCAAAATGATGATGAATGATGAAGCGGCCATGCAGATCCGTGGGGCCAAATTCGGTGCTCGCGCATTCGGGGCAGCGACGACGCAAGCGC
The DNA here is from genome assembly GCA_963772535.1 of uncultured Acidobacteriota bacterium. Classification (GTDB taxonomy): domain Bacteria; phylum Acidobacteriota; class Terriglobia; order Acidiferrales; family UBA7541; genus Palsa-295. The sequence goes on from CAVYXN010000015.1 coordinate 374,600, forward strand.
GGTCGCCAATCGAAAAACGCGGCGCTATGCCGTCTTGACCGCCGATTTGCGTGCGACTTCAATCAAGCCGCCAAACAAACGCTGGGCGAGTGGATCCGACTCAGCCATCCGCTCCGGGTGCCATTGGACGCCGGTCACCCAGTTCGAGTCTCCTGTCCATTCCACTGCTTCGATCACTCCGTCCGGAGCCCGGGCAGCAATGCGCAGGCTGCGGCCGGGATCGAGGATCGACTGATGGTGGGAGCTGTTGATACCAACTTCGTCCGCGCCCGCCAATTCCCGAAGCCGCGAACCAGATTCAATTTTTGCGGCATGAAAGGGTTCCGGAGCGCCTTTGTCGCGGTTGGACCATGGATGCTGAATCGGCGTATGGAGCGCGCTGGGAATATCCTGAATCAGTGTGCCGCCCAGAAAGACGTTCATGCTCTGAACGCCGTAGCAGATTGCCAGAACGGGTTTGTGCTCGGCGAAAGCGTGTTCGAGAAGCGCAAAATCGGTGCGCTCGCGGTCCGGGTCAGCATCGGCAGAAGCAGGATTTCGAGCAGCGCCGTAGAGCGACGGATTTACGTCTGCGGGGCTACCGGTCAGGACTACCGCATCGAGTGAGCCCGCCAGTTGGCGCAGCTTATCTGGCGAGAGTAAGAGGGAGACTTCGACGGGCTCACCGCCCGCTCTGAGGACGGCTTGGCGGTACTTATCATACTTGCCGCGTTCGCCCTTAAGTTCTTCGTTTCGTGTGCGGTACGGGATTCCGACACGCGGCTTGGGAGACGTATCAGGGGACATGAAACAGCAATCCTACCACCAGAGCTGCGGGGCGGCAACCTTGGATGAGCGAAGGGGCGTTGAACAGACGCGGCCCAATCTGCCAGTGCCACTCACCCAAATTTCAGCCGAGTGGCTTTTGGAAGTCCGGACCCGGCTAGAGTCCCGCGGACAGCGTGATCATTCGCGAAGCAACACCCGCACTCGATCTCCCGGAGGGAGAAGCTGGCTTCCTGGGTGGATTTGCCTTCAGCCAGAGTTCGTAATTTTGCTTCATTTGCTCGATGTGGTGCGGGATATGGCGCTCCTGGATATCCACCCAATCTTCCAGGCGAAGCAGGCCGTCATCGGGGCGTTCGACGGCATTGGACCAGATCGGATCCGGTAGCGAAGCAAGCAGTTGATAGGTCATCTTGCGTAGCCGGCGAATGATTTCGAGCGCTTCGCGAGTGCTCTGGTGAAAATATCCGAGCGAGCCGGCCCAGCGGGCTGCATCAAATTGTAGTACTGCGCTTCCCGGCTCGGCTATGAAGCGGCGGCAGCGAACATAGCCGCTGGCTTCGCTATCGGCGAGATGCAGAATCGTTTCGTGAATACTCCACTTTTCGGAAGAAGGCTTGTACAGCCACATTTTCTTGGGAAATTGCCGCAGCGCGCCGGCAAGCAATATGGGCGCGTGGCCGAAAGATTCCAGTTTGCTTCGTCTCTCCTCGCGTGTCATTAGGCCCTCCAGCTATACCACTTAGACGCTAGTTCGTGCAGATTGGGTACCAAGCTCCACTTGAATAAACGAACAAAAGGCGTTAATTGTTTCCGCACATTTGTAATTCCGTGCGCGAGGAATTTAGTTCCGTTCGAACCTGAGACAAATTCGTCCGCGCCTGGGACGAAAAAGCCCCATTTCAGATCCGGACTACGTTCGATTTTGAGCCTGAATACAGGCTTTTTGGTAGGCAGTACAGGAAATTGGATTATTTATATGAATTGCTGAAGCTCAGGGGCGCACCTGCGTCGCAAGTGTTCGATTGCGCCAGTGGCTTCGCAGGTCACCGACTAGATAGAGCGAACCGGCAACGACAAGAGCATCATTGTCACGGGCGATCTCGACGGCGTAGTCGAAGGCTTGAAGAGGGTCCCGAATAATGGTCGGACGCCGCGACGCCAGGTGGGCTGTCATTTCCGATAACAGAGAGACTGAAATTGCACGCGGCTGTCGCGGCTCGGTAAGAATCACATTGTGCGCGTGGGGAAAGAGCACGCCGGCAATCTCGTCCACAGCTTTATCGCGCATCGCTCCGTAGACGAGAATGATTCGACGGCTGGCAAGATCGCGCTGCCAGAATTCGAGGAGTTCACGGGCGCCCGAGGGGTTGTGCGCGCCGTCGAGATAAATGGTGGGGTTTTCAGATAGCCGCTCGAGGCGCCCGGGCCACTTCACATTGGCGACGCCGCGTTCGATATTTCTCTCTTCGATTCGGTACTGGCGGCTTTCTGAAAGAACACGAGCGGCGGTGGCGGCAGCGAGAGCATTGCGAAGCTGGAAGCGTCCCGGGAGTGCCGGAGCGATGGCGAGTTTCGAGCGTGAATCTTTGGAGATGGCGAGAGCGCGATGGGAGCCTTCGGACGACGGCATCTCTTTCAGGCGCCACTCCTCGTCGATTTGCGCCAGCCGCGCGCGCATGTCCACGCATTTGTGAGCAATCACGGAGCGAGCTTCCGGACGCGTGACGGAACTGACGACTGTGACACCGGGTTTTATGATGCCTGCTTTTTCTGCCGCAATTTCCGCGATGGAATGGCCGAGGAAATTCTCATGATCGAAGTCGATAGGCGTGATGATGGCCACTTCGGGCGTGACGATGTTGGTCGAGTCCAGCCGCCCGCCCAGGCCAACTTCGTAGATAGCGAAATCGACGCTCTGCTCGGCAAAAATCAGAAAAGCCATCGCGGTGACGCATTCGAAATAGGTGGGGTGCGCGGTCAGCTTTCCTGAGGCCATCAGCGATTCGATCGAGGCGTGCACGCGCGTCCATGCGGCGGCGAAGATTTCGTCCGAAACCGGTTCGCCATTCAGGCGGATGCGTTCGTTGATGCGTTCAAGATGAGGCGAAGTGTAGAGCCCGGTGCGCAGGCCGGCGTCGCGGAGGATCGACTCTAGAATCGCAGCTGTCGAGCCTTTGCCATTTGTACCGGCTATGTGAGCGCAGGGAATGGCGCGATGCGGATTTCCCAGATCGGCAGCGAGCGCAGAGATATTTTCGAGGCCGAATTTCTGGACGCGAGCCTGCTGCGGCGCCGCCAGTTCTCTACCGAGCGCCAAAAGCGAGCGGACGGAATCTTCGTAATTCATTTAGGAATCGAGAAAGAAAGTAAGCGCCTGGCTGACGTAAGGCTTCAGTTCCTTGCGCGGCACGATCGCGTCGAGAAATCCGTGATCGAGCAGGAATTCCGCGGTCTGAAAGCCTTCAGGAAGTTTTTGGCGGATCGTGTCCTCAATCACGCGAGGGCCTGCGAAGCCGATCAATGCCCCCGGCTCGGCGATATTCAGGTCTCCGAGCATCGCGTAGCTGGCCGTAACGCCGCCGGTGGTGGGGTCCGTCAAGATCGAAATGTAGGGTATACGCGCATCGTCCAGGCGCCCGAGTGCTGCCGAAACTTTTGCCAGCTGCATCAGGCTGACCACGCCTTCCATCATGCGCGCGCCTCCGGAGCAGGAAACGATCACCAGCGGATATTTCTTATCAATCGATCGTTCGATCGCGCGAGCCGCTTTTTCTCCCACCACCGCTCCCATTGACCCGCCGATAAAGCCGAACTCCATCGAACAGCAGATCACCGGCCGCCCGTCGATCAGGCCTTCAGCGGTGAGGATTGCATCTTTCATGCCCAGCTTGTGCTGCGCGTCTTTCAGGCGCTGGGCGTAGGGCTTGGTATCCGAGAAGTGAAGCGGATCGCTCGAAGCCAGATCGGCGTCGAATTCATCGTATCGTTCGTCATCGAGCAGAAGTTCGAGGCGGCGGCGGGCTCCCAACCGGAAATGGTGATCACACTTCGGGCAGACGTTCCAATTCGATTCCAGATCTTTTTTCCAGATAATGGCGCGGCACGAGCTGCACTTCGTCCACATACCTTCGGTGCGGACGCGGCGCTCCTCCACCGGCGTGGGGTTTTCAATCGACTTCTTTTCGCGCTTGAACCAGGTCATGTCTAGTAGTCGATTCCCCTCTGCGCCAGGATGCCTTTCGTGTACGGATGCTTGATTTCGCGCATTTCAGTGACAAGATCGGCGGCTTCGACAAGCTTGGGATGCGCGTTGCGGCCGGTGCAGATCACATGAACGCGTTCAGGGCGCTTCCTCAGTGCGTTGACCACAACGTCCGCATCAAGCATTTTATAGCTGATCACGTAGTTGATTTCGTCGAGCACTACCAAATCGTATTTCTCCCCATAAATCTGTTCGCGCGCGAATTCCCAGGCCTGCTCGCTCATCCGGATGTCTTCAGGATCGGTGTCCGCGCCGCCCACTTTAACGAACCCGCGGCCCATAGGCCGGATCTCAAACTTATCATCGCCGAGCATTTTCGCAGCGTCGAGCTCGCCATAGTGCCACGAGCCTTTGATGAATTGAACCATCAGCACGCGAAGGCCCTGTCCTACAGCACGAAAAGCGGTGCCCAAAGCACAGGTGGTTTTGCCTTTGCCTGGCCCTGTGTAGACAATGAGAAGTCCTTTGCCTTCCGGCATTCGCTCGTGCTCCGCGTAGGTTCACAATAGTGGCCGCAAGCTGCATCAAAGGTCAAGCAGCCACGTCTAATAACCGATTTGCCGGTCCAGCCTTTCATGTTTTACTGAGCGGTCCAATTCGATATCGAAAGGAATAAAACTATGTCAACGCTTGCGCCCGCGGTACCCACCTCGAAGGGAATGCTTTGGACGGGACGGGTACTTAGCGGACTAATCGTTGCTCTGATGCTTTTCGCGGCCAGTTTCGGATTTCTCAAACCGGAGATGTCGCGGCAGGGAATGAAGGACATGGGCTATCCGCAGTCTGTGGGGATGCCGATCACGATTGCGCTGCTCGCATCCACCTTGCTGTATGCGATTCCGCGCACCAGCGTGTTAGGCGCAATTCTGCTGACTGGGTATTTTGGTGGGGCGATTGCAACGCATGTGCGGCTCGGGCAACCGACGTTCGTGATGGCGCTTTCTATCGGAGTGTTGGCGTGGCTGGGAATTTATCTGCGCGACGCGCGGCTGCGCGCGCTACTGCCGATACGCACTTGACGCAGCGATTTGCACTAGATCAGCGCGCAAGCAGCGCATGAAGAAGATTGACGCAAGGCAAATGACGCGACAACGCGCTTAAGCCCCGCGCGCCAATTTCGCGAGCCCTTTCAATGTGGCATCGTCAACCTTCACAGCCGCTGCTGCCACATTCTCTTCGAGATGCTCCACGCGCGAAGTGCCGGGAATCGGCAGCATCACCGGCGAACGATGCAAAAGCCACGCAAGCGCGAGCTGCGAGGGCGTGATTTTCAGCTTGGCTGCTGCTTGTTCGAGTGAGGTCCCCGATTTGGATACGTCGCCGGACGCCAAAGGAAACCAGGGAATGAATCCCAAGCCCGCTTTCTCGCAGTAGTCGACAACGTCCTCTGCCGCGCGCTCCACCACGCTGTAGCGATTCTGAACCGAGACGATCGGGATGATGCTGCGCGCGTGTTCGATCTCTTTGACGCTGACTTCCGACAAACCAATGTGATTGATTTTCCCTTCCGATTGCAGGAGCTGCAGCGCGCCGAGTTGGTCGTCCGCGGGAACTTTCGAATCGATGCGATGAAGCTGGAAGAGTTCAATCCGGTCGAGGCGCAGCCGTTTGAGGCTGCCTTCGCAAGCCGCGCGCAAATGTTCCGGCCGGCCATTCGTTACCCATTTGTCCGGACCGGGCCGGTCGAAGCCGGCCTTCGTCGCAATCACGAGCCCGGCGGGATATGGATACAGTGCTTCCGCGATGAGTTCCTCGGCAACTGCGGGGCCATAGGAATCGGCCGTATCGATGAAATTGATTCCGAGTTCAACGGCGCGGCGCAGAACTCGAACGGCTTCGTTGCGGTCCTTCGGCGGGCCCCAGATTCCTTTGCCGGTAAGGCGCATGCTGCCGAAGCCGAGCCGGTTGACGACGAGATCGCCGCCGATTCGGAATTGCCCTGATTTGGCTGCAGGTAGCGATTGCCAGTCTACCTTTGCGGGTGTCGTAGCCATTTGTATCCCCTCCCTGATTGGCTGGTGCCTTTTCGGTTTATCTTGATGTGATGTCGAGCGAAGCCTTCTGGACTCTCGGTAAAAATCTGGGCAGTGAGGCGCTCGCGGTTTGACTCGCGGCAGCGGGCGGGGCAGAATCCAGAGTAGATTGATTGGCGCGTATCTGGCAATTTATTTCCCGCTCAAGGAGATGGACAACATGAAGAGAAATTTCGCGCTGTGTGCGATGGCAGTGATGGCGCTGACGGTTTTTGCGGCTTCGAGCTGTGCGCAAGATAAGAACCGGCCGAGCCCTCCGGCAAAAGCCGAATGCAAGTTTGCCGATGGCAAGACGATCACGATTGATTATTCGAGTCCGCGCATGAAGGGGCGGAAGATTTTCGGCGAATTGGTTCCCTACGGAAAAGTCTGGCGCGCGGGCGCGAACGAAGCGACCACGTTCGTGGCCACGGGCGAGATGAACGTTGGCGGGACAACCGTTCCTGCGGGCAGCTACACGATCTTCGTCGTTCCGAACGCGGACAAGTGGACGCTGGTGATCAGCAGGAAGACCGGCGAATGGGGCACGGCGTATCCGGGCGAGGCGAACGACTTGGCGCGCATCGATATGGCGGTGTCAAAGACGTCTGCGCCGGTGGAGAACTTCACAATCGACTTTGATCAAGCCGGCGGCGGATGCACGCTGCAAATGAAGTGGGAGAATACGCAGGCGTCCGTGAAAATAGCAGCGAAATAGCGGCGATTCTAGCCGACGAAGAAGGTTCGTAGGGGCGGGTCTCAGACCCGCCCGCGTGGCCCACGGCTCTCAGTCGGCTATTCTGCACTCCGTTCCACGAACCGTTGTTCTTCTTTGTTCTTCTTCAGCGAATTTTATTTTCGCGGTCGAATTCCCATCGAGCCGGGTTTTGGTGGATGTAGCGACGGACATTGGTCAGATCGTCGGCATTTCGAATGATGTGATCGTAAAAGCCGCGTTGCCAGACGGCGCTTCGGAGTGATGGATCGAGCTCGGCTATGGCTCGGGCTGAGAAACCTTTAAAGGCGCGGATGATTTCTGAGAGGCTGTGCTGGATTTGTACGCGGGCGGGTCTTAGACCCGCCCCTACTGGTTCGACTAACGCCAGGACGCCGTGGACGTGGTTGGGCATTAGCGTGAAGCAATCGAGGTTTACGCGTGGGTAGTGATCGGGAAGCTCGTGCCAGGTTTCCTGGACGATTTTGCCGAAGCGACTGGGCAACATTTGGCTCCCAGCGATTCGACCGAAGATAGTGCGCTTTTCCTTGGCGCAAACCGTTACGAAATAGATTGCAGCGGATGAGTAGTCGAAATCTGCGCGTCTTGGGAACCGCCGGTCCGGCAATTCCTTGTTGGCTGGCACGGCGAGTCAATTAGTTGCAGCCGCAACCGCCTCCGCAGCAGGCGCCGCCTGAACCGGATGCGGGACCTGAGGAAGATCCGCCGTTTGCTTTGCTGCCATTGGCGGGCGCGGCGAAAACTGAGAGTTGAATCGTGTGCTTCGCGCTTTCGCACTTCGGGCATGTTATGGATTGCTTCTGGCTCATGACGATGCGTTCGTAGTGGGCGCCGCAATCGTCGCAGACGTATTCGTAGATTGGCATTTTGTCCTCGAGTCGTCATTCTACCAAAACAACGCGCTGCTATGAAAAAGCAACAGCCCCGGATTTGGCCGGGGCTGTCGGTATAGATCAGCATTTCCCGCGGTTGAAACCGCGGGCTACAAAGCTCTGTTAGTCGCCGGCGACGGCGGCTTCTGCTTCGGTGTTGGCCACCTTGGCTGCGTCGTTGCCGTTGGCGTGACTGTTGCCGTTGCCATTGCCGTTGGCTGTTGCGATCTGGACTGGCTTTACCGTTGCGCCTGGGACGGCCATCTGAATCTGCTGAATTGAGCCGATCTGAACGACAGCTTCCGTGGGCTTCTTCAGCACCAGCTCTTCGTAGATGCGGCGAACTTTTGCCGCTTCTTCGTTAGCCTTGCGGCGACGGGCGCGGTCTTCTTCGGCTGCCGTCAGGGGAATGTCGTGCTCGAGGTGACGAACGCGCGCCGCGTCTTCCTGGTCAATTCGCAGCGAGTGCTCGTAGCTCGATAGATCGACGCTCTTGCCCTTGGCGAAGATGTCGTGCTTGCCGTGCGTCTTGTACCACTGCGCCACGGTCGCGTTCTTGTACATGTTTTCGATGATTTTGCGCCAGCCCACGCCGGTGTTGTAGGCGCAGAAGGAAATTTCGCCTTGCTGCGTGGCGTAGGGAATGATGCACATTTCGGTGCGGCGGAAATCGTAGTTGAAAAGATCCTGGAACCACATGCCGGCGATGAAGAGGAAATTCCAGGGATCTTCTTTTCGACGCTTCATTGCGTCTTCAAAGGTGCGCTCGGGGTTTGTGCGGCCGTATTTCTTGTCTGCGTTCTTCGAGAGTGCCCAGGTCTTGTCGAATTTCATCCAGAGGTCTTTCAAGCGCAAACTCGGTGGCGCCTGGAAGGGGCTGTAATTCTTGAGGATGGCGAGGGCCATCATGAAGTTTGAGAATTTCTTGCCACGGGCTGCGTCGGTGATAGCGGTAACGTCCTTCGTAAGCGAAGGCGCGTTGAGGAAGCGCGGCACCGGCGCCCATTCTTTCGTTTCCTTGTTAATCATGAGCGCTGTTCCTACACCGCAGTTCGGGTGGCAGCCGCAGGATAGCGAACCCCACTGCGAATCGGGACCATGCGAAAGGTCCGAGAAGCCGGCGAAAGTGGCGATGTAGGAAATCGGGAACCAGTCGCGCGTGGGTTCGACCTTGCCGACCTGATTGCTGACGTCCTGCGCCAGGTGCGAAAGCGTATAACGCTGGCGGATGCGGCGTTCCGGAGTGATTTCCTCGTCGCGCCCGGTAAAGGAGACCGGCTGGAAGGACACGAAGGAAATTTTCTTCGGATTTTCCATCGCGAACTTGACGATAGGGCCAACCTGATCGTTGTTCACGTTGTTGACGATCGTGGTGACGAGCACGATTTCGATTCCGGCTTCGTGCATGTTCTCAATGGCGCGAAGCTTCACGTCAAAGAGATTGCCCACCTGGCGGTGGCTGTTCGCGTCGTTGCCGATGCCATCGAATTGCAGGTACGCGTAACGCATGCCCGCTTCGAAAGCCTTCTTGCAGAAGTCTTTGCTCTTGGCGAATTCGATTCCGTTCGTGGCGGCCTGCACGCTGTTGTAGCCCACTTTGCGCGCATAGCGAACCGCATCGAGGAAGTAAGGATGCATCGTCGGCTCGCCGCCCGAGAACTGTACGGACATCTGGCGGCGCGGCTTGATCTTGGTGGCGTTCTCGAGGATTTCCTGAATTTCTTCCCAGCTGAGCTCGTGAACGTAGCCGACCTGGTTGGCGTCCATGAAGCAGGGATCGCACATCATGTTGCAGCGGTTCGTGAGGTCCACGGTGAGAACGGAGCCGCGGCCGTGGCGAACGGTGCTTGAACCGTGGCGGTGCAAATCCTCGTCGTTGTGAGCCGGAATATCGCGGCCCGGGAAATTGCCTTCGATCCATTCAAGAAACTTTGCGTCGATGGCCATCAGGTCTTCGTACTTGCCATGGATGGGGCACTCTTTCACCATCCAGACCTGGCCATCGCGTTCGATGATCTGCGCTTTGATTTCGCCGACCTTCTCGTGAACGAGGTCGGTCCAATCCTTCTTGCCATTGAGGATCAGATCGCGCGCTTCCCGCACACAATCCGGACAAAGCGAGTCCGTGGTGCGTGGCCAGCCGAGCGTGGGCTTGGATTTCTCCCACGACTTCAGCAGCGGCTTTTCCGACCATTTCGGCGTAAATGAAGGGTTGGGATTGAACTTGTTGAAGTATTGAATCGTGTCGAAGGTTATCCCCGCCGTCTTGCACAGCGCCCAATCGAACGATTTCCAGAGTTTGTTAGAAACTGCGCTCGCCATGTCTCCTCCACCTTGTCTTAACCTGCTTGTAATGCAGCGGCCTCGTGTTTCCCCCGGAGGCCTGACCCCTAGCTCACTACAACGAGTGAAGTACACCCGTAACTAGTTACAGTACTAAAGTTTGCGCCTGTCTGAACCAGCCGTCTAGCATTGTGCGTCCAATCGCGCACCTTGGGGGTCAAACGGCGGCCAGATGCAGCTAATGGGAGGGCAGATCGGGACTCAAGGCGCTGTTACCGTGCATAATCTTCGGGCTCTGCGACTATTCTTCCTACGGGTACGATGGGAAATCGCATTAAGCCTTTTATCTGCAGTGGATTAGATGGTGTTTTAATGGCACGCGCGATGCACTCAGAAAGTGAAGGATTCCGTGTACTTCGCCCAGTATCTGGAGTAGAAAAGCGAGAGCAGAGATGAAAATCAAGAAAGCAATCACTTTAAGCGCGGCTGCCTTGGGGCTTACACTTATGGCCGGGGCATCCACTATGGCCGGGGCATCCACTTACACTGCAACCAACACCGTCGGCAACACTAAAACCCGCCTGCAAGTGAGTCAGAGACACGATTCGAAGATGGAGACGTTTACCGGTACGATTGCCAAAAAGGACGATCAGTTCGTTCTGACGGACGCTTCCAGCAAGTTTTCCTATTCGCTCGATGACCAGCAGACGGCGGAGAAGTTTGCAGGGAAGAAAGTGCGAGTGAAGGGCATTTTGGACACCGTCAATAACATAATCAGGATAGAAACCATCGAAATCGCCGCTGCTTAATCGCGCCGGATTTCCACAAATTTTGCAACGAAGGAAACGCCGTGAGGCTCAGTCTACGGCTGATCGTATTTCTTGTAGCCGGCATTAGCCTAGTTACATTCATCGTCGCCAGAAACCAGGTGCGCTCGGAAAAACGCGCATTGCGCGCCGATCTGGTGAGGCGCGCCGAAACTCTAGGCGAAAGCTTGCAAGAACTAATCGAACCGGCGCTCGATAATGGCTCGCGCGACCAGCTGCGCCACATCGTCGAACGATTCGGAAACAGAGAGCGGCTGGCGGGCGTGGTGGTGTATGACGCGCGCGGCGGAGTGCTCGCCGAAAGTTCGAATCTCGTCTCCCGGCTGGATCCAGTTGAAATACCAGTGGAACAAGTGAAGTCGCACGAAGAGGGATTCGGCGAATTTGTAAAATTGGGCGGCAAGGAGATGCAGGTCTTCTTTTTGCCGCTTCATCGAAAAGGAACATTAGCCGGCTTTCTCGCGATCTACCACGACGCCAGTTACGTGGAAGCACAGAGCTTGCGCATCTGGCGCGAAACGCTTTGGCACGTAATCGCGCAGGTACTTCTAATCGTCCTGATCACGGTTCTAATCGTGCAGTGGACGATCATCGGACCCATTTCGCGAACTGCGGAGTGGATGCGGCAAGTGAGAGTGGGCAAGATTTCTCCGCGTCCTGACCTTCCCAAGGGAGATTTTCTCGCGCCTTTTTCCGAAGAAGTGATGAATCTGACGCAGAGCCTGGCAGAAGCGCGCGCGGCCGCTGAGGAAGAGGCTCGGCTTCGCGAGACTGGGCAAGCGATGTGGACGCCCGAGCGCCTGCGAATCAGCATGCAGAGCAAGACGCTGCAAAGTCCGCTAGTAGTGGTGTCAAACCGCGAGCCTTATATGCACGTGCACCGCAACAAGGGAATCGAAGCGCTAGTTCCAGCCAGCGGCCTGGTGACGGCGCTTGAGCCGATTCTGCGCGCTTGTAACGGAACGTGGATCGCATCGGGCTCGGGAGACGCGGATCGCGAAACGGTGGACGAACACGATCGCCTGCGCGTTCCGCCTGACAAGCCTGAGTACACGTTGAGGCGCGTCTGGCTGACCAAAGAAGAAGAGGAAGGCTATTACTACGGATTCTCGAACGAGGGTCTGTGGCCGTTGTGTCACATCGCTTACACCCGGCCTATCTTTCGCGCGTCAGACTGGAAAAGCTATCAGGAAGCAAACCGCAAATTTGCCGATGCGGTGCTTCAGGAAATCGAGACGGCCAAGCATCCGCTCGTTCTTGTGCAGGATTATCATTTCGCGCTGCTGCCGCTGATGATCAAAGAGGCGCGTCCCGATGCGCGAGTGGCAATCTTCTGGCACATACCCTGGCCGAATCCGGAAGCGTTTGGAATTTGCCCCTGGCAGCGCGAGGTGCTGGACGGCTTGCTTGGCGCGGACCTGATTGGCTTTCACATCCAGGCGCATTGCAACAATTTCCTGGAAACGGTGAATCGCGCGCTCGAATCGCGGATCGAATGGGAGCGGTTTGCGGTGAAGCGGCACGGCCAGACGACGCTGGTTCGTCCATTCCCAATCAGTGTGGACTTCCGCGAAAGCCAGGGGGAAGGTGCCAGGCCGGTCTCTCCTTACGTCCGGCGCACGGAACTTTTGAAGAATCTGGGCATCGAAGCGAGCTTTATGGGCGTCGGAGTGGACCGCATCGACTATACAAAAGGAATCATCGAGCGGTTCCGCGGCGTCGAGCGGTTTTTGGAGCGATGGCCCTCTTATGTCGGGCAATTCTCATTCGTTCAAATCGGCGCGCCCAGCCGCACGCACATTCCGCGCTATCACGATTTCGTGACGGAAGTGGAAGCCGAAGCTCTGCGCATCAATACGAGATTCCAAACGTCGAAATGGAAGCCGATTGTCCTGCTCGCCCGCCATCACGAGCACAGTGAAATCCTGCCATACTACCAGGCAGCGGATCTTTGCATGGTGACTTCGCTGCACGACGGTATGAACTTGGTGGCCAAGGAATTTGTTGCCGCTCGCGAAGACGAGCAAGCCGCGTTAATCTTGAGCCGCTTCACGGGAGCAAGCCGCGAATTGCGCGATGCAATCATCGTGAACCCGTATGACATCGAACAGCTCAGCGACGCGATTCGCATGGCTCTCGAGATGGACGCCACCGAACGCCACCGTCGCATGCAGCGGATGCGGCGCAATGTGAAAGAGCACAATGTGTATCGCTGGGCGGGCAATTTGATTACGGATCTGTCTGAAATTCGAATCGACGAGCCGCGGCCCGAGGACGGCCAGGACCGCGAAGAAAAAGAGCCGAGCAATCCCACGTCGCGATTGGCCATCGTTTCGCGAAAGGCAGGCGGGGCCAGTGGCGGCTAGCGCGCAGGAGAAAAGTGTTGATGATTCCTCGCCGGCCTTACCGTTAGTGCCACGCAAGCGACGGGCCATACTGGATGTGCGCCACCTGGGAAGTGCGTGGGCCGAAGTAATCGCTCGGATTCGCGATGCAGAACACCGGCTTTTACTGCTCGATTTTGATGGAACGCTGGTGCGTTTGCGGCGGCATCCGGACGATGTGCGTTTCTCAGCGCGCGGCAGAAAGATTCTTGAGCGGCTCGCAGGGCACGAAAACCTTACGATAGCGGTTGTCAGCGGCCGCGAGCTGGAAAAAATCCAGAATCTCGTCGGCGTGGAAGGCATACGGTACGTGGGCTTGCATGGCGCCGAACGTGCCGGAGAAACCACGGTTCCGAGCATAGCGGCGCGGCAAATGGTGGAGGCTGCGTTAAAAGCCGCTCAAACGGGACTCGCCGGCCTGCGCGGAATCGAGATTGAAGATAAGCGCCTCAGTTTTGCCGTCCATTATCGCGGCGCGCGGCCTCCGGCTATCGAAACAGCCAGCCGCGTCGTAGCCGATATAGTCGCGATGTCTAGCGACAAGCTGCGCATTCTGTGCGGCAAGAAAGTGTGGGAATTGCTACCGCGCGAATTTCCGGGGAAGGGCTTTGCGGTTCTTGAGTTGTTTGCGCGGCTGCCCGAGAAGAAAGTCGCAATCTATTTTGGCGACGATGAAACGGACGAAGAAGCCTTCTCGGTGCTGCCGGGCCAGATCACGGTGAACGTGGGAGGCGGAGGCAATACGCACGCCTCGTTTTACGTGCAGAGCCCCTCCGAAGTATTGCAATTTCTCTCCCGGCTGGAAAAGGAACTGCAGTAATTCACTAAGGGTTTTACTGGATTGTTCACTGTATCCGCCGGTTGGTACCCTCGCGTTTCGCTTCGTCAGGCTGTTTATTCGGAGCCGCCCACATGCGCAGACGGAAAGATCCTTACTCGTCAGGCTCCCAGGAAACGAAAAGCGCTGAAGCATCGGGCGCTCGCGGTGTGACCCGGCGGTCGTTTCTGACAAATGTAGCAACCGCTGGAATCGCCGCCACAGCCAGCCCGCTGCTGCGCGCGTCTCCGCATACAATTGAGTTACCACAAGCTCCTGCAGTCTCGAATCCCGCTGGCACGGTTCCGGTCGAGTTGAAAATCAACGGGCAGCTCCACCAACTGCAAATCGAAACGCGCGTCACGCTGCTCGACGCGCTGCGCGAGAATCTCGGCCTTTTCGGCACCAAAAAGGGATGCGACCACGGGCAGTGCGGCGCCTGCACCGTGCACGTGAACGGCCGGCGCATCAATTCCTGCCTCACCTTTGCATTAATGCACCAGCAAGATGAAATCACCACCATTGAAGGCCTCGCGAAAAATGGCCAGCTCCATCCGATGCAGGCCGCTTTTCTCGAGCACGACGGTTTTCAGTGCGGCTACTGCACCTCGGGGCAAATCATGTCGGCGGTAGCGCTCCTGAAAGAGCCGTGTGAAGCCAATGACAACGCCATCCGCGAATGCATGAGCGGAAATATCTGCCGCTGCTGTGCATACGACAATATTGTGGCTGCGGTGCGTTCGGTGCGAGGCCGCGCGTAGCGCCAAGATACTCAGTCGGCAAGGATTACGATGGACACCTTCCAATATACAAAGCCCGCAACCGTAAACGATGCGGTGACAAGCGTCGCCGCCAGTGGTGCGAAATTTGTCGCGGGCGGCACCACGCTGATCGATCTGATGAAGCTGGATGTCGAGCGTCCCACCGCGCTGGTGGACATCAACATTCTGCCGCTCGATCGCATCGAGCCTGAGGCCGGCGGCGGCCTGAAAATCGGAGCCATGGTTCGCAATAGCGATCTCGCGCACGATTCGCGCGTGCAGCAAATGTATCCTGTGCTCTCGGAAGCGTTGCTCTCCGGAGCTTCGCCGCAACTGCGAAATATGGCGACGACCGGTGGGAACCTGTTGCAAAGAACGCGCTGCTACTATTTCCGCGACACAAACTACGCCTGCAACAAACGCGAGCCCGGGTCGGGATGCCCTGCGATCGACGGCTTCAATCGCATCCACGCGATTCTGGGAACCAGCGAACACTGTATCGCCACGCATCCTTCGGACATGGCGGTGGCGATGATGGCGCTGGGTGCCACGATTCATTTGAATGGTTCTGCCGGAGAGAGAAGCGTACCCATCACCGAATTCTATTTGCTTCCCGGGAATACTCCGGATCGCGAAAACGTGGTGCGAAAAGGCGAAATCATCACGCACGCCACGCTGCCGGCTCTGCCTGCCAACACGAAATCGCACTACTTGAAACGCCGCGATCGCGCTTCTTACGAATTCGCGCTCGCTTCGGCGGCAGTGATTGTCGAGATGGAGGGCAGCAAGATCCGGAGAGCGCAGATCGCGTTGGGCGGAGTGGGCACCAGGCCGTGGTGTTCGCCGGAAGCGGAGAAAGAATTGGCGGGAAGCGAGGTGAGCGAGCGCACATTCCGCAAAGCAGCCGAAGCCGCGCTTCATGGCGCCAAAACCTATGGTAACAATGGATTCAAGGTTGAATTGGCGAAGCGCACTCTCGTGCGCGCGCTGCAAACCGTCACTGCATCCGCCTAAAACAGGATCGAGCTGAGAGAGGTCCGCGTGCCGCAAGAATCGTCAGTCATCGGAAGAGAAATCACGCGCGTTGATGGCGTCATGAAAGTCACCGGCGCCGCGAAGTATGGCGTCGAATACGCGCTCGAGAATATGGCATGGGGAGTTGGCGTCGGAAGCACGATCGGCTCGGGGAAAATCGTCAGCATCGATTCGAGCGAAGCTGAAAAAATGCCAGGCGTTCTCGCGATTCTGCACCACGGAAATACGGAGAAGCTCTATCGCCCGGCAAATAGTTTTGAAGAAAGCAGCCGTCCCGGGGAAAGCAGGCCGCCCTTCGAAGACGACCAGGTCTATTACTACGGACAATTTGTAGCGCTGGCGGTGGCGGATACTTTCGAGCGCGCGCAGGCAGCGGCCTCTCGCGTCACCGTGAAGTACGATGCGAGGACTCCAGACGTCTCGACCGATGAATTGACGCCGAAGGATCCCCCATCCATCAAGAATGAGCGCGGCGATGTGGACTCAGCTCTGGGCAGCGGGGTAGTGAAATTGGACGTCGCCTATACCACGCCGGTTGAAACGCATAATCCGATGGAAATGCACGCCACCATCGCGTCATGGGCGAAAGACAAGCTGACCCTCTATGAGAGGTCCCAGGGCGTCGTGAATCACCGGAACTGTGCTGCGGAGGTACTTGCCATTCCGCTCGAGTCCATCGAAGTGATTTCGAGATTCATCGGCTCCGGCTTCGGATCAAAATTATTCCCCTGGCCGCATTCGTGGATGGCTGCGCTGGCGTCGAAGAAGCTCGGCCGCCCCGTGAAGGTTTCAGTTCCGCGGAGCATGATGTTCACCACAGTGGGTCATCGTCCGTTTACGCGGCAGCACATCCAGTTGGCGGCGGACACGAACGGAAAGCTCACCGCTTTTCAGCACGAAATATTTCAGCCCACTTCGATGGTTGACGATTACGTCGAAAATTGCACTGAAGCAACCGCAATGCTCTACAGCTGCCCAAATGTTCGAGCTGTTCAGTATCTGATTCACAAGAATATCGGCACCCCCACTCCGATGCGCGGGCCGGGCCGCACACCCTCGCTTTTCGCGATCGAATCCTCGCTGGATGAGCTGGCTGTAAAACTGAACCTCGATCCCATCGAAGTGCGCCTGCGCAACTACGCCGAGACTGACGAAGGGTCAAAAAAGCCTTTCTCCAGCAAACATCTGCGCGAGGCTTACCAGACAGGCGCCGAAAAATTCGGATGGAGCCAGCGCGATCCAAAAGTGGGCTCGATGACGAAGGGAAACGAAATTCTCGGCTGGGGCATGGCGACATGCACGTGGCCGGCCGGGCGTCACAATGCCGACGTGCGCGTTTCGCTGCTCGCGGATGGGACGGCTCGCGCCGTTTGCGCCACGCAGGACATCGGCACCGGCACTTACACAGTTTTTGCCGCAGTGGTCTCCGACAGAACTGGAATCCCGCTCGACAAAATTCGTGTGCAATTGGGCGACACCGCTCTTCCGCCGGGTCCCACGTCCGGTGGATCATCCGCGACCGCGACCGTGTTACCTGCGATCGTGAAAGCTACCGATCAGGCAGTAAGCGACGTATTAAGAGTGGCGGCATCAACCGCCGGCTCGCCATTCGAAAAGGCCGATCCTAAATCGCTGAGAATGACCAGTGGCCGCGTTCACCGGCAAGATCAATCGCCGGAAAGCGGAGTGCCTTTTCCCGACATCTTGAAGCTGCGGAGGCTCAGCGGCCTCGACGGACAAGCCAGAACAGAAGCGCCGCCCGAAGCCAAGGAATATTCGATGCACTCGTTCGGCGCGCATTTCTGCGAAGTGGCCTGGGATCCCGGAATCGCGCGGCTGCGCGTAACGCGATGGCTCACCGTGATTGACGGCGGCCGGATGATCAACCTCAAGACCTCTCGCAATCAGATTTTGGGCGCCGTCGTGATGGGAATCGGAATGGCGCTTTTCGAGGAAACGATTTACGACCCGCGCAACGGCAAGCCGGTGAACAACAACTTTGCGGACTATATCGTCTCCGTGAATGCTGACATTCCGGAAATGGAATGCATCTTCCTCGACTATCCGGACATGAAGCTGAATGAGTATGGCGCGCGCGGCATTGGCGAAATTGGATTGACGGGCTGTGCGTCGGCGGTGGCAAATGCTACCTATCACGCCACTGGTGTGCGCGTCCGCGAATTGCCGATCCAAATTGAAAATCTGCTCTGAGCGATTCTTGCATTAGTTGAAAATCCTCGATACACCAACTCCCGCCGCGTGAACCGATCCGGCGCCGGCGAAAAATGAGCCGGTTCCTCAGGTTCCGGCTACAATCCTGAGCTGATGGATTGGTCTCCGCTTTGGATTTCGCTGGCAACGAGCGTGACGGCAACCGTCATCACGCTTTTCCTGGGGCTCGCGGCTGCTGCCTGGCGCGAAGGCTGCACGGGCCCGGCCATGGCCCTTATCGACGGCATCTTCCTCTTGCCCCTGGTGCTGCCACCCACCGTGGTTGGTTTTCTTTTGCTGTTGCTCTTCGGGCGAAACGGGCCGCTAGGGAAATTGTTTCTCCGATTTGGCGCGACCATCGTGTTCTCTTGGCCTGCCACTGTGATTGCCGCAACCGTGGTGGCATTTCCTCTGATGTACTTGACGGCTCGCGCGGCACTCGAACAAGTGGAACCCACCTTGTTGCAAGCCGCGCGTACATTAGGCGCTTCGGAGTGGCGCGTGTTTCGTGAAGTGGCCCTGCCGCTCGCGTGGCCCGGCGTGCTTGCAGGGACGATTCTTTCGTTCGCGCGAGCGCTGGGCGAATTTGGCGCCACGCTGATGCTCGCTGGCAATATTCAGGGCAGAACCGAAACGATTCCGATCGCGATTTATTTCGCAGTGGAAGCAAACGAGATGACGCAAGCCGCCACCTGGTGCCTGATCGATATCGGAATTTCGCTCGTTCTTCTCGCCGGGCTTTACTATTGGACGCACCTGCAATCGCCGGAGCGGTTGCGGTGGGCCCGGCGCTGATGGCGCTCGAAGTCCAGATCGAGAAAAAGCTCCCCGATTTCGCGCTTGAGGTTTCATTTCGTGCCGAGGCTGAACCGCTGAGTATTCTGGGCGCGTCGGGCGCTGGCAAGACCATGCTTCTGCGATGCATCGCGGGACTCGAGCGGCCCGATCGCGGAAGAATCAAGCTGAACGATCGTCTGTTCTTCGATTCCCAATCGCATCTGAATATTCCCGCAAGGCAGCGCCGCGTCGGCATGCTGTTTCAGAATTACGCGCTCTTTCCGCATCGCACCGTGGCGGAGAATATCGCGTTCGGTCTGGAGGGATTGCCAGGAGATGAGCGATCGAAGAGGGTTTCGGCATTAATTGAACGGACGCATCTACCGGGCCTGGAAAGCCGCTTTTTGCGCACGCTATCCGGCGGCGAGCAGCAGCGAGTGGCGCTGGCACGCGCGCTCGCGATCGAGCCCGAGGCGTTGCTTCTCGACGAACCGTTATCAGCGCTCGACACACATTTGCGAAGCCAGATGGAAATACAGCTTCGGGAAACGTTTGCGGCGTTTCGCCGGCCCACGCTTCTCGTCACACACAACATGGAAGAAGCGTATCGCCTCGGCGCAAGGCTGCTGGTTTTATCGCGAGGAAGGGTGGTGGCTTCGGGTGCCAAGGAAAGAATATTCCAGCGGCCACCGTCGGTAGAGGTTGCGCGGCTGACGGGATGCAAGAACATTTCCCGCGCCCGCGTGATTTCAGATCACAGCGTGGAAGCCCTGGACTGGGGCTGTGCGCTGCGCCTGACGCAACCCGCCGCTCAGTCCACAGCGCAGTCCGCTGGTTTCGTCGGAATTCGCGCCCATCACATCGAATTTGTGGAAGCGAACGGTGCTTCCAGCGAAGAAAATGTTTTTCCCTGCCGGCTCGTCCAATCGTCCGAGACGCCATTCCGCGTCACACTGTTCTTGAGTCTGCAGCAACATTCCTCACAATCGCCGCAGCCAGGAGCAGCACAATTACAAGCCGAGGTGTACAAGGAGAAGTGGCAGCGATTTCGCGACAAGCTGTTGCCCTGGCACGTTCGCCTGCGGGCCGACTCGCTATTCTGGATGAAGGATTAATCGCGGCGGCGCAAGGCCTACTTAAAATGCCGCACGAAGCGCACCTCAAATGCGTAAGTGCCATTGATATCGCGCAAGAAAATCACGGAGATGTCTCGCCGGATCGCGTATTCCACCTGGATCAGTTGATACTGGTTCGTCGTGGCGGCGTTCGTCGAGTAAGTCACCGTCAAATTCCGCGAAAACTGCTGCTGAATCGTCACGCGCGCGGCAGCATTTGATTCCGTTGCCGTGCCCGCCAGGAATGGATCGACGCGAAAATGGCTGATACCGAAAAGCTTTTCGATTCGCCCGCCCAGCCCGCTCGAAATTGCCTCTGAAAGCAGGGCTGTGGCGCCGTAGTTTTGAGAGCTTGAGGTAGACGACCGCAAGCCGCTCTCCTGTCCAGGGCTGCCGATCGCGAGCAGCGCGATGATGTCCGAATCCGGTAACGGCGGATCGGAACGATAGCTGAGGGTAGGATGGCTCGCTTGTCCAGAAAAATTGATCGTCACCTGATACTGTCCGATTGTGGAAGTTGCTTCGATGTTCAGCACCGGATCGAGGCGAAACGGATTCGCAAAATTGACGTCGCCGCGCGTGAGCGTGTAGCTGTTGCCGCGAAACGCCATTTCGCCGCCAAGCAGATGGATATGGCCGAGCAGGACGGGGCGATCCCAGGTACCGCGCAACCGCACATTGCCATCCACCTCGAGTTGTGCGCCGGTCCACTGGATGCGCGCCCCGGGCGTTGTTTGGCCTTCGATGTCGAACGTGAGATTGCGCATCAGCGTCGAACTGGACGCCGGACTGGCGCTCGTTTCTGAAGCGGTGGTGAACAGAGACCCTAAGTCCACGCCCTCCGCCAGCAGCAGCCGCTGAATCTGAATTTTCCCGGAAAGAATCGCAGCGGTGCTCGAGCCGGAAAGCTGCAGCGCTCCACTCGCAAGCCAGCTCATGCCTGCCGGATAGCGGATGCGAACCACCGTGGTAGACACATTCAATTCGTAGCGCAGAGGTCCTTCGCCGTAGTTCACGGCGCCGTTGAGTTGCAATTGCCCACCGCCCGCTTGCGCCGAGATGCGATCAAATAGCATGCGGCTGCGATCGAACACAAGATCGCCGCTCACATGGCTTAAGCCCATAGGAAAATCCGAATAGGTTGCCGAAGCATCTTTCAGGCTCGCGCGCCCGGTGATTCGCGGGCGCGACATCGTTCCTTCCACCGACACGTTAACGTCCGCGCGCCCCAGCGCAAAAAGTTCCGGAATCATCCGATCGAGGAATCGAAGATTCAAGCTGCCCGCCAGCGATAAATGCAGCGGACGATCGCGATCGAAGCGCGCCGACCCGCTGAATTGCAAGTCGGTATTGGGGCCATGAAGCCGAGCCTGATCGATCCGTATCTCATTGCGCCGATAGGTGAGCCGAATCGGCCCGTCATTCTTCAGTTCCACCAGGTCGTAGTTGAAAGAAATCTCGTTAATATTGGCGTTCATTTCAATTGTTTCGGGATGGCGAAGGCTTCCCGAGAGTGTGAACTGGCCATCCACGCTGCTGTGTCCCGTCAATTGTTTTAAATGCAGGCCAGTCATGATGAACGCATCCATTTGAAACTGCTTCACCGTGAGCTGTCCTGCCATTTGATTATCGCCGTGCAGCCCAACGGAAAATTCACCCTGCAGCCGGCCCGCATTGATTTCCGAGACGAGCGATATTTTCGCGTTTTCGCCATCCGACTTGATGCGGCCGCGAAAGTTTCCCTGCAGATCCGCGCCAACTTGAAGGCCCACAAGCCGCACGTTACCTTCCGCGATGGGCGATCGTATCGGCCCCCTGCCCCGAATATCGAAATCGAGCCGACCGGAAACCGGGATCGACTGCGTCTGCAGCGCGGCGATTTTTTCAAGAGGGATGCTCGTGCCGCTAAGATTGAATTCGGTCTCCTGCTCCACGGGCCGGTACAAAATATTTCCTGTCACCAGCCCTTGTCCGCTGCGTACTTCGCCATTTGTTATCTGGTACAGATCATGGGTCACATGCAGCAGGCCGGCAAACCGGTCCAGATGAATTCCCTTGGCGTCCACATTATCGAGCGCAAAATTTGCATCGAACAAAGGCGCAATGCGAGTTCCCGCTCCATGAAAAGTACCGCTCAGAATGCCTTTCACGGGATAGTTCAGGCCAAAAACTTCTTGCACATCGCTCGTGGGCGTGTGCGCCAGTTTCGCGTCAAATGTCCATTTGCTCTCCGGAGAAAATCCCCAGCCGCCGTCCAGTTCCAGAAAGACGTCTACATCGGCGCTGGCCTGCCCGCGGCGCACCGTGGTTTTCGTGAGGCGGAAATCGTCCGGCGAATACTCGAGGTCGCCTCCGAGATAGTCGAAATAAAAATTATCAAACCGCGCGTCGGTCGCCTGCAAATGCCCGCTGAAAGTCGGCCCGCCCAGCGGCCCTTCGATCTTTCCGCGAAACGTCAACGCGCCCCCTATCCGGCTCGGCGTGGAATCCGCTCCGCGGATCACATTGATAAAATCATCCCACCCGTACACATCATCCGTGCGCAGATTCAGATTGAGCGCCGAAGTTTTTGCCGCCAGGTAGCCGTCCATCTGAATATCAGTCTTGGGCGTGGAGATTTCACTCGCGCCAAACGAAACTCCCCGGCTGTCTTCCGACGTGTCGTATTCGATCCGCGCCGTTAGCGGAATCGATCCGGCCTCGAGCGTTTCGGGCGGCGACCAGAGGCATTCGCCCTTGGAGCGGAAATGCTGGAAATTTGCGGTCCACGTGTTAACCGAATCGATGTTTACCCTCGCGTCCCAGTGCAGCGGCACCACGGGAAAGCTCGGATTTTGCAGGGCGGCAAATGCGGTCCGGAGGCTCACGCCACGCACCTGCGTTTCCGTCTTGAACGCCAGGGTTTCGGTGTCCATCTGCAAGTGACCGGTCACAGTTCCGCCCAGCGCGCGAATGTTTATTTTTTGGACCACCAGGCGATTCTTCGCCATTTCGTAATCGCCCCACGTCTCCATTCCGCCCGCATGGAACCACTTGTACGTCATCAGAAAATCGTGCCCCTGATAGTGCCCGTTCGCGGTCCACTGGCCGGACGCATAGCGCGCCTGCCCTGAAAAATCCGCAATCCCACCCGGCGTCAGCGGCGAACGAAAAATCGTGCGTACATCCGCGAGCGTCAGCCGCCCGCGATAGTGCAGGTTCCAGTCCGATTGCGCGAAGCTTGGAAGCTCGGCGCGTAGATTCAAATCCGAATGAGGTAGCTTCAAGGCCAGGTCATCTAGCTCGAATGAATTGGGATGCAAAGCGAATTTCGCGGAAATGTCGAAGCGGAACGGCAAGTCGCGACGCGCCGCCAGCTCAATCTGCTTCCACTCCAGATTTCCAACATACGATTCCGTTCCAGGAGATGATCCTCGATCTAAATGCAACTGGAACTGTAAATTTTCTCCGAGCATGCCGAGCGGTTCTTCACGGTCGTTGAAAATAACGCTTCCGCCGCGCAACTCGAGATGGCCAATGCGCAAGCTGAAAAGAGTCTCGCGCCAAGGCCGCTTGCTTCCCGAGACCCGCGGTGTGGGCACATTACTCTTGCCATTCTTGTCGACCCGCACCGCCACTTGTGGCTGGTCGAACACCAGCTCATCAATCGCGATTTCCTTGCCGGTGAGCGACAGAATGTGGATCGCCACATTCACATGCGCCGCGTGAAACAGCGGAGGAGTTCCCGCCGCTTCAAGTCCGTGCAACGTCAACTCGTCGAGTTCTGCGCGAAGTTGCCAGATGTGCAGATGGAAGCCGCCGAGTTCCACGCGCGCCCCCGTGTGCTGTTCGATCTGGCTCACCACAATCTGCCGCGCCCATCGCTCCACGATTCCCGTTTCAATCAGAAGAAAAACGGCCACGCACAGCCCCGCCACCGAAAGCGCTGCAAGCCCCAGCCAGTGCCGCCAGCGCAGCTTCACGATTGCGCGCCTTGAGCGACGATATCAATCTTGAGGTGCTCGCGCGTGTCATCGAGCCATTTCGCCGCTCGCTCGCTGATGGCTCGTTGGATCAGAACTTCGCGAATCGTATCTTCCACCTCGTCAAGCGCCGGAACAGGCTGTTTCTTTGCCTCCAGCTGCGGCGCGAACTCGTTGTGGTAATACGCTTCAATTTGCGCTTGATCTATTTGCGCCGCGGGACGGAACCGGTAATCGATGAATCGCGAGAGAAATAGTTGCTGTTTGAGGATGCGCCGCACCGCGGCTTCCGTGAGCCCCAGCGCGGCACAACGGTCCCGGAGTTCCTCCTCTGAAGCAAACTGCTTCACGAACTGCTGATAAGCCCGATCCACATCCGCGTTCGATGGCGACGGAAACGCGGCCAGCGCCGCCTCGCCTCGCACGATCCATTGGTCGGTGAGTTCTTTGATGATTTCGTCGCGCGGCTTCGGCTTGCCCTCCACCAGCTCCTGAAACGCGCTCAGCTCGTTCACTTCGCTGTCCGTGATGATGTCGTCTTCGATCCGCGCAGCAATGCCATCCACCGTCTGCTCCCCGGAAGTATTACCGGCGGACGAACCCGCAGAGCCCCCGAACGATGGTGGCGAAGCTTCCGACGCGGAATGAGTTTGCGCAAAAGCGTGATTTGGTTCGAGGACAGCCACCCCTGCTGCCATTACGAAGAAGAAGAGTAGTCGCCGCATTAGAAAACAGGTCCAATGTTGAAAAAGAATTGGAAATGCGGCAGGGCGAACTCCTTCGGGATCGGCGGCGCTGGCGGTGGCGGGAAATCTTCTCCCGCATAATGCGGAGGATTCAATTGATATCCGAAGTCCACGCGAACCGGCCCTATCGGCGTCGGGTACCGCACGCCGAAGCCGATCGTATGCGAGAAGTAGGGCAGGTTATTGTTGTTGGCCGGCGGTTTCCACGCGAACGAGATGTGATTGATATCGGTATATACGTTCCCAGCGTCATAAAACACCGTGCCGCCCAATCGGTTTCCGACAAATGGCAGCCTCATCGGAAAGCGCAGCTCTTGATTGAACGCGAGCAGCGCCAGCCCTCCAACCGGAAATCCGGTCACCGGATCGCGAGGTCCGGCTTGGTTGAGCGAGAAGCCTCGAATGGATGTACCGCCGCCGGCGAAGAAGCGCTCTGGGAGGGGAATGTCCACCTCTCCCGTGCCGCGAAAGGTCTGCTCCACGCCAAAGCGCACCGAGCGCGCGAAGACGAATGCGCGTCCAAAAGTCGTGAATGTGGAGTTCTGGAACGAACCGCGGAAAAAGCTCGCCGCTGAACCGAGTGACTTCAAGGCAATGCTGGCGTCAATGGTATTGAAGCTGCCGTGCTTCGCGTCTGCCGCGTTGTCGCGATGGTCGCGCGCATACGTCACCCCAAAGCCCGAAACCAGCGTCGGCTGGCTGAGTAGCGGGATTTCCTCCTCCTCGATTTTCAGGTTCGAAGCGACCACGCGCCGGAAAAAATACCGGTACGCGATGTTAGTGCGCTGCGAAACCGTTTCCACCAGGTTCACCGCTCCTTCGTAACGTACCGATGTAAACGTATTGATGTCCTGCGTCTTGTCGGCGAACCCGGTGAGCTGCAGGCTCAGCTTTCGATTGGAAAGAAAATTATCGGCCGTATAGCTGATAACCGCGCGGTATTGCAGCGTGCTGACCCGCACTTTAAACGAGAGGGTCTCTGCCCTGCCGAACATATTGGCGCGTGAAAGCTCCAGGATTCCGCGTGGACTCGCGCCAATGATCGTTCCGTTGGGGCTCGAAGTGCTGGCAAGCCGCTGCACTTCAAATCCGCCGCCGTACGCGAACGTGTACCGCTTTCCTTCCTCTGCATCTACCACCACCACTTTCTCGGGGTCCGTACCATTCGGATTCTGCGGCGCAATCGTCACCCGGCTAAACACACCCAGGTTGTAAAGCCGCCGCTGCGTCTCTACCACCTCGCCCTCGCGTAGCGGTCCCGGCACGATTTTCACCTGGCGCGCAACAATTCCGGGGCGCGTGTACTGATAACCTGTGAGCAGAACCCTCGATATTTCGATCTGCGTTCCCTCGCTGATGTGGTAGACGAGCTGAACGTGTTGGGGATCCTTCCCCGGCAAGACTTGATCCTCGAAATGCGCCTCTGGGTATCCTTCGTTGTAGTACATCGCCAGAATATTATTACGGTCGCTCGCCACGCCGGCTTCGGAGAACGGCTGTCCCGGAGTCGAGCCTGCCACTGCGAGGAGCTTTTCCGTGTTTAGCGCATGGTTGCCCACCACCTCCAGGCTGCTCACCAGCGTCTGCGGGCCTTCTTCGATGTGAAATGCGACGAAAAGGTTCCCCTTCTTCCCGTGATAGTTGTCGTCAACGGAAGCGGTCACTTGCGCGTCGCGAAAGCCGTTCGAAATATAAAGACCTTTGATCGAATCGATGTCCACGCGCACCAGCGATTGGCTGAAACGCCCACTCGACGCAAATGACGCAGTCTGCAACTGCAGGCGTCCCGAAAGCAGGTCCCTGCCGAAGTATTTGTTTCCGTCGAACGAGACGGCTGCGAGGCGAAACTTGTCGCCCCTCGTAATTTCATAGCTGATCACGCGATCCGCGGTTTTCGGGTCCTCCCGGGAAGCCACTTTCACGTCGGCGTCGAAATATCCTTCCCGTTGGAGGAAATCGCGAATATTCCGGCGGCCTTCCTGGAGCAAGTCATCGTCCACCGCGCCTTCGGCGTAGATGGGAAGCAGTTTCTGAAGGCGGCCCTTGCTCAAACGCGCTCCCGTCAGCTCCACCCGCACGTGTGGGCCTGCGGTCACATCCAGACTTAGCGGCACGCGATTCGTCGCCGTGTCGTAAGTTCCCGGCGTCATAACCACTCCCGCGCCCAGATATCCCTGGTTTACGAGGTACTTCTTGATTCGCTGCGAGCCGCGAGTGAGCCGCGCGGATGTCAGCGCGTTTTTGCTCGTGATCTTGGATCGCTTGATCAGGTCCGCATCCGGGTAGTGTGTTTCGTTCTTTACGGTGATGTCGCCCACGAGCGCGCGAATGCCCGGATCGATGTGCACCGTGATATCCATCTGCCGGGTATCGTCATGCGGGCCTAGGTCCCAGGTAATTTTTGCGAGGTAGAGTCCGTCCGTCCGAAGCAGGTCCTGCAAGCGATTGATTGCTTCGCGCAATGCGCTCTCGCGGAATGGCTCCCCGAGATTTAGCCGCAAGGCAGCCAGAGCCGCCGGATCGGTGGGAGGCTCTTTGAGTCCGTCGATACGCACCACGTTGTTGTAGAAGTTGCGGCGAACGATGAAATCCACGCGCACGCCATCGCCCTCCGGCGACGCGGCCACGCGAATATCGGCAAAATCCCCTGTGCGATACAGGGTACGCAGGCTTTCGCGCTCCTCTCCGAAATCGAATGGCTTTCCGACGGCAACCTTGAGAGCCAGCGATTTCACGGTAACATTCGCGCCATGCTCATCCACGATACGGATATCCGTGATGCGCCGGCCTTCAAACGTTGTTTCCTCGAAAGTCGCTGCGAAACTGATTTCCGCGCATAGGAAAATTGCCAGCAGGCACGCGAAACCGAACCAGATTCGCGCCCTCACCCCTGAATTCGGCATTTTCCATGGGAATCTCATGCGCCGGAGAGTAAGAAGTCAGGTTAGCACAGCCCCGTTGCCTGCCGGACGCGAAAAGGCGCTATCATCACGCTTTAGGCACCAAAGGACGCCATGAATCGCGAAGAGCGCGAACGATATTCCCGGCAGATTCTTTTCAGCGCAATCGGCGAAGAAGGCCAGGAGAAACTGCTGGCTTCCAGCGCCGTCCTGGTTGGCTGCGGCGCCCTGGGCACCGTGACAGCGAACCTGATGGTGCGCGCCGGGCTTGGACGCCTGGCAATTATCGATCGCGATTTCGTGGAACCTTCAAACCTGCAGCGCCAGATGCTTTTCGACGAAGCTGACGCGCACGACGCGATTCCAAAAGCGATTGCTGCCGAGCGCCACCTGCGCGCCATTAACTCCGGTGTGCGAGTAGAAGGGATCGTCGCTGATTTGACGTCCGATAATGCTCTCGATCTGCTCGGCGGATTTCCGCTCATCCTTGATGGAACCGACAATTTCGAGACGCGTCTCCTCATGAACGATGCCGCCGTCTCGCTCGGCGTTCCGTGGATTTACGCCGCCGCTGTTGGCAGCTACGGCGTCACGATGACGATCTGGCCGGGCCAAACCGCATGCCTCGCGTGCATGCTCGAAGATGGAAGCAATCATTCCGCGCTGGGCCCGGAAGATACCTGCGATACGGTCGGAGTTCTCAATGCAGCCGCGGGGGTGATCGCTTCGATTGAATCCGCCGAAGCGACAAAATTTCTTGCCGGCCGGCCGGAAGCGCTGAATCAGAAGCTGGTTTCCTGCGACGTTTGGAGCGGAAGGTTTCAGTCCATTCGCCTGGCGCGCAATCCGGATTGCCGCGCCTGCGTGCGGCGCGAATTCGTTCACCTTGAAGGCCGCGCGAGGCCCCACGTGAGCATGTGCGGCCGCGATTCGGTGCAGATCCACGAGCGCAGCCGCGCGCTCGATCTCGCCGAGCTCGGCCGCCGTGTTGCCGGCGCGTCGGCTTCTGAAGTCCGCAACAATCAGTTTCTTCTGCGCTTCCGCGTGGCGCCTTACGAAATGACAGTGTTCCCCGACGGGCGCGCCATCATCAAAGGAACGCAGGATCCCGCGATTGCCCGCTCGCTCTACGCGCGCTATATCGGCTCGTAATCTCGCAAATAGAAACTTCCAGGCACCGACTTCGAAAAGGAATTTCGAAACGGGGCTTCGCAGAGAGTTTCGTATGGAGGAAACTTCGGGAGGAGATCTACGTTAAAAAATGCTCAGCCGACGAAGCGCCGCTGCGCCGATTGCCGCATCACCGCTCTATCCAGATTCTCGCGCGTGTTCATCAGCGTCAGCAGCGTGCTCAAGATTCGCGCCTTCAGTTCGTCAGACATCGGAAAGCCGCTCGTCGCTACGTGTACGAGCGCCTCGCCTCGATCGGCAATCTTGCCCATGAGTTCGTTCTGCCGTTCGTGACTATTTTTGCCCAGCGCGGATTCGCGCCGCATCTCCGCGCATTCCTGCTCGACGAAAAGCGTGTAGTGAAGGACGCACAGGCGGTCACCGGCAAACCCCCCGGGGACAGTCATTTTGCATCCTTTTGACGTGCAGATTTCAGCCACAGCACACCCAGATAAAGCTCATACTTTTTGTAGCACCTCCGGAAGACGATTTCCACAGGGTGGAAGCGGATTGATACCAATCAGATAGCGGGACGGGCGCCGGCTTGCTAGGCCGGTTTGCTATGCGGGAGTGGTTTCTGAGGATTCCACCGCGACTTGCGCCTGCGCGACTTCAAGGACAAGATCCTTGGCGCGAATCGCAGCAAGCAGGACGAGAACATTCGTCAGCAGGATGATTGCAAACGCCAGAGGCGTGAGGAAATCGAGCTGGGGCTTCATGGCGCGGACCGCATCGAGAGCCAACACTGCTGTAATTAAACCGCGTGGAATCAATAGTATAGAGACTTCCCGTTCGCGGGGCGAGGTGCCCCGCCAGGCCACACGACTGATCTGCACGGCGATCAAGCGGGCAACGAACAGCACAGCCACAATTCCCAGCGACGCCAGAAACTCCCTCTGCAAGCCGCTGAAATCCACCAGCACGCCGAGCAGCACGAAGAAGAAGCTTCGCACCAGAAAGGCCAGTTCGGCGTGAAAGGAATGGATCGCGCGGCTCGGGTCCGGCGGAAGAATCCGGAAGACGAACGAGTCCGCGGAATGGCGCGGGTCGGGCAGGTTCGCGAGCGCCGCGCCGAAGGCCATCACCGCAAAAAGAGCGGTCCCACCGATGGCGTGCGTGAACGCATACAGCAGCAGCACAGCGGCGAAGGTGAGCACCTGCCAGAACTGCTTGTCGGAAACGAGCGGCAGTAATCGCAGCCAAAGATAGCCGGCAACGATGGCGACGGCCAGCGCGAGTAAAAACTTGAAGAGCAGGATGGCAGTGACCGCGCCTGCGATCGAACCGTGGCTTCCGGGGGCGAGTCCCGCGCGGGCGAGTAAATCCGGGAGCGGGCCGCTCTTGATTTCACTGCCGCCGAGCGCGAGATCGATCAGCACGCCGACACCGAGTGCGCCAAGCCCATCGCCGAACGACGCCTCGATCACGAGAGTGGTTTTCACCGTATCTCGCATCTCGAGCTGCTCGAGCACAGGCAGGATCACCGAACCGCTCATGCAAGCAAGCGTCGCGCCGACGAGAAGCGATGGCATCAGCGCCAGATGCAAAACGTAGATGCAGAAGTAAGCAACACCGACGAAGGAAAGCGAATAGCTAAGCAGCGCGAGAACCGTTCCCGCGCCAAACTGTTTGAGCGCAGTGCGAAGATCCAGCTCGAGCCCCGCCGCGAAGAGAATCAAGATCAGCGCGAGTGTTCCGAATCCGCGTGTCACCTCGCTGAACTTTGAGCCGTCCACCCAGTGCAGCACCGGCCCGAGAGCAATTCCGGTGATCAGCAGAACGATTACGTCCGGAACGCACGTCCACTTCGATAGCCGGTTGGCGACAAAGGCCAACACCAGCAGCGCGCCCAGCAGACCGAAGAAAGTTGTTAGGCTGGCGGTCACGAGCGGCTCGAGTTTTTAATTTCCGGTGCTTATTGATTTCGGATCGGTTTCGCCAATGCGGAATTGCGTCCACGGGCCCGCATTCATGTCGCGCATCACGGGCGCTTGCCAATTAAATTCCGGATGCTCGCGCATGAATTCCGCGGCATCAAATTTTGCGCCGCAGGGATGCCCGATGCGCGCGACGAAGCTCATGTTCGCAGCCATTTTGCTGTCCATCACTTTGCCTTGCACGGCGCCCATGGGCTCGTAGGGCGGCATGTCCCATGTCTTGTCGCCGTCCACAGACATGTCGCCGTGGCCGCAGAGCGTTCGATGATCCGGCATCACTTTTTTTGTGTAGGTGTCGTAGTGATCGGAGAGAAAAGCCTGCGCCATGGCGATGTCGATCTTGCCTTTGTTCTCGTTCATCAGCTCATCCCATCGAGCGTGGCGCGCATTGGGAGAGCTAGCGATATTCTTGGGATCGAACGTGGTGTCGTCGCGCATCACGGCGGGATCGCTTGCGAAATTCGAGCCGACGAAAACTCCGTCCATCGTGCGATAGAGTTTCGTGTGTTGCAATCCCTGCTCGAACTGCGCGATTTCGCCGGTCTTGCGATCGCCCAGCAGCCAATCGTTCGCGTAGCCGCCATTGTTGCCGTCCATGATGATTTTCACATATTCATCGATAGACCCCGCGTATTGCATCGCTTTCCGAGCGCGCGCGAATTCCGGCTTGCCGTTGTAATCCCAGCCGTGAAAATTCGAGATGGTGGTTTCGGTGATCATCATTCCGTCGGAATTGATGCCGAAATCGTCGTCGCTCGCGATCACGCCGGGAAAACCGTCCATCAGCATGCGGTAACCCTGCTGCGGAACGATGTCGAAAATAATGCGCCAGCGCTCGCCATTGAGGTAGCTGGTCCAGTTGTTGTGGGCCATCACGATCTGGTGATCTTTCGTCCAGCTTCCGTTGGCGACGAAGGCGCTGCAATTTTCCGGGCTGTTGATTTTGGGCGCGTTCTGCGCGTGAGTCTGCTCGTTGACCCAGGGAACGTAGTAGCCGGGCAGCTCCTCGAAAGCATTCAGGGCGACGATGTCGTAGAGATCGAGGTTCACTTTGCGTGCTGCGAGTCCATCCACGATGCCTTTGAGCTCGGCTTGATATTCGGGATCGATTTTCGGCCACAGCATCGTGCGCGCGGCGGCGCGGAAAAATTCCCAGTCGCGCTGCGTCACGTGAGTCATCTGCAGGCTGACGGCAGCGAAGGCGTCGCCAATTTCCGGCGCGAGAAGATAGCCATGCTGGTAGCCGATATCGTGCGGCGAGCCTTCGAGGTGGACGTAAATCCAGCCGCCGCTTTCGAAGCGGTAGGATTTTGCGAGGAGCGCGTCGTCAGCAGGCGCGGGCTTCGAGTTTTTCTGTGAGTTTGTGGCGAGCGGTTGCGCCGCAGCTTCGACGATCGCTGGGTGGCTTACGACGAGAAGCAGCACTGCTAAAACCGTAAGTCCCAGCAGCATCAGGATAAATGGCAGGCGATTGCGATTGGATCGCATCAGCAGAACTCCTTGATGGAAGGATTGCGAGACGCCATGTTAGGCGTGGCGGAGGCGCGATGCAAGAGGCGGGAGAAGCGTGACTCGTGACTGGTGACTTGTAACTCGTGATTCGTGGACGACCTAACTTTACACGGGCTGCAGGAGTGGACGGCGAAGGCCGTGGCCCGGGACGGAATCCGGAATGCAAACTGCCCGTTTTGTCTCGATTAGAAAATGAGAAGTGGCTTTGTTGTCTGTGAGTTGGGAGGAATCCAAATCGCGGAGTCTCGATTAAGTTCTTGAGGTTCGAAGATGGAGCGTGGGGTTTGGAGAGGGCCGCGCGTGACCCCTCATCGGTGCAGAATTTCGCTGCAAAAACCGCGAAAAATTTGCGATTAGAAAATTCCACGTTGTTGATTCTTATGGGGCTTAGCTGGAATTTTAATTCCAGATTTGCGATTAGAAATTCAGGGGCGCGGGTTGTTTCGCGTCTTGCTGCTCTCTGTCCGCCTTGGCCGCTGTTTCTCATAACTCAAGCGTTACGGTAGCATATTCGAACTGCCTTCTCAAGGGATTTCACCAGCCGCAGTGCGCCGGGCTATTTTGCACCTATCAATAGGAGTAAAATCATGGTCAAAGGGGACGCGATGTTTCGTTACCTCCTCGCCGTTATGACCTTGCTAGTCGGGTTGCCCGTGTTCACTTCAGCCCAATGTCGCACGACCCATCCGCCTAATCCGCAATTCGTTCCGCCCAAGCCGTACCCCCAAGACGCGCCGTCCGGTACGTTCTGGTATGGGACCGAATCACTGCGGACAGGTCTTTCGGCAGACGGCGAATGGGGTGGACTCCACAATGATAAAGGGTATCGACAGAAGGTTTTCTTCTGGACGAAAGGCTATGACGCACGGAGGGAGCCGAAACCGAAACTTACCATCACTGGCCGGCGTCTCGATGCAGATTCGCCGTCTATAGAAGTGGCGGATGCAGACAATGCCTTTGTGGGAAGCAACACCAAATTGCCACCGGCGATGGTAACGGCGTTTGAAATCCCGACAGCCGGTTGTTGGGAACTCACGGCGCACTACGGCGGCCGCACCTTGACGTTCATTGTATCTGTAAAGCCTTAGGGTGGTCTTTTTCAAATATGGCCTATTACCCGTCAACGATGCTGCTCGGGACACTCCGAACAAGCGAAGGCCTCACCTCTGAAGAGGTGAGCTACATTAGCCTGGGGCAATGGACAGTGGAGTGCCAAGCATCGCGAGCGGGCACGGCATGCCGTGCCCCTACTGCGGAGAAAATCGAAACCATCGGGACGGCGGTAAGGATTCGTTGACAGGGTTTCGCCCCGTCGTATAGATTGAATTGTAGGCCCGCAACCCCTCCGCGGGAAATGCAGCGTGATCAATCGTTTAGAGATGGGTACGCGATAGGATTCGAGCGCGCTTCAGGGGCTAAAGCCCTTTCGCTGTTTGTCGCGAGTGCGTCGCGGTTGAAAGCGCGACCTACAAAGCGGTGTTGATCAATAGAGCGGTTCAAATTAACGAAGCAGCCTCGACTAACGAAGCGCTTCAAATCAACAAAGCTGCTCAAATCGACAAAAGCAGTTCAGATTCATCACCCCTTCAGAATAGGTGGAGCCTGATGTTGTTGTACTCGATGGCAAGTTGGTTCGCGCCTGTCGCGAATCCTGTGTCGGATTTTTGGCGGCGGAATCTCGATCCGCTGACGAATCCATTCCGCGGACTCTATCAGGTGAATTCGTTTGACCTGGTGGTGATGACGCCGTACTTCGTGGTGATGATTATTCTGGCGATGTACGGGATCCATCGCTACGTGCTGGTGTACAACTTTTTCAAGAACCGCAAGCGAATCGCGCCGCCTCCACCGGAAATCAGCGAGTGGCCGCGCGTGACCGTGCAGTTGCCGATTTACAACGAACGCTACGTGATCGAGCGGCTGGTGGATGCGGTGGCGCAGTTCGATTACCCGCGCGAGCTGCTGGATATTCAGGTGCTCGACGATTCGACCGACGAGACGCAGGAAGTGGCGCGCAATTGCGTGGAGCGTTATCAGCAGCTGGGCCTGCCGATTTCCTACATTCATCGCGACAACCGCGAAGGATTCAAAGCCGGCGCGCTGCAGGAAGGGTTGAAGGTGGCGCGCGGCGAGCATATTGCCATCTTCGATGCGGATTTTATTCCCCCGGCGGATTTTCTGCGGAATACGGTGCCGTATTTTGCGGATGCCAAGCTGGCGATGGTGCAGACGCGCTGGAGCTACATCAACCGGAATTATTCGAAGCTTACGGAAGTGGAAGCGGTTCTGCTCGACGGGCATTTTGTGATCGAGCATTCGGCGCGTTATCGCAGCGGGCTTTTTTTCAATTTCAACGGGACGGCGGGCATCTGGCGGCGCGCGGCGATTGAAGATGCGGGCGGGTGGGAGCACGACACGTTGACGGAAGACACCGATCTTTCTTATCGCGCGCAGCTTCGCGGTTGGCAGTTTATTTATCTGCCGGACATCGAGTGCCCATCGGAATTGCCGGTGGAGATGAATGCGTTCAAATCGCAGCAAGCGCGCTGGGCGAAGGGCTTGATGCAGACGGCGAAGAAAATCATGCCGCGCGTGCTGCGATCGGATATGCCGGGAGTGGTGAAGGCGGAGGCGTTTTTTCATCTCACCGCGAATATCAGCTACCCGCTGATGGTGCTGCTCTCGATGATTCTGCTGCCGGCGATGATTGTGCGGTTTTATCAGGGATGGTTTCAGGTGCTGGTGATCGACCTGCCGCTGTTTATTGCGTCGACGTGCTCGATTTCTTCGTTTTATCTGGCGGCGGAACGCGCGATTTTTCCGAAGACGTGGAAGCGGACGTTTCTCTATTTGCCGTTCATCATGGCCGTGGGAATCGGGCTTTCGGTGCGCAATGCGGTGGCTGTGATGGAAGCGATTTTCGGAGTGAAATCGGAATTCGTGCGCACGCCGAAGTATCGAGTGGAAGCGGGCGCGACCGGATCGAATGGCGCGGGCGGATGGGCCACCAAGAAATACCGGAAGAAGGCGGGATGGATGCCGTGGGCCGAAGTTGTTCTCGGGATTTATTTTGCGGCGGCGGTGGTGTACGCGATTGAGATGGAAAATTACGCCACGGTTCCGTTTCTGGTCCTGTTTGTGTGGGGGTATTTGTATACCGGGTTGATGTCGCTGGGGCAGACGTATATTGACCGGCTGCGGTTTGGCGTGGTGGAGGCTGGCGAAGTGCGGCCGGCTTCGACGGGGGCGCCGGGGTTCTAGCGCACTAGTGTTTTCCTGCCTACCCTTTTACCATCGCGGTTCGTCTACTAGCATCGGAGGAACTCGTATGAAATTTCGGACGCTCGTGCTTCGCGGCACCGTCGCGGCGCTGGCATTGCTATTTGTGGCGGTGCTGGTACAGGCGCGATTTCCGCAGCCAGCCGCGGAGTATCAGGGGCGGCGCGCAAAATTGCGCGCGGAAGTGGATGGGCCGGTGGTACTTTTCGGCTATACGAGCCGGAATGATGCGGGCGAAGTGGCGGTGTTCTTCCAGGACGAAGATTTTTATTACCTCACCGGCTACAGCGAGCCGGATGCAGCGCTCGTTCTGATTCCGGATTCGGCGGCCGCGAAAACTTCCAGCGGGCCAACGGAGATTTTATATTTGCCGCCGCGTGATCCACGCGAAGCGATTTGGGGCGGCGCGCACCTCGGGCCGAATGATCCGGGCGTGGCGGAGAAGACGGGTTTTCAGGCGGTGCGGCCGTTTGCGGAGTTGCGCGGCGATCTGGCGGCGCTGGCGAAGACGAATCCGAAATTTTACGCGCTGCTGCCGAACGGACCGGAGAATGGCTATCCTCAGCTTCAGACCTGGCACGATTGGCTGAAGGAAGCGCTTCCACCGCAGTCGGCGATCGTGGATGTGCAGCCGACTTTGACCCAAATGCGAATGGTGAAATCGCCGGGAGAAATCGAGTTGCTGCAAAAGGCGGTGGATGCGTCCGTGGATGCGCAAGTCGCGGCGATGAAAATGATGAAGCCGGGGCTGATGGAATATCAAGTGGCCGCGAAGATGGAAGAGATTCACAAATGGGAAGGCTGCTCGCGCGAAGCGTATTCGCCGATCGTCGGCGCGGGATTTTTCTCCACGGTGCTGCACTACGATGCGCTCGATAATCAGATCAAGGATGGAGACGTGGTGGTATTGGATGTCGCCGGTGAATATGGCGGTTACGATGCGGACATCACGCGCACCCTTCCAGCGAACGGAAAATTCACGGCGAGGCAGCGCGAAATTTACGACATCGTGCTGGGCGCGCAGAATGCGGCGATTGCAGCGGTGAAGCCGGGCGTGTATCTCTACGGCGGGCCTGGCAGCTTGCAAACGATTGCAGCCGATTACATCAACACGCACGGCAAGGATAAGGACGGCAAGCCGCTCGGAAAATATTTCGTGCATGGGCTGGGGCACGGCTTGGGATTGAACGTTCACGACCCCACGGATTATCGCGAGCCGCTGAAGGCGGGAATGACCATCACGATCGAGCCGGGGATTTATATTCGCGACGAGAACCTTGGCGTGCGGATCGAGGATGATGTGCTGGTGATGGCCGACGGGCACCGGTTGATGACGGAAAAGCTGCCGCGGAATGCGGACGAAGTGGAAAAAGTGATGGCGGAAGGCCGG
Source organism: uncultured Acidobacteriota bacterium (assembly GCA_963772535.1). Taxonomy (GTDB): domain Bacteria; phylum Acidobacteriota; class Terriglobia; order Acidiferrales; family UBA7541; genus Palsa-295. The sequence continues at coordinate 411,356 of CAVYXN010000015.1, forward strand.
GCGCATCCGGAGCCGCAGCCGTAGTGGAAAGGCTCGCCGCACAAACACGAAATCCACGACGGGAAGGCAGGTATTTGTGTTTGTTCCAGGCGACGTAATCTCATACCTACAGATGTGCCAAGAGGAAGGCGCCAGCCTTCAACGAGGGATGAACTTTCGCCTGCGCGGAGGCATGAGCGTAATCTTGATGAGCCTTCGGAGAGGCGCACCTTACGCCGACCAGATATTGGAGAATGGGAAAGTCCTCATCTACGAGGGGCACGATGTCTCGCGAAGGAAGGGCGGGCCAGATCCAAAGGCCGTCGACCAACCACGAGAGCTACCATCAGGAAAACTTACGCAGAACGGGCTGTTCTTCGAAGCGGCGAGGAAAGCAAAAGCCGGTAATCCCGAACTAGTAAAAGTGTATGAAAAGCTTCATAACGGCGTCTGGGTTTTTGATGGGATTTTCGAATTACTCGACGCTACCGAGCCGCGCAGCGGCAGAAGGAAAGTGTTTAAATTCAAGCTACAGGTGACAGAAGTTCCAGATATGAGGTCTCGCGAGATTGACCTGCCCCACAACCGGCTGATTCCTGCGGAGGTGAAGTTAGAGTTGTGGAAGAGAGACGACGGTAAGTGTGTAACTTGCGGTTCCAGCGATAACCTTCATTTTGACCACATTATTCCCTACTCGCGAGGTGGTTCATCGTTAGTAGCCAAGAACATTCAGCTTCTCTGTGCCAGGCACAATCTACAAAAGCACGACCAGATCATTTGAGCTTATCGCCGGCTAGTTGGTCGGCTTTTCGAAAATTACGCAGTAGTCGTTGCCTGACCAGTGATTGATTGTCTTCTCGACGTGAAATCCTGCCACGGTCAATTCTTCGACCATGATTTTTTGCGGGATGCCGTGACCGCCGCGATTGGCGGGGACGCCTTCGACCGGCGGCAGGCTGTTGTCCGGGGCGAAATCGATGATGGCCAGGCGCGCGCCGGGCTTTAGCGAGCGCAGCAGATTTTTGTCGAAGGCTTCGGGGGCGGTGATGTGGTGGTAGACGCGGCGCAGGAAAATCGCGTCGCAACAGTCTGTGGGTAACTTCGTGTCATCGGCTGCGCTTTCCACGATGGTGACGTTGGCGAGTTTTTGCTTGGCGACTTCATCGCGAAGCTCGGCCAGCTTGGTGGCGTCAATTTCGGTGGCGTAGACGTGGCCTGAAGCGCCTACGATTTTCTCGGCTGCGAAACTGTAGCTTCCGTCTCCGGCGCCAATGTCCGCGATGGTCATGCCCGGCTTCCAGTGCATTTCCTCGGCGAGGCGCGAGATTTCGCTGCGAGCGTTGGGATTCGCGGAGGCAATTGAGCGATGTGCGGCATTTTTCAGGAGGCCGTACGATGCTAGTGCGAGCGCGATTGCCAAGATTGCGTAGAAGCGGTTTCTGCGAGCCATAGTTATTCGATGCCTCTTTGGAGCCGAGCGAGTTGCCGGCCGTAATTCCGCCACGCCAGGCCGCTTATCTGGTTTGACGCTAGCCGCAATCGTTGGATTCCTGCGATTTAATGGCCTGAAACGTTTCTAGATGTTTGACCCGATGCGCGAAGGCCCGCTATAATTGGTGTTTCGTCATAGCGTGAATTTCTTGCTTGGCAGGCGCCGCTGCTTGCGACTCTGCAGGAAACACCCAGCGAAATTCAGGAGCATCCGATGAGCGCCTTAAAGGCTACCCAACTGCGCGCAGGCATGATCATTCAGCACGAGGGCGACCTGTATCACGTATACAGCGTGGATCACCGCACGCCCGGCAACAAGCGCGCTGCGATGCAGACGAAGATGCGCAATTTGCGCACGGGGTCGATGACCGACTACCGGTTCCGCGCTGAGGAATTCGTCGAAAAAGTGATCGTGGATGAGATCGAATTCCAATACCTCTATAGCGACGGCGATGGCCACCACTTCATGAACACCGAGAACTACGAGCAACTGGCGCTGCAAAACGACATCGTGGGCGATACGAAGGACTACCTGATCGCCAATATGCCCGTGAAAATCGAGTACTACGACGAGAAGCCGATCGGCGTGCTGATTCCCGACACCGTTGATCTCACTGTGGTGGATACCGAGCCCAGCATTCAGAAAGCGACCGCCAGCTCGGTGATGAAACCGGCGAAACTCGAAACAGGCCTCGTGATTAACGTGCCGCCGTTCGTTGGTACCGGCGACAAAGTGAAAGTGGATACTTCGGAAGCCCGCTACATTCAGCGCGTGCAGTGACAAACCGACTCCAGCGGAATGCGGGAAGAGACGAAGTGGAAGTCCCTCGGGCCGCAGAGTATGACCTTGTTGAACTCGTGAAAAAGATCACGCCCGACAATCTGCACTCCGAATTTGATTTCGGCGACCCAGTCGGCAAAGAGGTCTGGTAAACAAGTCACCCCAGCGTCGCATCGTCGGATTGTTACTTTAACCCCTCCACCACATACAGATCCGAAAGCGTTCGCGGATAGGAATAGACGAAGGATTTTGCATCGGGCGTGATGTGGATTCCGCCAATCGCGTCCACTCCAGCGGCGTCCGCGGGCACGAGCTGTTTCCACACCGTGCGCTTACCTGTTCCGAGTTCGATTCGCGTAATCAGACAAGGCAATCCGGCAATGTTGTACGCGAAGACCGATTTTCCGTCCGCCGCAAATCCTGCAATGCGTTCATCGGTTTGAATGCCGGGAATCGGGTGCGGCTCGCCTCCGTTCACTGGGAAAAGCCAACGGTTCCCGTCCGCGCCGAGAGCGGCCACAAAACTTCCGTCCGGCGAAACTGCGAAGAATGACGCCGCTGCGCCCTCCGCACTGATCGCGCGTGGCTTTCCGCCTTCCAGATTCTGTATGTAGAGCCGTGGGCCATGTCCGGGTTCGCTTCCTGTAAAGACCACCTGTTTTCCATCCGGAAACCATTCCGCCGTGAAATGGTCAATCGCGTCATTCGTTATCACGCGGGGCGCGCCGGCTTTGGTCGGCAGCAAAAACAGCTGCTCGGGTGTTTCGTGAGTGATCGCCAGCACCCAATCGCCGTCCGGCGAAAGGCCTTGCGGGTTTCCATCGCCGAGCCGCACAGCAGGAGAGCCGTCCGTCCCTCGAATGTAAATTGCGTAAGTGGCGCCGCCAGCTTCCCCTACTTCGGCAAATAAAAGAGTCTTTCCGTCGGCCGATAAGGCCGCTGGCAGCGAAAAATCAAACCATGACAACTCCCGCGGTTGCGACGCGCCGTCGATAAATCCTTTTATTTCCTGCCGATTTGCCTCTCGCTTGAGAAGCACCCGTCCATCTCGCGCCGTATCCAGGAGCGTAAGCGAGCCGGGGACGCGGGCAAGTAGCCGTTGTTTCCCGGATAAATCGACAGCATACAAAGCCCGCCCGAGGCCTTCGTGAGTGGCGCTGAACCAGATCTCCTCTCCGCTGGGAGACCATGCCAACCCGTCCTCGCTAATCCAATTCTTTGTCAAAGTTTTATGAGCGCCGGTCAGGTCGACAATCGAAACGGTTCCTCCGTCATCCGCCACTAACGGATGTTCCAGAAAAGCGATTCGGTCACCCTTCGGAGAAATTCGTGGATCGCCGATCCAACCGCCCGGAGCCTTATAGAGAACTTTTCCGATCGGAAACTCCAACTGACTGAAGCCGCCCTGCACTCGCACAATGGCCAAGCTCGAGCCATCCTTTGCCCAATCTGCCCAATTCACGTCGTTCAAAAGCTCGCGCGGCGCTCCGCCACCAATCGGCATTCGCGCCAAAGTACCAAATTGTTGAAACTGGCCGGTGCGGCTGTTCAGCAACAAAATCATCTCGGCGGCTGACGAGACTCCCAGCAGCTGTGTGCCCGGGTGCCCAAGCGACGCAGACTCCGGACTACCAGTGCGAGTGGAATAGATTTCGGCGGGGTTTCCATCCCACGCACCGCTGTAATAGACCGTTTGACCATCCGGTGCGAATCGTCCGCCATATACGGTTCCTCGGCGGAACGAGACTTGATGGTAGAGCGGCTGCGATACGACCTTCTGGCGCATGGCAAGAAACGCGCCAGCAGCCAGCCCGGCAACAAGCGCAATTGCGCTGGCGACCGCCGCAGCTGTCCACGTGCGTTTGGCAGAAGTCGCCGAGGTTACCGGCTTCGCTGCTGGCGCTGCGAAACCTGTGCTCATTCCTGAGCGGCTCGATTCCGTCTCGCGTTTCAGGCGCTTCAGATCGGCGCGCAATTCTGCCGCCGTCTGGCAACGGAGCTCGCGATCCTTTTCGAGTGTCTTCGCCAGGATGATTTCAAATTCACCGGGCAGATCGGGATTTACGCGCGTAGGTGGTGCAGGCGCGCGATTCAAAATCGCTTCCGTGATCACGCCTGCAGTATTGCCGGTGAACGCCTGGCGGGCCGTAGCCATTTCGTACAGCACCGTGCCAAAGCTGAAAAGATCCGAGCGCGCATCGAGTTCTTCGCCGCGCACTTGCTCGGGTGACATATACGCAACCGTGCCGACCGCCGTTCCCGGACTCGTCAGCAACATTTCTGATCCAACCGTAGGCAATGCAGAAGTGCCCGCACCAACGCCGACATGCTCTGGCGCAAGTTTGGCGAGGCCGAAATCGAGCACTTTGGCTTGCCCGCGGCGCGTCACAAAAATATTGGCGGGCTTGATATCGCGATGAATGATGCCTTTTGCATGGGCGGCATCGAGCGCGTCGGCAATCTGGATTCCGAGGTCGAGCACCTGCTCGAACGCAAGCGGCTTCTCGCCGATGCGGTGCTTGAGCGTTTGCCCTTCGAGCAACTCCATGGCGATGAATGGGATCGTCTCGCCGCCGTCGTCCACGACGTCGATTTCATAGATGGTGCAGATGTTGGGGTGATTCAGCGCCGAGGCTGCGCGGGCTTCGCGCTGAAATCGTTCGAGTGTCGCGCGATCTTTCGAGAATCCTTCGGGCAGAAACTTCAGGGCCACCTGGCGGCCCAGCTTGGTGTCCTCGGCCTTGTAGACCACACCCATGCCGCCGCCGCCGAGCTTTTCCAGGATCACGTAGTGCGAAAGGGTTTTTCCGATCATTTTCCGGAGATGCAGTCAGTTGAGTGCGCGCGATGTTAGGCTGCGCTCGCGGTGCAAGTCAAGGCGTGGCTGTCAATCGGGAAGTTGTTCGCTCGCTGGCTCGCCCAGCCAGGCACTCCCGGCCAAAGCTAACGCGCACGCCACCAGGGCCACCGTTCCAGCTGAGTACGACAGTTGCAGCGATGGTGCCGAGCCTGGCATCACATTGGCGAGTTGAGTTGTCGCGAGTGCAGCAGAGGCGCCAATCGTCCTGCCTCCGAGATTCATTGCAAAACTTCCGCCGGTGCCTCTCAAGTGCGTCGGATAAACGCGAGGCATGTAGTTGCCCCAGAAGCTGTGCAGTCCGTTAAACAGCAGCGTCGCAAGAAAGACGCCGAAGCCGAGTTGAGCCAGCGTTCGCGTTGACGCAAAGAAATAAAGCCACGCGAATACCACAAACGCCGGCACCAGAAAAATTCGCATACGGCGCCGTTCCGATGCGATGCGGATAAGCAGTAGCGCAAATATCACGCGCCCGGCTACGCCGCCCAGTTCCTGCAGCACTTGTACGTGGCTCACGGTCTGTTCGATTTGTTTTGCAGGCAGATTGCGAACGTCGGCGAGGCCGGGAACGATCCGGACCGTATGCTGAATTGCGCCAAACGCCAAGGCGCTTGTTGCACCCATTAAAAGCGTTGTCACCAGGGTAGTCCGTCGCAAAGCTGGCTGGAAGAGTTCCCGAAAGCTGGGGCGCTCTAATTTCCCGAGAGATTTCTTCTCACGCCATACGGGCGACTCGGGCAAGAACGGTCGAACTACAATCAGCGGAATCGCAGGAATGAGCCCTGCGAGCAACGTGTACCGCCAGGCTTCGTGGGCTCCATGGATCGCCGGAAGTCGCGCGGCCCAGGTGACGGCAACATAGTAGGCGCCGGCGGCCACGAAGCCGCCTAAGGGATAAAAAGCCTGAGCGTAGCTCAGCACGGACTCTCTCTGCTTTGGATTCGAGAAAAGTTCCGCCAGCCACGTGACCGCTGCTACATACTCCACACAAACTCCCACCAACGAGGCGCAGCGAAAAAACATGATCTGATGCAGCGAAGTTGCGTAACTTGCTGCGAATGCGGAAAAGGCGTAGAGAACTATGCTCCAGACGAGCACGCGGCGGCGCCCGAGAAGATCAATCAAATAGCCGCCGAGAAGGCCGAAGATGCCGCCGATCGCCGTTGGGACGAAGAACAGCAAACCTACCCATAAATTGAACGCTGGAGTGCCCGGTCTCAAGTGGCCCAGATCCGCCAGCAACGGCCGTACGATGAGAGGCATCACCAGGACTTCGTAGAGATCAAACAGAAAGCCGAGGCAAGCGACAGCGCAGACAAGCCATTGAATCGGGGTCAGACGCGCGGCGTCAGTGGGTGGCAACGCACGGGGCATCTTAATATAGTGCTCAACGGCCGCCCCGCGTTACATCGAGATTGTCGGGAACGTCGGAATGGCTGCCGTATCGGAACGTTTGGTGATGTTAGGCTCCGGTCGTCCTGCAAGTCAATCTGCCCTACATCGTTTAGTAGGCCGCTCGCAACGTGCTACGCTCATTTGGTGAAAATCGCGACCTCTCGAAAGCGTGTGTTGGCTCTCGGGCTTATCATTTTCGGTGCTGGGAGCGGCTCGTGCTTCGCGCAATCCGCGCAGAAGATTGTGGATGAATACGTTCGTGCCGAAGGCGGCGCGAAAGCTCTCGCTAGAATTCAAACCGCCAGCATCACTGGAAGCTTGACTGACGATGCCACCGGGCAGTCCGGCACTTATTCGCTCATCACCAAGGCGCCTAACAAGTTCTACTCCGAAATTATTGTCGGGCCGCGTCGCCTGATCGAGGCTTATAACGGAAAATCGGCTTGGGGCCAGGACACCTCAGATCTGGATGACTCGGGCCAGGAGACAGGAGCCGGTTCGTCGTCCGACTCGACGGGTGCACCGCACACGCTGACCGGCGCCGTCGCTTCGGAGTGGGAGGCGGCCGGGCGCTACCTGAACGGCAGGCTGGCGGACGCGAAGAAGTCCAAATTCGGCTTGCAGCTGATTGATATGGAAGATGTGGGCGGGCGCAAGGCGTATCACGTCCGCATCGCTCTTTCGCCGCGCGTTTCTCGCGAACTGTTTTTCGACACGCAAACTCACTTGCTGATTCGCGAAATCATTCCTGCCGCGGCACAGCAGCAGCCGGGATCGAAGAATGCTGCCGCGGAAGAGCTCGACTACGCCGACTACCGCCGCGTCGAGGGTGTCGAGGCTCCTTATCGAATCACGCTGCGCCGCGCCGGCCACAATTACACCGTCGCCGTCTCGCGCATTGAGTGGAACGCGCCTGTAAACGATTCCGTGTTCGACTTTCCCAATAATAAGGGCCGTCCGTTGCCCGATATCAAAGCGCTCCTTCTCGATGTAGCCAAAAACCAGAAGGCGATCGAGGAGCTGCAGAAGCAATACACCTGTCATGTGGTCGCGGAAGAGGAGAAGTTCGATTCGAGGGGAGGAGTCACCTCCCGCGAGGTGAAGGAATACGACGTGTTCAACTGTGGCGGTGATGAAATTCGCCACCTCGTGAAAGACGATTCGAAGCCGCTTAGTGCCGAACAGCAGCACAAGGAGGACGAGCGCTTCAACAAAGAATTCAGCGAATTTCAGAAGAAGCAGGTGGAGCTCGCGAACGATCCCAAGAAACACGAAAAAGAAGACGAACGGCAGCAGGCGCAGATTTCCGATTTCCTTCGCGCCGAGAGCTTTACGAATCCGCGCCGCGAGCGATTTCGCGGGCAGGATGTGATCGTTTTCGATTTCGGCCCGAATCCCGATTACAAGCCGCGCAAGCTGGTCGAGTCCATCGTGCAAAAATTGGTTGGCGTGGTGTGGATTGACGAACAGGCTCGCGACGTGGCCCGGCTAGAAGCTCGATTCAGCGACAAGGTGAAAATCGGCGGCGGCTTGCTGGCTTCGCTCGACAAGGGCACGAACCTCGTCTTCGAGCAAACGAAAATCAATGGCGAAGTCTGGCTGCCGTCCTACGCCGAAGTGCACGCCGCCGCCCGCGTGGTTTTCGTCAGAGTCCGCCAAAATGAAATCGACCGCTACAGCGACTACAAAAAATTCCGCGTCGAAACAAAAATCGGCCCGTCGACGCCGGTCACGGATGTTCCGGAACCCGCTAACCCCGTTAAAAATCCATAGTCTCCTTCGCTGGAGCACCGGAAACACCGCAACAATTTCGTTTCCTCCCCAACCAAAACAAAGATATCTTCAAGTCCACTTATTTAGAATTTACCCCTCACGGTACGGGAGAGCACTGTAGCGACCATGCCCGCGTGCGCTCGCTGTGGAAAACAATTCAGCGGCTTTTCATTTGGCTCTGAGCCCCCAACCGAATGCCGTGAGTGTCGCCGCACAAGACAGCAAATAGGTACGGTGGAACCCAATTCTCAGGCAGCCGCCAAGCCAACCGATCTGGCGTTGGCTCAAAGTACCGGTCGTCCTCTGGTGACGCTAACGCTTATCGGGATCAACGCATTGGTTTACTTGGCGATGGGGCTTTCCGGCGCGTCATGGACTGATCCTAGTCTGCGGCACGCGATTCTCTGGGGAGCAGACTTCGGACCGCTCAGCCTGAATAGCGAGCCTTGGCGATTGATTACAAGCATGTTCGTCCATTTTGGAATCATCCACATTGCATTCAATATGTGGTGTCTTTTCGACCTTGGGCGTTCGCTTGAATTCATCATGGGACGGAAGGCTTTCGCCATTACTTATGTTGCGAGCGGCCTTGCAGCCAGCCTGACGAGTCTCGCATGGCGTCCCTGGCGGGTTGGCGCCGGCGCATCCGGGGCGATTTTCGGCGTAGCGGGAGCGTTTGCGGCTTATCTTTTTTTTAGAAAGGTCTCTTTTAATCCCGGCGCGATCAAGCAGACGAAGATAAGCCTCGCGGCTTTCATTTTTTACAATCTTGTCAGCGGAGCCGCCAGCTTTGGCATCGACAACTCCGCCCACATAGGCGGACTTGTAGCAGGTTTCATTCTTGGCTGTCTGATTCCTCCCATGATGCGAAGCCCAGCCGAGATTGGCGACATCGCCGGGCGCGCGGCTGCCGATCCGTCTCCTCTTGGAGAATTCCGGACTGTGGGAGAAACGAAGGAAAATCGCGTAGTGATGACTGCGGGCTTGGCTTCGCTTGTTGTTCTGGGCATCGGATTCGCGGCTTTGTGCTCGACGAAGGCTGACGTTGTGAACTATGGCCGCGCAGTGCAATTGGTTCGTTCCGGGCACACGGATCAAGCAATCACAAAATTACAGCAGATCGTGCGCCACGATGCCAATCTCGAGCTTGCGCAGTTGCTTCTCGCGCAGCTTTATCTCGGCCGGGGCAATCCTGGAGCGGCTATCGGGCCGCTCGAACAAGCCGCTTACCTTGATCCCCACCGCACTGAAGTCTCGCACAACCTTGCGCTGGCTTATGTGGGAGCAGGAAGGGCTGCCGATGCGGTGAAATTGATTGGAGCTGTATTTGGTGATGAGAAGAACACGCAGTGGGCCGCCGAGTACATACGCGGGCTGGCAGAGGGAGAATCAGCAAACTACGCTTCGGCCGTCACTGATTTGCGTGCGGTGCTGCGAACCTACCCGGATTGGTCGGAAGCAAAAGCCACACTCGCGTACTATGAAAAACTGCAGAATCAGCTGGCGAAAGCATCCACTGATACCTTAACCTCCATGCCATCGACTGCTGTTTCGGCGAATGTCGCGGCTGTGCCTGCATTTGCCATTCCTTATTCACAATTGGTGATGAAATCCCCGAATTGGCCATTGTTTCCCTGAGATCGATGCGCTCCACATTGACACTGCCGCGCGGCCACTCTAGAGTTGCAATTCTTTTTGGCGAATCGCGGAGGCCGCGTGCTCGAGCGCTACTTCAAGCTGGCGGAGAATCAGACCACCGTTCGCCAGGAGATGCTCGGCGGGCTCACCACGTTCATGACGATGGCATATGTCATCGTGGTGAATCCGCAGATTCTCGCGCAAGCGGGGATGCCGCCGGAAGGCGTTCTTTTCGCGACGTGTATTTCTTCCGCCGCCGCCACGCTGGTGATGGGGCTTTATGCCAATTATCCCATCGCGCTGGCGCCGGGCATGTCGCTCAACGCCTATTTCACCTATTCCGTTTGCCTGGGTATGCACATTCCCTGGCAAACGGCGCTCGGGGTCGTGTTTTTCTCTGGCGTGTTGTTCGTGCTTCTTACTGTTTCACGCGTTCGCGAGCAGATCGTCAACGGCATCCCCGATTCGCTGAAGCATTCGACGGCCGCGGGCATCGGCATGTTCATCGCCTTCGTCGGCTTGAAGAACGCGAAACTCGTCGTCGCCAATCCGGCCACGCTGGTAAGTATCGGAAGCTTTTCCGACCGCGAAGTGCAGGCTGCTTGTTTCGGCTTGGTGCTGATGCTGATTTTGATCGTGCGAAAAGTGAAAGGCGCGATGCTTATCGGCATTCTGGGCACCACGCTGCTGGGCATCATGCGCGGAATGTCGCGCTGGCCCACCGCGCTGGTATCGATTCCGCATCCATCGCTCACATTTCTTAAATTCGATTTGCGCGGCGCGTTGCATCTGGGTCTTTTCGAGATCATGTTCATATTTCTGTTTGTCGATCTGCTGGACAACGTCGGCACGCTCGTGGCCGTTTGCGAGCAGGCAGGTTTCGTCAAAGATGGCAAAATTCCGCGCGTTGGTCGCGCGCTGCTTGCTGATGCTGTTGGAACGGTTTTTGGCTCGATGACCGGCACATCCACCGTCACCAGCTATATCGAAAGCGCGGCAGGAGTGTCTGCGGGAGCGCGGACAGGCTTGAGCAATGTCCTCGTCGCCGCGCTGTTTCTGGGAGCCGTGTTTTTCTCGCCGGTTGCGACGGCGATTCCCGCTTTTGCGACAGCCCCGGCGCTGATCTTAGTGGGCGCGCTGATGATTCAGTCGGTAGCGCGCGTCAACTGGGACGATTTCAGCGACGCTTTTCCAGCGTTCGTCACGGTGCTCGCCACGCCGCTCACGTTCAGCATCGCGACAGGTCTCAGCCTCGGCGTGATTTCCTACACAGTGGTAAAAATCGGCGCGGGAAAATCTCGCGAAATCAGCTCGCTGCTCTGGATCCTCACCGTCCTCTTCATCCTGCGCTACATCTACCTCGCTGTAGCTTAGGCTGAATGAGGGGGAATTACATCGCGACCGAGGCTTTAGTCCCAAACACGCGGCGGAAAATCGCGTCCACGGCCCGCAACTGCCGCTGCAAGTCGAACGTATGCGCGAGCGCTTTTCCATCGAGATACTTCCGAATATTCGCGTCCGAAGCGATGCGATCCCGGAAGCTCGTCTCCGATTCCCAAGCCGCCATCGCATGGCTCTGCACCCATTTGTAAGCATCTTCGCGCGGCGCGCCATGCTCCACAAGATCCTGCAGCAGTTGCCCCGAAAACACGAGGCCCTTCGTCGCATCCAGGTTCCGCCGCATGCGGTCAGGAAACACTTTCATGTTCGCCACAATTTCCGTCGTGCGATGCAGCATGTAATCGGTGAGAATCGTCGAATCCGGCAGAATCACCCGCTCCACGGAGCTGTGCGAAATGTCGCGCTCGTGCCACAGCGCGATATTTTCCAGCGCCGCCAAAGAATTCGCCCTCACCACCCGCGCGAGCCCGCACACCTGTTCGCTCGACACCGGATTCCGCTTGTGCGGCATCGCCGAACTCCCGCGCTGCTCCCCGCCAAACGGCTCCTCCACTTCGCGCACTTCCGTCCGTTGCAGATGACGCACTTCCTGCGCGATGCGTTCCAGCCCGCCCGCCACAATCGCCAGCGTCGAAAGATATTGCGCGTGGCGGTCGCGTTCGATCACCTGTGACGTAATCGGCGCCGTCGCCAGCCCCAGCCGCGCGCAAATCTTCTCTTCGATTTCAGGGCCCAGGTGCGTGCACGTCCCCACCGCGCCTGAAATCTTTCCCACCGCCATCTGCCGCGCCGCCACTTGAAACCGCGCCAGGTCCCGGCGATTCTCCGAAAACCAGTTCGCAATCTTCAGCCCGAATGTAATCGGCTCCGCGTGCACGCCATGCGTCCGGCCAATTTCCGGCGTGTCTTTGAATTCCCACGCGCGCTGCTCCAGCACTTCGCCCATCCGCTCGAGCGCCTTCTCGATCTGCTGTGAAGCTTCGCGCACCAGCAGCGCCTGCGCCGTGTCCACCACGTCGTTTGACGTGAGCCCGTGATGCAGCCAGCGCGCCGCTTCGGGATCGCCCACCGATTCCTGCACCGCCATCGTGAACGCGATCACGTCGTGGCGCACCTTCGCTTCCAGCTCATTGATCCGCGCCACGTCAGCACGACCGCGTTCGCGCAACTTCAGCGCTGCTTCGCGCGGCACGATGCCCGCTTCCGCCAGCGTTTCCGCGGCGGCCAGCTCCACTTCGAGCCATTTCTTAAATTTATTTTCGTCGCTCCAGACGCGGCCCATTTCCGCGCGTGTGTATCGCGGGATCAAATCAAGCTCCTTTTGGCGCAGGTTTTGTGGCGCAACTCTCTTTAGCGCAACTCGTCAAGCTAGCATGCAAACGGCGGGGAATTTCCCTGCTCCATCATACCTGTAAACGATGCATGAAGACGACGCCTATCGCTTCGCGGGCCGGTAGCTGAATAGTTTCTGGCATTCGCGCCGCAGGAATCCGCCAAAGATAGGAATGCGGTGATTGCCCTTCTCGAAAATCAGCCGGCACGGGATCAAACAAGCTCGCCACTTGTAATACTCGGTGCCATGCTTGCGGCCATACGCATCAATATCTTCCTGCGACACGCCGTACACCACCGCGCCAATTCGTGACCACACGCCAGCCCCCGCGCACATCGCGCACGGCTCGTGCGTCGAATAAAGAACGAAGTCGGGCAAATAGCGTCCATATCCGCTCGACACATATTTCAGTGTCTCGAGTTCCACGTGTTTGATGCTCGACCCCGAAGTTTTCACCCGGTTGCCCGCGCTCGCAATTACCACTTCGCGCTTGCCCACCAGGCGCGTAATCACCGCGCCAATCGGATAGTCGCCGCGGTCGCCGGCGCGTTTCGCTTCAGCGATAGCCAGCTCCATGAATTTCTTTTTCGGTTTGTAGGTAGGCGGAATCATCGCAAAGGATTATATCTGTTTATAGCGAGCGATTCTTGCCGTTCGCTCGCGGTCTCAACTCGTTGTAGTATCGTGATGGATGAATGTTTCAGCCCAACGTCCTCCCCTTTCGAGTCGGATTCTGGCGTTTGCGCTAGAAGGCTTGAAGCTCCTCGGAATTGCAGTCGGTTGCCTCATCATTTTTGCGCTAATTTTATTCATCTCGATTAAAGCTGGAATCGCCGTCGAGTGGCGGTGGATTGCACTCTCTTACTGGACAGGATTTCTGATCTGGTTAGTTTGTAAGCTAAATAAAGCAAACCTCAGGCAGGTCAAATTCTGGGTCACTCTTTTCGGCCTTTTGCTGGTTCATGTCATCGCATTTGTCGTCGTACTTCAGCGGTACCCAGAGTGGCGCCTTATCTGGTACGTACCGATCGTCGTTATCGAAGCGCCGTGCATGGGGATGGTTCTTGACGCCATAATGGGCCACAAAGCATTCCGATTCCAGCTATGACCCACATTCTCGCTAGCCGAGTCTGTTTTGGCATGCCCGCTTCGCACTAACCAGCTGCGGCAACCACAATCCCTCTATCTCATCTCGTCTAATATCTGCCACTTGGCGGAAATTCCGCCGCCAAACGACATAGCTTCCAGCAGCACAAATTCAATCGAACAGGAGAACTACAATGAAGCTATCAGTCGCATGGTTCAACGTAAACGATTTCGAGCAGGCCAAAAAATTCTATGGCAGCGTGCTCGGCCTCAAGAAATCATTCGAAATGGATGGCTGGGCGGAATTCAATGGCGGCGGCCAAGATGAAGCGGCCGTCGGCATCTCGACGGGACAGCACACGCCGAAAGAGCACGGCGCGACGATCGTCCTTCGCATTGACGATATCGAACGCGAACGCAAGCGCCTTGAATCGAGTGGCGTGAAATTCGAAGGCAAGACGGAGGAAATTCCCGGCATGGTGAAGCTCGCTATTTTCCGCGATCCTTCCGGCAATCGCCTGCAGTTGTGCCAGGTGCTGGTGAAGTCCTAACGCGCGCTTCAATCAGCAGCGTGATCGCGCAGAGAAAGTCTCACGGGCCGCGGCACATCATCGACTCTCGGTGGCTCTCGGTGGGAACCGAGGTAAACTGTCGCGGCCCGAACCTCAAGGCGAAATCGCCAAGCGAGAAAAGTAAGATGACAGGCTATTCGCAGCCCCCGCTTCCACACGACGACGAACTAAAACTCGTCGAACGCGCCCAGCAAGGTGATCGCGATGCCTTCGGCTCGCTCGTTGAACCCTGGCGCAAGCCGCTCTTTGGCTACATCTATCGCATGGTTACCTTGCGGCAGGATGCCGAGGATCTGCTGCAAGACGTTTTCATCCGCGTGCTCGAAGATATTCGCAGCTATCGCGGTGAAGCGCGCTTCAAGAGCTGGCTGTTCGGTATCGCTACGCACGCCTGTCTCGACCATTTGCGCACGCGCAAACGCTGGCGCGTGGAAGCGCAGCGCATTGGCGAGCAGGAAACCACCGAGCATCCCGAACAGCTCGAAGGCCTGCGCGATTTGATGAGTTCCCCCGGCTTCGTCTATGAAATTCGCGAGCACATCGCCTTCTGCTTTTCCTGCATTGCGCGTTCGCTCGAGCCTGAAGAGCAAGCAGCCGTGATGCTGAAAGAAGTTCTCGGATTCACGAACCAGGAAGCGGCGGCGATCCTGCGCGTCTCAGAGCCCGTCTTCCGCCATCGCCTTTCCGACGCGCGCGCGAAAATGACGCACGCTTTCGACGGCCTCTGCGCCCTCATCAACAAAACCGGCGTTTGCTACCAATGCCAGGGCCTCCGCGAAATCGCCGGAGAAAAAAATCGCGGCCCGAACCTGGTTCAAATCGAAGTGGCGCCAGGTGTCACCGTGAATCCAGAAACTCTGTTCGACGCGCGCACCGCCATCGTCCGCGATGCCAACCTCGAAACCGGCACCACCCGCCAGATGCACGACATGTTCTACCAAAATCTCGCCAGGCGCGAAGAAGCCCGCAGCTAGTCTCGATTTGCGGTTCCGCTCAGCCTCACCCCGCACCCTGTCATTCCGAGCGAAGCCGCGCGCGCTTCTGACTTTCCCATCGCAAAGCGATGGGCGCGCGGCGTAGAGAGGAATCTGCAGTAGCACAGGCATTCCTGCCTGTGCCCACGCCAAAACGCAGCACCGCGTACGATGCTTGCCTAACCCACGAAGTCGTTCTTATCGGCGCTTTTCGGAGAAGCCTCTACAGCTCAAACGGTCCAAGCGGAGAATGCTGCGAAGCAATATGCAATGTGCCGCCAAACGCAAACAAACTCGCCCGCCGCCCCAGCGCCTCTTCAGCGGAAATACGCGCTACAGAAGGATTATTATTCTGCTCGGAAAGATGCGCGAGAACCAGATGCCGCGCAAGTCCGTCAAACACTTCACAATCCGCCAGAAAATCGCTTACCGTTGCATTCGACAGGTGCCCCGTTCGGCTCATCACCCGCTGCTTGATGTGCCAGGGATAAGGCCCCACCTTGAGCATTTCGAGATCGTGATTCGATTCCAGAATCAAAAAATCGGCCTCGCGCAAATGGTGTTTCACAAGCTCAGGCAGATAGCCGAGGTCGGTAACAATCGCGACCTTGATTCCATTGGCCTTGAAACAGTAACCCACGGGATCGGACGCGTCGTGCGGAATCGAAAACGGCGTCACTTCAATATCGCCGATTTCAAATTTCTCGCCGGGATGCACGTACTGCACGTGATCAATCTTTTTCTTGATGCCCTGATCTGTGAGCATTTGCTGGATCACGCGATGCGTTGGCTCGGTGAGAAATGCCAGGCATTTCCACTCGCGCTGCAACTGGCCAAGGCCGTTCGAATGATCGGAATGTTCGTGGGAAATCAGGATGCCGTCGAGGTGATCTGGCTTCTGCCGGCCCAGCGCTTCAAAGCGCCGCAGCATTTCTTTTTTGCCTAGCCCGGCATCGATGAGGAGAGCGGTGTGTTCGGTCTCAAGCAACGTGGAGTTGCCCGCACTGCCCGAAGCTAGAATCGAAATGCGGAACGCGATGCGCTCTCTCCGTCCGCTGGCCGTGCCCCCGCAGCACCAGCTTCGCAATGGATAATGGCAAACTGCCGCCACAAGGTCAACATGAACCGATGCACGGGTCGTTGCCGTTACGCGTCACAGTCCGAAGCACTGTTGGGCGTCGACTCGTGCAGTAGGGGCGGGTCTCAGAGCCGCCCGCGTCGCCCACACCTGGTTCGTGCCATCAGTGAAAGCCTACGGTTAGAAATCTTAGAAGGTCAGATGCTCGCGGGTCAACCCGAAGCCTCAAGGTTGCAGACATTGTATCGGCGTGCTGCGAGTCATACAGTAGGGGCACGGCATGCCGTGCCCGCGCAGCCCACACCTCGGCCGTGCCATCAGCAAAAGCGTATCGACAGTGTTCTAGAGGGTAAGGTCGTGGCGGGTCAGCTCGAAGCCATCCAGGTTTCCCACAACGCTTGCCGCGATCCGCTCAGGCTGAAAGAATTCCTGCGCGATTTTCTGAATGTCTTCACGCGTTACTTTTTCGAGCAGTGCAATCAGCTCAGCGGGCGAGAAGTAACGATCGAAATACATGTGATAGCGCGCCAGGCTGTTCATCCGCTGGCCGGTGCCTTCCGATGCCAGCAGCGTCGCACCTTTCAGATGGTCCTTAGCGCGGCGCAACTCCTCTTCCGGAAGCGGCTCATCCTTGATCCGGCGGAATTCATCGAGCACCGAACGAACCACCTTGGAAACATTCTCGAGCGATGTCCCCGCATACACCGAAAAAGACCCGGAATCGCGGTAGGAATTCATCTCGCTGAAAATCGCATACGCCAGGCCTTGCCTTTCGCGAATATTTTGGAACAGGCGTGACGACATGCCGCCGCCCAGCACATTATTCAGCGCGGAAACAACGAACCGGCGCTCATCCGTCATAGGCAGCGCCGGCACGCCGATGCAGATATGCACTTGCTCGAGTTCGTGCTTCGTGCGTTGCGTGATGTGCGGCGCAGCTACCGGAACGGAATCAGCGGCGCCATTCGACGATGGCACGAGCTTTGCGAACCGCTCGCTGACCAGGTCCACAAGTTGCCGATGGGTCAACCGGCCCGCCGCGGTGATCACCAGATGATTCGGCGCATACCAGTGGCGAAACCAGCTGTCGAGCGTCTCGCGCGTGAATGACGAAACCGTTTCGGGCGTGCCGAGGATCGGTTTTCCGAGCGCGTGCGGCGTCCAGAAATTCTGCGTGAAAAGCTCATGGACCAGGTCTTCAGGATTATCCTGCGTCATCCGGATTTCTTCGAGGATCACGGATTTTTCTTTGTCGATATCTTCGTTCGCGAATTTCGGCTCGAGCACCATGTCGGCAACCACGTCGAAAGCTTTCGGAAGATGCTCGTCGAGCACGCGCGTATTGAAGCAGACCATCTCTTTTGCTGTGAACGCATCTAGCATTCCGCCCACGCTATCCACTTCCCGGGCGATATCTTCAGCCGTGCGCCGTGCGGTGCCTTTGAAAACCATGTGCTCGATGAAATGCGAAATGCCGTTCAGCTCTGCCGGCTCGCGCCGCGAGCCTGCGCGCAGCCAGATTCCCACCGAGACGGAGTGCATATGCTCCATCGGCTCGGTGATAATCACTAAGCCGTTGGGCAGCACTTCCTTTTGAACCGAGTTTTTTGCTTCCGCCATCAATTTTCCCGATAAGTTAGGAGCCAAATCTTCGCATGCGCACGCCGCGAAGTCACGGGCGGCCCGGCGCCGTGTTTCCAATCAGATTCTTGCTTCAAAAGCCCGGAAAACTGCTTTTTGCGGCAACCTCGTTGCTGCACTTGCGACGACAAAAACTGTCACTTTCGCTCTTACGCGCTACATCAATTTCTCGTCAGGCGACAGCTTTCCATATTCGCTCGAATAATGCAGCGGTACGTCCGCGTACGACCCGCGGTCCATCGAATACACTTCGCAGCTCGCATAAGGATAGGAATAGATGTGAATGCTGGTCGCCGGCGCGCCGAATTCCGGAAGATTCAACACCTGATGCACAGGTTCTTCCGGCGAAACAGCAGCGGGATGGGTCGCGTCCATGTCGTAGGAATCCGTGGGAATGAGTTTGCAGGCGCCGTGTGCCGTGTCGCGATTCTCGACGCGGAAATTTTGGACGCGTAGCCGGCCGATGGGCGTCACCATCCAGCAATTCTGGTCGCGATGATTGTGAATGCGGCTGACCTGTCCCACGTTCCAGCAGATTGCGAGCACTTCGAACAGCTCGCATTTATAGATCAGGTTCCGGGTGTAGTGGCTTTTCGCGTAGAAAAGATAGGGCGCCAGCGTCTCCGGGCGAATCGCTTTCTCTTGCGTAAATTTCAACACGCGCGGAATCGTGAAATCCTGCTTGGGGATGGCGCAAAGCTGCTTTGTCCATTCATCGATTGTCAGTTGTTGCATCGTCATTTGTTCCATCGCCTTCGCCTCCTGCGCGCACAAAGAACCATTCCAAACACTCTATTATATCGCTCCGCGTTTCGCGCCGGAGATAAAAATCACGAATATCGGGCGTGCTATCATCCAAAAGATGGCATCGCCAAGCCCGGAATCCCCGTCTGCTCGTCCCCAGAATCTCTTGGGGAAATCCCCGCAAGAGCTGCGCGCGTTCCTCGAATCGCTTGGCGAGCCCGCCTATCGCGGCGCGCAAATTTATCATGCGCTGTACGCCGAGCGCCGCTTTGCTTTTGCGGGCATGTCGAATCTCCCTGCAAAATTGCGCGAGCGGCTCGCTCGCGAAGCGGTGATTGAATTGCCGCGGATCGTGCGGAAACACTGCTCGGACGACGGCACGATTCGCTACGTTCTCGGGCTGGATGCGGTCGCTGACGATTCGGCGGCCCAAAATTCACCGGCAAAAGATTCGGATACAAATGCTCGTCCGCTGGCGCCTGCGACGATCGAAACAGTGTTCATGCCCGAAGAGAATCGCCGGACGATCTGCATTTCAACCCAGGCAGGCTGCGCCGTGGATTGCCATTTCTGCCTGACGGCTACACTTGGCCTGATCCGCAACCTGACCGCCGGCGAAATCATCGGCCAGGTCCTGATTGCGCTCGAAGAGAATCGCGCGGCACTCAAGCCGCAAACAAATGTCGTCCTGATGGGCCAGGGCGAGCCGCTCTTGAACTTCGACCCGGTGATGGCCGCGCTGCGGATTTTGCTCGATCCGAGTGGCCTCGCGATTTCGCCGAAGCATGTGACGCTTTCGACTAGCGGAATCGTTCCTGGTATTGACCGGCTCGCGCGCGAAAAAGTGCGGCCGAAGCTGGCCATTTCTTTGAATGCTTCTTCAGACAAGCAGCGCGATGAAATCATGCCGATCAATCGCAAATATCCGCTCGAGGCGCTGCTGGAGGCGTGCCGGCGGTATCCGCTGCGGCCGTGGGAGCACCTGACGTTCGAATATGTGCTGCTTGGGGGCTTCAACGATTCGATCGATGATGCGCGGCGCGTGGTGAAGCTGCTTGCGAATCTGCGCGCGAAAGTAAATCTGATCCCGTGGAATCCCGGCGATTTACCTTACTCGAAGCCCGATCCGGCGCGCGTTGAAGCATTCCGGAAAATTCTTGTCGACAAGGACGTGCGAGCGTTTGTGCGCTACTCGCGCGGGCAGGATGTGATGGCTGCATGCGGTCAACTGGCGCTGATGGAAATAGGCGGGCGACTCCGAAACTAGCGCAGATTTCGCCGCGGTGACTGACGGCGGGGGAAAGGGCAAGATCGCGGAGCAAATGCCCACGACGAAAGAGGCGTCGTCGTGGCTACCGAGGGAGAGGGTGTGCTGCTAGCGAATGCCGATGGCAGCCATCATGCGGCCTGTGGCGCGTTCCTTGCGGAAGCTGAAAAAGAGATCGCTGCGGCAGGCGGTGCAAAATCCGGATGACGCGATGTTCCGTGGCCGGATACCTGCCTCTTCTAGAATCGCGCGGTTGGCTGCGATCAAATCGAGATGCACGCGGGGTGACGGTGGCGCATGGCCGGGAGGTTTCATCGTGAGCCAGGGGAGCCAGTTGGGGTCGTTGTCACTGTCCGCAAGCTGGTCGAACGGGCCTGCGAACCAGTGGCGCGCGTTGGGAAACTGCGCGTGAAATTCCGCGGCAACTTCAGTGCCTACTTCGTAGCACGACTGGCCGATGCCGGGACCGAGCGCTGCGACGACGTCCTCGGTCCGGGTGCCAAACTCCATTTGCATCCGTCCCAGCGCTTTTGCCGCGATGCGGCGAACTGTGCCGCGCCAGCCGGAGTGAATTGCAGCGATCGCATGGCGCTTCGGGTCAGCGAGCAGGATGGGAATGCAGTCAGCAATTTGCACGACGAGCAGGACGCCGCGCTCGCGCGTAATCAAAGCGTCGCCCTGCGGAGCCGATTCACTGGCAACACTTGCGGCAGTGTTTTCACTCGACGGACTCACAACGTGAACGATGTCGGAATGAATCTGCCGGAGTGCGACCACCCGCATTTCGCTCGCGCCAATCGACCGGAAGAATTTCTCGCGATTGTCGCGAACACGCTCGCTCGTGTCCCAGTCCGTGAATCCGAGATTAAGTACTGCTTCGGAAGTATTTCGACCATCGCTCGACACTTTCAAATCGCTTGTGCCACCCGGTCTTGTACTGAAGCCATGAACCAGCCAATTGAGCCGCGCGAGCGCAGGTGCTTCGAGAATTTGCAGGCCGCCGCCACGTCGTAAGTTCCATTTCGTACTCGCCGTCGCGCCCCGCGTTGTTGCAGGCCGTTTGCGCTCCGCCGATTTCTTCGTACCTGTTCTCGCCGGCACTCGTGATCTCTCCAATCGTAAAAAGCGGTCATGCTGACGCCAATTGCGCCGTCTAATTATAGGTATAATCGCGGCGGGTGGTAGCGCCGCTCGCGTCTGATGTATCGACTGCGCATGTTTGAAACGGAGAGGCAAAAGGTGATCGTCGGGCTAGGACTGGATATCGCGGAAATCGACCGCATCAAAGCAGCCATCGAGCGGCACGGCACTCCGCTGATCGAACGCCTGTTTACGCCTCGCGAAGCCGCTTACTGCGAAAGCCATCGGAATAAATTCGAACGTTACGCCGGGCGCTTTGCCGCCAAAGAAGCAGCGATGAAAGCGCTGGGGACAGGCTGGCGCGCGGGAGTGCGCTGGCGCGACATCGAAGTAATCCGCGAGCCCAGCGGAAAGCCGACTCTAGAGCTGCAGGGTGTTGCGCGGGAACGTGCTAACAAAATGGGTGTGAAGAATATTTCGCTGACGATTACGCACAGCGGGAATTTAGCGCTAGCCGAAGTGATTTTTGAGAACGGGGCGTGAAGGTTCAGCGCGCCATTGCCCAACGAAATTAAGACCGCCGAGCTCGTAATGCGATCGGGGCGGAATACGCATTCCTGAATCTCAAGGGGGAAGAAGAGCTCAGGCTAGCCTCCTGTAGCTGCCGCCCTCTTAAACGAAGCGATAGCGGTGGCTTCATCGTTACTAATGTCGAAGATTGTGTCCAGCTTGGACATTTTCAAGAGATCGAGCACCCGGGTGGTGGGACGAAGCAACTTCAGACTCGCTCCTTGCCTATGTGCGCTCGTTAATGCGCCGGTGAGCTGACCAACGCCGGAGCTGTCTACGTACGAGACTCCTGCGAGATTCAGCAGAATATTTTTTTGCCCCTTCTTGACCAATTCTCGAACAGTCTCGCTGAGAACCACGCCACTACCCGGGCCGAAGGCGACCGCTTCACCGAGACTTAAGCGTCCTGCCAAATCAAGGATGGTAACGTCACCAGTTTGGCGGGTAATGCATTGCATCGTCATCGTTCATTCCTCCTTTGCATTTGTTCAGGGTCCATTCTGTGCTTTGGGGGTTGGACCTTTTGCTCGTGGGCATCCTATCTGGAAGGCCGCTTTGCTCTAACGCCTCGTGTGTACCCCAAGATGAGAAAGCGAAGCAAGCGGGACCGAAGCAAACTTGCATCGGCCCCGCCAGCTTCTTAGTAAAATGACTCGTCGCGTCTGCACCCTTTCGCTGACGCTCGTCTACTATTAGCGGCAGTTCGGGAACTTTAGCGAAGCGAGCCATGTGGCCCAGGCGAACGAGCCGTCCACCGGGTAGTATTCGTTCGCATACCAGAACGTGCACGAGTCCACGCCATCGAGAGCCATGCTCGTGTAATCGCCCCAGCGATTGAATGAATTGAATTGTGAGCCACCGCCTTGTTTGATCAGCGCCTCGGTCTCCGTGGTGCCTGGAGTATCGCCCGCCGTCTGGCCGGAGTAGTAGATTGATGGGTAGTCACCTGAGGCCGCACTCGAACGGCTGTAACCAAGGGCGATGTCCCCCGCCTGGTCCATGGCGACCGAGCCCATCCAGCGGTAATGGCCGTCATCTGGGGTCTCCCCCGATTGATACAGGGACAACTTCTTAACATTGCCTAGCCCCTGGGACCGGAACTCGTACCATCTCTGCGCTACAGCAGTAGTGTTGTTCACGCTGTGGGTCACCAGAAAGTGCTGAGTGCCGTGCTCGTTGAAGTGCGCCAGCCGATACATAAGTCGATCACCGAGCGTGTCCAACAACTCGCTCCCCGGGCTTGGCTGCGGGACACAGTCGGTGGTGAGGAATGGGCCGCTAGTACAGAGCGCCAAATTGAACGCGGGCACACTGATTGGCATGCTTCCGTCGACGCCGGCAAGGGTTGACTTCGAAGGGTTCCCGAAGTTCACGTCGAATAAGTACTCGTAAACGTGCGTGTCACCGGGCAAAAAATTGTCGATAGCTCCCATTAAGACCTCGCTTTTCGCTGGTCCATGATCCGAGTCATCATCGGCCGGCAGCATGCTGTCGTCGAACAATGTACCGTTGGAGTTATCCACAATGCAGACCTGTGTCGCCTTACTGCTGCCTTTCAGCATAAGGTCGGCGTCATAGCCGCAGACGGTCACACCTTGGAAGCCGTCGTCCGCCCCGAAGTTGTTCTGGGTCTGGTAATAGACGCTGGGCGTAAGCCCCCACTTCGGGTAATCGGGGAAGCCAGGCTGTGGGAACGAGTAACGGAAATAGCTGCCCGTGGCGTCGGCAGTCTGCGAGACGGCGATGCAGGTTTGGTATGTTGGACCCGCGAAGTTTGGACCAAAGTCGTTCTGGGATGCCAGCCAGCGGTGATTGTTCTTATCCCACTGGATGATGATGTCACCATCGTTGTCCGCCTCACATCCTCCGCCGAAGCCCGCCCAGAAGGCGTTGCCCAGGATAGGCCCCTTGATGAGGGCTCCGCTGAACTTGTCGAACACGGCATAGCACACGTTCACCCATTCCACCACCTGAGTATCGCCCACGGCCGCGTTGGTGTCGGGAGGTACATAGGCAATACCAGCATCTACATTTGGGCAGCTGAGATAAGAAGTATTCCCAACCCCTTCAAAGCCCAGGCCGAGAGTGGCACTGATGAGCGGGTCAGAGGACGTGGAGCGAGCTCCGCTGACCCGGGGTACGCCCTGGTGGCCAGCCGCGTTAAATTTTTCCATCTTTGGCTGCCGCGGCTTGTGCATCGAACGGCCAGTCTGCAGAGACCCGGCTTTCGACGCCAGTTCGCCTAGCGACGGCGAAACGTCGAAGTGAATCGGTTGGTTCGCTACCGCATTGGTGAGCACCTGAGGCTCGGTTGATGTCTGTTGCGGCGCTGCCTGAAGGCCGCTCGGGACCGCCAGTACGAGCGTCGACGCGATTGCCACTGAGAACCACAGAATTCTCTTGCTGTTTTTTTTCATAATCCCGCCCCTTTCTCCTCTGAGTGAATACTCTTTGAATAAATCAGAATGTCCTGCGTTCAACCATCAATCCCCAATTGGCCTAATTTCTGTTAATCCGGCAGTTGAATCGCCGAGCCTGCCGCCACGCACGCGAAATGACGACGCCAAAGCGTCCCGGGAGTCAGGGTTCTTTGTCCATGTTTTTCCCGTAAAAAGAGGTGGAAACTGAGTGGCCCAGATCCCGAAAGTTCGAATAGCGTTTGAGAATTGTTCTGCGGTTCAGTGATTACTCGCTGAACCGCGAATCGTTAATACGAAGGGTTACCCGAGAGCGACGGAAGTGCGGTGGGTAGGACCGCTGAACGCAGTCAGATGCTGAGCTCGGAGTACAGTATTTGTCAAGAAGAACGTTGATGGACCTGTGGGAAACGGAAAATCGATTAGTAAAGGAATCGCCTCGCATTGATTGGGGCTCCGTCCCGACGACGTTTGGTTCGCTGGATGGCTCTCGTTGTCCGACTGCCTGCCCGAACACCTCTCATAATCACCCTCCAGGAGGTCTTCATGGATTTTTGGGGAGCAGAATATTGCTAGAACTAAGGACAGAAGGTGTAAGCTCCGAGATGTACAACACCCATATGCAGTCGACTGGCGGCGCACCATGCGCGGTGTGCCGCCAGTTTTTATTTTTGGAGCGACGAACTCCGCCTCAGCTCAATTTGCAGAATGGAGTCTTCACTCCGAAGTTAGCCGAATCTAGGGTATTTAGACAATCCGAGATTGAACTGGGACGTTTCGTCCGGATAGGTGTTGATAAATCCGCTTCGCACCATCTATCTCACACTGAGATAGGTAGTTCTATAAAAGGGGATGTCAACAAAAAAGGTTCTCCCTCGGCCGGTAGCCGAGAAGTTTTTTGTCTCGATATCCAGCCCACTGTTTGCAGATGGCTCTCGATCACTCGAGAGGTTCTTCTCTGGATGGCTCTTCCGTTTCCTCGGTTCATTTTCGAGTGGTGACAACGTCCGCCGGCTCTTGAAACTTGGCAAGCGATTCGATTCCGTGGCAACCATGGTTCTATCCGAGGCTCGTGGCCTATCGCTATTTCTGGTTCTCCGAGGGGGCATAGCGTGAGAACGGTGACTCGGTGCCGAAGCACACAGGGTCGGACCACCTATCTGATACTCCCCTCGAACCGAGCGTCTCAAGAACCGAACCGACCACCACCGGAGGATGGAACGGGCTCTCTACCAGAGACGCTCAAGCTGCTTGCCGATGTAATTCGTTGGCGTCGAAGCACACTCCTTTCTTCCAAATCGTCAAAGCGATCGCGGCAATCTTCCGTGCCAGGGTGAGGCGTGCCATCGCCGGCCTTCTCCCCTTGGCCACCAGCCCGGCGTAAAACTCCTGGAACGGTCCCGGTCGAGTGCTGGCGGATATCGCCGCACTCTTGAAGATATTTTTCAGATCGTGATTATGGTTTTCGTTCAGACCCAGCACGGTGACTCGCTCTCGGTTTCGTCGCAGTTGCCCTTTCACAAAGCGGTATTCGCCGCTGTCGTGAGTCTCGAGCCCGAATCCGCTGTAGGCCCACAACTGTCGCTTGGTGCGAAAACGATGCGGCGTCTCGAGCAGCGCCACCAGCAATGCCGAGCGAATCGGACCCAGATAAGGAATCTGGCGCAGTAATTTCACCGCCGGATGTTTCCGGCTCTCTGCCAGCAGATCGCGTCGCGCTCCCTGCCGCAAAGGCTCCAACGCATCCAGTTGCTGGTAGAGCCGCTCGGCTCGCAAGCGAACTCCGGGTTCTACAATCTTGGCCAACCATTCTGCACGATGACGCGGTCGATACACCGCTGGCCCGGCACAGGGAATAGCCCAGCTTCGGTACACGGCCTTGATCCGACTCATCACCCGCGTCAGATCTTTCGTGATCGTTAGATAGCTGCGCGCCAGTTCCTTCAAAGTGCGCAGCCCGTTCTCTCCATGGTAGATCGGGGAGAGAAGGTTGCCGCGCAAGAGCTCGACCAGCTTCCGAGCATCGATCCGATCACTCTTGCTGCCATCCTTAATAGAGCATTCTTCCGGGGATCGCAGACCAGGACATTCGCGACGTGAGGCTTGAGCAGGTCATACAACCAGGCGGCAGAAGTTCCTTCTTCGAAAGTCACCAGCAAACTGCCGCGCAGCCCGCCGATGAACTGCAGAATCGTGGCCGCTTTCGTTTCGAGGACAGACTCCAGGATCAGCTTGCCGGCGGAATCCAGGACGGCAACTGAGATCGTTGCCTGATGAACGTCCATGCCAATATACTTTGCTTGGTTCATAACGGCGCTCCTTTCGGTAGGTCGTGATGCCAACGATCAAAACCTACCGCAAAGTGGGCGCCTTTTATATTGCGTGATAATCCTGTTCGCAACAGTTATCGAGTCAATTAAAGAAACAGCAGCCTACCCGGACTTGCTGGCCTCAATCGACCAGAGTAGGCTCTCCGTCAATGGCACCGCTCAAGCCTGCGCGAAAAGCGACTTTCGCTTTCGTTTGGGGAGTTCTCGGATGGGGCGGAACTACAGCCCTAATCCTAACCCTCATGGATTGGCATACAGATGGCCATTTGAAACCGGTCCACGTTGTCGGTCGGTTCGTACTGTTTATGTCCGTAGGCTATTTCTTGGGCCTCAGGCTCTGGGATAGGTTTGGAGCCTTGGGCCATATGACAAGGACACGCACACAGGTCGTCGTGCGATTCGTACTTTTTGTCGGGCTAATGCTCGGGCTGATTTACCTTCTGTGGATTTTGAGCCGACCGTAACATCCATGATGTATGTGCGCAGGATGAAACTTCTAATCGCTGCCATCATTCTCGATGTATCGCTGTGCGGGGGCTGCAACTTCACCCGGAACGGTCGGACGGTTCAATATGCACGCGCACGAAAGGTAAGCGACTCATTCATGGCTGACTTGGTGGCGAACAAGGTTGAGGATGCTGTCAGTCTAATGGAGTCGGAATTCGTTCAGCCCCTCGAACGCACGCAGGCTGAAGCACGAGTAAGAAAATTATTCGATTATTGCGGTCGGCCGCTCGATAGCGAGTTCAAGCACGATGAAACTGGTTTCAAGGTTTATCTCGATGGCCACAAGAATCCGATGCGGAAATTTTACTATGCTGCAACTACGAACCGGTATCCCAAGGGAACCTGTTTCTTCTCGGTGTCGGTGGTCCCAGACCACGACGAATTCCGTGTTACCGAATTTGGCCCCCTGAAACTCCTCTCGGGCGAACTACCAGCGTGGCTCAAATAGACGAAATCCGGTTCAACAAACTTGGATCAATTAGGTGGTGATAATCCCTGTGGCTGTTGAAAAAGTCGAGTTTTCTGAAAAAGATCAAAAATCGGGTGATAGAAAATGTCCAGGAGACTGAGAAAAATCGTTTATAGAGCTTCCTGACGCGATCCGATTTTTGCGGATTTCCGAGTGGGCGAGTTTTTCAACACCCACCCCTGTTCGCAACAGTTATCTGGCGTTTCGGATTTCGACGTGTTCTACTGTGCCTGGGTGAGCGGTTTTTGTGACCCGTCATTATTGACAATATGCGCGCAGATTGAATTCAAGCACAATTCCGAAGACTCGTTTGATTGCCAGCTTGAAAGGACCTCAATGCAAAGATATTCTCAAGTGGAACAGCGGCCGATTCATCGCCACTGGTCACGTGCACCGCTCGTCTCTTTTCTCGCCAGTTCCCTGTTGTTTGGTTTAGCCGCTGGCTGCGGTACCGGAAAACCGACCACTGCAACCGCAACTAATGATCCCGATCAACTTCTCCGGCAAATGTCCGAGAAGCTTGCTCAGGCAAAAAAGCTCAGCTTCAAAGTCGACCGCAAGCTGGACGCGGCTTTGGTAGATGGACTAAACATTCCCGAGAACGCGCACATAGAAATCTCTGTTTCTCGACCCGGCAAGTTTCTGGCGAAGGCGCACAGTCAGGACAATGTTCGCCAGTTCGTTTTTGACGGTCAGAATCTTTCGGTCTACGACGAGACGATGAATCTGTACGCCACAGTGCCGGAGCCGGGCACGATTGATGAAATGGTGGCGAAGATCGACGACAAGTACGGATTCACACCGCCTTTGGCCGAGTTCATTCTCAGCGATCCCTATGGGACTCTGAAGCCACGAATCAAAAGCCAGTCTTACAAGGGCAAAGAGACTGTCGGCGGCGTGGAGTGTCATCACCTGAGTCTGGGCGGAGATGTGGCTGACTCAGAACTCTGGATCGGCGTTGATGATCTGTTGCCGCGCAAACTGGTGGCGACGTTCAAAAATCGCGAGGGTAGTCCCCAAATCCAGGCTGATTTTTCAGATTGGAATTTGGCTGCCACGCCCGACGACAAATCCTTCACCTTCGTGCCGCCGAAAGACGCCGAGAGCGTCGAGATGGTAACGGAGGCCCAGATGAAACAAACCGCTGCACAAGTAACTGGGCAGCATAAATAACCCGCATCAGCCTCCAACAATGAACGAGACGAAAGGACTATAGCGATATGAAACAGACAATCAGCCGATACCGCGGTACGATAAGCGCCCGTGAACTAAGCAAATTCCTGGTGAGGGCTGCTTTTCTTAGCGCCCTGTTGCTGTCCAGTGTGTCCATCGCGCGGGCGCAGGTTTACGGGGTCGCGAAGAAAACGACGGTAGTGAGCACACCGCATGGGACTGCTGCAGTTAGCAAAACCACCGTCGTCACAGGAGGAGGCACAGCAACCAAAACCACGGTCGTCGCTACAGGAGGCACCATGCCACATGGATACATCGCCGTCCTGCCTGGTGGTTATCGTGTGGTGACTGTTTCAGGGGTGCGCTACTACACCGCGGGCGGGATCTACTACCGCCCACAAATGTACCAGGGCCGCACGGTGTATGTAGCAGTCCGCCTCTAGTTTGATGTGCGCCGCGAGTTCTACAATGACAAACCGGTGAACCGGCCTCCGTCAGTTTTATTAAATGAACCTGTCAGCCTTCAGAGAGACAGGATGTCGCCAAAAATCTCAATTTTAACGTTCAAGGCGATGATATTAGCGGTTCCACTCGCAATTGTTTTACTGGTTCTAACAGGATGCTCCTCGAAATCGAAATCCTCAGAATCTCCCGGCTCCGCAATGGCGCAGCGGTCAACAACTGCGTCTCCACCCATCACTACTTCCCAAAATCTTGAAACCACTGACGCCGGGACCACCACGCAAACCACGGCTTTGGCATTGCCGAAGAACTTTGGCCGCGCCACTGGTGATTGGGATCAAATCGTCAAGCGGGGGGCTCTCCGCGTATTGGTGATTAACAACAGGACTGGCTTCTTCTACGACAAAGGCCGCCCGCGTGGCGCCATCGCTGAGGCGATGGAGGAATTCGGGATTGTCATCAACAAGAAGCTTAAAACCGGAGCCAAGAAGTTTGTGGTGGTTTATCTCCCGATGCCGCCCGGGCAGTTGCTGGCCGCGTTGAACGACGGTATCGGAGACATTGCTTGTACAGGCATCATCATCACTCCGGAACGCGAGAAGCTCGTTGACTTTACTGTCCCCATATTTGAAGGCGTCAAGTTGGTGGTCGTCACCTCCAAGAGCGCACCTGCCGTCAACGCTGTTGACGACTTGAGCGGCAAAGATGTTTATGTCAACAGCGCCACTCTGGCAAAAGATGAACTCGATAACGTGAACCGGGGCTTAAAGCAGGCCGGTAAGCCGGAGATAGGAATCAAAGCGGTGGATCCGAATTTAACGGAAGAGGACTTACTCGAAATGGTGAATGCCGGACTCATTCCCGCGACCGTAGCGTTCAATTTCCGGGCGGAACTATGGGCTAAAGCTTTCTCGAATATCGTCGTGACTCCCGCTGTCCTCAAGGAGGACGGACAATTGGGATGGGCCATGCGCAAGGGCAGCCCGCAACTAGAGGCGGTTATGGACGACTTCCTAAAAACTCACGGACAAGGGACTACCTTCACCAACATGATGATCAAGCGCTATACGAAAGATACGAAGTGGGTGAAAAATTCTACGTCTGAAGCAGAGATGAAGAAGTTGCAAGCCTACGTGAAGTATTTTCAGAAATACGCAGCCGAATACAATTTCGATTACTTAATGCTCGCAGCCCAGGGTTACCAGGAATCCATGCTGAATCAGGACCGCGTGAGCCCTCGTGGAGCGGTAGGCGTGATGCAGGTTCTGCCACAATATGCTGCCGCTCCTCCGATCAGCATTCCGGATGTCCTCGATCCAGAAAACAACATTCACGCCGGTACCAAGATGCTGGCGCAGATTACAAAGACGTATTTCAACGATCCCGGAATCAGCCAGATGAATAAAACCCTTTTTACTTTTGCCTCGTATAACGCGGGCCAGAACCGTATCGTGCGCTTGCGCAAAGAAGCGCAGGCTGAGGGCCTCGATCCTAATAAGTGGTTTGGCAACGTGGAATTGGTTGTAGCCAAAGACATCGGCCAGGAGACTGTGCAGTACGTCAGTAATATCTATAAGTACTACGTTGCTTATAAAATGACGCTCGACCAGCAGCAAACCCGCGGACAAGCCAAGCAAGCCGTGAAAGTAAAATGAAATGCGGACTGTCTTTCAATGTGCCTTGTTGGCGGCGATCGCGGCGTGTCCACTTCAAGCGGTGCACGCTCAGGACCTCGCTCCACGCGCGTATATCATCACTCCGGTCCATTGGAATGCGGTCACCTTGACGTATTCTTTTTCTGACGGCGGTGTTACAACCAACAACGCCATCCCGGTTACGGATGCAACTGGCATCCTCCACGTTCCAATCCTCAGCTACTATCATTCGCTGCACTTCTTCGGCCGCTCGGCCAACATTCTTGCTTCGTTGCCCTACGGCGTAGTGCACTACCAGGGAACATTTCAGGACAACGAAACAAAGATTTACCGTTCCGGGCTCCTGGATTCTGTTTTTCGTTTCTCCGTGAATCTTAAGGGCGGCCCGGCAATGTCCGTTCGGGAGTATCAGGCCTGGAAGCAGAAAACCGTCCTGGGCGTCAGCATCAAGGTTGTCGCACCGACAGGTCAATACGACGGCACGAAATTGATCAATAATGGGTCCAACCGCTGGGCTTTCAAACCAGAATTCGGCTATTCGGAGCGCTGGGGCCATTGGGTGCTTGATGGCTACGCGGCGGTATGGTTCTTCACGACGAACCCCGAATTCTTTTCGCATAATGCTTTCTTTCCTGGCACTCAGACTCAATCGCAGAAACCTATTGGTTCCTTCGAAGGCCACCTGAGTTACGACGTGAAAGAACGCTTTTGGTTCTCGCTCGACGGTGATTTCTGGTACGGCGGTCGTACCAGCCTAAACGGCGTGGAAAACCCCAGCACCCTTCAGACCAGTTCTCGTATCGGAGGAACAGCGTCAATCCCCATAACCAAGCACCAGAACCTGAAATTCAGCTACAGCGATGGCGCGTACGTTCGGTTCGGGGGGAACTTCCAGAACGTATCGGTAGCGTGGCAGTATTCCTGGGTGGGCCGACCTGATTAGAAGATCGCTCGGTAGGAGCCTTGCAGCTGCATGAACTCCGCGTCATGAACGTCGCGGCTCACCCCTGACACGCATTACTGTTGATAAATCCTGTGGCTGTTGAAAAAGTCTTCGTGAATGCGAACTGAAGTGTTGGCAGCGACGTCTATATGAGCAAGCGTTCTGCCGATGCTCTTCTTCATCGCCATTCACGGAGGCTTGCTGATTATGATGGGACAACACGCCCGTTCCGAGTCGCTGTTCTACTACTTTCGCATTGAAGATCAGGTTCCTGAAAACCACCTGCTCCGTCTCCTGGACCGGCACATCAGCTTCGATTTCGTTCGTGAGAAGCTGAAGGACTCCTACAGCGACACGGGCCGACCCTCGATCGATCCGGAACTTCTGTTGCGCATCCTGCTGATCGGCTATCTGTATGGCGTCACCAGTGAGCGCAAGCTGGTCGAGGAACTGCAGATGCATCTGGCCTGGCGCTGGTTTACCGGACTCAGCTTCGATCAAGAGATTCCCCATCACTCCACGTTTTCCAAGAACCGTCATGGCCGTTTCCTCGAGTCCAATCTGTTCCAGCAGCTGTTTGAGGAGATCGTGGACCGTTGCAGGGAGGCTGGATTGGTCGAGGGCGAGCACCTGTCCGTGGATGGCAGCTTCATTGCAGCGAATGCCAGCCGATTGAGCCGCATCCCGCGGGAGCAACTGCCGGAAGCAGCTCACGTGAAAGGGACGGTGCGAGAGTACTTGGCGGACCTCGAGCAAGAAAACCCGGTCGAAGAGCCGGCCCATCAACAAGACCAGGTATCGACGACGGATCCGGATTCGACCTATTCGACCAAGGGCGATCGTCCTGCGGAGCTGGGGTACTTCAACAACTATCTGATCGACAACCAGAGTTGCGTCATTGTTGGCGTTCAGGCTACGTCCGCTCGGCTGAGCCAGGAAAGTGCGGCGGCTCGCGAAATGATCACGCGGTCAGCAGAGAGAGGCGGGCGCTTCCCACAGTCGGTTGCTGCCGACACGACGTACGGGAACGGTGAGCTTTTGGCCTGGTTTAAGGAACGAAACATCACTCCTTATATTCGCGTGAAAGAAAGCCCTGCTCCCAAAACCAACTTGTACGGGATCGAGAAGTTCACCTACGTTGCCGAGACGAACAGCTATCAATGTCCTGAAGGAAAGCGGCTCACCTACGTTGGCATCAATGCCATAAATCGAACGCATGTGTATGTGGCTACGCGGAAGCGCTGTCGCGACTGCCCGCAAAAAGCGCAATGCACCAGAGGCCACTATCGGCAGATCACGATCCATGTCCACGAACCGGCGCGACAACGGGCACGAGAGCGGACGACCGTTCCGGCTTTCGCGGCCGCGCAACGCCAACGCCGGAAAGTAGAAGCACTCTTTGCGGAGTTGAAGAACCAGATCGGACTGCGCAGGGTGCGCTTGCGCAGAATGAAGCATGTTCGCGAACAATTCTTTCTCGCGGCTACAGCGCAGAACCTGAAACGACTGGCTCGCTTCCTTAGATCCAGATCTCTAGAATCAGCCACGGTTCCGATCTGAGATAGAAAAAAGAAAGCGCGATACCCCCGCAGAAACAACTACCTCACCTCAAAACTCCACCAGTGGGCGAGTTTTTCAACAGCCACCATGGAACTTGCTCGCGAAAGCATCTAGAATCAGGATTCTCCTTCGGCAGAACAAGGGCCAACCTGCATACAACGACAACCTCTTGTCGGCTCAATCGCTAGCACTAGCCTTCTTCAAAATAACAATGGCACTCGGGCTGGCAATGATAGTCATTCGAATAATCCTAAGAAGGTCTTAGCCCAGAAAGCGACTGTCCGCGACTCAAGCAAATGCACGGATAGATGTTGCGAAATCCGCTTACCACCACCTTTCTCAAAACAAGATAGCTAGTGATAAATTCCGGAAGTTGCGCTATGAACGGCAGCTTAGAAGGAGTGTATGAGTCGGTAGCCTCCGTATGATCGGGCAAAAGAAATTCGTGATTTTGGATTGGGGCATCGTTCTAGGGCTGGCAGCTTGTGCGGTTGCGGCCTCTGAAGTGATCGGGTTAAAGCAAGTGTGGGAGGACGGCGTCGTCTATACGGTCGTTTTGTTTGCATCAGTCGTCACTGCTTTACGGCCAGCATGGAGACGGGCATCGTTTTGGAGTAGTCTGGCTCTTATATTCGCTGGCCATATGATCCTGCTGCTCGCGGTGCTCGGAGCTTTGCCACCCCGGCGAGGTGGAATCCCCAAGCTTCTGCTGATCCCGTTCGCACTCATCGAGGGCATTTTCATAGCAGGGCTGTTGTGGAAAAGAATGAAGGCATTGAGAACTTCCGAGCCCCGATCATGATCGTCCAGTGTCTACACGGCAACCAGTCGCTGGGTAACTGGACCGACCCACCAGTGCAATCCTCGGGGCGACTTCGACAGGATTGAAATAAGAGTTGCTCACAGATAGATGTCGAGAAATCCGCTTCGCACTATCTATCTCAGACTGAGAAAGCTGGTGATAATCCTGTTACCAATAGTTATCTGAAAGTTGATGGTCGGCAAGCGTTTATCAGACTAAGCCCAGCTGGAACGTCGCCAATACACTAGGGTTTTCCCTAGTTGCCCGCGACCTGGAGTCAACCTATAAGCGAACCTGCCGGTTTAGCGGAGTCGTCAGCAAGGCGGTCGTGTCCTGAGTGGACTAATTAATCTCAGCACCTCGGTCGCTGGCCATGACGATGTTCTCCACAGGGCTATGCATCGCCGGCTCGGGTACGTGCGGTAATCAGTTCCAAGGAGAGAGCAATGCAAAAGAAAAGCGCAGTAGCCGCTCTTGCTGTGGTGGGCGCGTTGCTGCTGTCCAGCGCGCCGCTGTTTGCGCAGGACGCCAACGCCGGCCCGAACACTGCCATCGACAGAGAAATCAAGCTGTTTCGGGAAGACGTCCGCTCGGAAAGGAAACAGCTCGTCGCTGCCAACCTGCCGCTGACCGACACGGAAGCAACGCAGTTCTGGCCTATCTATGACCAATACGCAGACGAAGTCTGGAAGATCGGCGATGCCCGCGTGGCGCTGATCAAGGAATATGTGCAGAGCTATGACACCATGACCGATGCCCAGGCGAATGATTTCATGAACCGCTCGGCGGCCATCGACCAACAGTTTTCGGCTCTGCTAACGAAATATGTGCCGATCTTCGAAAAGGTAATCTCGCCCAAGAAGACTGCAAGGTGGTATCAGATCGACCGCCACCTGAATTTGCTGATCAACGTGCAATTGGCTGCACACATTCCGATGGTGGATGCAAGCAAGTAAACTTGACGTGGACTTGTCGCAAATCCGGTGCACCCGCAAGGTCGTATTCGTAGGGTACCCAGTCAATCGTGAGTTAACGTCCTTTAGGCCAATGACCGCTGCGGGTCTCACACCAGGGATTTCCCAGTGTAAGGAAGGTGTAGCAACGTACTTCGCTACTCGGAGGAGCATTCTATGAGATACATGGTCGCATCGATGCTGGTGTTGGCTTTCCTGTCCGCAAGCACATGTGTTCGCGCGGATGATGACCAGGAAAAACGAGAGAAAACCCGCAAAATGGCTGCTGAAGTTTTGAAGGATTTGTACAAGACGGAACCTCATTCTGAAGCAGCAATCAAGAACGCGGCGGGATATGCCGTTTTCGACAACATGGGAGTGAACTTATTGCTATTGAGCACGGCACGAGGATCAGGACTGGCCGTCAACAACAAGACCAAACAGGAAACCTTCATGAAGATGGTTTCGGTCGGAGGTGGCCTGGGCATGGGAGTGAAAGACTATGACGTGGTGTTTGTCTTCGGAACCAAGAAGGCACTGGCACAATTTCTGGATTCTGGATGGTCAGGCTCAGGGCAAGCGGACGCTGCCGCCAAGGCTGGCAAAAAAGGCGGGGCGTATTCGGGAGCTATGGAAGTTGCCCCAGGAGTATGGGTCTACCAAATCACCAAAAACGGTCTAGCCCTGCAGTTGACCCTGCAGGGTACGAAATACTACAAGAACGACGACCTCAACAAAACGAATGGATCTTAGCAGTTAGCTATGAGGCGAGATTTGGAGCCAGTCAGACATTTGCGCCCAAGAGGACCGATTTACGAGCCGTTAATGGCAGCAAAGGTGGAACTTGATCAAGCACTGAGCGCCAGAATTTGTAAAGAGTCTCCACGGTGACTTGTAACACCCGGAGGCTATCACGGTTGGGATAGATGTTGAAAAACCCCTGTTCGCAACATCTATCTGGAAATACCCTAGTTTGCGATTACCGCGTTAATCATAGCTTTGCGGATAATCTGCGCTTGCCCATCGGAGGCTCCTAGGGATTTCCCTAGTTGTGTGGGATGGAGTCAATCCTAGAGTCATTAACTCTCTCAAAGGAGAACACAATGGAAATGAACCGCGTGGACGGAATGGAAATGAACTGTGTGATTTGCGGCGAACGAACAGAGCATGTTTACGACGTGCACCTGCCCCATGACGAAGTAATCATCCAGCGGCTCGGGCTTTGCGATAAAGACAAAGAAGCGCTCGCCGGTCTGCCTTCCGAGGAACGTAACGCGAAGCTCATTGAGGCGATGCGCCAAGCCAAATCCAAGCCCGAATCATTTTCGAGAAAGAAATCGGCCTAAAAAACTGTCACCGTTTCTGCCACCTGCACACACTGGCACAGCCTGGTATGGACTTACCACTCTCCGAGCTCGTAGCTGATTTCCTGTCATACGCTGGCACCACCTGCCATACGCAGAAGGCTAAGGGCAAGAATATAACAGCATCACTGGTCAACTCCTGATTAGTCGTGCCGGCTTTGCAGGTGGGCCGGGACAGGCTGGCCCGGATAGATGTCGAGAAATCCGGTGGCTGTTGAAAAACTCGCTTCCGAAAAATCCGCAAAAATTAAAACGCGTCAGGAAGCTCCACAAACGATTTTTTCTAGTCGCCTAGACATTTTAAACCCCTCAATTTTTGCGTATTTTGAGAAAAAGGGACTTTTTCAACAGCCACTCCGCTTCTCACCACCTGTCCCAAAATTGGACACGGCGTTTCCGCCAGACTAGAGGCGTGCGTCGCACCATTCGTTGGACGGACGCAGGCCTGCGACTCTCACCTTGAGATAATTTCCGGTCAGGGCTTCGGTCCAGTCTCCACCAGTGCGCGCCAGCGTGAGCGCGCGCAGGGTGCGGCCAGACTGTGAAGCGCGAAAAGCAGCTGTTTTCTTCTCGCCCAGCGCGCGCAGGGACCGGGCGCGGTCGCGGATAACTCCGGGCGCGACATGTTGCCGCTCGGGAAGCGCCGCCGCGGCGGTGCCCGGGCGCACTGAAAACGAGAAAACGTGGAGGTAAGTAAGCGGCAACCGCTCAATGAAATCGGCTGTAGTCTGAAACTCCGCTTCGGTTTCGCCGGGGAAGCCAACGATCACGTCGGCGCCAATCGCGGCGCCGGGAGTATATCGGCGAATTCTGTGAATCCGCTCCGCATAATGTTCGGAGCGGTACCAGCGATGCATCGCACGCAGAATCCGGTCGGAGCCGGACTGCAGCGGAACGTGAAAATGCGGCGCAACGCGTTCCGACGACGCGACAAATTCGACGAACTCCTCGGTGACGTCCTGCGGCTCGATGGAGCTGAATCGCAGCTGCTCCAGAGTTGTTTCGTCCAGAATCCGGCGCACCGTGTCGATGAGTTCAGCGCGCGGTGCGAGATCGCGGCCGTAGCTGCCGAGATTGATTCCGCTGAGCACGACTTCCTTTGCGCCCGCGTCGACAAGGTTTCGGACTGCGGCGATGACCGCGTCCGGAGGCAGGCTCCGGCTCTTTCCGCGCACGAAGGGAATCACGCAATAGGAGCAGCGATTGTTGCAGCCGTCCTGAATTTTTAGAATCGGCCGCGTGCGCCCGCGCTCTGCGAATTCGGCCGGCGCGATCTGTACTGCGGTCTGCTCGAAAATGTCGCCGGTAAGAATCTTGGCGGGGCCGCGCGCGAGCGACATTGGCTCGCGGTCGATTCCCGCGAGAGGGAAGAAACCCTCCGAGGGGCTCGGTGGCCGAACTCCCGAACTCGACGCCGCCTGGGAATCGAGCGAAGCGCAGACCAGGCGCGCGATTTGCGTCTGATGCGAATTGCCCACAACGAAATCAACCCCTTCGAGCTGGGCGATTTCCTCCGGTGCGCGCTGAGCATAGCAACCCGTGACGACGACCCGCGCTCCAGGATTCGCGCGACGAATCTTGCGCACCGCTTCCCGCGCCTGCGCATCTGCCGCCACCGTCACCGTGCAAGTATTCAGCACTACGACATCGGCGCGCGCATGTTCGTCAACAAGCGCAAGGCCGCTTGCGAGGAAATCGCGGCGCAAAGCGGCAGCATCCGCGTCCGTAGCACGACAGCCAAAATTTTCAATCGAAAATGTGGTCATGGGATCAAGTGAAACAATCCGCGAGAGACAGCCGAGGAATTATAGCAGTGAAGGAGCGCGTCGATTCAAATCGCCGCAACCCTCCGGTGCCGGCCTCTACAGATACTTACTTATTGATTCGCGGCGACGCTGCGTGATATACCCCGCAGCACCACAGGGGTGGGTTACAGCTGGACACAAAACTCGATAATGGGGCGAACGGAGGCATTCCGCAGGAAGACTAAACCGTTTGACCTTCAGAGCGTCTTGAAACGTCTCCGCAGCCTGAAGACAGCGATTAGTTCCTGCGTTTCTTAATTGGCAATCCTTCGAAGAGTCGACAGCACCAGCAACGACTTCTCCTTTGGTCCTTAGCCATAGCGAATGAGTAGAAGTTTCTCTTCTGTGTTTGCTGCAGGCTATCGCGGGCCAAATTCGAGACTTAAAGGTTCTCAAGGAGACTACATGCAAAGAATTGCCAGATTAGCGCCGCTGTTGGTGGTTGTATTTGTGTTCGCGTTGGCGTTGCCGCAATTCGCCTTTGCGCAGCGCCTCAAACCTATCCCGCATCCGATCGGCGTCATGACTCACCCCACCGCGGAGGCTCAAGCCCAAGCTCAGGCTGGCCCCGAGGTACACGCCCAGGCAAAGAGCGCCAGTTCTTCAAAGACGCCTCCCTCGCCATGGACTCCGCTTACCAACCAGCCGAATTTTTTGCTCGATGGCGCGTCGGTTCCAATTCTTCTCACTGACGGCTCCGTCCTCATCCAGGACGCTGCTTTCCCCGATTGGTGGAAGCTGACGCCGGACAAGTTCGGCAGCTACGTGAATGGCACCTGGACCCAGGTGGCTTCTTTGCCCGCTACCTATAGCCCGCTCTACCACTCATCTGCGGTGCTGCCGGATGGCCGCTTGATCATCGAGGGTGGCGAGTATCTTCTGAATGCCGATCAGACGGCGTTAGTGTCGACGTGGACCGCACAGGGCTCGATCTATGATCCTGTCGCGAATACCTGGACACCCGTGGCGCCACCGCCCTTCTTCACAGGCTTCGGCCCGTTTCCGCAGACCATCGGCGATGCTCAAAGCGTGGTTCTGCCCAACGGAACCTACATGCAGGCGAACTGCTGCACGGTGGAAGAAGCTCTACTCAACGCGAAGACTCTTACATGGACGCAAACTGGTTCGAATAAATTCGACATCAATGACGAAGAGGGCTGGACTCTGCTTCCCAACGGGAAAGTATTAACGGTCGATGCGTACGTTCCGGTAGGGATTCCCTACATTCCCGATGGCACCAATTCAGAGATCTACAACCCGAAGACCGGCTCATGGTCGAGCGCCGGTAGCACGATTGTGCAGCTTTGGGACTCCACCGCCGCGTGCGGCGGATTCACCAACAACACCACGTTCGAGGTCGGTCCAGGGGTCTTGCGGCCCGACGGCACTGTCTTCTACACCGGGGCCAACACTTGCCCGGGCGCCGCTGGCAACACGGCCATCTACAACTCATTCACTGGGAAATGGACGGCGGGTCCTCAGTTCCCGGCTCCAAACAATATTGCCGATGGTCCTGCGGCCCTCGAACCGAACGGCAAGGTGCTCATGTTTGCGAGTCCTGGTTTCGGAGATCCTCCAGGTAGCTTCTTTGAATGGGATGGGCGTAGCCTGAATGCAATTCCGGGCACTCCCAACGCTCCCGGAGATGGATCGTTCGTCGGCAATATGCTCGTGCTTCCTACCGGCCAGATCTTGTTCACGGACTTCTCGAACGATATAGAAATCTTCACACCCACACCGGGACATCCGGAAAACGCGGAGCCAGTTCTGCTCTTCACTCCAATTTTCCTGAAGCGCGGCCAGTCGTATCAGGCCTTTGGCGTCCGGTTCAATGGGGTTTCGCAAGGAGCGGCTTACGGAGATGACATCCAGGCCGCGACCAATTACCCTCTCGTGCGTCTCACCAATCTGATCAACGGGCACGTGCAATATACCCGGACGCACGACCACAGCAGCATGGCCGTCGCGTCGTCTCAAATCGTATCCACTCACTTCGACGTTTCCGCCAGCCAGGAGCCCTGCATCTGCAAGCTCGAGGTAGTGGCGAACGGGATCGCGTCGAATCCGGTGTTCGTGTTCGCGCAGTAGCTGGATCGCGGCTCCGCTTTAGTTTTTGTTTTGCGAATGTGGATGGGCCACGGCGACTTAACTTAGCTGTGGCCCATTCGCAGGCGTTCCCCCAGGAAGCGCGTGGAAAGGCTCCTCAAATTACGAATCGCGTGGCAGATTTGTGTCTGGGGAATACAGGCGTTTCAGTTGGGGGCGCGGCGCTGGTAGCACAGAAGAATCAAATCGGCACGGCGGCGAACGCCGAATTTTGCGAGCAGATTCGAAACGTGGAATTTTACGGTGCGCTCGGAAATGTGCAGGCGATCCGCTACTTCTTTGTTCGCCAGATTTTCGAGCAAGCCATTGAGCACTTCTTGTTCGCGACGGCTCAGCTCGGCGGGTGAATCGCTGCGCAACCGGCGGCCCTGCGTAGTGCTCAGAATCGAGTCGACGAATCGCGAAAGCACCGTGCGCGGCACCCAAAAGCCTCCCGCAGCGACGAGGGGCAGGGCGCGGGGAAGCTGCTCGCGAGCTTCCGCATAATTCAGGATTCCTTTCACACCCTGCCGCAGCAGGCTGTAGGCGTCGGCTTCCTTCAATTTATCGCCAACGACCAGCAGCCGCGCGCCCGCATGCTTGTCGAGAATATTTCCGAGTAATGCTCCGGTGGCCTGGCGAGCTGCATGCGCATCAATCACGTAGATGCTCGCCTTGGGAACTTCGAGATTCCGCAGATCGGGAGCCAGCATCGAGTCCAGTTGCCGCGACACCATCTGGAAGCCCGACTCCGAAAGCAGGCGGTTGAACTCGTCGAGCACCATCGGATGCGGAGAGAGCAAACAGACTCTCAAATGCGGTTTGGAGGAGTTTTTGGCCATCGTAGTTTGGAGATTTAAGGCTAACGAAATTGTTCCAGCGGGGCAAGGAAGTCGAGGCGGACGTTTCCCATCAGGTACGGGGGTGCACAATAGGGCGAATCGAAGGAGAAGGATGCGGATCGGCGAAATTACTGCTGGTGCGGTGGAACTGAGGGAAGTAAAGGAGTTAGTCGGCTCGTACTGGGGAACGATCTTCCGCGTTGAGCGGTCCAGATTCTTCGTCAATTTTTCGCTGCAGACGCTTCGCTGGAAGACCCGCTTGACGAACTTTATACAAAAGGGCGCGATAGCTGATTTTGAGCACTTCGGCGGATTTTCTACGGTTCCAGTGATTCTCCTGCAGGACTTTCAAGATCAGATCGCGCTCCATCCGGCGCGTCACTTGTTGTGCGAGACGCTTGAGCGGAACCTTGCCGTCCTCAGAGAGTTCGTAGGAGAAGCTGAACGGCTTTTTCTCTTCTTCCGGACGCTCGAGATGAAACGCTTCTTCCGAGCCGAGAATCACGTAACGCTGCATGCAGTTTTCGAGTTCGCGAACGTTGCCGGGCCAGGTGCGCTGTTGGAGGAGCTGCAACACTTCGCGAGACACCGGGTGGGCGTCACGTTCGTAGCGGCGATTGAATTGTTGGCGCAAATATTCGGCGAGGTAGGGAATATCATCGCGCCGGTCCCGCAGTGGTGGAAGAGTGATGCTGATCACGTTGATGCGATAAAAAAGGTCGGCGCGGAATCCGCCGGACTCGATTTCCTGCTGCAGTTTTCGATTGGTCGCGCAGATCACGCGCGCGTCCACGCGCTTTTCTTCGTGGTCGCCGATGCTCGTGAAGTGGCCGTCTTGCAGGACGTGCAGCAGCTTTGCCTGCAGGCTCCCGTCCAGCTCGGCGATTTCGTCGAGGAAAAGCGTTCCGCCTTGCGCGAGTTCCACACGGCCGGGTTTTGAGGCGTGCGCGCCCGTGAAGGCGCCTTTTTGGAATCCGAACAGTTCGCTTTCGAGGAGCGTGCCAGGGATTGCCGGGCAGTTCACCTTCACGAACGGGCCATCCCGCCAGGGAGATCGTTCGTGAATGAAACGCGCCAGCACTTCCTTGCCAGTGCCGCTCTCACCCAGTACCAGAACCGGGACGTTCAAGGCCGCCGCTCGCGACACCTTCTGTCGCACAGCCTGCATGGTCGCCGAAGGCCCAAAATAAACGTGTTCAGGAGGTAGTTCTAGAGGATGAGCAACTGAGTTCAGTCTTGCTTCCGCCGCAGACGCCATCGAGTTGAAAGCCCCCCCCGCGCCAGAATTGGCGCTGCCACACGGAATGCAAATAAGACGCCAAACGTCGCGAGGGCTCGAAGCCGGCTGGCAGGTAGGTTTTGTTTCAGTTGCTTACGGTGCTGATCGACGACCCCATTTCGAAACAAGACGAACATCGAATCCCATCTTGGCGCGAATTCCAGGCGAAACGTCGGCGAGAAAAGAAAGTAGTTATCTCTTTCGGGAAGTCGCTTTCCTCAGGGCGTGCGTAGATACCTCAGCAACAAGGGTTTAGGCGTCCCATTACGGCCGAGTTCGCGCTATCTCTGTGGAAAAATCAGGGCCTCGAGCATGTCCGCGCGCGCTTTTTGGTCGGAGGCGAACAGCTTCAGGAGGTCCGTCACAGAAATCATGCCCTGATAACCCTTCTCGTGGTCCAGAACCACCAGATGATAGATACCGTTCTGTTCCATCAGGCGGAGGCAATCCTCGAGCGATGTGTCTGGAGTTGCGGTTACCAGTTCGCGCGTCATGATCTCGGTGACTCGCATCCACGCTGGGCATTTATTTTCGGCGGCGACTTTGTCGGAAACGTCGCTCTGCGAGACAACACCTTGCAGCACTCCGTGTTTGTCGCAGACGCCGACGGCGCGCACTTCGCGCTGGCGCAGGTAGCGAGCTGCGTCATGAACAGTCATGTCTTCTGGTATCGAGTAGATTTCCCGGCGGGATGAAATCAGGTCCGCGATTCTCATCGGACCCTCCTAGGCTAAATTTACATTCATGCTAGGCCCAGTTCGGCGAGAAGGCAATGGAATTTCGGGCGGTCTGTGGCAGGAGGGCCTGTGGGCGAGAAATGGGAAGTGCCGTGACTAAGAGTCAGGCGACGAGCGCCACAGCTCCTGTTCGCGAGTGAATGACCGAGTGAATGACGGCGAACGAAAAGGCTACCGAGCGCTATGCGCGGGCGCCATCGCCTCGAATAATGTCGTAGCGTTCTATCACTGCTGCTACTCCAATCGATTCGTGGTCGTCGTCGGTCTGTTTATCCACGCGGACCACGCGCCCATGGGCGCGGACGAATACTTCCGATCCTCGGGTGATTTCGGCCGGTAACGTGAGCGTGAAATCGACCTCAGTTCCGGGAGAGAGTTCTTTTTGCATGATGAAGTAGACGCCGCGCGTGGAAATATCTCGAGTCTGGCCGTCGTGAGTTCCAGGCTCCCGCGTGATCGGCAGGCGAACATTTACCGGCAGAGACAAATCGTACCGGCGGGCCAAGCGACGCTCCGTCATTCCCGCTGCTCCTCCAGGACTGGATTAGAAGTAGTACACCACCCCATCACAAACCGTAGCAATCGCCCTTCCAAAAAACTGCACCGGATTGGGATGCGCTCGCAACGTGGCTATCGAATTTCTAGCTGGCACGCACAACGCAGCCAAATTTTGCCTGCCTATCAAGCTCTTTGGAAACAGCGATTAAGGATTCCTCGAAACCACGGGTAAGCACGGGCCGTTTAAGCGCG
Source organism: uncultured Acidobacteriota bacterium (assembly GCA_963772535.1). Lineage (GTDB taxonomy): Bacteria > Acidobacteriota > Terriglobia > Acidiferrales > UBA7541 > Palsa-295. The sequence goes on from CAVYXN010000015.1 coordinate 455,149, forward strand.
TAGGGAACATGACCCATTTCGGTGGGCAATACTAGACCAAGCGGGAGACGTTGTGTAGTGATATTTCTCGAGAGATGCTCTTCGTATGCAACTTTTTTCAGGGCCCAGGACGCAGGGAACGGCCTATATCTCGGTAGTACTACCCATAGTTTTGGGCATTAACGCGGGCGGAAAGTAACGCACTTTATTTCCGTGGAGCCCTCGCAAGAATTCTCTTCGGTTGATCTGCTGGATTACGAACCACGCACCGGCGATGGTTCTTTTGCTGCAGTTTCGGCAGCGGCTGCTTCTTTCAACGCCGCTTCCTTCGCGGCTCTCGCAGCTGCATTGCGCGAACCGCGGCCCGAATCCAGATTGAACTGCCGCATTTTGTACAGCAACGCTTTGTAACTGATGCCCAGCATTTTCGCCGCATCCTTGCGGCACCAATTCGTTTTATCCAGCGCGTCGGCAATCGCTTCCATTTCGGCTTCGTCTTTCAAACCCCGCACCAGCGCCTTTAGGCCCTGTTCTTTTGGCGCAACCGGTTCTTCACGCGGCGCGGTCCGATGTTGTTGCCCCGTCATCTCCACGAGCTCGCGGAAGCTGCCTTCATCGTCCTCGAGAATCACATAGCGCTTCACGAAATTCTCCAGCTCACGCAAATTTCCGGGCCAGGAATAGCGCAGCGCCGCTTCCAGCAAATGTTTCGATGGCTCCATTGCCGGCTTCTGATATTTCTCCGCATATTTCACAAGGAAATGCCGGAACAGCAGCGGAATTTCCGACGTCCGCTCGCGAAGCGGCGGAATGTGAATCGAAAGCACGTTCAACCGGTAGTACAAATCCTCGCGGAATCGCCCGGTCCGCATGGCTTCCTTCACGTCCATATTCGTTGCGGCCAGCACGCGCACATCCACGTTCACCACCGAACGCGCGCCAAGCCGCGAATACTGCCCATCTTGCAGCACGTGCAGAAGTTTCGCCTGCAGATGCGGGCTCATCTCCGCAATCTCATCAAGAAAAATCGTGCCCTTGTTTGCCAGCTCGAATTTTCCCGGCTTCGACCGCACCGCGCCGGTGAACGCTCCCTGGTCATATCCGAACAACTCCGACTCGAGCAGTTCGCCCGGCAGCGCCGCGCAGTTCACCTTGATAAACGGCAATTGCCGCCGCATCGAACGCAGATGAATCATCCGCGCCACCACCTCTTTTCCCACGCCGCTTTCGCCGCTGATGAATACCGGCACGTCCACCGGCGCAATCTGCAAAATCTGCTGGCGGATTTTCAGCATCTGCGGGCTGGATGCGAGGAACGAAAGGTCCTCGGTAAGCTGTTCGCAATATTCCCGGAGCGCCTGGTTCTCCGAACGCAGCTGCTGCTTCTGCCGCACCTTTAAAAACGCTGCATCCAGCTCCGGCTTCTCGAAAGGTTTGGTCAGGTAGTCGAGGGCGCCCAGCCGGATCGCTTCCACCACCGTCGTCACTTCGTTCGAGCACGAAAGCATGATGACGTTCAGCGAGCGGTCGAGCTGCATCAGCTGCCGCAATGTCTCGAGCCCGTCGATTTCCGGCATCAGCACATCGAGAATCACGAAATCAGGACGTTCGCCCGCCCCGATTTTCTGCAACGCCTCTTTGCCGCTCGGCACTGCCTCTACCGCGAAACCGTCCACCTCGAGAAGTGTTTGCAGATACTTCCGTATGCTCGGTTCGTCGTCTACAACCAGAATTTTTTCTTTGTCGGCCATTATTTATCCTGATTTTCCCTGGGGGAGCATTGTCGCTCCAACAATTGCTTTCGTCTACTCCGTATTCATCGGCAGCAAAAATGAAAATGTGCTTCCGCGTCCCACTTCGCTATCCACCCACACTTTGCCGCGATGGGCCTGGATCAATCTCTTCGTAATCGCCAATCCGAGTCCCATTCCCGACGAAGACGGATCGACGCGCACGAATTCCTCGAAAATTTCCTGATGATATTCCGGTGCAATTCCCGCTCCGCTGTCGCTCACTGAAATCAACATGCTGTTCGAACGCGCGCCCGCTCCGCGCCGCCGCTCCGTCGAAGGAGGCGCATCAGAAATCCGCCGCTCCCAGAAATGCTGTTCCGCTCGCAACGTCACCAGCCCGCCCGCTTGCGTATGTTTGAGCGCGTTATCGAGCAGGTTGGCCATGCACTGCTGCACCTTCTGGTAATCGAATTTGAAGTGCGGCATCTCAGGAGACATTTTGATTTCCAGATGAACATCGGCCCGCTTGAACGCGTCCTGCCAGCGGCAGGTCAGGTCCGTCACGCAATCCCGCATGTCGTTCTCGCGCAGCTGCAATACCAGCTTGCCGCTCTCGAGCGCCGAGTAATTCAAGAACATCGAAACCAGCCGCACCAGCCGGTCGCAACTCTCCTTCGAATCCTGCACGATCTCTCGCTGGCGGTCGCTCAATTTTCCCAGCGATCCCGAAAGCAGCAAATCGTAATAACCCTTCATCACAGCTAAAGGAGTTTTGAGCTCGTGAGCAGCCGATGCCAGAAACACTGTCTTCTGCCGATTGGCTTCCTGTAGCCGCAGATATGCCGCGAGAAGATTTCGATACGTGATCTCGCGCTCCTGCATCAGTTCCTGCACCGTCTGCCGCATCGCCGCTTCATCTGCGGGCGCATCGGCCGATGCCGGCTCGATGTAGATAACGAGCCAATCGGGCTCCGGCAGCCAGCGAACGCGCGCGCGTCCCTTGCCCTGCGCCTGTGCAAACGGCAGGCTCACCTCCTGCTCGCCGGCTTGCAGTTGGATAAGGACACTCTTGCCGTCCGTGTTTAGAAACTCCGTGAAGATATTCAGGTCCGAGTTCGTGTCCAGGCCACGCGTGTTCAACATGTCCTGCGCGTGCAGATTCGTGAACAAAATCCGGCCCCCGCGATTCGTTACCAGCAGCGGCCGGTCAAACGCGTCCAGCAGGCTCGAAACCAGGCTTAGAACCGCAGGCCCATCCGCAGGCTGCTCCATCGCCACGTTATTGGACACATTGGACAGAAGGAGATCTCCCAGGTCATTCCCAAATCAGGCCCAAATCAGGCTCGAAGACACCACTCTTTCGCTTGAGCTGCGATGAGAGGGGGCTTCAACGCTCGAGGGAATGATGCTCGCAAAGGGGAAAAAAAGAGTCAATGGTAAATGCGTTCTACTTTGCACAAATGAGGAAGCCAGCGGGCGAAAAATAACAATTATGACCGCCAGTCATGTGACTGTCGGTTTATTGACTCACTGCATCTTATTGAAACTAAAGGCTAACAGGATTTAGCTCTCTGTTCCAGAGTGTTGCATTCAAATTGCGAGCTAGTGCAGTACTAAAACCGGGGTACCGAGTGAATGTCTGTTAAAGAGACCGCGACCCACCACCATATTGGTATTGTGCAATCTTACGAAGAGCGTAGGCGCTTCCAAAGACTCCGCCTTCAGATCCCGATGTTCATTCGCGGGAAAGACACCTACGGGGAGCAGTTCCTCGAGCTCGCTAAAACTCTTGATATCAGTGCAATAGGTGCGTTCATTACAAGCCCTCGCCCTCTTGCCATCAACGAAACGATTACTCTTACCATCCCGGCGCCTTCCATAACCTCATCCGGACTGGTTCCAGCGGGCATGCCCCCCATTCAGGCCAAGGTTAAGCGTTGCCAGGAAGCCGGTGACGTCCAGCTGATCGGTGTCGAGTTCCTCAAACCGATTGGTTGAAGTCCTTCCCTCATCCTCCCTCCGAAATTGAAAAAAGATGTAGCGGAATCGTCGAAAAGGCGAATCATTTTCTCACTCAAATCCTCTGCCCGCTTTGAAACACCCCCAACTCACCACCATAAAGTCACAACTATCGTTGTAAGAGTGGCTTACAGGTTTTTGCCCCAACCATTTCCGGCTTTGAATTGGGCTGTTCCTTGCTATAGTATCCGTGCCCCGCAGGGTTCCCTGATAACTTCAGGGAAAAATAGAACTCTATTCGGAACCTATTGATGCCTTTGCCCGGCGAAGCTTCCCAGCCGCAGCCGTCGCCCGAAGACTCTTTCCTGGATCTCTTGATTGAGACCCTCGAGGGTCTTGATGTCTCGGTGCGCGGCCAATTCCTGCGCCAGTACTTCCGCACGATCGCGCAAATTGATCTCACAGAATCCCAGAGCAACGAGTACTGGCAGCGGATTCTCACGCGCCGCCGCGAACTAACCGAAAGCCTCGGGCGCCCCGTTTCTCTGAAGACCGCCATGGTGGACGTGCTCGCCACTACGAATTTTTTTCGCGTCCCGATTTTGATGGAGTATGAGGAATTCAAGAAACTTCAGGTCAACGCCGCCACCGACGCTCTCACCGGCCTCTACAACCGACGCCTCTTCGATGAGTACAGCGAAAAAGAACTCAATCGCGCCAAACGCTATAACCAGCAGCTCGCTTTTGTGATTCTTGATGTGCACAAATTAAAGGAAGTGAACGATCGTCGCGGGCATCTGCAGGGCGACCAGATTCTGCAGCTCGCCGCCACCACGCTCAGAAAAACAATGCGCGCCTCCGATTTCGCCTTTCGTATCGGCGGCGATGAATTCGCCCTGCTCCTCCCGGAAACCGATCCGGAGCAGGCCAATACGCTCTGCCGCCGTATCCGCGCACAATACGAAAACGAGATTCGCGAAATGAAGCTCGATGTCGGCGTAACGCTGGATTTTGGAATTGCGGTTCATCCCCACGACGGGGACTCTAAGCGCACCCTTCTCGGTCTGGCGGATAAGCGGCTGTATGAATTAAAAAATGCTGCCCCAGATTCGGGACCAACCCCGTTCTCACGGCGCGGACGCCCGCTCGAAACATTTCCGCCTCGCGATCGCGAGGAAACGAAGGAGACGAAGGAAACGAAAGAACCGAAGGAAACGAGCCGCGAGTCAGCTCCTCGCGAGATTCCCCCGAAAGATGCAGCGCGCGAAGAGCCTCCTGCCCGAGAGACACCGCCGCGCGAAATTCCTCCCGCCGAGCGTAAGCCCTTCGCGCGTTCCTCGCCTCCAGCGGGATTCCCCCCGGCGCAACAACCGCCGCGTCCCGCACCGCCTGTAGAACATCGCAAGTTTGAACGCGTCTCTCTGGCGGGCACAAAAGCCTATGCCGTTCTAGCGGAAACGGCTCAGCGTCACGCGGCCGTCGTAGACCTCAGCTATGGTGGAGTTGCGCTGCTAGTCGAAAAACCTGAAGACCTTCCCGCACAATTCAACGCCATCCTGCACGTTCCAATCCTGCCGCCGGTGCGCGTCGTCCTGCACAAGGCTTACACCCAACGCGCAGAAGGCGGCCGCTCCCGCGTAGGCTGCTCCTTCGTCTCGTAGTGTTTTTTCCGCAGGTCCAGCCGTGTTGTTTCCGTCCCGCAAAAAAACGCAAAAACCGACGCAGACGGATCGGCAAACTATCGCGACACTGTCATTCCGTACCGCCGGCGTCCCGCCGGCTCTTTTGACTTCAGACCGGCGGGAATGAGTAAACTGCCTCCATCAAAATTAATGCACGCGATCGTTTCCGCCGTCCGGACCGTCCGTATCTTCCAACTCGTGCTCAGCCTCAAGCCATTCATCCAAGGTATATCCGCCCGTCACCGCGCCATGTTCGTGGTGAATCTCGCAAGCGCGGTGCTGAATGTCTTCCAAAGTGGGCGGGTGATGATGCGCATGGCCGTCTGACTTTTCATCGGATAGCACCACTGCAGTATTAAAACCACTTACATTATGAATTTCCACAAACCCATCCATAAGAGCCCCTTCCTCCAGGCAATTCCTTCTCTTCTTCTCCTTTTGCCTGCTATATATTTGACGCTTCCGTGGCTACAGTGGTTGCAGCTTTACGCCAAGTGGAGCGTGGCCGATGAATTCCGACTGGGCAAAAAATCTAGCCGCACGCAAGAAAAGCGAACTTGAAGCCAAACGGCTTCAGCAGGAAAAGGATCTCAACGACCGCAAGTTGCTCGACACGAATGCCGACAAAATGTGGGTGGAAGTTCGTCGCGCCGCCGCAGCCTGCTGCAAAGAACTCAACTCCTCGATGGGAAGCGACTACATCAAGTTCGAAGGCGCCTCCTACCACAACAGCTTCACCTTGATAACCCCGGAAACCACTTACACCGTCACCTTCAACCCGCAGACGTGGCTGCTCTCCGCGCAGGCCGTCACCTACACGCTGGTTATCGCCGAGGGGAACGCAGTCACCTGGAAGAATGCGGAGGGCAATACGCTATCGTCAGAAAGCGTCGCACAGAATATCGTCGGCTCCGCATTCCGCTGATTTTGCAAATCGCGCCTTATGCCGTATAATTGGGGTTTCTCCGCTGGCCTAGCGACGTGACTGTGTTGCTCGCAGATGTTGTCACGCAGACCGGCCAGCCGATAGGAGCCTTTCAATGAAAGAAGGAATTCACCCCGATTATCATCAGGTCACGGTCCACTGCGCCTGCGGAAGCACGTTTCAAACCCGCTCCACCAGCAAAGGCGAATTGATCCGCGTCGAAATCTGCTCGCAATGCCACCCATTCTTCACCGGCAAGCAGAAGCTGATTGACACCGCCGGCCGCGTCGAGCGCTTCCAGAAGAAGTACGCCGACAAAGCCGCCGCCACCGCCGCCGCAAAGAAAAAGTAGCCCCGCACAGTTCACGCACTTCAATCCGACAGTAGGGGCACGGCATGCCGTGCCCGGCAAACGATCTTGCCGCGCTCACGCTTTCGTCACCGGTCCGCCTTCATTTGAAATCTGAAAATTTTCAAATTTCAAATCGCATTTTCTTATTCACGCCAGGGCCAACAAGCCCCTCAAAAATCCGCCTCACCAATTCCACCGTCTGAAACGCGCTTATCGCCAGAATATTTTCATGTTCCTTCCCCAACGGCATGCGATCGATCGCGGCCCGCAACTCATCCCGATGCCGTCGATCCACATCCGCATGCTGAAAATAAGTTCGAAACGCCCGGCGCGGAAGCCCCGTCCTCTGAATCACCTCTTCCAGCTTCTCTGCCAGCGGAGGCTCGCCTTCCAGCACTTCCAAATAACCCAGCAGCGCGATCGGATGCACATTCAGAATCCAGTAATACTGCGCCCCAATAAGCGCCGCCATCGCAGGGGAGGGAATTCGCTGCATCGCCGCTTCGCGCGACACTCCCAGCACGCCCAGATCCTCGAGCACACCCTCATCGTGATGCCGCTCTTCCGGGATATGCCGCGCGCAATAATCCGCCACACACGCCGCAACGGGATCCGCATCGCGACGCGCATTCGCCGCTGCAAGCGCCGTCTCCAGCAGCGGCACCGTCGTCCGCCCCACGCAGTAGGTTGTATAGAGGAACTCCGGAAAAATCTCAGGCATGCGCGGGTGCGCCCAGAAAGCCTCAATCGCGCGATGCATGCCGGGAGCTACCAGCTCGATTTTCGCGCGCAGGCGCGCGCTGTGGCTCATCCGTTCCACCCGCAGAGCGTTACAGGATCAACGATGTATTTCTCTGGATGAAGTCGTCCCCAAGTTGAGCTTTCACATCCACCAACGCATCCACCTCGGAGGAATCCAAATTGTTGATCAGCTCTTCATCGGAGGGCGACAGCCTGCTGGGCGTAGGCAAAATATTGGCCGCTTGCAACTTCTGCACGTTCGTGATGCTCATGCGCTGACTCCTTCAAATTTATCAAAGATGGTTACTTAAATGGTCGGTTAGGCCGCCTGAAACACAGCATCCGGCCGGAGCACGAGCCTTGTATCACACTTGCTCCACCATTCAAAAATACTTTCGCTAAAGAGCGCACGGGGCCGGGTGTGCCAGAGGAATCCACAAGCGGTTTCGCCCTACCGGTATTGACAACTTCTGCGGGATGCACAGGACATTCTGCGCCGCTCGTGCGAGGGAGGAGGGAAAAAACATTCTGGGTCACGCCGATATTCGCGTGACCCAGAATGTCCCATGCAACTCCGGCCCTGCGCCTCGGGCGCAGCACAGAGCCGGAATACACGGCGCGGCAGCTCCGAAAATGCCCGTTAACGCTGGAATCGGCCGGGCCCGAATCTCTGCATAGAGTGATTGCAAGCATTCGCGGGCAAAAGCGATTGCGGGTGTGTACGTGCGAAATCCGCCATCGAGGCCCCTATGCGTCCGGTTGTGGGGGTCAAAAGATAGGCGTGAATGTCGCCCGCATGGGGCCCGCTTAGCACCGTCGCCATACCCGAGATTTGTCCGCGCTCATTGACATTGCTAGCCGAGATTATGTAGAGGTTCGAATCCGCGGCAATTAGCGTATTAAGGTCGGTCATCACACCATCCTGCCAGATGAAGCCGCGGGACCAGTTGAAACTGGAGTCAAAGTTGTTTCCCACCACTTGGCCTCGGTTGTTGATGCCGGTGGCAAAAGCGGCAAAATCTCCCGGCAGAACGCCGATGTTTGTGACTGCGCCGTCCGCGCCCTTCTGCCAAACCGCGGCATAGAAGGTCGTGCCGTCAGCACTGCCGACTTCCCCAACGATTTGTCCGCGGTTGCTAATGGCGAAGCCGAAATTGGAACCTGTACCTCCGAGATCCTGGAGCACGAAGGCAGTGTTGTCTTTCCACATCACGGCGTGCGTCGCTGCGATGCAGTTTCCCGAGTAGCCTACGGCTTGGCCTGGATCGTTAATCCCGAATGCGAAACCGTCTACATCGTTACCCACCAGAGGAAGGACTTGGGCTTTACCGTTTTCCCACAACGCCGACAACGCAATCCGATTGTTGGTTGTGCCGGCCGGGCACGTGGTGTCCAGGGGGCCGTTTTCGGCAAATCCGACGGCTTCTCCGCGGTTATTGATGGCGCTGGCCTGCCCATTATGTCCGCCGAGCGTCGGAAGAGCGCTCATGTGGCCGTTTCGCCAAAGAAACGGAACGCACGTGAGGTGTGTGCCGAAGCCGCAAATATCTTCGCCGTTCGGATCTGGATCAGCTGTTTCGGACTGACCGACGGCTTCCCCCCGGTCGTTGATCCCGCCCCAGTTAATCCAACTGTTGCCGTCGGGTTTTCCAAGCGTGCCCAGGTCGATATTGATTCCGTAGATGCTGATCACCGCGCGGCCCCTCGCAACTGACGTAAACAAATTATTCTCGGGCGGGTTCACGGTTCCATCCATGTTCTCCGCCCATCCCTGACTATTTAGGCCCATGGCCATGCTGAAGTTGTCTTTGCTGTTGTTAATGCCCAAATCGGTAATTTTGTAGCTCTGTTGAGCGAACACATTACTGAAGCAACCCACAACAACGATCGCAACCCAAGGCATACAGAAATTCCGCAACCGCCCTAATGCGCTCATATCTTCTCCTTTTGGTCCGAGTAAAGTTTCCGTGCCGAGATGATTGCGAGTTACGTCAGGTGACACTCGGCGCTCCGGCAGTTGGTGTGCAATTGAGAGCAGAATGAACTCGCAACTTCACGAACTCCTGCCGAGTGAGAACTGAGGGAGCATCCGGTGTTCCACGCTCACGGCGATTACGTGAGATAACGAGCCCAACACTTCAAAGTTTGCAAACGAGTGGCGGAGTAACAAAATTCTGGGACGATGCCAAAACGCCTGGAGCGACTGTTTCTCCAACTTTTCACACACACTATGGTTTGAGGTTACAAAATTTGATAGCAGCGGAGCCGCGAGTCGTGCGGATCATTTCGGTTGACTTTCAATCGTCAACATACATACTTGTCGGTATGTTAGGTGGCCGCGAGAGGAAGCGAAGGTAGAAGCGACGGTGAGGAAACGCCCGTGAAACGACGATTGCGTGATCCGGGCCGTACACGGGAACGCTTGCTGCAAGCCGCTTTCCGCGAGGTCCGCAGATCAGGCTTCCAGAGTGCCGGCATCGACACAATTCTTGCCGCCACCAACGTCACCAAGGGCGCCCTCTATCACCACTTCGAGAGCAAGGAAGCTTTGGGATATGCCGTCGTGGACGAGATCATCGCAAAACTTGTCCGCGACAGGTGGCTGCAGCCTCTGCTTAGCGACGGGCAATCCATCGACATTTTGATTGGCATTGTCCGGGGGTTGCCAACTCGGCCCGCAGACGTTCGAGAAAGTTGCCCGCTGCTCAATTTGGCGCAGGAGATGTCTCCGCTGGACGAGCAGTTCCGCAAGCGACTGGAGAGGATTTTTCTCGCCTGGCAGGAAGGGATTGCCACGCTCTTGCGGAAAGGGCAGTCCCGGGGAACAGTTCGCCGCGACCTGAATCCAGACGAGACTGCCAGTTTTCTGGTCGCGATGGTCGAGGGCCACGCGTCGTTAGCAAAGAATGCTCAAGACGCCAAGGTTTGGGAAGTCGGGATCAGAAATATCGTGGCGTGGCTAGAGTCTCTCCGGGCGCCGCGTCAATCTCGGAGAGGCCGGCCGCGGACATTGAAGAAGCATGTTCTAAGGCAGCGGCAGCAATTCTGACACGGGGCAAAACGGCGATTTTGACTGGGGCAAAGCAGCGATTCTGGCTGGAGGCAAAAAAAAATGAACCGAAGAACGTTGGCAAAAGTAGCTTCTCTAAGTCTCGCTCTGATCCTCGTGCTCATTGCAATTAAGCAAGGGCAGGCACAGGACGCCAAGACGCCATATTCGAGCATGGCGCCAGTCGATCAATACCTCATGGCAGACCGCAATGCCGAAATAGCCCTGGCGCGGAGCGCCGCACCGGATGCCATATCGGCCGATGCAAAAATTCTCGTCCTCAGCCGCCATGGCTACGAAACGGCCGTCGAGGGGAAGAACGGCTTCGTGTGTGCTGTCGAACGCGGGTGGATGTCCCCTTCCGACGCTCCGGAGTTTTGGAACCCCAAGATTCGAGGCCCGCTCTGTTTCAATCCGCAGGCCGCGCGCTCCGTTTTGCCGGCTACTTACAAGAGAACCGAGCTGGCATTAGCAGGGAAAACGAAGGCTGAGATCATCGAAGGCAACAAGGCAGCATTCGAAAAAGGTGAACTGCCGCCGCTCGAACCCGGCTCGATGAGTTACATGATGTCGAAGGACGCTTATCTCACGGATCGAGGTGATCACAACGTCGCCCACTTGATGTTTTATGCGCCTCCGCTCGACGGCAAGGCTTGGGGCGCCGATGTCACGAATTCACCGGTAATGCTGATTCCACAATTCAAAGGCGTTCAACCGATCGACGTGTTTATCGTTCCCGTGGGCAGGTGGTCAGACGGATCCGCTGCTCCCGTTATGTAGCACGATTTGCTTCAGAAGCACTGCATCGTCGTTCTTGTTACGCGCAGCAGGAAGTCGCAACCAGGAAGCTCAAACCAGTAAGCTGAAACAAAGCCCAAGGGGTTCCATCATGAGCGCCCGCGAAATTCAGGATCAGAAGGCCATTGGACCGCAGGCGCCACGAATCGCGTTCAAGGCCAACGGTAGCATCCTGCTCTTGGATTTAGCTGATATCTCGGCGGTGCAAGCCGAAGGTAATTATGTTTCGCTGCAACACCAACCTAACCCCTATTTGGTGCACGAGCCCCTCTCGTCCATGGTGGAGAAGCTCAAACCCTACGGTTTTATTCGCATCCACCGCTCGGTCATCGTGAATATTTCGGCCGTGGAGGAAATCCAGGCTTTACCGACGGGGAAGTACAGGCTGCGTGTGAGAGGTGGGAAGGAATACCTGGTGACGCGCACATACAAACACAACCTCAGAGATCTGGCTCAACTGTGGGTAGGCTCAGAGCGGCTCTGCAGCTAAGAGGCAGCATGAAACTGAACTAGTACCCAACGTCGTTGGACTTGAGAGATTTGCGCAGACGCTCTATAATTGTAAGGTTTCGGAGTCGCTAGAGGACCGCCTAGACATATGTTGAAAAGCATTCAGCAGCGAGATTTAGACCGCAATCGTTGGATCAAGATCACCATGACGGTGATTCTTGTAATCATCTGCTTCAGCATGGTCATCACGCTCATCCCCGGCCTGATGGGCACCGCTGCCACCAGCGGCCCGGACGCTGTCGCCAAAGTCGGCAGCACCGAAATCAGCGCCATGGACGTCCAGCGCGAATTGAATCAAGCCACCCGCGGCCAGAACATCCCTCCCATGCTCAAGGGCATGTACATGAAGCAGGTCCTCGATCAGATGGTCTTTCAGCACTCCCTTGAACTCGAAGCTCAACGTCTCGGCTTTCCCGTCACCCCCGAAGAAATGACGGATCGCATCAAGCAAATTCTCCCCACCGTCTTTTCCGGTGACACCTGGCTGAAAGACCGCTACGCCGCCGAAGTCCAGATGCGCACGGGCGGAATGAGCGTCAGCCAATTCGAAGAATTCCTTCGCAATCAGATGCTGCTCGAAAGGTTCCGCCAGCTTGTCACCGACGGCATCACCGTGAGCCCGGCCGAAATCGAACAGGAATTCCGCCGCCGCAACGAAAAAGTTCAAATCCAGTACGCCGCCATCAAGCCCGAAGAGCTCGCTCCCACGATTCACCCCTCGGAAGCGGAGCTTTCCGCCTATTTCGCGAAGAACGCCTCAAAATATCAGGTGCCCGAGAAACGCTCCGCCCGCTACGCGCTCCTCGATCTGGATAAACTTCGCGCCCATACCCAGGTCGGCGACGACGTCTTGCGCGCCTATTACGATGCCCACATTGATCAGTACAAAGTCGAAAATCGCGTGCACGTCGAACACATCCTCTTCAAGACCATCGGCAAGACCGACGCCGAAATCGCCGAAATCCGGCAGAAGGCCGAAGACGTCCTCAAGCAGGCCAAGAAGGGCGCGAATTTCGAAGATCTGGCGAAGAAATATTCTGAAGACGACGCCACCAAGCCCAAAGGCGGCGACCTCGGCTGGATCGTCGAGGGCCAGACCGTGCCCGAGTTCCAGCAGGCTGCCTTCAGCCTGCCGAAAGGGTCGATCTCAGACCTGGTCAAAACGCAATACGGTTTCCACATCATCAAAGTTCTCGACCGCGAAACCGCGCACACCAAAACCTTTGAAGAAGTGCGCGACACAATTGTTCCCGTCGTTCTCGATGAGAAAGTTCGTCAGGACGCGAACGACATTTCCAATCAAATGGCTGCCGCCGTTCGCCAGTCGAATCGCCAGTCGCTCGACGACGTCGCCAGGAAATTCAAGCTCGAGCTCGGCGACACTCCGCCCTCGTCCGTCACCGACCCCGTCGGCGACCTGGGCAATTCGCCCGACCTCCACCAGGTTCTCTTCCAGCTTCGTCCCGGCGAACTCAGCTCGCCCCTGCAATCCGACAAGGGCTTCGTGATTCTCACGCTCAAGGATGTCCAGCCCGCGCATCAGGGCACGCTCGCCGAAGTCCACGACCGCGTGCTCGCCGATTACCAGCAGGAACAGTCCATCCAACTCGCGCGCAGCAAAGCGGATGACTTGGCGAAGCGCACCGCGGCCGGCGAACCATTCGATAAAGTCGCAAAGTCCCTCGGCATCGACCTGAAAACTCCCGAAGCCTTTGCCCGCACCGGCTCGATCCCCGATCTTGGCTCAGGCCGTCAGCTCGAGTCCGCCTTCAGTATGCCGGTAGGCCAGGTCAGCACCCCAACGATGCTCGGTAGCACCTGGGTCGTTTACAAAATCGTCGCCCATCAGCCCGTCCTGCCCGAAGATCTGGCGAAGCAAAAGGACCAGATCGAGCAGCAACTCCTTCAGGCCAAGCAAGGCGCCGCCTTCGACGCCTTCCGCACCGCTCTCGAAGACCGCCTAAAGAAGGAAGGCAAGCTCACCATCAACAACGAAGCCCTGAAGCGCCTCAGCAAGACCAGCTAGCAGGTCGCGCGCCGGCCAGCTCAAAATCCGCCAGCATCGAGCACATCGTCACCCGATGCGGAGGGCTTCATACTTCGTAAGTTAATGCATACAAAAGACTTATAATTTAACATTGACGCTCTTGCCTACCGAACACCCCTTTCGCTAGAATCTTCTCATCCGCAGAGCCTAACCTCGAAGCCAGCGAGGTGCGACCTGATCAGGATTCCCCGACCTGACTACTGCTCGGCAAAACTGAAATGAAACACAGGAGCGCACTATGTCCGCCAAAAGGTCACGGGCTCATTCGGGTGCTTCGCTCGCCGTCAGGCGAGCAAGGCGAACGCGAACGCGTCGGCAGCGAGTACCAGTATCGAATGAAAATTTGAGGGAGCGAATGTTGGCTAAGACCAGTTCAGCAGCGAACGAGTACCTTTGCGCCATCGAAAAGACCCAGAACGGCAAGTACAACGTCCGAGTCCGCGCAGCTTTCGGACGCGGCGCGTGGTCGCTGCCCGTCTATTTCCTCGCGTCGTCATTCAATGGCGCGATGAAGAAGCTCGAGGAATCTCTGCGCGTTCTTCAGAAGAACGAGGAGCGCCTCCGCTTCTGGAGCGTCGAGCACTCCGACGATCCAGCCGTCGCCGGCGATCTTCTGCAGGAATCCGGCCTGGGCTTCGACCGCCGCAAAGAGTACCCGCGCAAATTCGCGGAAATCGAAATCCCCCGCGAACGCGCCGTCCCAGCCGCGGTCATCGCCCCACTTCGCCGCACCCTGGCCGACTCGATCGCCCAAGAGCGCCCAGCATCCGCAGCGCTAGCCGGCGACTAAGCGGCGTAATTTCAGCGCGGCGTCAGAACTCAGAATAGAGTCGCTGCGCTGCCCAGGCACGCTGCGCATTGGCCATGAATGTAAGGCGTGGGAAACGAAGTGGTCGGGGCGAATGGATTTGAACTTGAGGCGTTAAGCGGGCGTCTGAGCCCGCTGCCGAAATCCCGAGCGTAGTCGAGGGATCTCAGCTGAAAATATGGTCGGGGCGAATGGATTTGAACCATCGACCTCCTGGTCCCGAACCAGGCGCGCTAGCCAGGCTGCGCTACGCCCCGACCGATTGCCGCTCGAAGAAGGAAACGCCGCTCGAGCGCACCCAAAAGAATAGCACAGCTCGATTGGCCCATTCACGTCTCATTGCGTATTTCAGCTAACGACAGCGCCTTCATCGCCCCGGTTTCGCACTTCCGAAGCGTTTCGGTTTTCAGCAGCGGGTTTCGATTTTCATTGCCGCGCTTTCGGCGCATCCGGAAGACGAATCAGCCGCGCCTCGGTGATCGAAGGAATCTCGCGAATTTTTTCCGCTACCGACTCGCTCACCGCGCCATCGAGCCGCACCATCGCCACAGCCTCCGCGCCATGCACGGGCGACCGCCGCCCCAGCGCAAACGTCGCGATGTTCACGCCAAGATTCCCCAGCACAGTTCCAATCTGCCCGATCACGCCGGGCACGTCGCGATTGCGCGTCAGCAGCAGAGTCCCCTCGAGCGGCGCCTCAAGCCCGATGCCGTCGAGCGACAAAATGCGCGGCGACCCGTCGGACACGACGGTACCCTCAACGCTCAGCTCACGATCCTTGTCGCCGCCGTCGGCCACCGCCACCTCCACGGTGTTCGGAAACCCGCGCTCGCGCCGCCGCGTGGTTTCCTCCACAATCAACCCGCGCTCCGCTGCCACCGCCGCCGCGTTCACCAAATTCACCTTCTCCGCCAGCACGCAATTTAAAATCCCGCTCAGCACCGCGCTGCGCACCACGTGCGACCCAAGCTCCGCCGCCTCCCCTGCATACCGAATCCGAATCCGGCTGAAACTCGGTGACGGCGCTGCCTGCGCGATCAGCGCCCCCAGCCGCTCGCCCAGATCAATATAAGGACGTAGCCGCCGATACTGCTCCGGCGAAAGCGCCGGCATATTCACCGCGTTGCGAATCAATCCATCGGCCAGATAATCGCGCACCTGCTGTGCCACCGCCGTGCCCACTTCCTCCTGCGCCTCGGCTGTCGACCCCGCAATGTGCGGCGTCGCGATCAGATTAGCCAATCCAATCAGAGGCGAATTCTTCGGCGGCTCCTCCGCAAACGTATCCACCGCCGCCGCGGCAAGCTGTCCCGATTTCAACGCCTCCGCCAGCGCCGCCTCATCAATCAATTCGCCGCGCGCGCAATTCACCAGCCGCGCCCCACGCTTCATCTTCGCAAACGCCGCCGCGCCAAACATTTTCTCCGTCGCCGCACTCAGCGACGTGTGCAGCGAAATCACGTCCGCGCGCTTCAACAGCTCATCGAGCGTCACCAGCTCCACTTCCACCTCGCGCGCCGCCGCCGGCGTCACGTAAGGATCGTGCGCCAGCACTTTCATCTCCAGCCCTCGCGCCCGCCGCGCCACTTCCGTGCCAACGCGCCCTAGTCCCACGAGGCCCAGCGTCTTCCCACGCAGCTCCGTGCCCGACGCGCCCGATTTTTCCCAGCGCCCCGCGTGAATCGACGCATTCGACTGCGGCACGCTCCGCGCCATCGCCAGCATCAGCGCGAAAGTATGCTCAGCGACGCTCACCGCGTTCCCACCCGGCGTGTTCATCACCAAAATGCCGCGATGCGTCGCCGCCTCCACGTCAATGTTATCGACGCCCACTCCCGCCCGCCCCACCACGCGCAATTTCGGCGCCTGCTCGAGCAACTCCGCCGTTACTTTCGTCGCGCTGCGCACCACGAGCCCATCGGCCGTCGCAAGCTCGCCCGCCAGCGCCCCCGCCGCCGGCGTCACCACATCCCACCCCGCTTCGCGCAACAGCGCAAACCCGCGCTCGCTAATCTTGTCAGCCACAATAATCTTCATCCGCGATGACGATCCCAATTCTTGCCTCCGAACCTAGTCTCTCACAGAAAAGTTGCGTGTCCCGTCGAAGGTGGTTCTGGCACGAATAAGGATTGCAGTTGGGCGCGCCAGGGTGGAAGACGAACGCCGAAGCGATCGTGAAGGAGCGCGGTCGAAAGCACGGAATATGCAGGGCGCCGAGCTGGCGTCGAGTACTCCGCAGTTGTGATGGGGACGATGCGTCCGACGAGGAACGGCATTCCCTTCGTGGCGGCATCGACCCACGGAACGGTGCAGTTCGCGGACGACGCCTCGCTGAGAATCGCTTTTGCGAATTCATACCACGACGTCTCGCCTTCGGCGGTCATGTTGTAGATTCCGCCGCTTGTGGATAGAGAGCGAACCCCCTCTTCTTTATCCATGAGTTGCGAAATAATTTTAACCGTGGCGGCGGCGACCTCCCGGCTCGTCGTGGGGGAGCCGATCTGGTCAGCGACGACGCGCAGCTCTTGTTTCTGAGTGGCGAGCCGCAGAATCGTCATTAGAAAATTGCGGCCTTGGGTGGCGTAGACCCACTCGGTGCGAAAGATCAGGTGCAGTGCGCCGCTTTCTTGGATGGCGCGTTCGCCGCCAAGCTTCGTTTTTCCGTAAACATTGATCGGCTTGGGAGTGTCGGTTTCTTCGTAGGGCGACTTTTTTGAGCCGTCGAAGACGTAGTCCGTCGAGTAGTGCACCAGCCCTGCGCCAATTGTTTTGGCTTCCTCGGCAATTACGGCGGGAGCCAGCTCGTTCACCGCCCGGGCGGTTGCTTCGTCTTGCTCCGCCTGATCAACGGCGGTATAGGCGGCGGCATTGATAATCCATTGGGGCCGGACTTCACGAATCGTTCGTCGAATGTCATCGGGCTTCGTCAGATCGAGTTCCTGGCGATTTAGTGCAGCGAGTTCACCCAAGCGGGGAAGCAACGATGACAGCTCGGTTCCCACCTGGCCGTTCCTGCCTATAAGCAGAATCTTCGACTTCATTTCACGAGGTATTGCGGAAGGAATTCCTTCGGAGTCTGCGATAGCGTAGTGAAGCGCGAGTCTTTATCCGAAACAATCGGATTCGTTACGTTCCATGAAATGCCGATTTGCGGATCGTTCCACAGGATCCCACGCTCATCCTCGGGATGATAAAGATCTGAGCATTTATAAAGGAATTGGACTCGCTCTGAGAGAGCCAGATATCCGTGCGCGAACCCGCGCGGAATATAGATTTGATTTTGTTCTCTTGCGGTGAGGACGAGCGAAACCCACCGGCCGAAATGGGGCGATCCAACGCGAATATCCACGGCTACGTCCAAAACCTCGCCCTCGATCACACGGCAAAGTTTTGCTTGCGCGTGCTGGAGCTGGTAATGGAGTCCGCGGATTGTGCCTTTGGCGGACGCGGAATGATTATCCTGCGCGAAAGAATCGATAATGCCGAGCTGAGCGAATTCCTTTTGATTGTAGGTTTCCATGAAGAATCCGCGAGAGTCGCGAAAAATCTTCGGGCGCAACTCCCAGACGCCCGGAATTGAGAGTTCACTTTTTTGCAAGGAGTTCACGCCTTCATGGGGATTTTAATATCGCCCGACCGTAAGCACTAATTTTGCAGCGTTCTGCGCCGTTCGTGCGGAATCGCATTCAGCGAAGGATTGCGATTTTCGTAATACTTTTCGTAATAGGACTGATATTCACCGCCGCGCACGCCGGCGAGCCACTCGGAATTGGCCTTATACCATGCAATGGTTTGGCGCAGGCCCTCATCGAGGCCGATCGCAGGCCTCCAACCTAACTCGGTCTCGATCTTCTTACAGTCCAAAGCGTAGCGGCGGTCGTGACCCGGACGGTCCTTCACATATGTCAGCAGTGTCTCTGGTTTGCCCATCACACGAAGCAAGCGCTTCGCCATCGTAAGATTTTCTTCGATGGCTATGCCGCCCAGGTTGTAGACCTCGCCGATTTTTCCGCGCTCGAGAACAGCGAGAATGCCACGGCAGTTGTCTTCTACGTGCAGCCAATCGCGCTGTTGTTTGCCGTCGCCATAGATCGGAAGAGGCTTGTTGTCGAGAGCGTTGGTGATCATCAGCGGCAGAAACTTTTCCGGAAACTGAAATGGGCCATAGTTGTTCGACGAGCGCGTCACCAAGGCCGGAAATCCGTAGGTGCGGACGTAGGAGAGGACCAGAAAATCGGAAGCCGCCTTCGAAGCAGAGTACGGGCTGCTTGGGTTGAGCGTCGCGGATTCATTTGAGAAAGTTGCCGATGCGATGTCTCCATATACTTCGTCCGTGGAAATGTGGACGAAGCGGTGGATGCCAAGCTTCTTGGCAACTTGCAGCAAGACGAATGTCCCCTTCACGTTCGTTTCGATGGCGGGAGAAGGATCGTAAATGCTGCGATCGACGTGAGATTCCGCGGCAAAATGAACGACAGCCTCGCAATCGCGCATCGCGGATTCTGCTGCGACAGGATCGCAGATGTCACCGCGAACAAAACGATAATGGGAATCCCCGGCGACTGAATCAAGGTTTCCGAGATTGCCCGCATAGGTCAACTTGTCGTAGTTGACGACCGAATACGCCTTGAAGAGGCCGAGAACATGGCGGATAAAATTCGAGCCGATGAATCCGGCGCCGCCTGTGACGAAAAGCCTCATTGCGATGGTTCCGTGTGCGCGAAGGCTTTCGCGGCGGAACGGCTTTTGAGCTTGTTTGCCCCGGTTTCAGCCACCAGATTGTTCGCGCGCAGCAACGATTCGAATGTGCCGGCGTCGGTCCACCAGCCGTCGAGTATTTCGTAGGTGAGCTTGCCTTCGTCGATGTAGAAATTATTCACGTCGGTGATTTCGAGTTCGCCGCGCCCGGAAGGCTTCAGACGGCGAATCTTTTGAAAGACGGTCGCGTCGTAGAGGTAAATTCCGACCACGGCATAATTCGATTTTGGCTTCTTGGGCTTTTCTTCGATACCGACGACGCGGTCACCGCGAATTTCCGCGACGCCGAACCGATCCGCGTCTTCCACCTCTTTGAGCAGGATCTTCGCGCCGTCTTTTTGTTTCTTGAAATTCTCAACCGCCTGGCAAATATCGTTCTCGATTATGTTGTCGCCCAGGACCACGCAAATCGGCCCGTCTCCGGCAAAATATTCAGCCAGGCCAAGCGCCTCAGCGATTCCGCCCTCGCCCTCCTGGTAGGTGTAATTCAGGTGCTTGAGGCCGAAATCGCGCCCATTTCCTAGCAAGCGCAGAAAATCACCGGCATTTTTCCCTCCGGTAACCAGCAGGATTTCGTGAATTCCCGCGTTCACGAGCGTCTGAATCGGATAATTCACCATCGGCTTGTTGTACACCGGCAGCAAATGCTTATTCGTCACTCGCGTGAGCGGGTTCAGCCGGCTTCCCGTGCCACCTGCAAGCACAACGCCTTTCATATCCGTTCACCCGTATATCAAAACTGAATCATTTCGAAACGATTTGCTACGGTGCAGACGTCTGCTTTGATTATACTCGCGCAGCAGCGCTCGCGCCGCAGAAAGGAAGAGTCGAAGTCGCTAAACCCGCTTGCTCACAATCTCGCCTATCCAAGCTTCTAGTATTGACCGCTGATCGGATGCTACATTGATGAAAGCAATGCCCATGCCAAAATTCGCATGGGTGTAAACCACTTTGCCGTTGCTCTCGAACGCGCCCTGATCCCTGATAATCCGCAACTTGACCAGCGTTCCCTCGGGGAACGGAGTCAGCAGGTCAACGTAGCAGCCCCCCACGCCCAGTTCCGAAATACGGGCCGAGAGTCTGGTGCCAGTATGGAGATCGGTTACTTCAGCGGAAGCGACAAGTAGGCAGCGGCGAACCGCACGCTGATTGGTCCACTGCGGCGGTTTTTTCTTTTGGATCATCAACGCCAGTATGCTCTTGCTGGGCCTGCTCGCGGCATGTCATTTCACGTAAGGGAGGTCTCGCAAGAACCGCGCGAGTCAACACGCGCGACGATGGGAGCCTCCCAAGACTCCAAATTATCTGGCGAGGAGCGGCGATTGTACTGCGGGTCAGCGATGCGGGAAATGATTGAAACAACTCCGAGCGCGCAGGTTTTCTGCCCGTCCGTGAATAAGCTTTAGGGTGCGTTCTATTCGACGATCAACTGGAGCGGAGGAGCGGTCACGGTCGCTCCGTCAGCAGATGCAGTAACGGTGACTGTCACTTCGCCCGGCTGAGTTGGTCCGTTGGGTCCTTTGGGGATGCCGCCGCAAGAGGTACTTCCCAGCGCGATCAACACGAGAACTGCGAACGAAAGAGCCCACGCCTGTCGGCGGCGATAGAAGAAAGCAGCTCCGCCGCACGTGAGCGTGAGTATTAGCAACATCAATCCGCCACCGAAGCCGCTTGGAGATTGCTGCGCGGTCGTCGTCGTTCCCTTGCAGAACGTATTAAGCACGATTGCCACGTTGCTCGGCGAAGACGGCGTCAGCGTGACGGAACTTGGATCTGGAGCACACGTAATCGTCGGATTTGTTGTCGTGCAGGCGAACTGAACCGTACCGTTGAAGCCCGGCACCGGCGTGAGGACCAGCCCGAAGGCGACGGTTCCTCCGGGAGCGACTACCGGCACCGCGGGTTGCCCCGGCGGTGGCGGAGAAACTGTGAGAGTGAACGGTGCGATTGTTACGGTGAGGAGCGTATTGCCGCTAATCTCGCCGAGTGTCGCGGAGATCGTCGTTTGTCCCCCGGCGAGAAGGTTCGCGAGACCGCCGGCAACGATTGTCGCTGCTTCGGTATTTGACGACGCCCAAATGACAGTGGCCGTGATGTCCTTTGTACTGTTATCGGCGTATGTGCCAGTCGCGTGGAACTGCAAAGTGGTACCGGTCAAGGCCGAAGGGTTTGCAGGATTAACGGCGATGGACGTCAGGGCTACGCCTGTGACGATTAGCTGAGCCGTGCCACTGATGTTGGTCAACTGCGTGGATGTCGCTGTGATGGTGATTGGGCCGCCAGCAGAAATTCCCATGGCCGTACCGACCGCGTTGATTGTCGCGACCGCATTGTTCGAGGAGGTCCAAGTCACCGTAACAGCTGCCGACGAACCGTCAGAGAAGTGGCCGGTCGCAGTAAATGACTGCGTTGCATCTACTGCAATCAACGTAGACGCCGGCGCGACGGTGATCGATGTGAGCACCGGCGGGGCGGCGGTTACAGTGAGCTGAGCCGTGCCGCTCACGCTGGGAGTCTGAGTTGATGTCGCCGTGATGGTGATCGGACCGCCTGCCGATACACCGGAGGCCATGCCTGCGGGATTAATCGTAGCGATCGCCATGTTTGACGAGGTCCAATTCACCGTGACCGGACCGGACGAGCCGTCGGAGAAATGGCCGGTTGCAGTGAATGTCTGTGTGGCATTGACGGCGATTGATGCCGTCGGCGGCGCAACAGTGATGGAAGTAAGCGTGGGTGGGGCGGCTGTGACGGTGAGCTGAGCGGTGCCGTTCACGCTGGGAGTCTGAGTTGACGTCGCCGTGATGGTGATCGGGCCGCCAGCGGATACACCGGAGGCCACACCTGCGGGATTAATCGTAGCGATCGCCATGTTTGACGAGGTCCAATTCACCGTGACCGGACCGGACGAGCCGTCGGAGAAATGGCCGGTCGCAGTGAATGTCTGCGTGGCATTGACGGCGATTGATACGGTCGGCGGCGCAACAGTGATGGAAGTAAGCGTGGGTGGGGCGGCTGTGACGGTGAGCTGAGCGGTGCCGCTAATACTTGGTGTTTGCACGGAGGTCGCGGTGATAGCGATTGGACCCCCAACCGCAACTCCCGATGCTAGTCCTGCCGCATTAATCGTGGCGACGGCCATGTTCGAGCTGGCCCAATTCACTGTGACGGGACCGGCTGAGCCATCGGAAAAGTGACCGGTCGCGGTGAATTGCTGTGTGTTGTTGGCAGCGACGGACGCGGTTGGCGGCGCGACGGAGATCGACGTTAGCGTCGGTCCAGTCCCCGTAACTGTGAGGCTCACGCCGGGCGATGTGACTCCACTCACGCTCGCGGTAATCGTGGTTGTTCCGGCAGCCACGCCGGTTGCCAGGCCGCGCGTCGCGGTGGCGTTGCTGATGGTAGCCAATCCCGGCATCGAAGAAACCCACGTGGCCGACGACGTGAGATTTTGAGTCGAACCGTCGCTAAATGTCCCCGTAGCAGTGAACTGCTCGGTGGCGCCGACTCCGATGGACGGCGGAGGATTCGGCGTGATCGCAATTGAGTTTAGCGTGAGAGCAGTGACGGTGAATCCGTTGGTCAGAGAAGCCATCTCATTGCCGGTCGTAAGCGTCACAGTGCGCGCGCCGAGGGTTGCGGATTGCGCGATGTTGATAACGGCGGTGGCGCTGGTAGGCGAGTTGATGGTAAGCGACGCCACCGTGATGCCGGCGCCGAAGTTCGCAGTCGTGGAGGCTTGCGCGAAATGTGTACTCTGACCGGTGATTGCGAGCGAAAGATTTTGCTGGCCCTGGCCGCCGGTATTCGGGCTCACCTGAGTCAAGGCCGGTGTCCCGGAGCCCGTCACCGAAAGCGTGGTCGAGCCTACAACATTGCCAAGCATTGCGGAGATCGTGGTTGATTGACCTGCCGTGACGCCGGTTGCGAGACCTGTCGAGTTAATCGTCGCAACCGACGGCATAGAAGAGGCCCATGTAACGGAGTTGGTTATGTCCTGAGTGCCTCCACCGGCGAAAGTGGCAGTTGCTGTGAACTGCAGTGTGGCATTCACGGCGATCGACGGATTCACAGGCGTGACCGCAATCGAAGCCGGAGCAGCCGCGACCAAGACGACAGAAGTCGGGTTGTAAATCACATTCCACACCAACCCAGCCGGCAAATTCGGGAAATTCGAAGAGGTGAACTGGCCTGTAACGGAGGCGGCGTTGATGATCGTGAACTGCGCCCCTGCTGTGGGCGTGAAGCCGTTGGCCACCATCACGCTGAATGTGCCGCTTAGACTTGCGGCGCCCGTCAAATTTAGTTGCGAGTATTGCGTGCCGGCTGTCGTGCCGTTGATCAGGGCGGTGAACGCGGCGCTCGATCCTTGTGTGTAGTTTCCGGTGCCGCTGCCGTTAATCGTCAATATTCCAGGAAGAGGAGCATCGCCAGGCTGCGAGATGGTGGCGGGGCCCAAGACAATGCTGCCCGAGATAGTGCCGCTGCCGGACAATATTCCGCCATTTACGGTGAATCCGGTCGGGACAGACATCGTGCCGTCCACTTTCATCGTGCCGCCGGTGTTGGTTATGGCGGCATTGCTCAGTTGCAGAGTTGCGCCTGCTGCGGCTGCAAGCAGTCCTTGATTGGTCAGCGTGACGGGATTGATGAGTAGAGTCCCGGCTACATTGGCGTTAATCGTTCCCTGGTTGACGACCGCAAGTCCGTTGTTGCCGATCTGCCCCACGCCCTGGATCGTATTGCTCACGTTCGTGAGGGTTGAAGCAGTGGCGGCTTCGTTGATTGCGGGAGTGCCTCCACTCGCACTCGAGAGTGTTACCGCGCCTGCACCCGTCAGGCTTACAGCCCCCGAAATCGATATCAGCGTGGTGTTCACTGTCGCTGCCACCTGAACCGTCCCGGTATTGGTAATCGTTCCCAGCCAGATGGTGGTGCTATTGTTCGCGCCCGTGTAAGTGCCCGAGTTAGTCAGGGTTCCGTGCGCCATCCCGTCCAGCGTAATGGTCTGGTTTGCAGCGGTGCCCAGAGTCCCGGTGTTGAGAGTGGAAAGGGTGCCGGCTTGAATCACGGTTCCGCTCAGGAATTGAACGGAAGAGTTTTTGCCGTTGGCGGCGATCGTAGCGTTCTGATTGTTGATCGTGGTGGTGGTCTGCAGGATGCCGCCATTGGTGGCTTCGAGTAATCCTTGGTTGGTAATACCAGTGGCATTGAGGAGCAGAGCGGCGGCGGAAACGTTGGCATTTACGATGCCGGCGGCTTGGTTGACGAAGATGAGGCCGTTGTTGCCGATTTGCCCGACGCCCTGGATCAAATTGTTGACGTTGGTGAGGGTGGCACCGGCAGCGGCTTGATTGATGACGGGAGTGCCGCCGCTGGCGCTCGAAAGGGTTATGCTACCGCCGCCGGTGAGAGTTACGCCGCCGCTCACGGAGATCAGCGTGGTGTTCACAGTTGCGGCGACCAAGATGGCGCCTGTGTTGTTGATCGTACCGAGAAGTATCGTGGTGCTGTTATTGGCGGACGTGTATGCACCCGAAATCGTCAACGCGCCCTTGGTGGCACCATCGAGATTTATGGTTTGATTAGCGGCAACTCCGAGTATCCCACCAGTGGCGGTTGCCAGCGTGCCTCCCTGAATCGTGGCGCCGGCTACAAACTGCACTGAGGAGGAAGCCCCGGCCACTTCGATGGTGCCATTCGCATTGCTCACTACCGAGACCGCCAACTGCAAGATGCCTGCGGTCGCTTCCAGCAGACCTGCGTTCGTTGTGCTCACCGGATTCAAAATCAAGGTCCCGCCCATCTGATTCGCATTGATGGTGCCCTGATTGATGATCGCGAGCCCGTTGTTGCCGATCTGGCCGACGCCCTGAATGGTGTTGCTGACATTCGTGAGAACCGAGCCGGTCCCTGTCTGATTGATGACCGGCGTACCGCCGCTCGTCGACGACATTGTGATGACGCCACCGCCAGTAAGACTGACCGCACCACTCACGCTTATTAGAGTCGTATTCACTGTGGCTGCGACCTGAATGGTTCCGGTATTAACGATAGTTCCCAAAATGATGGTCGTGCTGTTGTTCGCTCCCGTGAACGTGCCCAGGTTCATTATTGGGTTAGGCGCCGCTCCATCCAGCGTAATGGTCTGATTCGCCGACGCGCCGAGGACGCCGCCGTTGGTGGTCGAGAGCGATCCGCCTTGAATGGTGGTGCCGCTCAAAAACTGCATTGCTGAGGTTGCACCATCCACCTTAATCGTTCCGCCTGCGTTATTAATCGTTGCGCTGGGTTGCATCGTCCCGCCGGCAGTGGCCTCCAGCAGTCCTTGATTCGTCAGAGTGACGGGATTGATGAGTAGAGTCCCGGCTACATTGGCATTAATCGTTCCATGGTTGATCACGGCCAGTCCATTGTTGCCAATCTGCCCGACTCCCTGAAGCGTGTTGTCGACGTTCGTGAGGGTTGAAGCAGTGGCGGCTTCGTTGATTGCGGGAGTGCCTCCACTCGCACTCGAGAGTGTTACCGCGCCTGCACCCGTCAGGCTTACAGCCCCCGAAATCGATATCAGCGTGGTGTTCACTGTCGCTGCCACCTGAACCGTCCCGGTATTGGTAATCGTTCCCAGCCAGATGGTGGTGCTATTGTTCGCGCCCGTGTAAGTGCCCGAGTTAGTCAGGGTTCCGTGCGCCATCCCGTCCAGCGTAATGGTCTGGTTTGCAGCGGTGCCCAGAGTCCCGGTGTTGAGAGTGGAAAGGGTGCCGGCTTGAATCACGGTTCCGCTCAGGAATTGAACGGAAGAGTTTTTGCCGTTGGCGGCGATCGTAGCGTTCTGATTGTTGATCGTGGTGGTGGTCTGCAGGATGCCGCCATTGGTGGCTTCGAGTAATCCTTGGTTGGTAATACTAGTGGCATTGAGGAGCAGAGCAGCGGCGGAAACGTTGGCATTTACGATGCCGGCGGCTTGGTTGACGAAGATGAGGCCGTTGTTGCCGATTTGCCCGACGCCCTGGATCATATTGTTGACGTTGGTGAGGGTGGCACCGGCAGCGGCTTGATTGATGACGGGAGTGCCGCCGCTGGCGCTGGAAAGGGTTATGCTGCCGCCGCCGGTGAGAGTTACGCCGCCGCTCACGGAGATGAGCGTGGTGTTCACAGTTGCGGCGACCTGGATACTTCCCGTGTTGTTGATCGCACCCGTAACTACCGTCGTGCTGTTGTTCGCTCCCGAATAGACTCCCGCGATTGTCAGAGCGCCATGTGTTGAGCCGTCCAGCGTCACGGTTTGGTTGGCGCCCGTGCCGAGCACTCCGCCTCCAGCCGCGGAGACGGCTCCGCCCTGAATCGTCGAACCGCTCAGAAATTGCACTACCCCTGTGCCTGTTGCCGAGATCGTCCCGCCGGCATTGTTAGTGCCGGTGGTGATTTGTAGAGTGCCGGTGGTAGATTCGAGCAGTCCTTGATTCGTGATAGTGGCCGCATTCAGCAGTAAAACTCCGCCTCCGTTTGCGTTGACGATTCCTCCTGATTGGTTGGCGAGCGCGAGTCCGTTGTTGCCGATTTGCCCGACGCCCTGGATTGTGTTGCTGACAATCGTCAGGACGGATCCCGTGGCGGACTGATTGATTACAGGAGTGCCACCGCTCGAACTCGACAATGTCACCGTACCGCCGCCTGATAGACTCACCGTGCCCGAGATCGAGAGCACGGTGGTATTCACGGTGGCGGCCACTTGAATCTGACCTGCGTTGGAAATATTGCCGGCTGCCGTGAGCGTGATGTTGTTGGCGATGCTGAGAGTGTCACCGCTGTCAATCGTGAGCGTTCCAACAGTGACGTTAATATCCAACGTGACGACGGAGGCGGCCGCATTCCCGTCGTCGATGCAGACATTCGTGCTGGCGCTATTCGGAACAGCGCCTGTGCTCCACATCGCGGCGTTACTCCAGTTGCCGGCGCCGCCGAGCCAGTTGGTGGTTGTTCCAGTGCACGTGGTTGGCGGATCGGGTGGCCCGGAAGCCTGGGCTTTCAAATTGTTGGCGCTGCCGCCCGCAGTCGCGCTCCCGTTGATGCTGACTCCCGTAATTTTTGCGCTGAATGCGCCTCCCGCCACTTCGCCAGCGGCCGGAGAAGGCTGCATCAGTTTTGCGGTAGGGAAATCGGTTGATGTGGTCAAACCCGCCAGATAGATCGCGCCTTGCGCATCGACGGCAACTCCGCGGCTGTCATCAACTCCGCTGCCGCCCAAGTACGTCGCAAACTCCATCGCCGATCCCGACGCATTAAGGGCAACGACGAACGAATCGATACTGCACGCGCCTGTACCATCGGGTTTGCAAGAGGATTGAACGGGATTGAACGTGGGAAAGTTTAGGGAGCCGGTCCAGCCAGAAATGAACACATCTCCGAACGCATCGAGCGCAATTGCATTTGCTTGATCCGCCCCACTTCCACCAAGATACGTCGAGAAAATTAGCGTTTGACCGTCGGGCGAAAGGCGGCTGACGAACGCATCAGACTTACCGCCTGCGCGCGCTTGGACTGGATTAGAAAGCGGAAAATTGGCAGAGTTTGTGACGCCAGTGACGTAGGCGCTGCCAGATGCGTCGACGGTGATCGCATTTGCCACATCGCCCCCGCTGCCCCCTAAGTACGTGGAATAAAGAATCGTTGAACCATCCGAGGAAAGCTTCGAGACGAATGCTTCACCCGCGCACGCACCCTTCGAGTTCAGGAGACAATCGGACTGCAGCCCGCCGTGAGTAGGAAAATCGAGAGACACAGTCGCGCCGGTGACGAAAATGTTGCCTGCCGAGTCAAGCGCGATACCACGGGCTTCATCATTCCCTTTGCCGCCGAGGAATGTGGCAAAGAGTACATGGGAGCCGTCGGCAGAAATCTTGGCGACGAAGGCATCTCCGGCGCCGCCGATCGTCGGCTGCGCGGCCTTAAATGTTGGAAAGTCGGTTGATGTAGTTGTGCCGGCGACGTAAATGTTTCCGGCCACGTCGACAGCGACGGCATTTCCCGCGTCGTCGCCACTGCCGCCAAAATAAGTTGAGTAGACGATTTCACCCAGAGAATTCAGCTTCGCAACAAATGCGTCGCCAGAGCATCGTCCCGTTGCATTTTGGCTGCACGTCGGCTGCAAAGCTTTCACGGCCGGAAAATTCGCCGAGTTCGTCTGGCCGGCGACGTAGGCGTTGCCGGATGAATCGACTACAATTGCGCGCGCTTCATCGGCGGCGCCGGTGCCCAGGTTGGTGAAATAGAGCAGCTGTGAGCCGTCATTCGAAATGCGGGCGACGAATGCTGTGCCGTCACCAGAACTCGATTGTGTGGGATCGATAGGCGCCGTGCTTGCGAGCGTGACGCCTGCAACATAGATGGTTCCATCCGTGCCGAGGGCCATCGCGTTAATTCTGTAGTTTGCACTCCCAAGATAGGTCGCGTAGGCGATGGTTGGAACCAAGCTAGCAACCTGAATTGTTTGCGAGACAGGGCCTGCGGAGGTTTTGCGAGATTTCGCGGTGAGACGGGGCTGCGATGCATGCGGCGGCGGTGCGGCGACGAGATTCGTAGCGGCCAGTACAAAGACCAGCGAGACCAGAGCCGCGAGCGGAAGTTGCGAAGAAATTCTACATCTCGCCGTTATGCGAAGCACGCGAGCGAAACCCAACAAGGGCAGAGGGCGGACTTCTGCTCCGCTTTGGATGATCAATTCAAATTTCCTGTTCTATGATTGGAGACGAGCCGGTCCGAATTACCGACGAGAACCCCGGGATAGTATCTGCAATTGGTTCCCCAACAAAGAACTTTCGTGGTTCATTACGTCCTGCGCTTAATCGGCCTTGTTTTCAGTCCTTTGGTGATTTCGCTGCAGAGAATGGAGCGAAGCTTTTCGTAAGATGGGAATAAGCTTGCACACTTACGCCCAGTGCGTTCACCGAACGGAAAAGTGGGGATGCGATGCGCTACTGGCCACTCGGACGCATGTGTTGGAGGGTATCTGGGGTCAGCTTTGGGTGATCCATGGGAGGAGAATGGGCCCCGGTATCAGACGAGGATGCTGTCGCGTCGCTTAACAAGGCGATCGAAGTGGTGTGAACTTTATTGTCACTGCCGACGTCTATGGCGAAAGCGGAAGCGAGCGGCTTATCGGCCGGTTGAAGAAGACACCGCAGAGAACTAGCTACTGTTGCACGATCTTCTGCAGTGATACCTGCGGTCTTGGCTTCCGGGCGCGCTTCATTTCGGTTTTCTAGCGCAGGCGGAAATTGACGGTGATCGACGTTTTGGTTGGAACGGGTTTTTCGTTGAGGTAACCAGGCCGATATCTCCAAGTACGCAGCGAATCGAGCGCGGCTTCTCGCAGCAGCGGCGCACCTGAAATTACTGTCATATTTGTCAGCTTCCCGCTCGTGTCAACCACCGCATCGATCGTCACTTGACCTTCAATATGGGCTTGCTTGGCTAGAGCCGGATAGATTGGTGGAGAGCTGGAAAGCAGCTCCGGTTCCTTCGCCCGGCCGCCATGAGGCTGCAGTGTCGCGAGAACTCCTTGAAGCGGTCCTACCGCGTTATTCGAATCGACTCCGCTCAGATCCGGCGCCGCCTCTCGCCCCACCCCGGGCGAGTGATTTGGCTGGGAGTGCGGGGGTAGGAGCTTTCCCTTCGGAAACTTCTTCCCGAACGTGCCGCTTCTCGCCGAAGTGGCGGTTCTCGCCGACGGACGAGAGGAGCGGATGTTGTCAGCCAATGCGCGGGTTTGAGCGCCGGGAAAATTCTCGGACTTCGCGATCGGAAGCTGCGGTACGACAAAACTTTTGTTGCTTTGGGGTTGCGGGCTTTGGACAACGTTCGCCATTGGCGAACCTAGAGAAACCTCGGGCATTGGACCCGTCTGACTGATTCCAGAAGGCTGCCCCACGCCATCATGCAGAAGGAAAACTCCGAATACACCCAGCAGCAAGAGAGCAGGCAGGACCGACACAAAAACCAAACTTCGCCTCGGCTCAGGAGTCCTGCCCGTGACAGTTCGGACGGTTCGCAGTCGCCACCATGAAAATAACAAACTCCCAATCGGTAAGCGTGCTGAGCCCTCACTTGAAATCGGGGCCAGAACAGTATGCTGGTTAGAACTGTTCCGTCCAGTCGCGTCAAAGCGCGCTTCAGAGTCCGTTCCGATCGTAGCCATATGCTGCACCGGCTTTCCACCGGAAAGAGTTTGGATTGCATGGTTCCCGTTCGGTTCTTTCTTAGTCCGAACAGCAGGAGCAACCGGCGAAGCCGTCGCGGCGCTTGAAGGAACAGAGAACACCTCCTTCGGAAACCCATTGCTCCAAAAATCCGCGGACGTCGACGGCATTGGCGACGCCACTTTCGCTGTCAGCCTTAACATCCCGTGCGACGCGTATGACCCCCAAAAGGCCGTTGCGGAGTGCATGAACTCGATTTCGGCATAGCCTCTTATGTTTGGATAGGTTCGGACATTGACCACGCGACAAAGCATGATCTGACCCGATTTGCGATTCGCAATCATAACCAGCTGGCCCGGGGCAACACTGGCCGACAATCGGATCACGGCACCTTGCGGAAACACGATGACGGTGCAGGTGTCTTCCGCGAAGACCTCCACCCGTTCCGACTGGCCCGAATTCGTTTCTACGTGGCGGGATCCCCAAACGCCAATCGGAACCTCCAGGACGCCGATAGGGACCGCAACAGACTCCCGGTTTGCCTCTGACGCCGATGTTCCCGTTAGTTGGGCAGTTGGTTGCGCTGCAGGACTTTGAGTAAGTACGCTACCCGGCAGTTTCGTTGGTGCTGACATTTCCATCTTTGCGGCGGCCTTTTCCCCAATTGGCCTTCCCCAGGAAGTGCAACTGAGAGAATCTTGTTCCGGACCAAGCGGATCGACCTATAGTACTTTCCACAAATGTTATTGCAGTCTTGGAACATCCTAAGCACCCATATGCGATTGCGTTGGGCGGCCTAGAATCGCTCCTGCTGGTTTTGACCGCACCAGGCGGGTTCCGGTAAGGCATAATTTCGAGGAGTGTCCTGGTTGACGCACATTCTGAATGAAGGATAGTTAGAGAATGTCCCGGTCAGCGTCGGAAAGCGGGTGCTTGTGGCTTGGGTTTCTGCAGTAGAATTGGACGTCCCATACTCCAGCTAAAGGGGGCGTCATGACCAAACCGATAGAGGGGTCTCCCAAGGGCGCACCAGGCACCGTCGAAAAACATCCCACGAGTGAAGAAATCGCAGTGCGTGCCTACGAAATTTACGTCGAACGCGGTGCCACTCCCGGGCAAGATGTGGATGATTGGCTGCAAGCGGAAGCTGAATTGTCCGAGAAGCAGAAAAAGCCCGAGCAGATGGCTAAATCAGCGAAGGTGTAAAATCCGCGGCCGGTGACCGGTTTTTGGCTTTCACCTTAGGCGCACGGTTCGTGTGTCCGCGAGCGCGAACGTTGTGTGCAAATCGCGGCGGAGTGTGCCTATATCGGATGCTCGTTCAGCTTCCGCTTGCAGCCAATCAGAGGACGAACCGAGCTTACCGAGGCCTTCCAAGTCAAATTCGCAACTTTCCTTGCCGCGAAGACAAGCAGCAATATTCCCCGCCACGGTGGCGGCTTCACGGGTGGCATGCTGGGCCGTGGGCGGAACGGGATTTCCCGACTTCGTGACGATCGAAGCGCAATCTCCGAGAGCCCAGACCTGGCCTTCATAGCCCGCCAGCTCGAGCTTTCGATTCACTTGCAGACGGCCCTTGTCTTTGGGGCAATCAAGTTGCTGAAGAACTGGTGCGATTGCCGAAGGAACGGTCGAAACGATGGTCTTCGTGGGAATCTCGAGCGCCGATTTCAAGATGGCTCGTTCCGAAGTAGCGGAGACCAGGCGGTCGAGCAATCTGATTTCGATGCCGCGCTTCCTCGTTTGCGCAGCAGCCGGAATAGATGTCGTAGGCCCGTTCGCCTCGGCGTCTGGCTGTTTACTTCTCGCCGCGGCAATTCGGCGGTAACGCGTCGTAAGCCGATTTGGCTCGATGTGACTATTGTCACCGCTGAAAGTGTCGCAAATCACAGAAGCGTTTTAACGCTGGAATCATTATGAGCCGATGAACCCTTTGTAAGCGCTGGGAGGCTACGTTGATTTTGCGTTGTCCCAAGAGTTCTTTGGTGTCCATTGACAAATACCGCTAGGAAGATTCTCGATGGAAACGAAGCGGCCGCTTCGGTCGCTTACCGCCTCAATGAAGTAATTGCGATCTATCCGATTACTCCCTCATCGCCCATGGGTGAGTGGGCGGACCAATGGCAGCAGGAAGGCAAAAAGAACATTTTCGGAACGATTCCCTCGGTCGTGGAGATGCAGAGCGAAGGCGGAGCCGCGGGGGCCTTGCATGGCGCATTGCAAGCGGGGGCGCTAGGAACAACCTTTACTGCTTCGCAGGGCTTGCTGCTCATGATCCCCAACATGTTCAAAATCGCCGGCGAACTCACAGCGTGTGTGATCCATGTGGCGGCGAGGACGATCGCTACGCACGCGCTTTCGATTTTCGGAGATCACAGCGACGTGATGGCCGCGCGGATGACGGGATTCGCATTGCTCTCTTCAGGTTCGGTGCAGGAAGCGCACGACTTCGCGCTGATTGCGAATGCTGCCTCGCTCGAAGCTCGGATTCCGTTTCTTCATTTTTTCGATGGATTCAGAACCTCGCACGAATTGAACAAGATCCATGTTCTCGAAGATGACGATCTCCGGGCGCTTACCGATGAAAAGCTCGTATGCCAACATCGAGAACGTGGGCTCACCCCGGAACGCCCCTTGCTGCGCGGGACGGCACAGAACCCGGACGTTTTTTTTCAGGCGCGCGAGTCGATCAACCCGTTTTATCGCGCCTGCCCAACGATTGTTCAGAATGCGATGAACCGCTTTGCCGATCAGACCGGGCGTGCCTATCACCTTTTTGACTATGTCGGAAGCCCCGATGCGGAGCGGGTGGTGGTACTGATGGGTTCGGGCGCGGGAGCAGCTGACGAAGCGGTGGAGCATCTCAACGCGCACGGGGAGAAGGTCGGCCTCCTGAAGGTGCGCTTGTTTCGGCCGTTTGCGAACGACGCCTTTCTGGCGGCAATGCCAGAGAGCGCTCGCGCCATTGCGATTTTGGATCGTACAAAAGAACCGGGTGCTGTTGGCGAGCCGATGTATTCCGAGATCGTGACGGCACTCGCAGAAACGGCGGGCGCGGGGGCAGATGGACGCGCGCTGCGAGTCGTACTTGGAGGGCGGTATGGCCTGTCGTCAAAGGAATTCACTCCGGCGATGACTAAAGCCGTGTTCGACGAACTCTTGCGGGAATCGCCGAAGAACCATTTTACTGTCGGGATCAATGACGACGTCACTCATACCAGCCTTCACTATGACCCCACCTTTTCGACCGAGAAGCCGCAGACCGTCCGAGCCCTGTTCTATGGACTCGGCTCCGACGGAACAGTGGGTGCGAATAAGAATTCGATCAAAATCATCGGAGAGAATACGCCGAATTATGCCCAGGGATATTTCGTATATGACTCGAAGAAAGCCGGATCGGTGACGGTTTCGCATTTGCGCTTCGGGCCCGACCCGATCCGATCGACCTATTTGATTAGCCGGGCCAGCTTTATCGGATGCCATCAATTTCAATTTCTAGAGCGCATGGATGTCCTCGCCGCGGCAGAATCAGGTGCCACTTTCTTGCTGAATGCTCCGTTTGAGCCGAACGAAGTGTGGAATCACCTGCCGCGCAAAACCCAGCAGCAGCTGATCGACAAGAAGATTCGCTTCTTCGTTATTGACGGCTATAAGGTGGCCCGCGAAACGGGAATGGGCAGCCGCATCAACACGATCATGCAAACGGGATTCTTCGCGTTAAGCGGAGTCTTGCCGAGAGACGAAGCGATTGCGGCCATTAAGGATGCCATCCAGAAAACTTACGGAAAGCGCGGAGACGCGGTGGTCCAGAAAAACTTTTCGGCGGTGGAAAATTCACTTGCGCATCTGCACGAAGTCCGCGTGCCAGCCCAGGTGACCAGCGCCTTTGATATTCTTGCGCCCGTGTCCGATCGAGCGCCGAAATTTGTACGTGGCGTTCTTGGGACCATGATGGAGGGTAAGGGCGATGACCTTCCTGTCAGCGCGCTTCCTCCGGATGGAACTTTCCCGACCAATACAGCGAGATGGGAAAAACGCAACATCGCGCAACAGATCCCAGTCTGGGATGAGGAATTGTGCATTCAGTGCGGTAAGTGTGTCCTGGTCTGCCCCCATGCCGTGATCCGATCGAAGGTTTACGATGCGAGCGCGCTGGCGGGCGCGCCCGCTGATTTCAAGTCGGCCAAGCCTCGCTGGCGAGAATTCGAAGCGATGCGATTCACGCTACAGATTGCGCCGGAGGATTGCACCGGCTGCTCCTTGTGTGTGGAGGTCTGTCCGGCGAAGAGCAAGAGCGAAGTGAAACACAAAGCAATTAACATGCAAGAGCAAGCGCCCTTGCGAACCAAAGAAGCGGCGAACTGGGACTTCTTTCTTTCGATCTCAGATGTCGAGCGAGGCAAGCTATCCCATTCGCACGTCAAAGATGTTCAGTTGCTTGAGCCACTCTTTGAATTCTCGGGCGCCTGTGCAGGGTGCGGTGAGACGCCATACATCAAGTTGCTCACCCAACTTTTTGGCGATCGGATGCTGATTGCGAATGCTACTGGCTGCTCTTCCATTTACGGCGGCAACCTCCCCACCACGCCGTATGCGCAGAATGCGCTCGGCCGCGGTCCTGCGTGGTCCAATTCGCTTTTCGAGGACAACGCTGAGTTTGGTCTGGGCATGAGGCTCGCGGTCGATAAGCAGGCTGATTACGCGCGAGAGCTTCTGAAATCGCACGCAGATTGGTTCGGCGAATCGCTCGTCGCTGAAATCCTTCAGGCAAATCATTCATCGGAGGCGGAAATTGCTGCACAACGCGAGCGGGTTGGGCTGATCAAGCAGAAGCTCGCGAATTTCGATTCGCGCGAAGCCCGTGACCTGCTGGCGGTTGCCGATGCGCTGGTGCGAAAAACGATCTGGATCGTGGGCGGCGACGGCTGGGCTTACGATATCGGTGCGGGCGGCCTCGATCACGTTCTTGGTTCGGGCACCAATGTCAATGTTCTCGTCTTGGATACAGAGGTGTACTCGAACACGGGCGGCCAGATGTCGAAGGCGACGCCACGTGCAGCAGTGGCGAAATATGCGACCGGTGGGAAGAGAACTGGCAAGAAGGACCTAGCGATGGAAGCCGTGAGCTACGGCTCCGTCTATGTTGCGCGTGTTGCGATGGGTAGCAGCGACACGCACACCGTAAAAGCATTCCTTGAAGCTGAAGCGCATGATGGGCCTTCGATCATCATCGCGTACAGTAATTGCATTGCCCACGGCTATGACATGAAATTCGGGATGAGCCAACAGAAAGCCGCCGTGCTGTCAGGCTACTGGCCTCTCATGCGGTATAACCCGGCGCTCCGAAACGAAGGGAAAAATCCTTTTCAGCTGGATTCCAAAGCGCCTAGCATTCCATTTAAGCAGTACGCGTATCAGGAAGCTCGTTACTCTATGCTTGCAAGAAGCGAACCCGAAACCGCACGCACCTTGCTTAGCCTTGCGCAGGACGACGTGAACCGAAATTGGCACGTGTATCAGAATCGCGCCGCTGCGCCAGGACAGCCTCTAGGACCCAAAGTCGAAGA
Source organism: uncultured Acidobacteriota bacterium (assembly GCA_963772535.1). Taxonomy (GTDB): domain Bacteria; phylum Acidobacteriota; class Terriglobia; order Acidiferrales; family UBA7541; genus Palsa-295. The sequence goes on from CAVYXN010000015.1 coordinate 491,255, forward strand.
ATCGCCTGAGCCCCCGCCAACTATCTCAGCCAAACAAGAAGGCGAGCAATGATCGACCTTACGACAAAATACCTTGGCATGCAGCTCCGCAATCCAATCGTCGCGTCGGCGTCACCGCTTAGTGAATCGCTCGACAATATTCGCCGTCTCGAAGATCACGGAATCGGGGCAATCGTGCTTCCTTCGCTTTTCGAGGAACAGCTTGATATTGAGAGCGAAACGGTCGATTCCGATCTCTCGCGTGGTGCCGAGGAATTTGCCGAAGCAGTAACGTATTTTCCGGATCTGATGACGTATAACCTCGGCCCCGATGGTTATCTCAATCTTATTCATAAGGCGAAAGCAAGCGTCCGCGTCCCCATCATCGCAAGCTTGAACGGAGTTTCACCGCGAGGATGGATTCGATATGCACGAGAAATGGAACAGGCAGGCGCAGACGCGATCGAGCTGAATATTTATTCTCTTGTGGCCGATCCTGGACGCACAGGAATGGAAGTCGAACAAGACTACTGCGATCTGGTTGGCGTCGTGACGCACTCTGTCCAGGTTCCAGTCGCCGTAAAGTTGTCGCATTTCTTCACTGCAGCCGCGAACATGGCAAAGCGCCTGGATGCTTCCGGGGCAGATGCCCTTGTCCTGTTCAATCGTTTTTATCAACCTGACCTCGACATCGAAACGTTAGAGGTGGTTCCCAACCTCACGCTAAGCCATCCGACAGAACTGCTGCTGCGTCTCCACTGGGTAGCCATTATATTCGGGCACGTCGAAGCAGATCTTGCGATCACGGGTGGCGTGCACAGCGCCACGGATATAATCAAATCAGTGATGGCAGGAGCACGCGTGGCGATGATGGCGTCCGCGCTTCTGAAGAATGGGATCGGTCACCTTGATTCCGTTCGAGAGGATCTCGTTCGGTGGATGGAAGAGCACGAATACAGTTCCATCGGCCAGATGTGCGGAAGCATGAGCCAGCGAAACGTTCCCGACCCAACCGCATTTGAGCGAGCGAATTACATGAAGGTCTTAAGTTCCTACGCATTGCGCACTCGGTAGGGTGCGGTCGTCGCTTTGATTCTCGGAAATTTCAGCGGAAAGATGTCGCCATGGTTCACTGTAACGAGCTTGGAGCAACTCGCGAGATGTCCGAGGCAGCCGTCTTGATTGGACCCTGGGACGTGACTTGGGAAATGTAGCAAGCATTGCACAATTGTTCGAGGCCATCGCTGGCTCCATGCGAATCGAACGTAGCTCCGCAATCGGCGCAGATCAACTCTTCGTCCCGCTCAACCCTAAACTTGACAATAGTTGTCATCTTCGGCTCCTTCTTGTTTCTGCTGGTCAAAGACATTCGCGCAGCTAAGGAGCACTTTACTGCAGCCGAAACGGCTCTTCCGTATCACTGGTTACACGACAAAGTGACCTGCGTCACGCGGCCGGATTGTGGCATTGGCTCTTCTCGCTGGTAATTCACCGGATCTGTCACATTCTGAGATACCTGGTGGCAACCTCTCCTCCCAATGGTTACCTGGCAGACGGCCACAAAACGGTCCTCCTGGTGTTTTTCCGCATCAGGTGGGTTCGGGTAAGGCATAATTTGAAGAGGGGGGCAGCCATCGTCCAGGCCAACGGGCAGAGCAAAGGAAGGCCGGCGGACCTGCTGTAACATTGTCACCCAGGTTGCAGAACACGGCCGCTTTTCAGCCGTGGGTATCGAAAATCGGGGACGTGGTACGAGCCAGTGAGGGTTTCGGTGTGAACAAGACTAAATCGTTTCTAAGGGCGCGCCTCAATCCGACCGTGTATTCGGCCTTGAGCAAAACCAAACAGGCGCAGTGGCATCGCGGGAACAGGCCTCAGCCGGAGCAAATGGACCTCGGTAAGCTCGCCGAAATCCCCGAGTCTTTCTCGACTGTGCTGCGCTCGATGTATTCGGGACAACCACAAAAGGGTTCGGACGGCCAAAAGCACAAAATGGATCCCATTACCAGAATCCCGGTCGAAGAGGGCGCGTATCTCTATCGTCTTTGCCGCGACACTAAAGCGGAACGCACCATGGAGATTGGCTGCGCGTACGGCTTCAGCACTCTCTATTTTCTGGCCGCCATCAGTTCCAATCCAGCCGCCACACACACCGCGATCGATCCATACGAGACCAATGGTTGGGCAGGGATAGCGGTACAAAACGCGCGCGCCGTGGGAATGGATAAATCGTTCCGGTTAATCGAAGAAAAGTCGTTTCTCGCTGTTCCGCGCATGATCAGCGACGAAACTCAATACGATGTGATTTTCATCGACGGTAATCATCGCTTCGACGACACGCTGGTTGAATTTACGCTATGTGCGCTGGCCTGCAAGATGGGCGGATACATTGTCTTGGACGATATGCGGATGCCCTCCATCCGCAAGGTGGTTTCCTTCGTGCGCCGCAACCGCAGCGACCTTTCCGAAGTCGCCACGCCCGTGCTCAACCTTGCGGCTTTTCAAAAAGTTGCGGAAGATATAAGGAATTGGGATCACTTCAAGGATTTTCAATGACTCCGCGGGTGCCCTGTTTGACGCACATTCTGAAGCGCATGGTTAGCAGATGGACGTGGTGTAAGCAATGAAGCCTGACTCCAAACGACTCTGTCCACATTGTGGCAGTCCCGAGATATCTCGATCGCATCGGCGCGGTCCCGTGGAAAAGTGTCTCCTCCGGGCAATCGGAGTCCGGCCGTTCCGCTGCGCTAATTGCGATGCCCGATTCTATGGGCGCAGCCACTCCGACGGCCGAGCGTCGCAGGATATCAAAGCGGCCTAACGAATCAGTTCTTTCAGTCTCGTGAAAAAAATCTGATCACCGGCCCCGCCTCGAATCCGAATTTGTCTACCTCTGGAACTGAACCGTGAGCACTATGTGTGTTGCAGTCGGCTTCCCGTCAGACAGTCCTGGTTGAAATATCCATAGCGCCACCGCTCTTTCGGCTGCACGTTGCAGTAAGCGCGGTCCAGACATTGGCTTTACTTCCGCCACGTTCCCGTTTTCATCGATCAGCGCGTCGAGTTGTACAATCCCGTCCATGTCGAGCCCTTTCGCCCACGGAGGAATGGATGGCAGAGATTGCGACAGAATTTTTGCCGGGATGATTTCCCCGGCATTCAGCTCATTTAGCTTTCCAGATTTTGCCTGTGCTGATACTCCCTTAGGGGAACTGAGTGTGCCATTGCTTGTCTTCACTTTGGGTGTGGCGGACACGGCAGAATCTGGGACGACATTGCTTCGCTGCGGAGCGTCTGCCGTCATTGGCGTGGCGAGGGCAACAGCCGAACCTCCTGTTGGCGACGACTGCCCAGTGGAGGGAACCGCGTGTTGCCTTGATTGAGTGGTGGATGCGGATGGTCGGTTGCTGTGAATCGAACTAGATCTAATGTGCCACGCGATGCTCAAGGCCGCCGCGATCGAGACGAACGCAGAGACTCCTACCACAATTGAATTCCTGTATGCCGTGAACTTGCGCGTTCGGCAAATCCGGGATGCCGGCGTTGAAAATACTTCCGCATCGCTTGCGGTGTCCGAAATTGTTTCGCTTTGCTCTGAAGCACCCTCGGACGCCACCTCTCGCTCGAACTCGGTCGCTCTTTTCTTGTCGGATTCTCGCTTGGCCGGCTGCTTGGTGTCTATTGCAATCAGCGCGGCCATGAGCTCCCCGTCTTTCGCATCATTCCATTCTGGTTGATCTGTCGACTCAGAGCAGACGGGCGCCATGGTATTAGTTTCCAGAAAGGTCAAAGGGATGTCGCCGCCGGGTCGTGAGCTCGGCCCCATCCTCGGCGTGGCGACCGGACTCGACCCGCCCGACTCTATTTTTTGGATCTCCGGCGTCTGTCTCGCTGCCACTGGTTGTTCAGCAGGGAGATCCCAAAATTTCGGATCGCGATCGACGAATTCGAGGTTGGTGTAGTGAGCGAGTCCTCCTTGCCGCGACTCGAGTACTTTGCACAGAATCTCTTTTCCGGAGTGCTCATTTCGAAGAAAAACACATTGCCCGGGCAGGACGCTCGACTTCAGGCAAACTACCACACCGTTCTCGAAGACAGTTGTCGTTTTTGTGGCCTCGGTGAATAGCTCTCGTCGGTCCGTCCCCTCCACGAGCTTCGACGCTTGGATCGTAACCGGAATTTCCAGTTCGCTTACATGGGCACAGTGCACAGAATCAGGCCTTCCTTTTCGCACTGCTCGACGGAACTTATGACGCAGCTTTCTGCCTAGAGTGGGATTATCGTCTTTCCTACGCAACGCGCCGGTCAGACAAATGAACGTCGTCGGCCCCGCTGTGCTGTTCATCTTGAAGCCCAAGGACGTCGGCCAGCAATAGTCGAGAAGTACTGTTTTTGTGACAGTGAGGTACGAGATGCTTGCATGATCGAGCGCCCGCAATCAGCTATTAAATCCTTAAACAGCAGATAGCCGCGTTTGTTTGGAATAGTTCGTCAGATTCAAGGGGAATGCGATTAGATCCGACGTGGCGAGCAGGACCAATGGTGCTCGGATCGCCAGCTCGACCGAAACTGAGCAACCTTGGAATATTTTGATGATGGGGACTTCCGGTTTAGCCAGAAATTGATACTCTTCGTGCTGCCCGCGTAGGGCGTCTCATTGAAGCCTTGCGGCCTGGATTTTTACTTGACAAATGCCGCATGGTGCGGCATTCTATAAATGGAAGCGTACTCCATTTCCGAGGCGGCGAGAATCTTGGGAGTTGATCGTCGCACGCTGCAACGCTGGGTTCGCGAAGGACGAATCCCCGTCCCAACTACTCAGGTCCTCGCTGGCGTTCGCCTGAGGTTTTGGACGAAGAAAGACATGGCAAAGCTCAGCGAGTATAAGGCCGCGCGGTACTGGGGTAAGGGCAAGAGTCGCACTAAGAACAGGAAGTCTAAAGAGAAGGCGTAAGAAAACGGGACGCGCCCGTGCTAGTAACACGAACGCGTCCCTAACCACGTCGTCTTGAGGCAGGCAACGATGGCTGACAAAAGGTTAGCGGTTTACCATTCGGGCTGCAACTTCTCCAACCTTCAAAGTTTTTTACCTCTCGATACCGATCTGATCCTTGCATCGCCACAGCGAATAGCGCCAAGCACGCTTCGGAGATGCCAATGAGGACTCGAACTCGGTTGATCCGAAGCAACCTGAAGCACGCACGGGCAGCTTGGGGACATATTCCAAGTCTCACTCTTCAAGCACTCGATGAGCTGACACGGAAATACCACCTGTCTCTCGCGTTGGGAGATGTCAATTATATCAATGAGCGTTGGTATGTGACCCATGCTGGGCTCCTGCGATTAGCCCAACGTAGATGTTGTTCGGGCATCCGAGTTCGGCCGGTTCGTGAGTTTTGCGATTCCTTGTCCTGCCGCTGGGTTTTCAAGGCCATCGTCTATAAAACGGCAGGTTCGAAGGGATTCGTCGGATATGGTGATGCCGATCCATCAAACGTATCCTCTTTGGTCCGTGGCGCCGAAATGCGTGTCGCCGAGACAAGGGCCGTTAATCGCGCCCTGCGCAAGGCATATGGAATCGGTATCTGTTCGCTCGAAGAGTTGGGATGCTTGTCCGGAGTACCAAATCCCTCTGACAATCACTCACAGCCAAGTAAGCCGTGCGCCTCGAATGGTTCAAGCAATGGTCGCCCGCGGTTGCGGGACCAACTCTGCCTTCTGATCCGCAAATACGAACTCGACCCCACCCTCGTGAAATGCTATGCGGCTGATTTCTGCGGAACCGAAGCGCTCCGCGACGCCAGCCGAGACCTAGTCGAAGCCTTCATTTCCACGCTGGCGGATGAAGCCGCCAAGGATCGTGCCGCGCTCGTTTGCAAGTTGAACAGCTACAACCAACTTGCGGAGGTAAAGCCATGAAACGACATTTCCCGGGTCTACATGCTGAAGCATCACGCGGCGATGGAGTTTTGGAAGGCATATTCCTGGTTCGAGTGGATCGAGCTTACTATCGTTGGCACCCGCAGAAACCCTTCTTCATTCTCAGCTTTGCGATCCTCGAGCCCAGCGATCTCACCTCACGCAAAGTTTCGGGACGAATCTACTGTACTCAGAAGTCGCTCTGGAAACTGAACTGGTTTCTTCGGGACTTCGGCTACGACACGGATTTGCTCGGCCGTGACGAGGTGGATGAAAAGGCTCTGCTCGGCCTCACTGGCGTGCTGCGCACTACGAGAAAAACTTTTGCGGGTCGCACTGTTGTCAACCTCGAAGGATTTGCTCCGTCCAACGAATGGGAATTCATCTCGAAGGACGCTCGGGAAGGCATTGTGGCGGGAGGGTTGAATGACCTACAGCTTCACGCAGATTAGCCAGTACCTGCAATGCCCACGGAAGTATCGCTATCGATACCTCGACGGCTGGCGTGAAAAGGAAGATCGGGCCTCGATGATCTTCGGTCGCTGCTTCGAGAATGCCCTGGCAGCCTATTTCCGCGAAGAAGATTCGGCCGCCGTGTTCTTTAGGGAGTGGCAAGAACATCAGGACGCTGCGCTCCAGTATGCGAAGAACGATTCCTGGGACCGGCTGTATCACCAGGGTGTTCGCCTGCTCGAACGATTCGCCCAAGACGATCGCGTGCGGATCCGCTGCCCGAAGAGGAATCTTCAGGTTAAAGGCACACGATCGCTTCCGTGCGGAAGCGAATTTCTATCTTATGTCGATGCGATTGGCGAATTGGACGGGACGAATTGCATCATCGACTGGAAAACGACCGCATCGCGCTACCCGGAACATCCCGATGGCCTCTTGTCGCTCGACCCGCAGCTGATTTGCCACTCGTGGATGACCGGAATAGCTGATGTCTCCCTGGTGGTGTTTGTTCGCAAAAGCGCGCCCGAAATTCAGTATCTGAAGACATCCATCGATGAAGAACAGCGTCGGGAGTTCGGCCAACTGGTGGAAACCGCCGTCGAGCAGATTGAGGCCGGCCATTTTCTCCCGCACAGCGGGATTCGCTTTCCACAAAACGGATGCGTCGGCTGTTCCCATCTGGGCCTCTGCCTGGGGGATCAGCAATTGATGGATTCTAAACTCATTCGCCGAGCAGGAGCGACCGATCTTGATTGGCTTGACCAATTTGACGACTAACGGGCATGTGGTCGTGGAACCCAAACTGAATCGCCGACGCGCTCTGTTCGTTCTCGACAAGGTCGATGAGATCTTGTCTTGGGAGCGTCATGCCGAGCAAGAGAAGGACACTCGGTTCGTTGAACTGGGTCAACACTTGTGTGAAGTGCGAGCTGGCCAGTATTGGAGACTAGAAAACCTAACCTCCTTTGATGATTTCCTGACGAAACGGTTCCCTGAATCCAGGCGCAAAGCCTACTACCTGATGGCGATCCACGAGCAACTTCCTGGCCGCATTCACCATGATTTGCAGCAGGTGGGGTGGTCGAAAGCAGCCGAACTTGCAAAAGTGGCGCGACGAGACGGCGACCAGTTTGACTGTGCAACCTGGTTGCACAAAGCGATCGAACTGCCAAAGGAAGGATTCAAACGAGAAGTTGAGAAGCATTTGACGGGCCAGGAGACGGAGCCGTGGGAAATCATGTATTTCAAACTCTATAAGAGCCAGTTGCCGGTGATTGAGCGAGCGCTCGAAACGGCGGCGCTGATGCTCGGCGCGAGCAAATCCCGGGGCTATTGCATAGAGATGATTTGTGCCGATTTTCTCGCCGGAGCTCATTTCGAGGGTGCTCATTCCGACTCACTGCTCTTCGCGCTTGGTCGACTTTATTCATTGCTTCCGGATTCCCAGAAAACGGAATTCGTGAAGCAAGTGGAGAGAGTCTAATGGCTGATCTTCGACCACGGCGACCGAGGCTTCGGCTGGACCCGGATTCTTATCGCAAACTCCGCGCCGAAGTGTTGCAGCGCGACGGCTGGCGATGCCAGTACTGCGGGACTCCCGATCGTCTCGAGGTTCACCACATCCACTCGCGAAGCCGGCTGGGTGACGACACAGACGAAAATCTGATCACGCTCTGCGCTGACTGTCACGGTCGCATCCACCAAAGATGGCTCGACCCGAGGCGAATGAGGGATGCCTCTCACGATCAAGGCTTTTAGGCGCGTCCTTATCCATTAGATCGCCGGAACTACGCCAGGATTTCTCGGACCGCCTGACCGCATGCAAGGACGTTTCTTACTCCCAAGCCTTTTCAGGGAAAGGCACGACGGTCGTCGTGTGCATGCTGACACCCAATCGGACCAAGGCCATTCAGGGGTTGGCTTGCGACTGAGCGGAAGGAATACTTTCCGAAGAGAATCGAGAATGTTGGAGCCGATACCCGTCCCGCGTACGAATGTGACAATTCTTGTGCGGTCCATTCACGAGTTTTACCTTGATCGTGCGCCACCCACGGTTGGGATTGGGCTGCGGATAGTAACTCAAAGAATAGAGATGGGCTAAGTCATCACGGATAGAGGTAAAGGCGTTTTGTTCCTCTTTCCAGGTCTTGGCAAAATAGACTTTGCCGCCGGTGGCAGCGGTCATGCGTTGAAACACTGCGTTGGAGATTGGTTCTAAGTGCGCCTGTTGGGTACTCACCATGTAGATCGTCGTCCCGGTCGATTGTGCCAACTCGGCCACCTCCTCGGGCGGCACCGTGCTGGCGTTATCGGGACCATTTGAGAAGACAATGATCACTTTTCTTCCGCTAGAGTTCGCCGCGTCTTGAACCGTCATTAAGAGGCAATTGTAGAGCGCGGCGTCGTCTCCGGCTACGGTCGTACGCACGCTGCGCAAGACCTGCGACCGATCAGTGGTGAGCAGGGCGGCTCTGGAAAGATCCCGGCTGTAAGAATAGAAAGCCACCTTGTTAGGACTCTCGAGGGAGCGAATGAAATCAGCAATGGCATCCTGCGCGATCGCAAAATTGCGGTACATATAGTTGCTAGTGTCGAAAAGAACGAATACGTCTGCGCCCTCTACTAAACGAGAGGTCAATTCACTCTCGGATACAGATGCGCCAGGGGTTGATTGGGGGGCCGGGAAATCTGGCGGGTTGGCTCCTGACGGCGTCGCGTTTACTGGCGCGCGGACGGATTCGTCGCCTTGTCCAAAAAGGGCAATATTTTCTGAGATTCCGTCCTCGGTGATAACGAAGTCTTGCGGACGAAGGCCGGTAATGTAGTTCCCCTTGTTGTCAGTCACGGCCACATTCAATTGCACCAGGTCAACTTTGACGTTAATACGCGGCGCGACGACCTCCTGGGCTACCGTCGGAATTCCGGAGAGAACGAGGAATTCCATCAAAAGGCCGAAAAACCCAAGGAATCTCTTTAACATAAACTGGCCCTAATGTTACTAGGTACCTCACGTTCGTGGGGCTGCTCGAGTGACCCTTGCATTGCTTTGGCCTATCAAAGTCGTCTACGGCTGAGGCGCGCCACCACTCGACGGCAGCGATGCAATCTTGCCCCTGAGAAACTCGTCTCCAGTTTCTCGCATTGCACGAAGCATCGCCGGCCAATCGTCCAGGTCCACGGCAAAAATCTTCGCGACCATGCGAAGAGTGAGCTCGGGAGCGAGGCGATTTAGCGTCACTGGAGAATAGCCCATCTCATCGGCCAAGCGGGCCCAATACAAATTCGTAGAATCCCAGGTTTCGGCCAGCAATCGGCTGGAATACCCTTCGAACGTGGGAAAAGGCTTCAGGTTCAACAATTCGCGAGAATAAGTGCCCGCCACTATGGGGTGGGGCACGCCGAAATCCCGCGACAGGCGCTCCCAGCTGACCGCCGCCGGGTCTTGGCGAGACAAATCTACCAACTCACGCCCCGCCGCTCCCTCAAAGTTTGTTTCCTCTGGAAATCTTCGCCGAATTTCGGCCGTCAGATAGAAGGTGTCGGCTGGTGTGATTTTAGAAGATAGCTCCGCGAGACGTCCTTCTCGCAATGCATCCTCCAACCGTGTCGATTTTTGGGGAGTCATTCGGTCCGAGAGGATACTCGTCACTTTGCTGCGCAACTCGTTATTTTCCGCCGAGGCCGCTAGGAGTTCCTCCCCGACGCGCTGATAAAGCGCGACTGCATGAAGCTCATTCCGGCTTACGTTCCACCAACGAGGCAAAACCGCATCGGTCAAAACGCCCGGCACTAAGTCGGACCAGATCAGAGCCTGCACGTTTTCCGGGGAAATGAAATCCTCCTCCATTTTCGCCAGGACATACGGTAGGTCGGCCAGGGATCCGACTAGATGAGCGCCACCGCCTGCTGGAGATCCCACGCCGAACAACCGAGGAGTTAGCCACATGGATGTTTCCATGCCCATGACAGTCTCTCCTGAGAAGTCGTGGGATCGAATCAGAAGGGGGTTGTGGTGGAGAGCCTGAGCGCCGGGCGGTTCGTAATAGGCGTAGTTCAACCCCACCAGCGTGTCTCTCAGGAAAAAAGCAAGTTGTCCGCGAGCTTGTTCTAATTCCGCGTAGGAACCCGACTTCAGGACCTTTGCAAGATCCGTCCGCATTTCTAGTTCCGTGTGCCGGTCGTTGTAAATTCCTCCCGAAAACTCAGTTTTCTCGCTGCGAGTAAAGATCGGGCGCGGCATCTGGAATTCAGTAAGTTGTTCGGCGAGCTGGACCAGACTATTGCCTACGGGAGCTCCTCGCGTCATTGCACTCAGTCCCTCGCCGAGTGCCAGCAGCGTGTCGAGAGAAACCAAGCGCTGATCGTCTAGCACCGCCCGAATCCGGTCGGCCAATTCTCTGTGAATGCGCTGACCTTCCGAATTTGTTTGGCTAGGGCCGGCGATCAAATCGATGATGTCATTTTGGGAACCCGGTTCGCGATTGGCCGCTAGCAAGAGTCGTAGCAGTGAGTTGCGCCCCGCATCGAAAAGCTGAGTGGATGAGGAGACATGGGCGAAAGGTCTCATGGTTTCCGACCATGAAGCATTTTGCGTGCCTCGGTCAATCTCGCCCTGGCGGGCCAGAATTTGCCAAAGTCCGATATTGGCTTCAAAAATTCCCATCGCGTTCCCTCGCAGCGTGTAATCGGGAATTTTGCCAAGGGCCCCGGCTGTCTTTAGAAAGGTCGCGATGGCAGCATCGTCCAACTCTGGAAACTCAGAAAAGATTAGATACTGATTTCTGAACTCGGAGAACTTACCGGCCATCAGCTCGACTGTTTGAGCGCTCAAACGATGCCCCGCAGAACGCCTTCCGTCGAGTTCACTCAGGACTAGAAAGGCTTCTGTCGGCCCTCCTTTCGCGCGCACTCGAGAGAGAGAAAACAGAGCTTCGAGAAGACCTTCTGAATTGTTCCAGCTCGGGATTTCCACATTCCAGCGACGGGCAATGTCGAGATTGGCTTTCTGGTTGAGAATGCTCTTCCACACTGGGGGATTTCCAGGCACGTGTGGATCGCCGTCGGGATCCCACTGAAGGCGAGTTATCAAGAGTAATAGAACGGGGTCAGGCCGAAATACCCCCACCATGGCGCTCGGGGAATTGGTTTTCCCCCGGAGTGCTTCGTAGCACCGCCGTAGGCGGGGGACTCGATGAAGTGGGCTTGCTGTTCCAGCGGGACGCGTGAGAGCGAGTCAAAATAAGCCGCTAGCCAGCCATCGTCCTTCGCGATGAGCCGAAGGACGAATTCCCCAGGTGATTGGGGGCTTACGCCCACCAAGTCCTTCCATCCCGACTCGGCAACTGAACCTCCGGGCACCAGCACGCGCCCCGATCGAATTTGAATGTAGCTCCCGTAAAAATCCAAGCAAGCGGCAAAGGGAACCAATTTCCTCAGTCCCGGCGATCGTACCAGGGCAAACCGGGTTTCCAAATCAATGCGAGCCCAGGCAGCGTAGAGACGAGCCAACGAAGGATCGTCCAGAAGAGCATCAAGCAGGGTTCCACTGACTTCATGGTTCCCGCCCTCTTTACTTTCACTTACCGCTGTCCAATCGCGTTCCGCTAGAAATATTGGGAGCTGAGAATTGGGGAACGGGTAAGAGAAGGGCTTACCTCCCTGTAGAGTCATCTCTAGTTCGTGCAGGGGGAAGCCGGAGTCGATCGTGAGAAATGCCCTTCGCGGATCTGCAGTTTCCAGGAAGGTGCCGCTTCGACCGCAGGCCGGCGTCGGCCGGTAGCCCAGGATTTCCAGCAATTGCTTCCCGTCTTCGCAATTGGAGACATGAATAACGCCATCAGTCGCCAAGGCCGCCAGCTCTCTGGCCTGTTGCACGTATCGTCTCAGCAAAATCAGAAACTCGGTTGGCAGGACCTTAGAGCCCTTCGACTCATAACCGAGCAGGAATATATTACGTGCGAGAAAAGGCATCACTTCTTCAGGCGGGACCTTCTGGCTGATCGCGGCTATACGCAAGAAGGAATGCAGAGGACCTGGGATGGTAGCTGTCGCCGCTTCCCCCGATTGTACTCCGCTCTCTTGCGACGTTAAGGAATGAGAAGAAACCGTGCCGCAAACTCCAGGGGCAGAGCTGGCACAAAAGCACGCCAAAACCAGTAATGGAGCCGAAAAGCAAAAGGGATACTTCATCGCTGGCACTCGCCCAGAACCTTCGCGATATCCCGCAACTAGTTCCGCCAGCCGGCAAGAAGCGCGGGAACTGGTTCGTCCCGGCTAAATCGTGATATAGCCGGAATTTTTGTCTTGGACCTCCGGCATCGTACGCTTCTCCCTGCCCCGGACACAACGAATTTTCCAACCGCCACAACTCGCGGCGAAGTCTCTTATAAACGCGGTTACAGCAAACGATGGGCATTCCTGACAACTTTTGAACCATAACCTCTTTGCCTTACGCGCAATGGCGGTCCCCGCCAGGAAGACCAGTCCTCGTGATTCACGAAATCGCCGATTGCGGTTCGAGCGACGATCACAAGGATCCCCTGTATGACCGAAGGCCACGGCACGCCTCGACGAGGACGCGAAGTTTTTCGCGCGTGATTTCCAAGGGGACATGGCCGAAACCGCATTCGCTTGTAAGCAAGAGGCGATCGGGAGAGAAATAGTCAAGTGCGGGCTTGAGTCGTTCGCGGATGACGTCCACGCTTTCAATTACATCGCTGCGCTGGTCGATTACGCCGAGGGCTAGTTCGCCATGAAAGTCCCAGCGCTTCCAGAGTTCCATCAGGTCGTAACCGAGAGTGCAGTGCTCGAGTGAGACTTCGTCGATTTTAGCGGTGCGAAAGGCGGGGACGAGGTCGGTGTATTTGGTGAAATAGACGCGCTTGCGGCGCGGGTTGCCCCCGCAGATGTGGAGCGCAAATTTCACCCGCGGCAGAGAATCGATCAGCTCATTCAGGATTTCTGCAGACCATACACTGTCTTCGGGCGACTCGGTCCACATCGGCTCGTCGAATTGAATGTAGTCGCAGCCGGCCGCGATCACTTCTCGGATTTCTTCTGCCAATACCTTTGCATACGCGCGGCAAAGCGCCTGCTCGTCGGGATAGAGATCCGGGCGTTGGTTGACGCTGAAGCGCGTCAGGACGTGCGGGCCGGTGACCGTCTGCTTGACGCGGCAGCTGAGGGGAGCGGCATCGCGGGCAAGTTTCCAATTGTGCGCAAGTTCGAAACGGGAATTTTTGATTTCACCGATCACTCGCGCGCACTCAATGCCGAATCCCGCCGTCCCGAAGGATTGTTTGATCATTCCTTCAAACGTGATTCCGTCAAGCCGCTTCTGATAGAAGTAGTACATGTTCTCGCGATAGCCTTCGCCATCAGTGATGATATCGAGACCGAGTTTTGCTTGATCGCGAGCCGCCCATTTTATTAGTTCGTCGATTTCCGGGCGGGTGAGTGAGGGTTTCTTCATCGTGTCTTCCACGCTTGTGTTGCGGGGGTAGCTGCCTACGACGGTGCTGGTGAACGGCGCCATATTCCTCGTCTTCTTCGAACGAAACTAAACCGCCGGCAGGCCCACAGATGAGCGGGCCTCGTTAATGTGTGCCCGTACGCCCACATCGAGAGGTGCGGGCGTGAAATCGATTTCACGGATCAATCGAGTACCGTCTTGATTATCGATTAGCGGCGTTCCGCCCGCGGCGGAGAAACCGATTTGTGCGCCGGGAAGCCATTTTCTTACGATAGCGGAGAGCTCGGCGGCGGTGACCGAGTGTCCGCCATTGTTGTAAGCAAAGTGAGCGAGTTTGGCCTTGAGTGCGAGGCGCACGAGCTGTTCAGCGCAATCATCTTTGTAGATCCATGTGTCGCGTGTTTCGGGTCCGAAGGGCAGGGTAACAGGTTCGCCGATCGCCGGCTTCGAAGCGAAATGTTCAGCCCACATGACCGCACTGCGCTTGCGGCCGTGACCGAACACGACCGGAGGCCTGGTGCAGACGATACTTACTCCATGGCGCTCGACATAGCGGCGACCCATGTGCTCGTTCAGAAGCTTCATCACCGCATACGTGAACGTGTGAGAAGCTGGGTCGCAGAAATCCTCTTCGGTCACCGCGCGCTGGCCGTAGGGTTTTTGCGAGGGTCCGTGCACCGTTTCGCTGCTGGTGAAGACAAGGCGCGTCAGCTTGCGGTGAACGGCTGCCTCGAACATATGCGTCATGCCGAGGATGTTGACGCGAGTGGAGAGCGCAGTGTTTTCATCGACGAGCGGCCCCATCACGTAGGCCAGATGAATTGCGTGTGTGATGTCAGGATGTTTGTGAAACACATTCATTACGTCGCGGAAATCGCCGACGTCCATGGCAACAGAATCAAAACGGGCGCCGGTACTGCGGGCCAGATCGGTGAACGTCGCGAGAGCCTCGGGATCCGCAGACTGATCAGCCGCGATGGCGGGAATTTTGCGAGCGAGCAGATTCCGCACCACGGATTGCCCTATGAAGCCCAAGCCGCCTGTCACCAAGAATTTCATACGTGCCATATTGTGATTTTCATTTGATCACACATTTGAAGCATCTGTTCCCGCAGGTGCGGGTTTGTAGCCACTGAATGAGAAATAGATCACGGTGGCATAACAGACGAGCGGAACAGAAAAGGCCGCTTGAATCGAGCTGCGATCGGAAATGTAGCCCATGACAGCGGGAACGATAGCGCCGCCGATGATCGACATCACTAGCAGCGAAGAACCAAGCTTGGTGTAGACGCCGAGATTCTTGATGCTCAGCGCGAAGATTGTCGGGAACATGATGGAATCGAAGAAGCCGAGGAGAACGACAGCCCAGACGGACACGGTTCCGGTCATGAAAATCGCGATAATGGCGCAAACGGCTGCGGCAGTCGAAAAAATACCGAGCAGCCTGGAAGGTGCGATCCGTTTCATGATCGCGGAACCGGCAAACCGCCCGATCATGAAGCCCAACAGGTGCCACCAGAGGTAATTCGCCGCGGTCTTTTCGGGGGTGCCAGGAAGCGCGCGTTGCGTGAAGCGAATCACGAAGCTAGTGACTCCCACCTGAGCGCCCACGTAAAAAAACTCAGTGATGACACCGCGAATCAGGTGCTTGTAATGCCAGATGCTTGCATGGGTTTTGGGCGCGGCTTCCGGTTCTACAAGCGCCTCTCCGGTAGCCTCGCGAACTTCGGGCAGGTGTGCGAAATAGATCAGAACCGCGACGAACAAAAATATTCCTGCGATCGCCAAATACGTGCCGGTGACACGCTTGGCTTCGGACGCCGAATAGATTTGCCATTGCTTGGGAGTCATCACGGCGAGCGCAGCTGCGGAATATTCGATTCCTGAAAGGATGAAGATTTTTCCGATATATGGTGTTACCCATGCGCCCACAGCGTTGAAGGACTGCGCGAAGTTCAGGCGGCGTTCAGACGATTCCGGCGGACCAAGAATCGTCACGTACGGATTCGCGGCCACTTCAAGAATGCCTTGTCCGCAGGCCATCACGAACAGCGCGAACAGAAAAAAACTGTACGTGCGAATCGAAGCAGCGGGAATAAAGAGGAGTGCTCCGACGGCGCAGGTTCCCAGGCCAACCAGAATGCCTTTTCGATATCCGATTCGCTCCATCAGCCAACCCGCGGGTAATGCCGCGAGGAAGTAGCCACCAAAGAATGCGGTCTGAATCAGCGACGATTGGAAATCTGTGAGGTTAAAAGTCTTCTTCAGGTGCGGAATCAGAATGTCGTTGAGGTTGACGCCAAGCGCCCAGAGAAAAAAGAGACTCGTTACCAGAATAAAAGGAACCAGATACCTTCGCTCTGTGATTGGTGCCGAAGGATTTCCCATGCGTCTCCGTTAGGTCAACTCAAATTAGGTCAAGGCCCGGTCGAGGTGTACGTAACCGCCGTCCACATACATATGCTGCCCTGTGATATGAGAAGCCTGGCCGGAAATAAGGAAAATGACCATTGCGGCGATCTCGTCGGGCGTGGTCATCCTCTTTTCGAGTGGAATTTTGGCGGTGATCGCTTTGAGCTTTGCTTCTGGCTCAGGGAATTTGCTGAGCCACTGCTGGTAGAGAGGCGTCATGACCTCGGCGGGAACCACCGCGTTGGCACGGATGCCGTACGGCAGAAGTTCAACCGCCCACTCGCGCGTCATCGCCAGGATCGCGCCCTTGGCGGCAACGTAACCCGAAGTGTTTCCTTGTCCGGTGACAGCAGTTTTGGAACTAATGCTTACGATCGAGCCTCGCGTGCGTTTCAAATACGGCAGGGCAAAGTGGGTCATGTTGTAGTAGTGCAGCAGGTTGAGTTCGAGCGAGGCGACGAACTTCTCGGGACTGCCGTGCTCGAGTCCCACGCCGTCGTTTACGCCGGCGTTGTTGACTAATGCATTGATTCGGCTGAAAGTGCGGGTGGTTTCTTCGATGGCCTTTGCGCAATTCTCTGCCGGTTGAAGATCGGCAATCACGTAGTGACCGCGTTCGGGGGCGAGCTTGAGCTCTGCAAACAATTCCTCGCACGCGGCTTGGTCCCTATCGACGACTACAGGAATAGCGCCTTCTCGAACCGAGGCTCGCGTGATCGCCGCTCCAATACCTTTCGCGCCCCCCGTGATGAGCACGACGTGATCGTTCAGCCCGAGATCCATGCTCTACCCCCGCGCCGAGCGGGCGAATGGAAGCGAATCGCAATTATTGCCCACGAAGATTGAAAAAACCGCCGTCAAGAGGGTAGTCCACACCGGTTAAGAAGGAAGCTTCATCGGAGCAAAGATATAGCGCAAGAGACGCTACCTCGTGGGGCTCAGCCATCCGGCCGATCGGCTGCGAATGGGAAAGCTCGCCGAACATTTCCGCTTCGCGTCCCGGATAATGCTGGCGCAGGTATCCGTCCACGAACGGCGTATGGACACGAGCTGGCGAGATGCAATTGCAGCGGATGTTGCATGCGAGGTAATCCTTGGCGACCGAATAGGTCATGGCAATCACCGCGCCCTTGCTCGTCGAATAAGCAAAGCGGTCTGCCAAGCCTGATGAGCCTGCGATGGAAGCCATGTTGAGGATCACGCCCCCGCCGTTTGCTTTCATGTGTTCTACAGCGGCGAGCATGCAGTTATAGAACCCTTTTACATTCACTTCGAACACGCGGTCGAAATCTTGTTCGGTTGTTGCTTCGAGCTTGCCGATGTGGGAGATGCCGGCATTGTTCACCAGAGTGTGGATTCGGCCACGCTTGCCCAGCAACTGAAACGCGGATCGTACCTCCTGCTGATCTGTGACGTCGCATTCGTGAGCGGACGCCTGGCCGCCCGCCTCCGAAATTTCCCGGACGGTCTCTTCCGCCTCTTTCGCACGAATATCGATTACGTAGACGCGGGCGCCGCTCGTCGCAAACCGAAGGGAGATGGCGCGGCCGATGCCGCTGGCGCCGCCGGTGACGACCACGGTTTTCCCGTCGAGCCGGAAGCCATTCGAATTCTGGGCCGCTGTCTTCAGAGCGAAACTCCTCGTTTCCACGGGATAAAATCATTTTGGGCTATCAATTCGGCCTTCGTCTGTGTTTCACCGCTTGCTACCTCAACCACGCGGTCAAGGATCAATTCGCCCATCTCATCGATAGTAGCTTTGCCGAGAATGATGTCGCCCGTATCAATGTCAATGATGTCCGGCATGCGTTGTGCGAGCGCCGAATTCGTGGAAATTTTAACGACGGGCGCGATCGGATTGCCTGTCGGAGTGCCGAGGCCTGTGGTGAAAAGCACGATGCTGGCTCCCGCCGCCACCTGCGCGGTCACGCATTCCACGTCATTCCCTGGCGTGCACTGAAGATTCAGACCTGGCTCCGTTGAGTACTCCGCATAATCCAGCACGGCGGTGACCGGAGATGTTCCGCCCTTTTTCGCAGCACCAGCGGATTTCATTGCGTCGGTGACGAGACCGTCGCGGATATTTCCGGGCGAGGGATTCATATCGAAGCCGGAGCGAACGGCTTTTGCTCTCGCGGCGTAGTCGCGCATTAATTGAATGAAGCGATCGGCCACTTCCTTGCTCGCACTGCGATTCACCAATTCCTGTTCGACGCCGCACAGCTCGGGGAATTCCGACAGGATCGTCCGCCCGCCAAGCGCCGCCAAAATGTCCGACGTGTGGCCGATGGCAGGATTGGCGGAGATGCCGGAAAAACCGTCGGAGCCGCCACATTTCAAGCCGATACACAAACGCGAAAGCGGCGCCGGAGTGCGGCGCGAATTCTCATCCATTTCCACGAGTCCGGCAAACGTCTTGCGGATCGCTTCCGACATCATCCGAAGCTCCGATCCGCTTTGCTGCTGCTCGAAGACCAGGAGAGGTTTTGAAAACTTCGGATCACGTTTCTTGATCTCCTCGAGCAAAATCGCGACCTGCGAATGCTGGCAACCGAGACTCAGAATGGTGGCTCCGGCAACGTTAGGGTGGTGGATGTAACCGGCAATCAAGGAGCAAAGATTTTCGGAATCCTCCCTTGTCCCGCCGCAGCCGCCTTCATGCGTCAGAAACTTAATTCCGTCCACGTTCTTGAAGACTCGGGGGGGCGATGTAGGCGCGCTGCTCGTCGAGGTGTCACCGCCATCTATTTCATTCGCGCGGCCTGTTCGGTACAGACGAACGAGGTCAGCAACCTGCTGACGATAAATCTGCGGAGCGGCAAATCCCAACTCCTCCTCGAAGGCCTGCTTCAGCACCCCTATGTTTCGGTTCTCACAAAACACCAACGGAACGACAAGCCAATAATTCCGCGTACCGACTTGGCCATCTGCGCGCCGATATCCCTGGAAGGTGGTCCCGCGCCATCGCGACACATCGGGATGCGTCCAGCGATAGTCCTCACTTTTCTCGTGGTAGGGAGCAGCTTCGTGGTGGGTATTGCGGGGTGTCAAGACTTCGCCCCGAGCGATCGGCTTGACGGCTTTCCCTACAAGGACGCCATACATGATGACTTCGCTGCCGGCAGTAAGATTCTCAGTCGCGAATTTGTGTTTTGCGGGTACATCCGTGGCTAGCGTGTACGTGGACCCAGACCAAGCGATCATTTCGCCCTTCCGCAAATCCGAAAGGGCTACCAGCACATTGTCTCTGGGACTGAGTTTGAGCACGAGTTCTTGTTTGATGCTGTTGCTCGACGCAACCATCGCAAAGCACCCACTGGCTAAGTACTGCTTCCATAAAATACACAATTCGAGCGCCCAAGCGATATAGCAAGGCGGCTAAGGTTTTTCAAGATAAAAAATTCACTTTTCACATATCAAAATCTGCGGTATATAGTCCACTCAACCAACGGCGCTTTTCCAGCTACCTTTTGGGCGAGCCGGGAGGTCCGCTACGGCCATTGGGAAGGGGGTACTCATGATTCGTCCACGGCAGTCGAAGTCAGCTCCAGTTGGAGTTGTTTCGAAGGTCCTCCGGGTGTTTGAAGCATTGAACTCGTCGCCGGAAGGGTTGCAGCTCAAGGACGTCGCGCAGAGAACCGGCATCAACAAGAGCACCGCCTACCGATTCCTCGCCCATCTTGAGTTCGAAGGCTACTTGTTCCGTGACGATGCGGGGGCATATCTGGTTGGGCCCAAGCTGGTTCGCCTAGGCTCCGGCGTCAGCTATCAGACTTCGCTCCGAAGAATCAGCCGCCCCGTGCTTCATGATCTCTGGAAGGTAACGGGTGAAACAGTGAACCTGGGTACTTTGGACGGGCAGGACGTTTTCTATCTGGATGTGCTGCAGAGCCCGCATCCGTTCCGGATGGCTTCGCCGATCGGGTCGTGGCGCCCTGTCTATTGCACGGCGATGGGAAAGGCGCTCGCTGCGTTTCTGCCGCTGGAAGAGAAGGAGCACGTCCTAGGTTCCTTGAAATTTGAACGGCTCACTCCTCACACGATTACGCAGGCATCGCGGCTCAAGCGAGAACTCGAAAGCATCCGCGAGCGAGGGTACGGACTAGATGATGAAGAGGCAACGCTCGGCGCCCGGTGCATCAGCGCTCCAGTGGTTATTGACAATGGCAAAGTGGCCGCAGCGATCAGCGTCGCGGGGCCGGTTACAAGAATTGGACGCGATAAGATCCCATTTCTCGCGAAAGCAGTGATGACGAGTGCCAGGGCGATCTCTGCTCGCCTGGATGCATCCGCGGTGGTTGATATGGAGCTTGCGAGCAAAGGGCCACAGTAAGTAATGATTATCACGACCGAGAATTGAGGCGAGAACCTGGCGCGACTTTCGATACACAAAAGTTCGACTGGGTTGTGTCTTGGTTGCCGTTTATTTCAACCGTTGAAATCATCCTCGCGAATTGGCCGATTATCCTTGACTCTCTTGAGCTCGCTGAATTAGGTAAGTGATGTCGTTTTTCTGCAGCGCTTTACTACGGAAACCGTACAATTAATGAAACTCGTCCGAATCGGTGAACGCGGTAACGAAAAGCCCGGTCTGCTTCTAGACGATGGCACTCGCCTCGACGTTTCCTCTTTTGGGATGGACTATGGCGAGGAGTTTTTCGGGGGGAATGGTGTTGAAAGCTTGCACCGCTGGGCGGACAAGAATGCTGCCGTCCTGCCCCGGGTAAATTCGTCCGTGCGGTGGGGACCGGCGATCTGCCGTCCGAGCAAGCTTGTTTGCATCGGGCTGAATTACAAGGATCACGCCGCAGAAACGAAGCAGCCTATTCCGAACGAGCCGGTGATTTTCTTGAAGGCTACGAGCGCGCTCGCAGGCCCAAACGATGCAGTGATCATGCCGAAGGGAGGGGCGAAACTCGATTGGGAAGTGGAACTCGCTTTCGTAATCGGAAAAGAAGCTCGGAATGTCGAGAAGCACAACGCTCTCCAACACGTCGCGGGCTACGTTTTGCACAATGACTATTCCGAGCGGGCATTTCAAATGGAACGCGGCGGCCAGTGGGTAAAAGGCAAGAGCGCGGACACGTTTGCGCCGTTAGGGCCGTTTGTCTCGACGCGCGAAGAAATTCCTAAACCGGAGCACCTAGAAATATGGCTGAAGGTGAACGGGGCGATGCGGCAGAATAGCAATACCGAACAGATGATCTTCGGCGTGGCTGAGCTCTTGAGCTACGTGAGCCAATTCATGACGCTGCTTCCTGGCGACGTGATCAGCACGGGAACTCCGCCGGGAGTGGCATTGGGAATGGAGCAGCCGGTTTACCTCAAACCGGGCGACACGGTGACGCTGGGAATTGAATGCCTCGGCGAGTCGCGGCAGGAGGTTGTAGCATACAGGAATGAACACAACGTCTGATTGCTTCCATCTCCCCGGAAATTTCCTGCCGCGGCACAATCCGGTCAGATATATCGAAACGTGCAACTCGAATTCCGAAAATTTCGCATGAAACACTTGTCGCCATCTCTTCTCATGGCTGCCATTCTGGTCGCGAACCTCGCAAGTCTCGGTACGCGACAAAAATCTCAAGGTACGCAGCAAACTACCCCCGCCTTAAAGCCCGGCGTGGTGCATTTCGAAGATATTGCCCGGCAGGTGGGAATCACGATGCAGAATTTCTACGGCAGCGACACTCATAAGGAATTCATCATCGAAACGACTGGTAACGGAAGTATTGTTTTTGATTACGACAACGATGGCTGGCCGGATGTTTTTCTTCCCAACGGCTCAACTGTGGAGGGTTTCCCGAAAGGAAAAGAACCGACCGGCCACCTGTACCACAACAATCACGACGGAACATTTACTGACGTCACCCAAAAGTCCGGGCTCGCACGGGCAGGTTGGGGGCAGGGCGGCTGCGCCGGCGATTTCGACAATGACGGCAATCTGGATTTGTTCGTCACCTATTGGGGGCAAAACGCGCTATATCACAACAATGGAGACGGCACGTTCACCGACGTGACTGAGAAAGCAGGGCTGAAGACTTCACGCGACGAATGGAACACCGGCTGCAGCTTTCTTGACTACGACCGCGACGGGAAGGTGGATCTGTTTGTCGCGCGCTACGTCGACTTCACGTACGATTCCGTCCCCAGGCCTGGCCAGGGACAATGGTGCCAGTGGAAAGGGTTGAACGTGATGTGCGGCCCCCGCGGCCTGAAGATTCCCGTCAATGCGCTCTACCACAACAATGGCGACGGAACATTCAGCGACGTGTCGAAGAAATCCGGAATCACGAACACATCCGGTTGTTACGGATTCACATCAGTGACGGCAGACTTTGACCATGATGGCTGGCCGGACATCTACGTGGCCTGCGATTCGACCCCCAGCCTTCTCTACCACAACAATCATGACGGAACCTTCACCGAGATGGCCAAGGCCGCAGGGGTAGCCTATAACGAAGACGGCACTCTGCAGGGCAGCATGGGAGTAGCGACCGACGACTTCACTCATTCGGGCCTGCAAGATATCGTCAAAACGAATTTCAGCGACGATACCTCCACTCTCTATCTAAACCGCGGAAATAATCTCTTCGACGACGTCACGCAAATCGCCGGCCTGGCCAAGATTACGAGGCTCCTAGGCTGGGGCGTCCAGTTCTTCGACTTCGACAGCAGCGGCTGGCCCGGAATACTGATCGCCAACGGGCATGTCTATCCGGAGGTGGATGGCAAGGGACTAGGCACGAGCTATCGCGAGCCAAAAGTGGCTTATTACAATCTTCACAACGGAAAGTTCGCCGATATCACTGCGCAGGCCGGTGCAGTGCTGACTGAGGCCCACGCAGCACATGGCATGGCGCTCGGCGATCTCTTCAACAACGGGCGTGAAGAGGCGGTGGTGAATAACATGAACGAGCCGCCCTCAATCTATTACAACACAGCACCGATCGGCAATTTCATCAGCTTGCAACTCATCGGGGTGAAATCAAACCGAGCCGCGCTGGGAGCAGCGGTCACACTCGAGCAGGGCGCGGACAAGCGCGAGAAAGAAGTTCGCAGTGGCGATGGCTATATTTCGCAAAGCGACTTGCGACTGCATTTCGGTTTGGGTCAAGCGACCAAGGCGGACAAAATTGTAATTCGCTGGCCGAGCGGGTTGGTGGAAACTCTTACCGATTTGCCCGCGAATCGATATTACGTGGTGAGGGAAGGCAGCGGGGTCGACGCAAAGCAAACGCACCCGGTGAGTGGACTGGTGATCAAAACCGGTGGCAGCGCTTCGAAATAATCTTTTCAGGACGCATTGCCAATCGAAATCACGACGATTGCTAGAATCAGGATTCCAACACCGGTCCAGCAATAGGCCAGCGCACGTTTGCTTGCCTGTTTCCATTCGCCGGTCACAGCGCCCCAGAAAATTCCCGCGATTATGTCGAGCGTCATGAAGACCGGCCAACCGACAATTCCACCGAGTTTGCCGAGCGAAGCGGCACCCATGCCATAGGCCACGACGCCTCCGTACCAGAGAAGTCCTGTTAGCCCGCCGAGAAGCCAATAGGTGGACAGGTTCCCCTCGCGATAAACGCTCCAAGTTTTATTTTTGTTGAGCAGGTAAACACAATAAACAAGATTCGAAAGAAAGCCGCCAGTCACTGTGAGCGACCAGATCGGGTTCGCGGCCATTGAACTGCTCGCCCCGGCCGCTAGCGCGCGAATGCGAATCTCATCGCCAAATACGAAACTGAAATTCAGCATCGACGAAAAAATCCCCGAGAAAATACAAATCACCAGGCCCAATGCAAATCCTGAACGCGGCGTCCCACTCACTCCTGCATCGCGCTCGCGCTGCTTTCCGGCGAGCGCGAGAAAAAGAAGACCCACGACCATGATCGCAGTGCCAATCATCAGGTATTCACCGCGTTTCGAATGAAGTTCCTCCGGATGCAGAACTACAAGGGGAAAGAGCGATCCAAATGAGGCGGTAATTCCGAGAATGATGGCAAACCCGAGAGCCATACCGACGCGGGTGATTCCGATTCCGAACAGCGTCGAACCAACGCCCCACGCAATGCCGAAGAGCACGACCTTCCACAGCGTCGCTGCAGATGACCCAGAATAAACGGCGCTAACTTGAGGAACAGTCCCAAGCGTGATAATCCACGGAAAAATGACCAGGCCCGTTACTGCAAAGATGAGCCAGCTGTTTTCCCAACGCCATGCTGGCATTCGCTTCATTGGAGCGGCGAAGCTGCCGTTCAACAGACCGGCCAGCACCACAAGGGCAAATCCAATCATGACCGGTTCGGTCATCAGATCACCTGTCGGGATTCACTTGTCGTTCTGTGCTACGGAAGCGCGCACAAAATGAGGCATGCGCGTGCGAACGTCAAGGCAAAACCAGTACTTGCAGTGCCGTTTCATGAGCTGAAACCTGATTTAATTGACGCTGCCCGTTGCTTTCGCTAGATTTGCGACGCGTTCTGCGTAAGTTCAAAAAATTTCACTGCCAGCACGCGAAGGCGGGGACTGCTAGTGCATATAACTTCGATTCAAATCCGCGTTTGCCAGAACACTCGACCGGCGATGTCGGATTCCGAAATGCGGTCGGGCGGCAAGTCCACTTTCGATTTCCTCGTGATCACGATGAAGACCGATGAAGGAATTGATGGGCACTCATTCGGGTTCGCAGGGCGTGGCGCAGAGATGGCGGGAGCGGTCGCGGCTTCAGCCTTAAAGCCGTTTTTTCTCGGCAAAGATCCGTTGCTGCGCGAAAAACACTGGCAGGATTTCCGGACCTACGATCGCTGGTGGAATCACGTTCCGATCTATTCCTATGGGCCTTTCGATATCTGCCTCTACGATATCGCTGCGAAAAAGGCGGGCATGCCGCTCTACAAGATGCTGGGCGCGTATCGCGACAAGGTTCCGATCTATGCCAGCTCCTTTGTCCTCTCTTCGCCAGAAGATTATGCGAAGCAAGCGCTTGAAGTCAAATCGCGCGGATGGCATGCCTACAAGCTCCATCCGCCGGGAAAGCTTGCGTTTGACTTGGCCGCGTACCGCGCGTGTCGTGAGGCGGTGGGGCCAGACTTCAAGCTTATGGCCGATCCTGTAGCAGCATACTCACACGAGGAAGCTCTGCGTGTGGGGCGCGAACTCGAAAAATTGAATTACTACTGGTTCGAGGAGCCGCTTTTCGACGTGGACTTCACGGGACTCCGCAAACTGAGCGACAAGCTCGACATTCCTATTTGTGGAACGGAAGTTCTCGCGGGCTCGCACTACTCGACAGCGGAATGCATAGCGAAGCGCGTCGTGGATATCGTGCGCACCGACGTTTCCTGGAAGGGCGGCGTGACGCCGGTGATGAAGACGGCTCACCTTGCGGAATCGTTCGGCGTTCGTTGCGAACTCCATACTACGATTTATCATCCGCTGGAAATCGTCAATTTACACTGCTCTGCCGCGATCGCGAATTGCGAATTCTTCGAAGTTCTCTACCCGCTCTCGTACATGGATTTTGGAATGAAGACGCCCATTCAAGTCGATACGGAAGGCTATGCACACGTGCCGGAGTCGCCGGGAATCGGAGTCGATTGGGACTGGAATTTCATCGACAAGTGCACGACGAAAACGATGTAAGCGGAAGATTTCGACAAGCGGTTTCGCGCGTAACGAAAATCAACTTGCCAGTCTCCGCCCTTGGGCTCAGGATGCAAGCGATGCGCAGCGGATTTCTGCCGACCATTTTTTTTGGGATGTTGATGAGTGCGGCAATCCCAGTCGCGGCCCAGGACATCGATACGCTCGTCACGACGACGAATCGCAGTCCATCCATCGTTGCAGATCAGATTCGCGATCCCGCCGAACGCGATGCATTCCTCAATCTTTACAAGCCTCAAGCGGCAAGCGCCATGTTGCAGGCTGCGAAAAGCTTCCTTCAAAATTATCCTCAATCCGCGTTCCTTGCGCAGGCGTACGAGGTTGCTGCCGACACCAGTTTTGACATGGGCGACTATGTGGGTGGTTTGGGCTATGCACGCCAGTCACTCACCTATCTGCCGGAGAATCCACAGCTGCTGGTCGCCGTTACGGATGTCGAGGCGCGCCAGCATCTGAACGGCGATGCAATAAAGAATGCCCGGGCTGCTCTGTACTATTTCGATCGCTTTGGCCGTCCCGGGGCAATTGCGGAAAGCGAGTG
This sequence comes from uncultured Acidobacteriota bacterium, assembly GCA_963772535.1. Lineage (GTDB taxonomy): Bacteria > Acidobacteriota > Terriglobia > Acidiferrales > UBA7541 > Palsa-295. The sequence continues at coordinate 517,696 of CAVYXN010000015.1, forward strand.
GCCGGATCGGAAACGCCGCATGCGCGCCACAGCGAATTTCGCGCTGGGGCGCGCCCTGTTGCAGGAAGCGATCGCTGGGCCCGCAGGCGAAAAGCGAAGTGCACTGCTGAAAGAGTCGGCAGCGGCGCTTGAGCAGGCACGTTTCTTAAATGCCGCAGACTCGCAGATCGTTTACATTCTTGGCTTGGTGCGCCTTTCATCTGGTGATTTCCAATCGGCCGCGGACAATTTCGCTGCCGTTTACGTGCAGAAAGACGAACTTGCGCCCAAGGCGCTCGAACACCTGCAGACGATTTATATGACGCTCGATCCGAAGGCTCGAGGCGACTTCGATTCCTTTGTGGCGCGCGCCGCGGAATCGAAGCAGAAAGGCTCGGACCAGCCAGTGCCGGGAAAGCCCTCCGTAGAATGGCATACATTGCCAGCCTATGCGGGATCGGATTCCTGCCGCGGCTGTCATAGTGGTATCTATCGCAACTGGTCCCAATCCGGCATGTCGAAAATGTTTCGCGCTTACGCGCCGCAGAACGTGATCGGCGATTTCACCGAGAACAATCAATTCTTCGCCGGTGACGAACCAAAGTATGAGGACGGAAAGCTGCAAATCATTCGCGGCGAGAGACGCTCGCCATTCGCGCGCATGGAACTCCGTGACGGCAAGCACTACTTCAACATCTTCGAATCCGATGGCCAGTGGCACACTTACCCGGTCGACTACACGATCGGTTCGAAATGGCAGCAGGCGTATGCCACGAAATTGGCGAACGGTCAGATTCATGTCTTCCCGATTCAATACAGCGCCCTCGAAAAGCAGTGGCTGAACTACTGGAAAGTGATTGATTCGCCCGGCAGCCCACGCGCGGATTTGCATTTATGGGAAAAACTCGACTCGACGACGAGCTACCAGGGTGTTTGCGCCGTTTGCCACACGAGCCAATTGCGCAACGTGAAGGGTGGTGGCTTCGAACCCGATAACCTCGAGTTTCGCGAGACCGGTGTCAACTGCGAAATGTGCCACGGCCCATCTGCCCAGCACGTCGCGTCGATGAACACGGGCGAAGAGTACAAGAAAGAGCCGCTCGATCCGCCCATCGAGTTTAAAAAAATCGACAATCGCGATTTTGTGGCAGTCTGCTCGCAGTGTCACATGCAATCCGCGATTCGCACCCCCGGGTCGCACGGCGAGCTGAATTATTCCACCACCGGCACGTTTTTTGTCCGCGATCCGATGATTCCCTTTGGCGAATTTTCACGCAAGGGCTTTTACAAAGACGGCCGTTTTCGCCAGACCACATTCATCGTCGAGGCCCTCGAGCGTTCGAAATGCTTCCAAAAGGCTGCAATAAGTTGCGGTACGTGCCACAATCCTCATACGCACGACGAAGCCGCCAATCGAACCGCCCTGAAGTTTCGTGAGGATCCGGACCGGATGTGCACCGGATGCCATACGAAGTTCCAGGATAAGTCGAATGCGGCCGCGCATTCTCACCATGCCAGCGGCTCAGAGGCCAGTCAATGCGCCTCGTGCCATATGCCGCGGATTATGGATGCATTGCTATTCCGCGCGCGCACGCATCAAATCGACGATATTCCCAATCCCGACATGACGCAGCGCTTCGGGCAGTCCGAAAGCCCTAACGCGTGTCTCGAGTGCCACGGCGAAAAAAGTGCGCAGTGGGTGAAACAACAGATCACAAGCTGGAAAGCCGCGGACTAACGTGCGCATCTGGCTACCCAAGTCCCATATCCCGATACAAACAGTTCTTCGCAGGGCTGCTCGATGTGCTGTTGCGCTCAGCATCACGATCTTTCTGCTAGCGGCAATTTCACTGTCCGAGAGTCCCGGCAATCACGCGCGCCCGGAAGGCTCGCAACAAGAGCAGCAGAAATCGCACCAAAATGTGAAAGGCGAGCCTGGAGGCTACGTGGGCTCGAAAGTTTGCGCCCAATGCCATGCGCCGATCGCGAACAAATACTCGCGCACGGATATGGGCCGTTCAATGTCCGAAATCACCACCTCTCTGCTCGAGAAAATTCCCAACTCCGCCTCAGTCGTCGACGACCGGACGCAGAAGCACTTCGCTCTCTACCTCGAGGATGGAAAGCTCTTCCAGAGCGAATATGAGAAAGGTTCGGATGGCAAAGAGGCTTTCCGGGAAACGCAGGAAGTGGATTGGATCATCGGGTCGGGCGCGAATGGCTTCGGCGCGTTGCTAAAACGCGGCGATTTCCTTTTCGAAGCTCCGCTTTCCTTTTATTCAAGAACCCAAAACTGGGACCTTTCACCGGGATATGAGTTTGGCGATTACGGTTTCAACCGCCCAATTCTTCCTGGTTGCATTGCGTGTCACAGCGGACAGCCGAGAGCGGTCCTCGACGGAAATGGGCGGTTTCTCCAACCGCCTTTCCATGAACTGGCGATCGGCTGCGAAAATTGCCACGGCCCCGGAGCTGCGCACGTCCACGAAATGCAGGAGGGCGATTCGAACGCGGGTACGAATGGCCCGACACACTCCATCGTGAACCCGGCCGAGCTTAAACCATGGCTCGCCGACAATATTTGCATGTCATGTCATCAGACCGGAGATGCGATGGTGTTGCGGCCCGGCAAGGACTACCGCGATTTCAAGCCCGGTATGCCGCTCGACGACACACTCGCGATCTTCATGGTCCCGCCGCGACGCGATTCGCCGCAAACGGATCTTTTGGAGCATTACTTTTCGATGAGGCTCAGCAAATGTTATCGCGGTAGCGCCGGGCGCCTCAGTTGCATCACCTGTCATGACCCTCATGTCGAACCCGCGAAGCAGGAAGCGCCGGCTCAGTTCCGCGCAAAATGTCTCGAGTGCCACAATGAAAAAAGTTGTGCACTACCCGCCGCGACCCGCCAGCGCAAAACGCCTCCCGACGATTGCGCCGGCTGTCATATGCCGAAGCGCCAAGTTCAGACGATCGCCCACGCGGTTCTTACAAATCATCGCATCGTCGCGCAAGCCGAAGAACCGTACCCCGATGCCGCATTTCACTTGGCTTCGCCACAAACCCCCGACCTTATTCATCTCACCGCAATCCCTAGCAAGCAGGGCGACGTGGTTTCACCGCTCTTGCTCTTGCAAGCTTACGGACAGCTGATGATTCCGAATCCGGAGTATCGTGGAAGATACTTCGCTCTTGCAAAGCAACTCGAGTCAAGCCATCCGAAAAATGTCGACGTTCTCGAAGCTCTCGCGGCCCTTGCGCTCGAACGGAAGGACGAAGCTACGGCGATCCAATATCTTGATCGCGCCGTGAAGAGCGGTTCCACGTCTCCGCAAACTTACGAGCGACTGGGGAATCTACTGGTCCGCACAAAACGATTTCCCGAAGCAGTGAACCTGCTCGAGCCCGGGATCAAGCTGCTACCTTTTGACGCGCTGCTGTATCGGTTCCTCAGCGCCAGTTACCTTTCGCTGAACAAGAACGAGGAAGCGGGCAGGCTCCTTCGACAAGCGGTGCAAGTCTTTCCGCAGGACCGAGCGCTGCACCAGCTTTTGAAGGACGCAGCAGGAGAGACCAACTCCGCAAATCCGTGACGACGCGTTGCAAATCTTGTGATTTTGCGTTCGTTGCCGAGCGTCAAAATCCAGCAGAATGCAGTTTCCGCGGTGTTTCAAGGGTTGGCTGCTCTTGAGGGAAACCCATCGCGGAAGAAATTGCTTTCGCCGCCTGAACCACCGCTGCCGCTAAGGCCCCTACCTGCTCGCGCCCCACTCGAGTCACAGGCCCTGAAACGCTGATCGCCCCAATGGCCTCTCCGTCCGCACCCAGGATGGGTGCGCTCACGCAACGGGCTCCGAGAGTGGTCTCCTCATCATCCACCGCAAAGCCTTGATGCCGAACCTTCTCGAGTTCCTGCCGGAACTGCACCAAGTTCATGATCGTTTTCGGAGTGAGTGCCTGAAAATTCAAACCTTCGAGAATTTGTTCGCGGTGTGTCTCGCGTAGGAACGCGGCAAGAGCCTTGCCCAGCGCGGTAGCATGCAGCGAACGGCGGCTTCCCACTCGCGAAGATAGCCGAAACTCGTGTGGACTCTCCAGAACCTCGATGTACAGAACGTGGCCTTGATCCAGGGTCGCCAAATTCACCGTCTCACGGGTCGATTTCCACAGTTCCGACAGGATAGGTCGCGAAACCGCCTGAAGTGTCGCGCGATGATCCGCTCGAGCTCCCATTTGAGAGAGCTTCGGTCCGATCAGATATTTGCCTCCGTCAGCGCGAATCAGATATCCCTCGGCCTCGAGGTGCTTTAGAAACCGATGAGCCGTGCTCTTGTTCAGCCGCGTCGAGTCGCAGATGGACTTCAGCGCCAACCCCGAAGGGGACGCCTCGATCGCCTCTAAGATCCGAAATACCTTTGAGATAACGCCCACAGCCACGGCGTGTGTACCCCCTACTCGTATCAGACAGTCGGGATTACTCTAGCTTATTGGCATTTGGTTTCAACATACAAAACGAATCCTCCCGGTTGCCCTATTCGATAATCCATATTGGCACTGCTAAGAGTCCAGGAATCAAATCTTACATCCCTAGTCGTACCACTATCTGAAACGCTGTTCAAACAAATAAAAGTTTTTTATTGACACGATACGGAAATATTGCTAATCAGGCGGCACTAGGTAATGCATTTGTACTATCCGCCAATTCGCCGAGCTTTAGAAACGTTGTTGTCCCGCTCATTGAGGGGTACGCAGCTCATGGGTTTGCCTTGCAAGTCCAGGTCGGGAGAAGCGATCATGACATTGAATGAAGCATTGCAGGGTTTGAGGCTTCGCTCTCCGCATTCAATTTTCTTGTTTCTCTTGGCGTGGTGTCTGCTGGTGCCGGCAACGGCCCGAGCCCAGGCGCAAGCGGCGATCAATGGCACCGTGCATGACACGTCGGGCGCGATTGTTCCAGACGCGTCGATCGTTCTGCACAACAATGGTACAAACCTCGATCGCCCCGCGACTACCAATTCGGTGGGCACATACGTGCTAACCGACATCCAGCCTGGCAACTACGATCTGCGGGTAAGCAAAGACGGCTTCACCACCTCCGTACAGTCGGATATCACTCTCCTCGTGAATCAAACAGCGACTTATGATTTCACGCTCAAAACCGGCTCCGTAAAGGAAACCGTAACCGTTCAGGCCACTGCCGCCGCCCTTGAAACATCAACCTCTGAGTTGGGAGTCGCAATCAGTAGGCGAGAGGTGAACGACCTTCCGTTGAACGGTCGCAACTTCACGCAATTGCTCTCGCTCACCCCGGGCGTAAGCACGATCAATGTCTCGCAAAACAGTGGTGGCGGCGGCGTCTGGTCGAACCCGATCGGTACGTTTACGTATCCATCCGTCAACGGTCAGACGAACCGAAGCAATCTCTTTATGTTGGACGGCGTTAACAACCAGGGATCGTTCGGCAGCACTTATGCGGTGGCGCCCGTTATTGATGGCATCCAGGAATTCAAGGTTCAATCCCACAATGACGATGCGGCGTTCGGCGGCTCGCTGGGGGGCATCATCAACGTCGTAACAAAATCAGGAACGACGCAGTACCACGGGTCGGCGTGGGAATTTCATCGAGGCGCAAGCCTGGATGCGCTGCCCACTTTCCAGCCGGCGGGAGTTCCCTATTCATTCACGCAGAACCAATTTGGAGGCGCTGCTGGAGGCCCGATAGAAATACCGGGACACAGTTCTGGCACACCAAAGACGTTCTTCTATACTACTTACGAGGGGTTCCGGAATACCAGCCTGCCACCGCCAATTTTCTACACCACGCCAACAACCGACCAGCTGAATGGGAATTTTTCCGCTTTCTCAGGACAGATTTTTAACCCGTACAGCGTTTCGGGCGGCGTCACTCAGCCTTTCAAATGTACCGCTCCTGGCGTCGCGGCACCGCTGCTTCCCAATAACACGCAGGCGACAGGAACGCCCTGCAACATCATTCCTACCGCCTTAATCGACCAAAACATGGTCACTTACGCAAAAACGATTTTCCCGGCGCCAAATCTTATGGGCAATCCGAACGGCAATGGCATCGACACGACTTCAACGGTTACCCGCCAGGATACCGGTTCGCTAAGAATTGATCATCAGTTCACCGAGAAGGACAACTTCTGGGCCCGCTACATTGGTTTCTGGCAGCCGGTCAGCGGCTCAGGTGGGTTCCTTGGACTTCCGCACAGTCAGAAAACCAACGGCTTTAACATTGGTGCCGGGTACAGCCACGCCTTTTCAAGCAGCAGCCTGATCGATTTCACTTTCGGCCGTGTCTTTCTCACGATCAACCAGGGCTCGAATCCGTCTGGAGCACCACCGAGTTTTGGTCAAACAATTTTCAATCCGAACTTCGCCGCCAATTTCAGAGGTGGGGTTGAAATGGTCCCGATTGTCGCCATCGCTGGCGATATCGGAAATTCTAATGCCAGTGCGCACAATGCCGCGCAAGTGGACTACACCAAGGCCTCCAATATTTGGCAGTACGGCGGCAACTACACAAAGGTATATCGTCGCCACACATTCCAGATGGGCGTAAACTTTGCAACCAACAACGCGAACGCCGAATATCTCAATTCTTCCGTTACATTCAGCTCCGCGCAAACGGCGAATGTGGCCACCGGTACCGGCGGGAATTCGATGGCGTCGTTCGTGTTGGGAATCCCCAATGGTGCCTCCCGGCGCAACGTGCTCGAGACGGAACACGGAGGCTGGGTTGATGGTGCATATTTCAAGGATTCATGGAGAGCTACGGAAAGGCTCACCATAAACCTGGGCTTGCGCTACGACCTAACCCTCATGCCGATTTACGGTGATAACAAGAACGCGAATAACTTCGTGGGCGACCTGGACGCCAAAACGGGAGTCTATTATCTTGAGCGAAACGCTCCGGCCTGTGATCCCCCCGCCGTAAACGCCCCTTGCATTCCGGGAGGCGTTTTGCCGGGCAATGTCAGCATTACGCCTCTCAACGGTGGTGCCATTTATCACAATGATCTCACCAACTTCCAACCACGCGTGGGCGTGGCATACCAGTTAAAGCAGAGCACCGTGATCCGCGCCGGGTACGGACGATTTTATGACAACTGGGCTGCGATTACTCAAACAGCCCAGAATTTCGAGGGAACATGGCCAAGTCTTGATCAACTTGGCGCAAACGTGAACCCCAACACCGCGGTACCTACCGTAAAAGCAGAGGATCCACTCAGTCAGGGCACGTCTGTACCAGTCACAATGGGCACGCCCTTCACCCAGACGACATGGTTCGCTGATCCCTACCTGAAGCGGCCCTACGCCGATCAATGGAACGTGGGAATTCAACAACAGCTGGGAAGCCACACCGTGCTCACCGCGAACTACGTCGGTTCCCACGGCAGCAAGCTCGATCTCGGTCCCTATGCGAATACAATCAATCCCGCGACAGGCACTCAGCCTCTTCAGTATTTCGATCCCAACAGCGCCACCCCGAATAAGCCGATTCCAGTCACTCCAACTCCATTCGACTATAGTGGAGGCAGCAGTAACTACAATGCTCTGCAGCTATCTCTGGATGGGAAGTCATGGCACGGCCTTACCTATTTGATTTCTTACACTTGGTCGAAGAGCACGGACGTCGGTTGCACCGGATGGTATGGAGTCGAGGGCTGCGGGATTCAAAACCCCTATAACGTGCAAGCGGACAAAGGGCCGTCCGCGATCGACCTGCCGCAAATTTTCTCGGCTGCCTGGGTCTATCAACTTCCCTTCGGGAACGGAAAAAAGTTCGACTCCGGAAACAAAGTTGTGAATTACATCATTGGTGGCTGGAACCTGAATGGTATTGTCACCCTGACTTCCGGAGAACCGTTCGATATCGGGCTAGGTGGCGATCCAGCGCAGACCCTAAACTTTGGGTGTTGCAACGGCTACTACGAGCGGTTGGATGTCGTGAAGGGTGTGCCTCAATACGCATCGAACAAGGGCCCCGGTCAGTGGCTCAACGTGGCGACCAGCACGGATGCGATGGGCAATCCGGTTTGCACCGGAGCATTTACTTGCACGTTTTCGAAGTTCCAGTTCGGCGATCTTGGTCGGAACTCCCTTCGCTCCGATTGGTTCAAGAACATCGACCTTTCACTGTTCAAGCAATTCCCCATAACCGAAAGAATCAGGGGAGAGTTCCGGTTTGAAGGATTCAATTTCTTCAACAGCCCAACTTGGAGTATTCCGGACAGGCAGGTTACAGACACCAATTTCAATCGCGTCACGACTACGGTCAGCACGGCTCGACAGTTGCAACTTGGCGTCAAGCTGTACTTCTAGTCGTGTTCGAGTTTATCACCCGCGCCGGCATCTCCTCTTGTGCCGGCGCCAGGAATCCGGGAGTGGCCCTCGCAATTTGCGCGTCGCGGTCAGCACGCACCGAACGCGCATAACATCACCCCCGACCACCCCAGCGGCGTCACTCCCGGGGTTCTTGTGGCCTAGGGTATCGGCCGCACGCAGCATGGGTTTTTTCGTGTAACAGTGTCTTTGTGGGCTTTGATTTTAGCCGCCGGGCAAGGAAACTCAGAATTTCGGGGACATTGGGAACTGCATTTGATCTCCCGAAGCGCTCCAATATTTGCAGGATTATCGTCTCGACGTTCTTAACTGGCGATGTTGCAGACCTCTCCGCACCCTGCTACCGTCACGCGTGAGAGATGACCACGGGCTCCAGCATTGGTAAGGCGAAGAGGCTGATAAATGGGGCGCGCCGGCTTCTTACAGCAAACATCGCCTTTTCAAGAACTGGAGCAACCCCTAGAAAACCGTTTACCCAGCAGGGGTTTCGTCGCGCCAAAAATGAGCCCATCAGGAAATGTGCACTCTTTCACAATGCGGGCGCTGCGTGCCTCATGTTAAGCGTTGCCGTTACTTTCGTTAACACCAAGACGCCGTGTTCGGCACAAACGAAGGCTCCCGCCAGCACGCGTAATGCACCTGGTCCCGCACCCTCGAACTCGTTGCCCGAGCAATGCCTCACGGCCAAGAGCAGGTCCGAACAAATCTCGATGCTGCTAGAAACCGTCAGAGATCACCCCACCGCGGGCGCCTACAACACCCTCGGCGCGCTCTTCGCTGCCGCGGGACAAGTCAATTGCGCGATACCTGCGTTCCAGATTTCCCTCCGCCTCGATGCCAGGAACTGGGAAGCTCATTACAATCTCGCTCTCGCTTTCCTCTCGTCTGGCGATCCAGCACGTGCTGCCACCGAACTGCGGGCTGCAATCCGCGAGAAGCCCGATTCAGCAACTTCCCATTTCGCTTTGGGGACCCTGCTGTACAATCAAAAAAAACTAACGCCTGCCGCCGCCGAATTCGATGCGGTCTTGAAGATCGACCCGAATTTCCCGAGCGCTGTGATTAGTCTCGCACAGGTTTTGGTAGCGCAAGGGAACTCGGCGGCAGCCATTGCACTGCTGCAGAAAGCCATCACGCAGGCGCCCACCCCCGAACAGGTCGTGCCGCTTACTGTGGCTCTGGCGCTCGCATATTCCCAAGCGGGGCAGCCGGCTAAAGCGACGGAAACCCTGCAACAACTCGTTGCCGCTCACCCTGATTCTGCGGAAGCCCATCTGGGCCTCGGAGTCGTTGAAGCAGGAGCCCGGCCGCCGAACCTCGAAGCAGCAATCACGGAGTTTCGCGAAGCCTTGCGTCTCGATTCGAAGAAAGACGAAGCGCGTCTAGCCCTCGGTCGCGCCCTCATCTCGCAGCAGAAATTTTCGGAAGCGATCACCCCACTACGAGAGTATGTCGAGCACGAACCGCTCGACTATCAGGGCTATTACGCCGCGGGCCTCGCCTATAAAGGTCTCCAACAATGGACCCCCTCGATCAAGCTGCTCGAAAGAGCAGCACGACTCAATCCTTCGAGCTACGAAGTTCACTACGAACTGGGCTCCGCATTCGCAGAAGCCGGCCAGACCGAGCGCGCCATTCGTGAATTGAGAAGGGCGGAAAAAATCCGCCCGTCCGCACCGGAAGTCCACGACCAGCTTGCTCAACTGCTCGTGAAAAGCGGGCAAAAGGAACTCGGGCAAAAGGAGCATACTGAATCTGCAGCGCTTGCATTGCACGGTGATCTGCGTGCCGAAGCCGCGAAGTTCAATGCCCAGGCAAACCAGTTTCTAGCTGAGGGAGACGCGCGTGCCGCAGCCGGCGCCTATCGCAAAGCCCTGGGCGTCGATCCGAACAACCCACAGTTGCACTACAATCTCTCGCTCGCGCTCGATAAACTCGACGATCCATCCGCCGAGCGCCACGAGCTCGAAAAAGCCATCCAGCTGAATCCAGATCTCGCAGTCGCCCACAACCAGCTCGGTGTCTTGGAAATGCAGCGTGGCCGAACGGGTGAAGCCGAAGCCGCATTCAAGAACGCTATAGCAAGCGACCCGCAATACGCCGACGCACAAAACAATCTGGGCGTCCTTTACGGCAGGGAAGGGAAGGACTCCGACGCCGCAACGCTCTACCGGCAAGCGATCGCGAGCGATCCAAAATATACGAGGGCATACGTGAATCTGGGTCTCTTGCTCGCTCAACATGGACAAGTCGCGCAGGGCGAACAGCAATTGCGGACCGCCATTCAGATAAACCCGAATGATCCCGGCTCATACACGGCTCTCGGAATGATCCAGGGCAAAACCGGCCGTGCAGCAGAAGCGGCGGAGAGTTTTCGCAAAGCACTGTCCCTCGAGCCAAATTCCGCAGACGCACACTTGAATCTCGGAATCGCCCTTGTCGACCAATATGACCGCGCGAACGGCTTCAAAGAATTTTTAGAGGCCGCACGTCTCGATCCCCGCTCGCCGTCCGTTCACTACAATCTGGGCCGCTTCTATTTCGAAACCGCCAAATACGAAGATGCGCGCAAGGAACTCGAAGAAGCGCTCCGTTTGGAGCCGAATCATGCTCTCGCGCTCTACTTCCTCGCCCTAGCCGCAAAGCAGGACAACGATCTCGACCGCTCGACACAGCTCTTCGAAAAAGTGATCGCTCTTCAGCCGGGCAATCCAGATGCACAGTTTCTCCTCGGGCAGAATCTAGAACATCAAGGAAAAACCGCTGAAGCGGTTGTCCATTGGAAACTCGCGCTTCAAGCAGACCCTAACTATTCGCAGGCTCTCTATAATCTGGCCCGGGCTTTGCGAAAATCGAACGATCCCGAAGCCCAGCAGTATCAGGCTCGCTACGACACTCTGCAAAAGAACCAACAGGTTTCCGACCGCGTGCAGCAGCTCGGGAATTTTGCACTCGAAGCTTCGAACGCGCAGAACTGGCCACAGGCCTTTGACCAGATGCAAGAAGCCCTCGAACTCTGCGGTGAATGCCCCGAAGCCGCGCACCTGCACAAGAATCTCGGCATGATGTATGTCCGCACCGGCAAGCTTGACCAAGCTCAGAAGGAACTCCAAACAGCGCTGCAGTTGAACCCCGATGACGACGACGCCAAGCAGGGCTTGGCCGCGATTCAAAATGCCACATCGGCCCAGAGCAAGTGAGAAGAGCTAGACCGGATTCGAAGAGAGGATTACGACATGGCTGACGTTTTCCCACACCTCGATTACAAACCAACCATGCCGCGCAAGCTCGACCGTGGAATAGGGATCATCGGAACCGGTGGCATCGTGAATTACGCCCACCTGCCGGCTTACAAGCGAGCAGGGTTCAAAGTCGTTGGCGTGACCGACAGGAATCTCGAAGCCGCGGAGAAAACAGCTCGCGATCACGGCATCAAGAAAGTGCACCCGAACGTCGACGAGCTGCTGAAAGACCCACAAATCGAAATCGTGGATATCGCAGTTTATCCCGCGGCCCAAGCCGAAATCGTCGAGAAGACAGCAGCCGCTGGGAAACACATGCTATGCCAAAAGCCCTTCGCCGATGAATTCTCCAAGGCCGTCCACAACGTCGACCTCGCCGCAAAAGCAAACGTAAAGATCGCTGTGAATCAGCAGATGCGGTGGGATGCCGGTATCCGTTGCGCGCGGCTGCTCATCGACCAGGGTTGGCTCGGCGCTCCTTTCTATGGAACGATTCAAGTCCACTGCAAAACGGACTGGAGCCTTTGGCCGTGGATCTACGCAGGCAAGCGCCTGGAAGTAATGTTCCACAGCATCCATTACATTGACTCTCTGCGTTACCTGCTCGGCCAGCCAAATTTCGTTTTCACGAGCGGTAGCCACGCCCCAGGAGAAACAACTAGTGCAGAAACTAAAACACTCACAGTCTGGGAATACGGATCCGGTCTCCAAGTTCTGATTGATGTTTGTCACTCGACGTGGACGGACGACCCCTACGCGATTTTTAGGCTTGAGGGCACGGAGGGAGTGATTAAGGGAACGATCGGCCTGATGTACAACTATCCTACGGGACGTCCCGACACTCTCGAATTCATGTCCAAACGCAACCCGGGATATTGGTTTTCGGCACGCCTCGATACAATGTGGATTCCAGACGCCTTCGTCGGACCGATGGCTTCGTTGATGTGCGCGATTGAAAACAATGCTGAGCCGGAGACGAGTGGCCGCGATAACTTGCAAACGCTTCAGGTTGTATTCGCTGAGTACCGGTCAATGGCCGAAAAGCGAGCCGTGCGTCCGGAGGAAATTACCGCATGAATTCGAGGCCTTAATTGATTTTAACGATTCAAAACTCCGGTGCTCTGGGCAATCGGAGCGATTCGCCCATAGAAAGGCTCCCATCTGATGAAACGCTATGGTTCGGTTATTAAGGTAAAACCTGAAGCCCTCGCAGAATACAAACGCTATCATGCCGCCGTCTGGCCCGACATCCTCGCCATGATCAAGAAATGCAACATCCGCAACTATTCTATTTATCTTAAAGATGATTTTATTTTTGGCTATTTTGAATACCATGGCACCGACTACAAAGCCGACATGGCAAAAATGGCCGCCGACAGCCGAACACAGGAGTGGTGGGCCGTGATGATGCCGATGCAGCAACCGCTCGAGACGCGCCAAGAAGGAGAATGGTGGGCCGAGATGGAAGAGGTCTTTCATACGGACTAACGCCACCATGAAAATCGTCGACACCCATCAGCATCTTTGGGACAAAGAGCTCTTTCACTACGCATGGCTCGAGCCGCTGCCGAAACTCGACCGTTCGTTCCGCCTCAGCGACTACCGTGATGCGACGAGTGGCCTTGAAATCGATAAGACAGTGTTTGTCGAGTGCGACGTGGATGAAACACAAATGATGGACGAAGCCTTGCACGTCCTTCGAATGGCGGAGGATTTTGGAACTCGGATCGCGGGCATCGTTGCATCGGGCCGTCCCGAGCGCGATGAATTCAAAGCGCACCTCGACGCGCTTGCAGCGTACCCGAAAGTGAAAGGGGTTCGGCGAATTCTTCACACGGGACCGGATGAAGTCGGCCAGGGCAAAAGGTTCATTGAGAACGTGGCACGCCTTGAAGAGTACTGCCTCTCGTTCGATATCTGTGTTCTGGCGCGCCAGCTTCCCGTCGCGATTAACTTGGTCTCCAAGTGCCATGATGTCGCGTTCATTCTCGACCACTGCGGTGTCCCGGATGTGAAGGGTCAGGCGCTCGATCCGTGGCGCGAACATATCCGCGAGCTCTCAAAATTTCCCAATGTAGCTGGCAAAATTTCTGGGCTTGTCGCGTACGCCGATCCGGCGAATTGGAACGCAGAAGATCTGCGTCCGTTCGTCGAACACGTAATTGAGTCGTTCGGATGGGACCGGGTGATGTTTGGAAGCGATTGGCCCGTGTGCAATCTCACCGCCAGTTACACAAAGTGGGTCGAGACATTGCTTGCTCTCACCCTTTCCGCTGGAGAGGCGAACCAGAGAAAACTGTTCCGAGAGAACGCAATTCGTACCTACCGCTTGGAGTGACAACAGCGTTAGGACGATGAAGGGTTGCGCAAGAATCATGAAAAAACAAAAGAAGCCAGGGCTAATTGAAAGGCTTTCAAAGATTCCCTATACGGGAGCGATCAGTGACATTCTCGACGAGATGGGCTACCACCATCAGGCATTGCCAAAGGAAATCCAATCCCTCCACCCCGGCCACACGCTCGCCGGACGGGCCCTGACGATTGCGGGAGAGCCCACTACGAGTGAAGACCCCGAAGTCATCTTCATTCCGTATCTAAGAATGCTCGGCGACGTACGGCCCGGGGACGTCCTTGTCAGCCAGCCGCATGATGATCTCGCTGCCCATCTCGGAGAGCTCTCGAGCGAGACTGCACAATTTCGCGGCGCACGCGGCGCGGTGATTGACGGAGGCGCACGCGACACCGACTATATTCTGAAGCTGAAATTTCCGGTGTTTGCGCGATACAAGACTCCCGTTGACATCGTCGGTCGCTGGCGACTTGTCGCTCACAATATTGGCATCGACATCGGCCGAGTCCACATCGAGCCGGGAGATTACATCATCGGCGACCGCGACGGCGTCCTCGTAATCCCTCAAACGATCGCCGAGGAAGTAGCGAAAAAAGCTGAGGCTGTGGTGAAGACCGAAAATCTGGTTCGGAAATCGATCCTGAAAGGCATGCATCCGGTCGACGCCTACCGGAAATTTGGGAGGTTCTAATCTTCCTGCTACAGACCAAACTCTTCCGTGATAGCCGCCGTTTGTTCCCCCACTTTGGCTGCGAGTCTCGCGCTCGATAGCACATCGCCATCGATGCGAACTGGACATCGCGTCGTCAGAATCTCCAGACCCTTTCCGTTCGCCAACGTCTGAAGCATTCGTAGCTCCTGGAAGCCAGCGCTCGCCAGTAACTTCGGCCAATCGAGCACCTCGGAACACCAGATATCCGCGGCATCCAAAATGCTGAGCCAGTATTCGGTCGACTCATGCCGCAATCGATCGGCAATCAGCCGCTTGATTTCATCTCTCCGGCGGAATGCATCAGCCGAAGTTTTCACATCTGCGAGTTCGGGAATGGCGAGAAGCGATGCCAGCGTCGGAAGGTGCGTCATCGCCAGTGCCAGATGTCCGTTCTTCGTGTCGTACACGCCATATGGTGCTGATAGATAGGAATGCGCATTTCGAAACGTGCCCCGCCGAGGTGGCCTTCTTCCATCGTTCAGATATGTCGTGAGAACTTCAAACTGAAAGTCGATGAGCGATTCGAGCAGGCTCGTTTCCACGTGCCCGCCATGCCCCGTGATGCCGCGACGAACTAGGCACGCCAGAATTCCCTGACACAAATTGTGCCCGGTTAGCATGTCGGCGATTGCCAGCGCGAATGGAGTGGGCGGATCGCCTTCGTCGCCGCTCAGCCACATGATTCCAGAACGGGCCTGCGCCAATAGATCCTGACCGGGACGATCGCGCCACTCGCCGGCTTCTCCATACCCGCTGATTGACCCATATACGATGCGCGGGTTCGATTGGGAAATGCTTTGGTAATCGAGCTTCAGCCGCTCGATCACGCCGGGCCGGAAATTCTGAACCACGACGTCGGCACGCGCAATCAACCTCCGCAGTTTGTCCATGTCGCTCGGATTCTTAAGATCAGCCGCAAAGCTTTCCTTATTGCGGTTGATCGCATGGAACAGAGTGTTCACGCCGTCGATGTCCAAGTCACTCAAATAGAGCGTTCGTCCAAGATCGCCTTGGCCGGGCCGTTCGATCTTAATAACGCGGGCACCCATGTCCGCCAATCGAAGCGTCGCCAGCGGCCCAGAAAGAAATTGGCTGAAGTCGAGCACGAGCAGACCTCTTAAAGGTAAATCGTTTCTCACTTTCGTCGTGCCTGAATGGACCACGGTGCTTTCCATCAATTCTCCTCCAGAGGACTCTCGCCCCCTCGGAGCAGTTCTGCCTGCTTACCTAGTATTGCATATATGAAATAATATTTTCATTAGAGAAATTATGATATAGTCTCATTCGGATCGATGTTAGCCCTTCGCCCCAAGCGCGCGTTCCCACGCACTCCCTCAGGCGCGACGCGCGTCCGTTATGCAGCGCCGGCCCTCGACAAGGGTCTGGATATTCTCGAACTATTCGCATCTGAACCCATAGGGCTCACCACAAGCGAAGCAGCTCGGCGCCTGGGCCGCACGGTCGGCGAGATTTTCCGGATGCTCGTGTGTCTGGAGGACCGCGGCTATATTTCGCAGGCCGCATCCGACGAGCGTTACGAACTCACGCTGAAACTTTTTGAGCTCGCGCACCACCATCAGCCCTTGCACCGTCTTGCCGCGGAAGCACGTCCTCTTATGGAGAAGGTAGCCCACGAAACTGGGCAGTCGTGCCACCTGGCGATGCTGAGCAATGGGGAAGTGATTGTCGTCGAGCAGGCGGACGCGCCTCGAACCGCCGGATTCGCATTGAAGCTCGGTGCGCGGATCGACCTCCTCAACACCGCCTCCGGCCACTTGATTCTTGCATTTCAACAAAGCGCGATGAGAGATCGCGCACTCGCAGAATGGAAGCAGCGAACCGGCCGGTCGCTGCCACGCGATCTCGTTCGTCATCTGGGCCGAATTCGCCAAAGGGGTTACGAGGAAATGCCCAGCTACCAGGTCAGAGGTGTCACAAACATTGCGTTTCCCGTGCTGAATCAGCACGGCGATGCAATCGCAGCGTTTTCTGTTCCATTTCTCGCACGCATCGGCGATCGGATCGGCCCGGCGCATGTGAAACTGGCCCTTCGAGAGGCAAGTCAAAAACTTTCGAGCGCTGTAGGTGGTAAGAAGCACTGAAACGGGTCGAGAGAACAAAGGCGATGGAAAAAATCGAATATTTTGAGGACTACGCCGTCGGCTCTCAGCGAAAAACCTCTGGCCGGACCATCACGGAGACCGATGTCGTCGTACACGCCGGCCACTCCGGAGATTTCTTTCCCCATCACGTGGACGCGGAATTCGCGCGAAAGACCCCCTTCGGCGAGCGCATCGCTCACGGAACAATGACGTTCACGATCGGAATCGGGTTGACGGCCAGTCAGATCAATCCGGTAGCGTTCACTTACGGATATGACAGGCTGCGTTTTCCAAAGCCGGTTCTCATAGGCGATACGATTTACACGCGCGTCACAGTCAAGGCAAAAGAAAAAGATGCGAAGCGTCCAGGCTTCGGCCGAGTCGTAGAAGCATGCGAAATCATTAATCAGCATGGCGACGTAGTTCTCTACTGCGAGCATATTCTGATCGTACAAATGAAAAGTGGCGTCCCGAAAGGGTAGTGCGCGCAGTCGCCAAAGCGAGAAAAAGGGAAGCTGGGAACTGAATTTGGAAGCAATTCTAAAAGGACTTACCTGGGATCATCCGCGCGGTTATTCCCCGCTGATAAAAGGTGCGTCCGAATACGAGGCGATTCATCCTGGGCTTCGCATCCACTGGGATCGGCGGACTCTTCGAGAATTCGGCGAGGCCCCGATCGAGCAGTATCTTGATCGCTACGACCTGATCATCATGGACCATCCCTTCGTCGGTTTCGCAGCAGCGCACGATGTTCTCGTCGAACTCAGCGGCGATCTTACAGAGGTGGAGAAGGCAGCCTTCGCCCACGATTCCGTTGGCGCATCGTGGCGTTCCTACTGTTATGCGAACGGAATTTGGGCCCTGCCCGTCGACGCGGCCACTCAAGTAGCCTCGTATCGCCCGGATTTATTGTCGCAACTCTCAGCAGTTACGCCGCGCACCCTCGATGAAGTCGTTCAATTGGGCCGCAAGGCGCGCGCGCGAGGGAAGTTTATAGTTGTCGCCGCATGCCCGATCGATGCGATCAGCCTGTTTTTCACATTGACCGCGAACCTCGGGCATCCCATCGCCGAAGATGCTGAACCATTCGTCGACGAGGGAGTGGCGAAGGAGGTGCTCGATCGCATGCACGCCCTGATAGCGATCGCTCACCCCAATTCGACTGCCTGGAATCCCATTCAACTTTACGACCAAATGGTCCTAGCTGCCGATATCGTCTATTGCCCGTGGGCCTACGGCTACTCGAACTATTCTCGGCGCCAGAATCTGGTCCCGCTCGCGTTTGCTGATGCCCCGGCCTCGGGCGACCGTGGATGCGCCGGAACGCAGCTCGGCGGTACGGGTATAGCCGTCAGCAAACAAAGCCCACATCGGGATGCGGCCGTGTCATACGCAAAATGGGTCGCCAGCCCGGAGCATCAGCGCGGTACTTACTTCCGAGAAGGCGGGCAGCCTGCAAGCCTCTCTGCATGGATCGATCCTCCAATCGATTTCGAAGCGGGCGGTTTCTTTTCGGGAACGCTCGAGACTCTGCGAACTGCTTATGTGCGGCCACGGTTCGATGGATTTATCCAATTCTTCGAAGCCGCTGGAATTGAAATCAATCGCTGCTTGAAAAACCAAGTCGCCGATGCGGAGGTGATCGAATGGCTGAACAGGTGTTTTGCCGAGCGACTTGCCTCGGCAGCCGCGCGCGGATAAACCGATTTTGCATTGTGATCAACATGGAGCTCAAATGACAAATCCAAATCCCGATCCAGCCAAACACACCCAAATCAAGATCTGGAATCAGGAAGTGTGGCTCTACGAGGATTTTGAAGTGGGCC
Organism: uncultured Acidobacteriota bacterium; assembly: GCA_963772535.1. Classification (GTDB taxonomy): domain Bacteria; phylum Acidobacteriota; class Terriglobia; order Acidiferrales; family UBA7541; genus Palsa-295. The sequence continues at coordinate 536,274 of CAVYXN010000015.1, forward strand.
TCCGCGCCCGCTCCATCCGCCGAACCATCTCTGAAGGCGAGAGTATGGCCTTCAACGCACTGGTTCTCGACATGCACCCTTACGTGGCGGACGAGCAGTTTGCCAAAGAAGAAGGGATTTTCGGCAAACGTCTGGTGGCCGGCGCGATGGTATTCAGCATTGGCCTGGGCCTGATGGCTCACAACAATGTTGACACTTTTAGCTACGGTTACGACAAGTTGCGGTTCATCAAGCCTGTATTCATAGGCGACACGCTCTACACGATTCGTACCAATCTCGAAAAGCGGCCGAAATATCCGACGATGGGAATGGTGCGGGTCTCTTACGAAGTTTTCAAAGTCCCGGGCGAGCTGGTCCTTTATTGCGAGCATCTACAAACGGTGAAGTACCGCGATTCATCCAAATTTGCGAACGAGATCGAAAAGAAGTAGCCGCAACGGAAGAAATCAGGCGAGAAAAATGAGATGACGCTTCAAGGGAAGACGGCTCTCATCACTGGCGCCACTACTGGAATCGGACGCGCGATCGCCCAGCGTTTTGCTCGGGAAGGCGCGCATGTCGCCGTGAATTTTCGCAGTTCGCGCGAGGCCGCGGACCAATTGGTCGCGCAGATCTGCGCAGACGGAGGCGCCGCGATTCCGGTTGCTGCCGACGTCTCCGTTGAATCGGAAGTATCCGCGATGTTCGAGCAAGTTGTGCGCGAACTTGGCCGGCTCGACGTGCTCGTCAACAATGCAGGCTGGAGCACTCGCGTTTCTCACCGCAAACTCGATGAGCTCACCGATGACATTTGGGATAAAACGTTCGACGTCAACCTCCGTGGCCTTTTCTACTGCGTGCGAGCAGCTACCCCGCTCCTCAGAAAACAAGCAGGGGCCGCGATCGTCAACGTTGCATCGGTTGCAGGTTCCACAGGTGTTGGAAGCTCGATGGCCTACGCTGCCGCTAAAGCAGGTGTCATTACAATGACGAAATCCCTGGCCCGCGCCCTCGCCCCGGAAATCCGTGTGAATGCGATTTCTCCGGGACTCATTCGCACTCACTTCGCGGGCCGCCCGAATTCGAGTTCCGATTTCACCGCCGAAGAAATGGCTACACCCTTGAAGCGACTGGCGACTGTTGACGAGTGCGCCGAAGTTGCCCTTTTCCTGGCCTGCTCAGCCACCGCTGTCACGGGCCAGACCATCCTCGTCGATGGTGGCCTGTATGTGCTTGGCCCAAACCGTTAGTGTGAAGATCCTTCCTCTAACTGCGGTGTACAAACAAGTGAAGGTTGCGCCAGGAGAAATGACCCGAACTCTGAAGTGCTACCTACGCACCGAGGGCCAATTGATGGACAAATCCGAGAAAGAAGACCGCCAGAAATCGTAGCGCGCACAAAGGCAGATTAAGGTTATGGAGCTAGTTGGCAAGAGTTCTGGCGTTGAAGGTTTGAGTTGTGCCGCGCTTGGAGGACTATACGTCCTAATTGACACGATCTTCTTGCCAGGTTCCTCTACAGCGTCAGCTTCCCAGTCGAGAGATAGTTCTGGGACGGGACGCCAAAGGCGTCTGCGACACGATTGAAGAAGGCGAACAGGGCAGTAATGTAGACGGCCTCTGAGATTTGTTCTTCCTTCCAACCGACGGTGCGCAGCTTCTCAACATCCTCGTGAGTGGAGTGATCAGCAGCCCGGGTTATAAGCCCCGCGTATTGCAGCAAGGCGTGCTCCGCCTCGGTCAGGCCCGCCTGTTCCAGCTTGCCTTCAAGAATCGCCGATACGCATTCATCTGTTGCTCCCTGAACCCGCAGGAAGTAAGCATGGCTGTCCAGTCAATACGGACACCGGTTCAGATAAGAGACATAGCTGGCTATCATCTCTTTGTGACGCCGAGAAAGATGTCCTTCGGAAAAGTGGACCGCGTTTGAAAACTCGACGACTTGGCGCAAGAAATCCGGTCTTGCGCCGAAGCACTTCATGATGCCAGGAAGCTTATGACGTCCCGAGCTTTTCCGCCAGAAGTCATAGGCGGCTGCAGTTTCGCCAGTGGCCGCCTCGTCCTCGATGATTCTGATTTTGGTTTTGGGGTTCTCGGTGACGTCCGCCTTCATCTTGTCAGCGTTCCGAGAGGGTTTTTCTTCCTTCATAATGCGGTTACCTCGTCAGTAGATTTGTCCCGCCTTGGCAGTGTGAAATAGAAAGGCAACCCCGCCAGTACCACCACAATTCCGAGCACCGCCTCGTAGGGCCTATCCACTGCGATGAGTACCAATAGCACCGCCATCAACACGAGAAATGATACCGGAGTTATGGGGAATGCAGGGGCCAAGGTGACGTTCTCGAAATTGGGTTGCTTGTTCCGAAAGTGCCACCTGCTTTTTTTCAACGGCGCTCAGTAACGGAACGCGAGCTACCGTCGTCCTAGCGGCTGGGCTCAACCCGAATTATTCCCGCGATGCTGCAACGAAAGCGAACTCGCAACTATTTCGCGACCGCCCGCGAGCCATAACCGCGCGGTTGCCTTTTCTTCCAGGCCCACGCGTTTGATAAAAGTTGCGACGCTTTGTCACATCATAGCGCATGAATAAATCGGTTTGTTGAACTTGCTCTTCCGGCGTTTGACCGCCTCCACCGTCGCACAGAAGATTTCGGACCTCCTGGTCGAGCAATTTGCCAATGAGCTGCCGATAGAGACCGGTCGTCAAAGGGTCGCGTTCTCCCTTGATTCCACGCAAAGGTTCGGGTAAACCCATTTTGAACATCTCGCATTTTTCTACCATGGCGTGCGCGATCGCTGATGCGGCAGGGCTGTCGCTCTCCCAATCGCTCAAGGTCTTGCAGATGTTCTCACCTAAGGTTTCTGTGATTTGCTTTTTCAACTCTGCCGACTTCGAAATGACAACTCCATCATCAACCTGACTTCGTATCCTTTCTATAAATTTCAACCGTGTCTGGCGTGACCATCTCGCAGGCGGCTGCGGAGACTCCGCGCATGCGGCCTCGTTCGTACTCGCGCCGACGAGTTTGTGGATCGAAACCTGTTCGTGTCCGAGCGACCGTGTCATCATCCAGCCACATGCGACCAGATCATCGACAACGAACTCCTGCACCGCCCCTTCGGGTTTCAGGTCCGCGTGAAAAGCGGATCTGAGACGATCAAACTTTGGAAGGTCTTCTTTCGACAACCGCAGCGTCTTTTCAAAGAGGCCGTGACGTCGCGAGTTTCTGCACGACCGCGATTTCCCATCCGCCGTTTTAGGTCCCGTGCCTTTTTTTCGTGCGAAAGTCATAAGTCTCCCCCAAAAGTCGAATTTACGGGTAGAAACACGCGGAGACTTAAAAACAGCTGTCGCCGCGTCAATGTATCTCACAGTGCGCAGCGACCATCACGGGGTTCAGAAATCACACGAACTACGAACAATGTAGTCCCGTGCGTACGAGTTCGCAAGGACTTTTGTGATTACTGATTACCTAAATTAATGCATCTTATACTTACAACCTAGGTTAATATACGCAACCGTAGCGCGCCGGGGCGGTACCGCGAAGCCAAATTTGCAAAACGAACCATGTATCTGCAATGGAATCAATCATTTAACAAAACACGATGTACGAATTCGGACTCTTTAGGCTAATTGACTCAATCACAAGATCGGGCTCGTCAAGCTGGATCCAATGACCACCCTTGGAAGCAACCACGTGTTCCCTTGGGACGACAGCTGGGTCAAGGCCTCATGTTCCACCAAACTCGATTTCACAGCCGGAGGCTGTCATATAAACTCTCTCATTCGCCATGGTACAAAAACTCGGTCGATCAATTTCGCAACATCTATCCGGACCGGCGTGCTCGATGCCCATCAGCCGAGGGTGGTTTCCGATAATGAGACTTACCAGGAGTTTGCTTAGCCCGCCAAGGAATCTCAGCAGACTGTATAAAAGTGGATAGTATTCAGCCGTGACAGTTTCTATCATCTAACACCCGAGATGGAGAACCAGCGCTCGTGACTCAGTGCAGTCCAATGAGCGCTCTTGTTGCCGCTCCTTGGAGGCTGAGAAATGATGGAACGGGTTGCAATAGCGTCGCCATGGCCCGGAGCCAGGGTTACCGGTGTCGTTTATTTGCTTTACTTTCTAACAGCAATATCCGCCGAGGTCTTTGTTGGCCAGACCCGGCTTGTTGCGTATGACGCCATCAACCTCATCGCGTACGCGTTCTACATAGCTGTGACGCTGCTTTTCTATTACATGTTTAAGCCGGTGAACAGCGGCCTCTCTTTGCTCGCGGCATTATTCAGCCTCGCGGGATGCGCCAATGAAGTTCTTGGCATGTTTAATCTGGCTCCCCACAAAATCAGCTCCCTGTTATTTTTCGGCCCGTATTGCCTCCTAATCGGTTACCTCATTTTCAGGTCGACCTTCCTACCTCGATTTCTGGGCGTGTTGATGGCGCTTGCCGGTTTGGGGTGGCTGATCTTTCTGTCACCGCACGCAATCCCTCTGCTCACTTATCTGAAAGTCCTCGGCTTCCTCGCGGAAGCATCGCTGATGCTATGGCTCATCATGAAAGGCGTGAACGTTCAACGATGGAAGGAGCAGGCCAGCGGAGGCGGCCGAGTGGAAACCACTTCGACGCGCCTGGTAAACGCGGTTAACGGACACTAGATGCGATAGGTGTTGGTAACAGGGGATTTCTCAACATCTACCGGACAGAGGGATTTTGGCCGTCTGCCAAAGGTAGTTTGCTTTCGCTGACAATTGAAATCAAACCACACTCGAATGCCCGTTTTGCCAGTACAGTGTCGTAAGGATTCACCCTGCATGAGCTGGCAGGAATACCATGAGCTGACGAAGCACAGTGTCCAATCGCTTCGGGGAACTCAGCACTATCTCGATTGGGCCAATATGCCCAATCCATTTCGGCACTATGAGGGCGTCCCCGTGCTGGATTTGCCGGCCGACCCGCCAGCTCCACTGATTTCAGCTCTCGAAGTGCTCAGGGGCAAAACAGGGAATACTCTGGCTCGGAATGGTGCGGAATTCCTATCGCAGTTAATGTTCTATTCCGCCTCGATTAGTGCGTCCAAGCGAGTCTCGTCCACTGGAGCTGTCTACTCTCTGCGCGTGAATCCTTCCTCCGGCAATCTCCATCCCACCGAATTTCACTTTTGCTCGCAAGGGTTGGTCGACTGGCCCGATGGCCTCTATCATTACCGTCCCTCATCCCACATGGTGGAACAACGCGCCATCGGAGATTTTGGCGCGAAACTTGTCGGCACCGCCGCACCGCTAATTTTCGTTCTGACCAGCATCGCCTGGCGCGAAGCTTGGAAATACCGCGACAGGGCCTATCGCTATTGCTTGCACGACATCGGACATGCCTGGCAGGCCCTCACGCTTGCTGCTCGATCTATCGGATGCGAAACCTTTGCCCTTGGCCATTTCTTAGATGACAGAGTTGCGGAATCGTGTCTGCTGCCTGAGGATGAGTGGCCTATGCTGATCGTCGAGCTTCACGGCCCGTCCATTCCAGTGAGGATGCTAGATCCAGTCGAGACGATTTTCTTTAGATGTGACCCTAACCGCTTGTCAGAGCAGCAAGAATCTTATCCATTGATTGAGCGAATCCACGCCGCTACGAAGTTCACGCAAACTACTATTCCTTCGGTTGTCCAGGCGAAGCTATCCGGGCGCGGTGAAATCAGCCTGCCGCCTAATTTCCCCACAAGTCTAAGCTTCGGCGATGTCGTTCGTAACCGGCGTTCTGCTCTCGACTTCAGGGGTGGGGAGGAATCGATCTCGCTTTCGCAACTTGCAACTCTTCTCACAGCCGCACAGAGACGTCTCTTCGCCGATTTCGCTACCGCTCCTCTCGTCCAACTGTATCTTTACGTCCACCGCGTCGACGGCTTGAGGCCGGGTGTTTACCGCTACTGGCCGGAGCATGCAGAGTTGGAAAAAATCAAGGAAGGAGACCAACGCGTGGTAGCGGCAGCTCTCAGTCTGGGACAAGACCTGGCGGGTAACGCTTGCGTAGCATTCTCGATGATCAGCGATTTTGAGAGTGCATCCCGCAGCTACGGCGAACGTGGATATCGCTACGTGCACTTCGAGGCAGGTGCTATTGGTCAACGAATGTATCTTGCTTCCGAAGCGATGGGCCTGCGAGCAACGGGCATTGGAGCGTTTTTTGATGAGCGAGTGAACCGATATCTGGAGTTGTCCCCTGAGCGAGGACAAGTCGTCTACCATTTTGCAATTGGCTATCCGGTTCCCGATCCGCGCTTGGAGGCTTGAAAACGAATGGTCGGCATCCTAGTACATGGAAACAACCACTTTATCCTGTCCGGACCAGCACCTGACGAAGCCATCGCGTTAGCGTTGGCATGGCACTGGTCCGTCATCCAAATCGGTGAGGTGAAATCCTCGTCTTTTGGTCAGTGGGAGGTTAGGTCGAAAGAGTTTCGGGAGAATCTGGAATGGGCGGTAATTGTCCCGGGTGACCGGGAACCTTCTCCCGGAGTGGTGCAATTGCTTGGAGAGCTTTCCGCTCGTGGCGTGACCATCCGGAGATTGTGCTGTGGCTGCTGGTAACACGCAGAGAGAAGGTAACCACGCCTTTCAGTATCTGGGAGTTACTCTAATGGGTTACCCCAGAAATGTTACACTCAGCAGCTTTCCCTTGTAGCACCTCAACCGCCAGAGCTTCAGTTGCGTCAGTATCGGATTCGATTGGACATCTTATAAGAGTGCAACATCCAGGAAATGCAACCCTGGACCTCGCTCTCTGGGAGGTTCATCTCGCTGGCGATTTTCTGATCGTTCAAGCCCTTACTAGCCAAATGGTGAATGGGTCCCAGCACTCCGATTCTCTCCCAGTAGACTCACGTGTCACCTCCCGATCAATTTCTTCAACTCGCTCGCAATCTCGACTGATGTTGAGGCGACTCCTAACTTCGAGTGAAGAGGCAAGGAGCAGACGTTCCAGAGGATCTGAATCTTCTTAGTACATTCCGCCCATGCCGCCATGACCTGCGCCAACAGCCTTGTGTTCCTCTTCCTTGATGTCAGCCACTAGGACTTCGGTGGTCAGCATCAGCGCGGCAATTGACGCGGCGTTCTGCAATGCCAAACGGGTGACTTTGGCAGGATCGATAACGCCAGCTTTGACTAAGTCGGTGTACTCGCCCGACTCAGCATTGAACCCTAAGTTCTCATCCTTTGAATCGCGGACGCGGCCGACCACCACAGCGCCTTCGTGGCCCGCGTTCTGGGCAATCTGACGCGTCGGCTCCTCCAGGGCGCGCCTCACGATGTTCACGCCGATCGCTTCATCATCGTGGAGCTTGAGCTTTTCTAGGGCTGGCAAGCAGCGGAGAAGAGCGGTGCCGCCGCCAGGAACAATGCCTTCCTCGACAGCCGCGCGAGTGGCATGCATGGCGTCTTCGACGCGAGCCTTTTTCTCTTTCAGTTCAGTCTCGGTTGCCGCGCCAACTTTAATCACAGCCACGCCGCCAACGAGCTTGGCAAGACGTTCCTGTAACTTCTCCTTGTCATAGTCCGAGCTGGAGTCGTCGATCTGCGTGCGGAGTTGCTTGATGCGGCCCTCGATTTCGCTGGCCTTGCCAGCGCCCGCGATGATCGTGGTATTGTCCTTGTCGATGGTCACTTTCTTCGCGCGACCGAGGTCTTCGATCTTCACGTTCTCGAGCTTGATGCCGAGATCTTCCGTGATGGCTTTGCCGCCCGTCAGGGTGGCGATGTCCTCGAGCATGGCCTTGCGACGATCGCCGAAGCCGGGAGCCTTCACCGCAGCGCACTGAAGCGTGCCGCGGAGCTTGTTCACGACGAGGGTTGCGAGCGCTTCGCCCTCAACATCCTCGGCGATGATCAAGAGAGGCTTGCCCATCTTGGCGGTCTGCTCGAGCAGGGGAAGCAGGTCCTTCATCGAGCTGATTTTCTTCTCGTGGATCAGGATGTAAACGTCTTCCAACAAGCACTCCATCCGCTCCGGATCGGTTACGAAGTAGGACGAAAGGTAGCCACGGTCGAACTGCATGCCTTCGACCACTTCGAGCGTCGTCTCCATTGTCTTCGATTCTTCGACGGTAATGACGCCGTCTTTGCCGACCTTTTTCATGGCCTCGGCAATAATGCTGCCGACCTGTTTGTCGGTGTTGGCGCTGATAGTACCAACCTGCGCAATCATGTCGCCCTTCACGTCGCGGGAAAGCTTCTTGATTTCTTCGACGGCGACTTCGACGGCCTTATCAATGCCGCGCTTGAGGGCCATCGGGCTTGCACCTGCAGCAACCGTCCGCACGCCTTCGCGGAAGATGGCCTGGGCCAGAACGGTTGCAGTGGTGGTGCCGTCGCCGGCGACGTCAGAGGTCTTGGAGGCCACCTCGCGAACCATCTGCGCGCCCATATTCTCGAGTGGGTCCTGTAATTCGATCTCCTTCGCTACCGTCACGCCGTCCTTAGTGATGATCGGCGCGCCGAACTTTTTCTCAATCACCGCGTTGCGCCCTTTTGGGCCCAGCGTGATCTTGACAGCGTCCGCTAGAATGTTGACGCCGCGCAGAATCGCCCGACGCGAATTCTCACCAGTAACAATTTGTTTTGCCATTAGACTTCACCCTCCTGGGTGAATGGGTATTTGCGGCCCGTCCAAGACTGTTTGGATCTGCGAAACTATTTCTTGCTGGATGCTGCCTTGGCCATTCCGCTAACCTTCGCCAGAATTTCCTCCTCGCGGAGGATCAGATACTCCTGGTCATCGACCAGGATGTCATTGCCCGTGTACTTGCCGAACAAAATCCGGTCGCCCACCTTTACATCGAGCGGGACCCGTTTGCCTTTTTCGATCTTGCCGGCTCCGACGGCCATTACTTCCCCCTCGTGAGGTTTCTCTTTAGCCGTGTCGGGAATGATGATGCCGCCCTTCGCGGTTTCTTTCTCTTCCAATCGCCTCACCAGGACGCGGTCGTGTAAAGGAGTCACATTCACAGACATTTCATTAACCTCCGTTTAATTCATTTCATTCTAAAGATTCGAAAGTAAGATTGTGATCGCCTGGACCGAGACTGAGGGCGAGAACTCTTCATGTTCTCGTGCAGCGCTCCGCCAAAAGCTACACGCTTACTCCAACCTGAATCAACAGCTTAGAAGGCATGACGACACATATCTGTTCACTTGTGCACACATTCACATCGAAGATCGCGTGTGAAGATATGGGTGACGGCGGAAACGGGGTCGGTCATGGCGGTGGCCGATCACCATAGCGGAGGCCACCAAATCTCGCATTAGCGACAGCTTCTTTAGCCTGCGGTTCATAGGCAGACCACGAATTCGGCCTTGGGGTCGTCTTGGCGATCCCAGGCAGCCACTAGCAGAACCTTGTGGCGGAAAGGATACCGAAGTACGTAGTAGACATTGGCTGCGCCATCGATTTCAAAGAAACCAGTGCGGCGGGTATCTGCCCGACCCAGGCCAACGTTGAGCAGAAGGCGCAGTTCGGCAAGCTGCTCCGGCGTGTGTTTCCGAAGGTCTTCAATCACTCGCGGTAGCTCTTTGTTAATCCCCACTCGTTATGACCCCAGCTCAATACCAGGCACGAAATGTCTTCAGGTTCATTTGTCGCTCCACTTTAAGCCGTCGGCTTCTTTTCCCGGTGATCAATGTCCACCTGCGGAGCCTCGCGCTTCTCGATTCTTTCAAATTCGAAAATGGCAGCCTCCGCCTGTGCATCCAGTCGTTTTGAAAGATATGGCGAGTCCGAAAGAGTTCCGACTGGTGGAGGAGAAGAGGTTTACCGAGTTTTGAGAATCCTCCCATCGAGCAATTACCCGGTCTGCCGAGCGATAGGAATCACTTGTAAAGAAGGAAGGGAGGACCTTGGCCGTTGAGCCGTCGAGGTAATTCGTTAGGAAGAAGCTGCTCTCGGGATATAGGCTCGTTGCCTTTCCGTAGCGCGCGGAGACGGCTTGCACCATGTCATCGTCAGTCAGGCCTTCTATGTCGTACCGATCGTAAGTCACCACGATTCTGTAGAGCTCGCCATTGTAGAAGCTGAATAAAATCTGCGAAACCGGGTACACTCCGACCCGAGGGCGAGAAGAGTTCAGCGTCCAGAACGTCAACTCTTGAATGGCTGCTGGGCGAGGCTGAATTAGAGTCGTGTAGTGCGAGTATGGACCGAACTGCTTCGAGACTTCGGCTAAACTCGTTACGAGAGAGAATGTTCGATACTTCGAAAGATCCTGCCCAAAAATCGAGGGCGCTGAAAGCAGTATCAGGGCAAGAGCACCGACTATGTTGCGTATCATTTTCATTTGAGTATTACCTTCAATCAATCAACGATTCAAGATCGGTGCCGCGTTGGCTTGTATCATCGTTCCCTGCAGCAGCCCCTTGCTGTTTGCAAGCCCCGGGCTTTTGTCTGGACGGCAGTCAATCTTGTTCGGTCCTAACCCCTGAGGGTCCATGGCAGGGAGGAGAATCAGGCTCTCCTGGATATGCCGTGAGTGAGCGGAGACAGTGACATAGTGAACTACCGGGAAACGTTCCGAGTCCAGCGAGGTGATTCGCGTGATTTCCAAGGCATTGAATTGCCCGAGCCTTGGGTCGCCCAGGATTCGCTCGACTGCCCTGCGTGCCATCTTTTCTCCGTCAATACCGAAGACAGTCGCCCTGATTTCGTTAGCGAGGAAGAAGAAGGTCCACCCTGCTTTGTGGATCTCCCGATCCAATGCCTGCCTATCGAGACCTTTAACTAATCTCCAGGCCGGCACATAGGACTCACTTTCGAACTGCAAGGCTTCCGGCAAGAGTGCGCCGTCCTTTATCAGGACGGTCCCCGCTTTGATTGTCTCTACCATTGGGGTTCTCTTCATGGTCGATCCATCGTTTTCATCCACGCGAGGACAGCCGCGGAAACGGGTCTAGGAATGACTCGTACAGTAGCGTTCCCGGACAAAAAACGAGACTACTCAGTGCCGCCTTCCACCAATTCTGGGGTATCTTGTGGCATCGGACAGGAGTGCACGGGGGAAGACTGAACTCAGGGACGATATCCGTGTGCTTGATGGCCAGTGCCTCCTCGAGGTCTTGCCGTTGACCAGTTCGGTGGGAAGGGAAGACCTGGCAGGTGCCGGGCCGCAGCTGACCGTCTTGCATTCCTCTTCCTCGATGACGTGCGCCTCGGAATTGTCTTTGCTCGCGTAAGGGCTTTGTCTTCCGGACGCCTTCCGCGATTCCCGAATGACTTCGCCAGCCATGTAGAAACGGGTCCATGGCTCGCTTTCGAATCGCAAGAATTCCACCGTAAAGGCGTTTCCTTCGATCAGTATGGTTCCTGAGTTGATTGCGTTAGACATTGGTGTCTCGTTTGCGTTGACGGTGGCGCTCAACGCCGCCACACTTACAGCCTAGAGTGACTCGCCGTTTGAACACGTAGTGAATCTCGATTCTGTCTGATAAAAACTAAAGCCAGAATCATGGCGGCACCCGCACAGACCACTAAATGCAGCAGTATTTGGTAATTCACAGAGGGGCGCCATGTCAATGCGAGGAGCAATGCCGTAATCGGAACCCACCGCATGATTTTCCTAATCATTGGCAATCTCATTTTTCGTTTATTCCGCCCCTTGCTTTCGCGCGGCGTTAGTTAGATTGGCCCGGGTGTGCAGCCTTCGCTTTTGCGGGTGTGATTTCGGGTTCGGCCCCTAGCTCTTGTTCGGCCCTGATCCAGTCCTCGACCTCCTTACCTGGCTCGCAGCCGCGTCGTGTGTACAGCTCGTAAGCCCGGTGCGAAATATCTTCTTTTGAGAATTCTTTGCGTTCGATCATGGCAACCTCCCTGGTTGTAAGCACGAGGGGCACGAGCTGCCCCTCGCGCGTGACTCTGATCTACGATCTACTTGCCGTTTGCAGCGACGCTGACCTTGATCTGCTTTGGCTTGGACTCCTCACGCTTAGCCATATGCAGTGTCAATACTCCATTGCGATAGTCGGCTCGAATGTTCTCGGGGCTGACCGTATTCGGGAGGGAGAAGCTCCGCATGAACGAACCATAGGCGCGTTCGATCCGAAGGTAATGTTCTTCGTTGATGTCCTTCTCGAATTTCCGCTCTCCACGGATCGTCAACGTATTGTTTGTGATGCGGACGTCGATGTCCTTGTCTTGAAAGTCCGGCAACTCGGCCTTTACAACCAATTCATTCTCGGTTTCGTAGATGTCTACGGGTGGCGCCCACGTTGCGAGGTCGGCATGACCCGAGCGCTCGCGAGTAAAGTTGTCCTCAAATAGACGATTGACTTCGTCCTGCAACGTTAAAACACGAGATTGGTCCCTGCGGGTGATTGTATTCATAAATCTCCTTAAGTGTCTGGCGAGGGGTAGATCAGGCAACTTCCGTGTGTTCAGGTGAACTGAAGAATCCCAGGTCCGTAATTACAGTGGGCGCATGCTGCTATATTGTCAAGGAAATTACTATTCTGTAATGGAAATAGTCTATCTTTGAGTCGCAGGCGCATCCAAGCCGCACGCTAGAGGCCTTAGAGCTGTGGGACACCTTCGCATGATTTCCAGGATGGGCACATACAGCCTGGGTTTCGATAGGGAGGAAAGAAAACCCGAAACCAACAGCGGCTCAAGCTAAGTCCCGACTGATGTTTGCACACTCACCTTGAAGAGTTTCGACACGCAACACGTTAAGTCCCTAAACTGGACTGGCCTGGCAGGAGGAGCTATGAATCTTGAATTTGACGATTCCAACCGAGTGGAAATTCACTTTGCGCAGAAAGGCTTGCGAAGATGATAGAAGGGTACGATTGGCGGATTTTTCGATCGACTCGGTGACGCGACACGGGTAGAAGGGATGAAGTTTCTGTTTGGAGCTGAAGAGTCGAGAAGCAAATCGGAATTTAAGGATGTGGCAGCAATTCGAGCTACAGCGTTTCTCTATACTTTCAACGATAGTTGGCCGCTTGTAGTTCGAACATCTCTGCATATCGACCACCGATCCCTACCAGCGTCTCGTGCGATCCCTGTTCGACTATTGTTCCATTCTCGAGGACAACAATTCGGTCCGCCATTCGAACTGTAGAGAAACGGTGGGAAATCAAAAGAGCCGTCTTGCCCTTGGTGAGCTCACCGAATCGCTCGAACACCTCATGCTCAGATTTTGCATCCAGCGCCGCTGTCGGTTCATCGAGGATCAGCAACTGGGCATCGCGCAGATAGGCCCGGGCGAGAGCGACTTTCTGCCACTCTCCGCCCGAGAGATCAATTGCCTCTTCGAATCGGCATCCAAGAGGCTGTTCGTAACCCTTGGGCAAATTTCGAATAAATGTCTCTGCCAGGCTTTTGTGAGCCGCCGCGCGGATGCGAAACTGATTGTCTCGCTCTTCGATTTGGCCGATAGCGATGTTTTCAGACACTGTCATCTCGTAGCGTGTGAAGTCCTGGAAGATGACTCCAATCTCCTTCCACAGATCTTCCAGGTCGTACTCACGGAGGTCTACACCGTCCAAAAGGATCTGGCCTTCAGTCGGATCGTACAAACGCGTAACGAGCTTTACGATAGTTGTTTTCCCCTGGCCATTCTCGCCAACAAGAGCTATTCGCGAAGAAGGTTCCAACGTAAAACTGATGTTGTTAAGGACGAGCCTTGGATTCGCCGGGTATGCGAACGAGACGTTCTTAAATTCAAAGCCTCGCCGAATTGGTCGCGGAGCGAGCAGTGCGCCAGGTTTAGAGAAAATCCTGGGCTGCACGGAAAAGAATCTGAGCAAGTCGGTCATGAACATTGCTTGGTCGGCAATTACAGAAAAAGTTGAAAAGAAGGCTTGGATGTTCGTACTGGCACCCGCAATCGCTCCTGCTAAGAGGGTCATGGTGCCGAGAGTCAGTGCGCCCGTAACTGTCCGATAGATGACGAATCCATAGGTTCCGTAGTAGCCAACTGTACCCAGAAGCGTTAACAGTGATCCAAAGATGAGTTTACGTTTTGCCAGTCCCACTGTCTGGCGGTGGAGCTCATCGGATAGGGCTGTGTAACGGTCCACGAGGTACGACCCCAGTCCGAATAGTTTTAATTCCTTTGCATTTTCCTTACTGCCGCCCAAGACCCTCAGGTAGTCCATCTGACGGCGAGCCGTAGTCTGGCGGAAATTTAGCGAATAGCCCAGGAATGCGAAGTGGGTCTCACCGAGGAAAGCCGGAACGACGCAGATGATGAGAGCGAAAAGAAGCCACGGAGAAAAGAAGAAAATGCTAGCCGCCAGGCTGGCTGCTGTTATGGCCTCCTGGAACAGCCGTCCGGCCGACTGAATCATTATCAAACGGTCCGTGCCTTGAACTCTGGCACGCTCCATCATGTCGTAAAACAGCGGGTCCTCGTAACTGGTCAGGTCAAGACGCGCAGCATGCTTCACAATTCGGGTGCTGATGTGGCGGGTGAATTTGTCGGCCAGCACGCTGTCGCAGAAATCGAGGACACGGACCAAAATTGTACCCAAGCTCGCGAGGACAAATTCCAGTACAACCCACCACCAAAAATTTGCCGGCAATGCGTGCTGATGTGACAGGAGAGCAATAGCATCGATGATTAGCTTACTCACCCACAACATAGCGAGCGGGATCAGAGAGGCAGCCAATCTCGCCGAAAGGCTTGCCACGACGACTCGCGGTGCCGATTTCCACACCATTCGAACGATCGGAGGAGTGTTGCTGCACAGCGCCTTCAGCCGTTCACGCCACTTGGGACTTGGCTCTTGAGTGCCTTGGCCAATCGCTGTGTCCAGGGAATTCATCGTATGCAACCTCTTTTCGCGCTGCGAGAGTCCTTTTCGTCCAGCGATCTTGTAACAGGCATATTGCGGCGCCACATCATGCGCATGCAAAACCAGACCGAGAAAAACCTGGTTAAATGGGAACGACCCTGACCCATGGGCTGTTCCTGCCACGAGGCAAAACGCTTCTTTGCAGTTCCGTTGAAGAATGTCCGGAAGGTAGGTAGGCCACGAAGAGTTGATCGTCCGAGACTCGAACGCGACATCTGTTGTGAACTCTTCACTGCCGCGAAAGCCTGCGCTGATGGAAAGGGCGGTGCAATTAGCCCCGGAGCGCTTGATACCTCATACCGCACCCTCCCCTCATCGCACGGGCCGATCAGGATGACTTGGCCGCTTTTCCCGACTCGTACGAACGGACGAACTCGTCAACCTGTTTCTCTGCAGCTTCCTTAACAATTCCATAACGTTCTTGAATCTTTCCAACGAGCTGGTCTCGCTTGCCGTTAATGGCAGTAAGATCATCGTCTGTTAGTTTTCCCCATTTCTCTTTCGCTTTACCGACTGATTGTTTCCATTTCCCGGCGATTTCGTCCCAGTTCATGTCCATCCTCCCAAAGCAAGTTGAGTTTATGATGATTAGATACAGAATTCAGAGTCTTGTCTCATGTGAGACCAAACAAACTGAAATAAAATTCGCACACGTCTCGGCCATCTGCTGCAAACTCGTGGATTAGGCTTTCGCAACATTGGAGGACGACTCTCCTGTTGAGGAAATATCTTCCGCACCGCTGTTCTTCATAACTTCCTTAGCTCGTTTGATCTCATCGGAGGTATCACAGTGAACAGAGAGAAGGATGGCACCCTTCTGAAGGCGCCCTTCGTAGCGCTTCGCCTCATATTCGGGGATGCCAAGGCCGATCAGCGCACCGGTGATCCCGCCGACTGCCCCACCCACGCCGACTCCTGCTAACGCAGCCATTATTGGTCCAGCTGCAATGAGCGGACCCACTCCCGGAATGGCTAGTGCACCGATACCAGCCAATAGACCAAGCGTACCGCCGAGGATCGCGCCGGAGCCTGCTCCCGTCGCTGCACCCTCGGGAGCCTTCGTGGCTTTTTCGGTTCCTATGGGCCGCGTGCCGAGATTTTCGGGAAGCAGGGCCGAAACCTCCGCAGCTGAAAACCCTGATCTCACCAACTGATCGGTGGCTGAATCGGCTGCGGGAACTGTCGTATAGATACCGAAAACTACTGTCTTCTTATCTTCCATATGTTTCCTTTATCGGATTGTGCGTTTTTCAATAGCCTCAGCCGCGGAAAACTTCCGGTCTACGTGTGGCCCTGAGCGCGGACCGCCTGAATGCAGTACGCAAGCCTCACCGGCAGCGGCTCCACAGGTAGGGCAGGGCACGACAGATATCTGTTCAGAGGTGAGTTCTTTCTTTTTCATTCCGACAGGATGCGAAAATATCGAGCGCGAAACAGTTCAATTTTGCACACTATTCGTATCGGCCTCTCTACCTACAGGAGGACCGCTTCGTTTCCATATAACGCGATTGAATTTAGTCGTGTAAGACAACACTCAGGAGGGAATTGTTTACGTGGATCGAGCCCTTGTATTGGACAAAGCCTAGTTTCCTGAATTTGTTCATGAAGAAGTTGACCCGAGACCGCGTCGTGCCAATCATCTCCGCCAGCATCTCTTGCGACATTTTGGGAAGTACCTTTTTGGGATCGCCCGGCTTGCCGTAGCGCGCGAGAAGCAGCAGAGTGCGCGCTAGCCGTTTCTCGCTGGAGTTGAAAAGCTGGTCGATCAGATCCTCCTCAACTCGGATGTTTCGTGTCAGCATGTACGCGATGAAGCGATCGGAGAACTCGTGTTCCCCGTGGAGTACTCGAATCATCTCATTCTTATCGATGACCAGCACGACGGTTGGCGCAATTGTCGTCGCAGTTGCCATGGTGACAGCCTGACCTGCAAGGCAACCCTCGCCAAAGAAATCGCCGGGCCCCAAAATCGCTATAACGGCTTCTCTGCCGCTTGTGTTGACCACACTAAGCTTGACGCCGCCTTCTTGAATGTACAGTACATTCTTTGCAGGATCGCCCTGTGCGAAGACGGTTTCTTTTGCTCGAAACTTGCCAACCTTTCTTCCTAGGCCAGTTGAGTCGAGAAACAATTTCACATCGAAACCGAGCTTTTTCAACTTCGCTTTTGTCGGAAAGCGAGCGACCTTGACGGAGACACTTCGAACCAATGAAGAAGCCATACAATAGAGTAGCCTGAGGCAAGATTCCAAAACTGTTCAATACTGCACAATGTTTGGTAAGTTGGCCTGGCATCATCTTTCCAATGTTCGCGGGCTTCTCCGCCCGCTAACCGTGGCGCGGACGCTCAGATAACGGTGGTAAAGGATTCCCACCACCGAAACTTTTTCACTACCCTCCGACATTCTCTGGCCACTGTGCGAAATGGAACAGCGCCCGCCGATGCTCTGTCGATACGATCCTCTTGATGTGTAATTGTCGGCGGGGCAGTGTCCTGCCTGAGGGACGTCACAAAGGAGATTCAAAATGCAGAGATCGCTAGTTGTCAGTGCATTCCTGCTGGTCCTACTGATTGCGGGGTGCTCGGCGAATCCAGCGGCAGCACCAGGACTAGCGGTAGAACAAGGGCATGAAAGAGACCGGGATCGGGACCGCGACAGAGATCGAGACCGGGACCGGGATACGGACAAAGGCAGGCAAAGTCAGGACGGACCATGCCCAGCAGGAGAGCACCTCTCTAGAAGCTCCGATAACGCAGGAACGAGTTGCGTCAGAGATTAGTGGCGTAGTCGGGAATCCCTGTGTCTCAAGGTCAATAGTGTGCAAACGATGTCCGCTGAAAGCGGCGCCGGTATGGCGGCGCCGTATCGTTGTGCCCCTGGGCGCAAAACAGCGCGGTACAGGCGTGAGTCGGGAAACCCGACCGAGCCATTGCAGTTGCTTCAGTAGGGAACAGGATGAATTACATGCATATCGAAAATCTGGCGCAGGCAATCAGTGGAACGGTCACATCCAAGCCGAATCCAATCGTCTCGACAGTCCCTGACTTGTGCTTCTTTTTGTGGTTCCCTTTCCCATTTCTCTCGCAACAGCCTGAGATCTTGGCGCACACCGTAACGCACGTTGAAGCGGAGCTGTCGTGACGCGGCTTCACCCTTCGCGAGACTTGTTTCACTTGCTCACTGTGGTCGTCGCGGTTGTGGCAATCGCCACTCTTTATTTCGCCAGAGTCGTTCTGATTCCATTCGCGTTGGCACTGCTGTTCACCTTCATTTTGACGCCCGTGGTGAGACTTATTGAGCGCTCTCACTTCGGGCGCGTGCCATCAACTCTCCTGGTTGCCATTCTTTCCATTGCCACTTTCGGTGCAATCGGCTGGACCGTCACGAAGCAACTCGGCGACGAAGTGAATCAGCTTCCCGATTACAAATCCAATATCAAATCGAAGCTCGATTACCTGCACTTGTCCTCGCATCACACCTTCGATAGTGCTTCCCGAACGATGAGCGAGATAAGTAAAGATCTCGCCAGTTCTCCGGCACCGGCGCACTCCGGCAGCGCATCGGGTATGCAATCCACGATTACCCGCACGGTCCCGGAAGCCCGGCCTGTCGCCGTCGAACTGGTAAAATCACCCGTACTGCCCCTGGAGTCTCTCCAGAGCGTGCTGGGTCTTCTCGCAAGCGCTTTGATTGTGACCGTCTTCACCATTTTCATGCTCATTCGTCGCGAAGATCTGCGCAATCGGCTGATCTCCCTGGCAGGTGAAGGGCGTCTGCACCTCGTCACCCAAGCGCTTGACGACGCAAGTGAGCGTGTCAGCAGGTACTTGCTGCTGCAATTTGTCGTAAACACGGGCTACGGAATTTTCATCGGCGTCTGTCTCCACTTCATCGGAGTGCCCGCCGCCATATTGTGGGGCGCGATAGCTGGTATTCTGCGCTTCCTTCCATACATTGGACCTCCGCTCGGCGCCCTGATGCCCGATTTCTCAACATCTATCCGTTTGATCAGGCGTTTGTGCGGTGATAGAGGCCCGGTGGAATTCTGTTTTCGACGACAAGGATTTATTTTTGGCTCAGAAGATAGAGGTCGGCTTGGCCGCCTGGGCGCGCGTAGACGACCGTCGCGAGATCGCTGGAAAAATCGTAAGCGTTGCCGCCTGCAAGAAGAGGAAAGGCGAACGGAAGCTTTACGGCCACTTGCGTCGGGCCGGTGAGCTTTCCGTCGTGCCAGGGTTGCCGGTAGATCGTGATATCGGAGCGCGACGGGATCGCGTACAGGAACGACTTGCCGTCGCTCGCCAGCGTGATCCCGAAGCTGACTGCGCTGGGCAGTAAGGAGGTACATTTTTTATCCGTCAGCGAGAACTCGCCAATCCCGCGACCCGGCCCCATGAACGTCAGCAAATACTGCCCGCCGGGCACAGCCACCCACATGTGCCCGCATTCATTCGTTATCAGCTCAAGGTTGGAACCGTCCGCGTTGGCTCTCCAAATCGTGCCGCGCGAAGCTCCTTGGTCGAAGCTATTCACATAAATATATTTTTGATCGGGGCTGGGGATCACATTTTGGGTGACACCACCATTCCAGGGAATTTCGTGGATGCCGCTGCCATCGGCGCCAGCGGTGAATATCCTGTTGGGCTCCTCTGTCATAAAATAGAGGTGAAAATTGTCCGCAGCCCAGTCTCCGCTTGCAATCGATTTCGACGTCGTAATTTTCACCTTGTTGCTGCCATCCACGTTAGCTGTCCACAGCTCCGTGCGATCGTTCGACGGGCTAGTGACATAGGAAATCCGCTTACCATCCCAGGAGACCACCGGCTGCGTGGCATTCTCCGCAGCGATGTCTTTGGATTGCTTCGAGTGGGTGTTGTAAGCGGTCAAAACACCGGAGGACTTACCGTTGACGAAGTAGATGCCTTTGCCGCCGGGGTCGCGCATGGGAGACAAATCCGGGCCGGCGCCGGAGGTAAGCTGCGTCATCGTCTTACTTTTTAGATCATACTCCCACAGATTGCTCAGACCGTTCACCGTGCGGCTGACCAAAAGCGACTTGCCGGGTTCGCCCCAGTCGGCGTCCAGAAGATTCGCTGAGACTTCGCCCAAATCTTCTGCCGTCTTCTTGCTGAGATCTACATCGTAAGCATGGAATTGATCGTCGGCCAGCGTAACGACCTTTCCATTCAGCACCAGCAAGTGATTGCCGCCAGGAAACGGCAGAATTCTTCGCGCCGGCAAGGTTTTTGCATCGAAGCTGTAAACCTCTTCTTCGCCCACTCCCGATTTGTCGGCGCGGAGGATTGCGCGCTTGCCCTGCGGCAGATAATAAATGAACGCGCCATCTGCCGAAGGAGCCATGCTAAAGGCGGTTACGGCGCGTCTCGGATTTCCACCCAGGGTGGGCACGGCCCAGATTTCAAGACCGACGGTGCTTCGGCCATAGTAGATTTCCGTGCCGTCGGGAGAAAAGCTGTCAACGAACTTGCCGCCTTCGTCCTTGGTAAGCTGCAGAGGCTCGCCACCCGATGTGAGCATGACGAACACTTGAGCCACTCCATCCACTGGGGAAGTGAACGCTACTGTGTGTCCATCGGGAGAAAGCTTTGCCCCATCCATGGGCTTGTTCCAGTGGCTGATTTGCGTCACCTTCGCAGGTCCGGTCGGGGCCTTCGAATCGTTCTTCAGATGATACAGAACGAACGCCGCTACCGCGAACATCACGACCGCGCCGGTTGCGATATATTTCGTGTGCGCCGATTTCGTTGCAGACGGCGAAGTAGGCTGCACCGCTGTCGCGCTCACCGAACCGCTGCCGCTGCTCAGCATTTCCAGCGGTGGCTCTTGCGTTGTCCGCGCTCCCGACGACGAAATTCGCCCCGAGCTCGTATCCCGCCGCAGCCGCTTCAAGTCGGCGCGTATCTCCGAAGCCGACTGATACCGCAGATCGCGATCCTTCTCGAGCGCCTTGTTGATAATGTCTTCGAGTTTCTCAGGAAGTTCCGGATTCAACCGCACCGGAGCCACTGGCGCTCGATTCAAAATCGCATCGGTAATCACCCCCGAAGTTTCGCCGCGAAACGGCAGCGCCCCCGTCGCCATCTCATAAAGTACCACGCCAAACGAAAAGAGATCCGTCCGCGCGTCGAGTTCCTTCCCTCGGACCTGCTCGGGCGACATATACGCCACCGTCCCCACCGCGGCGCCCGGGCTCGTCAGGTCTTCGACGCTAACTCCCGCGGTCATCTGTGCTGTCTGTCCCGCGTCCCGCGTCACCGAATGCACCGCAGCTCGATGAATCTGCTTGGCAAGCCCGAAATCCAGAATTTTGGCGTGGCCGCGCTCGGTGACAAAAATATTCGCTGGCTTTATATCGCGATGAACGATCCCCTTACTGTGCGCCGCCTCCAGCGCCTCCGCAATTTCGACGCTCAGATCGAGCAGCAACTCCAAATCCATGGGCCGTCCCGAAATCCGATGCTTCAAGGTGGCCCCATCGAGGAATTCCATCGCCAGGTAGGTCTGCCCGTCGTCTTCGCCAATTTCGTAAATCGTGCAGATATTCGGATGGTTCAGCGCCGACGCAGCACGCGCCTCACGCCGGAATCGCTCGAGCGCCTGCGCATCCGACGCCAATTCATCAGGAAGAAATTTCAACGCAACATGCCGGCCAAGATTCGTATCTTCGGCCTTGTAGACCACACCCATGCCACCACCGCCCAGTTTTTGAACGACGCGGTAATGGGAAATCGTGCGTCCCAGAATGGATAAGGAATCAGTCACTTGCGTGCATCTTACGCCTGCTGCCGGATAACTGTCGAGAACAGGGTTAGCTGTTGAAAAACTCGCTCACTTCGATTTCGCAAAAATTACTTCGCATCAGGAAGCCCTACAAACGATTTTTTCGAGTCTCCTAGACATTTCCCATCACCCGATTTTTGATCTTTTTCAGAAAAACCGAGTTTTTCAACAGCCACAGGGATTATCACTACCTGTCTCGTTTTGAGATAAGTGGTAGTTATCCAGACCAGCAGGGCTCAGACGATTGTCCGATCTCCTTGCCAAAATGCCCGCTTAAGCGCGCGGAGGGCGAGGGTTTTGACCTACTCGCCCCCGCAGCGGTTGACGTGGCGTCTACGGCTTCCAGAAATCCGGGTCGGCTTTGATCCAGTCGTCGAGAACGTAGCTCATGTGTGGGTTGAAGGCGAACAGTTGATGCAGCGACGATTCAACTGACGCGGCTATAAGCTCATCGAGCTTCTTCATGCCGTCTGCGCCGAGGGCCGCTTCGAATTGCTTGTTTTCCACCTGGAAGCCGCGATCGACTTCGGCGAGCGTCTTGCGCGCGGTGAGCACCAGATACGAGCCGCCTTCGCCGCCGTAGACCTGGTTGAACACGCCCCAGTGCGAGCCGGGTACTCCCTTCTCGTACGCGGCTTTGACGATCTTGACCGCTTCACTCCATTCCCTCTCGTGTCCCGGGCGCACATGGTAAATGGAGACTTCCATGAAACGCATCTGGGAAAGATCGGCCATCGGCCGAAGGCTCATTTCTTCATTGAAGACGAAGACGCCCTGATCGACCGATTCGAGTTCCGCGCCGTCGGCGACGCCGGCGGCTTCGACTGCGGCGGAGAGGGTGGGATTCTTCTCGACAGCTGCTCCGTCCTTTTCCCAGGCTTCCAAAGAAGCATAGGAAGTGAGGAATAAGGCGCGTTGCTTGCCCGAGAGCGACGTCATGCCCAGGTAGTGCGTGGGCCATTTGGCGTTGGCCATAGCCCGCACGAAGGCGCTTTCTGATGCGTTATGCACCATGCCCGCCCTGTAAGGCTTGGTATATTCACGCGTGATCTGCAAGACTTTTGGTATGGAGTTAGCCTGCGACTTTTCCTGCGCCGCAGTGATGAAACTACAGGCAAGCATGAGAGACAATGCAAAGAGAAATCGGCTGAGTTTATGCATAGACGCAAACCTCCTGATTTGCGATGGGACCTGTTTTTTTTGGAAGGGGCCGTAGAGACTGGCGAACGAACCGCGCCGGAATCTGGGCGGAGACTATCCGGGCGGAGCCGCGATGTCAAGCGCAGCTGCCGAGGTATGGTCGATTGCGGACAGGTGGTGAATAGTCCACTTGAATTTGCAGCTCGACCCCTGAAGATGGGTGTTTCAAAATAACCGGTGACATCAAAGTGTAGGCCACCTCGCAGAATAACTGTCGAGAACAGGGGTGGCTGTTGAAAAACTCGGTTTTTCTGAAAAAGATCAAAAATCGGGTGATGGGAAATGTCTAGGAGACTCGAAAAAATCGTTTGTAGGGCTTCCTGATGCGAAGCAATTTTTGCGAAATCGAAGTGAGCGAGTTTTTCAACAGCCACAGGGATTATCACGCAATATAAAAGGCGCCCACTTTGCGGTAGGTTTTGATCGTTCGCATCACGACCTACCGAAAGGAGCGCCGTTATGAACCAAGCAAAGTATATTGGCATGGACGTTCATCAGGCAACGATCTCGGTTGCGGTCCTGGATTCCGCCGGCAAGCTGATCCTGGAGTCTGTCCTGGAAACGAAAGCGGCCACGATTCTGCAGTTCATCGGCGGGCTGCGCGGCAGCTTGCTGGTGACTTTCGAAGAAGGAACTTCCGCCGCCTGGTTGTATGACCTGCTCAAGCCTCATGTTGCGAATGTCTTGGTCTGCGATCCTCGGAAGAATGCTCTATTAAAGGATGGCAGCAAGAGTGATCGGATCGATGCTCGGAAGCTGGCCGAGCTCTTGCGCGGCAACCTTCTCTCCCCGATCTACCATGGAGAGAACGGGCTGCGCACTTTGAAGGAACTGGCGCGCAGCTATCTAACGATCACGAAAGATCTGACGCGGGTGATGAGTCGGATCAAGGCCGTGTACCGAAGCTGGGCTATTCCCTGTGCCGGGCCAGCGGTGTATCGACCGCGTCATCGTGCAGAATGGTTGGCCAAGATTGTACAACCGGGAGTTCGCCTGCGAGCCGAGCGGCTCTACCAGCAACTGGATGCGTTGGAGCCTTTGCGGCAGGGAGCGCGACGCGATCTGCTGGCAGAGAGCCGGAAACATCCGGCGGTGAAATTACTGCGCCAGATTCCTTATCTGGGTCCGATTCGTTCGGCATTGCTGGTGGCGCTGCTCGAGACGCCGCATCGTTTTCGCACCAAGCGACAGTTGTGGGCCTACAGCGGATTCGGGCTCGAGACTCACGACAGCGGCGAATACCGCTTTGTGAAAGGGCAACTGCGACGAAACCGAGAGCGAGTCACCGTGCTGGGTCTGAACGAAAACCATAATCACGATCTGAAAAATATCTTCAAGAGTGCGGCGATATCCGCCAGCACTCGACCGGGACCGTTCCAGGAGTTTTACGCCGGGCTGGTGGCCAAGGGGAGAAGGCCGGCGATGGCACGCCTCACCCTGGCACGGAAGATTGCCGCGATCACTTTGACGATTTGGAAGAAAGGAGTGTGCTTCGACGCCAACGAATTACATCGGCAAGCAGCTTGAGCGTCTCTGGTAGAGAGCTCGTTCCATCCTCCGGGGTGGTGGTCGGTTCGGTTCTTGAGACGCTCGGTTCGAGGGGAGTATCAGATAGGTGGTCCGACCCTGTGTGCTTCGGCACCGAGTCACCGTTCTCACGCTATGCCCCCTCGGAGAACCAGAAATAGCGATAGGCCACGAGCCTCGGATAGAACCATGGTTGCCACGGAATCGAATCGCTTGCCAAGTTTCAAGAGCCGGCGGACGTTGTCACCACTCGAAAATGAACCGAGGAAACGGAAGAGCCATCCAGAGAAGAACCTCTCGAGTGATCGAGAGCCATCTGCAAACAGTGGGCTGGATATCGAGACAAAAAACTTCTCGGCTACCGGCCGAGGGAGAACCTTTTTTGTTGACATCCCCTTTTATAGAACTACCTATCTCGTTTTGAGATTGCTGGTGGGAAGCGGATTTCGCAACATCTATCCGGGCCAGCGCGTGCTGGCACGTTAACCGGACAAATTAAATTCACTGGGGAAGAAATGCAAATGCGCCACAGAGGAAACTCTGTAGCGCATTGGGCAATACGTTCGACGATACAGTCCCGGTGA
The DNA here is from genome assembly GCA_963772535.1 of uncultured Acidobacteriota bacterium. Taxonomy (GTDB): domain Bacteria; phylum Acidobacteriota; class Terriglobia; order Acidiferrales; family UBA7541; genus Palsa-295. The sequence goes on from CAVYXN010000015.1 coordinate 561,210, forward strand.
CAGTTGAAGTGGTGGCACATTTCCGCTCTGGTCGCTAAGTGTATGGTTGGAGCGGGCGAGGTTGAGTAAGCTCCCAATTAGCCGGGCTTGAACCGTGTGCGGCTATTGCTTGAAGACCAACGGAGGCCCGCTGACTCGCTTTGCCTGGAGGTTGACAGTCACCTCGACGCGGTCGGCGATCTTGATGAAGGGAATGCCGCTGTTCATACCGTACTCCTTACGGTCGAACGCCATTGTCCCTTTGACTTCTCCCTGGCCTGACCCTCTCTCGCCGGAAACCACTAGCTGCAGCGTTTCGGGCTTGGACACCCCGCGAATAGTAAACTTTCCGGGCATCTCAAAGGTGTTGGGGCCAGTCTGCACAATCTTGTCTGAGTGAAACGTGATGTACGGATCATGTTTGGCGTTGAAGAAGTCCTTGCTCTTTAGCTTGTTGTTCTTCATGTCGCTTCCGGTGTTCACGGAGTCGGCCTGGATCTTGATATCCATCACGCCGGTCGTCACATCCGTGGATGGAAACGTTAGAGTCGCGTCCCACTTTTCGAATTTGCCCTCGATAGCAACCGACGCCTTAACGAAGAACTGAACCGTGCTTTCTTCCGGCGTAATCTTGAATACGGGGGCCTGGGCCCGGCTTACTGACGGCAGCATGGCCGAGACTAAGAGGCAGAGAAAAGCTAATCGCATGGAATCCCTCCCTAAGCGTGAACGTCGCGACGACATCGCGTTCTCCTAGGTTCTCACTCGAGAACACTGATTGCTATTGTAAAAAATGATATAACGTCCCTGTCAAAAGATACAGTTGCTTATGTCGGGATTCCGGTAGACTCTTTTCGTGACGGGGGCAAGAATACGTCCAGGCGTGACTGTGAAGCAGGGCTTTGAGAGAGGTAGTCAGCACGATGAGGAAGCCTTATCTTCTGATTTCGGCGGCGTGGCTGTTCCACTTCGTAGCCTGGTTCCTTCCCGTAATTAAGCCTGGTGAGTTCCGCCCGGCGATACCCGGGTGGCAAGCATTTCGCTACGCGGCCTGCGGAGTTTGGGCTTGCCAGGGCGTCCAATTCGACGCTTGGTACTACGAGGTCCTTTCAACCATAAGCGCGATAACGACGCTGTTTTTTATTCTGGCTTCACCGTGGGTTGTGTTGCGCGGGTCGCGTTCACTTCAAAGGAAGTTTGCATGGGTAGCGGCTACAGCCTTTATTTTTAACGCTCACTGGATTGTCATCTTTGGGTCAGAGAGGTCCGAACTCACAACTGGATACTTCCTCTGGTGGTGTTCGTTTCTGCTTCTGGCGATAGGTTTGTTCGGTCTCGCAGGGAGAAATAGGACGGAGGCTGCCCAAAGGCAAATTGCACCACTTTCAGGATGATTTTTGATTGCAGAGGGATTATCACAACCTATCTCGTTCTGAGATTGCTGGTGCGAAGCGCCCTGTTCTCGACAGTTATCCGGGAAGCGTGGATAGTGCAAAAAGAAGTCTGCTTGTTCCCCACCCGGACTGTTTTATCCGCCGGGTCATTCAAGGCGCAGGCCTGAGTTTTGTTTTGTCTCAGGTCTTTTATCCGTGACGTAGGGCGGATCGCCGTTTTCACACGCTGTCGATCTCATCTGCTGCGGGAGGGTGGCGACGCAAGAGAGTGATTGAAAATACGAGAATGAGAACAAGTAGTCCAAGAAGTCCAAGTTCAATCATAGAGGCGCGAAAGATGCTCGGCCCCTCGGCCGACCACCCCCCGCCCTGGGTAAGGCTGGCCGCTTCTAGGGTAATCACGAGGATGCGCCGTATCGAAGCAATCAGGCCTACGACCAGGAAAGGTTCGGTAACCAAAATATGCGATCGGATGGAGATGCGCACCGTATGCAGAACCTCGACCAACATTAGTACAACCAGCAGTTGGTCCAAGACCCGCAGTGTCTGGATCCCGACGGACCTATGAATGAGGCCATCCCAGAGCATTTTGCCGGCGATTCCACTAGTCGCCAGCGCGGTAAAAAACAGCAAAACCCCGAGGATGGCATACACAACGACTTCGGCCTTGCCTATGTATTCACTGAAGTTGAGCCGGAATGTCTTCTCGGCCATTTCCGTGGCGTGGATGGTACAGCCGGGTCATCTGCTTTTCAAGTGACGAGCGCATTTCAAAGTGGCTGATCCAGTGATCCGAAGAGCAGTCGCACTTTGAGATAGCTAGTGATAATCCCTGTGGCTGTTGAAAAACTCGGTTTTTCTGAAAAAAGTCGAAAATCGGGTGGTAGAAAATGTCTAGGAGACTGGGAAAAATCGTTTGTAGAGCTTCCTAACGCGATCCAATTTTTTCAAATTCCGAGCGAGCGAGTTTTTCATCAGCCACCCCTGTTACCCACACCCACCTATTTGGGAGGTCTCGTTGTGGTCATTGCATCTCGGGGATGTTCATTGCTTTGCCCGTGGCGGCTCGGTTGCTAGTTGTCTCTTCTCTTATGACCCCAACTTTGTCAGGGCCGCCTTGAATGCATCCCGGTGTCCCATCTCATCATGACGAATTTCCTCAAAGCGAGCTGCCGCAGCTTTATCACCGGCAGCCTTCGCTTTTTGGGCGAACTCAAGGTACATGGTATCAATCTCGTACGACTCGCCGTTGATCGCATCCTTCAGGTTGTCCGCATCGTTGCCAACTAATCCGGACAGTTGGGCTTCTTCAGCGAAATGTTCGAAACGCTCAGTATTGGCGGTCTTCTCGAACAAGTCCGCGAGTTCTTTGTTGCCGCTCTTACGGGCATGTTCCGCATACAATAGATACTTCACGTGGGCAAATGCTTCGCCGTGCATCGCAGTTGAAAGATTGGCCAATGTCTTCTGGTCGAGAGTTTCGCGGGTCTCTATCGCCTTCTCGGCTGTCGGTGTCGCATTCTGCTTGCTAACTCCGGTATTCATATGTGTCTCCTGAAACAAATTGGCTGCGCTGAAGCAGGACACAGCCTGTCCTTTCACTTGCCCCTAGCACGAACACACGAAAAATCCTTCTGAGCGGTATCGTTCGCGCGTCAGTTCACGTAGACGCTGATTGCGATTCGATCCCCAGGATACCGACGGTTGTACATGTAGTAGCCGCCGTCCACGTAGACGATATACACGTCATCGTTGTCGTACCAATCGTCTGCCCAGTATTCCGGCCACGGATCCATGACTCCGAACCAAAAGCCGCCGTACTGGAAGCGCGGATACCCGCCGTACAACTCCATCGGGTACCTGTGGACGCGGAACCAGTGATCCTGACCAAAGTGCTGACGATAACGGTCCTCTGGAATCCGGTAACCGTTGTACCCACCGCGTTGCTGCCAGTCGCGATGCTCGGATTGCCAGTTATGTGCGCGATGCTGCTGCCACACCTCCCGCTGCTGACTTTGCTCCACGCGTTGCGGTTGCTGTGATGAACGATTGGCCTGCTGCTGACCATGGTCTTGCCGGTGTTGTTCCTGCTGACCCTTAGCTTGTTGCTGCTGTTGCTGGTGTTGTTGTTCCTGCTGACCCTTAGCTTGTTGCTGCTGTTGCTGGTGTTGTTGTTCCTGCTGACCCTTGGCTTGTTGCTGCTGTTGCTGGTGTTGTTGTTCCTGCTGACCCTTGGCTTGTTGCTGCTGTTTGTGTTGCTGTTCCTGCTGACCCTTGGCTTGTTGCTGCTGTTGTTGCTGCTGTTGCTGGTGTTGTTGTTCCTGCTGACCCTTGGCTTGCTGCTGCTGTTTGTGTTGCTGTTCCTGCTGGCCCTTGGCTTGCTGCTGCCTTGCAGGCTTTGCTTCTTGTTGCTGCTTTTCAGGCTTAGCCTGCTGCTCCTGTTTCTGGGGCTTAGACTCTTGTTGATGTTGCTCCTGCAGCGCGTATGTGGGAGCAACCGCTCCGAGAAGAAGGAGCAGAGCTCCCGTGCTGATGAAACTGGCTGGTTTCATATTTGTTTCCTCCATGTTGTGATTTCATGCGCCGCTCGCTCGTGACCTCAGGCGCGGTTGTTGTTCCGATTCAGGTCGATCCTCGCAAGCTCAACGCAGCACGCCGGCCACGTACAAGATCACCGCGATAAGAACGACCGTCCCAACTATCCCCAAGCCTCCGCCTGTCCCCCATCTGGAATACCCGTAATAGCCGCCGCCTCCGCCGAACAACAACAGCAGAACAATAATTAGTAGTAGCATCAAAATTCTCCTTTCCGCCCAATGACTTAAGATTCTGCAATTAACTCCGTTCCGTTCGTGCCCTGGGGGGAACACCAGTGGCCCGATGCTTAGGTCGGGCTATGATTTGTTCTTCGCGCCCGCGACAAGCAAAATTACCCCACCGACCAACGCCAGCCCTCCCAGTATTGGAGGGAGAGCAATGTGCTCGTGAGTCTCTGTGGTGACGTGCATCGGTCCCATGTCGACCACGTTTTTCTGACGTGTGTAGTTGAAGCCTTGATAGGCGAGGGCCAATGCCCCCACAACGATTAACACGATCCCAATCAAACTAATCGGTTTCATGTTTAATTCACCTCAATTCAGGCAAGCACAGACTCAACCTTTTCCCCCTCTATCGTCAGTGATGTAAGTCACGAGCCGGTGTGATGTGTCCAGGACAGCGCTGTATAAAACGAGATGGTTGTCTGATGCTGAGTTTCCGTCGAGATATCAACACGAGATGCGCCGAAGTGAAACACATTCTACTCAGGAAAATTTCACTACTGAGGAGTAGCTGCAGCAGGAGAAGCGTCGAGCTTGGCTAGCTCGCTCGCGAATAGCGGGTTCTCGGGGAATTTCGCGACGAGCTCTTTAAGTTGTGGGCGGGCCACTTCTGTCTTTCTTTCGCGAAGAGCGGCCAGGGCCAGTAGAATTTTCGCAAACGGCCGCAGATAGTGGCCATGATCGGCGGCGATTTCGAGCTGCTGGATTCCTGTTTTCTTGTCGCCGTGGATTCCAGCGAAGCCGAGGAAAAACTTCTTTGTCCCCGGCAAACTCCCGATGAAATAATTCGCCATGCCCAGTCCAAGGTAAGCATCGGCAGCGTCCGGGGCGACCGCCAAAAGCCTCTTGGAATACTTATCCGCTTCGCGGACTTTTTTCAGGCTATCCAGCTGACGCTTATCTATAAGGCTGGCATAGTTGGCCTGCATGCCTAAGCTAAGGGTCACGGCGAACAGGGCATTCGCATCGTCTGGGTCTGTCTTCAAACGCAACTGCGCCAAGTTCTGCGCCTGTCCGTCCTCGGCGAAGAATGCTGCGCGCAGTTCCGGGTCCGGTTTGAGCGGGATTTTCCCCAGAAAACGCTTATTGTCGAGGAAAAAGTTGGAGGTCAGGATGCCCTGCCGATAGCACTCCTCAAACAGATAAGCTGCTGCTTCGGAGGCACTCCCAAGAGGGTCTTCCGGATGAGATTTCTGCCAGGCCTCAAAGTGAGTGCGCGCTTCCTCAAACTTCAGTTCGTAGAGAAGGTGAAAGCCAGCATCGAGTTCGGGCACGTGCAAAGCCACAGTCGGAGTCTGCCCGAAGGCTGCCAGCGCCGCTCGTCCATCAAGGATACCCGCCATCAGCGTGGTGCAGAGAAGCGAACAAACAACTGAGCGGCACAGCGAATAACATCTGGTGCGAGTCGCAAATAGGCGGTTCGGGTTCATTCGAGTGCAGCAGGAAACACTATTGTACAACCCCTTTGAGACGTGTATTCGCTGCTCATTAACGGGTTAAACCCCTGGTTGGACGTTGATCGGAAACTACGTTCGGAAGTTAGGCCGGTCTGGTTCGGATAGATGTCGAGAAATCCGCTTCGCACCAGCTATCTCAGACTGAGATAGGTAGTGATAATCCCTGTGGCTGTTGAAAAACTCGCTCATCAAGAATTCGCAGAAATTGCTTCGCGTTAGGAAGCTCTACAAACGATTTTTCTCAGTCTCCTGAACATTTTCTATCACCCGAATTTCGACTTTTTTCAGAAAAACAGACTTTTTCAACAGCCACCCCTGTTCGCAACACCTATCCAGATAATTGTCAGTTTTCGGATTTGTCCCCCGAGTATTGTTCGCATAATTTTCCAGTATTGCGATATAATCCCCCCAATTTGTTGATGTTTTCTGTTGTTCCTACCGAAAGGAGGTTTTGCCTATGACACTTGAATCCGCTGCTCCCGCTCAAGAGTTGAAACTGGAAACGGAGAAGAAACCCGAGGGAGTCTTGATCCACTGCACGGGCAGAATTGTGTCGAGTACATCTCGGTATTTGCAAGACACGGTCCGACCTCTCATCGCTGAAAATAAGCGTGTCGCGCTGGACCTAACCCATGTGAGTTTTCTCGACAGTTCGGGACTTGGCTCCATCGTCGGGCTGTGGGTGAATGCCAAGAAAAACCACTGCGATTTGAAGCTTATCCGATTGAACGACCGGATTAAGGAATTGTTGCGAATTTCAAACCTGGGCACGTTAGAGGGAGACCAAGCGTACTTTGGAATGTGACCGAACCGGTCCAATTCCGTAGGCGAACAGGTTGCTCGCCGCCAGCGCGTGCAATGTACTGGCGATAAGTCCCTGTGGCTGTTGAAAAACTCGTCTTTTCTGAAGAAAGCCAAAATTTGGGTGATAGAAAATGTCCAGGAGACTCGGAAAAATCGTTTATAGAGCTTCCTAACGCGAAGCAGTTTTTGCGAAATCGAAACGAGCGAGTTTTTCAACAGCCACTCCCTCTTACCACCATCTATCTCAGAGTGAGATAGGTAGTTCTATAAAAGGGGATGTCAACAAAAAAGGTTCTCCCTCGGCCGGTAGCCGAGAGATTTTTTGTCTCGATATCCAGCCCACTGTTTGCAGATGGCTCTCGATCACTCGAGAGGTTCTTCTCTGGATGGCTCTTCCGTTCCCTCGGTTCATTTTTCGAGTGGTGACGACGTCCGCCGATTCTTGAAACTTGGCAAGCGATTCGATTCCGTGGCAACCATGGTTCTATCCGAGGCTCGTGGCCTATCGCTATTTCTGGTTCTCCGAGGGGGCATAGCGTGAGAACGGTGACTCGGTGCCGAAGCACACAGGGTCGGACCACCTATCTGATACTCCCCTCGAACCGAGCGTCTCAAGAACCGAACCGACCACCACCGGAGGATGGAACGGGCTCTCTACCAGAGACGCTCAAGCTGCTTGCCGATGTAATTCTTTGGCGTCGAAGCACACTCCTTTCTTCCAAATCGTCAAAGTGATCGCGGCAATCTTCCGTGCCAGGGTGAGGCGTGCCATCGCCGGCCTTCTCCCCTTGGCCACCAGCCCGGCGTAAAACTCCTGGAACGGTCCCGGTCGAGTGCTGGCGGATATCGCGGCACTCTTGAAGATATTTTTCAGATCGTGATTATGGTTTTCGTTCAGACCCAGCACGGTGACTCGCTCTCGGTTTCGTCGCAGTTGCCCTTTCACAAAGCGGTATTCGCCGCTGTCGTGAGTCTCGAGCCCGAATCCGCTGTAGGCCCACAACTGTCGCTTGGTGCGAAAACGATGCGGCGTCTCGAGCAGCGCCACCAGCAATGCCGAGCGAATCGGACCCAGATAAGGAATCTGGCGCAGTAATTTCACCGCCGGATGTTTCCGGCTCTCTGCCAGCAGATCGCGTCGCGCTCCCTGCCGCAAAGGCTCCAACGCATCCAGTTGCTGGTAGAGCCGCTCGGCTCGCAGGCGAACTCCCGGTTCTACAATCTTGGCCAACCATTCCGCACGATGACGCGGTCGATACACCGCTGGCCCGGCACAGGGAATAGCCCAGCTTCGGTACACGGCCTTGATCCGACTCATCACCCGCGTCAGATCTTTCGTGATCGTTAGATAGCTGCGCGCCAGTTCCTTCAAAGTGCGCAGCCCGTTCTCTCCATGGTAGATCGGGGAGAGAAGGTTGCCGCGCAAGAGCTCGACCAGCTTCCGAGCATCGATCCGATCACTCTTGCTGCCATCCTTTAATAGAGCATTTTCCGGGGATCGCAGACCAGGACATTCGCGACGTGAGGCTTGAGCAGGTCATACAACCAGGCGGCAGAAGTTCCTTCTTCGAAAGTCACCAGCAAACTGCCGCGCAGCCCGCCGATGAACTGCAGAATCGTGGCCGCTTTCGTTTCGAGGACAGACTCCAGGATCAGCTTGCCGGCGGAATCCAGGACGGCAACTGAGATCGTTGCCTGATGAACGTCCATGCCAATATACTTTGCTTGGTTCATAACGGCGCTCCTTTCGGTAGGTCGTGATGCGAACGATCAAAACCTACCGCAAAGTGGGCGCCTTTTATATTGCGTGATAAGCCCTGTTCACAGCACCTATCTGAAGGTCAACGGCGTTAATCAGGCACATGGAGCGTTCTACTCATGATTTCTGCCTACTTCCGTACAAGGTTGGCAACATCGAAGCAACAAAATGTCCAAATGAAACCTAATGCCGCATATCTTCTGGAATGGAACGCTCACCGCAGCTTTATCGGAAGGTGAAGAATGAAGCAACTTAGAATTGCTCTGCTCACTTTCGTATGTGTCCTGTGCGGGGTCTCAGAATCGCGGGTTGTTTTGGCACAGCATGGCAGCGTAATCGTAGACTGGAAGGCTGAGTTGGCGAAGGCCAAAGCCGGTATTCAGAAGAATCCAAAGTCGGCATTCTGGCACAACCAAGCAGGCGTGGCTTATAACGCCTTGGACGACGTCGAGAACGCGGTGAAAGAACTTAAATTGGCGTGTACCCTTGACCCCTCAAATCCAAACGGTGATTACGCGCTCTACGCCGTCTACAAAAGAAGAGGAATTTACCCAGAAAAACAGCGAGAGATGTTGCTCGACGCCCTCGAAAAAGATCCCCGAAATCCATGGGGTCATTTTGAGTTTGCTTACATTCTAGAAACGGAAAGGTATTGGCCAGACTCGCTTAGAGAATATCAAACGGCTAAGCGCCTCGTCGGAAGCGTGAACGGGCCCGTATATACAGACCCGAGAGGCAATCCGTATGACGTCGATGGCGTCCGAGGGGAAGTGGACAAGGCGATAGAAAGAGTTGCCAAACTGAACGACTCCACGCAGCATCAAAGGTGAGCCTGCCGTCAACTCCTGATAGAGTGCTCGTATGAGGTGGATTGGATACGCAGCGGGAGCGCTGGCTGGGGCTTTCCTGTTGAATCTTGTTGCGTGGTCCATGCTGTTGTTCGGATTAGAGTACCACGCCAGTTCCTTTCGTCACGCGGTTGCTGATATCGGGGTAGTCTTACTGTACCCCGCCACCGCGTTTTCCTCATCGGGCATGATAGACCCACTCCCTGTTCCCAACATCTCTAACGAAGTCGGCCACGTCAAGAGTCTTTAACTCTTTTTTTATTCCTTTCGCACACACTCCTGCATTGCGCAGTCCCGTTGTTTTTTCTGGGCTCTGCGCCGCAATTCTCGGATTGTTCTTCCTGTCCAACCCACGAGACTCGGTTCGTGTCACTTCATCGACTCGGTGTTGCCCACCAGACATCTCTCCGATCATTCCAGACCATGATGATGTATTCGAACTCCCCGCAATTGGGGAGGCGGGTAGCCCATTCAGTTGATCCGGTCACTGCGCCGCAGGACCACTGTTGCGATCAGGCATCCCCGCACGGACACTACCGCTTTCCTGCCGCGCCTTTTCGCGACGGCAGAACTCTTCGTAATCGATCTGGTCACGCATCATGATCCAGAGTCGGATCCCGAGTTTCCTGGCTGCAGCGACTCTCGCTTTCCCCAGTCCCTTCTGCACCAGTTTGCGCCGATAGAAGCGTTTCAACTCCGGATCCCTCTCAACCGCGTGCATCGCCGCTTCGCACCACAGATAACGCAGCAGCGCGTTCCCTTGTTTGCTCATCGCACCCAGCCGCTGCCGCCGTCCGCTGGAGCGTTCGCTCGGAATCATGCCGATGTAGCTGGCCAGTGCTTTCCCATCGATGAACCGCAGCGGATCGCCCAGGAACACTTCGGTAGCTAACGCGGTGATCGGCCCCACTCCTGGGTGCGTTAGCAATCGTCTTGCCTGGGGATGCTGCTGGACCTCTCCGCAGACTTCTTGGTCGAGTTCCTCGATCGATCCCTGCAAGCGAGGATACAAAGTCAGCAGTGCTTTCCGTCGCTCGCTGGCGTGAGGAGCGAGAGGCAACGCCCGGAGTTCGTCCTGGCCCACTTGGCTCCATAGGGAGCGGCCTCGCCTGAGACCATGGTTGAGTGCCATCGATTGCAGCGTGTGCTGCACTCGAGATCGCAGGCGCACCCACTGATGACGGTGACGTAGCAACGTGCGCAGATCGCGCTGCTCGCTCGAGGGCATCCAGATCGTTGGAAAGCGATTCTCGGCGAGCAACGTCAGCAACAATCGCGCATCTCGCCGATCATGCTTTTGCTTGCGTGTTTCTGCTTTGCGGATTTTCGCCGGATGACCGACGCGGCATTCGATCCCCAGCTCTTCCATCAACTCCAGGAACCACTGCATCGAGCCGGTCGCTTCAATCCCCACCAGAATCGGACCAGACAGTGCAGAATAAAACTCCCGGACGGTCTCGCCTTCATGTTCGAGGGTCTTCTCTTCCAGCTCGCCGGTGTCAGTATCCAACATCGCGATGGTCTGTTGTCGAGCGTGTAGATCGCATCCTATGATTTTCATCTCGGCCTCCTTCGATCCGAGCTCTGTTAGGTTTGACACCGCACAGTTTACTCGGCTCGTTGTGAGGCCGACTTCGTTATGTCATCAGTTATCCTGGCCGTTCACGGCGTTACCACAGGTTTGCTGTAGAATCGCGTTATGCACAACGAATCAAACGCCGAAACCGCAAAGGAAAGGCTCGAATTTCTTGCTACCCGTCTCCAAGAACTGAACAACACAGCCTCTCAGATTCTTATCTTCCTCAGCTTTGCGATTGTCGCCGCAGTGACGTTTTTGACGCCGGGACTGGATTTCTCACGAAGAACAGCGGTGCACTGGGCTCTGCGGTGGTGGATCGGGGCGATTTTCCCGACCGTGATTGGAATTATCCCCCTGAAAGAAATCAGGGATAGGGACCTTCCGTGGTATCGCTTCCTTTTGTGGATGAGATTCGTGCTTATGTGGTCTGCAATCATTTGCATTTTCATAGGCGCAATACAATTCTTCAAAGCAGTCTAGACAGGCTGAGGGTCGAATTATTAAGGATGCGGCCCACGTTGTCGTCGCAGCCTGAGATAAGTGGTGCGAGTCCATGTTATCAGGAGCTATTTACTTGGGATCACATCGCTCTCTCTTATCGAGAGTCAGGCAAATGGCGAACCGGCCGTTAGTGGCCGGTTCGCGTTTCAGGCCGGTTGCACAGAGCGGTGTCCAGATACGAACCTACTTCACCTGCTCCCATTCATGAGTTGGGTTGAATTCCTTGATGGTAGCGACAATTCTGTCTGTATCTGGGCCCAAGTCCTGCTGATAGACGATACCGTCCCGGCTGACGATGAAAGTCATGACGCCGGAGTCACCGTATTTTACCGGGGAGGCGATTACCGCGAAACCGCCCGTCATTTTGCCATTCACGATGTACGGTCTCGCGCCGCCTTTGGCTTGTCCAGCCTGGGTTGTGAGGATGCGAAACGAGTAGCCGTCGATGACTGGAGTTTCGTTCGGGGTTGAGAGCGCATCCTTGGCGAACATTTCTACGCGGCCGAGCGGGCTGGAGGGCTCGCCGTCTGCGACGGGCCAATAGAGGCCGTCCTGTTTTCCCGGGGTGCTGAATATCTTCGTGGTGTAGAGGCCTGCGGGATTTCCGTCACGAGGTTGCTTCGCATAGAGTTCTTCTGCATCGGCGATTGCGGCGATGGCGGCGATGGCTAAAAGCTCATTCCGGCCAATCTGGCGCGCCAGGATTTCCTCTTTGCCGGCTTTAGCGTCGAAATACCAGTTAGAAGAATTGTCCTGGACGAGGGGGACCGGGAACGAATAGTTGTCGGCACCGATTTTGAGGATCTCGGTGCCGTCCGTCATTTTCACCCAGCGGTTCATCCGATCGTATTTGCGAAGGAAGGACTCCAGCGCCGCCTTGTCGTCATTGGCATTACCCGAATTCAGGATCACCTGTGACTCGGGGCCGAGGATCTTCGCCAGAGCCGGTTGATCCTGCCTTCGCGCAGCGTCTTGGAGCGCTTCGCCTGCCGCGGCGGGGGTTGCAAACGTAGTCTGCGCTGAATCCGTGTACGCTGCGTTTGCTCTATAGAAGCCGACGATTCCAACTGCCACTAGCACGAGCGCCACCCAGAACTGATTACGGCCTTTCTTAGCTTGTTTCGTTTGTGGTCTCATTTTCATTTCTCCCATTTCATGTGTATGAACTTTTCTTTCTTTCCGATTTTTCGATCTTGTTTGATTGAGGGTCCGGATTCTCCGATTGATTTGTTAGCGACGATGCCCGCCGCCACCGCCGGAGTGAGGAGCGGACGTGTGCGGATGGGAAACATGCGCAGCGCCACCACGATTCATGCTGGCGTGTCCGCGGTTGCTCTCTGCACGGGTGGCGCGTCCGTCGCCGGACATGTTCGAGCGCGATGGACTGGCGACACGATCCTGGTTACGGTCGTGATAACCATTAGCGGGCGCGACGCCCGGGCCATTCATCCCGGCATTGCGGTCACGAACGCCGCCGTTGCCGCCGATCAAGCCACTGCCAATGCCGTTCTCGCTGTGGTCGTGATAGCCGCCAGCGGGTGCGACGCCGGGGCCGTTCATTCCGGCATTACGGTCACGAACGCCGCCATTGCCGCCAATTAAACCGCCGTCGCCATTACGGCCGCCGTCGGGTGCGTGTTCGATGCCACCATTGCCGCCGATCAGACCGTGGTTGCCATTGTTGCCGCCGTTGGGCTGATCTGAGGGATTAGTGCCGGGAACGTCGTGATGCCAGGCGCCATTCGGACCGTAGTATCCGTTGGGGTGATAGGCGCCGTTCGGGCCGTAGTGCGTGTCGGTGCCAGGACGATAACCAGGAGCGGGATGGTAGCCCCCGTCGGGGCCGTAATATCCATGGGGTCCCCAGGGATGGTAGGCGTTGTAGTTGTGCACGATGATGTAGGTGTTGTGATTGAAGATGACGGTGCCGCCGCCACCGCCACCGCCCCAATTGCAACCCCACGCGCCCCAGCCCCAGCCGAATCCACCGCCGACGAAGCCTCCTCCTCCACTGATCACAGCTCCGACAGCAACGCCAGCGTCGAAGGAAATTCCGGCGCCGACGGTGGCTACCGCGAAGGCGGGCGTGTATGCGGGCACCACATAAGGCGTGCCGTAAATCACAGCGGGGTTGTATTGCGGAACGTAAACGACTTGCGGGTTCGCAGGTTGAATCACGATGGTACTGGGCGTTTGCTGAATCACCTGAATCTGGGAATTGGATTGGAGATTTCCCGCCGCCTGTGCCTTGGCGCGCATTCTTTGAACGGCAGCCATCACGTCGGCTTGCTGATTCTCGAAGGCCTCACCGAGGTTTGACGTCCAGGTCAGATTGGAAGCCAAGCTATGAAGCACGGAAGGGAATTGAGTGAGCGCCTTGATGCTGGCGTCCCATGGTTCCTGGTCTACTGCTTGCGCCAGAGCCGTCCCGGTCAAGGATTTGTTCTGTGACATCCAGTAATCGGCGAACGCGATCTGTTCGGGAAAACCGGCCGCGGCCAGAACTTGCGCGACGAGAGCATCGGGATAGAGCGCGATCGGGGCAACGAGCGAGTCGAGCTGATCGGCAGTCTGCGGAGCGGGGGCGGGGCTGGAATTGCTCTGCGAGGAATCGCCCGCGGACGGCGACTGCGAGCTCGACTGTGCCGCAGGTTCCGAAGTAGCTTGAAGCGCAGTGGAGGTGGGCGCCGGCGCCGAATACTGTGGGGCTGGCGCAGGTGCCGCGGGAACTAGCATAGGCACGCCAGAGAGGATTGTTCCCGTGGGGTAATCTTGAGAAGCCGCCGTTGTGCGAATCGCTTCCCAGGAGGCCCGCTTGCCACGGATTCCGTACGATCCGTTCATAGTGTCTCCAAATATCTCGCCGCCAAAATGGAGCACGTTCTTGGTGACGGTGCTAAACCGGATCCGATGTGCGTTCACCACGCCTTCAATCGGGCCCGACTGATTCGGCCCGTCAAAGTGGCCGGTAATTCGGTTGCCATCCTGCGCGATCTGAACATGCTTGACGACGACCTCTCCGTTCTCGACGTTCGTTGAGTAAATGATCCAATTGCCGTCAACATTGTCCGGCCCCTGCTGCGCCAACGCGGTATTGCAGAGCATCAGCGACAGTAGAACCAGGCCGGCCAGTTTCAACCTCGCTATGATTTCCTTCATGACATCCTCCTAATGCGATTGCGACTGATGAATGTTACCGTCGCCTGGTTCTGGTAAAAGCATGGCTCGTGCCAAACTAAACGCTTGAAAAAAATAGGCTTATTGCAAGGAGTTGTCGTCAGGAGTTCGGGGATTCACGAAAATTCGTGAAGAGTCTCTGTAACGGCAGGTGTAGAATCCCTAAATCGTGGGGAGGCACACTTGGACGCCGAAAGCTTACTTTCTCTGGCAGCTTCTGTCGCCGGAGAGCGCGAAACGCGGACGGTTCTGGATTCGATTGTTCGCGGACTTGCGCGGCAGCCCGGAGTCGCGCTAGCTCGGATCTGGCTCTTCGGCCCTGGCGATATCTGCGGCGAGTGCTATCTCAGGCAAGACTGCCGCGATCTGACCCGGTGCCTGCACTTAGAAGCGAGTGCGGGGGCATCGCTCGATGGCAGCGAGGACTGGTCCTTCTTACAGGGGCATTTTCGACGGATTCCGCTTGGCACACGCAAGATAGCCGCCATCGCTGAGACCAGCCAGTCCATCCTGATCGCCAAAGATATAGGGCGAAATAAATGGATGGCCCAGCCGGATTGGGCCCAACGCGAAGGACTTCGGAGTTTCGCCGGACATCCGCTCATCTACCGGGGGGCCACGCTGGGTGTTCTTGCCCTTTTCAGCCGCGAGGAGATGGACCAGCAAACCTTCGTGTGGCTGCAACTTTTCGCCGATCAGGCCGCCGTTGCGATTACCAACTCACAGGTTTTCGAGAGCCTGGAAAGCGCGAAAGCGGAACTCGCAAAGCACGCGGACGAGTTGCGCCAGGTGATCGACATCGCTCCGCAACACATGTTCATCTGGGAACCCGACGGGGATGTGTCATATGGCAACCGGACGTCGGGAGAATACTTCGGGGACATTCCGCCGATGCCGCCCATCGAGTTCCTCCGGCTGGTTTGTCATTCCGAGGATTTCGAGCAGCTTAAGAATTCGATCCAGGCCGGAATGGCGCGCGGACAACCGATTGGAGCGGAAGTGCGAATGCGCCGGCACGATGGCGAGTATCGCTGGTTTTTGTATCAGCTCTACCCATTGCGAAATCAGGACGGCTCGATTGCCCGCTGGTGCGGAACGCGTACCGATATTGATGATCGAAAGCGGGCGACGGAGAAAACGGAGAGGGAATTCATGGCTCTCCGCGAGCACTTCAGCCAGCTGCAGCAAATGATGGATGCTGTTCCGCAGCACATGTTCACGATCTACCCGGACGGCAGCGCCGCCAGTTCGAACCGCGCATGTATCAATTATTTCGAACCATACGGCAAATTGGGTCCGCGGGAGTTTATTTCGAAGTTCGTGCACCCCGACGACGCGGAGAACATGTGGCAAGCGTTCCTTAAAGGAAGGGAAGCGGAACAGGCTTTCAGCGTGGAAACCCGTCTGAGAGGGCGCGACGGTCAGTATCGCTGGTTTCTTGAAAATCTTGTTCCGATTCGCGACGCGCAGGAGGAAATTATTCGTTGGTGCGGTGTGCGCACCGACATTCATGAGCAGAAGCAGTTACAGGAACGAGCGAGCCAGGAAACCCTGGCGCTGCGCGAAGAAATCGACAAGGCATCGATGTTCGAGGAGATCGTGGGCACGTCCCCGGGTTTGCGCTCGGTTTTGGGCCGTGTCGCCAAGGTTGCGCAGAGTGAATCCACCGTTCTGATAACTGGTGAAACCGGGACGGGGAAGGAGTTAATTGCGCGTGCGATTCACAAACGCTCGCCGCGGGCCGCGCGGCCATTCGTCGCCGTCAATTGCGCATCCATCCCGCGCGATTTGATCGCCTCGGAACTGTTTGGACATGAGAAAGGCGCCTTCACGGGGGCGCTGCAGCGGCGATTAGGCCGCTTTGAACTTGCCGAGGGCGGAACTATCTTCCTGGATGAAGTTGGCGAACTGACTGCCGAGGTCCAGGTAGCTCTTCTGCGCGTCCTGCAGGAGCGAGAATTCGATCGCGTCGGCGGCAATCGCCCGATTCGCGCCGACGTTCGAGTGATTGCGGCCACGCATCGCGATCTGTCCGCAGCGATCGTCGCCGGAACGTTTCGCAGCGACCTCTTTTACCGCATCAATGTATTTCCGATCGAGGTGCCTCCGTTGCGCGAACGTCCGGAAGACATCCGGCTCCTCGTCGAGTACTTCATCGACCGCTATTCCAGTCAAGCGGGCAAAAAGTTTCGGCGCATCGAGAAGAAGAGTATGGACGGGCTTCGAGCCTATCCCTGGCCCGGAAATATTCGAGAGTTGCAGAACGTCATCGAGCGTTCCGTGATCGTTTGCGACGCCGAAGATTTCTCGGTGGACAGCAGCTGGCTCAACCACGGCGGAGCCAGCCAGTCGTTGCCGGACGAACTGCAGACGCAGGAAAGGAACCGCATCGAGGCGGCGCTCGCCGCGACCAAGGGCCGAATCTCCGGAGCTTCCGGAGCTGCCGCCAAGTTGGGCATGCCAGCTTCAACGCTGGACTCCAAAATCAAGACTTTGAACATCAATAAGCGACGCTTTCAGAGTTAGAGCGCGCATCTTTTCAAGCCCATTCGCGGGCTTCGTCACGAAATTTCGGTAATTCCCGATGCCTGTCGGGCTTGTAAGTTAAATAAAGCTTTATTTCTCAATCACATAAAAGTGGCTGCTCCCTTGCAAGGACCAAAGCGTGAAACTGTGCCCGCCACCGATTCGGACGGGACTGCTTCATGAGAGAAGATTGGGGGTAGGCGAAACGATGTGGAAGATCGACAGAGAGCCGGACGCGAAGCCCGGAGTTCTGAAGTTGAGCGGCAGAATTCAGGGCGGCGATTTGGCACAGCTGGGGAGCTTGATCGGAATCGAATCCGACCTGCATGTCGTTTTGGACTTGGCGGGAGTGAAGCTGGTAGATCAGGACGTGGTCGTTTTTTTCGCCGATCGCGAGAGTGCCGGCGTCAAGTTACGCAATTGCCCGCCATACATCCGCGAGTGGATCAACAGGCTCTAGCTTTTTCTTTCGCGCGAATGCTAACTGCTAATTTGAAGCCTCAATCGGGTGCCTTCGAGGCTGCATATCTCTCGCCCGAAACCAGGCGTCCCGGATAGATGTTGGGAAATCCGGTGGCTGTTGAAAAACTCGCTTACTTCAAATTCGCAAAAACTGCTTCGCGTCAGGAAGCTCTATAAACGATTTTTCCGAGTCTCCTAGACATTTTCTATCACCCGATTTTCAACTTTTTTCCGAAAAACCGACTTTTTCAACAGCCACAGGGATTATCACTACCTATCTCAAAATGCGACGAGGGGCACAGTCTGACGGTAGCCCATGCCAAGGAAAATCGACCAGCGGCCACTGACATCTGCCTCTTGGAATAGGTGGCGATGGTAATGCTTTCTTCGATCCCGAGGGGTTCCCCGGAGTGGAGCCTGCCCGGCCCTAAATATATATCCCAAATATATATCCCAAATCCACAAACAATCTTCGACCTGAAATAGCGCTGTGGTCACTTCTCTATTTCCAAGGCGTGAGAAGGAAAAGGTGTTCGCCGAAGGCGGTGACTTCACGAAGTGAAGGCACTGAATTGCCCCCAGCGCTAGCAGGCGAACCCAGGATATACCTTTGCGCGTTGCGCTCGAAACCCGGCGCACTGCGCACTGGGTCCATGGAAGCGTGGCTGCGGTTCGGAACCCTTTCGGCCTTGGTACCTAACTTCGGTACATCAACTGCCTGGTATGGGAACCGGCGAGTCTGATGATGGGAACCAGAACGCCTTCCTAAACGGAGTCTTTGCGGAACGTGAGAGAATCTCGTGAGGCCGTGAGACTTTGTGCTCTATAGGGTGCTGACAAATGGCCGCGCCGAAATACGACATGGAGATTCAGCTCGGTTTGAAGCCTTTCGGAGAATTTGAGCGCGCATTGTTTCCCATTTTGCCGAGGCGGATTCCCGAAGCAAAACGCAAAAAGCTCCTCGAGCAAGTCTATGATCTCGCTGCCCAGAAGGTCAGGATGGAAGGGTTCAAGGAGGGTGTCCGATGGCAGGCGAAGCTCTTCCGGGGAAATAGATTCATATCGGCAACAAACAAAAAAGGCCTTCGGAAAGCCCAAGGCTTAATAAGTGCCCTTCAACGCATTAAGCTCCGCCGCGTTGGCCATGGCTGCCGCTCGACGCGCCCTGCGGTGCGCTATCGCCTCGCTATGAACACAACTGTCCGTGCTACAGTTCTGCCCACAGGCGTACGGCATCGTGAAAAGCACCGCATGAACCCAGCGGAAAAGAAGAACACGCTCACGTTCGACCAGGCCCTCCGCGAGATGGGTGTGAAAAAGTCGTGGGACACGCTTGTCGGGAAGGTCGACCCAGAGCACCTGAGATCCTGGCTCCGGGACATTTCGGGTTCGTCGGATAGATATAGAAAAAAGAACGAAGACAAGCGCAGAGCCTCCCAGTTGGCGCGTGAAGCGAGAGACCTAGCCAGTGAGATAGAACGCGCCACTAAGTCCCCTCCGATTGCGTTTTTCGGTACTGGGTCAGACATACAGACAATGCTTTCGCTCCCCGGGAGCCTCCGAGCATATGCGAGCTATTGGGAAAAGCTCCTCTCGATACGCTGGCCGGGTGGGATGGCGAGTCCACGCGCCGATAGAGTCGTAGCTCTGCTCGAGATCATTAAGGAACGCACTGGCTCCTATCGCTACAGGCAAGTTGCGGACGTTCTGAACGCCATGGATGTGGCATCCCGCGGAGTCAACGGTGGGACTAGCTGGGATGTCGCCAGCTTGAAGCAAGCGCAGTATCGGTCTAGAAAGCGACTGAAAAAGATTCTCAAGAGTGGGTAGCTCCTAGAAGGCACAACGAAGCAAAGCTATTGATTCCATTGGGCCGACCCCGCCTCGCCGTGTAACGCCTTCCTGCATGAACGTTTCCATCCCCGTTATCGTGAAATCCCAAGCAAAGAATTAAATTTGTGAGGCGTTGGGCGGTTTTTGGCCAGCGATTGCATGACTATGAGCCATCGGATTTCCGGAAACCCGGTCGTGCGAACCGACCGGGTCGTTTTCACCAGCAGCGCGGACTTGAAGGCCGCGGTGGGAAGGCTTTCATATCGGACCGTCAGCGATTACGCCTTGAGGAATATGGATGTGCCCTACGGTGCCTACGGACGCGCCCTCAACCTGGTAAATGACTCGACGAAAACGCGGGTCGTTGTTTCGTATAGACCGAGGTTTCGCGGGTTGTCGTTAATGCGGATCGCCACAATTCCTGAAGACCGTCCCGGGCTTCGGCGTCGGGAGCTTGCCCGCGTTCTCCGGGCGTTCGCACCATATCAGTTGGTGATTGTCGAAATGGCGATCGATTTTTCCAGGGGCGCGATGAACGCGGAGTTCGTACGACGCCATTTGAAATACAGAAAATGTCGGATGCGGCGCAACTGGCAATATCCGAAATCAGCATGGCTCGGTGCGCCGGCATCGGCGACGTTTGTGCGGTGCTATCCGAAAAAGGAGGTCGGCGGATTCCGCGTCGAAGCACAGTTCAATCGCGCCTTTCTGAAGAAACACAGAATCAAAACGCCGCGCGATTTTCTGCGTCTGCCCGGGTTTTTGGCGAAGGACGTGGGCTTCTTCGAGGTCAACTGGCCGGACCTTCGACGCTATGCGCATCGGCATCTTCGCCACCCTGGCGAAATGATTCGAATGGCGCGCGAACGTCGGAAGAATTTAGTCGAGATGCTGAAATTTCTCCGATCGGTTATTCCGAACGCCAATCGATTCTTGGTACCGCTGCCGATTAACAAAAACATTCGGAAAGCTTTGGATAGATTTCAGCGCAAGTGGAGATGAGGGCTTATTCGACGAAGTGTCGAGCACTGATCGTCAAAAATTTGAAACAGAAAAATAGGAGCGAACAGATGAACACAAAAGTTATTGATGGACAGTTGGTGATCTCGCTGCCAATGGAAAAACCGACCAAGTCGGCGTCAGGAAAAACCCTGATTGTCGCGAGCTCACGCGGGGTTCGTAGCTCTTCAGTGAAGGTGGATGGAAAGGACGTTTGTGTGGTGGCGAATGCGTTCATCTACGCGGACTCCGTCGAGGACCATCCTCAGGAAGTATTAGCGCGTAAGGGTGAGAAGCCTTTGAAGAAACACGGGAAATCATAGAAAGGAGGGCGGCAGAATTTCGCGGTTCACGATGACGCCGACTAAATCGAACTCAAGTCGGCGCGAGGGGCAAGCTCAGGGAGGAAATGCAGATGACGCGATATGTGTTCTACATGCAGTGCAAGGAAAATGGCGAGGAGGGAGTTACGTTCTACGATGAACCGGCCGCGGAAGCGGCACGGGGCGCAAGCGCACTCGAGTCGACGGTCTACAACGGAACGAAGTGGTTTGCATTGCTCGGCGAAGCGGAATTACCACCTGAACTAGTTGATTCGGAAGACCCGGAACTTGGTAGAAGGATTATTAGGCTCGTCGAAGCATGGATTGAGCAAGGTGCACCCGTCGTAAAAGGTGCCTTTGATGACGGATTGACGGTGAACGAAACCCCGAAGATTGCGCGACGGTATTTGTTCTACAAAATCTGCGACAAAGGCGGTCTGGAATGTGTCGTCTGTCATCCGGAGGTCCAGGTTCGCGAATACGGGGGCATCGAGGCACTTGAGGCTGACATGAGCGACAACGCAGCCTGGTTCTACCCGCTCGGCTCTCTGTTATTTCCGATCTGGGTCGAGACATCCGGAAGGGGCATTGAGATTCCGAATCGACGGATTAAGCCCCTTGTTGATGCATGGCTGGAACAGGGCTCACCGCGGAAACCGGGGAAGTTCGCCAGCGATGTCAACTCGCCCCCGAAAGGTCATCCTCTTGGGGAGCAAGGAGCATAGAAGTATGCCAGGAGGAAACCTAATGGATGTGCGCGAGGTGGCAGAATTTCTCAAACTTGCGCCTGGAACAATCTACCACCTCGTCAGCGAAGGACGACTCCCGTGCGTTCGCCTCAGCGCACGATGCTTGCGTTTCCGTCAATCTGACTTGGAGGAGCTGATCACAAATCTGGCGGAAGCTTCAGCAGCGCGAAATTCAACTCGATGAATTCCAAGCATCGCAATGAGATTGAAATCAGCGGTTCTGGTCAAATCCGGCCAGCAAATTGACGGCGGGAAAGACCGCAAGGGAGGAGAATCATGCGGCTCAATAGATCAGCAACAATTCTTGCAGTAGACGAACTCCTGTCGATTCTCGCGGCAAATCCCGATGGAATGACAACGAGCGAGCTGAGCGGCACGCCGCGCTTTCATGGTGGGCGAACGCTCCGAAATCGGCAAATCATTCGCTTGTTGCGAACGACCAACAAAGTGCACGAATCGACCGTGGGATACGGCATGCGCACTGCGACCCCTGGAGATTGAAGTGAAGCAGATGCCAGAAGCGGGTTTCGCGAACACGGCTTGGAAGAGGAGGCAATGAATCCAATAACGAAGGCATCGCTTGCGATGCTTCGGTCACCTGATTTCTTCACCCAGCTGCGCGGTGCACTGGGGCGTACGGGGCTTCGCGGAGAAGAACGGTTCGGGGTCGGCCTGTTTGTTGCGCTGGCATCCAGATTCCGTCCGAATCCGCTTCGGATGGCGATCCGCGAAGCATCCGAGGGAGCCGCAAAGTACCAGGTGCGTGCGGTGTCGAAACTGCTGGGAGACGAGCAAATCCTCGATGTCCATTCGGAGCGCGGCTGGGCTCGTTTTGCGAAGAGTCCTAAATCCTCCCTCGCCTTTGTCTCAACTTGGTCCGATTACTCGGCAGAAGGGATTCGACTAGAGCTCAAAGGAAATCTCATGACGCGAGTGGTCATGCGCAGTTGCCAGGATCGGATTGTCGAGACACCTCACGTCATCGCCGCACCGTTTGTTTGCGTGGCCCCCGAATATCCCCGAGGACAGTTTGGCGAGCGCGGTGACGGGACGCGCTGGCTTTCTATAAAGCTACCCGCGCCGCAGTCTTCCAGCTCTTCGGCTGTCGCAACGCTGAATAAAACAGAGATGGCTTGCTGGTTTGAAATTCAGCGTTTGCTGCGAGACCGCGCTGAGGTCCCGATTCTACTTCCAGAATGGGGTGACATCATGATTGGGCAAGCCAGTCAAGATGAGCGTTCCGCTCCGCATATTCCGGCCTTCATCGAGGCGTGGAAGACGATGACGCTCTTGCGATCATTTCAGCGAACTGAAGAAGATCAGCAAAGGGATGCGATTGTGGCCACATTCGAAGATCTGGCGTCCACGGCTTTGTTGATGCGTGGCGTTTTTCAGGAGGGACGAAGGTTTCCCTCGCTAAACAGGACCGCCGACGCGGCCCTTCGAGTCGGAGACAGCACTGGCGTAGTAAGCCCAATCACGGGCAAGGGTGTTAAGTACCAGCGAAGCGACGATAACCGCGCGAAGGATCAATACGTACCGTTAATCGCCTAACCCGGTAACTGAAGAGGCCCCGTCGCAACTACGGGCGTGTGAAACGCAGTTCGTTTTCGGTGAACGGCTCGCCCGTTCACGTCGTAGCGACCGCATTTTTCCTAAGACGACGGCGCCGAACCGCCGGTTCAATGGGAACCGTTATTCGAGCTGCCGAGGCAAGACGACGAGGAGGACGACGACGCAAAAGAGGGGAAATGGAGGAGCTGGCTTGATCGAAACCGCTGAACAGAAACAGTAGGGATTTGGGCAACGCATAGAAGTCGGGCAACAAAATTCAAAAATGGAGGCTGCATGAAAGTTTACGAAAATTCAATCGACATTCTGTTGACCGGAGCACGCAAGGACGCCAACAGGCGCAACCAAGCGGCACAAGATGAGCTTTGGCCGGTCCGCTCTCATTATTTCACCCCTACAAAGGGCACCCCAGTAGGCGCAAAAACCCAAGAGCGCGCTCTGATCCAGCTACTTTGGGGTCGCGCCTCTGGCAACTATCAGTTGGCACGAGAGAGTGGTCATGTGGGGAGCTTTCACAATTGCGTGTTCCGTTTGTTATACGGAGTGTTCGGAGCGGATATCATCGCGTACCTATTCAATCAGGCATGGATACCCGTCACGACAATCGATCCCTTTGATCCCGCCTTGTTTCTAAAACGTCTTAACGTCCTGGAGAACGCGGCTCGGGTACTCAAGGACCGTGCCAAGACTCCGGTTCTTTTGCCGGAAACAGCACCATATGTTGCAGCCGGGATGGGACCGGAGTTGCCCTGCTTTAACGAAAAGCAGCACCGTTTGCTGCTTGACAGCAGCTTGCGCGAGCTTCGTGGGTTCGGTGAACTCGGTTTTTCGTGTGCATGGCGAAGAGACAAGCAAACCGTCTTCATCTACATCTCCACGCCTCACGAATTTGACGATCCAGAAGTGGATGCTTTTAAGTTTAACCCTAACGGTCTCCACAATGAGTATCACGGGCCCGACGACGTTTATTCCTAAGAAGTGAAGCAGAACGGAGCCGATTCAAGCGGAGGAGGCAGAACGTAAAGTTGTAGTCGGGCGCGGCCGACTTCAAACTCTCCTTTTCAGCACGAGCACCGAAAAAGGAGGAGAGCGATGTCGAACCAGAAAATGTGCGCGATTTACGTTCGGACAAGTACAGCGGACAAACAAAACCCGGATGGACAGGAGAGTGAGCTAAGAGCACTAGTCGAAAAACGCGGTTGGAAGGTCTTCAAAGTATATCGGGACCACGGCTTCTCCGGTGCAAAGGCGAATCGCCCCGCATTCGACGAGATGTGGGCCGATTGCAGGCGCGGCAAAATTTCTGTTTTATGCGTTTGGGCGCTCGATCGGTTTGGGCGTTCGTTGAAAAACTTAATTGAAGGGCTGGAGGAGCTGCAAAGACTAGGCGTCGATTTTCTGTGTTTAAAGCAGGACCTCGACAGCACTAGTCCTGCCGGTCGCTTGTTATTTCATATTGTTGGCGCGGTGGCGGAGTTTGAGCATGAGCTGATCCGTGGCCGCATAGCAATGGGCATGGATGAGGCGCGGAGAAAGGGTAAGCATATCGGAAGGCCGCCGTTGCGCAAGTTTTCGGATGCGGAGCTGGAACAAATCCGAGCGGAACGAAAAAAACAACGGTCGATTCGCCAACTCGCGGTTCGATTCGGAACTTCACAGTGGATGGTTAGGGGGATCGTCGGGGAGCGGAAGGCCAGGTCGTGAAACCATTTCCTTTTCAGCGGGTGAGAATGCAGTGGACGGCGTTGTGAGTCGAAAGGAGTTACCAGCATCGATTTGAGACACCCTTTTTCGCACCGGGGAAATCATCAACAAATTCAATGTCCGACGGCACGCGGACGAAAATGTCGTGTCGGGGAAAAGAGTTCTGACGCCAATCGGTGATCAGACGCTGCAACCGCAGACGCAGCAGCGGTGAAATGCATTTCGCGGTTTCACCCGCCTGGAATTAACACGCGAAGAAAGCGAGTGAATGAATGGAGCACCGGACGTAGGGCATCTGAACGCAGAATTTCCGCAGTATCCGATCACGGTAAAGGACAAGGGATGGGTTTACGGGGTTTGGTATTGCAGTCGCAGGTTCCAAAAAAACAAGTTGTACGGCCAATATCCGGCGACGTTTCTCAAAAGAGCGCTGGCGCTGTTCCCGGGAGCAAAAGACATTCTCCACTGTCCCAGTGGCACCATCGAGGGGGTGCCTGGCGTCACCGTCGACAAGGTCAGAGACGCCGTACGGTGCCCGCAGATCATTGCGGATGCTTGTGCGCTGCCATTCTCGGGCAATTCGTTCGACCTGATTTTGAGCGACCCGCCGTACTCGGACGAAGATGCAGAGAAATACGGTACTGGTCATTTCCCGTTAAGGAAGGCGATGCAGGAGTTCCACCGCGTCCTCCGGCCGCACGGACATCTTGCGCTACTTCACGTCATGGCTCCGTCATTTTCGACCAAGGTGTGGAAGTGGGTTGGGATGATCGGCGTCTTGACGGGGACGAACTCCCGGATGCGGGTGCTGTCGATTTTTGAATGCTTGAAACCATAACGGTCTTGGAAATAGCCGGCAGCAGCTTGAGCAAGTGTCCAACATCGCTGCTAAGAGGCGCAGTGTTCTAGGAGGTTCGAAGGTAAATGGCTCAGCGGCACCAAATGGCGGACGCTCCGGCGTTGAAGGGTCTTGTCGATGCGGCGATTGAAATTGCCGATGCCCGCCGACAGACCCTCCAGCGGATGCGGACGGCGTTGGAACGCGGGGACGATACCGAGGCGTTGAAATTTGCACGGGAGCTGTGTGGGCTAAATCAAGATGAGCAAGCGCGTAATTGAATTAATCCGTGTCTCGACACAAGGTCAAGCCGGCCAGGACCGCGCGGGTATTCCCGCTCAAAAGGAGGTTAATCGTCGAACCGCAAACATATTCGATTTGAAAATTGTCAGGACCATCGAGATCGTTGACGTCTCGGGTGCCTCAGTGCTCGGCTGTCCGGAAATGCAGGAGCTGGTACGGTCGATCGCGTCACCTGGTATTGAAGGCGTTGTAACTAAGGAATTCAGTCGTCTCATTCGCCCAGAGAAATTCACGGACTTGGCGCTTTTGGAAGCGTTCATCGAAACGAATACCGTTCTTTTCTTGCCTGATGGGCCCATAGACCTCTCCTCCAAAACAGGTAGATTCATCGGCACAATTCGTGCCGCCTTCGCCGGGCTTGAACGGCGCGAAATCTTAGATCGCATGCATGATGCCAAGGAGGCGCTCCGACGAGGAGGAAAACATCCCGGTGGGCAATCAACTCTACCTTTCGGCGTCGGGTACTCAAAGGAGGAGGGCTGGCATTACACAGCAGAAGCGGAAAAGGTAAAACGTGCATTCGCACTTTTTCTCTCAGGCGGCGGTAGCTACGAGGAGATAGCACGGAAGCTAAATATTCCCCGGTCGAGCCTACGCTACATTCTAGAAAATCCCGTATATCGAGGTTGGCGCATCTACGATGAGCGACGCGACACTTCCGCGAGCGGGTACGTGGCAAAGCCAGATGGTCGGCAGGGTTACAGGAAAAAGATTCAACGGGCTCCCGACGACGTAATCAGCGTTCATGTCCTCGATGGCATCGTAAGCGACGAAGATTTTGCCCATGTGCAACAGCTGATCGCGCTCAAATGTCACAAGCACTGGCGCGGGCGGACTGGGGTCCCAGAGCGATACACCTACAATGGCTTCCTCACGTGCGGCGAGTGTGGGGAACCCCTGTACACGCACACCTCTAAGCGTGAATTCTACCTTTGCAAGACTCGGCATACCCGGGAGCGTAGAAAACGGGCGCAGCGCAATTTGGAACCGTGCACTAACAAATACATGCTCCGTGACAAGCTTGAACCAAGGATCAATTCGTTGATCGGCGAGAGGTTACACAATTCCGCGTTTCTGGTGCGAATGTTGCAGGAGTACCATGAACGGCTAGCGGCGTCATCGTCACTCCGGACGACCGAGGTCGATCAGGACGCGGTGCTCCAAAAGCTGGAGTTGCTTCGGAACAAGAAGGGCCGAATTCTGGACGCATTTTTCGAGGGAGTAATAGACCGAGGTCAACGCGACGAGGCTCTGGGAGGCGTCGAACGTGAAATGTGCGCTTACGACGAGCTGCTTGGCAGGTCGTCGGCGAACTCCCAGCCGCTGCCGATTCTCAATCTGGACTCTTTGGTGCGGGTCATTGAACCGCTTGCTGATTGGGAATTTCTTGGTCGAGACGATAGGCGCGCACTGTTGCGCAGGCTCTGTCCTGAGATTTCTATCTATCAGTACAAGATAAAATCCTTGACGCTAAATCTAGGTGCCTCGGATGCTCAACTGCAAGGTCGTGACAAGGGCAGCCGCTCGAAGACGGTTGCGTAACGATTGCGCGTGCGGCGCTTTCAGTCAGTTTCCCGTCTCGGTTCATGCTTGCGGCAGCGATGAATCCATGTCCGTGCGGATTTTTTGGCGATCCCACGCGCGAGTGCCACTGCTCGCCGGTGCAAATTCAGCGCTACGTCTCTAAAATCTCCGGGCCGCTGCTCGATCGCATCGATATCCACATCGAAGTTCCGGCGGTGAAGTACAAAGAGCTTCGCGGGAATGCGGAGGTGGAATGTTCAGGCGCGGTGCGAGAACGAGTATTGCGCGCACGGGAAGTACAACTGGATCGCTACCGTGTCGAAAAAGGTTTGTATGCTAACTCGCAGATGCCTTCGCGCTTGCTCAGGAAACATTGCGCGATTTCCGCAGACGGCGAAAAGCTGCTCGAAACGGCCATCCAGCGGCTCGGCTTGTCAGCGCGGGCGCACGACCGTATCCTGAAAGTATCGCGCACCATTGCGGATCTCGAGGGGGTTGAATGTATTCAGCCCAAACATTTGAGCGAAGCGATTCAATATCGCACTCTGGATCGCACCTACTGGGCATGAAAGATCTTATCGCAGGCTTTCGAACGACTGTAACTCATGAAGTTCATCGGCCGTCTTAGTAGAAGCACGGCCTTGCCAAGCGTGGCCGTACGTAGTTAATCCCAGGGCGATGGATTGACTTGTGCGCGCGCGGTATGTTACGCATACTGCTCTTTTAAGGTGTCCCTCGACCTCGGATGGCGGCCAAAACCCAACGAATCGAGATCACGCTGGAGACGCTGCTCGAGAGCGTGGATCTCGCCGAAGTGATTGTGATGCGCATCGCGGAAGCCGCAGGTTTCAGCGAAGAAGACATTCACAAAATGGGAATGGCTGTTCGCGAGGGTGTGATCAACGCGTATAACTACGGAAATCAGCAGAGTCGCGATAAAAAGATTTTCATGACTGTGGAACTTGAACCGGACAAGATGATTGTCCGCGTTCTCGATCAGGGCAAAGGTTTCGAGCTTACTGAAGTGCCCGATCCGCTGGCGGAAGAGAACCTGCTGCGCACCTCGGGGCGCGGCCTATTTCTGATGCGCGCGTTCATGGACGAATTCAACGTGCACACCGCCCCCGGAGGCGGTGCTGAGCTGGTGATGGTGAAGAAACTTCCCGAACCGGTTTCTGGCAACGGAAGCTGACAACCGGAGTAGAATTAAAGCAACGAGGTTCTACCGTGGCCCTACAAGGCACATGCCGTGAGATTAATGACATCGCAATTATAGACTTCAGCGGAAAGATCACTTTGGGCGAGGGCAGCTCCACGCTCCGCCGCACGATCAAAGAATTGATCGACAAAGGCCACCGCAAGATCGTTCTCAACCTCTACGACGTGGACTACATTGACAGCTCGGGAATTGGCGAGCTTGTCAGCGGCTATACCACGGTTCGGAATGCGAGCGGCGAGCTGAAACTTCTGCACCTGACGAAGCGCGTGCACGACCTGCTGCAGATCACCCGGCTTTTCACGGTTTTTGACGTGCAGTCGGACGAAGATACTGCGCTGCGCAGCTTCCGCTAGACCAAAGTCGTCCGCTGAAAACGCAGCTGTCAGTAGCTCGCAAGCGCCTTTGTGGTACCATTCTTTTTCCAGAATTTACTTACAGGAGCGGCTTTGGCGCATATTTCGCGGAAAGAACTGAAGAAGGACGAACTGAGGGACACGCTGGCGCAGGGAGCCGAAGCGGTGCTCTCTCATCAGGCTCTTACGCTGTACATCGTGATAGCGGCGGCGGTGATTGCGCTGGGCGTTTTTGGCTGGCGGTCTTATACCGAGCGGCAAACGATAAAAGCAGCAGCGGCATACAATGACGCGATGAAGGTGTTCCAGGCGCGCGTGCGCGCACCGGGCGAGCCGTCCGAGCCAAACGAAGTGAGTTACGTTGACGAGAAAAACAAATACACCGACGCAGCCAAGAAGTTCCAGGACGTAGCGACGAAGTACGCGCATACGCGGCCGGGCCAGCTCTCGGCTTACTACGCCGCGCTCAGCCTCGAAAAACTGGGCAAGAATGACGATGCGAAGAAATTGCTCAAAGGGCTCGCGGACACAGATTCTGATTTCGCAGCAATGGCAAAATTCGAGCTCGCGCAATTGGCGGATCGTAATGGTCAGGGCGACGAAGCCGTCAGTCTTTACCAGCAGTTGATCGCCAAGCCCGGCGTGCTGGTGCCGAAGCCGGTGGTGATGCTGGCGCTCGCCGGCCACTACAGCCAGAAGAATCCGGCCGAAGCTGCAAAGCTTTACGCGCAGATCAAGTCTGAGTATCCCGATACTCCGATCGCAAATGAGGCGGACCAGGAACTGGCGCTGCTGCCGGGCAAGTCATAAGCAACTTCCTGTCAATTCCCGTCGTATGCATTCTTTCCGAAGGCAAGCCGACACGCTAAACTGACAGTAATGCAACTCGCTTCTTACGCGATGGACGTGCGCCAATCGCGCGGCCGGCGCTACCCAGAAACCGCGCATTCCTATCGCAATGACTACGCGCGCGACCGCGACCGCATTGTCCATTCCCGCGCTTTCCGCCGGCTGGAGGCAAAGACGCAGGTTTTTACCACGCGCTTCTCCGACCATTTTCGCAATCGCCTCACGCACACTTTGGAAGTCACGCAGATTGCTCGCACCGTAGCTGGTGCGCTGGGCCTCAATACGGACCTGACGGAGGCGTTGGCGCTCGTTCACGATATCGGGCATCCGCCCTTCGGTCATGCGGGTGAAAAGCAGCTCGACAAGCGAATGCGCGAACAGGGTGGCCGGTTCAACCACAATCTGCACGCACTGCGAATCGTCGAGAAGTTCGAACAGCGCTACCTCGATCATCCGGGCCTGAATCTTACTTTCGAAGTGCGCGAAGGCATCGTCAAGCATTCGCGAGATTATTCGGCAGCCGAATTTCCAGAGCTGGCCGAGTACTTACTCGAAGAGCGGCCTCCCCTCGAGGCGCAGCTCATCGATCTCGTGGACGAGATCGCCTACAACACAGCCGATCTCGACGACGGTTTCGAAGCGCACCTGCTCGACCTCAAGCAACTGCGTGAGGAAGTGCCGGTCTTCGAAGCGGCCTATCGCGAGGTGGACCGCACGCACCCGGACGGACTGCAGAAGCTCAAATTCAATGAGGCTCTAAAACGCGTGCTCGACCGGCTTGCAACGGATCTTATCGAGTACACACGCGCACAACTGAAAGCGAGCGGCGCGAAATCCGTGGACGACATTCGCCGACAGCCGAAACGCCTCGCATCGTTCTCGCCGCAAATGGCCGACCAGAATGCACGCCTGAAGCGCTTTCTTTTCTCGCGCCTCTATTCTCATCCGGCCATCGCAGACGACCGCACCCGCTCCATCGCGGCACTTGATGAGCTATTCCGGTTCTTCTTGGAACATCCCGAGCGCATGCCGGAACACTATGCTCATCTGGCACGGAAAGGACCGCCACATGTTGTGGTCTGCGACTACGTTGCCGGCATGACCGACCACTTCCTACTCCGCCAATGCCACGAACTCCTTGGTACTCCAATCGGTTCCACTGCGCCCGCTCCCTAAACCCAGAGCAAGTGTGTCATTGCCCGTTAAGCGTCATGCACTGAATCTTCCATAGGTGGCTTCCTTGACATCGTGCTCGCCAGACTTATAATGGAATTTCGCTGCATTTTTGCGGGGAAAAACGATGTTTTTGGACGTTAACGAACTCGCCCTCCGTAAGACCCGAATCCGCAAGAGCTATTCGCCGGGTACGCTTGATTTTCACTCCGGGGAGTTCCGCCAGGTGGAACCGCTGGAGGTGCGCGCGACGGCCGAGCTGGTGGAAGGGCAGATTCGCGCCTACGGTAACTTGCACACCCGCGTGGAGTTAGTATGCGCCCGGTGCCTGGACACGGTGGTGGAAGAAATCAGCCGCGACTTCGATCTGTACTACCGGCCTATGACTTCCATTGCAGCCGACGATGAATTCCACCTGAACCTCGATGACACCGAAATCGCGTTCTTCGAGGGCGACGGGCTTTTCCTCGCCGACGTGCTGGCCGAGCAAGTGAATCTCGCGATTCCCATGAAGATCATCTGCCGCAGCGATTGCCGGGGCCTTTGCCCGCACTGTGGCGCGAACCTCAACAACGAAGAATGCCGCTGCGAAAAGCACGGGTCTGATCCCAGGCTCGCGCCCCTCGCCCGCCTGAAGCAGGACTGGTTCAAAAAGCAATAAAACGCTACACTATCCCTTTCCATTTTGGCCGCTTTCGTCGCGGCCTGCCAAGAGGAGCTGTAATGCCGAATCCGAAACGACGTCACTCTAAGCGGCGCACGAGCAACCGGCGCGCGCACGATCATCTGCACAAATTGCCGCTCACGGAGTGTCCGAACTGCCACGAGAAGAAGCTGCCCCATCAGCTATGCCGCGCCTGCGGTTATTACAAGGGCCGTGAAGTGATTGACACTAAGGGCAAGACAGCCTAAGTTTCCCTCGCCTGTATTTCCAAGCTGGCACATTGATGACTACCATCGCTCTGGATGCAATGGGAGGAGACCACGCGCCTCGCGCGGAAGTGGAAGGCGCTGTGCTGGCGGCGCGTGAGTTAGGGGCGCGGATCTTTCTGGTAGGCATTGAGGCGACCTTAAAACAGGAGCTGAGCCGCCACCGGCATCGCGGGCTGCCAATCGAGATTGTCAACGCCACGGAAGTGGTGACGATGAGCGATTCTCCTGCGCACGCATTCCGCCGGAAGAAAGATAGCTCCTTGCATGTGGCCGCAAGGCTGGTGCGCGACGGCAAAGCGGATGCCTTGGTCAGCACCGGAAACACAGGTGCGGTGATGACCGTCGCTCGATTCGTGCTGGGAACGCTGCCTTCAGTGGACCGGCCGGCGCTGGCCGGCGCGTTTCCGAATATGAAGGAAAAGTTCTGCGTGATCCTGGACGTGGGCGCAAACGTGGATTCGAAAGCGGAGCAGATTGCGCAGTTCGCTGTGATGGGCGAGATTTACCATCGCACGATCTTTGGCACCAAGCATCCTCGTGTCGCGCTGCTATCTATTGGCGAAGAAGAGATGAAAGGCAATGAAGTGACGCGGGAGACATTCAATATTCTGAAGCACTCGCCGCTGAACTTCACGGGCAACGTCGAGGGGCGCGACGTATTTCGCGGCGATGTGGATGTGATCGTCTGCGACGGCTTCATCGGCAATATCGCGCTGAAAATCAGCGAGGGTTTGGTCGAGTACATCGGCGGCACGCTGAAGAAGGCGATCAAGAGCAGCCTGAAATCCCAGATAGGCTATGCGCTTTCGAAAGAAGCGTTCGACGATTTTCGCAGCCGCACGAACTACTCGGAAGTGGGCGGTGCGCCGCTGCTCGGCGTTCGAGGGATTACCGTGATTGGCCACGGGCGTTCAAATCCTGTCGCCATCAAAAATGCAATGCGCGTCGCTGCAGAGCTGTACCGCAATCGCGTGAATGAAAAGATCGATCAGGAGCTTTCCGCCGTAGCTACCGCCGCCAACGTCGCGCGCGGCTGAGCGCTGCGGACACCGCACGACATGGGTAAACTTGCATTTTTATTTCCCGGACAGGCGTCGCAATATCCCGGCATGGGACGCGACCTCGCCGAAAAATATCCCGAATCGCGCGCCGTCTTCGACGAAGCGGATGCCGCGCTCGGTTTTTCGCTCTTCAAGCTGTGCTGCGATGGCACCGAAGAAGCGCTGAAGCAGACGGAAAACACGCAGCCCGCTATTCTGACCGTCTCGATTGCCGCATATCGCGCGCTCGAGAAGCGCGGCATCACACCCGATTTCGCAGCGGGACATAGCCTGGGCGAATATTCTGCGGTGGTCGCTGCGGGCGGGCTTGATTTTGTGGAGGCAGTGAAAATCGTGCGCGGGCGCGGGCGTTACATGCAGGAAGCCGTGCCGACCGGTGAAGGCGCGATGGCTGCCATCCTTGGCTTGCCGCCGTCGGAAGTGGCTGAAGTCTGCAAAAAGGCGGCTGATCACGAGGTCGTTTCACCCGCGAATTTAAATTCGCCCGAGCAGACTGTAATTTCGGGTGCCGCGGCAGCCGTAAAGCGCGCCGTTGAAATTGCGTCGCAGAGCGGAGCAAAACGCGCAGTGATGCTTCCGGTTTCTGCTCCGTTTCATTGCGCGATGATGGCTCCGGCGCAGCAACGCCTCGAAGCGGACTTGCGCGCCGCGAATTTCCACGCCTTAAAATTCCCGGTGGTCACCAATGTGGACGCCGAGGCGGTCACAACGGGTGATGAAGCGCGCGACGCGTTGATTCGTCAGGTGACGCAGCCCGTCCGCTGGCTCGATTCGATCCACGAAATGATCGAAGCGGGCGTCACGGTTTTCGTCGAGGTCGGTCCCGGGAAAGTCCTCAGTGGGCTCTTGCGGCAGATCGATCGCTCGATTCGCGCTTTCAACGTCGAGGATTCAGCCAGCCTCGAAGCCGCGATCGAGAAAATCGCCCAAGCCCGCGCGCAAGCGGCGGAAGGGTAAGCAGACCTGATGCTTTCACTTAAAGACAAAGTAGCCCTCGTCACCGGTGCGTCGCAAGGAATCGGACGAGCCACCGCGTTGGCACTGGCCGAAGCAGGCGCGAAGGTTGGCGTAGCAGCCCGAAATACTGACAAGCTGGCGTCGCTCGTTTCGGAGATCGAAGGTGCGAGTGGCGCGGCTCTGGCCGTGCCGATGGACGTCGCCGACGCGGCACAAGTGAAGACCGGTTTTCACCAAGTGCTGGCAAAATTCGGCCGGCTCGATATTCTCGTCAACAACGCAGCCATCACGCGCGACACGCTGGCGCTGCGTATGAAGCTCGAGGACTGGGAAGCGGTGCTACGGACGAATCTCACCGGTGCGCACCTGTGTATTCAACAGGCACTGGGGGCGATGCTGAAGCAGCGCTCGGGGCGCATCATCAATCTGTCGTCGGTTGTCGCGCGGACCGGAAATGCGGGACAGGCG
This sequence comes from uncultured Acidobacteriota bacterium, assembly GCA_963772535.1. Lineage (GTDB taxonomy): Bacteria > Acidobacteriota > Terriglobia > Acidiferrales > UBA7541 > Palsa-295. Next base: position 595,373 of record CAVYXN010000015.1, read on the forward strand.
AACTACGTCGCGTCGAAGGCCGGCCTCATCGGACTCACGCGAGCGATTGCCGTTGAAGTGGCTTCGCGCAACATCACCGTGAATGCTGTGGCGCCAGGGTTCGTGGCGACGCCGATGACGGACGTGCTGTCGCAGGAAATCAAAGAGAAAATGAAAGCGATGATTCCGCTCGGCCGCTTCGGTTCGGATAAGGATATTGCCGCCGCGATTGTATTTCTCGCGAGCGACGAGGCGAGCTACATCACGGGACAGGTGCTCGAGGTAAACGGCGGCCTGCACATGGGCTAAGGATTTAAGATTGAAATCCCGGCGACCACTAAACGAGACTCCCGAGTGGAAGCGGCTTCGCCGTATCCTGGCCGAGCAAACCGATTTGGACCAGCGTGCGCTGCGAGAATTGGGGGAATGCGAAGCAGATTCCATGGATTTTGTTGAACTCGTGATGGGCCTCGAAGAGAAGTATGAGATTAAGATTGATCTGTAACGTTTCTCGAGAAGTCTTTCAGTCCGAGCGGAATCTAACGGCCGTGCGCGGCACAAAGGTTGACCCCAGCATTGGGCCGCGCTTAGAATGGGCGGTACAATTTTAGGCGCTGCCCGGCCGTCGTGGCGGCCCGAGGGCGAGAGACTACCGATACCGGAGGAAAAATCAGAATGGCCAGCGTCGAAGAACGCGTGAAGCAGATTATTGTCGAGCAGCTCGGTGTGGACGAAGGCGAAGTCACTCCGACGGCCTCGTTTGTGGACGACCTGGGCGCCGATTCGCTCGACACGGTCGAGCTGGTCATGGCTTTCGAAGAATCATTCGGCATCGAGATTCCGGACGAAGACGCCGAGAAAATCGCCACGGTGAAAGACGCCGTTGATTACATCGAGAAGCACGCCAAGGCTAGTAAGTAGTTCGCACGGCCGTCCCATTCCGAACAGGAGAATGCAGGTTTGAACCGCCGAGTTGTCGTGACGGGCGTAGGGCTGGTCTGCGGGTGCGGTATTGGGACCGATGAGGTCTGGCGCAACCTGCTGGCCGGCAAAAGTGGTATCGGCCCAATTACCCATTTTGATGCAACCGCGTTTGACTGCCGCATCGCCGGTGAAGTCCGCAATTTCGATCCTCTCGTCTGGGTAGAAAAAAAAGAACTGAAAAAAATGGGCCGGTTCATTCAGCTGGCTCTGGCCGCTTCGGAATTTGCGATGCAGATGGCTCGTCTCGAATTGAAGCCGGAATCGGCGGATGCCGCCGGCGTCTATATCGCCTCTGGTATCGGCGGTTTCGACGTGATTGAACGCGAGCATTCGAAATACCTCCAGGGCGGACCCGGTAAGATTTCTCCCTTTTTTATTCCTGCTTCGATTGTCAATCTTGCGTCCGGGCATGTCTCGATTCGCTACGGCGCGAAAGGTCCGAATAGCGCGACAGCCACCGCATGCTCGGCCTCCGCTCATTCCATCGGCGACGCCTACAAAATTATTCAGCGCAGCGCCGCCGAAGTGATGATTGCAGGTGGTGCGGAAGCCGCAATTACGCCGATGGGCGTGGGAGGTTTTGCCGCCATGCGCGCGCTTTCCACGCGCAACGACGAACCAGAGCGCGCCAGCCGTCCATTCGATGCGCAACGCGATGGCTTCATCGTGGGCGAAGGCGCGGGCGTACTGATTCTTGAATCGCTCGAATTTGCGCAAAAGCGTGGCGCGCCCATCTTCGCGGAAATTGTCGGCTACGGAATGTCCGGCGACGCCTATCACATCACGCAACCGGCTGAAGGCGGCGATGGCGGCTATCGCGTCACGATGGCCGCGCTGAAGGATGCGAAGATTTCGGCGGACGATGTGAGCTACGTGAACGCGCACGGCACTTCGACCCCAATCGGCGACGCGATCGAAACTACCGCGTTGAAGCGCGTCTTCGGCGAACGCGCAAAAAAAGTTCCTATCAGCTCGACGAAATCTATGACCGGACATTTGCTCGGCGGCGCTGGCGGCCTCGAAGCCGGCATCAGCGTACTTGCGCTGGTCGATCAGATTCTGCCGCCCACAGTGAACTACGAGAATCCCGATCCGGAGTGCGATCTGGACTACGTTCCCAACCAAGCGCGCAAAGCGGCCGTCGAATACGCTCTTTCGAATTCGTTCGGCTTCGGCGGCACCAACGCATCGCTGATCTTCAAGCGATGGAGTGAAAAGTAGCGCGGTTCGAGCGCGTGACTAACTGTTGGGGCACGGCATGCCGTGCCCGGCAAATGAACTTGGCGTGATCGTGCCATTTGCCACGGTCGTAGCGGTTCAATTCGGAGGAATTCTTGAAAATCGGCGTCTGCGTCAAACAAGTTCCCGCCAAAGATGCCCCCCTCGCCATCGTCGAAGGCGGCGCCTGGATTCGCGAATCCGACATCGGATTCGAAACAAACGAGCCCGATAGCTACGCACTCGAAGAAGCGCTGCGCCTGAAGGAAAAACACGGCGGCGAAGTGGTTGCGATTTCGATGGGCCCCGAGCGCGCCAAGCAAACAATCAAAGAAGCGCTCGCGAAAGGCGCCGATCGCGGCATTCACGTCTCTGACGACCAATTCTACAAGCTGGACCCGCTCGGCTCTGCCCGTTCCATGGCCGCCGCACTCAAAGCAGAAAATTTCGACCTCATCCTCACCGGCCTCCAAAGTGACGACCAGGGATTCGGCCAAACCGGCGTCCTCCTCGCCGAATTGCTCGGCCGCCCGCATGCCACGATCATCATGGCGATCGAGGTGACCGATTCGCGAATGAAACTCAAGCGCGAACTCGAAGCGGGCTGGTTTCAATGGGTCGAGCTGCCTCTTCCCGCCGTCCTCTCAATTCAGTCGGGCATCAACAAGCCGCGCTACGCCACCCTAAAAGGCATCATGGCCGCCAAGAAAAAAGAAATCGCCACCGTCCAGCGCGCGTCGCTCGGTGTGCCCGATGCTCCCACGCAACATGTGGAGCGCATCTACGTCCCGCACAAAGCCAAACAAACCGAATTCATCACAGGGCAGCCCAAGGAAATCGCAGCGAAGCTCATCGAAAAATTGAAGCACGAAGCGCGGGTGCTCTAAATGAAAATTCTCCTCATCACCGAACAGCGTGAAGGCAAATTCAACAAAGTCAGCTTCGAGACGCTGGCCGCCGCGCAGCAAATCGTCCAACACACGAAAGGTTCTCTCACCGGCCTGGTCATGGGCAAAGGCATGGCAGCGCTCGCCGACGAGCTCGCCATTTCGCAACTCGACGAAGTTCTGCTCGTCGGACACGACTTGCTCGAAAAATACACACCAGACGGATTCTCGCTCGCCCTACGCCAGTTAATCGAAAGCACAAAGCCGGATCTCGTCCTTCTTCCGCACACATACCAGGTCCGCGACTTTGCTCCCAAGCTCGCCGCCTCGATGGGCAAAGGCATGATCGGCGATTGCATCGGCTACCGTTACGAGAACGGCAAACTCATCTTCGTGCGCCAAATGTTTCAAGGCCGTACTGCCGCGGACGTCGTTTTCGCAGGCGACCCACCTTGGATAGCATCATTTCAAGCCAGCGCATTTCGCGCCGATCTCGTCACGAAACACGCCAGCGGAAAAGCGCCCGTGAAATCTGTCAGCGTCGATCTGAAACCCGAGCAAATCCGCACCAAGCCACTCGAATTATTCCGCGAAGCCAAACAAGCCGTTGACCTCACGCAGGCTCCGATCCTCGTCTCCATCGGCCGCGGCATCAAAGCCCCCGAAAATATTCCCATGGCCGAAAAACTCGCCAAGCTTCTCGGCGGTGAAATCTGCGCCTCGCGCCCCATCTGCGACGAAGGCTGGCTCCCCATGGAGCGCCAGATCGGCAGCTCCGGCCAGACCGTCGCGCCCAAGCTCTACTTCGCGCTGGGAATCAGCGGCGCCATCCAGCATGTCGTAGGCATGAAAGGCTCCCGCACCATCGCCGCCATCAACAAAGACCAGAACGCCCCCATCTTCGAAGTAGCCGATTACGGAATCGTTGGCGATCTCTTCGAAATCGTCCCCGCCATCATCGAGGAACTCGAAAAAGCGAAGTAACGCCTGCGCAGCAGTGTCCGCTTTCGAAATCCTGGCTCCCACGTTCGGGCATCGAACCACACAAGATTCACGGCTCCTTTTCCGCAACATCCTGTTCCAGAGCCACTTGTCGGCGAGGGACACTGGCAATCAAACTGCGACGCCCGATGAATTGCGGTGATGTGTGTTTGCGCGCGGCTCTTTGGCTTGCGGCGCGTAAACCGGCCCAGGTGCAAACCTAATAGGAATAGGTTCGGCTGATGCAGACGCTCCTTCACGATCTAAAGTACGGCGTGCGAATGCTCGCCCGAGCCCCGGGTTTCACGATCATCGTCGTATTCACTCTCGCCCTCGGCATCGGCGCCAACACCGCGATTTTCAGCGTCATCAATGCGACGCTCCTCGCCCGACTTCCCTACAGCCAGCCCGATCGCATCGTAATGGTCTGGGAGTACAATCCCTCGCGCGGTTTTCCACGCAATTCCGTTTCTCCCGGCAATTTCCTTCACTGGCAGGATGCCGATACAGTTTTCGAACAAATGGCGGCGTTTGTCGATATTCGCGCCGACCTTACGGGAACCGGCGAGCCTGAGCAGATTCCAGGCCAAGCAGTCACGCCTAATCTCTTCTCGCTTCTCGGCATTAATGCCCGGCTCGGCCGCACTTTTGTCGCGGAAGAAGGGCATCCTGGGCATGACGACGTCGCGCTGCTCAGCCACGCACTCTGGCAGCGGAGCTTCGGCGGCGCTCCAGATATCGTAGGCAAGAGAATCATGCTGGGAGGAAAGAGCACCGTCGTTGTCGGCGTAATGCCGCCCGGCTTCCAGTTCTTGATCCAGAGAGGCTCGTTTCTCGGCGAACACGCTCAGTTCTGGTCGCCTATTGCGTTCAAACCGGAGGACCGCACTCCCATCGGACGCTACCTCATGGTCGTTGCAAGACTCAAACCGGGCATCGCTCTGGCGCAGGCGCAGTCTCAAATGGATTCCATCTCAGCAGATCTGGCGAAACAATTTCCGGAGTTCGACACCGGCTGGGGCATCCAGCTCGTCGGGCTTCACGATCAATTTTTCGGTTCGATTCGGCCGGCGTTACTGGTTCTGCTCGGAGCGGTGGGATTTGTGCTCTTGATCGCGTGCGCGAACGTTGCCAATCTCCTCCTCGGGCGCGCGGCGCGACGAAGGCGCGAGCTGGCCATTCGATTCACCATGGGCGCAAGCCGCGCCCGCATCGCGCGCCAATTGCTCACCGAAACGATGATCCTCGCCGTGGCAGGCGGCTCCGCAGGCGCGGTTCTCGCTTTTTGGGGAACCGATTTGCTCCTGGCCTTAAGCCCCAAGGGACTGATTGATGCGCACGCCTTGAAAGTGGATTTTCGAGTTCTCACGTTCCTTACTGCTCTTACGATTCTAACGGGCCTTCTCTTTGGCCTAATCCCAGCCCTCTTGGCGACGCGTACGAGCCCGGGTGACTCGCTGAAGGAAGGGGAGCGCAACTTCGGCGTGTCGGTTCGCGGAAAGCGGGCCCGAAATTTCTTCGTCATCGGCGAAATTAGCATGGCTCTGGTGCTTCTCACCGGATCGGGCCTCCTGGTCAAAAGTTTTCTTCGCCTTCTGAACGTGGCTCCGGGATTCGATCCGCACAATCTTCTAACGCTCAAACTTGACCTTCCTTCCGCCCGCTACAGCAAAGATCCGGAAGTCATCGCATTCTTCGCGGACGTGCTCCAGCGAATCACGGCGTTGCCCGGCGTTGAATCGGCCAGCGCCAGTAGCTCGTTGCCGTTTACAGGGATCGGCTCTGGAACAAGTTTCACGATAGAAGGGCGTCCCGCTTCGCCCGGAACTGAACGCAGCACCGACGTCCGCGTGATCGACCCGGATTACTTTCACACGATGAGAATTCCTCTTCAGAAAGGTCGCTTATTCACGCGCCAGGAGGACGCTCGAGAGTCCCATGTTGTAATTGTCAGCGAAGCGCTCGTCCAAAAATATTTTCCGGATCAGAACCCGCTTGGAAAGAAAATCACGATAGATATGAAAGACCAAAACGTACCCAGCGAAATCGTCGGAGTTGTGGGCGACGTCAAGCACCACGGCCTGGATTCAACCCCGCGCCCCACGATTTACTGGCCTCATCCCGAACTCGTCTACAATTCAATGACCCTCGTCGTTCGCAGCAACGCCGACCCGTTGCCCCTCACCAGTTCTATTCGCGCGATTGTGCAGTCGCTCGATCCCGACCTGCCGATCTCGGAAGTGCGAACTATGGAGCAATGGATGTCGGACAACGTCGCGCAAGCTCGTTTCAATACGCTGCTGCTTGGAATTTTCTCGGCTGTGGCGTTGCTGCTGGCCGTGATTGGGATTTACGGCGTTATGTCTGCCACAATCACTGAACGCACTCACGAGATCGGCATCCGCATGGCGCTCGGTGCCACGCCTCGCGATATCTGGCGCCATACTCTCGCCGCTGGCGCAATCATTACGCTCGCTGGAGTAAGCGCCGGCCTTGCCGCTTCGCTCATGTTAACGAGGCTGCTCGCCAGCCTGCTGTACGAAGTAAAGCCTGGCGATCCGGCGACATTTGCGCTCGTTACGATCGTGCTGGCGTCCGTCGCGTTGCTTGCCTGCTATCTTCCAGCTCGCCGAGCGATGCGTGTCGATCCGATGATCGCTCTGCGCTACGAATAGATTCGCAAGGCTGGTCAAATTCTGTCTATCGAAACCGCGAATTCATAGTCTAAGTAGTGGGCGCAATTCGCTCGGAGAAAGATGCAAACACTCCTTCAGGACTTGAAGTATGGCGTTCGAATGCTCGCGAAATCCCCGGGCTTCACCATCGTCGCCGTACTCACCCTCGCCCTCGGTATCGGCGCAAGCACCGCTGTCTTCAGCATCGTCAACGCCGTGCTCCTCAAGCCGCTCCCGTATCCGCACGCCGAGCGCATCGTCTTCCCCTGGCGCCGGACGCCGCCCGGCATTGATCTCGGCTACAGCGAAATTCCCTGGGGCGCACGTACATTTCAGGATTTTCGGCGCGACGCAAAAGCTTTTCAGGAGGTCGGCCTATTTGAAGCCGCTGGTTTCAATCTCACAGGCACGGGCGATCCGGTTCGCATTGACGGCGTCCGCGCCTCCGCCGGATTTTTCCGCACAATGGGAGTTACGCCGCTCCTCGGGCGCACATTTCTCGATGAAGAAGACCACCCAGGGCATGACCGTGAAGTGATTCTCGGCTACGGCGTATGGCAAAGAAAATTCGGCGGTGATCCCGGCGTTGTCGGCCGCACTCTCGAATTGAACGGCGAGTCCTACTCCGTCGTCGGCGTGATGCCCAATGGTTTCGCGTTTCCTCGCGGCGAAGAGATGCCCGGCAGCTTTCAATTCCCGCGCCTCCCGGAAATGTGGGTCCCCGCGATCACAGATATTCCGGCAGACTCCACCGCCCCGGACGAATTCGCAGTCATCGCGCGCTTGAAACCCGGCGTCTCGATCGCCCAATCGCAGTCGGAAATGAACGTACTTGCCAAGGAATGGGAGAAGATTCCGCATGGCGCTGACTGGTTCAGTTCCAAAATCACGCCGCTCGCCTCGCAAGTCGCCGGTGACACGCGCCGTCCGCTCTTGCTTCTCCTCGGTGCCGTTGGCGTGGTCCTTCTAATCGCCTGCGCGAACGTTGCCAATCTTCTTCTCGCACGTTCGCTCGGGCATCGCAGGGAATTCACCTTCGCGCCGCGCTGGGTGCCGCGCAAGGCCGCCTCGTTCGCCAACTTCTCACAGAGAGCGTTCTGCTCGCGTTCCTCGGCGGAGTCGCCGGACTTTTTCTCGGCCAGCTCGCGATTCAATTCGTAAAAACTTTCGGCCCGCTGAATATTCCTCGCCTCCCTGAAATCAGGCTCGATCCCGGCGTGTTTGCATTTACGCTCGCCGCCACCCTTCTCACAGGCCTGCTCTTCGGCCTCGCCCCCGCGTTCGGTGCCACGCGCGAAAATCTCGTCGAAACTCTAAAAGAAGGCGGTCAGCGCTCCGGATCCGGAACAGCCCGCCAGAGAATCCGCAGCGCCTTGCTTGTCTCCGAGGTCGCCCTCGCCCTCGTCATCGCCGCCGGCCTGCTCGTCCGCACATTTTTCCATCTGCTCAAAGTCGATCCCGGCTTCAATACCACCCGCGTCCTTATGTTCGAACTCACGCTCCCCGGCGCGCGCTATCCAGACAAAGACAGCCTCGCAGCCCTCTATCGAAAAGTTCTCAACCGCCTGAACGACATTCCCGGAGTGCAAGCCGCCGGCCTCGGAAGCCCCATGCCGATGAGCGGCGGACAAGAATCCTCCGCATTTGCAATCCCCGGCCGCACTTTCGACAAAAGCTCCGGCCGCAATCCGATTGCTTCTTACACGATCGCCTCTCCCGGCTATTTCTCCGCGATCGGCACGCCCATTCTCCGCGGACGTCCTTTTCTCGATTCGGACACCGCCGATTCGCAGCCCGTCGCAATCATCAGCAAGACGCTCGCGGATCAGTTCTACCCGGGCGAAGACCCCATCGGAAAATCAATCAAGCTGCCTCCCGCCAAATTTCCCACTCTAACCATCGTCGGCATCGCCGCAGACGTCAAACATTTCACCGTGCGCGAATCCACCGGTCCCGAGTTCTATGTCGTCTACTCGCAAAAGCCCTATCCCGATATGCTCACCATGCAAGTCGCCCTCCGCACGCAAGCCGATCCCCGTGCCATCATCGGCAGCGCACGCGAAGCGATTCGCTCCGTCGATTCCTCGCTGCCCATCGCGAGAGTCTCCACTCTTGCAAGCCTCGTCGACGACTCCATGACCCAGCCCCGTTTCTCGATGCTGCTCCTCGCCGCATTCGCCGCCCTCGCATTGCTGCTCGCCTCAATCGGCATCTACGGCGTGATTTCCTACGCAGTAGCCCAGCGCACTCAGGAATTTGGCATCCGTCTCGCCCTCGGCGCCCAGCCGCGCAACGTGTTCTCGATGGTGCTCGGCCAAGGCGCTCGCCTTGCGTTGCTCGGTGTCGCGCTGGGATTTATCGCCGCTTTTGCAGTCACGCGCTTGATGACCAGCCTTCTCTTCGGCGTTCAGCCCACCGACCCAGTCACGTTTGTCGCCGTGCCCGCTTTGCTGATGGCCGTCGCGCTGGTCGCCTGCTACATCCCCGCCCGTCGCGCCACCCGCGTCGATCCCATAATCGCTCTTCGTTACGAATAGCCTTTAACGGCACCGCAATTTCGCTTCCGCGGACTCACCCGTTATCCTGAAATCCCCAAAACTGATAGGATACGAGCGATCGGCTTGGTGTCCGTGAAGCAGTCTCCGTTCACTCAGCCCCAACGAACACTCTCTCAATGGCCGCTCCCGTCAAAGTTTTCCGCGAGCCTCGCTGGCCCGCCTTCATGGCAATCTTCGCCACCGCACTCGTTCATCAATCTTTGCCCGAACGCCTCTCCGTAGGGCCCAACTGGGGCCTGCTCAGCATCACTGTCGTCTTACTGATTCCCATCATCTTTTCCTACCATCGAGGGCACTATAACGTCTCGCGCATTCTCACCTTCACGGCCACCGGCGTGATCACTCTCGCCATGATCGCTTCGCTGGCTTTGCTGGTCTCGGGGATTCCGAAGCATCTCGATCCGCCCCAAACTCTTCTGCGCTCCGCCATCGCTCTGTGGATCACCAACGTCATCGTCTTCGCCCTCTGGTATTGGAAGCTTGACGCAGGCGGCCCGCTCGGCCGCGACAAGGCGCGCGGCGATTTCGACAGCTCGTTTCTTTTCCCGCAAATGATCATGCGCGACGAGCCCGAAGAAATATGGTCACCGCAATTCCTCGATTATCTTTTTCTCTCCTTCAACACCAGCACGGCGTTCTCACCCACCGACACAGCCGTTCTTTCGCGCTGGGCCAAACTCACCATGATGCTGCAGTCAGTCATCTCCCTGATGATCGTCACCCTGCTCGCAGCTCGCGCCGTGGGTATCCTCTGAGCGGGACTACTCGACGCAACTCCCCAACTGCTTCTGAGTTTTTAACGGGATCTCTTAATTAGATCGATGGAGGGTCAGCCCGCTCGAAAACGCCTGCTTCACATCGGGCTTCGCAAGATACGCAATCGACCAGCCCGCCGCGCCAATCACAAGCGCGTGAACAAAAATCATCGGGCCGAGCGGAACTACAGGGTATCCGATAAAAGTAAGAATGCTGATGATCGTGCACAGGATTCCAATTCCGATACAGCTGATAGCTAAAATCCGCGCCCATTCACACAATTGCAGCACTCCCAGCGCAAGGCACCCCGCCACTCCCGCCAGCACCAGAAGCGAAAATCCTCCGGCCACTCCCATCCCCGCAATCGACGCGGAAACCGGATCGCCTCCGTCTCCTCCGCTGATCGCCATCACCGCCACAAAAAAGAACGCAAAAGATCCCAGCGCCAGAATCGCAGCCCCAACGAACGTCGCGATCGCGATGATTGTCACTCCGGCAGGTCGTTTCGTGTTCGGCTCAGCTGAGATTTCTTCTGAGCGTCGTGCGGGAAGCCCGCGTCGCTCATCGGACCACGAATCCCGCGCTTCGGACCGGCGGCGAGACACTATACTTCTGTGAATATATGAGTGCAGGCTTTCTAATTTGAATGGTTTGACTGGCCGCGGCGCCGACGCCATAAATCTTTCTGCCCTTTTTCTTTGAGTTTCCACTACTTCCAATATTCCCAATGACGCCCGGCGAACCAGTGCGCTAAGCGCTGTCTTCGCGTTTATCGCCGCTGTAATTGCCCGCTTAGAATGATCTGTCATTTTTGTCGCGAAGCAGACTGCGCCAAGCTAGCCTCTCGCCACGATGATGGCGCACTTACCGTCTTTCGGGAATACAGCGCAACCTGTAGGTCGACACGTGGTTCTTCAATAGTCGAACTGCGGAAAAACAGCCGCACCGCCCATTCGACCCGCCATTATAACCTTCAGACGAGCGGCGCGACGTTATCGCCCTGTGAATATTTATCTGCTTACGCCTTCGACTTCAAAATGACTAATCCGGATGGCTGTGCCGCCAATTCCAATAATCCCGCTGCTCTTTTTCCTTCATCTTCTCGTACTTCCGGTATTGCTCGTGTCGTTCTTCAAGATAGTGCCGGTAGGCACGATCTTCGCGTTCATCCCAGTTGTGATAGTCCTTGTGGCCCGGGTCGTACACTCGCACCTGCACATCCTGCGGTTTCGGCGTCGCTGCCACTACAGAACCGCTGGTCCCAAGTGCCGCCGTCAAGACAAACGCGCTAAGGTATCGTCGTGCTGCGTGCATCGATTTCCTCCAAGCCGCAATTCATGCCCGAGGTCGGGAATTGCGGCATTCGTTTAAATTAAATGCTGTCGTGCTGATTGCCGAAGTGATGCGGAGGGAAACGCACCACGATTTGCTTCTCCACAATCGTGCTGCGCACGGCTGTTTTCGGGAATACAGCGCACCCTGTAGATGACGCAGGCAACTCCATTAACGGCCAGCGAAAAAGGTTTGTAGGGGTGGGTCTCAGACCCGCCCGCGTTACGTGAGGCTCTTAGCCGGCTATTCTGCACTCCGTTCCAAGTGGTAGCCACGGCGACGCTCTCATCGTCGTGGGTTTTTGCTATTGAGGTGTAGTAGTATCGCGCCGAGCAAATCCGGCCGCGCCGTACGAGGAATCAACGGTAACCGCTTCCAATTCGCGGCTTCTTCAGGCCAACGCCGTCACAACGAAACGTCGCGGCCTCCTCGATCAATATTTCTACTTCTTCATGTCGCTGCTGATTCCCGCGGTGGTGGTGTACGGCTTCAGCTTCACCGTGGGCGCCAACCTGATTCACCCAGCCATTCCCCGGCCCCCAATTCTGTATCTTCACGCGGCAGTCTTTTCCGGTTGGCTGCTCTTTTTCCTGCTGCAGTCCGCGCTGGTGCGTACCCACAACGTGCGATTGCATCGCCGCATCGGCTGGTTCGGTGCCGCGCTGGGCGCGCTGGTTCTCGTGCTCGGCGTCTCTACCGCCGTCGTCATGGGACGCTTCAATACCTTACAAATGCATGCCACCGACGTGGAGTCTTTCTTGATGATTCCGCTCTTTGATATGGTCTGTTTCTCCAGCACCTTCGCGCTCGCTGTTTATTGGCGGAAGAAACCGGAATTCCATCGCCGCCTGATGTTCATCGCCACCTGCGCTTTGACCGCTGCGTCTTTCGGCCGCTTTCCGGAGCGCCTGCTGCCCCACGAATTTTTTTATGCGGGCGTCGACATCCTGATTCTCCTCGGCGTGGTCCGCGACATGATCGTCAACCGCAGAGTGCACCAGATTTATTTTTACGTCCTGCCCGCCTTCCTCGTCGGCCAAACAATCGTCATGTACACCGCTATCCACAACCTCCCGTACTGGACCAGCATCGCCCACTCAATCCTCTGGTAACAGTAAAAAACTCCTTCCGTCGCACACATCACAAGCCCTCGAAGCAGCTTCGTCTACTCCGCTTTGCCTTCCTACGCCGAGGGATTTATCACGAGCGCCGGAGCTAGCTACCGAGGATGAAATTTGGGCCAACCAAGCCACGAATATTGCCAAGCGACCGAAACACTTTGATAGTTACCACCAAAACGCACGTAGGTTCCATTGCTGTAGCTGGCCTTAATGGTCTGGTGCTTGCCCAGCGGAAAGGCTGCGGTGGCTCCCACCCGCGAGCTGGTCTGCCGGGTTCCAGGATTGGAAACACCGTTCAGGCTGGTGGCGCCGCCATACCAGAAATTTCCGTCGAGCGACACCCAACAACGTTGCTTTGTGAAGTCGTAACTCAGGTGCCCCTCGAATGATCCGATAGGCTGTTCCGTTTGGGGCTGCGGGTTGGGCATCGAGAAGAAAGCATTGTTTATCGTGTAGAACCATACCCCGGCGTACCCATCGAGAAGCCAGTTACCCCAGCGTCGCGAATAACCTAACTCCGGCTTGATTGCCCATCGATGAATGCTCCAGTTCACGAGATGCAGCGGATTGTATTGACCAGTCGGAGCGATCACCGTCAGGCTGGCTCCCAGTAAAGTTTTTTGTTTCCAGTTGGCTAATTCCTGCGCAGACATCGCTCGTCCGCCTTTCAGGTTCACGGAGAAGCGGACCTCCAAATCGAGAAGCCCGGAGCGATAAATCTGCTGGTGGTTGCCAAGGACCGATCCCTGAAAGGTGCCGACACCATAGGGCAGGAAACCGGTGATGTTCGCCGAGCGCCGAAACAGGCTGAACGAATGATAGTAACTGACGGTCGGAATGTGATAGACGCCAGTGGCTCCCGTGATTGGAACCGTCCCGTTGAAGTTCACGCCGCCGTCAAAAAAGGACCAAGACAAGGTGACCGCATTGCCGCCCACCGGCGTGATGATGTAGGCACGTGGGGCCAGCGTCTGCGCCGCCGCGAGGTGTGCACAAGACACAACCATGCCAACAAGAAACACAAAACGGGCAACTGTTCTCACGCACGCTCCCGCGATGCCGCCGAGCCATAACTCAAACTGCTCAGTCCGCTCTCGGCCGAATTCACCTGAGGCTGCCTGCCTAAATCACTATCTGCGTGTCGCTATGAGGCCACGAAACTATCGGGTGCGCAAAGAATTTTCAATGGTCAGAAGTAACGCCGGGACTGGACTCCAACCTGAAGATAACTCTTCTGTTCTGTGTCCGTTCTGTGTCGGCTCAGTTGCATGTAGTGATACAGTTCAGCATCTGCGCGGAAGAATGGTGCCCCATGCCGCGATCTCCGGAGGCGCAAATGCGAGCATCGATCTTTTATCGAATCGCTGCTGTTCTTCTGCTGCTCTTCGCGGCAGGACACACCCTCGGCTTTCGCCAGTCGGATCCCGCATGGGGAGTCGATTCGCTCCTCGCCTCCATGCGCTCAATTCACTTTGACGTGCAGGGTTTCAACCGCAGCTATTGGGACCTCTTCCAGGCAGCCGGATTCTCCGTCGGCGTGTTCTATCTATTCGCCGCGATTCTGGCATGGCAGCTAGGTGGCCTTCCCGCAGCGAGCTTGGCGCTCATGCGCGGCACCGCATGGGCCTTCGCCCTATGCTTTGCGGCTATCACAGTTGTGAGTTGGCGGTTCCTCTTTATCCTTCCCATCGCCTTCTCAATCGTGATTACACTCTGTTTGGCTGCGGCAGCATGGCTTTCAGCGAAGCAGGTCACTTCGTCGCGATAGCAGGCCGAAGACTTAGCTATCCGAGATCGGGCATCGTCAGAGCTGCATTTAACGTGTGATAGCGGCCGGATTTTTTGAGTTCGTCGGTTACGGCATCCTGGAAATACTTAGCCGTTATTTTTGACAATTGCACTATGGCGCGAGACAAGGTAAGTTTTGCGGCGCGGGGCTCACTCGCGGGCGGCCGGGAAAAGGCGCGGGTGCCGAGGGTTTTGGTCATTGGTCGAGCTATCCCGGGCCAAAGCTTCAGCGGACGAAGGAGATTAAGACAATGCCGAAATTTGATGTCACCAAGCTAAGTACCGCGACCAAAGAGCGCTCCAGATCTCGACTAGCCCTCTCGGGGGCTCTCGCGATCGCGCTAGCCGCGGGATTAGCGATAATGGTGCGTTCAGAAGTTCGCGCGGCAGATGCGAAACGCCACACCGCTAGCAGTAATCCCCATCCTAAGGCGGCTCGGTCTTCAGCAATACCCGCGAGGGTAGCGCAAAACCCGGAACGAGAAGCCTACTTTGGTGAAACACACGTTCACACGAGCTGGTCGTTTGATGCCTACGTCTTCGGCAATACGAAGGCTGGGCCGGAAGACGCTTATAAGTATGCTATGGGTGAATCTATCGACCATCCTGCCGGCTACAAAGTGAAGATCACGCGTCCGCTCGATTTCATGGCGGTGACGGATCATGCCGAGTATATAGGCGTCGTTCCTCTGGCAAACGATCCCAATTCGCCGATCAGCAAACTGCCGATTGCCGAAAAGCTGAAGGTCAGAAGCAAAGATGACATCCTGCGGGTGTATATGTTTCTCGGTACTTCGCTTATTAAGAGCGAGCCAATCCACGAGCTAGTGAGCCCCGAGATCGCGGGTAGCGTCTGGAAGGACGTTGTCGCGGTCGCAGACAAGTATTATCAGCCGGGAAAGTTCACAACCTTCGCCGCCTATGAGTGGACTTCTGCGCCAGACAATCGCAACTTGCACCGCAACATCATCTTCAAAGATTCCAAGAAAGTGCCGGGAGCTCCCTTTTCTGCCCTGGACTCAGATCATCCCGAGGATCTCTGGAACTGGATGGACACCCAGCGCAAAGCAGGTAACGAGTTGCTGGCCATCTCGCATAACGCCAACTTGAGCGACGGCATTATGTTTCCGCTAGAGGTTGACAGCAAAGGACGACCTATTGATGCCGCCTGGGCACAGGAGCGCGTGAACAACGAGCCGTTAACCGAAATCCATCAGCTCAAAGGCACATCCGAGACTCACCCGATGCTTTCTCCCAACGACGAGTTCGCAGACTATGAGTTATTGACCTACCTTCTGGGAGGAGTGGAACGGATTCCCAAAGTCCACGGCAGCTACATCCGGGAGGCCTGGCAGAACGGCTTGGCGATGCAAGACAGCCGCGGGTACAACCCGTACAAGATGGGAGTTGTGGGCGCCAGCGACTCGCACAATACGGCTTCCGGTTACAGCCAGAGCGACTATTTCGGCGGCCATGGCCTCTTGGACGCCACGCCTGAGATCCGCTTGAGCGGCAAGAAAGAACAGGGCCTGAACGTGGGTCTGCTCAGCACTGCGGGGCTAGGGGGGGTGTGGGCGGAAGAGAACACGCGCGAATCGATCTTCGCGGCCATGCAGCGCAAAGAAACCTTTGGCACGAGTGGTGTGCGGATCAAGGTTCGCCTCTTCGGCGGCTGGAATTTCCGTTCGGACATTCTGGATCAGAAAGATTGGGTGAAGACTGGTTATGCCAATGGCGTGCCGATGGGCGGCGACCTTCCCAAGAAAGCAGGGAAGGAGCCGACCTTCATTGTGTGGGCAGTGAAAGACCCCGATGACGGCAACTTGGACCGCATTCAAATTGTCAAAGGCTGGACCAAGGGCGGTCAAATCTTCGAAAAAATCTATGACGTGGCCTGGTCCGGCAATCGCAAGCCGGACCTAGCGACCGGCAAAGTCCCGCCGGTGGGGAACACGGTGGACGTTAAGAATGCCAGTTATACGAATACGATCGGTGACGTGGAACTGAAGAAGGTCTGGAAAGACCCCGATTTCGATCCCAGCTTGCACGCCTTCTATTACGCACGTGTTTTGCAAATTCCTACCCCCCGATGGACCACTTACGACGCCAAGAAGCTCGGCGTGCCGCCGCCGAATTGGGTTGCCCCAACGGTGCAAGAGCGCGCCTGGACCTCTCCTATCTGGTACTCGCCGTCTGTAGAGGCGGGGCGAGGCGAGAAGAAGGGCATGACGGTTGCCGAACTCCAGAGCAAGGGCGCGGTGGCTCTCGATGACGCGCAACTCACGGCCTTGATCGTCGGTAAGACCGTCACCGTACGCAATCGGGTTACGGGCGATCGGTACGAAATCCTGTATGGCAAAGATGGTCGCCGTCTGATCACCAGTGTGAACGGAAAACAACCCGAACCAGAAGAGATAGGTGATGTTCTGCACAGTGGTGCCTTGGGTTCGCCCGCTCAGTACGAGATCGCCGACGGACGCCTCGTTACGACCCTGGAGATGACGCCCTTCGCGATAACTGTTTATAAGCTAGGTGACAAGTATGTGGCCGCGCGCAGCAATGAGTTCGGCTACGCGAATTATGAAGTCGAGGAAGTTAAATAAAATGAGCCAAATCGAAGGAAGCGAAGTAGGGCCGTCGAGCCTCGTGGCGATTCCGGCCGACTCAATTCCTCACGCGGTCAAGAGTGGCAAGGCGGCATTACCGATCCGGTGGTTGCGCGAGCCGCTCGCACACTTCCTCCTCATCGGGATCGCGCTGTTCCTTGCGTATGGAGCTTTGAATCACGGCGCCGGCCAATCACAGAGGTCCCACCGGATCGCGCTGACGACTGATGATCTGCGCCAACTGCAAAACACGTTCACGGCTCAGTGGCAGCGCGCTCCTTCGCCTGAGGAGATGCACGGTCTCGTCGAACAGAAAATCCGAGATGAAATTCTGTACCGGCAGGCATTGCAGCTCGGTTTAGATCGAGACGACGTTATCATCAAGCGGCGCCTGGCGCAGAAGATGCAGTTCCTCGCCGAGGATGTTGGCGCCACGCACCAGCCAACGACCGCGGAACTAAAGGCCTGGTACGTAGAGAACAGCACCAGATTCGCCTTACCGAGCCGATTCAGCTTCCGGCATCTCTACTTCTCGCCTGACCTTCGCGGCCAGCATGCCCATGATGACGCTACGAAGACACTGCTCAAGATCAGCGGTGAACCAGAAGAGTCGAAAGCAGTGGCTGATCGATTCATGTTCCAGGATTATTACGCAGACCGCACGCCGGAAGAGTTGGAGAAGGAGTTCGGAGCCCGATTTGCTTCAGAGGTGCCCAAGCTTAAACCTGGGTCCTGGCAGGGGCCCGTCGAGTCCGGTTATGGCTGGCATCTTGTATTTGTGGATTCCGTGATTCCCGGCCGCGTTCCAGTTTTCGAAGAAGTCGAGTCCGACGTAAAGACCGCCTGGTTGGGTGATCAAAAGCAACAAGCCTGGCAAAAGGCATACGAAGATATGCGCTCCAAGTACACTATTGTCCTGCCCGGTCCTGCAAAACCTCAGTCTGCAAACGCTCCTTCAAAGACACCTCCAATTCCGGCTTCGTTAGGCGAAGGCGCCCAGTGAGTGGCCGCGCTGCATGTCTCATTTGGCTTTTCGTCTGCGTGCTTCTTGCTGCTTCGGCAGCGTCGGCGCATGAGACGCGACCGGCCTACCTTGAAATCAAAGAGACCTCTCCGGGACAGTTTCTCGTCCTGTGGCGCACGCCACTCATGGCGGGGATGCGTCTGCCTGTAGTGCTAAAACTACCTGACAATGTGCGTGACTTGCGAGAGCCGAGCGTACAGGAGCTGGCGGATTCGCTCGTCGAACGCCGCTGGGTGGACGCCGGAACCGATGGTCTGGCGGGCAAGCGCATTGAGTTCAGCGGTCTTCAGATGACCATCACCGACGTGCTTGTTTGTGTTGAACGTCTCGACGGCTCTTCTCAAGTGACCCGCGTCATGTCTTCCTTACCATCGTTTGTTGTGGAAGCGATGCCACGTCCTTTCGAGGTTGTCCGCACTTACCTCTTGCTTGGCATTGAGCACATTCTCACGGGAGTTGATCATCTTCTCTTTGTTTCAGGTCTTTTACTGCTGGTCAACGGGACAAGGCGTCTGCTCATGACCGTCAGTGCTTTTACGCTCTCGCACACGGTTACGCTAACGCTCGCAACCCTTGGTTTTGTGCACGTATCTCCGGCCCCCGTCGAGGCCGTAATTGCACTCAGCATACTGTTTGTCGCCTGGGAAATACTTCGAAAACACTCGAATCCATCTGGACTCGCGCAGCGCAAGCCCTGGCTGGTGGCTTTCTCATTCGGCTTGCTGCACGGACTCGGGTTTGCCGGCGGACTCAGTGCCGCCGGTTTGCCTGCGGCCCATATCCCGCTCGCTCTCGGCTTCTTTAGCGCCGGAGTGGAGGTTGGTCATTTTTCATTTGTTGGAGCGGCACTCCTGATCATAATGGCGCTCAGAAGCAGGATGTCCCGATTGCCTTCTTGGTCCTGGCAAATCGCGCCCTATACGATCGGCGGTTTTGCGTGTTACTGGCTCATCGGACGTCTCGCCGCGTTCTACTAGAACCCATCGCGTCGAAATATCAATTCAATTGAAGTCGACCGAGTTTTCATGCTACCGTGACCACGGAGCTATGAAGACTAGCCACAGGACGCGCAGTGAGACTTCAAAGAGGATAACCGTCGAGCCTCGCCTCCTCGCGAGGCCCACTCGAGACTTTTTAATCTACGGTTCCGCGATTAAATATTCTCCTAAACCACCTGAAATCAATGACATATAATTTTCTAATCGGCGGTAAACGGCCCCTTGGCACCGAAGCCCACAGGCCTGTTTCACCTGCGGTTCGGAAAGGATAACGCGTGCCAACCGAACGCGAACAGCTCGAAGCCGACGTCCTCATCATCGGCGCAGGCCCCGGAGGCCTCGCGTGCGCGCTCCATCTCGCCAACCTGATTGAAAAGCACACCGACGCGAGCAAAACTCCCGCACTCTCCACCGAAAATATCTACGTGCTCGAGAAGGCCCGCGAACTGGGCGCGCACCAACTCTCCGGCGCGATCATGGACCCGCGCGGCATCGCCGAGCTGGTTCCCGATTTCCTGAAATCCGCGCCGCTCGATACGCCCGTCACCGGTGACGCTGCTTACTATTTCACCGAATCCAGCGCGCACAAATTGCCGATCACGCCTCCGCCCCTTGCTAATCACGGAAACTACATCGTCTCGCTCAACAAGATCGTGAAATGGCTCGGCGGGCTCGTCGAAAAAAAGGGCGTGAACGTCTTCACTCAATTCGCCGGCAGGGAACTGCTCTACGACAAAAACGGAATCGCCGGCGTCCTCACCGAAGATAAAGGCGTAGATAAATTTGGCAAGCCGAAAGATAACTTCACGCCCGGTTACGAGCTACGCGCAAAAGTTACCGTGCTCGCCGAAGGCCCGCGCGGCTCATTGACCAAAGAGCTCGTCAACCGGCTAAAGCTCGACGGCCTCAACCCGCAAGTCTACGGCATCGGAATTAAGGAACTCTGGGATGTGCAGCCGGGACGAATCGACACAGGATACGTGGCCCACACGCTCGGCTGGCCCCTCAGCTCCGATCTCTACGGCGGCGGATGGATTTACGGCATGCAGAATAATCGCGTGTCGCTCGGCATGGTCGTCGCGCTCGAATATCACGATCCGCTCTTCGACCCGCACGCCGCGTTTCAGAAATTCAAAACGCATCCCTACGTTAAGAAAATTCTGGAAGGCGGCAAACTCGTCCGCTACGGCGCAAAGACCGTCCCCTACGGCGGCTGGTATTCGATGCCGAAAAGTTTTATCGACGGCGGCCTGATCATCGGTGATTCCGCCAGCCTGCTGAATTCGCAGCGCCTTAAAGGCATTCACACCGCAATCAAAAGCGGCATGCTCGCCGCTGAAACAAGCTACGAAGCGCTCTGCGCAGGCGATACCTCAGCCGCAAAACTCGCGGCCTACCAGCAGAAACTCGATGAGAGCTGGATAAAAAAAGAATTGTGGGCCGTGCGGAATTTTCACCAGGCTTTTCACGGCGGCCTCTATCCCGGCTTGGTGCAAGCGGGACTGCAGTTCGTCACCGGCGGCCGCGGCCTCGTGGATCCGATGCATTCCGAAGCCGGCTATAAGGAGTATCACAAGCTCAATCGCGAGCGGGTGCTAGTCGATCAATCGGCGCGATTCAAAGGCGACGGAAAAATCACCTTCGATCGCCTCACCGACGTCTATCACTCCGGCACGCGCCATGAAGAAGACCAACCCTGCCACCTCATCGTTCTCGACCCCAGCATTTGCGTCGACCGCTGCGTCCGCGAGTACGGAAACCCCTGCCAGTATTTCTGTCCCGCCGCGGTGTATGAAATGGCGATGGAAAAAGATCAGCCCAAACTCAAAATCAACTTCTCGAATTGCGTCCACTGCAAGACCTGCGATATAGCCGACCCCTACCAGATCATCAACTGGGTTCCACCCGAAGGCGGCGGCGGCCCGAACTACGAAGGCATGTAAACCGCGCGATCATTTTTCGCGATTTTTAAAAATCGTCGATCGAAAATTATCGCGGTGGCGGCGAAATTCTAAAAATCGTTTCCGATTGCACCGGCACGCCGCGGCAAGTCGCAGGCTGATTTCGAAACGCACTCAATTTATCCAGCATCAAAAATGCCGCTTTAAAATCCGAGCTTTCGAGCACGCTCAAATCGCTCCAGTAGCCATCTTTTCCGATCACGCCGTAAACAATCGCTCCAATGATCGGCGTCGCTCCGGGTGGCGCGTTCGGATCGGGCAACGCCGCAGTCCCGATCGCATCGCTCATCTGCGCCGGCCTCATATCCGCGCACCATTCGCGCTGCGTCGCCTCCGCGGGAGGAGCAATCCATTTCGCTTCCGGAGGCGCGCTGGCCACATTCGCGATCTCGATCTGCATCACCGCTTCCGTTCCCGAGAGTCCTTTGATCGTTCGCGGGTACCAGTGATTGCCCCATTGCGCCCAATTGGCAAATAGATACTGAATGTGCAGCGTCGAATCGTATTGCAGCAGCGGCAAACCGGTCCTCGTGTCGAGGCAAAGCTGCTGGGTCACACGGATTCCTCCATTGGTTGCGCACACCACGTTGCGTCCGCTCACCTGCGAGATCTCGATGCGAGTCCGGGAGTCGAAGTGATAGACGACGCCGCGGGTAATCTTCATGGCATTGTGCGTCCACCAGTAACTGAAAGAGGGATACGGAGCGTTGCGCTTCGTCCACAGCGTATTGCCATTGGCAATCTCGGTTTGCTTCAGGTGCAGCAGTTCAGCGTCCTCGCGCCACTTGTCGGCAGACTGCCATGTGAACGTGTAGCTGCCTCGTGCGGGAGGAACTCGCGGGTCGCCGCTGGGGTCGTTGAAGAATAGCGAGGCGCGAAGGATGAAAGGTGCGCTTCCAATCGCGGTGAGGTCGGTCAGCTCGTGTGATTTCTCGGCGAGCCTTTCGGTATCGGTTTCGTCGTCGAACGACGCGTCAGCGTTTGCTGCAGGGTGTGGCGGTTCTGGCCGGCGCGTGGCAAGCCGCACGAACGAAGCGCGAGGCGCGCGGTCTGTTATTGTCGCGCGAACGCGAGCGTGACCGCCGCCGTAGATGGTGGCTGCCGCGAGAAACGCCGCCAGTGTGATTGAAAGGTGCATCCGAAGCGGCGCAAGACGCCGTGGCGCCGCGTGAATTATAGAGGCGGGAATTCAAAAGCGAAAGCGCTGGGATAAATTCCGTTCAGATGGGACGCCGCACTTGCGCCGGAGCCCGCAACGATCAGTTCTGGGTCTCGTCACCACCGCCGCCGAACGCGCGCTTCAGGGCCGCCCAGAATCCGCCCTTCTTCTTTTGCGAAGAGCGCGGTGCCGACGGGCTTCGGCTCGGCTCGCGCGCAGAGACCTGCTCGAACTGAGGAGCTTCGACGCGGCCTTTGAACTGCCATTCCGGTTGCACATGCGCGATGCGCACGAGGAGGATCATGTCGGTAGAAGGTTCGCCGGGAGGCGCCGGCGCATTGGCAGAGAACGTAAGCGGCGGCATCACCACTTTATAGATGGGAATCGAGACGGCCGGCGCATCAGGAACCTCGTTCGCTGGTGCCTGCGGATTGGGATGAAGCTCGTTGGCGGCGGCAAGCTGCCGGATTTGAATGGCCGGAGCCGCGGCATGAACTTCGGCTGGAGGCGGCGGTTCCGGCTGCGGCAGCATCGGCGGCTGCGAAGCGGCCTCGGCAACAGGGGATGGTTCGGGTTGTGGCCTTGACGTCAGGCCCATTTCAGGTGATCGAGGAAGCGGTTGCGATGGCGGCGCGGGCGCGGCGTTTCGAGCCTGCAGTGAGACGCACTGGCAACTGCCCGCCACTCCCGCGACCGGCAAAAGCTTGCCGGCAGCAAGAAAGAATTCGCCCGACTGCGGCACGATAAGGCCTTCACCTGTGAACTGATGTTCGAGCCGAAGCGCGCCGCTCGTGGCGACGACGCACAGCGAATCGCTCAAATCGAGCCCGACGGTGAAATCGCGCGGCGCGCCACCGATGTCGATGGGCGTGGCAACGATGGTGGGCGTAAAGATTCGCAGTTGCGCGGCGGCCGGCAGCTGCACGCGCATGCGGCCAAAGTTCAATGCCAGCGTAATCGCAGGTCCGGACTGAAGCAGGGTAAATTTTGCGGGGCCGCAGATGTCAATTTCGCCGCCTCCGGCAAGAGTCATGTGGGCTTGGCCGGAGTGGACGGTGATTACGCTGCCGTTCACGACGAACATGCTCGGCGCACTGGTTGCAGTTCCGTTCGACGCAGCGGAGCCGCCTTCGATGGAAACGTCATTACCTTCCACGCGGCCGATCGTGCCAGGCGGCGCAGATTGCTGAGCGCGGAGCGGCGTGAGGCAGGGAACCACACAACCGACAAGCAGGAAGAGGAGCGGCAGGCACCGGCGCGCGCGCGAACGCTCTGCGTTTCTCTCGCAAGCGGATTGGGGATTAGCTGCCAACTGACGCGTTCCAGGTTCGCCTATACTATACAGCAGTGAATAACGCCACGAAATCCGGCCCTGCCGAAATAGCGCCAAATTCGAACGTCGTTTCCGCGATTGAGATGCCGAAGCTCTCGCGCTGGCGACGAATGCAAATTCCTGTGATTGCGTGGGCCGCGTATTGGTTGGTCAGGCTGCTGGGTCCGACGCTGCGCCTGGAAATTCTGGGGGTGCAAAACGCGGTGCAGATCCGCAATTCGGGAGAGCAGGCCATCGGAGCGTTCTGGCATCGCAGTATTTTCCCGGCGATTTGGATCTGGCGGAATCGCGGGATCGTGGTCATGAACACGGTGAACTTCGACGGGCAATGGACGCGCCGCGTAATCGAGAGGCTGGGATTCGGAACGGCGCAGGGAAGCTCATCGCGCGGCGCGATTGAAGGGCTGACGGTGATGGCGCAGCGGCTTGAGGAAGGCGAGCATGTGGCATTCACGATCGACGGGCCGCGCGGGCCGCGCTACGTGGCCAAGCCCGGGCCGGTGATTCTGGCGCGGCGGACGGGAAAGCCGATATCGGTTTTTCATGTCGGACTCAAATCGGCGCACACATTCAAGAAGTCTTGGGACTTGTTTCAGATTCCTTATCCGTTTTCTGCGGCGGTGATGTTCGTAGCGCCGCCGATTTATGTTCCTGTTGATGCGGATAGCGAAGTGATTCACGCGAAGCAGCGAGAGATGCAGAGTGCGCTCGAGCGCGTGCGCGACGCGGCGGAATCGTGGTTCAGTTTGAGTTCAGAGGAGCAGGACCGTATACGCGAAGAGTGGAGTGACCGGAGCATGGTAACCAGGCGGCAAGACCCACCTTCTCGTGCCGCCGTAGCCGGAGAGAGCTAAGTCTCTCTGTTGCAATGTAAGCGCAAGTACCGGTGATCGATGCCAATCAGGAATTCAGCGACATCCTTCTTTCCTTTCGGCTTCCACGAACAATCTTGTGACTCAAGTCACAACGGTCGGTGACCGATGGTACATACGGCGAACTGCGCGGGGGCTAGATTTGCCGCCGACACATTTTCGAAGGAGGGAGTAATCATGGCAAAGATGATGAAGGCGGCGGTGGTCGAGAAGTTTGGGCAACCGCTGGAGGTTCGAGAGGTTCCCGTTCCGACGCCCGGACCCGGGCAGGTGCTCGTAAAAGTGGTGGCTTCAGGGGTTTGCCACACCGATTTGCATGCGGCGGATGGCGATTGGCCGATTCAACCGACGCTGCCCTTCATTCCGGGTCATGAAGGAGCCGGGGTGGTGGAGGCGCTCGGTGCAGGCGTGACGCATTTGAAGGAAGGCGATCGCGTGGGGATAGCGTGGCTGCACAGCGCGTGCGGACATTGTGAGTTCTGCCTAGCGGGGTGGGAAACGCTGTGTCCTGAACAGAAGAACTCCGGGTACTCGGTGAACGGGAGTTTTGCGGAGTATGCGCTCGGACAGGCCGACTATCTTGGACGCATTCCGAAAAGCCTTTCGTTCGTGGATGCCGCGCCAATTTTGTGCGCGGGCGTGACGACCTACAAGGGTTTGAAGCAAACGATGGCACGTCCCGGAGAGTGGGTGGTGATTTCAGGAGTGGGCGGACTGGGGCACGTTGCGATTCAGTATGCAAAGGCAATGGGCCTTCATGTGGCAGCGGTGGATTTGGGCCCTGAAAAAATGGCGCTGGCGCGAAGGCTCGGAGCCGAAATTACGATTGATGCGTTGACGCAGGACCCGCCCAAGGAAATCCAGAAGCAGATTGGCGGAGCGCATGGCGTGCTGGTAACGGCTGTTTCGCCGATCGCGTTCAAGCAGGCGGTTGGAATGTTGCGCCGCGGCGGAACGTGCGTGCTGAACGGATTGCCGCCGGGAGATTTTCCGGTGTCGATTTTTGACGTGGTACTGAACGGATACACGATTCGCGGGTCGATCGTGGGCACGCGGCTCGATCTGGAAGAATCGCTGGCGTTCGCGGCGGATGGAAAAGTGAAAGCTACGATTGAGACGCAGCCGCTGGGGTCGATCAACGATATTTTCGGGCGGTTGAAGAAGGGTAAGGTGAATGGGCGGATCGTGCTTGATTTCGAGGGGAATGCACGGCAGGCGTCCGGCTCCGGGCGGGAAGGGGAATTGGTTGGGGCGTCGGGGAAGGCGTGGCGGCACTAGGAGCGACATACGGAGTGCGTGATTTGTCGCGGGCGAGGTGGCGCTACGCTGGTGAGGGGCATCAGGCAAACAATCGTTCGGTTGCGGTTGCTGATATGGCGTGATTTATAGCGCGTGCCCATGGGGCACAGGCAGGAATGCCTGTGCTACTGAAACCTACTGCGTTAGGGTGTCGTGGCCTTCGCCTAATTTTACCGGGACTGTTATTTTTTTTCCGTCGCGGATTAGGGTGAGGGTTACGGTGTCGCCGGGCCAGGCGCGATTCAGCAATAGAGTCAAATCTGTTTGGCTTGCGAGCGGCTTATCGTCCCAGGCTACGAGGACATCGCCGCCTGTGCGCAGCTCTTGCAGGCCGGCGACCATCGAATGAGTGCCACCGCGAATGCCTGCTTGTGCGGCGGGGCCGCCCGGCGTTACCCGTTCGACTAGAATTCCCTGCTGCACGGAAAGATGCAGCGCCTCTGCCAGACCGGGCCACAATCCACGGCCTTCGATACCCAGGGTGGCGCGGCGGACGCGACCGGTTTTGATGAGATCTTCGGCGACGCGGCGTGCCGTATTGACCGGAATCGCGAAGCCGATTCCGGCTGTGGTGCCTGTGGGCGCATAAATCGCGCTATTGATGCCGATTACTTCGCCGTGTGAATTCAGCAATGGCCCGCCTGAATTTCCTCGATTGATTGCTGCGTCGGTTTGAATCGCTTCGTCGATGAAAGTGTTTTCGCCGGTTTGGACCGTGCGTCCAAGCGAGCTGACGACGCCGGTGGTGAGCGTGCTTTGAAAACCGAAGGGGTTGCCGATGGCGAGAACGCGCTGACCGACTAGGAGATTGCGCGAATCGCCGAGCGGGAGCGTAGTGAGTTTGCGTCCAGCGGGGTCGATTTTGATGAGGGCGAGATCGTTGCGCGTGTCGACGCCGATGAGTTTCGCTTTAAAGCGGGAACGATCGCCGAGAGTGACTTCAATCGTTTGCGCACCTTGAATCACATGGTAGTTCGTGAGGATGTGGCCCTCGGTATCGATGACGAAGCCCGAGCCGGCGCCTTCGACCGGAACCGGATTGAAGAAGAAATCATATTCGACGGTGCGGGTGACTACGTTGGCGACAGCGGGTGAAGCCTGGCGGTAGATACGGACATTCTCCAATTCGAAGGCATCGAGCGTGTTGTCGGACGGAGCTGCGTTGAGGCGGAGGGCATCGACCGACCGCGGAGACGGCTTGCCGTAACGGGAGCCGAGCCAGTAGGCGCCGAGCCCGATGATCAGGCCGATGGCGAGGAGGCGGATGGCGCTTCGGTCATTTTTCTCGGTGGTCATGAATCAACCTTCATCAGGCTTCGGCTCGTTCAGATCATCCTCTAAGCCGCGCAACGGGTAGCTGGAATCATCTCATGTTCTATAAGGTCGGGGGTAGGCGCTTCGAGGAAAGCCTCAGGTCAATTCTGGCCAAGGACGGGCCAGAATGGGACCTGAGCTACGAACTGGCGGAGGCATGGACGTGGCGGGAGAGCAAAGTCAAAGGACCTCGTCATGGTCAGCGACGGAGAGATTGAATGGGACCGGGGTGAGTGAACCGGGGTGGTGGTGTGGGCGACGCGGGCGGGTCTGAGACCCGCCCCTACGGGACTGGCGGCGGAAGCTGGTTCAGGGCGCGGATAATTGCTTGAGATGCTCGACCAGGTTTTTCACCTGGCGCTCGGTTTCTTCCATCGAGCCTGAGCAATCGACCACTTCATCGGCGAGTTGGCGCTTTTCTTCCGCGGGCATTTGCGAGGAGATGCGGAGCTGGGCTTGCTCGCGAGTGAGGCCGCGCGCGACGAGGCGTTCCATTTGCTGCGCGGGAGTGCACCAGCAGACGATCAGATTATCGAGCTGCTTGTGGAAACCGCTTTCGACGATGAGAGCGGCTTCGACGACGGCGAATTCCGGGCCGCCGGGACGATCCAGTGCTGCGAACCATTTGAGGACGACGTCGAGGATGCGTGGGTGGAGGATTTGGTTGAGGCGGGCGCGTTTTGCGGCGTCGGCGAAAACGACGGCGCCGAGTTTGGAGCGGTCGATTGCATCGCCGGGGCCGAGGATCGAATTGCCAAATTCGCGAACGACTTCGTCGTAGGCAGATTGGCCTGGCTCGAGCAGCTCGTGGCCCAGCGGGTCCATTTCGAGGACCATGCAATCGTGGTCGCGGAGGAGGGAGGCGACGGTGGATTTGCCGGAGGCGATGCCGCCGGTGAGTCCGACTTTAAGCATGTTCGTGCGCGCGGCGCGGCATTTCGTTTAGCTGCGGGCTGCTGCCGAGATTCGAGCTCCGCGGCGCAGACGGGCCGCTCGAACCGTATTGCTCATGAGCATGGCGATGGTGAGCGGACCGACGCCGCCGGGAACGGGCGTCATTGCTCCAGCGATATTTGCGACGTCGGGATGCACGTCACCTACGACGGAGGAGCCTTTCGCGCGGAATGATGCGAGGCGCTCCGGGAGATGCGCGAATATGCTTTCGGCTTGCGCGGGATCGGTGATGCGATTGATGCCGACGTCAATTACGGTGGCGCCGGGCGCGATGTAATCGGGAGTGACCATTGCCGTGCGTCCCATGGCGGCGATGACGATGTCGGCGCGGCGGACGGTTTCAGGAAGATTACGCGTTTTCGAGTGGCAGACGGTGACGGTGGCATTGGCGTGCATGAGGAGAAGGGCCATGGGCTTGCCGACGATATCGCTGCGGCCGAGGACAGCGGCGTTTGCGCCTTCGATTGGAATTTCGCTGCGACGGAGGATTTCCATCACGCCAAGCGGGGTGCAGGCGACGAGATTGGGGCGTCCTCCGACGAGGCGGCCGACGTTGAGGGGATGGAAGCCGTCGACGTCTTTGGCGGGGTCGACCGCTTCGAGAATTTTCTTGGCGTCAATTTGTGCGGGGAGCGGGAGCTGGACGAGGATGCCGTCCACGTCGTCGCGGCGATTCAGATCTTCGACGATGGCGAGCAGTTCGCTGGTGCTGATGGTGGCGGGCGGGGAGATGTTGAAGCTGGCGAGGCCGAGTTTTTCGCTGGCGGCGATTTTGCTGGAGACGTAGATTTTGGAGGCGGGGTTTTCACCGACGAGTACGGCGGCTAAGCCGGGGCGGATTCCGGCGGCGGCGAGCGCGGCGATTTCGCCGGAGAGTTCCGAGTAGATTTGGTCGCGGATGGAGTTGCCGTTGAGGATGCGAGCGGGCAATCTGACTCCCTGTGCGGCATATTGGGCCGCGGAAGCGCCATGATAGCACACGAGTCTTAAGACAAAATAATGCCGGAATGAGTCGGGGCAATTTCAACCGCCAACGGTGAGTCTCACCTGATGCTTGATTATGATGCATTGTGGTGCATGGTGGTGTAGAATAGGTATTATGGCTAAGACAGAAAAATCCGTTCGGCAGAGCGTTTCGCTTCCGCATCGCATTGCCAAGCACGTCCAGGCAATAGCCAAGGTGCGAAAAACCAGCGCGAATCGCGTTCTCGTGGATTTGATTGAAGCGGGGCTGGAATCTAAGGAAAGCGAGAAGGAAAGATTTTTCGCGCTCGCGAACCGGCTCTCTGAGGCGAGGGAGCCGCGGGAGCGAGAGCGCCTGAAGAAAGAGTTGGCTCGCATGACGTTCGGTGATTAGTGCCGAAGATTCAATGGACGAATCTTCCGCCGGCGCTGCGGGAACACCTTTTTGACCGGCTCGTTGAACGCCAGATCACCGCTGAAGACCTTTATCAACTGAAAATCTGGCGCGAGTCTGAACCGGATGCGCCGGAAGGCGAGTGGTTTAAGGATTTTGGATCGTTCAAGATTTGCGGTGAGGGCAAGTTCCCGAAGACATTTCTGATGAGGGGACAGGCTGCAAGAGGGCGAGCCCTCTAGCGAGAGGGTAAGGAGATGACAGTGTTCGGCGAAGGCAGCGAGAGGAAGATTCAGGAACGGGCGATGCGCGAGGCGGGGCGATTGCCGCCGGGGCAATCGCTGACGTTGAAGTGGCCGGTGCTGCATGAGGGGACTGTGCCGCGATTTGATCCGAAGACTTGGGATTTTCGAGTGACGGGGCTGGTGAACAAGCCGCTGCGACTGACCTGGGATGAGTTTACACGGCTGCCGATGAAGCAGGTGACGGCGGATATGCATTGCGTGACGCGATGGAGCCGGTTTGACGTGCGGTGGGAAGGCGTCTCGTTCACGGAAGTGATGAAGCTGATTGACGCGAAGCCGGAAGCGAAATACGTGATGGTGCTGGCGGAGCAGGGATACACGTCGAATGTGCCGCTCGAGAATTTGATGCATCCTACGACGCTATTCGCGTTGAAGCACAATGGCGAGCCGCTGCCCGCGGAGCACGGGTATCCGGTGCGGCTGGTGGTGCCGGAGCTGTATGCGTGGAAAAGCGTGAAATGGGTGCGGGGATTGGAATTTATGGAGAAGGATGCGCCGGGATTCTGGGAGCAGAACGGATATCACATTTACGGCGATCCGTTCAAAGAGCAGAGATTCGATACAGATTGAAGCGGCTCTCGATTTGTCGTTTTAGTTTGAGTGCAAGATGACGTGCTCTTCGGTGACGAAGTAGGCGACCTTCGAGTGATCTACGAAGTTGGCTTCGTCCGCGGTTGAGGCTCGCCATTCGGGGGATTGGCGGGCGGCGAGCAAGTCTTCCACGTTGTCGAACCAGAGTTCTGCTATGCCGTCGTATGCGGGCGGGCAATTGTCTTCTGGGATGTTGATGCGGTGGCTCTGGACAAGTTTGCGGAGACGGGGAATTCTCGCACCGATGGGGCCGTGGATGTTTTTCCAGTAGCGGAAGAACTCTTCGTCAGATAGGGCGGGCTTTTTTGTTATGCAATAAACGAGTTTAATCATAATCTGTCATTTCCCACCTATTCGTAATCCGGAAGCTTGATTTTATCGACGAGATCGCGGCCCATGGCAAG
Organism: uncultured Acidobacteriota bacterium; assembly: GCA_963772535.1. Classification (GTDB taxonomy): domain Bacteria; phylum Acidobacteriota; class Terriglobia; order Acidiferrales; family UBA7541; genus Palsa-295. The sequence goes on from CAVYXN010000015.1 coordinate 625,829, forward strand.
GTCTGCCACCCAGGGAATTCTGAGAAGCTTGAAGATCTGGTTGCGCAGAAATAAATAGAATTCGGACTTAGGTGCGAACGATCCGGCAAAACGAAGCGCGGCTTTCTGCTTGCGAGCGATAAAGGGCGCGAATAAATTCTGATAGCGCTCGAACGCTTCGCCGTAATTGCCTTTCGAGCGGAAAAGCTCACCGGCCAGAACATACGCGGCTACCATGGCGAGGCTTGAACCTTGCCCGGCGAGGAGCGAGACGCAGAAAGCCGCATCGCCGACGAGAGTGACTCGATTCCGCGTCCACAGGCCGCGCTGCGGATTCATCTGGATCTGGCTGACGCGATCGAAGTAAAGCTCGGAGGCGCTGTCAAGCTCTTGCAGAATCCGGGGGCACTCCCAACCGCCATTTCGGTAGCGCTTTCTTAACATCGCCTTCTGGGACGGGAGATCGTCGGTGCCGGAGGGATTGCTGTCGGCGAATGTGAATAGGAACATGGTGCGGTCGCCGCGCAAGGCGAAGCGTCCTACCTGTTGACGGACCTGTGTGTACATGACGTAGGTGAGTTCATCGCGCGGCTTGTAGCCGGAAACTGTGAAAGCCGCTGCCTTGTAGCCCAGATATTTTTCGAAATTGCTTTCCGGGCCAAAAACGAGTTCGCGCACGCGGGAATGAAGTCCGTCGGCGCCAACGACGAGATCGAACTCGCGCTGGGCTCCTTTTTCAAAGACGACGCGAACACTGTTTTCGGATTGCTCGATTAGCGCGATGCTGTCGCCAGAAACTGTTTCGATCTTGCCTTCGATCCTTTCGTAAATCATGGTGGCCAGATCGCTTCGCGCAATGCTGGCGTAGCGTCCCTGCGTGGCGCGGATAAACGCGGCTGCAGGAAAACCGGAAATGCGCTTGCCGTTTCGATCTACGACGCGGACTTCCTGGACCGCGTAGCCTCGTTCCTTAATCTCCGGCACCAGTCCCATGCGATCGGCGATGTCGAAGCCGGCGCCCCAGAAGTCAATCAGATAACCGCTGGTGCGAAGCTGAGGGGCCTTTTCGATCAGGGTGACGTCGAATCCGTAACGAGCCAGCCAGAAGGCGAGTGTGGGTCCGGCAATTCCCGCGCCTGAAATCAGAACACGCATACCCGAATAGAATACGCCACGCCGGATGGGCTGCGCCTGTAAAGGAGGGTGAGTCGAGATCAGCTCCGCTGCGGCAATGAGGCAGCTAGGATAAGCGAGGCGGCGCTCATACCCATTGCCACGAAGAGGCTGCTCCATTGGTTTCCGTTGTTGAGGTGGGTGGCGACGAGTGGGGCGTGCAGGACCAAGACCCAGAGGAAGAACATGGCTGCCAGCATTAGGCAGGCGAAGCGCGCGTAAATTCCGGTGATGATGGCGAGAGCAACGGCGATCATGCCGACACCCGTGAAATAGGTCCAGAAAAGTTTGCCTGGGATCCAAGACGTGATGAGAGTGGCGATGAATTCTGCGTACATGAAATGCTGAATGCCGAAGACGATCAATGCAAACGCAAAAATGCAGCGTCCGATTTTGGCGAGAACGGCAATGAGATTCTCCCGTGCGCGAAAGCTCGAGACTCCGCCGGGGATAGCTCCGGCGAGCACCCAGGCTGCGGCCGCGAGGGCCAGCGGCTCAACTGCGCGAGTGCGATCGTTTCCGCGGTGGATTATGTCGTGCAGATGAAGGGAGTGAAGGAACAGGACGCAGAAGAACAGGAAGGCGCCCAGGAGGACCGCCGACAGTCGGGCGTATCTCTTGGTCAGGAGTCCTGCACTGAGGGCGAGCAGGATTGCGCCGGCGACGTAGACGAAAACGGAACCGCCCGGAATCCAGGGGGGAACGATGGGCAGGCCTCCCTCGAAATGTCCGTAGATAAAATATTGAACGCCAAAAGCCGCAATGGGGATTGCCAAGCAGACGCGGCCCATATCGAGCAAAGTGTTCACGCTTACCTCTTGGTGGTCGCCTTGAAGAAGGCGAGAATTGCCGCGCGAGGTTGTTAGACGCCCAAAATGGAGAAACGGGTTGCGAAGGGAGCGAGAGGTGTCATGAGGATGTTGTCTGGATTACAATGCGCGCAGGGAACAGAGGAGGCACCATGCGAGCGGACGAGGTAGAAGTCTCGTGGGACTCGACGAAATCGAAGTGGCTGGTGCGAATTGTGGTGGGCGAAGAAGTGGTGAGGCGCTACTGCGACGCGGGAAAAAATGCGGACGACGCCACGCTGCGTTCGGCAGCGATGAAGAAGCTACAGGATGAAGGGTATGAGGCGGATGCGTCGATCGTGGTGATCAAACGATAGTGGGCGCTAATGGGCACTAGTGGGCGCTGAGGGCAGTGACTGCAAATTCATGAAACATCCATCGCTTAAATTCTTGTGTGTATTTGTGTGCACGGTGGTGGCGATGTCGGCATTCGGAGCCGGCGCGCAGAACACGTCGCAGAAATCCGCTTCGAAGCCGTCAGGCGCGTCCGCGGCGGAAGAGCGGACGGCGAAATATCAGTCCTCGGTGCGAGAACGGCCGCTGGAGCTGATGGGTTTTCTCGATCGGATGCCGAAGGGCGGCGACCTGCACAATCACCTGACCGGCGCCGTGTACGCGGAGAGTTATATCAATTATGCGGTAGAAGACGGAGATTGCATCGACCGCGCGACGTTCAAGATATTGTCGCCGCCGTGCGATCCGGCTCGCGGAGTTCTGCCGGCATCGCAGGCGATCAGCGACTTTGTTTTTCGAAACCTTGTGATTGACGCGTTGTCGATCCGGAATTTCCATCCTACGGCTGAAGACCGCGACGTTCGCCTGCATTTTTTCGCGGCGTTCGGGAAATTCGATCTGGTGACGAACAAACACTGGGGCGAAATGCTGGCGGAGGTGACGCATCGCGCTGGCGCGCAGAACGAAGTCTACCTCGAGACGATGCTTACGCCGGATCAGGGCGAGGCGATTCAACTTGGGAAGCAGGCGGGATGGAACGATGACTTTGGCGCGATGCGTTCGAAGTTGCTGGCTGACGGAATGGCGAAGGTAGTCGCGGATGGACGAAAGAACCTGGACGACGCCGAAACGAAAAGGCGACAGGTGCTGGGCTGTGGCGCAGCGCAGCCGGACGTTGGATGCGCGGTAACGCTTCGCTATTTGACTCAGGTGCTGCGCGCGTTCCCGAAGGAGCAAGTGTTCGCGCAGATGGTCGCTGGATTTGAGATTGCGAGCGCCGATCCGCGGGTGGTGGGAATCAATCTGGTGCAGTCGCAGGATGAGTTCAACGCGCTGAACGATTTCGATTTGCAGATGAGAATGCTCGATTATCTGCATGGCGTTTATCCGAAGGTGCACATCACGTTGCATGCGGGCGAATTGACGCCAGGCGAGGTGAAGCCCGCGGAGCTGTACGCGTCGCACATACGAAAATCGATCGAGGTCGGGCACGCCGAGCGAATCGGACACGGGCTGGACGTGATTTACGAGCAGGATCCGGTTGAACTTGTCGCTTTGATGGCGCGCAAGCACATCTTGGTGGAGGACTGCTTGTACAGCCATGAACTGGTGCGCGATATGAAGGGATCGGAGAACGTGCTGCCGACATATTTGCGCGGGGGCGTCCCGGTATCGCTGGCGACAGATGATGAGGCGATCGTGCGGTCGCAGCTGACCTGGTATTTCCGGCGGGCGGTGGAGGGCTACAACGTCGACTATCGCACGCTGAAGCGGATGGTGCGCGACAGCCTGGAGCACGCGTTTGTGGCGGGCGCGAGTTTGTGGGTGGCGCCGGAGGATTTCAGGATGGTGGCTGCGTGCGCGAAAGAAAAATTGAGTGACACGCCAGCCGGTGCGCCATGCCGTGAATTTCTTGCGGGAAGCGAGAAGGCGCGATTGCAGTGGAAGGAAGAGAACGAGTTCGCGCGATTCGAATCTAAATTCTAGCCGGCGGGCGCGGTTGAAAGCTTCGCCAAGGCTTGCATGTCGTCGAACAGATAGATGTGGCGACCGGGCTCGGCGCGTTTGACCGCTGCGATCATAGCGGCAGCAACCATGGAAGCTGGAATCGGGCGATACTTGCTTGCGCCGCCGATGAACGCGAATTGGAATGCTTTCGCGAGAGCGAGGCCGATGCCCTCACCGGTGCGCTCTTCGGTGCGCGAGCCCATCAGGAAGCTGGGCTGAAAGATGTGAAGGGAATGGAAGGGCAGGGCTGTGACCGCTTCTTCGAGTTCGCCCTTCGTGCGGAGATAAAAAGTCCGCGAACGAGCGTTTGCGCCCACCGACGACACCAATGCGAATTGTTGCGCGCCTCCTGCCAGAGCAAATTCCGCGAAGGCTTTCGAATAGCCGAAGTCGATCTTGCGATACGCATCATGGGAACCGGCTTTGGCATTTGTGGTGCCGAGGGCGCAGAAGGCGTCGTTCGCTGCAATCGGTGCGAGATGGCTGAGATTATCGAAGTCGACGAGTTTCTGGACGAGCTTCAGGTGCGATGCGGATGCCGGTCGGCGCGAGATCGAGATCACTTGCGCGTAAGCGGGATCGTCGAGCAGCTGCTTCAGGCAGTGCGTGCCAACGAGGCCGGTGGCGCCTGCGATCAGTGCGGTTCGCTGCGGCATGATTTGAGGGTATCGAAGGTGCGGGAGAAATTCTAGCGCTTGCCGCGGCGGACGAAGGGCGTGTGCTCGTTGTCGAGTTCGCGTGGGACGCGGCTCGGGCCGGGCTTGGCGGCGACAAATTTTACTTCGCGGATTAGTTTGCCGCCCCAGGCTTCATTGATGCGGGCGCAGAACTCCGGCTTCATGTCTTCAAGCTGCTTGCGCCAGGCTTTGTTGTCAGCGGCGATTTCGAGGCAGCCCTTTTCGCAGCGCAACGGACGAGTGCGAGCGGCGAGAGCTTTGCCGACGATTTTGGGCCACGAACTTACCAGCCATGCGAGGGCGGCTTCGGGGCGATGAAGGCGTCGCAGCGCACCGCCGAGAACTTGTCCGGCCTTGTCCATAGAGTTTGCGGATTCTAGCACAAGTGTGCGTGGAAATTTTTTTGTAGTGTGCATCGAGGGAAGGTTGCTGGCGTAGGGCTCGTGGCAGAAATCCCCGCTATTGATACCAGAAGATAATTACAGATAGAATTCGACAACTGTTACGAATCTTATAAATACACGGAGTCAGTATATGCGGAGGCCTTTTCCATATCTCCCTCTGGCGGCCTGCTTGTTTCTTGCTTTACTTGCCAGCAATCCAAGCGCGGCGAACGGCTTTGGCCTCGAAGCGCAGCAAAGCGAGACCGACGTTTACGGCAGCCCGGAGGCGCGCGATCTTTTCAACTCAGGCCGGATAAATATGGAGCAAGGGCGTCCCCGACAAGCGCTCGATGCATTTGAAGCAGCCATTAAAAAGGATCCGAATTTCGCCCTTGCATGGTCTGCGGCAGGCACAGTTCATTTCGGGCTTGGTGATCGCGAGCAAGGCATCGAGGAGATGAGACGTGCTGTCGAGCTCGCACCCAAGGTCCGGGAATATTACAAAGGCCTTGCTTCGTCGCTGATGTTTCTGAAGCGGGAGGAAGATGCGTTAAAGGTTTGGCAACAGATGCAACAGGTGTTTCCAGAGGATCCGGATGCGAGGAAAAATATCGCTCTGATCCTTGGCGATCTCGGAAGATATCGAGAAGAGCTTCCACAGCTCGAAGCTGCGATGAACGATCCAGACGGCTGGAAGCTGATGATCGAGCTTGGCTTGATTTACGCAGAGCTGGGTCAAAACGAGAAAGCCATCGCCGCCCTCGAAGGAGCGCTGCAGCATGATTCGAGCGCCGATTCGCTCAATGCTGTTGCTTATGCTCTTACCGAGAAAAACCTGATGCTTGAGCAAGCTCTCCAATACGCGCGTCGAGCTGTTCGTGAGCGCGAAGATGAATCCTCGCATATTTCTCTCGAACACCTCACTTATGAAGATCTCCGAACAATGCCGGGCCTTGGCGGCGACTGGGACACTCTGGGCTGGGTATATTTCAAACTTAAACAGAATTCGGCGGCACAAACCTATCTTGAGGCGGCGTGGAATCTTTTCGAATCAGCGACAATTGGAGATCATCTAGGCCAACTTTATGAGAGGCTGGGTCAAAGAGATGAAGCAATACGAACATATGCTCGTGCCCTCGCGCAGGGAAATGCCCCGGACGAAACCATCGGGCGACTAACTGCACTGCTTGGCAGCCGGGCTGCAGCCGATGAAATGGTTGAAAAGATCTCTGAACAACTAGCTGAGCTTAGGTCGGTGAGGGTCGAACGAATTACACAAACGGGCGGAAAGGCTGAGTTCTTCATCCTGTTTGCACGTGGCCCGAGGGTTGTGGATGTGAAGTTCATAAGGGGATCAGAATCGCTTCGGGCTGCCGAAAACACGGTAGCGGCGGCCAGGTTTGCCGTTTTATTCCCCGATGATGCGCCGACTGAGATTGTCCGCCGAGGTGTCCTTATTTGTCGAATCGAGAGCTCGGGTTGCGAGTTTCAACTGTTTCCTCCAGATAGCGTGCAGTCGGTAGAGTAAGCCGCAGTCTTTTCCTCTTCAACATTCTCGACATGCTTAGGCGATGCAAACTCCTGTAAAAACGGACACGGCGGAGCCGTCGGCGATAAATGCGGAGCGCGGCGGCCGCGAGAGGACGCTACCAAAGTCAGATCCGTAAAGCGCGGCGCCTTCGCCTTCAAATGCGGCGTTCGACGCGCGCCAGATTCGCCACGGCTTGTGAGCGACGTGATATTCGAGGGAGCCGCCGTCGCGTCGCCGCGAACAGCCCCAATAATGTTCAGAGATAAATTGCTCAAGGCTGCCGTCGGCCGCGAGAGACGGGCTGCCTTCCGTTTGACCGTGAAGCCGAAACCTTTGGCGCTTCAGCTCCCAGCTGTATTCGATGGAACCTCCTGAATCGTTGAGATCGATCGAATGGCGAAGCGGCAGCGTCCTGTAGTTTTCTGCGTATGCGATGCGCGCCAGAAACGTTACGGCGGGAAGCGAAACGATTTCACGGATGAACATCACGCCGCGGCGGATTTCGTTGCCTTCGCGTCGACGAACGTAGATGCGGAGATTAACCTCGTCAAAATTTGAGTGGAAGGGAACGGAGATGAAACCGAAGAGCTTCGTGCGGGCGAAGCGGAGGCCGACGAGGCTGACGTAAGTTGTGCCTTTAAAGGAATCGACTTCCATGTCGCGCGGGACTAATGGCTGGAGCAGAGCTGGATCGATCTCGTAATTGAGCATCAGCAGGTCGCGCCACTCAGTGGACAAAAATATGCGACCTCGCGTCTCGGGCGGCGGCTGCAATTCAGGAACTGGCGGGACCATTGAGACCGAGCTGTGGAGCGACGCCGCGAAGAGCTTGGATGCAGAACGCGATGTGGTCGTCGAGCGGGACGCCGAGTTCTTGAGCGCCGTTGTAGACGTCGTCGCGACTGACGCCGCGCGCGAACGCTTTATCTTTGAGCTTTTTCTTCACGGACGCGGTTTCCACCTCGTGGATGCTCTTGGAGGGTTTGATGAGCGCGCAAGCGGTGAGGAAGCCGGCGAGCTCGTCGCAGGCAAAGAGGGTGTGGTCGAGCGGCGAAACGCGTGCCACGCCGGAGTAGCTGGCGTGGCCGAGGATTGCGTGAATGATTTCTTCGGAGTATCCGCGCTCGCGGAGAATTTGCGAGCCTTCAAAGGGGTGCTGTTTCGTCGCGTGATGTTCCGCGTTGGGCCAGCGTTCGTAGTCGAAATCGTGAAGCAGGCCGGCCAGGCTCCAGGCGTTTTCATCGCCGCCTAACTTGTGGGCGTAGGCACGAACGCAGGCTTCGACGGCCAGGGCATGCTTACGCAGGCTTTCGCTTTGTGTGTATTCGCAGAGAAGATTCCAGGCGTCGTCTCGATTCGGCATTTTTTCCTCGGGAGCCATAATAATGCAACTGCGAGTGGTGTAGTAGGCGGATTGGGGATGCGGCGAGAGCTATTTTTGGCCGGGAATCGTGCGACGAAGAGAGACGAATCAAAAAGCGGCAATTAGAAAGAGCTAAGAAAAAAGGCCCACGACCCACGACGAAGTACGGCGTCGTCGTAGGCCATTGGGGCAAATTGTGTCTGATGCTTGGCGTGATTTTGGACGATAGACAACACGTTGGGCGTCGCAATCTGAATTCGACCGCTGTTCTCGTCATTGATTGAGCGCGGAATCGGGATGGCCGGGTTTTGAGCCCGCTGCGACGGAGAATTGGCGCGTGAGATCGCGAATCTTGACGAAAATGCCCAGACCGCGGGTCAAGGAGTCCGAGCGAACGGTTGGAATAGCGCCCGCGGTCGTCGGCGGGGCAGCGGAACGCAAAGATGAGACAACCAGGCATCCGGCGAGACACGCCGTACCATTTTGAGACGGAATCAGGTGAAAGCGTCGCAAAATGATTTTCGGCGTTTGTTCTCGTCATGTATTGAACACAGGGGGTTTGGGAAGCGATTTTGGGGCTATCGAACGGAAAATGCAGGGCAAACCGGGGCGAAGCGGCTGAAAAAAGCAGGGTGAGAGATTCAGAAAAATGCGTGGCATGACGATTGCAATAAGTGGACGAGCAAGGCCGATGTCGAATGAGTTTCGATACGGAAATTGTCACACAGGAAAGAAATAGTCAGTTTTTGGCTGGAGTGGGAAGACGCGAAATGTCAGGCGAAGAAATTTAGAACCGGTCCAAGCACGGCGAGCAAATGCGAAGTCATTTTGTTTGTGCGCCGTGAGCGGGATGACTAGACTGTACGAGCGTTCCGGGGAATAAATATCGCTTGACAAGAAGTGGCACGATGGGGAGAATCACTCCCGCGCCGGTCCTGCCTTCCCCCTGTTGTGACGTTCCTCCCTTTCGCATCGCCGGAATAGTCTGCGAGGAGATCCGGTGGCAGATAAAGATGCAGTGGCAACCAGCATGGAACTCGATCGAGAAGTGATTCGCTGTCAGGTATGCGGACTGGTGCAATACCGCACTCGCACAGGCAACTGCCGTCGTTGCCTGCGCTTAATGCCTCCTAAGGTGGCGTTTGTCATTCCGACGCCGTCACCGCAGGATCTACCTGGTGATGACCGCCAGCTGTTCGAGAACTGGCCGAATCGCGAGACTGTCGAGAACATCGGCCAGCGAATCCGGCAGTTACGGGAGTCGCGTGGGATGACGCAGAGCCAGTTGCAAGCACGCTCTCGCGTATCACGCTCGTATTTGTCCCGAATCGAGAGCGGGCAGATGACGCCCAGCCTCGGCACGCTGGAGAAGATTGCCGAAGCGCTGGGGGTTGGTCTGAACCGATTCTTCGTTCCGGAGACGAATGGCGAGACGGTGCTCGAGGATCCGTTCATTCAGGGTCTTCGGCCGTTCCTGCGGCAGCTGGATTGGGCACAGTGGCAGGGTATTCTGAAGAGGCTACAAGCGATCAGCGAGCACGTGAATACGAATCATTCGCGGCCGCTCGTGGCGCAGGCTTCGGACCGAATGGCGGCGCACTCGGCGCATTCGATGCCCCGAAGACAGAACCCTGGAATTGGCCACCTTGCGGCCGCGATTCATCGGTAGTTGAGAATCGCCGAGGACTAGAAGCACAACGAGATCTGGGTCAGCCCGGCCCAACCCGTACGGCAGACAATGTTTGGCTCCGCCGGCGACAAGCCGGGCGACTCGAATCGCCGGGACGAGTCTCGAACGGCGAATCCCCGCAACCCACTCCTAGAAAATCTAACCTGACAAACTCTATTGGACCTCTTTTTTTCCGATGCGGAGGAGCTCGATTTCGACTCCTTCAGACTTTTTCGTCAGCGCTACCAGGCGCGTGGTGTCGCCCTTCTCGTAAACGTAGGCAACGTCTGCATCGGAGCTGACATGTTCGCGATGCGTTGCGGAGCCGTGGTCTTCGCGTTTATAGCTGGGGCCGAGTTGCTGCTTGTACCACTCGGAGACTTCGTCGAGATCGCCAGACGTGACGTACTTTTCTGTAGCGAGTCCCAGGCCTGCACCGCTGATTGCTGAGAGCTCTACCGTCGCGCCTTCGGATTTATCGGGTTGCGCGCCGGGATAGACGGGCAGGCCGGTGGGATGGACCTGGTCACCATTCACGCGCAGTGCGCCGGCAGGCGTTTCGATCTCCACTTGCTTGCCGGTTTGGCTCACGTGAACGTGGCGGATCAACATGCTGGCGACTAGCAGGCCGCCCAGCGCGAGAACGACGAAACCGCCGCCTACGATGGCAAGAATCCAGAGAACCGCGTCATTGCGCTTAGGAGGAGGTGGCTGTGGCGGAACAGATGCGCCGCTGGGCGGTCCGATTGGTGCGGTTGACATACTTCACCCCTTGCGTGTTTCTCCCTTGAAGATACGCGAAATGGGCGTGAAATGTTTCCTTCGATACTGCGTCACGCTCTAGGCCTCAGGTCATTCCCGATCCATCGATCGGTAGGGACCTGAGCTATGGCAGTTTTGCTGTCGCGAGAGTGGCGAAGCACGGATTAGTAGAAGACCACCCTGATGTCGTCGCGCTTGTAGAGATGCACCGTATCGATGAAGCGCACCTGCCGGTCATCGTAGGTGAGAATTAACGAGTGCGTGCGAGTGCCCTCGCCGAAGAAACGCACGCCGCGCAACAGGCCGCCGCCCGTCACGCCTGTGCACGCAAAAATAATTTTCTTGCCAGGCGCCAGTTCGTCGGTTTTGTAGATCCTTTTCGGGTCCTTGATTCCCATCTGTGCGATGCGTTCGTGGTGCTCGGGCTTGGAAACCACGAGCCGCGCAAGAATTTCGCCATTCAGGCAGCGCAGCGCCGCGGCGGTGAGCACTCCTTCGGGCGCGCCGCCGGTTCCCATCACAGCATGAACGCCTGTGCCGATGACGGCAGCGCTGATCCCGGCGGAAAGGTCACCATCGGAAATCAGGCGGATGCGGGCGCCAGCGGCGCGGATGTCTGTGATCAGTTTCTCGTGGCGCGGGCGGTCGAGAACGATGATGACGAGATCCTCGACCCTCCGCTTCAGCCGCTTCGCGATGGCATGGAGGTTATCGGCTACGGGAGCATCGAGATCGACGGCTCCTTTACAAGACGGGCCGACGATAATTTTTTCCATGTAGAGATCGGGCGCGTGCAACAAGCCGCCGGGCTCGCTCGCGGCGAGGACGACAATCGCGTTCGGTTCGCCGGTGGCGCACAGGTTCGTGCCTTCCAGCGGATCGACGGCGATTACGACTTCGGGATATTTGCCGTTTTTGTTCTTCACAGCGGCGCCAACTTTTTCGCCGATGAAGAGCATAGGCGCTTCGTCGCGTTCGCCTTCGCCGATCACGATGGTGCCATCCATGTGGACGGTGTCCATCTCCGAGCGCATCGCTTCGACAGCCATCTGATCGGATTTATGGCGATCGCCGAGGCCCATGGTGTGGGCGGAGGCGATGGCGGCGCGTTCGACGACGCGCAGAAATTCCAGGCTGAGTTCTTTTTCCATGATGGCTCCTGAGTTCGAGGCTAGCGCGGGGCGAGGGCGCGTCCCGTTGCCGCTATCTTATATCCAAAGCCAGCGATGATTGTCGAGCGCAGAGTCATCATGGCAGCGGTTGAATTTTGGCGTTGACGAGGAATGGGTCGTCGAGTTCAGTCATCTCGCCAGCTTTTTTTCCTGCGATCGGCAGCAGGCGCGCGGAAAGCGGTTTGTGCCATTTGACGGAGAGGCTGGCGACATCGCCCAGGATACGGACGAGCTGCTCTTCGGAGATATCGCCGGGGAGCGGGATCGTGTCGAGGCCTGTGCCGCAGACCGCGGAATAGGAGAGCAGGGAATCCATTGTGAGGCGGCCTTCGCTCCAGCGTTGCGCGATTACGGAATCTTCGAGGATGGGGATCATAAGACCGGAATAACCAGTGTGAGTGACCGGGATTTCTTTCAGGGCGCGGGTGATGATCGCTGCCACGGTGAGGGTGCCGCTTGAGCCGAGCGGAGCGCCGTAGAATTTCTCGATGGCGCCGCCGATGGAGACTTCTTTGAGCGGGGCGGGTGAGAGATCGATGCCGCCGTATTTCCAGCCTGTTTGTGCATCGATCTGTTTTGCGGTGGCCTCGATTTCCTGCACGTAACGGCCGAGCGTGTCGCGGAGGCTTGATACGGCTTCGTCGGGCGAGTGGACCGAGCTGAAGACGTCCGCGACGACGTTTGCGGATTGTAACGCGATCGCGAAATGCTTTTCTTCGCCGGTGAAGGATGCCGGGTAAAAGGGAGTGTTGGGCGGAACCAGCGCGGCGGCGGTGAAATTGAAATTCCCCTGGCTGTGCGCCGTGTGTGCTGCGAGGTATTCGATGATGCCCGCGGTGGCGTGAATTGATTTCCAGTGGATTCCATCTTCCCCGGCGATGCTGACGCTGCCTTCAAGGATTTTGGCATTGGCGATAATTTGGGCAAGCACGTCCGCGTTGCGCGGGTCGTCGGAGTCCTTCGTCATCGCCGGGCCAATCGAGGCGTCGAAGCCTTCCTTTACGGCGAGCGCGTCGTAAGCTCGGAAAAATGCAAGGGCATCGGCGGTGGACATGCCTTGCGTGTATTCGGGAAACGGCTGGGTGGTGATGCGGATGCCTTCCACCTCGTAGCCGGATTTTTCGAAGGCGGATTTTGCGGTTCGGAGGAATTTCAGGGTTTCCTGGATTTGGGATTCGTAGTGGGCGCGGTCGAGGCGGATGAAGGCCGTGACGGCGCGGATTTTGGGTTTGCTTGCGAGAGCTTGTGGGTAGGCGGTTTTGGCGGTGATTGCCGCTGTGAGTAAGAGCACAGGCAGGAGTGCCTGTGCCACTAGAACCGTGCGCCGATAGTTGCGCGTAGCGCTCAACTCGAAAGTGAGTTGATTCTTGGCTGATTGGATTCTCATGCAAAGGCCGCGACGCCGGTGATACGCTCACCGATTATGAGTTTGTGGATGTCGTGCGTGCCTTCGTAGGTGATTACGGATTCGAGGTTGTTCATGTGGCGCATGATGGGGTAATCGTCGACGATGCCGTTGGCGCCGAGGATCGAGCGAGCGCTGCGGGCGGTTTCGAGCGCCATCCAGACGTTGTTCATCTTGAGCATCGAAATGTGCGACGGGTGGACTTTGCCTTGATCTTTCAGGCGGCCCACTTGCAGAGCGAGAAACTGCGCCTTAGTGATTTCGGTGATCATCCAGACGAGTTTTTCCTGCACGAGCTGGTGTGAGGCGATGGGCTTGTTGTCGAATTGCTTGCGCTGCTTGGAGTAATTGAGCGCGCAGTCGTAGCAGGCCATGGCCGCGCCGATGGCGCCCCAACCGATTCCGTAGCGCGCTTGATTCAGGCAGGAGAGAGGCCCTTTCAGGCCTTCGACGTTGGGGAGCAGATTCGCCGCCGGAATTTTGCAATCGTTCATCGCCAAGCCTGAGGTGACAGAAGCGCGCAGGGAATATTTTCCGTGAACGTCCCAGGCCTTAAATCCCGCCGTCCCTTTTTCGACGAGGAAGCCACGAATTTTATCGTCCTCACATTTCGCCCAGACGACGGCGATATCGGCCAGCGAGCCGCTGGTGATCCACATTTTTTCGCCGTTGAGGATGTACTCATTTCCTTTTTTCACCGCGCGGGTGAGCATGGCGCCCGGATTCGAGCCGAATTGCGGCTCGGTGAGGCCGAAGCAGCCTATGGCTTTGCCCTGCTGCAAGAGCGGCAGCCATTTGTCTTTCTGCGCGTCCGAACCAAAGGCGTGAATCGGATACATCACCAGCGCCGATTGCACGGAAACGAAGCTGCGCAATCCGGAATCGCCGCGCTCGAGCTCCTGGGTTACGAGTCCGTATTCGACGTTGGACATGCCCGCGCATCCGTAGCCTTTCAGGCTCGCGCCAAAAAGCCCGAGTTCGGCCATCTGCGGGACAAGCTGCACGGGAAACTTTCCTTCGCGATTGTACTGCTCGATGATCGGCATGATCTCGGCGTCGACAAACTGCCGCGCGGTGTTGCGAGCGAGTTTTTCCTCGTCGCTGAGGATTGAGTCGAAGTCGAGGTAGTCGACTCCGGGGAATGATGGCATCCGAATCCTCCTTAGCGCTACGGTGCTCGGCGGCAGGCAATCAGGTTCGGATCTGCCGCAGCGGGCAATCCGACATTCTAGCGAAGATTAAGGCTATTAGGCTACCGACGCTCCCGCCGATCGCGTGATTGCCGATGCGGTGAGTTTCGTCTAGTGTTGTGAAATGGAGATGTCGCCAAGTCCACGGACCGCCCTCGATGACATGGTTCGTTGGCTAATCGGGCGCGAAGTTGAGGCCGCAGGACTTTTCCTAAATTCGCTGCGTTTGTCCATCGATGGCCACTTTGGAGCGAATACTGGCATGTTTCTCTGGTTTGACCCGGCCTGGCATCTTGGCAGCTCCAGAGGAGTATTAGTGGGCTCCATGCAGGCACAAGCAGAGGAAAGCGACGCCCAGGATGCGATGAATCAGTTGGTTCAGGAGTTAGTGGGTAAGAAGATTGAGCGCGTCGCGGTTGAAGCTCTCACAAATGACATAGATGTTCGCTTTGCTGATGGCTATTGGGTTCGGACTTTCGTGTCTGATCCAGACAGCGACTACAATTGGTATTTCCGTGACAGGCGAATCGACCTTTCAGTCTACGGATCGGCGAAAGGACTACGGTTTAGAGATTCAGCTCCAGCCTCGCACGACGGGGCGCTGTAGTGGCCGCGATGACCTTCACGAGCAAGCGTTGACGCACGCGCGGAGTGGATGCGATAATCACGGGCTTTGTTCGCAGTCCTAGAAGTGTGTTCCGTTGGGGAAACGGAATAGCCAAGAGTAGACTGACCCGGAGCGCGGCGCCCAGCAGCAGAATAATCGGAAATGGAAATTCTTCGTCAACTCGGCGAGTTGTTTCTCCAAGCTGTGCCCACCGTCATCATCGTCTTCCTATTTTATTTCTTTATGCGCTGGGCTTTTTTCACGCCGATCTTAAAGGCGATGGATGAGCGAAGGGCGCGCATCGAAGGAGCCCAAGCCGAGGCGGCAAAGGCGAGGGAAGAAGCAAAGAAGGAGCTCGAGAGTTACAACCATGCCATTCGAACCGCGCGTGGTGCGATTTATGCCGAGCAGGAAGCCGCGCGCCAGGCCGTGCTCGAGGAGCGCCAGCGTTTTCTGAAAGCGATGCGTTCGCGGGCGCAGGAAGATGTGACGAACGCCAAGAAGAAAATTGCCGCCGAAAGCGATGCAGCGCTGGCTGAGCTTGAACTCAGTGTTCCGACGATCGCTGCCGAAATCGCGCACATGATTTTGGAGAGACCGTCGCCGCCCGCGGGGGGCTGGCCAAGGTGATGAGACTCGTCCAGCGGATAAGCTTCCTTGTGATGTTTTTGCTGATCACGGCAACGCCTGTGCTGGCGCAAGAAGAAGAGAATTCGCCGGCCGACACTCCGACTGGTTGGGCGTTCCGATGGCTGAATTTCGCGATCGTGTTTGGCGCCATCGCCTACTTCGCCGTGAAGTATGGCGGCCCGGTGTTCCGCGCTACTGCCGAAGAGACCGCGAAGAAAATTGAAGAAGGCGCACGGGCCCGCGAAGAGGCGGAGAAGCAGAAGAAAGAAATAGAAGCCAAGCTTGCCAACCTGCCCAAAGAAATCGAAGCGATGAAAGCCGAGGCCAAACGCGACAGCGAGGCAGAAGCGCAGCGCCTGCGAGACCAGGCCAAGGAAGAAGCTCAAAAGATAGAAAAATCGGCGCTGGCGGAAATTGCCGCGGCAGAGCGGGCGGCACGACTCGAAGTGAAAGCTTTGGCTGCGCGAATGGCAGTGGAAAAGGCTGAGGTTCTGTTGCGACAGCGACTGACTGCAAAAGCCGAACAAAAATTATTTGAGACGTTCGTGGCTGAGCTGGAGAGGAGCGTCAATTGAGCGCTGTGGCAGAACGGTACGCAGCCGCTCTGGCGGATGTTGCGGTGGAGCGCAAAAATAGCGAGACCATAAAACGGAATCTCGCGGCGTTCGTCGAGGCTTTCTCTTCGATAGCGGATTTGCGAAACGCGTTGGAAAGTCCCGCGCTGAATGCCGAGGTAAAGCGCAAAGTGATCGCCGAGGTAGCTGGGAAGATGGGCCTCGACGTCGCCGTGCGGAACTTCATTTATCTTGTGGTGGACCACCGTCGCACGGAAATCCTTCCCGAAATGGAGGAGGCGTTTCTTTCCGAGCTGAATGAGCGGCTCGGAATCGTCGATGCGGAAGTGACTTCCGCGCACGAACTAAACGATGACGAGAAGCGGCAGTTGCGTGCTGTCCTCGAGCAACGCACCGGGAAAAAAGTGGAAGCGCGGTTTCAAATCGACGGCGCTCTGCTGGGCGGCGCGGTGGTGCGGTTGGGCTCGACGATTTACGACGGTTCGGTGCGGGATCAGCTGAAACGGCTGCAAGAACAGCTCGAAACGGAATAGGAGCCGTAATGGCGAACATCAAAGCGGACGAGATCACAAAAATACTGAAAGAGCAGATTGAAAACTACCAGCAGACCGTCGAGGTGGACGAAATCGGCTCAGTGATTTCCGTGGGCGACGGCATCGCGCGCGTTCACGGGCTCGAGAAATGCATGGCGGGCGAGATGCTCGCGTTTCCGCATGACGTGACCGGGATCGCGCTGAACCTCGAAGAAGACCAGGTAGGAGTGGTGCTGCTCGGCGACTACACGGAAATCAAGGAAGGCGATATCGTCAAGCGGACCAACAAGATTATGTCCGTGCCGGTGGGAGACGCTCTGATCGGGCGCGTGGTTGATCCGCTCGGCAATCCGCTCGACGACAAAGGCCCGATTCAGACAAACGAGCGGCTGCCGCTGGAACGCTTGGCGCCGGGCGTAGTTGACCGGCAGCCGGTGCGCGAGCCGATTCAGACGGGCATTAAGTCAATCGACTCCATGATTCCGATCGGCCGCGGACAGCGCGAGTTGATCATCGGCGACCGGCAGACCGGCAAAACCGCAATTATTCTCGACACGATTATCAATCAGCGCGGCGGCGACATGATTTGCATTTACTGCGCGATTGGGCAGAAACGGTCGACCATCGCGCAGGTGGTTAAGACACTCACCGACAATGGAGCGATGGATTACACAATCGTAGTGGCAGCGTCCGCGACCGAACCGGCGACGATGCAGTACATCGCGCCATTTGCGGCCTGCGCAATGGGCGAATTCTTCCGCGATTCGAAGCGGCATGCCGTGTGCTTCTACGATGACCTTTCGAAGCACGCGCAATCGTATCGCGAAATTTCTCTGTTGCTGCGCCGGCCGCCGGGTCGCGAGGCGTTTCCGGGGGACGTTTTCTTTTTGCACTCGCGGTTGCTCGAACGCGCGGCGAAATTGAACGACAAGCTGGGCGCCGGTTCGCTGACGGCGTTGCCTGTGATTGAGACGCAGGCGGGCGACGTATCGGCCTACATTCCGACGAACGTGATTTCGATTACCGACGGCCAGATTTATCTCGAAGCGGATTTGTTCAACGCTGGAATCCGGCCCGCGATCAACGCCGGCATTTCGGTGAGCCGCGTGGGAGGCAATGCGCAGATCAAGGCGATGCGGCAGGTGGCTGGAACTTTGCGGCTGGACATGGCGCAGTATCGCGATCTGGCGGCGTTCGCACAGTTTGGAACCGAGCAACTTGATAAAGCGACGCAGGCACAACTCGCTCGAGGCCAGCGGCTCGTGGAAGTCTTGAAGCAGGATCAATACCAGCCGCTGACGGTGGAGCAGCAGGTGTTGATCATATTTGCCGCTTCGAATCGGTATTTGGACGATATTGAAGTCGCGGAAGTGGGGCGTTTCGAGAAGGAGCTGTATCCCTTTATCGAGACGAATTATCCGAACGTGATGAAAACGCTGCGCGAGAAAAAGGCCATCGACGACGGCTTGCGCGGCGAAATGAAGAAAGCGCTCGACGCTTTCAAGGAAACGTTCGTGGCCAGTCTGGAAGCGGCGAAGGCCGACAAGGCCGCAGCCGGGAAGACCGCTGCTGAAGTGGCCGAAGCTCCGCCGGCCCCTAAGGCTCCGGAGAAAGTGGCCGCGCACTAACCGCAACGCTCAATGCCCACACTTCTCGATTATCGCCGGCGCATTCGTTCCGTGAAAAGCACGAAGCAGATTACGCGCGCCATGAAATTCGTGGCGGCGGCGAAACTGCGGCGGGCGCAGGAAGGCGTGTTTGCGGCGCGGCCGTACGCGCGGGAAATCAAGCGCGTGCTGCGCTCGGCGGCAGCACGCATGGAAACGCCCGCGCACCCTTTGCTCGAGCGGCGGCCCGAAGAGAGAATTTTGGTTGTAGTGCTGACCGGAGATCGGAGCCTCGCGGGGGCTTTCAATACGAACGTATTGCGCCGAGCCATGGAGTTTTTGCGCGAGCACTCTTCGAAGAAATTGCAAGTTTCTGTGGTGGGAAAGAAAGGCCGCGACACGCTGCGGAAGCGCGGCTGGAAATTTGCGGCCGAGTATCTGAATGTGTCGAACGCGGTAGAGTTTTCAAAGGCTAAAGAGATTGCAGCGAAGATGGCGGAGATGTATGTGACCGATGAAGTGGATGCGGTCTACGCGATTTACAATGAATTCAAGAACGTGATGGTGCAGAGACTGTGCGTCGAGAAGCTGCTGCCAATTGATCCTGCAGTATTGAAGGAAGGCAAGTCGGAGAAGGGCGAGCCGTCGGACGTGGTCCATGACCCGGCCGCCGAATCTTTGCCAATGAAGCCGTCGCCCGATGGGACCGTGAATCTTGTGGACTACATCTACGAGCAACCGGTGGCGGAGCTATTTGGCGGGCTCGTACCACGATATTTGGAATCGGAAGTTTTTCGCATTTTGCTTGAGTCAGCTGCCGCTGAACACGCCGCTCGCATGACCGCTATGGATTCAGCCACCAGGAATGCCTCGGAATTGATCGACAAGTTGACCTTGCAGATGAACAAGATTCGCCAGGCGGCTATTACGAAGGAAATTATTGAGATTGTGAGTGGCGCGTCGTCCGCGATGTCATAGCGCTGACGCTCGGTAATTAATAAGGGGAACAAAGACATGGCAACGGATCAAACGAAAATCGGGCATGTGGTCGAAGTGATCGGGCCCGTGGTGGACGTGCTTTTTCAGGAACACCATCTGCCGGCGATTCACAGCGCGGTGCGGATCACGAGCGAGGGTTTCAATGTTCCGGAGCCGCTCGACGTCGTAGCTGAAGTGGAGCAGCATCTTGGCGAGGGCCGCGTGCGCTGCGTGGCGATGAAGCCGACTGAGGGCATGGTGCGCGGCATGAATGCGGAAGACCTCGGTGAACCGATTACCGTGCCGGTAGGACGCGCAACCTTGGGACGCGTGCTGAATGTGCTTGGCGAGCCGGTGGACAATCTCGGGCCAGTGAAATCCGAGAAGCGCTATCCGATTCATCGGCCAGCGCCGAGTCTCGAAGATCAATCAACCACGCTCGAGATGTTCGAGACGGGAATTAAAGTGGTTGATTTGATCGAACCCTATCTGAAGGGCGGGAAAATCGGGCTCTTCGGAGGAGCGGGCGTTGGCAAGACGGTGCTGATTCAGGAATTGATTCACAACGTGGCCATGAAGCATGGCGGCGTTTCGGTTTTTGCCGGTGTGGGCGAGCGCACGCGCGAAGGGAACGATCTGTGGCTCGAAATGCAGGAGTCAGGCGTCGTGGTTCCGGGCAATTCGGAAAAATCGCGTTGCGCGCTGATCTATGGGCAGATGACGGAGCCACCCGGCGCTCGACTGCGCGTGGGTTTGACCGGCTTAACGGTGGCCGAATATTTCCGCGACGAAGAACATCTCGACGTTTTGCTTTTCATCGACAATATTTTCCGATTCGTGCAAGCCGGCTCGGAAGTATCGGCGCTGCTCGGACGAATGCCCTCTGCGGTAGGTTATCAGCCGAACCTCAACACAGAGATCGGCGAGTTGCAGGAACGAATTACGTCGACGAAGCACGGGTCGATCACGTCAGTACAAGCGATTTACGTTCCGGCCGATGACTATACGGATCCGGCGCCGGCTGCGACTTTTGCTCACCTCGACGCGACAACGAACTTGAGCCGGCAAATCGTCGAGCGCGGAATTTATCCCGCGGTCGATCCGCTGGCGAGCTTCTCGCGCATTTTGGATCCCCGCACGGTGGGACAAGAGCACTACACGGTAGCGCGGGCGGTAAAGTCGGTCCTTCAGCGCTATAAGGAACTGCAAGACATTATCGCGATTCTCGGAATCGAAGAGCTTTCGGACGATGACAAGCAGACCGTGGCCCGCGCCCGGAAAATCGAGAAGTTCCTATCGCAACCGATGTTCGTCGCCGAGCAGTTTACAGGTCTTGCCGGGAAGTACGTAAAGATCGAAGACACCGTGCGCGGCTTCAAGGAAATCGTCGAAGGAAAACACGACGATCTTCCCGAGCAGGCGTTCTACATGGTCGGCGGCATCGAGGAAGTGCGCGAGAAGGCGGAAAAGATGGCGGCGACAGCTTAATCGCAGTGCCATCAGCGCGGTTCACGGCTCGAAACAAAAATGCTACCTGAAAAAATCGAACTCGAAGTGGTCACACCCCAGCGTCATGTGCTCGACGAAAAGGTGGAGTCCGTCGAGATGCCGGGCAAAGACGGCTACTTGGGCATTTTGCCGGGTCACGCTCCGCTGCTTACCGAACTCGGCCTCGGAATTCTCACGTACCACAAAGGCTCGGAGGTTCGAAAGCTCACCGTCCTGAACGGCTACGCAGAAGTGCTGCCTGACCGCGTGATCGTGTTGGCGGAAGCCTCTGAGCGCGCGGAGGAAATTGACGCACAGCGCGCGCGCACGGCTGCAGATCGCGCCCAGGCTGAGCTTGCGAGAGCCACAGGCGCGCCAGAGACAGATTGGGAGAGCGCGGCGGCAGCTTTGCAGCGAGCATTGGTTCGCGTCGAGGCCGCATCCAAGCGATAGATATTAAGGGAGATAACTGGGAGCGCACATGGCATCGTACCTCGCTTTGTGGCATCCAATGGCTAAGGTACAAGGATAAGGCTCATGGCTGAAATCACAGTTTATTCCACTTCCTGGTGCTGCGATTGCCGGCGTGTAAAGCAGTTTTTGCGCGAGCGCGGCCTCGCCTTCAAAGAAGTCAACATTGACGACAAGCCGGACGCAGAAGAGCTGGTGCTCCGTGCAAACAACGGGCTTCGGAAAGTGCCCACGCTCGAAATCGACGGGCATTATGTAGCATGCAGCCCGTTTAATCCTTACCTACTCGCCGAAGAATTGAAAATCCCGCTCAACAAGTAAACGTCAGTTCCTCGCGGTGCCCAATTAAATTGCTCAGGAAAGCCCCGCACCGCGCGTCATCACGCCCGCAAGTCGCAAGTCAGAATTCAGAATCACGATGTCGGCATCGGCTCCAACCGCGATAACGCCTTTCTTGCCGCCAAGCCCGAGCCGCCGAGCAGGCAGCAACGTGACCATGCGCACCGCCTCTAGAAGCGGCACACCGAGCGCGACGATATGTTGTAGTGCTCGATCGAGACTGAGAGTGCTGCCAGCGAGTTTTCCTTCCGAATTGCGAACAACGCCATCCGTGACGCTCACTTCGAAATTTCCAAGCCGATAATTCCCATTGCGCATACCCGTGGCAGCAGTTCCGTCGCTAACCAGGAGCACGCCCTCGAGCCCCTTAGCTCGCAACAGGATCTCGACAGCAGGAGAATCGACATGATGCCCATCAGCAATCAGCTCGGCCGTCACGGCCGGGTTCGTCAGTACGGCGCCGATAACACCGGTATCCCGGTGCGAAAACGGCCGCATCGCGTTGAACATGTGAGCGGCGTGAGTTACTCCGCGTTCAATCGCCGCGGCTGCCTGTTCGTAAGTCGCATCCGTGTGGCCCATGGAAGCAACGATGCCATTGCTCACCGCGCGTTCGACCAATTCGAGCGCGCCGGGAACTTCCGGCGCAAGCGTGACGATTCGAATGAAGCCGTCCGCAGCGGCAAGTAACTCCTCGAAGAGCTCCTTCGAGGGTGGCGTGATTGCATCGAGCGGATGCACGCCTCGCCGAGCTGGATTGATGAAGGGCCCTTCCAGGTGAATTCCCAAGACTTCGGCCGCAAACCGCGAATCGGTGTTCCGGGCACTGCGGATATACCGTGCAATGCCATGCAGGCTTTTGCAGGTCTCTTCCGGCGGCGCGCTGACGGTGGTTGCTACCAGCGACGTGGTGCCGCGCCTCGCAACCGTGGAAGCGACCTTGGCAATTGCTTCCGCTGTGCCTTCCATCACATCATGACCACCGGCACCGTGAATGTGCACGTCCACGAATCCGGGAATGACGATTTTGTCGCCCGCCGCGAAGTGTTCCGAGTCGTCGGGAATGCGAACTTCGTCGCGATGGCCCATCTGCGTGATCTTGCCGTCTTCCACGACAATCACGCTGTCGAGAATTTCTTCGTGGGGAGTGAGGATGCGGCTGGCGTAAATGGCGGTCGCGGCCATAGCTCGTTCATGCTACCCGAACTCAGAGCGAAAAACACAAGCGAGCCTTGCATCCTTTTCCTTCTCCGCTACAATCATGGTGCCCGAAAAATTCAATTAAAATGGAACGGCAGCAGGTTTGGAGGAATTTGCATGGCATATGACAAGCGTTATGTAGCGCAGAAACGGCAGCGGCGTCGCAGAAAGACAGCCAAGGCCAAGATGCATCTGTACGAGCAGGGAAAGCTCCCGCACGATAAGCTTCCTGCCCTTGCGAAAAAGTTCCTGAGCCGCAAAACACGAGCGCTGAAGCGCGCCAGCTAGTTTTTCTTAGCCAAAAAAAAGGGAGTCCGCTAGGACGCCCTTCCTTGCGCCGCGCCCGCCAGCTGGCGGCGTGATTTTTGTTCGGTACTAGCTGCCAGACGCCTGTGCGTGTGTGTTGGAAGCCGACTTCGGCACGCTCAGATAACCGGCAATCTTGTCTTTGCCCACCTGATTGACCGTCAACTCCATCGGTGCACGGGTGCCGCGAGAAAAGAAGTAGATCGGCTCGTTTACTGAGCGGTTCTTCTTCTCGTAACGGGCATCGTCGATGTACATCGCGATGGTGTAGACGTTCTTCTTGGGATTCACGCTGCGGAGTTCGATCATCAGATCGCCGACCTTCTGCCGCTGATCCTTCTTATCGATCGTGAACTCGTAATAGTCGCGCTCGCCAAGACGCCGCAGTTCTTCCACTTCGTCATGGTTCTTCGCGATTAGCGTGCCGAATTCACCCCGCGTCATGTTCAGGCTGTTCTTCGTGGTTTCAAGGTCGGACTTCACGCCGTTGACGTCCGTGCCGAGCTTGTTCACGTCGTCCACGCCGGCCTTGGTCGCGAGCTCTCCGTTCACATTGTTTTGGAGATCCGCAAGCTGCTTGGCGTCTTCTTCCTTGATCTTATTCGCCTGCGCGCGCGCTCGGGTAAGCTCGCCCTGAGTCAATTTCATCTTGTCAGTGACGATGCTCAACTCACCCTGAAGCTGCGCATTCGTGTCCTCTGCCTTCGCCAGACGCTGGCTCAGCACCTCTTGTTGCTGCTTTTCCTGTTGCTGCGAAGTTATGAGGTTCTGCGCTAACTCCTTAGAGTGGTTCGACGCGCTCCACCCGGTTCCCAAAGCTGCGAGCGAGACGATCGCGAGCGCTATGACCACAATTCCAACCCAACGCGGTGCCGCGGCCTCGGCCGCTACATATTCCTGCTTGCCATCTTCAATACTCATATTGCTATTCCTCCGTGGACGCCCTTGCGCAGATGGGAAAGAGCAAAAGCAACGCCAATCGTGCCAAACTGGCATGGTGTCCATATGTATAAGAAAAATAGTGACTTGAGCTCTGTCAGGGGGAGAGATATTTGCGAATAGTCTAGCCAAGGACCTGCAATTTTTACCCTATTTCATGGATTTCTTCGCGGTACTACTTACACACTCCGTGGGCCGTTACCTGAAGGCAAATGCCACCAAATACTTCCCGCCGCGGAGCCCACCACGAAGGTGAAATCAGTGGGTAACCGTCATGGCGCGGAGCTGGGCGATTCGATCAGCAAGCGGCGGATGCGTACTGAAGAGGCTCGAGAAAATCTGGCCTGCGGACAGCGGTTGCACGATCATCAGGGCCGATGTGGTAGGCGGAACATCCATGGGAATGCGCTTGTTGTAAGCGCCAAGTTTTTCGAGCGCGCGGATTAGGCCGTAAGGGTGGCCAATCATTTTCGCGCCGGAGGCGTCCGCTTGATATTCGCGTTGCCGCGAGACGCCCATCTGCAGCAAGAGCGCAGCCAACGGGGCGAGAATCAACATCAGTATTCCTGTGAGACCGCTGCCTCGCTCCCGGCTGTCACCACCGCCGCCGAACCAGAAGCCCATTCTCGCGACCCATGTGATCGCGCCTGCGATGGTGGCCGCAATCGAGGATGTCAGGATGTCGTAGTTGCGGACGTGCGAGAGCTCGTGCGCGATTACTCCTTCCAGTTCCTCGTCGTCCATCAATTCCAGCAGGCCTTGCGTCACAGCGACCGAAGCATGACTCGGATTTCGGCCGGTGGCGAATGCGTTGGGCGCGGCCTGAGGAATCAGGTACATCTTCGGCATGGGCAGATTCGATTTCGCAGCCAGACGCTCCATCACCTCATAGAGCCGGGGCGCCTGTTCTTTGCTGATGGGTTGGGCTCCGCTGGACATCAGCGCAATCTTGTCCGAAAAGAAGTATGCAGTGCCGTTCATCAGGACCGCGAAAACAAGCGCAAGTGTCATACCGCGCTCGCCGCCAAATGCCGCCCCAAGAAAAAGCAGTAGCAATGTAAGTGCCGTGAGCAAAAATGCTGTCTTTAGTGTTTTCATTTTCGATTTTCCTGGGCGCGATTCTTATGCAGCGCCCGCCTTCGCCGTCTCCGTTGCGAATTTCATTTCGTCGCTTCGCGGGTCGGCATCAACAATCACCGTATCGCCCGGCTTCACCTCACCGTCGAGAAGCTTGAGGGCCAGCGGATCTTGAATCAGACGCTGAATGGCACGCTTCATCGGACGTGCGCCGTACGCCGGATCGAATCCTTCGCGGAACAAAAGAGTCTTCGCCGCGGGCTTGAGTTTCAACGTGATTTTTCTTTCGCTCAGCAGCTTCACCACATTGCGCATCTGCAGCTCGATGATGTGCTCGATCTGGTCTTTGCCCAGCGGCTGGAACATCACGATGTCGTCGATGCGGTTCAAAAATTCCGGGCGGAAGAGCTCGCGAAGCGCCGCCATGGCTTGCTCGCGTGCCTTCTTCGGATCCTTTGCGGCGAGCTCGAAGATCGCAGTTGAGCCGATGTTCGACGTCATGATGATCACCGTGTTGCGAAAATCCACAGTGCGGCCTTTTCCATCTGTAAGCCGTCCTTCGTCGAGAATCTGCAGCAGAACGTTGAACACATCCGGATGCGCTTTTTCGATTTCGTCAAGCAGCACGACGGAATACGGGCGCCGGCGAACCTGTTCGGTTAGTTGGCCGCCCTCTTCGTAGCCCACGTAGCCCGGGGGCGCTCCAATCATGCGAGCCACCGAGTGCTTTTCCATGTATTCGGACATATCGAGGCGGATGATGGCGCGCTCGTCATCAAACAGAAATTCTGCCAGAGCACGCGCGAGCTCCGTCTTTCCCACGCCGGTGGGGCCGAGAAATAGGAACGAGCCAATCGGGCGATTCGGGTCGCTCAAGCCGGAGCGGTTGCGGCGAATCGCGTTCGCGACGATGGCTAAAGCCGCTTCCTGGCCCACCACGCGCTGGCGTAGCCGTTCTTCCATGTGGATCAGCTTCTCGATTTCGCCTTCGAGCAGACGTCCCACTGGAATACCAGTCCATTTGCTGACGATTTTCGCGATCTCTTCCTCGCCCACTTCTTCCTTTAACATCGGATGATCTTTTTGCAATTCGGCGAGGCGGTCCTGCGCGGTCTTCAATTCCTTTTCGGCCGCGGACAATTTGCCGTAGCGAATTTCCGCCACGCGGGCGAGGTCGCCGGCGCGCTCGTAACGCTGTTCTTCCGTTTTGAGCTGGTCGATCTGCTCTTTGATTTTGCGAATCTTTCCGATTGCTTCTTTTTCTGTTTGCCAGTGCGCCTTGAGCGTGTTGGACTGCTCGCGCAAGCCGCCCAGTTCTTTTTCAATTTGGCCTAGCCGCTCGCGCGAATGGGCATCAGACTCTTTCTTGAGCGCCTGACGCTCGATTTCGAGCTGCATGATGCGGCGTTCGATTTCGTCGATCTCCGAGGGCAGAGAATCAATTTCCATACGCAGGCCGGCGGCGGCTTCATCGATAAGGTCGATGGCTTTGTCGGGCAGGAACCGGTCGGTGATATAGCGTTGCGAGAGCATCGCCGCCGCAACGATTGCAGAGTCTTTGATGCGCACGCCGTGGTGCACTTCGTAGCGTTCTTTTAGGCCGCGCAGAATTGCGATCGTGTCTTCGACCGATGGTTCGCCAACGAATACGGGCTGGAAGCGGCGTTCGAGCGCGGGGTCTTTCTCAATGTATTTGCGGTACTCGTTGAGAGTAGTTGCTCCGATCGCCCGAAGCTCACCACGCGCAAGGGCCGGCTTCAGCATGTTCGAAGCGTCCATCGAGCCTTCGGCGGCGCCAGCACCGACGAGTGTGTGCAGCTCGTCGATAAAAAGAATCACCTGGCCTTCGGATTCCGTGACTTCCTTCAGAACAGCTTTAAGACGATCCTCGAATTCGCCGCGATACTTCGCACCAGCCACGAGGGCCGAAAGATCGAGCGTCACAATGCGCTTCGGCCGGAGAACTTCCGGCACGTCGCCCGCAACGATTCGCTGGGCAAGGCCCTCCACGATGGCGGTCTTGCCGACGCCTGGCTCGCCGATGAGCACCGGGTTGTTCTTCGTGCGGCGCGCGAGAATCTGCATCACGCGGCGAATTTCCTCGTCGCGGCCAATCACAGGGTCGAGCTTGCCCCGGCGCGCCAAATCGGTCAGGTCGCGTCCGTACTGTTCAAGCGCGCGATAAGTAGATTCCGGGTTTTGCGACGTGACGCGATGGCTGCCTCGAATCGCGGCCATAGCCTGCAGGATGGTTTCGTGCGTCACACCATGCTTCGTGAGAATTTCACCGGCAGAGTCGCGCTTCGCGGAGGCGATGCCCAACAAAATGTGCTCGGTTGAGACGTATTCGTCTTTCAGGCGCTGCGCTTCTTCGAACGCGCGCTCCAAAACCTTGTTTGCTTCCGGGCTCAGATATTGTTCCGAACCTCCGGAAACCTTCGGCAGCCGCTCCACTTGCTTCTCGACTTCACTTGCCAGCTGCGTGGGCGACACACCCAGCTTTTCGAGCAGGGGAGGCACCACGCCGTCACCCTGCGCAAGCAGCGCCCAAAGGACGTGCAGCGGCTGAACCTGCTGCTGCCCATAGCGCGCAGCCATTTCCTGCGCAGCTTGCACCGCTTCCTGGGCCTTTAGAGTCAGTTTGTCAAATCTCGGCATTTCGCAATCTTCTCACTTTCGCAGGGTAACAAAAAGGTACTCGCAACCGCCCAGCCCCCAACTCTTGCTGCGATCTTGAGTTTTTGCCGGACCCTCATGGAGGACCAAGCGTAAGCGCATGGCAATAATAAAATATGCGCGTCTTGTTGTCAAGTATGGGCCGCACTTAGAAACTAGGGATGCAGCTATGTATTTAATTATAATGCCCTTACCATCAGGCACTTAAGATAGTGCGTTTCTGGCATAGTTAGAAGAATAGGGTGATCCTGCGCCTGCGTGCGCCGATCTACGACAACCACGCTCCGACGAGCGTCTACGGCTGCCTCTGCGAGGATCTGGAGGAATAGCGCCTCCGGGATGTGATAGGAGCAGGAGCACGTGACGAGGAAGCCGCCAGCCTTCAGCAGCTTCAAGGCGCGAAGATTGATCTCCTTGTAGCCGCGCTGAGCCGCGGCGATGCTATCGCGATTCTTGGCGAAGGCAGGTGGGTCGAGGATGACCATCTGGAATTTGCGGCCCACATCGTCGTACTCCTTCATGATGTCGAAGGAATTGCCTTCCCGAAAAGTGACGTTGGAGATGGAATTGAGCTCCTGATTCCGGCGCGCGGCTGCGATCGCGTTGGGAGCCATGTCAGTGGCTTCCACGTGCTCGCAGTGGGCTGCCACCGTGAGAGCGAAGCCGCCGTTGTAACTGAAGCAGTCGAGCACTTCGCCGGATGCGTAGCGGCGAGCGGCCAGGTGGTTCTCGCGCTGGTCGAGGAACGCGCCGGTCTTCTGTCCTCGGCGCAGGTCGTACACAAAACTGATTCCGTTTTCCTTGGCGATAATTTCTTCAGGAACTTCGCCTTGTAGCACGCTTACGCCTTGGTTGAGGCCTTCGAGCAAGCGCACCTTTGGATCGTTCCTTTCGAGGATGCCCTTGGGCGAACAGAGTTCGACCAGAATCTGTACGAAGAGGTCCTTCAGGCGCTCGGTTGATTGGCTCAGCGTTTGTACAACGAGATAATCACCGTAGCTATCGACGACGAGCGACGGCAGGTGGTCCGCTTCGCCGTAGATGAGGCGAAAGGCATCGGTGTTCTCGACAACGATTTTGCGGTAGGCGGCGGCGCTGCGAATGCGCTCGGTGAAGAATGCGCGGTCAATGGGCACGTCTTCGCGTGTAAGCAACCGGATGGCGATTTGGGATTTGTCGCTGTAGAAGGCGCGACCTTGGAAGCGCCCGCGTTCGTCGGCGAGACGTACGACGCCTCCGGGTTCGGCGTTGGCGCTCCGGACGTCACTTCGATAGACCCAAAGATGCCCCGAGCGCAGCCGTTCTATGCCGCGCGGCCCGATAACGACGGAACCTTCTGCCACAAATATATATTCCTTTCTTCCCATGACGCGGTTGAGGAGAGTCTCGCCTGAGCCAGCGGCCTCTCCACAACATAGAATCGCCCCGCAATCCGCTACAATGTTGACAAAGATACAGCAGAAATACACATGCCAAAGACACGCCGATGAATTTGAGCGATTTCGATTACGAACTTCCGGCCGAAAGTATAGCGCAGCGGCCCCTGGCGGAACGCGACGCTTCGCGAATGCTTCTCTTGAGCCGCGCTACTGGAGCGTGGGAGGACCGCCAGTTTCGCGAATTGCCGACGCTGCTCAGAGGCGACGAACTTATCGTGTTAAACGACGCTCGCGTGCTGCCGGCGCGTCTGTTCGGGCATCGTGCCGGGCTGCACGCGGCGCCACCCAGCGAAAAGAGTCCTGTGCGAGATGAATTTCTCACTTCGCCGATCGAGGTGTTGCTGGTTCGTCAGCTTGCGCCGGACGTCTGGGAGACACTCGTGCGGCCGGGCCGCAAAATTCGCGTGGACGAGCGAATTGTGTTTGGGGAAGGAGAGCTACAGGCCCACGTGGAAGCCCGCGCCGACTTCGGCCTGCGCGTGCTACGGTTCGAATCGAAGAATGGTTTCCACGAAGAGCTCGATCGCCTCGGTCACATTCCGCTTCCGCCGTATATCAAGCGTGCGGATGAGCCGCTCGATCGCGAGCGTTACCAGACCGTTTACGCCAAGCAGGGAAGCGCAGTAGCGGCCCCCACCGCAGGATTGCATTTCACGCCGGCGATACTCGATTCGCTGCGCCAGCGTGGCATCGAAATCGCGAACGTGACGTTGGATGTTGGTCTTGGGACATTTGAGCCGATTCGCACTGAGTCACTCGAAGAGCATAAAATTCACGTGGAGTCCTACGAGATTCCGGAGGCTACGGTTGAGTCGATCGCTCGCGCGAAACGAGAGCAACGCCCTGTGCTTGCTGTCGGGACTACCGTTGTGCGGGCGTTGGAAGACGCAGCCGAAAAAGCAGCCGGCAGCGATGCGCTTCTGAATGCGGGTCAATCTGAAGCCAACATTTTCTTGTTTCCCGGCAAGCCGTTTCGCGTCGTCGATCAACTACTTACGAATTTCCATCTTCCGAAATCGAGCTTGCTGGCGCTCGTCGCCGCGTTCGTGGGGCTCGAAAACACACTTGCGGCCTATCGCCATGCGGTCGCGGACGGGTATCGCTTTTACAGTTACGGCGATTGTATGCTAATCCGCTGAAGAGGCTCGTCGAGCAGAATTTCTGGGCGAGATTCGTGCATCACGCCCCGGGTTCGACTATAATCCGCAACCTGCCAAATAAGGGCAGGTTTAAATGCGCTATCTGATTCTAAGCGACATTCACGCCAACCTCACGGCGCTCGACACCGCGCTCGCTGCCGCCAAAGGCAAGTGGGACAAAGCGGTATGCTTGGGCGACGTCGTCGGCTATGGGCCCGACCCGAACGAAGTAATCGACCGTATCCGCGAAATTGACGCGATCACGATTCGTGGCAACCACGACAAAGCTGGAAGCGGCCTGGCCAATGCCGAGGATTTCAATCCTGTCGCACGTAATGCTGCGCTGTGGACGCGCGATAAGCTGCGGCCGGAACTTCGCGAATACCTGGAAAAGTTACCGACTGGGCCGGCCACCATTAACGGCTTCACCATCGTTCACGGCGCGTCGCGTGACGAGGATGAATACGTGTTCGCCCCGGCGCAGGCTCTCGATAGCTTGATCGACGCTGCGACGCCGATCACTTTTTTTGGTCATACGCATCTGCAAGGCGGGTTCACGCTCGGAGGCGAGGACGACAAGGTGGGCGTCCTGCATTTCAAACCTGCGGGCGAAAACAAATTCGCGCCGCTGACCATCGAACCGGGCACTACCTACCTGCTGAATCCGGGCTCCATCGGTCAGCCGCGAGACGGGGACACGCGCGCTGCGTTCGCGATCGCGGACGTCGACAACAAGGTTGTGGAATTCTGGCGCGTTCCCTACGATATTGAAGCAGTGCAGAAGCGCATGGCGGCGGCGGGCCTTCCCGAGCCGTTGATCCTCCGATTGCAATTCGGCCGCTAAGGCGGGCTCTTTCGATGTCTCCCGAAGAAATTCCCCAGCGAGAACAGCGCAGCCAGTTTCCCATCGCGTTCGCCGCCGGAGCAGTGGTGGTTCTGGTGCTGCTGGGCGGTCTGATTTTGCTGTCGCGTGGTTCGCATCCCAATGGCGCAGGCGCCGCTGCGAAATTGCCTTTTGGTCCTACCGAGCAAGCGTATTCCGAGCACATCCACTTCAAAGACATCCAGATGGCGAAAGCCAACAATTTTCTGAATCAGGAATTCACTTACATTGTGGGAACGCTTTGGAATGATGGCGCGCATACGATCCGCGCGCTCGACGTGACGCTGGAATTCCATGACCCATTTAATCAGGTAATCCTGCGGGAGACGGAATCGGTGGTCGGCCCGAAAGATGCTGCAGTACAGGGCGGGCAGCGGCGCGACTTCCAAATAACGCTGGAACATGTTCCCGTAGAATGGAATCAGCAGTATCCTTCTATCCGAGTGACAGGCCTCATCCTGGGCGACTGACGCTCACCCCTTACAGCTAAATCTGATTGCTCGGTGGTTCAATGGACGATTGGGCAGAACTCGATCGCGCATTGGGTGAATTTGTGCGTTCAGGCGCTGTGGAAGTTCGTGAAGACGGTCAATGGCTCGCCGGGCTCGCCGATCTTCAATATGAAATGCGTCGAGCGGGAAAAGAGCCGCTTGTTCACCTATGGTCGGACGAGAAAAATCTGACCCGGCGAGTGATACGCCTCAAAGAACAATCTGCGGACAGGATCGTTCTCGAAGTGCATCGTTTAGGTAAGTCAAAACCCGGCCGGCTCGAATTTCTGCGAACGGATTCACCGCGTCCAGCGGGCCGCATCACGCGAGAGCAATTTCGCGCGCGCTTTGACCGCATCCTGGCGGAAGCGTTTCCCGACGCGCACTCCGAATCGTTATCGGCGGCCCCGGACCTGGAGCATTCATTCTCGGGCATGTATGTGCGCGGACGGATGCACGAAGGGACAAGCGACTGGGCGTTCCTGGCTGCGTCACCCTCTGAAAACGCCACGGCCATCGATGGGATGCTCGCTTTCGGTCTTCTCTGGCTGGATTGGACCCGAGGGCACTCCGATAGGCGCGCCGTCGAGGGATTGAGGCTGTTCGTACCGGAAGGCTCCAGCCGAATCTTGCGCGAGCGCATGCTTGCACTTTCACCGATTGCCCGCACGGAGATCTACGAATTCAGCGAGCCGGATTCGCAGATGAAAAAAATCGATCCGGCCGACGCAGGAAATCTGGACAGCTCCCTTATTTCGCGGCGAGACGTGGAGTCAACTCTGGCGGCTGCCCGTGATTGGTTGGCAAGGATCCGCGCGATGATTCCCGGCACCGCGGATGCTATAGAGACGCGCGTTCCGGGGAAGACGAGTGAACTCGTGTTCAGCTTTCGCGGCCTGGAATTCGCGCGCTGGACGCGCGAGGGCCTCCTGTTTGGCATCGGCGAATCCTCCGAGAAATTGACCACCACGAAGATCCCGGCGCTCGAATCGAACATCCGACAACTGGACTTGCATCGCAACTCGCTCGCTACGGACACGAAGAACTATTTTTATCGCGCGGCTCCCGAACGCTGGCTCGAGACTCTGGTACTCGAAGATCCATCACGCCTGAACGCGCAATTGGATCCCAAGTTCCTCTATTCGCAGGTTCCTGCCTTGAGCGGCGGAGATCGGGGCGTGCTGGACCTGCTGGGCGTCACGCGGCGCGGCCGGCTCGTGATAATCGAATTGAAAGCTTCGGAAGATATTCAGATGCCGATCCAGGCCGTGGATTATTGGCTGCGGGTGCGCCGCCATCAGGGCGAGGGCGATTTTCAACGGTTCGGATACTTCAGCGGAATAGATTTGGACCCGAAGCCTCCGCTGGTCTGGCTCGTCGCGCCCGGCCTGCGGTTCCATTCCGCCACGGAAATTTTTCTGAAATATATTTCGCCCGAAATTCAAATCAGCAGGATCGGGGTCAACGAAAACTGGCGGCGCGGAATCAAGATCGTTTTCCGTCAATAAAACTAATTTG
This sequence comes from uncultured Acidobacteriota bacterium, assembly GCA_963772535.1. Lineage (GTDB taxonomy): Bacteria > Acidobacteriota > Terriglobia > Acidiferrales > UBA7541 > Palsa-295. The sequence continues at coordinate 658,839 of CAVYXN010000015.1, forward strand.
GGGGCAAAAAAGAAGGGAAGCGGTCCGGATTAGATCCGGTGCCACTTCCCGGGGTGTGTCCTAGAAGTGATTTGTAAGATTAGACGGCTCGACGCCGAAAAAGGTTGCAGCAGAAATTTCGAGGGGAATCAGTAGAAAAGATACTTGCGCCACTTCTCGTCGCGATGTCCAATCAGGCGCATCAGTTGCCGCGAAGTGTGAAGCGTAAAGGGGCGCGGGCGCCGCTGCAGCTTCAGGCCAGCTTCTTCGGGCGTGCGATCGCCTTTATTGTTGTTGCAGGAGTAGCAACACGCAACGAGATTCTCCCACGACGAACGACCGCCACGCGAACGCGGCATCACGTGGTCAAGCGTCAGCTCAGCAGCAGGGAATGCGCTCCCGCAAAACTGGCACGTATTCCGATCACGCAGCAAAATATTCTTGCGCGAAAGCGCGCGGCTCTGCTGCGGGATGTGGCGATAGGTGAGAAGCCGGATTACGGAAGGCACCTGAATCGCTTTCGAGGTGGAGTGTACTTCGGTGTGATTGGTTTCTTCCGCCTGGGCCACGCCCTTGAGCATCAGCACCAGTGCGCGGCGAACCGCGGTGACATTGATGGGCTCGAACGTGGCGTTCAGCACCAGCACGGGAGCCTGCATCAGCGAAGGGCGCTTCGTTGCGGGGAGCTGCGAATTGGGCGCACCAGCCCCCACAGCCGTCTTGGCCAGGCCGAGATTAGGCCGCGGACGTAGCACGTTCTTTAGCCGGTTTTCCATCTGCGCCGCCTTTGCGTCGCTCGACGAGTTTCCCTGTCAATAAGGATGCCAACTGCACCCTGTTGGTTTCAAGGGCTTTGTAACTTTGTTCGCTGCTTAGAAGCCGTGAGCGACGAGCCCGGAACGACCCGCGCCACCGTCAGCCCCAAGACGCCTGCGGCTCCAGCCTTCTTCAGCACCCGCGAGCACGCATCCAACGTCGCGCCAGTCGTCAATACATCATCTACCAGCAAGATGCGCAGCTTGTCAACTCGCACCCCTTGCCGCGTCGCGTAGGCGCCACGTACGGACTTCCAGTGCTCGCTGCGGGAGAGGACCAGCTGCGCAGGGCGGGGCTTCGTGCGCATCAGCAAGTATGACCCGAGCTCGAGTCCCAGGCGTTTGGCGAGGGGCCTCGCGATCAATTCAGCTTGGTTGTAACCGCGTTCGCGCTGGCGGTCGGGATGCAAAGGGACGGGAACCACTGCGTCAGCTTGAAATTCTTCACCTGCTTTTCGAATCACGTCGGCCAGGCGCTCAGCGAACCAGTGGCCTAGCCGGGTGACTTCCTCATATTTCAAAAGCACGATCGCCCCTGCTAATGCGTCGTTGTAATAGGCAAAGCTGCGAGCCCGCTCGAAAGCATAGAAATTCGCCCGGCAGAGACGACAAAGTCCCGGAGCCTTCTCAACCTGCAGCGCCAACTCAAAGGGGCGTCCGCAGCATGAGCACATGGGATCAACAATCGGCTCTATCGAGGCAAAGCATGAAGCGCAGATGGGAATTCGATTCGCATTGGTCAGCGTAGCGCCGCAAATCCGGCAGGGTGCCGGCAAGAGCACAGACACAACGGCATCAATTGCGTCGCGAAGGGACACAAATCCGCTCTTCTAGCTGTAAGGGGTAACGCGAAAGTACTCCAATTAAGCGGCAGAAGAAAGACAAATCGAGGCGGCGTCACGGTCCATTCAAATGTATGCATCGGTGCGAGCTTGCACACCTCTATCCGCGCCGCTTAGACTCAGCCTTTTTGGCTTTCGCGTAGACGTCTCGATGGCTAACGAGGGGACGAAACGGGGCTACAGAAGCCCCTGTTCCATTTTTTCCTGGCAGGTAATGCAGTAGCGAGTCCACGGCACTGCTTCGAGACGCTTTTGCTGCAGTTCCTCATGGCAGGAGACACATTCGCCAAAGCCGTTGTCCTTGTTGATCCGGGCCAGCGCGTCATCCACTAATTGCAGCAGCGAGCGATCATTGTGCGTCTGCCCGAAGAGGAACTCCTTAGTGTAGGAGTTCGCGGCCTTGTCCGCGAGGTCCACTGTTGGATCCTCGTCGGCTTCCCGGCCCTCTTGCTCTGTGCGGGCGATGCCGCGCACGAGTTCTTCGCGCCGCGTCACCAGTTTCTTCTTGTAGTAGTCGAGTCGCTTCTTGTCCATTGTTAGGTTCCCATTGTGAAGCGCAAAGCCTCACCCAAAGCCGGAAAGTTTACCGGCATGCCCCTTCGTTGTCAATTAAGGCAACTACCCGAGGGCGGAGAGGTTTGATGCTGCAGGCATGAAGAAGATGCAAGCGGCAAGCGAGGATCGCGGAGAAAGCCCTCGCTAGAATTCAGGACGCGCCGCGAAGGCTTTGCCGGTGTCAGTTTCAGTGTGTCCGACTACGGCGGGTTTCGCGGGAAAAAGGAAATGAATAGCGATCGCCCAGAGAATCATAACCAGAAACACAAACCAGCTGCCTTCTGGCCCGACGCTTCCCCCCGTCAACCAATCCGGCCCGCGGAACGATGAGTTGAGGAAATGCCCCTGTGCCAGAATGCCGCTGTCCGGAGTACCGTAAAAATAAGTTTCTCCCCAATCCCAGGAAGCGTGCATTCCAATGGGGTACCAGATGTTTCCGGTTCGACGTAGAGCAAATGCGGCGACGAGTCCGAAGCATCCGGCCATGAATGCGCCGATCTTCGCTTCGCCGCTATTTCCGAGGTGGATAGCGCCGAAAGCAATCGAGAGAATGATAGCCGCCGGCCAGAATCCGATACCTGACTGGAGAGTTGATTGCATGTATCCGCGAAAGGAGAATTCCTCGAACATCCCGACGAAGATGAAGCCGATGAAATATAAAAGGGCGAGGCTGAGCGCAGCTGGTCCGCCCACTGCCACGCCGTCCAAGGAAAATCCGTGGAGCGCGCCGATGAGCAGGAGAAGGAGCGACAGCATGATGAAGCCGATGGGAACTCCCTGCCAGAACCGCTTGCCGAGTGCCTCATTGAGCGGCATTCCATAGTCGGCGAAGGACCGTTTCTCGATGAGGGTCATCACAGCGGCAGCCAAAAGCAAGGGGAGCAAATTGAGCAATCCCTCGCTGAGCAGTAAGCCTTTCGCAGTGAACATCTGTTGGGAGGGCAGAAGCGACCGAACGCCGGGAATGTGCACGATCGCGTAAACGAATGCAAAATCCAAGGCCAGGAAAATTATGAGTCGCCATCCGGCGCGAATCCCATTGGGGCCGACGAAAATATTGTGAGCAGCGGACGGCTTCGTTGGAACCGGATTCGGAGGCGCCGATTGCGACAACGGATCAGCGGCGCCATGGTCGTCGGCCATTTTGAATCCTCCTGAGTTTTTGCGTCCTAGACTATGGAATTCAGCAAGAGTATCGCGAACTTTGCTCCCGCCGAAACCCAATATTAATTCGCGGCCTTTTTTGCTGGATAAGCCCAGTTGAGAGCTAGAAAGGCTATCGCCATCACCACAAAGGCTAGCGCGCTACCTTCCGGGCCGATCGTTCCTCCGGTAAGCCAACGCGGTCCGTGAAACGATGAATTCAGCATGTGGCCTTGCGCGAGCATGCCGCTGTCAGGCGTCGAATAGATGAAGGTTTCTGCGTAGTCGCTCGCGGCATGGAATCCAACCATAAACCAAAGATTGCCCGTTCGTCGCAGCATCATGCATCCGAGCATTCCGAACGCGAAGACCGCGAGCGCTCCCACCCAGCCTTCACCTGGATTCGAAAGGTGAACCGCGCCGAATGCCGCCGAAAGTAGAAAGGCGGCTGGCCAAAAACCGATTCCGCTTCCCAGCGTAAATTGCGCGTACCCGCGAAACAAGAATTCTTCAAAAATTCCTACCAGCACAAATCCTACCGCCCAAAGCACTGCATATTTCAATAGCGCCGCGCCGGCCAGGGCAAATCCTCCGGGGGAATATCCGCCGAGCGCGAAGATCGCCAGCATTTCGAGCGATTCGAAACCCAGTCCCCACAGAACTCCCTGCCAGAATAAACTTCGGAAGGCGCCATCGGCGGGCAGGCCGTACGCACCTAGTGAACGCTTTTCAATGCGGCTCATGATCCCTGCGGCGAGAAAAACTATGAGGATCGCGGTGCTCTCGAAGATGAGTTCGAATCGCGGAGTGAGGACTCCGCTGTTTTGGGCCTGCTTCATGATTTCTGCGACGCCCGGGATCAGCCGCAAGCCGCGCTGGATAATCAGATACTGAAGGGCGAATACCAGAGCGAGAAAGATGACAAGCCGCCACCCGGCTCGGAGCCCGTCGGGGCCGAAGAAGACCTTATGAAGACCGCTCGGTTCGGGAGCAGCCGGCGTGGATTCGGCAGTCGGTAATATCGCTGCGCCGGGAGTAGGCTCGTTATTCATGCGTCCCTCTGGCTCCTATACGGATTGGGGTCGTATTTAGTTGCGTCACTTCTAGCTATTTCCTGCGAAACGGACTTAGCGAGCGAGACGTGCCCGCTTGCGATTCGATAGCGGGCCCCTCGTGCACGGCGCTTAAGCACGGGTTGCGGCGGCTGGAAACGGCTGCTAAACTCTTTAGTCTGCGCACTTGGAAGAGTCGCAGTCGTAACCACCCTTCCATGCATCTATTAGTTCCGGCTGAAATACCAACCGAAGGGGAGAACCAGTTTGGCTAAATACGATCTCGCGATCATCGGGAGCGGACCGGGCGGCTACGTCGCCGCGATTCGCGCCGCGCAGTGGGGATTGAAGACTGTCGTTATCGAGAAAGACTCATTTCTCGGCGGCACGTGCCTCCATGTGGGCTGCATCCCTACCAAAGTTTTTCTGCACCATGCCGACATTTACGACCATTTCAAGCGCGCCGAAGAGTTTGGCTTCGAAGTGAAGGACGTGAAAATCAATTGGCCGGCGATCCTGGCGCGCAAAGACAAAATCGTCAAAAAGCATGCGGGCGGTATCGGCGCGTTGTTTAAGAAGAACAAAGTCGAGTCTCTCACGGGCTGGGGACGAATTGCTGGGCCGGGTCGAGTCTCGGTGGAGAAAGACGGGAAAACCTCGGAGATCGAAGCTACCTACACGATGCTGGCCACCGGTTCCGAAGCGCGATCGCTACCCGGGGTCGAAATTGACGGCAAGATAGTGCTCACAAATCGCGAAATTCTGGGGCTTCAGGAAATTCCCAAGTCGATGATTGTGGTCGGCTGCGGCGCCGTCGGCGTCGAGTTCGCTTCTATTTTCAAGACGTTCGGCTCGGACGTGACGCTGCTCGAAGCGCTGCCGCGTGTGGTGCCTCTGGAGGACGAGGAAATTTCCGCCGAACTCGAAAAGATTCTGCGCAAGAAGGGCATGAAGATCGAGCTCGAAGCAAAAGTGGAGTCGGTGAAGAAGGACGCCAAGGGTGGAACGGTCACATACAAAGACAAAGCAGGGAAATCGCAAACCATCGGCGCAGAAAAGGTCTTGATCGCTGTAGGGCGGCGCCCGCTCACCGAAAATATCGGCCTCGAAAAAACCAAAGCTAAAGTGGACCGTGGTTTCATCGAGACGAATGCATTCCTTGAAACGGCCGAGCCCAAGCTCTACGCCATCGGCGACATAGTTGCTGGGCAGCCACAGCTCGCACACGCGGCTTCGATGGAGGGCATCATCGCCGTGGGCCGCATGGCGGGCAAAGAGGTGCTGCCGTTCGACCGCAAGCGCTGCCCCAACGCCACTTACTGTGAGCCGCAGGTCGGGTCGATTGGTTATACGGAGAAGCAGGCGCGCGAAGCCGGTTTCGATGTGAAGGTCGGCAAATTCCCGTTCCTGGGCAATAGCAAAGCCACGATTCTCGGCCAGCACGAAGGCTTCATCAAAGTGGTTGCCGATGCGAAATACGGCGAAATACTGGGAGTCCATGCGATCGGCCCGCTCGCCACGGAAATTATTGCTGAGCCGGTAGCCGCGCTCGGCCTCGAAGCAACGCTCGACGACATGGCTGCGACGATTCACGCGCACCCGACCGTGTGGGAAGCGATGGGCGATGCGTTCAATGCCGTGCGGGGTCTTTCGATTAACTATTAGGACGATCAATTGCTGAGCTGCGCGCTTAATTGAAAGAGTCGTTGAACATTTTCGAAGGATTTGTGAATCCGGTCACGAAAAACTGCTGGGTGGTTGACCTGGGGCTCATGCCCTACGCGCCCGCCTGCGAATTGCAGCGTGAGCTCGTGGAAGCGCGAAAAGCAAACGCAATTCCAAACGTTCTGCTCTTCTGCGAACACCCGCACGTGATCACGCTCGGGCGCAACGGTAAGCGCGAACACCTGCGTGCGAGCGATCGTTTGCTCGCGCAGATGAAAGTGGAATTTCACGCGACCGATCGCGGCGGCGACATCACCTACCATGGTCCCGGACAAATTGTCGGCTATCCGATTCTCGATTTGGCCGAGCATCGCCGCGACATTCGCTGGTACGTGGAACAACTCGAAGAAACGATGATCCGCGCGACCCGTGATTTTGGCATCGAAACGCATCGCGTGCCAGGCAAGCATGGAATCTGGGTCGGCTCAGCGAATGGCACCGCCGCCCCAGAAGAGAAACTTGCGGCGCTCGGTGTCCACCTGAGCCGCTGGGTCACGTCCCACGGCTTCGCGTACAATGTCTCGACCGACTTGCGCTATTTTGATTTGATCGTTCCGTGCGGGATCCAGGACGCGCGCGCCACATCGCTCGAACGCATTCTCGGCGGCGCCATCGAAATCGCTGAAGCGAAAGCGCGGCTTAGCGCGCATTTTGCGGACGTCTTTGAATATAGCCTTACGCCTGTAACGCGTGGAGAGTTGGAAGCAACGCTCGCTAGCGGCCGCAAAATGGCAACGGAACCAATCGCCGCGGTTTGAGATTCCTCGGCTGCTTTATAGTCTTTATAAGCATAGTGGAGACCATCGTATGCACGTCGCAAACTCGGTGAAAGAAACGGGAACCACGGCCGCAAAACTCACGCGCGCGCAATATCTCGACCTCTACTACTACATGCAGCTCAATCGCCAGCTCGAAGACCGCATGGTTCGCCTGTTCCGGCAGAATAAAATCGTCGGCGGACTCTATTCCAGCCTCGGCCAGGAGGCAGTTTCGGTAGGCACGGCCTACGCGCTTGAGCCGAAAGACTGGCTCGCGCCAATGATCCGCAATATCGGGGCTCTGCTTGTGAAAGGTTTCAAGCCGCGCGATATTTTCACCCAGCACATGGCGAAATACACTTCGCCCACCTTCGGCAAGGACGGCACCAGCCATTTCGGCGATTTGAAAGTGCATCACACGATTTCGCCGATTTCGATGCTCGGAGATTTGATTCCGGTAATGACGGGAGTCGCAATGGCCGGCCGCTATCTTGGCCAGAACATTGTGGCTCTCACCTGGATCGGCGATGGCGGCTCTTCCACCGGAGCATTTCACGAAGGCCTCAATCTCGCGGCCTCGCAGCGCGCGCCGTTTGTGCTCATCGTCGAAAATAACCAGTGGGCGTATTCGACGCCGGTTGCGCGCCAGGTGCCCGTCAAGAATCTTGCCGACCGCGCGGTGGCTTACGGCATCACCAGCAAAATCACGGATGGCAACGACGTGCTAGCCGTCTACGCGACGACGAAAGAAGCGGTCAAAGAGTGTCGCGCTGGTCACGGTCCGGTGCTGATCGAGGTCAAGACGCACCGCATGAAAGGCCACGCGCAGCACGATCCCGCCGAGTATGTGCCGAAGGAGATGGTCGAATATTGGAAGGCCCGCGACCCGATCGCGCGTTACGAAAAATTCCTTACCGAAAATAAGATCTGGGACGCCAAAACGAAATCGGAAATCGATTCGCGCATCGAGCGCGAATTGGATGAAGACCAGAAATTCGCCGAGGAATCGCCGCTGCCTCCGCCCGAGCTCGCCGAGCAGGGCGTCTATTGCGACGGCTGCCATACGATCGAGGCTGATTGGCAGCGCCCGAAAGAGGAGCTGACGCCTCCGAATTGCAGCGTCGATGCGGCTTGGGAGGTGAAGTCGTTTGGCTCGCTCGATCCCGATGCCGACGCGGAAATGAAAGCAGCTTCGCAGGCGAAACCACCGCAGCAAACTTCCGGAAACGGCGCGCCGCCGGCGCGATCGGAGAAAGCTGCTCCCAAATCGCCGCCGAAGGCATCCGCAGATCCGCCAGCAGCAAAGACTCCCGCTGAAGAAAAAGACGCCCTCGAGACAGCCGCTGCTCTGCGCGTTCCGTTTGGCCGCGGGCCCAAGGATCGAGCTTTCCGCGAGGAGCGCGCGCAGAAAGAGAAAACCCGGCGCGGCAAGCGAGGAAGACGCTGATGGCCGCCATCACCATGCTCGAAGGAATCCGCCAGGCGATTTTCGAGGAGATGGACCGCGATCCCGCCGTCATTGCGCTCGGCGAAGACATTGGCGTCTACGGCGGGGCATTTAAGGTAACCGAAGGCTTGCTCGCGCGGTTCGGTCCCGAGCGCGTAATCGACGCACCCATCAGCGAGACGGCCATTGTCGGCGCGGCTTGCGGCATGGGCTATCTCGGCCTGCGTCCCATCGTCGAGATGCAATTCATCGATTTCATCGCTTGCTGCTTCAATCAGGTGACGAACTTCGCCGCCAAGTCCCACTATCGCTGGGGCGCGCCCGTACCGATGGTATTGAGAGGACCCTCGGGCGGCGGCGTGCACGGCGGCCCGTTCCACTCCGCGAATCCTGAAATGTATTTCATGCACACGCCGGGGCTGAAAATTATTTATCCCTCCACCGCTTATGACGCCAAGGGGCTCCTGAAATCCGCGGTGCGCGACAATAATCCTGTGCTTTTCTTCGAACACAAATATCTCTATCGTCGCATCAAGGAAGAAATTCCAGCGGAGGAATACACGGTTCCTATCGGCAAAGCGGCAGTGCGGCGCGAAGGCAAAGACCTTACGATCCTGAGCTACGCGGCGATGGCGCATACGTCCATGGAAGCCGCTGAAATACTGGCAAAAGAGGGAATCGATGCCGAAGTGATCGACCTGCGCACGCTTCTGCCGCTCGATCGCGATGCGATTCTCGCGTCAGTGAAGAAAACCAACAAGCTTTTGATCGTTCACGAAGACACGCGCACGGGCGGCATCGCGGGAGAAATTGCGGCGCTTGTCTGCGAAGGCGCTTTCGAAGACTTGGACGGACCGATCGCGCGCGTCACGTCGCTCGATACGCCGGTGCCTTATTCGCCGCCGCTTGAAGAGCGCTTTCTGCCCAACGCGGAAAAAGTTGCCGCCGCCGCGCGCGACTTGGCAAAATACTGATTGGCAGAAATTGGTTGGCAGAATATTTGACGGGAAATTTTAGCTAGAAAAGTTCGACCACGGAGAGTGCCATGGCTGACGTCATCATGCCGCAAATGGGCGAAAGCATTTTCGAAGGAACCATCACCAAATGGCTGAAAAAGCCCGGCGACAAGATCGAGCGCGACGAGCCGCTCTTTGAAATCTCGACCGACAAAGTGGACGCCGAGATTCCGTCCCCATCCGCCGGCGTGCTGAAAGAGATCAAAGTCAACGAAGGCCAAACGGTGCCGATTCAAACCGTTGTAGCGGTGATCGACGCCGACGGTGCAGCTTCCTCCACTGGCTCTTCGGCTCCCGCACCTTCCCCAGCGAAAACAGAAGCTCCGGCGCAAGCGTCCGCTCCGTCCAAGATCGAGGCTCCGCCAAAACCGGCTCCGTCGCCCGCTCCGAGCGCGCCCCGCGCTGCCGCTCCATCAGCCACAGCGGCGCCACCGCAACGGCCGAACGGCCAGAAAATTCGCAGCTCTCCACTTGTCCGCCGAATCGCGCGCGAAAACAACGTCGATCTCTCGCAGATTCCCGGCACCGGCGCCGGTGGCCGCATCAGCAAACACGATATTCGTGCCGCCATCGAGGGCAGTGCCGTTTCCGGCGGCACTTCGCGAAGTCCATCCGGCGTTTCCGCAGCCGGTGCCGCCCCGGCGCGCGCAGCCTCAGCTCCGCCGCCTGCCAAAGGAGGCGCCGCTGCATCCGCCGTTCTCGAGACGGCCGTCCCGCGCGAAAAAATGTACTTCGGCCACTACGAAGTCCAGCCCATGTCGGTAATGCGACAGCGCATCGCCGAGCACATGGTGCTTTCGAAGCGCGTTTCTCCGCATGTGTACTCGGTGGACGAAGTGAACGTCTCCGGCATCGCCGCCCTGCGCTCGAAAATGAAAGACAAGTTCGAGCAGTCGAGCGGCACGAAGCTCACCTTCATGCCCTTCTTCGTGCGCGCCGCGGTCGAAGGCCTGCGCGCATTTCCCACGGTGAATTCCTCCGTCGACGGGACGAACATCGTCCTGCACAAGGAGTGCAACATCGGCATCGCCGTCGCGCTCGACTGGGGCCTGATCGTCCCGGTGATCAAGAACGCCGAAGAGAAAAATTTCCTGGGTATCGCTCGCGCCCTCAACGATCTCGCCGAACGCGCCCGCGCGAAAAAACTCAAGCCCGAGGAAGTGGCCGAAAGCACCTTCTCGATCACGAACCCAGGTGTCTTCGGCGGCCTTTTCGGCCTTCCCGTCATCAACCAGCCCAACGTGGCAATACTCGGCCTCGGCACGATCGAGAAGCGCCCGGTGGTTGTCGATGACGCGATCGCGATCCGCTCGATGGTCTACCTCACGCTCTCCTACGACCATCGCATCGTGGACGGCGCGGTCGCGCACCAGTTCATGGGCAAGGTGAAGCACACGCTCGAAAACTGGACCGAGTCGATTCTGTAGCGGGCGGCGCGCAATCGGCGGCACCAACTAGATGCAAGAATGCGCGGTCGCTCATTGTTTGCAACCGTGCCGAGTCGCACCGCGCCAAATCCCGTAGCTCAAGTGCCATTTCGTCCCGCCTTTGGACGGAATTGACCTGAGGCCTTTCGGCCATCTTCCGCGTTTATGCCCACTCCAAAACCACATTCGCCGCAGCCGCCTAATTCTCATTCGACTCCGCACCCAAAAAACTGGGGCGCTCCACCCTGGCACATCGATTTCGCTGTTCGCAGCAAATCGGTTCCTCCGTCGGTCGATTTTGCGATCGTGGGCGCCGGTTTCACGGGCCTGGCCGCGGCTGCCTGGCTGCGCCGTCTCGCGCCGGAAAAATCCGTCGCTGTATTCGAGGCAGACCGCATCGGCGCAGGTGCCAGCGGCCGTACCGGCGGAATGGCGCTTGCGGAATCAGCCGCGGGCGATCTGCCCGGCCTCGGAAATGTTCTGGGCGGGCTCGAGCGCATTCTCGCCGAGCTCGACATCGATTGCGATCTCTCGCTGCCCGGCGCTTTTGAAATTGGCCGGAGCAAAGGCCTGGCCCACTCGTCGATTCAATGGAACGATTCCGGAAACTTGCGAGTGGTAAAAAAAGTTCCGGGAGGAACGCTCGACCCCGGGAAACTCGTGGCAGGACTCGCCCGCGCTGCAGATGAACGCGGCGTCACAATCATCGAAAGCCGCCCGGTCACGCAGATCGAGTGGCAGCAGCGCCCGGGCGTTCGTGCTGTCGCTCGTGCCGTTCTTCACGCAGGCGGCTCGCGATGCTCGGCCGGGAAAATCCTTTTCGCCACCAATGCTCTGGCGCTCGAACTCACAGCCCTCGCGGGGCGCGCCGAGCCGAAGCTTACGCTCGCAGTTCTCACCGAGCCAATGGATGAAAAGCGGCTCGAAGCCGTCGGCCTTGCCGGCGGAAATCCCTTCTACACGGTCGATCTGCCGTACCTGTGGGGCCGTTGTCGCCGCGACGGAAGCGTCGTGTTTGGCGCTGGTCTGGTGGATGCGGACGATCCGCGCGATCTCAGGCAGATTGACATCACGACAGGCGACGCGAGAAATCTCTTCGAGTCGATCGAACGGCGGATTCACAATCTGCATCCCGAGTTGCGCGAAATCAAGATCACGCACAGGTGGGGCGGCCCCATTCTTTTCCGCGGGAACTGGCGCCCGGTCTTCATGCCGCATCCGCAGAGTAAAAACGCGATCGTGCTCGGAGCGTACGCCGGACACGGTGTGGCTCTTTCGGTGTATCTCGGGGCGTGGGCCGCGGAAGCATTGCTGGGCCGGCGGAAACTCCCCTCCTGGGGTTCGCTCCGGAAGTAATCTGTGGCGCGTACGGCGCTTCGTCCTCTCAAAAAAACCGCCCGGCTCCCGTAGCTCAGGTCCCGTCGCGGCCATCAGGCCGCAACTGACCTAAGGCTTCGATGATTGCCCCGCGCCGCTACTGCAATCGCGCCCGCAAATCCTCCGCAAATCTCTCCACCCGATTGAGCGGCACCACCGCAATCCGCTGTTCATCGAACAGCTTCACCATAAACTGGTGCCGCGAGTTATCCCGCCCGGGCTCGATCTCCGTAATCGCGGTGAACTCCGCGTCCGGGACCCGCGCGCGAATTCTTTCCGCCGTGTAGGCCAGAACTTTGGCCTGCGCTGTGTCGCGGCCGAGGGCCACCGCCTGAATGTACCCTTGCACGCCGTTCCGATAACCATAGTCGAGGCGCAAGGGATCGCCCGGCTGCGTGAACTCTTCGACGCAAATCGCGCGCGCCAGCTGCGGCACGCGGCGCCTGCGGAATACATCGTTCAGCCGCGCCTTGATCCATGCGCGGGTACTTTCGATGATCCCGCCTCGGGCCCGGGCTGGCGGCGCCACTTGATCTTGATAGAGGCGGTCGAGTTCAGCTTCGAAATCCTCCGCGTAAACGCCTTTCACCGGGCCGAACTGCACGGCGTTCGAGAGCGTCTGGTTGAGTTTCTCAAGGTAGGCTGCCACCGCCTCGTTCGGTTTGCGAAGCTCGGCATCGAATGTTCCGGCCAGCCCTCGCAACAGGGAATCGTCCATCGCCGGATTCAGCCGCCGCACGCGCGCGAATTCAGAATCTTCCTCGATCAGCTTGATGGCGCGCTGCGCGCCCGGGCCGTCTTCGAGCAGCACCCCGATATTCACCCACTCGTCGCGCATGAGATTCGGCACGTAACGCAGGATTCGATACGTCAGCATCTTTCGTTGGCCATTACTTCCGTCATTCCCCTTGTTATTTTCTCTATGATTCCGTTCGTCATTTCGCTCGCCATTCTCTTTGCCATTCCGTTCGTCGTTCATGATTCAATGACTCCCGCAAACGTGACTTTGATGCGCCTTCCCCACCCCAGCCCGTTTACTACATTGTCTCGGTCGCCGCTCGCCATTCCGTCCGGTTCTCCCTCTGCGACGAGCCGTTCACTCCAAACTCACTTCCAGTTCGGGAATGGCAACGCGGACGATTTCTTCGCCGCCACGATCAAATCCGCCACGAGTTTGCGCCTGCGCAGCAGCTGCTCGAGCATCTTCTCGAGTGCGTCCGCCTTGTCTTCATACCACTCCGGCGGAATTTCGCTGGCCGCTTCCTCCACCGCCCTTTCGCCGATGCGCTCCTCGAGCCGCGAGAGCCAGGGTTCGAATGCCTCCATCCCGCGCACGCCCTCGTACACGCGGTGCCGTGCATAGATTCCCCGCAGCGGCGCATCCGGGAAAATTCCACTCGCCCGCATTGAAACAGAAACCGTTGTCGATCATCAGCGCCCGGTAGTGAGCCTCTCCTGCGCCACGAAAAAAAATCGCCTGCCTCCCATTCGTGTTGCAGGTCCATTTGTCGAACACCAGCATGCCGCAGAAATCGCCCAGGTTTTGGACTTCACGCAGTTGTTCGTCGGGAAGGAAGTCGTACACGACAGTGTCGGCCGGTGAGCCCGGGTAGCGCGACCCGAACTGCAAGCCGGCTGTGCAGGGCGCGCGCCCGCGCCCCAATTGCATCACCAGATCGGCCGTATGCGCGACCAATTCTTCGCGCACCTCGACCACAGCCACCGGCGGCGCAGGCAATCCAATCCTCGCCGCCAACCTCGTAGCCAGCAATTCGTTCGCCAGGATCCTCGCTCCCTGTGGGTTGTTCTGAAACTTCACGACGTAATAGTCCTATTCCTCGCGTTTGCGAGTGCTCGATACGCCACCAGAGCTGGAAGAAGGAATGGGACTCGACGCTGGGCTTGACCCTGCTCTAGACAATACGGAACTCGTCGCCACGCAACGCATCAGATGCGACTGCGCTCCGCCCCGCATTCGCCGAATCTGCTCCAGAGCAAGCGCCATCGGTAGCCTATGCTAGCCACCAACCTGCGTTTATCGCAAGTGGAACATATCAAATCGGGAACGCCGCGGGATTTTTCGACGTCAACTCAAATATGCAAAGTGGGAGCAGTTTCGGAGCGAAACACAGGTTGAGAAGAATTGCCAGTGTGCTCGAAGAGAAACGCCGAACGGATTGCGCGGAGTATTTCTAATCGAATTTCCGGCACGATTCAAAACGAAAGAGAGAAGAAACGAGGACTACGCCCCCAATCGCGCGAACGCAATCCCCGTTCACAATCTTATTGAATTCGGAAAACAGCCTTACCGCCGCCTGCGCTTCGCCGGTTTCTTCTTGGCTGGTTTCTTGGGCTTCCTGGCTGCCTTCTTGGGTTTCGACTTCTTCCGGGCCGGAGCCCTCTTGGCTTTCTTAGCCTTCTTCGCGGGCTTCGACGGCCGTGCGGGCGCCGAACGCGGCGCAGCCGCCGGAGTCGGCTCGCTCTCATCTTCGTCCGGCTCCTCCTCGATCGTAATTTCTTCTACCTCGACCGTGCCGCCCAGGGGCTGCTCGCTCTCCTCTTCTTCCTCTTCGAACCGGGGCAGTTCGTCGTCTTCCTCATCATGCGATTTCGAATAGAACATGGGACCTCCCTGGACGTCTTTCAGGATTGCCGGACGGCTTTAGCTCCTTCGCGCATATAAACGGAGTCTCGGAAGTTTGTCAAGGAGCAAGCGGCTGAAAAATGTTGCGCGCACAGAAAGAATCCACAGTGAGAGACTTGCAATGGTGGCCAGGCAAGCCATATCTGTAAGTAAATAAGCAGCTTAATGGGAAGCGCGCGGACGGAATCCTTCGGTACTCCGAGGCGTTATCGCTGGATGGTAAGCACGTCGCCAGCCGCCAGGGGCCGATCGGCCAGAAAAGGGTTCGAGTTCTTCAAGGCCGTCACGGTGGTGCCGTACGCCCGCGCGATGGAATACAGCGTCTCGCCCTTCTTTACCCTGTGCTGCACCGCTTCGCTCTTTTCCGGATGTGCGCTTGAGACGTTCTCTACACCTGCATGCCCCGCGCCCGGGTCGCCTTCAGCCGTCCCCTTTTGCGCTGATTTTGACTTGCCGTGTGACGCCGCCACAGGTTCCCCGCCGGCATAGATTCGCAAACGCGCCCCTCGCGGCGCCTTCGCCCCGCTGATATGGTTCCAGCGCCTGATCTCCGCCACCGTCACGTCAAACCGCTCGGCGATCCCCTCCAGCGTGTCGCCCCGCTGAACGCGGTAATGAACCAGCTTCACCACCGGCGGCGCCGTCGGCACGTTCAAGAGAAACCCAGCCGGTAAAGTGGCGTGCGCCTCCAGATGATTCGCATTCTCGATCGCCGGCACGGTCACGCGATAGTGCCGCGCCACATCCGCCAGCGTCTCACCACCTTCCACGGAGTGCAGTCGCCAGCTCGTCCACTTGTCGATCGGCACACGCTGGATGTTATCCGCGAATTTCTGCCCCATGCCCTTCGGCAAAACCAAAATGAAAGCAGGATCGTTCGGCGTCACGCTGCGCAGCAGGGCCGGATTCAAAAGGCGCAGATCTTCCAGGTCCGCTCCGGTCGCGTCTGCCACCAGATGCAGATCCACCGGATGCCCCGGTTTCACCGTCTCCACCGCCGGCGGCTTTTCCGGCACCACCTGCACGCCGTAGAGCACCGGATCCTTGGCTACGAGCGCAAGCGCGATAATAATCGGCACGTAGTTCTGCGTCTGCTTGGGCAGCGCATGGCGCTTCTGCAACTCCCAAAAATCCGCATACCCCGTCCGCTCCACCGCCTTCGTCACGTTTCCAGGTCCGGAATTGTAGGCCGCCATCACCAGGTACCAGTCGCCGAACATCGCATACAAATCCTTCATATGCTGCGCAGCCGCATGCGTGGCCTTTTCAGGATCGCTGCGTTCGTCAATCCAATAGGTTCGGTCGAGACCGTACTCCATCCCGCGATAGGGCATGAACTGCCAGATCCCGCGCGCCCCCGCCCGTGAAACCGCTTGCGGCAGAAAAGCGCTCTCGGCCTGCGCCAGATAGATCAAATCCTGCGGAACACCCTCCGCCTTCAAAGTTCGCCGGATCATTTCGTTGTAGCGTCCCGCTCGCTCGAGCCCGTGCTCCACCACGGCCCGTCCGCGCGATGTCGAAAAATAGCTCAAGTACTGCAGCACCGAATCATTCACCGTAAGCGGCAAATCGTGCGGCACCACAATCAATTCCTGCTCGACCTTCGAATACAGGCGCGGGTCGCCCGGAGGCAGCGTCAGGTCGGCAATCTCTTCAATCGGAGCCGGAATCCCCGGATTTTCCTCTTCCTCTTCGGCGTTGTTCTGAGCCTGCGCTTGCTCGTAGACCTGCGTAGCATCCCCGATCTGGTCAACCAGCTTTGAAAGCCGCGGGTCCGATTCCATCTGGAAGCCGCTGGCCTGAATCAGATCAACGGCCCGGTCAAACTCGGCGCGCGCCTTTTCCGGATCGCCGGCCTTCAGATACTTTTGCCCCGTGTTGTAAGCCGCTTCCACTTTTTCCACCAGGATGTCGATGGCAGGCCGCACCATGGGCTGCAACGCCGCATAGTCTGGCAATGCCCGATCGAAGGGAAGCGGTTCGCGAGCGAACCCCGGAGCAACCGCTTGAGCGGTCGGGGTCGCCGCGGGCGGGCGTACCTTCGCCTGTTTCGTCGAGCTGTCGTTGCATCCGGAAAATCCAAGCGAAATGGCGACCGGGAGCCCTAACAGTCCCACTGCGATAACAGCCCGACTTGCAAGGTTTCGTGTCATCGTACCTTCATGTTGTGGCCGTCAAATTCCGCCATAGACGCTGGCCACACGGCTTCTATCGGCGCTTCCAGGCTCGGTTTCAAAACTCTATCAGCCTGTCCCTCTGCTCATCAGATGTCCCAAAAATCTTACGAGTTACCCAAGCCCCGGTCAATGGAACTTGCCCCGCCGGCGTTTACGAAAAGAGGACACAGATCGCATGACGGATTCTGTTACAGTTTGGCGCAATGCATTCCGAGAGGTTCATTCGAATTGATCGCCGGTGGTAAGCAGGATAGTCGATTTCAACTTAACCGTAGCTCAGGTCCCATTCTGGCCATCCCAGCCAGAATTGACCTGAGGCCTTCGGAGACGGTACCTCGTGCAATCGCCAATTTGAAGAATCTTTACGCTGCGTCGCGAACCGGCTTTCTCGGTGCGGATTTTCCCGGTGTTCCCGGTTAGCCCGAAAAATGTTCAGGAGGTCTAAGTGAAAAGCCCATGGCTCGCCTTTCTACTCAGTTTTCTCCTCGCCGGTGCCGGATTCGCCTATCTGGGCAAGTGGACCTGGGCCATCCTGAATTTATCCGGCGCCATCGCAATAGGCTTGCTGGTCTATCGCTTCAGCCCTGACTCGCTCAGCATCGCTTCCACAGCCGTTGCCGCGGCCAGCGGCAGCCTCGCCATGACGGCCGCCAAAACCATAAACGCAAAGTTCATTCAGCAATCCGCCGCGTCGCCGTCGAGCCGCTGAAGAGTCCAAAGTTGTCAGCGGCCGTGTCTCCCGCACGCCCGCAACATCCCCTCGGCGCTCAACTACTTCTGCACCCGGACCTGGCTTGGCGCGGTAGCCACAATCTCCGGAATCCCCAGGTAGATAGTGATCTTACCGGTCACGCATAACTCTTTATCTCGATAGATCTCTTCCGGGCGCCCGAATTTCGGCCGGTCGCTTCCCCAAATCACCAGCGTAAATATCTGGTCCGGATACGGCTCATCGAAGTGAACGAACGTCGGCTGCCCCTTGCCGCTCGAAACAAAATGGATCCCAACTACCTTCCCGCAAACCGTCGCCTTCTCCCCCACATGATTCTTCGCTTCTCTCGCCGTGAGATGCACAGCCTGCGCGGCAGCCGTGCTTGCGGCAGCCAGCCAAAGTGTGACGAACGTCACAAATCGAAATGCTCGCACCATCTCGTCCTCTCAACATCCATCGTTCGTGCGCACACCCACTCTTACGAGCGATCGTGCACACCATGACAGTTTTATCGGCGAAGCCCGAGACCGGCTTTAGGAGAGAACCTGCTCTTGCGGACTCAACGCGGCAAGACACACCCTCAAATCAAAAGACGTTGTCGTTGATTTTCTTGCTCAACGAGTGCAAAGAGTCCATGGGCCAGATCAGCCCAACGAACCCAGCCCACTACTCGTAACGCAGCGCCTCCGTCGGCGCAATCCGCGACGCCCGTCGCGCCGGCACATAAGCCGCCAGCATCGTCACCACCAGCAGCGTAGGCACCACCACCACATAAGCCAAAATATCCACGCCGCCCGAATCAAACAGCATCGAATTCATCAGCCGCTCGACAGCGAACCCCATCGCCAGCCCAACCCCCGTTCCAATTCCTGCCAGCACCAGCCCCTTGCCCATCACCAGCCGCAACACATCCGATCTCCCCGCTCCCAGCGCCATGCGAATCCCGATCTCGCGCGTCCGGCGAATCACGTTATACGCCACCAGTCCATACAAGCCGGCCACGGCCAGCAGAAGCCCCACCAAGCCCATGCTGCCCACCAGATCGATCGCAATTCGCGGCCCATACACCGCCTGGTTGAGGTAGAACTCCTCATACGCCCGCGTCTGCAGCACCGGTAGATTCGGGTCGAGTGAACGAACAGCATCCTTCACCGGCGAAATCAATTGCCTCGGATCGCCGCTCGTGCGCAGCATCAAAACCATTCGCGCTACAGGATGCTGAGCCAGCGGCATGTACACGAAATCCATCGGGCTTGCCGTCGATTGATACTTCACGGTTTCCGCCACTCCCACGATCTCCACCGGCGTTCCAGTGGTGCTGTCGAGGCGGATGCGTTTGCCCACGGCGTCGCCTCCGGGCCAAAAGTGCTTCGCGAAGCGCATGTTCACAATGGCCACCCGCGGCGCATCGGCAGTATCGGACGCCAGAAAGGCACGGCCGCGCAAGATCGGTACCCCCATCGTCTCGAAGTATCCCTCGTCCACCGTGTCCATCATCGAACTGAAATTAGCGCGATCCGGCGGCATCTGGAACGCGTCCGGCACGAAAGTCACGCCGTCAAAGTCGGTCTGCCCGAGCGGCACATTCTGCGTGAGGGCCGCGCTTTGCACTCCGGGAGTTCCGCGCATACGTTCGGCCAGCAGCTTGTAGAACTGCTGCGTCTGGCCTGCGTTGTACTGAATCAGGCGCGGATCGAAACTCGTCATCAGCAGATGGTCTTTCGTGAAATTGCTATCCTGCATCATGTCATGCTGAAAACCCCGCGCCATCAGGAACGACGCGGTCAGCAGCATCAGCGACATGGCCACCTGCGCCACCACCAGCAGATTGCGGCCCCACAAGCGCTTGCGCCCAGGGATGTCCACATCAGCTGACTTCAGCGCGTTCACCAGGTCCACGCGCGTGCTCTGCAGCGCGGGCGCCAGGCCGCAAAGCAGCGCGCACAACACCGACAACGCGACGCACGCCAGCAGCACGCGCTTGTCCATATGAAATGGCACGGCATTCGGCAAGTCCGTCATAAAAACGATGCTTTGTTTGCTGTGGAACCACTCAATGACGCCGTATCCAATCGCGACGCCCGCCAATCCACCGAGCGTCGCCAGTATCAGGCTTTCCGTCAACAGCAGCCGAATAAGCCGCAGCCTCCCGGCACCCAGCGCCAATCGCACCGCAATTTCGCGCGCTCTCGCCTGGGCACGGCTCAGAAGAAGTCCAGCCACATTAGTACAAGCCACCAACAGCACCGCCAGCGCCAAGACCACAAACACCACGCCAAATTTCCAATTCTCGTCTTCTATTGTCCGCGCCTGGAACTGGGTATAGACGGCAGCGCCACGGCCGCGGCTCACATTTGCATACTCGCTCTCGAAATTCTTTGCGATTACCGCCATCTCACTGCGCGCCTGCTCGAGCGTCGTCCCTGGCTTTAGGCGCGCCTTTACGTTCAACTCGCGATCGTCGCGGTCCTCGAAAAAATTCTTTTGCAGGTTGGTCGAAAACACAGGCGCCATCGCCAGCGGCACGTAAAGGTCGGGATGCCCGAACGTCAGCAGTCCTGGAAAGGTTTCCGGCGCCACTCCAATTACGGTGAAATCTTTTCCGTTCAGCCGAACCGTCCTGCCGACCACCGAAGGGTCGCTCGCGAACTGATGCCTCCAGAAGTCCGACCCCAGCACCACAACCGCATCGCGGCCGGGCACCTTATCCTCGTCCTCACGAAACCCGCGCCCCAGCCGCGGCGCCACGCCCAGCGCATCGAAGTAGTTCCCGGAAACCATCATTCCGCCTCTTACCTGCGGCGTAGCTCTGGGTTCGGCACTGAAGCCGACCGCCTCCATATCGGTGTAAGCAATCACTCCGTCGTAACTCGTCGTTTTGTTGCGTATGTCCAGATATTCGCGGTAGGAGAAAGCATCGAAGGGGGTGTCGCGCGTGGTGCTCACCAGCGTGACTATGTTTCCCGGATGCGGCACGGGATAAGGCCGGAAGATCAGCGCATCCACCATGCTGAATGTCGCCGACGTCATCCCGATTCCCAGCGCCAGCGTGACTACGACAAACGCGGTCAGCCCAGGCGTGCGGCGCAACCCGCGAATCGCAAAGCGCACATCCTGCAGAAAATTCTCCACCAATGGTAGTCCTCGCTTGGCTCGATATTCCTGCTTGATCCCTTCCACTCCGCCAAACTTCAAGATCGCCTGCCGTCGTGCCTCGACGGGCGATAAGCCGGCGTGAATATTTTCTTCAGTTTGCAGCGCAATGTGCCCGTCAATCTCCTCCCTCAATCGCTCGTCCTGTGCCCGCCCCGTTCCCACGTTCAGTAGTCGCGCTAAAAATCTCCTAAGCGATCTCATGGCAAATCCTCCGCCTTCACTTCCAAGACCCGGGCAAAATTATTCATATCGCAAAGCCACAATTGGGTCGACACGCATTGCCCGCCGCGCGGGGATATAACAGGCCACAAGCGCCACACCTGTGAGCACCAGGGTGACGCCAACAAATGTAAGAGGATCGGTGGGCATTACGCCATAGAGCAGCCCTGCCATCAAATGCGACACGATCACCGATCCCACCAGTCCCAGCGCGGCTCCCGCCAGCGCCAGCCCCAGTCCCTGGCGCAGAACCATCCCCATGATCTTCCCCCTCTGCGCCCCCAGCGCCAGGCGAATGCCGATCTCCTGCGTGCGCTCGCTCACGATGTACGAAATCACCCCGTAAATTCCCAGTGCCGCAAGCAGCAGCGCCGTTATCGCGAAGGCCACCACAATATCCATCGAGAATCGTCTCTGCTCCAGCGAGGCCGACACCGCATCGTCCAGCGTCTGCGCTCCGTAAACGGGCAGTTCCGGATTCACTGACTGCACCATCGCCCGCACCTCTTCCGGGATCGCACTCGCATTCAGCTCTCCACGCAGAAAGATGGCCAGCTCCTTGGGCGTCTCCTGGTACAGGCTCAGATAGATTTGCGGAACGCTCGCGTTCGCCAGCGACTCGGTTCGAGCATCCGCGATCACCCCCACGATCGTGATCCAGGTCTTGCTCGCACGTTGGCCAACCCCAGCCCTCCCACCGCCAACCTTCAGCCGCTTCCCAAGCGGATCCTCGCCCCGCCAGTAAGTCTCCGCCATCGCCTGGTTGATCACGGCGACCAGCGGCGCATTCTCGTCGTCGCCGTTGTTGAACAGACGGCCCCGCAGCACCGGAATCTCCAGCAAATGAAAATATTCCGGCGTAACCTGCGACCGCTCCACCAAAGGCGGCTGCTTGCTCTGTGTCTGGCGTCCTTCCACGATCAGCGCGCTCGGGTTGCGGTCGTGGTGCAGCGGAATCGACGGCTCCGCTCCCAGCGCCGCCTCCTGCACTCCCGGCAGCAACCGGCTGCGCCGCAGCAATTCGCGCGCAAACACTGCCTCCTGAGCAGCCGTTCCATAAATGTCCGTCTTAGGATCGTTGGGGCTCGGCAGCCACAACTGAACCGACATCACATGCTGCGGATTGAATCCCAGCGGCGCCTTGTACAAATCCCAAAAACTGCGCAGCAGCAGGCCCGCGGCCACCATCAGCACCAGCGACAGCGCAAACTCCGTCACCACCAGCACGCGCCGCGTGCGCATCTGCTCCGTGGAACCCTTCGACCCACGCCCCTCCACCCTCAGCGTACTTGCCAGATTCAACCGCCCTGCCTGCCTCGCGGGCGCCAGCCCGAAAATTAACCCTGCTGCGATCGAAGCCGCCAGCGCGATCAGCATCACGGTCCAGTTGATCGACAGATCGTTCAGCCGAGGCAGGCTCTCCGGAATCAGCCGCAGCAAGAATCCCTTCATGCCGAACAGAATCACCAACCCCGCCACTCCGCCCAGCAGCGAAAGCAGCAGGCTCTCCGTCAGCAATTGCCCCACCAGCCGCTTGCGTGCCGCTCCCAGCGCCTGGCGCACCGCCATCTCCCGTGATCGCGCGCTGGCCCGCGCCAGCAGCAGATTCGCTACATTCACGCAGCCGATCAGTAGCACCAGCGCCACTGCGCCCAACAGCAGGATCAGCGACTGCCGAACGTTGCCCACCACATTTTCCTTCAGAGGCACCAACCGCACCGTCCACTTGCTGTCGGCCGGATAATCGTCCGGAAATTGCTTCCGCAACGAAGCAACCAATGCGTCCAGATGGCTCTGCGCCGTTGCAACCGTCAGCCCCGGCTTCAGGCGCCCGACCGTTTCCAGGGGCAACCGCACACTGCGGCTCGGGGCCTGAGCCGGATTATCCGAAAAACCCAACGCCGCCCACTGTTCCGTATTCCTCTCGCCCACGGTTCGCCCCGGGTCGTGAAAACCCGGCGGCATCACCCCGATCACCCGATACAGATCGTTGTCTCCCCGCAAACTTCTTCCCACAATGTGCGGATCGCTCCCGAAAGCCCGCTTCCACAACCCGTCACTGATCACCACATCCAGCGTGAACCCCGGCGTTTGATCCTGAGAATCGAACGTCTGCCCCAGCTCCGGTTTCACCCCCAGCATCGCAAAATACGCCGGCGACACCCCCTCATACTGCATCCGCGATGGCTGCGACACACCCGTCAGGTTCGCCGACCCGAAAATCTCCAGCACAACATACTGAAAAATTCCCGAACGCTGCAGATCCTTCCACTCCGGAATCGAGATGCCCGCGTCCGTAGCGCCCGCACCAGGCAGATCGTCCTCGATGCGTACCAGTTCCTCCGGGTGCGGATAGGGCAGCGGATGCAGCAGCGTCGCATCGACCAGGCTGAAAATCGCCGTGGTCGCTCCGATGCCCAGCGCCATCGTCAGAACCGCGATAGCCGTAAACCCCGGCGACTTGGCCAGCATGCGTATCGCGAAGCGCGAGTCCTGTAGCAGATTTTCAAAAAACGGCAGCCCCTGCTCTGCGTGGTAATCCTCTCTCACTGTCCCCACCCCTCCGAACTTCATCACCGCCTGCCGCCGTGCCTCTTCCACATTCATCCCCGCGCGCCGATTCTCCTCCGTCTGCAGAGCGATATGCTCTTGCATCTCCTCCCGCAGCCGTTTGTCGTCTCGCCGCCCGGTGGCAAAGTTTTTGAGCCGCGCCAGAAACCTTCTCAGAAATCTCATGGCAAATCCTCCGCCTTCACTTCGAAGAACCGCCCGATGATCGCCGCCGTTTGCTCCCAATCCTGGGTCTCCACTTGCAGCTGCTTGCGCCCTTCTTTCGTAAGCCGATAAAAACGCGCCCGGCGATTATTTTCAGACGCGCCCCAATCCGACGCGATCGCTCCTTCCTGCTCCAGCTTCAACAGCACGGGATACAGCGTCCCTTGATTCACCGCCAGCAGATCCCCGCTGATCTGCTCGATGCGCCGCGCAATCCCGTACCCGTGCTGCGCTCCCAGCACATCAAGGGTCTTAAGCACCATCAACGCCAGCGTTCCTTGCAGGACATCCGTTTTTTGTTTCATAGCACCTTCATTTTGGTTTCCAACAGGAATATCCCACACTTCCTTTTGGAAAGCAACAGGTAACTACGTGCACGGGTGCGTGACGCGATCTGATTTCTAAGCCATCCCTGTTAACAACAGTTGCCTCGGCCCCCGATCCTGATTGACGATTTTTCTGGGTGAATCGGTATGAAATCGGAGTCAATTGCCTTGGTCTGTGATATAGAATCCGCCCAGAAAACACTGGCGGTAATGCGAAATACCGAAATCTCGATACTTTGCTCATGAATCCGCAGTACCTGTGGCTGACAGGAGCACTCGAACTGCTGAGCCTGTTTGTTATCGGCCCCGTACTCGCGATTGCAATCCCGTATATGGCATGGCGAGGGAAATTGCCGAGCTTTAACGGCGGGCGGTACGGGATGGTTTGCGTCACAAGTGGTGGGACTGCTGTGCTCCTGCTGCTGTGCGCCAAGTGGATAAACGCCGATGTTAGAGAACCCCGATATTTCCTCCAACTCGCATGTGTCCTGGTCGGCGGCCTCCTTTTCGGGGTGAGTATGGGGTGCGGTGGTGTCATATTTTTGCATGCGTGGTCGTGGCATAAGGCAACGCGACTCAAGGACGATAACCATACCGACCGATAGTGGCCGATAAATCCGGTGGTCTCAACGGATCGACGCAACACCGGCCCGAAGTCCAATCTGCAGGTGTTTCAACGGCCAAATTCGTTCGAGAGCGCTGATTCAAACAAAACACTGCCCTGTCTAGGTTTAATTGAGTACAGCCCAAAGGATCAGGTCTCTTTGAAAAACACAATCGGATCAACAGATTAGAAGAGTGTTGCATCGACCGGTTGAGCGGGCACCGCTTATCACCAGCAATCGGTGACGGCGTTTAGCGCATCCAATCCTCAAATTCCACGCATCGCCGCTTGAGGTGGTGACGCATGGCGACAGCCATCACCTACTATGTTCACGAAAGTTGGCGAGACGGCCTGTTCACGGCGTGCCTCCACCGTGGTGATTGCATCCATTGCGCCGAGGGTCGAGGTCAGTCATAGGATCCAGTTTACGCCGAGGCAAATGGCATGGCCCTTTTCAGAGCCGCAGCAAAGCAGTAGCAAAGTTGGCTTCTGTTCCTAGCATCTCGGTGCGAGTGTCGTGCGAATGTACTGAATCTCGATAGGTGATGACATAACGAAGTCGGCCTCACAACCAGCCGAGTAAACTGTGCGGTGTCAAACCTAACAGAGCTCGGATCGAAGGAGGCCGAGATGAAAATTATAGGATGCGATCTACACGCTCGACAACAGACGATTGCGATGTTGGATAGCGACACAGGAGAGCTGGAAGAAAAGACCCTCGAACATGAAGGCGAGACCGTGCGGGAGTTTTATTCGGCACTGTCTGGTCCGATTCTGGTAGGGATCGAAGCGACCGGCTCGATGCAGTGGTTCCTGGAGTTGATGGAAGAGCTGGGGATCGAATGCCGCGTCGGCCATCCCCAGAAGATCCGCCGAGCAGAGACGCGCAAACAAAAGCATGATCGGCGGGATGCGCTCTTGCTTCTGAAGTTGCTCGCCGAGAATCGCTTTCCAACGATCTGGATGCCCTCGAGCGAGCAACGCGATCTGCGCACGTTGCTACGTCACCGTCATCAGTGGGTGCGCCTGCGATCTCGAGTCCAACACACGCTGCAATCGATGGCACTCAACCACGGTCTCAGGAGAGGCCACGCGCTATGGAGTCAAGCGGGCCTGCACGCACTTCGGGCATTGCCTCTGGCTCCTCATGCCAGCGAGCGGCGAGCGGCACTGCTGTCTTTGTACCCTCGTTTGCAGGAATCCATCGACCAGCTGGATCAGCAGGTCAGCCAGCAGGTTCAGCAACATCCCCCGGCGCGGCGACTCATGACGCACCCGGGAGTGGGACCGATCACCGCGTTAGCTACCGAAGTTTTCCTGGGCGATCCGCTGCGGTTCATCGATGGAAAAGCACTGGCCAGTTACATCGGCATGATCCCGAGCGAACACTCCAGCGGAGGCCGGCAGCGGCTGGGTGCGATGAGCAAACAAGGAAACGCGCTGCTGCGTTATCTGTGGTGCGAAGCGGCGATGCACGCGGTGGAGCGGGATCCGGAGTTGAAACGCTTCTATCGGCGCAAACTGGTGCAGAAAGGGCTGGGGAAAGCGAGAGTCGCTGCAGCCAGGAAACTCGGGATCCGACTCTGGATCATGATGCGTGACCAGATCGATTACGAAGAGTTCTGCCGTCGAGGAAAAGCGCGGCAGGAAAGCGGTAGTGTCCGTGCGGGGATGCCTGATCTCGACAGTGGTCCTGCAGCATAGTGACCGGATCAAGTGAATAGGCTACCCGCCTCCCCATTGCGGGGAGTTCGAAGAAATCATCATGGTCGCACGTGATCGGAGAGATGTCTGGTGGGCAACACCGAGTCGATGAAGTGACACGAACCGAGTCTCGTAGGTTGGACAGGAAGAACAATCCGAGAATTGCGGCGCATCGCCCGCCGAAGGAAACAGCGGGACTGCGCAATGCAGGAGTCTGTGCGAAAGGAATAAAAAAAGAGTTAAAGACTCTTGACGTGGCCGACTTCGTTAGAGATGTCGAGAAATCTCGATCACGACAGCCATCGGCTGGTATTTGATATCGCCGCAACCGCGTAAGCGGCAAATGCGGGAACGGAGAATAAAGTTCGAATGATGTGGAATCGAATCCATCGCGCGCGCACTTGAGCCCATTCGGGCGGTAGGTTCTGAATAGACCAGGCTTCGATTTGATGGTTGATGCGGACACATGTGGGCACGCCAATTATGATTACAAGCGCGTGGCAGGCTGCACCCGCTACGGAAAGTTGCCCGGGAATGGAATGGACGCCATACAGCACAGCAAGAGCTACACCTCCTGCCAAAGCACCGATCATCACGATCGGCATGTAGGGGTCGAAAGTGTGATTCGTGTCCTGATGGAATTCAACATCGGCGGACACCGGAAGCCGGGCCATCGCGTGTCCCAGCCCTATCCAGTTGATGATCAGTCCGCCGGTAGCAAGCGCCGCGAATAATAGCACGATCACTACAAATAACTTTTCCATGGTTACCTCCATCAGTTCAGTTGCCACCATTTTCACTCGTTGAGGCCGGGCAGATGCTCTAGACAGTAATCGCCTTAGGACCATCGGAAGAGCTTGAGCAATACGGCCATACCCAACGACCCGTATAGAAGCTGGTAAGGGATCATCCGGAGACCAAATTTCGGTCTCTGTTATGCACGAAGAAGTAGGCCAATCCATAGAACAGGAATGAAAAACCCACCAAGTGCAGGATGATATTTATCTTGCCGCTGTGATATTCCGTCCAGAAGAACTTGGAGTCCTCGAGAAATTTCGCCAAGTTTCCTACGATCAGGCGACGCGTTCGCGTTTCAGGCGCAAGCGCGCCCATTTCCTTCTCCTTTGACCGTGTCTAGTCCGCCCACCTATTGCGGATGTCGGGCAAGGCGCACCGGATTCACGATTTTGCACTCTAATATGAGGGGTGGCGGCACGGCGCCGGCGAGAAACCGAACTCTCTAAGGTGACTTTCCCCCGGTGCTCCCAAATCACCCAATGCACGGAAGAATGAAGCACCGGAACCCCGCCCACTTGCTGCGCCGGCAGATGAAATTGCACGCTGATAAACACTTCCTGCTGAAATCCGGTCGCATGGAACGACGTGCTTCTCACCAGCTCAAGCGCGGCGCGGCTCAAATCCTGATTGGAATTCTGCAGCACTTCTGCGTCCATCACGCGTCCTTCCTGGGCGTCGAGCGTCGCGTGGACGATCACGGGCTGAAAATAAGTCGAAGGGGGCTCATCGGAAGGATCGACGCGCATCGGAAACCGGCGCGGTCCCGACAGCGTGAATGATTCTCCAGTATCCGTCATTTCCGGTCCCGGCTTGAAAGCATTCGGATCGATCTCGCCCGGATCGCCAAAACTTTCCACGCGCGCTTGGACGACAAGCGCCCCGCCCTCGAATATGGAAATCTGCCGCGGCAGTGTGTGCCCTTTGAATTCAGTAGCGCCCTCGTAGTCGTACTCCGCATAAATCCCAGGCGCGGCCGACCACATCTGCAACAATCCCGTCGCAGAATCGATGCAGTACTCTTCTTCCACCCACGCGCGCGGCGCTGGATTTTCCGGCACAGCCGAACTGAGCAACAGGCACGTCACCGGCTTCCGGTTCAGTTCTGCATTCGCGGATCGAATCACGTTCTGTGCTCCAGCATTTCGGAAGATTGGCCAATGTAACGCCGCTCGAATTTCCTGAATCCGCATCGGAACCGGCTCGTTGGGATTCGCACCGTACGCGTGCCCGTTTCCGCCCATTCGAACCACGGTCGCACCCTGCATCTGCGCCGTCCATCGCCATTCCGGCCCGTTCGAGAGCTCTTCCATCGTTCCATCGCCCTCGTTCTGCGTCGCGCCGGAAGTTTGAAATGACGCTTTCAGTTCGTACGCGCCAAAGATGTGCATGTTCAAGTCTTGCCGCGCCTGTTCCAAAAGGTCGATCGCGCCCGAGCGCTCTGCGGGGCTCGAAAGCGTGCGCGGCTGATGAATCACCAGCTCATGAGGATCGGATGGCGGAGGATTCGTCTGCGCGAAAACCGAGGGAACCAGAAACAAAACGAAAGCCAGTAATCCGAAAATCCGGATGGATATTCGCATGAGGACCTCCCAAGCGACGCGGAAATACGACGGGAACCGGCCCCAATTCTACTAATGAATTCCGCTCCCACGCAACGCCCTCGCAGGGAGTTGGCATCTAAGTAAATGAGCACCGCCAGCCCTCTGGCCGGCGTTTTGGCCAGGGCCGTCGAGGCCAGAGTTCGTCGTGGCCAGCGAGGTTTTAATACGCGGTAGCGCGATTAAAAGTCTGCACAAGCCAAGCAAAATCAGCAAGTTGCGATTTTCTAATCGGCGGTAAAGGGCATCCTGAGATTTGCGCTCCAATCGCAGTTTTCGCAAGAGCGCGTCAGCTGCAAGCGGAATTCAACTGAGCGCTTGCTGCAGATCTTCGATCAAGTCCGCGGAATCTTCGAGCCCCACCGAAACGCGCACCGTTCCCGCGCCAACTCCTGCAGCGCGCAGCTCCGCTTCCGACATATTGTAATGCGAAGTGTAAATCGGCAGAACGACGAGCGATTCAACGCCGCCCAAACTCGCCGCCAACAAAAAGATGCGCACGCGATCGCAGAAGCGCCGAGCGGCCGGAAGGCCGCCTTTCAAATCGAAGGCGAGCATCGCGCCGAATCCTTTCATCTGGCGCTTGGCGAGCTTGTGATCGGGGTGCGAAGCGAGTCCCGGATAATGCACTTTCGCGACCTTGGGATGCTTCGCCAAATATTTCGCGACGATCATTGCGTTCTCGCACTGGCGTTCCATCCTCACGCCGAGCGTTTTCATTCCGCGAATCAGCAAATACGCTGCTTCGGGATCCAGCGAGCCGCCGAGGTTGATGATGTTGTGCCGCACTTCGTTGATGATGGCGCGGCTGCCTGCGGCGGCGCCTGCGATCAGGTCGGAATGTCCGGAAAGATATTTTGTCGCGCTGTGCAGCACGATGTTGAAGCCGAGCTCGATCGGCTTTTGCAGCGCGGGGCTCGCGAACGTGTTGTCGATCAGCGAAATCAGGCCCCACTCTTTCGCGAACGCGACGGCCTTCTGCAAATCCACGAGCCGCAACGTGGGATTCGTCGGCGTTTCGATGTAAAGGGCTTTAGTGCGCGGATTCACCAGCTGCTCCATTCCTTCGAGGTCGGTTTCCACGTGGCGCACAACGATGCCGAAGCGCGGGAAATTGTCACGCATCAGACGGTACGTGCCGCCGTAGGTTTGCCGCGTGGAAATCACTTCGTCGCCGGCTTTTAGCACGGCGAGCAAGGCGCTTGAAATCGCGGCCATGCCTGAGGCCGTGACGATGGCTGCTTCCGCTCCTTCGAGAGCGGCGAGCTTTTCTTCCGCGATGGTGAGCGTCGGATTGCCGTAGCGCGTGTAGATGTAGGCCGAACTTTTTCCTTCGGCCCAGCGCTTCATTTCTTCGGTGCTTTCGAATGTGAAATTCGCAGTCCGCGCGATGGTGGTGCCGACCGGCGCGGCTACGTGAAAATGTTCGGCGCCCTGGTGAATAGCAATCGTCGCATCGCGCCAGCGTTTCTGCTTTTGTGGTTTTTTCATGGTCGAAGAAGCTTCAAGCATTTGGTTGCTGAATCGCAAGCGCCAAATTGGTTAGACGGACAAGCCAAGCGATGAGGTTGACAGCCTTATCTCTACTACGACAAAGTTGTGGCGTTCACACAGACTAGTCAAGATACCGAACGAACGAGGCCGTCCGCTCTTCATGTTTTATTTTGGGATGCCCGCGCCATTTCTAATCATTCAAGCGGCCTGGATCGCGTTTTGCATTTACTGGATCTGGGCTGCGCGCAATCAGAAACGAGCGCAAAAGCGGGAGCCGCCGCTCGCGCGTCTGATTCATGTCGCTTACCTGGCGTGCGGGTTCGTTTTGCTTTATGCGGAGGACCCGCGTTTCGGCGTCTTGAATCGCAGATTTCTTCCATATCGCGAATGGATCGCGATGCTGGGCGCGCTTCTGACGGCCGCGGGAGTGGGCTTTGCAATCTGGGCGCGACGGCACATCGGAAAAAACTGGAGCGGGCAGGTAACGATCCGGAAAGAGCATGAACTGATCCGCACAGGCCCGTACGCGCACATTCGGCACCCGATCTATACAGGAATGTTGCTGGCTGTGGCCGGCACCGCGATTGCGATTGGCGAGTACCGCGCGATTGTGGCATTTGCAGTCATCGCGATCGGCCTCGTAGTAAAAGCCAGACGCGAAGAGTCGTTCCTCGCAACGCAGTTCGGGCCGGCATTTGACGAGCACCGCCGGCAAACTGGATTTTTTCTTCCGCGCTAGGCATTTACTCTAGGCGGTCACGCTTCGCCTTCTATTCTCTGTTACTCATGCGAGTGAGGCCCGGACAATACTGCTGGCCCGCGCGGGATTGTGTGCAACTATAGAATCAGGAATCGGCCTGTCTAGAGCGCACGTACGCCATCTGAGGGAGCGGATCATGAAGAAGAACGCCCTGCTCGCGTTGCTACTGTCTTCGGCGGTGTGGATTGGAGGCTGCTCGCTCATGCGGGTGGCGGGTCCTCCCTGCGTGGGCACTTCTTGTCCAACGGGAGCCGGAGGTACGCTTCCAGGCACTGCGAATACGGCGAATGCGCAGGCGGCGGCGCCGGCCGATACTCAGGCGAAGAATACGGAAGCGCCTCCGCAGCACCGCAGCATAGCCAGCCGGTTGCATCTCACCCACGGCAGCTAATTTCACTCTGATTAAGAGACCGGATTCTACGGCTACGCGGACGCGGCTTCGCCTTCTTCTGCTGCGTGATGCGGCTTGTGGGCCGCGATCACTTTGTCTGCCAGCTCACCTGGGACGTAATCGTAGTGCGAAAATTCCATCGAGTAGCTGCCGCGGCCTTGCGTCATTGACGTCAATTCGTTTGCGTAGCTGAGCATTTCCGAGAGCGGTACCTGCGCTTTGATCACCACGCTTCCCGCGCGCGATTCGCTGCCGCTGATTTTTCCGCGGCGGCTGCTCAGGTTGCCCATCAAGTCGCCGGAATATTGATCGGGCGCGTAGATCTCGACGTGCATCACGGGTTCGAGCAGCGCGGGGCGCGCCTGTTTCATCGCTTCCTTGAAGGCCAGCGAGCCTGCGATGCGGAAGGCCATATCGCTTGAATCCACGTCGTGATATTTGCCGTCGTAGAGGGTGGCGCGGAAATCGGTGACCGGGAATCCGGCGAGATAGCCACGCTCGGCCGATTCGCGAATGCCGCGCTCGACGGAGGGAATCCAGTTCTTGGGGATTGCGCCGCCGAATAAATCGTCCACAAATTCGATACCCTTGCCGCGCGGAAGAGGCTCCATCTTGACCCGGCAGAGTCCAAATTGACCGTGCCCGCCGGTTTGCTTCTTATGTTTGCCTTCGGCGTCGGCCTTGGCGCGAATTGTCTCGCGATAGGGAACTTTCGGCGGATGCAAGGTGAGGTCCACGTGGTAGCGCTTGCGAAGCTTGGCGACAACTACTTCGATATGCTGCTGTCCTGCGCCAGAGAGTAGAAATTCCTTCGTTTGCGGGTCGCGTCCAAAACGCAGCGCAAGATCCTCTTCGAGAATGCGGTGAATCGCGACGCCGATGCGATCTTCGTCCGCGCGCGTTTTTGGTTCGATCGCAAAGGTGATGGAAGGTTCGGGGATGCGCGCGGGCGGGTAGAAGATCGTTGCGCTCTTATCGCCGAGCGTTTCTCCCGTGGTGGTTTCCTTCAGCTTCGCGATTGCGCCCACGTCGCCCGCGTGCAAATCGTTCACGGCGACAGCCGTCTTGCCCTGCATCACTTGCACGTGTTGGAGGCGCTCCTGCGTTCCGCGATTAAAGTTTGTGATCGTCGCGTCATTTTTGAGGACGCCCGACAGGACTTTGAAATAGGTGATGCGTCCGGCGAAGGGGTCGGCGAGAGTTTTGAACACAAAAATCGAGAGCGGTTCGGAATCGGCCACCTTGCGCTCGACGGTTTCACCCTTGTGGTCTGAAGTCTTGTGGCCGCTTGCCTTCCCGCGCGAGGACGGCGCCGGGAAAATGTCGCACAGGAAATTCAGGATCGCGTCGGCGCCGATATTGTGCAGCGCGGAGCTGAGCAGCACAGGGAAAATGCGCTTTGCCAGGACAGCCTCGCGCAGGCCTTTCTTCAAATCGTCGATGGGAAGCGTTCCCTCGTCAAAAAATTCCTGCATCAAGGCGTCATCGCCTTCGGCGACGAGTTCCACGAGCGCTTCGTGGGCCGTTTTTGCTCCTTCCGCGAGATCAGCGGGAATTTCTTCTATTTTGGCTTTACCGTCGCCGTCCGGCGTGTAGATGAGCGCTTTCATCGCGATGAGATCGATCACGCCTCGGAAGCTTTTCTCGGAGCCGATAGGCAGCTCGATGGGGACAACGCCGCGGCCGAAAACGTGCTGCAGCGAGTCGAGCGCACGCTCAAAACTCGCCAGCTCGCGGTCCATCCAATTCAGGACGAACGCCCTAGGCTGATCGTATTCGGTGGCGTAGTCCCAGGTTTTTTCGGTGACGACCTGAACGCCTGCGGCCGCGTCTACGACGATGAGAGAAGCGTCAGCCGCGATGAGCGAGGATTTTGTTTCGTTGATAAAGGTGGAATAGCCGGGCGTATCGAGGAAATTGATTTTTGTTTTGTCGACCTGGCCTGCGGCTTGCCATTCGGCGTAGGCGAGGCCGGTATTGATGGAGATTTTTCGGGCAACTTCTTCTTCGTCCCAATCGGTGACAGTGGAACCGTCGGAAACTTTACCCAGCCGCGGCGTCATGCCTGCGGTGAAGAGCAACGACGACACGAGCTGGGTTTTCCCCGTGTCGCCGTGGCCTACAATGCCAACGTTGCGTATCCATTCGGTTGTATAGGATTTCATGTTGCACCTCGGTTGGAGAAGTTGGAATCAGCACTGAAAAAACGGGATTTGCATCCGGGCCGGGCAGAACAGGCATTTCGTGGCGGGAAAATCTGAAGCGCGAATCCGAGCTGTGCGAAAAGGGAAACTTCACGACGCCGCCCCCCGGCGGTTGCGCGTGACCCTGCGGAATGGGGATGCTAGCACAACGATTGGTTTGGGTTCAACTGAAGGGATGTAACCGATCATCTGCGAAGCGTAGGTAGGACGGTTGACCCGTGGGGATCAGAAGAAGTAAAAAGAGGGCTGTATAGGTGGTACCGAAAGTGAAACTTCCAAGGTTAGATCGGAACCCGCCAGAAGCATGGCGCTGGTGGGCATACATTACCCTCTTTTGTTTATTTCCGATTGTTTGGCATCCGGGGTGGCTCGCGATTATCTGCCTCGCGGTATTCTCTCTGCTGATGATTCTTCTGCTTCAGGAAGCCCCGAATTCAAAGTAACCACTACAAACTGGCTGGGTGACCGGCGTGAAGAGCTTTAACGGCAGTAACGGAGCCGGGAGCGAAGTCAGAATGAGGCAGCGGTAACCAAGCACTATCGGAAAGTAGGGTACATACAGGAAATAAGGATTATTGACGCAGAGCGGCGCGAGTGTCGGGCAAGTTTTTTCTGTCACTGCTTCATGTAATGAAGGGAAACACATCCTGATTTAAAAATCTTGGACTCAACAAGTTTCAATTGTAATTTCTCCGGGAGGCTAACGCCTTCAAACAACCGTCTCCCTTCTCCTAAAACGATCGGGTGAACCACAAAATAATATTCATCAACCAGGTCAAGCTCCATAAGTTGTGAAGGAATCGTTACGCCACCGGTAAGAATATTTTTGCCTTGTTCTTGCTTCAATTTAAGTATTTCGTCGTGAAGGCTCGTACGAACAATTCTCGTTTTTGTTCCATCAGGGCTGTCTAATGATTTTGAGAAAACAATAATTTTGTTGATGGCGTCAAATGCCTGGGCAAATTCGTAATCTGCTTTTGTCTGCCCGGAAGGGTTTTTCGCCACATCGGGCCAATAAGGAACCATCAATTGATAAGTTTTACGCCCGTAGAGGAAGGTGTCAGCATCTCGCGTGAGGTGCGTAAAATACTCAAGCGTTTCGTCATCGGGATTGAATTTGGTGTGGTCGCAGCAGCCATCCAGGGTGATGTTGATTGCGAAGATTAGATTTCTCATTTCGCCTCCGATCGGGCAGCGTCTTCGAGATAAAAAATAACTTTGAATCGCGGGTCATTGCAACATAAAGACTATGGAAGAATGGAAGAACGCGTCGATCGCCGGAACAATGATCGCCTTAACAATGAGGACGTGGTTTGGAAAAGGTGCTGGGAGGGGTCGCTTTGCCGTGCTTTTGCAGGGTGGTTGAAAAGCAGCAGGGCCGGTGGTTGGCAGCCAAAATTCGAGTCGCCGCTTTTAAGTCATTGTCCTCCTATGCTACTGATTTAGAGCCACTTACTTAATAGCTGAGGTTTGGCCTACCCCTTGCACTATGACCGTGTGAAGAGCTTTAAAGGCAGTATCGGAGCTGGAAGCGAAGTCGGAACGAGACGCCGCCAACCAGCCGGGAGGTCTCAGATGCGTTATCTAAAATATGTGGGATATGCGGCAGTTCTTGGAATTTTAGTGCTCTCAATGAGCTCTATTGCGAGCGCGCAGGTACGAGTAGGAATCGGCGTCGGTCCGGTTGGCGTCGCGATTGGGGCGCCTCCAGTGTGCGCCTACGGCTACTACCCGTATGCTCCGTACGCTTGCGCGCCCTACGGATATTGGGGCCCTGACTACTTCACGAACGGAGTATTCATTGGCGCCGGCCCGTGGTTCCATGGCTTCTACGGTCGGCCGTATTATGGCGGCGGTTACTATGGACATGGGTATTATGGGCGCGGTGATTGGGATCATCGCGGTGGTGATTGGGGTCATGGCGGATTCCATGGCAACGAAGGGTCGCATGGTGTAGTCCGCGGAGGTAATGAATTCCACGGCGGGAACAGCTTCCATGGCGGCGGTGGCAACAGCTTCCATGGTGGAGGCGCGGTCCGCGGCGGAGGAGGCGGCTTCCACGGTGGCGGTGGAGGACACGGCGGCGGGCACAGGTAAGCGCGGTTTCTTAGAGTGAAGATGAAAACGGCTGGCAGCGAAAGTTGCCAGCCGTTTTTTTTTCGTATGCGGATTAGTTCTGTTCGTCGGCTGATGGGCCGTAGATTGAAGGAACGGCGACGTTGTTCAGGCGCAGATAGACTGAGAGCTGGCCGCGATGATGGATGATGTGATTCAAGATGAAGCCGCGAAGAGCGGCTGTGCGTGGAAGGGAGAAGATCGTTTTGCCGCCGGCTTGCAGGGTGAAGATCTTTTTCAGATCTTCGTCGCTGGATTGAGCGATGGCGGCGCGGGCGGCGGCGACGTTCTTGTCGAAATCTTCGAGGAGCTGTTTGCGGGTGGACATGACGGTGGGTTGCCGCGGCGGCGCGCCGGGCGGACGAAAGTCGAGCGATTCGCGCTGGAGGGCGAGCGGGACGAGCGTCGGCAGTTCGACGAGATGGCCGGCTAGGCGGCCCATGGTCATGGATTTATCGTGGGGTTTCCAATCGGTGTTGGTTTCGGGCACGCGTTCGAGAGTTTTTCGGGTAGTGCCCATTTCGTGATCGAATTCCGGCAAGAAAGCGTCGCGGATTGCCATTGGTGATCTCCTTGTGTGGATTGGACGCGGACATTATACGCCGACGGTTTTGATGAGGCAG
Organism: uncultured Acidobacteriota bacterium; assembly: GCA_963772535.1. Taxonomy (GTDB): domain Bacteria; phylum Acidobacteriota; class Terriglobia; order Acidiferrales; family UBA7541; genus Palsa-295. The sequence goes on from CAVYXN010000015.1 coordinate 695,275, forward strand.
CAGTAACAAAATGTGCGCGGCGATTACGGCGCGATGGTGAAGGAATCGTCGGGATTTATGAAGCCGTAGGCCATGCGGGAGGTGTTGAAGGCGGCGGCTGGGTTGCCGTTGCGGTCGAGGAGGATGAGGCCGCCGGTGGTGTGGGCGCGATGGGCGAGTTTGCGAACGCAGGCGTCGGCAACGGATTGGGCGTCGCCTCCGGCGGAGGTTGTCGGGATTGTCGCGCGCGGGCCCCAGCCGATTCCCCAGCGGCAGTCATCGGATTTTGTCGCTGGATTCTCCGCCGTGGCGAGTAGATCGGCTGCCATTTTTGCCATCACAATTTTCATGATGCCTTCGCCGTGTCCCGTGCAGGAGACGCCGCCGGAATCCGCATCGGCATAGCAGCCGCAGCCGATGAGAGGCGAATCGCCGACGCGCCCTGGAAATTTGCAGCAGGTGCCGCCGGTGGATGTGCCGGCGATGAGACGATTTTGTTTGTCGAGTGCTACGGCGCCGACTGTGCCGAATTCGTGGTCGAGGTGATGCTCGGCTGCGTGCGAGTCTTCGAGGCAGCGGCCCCAGGCGGAACGTTCGCGGTCGATGACGAGGTCTTCGGGGGTGCAGAGGGCGATGCCGTTTTCGGCAGCGAATTTTTCGGCGCCGGCGCCGACGAGCATCATGTGCTCGCTTTTCTCGAGGATGGCGCGGGCGAGGCGGATTGGATTGCGGATGCGTTCGACGGCTGCGACGGAGCCTGCTTTCAGAGTTGCACCGTCCATGATGATCGCGTCGAGTTGCACGCGGCCGTCGCGATTGAGGTGCGAGCCGATGCCGGCGTCGAAGGTGGGATCGTCTTCGAGAATTACGATGGCGGCTTCGACTGCGTCAATGGCGGCGCCGCCTGCGGAAAGAATTTTCCAGCCGGCTTTCAGGGCGCGGCGAATGCCGTCGCGGCAATCCTCGACTGCTTCGTCGGGGATGTTCCACGCGCCACCGTGAATGATGAGGGAGGGTTTCATGCTGCGCGAGGCGTCAGAGATTTGTGTAGAGCAGAAGCGTGACGCTAATGGCGATCAGCATGGGGCCGAGAAGAAACGCAAATCCTACGCCGAGGAGAAAGCGGACGGCGTGCTTGCGTTTGGCGGCTGGGACGGCGGCGGGAAGCACGCGGGCGGCGCTGACATTTTCCTGGCGGCGAAGAATCGAGCGGAAGACGTTGATGTAGGCGGCTACCCAGAATTTGATTTCGTTGCGCGATTGCCACAGGAGATCGATACCAGCGCAAATCACGAGCGCGCCGATGATGGCGAGAAGCTTGGGCATGGCTACCGTCCGCGTCCCGCGGTGCGCGAGAAAAATTGGGGTGAAGGCCGTTGGGCTCCGTGGGAGAGATTTGCTTCTAGTGGCGATGGTGATGGTGCGGGGATGGAAACGGGTTTCGGGGCGGCGACTTCTTTAGTCTGCTTCCATGTGTGCACGATTCTGTGGATTACGGTGATGTTGGGACCGATGGCGAGAATCCAGAGAACAGGCGGCATGCGATTTGCGAGCGCGCCAATGATCATCAGCACGAGGCGCTCGGGGCGGTCCCAGAAGCCGACGTCTTCATTGGGCACGAGTGATTCGGCGCGGGCTTTCGCGTAACTCACCATGACGGCGCCTGCCATCGCTGCGCCGGCTAGGAATGCATAGCCGAAGCGGTTTACGCTGGCGTAATAGACGAGCAAGCCGAGAAAGAGGATCAGGTCAGCGTAGCGGTCGAAGATTGAATCGAGGAAGCCGCCAAAAATGGAAACGCGATTCTGTATGCGCGCTACGGGGCCGTCGAGAAGATCGCAGAGCCCCGCGAGAATCATCATTCCGCCGCCGGCTGCGAAGCGGCCTTGTGCAAACAGGATGCCCGCCCAGAGGTTCAGGCCGAGAGCTGCCCAGGTGATGACGTTTGGGGGGATGCGGGTGGGGGCGATAAGCCGAGCGAGCCCGTTGATGGGCCAGGACAGATAGCGACCGATGGTGCGGCTCAGCATGAGGCGGGAATCACCCGGTTACTCCTCGTCGTAAATGGTCGCCAGGCGGACGACTTCGTAGTCTTTTATGCCCGCCGGCGTTGTTACCTGTACCTCGTCGCCGACTTTTTTGCCCAGCAGCGCACGCCCGATCGGAGAGCTGGTCGAGATCAGGCCCTTGGGCGCGTCCGCTTCTTCCACTGTAACCAGTTTGTACTCGATTTCAGAGCCCTTCGCAACGTCCAGTACGACAATTCGCGAACCATAGGCGGCGCGGTCTTTCGGGAGGTTGTTGAGGTTGAGCATCGAGAGATCGGCCATGCGCTGGTGGAGCTGGGCGAGGCGCGTGGAGACGAACGACTGGCGCTCTTTGGCGTATTTGTACTCGGCATTTTCCGAGAGGTCGCCATGGGCACGCGCCACTTTGATTTCTTTGGGGAGCTCGTCGTGGAGCTCATGCTCGAGAGCGGCGATCTCGTCTTTCAGCTTCTTTTTGATTTTTTCGGCTAGATCGATCATTTGAGGTTGTTTGCGGCGCTTGGGAGAGCGTCGCGATGCGAGTGGACTCCCTTTTCGTTTCGGCACAATACCCAACAATTATAGAGGATTCGCGCGGAATACCGCAAATGGGCTCTGGAGCGTCGCAACGATTGGAATTACGAAGGCTACCGCTATCCCTCGATTACGCTCTCCGCGTGCCCGTGCTAGGATTCGGCGCTATGAAAACCATTCTCCTTCTTATCTGCTCGAATGTCTTCATGACGATCGCGTGGTATGGCCATCTGAAGTACAAGAAGGCGCCGCTGATCGCTGTGATTGTCGTGAGCTGGCTGATCGCATTCTTCGAATATTGTTTCCAAGTTCCGGCGAACCGCATCGGTTATGGCGAGTTCACCGCGTTTCAACTGAAAATCATTCAGGAAGTGATCACGCTGTGCGTGTTCGTTGCGTTTGCCTGGATCTATCTGGGCGAGCACGTGAGGTGGAATCACGTTGTCTCGTTTCTCTTCATTATCGGCGCGGTGGTTTTTGGTTTCTGGGGCAAACTCTAGTTGGCGGCCATGCGATGCCGATGTTCGATAGACTTCGGCGCGATTCCAGATAAAATAATCGGTTCGTAGACGGCCAGGAATGTGCGTACTGCAATTGGTGCGTTTGGCCGATGAGATTTTCGGACTTCACAGAGGATACCAGGGGGCTTGATGATCGTCGGTGTTCCGCGCGAAACCTTTCCGGGAGAGCGGCGGGTGGCGCTGGTGCCGTCGGTGGTACCGACGCTTGCGAAATCTGGGCTTGAGGTAGTGGTAGAAGCGGGCGCGGGGATCGAAGCAGGGTATCCGGACGCAGACTACGCCGCGAAGGGCGCAAAAATTGTCGCCGAGCGTCCCGAAGTTTTTCGTTCTTGCGACATTATCGTGCAGGTTCTCGCGCATGGGTCGAATGACAAAACGGGCGACGCGGACTTGCCTCTGTTCCACCGCGAGCAGGTGCTGATCGGATTTCTGCGACCACTCGGCGAGTTGAAAACAATTCAGCAGATTGCCGCGACCGGAGTGATGTCCTTCGCTGTCGAGCTGATTCCGCGAACCACGCGCGCGCAAGCCATGGACGCGCTTTCCTCGATGGGCACGATCTGCGGCTACAAAGCGGTGTTGATTGCAGCCGACACGCTGCCTCGTATTTTCCCCATGCTGACCACCGCGGCGGGGACGATTACTCCTGCGCGGGTTCTTATCATCGGCGCGGGCGTCGCAGGTCTGCAGGCTATCGCGACCGCCCGCCGGCTCGGCGCCGTCACCTCCGCATACGACATGCGGCCAGCCGCAAAGGAACAAGTGCAGAGCCTCGGGGGACGTTTCGTTGAGCTGCCGATCGAAGCAAAAGATGTGCAGGATGCGAGTGGATACGCGAAAGCGCAGGATGAAGAATTCTACCGAAAGCAGCGGGAGCTGCTGGGCCGCGTGGTGGGCGAAAGCGACGTGGTCATCACAGCCGCGGTGATTCCGGGCAAGAAATCGCCGGTGCTTGTGACCGCCGACATGGTGGCGAGGATGGCGCCCGGATCGGTGATTGTTGATTTGGCGTCGGAACGCGGCGGGAATTGCGAGCTGACACGACCCGGTGAGAAAGTGGTGGCCAACGGCGTGACGATCATCGGGCGAATCAACCTTGCGAGCACTGTGCCCTATCACGCGAGCCAGATGTATGCGCGCAACATCACCGCGTTCCTGCAGTATCTGGTTCACGATGGCAAGCTCGAGTTGAAGCTTGACGACGAAATCGTTCGCAGCACGCTGCTCACGCGAGGCGGCGAGATCGTGAACGAGCGCGTCCGCGAATTCCTGTCACTTCCGGCACTCGCGATCGCAGGGAAGGGGGGGAGCTGATGGTGCAGTCGGACCTGCTGACCGATTTGTACGTTTTCATCTTGGCTGCTTTTATCGGATTTGAAGTGATTCGCCGCGTTTCGCCGCTGCTGCACACGCCGTTGATGTCGCTCACGAATGCGCTCGACGCCATCGCTGTGGTGGGCGCGATCATTCTCGCCGGGGAAGGGAAGAGCACTCTCGCTACAATCCTTGGCACCATCGCAATAGTCGCGGCGACGAGCAATATCGTAGGCGGCTTCCTGATTACCGACCGCATGCTGAAAATGTTCAAGACCAGCCGTCCCACGAAATCATGAATTCCTTCGCAGGTTCTGACGTACTCCTACAGGTGACCTATTTGGTAGCGGCGGTTCTTTTCATTCTCTCGCTCAAATTGATGAGTTCGCCGAAATCAGCGCGGCACGGAGTGTGGGCCGGCGAACTGGGAATGCTTCTCGCGATCGTCGGGACTCTGCTGCATCACGGGATCGTGGATTATCGCTGGATCGCGATCGGCCTGGTGCTTGGCTCGTTCATCGGCGTGCCGCTGGGCCTGGTGCACATGACGGCCGTTCCGCAAAGGACGGCGTTGAGCCACGCGTTTGGCGCGCTCTGCGTGACGCTGGTGGGCACATCGGAATTTTATTTGCGCGCGCCCAATGTGCCGCCGTTCATGATGGCGGTGCTCTCGGCGGAAGTGATTCTCGGTTCGCTTACTTTCACGGGGAGCCTGATGGCAGCGGGGAAGCTTGAAGAGGTGCTGCCGCAGCGGCCGATCACTTACAAAGGGCAGAATTTCGTCAATCTTTCGGTGCTTGGCTTGGCGATTTTGGGCGCAGTGATGCTGATACTGCATCCCGAGCACATGCATCTTTTTCCGGCAATTCTCACAATCTCCCTGCTGTTCGGCGTGTTGATGATTGTCCCGATTGGCGGCGCGGATATGCCCACGGTGATGTCGCTGCTCAATTCCTACGCGGGCCTTTCGGCTGCAGCGATGGGTTTTGTGCTCGACAGCAAACTGCTGATCATTGCGGGCGCGCTCGACGGAGCTTCTGGATTCATTCTGTCGGTGAACATGTCGAAGGCGATGAACCGGTCTTTCTCCAACGTGCTGTTCGGCGCGTTTGGCCAGGAGCAGGCGGCGAAAGGCGCCGCCGGGCAAGAAGCGAAACCGGTAAAAAGCGCGACGCCCGAGGAAGCGGCCGCAATTCTGGGAGCGGCGAGCAAGGTGGTGATCGTGCCGGGCTACGGAATGGCCGTTGCGCAAGCGCAGCACAAGGTGCGTGAACTGTATGACGCGCTCACGAAGCGCGGCGTGGACGTGAAATTCGGGATTCATCCGGTGGCCGGACGGATGCCGGGACACATGAACGTTCTCCTCGCCGAAGCGGATATTCCCTACGACAAACTGCTCGACATGGAAGACGTCAATCCGGAATTTCCGCAGACGGATGTGGCTCTTGTGATCGGCGCAAACGATGTGACGAACCCTGCCGCTCGCAATGAACCGAGCAGCCCCATTTACGGCATGCCGATTCTCGATGTGGACAAGGCTCGTACGGTGATGGTGATCAAGCGCGGAATGAGTCCTGGCTTCGCGGGAATCGATAATCCGCTGTATTACCTGGATAGGACGCTCATGCTTTTCGGAGACGCGAAATCATTCGTCGGCGACATCGTGCGCGAACTCGGCGGCGGCCACAGCTAGTTCCTGCCGTTATTTTGAATACCCAGCGTCAGCTTCAAAAAAAAAACGTAACTGCTGTGGCTTGCTGATGTCATGTACTCTACTGTACAAAGTACTTTACATTGACAATTAATTTAGGCAAGCTTCTATTGCGGCGGACGGAAGTGTGTTCCGATTTCAAGGAGAGCACCGCAATGGGCAAACGTATCGCCGCAATCGGCTTCATCTTCTTCTGCACTGCAATTGCCTGGGCCGTCCTGGCCAGCACGATCTTTTACCGCACCTATTCTTCCGATACACAACTTCGGGGCAAGGTGGCGTCGTCGTGGGGCGCGCCACAAGAACAGTGTCCGCCGACGGCCACGTATGTGGAGGGTTCATGGCGCCAGGTCCCCGCCGTTGAGAACGGCAAGGAAATTCTACGAACGATTGACGACCGGCGTTACATCCCGCTCACTCTGCAAAAGAGCCGCGTGAATGCGGCGCTGCATGCCGATTACCGGCGCAAGGGCCTTCTCTGGTACAGCACCTATCAGGTGCAATTGGCGGGAGCGTACGAATTCGTGAATCCCGACGATCGGCCTCGCAACGTGACCTTCACGCTCCATTTGCCGGCCGAGCAAGCGATTTACGACGATATGGTTTTCACCGTGAACGGCGCGCCTCTTGTGCTGGAAAACCAAAAGAGCGAAACATATGGAAGCACGACAGTGCTGCCGCATCAGATGACTGTGCTCAATGTCGGTTACCGTTCGCAAGGATTGGATACCTGGCAGTACAGCTTTGGCGACGAGGTGAGCCAAGTCCGCGATTTCGAGCTGCGGCTCACTACGGATTTCAAAGGGTTCGATTTTCCCGGGAACACGCTTTCGCCGACGCAAGAGAACCGAAGCGGTCGCGGGTCGGAGCTGGTCTGGAGTTATAAGAACCTGGTATCGGGCTACAAAATCGGCCTCGCGCTTCCGCAAAAATTGCAACCCGGTCCGCTGGCGGGGCGAATCAGCGCCTTCGCTCCCATATCGCTGTTGTTTTTCTTTTTCGTGTTGTTCGTTCTCACGACGATCCGCGGCATCAACCTGCATCCTATGAATTATTTCTTCCTTGCATGCGCTTTTTTTTCGTTTCACCTGCTGATGGCCTACCTGGTGGACCATATTTCGATTCACCTTGCGTTCGCGATTTGCTCCGCGGTTTCAGTGATTTTGCTAGTGAGCTACTTACGATTGGTGGTGGGAATGAGATTCGCAGCACTCGAAGCGGGGCTCGCCCAGCTGATTTATCTGATTTTGTTCTCGTATGCGTTCTTCTTTGAAGGATTCACAGGGCTCGCGATCACGATCGGCGCGATTCTTACCCTGTTCATCACCATGCAGATGACGGCGCGGGTGCGCTGGTCGGAAAAGTTCGCGACGGGGCCGGTACTGGGATGAAATTGCGCAGGAATCGCTAGCGGACCTGCACGGTAAGCGCTGAGGTCTTCGAGTTTCCGTTGCCGTCTTCGATGGTGAGTGTGTACTCCGTAGTTTTCTTTGGGGTCACGTCGACGCAGCGGCTTACCGACGGCCAGACGGGATTTGTTTGCGGTTCCAGCTTCACGGTCTTCGTATTGGAGACGCCGTAACACAACTGCACTGCTTCGCCCGCGTGGACGACCGGGGGAGTAGCGTAAAAATTCAGGATCTTGAATTCGCTTCCGCCGAGTTGTTCGACGGTGAGCGCGTCGTTCGCGCGTTCCTTCGCGGCGGCTGCATCGGCGGCGCGCTGCTCAATCTCCCGATTCTGTTGCCGGCGCACGTAAAAAGTGCCGCCAACGTAGAGAAGCGCAACGAGCAGCAGCGTGGAAGTGTAGAGGAGAGGATTGCGAAAGCCAGAAAAAGGTTTACGGCTCGGATCGTCGGACAACGCATTCACCGCCCAATTCAATATAACCCACTGACTTGAATACCCTTAAAGGGCCACTCAAAAACACGGCAGATTTTAACAAAGTGGTAGTTGCTAAAATAATATTTATGTAGATAATGAGCGCCACGATTTCAGCGTTGTTTATCGCCTTCCTCTTGCACGGAGGCACCGATGCCTACCAGCTCAAGCGCCCTCACTCTCACGGCGTATCCGGGTGACGGCGCTGTCCTGCTCGGATTTAGTTTAGATCCCGCCGAGCTGAAAACGCACGATCTCGTTGGGTTCTCGATACAATGCACGCCGCCCGCAGGAAAACCTTTCTTTCTGGACAATCGGCTCAATTTTTCAAATCCCGTCACTTCCAGCACCACCGCGGCTCAAACCCCCTGGACGTCGTCTGAAAACGCACCGTTTCAGAAATTTCACTGGGTGCATTTCCCGGCGAATGTTCTGCCGGGAAGCTTTCACTACGAAGTGACCGCGCGATATTGCCAGGGATCGAATATGGTGGATGGACCGAAGGCCACAGTCGCGGTGGAGCTAGCACCTCCAGCCAGCGGCAATTTCGAGCTCGGACTCACGCGGGCCTACATCAGCTCGCAGGCCTACGCGGCAAAATTTGGGAACAAGCCCATTCGTCCTTTGCCCAAAAGCCTCGACTACAACACGCAGCCGTTCCAGCCGCAATATGAATGGCTGGGCTATCACGCGCGCAAGATGATTTTCGATTTGCTGGGCGAATGGTGGCCGATCCTTCGATCACTGTGGATTTATTTGCTTACGATCTCGATGAGCCGGACATCGTTGACAAGCTCGAAGCGCTCGGCACGAGGCTGCGCGCCGTGCTCGATAACGCGCCGCTGCATCTCGGAACGGCTTTGGAGGTGATTGCTCATGCGCGGCTGGTGAAGTCCGCCGGCGCCGGCCCTATCATCCAGGGGCATTTCAAGCGGTTCGCGCACGACAAGATCATCATTGCGAAAAAGAACGGCAAAGCGGTGAAAGTGCTCACGGGTTCGGCGAACTTTTCCGTGCGCGGGCTCTACGTCCAGGCGAACAATGTGTTGCTCTTTAGCGATCCCAAAGTTGCCGATCAATACGAGCAGGTATTTCAGTCCGTCTTCACCAACATGGCTAAATTTTCAAGCTCGCTGTTGGCCTCGAAGTGGTTCGATTTTCCAAATGAAGGCGGAGGCGTGCCGGATTTCTCTGTGAGTTTTGCGCCACACAAGGTTGCCTCCGTATCGCTCTCGCAGGTGCAGCAGGCGCTCAACAATGCAAAATCTTCCGTCATGTTCGCCATCATGGAGCTGCAAGGCGGCGGAACGGTGCTGAAGACGGTGGAGAATCTGCATACGAGCGGCAAAGTGTTTTCGTATGGCATGACGCAATCCGTGAAAGGCTTCACAGTTTATAAACCTGGACAGCCTGGCGTTCTGGTTCCGTTCGCTGCGCTTATCAAGAATGTGCCGCCGTCGTTCAATCAGGAATTTACGGGCGGACCTGGCCAGGTGATTCACGACAAGTTCATCGTCATCGATTTCAACGACAAGAACCCCGTAGTATTCACCGGCTCGTCGAACCTGGCGGAGGGCGGCGAGCAGAGCAACGGAGACAACCTGCTTGCCATTCACGATGAGCGAGTAGCTGAAGTGTTTGCCGTGGAAGCGATTCGCCTGGTGGATCACTACCAGTTTCGCGCGGCCGCGCAGGCTGCCACGCAGGTGCATCCTCTGATGTTGAGTCCATGCGGCAGTCCAAAGAAATGGTGGGCGCGCGATTACGATTCGAACGACATGTACAACGTGCAGAGAGAACTTTTCGCCTTGGGGCCTTCGGCGGTAACCAAGATACCCAATGGCGCTTCGAGTAGAGCCGCGCGCGGCTCCTCTTCGGGTTCAACGACGAGAGAGCCCGGTGGCGCTGCAAAAGGGAGTCGTGTTAAGGGGAAAAACTCTCGCCGGCGTCGCCGCAAGCCCAGCAAGTAGCTGAACATCCAAAGGAAATTGACAGTTAAGCGCGCATCACGTTGCGGGCCGCAGCCTGCCCGGTGTCCAAGGCGCCATCCATGAAGCCCTGCTCATCCGCCAGATGCTCTCCGGCGAAATAAACGCGCCGGAAGGGCTGGCCGAGTATTTCGCGAACCGTAAACCATTGCCCGGGACGGTAAAGCGCGTAAGCTCCCTGCGTAATCGGGCTAGCCTGCCACGCCTGCTTTTGTATGGCCAGGATTCGGATCGTTTCCCTAGGGAAAATCCGTTTGATGTCTGTATGAATCCGAGTTTTCAGATCTTTTATCAACGATCCATTCAGGTCGTCCGCTTTGTCTCCGATCGCATAGCTGCAAAGAATGCCTTTCTCTCCGGGTTGTCCCAGCGTCGCGTCAAACAAAAAGTCTGATGAGGCATCAGTAAAAACGGAGAATTTCGTATTTTTGTTTTTCATCCAAAACCGCTTTTCACAAAGAATTGCGGTCTTCATGATTCGCGCGTACTGAAGCTGCTTCGCGGAATCCCATTGCTTGTCAGGCAACCTGGGATGGAAGTGGATCCGATCGAGTGAGCGGGCTGGGCTCGTACAGATGCAGTATCTCGCTCGAAAGGCGCCAGAGTTCGCGGTCTTCACAGCAACGTCTTTGCCAGTCTGAATGATGGCGGTGACAGAATGTGACATCAGAATTTTGCCCCCCTGCGATGTGACCGCCTTCTCGAGTGCGCGTACGAGCCGCGCATTGCCTCCTGCCACCTTGGTGTCCATTTCGTCGAAGCGGTCGGAGTAAAAATATTCTGCCGCGGCTGAATATCCTCCAACGCCCCGGATCGACTCGCCGAAATCGGTACTGTCCATTAAATCGCGTCGAAGGAGATCGCATTCGTCGAAGCCGCGGTCGCGCAGGATCGTCCACCAATCTTTCTTGTCGAGCACGATCCTTCGCTTACGGTTCCAGCGTGCCACCTGCTTCTTGAGGTGTTTGAAATCGCGCGTCGCTCTGGGCGGGAATGGCCACTGGCCAGCGCGGTATTGCCGGCCTTTCTTACCTTTTTCAAAAAAGAAATAGTCGAACTGGTGAGGAATTCTCTTCAGACCGAATTCGTCGCAGAGTTTGATTACTTTGTGATGATCTTTGCCGATCCATTCTCCGCCGAGCTCGCAGACCAGCTCAGGAGCCTGCGGAAACCGGAAAGAAAACACGCGTCCGCCCGTAAAACTCTCTGCCTCGAGAATCGTCACCTCCCAGTTGTCCTTCGTCAGTACATGAGCAGCTGCGAGCCCGGAAAGACCGGCTCCAATGATCACGCAACTTTTGGAATTCATCTTTTCACCATTTCTTGCATTGCGAGCCGGCCATTCACTGTCCTAGCGCATACTTGACGAAATCCTTCAGCTTGTAATCGGGGTTCTTTTTCCCGCCGGATGGCGGATTCGTTTCCGGTTGCCAATCCGGTTCCAAATTCAGCAGCGAATGGTTGTCGCCAAACTGGAGGCCGAGGAAAACCTCAGCCACAATCCGCCCTCCTACAGGTCCCAACTGGGGCGTCGTGATCATCTCTTTCTCTGTGACCGGAATCGTCACGGTTTCCTTGTGACGCATCGCCTCGGCCAGGATGTATGTCCACAGCGGGCAGTTGTTGGCGAAGATTTTGTTCACGTCGACCACGCTCCCTAGCGGTGCGTCGGGCTTGTCGACTCCCTGCCCAATCAAAATGTCCTCGTCCGCGAGCGGCTGAATGCCCATCGCCCGCGCCACGTTCTGTCCGGACGGGAGACCCAGCCGCCAGCCGCGCAAGAGGTTTCGCTTGGCCAGGGAGTCCGGGGGATCTTTCGGATCCACGACGGATGGCGGAAGATGCGATAGCGGATTTACGATCGAAGTGTCGATCCGGTACGCAAATTGGAGACGCTTTTTCTTGATTGCCTCCAGACCGTCATAGCCGCGGACATCAATATCAATGAATCGTCCCCAATCGATTCCCCAATGGGGATTCATCGCTCGAAATCCAGTGAGACCCTCGTTCAGGTGATGAGACGGAACCGGGAAAATCGGCAACAGCGTCTTGTCGTCGTCGTTCAGGCGATACCCCGGGCGAATCATCGAATGGCCCAGGCGATACGCAGCCACCGAGAATTCCACCGGCATAAACGGATTATTCTTCCAATGAAAGAATTCGAGCTTTTTGCGATCGTACTTTTTTGCTGTCTTCAAATCGTTCAAGACGCTCGCGGTGACAATCCGCGGCAAGAAATCGTTCAACACCACATATTGGTAATGAAATCTCACCAGGCGCTGAATATGCGCAAAGTCGCCGTGCGGGTGATCCTGCGCCATTCGATTGTGAAATCGCAGAACGAGCCCTTGCAGCTGGGAGACGATGCTGTTCTCGTCATTCCGGGGATCCCCGATCAGTGCGCGACTGGGGCTCGCGCCATTGCGGGCCAAATCCCTGGCTCCGCCACTGCCGCCATGGAGCGGGCTTCCCAGCAGGAACGACTTGCCTTCATACATGTAGGGTTGATCGTCGGGACCGCGCCCATAGACGTTGTCCATGTCGAACGCGGGGCTTCGATAGTCGGTCAGCGCGTCGGGATCGTCCTGCTTCTGCAGGCTGCTCGAAGGATCGAACGTAATATCGTGATCGATAAACTGGCCAAAGTACGTATAGAGCGCCGGTATACCGCTCTCCTCGTCGTCCTGCCCGTCTTTAGGAGCATCGAAGCTGTTGGACATTTTGGCGCCCAGCTCGCCCAGATGTTTGCGGTTTGCGTCTTCGTCAGCACCGAAGGTCGCGGGGGGCAGTGAACGGAACAATCGCCCGAAGCGCCCTTCAAAAATCTGCGATCGATTCGTGGTCATCAGGCCGCGCAATGGCTCGCCGTGTTTTCCACTCATTGGATAACCTCCCGTGTCAGCACCCGGTGGTCGCGAGTTTCGAGAAATATCGACCGGTCTTACGCTCGGACCTCGAAAGCCTGCGTCTCGCTGTCGGTTTTACAGGTAAGTAGTGAAGCCAAACTGCAAATCGTTTCAATGAGCAGCGTGACAGACTCAAAAGACGGATTTTTCAACAAATGCCAGGCTGTCGATTTCGCCGTCTCTCGTTCGACGTGTAAGCAGAAGGAACTAAAACGCACTTCAGGGGGACGGTCATGGCAAGGCAGCACGCAGTCTTTAAAAATCGTAAATCGATCGTGGGAGCGGCCCTCATCGGCCTCGGGCTCTTGGTCATCCTTAGGAATGTAGCTGAGGCCGCGGTATTGATCCGCTTCCTCAGAATTATTGGAGATCAGGCGGACTCACTAGGACTGCTTGCAGTTGCCAGTATGGCCGTCCAACACCTCTTGCAGGGCTATTTGTTCGATCACACCGAGTTCTTGCGGATTCTCTACCAAGTATTGCTATCATTTTTGGGGCTGCTTCTTATGGGCACAGGAACGATATTTCTTGCAGCTGTGTTCGCGCGGAGAGAAGGGCTCAAAAAAAAGAAGCGGGCCTGTCGATTTCGCAGCCTCTCATTCGACGCATAGATAGAAGCAAGCTCTGCCGAGCATGGGCAGCAGGCAACTTGCTATTGAACCTAAATCATTAAGGAGATGAAACGATGCGAGTGATGGTGATAATCAAAGCAGACAAGAATTCAGAGGCAGGAATTCAACCAACCAAGGAGACAAGGGAAATGTTTGTCGCCATGGGGAAGTTCAACGAGGAACTGGTTAAGGCCGGCATGATGCTCGCAGGCGACGGGCTTCAACCGAGCTCGAAGGGCAAGCGAGTGAAATTTTCAGGACAGCAGCGCACTGTGATCGATGGTCCATTCACGGAGGCCAAGGAACTCATCGCGGGCTTCTGGCTCTGGCAAGTGAAGTCAATGGACGAAGCAGTGGAATGGCTTAAGCGCGCTCCGTTCGATGGGGGCACCGAGGTCGAGATCCGGCAGGTGTACGAAGTGCAGGATATCCCCGCGGACGCCATTACTCCCGAACATGCCGCGCGTATGCGGGCTCTACGGGAGGAATTGAAGAAAAAAGCCGCAAAGCCTTGATCGCAGGGGCGGCATTTTGAAGATGCGCGTCGAGCCACGGCCCAACAAAAAACCTTCCGATTTGTCGAGTTCAACGCCCCTCGCTCGACGCGTAATTAAAGAGCGAGGTCGGCAGGTTGCGAAGATTTACAGATTCGATTCTCTTTTTCATACCGAACCCAAAAGGAGATATCACGATGCGGTTCATGATGTTGGTCAAACACGGTGAGATTCAAGCTCCTCCGCCCAAGGAATTTCTGGATGCGATGGCGAAGCTAGGTGAAGAAGCGGAGAAATCAGGCACGATGATCGCAAGCGGCGGCCTGTCTCCGATTGCAAAGAGCGCGCGCGTCCGGCTTTCGCGCGGGCAGGTGAACGCGATGGACGGGCCTTTCGCCGAGGCCAAGGAGGTGGTGGGCGGTTTTGCGATCTTTGAATTGAAATCGAAGGAAGACGCGATTGAAGGCGCCAAGCGTTTTATGGAGCTTCACAAGAAATACTGGCCAGGCTGGGAGGGCGAGACCGAAGTTCGCCAGGTGCTCGGGCCCGAAGCCTTCGATTGCAAAGCGTAAGAGCTGAACTTGCGCCCGCGGATTGAAGATGGTGTGATGGGTAGCCATGACGGCTACCGACACACATAGCGCCATTGATGCGGTCTGGAGAATCGAGTCCGCCAGAATCATCGCGGGACTCACGCGGATTGTGCGCGATGTGGGCCTCGCCGAGGAACTCGCTCAGGACGCTCTCGTTGCAGCACTCGAGCAGTGGCCGCAATCCGGAATTCCAGACAATCCGGGCGCGTGGCTGATGGCCGCCGCGAAAAATCGCGCTATCGATCTCTGGCGACGCGACAAGCGCCTCGAGCTTAAGCACGCGGAGCTAGGCCGCGAACTTCAGGCGCAGCAGGAGATGGCCGTGCCGAATTTCGAAGCCGCGCTCGATGACGATATTGGCGACGATCTCCTGCGCCTCGTCTTCATATCTTGTCATCCTGTTCTACCGACCGAGGCGCGCGTGGCTCTCACGCTTCGCTTGCTCGGGGGACTCACGACAGACGAAATCGCGCGCGCTTTCCTCGCACCCGAGCCGACCGTCGCTCAGCGCATCGTTCGCGCCAAGCGAACACTCGCCGATGAGCACGTCCCTTTCGAGGTGCCGCGCGGATCCGAACTTGCTTCCCGCCTTTCGTCGGTGCTCGAAGTCATCTACCTCATTTTTAATGAAGGCTACTCGGCCACTGCGGGTGACGACTGGATGCGTCCCGCGCTCTGTGAGGATGCTCTTCGTCTCGGCCGCATTCTGGCTGAGCTTGCTCCCAAGGAGCCGGAAGTTCACGCCCTTGTTGCTTTGATGGAAATCCAGGCATCGCGTTCTGCCGCGCGAACCGGCCCTTCGGGCGAGCCTATCCTGCTGCTTGATCAGAATCGCGGGATGTGGGATCAACTGCTCATCCGTCGCGGCCTCGCAGCGCTTGAGCGCGCGGAGAAACTTGGTGGCGCGCGCAGCCCCTATGCGCTCCAAGCTGCCATTGCTGAATGTCATGCGCGAGCGCCCACCCCGGAAGCCACAGACTGGCCACGCATCGTGGAGCTTTATGAGGAACTGGGACGGCTCATGCCGTCACCCGTCGTGGAGCTGAATCGTGCAGTCGCGGTCGCGATGGCATCCGGTCCCGCCGCGGGCCTCGAGATCGTCGACGCGTTGGTCTCAGAGCCGTCTCTCAAGACGTACCACCTGTTGCCAAGTGTTCGCGGCGACTTTCTTTTCAAGCTCGGCCGCTTCGCCGAGGCACAAGCGGAGTTCGAGCGCGCCGCCTCGCTCACGCGCAACACGCGCGAACGCGACCTTCTCCTCGACCGGGCAAAAGCCTGCGTGGAAGTCCGCGCGAAACGTCAAACGCTTCAATGAGAACGCACAGCTACCGGACCTAAATTGTCGAGGGAAATCAGAAACGATGGCGGAGAGGGGGGGATTCGAACCCCCGTCACCCTTTTGGGGTGAAACTGCTTAGCAGGCAGCCCTGTTCGGCCACTCCAGCACCTCTCCGCGGCAGATTTCGAGTGGATGGGGCGACGGCATGCGCAGCTAGTATAGCATCAAGCTATTTCGACTTCTCCGACGGAATCGCGCGGAAGCGAAGGAACACCAGCACGCCCATCGTATTGCTTCCGTAGATCGGATTCAGAAAAGACGGCTTCGTGTAAAGAGTGTATTGCCCGCCGAACGCGCTCGACACGTGCGGAATGAAATTGAATTCGCGATCGTAGCCGAATGTGTAGGCCTGTACCCGCGCTAGAAATTTCTCTTCGAATCCCGGCGGCAACGGATTTTCCCCGAGCAGCAGATCGTTCGTGCGATCCACGTTTTCGATGCGCGTCCACGCGTAGTTGTGCTTAGCGAAGCGCACTGTGCTCTCCGCGAGGTAGCTGTTGAACACCTGCCCGTCGGGAATGTCACGATTGCGGCCCCAGAGCAGCAACGTCGCCCAATTTCCATTTTGAAATGGCCGGTTGTATGTAACCGACGCGGTCATGCGCAGCGTATCTTCCGTCGGGAAAAGCTGCTCGGGGCTTTTCAACCGCGTGATCGAATATTGCCCGCTCCAGTTCGCCGCCGGATTCACCGTCAGCCGCGCTGACCAGGAATCGAGCGGGCCGGTATCGATGTTCCAGCGGAATTCATCCGGTTCGCGTCCGTGAAACGCTGAACCTTCGATGCGCGCGATCTTATAAGTCAGTCCCACTGTAACCACGTCGTTCGCAATATGCGTCGAGTCCTGTAGATGATGGCCCAGCGGCGCCAAATCATCTTCGCTCGCTGACGTGCGATGCGCGAATGCCGTTGGCCCCATCGCCGGATCGCCCACCGGCGCGCCGTAAAATGAAAGCAATGTGTTTTCGCCGAGCTTCAAATCGTAGAGCAGCGCCAGCTCCATGAAAAAATCGTGCGGATGCTGCCCATCGACGATCGGATTTCCGTAAGCGGTTTCGCCTACTTGGAAGAGTTCGGGATATCGTCGATTGGTAATTGTCGCGGGATCGAGGCTCAGCATCACGCGCCCCGTGAACGTGCCCGGGCCGAGCGAGCGCTGCACCATTGGCATGAACCAGCTGGTCCCGAAAACTTTGTCGCCACCGCGCGGGCCCGTCTGCTGCTGCGAATTAACAAAAGCAACGCCATGAAACATAAGCATCCACGCGCCTAGATGTTTCATGAGCATGTCGTGCGGCGTCGAGATTGGCTCGACGCTCGTACCGGAGCTTGCGTGCATGAGAATCGTGTCGATCAACGATTCCGGGTGGCTCATGTCCATGCCGGCCATCGAATGCGCAGATCCGTGCTGCATGGTCTGAGAGCCTGGCGGCGCGTCGCCAGTAGCGAATGGCAAATATTCGAAGGAGACGCAGCTGCAGCAATCAGCGGGTTCGCAAACCCGCCCCGGAATCTCGCCGGCAAGAATCGGCGAACAGAAAAGAAGCGCCGCGATCAAGACCGAAGATCTGCTTGAAGAAATGGCTATTCCTTTAGCGCTCACGACGTCCTGTTAGAGTCATCGGCAAGCTGAATCGTTGCTGCGATTTCAGTCGCGGTCAAAGATTCGGCTGGATCGGCGTGTCCTGCACTGTTGCCGCACGATCCTCTGCGGTAGCCCGAAGCACGCCGGATTCGTCGGTGTAGTAACTCCGGAAACCGAAATTTCCGGGCCGCGCTATAAGAGTGTAACTCGTCACGCGGCCTCCCGAGTCAGGTTTCCCGGGGGAGTATTGCAGCGTGTAGTGGCCGAGTTGCGCTTTTTGCGCTGCGATCCGCGCCGTGTCTCCGAGCGCCTCGAGCGAAGAAGGATAAGCTGCCTCAGCCGCCTGATAATTCGCCAGTGCGGACTGAACCGTCGCGATCGCATCGCGAGCGCGCGCCTCTGATTCCGATTTCGATCCCGACATGTGCCACGGTACCGCAAACCAGCCCACGGCTCCGAGCGTCACAAGTAAAATACCGCACGCGATAAGGATTCGCTTGGCGGTTGGTTTCTTCGCGACAGGCGCTGGCTCGCCGAACACATCCGCCACCGGTGAAGTCAGGTCTGCGCCGCAATACGGGCACACCTCGCTACTCGAATTAATCGCTGCATCGCATTCCCGGCAGGTGTACATCGAAACACAATCTTAGCAGGAAGGTGACTCTGTATCTCTTCTCAAGCAACCAAAGCAACGCTTGTCATTTTGAGCGAAGAGAAGAATCCCATTCGCTAATCCTTGGCACCATCAGTACAATGCAGTTAGCCCGCGCACGATCCTCACTTGAATTCGTTCTTGTAAACCACACCTTCTTTCATCACGAACTTCACATTCAGCAACTCATCAATATTCGCGAGCGGATCGCCGGAGACTGCGACCATATCCGCCAGCTTCCCGGGCTCAATCGTCCCGGAGCGATCGCTCCACCCGAGCATCTCCGCTGCAACAGTTGTCGCCGAGCGAATCGCCTGCATCGGCGTCATCCCATAGTCCACGTAATAATGAAATTCGCGAGCCTCATTCAAATCCGGATCGGTCCAAGGAAAACCGCCCGCATCCGTCCCCATCACAATCTTCACGCCTTTTTTCACGCCAAGCCCGAACGCTTTCTTTTCAGCTTCAACCATCGGACCCCAGTTTCCGCCGCGTCCTGGCGCCACGTACGCCCCTACCATCACCGTCGGACACCAGTACGCGCCCTGCTTCACGGCCTGATCGAGAAGCGCCTCTGTGAATCCATCACCATGCTCGATCGAATCGACGCCAGCTCGTAACGAAGCCGCAATACCGTCCGACCCAATCGAATGCGCAGCCACTTTGTGCCCCAGCCGGTGCGTCTCCTCAACAATCGCTCGAGCTTCTTCGTCCGTAAAATTCACGTGGCTATGCAGCACGCCGTCGGGACCAAAATAATACCCGCGGTCCGAGTAATATTTGATCCAGTCCGCCCCGCGCGAAATCTGTTCGCGCACCGCCAGCCGCGCATTGTCCACCCCATCTACGAACTGCACCCCATGCGGCACTTCGATCTCCCACGAGTAGCCGAGCAGCGGATACATTCCCGTCGGCGTCATCGCCCGCGTCGAAACAAACATGTGCGGACCAGGCACTTCTCCGCGATTGATCGCTTTCTTCACATCCACGTCCGCATACATCGCGCCTTCCGTTTCCAGGTCGCGCAACGTCGTGAAGCCGTGATCCAGCGCAATCTTCGCATTGCGCGCCGCGAGAATCGCGCGATAGGGAATCGATTGCTTCAAAAGCTGCTCGTCGTAATCGGCGGCGGTCACGTCGCCCTGCAGCAGCACGTGCGTGTGCGCATCAGTCAGTCCGGAGAGCACCGTCGCGTGCGAAAGATCGATCACTTCAACGCCCGCGGGGGCGCTGCCACCCGGCGTAACGGACGCGATCTTGCCGTCCTCCACCACGATCATCGCGTTCGAAATCGGCTGCTCGCTCTTGCCATCAATCAATCTCCCCGCGCGCACGGCGATTCTTTTCTTGGGCGCCTCCTTCGGCGCTTGCGCATTCAGCGAAACGCAACCGAGAATCAAACCCACAAACACCGCAACTCGACGCGCCATCGATCCTCCTCGGACACGATTCAAATTTGCAGAATTCGAGTGCGACTATAGGCGAACTCCCAGAGGCATTACAAGAAGCCTCGCACAAAATTCCTCGCGCCGGCTGCGATCCTGCCCAAGTGGCACAAGCACCTCTTCGATTGCTCACCTTGCACCGCCGACCGATCGCTCCCGTGCAACTCACGCCCCCGATTCTAGTATCATTCCTCCCCAGAAGGCGGTCCAGCGAAGATGCCAGCCAACAAACCGCATCGATTTCCTCCTGCGCTCAACTCCGTCGTTGCGCGCTGCTGGCAAACCGCTGCCGTCCCTCCGGGCTGGAGCCTCACGCGTGAACAATTCCAGCGCGCACTCGAACGCAGCGCCGCTCGCCGTTTCCCCGATTCTCTTCCAGATGATCGCATCGTAGCCGAATATCTCGAAAGCCTTCATTTAAGCGACCTTGCCCTCGCATGCGCCTGCAGTGCCGGTGACAGCGCTGCCTGGGAATATTTCATCGCGCATTATCGTCCGGAACTCCACCGCGCCGCCCGCATGATTCTCTCGAAATCAGGCGGCAATGATTCGAAAGCGCGCGAGATGGCCGACTCGCTATACGCCGATCTCTACGGTTTGCGCGAATCGTCCGACGGCTCGCGCCGCTCGCTTTTCGATTACTTTCATGGCCGCAGCAAACTATCCACATGGCTGCACGCCATTCTCGCCCAGCGCCACGTCGACGAAATCCGGCGGACGCAAAAAATGGATTCGCTCGACGACCCCGGCAACGGTGACTCTGACGGGCGCGAATTGCCCGAGATGAAAACCGCGCCGCCGGACCCGGAACGCGATGCCTACCTCGCGATCATGCAAGCCTGCGTCACCGCAGCGCTTCACGGCCTCGCGCCGCGCGACCGCCTGCGCCTTGCGTACTACTATGTGGATGATCTAACGCTCGCTCAAATCGGCAAGCTGCTCGGCGAGCACGAAGCCACCGTCTCGCGCAAACTCGAGCGGACGCGTATGGACTTAAAGCGGTGCGTCGAAGTCGCGCTCCGCGAGGAAAAAAAACTAACCGAAGCGCAATTGAAGCTGTGCTTCGAATACGCGCGCCAGCAGTGGCCATTCGATTTGACGCGCGCGTTGTCGGCGCGTGAGTGACCGTGGCCGCGGTCACGCCAATCGCGGCGAATTTTTGCAAGAATTTCGGCCCGGCCCGTTCTAAAGAAGGAGAATAGCGTCATGCCTTCGCAGGACCACGAAAACGCAATGGACGGCCTGCTCCGGCGAAGTCTTGCACGCCATTCCGCAGCGGCCGGCGATTGCCCCGATGCCGAGCTCCTGGCCGCATATTTCGACCAATCGCTAGGCGCCGACGAAGTGGCCGGATACGAGCTTCATTTCTCCACATGCCCGCGCTGCCGCGAACAACTCGCAGCGATGGCGCGCGTCAGCACGGAACAGATCCTGCAACCCGATCTCGCGCTCGAACCAGCTCTCGCGGGTGCACGGCCAGTCCCAGCAATTGCCTTGGACGTGGCACGCATTCCCGCGCAAGCCAAACTCGCCGCATCCACCGCGCGTTCCGAAACAAAGTTCCCTGAGCGCAAATCGCCCGACGCCCGATGGCTCGATCTTCGATGGCTCATTCCGGTAGCCGCGATGCTCGTTCTCGGCACCTTCGTTTTCATGCGCTTCGCTTCACGCGAAACAACCGTCGGGCCTAATCAGGTCGCGATGTCGAATCCAGCTCCGCCGCCGCAAGAACAAGCAGCACCCGAACAAGAAAAGAAACCCAGCGATGCTGCGACAGCAGAAAAAGCCGCGCCGAAGGCCCAGCCACCCGCAGCGAGCACACCGTCTCGCTCCCGATCTTCCATCGCATCTGCCACAGGCGCTGCTGCAAATCCGCAAAGAAACGAACGAGCGTCCGCCCGCAACGGTACAGCCTCAAGAAATGCTCCCGCCGCAACTCCGAGACCGTCACAAACAGCTGGGGGGCGGGCCTCTGCTTTTCAGCCGAATCAGCAAGTCGCCGGGTCAATTTCAAGCGCGACGGTTCAGGAATACCAGAAAGCCGCGTCCGAACCCGCCCCGGCTGCTCCGGCTCCGGAATTGAATGCGTCAATGGCAAAAATTCCGGTCTCCGCGGCCTCAGCCGACGCTGTGAAATCTCCAGCGCCCGCACCGCCTCCGGGCGCCGCAACAAAAACACAGGGTTTCGGACTCGGCGGCCGGAATCTCCATAATTCAGCCGCAACGAAATCTGCCGAAAAAGCAAAACCAGCCGAAGAGGGCTATACCGAAACCGTAATCTCGACGCCCGATTCCGACGTGTTCTATCGCATCGCCGGCGTCGGTTTCGTCGAAATTTCTGAGGACGGCGGCGCCAGCTGGCAGCGACAGCTCCTGAATCCCTCCGCCGAATTCGCCGCGGGATCCGCCCCCGAACCGCGGATCTGCTGGCTTGTCGGCCGCTCCGGCATCGTCTTCCTCACCGAAGACGGAAAAAACTGGCGAAAACTTCCATCACCCACATCAGAAGATTTGGTTGTTGTGGTAGCAAAAGGCGCTTTAAGTGCCACAGTCACGTCGAATGACGATCGAAAGTGGTCAACCGACGACGCCGGCAAGAACTGGCACCCCGTGAAATAACTCGGCAAGACTTTCGACCTCGGACGTTCTAACCAGAGGAGTAGTTTCGCCACAAGGAGACAGCCCATGCACCCGCGTTCCAACAAAAACATTCGCGCCGGCATCGCCCTTACATTTCTCGCCTTTCTGCCGCTCGTCGGAAATTTCGCGCAAGCCGCAGGTCCTCAAGCGCAGAAAGAAGACGCCGCGCGCAAGCAGCCCGCCTTTACCACAGAAAAAGACCAGGTTGATCTCGCCGTCACCGTCTACAACTCCAATATCGCCCTCGTTCGCGACGTCCGCCAGATCCACCTCCCCTCCGGCATCTTCCCGCTGCATTTCGAAGACGTCGCCGCCTCAATCAATCCCGCCACGGTACACTTCCGTTCGCTTCTCGATCCCGCGAAGCTCAACGTCATCGAGCAAAATTACGAATTCGATCTCCTCGATCCCCAAAAGCTCCTCCAGAAATATGTCGGCAAGGAAGTCACCCTCGTGCGCGCTGAGAAAGACGCCGGTTCCACTCGTTGGGTCGAAACGAAAGCTTTACTCCTCGCCAACAACAACGGCCCAGTCTGGAAAATAGGCAACGAAATCGTCACGGGCAGGCCCGCAGATTCCTATCGCTTCCCCGATCTGCCCGAAAATCTCTATAGCCGGCCAACTCTCGTCTGGATGCTCGAAAATCGCGGCGCCGAATCGCAGCGCGTCGAAGCCTCCTACCTCACGAGCAATATGAACTGGAGCGCCGACTACGTTCTCACCGTCGGGCGCGATGAAAAAAGCGCCGACCTCGATGGCTGGGTCACGCTCGTTAACAACAGCGGCGTCGC
Source organism: uncultured Acidobacteriota bacterium (assembly GCA_963772535.1). Taxonomy (GTDB): domain Bacteria; phylum Acidobacteriota; class Terriglobia; order Acidiferrales; family UBA7541; genus Palsa-295. The sequence continues at coordinate 718,286 of CAVYXN010000015.1, forward strand.
TTACTCCAACGCCAAGCTCCAGCTCGTCGCCGGCCAACTAAATCGCGTCGAGCCACCGATAGCAAGAGCCAAAGCGTATGCAGGGGCGCTGGAAACAAACGCTGCCGCGCCGCCGCAATTCGGCCAGGAAGCATTCTCGGAATACCACCTCTACACGCTCGGCCGCCGCACGTCGATTCAGAACAACGAATCGAAGCAGATCAGCCTGCTATCGGGCAGCGGCGTGCCCGTCGAAAAATATCTTCTCGTCGAAGGCCAGCAATACTGGTTTCGCAATTCGCAGGGAATCGGCAATCCGATTTCGCAACCAGTAAAAATTCTTTATCGCTTCAAGAATGACGAAAAGAGCAGCCTCGGAATGCCTTTGCCGGCGGGAACCGTCCGCGTTTATCAAGCCGATTCAAAAGGCGGCATCCAGTTCGTCGGCGAAGATCACATCGACCACACCCCCAAAGACGAAACGCTCAAAATTCACGTCGGCAACGCTTTCGACGTTGTCTGCGAGCGCGAAGAAACGGACTACAAGAAAATCTCGAGCAACACCATCGAGCTCGAATATCAAATCACGCTGCGAAACCACAAAGACAGCGCCGTCACCGTCGAAGTCCGCGAACCAATCGGCGGCGATTGGGAAGTGCAGAACTCGAATTTCAAATGGACGAAGCTCGACGCCACCACGCTGGGATTTTCAATTCCCGTCGACAAGGACGGAACGGCTACTCTCGATTATCGCGTGCGCGTGAAATGGTAAGCAGCAGGCGGAAGTTCGTGAGAGAAGTTCAGCCAGAAAAGTTCAGTGAGAATTACGGAGAGGTGTTCAGCGCTTGCAGCAAGCCTGCTTCTGATCCACCAGCACCAGTTCGCGGGCAAAAATCCGGTTCGAAGGAAATTGCGCCGAAAGCTCGCTTAGAAGTAAACGCGCTTTCTCGGGCTGGTGCTCCCGCTCATAAGCAAGCGCCAGCATGATCTTTGCAAAAGGGCTCAAATAGCGACCGTGTTCGGCGGCGGTTGACATCAATTCCATCCCTTTCACCTTGTCGCCATGAACGCCGCCAAACCACAAAAAGGCGCGTTTATAACTCGGCAATGACCCGATCACATAGTTCGCCATGCCCAGCGCCACGTATGCATCCTGCGACGCAGGATCGATCGAGAGCACCGCATTCGCTTCCGCCTCGCCCTGTTTCATAAAGCTCAGCGCTTGCATCTGTTTTTTCTGTATGAACGCGTCGTAATTCGATTCCATCCCATCGGCGATCGTAAGAACCAGCAAGCCTTGCACGTCGTGCGAGTTCACCTTCACGCGTTTCTTCGCCATCTCGCGCGACTCATGCACCGCCGCTTCAAAAGGTGCATTCCGATTCTGCGATGGACTTCCTTCGGCGCCGCCGAGAAACCGCTCGTCATTCAAAAAAAACTCCGACGACAGAATGCCCTTCGTATCAAACTGTTGATACAAGTAACTCGCGGCTTCCGCCGCTTTCCCCATCGGATCGTCAGGGCGAATTCTTTGATACTCCTTAAAATCCACACGCGCCCCATCGAAATTGAGCTCGTAAAGTTTCTTAAAGCCCGTATCGAGAAGCTGCGACGACGTATCCGCTTCGAGTACGAGCTCGTGCTTTGCCGCTGGGCCTTCTTGGGCCTTCGCGCGTGCCGTAGGCCACAGCCCCACCGCGAGACACAGCGCCACACATTGATTGACTCGCAATTTCGACCGGAAGCTCATTTTCTCCGAACCCGCCCGGCAGGAACTCTTACCGAACCGGCGGTATTACCCGCGAGTATATTGGAATATCTCCACCCGCGGCAGGTTGTATGCATTTGTGTTTCCGAATCTATCATCGTCTAAAGATTCTTCAGAAAGAATTCGGTAATTCGCTCAAAAAGCTGAATCCGCGCCGGCGCGTCTCCGATCGGATGGCCGCGCCCCGGGAAAATCATCAGCGCCGCAGGGTAACGGTTGTTGTCAATCATCTGGTTCAACACTTCGGTCGTGTTCGCAAAGTGCACGTTGTCGTCGCCGGTCCCGTGCGCCAGCATCAATTGCCCCTTCAGCCTTGCCGAGTCATAGCCCGGTGACGCCTGCCTGTATCCTTCCTCGTTCTCCTGCGGCCTGCCCATGTATCGCTCGGTGTAAATCGTGTCGTAAAGGCGCCAATCGCTCACCGGCGCCACCGCCACGCCGGCCTTGAATACATCCGCCGCATTGAACATCGCATCCAGCGTCATGAAACCGCCGTAACTCCAGCCCCAGATCCCGATCCGCGAGCCGTCCACGTACGGCAGCGACTTCAAGTAATTCACGCCCGTCACCTGATCTTCCAGTTCCACTTTGCCCAGGTGGTGATACACCGGCGTCTCAAACGCATGCCCGCGATTGTAGGAGCCGCGATTATCGAGCGCGAAAATAATAAATCCTTTCTGCGCCATCAAATCCAGCCAGAGTTCCTCCACGTCGCCCCACAGGTTGCGCACCGTCTGCGCCTGTGGCCCACCGTACACGTAAATGAGAACCGGATATTTTCGTGCGGGGTCGAAATTTGCTGGCTTCATCATCATCGCGTAGAGTTTCGTGCCGTCCTTCGCCGCCACATTCAGAAACTCGACCGGCGAGAAATGGTATTCAGCAAGCGCGGCCACATTATTTTCTTCGATCGCGGCAATCCTTTTGCCGTCAATCCGCACCAGATCCTGCCGCGGCGGCGTCATCGCCGTTGAAAATACGTCAACGAACGCAGAGCTATCCCCCGCAAACATCGGCTGATGCGTGCCAGCTTCGCGCGTAATCCGCGTCACGCTTTTATCTTGCAACGAAACGCGGTACACCTGCGTCTCCACCACGTTGTCCTTGTTCGAAATGAAATAGACACAGTTGTGCGCTTCGTCCACCTGCGGATGGCTCGCGGTCCCGGGTCCAAACGCGCCAGTGCCATTGATGCCCCAGTCGCCGCTCGTCACCTGCTCCAGCTGTTTACCTGCCAGATCATAAATGTAGTAGTGGCGAAACCCAGTGTGCTCGCTCGACCACAAAAACCGTTTGCCGTCAGAGAAAAAGTAAAGATCGTCGCTGATATTGACCCAGTATTTATCGGACTCCGTGAGAATCGTCCGCGACGCGCCGGAACCCGCATCCACAAAGAGCAAATCGAGCCTGTCTTGCGCGCGATTCAATCGCTGAATCGCAATCCGCCGCCCATCCGGCAGCCAGTTCACGCGCGCCAGATACACATCCGTGTTCGAACCCGTATCCATCCATTTCGTTTCGCCGCCCGTCACTGGCTCCACGCCCACGCGCACGATCGGATTCGCCTCGCCCGCCTGCGGAAATCGTGTGTACTGCATCGCGCCCGTCACCGAGCTCATGTCCATGATCGGATAGCGCGTCACGGGCCGCTCGTCCATTTCGTAGTAAGCGATTTTCGTCGAATCGGGCGACCACCAGTACGCAGTCGAAGCGCTCAGTTCTTCGGGGTACACCCAGTCGAGCTTCCCCTTCAGAATTTCTTCGCTTCCGCCGCTGGTCAGCGCTTTCGTTTCGCCGCCCGCCAGGTTGGCTACCCACAAATTCGAATCGCGCACGAAGCTGATCCATTTTCCATCCGGCGAAAATTTCGGATCTTCCACGTCCTGTTCGCCGCTCACAATCGTCTTCGGTTTCATCGTCGCAAGATCGAGCAATACGAGCCGGCTGCTGCCCGCAAGCAGAATCGCTTTCCCGTTAGGCGCCCACATATAGCTTTCTGCACTTACGCGCCCAAGCCCCGTCGATTGAATGGTCTGCTGCTTCTCAGGCTGCGTCACAGCTTTCATCGCATCCGCGCCAACGAGCACCTTCCGCTCACCCGTTGCGCCATCCATTGTCCAAAGCTCCACCGGCGCGTCCGGCCCGGACCCTTTATGGACAATGTAAGAGATCCGCTTGCTGTCTGCCGTCCATTCGATTCCGTCCGTAAGGTGTCCGCTTAAACTCGGCGCACTGTAGATGCGTTCCACAGTGAGTTCTTTCGATGGCGCCGCAGCCGATTGCGCGCGTGCCGGCGGCACAGCGATACACCCGATGCTGACGGCGATGAGAAACGCGCGGAAAACTCCAGCTCGAACGGGCCGTGTCATTGCGTCTCCTGGAGAAAGCGCAAAAGTTTACCATCCCCGACACAGAAAAGGGCAGCGTGAGAATCTAGGACGTCGCAGCGGGGACAAGGAAGATGCGGCACGTCGCGCGCTGCCTTACTAGAAAATCCGACCTGCTAAGCGGTTATGGAGGCCTCGAATTCGGTCTTGGACTCGCCTTCAAAATCCAATGCGGCCACGAGCAGAACTTTGCGTTGGGAAGGATAGCCTGTGCTGCCGAAGGTATTCAATTACACGCGATAGGTTTTTCTGTTCATTTTCCTTGGTTGATTCTGTCAACGTAAGGGACCAGCGGGAACTCTTTCCTGTTCGATCGCCTCAGCAGCAACTAGCTTCCGATCCAAGTGTGGGTCCGTGCGCGAACTGCCTGAACGCCAAAGGCAGCTCTCCCCAGGAGGGACACCGCATGCAGGACAGCAACCGAAGTTAGCTGGCCTAGAGTTAGGTCTCTCATTCTCATTCCGCAATAGTGCAGCTAGAGACCACTTGAAAACTGTGCAATCGGAGACACTTTCAGAATTGCTACGGACCAATCACACCTTCTGAACTATGGGCGAAAACTCTTGATGTTCTTCTGCCGTGCGATATCCAGGTCATCGACTTCCTTTATCTGGCGGGCGATTTCCTTTTGTGGCGCCTGTTCCTTCGCGAGTTTCGCGGATTCGACGATTGCGGCCTCCGCTTGTGCGTTCACTCGCTTGGAGAACACAGCGAGGCCGAAGGATTCCAGACCGGTCGAATGGAAAAAAGTCACAGAGTTTTCCGCGTCATCCCATCGGGCGATCACTTTCTCCGGCGCCGCGTAGACATCGTGGTTTGGGAAGTCGATCTCAGGATATAGCCTCACGCCGTTGCCGTATCGCGCGGAGATTGCCTTCACCATATCCTCTTCGGTGAGACCTTCCACTGCCTTCTCATCGTAAACCACTACAATGCGGTACAGCGCGCCATTGTAGAAGTCTAATGTAATGTGCGAGACGGGTTCCCGTCGGCCCGAGTTGTCGAAAGTGTCGGCCTGCCAATACGTCATTTGCTGGATGAGTGCAGGAGTCTCGGAAATTAGAGTTGCCTGGCTCTCGTCCTTACCGACCTGTTTCGAAATTGTAGCCAGACTTGTCCCGAGGACAAATTTCCGATACCTGGAGAGGTCCTGGCCAGAAATCACCGGCGTTGCAAGCAGAATCAGACCGAGAGAAATTATAGATTTGCGAATCATATTCATCCGAGCATCTCCTTCACACGATTACCTCGCTGGTACATAAAAGCCAAATAATTCGTATTTCAACTGCTATTTCCTTGCGGATTCTTTTCTCGATTCGTTTCTCGGCGAATTTTTGTCTAGTACCGCAATCAGATGACGGCCGGATTCCGGAACTCCGACTTTTCCACCCATCACGATCTCTCTTGCGGTGAGTTTGCGGCCATAGACATCTTGGGTCGCGTCATCGTCGGATCGAAGCGTGGAACCCTCGAGCGAAATGCCAGCGAAAAGACCACGTGTGCGCGAATAGCTCAGGATTTCTGAGCGCATATAGGCGTCCGTATCCGCGGAAGCGTCACGTCCTACGGGGCCTGCTGCCACCGAGGCATCGCCGCCCAATTTCACTTTGCTGTTGAGAATCGAATCCGCACCTCTCTCGTTCATTACGAGCAGCACGAGGTCGGTGGCTTGTCCGCCGATCTGGAATCCAACGCTGCCCCCTTCGAGCGCAAACATCGCTGGAGCGCCCCAATGTCCTCTGAAATGCTCGCCGGTGCGGCAAACCATAGCGCCGCGGCCATAGCTTGCTCCAACCACGAACGCTGCCTTCAAGACGGACGGAAATACAATTACGCACTCAGCCTTTTCCATCACCTCTTGAGGGATATTGTCGGGAACATTCATGATCTCCTGCATCACGACGCCACAATTTTCCAGCCGCTCCTGTTCCTTATTCGCGGCGTAGAGCGCTGCCGCTAGAAGCAAAAAACATGCCGTCAAAGTAATCTTACGAATCATCGCTGACCTCCATGATCAGAATTGCGTCTCAACCTTTCCCTCACCGGCACCTTCCCTCACGCTCCCCGCTTCCCGCCGGCGACTAGTAGAACGATTCCTCCCACCAGTGCCAGACCGCCGAGTATCGGAGGAATGGGAACAGTCTCCTGCGTGTCCTTCGTGGCGTGGATCGGCCCCACATCGAGAACCTTTTCTCGGTGCGTATACGTGAATCCTTGATACGCGAGCGCCAGCACTCCCAAAACCACGAGCACGATCCCAGCAAGTGAAAGAGGTTTCATATCGTTGGCTCCAAAATCATCAACCGAGGCCCAGCCACGGTCGGTTCTATTGAAAGCAGCCGAATGATAGATGGGCTTCACGAAGTTTTCTGTTCATTTGTGCACACAATGCAATTGGGAGGAAGGCGGTCACTTCGCGGCGGTGGCTGCAAGTGCCGGCGTCGGAGCGATCAATTTCAACTGCTCCAGCGACACGAGCACGCCTTGCCACTGGGCCGAATCTTTTTTTGTCGTGATCGAAGCCGAAAGGTCGCCGTAGAAATGCAGGATATTGTCGCGAAGGGCGAGGGTCGTGAGATCAAACTTCCGCGCGGTCAATTGGTTAAGCAACTTCGCATAAGTATCGTCGGTCAGCGAGTACTCGGCGGCCCTGGTCTCCTTACCGCTATCGAGATCGCTGTTGGAAAGATCGAGAGTACCGGTGCGAACCTGCTCGAGGTAGATGCGGTAGTGGTCCACGGTCATGTTGATGCTCTTGAAATAGAGGTCTTCCGTCTGCGCTGTGGGATTGTTGAATGCCAGCGATTTCAATGGGCCGATCTTCGGCATGAACCGCAACAAACTCGATAACACGCGAACGCGAAACCCGGGTTTCGAGTAATCCTTCCTCCACTCTTTCTCGTAATCGGAGCGCGAAAGACGATAGAGAAACTTTTGCTTCGAAAAATCCGGAGTCTCCCGCATCAAATCCTTTTTATGGGTCCGCAGGGCCACCTGAGTCATTTCTGGGATCATTCGGCTGACTGCAAATCGATACGAACCCACCGCGAGATCCTCATGTGCTAGCACGTCTTTCAACTCAACACCGTATACGACCGGGAAAACCCTCTCTAGTAGCGGCTTCGAGACCTGAAATCCTATGAAGTCGTGATATTGCTGCGAGGCGTAACGATTCTTGGCTACCTGCACCATGTCGAATCCGAATTCCGTTTTCAAATGCGCGGTGCGATCCTGTGCATATCGAACCGAGCTCCCGTATTTCGCGCGTAGCTTTGGATACTGAATAGCCACGGCTTGATTCACAGCCGGATGCCCGTCGATATCGGAGACGTAGTGGGCGAGCGCGCCGAGTGCAAAAGCGTATTCGTCGGCATCCTGGGACTCGATCAGCAACTCGCGGACAAAATTTCCGCTGCGAACGTAATGCACGAGGTCGCTGAATTCCGTGCTTCCGAAAGGATAGTAGCCAAGGTCCTGGATGACGGCGCCGCCATACGCGTAGGCGTGTGCTTCCGTCAGCTGCTCCTCTGTCAATTGAGGGAATCGCTTGAGTAGGAGTGGGAGGATCTCATCGGTCCACAAAAGATCGACGATTTCCTCGTGCGTGAGTACGGAATATGCGAAGGAGATACTGCCCGACATCAGCAGCACCAGAAGAAGTGCCAAGGAGCGGATACAGACACGCCGCCAGCATCCGGGGAACAGGGCCCGAGAGATCTGCACGTTAGCTGGGTTTTCTGAGTTCATTCACAAGCTTCCGCGCTTCTCTCATTCTCTCTTTGTAGTACGTCGAACTGATCAGGACTTTCTTGTCTCCCACCTGCACGCGCTCTTTGATTCCTTCTTTCGACAAACACAGCGCCAGCGCGATGTACGTCTTGATTTCCTTTTCGAGAAACTGAACCGCAAGTCGTTTGGACTCGTCCATTTTTCACCTCGAGATACCGCCTATGAAGTTGCGTGAAAGTCGAAGGGAAACCCGGCCCCCGGCCGGGCACCTTTTGTTCCGGATGCTCTTTGCCTGGGCGATGACGGAGATGGCTCGTATTCAGTCATCCGCATCACCGACTCAAGCGCCTAGATGCGTCCCAGGATTAGGAGGACCAGGACGATCACCAGCAGCAGTCCTATCCCTCCCGATGGGGCGTAGCCCCACTCTCGACTGTGAGACCACCTGGGCAAGACACCGAGAAGTGCCATCACCAGAATTACGATCAAGATTGTTCCTAACATCGTGTCCTCCGAATTTCGCTATTCTTTTGTCGATCCGATCCCGCCACTTTGCCGTTCTTCCACCATTTCGGGGCGGCTCGATTCGCTCGCGGAATCGCATCCGCCCCGAAAGCTGAATTGGTTAGAGCACCACGCTGATAGCAACGCGATCGCCGGGATAGTACGGGTTGCACAAGTAATAGCTGCCGTCGATGAAATCTACATAGACGTCGTCCGTGTAGTACCACGCAACTGGCCACGGCTGGACGAATCCGAACCAAAAGCCGCCGTATTGGAAGCGAGAGTATCCGTCAACCAGCCTTGGGCTTTCGATGCGGAATTCGTGTTCACGCCCAAAATTGGAGCGGAAGCGCTCGTCTGGAATGCGTCCTTCGCCGCGCGCACTCAGTCGCAGTGCCGGCTCCGCACGCTGTCTCTTCTCTTCGTCAGGAGTTCGCTGAGCATGTTGCTGCCCCGCGGCCTTGCCGCCCTCTTCCTGCTTTACCTGCTTGGCTTGCTGCTGCTTCTGTTGCTGCTCTTGCTGACCCTTCGCCTGCTTCTGCTCTTCCTGTTTTGCGGAGTTGGCCTGTTCCTGTTTCTTCTGCTGCTGTTCTTGCTGACCCTTCGCCTGCTTCTGCTCTTCCTGTTTCGTGGAGTTGGCTTGCTCCTGCTTCTTTTGCTGCTGTTCCTGTTGCCCCTTCGCCTGCTCCTGCTGTTTCTCAGGCTTGGCCTGCTCCTCTTGCTTTGCCGGCTTTGCCTTTTCCTCCTGCTGCGCCGGTTTCGGTTTGGCCTCTTGCTGCTTTTCCGGCTTAGCCGCTTCCTCGTGATGTTCCTCCTGCGCGAACGCAGGAATACTCGCTCCGAGAAATAGGAACAGTGCCGTAGTGCTGATGACTCCTAGTGCTTTCATGGGTGTTGCCTCCGTTGCTGCGAATCCGTGTGCCGGTCGTTTAGTCGCCCGGGGTATTTTGTTATTTGCGTTCAATCACAGACTTCTAATCCCAGTTGACCCACAATTGGTCGCTTGCGCGGCTCCGTTACGCCCCAATTCGAATGTGCGAAAGCGAGTGAAATAGCCCAAAAATGTTCAGAAGCCACAAGACCACCGCGATCACTACCACCCCGTTCAAGATCGATTTGATCTGTCCTTGCATCGGAATAAAGCTGTTCACCAGCCAGAGCAGAACCCCGACCACCACCAAAACCATCAGTATTTGAAGTAAAGGCATTTCGATATCTCCAGTCTCTTTGCAGGTTGACACTCCGGCCCGTCCAAGGCATTTCACCCTATTACGGTCTGAAGCCATGAACTGCGAATGGCGGGCAGAGTAGGAAGGAACCTGCGATTACTCTTGCTCTTAACGGAGAGAAGCGCTCGGACCTGCTTTCGCCCGGTCCCAATGCTTCAACCGCAAAGTCATCCTAGAAGATTCCGGGGCAGGTATCTGTTCACTTGTGCACACATTTCCGTTCTCTTGCGAATTTCTTGTTGCGTGTTACCATGCAGTTAAGAAACCGTGGTCCCGAAGCGTCCAAAGCGCGCAAAAGCCGCCTCCCAGGCGCTGTTCAATACCCAGGAATTTCTTGATTCGTCAGGTGTGGCCCGCAAGGTCGCTGAATTCAAGAAAAAAGAAACGATCTTTTCGCAGGGTGATCCGTGCAGGAGTGTCTTCTACATTCAGAAAGGTGGAGTAAGGCTCTCTGTCGTCAATGAATCGGGCAAAGAGGCGGTCGTGGCCGTCTTGGGGCCGGGGGATTTCGTTGGTGAAGGATGCCTGGCGGGTCAGCCGATTCGGATCGGTACGGCCATCGCCGTTGCGCCAACCACCGCGCTCGTGATCGAAAAATCCGAGATGGTTCGCGTCCTCCACTCCGAACACGAGTTCTCCGACCGCTTCATCACCTTCATGCTGGCGAGGAATATCCGAATTGAGGAGGACTTGGTCGATCAGCTCTTCAATTCCAGCGAGAAGCGGCTGGCGCGTACGCTGCTGCTTCTCGCACGCTATGGCAAGGAAGACAAACTTCAGCGAGTTCTTCCCAAAGTCTCGCAAGAAATGCTCGCGGAAATGGTCGGCACTACCCGCTCCCGCGTAAATTTCTTCATGAACAAATTCCGCAAGTTAGGTTTCATCAAGTACAACGGCGGCCTGCAAATCGACAATTCGCTCTTAAGCGTCGTTCTGCACGAATAATGTAATTATTCAAACGACGGGACTCTTAGGCCCACGAATTTACGCGCCCTTTGCGCGCACCATCTCTGGCTCTCGAACCAGTTCCTCAAAGAGCGTTCGGTAGTGAATCATAGCCTGACGCAAATCTTCCGTGCTGGCCTTGCCCTGCGTTTGAAGGAGCGCGCTTTTGTGGGCTGCGCGGTAGTTTTCGAGAACCAGCGGATGATCCACCGAGATATCCGCGGCCCGCTGTTCGAAGTCTCCTACCGGATATCCTCGCGTGGACATTACGTCGCCCAGCAGTTGGTCGGCATCCGTTACGGCGCCACCGGGGCTGTCAACGAATCGTGCCTGTACTTTCGCCCAAGAGTCGACAAATCGCGTACGATCGCCCTGAGCCAGTTCTCGGATGTGCAAGTTCTCCACCCGGTCGGCTCGCTTGTCGAGGACCGCTTCCGCCTGCCGTTGGCTCCCGCCTTCTTTCACAGCGCGGGCGTACTCAGCGCTGCCAAACTGAGTGCGAAGTCTTTCGGTTCGACGTTTACGACTGAAGAACCACGCGAGAACGCTGACGACCACTATAACCGCCACAGCAACTACGATCGAGATTTGTGTCGTGCTTGCATCTGTTAGGTTCATGAGCTGCCTCCCCTTTTCGATTGAATCCATCTTGCTTTCAGGCCGGAAGCACGCAGCGTTTTTCCTGGCGAGCTAAAGCTAATCTTGTCGAGTACGCCCAAATCCGTTTTGCACACTCGTACAAACCCATCGTGATCGCAAAGCAAACGGAGAGAGTTCCAAAAAGAGCGGCGTACCCAACAACAAAGATCACGAACGCGGCGATCGTTTGTAACGCGACATTAAACCCAAGAAGTGCTGACACTGGCGACCTCTCCAGTTGGCTGCTACGTCGAATTGAATTGAAAAGGCCGGCGTGCCTTCCCCAAACTAAGTGCGCCACGCCGCTCTCTCCCCCGGCCCTCGTGAGCGGTTCCCACAATCGCGTGAGTCTGGTCAATGGACTTCACCGGCGCTCTATACGCTTGCAGTGCTCCCCCTCATGAAATGCACCACGAGTAAAACTACGCCCAAAACCAGAGCCACGTGAATGAAGGCGCCGGTTACATGAAATGCGAAAAATCCGAGCAACCAGAGAACAATCAGGACTGCCGCAATAATCCCAAGCATGTTTTTCATCTCCTTCGTTTCTAAATGCGAGAACGGCTGTGGTCTCGTCCTCCGCAATGTGCGGTGCCCATTCGCTAGCGGGAACTACACGGAAAGCAGTCTACTCACTGAGAAGAGGTACTTCTGTCCCATTGTGAACACTTTGGCATTTTTGATCTCACAGTTTCTCCACACGATTGAAGCAATTCGATAGAAGCGGCAAGATTCCCAAACGGAGCTTTGCAACTGTGCAAAAGTGAACAGTTTCAATCGGACGCCCGCCGTAATCTCCTCTGTAGATGGCGAGGCTACGGCGACGCTGTGCAACCAGGGCTGGGGCCGGCGATCCCGTTTCCTCGTCATTCTGAACTTTCGATTCTCGGAACCATCCGCAGTGAAAAGCAGATCCTGCTCGAGTTTGGACAAGGAGCTTGCTATGAAAGATGACAAGAGCGGAACGATTTTAGCGTTCGTCGTTGGTATAGGTATCGGAGCGGTTGCTGCGCTTTTACTCGCGCCTAAGGCCGGAGCCGAATTGCGCGACGATATTTCGGGAGCTGTCGGCGATCGCGTTGACCAGCTGCGGGATCAGGGCAAGGACTTGACGCGGCGTTCAAAAAAGTTCGTTGAAACCGCGAACGAACGCCTACAAGACGCTCTCGACCAAGGCGCCGATGCATTCAAACAAGCCAAGAAAGCCGGGGCGTAGCCAGGAATGTGTCACAGCAGTCAGTTAACCTGCGACTGGGTAACCTGCGACGGGGTTGCAGCGAGCGGTTCTCCTTGCGATGTTTTGAATTCAACGGTTTCTCTCCTGAGAAAAGTCAAAGCTCTCAGCGCATCTTCGATTGCCTGCTCCTCCGCGCGTCTTTTGGAGCTGCTTTGAATTTCCTTTAAGCGCAAAAAAACGTCTTTTCAGCGAGATTAACTCGCCCGACAAGCTTCCGCTGGTCGGTCTCCATCAGAGCTTCGAGGTAAGGTTCTTGCCATTCCGGGAATTCTAGGTTGCTCATCGTCAATCCTCCACTGCCGGCCGCTTCGCCCTGCTTCTACGGTTGAGGCCCAGATTGTAGAAGAAGCCGTAGTGCGCATCTGTTCACTTTTGCACACCCTCTCCAATCCACATTCTCGGCTTATTGGTCGAGACTGCCAACTCGACGCGCGACAAAACCTCGCGGCTTCCCCAACCTTCCAAAGATTTGTCGGAATGTGTACCGGATTGAACATTTATCGTGAGGCCGGACGGTGCAAACTGGCTCATCAATATTTCCAAATCCGAGGATGTTGCTCACGGAGGCTACAATGTTTGGTTACGGACTGATCGGAACCATAGTTCTTGTCTGTGTGATCGTTTGGGTCCTGCGCAGCTTATAAGAGCGGAATCGCATCCCCACAAAATCCGACAGATGTATGGCAAATCGCCATCTGTTCACCACGATGCAATGCGTCGTCCTTCGGTTTTGCACCCATCGTGTCGAGGCGAGGTAAATAAATGATACTCGAAGCGAAACAGCAGTATCGCGGAGTTCTCTGTCATCGTTGCCGTCAACCAATTCCGCTTTCACCCTTTGCAGCCGGCAAAGAATGTGGTTTCAAGCAACTGGAAGCGAGCGGTCGCGATGAGTCTGCCGTGCGCTCGTTTACCGTTAGCTCTTTTACGCTGCGCTGCCGAGTGTGTGAAGGCGAAGGCCTCTACACTGCCTTGGATGTGATCGACTGCAATGGAACTCCGAGGATACGGAGTACGCAGGCAAGTAAACCCGTCCCGATTCTGCCGATTTGACAACGATAGAGGCCTCGTTCGTTCTGCACGAATAAAAAGCCTGTGTGAGACCTCGTCTGACACAGGCTCAATTCATTCAACCAAGTTACGATGTTTATCTCGCTCTAGTGGCCGTTCCCGCCACCATTTCCACCACCGTCTCCGCCTCCATCATGATCGTGTCCGAACTGGAAAATATCGAACAGGTCGCTGATTGCCGGGCTATTCAACGGCACGTAAGGGTTGAACGGCAGCGAAATCGGATTCGGGAAATTGTCCCGGCTCCGCGCCGTCAATGGTTGCAGGCGCCAATTGCGCTCGATGAACTTCAGAATCGACACGTGATCGGCGTAATTGTGGCTAATATGCCCACCCTTCGTGAAGGGGGAAACGATGATCATCGGAATCCGCGGACCATCGCCGAAGAAATCGAGCGGCTGAATGTAACCGGAGTCGTAGAATCCGCCTCCCTCATCCATCGTGATCATAAGGGCCGTGCTGGCGAATAGCTCCGGGTTCGCATTCAATGCATCCACAATCTTCTTCACCATGCCTTCGAAAAGATCCTCCTTCGAAGACGCCGGGTGTCCGTCGAGTAGTCCGTCGGGCTTCACGAACGACACGGCAGGCAGCGTGCCGTTGGCGATCGCCGCGAAGAAGTCCGTCGCATCCTTGATATGAGCCGTGCGTTGCGCCGCATTGCCCATGATCGCATTCGTGTACGATTCGAAGTTGCAGATGTTGCAGTACGCCCTCCCGATCTGCACCGCCGGATTCGTGCTCGTGGGATCCTGTTCGAGCGCCACCGCGGCGTTGTACGCTCCGCCGTAGTAAGCCCACGAAATGCCTCTTGCATTCAGCGCTTCGCCGATGCTCCGTACGTTCGTCGGAGGCACCGAGCCTCCCTTCGCGATTCCAGCCGTGTCCACCGTGCCATCCGGCAGGAAGCCCGGATTGTCGTTGTTCACCATGTAGTAGGTATTCGGCTGGCAATTTGGCTTGGGATGATAGAACAGCGTGGCCAGATAATTCGTCACGGCAGCGACGCCGGGTTGGGACGGATTCCCGCACTCCGTGAAGTTTCCGTCGAAACCGATGTCCACCGTGTACTGGTTGTTTGAACCTGGCAGCGGATCGGGGTTGGCAATGTGAGACGGTGGCACGGCCGGATTGCCCTTGCCGTCGCTCCAGAAAATGGCATCGCCTGTGCCCATCATCACGTGATTCGCGCCAGTGCCACCCATCACCGCCTGATGGTAGTTGTCGCTCATCGAGTACTGGTCGGCGAGGCTCTTCAGAACCGGCACGTCTCCCGCCTGCATGTCGTAGAACGCCATCGAATTCCCGCCGCCGTTGTCATCCACTTCGTTGGCAATGGGAAAGCTGAAGGGATCCTTTTCGCTCGTGTAGCTGGTGATCACGAAAGGATAAAGATCGTTCAGGCAACCCGACGGATTCTGCAAGGTTGCGTTGCGGATATTGCAATCCGACTGTTGCCACATCTCGTACAACCGGTGCGTCGTGTCTCCGGTGTAGGAATCGTACGGGAGATTCGCGCCTTTCAGCGGAAATGGCCCGTTCGGCAGATGGCTGAAGTCCTGTATGCGCGCATCGAAATCGGGAAGCTCCGCTGTTTGTGCCGCCCCGGACGCTCCAGTGGTCAGCAGAGCGAGATCGGCAGGTTCTAGCGACGGCTCGATGAATCCCAGCAGAGGGAGGTCTGCTGCTGGAAACGGAGGAGGCTCGCCCGTCGCAGGGCTGGGTGAAAAGTTTAGAGTCGGCTCGGGAAGAATGCTGTAGGGGGCTTTGTCGTCGCTATCGAGGCTGATGTAATACTTCGTCTTGAATGGTGCGATGGCCTGAAATTGCGCCGCTTTCCCGAAGTTCTTTCCCGGCGTGCCGTCCGCTTTGATGATCCCTTCTGAAAGAAGGTTCTTCACCGAATCTCTGCTCTGTGGAACGTATGTGGCGAACAAATGATCGAACGTGCGATTCTCTCCGATGAGTACGATCACGTGCTTGATGGGCGTTTCGGTCTGCTGATGATCATTCTTGTCGTCGTTCTTCCCCGGCTCTTGAGCAGAAACCGGACCGGCTGCGAACGGCGTAAGCGTGACAAAGAGCATGCCTGCAACTGCGCGCTCTCGCCACGTCCTTCGTACGGACACACGTGCCATATATATTTCCTCCATTGTTTTCTCTGGATGGGCAGGGCTTTTGCTAACTCTGCGCGAGAGACTGACCGAAGGTTGTTACATTTCAATTACAGAACGATGGAGATATGATTTTTTTTGACGAGTCGCATCACAAAATTCCAGGGATTCTAGCTCCGCTCTCGAAGTCTCCGAAATATTGTAGTCAACGGCACTTCGCGCCACACCCGTGCAACCTGAAACACCTTCCCGTAGTCAAACCTTGCTGGATGAGAGCCCAAAGGCGATAAAATCGGAATGGTGAGCACAACGAGCCCGGGCTTGCGCGCAAAAACTCCCTGTCGCCCCCGCGGCCAGTTCTCGCAGCTCTGCTCTTTGACGTTTTTCTGCCTCTGCCTCTCGCTTGTGTCCGCTTCCTCTGTCGCATTCGCTCAGTCTCAGCCACAGGCCAATCAACAATCGCAGGACGGACACGGCGCCGATGCGGTCGCTTCGCCAGGCACGATCAGCAGCCAGATCGCGGACAAAAGCGAGGCCGCCATCGTCGGCGCGCACGTGACGCTTAAGCTCGACGACCAGCCCGCGACGCAGGAAGCTGTCGCGGACAACAACGGCCAATTCACTTTCACCGATATTCCTCCCGGCCCGTTTCAACTCACAATTTCTTCGCCCGGTTTCACCACGCAGACATTTTCCGGCGTGCTGCACGCGGGCGAAGTGGACGTCCTCCCGATGATCCAGCTGCCCCTCGCCACCGCCGTCACCGAAGTGCATGTGGCTGCTCCTACGGAAGAATTGGCGGAAGTGCAGATTCAAGAACAGGAGAAGCAGCGCGTCCTCGGCGTCTTCCCGAATTTTTACGTCAGCTACGATCCCAACGCCGTCGCGCTCCGCCCCAAGCAAAAGTTCGAGCTGGCCTGGAAGAGCACCATCGACCCCGTCACCTTCGTCTTGATCGGCGCGGTGGCCGGCATCCAGCAATCGCAAAACACATTCGGCGGATACGGCCAGGGCGCGCAGGGTTACGCCAAGCGCTACGGCGCCGGCTTTGCGGACTACGTCACCGGCACCTTCATCGGTGGCGCGATTCTGCCGTCGCTCCTGAAACAGGATCCGCGCTACTTCTATAAAGGTACCGGCAGCAAGAGTTCCCGCGCTCTTTACGCCATTTCCATGGCCGTGATCTGCAAGGGCGACAACGGCCACTGGCAGTTCAACTACTCCGCCATTCTCGGCAGCCTAATCTCCGGCGGTCTTTCCAACTCCTACTATCCGCAGCACGATCGTGGCGCCGCTCTCACCTTCGAAAACACGGCCATGGGCATCGGCACCGCCGCCGCCGCCAACCTCTTCCAGGAATTCATCGTCAAGAAAATCACGCCAAATCTCCCTAAGCACGATCCCGCCAACCAGAACTCCTCCACGCCCTAGCCGGGTTTTCAGAACGTACCCGGCTCTGCAGCGAAAAGCGGGGCGCCGCCGCGCCCCGCTTTTTCTTTGCGCGAACCGCGATCAGCCTGCTGCCTTGCTCGCTGCACCCTTCAGGTAAGCGAGCAGATCGGCGTTAATCGTGTCGGCGTGTGTCGTGGGCATGCCGTGCGGAAAGTCTTTGTAGGATTTGAACGTGCTGTTCCTCAGCAACTTTGCCGAGAGCGGTCCCGCATCCGCATAGGGAACGATCTGGTCGTCCTCGCTGTGCATCACCAGCACCGGCACGGTGATTTTCTTCAGGTCTTCGGTGAAGTCGGTCTGCGAGAAAGCGACGACGCCATCCGAGTGTGCCTTCACTCCTCCCATCATCCCCTGGCGCCACCAATTCCAGATAATTCCCTGTGAAGGCTTCGCGCCCGGCCGGTTGTAACCGTAGAACGGCCCGGACGCCACGTCGAGATAAAATTGCGCCCGGTTGTAGGATGTCTGCTGTTGATAATTATCAAACACCTCTTTCGGCGTCCCGCCTGGATTCGCCGCAGTCTTCAACATGAACGGCGGCACCGCGCTGATGATCGCTGCTTTTGCGACGCGGCTTTCACCGTGGCGCGCAATGTAGTGCACCACTTCGCCTCCGCCCGTCGAATGGCCCACGTGTATCGCATCCTTCAGATCGAGATGCGCGGTGAGCGCCGCCAAATCGTCGGCGTAGTGATCCATGTCGTGGCCGTCGGCGGTCTGTGACGAGCGGCCGTGTCCGCGCCGGTCGTGTGCTATCACGCGATAGCCCTGATTGAGGAAGAACATCATCTGCGCGTCCCAATCATCGGCCGAGAGCGGCCAGCCGTGGCTGAATACGATGGGCTGACCCTTGCCCCAGTCCTTGTAATAAATTTCAATTCCGTCTTTCGTGGTAATCGTGGCCATGTGATGACCTCCTTTTGGTGGCTGGAAATTCGCGGGCCGCCATTATGCACCAATCGCCCGAAATTTTTGCAAATGGGCGATTATTTGTAATGGGCAATGACTAGCGCGGGGGCTCCGTCCAGTGAACGATGGTGGCGTTCGGTCCCACGGCCCAGGCGGCGCCGTCGAGGATGGTGATCGCATTGAGGTTGATGTCGTCGGTGCGCGTCCAGTGCGCGCCCTGATCGGTGCTGATGTCCTCGCCGCCCGTGCCGGCGGTGAGAAGCGTATCGCGATTCAGGAACGCGACCGCTGAGCGAAATCCTGTCGGCGGACGTGTGGCGAGAGTCCAGGTGACGCCGCCGTCGAGCGAGTAGGCGGCCGTGCGTTTTGCGTCCGCCTCATCCTTGAAATCCCCGCCGACCACAACAAGGATGCTCCCCAATCGAGCGATTGAGAACGCTCCCCACGATGGATTGCCTTTTAAGATGGGTGTTTCCGTCACCGTCCAGGTGCGGCCCAGATCGGGCGAATGAAACACGCGCGCGGCGCTGCCGCCGGTGACGAAGTAGATTTCACGCTTGTCGTAAATAGCGAGGCAGGAATTGCTCGCGGCGAAAGCGCCTTCGCCGGGAAGTGCTGCGGGCATCGAGTCGCGCGGCAGTTCTTTCCAGTTTTGGCCATCGGTGGTGGTGATGAGCACGAATTTCCCGTCAACGGGATCGCTGAGCGCGAAGCACTCCGTTTCAGAAATGCAGGCAAGCGCGTCGAGAAAAAACTGCTGGCCCGTGCCGGAAAATTCGAGCTTCCATGTCTCGCCGCCGTTGTGCGTCTTGTAGATGCGCGACATTTTCCCCGGGCCGCTCGCCATCACGTAAGCCAGCTTTTCATTGAAGGCTTGGATTCCGCGCAGGTCGAGCGAATGCGGCTGGGGCGCATTTATGAGCCCGCGCGTGTAGTGCTGGCCGCCGTCAGTGGATCGAAGCGTGCGGCCATTCGAGCCCGAGGCCCAAATCACAGGTGCAGAATGGCGCTGCGGATTGCTCGAGTGAGTGGCGACGACGGCGCGCAGATTCGAATCCCAGCCGGTGGTCTCGACGATCCAGGATTGAGCCGCAGCGGGGGAAACAAAAAGGATCACAAGCAAAAGGGTTCGCACGGGCGCGCATTCTACCAGCAATCCTGAGTTTCGTGGCCGAGATCGCGGAGCACGACTTCTTCGCAAAACCCGCGAAGCATGGGACACCCGACAGCTTTATTGGACGCCTTCGCGATGTCTTGGTAATATTGAGCTTAGTGGTTTCCCATGCCCAATGGGAATCGTTGCCTGATCGCAAGCGGGAGAGATAGGACCGCAATCCTTGCTTCCGAGAAGGATTTTCGATCGGGGGCGGTGCATGACGACGTATGAGTTGCAAAAGCTGCTCGACGCAGCCAAGAATTGTGAACTGAGTTCGTCCGAGAAAGAGGACCAAAGGCGCAGCTTTGCCTTCGGAAACACAAATATAGAAAATCCGCGCATCACACGAGACACTGTGAATCAGGAGGCAGAGTCGTTAAAGGAAGAATAAGGCTGTATGCCTCTTGACGATCGCCACAGCAAGGCCCTCGAACCTGAATTAATATCCGACCCGGATCAAAAAGCTCACCAAGAGGCTAAAAATGGCCTCCGTCAGTTCGACAAAGCAATCGAGATCATCGAGTCCTCTCTCGATCCAGAGCGTCCGTTCAAACTTCGCCCGTCGGCCATAATGGGATTGAATCGCATTGCACTGGATGGGCTTAGCTCCTTCGCAGGGAATTATCGGCCAGCAGACATTGAAATCGGAGCCAGCAAGCACATTCCTCCGAAGGCTTACTTAGTGCCGGAGCTCGTCGAAGAAATGTGCGATCACGTAAACAATAATTGGGATCGCTCTCCGATCTATCTGGCGGCATATGTTTTGTGGCGGCTGAATTGGATTCATGCTTTTGTGGACGGAAACGGACGCACCGCGAGGATTACCTCCTTCGTTGTTCTTTGCGCGCGGCTTGGGTATCGAGTTCCAGGTTCGACCACGATTCCATATCTGGAAACAAATCCCCATACTACAAAGCACTTGAACTCGCCGATGCGGCCTGTCAGAAAGACAAGAACATAGATGTCGCTGCTATGGAGACGCTTCTGAGTGAACTACTCGCAAAGCAACTTCTTTCGGTTATGGACGATGCCCAGAAGAATCAAACGAAGTCTTCGGAATAGCACCTACAGTTTTTCTGGCCCGATTGCGGTTAAGTTGCGAATACCTGGAAAGTCCTCAACCGAGCTCTGCCAAGCTTTACGGCTAGCAAACCGCCCAAATCCGTGCTACCATTGCCCGTTTTTATAAGATGACGCAAACGTTACTATCGGCCGCCACTCTGGCTCACCGGGAGCATCGACGCACCACGCCCAGCCACTCGTCCGGAGCCACCCCCGCGCTGCCAGTTAGAAATGACCGAACTGCCGTACCCCCTCGTTGTCACCCGCCGCTCGACGCTGCATTTTTAATCTACGGTTCCGCGATTAAACCTCGCGCTAACCTATGCCGTTTCAATCACATGCTAATTTCTAATCGGCGGTTAAAGGGGGGACTAGCGATCACCTCGATTCCTGCGCGAACATCGAGAACCGCCGCCTACAAACGCGCAGCCGCCAAATTGCATCCTCAAAAAGTGATATCGTATCGGGACGGTGGCCGTCGAATGTTGCTGCTGGGCGACACGACGGAACAAGGCCTCACCTCTGAAAAGGTGAGCTACATGGAATCAAAGGGTGCCGATGAACTTTTCGAGACGGATTTTCAGCTTTGTTTTCGCTGTGAGCGCGTGATCGTCAGGCAACAGAATCCGGCGCTTTTTCACGTTCCTCTCCAAGTGGTATCGTTACGCGAACGACTGTTCCACCACTCGCGACGTAGATCTCTAGTCGACCGCCGATCAGGTTCACTCTCTCTTGCATGCTCAGAATCCCGACGCCATATTGGTACGGCGACTTCTCGGGACCTTCCGTCGAATTCCGGGAGACTCCGGTGCGGCTGTCGATGATTTCGAGCGTAAGGTGCGAGTTACGGTGAAGTCGAATTGCTGCCTCACGATTGCCCGAGTGTCGTTGGATGTTTGTCAGGCTCTCCTGCACCACGCGAAATAGCGCTAGCTCGACATCTCGTGGCATTCGTCCAATCCCTGGTGCCAGTTCCAACGTTACTTGGATCCCACTCCTCTTGGTGAAACCCTTTACATAGTTACGAATTGCGCCACTCAAACCAACCTGGTCCAAAACGGGCGAATGCAGTACGTACGAAAGTGTACGGACGTCTCGAATGCACTTATCTACCAGAGCCTTGCATTCGGAAAGAAGTCGGCGTGATTTTTGCTCTGTAGAACGTAAGCCTTTTCCAAATTGCCCAATTAACATGGTCAAAGCGGCGAGGTCTTGACCCGTCGAGTCATGCAAATCACGCGCGATGCTTCGCCGCTCTTCGTCCTGCAACTGGAGAAGTTGCATCGAGAGACGGTGGAGTGCCTCTTCCGCCTGCTTACGTTCGCTTATGTCCATCACCGTACCGACAAGCTCAGAGATCTCTCCCGAGCTGTCTAAAACGGGGCTGCCCGCGCCCCGGATATGTCTTACCGACCCGTTAGGAAGAACAATTCGATATTCTACTTCCCAGTTCGTTCTCTGGCTGAGTGCCGCGCTGATTGTCTGCTCATACCTCGAGCGGTCATCCGGGTGCAGGCGCTGCAGAAATACTTCGCGTCTTAGTTGCGTGCTTTCAGGGTCAAGGCCGAAGATGCGGCAAAATTCCTCCGATCCGACCATCTCCTGGGAAGACGGTTTCCAAGCCCAGGTTCCCATTCCAGCGATTCTTTGGCCCATGACCAGATAGGTCTGCTTCCGACGGAGTTCCAATTCCGCCTCTTTGCGCTCCGTGATGTCCTGGGCGCTGCCAACCAATCGAGCAATCTGACCACCGGCACTACGCACGGCAAACCCGCGGCATAAGACCCAGTAGGTCGAGCCGTCCGGCTGGATTACCCTGCATTCGAGACCGTCAATTGCGAATCCCTTCACTAAACTCGATAATGCTTCTTTGAGACGCCCCTGGTCATCTGGGTGGACGCCATCCACAAAGGACATGGGATTTGCATACAAACTCTCGATCGTGCGCCCCCATATCTTCTCGTAAGCGCGATTGACGTAGAGAAGCTCGCTGAGATCCGAGGTGGCCAGAGCAAGCGCTAACGGCAAATTGTCTGCGATTTGGCGGAAGCGCTCATTTCTCTGGAGCTCCACAGCCTGAGAGACCAGTTGCCGGTCCATGGCGGAGGTCAACATCGCTACCCCCTGGACTATTAGCGTGGCCAGGACTATTGCCGCGGTGCCGAGCGACGAAATGCTCTCCGTGTGCGCCAGTTGCACGGGCAGCCCAAACGCGAAGAAACTTGCTGCAGCCATCCCCGTGTAATGCATTGCCGAGATGGCAGCACCCATCAATGCTGCACTCAGGACCTTCGCAGCCGTGGTTCCTCTGAAATCCTCACGATAGTCAAAGCAGAACACCAGCGAGACAAGACTCGCAACCACTGCAATGAGGACAGAAGCGACCACGAGCAGAGGGTTGTAATGACACTCGGCTGGGAGGCGCATCGCTGCCATGCCGATGTAGTGCATCCCTGCGATAGCGGACCCCATAAGGATGCTTCCGGTCAAGGCTTGAGCGCGGCCCATCTCCTGACGGCTCACGACACGGAGGGCCAGGGCGGAGCCGAGGATAGCAGCCAGAAGTGACAGAAGGACCGTGGGCCAGTAGTAAGCAACGGGGACAGGCAGGTGGAACGCGAGCATGCCCGTAAAGTGCATGCACCAAATGCCCAGACCCATGGCAGTGGATCCGCCCACAAGCCATGCGGTCCGGCTCCAACCGTGGGCGGCGGTTACGCGCCCGCCAAGGTCGAGCGCAGCGTAAGACGCGGAAATGCAAATCAACACGGAGAGGGCTACGAGACGAAAGTCATAGAAACCTGCGAGGGGTGTTCCGCTCTGGCCCATGGAAACCTCGTCGCAATCTTGCACGGGAGTGCACATCGACCGGTCAACATCTAGGCCCGAGAGGCACAATTCCGGTCGATCGCAGAACCAGCGAAAGCAATGGCCCTGATGATATCAGCAATCCAGTCTGTTATCGGTCCCCAATCGAGCATCCGCCACGGATGGTCCCAATAACAACAGATAGCGCCTCTGAGGGAACAGATTGGACTCGAGGAAACGGCCATGACGGTTCTTGGAAAAAGTGGAGTGATGAGGAATCTCCTGATGGAAACTGAGCCCGGTAAACCAGCGCCAGGCCAGGTCTCGAAGGTGAAACAAGCGTGGACTTCCGATCCGACAAAGACTTAACCAAAAGTGATATCGTATCGGGCCGGTGGCCGTCGAATGTTGCTGTTGGCGCGAGAGACGCAAGACGCTTCGTCTCCTCTTGGCCCTGCAAAGGAGCCGGCAGGATGCCGGCACTACAAGGGAAACACACCCGGGACGCGAGCGGCGCCAGTGGAGCCAAGCATCGCGTTCGGGCACGGCCCACCGGGGCGCGCCTTCGACAAAACGGAGCAAAGCCTCACCTCTTAAGAGGTGAACTACATAAATCAAATCAAAGGATGACGATGAACTTTTCGAGATGGATTTTCAGCTTTGCCTTCGCCGTGATTGCGCTCGCTGCTGCTGCGACGCCTGTTCGTGCGCAAGACAACACCCGGGTGAACGATATGGCGGCGCAGTGGAAGGCGCCGCAGACGGGCTTCGATTATGTGAAGCGCGTGGAGATGATTCCGATGCGCGACGGGGTGAAGCTCTACACGGTGATCGTGGTGCCGAATGGGGCGAAGAATGCGCCGATGATTTTGACGCGGACGCCTTACGATGCGGCGACGCGGGCGCGGCGGCTCCGCAATGCGGATTCGCCGTACATGGTTGACGAGCTGCCGCAGGGCGACGAAGTGTTCGTGAAGGCGGGGTACATTCGCGTGTTTCAGGATGTGCGCGGGAAGTATGGGTCGGAGGGAAATTATTTGATGACTCCGCCGCCGGTGGGCCCGTTGAATACAACGGGCACGGACGACACGACGGACGCGTATGACACGATCGACTGGCTGGTGAAAAATGTGCCGGAGTCGAATGGCAGGGTGGGGATGCTGGGCTCGTCGTATGAAGGATTCACGGTGGTGATGGCGCTGATTCATCCGCATGCGGCGTTGAAGGTGGCGGCGCCGGAAAGTCCGATGGTGGACGGATGGATGGGCGATGACTGGTTTCACTACGGCGCGTTTCGGCAGAACAATCTCGATTATTTTACGGAGCAGACTACGAAGCGCGGAGAAGGCAAGCCGATTCCGCGCATGAACTACGATGATTACACGAATTATCTCGAGATTGGCTCGGCGGGAGATTTCGCGCGATATGGTGGGTGCGATCAGTTGCCGTTCTGGAAGCTGACGGAGGCGCATCCGGCGTACGATGCGTTCTGGCAGGGGCAGGCGCTGGACAAGATCATGGCGAAAACGCCGTTGACGGTGCCAGTAATGTGGGAGCAGGGACTTTGGGACCAGGAAGATATGTGGGGCGGGATTCACTCGTGGGCGGCGATGGAGCCGAAGGACACGTCGAACGACAGAAATTTTCTGGTGATGGGGCCGTGGCGGCATAGCGGGGCGAATTACAACGGGTCGTCACTGGGGCCGCTGATGTTTGATGGGGATACGGCGCTGCAATGGCGTCGCGACGTGCTGCTGCCATTTTTCAATCAGTATTTGGTGGAGGGCGCGCCGAAGGCTGATACGCCGCCCGTGTTTATTTACAACACGGGGGAAAATCATTGGGACAGATTTAAGTCGTGGCCGCTGAGCTGCGCGGGTGGGTGCGCGAATAAATCGAAGCCGCTTTATTTAACGGAGAATGGTGGACTGTCTTTTGATGCATTGCGAGATCCTGCGGCTAATGCTCCCCCAGCAACAAAGTATGACGAGTACGTTTCCGATCCGGCGAATCCAGTGCCGTATCGGACGCGTCCGGTGGCGCCAGACGACGGCGATGCGTGGAGGCGATGGCTGGTGGACGACCAGCGATTTGTAGATGGGCGCACGGATGTGCTGACGTATGTGAGCGCGCCGCTGACGAAGCCGTTGCGCGTGAGCGGAGTGCCGGAGGTGAATCTGTTCGCGTCGACGAGCGGCACGGACAGCGATTGGGCGGTGAAATTGATTGACGTGTATCCGGGCACGGTGGAATCGCAGCCGGGGATGGGCGGATATGAGCTCGCAATTTCGCTCGACATTTTTCGCGGGCGATATCGGACGAGCTTCGAGCATGCGGAGGCGATTGCGTCGAATCAGCCGCTGCTGTATCGCTTCGGGCTGCCGACGGTGAATCACGTGTTTTTGCCGGGTCATCGCGTGATGGTGCAGGTGCAGTCGACGATGTTTCCGCTGTACGACAGGAACCCGCAGACATTCGTGCCGAATATTTTCGACGCGAAGCCGGGGGATTATCAGAAGGCGACGCAGCGGGTGTGGCTGGCGCCGGGCACGGCAAGTTTTATCAACTTGCCGGTGGTGCCGTAGCGGCCGAGGATGCGAGACGCGCCGGCGCGTTTACGGTGAGGCGCGGTAAGAAGTAGAGGTGATTATGACGCACGCGCAGGCGGGATCGTCGGGCGGCGTGCACAGCGGTGCGGATCGCGGGGCGAATTGGCCGACGGCGATTGCGTCACTCTGCGCGGGTGCGGGATTTTTGGCGCTGTGGTTCTGGTTGCTGCCGGGGTGGCTTGGTTTTCACGGTTACGCGAGTGGCGTGGCGGGCTGGCGGTTGATTTTTGCGATCCCGGCGGTGCTCGGATTCGCGGTGGCGATCAAGTGCATCTGGGATTTTGGTTGGACCGGGCACGGGACGCCAGCGCCAATGGCTGCGCCGCAGAGGCTCGTGGTGGTGGGGTTTTATCGCTACGTGCGGAATCCGATGTATGTGGGATTTTTTGCGGGGTGGTTGAGTTTGTGGGCGCTGTATGGCGAGGCGAATCGCGGGTCGTTGATTGTGGCGCTGGTTGCGCTGGCGATTGCGGAGCTTTTTGTGCGGCTGTATGAAGAGCCGATTTTGCGGGCGAAATTCGGCGCGGATTATGAGGAGTATTGCCGCAATGTGCCACGCTGGATTCCACGGCTGCGCGCGTGGAATCCGGCTGTGCGCTGAGCGCGTGAAAAATATTCAGGCGCGAGAAGCAAAGAGCCGGCGAGACGCCCTTCGTGCCTCAGGACAAGCCGGCGTTACGGAATGGCAGCTCGCGCGAGAGTGAGCTGCGGAGTCTGTCGCGGCGCTGCATGTCGCGAATGACGGCGCAGAGTGAAGCGTTACGAGCCGCGATTTAGCGGCGGCGACCGCCGCCACCGCCACCTGATGATCCGGCGCCGCCTCGACCGCCGCCTCCACCTCCACCGCCGAATCTTCCGCCACTACCGCTGCTGCGATTTTGCTGGTCGAGTTGGTCGCCGCGAGCGCGGGAATTCGCGTCGTTGTTGAGTTGATTGCCGAGATTGGAGTTGCCCGAGTTGCCGGGCTCGCTCTGGCGATTGCGCGCTCCGGGCGTTTGCTGCGTCTGGTTCAGGTTGCCGCTGCCGTTGTTGGCGTTGCTGCCGCGTGAATTGGCGCTTGGTTGCTGGGTGCCGTTCGAGCCGGACTGGTTCTTGTTGGTGGCGCCGCTTAGATTCTGGTCGTTGCTGTTGTTCTTTGAATTCTTCGTCTGTTGGGCGCCGGTGGAGGGATCGACTGGTTGCCAGCCGCCATCGCTCCACTTGCTCCAGTCACCGTTGGAATCTTTCTTGTAGACGTTGCCGTCGGCGCCTGCGTAGACGTTGTTGTTGTTCGCATCTTTCGCGACGAAGCCGCTGTTGCCGTTCTTGGTGTTGAAACCGGCGCCTTCGCTGCCCTTCGAGGTTTGGAATCCGGCGACGGTCCCGTTCGCGTTTGAGTAGTGGCCCGCTTGGGCCCAATTGTCGCCGTTGGTGACGACGCTGCTGCCCCACTGCGCGTACGCGTTGTGACCTTGCGAAGTGGCGGCGTAAGTTCCGGTCCAAGGGTTGTAGGCTTGCGCGTAGGTGTGGCCACCGTATGCGTTTTGATAGGTGACTGCGCGACCGTACGTTCCAGTGGTCGGGTTGTACCAAGCTGCGGTGCCCGCGGAAGCGTATGGGCCGTAGACAGCGTGAGCGACGCCGTAAGTTCCCGTGTACGGATTGTAAAAGCTCGCGACTCCGTAGGTGTACGGATACGGATAGTAGATCGGGTAGCGCGGGCCGTAATAAATGTAGGGCGGGTAGTAGTAGCCGGTGCCGTAGACGACGCAGGCGCCGACCGCCATGCCGAGAACGAAAACGCCGAGGTAGCCGCTGGTGTAACTGGTCTGCACGGTTGTCGGCGTGGGATTCGAGACGACGACATAGGTGACGTTGTATACCGGCGAGCTTGGCGGAATTGTGTAGATCACGGCGGGGACTGTGTCGGCGGTCTTCCATGGGCCCGACGGATTCACGGAGATAAACCAGATTCCCTGGTAGCAGAGATAGTAGGCGCTGCCGACGCGGATTACTCGATTCTGCGTGTTCACCGCGTAATACATCGTGGTGCCTTCGATCACGACGAATTGCGGCTCGCCTGCGTAGATGACTTTGACGCTCGCCTCGGCTGCGGCGCGATTTACGACGGCGGTGGTGGGAACTTGCGCGAGGAGCACTGCGTCGCTGGCTTCCTGCGTTCCGGGGACGGAGACGAGAACGTTGGAGTACGGTTTGCCGGTGGAGATTTTCGCGAAGTCTGCGGGAAGATCGTTGCCCGCGTAGACCCAGGGCGCGTTGATATTTCCGGCGCGAAACCATCGCCCGGAGAGAAGCGCGTAAACTTGATTATCGGGCTTGTGAAGGAAGACGCTGTCTTCCGTGTTCGTCGCGTAGGAAAGACTTGTGCCGGGAATCGGAGCGTAGACGGGCGCGCCGCGAAAGACGATCAATTCAGAGGGGCGTTCGGTGAAGAAAACTTTTGGCGCGGGCGGAGCGCCGGCTGGCGGCGGGACCTGCTTCAATACGCCATCCCAATTTTGTCCTTTGGGCAGCTTAGCCATTTCGGCGGGAAGCTTGGTGGTTGCGGTCCACGGGCCGGAAGGTTCTTTGGATTTCAGCCAGGTTGTGCCGGTGAGAAGAAAATATTCGCTGCCGTCGTTGAAGAGATCCCAGTTCGTATTCACAACATACTTGAGGTTGGTGCCTTCGATGGGGACGAGAACGGGCTTGCCGTCAACCATCAAGACGATCGCCGGGGTGGTGCTGGCAAAAATGGTGGGGACCTGCGTGCTGACAGCCGCGGAGTTGACCGGCTCTTTGACTTTCTCGAGGCTGGCGATCATGTGATTGAGCGAGACGTTGAACGTCATGGTGGGGTAGACCTGACTGATTTTCTGCTCGGCTTCGGCTTCGTGCTGGGGATCGAGGGTTGGAAAACGCGAACTTATAACCTGGATATCGCTGACGTAGACGCTTCGGGCGCTGACATTGGCAACAGTGTTGGCGCGCCAGGAAATTACGCCCAGAAACTGCTTTCCGCCGTCGGGCGTGATTGAAATCGCGGTGTCGGCCACGAGCGTGCGGTATTTTTCCCAGGATTTGAGCTGCGGCTGGTAGACGATGATGTGGTTGCCGTCTCGATCGATTACTTTGGGCCAGGCGGGAGTGACGGGCGCGGAAGCCGCGGGTGGTGGCGAGGTGATGCTTGCGGTTGATGCGCTAAGCGGGGCGAGGGGATAAGTGCCGATTAGAAGTGCGAGCGCGACAACGACTGACAAGACTGCTTTCATTCTTTGCATTTCGTGTCCTCGAGGGGAAATTTTCAAATGCGATTGGCTGTGATGGTCTGCGCGCAAGATGAGGCGGTGCGCTGTCAGGACCAGCTGTCGTGGTTCCTTAATTTCTTTGGGTTGGAAGCGGGCCGGATTCTACATCAAGTGGAGAAGGGTGAGGGAGTAGAAAACGCGTGCTGCCAAGGAATTCTAGAATGGTTGCGCGGTGCGTGTCGCGCGTTCGGGCACGGCATGCCGTGCCCCTACTGTGCGACGTGCGAATTACTCGTGAAGCGAAGTGTAATAACTTTCGCCGGCGCAGGAGCGGCAAAGAATGCGGCCGTTTACGCTGACTTCGCGTTTGAAATTTATGCCTTCGCCGCATTGGGCGCAGACGACGCGGGGGCCTTTGAAGCCGGGGAGATCTTCGGGATGAATTTCGACGCGCACCCACTGCTTGTCGAATAGCTCTTCGTCGGGAATCGCGCGGTAGGCTTGCTGCTGGCCTTTTTCTTTTTCGAGAGATGGGAACATTTCGTTGGCGCGCTTTTTTGAATCTTCGCGGGCGACGATGCGGATGGCGCGCCCGGTTTCGAGATCGACGAAGGTGGCGGCTACTTTTCCCCAGTCGAGAAATTTGAGAGCGCGCTTGCCGAGGCGGCAGTTGGCGACGAGCGCGACGGCGTCTGTCATGCAGCGATCGATTTCAACGTAGGTGACAAGGCGCTTGCGGTCGCGGATGGGATCTTCGATGCCGAGTTCGCGGAGGCCGAGCATGGCGAGGCGGACGCCGAGGACTTGGCCGGCGCAGATGTGGCCGTGGGCGACGGTGGCGTCTTCGAGGTATTGGTCGAGGGTTTTCATTTTTGGGTGCTTGGTGATTATAAGGCGATTCGCGCGCGGACGTGGGCCGCGATTGCTTGAGGTCTCAGTTGAGATCCTTCAGGGCGGGCATCCTGATCGGATGCCTTCAGGATGACACGCAAATGAAAGGCGAGAACAAAACGCAAAGTCAAAAGAGCCGGCGGGACGCCCTTCGAAGCTCAGGACAAGCCGGCGGTACGGAACGGCACGGAAGCTTTTGGGGCGTGCCAAGTCTGGGGCGACTTGAGTTGGCTTGCGGAAATGCCACGACGATGAATTCGTCCTGGCTACCCGACCGACGGCGCTTCGGCGTGGGGGGGCGAACTGGCCGTGGCGTTGCTGTGGCGGTTGATTAGGAATGCGCCGATTGTGACTGCGACTGCTAGGGCTAAGAGTGAGCCGTCGCGTAAGAGGGTCATTGGACCGAGGCGTTCGCCTGGGCCGAAGCAGCCGCAATTTATTTCGAGGCCCAGGAAATAGGAGCGGACCATTACGGCGAAGAAAACCGTGAGGAGCAGGGTGGTGACGAGTGCGGCGTAACGCAGGGCGATGCCGCTTAGGAGCCAGAGGCCTACGAAAAGTTCGAAGGGCGGGAGGAAGTGGGCTGCAGGGCTGACGATTGCGGGTGGGAGTAGTTGGTAGGAATCCACCTGCATGGCGAACATGGAGAGTGAGACGCGCATCGAGCCCATGGACCAGGGAACGGGGGCTTGGGGTTTTAGTTTTGCGTAAGCGGCGACGATGAAGATGACGGCGAGCGCGATGCGGCCGATGGTTAGCAGGATTTTGGGGGTTGTTTGTCGGGGCGCGTCAGTCATGTTTGGTCAGAGAAGCGTTCGATTTGGTTCAGGGGCTAAAGCCCCGGGCCCTTGTATTAGTTTATGTCGCCGCTGAAGGGCCGACCTACAATGCTCTCGTCGTTCGACGCGCGCCACTAGCTACTGGCTCATCAGGGAATCTAGATACTGCTTCATGATGGGCCAGGTGAACATGCCGGACATGGGCGGGTAGCGCTGGCCTTTATAGGTGATGACTATGGTCGGCGTGGAATTGACTGGCACCTGTTTCCCCAGGGCTTGATCCTGCTGAATGAACGTGTCGAGCTCGCAGGAGTGGCCGGTTGCTGCGGCGCTGGTGTTGCCGGGAGTTTGCGTCAGGCAGCCAGCTACCAGTTTTTGCACACGCTTGAAATCTGTGGGGCCCAAAGCTGTGGAAATGTATTGCTCCATGCTTCCATCTCTCGTCCATTTGTCCTGATTGTCGAAGAGAGCCGCGTCGACGGTTTCAAATCTCCCGATGCGAGCGGCGGCGTTGGCCCAGCGAGCAGCGTCCATTGAATATGGGTGCATGGGAAGAGGGAAGTCGCGGTGGACCAGATAAACTTTTCCGGACGCTACATAGTCATTGATCATGTAGCGCAGGGTATTTTCAAAGAACCCGCGGCAAGCGGGGCATTGATAGTCGCTGAAAACTTCCATGGTGATGGGCGCGGATTTGGTTCCGATGGTTTTCATGGGCGCGGGGAGAGTTTCGGCGGCTGCGGGCTTTGCGTGCGGCTTGGCGCTGACGGTCTTGGTTTGCGCGTGGCCCGCGGGTGCGAGAATCAGGGCGAGGGCGAGTAGTGCGAGCGCGTGCGATGGGATCCTTCGCGCTGGATGAATTGGACGATTCAACTGTGCCTCCCGGGCGTGGTTAAGTGACGTCAATCTGCATCGAAATCAAATTCGAAAGAACATTGTAGCCCGAATTGGCTCGCCTTTGAACTGAGCGATGCCGTGGCGGTGCTTAGGTGCAAAGTCGGCGGCCAATTTGACCGGCTAGTGTGATGCCGAGGTCGACGGGTTGGTTCGATTTTGGAGCTGTGGGTGAGGAGCGCAATCCGGGGAGACAAGTTTACTCGAGCGGCGTCGTTGCTAAGTGGGCATGGGCAGGATTGGTGGTGCTTCCGAACAGTAGCGTCAGAAGAAGAGTCAAAGGAGCCGGCGGGACGCCCTTCGCGGCTCAGGGTAAACTGGCGGTACGGAAGGCAGCTTTTGCCGTCAACCTGCTGCGCGCTCTATCTGCGCTATTCGGCCCTGCTGTGATGCAAGACTAATAGATACAATAGCATGCGGGCACATAGATAACTTGACAACACAACACTCAACGTGTATTATGAGGCCTGCTTTGGCTGGCACAAATCGAGGTTGAGGCGAGCGGAAAGCACTAGGAGCGATTTTATGAGCAAGATTATAGGTATTGACCTGGGCACGACCAACTCGGTGGTGGCCGTGATGCAGGGAGGCGAACCAACCGTCATCCCGAACCAGGAAGGGGCGCGAACGACCCCGTCGGTGGTGGCGATCACGAAAAGCGGCGAGCGGCTGGTGGGTCAGGTGGCGAAGCGGCAAGCGATCACGAACCCCGAAAACACAGTGTATTCAATCAAGCGGTTCATGGGCCGGCGCTTTGACGAAGTGACGGAAGAAGCGAAGCGCGTGCCTTACAAAGTGGTGAAAGGGCCGAATGACGATGTGCGCATCGACATTTCCGGCAAGGTGTACACCCCGCCCGAAATCTCGGCGATGATTCTTCAAAAGTTGAAGACCGCGGCGGAGGATTTTCTGGGCGAGAAGGTGACGAAGGTGGTCATCACCGTTCCGGCATATTTCAATGACAGCCAGCGGCAAGCGACGAAACAAGCTGGCGAGATTGCGGGCATGGAAGTGGCGCGGATCATCAACGAGCCGACGGCGGCTGCGCTCGCGTACGGCTTGGACAAGAAGAAGGACGAGACGATCGCCGTGTATGACCTGGGCGGCGGAACTTTCGACATTTCGATTCTTGAGGTGGGCGAAGGCGTGGTGGAAGTGAAGTCGACGAACGGGGATACGCACCTGGGTGGCGACGACATTGACCAGCGCATCGTGGACTGGATCGTTTCCGAGTTTAAGAAAGAGCAGGGCATCGACCTGGGCAAAGATCGCATGGCAATCCAGCGGCTGAAGGAAGCGGCGGAGAAGGCCAAGATCGAACTCTCGCAGGTGATGGAGACGGAGATCAATCTGCCGTTCGTTACCGCGAATGAATCCGGGCCGAAGCACCTGCAATTGAAACTGACCCGCGCAAAGCTCGAACAGTTGATGGAAGACTTGCTGCAGCGGACGGTTGGTCCGGTGAAGCAGGCTTTGACCGATGCGGGAATTACCGCGGACAAAATCGACGAGGTGGTGCTCGTAGGAGGTTCGACGCGAATTCCGCGCGTGGTGGACATCGTCAAGAACCTCTTCAACGGGAAAGAGCCGCACAAGGGCGTGAACCCGGATGAAGTGGTGGCGGTGGGCGCTGCGATTCAAGGTGGCGTGCTGGCGGGCGAAGTGAAGGACATTCTGCTGCTCGACGTGACGCCGCTTTCGCTGGGCGTTGAGACGCTTGGCGGAGTGATGACGCCTTTGATTCCGCGGAACACGACGATTCCGACGCGCAAATCGGAGACGTTTTCGACGGCGGCGGATAACCAGACGTCGGTTGAAATCCACGTGCTGCAGGGCGAGCGTCCGGTGGCGAGCGGCAACCGGTCGCTTGGTAAATTCCATCTGATAGGGATTCCGCCGGCGCCGCGTGGCGTGCCGCAGGTGGAAGTGACGTTTGACATCGATGCGAACGGCATCTTGAACGTCTCCGCCAAGGACTTGGCCACGAACAAGGAACAGAAAATCACGATTACCGCTTCGACCGGCTTGAGCAAGGAAGAGGCGGAGCGCATGAAGAAGGAAGCGGATGCGCACGCGGCTGAGGACAAGGCGCGGCTCTCGGAAGTGGAAGCGCGGAACCGGCTGGACAACCTTGTTTATCAGACCGAGAAACTCGTGAAGGAGAACCGCGAGAAGCTGGGCGAGACGGATGCGAAGTCGGCTGAGGAAGCCATCGAAGAGGCGCGACGAGCGTTGAACGAGGGCGGACTCGACCGGTTGAACGCAGCTGCGGAAAAACTGACGAAGATCTCGCACACGATTGCGGAGACGATGTACAAGTCGCAGCAAGCAGCGGGAAGTGCGGCTGGCGCGGGTGCGGGAGCTCCGGGCCCGGGGCACGATAGCGGTGGAGCGAGCGGGTCATCGAGCGGACCAGCGGGCTCATCGGGCGGCGGACAAGGCGATGTGGTGGATGCCGAGTTCGTGGACGTGGACGACTCGAAGAAACCGAACTAAGACCGGGCTCTACGCGCCGGTTGAAGTTGATTTGACAAACTGAATGCAGCAAATGGGGCGGGAGCTGGCGCGAGCAAGCCCCGCCCGTTTTGCTGTGCGGGCGTGATAGAGCAGCAAATTCGAGGAGAGCGAGTTGACGACGAGCGGGATTCGGCGGGCGAGTGCGCCGCAGGCGGTAACGAAGGTTCGCGATAGTTATTTTCTGATTCAGGTGTCGATCACGGAGACGCCGAGCGCGGATTGGCGGCGGCTGTTTTATGACGCGCAGGGGCAGGATGTGCCTGCGGATTTTGCGCCGCGGTCGATTGAGATTACGGGGACGTTTTTGAGATTCAAGGCGGATCCCGCGACAGTGGAAGAGAAGATCGCGGTGCTGGATCGCTGGATTGGAAAGGCGAGCCAGAAAGAAGCGGCGATGGCGGGACGCACGGAAGTGCAGAGACAAAAAGCGGAAGAGGCCGCGCGCGAGGCGCAGGAATTGGGTGAGTGGAACGCGCGCTGGGCGAAACTTTAAGGATTAGCGAAAGTCAGAATGGCTACGACAACCAAACAAGATTATTACGAACTGCTGGGAGTGCCGCGCAAAGCGTCGGTGAAGGAAATTCGCGGGGCGTATCGCAAACTCGCACGCAAGTATCATCCCGATCTGAATCCGGGCGACAAATCAGCGGAAGAAAAATTCAAGCAGATACAGGAAGCGTACGACGTTCTGTCGGACACGAAGAAGCGGCAGATGTACGACCAGTTTGGATTCAACGTGCCGGGGCAGGGAGGAGTGCCGCCGCAAGGAGCTGGTTATGGCGGCGCGCCGGAAGATATTCATTTCGATTTCGGCGGATTTGATTTTGGCGGAGGGGCGGGGGGTGGAGCGGGGGCGGGCGGCGGAGGAACGAGTTTCCGCGATTTGTTCAGCCAATTTTTCCGCAGCCAGAATGCGGCGCAACAGGGAGTGGAAGAGGAGCCCGGGACTGATCTGGAATATCAGATCGACATCACGTTTGCGGAGGCGATGCGCGGGACGGTGAAGAAGCTGAGTTTCACGCGACTGGATGTGTGCAATGTGTGCCATGGAAGCGGCGTGGAGCCGGGCGAGGCGAAGGTTTGTCCCACGTGCGGCGGGACGGGGCATGTGACGCAGACGAGCGGGAAGATGCGTTTTCAGGTGACTTGCTCGCGGTGCGGTGGGTCCGGGCGTCTGCATACGATTTGCAAAAATTGCGGCGGCGAAGGGCGCGTGCCGAAGATGGAAACGATTGACGTGCGGATTCCGCCGGGGGCGCATACGGGTTCGCGGGTGCGTGTGGCCGGGTATGGAAACGCGGGAACGAGTGGCGGGCCTCCGGGCGACCTCTACATCATTACGCGGGTGCAGCCGCATCCGTTTTTCGACCGGCGCGGGGACGATTTGTATACGGCGGTGCCGGTGACGGTAACCGAAGCGTCGCTTGGAGCGAAGGTAGAGGTCCCGACGATTGACGGGCGTGCGCAGGTGCGGATTCCGCCGGGGACGAACAGCGGGAAGAAATTGCGGCTGCGGGAGAAGGGGGCGCCGTCGTCGCGTCAATCTGGGAAACGCGGGGATCAGATTATTGAAGTGCAGGTGGTGGTGCCGAAGCCGGAAGATGAGCGCGTGCGGAATCTGTTGAAGGAGCTGAGCAAGATTGATCCTGAGGATCCGCGCAAGGAATTGTTTGCGAAGGCGGCTGTGTAACGCAGATGTAGAAGGAGAAAGTGAAATGGCAGGGCGGCCGAGGAAAAAAGCGAAAGCCGGTTACATGATCAGCGCGGTGGCGGAGCTGTACCGCTTGCATCCGCAGACGCTGCGGCTGTATGAGCGCGTGGGGTTGCTGAAGCCGTCGCGTTCGCAGGGGAATACGCGGCTTTACACCGATAGCGATCTGGAGCGGCTGGAAGTGATTTTGAATTTGACGCGCGAGCTGGGCGTGAACCTTGCGGGCATCGAGATCATTTTGAATATGCGGGACAAGATGGGCGAGATGCAGACGCAGATGGAAGCGTTCATACAATTTGTGCGGGGCGAGATGGGGCGGGGATTTGCGGCGCCGGATGAACGGAAGGTTCGCAATGCGATTGTGCGGCTGGCGCCGCGGCCGGCAATCAAAGTGGAGAAGTAGCGATCAAAAATAATATCCGCGAAACGCAGCCTCAGTTCTTTCCACAGGTTTGATTTCTTCCACAGGGGCGAGTGTCCTTGCGCGAACCGGACGCGGCGCATATTCTTCTTAGCGATGGCACGAGCGGATTGTTCCGATTGTCAGGGAAGCGGCTGGAAAGTTGTCGAGCGCACTGCGCCGGGAGCGCAGCCGCTGGCGGCGGATCGACCGGGCTCTGGTATTGGGGAGCCGAAAATGGTGTGGGCTATTCGGTGCGATTGCACGAAGAGTGATGAACCTGACCGCGCGTTCGCGCGTGCACGAATTCCCGAGCGCTATCGAGGCCATAACTTCGACAATTTCGACACCGATCATTACGATTCGGAAAGACCGGAGGAGAGTCGGGCCTGGAACGCAAGCCTTGCCCAGGCAAAAATGCTCGTGAAGGGATTCGCCGATAACTATCCGAGCGACGGCGAACGCGGCTTGCTTCTGATGGGGCCATGGGGTGTTGGTAAAACACATTTGGCCGTCGCTTCGCTAATCGAACTAGTGAAGCGTGGCCATTCCGGTCTTTTCTACGACTATCGCGAACTGCTCAAGGAAATTCAGAACAGCTACAACCCGGAAAGCCGGACGACAGAAATGGGCGTGCTCGAACCGGTGCTCAAGACTGAAGTCTTGTTGCTCGACGATCTTGGATCAAGCAAGCCGTCGGATTGGGCGCTCGAAACTGTAGGGCACATCTTGAATACGCGCTACAACGAGGAACGCGTAACGATCTTGACCACAAATTTTCTAGACCCTGACTTTAAAAGAGATTCGGACGCGCAGCCCTCGTCTGCGGTTCGAGCTGCTAAACTTCCCTCAGGCGAATCGCTTCGGCCTTTCGAAAAAGAAACACTCGCGGATCGTGTGGGCAAGCGGATCCGTTCCCGCCTGTATGAAATGTGTCGCGGAATTGAGATTTGGGCGCCTGACTATCGAAAAGAATTC
This sequence comes from uncultured Acidobacteriota bacterium, assembly GCA_963772535.1. Classification (GTDB taxonomy): domain Bacteria; phylum Acidobacteriota; class Terriglobia; order Acidiferrales; family UBA7541; genus Palsa-295. Next base: position 755,281 of record CAVYXN010000015.1, read on the forward strand.
CGCAAATTCAGCAGCACGGGCGCGTAGAAGCGGCTGCGGGATTGTGCCGGCCGCGGACACATTAGGGTTTCGTAATAAACCATTCATACAATGCGCGATGGCGGCGATATAGGATTCCACCGTTTTGTTGACAAGCCGCAAACTGGACGCGTATCATCGCTGCGATACGGCGTTTCTGGCGCGGACGCTGTTCCCCTTCATTGCTCGAAACCCAGCTGGGTGGAGTAACCGAGGCCAAACTCTCGGCACGCAATGAACGAATCCGTATGGAGGCCGTTCTCAATGTCACCCGAACACGACAATAATCTTCAACCAACTCTGGAAATGTCAGCTCCCGAATCTTCGTCGGATGCGCCACAGACTGCCACGGCCCAAGCAAAGCCGTCCCAGGGAGCCGGCGCCGCAACAGCTGCAGCACGCGCGCTGGACCCTGCGCCGAGCGCTCCAACGGTTGAAGAAAGTGCGGGGACAAGTGTGTCCACCGACGGACACGGAGCGAGCGGAACGATCGCTCCGATCGCGCCGGTAAGCGGAACGGAAGAAAATTCCACCCAAGCGACTGAGACGCATGATGCATTGCCGGAGGTGTCGAGAGACACCCGCCAGGACGGAGCTGGGGCCGAGGTTTCCCATGAGATGACCACCGAAGCGGAAATTGCGGAGAGCAGCGAGACGATGGACCAGCTGCTCGATCAGTTCCCGACGCCGGAGCCGGTGGTCATAGAAGGCGAAATTTTTGACGGGCGCGTGTTGGCCGTGACTGATGCGGGCGTGATTGTGGACGTGGGCGGCAAATTTGAAGGATTGGTGCCCGCGCAGGAATTCGCAGAGTCAGGCTCAGCGATTGAATTTGGCCCGGGCCAGACGATTGAAGTCGAGCGGCTGCACGAGCACAAGGATGGTTACGTGCTGCTGTCGCACGTGCGGGCGCACCGGCGGCGCGTGTGGGAACGCATCGAGAAATCCTACCGGCAACATTCGGACATCAAGGGCAAGGTCTCCGAGCGGATCAAGGGCGGCCTGGTAGTTGATATCGGCGTGCGCGCCTTTTTGCCGGCTTCGCAGATCGAATTGCGGCCGGTGCACGACCTGGAAGGATGGAAAGATCGCGAAATCGACGTTCGCGTCCTCAAGCTGAACCGCAAGCGCGGCAATGTGGTGGTGAGCCGGCGCGCGATTCTCGAAGAGGAGCAGAAAGCGAAGCGCGAGGCTTTGCTGGCAACCATGTCGGATGGCGCGGTGGTTACCGGACGCGTGAAGAACGTGACGGACTACGGCGTATTCGTTGACTTGGGCGGAATCGATGGTTTGCTACACGTGAGCGATCTGGTGTGGGGCCGCGTGCCACATCCTTCTTCTGTAGTGCAAGCCGGCGAAGAGATTCAGGTTCAGATCCTGAAATTCGATAAGGAAAAGCAGCGCATTTCGCTGGGACGCAAGCAATTGCTGCCTGATCCGTGGGCCACGGTGCCGGAGCGTTTTCCGGTGGGAACGCGAGTGAAAGGCAAGATCGTGGGCGTAACCGACTACGGCGCGTTCGTTCAAATTGAGCCGGGCGTGGAAGGGCTCGTGCACGTGAGCGAAATGAGCTGGTCAAAGCGCGCGAAGCATCCGTCGAAGATCGTGAAAGTGGGAGATGAGGCGGACGTCGTAGTGCTGGAAGTAAAGACGGACCAGCGGCGGATCTCACTGGGATTGAAGCAGACGCAAGCCGACCCTTGGGAAGCGGCTGCGGAAAAATATCCGGTGGGATCGATGGTCAGTGGGCGCGTACGAAATCTTGCCGACTTTGGCGCGTTCGTTGAGATCGAAGAGGGTATGGAAGGGTTGATCCACATCAGCGATGTGAGCTGGACGGAGCGGATCAAGCACCCAAGCGAAAAGTTCAAGAAGGGCGACACGATTCAGGCGAAGGTGCTGAAAGTGGATTCGCAGAACCGGCGTCTTTCGCTTGGAATCAAGCAGGTGAATGATATCTGGGCGAACTGGTTCGGCGAGCACAAGATCGGCGACCTCATAAAAGGGAAAGTGGCGCGAGCGACCGATTTCGGCGCGTTCGTCGAATTGTCCGATGGAATTGAGGCGCTCTGCCACGTTTCGGAGATTGAGGAGCGCCGCCCGAAAGGCGATCGCGATAAGGAACGCGAGAAGGGTTCACGCGGAGCGCGAGTGACGGCTGTTTTGACGCCCAGTCAGGAATACGAATTCAAGGTTCTGCGGCTCGAGCCCGAACAGCACAAGATCAGCCTGAGCTACCGGGCGGCACAGAAACAGGCGGAGAAGCAGGAGATTGAGTCATTTCGGGCGACAAAGTCGCCGAAATCATCACCCACAGCGACGATCGGCGATGCGATTCTAGCCAAGCGGCAAGCAAACTAGAATTTAGAGGAGTGGAGAATTCGGGTTCGCCTGCGGTGGGGTGAGCGGCCACACTCTTTTTCCCTGAATGAAATTCGTTTACCTCGACGTAATTTGATGATATGCAAGGGTATGCGGCGCCCCACCCCGGCTCGCAATCGGCCAGTCGCCCAGAGGCATTGAAGAAGGAGGCTCACGTCCCCATGGCAGAAGCTGCGGGAGTGCACGAAAACAAAGAACATACGATGACGAAGGCGGAGCTCGTGGAAGAAGTGACCCGCGTCACCGAGCTGCCGCGAAAAGAATCGGAAGCCGTGGTCGAGACGATATTCGACAGCATCATCGCGGCGCTACAGGCCGACGACAAGATTGAAATTCGGGGCTTTGGAAGCTTTCGGACGCGGCAACGCCGGGGCCGCACGGGTCGAAATCCGAAAACGGGCGCGAAAGTGGAAGTGCCGCCGAAGAAAATTCCTTACTTCAAGCCCAGCAAAGAGCTGAAAGATTACGTGAATCACCCGCGAGCGGCGGGCTCCTCTGAATCCGGCGCGCAGAGCTAAGCGGGATGGATTATCTGTGGACGCCGTGGCGGTATCGCTACATTGCCGACGCGGGGAAGGACACCGGGTGTATCTTTTGCGACGCGGTGGCTGCAAATGACGATGAGAAGAGCCAAATCGTATTCCGCGGCGCCACTTGTTTCGTAATCCTCAATCGCTACCCTTACACTTCAGGCCATGTGATGGTTGTTCCCTACGCGCACGTCGCGGATCTTGCGGCGGCAGAGCCTGAGACGCTGGCCGAGATGATGCGAATCGCGCAGCGCGTTCAGATGGCCTTGAAGCAAACGTATCATCCCGACGGATTCAATCTGGGGATGAATCTTGGGCGTGCGGCTGGGGCGGGAGTGACGGGGCATCTGCATTTGCACGTGCTGCCGCGCTGGTCGGGCGACGCGAATTTCATGACGGTGGTTGGCGAGACGCGAGTTGAGCCGGAAGATTTAACGACGACGTATGAAAAACTACGAAAGGCCCTGAACGGATAACTCCATGGAAACTGTAGATCGAGAACAGCTGTTGCGATTGTTGAGCGCTTCACGCAAAAAGCTATTGGAATCAGCCGAAGGGCTTACGGACGAACAGGCGCGGATGCGTCCTGCGGAGGATCGCTGGTCGATCCTGGAATGCGTCGAGCACGTGGGCCTCGTGGAAGATGGGATGTTCGCTACGGTGACGACGAAGCTGGCGCCGCCGGAAGCCCCGATCGATCGCGCACGCGAGCAGAAGATCATCAGCAGCGTGACGGATCGCAGTCAGAAATTTGGAGCGCCGGAATTCGTGAAGCCGGCCGGGAAATTTGCGACTTTGGCGGAAGCCCTCGAGCATTTTCAGCGAAGCCGCGCGCGCACGATCGATTATGTTGAAAAATGCGATCAGGATCTGCGGGCGCTGGTGGGGCCGCATCCAGCGCTGGGGAAGGCCACTGGCCAGGAATTGATGATCGTGCTTGCGCTGCATCCGGCGCGGCATGCGTTGCAAATCCTCGAAGCGCGCGAGGCTCTCGGGCTGGATTAAGCAATCAGTTTTTCTTCGAGAATTGTGGCCGGACTTCGAAAAATCCAACGCTAACGTACCCTCTGGGTGGATACTGTCAGAGTTACTTGACTCCGCGTATAGAACTTGGCATCATCCCGCCAACCGACCATGCCTGATCCGCCTTCCATGCTTGACGCCGGGGCACCGACCTTGCCTGTTCCGTCGTATCTCAGCAACTATATCCAACCCACATTTGAGCACGGGCTCCGCATCTGGTGGGCCTTCTTTTGGCCAACAACTGTAATTTCCGCAATTTTAGGTTTTGCGATTGAGTTGGGGCTGCGTGTGATTTACGAACACACGAACGTACCCGGGAATCTAATTGGCCCCGTCATGAGATTCACTCCATACGTTATCAGTTATGTGATAGCCCTTTTCATCATGGAGTACATTCTTCGCAAGAACTTTCGCCATTCCGCATCGGTTTGGTTTCGAATGGAGGTGGCCCGAACGCGCAGGATGTGCCCGCCACTTTTGCCCGCACCGTGCGAGTCTGGTGGACCTATTCGTGGCGAACGGTGTTGTATAGGATCATCATTACTTTTTTTGTGCTGCTTGGGATCTTCACACGAGTTCCCACAGCGCAAGCAATCGTGCGGGCGTTGGTGATGATCGCCATTGACGCTGGGGCTGGCCTTTTTGTTATCTATTCCAATATCCTCGACGAGGACTTTGGCGATTTCCGAGTGTGCTTGCTGCCTCTTCGCAAGGATGCCGCCACTTCCGCCGCACCGATCACCACCACTGTAGCGACCTAGCAAAGCGTCCGCGGATCCGCATTTCTTCTTTCTTATTCGCGTCACGCGGCCTAGAATTTGTGTTCTTCTTTTGCATCAGAGAATTAAACAAAGGAACTCGCTTGAACCTGGAACTTAGCGACGAGCAGCAACTGCTGCAGAAGAGCGTGCGCGAATTTGCGGAGGCGGAAGTGAAGCCTCTGGCGAAGGAAATTGACGAAACGGGGCGATTCCCGCGCGATACGTTCAAGAAAGCGGCTGAACTGGGGCTCACGGGAGTGGCGTTGCCTGAAAATTATGGCGGCGCGGGGATGGATCACATCAGTTATGCGATCGTGATCGAGGAAATCGCGCGCGTGTGCGCTTCGACGAGCGTGATTTTGTCCGTGCAGAATTCGCTCTACTGCGATCCGATTTATCGTTTCGGGACTGAAGAGCAGAAGCAGAAATTTCTGGTGCCTTTTGCGCGCGGTGAGAAGATCGGCTGTTACGCGCTTACCGAGCCGCAAGCGGGCTCGAATGCGGCGGCGCTTCAGACGAAAGCTGTCAGCAAGGGCGATACGTATGTAATCAACGGAACGAAGGCGTGGATTACAAATGGGGGCGCGGCGGATGCAGCGATCGCGTATGTGAATACGCAGCCGGAAAAAGGCGAGAAGGGAATTACGGCGCTGGTCGTTGAGAAAGGTACGCGCGGATTCAGCGTCGGGAAGGAAGAGAAAAAACTTGGCATTCACGGCACGGCGTGCACCGAGCTAGTGTTCAGCGATTGCGTGGTGCCGGCGTCGAATCGCATTGGGGAAGAGGGTGAGGGGTACAAAGTGGCGCTGTCAACGCTCGATGGCGGCCGCATCGGGATCGCGGCGCAGGCCACAGGCATAGCGCAAGGGGCATTCGAGGCAGCGCTTTCCTATGCGCAACAACGCCAGGCTTTTGGGCACCCAATAGCAGATTTTCAGGCGATTCAGTTCATGCTGGCGGACATGGCCACGGAAATTGACGCGGCGCGGTTACTGGCGCGGCGGGCGGCCTGGAAACAGGATTCAGGCGCGCGTTTTTCGATGGAAGCGGCGATTGCGAAATTATTCGCGAGCGAAATGTCCACGCGTGTGGCGCACAAGGCGATCCAGATTCACGGCGGCTATGGCTATAGCAGCGAATATCCCGTCGAGCGCGCGTATCGCGATGCCCGCATCACCGAGATTTACGAAGGAACCAGCGAAATCCAGCGCCTCGTGATTGCGGCGTGGGTTTTGAAATCGTACTGACGGCCGCAACTTTCCCGCACTGGCGCCCGGCAGTGTATTCTTTTGTCGATGCTTGAACTTGATTGCGGCCTGGATTTTGAGTCAGGCCATGACGAGATGTTCTTCGCTGCGCTCCCTGCTCGCCCGGGTGTACTGATGATCGAAATGCGCGAGGCTGGAGCACAACCTTATCTCGCGCGCACTACCGATATCCGTCGCGCCGCTGAGCGGTTGCTGCGGGAACCCGAGGCGGCTTCCAAACGGCTGAATCTGCGGAATGTGGCCGCGGGTGTGCGCTGCCGCGTGACCGGATCGAAATTCGAGCAGACATTAACTCTGTACACGTGCGCTCGCGCGAGACTTCCCAAGCGTTATCGGGACCTGTTGCGTTTGCGGCCGCCGGCTGTGCTGAAGGTGAATCTGAGCAACGAGTATCCGCGCTGTTACGTGACGCGGCGGATTTCGGGGGATGGCGGATTTTATTTTGGTCCGTTTGCATCGAGGAAAAGCGCGGAGGCGTTTGCGGAGGGATTTCTCGACCTTTTCAAAATCCGGCGCTGCCAGATCAAAATTAGGCGCGATCCGGAATTTCCGGGATGCATTTATTCGGAGATGAAGATGTGCCTGGCGCCCTGTTTCGCAGGGTGCACGAAAGAAGAGTACGACGTGGAGACGGGGCGAGTGCTTGCGACGCTGGCGAGTTCCGGCGAAGCGCTTACTGAGGAATTTGAGCGCGATCGCGAAGCCGCGAGCGAAGCGCTTGATTTTGAGCGTGCGGCGGCCGTGCACAGGAGGCTGGAAAAAGCCTCGGCGGCGCTGCGGGGGCTCCCTCAAGTGGCGCGGCGCGTTGACGAGCTTGACGCCGTGGTGCTGCAACGCGGGGCGGAGGAAAAATCGATCATTGTTTTTCCCGTGCTCGCGGGCCTTCTGGCCGAGCCGATATTTCTGCGATTTGGGGAATTGTCGAGCGAACCGCGGTCGGTGGAAGCGATTCTGAAGCAGGGGCTTGAGCCGCATGGCCGAGCGGATGATTCCAAGTTAGCGGACGAAGCGCGGCGACCAGAGTCAAATGCCACAGCGGGCGAGCCAGAAGAGTCACAACCCTCTTCGGGCGCGAGCTGGCGATCGCAATACGGGCTGCGCGACGCGCCTCCGGAACGCTCCGAGCATCTTGCGATTCTTGCGCGGTGGTTTTACTCGAAACCGCGCGACGGCGAAATTTTCTTCCGGGAAAACGACTGGCCCTACCGTCGCATTCTTCGAGCCTGCGGCCGGCTACTTGCTCCTCCGCCACCGAGTCCTTCCCCGGAATCTTCCGCATAACAATCCCGCATAAACGAAACCGGCAAGGCTGGGCGGCGTCGTACAATTGAGAGAGATGGCGACGCCGCCCCAGAAGCGAAACCGTGCGAATCCAGGACTCGAAGACACGCGGCGAATTCCACAGATGCTTCGCGCGCTGCGACACCGCAATTTCCAACTTTTCTTCAGTGGCCAACTGATTTCGTTGATCGGCACGTGGATGGACAATATTGCGGAGGCGTGGCTCGTCTACCGGCTGACTGGATCTTCGCTGCTGCTTGGCACGGTGGCATTTGCGGGGCAGATTCCCGTTTTCTTGCTGGCTCCGATTGGCGGAATGGTGGCGGACCGATGGAATCGACAGCGAGTAGTGATTGCCACACAGGCGAGTTCGATGGTGCTCGCAGGAATTCTTGCTGTGCTGACTTTGACCGGCCGTGTGAAGGTGTGGGAGGTAGTTGTACTCGCGGCGCTAATGGGCGCGGTGAACGCTTTTGACATCCCAGCGCGGCAGGCATTTTTGGTGGATATGGTCGGGCGCGAAGACCTGATGAACGCGATTGCGCTCAATTCGTCGATGTTCAACGGCGCGCGTGTGATCGGGCCTTCGATCGCGGGGATTCTTGTGGCGAGCATCGGGGAAGGATGGTGCTTCGCGGCCAATTCGATTAGTTATATCGCCGTCATCATCGGTCTTCTGTTGATGCACGTGAATCGGGCTCCTGTGGAGGTGAGGCGCGTTTCGCCGTTCGAGCATATCGTCGAAGGATTCCGATTTGTTTGGAACACCGGGCCGATACGAGCGCTGCTGATGCTGTTGGGACTCGTGAGCCTGGTGGCAATGCCGTACTCGGTGCTGATGCCGATTTTTGCGGCGAAAGTCTTGCACGGAAATGCGCGGACGCTAGGCGTTCTGATGGGTGCCACGGGCGTGGGCGCGCTGGGCGGTGCATTGACGCTGGCTTCGCGCTCGGGAGTTAAAGGCCTCGGACGCTGGGTAGCGATGGCATGCGGCTGTTTTGGTGTGTTCTTGATTTTATTTTCGCTCTCGCGCTGGTACGTCTTGTCCGTGGCGTTGCTGGTTCCCGTGGGGTTCGCGATGATGGTGCAGATGGCGTCGTCGAATACGCTGATTCAAGCTATGGTGCCAGACCGGCTTCGGGGCCGGGCGATGGCGGTGTACTCGATGATGTTTATGGGGATGGCGCCGATGGGCGCGTTGCTATCGGGCTGGTCAGCGGATCACATTGGAGCACAGCGGACGCTGGCAATTGGCGGAGTGGGCGCGATCATTGGTGCCGCGTTTTTCGCCCGCAATCTGCCGAAGATTCGAGTGGAAGCGCGGGAGTTGATTATCGCGCAGGGCATGGCGGGCGGTGAACCGGCGCAGGAAGTAACGGCGCGCAGCGCGCCGTAGAATGTTGTAAATTGGTTGTGAGTGTAGAGGAACGAATGTCATCTCCTGCGGCACACAATGATGGACGAATCGCCGGCTCAGCTACATCTCAGGGAACGCTTCGATACGCTGCGCGGTTCCAGGGGCGGTCTGCGCCAGGGCACTTTCGCGAGATTCCTGGCGGAAAGGTGCTTTCGTCCATCGGAATAGGAACTTATCTCGGCGAGCCCGATCCGGCGACAGACAAGGGGTACGCGCAGGCGGTGGTTGCGGCGGTGGAAGGCGGCATTAACGTAATAGATTCTGCCATTAATTATCGCTTCCAGCGCAGCGAGCGGTCTATCGGCGCGGCATTGCGTGACCTCACAGCGAAGGGGTACGGCAGGGACGAATTGGTGCTTTGCACGAAAGCGGGATTCCTGACGCCTGACGGAGAAATGCCCGCCGATCCGAACGAGTATTTCGCCCGCGAATTTCTGGACCGCGGTGTTTTTCAGCCGGAGGAAGTTGCAGCGGGATGCCATTGCATGGCGCCGAAATATCTCGCGGATCAGATGCAGCGAAGCCTCACGAATTTTGGAGTCGAGGCTATCGACGTTTTCTACCTGCACAACCCCGAGACGCAGCTCACCGAAGTATCCGCCGCGGAATTCCGAAAAAGAATTCGCGACGCCTTTGCATTTCTCGAAACTGCGGTGGCTGACCGGAAGATTGGCGCCTATGGAATGGCTACGTGGAACGCGTTCCGCGAGGATCCCAAGTCGCCGGGCTACCTTTCGCTCGAAGCGATGGCGGAAATCGCCCGCGAGGTGGGAGGCGCGGAACATCATTTCCGGTTTGTGCAGTTGCCCTTCAACCTTGCGATGCCGGAAGCACTTACGCGTCCGAATCAGACGGTGGCCGGAAGAACGATGCCCATGGTGCAGGCGGCGCGCGACCTGGGAATCAGTCTCGTTACTAGCGCGGCGCTGTTGCAGGGACAGCTGACCAAGAATCTGCCTCCATTTATTCATTCCGCTTTGAAGCTGAAAAAAGAGTTCGAACTCGCCCTTCAATTTGCACGCTCGGTGCCCGGGCTTACCACGGCGCTTGTCGGTATGAGCCGTGTCGAGCACGTGCAAGCGAACCTTGCTCTAGTAGGCGTCGAACCGGCGTCGCGCGAGCAATTTATGATGTTGTTCGAATCTAAGGGTTAGGTTGTGCCTTCAGGACGCGTTTGAATCAAGCACTACAATCCGATTCGGGTAACGCTCGTCCATCCACGCACTAATTGCCGCCGTCATCTGATTGAGCTGGCCGGTGAAAAAATGGTCGGCTTGCTCGACGATCACGAGCTTTTTCGGATCAGGCAGCACGTCAAAAAGCTCGTTCACGTTTCGTTGCGAGCCGAACTGATCGTTCCCGCCCTGGATGAAGAGCTTCGGCTTACGGCACTCGTGCAAGTAGGAAAGGCTCACGGAATTCACGGGGATCCCGAGGCCAATGAGGTCCGAAACGCGCTCGTCCTCGCAGCCCACGGCGAGACCAACCCATGAACCGAAACTGAATCCTGCGAGCACAATCGGCCGGCCAGGAAATTCGGCGGAGAGAAAATCGAGCCCCGCGCGGACGTCGTCTCGCTCACCGCGGCCTTTGTCGTGTTCGCCTTCGCTCTGTCCTGTACCGCGAAAATTAAATCGAAGAACCGGAATCCCGCGTCGATGAAGCGCTCTGGCCGCCTGAAATACCACTTTGTTGTGCATCGTGCCACCGAACAGCGGATGCGGATGGCAGACGAGGGCGACGAGATCGGGATTCGCGGACGCAGGAGTCCACAGCATGGCTTTGAGGCGGCCTGCCGGCCCCGGCAAAAACAAGCTGCGATGAAATGCTTCGGCCATGGAAAGTTTCTTTGTGAAACGTGACGCGAATCAAGTCTAGCTGACGGCGGCCGAGCGGGAAAGTGCGGCCGAAATCCAATCGCTCATTTCTGTCGCATTTGGAGGGCGACCATTACCAGCGTGGATTGTGTTATGCCGAGCATAAGTTAAAACCTCTAGCACTATTCGCGAATGCGAATTCGCTTGTATTTCGTGTCTGAAATCCACAGCAGGCCGGTAAATTCGATTGCGCCCGGATGAAAGCGGTGTTAGTTTTGGCTCAAGTGAGTGAATCGGCGGGAGGAGCGATGAACGACGTTGTGGAACGGCGCGCCGCGCGACGTTTCTCGATGATGCTTCCCCTGAAGGTGCGATTCACTGCCGGCGATAGCGTTACGGAAAAGGACGGTGAAACCCGCGACGTCAGCTTCCGCGGCTTGTATTTTTTGATCGAACCCGCCACTCCCGATGCAGGCAGCTCCATTGAATTTGTCCTTACGCTTCCGCAACAAATCACGCTTGCCGGTGACGTTCACATCCGTTGCTACGCGCGCGTGTTGCGTGTCGAACCGCACAATGGCCGCCGCGGTGTGGCCGCGCGTATCGAGCGTTACGAGTTCCTGCCCGCCTCCGCGTGACAAAATCTTCTGACCGCTTGTTTTTCAGTGGCTTCGGGGCATCACTCACTGCATCAAATAATTCGGAGTAGAATACTGGATTGCATTACGTTGTGAGCGGATTGGAGATATCGATGTACCACTACGATCCAAACAGCGCACTGGACGAATTGCGCGACGATGCCGTGCTGCCTCACCCCGTGCATCTGCGCGATATGATTCTGCGGACGAAACTCGATCCTACGACTGCGCTCGATCTAAGCCGCGAGTTCCAAGACTACCTGACGCGTTTCGGCGAATTGCAAAAAGTGGCGCGCGAAATCCTGGAGCGCGTGGCGGCAGGCGCACGGAAAGCCTCCGCGCAATAGATTGCGGGCCGGCTTCAGAACTGGCGTTTTTTGATCTCGCTGGTGTGGCGTAAGTAGGCGTTTTGCTGACGTCGAGACAGGCAGGAATGCCTGTGCTACTTAAAGGCGACCCACATAGGCCTGCTCGACTAACGGAAAATTGGAGAAACAGCTGGATGGCGCGAAACACGCTCCTGATCGACGCGGACGACACGCTCTGGGAAAACAATATTTTCTTCGAGAAGACGATCGAGCACTTCGTCACGCAACTCGAGCATCTTGGCTACACGCGGGAATATATACGTCACATCCTAAATGAAACAGAGCGCCGCAATATTCGCCAGCACGGCTACGGAGTGCGAAGCTTCCGGCGTTCGCTGGAAGATACGTATTTGAAATTAGCGGGGAACGCGGCTCGACGCGAAATCGTGCAGGAAATCGAGCGTATGGCGGTGGAACTGGAAGCCACCCCGCCGCACATTCTCGAAGGCGTCCCCGAGACCCTCGCATACCTCGCGAAACATCACCGGCTTATTTTGCTAACCAAAGGCGAGCCCGCCGAGCAGGCGGGCAAAGTGGAGCGGTCGGGACTCCAGTCATATTTCGATGCGATCGAGATTGTGCTCGAAAAGGACGCGGGTACTTACGCGCGAATGATCGAGCAGTTCAAAATCGTAAAAACGCACGGCTGGATGGTGGGCAATAGTCCCCGCAGTGACATTAATCCTGCGCTGCACGCCGGTTTGAGCGCCGTGTTTATTCCTCATGCGGCCACGTGGGAACTCGAGAAGTGCGAACTTGAAAGCGGCGGCGGAAAGCTTTTGATCCTCACGAGTTTTCGCGAATTGCGCACTCACTTTTAACTGAACCCTCTCGGGAGATTTCATTGACAACCGACCTTTCCGATACACGCATAGCTGTGATGGGCGCCGGAGCGGTGGGATCCTATTTTGGCGGCATGCTGGCGCGTGCAGGAGCGCAGGTTACTTTGATTGCGCGTCCAAGCCACGTGCAAGCGATCGGGAAGAATGGGCTACTGCTGGATACTGTTACATTCAAAGAGCGCGTCGCGTTGAATGCCTCGACGGACCCTGCGGATGTGCGCGATGCGCAGTTTGTTCTTTTTTGCGTAAAGACGCTCGACACCGAAAACGCGGCACGAGCCATCGTGCCGCATCTCTCGCCGGATGCGCTCGTCATCAGCCTGCAAAACGGCGTGGACAATGTTGCTCGGATTCGTGCCGCATCCGGTATCGACGCGCTGCCTGCGGTTGTATATGTGGCGGCGGCGCTTCCCGAACCCGGGCACGTGAAGCATTCTGGGCGAGGCGAATGGATTGTCGGCGAATATGCCGGCGCAGCTCGTCCGGCTGCCGGCGCAAAAGGCAGACCCGAACGAGTAACTGAAATATGTGCAGCCGCCGGGGTGCCCTGCCGTGTCTCGCAGAACATCGAAGCGGATCAGTGGACGAAAATGGTGATGAATTGCGCTGGAAACGCCGTCACCGCGATAGCCCAAACCAGCTTTGCTCACGCCGCGCGCAATCTCGACACCCGCGAGGTGATGCGCATGGTAATCAACGAATGCATCGCGGTGGCACGCGCGGCTGGCGTTGCATTGCCGGATTTGGATTGGACCGAGAAGGGATTGAAGAACGCTGAGACGCTCGGCGAAGCCACTTCATCGACGGCACAGGATATCGCGCGCGGCAAACCCACCGAAATCGATTCACTCAACGGCTACATCGTGCGGCGCGGCAAAGAGTTGGGCGTGCCGACGCCGGTGAATATGACGCTATTCGCACTGATTAAGCTAATCGAAGAGAGTTCCGCAAGACGCAGTGGCCGGGCGGGTGGTGCTAGATAATTTGTTACACCGTTGTCAGCGGGTTTGCGAATTCGAGTTATTGGTCGTTGGGATTGCGGAAGCGGAACGGGATGTGCACTACCATCTCGACATCAATCGGCACACCGTCACGCGTGCCCGGGCGGAATTTCCAGCGAGCCAGCGCTTCCATTGAGTACTTGTCCAGTTGTGGATCGAGTTTCCGCACCAACTGTATGCTGTCGACCGAGCCATCCTTGCGAACAATCGCGTACAGGACTACTTCTCCGTCCACATGCTGTTCGATGAGCGACTGAGGATATTTGGGATCTACTTTATCGAGTGGCTCCGGGCCCGAAAATACTCCTTGAGGCCTGTAACCGGGAGTGTCGCCCTCGTCAAGTTGAGCGCAATTCAAAACCCAGCTTCCGGTGACACTTGTGAGATTCGGCATGTTGACGTGCACCGGATAAATTTCTTTGCCGGATAGTATCTTTTCCGGCGCGACGCTGGGGTCGAGATGAGTTACGTCAATAGGCGCTCGATGAGAAGATCGCGGCAAATCGGCCGAGGGCGCAAGCTTCAGATTCAATTTTCCAGCGGGACGCGAGCCTGCGGAACCGATGCCGCCGCCACCGCCAGTGCCCTTATTCGACCCACCGGTAATGCTGATCGCTGCCGGCAACGAGTTCGCATTCGCGTTGCCGCCGCCTCCGCTTCCGTGAGTGGCACCGCCCGCACCGTTCGATCCGCCCGCCGAATCAGAATGCCCGCCCGTGCCGCCATTGCCAGCCACGCCGTGCTCTGATCCGCCGGGAACGCCGGGCTGTTTACCGTCGGGCGAAATCGCAATCCTGGCCGCGGCATTTCCCTGGGGCACGCTCACTTCCGCGGCGGGTGGAGCTGGCGCCGCTGAAAGCGCGATCACGCGGTGCAGATCCGCGTCACCTGACGCGGCTGCGCCGACTTCCGGTGCCGCGCCAGCATCTTGTTTTGTCGGATGCGTATTCATCGGCGCCGCGGCTGCCATCGGGCTCATCGGCATACGAGGCTGTTCGTTCACGAGCGGCGTTGCGGCGACGTTAAGCGGACCGGGAGTTTTTTCATTGTTCGAGATCTCTGGGGCGGCGACATCGCGCGCGGCCCGCTGCCGAACGCGCGGCGCTGCGTTGGAGGCGGAGAATTGAATCTGAGGTTTTGCAGGCGCGGGCGAAGCCCATTGCTCCATATTCGGCATCGGCGCATCGATTTTAGGAGCGGCAGCTGGCGCGTTGGGCTGGATCAAAGTTTGGCGCGGATGCGTCACGTTCACAGGCATTGAAAGTATCGTTTGGCGCGGATGGTAGGCATCAGCCCCCAGCTGCGGTAGCGGTTTTGTGGGATCGCCGGGCGGGCTCGGTTTCGAAGGGGGACCGGGCAACGAGATGGGCGGCAGGTCTTGCGTTGGCAAATACGTCAGCTCGATGCGCACCGGAGCGAGGTTATGCTGCGTCGCAGGCAGAAAACCCCAAATTGGTAGAATCAGCAGCACGACGACTGCAACGTGCCATAACGACGATGCGGTAAACGCCCAGCCGGACAGTTTTCCGCGCACCCACTCGACGCGAAAGACCGAATTACGGGCATTCTCGCCATCTTTAGGCGCGCGCGGCCCGGTGAAAAAATCGCGAACGCTGGTACGAAATTCGCGCCACGGAGATTCCCAATCCACACCGAGGTCGAGCCTCGGAAGACGTGAATGCGGCGAAAGCTCGATCAGCTCGATATCTTCGTCGAGGGATCGTCCTGTTAATGTCGGCATTTTCCCGGTCATTATACCTGCGAAATAAAATACGTCCGCGGAAATACTAAGCAAGAGCTGGGGTGCCAAATGAGATGCATGAGACTACGCTGCGGCTGCCAGCCGATAAAAACTTAATGCGGCATCTCCCTGTTCGAGGATCCGGGAACATTCCAGCCTATCAAAACGCTCCGGAAGCTCCATCGAACTGCGGTGCTCCGCGATCACAAGTCCGCGGGGTGCGATCAGATGCGAGGCGTCGAGAAACTCAAGAACGCGAACATAGTCGTCCTCATTTTCATATGGCGGATCGAGAAAGATAAAATCGGCTGCGACGCGGCGGGCCGAAAGGCTTTCGAGTCCTCGCACAGCGTCTGCTTCAATCACTTCTGCGCCGGCGCGAATTCCAAGCGATTCGAGATTCTGCCGGATGAGCCGCGCTCCGGCCGCGTGCGATTCGATGAAGACCACTTCGCGCGCGCCGCGGCTGATCGCTTCGATGCCAACGGCGCCGGTTCCCGCAAAAAGGTCGACGAAAAGCGAATCCTCGACCAATGCGCCGAGAACATTGAAGAGCGTTTCGCGCAGGCGGTCACTCGTCGGGCGGAGACGCAGTCTTAGCGCGCTCTTCAATACCCGGCTGCGATATTTACCTGCGATCACGCGCATAATTGTTGGGTCGAGCTTGAACGTTGAGCCTAACCGACCGCCGCGAGTTGATACCGCTTTTGCCACGCGGGACTCACGGATTCTACCTTGGCTACAATTTCCTTCGCCGCTGCCGGATCTTCTGCGATCGCGAACGCTTCGCGTCGCGCGAGTTCCAAAAGCTCGTGGTCGCGCAGTGGCTGAGCCACCGAGAATGCAGCGTCGCCGTGCTGCCGCGTGCCGAAAAATTCGCCCGGGCCACGCTGCTTCAAATCGCGTTCCGCGATTTCGAATCCGTTGGACGTTGCGAGCAT
The DNA here is from genome assembly GCA_963772535.1 of uncultured Acidobacteriota bacterium. Classification (GTDB taxonomy): domain Bacteria; phylum Acidobacteriota; class Terriglobia; order Acidiferrales; family UBA7541; genus Palsa-295. Next base: position 771,309 of record CAVYXN010000015.1, read on the forward strand.
CGCCTCGATCCGATCCCGCGCGTCTCCTGTAATCGCTTTAGGAGCAATGAGAATGCAGTAGGATTTTTCCGCGCCTCGGCCAATCCGCCCGCGCAACTGGTGCAGCTGCGCGAGTCCAAAACGGTCGGCGTGCTCGATCACCATAATCGTGGCGTTGGGCACATCCACGCCCACCTCGATCACCGTTGTCGACACGAGAATTTGCAGCACGCCGCGACGAAACTCATCCATCACCGCATCCTTGTCCTCGTTCTTCAGTCGGCCGTGAAGCAGGCCCACCCGGATGCCGGGAAAGACGCTCTTGGCGAGCCTTTCATATTCTGCCGTTGCGGCCTTCAGTTCCTGTTTCGATTCTTCAATCACCGGGTAGAGGACGAAACTCTGGCGTCCGCGCGTCACTTCGCGCCGCATGAACTCCCACACGCCTTTCAATGACGCTTCGTCGCTCCAGCGCGTTTCAACAGGCGTGCGGCCCGGCGGCATTTCGTCAATCACGGAAAGATCGAGGTCGCCATAAAGAGTGAGTGCGAGAGTGCGGGGAATCGGAGTGGCTGTCATCACCAGCACATGCGGTGAGACGCCTTTCTCGATCAGCCGCTTTCGCTGGAGAACTCCGAAGCGGTGCTGCTCGTCCACGATTACGAGGCCGAGTCGCTTGAATAGAACCGGATTTTCGATTAGCGCGTGCGTACCGACGACGAACTGCGCGGCGCCGCTTTCCACGCGCGCGAGCGTATCTGTCCTCTCGAGCCGCTTCTGGCCGCTAACGAGCAATTCGACCTGGTATCCGGTTGTCTTAGCTGGGCCATCACTGTGAAACACGCGCCGCGCGGAAAGATAATGCTGGGCGGCGAGAATTTCCGTTGGCGCCATTAGCGCCACCTGATAACCGTTCTCGATTGCAATCGTGGCCGCCTCGAATGCCACAATCGTCTTACCGCTCCCGACGTCGCCCTCCAGCAACCGATGCATGGGATAAGGCTGTTCGAGATCGGCCGCGATTTCTGCGAGCACTCGTTTTTGCGCCGCTGTCGGCTTGAACGGCAAGATTCGTTTCAATGCCTGGCGGATTTTGTCTTCGCGCACCCGCATCGCGATTCCCGTTCGGCGATGTTCTTGCTGGCGACGTAATGCCAGCGCGAGCTGATAGTAAAAAAACTCCTCGAAAATCAGCCGGATCTGCGCCGGACTGCGCCAGCTGTTCAGCAACTCGAGATTGTCGTTCTTCGGCGGGAAATGAGCATACAGTAGGGCCTCGCGGCGCGTCGGAAACTTGTAGCGTTCGCGAATGGCGGCCGGCAGCGGGTCAGGAACATTGGCATCGAAATCGTTCAGCACCGAATAAATGATTCGCCGCAGCATTCGAGAACTGATTGCGCCGATCGCTTCGTAAATTGGAACGATCCGGCCCACTTCAGTGGAATCCGCCGGCGTTCCCTCCGCGCTCCCAATAAGCTCGATCTGCGGGTTCACCATTTCAAGCCGACCGGGCCTGTACGGATCGGCGTCGACCTTGCCATGCATCACGAGCCGTTGACCCTGCTTGAATTTGCCTTCGAGATACGAGCCATGAAAGAAACGTGCGTGGAGCGTCCCGGAACCATCGCGCACGGCGATGTGAAACACGCCGCCACGCCCGCGCGCGAATCGAATTGTTCCGCCGGCATTAGCCACTTCAACCAAAATCGTGTGCAGCTGCCCGGGGATAATTTCGGCGATGGGTGTAAATCGAATGCGATCTTCATAGCGAAACGGCAAGTAGGCCAGCAAATCCCCCACGGTGAAAATCCCGCGCTCCTCCAGGAGTGCGGCGCGATGAGGTCCCACTCCGCGCAGGTATTTCACCGGATTTGAAAGTGCAATGGCCACAAGAGAAATGAGCAGCGCGAGGCTTATACGCTCGGCGCGGCAGCATGACTCACGTTTATATCATCCCTGCTAGGAAAAAACGGGAGGCGAAAGGGGGAGGGGCTACCGGTGGTCGGGCGGCAACCCCTTTGCGGCAGAGAGAGAAGAGTTACTTCAGATGAAAATCCTCGAACGTCATCTTTATCTTTTCAATTGCCTTACTGCGTTTGGCCGCGTTTATGTGGCCGTGAGTCTCGAACACGCGGTGAGAATAGCGCCACGCCGAACCGGCTACTATCAGGCTGATTCCGTAAATTAAACGGTAAGAATGCCTTACGGCCGCGAAAGAATGGATCCACGACTATCGCCAAAACAATAGCGGTGCACACGGCCAACACTGACCGTGTGCACCCGCTACGTATTCGTACTCGCTCTGCGTGACTGCCCGGGGCCTAATCCGCTGCCGTCGTCGTAGTGGTCGTCACGCCAACCTGCTGTCCGACAAGCACCGGTCCGGTAGTGGTTTGAAAGAGAAGACCGCCCATCGTAACGTTGTTGCCGCTGGCGAGTCCGGAGAAACCAGTCACGCCAGTGAAGGTGGTGCCGGTTCCGGTATCGACGGTGACTTGTTTGACTTCATTATTCGTAAACAAGCCGTTTAGTCCGTTCGTCGTGAAAGATTGACTGCCCGTGTTCACTGAATTGATGGTGCCCGTAAACTGCGTGGGAGCAAGCATCACCTGATCGGCAGTGATTGAGCCGGGTGCGCCTCCAGTCCCCGCTGTGAACGCTGTAGAGTTGAGCACCACCGACTGTCCCACACCGACATCGCTGAGGCCCGCGAAATTCAGGCCGCTGGGCAGTGTCGCACCATTCGACTCGACGCTGAACGTTGTTTGCGGATTCGTGTTAACGGTAACCACCTGACCCACCGTCACGCCCGAATTCGCGGCGGAGAAGGCCGGTGTGACACCCGTGATTACGACCTCGGCAGTGTTCGAGCCAGGATTTACACCAATCACCGTGCCCGTCACCCCTTGCGTGATGCCGTTCTGCAGTGAAATGCTCGAAATCGTCGGCGTTGCACCCGAAGCTCCAGTGGTTCCGAAGTTCAGGCTGACGATTTGATCTTTTTGCACGCACGCAAACGTATTCGCAGTCGTACAGGTGGAGGAGGTATTGAAATTGTTAAATACGGTGTTGTTCGTTGTCCCCAGAGTGAGTGGCTGCCCGGTTTCCGTATCGGTCACGGTGGCTTGATTCGTGCCGATAGCGGTCACCTGGCCTGTCACGTTAGTGAAGTCGTTCAGGTTGCCGGTCGTCGCGTTTGTCGTCGTGTTCGTCGTCACGGTTAGGCTCGGCGCGAGCGACAGAGTGCCATTGGAATTCGCGAACGACTCTCCCGTGTTGAAGTCGAGATTGATGTTGATCGGTGTATTGGCTGTCAGCGTGAGCGGGAACGGAGAAGTTGAAATCGTCACCGAAGTCGGATTGAACGCCGGCGCCAGCGTGCACGTTGTCGTATTCGAGGTAGCGGGCGGACAAGAAGTAGTTCCATCTGTGAATGTAGTGGTCGAGTTGTTTAAAACCGTTGCCGAAGCGTTCGCGAAGGTGACTATTATGCTGCTGTATGTGCCTGCGTCCGCGCTCGTGTTCGCCAGAAGTTCGTTCATGGTTTGCAGATTGGAAAGGTTCACGGTCACCGGACTCGACAAGAGCGATGTCGAACTTTGGCTTCCGGTGCTGCCCTGCAAGGTGACGCCGGTGACTTGAACCGAGAGAGAAACGACGGTCAAGCCGGTCGGTATGGTTGATTGATCCTGAATGGTGAGAACAATTGGAACGCTATTGGCCGTCGTGTGATGACCGGAACCGCCACAGCCAGCCATGAGTGCCATTAGAAAAGGTACTGCCGTGAATAGTACGAATGCCTTGCGCACTGAGAGCCCTCCTCGGGGAAAATGGGTTTTGTACGACGCCTCATTGTCCACGTGATCCATAACGCATGAATCCAGCGAATGAAGTATTCTGACCTACAGAAAACACTGCACTCTGCCCGGGAATCTTGTAGAGAAGCTTTAGAATCGACTGCGTTTGTGTTTTACTTATAAAATATATAAGTACTAAGTAAAACTCGAACTTTCGCTGATTTACTGCTCAGCGTGTTCTTGTATTGCACCCTTCTGACCGCCGAGGTAGCCCGTCCCGTCTGAACGACACCGAACGAACGACTCAACAACATTCGTTAGCCTCTTGGGCTGCTCTTTTCGAGGAGGTTTTCGTTCCGAACCGAGTGGCGCACTCCGTGCATTATTCCCAGTCGAACCGCTTCGAATTTCTGTAGCTAGCGGGCGGCGTTTCTCGGAACCTAGTAACCCGCTCTGTTACAACAGGATGCACCATAAATGCATCCAATCGAGAGGCAGCACTGTGGGTCAGCTGTCCGATAGTGGGAAATACGCGTTCGCGGATGCTCACCAACGGCCACTTCGGCCGTCTATGCATCCGGAACCTGCAGAAAGGGCAGAGGCCGGCACAAGCGGCAATCGCCAGGCTGATCTGAAAGATCAGCACACGAGCGATCCGAAACCGGCCGTCAAACCTATGGGGATGAGCGTCGCACTCGACGGAGATGCGCGCCAGGCAGCGGCGGCAAGGATTGCGGAGGAGCAGGCTCTCGTCCGGAATGCGCAGGCGGGCGACCGTCTGGCGTTCGAGGAGTTGGTGCATCGCTATGACCGAGAGGTTTTGCGGCTGGCCCTTAATTTGGTCCATCGTTCCGAGGATGCCCGGGACATTTACCAGGAAAGTTTCATGCGGGTTTACAAGAATCTGCACCGGTTCCGGTTTGAGTGCAGCTTTTACACTTGGCTCTACCGGATTGTCACCAACGTGGCGCTCGATCACCTGCGCCGCCGCACCAGCCGCCGCGAAGATCAAGCACCTGTGCCGGATGAAGCGGAAGGCGGCACCAGAGATTTCTTTGATCGCCAGCCCGAAGTTAGAGCCGCCGCCAATCCTGAGCGTAGCCTTTTGGGGCAGGAGCTCGGGGAACATATCTCAGCGGCACTCAAGAGGCTCTCGCCGCGCGAGCGCATGGTTTTTGAAATGAAGCACTATCAGGGCTTGAAACTGAGGGCAATTGGCGACATGCTCGGCACCTCGGAAGAAACGGTAAAGAATTCGCTGTTCCGGGCGACGCGAAAATTGCGCGCGAGCCTGGACTGTATGCGGTAACCAGAGAGATCTGACGGGACGGAGAAAAATGCAGGAAGGCCAAGACGACATTTTGAATTCGTCGGCGTGCGAAGAGTTTGATTCACGCCTCATGCTTCTCGCAGCCGGGGAATTAACGCCGGATGAGGAAGCGGATGTAGCCGACCATTTGAAGCACTGTGCGCGCTGCACCGAAGCTCTTGAAAGAGAGCGCGAGTTGGTCGAATGCTTCGCAGCGAGCCGCATCGAACCGGATGCTGCTCTCCTCGCAAGCTGCCGGTCCGGTCTTGAAGACGCGCTCGACCGCCAGGAAGAGCGCAGTTGGCTGCGCCGGATCACGAATGTATTTCTTCCCGCAGGCGGATTAGCTCCGCGTCCTGCCTGGAGCGCAGCGCTGCTCGTGCTCGTAGGATTTTCAGTGGGAATTCTCGGCCCGCGTTTTCTCCAGCGGCCCGCGGCGATTTCAGGCGATTCGGATGTAGCGGCATCGAGTGACGCAACTGGTTCTTCCAATTTCGCACCGCAGTTTCCCAACGCCGGGCCAACCCCGATAGACATGCACAGCGCGCAGGTGGCCAATATCAGCGTGATGCCTTCCGGTGGCGGCCAGCCGCCTCAAGTGGAATTGCAGATGCGCGCTCAGCAGCCCTTCCGCGTGCAGGGTACCGTCAATAACGAGAACGTAAAAAATGTGCTTCTGAATATCCTCCGCAATAACGACCGCTTCGATCCCGATGTGCGTCTCGATGCCGTGGATCTTCTTCGCGCGAAGAATGATGATCCCGAAGTGCGCGACGTTCTTTGCCACGCCGTCCATACCGATCCAAATGCCGCAGTGCGGTTAAAAGCTCTCGAAGCGCTCAATGGCGCTGAGCCGCAGGATCTAGTCCGCAAGACTCTCCTCGATGCTCTTGTTGACGATCGTAATCCCGGCGTCCGCGTAGAAGCAATTAATGCGCTGCGCAGCATGGCGGCACAGGGCAAAGTGGTTTCCGATGACCACATGCTTGCGGTCTTGCGCGATCGCATGCAAAAAGATCCCAACACCTATATCCGTCTACAGAGCGCGGCCGCAATTCGCGACCTTGGTCCGCGCGAGAAATTCTAGGTCATGCGCCTTCACATTCCGGGCTTTCGTCTCTCGCGATACTGGAACGTCGCTCTGAATGGCGTGATCTGCGCTCTTCCATTGTTTTATCCCCATACCGGAATCGCCCGCGAAAAGCAGCCGGCGGAGTCAGCGAAAACCGGCCCTCGCGTCACTTCGCAATTGAGCGGCTCGGTTCCCACGAAGAATGGTCAGCGCCTTCATCTCGTGATCGATCTAGGCAACGTCGTGGTTCATACCCAGGAAACGAACCAGGTTGACTATCGCGTGCGTCTCGAGACTGACTCGTCCCAAAAAGACGCGAAGCTCCTTCTGAAGAGTTTTTCGATGAACGCACGGCAGACCGCCGATGGTGTCTACTTGCGGGGGCAGACTGCCGGCTGTCAGTGTCGCGGCCGTTTGTGGGTTACGGTGGAAGTGAATGTGCCTAAGAACTACAACGTTGACCTGGCCACCGGCGGCGGCAACGTTGAAACCGAAGATCTCAACGGGCGCCTTGGAATTTCCACAGCAGGCGGCAACATCCTCGCGGGAAACGTCGGCGGACCGGCGCGTTTAAACACGGACGGCGGGCATATCACGGTCAAGAATGTTTCCGGCGACCTGATTGCAACAACCGGTGGCGGTCATATCACCACCGGTTCGATCGCCGGCAATGCCACGCTGCACACCGTTGGCGGACACATCCGTGTGGCATCGGTTGAAAATCTCGCTCGGCTCGATACTGGCGGAGGCAATGTAACTCTCGAGCATTCTGGTGGAGAACTTGTCGCTTCCACCGGCGGCGGCCAAATTGATGTTGGAGAGGCTGCTGGGTTGGTGAAAGCAAAAACTGCCGGTGGCGGCATTCGGGTGGTGCGTGTATCCGGCCCGACCAATCTTGAAACCGGTGGCGGAAGCATTTACCTGACGGAGGTGGACGGCGCCGTGAAAGCTTCCACCGAGGCGGGTGGAATTACGGCTTGGTTCGTCTCTACAGCGAAACCTGGGACGTGCGATTTTCAATCGAGCGACGGCGACATCGTCGTTTACCTGCCACGCAAGCTTCCGATCACGATCGACGCTCAAATTCAAGACGGCGACGATCATCGCGTAATTTTCGATCCGGCTTTCCCGGTGAAGATCACTTACGACGACGTGTCAAACGGAACGCGACGGCTTCGCGCTGCCGGTGAATTGAACGGCGGCGGCGAGGTGTTGCGATTGCGAACCGTGGCGGGAAATATCCGGCTGATGCTCAGCGACGCGGATAAGCAGCTTGTGATGTACAGGCAGCAGATGGAGCAACTGGAGCAGAATCTGCGGATGCAGATGCGCTTGCTGGAGCAATCCATGGCGGCCGACAGTCGGCCCTGAAGCGCGCTCGGGATTTCAGGTCAGTTGATGGGAATGCAGTCGAGGGGGCGTACCGTGAACAAGAAAATGCGGGAAACTCGGCTCCGGTCTCAGACTCTGCGGTTTTTCGAAACGGCAGGCTGCGCTGTTTTATTGCTTGCCGGCGTTGCGGTTTTTGCGGCGCCTGGCTTCGGTGCGGTTACGAATCGCCAGACCTTCGAACACAGCTACCCACTCGCGCCGGGCGGAAGTTTTCTGCTCGAAAACGTGAATGGCTCCGTGCAGGTGGAAGGCTGGGATCGCGACGAAGTGGAAGTGGAAGCGGTGAAGACCGCCGACACGGATGGCCAGGATCTGGAGCGCGTCAAGATTGATGTGGATAGCGCGCCCGGCCAGGTTTCCGTTCACACGCGATACCCGAAAGGTGAGGGCGTCGAAGTGGCCGTCGAGTACCACGTTCACGTTCCGTATCGCGTGCTTCTGGGGAGCATCGGAACCGTGAATGGCAGTGTGCTGGTGCGTGGTGTTGACGGTGGCGGCGATCTGCGTTCGGTCAACGGCAACGTGGAAGTTCTGAATAGCGCCGGCCGTTTCAGCGCAAAAACCACCAACGGGGATTTGCGTCTCGAGCTGCACGAAGTGCTCGACGGAGCTCCGATGAATCTCGAAACCGTGAACGGCTCCGTAGTACTCGGCCTTCCCTGCAACGCGAAAGCAAATCTGAAAGTCCTCAGCATGAATGGTGAGTTCCATTCCGAGCTGCCAGTGACTTCAACCGTCGGCGAGCAGGCCGCCAGCGCGTTTCGCGGGAAGCTTGGCACGGGCGGCGGCGAAATTTCCGTGCGCACTATCAACGGTGGCGTGCGCCTGATTTTGCAGCGCCCAGGCGTCTAGCGCCAGGAATTGCATGGTAGCCACGACGACGTATTCCTCGTCGTGGTCATTTGACTTTCCGGTTTTAAGGGGCGTAATCCAACTAAGAGGATGAAACCCATGAGGCATTTCGCACACCCTGGCCTAGCCGCCGCAGGAATTCTGCTGCTACTAGTAGTAGGAGCTACCCAGTCCGCGTTCAGCCAGTCGCAACAGCAAGTTACCCCACCTCAGCAAGCCACGTCTAACGCTGCACCCTCGCCGTCCGACGAAAAGTGTCAGGATTTCGACCGCTGCATGAAACAAATGGAGGCTCAGGTTCGTACCATCGAGAAAGAGATTGAAGCCGGGCTCCCCGAACTGGAGCGCGCAGCCAAGGAGGTGGAGATGAGTTCGCCCGAACTGAGCAGGCTAAACAGCCTCTCCGCCAAGCTGCAGGCCAGAGGAGATGAACTCGCGTCGCGCGCAGCCGAATTGAGCGCCCACGCTGGAGCGCTTGCTCAGCAAGTCCAGGAGGACGTCCAAGAAAAACTCCAGGAGGACGTGCAGGAAAAAGCCCAGCAGGATGCTCAAGAGAAGGTCCAACAGGAGCACGATAAAATTCAGCAAAACATCGATCGCGTCTTCAGCATGTCGCCCAGTGTTGCCGTGTCCTCGGCAGACGAAGGAGGCTGGCTCGGAGTCGAGATCGCTGAAGTCACAGCCGAAAAAGCTAAGGATCTGAAGCTCTCTGCCGTGCGCGGCGTCATTGTGGACGGTGTGGAGCCCGATAGTCCTGCTGCGAAGGCGGGCATAAAAGAAAAAGATGTTATCACCCAATATGACGGCCAGCCAGTCGAAGGTGCCGTGCAATTCCGGCGACTGATTCGCGAGACGCCGCCGGGCCGCTCGATCACGCTGGAAATTTCACGCGGCGGTTCGCTCCAAAATATTTCCGTAGAACTCGGCGACCGCACTGATGTGTACGTAAGAAAAATGAAAGGAAAGATGCGCGACTTCGGTGGCGCTTATTCGTTCTCGATGCCGAACGTCGAGGAGTTGCCTGATATGCCGGAAGTCATGGACTCGCGTACTCCAGTTCTAGGAATCAATGCGGAAGACCTCACCAGCCAACTAGGTTCCTATTTCGGTGCGCCAAACAATGCCGGAGTCCTCGTCCGCGAAGTTCGCCCTGGAACACCCGCTGACAAAGCAGGCCTGAAGGCTGGCGATGTAATCACAAAAGTGGAAGGCAAAGAAGTTCGCACCCTCGCCGATCTGCGCGCGCAGCTGCGCGAGAAGAGCAATCAAGCTTCGGTCAACATGTCCGTCCTGCGCAAAGGATCGGAAATCGCGATCACCGTCCCAATCGAAAAGCCGCGCCCGATGGAGCAAATGCATTCCGTCCATCGCGCCCAACTCTAAGCCCAACCCTTTCTGTTGATTTCGTTGGGGCCGGGAGTTTTTCGGGCCTCTCGGTCAAGTTCCCGTCGTTTCGTCTCGACGGTCCCTCGGGCATGCGATAGATGTTTTACCGTATGTCAGCGCGTCTGTGGCCTGCTGTAACCTAAACCAAGTACGCTAGCTGGACCGAGGTGCTCGATGGAATCCGTTACAGGTGTCTTTCAATCGCGAACCGCTGCTGAAGAAGGCGTAGCAGAGCTTCTGCCTCTCGGAATTCCGAAAGATCGAATCACAATCCTCACTCCTCAAGCCACAGAAGAGGAACTCGCAGCCGTTCCCACTGTCGAAGCCGAGCAGCCGGGAATGGGAAAGGCCTTCGGAGCTGCGGTTGGGGGAGCTGTGGGTCTGGCCGGCGGTATGGGTGCGGCGGGAGTAATCATGAGCGCTTTAGTCCCTGGGGTAGGCCCCGTCCTGGCGGTAGGCCTTGCGGGGGCCGCTATCTTGGGCACGATCGGAGCTGCCGCGGGCGGCGCGATCGAAAAATCTCTATCTGATGGATTGCCGGCCGACGAAATATTTATTTACGAGGACGCCCTGCGCCAAGGCCGCAGTGTGGTCGTTGCCATGGCAGACAGTTCCCAGCAGGCGGAAGCAGTTCGCGGAGCGCTCGAAAATGCCGGCGCAGAAAGTATCGATCGCGCGCGACATATGTGGTGGCTGGGCCTTCGAGATGTCGAGAAGGAAAAATACGAACGAACCGGCGGCGATTTTGATAATGACGAGGCCGACTTCCGTTGTGGTTTTGAAGCCGCCTTGCACGCGGACCACCGCGACCAATCCTACGAAAGCTGTCGCGATAAGCTGCGCGATCGATACCCGGACAATCACCAGAGTGACGCTTTTCGCCGTGGCTACGAGCGCGGAGGCGCCTACCTGGAAGCCATCAAAGAACGCCGCAATTAAAAAGCTCAGTGGGAGTAGAGTGCGTCGTATGAGATTTATGTAGGCTTCAGACCACTCCTACTGTCACCACTTTTTCCTCACTCGCACCACTGCATCAAGACTACAATAGTAACCTTTCAATGCCATTCCGCAAGCCGGAGGTCCGCATGCCGCCAGCACCAGCAATCACTTCAAAGGGCTTTGGTCCTCCGGTGTTCGCCACCGCGGCGGAAGAGCGACTCCACCGCAAACGAATGCTGGCCGCCGCCTTCCGGCTTTTCTCGCGTTTCGGATTTGACGAAGGTGTCGCCGGACACATCACCGCACGCGATCCCGAAAAGCTCGATCATTTTTGGGTCAACCCGTTCGGCATGCACTTCGGGCAGATTCGCGCCTCGGATTTGATTCTCGTGAATCATCACGGCGAAGTCGTCGAAGGAAAATACCCCGTGAACGGAGCAGCCTTCGCCATTCATTCCCGCGTGCATGGCGCTCGTCCCGATGTGATTGCCGCAGCGCACGCCCATTCGATGTACGGGAAATCCTGGGCGTCGCTGGGACGCGTGCTCGATCCCATCACGCAGGATGCCTGCGCATTTTACGAAGACCATGCCGTTTTCGCCGATTTTACCGGCGTCGTCTACGAAACATCGGAAGGCGAGCGCATTGCCCAAGCCCTCGGCCAGCGCAAAGCCGCCATTCTCCAGAATCACGGCCTTCTGACGGTCGGCCACTGCGTCGAGGAAGCCGCTTGGTGGTTCATTACGATGGATCGCAGTTGCCAGGCCCAACTGCTTGCGGAAGGGGTCGGCGATCCAAAAAAGATCGATCACGCCACCGCCCTCGCCACCAGGGAACAAGTCGGAAGCCACCTGGCAGGCTGGTTCCAGTTCCAGCCGCTCCTCGCGCGCATCACCCGAGAAGAACCCGACCTGCTCGAATAGCCTTCGAAAGCAAAAACCAAATTTCGAAATTTCTCGCTAGTTTTTCTTGCCGAAGATCGATTTCGTTGTTCGTCCGAAGATTCCGCCCACGTCTGCTGTTATAGAAGGATCATCCGGTGTGCCCGTGATGCGAATCGGAACGCCCGATTTGCCGCTCGCGCTCCCATTTAACGTCGATAGCAAACCTACGCCCACCTTGCCGATTCCTTTCGCCGATGCGCCTTTCAGTATGAGATTAAAATCAAGTTGATCGGCAGGCGACACAGTTCCGCTTCCCGTCAGCTCGCCCATCCCGCCGATCACGGCATCAATATTTCCGGCCACCACGCCTGCATTCGTCATCCGCACATCCAGGCGCAGTTTTTCAAACTCCGTCGTGTCCCCCGTTTTCACTCCGCTCAGCGCCGCAATCCCATGAATCTTGGATCCGACATCGAAGCCAACCAGGCGCGTGTTCGCGAGAGCAATGGGACCGGAAATCGCAAGCGCTTTAGCCTGGCCGCGCACAGCGAGATTGAGTAACAGCGTGCCGCCCTTCAGCACCGATCCGTTGGGCATGCGAACCGCCGCCGCTGTCATCAATGGCTGCAGCTCGTTAATCGGTAGATTCTCCCCGGTAAGTTTTAAGTTCAGCAGCGGGTCCTCTGCTTCCGATGGCATGAACTGATAGGTGCCATTTGCATGGATTGCGGAATCGCCCAGCTGAATACTGACGTCCTCGATCTGCCCGGAATTTTCTTTCAGTTGATGGGTTAAGCCGTAGGCGATATCAATCGGCTTGCTCGCGGCTGAAGCGCCTTTCCGGAGTTTCAAATTTTGTAGCTCCGCGGTCCCATTCGCCGTGAGCTCCTTCCCGTCGGAGACCGCGTGCGTTTCGACGTCCGCAACGAGCGAAATACCGGCTCCTGCGTTCAGAAATCCGGCTGCCACAGGATCTAGATGTTTCAAGGAAATTTGCGCTTGCGCCGGAGTGGTAGCAGCATCGTCGTCATTGATAGGCCCCAGTTGGCCTTTCGCGCTCACAGTTCCATCGCCCGGCAGGTTCGCGCTTAGCTCGAATGGAAACTGCGACCCGAACGAAAAATCACGCACCGTAATGTTCACATGCTCGTAGATGGTCGGTTCACTTTGTGCCGGAAGTGTCGCGACCGCCACGCGCGCGTTCTCAACTTCGATCAAGGCGACGGAAAGTTTAGGAACTGCTGGAGCCGTGGTTTTTGGTCCCACCGATGCCGGATTTGAACCGACGCTTCCATCGGGCGCGGGCGGCATGCCGGATCCGCCGGCACGTCCGATGCTCGAGAAGTTCCACGTGCCGTTCGCTGCTCGAATCACATGGATTTCCGGCGATTCGATCTCAAAGCCGCGGAGTTCAAGCTCATGCGAGAAAACCAACGCTCTCAGTGAGACACGAATCCGAAGAGTTTTTGCGGTCAGAAAAGGCGCAGCGCTGAAGTTTGGATCGTCTGCCACGCTCAGGTCTTTGCTGAGCATGCTTCCTGAAAAAGCCGATAGGCTCAGATCGCCCACCTTCACGCTGCGTCCAAGCGTGCGCGCCAGCTCCTTCTCGACAGTGGGACGAAACGTGTTCGCATTCACGAACAAGGGAATAGCGGCGATCGCCGCAGCGACCACAGCTCCAGCCACAAGCAGAATCTTCGCCCAGCGTTTCAAGTAACCCTCGGTAGGATGGCCTTGGTTTCGACGAAATATTGAGCTGAAAGTATATGCCGAGTGAAGAAGCAGTGACAGCGGTTACGGCGCGGTTTGCGTTGGTGAACTCAAATAAAAAAGCCGAGAGAACCTGAGGCAGGGCGATAGACTCTCTCGGCAATAGGCTGGGCGGACTCTAAACTTAAGTATCTTTGGTTCAGCTTAATTTGCTTCCCGTTTGCGCCGGAGCAACACTATGCCGCCCACAGCCAATAGACCCGAACCCACGAGAATGCCAATTCCCGGCTCTGGAACGGTGGCTGCATCTTTCTTATCCTTCCACCCATTCCCCCACTGGTTCGAGCCTTCGCCGCAGCCGTCAGCTTTCTCGCCACTGCTTTTACAGCCCTGCTCGCTAGCGTCGGCGCGCGCCATTGCAGGCGCCAGCAGCGTCACGCCCAGGATCGCTGCAAGTAGAAAATTCTTCATGATTACCCCCGTTGGAAATGCTTAAAGAGCAAAAGAGCCCAGTCCCTCTGGGTCACCGCTGCACTTTTGGGTCCATTGGTACTCGGGTGTAAGTGCTTTAAAGTCTTGTCCTGGCACGATAGAAAACCCAGCGTTGCGGCCAAAGGTTACCCAAAGGTTGCACATTCCCGCCTAAGATATTCCTTTGGAATGAATGACTTATCTGATTGTGTTCATGAGTCTTCAACACAGCCTAGGGTTTGGACCGGGTTGACATCCGTAGCGATTCGGGCGGAAACTTAGCGGGTGACGAATTCCCCGCGTTTTCACTTAACACCCCGTCGGAAACCCCAGCTTTCCGCCAAGCAAAACCGCTAGAGAGAGGTGCCGAAGGATGCCTTACGGTCAAGACTATTTCGGCAGCATCAGTGACACGCGTGACCGCCGCCATTACTCGCGACACATCACGGCGTTGAACTATATCAAATTGGACGAAGGCAATGGCGGGATACTGCTCAACGTCAGCGAAGATGGACTGGCTTTCACCGCCGCCGAACCCCTCTCCGGGGAGTTCGTCCCTCGATTGCGCTTTCAGCTTGCCGACAAGACTGAGTGGATCGAAGCCAGCGGGCGAATCGTCTGGTTGAACGACTCGAAAAAAGGCGCCGGTGTCCAGTTCGTTCAAATTTCAGATGCGCATCAGCAGCAAATAAGGCAATGGATCGAATCGAAGATGCCTTTGTCCGAGATTCAGGAAGCGGTTGGCATTCGTCGTAAAGCTAATCGAGAAACGGAGGCAATGCCGTTTCCAGCGCCCCATAACGATACCCAAAAAATCGAGGCCCAATACGAAATCCCCGAATCTCTTCGAAAGATGTTCCCGTCCGAAAGCGTCCTCGGGGTGGAAGGCGAGCGTCCTGCTCCGGCGCCGCAAGTTCGGACATTCAGTGAGACTCAGCACCCACCGCAAGTTCAGATAGCGGAGCCGCAGTTTTCCCAGATAGTACAGGTGGAAACGCTGGAGACGCCGAATGAGGTATACCAGACTCGCGAACAGGATAGACTAACCGAGACGCCCGAACGTATCCCAACCGAGCAGTCAGACCCTCCTCTTGAGTCGATACCTGATTCCAGCGCTCAAACGAATCCATTTCAGCCAAGCGGTTTAGCTGGCCGCGCCGTCCGAGTCCCTAACTTCGGCTATCAAACCGCGCCTCCCAGTCACCAGCAACAGGAAGACTGGACCAATTGGGTTGATCCCGCTGCCGCCACGCACCGAGGCAAGCTCGGGTTTGTAGCGTTGGGTGTCCTCCTCGTTGTGGCTGCGTTCGCGATCGGATTGGCTTTTGGGCACGGATCATTCGATGGACTCGTCGAGAGCATCAAAGAGCGTCTACCGGACAAATACCAACAAGCGCTGAGTCCAAGTGAAGACAGCGATGAGACGACAGCGACGTCGGGTTCCTCTACGCCCAATACCGGCGCGAATGCCACTGCGAATAACAACGCTCCTGCACCACCACAAAGCCCGAGCCCCGCGCCCCAAGCCTCCGGGGCGCCGGCTACCTCGAACTCAGCGACGCCGAGTAATGAACCGGCTATGTCGCGCACGGACAACAAGGAAACGCAACCCGCCGGAGCGTCATCGGAGTCGGAAGCCGCTGGCACCGGGAAAGGTGAATCAGCGGCTAAGGAATCAGATAGCACTCCAGTCTTGGTAGCTGTCGCTAGTTCCGGGAATGGGCCGTTTCGCCTAACCACCCCGGAGACAGCCGTCAGCGCCTCTTCCTCGGTTGCCATCAGCACTCAGGCCACTGTGCTTGTGCCGCGTGAGGCGGGTGCGGAAGCAGTTCAAGAAGCGAAACGCCTGCAGCCCGGCGTCCTGGTTTTCCGTGTCGATCCGCAATATCCAAAGAAAATCGGCCGCAATGAAGTCGAAATCGTCAAGCTTCTCGCCACAGTGGGGGAGAACGGCCAGGTCACCAATGTTCAGCGCATCAGCGGACCGCTGCCCTTCGTCACCGCAGCAATGAGCGCCATTCGCGAGTGGAAATATTCGCCAACCCTGTTCGACGGCCACCCTGTGAAGGCCGAAGAAAGAATCGTCGTCGCATTCCGCGCCCGCTAAGCAGTTGGCGGGTCAACACACTCTTTTTATTACCTTGGTTTCTAATCTACGGTAGCGCGATTAGGATTTTCCCTAAACCAAAGAAAACAGTGCAAATGCTAAATTCTAATCGGCAGAAAAATCGCGGTTTGGGAGTTTAACGAGGCACTCTTTTGCCGCCGCTGATCAGTAGAGAAAGCTCGGGGAAAAGTTACTCGCGGAGAATTTCGGCGTTGGCGCTGGGCGAGACGATTCGGACAAGGCGTTGTCCATCGATGAACAAGTTAATCTCGATATCCTCGGTTTTCACGCGCAGCTCTTCGAGCTTTTCGCCGCTGCCTGTGTCCTGCTTGCCGAGGGATTCCACCGTTACGCTTCCTGGCGTCATTTCCTGCGGGACGATCACAGAGAAAGTCTGTGCGCCCTTCTTATCCCAATCGTAGAGGCGGGCAAGAATCGCATATTGATCGTACATGTTGTTGTCGAGCACTACGACGCGATCGGAATTGAAGGTGAACTGCTGCGTGTAAGGGCGCGCCCCCTCCATGCGGAGCTCCACATTGGCGGTGGCGCGGTTGAAGACGATCGTTGACGAAGCTTTCTTCGCGCCTTGCATCGTCCATTCGTAGCGCACCGGAGCGCCATCCGGCCGAAGTTCCAGGTTGCCTGTGACGCGGGTGGCGCCCTGCGGAGTTTGAATTTCGGCGTTGCCGCGCGCGATCCAATTGCCTCCGTTCTCGCTGAGCGAGAACTCTTCCGTTCCGGCCGGTTGACCATTGACGAGGATCTTGAATTTGCCTTTATCAGGCGCAAAGGCGAGAGCCGCGGCCATCGCGGTGGCAGCGAGCGCAAAGGCGAGAACAAAGCACGCGACGCGAATGTAGAATCGCAAAATCGAAGTGCGTTGCGGCGACTGCCTGTTCATACGGTCACCTTTGGAAAGATGCCGAGCGCGAGAATCTGTTCGACGACGCGCAGGGGCTCGATGTTCGTTTCGACGCGAAAGTCGGCGAGCTCATAAAACGGCAAGCGTTCCTGATAGAGCTTGCGGAAGCTTGCTTCGTCGCGAAATAGCGGGCGATTGGTGATGTGCGCGCAGCGTGAGAGGAGCTCTTCGACAGGGCAATGGAGCCAAATGAGAGCCGCGCCGCTTTCGCGGAGCAGTGCAAGGTTGTCCGGCTGTGCCGTGGTGCCACCGCCGAGAGAAATAATACGCGGCTTCTGAAGCGCGACCGCTTCGCCGATGGTTTTCTCGAGCTGTTCGTGCTCGATTTTGCGGAAAGCCGGTTCGCCCAGCTTCGCAAAAATTTCGGGAATCGTGGCGCTCGTCGCATCTGCTATCAATTTATCCAGATCGACGTATTGCCAGCCGATCTGGCGGGCAAGAAGCCGCGCAACGGTGGATTTGCCGCTGCCCATAAACCCCGTGAGACCAATGATGCGGCGCGGGCGAGTATCAGGCTTCATGTGTGGGATGCGCCGCTGTTGGATGAATGGCTTTGCAATCGCGAATCGGTTCGATCAATAGCCGGAAACCAAGCCTGAAAATGATCCGCCCGCAAATCAATCGCGAAAATCAGGCACGCGAACTATTCTCGCTTCAGGATATTGATTGTACCATCGAACGAACTGAGTTCGACTTTTGCGTGCCCGGCATTAAACGTGCCCAGTATCGCATTCCCGAATTTTGAGTAGACGGGATGCGCATGAGCGGGAGGAGTGAGGCTGGCCTGGCTGTTCACTTTGCCTTTAAGGGATGTGGCGCTCAGATCGAACGAATCGCCAGGCGAAAAGTGGACTTCGATCACGCCGCTGTAATTCTTGAGCCGGTAAATTCCATTGGGAAGAAACTCGCCGTCGAACAAAATGTTGCCCTTCGACGTTTGCGCATGCACGTGATAGCTGCGCAAGCTGAGAAGCTTGAAGCTGCCGCTGATGGACGAGACCTCCAATCGTCCCGCGCAGCGAATGCATTGGAATGAACCGCCGACGGTTCGCACGGTGAGATAACCGGCAGCGTCTTCCAGGTCAACTCCAGCGCCTACTGTTTCTACATTCATATCGCCGAGCACATTCGCAACGGAAACTTCGCCGGAATCGTCGTGAATTTGCAGCTCGGCATCTTCGGGGACGTTGATTTGATAGTCGGCGCGAAGGTCGTCGGGTGAAATGGAATCGGAGATCTGATGGGTCATCACATCCACGCGATTGCCGGTTTGTTCGGCGTCCACTTCCACCTTATCGCTGGCGTGCGTGGCAATAACCATGACCTCAGATTTCGTCCAGGCCTTGACGACCACTTTCCCATTGGGATTGTGAATCGTCACAACACTACGAGGCTCCACTTTGAAGTGCTTTTCAATATTGTGAGCAAAAACAGCGGAAGAAGTGACCAGCAGGAGGCCCGGTGCGAGAAGGCCCGTCTTCCAATTGAAACGAAGCGGTAAGAATTGAGCGGTACTCATCGGGCTGGCGCCTCCGGGCTTGGCTGAAAACGTTTCTCGCTCATTGTTCGTTCAACTGAGCGAGCAAGTCGGCTTTCTGCTGATAGGCTTCGTACAGATATTCACGCGCGAGTTCGTTCTCGGGTTCCTCGCGCACGCTGTTTTCACACAAAGAAATATAGTTGTCAACGATCTCGAGGTTCTGATGAAGGGAAGCAGTCACCGGTGATTCAGATGCGGGCAAAGAGGAGAAAGAGGCTTTTTCCGCGGACGTCAGCTGCGCGCTCAGCGGCTCCGTGGAAGACTGCGTTCCATCCAGCCAGCGCTGCCGATTGATCCGCGAATTGATCGGACCGCTCAGCCCGAAGGCAATGGCCAGAAGCGCGGCTAGGTACCCGCCGGCGAGGACTGGCCTGGGGAGGGCCGTGAATCGGCCACTGAAAAGCTCGCGCACCCATGATTTTGAAGGAGTTTTGGAAGGGGTGTCGCGTATAAGTCCTTCCTTTTCCATTTCGGCGCGAAGCGAAAACCAGATTCGAGCCGGTGGCTCCGTATCGGAGGCAACCAAATGCGCCGCCGCGGCGCGAATCTTCCCGAGGTCTTCGATGAAGCTGCGGCACGAAGAACAATCTCGAAGATGCGCCTGGGCGATAAGGTCAGGCTTGGAATCTCCGCGCGGAGAATCGTCAGAAGGTTCAAATCGGTCCTGAAAATCCTTGCAGGTCACTGTAGCCATTGCATTTAATCCTCACCGCCGGCGTTCCCGGCAGCCTTCCGATCTTCGCGGGCTTTATCCCGCATCGATTCGTGAAGCAATTCCCGCAGCCGCATCCGCGCTTTATGAAGCTGCGATTTCGAATTTCCGATCGAACAATCCATGATCTCAGCAATCTCGTTGTGCTCGTAACCTTGCACGTCGTGGAGCACGAAAACAGCCTTATAGCCGGGCGGCAATTGATCCACGGCTCGTTGCAGGTTAACGCGGTCAATCGAACCGCTCAACCTCAAATCCGGCATACCGAAATCGCGCCGGGGTCCTCCGGATTCTTCGTCCGGCTCGGTCATTTCGTCCAAGGAGGACTCGGTGGCCGACTTCTTTCTCAGGCGCATCAGCACCACGTTCACTGCCAGCCGATGCAGCCACGTCGAAAAGGCCGATTCGCCGCGGAAGGTAGCAATTTTTCGGAAGAGCTGAAGGAAGGCTTCCTGGGTCAAATCCTCCGCTTCGGCCGTGTTCCCAACCATCCGCAGACACAGGGAGTACACTCGGCGGTTATGCAACCGGTACAAACGCTCGAAGGCCGCCGCATTTCCCGCCTGGGCTAGCCGGATCGCTTCCGATTCCGGCAATTCGCCCGGCGTCTCGATTCGTCTCACGCGGGCCACGCTACCCGCCGGGACGCATCACCAATTGCGATGCGTCACCGGGTCTGGAAGTTGTACTAGTGGTTCTTTTCACGCAAGTATCCAATTCGGCATTCGGAACATAGCCTGTAAAAGACGACCGAAGTGCCTGTTCGATGCTGTTGTGAGGATAAAGGCATCTTTATTCTCGCTGTAATTGTGTTAGACGTCCAGTCGGGTTCCAAATCTAATTTTTTTCTTCCATTTATGGGAGCGAATGACGCACCTCAGGAAACTCACACCGGGTAGGTAATAACAAACTACGAGTCTCAAATTGCTACGCGGAAGCACGCGTGGCGCGCGGCACGGGACGCGATCGGGTAGCCGTCCGAGGCCGGGTCAACTCTGTACCGAAAACGGCTAGCTGCTCTGCGGGCAGTGCGTGGAGAAATGATTTCAGTATCACTTCCGATTCCCGAAGACAGGTGTTGAGGTCGTAGTGGAGCGAATCGAGCTGTTTCCAACAGGCGGCGGGCTCGACGGACAACCCGGCGGCAATGTCGTAAGCGTTCTGTTCGAACTCTGTGCCGAGGTCCTCGACGGTGTTCGAAAGGATGCGAAGCTTATGAAAAAATCGCGAGCGGTGTCCGAGCAGTACGTTGTGGAGAAGACTGTTCCAAGATGCTGCGCTTTGTCCGGTGTCTCCTCGGAAGAATTCCGTATGCAGCGGCTGGACAAGCGGAAGATTACTTACGCGTTTTCCGCTTTCCGAAAGGACGGCACAGGCGTTGGCGAGCGTGGAAGTGAGACGGAGTAGGAGATCGCAAGTAATCGCCACCTGCTGCTGGGCGCAGACCAACTCGCCGCGAGCGCGCTGGGCGAGTGCCTCATCAAGCGAGACGCTCATCATCGCGTAGGAGCATTCCCAGTCGCGAACGGTACTCTCGAAAACCTGATTTTTCTCCCGTGGGAGCGTAGCGCGCCAATCATCGGATGCGTTACGTCGGACGGGGGAGGGGGCCCGCCTTCGCTTGAACAACACGTGTCTCCGAAAGGCAGCGCATTATAGCACCAGATTTTGGAAGGGGGAGATTTTTAGGCTGGGACGCGTGCCAACGTCTCTATCGTTCGCTTATTGTCCAGCGTTTCTGTTCTTAGCGTAACCCAACGCTGAGAACCAGAAGTGCGAAGGCGACGATTAGCGCAACAGTTCTGATGCCGTGATATAGGTCCCAGCGGTTGTTCCTGATTTCGCCAATCGCTGGGGAGCGATTCTGGCGTCCATTTTGCGATTCGATTATTGATTGGAACTGGGCCGATAAGAGAAAACACAACCGCCGCCACTTGGATGGCGAGAGCGATCGCGGCCAGCCGCCATGAAACCGTGTTGAGACGCTCGAAACGCAAGAGCAGGAGCAAGTTCAACAGGGTCGAACTTGCCATCCAGAAAGGCATCACGCGCCCGAGCTGGGCCGCGAATGAAGAACGCACCGGAATATGTACTGCGACTGGTTGCCTGTTAAGTGTGGGATGGGTAAATGCGGCCACATTGAGCTCGCTTCCGCACATCAGGCCGAGAACTAAAGCAGCGATAAATTGGAACATCATGGAAGCACGCCTCCTCTAATTTGGATGTTGTGGTTTGGGGTGAGGTCACAAACGATTCTGCGGAAATTCGAAGCGTACTAAGGCGTTTTCTTGACGCTTCTCGAAGGCGACCGCTATACTGCCGAGCGACTCCCGGAAAGGAACTCTTCGTTGGAATTTGAGCCGCTCGACCAGTTTCAACAACGTCGCAAAAAACTGACCGAAATTGAGGCGCTGGGACACGCGTCTTATCCGCACAAGTTCGAATGGACACACACGGCCAGACAGGTGGCCGAGAAATTCGGCGAACGTACTGCCGAACAACTGGCCGCAGAGCATGTGGATGCGCGGGTGGCGGGTCGCATTGTCGCGCTCCGGCCGCATGGAAAGGCTGCTTTCGGCCACATTCTGGGGGACGGGGCGCGGCTGCAGTTCTACGTGAAGCTCGATGTGGTAGGAGCGGAGCAGTTCAAGCTATTTCAACTGCTCGATTTGGGTGACATCGTTGGCGTCAGCGGGCATTTGTTTCGGACGAAGACGAATGAGCTGACCGTGTGGGTAACGAAGCTGGAACTTCTCAGCAAAGCGCTGCTGCCGCTACCGGAGAAATGGCACGGGCTCGCGGACATCGAACAGCGCTATCGGCGGCGTTATCTCGATCTGATTGTGAATGACCGCCCGCGAGAGATTTTCATCGCGCGCGCGAAAATCATCCGCGAAATCCGAAATTTTTTCAACGAACGCGGCTACGTGGAAGTGGAAACGCCGATGATGCATCCGATTTTGGGCGGAGCGACGGCACGTCCTTTCGTCACTCACCACAACACGTTCGACATGGATTTGTATCTGCGCATTGCGCCGGAGCTTTATCTGAAGCGGCTTGTGGTGGGCGGGCTCGATCGCGTTTACGAGATCAATCGCAATTTCCGCAATGAGGGCATCGACGCGATTCACATGCCCGAATTCACGATGCTCGAGTTTTATCAGGCGTACAGCGATTTTTCCGAGTTGATGGATCTTACGGAGGAACTCTTTCGAGGAATCGCGGAGAAAGTTACCGGCACAACGAAGATTCCTTACGGCGATATCGAAATTGATTTCAGCAAATTCGAGCGGCTCACGATGCGCGAAGCGATCGCGAAATACTGGATCGCTCCGGCGGAAGAAGGCGGCTTAGTCGCGGAGCTGGGCAGGGAGGGTGGACCGAAGGCGGTCGCTGGGCGATACAACGCGTACGCGCGAACGCACAGCGCGGACATGATCGCGAATATCGAGAAGCTCTCTGATGGCGAGCTGATTGGCGAGATCTTTGAAGCGGTTGCCGAGGTGCATTTAGTCCAACCGACATTCATATACGATTTTCCTACGGCGATTTCGCCGCTTTCGAAGCGGCGCGCTGACGATCCATCCATCGCGGAACGCTTTGAGCTTTTCATAGCCGGAATGGAACTGGCCAACGGATTCTCTGAGTTGAACGATCCGTTCGACCAAGAGAGCCGGTTCGCAGCGCAAGTGGCAAAAGGCGGGCAGGAAGCGCCGAAGGAAGTGGACGCCGATTATATTCGCGCGCTCAGCCATGGGATGCCTCCTACGGCTGGCGAGGGCGTCGGGATCGATCGGCTGGTGATGCTGCTGACGAATTCGCGCACGATTCGCGAGGTGGTGTTGTTCCCGCTTCTGCGCATCGAATCGGCGGAGCCGGATGTGGCGCCGGAACCGCAATCTGCCTCGGGCGGACGGCCTGATGTGGCGGCGGGCGCGCATTCCGAAACAAAACAAAAATGAAGTTTGAATCGTTTGTTGCGCTGCGGTACCTGCGGTCGCCAAACCGTCCCGCGGTGCTGCGGCTCGTCACCCTGCTGGCGGTCATCGGGGTGGCGGCCGGCGTTACGACGCTTGTGGTCGCGCTCGCGATGAACACAGGTTTTCGCCAAGCGATTCGCGACCGCCTCCTCACCGTCACAGCGCACGTAAACCTGAAGCCTGTCGGGCCTGAGGGCATTCGAAATTATCGTGAATTGATGGCGCGGCTTGCTGGCACTCCCGGAGTTCGCTCCATCGAGCCGGCGATCTACGACACCGTGCTGCTTTCTTCTGGCAATCACGCGCGAGGGGTGGTGCTTAAGGGAGTGGACCCCAAGCTCGAGCGTAACGCAAGCGAAGCGTTGCACCGCATTGTGGCGGGTTCGGCCGATTTTCACGCGGATGCAGACGGAATCCCGGCAATCGTGGTTGGGCGTCTGCTCGCAGAAGATTTGAAAATATCCGCAGGCGATTATCTTACTCTGACGAGTCCGCAGGGGAGCCTGACGCCTTTTGGGATGCTGCCTCGATCGAGGCGTTTTCACGTAACCGGAATTTTCGATTCGGGCTTTTACGACTATGACGCGAATTGGACTTTCGTGACGCTTGGCTCCGGACAGGCAATGGCAGGCATAGGCGATGTGGTGAGTTTGCTCGAGGTGCGCGTGAATAACCTGGACGATGCAGGCCGAGTCGCTGCGGAGATTTCGAATCGCGCCGGCAGCGGATTCACGGTGAGCACTTGGATGGACGAGAATCGCGCCCTGTTCCGCGCTCTCAGTCTTGAAAAGCTCGTTACTGCATTGTTTATCGGATTGATCACCTTCGTAGCCGGGTTGAACATTCTGGTGGTGCTTACAATGACGGTGACCGATCGCTCGAAAGATATAGCCGTACTGATGGCGATGGGCGCCCGTCGGCAACAGGTGCGGAAACTATTCGTTTTGCAAGGCTTAGTCGTCAGCCTTGTGGGAACTTTTGCCGGCCTCGTTCTCGGATATCTGCTGGCGTGGGCGGCGGACCGGTGGGAGTTAATTCCTCTCAATCCGGAAATCTATGCGATTCCTTATGTCCCTTTTCATGCCAACGGATTTGACGCCTTGTGGATCGCCGCTGCCGCGCTGGCAATTAGCATTGCGGCGACGACGCTACCGGCGCGCTCGGCATCTAAGATTCTGCCCGTAGAGATTTTAAGGTTTGAGTAAAGGGCCCCGGTTCTTGCCATTCTCGGGGAAGAGTCGACGAACTGTTAGTGCGAATGCCGGAACGGCATGAATCTGCGACGCTAACGTGTTAGAATGGCCGTAAGGGCGAAGATTTAGCGTAGGACGTTCTCTCGAAAGCGCGATCCTCGGGGACGCATAGGGGTAACAGTACGGCGCAAATGTGAAAGTCTTTAGAATCAGTTCCACTTCGGGAAAGAGTAGTTGCAACGAAATGAAGGACATACGGTTGGTGCAGTTCGGCATCTAACGTGAAATAGACGATGCGATGAGGGGGCAAGCCACCTTGGGCGTCGCGGTGATTGACGAGACTCATCTTCAGGCCGTCACAGGCTCAGGAGAGCTTGTGCGGGTTGAAGGCTTGCGGAAAACCTTCCGATCCGGCACGCAGGAAATCACGCCTCTTGATGGACTCAGTTTTTCGATTGAACGCGGTGAGATGATTGCAGTTATTGGACCTTCTGGCGCTGGCAAGAGCACTTTGTTACACATCTTGGCCGCGCTGGACACTCCAACAAACGGTGCAGTATACTTCGGCGCGAAATCATTGAAATCTTTGAATGAAACCGAACTCGCCGAGTATCGAAACAGCGCAGTGGGCTTTATCTGGCAGCGGCACCATCTCTTGCCGGATTTCACGGCTGCTGAAAATGTGGCGATGCCGATGCTGGTTCGGGGGGAAGCAATGACCGAAGCGCTCCGAGCGGCGCGCGAGTGGCTGAGTGAGGTTGGGTTGGCCGATCGAGCTGGGCAGAGCGCGGGGGAATTGTCGGGCGGGGAACAGCAGCGAGTTGCGATTGCGCGAGCGCTGGCGAACCGGCCGGCTCTGTTGCTGGCCGACGAACCTACAGGCGATCTGGATGAAGGGAACGCAGAGAGTGTCTTTGAGCTTCTGATGCGACTTCATCGCTCTCACCATTTGACTTCCATTCTCGCAACGCACAATCTATCGTTAGCGCGTCGCACGGGGCGCATTCTGGTTTTGGATCACGGCAAGCTTGTGCCGACCGCAAACGTAGCTGCTGGAATGGCGAGTGCTTCGACGGAATATTCGGCGACCGTTGGGGCGCAGATTTCAGGAGACCTTGGGTGAACCGTGTTTGAACGCTATACAGAGAAGGCTCGACGCGTAATATTCTTTGCTCGCTACGAGGCGAGCCAATACGGCAGTCCGTTCATCGAGACGGAACACCTGTTGCTCGGCCTGTTGCGCGAGGATAAAGCGCTGGCGAACCGGTTCCTGCGCACGCACGGCTCGATCGAATCGATTCGCAAGGAAATCGAATCGCGGATCACCGTCCGCGAACGTATTTCCACCTCCGTGGAAGTGCCTCTCAGCCAGGAGTGCAAACGCATCCTGACCTTCGCGGCGGAAGAGGCCGAGCGCCTCGGCCACAAGCACGTCGGCACCGAACATCTGCTCCTCGGCGTTCTGCGGGAAGAAAAATCCTTCGGAGCCGAAATTTTGCTGGAGCGTGGACTAAGGCTTTCAACCGTGCGCGAGGAATTGGCGCGCAGCACGGGAGAGAAGGTGCCAGTGAACCGGCCAAAAGAAGCGTCCTTGCTTGCAGAGTTCAGCCGTGACCTTACGCAGGCGGCGATGGAAGGGCAACTCGATCCTCTCGTCGGACGAGACCGCGAACTCGAGCGGGCCATCCAGATCTTGTGCCGACGGACGAAGAACAATCCCGTTCTCATCGGCGAGCCGGGCGTGGGAAAGACGGCGATCGTGGAAGGCCTGGCGCAGCGGATTGCCGATGGCGACGTGCCGCCGTTTCTCGCGGACAAGAGAATTCTTTCGCTCGACCTTTCTCTGATCGTCGCAGGCACCAAGTATCGCGGGCAGTTCGAAGAACGGCTGAAGACCATCATGAAGGAATTGATGGAGAGCCAGAACGCGATTGTGTTCATCGACGAATTGCACACCCTCGTCGGCGCAGGTTCCGCGGAAGGTTCGCTCGATGCCGCCAATATTTTGAAACCGGCCCTGAGCCGCGGCGAAATTCAGTGCATCGGCGCCACCACCCCCGCGGAATATCGCAAGTCCGTGGAAAAGGACCGCTCGCTCGAGCGCCGCTTCCAATCCGTGAAAGTTCCGGCGCCCGGGGAGGACGAAGCCATTCGCGTGCTTCAGGGTGTGCGCGATCGCTACGAAAAATTCCACGCCGTCAGCTATACCGAAGACGCGATTCGCTACGCTGTTTATCTTTCGAATCGTTACATTCCGGACCGTTTCCTGCCCGATAAGGCGATCGACCTCCTCGACGAAGCAGGCTCGCGTGTGAAGCTGCGCCAAGCCATGCTTCCGGACGAAGTTTCCGAAGTGCAAAAGCGCGTGAAGTTCATCACGCACCGGATGGAAACGGCGATCGCGAATCATGAATTTGAAAAGGCGCGTTTCTATTCGGAAGAGGAACGAAAAGAGAAAGAGCATCTGCGGATGCTGCGCGAAAAGCTGAAGATTGACGATTCTTCCACCGGGATCGTCACGCGCGAAGATATCGAAGACGTAGTTGCGCGCTGGACGGGCATCCAAGTCTCCGCCATCAAAGAAGACGAGCAACAGAAGCTGTTGCGAATCGAAGAAGAGCTGCACCGCCGGGTTATCAGCCAGGATAAGTCCATCACCGCGCTTGCGCGGGCGATTCGACGCAGCCGCGCTGGTCTCAAGGCTCCCGGTCGTCCGGTTGGGTGCTTCTTGTTCCTGGGCCCCACGGGCGTCGGCAAGACGGAAGTGGCTCGCAGGCTTGCCGAATTTCTATTCGGCAGCGAAAAGTCCCTCATTCGCTTCGACATGTCGGAATACATGGAGAAGCACTCGGTGTCGAAGTTGATCGGCGCGCCTCCGGGATACGTGGGATATGAAGAGGGCGGCCAGTTGACCGAACGCGTGCGCCGCACTCCGTATTCGGTGATGCTCCTCGACGAAATCGAAAAGGCGCATCCGGACGTCTACAACATCTTGTTGCAAGTCTTCGAAGACGGGCAATTAACGGACGGGCTCGGAAATACAGTGGACTTCCGCAACACAATCATTATTATGACCTCGAACATCGGAGCGCGGCAGCTGCAAAAACAAGCGGGATTGGGATTCCAATCCCCGGATGATTTGGCTGCAGCAAAAAGCCAAGACGATATGGTGATGGGCGAGGTAAAGCGAGTCTTCAATCCTGAGTTCTTGAATCGATTGGACGAAGTGATTCTGTTCAATTCGCTCACGGACGACGACCTGCTGCGTATTATCGATTTGCTCGTCGGCCAGATCAACGAGACGCTGGTGCATCGCCAGGTGCAGATTGCTCTGACACCGGAAGCACGCCAGTGGATTCTCGAGAAAACTTGCAGCGATCGAAATTATGGCGCGCGGCCGCTCCGGCGCGCGTTGCAGAAATACGTCGAAGACCCACTGTCGGAAGCTCTCATTCAGGGCGGACTACAGCGGCCGGCAACGCTTGAGATTTATCTCTCAGCGGACGGTCTCTTGTTCCGACCTGTTGTGGAAGCAACCCCGGTGGCCCACTAGGAATCCTACACGCGCAAGCTGGACGGAGCGGTCCGGCGGGGGAGCCAAATATCTTGGGCGGGGAAGTGCGGCCTTGACCAGAACCATGGCCGCAGGCAGGAAAATTTTTCTGCGCCGATTCCAATTTCCCGTCGTTGTGTATCTCTTTTGGTTTTTGATCGCGCATCCCGTTTGGGCTCAGCGATCTCAGCCGCCTCCAGTTCCACAATACACAATCGATAACATTGAATTTCAGGGGAATCGCCGCATTCAACGCGACACGCTTCTCGCGCGTATTTTTTCCCGTCCTGGTGACCCTTACACCGAAGAAGCGGTTCACCGCGATTTCCAGGCGCTCTGGAACACGCAGTTTTTCGAGGACATTCGTCTCGAAGTTGAGGACGACCCTCGGAATCCGAACGGGAAAATACTCGTTTACTATGTGACGGAGAGGCCCATCATCCGCCGGATCGAATATAAAGGAAATAAGTCCGTCACCGAGTCCGACATCCTCGACCGATTTAAGGAACAAAAGGTCGGTCTTTCCGTGGAGAGCCAGTTTGACCCCACGAAGATTAAGCGCGCGGAGGTGGTGCTGAAGCAATTGCTCGCCGAGCACGGACGGCAATTTGCAACAGTGAAGCCGACCTACGAACGGATTGCAGCCACAAACGCGGTAAAGCTTGTATTCAACATCGACGAAGGCCCGAAGGTGAAGGTGGGCGAGATTAAGTTCACTGGCAATAAGGCATTCTCAGATCGCAAGCTGATCCGGGCAATGAAACACGATCGTCCCTACTCGATTCCTTTGGGCTTTACAGAGATTCCCGTGCTCAGCAAGACATACGACCGGCAGAAACTTGACGAAGATCTCGAAATAGGCGTACGAGGTCTCTATCAGAATAATGGCTACTTTAAGGTGCTCGTAAAGGATCCCATCCTAAAAATCGTTGATGAAGATCGCGGCGGAATACCGGGTCCATGGCCTGTGGTCGGTTCGAAACATGGGAAGTCGACAAATATTACGATCCCGATCGAAGAAGGTGAGCAGTACAGAATGGGAATAGTTAGGTTCCGCACCAGCGATCCGGAACAGGGGCTCGTTTTCAAGCCGGAAGCCCTCGCCAAAGTTTTTCCCCTCAAAGAGGGGGATATTTTTTCCACCGACAAAGTTCGCAAGGCCCTCGACGATTACAAGAAACTGTACGGTGGATATGGTTACATCAACTTTGTGGCTACGCCCAACACCGAAGTGAACGATGCAAAAAAACTGGTCAACATCACGATGGAATTCGACCAGGGTAAGCCATTCTACGTTCGCCGAATCGAATTTTCCGGCAACACGACCACCCGCGACAAGGTGATTCGCCGGGAGCTTTTGATTGACGAGGGCCAGGTGTTCAATAACCGGCTTTGGGAATTGAGCCTGCTACGCTTGAATCAGCTGAATTACTTCGATCCGATCAAGCCTGAAAATGCGGAACTCAAGAAGAACGAGAAAAACGGTACGGTGGACATCAAGCTCAAGGTAAAGGAGAAGGGGAAACAATCGATCAGCTTCTCCGGCGGTGTCAGCGGAATCGCCGGCACGTTCGTCAGCCTTTCTTATCAGACGAACAATTTTCTCGGTCTCGGCGAGACTCTTACGATTTCAGGGCAGCTTGGCAATTTGCAGCAGGGCGCCACGTTTGGCTTCACCGAACCATATTTGTTTGACCGGCCGATCTCCACCGGCTTCACAGTCTTCTACAGCAAGTTCAACTACAACCAGGCAAAGCAGGAAGGCCTGCTGCTCGGGCAGCAGGTTGCCATCGATCCGGCGCTCCAGCAGAACTATACGACCGACTCACATGGCTTCACTATTTTTGCCAGCTACCCTTTGCGAAAGTATCGGTTCACCAGGGTGGGCGTCACCTACGGTTTCTCCACGACGAACATCACCGCCTTCAGCCAATCCGCGCAATTGCTGTTTGAGTTCACGCAGTTCCGGAGTCTGGCGGGCCCCTCGGCGTTAAGCGGAATTCAGTCCAGCAAGATTACGCCGACGATTTCCTACAGCACCGTCGACAATCCACAGAATCCCACGCACGGGAAAAGCTTCTATTACGGGCTGGGCTGGGAGGGCGGACCCTTAGGCGGAAACACCAACACTCTTACAAATACTTTCACGATGACGTATTTTCGTCCTCACCACCATAAACGCAACGTGATCGGCGTTCGCGTCTTGACCAGCATGATTACGGGATACAACGGAACCGACGTTCCGCCCTACAGCCGCTTTTATCTGGGTGGAGAAAACGATGTGCGCGGATTCGATTTCTATACGATTTCGCCGTTCGTGGCGATCCCGAGCGCATCCACCACCACGGTGACTTATTTCGATCCCACGCGACTCGGTCCCGGTGGCAACCCCATTCCGGTGGCCCTGAACGTTCCCATCGTCACGTTCCTCCCAACGCGTCCCGGCGGCGACTTTCAAGGTGTAGGAAATTTCGAATACCGGATTCCAATAGCCGGTCCAGTAAGTATGAGCCTGTTCAACGACATCGGTTTCGACGGGATCATTCGCAAGTCGCAATTGAGTTTGAATCCCGGAGCGCTCAGCACACTGCAGCAGCAATATCCGAATCCGGATTTCCCGGATCTGGTGATTCCCAAGAACCTCGAGGTGCTGCCTGGCACGAACTTCAAGCCTCATACATCGGCCGGAGTTGAATTCGTCGTGCAATTGCCAATTGTCAATGCGCCTTTCCGCTTCTATTACGCGTATAACTATCTGCGTCTGAATCAGACGATTACCGGACCGCAAGGCGGATTCTTTCTCTCGGACGCCCAGAAATCCGCACTGCCTCCGGGAGTATTTGAAACTCAAATTGCCCCGCAATTGGACACGTTTCTGGCCACTCAGGTCCAGCGGATCCCTGCCGGCTTGATCGAACCAAAGCAGACATTCCGGTTCACGATCAGCCGGACATTCTAAACGGATGTCGATCGAGGAAAGCTCGTGATGCGAATGATTCTGGAAGTCGGAATTTCAACGGACGTCAGACGCTCGGAGGAAGGGCGATGAGATTGGGAAGACTGAGCGTCGTTGTATTAATCGTTGCTTGCGTGGCGGGATGCAGTAGTAACTCCGCCATGGTGGGCGTCAGAATATCTCCCACGACAGCAACCGTCGTCGAGCGCGGAACGCAGCAATTCAGCGCAGTGGGATCTGGTTCGACCACAACGACTGTGAACTGGCAGATTTGCCTTCCGCCGGCTACTGCGGGAAACCAGCCTACCAACTGCACACCTTTGCCTGGCCAAACAGGAACTGGTCCCACTGGCGTGGGAACGATCACGCAAGCATCGGCCACGCAAGCCGGAGGCCTTTATTCGGCGCCATCGGCTGTGCCTTCTACGAATCCAATCCTTGTCGTAGCCACTAGCACAGTCGATTCGAAGTCGTTCGCAACGGCCACGGTCACGATCACTTCAGGCATCACCGTGCAAATTACGCCCACGACCGCCACGATTGCGCCACAGGACAGATTTACGTTTACCGCAACCGTCAGCGGCCCGACCAACGATCACGGCGTGACTTGGTCGGTGAATGGCGTGGCTGGCGGCGATTCGGTGCACGGTTTTGTCTGCCCGAATCCTTTGGTTCCTACACCCCCGGCGTGCCCTGCCGGAACCTACGTTGCGCCGGTACTATCGCCGGGCGCGGTCAGCGTAACGGCCACTTCGTCCGCCGACCCAACGCAATCCGCTTCCGCTAGTGTCACCGTTACGGCCGCTTCTCCGAGCCCAACGATCGTCAGTATCGATCCCACCACCGCTGCTCAAGGCTCGGTGCAACAGGATGTTTATATAAATGGCAGCTCCGTAAGCGGCACGGATTTCTTTTCCACCTCTATAGTACTGGTCGATGGAGTTCCCATCGTTCCGACGTTTATCACCTCTATGCTCCTGCGTGTAACCATTCCTTCGACCCTGCTTCAGAGGTCAAAAGCAGTAAATGTTCAGGTGCGGAGAAGTAATGGGGATACCTCGCCTCCTGCATCGTTGACCGTTGCTCCGGTGCGGCCCGCGGTAATCTCTTCGACGCCCGATAGTGTGTCGGCAATGGCTTCGAGCGCAAACGTCACACTCTCCGGGGGTTTCTTCTTCCCGCCACAAACTGCTTCGGGTGGTACGACAGCGACATTCAACGGCGTGAGTGTTACGCCAACCGTGGTCAATAGCCGTCAGCTGCTGATCCCGACCCCGGTGAATGGTGCAATGACACCAGGCCTCTACCCCATCGTCGTTCAAAATCCAGGCATCGCCGCGAATCTGCCGTCCATTTCCGCGGTGAACTTGGCAGTGACGCCGAATCCGGCGTCGATTCCCACTGCTCCCAGCGCCAATATCGCGGTGGGAGCGAGCCCGTCTGCTATCGCGATCGATCCGATATTGAATCTCGCGGCCGTTGCCAACACCGCTGACGGAAGCGTTTCCTTAATTAATTTGGCGACCAACTCCGTCGTCAAGACGATTCCCAACGTTGGCAATATGCCGACGGGGATAGCGATCGATGATCAATTGCCAGACCACATCGCCCTTGTCGTCAACAGCGGTGACAATACTGTCTCCACCGTAGATCTAACCACTCAATCAGTCGTTGGGACGCCGGTTTCCGTTCAGATTGGCGCGCCCCCGCCACCGGTTGCCGGACCCGTATCGATTGCAATCGGGATCAATCCTCTTACCCACCGCGCGGTTGTCGCATACCAATCAACCAATCTGGCCACCGTTCTGGATACTTCCACGGGAGTTCCTGTTTTCGTTGCGCAGATTGGCGGCACTCTCACTCCGTACAGTACCGGCGTTAGCCCGGCAATAGGAATTGACCCTCTATTGAACTGGGCAGTCATCACCCCGGGCGGTGCGGGCACCATCAATCTCGTTGACCTGGGTCGAGCTCCCATTGCGGGTGATGGCGGGAGGCCTCCACAGGTGATCGGAAGCCTGTCCATTTCAACAAGCGTTCAGGGAGTCGGGATCAACACGGAAACCCACCAGGTACTTTTGACAAATCCAAGCGGTGGCACACTCCAGACGTTCAGCCTGCTCGATAACACGGTGAGCTCGATTTCCTTTACTGTCGGGCAATTGGGTTATGCCGCAGCTGCAGTGAATCCGCTGACCAATGTTGGAATCGCGGTGAACTCTCAGACGTCGACGGCGGCAGTGGTCGATCTTGGAACTGGTGTGATCTTGCAGCCGACAGTTTCGGGACTCGGCACCATGCCCCAGGCAGTCGCCGTGGATTCTGCACTGAACGAAGCGCTCGTGGTGAATCAAACAAGCGGTACCGTCTCAGTCGTATCTCTCGGCAATTCCTTCAGGAATCTGCAAATTACGGGGTTGAGTCCTGCCGTTGCGTTTGCTCCCGCTGCGGCGAATCTCTCGCTGACGATCAACGGTTTCGGTTTTGTGCCGGGAAGCTCGCAAGTGTTTCTCGACACCACCGCCCTGCCGCCCGGAGACGTCACGGTATCAAATGGCGGTAGGCAAATCGTTGCCACTGTACCTGCGAACCTGCTACAAGCGGCGCGGCGTTACAGCGTGACCGTTCAAAACCCGGGTCCCAATGTCTCCAACACCACTGAGCTGACGGTTGTGCAACCCGTGGTTGTAGGAAACCTTCCATCCAGCGTCGCGGTTGATCCGGATCGCGACATAGCGATCGTCACCAATAATGGTGACGGAACGGTTTCGCTTGTAGACCTCACAACCGGAACTACTCTTCCGCAAAGCCCGCTGACGGTCGGGCAAGGCCCGATCGGCGTCGCTGTTCTACCCCGGCTTGCCCTGGCTGCGGTTGCGAACAACGCGAGCAGCGATGTGACGGTCGTCGATGAGAATGGGATCAATCCACCGCAGAGAGTGCCACTGTGCGTCGGATGTACCGGTCCGACTGGAGTTGGAATAGAGCAGGACTTAGCCACGGCGATCGTTGCTGCGTCGGGGCCGGATCCGTCCTGCTCGACCGTCACCAGCGGTTGCGAGGTCAGTTTCGTCAGTCTCGCGCCGACTGGCTCATCTGCGGGAACGAACATAGGGGTGAATCAAAGTCCGGTGTCGGTGGCGACGGACCCGAATGGCGACCGATATGCCGCTGTCGGCGCTGCCTCGCAAGCAGGTAGCATCGACATCATCGATCTTTTAACATCGACCGTTACTTGCCGCGTAAGCAATGTTCAGCTTCCGAGTGGCATTGTGTTCGATCCCGTCAATCAGGTTTTTGTGGCCGCCAACAGCCTGCAGAATAATATTGTGATTGTCGATCCGCTGAGATGCATTCCGACGACGGTGCGAGTGGGCATCAATCCAACGTCGCTCGATTACGACTTCCAGACGAGCACCCTCGCCACCGTAAATTCCGCGAGCAACACAATGTCGTTTCTCGACTATATGTGCCCTCCAGCGGTCGGCGCCCCAGTTACCTGCACGGCTCCTCAAACGCGCGGAATTTTCGGTTTGCCAAGCTCGGCGAAGTTTTCGCAGAACCAGCAGTTTTCGGTTGCGATTGATGCAAAGTTGAATCTGGCTGTGGTTGTGGACACAAACAACAGCCGTGTTTTGCTGATTCCTCTACCGCATTGAGGGGATGCCGGCTCATTGGAAGCAGGCCAACCATCGAGTCTTGCCGCGCATCCGACAAGGCCGGGCGAGTTGAATCCGATTGACCGTTTTCTCCGTGCCCGGCTATAATCGCGAGTTTGTGTTTCATGTAATTTACGAATAAGGAGTGAGAATGAGGATTCGATTGGCAGTTCTGGCCTTGGCGGCGTCGTTACCGGGACCCGCAGCATGGGCTCAGTCTGGTGGCGCAGGCGCTGCGTCGGCGGCTGGAATGAAGGTTGGAGTAATCAACGTGCAGGTGGCAATCACCAGCACGGGGGAAGGAAAGCAGGCGGCGGGTGAATTGCAATCGAAATTCGCTCCGCGGCAATCGGAACTCGACAGTCTTCGCCGGCAGGTCGAAGACATTCAGACGCGGCTGCGCACGGGCGCGAGCACGCTGAGCGACGACGAGAAGGCGCGCCTTTCGCGCGAGGGTGATCAGTTGAGCCGCCAGTTTCAGCGCAAGCAGCAGGATTCGCAGGATGATTTCAACGAAGCGCAGCGCGAAATCGTCGATCGGATCGGCCGCAAGATGATCGACGTCCTCGATAAGTATTCGAAAGAGCAGGGATACGGTGTGATTTTCGATACTTCGGCCCAGAACACCCCTGTCGTTTACGCGGCGAACCAGATTGACGTGACGCAGGAAATCATCCGCCTCTACGATCAGAATTATCCGGTGAAGGCGGGCGCAGCGAAATCGTCAGCACCTCCGAGATCGGCTGCTCCAAAGCCGGCGCCGGCAACACCAGGACAGCCGAAGCAGTAGTTCCGCTTCGCTCCGTCTAGGAGATTTCAAAAGGCCTCCCGATCCGGGAGGCCTTTTTTGTTTTCCCGCTCCCTGCTTCCGTCTTCTCAGGGGTTGGCAACGTACAGGTTGGGGAACTGCTCCCGCAGATTATTCATCTTCGGCATGTCGCAAATCTGGATGTAGGGATTCTCCGGATGATGTTCGGCATAGTCTTGATGGTAGCTCTCGGCCGGATAAAATCCGTCAAGCGCAACGATTTGCGTCACGATTGGACGCGAGTAGATCTTCGCCTGGGTCAGTTGCTCGATATACGCTTTTACGATCCGCTCCTGCTCGGGGCTATTGACGAAAATTGCAGAGCGGTACTGAGTCCCGGTGTCCGGCCCTTGGCGATTCAGTTGCGTCGGGTCATGCACCACCGAGAAAAAAACTTTCAGCAATTGTCCGAGAGTGATCACCGAAGGGTCGTAAACAATTTCCACTGACTCGGCGTGTCCCGTCGAGCCACTGCTCACGGTTTCGTAGTCCGGATTTTTCAGCGTGCCGCCCGAATAACCCGCGGTGGATCGAATCACTCCTTTCACGTGTTTGAACACTGTCTGTACGCCCCAGAAGCAGCCACCCGCAAGGACAAGCGTTTCCTGTCCCGGCTTCGCGGCGAGCTTCTCGTCAACAGCGGGGTCTGGAATTGCAGAAGCCGTCGCAGCGGCAGCAGCCACCGCCGTAGCCGCTTGGCGGCGCGAAGTCACCAACAGCACCAGCGCAGCCGCGCAAAGAACCAAAAAGATCATCGCAGTTCGACTCATATTTCTCCTTCTCGAATCTCACCCTTAGTACGCAAAACCGAATCGTCTTGGATTGGCTCGACCAAGCCGAGATTTGTGCCGCGAGCCCGTCCTATTCGCGCCGCTTACTTTAGTGACGCCATGTCAATCACGAAGCGGTACTTCACGTCACCCTTGGCCAACCGCTGATACGCGTCATTGATCTGCTGAATCTTGATCATCTCGATCTCCGCCGTGATTCCTTTGTCCGCGCAGAAATCCAACATCTCTTGGGTCTCGCGAATCCCGCCGATGCCCGAGCCCGCCAAGCTGTGACGCCCGGGGATCAGTTGAAACGCCGCAATCGGGAATGGCTTGGGTGGAGCGCCGACGAGCGTGAACGTCCCGTCCATCTTGAGGAGTGGCAGATAGCTGCCAATATTGTGCTCGGCCGACGCCGTGTCCAGAATGAAATTAAAACTCTTGGCGTGCCTCTCGATCTCGGCGGGGTTTGTCGTGAGCACCACTTCGTCCGCGCCCAGCCGTTTGCCATCGGCCACCTTGTTCGCCGACGTGGTGAAAAGCACCGTGTGCGCACCGAAGGCCTTCGCGAATTTCACGCCCATGTGCCCGAGCCCGCCGAGCCCGATCACTCCCACTTTTTGCCCCTTGCTCACTTTCCAGTGGCGCATCGGCGAGTACGTGGTGATGCCGGCGCAAAGCAGCGGCGCAGTGCCCGCAAGATTTGCGGAGTTCGGGACGCGCAGCGCAAACGCTTCGTCCACCACGATGCTTTGCGAATAACCGCCGTAGGTGACGCCACCCAAAATCACATCGGGAGAGTTGTAAGTGAAGGTAGCGCCAGGTATGCAGTACTGTTCTTCGCCCGCGCGGCAGTTTTCGCAGACCCGATCGGAATCCACCATGCAGCCGACCGCGGCAAAGTCGCCTTCCTTGAATTTCTTTACTGTGCTTCCGACTCTTACCACGCGCCCGACGATTTCATGTCCGGGAACGCACGGGTAAACGGTCGCCTGAAAATCCACCCATTCGTTTTTCACCTGATGCAGATCGGAATGGCACACGCCACAATACAGAATTTCGATCTGCACATCCTGCGGCCGCGGCTCGCGCCGTTGCAAAGTGTGCGGCGCCATCGAGCCGGAAGTATTTTGCGCAGCGAACGCCTTCGATGCGAACGTCTTCGGCTTCTGGCCTTCCTTAGCAGTTTGTTGCGCTGTCTCGGTCATCGGGTCCTCTCAATATGCAGGCTGGAATGTAGGGTCTGGACTCGGTTAGATGCAATCAGCCACTGTGCGGCTTCACTGCTGGAATTCGATCTTATCCCATCCCGCGGGGCGCTTGCCGAGCCAAATCGACGCGTCTTGCGTTTTCCGACTAACCGAGCTTATACTTAATTGCTTCTAGACAGGTCGCTCGCCAAGTGGGCCGCAAGCCCACTTTTTTGTTGGGCGCAGAATTGGCGCGGGGGTCGAGGTATCGGCGGAAGGTGAGGACAGGATAACTGCCGCGCCTAGAACAGAATGGACTTGGAAAAGATACGTGAGGCGGCGGAGCGGGTGGCGCGCTCGCAGGGCCTCGAGGTTTTCGACGTAGAATGGAAGATAGGCAAGCAGCGGCTGCTGCGCGTCTATCTCGACCGGCTACCCGGCCCGGCCAACCCAGACAATCTGGGAGTGAGCCACGCGGATTGCCAGCGCGTGAGCGAGCAGTTGAGTGTAATTCTGGACGTGGAAGATCTGGTTCCGGGGCCCAGCTACATTCTGGAGTTGAGCTCGCCGGGCATGGATCGAAAGTTGATCAAGCCGGCTGACTACGAGCGATTTGTCGGCAGACTGGCGAAGATTTGGCTGGAGACGCCCGTCGAGAACCAGAAATATCTCGAAGGGCGATTGGCCGGTTATGCCGACGGCACGGTGAAGTTGAAATGGAAAGACCGCGAAATTGAAATTCCGTACGCCGGGATTCGAAAAGCGAACCTGGTGGTAGAACTCTAGGGAGAACTTGAATGGCGAGTCTGCTGTACCAGACAATCGAGCAGATCAGCCGGGAGAAGCACATCGAACCCGAGGTGATCGTCGCGGCCATTGAAGACGCGATGGTCGTAGCGGCGCGGAAATACTACCGCACTGAGGAAGAGCTGCGTTCGAAGTTCAACCCTGATACGGGGCACGTGGATGTGTTTTCGGTTCGCGCGGTTGTGGAAGAGGTCACCGACCCGCTGCGCGAGATTTCCATCGGCGACGCGCGGAAGAAGCAGCCCGAAGTGGAGGTAGGCGGCGAGGTTACAGAAACGAAGCCGACCGACGTGCTGGGAAGGATCGCGGCGCAGACTGCCAAGCAGGTAATCCTGCAAAAGGTTCGCGAGGCCGAGCGCGATACAATTTACAACGAATTTCACACACGCGTCGGCGAACTGGTGAACTGCATCGTGAAGCGGACCGAAGGACCGGACACGATTGTGGACTTGGGTCGCACCGAAGCGCGGCTGCCGAAGCGCGAGCAATCGCGGCTCGAGGCATATAACGTGGGCGACCGGTTGCGCGTGACGATTCGCGCTGTGGAACGCGCGGCAAAAGGGCCGCAAGTGGTTGTTTCGCGCGCCGATCCTGCCCTGGTGCAGCGATTGTTCGAAATGGAAGTGCCGGAAATTTATGACGGCACAGTGCAGATTCGTGCGGTGGCTCGAGAAGCGGGCGAGCGCACAAAAATCGCTGTGGAAAGCCGCGACAAGGACGTCGATCCCGTGGGCGCTTGCGTCGGCATGAAGGGGATGCGAGTTCAATCCATCATTCGCGAACTGCGTGGCGAGAAAATCGACATCATTCCCTACAGCGAAGAGACGGTGGCGTTCGCGCAGAAGGCGCTGAGCCCTGCGAAAGTGACGCGCGTGCAGATCGTTGATCCCGAAGAGAAGCGGCTCGAAGTGATCGTCGAGGACACGCAACTCTCATTGGCAATTGGCAAGAAGGGACAAAACGTTCGCCTCGCAAGTAAGTTGATCGGCTGGAACATTGACATCAAGAGCGAAGAAGAGAAGCGCCGCGAAATCGAAGCGCAAATGGCCGCGCTGACGGCGCCGGGAACTCCACTCACGCAACTGGCGGGTGTGGGTCCGAAGACAATCGAGAAGCTTGAGGCGCACGGCGTCACTTCGATTGAGAAGTTAGCAGATATGACTCCCGAGCAACTGGTCGAAATTCCTGGAATCGGTGAAAAGATGGTGGAGAAGATCCATCAATCCGTGGCGCTGTATTTCGAGGAGCTCGAAGCACAAGCCGCTGCCGGTCCTGAAGCTGCGCCTGCTGAGACCGAGGTGTCGGTGGAAGGGGAAAGCATCGTCGCGGAAGCGGAAGTGAGCGCCGAAGGTTCCTCCGAGAGCGGCGGAACGGTAGAAACTGCCGGCAATTCCGAGACGGCGGAAGGTACAGAAGCTCGCGATGCAGAGTCGTTAGAGGACGCGGGAGCGGGCGTAGACGCAAGCGTTGAAGCGGCTGAGGCGACCGCCGGCGGAGAAGCGGATTCGGATTCAGGAGATGGCGCTGAGAAATCGGCGGGTAATGATTAGCTTTGGAGAAGAATAGGGGCTGATGGCAGATTCCAATCAGATTCGAATTAACGAGCTCGCGCGCGAACTCGAGATCAAAGCGAAAGTCCTGATCGATTTCCTGCCGGAAATCGGCGTCACGGAAAAGAAGACGCATTCGAGCTCGCTCGATCTCGAACATGCGGAGCTTGCGCGAAAGCATTTTGCAGGACTAGCGGCGAAGGAAGCTGCTGCCGAAGCGGAGAAGCAAGCAAAGGCGACTGCGGCGAGAAAGCCTGCCGCGCGTCCTGCGGTCGCGCCTGCACCATCAACAGCAAAGCCTCCAGCGGCCCCGGGCAGTATAGCGCCTTCTGCTGCGGCGAAACCGGCGGCGCCCAGCGCCATTCCGGGAAGCCCGGCGGTACGTCCTGCTGGAGCGCCGTCCTCCCCAGCGGCCGCGTCTGCTTCAGCGACCAGCGCTCATCCGCCCGCACATCCTCATGCTCAAGCACCAGCTGCCGCGAAACCCGCAGTAACTCCTACTGCGGCTGCCCCTGCGGCCCCGGCAAGACCTGGAGTTGCGCCATCTGCGCCGCGTCCGGGAGTTCCGCTTCGGCCTGCCGTACCCGGCCAGCCAGGCGCTCCTGCAGCACCGCGTCCTGCCGCTGCTGCGCCATCTGGAAGTCCTGCGTCGGCTTCAGGAACAGGTTCGGGAACGTCGCGACCCGCAGGCAGTCCTCCTTCGCAAGGCCAAAGATTTCCAGTTCGTCCTGGTGGACCACCATCTAGTGGGCAGCCTCGTCCCGGCGCGCC
The DNA here is from genome assembly GCA_963772535.1 of uncultured Acidobacteriota bacterium. GTDB lineage: Bacteria > Acidobacteriota > Terriglobia > Acidiferrales > UBA7541 > Palsa-295. The sequence goes on from CAVYXN010000015.1 coordinate 811,621, forward strand.
TCAGAATTTTCGTCCCGCAACCGCACCTGGCCAAACTCGTCCGAGCGGCCCGCGCCCTGGTATGCCATTGCGCCCCGGAGGCGGACCTCCAGGAAGATATCCGCAGCGTCCCGGCGGCCCCGGCGAACGAGGTGGCAGGCCCAATCAAGGACCCGTCGGGGGCCAACGTCCCGGCGCGACCGGCGGAGCAGGAATTCCGAAAGCTGAACCCGGCAAGCCGCTTTACGCGCGCAAACCGCCCGCGTCGCGCGGCCGTCCGCTCATCGAGAAGCGTTACGCAGAAGGTGAACGCAAACTGCATCCTGTGCGTACCCGCGCGGGTGCGGGCGCAGGACGAGCGGCGCAAGCCGAGCCTGTGGCGCCAGTACAGCGCGAGCCGCGGGAAGTAACGGTCACCGAAGGAATCACGGTTCGGGAGCTGGCCGAAAAGCTCGACATCCGCGCGAAGGAATTGCTGAAGACGCTGCTCGACCGCGGCGTTTTCGCCAGCATCAATCAAGCGCTGGACGCGCCTACCGCGACGAGTCTCGCCGAAGCGTTCAACGGAATCGTGCAGGTAGTCAGCTTCGAAGAGCAGATCGTGCAGGAAGAAAAAGTAAAGGAAGTCCGATCGGGGAATCAGCAGCCGCGCGCGCCGGTGGTGACCGTGATGGGCCACGTGGACCACGGAAAAACCAGTCTTCTCGACGCGATTCGCGAGACCGAAGTGGCCGCCGGCGAAGCGGGCGGAATCACGCAGCACATCGGCGCGTACGAAGCGCGCATCGACGGACGCCGCATCGTATTTATCGACACGCCTGGCCACGAAGCGTTCACGCGCATGCGTTCGCGTGGAGCAAAAGTTACGGACATCGTCGTGCTCGTAGTTAGCGCGGACGATGGCGTGATGCCGCAGACGGAAGAGGCGATCGCCCACGCGCAAGCTGCGAATACAAAAATCATCGTTGCGATCAACAAGATCGATAAGCCGGGCGCCGAACCGGAACGCGTGAAGCGCCAGCTCTCCGACCGCAAGTTGATGCCAGAAGAGTGGGGCGGCGACACGGTGATGGTGGAAGTCTCGGCGAAGACGAAACAGAATGTGCCGAAGCTCCTTGAGATGATTTTGTTGGTCGGCGACTTGCTCGAGTTGAAAGCCGATCCGGATGCGCCTGCCAGTGGAACTGTGCTCGAATCGCGGGTTGATAAGGGGCGTGGTCCTGTGGCGACAGTGCTTGTGCAGAACGGGACACTACACGTCGGCGATTTCTTTGTTGTTGGAGCGGTATACGGAAAAGTGCGCGCGATGTTTGACGACATGGGCCATCCGATCAAGCAAGCCGCGCCTTCCACTCCAGTAGAAGTTCTCGGTCTGCAAGGCGTGCCGGAAGCAGGCGATCAGTTCCAGGTGACGGACGAAGCGAAAGCCCGCCACATCGTCGAATATCGGCAGGGGAAGCAGCGCGAGGCGTCACTTGCGAAAACAGCCTCAGGCCGCTTGACGCTCGATCAATTGCACGAGCAGCTCAGGGCCGGCGAAGTGAAGGATCTGCCGGTCGTTTTGAAGGCGGACGTACAAGGGTCGGTGGAAGTATTGAACGACATGTTGCCGAAGCTTTCGAACGATCAGGTAAAACTGAAAGTGATTCAGGCGAGCGTCGGCGCGATCAGCGAGACGGACGTGCTGCTGGCTTCGGCTTCGAACGCGATCGTTGTCGGATTCAACGTGCGTCCAGAAAGAAAAGCGGCGGAACTGGCGCAGCGCGAAGGCGTAGACATCCGGCTGCACACGATTATTTACGAGCTGCTGGATGAATTGAAGAAGGCCGTCGCCGGTCTGCTCGCGCCCGTCATCAAGGAAACCTATCTGGGCCGCGCGGAAGTTCGCAACACGTTCCGCGTAAAGGGCGTGGGAATGATCGCCGGCTGTTCGGTGCAGGACGGCATTCTGAAGCGCGACGCGGAAGTGCGCGTGTTGCGCGACAATGTGGTGATCTACACGGGCAGAATCAGTTCGTTGCGCCGCTTCAAGGACGATGCGAATGAAGTGCGGGCTGGCTTTGAGTGCGGCGTGGGCGTTTCGAATTTCAGCGACGTGAAAGTGGGCGACATTCTCGAGTGCTTCAAGATCGAGAAGACGGTCGCTCCGGAGTTCGTCAACGTGGGAGATCGCGGGCGGCCGCAGAGCGGCGCGGAAGCAAGCCGAAACTGAAGATTTGTAAACTGGCGATTTGCAGCGAACGATTTGCGTTTGGCGATCTCGGGTTCCGTCACGGATCGCCTTCTTCGACGGGTTCTCGATGGGCACGGACATGCCGATCGGTCTTCTTACCCTGGAAATTCACATTCCCGACGCGCAATCCCTCAAGGATAAGCGGCAGGTGCTGCGCAGCCTGAAAGACCGGTTGCGCGCGCATTTCAACGTGGCCGTGGCGGAGCTGGAGCATCAAGAGTTATGGCAGCGCTCGCGGGTAGGCGTGGTGAGTATTTCGGGCGACGGCAAATATCTCGAGGAATCACTCGAAGCGATTGCCTCGGAATCCGAGCGAATTCTGGGACGCGACTTGGTATCGCGCGATATCGAATATTTTGAGGATGCAGAATGAATACGGGAGCAAATCGCACCGGAGGCCACCGCGTGGAGCGGATTGCCGAAGAAATCCGGATCGAAGTGAGCCTGATGCTGGCGGGTGAACTGAAGGATCCACGTCTCGCCGGAACGGTGATGATCACGGAAGTGCGTGTGACGCCCGATCTGCGGACCGTGCGCGTTTACGTGAGCCTGGCGGATGAAGACGAAACCGAACGCGCCAGCACGCTCGCGGGATTGCAGGCAGCGAAAGGCTATGTGCGCCACGAACTCGTCGAGCGCCTGCAGCTTCGCCGCGCTCCGGAAGTGTTGTTCATTCTCGACCAGTCTGAAGAGATTGGCGATCGCATCGATCAACTGCTGCGAAACGCAAAAAGTCCGGGGAAATAACCGAAGCGTATGCCCCGGAAGCCACAGCCTCCTGCCATCGACGGTATCCTCGTCGTTGATAAGCCTCGCGGAAAAACTTCGCACGACATCGTTGAATCCGTGCGCCGGCTCGTCGGGTTTCGGCAGATCGGCCATCTCGGAACGCTCGATCCGCTAGCCGCCGGCGTGTTGGTGCTGGCGCTCGGACGGGCAACGCGCCTTGCACGATTCTACGCGGGTCGGCGCAAACGATATAGCTGCGCGGTGAGGTTCGGGTTTGCCACCGATACCTATGACGCGGATGGCGAGCCGCTCGGCCCAGATTCGGCGCCTGCGCTTGATGCGGAAAAGATCGCTGCTTTGGCGGCGCAGTTCGTCGGAAACATTCAACAAACGCCACCATCGTTTTCCGCCAAGAAAATTCACGGAACGCCAGCGCATGAGCTGGCCCGAAAACATAAGCCGGTAAATCTCGAGCCGGTGGAAGTGGAAGTATTCGAATTTCGGCTCACGGGTGTGGAAGGTTCGGTTGCTCGCTTTGTGGTGGAGTGCGGCGCCGGCACGTACATCCGCGCGCTCGCGAATGATCTAGGCAAGCTGCATGGCGCGAACGCGCATCTTGCGGAAATTTCGCGCACGGCCGTTGGCGAGTTCACGTTGGATCAAGCGACATCGCTAGCGGACTTGGAACAGGACGCGAAAGCTGGTCGCATAGCGGAGCGGGTAATCAAGCTCGAAGGCATGTTGCCGGAGCTGCCGCGAGCAACCGTGCTGCCGATCGTTGAGAAGCGGGTGCAGCATGGGGCAAAATTCAATTTGTCGCTCGCGCAGATTCAACCGGGCCGCACGGAGGTCGCCCAGGGCGCGCCGGAGCATTTGAATTCGGGTGAATGGAAGCCCGCGCGGCTGCGTGTGTTCAATCAACAGGGCCAACTAATTGCAATTGCCGAGCCGGTGGTGCCGCGCACCTATCAGCCGCTCGTTGTGCTCGAAGGAGCGTCCTAGGCATCCAACTCCTCGTGGCTATTTTCGTAGCTGCGTTACTGCTAGGGTCGCGGCGGAGACTGCGGCGGCGTTTCATTTTGAGGATTCGGGTTGGGCTGCGGCGCAAGGGGTTGTTGAGGCAAAGGCTGGGCCGGCAGCTGCTGCGGAGGCTGGGGTAATTGGACTGGAGCTTCGCTCCGGTCAATTCCGCGTCCTCCACCGCCGAAAAATCCACCCTCACCTTCCCCTGTGCCGCGGCCTGCATAGATCAGGCGATCTTTGCGGGGTGAAAAACTAACCAAACGCGGCGTGATCATCACGATTATGTCGCTATCCTGATCCGTCTTGCCCTGCACGCTGCCCAGCATTCCGATTCCAGGGACTGAAGAGACGTAGGGCCAGCCATTCAGCGAAGTGGAAACCTCGGGCTGTCTGATCCCCATCACCATCGTCGTCTCGTTTTCGCGAAGCCGAATCGTCTGCTCCACGGATTCATTCGATATCACGGGTATTCCGTTAAACGACTGCGCTGCGATGCTGCTGATTTCAAGATTCAGGTGCAGCGTCACTTCATCGTTGGGATGAATGCGGGCCGTCGCCTTCACTTTCGTTCCGATATCCAGGTACTCGACACCCGGAAATGCAGTGGCCGCCAACGGATTGGTCGCTCCACTGAAGCTTGTGTTGTTCAGAATTACCGTCGCGGTGTTTGAACCTTTGTCCGCTGTGACGGCGTCCGCTCTTCCGTTCGCGTCAAAATCCGCGGTGGCGACGGCAACGGGCGTGGTTCCGACCGGCAACTCGAAATTGGGTCCGAATAGTCCGCTGCCCAGATTGAGCAGAACCGAAACCGCATTGTCGTTCTCGTCCGCTACCAGGAGATCGAGCCGGCCATCTACGTTGAAGTCTGCGACGGCAAGCGAAGTAGGGCCATTTCCGGCGGGGAATACACTCTGCGCCTGGAATGTTCCGTCGCCGACGCCATTGAGAATCGAGACGGTGTTGTCGGTATTATTCGCGACGGCAAGACCAGGGAAGCCGTCGCCACTAAAATCGCCGGTGGACACCCAAACAGGCGCCGTGCCAACTGCATAGTCGGTCCGGCTTCTGAACGTTCCGTCACCATTTCCGATAAAGACTGAAACTGTGTTGTCGTTTTGATTGGTTACGGCCAGGTCGATGTGGCCGTCGTTGTTGAAATCAGCTGCCGCGATCGAAGAGGGTGCGTGGCCGGTGGCGATGAAAGTGGGTGCCTTGAACGTGCCATCGCCATTACCCAGGAAAACGCCCAGGGTGTTGTTTGCATTATTCACCACCACAAGATCGGCGAAACCACTACTGGTCAAAGTGGCTGCAACAGCAGCTACTGGTCCGGTTCCCGTTCCGGTTGAGATGTCCACTTTAGGCTTGAAGGTTCCGTCTCCGTTGCCGAGAAGAATCGAGACGGTGTCGGCGGTGCGATTGACGACGGCAAGGTCCAGATTCAAATCGTTGTTTACCGTTGGATTAAAATTCGCGCTGGTGATCCAAACCGGTCCAGCACCGGTCGGGATGCCGGTCGTTGGGGTGACGAACGTGCCATCGCCGTTGCCGAGAAAAAGCGAAAGCGTGTTGTCGGTGTTGTTGGCGACGATGATGTCCTCAATGCCGTTGTTGCGCACGCTGCCGGTGGTCACAAAAACGGGTACTGCGCCGGTCGGCAGGGCGGTGGTGGGCAGTTTCGCCGATATCAAACCTGCTACGCCCGTGCCGGTTCCCGCGAGGCTGGGCGAATACTGCGCGAGTGCCACCGGAAAACGCTCACCCACGAAGAACGTGGCAGGCTTCCCGTCTTCGGCACGCAGCAGAATTCGCCGTCCCGTGCGAACCAGCGAAAGCATCTCGGAAAAAGTTGCGCTGGCGCCCGGCACCGTCGCGAGGAATGTAGTTGAGCCACCGCCGAACGCGACGAGAGGGGGAACCAATGATCCAATGCCGACTTGGCCTGAGCCCAAGAGCGCGGCAATTTGAGTGGCCGTTAACCCGGCGAGCGACGACGGCGTGCCGAAGAGCTGGGTTATAACGTCGATCAAACCTTGCTGCGATTGCAGGGCCTCCTGCACTTGCTGGCGGCTGAGAGTGAATACTTTGGTGCTTTGAGGCGGAGTGATTCCCAGCTCCCGGGAGTAATTGCGATCCACTTCCAACACTTCAATTTCGAGGATCAGTTCTCCCGTGGGATTTTCGAGGTTCTCGATCAAGCTCGATGCCACAGTGACTGCCTGCGGAGAAGCCCGCATCGTGATCGTGCTTGTGCGCGTATCGAGGTCTGCGCGTGTGATGCCGGCGATTTCACGCACCAGGCGGAAGATCTCCGTCATTTGCTCGGGAGTTTCTGAAGCGGGGAGGATCACGGTGCGCACCACCGAAAGCGCGTAATCCTTGCGCTTTTGCACCGTATTTTCGGCGACGAGGAATAGATGCTTGGTCAGGGGTCGCCAAAAAGTTCCCGTTTCCTCGCCGAGCAATCGCATCGCGGTGGGAAAATCGAGATCGTCTATGTGAAAACGAACCGTTCGCGAGCGGAGGTCAACGTCGAACGCTACTTCGACCCCGAATTGACGCGCGATCTCGTTGTAAGCGCTCTGCGTGTCTCCTCGGATATCAAAGTTCTTTTTTCCGGGCGTGTATTCGAGATGAACTTCGCCTGCCAACTCTTGTGCGCTGGCCGCCGACTTGATTTGTCCTCGGAACAGGGCATTGAGTTCGGCGTAGCGAGCCTGTAGCACGCGGTTGGAGGGGTCGAGTGCGCGAACTGAAATCAGAAGCCGAAGCGCCTTGGAGAGCCGTCCGGAGATTGCTTCGCGCTCGGCAAGGTCCATCTTTTCCTGCACGACGTGCCCTTTGGCGATCTCCAGACTCGAAAAGTAACCGGCGTCCTTCGGAGCCCAGCTTACGGCATCGGAATAAGAGTCGAACGCGGCCTGCCAATTGCCCTCGTGCTCGGCGCGCAACCCTCGCTTGTAGGCTGCCAAGGCCTTATTGGCGTCGGGCTTAAAAGCCGGTTTTGCAGGCGTGGTGGCGGATGACGAGCTTTGTTTTTGAGGCGAGCGAGCCTGCTGCTTCGAGCTCAGGGGGCGGGCGGATACCAATAGGGAGAGGCAAAAAGCAGCCACAATCGGAATTCGAGCGAGCCCTCGCTGGTTATGCATACCAGCTTCCATTCTACAGGAGCGAGATGGCGGTGGGTCTGCCGAGTGGCCGAAAGCCCTTGATTTTAACGATACGGAGGAGCTAGACTTGTCTTTGCAGTTGTAACTGTGTTTCAACTGGAAACTCCATGCTTTCCGCTTTATTGGTGGCCCTTCGCGAGGGTGTCGAAGCCGCGCTCGTTGTCGGCATCGTCCTGGTGTATCTGAACCGGACCGGCCGGCGGGCGCTTACCAAATACGTGTGGGGCGGTGTTGCACTTGCCGCCGCGGCGAGCGTTGTGGCTGCCATCCTGCTCGATCGTTGGAAGGTGAGCGAGGACGGCTTCGAAGGATTGCTGATGCTGGTGGCTTCCGCGCTCGTGGTGACGATGATCGTGTGGATGAACCGCGTGGCGCGAACGTTGCGAAAGAGTATCGAATCGCGCCTCGAAACATACGCCCAGCAATCCACTCGCGCGGCCGGATGGGGAATCGGAGCTTTCGTGTTTCTGATGGTTGTGCGCGAAGGAGCGGAGCTTGTCCTGATCCTGCGAGCGGTTGAACTATCGAGTGCGGGTGTGGAAGTCTGGATCGGAACGCTGCTGGGAATTGGACTTGCGGTGGCGGTGGGTCTTTTCTTCTTCCAGGGCACGCTGAAGATTCCGCTGCACCGTTTTTTTGCTGCGACGAGCGTAATTCTGATGGTTGTCGCTTTCCAATTGGCGCTTACTGGACTGCACGAATTGAGCGAGGCAATGTGGTTGCCGTCGAGCAAGACGGAGATGGCAACGATTGGCCCGATCGTGCGCAATGAAGTTTTCTTCTTCATCGTGATCCTGGGTGCTGCGGCGCTGGTCGTGCTGCGAGAATGGTTTGGATCAAAGGCGCCCATAGCCGAGCAGGCTGCGAACCCGGCCGAGCGACGAAAGTTGCAATGGGAATTTCGACGCCGGCGAGCTTGGAGTTTTGCAGCTGCGAGCTTGTGTTTACTCGTTGTGCTGGCTCTGACGGCCGAATTTGTATATGCGCGCAGCGTAAATGCGCCCGTACAAGCCACGGCGCTGGTGGCGCAAAATGGCGAGGTACGTATCCCGCTTTCGCAGTTGATGGACTCAAGTCTTCATTACTACACAGCCGAAGTGAATCAGGCTGACATCCGCTTCCTCGTGATTCACAAGTCGAACGGCGATTACGCAACGGCTCTCGATGCCTGCCAGATTTGCGGCGCGGTTGGATACCGGCAGGAAGGGCAGAACGTAGTCTGCCGCAACTGCGGCGCAGCGATTTACATCCCGTCGATTGGACAATCGGGCGGCTGCAATCCAATCGCCGTGAAGTCGCGAGTGGAAGAGGGAGAAGTGGTGGTCGATCTTTCGGCGCTGATGGACGCGGCCTCGACAATTCACGCCAAATAGAATGTTTGCCCGCCTCGTAGGTGAATCCTTCGTTCGCAACCCGCGCCGCAAGATTCTTACGGCTGCGGCGCTCGTCGTAGGCATGGCAGTTGCGACAGCCACTCTTACAATTGCGCTGGATGCCGGCGACCGGCTGGCGCGGGAATTCCGCAGCCTGGGTGCGAACCTGCTGGTGAGGCCGCAATCGGATACGCTTCCGGTGGAAATTGGCGGCGTAGACTATCGCCCCGTAGACGAGGGGGCATACCTGCACGAGGCCGATCTCGGCAAGCTGAAAATGATTTTCTGGCGGCATAACATTCTCGGATTCACGCCGTTTCTCGATGTGCCGGCAGACCTGGACAGTTCCAATTCGCATATAGAAACCACGGTGATCGGCACCTGGTACGAGCACGAGGTGCCGGTTCCGGACGGTACGCACTTCCGCACAGGGCTTAAAACCACTCATCCTTCGTGGAAGATCACCGGCAAATGGTTTGCGGACCATGCCAAGGAGTGCGTGGTAGGAGCCGATCTTGCGGCTGCGCATCCAGACGCAATTCAGGTGGGGAAGACAATCGATATTGGTTCGTCGATAATCTCGCAGGTTAAAACTCCTCTCCTGGTGACCGGAATCGTTTCGACCGGCGGCGCGGAGGACCATTCGGTGCTGGTTCCTCTCTCGGTTGCGCAAGAACTTTCGAATCATCCCGGCCAATTCCGGCAACTTTTTGTGAGCGCGCTCACGAAGCCTGCTGACGCGCTTTCGGTCCGCGATCCGCAATCATTAACTCCCACTGAATACGACCGCTGGTTCTGCTCGCCGTACATTTCCTCGATCAGCTACCAGATCGGCCAGGCAATTCCTGGCGTCGACGTGCGCGCCATCCGCCGCGTGGCGGACACAGAAGGTAGGATTCTCTCGCGCATCAGTACGTTGCTATGGATTGTGACTTTAGCGGCGCTTGGTGCGGCGGCTATGGCGGTGGCGGCGACGTCCGCGACGACCGTTCTCGAGAGGCGCGCTGAAGTAGGAGTGATGAAAGCGCTGGGTGCGCGGAACACTATCGTGGGCGGAATTTTTCTGGCCGAACAGTTACTGCTCGCCATGATAGGCGGCGCAATGGGTTATTTGCTCGGGATCGTACTCGCGCGAGCGTTGGGACAAAGCGTATTCGGAATGCCGGCCTCGCCGCGAATGATTCTGTTTCCCGTCGTATTGGGGCTTGCCGCACTCGTAGCAATTCTCGGCAGCTTGTTTCCATTGCGCCGCGCCGCGCAATTCGAGCCGGCGGCGATTTTGCGAGGCGAATGATGTTCGGCCGTCTGCTGTTACAACTGTTGCGCGGGAGCCGCGGTCGTTTGGCTGTTGCGCTGATGGCCATCGTGAGCGGTGCGGCCGTAATTTCTGCGCTGCTGAACCTCGATCTTGACGTTGGCTCCAAGCTCACTCAGGAATTCGGCTCACTCGGTGCGAATGTCGTCATCGCACCACGCCAGCCCGAGGGAAGCACGCCGGGAAAGACGAATGTGGCCGGTACGCCGAGCACGGCGGGGCTGATGGACGAGAACGCAGTTGTCGAGCAGTTGAAGTCGGTGATGACAGCGCAAATTCTCGCAGCGCCCTACCTCTACGTGATTGCTCGCGCGGAAAAAACTCCGCTAGTTGTCGCCGGCACGTGGCTCGACGAAGTTCAGAGACTCTCGCCAACGTGGAAAATCGAAGGGAACCGAGTCGATTCGCGCGACGACCAGGTGCATGCGCTCGTCGGGCGGAACGTCGCACGCGAGCTTCATCTCGCGCCCGGCAGCGAAATCGCACTGGATTACATGGGCCGCGCTGCGAAGCTCACCGTCGCGGGCATCGTCGACTCAGGCAGTGCGGAAGACAATCAAGTGTTCGTGAATCTCCCCGTTGCGCAACAGCTATCGAATCTAGATGGCCAGATCGGGCTGGTTCAAATGAACGTCGGGGGAGGATCGAAAAACGTGGCGGACGTAGCTGCAAAGCTCACTGCGGCACTGCCGGACTATGACGTGCATCCGATTCGCCAGGTGACGGCGGCGGAAGGAGCGCTCCTCGGGCGCCTCAGGCTGCTGATTTTTTCCATGGTTGCGTTGATTCTGGTGCTTACGTCGCTGTGCGTGCTTGCCACGATGGCGGCGCTTACGATTGAACGTCGCGAAGACGTAGGCCTGATGAAAGCTCTCGGCGGTTCCATTTCGCGCATCGTGGGACTATTTCTCGCCGAAGTGGGCGTGCTCGGCGCGGCGGGCGGTGCGATAGGCTGCATCGTAGGGATGGCGTTAACGCGCTGGATGGGGCATCGCGTGTTTGAGGCGACGATTTCGATGCGCTGGGAAATAATTCCGCTCACAATTGCGCTCACCACTGCCGTCGCGCTATTGGGCGCTTCTCCCTTGCGAATGCTTGGCAACGTGAAACCGGCCGTCATCTTCCGAGGCGAATAGTGACGACGCTCGTACAAGTGGAGGCGCTGCGAAAAGAGTACGGACACGTGCGTGCGCTCGATGGAGTTTCATTTCAGGTGAACGAAGGCGAATGGATCGCCTTCATGGGCCCGTCCGGTTCCGGCAAGACGACGCTCATCAATATTCTAGGAGGGCTCGACACGCCGACTGCCGGGCGAGCAGTTGTGGATGGCACCGATGTCGCGCGCCTCGACGAAGCAGGCCTCACACGATTTCGCGCTGAGAAAATCGGATTTGTCTTCCAGCAGTTCCATTTGGTGCCGTACCTCACGGCGGTCGAAAACGTGATGCTCGCGCAATATTTTCACAGCACGACCGATGAAAACGAAGCGCGCCTCGCGCTCGAGCGCGTGGGACTAGGCGACCGCCTGAAACACCTGCCCTCGCGCCTTTCCGGCGGCGAACAACAGCGCGTCGCCGTAGCTCGCGCTCTGATCAATCATCCGAAACTGGTTCTTGCCGACGAGCCAACCGGCAACCTGGACGAAGCCAACGCCGAAACGGTAATCCGGCTGCTCCGCGAACTGCATGATCAAGGGCACACAATCCTGATGGTCACGCACGATCCAGCAATCGGCCAGCTAGCCGACCGTCGCATCGACCTCGCGCACGGCCGCATCGTGCAGATTTCGGAATTTTCAGCAGAGGACGAGGTCCGCTTCGATCATCTGCTCGAGCAAGTGTGGATCTGCGGTGAAGAGGGAATCGCGCCGGCGCTCGAGAAAATCCGGCAATCAAGCGGTCCTGACCCGATGCGCATCATCTCGCGACTCGCAGATTTAAAATTGCTCGAACTGCGTGGAAGCGAACTCTCGCTCACGGCGCACGGCGAAAACCGCGCGCGCGATATCGTCCGTCGGCGCCGCCTGGCAGAACGCCTGCTGACCGACACATTCTCCATCGCCGATTCCGAAGCGGACTCCCACGCCTGCAAATTCGAACACATCATCAGCCCCGAGCTCGACCAGCGCATCTGCGCATTCCTCGGCCATCCTCAGACCTGTCCGCACGGCAACCCGATCCCGCCGGGCCGCTGCTGTCCCTCACGCTAGCGCAGTGCCTGTCTCTGTTAGAATTGAATGGATGCCGATACCACAGGACGTCCGTAAAAAACCAACCGACGTAAAGGTACGCGTCTCCACCGGTGAGGGAGTCGATGTCGTCTGGTCGGACGGGCACACGAGCCACTACCCGTTTCCGTACCTGCGCGATTTGTGTCCCTGCGCGTTGTGCAATGATGAGCGCGACAAAAAGGCTCGCATGGGAACGTCGGCCGCTGCCTTGATTGAGCTGCCGATGTTCAAGCCGCGCGTGACCGCGAAGAGCGCGCAGGCCATGGGCAATTACGCGTTGCAAATAGCATTCTCAGACGGCCACGCGACCGGAATTTACAGCTTCGAGCATCTGCGCGAGATTTGCCCCTGCGAGGCCTGCGGCAGGGACTTCCGGAACGCACAACCTTCGCAGCCTGAAGCTAACGCCGCGCCCGCTCGGACAAAGGCTTGAGGCCGTTCCTCGAAATCATTGAGAAACCGTTAGCCACAGCGCGCATTGCGACGCTTTCCTTCGGAGCCTGTTTCAACGTATAGTTCATCCCCTCATCATTTGATAGCGTATGGCATCAAACACCACGGGTAACACATTCACGCCGGGTAGACCCCGCCCCGTAGCCAAAGTCCTCGTGGCCACTACGGCCATGCTGGCGTTCATCTCTTTCTGGCGGGCCGCAGCGATCGTCCTCAACGACCTTGCTTCGTCAGCCTATTACGCGGGCGGCGAGGCCGAACAGTTCATCGGCAAGACTGCTCCCTGGTTCATTCTCGGCATCATGCTGTTTTCGTATGCGGTGCGAGCCGTGTATGTCGAGAGCTGCAGCATGTTCGTGCGCGGCGGTGTGTATCGCGTTGTGAAAGAAGCCCTGGGAGGCACCCTCGCCAAATTTTCCGTTTCGGCGCTGATGTTTGATTACGTCCTCACCGGCCCTATCAGCGGCGTATCGGCCGGGCAGTATCTCGTAGGTGTGCTCAATGAGCTCTTCGCCTACGCGCACATCCCGCTACATCTTAACGTCAATGCAACGGCTGCGGCCGTTGCTATCGCCATCACCCTCTATTTCTGGTGGGAAAATATCAAGGGCGTTCCCGAATCGAGCGGGAAAGCCCTTCGCATCATGCAACTCACCACTGTGATGGTGGTGATACTCATTGGATGGTGTCTTTACACCCTTTACGCCCGGCCCGATTGGCACCTTCCCCCGTGGCCGCATCCCTGGAACATGAAGCTCGATAAGGGCTCGCTCGGCTGGCTCGATCGCTATCAATGGGCGCACATGATTACGCTGATTGCGATTTTCGTCGGCCTCGGGCACTCGGTTCTGGCGATGAGCGGCGAAGAATCGCTTGCGCAGGTGTACCGCGAAATCGAGCACCCAAAGCTTAAAAATCTTAAGAAGGCCGGTCTGATTATTTTCATTTATAGCCTGGTCTTCACTTCTTTGGTTTCATTTTTTGCCGTGATGATCATTCCGGACAACGTTCGCCCTGCATTCACCGAGAATCTAATCGGCGGCCTTTCGATGCATCTGGTGGGAAGTTTTCCGGTGCGTCTGGCTTTCCACGTGTTCGTAGTGGTTGTCGGGACGCTGATTCTGGCCGGCGCGGTTAACACCGCGATTGTTGGTTCCAACGGTGTCCTGAACCGCGTGTCAGAAGATGGAGTACTCACCGACTGGTTCCGGCATCCGCACCCGCGCTTCGGGACTACGCATCGGATCATCAACCTTGTCGTGGTCTTTCAGATTCTGACCATCGTTGCAAGCCGTGGCGACGTGACTTTCCTTGGCAACCTGTATGCGTTCGGTGTGATTTGGAGCTTCTCGATGAAGGGGATCGCCGTCCTCGTGCTCCGTTACACGCATCCACAGGATCGCGAATATCGAGTTCCGTTGAATCCCGTGATTTTTGGAGTCGAAGTTCCTATTGGCCTGGGGCTGATAACGCTCGTTCTACTCGCAATTGCAATCATCAACCTTTTCACCAAGCCAGACGCGACGATCGCCGGGCTGACTTTTTCGGCCTTGCTGTTCACTGTGTTTGAAATCTCCGAGCACCGCGTCCGCAAGCGACAGGCTGGCGCATCGCACGTGGAACTCGATCAGTTTAATCTAGCGCCGGAAGCCGAGTTGACGCCGACAAGCGTTGGTGTGGCACCCGGAAACATTCTGGTACCCGTTAGCACCTACTATGCGCTGTATCACCTTGAGGCGGTTTTGCGGCGTGTGAGAAGTCATGACGCGGAGGTTGTCGTGCTGCACGTGCGCATGCTGCGGCGCGCCGCCTCAGGTGAGTACGATTTGGCGCCCGATCAGCTCTTCAGCACGATCGAACAGCTGCTCTTCACTAAAGTTTTGGCGGTTGCTGAGAAAGAAGGCAAACCGGTTCGTTTGGCGGTCGCCGCCGCCAACGATTTGTGGGAAGGCATTCTGCGCACAGCTGCCAATCTCGAATCGAGCACCATCGTCTGTGGCAGTTCATCAAAAATGCCGGTGACTGAGCAGGCTCGCGCAATCGGCCTGGCTTGGGAACGAATGCCCGAACCGAGACCGCGCGTCACTTTAGAGATTTTTACGCCTTCGGGTCAGGAGCAGATTTTTTATCTTGGCCCTCACGCGCCTCGTCTCACGCCGAAAGAGATTGATCTACTGCACAAGCTCTGGCTGAAGCTGAGCGACAAATTGCCGGGCGAAGAAATCCATCATCACGATATCGTTCACTTCGCGCTCGATGAGGTCGAGCGCGAGATTGATGAAGGGCAGGAAGACGCTGTAATCCAGAGGCTTCGCGACCATCTTCACGACATCGAAACTCACCGGCCGCAGCTTCCTCCGGCCAAGCCGCAATCGTAGCGCTTCTAAGCAGTCAGTTCCGATGTGCAATTCGGGCAGCGCTTGGCTGCGATGGGGATTGCCGTCGCGCAATAAGAGCAGTCCTTCGTCTTCGGTGCAGCGGCCGGCGCAGGCTCGTTCCAACGATTCACCATGCGTATCAGGAGAAAAATCGCGAACGCCACAATCAGAAAATCGATGATGTTATTGAGGAATAGGCCGTAATTGATCGTAGGCGCTCCAGCAGCTTTCGCGGCCGCGAGGCTGTCGTACGATTTTCCGGAAATGTTGAGGAACAAATTCGAGAAATCCACTTTGCCCAGGATCAGGCCGAGAGGCGGCATCAAGACATCGCCTACTAGTGAGGTGATAATTTTTCCGAACGCGGCGCCGATAATAATACCGACAGCCATATCGAGTACGTTCCCGCGCATTGCGAATTCTTTGAATTCCTTCAGCATGGAGTTTTCTCCTGATCGCTTTTGGATCGGAAGTCAGCCCGGGCCGGTTCGGGCCTGCGCGTGATAGTCGCGCTGTGGATATTACGGGGCGGAAGGTTAGACGGAACGAGACCGTGTAGCAAGCCCAAAGCTATATTTCTCAGGAAGGCTTCAGGGCCGCCGGAAAATTGTAAATCAGCTCACAATCGGGAAACGAGAGAGGTCACTTCATCGAGCAGGCGCCGCGTCGTCTCGGCCTTATCGGTCTCCGCATAGACTCGCAGCATCGGTTCCGTCCCCGAGGCGCGCACCATCACCCAGCCAATCTCTCCCAGATATACTTTGACGCCGTCGAGATCCTCTCGCCGCGTAACGGCCCAGTCCAGCAGACGTTGGAAGCTTCCATTTGCAAAATGCTGGAGCGCCTTTTCCTTTTGTCCCGGCTTCACAGTAAGATCCACGCGACCATAATGATGCGCTCCGAATTCGCGGTGTAGCATCGCAATCAACTCGCCGAGCCGCTTCCCGTGCCAGGCCATCACTTCCGCCAGCAACAGCGCGCTCACCGTCGCGTCACGCTCAGGCAGGTACAGCTTCGTTCCAATCCCGCCGCTTTCCTCGCCGCCGAGGAGGACGTCGCCGTCGAGCATTCGGTCGCAAATATACTTGAAGCCGATGGGCGTTTCCCACACTTTGCGCCCAAATTTCGCGGCGATCTTGTCGATCATTTTCGTGGTGGAAAATGTTTTGGCCACGTCGCCGGTAAGCTTGCGCGTGCCGGCAAGATGCCAGAGCAGTAGCGAAAAAATCTGGTGCGGCGTCACGAACGTTCCGTCTGCGTCCACGGCGCCAATGCGATCGCCATCCCCATCGAGAGCGAAGCCGGCATCGTATTTCCCCTCACGCGTCGCTTTGCGCAGCGCTTCCACGTGAGGCTCGATCGGTTCGGGATTGACGCCGCCGAAAAGCGGATCGCGATTTCCTCGAATCTCTTTGCATTCGATTCCATTTCGCCGGAAAAGCTCGCTCAGCAGCCCGCGGCCCGCCCCGTGCATCGGGTCGACAACGAACCGGAACTTCGCCGCCCGCAGCCGATCCCAGTCAACCAATCCCGAAATTGTCTCAAGGTAGGGCGTACGAACGTCGAGCGAGTGAATTAGGTCCGTGCGCGGCGGCAGCGCGGGCACGCCGTCTCGTAATACCTTCTCAAGCTCGTTTTCAAGTTGGGCAACGATGACGGGCGAGGCGGAGCTGCCATAGCTCGCCTTGTACTTCATGCCATTCCACTGGTACGGATTGTGGCTGGCCGTGATCTGAATTCCACCGGCGGCATTGCGAAGCCGTACGAGCAGGGAAAGCGCGGGCGTAGGGCACGCTTCGCTCGCCAGCCATACAGGTGTGCCTGTGACGGCGACGGCCTCAGCCGCAGCACGTGCGAATCTCTCAGAGCCAAAACGCGTATCGTAGCCAACTAGAATGCCGCTGCCGGGTTTCTCGGCGCGTACCACATAACACGCGATCGCGTGCGCTACCTTCCGCACATTGTCGGCGGTGAAGTCCTCCGCGATCACAGCGCGCCAACCGTCAGTTCCGAAGCCAATCTGAGTCATCTGCAAGGAGTATAAGCGATGCGCAAACGTGAGAGAAGCAACTCGGAGAACATCGTTGCGGCTAGTCGCCCATAAATTTCAAGTACAGCCCTTCGCCGTCTTTGCAGCGTCCAGCCATGCCTTCAATCGCATCCACAAACGCGCGCTGCTCTTCGGTGTCTGCCTTTTGCCGGATGCGCCGCAACTCGAAAATAAGCTCGTCCATTTGAAGATGGTTGAAGACGGTCTCGCCCCAGGGGTCGATGTAACGCAGAAAATGATAGGTGAGATCGTCCCAGGATGGAAAAAAGCGGCTCAGCAGGCTTTCAAGGTCCGGAATCTCCTCAACTGCTTTGCCGTCTCTATTTTCGAGCCGGATGCTCATTCCCATCAGCAGGCCATCCTCTAGAGTAGGTCTCGGCGCCGATTTTCTTCCAGCCACTTCACAATTTTCCCCACATCCTGCGAGCGCTCGCGCCGGCAAAGTAACACTGCGTCATCCGTTTCCACCAGCACCAAATCCTGAACGCCGATCGCGGCTACGAATTTCTTCGGGCTCCAGAAATAATTGCCGCTCGCGTCCAGCACGTGGAACGGCCCGCTCGACACGTTCGCTCCTGGCTTTCGCCCGAGCAATTCGTACACCGAAGCCCAGGATCCGATGTCACTCCAGCCAACCTCTGCAGGAATCACCGCGACGTGGAAAGCACCCTTTACCCGGGTCGCCGGCTCCATCACCGCGTAATCAACAGAGATGTTCTCAAGCCGCGCGTACGTACGTCCCAGCTGCGCTGCGTATTGCGGCTTGCCGATAAATCGGCTCAGCCTCATAAGAGCTTCGTGCGTGGCCGGAAGAAATTGTTCCAACGCATTAAGAAACGTCGAGACACGCCAGAAAAACATCCCCGCATTCCAGAAGTAGCGTCCAGAAGCCACGTATCGCTTCGCCAGTTGCAGAACAGGCTTCTCCGTGAAGCGCCGCACCTCAAACGCGTCGATCCCTGATGAGCGCTCGAAACCCCCGCCTCGTTCGATGTAACCGTAGCCGGTCTCTGGCCGCGTCGGCGGAATTCCCATGACAACCAAATTTCCGGACACCTGCGCCATCTGGATCGCTGTTCGAACAAGCTTTCGATAGCGCGCAACATCTGCAATGTAGCTGTCAGACGGCAAGACAGCCATCACTGCATCGCCACGTTCGTGTTCAACATGTATCGCCGCAAGACCAATGGCGGCAGCGGTGTTACGGCCAAGCGGTTCGGCTAAAATATGCGAAGCTGGCACTCCACGCATTTCGCGGCGCACCGCGGCTGCCTGCTCCACATTCGTTACGGCCCAGAAATCCTTCAGCCCGAGCACTCGCTCAAGGCGGCGCAGCGTAGCGCGCAACATTGTGTCGTCCCCGGCAATGTTCAAGAGTTGTTTCGGCGTGCGCATTCGGCTGCGCGGCCAGAAACGCGTGCCTCGTCCACCGGCGAGCAGCGCCGCACAGGCTGGCGGTTTCGACCGCGTCACTTATGCACCAACCGCGACCACTGCGATTCCTCGATCCCGGAATTCTTCAAGTGTTGTAAGAATTCGTTAGCGTTGATCGGAACGTAGGTTCGCAGAAGCGTCGTGCGCACAGACGGCTCGATTTGGAAAGCGCCAAGCGCCGCCGGAATCATCCACACTTGCGCAGGAGAATATTCGACGTGCGAATCGCTCCATGCGAAGTTTCCGGCGCCTTCGAGAATGATCATCAGATCGAAATGTTCACGCGAGGTAGTGGCCGCAACGGCCTCCGCAAGCTCCCATTTTCCAGTCGCGAAATAGCGGCACGAAACAAAAAAAGTCTCACTCACCGGCCCGCGCGTAATACTCACCGGCTCAATCTTCCCACCGCTCTGTTTCCCGAAACGAATTACCTCAAGCGCCTTCTCAATGTGCAATTCGCGCGCCCGGCCCTTCGCGTCGCGCCGATTGTAATCGTAAACTCGATACGTCAAATCCGAGTGCTCCTGAATCTCGCAAAGCACGAGCCCGGCACCAATCGTATGCGCCGTCCGCGCAGGAACAAAAATCGCATCGCCCTCACGTACAGCGATTCGCTCCAAACACTCCTCCGCGGTTCCGTTGCCGATGGATTGCTCAAATTTCTCGCGATCGACTCCAGCCTTCAATCCCACCAGAACCTCAGCACCGGCCCGGGCCCGCACTGCATACCACATCTCCGTCTTCCCGCGCCCACCGGCAGCTTTCTCATGACGAGCAGCGTACTTATCATCGGGATGCACCTGCACCGAAAGCTTGTCCTCAGAGAAAATAAATTTCACGAGCAGAGGAAACAACGAACCGCGATCAGCCTTTGTCCCAGCCCATTCGACAGGCATCTCGGGCCACACGCTCCCGAGCGTCCTCCCCGCAAACGGTCCCGAAGCGAAGCGGCACTCGCTCCCCGTCATCCAGGCTTCGCCCAGCGGTTCGGTGACATTTGTTTTTTCCGGAAAGAATGGCGCGAGTGAAAGCGAACCCCACGGCCGCGGACTAAAAATCGGTTCCAGTCGCGCCGGACAGAGGATCACGCGGCTCGACCGAAGAAGCGCGCCAGCCGCCGCAGTCCTTCTTCGATTCGCTCCATCGAAGTTGCGTAGGAAATTCTCAAATGCCCGGGCGCGCCAAACGCATCACCCGGCACCACAGCCACATGCTCGCGCTCCAAAAGCACGCGCGCCATCGCAGTACTGTCGGGCATATCGGCATTCAGATGCGCGGAAATATTTGGAAACACATAGAACGCCCCTTCCGGCGTCGTGCACGTCACACCCGGAATCGCTCGCAAGCCGGCCAGAATCCGTTCCCGCCGTCGGGCATATTCTGCAAGCATCTCCACCACCGAATTCATCGGCCCGCGCAAAGCTTCGAGCCCCGCATATTGCGTAATCGAATTGGGATTCGATGTTGACTGGCTCTGCAGCTTCGTCATCGCATCCACCACCGGTTTCGGCGCCAGCGCATAACCGAGACGCCACCCCGTCATCGCAAATGTTTTCGAAAGCGACCCGGCCACGATCAGCCGCTCCTTCGATCCCGGCAGGCTTGCCACCGAAAAAGGCTTCGCATCGCCATACGTGAAATGCGAATAGCATTCGTCGGTCAGCAGCCACGTGCCATGTTTCTTACACACCTCGAGAATGCGCGCGAACTCATCCGGCGGAATCACCGCTCCGGTCGGATTGCTCGGAGAATTGGCGATCACGATCTTTGTCTTCGGCGTCAGAGCTTTTTTCAAATCAGCTGCGCGCAGCCGAAAACCATCTTCCGCCCGGGTTTGCAGAAACACGGGAGTGCCCTCATTTACCTTCACGATGTCGGGATAGCTCACCCAATACGGCGCGGGAATAGCCACTTCATCGCCCGGATTCAGCAGCGCGCACGCCGCATTGTAAATCGCGTGCTTGCCCCCGGACGTGACGATGCACTCCGTCACCTGATACGACGACCCGAGCTGAGCCGCGTGCCAATCGCAAACCGCTTGGCGCAATGCCATGATGCCCGGAGTCGCAGTGTACTTCGTGCGATTTTCTTCGAGCGCCTTGATCGCGGCCAGCTTGATATGGTCCGGCGTCGGGAAGTCCGGCTCGCCCGGGCCAAAATCCGCCACGTCCACCCCACGCGCCTTGTAACGCTCAGCCTCCTGCAGCACCATCATCGTCTGCGACACGCTGATCTGGTTCACTCGGTCAGCCAGCTCGATAATTTCCTCCGCTTTCATTCCCGTGGCAGATTCCATTCGGCTCCTCACATCGGCACTAACATCAATTCAATTCGGCAAATCGTACCGCTACTCTCATCCCACTTTCGCGCGCAATCGCTCTTCCACTAGCGCCGGCACCAGATCTTTCACCACAGGCGCTCCCAGCCGCGCCAGCTCCCGCACCAGCCGCGAACTCAAAAAGCTATAAGCCACCGCAGGCAGCATGAACACAGTCTCAATCTGCGGCTCAATCTTGCGATTCATCATCGCCATCTGCAGTTCATACTCGTAGTCGGAGACAGCGCGGATCCCCCGCAAAATTACCCGCGCATTTTTGGCCCGCGCATAGTCCATCAACAACCCGTCAAACACTTCCACCTCGACGTTTTTCCACTCGAACGTCACCGCTTCCAGCATCTCCACACGTTCTTTCACGGCGAACAGCGGGTCTTTTTCGAGGTTTTGCGAAATCCCCACAATCAGGCGATCGAAAATTGCTGCCGCGCGGGAAATGAGGTCCAGGTGACCGTTTGTCACAGGGTCAAACGTGCCAGGATAAATCGCAACCACCGGTCGGTCGATTTCGGAAGCCATCGGTTGCTGATTCTAACCTAGAATTTCCAGCCTGCCCGAGAAAAAGCGGCCTGGTGAGAGACAGCCGCCAACCGTGGCGCAAGCGCCGTTCAGCTGCTCCAATTCCCCGCTCGGTGCCTTTCATCAACACTTAGCTGGCCGCCCATTGACCAATAGGACTAGACTAGTCGTAGTTTAACTCGCTGTCTGGCATGGAGTTGTCGGCATCATTGAACTTGACAGAGAGACAGCCCAGGCGTTAAAATTCAACTGCGACCGAATCAGTCGCATATGCATCCATGATGAAGCTGTCAAAGAAAGCAGACTACGGGCTCATCGCGCTGAAGCATCTCGCGATGCGCAATGGCGCTATGCACGACGGAAGTTCCTGCAGCGCAGCGGATATCTCTGAAATGTACAAACTCTCCGCTCCGTTGATGGCGAAAGTACTCCAGAAACTGGCCAAGGGTGGCCTGGTTGCCGCGCGGCACGGTTCGAGTGGGGGATACGCGCTGGCGCGGGATGCAGCTCATATCAGTGCGCTGGACGTGATTCGCGCGATCGACGGTCCTTTATTCATCACGTCGTGCGTCACATCTCATGGCACGTGCGACCTTACCACCACCTGCTCGATCCGCGAGCCTTTGCGCCGCGTGAACGACAGCATTTTGGAAGTGCTCGAGAAGGTGAAGATTTCGCATATGACCGACGAATCGCCGCTGCACGAAGTCGTCGAGCTGAGAGTTTAGGGCTAAATAGATTTAAGGGGTGAGGGAGAAAGCGAATGGCAATCAAGCTTCCGGTTTACTTTGATAATCATGCGACTACGCCGGTTGACCCGCGCGTCGTCGAGGCCATGGTTCCGTATTTCACGGAGAAATTCGGCAACGCCGCGAGCCGCAACCATGAATTCGGCTGGAAGGCCGAAGAGGCCGTGGAAAACGCTCGCGGACAGATCGCCAAGCTGATCAACGCGACGCCCAAGGAAATTGTTTTCACCAGCGGCGCCACCGAATCCACCAACCTCGCAATTAAAGGCGTCGCCGAGATGTACCGCGAGAAAGGCAATCACATCATCACGCAGGTCACCGAGCACAAAGCCACGCTCGATACCTGTAAGCGCCTGGAGAAGTATGGCTACGAGGTCACCTATCTACCGGTCGAAAAGGACGGGCGCATTAATCTCGACGATCTCCGCCGCGCCATTACTCCGAAGACGATCCTGATTTCGATCATGTACGCGAACAATGAAATCGGCGTCGTTCAACCCATCGCTGAAATCGGGAAGATCGCCAAAGAGAAAGGCGTTTTCTTTCACGTGGATGCGGTGCAGGCCGTCGGAAAGATTCCGGTCGACGTGCAGAAGGACGGCATCGACCTGATGTCAATTTCCGGCCACAAGATTTACGGGCCCAAGGGCGTCGGCGCACTCTACGTTCGCCGCAAGAATCCGCGTGTGCAGCTTGCCGCTATCATTGACGGCGGCGGCCACGAGCGCGGCATGCGTTCAGGCACGCTCAACGTTCCGGGAATTGTTGGTTTGGGTAAGGCCTGTGAACTTTGTCAGCAGGAGATGGCCGCCGAGTCGGAAAAGATGAGCAGGCTGCGCGATCGCTTGAAAGAATCAATCATGTCGCGCCTCGATGAGACCTTCATCAATGGCTCGATGGAGCATCGCCTGCCGAACAACATCAATATCAGCTTCGCCTACGTCGAAGGTGAATCGCTGCTGATGGGCATCAATGACGTAGCCGTATCGAGCGGCTCGGCCTGTACTTCCGCCACTCTCGAGCCCAGCTATGTGCTGAAGGCGCTCGGCGTTGGCGAAGACCTGGCACACACTTCGATTCGTTTCGGCCTCGGCCGTTTCAATACGCAGGAAGAGGTGGACTACGTGGCGGACCGCGTCGTAGAAACCGTTTCCCGCCTGCGCGAACTTTCGCCGCTCTACGAGATGGCGAAAGAGGGCGTTGATATCAGCAAGATGAAATGGCTGGCAGCATCGGATTCGCACTAACCGAAATTTTGGACTATAAAGGAGCAAAGATCACATGGCTTATTCAGATAAGGTAGTCGAGCATTACAACAATCCGCGCAACGTCGGCTCTCTCGATAAGAAAGACCCGAACGTTGGCACCGGCCTCGTTGGCGCGCCCGAATGCGGCGACGTCATGAAGCTTCAGATGAAGGTCAACCCCGAGACGCGCGTCATCGAGGAAGCGAAGTTCAAGACGTTCGGCTGCGGCTCGGCCATCGCCAGCTCATCGCTCGCCACCGAATGGGTGAAGGGCAAGACGGTCGAAGAAGCGCTGGCGATCAAGAACACGGACATCGTCCGCGAACTTTCGCTGCCTCCCGTGAAAATTCACTGCTCGGTCCTCGCCGAAGACGCGATCAAGGCTGCGCTCGGTGACTGGAAAAAGAAGCAGGGCGAGGCCGAAGCGAAGCCAGCCGAGTCCGCCACAAGCGCGCATTAATCGAATCGGCACCCGAAGAGCTTGGTGCGCTGGCATGGATCGCAGCGCGACATTGGCTTGTCTCGCGGCGTCACGAGAATAAATATGATTCACGTTACTGAAAAAGCGGCTGCGAAAATCCGCGAGCTGCTGCAAAAAGATGGCGTCCCCGCCGAATCCGGCGGGCTGCGCGTGGGTGTGCAGGGCGGAGGGTGTTCGGGGCTTACGTACGCGATGAGGCTCGATACCGAAGCGCGCAATCGCGACAAAGTGTTCGAGGAAAACGGTGCGCGCATTTTTGTCGATCCCAAAAGCTACCTCTACCTCCACAACACCACGCT
The DNA here is from genome assembly GCA_963772535.1 of uncultured Acidobacteriota bacterium. GTDB lineage: Bacteria > Acidobacteriota > Terriglobia > Acidiferrales > UBA7541 > Palsa-295. The sequence goes on from CAVYXN010000015.1 coordinate 835,618, forward strand.
CGATTACCTCGAGGATCTGATGAAGCAGGGCTTCGTCTTCCAGAATCCTCAGGCGACGCGTAGTTGCGGTTGCGGAAGTTCCTTCACCGCCTAAGAATTCCTCCCGGCGGCGGTTCGCTCAGCCTCTTGATTGGCGAATCGCAGCTGATTCGAGGGCCAGCACCCAGCAGCGAGTGAATTAGCATGAGTGTGACGAAAACTCAGACGCAACCCACTACAGGCGCGAATTGCTGGAGCTGCAAAGCTCCCGTCTCGGCAGCGCATTTCTGCGCGTTGTGCGGCAAGATTCAGCCGCTTCCGCCGGGCACCGACTATTTCGGGTTTTTCGGCTGGCCGCAGAAATTGACGATCGATCCGGCATTGCTCGAAGAGCAGTTTCATAAACTGAGCTGGAAGCTGCACCCGGACAATTTTGTTCGCGCCAGTGAAGAAGAACGCAATCTCTCGCTCGATCGCTCATCGCAGCTGAATGACGCGTACCGCACGCTACGCGATCCAATCGCGCGAATCGAGTATCTGCTGCTGCGGCTGAGTCTGCGAAAAGAGGGAACCACAAAGCAGCAAGCGCCACCGGAGCTCCTCGAAGAAGTCTTCGAGCTGAACGAATCGCTTGACGAACTCCGCGAGGCCCGCGCCGAAGGCAGCGACGTTGAGGCTCTGCGCGCGCGGCTCATCGAGGCCCAGAATAATTTCAAAGAGAAGCTGAGCGAAGTCGACACGGAGCTCGCCGACGTCGCCCACGAATGGGACGCGGCGCTGGACGAGAGTGCGAACGAAACAACACGAAACGCGCTTCTCGCCCGCATGAATGAAATCCTAAATCGCCGCAGCTACATCCGTAACCTAGTTGCAAGCGTGCAGAAAGAATTAGAGTAGCGGCCACCTTTTTGCCATGAGAGACGAAGGGCAGCCGGCCAGCTTTTGGTGAAAGCGAAAATGGGACGCACAGTAGGCATAGATCTCGGCACCACATACAGCCTGATTGCATATCTGGATCCGCAAACGGGCGCGCCGAAGTGTATCCCCGGCCCGCACGGCTCAACGCTGTGTCCCTCGGTGGTAAGCGTCGATATCGATGGAAGGATTTTAGTAGGCGAACCCGCTCGCGAGCGCCTCCTCACAAATCCCGACCGCACGATCTATTCCGTAAAGCGCCTCATGGGCCGCGGCGTCGCCGATATTCAAGACGAACTCACGCGCTTCCCATTCCGCATCGACGAGAAAAGCAGCAACGTGATCCGAGTTCGACTCGGCGATAAACTCTTCACGCCGCCAGAAATCTCAGCCTACATTCTTCGCGAACTCAAATCCTGGGCCGAAAAACATTTTGACGACACGATCGATCGCGCAGTCATCACCGTCCCGGCCTATTTCAATGATGCCCAACGCCAGGCCACCAAAGACGCCGGCCGTCTCGCCGGCCTCGAAGTGCTGCGCCTCGTCAACGAACCAACCGCCGCGGCACTAGCCTATGGCCTGCACAAACAGAAGCGCGGCCATGTGGCCGTCTACGATTTTGGCGGCGGCACATTCGATATCTCCATCCTGAAACTCATCAGCACCAGCGAAGGCGATATCTACCAGGTCCTTTCGACGAACGGCGACACGCATCTCGGCGGCGACGACATCGACAACGCCATGATGGATCTCGCACGGCAGGCGATCCAATCGTCTCACGGCGTCACGCTCGATCCGCACGGCGACGAAATTCAGAACCTGCGAAAAGATCTGATTCGCGTCAAACATGAGCTCTCTTCGAGCGAGAAGGCCTCGCTGCAATTCGTAACCGCCGGAAAAGTCACCGACCTCGAATTTACGCGCGCAAATTTCGAGGAACTGATCCGCCCCATCGTCGCGCGCACAATGGCTCCCGTGAAATTGGCCGTCGCCGATGCGAAGCTCGCACCCAAAGAAATCGACGAAGTCGTTCTCGTCGGCGGCTCCACGCGCATTCCTCTCGTACGCAAAACCGTAGGCGATTACATCGAGCGCCCGCCTCACTACGAGCTAAATCCCGACGAAGTAGTCGCGCTCGGCGCAGCCGTGCAAGCGGACATCCTCGAAAGCGGCGTGAAAACAATGCTGCTCCTCGACGTCACCCCGCTCTCGCTCGGAATCGAAACAATGGGCGGCGTAGTCGCGAAAATCATCCCGCGCAATTCCACGATTCCCGCCAGCGCCCAGGAAATGTTCACCACCGGCATCGAGAATCAAACCGGCATCGACGTGCACGTCCTCCAAGGCGAACGCGAACTCGCCAAAGACTGCCGTTCGCTCGCGCGTTTCCAGCTCAAAGTTCCGCCCGGCCCCGCAGGCCTCGCGCGCATCGAAGTAAAATTCCTGATTGACGCAAACGGCATCCTGCAAGTCGCCGCAAAGGATTTGGGCTCCGGCGGCGAGCATTCCATCGAAGTGCAGCCGAGCTACGGCCTCTCCGACGCCGAAGTCGAGCACATGCTGGAAGAATCCATCGAATTCGCCGAGCAGGATTTCGCCGAGCGCCAGCTGATCGAAGCGCGTACCGAAGCCGAAGCAATCCTCGCCGCCACGGAAAAAGCCTTCCGCGATCCGCGCTCATCAGAAATCAGTGCCGCCGAGCGCCGCTCAATCGACAATTCCGTCGCCGCTCTTCGCAGTGCCGTGGCCGGCACAGATTACAAGCTGGTTCGCGCGCGCATCGACGAACTGAACCAAGCAACCACGAATCTAGCCGAGATCTTAATGAACAGTGCGTTGCAAACGGCCCTGGAAGGCAAGCGCCTAGATGATGTTTAGCATTGTTGTACCGCCGGCGTCCCGCCGGCTCTTTTGAATTTGGATTTCGAATTTGATTTTAGCTTTCGCCTTTGATTTTTGTAGCGCCACCCTTCAGGGTGGCAGGGTTGTTTGAATTCGGTTTTGCAATGTAGCGGCAGCCTTTCGCGGTTTCTGCGTCCCGGTGGTTTTTACCGGGCAGGCCAGCCAGCTTTCTGATTTCGATAACGAAGGAGCAAAAATGGGCGGCAAGAACCCATACATCGAAGAAACAAAATTCACGCCCGCGACGAAGAAGTACAAAATCACCTTCATCAAGGACGGCCAGCCGATCGAAGTCGACCCGGACAAAGTTCCCTACGGTCACGACGGTCTCCCCGGCAGCATCCTCGATATCTCGCAGGGCTTCCACAAAGGTCTCGACCACGCCTGCGGCGGCGTTTGCGCCTGCTCCACGTGCCACGTGATCGTCCACGAAGGCCTCGAATCCTGCAACGAAGCCACGGACGCAGAACTCGATCAGCTCGATGAAGCACCGGGCGTCACGCCGAAATCGCGCCTCGGCTGCCAGTGCGTCCCCGACGGCACAAAAGACATCGTCGTAGAAATTCCCGAGTGGAATAAAAATTACGCCAAGGAAGCCGAGCACTGATCATGCCCCCCACATTCGACTGGGACGACGTAGAAGAAATCGGTATTCAACTAGCCGATAAATATCCGGACATAGACCCGCTCACAGTCCGCTTCACCGATCTCCACAAATGGGTTTGCGAACTCCCGAATTTCACCGGCGATCCCAAGCTCTCGAACGAAGGTAAACTCGAAGGCATCCAAATGGCCTGGCACGAGGAATACACCGACCGCCAGAGCTAACGCCGCCGACCGCCCCACGTTTTTTTGCAGAATCCCGCCTCGCCCTTCCGCATCCAAAGAAACCAGATCGCCCAAAAACCGTCTATACGCCTGCCGCACCTGAGGAGAGCAAATGGCCTTCGCCACCGAAACAGACCTGCGCTACCCCATCGGAAAATTCGAGCGGCCCGCAAGCTTCACTGACGACCAGCGCCGCGCCTCCATCGCGCAGATCGAAGAAGCCCCCACAAAAATGCGCGCCGCAGTCGCCGGACTCAGCGACCAGCAACTCGACACGCCCTACCGCCCCGGCGGCTGGACCGTCCGCCAACTGGTCCACCATGTTCCCGACAGCCACATGAACGCCTTCACCCGTTTCAAGCTCGCGCTCACCGAGGAAGTCCCCACGATCAAGCCCTACCTCGAAGCCCGCTGGGCCGAACTCGCTGACGCAAAAGCTCCCATCGCCCCGTCTCTCGATCTTCTCGACGCGTTACACAAGCGCTGGGTCGTCCTCCTGCGCTCGCTCGCGCCCGCTGACTGGCAGCGCGAATTCCTTCACCCCGAACACAACAAGAAAATATCTCTCGACCAGAATCTCACGCTCTACTCCTGGCACGGCCGTCACCACGTCGCACACATCACCGCACTCCGCGAACGCAATTCCTGGCGCTAGTTTGTGAATTAATTGAGACAGGTAATGTCGTCGACGCTACCCATCGACGCAGCGGCATGTAGCACTCGCGACCCAAACACCCGGTAACTCAGGTCCCATTCTGGCCGCCCTCGGCCAGAATTGACCTGAGGCCGCGGCCGTCCAGATCCGCCTCGACGCCGCTTCTCACGTCTGCCAATACGGTCGAAACCCGTAGTAGTCATACACCTCGGCGCCCAAGTCTGATTCGCCAAATCCGGCCAATCATCCTTATCAAATCCCGGCGCGTTCTTCAGCCGATCCTTATCCATGTCTAGCACCGCCACCTTTTGCGACAGATCAAAAGTAAGCGCTTCCCATGGAATCGCGAAATGCTTGTCGCCCAATCCAAGCACACCGCCGAACGACAAAATCGCATACGCCACTCGGCTGTTCCGCGCATCAATCACCAGATCCTCAATCTTCCCCAAATCCTCCTGGGCAGTATTGATTACCTTCGCTCCCAGAATCGACTTCTTCACCACCACCGTGAAGAACGCTCCCGGCGCCTGCCGTGCTCCCGTACCCATAAATCCTCCCGTTTTGAATACGTATATTGAGTAGACGTATCACCTCTATGCCACGCGCTCATCCGCCCGGCGAATAGGTGAATTCGCGTATTTTGCCGGAGGAGTTTCCGCACCGCGCGGAATGTCAGCACGATCCGGCTCCCCCAACTGACTGACACTCAAAGACTATCCGTCTCACCGGCGCCAATACCGCTTACTCCCTCCTCTCCTACCCGGTTTTGCGTATGGCCGCATCGCCGAAAATAGGGTCTATTGATTCGAGCGCACGCTCTCACGTTCTCGTGATCGAGTTCCAAAACCAGATTCGCAAGAACTCTTCGAAGCGAAAAGGATGAGCTGAATGGACAGAAATAAAAAAACTGCAGTCTTCGGAATCTACCCGAGCCTCGAGGCGGCAAATAGCGCCACGGATGTGCTCGTTAAGAGCGGGTTCCCATCTTCCGACATTTCCGCCCTGCTGCCCGATAATCTGGGTTCTCGCCCTATCGCCACCGAAAAATCTACGAAAGCTCCGGAAGGTGCTGCCACCGGCGGCGGTTCCGGCGCGGTGGTAGGCGGTGCAATCGGTCTTCTCGCCGGTATCGGTGCTCTCGCAATTCCCGGCGTCGGCCCGCTCATCGCAGCCGGACCAATCATGGCCACACTCGCTGGCATCGGAGTCGGTGCGGCTGTCGGCGGAGTCGCCGGAGCGTTGATCGGCTTGGGCATCCCCGAATATGAAGCCAAGCGCTATGAAAGCCGTTTGAACAAGGGCGGCGTGCTGCTCTCCGTTCACTGCAACACGTCCGACGAAATCAAACGAGCCAAAAATCTCATGGAAGGCACCGGTGCGGAAGATATTTCATCCACCGGCGAGGCAACTGTCTCAAGCAGCGCAAAGACACGCTCCGCAAAGTCGTAGCCGGTTCGCGATTGAAATTGCGTGCAGCCTTGCGCATCAGCAGTAGCCATTAGCTGTCGCACAGTTCGGTGGGCACCAAGCAAAGCCAGTAGCTCAGGTCCCTCCCGATCGATCTTGGATCGGGATGTCCTGAGGCTTTTCACTTTGGCTGATTCTTCGCACCTGAAATCAAAAGGAGAAAACATGCTGCTTCTAATCATAATTCTCGCCCTTCTGTTCGCCGGTGGCGGCGGCTATTACGGTTACTCTCGCTGGGGCGCAGGCGGTGGGCTCGGCATCGTTGGAACCGTCATCGTCATTGTTCTCGTCCTGTACCTGCTCGGCGCTGTGCGCTAATTCCGTTATCCGAAATAGCGCTCAAAGCCGCAGGTCGGGTTGGTCGTCCAGCAAACTGGATTCTCATCTTGCTTTCTGTGTGGCTTGGCTCCCGGACGAACTTGCCGTCACCTCCGGGCATTCGAAAGTAGGGCGTTTAACAGTCAGTCTCCGGTTACGCGACTAATCGGGAGTTGGCTCCCGTTGCACCACCACCAAAAACACCACACCGACAATGGTAAACATTCGGAATGCCTCTTCCTGCCCATTCCATATTCGCGACTGCCACATCAGAAACCATTCGCCCCCGACATCGAGGAATGCCACCAACCACATCAGCAGGCTCGTCGTCAGCGCAATCACGGCGACGTTCAGCGCAGCGGCGAATTGCGCCCTGTCCGCACGATACGATTTCAGCAACCGAACACCACCCCACCAGCATAAAAGCATAGTGACTGATTCCCAGGCGATGATGCCGATGTAGAAGACCGCATGTACTAGCGGCGAGTTGACGGCGCGCCACATGAGGTGGTTTCCCGGAAAGGTTGAGTCCATCATCAGGACGTGGCGGACAAACTCGTAGTTGGAGCCGTAATCCGTGATGTTGTTTAGGACCAGGATCGTGTAGAAAAGTGCGATTGCAAAAACGAGCACCGCTTTGGAAACGCGAAGCGCCATTGCATACCGCATAGGTTGTCGCACGCAGGAATTATATCTTCTCGGTGACTTACCGCGAACTTTCTTGGAGTGCGCACAAGTCCTGATTAACGCATTACCCGGAGAAGTGAAGCAGCTACTTCAAATCGACGGTTTAATCGGGCATTGACTCCCCAGCGACCCTGTAACGCGGGCTTCGTGGTCGGCTCTACTTACAGCCGAACTGCGTATCCTGCGCCGCGATGATTTGCCAGTTGCCCTTCCGCTTCAACCAAGTGTCCGTCCAAATCAGGCATCGAGTTTTGGCGGTTCCGTCTTTCGCTATTCGGAGCGAACTCTCGGTGCCGTAGACAATCGCGAGCTCGTCACCGAAAAAACGGACCTTGGCATCGAGCAATCGGCAGCCCTGAGCCGTCTTGGAGAGATCAGCCAATTCTGCTACTTCTTCCGATTTAGGGTAGCGTTCCCCTTCCGGAGACGTTCCCTGAAAATCTTCGGCCAGAATCTTTTCCGCAATTCTGTTGTGGTTGCACGCAGCCTCGGCCCATTGCCGCTCCGCGTCCACCATAAACTTAGCGGTTGCGTTGTCGGCTGCCGCCCACTGTCCCTGTTGGCCACGCGCAGCGACAACTACAATGAATCCGAAAATGACCAGACCAAGCATCAACAGTCGTTAAAGCGTCAATGTAGTCCTCCCTTCTTCGCAAGGAACGATAGCAGGGCTTTACGCGGAGTCAAGGGAACGACACGCTTCCGTTTGGGCTGATTCGCGGGAAGGCTGACGAAATCAGGCGTCGTTACCAGCTAATCGGCAAGCGCCTGAGTAACGCCCCAACCGGAAACTGAGTCACCGCCCACCAACAGTTCGGCGCGGCAATTCAACGAGGCCGCCAGCACATCGCGGAGCGTATGCGTGACGCGGGCAAGCCGTAGTACAATAAATCCCGTTGTGGCCCGGCTGGTGCACCCCCACATTGCGGTTAGTTACACTTTTGTTGCACTGACACACGAAAACCCCACTGGCGCTATGGTGCAACGGTTAGCACGCGGCCCTTTCAAGGCTGAAATACGGGTTCGATTCCCGTTAGCGCTACCAAAAATATCAACGACTCTCAACGGCTCCACGAAGAGGGGATCGTAAAGGGCTTCATAATTCGCGAGCGGCAGAGCCGTTACCTCGAATTCCTGAACAGCCCCAAGCGTCGTTCGAGCTTTACGGGAGAACTGGCTCACTTCAAACATTTGGACCCCGCCTTTGCCCGTTCCATTCCACAGCTTAAGAAAAATGCTGCGGGGATTTGCGAGCTCCTAAAGGAAAAGGGAGCCCCCGAAAACTGTTGGGCTATCTCCGAATCACCAGAGATGGACGGCCAGCTGATACCGCTTCTGGACGCTCTGGATGAGATTGTGGGGAGGGGAATCGGAACCTTTTTGTCATGTATACCCGGCGTGCTCGGCTACTTCGAAGACGAAAGCAACCGTTTCATCCTCTACCGCTCACCGAAATCCACATAGTACTCAACGGCATCCTCGTAGCTCAGGTCCCATTCTGGCCGACCCTCGGCCAGAATTGACCTGAGGCCTCGCACTCGGCATCGAAGGCCTTGCACTTCACGCCCAAACCCCGAAATGTTTTCTTTGCCTTTCCGTCCCAACCGCCTCAGAATACCCTTTACCCAAAGCCCAATAGTTTCCCTCAAATCGGGTGTAGCGCCTCTGCGCGCCACTCGAAAGCTGCAGGTGCCAAATGACCAACGCCTGGAAACAACAGGAAGGCCAGATTGTCGACGGACGATACCGCCTCGTCCTCTACCTCGGCGGCTCAGACCACAGCGCCGTCTTCCTCACCGAGTTGCCCAATACCCGCGAGCGCGTCGCGATCAAATTGATTGGTTCCGATCCGGCCGAAACCGATTCTCAGCTCTCCCGTTTGCGCCGTGCCGCAAAACTTTCCCATCCTCATCTCGCCCGCATCCTTGAAATCGGGCAAGCGCAAATCGGCAGCGCGCACGTCGTGTATCTCGTAACCGATTACGCCGAGGAGGATTTGTCGCTGATCCTGCCTGATCGCGCCCTCTCGCCAGAAGAAGTGCGCGAAATGCTGCCCCTGATTGTCGACACGCTGCAGTATCTGCACTCACACGGTTTCGCGCACGCGCGAATGAAGCCCTCCAATATTCAGGCGGTTAGCGATCAATTGAAGCTCTCGATTGACGGCGTCTGTGCCCCTCACGAGCGCGGCTCTTCCGGCGAAAAGCCCAGCCCGTATGATCCTCCCGAGCTCGCGCCCACGGGCCCTTCCGCCGCTGGTGATGTCTGGTCGCTCGGCATGACGATTGTCGAGGTGCTCACGCAGCGTCTGCCGATCTGGGAATGGACTGGTCACGCCGATCCGCCCGCGCCGCGCACTCTGCCAGCACCGTTTCTCGAAATCGTGCGCAATTGCTTGCGTCGCGATCCGGCCATGCGCTGCAGTCTGCGGGAAATCTCGGAAAATCTCGAACCTCAACCGATTCAACAGCCCGAATCCGCCCGCATTGCAGCGATAAACACAGCGCCAACCTTGAAGACCAATTCTTATCGAGCTGCTTCGTCCCAACCCGAACGCGTGCCCGCGATGAATCCGCTTCCGCAGAAATCGAACTCGCGTTTCATTGTACAAGCAGCCGCGTTCGTGCTGGCTCTCGCAGCCGTCATCGCCATCCCGCGATATTTTCGCCACTCCGCCAAGGCGACCGGATCAGAACCCTTATCCGCCAGTGCTGCCGCACCCGACACGGTAAAAACCGACGCCCCTAAAATAGAAGTAGCGTCGCAGCCGCCAACTCAACCGGTGGCTCAGCCAACCGCGCAACCGCTGTCTCAGCCGGCGATTCGGCCCGCTGCTCAACCCACGCCTCAACCGGCATCCCCGAAGTCCGAACCCGCTCCCAAGCCTGCCGCCCACGTGAGCGCACCGCGCGTAAACGCGCGTGAACCCGAGCCATTTGCGGCCAAAAAGCCAGTCGCTCCCGCCGCCGCTCCCGTCGTCGCGTCGCCAAGTCCGCGTCCGGCCGTCACCTCGCCCGCCTCAGCACCGGCGCGCGGCCAGGTCGCGCACAAAGCAATGCCAGACGTCTCGCAAAAAGCCCTCGAAACCATCCGGGGCAAAGTGCGCGTCAGCGTAAAAGTCAACGTAGACGCCTCAGGCAAAGTCACCAACGCCGCGTTCGAAGCCCCCGGCCCCAGCAAATATTTCGCCGACGCCGCAATCCACGCCGCCAAAAATTGGACCTTCGCTCCACCCAGCTCCAACGGCGAAAAAGTCCCAAGCGAGTGGCTACTCCGCTTTGAATTCGCCCCCGCAGGCACAGAAACATTCTCAGCGGAGCTCAATCCTTAAGGAAGCGCAAGGCCCCACATACGCCCCAGTAGGGGCGCGTCTAAGACGCGCCCGCGACGCCCACCCCACCGGTTCAACGATTGAGCAACAAAGGGCCCGCCCTATCTTCTCTTCGCTTATCCGCTCTAACCTCTTCACATCACCACCAATAAGTAGTTAACGAATCAACTTTTTATGCTATGGTAATACCTCATTGATCGAGCCAAGCTGCCACTGGCGAAATTCCAACTCCTAAATCGCCTCGAGGAACGAATCAACGTGAACCGGGCCCGCCTCCTCTCCACCGCTGCTCGGCAATTCCCGGCAATGTCACTCTTTTTCCTACTGACCTGTCTCGCGGGTTGCGGGGGTTCAGGAAGCGGTATGCAGCAGAATCCCGGCGGAACGACAAACGTAACTGTCCTTCTAACCAGCACAGCGAACGACCAATTGGCGGATTTCCACATTGAGATCACAGGCCTTACTCTAACCAACAAAGCGGGACAATCAGTAACCGTGCTGAACAATCCAGATGCTGCCAATGATGTGCTCGGCGGATTCGAATTCATGCATCTGAATGGCGCCTTCGCGCCTCTCGTAAGCGCAGTGATTCCTCAAGATGCTTACTCCTCTGCAACTGTGAAGGTAGCCAGATGCGATTTCACAAACATATCTCTCACACCCTCGGGCGGCCTTCTCACCGCAGATTTTGAGCAAGGCCTTTGTTCGCAGGGCACTGGCCTCACGACCGTTAGCCTCCCTTTGCCGATTGTCATCAGCGGTACCTCCGCCGTTTTGTCTTTGGACTTGCAGGTCACACAGTCATACACGCTAACGACGACGCAAGGTATCAACGGCCCCACGCAGAGCTACACGATTTCACCGTCCTTCATCCTCACTCCGCTCAGTATTTCCGCGCAGCCGGTCAGTGGCTTTGTTACGGCACTCGACCTACGGTTTGCATCGCTTAGTGCCGTTGGCAACTCGTTTGTTGCGACCACGCCAAACGGGTCGTCCCTGAGCTTGGCTACAAATGCCGCCACCATCTACCAGGGTGTGTCTGGATTGTCTTCGATCACAGTGGGTGCGCTTGTCGATCTGGATGCCGCTGTACAAGCCGATGGGTCACTGCTCGCAAGACGCGTCCAAGTGAACGACCCTGCGGCCCTCGCCGAATTCGTCGGCCCATGGACCTTTACCAACGGCCAGCCCGGACAGTTCGTCATTTTGCCGAACGATTGCTTTCCTGCCCCGGATGTCGTTGTATGCGAAAGCGCCGTTCAGACCACCAGCGGCGCCGCTTTTAGTGTTTCCGGGGAATTCAGTAATCTGCAGAATCTTCCGTTTGTTCCTGAGTTCGGTGCTTCGAGCTTGGTTCTAGGCCAGAATTTCTCGAGCTTGTCGCAGGGAGCAAACACGCCACAAGGAACACCACTTGTCACGGCAGTCGCTCTCAGACCACAAACGATCAACGGTACGGTGACTAACATCTCCAGCAGCAACGGTTTGAGCATCTACACAGTGTCGCTCGCAGCCTACGACCTGTTCCCCATAGTTCAATCTGCGGCCGGGCCGGTGTCGCAAAATATTGCGAATCCGAGCACCATCACTGTTTACGCCGACGCAAACACACAACTCCTCACGACGAATTCTATCGGCGTAGGCAGCGTCGTGCGATTCCGCGGAGCGATTTTCAACGACAACGGAGTCCTGCGCATGGACTGCCAAAAAATTCTGGACGGCGTAGCTGAGTAGCATCTCTGCCATCCGCTCGATTGACCGCGCCACGTTTTCCATTTCCCCCGCATTCTGATACGCTCTCTCTTTACCGAAATCGTCGCGAGGTCGGGCAGGCCAATTGTTCCGATTAGAGCGGCCCCGAATTTCTAATAGGAACAATCGAACTTTCAGAAAAAGGGTCAAGTGCTTGCAAAGAAGCGGCTTAACGATTTTCTAATAGGGACAAAAACAGCATTTTCGCGCAGCAGCCCAATTCCGCGCGAAGGAGACAATCCGTGGCAGATCTGATGAGAACTTCGAATCCGGCTCTCAACGAGCGCGCATTTCAAGGCGAACGCGCCGTTCTTGGCGACACGATGACGCTGCAAGGCACCGTCAACAAGACAGGCGTGCTGCTGATTTGCGCCGTCGCGACGTCGGCTTGGACCTGGAATCTTTTCCTGCATTCGCACTCGCAGCAAACCGTGATGCCGCTTGCGCTTATTGGCGGCATCGGCGGGCTCATCGTCGCGATGGTCACGATTTTCAAAAAGCAATGGGCCGGAATCACCGCTCCGATTTACGCGCTGCTTGAAGGCCTCGTGCTCGGCAGCATTTCGGCAATGCTGGAATTGCGCTTCCCGGGAATTGCGATTCAAGCCGTCAGCCTGACGTTTGGCACGCTCGTCGTTTTGCTGCTCGCGTACCGCTCGGGGCTGATTGCCGTCACCGAAAAGTTTCGACTAGGAATCATCGCTGCGACCGGCGGCATCGCGCTTTTCTACATTGTCGAAATTGTTCTCGGCTTCTTCGGCATCCATTTCACGGCCATCAACGGTTCGGGCGCGATCGGAATCGGCTTCAGCGTTTTCGTCGTGATCATCGCGGCCCTGAATCTCGTGCTCGATTTCGATTTCATCGAGACCGGCGTCCGCGTCGGCGCGCCGAAATACATGGAGTGGTACGGAGCGTTCGGCCTGATGGTCACGCTCATCTGGCTGTATTTTGAAATCCTGCGCTTGCTGTCAAAAATTCGCAGCCGCGATTAATCCGCGCGCTGCCATCGTTCGATGCCTGTTGACCGAGATCTCGCAGTCAAGCTGCTGCGCGATCTCGTCGCAATCGACTCTGTAAATCCAACACTTGTTCCCGGCGCGCGTGGTGAGGCTGCCGCTTCAGAATTTCTCTGCAAATTTCTTCGCGAGCACGGAATTGCGGCAGAGCTCGAAGAAGCGGCGCCCGGCAGGCCCAACGTCGTCGCACTGCTATCTCCTGCGACAGCCATAGCGAATCGCAGCGAAAAAAAATCGGCCGCGCTCGCGATTCTCGCTCACGTCGATACAGTCGGCGCGGGTGACATGCCTGATCCGTTCACGCCGCGCGAACGCGACGGGCGTCTGTACGGCCGCGGCGCGCTTGATATCAAAAGCGGCGTGGCAGCGATGTGCGCCGCGGCAATGGCGGCTCGCGACGCTGGCGCGATTCAGAAGCCGCTGCTGATCGCGGCTGTAGTGGACGAAGAGTGCGACAGCATCGGCACGGAAGCTTTGCTCAAGCGCTACACAGCGGATGCAGCGATCGTGATCGAGCCGACGGATTTGCGCCTCACGATCGCGCACAAGGGTTATGCGTGGTTTGAAATTGTGACGCAAGGACGCGCCGCGCATGGCAGCCTGCCGTCGGAGGGGCGCGACGCGATCCGCATGATGGGCCGCGTGCTGAATATTCTAGATGCGCTCGATCGCAAACTCGCGTCGCTCACGCCGCATCCGCTACTCGGTCACGGTTCGCTTCACGCTTCCGTGATTCACGGCGGCCAGGAACTTTCAAGCTATCCCGCGGAATGCCGTTTGCAGCTCGAGCGCCGAATGCTGCCCGAAGAATCCGCGGGCGAAGTCGAGGTGGAATTGCGCTCTCTTGTCGCGGGACTCTCCGCTCGCGATCCGGATTTTCGCGCCACCGTGCGCGGATTCGGCTCGCGTCCAGCATACGAAATCGCGCGAGACGCACCCATCGTGCAACTCGTCAGCAACGCGATTCGTAAGATTCTCGGACCAACCGCTGCAGAGCAGTTTGTCGGAATGGCGGCGTGGACGGACACAGCGCTTCTCGCCGAGGCCGGCATTCCTGGAATCGTTTTCGGCCCCACCGGACGAGGACTGCACGGAAAAGAGGAGTACGTGGAGTTGGATTCCGTCCTCCAATGTGGCGAGATCCTGCTCGAAGTAATCCGATCTGCCTGCGGCCAGTAGCCGTCGCTGACCTTTCAAAATCTGTACTATGGCGTTCAAATCGGTAACATTTTCTCCCCGCCCAAGTTGACCTAAGGCTCGACACTAACTGCCCATGTCCGCAAGTAGCAGCATTTGAGGCATTTGCGCGCTTCTGAGGCTGGCCTTCGGAATGCACTTCTACCGCCGACTAAAGGTCTCGCCCACCGGGAGTTTCATGCACGGGCGAGCCGAGGGTGTGAGCGTGAGCGAGCAGAACACTAGATTGAAAGCGCGCCGAGGTGGGGACCAGGCGCGCGGCTTTTCGATGATCGAAATGTGCGTGGTGATTGCGATCAGTCTTGTAATCGCAGGAATCGCGATCATCCAAGCACAACCGGCGTTGATGCAAATTCATGCCAATACCGCGAAGGACGAAGTGCAAGGCGCCTTGCGGCAGGCGCGTGAGACGGCCATCTCGGATCGGCGCGATGTGCAGGTGGAGTTCCTGGTCAACCCACCAGCCAATCCCCCCGGATCGTATGTGCGGCTCACTCGACTCGGTGGCCTGTGTTGCGCTAACACCGTGATTCTGATGATGCCGGTTTCCAATAGCGTGATTTTCACGACATTTCCGGGAGAGCCGGATTCGCCAGACGGCTTCGGCAAAGGCGGCGCGATCTATTTTGCGGGAGTCGTAGGAGGTCCGCCGGCCGGGATGATGTACCAGAGCGACGGGACCTTCACAGCAGTCGGAACCGGGATACCGATCAACGGCACCGTGTTCCTGGGCGTTCCGGGTCAAGCGACGACAGCCCGAGCCATTACGATCCTGGGCGCCACCGGCCGCGTGCGGTCGTATCACATTTCGGGGACAACCACATGGTTCGACTAACGGAAAGGAGTGCCGCGATGCGGGACAAGATGCGACGAAATTCGAGGGCGGGATTTACGCTGATCGAGACACTGATCGCGATCGTCGTTCTGGCCGTCGGCGTTCTAGGGCTGGCCGCGATGCTGGCCGCGAGCATGGCTTACATGAGCACTTCAAAAGACGACTACATCGCGCAGCAGAAAGCGGCGGAAGCAGTGGAGTCTATTTTTACCGCACGCAATACAGGCCAGAAGACGTGGAATTCGATCTGCAACATCGGCTCAGCGATATGTCCCGCAGGAATCTTCACGGCCACCCCGACCAAGCTTTGCGATGCCGGAGCTGACGGCATTCTGGGAACTGCCGACGACAACTGCGCCATTATCGACAGCCTTCTCACGCCGGGGCCGGACGGGAAGCTGGGAACAGCGGACGACGTCCTGATTCCTCTGGGGACCTATACGCGCACCATCACGATAACCGCGATTCCAGGAAACGCGGATCTGCGTCAGATCGCAGTAACGGTGACATACATTTCCGGCCGGTTCAACAAGAGCTATACGCTGACCACAAATATTTCGGCGTTTTCATAGAGATTTGCGAGGGAGACCAAGAATGAAGCGCGAAGCCGGATTCAGTCTGATGGAATTGCTAGTGGCCACATCACTGATGCTCATTATCGTGGGCACGCTGATGAAAACGCTGTCCGATGCCACTCACGCGAATGAGGGCGTCACGCTGCTCGCCAATTCGCAGGAAAATCTGCGCGCGGCGATGAACTACATGGTGAAAGACATCATCGAGGCGGGCGAGGGCTTGCCGCAAGGCGGAATCACAATCCCCAACGCCGTGACGATTCTAAATCCTACTCCGGCGATTGCTTCAAAAGTGAACCGACCGGGACCCGTGGGAGGGCCGGCGACCTTCCCGCCGAACTACATAACGCTTCCGGGGCTCACCGATGGGTTTCAATTGGGGCCGTTGGCAGTGACGCCTAACCCAAACGTGCCTGGCGCAACCCTGCTGGGCAACCCGACCGATTTCATAACCGTGGTTTACGCCGACACTTCGATCCAGGACGCGGTGAACAATACGCTCGATTCGTTTCCGGTGTACCTGGCGCCGAGCGCAGGCCCTCCAGCCAATCCGGGCTGCGGCGGAAAGATTGCGGCAGACGGCAGCTCGGTGACCTTCGACAAAGCTTGCATCACGCTGCCTACAGACAACACGCAGATCAGCCCCGGCGATTTGATTATGTTCACCAACGCCAACGGAACGACTTTGCAAACGGTGTCTTCTTCGGTGGGCCAAGTGGTGAACTTCCTGGGCAACGATGCATTTGGCCTGAACGCATCGGGAGAGCCGAGCGGCACGATTCTCAACATCCAGAACGGCGTCGCGTCGCCAGGCGGCCCCTATCCGCCGACAACCTGCACGCGGATCTGGGTGATTACGTATTTTCTGAATACGGCAAACCCGCAGCGGCCGATGCTGATGCGGGAGATAAACTTCCAGCCGGCGCAGCCCGTTGCCGAAGTGATCGAGGATCTCTCGATCTCGTACGACATCAATGGAGGCCTGCCGAGCACAGGGGCGATTGCGCCGAACTCCCCGAACTCCGTACGGAAAGTAAATCTTTCTCTGGGGTCGCGTTCGGATAGCGCTTTCTCGCAGAACCAAGCATATTTCCGGAACAATTTACAAACGCAGGTCAGTGTGCGCAGCCTGGCCTTCTTTTCCGATTTCCAGTAATCGTCGCAAAGGAGAAACGCCGTGAGGAATCGTCGCGAACAAGGCATGGCAATGGTGACCGCGCTTCTGGTGCTATTGCTGATTTCGGCCATGATTGTGGGCATGTCGTGGCTGGTGTTGACCGACAAGAAGCTGGGCGGCAACAATGCCGACCGGCAGACCGCTTTCTATGGCGCCGAGGCGGGGATGGAAGCGCTCACGACGCAATTGCAATCTGCGTTCGTCAACAACTACGCAATGAGCGCGGGCGATATCACTACGATTGTCAACAACACACAAACGGCGACGAATAATATTCCGGGAGTGAGCTACCTGGCGCCGGACGGCACCAACGGGTTCGTGATCAATTTCACGAAGGACACAGCACCCAGCAACGCGGGTAATCCACTCGCTCAGCAGCATACGATTCTGTCCGGCACCTACGCGGGCCTGGTTGGTTTACTGACTCCGTATACCATTCAGGTCACCGCGCGGACGGCTTTTGGTTCCGAAGCAAGGCTTCAGCGAACCGTGCAAACGGTGGCGATCCCAGTTTTCCAGTTCGGATTGTTTTCTGATACGGACCTCGACTTCTTCGCCGGCCCAGACTTCAACTTCGGGGGCCGGCTACATACCAATGGCAACTTGTGGCTCGCGGAAAATGGCGGAACGCTCACTCTCTCGGGCAAGACGACAGCGGTAGGGGAAGTGATCCGCACGAACCTGGAGAACGGATATCCGACGACGAGCAGCTATAACACGACAGTGAACATCACCACGAATCCGGGATCGAACAGCTACGCGAACCTGACCACGTCGCAGGGCAGCGTGACCGGAAGCAGCTATTTCGGCAGCGTAAGCGGTTCCATATGGGAGCCTCAGTTCAAGAACCTTGCGAGCTCGACATACAACGGCAATCTGGGGAACGGCTACACAGGCGTAAAAGCTTTAAACCTCACCATTGCGACTCCGGCACTAGGCGGCACGCCGATTGACATGATCCGCATGCCGGTGCAGGGGGAATTCACAGCGAACCCCGGAAAACTGAACGAACGCTATTACAGCAAGGCCAGTTTGCGGATCTTGCTCGCCGATTATGGTGCGTCAGGGACATGCGTGGACAGCGACATCGTGAACATGCCGTATGCATCGGCCGGTACTCCAGTAAACCTTGCAGACTTGGCATGGGACACATCGAGCCCTGCTACGGGCGGTGGAGTTGTCGCAAAGGTTCCGGGGCCTAGCGCAGGAATTCTGCCAGGAATCGGAGCCAGCATTTTCCCGATGCCAGTCTCAGCGGCAGCCGGCGCAACTTACGCGGGCACCACAAATGCGAAGGACGGATACTGGGTTCAGAGGTGGTTTCCGATTGAGACGGGTTGCCTCAAGATCGACTACCAGCAGAAGACCGTTCTCGCATGGACGGACGTGACGCAGGAGATTTTGAAGCTGGGTTGGACTGGCCGGAATATCAATCCGAATACGGCACCCGCCGCACCCCAGCGTCCTAACCTGCCGGGCGGTCAACAAAACGCATCCGGCCCGACGATTAACGGAGGTGTTGCCACGGTAGGTTGCAACGACCCGAGCCCGAGTGCGGTGATTCGTCTCTCAAGAGTCCGCGACAACCCGACGACGGGAGCTTGCGCAAACTTGCCGGGCAACGGAGTGACACAGCACGGGACAGACATCTGGCCGAACGTCCTCTACGATACTCGCGAAGGACTGCTTCGGGATCAGGCCCTCGCGGGCAACGCGGTAACGCTGGCGGGAGCGATGCACTACGTTGAGCTTGACGTGGCGAATTTGGACAAATGGTTCGTCGGAACCCTGGGAGCGAGCGGGACGAGTGCGAACAATACTACGGGCTATAGCGTTTATTTTTCCGATCGGCGTGGAGACCGTAAAGATCCGACCCCACCGCCTTCGGTGGGAACGACGCCAACCAAAACAGCAGCGTTTGGATTTGATGACTTCGTGAACTCGGCCAACGCGAACGGTTGCCCGAATAACACGCTAGAAGGCGCGGAGGATTTTGAATCAGACTTCACAATGGGCGTGGACATGAACCCACCGGCAACGCCTCGCAACTATGGCGAGTTCTTCCCGACCGACGCCGCGACATCGACCAACAATCCGAATCTGTGGAAGCTTCCGGGCAACATTTCGATGGTGCTCCCGGGTCCGCCGAGCATTTTCTCAGCAGCTTCACCCGCGATACTGAACAATCCTACCTGCGTAGGAACAGGAAACGATTGGCCATTTGCAGTAGCGGCCAATGCCCAGGATCTTCGCGAGAATCCGCCGGTGTTCTTCCGTCGGGCGCTGAAGCTGGTAAACGGCAGCAGTCTCTCGATCGGGGTGTGCGACGGAGTAGCGTGCGGGCTGACGGTGGTGGCAGAGAACCCCGTCTACGTGCAGGGCGACTACAACGCAGGAATCAATGGCAATTTCGCGACCCCGTTCGTGGCAGCCGCGGTAATCGGAGATGCGGTGACACTACTTTCCGACAACTGGAATGACGTGAATTCGTTTGCCTTCCCCTATACCCTCGGCTCACGGGCGGGCAACACCACGACATACCGGATGGCGGTGGTGGGCGGCAAGACGATTCCGTTCAAGCAGCCGACGGTGAACTGCGGTACCGCAGCGTGTTCCGCCGACTTCGGTACCGATGGTGGTGCGCACAACTTCCTGCGCTACATCGAGCAATGGAGCGGCACCCTGTATTATAAGGGATCGCTTGTGAGCCTTTACTACAGCCACCAGGGGGTAGGCACATTCAAGTGCTGCACCACGGTGTACGCGCCGCCGACCCGCGGGTACACCTTTCAGACGGAGTTCCTGACTCCGAGCCTGCTGCCGCCGCGAACACCGATGTTCCAGGCGATCAACACGATCGGATTCTCACAGGTCGTGCTGCCGACGCAGTAGAAACAGTTTTCCCCGCAACACCCCTAGCGGCTCCCGTTCCCCCCGGGAGCCGCTTTTATTTTGGGGGCATTGCGCTTCGCTGGTGAATCAGGGCGTCGCGGGGCGGGTGCGGGGGTTGAAATTTGTGTTTGCGGCGGGCGCGGTGCAAGTGGGCGCGGACTGCGGCCCGCACAGGCTTAAGAGCGGATCGCTGAGATTGGCCGGGGTGGCCAATCCTTCGAGAGGCTCGGCGTAGATTTTGTAATTGTGATTTATAGGGAGACGCTCGATTTCGTAGGAGCCGTCGAAATGCAACTGCTGTGTGGCTGCGTTGCAGCTCCAGCCGCCCAGTGTGGCGGCGATTACTGATCCGGTGTCGGCGTCGACGGCTACTACGTGGGCTCCAAAAATTCCCGTGACGAATGATCCGGTTGCTGGGGCTGGGATATTCGCGAGGGCGAAAGGATTGGCGGGGAGAATTTGGCCGCTGATTGTGCCGATATTCACGGAATCGGCGGGATCGGGATAGAGAGAGCGGATGCCGGCGCGATCGTCGTCGGAGAGAGGGCCATCGGGCGCTTGAGGGGTGGGACGATCGCCGAGGAATTGGCCGGGCGGAGGCGCGTAGGGAAACATCAGAGCGCGCCAGACGGCGGAATGATCGAGGCCGAACCAGTGGCCGAGTTCGTGGGCGAGGAGCGATTCGAGATCGTAGGCACCCTGGCCCTGAGGAGTGGCTAGCGCGGCGGGAGTTGCGTAGGTGGCTTGGTTGTCGTTGCGGAATAGGATGTCGGCATCGAGAATTTGGCCGGGGAAAGTGGCGGGTCCACTTGCGCCAATGGAGACGCCGGGGGCATTTGCGGTGATGACGCGGGTGAAGGCGAGGACGCCGGTGGTGAAGGCGGCGCTGGATTGGTTGAAGCAGATTGTGTTGAGGCCGTCGGCGTTGCTTTGCTGGTCGTTCGTGCAGGAATTTGCGGGGGTGACGCGAGCCAGTGGGGCGATGAGGCCGGGATGGGCGGCGGTGTTGAAGGTGGTGCCGGGGACGCCGGTCCAGGCTTCGAAGGAGGCTGAGATGGATTGCTCGATTTCGTTGAGTTGCGCGGGGGTGCCTTGGGCGGCGACGGTGAGGATCGTGGTGCTGGTGAGCGGGAGGGAGGTGCTCCAGCGGCGATTCAGTGGCGAGGCGAGCGTGGGATTCCAGCGGTTTTGTTGCGGGCAGCCGCCGGCGAGCGGAACGGTGGAGTCTGTGGTGTAGCTGAAAGCGTTCGGTGTGCTGATCGCGGCGGAGATCAAAAGGCAGAGAGTGGCCAGCGCGATGGGGCGCTTCACTGGCGGCTCCCTTGCGCGGCTTGGGCATGGACGTCGGCTGAGGCCATTACCAGGGAACGGAATGCGTTGAGCGGCATTTTGCGGATGCCTTCGGTTTCGAAATTGTGCGATGCCGGATCGAAGACGGGGAAGGCGGCGGTGTCTTGCGTGACGATTTCTTCGCCGGTTGTGTGGCTGCGGCCGATTCGGAAGGTGCCTTGCATCCAGCTGACGATCGAGAAATCCTGGGCTGGAGTGCGCTCGAGAAACAGAATTAATTCTTCGCCCTGCGAGAATCGCGGGACGCCGGAAACTGTGGACGTGAAATTTCCGGCATTACCGCCGAGCAGACGGACTGTGATCTGCGCGGGGGCGGAGCCTTTCCAGATTTCCTCGACGTCGAAGGTGGTGAAGGTCCAGATTTCGCCGGCGTCCCAGCGGGTGGAGTTTGTGATGCAATGCGCGCGGACGACTGTGTAAGCTGCGCGGGATAAATCGGCGACGGACATGCGCTTGAGCGTTGTGGCGCGGGCGGGCGGGTGGATTGACGCAAATGAAGCGGCTACGAGTGCGAGAGGGGCGAGAGTTAGGATTGCTTTCATTATTTCACCTCCAGGATTCCGGTGGCTGAGGCGCGGTCGTTATTCAGCGACGTGATAAAAAGGGTGCGGACGCCGGGAAGAGTTGTGCTCGAAATCTGCAGATCGAGTTCGATGGTGTTGGGGAACAGGCCGACGATAACTGATGCGGTGACGGGGATGTCGCCGGGCGATGTACCGGAACCTGTGCCGGGGCCTGTGAATGCGTAGGTCATGGTGGGATCGAGGCCGTTGCCATGAATGCAGAGGCTCACCGTTTGCGTACCGGAGAGCGGCCGCGTGACGGTGAGCGGCGTGCCTTCTACTTCGCAGGTTGCGTTCGTCAGCGGGCCGTCGAAGTCCACGTCGAGCGGCACTGAAACAGCGGCTGTGGTTGGTTCGACTACCGTGATGCTCTTGTTGGAGGCGGTCGGTTGCGAGGAATTCAAGGTGATGATGTCCTCGGAAACGTCGAACGGCAGAATGACGAAGGGGACAGGATTGGAGAGAAGAGCGGGAGCGCCGGGATTGGAGATTTGCAGGGTGAATGTTGCGGCTGTTTGCAGGTCGGCGGGAGTGAGCGCGATCGCACAGGTGGTGGCTGTGGAGCACGTGGTGGGACGCGCGACACCGTTGAGGAGAATTGAGGAGCCCGTGCCGGCGCTGCCGGGTACGAAGTTCACTCCTTGCAGCGAAACGGGGAAACCTTCTATCGCGCCTGCCATCGCGCTGGAGGGCAGAATCAGTTCGATGGTTGGGCCGGAGGTGATGGCGATTATTGCGGACGCGGATTTGCTGGCATCGGCTTGGCTGGTGGCGATGATTGAGATTGCGTTCGGCGACGGCGCTACCGTGGGCGCGGTGAAGACGCCGTTTGCATCTACGGAGCCGCAGGCTGCGCCACCGCAGCCTTGTCCGGCGATTGCGGATTGAACGCTCCAGGAGACGGCGGCGTTGCCGCTGCCGGTGACGGCGACGAAAAACTGGCGGGTGCTGAGAATGCTGGTGGAATGCGGAACGAAAGCATAGAACGGAGAGACGGAAGCGGAGAGCGGAGTTGAGATGCCCGTGACAGAAACGATTGCGAGGCCGATTTTCGAAGGGTCTGCGTGGCTCACGGCGGTGACGGTGACAGGATCGACCGTGGGCGGTGCGGCTGGCGCGAAATAATCTACGCCGCTCGAAGTTGGTCCGGTTGGCGCGACGCAAGGATTGGAGCCTGACTGGCAGATTTGTCCGACCGCTGAATTCCCGTTCGGGATGCTGTTTACGAGCCAGGAGACAGCCGTGTCAGAAGTGTTGGTCAGAGTTGCTGCGAAGGATGCGCGCTGGCTGGTCTGAACGGTTGCCGATAAGGGCGACACTGTGACGGTGATGTTGCTGACGAGCGTCACCGACGCAGGCGCGACGAGAGTTCCACCCGTGGCATGAATAACTACCGCGCTCGGTGTGGGCAGATCTATCGGCGCCGTGTAAACCGCGGTATTTGCGCCGCTCGGGGAAATCGTTCCAATTGTCGAGTTGCCGCCGGAAATTCCGTTGACGTCCCATGCGATGGAAGCGCCTGCGGCGAGACAGAATGAAGCGGTGAAAGTTTGCGTCTGCGCGAGAGATACCGTGGCTGCGGATGGTGAGATGGTGTTTGTTGCTGCGCATGTGATGGTGACGCTCGCGGTGGCGGACTTAGAAGAGTCGGCAACGCTGGTGACGGTGACACTCACGGTCGAAGGCGAAGGCGTAACTGCGGGAGCGACATAGAACGCGCTTGCGGCTCCATTCGAAGTGATGGTGCCGACCGTCGAGTTGCCTCCGGCGGTGCCGTTTACACTCCAGGCGACCGCATTCGAGGACGCGCCCGCGCCCGTGATACTTGCTGTAAATGCTTGTCCGGCGCCGGTTGAAACTGTGGCGGAGGTTGGCGAGATCCCGATCACGATACCGCCTGTAAGCGTGACGAGGGCGGAGCCAGTGGCAGTGCTGTCGGCATCGCTCGATGCGGTTACGGTGATGGCCGGAGGCGAGGGCATGGTGCTTGGAGCGGTGTACAAGCCGCTCGGCGAAATTGTGCCGACGCTTGCGTTTCCACCAGCAACGCCGTTCGCAAACCATGTGACGCTTTTGTTTGTGGTGCCGGTGACGGTTGCCTGGAATTGCTGCGACTGGCTCAAGGGGACGCTTACTTGTGTTGGCTGCAGGACCACGGTGACCACGGAAGGACCTGTCGACGTGATTCCTGCGCAACTGGGCATCGCGACGGCAGCGATACAAAAGATCGCAAGCAAGAGCAGATTCGGCGGACGATTCGAGCGGTCAAATGGGGTGGCAGCCCGACTCAAAGTCGTTTTCAGCCACCGGCATTTGATTGAGCGCGTCATCTGTGTGACGGCCTAACGCAAGGGATGTGCCATCGCGGAGCATTGCGAACTGGCAGGCATTTTTGACGCGGCTTGGCGGGTGATTGACGGGCTAAGCCTTATCGCTTCAAGAGAATAGGGAAGGATCGCTGAGCGAAGACGGGTCGAAGTGCGATGACCGAAAAGCTCTGCGCGCCGCCCCAATCGTCCCAAATCGGCTTGCTTTCAATTCATTTTGGGACGCGGCTGACGCGCAGCTACGAATCGAAGACGCAATTGACATGTGCCCGGACCGAAGGGCGACGAGGTTGACAGCAGCGCAGAACCCGCCGAATAATCTCGGCATGGCAAAACCGGAGACAGTTCGACGGATCAAGAGCTATTCAGCGGAAAGCGGCTACGTCTACCAATATCAATTCCAGGATGCGCATCCCGTGCAGCAGGGAAGCGCGAAGGGAAACGAGTACGTCTATTACGTGTCTGCGGATCGAAAGAAACTGTTTCCGGTTCGCATTTTTGTAGGGCAGCAGGCGATAAAAAAGTGGGGCGAAGCGACGGGGCGCGCTCTGACGGGAACGGAAGAATATGCGGCGGCGAAGATGCGGCTATTTCAGGCATTCGACGCAGGCGAGGAGCTTTCCGCCACGGGACCGGCGTTGATCGTCGACGAATCGAATCTCAATGCGCTGCTCCAGCGTCTCGACTTGTAACCTTCCTCTCGCCTTACATGCACGACAGCACGGCCGCGCGCAGTGCAGGTTCCAAAATCTCGAAACGAAATTTATATCCGGCTGCAAGCATTCGTTCCGGTTTTACGCGATCGCTGCTGAGCAAAACGGCGTCGGCCATTTCGCCCATCGCGAGCCGAAGCACAAATGCAGGCGCTGGAAAAATTGCCGGACGATGCAACATGGCAGCGAGCAGTCGCGTGAATTCCCCGTTTCGCACCGGATTTGGGGCAACAACATTGACTGGGCCGCTCACCTGCTCGTTGGCAATCGCGTGGCGGATGATTCCGAGCACGTCTTCGATGGCAATCCACGACATCCATTGCTGGCCGTCGCCGAGGCGACCGCCAACGCCGAGCTTGAAAGGGGTGAGCATTTTCGGAAGCGCACCACCTTTGCCGGAAAGTACGACTCCGAAGCGCAGCATGACAGTGCGGATGCCCATCGCAGCCGCGCGGCTGGCTTCGGCTTCCCAGTCACGGCATAGCAGAGCGAGAAAATCCGTCCCGATGGCGCTCGATTCGGTGAGAATTTCATCTCCGCGAGAGCCGTAGTACCCGATCGCCGACGCTACGATCAGCACACGAGGCTTTTGCTTCAGGCGTGAAAGCGAGTCCACAAGCACGCGAGTGGTGTCGATGCGGCTGCTGCGGAGAATCTGTTTGCGCGCCTCGGTCCAGCGGCCGTCGGCAATTCCGGCGCCGCTTAAATGGATCACGACATCGACGCCTTCGAGCCCCGCGACGTCAACAGTTGCTCGCATCGGATCCCACTGAATGTCTCCTGCTTTTGCCCCTTTCCCTGGCCGGACCAGACGGACGACGCTGTGACCATTCCCTTGCAGCGCCGCGGAAGTTGCCGTGCCGATCAGTCCTGAGCCTCCCGAAATAAGGATTTTCATGTGCCGTGATCTCTCCCGTTTCGATCACAAATCTACCCTAAAGTGCGAGATGCTGCGCGTCAAGCGTGCGACACGATCATAGAATGAGCGCGGCTCGCCCGATTTTAAGATTCGAAAGAGCCGAAACCGCTTTGTGGCTCGCACGTCCATCTAAGATAAACTCATCGGCTGCTTATGAGGTGACGATGAATCGTTTGGCGCGGAGATATGGTGCAGCTGTTCTTCTGGCGATACCGCTGATGCTGTCGTTTGCTTCTGACAAAGCTGCTAGCGGAGACATCCGCGGTTTCTTTCCTGAGCGAGTGAAGCCTGAGCGCGAACTCGAATCGAAGCTGCAGGGGATACCCGACCCCGCACATGCGGAGAGCAATCTTCGCCATCTAACGAGCCAACCGCATAGGGCCGGCACGGAGGCGAGTCATCAGGTGGCGGAATGGCTGCGAGATCAATATCGAAGTTTTGGGTTCGACGCCGAAATCGTTTCGTACAGCGTGTGGATGGCCGAGCCTCGCGAAGTGAAGCTCGATCTCGTTGCGCCGGCGAAAAAAGCACTGGCTACGCCCGAGCAGCCGGTGGGAGTAGACAAGGACACAGAAGACCCTCGCGCGGTGATGGCGTTTAACACCTATTCGCCTTCCGGTGAAGTAACGGCGCCGGTGGTTTACGTGAACTACGGAACACCCGAGGACTATGCGGAACTCGATTCGCTAGGCGTCAGCGTGCAGGGAAAGATCGCCATTGCCCGTTACGGCCACAATTATCGCGGCATCAAAGCAAAATTGGCGGAAGAGCACAAAGCGGCCGGCTTGATCATCTTCTCCGATCCAGCCGACGACGGATATATGGCAGGCGATGTGTTTCCGAATGGGCCGTGGCGGCCGATGAGCGGAATTCAGCGCGGATCGATTCTTTACACCGAAGATTATCCCGGGGACCCGCTGACGCCGGGAGTTGGAGCGACGCCCAATGCAAAACGAATCGCGCCCGGCGACGCGACTAACCTGCCGCATATACCGACGATGCCTATCAATGCGCAGGACGCGTGGGCGATTCTCGAGCATCTGGGCGGGATGCACGTCCCTAGAAATTGGCAGGGCGGCTTGCCGTTCACGTACCACGTGGGGCCGGGCAAATCGGAAGTTCATATGAAGCTGGTGATGGATTTCGAACAGCGCCCGATTTATGACGTGATCGCAAAATTGCGAGGCACCGATGATGGCCAATGGGTTGTTCTAGGCAATCACCACGACGCGTGGGTGTACGGGGCTGCCGATCCGAGCAGCGGTACGGCGGTGATGCTTGAAACAGCGCGAGCGCTTGGTGAGTTGGTGCGCAGTGGCTGGAAGCCACGTCGCACAATCGTGATGTGCGAGTGGGATGGAGAAGAACCAGGGCTGCTGGGCTCGACGGAATGGGTGGAAGCGAATCGCGCCGAGCTTCAGGCCAAAGCCATCGCGTACATAAATACCGACGTGGGCGTAACCGGACCGAATTTCGGAGCAGCCGCGACGCCATCATTGAAAGAAATTGTGCGCGACGCGGCGCGTGAGCTGCCGGATCCCGAGACCAAACGCAGCGTCTATGAAATGTGGCGAGAGCATTCCTCGCAGAAGAAAGGCGCGCCGAACGGTATCGCGCGACCGGAGCTCAAGGCGGAGACTCCCGGCGAGACGCCTGTCGGCGCTCTGGGTGCGGGTTCGGATTTTTGTCCGTTCTTCGATTTTGCGGGCATTTCTTCAATGGACATGGGCTTCAGCGGGGACTATGGCGTCTATCACTCGCTGTACGATGATTTTTACTGGATGAAACAATTCGGCGATCCGACGTTTGCGTATCATGCGACGCTCGCGCGAATCCTGGGGACAGTTGCATTGCGGCTCGACGAAGCCGATGTGCTGCCTTTCGACTATTCGGCCTATGCGAGCGAAATTGCAAGGATGACGAGCGACGTGAATGCTCGCGTGCGAGCGCCGCAGGGAGCGGAAGCGCCCGATTGGAAAGCTGTATCCGATGCGGCTGAGGAGTTGACCGCTTCGGCTGGTCGCACCTCCGTAGCGCTGCGTGCGATTTCACCGGCAATGCTTAGTCCGGCCACGCAGCGCGAACTCAATCGCGCGCTCGCAAGTGTTGAACAGTCGCTTCTCGTCCCGGAGGGGCTCGCGGGCCGACCCTGGTACAAGCACGCGATTTTTGCGCCGGGCAGTTATGCGGGTTACGCGGCGGAAGTGATGCCTGGCGTGAATGAAGCGCTCGATCAAAACGACCCCGCCACTTTCCACCGCGAAGCTGTTGCGCTGGCCGCGGCCCTAACCCGGGCGGCTGTGCGACTCGATGAGGTGAGCGGTATGGCGAAGACGGCGGCAGGCGCCCATTCAGGTTATTAATTGATTGTTATGTCGTTTCCTGTGCACCAATTTTGCGCCTACTGCGCGAGGTCGCGTTAGAATGAAGGCCATGCGTGTTCGCGTCCTATTTTTCGGACAACTGAAGGATATTGTGGGACTCGCTCAGGACGAGGCCGATCTTTCTGACGGCGCTCGTGTGGAAGATCTTTTCGAGCGCTACGGCAGGCGCTTTCCGAAGCTTGCGGAATTTCGTCCTTCAATTGCCGCTTCGGTGAATCAGGAATATGCGGGTTGGCGCGAATCGCTTTCTGCGGGTGACGAAGTGGCGTTTTTGCCGCCCGTTAGCGGCGGGCAACACGTTGCGACCGTCGAAGATATCTTTCAGCTCGTACGCGAGCCGATTCGCCCGCAGGAAATGATTGAAAGCATCAAAGCTCCGGAGGATGGCGCGGCGGTGATGTTCGATGGCTTCGTGCGCAACAACTTCCGCGGAAAACGGACACTCTACCTCGAATATGAAGCCTACGAAGCGATGGCGCTGGCGAAAATGCGCGAGATCGGCTCGCAGATGCGGCAGAAATTTCAGATTCACCGGATCATCATCGTGCATCGCCTGGGGCGGCTCGAGATTGGCGAAACCAGCGTTTGGATTGCAGTGAGTTCGGCACACCGCGCTGCCGCGTTTGACGCGTGCCGTTACGCGATTGACACCTTGAAGCGCACCGTGCCCATCTGGAAGAAGGAATATTTCGCCGGCGGTGCGGTGTGGGCTGAGGGCGAAATCGCTGGGGAAATACCGTCACAGGAAGCCATTTCCCGCGCAGATGAATCTACCTCTTAGATGAAAATATCGCCTCGAACGTTCAGCGCCTTGCCGCTGGCTGCAGCGGTGATGTGTGCGGGATTGTGTGGTTCGCTGCCTCGTCCATTGATTGCACAGGAACAGGAGAAGCCTGCGATTCGCGTGAATGTGAATCTGGTCAGCATTCTCGCGAGCGTGATTGATGCGAACGGGCGGCCGATTCCCGATCTCACGCAGGATGCATTCGAATTAAAAGAAGAGGGCGTGCCGCAAAGAATTGAGCGCTTCGAGGCCCAGACGAACCGGCCGCTGGACCTCGCGCTGATGGTCGATTCGAGCATGAGCACGTTCAAGGACCTGAAATTCGAGGCCGAAGCGGCGGCGCACTTCATCAAACAGGTGGTTCGACCGGCGGATACGCTCTCAGTTTTCGAATTTTCGGATTCGGTTATACAGCTGTCGGAATTTTTGGATGACGTTCCGAGGCTGCAGGCTGCCGCGGAGAGAATCAGCCCGGGCGCAGGAACGGCCATGTATGACGCGGTGGTGCTCGCGTCGAACGCGCTGCGAAAGCTTCCGCAGGAAAGGCGGCGCGCGATCGTTCTGGTTACCGATGGCGGCGAGACGACGAGCGTCTCGAAGTTTGACGACGCGCGACGGGCGGCAATCCGGTCGGGCACGCTGCTTTATTCGATCATCATCCGGCCAGTGAAGAACGAGAACGGCCGCAACACAGCCGGCGAGCATGCGCTCATCACAATCACGGATAGCACGGGTGGAGCATTTTTCATTCTCGACGATCTTCAGCAGCTCGATGCGATGTTCGATCGCATCAATCGCGAGCTACGCACGCAGTATTTGCTTGGATACTATCCAAACCCGCCGCCGAAACCCGGCAGCACGCGCCATGTGGAAGTGACGGTAAAATCGGGAGACCTGGTGCGGTACCGCAAGGAATATTTTACTTCGGCGATGCCTCGATGATGAACCAATTCCTGGAAGTCGCGATTGATGCTGCGCGCGAAGCAGGTGCGCTGTTACGGTTGGAGTTCGATCGCCCGAAGCAAATTACTTACAAGGGCGAAGTGGATATCGTGACGGAATCCGACCGGCGCTCGGAGGAAATTGTGGTCGGAAGATTGCGGCGCCATTTTCCGCAACACGAGATTGTGGCCGAGGAGGGAAGCGGCGGACCGACGGGAAAAGCGAGATATCGCTGGCACGTGGATCCGCTCGACGGGACAACGAATTTCGCGCACGGATATCCATGCTTTTGCGTTTCGATCGGATTGCTCGAAGATGGCGAGCCGATTGTGGGTGTGGTGTTCAATCCGGTGAGCGGTGAGATGTTTTCCGCCACGCGTGGTGAAGGCGCCTATTTGGACCACAAACGCATACACGTTTCGCAGATCGATACGCTGGCCACGAGTCTGCTCGTCACTGGATTTCCGCCGGATCAGCGCAGCCAGCAAACGAACATAGCTTTTTACGCTGGTTTCACGCTTCGAACGCACGGCGTGCGGCGCGACGGCTCGGCTGCGCTTGATCTTTGCGGGGTCGCGTCCGGCCGCTTCGAGGCTTTCTGGGAGTTTGGCCTGAAATCCTGGGACACAGCGGCGGGGATGCTGCTGGTGAAGGAAGCCGGCGGAATGGTAACTGACTTTTCTGGCAAGCCCTATCATCCCGGTGACCGCGAAATGCTCGCGTCCAATGGGAAGATCCACTCGGAGATGCAGGCAGTGGCTGCCGATATAGGGGAGGAAACGGCCAAGCGATAAGTTTGCATGCAACCTGCGTCATCCCATAGAATTCCAATCTAAGTCATAAAATGGAACTGTTCCTCAACCTGCTTTGGCTTCTGATTGCCGCTGGCGCCGTCGGCGTATGGCGCACGCGTTGGCAGCGTCAGAAACTTCCGAGCCGCCGAGATTCGTTCCGCGAATGGACGGCGATGGGTTGCGCGCTGGTGCTGCTCTTCTTCGCGGTCTCCCTCACCGATGATTTACACACGGCGGCGATGCTTCTGGACGAATGCTCAGCGAGTCGCCGCCATTCTATCTGCGGTCATCATTCGGAGCAGTCGAAACAAATTGTGAAGGAGACTGGCCCCGCGATTCTTCCATGGATAGCGTCGATCGAATTCCCGCTGACTTATTTGTGCGGGGTTAGCGTTGGTTCTTATGAAGTGAAATTCTTCGTTCAAGGTTTTGCCGAAGGCCGCGCCCCTCCCGCCGCACCTCTCTAAACATTCGCTCGTTGGTGAGCCGACCCGTCGTACAGCTTAAGTCTTTTCCTAAGCATTCCGTCGGTCAATGGGCATTGTGTTGAGCACCTAGCTGCGGTCCCCGGCCCGAAAACAAGGCAAGCCGAGAGCAGAGGAGTTTTTTAAATGAAGTCGGCATTTTTTTTTGTGGCATTGATTGCAGGCGCCGCTATGTGCGGTTGCGGCGCGAGCAATCCCTCGGATCAGACGAAGGCTGCGAACTCAGATAGTTCGAAGGGAGGGAACTACGTCGCGTCCGATGCCAAAGGCATTCAGACGATGACAGTAAAGACGTCAAGTATTCCGAACTATCTGGAGCTGGCTGCGCACATTGAAGCGGATCCGACGCGAGTGGTGCACGTATTTGCGCCTGCTGGCGGACGAATCACCGAACTGAAAGTGCGACCCTGGCAGCGGGTGGAAAAAGGGCAGACACTCGCTCTGCTTCAAAGCAGCGACCTGGCGCGGGCGACGGCCGACTATCAACGAGCCGTCGCGGATAATGAGGTGAAACAGAAACAGCTCGCCCGCTCGCAGGATCTCCTGGCCCACCGCGCGATTGCAGAAAAGGATTTCCAGCAGGCGCAGGCGGATGCGCAGTCGGCGAAGGCAGCATTGGACGCCGCGCGAGAACAAATTCTGGTGCTTGGCATGGATCCTGATAAAGCGGGCTCGCAGTTGCGCGTTACGGCGCCGCGCTCCGGTGTGGTGCTGGATGTCAACGCAGCGCAGGGCGAGTTCTCGAAATCGCTCGATGCGCCGATGCCGCTGTGCACCATCGCCGACATTACAACGGTCTGGGCGCTCGGAGATGTTTTCGAAAAAGATCTGAGCGCTGTGAAATCCGGGCAACAAGCAACTGTGACGCTGAATGCGTATCCCGATGAAAGCTGGAGAGGACAAATCAGCGTCATTTCCGACACCGTTGATCCCGTTACCCGCACCTTGCATGTGAGAGTGATTCTTCCGAATGCAAACACGCGCATCAAGCCGGCGATGTTTGGTTCGATCCGCATCCTGCGCTCCAACTCTCAAGGCATTCTGGTGCCGGCTTCCGCGGTGATTCGCGAAGGCAACGAGGCATATACTTTCGTCGACCAGGGAAGCGGAAAGTACGAGCGGCGGAACGTGAAGCTGGCCCGTTCATTCGACGGATCACTCGAAATCACGTCTGGGATCGCGGCAGGCGACAAGATCGTCTCCGAGGGAGGGCTTCTCCTGCGCGAAGGCACGCAGGACTAGCCGCCGATGCGCAACCTGATCGCTTCGCTCCTCCGCTACAGGCCGCTAATGATCGTTCTGCTCGTGGCATGGATTGTCGCCGGCTTCATTCTTTTTCTTCGGCTTGATATCGAGGCGTACCCGGATCCGTCTCCTCCGCTGGTAGAAGTGATCACGCAGAATCCGTCGTGGTCCGCGGAAGAAATGGAACAGCAAGTTACGGTTCCAGTGGAGACCGCTCTTTTCGGGATACCGCATCTGGAAGAAGTCCGCTCGATCAGCATTTTCGGCCTCAGCGATGTGAAGATGTATTTCAGCTACGGCAGCGACTATTACTGGGACCGGCAGGAGGTTCTGAATCGACTCCAATTGATTCAACTGCCCTCCGGTCTTTCACCGCAACTCTCACCCTGGTCACCTGTGGGCGAAATTTATCGCTACCAACTGTATGGACCGGCGTACAGCCTGAACGAGCTGAAAGCGACACAAACATGGTTCGTTACTCGCGAGATGAAGCAAGTGTCAGGCATCATTGACGTAACGACATTCGGAGGCAGCACGCGGCAGTACATCGCTGAAATCGATCCGCGAAAGCTTCTGCAATTCAACGTCACTCTCCCGCAAGTGCTCACCGCCGTGGGATCGAGCAATGCCAACGCCGGCGGAAATTACCTCACGATGGGCAGCCAGAACGTGAACGTTCGCGGCCTGGGTCTGTTGCACAACGTTGCGGAAATGCAGAATGTTTTGATCACGACGCGCAACGGCGTCCCCGTGTACCTGCGCGATGTGGCGGAGGTGAAGGAAGGCTTTCAGCCGCGTCTCGGCCAGGTAGGCATCAATCACGATAACGATGCCGTCGAGGGGATCGTGTTGCTGCAGCGAGGCGAACAGTCCGTTCCGGCGTTGCGCCAGCTCGAGCAAAAAGTAAAAGCACTCAACGAGGGATTGCTTCCGGCTGGAATGAAGATCGTCACGCTATACAATCGCATTAATCTGATTCATCTCACCACCGAGACGGTGCGCCACGTCGTATTGATGGGCCTTGTGCTTGTGACGGCGATTCTGATTGTATTCCTCGGAGACGTTCCCATTTCCCTGATTGCGGCGCTCACGATTCCGTGCTCGCTTCTTTTTGCGTTTTCGCTGATGGTGCTCACGGGACGTTCCGCGAACCTGATCTCCATCGGCGCGATCGATTTCGGGATCCTCGTAGATGCATCCGTCATCGTTCTCGAAAATATTTACAGGCGATTCCAGTCGGCGACCTCCAATGCTTCCACGCTCGATCTTGTTGCGGAAGCGACCGCTGAAGCCGTCCGCCCGGTGATTTTTTCCGTTCTCGTGATTGTAATCGCGCTCATACCGCTTTTCACGATGCAGGGAGTTCCGGGCAAAATTTTCGCCCCGATGTCGGAAACCTATGTTTTCGCACTTGCCGGGGCGCTGCTGTTCGCGGTTTTGTTCTCGCCCATCCTCGCCTCGTTCATGCGTCCCGAGAAGGTCCGCGCTCACCATACGGTCCTCGTCACCTGGCTTGGCAAAAGATACGCAGCCGCGCTGAAGTGGACAATGGCGCGGCGCAAGACGACTCTAGCGATCGCGGGAGCGGCGTTCATCATCACCCTTCTGCTCACACGGTTTCTCGGCGGCGAGTTCATGCCCAAGCTTGAAGAGGGGAACCTCTGGGTGCGCGCCACGCTGCCGCAAGACGTCTCTTACGAAGCCTCCGCAAAAATGGCTAAGGACATCCGCGAAATCCTGCTCAGCTATCCCGTCGTGACTCAAGTTGTCTCTCAGTTGGGGCGTCCAGACGACGGCACCGATGTGACGACCTTCAACAACATCGAATTCATGGTCTCGCTGAAACATCTCAACGAATGGCCCAGCGGCCTGACAAAGGGAAAACTCGTCAGCCAGATGGACTCCGAGCTCGACAAATTTCCCGGCATCGATTTTAATTTCTCGCAAAATATTCAGGACAATGTGGAAGAAGCGATGTCCGGCGTGAAAGGCGAGAACTCCCTTAAGATATTTGGCGACGATATTAATGTGCTCGTTGAGAAGGCAGGCCAGATCAAGGACATCATGGCCGGGGTTCGCGGCGTCGCCGATCTAGGCGTCTTTCAGGAAACGGGCCAGCCGCAACTTTTGATTTCCATCGACCGAGCCGCCAGCGCCCGCTACGGCCTGATGGCTGCGGATTTGAATGCTGCAGTTCAAGCAGCCATCGGCGGGTTTGCCGCGACGCAAATCTTGGAAGGCGATCGCCGCTTCGATTTCGTGGTTCGCTATCAGCCGGAATTTCGCCGTACTCCCGAATCGATTCGCAATATCCTGCTGCCCACGCCGGATGGCAGCCGCATTCCGCTCTCCCAGGTGGCCGACGTTTCGCTGCGCGAAGGCGCTTTCATGATCTACCGCGAGAACGGCCGCCGCTACATTCCGGTGAAATTCAGTGTGCGCGGCAGAGACCTCGCCGGAACTATCCAGGAAGTGCAAGCCCGAATCGCGCAGAAAGTTCATTTGCCCGAGGGCTACCACTACGAATGGGCGGGCGAATATGACAGCCTGCAAAAAGAGCAGCGCCGCCTGATCATCATCATCCCGATCAGCCTAGTGGTAATTCTGGCGCTGCTATTCACCGCGTTCAATTCTCTCCGCCACGCGTTTCTTGTTCTGGCGATGTTGCCCTTTGGTCTCACAGGTGGAATTCTCTCTCTGCTCGTCACGCATACTCCCTTCAGTATTTCAGCCGCGGTGGGATTCGCTTCGGTGATTGGAGTCTGTACGCTGGGCGGCGTTGTTTTTGTTTCAGGAATTCGCCGCAAAGAGCAGGCCGGGCATACGAAATTCGGCGCAATTGAACTCGGCGGCATGGCGGAAATGCGTCCGGTGTTGATGGCGTGCGTTGCGGCGGGACTTGGCCTTCTGCCTGCCGCGATGTCCTCGGGCGTGGGCGTCCAGGCGCAACAGCCACTGGCACGCGTCGTGGTAGGAGGCATGGTCACGTCACCGCTCGCCATTCTCTTCATCATTCCTGTGCTCGCCAGCTACTGGCTCCCAACGCCGCACGCCCCTGACGCGCCACAAAACGAATCGTAGCGGCCGATAGCAATCGTTCTTGCCGCCTTCGTTGACGGAACTCCGACCAAGTGCTAGCCTTCGCGCTCGATTCCAATCTATGCGCGCTGTTGACATCATTCGCAAAAAACGCGAAGCCATCGAATTATCGCGCGAAGAAATTGATTTTCTTATCGAAGGCGCTACGCACGAACGCATCCCCGATTATCAGATTGCGGCCTGGCTGATGGCTGTGCTGTGGCGGGGCATGACGCGCGCCGAGCTCGCGTCGCTTACCGAATCCATGCTGCATTCGGGTTCGGTCCTCGATTGGTCGAGCCTTCCGGCGCCCAAAGTGGATAAGCATTCGACCGGCGGCGTCGGCGACAAAACTTCTCTCGTGATTGCGCCCGTGGTCGCTGCCGCTGGACTTTACGTCCCAATGATCAGCGGGCGCGGGCTGGGTCACAGCGGCGGAACGCTCGACAAGCTCGAAGCGATTCCAGGCTTCAACGTGAATCTCAAGCTCGATGAATTCCGGCGCGTCCTCGAGAAATGCCATTGCGGCTTGATTGGGCAAACTCCCGAGATCGCCCCGGCCGACAAGAAGCTCTATGCCCTGCGCGATGTCACCGCGACCGTCGAAAGCCCTTATCTCATCTGCGCTTCCATCATGAGCAAGAAAATGGCGGAAGGCATCGACGCACTCGTTCTCGACGTGAAGACCGGCGTCGGCGCTTTTATGAAGAAGCAACCGGACGCCGAATATCTCGCCGAATTGATGGTTGAGACCGGCACGCGCATGGGCAAAAAAGTTGTCGCGCTCATCACCGACATGGAACAGCCGCTCGGCCGCAATGTCGGGAATGCGCTTGAAGTGGAGGAGTGCATCGAGATCATGAACGGCAAGGGCCCCGCAGATTTGCGCGAAATATGCATCGAGCTTTCAGCGTGGATGTTTTTGCTTGGCGGCAAGTCGAAATCGATTGCTGATGGCCGCGCTCTCGCAGCGGAAATGATTGCTTCCGGGCGCGCCCGTGATACATTCCGCGAGATCATTCGTCTGCAAGGCGGCGATGCAGGTGTCGTCGACGATCCGCACAAGTTGCCGCAAGCGCGGCACGAAGCCCGAGTCACCGCGCCGGCCGACGGATTCATCACCGCAATTAAGTGCGAGCAGGTGGGCGTGGCCAGCATGATGCTGGGAGGCGGCCGTGAGAAAAAGGAAGACACGATTGACCCGGGTGTCGGGTTGATCGTCGAGAAGCGGCTTGGCGATCCGGTGAAGGCAGGCGAGACGCTCTGCACTGTGCGCTACAATCTCGACTCTCGCCTTCCACATTCGATGGGATTGCTGGCGAAAAGCTTTGAAATTGGACCGAAGCCGCCGCACGTGTTGCGTCTCGTGCGAAAAGTGATTGGCGCGGAAGGAAACCTCTGATTCTGGCTGCAGTGCGGGGAGAGCACATCGAATGCATCGCCTGATTGGCTTGCTTGGAATGCTCGTTCTGATGGCGCTCGCCTTTCTTTTTTCAACGAACCGCCGCGCCATTCGGAAAAAGACCGTCGCGTGGGGCCTGGGGCTTCAGATCGTCTTCGCATTTCTCGTGATGCGCTGGGAATACGGCCGGTGGCTTTTCCACGAAGCGGGCGAGGGCGTGAACTGGATGCTCAATTTTGCATTCTACGGTTCTTCCTTCGTATTCGGTGACCTCGGCAAAAAAGGTTCGCCGATGGGCTTTTTCTTTGCCTTTCAGGTGCTGCCCACAATCATTTTTATCGCTGCGTTTTTTGCGGTGCTGTATTACTTCGGCGTCATGCAATTCATCATCAAGATTGCCGCCGTCGTGATGACGCGATTGATGGGCGCGAGCGGCGCGGAATCGCTCAACGTGGCTGCCAGCATTTTCATGGGGCAGACGGAAGCTCCGCTCACGATTCGACCGTTTCTGCCGGAGGTTACTCACTCGGAGTTGATGACCATCATGACCAGCGGCATGGCTCACGTCTCGGGCGGAATGATGGCCGCATACATCGCATATGGCGTCGAAGCGAAACACGTGCTCGCGGCCGTGATCATGACGGCTCCGGGAACGATTCTTCTCTCCAAAATGCTTGTGCCGGAAACTGAAAAGCCGGTCACATCCGGCCGCGTGGAGATGGCGGAGGTCGAGCGCGACAAGAATGTGCTGGCTGCTTTGACCCGCGGCACTACCGATGGGCTAAGCCTCGCTCTCAACGTGGGCGCGATGCTCATCACTTTTATCGCGATGATCTATCTGGTGGACGGCGTTTTTGGCGCGATCCACAACGCCCTCGCCCTTCATCGCATTGGATGGTTTCCCACCAGCGTGGAACAAATTATCGGCTGGATTCTTGCGCCCATCGCATATCTCATTGGAATTCCATGGCACGACGCGCCGGTGATCGGTAACTTGCTGGGGCTGCGTATGGTCACGAATGAGCTCGTGGCATTCCAGCGCCTCGGCCCAATGAAGGACACTCTCGATCCGCGTTCTTTTACGATCGCCACGTTTGCGCTCTGCGGCTTTGCGAATTTCAGTTCTATCGGGATTCAGATTGGCGGCATTGGCGCGCTCGCTCCCAATAAGCGAACCGATCTCGCGCGGCTCGGACTTCGCGCGATGCTGTGCGGCACGATGGCGAATCTTATGTCAGCTTCGATCGTTGGAGTCATGTTGCAATGACGGCCCGTGCGGCGGCCGCGGCGCGAGACGGTGAATTCGCGCGAGCCGAGCGTGCTGCGAAATTCATCCTTTCGAAAACAAAGCTGCGGCCCAAAATCGCGTTGGTTCTTGGCTCAGGCCTCGGCGCTTTTGCTGACGAACTTTCCGGCGCAACAAAAATCCTCTTTCAGAAGATTCCGGGATTCCCGCGCTCGACGGCCGTCGGTCACGCAGGCCAGCTCGTCATCGGCAAAGTGGGCAGTATTGAAGTCGCAGTGATGCAGGGCCGCGTCCATTTTTATGAAGGTTACACTGCGAAGGAAGTGGTCTTCCCGATTCGCGTGCTTGGCAGGCTTGGAATTCGCTCAGCGATTCTCACGAATGCTGCAGGCGGAATTGATCTCGGATACAAGCAGGGCGCGCTTGTGGTGATCCGCGACCACGTCAATCTTCAGGGAGTGAATCCACTGATGGGGCCGAATGATGAACGCTTCGGTCCGCGCTTTCCAGACATGACGCAGGCCTACTGGAAGCAATATCGTGAAATCGCGCTCGCCGAAGCGAAACGGCTGGGCGTCGAAGTGCACGAAGGCGTTTACGCTGCGCTTTCTGGCCCGAGCTATGAAACGCCCGCCGAAATTCGCTATCTCAGAACGATCGGGGCCGATCTGGTCGGCATGTCCACCGTGCCGGAAACGATTGTCGCGCGTCACATGGGCATTCGCATCCTGGGAATTTCCTGCGTCACGAATATGGCCGCGGGCATTCTCGATCAACCGATCAATCACGCGGAAGTGATGGAGACCGGCGAGCGCGTGAAGACTCAATTCATCGCTTTGCTTCGCGCCGCGATTCCACGTATCGCCGCAGAAAAGAACCAATGAGGATCAGAGAGCGTAAATAAATGACCGAATATGACGCATTGATCGCTGCCGCCAAGCAAGCACGGGAAAACGCGCATGCTCCCTATTCGAATTTCCGGGTAGGGGCAGCGCTGCGCGCAAAATCGGGCCGCGTGTTTTCAGGTTGCAACGTGGAGAATGCGACCCTCGGCTTGACCTGTTGCGCCGAGCGCACTGCTATTTTCAAAGCCGTCTCCGAAGGTGAACGCGGCTTCGAGGCGATCGCCGTGGTGGCAGACACCGACACGCTGACGCCACCCTGCGGAGCGTGCCGTCAAATCATCTGGGAATTTTGCGGCGACGTCCCCGTAATCATGGCGAATCTGAAAGGCAAGGTGCTGCAGGAGAAGATGTCCAGCCTTCTGCCGCGAGCCTTCGATTCCTCGTTCCTATAAGAAATTCTTCACAACACGACGTAAGAATAGGCGGGATCATGATTCGTCAATTCTGCTGCGCGATGCCTGGCTTTCCCCTTCGGTTCCGTTCGGCCTTGTTGATCTGCAGTTTCGTCGCATTGCTCGCGGCGTTGCCAGGTTTCGCGAAGGATAAAGCCGACCTGCTTGTCGTTCACGGAACCGTTGTCACCATGGACGCGCAGCGTCGCGTCATCGACGATGGCGCGGTCGCCATTCTTGGCGATTCCATCGTGGCGGTCGGTAAATCAGCCGAGATTGAATCTAAATACGAAGCGCCGAAAATAATCGACGCGCGCGCCGGCATCATCATGCCCGGCCTCATCAATGGCCACGCGCACGCCGCCATGAGCCTTTTCCGCGGCATCGCCGATGACCTTCCGCTCGACGAGTGGCTCAAGAAATATATTTTCCCCGCCGAAGCGCGCAACGTTACCGAGGATTTTGTCGTTTGGGCCACTCGGTTGAGTCTTCTCGAAATGCTGCGCGGCGGAACGACCACCTATTGCGACATGTACTATTTCGAAGATGCCGTCGCGCGCGTGACAAAAGAAGCCGGCATGCGAGGAGTGCTCGCCGAGACGATTATCGATTTTCCGGCGCCCGACAACAAAACCACACAGCAGGCTTTCGACTACACGCAGAAATTCCTCGACCACTGGACGGGCGACCCGCTCATCACCGCCGCCGTCGGACCGCACTCGATCTACACGCTGTCGGAGAAAACCCTCCAGGATTCAGCGGCGCTCGCGCGTCGCAACCATGCGCCAATCGCGATTCACATCGCGGAAGCGCCTTTCGAGCTTCAGCTAAGCCGCGAAAAACACGGCGCCACGCCCGTCGCATACCTCGAACGAATCGGCTTGCTTGGGCCTGACGTGATCGGCGCTCACTGCATCTGGGTCGATGCCGCCGATATCGCGATCCTCACGCACTTTGGCGTCGGCTGCACCCACAATCCCTCGAGCAATATGAAAACAGCCGCGGGCGTGATGCCCGTCGTAGATATGCTTGCGGCCGGCCAGGCGATCGGTCTCGCCACGGACGGCGCCGCCAGCAACAACAATCAGGACATGTTCGAGGAAATGGATCTCGCCGCGAAGCTGCAAAAAATCGCCCGCCGCGATCCCCGCGCTTTGCCTGCACAGCAAGTGGTCGAGATGGCGACGATCGGCGGCGCTCGCGCACTGCACTTGGAAAAACAGATCGGCTCGCTCGAAGCCGGCAAGAAGGCGGACTTGATCCTGGTCGAAACCGGCGCTCCGCACAGCACGCCGATGTACAACGTCTACTCGAGCCTCGTCTATGCCCAGAAGTCCGCGGACGTGAGAACGGCCATCATCAACGGCAAAATCGTGGTCGAAGATCGCCGCATGCTCACACTCGACGAGCCCGAAATTCTCGCCAAAGCCGAAGAATACAAAAAGAAGATCGAAGCTTCGCTCGTAGCGCCCGCCGCAAAATAGGTCAAGGAAGCCCGCCGCGTCAAACTATTTCAAGGTAGAGATCGTGCGCTGACGCTGCATCTTCACCGCGATCGATCGCAGCGTGTCGGGAATGTTCTTATTCGTCGTCAGGAGTTTCAGATCGTTAGCGTTCAGCCGCGGGATCAGGTGAAGCGAGATATCGAGGGGCGTCTTCGGATTGTTCACCAGGTTTTTCATGATCACGTAGCTCTTGATGAATTTCCGAGTCAACGAAATCACTCGGAACACTTCTTCCGAAAGATTCGTCATCTTCGCGAAGCTTTCTACTTCCATATCCGTCAGCCGCGGTGATTGCAGCACGCAACGCTGTACCAGTTTGTTGGGATCCTTGATAAGGATCATCCGGGCCTCGCGGTTTCCCTTCAGAGCCAGTGTGAGCCGCTGCACCACGTTCATGTGCGCCACTTGCTTCAGCAGCGTCTCTCGCTTGACGGGATCGGGCTCCGCGTCCTTGGCCGCGTCTTCCAGATCCTTCACAGGAATCGGCTCGTTCTTGTGAATTTCCGCCAAAAGCGCCTGCTGCTCCGTGGTTGCCCCCTGAGACTGCACCAACGCCGTCGCCAGATGCTCGTGCGAACTGAGCCGCTCCATATTGTCGAGCAGTGCTTGAATTCCGGCGGCGGTTAAATGTCGCGCCACGCGTGTAACAAGCGCGGCCGGACATGCCTCATTTTTTGCCAGCGCATCGGCCACCCCGGGCTTTTCGCCGATCTGCTCCGCACAATATTT
Source organism: uncultured Acidobacteriota bacterium (assembly GCA_963772535.1). GTDB lineage: Bacteria > Acidobacteriota > Terriglobia > Acidiferrales > UBA7541 > Palsa-295. Next base: position 876,913 of record CAVYXN010000015.1, read on the forward strand.
GAACAGATGCGCATCCGCATCCGGCCGGCCAAGCCCCGCGAGAAAACTTTCCGGCGGCAACGTCACCAATACGCTCTTCGCGCGCTCGGCGATCGCGGCATCGGCGTCCGCGGCCAGCACCGCCAGCAATTCCGCCCGATCTTCCGGCGAAAGCGAAATTCCGCCCGAGCACACCGCAAGCTTCCGCTCCGGCCGCGCGTGCCCCGACCGGATCTCCGCTCGCACCTCAGCGCTAATGGGAATCTCCGGCGGGCGCTTTCAAATCATTCCGCGTGAGCTTGATACTGCCCGACAGCCCGAGTTGCCCGAACGTCCCGACCGGCTGCCCGTTCAACTCCAGAACAATCGCAAGCGCATCGCTCGAAGTAACCTCAAACACGTCGCGCGCCTCAAACTGCCGCTTGTCGCCCGCATCAATCGGCCCGTTAAAAACGGTCGCCCCGTCGGCCACGATCGTCACATCAACAAGCTTGCTCGTTTGCAGCGTGAGTTCCAGTGGGTCAGCCGCGGCCGCCCCCGCACTCGCAGCGGTTCCGCCACTCGGCTTCAAATTTTGCGCCGCACCATTGCCCGCAGCAGCAGCCCCCACGCCGGACGCGCCCGTAGCAGCATCATTTGCTCCGCGAGCCGCATCGCCCGAAGGCCCCGACCCCACCGGCGCCGTCGCAGCAACCGGCTTCCAATGCAGCCGCGCCGCAATCTTTCCTCCGTAGCGCGCATAAGCGAAGCCAACACCCGCCAGAATCACCATCAACACAATCGCCGCCACAATCGCCGGCTTCCAATCGCGAGGCATCTCCATCGGCGCGTCCGGCACCACCCCCACGTCGACCCGCCCTCGTGTTTCCAGCGCATACTCCGCCACCATGCTATCTTCATCCAGCCCCAGATAACGCGCCACCGACCGAATGAATCCGCGATTGAACACTCCGCCCGGCAGCGACTCCCACCGGTCGCTCTCGATCGCCTCCAAAAATCGCGTGCTGATCCGCGTCGCAGCGGACACTTCTGCCAGCGAAACGCCTCTCATCTCCCGCTCGCGCTTCAAGTGTTCGCCAAATGGTGTCGATGACATTCCGGAGTGCCGCAACCAAAGAAAATATAGGCGTCGGTCGCAGGTGTGTCAATCACACCATGCCGAATAATCGCAAAATGCCCGCTGATTGGCCTTAGGTCAAACCCCTCGCGATGTCCATTGCAGTTACTGAAAATGGCCTCTTATAATGTCAGAGTTGCCCGACAAGACCCCAGACCCGATCCCCCGCCTGCCGACTGAACCGGTCCGCAGGGCGAATGACGGCAAGCCTTTCGGCGGCGTCGAACGGCGCCGAAGTCCGCGCGCAGTGCCCGAAGCTGCGGAAGCCGCGCAGGCCACGGAAGTCACTGTTTTCCACGAGCTTGGCAAGGCCCTCACCTCATCCCTGCAGCTCGATCAGGTTCTGCGCACCATCATGGAGAAAATCAACGAAGTTCTCCGCCCCGATACTTGGTCGCTCCTTCTTATGGATGTCGACAAGGGCGAGCTCTATTTCCAGATCGCCACAGGCGTCGGCGCGGAAGCCCTGAAAGACGTCCGCATCAAGCTCGGCCAGGGACTCGCCGGATGGGTAGCACAAACCGGTGAAGTCGTCGTCGTTCCCGATACTTCAAAAGATTCACGCTTCTTCGCAAAGGTTGACGAGCGCACAAAAATGGAAACCCGCTCAATCGTCGCCGTTCCCGTGCGCTTCCGCGACCATTGCCTCGGCGTCATCGAGCTCATCAACTGCATCGGCCCCGAAGGTTTCAGCAAACGCGATCTCGCCCTGCTCGAAGCCCTCGCCGACTACGCCGCCATCGCAATTGAAAACGCGCGCCACGTGCAGCGCATCCACGAGCTAACCATCACCGACGATTGCACCAGCCTCTACAATGCGCGCCACCTGAATTTCATGCTCGACACCGAGCTTTACCGCTCACATCGCTACGCCTTCGAGTTTTCGCTCATCTTCATCGATCTCGATCACTTCAAGAATGTAAACGACACCTACGGCCACCTCATGGGCTCGAAGCTCCTCGCCGAAATCGGCTCGGCCATCAAAGAAAAGTGCCGCATGATCGATCTCGCCTTCCGCTACGGCGGCGATGAGTTCGTAATCCTGCTGCCGCAAACCTCCAAAGAAAACGCCCTCGGCGTAGCCCGCCGCCTGCACACTTTGATTCGCGAAGCCGTCTGGCTGAAAGAGCCAGGCCTCAATGTCCAAATCACCGCCAGCGTCGGCGTCGCCTCCTATCCCACCGATTCGCGCACCAAAGCCGAGCTCCTTCACCTCGCCGACGAAGCCATGTACCTCGTCAAAAACACCACCCGCGACAGCGTCGCAGCCGCCGGTGTCGGCCTCCTCCAGCATTCCGAGTAGCGCTTCCCGCCTGTCGCTCCGCCCGAATTTTGCACAAGCACCGCGCCGCTCCTTGATTCACCCGTGTCACCGTGTTAGTCTGCGCCCACGTTAACACTTACATTTGCAACAAAATCAAGCCGGAGGCGAGCGAGAATTCATGGCTAACGAAGCGCTGGGAATGATCGAGACCAAAGGCCTGGTGGGCTCGATTGAAGCGGCCGATGCCATGGTGAAAGCCGCCAACGTGATTCTCATCGGCAAGGAATATATCGGCGCAGGTTACGTCACGGTAATGGTGCGCGGCGATGTCGGCGCAGTAAAAGCCGCCACGGACGCAGGCGCCGCCGCAGCAAGGCGCGTCGGCGAACTCGTAGCCGTCCACGTAATCCCGCGCCCGCACGAACTAGTAGAAGACATTCTGCCCGGCGGCGGCCTCTCGCGTAAGAAGTAGCTCTAGTCGTTTGGTGGGAGCCCCCGCTTCAGCAGGGAAGCAGAAGTAGTTTTGGTTTAGATTTTCGGTGGAGCCCCGCTTGAGCAGAGCAGAAGTAGCTTTGCTTTGAGTTTTTCGGTGGGAGCCCCCCGCTTCAGCGGGGGGAGCTGGACTTCAGTCCAGCGAAAAAAGCAGTCGCATCGAAATGGGCTTTAGCCCCGGGAACTTTCTTTGAGCCTGCGCGATCGCGACCTGATTTCCATCCAGGAAGCCCGCCATGCAGTCGAGCGGGCCCACGAAGCCCAGAAGAAGTTCGCCGCATTCTCCCAGCAGCAAGTTGACGCCGTCGTCGAAGCCTGCGCCAACGCCGCCACCGAAGCCGGAGAATCGCTCGCCCGTCTCGCCGTCGAAGAAACCGGCTACGGCAACGTCCCCGACAAAATCACAAAAAATCGTCTCGCCTCCATCGACGTCCCGCGCGCCATTCGCCACCTGCGCACCGTCGGCATAATCCGCGAAGACCGCGAAAAGGGAATCATCGAAATCGCCGCTCCAGTCGGCGTCGTCGCCGCTGTAATTCCTTCCACCAATCCCACTTCCACCGCCATCTACAAGACGCTCATCTCGCTCAAATCCCAGAACGCCATCGTCCTCAGCCCCCACCCCACCGCCATGCGCTGCATTTGCGAATCCGCTGCCGTGCTGCGCCAGGCCGCGCTAAAAATGGGCGCCCCAGAAGGACTCATCACCTGCCTCGAACATCCCACCATGCAGGGCACCCAGGAGCTGATGAAAAACCGGCTCACAGGAGTAATCCTCGCCACCGGTGGCACAGGTCTCGTGCGCGCCGCCTATAGCTCAGGACGCCCAGCCTACGGCGTCGGCCCTGGTAATGTCCCCGCGCTCATCGAGCGCACCGCCAACGTGAAAAAAGCTGTCGCCGATATTTTTGCCGGCAAGACGTTTGACTACGGCACCATCTGCTCATCGGAACAGGCCGTCGTCACCGAAGAAACCATCCGCGAGCAGGTGCTCGACGAATGCCGCAAGCAGGACGCGTATTTTCTTTCCGCCGATGAAATCGCCAGGCTTGGCTCGCTCGTCTTTCTAGGCGGCGCGCACGTGCCCAATACACAAGTCGTCGGCCGCCCCGCCACAACAATTGCGGAAATGGCAGGCATCAAAGTCCCGCCCTCCACACGCGTCTTGATCGCGCAGCTCAATGGCATCGGCCGCGACGTTCCTCTCTCCGCCGAAAAGCTCTCGCCAATCCTCGCATTTTATTCAGCGCCGAATCTCGCGTCCGCAATTGAAATCTGTGTCCGCCTGCTGCACCACGGCGGCGCCGGACACACCGCATCCATCCATTCGCAAAGCGAAGCAGCCGTAAAACAATACGGCCTCGCCGTCCCCGCCTTCCGCATCGCCGTCAACACCTCATCGGTCCACGGCTCCATCGGCTATTCCACAAATTTGTTTCCAGCGATGACTCTCGGCTGCGGCTCCCCCGGCGGCAACATCACCTCCGACAACATCGGCCCGCAACATTTGATGGACGTAAAACGCGTCGCCTGGGAATCCCGCCCCATCGAGCACCGCACAATCCCAGCCGACCAGCGCCTAGTAGCAATGTCTGTACCGGTACAGAAATCCGCCGCGGCAAGCGCGGGCTTCTCGGGTGTTGGTTTTAAGGATCTCGGTTCTTCAGTTGCGGGTGCCCCATCCTTCGCGTCGTCTGCGAAGGGTGGGGATCTTGCTGGTGCTGTCGGCGCATCGTCCGGTGTTTCGGGCCGTGATCTTTCAGGTGTAGGTTCTTCAGTTGCGGGTGCCCCATCCTTCGCGCCCTCTGCGAAGGGTGGGGATTTTGACTCTGAGTTACGTTTGAAGTCGGCGCTTTCTCCAATCGTCGCCGCAGCCGCCGCACTAGCGCCCGTACCCGACCGCCAAACCATCGCTCGCATCGTCGAGCAAGTCTTCACCGCACGCGGCATCCCCCGTCGCGGCATCTCAGCCGCCGCGCCAAAATCTGAGAATCTTACCGTCGCCGGAGTACTTTCGGGTGCCCCATCCTTCGCGCCCTCTGCGAAGGGTGGGTATTTTGCATCTGACTTACGTCAGGGCACGGCTTTTCACCCTGAGGAACGAAGGCTTGCCCTGAGTTCCGAACGGGCAGCCGTGCCGAAATCGGATTCAGAAAAATGGGCTTCAGCCCCTGAGGCGCTCCCCTCGAAACCCGCGCCAATTCCAAGTCCCGTTCCCCACCCACTCCCCCCACCCATTGAAGTCGCCGAATTCCTCAGCGAAAACGACGTCCGCATGGCTCTCACCCACAGCCGCAAAATCTACATCGGCCCCAAAACCATCCTCACTCCGTCCGCCCGCGATCTCGGCAACGAACACGACATCTTCATCATGACCGACATCGTCCCAGCCATAAAAAAGCGCTACTCCGAATCCTGACAAATCGCGCTTCACCCCATCGAAACACCCATCAACCTCATTCATCACTCGCCCGGGTTTTTATGCTTGAATAGACCCGGGGAAACTCCGAGGGAATCCATGGCCGCACTAAACGATGATCGCAATAATCGCAACACCGAAGACCGCTGCGGTAAATGTGGCGCCGATATTGATCCAACGCGCCGCGTCGACTTCACCCTGAAAGACGGCACCCGCGTCTGCGACTCCTGCTTCGTGAAAGGCACCCGCAGCCCCACACACGCAAAGGAAACGCCGTACAATTAGTTGGCTCGACGCACTACCGGCTCCTGACTTGGAGCGCTGGTCGTGAATTCACATTGGATTCTTACCAAGGTTCCGTTCTCGCAATCCCGATTTGCAAATTTCTTCATCGCAACCCTGTGCCTCGGCGTCATTTACCTCGTTGTTCCAATGATCGCCGGCCAGCGCCCTCAGCAGAGCCCGAACTCGGTCTTTCTCGACGCTGCCGCGCCTGTCTACGCCCCTGATCCCGGTGATTCCTGGAACAAGATTTTCTTCTATCTTTTTTCGCGCCGTATCGAAACGCGCATAACCGACGAATTTCCGGAATTTCGCGACGCCACGCCTTTCACTCATCAAGAAAATCCGACCGGCGCCACCCTTCCTTCGTCCGTCGGTATCAGCACACGTTCCTTCGAGCGCGACGAAGTCGGTGACCGTGCCATCGATCCCCTGTACCCGTCGTTCCTCCGGCCAACCGGCGCTCAAGTAGTCTTAAACGATCCCGGATACTCAGAACTGTCGAAAGCACTGGAGCAGGCGCTCGCCGAAAACGGAACTCGCTCGCCCGTCGCGCGCGCCTTGATGCAAGCTGACCTTTGGTCCGCCTACGACACGCTTTACTCGACCCGATTCAGCCAGCAGCCGATGCCGGAAACCGAACAGCGCCGCGTGCTCTTGGACCTGCTGGCGCGTTTGATCCGCAAAATCGCTCTCACGGATCGCGAAATCGAGTCGCTACCTGCAAACTATTCCGTCGCGGCGTCGCTCCAATCGCTCCCCGAGCTGTTTCGAAGCGACGGCGAGTGGCTCGAAGTGTCGTGGATGCCGATGCTGCACGACTATGCGGCAGGCTATCGCCGCTTCGCCCGCGTCTTTCTCAAACCGGCGCGGGCTCCACAAGATGTCAAGTCGTTCCTCAACTGGCAGCGTGGCAATAGGCATTCGCTCGAGGATCTTGACGGCGTTGCGCTGGTCACGCAACTCCTGCTCATCGATGCGAAGGGTCGGCTGCAGCCCACAAGCATCACCACCGATGTCCAAGTCCGCCTCTTCGAAAAGACGCCCGATGGCGCTCTCAAAAGGACGTCGATCCAAGTTTCCGAAATCAGCCGCCGCCAGCTGATCAACAGTTCTCCGTCGGGAGGGCTAATCGTGGAGGACGAAAACGCCCCCGCCTATCGGGCAAGCGGGAATGATTACACTTTCGCGTCTCCGCAACCTTCTCTAGGCACACCGCTTCAGGTCAGGCTCCGCACCCGCTGCATTGCTTGCCATGGAAGTGATCTCAGCCGCGTGATGACGTTTGCTTTTGCAAGTTTTCCAAACGGTGACATCCCTCCTGTCCGGCAACTGAATCCCGCGGCGCACCAGGCCGCGGATGCTGTAATTGAAAAGAAAGCCAAACAGAAAGACTTCGAATCTCTGCGGGCATTCTTCAACGGCGACAAATAGCACCGGTTCCTTTCATTGGGCTCGTCCCTGCCTTTTTCTTACCGCAAACGCGTTTCTCACGTTTGATCGCAACAGATAGATCAAGAGCGCCCCTGCGATCACCACCCCAACGATACCTTTCAAAAACTCCCCTCTGAACGCGTTCGCCAAATCGCCTAGCACTTGGCTCGCGATGATGATTACAGCGAGCGCCCAGCCCCAGAAACGGCGTTTTATCCACCCGATCGCAGCGGCGACCATCGCCGCACCCAAGCCTAGAAATGCGATGCCGATTCCGCGGCCCAATTGACGCAGTTGCTCCCCCGCTTCAGGATTGAGCCGCCAAATTGGATCAAGGAAGCTGCCCGGAAAAAGTAAGGTAATTCCAGCGAGCGTCGCCATCGTGGCGCCGAAAACCAGAAAAACCGACATGGCCGTCAGACCAAAACTGTGACTGCTACGTTTTACCACCGACCCTCTGCTATCCGATTGCCTACGCTTTGGCCAATTCGTACATGCAAGCCCGTATTGTAACGATTGCTAGACTTAAACTGTGCGATTGTAGGCGTGCGCTAACATACGAATCTGCGGCGGCATCATGACGACAGCCAAAATCCCGGTCCCGGTTCCGCAGGCTGAGTCGCGTCCTGAACGGCACGAACATCGCCTCCCCAAAGGCGCCGAGCATGGCAAGCTCTACAAGGGTCTTCGTCGCTTCTTCGCGATTCTCGGTCCCGGCCTGATCACCGGCGCCGCAGACGACGACCCCTCCGGAATTTCCACGTACTCAGTCGCCGGCGCAGCATACGGTTACGCCACACTTTGGGTCGCCCTGCTCACATTCCCCCTGATGACGGCGGTGCAGTTGATGTGCGCGCGCCTCGGCATCGTCACCGGCCGCGGGCTTGCAGCTTCAGTCCGCATGTATTACCCGCGCTGGGTGCTGTGGGGCGCATGTCTGATTCTCGCGGTCGCCAACATCATCAACATCGGCGCCGACCTTGGCGGCATGGCGGAGGCGACGCAACTCATCACTCATGTTCGTATGCTGGTGTGGATTCCAATCTACGCTGTACTCATCGTTGTCCTGATGTTCTGGGCTTCCTACAAACTGATGGCGGAAATCTTCAAGTGGATGACGCTCGTCCTCTTCGCGTATGTCTTTGCCTCATTTTACGCGCACGTTGATTGGAGGCGCGCGCTGATGGTCACGTTTGTCCCCCATCTCGAGTTCTCGCGCGGCTTCCTCTCAGTGCTGGTAGCAATTCTCGGAACGACCATTTCGCCGTATCTGTTCTTCTGGCAGGCCGCCGAAGAAGTAGAAGAAAAACGCGAAAAAATTGAAGATCACGCGCCCCAAAAGTCCGTAGCCTACCAGTTGAAGTGCGCGCGCACTGACACGCTCTCCGGAATGCTCTTCTCAAATCTGATCATGTATTTCATCATCCTCACCACTGCCGCCACCTTGCATGCCCACGGCAAGACCGACGTCACCACCGCCCGCGAAGCCGCCGAAGCGCTCCGTCCTCTGGCCGGGAATGGCGCATACCTTCTTTTTACCCTCGGCCTGATTGGAACTGGAATGCTGGGTGTGCCTGTTCTCGTGGGATCTTGCGCCTACGCGATCTCAGAAGCGGCAGGCTGGCGCGCGTCCGTAGCCGACAAGCCATATCAAGCGCGCAAATTCTATGCCGTGATCAGTCGCGATGACACTCGGTCTCGCGCTGAACTTCCTGGGCTTGAACGCCGTAAAGATGCTCTTCTTCTCCGCCGTAATGAATGGCCTGCTCGCGCCCCCGCTGATCCTTCTTGTGATTCTGCTAACGAGCAGCCGGAAGGTAATGGGTCAACGCACCAACTCGCCGCTCCTGAAATCTCTAGGTTGGATCACGTTCGCGATCATGACCGCCGCCGCAGTCGGCATGCTGATCACCTGATACAAGCGTGGTATAATACTCGGAGGGCTTAGCGTGGCTTCTGGAAGCCCGCTACAACCTGCCGTTTTAATCTACGGTTCCGCGATTAAATCGTTCTTTAAGTAACGTAAAATCAGCAACTTACAATTTTATAATCGGCGGTAAAACGGCCTTTGGACTTGCAGCAATTGCCGATTCCTGCAGCACTCAAAACCGCGAAACGATAAAAGTTCCGAACCCAAACGCGCGAGCTGCTGCTTGCGCTCAACCGCCGCTATTCCTGCGCTTCGTGTTGTCCGAAGAAAACCACTCGCCTATACTCGACTTCTAATCGGACCGAGGAGAATCGCGGGTGCGAAATCAGGAAGCGGCGCGATACGCGCGGTGGGCGGCTGTGACGGCCGCCGCGATCGCGCTGGTTGTCGCCGGCGTCTACTCGAAGCGCGCGATTCAGGCGGCGCGTGCGCGGCATTCATCGCCTGCCTCGGTGCCCGCCACCGTTCAGCAGCAATCAGCAGAATTCAAGTTCACCAAGATGGAGCAGGACCGCGCCATCTTCACGATTCGCGCCTCCACCGCGACGCGATTCAAGGACGAAGATCGTAGCGTATTAGAAGATGTCTGGATCACGATCTACGGCCGCGCCGGCGATCGCAACGACAACATCCACACCCGCGAGTGCAGCTACGAGCCGAAATCCGGCGAAGTCCGCTGCGCGGGCAACGTGGAGATCGATATCCAAGGCGCGAACCCCACCTCAGGAAAACCAGCTGACAAACAACTGCAAGTGACGACCAGCAACATCTCATTCAATCGCGACACCGGCGAAGCATCAACGCCTGAGAAGGTAGAATTCCAGTCGCCACAAGGGCACGGCACAGCGGTGGGAGTTTCATACAGCTCGCAAACAGCAGTGGTGCGCCTCGAACACAATGTGGCGATGGAAATGATTCCCGCGAACGGGAATGCCGAGAAAGCGGACAAGCAGCCGAGCAATCCAAACAGCCCGCTCATCACCGGTGTTCCTGTAACCGTCACGAGCAGCAGCCTGGAGCTGCGGCGCAACGAGCGGCTCGTGGTGCTGAATGGGCCAGCGACCGTAAAACAAGGTGCGCGCGAGCTGTCCGCCGAGAAGATATCGATGGAACTCGACCCCGCATTTCACGCGCAACATGTGACAGCGGAAGGTCATCCGGTTGTGAAGTCGAACGAGAACGGCGCCACCATGAACGTCGCTGCCGAAAAATTCGAGGGGTTCCTGAGCCCTGCAGGATGGATGCAGCGCATCGTTGCGGCTGGCAGCGTCAACGGAAGCCGTGTCGCCAAAGCCGGAACAGACAATTTCACAGCCGCGCAAGTGGAAATCGCAATGCAGCCGGAAAGAAACCTGGTGCGCGAAATGACGGTGAAGGGCGGCGTCACAATGGATTCTCGCCAGGATGGCGCCTCGCGATCTCTCAAAACGGAAGCCCTGCTCGTTAAATTCGGCGCCGGCGCGCAACCAGACCAACAAAAAATCGAAAGCGCCGAGACACTTGCTCCCGCCACGATCGAGACGAAAACAGCTGACGAAACAACACAGCTCCGCGCTAAAAGGTTCATCACTCAGTTTGGATCCACCGGCCGGCTCGAAAAGCTCATAGGGCATTCAGCCGTCGAGGTACGGCGCACGATCGGCAAAGGCGCGCCGCAGACGAGCTCGTCGGAAGAGCTCGCGGCGACATTCGGCGCGAACGGCGAGTGGGACACGCTCGACCAGAGCGGCAACGTCCATTTCCAGCAGGCAGATAAGCGCGCCAGCGCCCAGCGAGCCAAAATCGTGCGCACCACTGACCTGATCGCGCTCGATGGTTCACCGGTAATATCGGATGCGACGAGCCGCACCTCGGCGGGCAGCGTGACCATCAACCAAAAGTCAGGCGCTATCACCGCCACGGACAATGTGATCTCCACGTATTTCTCCACCGCACAGGCCGGAGCGGTGAATCTCGGCAGCGGTCCGGCGCACATTTCTGCGGATGCGCTCGCAGGTTCGTCGTCTTCAGGCCATGTGTTCTACACCGGCCGAGCGCGATTGTGGCAAGGCGAATCGGTGCTGGACGCGAACCAGATCGAAGTGTGGCGCGACGAAAAGAAGCTTCAAGCAACCGGCAACGTGACTGCCGTGTTTCCACAGAGCGGTTCGAGCCCGATGGGCGGCGGATTCGGTATGCCAATCAACAAGCCGGCGGGGAAGGCATCTGCATCCAGTTCAGGACCACCGACGAGCCCGGCGGCAGCGACGTCGAAGACGAGCCCGACGGTATGGGTGATCCACGCGCCGTCGCTCACCTATTGGGATGACCAATCCAAGGCGCGCTTGGAAGGCGGTGTAACGGCCACTTCGCAACAAGGCGAACTAACATCGAAGACGCTCGATGCGTATCTCGGTCCGGCTCCCCCTGCCGCTGGGGCGAAGAGCGGCGCCGCACCGGGCGGTGCCAGCGCCAGTCCAGGAGGCCGCCAGCTCACCCGCATCGTTGCCCAGGGGCAAGTGGTCGTCCGGCAGGGCGATCGCAGGGGCACCTCGCAGGAGGCGATTTACACCGCCGCGGACCAGAAATTCGTGCTTTCCGGCGGCGAACCCACGATTATTGATGCGAATAGCGACACAACCACGGGCCATTCGTTGACCTTCTTTGTTGCGAATGATACGATTTTGATTGATTCCCAGGAAGGTTTACGCACTTTGACCAAGCACCGGGTTGAGAAATGAACCGGCATGTTGAGACTCCAAGCGGCCGACCTAAGTAAAGCTTACCGAGGGCGTAAAGTAGTTGATGAAGTCAGCTTGGATATTCATCAGGGCGAAGTAGTTGGGCTGCTGGGACCAAACGGGGCGGGAAAGACCACCACATTTTACATTCTCGTCGGTCTAGCGCGTCCCGATTACGGGCGCGTGCTTTTGGACGGCGAAGACATCACTGACCTTCCGATGTACTTGCGGGCCCGCAGTGGGATCAGCTACCTGCCTCAAGAGCCTTCCGTTTTTCGGAAATTGACCGTCGAAGCGAACCTGATGGCGGTTCTCGAGACGTTGCCGCTCACGACCGAGCAGCGACGTGACCGTGTGGAGGAGCTTCTGGCACAGATGGGGCTCGAGGGTGTGCGCGAAAGCAAAGCGTACGTGCTGTCCGGCGGAGAGCGCAGGCGCCTGGAAATTGCGCGCTCGCTGGTGCTTTCGCCATCGTTCGTGCTGCTGGACGAGCCGTTTTCCGGTATCGACCCGCTCACGGTGGTCGACATCCAGAAAATTATCGCGGATCTAAGCGCGGCGGGAATCGGAGTGCTGGTGACGGATCACAACGTGCGTGAAACGCTGGCTGTGACCAATCGCGCGTACATCATCAGCGATGGCAAGATTTTATTTGCGGGTACGCCGGCCGAGCTGTCAACAAATGCCGACGTTCGCCGCATCTACTTAGGAGAGAGTTTCCGGCTCAACTGAAATTATGAACTGGCTCCAGCCAAAATTAAGCTTGCGCGTGGCGCAGAAGCAGATTCTGACGCCGGGCCTCGTGCAGATGGTCAGCGTGCTGGCGCTCAACCGTCTCGAGCTGCGGGAGATGATCAATCAGGAGATCATGGCTAATCCCGTTCTCGAGGAAGCAGCGGAAGAAACTCCTACCCAGGACAGCTACACCGACGAAGCGTTTTTGAAAAAGGAAGTCGAGAAACTTCCCGAAACTCCCGCTGCGAATCCTTTCGATGAATTCGATTTTGGGTCGTTCTTCAATCAGTACCTCGATACAGGCGCAGAGCGTACCGCAGGCAGCGAACGCGAAGAATCGGAAAAGCCCTCGTTTGAGAAATTCCTTTCGTCCGCGCAGAGCCTTGCCGACCATCTGAGCTGGCAATTGAGCGTCGCGATCTGCACCGAGGTGGTTCGCAAAATTGCGGAATCCATCGTCGGCAATCTCGACGAGAACGGTTACCTGACGGCCACGCTCGATGAGATCGCCCAATCCGGAAATTATTCGATGGAAGACGTGGAAGAAGCTCTGGCGATGGTGCAGGAATTCGATCCGCCTGGAGTAGGCGCGCGCGACTTGCAGGAATGCCTAACTCTGCAGTTGAAAGTCATCGACCCGCAAAATACTTTGGCGCAGCAGATTATCGCGGAGCACCTGAAGCTGCTGCAAAACAATCAGCTGAAAGAAGTGGCTCGCGCGCTGAACCGTCCGGTGGAATTAGTGAAGCGCGCGGTGGACGTGATCAAGCGGCTCGATCCGAAGCCGGGCCTGCGTTACAACAAGATGGAGCCGCGGCTGGTTGAGCCGGACGTGCAGTTCCGCAAAGTGGACGGCGAGTGGCAGGTGTTCATGAACGATGATGACCTGCCGCAATTGCGCTTGAATCCCACTTACAGGCGTCTTCTGGCGCGCGACGCGGCAGACCGTGACGTTCGCAACTACGTGAAGGAACGTTTTACGGCCGCGATTCAGCTGATGAAAAATATCGAGCAGCGCAAGCACACGATTCTGCGAGTTTGCCAGTCGATCCTGCGCAGGCAGGGTGATTTTCTCGATTACGGCGCTGATCACTTGCGGCCGATGATGATCAAGGAAGTGGCGGAGGAAGTGGGCGTCCATCCTTCCACTGTCAGCCGCGCTGTAGCCAATAAATACGTGCATACGCCGCAAGGTGTAATCGAGCTGCGCTATTTCTTCTCCGAGTCAGTGAATGGGCCGCAGGGCAGCGAGATGTCGCTGCTTTCGTTGAAGCGGCGCGTGAAGAAGATGATCGAAGACGAAGACGCGACGCAGCCGCTCACCGATGAACAGATCACCAAAAAGTTGAGCGACGAAGGAATCCACGTGACGCGCCGCACCGTGGCGAAATATCGCGAAGACCTCCGCATTCCCAGCACCCATCGCCGCAGGGTTAAGAGCTAAGCACGCCCGCTGCCGTGAAGCGCACCCGCCAGAAAAAAAACCAGAATTCCAAAGCAAGAGACTCCAGACAACTCGTGATCCTCACGGGGCTCTCCGGTTCGGGCAAAGGGTCGGTGCTGAATACCTTCGAAGATTTGGGCTACTACTGCGTTGATAACCTGCCCGTAGCGCTGATTCCGATGTTCAGCGAGATTTACGGGAGCGGCGCGGGAGAAATCGAGCGCGCTGCGCTTCTGGTGGATGCGCGCGAGGGCGGACAGATCGAAAATCTTCCTGGAATCTATCGCGCGCTCACCGCCGACCGTCCGGCGACGCTGGTCTTTGTAGAAGCAAGTGACGAGGTGTTGATGCGACGCTTCAGCGAGACACGCCGGCCGCATCCGATGGGAGAAGGCCTCTCCGTGGCGGAAGGCATCCGAGCCGAGCGACGGAGAATGGCGCCGATACGGCGGCTTGCGGACGTGGTGATCGACACGTCGCGATTCAACGTGCACGAGCTGCGGCAATATGTGACAAGGAGTTTCCAGAAAACCGCTCCGCGGCCGCTGCTGATTTCTCTGGTGAGCTTCGGATTCCGGTATGGAATTCCGTCGGATGCGGACCTTGTGTTCGACGTGCGATTTCTGCCCAATCCGCATTTCGTGCCGCGCTTGCGGCCGTTCAGCGGGAAAAATCCCAAGGTAGCGCGCTACATTCGCTCGTTTCCGCAGACGGGCCAGTTTCTACGCCGCATTGAAAATTTGCTGGCGTACTTGATCCCTCACTACATCGGAGAAGGAAAGAGTTATTTGACTGTCGCGCTGGGATGCACGGGGGGGCGGCACCGGTCGGTGATGCTCGCGGAAGTGATTCGTCGAAATCTGAAGAAGCGGGGTTACGCGACGAAAATCGTACACCGCGATTTGGAGAAATCAGGCACCTGAGAGCTGGACGGCATTTTGCCGGGACACCGTGACACGGTACTATCTCGGCAGGCAACCACTGCGCGGGTGGCGGGTTCGGAGTAGCACGGGCGTTTTGGGGCGTTAATTCAAAGGATTTTTCGACTAAACGATGGACGGACTTCCGCGCTTGAAACATCAGGGCGAGCTTCGCAGGCTGCTGCGCTATTTGCGGCCATACACGCCGCTTCTCGCCGGCGGCATTTTTCTGATGATGGCGATGGGCGCGATCGAATTCCTCACCGCGTTTTCGATTCGGCCGGCGCTCGACGTGGTCTTGAATCCGCAATCCACCGCGCAAAAGCTCACTCTCTTCCAGGTTCCCTGGAACGGCCACACCGTGTATTTGAATTCTTTCGTTCCCACACGCATCCGTCACGTGTGGAGCGTGTTCGCCGTTGCTCTCGTTTCGCTGTTTTTCATGAAAGGGCTTGCCGAGTTTTTTGGCGGCAGCCTGATCGAATACGTGGGGCTTTCCGCGATCACGGATTTGCGCAATCAGGTGTACGGCAAGCTGGTGCAGCAGCCGGTAGGATTCTTTCACCACAATCCCGTGGGAAGGGTGATGTCCGCGGTGATCAGCGACGTGGAGCAATTGCGCGCGGTGTTCTCGGATTACCTGGTGGATTTCTTCCGGCAGATTTTTTCGTTAGTTGCTTTTATCTGCGTATTGCTCGTGGTGGATTGGCGAATGGCCATCGGCGCTGTGGTGCTGATTCCGCTGGTGCTTTACCCGGTGGCTAAATTTGGCCGAAAGATCCGCAATTCGTCGCAACAGAGCCGGTCGCGACTTGCCGACCTGAGCCAGATCCTGCAGGAAACAATCAGCGGCAACCGCGTGGTGAAGGCGTTTGGAATGGAGGGATTCGAAATCCGCAAGTTCCGCGAGGCTTCCCGCAAATTGCTGCGCGAGAACATGCGCTGGGTGCGCGCGTTCCTGATGACCTCGCCGCTGATGGACTTGCTGGGCGCGGCGGTGCTTTGCATGATTTTGCTGTATGCGCGCGACGAAATTAAGGTGGGGCGGCTGACGATCGGCTTGTTTGGCGCTTTTACATTTGCGCTTTTCAAAGCTTATGAGCCCATCAAGCATCTCGGCAATATTTATCAGCTGTACCAGCAGGCGCTCGGGACGTCGACGCAGGTGTTTTCCTTCATCGATCTGCGCGAAGAGATGATGGACGCCCCCGATGCAAAAGTTCTGCCGCGATTTGCGAGGCAGATTGAATTTGATAATGTGAGCTTCGGCTATGACGGGCCGCTGATTTTGAAAGCGATTAATTTAGCGGTGCCGGCGGGGGCGGTCGTTGCAATTGTCGGCTCGAGCGGGGCGGGGAAGACGACGCTGGTAAATCTGCTGCCGCGCTTCTATGCCGCGAATTCCGGGTCAGTGCGGATTGACGGACATGATTTGCGCGACGTGACGCTGCGTTCGTTGCGCGAGCAGATGGCGATCGTGACGCAGGAAACCATTCTCTTCAACGATACGATTTGGAACAATCTTTGCTACGGCCGCCCCAACATGCCGGAGAAACAGGTGTATGCTGCGGCGCAAGCGGCGCTGGCGCACGACTTCATTATGGAAATGCCGCAGCGCTATCAAACTCTTGTCGGCGACCGAGGGCAGAGGCTTTCGGGCGGACAGCGGCAGCGGCTGGCGATTGCGCGGGCGCTTTTGAAGGATGCGCCGATTTTGATTCTCGATGAGGCTACTTCGGAGCTCGATTCTGAATCGGAGATGCTTGTGCAGAGCGCGTTGAACAATTTGATGGCGGGGCGGACGGTGTTCGTCATCGCGCACCGGCTTTCGACGATTCGGCGCGCGGACATGATTGCGGTTCTCGACGGTGGCACGATACGCGAATGTGGGACGCACGATGAGTTGCTCGCGCGCGGCGGCGGATTGTATGCGCGACTCTATGAAATGCAGTTTCGCGATGTGGAGCCGGCTGCGCGAACGGCGGGGATTGTATGATGGCCTCCTCTTCCGGCGCAGGGCCGAAGCCCGTCGCGGGTGAAGATTCGCGGGTGCGGTCGGCGCGCTCGAGTGGACTCAAGTCGATGACGGGGTATGCGCAGACGCGGATCGTCGAAAACGGCTGGAGCTTGCGCGTTGCGGTGCGTAGCGTGAATCATCGCTTTCTCGATTTGCATTTACGCGTGCCGGAAGGATTCGAGCCGGTGGAGCCGCGGATTCGGCAGATCGTGCGCGAGCGAGTGCGGCGCGGGCATCTGGATGTTACGTTGCACTACGAATTGGCGGGACCGGCAGCGGTGGGAGTGAATCGCGAAGTTGCCGCGGCGTATTTGGAGGCGGTGAATCAGTTGCGACGCGATTTTGAAATCGAGCCGCAGCCGGATTTGGCTGCGATTCTGCGTTTGCCGGGGGTGATTGGTCCGGCTACGGCTTCGCTCGAAGACAAAATCGCGGAGATCGAAGTGGCGGTGACGAAATGCCTGGTGGAATCGCTCGATAAGCTCGATCGCATGCGCGCGGACGAAGCGAATGCTTTGCGCATCGAGATGTCGGAGCGGCTGCGGACGATCGCCGAGCTTGCGACGAAGAGCGAAGCGATTGCGGAGCGGGCGCACGGCGCGTTTGCCAAGCGGCTCGAAGCGCGCTTGAAGGAATTGCTCGGCGAAGCGCAACTTGATCCGGCGCGCCTTGCGCAGGAAGCTGCGATTGCCGCGGAACGCAGCGATGTGAGCGAAGAGATCACGCGCCTGCGCAGCCATGTGCAACAATTCGAAGGGCTGCTCGCCTATGCGGGCGACATCGGCAAGAAGCTCGATTTTCTTTTGCAGGAAATGCAGCGCGAGGCGAACACGCTGCTCTCGAAGACTCCGGGCAACGAAGCGGAAGGGCTCGAAATCACGCGGCTCGCGCTCGAAATCAAGTCCGAGATCGAAAAGTTGCGCGAGCAGGTTCAGAACATCGAATGAGCGACCGCGAGCCGCTCGTGCTGATCGTGTCGGGGCCGTCGGGCTCGGGGAAGTCCACGCTGGTGGAAAAGATTCTGGAGCTGCCCGGGACGATGCTATCGATTTCGTGCACTACGCGGCAGCCGCGCAAGACGGAAGGCGACGGCAGATGGTACAATTTCGTTACTGAGTCCGAGTTCCAGCAGATGGTGGCGCGGGGCGATTTTCTGGAGTACGCGCAGGTCTTCGGGAAAAATTGGTACGGGACGCCGCGGAAATCGATTGACGAAGCGCTTGCGCTGAAAAGGGATCTCGTACTCGAGATTGACGTGCAGGGGGCGTTGCAGGTGAAGCACAAGCTGCCCGGGGCCGTTGCCGTCTTCGTGCTGCCGCCGTCGCGAGCCGAACTCGAAAATCGCATCAGGGTGCGCGGCCAGGATTCGGAAGATGAAATCGCGCGACGCCTCGAGCGGGCGCGGCATGAGATGTTGAATTACAGCAGCTACGATTTTGCGATTATCAACGACGATCTCGAACGCGCCGGAAAAGAAGTGCAAGCCATCGCGATCGGATCGCGTTGCCGGGTGGAACGGAACGAAGAGCGGATTCGAGAAATTTTGAAGTCCTTTGGAGGCTGACCTTCCTATGGCTGTGTCACGCGAAGCACCTGAAAGCCAGTTCGCCTATGTGGTAGTGGCGGCGAGGCGCGCCCGGCAGTTGATGATGGGCGGCCGGCCCATGGTTGATAACCCGCAAGCGCGCAAGACCACGCGCATTGCCGAAGAAGAATTGCAGAGGGGTCTCCTCGAATACGAGACGACCGAAGCCATGGACGCCACCGAGGACAAAGACAAGGACGGAAAGCGGCGCAAGTAGCTGGCCGCCGCCGTTGCGATGAAGATTGCACTTGGTGTCACCGGTGGAGTGGCAGCGTATAAAGCCGCCGAACTGGTGCGCCGTTTGCAGCAGGAAAAGCTCGACGTGCAGGTGGTGATGACGCGCGCCGCACAGCAATTTATCACCCCGCTCACGTTTGCCGCGCTCACCGGACAAAAAGTCATCACGGACATGTTCAGTGCGGCAGATTCCGCGCCTGCCAATGTGGAAAGCGCGATCGAGCATATCGCCGTCGCGCAGCGCATCGATCTGCTGCTTGTAGCTCCTGCCACCGCCGACATTCTCGGAAAATTCGCGCACGGCATCGCCGAAGATTTTCTCACCACGCTTTACCTCGCCACGGAAGCTCCGGTAATCGTCGCGCCTGCGATGAATGTAAATATGTGGGAGCACCCGGCGACGCAGCAGAATCTCGCAGCATTGCGCGCGCGTGGCGTGAATGTGGTCGACCCCGACGAAGGCTATCTCGCCTGCGGCATGACGGGCTCCGGCCGCCTCGCTGCCACTGAAACCATCGCCAGAAAAGTTTGCGATGTCCTCGGCTTGCGCCACGATCTCGCCGGCCAGACTGTGCTCATCACCGCCGGCCCCACTTGCGAAGACATCGACCCGGTGCGATTTCTCACCAACCGCTCGTCGGGAAAAATGGGTTACGCCCTCGCGGAAGCTGCCAGCCGTCGTGGCGCGCGTGTGGTGCTCGTGAGCGGGCCGACCGATTTGAAAATTCCAGACGGCGTCGATTGGGTGCCGGTGCGCGCCACCGAAGAAATGCGCCGCGTCGTGCTCGATCGCGCGCGCGACGCGAATATCGTCATCATGGCCGCGGCTGTCGCCGATTATCGCGCCGCCACCTCGCATGACAAGAAAATGAAGCGCGAAGGCAGCATCACGCTCGATCTCGAGCCCACGCCCGATATTCTTGCGGAGCTCGGCCGTGCTCCGCACGACGCGCACTGCCGCCGCATCCTGGTTGGGTTCGCCGCCGAAACCGATCGCGTGGCCGAAAATGCGCGCGGCAAACTCGAGCGCAAGGGCGCGGACATGATTGTCGCGAATGACGTGACCCAGGAAGGCGCTGGCTTCGACACGGACACCAACATCGTCACCATGTACCTGCGCGATGGCCGCGAGATTGCGCTGCCCAAGATGAGCAAATTCGACGTGGCCAACCGCATCCTCGATCAAATCCTGGTTCTCGCTAGCGTACCGCGCTAGAAGGTTTCCGCACGGGGTACTCCTCCACGCTTTTCTCTTACAAGCCCGGCAAGTTTGCAACCCAAGTCATTCACGGACTGATCGGTTTTGCATCTGTATGCGGCGCCATCCTTGCTCTCATAATCGTAGTGTTCGCGGTATGGAGCTTTCGGCATGGCCGCGCCAGCCTTCTTGAGGAACTTCTTCAGCTAGGCGTCTACGGTTCTGTCGTTTGGGGATTTATATGCACCTGGGGGCTGAATCGAAGTGCGCGTGAACTCGGCGCCCAAATCCCGCCGAATTTCTACACTGGCCCGCGACCCGAGGATGCCGACGAACTCCGCTTGTGGCTTTGGGGTCGCCGTTTCGCTTCGGCGTTTGCCCTGATCATATTGTTCATGGCGACATTCGCTCTGATCATGTGGCTTCGCAACGAGTAGGCCCCGAGTGCGCCGCGCGTGAATATGTCATTCCGAGCAAGGCGAGGGATCTGCAGTTACCTTTCACAACGACAATCCGATTTCCACAACCCCGAAATGTTTCCTTCCGAAAGCTCGCGCAACCCATACGCAATTTCCACGCAATCGGTTACACTCCCTGCGGCGAAAATTTTTCCAGTCGGCGGAAAGTGGGGAATCGATGGATTCGGCGAAGCGTGGCCGTGTGGAAGCTTGGCTTCAGTACGGCAATGATCTCGGTCTCGGGCCTTATTTTGTCGCTCGAACGGAATCGGTGGCCTCGTCGCACCAGGCACCAGTTCCGGCTCCATCAACGCCAACGATCATGGCCTCCGCCGCGAACTCCTTCAAGTCCGTCGCAGCCGCAGTCGGCAGTGTGGCATCGCGACTTGCCACCAATCCCGCGCCATCGCTTCCGATTATCTCCGCCCCGTCCGGCCCCACGCTTTTTGAAGCGGCTGAACGCGTGCCCAACGAAACGCTCGAAGATATTCGCGCCGACCTCGGCGAATGCACGCGCTGCCGCCTGCACAAAGCGCGTACCAAGCTCGTATTCGGCGTTGGAAATCCCAAGGCTGAGCTGGTTTTCGTTGGTGAAGGCCCGGGCCATGATGAAGACATCCAAGGCGAGCCATTCGTGGGCCGCGCAGGAAAACTCCTCACGCAGATGATCGAGGCAATGTCGCTCCGCCGCGAGGACGTCTACATCTGCAACGTGGTGAAATGCCGCCCGCCGGAAAATCGCCTCCCTGACAAAGACGAAATTGCCGTTTGCTCCCCTTTCCTGCTGCGCCAGCTTGCGGCCATTCAGCCGAAAGTGATTTGCTGCCTGGGCGCGTGCTCGGCGCAGACTCTGCTCGCCACCAATCAAGGCATCTCCCGATTTCGCGGCGAGTGGTTTGATTTCCGCGGCTCGAAATTAATCGCCACCTATCATCCCGCCTATCTGCTGCGCAATCCGCCCGCAAAGAGCGAAGTCTGGAAGGATTTGCAGAAAGTGATGGCGGTCCTCGGGCTTCAGCCGAAGAAACGGTAGCGCCCTTCCTTGCAACTATCGCTCGCCATCATCCTGGGACTCACCGGCGCTGTATGCTGGGGCGGTGCCGATTTTGCAGCGCGATTTGCCTCCCGCCGCGTCGGCGCCTACCGCACGCTTTTCTTCATGCAATTCTTCGGTTTTATCGCTCTCAGTATCTATTTGAAATTCCGCGGCGGGTTTTTCGACGGCATTGCTCCGGGATGGCATCCGTGGGCGCTTGCCGCGCTGGCTGGCGTGATCAACATGATCGCGTCGCTCTCCCTCTACTATTCTTTTCAGATTGGCGTGATGAGCATCGTCGCGCCGGTGTCATCAGCGTATCCGGCGCTCACCGTGGCGCTAGCGATTGCGAGCGGCGAACGAATCACGGCGCTGCGCGGCGTAGGCTTAGCCATCACGCTGGTGGGAGTGATTCTCGCCGCGACAAGTTTCGCGCCCAGCGGCGCCAGCCCCGTGAATGAAAGCGCCACGAAGGAAACTGCTACGAAGGAAACCGCGCATCTGTCGAAAGGCGTCGGCTGGGCTCTCCTCGCAGTTCTCGGATTCGGCGTGCTCTTCTGGTTCCTCGGATTTTATGTCGTGCCCGCCGTCGGCCCCACAATCTCCGTGTGGGTGATCCGCCTCACGTCTTTTTCGGTCCTCGCACTTGCCGCCATCCCCACGCGCCAGAGCCTCAAGCTTCCGATTGGCAGCGTCTGGTGGCTGCTCGCAGCCGTAGGCTTCCTCGATACAGCCGCTTTCGTCGCGAATAACGCCGGCCTGCACACCGGCCAGGTCTCCGTCGTCAGTGTCCTGGCCTCGCTCTACGGCGCAGTCACCGTGCTCCTCGCCTGGATTTTCCTACGCGAGAAACTCGAACGTACCCAGTGGTTCGGCATCGTCCTCATCTTCACCGGAATAGTGCTCGTGAGCGTTTAAGCTTGAGGCTCTCACATCGTCTATCGCCCTTTCCATTAAGGCCGCCAAGAAATGCGGTCAGGATTCGCTCGCGTGCGGTGAGAACCGCTTGTCAGGGACTGCTACACTATCAACCTCCATGGCTCAAAGATTCTGTGAAGTGGCGCTCCCGGTTCCGCTGCGTTCCACGTTCACCTACGCGGTGCCAGCGTCGTTCAACGGCGAAGAATTAATCGGTCGGCGAGTGGTGGTGCCATTCCGCAATCGAGCGATGGTCGGCGTAGGTCTCGCGCTCTCGGATCGGATGCCGGAAATCGCCGGCGGCAAGAAATCCATTAAGGAAATTGTCGAGCTGATGGACGCGCTTCCGGCCCTCCCGCCGAAGCTCATCGAGCTCGGACAATGGATCAGCCGCTATTACGTCGCGCCGATTGGCGAGACGATGCGCGCCATGCTTCCGCCGGAAATTGAAGTACGCCACGATCGCGAATATTCGCTAAGCGATGCGGGACGCGCCTACCTCGCCCAGTTAACCTCGGGCGTCGAAACCACCGAAGAAGAATCCAGCGAGCGCGCTTTGCTTGAGCGACTGAACAACGAAGGCGGCGCCGCCTCATCCGTTCAAATTCGCCGCTGGCCGGGCAGAGAAGCGGCCGGCGAACGCCTCGTTCGCCGAGGCTATCTCAGTGCTCGCGAAGTGCTTCGGAAACGCCGCACCCGCACCCAGAAAATTCTGGCCTGGAATCCGGCGCAAACAGATTCGCCAGCACAAACGGACTCGCTTTCGCAAAATGATGCGCCCAAGAACGACGCGGAGGAAAGAATCAAAGAAGTACTCACGGCCGTGCGCGGCCCGCTGCCGCTCGCGATTCTGGCCGCGAAGGCCGGCGTTTCGCGGGCCGTGATTCTGCGCGTCGAGAAAAAAGGCCGCCTGCTCGCCTGGGAAGAGCCGCTCACGATTGAGGAAGATTCCTGGGACACGGATTTCACCCCGCCCACGAACGTGCTGAACGCCGAACAGAAACGCGCGCTCGAAGAAATCTGGCGCTGGATCGTAGTTGGTAAATTTGCCGCAGCGCTTCTTCACGGCGTCACGGGCAGCGGCAAGACGGAGGTCTATCTCGGCGCGATCGAAGCGGCGCTCTCGCGCGGGAAAACGGCGATCGTGCTCGTGCCCGAAATCGCGCTCACGCTGTGGGTCGGGCGCCTGGTTCGCGCGCGATTTGGCGCAAGCGTCGCCACCCTGCACAGCGGCCTGCCGGATATTGAACGCGCGCGAGAATGGTGGCGCGTAAGGCATGGCGAAGCGAAAGTTGTGGTGGGCACGCGGTCGGCCGTCTTCGCACCGCTCGAAAACGTGGGCTTGATCATCGTGGACGAAGAGCAAGAGTCGAGCTACAAACAGGAGGAAACGCCGCGCTACAACGGGCGCGACACGGCGGTCTATCGCGCGCAACTCGAAGGCGCGGTAGCAATTCTCGGGTCCGCGACGCCGTCACTCGAGACCTACCACAACGCGCGCGCAGGGAAATATCATCTACTGGAGCTGACTTCGCGCGTCGAGAATCGCTCGCTCGCCGAAGTTCGCATCGTCGACCTGCGCGAAGAATTTCGCCGCGAGCATCGCGCCACGCCCGTGTCGGAAACATTGCGCGCCGCAATTCAGCTGCGCCTGGACGAAGGCACGCAGGCGATGATTCTCATCAATCGCCGCGGATATTCCTGGTCGCTGCTCTGCCGCAGCTGCGGCTTGATGATTCAGTGCCAGAATTGCAGCATTGCTCTCACCTATCACAAGAGCCGCCAGCGACTGGAGTGCCACTACTGCGGCTATTCGATTCGCCCGCGCAAAGAGTGCCCGAAGTGCAAGGCCGAGTACTTGTTTTTCGTCGGCGACGGCGCTGAGCGCGTCGAGGAATATCTGCGCGAACAGTTTCCGAAGGCTCGCATCGCGCGGCTCGACCGCGACACGGTGCGAACCAAGCGTGAATATCAGCAGGTGCTGGGCGCTTTTGCGGGGGGCGAGATTGACATCCTCGTCGGCACACAAATGGTCGCGAAGGGACACGATTTCCAGCGCGTCACACTTGTTGGCGTGGTGGCTGCCGATCTGGCTCTGGGCCGCCCAGACTTTCGCGCCGCCGAAAAGACATTTCAGCTCCTGACGCAGGTTGCGGGACGCGCCGGGCGCGGCGAGCTTTCGGGCGAAGTTCTCGTCGAGACCTATTACCCCGAGCACTACGCGATTCAGTACGCGGTGAAACAGGATTACGTTTCGTTTTACGAAAAGGAAGCGCACTTCCGGCGCATGCTGCACTACCCGCCGTTCGCCGCGCTCGCGAGCATTCTGATTCGCGATCGCAAGATCGAGAACGCGATTCGCTGGTCGCGCGCGCTGGCCGAATTTTTCGAGCCAGTCGAAAATCGCGGCGTGAAAATCCTCGGCCCGGCCGCTGCGCAGCTTGCGCGCCTGCGTGGCGAATACCGCTTTCAATTCGTGCTGAAATCGCCAAAGCGCTCGGCGCTCTCGGGCGCGCTCAGCGGATGCCTCGATTTCTGCGCCTCGAAGGATATCCCGGAGACAGCCGTGATTGTGGACGTGGATCCCGCAAGCTTGTCGTGAAGTGAAGGCAGCTGGACGATTGCGGATTTACTGCGGCGTGATGAGCGGCACCAGCGTAAAGCAGAGCGCAAAAATCGCGATTGCGGCCACCGCAAGGAGCCGCCGCGAGCCATCCAGGTATTCCCAGCGGTTCATCACGGGCGGATGCCGGAAGCGCAAAGTGAGGACGAGCAGAATAAATCCCCACAGCGCCCACCCGAGCCACTGAAAGCCCAGCGCAATCAGCACCAGCGACAGCGCAATCGAAATTCTGCGATGGCCTTCATTGGCTAGGCTGTAGAGGATGTGGCCGCCATCGAGCTGCCAGATCGGCAGCAGATTCAGCGCCGTGGCAAAAAGACCGAACCACGCCGCGCAGCCGACTGGGCTGAGCAGCAGCCATCTCACCGGCACATTGGGATGAAACAACGCGGCGAAAATTTTCACGAGCGGCGGAACCCCCAGCAATATGTCGGCGTTCGTTTGCATATCGGGCACGATTTTCGCCGCAGCCACAGCGTACGCAATTGCTGGAATCGCTACGATGAATCCTGCGATCGGCCCGGCAATGCCGACGTCGAAGAGCGCGCGCCTGGTGGGAAACGGCGAGCGGATGCGAATGAACGCTCCGAAGGTGCCGAAGAGATTCGGCGCGGGAATAAACATCGGATAGCTCACATCGATTCTGTAAAGCTTGCACGCGACGTAGTGTCCCATCTCGTGAGCGAAAAGAATTCCGAGCAGCGTGAACGAGAAGGGAATTCCCAGTAGCAGGGTGCTCGGGTGCGCGATCGGCTGCCAGATCATCGTCAGCGGATTATCGACATTGGAAAATGGCGCCTGATTGTTTGCGTAGGAAGCTGCGAGCTGTGAGCCGACGGCGAGCGTGGTGAGAACCGTCAGTAAAAACATGACGATCGCCGGCCAAAGGGGACGCTCAGGAGGCAGCGGCGGCGGAATATCGACCACTTGCGGGAATTGCAGGTCGATGACGTCAATCGGGAGGCGGCTGTGGCCGTTGCCGTGGCTCATGGGAATTAGATGTGCGGCGTGAAAATATGTTTCGGGCGACGATCCGGCTCAATGATCCTGCTTAACGACAGCGCCGACTTCACCCGGCACTTCCACTAGGGCGCCGATTCGTGCCCTGCCGACACTTCTATCGTAGCCTGATTTAAGACGCAGCGCTTGCTCTCTTGGATCAGGGTTTCGACGCGGGCGGTGGCGGCAGCGCTTGCAGTTCCTTGCCTGGCTTGAAGCGGACCGCCTTGCCGGGCGGGATGCTAACCTGCTGTCCGGTGCGCGGGTTACGGCCGATGCCGGTCTTCCGCGGCTTTACGTTGAACACGCCGAAGCGGCGCAGCTCGATACGTTCGCCGCGGCCGAGCGCGTTCTTCATGGCTTCGAAGACGGTCTCCACGGCCTGTTCGGCTTTGGTGCGAGTGATGTTGGTTTTTTGAACGATGGCATTGACGATATCGAGCTTGATCACGCTAACCTCCCGCGACAGCACCGGAAACCCATGCTAGACAGGGACTTGCGGGTTGTCAAGCATCGAGCGCTGTAATAAACTCCACAATTCAATTTTTGGCCGCGCCACAAAAAGTGGCTGCGGTTTGCGCTTTTCGCGTTTACTTTGCGCGAATTACGAGCGTATCAGCCCCGGGAGGCCACGAATGTCGGTGAAGTCTGACAAATGGATTCGCAAGATGGCGCAGGAACACAAGATGATTGAGCCGTTTGCGGGCGCGCAGGTGCGCGAAGGCGTGATCAGCTACGGCGTGTCTTCCTACGGCTACGATCTGCGAATCGCGGATGAGTTCCGGATTTTCACGAATGTGAATTCAACGATCGTGGATCCCAAGAAATTTGACGCCAAGTCCTTTGTTGAGTTCCAAGGCGACGTTTGCATCGTGCCGCCGAACTCGTTTGCGCTGGGCCGCTCGATTGAATACTTTCGCATCCCGCGAAATGTGCTGACGATCTGCGTGGGCAAGTCTACGTACGCGCGCTGCGGAATTATTGTGAACGTGACGCCATTCGAGCCGGAATGGGAAGGCTTCGTTACGCTGGAAATCAGCAACACGACGCCGCTGCCAGCGAAGATCTACGCGAACGAAGGACTCGCACAGGTCGTGTTCTTTGAGTCTGATGAGCAGTGTGAAACTTCGTACAAGGACAAGAAGGGGAAATACCAGGCGCAGCAGGGAATTGTGTTGCCTAAGATTTAGACGGCTCCTGCGGCGTTATTTCGGCGAGTGTTCGCCGGATGTCATCTTCCATAAAATTTGCCGCAACATGCCGAGCCATAGTTCGCTGTCGCGCGCGGGCAATTTCAGGCGGCGAACGAGCCGACGGATTCTCTCGTCCACGTCTGCCACTCGCCGCAGATCGATGTAACCGCTCATGCGCAGCACTTCGAGGAGCAGCGTTGTGATTCGCTCCAGCTCGGCGGCGCTCGCGACAGTCACTTTCTCCGATTGACGCGCCGCTTTTTGGTCGCGAATCAATTCATACAGGCAGACGGCGACTGCCTGCCCGAGATTCAGTGAAATATTTTTTTCGCTGGTGGGGATATTCAGTAGCCAATGGCAATGGCTGAGGTCTTCATTCGAGAGGCCAAACTTCTCCGAGCCGAACAGAATCGCAACAGGGTTTCGAGCGAGATGCTTGCGTATGGCACGGGCGCCCGGCTCGAGGCGGCGCAGCGAATGCTGCAAATCGCGATGACGAACAGCAGTGGTGCCGACTACGAGCGTGCAGTCGGCCACAGCGTCGGCGACGGATGTGTATTCCTGGGCGTTAGCCAGGACCTCAGCGCCGCCCACGGCGGAGCGCGCCTCACGAAACGCGCGCTCGAACGGATTCACCACTCGCAGGTGCGAGCACCCGAAGTTGCTCATGGCGCGGGCGGCCGCGCCGATGTTGAGCGGATTTCGCGTCGAAACGAGAACGACGCGCAGGCGATCAAGTTCGCGCGCTAATGGCACGGCGTTATTTTATGCCAGTATCCCCTACCGCTCTCCCCATAACTCACCGCATGCAATTGAGCCGAAGGCGACCGCGGGCGGTTGCTGCAGGTGCCCGAAACTACTTCTTCGCGACGATCGGCGACGGTTTGCCCCAATCACCGTCAAAAACAAACGACTCTAGCGGCTTTCGTTGACGGGGGCCCTGCTCCTGTGCACGCAGCTGCTCGGGCAACGAATTCGGATCGCCGGGGTAGCCAATCGCAATACCCGCGACGGCTTCATACCCGTCGGGGATATGGAACAGCTCCTTGGCCTTATCAGGCAAAATGCCCGCCATTTGGTGAACTTGCAGGCCGAGATTCGCCGCTTCAAGGGCGAGCGTGGCTGCGGCTTGGCCAACGTCATGAAACGCATGGCGATTCGGCTGCCCGTTGTGAGCAAAATTCAACGCAGCCACGCTGATCGCCAGAACCGGAGCGCCCTTCGCCCAGCTCTGGTTAAATTCGACGAAGCTCTCCAGGATTTTTTTGTAACTCTCGGTTTCGTCTTTCGTGGCGACGAGGAAATGCCAGGGCTGCCCGTTGTACGAGGAAGCCGCCCAGCGGGCCGCCTCGAACAGACTCCGCAGCTTTGCCGGTTCTACCGGCCTGCTATCGAAAGCGCGCGGGCTCCAACGCTTGCCGATGATGTCGTGAACAGGTGCGCTCGTTTCCGCGTGCTTTTGAAGAACTGCCATGATTCCTCCTTGGGGATATAGATATGGTTCTGAGATCGTTCTTACGAGAAAGCGAGAGGCCAATTGAGGCCTCTCACCGGAGCATTTCGATTAAGCTTTTCGCGCGCGGGACGCATCCACAGACATGCCGCCCGCTCCGTTGGCCGCAAGGACGAGCAAGCCGCCCATGATCGCGACGTTCTTCAAGAAATGAATCTGGTTATTCATTCTGGCTGCGCCCTCCATTGCCCAGAAATTGTGAAAGAAGAACGACGCCGGAATCAGATACAAGAACACAATCCAGGCAGCGATTCTTGTCTGAAAGCCAACAAGGATTGCCAGGCCTCCGAGCAGTTCAACCACGAGTGCCACCGCAATTGCCACGGACGGCATGGGCACATGCGCCGATGCGGCATAGCCAACGGTTCCCGAGAATGCCGCGATCTTTCCGATTCCGGCGAAAATAAAGATCGCGCTTATAAGGATTCGGCCGGCCACCGTTACCACGTTGTTCGAAGAGTTCATCGTTTGCTCCTTTTTTAGCGACTGCGTTTTTCTGAAACGGGCCCGAATTACGCCAGGTCAAACAGCAATACTTCCGAACTCTCCGGCGCTTCCACGCGAAGTTGGCTTTCCTTCGAGATGGCCGCACCGTCGCCTTGCTTCAGCTCCGCTCCATTCACGCGAACCGATCCGCGCGCCACCTGAAGCCACGCGTGGCGATCCTTCTTCAGTTCGTGCTTTGCTTCCTGGCCTTTATCGAGGCGCGCGATGTAGAGATTCGCGTCCTGATGAATCGTGACGGGCGCTTTCGGGCCCGCAACCTGCTGGAATTTCCCGCGCAGTTCGGAATCTGAAAACGATAGCTGCTCGTATTCCGGCTTCAAGCCATTGCGTTCGGGCAAAAGCCAGATTTGTAGCAAGTGCACCGGCTTCTCCTTCGAGGGATTGAACTCGCTGTGCATGATCCCGGTGCCCGCGCTCATGTGCTGCAGTTCGCCGGGACGAATCACGGCGCCGGTGCCCATGCTGTCGCGATGTTCGAGCGAGCCGTCGATGATCCAAGTAAGGATTTCCATATCGCGATGCGGATGCATCCCGAATCCCTGTCCCGGGGCGACGACGTCTTCATTCAACACCCGCAGCGAGCGAAATTGAACGTGCTCGGGGTCGTAATATTGGTCAAAAGAAAATGTGAAGTGAGTGTCGAGCCACGAAAGCTTGTTGCGTCCGCGTTCTTCACTTGGTCGAATCTGTATCATGTTGGTGCTCCTTCTTACGTCTTTCCTCGCAGAGTTTCTCCGCGTCGTTCGTGCCCAGCTTTCGGCAGATCCGCCGCAAAGTCTCTTGTTCTTCCGCTGTTAGCCGGCTCATCTCCTGCGTTACGGCTTCGGCATGTTCAGGAAACACGCGAGCGATAAGCCGCTTGCCCGTCGGCGTCAGATAAATTTTTACGAGCCGCCGGTCGTCCTTCTGCCGCTCGCGTCTCACCCAGCCGTGTTTCTCGAGATTGTCGATCACGAGCGTCACGTTGCCGCCGCTACGCAATAACTTCTCGCCGATCGCGTACTGGCACATGGGGCCCAGGTGCAACAGGGCTTCGAGAACGCCAAACTGCCCCATCGTCAGGCCGCTCTCCTCGATCTGGTGGCTCATGTGCGCGGCCACCGAATCCGAGGCGCGAATCAGGTTCACGTAGGCGTTGAGCGCCCGGATTGTCTCTTCGCGGCCTTTGAAGTGAGTCGACATATCGTTCAACCTCGAATCGTTTGAACTTAAATGATTCGATGCCCTGTCGCAGCAAAGGATTCAGGCGAGCTAAGTCCAACGAAAATCAGGGCTTTTGAGTGGGTCGAATCAGAACTTCGCTGATGAAGCTTTGCGGCGCCTGGGTGACGAGCATCTCGACAGCGTGGGCAATGTCGTCTGGTTGCAGCATCTTCTGCGGATTCTTCTTGCTGGCGGGCGAGCCAAATTCGGTGGCCACGGAACCGGGGCAAATCACGCTCACTCGAATGCCATACTCCCGGAGATCTTCCGCCATGCACTCCGTCAAACCCATCAAGCCCCATTTCGAGGCGCAATAAATAGAACCGTTCTTGAAAGCATTCTTGCCGGCCAGCGAGCCGATATTGATGATGTGGCCTGCGCGTCGCTCGATCATTCCGGGCGCGACGGCTCTTGAGAGCAGGAACACAGATTTCAAATTGGTGTCTAACACAGAATCCCAATCCTTCTCGTCTGCTCCCTGAACGGGACCGAAGTAACCGACGCCGGCATTGTTTACGAGAATCTCGATCGGACCGAGCGATTTTTCTGTTTTGGAGGCAAGGGCGTCGATGTCCGTGGCGCTGGTAACATCCGCCTCGACGGCGAGTACCTCGACGCCTTCATTGTGCAAGCTGGCGGCAGCCGCGTCCAACTTTTTGGCGTCTCGCGCACAGATCGCGACTTTCGCGCCCATCAGGCCGAGTTTTCGAGCGATTGCAAATCCGATTCCACGGCTTGCGCCTGTGACGAGCGCCGTTTTTCCCGCGAGAACTTTTTCATCCATAATTTGCTCCGGCGAGGCGACAAAAATGCCTCTATTCACCATCTTATCATCGGGGCGTGGACGTCACGACAGGGGTAGGCTGCATTCATCTTAGCAATCCGCGATTGCATTTCACCTTGCGCGTTCGGGATGCTTTTCCCTATAATCCCGAAGATTTTGTTGCGCTCGCGCGTCTCGACGGGTGGCGCGGTCCTAAGTGTCGATGCTCGCCTGATGTAAACTGGTCCAGGAGGCAGGGAAAGAGATGATACGAAAGTGTTTACTCACGAAGGCGATTCTGCTCAGTGCTCTCGTTTGGACCTGTATGCTCGCGCACCCGGTCGCGACCCGCGCTCAACAGGCCCAGGATCAGGCGGCGAAGCCGACCTACACGATCCCCGAATACAATGCATTTCAAGCCGCCAACGCGGAAAAGGACCCGCAGGCGCGTCTCAAGCTTCTTGACGACTTTGGCGCCAAATTCCCGAACTCGACGCTGAATCCGTACGTGTATCAGCTTTACATCAAGACTTACACCGACCTTAAGAACTACCCCAAAGTCATCGAATACGCCGACAAGGTGATCGCGCTTGGCGACAAAGTGGACGCGGGAGGGAAGCTGCAGGCGCTTCAGGCGCGTTGCCAAGTGTTCCCATACGCGTTCAATCCGAAAGCTCCTGACGCCACCGATCACCTGAATAAAGAGCGTGACGCTGCCCAGGAAGGCGCGAAACTGCTGGCCGCGTTTCCCAAACCGGCTGGTGCCACGATGACAGATGCTCAATTTGAAGAACAGAAAAAGCCGGGGATTGCCTTTTTCCAAAATGCTGCCGGATTTGCGTGTTATCAGCTGAAGGATTATCCGTGTGCGATTGCGGCTTTCAAGGCGGTGCTCGCCTTGACGCCTACGGACGCCGTCGCGTCGTATCGGATGGGTGTTGCGTACCTCGAAATGAAGCCGCCGCAGCCGCTGGACGGTTTCTGGGCCTTAGCCCGCGCGATCAACCTGAAGATTCCGGACAGCGACAAGATCAAGGATTATCTGCGCCGCCAGATTCTGGCATACGAGCAGCCCGGTTGCGATTCACTGGCTGACGCGCAGCTCAACGAACTGCTGCAGCTATCCGCGAATTCGCCCGAGCGTCCCGCGACGTACACGATTCCGAGCGCGGACGATCTGAATAAAATCCGGACTTCGAGCAATATTCTCACCGTTCTCGCCGACCTCAAGGCTGGCGGAGACAAGGCGAAAATGACCTGGCTGGCGTTGTGCGGCGCGGAGTTTCCGGAAGTGGTCGGAAAGCTGATCGACATCACGCCGGGAGCGGATTTCGTCGAATTGAAGCTTTACACGGGCGCGACGCCTGAAGAAATTCAGGCCGCTACGACTGCGAACCTGGATGTGAAAGTGGTGGGGCAGCCGGAAGCTTCGCGGCTTGAGAAAGAGCAGGGCGTTCGCTTCAGCGGCACGCTGGTCGGCTATGATCCTGATCCGAACTTCATGTTGCATTGGGACAAGGCGAAAGTGAACCCTGAGGATATTCCGACGGAAAAGGGCGGGGCCAAGAAGCCAGTCCACAAACCGGCGGCAAAGAAGAACTAACTTCACTACAAAATCTGAAGTGAGAATGGCCGGCTCATCACGAGCCGGTCATTTTTATTTGCGTGGTTTTTTTCCTACGAAAAGGGCGGGTCACGCTCGTGAACTCGTCGAGCCGACGCATGTTTCGAAGGTGAGATCTTTCCCTTCGTTCAGGATGACCGCTTACGTTTAGGATGATAGCTGAGTCACGACGGCAGCTTAGAGGATGAGATCGCGTCCTTCTCGTGCTGCGCTGAGTGGTGATGCGTAGAGTAGCGATGCGTTGAATGGCTGGCGATTCCGCTAGCCTCGGTGGCCGTTGCGGCCCACGCGTTCGAGTTTGTACTCGCCTACTTTGCGGCTCAGCGTGTTGCGGTGGATTCCCAGCTCTTTCGCGCAGCGAGATTGATTGCCTTTGCAGCGTTCGAGCACACGGCGGATGAATTTCTTCTCGAATTCACCCACTGCCTCTTCGAGCAAAATTCCTCGCTCGACCATCATTCCGACCAGAGATTCCAGTTGATCTTTCACGATTGCACGCTCCGCAATGGTGCTCCGGAATGAGCTCTTCCCTGGGCTCAGTCGAGTGCGTGGCCGGTAACGCGTTGATAGGCTTCTCGGTACTTGTCCGTTGTAGCGGCGACGACATCAGGCGGCAATGCCGGCGCCGGAGGCTGCTTGTTCCAACCAATCGTTTCGAGGTAATCGCGCACATATTGCTTATCGAATGAAGGCTGCGGCTTGCCGGGCATGTATAGGCTTCCCGGCCAGAATCGGGACGAGTCCGGAGTTAAAGCCTCGTCAATCCAGATGAGTTCGTCGCCAATCAAACCGAATTCGAATTTCGTGTCGGCAATGATAATGCCGCGGACGGAGGCGAACTCGGCTGCGCTCTTGTAGATCGCGAGGCTCGTGTCGCGCAATTTCTCAGCAAGCGGACGGCCGATCCGCGCGATGGTTTCATCGAAGGAAATATTTTCGTCATGACCGGTGGTCGCTTTTGTCGACGGCGTGAAGATCGGTTCGGGGAGGCGGTCGCTCTCGCGCAAGCCTGAGCGCAGCGCGATCCCGCAGACGGCGCCTGTCTTTTGGTAATCTTTCCATCCCGAGCCGGAAATATAGCCTCGCACAACGCATTCAATCGGAACAGGTTCGGTGCGCCGGACCAGCATGGCGCGCCCTTTGAGCGCATCGGCGTAAGGAGCGAGCGCGCCGGTGAAATTGCTGGCGGAAATCACGTGGTTCGGCACGATGCTTGCGAGCTTGTCGAACCAGAAAAGCGATAGTTGTGTGAGTACTCGGCCCTTATCCGGGATTGGCGTAGGAAGTACTACGTCGAAAGCGGACAGCCGATCGGTGGCGACGATCAGGAGTTGATCGCCCAGCTCGTAGATATCGCGCACTTTGCCGCGAGCTCGAAGATTCAGCCCGGCAAAATCCGTTTGCGAAATCACAGCGCTCATTTGCGGAGAAGCCACGGGATAAATCTTTCCTTACTGAGAGGGCGGTATTCTAGCGCAGAGTCACAGCTTGTCAACCGCTAAGAGGTACAGGCGGAAGAAATATTTTCCACAGATGAACGCGACAAAAAAGTTCTGCAATGCGCTGCTCTTAGGTACTACGCAGCGTTGCTGGCGGCTTTGGGCGTGCTGGCTTGTTCCGCTTCTTCCCACTTCACAGAGACGAGCTTCGAGACGCCCGGCTCCTGCATCGTTACGCCGTAGAGCACGGAACCCATTTCCATCGTCTTGCGATTGTGCGTCACGACGATGAATTGTGTCTGGCCGCACATGTCGGCGAGCATTTTGTTGAAGCGGCCCACGTTGGCTTCGTCGAGCGGCGCGTCTACTTCGTCGAGGATGCAGAAGGGGCTGGGCTGGTAACGGAATACAGCGATGAGGAGCGCGAGCGCCGTCAGGGCTTTTTCGCCGCCGGAGAGCAGCAGAATATTCTGCAGGCGCTTGCCCGGCGGCTGCGCGACGATGTCGATTCCCATTTCGCCGGAGCTGTCCGGTTCGCCCAGCCGCATTTCGCCGTGGCCGCCGCCGAAAAGCGATTGGAAGGCGACTGCGAACTGGCTGTTGATGAAGTTGAAGGCTTCCTCGAATTTCTGGCGCGATACCTGGTCGAGTTCGGTGATGGTGAGCTGCGTGTTCTCGATGGACTGCACCAGATCGTCGCGTTCGCGACGCATGAAGATCTCGCGCTCTTCGCACTCCTTGAATTCTTCGAGGGCCATCATGTTCACCGGGCCCATCGCATCCACGCGCGCCTTCATTTCGTTGTAATTGGTCTCGGCCGCGATCAAATCTTCGCCGATCATGAGTTGGCTTTCCTGCGCCATTAGCTCTTCCGGCTGCGCATTCAGTTCGGCCACGCAGGTCTGGCGAAGATAGTCGCGGTCCGCGTCATTTCGGGCTTTCTCGATCTGGCGCTGGCTTCGTTCGGAACGCAGCTCGTCGAGCGACTGCCGTTTGCCGCGCAGCGATTCATCGAGTTGGCCGGCGCGAGATCGCGCGTCGTCCCATTCCTTTTCGAGGGACGCTTTCAATTCCTCGGCGCGAACTTTTTCCTTGCGCAGATCTTCCACCTGCACAGCAAGCTGCTTGCACGCAGCCTCGAGGTCGGTCTTTTCCTGCAGCAGTGTGCCGTGCTGCTGGTGCAGTGCGATGGTTCGCTCACCAGAGAGCGCCATCTCCTCCACGAGCCGCTGCTCGGCGGCCTTCGCGCTGGTAAAGCGCTCGGTCATGGTGGCAAGTGCTTCGCGCTGCGCCACCACCTGCTCCTGCAGCGAATGGAAATTGCGGCGCAATTCAGCGAGCCTCTCTGTCGCGCCGGCGGCGTCGGCTTCCGCATTGGCGCGAGAACGAAGCGCTTCGGCGTGTTCGTTGCGCGTTTGCTCCACGCGATTGCGCGCCGCTTCCGCTTCCTGGTGCAGCCACGCGATCTCCTGTTGCTCGGCGGCAAGCTGTTGTTCCACACGACGGTGTTCCGCGCGCGCCTGATCGCGCGTGTGCATCGCGCCTACGAATGACTTCTCGGCCTCCACATGCTTGGCGCTCGCCTCGGCAACTTCAATTTCTCCTCCTGCGATCGCCATCTCGATGCGCGTCAGTTCCTCTTGCTGCTCCTGAGCCACTCGATCGAGTCGCACGGCTTCCGCTTCATGCTGGCGCAATTCGCGCTTCAGAGCGAGCGGCCCCGCATCGCCCTGGCGTCCGCCGGAAACCATCCGCCCGTGATAACAGGTACCATCGAGCGTGAGGTAATAGCTGTGCGGATTCTCGTGTGCAAGCGTTTCTGCCGCGGCGCCCGTTTCAACCAAGTACGCAGTGCGAAGACGCGTGAGGAAATGCTTCGCCGCGGGGCCCAGCGGATCGCGGAAATCCACCAACCGGTCGAGCCGCGCGATCACTCCCGCAGCCATCGGCAGGGAGCCATCTATTTCGGAAGTCTGAATGTTCAGCTTGCTGAGCGAATCGACAAAAAATGTGGCGCGTCCGCCCATTTCATCACGCAGCAAGGCTACCCCTGCGCGCGCCTGATCGAATGATTCGACCACTACATACTCAAGCTCGTCGCGCAGGAACTGTTCGATTGCCCCTTCATACTGCTCCTTCACTTCGGCGTAATCGGCCAGCAAACCAACCGCATGAAACCCCTGCGTCTCAGCCCCGCCGCCTGCATTGAAAAGCTTCTGCACCGCGTCAGCCGTGTAAGCGCGCTCGCTCAGAATCTGCTCCACTGACGAGTGCCGCGCCCGCTCCGCCGCAAGCGCCTCGCGAGTCTGCTTCACCTGCTGCGCGGTTTCCTGTTGCGCGCCCCGCAGCGCGACGAGCCGAGCTTGCGCATCTCGCGCCGCAGCTCCGAGTTCCTCAGCGCGCCGCTCCGCTTTCGAATAGAAATCTTCTTCGTTCTTGACGCGCAGCGCCAGCGCAGCCCATTCGATTCCCATCGTCCGCGCAGCTTCCGATCGCTGCTCTTCGGCAGCCGTGTGACGGGCGGCGGCCTCTTCGGCTTGCAGCGATTCCGCCTGCATGCGCGCCGATTCTTCCACCAGCTTTCCGGCGAGCGCGCGCAATTCCGCAATACTCGCCTCGAGCCGTTCCTGTTCCGTCGTGCTCAGGCCGACCTTTTCAGTCGCCTCGCGCAAGCTCGATTCCACCGCGCCAGACTGCTCCCGCAATTGCGCCACCGCATCCCGCTGTGCATTCATGCGCGCCGCCAAATCGGTCGCTTGCCTTTCGGCTTGTTCGATCTCGATCGTCACGCGCGTCAAACGCGATGCCAGCTGCGCCAGCTGTTCACGATTGAAAGTAATCCGGTTTTCTGCGCGATCGAGATCGAGCGAAGTTTGCCCCAGCAGGTTGTGCGTCTGTCGCAATTCCGCATCGAGCTCATACGTGCGCGCATTCAGCCGTTCCTGCTCGGCCTCGAGCTCGTGCACCGAACGCGCATCGCGCTCTTCCGCCGCTTCCATATCGCGCAGCAAATTTTCCAGCCGGGCCGCTTCGATATCGAGATGCTCCGCCTTGCTCGCCAGCACAATTCGCAGCAAGCCGCGCATCTGCTCGCGCAATTCGGCATAACGCCGCGCCTTGGAAGCCTGTCGCTTCAGCGACGCAAGCTGCTTCTCCACTTCCACCAGAATGTCGTTCACGCGCGAAAGATTAATCTTCGACGCTTCGAGCTTCGCCTCCGCCAGCCGCCGCTTCGTCTTGTACATCGTGATGCCGGCAGCTTCTTCGATGATCGCGCGCCGGTCCATCGGCTTCGAATTCAGAATTTGACCGATGCGCCCCTGCTCGATGATCGCGTAGCTATCCGGGCCCAGACCCAGGCCCATGAAGAGTTCCTGCACGTCGCGCAAACGCGCCACGCGCCCATTGATCACATATTCGCTTTGCCCGGAGCGATAGAGTCGCCGCCCCACCACCACTTCGCCCGGTTTCAGGTGCATCGCCGGTTTTTCGACGCCGCGCTTCTTCCAGGGCTTGCCCTTGCCGGCCGGTTCGGATCCGTCCGCCGCAGGCTCCTCATTGGATGCGTCTATTTCAGAGGACTCGTTCGATGCGGAGACTGCGGGCGAGGGCATCGTGAGCGTGCCTTCGTTCGGCGCGGAATCGGAATCTTCAGGCACCGTAAACGGAGCCCCCACGGTGTGGTTTTCCGGCGCAGCCAGCACCTTCGCCACCGCTTCGGACAGCTCCGGGTCCACCAGCGTCAGCGTAACCTCCGACAGCCCCATCGGCGGCCGCTTAGCGGTCCCATTGAAGATGCAGTCCGACATCCGCTCGGCCCGCAGCATCTTGTGGCTCTGCTCGCCCAGCACCCAGGAGATCGCGTCCACCACATTCGACTTCCCGCAGCCATTCGGGCCCACAATGCACGTTATCCCGCTGCCGCTGAACGTGATAGGTGTCTTCTCGCAGAACGACTTAAAGCCCAGCAACTCCACCTTACGCAGTTTTAGCACCCGGACCCTCGCACAGTTTGCTCCATTAGCCTCATCGGCTGGAGAAGCTTCAGTTTAATCTTCCTCGGGAGGAGTTTCGAGACAACAACGCTGGAAGGGTCGGTATGAATGGCCCTGCCGCCTGGCGCTTCGGATCGGCGGTTACGGGAACAAAAGTTAACACGCGCAGCAAAGCCTGTAAAGCGTGAATCGCGAAATGTTTAACGCAATGGAACTACGCCGCGCCGGCTGTTTGCTTCTCGGTAGCGTAGGCTTCAGCCTGCGCCAGCGCAAAAACACGCCGCTCGCACAACACTTGGCGCTCGCGCGCTAGCGTTCTTTTAGGCGTCGCATTTTCCGCAGTAGGGGCACGGCATGCCGTGCCCGAAGTCGCTAGGATCTGGATGACGCTATGCATCCACCGCCGTGATCGCGCAGCCCCTCGTACCGCTGGCCTCCGGCCGGCGCCTTTGCCTTCGAATGCATCGCTACCGCCGGGCCCCCGAAGCACCTCGACCTGCCCTCGTGCGAAACA
Organism: uncultured Acidobacteriota bacterium; assembly: GCA_963772535.1. Lineage (GTDB taxonomy): Bacteria > Acidobacteriota > Terriglobia > Acidiferrales > UBA7541 > Palsa-295. The sequence goes on from CAVYXN010000015.1 coordinate 915,471, forward strand.
CCGCAAAATAAGAAAGCAACCGCCGCCTGAATCCCAACCGCTCATAAAGCTGCACCGCCCGCGCATTCTCCGCCCGCACATGCAGAATAGGAGTCTCCCCCCGCCCCCGAATCCGCTCCGCCAGAATGGTCATCAGAAAACCCGCATACCCATGCCCCAAATGCTCAGGATGCGTGCACACCGCGCTAATCTCCGTATAACCGGGAAGCTTCAGCCGCTCGCCAGCCATAGCGACAAGCTTCCCGCCCTCGCGTATCCCCAGATACGTCCCCATCTCCCGCGTCCGCGTATCAAACGGCCCAGGTTTCGTCAACGTAGCCAGCTCGACCATCTCCGCCACATCCGCCTGCCCGAGCTCAATGAAGTCATGCGAGTGGCCATCAGGCTCAAGCCGCGCATCGTCCTCCAAAATCATCTGCAGCAAATCGCCGTCGACCACAATCTCAAGCCCATCAGGCGCGTCCATCCGCTTCGGAAGAAACAAACCCAACCCGCCGCCCGCCGCAAGCAAGCCCCGCACCGCCGCGAATCCTTCCGCATTCGGCTCCGGAAATCCACCCAACGGCGTCACCTCCGGCGGAAACCGCCGCAACACGCCATGAGTCTCAGCAAAATTCGCCTGGCAAGTCCCCAGCGCACTGAAAATCGGATTATCGAGTGGGTGCATCCGCCCGCTCCAAAGCGCCGCAAACCTTCCCGACGCCGTCACTATTGTCGATGCTCTCCACCCGACCTTAGACTCCGCCCGCCCCCTCCCGCTATCCGTTATTTGCGCCCAAATTGGCCCATCGCATGGCAGCAAACCAAACGGAGAAATCCCCGCCGGAGCGCACTCCTCGAAAGCGTTCTAGCTTCCTAGACACAGAGGCACTCAGGCACGGAAGTGATGTGGGTCTCATGACACTCATTGCCCCGTGGTTCCTAGCGTTGCTCTTAATTAAAATATTCAGACTCACAAGCGGACATGATGCGGGAGGATTTAGCTTGATGTACTACATGTGGAGCTGCACCATCGCGGGGCTAGGGCTTCTGGTGACGGCGGCTGTGCGATTCTTACGCGAGCGCCGCAAACGAAGTTCCTCCGCCCTGTGAACCATCGATGCATTGGCTTTTTTTTTGAGATGGTCGGGCTTCTCAAGCTGGTATAACTGTCGATAAATCGGCTTCGCAGCAGCTGCTCAAACGAGATAAAACGTGATAATGCCTGTTATCTAGGACTCCCCCTTGGACGAAACGACGGTCACAACACGTGCAACCCGACTTCTTCAACCCGCAGCCTGGCAGATCGCTTTTCCTACAATTGCGCCCCTGCTTGTTGCGGTCTTCGCTACTTGGGGCACGGTAGTCCTTGAGGACCGATACGGGTTGGACACAGTGCCTTTGGTTCTTGCGGGCTGGTGCTTGGTGTTATTGGCGTCTGCTGCTTGGCTCAATCAGGTCTTATTCCGTCATGTTAGAGCAATGCTACCGTTCTTCAGCGCGGTCGCCGTTATCATCGCAATCTGGTTATGGCAGAGGCGTGCATTCACTTTGCTTGTTCCAAAGGTGGGGCTAGCATATGGGTACTTCCTGAAGCCGGAAGGAGCGGAGGCCCGATTCTGGGTTCTGGTCTGCCCGTTCTGGGTAGGTTTAATCTGCTTGTCAGTTTGCCGCATCGCCGCATTGGTTTCATGGTGGCGTGCTGGCGCACGTTTTTCGTTGACGTGCATGATTCCGTGGTGGCTCGCAGCCGTTGTTGTTGATGCGATGCCGTCGATGTACTTGGACGGACAAGGAAACGCCTCCCTATTTATTTGAAACACCACGCGAGATTCCTATGACATGCAATCTCCGGATGCAAGAATGCATTCATTGCCGCCACCATCCTCGATATCCACTGGTTTTCACAGCGCCATGCCGTACCTGATCTTCGATGGCACAGCGGCGAAAGCGATTGCATTTTATTGCGAAGCTTTTGGGGCCACTGAGCTGACGGGCAGGCTCACGGATCCAACTGGGAGAATTCTAGACGCCGGGATCATGATCGGCGACTCGGTTATCCGCGTCGGGGATGAGGCGCCCTGGCGCATTGCGAAGAGCCCGCGAACACTCGGCGGCGCATCGTCATTCGTTCACCTTTACGTTGCCGATGCGGACGCCGTGATCGAGCGGGCTGTGGCCCTCGGCGCGAGAATCCTATTGCCCATCACAGATCAATTCTACGGAGACCGCGCCGGAAGTATCGCCGATCCATCCCAGCAGGCCTGGAACGATCGCCACCCACAAAGAAGATCTATCTCCCGAAGAAATCCAGCAGCGGTTTGCCGCTTCTCGTCGCGGTTCATAACTGCGCGTAAGGCTAGGTATCCGTTCGCCGCTTCTAGGATCCACTCACTGTTTCTTCGCTGGAACCGAAGAAGCGGCCGTCGTGCTCACCACGTTTTCCCGCTCCTGATTGTAGGTACCGAACTTCTTGGCCACCGGCTTCAGCGTAGGATAGAACTGCACAAATGTATGCTCCACCGCAGCATGCGCATCGTGACAGGCGAAGCATCCTTCTTTGGCGTGGATCCGTGCAGTCTTGCTGTTCTCATCGAAGGCGAAGTAGCCCCACTTATCCGGCAAGCGCGCATCCTTCACCTCGACGGCAATACCCGTCAGATCCGTTTGGAAGTGGCCGTCCTTATTGATTGAACCTTTGCTCTGCGCGCTACGCTCCTCGACCACGAACATGGTCTGCTCTGGCCAACGTCCTGAGCCCATAAACTCGCGATAAGCCCACTGCGGCACGAAGACATTGGTGAACTGAGGATTTCCGCCGGTGCTGTAGGTCATACCGTAGCCTGCCGAGAGAAAGACCCAGGCACGATAGTTTTCCGGGCGAATCAGATCTTTTGTCCCTGTAAACTCCGGCCGGTCGGTCGTACCCGAGCCCGATGACTGCGTTTTCACCGCCCGAGCCGCAGCCAGTAGAGAAAGACACAACGCCGCCACCATGAACCAAACGCCACTCTTCATGTTCTTCCACCGCTGCGACCTCATCGCCCAGAAACTCCTCTAGCTCATCCCCTTCGGACTCACCGCGTGCCTCTTATCCATCTACAATCGCCCTTCATCGCCAAGGGTGCTCACTATGTCGTCTAGCGATATAGTGGGCAAGTCAGCCGCCATGCCTGCAAAAGTGGTAAGTCACCGAAGCACAGTGACTTATGACACTCTCCGTTGATTCCCACGTTGCGAAGGATGTCCTATTGTGGGATTGCCATGTCCGCTAGGGAGCGAGCCGCATTCTATCTTGACAAATGGTTACCAGTAAGGTAACATGGGTGGTGCGAATTAGCGGCGACTCGCCTCGGTGCCCACCGTCAGCCGCCAATCTCATTTCGGCGGTCCTAATCGCAAATCTGGAATTAGAATTCCGCGTAAGCCCCATAAGAATCAGCGAACTAAAAATTCCTAATCGCAAATTTTCGACGATTTCTTCGTCTCTTTTCCGCGCCGCGGATCGTGTGCCGCAAGCCATAGAATTTCTAATCGAGAACGCGCGATTAAGATCCCAGCTAAGCCCCTCAAGAATCAGCCAACTACAAATCTCTAATCGAGAACGAATGGCGATTTCCCATCTCTCGCCGAGTCCCGCAAGTCTGGCGTTTGCTAGCCACTCGTCACTTGCCACTAATCAATGCCTTCTTCACGCAACACATTGACTTGCCGAGCACTTACGGCCTAGCATGGCGCGCACAGGAGGCCCGCTTGGAGCCCAGAAGCGTACCAGGAGTTCGCCGAGTCCTGTTTAGTGTCGCCGTTATTTCTGGCGTTTTTCTTCTTTCGCTGCTTGCATCTCGCCCGCCCGCTCCCAAATCCGCCAAGGCTCCCGAATCGGAATTCTCTGCGGCTCGCGCTCGCGCAGTTCTCGACAAGCTGGTAGGCGACGGCATTCCGCATCCCACCGGAAGCGCTGCAAACGACGCTGTTCGCGCGCGAATCCTCGAAGAATTTTCGAAGCTCGGCTACGCGCCCGAAGTACAAACCGGATTCGCCTGCGACGAATATGGAACCTGCGCGACAGTGAATAATGTCGTCGCTCGCCTCGACGGCGCCGAGCCCGGCCAGTCCGTTCTGCTCGCAGCGCACTATGACTCCGTGTCCGCGGGCCCCGGCGCATCCGACGATGGCGTGGGCGTCGCGACCGTGCTGGAATGCGCCCGCGCGTTGAAAACTCCGCCGAAGCCGCGTCACTCCATCATCTTTCTAATCGACGATGGTGAAGAAGCGGGGCTGATCGGCGCGCGCGTGTTCGTGAATCAGCATCGCTGGGCCAAGGAAATCGCCGCTGCCGTCAACGTCGACACGCGCGGAACATCCGGGCCGAGCCTGATGTTCGAAACCGGCTCCGCCAATTATTCGATCGTGCAGCTCTACGCCAAGCACGCGAGCTTTCCGGCCACGAATGCATTCGCCTACTTCGCGTATAAACTTCTTCCCAACGACACCGATTTCACCGTGTTCAAAGCCGCCGGCTACCAGGGCTCGAACTTCGCCTTCATCGGCAACGTCACTCAGTACCACACGCCGCTCGACAATTTCCAAAATTCCAGCCCGGCCAGTCTCCAGCACGATGGCGACAACGCGCTGCCCATGCTTCTCGCTCTCGCGAATGGCGACCTTTCGAATTTTCCGACGCGCGAAGCGGCGTATTTCGACATTTTTCAGCGCTGGACGCTCTACTGGCCAGCCTCGTGGACACTCACGATCTCCATCATCGCCACCTTGTTTCTTCTCGTCGAAATCGGCTGGCTCATTTACCGCCAGCGGCTGTCGTTTTCGGCGCTGCTGTGGGGAATTTTCGCGTGGATATCTATCCTCGCCGTTACTGCGTTCAACGCTTTTGTCGTCAATCGCGCATTGACGCGCGCTGGTGCGATGGCGGTGAACTGGGTCGCCCATCCGGTCGCGATTCAGGCGGTATTTTGGTTTTTGGCGCTGGCCGTTGTTTCCACCGTGGCGTTTGCTTTTTGCCGTCACGCGGGATTTCTCAGTCTTTGGGCCGGCGTATGGCTAGGCTGGGCGATCCTTTCGATCGCTTCCGCGATTTACACGCACGGGATCGCCTACCTATTTCCGCTGTGCCTGTGCGCTGCAGTCTTGTCGGCCGTGCCGCTCGTTTTCAGCCGCACGGAAACTTTCCGCCAGGGATTGGCCGCTGGACTTGTGCCGCTGATGGTCGCCACGGTGTCCGGCTTCGAGATCGCCATTCTTCTTTACTCGGCGCTCGGCAATCGTTTCCTCGTGGGAATCGCAGTGGTTGTCGCGCTTTTGCTCACGCCCTTCGCTCCGTTCTGCGCGGATCTACTCGAAGTTCGCGGCCTTTCGCGCATTGCCTTGCAGACAGTCGCGATCATCGCCACGGTCCTGGCCGCGCTTGCATCCGTCGTGGTGCCCGCTTTTTCGGCGAAGTCGCCCGAACGCATCAACATCGATTTCTGGCAGGATGGCGACACGGGGAAATCGCTCTGGATCGTCAGGCCGGAATCGCACCGCCTGCCGGAACCGATTCAGCTGGCCACTCATTTCGCTCGCCAGGATGCCGGACCGTTTCCATGGAGCACCACCACGTCATTCGTCGCGGACGCACCCCACCAGGATCTCGCCCCGCCGACGTTTACAATTCTCGAATCATCCGAGGAGGGTTCAAGACGCGCCTATCGCACGCTGATGCGTTCCGAGCGCGGCGCACAAAATGTGATGGTTTTCTTTCCGCCCGATTCCGGCGTCGAATCGGTGCGCCTGGAAGACGAACCGATTCCGCCCCAAACCGAACGCCTTCGAAGATATCTGAAGGGTTGGACCTTCTTGGATTGCCTGACGGTGCCTGCGAAAGGCGTGGAGCTGAGTTTTACGCTGCCGATTGGGAAACCGGTTGTTGTCTACACGCTCGACCAGTCGTACCTGCTGCCCCCCGAGGGCGGGTTCCTAGTTAAGTCGCGCCCGCTGACGGCCACCACTTCGGGCAACGGCGACATCTCGCTCGTCAGCCGTCGCGTGGAACTCAATCCATAGCCGCCGGCGCGAGACCGAAATGCGATCGGTCTCGCCACCGACCTCGCGCACCGTCCCGCTACGGCTGCGCCTTTACTTCTTGCAGCTTTCCTTCGACGTCCTGCACCACAACAAATCGCGCCTTTGCCGTGGACGTTCTCTGCTCCTGCGTTACTTTTGCCACCTCGACTACGGTGGGCTCGTGGGTGGCTACTTCCGCCTTCCCCATTTCTACAGCCTTGTCGTAATTCTGATAGGTAGACGGACGAAATGGGCCGTCGTTTGTCGCGCTCACATTCGGAGGGGGCACCCATGCTGGATGGTGCGTCACGCCGGCGATCGCCCCTCCGCCTCCGCCTCCGCCGCCAAAACCACCACCACCGCCACCGCCGGAGTTATTGGGGCCGACGCCGCCTCCGCCCGCCACACTATTGGTGCCACCGGTCCGTTGCGCGTGTGCGGTTCCCGCTCCGAAACAGAGAACAAAAACTGCCATCGCAATTAGCTGTTTCATCTGCGCCCCCTTTAGGGGGCTCCGCCGCCGGGGACGCCCGGCAAGCCCGCAATATCTCCTCGTATACTAAAACAACACAGCAGAGAGAAAATGGGCCGTCCGTACCATGGGTACTAACAGAATTCCGCCGCAATTCCACTAGGACTAGGCAGAGCCTTTTTATTCCATCGGCCGAATGCGGGTGCTTCTTGAGAGCGTTACATCGTGCGAGATCCGTTCGGCTCGGAACGCACACTCAGGGGCGCGATTCTTGCGGCGATTCCATTCCGCCGCTGCTGTCCGGGGCGGTTCGGTAGCGAAGCAAGTCCTCCAGGTCGCCAAGCTTGTCGCCGAGCAGATTCATCTTTCGCGCCAGGCCCTGAATTTCCGACTCCGCCCGCCGGTTCACATCGAAATCCAGTTCGCCGCGCAGACGGTCTTTCGTGTCCTGCCGGTTCTGGCTCATCATGATCACCGGCGCTTGAATGGCCGCGAGCATCGAAAGGAACAGATTCAGCAGGATAAATGGATACGGATCCCACGCCCGATTGCGCAGGAAAATATTGATGCCGGAATAGATGATGATCGCGGCCGCAAACATGATTATGAACGCCCAAGAGCCGCCGAAACCCGCCACGGCATCCGCGATCCGCTCGCCGAACGTTGTCTTCTCTTCAATCAACACGTTCGGGTTGCGGCTCGCTCGTAAACGCACTAGTTGCTGCGAGGCGTGAAACTGGCGGCCTAGCACCGTGAGCATGTCCATGCCCGCGTGCGGTTTGCGCTGCAGTAAAATCAGTATGTCATTGCGGTCTACTTCGATGGCCACCGTATCTTCGGTTGCCACGGCGTTCGTCTGGTGCGGCGTCTGTTCGAGCATCGACGCAAAGCCAAAAAACTCGCCCGCCGCGGGCTGATCGACGATCACTTCCTGGTGGTCTTCGTCCACCGTCGTCACCTGGACGGCGCCGGAGACGAGGATGTAGGCTTTGTCGCCGGGGTCGCCGATCTTGTAGACGCGCTGCCGCGGCGCGAATCGCCTGAGCTCCACCTGTCCGGCAAGGACGGCGGCTTCATCATCATCCAGCAACGCGAACAGCGGGACCTGCTTCAATGCCTCTGGCGTGCACGACATGGTTCACCTCTCGCACCCTAAATTGAATTTCCGGCCGCCCAATGCGCGAAAGCCTAACACGACGAGCAGTTTCCGCAGTAGGGGCACGGCATGCCGTGGCCGAACCCAATACTTGGCACGATTTGCCCATTCGTCGCAAACCATGACGCGCCACTCAGAAACCACTCGCGCGGCGCAATTGCTTGCCATGCGAAGCGTCAGCTAGAATGCTTGGTTCTGTGACCGCGCAAAATCATCTCGATATTCGCTTTCACGACACGCTCACCGACCGGCTCGAGCCTCTGCAGCCCGTCCACGAAGACGAAGTCCGCATCTACACCTGCGGGCCCACCGTCTACGATTTCGCTCACATCGGCAACTTCCGCACTTTCGTGTTTCAGGACATCCTGCGCCGCTTCCTGCGCTCTGCCGGCTACCGCGTCCTGCAGGTGATGAACTTGACCGACGTTGACGATCGCATCATCGCCAACGCCGCCGCTGCGAAACTCACTCTCCGCGAGTACACCGAGAAATACATCGAAGCCTTTCTCGAGGACATGCGCTCGCTCAACCTCGAAATGCCCGAAGAGCTTGTTCGCGCCACCGACCACATCGACGATATGGTCGCCCTCATCGAGCGCCTCTCGCAAAAAGGCTTCACCTATCCGAGCGACGGTTCCATCTACTACCGCATCGCAAAATTTCCCGATTACGGCAAGCTTTCGAAGATTGACGTCAGCGGAATGAAAGCCGGTGCCCGCGGCGATACTGACCGCTATGAAAAAGACGACGTTCGCGACTTCGCCCTCTGGAAGGCTCCCAAGCCGGGAGAATTTTTCTGGGAGACCGCTGTTGGCCCGGGCCGTCCCGGCTGGCACATCGAATGCGCCGCGATGTCCATGAAGTATCTCGGCGAGACGCTCGACATTCACACCGGCGGCATTGATCTCGCCTTCCCGCACCACGAGAACGAAATCGCCGAAAGCGAAGCCGCCACTGGAAAGCAGTTCGCCAAGCTCTGGCTACACGCCGAGCACCTGATCATCGAAGGCGAAAAGATGTCCAAGTCGCTCGGCAATTTCTATACGCTGCGCGATCTCTTCGCCAAGGGCTACAAGCCCTCGTCCATCCGCTTCCTTCTTCTTTCCGTTCCTTACAATCGCCAGCTGAATTTCACGATGGACGGACTGAAACAGGCGGAAAGCTCGGTCGAGCGCATGCGCAACTTCGTAGCTCGCCTGAAATCGGAAAAATTCGGCGCCGGTTCAAATCCAGAGATGCCCAAACGCGCCGCGGAAGCCGAAAAGGATTTTGCCGCAGCGCTGGCTGACGACCTCAACACGGCCGTCGCTCTCGCCGCTGTTTTCGATCTGATTCGCGACGTGAATACGGCCATGGATCGCGGCGAATTTCTTCAGCAGGATGCGCCTCGCCTGGTGGCGGCAATGGAAAAATTCGATGAAATTCTCGCCGTGCTCAATGACGACGATGCCGAGCGCCTTGCCAAACTCGGCTTCGGCTCGTCTAAACCGCGCATGGCGCCCGAAGAGATCGAAACACTCATCGAGGAACGCCAGGCGGCCAAGAAGCGCCGCGATTTCAAGCGCTCGGATGAAATTCGCAAACAACTCGCGGACTCTGGTATCATTGTCGAAGACGTAAAAGACGGCACCGTTCGCTGGAAGTATAAATAAATGAGTATCTTCAAAAAGCACGAGCTCTCGCTCCATAGCCAGCCGTCCCACGAACGCCCCAACCTCTACGGCGTAGATTAAGTCCCCTTCCTTTAATGGTTGTTCCCGGCATGCGCTGGCAGGAATCCGTGCGCGCGCCGAACAAAAATCCATTTTTGGAGGAAGCGATGCAAGCGATCGACACGAAAGCTGATTCAAAGATTTCCGCAAAATCAAATGGTGCCAGGGCCAAGCTGCCGCATCTCGTTACCGAATTACCCGGACCCAAAGCAAAGCAGCTTGTCGAACGCGACGCCGCCGTTGTGTCGCCGTCCTACACGCGCGATTATCCGCTCGTCGCAAAGATCGGCCGCGGTGCAATGATCGAAGATGTTGACGGCAATACGTTCCTCGATTTCGCCGCCGGCATCGCCGTTTGCGCCACCGGCCATTGCCATCCCGAGGTGGTTGCCGCGATTCAAAAACAAGCTTCAGAACTGATCCACATGTCCGGCACGGATTTCTATTACCCGAATCTCGTCGAACTGGCCGAGAAGCTTGCCTCAATCGCGCCCGGCAAAACTCCGAAGCGTGTGTACTTCGGCAATTCCGGCGCCGAAGCGATCGAGGCGGCCATCAAGCTGGTGAAATACCACACCAAGCGCGATAAGCTCATCGCCTTCCATGGCGCTTTTCACGGCCGCACGATGGGCGCGCTCTCGCTGACGGCCAGCCGCTCGATTCAGCGCAAAGGTTTCGGCACGTTACTTTCCGGCGTCTTCCACATGCCTTTTCCAGACACCTATCGCGGCACCTATGGCATCCGGCCGGAGTCTGCCTCCGCGGATTGTTTGAGCTATCTCGAGAATGAACTGTTCCGTCGCCGCGTCGATCCCGAAGAAGTGGCCGGAATTTTCATCGAGCCAATTCAGGGAGAGGGCGGCTATCTGCCTGCGCCTGCCGATTTCCTGCAGGGCCTTCAACGCATCTGCCGCAAGTACGGAATCATGTTTGTCGCCGATGAAGTGCAGTCCGGCATGGGCCGTACTGGCAAATGGTGGGCATCGGATCACGCAGGAATCGAACCGGACATCATTTGCACCGCGAAGGGAATTGCTTCCGGAATGCCGCTGAGCGCGATCATCGCTCGTGCGGATGTGATGAACTGGGTTCCCGGCGCGCACGCTTCCACGTTCGGCGGCAACCCGGTCTGCATCGCCGCTTCGATCGCCACTCTCGGCCTGCTCGAGCGGCAATACATGGCCAACGCCGCGCGCATGGGCGACTACATCATGAAGCGCACAGCCGACTGGACCGAGAAACATAAAATCGTCGGCCAGGTTCGCGGCAAGGGACTGATGATCGGCATCGAGTTCGTCCGCGACCAGAAGACCAAAGAAAAAGCTACCGACCTGCGCAACAAGCTGGTTCAAATGGCGTTTCACAAGGGTCTGCTGGTTCTAGGCTCGGGCGACACAACGTTGCGCCTCTGCCCGCCGCTTCTGATCGACGAAGCGCAGGCTGACTTCGCGCTAGACACGCTCGAAGCCTGCATCAACGAACTCGAGCGCGGCCTGTAGCCAACGGAAAGAAAAGAGCCGGCGAGACGCCGGCGTTACGGAAGTGCACCCTTGGTGCTAGATAGCTGCGAAGTCTGGGACGCTCTTGCTTCTTAACAAATAGATGCAGAAGCCGAGACAGATCTCCACGCATCTTGATGGCAAAGCTGCCATTCCGTAACGCCGGCGTCTCGCCGGCTCTTTTTCTGCGCGCCGCGTTCAAATTCGCTACGCGCGAATTCGCGCCCAGGTGTAAAGTGGCACAGGCACTCTTGCCTGTGCGCAGTTGCCAGTGCACCAAGCTCAATTCAAGTACAACCATGGAATCGGATGTTAGCCCGTCTCATCTTCGCCGCCGTCAATTTCGCCGCGCGCAATGGTTTAACCGAATCGCGTCACGAATCAAGCTCAACCACTAAAGAACTGGCCCGCACCACCGGGATCCGCGGCGAAACCTTCGCTTACTGGTATCTCCGCCGCCAAGGCTACACACTCGTCGCCCGCAACTACACCGTGCCCGGAATCAAAGGTGAAATCGATCTAATCGGCTACGACGGCCGCGCCCTGGCTTTCGTAGAAGTAAAAACTCGCTCGACAGCCCACCAACACTCCACCCCTGAAGATGCCGTCAATGCCGACAAGCGCCGCAACCTCGCCCGCATGGCCCGCCAATTCCTTCGCTCGCGCCGCATCGATTCCGCCAGCTGCCGTTTCGACGTGCTGGCGATCGAATCCCATGCCGGGAAAAAGCCAGTCGTTCGCCTTCACAAATCGGCTTTTGGCATGGCGGCCGAGTTGCCACACCAGCACCGCTGACTCCGGGGCACTCCACCACGCGCGAAAATGGCACACGATTTGCTATAACCTCGCTTGGCCCTTAATATCGCGTAGTAAAATAGCCGCAACTTGGCAGAAACATTGGCCTCGGTCCGCTTCGAGGCAAAAATCTGGACGAGGAGGGAAGTTTGCCGGAACTTCGCAGGGATCCAATCACCGGGCGCTGGGTGATCATTTCCACTGAGCGTGGGAAGCGGCCGCTCGATTTCGTTCGCGAAAGCGTTCAAATCAAAGGAACCCCCGCTTGTCCGTTCTGCCCCGGCAACGAAGGCAAGACGCCTCCTGAAATTCTCGCCTACGGCCGCAACGGCACAGGAAAGGATACGGCGGGCTGGTCGCTCCGCGTCGTGCCAAATAAATTTCCGGCTCTGGGAATTGAAGGCGGTCTGGATCGCGAGGGGGAAGGCCTGTTCGATCGCATGAACGGCGTGGGCGCGCACGAAGTGATCGTCGAAACGCCTGACCACATGAAGACGCTCGCAAACCTGGGCGAGAAAGCTGTCGAAGAAGTTTTCTGGGCCTACCGCGATCGCATGCTCGACCTGAAAAACGATCGCCGCTTCCGCTACATCCTGCTCTTCAAAAATCACGGCGAGCCGGCCGGCGCCACGCTCGAACACACTCATTCGCAATTGATCGCGCTGCCGATTGTTCCCAAGCGCGTCCGCGAAGAGGTGGACAGCGCCAAGCACTACTACGACGAAAAGGAGCGCTGCATTTTCTGCGACATGATTCGCCAGGAAGTGGAAACCGCTTCGCGCGTGATTCTAGAAAACGATTACTTCATCGCCCTCGCTCCCTACGCGCCGCGTTTTCCGTTTGAAACCTGGATTCTTCCGCGCCGGCACAGTTCGGCATTCGAAAACATGCCCACGCCGTACTACGGCAGCCTCGCGAAAATTCTTCGCGACTTTCTCGCGCGCCTCGATAGCGTGCTGGCCTTCCCGTCGTACAACTACGTGATCCACACCTCGCCCATCGGCGAAGAAATAAACGACCACTACCACTGGCACATCGAAATGATGCCCAAGCTAACAAAAGTCGCAGGCTTCGAATGGGGCACAGGCTTCTACATCAACCCGACGCCGCCCGAAGAAGCCGCCCGCTTTTTACGCGAAGCCAAATAACGATCCTCAGTAGCACAGGCAATCCTGCCTGTGCCCCATCAGCACGCGGCACACCCACTCCACACGTGCAATCAACATGACTCCGTTCTTTCTTTTTTTGCTGGTCGAAGGCGAGGTTAAAAAGAGTCAAAAGAGGCGGCGGGACGCCGGCGTTACGGAATGGCAGGTGGGCAGGAACTTACTGCGAAGTCCGTGTCGATCGCGCTTCTCGTTGTGATGAGATTTCAACTGACGGCCGCGTCATGGCGGATGCTAGAGCCTCAAGAAAAAAGCGCCCGCGAAGAAAACTCTTCGCGGGCGCTAAATGAATTGCTGTTTGTTATGCGCTATTACGTCTGCGCCTCTGCACTATCCTGCACCCTCGGCGCCGGTATCGGCTCGGGCGTAGGATTCGCCGTCGGCGTAGTGCCGCCATCGCGACCCGTGCCCGGGTCGCTCGAAGCCGTGCCAGTGCCGTTCGGCTGCGGCGCAGGAACCGAATCCGGCGAAGGCCCCGGTCCATTGCGAGATGGCTTCAGCGTGAACGTGACGCCGCGCTTCGCGTTCTCATCCACTGTGCGCTGCAAATCCACCTCGTCCATGTCCACGACGCTCTCCGTGCTATAGCTCGTCATGTAATGGAGCTTGCCGTCCACGAGCCAGTAATCGCTCGCCGTGTACATCGTGCCGTCCTTCAGATAAATCAGCGCTGTGGGGGTCGAAGTCGCCACATTTCCCGTGTCCGGGTTCGTGTTCGGACTTCCTTGCGAATCCGGCACCTGCGCATCAAGCGATCCGCCGAACGACGGCCGCTGGAAATAATCATCCGAAGGCGACGCGTTGTTCGACGAATCATTGTCGTAGTTGCCGCTGCCCGAATCCGTGCCCGAATACGGAGGAGGATACGTCACGTTGTAATTGGGATAGACCGGATAGGGATACGCATACGCTGCCGGGTAACCCCAGCCCCATCCATATGATGGACCCCAGAGTCCCCAGCCTCCCCACCACCAAGGATTCCACCAGCCGCCCCAGCCCCAACCCCAGCCGAAGCCCCAACCCCATCCCCAGCCGCCGCCCCAACCCCAGCCGCAGCAGCCGCCGCGCCAGCCCCAACCGCCATGCCAGCCGTTATGCCAACCATTATTCCAGCCGCCATGCCAGCCGTTTCCGTGCCAGCCCGATCCGCTCCACGACCCGTTGTGCGAGCCGTTAAACGTCGTGTTGTGGAAGCTGTTGCCATGGAACGCGCCGCCGTTCGACGTGCTGTGAACTCCCGTCGTCGAGCTATGAAAACTCGAGCTGCGGCTGCCGCTGAATGAACTACGTGAAGAAGAACCGCTGTGACCAAATGAAGTTCCGAGCGTGTGACCGGAGCCGATGTGACCGGTGTATCCGTGGCTGCCGCTCACCGTTCGCGAAGTGCCGCCGAACGAAGAGTTGCCGGATCGCGCGAACGACGAACTGCTCGAACCAGACCGCCCGCTCATCGAGTTGTTGCTCGATGCGCTCGATCCGAAATGCGACCCGGAAGTAGAGGAGCTGCCGAAGTGCGAGCCTTCAATGTTCGATACACCGCGATTAGGGGAAATTGAATTGCGCGACGATCCCAGCATGTTGCTGCGTCCGGATGTCGCTGACCCGCTATTGAAATTTCCCGCGTGAGAGTTCGATGCTACGGACGGTGAATTCGATCCTCGCGCCCCACCTGCAGCGCCCGAGGCACCCGAATTACCCGCGAACGAACGGCCTGTCGACCCGCCTGCCGCGGAATTGCCGCCGGCGTGCGTGCCCGCTGTGTTTCCAGTGTTAGGACCGCGCGCGCTTCCGGTATTGCCCGCGAACGAATGCCAGTTGCCGTCCGCATTCGCCCGTGTCGCTCCGCGTCCCGCCGGCCAGCCTGACGTGCGCGCGTTCAAAGAATTCGAACGCCCCGCACTCGATCCTGCGCCACCGTTCCTTGCGTTTGACGACGAGCTTCCGCCTGCCCGGCTTCCGTTCGCTCCATAGGAGCGGCCGCCACCGTAAGCGCCATTGGATCGCGCCCCGCCGTACGCACCGTTGGAACGCCCACCGCCATATGCCCCGCCGCCGTATCCACGCGACGCATAACCGCTGCCGCCGCGTCCATACGAACCCATGCTTCGAGCAGAATTACCCGGCGATCCACCGCCGCGGTACGCACCACCGCCACCGCCGCGATACGCTCCGCCGCCTCCGCCTCCATGGTATCCGCCACCACCACCGCCGCCACCGTGGAAGCCGCCTCCGCCTCCACCTCCATGGGAACCACCGCCGCCACCGCCTCCGTGCCCGCCTCCGCCGCGCTGCGCGAATGCAGGATTCGGAGCACACGCCAACGCCACCAATGCGATAAATGCAAATATGAATTTAAGATAGGTGGAACGCCTCATATATATCCTCCACCGGATGACTGGGAGCCGGGACAGCTCCGCTCGATACCGGTGATTTTACACCTAATTAGATTGCCCGCACATCATTATGGTTGCAGTTTTCAACTCCATGTATCAATGACCGTTACCTTCGCTTCGGTTCGGGCCGCGAACACCGCGAAACCGCGGAATACACCCCCTCGTAACACTTAACACCGCGCCGCCAATTTAGTTGCGCGACAAATATCGCGATTCAGTGTTTTTTTATCTCGGTGCTTTTATCGTTGATGCCGCAGAAAGGAAGGCCATGATATAATTGAATTGCCGGCCCCTGCCCCCACGGCAAAATTTCAACTAGCGTACACACGCAAAGGAAGCCCTGTGGATCGCAACTACGACCTCTTCGAAATCCTTCCCGACGGCTCGCCCATCTGGAAGTGCGCCGTCGCTGGCCACGAAAACGCAGTTCAACAATTGCGCGAATTAGCCAATCACACTAGGAACGAACTCCGCATCATGCACCTCTCGACGAACACGATCATCGCAGTCCTCAACGCCCCTCATCAGCACGACGGTGCCAACCCGAGCCCTCAAACCCAGCCGCCAAAAACCCCCTGAAATTTTCCGCCACCCAGCGCGTATCATTCCGTGTCTCTTGTAGCGCCGGCATCTTGCCGGCTCTTTTGAATTGACAGTATTGAGCGTTGTCATCCCGAGCCTGCCTGCCGCAGGCAGGCGCAGCGAGGGATCTGCTTCTGCTTCGTCTTTTGTACCGCTGGCCTCCGGCCGGCGTTTTTGAATTTGTTTTTTCTTAGCTTGTCATTCTGAGCGAAGCGAAGAATCTCAACCGCCGAACCTTGGCTTCATGCACGATCTAGCCCCGATGCGCTTCCACCGAGGCCAACGAAAAATGCCCTTCGCCGCCAGCGACTTCGAATTCAAAAATCGCTTTTGGATCATCGGCGGCGTCATGTTCCTCGCCTTCGGATGCTACAACCTCGACCACACCAACATCACCTTCGCCCTCACCCAGAAAATCCTCGGCCCCGTCGTCAACCCAGACTCGCCCGTCTTAGACCGCTACCAGCTCGCCATCGTCACCATCGGCTCCCTCTTCGTCTATCTCGCCGCCCTGCTGCGCTCCTGGGCCGAATCCTACCTCCACAGCTCCATCGTTCATGACGCAGCCATCCACTCCGACCAGCTCGTCGCCGAAGGCCCCTACCGCCACGTCCGCAATCCGCTCTATCTCGGTAACGACCTGCTCGCCATCGGCCTCGGTGTCCTCGCCAGCCGACTCGGCTTCATCGTCATGGTCGTCGGCATGTTCATCGTCACATGGCGCCTGATCCTCCGCGAAGAAGCCGGCCTGCTCGCCACACAGGGTGAAAGCTACCGCCGCTATTTCAACGCCGTCCCCCGCCTCTGGCCCTCGCTCCGCCCACGCATCCCCTCCGGAGGCGCCAAGCCCAACTGGCGCGACGGCTTCACCGGCGAAATCTTCATGTGGAGCATAGCCATAGGCATGACGGCCTTCGTCGTAACGCAGCGCATCTGGATGTTTTGGCTGGTGATGGGCGTAGGCTTCGCCATCTACTTCCTCCAAGCCTACCTCCGCAAGCGTCCAGCAACTCCATAACTGGCTTGTCATCCCGCTTGCCCTGACGAAGGAAGGGAGCGCAGAGAGGGATCTGCATTTGCCGTTTGCCTTCGTACCGCTGGCCTCCGGCCGGCGTTTTTGAACTCCGCGTCCGCATTTTTTCTCCGCACCGCAGGCGCTGTCCGGATTTGGACATTGGCTGCCGAAAACGACCATCCCCTGTGACGCAGTTGGTGGTAAGTGATTTACAATGTGGGTCTTTCCGTTGGCACGCGTGGTGCAGATACGACGAAGGAAAATTTCTCGGGCGATTTGTCGAATTCCGGTTCGGCCGTTCGTCTATATACTGAAGGCAGGGCACCGGCCCTCCGAAGGTAGTTGCAGGAGAAGAAAAACCATGACGCCGAGGGGACAAGAAACATGTCATTTTTCCGCGATCTAAGAGTTGCACTCCACTCCCTCCGCCGCACGCCAGGGTTCGCTGTCATCGTGGTCCTCACCCTGGCCCTCGGCATCGGAGCCAACGCCGCCATCTTCACTCTCGTTCGCGGCGTCCTGCTCAAGCCTCTCGTCAACCGTGACGAGAACCGCCTCGTCTACATCCGCCAGAGCGCGCCTGGCCTGCGCGACGAAAACACCACCTTTTCCGTCCCCGAAATCAAGGACATCGAGTCCAGCGTTCATTCCGTCCAACAGTTCGGCGATTTCTCGGAAATCGGCTTTACGATGATCGGCCTCGGCGAGCCCCGCGAAATTCAGGGAGGCGTGGTAAGCGGCACCTACTTCGACGTGATGGGCCTCCATCCTGTTCTTGGTCGCCTGATCGGCCCACAGGACGATGGTCCCAACGCCGCCGGTGTCGTCGTTCTCACCTACCGTTTCTGGTCCACCGTCCTCAAACAAGATCCCAACGTGCTTGGGAAAACGGTCCGCCTCGGCAGCATTGGCGACCGCACCGGAACGGTGATCGGCGTCCTCGAACCCTCCACCCCTTATCCGGCCGATACCGACATCATCGCCAATATCGTCACCAGCCCGCATCACATGTCTGCCACGATGGTTACGGGCCGCGTCCATCGTATGACCGAACTTTTCGGCAAGCTCGCTCCCGGCGCCACTCTCGATCAGGCGCGCAGCGAGCTGCGCACCGCCTACGCCTCCATGATGAAGGACCACCCGGAGGCCTATCCCGCCAGCGCTCAGTTCACCATCAGCACCAAAATGCTTCGCGACCAGATCACCTCGGGCGCGCGCACAGTCCTGCTTGTCCTCCTCGCTGCCTCGGGTCTTATCTTCATCATCGCCTGCTGCAATGTGGCCAACCTGATTCTCGCGCGCACCGTCCGCCGCGAAGGCGAACTTTCGATTCGCGCGGCCCTCGGCGCCAGCTCTGGCGCGCTGCGTCGCATGCTCTTAGCCGAAAGCCTCATTCTGTGCGGCGCTGGCGCGGCAATCGGCGTGATCATCGCGCAGCCGCTCGTCTCCATCCTCGCTCGCTACGCCTCGCGTTTCTCGGTTCGCGCGATGGATCTGAAGGTCGATTCCAGCTTGCTTTGGGTCGGTGCGGCGCTCGCCATCCTCGCCGCCGTGATTCTGGCCTTCGTCCCGCGCCTGCCTTCCGTTGACAAGGCCAACGGCCTCAACGTATCGAGCGGCAGCGTCCGCATTACCAGCAGCACCAGCCGCCGCCAGCGCGCCTTCGCCATCACTCAAATCGCCGCCTCGTTCGTGCTTCTCGCCGGCGCTGCTGCTCTGATCACGACTCTTCTCGCTCTGCAAGCCACCCGCACTGGTTTCGAGACGCAGCGCGTCCTCGCCATTGATGTCCCCGCGATGACCTACGGTAAAACGCCGCAGCAAGTCATCGATTTCTATAAGGAATCCATCCGTCAGGTTGACGCCCTTCCGGGTGTCACGGGCACGGCCTTCGCTGAGACGGCCCCCTGGCGCGACGCGCAGAATTTTGGTCCCGGCCTTCAATATTCTGGCGACGGTCACACGCACACCGCCGAAGATCCTCGCGCCATGATTCGCACCATCTCGCCGGGCTTTTTTGCCGCTCTCGGCGTTCCCATACTGGAAGGGCGCGATTTCAACGACCTCGACGACGGGAAGAGCGAGCCCGTCGTGATCATCAGCAAGACCCTGGCTGAGCGCATGTGGCCCGGTCAAAGTGCTGTTGGACGCCATGTCTACTGGACCGATCCCGTCCTTGAATTCCTTCCCGGTGACGATGCCGAAAAGGCACGCGTGAAAGCGCCGCACCGCATCATCGGCGTGGCAGGCGACGTAGACGACATCCACGTTGTGCCTGAACCGACACCTTCCGTCTACGACACGTTTGCCGACGGTGGAGGACTGTATGGAGGCCATCTCTTCATCCACACGACGGCGAATCCCTACTCGCTGGTTACGCCTGTCACCCGCATCATTCGCGATATGTCCGTGGATCAGCCCGTTGAGCATGCGGCCACCCTCGAAGACATACGCGCGAAAGTTCTCGCGCCCGACCGCTTGAACTCGCTCGTCTTTGGAGTTTTTGCGATTGTAGCGTTGGCGATTGCCGTCGTCGGAGTCGCCGGTGTGCTGGCCTTTTCCGTCAGCGCGCGCACGCGCGAATTTGGCATCCGGCTCGCCCTCGGATCTCAGCCGGAAAATATTCTGCGTGCCGTCGTTAGCGAAGGCGCCATCATGGCCGCGGCAGGTGTGCTTGCAGGGGCCGCGTTCGGCTTCATCGTGGCTCGTGTGGCCAGCAGCTATTTCGGCGACCTGCAAATGCCCGGTGCCTTGCCCGTGCTCGTCTCGGCCTTCGTGCTGCTCGCCGCCGCGGTGATCGCTTCGATCCTCCCCGCCTCGCGCGCCGCCCGCGTCGACATCATCCAAGCCCTCCGCTCAGAGTAAGGCTGGCGAACTCCCCCCCGCCGCAACGAAGTTGGGTCTTCTGGATGGTGATGGGCGCAGGCTTCGCCATCTACTTTCTACAGGGCCACCTCAGCAAACGCCGATTGACACCGTGACGGTCTTTTCAGCAGTTTTTTGCTCCAATTCAAAAGTAAGCGAGAATGAGGTTCGCGGTCGGACCCGTGAGACATCGAAGCCGAACGGGTTTCAGCACCCTGACATCAAGCCGCGTTCCGCATCTCCCCGACGACCAAATCCCCTTTGGCCCATGCTTCGACAAACTCGGTTTGCTGGGTGCTAAATCCGCTCCTGAAAATTTCCTCCTCGGCTCTAGGCTGCAGCGATCGATCGAAATGCGCCAGAAAGACCCAGCGGAGTTGGTCGAAGAAGGGGAGGGACGATGATCGAATTGAAGGCAGGACCTGTCTAATGTCTGATTCTTCTTTTATTCCCGCTAAGAGTCCAATCAGTAGTGCAAAGCAGCCGAATAGGACGTCAGTGGGCATTTTCGAACCGGGCTTAACTCGCGAGGCCACTGGATGAAACGCCTCCTCGTGCCCACAATACGGAGTCCTCCCCTTTGTTTTCCACCACGGCCGAGGGGCTTTCAACAGATACTGTCCGCACATCACTATCTCGTTGTAATAAGCACCCTGCCCGTCAGCAAGGTCTGCGCCTTCTCCACCGATCGCCGACATAACGTACTTATAAGCAATGGATACCATGAAGATATTCGGAAAAATCAAGTAAACAAAATCCCGGAACAGACCCTCGGCGCCATACCATTCAATAATTTGAGCCAAGGAGACAATTTCGTGCTCAAATCCAATCGAAGCAACCTCAAAACTCTGAGGTGCCAACTCCCCAATTCGAGCTGCGCAGGCGTCGACAACTTTGCGACTCACGGGGTTCCACCGGATGTGAATGTCAGAACGATTCCCGAAGCCTGCGCTCGTCTGGCTAACTGTCCATGCGAGTCGACCCGCAAGTGTTATCGCTGCCACGCTCTTTGCCTCCTCTGGTTCTTCTATTCCGGCGATTAGACGCTTCTCGATACAATCAGAAATGGGAGCCAAGTTTTCTTCTGTAGCCTGCAATAGATTACCCATCGTCTCAGTTGGGTTGCTCGCATCCCCGATGCGTGAGAACGTCTCAGAAATACAGGTGTTAGCGATCTCTCTGACGGTTTTGGGACTGGGAACCAGAAACTCTAAGCAGCGAGAGGCGAAAGAAAGCAAATTTCTGCTAGCGTTGCCGGCCTGCTTCTTCGCGTTGTCGACAAGATCGGTGAGCAACTTATCACCTGCACCCTCAACCTGTTTGTTTTGCAGCTGGTAGGCAAGCTGCGCTACTACGTCCCACTCTCGTTTCATCAACCTAGCAGTCAGCGCCGCACCAAGCTCTTGAGGAGTTCCGTGTGTTCGAACAAGGTGGGCCGCAGTAAAATATTCCAGGAAAGTTCGATGAGTAAACTGATATAGCCTATCTCCTTCCTTGGTCGTACCAGTGTCTGTAAATACCCACGCCCGCCCAGTGCAAAAATCAATGAAGTCCCTTGCCGCCTTTTCAGCCTCAATTCGATCCTCATATCGCCACGTGCACAGGTAGTCGGCGGCTCTCGAAACAAGCTGCGGCTCCGCGACTCCACCTTGCAGCCTGTCATCTGAATAGATCCAATGTGCAAGAAACTTCATGGCTGGATTAATGTGGGCTTCGAATGGCAGCGAGACGATCACGCCCCTACTCTTGTCCCATTTCTCAAAAAGCATTAGAGCGCACTTTTCATATACATCGGGTCGATTGCGAGGAATGTAATTTTCGCCCCGATAGATACTGCACATTAGACCGAGCATCAACGGATTGGACCGGAGATCTGAGACAATCTTGCTTTCTTGAAGGAAAGTTGTCGCTTTTTGCTGCCGAGACGGAATAGTTAAATCAGAATCGGCATTAAACCATTCGCGGACGTAAAGACTAACTTGTGCTTCATCGAACGGCGCAAGCCGAAAGCTTACAAATTTCTTCTTGTCGAGAGGCGCTTGTTCGTATCCTACCTCGCGAGATGTTACCAGAATCGGAGTGGACGGATAAAGATTACAGAACGCTTCGATATCTTCGGTAATTTCACGTCGGTGGCTCGTGTCGAGTAATTCGTCCAAACCGTCGAACACTACCACTGCGCGTCCGTTCAGCAACATATACTCGAAACATTTCGGTGGAGGCGCAACTTGATAGTTAGAGTTCGCGATTGTCTCCATAAACTGCACAATGGAACAGTGTTGTTCCTTCTTCATCGTACCGTAGTCCCTCAGGACTACGAGTATCGGTGTGGCTTGACGAGCTGCGAGAGGCCGCTTGCGGTAATCGTGCGCGAGGTCGTAGCAGAGCTTACCTGCTAGTGTCGATTTGCCGCCGCCAGGATTGCCGAGTATGACGTTGCGATAAAATGTCGCGATCAGTTCTGTGTAGGTTAACTCTCGAGTCTGTTTGTCGTCTCTCCTCATGTCCTGAGTGAGTCGAGGCGGAACAAAAATGTCACCTATCGGGATCTTTTTGGCGAGATTAAAGTGAGGCGGAGTGATAAAACCATGGCGTTGAGATAATTGCCGGCGATATTTTTCTTCGAAAGCTTGTATGTCATCGACGCTAGGTACTAGGGCACCTTCGAGCAATCTGAGGTTTCTCGCTATCGTGTTTATCTCATCAAAAAGCAACTGAAACCTGCGCTCACTCATTGCCTCGTGAGCCAAAAGAATGCCCTTCGAAATAGCCTCCTTGAGAGATAAGTCACAGCTTCTCATGATGAGATAGCAAAGCGAGAAACTCACGGCGCAATTGAGGCTCAGCGGATGGTCGCGCATCTGGAATCAACCACAATCCATACATCTGTCGCACAATCGATTCGGCATCCGGCGAGATTAGAAGCATTCGCAGTCTTTCTGTGATCTTTTCATCCCGAAAATTCGTATCTTTTGCTACGGCCGCGATCGCCTTGCTAAGTGTAGAGGCCAGTTCTTTGTCGCCCTGGATGACCTCAAGAAGGTGTTTCTGGGTATCCCCATCGTTGACGGTTGCCTGCATTGTGTAACGCACAACTTCAGTAAGCGCATTCGCGATAAGACCTGCAATAATCCCTTCAGTAAGAGGCATTGGGAACTCCCGATTGAATCATCAGCTGGGATATTTATCAGAAAAGAGTTAACGAGGAAATAACTATTTGTATCCCTCTACTTAGCCGACTTGGCTCAGCCCTCGCAACTGATAAGTTTTAGACTATACAACTATTCAACCGCTTAAATCCGTGCTACCCTAGTACGTTTTTATATGCTGACGAAGATGACACTATCGGCCGCGACTTCGGCTAGCCGGAGAAACGAAACCTCCGCGCCAGCAGTTTTAATACACGGTGGCGCGATTAAAACTTCTGCTAAGTCACCCGGATTCAGCAACATGCAATTTTCTCATAGGCGGCAAACGGGGGGTCTGGCGATCACGTCGCCCAGCCTCCCCGGGAGCATTCGCTTGCCGCTCGTCACTCGTCACCCACCACTCGCCTGTCCTGATGCGGCCAAGAGCCGAAGAAGGGCCACTTCCGCTCAACCTTGGCTTTCCCCGCGCCGAATGCTACTTTGTTTGCGCCAACCGAACGAGGCAAACATCGCCGAGAGCGCCCAGATGAAAGCTGCGAGAATCGAATAGCATGAAAACGAAAAGGAAATCGAAGCCGATCGCGCCAGCCGCGCTCCTGCTCGGCATCGCTCTATTTTGCGCGCCGCAAGCCAGCATTTCCGCCCGCGACCGCTTCGTCCCGCCCGACATCACTTCGGCGAGCCAGATTCCGTTTCCCGTCGAAGTTGTCGCCTCCGGCCTCGTGACGCTCGCGCTGAACATCAGCGTTGCCGGCCAGCCGCCCGATGTGCAGGTGCTGCGCGACATCCCCGGACTCACGTCGCTGACTTCTTCGATCGTCAAGGGCTGGAGTTACACGCCCGGCAAGCTCGACGGCAATCCCGCTCCGTCAACGATCACCGTCGAAGTGGTGTTCAACCCGGGAGATTCCCTCAATCAGAGTATGAAGATAGCGCCTGTCGCGCCCACGCCGCCGCCGTTTCCAGCCGGTTATCTTCCGCCCGAGGTTTCGGTCGGATCGTTCGCACTGTATCAGCCGAATAGCGTTGGGGTAGGCACGGTGGTTCTCGATGTCACCATCGACAAATACGGCTCCGTGAAAAAGACTGACGTGATTCGCGATGTGCCCTCGCTGACGTCGGAAGCAATCGCAGCGGTGAAGCGCTGGACCATCAACCCAGCCACGTTCAACGGCAAAGCAATCATCTCGAAATTGGTCGTCGCGTTTGTCTTTCGCTCGCCGACGATGACCACCCGATGATGACCACGCGATAACGTGCGGAGCGCGCGCAGGCATAGAGTCGGCTTTGCGTCAGGGCACGACTTCAGTCGTGCCGCAACAGGGGCGACATCGATGCGGCTTCAGCCGCTGAGGGCAATTCGAACAATGGCTAAACTGATGAAGACGGTTCGAGAGGAACGACGATGACCTGGGGAAAACGGCGCGCGCTCGTTATCGGATTCTTAATCTTGTTTTTTATTATCGTCATCTGGGCGGCTTCGAAGCCGGCGCGGCTGCCGTCGAATGCGGTGCTGGTGATCGACGCGGATGGCGAAATCAACGAGCAGCGCGCGCCCGACTTCTTCGCCGACCTCAGTGGCGGCGGCACGCCTGTGCTCCATGATTACCTCGATGCGATTGATGCAGCGCGCGGCGATTCTCACATTCGCGGGATCGTAGTGCGCGTCGCACCGCTCGCCACTGGCTGGGCCAAACTCGAAGAGATTCGCGCGCATCTGATCGAATTTCGCAAAAGCGGCAAGCCCAGCATCTGCTATCTCGGCTACGACGGCGTCGCCAACCCTGAATATTATCTGGCGAGCGCGTGCCAGCAAGTGTGGGTGGTGCCTCAGTCGTCCGTGATCATCCACGGAATGATGGCCCAGGCGTTTTTCATGCGCGGCACACTCGACAAACTGAAAATCGTGCCGGAGTACTACCACATCGCTGAGTTCAAGACTGCCGGCAATATTTTTACCGAGAAAAAATTCACGCCCGCGCACAAGGAAGAAGTGGAAGGCCTCCTGAACGGCTTCTACAACCAGTATTTGACGGACGCGTCTGCCGCGCGCGGTATCGATCGCGCGAAATTCGAAGAGCTCGTCAAACAGGGACCATTCTCCGCGAAGGCGGCGCTGGATGCGAAGCTGGCCGACAAACTGGCTTACTGGGATCAGGTGCAAGATTACTTTAAGGCGCAGGAGGGCAATTGGAATCCGGTGCCCCTCGTGCGTTACCGCAATTATTTGAAGACGAGCAGCGTCGCGCTCGGAGGCGATCGCATCGCCGTGATTCATGCCACCGGGCTGATTCTTTCAGGCGAATCACACGAATCGCCCACGCAGGGATTCATCATGGGCGGCGACACGGTGGCGGCTGATGTGCGGCGCGCGCGCAAGGATTCGAGCATCAAGGCGATTGTGCTGCGGGTGGATTCGGGCGGCGGCTCGGTGGTGGCCAGCGAAGTGATTCGCCGCGAAGTGGAGCTGGCGCACGATGTGAAGCCGGTGGTCGTGTCCATGTCGGACGTGGCTGCTTCAGGCGGCTACTGGATTTCAGCGCCGGCAAACAAGATCGTGGCCGATCCGAACACGATCACTGGCTCGATCGGAGTGATCATTGGCAAATTCAATGTGTCGGGCCTCTACAATATGCTCGGTCTGAGCACCGATTCGGTGATGACCAGCGACAACGCGACTCTTTTTTCTCTGCAGCAGAATTTCACGCCGGCACAACGCGCCTGGGTTGAGAAGTCGCTGCACGACACCTACGACCAATTCATTAAAGGAGTCGCCCAGGGCCGCAGCATGACCGTAGATGCCGTGGACAAAATCGGCAAAGGCCGCGTCTGGACCGGCGCGCAGGCAAAGAACCTGGGCCTTGTGGATGAATTGGGAGGAATCGACACGGCGATTCGACTCGCCAAACAGCTCGCGCATATTCCGGCCGGCGAGCGCGTGAACATCGTGCGTTTCCCAGAGGAAAAATCATTTCTGGAGCAGCTCTTCGAGCGCGAGCGCGAAATGACAAGCGGCGAAGCAGCAATCGAAGCAGAAGTAGGCAGCTCGGCATACGGCTTGCCCACCGCCGACGCGAAAACGGTAGACGCCATCATCCGCCGCATCATCGGCCGCATGGACATCGTGCAAGCCCGCATCGCCTACGAGCTACACATCAACTGAGGTAGCCACGACGACGCATTTTTCGTCGTGGGCTTTTCTTTCGTGGATTTTCGGTTTTCATGGCGACGCCCGACGCCGAACGCGCGGTTTTGACTTTCGCTGTGGGCGAAACGCTTCGCGGCTGAAACCGCACGCGACTTTCGCTATACTAGCTAGCTCGAGGGCGCGGTACCCAAGTGGTAAGGGAGAGGTCTGCAAAACCTTTATACGTGGGTTCGATTCCCACCCGCGCCTCCATAAAATCCCCAATAAAAACGATAGTACTATTGACCATCCGCAGTTTTTGTACTGAAATTGTACGCCATGAAGCGAATCCAGAACAAAGATCTCATCTGGGTCAGGCCTGATGTCCGCTTCGACGGCGATCACGTCATCGGTTCAAAGCCGTCCAATCAGGTCGGCCCGGATCAGACCGAAGTCGTTAAATCGAAGTCCAAGCGCGTCCGACCTGTTGAGGGCGATTACACCGTGAGCCAGCTTGCCGAGGAGTGGGGCTTTTCCACCGACAAAATTCGTGAGCTTTTCCGGAACGAACCGGGCGTCCTCAAGCTGAAGGATGAGAACGCCAGCAAGAAGCGCAAACGAAGCTATGTGACGCTTCGAATTCCACCCGAAGTGGCGCAGCGCGTAAAGCGCCGACTCTCCTGATGCCACTCACAATCTACCGTCGGCACAATCCTCAAAAGTGCAGTTCTAGGGATTCACAGCATTGCGCGAATAAGCGACGGCCCTGTCCAATTTGGGTTCGGGGATCGAAGCCTGATGGAACATACATTCGCGAGCCGCTCAAATATCGAGATTGGACTAAGGCACAAGATGCCCTACGCGAAATGGAAGTGACCGGCAAACTCCCGAAAGTGACCCCGTCCGCAGAGGACAACAGAACGACGATTGAGAAGTGGCGCGACCGGTTCCTTGAGAACGCCCGGACAGAAAACATAAGTGAAGAGACACTGAGAAAATACAGACTATTGTTCAAACAGCTCCTAACCTTTGCGCAGAACAAAGGAATTCGGTTTGTGACCGAACTGGATCTGCCCACTCTCCAAGATTTCAGGACGACGTGGAAGGACAAGCCACTCTCGAAATCCAAGAAACAGGAACGGCTGCGGAGTGTTTTCAAGTTTGCCGCAGCTCATAAATGGATCGAAGAGAACCCGGCTATTCAGTTAGGAAGGATCAAGGTCGAGAGAACCCAGCAGATACCGTTTAGCGCGGACGAGATGGAAGCGATTCTCGTGGCCGCGAGGGAAGTGGGGCCGGAGGTTTACACGTTTATCCTCACGATGCGTTTTTCGGGATTGCGGATCAGCGACGTATGTACGCTCCGAGCCGATAGCTTGCAAGGCGATCACTTAGTCCTGCGAACAGAGAAGACAGGAACTCCCGTAAAGGTATTGCTGCCCAGGGTCGTTGCGAACGCGCTTCGAACGATTCGAAAAGAAAACTCAGAGTACTTCTTTTGGAACGGTCGATCAAAGCTGGCGTCTATTACGGACTATTGGCGCACTCGCCGTATCAAGGTTGTGTTCGGCAAGGCCAAGATTAAGAGCGCACACCCTCATCGCTTCCGGCACACCTTCGCCGTTGAGCTACTGAAGCAGGGAACGCCGGCCGGAACAGTAGCGATCTTGCTCGGCAACACTGAACAGATCGTCATCAAACATTATTCAGCATGGATTGAGGCTCGACAGAAGGGGCTGGATGAGGCGGTGAAGAAAGCGAACGGGTATCACGACATTGAGCCTGTTTCGGTTGGAAGTTAATTCGTCGAGACGACGAGGGCGTCGAAAGCCCGTCTGGGACGGCGAAACGCCGACGAGCATGAGAGTCCCGAACGCGAGTGCAACGATCCCGAGTAGTTTCATCGGTTCCTCCGGCCTACGCCCACCGATTTGTTTCTAATTCCCGAAGCGCGGTTTCAAGTGTCCCGTACGCCTGCATATTCGCCGTGAAGTGTCCTTCAGTGGTCAAGTCCGACGCTAGGAAATTGATTGCATCGTCTAACACTTGAATAGCGGCTTTGTTGACTGCTTGTTGCGCAATTAAGAGTTGTTCCATTTAAAGACTCCAACAAACCGCAGTCTCCGAAGGCTCACCGTTGCTGTCCATAAACCGGAGCCACTCCTCGCGAGAATCCCAAGTTCTATGCCACCCATTTATTTTCAATCACGCACCCGCATCTGCTCTGACAGCACTCGGAACTCCATCCACCATTGAAAAGTCAAACACCATCACAGGCAGAAGTAATTCATTTCGGCTGCTTAAAAGCCTCAATTCGATGGTCGCGGGCGGATGGTCAAATTTAAATGTCTCGGTTACAAAAGTAAGTCGATGGTTAACGCGCACGCGTGTCTTATAAGGAACGAAAATAGGGTTGTGTGCTCCCGCAACAACCATGAGAACTGCACACCGACTGTGTCCAACATCAAAATCGACACTGGCACCTCCGTGCTCCAACCAACACGCTCGAGCTATACCCTCTCCCAACTCTTGGCCTTCCGCATCACGAAAGACTAGATTCGCGGTCACGCTCTGTTCATCTGATACTCTCCTTTCACCTGAAGGCTCGTTTCGAAAACACGCAACGAGAGCTGTGACATCAGAAGTGCCACCTTCGCTATTTCTTTTTTCCGACAGAACATTATCCAATGATGAGCCTGCAACAATGGCGGTTCGGGTTCTAAGGAAACTAATATTCGGCAACTTGATTGTCCGTGTCGATGTCGAAGTCGAAGCCGGCGTTGGAGCAGGAGCTTGTTGCGCCTCGGGTTCCCTGTGTGGTGCGGGCTGCACGAACACCTGTTGAGTAATTCGGATTGGCGGTTTGAGCTAAGGACGGGCTTGCGGTTTGTTGAATCGATTCGACAGATGCCTTCGGTTTCGTGACAAGCCAGCGAATGAAAGTCGCAATCCCACCGATTGCCACGAGAAGTGAAGGAACGAGCCAATAAAGATTCTTCACAATCCAGTCTGAACTCACGGCGGAATTCTATCAGTAAATCGCGGTGATGCCGTTGCGGTTGGAGCGGCGTCCCGCTTGTGTCAAGCACCCTAGGGCGCCAGAGCAGAGCTCAGAGCAAAGCGCACACCCCGTTCCGAATCGTGAACTCTATCGCTCGCCCTCAGCGTCTTCCTTCGTCAATTGGTCCATTAAACCGTGGCGAATTACGAAGCGTAGCGTGCGGTAAGACACAATTTCATTGTAGAAGGATGCGGCATCAAAATATTGAGTGTATCCTTCGCCGTCAACTTGACTGCCCAAAGCCCCGCAAATAGCCCTTTCTGCAAGGCAAACAGGGTTTTAAAGCCCTCCTCCGCCCAGTCTTGATTATAGTACTATGTGTGTGCTTATATCAATTACAGAGGTAGGACTATGAAAAAGACCGACGGCCCGATGGAGAGTTTTCAAATCCGTTTCCCGAAAACGCTTCGCGCAGATATTGAAGAATTCGCGACCCGTGACCAACGAAGCGTCGCAGGGCTCATAAGGAAAATCTGTGAGGACTATGTACGAACACAACGTGAGAAGGAGCCACGGTAATGACGTGGGATTGGAACTGGGGTCGCAACGAGCCTTGGGTAACGCGACTTGAGCATGAGGCGAAGCTGCGGCTGTGCAATCGGTGCGGAGGCGATTCGCTTAATCCCAGCGAAATGCACGAGGTTTTCGGCGGTGGGCAACCCCCGCGAAGGCTTTGTGCGGAGTGCTTTAAGAATGAGTTTGCAGGAGCAAGTCAAGCTGATGATGAAGCAGAAAGTTGAAATAGAAAGTCGGTTTCAAAAAACGATCTGATGGAGCAACGACGCAAGCAGGATTCAAGTATTCCAGCGGTCGCTTAATCGCGATTATTGGCGCAGGGAGGCGGGACCTGACCGCCCGTCTCCCGTTCTAACTTTCAGGTCAGGAGAACCGTAAAATGGTCAGGAGAAACGCATCATGACACAGAACACCAGCAACACGGAACAGTTGGCGAAGGAACTCGGGATCAAACTACCGCCATCGTTTCCGCTGAAAGCAACCGATGAGGTTGCGACAGCGCCCGCACTGCCAGAGTGGATTCAAAGCCGCGTCAACAGCAATGATTCCGATTTCGTCGTAACAAAATCGGCGGACGGATTAATCACGCGAATCCAAATAAAGGTCTGTTCGATTTGCAGGAACAGTCTCAAGAGATGTGTTTCCTATGGTGTGTGCGCGACACCCTCCGAGGGAAAGACGACTATCTGGGACTGCGTGAATGGCGAACGTCCAAACGTGAAAGAAACACTCACAGCGAATGCCGTCGCAGCAAAAAAGGCTTGGGAGGAGAAGCAAACAGCCGAGGCGGAGAAGCGCATTACTCCTAGCGTTGGAGTCACGGTTACACCGATGGCTCCGGGATTCGAAGGCTTCGGAGTCATCGCGTCACGAGCCGCCGCTCTCGGATTTCTCGTTCATCCGCTTTACCCAAGCCGTAAAAATCCGATGCTGAAAGAATGGCAGAGGCTCGCGACAGCCGAGCCCGAGCAGATCGCGCGATGGGCAAAAGAGTATCCCCAAGCGAACTGCGGAGCTGTAGCGAAATCGGAAGGACACATCTTCTTAGACGAAGATGACGTACCATGATTTCACGCGTTGTATAAAGAACGGACCGGTGAAGAATATCCGCGGACCTACGCAACCGAATCTCGCCACGGACACCGGCAGTCTGCTTGGTTGCAGACTGACAAATCTCGTGCGCTCGGAAACCTCACGCAAGGCGACACTTTAGACAAGATGCTCTCTGTACGCCAAAACAACGAGTTCGTTCTTGTTGCCGGCTCCATTCATCCGGACACGAAGTTGCCTTATCGAATTGCGGACGATTCTCCGATCATCCCGATGCCAGGCACTCTCGTGGACTTCATTCTGTATTTGAAAAAGGAACGCGTCGAGCAGAAGAGGCGTGAGAAAGCGGAAAAGAAACCGGCGGAGAAATCATCCCCCGCTATCGCCACTCCCCCGGCTGACACTCCCGCTATAGAAGCGACCGTATCCGTCAAGGCGAGCGACGGCGCTCCATCATGGGCGACAGCTGATGATGACGACGAATACGAATCATCTCCGACACTTGAAGGCGACGCAATTTATCAGGAACCCGGACGCAACGATGCGGTTAGCCGGTTTGCCTATCGTCGCTGGGTTCAGGAGATGTGCTCCAAGGAAGAACTCCGGCAAGATGTTTTCACGTTCAATCAAAACCGCTGTTCCCCTCCCCTGCCCGACCAGGAAATAGAAAGCATCATAAACGGAAAACTTTCAATGAAACAAATCGGCTCAGGGTTGATTTTCAACGGCCGGGTTCAACCGACAAATAGGACCTTACCGAGGGTTGAACCGCTCAAGGGCGACACAGTCGAAGAGCAAATGGAAGATGCCGTCACAAAGTTGACGGCTAACCCAGACGCCGAAATAGCAAAACCAGACTGGAATTTGCTTACGAAACGGCCTGCGCTTTCGAAACCGGGACCGTCGTGGATTGACCAACACGTTCAGACTGCAAGTCAGTTGTCTTGCGAGCCCGTAAAGTGGGTGATTCACAAGATGACCCTCGAGGGAGGCGTGAACCTACTTTGCGCGGAGCACGGATCTTACAAATCCGTCTTTTCTCTGTTGAT
Source organism: uncultured Acidobacteriota bacterium (assembly GCA_963772535.1). Classification (GTDB taxonomy): domain Bacteria; phylum Acidobacteriota; class Terriglobia; order Acidiferrales; family UBA7541; genus Palsa-295. The sequence continues at coordinate 947,117 of CAVYXN010000015.1, forward strand.
GGCGAAAGCGATGCTGACGGATAGCGGTTTCGCGGGAAGAAAGACTCTCGGAAAGAAGCTTCGCGTTGTCTACTGCGATCGCGAGAATCCCGAAGCCGTTGTAAAGGAGCGGCTCATCGGCATGGGATTGGTTGACGCCGACGGAAAGGAGATCCCCGGATTTCACATCTGGGGCGGATGGCCGGGAGCGGAGTTTGAACCTCCCGAACTTATGGACGATCCCCGATTGATTGAAGATGCTACCCGGCATCCTGAGACGTTCTACTTTTTTGATTCGCTCTCGGGATTCATTCAAGGGCAGGATGAAAACGACAACCCCAAAATGCACGGGTTCATGAGCCGAGCAACGAAACTGTCTCGGTTATGTGCAGGCGTCCAAATCCTTCACCACACCCCGAAGAAGGGGAAGGAGTACTGGCGAGGTGCAGCGTCAATCATCGACAAAAGCGACCATGCAGCCTACATGGAAAAGAAGTCCGACGGCACCGTTGAAATGGGTGCTATCCGCTTCCGGGCTTGCGGGGAGTGGAAGAACCGCCTCCGGGTGAACTTCTCACAAGCCTTTCCGGACGGACGCCTAGGACTCTATATCGCCTACTCAACCGAGAAATCAGGGATCGCTTCCGGCTCACCGGGAGTGTTGCTTGGCGACGCCGAGGGCACGACAGACGCCGAAGCCGAGATTGACTTCACCAAGTCGGACGCCGATCTCATAGCCCAGGCGAAGGGCCACATCGAAGAGGCCCACCGAGACGGACAGGTGTTGAACCAGAGCCAGCTTGCGTCACTGCTCGGGATTGACTCCGCGAAAGTCAAGGCCCGTGTGCTATGTGCTACCAGTCGAAAGAGCCCCCGTCCGTGGCAGGCGAGGGCGGGAACGCGCGGCAACTCTCTTGATTTTTATCCTGAGGGCGCGAGGGTCCCGACGGCCGCCGACAAAGCCGCGGAGAAAACCGAGAAGAGACGAAGCAAGGAAGCGCAGCGGATACGGACCAAGCGGACCGGAACTTTGAATTAGATAGGCATCGAGATTTTTGTTGCATCGATTTTCCCCACCCATCCCCCTCCTAGGGGGGAGGGGGATATGGTGGAACGTGCAACATTTCCGATGAAAAGAGGTGAGAAATTGCCAAGTCCTTATGTTGCAGGAACTTTCTCGTTTTTCCCGAAGTCGATTTTCTCGCTTTTTTGGAGCGAGAAAATTACCTTTCGCAGTTTCGATTTTCTCTCACCTTTTGTGTCAGTGAGAGACCGCACCTTATATCGCAGTTAAAGGTGCTGCGTCGCCGGACTGCAAGCCGGGACGGAGCGCGCGACGCGGTCGCTGTGGGGTACCCGAAGGCTGTTCCGTACGTCCGAACAGCCCGGCCTCTGACCACCCGCGAGCGGATTGCCTAGTCAACGGGTTTTTGGCGTGTTTTATTGATGCGCTGCCGTCCTGCTATCTGTCGTAAATGCTTAGGTTTTGGACATGTCGCACGCACAAAAGCAATTGTTTGATGCTATTTTTCGGAGGAAAAATGAGTAAGAAACCGTTCCCGATCGAAAGCCGCCTGCTCTTGAGCATTTCAAAGCATGGCGGAACCGCTACGCTCACCCAGATTCGGCTCGATTGTTACGGCCGCCTCACCTCTGCGGCGCTCGAGCGTGCGCGCGTTGGTTTGGCCGATCTCGTAGTGTCCGAGAAGAGTCGCTCGAAGGGATCCAAGCGCCCCACTACGCGGCTCAGTCTAACCCTTCGCGGCTGGGCGGCAGTCCAACACCTACGACCCGGCTGGCAGCCTCGGCGTCTCGCCGTTGACGTGCTGAAAGCGTGGCTCGCCGAGCTCCAAGCTGAAAGGGTTCCTTGGGCAGTCGGGTTCATCCGAGATGCCGAAGATGCCTACCGATGGCGTCGTCACGAATCCGAGGTGAAAGACAAGAAACGGCGCTGCAAACTCCGTACTCTCCGGAGGCCCCGCTCGAGCCGCCCTATCATGAACGCGATCCCCGGATCGCCGATCTCGGCGCCTATCCCTACAAGCGTTGCCGGTAATTCCGGCGTCGGGTTCGATGATGCCTCTCGTCCAGCGCCCGACTCGGTCTTATCTCCGGGCGGTTTCTGTGAGAGGTGCCACGCAAATTCCGAGCTCTGCCGCTGCCCCAATCCGATCCCCGGCCGATCTCACACGCCGACGATTCGTACACACGACAGCGGTGTTTCCGACGGTCCGACCGGTGACTCGATTGAACGGATTAAGGAGAAGGCTCGCAGACTCGGTTATGGTGCCGCGATCATGCAGGACGGAATGCGCTACGACTCGAGAAAAATCTCGTTTCAAGAGTGGGATGCCAAGGTTTCTGAGTGAAGAAATGCAACATTACTTTTCTCGGGCCGGCAAGAAACGGAGACGTCTGGCGTCGAAACAATAGATTTAGGCAACCTCAATGCAACAAAACCGCAATTCTGTAACCGTCAGAACGCCTTGTCGAAGGCCTGAGCAGCAGCCGCCGAGGCATCCGCGTCGTTCGGATTCACATACGCAAGCGTTGAGTCAAACGACCGGTGTCCGAGGTGTTGCCGGATGAGGAAGGCATTGGCGCCGGCTTGAACCATCAGCATCGCGGCTGTGTGCTTTAACACATGTGGATGCTGCAGTGACTCGCCGAGGCCGGCCTTGCGGGCAATCGCTTTGAATAACTTATAAACGGTCACGCGATCGAGCCGGGTGCTCTTCTGTGAATTGAATATGTAATTGTCGGCATCCGGCTGCCGGATATCGAGCCAGGTCTTCAATACAGCTATCTCGTTGAAAAGAGGATTGCCCTTGACCTTCAAGAGGTTCTGCGTCGATTCGAGCGATCCTTTCAAGCGAGCAATGTGAATCTGTTCGGACTTGAAGTTGATATCGCTGATTCGGAGGTTTGCGACCTCCGACACCCTTGCACCGTGCGCCACGGCAAACAGAAACATGGCGTGCTCCCTTGGACCGTATTCTTTGGCGGCTTGCAGGAACTTTTCAAGTTGGTCGCTGCCCAGGTAGGCGATTCGAACGCGAACTTGCTTTGCTCGTTGCTTCGGGATGCGGATCACGTTCCTTACGATTGATGGCGTCATCGGCTTTATCTCCATTAATGCCACCATAGCAAAGTAACGTTGTATTTCAAATAGTACGTGAGTACTGATTTTGAGCTCCCACGCGCCGCGATTCGCCACTCGAACACTTTGGCAAAAGTAAACCCCCCGGCAAGGAAAGCAAAAGACAAATGCCCGACGCGCACTCGCTACGCTCGTAAACGCGCGTTCGACCTCTCCGCCTGAAAACGGGGTCCGGTCCTCTGAACGCCGTCACCGCTTTGCTGTTTGGAAATGATTCTCGGTTGGGTCCCTTCGCTCGACCCGTACGCCTCACCCCTTTTACTACGCTACGACGGCCGGCCTCTCCCTAGTTTTTTGCGGGCGTCTGTTCAAACAAATGTACGCGCGAAAAAATTTACGCAGAAAAAATATGAAAATCCGAGGCCCCACCCCGGCGGGGCTATTTTCCCTGCCGAGTCCATCTCAAAAAAGTAGGGTCCCAGGGAAAATAAAATAAGCAAGTTTTGCGCTCGGTCACAGCTGGGGTCGCCCCCAAGTGTGTGCAGTCCGAGCTCATGCAGCAGAAGAGCAAGCCTTTTAAAGGAGAATTACCATGGGCGCAATTTTGCGATTTGGATTTCGTCAGGTAGCATTCGGCGGCGGATTGCCGACGATACGGGACGGATCGCGAAAGGCTCAAGGCGGCGAGCGAAAAACCCGCGCAAAACGGACCGTGAAAAGCCCCCGGATTAAAGACACTTAGTATCGTGCGTTTTGCCGGACGGAAAGTTGTAGTTTTGCGCTCGGACGCCTCGCACAAAACCCCCAAGTAAAGCGCGCCCTACGATAACTTCCGGTTTGCCGACGATACACCCGGAATGTGGCGGACGCGAGCGGCACTTCTACGCGTAGTGCGTTTGAATGACGCCGCTGCCGCTAAAACGCGCCCCGAAGGGCTACGGTGGGCCTTGTGCGCAGCAAGGTCGCGCCTAACCTCCCCGCGTGTGCATTTCCAAGTGGGGATCCTTCCGGAGCTGTTGGATTCCGACCAACACTCCTCGCGACGGCAGATCCTTGCGTTCTTCGGCGCCGCGATCGGTTCGCTTCGCCCACTGGCTCACGATGAGGGACTTGATCTCTTCCCGGGTGGCGCCGCTGCGGAGAGACTTCCTCAGATCCGTTCCGTTCTGAGCATAAAGGCACAGGTACCAGATCCCGTCTGCGGTCAGGCGACTCCGGTCGCAGCGTTGGCAGAACGGTGTGGTTGTGGAAGCGATGATGCCGAAGATGTTCCCGTCGGCCAAGAGGAACCGCTCCGCGGGTGCGGAACTATCCTCCACCACCGGCTCGATCCGGCCGTAGCGCCGGCTGAGCGCTTCCAGGATCTCCGCCCGCGAAACCACCGTGCTCCTGGACCACTGCGTCGCCCCACCGACATCCATGTATTCGATGAAGCGCACTTCGGCACCGGCCCGCTTTCCGAACTCGATCAGGTCAGCGAGTTCATCTTCGTTGGCGCCGCGCACTACGACGGCGTCTATCTTCAGCGCTCGGAAGCCTGCCTGACGGGCCGCCTCGATCCCGCGGAGCACCGGCGCGTGGGCGTCCCGTCGAGTTAACACAAGGAAGCGGTCCGGGCGAAGCGTATCCAGGCTGACCGTCAGGCGGTGCAGTCCGGCGTCCCAGAGCGCCTGCGCTTGCCCGGCCAGCAAGACGCCGTTGGTGGTCAAAGCTAAGTCCCTGATTCGCGGGTTCTGCGCCAGCATCCGAACCAGCACGGGAAGGTCTTTACGCAGAAGCGGCTCACCGCCGGTCAAGCGCACCTTCTCGATGCCGACTTCAGTGAAGATGCTGGCCAGCTCGCTGATTTCTTCGAAGCTCAGCAGTTTTTCGCGCGGTAGCCAGACGTACTCTTCCTCAGGCATGCAGTAGCGACAACGGAGGTTGCAACGGTCTGTAACCGAAATGCGCAGGTTGAGAAGAGGCCTGCCGAAGGCGTCAGCGGGGCCCTTTGATTTGACGGAAGGTTGCATGGCGAGGCCGCTTTCTTGTGGGGCACATGGTAGGCTGCTCCGGCGCCCAAATCAACTTTAAGTCTCCCTAGATTAGTTTGGATTGTCGCAAGGTCCGCATTTCTGAAGACCGCCTTCCCGTGGCGGTGTTCTTGGTTCCTCGCTGGGTGCTGTACGTGTTCTCGCCACGAGAACCAAGAAATCGCGTGGCTTCTTAGGAGTTCAGCACAAGCAAATCTGATCGGGGGCGCGTATGCGGCACAAAGGGGCGTGCGGTGATCTGGCCCTGAAACGCCGGGGCCCATTTCCCGGGGATGCTGCTGCCGCATGATGGACAACACCCGTTCGGGGTGAGGTGGTAGCCGAGAATCAGATAGCCAAAACGCTCGATCAACAGAGTTTTGCAATTGGGGCAGCGCGTGTTTTCCAGATCGCCGACCTCGCCCGGCAGGTTCCCCGCATAAACGTAGCGGAGTCCGGCTTTCTTTCCAATCTCCGCCGCGCGTATCAAAGTCTCCGCGCTGGTGTTCTCTGGATCAATCATTTTGTAGTCTTTGTGAAACGCAGTCACATGCCACGGAATATCCGGCGACAAGCCCGCCAGGAACTCGGTCAGCCGAGTCAGTTCGTCGTCGGAGTCGTTGAACCCTGGGATCACCAGCGTAACGATCTCCAACCAAAAGTCCATCTCATGCAAGAGACGAATCGTATCCAGGATGGCCTCTAAGCGCCCGCCGAGCTGACGATAGTGGCGGTCATCGAAACTCTTCAGGTCCACCTTGTAAAGATCCACCCAGGGCCGTACGTATTCGAGTACCTGTGGGGTGCCATTTCCATTGGAAACAAAGCCGGTCACCAACCCAGACGCGCGCGCTTCTTTAAAGACAGCCACGGCCCATTCACTTGTGATCAGGGGCTCGTTATACGTGCTGACGATGACCCTGCCTCCCTGGCGGATGGCGTCAAGAACAAGTTCTGCCGACGTGACACGCATCGGGCCGGCCACGGCAGCGGGATCGCGTAGGGCTTGCGAGGTCACCCAATTCTGGCAATAGCCACAATGCAGATCACAGCCGAGCATTCCGAAGCTGTAAGCCAGCGCACCTGGATAAGCATGGAGGAATGGCTTTTTCTCTATCGGGTCGCATTGGATCGCGCCTACATAGCCCCAGGGTACATAAAGGGTTCCACCGCGGTTGTAACGAACTTTGCAGACTCCGGGTTGGCCGTCTGGGATCTTGCAACAATGTCCACAGGCAAAACATCGCACCCAGTCGCGGTCGAGCTTTTCGTACAGTTCGCCCTCGCGAACATCTTCATAAATGATTTCGCGCAGCGTGTTCATACGTACCAAGTGAGTGGCGGGAAGGCCGTCAGGTATTTGCTTTCTGATACTTGTCGGGCTGAAACTTACCGCCGTCAACGTAATTCTTGTTGATCTCGATATACGATTGCCACTTCTCCGATAAATCATCCAGCGCGAAAATGGCTGTCACTGGACAGACCGGGACGCAAGCGCCGCAATCAATGCACTCAGTCGGATCGATATACAACTGAGGCACTTCGTCGAACGTCGGGCGACCATCGTCATAGGCTCGGCCCTTCGCCGGATGGATACAATCGACCGGGCACACCTCCACACAGGCGGTGTCCTTGGTTCCAATGCAAGGTTCGGCGATGATATACGCCATTGTGCGCTTCTTCTTTCGATCAGTATAACGCAACTGCCGGAGTCAAACCCCCGCTGCTCCGCACCACCAAGCCGCATCCCCTCAGACCCCGGAGCGGCCACTTTATCGTCCGAGCGATGCGGAGCGACAGGTTTACGGTTACTCTCGCTAGACGTAATCGAGGGAGGCGCGGAGCTTGTGCGAACGCAAATGGTGGCGCAGCTTGCACAACGCCTTGGCTTCGATCTGGCGGATGCGCTCGCGGGTAAGCGCGAACGTCAAGCCCACTTCCCCGAGCGTGTGTGCACTACCATCGTACAGACCAAAGCGCATCCTGATGATCGTTTCCTCGCGCGGGGTGAGCGTCTTCAGCACTGACGCCATGTGTTCCTTCAGGTTGATCTCGTTGACTGCGTCCGAGGGTGACACGACAGCCCTATCCTCGATGAAGTCGCCTAGGTGCGCATCTTGCTCCTCTCCGACCGGCGTGTCGAGCGACGTGGGCTGCTGCGCTATCTCCTGGGCCCAGCGCACCTTGTCGACAGGGATATCCATGCCCTTGGCGATCTCTTCTGCAGTTGGCTCGCGGCCAAGCTCCTGCACCAGTTTCCGGCTGGTGCGGATCAGCTTTTGGATCGTTTCGATCATGTGCACCGGGATGCGGATGGTGCGGGCCTGATCGGCGATGGCGCGGGTGATCCCCTGGCGGATCCACCATGTGGCATAGGTACAGAACTTGTAGCCGCGACGCCATTCGAACTTGTCGGCACCCTTCATCAGGCCGATGTTACCTTCCTGGATCAAGTCGAGGAATTGCAAGCCGCGGTTGTTGTACTTCTTGGCGATGGAGACCACGAGGCGCAGGTTGGCCTCGGTCAACTCCTGCTTCGCTTGCTCGGCTCCGGCTTCGCCACGCAGGATCAGTGTAAGAGTGCGCTTGAGGTCGGCGAGCCCGACTTCGCTCGATTCTTCGATCTCCTTCAGCTCTGAGCCGCGCGAGCGCAGCTCCTTCCGCACCTCGGCGGCGGTTTCGCCCTTGGCGGCGTCGGCCCGGCGCTCCAGTCTGTGGGCCACGCGCTCGACCGCATGCACGCGCTCGACGGTGTGGCGCACCTTGTCGATCTGGCGCTTCCTCTCGGGCCGGTTGAAGTCGATCGAGCGCATCAGCTGCGACATCTGGACCCGCGTCCGCGCAAGCTGAAAGCGAGCCCTCAGGTACGCACGCTTTTTCGACCTCGGCGTGCGTTCGAGCTTGGCGGCCTGCTTGAGCGCCACTTCGTAGAGCCTTTCGATTTTGCCGATGATTCTTAGGGTTTGCTTTGTCTTGTTCTCGATCTTCTCTTGCGTCAACTCCTCGTCGTCCAATTGAATGATTTTCTTGATCGACTGGGCGTCGTTCCGAAGCTCGGCGCCGATCGCCAGCATCTCCTTGAGAACGATCGGGGAGCGCGAGATGGTCTTGAGGACCAGCCGTTGCCCGCGCTCCAAGCGCTTGGCGATGGCCACCTCGCCCTCCCGCGTCAGCAGCGGCACCGTGCTCATCTCGCGCAGGTACATTCGCACCGGGTCGTTGGTCTTCTCCAGCGTTGTCGGCGTCAGGTCGAGTTCGATTTGCTCGGCGGGCAGCTCCTCCTTGGCTTCGCCATCGGCGCCCTCGCCGACTTCCGCGACCGCGCCGGCGGCCTTGGCGGTGGAGGCGTTTTCATAGATGTCGATGCCGTTGCGCTCGAAGGTGGAGAGCAGGTCGTCGATCTCCTCCGAGGAGTGCACCTCGACCGGCAGGATATCGTTTACTTCGTCATAGAGCACGTAGCCGCGCTCCTTGCCCATGTTGATGAGCTGGCGCACTTGCTCATACCTCTCTTCAATTACCAGCGGCAAAAGTTTCCCCCCTTGTCAGCCCAACTACCGAAGTCGCCCAAGGGCCGATACCATGGTCGACGGAAGGACACCCGGACGCCCCCGTTGGATGAGGACAATGATAACGCTGGAGGATTCTACCTGTGAGCTAACTGTCCGCCACACCGCTCTTCGTGGGTCCTGGCCGTCCAAAAGTCTGGACCGCCGCGACAGGCAGCTCACTTCAAGAAATCTTGCCGGAGCCGACGCTAACCAATAGAAATCAGCAAGTTTCAGCAAGACGGAGCGAGCCCTTTTCCCTTTCTTCACTTTTTGCCCCCGCATTGCCGTCATTTGCCACGATTTGTATCACATTTTTATGACAGTGGTTCCGGCGGCACAAGCCCGTGCGATGTGCGAGCTCGCCCCAAGTGGCGCAGACGTAGTGCGTGGAGCTCGGCGGTTTAATACATTCCGCCCATGCCGCCTCCACCGGCAGCCGTGGCCTTCATTTCTTCTTCCTTGATGTCGGCGACCAGGACTTCGGTGGTCAGCATCAGCGCGGCGATAGACGCGGCGTTCTGCAAGGCCAGGCGGGTGACCTTAGCGGGATCGATCACTCCGGCCTTGACCAGGTCGGTGTATTCGCCGGACTCAGCGTTGAACCCGAAGTTGTCATCCTTTGACTCGCGGATGCGACCGACCACCACAGCGCCCTCGTGCCCCGCGTTCTGGGCAATCTGGCGCGTGGGCTCTTCGAGCGCGCGTTTCACGATATTCACACCGATCGCTTCATCGTCGTGAACCTTGAGTTTTTCTAGCGCTGGAAGGCAGCGCAGTAGAGCGATGCCGCCGCCAGGAACAATGCCTTCCTCGACTGCAGCGCGTGTGGCGTGCATGGCGTCCTCGACGCGAGCCTTCTTCTCTTTTAGTTCCGTCTCTGTCGCGGCGCCGACTTTAATAACGGCCACCCCACCGACGAGTTTCGCCAGACGCTCCTGGAGCTTCTCCTTGTCGTAGTCCGAGCTGGCCTCTTCGATTTGCGCGCGGAGCTGCTTGATGCGGCCTTGGATCTCGCTGGCTTTGCCGGCGCCTGCAATGATCGTGGTATTGTCCTTGTCGATGGTCACTTTCTTCGCGCGACCGAGGTCTTCGATCTTCACGTTCTCGAGCTTGATGCCGAGATCTTCCGTGATGGCTTTGCCGCCCGTCAGGGTGGCGATGTCCTCGAGCATGGCCTTGCGACGATCGCCGAAGCCGGGAGCCTTCACCGCAGCGCACTGAAGCGTGCCGCGGAGCTTGTTCACGACGAGGGTTGCGAGCGCTTCGCCCTCAACATCCTCGGCGATGATCAAGAGAGGCTTGCCCATCTTGGCGGTCTGCTCGAGCAGGGGAAGCAGGTCCTTCATCGAGCTGATTTTCTTCTCGTGGATCAGGATGTAAACGTCTTCCAACAAGCACTCCATCCGCTCCGGATCGGTTACGAAGTAGGACGAAAGGTAGCCACGGTCGAACTGCATGCCTTCGACCACTTCGAGCGTCGTCTCCATTGTCTTCGATTCTTCGACTGTAATGACGCCGTCTTTGCCGACCTTTTTCATGGCCTCGGCAATAATGCTGCCGACCTGTTTGTCGGTGTTGGCGCTGATAGTACCAACCTGCGCAATCATGTCGCCCTTCACGTCGCGGGAAAGCTTCTTGATTTCTTCGACGGCGACTTCGACGGCCTTATCGATGCCGCGCTTGAGGGCCATCGGGCTTGCACCTGCAGCAACCGTCCGCACGCCTTCGCGGAAGATGGCCTGGGCCAGAACGGTTGCAGTGGTGGTGCCGTCGCCGGCGACGTCAGAGGTCTTGGAGGCCACCTCGCGAACCATCTGCGCGCCCATATTCTCGAGTGGGTCCTGTAATTCGATCTCCTTCGCTACCGTCACGCCGTCCTTAGTGATGATCGGCGCGCCGAACTTTTTCTCAATCACCGCGTTGCGCCCTTTTGGGCCCAGCGTGATCTTGACAGCGTCGGCTAGAATGTTGACGCCGCGCAGAATCGCCCGACGCGAATTCTCACCAGTAACAATTTGTTTTGCCATTAGACTTCACCCTCCTGGGTGAATGGGTATTTGCGGCCCGTCCAAGACTGTTTGGATCTGCGAAACTATTTCTTGCTGGATGCTGCCTTGGCCATTCCGCTAATCTTCGCCAGAATTTCCTCCTCGCGGAGGATCAGATACTCCTGGTCATCGACCAGGATGTCATTGCCCGTGTACTTGCCGAACAAAATCCGGTCGCCCACCTTTACATCGAGCGGGACCCGTTTGCCTTTTTCGATCTTGCCGGCTCCGACGGCCATTACTTCGCCCTCGTGAGGTTTCTCTTTAGCCGTGTCGGGAATGATGATGCCGCCCTTCGCGGTTTCTTTCTCTTCCAATCGCCTCACCAGGACGCGGTCGTGTAGAGGAGTCACATTCACAGGCATTTCTTTAACCTCCGTTTAATTCGTTCCCAAAAATCCTCGATTAAGGTCGTTATGACCCTAGCTCGACACTAGGGGCGAAATGTCTTTAGGTTTATTTGTCGCGCCACTTCAACCTCCTCGGCTTCTCTTTTCAGGCGCCCGATTTCTACCTGCGGAGTCTCGCGCTTCTCGAGCTTCTCAAATTCGAAAATGGCAGCCTCCGCCTGCGCATCCAGTCGTTTTGAAGATATCGCGAGCCGGAAAGAGTTCAGGTTGCTGGAACGAAGAAGGCTTACCGCGTTCTGAGAATCTTCCCATCGAGCAATTACGCGCTCTGCCGAGCGATAGGGATCACTTGTTAACAAGAAAGGGATGACCTTGTCCGTTGAGTCGTCGAGGTAATTCGTTGGGAAGAAGCTGCTCTCGGAATATAAGCTCGTTGCGGTTCCGTAGCGGGCGGAGACGGCTTGTACCATGTCGTCGTCAGTCAGGCCTTCTGTGTCGTCCCGATCGTAAGTCACCACGATTCTGTAGAGCTCGCCATTGTAGAAGCTGAACAAAATCTGCGAAACCGGGTACACTACGACCCGAGAGCGAGAAGAGTTCAGCGTCCAAAACGTCAACTCTTGAATGGCTGCTGGGCGCTGGTGAATTAGAGTCGTATAGTGCGAGTACGGACCGACCTGCTTCGAGAGCTCGGCTAAACTCGTTCCGAGCGAGAATGTTCGATACTTTGAAAGATCCTGACCGGAAATCATGGGAGCGGAAAGCAGGATCAAGGAAAGAGCAACGACTATGTTGCGCATCATTTTCATTTGAAGATCCCTTCAATCAATGATTCAAGATCGGTGCCACGTTGGCCTGTATCATTGTTCCTGTCAGCAGCCCCGCGCTGCCTGCGAGCCCCATGCTTTGGTCCGGGCGGCAGTCAATTCCGCTCGGCACCAACCCCTGAGGGACCTCTTCTGAGAAGAGAATCAAGCTCTCCTGGATATGCCGTGAGTGAGCGGAGACAGTGACATAGTGAACTACCGGGAAACGTTCCGAGTCCAGCGAGGTGATTCGGGTGATTTCCAAGGCATTGAATTGCCCGGACCTTGGATCGCCCAGGATTCGCTCGACTGCCCTGCGTGCCATCTTTTCTCCGTCAATACCGAAGACAGTCGCCTTGATTTCGTTAGCGAGGAAGAAGAAGGTCCACCCTGCTTCTTGGATCTCTCGATCCATTGCGTGCCCATCGAGACCTTTGACTAGTCTCCAGCCCGGCACACAGCACTCGCTTTCGAACTGCAAGGCTTCCGGCAAGAGTGCGCCCTGCTTTATCAGGACCGTCCCCGTTTTGATTGTCTCCGCCATTTGGTTTCTCTTCGTGGACTACGGTGATCCATTGTTTTCGTCGAAGCGAGCGTCACAACAGCCGCAGAAACGGGTCTAGGAATGACTCGTACAGTGGCGCTCCCGGTCGAAAAACGAGGCTACTCAGTGCTGTCTCCCCCCAATACTGGGGTATCTTGTGGCATCGGACAGGCGTGCACGGGGGAAGACTGAACTCGGGGACGATATCCGTGTTCTTGATGGCCAGTGCCTCCTCAAGGTCTCGCCGTTGACCAGTTCGGTGGGAAGGGAAGAGCTGGCAGGTGGCGGGCCGCGGCCGACCGTCTTGCACTCCCCTTCCTCGATGCCTTGCGCCTCGGAACTGATCCTCATCTGGAGCTCCATCACATCGACTCGAGCGCCGACCAGTCCGATGTTCCCGTCCGTACATCCTTCGGAAGACTGCCGACGCCGCACGAGTAATCGTAGTGATCAATCACTTTGTCCGAATGAGCTATGTTCCCTCCGCTCGCGTAATGGCTTTGTTTTCCGGATGCCTTCCGCAATGCTCGAATGATTTCACCAGCCAAGTAGAAACGGGTCCAAGGCTCGCTTTCGAATCGCAAGGATTCCGCAATAAGGGCGTCCTCTTCGATCAGGGTGGTCTCCGTTTCGATTGTGCCTGGCATTGGCGTCTCGCTTGCGTTTGCGGTGGCGCTCGGGATCACCACGCTCACAGCCTTACAGTGATTTGCTCTCCTGGGTCCGATCCGCTATTGCCACTGAAGGAAGTCCGACCCTCGTGTTTTCTAAGAATAGAGCTAGGACAACCATGAAGGCACCCGCACAGACAAAAAGGTCCAACAATAGTTGGTGACTTCCCGAGGAGCGCAATAGCACCACCAGGAACAATGCCGTGATGAAAACCCACTTCAGGCTTCTCGTGACCATTGGTAACCTCGTTTCTCCGTCCAGTTGCCCTTGACTAGAGACGTGCGTCGGCGGACTGGCGCGCTCCCGAACGAAAGGCCTATCCATTTCCGGCTGCTTGGGAAATCCGGGCCGACAAACCGCGGAGTCTAATGTCTCGCTCGCACCACTCGCGAGACAGGACGAGTACTCACACCCGGGGCGTCAATTAATCCAACTATCGCCTGCTTGAGCGACCTTCGTTTTCATTGTTCCCGCGACAGGTTCGTCGCTCAGCTCTTTTTCGGCTCTAACCCAGTCTTCGACATCTTTTCCCTGTTCATTGCCGCGCTGAAGATACAGCTCATGAGCTCGGCACGCGATCTCTTCTCTCGATGGTTCTCTGCGTCCGATCATAGCGACCTCCTTGGTTGTCAGTGCTGAGCCCGGAGCACCGACCTCCGCATGTAAGATGTGGGTTACTTGCTGTTTGCTGAGACGCTGATCTTTATCTGCTTCGGCTTCGACTCCTCACGCTTCGCCATGTGCAGGGTCAAGACCCCATTGCGATACTCGGCCCGAATGTTTTCGGAGCTGACCGTGTTCGGCAGGGTGAAGCTCCGCATGAACGAACCATGGGTGCGTTCAACTCGCAGATAATTGTCCTCATTGACGTCCTTTTCGAATTTTCGCTCTCCACAGATGGTTAATGTGTTGTTTTCGACACGTACGTCAATGTCTTTGTCTTGGAGATCCGGCAGGTCGGCCTTGACGACCAATTCGTTCTCGGTTTCATATATGTCGACTAGTGGAGCCCAGGTTGCTAGTTCGGCAGGACCCGAGTGGTCGCGAGTAAAGTTGTCTTCGAACAAACGTGTGACTTGATCTTGTAAAGATGCCAAACTGCGGGACTGGTCCCAACGCGTAATGGTATTCATGGCAACCTCCTTGGTTGTCTTGCTCAAGTAAGTGTTGGAAATCTGCTGTGCTTTCTGGTTTTCCCTTCGGTGGAGGAGTGAGGGGCGGACCGAGCCCGTCCCTCACCGAACGAAGAGAACTGTCGATCCTACGCTCCTACGGCAGCGGCAATCTTGTGGAAGGTCGAGTTGGCAACCTCATAGGTTTCAACTTGAGGAGTTCCCTCAACGACTCCCGCCAGGATCTTCGTCACTTCTGGATACGTTCCGCGGTTGTAGGCTTCGGCGTTCTGTTTGTTATCCCACAAACTGATTCCGGACGCTTTCGTTTCGCCCGGGCCGATAAACGTGATTTCGTCCTTGAACCCGGTCTGTTTTCGAAGCAGGGGAAAAACGTCCTTTTCGATTCTCTGGGTGAATTCCGCAACGCTATTGGGTTTCAGATGCATGGAAACTCTGCGTGCAAACATGTCAACCTCCTTGGTTGTCATGGCCAAGGGGCGATTCTAGATAACCCTTTATAGTTTAGATTACCCGACGAATCCCTCAGTCAATTAACTACACTAGGTTAATTAACTTGACGTGTCAAGGAGAATCTGGGATTATTTATTTGGTTTCATATCCGAAGTTAAGCGGGTGAGGCACCTTGTGGACGTTTGTCTGGTGATCAAAAAGCGGCTCGAAGAATTGGGGTTTGAACAGAGAGATCTGGCAGCTGCCGCTGGAGTTACCGAGTCTTACATTTCCCAGCTGCTGACTCGGAAGAAGTTGCCCCCCGCGCCTGGCCGAACAGACATCTACGAGAAAATGGGGGAATTCCTAAAACTCCCGGCCGGTGAGCTTTCGAAACTAGCCGACCACGAACGCAAGGAGGAATTGAAGAGAACCTTAGGGGATGCACCCCTGCCCCTATTTAGGGAAGTTCGAGAGTTGGTTCTCCGTAAGTGCGCTTCCGACAAAGAAAAACAATTTCGCATTATTTTTGAGAAGCAGCCCTTCGGTGAAGTCGAACGCATCGTCATACAAAAGCTCTTGGACGTTGGCAAGAGAGTCGCCAAAGAAGAATTGGAAAGTGAAAAGTGGGTCCGCCAAGTGGCTCGGCTCACCGGCCGAAGCTATGAAGAAATTCGAGTCAGCATCCTCGAGTTCCTAGACACGGATGCCCTAAACCTATCGGTTGAGAACAGCGTTACCTTCCTAGATCCGCTGATCGAATCATGGGACTTCGATCTTGCGACCTTTGACATGGAAATTGTGTTAAACGGGAGACTGGCCCCAGGGGACCCAATGAAATTTGAGTTTGTCGAAAGGGAACCTGGCCAAGCTGAGGGAGAGCGTGGGCTGAAAGAATTCCTTCGTGACGCTTCGCTGAGCGGTGATGCGACCAAGGAAGAAATTGAGTTTCTAAAGAAGCTTAGGATCAAGGGAAAACGGCCAACGGCGCTCTATTATTATCGGGAATTGCAAAATCTCAGAGACCCCCTAAATTTTCGATCGTTCATGACACAGACCCCGCAGGCGAAAATACACGGCGAGTCCCAATCGAAAGGTTCAGTTGCCGGGACGCAAAAATATCATGGAGCTAGTGGCATTCAGAAACAACTGCAACTTGACGGCAGGGAAAGAGCAACGCGGCACTGGGCAGTGAAGGGCAGTCGCGGCAAGAAACAAAAGGAGAAGTCGTAGCAAGGTTTCGGCTTCGAATATTGCAATTCCCTTTGGAAATTATCACCACCTACCAAAATCAGCTGGAAGGGAATTGGAGCCAATTTTTGGGTTGGAGTGTCCCATGCATCAGCAACCATGGTGGGGTTTGTACACGAATGCGATCTTAGAAATCGACAACAACAAACTCGAACTACATATCAGAGCAGCGCAAGAGTCGATTGCCGAACGCTTACCGCAAGATCAGGAAATATCTGTGGAAGAGCGCGTAGCCCTTAATGTTGCGCGGAATCCGCTGGGAGCGCCCGCAGTATGATTGCCTCTTCGCTGGTCATCGATGGGTCCAACCGAAAAGCTAGCGTGCGCTGGATCCTAATGAGGTTGGATTCGTGCTTCATCGGGTTCAACTAGCCCGTCTTGCTTACCGGCCCGCCGCTTTGTGACGGGGCTCCGCGGTCTTCTTCTGGGCGCTCGCTTCCGGGCTGCTGCGTGTTCTAGCTTTCATCGAGTACAACGCCGCGTCAGCCGCGCCCAAGAGGAAATCTACTTTTTCGCCATCTTTGGGATAAACGGCAACGCCGATGCTGACCGACAGTTTTGGCTCCCTGCCATCAGTTGCAAGACCGCCGCAAATACGCCGGGCTACTAAGTTAGCCGGCAATTGCCCTGTTTCGGGCAGTACAAGTGCAAACTCATCCCCGCCGAAACGTGCCGGGGTGTCAATCTTCCGGCTACAGATGCACAAAACATCGGCTAGCCGGCAGAGCGCCTGACTGCCAACTAAGTGACCGAAACGATCATTAATCTGCTTCAACCCATCCAGGTCAAGGAACAAGAGAGCGAACTCACGCGTTGTGCGCTCGGAACGTTTAATCTCAAGGTCAACGGTTTCCACCAGATGGCGGTAGTTGGCCAGTCCGGTTAGAGGATCCTTGGCTGCCTGTTCACGCAAATGATCCTCGAGCTTGCGTTGTTGGGTGACGTCTTCGATTATGATCTCGTAACTGCCCGTCTCGCCCTCATCGTTGACCTCGCGTCCACTGAGTCGAACCTTGAGCGTCGTGCCACTCTTTTGCTTCCATTCGACTTCCAGTGGATCGGCGCGATTCTGTCCGATGGAAGGGCCCAGTAATTGCGCTAGTTTGGAGGGATCAGAAAGAATGTTGGCTGCAAGGTTCGCTGCCAGAAGTTCCTCGCGGGATGGATAACCAAGCATGGTCACCAATGCCTGATTGACATCCAGGAACTTGCCCTTGATGCTGCAGCGACACATTCCGTAAGTTAGGTTTCCTACTAGAGCGCGGTAACGTGCTTCTGAATGGCGCAGCTTTTTTTCTGTTTGATCGCGCTCTTGACGCAAGTTGTTATCACTGAGAGCTCGACGAATAGCTACAGGGAGGTGGCCAACATGATCCATTCCAATGCAATCGGCTGCGCCTGCAGTAATAAGTTCTGCCACGGTTTCCGGTTGTATTGTGTCGCTTAGGAATATGCAGGGAATCTGCCTACCCCTCAGATGCGGGATTTCCAGCACCTGCGATACGTGCCAGTTCGGGGCCGGGTATTCAGCTAGCACCACATCGTAGTATCTTGAATTCAGGCGTCCAGCAAACTGCTCTGGGGTTCGAACCACGTCTGTGCTGACCTTGAAATGCGCCCTGTTGAGTTCTTGCACGCAAAGCTCTACATCCGCGGCATCGCTGTGAATAAACAGAATACGCAAGGGGAGCCTTCTGCTGGCGGGCCCGTTCAAGACCGGGGGCGGGTCGGCTTGCTTGACGCGATCTCGTGTTGCTGAAGCCATTGGGAGTCCAACAGATTCACGGGGGTCAGCCCCTCCGCGGACCGAACCTCGGAACTGGTTCGAAGGGAATCGGTGGTAACCATATTAGAGCGGCGCCAGCCGCATCTGTCCAAAACAGCACACTTTTGATCTGGGTGTTAACTGATTGGACAGACTTTCGCTTAAGGGGGAGGACTAAAACCAACTGGAAGCAGAACTTGAAGCATCACGCATTAGCAGCAATTTCTTAGGCGCGGTTTATGTGCACGCTACGAATTCGGCCTTAGGGTCGCCCTTGCGGTCCCAGGCAGCCACGAGCAGAACTTTGTAGCGGAAAGGATATCGGAGTATGTAGTAGACATTGGCCGCGCCATCGATTTCAAAGAAACCAGGGCGGCGGGTGTCTGCCCGGTCCAGACCAACGTTGAGTAGAAGGCGCAGTTCGGCAAGCTGCTCCAGCGTGTGATGCCGCAGGTCTTCAATCACCCGCGGTAGGCTTGTCTGGTCATTTCTCTTGCTTAGTTCTGTCAACGTAAGGGACCAACGGAAATTCTTCTTTCCTGTTCAATCGCCTCAGCCGCGGAAAACTTCCGGTCTACGTGTGGCCCTGAGCGCGGACCGCCTGAATGCAGCAGGCAAAGCTCACCGGCAGCGACCCCACAGGTAGGACAAGGAACGGCGGATATCTGTTCGGGCGTGAGTTCTTTCTTTTTCATCCCGACAGAATGCGAAAATATCGGGCGTGAAACAGTTCAATTTTGCACACTATTCGTATCGGCCGCTACCTACCGCACGACAGCTACGTTTCCACGTGTCGCGAGATTTAATTCAGTCGTGCAAGACAACACTCAGGAGGGAATTGTTTACGTGGATCGTGCCTTTGTATCGGATAAAGCCTAGCTTCCTGAATTTGTTCATAAAGAAATTGACCCGAGACCGCGTTGTGCCAATCATCTCCGCCAACATCTCTTGCGATACTTTGGGAAGTACCTTCTGAGGATCGCCCGGTTTGCCATAGCGCGCGAGCAGTAGCAGAGTGCGTGCCAGCCGTTTCTCGCTGGAGTTGAAGAGCTGATCTATCAGATCCTCCTCGACTCGGATGTTTCGTGTCAGCATGTACGCAATGAAGCGGTCGGAGAACTGATGTTCCCCGTGGAGCACTCGAATCATCTCGTTCTTATCAATGACGAGTACGACGGTTGGCGCAATCGTTGTCGCAGTTGCCATCGTGACAGCCTGGCCCGCAAGGCACCCCTCGCCAAAGAAATCACCCGGTCCCAAAATCGCTATAACGGCTTCTCTGCCGCTTGTGTTGACCACACTAAGCTTGACGCCGCCTTCCTGAATGTACATTACATTTGTGGCAGGATCGCCCTGCGCAAAGACGGTTTCTTTTCCTTGAAACTTGCCAACCTTTCTTCCTAGGCCGGTCGAATCGAGAAACAATTTCACATCGAAAGCAGGGCTTTTTGAGATCGCTTTTCGGGGAGAGCGACGGACCTTGAAGGATTCACGTCGAGCGGCTGAGAACGCCATACGTAAGAATAGCACGGCTTTCGTGAACGCGCGTCGAACCTTTGAAAGAGGGGTTAGTGGCGAATCGCGTAGTCGATGAAGACGGCAAAACCGATTATGACCATAAATCCGAGAACGGAAACACGCGCAAAGAATAGCAAATCAGGAATCAACTCAATTCGTACTCGCGAGTGGCGGATCATCGAGCACGCCGAAATATGGGGTGGCCGGGCGCCGACTGTCGTCGTCTATCGAAGAGGGCTTCCGCTCCGGTGGAACTGGAACGCGACCACGGCATCCGTCGGTGTCCCGGCTTGTGCATGCTTATAGCGCGAGCGATTTTCTGTGTCGGTTCGGTTTTGCACACTTTCCAGAATCTATTCTGCGGCTTGTCCCGCGGCGATTCTCGACTGGCACAGAGGAGTCACTGCATTGCGGGACTGAAGATGAAATCGTGCTGCCAGTCCTGTTTATAACCGGCGCGGCGCAGAGCGGTAGCCAGTTGCGCCCAATGCCGCGTCCCGTGCAGGAAGGCGTGCGTAAAGCATTTGCGGCGGCTGGCCTTTATGCTTTCCGTGGGCGCCGGAAAGGACATGATCTCGTCCCATTTTTCGTCGTGCGTCTTTTCGAGAACTTTTCGCCATTTCAGTAGCGCAGAGTCCGCGGCGGAGAAAATGGCATCGGGGGAGGTCTTGTCAATGCTGTCGGTGAATCGGGCTGGATCAATTTTGGCGGCGAGCGTGGTCGATTCGCCTAGCAGCCATTCGGCAAAGAGTAGATCGACGAAGACGATATGCGAGAGCAAGTCGCGGACTGTCGCCGAGCCGGCGACGTCGATTGGGACGTCTAGCGCTTGCGAGTGCTGGTTGAACCAGTCGTGCCAGCGGTGCGACTCTTCCTGCGCGTGGTCGAGAAGCTCTGAGAAGGCCACGGAATTTCTTGGAATGGTCGTCGTCATTGGTACTCCTTGGACGACCTTAGCGGTGTCTCGTGATGATTTCATCCACGACGCCGTACGCCTTGGCCTGCTCCGCAGTCATGATGAAATCACGTTCCACATCCTTTTCAATCTTTTCGACCGGCTGTCCCGTATGAAAGGCGAGAAGTTTGTTGAGTGAGTCGCGAGTCCGGAGGATTTCCCGGGCATGGATATCGATGTCAGTAGCTTGGCCGGAAAGGCCGGACATCCACGGTTGGTGGATCAGGACTCGGGAGTTGGGCAGCGCAAAGCGTTTTGTCGGCGTGCCTGCGACGAGAAGCAGTGCTGCAATCGAGGCCGACTGACCGATGCAATACGTCACCACATCCGGCCGCACAAACTGCATGGTGTCGTAAATCGCCATTCCCGCAGAAATCGAGCCGCCGGGAGAGTTGATATACACGGAAATATCTTTCTCAGGGTCTTCTGATTCGAGGAAGAGCAACTGCGCCGTCACGAGATTGGCGACATGATCGTCAATCGTCGTGCCAATAAAGATGATGTGGTCTTTGAGCAGCCGGGAATAGATGTCGTAGGCCCGTTCGCCCCGGCTCGTCTCCTCGACGACCATGGGGACGAGCGTTGTGGCACGCGGACTCGCGTCGTCAGTTTGTCTCATCTGGAGTATGTTTGCGGGCCGAGACAGCGCGACACGCTCGGCCTTCTGCACGGGAGTAAAGACGGTTTGTAGTTTAGGCGTGACGCACATGATTCACCTTCGCCCCATCATCTGCCGCGTATATCCCACGACCGTGTCAACCAGCCGTTCACGTTCTGCATCCCTGCTATGGTCGTAAATGCTCTATGCACATATGGCAGATGATAATTGATAGAAATCTCTGCTACCTTAAATCGAAGTTCACAAGCCGCTCATCGGAAAGAACCACGTTAGCAAATTCCACATAACCATGCTCGTGCAATACGAGTGATCCTGTTTTCAAGTCGTCTGCATCTACATTGATGAGGTGCAAGAATCTCAGCAGCTCTGCCTCACCGATAATGGCTTTGGACTTCAGATCACCGAATTCCTCGGGAGGTTCGTAGCTGGCGAAAGTGACCGTGTATCGCGGGGTTGCAATTGTGTCGTTTGAGTTGATCCATACAACTCGCACGTGACCTTCTTGAATCATTTGTATCCTGAAGATTTTTAACTGTGGCGTATTGTACGACTAAGCAAAGCCACAGCCAATTGCCCGGCCCGAGCGGAACCGTTGTCGCTAATACGGCATAACACGCGTATCATTGAGTTGTCTCACTAGCATCCTGCCGTGCCCCGCGTTGTTTACCCCGGCTCCTTGCAAATCAGACGCTTGGGAATTTAAACCAACCTTTCGTTTGGGGTGAAAGCCATGACAGTATCCGCAACGAACTTGAAGATGCCGCTCGACATCCGTCCATTGTGTATTTATCACGATCTTCCAATGATCCCCGCTCAGGAAACGCGACATCCACGACGCTTTCTTGAGGAGACGTATTACTGGTTTTGCTGCTCTATGCCCGGTTGCAATCAGCACTACGATATGGAGCACGGCTACTACGCGATAAGTAACGGCAAGCGACAGTACGGAGAGAACAAGCCCCCATGTCCCGACTGCTCGAGCCGCCTTTACTTGGTGACGCGCGGTGCACTAAATGAAGCCACAGTCTGGCATTGCGCCAACGAGACGTGTCCGTCGAACAGAAGCTGAATGGCTGTGAGCCACGACTTTCGATTGTCGGCTCGTGCCCGACGCGCGTCGCATCCTAATAAATAAGTTCTATCGCGGGGGCGACAGGTAGTTGATGAATTCGCCCCGGACCCATGGAATCAGGTGTGGGAAAGTCAAAAATTCCCGTTTACTGCCCGCATTGCAAACAGAAACAAATTGTTCACGTCTTTGTACGACTGGGACGAAGTCCGATGAACAACCAGACCGTCAACTGCATGACGTGCAAGAAAGAATTTGACGTGCTGGTTTCCGACCCGATTATCGGCGGGCCATTCCCAGAATAAAAGTTCTGATAGGCAGGAATACTTCCAGTAACGGAATCGCAAATGCTGCTCGACATCTCCCCGCTGTGCCTCTACCACAATGTTCCGATGTTTCTTGCTCAGGAGAAGCGAGATCCGGAACGAATTCTAGATCCGACCAATCACTGGTACGCGTGTTCGATGAGAGGTTGCCTCCTGCGGTACGACATGGGCCGCGGCTACCACACGATCGAGCATGACGATTTGGATCCTTCCGCAACGAACAAGGAACCATGCTATGAGTGTTCCCATCGTCTTTATATGGCGAAGCGCGGAGGAATGATTGGAGATACGGTCTGGCTTTGCGCGAATGAGGAGTGTCCGTCAAACAGGTCGAAGCCGTAACTCAAGCTCGATATAAAAGGTCAGTTCGTTGGTACTTTGCAGTTTTCCCGCAGTTGGGGCATTGAAGTTCGCTTCCGCTCGCCGGAAAATCAGGTTTGACAGGGGAAAAGAAATTCATCACTGTACGGCTCTCAAATATTTTCATGGCGTTGAATCCTGCTCTGCAACCGTCGTGGCTGTCAATTGTGGGATTCTTGGTAATGCTGATTCGGCCATGGCGCTCCGGTGGATTGCGCTCGACTGTCGAGAATCCACGACGAATATAACCGCCTATTTCGAAGTCGGAACGCCGGCGATCTCGAAAGCCTTCCGCAAAATAATCGGCAACAGGTCATCCGATAGATGCCCAGCTTCGGCACAACGCCTTGAACCCTTGTAGACCCTGCGACTTCGCGTCTCATCTCCGAATGACAAACAATTGACTCGCTTTGCATTGATGTTTTGAACTGCCCGCGCAAGAGTGCTATCAGCCTGTGAGCTTCAGTTGATGTTCATGGGTTGACGGCGGTGAATTTCACCGCCGTCCGCGACGAAAATGCAGGAGAGGAGGAATCACATGAAAACGAAACTGTTTGCGGTAGCGGTAGCTTTACTGCTGTCCGCGTTAGCAACTGGCACTTCCTACGCGCAGCAGGCCGAGTTGTCCGTGAAGATTCCTTTTGCGTTCCAGGCGGGGAATCACACGATGCCAGCTGGAGAATATCTTGTGAAGTCTGTGACGGATGGATCAGGAACAGTTCAACGACTTCGCCAGATAGATGGCAGCGCCGTAATGAACGTCCTTACCTTATCGGTTGAGACCCGGAATGGAAACCCGAGTCCAAAGCTGGTCTTCAATCGTTATGGCGAAACCTATTTCCTCGCTCAGATTTGGACAGGATCCCAAGGGCACCAACTATCTAGGTCCAACCGGGAGAAGGAAATTGCACGCGAAGAAGGGAGAACCGAAATTGCGCTGTCACTTCAACCGGCTGCTGTCAAACCGTAACTCAATCGTGCTGTCAAGAGTTTCTGCCCTGAGACTCAGGCAGAAGTTGCAAACAGCCGAGAGACGACAACAGCCACAACAATGGGAAGCCGGATCGTATATTTCGGCTTCCCATCTTGATTCAGCCCTTGTGCCGTCCTCCGCTTGCTCGGTGATAATTCGTTGCTTCCAGGTCAGGAAAAGTGCCTCAATCGTGAGGAGAACATGTGGCCGCGAAAGATTGCCGCAGGTCGTCTCGAAAGTGGCGCTCGGACTTATGAGAAGAGGTAAACCCGATGATGAATCGATTGACAGCGATCGGAAAATATCGCGTCGGTGTGGTTGTGGAATGTTCTCGATTGCTTCGGTTTTTACCCAAGAGTAATATGAGTCCAACAAACTCCTAGTCAGCGAACGCGCTAGCGGCAAGAAGTATCTAGCCTTGGATCTTATCCTATGGCTGAACCGAGGACGCAAACTAATCCGGCCTCTCCAGCAACATTCGATCTCGCTGGAAAGATGGTGGGCAGGTTTGTCGTGCGCGCCCGTCTCGGCGGCGGCGGGATGGGCGAGGTATATCTGGCCGACGATACAGGCCTGAAGCGCCAAGTCGCTTTGAAGCGTATTGCACCCACAATGCGTGCCGATGCAAAGTCCAGGCAGCGCCTATGGAGAGAGGCGGAATTAGCTTCGCGCTTAAACGACCTCCACATCGCCGCAGTCTATGACGTGGTCGAAGACGGCGGCGAAGTCTTTGTCGTTATGGAGTACGTCGAAGGTGAGACGCTGCGAAGTCGGCTGACTCGGTCACTCAAGGTCGCTGAGTTTCTTTTCATTTCAACACAGTGCGCCGCAGCGCTGGCAGCCGCACATCAAGCAGGCCTGTTACACCGCGATATCAAGCCCGAAAACATCATGTTGACGGGATCGGGACAAGTGAAAGTGCTCGATTTCGGCGTGGCTCGCGAAATGCCCGGCTCCGATTGCGCAAACACTCCGAAGACATTTGAAAGCGCAAGATTCTCCGGGACACTGGCATACATGTCCCCCGAGATCCTCGATGAAAAGCAGGCAGACGCTCGCGCGGACATCTTTTCACTGGGCGTCGTCTTCTACGAGGCATTGACGGGGCATAACCCGTTTCGTCGAGCGGGATTTCTTGAAACCTGCAACGCAATCTTACACGAAGACCCGCCGCCGCTCCGCGAACGGAATTCACAGATACCGAAAGAGCTCGAGCGCATCGTCGCGAAGATGCTGGCAAAGAATCCCGAAGAGCGATACGTCACTGCTGCCGACTTGCGCGTAGATCTCGAAGCGGTGCGGCGCAGTTTGGAGCAGCCCATTGCGCTGGGGACTGCCAAAGTGCGCTACAAGAAGCTGCTGAAAGGGCGGTTGGCGCTCGCGATTCTCGCTGCGGCTCTTCTTGTAGCCATTGCCGTAAGCGGAAGGCTCATTTATGAACACTACCATTCCCCGGTCTTGAATGAGCACGATTCAATCCTCCTTAGCGAGTTCGAAAACCATACGGACCAGACGATTTTCGACGATACAGTAACCGAGGCAGTGAGACAATCACTCGAACAATCCCCCTTTGTGCATCTCGTTTCCCGCTCTGAAGTCGCCGAAGCAGTGCACCGAATGGGCCGCGTCGAAATTGCCCCGGTGGATGTAAACCTCGGACGCGAAATCTGCCAGCGAGAAAATTTTCGCGCACTGCTGGCGGGCCGCATCATAAGATCCGGTTCGAGTTTTCGTGTGATTGCGGAGGTCGTCGATCCCTGGCGGGCACACACGGCCCTTACAGAGGAAGCCGCCTTCGAATCCCCCTCCGATTTGTATCCCGCTGTGAATGAACTCACGCGCCATCTGAGAGCTCATCTGGGTGAGACTTTAAAGCAAATCCAGGAACACGCCCAGCCACTTGAGCGCGTCACGACAAGTTCTCTTGAGGCGTTGCAACGATATTCCCGTGCACTCGATTTCTTCGCAGCGGGGGATCTGGAAGAATTTTTTCCGCTCGCCAAAAGCGCCACTGATCTCGATCCCGATTTCGCTATGGCTCATCTGTATTTGGCGCTCGCCTACGATCGGCTCGGCAACGAGAGGGAAGCGCAAGCGCACATGGCCCTCGCTGAGAAAGGATTGGATCGTGTTACCGAACGCGAGCGGTACTTGATTCTAGCGACGCATTACCGATGGCAGCGGCTCTACGAAAAGGCCGCGGAAAACTACCGGCTGCTTACGGACCTCTACCCAAATGATCTCGAAGCATTTCAGGGTTTGGCGTCGGCTTCTTACGATGCCGGCCGGGTCGAGGACGCGATTTCCTCGGAGGAAATGGCACTACGAATCAACCCTAACAGTGCAAGCGATCATGTGGGCTTGATGCTTTATCTGAATCGCGTCAACCGCTTCCAAGAAGCACTCGCGGACTACGAATCGGCGAAGTCACGCAATGTAAAGCACCCGAGGATCCACTGGGTCGCTGGACTGAGCTACCTCGGTCAGGGCGATACGATATCGGCAAAAAGGGAATTCCAGCTACTAAGCGAAGAGGGAGGCCCTCACGATGCGAGTTTGGCCGCACTTTGCCAAGCGCGAGTCCTGATGTACGAGGGACATTTGCGTGATGCGGAGGACGTTTTGCAAGCAGGGCTGGTTCTGGACGAGAAACTCCACAGCGAAACCTGGATACCCGTCCGACGATACTTGCTGGCCGCTGTACAACGGACCCGCGGTCGAATGACCGAAGCACAGATGCAGGCTCAGCGTCTAGCCGATGCGGCGCGAGCAAGTAGTGATCCAGAGGAGTTGCGGCGCGCGGGCATGTTGAAACTCAAATTGGGCGACCTGGGCACAGTGAAAGCGTCGCTGGCGCGGCTTGCTGATCTGCGGAACACCCAAGGTGCGTTCACACAGGCATGTTACGAAAATCTAAAGGGTGCCTCGGAACTCGCCGCGGGCAGGAGCCAAATTGCGGTTGAGACCCAGCGCCGCGCCTCGGCTTTTTTCTCCTTTTTCGCGCCTGATCTATCGCTGGGCGAGGCTTACGCCGCTCAGCGTGACTGGAATGATGCCGCGGAGGCGTATCGACGGTATCTTGAACGCAAGGGAGAGGTGTTCACTGACGACTCGCCAAGTGATTGGGTCCTGGCCTATTTGTCACGTGCTCGGGTGCTTGCACAGGCCGGAGACACTCAGAACGCGCTCTCTTCCTACGATGAGTTTCTTCGTTTATGGGCGGACGCAGACCCCGATTTACCAGACCTCCGCCAAGCGCGTGCAGAGCGCGATAAATTAAGGGCAGCCCCAAGTGTCAGGTCCCTGAGTAAGAACGAGGGGCTCAGGACCCCGTAATTCTCACGAGGAGGATGTATGGAGCCAAAACAAGTAAGAGAAAGTGGGTACCATGGAGAACCGCTACCGCCAGATCAATTCAAGGCCTTGGTTGAAGCTCGGATAAAAGCTTTCACGGACCGTGGTTACATCACAGTGGTCGTCTCTGTCGTTGACAAAGTCCAGGAGATGGAGATGCAGGGCGGACAAGCGCAAGCCGCGACGAGCAGCACGGCTCCCTCGCCCGGGCCCTGCGGCGTTGATGCGGTGCCGGCTCCGCCGCCCGTGATCGCTAGCTTGATTGTTTGCAATCACGCGCCGTGCTGGTGAGGTCATCCGTGCCTTACCGAGACACAGGAAAGAGTTAGCGGCCTCAAAAAAAAAAGCGTTCCGAGGAAGATCGCCCCGAACCTCCCAGGCGCAGCCACCGCTGGGCGGCGAAGAACAAGTCTAGCGGTCACCGCTCCAAGCCTTGTGAAGCGGACGATAAACGTGTCTTAGGACGCCCACCAGTGCCGACGGGCATGACGATCCACAGCTCTCGCGATGTTGCGTTGAGGGCTGCGCATTTTTGTACGGAAAATTGTACGGAATCCGGCAAATCGGCACAATTTCAACCGATTTCATATGCTTCTAAGTTCTGTAAATCCAATAGATACGACGCTATTTGGGGTTCGATTCCCACCCGCGCCTCCAGCTTTTTTGATTTTCTTTCTTCTGCTGCTTCCCGCCGGGAAATTTGCGTCGCACTCGAACCGCGAAGGTTAACTGCGAATGCTTGCTCCGAGCACGTGCGAACGCTTGACGGTAAGTCAACGATGCAAGCCAGCGGGCGCGCCCTCGCGCTTCTTTCACGTCGCCTTAACGCGAAAAAGGCGATCGTTTTTATCTGCCGGCGCCTTTTGATTTGCCGGGTGCGGCTGTGCCTGACGGCCGCGAGCCGCCCTGGTTGACTGTGCTTTCGGCACCGGGCGGAAGCTCGGTGGTCGGAGTGTCATCAGCCGGCTCGAGGTCGCGCGGATTGGTTTTTTGTGCGCCGAGATTTGTTTTCTTGTCCATTACGTTGTGAACGATTTTCCTGTGCTCTTCGTGTTCTGCGCTCGTGCCAAATTCCTTTCCGCACAGGGCACACACAACTCGATTCGTTTTCTGACGTGCCATTCTCGCCTCCTGAATGCATCTGCTGCTTAACTCACATTTTGACCGCGCTTTTGGTATTGCTCCATACACGAAGCCCTGCATTTTTTCGGCCTAGTACCGCAACTTAATGCAGCCTTCCGTGTTCAGTGGTGCGCGGAGGTGTGGCCATTCGTTCTAAGGCGAATCACGCCTTTGGGGCCGATCGGATTCCGTCTCGACGTGGGCGATGAGATTTATTTCAACGACAGCGCGCACCACAATTTGCGCGTGACGTTTGGCCCGACGATCCGATTTTAGGAAGTTAGTGGCTATTCGAAAATATTGAGGAAGCGTTGGCAGCCGAGTCGAGGGCGAGATCCTTCGACTACGAGTCGGCCGTCCCGCTCGGAGCGGGACGAAAAGCAAGAGCGGCCGACTCTTCGCTCAGGATGACGTAGTTTCCTCAAACGACTTTATTGGCGCTGGGCGTGACGCCGCGTTCGCTATTGGCGCTGGCCGTTGACGCGCGCGCCCGTGGTGATTTGAGTGCATTCGGCGCGAGGCCTTGCGCCGCCCGACGTTGGAGGCGGACAAGTTTGAGTTTTGCTGACGCTGCGGACGACGGCGGTTGCTACTCCGGCTGCCACCGCTGCGCCAACTCCTACTGCGGTGGCCGTGCCTGCGCCGATGCCACCTCCGGCGGCTCCAGCTCCTGCTGCACCTGCGCCAGCGCCTGCTCCGGCGGTGTTCGTTGCGCTAACAGCGGCGGTGAGAGTCGCGGGGCTGACGGGAGCGGGAGCCGACGGCGAAGAATTGCCGTGGATTCCAGTTTCCTCGCCGCCTTTCATCAACACGCACACGCCGGCCAGGTCGCAGACTTTGCACGCGCCTTCCATGCAGACGACTTGCATGTTGCCGGCTGCGTCAAAGAGCACAACCATTTCGGTGCCGACGACTCCAGCGACGCCAACGGGAGTGCGAATCTGAAAGCGCGCGTTGGGCTTGACGAGTTTCACGGCGCGGGCGCGGACCTGGCCGTAAGCGAGATCGAGATCGGTTTGCTGTTCGCCGGTATCGTGCTTGGCGATGGTGAGATTCGAATCGGAGCCGACGCTGAGGACCGAGCCGTCATCGAGCGCCACGCGAGCGCGGGCGAGATGGCCAGTATTGATCACGTCGCCCCAGAAAACCTGTTGCGACGTGGAAGCGGCCACTTGCTGGGCGCCGCGGACGACATTGACGATCGGCACCACGGCTGTGATTTTCCCGGCGCTTTGCGACACCTGGGCCGAGACGCCTGTGGGAACGGCGAGAAGCAGACAAATTAGAATTGCGATCACAGCTGAGAATGGATGGCGCGCGTTCATCGTGCTTTTCCTCCGCGGATTTCGTGCGGCGCTGGCGGCGAGTTCGAGCCAACCCCAGTGCTTATGAATCCGTTGGAAACTTATTCGTGGGGACTGGGCGAAAAGCTATCACAGAACGGGCGAAGCGGCCAGAAAAAATCCGGGCGAAGCAGTGGGTTCGAGAGTTTACTTTTGAAATAGGCTAAGCGGTGGTTCCGGGGCTGCAGCTTCCTCGTCAGTCAGATCGGGGTAAGCGATTCGCCGCGCAAAGAAACCAGCCAGATTGGTGAGGCCGGCGAGGGGAGCCAGCAACCAGAAACGGGAATCGACAGCGCCCCAAACGAGCATCGCAATTCCGAGGGGAATTCCGGCCCTTAGGCAGGTCCGAGGCGACCAGTCTCTCTTCAGAGCCAAATCTGCGACAAAGGCTGCCCAACAAAAACTCAGCACAGCGAGCACGCAAAAAACCGTGGATACGTAGCCGATACGAAACAAGAGCTCCCGAGGTTTCGGGGGCGGCGTCACAAGCCAATACAGGGCGGCGCCGGACATGAAGAAGCCCAAGGCAACGGCGAATTTCATTCCGATGGATAATTTTTTCATAAATACTTTAACCGGATAGTAACTTAAAGTTCCGGGCAGCGCAAGCACGACAGCCGATGGAATACGCGTGCGGAGGTCGCGAGGGCACGGCATGCCGTGCCCTCCTGACGAAATCGATGCGGAACTAGAACCCGGCGCCGGATTTTTTCTGGGCGGCTTGTTGTTGCATTTGGGTATTGATGGCGCGCATAGCTTCGCTGGATCCAGGGGCGCGCTTTTCACGCCAGCGTTCGAAGATTTCGCAGTGTTTTTCGAGATTCGAGAATGCCAAAGGATTTTTGAACATCGTGCGGAAAGCGGGGACCACGGGCTTGAGGCGTTCCCAAACGACCCATTGCTCTCCCGTGTTTTCGAAGAAGAAGTCTTCATCGATCAGTCCGCGATTCACGATGCTCGCGACCATTTCCCAGTAGCTGAACACCATGCGCATAAAGGCGTTTTCCTGGCTCCCGGGAGGACATTGCGTCATCACATCTTCCACCGATTTGGGATTGAAATGCGTTAGAAACCAGTCGCGGGCTTCGCGAAGTCGCGGCTCACGGCGAATGTCGTAAAGCCGCAGCATGAGATTCACCTGCTCATGATTTACATCGGACATTTTGAAGCCTCCTATGATTCGAATAACTTGGATTCAAATGTGAAGATCGCTCGATTCTCCGCCGGTCAACCTATCCGGCTGGACGGCATCTCACTGGATTGTTGCGCAGGCTGTGGCAATTCGCCCTGTAGAGTGACTTTGTGAAGCTGGCTGGTGGGGATGCGCGATTGCTCGAATCCGAGTTTGATGCGGCGGCGTAGCTCACGCGCGACGTCGTCCTTGCGATTGAGCACGGTGCGCACCTGCGTGCGGAGTACGGTGCCATCGAGGGAGAGCGACTCGACGCCGAGGACGCGAGGGCCATCGACGAGAGCGGGCGACCAATCGGGATCGTTGCGCAGATCGCCGGTAACTTTTTCGAGGGTGGCGAGGGCGCGGCCGACGTGTTCTTCGGATGGAACCGTGACATCCACAAAAACTTGCGACCAATCGCGGCTGAAATTGGAAACCTGGCCGATGAGGCCGTTGGAAATGGTGACGAGCGCGCCGGCGGTATTTCGAATCATAGTGCGCCGCAGAGTGAGATATTCGACGCGGCCGAGTTCGGAATTCACCTGGATGAGATCGCCGACGACGAACTGGTCCTCGAAGACGATGAAGAAGCCGTTGATGAGATCCTTCACGAGATGCTGCGCGCCGAAGCCGAAGGCCAGGCTGGCGACAGCTGCGGCTGCTTCGATGGGCGTCACGTTGAAACCGAATTCGGGAAGGGCGGTTAATATAGAAACTGCGACGATGATGGAAATTCCGGCGCTATAGAGAATGCCGGCCATGGTGCGAGTCTGCTGTTCGCGCATTTGCGCGATGCGCGTGGAGGATTTGGCAGCTTCCACCAGGCGATTAGTGAAGGCTTTGAGGAGTCGCGCCACGATGAACGCGATAATGACAATCGCGAGGATTCGCAGGCCGCGGGTTTGCGCGATCTGTGTCCAGCTCTTAAAGGATTCGGTCATAGAATGAGCGGCGGAATTATACCATTCGCGCTGCGATGGCTTGGCGCAAGATGTGGCCGGAGCTCTTGTAGCGGGGAGTGAAGAACATGGACCATCAAAAACGCGATTTTCTCGGCGCGATTTTTATCGCGGCGGTAGCGGCGTCCGGCGGCTTATTCGCGGGCGGTGCCGCCGCGCGTCAGATGGGACGAAGGCAAGGGCCGCCTGACCG
This sequence comes from uncultured Acidobacteriota bacterium, assembly GCA_963772535.1. Lineage (GTDB taxonomy): Bacteria > Acidobacteriota > Terriglobia > Acidiferrales > UBA7541 > Palsa-295. Next base: position 978,725 of record CAVYXN010000015.1, read on the forward strand.
GCTAGCGGATCCGATGAACCAGCCGCCGCCTTTCGACCCCAAGAAAATTCAGGAGCACAACCAGAAGACGATCGTGCAGGACATCCAGAAGCTATACAAGCTGGCGGGAGAACTGAAGGACGAGGTGGAAAAAACGGATTCGACTGTTACGCTTTCGCTGCCGATGATTCAGAAGGCGAAGGAAGTGGAGAAACTCGCGAAGCAGATCGCGACTTTGGCGGTGGGATAGTTAAAGTCGAATCGCCAGTGCCGAATGGCAGATGGCCCACAGCTAATGAACGAGCAGCCCGGTGATGCCGATAGCGACTCCAATCAGTCCCAGCGCCGAGCCGAGGTACCAGAAGAACCGCTTGCGGGTGAGAACCGTGATCGAGCAGATCACGAGAGCCGCTTCGAGTAGAACTTCGCCGAGATCAAAATAGTCCGCGTGGCGCCGCTCGGCCGCCACTTCGTTTTCGAGCTTTTTCGCTTCGACCTGAATGTCTTGACCTTCTTCTTTGTACCGCTCGATTTCCTTTTCGTACTTCTCTTTGATTTTGTCGGCCTGTTCGGATTTTTGCAGTGCGAAGACGGACATTTCGTCGACAAAGAGCTCGTAATTGCGGCGGCGGATTTCTTTGGCCTGGTAGTAGGCCCAGTGATCGGTTGCTCTCGTCTGCATCAACATTTCTTCGGTATGCGCGCGGTGGCCAAGCAGCGACACGGCGGCGACGAGCACGGCGAGAATCGCCATGGTCACGGTGACGGGCGCAAGATTGTGCTGCGCAGCTTCTTCGGCGTGCTCTTCGAGTTCGCGAAAATCCTCAGCCATTCAGGCCACCTGATTCTGAAACGGAATTTATTTGAGAGATTGAAACGCGAGGGATTGTAGCGGGAATCGAGAGAATCGAGAAGCGCAAACTCGGCGCAGAAGCGCGGGACGCCCAAATTGGAACACTCGAAGTATTGCGAAAATGGCGCGCCCGGGAGGATTCGAACCTCTGACCTTGTGCTCCGGAGGCACACGCTCTATCCATCTGAGCTACGGGCGCGCAGGTTGCGCCGCGAAGGTCTTCGCGAACGCAAATGGGAAGCTTACTCGGTGATTTTACTCTGCTTCCCGCGCTGTGGCAAAATCAATCGCGATTCATCCCGGCAAATGAAGTTCGCCCGAATAGAGTCGCGTCACAATAATTTCGCAGCCTAGAGGATTTGGGAATGTCAGAGACGTTGCAAGAGTACCTCAAAAGATTGCAAAGCTACCTGGGCGATCGTGATCCGCTGAAAGTGCAAGCCGCGACTCCAAAGAAACTCGAGCAATTAATGAAACGCGTGCCGCGCCGGAAGCTGATGCAGCGGCCGGCTCCGGGAAAATGGTCGATCGGCGAAATCGTCGCGCATCTTGCCGATGACGAGCTTGTGGGCGCCTACCGCATTCGCAAGATACTGGAAGAGCCGGGTACAGCGATTCAATCGTTTGACCAGGATAAATGGGCCGCTACCGGAAAGTACGCTGGCTGCGATCCGAAACAATCTCTTGAGCTATTTCGCACCCTGCGGCAAGCAAACCTCACGCTTCTAAAGTCAATCGACAAGCGGCAGTGGAATCAGCATGGAGTCCATGCCGAACGAGGCATCGAAAGCATCGCAGCGATAGCGAAACATTTCGCCTGCCACGACCTCAATCATTTGAAGCAGATTGAAACAATAATTCACGACTCCTCCCGCTCTTAAATCTCACTCAGCTTTCTCTTCACCGAATGGCCACTCACTCGCTTAACGCACGCGACCAAGCCAATCGTTAGGTTTTTCTTAGATCGCGGCGTACTAAAACTCTCACACATGAAAAAGCAATCTCGGGGCGGTTCCCGTCGGAACTACTTCCGGAGAATTGCCGTCGCGACCTTGGGACTCTATGTGAATCGCATCGGCAGTAAATCGAGGGCCGGCAGTAGATCCAAGTACGGTATCAAGATCGGCTTCGTGGGCACGGCAAGGTCACTCGGTGCTCGTAAGTGCCGTACGACTCGCGCGTCTTTATCTGATTCGTATCGTGAAGCGAGGCCCATCCGAGCTCCATGCCTCATTACATGCAGAAGTTATTCCGCGACCGCGAAGAGCCTTCAAGAAGGAGATGCCTCGAACCTACGATTCTATGATCGCACGAAAATCGTCACCACCAGCGAAAACGAAAAGGTGTCCGAAGCAGATGCCTCACCTGTTAGTTCTATGCAGCGCTTCGTGGCAACCTCGGCAAATCGTGATCAGATTAGTCTCGGTATCGTCACCGAGTGCGCTGCGCCGTTTCAGATGGTGAACATCAAGATTCTTGAGACAGCCACATACCTGACAGCGCCAGTTGTCGCGCGCCAAGATTTCTTTGCGTAGCCGCGCATAAGGGCTGGGCGCGACCCGCATGCGAGGCCTAGAGTCGCTCATCGCGTCCCTGCAGGAGCCGACCGGCCGTATGGTGCGGCTGAACATCCGCTGGATGCTGAGGCTTCGTGATCTTGAATGGTATTATCCGTTTCCAGCGCGGCTCCCGCCAAAAAATCCGCGCAAATCATCTCTAGGGAATAGCCCCGGGATTTATCGCTGCCGAGCATAAGAGCTGCGATTTCGAGGGCGTGCTCGACTACGGATAGTTGGCCTTTGTACAGCTTGAAATAGATTATTTCCCAAGGTTCCGTTTCCTTGCCGGTCAGGTAACGATCCACTTCCCGTCTAAACTCTTCCTTCGGTAGTTCCTTCGCTTTGTGCACCCAGGGTGCACAGTCGAATTCGGTTCCGTCCCGACGCGCAACCTTCACCAGCTCCCGTGCCTTCGTCCAACCCACTTCACGAAGTTGCCGCTTCGGCACCCGTGTTAGATGCTCGTGAATTGCCAGCAAGTAATAAGCTTTTCGGCGAGATTCAGGAAATCGCTTTTCGAGGAATTCATCGAATGACTTTAAATTTTCGAGCCGCCAGTATTGTCCCGCTCGTACCTCACAGAGATACTGCCCGAGCTCGACGAACCGCTCGTCGCGCTCATGCTCCTTCGTTTGCTCCCAGGCCAAAATCCCATCGATCTTTCCGAGAACGATGAGGCCCCGTCGGCGATTGATTTCAGGAGCCACCGCGGTCCTTCTGCTAATCCACAAGTTCGCACAGCCAATCAAGATCGCTTGCTCCTGGCTTTCGGATTAGGTTCGCGGCGACTAATTCGGGACGATCGAGGCAGAGTCCAAGATGAGGGCAGCTGACACACCCGTTTTGCGGGAAGCGGATGCCGCTGTGCGAAGGAAATTGGCCCGACTGGATCTGGGCAACTGTGGCCTCAACCAAGTGGCCGTATTCGCGTCGCTGCTCGTCCGTGATGGAGGCCTTCAGATACTGAATTTCAGGAACGCTTTTTCGCACGAAGACAACAACCGCGACATCCGGAATTCCGCTCATCCAGGAGTAGCAAATCATCTGCGGGTCGAGCGATAAAAGTCCAGCCGGCTCCTCCGAATAGCGGCTCGCCGTGGTTTTCCAGTCGATGAGACATTGCGTACCGTCGAGTTCGCCTAGGGCGTCAATATAAGCGACGAATTCGTTGTCAGCGGGAAGGCTGCGAACCATTTTTACCTGCAGATCGTGTTCCGGACGACAAATCTTGACGCGATCGTCCTGTGCAAATCGCTGGAGCAAATGGACACCCTGGTGAACGAGCCGATCCCAGGATTCTCCTTTCTTGTATTCGAAGGGAGCGTCGCGAAAATCGCCCCATACTTTGAATAGCGCAGCCGTGCAGTCCGCGCCGGCGAAGTAGGCCGCGAGAGCTTTCTCGAAACAGCGGCCGAACGCCATCGCAGCCCGCGTTTCCTTTTCTCGCCAGCCGTCGAGATAGCGATAGCGGTAACTTCGGGGACAGCGAAGATATTGGGAAATCTGCGTGTGGCTAAAGATCATCGCCGTTCCCCACCTGCTTCCCGCCGACGGTTTCGCAGGAAAGCTCTTCCCACTCCGTCTCCGGAGCAAAAGCTTCGAGGTTTTGGAAAGACCTACCGTTCAACGTGACGTAGGAAGTCCGGACGACTCCGCGGAGTTTGAGTAGAGCCTTCTCATCAATCTGATCTTGGTTGAGCAGGTCGGAGTCGTAGTTGAAATCACGCAAAAACCAATTCAACTTCCAGAGGGCTCGTTCGGTGCAATAAAGCCGCCCCGAAAACGATCGTTCCGCAGATGCTTCGGGTTCAAGAACGACAAACCGCACAGACAGGAATGGCTTTTGCGGATGCCAGCGATAGGAAGCCGAATCGACTCGAACAAGGAACAGGCCTTCGAGAAGATTTTCGTGATCCTGCTGTCGTGAATGGAGACCCGGAATGTGGCGCTTCATGGTGTTGCCTCCACAGGTTGAGCGTAGGAATTCAATTTGCATACGAGGGCATCGCGGTCTTTTCTTGCGGCGGCCGCAAGCTGAGTGACGAACGATTCGATCAATTCGCGACTAGCATCCTTGAGCGCTGCGGTTCCGCAGAAATCCGCGGCATAGGCTTTCACGAGAGTCGGATCGAGATCGTGCTGACGAATCAGCAGGCAAAGTTGATCGCGCAATCGCGGCTGCCCGTTGCTCGAGACGTTTCCTCTGGCATGACCATTCGAATGCGGCTCGGCCGTGAGAAGCTTTTGGAGAGCGGAGAACGACCCGAGCTCTTCGACGCTGCAGAGGCCAATTCCATAAGCCTTTCTGAGAGCGCGGTTGACGGCTCGCGTCTCGGCGACGCGCATTTCGGCTCCGCGAACGAGGGGAGATGTGTTTGAGGGATCGGCATCACCATAGCCAACGAATCCCTTCGAGCGGCGAGACTTGAAAACTGTTGCCCGGAAGACCCAACGGTTAGCGGCTGGGTCGCAAAATTTAGTCAAAAGACTAGTTCTGAGCCCAGAACATCCACGCCGATGAGCAATTCGAAGAAGGCCAGAATGCGTTACATACCATCGCCCATCCAGGTACTGAACGTCGCCAAGTGAAACGGAAATCCCGAATCGCTTAAACAGGCTTGTCAACGAATCGATTGCGGCAGGCGGAAGGTCTCCCCAAAGTCCGCGAGCTGTGCTGATCTGTAATTGCAGAATAGAACATTTCTGTTTCATTTTAAGCCCCCACTACTTAGGCGCCTAAGAACAGTATTATTCTACATGGGCGCCTAAGTATAAGTCAACACGTAATTTGTGTTGATTTGCTCGCATCCCACGGAATACCTTCTAGACCATATGACGAAGAGGAAGAACCCACACGCAGTGGCTTTGGGGAAATTGGGCGGTTCTAAAGGCGGCAAAATTCGAGCCGCGAAGCTTACCTCTGAGCAGCGAAGCAAGATCGCGCGGGACGCCGTTCTCGTTCGTTGGGCGAAAGCTAAGAATAAAAAGAGAAGAGACAAAAAGCACGCAGATGCCGCTGAATCGAAGGGATATTAATTCCCGGCTGAATATCCGAGGGGCTAAATTTTGAGCGGGTTACGTGACACGATCGTTCGACGCACGCCTCGTCTGCGAGTTATCTCGATCTGAACAAAAAATCCCAGAATCACGGGGCGAGGCAGCGGTTTCTGTTGTGTTGACGAACTAGGGATTTGTACGGTAATCTGAAGGCTATTGAGCACGAGTGATCGGTAAGCAAGACGGCCGATCGATTCTTTGCACGTGATGCCGCGAAGTCGTTTTCTCGCGGCATTTTTTTTTTGCGCAATTGAGGTTGAATTGAGCCCCAGTTCAAAGGTCATGGATTGGCAGCCCTAAGGGTTGCAATCGAACATGAAGCCCAACGAAAATGACGCAGCGCCAGTGATTGGATGCCTGATTGCGACAGCTGGCGAAGTTTTTACCGACGGCGCCATGATAGACCTGATTGGTGGTGTCCATCCTGCGCACCCCGAACTTATGCTTTGGGATGGTTCGACGGAGGTCATCGGACCGGTCGTTGCATATCGTGGCCGGCGGTATGCACCCGCACTGATCGAGAGCAGCATCCTACGGGAATTGACGCTCCCTACGCGGAGCAGCCCGCACCGAACGACGTCGTGACGACTTTCGGCGGCCTCGACGAAAAATCTGCGTCGCGTGTGGCTCGCATCGTACTTTGCAGCGCGATCGTCGAAGCCGTTTCGGTCGCTCCGGTGCTCGTGATCGCAGGTCCGGACACCGCACGGGGAAATCGCCTCGTAAGCGTGCTGCGCTGTTTGTGCCGGCATTCTGTCCCACTGGCGAGCGTAACGCCAGCGAGTTTGTGTTCGCTGGCGAACGGCGCTCGATACACATTCTTGATCAGTCAGGCGAATATCAGCGATAAGTTGCGAAGCCTGCTTGACGACGCGAGCAGAAGCGATCGGAAGATCCCGTTCCGCGGCCGCCTCCTGGATCTGTTTGGCGTCCAGGTGGTCCAGAGCGAATCCGTTTTCGCGGACGATCCATGGCCGCTTCGCTCGATCCGGATTGCGATGGTTCCGACCGAAACTGCTTTGCCCGCTTTCGATCAGGATGCACAGCGGCTAATCGCGACGGAGTTTCAGGCGAAGCTGCTGAGCTTTCGTCGCGCGAATCTCGGTGCTGCCCGACGGATTAATTTCGAGGCATCGAAGTTCAGCCTCGGGCTGCGGGATCTCGCTCGCAGTTTGGCCGCGGCGACGCCGGACGAAGCCGAATTGCAGGCCGAGGTATTCGAGCTGCTGCGAGAAGAAGACGGAGAAAGTCGCTCAGCCCGTTGGACCGATCTGCGCGTAATTACAGTCGAAGCGGTATTGGTCGCCTGGAAAGAGTCACCTGGTGAGGCCGTCTACGTTTCAGAACTTTCGAACCTCGCGCGGGCAATCTTGAGGGGCCGCGGGGAGGATTCGACGATTGATCCCGGTGCATTCGGGAAATGCCTAAAGGCCCTCGGCTTCGTAACCGAACCGCGTGATGCCAAGGGCAAGAAGTTGCGATTGACGGAACCTGTCCACAGCCATGCGCTGCGACTCGCTCGATATCTCGACATTCCCGAGCCCGAGGCGGGGAGGCCTGAAGTCAGCCTGCAGAGGTGATTCGGACGAGGAATCGAAGCTTTGCCATGTAGGGTGTGTAGGTTGTGTACGTTGAATTCATTTTCCGGGGAAGGGAGCCGTTTTCGGGGGATCAAACCCGAGGGACACGCCCGGACCCAAAAGGAGTTGATATACGATGAAGAGCGCCGCGTTTGATCAATTGGCGTATGCGCGGAGAATTCGGAATGCGGGCCGTCCGATCCACATCCCCACCGATGACGGCGAAGCTCCTTGCATTCCTTCCGAGGATTTACGTGTGCGCCAGACGGGAGGGCTCATCGAAAGCACCGCGTTCGACTGGGGTGGCGGCACTGGATTCAAAATCTACCTTATCATCACGTCAAGGATTTCTGGGTTTGCCGTTTCTCGAGTCGAACTCGAGCTGCCGTGGCGGCAGACTTATTTCCAATGGCTCGAGGATCCTCTCGTGATCGATGGACCGTCGCAGCGTTACCGCTTCGGCGATAGAAGTCTCGAATTCAAAAGAGAACTCGTCATCAACCATCGCCTGCAGGTAACGCGACCATTTTCTGCCGGCGAATCAGCGGAGGGCTTTTTGCTGGGCTTCGGATACGACCCAATTCCGGCAAGATTTTCTCAAGGGGAAATGATTCTCGCGTTCTTGGTTCTTTACGATCAGTTTGAGCATCCCTACCGGGCTCCCGTTAAACTCTGCACCGATAGAACAACGAAAGATCTCCGGCCGCGGCGATCGAGTGCAAGGCGGAAGGGCGCACTCCTCGATAAGCGCGATTTAATGGATAACTAGTAAGTAATATATGTTACAAAGCTACGGAATCAGCCGTTTGCGTCCCCGGAGGCGCCGCGAAAAAGTCATCACTGTCTGCGGGCCGCGCCCGCATTGTGCCGACCGCAAAAGACTTGTGTTAGCCGCCGCTGCGCTATACTCACATCGCTGCGAACGATTGTCTGCCCCACTAGAATACGCGCGAGGATCGGATGCTCCCTGAGAGGTTCAAAGCGCTGATTGCGGAAGGGAACAGCAGCGCTTACACAGTCGCTTTCAAAGAGCTGACCAAGGACGAACTGCCCAAAGAAGATGTCCTCATCGAAGTGCAATATTCGTCGCTCAATTACAAGGATGGCCTCGCCGTCACCGGCCGCGGCAAAATCATCCGCAAATTTCCGATGGTGCTTGGCATCGACATGGCGGGGCGCGTTCTCAAGTCGACTTCGCCCGAATTCCGCGCCGACGATCAAGTGCTTGCGGTTGGTAACGGCTTCAGCGAAACGCGCTGGGGCGGCTATTCTCAGCGCCAGCGCGTTTCCGCAGCCGCGCTAGTTCACATCCCGAAAGGCCTCACGCTCAAGCAAACGATGGCGATCGGCAGCGCCGGTTTCACGTCCATGCTTTGCCTGATCGCGCTCGAACACTACGGCGTAAAACCCGGCGAAAAAGAAATTATTATCACGGGAGCGGGAGGCGGCGTCGGATCCACCGCCGTGGCTCTTTTCGCCGCCAAGGGATACAAAGTGGCGGCGTCCACCGGCCGCCCGGAACTGCACGCTTTCCTGCGCGATCTCGGCGCCACCACAATCGTCGATCGCGCCGAACTCACGCAAAAAACCGCGCCACTCGCATCCGAGCGTTGGGCTGGCGGCGTCGATTCCGTTGGCGGACAAACCCTCGCATCGCTGCTCGCAGCCACCGCTTCTTACGGCGCGATCGCCGCCTGTGGCCTCGCTGGCAGTACCGAACTTTCCACCACGGTTTTTCCGTTCATCCTGCGCAACGTCGCGCTGCTCGGCATCAATTCCGTCCTCACCCCAAGACCCCTCAGCATCCAAGCCTGGGAACGCCTCGCGCGCGAACTTCCTCTCGATAAGCTCGATTCGCTCACAACCACCGAGCCGCTCTCCTCGATCTACGACCTAGCTGAAAAAATCCTCGCCGGCAAAACCCGCGGCCGCGTCGTAATCGACGTCGACGCGTAACCCATTATCGAATCGTCACTTAAGTAGCGTGAAGAAGGGCGTTTACACAACCGCACACCACTCGGCACGCCGCCAAGCCCGTCGAAAACTCTGTGCTACAGTGATTTACGAGCAGGAATCAGCACCCTGAAGGGGAATCATGGCGATCCTGGTGACTGGTGGCGCAGGCTATATCGGAAGCGTTACTGTCGAGCGACTCACGAGCAAAGGTGAAAGTGTCGTCGTCCTCGACGATCTCACCCACGGCCATCGCGAATCCTTCGACGCCGCGATTCCGTTCTATCAAGGTTCCGCCGGCGATCGCTCCCTCGTCGCTCGAATCGTGAAGGAGCACGCCATCGAATCCTGCATCCATTTCGCCTCATTCATCAGCGTCGGCGAATCCCAACAAAATCCCGCCAAGTATTTCGAAAACAATGTAGGCCAGGGAATTTCGCTCGTGGGCGCTCTGCTGGATGCCGGCATCCGCCGTTTTGTCTTTTCCTCTACAGCGGCCGTCTATGGCGAGCCCGAGAAAATGCCGATCGGCGAAGACTGCCCGCCGTGGCCGAAAAATCCTTACGGCTGGACGAAGTTCACTCTCGAGCGCCTTCTCGAAACCTATGACGCGGCCTACGGCCTGAAATCAATTTGCCTCCGCTATTTCAACGCCTCCGGCGCCACCCAGCGCTGCGGCGAAGATCACGATCCCGAAACTCACCTGATCCCCAACGTGCTCGCCGCCGCCGCTGATCCCCACAAAGAAGTGCGGATATTCGGCAATCAATATCCCACGCCCGATGGCACCCCCATTCGCGACTACATTCACGTGGCCGACCTCGCCGATGCGCACATTCGCGCTCTCGATCATCTTCGCCAAGACTCCGCATCCCACGCGTTCAATCTCGGCACAGGCCGAGGCTATTCCGTTCTCGAAGTCGTCGAAACAGCCCGTCGCGTCACGGAACTGCCGATCCGCGTTCGAATTGAGGCTCCGCGCGCGGGCGATCCGCCGCGTCTGGTCGCCGATCCCTCTCGCGCCAAATCCATACTCGGATGGTCTCCTTCTAAATCCGATTTGCCCTCGATCATCCAATCGGCGTGGGATTGGCGGAAAAAATTTCCTTACGGTTACAAATCGCTCGCCAGCATAAGGTAGCGCTATCCTCAGCGTTCTCGCCTCGATATACTATTAGGACAATCCCTCCCCAAAGTTCGTCCCCGCCTCGGTTCGCAAGAGTATCTTTGAATTGGGGCCCAGCTCGGCTCGATGAATCGCTGAAAAGGCGAATTTCCAAGCGCTCCACCTCGTCGCACGCTCAACCACAATTTCGCAGTCACGAAGGGGCGCGTGAACTGCCGAGTCTGAGTTCCACGAAAAGTTCATCAACACATTTTCGTTCGATCGCTGTGAGGCGTGATGAAAACTGCAACCTCTCTTTTCTGCGTGAGACTCGTGGCCGCCGCATCCCTCTTTATCTTCTGCGCCGGTCGTGCTTCCGCGCAATCCGACTACTCCGTAATCAAGGTAGAGGACGGTGGAACCATCACCGGAACGGTTAAATGGTCCGGCCCCGCTCCCAAAACCCCCAAACTTCCCATCACCAAGGATCCAGGCGTTTGTGATCCCGCGTCTCACAAGATTCGCGACCTGGAGCGACTGGAGGTCGGACCCGACGGCGGCGTCGCGAATACCGTCGTGTTTCTGAAGGACATCACCAAGGGCAAGGCCATGGACCTTCCTGACTCGCGTCAGCATCTGGACCAAAAGAATTGCCGTTATCTCCCGCACATCATGCTCGTTCCGCAGGGCGGCAACCTCGATATCAAGAGCAGCGATCCGGTTCTGCACACTGTCCACATGACGGGCGCCGCTTCCAACAACATTCCGTTCCCGATGCAGAATCAGATGATAGCTGTCAATTTACCGCGCAATGGCGTCGTCGAGATTAAGTGCAATGCCGGGCACGTCTGGATGAACGCGGAAATCCTCATCGTGAAGCATCCTTACTATGCTGTCACCGACGACCATGGTTTCTTCAAGCTGACCGATGTGCCCGCCGGAGAATATGAAATCGAAGCGTGGCATGAAGGCTGGCAGAACATGTCCGAAGAATCGGTTCTCGACGTCGCCGCTCAGGTGAGGGTAAAACGGCCCGTCTATAGCGCGCCGGAAACTTGGGCGAAAAAGGTCAGCGTGAAACCCGGAGAAACGGCTGAAGTCAATTTCAGTATCAGCGCAGAGAAACAGGTGCGAAATTAGAAAAGCCCCGGCGTGAGGCCGGGGCTTTCTCTAAATTGCTTCCTGATCCGCCCTACTGCCGGCGCCCGTTGTGCTTCTTGTTGTAGATGTTGCGTGATGCTCGATTCTGCTGCTGGTTCACCGCCTTCTTGTCCGCAGCCGTCAACTTGCCGCCATTCGCTTCGCGCATTCCCGCGGTTTCGCGGTTAATGCCCTGTTGCTGCTTCTCGAGCTTGGCGGTCTCTCCGGGTTTCAGTTGGCCGCTCTTCACTCCCTGCGCGATGCGGTCCTGCTGGTTCTCTTTGCGCTGGCCGATTTCCCCTGCACCATTGTTTTGCACCGCGCCATTATGCTTGTCGTCATAGATCTGGTTCGACAAGTGATTTTGCTGGTTGTTCAGTTTCGTTCGGTCAGCCGAAGTCAAATGACCGTCGTCTTCCGAGCGCATTGTGCGCTCTTCCTTGTTCAGCCCGGCTTCTTTGGTTTCGAGATTTTTCGTTTCTCCGGCCGTCAGTTGCCCGCTCTGCACGCCCTGGCCGATCCGATCCTGCTGATTTTCCTTGCGCTGCTGAACGGTTTGCGGCGGATCGTTCGTAGTTGCCGATTGCGCGAAAATAGCTGGCGCCGACAGAACGAAGAGCGCCGCGCCCGTTAGAACTGCATTCATCACTTTCATCTCATCCTCCCCGTGTATAAGTGCGTTATTTCCGTTTGGCCTTCCGTCTTCACCTCAAAGGCCGTATGACGATGAAACACCGCCTCGCGGGTAAAGTTGCGTAGTTCGATCAGGACTGTTCTTAAGCGCCATGAAGGCAGGGCCTTGCAGGGAAAGTGGGATAGTTCCAAGTGGCCTGAATGCGCATCCAACTCTGTAGCGAATGCGTACTCACAATGTCTAAGATACAGAATGCCGTCAGGAATCTTTCATGCCAAATAAGAAACGCTCGGATTTGACCTACGCCGATGTGACCCCCAAAGGCGTTTACATGGGGCGGCGCAATTTCCTGCTGGGCTTGCTGGCCACCGGTGTCGCCGTGGAAGGCTACAAAAAGCTGTCCCATCTTCCGTCGGCATCCGCCGCCGGAAACGTCCCTGTGAAATTGACCGGTTACACAAAATGGCCGGGCAGCACTACCGAAGAACAGACCCCCCTCGAAAAAACCACCCACTACAACAACTTCTACGAATTTGGCACCGGCAAAGGTGATCCCGCCGAGAACTCCAAGAATTTCGTCACCGTGCCATGGGCCGTATCCGTCGAAGGCGAAGTAAAAAAGCCGCGCAAATTTTCGATGGATGAAATCATGAAGCTCGCGCCGCTCGAGGAGCGCATCTATCGTCATCGTTGCGTCGAAGCCTGGTCCATCGTCGTTCCGTGGATTGGATATTCCTTCAGCGCCCTCGCCAAGCTTGTCGAACCTACTGCCAGCGCAAAATACGTCGCGTTCCAGAGCTACTACGACGTGAAACAGATGCCCGAAGGCCCGATGGCTGGCATCGAGCTGCCCTATGTCGAGGGCTTGAGAATCGACGAAGCAATGAATCCGCTCACGCTTCTCACCGTCGGCATGTACGGCGAAACCCTCCCTAATCAGGATGGCGCCCCGGTGCGCATGGTGATCCCCTGGAAATATGGCTTCAAGAGCATCAAGTCGCTCGTGAAAATCCGCTTTGTGAAAGATCAGCCGCCCACCACCTGGAACATTGCCAATCCGCGCGAATACGGGTTCTATTCGAATGTGAATCCCACCGTGGATCATCCGCGCTGGAGCCAGGCCCACGAGCACCGCCTGAAAGGCGGCCTAGGCTTATTCGACAAGCCGATTCCAACTCTGATGTTTAATGGATACGGCGACCAGGTCGCCAGCCTCTACACCGGCATGGACCTGCGCAAGTACTATTAGTCGGCAAGCGACGCCGTCCCGGTATCCACGCCGAACGTCTTCTTCGACGTGGGCTTTGCTTCAATGCCGTGGAATTTCGCTTTTCCGTAGCTCAGGTCCCGTTCCGGCCGCTGTCAGCCGGAATTGACCGGAGGCCGTTGACGTTCGGCCTCGTGCCCAAGAGAGTGCAGACGACGAGTGCCCGGCCACTAACCTGCGGTAGTTACGACTTTGCAGTTCGGTGGGAGCCCCCTGCTTTAGCAGGGGGAGCTGGACTTCAGTCCAGCGGAAAAAGGCAACAATCACTAGATGGGCTTTAGCCCTGGGCGGTGCGGTTTTACATCCGTCGCTCAAGTCCCATTCCGGCCGCCGTTAAGCCGGAATTGACCTGAGGCCCTTGACGTTCTCCGCGGGAGCGCTCCTTGAACTCGATCCTCACTAGCAAATGGACGAAGGTCGTCGTATTCCTGACCTGCCTCCTCCCGCTCGCAATTCTCATCTGGCGCGGCCTGCACAATAATCTCTCCGCCAACGCCGTTCAATTCGTCGAACATTGGACCGGCGATTGGACGCTGCGGTTTCTGATTTTCACCCTCGCCGTCACGCCGCTCCGCAAGATCCTGAAGCTGTCCCAACTGATCCGCTTCCGCCGCATGCTGGGCCTTTTCGCGTTTTTTTACGCCTGCCTCCATTTCACCACCTGGCTCTGGCTCGATCGCTACTTCAACTGGCCCGAAATGCTGAAAGACATCGCCAAGCGCCCCTTCATCACCGTCGGTTTCACAGGTTTTGTCCTCATGATTCCGCTCGCCATCACCTCTACAGCCGGTTGGATCCGACGCCTCGGCGGCCGCCGCTGGCGAATGCTCCATCGCGCGATTTATTTGAGCGCAATCGCCGGTGTAATCCACTATTACTGGCTCGTGAAATCCGACGTTCGCAAACCGCTCCAATATGCGGCGGTGGTTGCAGTCCTGCTGGCATGGCGAATTGGCTCATGGCTCAACAGCCGCCGCCACGATGCCGATGCTCCCGGAACCATTCGCCGTGAAGAGCCAACCACTGCCGAAACTGCCTAGGGTTTTTACTCCTCGTTCATAAAACTTGCTGATGCTTCCCATTACCATTTGTCTATTGCGCCGACCGTCGCAACAGCGAAGAATGGAATCGAGCATCGAAATGCGCTCAACTCGTTCCGCAATGCAACTCGAGGAATTGGCCAACAGCATCACGCACGGAATCGGCCTGGTTCTCAGCATCGCCGGTTTTGTAGTGCTGCTGGTGTTCGCCATCCTCCGCGGCGGCGCGCTGCAAATTATCAGTTGCGCGGTTTACGGAAGCACACTCGTTTGTGTCTACGCCGCTTCCACTCTCTATCACGCGCTTCCGTCGCCGCGCACGAAGCGCGCTTTGAAGATCTTCGACCACTGCGCGATTTATCTGCTCATCGCCGGCACCTACACTCCGTTCACGCTTGTCACTCTCCGCGGCGGCTGGGGCTGGTCGCTCTTCTCGATTGTGTGGGCGCTCGCCATGGCGGGAATCGTCTTCAAGTTCTGGTTCGTTGATCATTTTCAAATCCTGTCCACCGCCGTATACCTCGCCATGGGCTGGATCGCCCTGATTGCGGTGAAGCCATTGCTTTCCTCCATCCCGCCGCACGGAATCTACTGGCTACTCGCTGGCGGCTTCCTCTATTCCGTCGGCGTCGCATTCTTCGCCGCGCGGCGCCTTCCATTCGGCCACGCGATTTGGCACGTCTTCGTCATCGCAGGCAGCGCCTGCCACTACTTCGCGGTTCTCTTCTACGTCATCCTTCGCTACAGGATTTAGATCCCTCGCCATACAGTAATTCTCCACTCGACGGTTGGCTGGCCCGCAACTAGTCTTACGTACAGGTGTGTCGCGAAGGGCCTTCCTCTACAATAGATAGCAGACGGTTGATCAGCTTAAATTGAAGACAAAACTTATCAAGCTCATGACCAAACATAGCGCGGGAGCAGATGGCAGCACCTGCATCGTTCAAGCCCTAATCCATGCCCGAGGTCGAATGCACTCTAATAGGAACAATCGATTATTAGAAATTTGCGTAAGTTGCTGGAAACAACGCAGTTCATCAAATCCTAATAGGGACAAAAACGCACTTTTCGCGATTTTACCTGTTTCGATTTTTTTGGTTTTGTGCGGAATGCTCGCCGCTTGCGCCGGCACTTCGAGTGCCCCTGCCATCGCTCCCGTCATTACCGCGCAGCCTGCCAACGCCACAGTCACCGTCGGGCAGGCTGCAACGTTCACTGTGGCGGCCACCGGCACCGCACCCCTCAGCTACCAGTGGACCAAGAATGGAATGACCGTCGGAACGAACTCCGCGACATACACCACTGCGGCGACTGCTTCGTCCGACAACAACGCAAAAATTCAAGTTACCGTCAGCAACTCGAAGGGAAGCGCGCCGAGCAGCGTTGCAACCCTCACCGTCAACGCCGCCGCGACAAAACCATCAATCACCACGCAGCCGGTGAATGTCACCGTCACGGTCGGCCAGACCGCGACCTTCACCGTTGCCGCGACGGGTACAGCCCCTCTAACTTATCAATGGACCAAGAACGGAGCGAACGTCGGCACGAACTCCGCGACGTACACCACAGCCGCGACCACCTCGGCCGACAACGGCGCGCAGATACAAGTGAAAGTTAGCAATTCGGCTGGAAGTACTTTCAGCAGCATCGTTACGCTCTCCGTGAATGTCGCAGCGACGAAACCATCGATCACCACGCAGCCGGCAAACGTCACTGTTACGGTCGGCCAAACGGCAACCTTCACAGTGGTGGCGACAGGTACAGCTCCTCTCACCTATAAGTGGACCAAGAATGGAACGAATGTCGGAACGAACTCAGCGACATACACCACGGCCGCGACTACTTCGTCCGACAACGGCGCTCAGATTCAAGTAACCGTGAGCAATTCGGCTGGCAGCACGCCAAGCAATACAGTCACGCTCACCGTGACAAGCACTCTGCCTCCGCCCAGCAGCGCCAATGTCCTGACCTATCACAATGACATTGGCCGCACCGGCCAGAATCTGAACGAAACGATTCTCACTCACAGCAACGTGAATTCAACCAGCTTTGGCAAGAAAGCTTTTCTCACCACCGATGGGCTGGTGGATGCCGAGCCGCTCTACGTTTCGAATTTACAAATTGGCGGCGCCACTCACAACGTTGTATTCGTCGTCACCGAGCACAACTCTGTCTATGCCTTCGACGCCGATACATTTGCTCAACTGTGGAAAGTCTCGATGACCCCTTCCGGTGAGACCACCAGCGATCCGGTAAATGGTTGCGGCCAGGTTTCGCCCGAAATCGGAATCACTTCTGCGCCCGTGATCGATCTCAAAGCCGGGCCGAATGGAACGATCTACCTCGTCGCGATGACGAAGAATGGTTCCACCTACTTTCAGCGCTTGCACGCGCTGGATCTCACCACCGGCGCCGATCTTGCAGGCAGTCCTGTGACGATCCAAGCCACATTCCCGAACAACAGCGGGACGACCACATTCGCTCCCAAGCAATATAAAGAACGCGCCGCCCTGCTGTTGTTGAATGGCGTGATTTATACCAGCTGGGCTTCGCACTGCGACATTGGCCCTTACACCGGCTGGGTGATGGGATACAGCCAGAGTTCGCTGCAACAAACCAGCGTGATCGATATCACGCCCAACGGTTCGCTAGCCGCCATCTGGATGGCCGGCGCGGGACTGGCCGCCGATTCCACCGGCAACATTTATTTCCTGGCGGGCAATGGAACCTTCGACGACACTCTGAATTCCAGCGGGTTTCCGGAGAACGGCGACTACGGCAACGGCTTCATAAAACTTTCGACCACGGGCAACAAGCTTGCGGTCGCCGATTATTTCAACATGTTTAACACCGATTCAGAATCGTCAGGCGATACGGATCTCGGCTCGGGCGGCGCGATGGTCCTTCCTGATTTGCAGGACAGCGCGCAGAACACGTGGCATCTGGCGGTAGGCGCCGGCAAAGATTCGAACATGTACATCGTAAATCGCGACATGATGGGCAAATTTAACGTCCAGAACGACAATGCGATCTATCAGCAGCTCAGCGGCTCGCTGCCCGGTGGCGTCTGGGCCATGCCCGCTTATTTCAACGGCACGATTTACTACGGGTCCGTGGGCGCGCCGCTAAAAGCTTTTCCGATCACGAACGCGAAAGTCGCGGCGTCGGCCTCGTCCAGTTCTTCTGCCTCATTCGGTTATCCCGGCTCGACGCCGAGCGTTTCGGCCAACGGCACATCCAATGGAATCGTTTGGGCGGTGCAAAGTGGCGGAACAGCGGTGCTGCACGCGTACGATGCGGGCAATCTTGCCACCGAACTTTACAACAGCAGCCAAGCTGCAAGCGGGCGCGATAATTTCGCCGGAAACAAATTCATCACTCCGATGATTGCGAACGGCAAAGTTTTCGTAGGCACTCCCACGGGCGTGATCGTTTTCGGCGAGCTGCCGTAAAAATTCCGAACCGAGCGCATGGCGTTCGGTTTGCTCAGTCAACCGGTCAGTCGTCAGGATGGACGCCGAGCCGGTCGTTTAATTCACCGACCGCGAGTGGGCGAATGCAGAGCTCGGTCCAATCGTCGCTGCACTGATAAATCTGATAGGCCGGGAGATCTTCTGGCAGCATTTTGTAGTCTCCTTCTTCCATCGAGGCCACGTCTTCAAAATCTGTCATCGCGTACTTGTTTCCTGGCTGCGCTCGAATCCGAAACACGCCCGAAGCCGGTTCGTAATTTCCGTAGCTGAAGCAGCGGCCGATGCATTCGCGGTCCACGATGTGCTGCACCAGGACGCGCGATTCATCCGGCTTGAGAATCGTTGCGAGCACGCGCTGATTTGGCGGCAGAGTTTTCACCAGGGCCGCCACCTCTGCTTCCATCCGGTTGATCAGCGCCGTGTCCTGGTAGAGGAACGTGAAAAAGACGGCTGCGATTCCTGCGAGAGCGAGCAGGTGCCATTTGCGCGGCAGCATGGCACCCAGCACGCAGCAGACGAGCACTGCCGAAAGGGAAGTGAGCCGTTCCGTGATGAGTGCGAGCGCCGCCGGTTGGTTTGGCACGCGCACACCGTCGGGCAGCAAAAAGACGGCGATTTCCGCGATCACGTAAAGCTCGAGAGGAATGAGGTAGGCGCGCCAGAAGCCGCTCTCACGGCGCCGAGCAATCACGTCGGCGGCTATCGCAATCACGATGAAAATCCCGCACAGCGCTTCGACAATTTTGTACCGGTCGCCGAACAGCACGAGTTGGTCGCCGGCATTGAACAGGTAGAGCGGGTCAAATGCTCTATCGACGACGAAATTGCGGGATAAATATAGACGCAGCAAGAAGACGACGCCGGCCGCGACGGCCACGAGGAAGACCTGGAAACGCGGCGGAATAAGTGACGCGACGCGAATGTAGGCAGCGGCGGCGATGAGCCAGATGACGCCGAGCGGGTGCGCCACGTAAATCAAAGGAATGAGCGCGATGGCAATCGCCCACTCGCGGGAGGAACCTCGTGATGTTCCTGGCCAGAGAATTGCCAGCGCGAAAAATGAAAGCCCGAGCGCGATGTAATAGTTGAAGAAGCCCATCTCGAATGTCCAGCCGTAAGCCACCATGGCGATCAGCGGAGTCAAGAGCCACGGCGCGCGTCTTGTTGTCGCCGTGATGAGGGCAAAAGCTCCCCAGAAAAAGATCAGAACCGCAAGGGCGACCGAAATTTTCTCGGCGATCAGCAGGCCAAAGATTTTCGCGAGGCCGCTCAGCAGGTAATCGAACAAAATGTTAGTCGAAGGGTGAGCGATGCGCAGTCCGGGCGCATGTCCCTGCTCGATCAATTGAGCGAGCCACGCATTGTAGAGATGGCTGCCCAGGTCGCCGGCTTCGATGTGGCGATGCCAGAAGCAGGGAATCAAGATCAGCGCCGAGATTGCGAGCAATCGCACCCGGTATTTGGCAACGAACGTGGCAGTCGCCGGCAAGACGCGAAGGTTCGCCCGGAGCTCGACTGAAGATTCCTGCTTTTTCTGAGGAGCGGAGATCAGCACGTCGGAGCGATTCAAATCAAGAAGCCTGTACAAAGCCTTTCGTTCAATAAACATACCATGTCATCAGGCGCGAGCGGTGGGGAGCGATCCGAGGTGTGACACAGGTCACATCCTCAGGTGACGCCGCTTACCGCGACCGCCCGGGAAACGGCCTATACAAGAAACAGAAGGCAAAGGAGGTGGGCCGTGAAAGCACTTGAAACTGTCACCCGAATTTCTCTTAAGAATATCCTCTATACGACCGATTTTTCGCCGACTGCGGAAGCGGCCGCTCCTTATGCATGGGAGCTTGCCCGGCGGTACGGCGCCAAGGTAATCGCACTGCACGTTCGGCCTCCGGAAGTGAACGGCATGGTTCCTCCAGAATCGTGGGCTGCAATTCACGAGGCCGCTGTAATGCAGGCGAAAAAACAAGCCGGACACCTGAAGGAGCTCTTTGGCGGAGTCGAAAACGAAGTGGAAGTCACCGAAGGCGGCATCTGGGATGTGATCTCACGAAGGATCGAAGAAAGGAAAGTGGATCTGGTGGTGACCGGAACGCATGGCCGCGAAGGATTGGGAAAAATGGTAATGGGATCCCACGCGGAAAATATTCTGCGCCACTCACCCGTGCCGGTTCTGGTGGTAGGGCCATACGTTCGGAGGGAGCCGGAAACGACGACGCGGATGAAGCGCATTCTTTTCGCGACGGATTTCTCGGCAGCGTCTTTGGCAGGCCTTCCTTACGCCATCTCGCTGGCGGAGGAGAACCAGGCTGAGTTGGATATTTTGCGGGTTGTCCCGCCGCCTAAGAGCAGAGAGCTGGTGCATCCGAGCGAGCTGATGGACGCCACGGTGAGGCAGATGAAGCAGCTTGTTCCTATGGAAGCAGAGGCGTGGTGCAAGCCGCGGTATCTGGCCGAAATCGGCGAGCCTGCGCAAAAAATCCTGCAGGTCGCCGAACTGAGCAAAGCTGATTTGATCGTGCTGGGAGTGAAGCGGGTCTACCGCGCACTGGGAGTGACACACATTCCGTGGACGATCGCTCACAAGATCATCGCGGAAGCGTGTTGCCCGGTTCTCACGGTACGAAGCTAAAGAATGGCTTATGAATCCTGTCGGGAAGGGGAGGCGCGGGCCTCAGGTCAGTCGCGGCCTGGTGGCCGCGACGGGACCTGAGTTACGTTGGGTAGAGACCCAAGAGCCCCGCCTCCTTTTTCCGTCAGGAAGCGATCGAAAGGGGAGCATGCAGCCGTGGTGGAGTGGAGAGACTTGGATAGCGCTTATCTCTCTTCTCGGAATCGTCCTCCATCTGTTGTTGCGGTTTGGCCTGGCTGTATCTTCAAACCTGACTTTCGCGCCTCTCTGGTTTGCGCTTCTGGCGGGCGGCGTTCCGTTGTTATTCACTCTCACCCGCAAGCTTTTGCGCGGTGAATTCGGTTCTGACCTTCTCGCCGGAATTTCCATCGTCACAGCCGTGCTTCTCGGCGAGTTTCTCGTGGGCGTCATCGTCGTGCTCATGTTGTCGGGAGGTACCGCACTCGAGAAGTATGCCACGCGACGCGCTTCATCCGCGCTCGATGCTCTGGCCAAGAGAGTGCCCAGCAGCGCGCACCGCAAATCGGGAAATCGTCTCGAGGACATCCCTCTTTCCGAAATTGCGGTGGGCGACCGGCTGGCCATACTTCCGCATGAGATCTGCCCGGTGGATGGAGTCGTCGTCGAAGGCCACGGCAAGATGAACGAAGCATATTTGACCGGCGAGCCGTTCGAAATTTCCAAAACTCCTGGTTCCCCGGTGCTCTCCGGCGCTGTCAATGGTGAAACGGCGCTCACCATCCGAGCGGAAAAGCTGCCGGTGGATTCCCGCTACGCTCGAATCATGCAAGTGATGCAGGAAACCGAGCAGCGCCGGCCGCGACTGCGGCGCCTGGGGGACACACTTGGCGGCTGGTATACGCCTCTCGCGGTGGGCATTGCCATTCTTGCCGCCGTCTGGAGTGGACATTCCGAGCGTTTCCTGGCCGTATTGGTGATTGCCACTCCGTGCCCGCTGCTCCTGGCGATTCCCGTCGCCATCATTGGCGCGATTTCTTTGGCCGCGCGGCGGGGCATCATCATCAAGAATCCAGCGGTGCTCGAGCAGATCGACCGTTGCCGTGCCGTCATCTTCGACAAGACCGGCACGCTTACCTACGGCAAGCCGGCCCTAACTGAGATTGTCTGCTCGCCTGCATTTCAGCAAAAAGACGTCTTGATGCTGGCCGCCAGCCTCGAACTCTACTCGAAGCATCCTCTGGCAGGGGCACTGATTGAGGCCGCGCAGAAGGCTCTTCTGCCGATGGAAGCGGCCTCGGAAATCAGCGAGCGGCCCGGCGAAGGATTACACGGCATCATCGCCGGCAGAAACGTCTTCCTGACCGGCCGGGGCAAGGTGAACGCGAAGGAGTGGAACCTGCCACCTGTCGCGGGAGGCCTCGAATGCCTGGTATTTGTCGACGGCGCATTCGCTGCTGCCATCCGATTTCATGACGCGCCTCGAATTGACAGCCGCCTGTTTCTCGAACACCTGGCGCCACGCCATGCCGTACGCAAGCTGATGCTTCTCTCTGGTGATCGCGAATCCGAAGTCCGTTATATCGCCAAACAGGTTGGAATCGACGACCTGCATTTCAGCAAGACTCCGGAAGAAAAGGTGGAAATCGTCCGTTCCGAAACGAAACAGCAGAAGACGCTCTTCCTTGGAGACGGAATCAATGACGCGCCAGCCATGCAGGCCGCCACCGTGGGAGTGGCGTTCGGGCAGGCAAGCGACATCGCGGCCGAAGCGGCTGACGCCGTGATTCTCCAGCCTTCCCTCAGTAAGGTGGATGAGCTGATTCACATTGGCCGGCGAATGCGATCGATTGCGCTCGAGAGCGCGGTGGGAGGCATGGCTTTAAGCGTTCTTGGCATGGTGGCGGCAGCTTTCGGGTACTTGCCACCGATAGGAGGAGCAATCGCGCAAGAGATTATCGATCTTGTTGCGGTCCTCAACGCTGTGCGCGTGGCGCTTCCAACCAAGCATCTCACCGACTTCTAGGTGGCGCAGGCGCTCCTCTGCTCGTAAAATCCTCACCAGCCGATTCACACGCTATGAGCCGAAGATCCACGTTCGAGTGCATGTTCGTGCCGCAATCCGTGGCGGCGATTGGAGCGACGGATCGCGAATCGAGCGTGGGGCGGACGCTGCTGGCGAATTTATTGAATGGGTTATATCAGGGGAAAGTGTTCGCGGTAAATCCGAAGCGCCACGAAGTTCTCGGCCTGCATTGCTACAAAAATATCGGTAGCATTCCTGAAAAAATTGACCTCGCCGTGATTGTCACGCCGGCGCCCACTGTTCCGGCAGTGGTGGGCGAATGCGTGGAGGCGGAAGTGCGCGCTGCGATCGTGATTTCCGCCGGATTCAGGGAGATGGGCGAAGCCGGCGCAAAGCTTGAAATGGAGATTCAGGAGCAACTCAGCCGGGGAACGATGCGGCTCATCGGCCCGAATTGCCTGGGAATTATGAATCCCCTGGCAGGGCTGAACGCAACATTTGCGCACGACATCGCGCGACCTGGGAATGTGGCATTTCTGAGCCAGAGCGGGGCGCTCGAAACAGCGATCCTGGATTGGAGCATCGAGGAGCAGGTGGGGTTCAGCGCGATTATTTCGACAGGTTCGATGCTGAATGTGGGATGGGGAGACCTGATCGACTACTACGGAGAAGATCCGGACACGCACAGTATTTTGATTTATATGGAATCGGTGGGCGACGCGCGATCGTTTCTGTCTGCCGCGCGGGAAGTGGCGCTGAGGAAGCCGATTATCATCATCAAAGCAGGACGTTCCGAAGAGGCTTCCAAAGCTGCCACGTCGCACACCGGCGCGCTGACGGGCAGCGACGAAGTTTTTGACGCCGCCTTACGCCGTTGCGGAGTGTTGCGCGTGCAGAGCATCGCCGATCTTTTCTACATGGCGGAAACACTTGCGCGCCAACCGAGGCCGCGCGGCCCGAGGCTGACGATCATTACGAATGCAGGCGGGCCGGGCGTGCTGGCGACAGACGCCCTGATTGCGCACGGCGGGGAACTGGCGCCTCTTTCTGCAGCGACGATTGACTCCCTGAGCGAATTCCTTTCGCCGCATTGGAGCCATTCCAATCCGATCGACATTCTTGGCGATTCTGGGCCCGATGAGTTTGCGCGGGCGGTGGAAATTGCGATCCGCGACCCAAACAGCGACGGCCTGCTGGCCATTTTGGCTCCGCAAGGAATGACGGACCCGGCGCGCGTGGCGGAACGGCTGAAGCCTTATGCGCGCGGATATGGGAAGCCAGTATTGGCGAGCTGGATGGGCGGCAAAATGGTTGCGGCCGGCGTCGAGGCGCTGAACGCCGCGGGAATTCCTACTTTTTCTTATCCCGACACGGCAGCCCGCGCGTTTGATTACATGTGGCGATATACGTATAACCTGCGCGGCTTATATGAAACGCCGAGCCTGGTGATCGAGGTGGAGGAAGGCACGAGCGCGCGCGCCAAAGCGGAGAAAATTATGGCCAGTGCGCGATGGGACGGGCGCACGCTCTTGAACGAAGTGGAATCGAAGCAAGTTCTCGCCAGCTATGGAATCCCCGTGGTGGAGACGCGCGTGGCTTCCTCGGAAAAAGAGGCGGCAGAGATAGCGCGGGCTCTCGGCTTCCCGGTGGTGCTGAAAGTATTCAGCGACACGATTACGCACAAGACAGACGTCGGCGGAGTGGTTCTCAATCTCACCGGCGAAGAAGCCGTCGTGGAAGCGTATCGAAAAATCGAAGTGGCGGTGCGGGAAAAAGCGGGCGAAGGAAAGTTCCGGGGAGTCACGGTGCAGTCGATGGTAAGCAGGGAGGGATACGAGCTCATCCTCGGCAGCAGCGTGGACCCGAATTTCGGGCCTGTGATTTTATTTGGTTCGGGCGGCCAACTGGTGGAGGTGTACAAAGATCGCGCTCTCGCACTGCCACCGCTTAACGCCACGCTTGCCGAGCGGCTGATGGAGCAAACGAACATTTTGGGGGCGTTGAAAGGGGTGCGAGGACGCGCCGCTATCGATATTGCGGAATTACAGCGAATTCTAGTCCGCTTTAGCCAATTGCTCGTTGACCAGCCATGGATCAAGGAGATTGACATCAACCCGCTACTAGCCTCGCCAGGAAAGATCATTGCGCTGGACGCGCGGATTTTGACGTATCCCAGCGACACGGACGCCGCAAGGCTCTCAAGGCCGGCCATTCGTCCTTATCCGACCCGGTATATCGGCCGGTGGACGACCAAGGATGGAACGCCGGTGATGATTCGTCCCATACGGCCTGAAGACGAGCCTTTGATGGTGAAATTTCATGGAACGCTGTCCGAGCAGTCCGTATACCTGCGATATTTCCATATGGAGAAACTGGATTCGCGAGTGGCGCACGATCGGCTAATGCGGAAGTGCTTCATTGACTACGACCGCGAGATGGCGCTGGTAGCCGACCGGCAAGATCCCTCGACCGGCGAGCACGAAATACTTGCAGTAGGCCGGCTCACGAAGGAACCCGGTTCACCCGAGGCGGAAGTCGCAGTCCTGGTGAGCGATCGAGCGCAGAAGCAGGGCTTGGGTGCGGAGTTGGTTAGGCGCCTGATTGAAGTGGCGCGTGACGAAAAGCTGGAACGGATCGTCGCTGTAATTCTGCCCGAAAACTACGGAATGATGGCGCTCGCCAGACGCTTCCAATTCTCTGTCCGTCCGAATCCCGACCCCAGTGTAGTCATCGCAGTCCTGAATCTCTAACCCAGATGCGCTAAGCGTTGCCGGGTTCTTTGTGACGAGTGTCACGAGGCTGCGTGACGTCCGCTACAGCTTTTATGTCTTGTTTCAGGGAACATATTCGCGAGCGGATTGATTCGCTCACGGGCCTGAATATGTCACCCAAATCGTTCTGGTACTCGCAACCACCCGAGAGCGCTATAATCGCGGCACACAAGACAATGCGAGCTCCTTACGGACTCGAAATTATCGAGAGCTGCATGAACTGCCCCCATCGGGAGGAGCGGCTCTTCTGTAATCTTCCGGCTGCTTCTGTGCAGAAGCTAGCCTCAATCACATCTCCCGCTACTTATCCAAAGGGAGCGACACTTTTCGTAGAAGGGCAGTCGCCGCGGGGCGTTTTTATTCTGTGCAGCGGCAAGGTGAAGCTTTCTACCTCGTCCGCTGATGGAAAGACGCTGATCCTGCGCATCTCGGAAATTGGAGAAGTTCTCGGATTAGCGGCGGTGGTTTCGGGTAAGGCTTTTCAAGCGACGGCCGAAGTGCTCGAGCCGACCCAGGCGAATTTCATCAGCGGCAACGACTTTCTTCAGTTTTTGCGCGAGCATGGGGAAGCTGCGGTGCGAGTGGCGCAACAGCTGGCTGAAAACTACCATCATGCCCTCAGCGAAATGCGGACGATCGGTCTTTCGCATTCCGCAGGCGAGAAACTTGCGCGATTCCTGCTGGACTGGATTGCCGAGCATCACACGGGAAATGGCGAGATTAAAGTGAAGCTCACTTTGACGCATGAAGAAATCGCGCAGATGATTGGGGCTTCGCGCGAGACAGTGACCCGCCTGTTTACCGACTTCAAGAAAAAGCAGCTGCTGCAGATTAAAGGTTCCACGCTGGTGATCCGCGATCGAGCCGGCCTCGAAAAAATTCTCGACAGCTAGTCCGCACACCGATATTTCAGCTACGAGCAGGGTTCCCGGGGGAGTTTGCGTCGCTTCTTTCGTGGAATCGAATCTGGAAAAGCTTGTGGAGGGATTTCGAATCGCGTGCAGACAAAAAAAAGGCGGATCAGCCTAAGCTGACCCGCCCTTTTCGACTAGAGGCTAGTGACGTTGGCTGCCTGCAGACCCTTGGGGCCGCGGGTAACTTCGAATTCAACCGCCTGGCCTTCGTTCAGCGACTTGTAACCCTCCGCCTGGATGGCGGAAAAGTGGACGAAAACGTCCTCGCCGGACTGGCGCTGGATGAACCCAAAACCCTTGCTGGCATTAAACCACTTCACTGTTCCTTGTTCTCTCACTGATGTACTTCCTTTTTCTTAAGCTATTTGTGCTTCTCGACCGCCTCCAGCCGTAAAGCAAAAGAGGCCGCAAGTTTGAACTTGCAGCCCCTTCAATCGAATCTAAAGGTGTTACAAGAGCAACAAACGCAGACTGAACATAGCATGGTTTGGGGTATACGCATAGCGAAATCTGAGTGCGGCGGGCGCATGAAGCTTGGCGATTGCTTGCGCGGGTAACTACGTGTGCTGCGATGCGAGAAGCCCAAAAAACGATGTCGCGATGCGAGGCAAGGATTTGGGATCGCGGTGTCTTTCTACGGTGGCGCAGGCTAAAGCCTACGCTACTGAGGCGATATCCGTTGCGCCAACTATTTCAGGGAGTAATTCGCGCTGAAATGTGGTATTTGTTTCCTTCGAGCAGCGACCCGCCTCGCAGCTCGCGGTCCCCCTCGGAGGCACGCAATGAACAAGAAGATGCTTACCATTGTCGGCGTTATTGTCGCCGTTCTGCTCCTCGTGATCCTCATCCTTCCCACGTTGATCGACGCGAACCGTTACAAACCGGAGATCCAATCGAAGATTGGCACCGCGCTTGGGCGCAACATGCAGATCGGCAATATCAAACTATCCATTTTTTCCGGCGGCGTCGTGGTGGATGACGTTTCCATTTCCGACGATCCTGCCTTCAGCCACTCGCAGTTTCTGGCAGCGAAAGAACTGACCGTAGGAGTTCATCTGATTCCCCTGATCTTTTCGAAGCAGCTTGAGATCGAGTCGCTCACGATAAAGGATCCGCAAGTAACGCTGCTTCGCAACAATGCCGGCGTGTGGAATTATTCGAGCATGGGTGGATCCTCGAAGACGGAAGCGAAAGGCCCCAGTTCGGCGCCGAGTCCCGGTTCTCTTTCCGTTGGAAAGATCGAAATCACGAACGGGAAAATTTCCGTGGGTAACGTCGGTTCGCGCGCGAAGCCTTTGGTGTACCAGGACTTGAATCTTACGGTGACCGACCTTTCGTATACGTCGCAGTTTCCATTCAAACTTACGGCCAAGGACCCGGGCAATGGCGCGCTGAAAGTAGAGGGCAAAGCCGGACCGATCGATCAGACCGATGCTTCGCTTACGCCACTCAACGCCACGATCGATGTGCAGCATCTCGATATCGCCGCCTTCGGAGGCTTTGAGAGCCCGTCCGCCGGAATTGCAGGCTTGGTTGATTTCAATGGCTCGCTCACGTCGGACGGGAAGCAGATGAGTTCGAAGGGAACTGTAAAGACGACAAAGCTTAAACTGTCCGCCTCAGGAAGCCCTTCGACAGTTCCCGTGAATGTGGATTACGACACAGATTATCAGCTGAAGTCGCAATCGGGCGTGCTGAAGCAGGGCGACATTCACGTGGGCAAAGCGCTCGCGCGATTGACTGGAACTTACAACATCGCGGGTGAGACGCCGACGCTGCAATTGAAATTGAACGGGCAGGCGATGTCTGTACCCGACCTCGAAGGCGTGCTGCCCGCCGTGGGCGTGACGCTGCCATCCGGCTCGGCGCTGACGACCGGAACGCTGGATGCGAATCTGGCGATTGCCGGGCCGACGGACAAGCTGGTGATCACGGGCCCGATCAAGCTGGCGAATGGCACGATTAAGGGTTTTAGCGTTAGCTCGAAATTAGGAGCCCTTGGTTCTTTCGCTGGCCTGGGCGGAAACAAGAGTTCCGATACCGTGATTGAAAGTTTGACGACGAACGTGCGCGTGGAGCCTGCGGGCACGCACGCGCAGGATCTAAACGTGGTGATTCAAGGAGTCGGCACTGTTACTGGAGATGCCAACGTCGACGCTGCGGGAAAACTCGATTGCAAGATGGTGGCGCAGCTGGCTGGCGGGATGGGCGCCGTGTCTCAGGTGGCTTCGCTGCCTTTAGGTGGTGGAGGAAAGGGCGGCAATAGCGGTGGCGGCATATCGTTCCGCATTACAGGCACTACGTCGAATCCAGTCTTCGTTCCGGACGTTGCCGGAGTGGCCGGAGGTCTTGCGCAAGGCGGCGCCGCGGCAGCGCTCGGTGGCGGCAAGGCAGCAGGCGGCGCAGCAGGCGGTGCAGCGGGTGCGCTCGGAGGCTTGCTAGGCAAGAAGAAATAGGCGGACGTTGGTTACAACGGCCGCTTCGATGGATGCGTCACGGATTTCGACGGGGCGTGAGTGCTCCCTCGGCGTCCGCGAAAAGATTGCGCAACGCGCGCACGACCACGCGAATCATCAGCACGATTACGACCGTCGCAATGAGGACGATCGTAGCTGCGGCGTAAGGACGTTTGGTCGCAAACCAGATCAGGGATATCACTGCGGCGTCCTCGCTAAGACTTAACGCTGCATTCGAAATCGGTTCGGGTGAATGCAGCACCGCAGCGCGAGCCGCCGTCTTCCCGCCGTGCGCGGCGAGTGCGATCAGCGATCCGGCCAGCGTTGCGAGCAGCTGCTGCCATTGAGGTAACTGCGAAGTGGCGGCGAAAGTGATCAAGGCTGCCACCGGTACGCGAACGAAGGTCTGCAGCGCGTTCCACAGCAAATCGAAAACCGGAATTTTATCGCCGATAAACTCCACAAGAAACAAGAGCACGCACGCGCCAATCACATACGAGCTTTCGACGATTCCGATTGACGGCGGAAGTATTACGACGTGAGAGCGTGATAGCAGGCCCAGCATGGCGACCGTAGCGTATACGTTCAATCCCGCTGAAAAGCAGACGACGACCAGCAGAGCGGTCAGGGTGTGACCGTCGGGAATGAACGGCGAAAGCAGAGAAGCGGTCATGCTGGATTGATTCTCCGTGCCGGTTGCAGAGCCGTTTGGCGGCAGCCATGCGATGTGCACGCGCCGCGCGGCCCCGGCAAGCCGGGGCAAAGCAAAAGCGGCGACAAGCCGCCGCACTCCATACTTATCAAGAAGCAGCTCGCTAACTCTTGCGGCACGCTCACCCCTGCCGCAAAGAATTATGCACTATAATCTATCCTGTATTCAGGCTCGCGGAGTTTAGCTGGCGATTGGCATTCCGCGAATATCCCTCTCCTTAGACTTACATCCTCTTCCTTTGAGTGCCGGGGCGTTGGCGCGTTTGCGGGGCGAAGAATTCTTTCGACGCTGCGCGTCTGACGCTGTTCATTCCAGCCGGTTCAATCTTAATCAGTTAAATTTCAGGCAGTTCCATACGAAAACGGGAAATGGAGCGGGGATGAAACGAGTTCTTTTCGTGGACGACGAGCCCAAGGCTCTGGAAGATCTGAAGCTCATGCTGCAGGTGCAGGAATTTCCGTGGGAAGCAGCCTTCGCGAGCAGCGGGAAATCGGCGCTCGATCTAATGGCGGAAAAACCGTTCGACGTGATTATTTCCGACATTCGAATGCCGGAGATGGACGGCGCCACGCTGCTGAAATTTATTTGCGAGCGCTTTCCCGGCGCGGTACGAATCGTGGTTTGCAGCCAGGAAGAAATGAATGGCGCGCTCCGCACCGTGCCGGTGGCGCACCAGTTTTTGCTGAAGCCCTGCGACCCGCACATGCTGCGGGTGGCGGTGGAGCGCGCCACGAGCCTCTCGGACGTTCTCAGCAATAAGATGCTGGCGAGCACAGTGGGATCGGTGAAAGACTTGCCGGTGTTGCCGCGCACATTCATGGCTCTTCGCGACAAGCTGGCCGATCCCAACGCGTCGGTGAAAGAGGTGGTAAAGCTCGTGGAACAGGATATTTCGATTTCCGCGAAGATTCTTCAGCTGGTGAATTCGGCACTTTTCGGGTTGCCACGCGAAATTTCCACGATGAATACCGCCGTGAGCTACCTGGGAATCGACATGCTTCACAACCTCGTGTTATCGGCGGAGGTGTTTCGGGTTTTCGAAAACGCGGCCAAGCTGCCGGGGTTTTCCTTCGAGGAAGTGCACGAGCATTCTCAACTCACTGCCAAGATCGCGTCGCACATTCCCGTGCCGGCGGCGGTGCACAGCGCGGCGGTGGTTGCCGGCTTATTGCACGACGTCGGCAAGCTGGTACTGGCCACGCGATCGCCGAAGCATTTTGCTCGCGTCCTCCAAGGCGCCGCGGAGGAAAAGCGGCCGCTCTTCGCCGTGGAACAGGACTTGATGGGTGTGTCGCACGCGGAGGTGGGAGCGTATTTGCTGGGCATCTGGGGATTGCCATGCCCGGTGGTGGAAGCGGTGGCGCACCGTCACCATCCGGAGCGCGTGCCGCAAGAGACGCTGGATGCGGTGGCCGTGGTGCATGTGGCGAATTATCTGGCGCACGAGA
Source organism: uncultured Acidobacteriota bacterium (assembly GCA_963772535.1). GTDB lineage: Bacteria > Acidobacteriota > Terriglobia > Acidiferrales > UBA7541 > Palsa-295. The sequence goes on from CAVYXN010000015.1 coordinate 1,009,282, forward strand.
ACCCTGTGCGCCCGCCGGCCCAAGAAAATTCCGGGGCGTACTTGAAGCCCAACTCGGAGTATCTCGAGAATCTGAGGCTCACGGATCAGATTTCGGCGTGGAACGAATTCGCGGAAAGCGCCGCGATTGAAATGCGCGGCGGCCCGAAGCGCGAAACTCATCGTGCAATGGAAACTACAAAGAAATAATCTGAATCATTACCGCACCGGTGAGGCAGCGCAATTGCCCCTCAGCTACTGGACGTTAATCGAAATCGGCACCGCATGCGTTGCGGTCCCAATCGTGAACGAGACGCTCGCGTTGGGATCCAGTCCAACGGGCGTCCCAGGATCATGAACACCGCCACCGCCGCCGCCGCTTCCCCCGCCGCAGGCCGCAAATGTCAGTAGCGCAGCGAATGTGATCACAGTGAAAGCGACTTGAATACCGCGACGTCCGCGCCGCAAGCCAAATAGCGACAGAAGACCCAAAAGCCCAATTGCGAAGATTGTTCCCGGCCGATTGCTTGTCGGATCAAAGCGGCGAACGGCGGGAACACTTGACGGAGCTCGCGTCGATACGGTCAGCATGACGGTAGCCGTCGTCATGGTTGAGCTGAAAGTGACGCTCGCAGGCGACACGGCGCAGGTACTTTCGGACGGCAAATTGGAGCACTGGGGAACTAGAGTAAACGTGCCAGTCAAGCCATTCATCGCCGTGAGCATCAGCGATGTGCTGCCCGATTGCCCGGGGCTAGCAACAGTGATCGACGCCGGATTCGCGACGATGGAGAAATCCGGCGCCACGACAACGGTTTCTGTAATCACGCCAGAAGAGCCGGAATGGCTATTGTCTCCGAGATATTTTGCGGTAATCGTCGAGCTCCCAATCGGCAATGTCGTAGTTGAAAAGGTCGCCTGGCCATTGGCATCGAGGGTCAGTAACCCACTACCGCCCATGCCGTTGGCGTCAAAGAACAGCATCCCACCGAGCGCCGGACCGCCTGATTGAGTGGATGTGACCGTGGCGGTGAAAGTGATTTTTTGCCCCTGTCGGGCGTTTGCGAAGGAAGTCGTAACGGCAGTCATCGTGGAATACGGATTCACCGTTTCACCGACTGCGGTGTCGGACCGACCATAATTGACATCATTTATGTAGTGAGCACCCACTACGGCCGAGCCCCAGGGGATGGTTGAAGTCGTAAGCTGCGCCTGACCATTCGTCAGCGGAACAGGATTTCCTTGGTTAGCACCGTTTACGTCGAACAAGACTGCACCGGTCATCGCAGGTCCGCCAGACATATTCGCCATCACCTTGGCTGTAAAAGTGACGCTCTGACCGGCTTGAATCGTCGGCATCGAAGAAGTGAGCGTAATGTTTGTCGGAATCACAACGTCAGTTGTAAACGTGCTGGAGGTCGCGGAGGCATAGTTCCCGTCTCCGTTGTACTTTGCTGTGATCGTGTTGATGCCGACAGGCAGCGTGGTTGTATACGTGGTTACGGAGCCGCTTAACGCGCAGTGAGAGGAGTCGACCGTGCTTTGGAGGTTGGTAGACGCGACCTGAGTTGTGCCCGTAAAGAATGAAATGGTTCCAGTGGCAGGATTACCGCAGCTGGTAGCGCTAATCGAGGCCTCCAGGTCGACGCCAACGCCGACGTTGGTGACGCGAGAGTTGGTTCCGGCAACGATGGTGGTCACCGCCGGTACAATTGCTGCGGTCACAGAAGGCGCGGAGCTGGGATTGAAGCTCGAGTCCCCGGAATAAGTTGCTGTAATTGTATGGGGGCCGCCTGCCAACGTAAAGATTCCGTTTGGCGTCGCGGTGTTTCCTTGCTCGTTTAAGGCGAATGGACTGCCTGAGATTGCGGTGCCATTGTCCTTGATTATCGCGTTGCCGGTGGCGGTGCCGTTGCCAGACTGGCCCACTACATCCGCGCGGATATACACAAAGCCGCCGTAGGGTCCGGAGGTGAAGGGAATCGGATTGCCGTTCACGTCTGCGGTCAGGACTTTCACGGTGGTGGTGCTCGGCTCAGGAGAAACCACGACCGAAATTGGAGGAGTGGAGTCGCTGGCAGAGAATGTGACGTCGCCCGGGTAGTGCGCGGTTATTGTGTAGGAGCCGCCGGGAAGATCGCCCGTGGTGCCTGCGACGGTTCCGTTCGTGAGCAGGAAGCTGGCGACGCCGAAGCTCGTACTCGCGATCAGCGCCACTTCACCGGTCGGGGTGCCCGTACCGCTGGGCGCTGGAGCGACAGTGACGTTCACATTCGCCGTCGCACCATGGGTAATTGTTAGGGGTGTTGGCGTCATCGAGAGAGTCGTCACGCTGCCCTTGGAGCCCGTGGCACCGCCCCATGCATTGACGAGATTGGCTGCGTTCACGGTGCCGAGGCCTGTCGCGAGATCGTACGCAGCGGTGGTCGTATAACCGGTTAGCACGCCGAATTGATGAGATTTGACGCTCGTGCTGCAATCGGCCGTGCTTCCCGTGAAGCAGGGCATTGCAATCGTGCCGGAGGTTACGTCGTAAAAGACGCAGGTGCTCGCCGGGTTCGAACTCGAGTTGCAGCCAGCGGCAGCCTGCTTAGCGGCGAGACTATACAGAGTGTAATTGGGGTTGCCCTGACGCGAGTTAGTTTTCTGATCGATCAGCGCCATGATTCCGGCGAATGCAGGCGTGGAAGCGGAGGTACCGCCGATGCCAACAATCGTGCCATTCGGGTTGCTGGGGTCGCAATAGAAGTTAGTGACATTCTTTGAGCAAATCACGTAGAAGTTGCCGTTGAATCCGTTGCTGGCGAAGAGCGACACGTCCGGAATATCTCGCTTGCCGTCATTCGGCACGCCGGTTCCTGTTTGCCAGGAAGGCTTGGCGTAACCGCCGGCGCAACTGATGATGTCCTGACCGCTTCCGGTGGTACAGGAACTCTTCCCTCCGCTTCCGCCGGTAGCGACCACCGCTCCAGATATCTGGGGATTATTGCAGTTGGTTTCCGCGTTTGTACTGCCAGTGACGGTCGACCACTCCGTGTTCGTGCAGGAATTATTCCAGGTCATTTCCGGAATGTAAGATTTTGCGGATGCTTCGTGAGCGTCATTCGTCGGATTCCAGAAAGGAGCAAAATTGTTGAGGTCGTTGAAATCAGTGCCACCCACCGTCGTCGTGTAAGGAGTGGATGCGAAGCCGCTGACCTGCAAGCCGAATTGGGCGGGATTATCGCGATCGCAGCCAGCCGAGCCGCTATCGCCGCTGGAGAGAAAAACAGACATTCCCTGCGCGGCTGCCTGTTGCCACAACTGATTGAAAAACTGATTCCCCGCGGTGCCAAGAGCCGCTTCGCAAATGCCGTAGCTTTCGCTGACGATCGGGGCGACGTTGTGATCAACGATGTACTGCGCGGCCAGATCCACGCCCAAGGTTGTGTCCGTCGTGGCGGCGACAACGAATTTGATTGCGGCGCCGGGAGCAATTGCGCTGGACCATTCCAGGTCGAGATCGGACTCGATCTCATCAGGCTGCAAGCCCGGATCAGGACCATCCACGATCATCGTCGGGTCGTTCGACGTGATGCCAAACAGAGCGCGGAACTTTTGCAGGTCTACAAGGTCGACATCGGTCTCGCCGACGATGGCGATTGTTTGTCCGGTTCCGTTGATTGCGGGCGTCGCGTTCCAAAGCGGGGACACATTGTAAATGGTCGCGAAATCATAAGGGCCGACACCATAGAAGGTCAGGTTGTCGGCAAAATTCGGCAGAGTGAAAAGCGGACCAACCGGCGTGAGCGCGCTGGTTCCTTTCGTCCGCTTGAAGGTGCCGACGACGTGGTTCATCGCGTGTCGAGGAAAATTGTGGAGCGTGAGGACGCCGGCGACGGCTGGTACAAGAGCGGTTGGAATCTGGGGATCGCTGGCATTGGCCCAGTGGTCGGCGCCATTGACCGTGTACTTGTGAATCTCGGTGTGGAAGGAGTTTTGTACTTGCGCGGCGGTGCCGGAGAATTCGATTACGGTGCGGCCGTTCGAAACTTTTGCCACCTGGAATCCCTGGAGCTGGAGCCATGAGGTGATGACTTGAATGTCCGCGTCGGCGGGGCCAAATTGCTGGCCGAATTGTTCGGGAGTCAACCAGGCGTGGTAATTCGCCGAGGATTTGTCTTGCTGCTGGTCGAGCAGCGCGTCGAGCGAAGCTTCGAGTTCCGGGCTGCGTTTCAGGACGAGCAGCATGCGCTGCATCGGCAGGCTCGCGGGGGCGGCACCGCGATCGTACTTCGCGAGCGCGAGCGGATAGGTGTTGCCACGCAAAACGGTGAGTTTCGATTCTTCGATGGGTTGTTTGATGAGCGCGGGCTTGGGTGGCGCAGTCTGTGCGAGGCTGAACGCTGGAAACAGTACAACGAACAGCAGCGCTAAGGCGCGTGGCGGAAAGAACGGGTGATTGCGGCGAAAGACACTCCGACTACTGCTGGCTGGGGCTGGGAGCCTCATCGTTTCACCTGTCTTGAACCGGGAGAAGCGTGGCTGTATTTATAATAAGTTCATAGTCGAAATCAAGTACTAATTCGAAGATAAGTTTCGATCTGCGGCTCTTTCGCCGGACTTTCGCGCTGGTTCAGGGTTTCGGGATACTAGAGCATTTGGCGAAGGACGTATTGCAGGATCCCGCCGTGCTGGTAGTAGGCGACTTCGAATGGGGTGTCGATGCGGGCGATGGCGGTGAAGTGCTTTTCTTTGCCTGAGGCATCGCGGGCCCGAACTTTCATTTTTTTGCGGGGCTCGAAATTATTGGCAAGGCCTTCGATTTCGACGATTTCATGTCCAGTGAGGCCGAGCGTTTTGGGAGTTTCGCCGGGGAGGAATTCGAGCGGCAGAACGCCCATGCCGACCAAGTTCGAGCGATGGATGCGCTCGAAGCTTTCGGCGAGCACGGCGCGGACGCCGAGGAGAATCGTTCCCTTGGCGGCCCAGTCGCGGGACGAACCCGAGCCGTATTCTTTGCCAGCGATTACGATAAGCGGGACCTGCTCGTCGCGGTATTTCATGGCGGCGTCGTAAATGCTCATTTTTTGGCTGCTGGGCTGATGGATTGTCCACCCGCCTTCGGTTCCGGGGGCGAGCATGTTCTTCAGGCGAATGTTTGCGAACGTGCCGCGCATCATCACTTCGTGATTGCCGCGGCGGGCGCCGTAAGAGTTGAAATCTTTCGGCTGAACGCCGTGCGCGATCAGGTATTTTCCGGCCGGAGTATCGTGGGGAATCGAGCCGGCGGGAGAAATGTGGTCGGTGGTGACGCTATCGCCGAGGACTGCGAGTGCGCGCAAGCCGTGCAGGTCGGTGAGTGGTCCGGGCTTCTTGGGCATGCCTTCGAAGTACGGCGGGTTCTTGATGTAGGTGGATTTTTCGTCCCAGGCGTAGAGATCGCCTTCGGGAAGCGGCAGCGCGCGCCAGTGTTCGTCACCGGTGAAAACGTCGGCGTACTCCTTGCGGAACATCTCGGTGGTGACGGAGTCGCGCATCGTGGTTTCGACTTCCTGCGGCGTGGGCCAGATATCGCGCAGATAGACGGGCTTGCCGGATTTATCGTTGCCGAGCGACTCGTTGACGATGTCGATATCCATGCGGCCGGCGAGCGCGTAGGCGACGACGAGCGGCGGCGAGGCCAGATAATTGGCGCGGCAGAGAGCGTTGATGCGGCCTTCAAAGTTGCGATTGCCGCTGAGGACGGAGACAGCGACGAGATTGTTGTCCTTGATCGCTTTGCCAATCGGCTCGGGGAGCGGGCCGCTGTTGCCGATACAGGTGGTGCAGCCGTAGCCGACGAGGTGGAAGCGCAATTTTTCGAGGTACGGCCAGAGACCGGCTTTCTCGATATAGTCGGTGACGACTTTCGAGCCGGGAGCGAAACTGGTTTTTACCCAGGGCTTGGAGCTTAGACCGCGCTCGACGGCTTTTTTCGCGAGCAGGCCTGCGCCGAGCATCAGCGATGGATTTGAGGTGTTGGTGCAACTGGTGATGGCTGCGATTACCACGGAACCGTCGGCGAGATCGAAATTGTCGCCGTTGTTTTTTACGTGGACGTGCTTTGGCACGGCGCCCGCGAGAGATTTTTCGAAGGACGTTTTCGCCTGCGTCAACGGAACGCTGTCTTGCGGACGCTTTGGCCCGGCCATTGTGGGGACCACTTTTGCGAGGTCGAGTTCGAGGCGGTCCGAGAAAACGGGATCGGGAGTCTGGTCGGTGCGGAATAGGCCTTGTTCTTTCGTATAGGCTTCGACGAGGCAGACTTGATCTTCGCTGCGGCTGGTGAAGCGGAGATATGCGAGCGTTTCCGCGTCGACGGGAAAGAACCCCATCGTCGCGCCATATTCGGGCGCCATATTTGCGATCGTGGCGCGGTCGGGAAGGGTGAGGCTCGAGAGGCCGGTACCGTAGAACTCGACGAATTTTCCGACGACGCCTTTCTTGCGCAGAATTTCGGTGACGGTGAGGACCAGATCGGTGGCCGTCGCGCCTTCAGGCAAACGTCCGTGGAGTTTGAAACCGACGACTGCTGGAATCAGCATCGAGAGGGGCTGGCCGAGCATTGCTGCTTCCGCTTCGATGCCGCCAACGCCCCAGCCGAAGACGCCGAGGCCGTTGACCATTGTGGTGTGCGAATCGGTGCCGACGAGCGAATCGGGGAAAGCGAGCCAGGCGCCGTTTTCCTGTTTTTTGAAAACGACGCGGGCGAGATATTCGAGATTCACCTGGTGGCAGATGCCGGTGTCCGGCGGGACGACTTTAAAATTCTGAAAGCCTTTTTGGCCCCAGCGCAGGAACACATAACGCTCGATGTTGCGTTTCATTTCGAGGTCGGCATTGAAGAGAAATGCGCCGGCCGCACCGAATTGGTCCACTTGCACAGAGTGATCGATTACGAGTTCGGCCGGGAGCAGCGGATTAATTTTCTTAGGATCGCCGCCGAGTTGGCGCATTGCGTCGCGCATAGCGGCGAGATCGACGACCGCAGGAACGCCCGTGAAATCCTGAAGCAGAACGCGAGCGGGCATGAAGGAGATTTCTTTTTCGCTGGCGCCTTCGGCGCTGGTGGGATCCCAGGTGGCGAGGGCGCGAATATCTTCGGCATGAACGAAGCGGCCGTCTTCGTGGCGCAGCAAGTTTTCGAGGAGAACTTTCAGCGAGAAGGGGAGCCGCGAGGGCTTGCCGACGCCGGAGCGCTCGAGCGCGTCGAGGCGGTAAATTTCAAAGGATTTGCTGCCCACTTTGAGAGCGGCGCGGGTGGCGAAAGAGTTTTTGTGCGATGGGCTCATGCCGGGTTGGAAGCTCCTGTGTGAATAGCAGGATATTGTATCGCACGCGCAGTCGGAAGGTAACAGGGACGGAGAAAGGATGGTGCAAGGCGTGGTCGGACGCGGGGCTGCGCCTCTGAAAAACCCACCCACCGTCGTCGTGTAAACAAGAGCACGCACGCGCCAATACTGCGGCATGGGGCGCGCTTGTGGCGGATTTTGGCTTCTGTGTAGTTCTTCCGATTCGTCCCCGGCTACAAGCGTGGGATAATTTCGCGCAGATGAGAGTGGTGCTGATTTCGACGTACGAATTGGGGCGGCAGCCGTTTGGGCTGGCGTCGCCAGCGGCTTGGCTGCGGGCTGTTGGCGCGAGCGTTACCTGCGTCGACTTGTCGCGGGAAACTTTGCCTGAGGATGCGGTGAAGGCGGTCGATTTGGTGGCGTTTTATGTGCCGATGCATACGGCGACGCGGTTAGCGGTGGCGGCTTTGCCCGCGGTGCGCGGGCTGAATCCGGGGGCGCATCTGTGTTTTTACGGTTTGTATGCTCCGGTGAACGAGGCTTATCTGCGCGGGTTGGGTGTGGAGACGATTCTTGGCGGGGAATTCGAGGAGGGGTTGCGTTCACTTGCGGAGAGGCTCGGCGCAGGGAATCTGGGGGCGGGCGCAAAAAACGGACAGGGTGAACCCTTCGGCGCGCCATCCGCACCTCAGGGTGAACCTGTGATTTCGGTCGCGCGGCAGAAGTTCGTCACACCCGATCGGACCGGGATGGTGGCGCTCGAAAAATATGCGCGGCTGGTGATGCCTTCGGGCGAGGCGCGCGCGGTGGGATACACGGAGGCGAGTCGCGGCTGCAAGCATTTGTGCCGGCACTGCCCGATTGTGCCGGTTTACAACGGAGTGTTTCGGATTGTTGATCGCGAAGTGGTGATGGCGGACGTCCGGCAGCAAATTTCGGCGGGTGCGCAACACATTACTTTCGGAGATCCAGATTTTTTCAACGGCGTGGGGCACGCGATTCCGCTGGTCGAGGAGCTGCATCGAGAATTTCCGGGGGTTACGTACGACGCGACGATCAAAGTGGAACACTTGTTGAAACACTCGGATTGCATCGTGAGGCTGCGCGATACGGGTTGCCTGTTTGTGACGAGCGCGGTGGAAAGCGTCGACGACGCGGTGCTGGAGCGGCTGGAGAAGAATCACACGCGGGCGGATTTTTTGCGGGTGGTCGAAATGTGCCGGGAGATTGGTTTGGCGCTGCAGCCGACGTTTGTGCCGTTTACGCCGTGGACGACGCTCGAAGGGTATTGCGAGTTGCTGGAAGTGTTGCGCGAGGAGGAACTGGTCGAGAGCATTGCACCAATCCAGCTGGCGATTCGATTGTTGATTCCGGCGGGTTCGCGGCTGCTGGAGCTCGATGAGATTCGGCGAGGCGTGGGCGACTTTGATGAAGCTGCGCTCGTGTATCCGTGGAAGCATTCGGATCCGCGAGTGGATCGCTTGTGCGAGCAGATTCAGGGAATCGTTCATTCGGGCGAGCAGATGAAGCGCAGACGCGCGCAAATCTTCGAGCGAATCGAGGATGCGGCGTTCGCGGTTGCAGGCGGGTGCATGACTCGGAGCGCTTTGCCGGCGCTGGCGTCGCGGGCGGCGGTGCCTTACTTGAATGAGCCTTGGTATTGTTGAGCGGAGCCTACCGGGGACCAGTTGGTTCCCATAGTTGAGGCGAGGAAGAAGACGCGGCAAGCGGATACGTTTGTGTGATGGACGCAAATAACACAAGACGCTCCAACCGAACACGCCCGAAACGCGTGCTGATACTGGCTAGCAAGCTTGGTTATCAGACTCGCGGATTTGCGGAGGCGGCGAAGAAGCTGGGAGTCGAAATGCGATTTGGCACTGACCGCTGCCATCAACTTGAAAACCCTTGGGGTGATGATGCGCTAGCGCTGCATTTCGAGAATCCGCAAGAGGCGGCGCAGGAGATCGTGAGAGCTTTCGGCGATGGCGTGGCGGGCGAGAAAGCGATCGATGCGGTGCTCGCGCTGGGCGACCGGCCTACGGTGACGGCGTCGTATGCGGCCGAGGTGATGGGGATTGCGGGGAATCCGCCGGCAGCAGTGGAAACTTGCCGGAGCAAATTGCGGCAGCGCGAAACGCTTCGGGCGGCGGGCGTCCGTGTGCCGGACTTTTTTTCGTTTGCGGTTTCGGACGACCTGGGTGATGTGCTCGCGCGAGTGAAATTTCCTTGCGTGGTGAAGCCGCTCTCGCTTTCCGCCAGCCAAGGTGTGATACGGGCGAACAATGAAGATGAATTTCCAGAGGCGGTGCGGCGGATTCGGTCGCTGATGGAGTCTCCTGAGATTCAAGTGCTGCGCGAGCCGCTACGCGACCAACTGCTGGTCGAGACGTATATTCCAGGGCGAGAGGTGGCGGTGGAAGGGCTGATCGAACGCGGACGGTTGCGCGTTCTGGCAATTTTCGACAAGCCTGATCCGCTGGAGGGGCCGTATTTCGAGGAGACGATTTACGTGACGCCCTCGCGATTGTCAGCCGACGCGCAAAAGGCGATTGAGGAATGCGCGGGGAATGCGATTCGGGCACTGGGATTAACAACGGGGCCCGTGCACGCGGAGTTTCGAGTGAACGAACGTGGCCCGTGGGTGCTGGAGATTGCGCCGCGGCCGATTGGCGGGTTGTGTTCGCGCGCATTGCGATTTGGAGCGGATGGGATTTCGCTGGAAGAGTTGCTGCTGCGTGACGCGTTGGGAATGCCTGGTGGTGATGCGGAGCGGGAGAACGCGGCTAGTGGCGTGATGATGATTCCCGTGCCGCAGAGCGGGATTTTCGAGGGGGTTGAGGGGATTGAAGCGGCAGAGAGTGTGCCTGGGGTGACGGAGATTCAGATTACCGCGCGGTTGCATGATTACGTGGCGGCTTGGCCGGAGGGATCGAGTTATTTGGGATTTATTTTTGCGCGGGGGGATTCTGCTGCTGAGGTGGAAGAAGCGCTACGAGAGGCGCATCGGCGGATGAATTTTCGATTTTCGCCTCGGTTGCCGGTGGAACATCCGGCGACAGGCAAAATCGGGTGAAGCGGAATAAGAGAATCCCTCCACTACGCCGCGCGCCACCGCTGCGCGGTGGGAAGGCAAGAACGCGCGGCTGCGGTCGGGATGACAACCCCGAAGGAGAACGAAGAGTCAAAAGAGCCGGCGGGACGCCGGCGGTACGGAATGGCAGCCGCGCCGCTAGTTGCTGCTTCCTCTTTTTGAAGCCTTGCCTTTTGCGCAGGGAACATCCGGCGACGGGTAGGCTGGCGAGGTAGAACCACCGCGGTAAGACTTGCGCTTTAACCCTTTCCTCTTTGCGGGACGTAGCCTTCGGGGAGTTTGGCGCCTTCGCCGAAGAAAAACTGCTCCATTTGCTCTTCCATGATTTTCTGCGAATTGGGATCGAGGGGATTCAGGCGGTACTCGTTCATGACCATTTTTGAGTGCTCGAGCCACATTTTCCAGGCGTCTTTGGAGACATTCTCGTAGACGCGCTTGCCGATTTCGCCCTTCCATGGAATACGGTCGAGGCCGGGGAGGTCGCGTCCGAATTTGACGCAATGCACGATGCGTTCGTTGTGACCCGCGGATTGCTGCGGAGCTGGCGCGGGAACGTTGTCCGCGCATTTATCGTCGGCCACGAAATCCTCCTGAGCCTGGTAGCGAAGAGTTGCAGCTTCAAAGATACTGCATTCACCTGCCGAATTCCAGCTGACGGCGAACCGGGAAGCTTTGCGGCGATCGGATACATCCGATAAGGGTGCGACCGCCGCTTGCGTCCTTGCGGTCTGGACACGATGTGGAGAGAAAGATAGACTCATTTCTCCACGCATTCGAGGCTTCCGGGAGACCATTTATGAATACCCGCGCGACAGTGACGGCTGATGTGCCGCAAACGGATGCTTATTATTGCGAAGTTCCCAATGATCCCTGCGCGATTGTGATGTTTGGCGCGTCTGGCGATTTAGCTCGGCGAAAATTGCTGCCGGCGCTTTACGACCTTGCGATACATGCATGCTTAGCCCCGCGGTTTCGCTTGCTGGGATATGCGCGAACGGAGATGAGCGATGAGGATTTCCGTAAGAAGGCGGGTGAGTTTTTGCCCAAGTCACCTGGAGGCGACGGCGGGACCCGCGCGGGCGGGCAAGGCAAACTCGATGAATTTGTGAAGCACTTGCACTATTTCAGCGGTAACTATGACGATCCCGCGGCGTTTCAGAGGCTGTCTCAGCGATTGGAAGAAATCGATCGCGAAGCGAATTTGCATGGGAACCGGCTTTTTTATCTGGCGACGCCACCGGACGTCTATTTGAAGATCATCGAGCAGATCGGCAAGGCAGGGCTCGCGAAACCGAAAAGCGATAAATCGTGGACGCGCGTGATTATCGAGAAGCCGTTTGGGCACGACAAGGCGTCGGCGGAGGATTTGAACGCGAAAGTGTTGAGCGTGTTCAGCGAAAATCAGGTTTATCGGATCGATCACTACCTGGGTAAAGAGACCGTGCAGAACATGCTGGTCTTCCGGTTCGGCAATGGAATTTTCGAGCCGCTCTGGAACCGCAACTACATCGATAACATTCAGATTACGGCGGCGGAATCGCTGGGGGTCGAGCGGCGCGGAGGATTTTACGAGAACACGGGCGCGTTGCGGGACATGATTCAAAGCCACGTGCTGCAATTGACGTCGCTCGTGGCGATGGAAGCGCCGGCAACGTTTGACGCCACAGCTGTGCGAAACGAGAAGATCAAAGTGTTGCAATCGATTCGGCCGTTTTCCGCGGAATCGATATGGAAAACGGTGATACGCGGGCAGTATGGGCCGGGAACCGTGGGCGGAAAACAGGTGCCGGGTTACCGGCAGGAGCCGGGCGTGAATCCGAACTCGGCGACCGAGACGTTTGTGGCGTTGAAGCTGTTTGTGGACAACTGGCGGTGGAGCGGCGTGCCTTTCTATTTGCGGACGGGGAAGCGGCTCGCGCGGCCGACCACCGAAGTGGCGATTGAATTCAAGAAGGCGCCGCACATGGTTTTTCAGGGCGAAAACGTGGAATCGAACTCACTGGTGCTGAACATTCAGCCGGATGAGGGGATTTCGCTTTCGTTTGGCGCGAAGGCTCCGGGCGGACACATGCAGATACGCCCGGTGGAAATGGACTTCCGGTACAAGCAGGCGTTTGGGGGCGGTTCGCGCGATGCGTATGCGACCCTGATTAATGACTGCATACGAGGGGATGCGACGCTGTTCGATCGCGCGGATAGCGTGGAGGCGGCGTGGTCGCTGGTGGATCCGATTCTCGACACATGGACAAAGGGCACTCCACCGCCCTTCCCCAATTATCCGGCGGGAAGCCAAGGGCCGAAAGCTGCCGATGATTTGATTACGACTGATAGACGCCGCTGGCGTCCGTTGTAGCCTCTACTTACTACCGCACTAGAACGTACAATTCCAAGCGCTTTTCACGGCGGAGGATCTCCTCGATGATTCTTGCGGGCGACCTTGGTGGAACGAAAGCCAATCTGGGTCTATTCGAAATTCGAGCGGGGAAGCTCGCGACGGTTGCTGGCAAACGTTACGCGACGCATGAATACAAGGGCCTTGAAGAAGTGATCACGGATTTTTTGAACGAGACAAAAGGAAAAGTGACTGCGGCTTCGTTTGGGATCGCGGGACCAGTGGTGCAGAATCGCGTGCATGCGACGAATTTTCCGTGGATTGTGGACGGGGCTGCGCTGGCGCAGCATTTGGGAATAAGCCGCGTGCGTTTGCTGAACGATTTGGAAGCTGCCGCGTATGGCATCGGGGTGATGGAGCCGTCGGATCTGGAGGTGATTCACCCGGGCGTGTTCGTGCCCAGCGCGAACCGCGCGGTGATTGCAGCGGGAACAGGATTGGGCGAAGCGATTCTTTTCTGGGATGGCGCGCAACACGTGCCGATGGCCACGGAAAGCGGTCACGCAGATTTCGCGCCACACACAAATCAGCAGGCCAAGCTGTGGGAATTCTTGAAGCAGAGCGAAGAGTTCGTCAGCGCCGAAATCATTTTGTCGGGCGGAGGATTCAAGCGTGTGCACGAATTTCTGGACCCGTCGGTGCGGCATGATTTTGATCAGCCCGGAATTGATCCGGCGCCTGCAATTACGGAGCGCGGGCTTTCGGGGGAATGTCCGGTGTGTGCGGCCACGCTGGACTTGTGGGTGGATATCTACGGATCGGAAGCGGGGAATTTGGCGGTGCGAGCGATGGCTCGCGGCGGGATCTTCGTTGCGGGCGGGATTGCGGTGAAGATATTGCCGAAGATGACGAATGGGCGGTTTGCGGCGGCCGTGAAAGATAAGGAAAAGATGGGGACCTATTTGGAGCAGATCCCCGTTGTGATCGTGTTGAACGAAAAATGCCCGTTGATGGGAGCGGCATTTGTAGCTTGGAAGGGGCTGTAAGAGTCGCAACGAAAGCTACGCCGCGTGGCGCGCTTTGCTTTTCTTAAAATGCAGGCTCTTCCTGTAGTGATAGAGAATATAAAGACCCAGGGACGCCGCCACAACGATAAACGTTATCAAAATTGGTTTTGCATGATTGGTGATGATGGTAAGAATTAACCGGCCGTAAAAAGCGCTTAAGCATGCGAGGATCGTAAATCGAATTCCCCGGCCGACCGCAAGCGCAGCCAGGAATTTATTGCGGGAGTATTGCATGGCGCCCGCCGCGATAAGAAATGGAACCATGGGCGCCGGCGGCGGAAGCATCGCTGGAATCAGAACTGCACCAAAGCCCCACTTTTCGAACGTCTTCGTTACCTTGTCCATTCGCTTGCGGGAAAATTTGCGTTCCATCGCGCCCTTGCCCTGGCGAAATGCGATGCGGTAGGTGACATAGCCGCCGATGACAGAGCCGATCGTGGCCATGAGCGCGTAGTAAGGCCACAACTTGCGCTGGTTCGCCGAGAGGATGATGGTCAGCGCGTCCATGCTGCCGGGCACTGGAACCACGGAGTTGTCAATCAGGCCCAGGACGATCAGACCGGGACCGCCGAGGTGGTGCAGCCAGTGGAAAACTTCATGGGCCGGTTTGGCGAGCTCGATGGTCTTATGGATCATCATCGGTTTCTAACTGCCAGAATAAACCGAAACCACGAACGTGCGCTGCTCATTTTGTTGGAGAGAAAAGCCTATAAGTCGCGCGAAATTCTTTCCTATCAAAGAGACGGCTAAGTATGACCTGCGGTTTCAAAGCAAGGCCGACGTTATCAATGGCCGCTATGGTGTGCGCTGCCCCAAATACGGGCAAGGCCTTCGCTGTACTGGCCCTGAATATCCCCGTGTAGCGGGCAGAATGTGATTGACTTAATTCCGGTAGTGCGAAGAATTGTTAAGTGTCGTTTGCGAGGTTTGTTAACCGATGAGCCTGAAAGAATATCGCAAGAAGCGGCGGTTCGGAGTGACTCCGGAGCCGGCTGGCGGAAAAGACGGAAAAGATCACAAGAGCCCTTCGCGAATTTTCGTCGTGCAGAAGCATCGCGCTACGCAACTGCATTACGACTTCCGATTGGAGTGGAATGGGACGCTGCTCTCGTGGGCTGTTCCGAAAGGTCCTTCGCTCGATCCTTCCGTGAAACGGCTGGCGATGCAGGTGGAGGATCATCCGATCGAATATGCAAATTTTGAAGGTGTGATACCCGCGGGAGAATACGGCGGCGGAACCGTGATGGTCTGGGACAAGGGAACCTGGGAACCGGAGCAACCTGATCCGCAAGCGGCGCTTGAAAAAGGCGATCTGAAATTCACGCTCCACGGGAAAAAGTTGAAAGGATCGTGGGTTCTGGTTCGAACGCGCGGTTTCGGCAGCGGCAGCAAACCTTCATGGCTGATGATCAAACACCGCGATCAGTATGCCTCGACGGAAGACATCACTGAAACACAGCCGAGGTCGGCGGTCAGCAGACGTTTCCTCGCGGGAATTGCGCGCGACAATGGCGGCAACGTGGAAGTCGCTGCCACCGGCGACCCGGCTCCTACGACAAAGACAGCTTCCAAACGCGCGAAGCCTGCGCTTCCAGCAGCTCCCAAGCGGCGGGCGTAGGTTCGAATATCTTGATCTGTTTTCTATCGATCTAAAAATCCCTCGAGGAGCCGCTAGCCTGCATGAGCGATCGAATCCCGTTTCGCGTCAAACCCATGCTAGCGACGCTGGTGAGCGAGCCATTCGATAGGCGTGGGTGGGTTTACGAGGAAAAATATGACGGCATTCGAATCCTCGCCTATAAAGAAGGGAAGGACGTGAAGCTGCTCACGCGAAACGACATCGATCGAACGAAAGGCTTCCCTGAGGTAGTAGATGCTATCCGCAGATTGAAACCTGCGACATTGCTATTGGACGGCGAGGTGGTGATATTCGATCGCAAGAAAGTTTCGCGTTTTCAACTGCTACAGCAAGGGAAGGGCGAAGCCGTCTACGCCGTCTTCGATTGCTTGTACCAACAAGGAAAAGATCTGCGGCGGCAGCCGCTTTCAGAGCGACGAGCTGCAATGGAGAAATCGCTGGGCCGACCGGGAGTTTTAATTCCGTCGCGCCGTCTCGCAACAAACGGTCTCGAAGCCTACCGTGAAGCCAAGAAACGCGATTTCGAAGGGTTAGTTGCCAAGGATGCGTCATCGCTCTACTACGAAGGCCGCTCGACAAATTGGCTAAAAGTAAAAGTTCACCAGGAAGATGAGTTCGTAATCGGTGGCTTTACGAAGCCCGCCGGCGCTCGCAAACATTTTGGCGCTTTGCTGCTGGGCGCCTATCAGGGCGGAAAATTGCACTATGTGGGCAAGGTGGGTACAGGCTTCGACGAGGATTTGCTCGCTTCCTTGGCAAAAAAGTTGAAGCCTTTGGAGATTGCCCGGCCACCTTTCGTCGATCCACCGCGCGAGCGCGACGTCACCTACATCCAGCCAAAACTCGTCGCGCAAATCTCATTTCAAGAATGGACGGCTGACATGAAATTGCGCCAGCCGGTGTTTCTGGGCTTGCGCGATGACAAAAAGCCCACGGAAGTCCTGCTCCCGGAGCCGCAAAAATGAAAACAACAGCAATAAAGCGGGCGAAAGCCGCCACCACCGCCACAAGAGATCTCCCGGTGAATATTTCCCATCCCGACAAAGTGTTCTGGCCTGAAGACGGCTACACGAAAGGCGATCTGGCTGAATTCTATGTATCGATATTTTCGAAGCTCGAGCCGTACGTGAAAGACCGCTTGCTCACGCTCGAGCGATGCCCGGACGGAATGGCGGGCCAGTGCTTCTATCAGAAGGAAATGCCGAAGGGCATGCCGGCAAGTACTCCCACGAAGCGAATCAAGAACGAGGAGAGCAAGCGCCCCTTCACGAATTACGTGGTGGGTGGAACTCTCGAGACACAACTCGCGCTTGTAAATCTCGGCTGCATCGCCATCCATGCGATGGGCGGCCGCGCCGCGTCGCCGCGCCAGCCAGACTGGGTTTGCTTCGATATCGATCCTGATTCGGGAGAATTTTCCGATGCCGCGCGCGCAGCACTCTATGTGAAAGAAGGCCTCGATACCCTAAAGCTCGAATCCTTTGCAAAGACTTCAGGCAGCCGCGGCATCCACGTCTTCGTGCCGCTTCGCCTCGGTCCGGATGTCGACGCCGTGCGCTCTTTTGCACAAGAATTCGTCGCGAGGCTGGCCGCTGCCCATCCCAAAGAACTTACCACAGAGCATTCGATCGCCGGGAGGAAAGGACGAGTCTATCTCGATCCATTTCGAAATGGATTCGGGCAAACTGTGGTGACACCTTATTCGGTGCGCCGCAAGCCCAAAGCTCCTGTATCGACTCCACTCGCTTGGACAGAGGTAAAGCCCTCGTTGATTCCGTCAAAGTTTAATATCGGCAACTTTGCGGAGCGCGCGAGAAAGGCTGATCCGTGGAGCGATTTTTTTCGAAGCCGGCAGTCGCTTGAAAGGGCGATTCAACAGGTCAAGAAACTGTAATGGAATCGAGCGCCGTCCGCTCGCGCGGCCTCGCAAAGTGAAAGTCGGCCGTTTAATCCGCGCCCATCTTCTTGGATCGCTCGGCGGAATAAGAACGTACGCCCGCGCTTGAGGCGCTCTCCTCTTTGAAGACGCTTCGCTTCGCAATGACATCCGAAGCCCACAGAAAGATATCGAAGAGCCGCGCGCGGTCAAGATTGTCAAACCCGCGAATCGGCCGCACCAGTTCTCCCGCCTGCGCTACGCACTGCTGCAGGAAACGATCAACGGAAAACGAAGTGACAACATCCGTGTCATGAAGCGGATTGCAATTGCAGCGTTCAAGATATTCGTAACAGTGCGATATGAAATGACCAACGCAATAAAATCGCAGCGCGAGCAGACCCACAGCCGCATTCCCGCAGTGCGGCGTGTCGCAGCGGATCCACTTGCTGGCGGATGGTTCGGTTCCTTCAGTTGCCTTGATTTTTTCGCCGGAATCTTCCTTCATGGCCCTCATTATCCCCGTGGTATTTGATGATGCTGAGAGGTTGATTTGGCTGTGCGTTGCGATTGGCATTTCTGATCCGATTAACAAACCGGCGTCGCCGCAATTGGTAAAGGGGTATCCGGGAAGGCCGGCATCGCCGCCTGATAGGTATGAACTCTCGTGCACACGTCGATCAGCGGCGTGACCATCTTCAAGACAGCCGCCGAGGACTCCCATCGATTCGCAGCATCTTTCTCCGCCTTCCAGAAACTCATCACCAGAATGAGCCGAGGTTCTTTCACGGAACTCAAAACGATCACGCCCGCGAATCCTCGTTGCTTTTTCAGGTATTCCATCAACGCGCCCCGGACACGACTTCCCAATTCGCAAATTTTACCGGGCTGAGCCACCAATTCCACTGACCGTGCATGCAGCGTTTGAGTTCCCAAAGCGCTGTTTGGCGCCAATGCGGTCCTCGCTTCCCATGGATTGGAATTGCCGGCCACGTTTTCGATCTGCACGAATGCGGTTTCGAGCGGATGCCTCATTTTCGTCTCACTCCTCAGTTCGTCTTTGTCGCGATGGGGGGAAGCGCATCCCGGTTCGTTCGGGGTAGGGACGCCTCGGGATGCGCCGGGGGCATGAGGAGCTTTAGAAATACCGTTCTGCAAAATGAGAGTTTGAGGCTGCATTTTTTAGCGCGTCACCATCGCTGCAGAGTAGTGAAGCCAGGACGGAAATCGTTTCACTTTGGGACACGATTTATACGCTGTGCGAAATAAGTGGTAGTACTGCGAATTCTTCCGTAGTCCTGGTAAAGCAGGCACGTCGTTGCGCTTGATTTTTTAGGGGGTTATACTCCCTGACCACTTGAGGGGTATGTGGAATTCTTCTCGTTCGACGAGTCCTATCTTCAACGGCTTCGAGGCGGGGACTTCCCGACCGAGCAACATTTTGTCGACTATTTTGGCCAATTGCTGCTAATAAAGCTGCGCTCCCGCCTTCGCTCTACCCAATCCGTAGATGACATTCGGCAGGAGACGTTTGTACGCGTTTTGAAGGCTGTGCGGACGGGCGGGGTGAGGAGCGCAGAGGGCCTTGGGTCTTTCGTTAACTCTATATGCAACAATGTCTTACAGGAACATTATCGCAGTTCTGCGCGTTCCATCCAGCAAGATGAGAAACCGCTGGATCCGCCGGACACCAGCATCGACCTAGACGGCATGCTCGTGGCGAAACAGACTAGCGAGCAGGTAAGGCATGCACTTTCAATGCTTTCCGAGAAGGATCGGCGCCTGCTGCGAGCTCTATTCTTCGAGGAGAAGAATAAAGACGAGATCTGCACCGACTTCGGAGTTGATCGCGACTATTTGCGGGTACTTTTGCACCGCGCGAAGCAGAGTTTTCGAGCGCTTTACGAGCAAGCGGAGCAAGGCAAGCGAGCCGGTGCCGGAGCCGGACAATCGAAACACGTGTGAAACGATTTACCCTCCCCCGACACTATAGGGAGTATGCAAATAATGAACCACGACGAAGCCATTCGGCTTAAAGCGGCTGAGAAATACCTCCTGGGCGAGTTAAGCGTCGAACTTCGCGATCAGTATGAAGACCACTATTTCGGCTGTGCGGAATGCGCGCAAGACGTTCGAACGGGCGCAGTCTTCATAGATAACGCGCGGGACGTGTTGATCCCACCCTCTGTCACTGAGTTAGGAGCCAAGCATCAGTCCGCTCGTTCTGGCGGCTGGTGGGTGACGCTGCTGCGGCCGGCATTTGCGGTTCCGGCCCTCGCGCTATTGCTGCTTGTCGCCGGATACCAGAACGCCGTAACGATTCCGCATTTGAAGAGCGCTCTATCGCAATCGGACACCCCGCAGACTCTGCCTTCGTATTCGCTTATCGCCGAGAATTCGCGTGGCGGCGCTCCGCTCGCGATTACGGTTCCGGCCGGCAAGCCTTTCAGCTTTTTTGTGGACATCCCGCCAAACGCCGGCTACGCATCTTATGTTTGCGAATTTCAAACTGACTCTGGAACGCCCGAATTGTCGTTGAACGTCTCCGGGGACGAGGCGAAACGAACAGTTCAACTCTTGATTCCTGCCGGACGCCTGGCATCGGGAAAGCATGTTCTTGTCGTGCGAGGATTGGACTCGCAAGGAAGGCCCGATGCGGATAAGATAGGCATCGCCAATTACCCGTTCTCTCTCGATTACACCAAGTAACCCTATATTTTACTGACGCAGGAGGCAGCGCCAATGCTGAACGAAACCGTTCAAAGAACCTATATTTACAACGGCCAGGGCCATGCTCTGAGCGGCCACATTACGCGCCCGTTGGATCATCAAATCGAAGTGCAGGCCGGAATGTCTCTTCCGACGACTGGTGGTATAGGACACGCCCGCGTCGAAAAATTCCGCTTCCAGGACTATGTCTCGTTTACGGCCGGCTATACGTACGTGGCCGGTAGCAAGAGCGGCGCATACACATACACCACGCTCGTCACGGCGGCCGTCGAAAATCTGAATATTCTGGATATTGTCACTGCGGACCGCGTGGTAGCGCGGTTCGCCTCGCACCACAGCCTGGACCCAAAGCTGAACCAGGAAGAGCCTCAAATCACTCTTCTGGGGAGCAAGATCGAAAACTTGAAAATTGGTGGATGCTCCGTTCATCTCGAGTTCGAAGACGATTTGTTCCTTCGCCTCAATACCTTCGAAGCGCTGAAAAAACACTTTGACGGCAACGAGGGATTCCGCAAAATGGCATCTGACCCCTTTGTTACGACGCCGCCAAAAGTCCCAGTCGATCCGCGAGGAGTTCTTCTGTGCTCGCTCGTGAAGGACATGAAGATCAATTGCGCCGGAGTGAAGACGGCAGGGCACGCCTTCGAGGTTCCGGAGTTTGGCAGGATTTATATCGGCGAAGTCCTCGCGCAGTATCGCAAGCGGACCGTCACGATGCTCCGGTTCGAACTCGGCTGCCCGGTCGTGGCCACGATGATGACCGCCCAAGCGGGCGGGAATGGCCATCCGTTTCCATAGTCTTCATTTTCACGATCGCGGTATTCTTCGTGGCGGGTGGTTGTCACCGAAGAGCCGCGGTGGATCCAAAAGCCACTTACGACACTGCATGGTCAAAGCTTAAGCGCGGCGATCTCGCCGGCGCACGCGCTGCCATAGATACCATCCGGCCCGGAACTTTCGCTCCGAGCGGCGATTGGGATTCCCGGTTTCGCATCCTGAAAGGCGAAACCCTCGCTCGTCAGGGCTTGGACGACCAGGCGCTGGCACTTCTTGCAGCTCCCATTCCCAAACAACTCGAGACGTCCGAGGTCGCTGTCTGGCAAAAAATGGCGCAGGGGATAGCGCTGGCTCACG
The DNA here is from genome assembly GCA_963772535.1 of uncultured Acidobacteriota bacterium. GTDB lineage: Bacteria > Acidobacteriota > Terriglobia > Acidiferrales > UBA7541 > Palsa-295. The sequence goes on from CAVYXN010000015.1 coordinate 1,030,445, forward strand.
TGGGTCGTTACTCCGAGTCCGAGAAATATCTGGCAGAGGCTGAAAATCTGGCTGAGACGAACCAGCCCAAGTTGCTGGGCGAAGTAGCACTAAGAAAAGGAACGCTCGCTCTCCTGCGCGACGATTTGACCGAAGCGCAAAGAGAATATTTGAGGGCCCTGAAAAGCGCTCGCGATCTCCATGACTCCTATCTCGAAGCCGCGTGTTTAAGCAATCTGGGACTCATCGCTACGAACCAGGAGCACTATGACGAGTCAATTGAATGGAACAGACAGGCGCTGTTGACATCGCAGGCAAATGGGGCTCGCGGTGCGACCGCCGTGATTTTGGGAAATATGGGTTGGGGCTACGTCAAGCTTGGAGACTATGACAACGCTCTTGCACTGTTCCAACGCGCTGACAAAGAGTCCGGAGAAACTGGTTCGCTGAGCGCGCAAGTGGACTGGAAAATCAACATCGGTAGCGTTTATCTCGCGCTAGGCAACTATGATTCAGCGGAACGTTCTTATCAGTCCGCTCTTAGCATCGCTCAGAGGCTTGGCGACAATGGTGCAAAATCCGAATGCTTTGAAAACTTGGCGCTCGTTTCGCTGGCGCGAGGGCAGGTTGATTCGGCACAAAGCTACAACGAGAGCGTGGCACCCCTTGTTCGCGCGCATTCAGATGCCGTCGTATCGTCCATCGTTTCGGGCCGCATTCAGACGCTGAAGAAGAATTACGGAGATGCCGGGAAAATATTTCAATCCGTGATTGGCGATGCCGACGCCCCGGCGTCTCTACGCTGGGAAGCCCAGTCGAGGCTCGCCGGTGTCTACGCCTCGGAGGGCAAACGTACGGCGGCGGATAGAGAATTTCGACGCGCGATTGGCACGATTGCCAGTGCGCGATCGGAAGTTAAGAACGAGGAGTTGAGACTGGCCTTCTTGTCAAACGCAATTGCGTTCTACAACGACTACATCGAACTTCTGATTGCGCAGGGTCGGGCGGAAGAAGCACTGCAGGTGGCTGAGGTGAGCCGCGCGCAGACGCTTGCCGAAGGGCTTGGACTCGGCTCGAAGATTTCGTTTCCCATTCCAAATTTTCAGCCAAGGTTGATCGCAGGGCGATTGCGAGCCACTCTAATGTTCTACTGGCTTGGCGAAAAACAGTCGTATGTATGGGTTGTCAGTCATTCTGGAGTTCTGCTTTTTGCGTTGCCGCCCTCATCTGAAATCGAACCGCTTATTAAATCCTACCGGGGCGCGCTCCTCGGTCCTCGAGACGTGATCGAAACGTCGAACGCGCAAGGGATCGAGTTGTATGACAAATTGGTCGCTCCGGCACAGAAGCTGATAGCGCCCGGCTCACGCGTTCTTATCTTGCCGGATGCGGGATTGTACGGCTTGAATTTCGAAACACTCCTCAATCCGAAACCGCACCTCCACTACTGGGTCGAGGACGCAGTTGTCGCATACGCGAATTCGCTCGTTCTGCTGGCGGCGTCTGCGAACCAACCGGCGGCCAGAGCAAAGAAACTACTGCTTGTGGGCAACCCGATCTCGCCGAGCGCGGAGTTTCCGGATTTGCCGCAAGCGGGCGCCGAGATGACGGACGTTGAACGATACTTCGCGGCGCCGGATCGCACCGTGCTTTCGCGACAGCAGGCCACAGCGTCCGCTTATCTCGAAAGTAAGCCGGCGCAATATTCCTTTATTCATTTCGTGGCGCACGGTACTGCCAGCCGCGCGAGCCCGCTCGATTCGGCTGTGATTCTCTCGAGGCAGGGTGACTCCTACAAACTGTATGCGCGCGATATCGTCACGCAACCGCTGCACGCGAATCTAGTTACCATCTCCGCATGTCATGGCGCCGGTGAACGCACTTATTCGGGCGAAGGACTCGTCGGACTCACATGGGCATTTTTGCGCGCGGGTGCGCATGGCGTGATTGCTGCGTTGTGGGAAGTGAACGACAATTCCACACCGGAATTGATGGATGATCTCTACGCTGAAATTCAGAAAGGTTCAACCCCGGACGTCGCTCTGCATCACGCCAAGCTGAAACTCCTGCATTCCGGCACGGTGTATCAGAAGCCGTTTTATTGGGCGCCTTTTGAAATTTATCTCGGCCCCTGATTTCAACGGCGAGTTTCGTCGCGCATCGTTTTTTTAATTAGGATTCTCCAGAAGCACCGCGATGCCTTGGCCGCCTCCAATGCACGCCGACGCAACTCCATATTTCTTCTGCGAACGCTGCAACTCGCGCGCCAGCGTTACGGCAAGCCGTACACCCGTCGCAGCCAGCGGATGACCAATCGCAATCGCTCCTCCATTTACGTTGAGCTTGCTGCGATCGAGCTTTAGCTCGCGTTCGACGCCCATCACCTGTGCGGCAAAAGCCTCGTTGATTTCGAAACGATCGACGGCGTCGAGTGCAAGACCAACTCCGTCGAGAAGTTTTCGAATCGCTGGCGCCGGACCAATGCTCATAATTTCCGGCGGAACGCCCACGGTCGCCACAGCCGCGACACGCGCAAGCGGCTTGCCAGTTCGAGACTTGGCGTAGTCGCCCGACGCGATCAGCGCTGCAGCCGCGCCATCGACAATCGCCGAACTGTTCCCCCCCGTCTGCACCCCACCAAAAGCCGGACGAATTTTTGCCAGCGCCTCGTAGGTAGACGGACGAATATGCGTATCCGCCGCAAGTTTGTCGACACCCTTGGGTAATTGGATTCCGCGCGACTTATACCCTTCGAGCCGAAACTCTTCGCTCACAATCGGCACAATCTCGCCCGACAAGAAGCAAGCCTTCTGCGCCGCCACAGCGCGCGAAAAGCTCAGTTCCGCGAAACGATCCACTTCCTCCCGCGTAATTTTATATTCGCGCGCAGTTCTCTCCGCTGTGTCGCCCATCGTCACATCCGCCGCCGGATCGAGCAGCGCCTCCCACAGAAAATCCTTGAACTCCACCTGTCCCATCTTGAATCCGCCGCGATGCGTATACGCCGCAATCGGATTTCGGCTCATCGATTCAGTCCCAACGCAAAGCCCCAGATCAATCTTCTTCAAAGTGATCGCATCAGCAGCCTGTCCAATCGCCTCCATTCCAGTTCCGCAAACGCGCTGCACCAGAATCGCAGGCCGATCAATCGGCACGCCCGAATAGAGCCCAATATGCCGCGGCAGCAAGTAAGCATCGAAACTAGCCTGCGCCACGCATCCGGCGATCACGGAGCCCACGTCGCCGGGCGAAACTTTCGCGCGTTCAAAAACCGCCCGCGCAGCCTTGATGCCAAGGTCGGTCGGCGACACGAGTCCCAGCGTGCCGTTGTAATCTACAAACGGCGTTCGCACCCCGTCGAGCAGCCACACGTCGTCATACGCGATGAAAAGCCCGCCCTTATCTCTTCCCGTCATTTTTTCCCTCGACCCGAAAAATTAAATCGAAATGCCGCGACCCATATAGTTCCTCGACAAGCTCTGCGCGATGTTCAAGCACCGCGCGCTGATTCAACGAGCCCTTGTCGGTAATCTCGCGCGCGTCCAGCGAAGGCGGCTCCTCCAGAAGTATCGCACGGCTCACCCGATTCGAACTGCCCGTCGCCTCCGCCGCAAACGCCGCCAATAATTCGCGAAAGCGCTCGCGCACCGCTTCATGCCGCAAAATATCCGAAGCAGTCAAGCCCGAGCCCGAGACCGCGCCCGCCCGCATCGAGCCGGCAGGACACAACGCACCACAAGCCTCAACATCCACGAAAATCATCATCCCCACATCATCTCGATCGTGCCCGGTGATCACCACATCACGCACAAACGGCGCAAAAAAACTCAAAATCCGGGCCCGCAGCGGTCCCACGCTTACCCAGGTGCCAGTCGCCAGCTTGAAATCCTCCGAGAAACGCCCATCGAAAACAAACCCCTTATTCACATCCGCGGCATCAACGAACCGCACCGCATCGCCAAATTTATAAAATCCCTCTTCGTCGAAAGCCTTCCGCGTAAGCTCCGGCTGCCGCCAGTAACCCGGCGTGATATTCGGCCCACGAACGCGCGCTTCCAATTTACCGTCTTGCGGCACTAATTTCGCCTCCACGCCAGGAATCGGAATCCCGATCACTCCCGCCCGATCCGTTTCCCACGTCGTCTGAATCGCCATCGGCGCCGTCTCCGTCGAACCCAGCCCCGTCACCATCACCACGCGCTCGCCGCAAGTTTCCCGCGCCAGCTCGCGGTACGCGTCCCACACCGGCTGCGAAAGTCCGGCGCCCGCATAGAACAGCAGCTTCAGCCGGCTGAAAAAATTCTCGCGAAGTCCGCGATCCGCGCGCAGCGCCGGCAGCAAATCCTCATAGCCCTTCGGCACGTTGAAATATACCGTCGGAGCAATCTCGCGCAAATTGCGGATCGTCTCAGAAATAAATCCCGGCCCGGGCTTGCCTTCGTCAATGTAAAAACTGCCGCCATTGTAAAGCGCGATGCCGATATTGTGATTTCCGCCAAAGGTGTGATTCCACGGCAGCCAGTCCACCAGCACCGGCGGCTCGTCCTGCAGAAATCCGAACACTTGCGCGATCATCTGCTGATTGCAGCAAATCATGCGATGCGTGTTGATCACCGCCTTCGGCATGCCCGTCGAGCCCGACGTGAAGAGAAATTTCGCGGGACTGTCCGGATCGATTCGCTCATGCGCCGCCGCGAGCGCATTCGTCGGATTCGTTGCACGAAGCTCCGCGAATCGTGTCGCTTTGCGAGATTCCGGTGGTGACGAGGCAACGACAAGCTCGACTTCATCGCTCAACGCAACTTCTGTCGCGCGCCAGTATTGTTCTCCGTTCGACACGAACACCATTCCAGGTGTGAGCAGTCCGAAACAATGCTGCAGCTGCGCAAGATCCCTCGACACCAGCGAGTACACTGGAGAAATATGCGCGGTAGGAATCCCCGCGTGCTGCCCGGCGAGCATCAGCAGCAAATGCTCGAGGTCATTTTCAGAAAGTATTGCAACGGGCCGCTCGACGCTGAGCCCGCGATCGAGCAGCGCTTGCGCGATACTCCGCACCGCCGCAAGAACCTGCGAATACGTAAGCGTCCGCCAGCCGCCGTCCTTGTCGCGTTTCGCCGCGCAAATTCGCTCGGGTGCCATTTCCGCCCACTGCGCAAGGCGATCGGTGAGAACCTTCGGATACTCGCCAAGAGGCTCATCGGGTCGGACCAGCAGTGAGCCATCCGGCAACCGTTCGAGGGATGCGCCCGAAGCGCGAAGCCGCACATGCCTCACACCGCTGCTCGCTTTTTCCAAAGCACCCGTCGCCGGCCGGGTATCACTCACGATTGGCATTGGCATCGCAGAAGTTTCATCACTCCAATTCTAATATGCGCCACGCAGGCTGCAAACGTGCGAGCGCCGGCACTAACCACGACGGGCAATCGAATCGAAAACACTCACTAGGCGTTTCAAATCCGTTCCCACCGGAACGTCTTCGTCAGTCGTCAGCAACACCGGCTTCGTGCCCGAAAGCTCTAGGGATTGCGCTCCGCCCGAATTGCTCGCTTCCAAAACTTCAAGCGGTGCGGAGACACCGAACATGAAATTCACATCGCGACCTTGCGCGCGAGCCAGAAAGTCTTCAGACGCTGAACAGAGAATCGCATCCCATTCTTGCTGGAAGATCATCGCGACGTTTTCCGCCGTTGCCGATTCCACTCCAATTTGAAGCACGGGCATCGCTTCGTAAAAGCGGACGATGTTGAAGAGCGGCGCCAGCAGCGACACCCAGTTCTGGCATTTGTTGGAAGAAAGAGGCGGAAGGCTTTCCTCCCGAATGAAAATCAAGTTCGCTCCCGCCTCTACGAAAGCAGAAGCTATTTTGGTGATCGCCGCTGCAGCCACTTCCAGCGCGGATTCAGATGGTCCGTGCCCCTGATGCATTTCTCCTGGTTCGATTCCACACAGCCGCGCAGCAAGCGTGAATGGCCCGGACACCCCCGCCATAAGCAACGGTTCGTCGCGCAGCAGAGATTTTAGGCGGCGAATCACCTCCACGGCAGCTCTCACACGCGAACTATTCGCAGCCTCTTCGGGAGATCGCAAGCGTGCGGTCAATTCTCCCTTCTGCGCAGACTCGGGCCACCGAATACTGCGCGTCTGATTCGTTTCGTCCCACTGTTGCGTGCCGCCAAGCGCTTCTGCTTCGAGAAGCGGATCGAAATAGCACGCCACGCCATCCGTTCTCAATTGCGTGCGAATCTGCCAAAGGGCATTGGAGATTTTCGTCGGATTGTCGAGATACGCTCGAAACGAAAGGTTTTCAATTTTCGCGCCGAGAGAAAATACAATCGGAACAATCAGCGGCCGCGCCTGCCGATTTCCCTGCAGCAGGCCCTTCATCATTTCTCGCGGGGTGAGTTGTTTGTTCACCTGTGGACCCACCGTTCTTAAGTGCCCAAAAAGGCCCGCAAACACTCTCGATTTCGGGGGCCGGCTACTGCCTGAAAATCGGCCCGAGCGATTTGGCATCAGGCCAGCGCCCGTAAAACTGCAAAATATCCTGCGGCGGGCTCAGCTTGCTCCACTCCTTCTGAAATTCGTCGAAGCTCTTGCCGCGCGCCAGTCGGCTCTTGCGCTCAGTGTCTCGTTGCTGCTTCGTTTTCTCCGTGTCTAGCTTGTTGCGCGCTGCATCGTACGCGATGTGATAAATGTTGCGAGCCGTCCAATCGGAAACGATTTTCTTCTTCAGATCTTCCATCACCTCCGCCGGATCGCGTTCGAGCGGATCGCCATAGCCGGGGCCGCCCCCGCTGAAGCCGAACAGCAGATCCCCCTCGTCGTAAAGCTTCGGCGTGCGCGCAATTAATTCAAACGTCCAGTCGCCATGCACCGTTTTGTTCTCGAGGATGTCGCGGCTATCCATCGAAAGCTTCGCGTTGCCCTCCTGCATTTGCTTCAGCAGATCGGCCTTGCGAACGCTGATGCCGGGAATCGGCGCGGACGCATAGCCTCCAAAAAGCGGCTGCCCCAACGGTACTTTGCTCCCATTGCCCATGCACAGCGACACAAGATTCGGCACCTTGTGGATCATCCATTGCTGCACGCCGCCCGATCCGCCGCGATGCCGTCCATGTCCCGACGAATCCTTCCAGTGTTGTGAAAGGGTAACCGTAACGGGCAATTCGCTTTCCACCTGCTCGGAATCCGGCGCACGTCCGAATGCGCACCATGCGAACCCGTACGCGTCCATTCCATCGTTCGCGGCGCGACCGCCCTGCCCCTGCGTGTTGAGCGAAAACGAAAGCACATCCGACACCGCGAGGTTCCATTGCGAATGTCCCGCACAAATCTGCGCCGTGTGCTGGCTGCCAGGAGACGCGGCTACCTGCCGCCAGAGTCCGGCGCTTGAGAAAGTCATCTTCGCAAAACTATTGTGCGTCGCGCAGCGGCACTGCATGCCGATATACACGCAACAGCTCGTCGCTGCCATGCGTCCCGGATTCAAAATAATGCCTTCCGGGAAGGTGAAATCGATCGGCGCAAACGTGGAGCTGCAAATCGGCAAATCGTGGAACACATACTCGTACATAAAGTTCGCGATGTGGCCCACCACGGCTTGCGGATGCACGTTATACGATGACGGATTTTCGGGCGACGTTCCCTCGAAATCGAACGTTAGCGTTTCGCCCTTTTTGATCAGTGTCAGATAGCAGGCGCGAACCAGCGCCGGCGTCCAACCGATCGCATCATTGAAAACCACCGTCCGGAACTTCCCGTCCGGCAGCGCCTTGATCTTCTGCCGCGCGCCGGCTTCGGCCGTGTCCGACATTTTACGCAGCAGCCCGACCACGAATTCGCCGCCGCGCTTCTCGGCAAGTTCGAGCAGTCGCACTCGCACTCGGTCAGCAGTCGTACAGCGCGCGCGAAGATCGGAAATAAACATCGCGGGCGCGCGCAGTCCGTAAACGGTGTAGAACTCGAGAAAATCATTACGCAGCTCGAAATTCTCGCCGATTTTAATCGGCGGCATGTTCAGGCCCTCATCGAATCGCGATTTCGCGCTTACGGGCATCCCGCCCGGCTCAATGGCTCCGGTCTCAGTGGTATGCAAAGCAGCCGACGCCCAGGCCAAGAGCCTGCCTTTGTGAAAAATCGGCATCAACGCCACCTGGTCGGGGTTGTGAATGCCCCCGTAAAGCGCGTCATTTGTGTACCAGATGTCTCCTTCGCGCACTCCGGGGTTTTCCGCGTAATACTTCTGAATAAATTTGATCACGATCGGCTGAATAATCGCGTGCAGATAAGTTCCGCACGAGGCGTTCACCAGGTCACCATTCGCCGTAAATATGGCCACCATCGAATCGCCCGAAACTCCGAAATAGCTTCGCGACGACCGGACGAATACTTCCATCGCCTCGTCGAGAATGTCGTTGGTGATCTGCACGCCAATTTCATAGTCGCCGGCCTGCACCTTCGCGGCGCATTCTTTCTCAAAGGCGGTAGCGGGCGTCGGCTTCAGCCATGCGAGCTTTTCAGCCGTACTCGGAATCGGCATAGATCTCCTTCCAGTCTTTCCAAACTGCCGCGGCTCAGCTTTCCAGAATGCCGAGGCCTCGTTCATCAATCGAAAAGTTCATCGCCGGCGGCACCACCACAGTGGTGTATTCGCCTTCGAGAATTGCCGGGCCTTCCAGCCGGTTTCCCGGCTTCAGCATTTCGTACGCGTAAATGGGCGTGGGACGAAAATCCTTCGCGTCCGCCCAATATGCCGGCCGCTCGCCTTTTCGCGCACCCGATGGATCGTGGCCTTCGAGCGGCATCTTAGGCAGATCGATCTGCTGGACCGGAACAATGGCTTTCAAAATAAAACTATCGACGAAGACTCCGCCTTCGGGATTCACCACAAACGGGCTGAACGCCTCGCTGAACTCTTTTTTGAATGCCTCGCAAATCGCGGCGACATCCTCGGTTGCATGGAGCGCCAGGCGCGGCGAAAGCGCCCGCTTCACGTGAAATTGTCCGCCGTAAAGCATATCGAGCTCTAAGACAAAGGATGCCGCGCTCGGATTCAGCCCGTCCGCCACCAAATCCTTGCGCGCCTGTTCGAGCAGTTCCTCCACAGTGCGGTTGAAAACCGTAAATTCCTGCGTCAGCTCCTGCGTGCCCGGCGACATCAGCGTCAGCTTCTTCGACGCTTCATACACATGCATGATGTCCATCGTCGAAGAGCCAAACGCGCAGAACACCGGCGAAAAAGGAAACGTCACAGCCTTCTTGATGTCGGCCTTATACCCTTCCGCATGCGTCGCGCCGGCCCCCCCGCCAACAAACAAAATAAAATCTTCGGGGCTGTACCCGCGCAGATGCACCTCTTTCATAATCGCAGACGCCATATTCCCGTTGACGATCTTGCGGATAAGCATCGCTGCCTCTTCCACCGAAATGCCGAAAGGCTTCGCGATTTTGTCGCGAACGGCGGCAATCGCGCGATTCTTGTCCAGCTTCATCCGTCCGCCCGAGTAATACGCGGGATTGATATAACCAAGCACCACGTCCGCGTCAGTAACAGTCGGCTCCGTGCCGCCGAGGCTGAAGCACGCAGGGCCAGGTATCGATCCGGCGCTGCGCGGACCCACTTGCAGCTGATTTTGCAGCAGGGGATTGATTGACGCGATCGATCCGCCGCCGGCGCCCACCGAAAGCGTCTTGATCATCGTGATGCCCACCATCCAGCGGTCGATGATCGGGCGGAAGTCATAGCTCCGCACGCTGTCCTTCACCACGAGGCCGACGTCGAAGCTCGTCCCGCCCATGTCCGTCATCACCACGTTCTGGTAGCCAAGCGATTTCGCCACGTGATGCGCGCCCATCAGGCCGGAAACGGGCCCGCTGTTAAATGTGCGGCAGGCGGTCGTGCGAAAAACCTCCGCGATCCCGCCGGAGCTTTGAATCATCAAGAGCGGTTTCTTGTAGCCTCGCTCGCGCAGCTTGTCCCACATCGCCGAAAGCTCGATCTGCATCGACCGCTGCAGATAGGCGTCGAGGATTGCAGCAAGCGTCCGTTCGTACTCACCGAGTTTCCCGACCACCTGTCCCGCAAGCACTACAGGCAGATAGCCGATGTGAAATTCCTTGTACTCGTCGCGAATGATTTCCTTCACGCGCCGCTCGTGTGCGGAATTGAGAAAACCCCAAAGAAGCGAAACGACAAAGCCGCGCGCGCCACGGCTCACGAGATAGCGGACTTTTTCGCGCACATCATTTTCGTCCAGCGGCCGGATGATCTTGCCGCGCGAATCCACTCGCTCCTTCACCCCGACAATCATGTCGCGAGGGATGAGCGGCTCCGGCTTTTTCTGGATCGCAAGGTTGCGGCGTTCCTGCACCCGCGTTCCGTCAATCCACTGCGCGCCGCGGCCAATCAGAACCACGTCCTCATGTCCTTCCGTCGTGATCAATCCGAGGCGCGGCCCTTTCTTCTCGATCAGCCGATTCATCGCAATCGTCGTCGAGTAGCGGATCATGTCGATGGCCGGAAGAAGCTGGTCGATTTTCAGTCCCAACGCTCCCGCCCCTTCTTCGATCACGCGCGAAAAGCACACGGAGAGATCGTACGGCGTCGTAGGCGTCTTCTTGATCAGCGCCTTGCCGTTGAAATTAAGAACGAGATCGGTGAAGGTCCCGCCGACGTCGATATCAATCGAGTTCATTCGGCTACCTCAATCCTCTGCTCACGAATCACAAACTCGCCCTTGCGTATGCGCTCCTTCAAACTGTCCAAATCAATTTCAATGTCGTGCGTGATCGGATGACCAGGAGGCAGATACTCGGTCTCCACTTGAGTCCCACAACCAGGACAATAAAATTCCACGATACGCACCCAGAGCGGATCAGGCGAAAAGCTGAATGACCCGGGCACCAGCGGCGGATGAATCTCGCGCGGGTCGCGGTCGTACAGCAGGCACCCGCGCTTGTAGCTTTCCCGCGCCGGCCCAATCACATGCCCGCATCGGTTACACAGCCACTGCTCGCGATCGAGATCAAGGTCAAGATACTCAGTGACGCGAAGCCGCCTTTTTGCATCTAAAGACATGTGTGATCTCCCCTCGCCGGAGGTTGCAGTTTCAGGCCACTTTTAATCAACGGTAGCGCGATTAAAAATCCGCGCAAACCTCACAGAATCTGAGAGATACAAAATTCTAATCGGCGGTAAAACAACCCCTGAAGAATCGGTTTTCTTCACCGCTTGGTCAGCGCGCCATTGCCAAATCGATCCACAATCATCGTCCAACCTTCAGGAACAAAATAAGTTGTGTTGATTCCCTCAAGAATCGCAGGCCCCCTGACTCGATTCCCCGGCTCAAGTGCTTCCCAACGATAGACTTGCGCGTCGCCGTGGCGGCTGCCCCAAAGAAGCTTTCGCGTCCCGGTTCGCGCGTGGGTTGAGTCTTCGGATTTCAGCGCGCGCTCTGCTACGTGTGGTTTCGACATCGGCTTCTTCACGCGTACTCGCATCAATTCGAGGGAGATTTCTTTTGTGCTCATGTTCGCTGCGCTTCCTGACGCTGATGCAAATGCGGTTTGTAATTCTTTCGGGTTGGCGAGAATCGATTCCGAGCAGGGAATTGCAATCGGATTGCCCTTGGTTCCTGAGGCTTCGATTTCAATCTCGTATGTGAGGCCTTCTGGCTTGATTCCTTCGCCTAGCAAATCCTTCGTGCCTTCGGCTTTTATTTCTTTGAGGATTGTTTGCAAATTGCCGGCATTTTCATCGGAGGTTGCGATGTGCGCGAGGCCGCGCTCATAGACGTGACAAATATCGGAGACTGACGAGCCGAATGCGCTGAAGACTGGACCGAGCGCGAAGAGCTGCACGTGGTTGATTCCTGCTTTGTCTGCTACGCCGCAGGCGAAGAGGCTTCCGTTGCCGCCGTACGCGAAAAGCGTGTGCTTCGAGAGATCCTGTCTCAAATCCTTCGCGGCTGTGGCGATGAGATCGGCAACCAACTCGAAAGCGCGGCTAATGATGAGGCGGCATGCTTCGTCCACCGAAATGTTCATCGGCTTCGCGACTCGGTTCTCGACGACGGATTGCGCGAGCTCGCGGTCGAGCGGTTTTGCGCCGCCAAGGAAAAACTCCGGGTTGATGAGTCCGGCGGTGACGAATGCATCGGTGAGTGTGGGTTGATCGCCGCCGAGCGCGTAGCACGCGGGACCGGGAAACGAGCCCATGCTTTCCGGGCCCAATTCGATTTTTGGGTTTCCGGCGCCGCTTGGTTTCACGACGCTGCCGCCGCCGAGGGCGATGGAGCGCAGGTCGGGAAGAGAGATTTCGACGGGGATGCCGAAAAAGTCGGAGGGCTTGCGATTGATCGGGAGGCCATTTTTCAAGACGCTGATTTTTGCGGTGGTGCCGCCGATATCCATTGCGACGACATCTTTCAAGCCGTAGAGCTGAGCGAAGAAAACGCTGGCGTGGATGCCGAGAATCGGGCCGGACTCGATTGTGTCGATCGCCTTCGTCTTGGCGATGCCTGCGACGCCGCCATTGATGTGGCTGACGAGAAAAGTTCCGGCGTATTGAGAGGATTGGCGCAGTTCGTCTTCCGCTTTGAAGAGGGTGGCGGCGAGAGCGCCGTGCGTGTAGGCGTTGATCACGGCGCAATAGGTGCGCGTGCGGTCGTCGGAGCTTTTGGAGATATCGCTGCCGGCGAGAACGGGAACCGAGCCGAGAAAATGATCGGGGTATTGCAGATCGATCGCAGATTTTACTTCGAGCTCTGCGGCTGGATTTCGATGGCTGTCTTTCAGGCTGACGCAGATTCGGCGGACGCCTCCTTCGAGGAGAGCGCGGGCCGCGTTCGTGACTTGAGCACCGTCGAATGAACCGTTGAGGCCGATGACGTCCTTGTCGGCGAGGAGGCGATTCAAGATCGAACTGCGTGGGTCTGCTCCGTAGAGATCTTTCTCGTGGTTCTTCGAGACGAGCAGGCCGATTCTCGGGCCGCGAAGTTCGGCGAGAACGTTGGAAGTGATCGTGGTGGACCAGCGAATTAGATCGATGTGTTCGAGGAAGGCGGGCGTGTCGGCGAAGCCGAGCTTTGCGGCGCCTTGTGCGAGGCAATCGAAAAGGCACACGGTCAGGTCGTGCGGAGTCGTGTCGACTTTGGCGGAGAAGAGTTGCTCGCCGCTGGTGAAGATTGCGTCGGTGAGGGTGCCGCCGACGTCGATGTCAACTATCCACATGGGTTCCTGTTGAGAGTGCGAAAACTTAAGATCCAAATTCAAAAGAGCCGGCGGGACGCCGGCGTTACGGAATTGCAGTTCTGCTCTCTTTCGAAGCCGAGGTCTGGGTCGTTTGCTGCTTTAATTGGCTTACTAATTCTTGCGTTGTCGTCGTCCAGCCGAAGAAAGATTCTACGTTGAATAGAGTTGCGTCGTGCGCGGCTGGCGGGCCTGCGGGCATGGCCGCGTCGCGAAGCAGAATCGGCCAGTAGTCGTGAAAATAGGCGTCGCGCAGGGTGGATTCGACGCAAACATTGGTGGCGATTCCGGCGAAGAAAAGGTACTGGATGCCGCGCATACGAAGCTGCGAATCGAGCGGCGTGCCCGCGAAGCCGCTGTATCGCGTCTTGGTGACAACGAGGTCAGCCGGCTGAGGGGCGAGATCTTCGACGATTTCTGCGTCCCAAGTGCCCTCGGTGAGCACTTTGCCTTTGAGTTCCGGGCGCGAGCACATGAGAGACATTGCCAATTCCTTGTGAAAGTTGGGCGAGTTTGGACCGCCGCTATCGCTCAGATCAGGCTTATAGGCCATACGAAGGTAAACCACCGCAACGGCGTTGTGGCGAGCTTCTTCGATGACGGATCGAATGACGCGGATCACGCGCGACGCGTCCGTGATATCGACTCGCGCGATATCGAGCATCCCGCCCGTGCTGGCGAACGCATTTTGCATATCCACAACGACGATGGCCGATTTCTTGAAATCGACCTCAAGCGGATTCGGTTTTGCGTCTACTTTCGTCATGCGGAGATCAAGTGGCTACATTCTTCAAGTCGAGACAACTCCTTCTTGCGGAAAATCAAAAGAGCCGGCGAGACGCCGGCGTTACGGAATTGCAGCTTTGCTCTCCTGGGCGGTCGTGGTCTGGCTCGCCTAATACCGCCGTTGAAATCGACTGGATTCGGTTTTGCGTCTACTTTCGTCATGCAAATGTCTAGTCGCGTCCTGCTTCTATGATTTTTGCGGCCAGGCCTTTTGGATTCGTATAGATGACTTCGTGGCTGCCCGGCATTTGGACGAGGCGGTAGAGTCCGAGCCGATTGGACATGCGCGGATGCCAGCCCCATTCGCCCTGCGGCAACGCCATGTCCTCGGTGCAATTGATATAGCTCTTCGGCGTGGTCAGGGAATAGAACTTTTTCAGGTCGAGCTTGTCTTTGATGGGCTGATAAGGTTCAGGCGAGAGCTGGGAATGGGTCCGCTTTGCAACTTCGATGTCCGCGTCGTTTATGAACGCTTCGCGCCAGATGGGAAACGGAATCATAACCGTGTCGTCAGAAGACTCGGCTGCGAGTTTGTCAAAAAGGACGTGGTGGTGAGGCGGCGTTTCGTCATTGAGGCTGTGGCCATCGCGGAGAACGAAGCCATTCAAAAACACGAGACGCTTGATGCGTTCTGGAATCGCTTCCGCGACTTTGGAGATTACGGTGCCGCCGAAGCTATGTCCAACGAGAACGAAGTTCGAGAGATTTTTGGCGACGATGTAATCGACGATGGATTTTGTGCAGTCCGCGTGATTCACGCGCTTGTTGACGCCTTTGCCGTGGCCCGCAATGGTGGGCGCGTATGCCTTGTGTTCACCCTTTGCGAGCTCGAGAATCGTGGGATCCCAGGCAGCGCCGTCATGCCACGAACCGTGCACCAATACGAACGTTTCCAATCCTTGGGTCTCCTGTGGGGATTGCGAGGCCGCGGAAAATTCAAGACCTGCGAGCCGGATTCGCGCACTCCCGATAACGGCTGAAGGGCAACGGCCGCGCTTTCAGAAACGGTAGGATAACGCGGGCCGCAAACATTTTCGAATCGCCGGCCGGTCCCGAAAACTGAGTTCGTGGACCGGCCAGACTGGAAACTAGAACGAGAACTTCGCAGCGAACTGGAACTGACGTGGATTGAGCATAGTCCTCGGCGTGCCAAACAGCGAATTCGGCGCCGGCGGACTCGGCGAAGGCACCAGGCTCGGACAAGTAGGTATCCCGGTCATTTCAAACTCGGCCTGCTGCGCTTGCGTTTCAATGCTGGCGCGATCCTTGTAATTTTTCGGGATCGCCGTATTTCCGCATACAACGGACGCGCCGTAAACTGAAGTTACCTCGTCCACGTTCGGGCGGTTCAGAAGATTGAACGCATCGACGATCAGATCGAGGCGGTAATGTTCGCGAATCTGGAAATAGCGCGAGATGCGCAAATCCCATGAGTAGAGATGATCGCCATAGTAGGTATTCCTGCCCAGATTACCGACTCGATCTGTCACAGGATTCGTGTCGCCGTTCGCATCGAAGCCCACAAACTCGGTAAAAGGACGTCCCGATTGCAGCGTGATGATGCTGCTCAGCGCGAAGTGGCGGAGGAAGGTATCGTCGGGAGCGGTCGCGGTGAAATTCGTAATGAAGCGGTGGCGAACATCCTGGTTCGAGTTGGCGCGTTCGAGTGAGCGCTTGTAGAGGTCTTGAGGCGTACTTACGAATGTGGTGAACGTCCCGTCGTCGATTGTGTGCGAGAACGTATAGTTTGCGTCCAAGCTGAAATTCTGACGGAATCGCTCGATCACCTGCAGAGTCAACCCGTTGTACACCGAATTTCCACTATTGTCCGTGAAATAGAGCAACCCGGCATTGTTGTAGGCCGGGCCGCCGCCAGGCGGGTTGCCGGGAGCCGCGGGATAGCCGAAGAAGTCCTTGCCTGCAGGGTAGTTCGCCGGAGGGGCAGGTGTTGCGGTGCAGGTAAATAGATTTCCTGGAGTGACCTCCGGCACAGTGGTGTCTGCGGGCGCTCCGAAGAAGGGACATACGTTCAAATTTTCCGCACGGACCAAGTGGTGCGCGGCGACAAACATGTAGCCGGCGCTGACCGTGAGGCCGCGGCCAATTTCCCGGTCGATTTCCAGGTTGGCCTGTTCAGAGTAAGGAATCTTGCTGCGGGGATCGACCAAGCCATCTCCCGCGGTGCACGAGGGTGGGCAAGGGCCCTGAATGAACTGGTCAGGAACTTGGCCGGTAGCAATTAACTGGGCGGCGGCTGCAGCCGGAAAGCCTCCCGGACCGGGTGTGAGTTGGTTGAGCACCCAGGTCGCATTTTCGGAGCGCTTCCGAATTCCATTGACGAGTTCGCCGGGAGGATTCCCTGGGAGAATGACCGGGCGCTGAGGCTGCGTAATAAACAAGAAAGACAAATTGTAGCGGTCGTCGAAGATACCGAAGCCAGTGCGGACCACAGTCTTGCTATCGGGTGACCAAGCCAGGCCCACGCGAGGTTGAAAGCCGCGGTAGTGGGGGTTGATCTGTTTCCATAAGCCTTGCTCGAAGTCCCAGCGCAGGCCGTAGTTGAGAGTCAGATTACGACGCAAGCGCCACTGGTCTTGGGCGAAAAGACCGTAATACTTGTGAGCGAGTGTCTCGGAGAAATTCTTCGTTTGAGACGGAATGTAAGCGTTTTGCCAGTTTGTGGGAATGGGCGGAGGTGTCGGCAGCTGGCCGTTGATGTCCGGCTGGGCGGTGCCCGCGGGGGCGCCCCAGAACACGATGGGAGTTCCTTGCAACCCATCGTTCGGGTTTGGTCCCGGCGTGGTGGGGAAGAACGGGAAATTGGCAAGTGGACACGGGCCATCGGCTGGCGCCGACGGAATAGCAGCGGCGGGATCAAAGAAGTTCGCGAAGTCGACGAGGCAATTAATTCCCGGCAGGACGATGCGCATTGGCGTGAAGCCCGGCCAGATCACAAAATTGTCCACGTAATTGAAGTCTACGCCGAACTTCGCCACGTGGTTGCCCTTCACCCAGGAGAGAGAATCGGAAATTTGAAAGCGGCTCTCGTAGATTGCATCCAGAACGCCAAAATTATGTCCAAACAAGAGAGTGTTGGGAATGTCGAGGTTCGGCTGGCCTGTCACTCCAGGAAAGTTGTAGTGACGACGAGCATATTGAACGAGCACGCTGTTAACGAGATTGGGGCTGATTGTGGTGGCGACAGTGCCAACGAGCGATTGGTCCCGCAAGAACACATCGTGGCCGCTGCTCGGTGCGCCGATGCCACCGCCGTCGAGCGTGCTGCCGACCAACTGATTCAAGTCGCGCCCATCCTCAACGTTGTAGCGAAGCGACAGATGATTGTCCGCATTGATCTGGTGGTCGAGTTTAACGATGCCGTAGTCGTTGTCTTTCGTTTTCAGGACGGAATTGAGAAATTGAGGCCCAGACAGCGCGGGGCATTGCGCGAGCGGTACAGTACAACCCTCGGGGGCAAGTCCGAGCACGGCTTTGGTGCGGTTAATCAGGTCAGCGTTGGTCGTCGTAGTTCCGTCGAGCAATTGAACAGTTTGGAGATACGTTGTGGGATATGTGGGAGATTCAGCCCGGCGCTGACCTTCGTAGTTCGCAAAGATGAACGTCTTGTCTTTGTGGATGGGACCGCCGATTGTTCCGCCAAATTGATTCTGCCGAAGAACGTTGGCATCCGGCGCAGGCTGCAAAAGTGAGCGGGCATCGGTCGCATTATTTTGGAGGTAGTCATAGACAGAGCCGTGAAAATCATTAGTGCCCGATTTGGTGACGATATTAACGATGCCGCCAAGGGCGCGGCCGTATTCAGCGCCGAAGCTGCTATTCACAACACGAAATTCAGCGACTGCTTCCTGCGGCGGGGTGGAACGCTGGGAACCAGTGGCAGTATTGATGTTGTCAGCGCCATCAACTGTCACCAGATTGCTCAGATCGCGCATGCCGCCGAACGAAACGCGCGTAACTTCGAATTCGGTGATCGTAGATTGCAAGCTGGTGCGGCCCGTGGCGACGCCGGGCGTGAGTAATGCGAAGTCTGTGAACAGCCGTCCGCTGATGGGGAGGGAGTTGATTTCCTTCGTGCCAATCACCTGGCTGATTTCGGTCTTGGTAGGCTCGATGACGGGCGCCTCTGAGGTGACAGTCACTTGCTCGGCGGCGGTGGCGACTTTCAATGTGACGTCAATCGTGGCTGATTGGCCGACGGTTAGTTCAAGACCTTTGCGCACGCTTGTGGCGAAGCCCTTGAAAGAGACGGTGAGTTCGTAGGTAGCGGGGGGAATATTGGGGATGGCGTAGTAGCCCGAATCGTTCGATGTGGTTTGATAAGAACGATTCGTTTCCGGCTGACGGAGCACAATGGCGGCACCTTTGACGGCGCCACCGCTCTCGTCGAGGACAGTGCCAGTCAGTTGCGCGACTGTGGTGCCCTGCGGATAAAGCGAGCTGCCGGATGCGAAGAAGGAAACAATCGCGAAAGCGATGAGAACGCCAGAACGTACCTTCATCAGCCACCCCTCTGAGGCTTGAATTCGAGTGCCGAAAGCCGAATCCGAAAACAAGAGCCCGAGAAAACCCCAATTGTTGAGAAGGTCTAACGCCAGCCAAGTTCTTTGTCAAGCCTTTAATCGTCCGATTGTGCGAATATCGGTTGCAGTTTAGATTTCGGTTGCTGCCTTATCCATCCTTCTCATTTGCGCTTCGATTCGCTTTCTGTTCAGGGCTCGCTCTTGTTGCTGCAATGACTTCCGCATCGGAAATAAGCGTAGCGCTTCTCGCCGCCGTTTGACCGGCCGGGTGATTGCTGGAGGCGGGGTCTGCTTGCGCAGCGCGCCTGGGGCGACTATCGCGATTGAGGAAATAATTGATCCAGGAACTTGTTCCTTTCAGCGCTCGATTGGGGGGCGGGATGTAGGCTGTCAATTCGGCAACTCTCTGTTGGGATTTCGCGCGCTCGTATACGGAAATCCAGATGCAGGGCTTCTCCACCACTTCGCATTGGCCCATGGAGGTGCCGCCGCACGGGCCGTTACGCAGATTTTTTGGGCAGGTCTGTGGGCAGACGTATTCCATATGGCCGAGGACGCAATTGCCGCAGGCCTGGCAGCCGAAGAGGGGCGACTTGATGGCGAATTCGGCGCGTTCGAGGGCGTGGGATGCTGCTGGGTGTTTGTCGATTGAGCTGAAAATTGATGTGAGCGAGCGGCGGAATTTTCCGTCGCGATTTACGGGGAAGAGGTGACCCATCGCGTCGAGCAGCCGCGGGATGAAGGATCGCTTCGTGGCTGGAGCCGGCGGCGAGGAGTAAAGATAGAAGGCGCGCTTCGGGGCGTATGAAAATTCTTCGGCGAGCGCTTCCCAACGCGGGGCGAGGGCTTCGGCGCGTTTCATGATCCAGCGGATGTGGTCGGCCTGGTGATCTCCGCCGATGTAGACGCCGGCATAGCCCAGTCCACGAAGGATAGCGGACATTCTTGCGGCGCGTTCGAGGCGGAGGGCTTGTCCTTTATCGGGCGCGGTGCTCTCCGATTGAATTTTTTCGAGCAGTTCGGGAGCCACCCAGCAGCCGGGGGGCTGGCCTTTGTTCATTTTTTCGGCGGCTTTGGGGCCGAGGACGTAGACGTTGCCGAGCAACGGAGTGCGCAAGGCATGATCGTCGAGGTAACGCTTGAGTTCGCGGAATTTTTTGACGTCGTAGCCGAGTTGGGTGACGGCGTAGTCGGCGCCGGCGGCGATTTTCTTTTCAAGCTTCAGATACTGATAGGCGCAATCGGCTTCGGTGTATTTGAACGGGGAGACGGCGACTCCGATCCAGAATGGCATTCCGGCGGTTTGGCGCATTTCGGCGATCAGGCGGACGAGTTGAACGGAGTCGAGATCGAAGACTGGGGGCGAAGTGGCGGCATCGGAGGATTTTGGATAGTCGCCGGTGATGGCGAAGACGTTTTCGATGGCGAGGGCGTTGAGATCTTCGAGGGATTTGCGGAGAGCGACGCGGTCACGGCTGGCGCAGGTGAGGTGGATATTTGGAGTGAGGCCGCGGGCGCGGGCGGCGGTGCCGACGCGGATGGGGTCGTGTCCTAACGCTCCGCCGGCGTAACTGGTGATGCTGCCGGCTGCGACGCCTGGGACGCGGGCGAGTTGCGAGGCAACGTCGAGAAGCAGGGCTTCGCGCTTGAGGCGGCTGGCGACGAGCTCGACTACGTAGCAGAATTTTCCGCTGGTGAGGGATTCGCGCAGCGGGTTCGGCGACGGCATTTATTTCCCCAGTTCCCGGCGAACGATTTTCGTTCCTTCGACCATTGCACAGAGCTTCGCGAATGCCACGTCGCGCGGTAGATGGAAGCAGCCGCAGTCGGGGAGTATGAACATGCGCTCGGCTGGGACTACTTCGAGGGCTTTGCGGATGCGTTCGGCAACGACGTCGGGAGTTTCGACGGCTTGTGTTTTGACGTCGATTACGCCAACGCCCAATTGAAAAGGGGCTGGGAGCTGCTTGAAGACGTCGAGATCTTCGCCGCCCCGGCGCGCGAATTCGAGGGTGAGCTGGTGGATTTTTGCGTCGAGAATTTTTGGAAACAGATAGCGGTAGCTTCCTTCCCAGGAAGGCTTGCCGTAGCGATTGCCGTAACAGATGTGAACCGCGATTGTGGCGCCGACGCCTTCGACCATGGCGTTCAGGGCGTTTACGCCCCAGGAAATATCGTCGGGGAAGCCCGAGAAGTATGGCTCGTCAATTTGAATGATTTTGGCGCCTGCTTTGACTAATTCTTTGAGTTCGAGATTCATTACGCGGGCGATGTCCATGGCGAGGGCTTCTTCGGTCGGGTAAAACTCGTTGCGGATGCGTTTTGTGAGCGAGTGCGGGCCGGTGACGCAGAATTTTGCTTCGCGTTCAGTGAATTTGCGAAGGAAGCGGAAATCATCGGCGAGGCCGAGCGGGGCCATAGGGAGCTTTGCGGAGACGGAGCTGTCGTAAAAATCATAATAGAATTTCTTTGAGGAGCGATCGATATCGACGCCGGGGAGG
The DNA here is from genome assembly GCA_963772535.1 of uncultured Acidobacteriota bacterium. Classification (GTDB taxonomy): domain Bacteria; phylum Acidobacteriota; class Terriglobia; order Acidiferrales; family UBA7541; genus Palsa-295. Next base: position 1,051,503 of record CAVYXN010000015.1, read on the forward strand.
CGTTCGACGAAATAATCGATCAGGTTATCGCGACGCAGTTCGCCGTCGGTGACGATGTCGAGCCCGGCTACTTCCTGATCCTTGATGGCGGCTTTAACCGCCGTGTCGTGGACCTCGTCGAGATCGTGACGGCTGATGCGCCGGGCGAAGTATTCCGTTTTAAGGCGCTCGAGCCAACCCGGCATCGAGTAACTGCCCACCACGGTTGTTGGAAGAATCGGTAGAGTCATCGAGATCACTCCCGTTGCGTCGTGTAGAGAATTGAGGTGCGCGAGCCTTCGCGGTAGCGGAAGGGTGCGAAGTGAACGTCGTAGCCGGCGCGCTCGCCCACTTCTCGAAGCAGGACGCCGTTTACCCAGTTGACGATCGAGCCATCGAGTTTCCCTGGGCCGTGAAATCCGAGCCGGTAGTCCTGCAGGCTGGTGACGAAAATGTCCTGGACCTGAAGGAAGCCGCGTGGATGGAGAAGAGGAAGCGTGTTGCGAAAGCTCTCGAGCGCTCCGGAGCTCATGTGAAAACGAAAATCGCTGGGGGCGCCTTCGAGAATTTCTTCGAGGTGCGTGGAATTCAGGCCAGCGGGAAGTTCGACATCAGGCAGATCCTCGACGGGGATAAGACGCTCTTCGAGGCGAACGGCTTTCCAGACCTCCTGCCAGAATGAAACCCCGCGAGCGCGATCGCCTAGAAACTCGGGTCCTGCATCGAGCAAGCGTCGAATCGTCGTGTTGATTTCTTGAATGGGCACATTGGCAGCCTTGGCGATGCGTGCCGCCTCGGAGTTTGGCAGGTATGCTCGAACCTGAACGAGATGGAGCCGGCCGTCACGCCGCGCGAATTCTTCATCGGGCAGATTGTCGTAAACGTTCGTCAGATGGACGTGAAGAATCTTGTGACGAAGAAAGGAGAGTGTTTTTCCGGGGTCGAGCGCATCGAGGACGATGAAGCTGCAGAGATCGAGATGGTCGCGAAGAGCGGGGCGGGAACGATCGAGGGTGGCGAGCGAATAATCGCCGAGGAGAAACTTTACTCGCGAATAGTATTTTGTGCCGCGCTCCGCGTCGAGAGCTCGAAAACGATCCAGCCAGATTTGTGAGCGGGTTCCCAAGCCGACGCCGATTTCGAGCGCAAAGATCTCTGGCGGCAATTGGTTCTTGGTTTCGAGGTCTCGCAACAACGTCCAGAAATCGGCAACGCAATCGGCGATGGCCTCGGGGTGATTTGCGTCCGACTTGCCGCCCGGAAGAGCTTGTTCGTAGCCTTTGCCGGTTGCTCTCTCCCAATCGGCGAGGCGATGCCAGTAAAGTTTGTTGAATTGCCAGGCGATGCTGTTACGAAAGGAACCAAATTCTTCCAGGTAGATTCGGTCCGGCATTCGTCCTAATTCTGCGTGGGCGCCAGGATTCGCGCCCGCCACGGCGCAAAGCAACTGCTCTCGCAAAGCGCCCGGCACCACTTGCCGTGTATCGACGTGGATTTCCATCAACGACGAATTCTCGCCGCGGTCGTTCACGCACGGGGTGACGGCTACCACTTCCCGAAAATTCTGGCGATACTGAACCCAATCCAAATGGACACGCAGGTTCGCGAACTGGCTATCGTCGAGATAGCCCTCTTGAAGGAGGGAATACACGGCGCTAACCACGTCTTGTGCGCTGGCACCGGCCTGCTTTCCCTGGAGATGATTCAGTTGCAGGATCATTGTTTGCTAACGGTTTTCGAACGGGCGCGCGAACGCGAACCGTTCCTGTCTGCCGCCTTACACTGTTGCGGCTTGTTTCGTGAGCACGGACTTCACGGCCTGAACGATTTTCGCCTCGTTTGGCAGAACGAAACTTTCCAGCGGCTCGCTGTACGGTATCGGAGTATCGAGCGCGGTGACGAGCTTGATCGGCGCTTTCAAGTGATGAAAGCCGCGCTCGGCTACTTCTGCCGCGATAACCGCGGCCGCAGATGCGTGGCGCGGCGCCTGATCGACCAAAACGAGCCGACCGGTCTTCTTCACGGAATTAAGAATCGTGTTTACGTCGAGAGGAGCCAGCGTCCTTGGATCAATGACTTCCGCGCTGATGCCTTCTTTTGTCAAGACTTCGGCAGCTGCTAATGATTTCTTGACCATCCATGCTGTGGCCACGATGGTGACGTCCGTTCCGGCACGCCTGATATCTGCGACGCCGAAGGGAATCACGTGATCGCCTTCCGGCACTTCTCCTTTATCAAGAGTCAGCATGTAGTGGTGGAGATAGACCACAGGATTGTCGTCCCGGATGGCGGACTTCATCAGGCCTTTCGCATCCGCAGGCGTCGAAGGAATCGCCACCTTCAGACCGGGGCAGCCCATCATCGTGTTGTAAATGCAGTTGGAATGCTGACCGGCCCAGCCGGCGGCGAAACCGAACCCTGCTTTGAAGACGACCGGCACTTTCACTTGCCCACCGGACATGTAACGAAGCTTTGGCGCTTCATTGAGAACCTGGTCGAAGGCCACGAGCATGAACTCGCTCATATACAGCTCGACGATGGGACGCAAACCGGTGATAGCCGCTCCGACAGCGGCGCCGAGTTCCGCGGTTTCTGAAATAGGCGTGATGCGAACGCGCTCTTTGCCGAACTTTTTCAGCATTGGATCGCGTTCGGTCATCGCCATGTTCTGGCCGTAGAAAACAACGTCAGAATCGCGCTGCATCTCTTCGGCAATGGCCGTGACCATCGCTTCGCCAAACATCATTTCGCGAGCCATGGGCTTCCTCCTACGCGTACACGTAATTTACCGCTTCTTTAGGTGCGGGGAACGGGCTTGCCAGCGCGAATTGAACGGCATCTTCCATTTCGGCGCGGGCTTCGTCATTAATTTTGCTTGCGGTGACTTCCGTCAGCACATTTTCGCGAGTCAGTTTCGCGCGGAATGTGGGAATCGGATCATTCGCTCGAGCCGCTTCAAATTCAGCCCGCCTTCCATAGACTTCGATTGATTCGTGCTCGGGAAATTGCGTGGGAACGGGAGGCACGGTGATGGCGTTACCGTGGGCGCTTAGACGGTAGAATTTGGATTCGATTAAGGCCGGACCGTTGCCAGCTCGCGCTCGTTCGGCTGCTTTTGCTACTTCATCAAAGACTTTGAGCGGATCGGTGCCATCCACGGTGACACCGGGGATGCTGAAGGCTTCTGCTTTCTTCGAGAGCGGATGGCCAGCGACGTGATTTGCGTCTTCGAGGCTGATGTGCGTGTAGGCCTGGTATTCGTTGTTCTCGAGGACGTAAACGATCGGCAGCTTCCAGAGGGCAGCAAGATTCAGCGATTCGTAAAATGCGCCTTGCTTCGAGGAACCGTCACCAAAGAAACAGTAAACCACTTGTCCGGGATTCTTGACCTGCGCGGTCAATGCCGCGCCGGTTGCGTGGGCGATGCTCGCGCCGATGATCGCCGAAGTGCCGGGGAAATTATGGGCAGGATCGGCTAGATGCATGGAGCCACCGAAACCTTTGCATAAGCCGTCCCGGCGGCCATAAATCTCCGCCATCATTTTTCGAACGGATGTGCCCAGCGCAATTGGATAGCCGTGGCAGCGGTAGCTCGGCATAGCCAGGTCCTTTTCGCGACGGGTAGCGAGGGCGCCGACAATCGAAGCTTCCGCGCCGTCAACAAGATGCGTGTGTCCGCGAATCACGCCAGGATGTTCGACGAAAGTGCGTTTCACTCGTTCCTCGAACTCGCGAATGCGGACCATCTGCGTGTAGATCCAGATGAGCCTGTCTTTTCCGAGGTCGCTTGCCGTCTGCATCGCTCGCTCCTTCAGACACTATCGCTCGGTGCCATTTCGATTGGCTGATTGTTGGCTTCGTGATCGATTTGACAAAGCGGGTCGCCCACCGGCACGTCATCCGCTTCGCGCGCCATAATCTTTAGCAGAATGCCCTCGAACGGCGAGTCCAACTCGTAATTTACTTTTTCGGTTTCGAGTTCGACGACAGGTTCGCCGCGCTTCACTCGATCGCCTTCTTGTTTAAGCCAGCGCACCAGCTTCACTTTCGTGGTGCCGATGCCGCCCGACTTCGGAACTCTCAGGATAGTTACGATGGCCTTCACCCCTCGAACAACTGCCAGGGAGATGACTCTTCTAATTTCATAATCCACTGGGCAGAGTCTGTCAATTCTTTGAGCTTTCGTCTTCACGCCTCGATCTAAACGTCAAGGCAACGAAAATAGAATTACAGTTGGCGTGCCGCCCTGGTCTGCGCCATTCAACTCGAAAAATTTAGACATGAATCCGGAAATTGCGGCGACATATTGCTTGCCGCGAATCTCGTACGTGATTACGCCGCCCGCGATGGGGCCGCCGACATTGAAACGGTAAAGCACTTTTCCGTTTGCGGCATCGAGAGCGAGGAAATCTCCGGAGCTTTCACCGGTGAAAAGCAGGCCTGCGGAAGTGACGGTGATTCCGGCGAGCATGGGTTTCGATGCGTCATAGCGCCAGCGTTCTTTTCCGGTGGAAGCGTCGAAGGCCGTGAGGCGGCCGCGGGCTTTTTCCCATGGATCGAAGTGCGGAAGGCCACCTAGATAAAAATCGGCGTCGAAATGGGGAGGCTCTTTGTCTTTTTGGATGACGGCGCACCAATCGTTCGCTGGTTCGAACAGCGTGTTGGTAGCGGGATCGTACGGAGGACTGCTCCATTCGGCGCCGCCGAGAGGGCCGGGGCAGACGCGAACCGCATCGCCGAGGGGAACATCGACATTTTCGCGGGTGACGAATGGGACGGAGTAAAGCTGTTCGTGAGTATCGCGGTCGAGCAACTTCAGGAGGCCGTCTTTGCCGGACGCGGCGATGACGTTGCGCGTCTTTCCATTGATCGTGGCCGAAAATACGGGACTCACCTGCGGCAGATCCCAATCGTGAACGTCGTGCGGGACTGTCTGGTGGTACCACTTCATTTTTCCGGTGCGAATGTCGAGCGCAATCAGCGAACTTGTGTAGAGATTCGCGCCTGGCCGCGCTTCATCGTAGAAATCGGGGGCGGGATTTCCGACCGGCACGTAAATCTCGCCGCGATCCGGGTCGAATGAGAAAGGCGTCCAGACGGCGCCGCCGCCGTGGGCGAAGATTTGGGGATCCTTTCCCCACGTTTCGGAACCGGGCTGGCCCGGATCGGGGATCGTGTTGAATTTCCAGATTGGTTCGCCGTTGGAGAGGCGAAATGCGCCGACCCAGCCTTTTGCGGCCCATTCTGCGCCGGCGGTTCCGATGATGATGAAATCTTCGTAGATCAGCGGGGGCATGCTGAGGAAATGTCCTTGTTTTGAGTCGGCGATTTGGCGACTCCAGAGGAGGGCGCCGGTTTGAGAGTCGAGCGCGAGAAGATAGCCGTCGGATGTGCCGCGGACGATCTTGCCGTCCTTGATGGCGGCGCCGCGATTGGGGGGAAAGACTTCTTTGGAGCGCGGCTGCCAGACGTATTCCCATCGGAGGCGGCAATTGGTGGCATCGATGGCGATCGTGTAATGCGTGGTGGTGAAGTAGAGGACGCCATCGTAAACGAGGGGACTCGATTGCGCGGGGACTCGCTCTTTGGTCTGGTAGAGGCAGGCCGGGCGGAGGCTTGTTACGTTCGCGGTTGTGATCTGCTTTGTGTATACGAATCGGAGGCCCGCGTAATCGTGATTGGGGTGCAGCCAGTTTTCTTTACTGTGGGCGGCTTCGTTGAGTTCCTTTTGTGTCGGGCCGGTTTGGGCAGACGTGGCGAAAGGGAGAGTGAGGAGGGCGAGAACTATGATTAAACAGAGATGCTTTCCCGTCACATGTCCTCTCTTGAAGAGTGTGCGTCGCGATTTAGAGCCGCAAAATTTTCGTATTAGTTCACGCTTCGCTCTGCCTTGGCCCAATACGGGTGGCGAAGCGCTTTCTTGTCCGTTTTTGCCGCGCCTGTTTTCGGAATTTCTGCGCGAAATTCGACGGACTTCGGGGCTTTCACGCCGCCGAGGCGAGTCTTGCAATGGGCAATGATGAGATCTTCGGAGATTGCATTGGCGTCGCGCAAAACTACGATTGCTTTTACCGCTTCGCCCCATTTGTCGTCAGGAATGCCGATCACTGCGCATTCGCGGACTTCGGCAAGCTCCATGACGGCGGCTTCGACTTCGGCGCAGTAGATGTTGAAGCCGCCGCTGATGATCATGTCTTTTTTTCTGTCGACTATGTAGAAGAAGCCGAACTCGTCTCGATAGCCGACGTCGCCGGTGTGGTGCCAACCGAAGGCGCGAATCTCATTCGTGGCTTCCGGCAACTTGTAATAGCCAAGAGTGACGAGCGAGCCACGGGCGACGATTTCTCCTGGTTGATTCGGGGGGAGGATTTGTCCTTCGTCGTCCATCACCGCGAGACGAACGGCGGAACTGGGGCGTCCGCAGCTTCGCAGGCGCTCGGGATGATCACCGGCGGCGGCAGCGGCGAGAGTGCGTTGATCGAGCCAGGTTAGCAGCATTGGAGCTTCGGTTTGTCCGTAGCACTGGCAAAGGCAGGGGCCGAAGACTTCGATGCCTCTTTTCAGTTTGTCGGGCGAGACTGGGGCTGCGGCGAGCAGGAAAACGCGCAGGCTTGAGTAGTTGAATCTTTCGAGATCGGGGTGCGCGAGTAAGGCGTAGAAGGCGGTCGGCGGGAGGAATATGTGCGTGATGCCAAAGCGCTCGATACTTTTCAAAACCTCGAGCGCGTCGAACTTCGGCAGAACCAGGTTCGTTGCGCCGAGCGGGAACATTGCGAACGCGACAGTTCCGGCGGCGTGCGAAAGCGGAGCCGTGCTCAGGCAAACCGGATTCGTATCGCCGATGCGCCAGTAATGGCCGGCTAGTTCCACCATCGTGCCCCATGCGACGTTGGTGACCATCACGCCTTTTGCGGGGCCGGTGGTGCCGCCGGTGGGGACGAGGCCCATGAGATCGTCGGGATTTCCATGCGCGTTTGCGAAGTCGGGAACGTCACGAGCCGAGCCGCGACGGATGAATGTTTCGAGCGATTCGTCGCCGTCGCATTCCGCGTCGATGCAGATGCAGTGTAGCAAGCTGGGAACGCGGTTCTTGATTTCACGAACGGAATCGCGAAATGAGCTGTGATAGAAGAGCCAGGAAGCTTCGACGTAGTTCAGGTATTCGATATTGGCATCGGCTGCGTTTCTATAGTTGATTGGGACCCAAACTCCTCCAGCGCGTAAAAGGCCGAGCATGCAGAAGAGAACGCGCGCATCGTTTGGTGAGTAGATCGCGACCGGCGATTCGGGTTGAATGCCGGCTGCAGACATTGCTCCGGCGATGCGTTCGCTCGCGTCTTTCAGTTCGCGATAGGAGTAACGCGACTCGCCGTCGATGATGGCGGTACGATCGGCGTATGCTTCGGCGCCTTTGTCGAAATAGTCGATCGCTCGCATTCGATATAGTTTCCTGAAGGCCGTGCCAGCCGTGTTCAGCCGATTCGCGGCAAACGAAAAACTAAGAAAGCATTTTTAGTTTCGCCAGTCCATAGCCCTCAAGCGCGTGGAGGAGTTCGCGATGCCCGAAAGCGGCGGCTGGCGATGCGAAACCCACTTTGCGCGGCGGCGCTTGCACCAGGTGGTGAGCTGCGAAGGCCTGAATGAGGCCCGTCTGCCTGTAACAACAGGCGCCGTATATCACGCATTGGGCGGATGCTGTGGTGCCTCGCCCGACGACCACGTCGATCGTTCGTTGCTCGCGCGCGTTTTCGCGAGGGGGAGTTCCGGCTTGTACCGAGCTCGCCATCTCCGCGAGCTTCTTTTCCTGCTCGGCCTTCGGGAGCGGGCGAATCTGGTCTTCGTAGTGCTTTTCTGTTGCCAGCACATTGGTCATCAGAGCGCGGTCGAGAATTCCGCCGATGGTTTTCACGTTCGCAATCTGCGGATGGTTTTTGAACCAGACCGGGTGCGGAAATCCGCCCCAGGGTAATGCGAGTTGCGTTTCGATTGAGCCCGGAATGACTGCCTCGTGCCCTGTGGCGCGCTGCCACGGCTTGTAGCGGTTCTGTTCGAGGTAGAAGGCTTCCGTCTGAATCACGGCGAAGATTGTCTGCGTCGAACCGAAGGTAGGAATGCCTTTGAATAAGGAAACTACCTCGAGAGTGTCGATTCCGCCCGCCTCGATGCAGAAATGCGCGGCGATATCGCTTGTCCCGGACATATATGCGGTAGCAGGGGCTATGAGAAGGCCACGCTGCGCGAATTTCGGGCCCCAATTTTCTGCGACATCGCGAATCCAAGCTTGCTCGCCGCTGATATCAACGTAATGGCAGCCCGCCTGAAGGCTCGCCTCGACCACCCGCGGCCCGTGATAGAGGAAAGGACCAACCGTATTACAAACGACCTTGGCGCCAGAAAATAGATCCGCAAGTTCGCTAGCCGAATTACCGATTTCGGCTACTTCGTAGTCGGCAGTTTCGATTCCCGGGACCCGACTCATCACTTCTTCGATTTTCTTGCGATTGCGGCCAGCCGCGATGAAGGGGACGTTGTATTCGCGAAGGAATTCCGCGACGAGGCGTCCCGAGAACCCGCTGGCACCGTAGAGGATCACAGGCTTCTTGCCACTCACGACCGCTCCTCGGCTCTCGCGGGTCGGCCATCTATGTTGACGCGAGATTTGAACCCACACACTGTCTCATGCAATTCAGAAACGGGTGGTCTGCCCGGAAATATTAGGCTAAAGTCGCCTTCGCGCCAGCAGGCACCTTTTTGTAACCCGGTACCCGAGGAGAAACCGCAATGCAAGATTCGGATTGCCCCGTGCGAATCACTACCGAAATCATAGGCGGAAAATGGAAGCCGCTGATTCTGTTCTATCTGCAGGACGGAACGCGGCGCTTTGGGCAATTGAGGAAGTTGCTTCCGGGAACGACGAAGAAGATGCTGACGCAACGGCTGCGCGAGCTCGAGCGCGACGACATCATTCGCCGAAAGGTGTACGCGCAGGTTCCGCCGCGCGTTGAATATTCACTGACCCGGCATGGACAGAGCTTGAGGCCGATCCTTGTGCTGATGTCGTCCTGGGGCCGACGACATCGCAGCCGGCACGGCGGCGGCAAGAATTAGTGTGATTACTTGAGCAGCAGGCAGAGTTCCTGCGCGGCGGCGCGCAGGTGTGGAAGGAATTTGGTTTGCATTTCCTGGATGGAGACTCGTTGCGCATGAGCGCCGATATTCAGCGCGGCCACCACTTTGCCGCTGGGATTCTGAATCGGGACCGCCATGGAGCGCAGTCCGTGCTCGAGTTCCTGATCGATGATCGAATAGCCGTCGCGGCGAATTTGACGGAGGGCTTGCGTGAGTTTGGCGGGATTGGTGATCGTGCGTTCGGTGTAGCGCTTGAACTCTACACGAGCCAGGACAGATTCGAGTTCTTCTGGCGGAAGGTTGGCCAAAATCGCACGTCCCATGGAAGTGCAAAATGCCGGCAGCCTGCTGCCAACACCGAGGTCGATCGACATGATGCGAGTGACGTTGGCGCGCGCGATGTAGACGATCTCGACGCCGTCCAACGTTGCGATCGAGCAGGATTCGTGGAGCAGGTGGCTGATGTGTTCGAGCACTGGCTGGGCGGCTGTTGCAAGAGGCATCGAGGAAATGTAGGAATGCCCGAGGGCCAGAATTCTGGGGCGGAGAAAGAAGTGCCTGTTGTCGTCGGAGCCGGCAAAGCCGAGTTTTGCAAGTGTATAGAGACAGCGACGAACTGCGGCGCGTGAGAGACCGGTGGTAGTGCTGACTTGAGAGATGGTCAGGTGGTGGCGTCGCTGAGAGAATGCTTGAATAACGGCGAGGCCGCGAGCGAGAGAAGTCATGAAATTTGGATCGCCGGTGAAGGCGTCGCTATCGTCCGAAGGCTTGGAGGGTGCGGCAGGGGGTTCTGACGCGGGTGCCTTTCGCGGGTTGAGTTCGGGCAAGGGAGGCCCTCCGAGTGGTGCAGAAAGGGAGGATACACAACTTGGCCGATAGGCGCACGCTATTTCGATAATCGGCCTTGACAAGGCGGAGACCCGTTGACTAGATTCGCCGTAATGCACGCCTAGGGCAGGTCGGCCCTTCAGGAGACTGCGGAGCAAGGCCTTGGCAGAATTCTCATCATTGCGCGAAGCCGTGGGAAATCTGGTACGCGATGGCGATGCCGTGGCGCTCGAGGGATTCACGCATCTGATCCCGTTTGCCGCGGGGCACGAATTGGTGCGGCAAGGGCGCCGAGGCTTGACGCTGATCCGAATGACCCCCGACATCATTTACGATCAGATGATCGGCATGGGATGCGGCTCGCGGATCGTGTTTTCCTGGGGAGGGAATCCCGGCGTGGGATCGCTGCACCGGTTTCGCGATGCGATTGAGAATGGCTGGCCGGCGCCAGTCGAAATCGAAGAGCACAGCCATGCGGACATGGCCGCGAGCTATCAGGCGGGCGCTTCAGGGTTGCCTTTCGCTGTGATGCGAGGGTACGTCGGGTCCGATCTGCCAAAGTTCAACGAGAGAATTCAGCCGATTACATGTCCATTCACCGGAGAAGTTTTGACGGCGACGCCTGCGCTGAATCCGGACGTGACAATCATTCACGCTCAAAAGGCCGACCGCAGAGGAAATGTCGCGATTTTCGGAATCGTTGGAATTCAGAAGGAAGCGGCGCTGGCGGCAAAAAAAGTGATCGTCACGGTAGAAGAAATTGTTGATGATTTGAATGCTCCCGTGAACGCGTGCATCCTGCCGGCATGGGTGATTTCGTGCATCAGTGTGGTGCCGGGTGGCGCGCATCCTTCCTACGCGCACGGCTATTACAAGCGAGACAATTTGTTTTGCAGGGCTTGGGACGGCATCTCCCGCGATCGGGAGCAGTTTCGTGCTTGGATGAGCCGGCACGTGCTGGGGACGAAGGATTTTGCCGAATACCGCCGCAGCATCGAATCGGAGATGAAGGTCGGACATGCCTGAGGCAGGATACACACCGGCAGAAATCATGACAGTCGCGGCGGCGCGGAAGTTGAAGAACGGGACTGTTTGCTTTGTGGGAATCGGACTGCCCAGCGCGGCTGCGAACCTGGCGCGAATCACTCATGCGCCTGAGCTTGTGCTGATCTACGAATCGGGGACGATCGGCGCAAAGCCGGACGTGCTGCCACTCTCGATCGGGGACGGCGAACTGGCGGAGACGGCGGATGCGGTGGTTTCGGTTCCGGAGATTTTTCGATATTGGCTGCAGGGCGGACGCGTCGACATTGGATTTCTGGGAGCGGCGCAAATCGACAAGTTCGGTAACATCAATACGACGGTGATTGGTTCTTACGAAAAACCGAAAGTGAGGTTGCCGGGAGCAGGTGGAGCGCCGGAGATCGCCACGGCGGCAAAGGAAGTGGCGATCATCCTGAAGCAGAGCAAGCGGACGCTCGTGGAGAAATTGGATTTCGTGACTTCTTCGGGGTACTACCCGAACGCCGGCGGCAATGGACGACCGGGGCCTCGCGGTCCCACGACTGTGATTACAGATCTGGGCGTGATGCGTTCCGACCCGGCAACCAGGGAACTGATTCTCACGGCGATTCATCCAGGTACTACGGTGGACCAGGTGAGAGATGCAACCGGATGGTCACTGAAAGTGGCGCCGCAGCTCGAGATAACGTCACTGCCGAGCGATCAGGAATTGAGCGCACTCCGCGATTTGCATTCGCGCACAGCTGCGGCACACGGAAATGCATCCGTTGCGGAATAGGCGTTAAATAAAGTCACGTGAGCTGCGAATCGATCGAGGAGAATCAGTAGATATGGGGAAAGTCAGTGGATACAGGCGGCCGTTTCCGGGCACGCAACCGAATTTTCTCCATCCCTCGTATGTTTCTTCGATCAAGCGGGCACCGAAGAGACCGCTCATCTACATGCCGCACACGCTTACCGAAGTTACGGGGCCGGTGTTCGAGCGAAAGATTGTCGACGTGAAAGCATTCGATTTAACCAAACAGCATTCAGGCGAGCCGGTGGGGGAGCGCATTGTCGTAAGCGGCCGAGTGCTGGATGAAAACGGGCGGCCGGTTCGAGACACCCTTGTGGAAATCTGGCAGGCCAACGCCGCAGGACGCTATCTCCACAAGCGCGATCAACACGAAGCGCCACTCGATCCGAATTTTAGCGGTTGTGGCCATACGATGACCGATTCCGAGGGCCGGTATCGCTTCGTGACGATTCGACCCGGAGAATATCCCTGGGGCAATCACCATAATGCGTGGCGCCCAGCGCACATTCATTTTTCTTTGTTCGGGCCTGCATTTGCTACGCGTCTTGTGACGCAGATGTATTTTCCAGGCGACCCACTCATACCTTACGATCCAATTTTTAATTGCACCGCGGACGAAAAAGCGCGCAACCGTTTGATCTCGCAATTCGATTGGGAAAGCACTATTCCGGTCCAAGCGCTTGGATACCGCTTCGATATTGTGCTTGGTGGACGCGAGGAAACGCCGATGGAGCACAAATGAGCCTTCAGGCGAGCACATCGCAAACCGTCGGGCCGTTTTTCATTATCGGATGTGCCTGGCTCAACCGAAATGAAATCGCTGGTGAAGGTGTTGCCGGCGAACGGGTGACCATCGAAGGGCGCGTCGCGGACGGCGACGGCAAACCCGTGCCGGACGCTCTGCTCGAAATCTGGCAGGCAGATTCACACGGAAAATACGCGCACCCGGAGGACGCCCAGAACAAGCCGAGCGAACCAAATTTTCAGGGATTCGGCAGAATTCCGACGGATGACGATGGGAAATTTCGCTTTACTACAATCAAGCCCGGTCCGGTGCCGGGGCCAGATGGGAAGGCTCAGGCGCCGCACCTGGCGGTGTCCGTGTTCGCGCGAGGTCTGCTGCGGCGACTCGTGACGCGAATTTATTTTCCGGATGAGAGCGGAAATTCCGAAGACTATGTACTGAATCTCGTGGAACCAGAGCGGCGTGGAACCCTGATTGCGAAAAAGACCGCAAAGCCTGGTTGGCTCGAGTGGAACGTCGTGCTGCAGGGTAATGGCGAGACTGTGTTTTTTGATGTTTGAGATTTAAGGAATCTGGCGATGCTGCGCGGGCGGCTCGTTAACTCCACACCCGGCGCGCCGTTTCCGCAACGAGTCGCAGTTTGGCCCATTGCTCGTCTTCGGTTAGAAGATTTCCTTCCATCGTTGAAGCAAATCCGCACTGCGGACTCAGTGCCATGTTCTCGAGAGGGAAGTGCCGCGCAGCTTCGTTGATCCTCTCGACCAGCTGGTCTTGGTTCTCGAGTTGTGGGCGCTTTGAACTGACAAGCCCAAGGACGACAGTCTTTTTGCGCGGTATGAAGCGAAGCGGCTCGAAGGTTCCGGAGCGCTCATCGTCGTATTCCAGCAGGAAGCGGTCCACGTCCATCGTTGTGAAAAGTTTCTCGGCGATCGCGTCGTAACCACCCTCCGCATACCAGTGGCTGCGATTATTCCCGCGGCAGAGATGTATCGCGAGAGTGACGCCGGGTTTGCGCGCCGCTACGAAGCAGGCGTTGTCGGCACGAATCGCCTCGTCGAGAAGCGTATCCGGGTCGGAATTCATCTCGGTGCGAATCCAGTCGCGCCATTTTGGATCCATGTAATAGCTGTAGCGCGGCGCGTCGATCTGAATGTATGCCACGCCTTCGGCAGCCAGACGCGCTAGTTCCTTTTTCATGATGTCGACGACGTCCCAGAGCAGGGCGGAATGGTCGGGGTAGATTTTATCCGTGACACCTCGCTTGTACGAAATCGCCGGGAATTGCGTGGCGCTTGGAAGCGTCATCTTGATCGCGCCTTTGCAGTTAGCCTTGAGGAATGCCAGTTCATGTCCTGTGAGAGGACGCACCGCGCGCAGTTTGGACGTTACGATGCCGGTCACGCTGCTGGCGTGAGTGTCTTTGGCTTCTCCCGCTTTCCAGGTGCGCGCCACGGAATCGCCCAGGTCGAATCCTTCCACGGCGTCGGTGAAATCGGACATGAAGTTGCGTCGGCGCAGTTCGCCGTCGGTAAAGATTTCGAATCCGAGTTCCTTCTGCTTGCCAAGAACGTGCCGGATCTCCCGATCCTCTATTTCAGCCAAGGTCTTGGGTTCCGCGGTGCGCCGTGCTTCGAGCAATTCAGCCGGCCTCAGCAAACTTCCTACCTGGTCAGCGCGATACGTTCCGGACATGTTTTGATGTTCCCCTTGGTTCCAGTTACACCCAGAGTTTTTCGTTGAGCTTCAATCCGTGCTCGCGGCAATAGCTCACATAGTGATTGATGAACCAAAAGACATCGAGCGTTTCAAGAAGCACATCGTTATCGTCATAGAACTCAAGCGAGGCGTTCAGCCAGAAAAACGTTTTCATTCCGTTCGGATCGTCGGACACCAAGGTATGAATTGCGCCGGGACTTTCGTGCACGTAGCTGCCCGGCCGCGCCACCCAGTCGTATTCCAAGTATCGCCAGCTGCCCTCAAGCGTACATGCGAATACTGGCCCACGATGGCGATGCCGTCCTAGCTTGCCGCCCTTTTTAACCCACAGGATATTTGCGAACGAACTTCCGCGAACATCGAAAGCAAGATGACGAATATAGACGTTCTCAATAAACGGAACCCATGGGGATTCGTCCTCTCCAGCGCCGATGTGCACATCCGGACGCGAATATTCTCGAACGATGTCGGTGATGCTGGAATGCGTATCGATCGGCATAAGGCCCCCTTCCGAGTTGTTAGCGCAGTTTCGCAGTTTCGAGGCGGAGGATGCTAGCACAAAAGAAAACTGAGAACGCAATCGTCCCGCATTCCTGAGGAAGTTGTTCGATTATCGTCAAATTGGGCCGCAAAGCTGGTCGGACAAGCCGCGAAGAATCTCCGATTCGAGGATCGTGCTAGGATTTGCGCGCAATTTAGCTGTCCCTTTGTTTTTGGACTGCAAGTGGGGGATGCGATGCGGCCAAGCTTGGCAAGCGTTCAGATCAAATGGCTTCAGAAAGGTACTGCAATGATATCGCTCGCTATTTTGTTAGCGGGCGCCGTTTTGCCGGCAAATGGTCAATCGCCGACAGCTGTGAAAAAAATTCTAATCGACACGGACCCTGGCACGGACGACGCTTTGGCGATTCTCTTGGCCTTGAATTCCCCGGAAATAGATGTGCGAGCGATCACGATCGTCGCCGGCAATGTTACTTCTGAACTGGGGCTCGAAAACGCTCTCAAAATTATGGGCCTGACAGGCCGCTGCGATATTCTCGTTGCCAAGGGAGCGGCGCATCCTCTATTTCAGAAATTGAATACGGAAGAGTTCTGGAACGGAAAGAACGGTTTGGGCGGGGCTGAGTTGCCGCCGTCCCACTGTGAGGCCTCCTCGCAGTTCGGCCCGGATTTGATCGTTGAAATGGTTCATCGTTATCCACATGAAATCACCGTGGTCCCGATTGGGCCGCTCACGAACATCGCTCTGGCGATGTCGAAAGATCCATCCATTATTCCGCTCGTAAGAGAAGTTGTGCTGATGGGCGGTTCGATCACGGGCGGGAATGTGAACGCTGCGAGCGAATTCAACATTCACAGTGACCCTGAAGCAGCATCGCTCGTGTTTAACGCCGGTTGGCCAATCACGATGGTGGGTTTGGACGTGACGGAACATACGCTCATCACGAATGCGGATGTGGCGCGACTCGAGGGGGCAGGCGGGCCGGAGGCGAGTTTTGCGGCGGCCGTCGCCCGATTTCAAATTGGAACTTATCAAGGAACCGGTTTCGGCGGCGGCGCGGTACATGACGCGCTCGCGGTTGGCGCGGTAATCGATCGCTCGTTTTTGAAGACGCAAGGTATGCGCGTTGACATCGAGACGGATGGCAGATTCACACGGGGTGAGACGGTTGGCAATCGTGGTAACGCCGTCGATCGCGTCGTCCCGAGAGGCGATCGGCTTGAAACGGTCGGGGTAGATGCGGTGCAGCCGAACGTGCGGGTGGCTGTCGGCGTCGATTCGAGCCGATTCATCGAACTCCTGGTGAGCCGCCTTAGCGGCAAATGACTGCTCGGGTGCCGAATCTGACCTCTGGTCGTGTTTCAGCGCACCATTTAAGCTCAGTGCGTAACCGAAGCTACTGCGGCTTCGTCAAAGACTAAGCGTAAGTTTGCTGCGTGAAAAGGGGAGCAACTTTCTGCATCGGCACCACAGTGTTTTCTGGTGGCGCAGCCGAATTCAGCCTCAGGAAACTTTACGAGCCTGTCCTGATTGCCGAACCGGTGTCGATATGCTGAAATTACGGTAAATGGATCCAAACGCGACCACCACAACTGCGGTACCCAGTCCGCCGGGCTCCAGCTCACCTGAGCACCGATATTCCAATCAGCGCGACGAGCAGCCCAAGAGCCGTTGGTGGATTTGGGTGCTCATCGCTGCGATTGTGCTGATTGGCGGAATTATTTATTTCCGGCATCGGCAAGCTGCCAATGAAGCCGCCGCAAAAGCGAAGGCGGCGCAGCAGCCCCGCTCGGTTCCCATCGTGACGGCGACGGCGAAAAAGGGCGACATCGGAGTTTACGTTGAAGCTCTTGGAGCGGTGACGCCCGTCTACACCGTAAATGTTACGAGCCGCGTTCAAGGGCAGGTGATGAACGTGTATTACAAGGAAGGCCAGATGGTTCGCAAAGGCCAACCGCTTCTCGAGATTGACCCGAGACCATTTCAAGCGGCCCTTACGCAGGTGGAAGGACAGTTGGAGCATGATCAAGCGGTCCTCGCGGAAGCGCGCATCGATTTGGACCGGTACCAGCAAGCATTCAACCGGAACGCCATCGCCAAGCAACAACTCGACGACCAGACGCAATTGGTGAAACAGGACGAGGGGACTGTTAAGAACGATCAGGGGCAAGTGGCCAATGCACAAGTCAATCTTGCCTATACCCATATCACCTCGCCGATAGACGGTCGGGTGGGTTTGCGACTCGTAGATCCTGGGAACATGGTGCAGGCAAATGGAACGACGCCGCTGGTAGTTGTCACTCAACTTGCGCCGATCACGGTGATTTTCAGTGTGGCGGAGGATTACTTAGCGCAGATCCAGCAGCAGACGCGCAAAGGCGAAAAACTGAAAGTCGACGCTTATGACCGCACGCAACAGACCAAGATCGCGGAAGGAACTCTCTTAACGATCGACAACCAGATCGACACCACCACCGGCACCGTCAAAATGAGGGCGGAGTTTTTGAACAAGGACGGAGCGCTTTTTCCGAGCCAGTTCGTAAATGTTCGACTGCTGGTGACCACTCAACACAACGTGACGCTGATTCCCACTTCGGGTATTCAGAGGAATGCCCAAGGTGCTTTTGTGTACCTAATCCAAGAGCAAAAAGCGACGATTCGAACAGTGAAAGTCGGTACCACAGACGGAAACATCACTGCTGTCGAGGGGGTTAATCCCGGTGACGTGGTTGCGGTGAACGGGTTCGACAAGTTACAGGACGGCGCTCCGGTGAGAATTCAAAAGCCGACTACGAGCGGCGGCGCAAATGCGAATTCCAGCGGGGGCGGCGGGGAAACTCCGTGAATCCGTCTCGTCCGTTTATTCTCAGGCCGGTTGCAACCTCTCTGTTGATGGCAGCAATTCTGCTTACCGGATTTGTTGCATTTCTGCAGTTGCCCGTCTCGGCGCTTCCCGAAGTTGACTACCCCACGATTCAAATCATCACGTTTTACCCTGGAGCGAGTCCGGATGTGGTTGCGTCGGCGGTGACTGCGCCTCTGGAGCGACAATTCGGTCAAGTCCCTGGCTTGAACCAGATGACCTCGACGAGTTCCGATGGCAGCTCGGTGATTGTGTTGCAGTTTTCGCTGGACCTGAGCATTGACGTGGCTGAGCAAGAGGTCCAGCAGGCGATCAACTCGGCACAGACATATCTTCCCGCGGACCTCCCGACGCCACCTCTTTACAGCAAAACAAATCCTGCCGACACGCCGATTCTGACGCTGGCTCTAACGTCCGATACGGTGCCCCTCTCACAGGTGGAAGACCTGGCGGACACGCGCTTGGTGCAGAAGATTTCGCAGCTTCCGGGCGTTGGGCTTGTGAGCATCAGCGGCGGGCAAAAGCCAGCTGTGCGGATTCAGGTGAATCCCACCGCGCTTTCGCATTATGGGATCAACCTTGAAGATGTTCGCACTGCCATTCAGCAAACGAGTCTTGATCTTGCGAAAGGGAATTTTGACGGGCCTCACCAGGATTATCAGATTCAGGCGAACGATCAGCTTCTGACGAGCAAGGATTTTACACAGGTGGTTGTCGCCTATCGCAATGGTGCGCCCGTGTTTTTGTCGGATGTCGCCAACATCATCGATAGCGCTGAGAACGTAAAGCAAGCAGCCTGGATGAACACCACGCCGGCGGTGATTGTGAACATCCAAAGGCAACCGGGCGCGAATATTATTCAAGTGGTTGACCGCATCACCAAGCTGATGCCGGTTTTGCAGCAGACACTTCCTGCCTCCGTGAAAGTTTCGATCTTGACCGATCGAACCGTCACCATACGTGCATCAGTTCGGGACGTTGAATTCGAGCTGATGCTGACAATCGCCCTCGTCGTCATGGTTATCTTTCTCTTTTTGCGGAGCTTATCTGCAACCGTGATTCCCAGCATTGCCGTGCCTGTCTCGCTCGTGGGTACGTTTGGCGTGATGTATCTTGCCGGCTACAGCCTGAATAACCTCACGCTCATGGCCCTAACGATCGCGACGGGCTTTGTGGTGGATGACGCCATCGTGATGATCGAGAACATTGTGCGCTTCCTGGAAGAAGGCGACACGCCGCTTGAGGCGGCATTGAAAGGATCGGAACAGATCGGATTCACAATCGTTTCGCTCACCATTTCACTCATCGCCGTTTTGATACCCCTGCTTTTCATGGGTGACATTGTGGGGCGGCTCTTCCGCGAATTTGCCATCACTCTCAGCGTTACCATTCTCGTCTCGGCGGTCGTCTCGCTCACCCTTACTCCGATGATGTGCGCGAAGCTGCTGCGCCATAAAGGGGAATCACAGCGAGGCCGCTTCTACGAGGCTTCCGAGCGAGCATTCCAGCGGGTGATCGACTTTTATGGACGGACGCTTCAGTGGGTTCTGCAACGCCAGACCGCAACGCTGTTCGTGGCGCTGGGCACCCTGATTCTGACGATTGTCCTTTACATTTTAATCCCCAAAGGCTTTTTCCCTGTTCAAGATACTGGGATCATCCAGGGAATTTCAGAGGCGCCAGAGTCGATTTCGTTTGATGCGATGTCTCAGCGTCAGCAGGAATTGGCGCGCGTGATTCTCAAAGACGCGGCGGTAGAAAGCCTTTCCTCTTTCATCGGCGTCGACGGCACAAATACCACGCTCAACAGCGGTCGAATTCAAATCAACTTGAAGCCTCTGGAAGAGAGAAAAATCAACGCATCGGATGTGATCCGTAGACTTCAGCCAGAACTCGATAAGGTGAATGGGATCACTCTCTACATGCAGCCGGTCCAGGATCTGACGGTGGAAGATCGCGTCAGCCGGACCCTGTT
This sequence comes from uncultured Acidobacteriota bacterium, assembly GCA_963772535.1. Classification (GTDB taxonomy): domain Bacteria; phylum Acidobacteriota; class Terriglobia; order Acidiferrales; family UBA7541; genus Palsa-295. Next base: position 1,071,059 of record CAVYXN010000015.1, read on the forward strand.
TCAATACACTCTCGAAGATCCCGATGCCAACGAGCTGAACCGTTGGACCCAGCGCTTTGTCGACAAGCTGAAACAACTGCCAGAATTGCGCGACGTAGCAACCGACCAGCAGACGTCCGGCCTAGCCGCCTCGCTCGTAATCGATCGCCAGACGGCCTCTCGCTTGGGGATCTCTCCGCAGATGATCGATCAGACGCTCTATGACGCGTTTGGTCAGCGCCAGGTTTCTACCCTTTATACGCAACTCAACCAATACCACGTGGTGTTGGAAACGATGCCAGAATTCCAGAAAGATCCGGCGAAACTACAAGATATTTACGTTCGCTCCGCGGCAACGTCGCAGCCGGCGTCCGGTTCATCGGCATCTTCGGGAAGCTCTGCTGCACAGTCAAACTCTTCTTCGGGGGTGAATTCGAATGGGGTCGTCACCGTAGGGTCATCAAACAGCACTTCAAACACCTCCGGGCCCACGGGGACCAATTCAAATGCGAATACTGGTTCGTCCAATCCGGCTGCTGTGACCGCACTTAACGGAGCGGCTGTGCCGCTCAGTGCCTTCACGCATTTCGAGTCGCGCACGGCACCTTTGTCCGTCAACCACCAGGGCCAATTTCCAGTCGTCACAATCTCTTTCAATCTCGCGCCGAACGCCTCCTTGGGAGAAGCTACGAAGGCCATCGAGCAAGTGCAGAAGGAAATCAAAATGCCGCTGAGCATCCAGGCGGCATTTCAGGGCACAGCCGCGTCATTCCAGGCCTCGTTGGCAAACGAGCCACTTCTGATTCTGGCTGCCCTCATTACCGTCTATATCGTGCTGGGTGTCCTCTACGAGAGCTACGTTCACCCGATCACGATTTTGTCCACGCTTCCCTCCGCCGGAGTGGGTGCAATTCTTGCGCTGATGATCACGGGGGAGGAGTTAAGCGTCGTTGCGCTCATCGGAATCATCCTGCTAATCGGCATCGTAAAGAAAAACGGCATCATGATGATTGACTTTGCGCTCGAAGCAGAACGCAAGGAGGGCAAGGGCTCTACCGAAGCCATCTACCAGGCCTGCCTGCTGCGCTTTCGGCCCATTATGATGACCACGATGGCCGCTCTTCTTGCGGGGTTACCTCTCGCCTTGGGCAGCGGAATCGGAGCAGAACTGCGCCGGCCTCTGGGTATTGCGATGGTAGGCGGCCTTATTTTCAGCCAGATTCTGACCCTCTACACGACACCGGTCATTTACATCTTTTTCGACCGGATTGCCATGCGGCTCAAGGGATCGCATGCCAGTGCGACGAGCGGAGGACCGGTTCCGGCGGAACAGGTATGAGCCTATCGTCTCCTTTTATTCGCCGCCCTGTCGCAACCACTTTATTGACGGTAGCCGTTGCGCTCGCAGGAGCGGTGGCTTTCAATTTCTTGCCGGTATCACCGCTCCCGCAGGTTGATTTTCCGACCATCTCCGTAGGTGCTTCGCTGCCGGGGGCGAGTCCCGAGATCATGGCCTCGTCGGTCGCAACGCCATTGGAGCGCCAATTCGGTCGGATCGCCGGCATCACGGAAATGACCTCGTCGAGCTTTCTTGGGACGACGAGCATCACGCTTCAATTCGATCTTAATCGCGACATTAATGGAGCAGCGAGGGACGTTCAGGCGGCTATCAACGCCGCTCGTAGCTATCTCCCGACCAATCTCCCCAGTAATCCGACCTATCGAAAAGTGAATCCAGCCGATGCCCCCATCATGATCATCGCCCTCACATCGGATGTTTACGATCGCGGTCCGATGTATGACGCGGCTTCCACGATCATGTCGCAAAAGCTTTCCCAGATTCAGGGCGTTGGGCAAGTAACCGTAGGTGGAAGCTCGTTGCCCTCCGTTCGAGTTGAACTGAACCCTGTGCAATTGAATGCTTATGGCCTCGGTGTGCAAGACGTTCAAAAAATGCTGAGCGTTCAGAATGCGAATCTTCCCAAGGGCCAGATCTCGAATGGCAATACCACGGCGGACATCGTGACGAACGATCAGCTACTCAAAGCTGAATATTACAAGCCTCTCATCGTCGGCTATCACAAAGGCGCGGCCATCAAGCTTTCTGACGTCGCGGATGTACGAGATTCCGTCGAAAATGTCCGTGCCGCGGGTTTCGTAAACGGAAAACCCAGCGTGTTGGTGATCATTTTTCGTCAGCCGGGCGCGAATATCATCGACACTGTCGACCGCGTCTATTCTGAACTTCCTTCTCTAAAAGCTTCCATACCTTCCGCAATCGACTTGACGACAGTTCTCGACCGCACAACCACGATCCGAGCATCCGTGAAAGATGTTGAGCGCACCCTGGCTCTCTCAGTCGCGCTTGTGATTCTCGTGGTGTTTTTCTTTCTTCGCAATGTTCGCGCCACCATTATCCCCAGCGTTGCTGTACCGGTATCACTGATCGGAACTTTCGGCGTGATGTATTTATGCCATTACAGCATCGACAACCTCTCACTTATGGCTCTTACGATTTCGACCGGATTCGTCGTGGACGACGCGATTGTTGTGATTGAAAACATCTCCCGCTACCTCGAAATGGGCATGGGCCCAGAAGAGGCGGCGCTGGAAGGCGCCAAAGAAATCGGGTTCACCGTTATGTCGATCAGTATTTCGCTGGTGGCTGTGTTCATTCCAATCCTCTTGATGGGTGGAATTGTCGGGCGGCTTTTTCGGGAATTTGCAGTTACCCTTTCCGTGGCAATTTTGGTTTCTCTTGGCATTTCGCTGACCACAACTCCGATGATGTGTGCCAAGCTTTTGAGGCCGGAATCTTCGGAAAGGCACGGCGGTTTCTATCGCCTGAGCGAGAAGTTTTTTACCTGGATGGTCCGTACTTACGAACGAACTCTGGCGGTTGTTCTGCGGCATCCGGCCTTTACCGCGCTCGTTCTACTCATCACCATCGGCGTCAATGTGTATCTCTTCATCATCGTCCCGAAGGGCTTTTTTCCGCTGCAGGATAACGGCACCATCTTCGGTGGCCTGCAAGGAGCGCAGGATATCTCGTATCAGGCGATGCAGCAGGACGTCAAAACGTTCGTCGACATGATCAAGCTAGACCCGGCTGTGGCGAACGTGATGGCGTTTACAGGGGGCGGGGGCGCCACCAATGGAGGATTCGTCTATATTGGGCTGAAGCCGCTGGAGGAGCGAAAGATAAGTTCAAGCGATGTCATCAACCGCCTGCGGCCCAAGCTGACATCCGTTCCCGGCGCCACCGTTTTCCTACAGGCTGGCCAGGACCTGCGGATAGGCGGGCGCCAGAGCAATGCCCAGTTTCAATACACGATTCAAAGTGACAATCTGGACGACCTGGTGAAATGGGGACCGCAACTGCTTCAACAGATGCGAAAGTTGCCTGGCTTCACGGACGTAAATACTGACCAGCAAAATAGCGGGCTTCAGGCATCGCTTGCTTACGATCGCGACACGGCGTCGCGTCTCGGAATCACACCTCAACTCATTGACACCACGCTCTATCAGTCTTTTGGTCAAGCACAGGTTTCGACGATGTACACTTCGCTCAATCAGTATCACGTTGTCATGGAAGCAGCGCCGCAGTTTTGGCAGAGCCCGGTGGGACTGAACAATGTGTATGTTCATCCGGCGACCGGTGGCGAGGTCCCCCTCAGCGCCATAGCACATTTCGAGCCCAAAACCGCACCGCTTGCCGTCAATCACCAGAGCCAGTTTCCGTCGGTAACCGTCTCGTTCAATCTCGCGCCGGGAGTTTCGCTTAGCGACGCTGCCGCGACAATCAATCAGATGGAGCAGAAAATTGGGATGCCGCAATCGATTCGGGGAATGTATTCGGGAACGCTGCAAGCTTTCCAAGACTCTCTCTCGAGCGAAAAGCTTTTAATTTTTACGGCGCTTCTCGCTGTTTACATTGTGTTGGGAATCTTGTACGAAAGTTTCATTCATCCGCTTACGATTCTCTCCACGATTCCGTCAGCCGGAGTTGGCGCTTTCCTGGCTTTGATGCTCTTTCGATTGGACCTCAGTGTAATCGCTATGATTGGGATCATCTTGTTGATTGGAATCGTGAAGAAAAACGCGATTCTGATGATCGATTTCGCACTCGCGGCGGAGCGGAATGAGGGGAAGAGTTCGAAGGATGCAATCTTTCAAGCATGTCTGCTCCGCTTTCGGCCGATTCTGATGACGACGATGGCAGCGCTGCTCGGTGCTCTGCCCCTGGCATTAGGGCGCGGCGTCGGTTCTGAACTCAGGCGCCCGCTAGGCATAGCGATCGTCGGTGGATTGATTTTCAGCCAAATGCTCACGCTTTACACCACTCCCGTCGTGTACCTCTACATGGACCGAATGCGCCTCTGGGTGCACATGTGGTGGGAACGGCGTCATGGGAAAGGCCACGCGGGAGCAACTCCTCAGGAGATCACCGGATGAGTTGTTGGTCGCCACATCAAATACGGCACGGAATCGCACAACAGCAACGACGTAATCGAATACGAGTTGCCCAGCTGGTCTGCATTGCCACTGGAGCTGTTGCAATGTTTGCTGCTGGCTGTACCGTAGGACCTAAGTATCATACGCCTTCCGCTCCAACGCCCTCCGCTTACAGAGAATTGACACCAGCGAACTTCCCAACAACGGATGGTTGGAAAGTCGCACAGCCCAAGGACGACGAAATTCGGGGTAAATGGTGGGAGATTTATAACGATCCTGAGCTGAATGCTCTCGAGGAGCAAGTCAACATCTCAAATCAGAGCATCGCGGCTGCCGCTGCGAGTTTCTTTGCGTCCCGGGCGATGGTGAAGGAAGCGCGCTCCCAATATTTTCCTAGCGTGACAACAGGTCCATCGATTATCCAGAATCGGCAATCCGCAACGCTGCGAAGTTCCTCCACTGGCACGGGCGGCGGTGGCACTGGCTCAACGAGCAATCTTTCGTTCACGGAGTATTCGCTTCCATTCGACGCCACCTGGCAGCCTGATCTCTTTGGAAAGATCCGCAACCAAGTGCGCTCGCAGGTGTACGGCGCTCAGGCAACCGCTGCAGACCTGGAAAACACGCGCCTTACCGTCCAATCGGAAGTCGCTGTGGATTACTTTTCGCTCCGCACGCAGGATGCGTTGCAGGAATTGCTCGACTCTACTGTGATTTATTATCAGGAATCGCTCAAGCTTACTCAGGCTCTATATGAGACGGGCATCGATTCCGATGAAGCGGTGGCGCAGGCGGAAACCCAGCTCGAAACGACACAGGCGCAAGCTACGGGAGTGGGCCTTACGCGTGCGCAGTTCGAGCACGCGATTGCAGTACTCGTCGGCAAGCCAGCCTCTGAATTCTCGATTCCCGTTGAACCACTCAAAGCTAAACCGCCGGCCATCCCGTTCGGTATCCCATCGCAGCTTCTGGAACGTCGTCCCGATATCGCTGCTGGTGAGCGACTGATGGCTCAAGCCAACGCACAAATCGGGATTGCGACAGCCGCGTACTATCCCACCGTGACGTTGAGCGCGATGCTCGGGCTCCAAACTACCACGGCTGCCGACTGGTTTACGTGGCCGAGCAGATTTTGGTCCGTGGGACCAACTCTGGCCCAAACGCTCTTCGATGCAGGACTTCGGCATGCCACTGTTCGGCAATTTCAAGCAGCTTATGATCAGACTGTCGCGAATTACCGCTTGGCTGTACTAACCGGGTTTCAACAGGTCGAGGATAATCTGGCGGCGCTTCGAATACTGTCCCTGGAGATTCAGCAACAGGATACGGCGGTAAAATCGGCAGAGCGAAATCTGAAGGTCGCGACGGACCGTTACAAGTTGGGGATTGATCCGTACCTGAACGTCATTACTGCGCAAACCCTGCTATTGGGTGCCAAGGAAACCGCTGTCAACCTCCGAAACCAACAGATCACCGCCAGCGTGCAGCTCATTGAGGCCCTCGGAGGCGGCTGGGGGAAGTCGCAGTTGCCCTCCGGGCAACAGCTGATCGCAAAACTGCCCTAAGATTTCCGGATCTCGCGATCGCAAGTTCTCAGAGTTAGCCAAGCGCTACGACTTTTCTTAGATCTTGGTGTTTGACTGTTGATGGCAATGCAACCTCTTGACAAAAAATTTCGTCCCAATAATCGAAAGTTTTATAATGTCTGTAATGGGAGCCATTCTAATGAAGAAAATCATACTTCTGTTTTCAATGTTGTTGTTTTTGGCAGCCGCCGGGACTGCGAGTGCGGACCCCAGGCCTGTGAAATTGTTTTTGTCTCCGGCGTCCACAATTTCGAACGCTGACCTGATGAAGCACATCGTTGAGAAGTGCCCCAACGTTGCAATGACGCTCGATTCGAAGAAGTCTGATTTCATGCTCGAAGCGGGCGGCTGGTCTGGCAACTACAAGTTCACCGTGTATCAGCATGGCGGGGTGGCCGTCTACAGCACCACCACTCGCATGTTGAGCAATGCGGTGAAAGACGTCTGCAAGTACGTGAATCTGCCGACCAGCAATGCCAGCGTGAAGTAAAGTCTCGGCGGGTTCTTTCATCGTCATTCCTTCCATAACGGGGAGCGTGTGTCTCCTGTGGTATCGTTTTGCGACCACAGGAGACTTGGATGGTATCGAGCGGTTTCGACGCGACTCGATTCGAAGCCACAAGGGACTTCGCGCAGAAATTGGACAGTCAGGATCCGCTCGCGTCCTACCGCGAACGCTTTCACATTCCTCGCGGAACGAGTGAGCGTGAGTGGGTGTATCTCACGGGCCATTCGCTGGGTCTGCAGCCGAAATCCGCGCGCGAATATGTCGAGCGCGATCTGCAGTTGTGGCAGGACCTCGCGGTCGAGGGCCATTTTCATGGTCCGCAGCCTTGGGTGCCCTACATCGAGCTGCTTTCCGGGCCGACAGCGCGACTTGTGGGAGCGTTGCCTTCCGAAGTGGTGGTGATGAATACGCTCACCGTAAATCTTCATTGCATGATGGTTTCGTTTTACCGCCCCACGCGCGAACGCAATAAAATTGTGATTGAATCAAACGCGTTTCCTTCCGATCAGTATGCCGTCAAATCCCAGCTTCAATTTCACGGCTACGATCCTGCGTCTTCTCTAATTGAGCTGAGACCCCGAGATGGCGAGACCACAATCCGCGCCGAAGATATAGAAAGCCTCATCGAGCGTGAATGCGACACAATTGCGCTATTCATGCTAGCGGGTGTGAACTACTACAGCGGCCAGTTCTTTGATTACTTGCGCATCACAAGGGCCGCGCAAGCGAAAGGTTGCGTCGTCGGCTGGGATATGGCGCACGGGGCAGGGAACGTTCCGCTCGCATTGCACGATTCAGGTTGCGATTTCGCCGTCTGGTGCACTTACAAGTACATGAACGGCGGTCCCGGCTGCGTCGGCGGAGCCTTCGTCCACGAACGCCACGCGCGCGAATTCAATCTGCCGCGCTTCGCTGGCTGGTGGGGACACGACAAACCAACCCGGTTTCACATGGGACCGGATTTTCATCCGATTGCCGGCGCCGAGGGTTGGCAACTGGGGAATCCGCCCGTGCTGGCGATGGCGGCGTTGCGCGCGTCTCTCGACATTTTCGACGAGGTCGGAATTGCCGCATTGCGCAAGAAGAGCATGACCCTGACCGCCTATCTCGAATTTCTGCTCGAACAACACCGTTCGCGCTCTTTTTCGATCATCACGCCTCGCGATCCGGGGCAGCGCGGCGCACAGCTGTCCTTGCGCCTTCACAACAAAGGACGTGCCGTTTGCGACGCACTCAAAGAGCGAGGTGTGATTTGCGACTGGCGGGAGCCGGACATTCTGCGAGCGGCTCCTGTGCCGCTCTACAATTCGTTCCTGGATGCGTACAATTTCGCGAAAGAATTCGTCCCCATTGTCGAAGCCTAATTCCGCGTACCAACATCTGATAGGTGGTGCAGCTAAGCCACATGCTATATTGCTGTTTCGGACTAGATGCCGATGATTTGACGATCCTTCGCGATCTTTGTGGTGCATCTTTATAGCTTCGCTCGTGTCTATTTTGGCTGAGAGGCAAGAATGAAAATTGCGGTGTTAGGCGGAGATGGATATTGCGGTTGGGCTACGGCCCTGCATCTCTCGCAAAAGGGCCACGAGGTGGCCATTATCGATAATTTCCTCCGCCGCCAGTGGGACGACGAGCTCGGCGTGCAAACGCTCACCCCGATTCGTCCGCTCTCCGAGAGACTCCGCGTATGGCAAATGCGCTCAGGAAAGACAATCGATCTCTTTGTCGGCGACGTTGCCGATTTCGATTTTCTCTCGTCGATGGTGAAGCAGTTCAAACCGGAAGCGATCGTGCATTTCGCGGAACAGCGCTCCGCTCCTTACTCGATGATCGACCGCAAGCACGCAGTCTTCACCCAAGTAAACAATGTACTGGGCACTCTGAACGTGCTTTTTGCCATTCGCGAATTTCAACCAGACTGCCATCTCATCAAGCTAGGCACGATGGGCGAATATGGCACGCCGAATATCGACATCGAAGAAGGCTACATCACGATCGAGCACAACGGTCGCAAAGACGTCCTGCCGTATCCGAAGCAGCCGGGCTCGTTCTACCACCTGTCAAAGGTTCATGACAGCCACAACATCATGTTTGCTTGCAAAATCTGGGGGATTCGCGCCACCGATCTAAATCAGGGCGTCGTGTACGGCACGATGACCGATGAGATTGCCCTCGATGAAGCTCTTATCAATCGATTCGATTACGACGACGTATTCGGCACCGTGCTCAACCGGTTCTGCGTGCAAGCGGCCATCGGCCAACCGCTTACCGTGTACGGCAAGGGCGGACAAATGCGGGGCTTCCTCGACATACGCGACACGGTTCGCTGCATTGAGATCGCCTGCCAGAATCCGGCCTCTCGCGGGGAGTGCCGGGTGTACAACCAGTTCACGGAGCAGTTCTCGGTTCTCGAACTGGCGCAGATGGTAGAAACGGTCGGAAAAAAACTGGGAATGAACGTCGAAATCGACCATCTGCCGGATCCCCGTGTCGAAGCCGAAGAACACTATTACAATGCCAAGCATTCGAAGCTGATTGATCTTGGTCTCGAACCGCATCTCCTTTCCGACGCTCTACTGGACTCGCTGGTGACAATCGCGGTGCGCTATCGTGACAGGGTGGACGCGTCGCTCATGTTGCCGCAGGTGAATTGGCGCGAGCCGCGCAATGACCGCAGGCTGCAGCAAAATTTGACGGCCAGGGCTTCTCTTGGAGGGCGCTCCTCGAAGCGGCCTGCGCGCGCGGCATCGAAAGGGAAGAAACGCTAGCGCGACTGTAACTCATCGCGCGCAGAGAGAGGTTTGGTGTTGCGAGAGTGAGTGGCGCAGGGTACGATTAAGATGCGGGTTTGTGAGTAGTGTATTTCTAAGGAGTCCGTGAAAGTGGCGTCTGGTTTCTATCTTCCGCGAGTATGGCTGGGGAGCAAAGTATCACCCAAGTTGCTGCCCTCCAGGATTCGTCCGCTCGCTGCGCACGTCAAATTAACGGAAAATTGCCAGGCGAAATGCATCAGTTGCAACTACTGGCAGAGTCGTTGGCAGGACGGAATCAATACCGACAGGGCGATCGCGCTCGTCAATGAACTCGGTGCTTTAGGCGTACGCTCCTTGCGTTTCACCGGCGGAGAGCCGCTGCTCCGCACAGATTTTTTCCAAATTCTGAACAAGTCCAACACCTCGCCCTTCCAGAGCATCATCATCCAAACCAACGGGCTGCTGCTCAAGAAGCTTCACAAGGAAATGAACGATTCACCGATCACGAGCGTGGCAGTCTCGATTGACGGCTTGAAGGAAACAAACGACCTGATTCGCGGCATCCGCGGATATTTCGATCTAGCCATGGAAGGCATCAAGCTGTTGCGGAATAAGCAGGTGAAGATTTCGGTGACGCTGAATCGAATCTCCGCGAAAGAGCTCAGCGAACTGGCCGATATCGCTCGCTCGGCGGGTGCGCAGTTGGAGTCCAACATCCTCACGCGCAGCCTGTATTTCACCAAGGATGCGGATCTCGATGCGATGTGGCCGCAGCGAAGCGATGTGCAGGAAATCGAAACGGTCTTGCGCGGCAAACTGAAGCGTCCTGATTATGAAGTGGACTACATCACCCGCTATTACAACAACGACGAGACTCTAGAAGAGCCTCCGTGTGTCCTTGGATATCTTCAGGTTTTCGTCATATCCAATGGCGACGTTCTCACTGGATGCTATCCGCTGAAACCGGTCGGAAACATTCTGAAAGACAGTCTGGAAAACATTCTGGCCTCCGACGAGTACGCTCAACAGGCGCAGGCGATGATTCGACGGGAATGTCCGGGTTGCACTTGTGGAGTCGAGAGTTCGCTGGCGATGAAGCACGCCGTTTCGTCCGCTTTCTTTCACCTAGGCCGCCTTACCCAAGGGCGGAATGGCAGCGACAAGAGATTCCCAATCGGCGTGGCAGAAGCAAACGACACTTCAAACGCCTAGTCACCGCGTCATTTCGGAAGAATCGCTAGCTCATTCCGCCGCCTGCAGTTCCTGGTTCTTATCTTCTGCTGAAAAACACGCAAGTCACGCCAATGCAAACAAGAAAAACGCCAGCCCACCGCCGTCCCATCACACGTTCCCCGAGGAAGAATTTTCCTCCCAGGGCGCCCGCGACATAGTTTAGGGCCGTAACCGGCACAACGAAGCTCACGCTTTCTAGCGAAAGCATCCCGAGTAGCGAGAAAAAAGCGAGCGCCATCAAAGCGACGCCTAGCCACATCCATCCGACGCCCAACACCCGAAATATCGTTTGGACCAAAGATGCTGGACGAAAATCTTTCACCTCGCCAATCTTTTTCATTGCTCGCGTCACGCACAATTCGCCACCAGTCCCAGCGAACACGATTAGAAAAAGAAGCAGCAGCTCTTTTAGCATTAGCTGTGCTCCGTTGTACGTGGTGGCGTGTGGCCGACTACGAGCACACCTAGAAAGATCAAAGAGATCCCGATCCAGCGCAACGGAGTGACCGTTTCATGTAAGACGAAATGTCCGAGCAGGGCTACGATCACGTAGCCCATCGCTGTCGCGGGCTGCACATAGCTGTAGTCGGCCCAGGACAAGACCAGCATGTACGAAATGAAATACACGAAAAGTGATGCGATTCCGAGCCAAATGGCTCCTGATGTGAAAACTTGGGCAAAAACACCAAAGAATTGTGAGGCGGAATGGAACGTCATCGGCCCTACTTGCTTCATTCCGGTACTCAGCAGCACATTGCCGAGCGGGCTGAAAATGATAACCAGCAGGATCAAAAAATACGTCTTGAAATGGCGGCCGGAATGAGCATTGCTATGGTGCGGGGCGCTCATGGGCGCCACATCATCGCGCTCTTCCACCGTAAGTTTGCTTGAACTCATAAGTCCTCGGTTCTTGATGCAATCGGTAGGTATGATCGCTTGATTGTCAGGCTACTATTTTAACTTGCTGTCGCGATCATGTGAAATGAACCACTGCCAGGTCTTTCTCAAGCCGTCATCCAGCTGCGTCTTGGGATCAAAGCCCAGAATGCGGCGCGCTTTGTCGGTGCTGGCATAATTGCGCAGAATTTCTCCCGCTCGTGCGGGTTCAAATCGAATATCAAACCTGCGTTCCGGTAGCATCGCTTTCATTGCGTCCAGAAGACTTCGAACCGAGGTTTCTCGTCCGGAAGCGATTTGAAACACCTCACCAGCCGGTTCAGTTTTGTCAGCCAACAGAATAGCTTCCACAAGGTCTGCCACGTACAAGAAATCTCGCGTCTGTTCTCCATCGCCGTAGACGACGATCGGCTCGCCCCGCAGAATGTTCCTGAAAAACTGCGCCACCACGCTGCCCTTGTGATAAGAGTACGGCCCGTAAACATTCGAGAATCTCAACGCTGCCGTTTTCAAGCCATACGCTCCGGTATAGGCCGAGCAGTACGCTTCACCGGCGAGTTTGCTTGCGCCGTAAGGCGAAATCGGCCGCGGAACCATTCCCTCGTGAACCGGCGGGTCTTGCTCCCCAAGAATCGCGCCGCCCGTCGAAGCGAAAATCATTTTTGGAATTCCGGCGTTGCGGCATGCCTGCAAGACGTTCAATGTTCCGGCAGCATTGACCTCGAAATTCAATTGCGGATCAGAAAGGGATTCCACCACCCGCGTGTGAGCGGCGAGATGCACAACAGCATCGATTCCTTTGCACGCTTTCGCCACAGCGGCCGGATCGCGGATATCGCCCACGTGGAGGTCCACGCCGAGCGGATCGACATCTTCGCGTCTTCCGAGACTGAGATTATCGAGCACGCGCACTCGCACACCTTGCTCAATCAGGCGCGGTATCAAGTTGACGCCGATAAAGCCGCAGCCCCCGGTCACCAGGTAAGGTTTCATTTAGATTTGTCCGATTTGCGTCACCGTGCGGCGCTCTGAGCAGGATCTTGGCTGACGGCCACGAGCCGTCCTTCTCGCAGGAAATAATCAATGCCGCGCCATCGAATGGTCTTGCGCCCGAAACTGACCAGCCAGATGCAAAATGCAAAAGCGTCCCAGAGTGGGATCAGAGGTATCTTCTTCCATAAGCCAGGCTGCTTCATGGTCACACCACCAATCAGCCACGTCATCGCGATGCGAAGCGCGAGATATGTTCCGAGGTACGCCGATGCGACGCTCAATGTCGGATGAACCGCAATCGCCACCAGGGCCCAGGGCAGTCCCCACGTGAAGAGCAGACCCATATGACCCCACGGCCGCATCAACCTCATCACTGTCATCCACCGGACCCGTTTGTATAGAAACTCGCGGAGTGTCTGAAAATCCGCCACCGATTGCACAACGTACGGAAGCAGCCGTACTTCGAAGCCCTGTTCAGCGGCGAGGCGCCCGATATAAAGATCATCGGCCGGGCGATCCTCAATCCGTTGATAACCACCGAATCCCTCGATATTTTTTCGCGTTGTAAGAATGGACTGCGACAGCGTGAATTTCACTCCGTCCACTTGCCACGCCACGATGATCCCGGCAAAGAAATCCGAGATCATCGAAATCGATTGCAGCTCCTCCAGAAAACTCTTCTCCTGCGTTGAAACATACAGGCAGGTAGCAGCTCCAACCTTCGGGTCGCGAAACGGCGCTGCCACATTGCGCAAGTAGTCCGGCCGCACCCGCACATCGCCGTCGGTAATGACGAAAAGATCGTACTTCGCCTCGTTCGTCAGACGCACTAGCCGTGCAACTTTGTCATTGATCGCGTCACGGCCAGAACCGAAGAGCAAGCGAATATCCCGCTCGGGAAAATCACGCACTAATTTTTCAAGCACCGGAAGCGCGGGATCGTCCGGGTCAACGCAGAACACAATTTCATACTCAGGGTAGTCCTGGCGGCAGAAACTCGCATAATTCTCATACGCGTCCACATCCAGGCCTTTGATCGGCTTTAGGCAACTCAAGGGAGGCGTGAAATCCTCGCTGTTTTTCCCCCGGCGTTTCGCGTCGGCTAAGAAGTGAGCAGTGCTATAGAGAGCCAGAAAGTAGTAGATAAACGGTATGGCCGCTAGGCCGAGGATGATGTATTCGATTGCTGTCAAATTGCTGGGTACCCTCGAGGGCGCGTCACAAACCGCGAAACTCTATCACAAAATGAACCCATTTGAAGTCACGGTGCGACTCGGTGATTCCAATCTTTTCGACCAATCACTTGGAACTCGGCTTGGGAACTTGACTTGCCGCTTTGAGAAAGCGCAGCATCAATGATGAGTCTGTTCCACAAGAGTTTGAGATTTCGCTTCTAATCCCGGCGCCGAACGGCTGACCTTCGGAGATGGAGTTAATGCAAAGGAAGTTTGTCGATCGTCTGCTGCTTCCCACAATATTTGGTCTGACCACGGTTATAGCCGCTCTTATTCTGTGGCAATTACTGCTCGGCCATCGTCGCGTGGAAATTCAAGCCGCGACCAAGGAACAGGCTCTCTTCGTCAAAACGAAAACGGAGTCAGAACTAAGGGCCAGCATCCTGATTTTGGAACAATTGGCTGCGCGCTGGCAGGCTCGCGGCCAGAGCAACGACGCAGATATGGAATCGGACGTTCAACTCGCGATGAGCGGCTACCCGGCCTATAAAGCCATCGAGTGGGTTGATCCGTCCTACCACGTGCTTTGGGTCACGCCCCAGAATCGCAACCCACGCGAGCAAGGTGCGGACCTAAACAAAGATGAACCCAGCGTTACTGTCCTGCGTTCGGCCCAGGAAAGCCGAGAACCAGTTGTCTCACACCCCGTCGCCCTGCGCCAAGGCGGGAAAGGGCTGCTGATCTGTGTGCCCGTTTATTCCCACAACCAGCTCACAGGTTTTCTTTTGGGCGCGTTCCGGTATCAGGCCCTTCTCTCGCCGATTCTACAGGATGTGGCTCCCGATTATTGGATCGAAGTCTACGATGGCGGCGAGCAAATATATAATCGATCCTCCGGTAGTCAACCGGATAAGAAATGGGTGCAAACCGCCGATATTCAGTTTCAGCAAGTCACGCTGACCGCTTACGCTTGGCCCAAGCCGGAGACGCTTCTTTACACGCGATCTCCTTTGCCGCAAGTCGCATTCATCGCCGGGATATTGCTTGCAGGAATGCTGGGATTCGCTGTGTATATGGCAGAAACAGCCCAGCTTCGCGCGCAGGCGCTGGTGAAAGCCAATACCAATCTAGAAAAAGAAATCGCTGGTCGCCAGCAAGCCGAAGACGCGCTGCGCCAGGCGCAAAAGATGGAAGCTGTAGGACGCCTTGCCGGTGGTGTGGCTCATGATTTTAACAATCTGCTCATGGTGATACGCGGTCACGCGGCTCTTTCGTTGCGCAACGTAGGCGTGAACGGTTCGCTTCGCCGAGAATTAGATGAAATCTTGCAAGCGACCGATCGTGCTTCCTCGTTTACTCGGCAACTGTTGGCTTTCAGCCGGAAACAAGTTCTGCAACTGCGCGTGCTGGACCTCAACGCCTTGACTACTCAGGTCGCCAACATGCTGCCGCCCGTACTCGGGGACGATATCAGGCTCTCGATTGACCTAGAGCCGCAGTTAGGCCATGTCAAGGCCGATCCCGCACTCCTCGAACAAGTGATTATGAATCTGGTCTTCAACGCGAGAGATGCCATGCAGGAAGGCGGAGAGCTTGCGATTCACACCTTCAACGCTGATCTGGATTCAGCCTCCTTAGCCGCACATCCCGGAGCGCACCCGGGTCCTTACGCCGTCCTTGCCATCCGCGATACCGGCCACGGCATGAGCGAAGAAACTCAATCGCATATTTTCGAACCATTCTTCACTACGAAAGATCGTGGGAAGGGAACTGGTCTCGGGCTCGCTACCGTTTACGGCACCGTCAGCCAGAGCGGAGGCTTCATCGCAGTTTCCAGCAAGATCGGAACCGGCACAGAAATCAAAATATTTTTGCCGCGTGTCGAGGAGCCCGTGGAAATCACTACAGCGCCAGAAATTCCTGTTCAGGTCCGCAAAGGCGAAGGCACGATCCTTGTCGTGGAAGACGACGATGCCGTCCGCCGGATGACTCGCGAATTTCTGAAAATCAGCGGCTACACGGTGCTGGAGGCTCGAAGCGGTGCAGATGCCATCCAGTTCATGGAGCGCCGGGAGCAACCGATCGACTTGGTGCTAACCGATGTGCTCATGCCCGGCATGAAAGGCCGAGAATTGGTGGAGCGCCTCTCGAAACTGCGCGCGGGCATTAAAGTCCTCTACATGTCTGCCTATACGGAGGACGCAGCTATCAACATCGGGGTTCTAAGCCCCGGCACTGCCTTCATCGAAAAGCCGTTTAGTCCCGATGACTTGGCCAACAAAGTTCGCGAAGTGATGAACGCTACCGGGAACGGCATTGGCGAGAAACAGCTCCGCCATAGCTAGCTTCGAATCAACACACCTACCGCTCACGACTTTCGTTTCGCTAGCGTACCCACAAAACCCGGTCCGGTAAGCGAACCATCGTCATGGATGCCCCACACCGTCTTACTCCCGCTGCATGTGAGGGTTAGATTTTTTCCATCGGCGTCATACGTACACTGCTCGTTCTCGCCCATCATGGTGAGTGAAGCCTTTCCGCCCGATCGAAGGTCAAGCGTGACTAAGCCAGGTGGGTTTGAGTAGGTACCGGATAAGTCCAGCGCCGCAGGCTCCGAGAACAAAGGCGACGGAGGTGATCACGAAACCCAAAACGATCCTGCTTGAGGTTCCACTATCCATGGGAACTCTCCTGATGAGATGAAATCCCTATTCGGCTGGCTAGTCGCACAATTTCAGTCGATCGCTGTTTTCCCAATGGTTGCCGAGGGCGAATCCCGGTGCTAGGATTTCCGCTCCCTCCACCCTAATATCGTTATATCCGCTACCGGGCTGGGCGTTGGTAGCGGCATTCATAACGCATTGCGCGAGGGCGCAGGAAAAACCGTCATGGTTCTCCGAGAATCTCGACCATCCCTAAACGCTGCCGACCTTCTAAGCACCTCCGGTTCGCCTGATAGCCCGGAACAAAGACGCGCACTCGACCAGCTTTTCAGCGTTACATACGAAGAGCTTCGTCGCCTTGCGTCAGCCGTGAAACGCGGTGACCCGAGCGTAACGCTCAGCCCCACCGCCCTCGTGAATGAAGCATGGCTCAAGCTGTCAAAGTCGCCGGGCTTTACCGCTGCGTCCCGCCTGCATTTCAAGAGAATTGCAGCTCGTGCTATGCGCCAGCTTCTCATCGAGGCGGCGCGCCGGAGAAATGCCAATAAGCGTGGCGGCGGAGCCGATGTCACCGTCGCATTCGACGTTGCGCATTTCCGCATGAACCGTCTTCGCCGTCGCGGCATCACTCTTTGCCGGTTTCTCCTGCGCAGCGGTAGCCGCGACCACCGAAGCCTTGCTAAGAATTCCGATCACCAAGCATGCGACTGCAAAACCCAACAAAATTGCAGAAGTTTTCAGCACTTTATCTCCCGAGTCCGCGCAGGCAGCCCTCATTCCGGGCACAAGCGCTGTCACATTGTCGTGGGACCTCTTGAGCGAGGCCATCCCCGAAATCCCCGATACTTGTGAAGGAAGATTCACATTCCTTCCAAGTTTGTGCCTCTTACCAGGATATGAAATGCGGAGTGCTGGCCGTGCTATCGCGATCGCATGGGTATAAGTGGTTCTATTTAAGACGTTTACGAGTCTTCAAGAATGAATGCGGGAATGGGGACTGTGGCGGCCAGATTGCAACACACCGCCCTGCGGACTACCCGGGCCACGAAATAGATTCCGGCCCCTTCAAAAAATTTGCCCGGGTAGCCCGCGCCAATACCTGGGACCCCAACACGTGTGCTTCGAAGCGGAGTCGTCTGTGTTCGACGATAAAACCAGCCACATCAGCGAACGTGGCGCTGCGATCTTGCTCGGCCTTTCGCTCTCGGATCTCCGCTGGTTCTCTCGAAGCGCCGGTCTAGGACAAATTCAATCCGAACCAAACGGTTCGCAGCTCGTTTTCACGTATGACGAACTCGCGAAGCTCTCCGCTATCTCAACACCCTCGGCCGACTAACTCTTCTATTTATCAGGACTGAATCGAGCAGGAAAATTCATAGGCTGGGTAGCCACGACGACGCATTTTTCGTCGTGGGGTTTGCGTATTACCGCGCAAGCACTAAGCCGTTTTCCAATCCGCAGGCGGCGAAGCGATGGCCCAAAACTCCGGCGCCGGTTGGCTGAACTGAATTCCCACCGTCGCCAATCCCGCGTAGGGCGGCCCCAAGAACGCCACGGTAGCCTCGTGCTGATCCTTGTTCTTCAAATTCGTAAGCCGAACCGTTTGGCCCAGCGACACTTTCGCCGCCAGTACAATCAGCGCTCCGTGCGCGCTCACTGTCAGCGTAAACGTCTCCTCTTTGAAATCCTGCGCTCCCTCCGCCTTCCCTTCAATGAAGAGCGGTACATCCAAAAGCACGCGTTCACTACGTCTCTTCCCAAAAGTCGGCATCGCCGCCCCCGCCTCTCTCAGATTGCCCAACATTCACTCTAATCCGCAATACGCATCCTACGCAGCCATTCTCCCGCTGCGACTCCTTCTAGTAAACCGAATGAGCTTGCGAGTGGGTTAGTCAGAATAGTATTCAACTGAGGAGGATTCCTGAGGCAGGTAGAAGATGCCTAGCGGGAGAACTCTACAATTCGCGTAACGCCAGCACCACCGGACGCCTCGCAGCCCGAATCGCCGGCGGCACTCCCCCCGCCAGCCCCATTAAAAGCGCGAACCCAACGCCAATCCCCAGCAGCAACGGCGTCACTCGAAATGCAAAAGCCAGGTGCGAAAATGTCTGCCAGTTCATCGCGCTCGTCGTGAATCCATTCAATGGCAAAATTGCCGCGCAACCCACCACCCCACCAATCAAAGAAATGAAAAGAGCCTCGAAAATAAACGAAACAATGATCGCTGCTGCACCGAAGCCAATAGCTCGCATCGTCGCGATTTCGCGCGACCTTTCAGACACAGCCGAGTACATGGTATTCAGCGCTCCAAAAATCGCGCCGATTCCCATCACCCCCGCCACGAGCGTTCCGAGTACCGTGATCAGGGTCGTCAACCCGCGCGATTGCTTCTCGTAGTAATCGATTTCCCGATCCACTTGCACCTGCATCCGGGGATCAGACGTGAGCGAATCTTTCAATTGGGTCAATGCCGCAGGCGAAGTCAGCCGCACCGTGATCGATGAAAAAATATTATCCGGGCGTTTGTAAACCTGCGATAGCACATGCGCATCGCACCACACCTCGGAATCGAACGCGCTGCCGCCCGCGTCAAACACGCCCACCACCGACCAATTGCCGCCGCCGAATCTCACATTGTCACCTAAATTCAGCCCCGCATAGGTTGACGGCACATTGCGTCCCACAATCAATTCGTTCAATCCTGGCTGGAAGAACCGTCCCTCTTTCATATGCACATTTCGGCGAACCTTCAGGGCGTCCGCTGAAACCCCTCGCACCTGCACGTTCGCGTCCGTTCCCGTCGCCTTTAGCGGAAACGCCGCGATCACCACAACCTCGGGGCTCACCAGCGGCCGGTCGCCATCCCGTGCGATTCCGGGCGAATCCTGAATCACCTTCACCTGGTCGAGTGGAACCGTGCCGTCGATTTCGCCGGTCGAACCAGCGCGCCGAATCAAAGCATTGTCGGGCGATCCAGAAGCCACTAGCGTCGCCTTGAATCCGCGCGCTAACGAGAGCATCGCGATGAAAACGCCCACCGTTCCTGCAATCCCCAGCACTGCCACAATCGCCGAGACCCAGCGAGCCCGTACGCTTCTAAGGTTGTAAATGATCGGGATGGCCATCGCTCACACCCTCCGCAACGCGTCTACTACCCGCAGCCGCATCGCCGATGTTGCAGGAAGAATTCCTGCCAGCACTCCCACTGCCAGTGCAACGCCAAATCCAAGAAGGATCATAGGTGCGGGGAGGTAAAAGAACGGAAGAAAGCCGTGCGTCGGGTCTCCGCCCAGCGTCATCAATTTACAGAGCGCGAGCCCGATCGCGCCGCCAATCGCCGCAATCAGCAGCGACTCGCCCAGAACCAGAAACAAAACGAAGCGATCATTGAATCCCACTGCCTTCAGCACAGCCAACTCGCCAATCCGCTCTCGAACTGCAATCGCCATCGTGTTTCCGGTCACGAGCAGCAGCGTAAAGAACACCACGGTCCCTACCGCCGAGATCAGGAACCCGATATTGCCGAATTGCTTCGCGAAATCAGTAGCCAGCGCCTTCTCCGTCTCCGTCTTGGTCTCGTACGGTGAGTTGGCGAACATCGTATCGATGGTTTTGGTTACTCTTGTACCGTCATCGGGAGTGTCCAGCTTCACCGTGTACCAGCCCACCAGCCCTTTGCCGTATTGCCGGCGTTCGTCCAGATACTTGTAGTGAAACCAGAACTGCGTCAAGTCATCGTTGTCGCGCGATCCTGTGTAGATACCTCGCAGGTTGAACTCCCAATCGCCCGGATAAATAGCTCCCTTGATCGGAATCCGGTCGCCCACTTTCCAGCCGAATCGCTTTGCAATTCCGGAGCCTGCAATCGCGCCGTCCCGGTCTTCCAGGAATGCCTTCCACTGATCGTCAGGAATAACAAATTCGGGAAATACGACGCGCTGATTTTCAGGATCAATTGCAAACTGCGGAAAGAAATTCTTTTCGTCCTGATACACGCCGCCAAACCAGTTGTCGTAGGTGATCGCCTTCACGCCAGGTATGCGCAAAATCTGGTCGCGATACGAATACGGCAGTGGCTGGATGATCGAAGTTTTGTTGATCACGTCGAGCCGGTCTGCACCCGCCACGTCCACTCCCTGGTTGAACGCTCCGTGCACGACCACAAGCAGCCCGAAAAGGAACAGCGCCACAACGAACGAGCCGATCGTCAAGGTCGTCCGCAGCTTCTTGCGAAACAGATTCGCCATAATCAGTGACTTATATTTCATGCCAGACTCCCAGCCGTTGTCGCCGCGCCCTCCACAAGCACGCCTTTGTTAAGTTGAAGCGTCGCCTGCGCGCGTTCTGCCGCCATCGGGTCGTGCGTCACCATTAGAATCGTTTTGGAGTGCTCTTTCGAAAGTTGTGTCAGAATCCCCAGAATTTCATCCGCGCTCTTGCGATCCAAATCGCCCGTCGGCTCATCGCAAAGCAGGAAAGTTGGATCGGCCACAATCGCGCGCGCAATCGCCACGCGTTGTTCCTGCCCTCCTGATAATTGTCTCGGATAATGATTCATCCGGTCGCTAAGGCCGACTACCGACATGGCCGTCTCCACATGCATTTTTCTTTCTGCCTTCGAAAGCTTCGTCAATAGCAGCGGAAGTTCCACATTTTGAAACGCCGTCAGCACCGGAATCAGGTTGTACATCTGGAATATGAATCCCACGTGCCGCGCGCGCCACTCCGTTAATTTGCTGCCGGACATACTCGTGATTTCGTCGCCGGCCACAGTGATGCTCCCGTGCGACGGCACATCCAGCCCGCCCAGCAGATTCAGCAGTGTCGTCTTGCCCGACCCGCTCGGCCCCATGAACGCGACGAATTCTCCCTGGTCCACATCGAGGTTCAATCCGCGCAGCACATCAATCTCCTCGCCGCCACGCCGGTACTTCTTATCGAGCCCGCGAATTTGAATCAGACTATTTCCGTTTCTTCTACCGTCCACTCGAACCATCTCGCCGCTCCTATTTCTTGATTTCCACCGCTTGCCCATCGCGCAAATTGGCCGGTCCCTTCACCACCACCGAATCGCCCGCGTTCAATCCCGCCAGTATTTCCAGGTCCGTGCCCCGGGTCCCGCCAGTCGTGACGGCTCTTCGCTCCAGATGGCCGTCCTTCACAATAAAAACAATCTTCTTGCCGTTATCATCACGCACGGCATCTGGCGGTATCAATGCAGTCGGAGCCGCTTCGCCCTTCTTCTCCACCGGCGCCTCGCCCAGAAACGTTACCTTCACTCCCATGTCCGGGAGAATCCGAGGATCAAGCTTCAGGAAAGAAATCCTCACCTTTACGGTCGCCTTCTGCCGGTCCGCCGTTGGAATCACCGTTCGCACCTTCGACGGTATCTGCCAATCCGGGTACGCATCGAGCACAGCGGTCACCGGCTGACCGGGTTCCACTCGCGCGATATACGCCTCGTTCACGTCCACTTCGATCTCGTTCGAATTCATGTCCACGATCGTCGCGATACCAGTGCGCGTGAAGCCGCCACCCGCCGAAACCGGCGACACCATCTCCCCCACCTGCGCATCTTTCGAAACGATGATTCCATCGAACGGAGCGCGTATCACGCAGTTGTCCACCGCTTGCTGCGCCTCCTGAATTCGAGCGTCGGAAGCCGCCACCTGCTGCTTCGTCAGCGCGATCTTCGCCCGCAAACTGTCCGCCGCCGTTCGCGCGTTATCGAGCGCTTCTTGGCTCTGCACTCCCGCCGCCTGCAATTCCTGTGCGCGATGCAACTCGATTTCCGCATTCTTCAGCTGTACCTGAAAATCCGCGTTCTGCGCTTCCGTTGCATTTCGATCCGCCACCGCCGAATCCAGCGCTCGGCGCACGTCGGAATCATCAAGCCTGGCCAGCACGAATCCCTGCGGCACGTGCATTCCTTCGTCAAAAAATACTCCGGTCACCCGCCCGGTGATTTTCGCTGCCACAGTTGCCCGCCGTCGCGGAGTCACGTAGCCGCTCGCGTTCAGCAGAGTCGGGCGGCCCGCTCCAGCCTTCTGCGCCGTTGCCACTTCCACGACCGGCGCCTGGTTACGAAATGCAAACACCGCCCCCGTGACAATAACTGCCAATCCCAGGATCGCGGCAAACAACCCCAGCACTTTCCCAGTCTTCCGCCCACGCCGCTTTCCGTCATCAATCCGTAGCGATCCCAGGTCCGGTTTTATCGAGTTCGAAGTCGTAGACACCTATCCCTATCGTTCCTCACAGAATTCTATAACTATATATTACGCGCGCGTTCCGGGGAAATTACGCGGAGGGGAAAGAAACC
>CAVYXN010000016.1:0-41384 GCA_963772535.1 uncultured Acidobacteriota bacterium
TGAGACCCTCGCTCTCCCCTTGAGCTACGCCGGCACGCGGGCAATATTCGATGCTAAGGTTCGTCCCGCGAAGTGTCAAGGAGTGACACCGTGAAGGCCTGCCGGAATCTTTGCGAATACAAGGCGATGTACTACGATGGCGAATTGCTATGCCCAAAGTGCCGTCGCCTGAGCCACAATTGACCGCAAATGAGTTCCTCTTTGAACCCCAATTCGGCGGATTCCGCGAGCGAGTTTTGTGGGGATTCTGGTATCCCGCGCTACGCAGCGAGCAGTGACGGGACGCAGCTCGTGCGCGCGATGCTTATCAATGTCCCGCTCGTCCTGGGGCGCGATGCCGCCGGCAAGCCTTTCCGCTCCGCGACGTGTGCCCGCACCGCGCATTTCCACTTTCATTCGGCCAATTTGACGGCAAAGCCGTCGAATGCGCGTATCACGGCTGGCAGTTTGACGCGCATACCGGTGAGTGCCGAGCAATTCCATCGCTCACGGAAGATTCGAAAGTGAAATGCGAACGAATCCACGCAGGCAGCTTTCCATGTGCGGACGCGATGGGTACATCTGGGCGCTGATGACAAATCTGGAAGGCCGGCCGATGCCGGCTGACGAGCAGGCCAACTTACCCGAAGCGCCGCGTCTGCCCACTTTTAGCGAGCATTACAAGATCGCCCATCTTTGGGCCGACTTGCCGTGCACGGTAGACCACGGCATTATCGGTTTGATGGATCCGGCGCACGGCCCTTTCGTTCATCAGGCGTGGTGGTGGAGGTCCCGCCGCAGCATTCGCGAAAAATCGAAGCAGTTCGAACCGATTCCTAACGGATTTCGCATGAGCCCGCATGCGCCCTCGACCAACAGCGCACCATATAAGATCCTGAAACTGATCACCGGCGAGCCTGCCACAACAACGATTGATTTCGTGTTGCCCAACCAGCGCTTCGAAGTGATTCCGCTGGTCGCTACTGGTTATCGAGGCCGCACAACCGTCACGCCCGTCCACCAGAATCTCTGCCGCCTCGATTTCTGTGCGGCGTGGAATATTCTTCCGTGGTTTCCGGTCGTCTCATTCATCATTCACGTGTTGGGGCCGCGTTTTATTCGCCAGGATGTGGAAGTGATCGAAAAACAGGCGATCGGGTTGCAATACGGCGACCGCATGATGCTGGTGGATGATGCTGACCGTCAGGCGCGCTGGTATTTCGAGCTAAAATCCGCGTACATGGAATCCCAGCGCACGGGAACGCCAATGCGCCATCCGATGAACGGCCCCGTTAATTTACGCTGGCGATCCTAGGCCGGGCGGTCGTCAAATGATTCTCATTTCTACCCGTTGGGTTTGCGGTCGATAGACCAAGAGGTAGTAAATGACCTGACCGAATGGTGCTGTACACAGCATGGCGAAAGCTTGGAGTAGCCTGATGAGTTTTTCGGGAAGTGTCAACTTCTAAACAATACCATTCCATCCCAAAAAACATACACAAGCCTCCGGTAATCGCAGGCACTGCCACAACTAGCACCACGGCTCTCAAAAATAGGGGCTGACGTTTTCCATCAAAGATCGCCGGCAGATACGTCATCAATACGAAGATCACGCCTAATGCTACCGATAACACGGACATGATCATGAATCGACTTCGCGCTTCTCGAGAAACCATCCAGGCTCGCTCAAGTCGCATAATTGTTAACATAGTCTCGCAGATTCGTCAGTCAGCGATGCTGCTGAGAAACGGGTAGTGATCCGCGGCACCCATGAAGAAGAGCATCGGGAAAGACAGCCAGAATCCCACGCGCGACGCGATGTAAGCCCAACGCGCCAGGCGCTCGGCCTCCGCGGGCATCGGCGTCCCGTGCTCGACGCTGGCGCGCGTCCACGCAATCAGCCGCTTCTGCGCACGCCACACAACGCCCCACGTATTCATTAACATCAGCAAGCCGATGCCGCCACCGATACTGATCGAGAGGTGGCTGTTCGAAGATTGTGGGCCGCCATTCAAATCGAGCACGATCCACGAAGCGGCGATTACGATCGCAGCGATTGCAATCGTACGCACCCATGGACTGTCAAGAACGCCTTTGCTCGGAAGTTGGAATGGATAGATCAGCGCGTACGCGACGAGCCACACGAGTAGCCATTCGCCGAACCAATGCAAGGCGAGCCGTGGATTGCCGGCGTTTTGCGCATCCGCGGCCAGGATCATCCAAAAATAACGCAGGCCCGCTGCGACCGTCCAAAAAGCCGACCAGCGGAACCAGCCCATTGCGCGCGACATAAGCACCGGAAACACTTTGCCCCGCACGGAAGCGTCGAGTTGCTTCATCGTCGGAAAGCCCACCAGATTGAAGAAGTACAACAAGCCGATCCAGATGAAGCCCCCGACAAAATGCATCCAGCGCAACGCAATTTGTTCGGTTGCGGCACCTTGCGGAAAACTGAAATGCGGAGTGATTACATGAAGAACAACCGTGCAAAGCTGCCAGAGCATCGCAAACCTCCCAGCCGCGAGGCCCAAGGTACTCGCTGACCCCGAACGTGAAATCTAGCGGAGTTCAGCCCGAAAAGCCAACGAGTGGCCCCTGAAGCGCCAGCCGGGCGAGCGCCCAGCGAGCGTGTTCAGCGATCAAAGCGTCATCAGAATCCGCGAGACGGCTGAGCATTAAAGAGATGCGTCGATATGCGTCTGAGCCAGGCGCCATCTGCGCGTTTCCAAGCGAAACACATGCGTTGCGAACCAGTCCGCGCCATTTCGCCCGCTTCACGGCACTGCCACGAAATATTCGGCTGAAGTCTTCCTGCGTCAACGATGCGAGCCATTCAAGCTCGGGTAAAAATAGCGAGCGTCCGCCGTTTTCAGCCGCCTGTTGTGAATCCTCTGGCGCATCAATCCTCCGCGGACGGAATTCGGCAATCGCCGTCGCGGGCGCTTTGCGGTTCCATGGGCACACATCCTGGCAGATATCGCACCCGATTGCGGCTCGGCCCATATTCGCGCGCAGTTCCTCCGGAATCGAGCCACGAAGCTCGATGGTGAGGTAAGAGATGCAGCGCCGCGCATCGAGTACGTACGGCTCAGGAAATGCTTGCGTGGGACACGCGTCGAGGCATAGCCGGCAGTTACCGCACAAATCGGGCGAAGGCGGCTCGTCTGCCGGAAGAGATGGCGCAAGATCGAGCGTGGACACAATCACGCCTAAAAACAGCCACGATCCGAGATGCTCATTAATCAGGCACGTATTCTTCGCAAGCCACCCGAGCCCTGCATACTTCGCAGCGATCCGCTCGATCACCGGGCCTGTATCAACGTAAAAGCGCGCATCGAATGGCTCTGCGAATCGTGCCCGCATCTCAGCCACCAGGGCCGCTAGTTTCTTGCTAAGGACCTCGTGATAATCGTCACCCCAGGCATAGCGCGAAATCCAACCTCGCGGCGAAGCATCATTTGAGCCCGCCGAGATTGGGCTAGTCGGAATTGAGCCAGGCGGTACGTCGGCTGAGTAGGGATAGTCGGTATTGTAGTTGAGCGCGACGACGACCAAGCTCTGCGCCCCTTCGAGAACTAGGGACGGATCGGCGCGGCGCGGATCGTTCAAGTAGTTCATATCGCCGGCATAGCCACGCGCCAGCCATTCGGGGAATCGCGCTAGTTCTGCACGCGCAGCTCCCATAGCATTACCTGTAGCTCCGGCTAAAGCAGCAGGAGCAACTCCGCAGAAATCAAAGCCCAGCGCACGCGCTCGCTCGTAAATCCACAGGCTGCGTTCGGCGGGAGTCATACCCTCATCATGCCACGAGGTTCCGGGAAATTGCCTCGCATGAACTTTCCTTTATTGGCCCAGGTGAATATAGGCGCTACAATGTTGCGACATGGCAGATTGGCGACAGATTCAAGCACGCATCCGCAAGGCAAAAAACAGCCCGGACGCTTCCTCTAAACTATCCGAACTTTACCAGCGAACGCGCGATGCGATGGTGGCGTGGGAACTTGGCGCGATCGAAGAGAAGGCCGGCCGCAACGAAGAAGCGGGCCATTGGTACATTATTTCGGCGCAGCGATTCCGGCGCGCCGATTGGAAGAAGAAAGCTCAGGAAGCGCTCGAGCGTCTTGGAATCGAACTTCCCGCGCCGGGCGTCGAACCAGCGCCTCCGCCAATCCCAGCGCGATCTCGCAGTAAGGCTGGAGAGGAAACCGAAAGCACAGATCAAGTTCCGGTGTTAGGTGAAATTTCCGACCTCTCAGCGAATGCGAATGGTGATACCGCCAACAGTTCAGCCACTGAGACTGAAACTGCCGGCTCGGCTTCCACTCAGGACGGGATGAAGAAAAAACGGCGCCGGGGACGGCGGGGCGGTCGAGGACGCCACCGCAAAGGCGCGGCAGCAGCCACCCCAGGGCTACCAAGTAAGGCCTTCGCCGAGTCTGTTACGCCCAGCGAACCACGCCTGCCCTCTTCCCGAGTTGACGCCCGCTCGGAAATGCGTGTCGAAACTCACTTCGATCGGCGCTTGGAAAGAGCTGAATTCCATGCAGAAGAGATGCCCTCGGAATCCAATTCCGCTGAAGCGCAACGCACCTCGGCCCCCATGTCTTCTTCGGTACGAAGGTCGAGCGCTGAGCACGCTGCGCCGATGCTACCTTCGGAGCGAACAGCCCACGGCCGCGCCGGTGATCCGGCGCTTGCGTCGCGATTGTCGCGGCTCGAATCCATGTTGCGTCGACTGGTCTCCAGCCCGTTGCACAATCTGGATCAAGCGGAAGAGGCGCCCGCAGGTCCGGGGGTCTTTCTATTGTCGGACTCCGACCAAATCACGTCGTATTACGTGGAGGCTTGCCAGACACTTCGCGTGGGCATCGGGAATCTGGTGCGAGGCTCGCGGGGCGGCAAAGCCCCTCGCGGAAGCGGGCGTGGATATCCCGATACGAGCGGCCTGAAAGCGAAGTTAGCCGAACACCTCGAAATCAACGAAGCCAAAGTTTCTCAATATCTCAAGGACCACTGCGTGATTCGCTGGATTCAGCTCGATGACGACGCGCCGATGC
Organism: uncultured Acidobacteriota bacterium; assembly: GCA_963772535.1. Classification (GTDB taxonomy): domain Bacteria; phylum Acidobacteriota; class Terriglobia; order Acidiferrales; family UBA7541; genus Palsa-295. The sequence continues at coordinate 5,037 of CAVYXN010000016.1, forward strand.
TGGCACATTTTGCGATCGCCGTGCTTCGCACCCCGCTGAACATCGAGTAGATCAGCGACAATCGGAAGCTCTTTCCGGTTTGCGCCGCTTCATCGTAAGCCTGCTGCAATTTCTGCATATCCAATTTGTCCATTTCTATTTCTGTGGAGCTGGCTTGGGAGTAGCCGGCGTTCCCGGCGCGGGCGCAGGCTTCGGAGCCGGCGCGTTTTCCTCGGGTTTGCCGTCGTCCGCTGGCAACATCGGTTTGATCTCCGGGTATTCAGTGGACATCCCGCGTAGCACGGTCAGCGCCGCATTCTGCTCCATCTCTACTCCCATTCGCTGAGACTGCTGGCTCACCTCGGGCAGCGTCTTCACCACACGTTTCCCGAGAGGCGTTTCGTAAAATTGAATCAGCCCTTGAATATCTTCCATCGAGAAGTTTTTCGCGTAGATCGTCACCATCGCATCGGTCACGGCACCTGGCGAAGCGCTTGCGTTGAACTGAGTGGAGAAGGTGTCCATAAATTTCTGCACTCTGCCGGTGCCGACGGCTCGGCCAGCTACTTGCTGCACCTGCTCCGTAATATAGTTCTGGATGTTTTGGCCCATGTTGGAGACCTCGGTGATGTCCATCAGGTGACGGATAGCTGCGTCCTTAGCGGGGTCAAGCTTGGCTGCTGGATCAGACGGTTGGGTGCGAGCCGCGGGGGATGCATCTGCCTGCACGGCTGGCGCAGGCTTTGCGGCCACTCCCGGTTGGCGTTGCTCGGGCGCTTTCTGTGCGTCTGCTGCTGATTGTGCCGACGCTGGATTCGTCACAAAAATCGCCATAGCGACAGTAAAAACGAGCGGGGCCATGCGTAATTCCATTTTCAATCCTCCTGGTCTCCGGGCCCGAACTCGCGTCCTGCCCCGAACTGGAGCCGCATTTTGTCTCTTAGCCATCGTATACAACGCTCTTGAAGGATGCAATTTGGGAAGGACGAGGCTAGTGTTGGAGCGCCTCTGCTGCCTGTGATAGCTTCAATTGTTATGAAGTTCGCAGATCTTTTTGCGCGCCGGCCCATGATTAGCCTGAATGACGATAGAAAGGGCGAATCCGGCACTCACGCGGGATCTACTACGGATTCTGCAGCCTTTCAATCGGCCCGCAAAGACATGGTTGACCGCCAGCTTCGCAAGCGCGATATTCGTTCGCCCCGTGTGCTCGAAGCCATGAGCTCCGTTCCCCGCCATCTCTTTGTTCCCCCCGAACATATGGACGACGCCTACAACGACTCGCCGCTTCCCATTCGCGCCGGCCAAACGATTTCGCAGCCCTACATGGTTGCGGCGATGGCGGAGGCGCTCTTGATCGAGGGTTCTGAAAAGGTGCTCGAAATCGGAGCCGGTTCGGGTTACCAGGCCGCCGTGTTATCCCTGCTTGCTCGCGAAGTGATCGCCGTCGAATCGCAGCCACTCCTGGCGGCCTCGGCGCGCATTCGGCTGGCGAAGCTCGGGTACAACAATGTTCACGTCCAAACAGGCGACGGCTCGCTAGGCTGGCCGCCCAATGCACCGTACGATGCGATCCTCGTCACGGCCGGCGCGCCTTATGTTCCGGCACCACTCGTCGAACAGCTTGCAGAGGCCGGCCGCCTCGTGATTCCCGTCGGCCCAGCCAACCAGCAGGAACTTCTCCGAGTCGTGAAACGGGAAGGAAAAACAACTCGAGAATCGCTCTTCGCCTGCCGCTTTGTGCCGCTTCTCGGCCGCCATGGATGGCCGGCTCCCAGTCCGCCACAGGAGCCATCGCCCGGATGAGCGCACCGCCTGTCCCGGAACTTTCCATCATCATCCCCGCGTACAACGAAGAAAGCCGCCTCTCTCGAGGTCTCGCGAAAATCCGCGACTATCTTGCCGCGCGCAATCTCGCTCCCGGCCGGGCGGAAATTATCGTAGTGGACGATGGCTCGAGCGATCGGACCGCGGGCATCGCTGAGGAATGGTCGCGGCAGTTGCCCTCGCTTCGCCTCGTGTCAAACGGTGAGAACCGTGGCAAGGGATACAGTGTGCGTTATGGAATGCTGGAGGCGCGCGGGCGGGTTGCACTTTTTACGGACGCGGATCTTTCCGCCCCGATCGAGGAAGCGGACAAGCTTTTGGCGGCAATCGAGGCGGGCAATGATGTGGCTATCGGATCTCGCGCTGTCAACCGTGCCCTTATTTTTGGGCACCAGTCACGCTGGCGTGAGATCGCAGGAATGATTTTCAACGGGTTCGTCCGGCTTTTTACCGGTTTGCCGTTTCAGGATACGCAGTGCGGCTTCAAAGCGTTTGTTCGCGAGCCCTCGCGGATCGTTTTTCAGCAACAACGCATCGAGGGATTCGGATTCGATCCTGAAATCCTCTTTCTCGCCGAACGACACGGCTTGCACACGGTTGAAATTCCCGTGCGTTGGGCCCATGATCCCGCCACTAAGGTCCACGTGATCCGCGACAGCTTGCTAATGTTCCTCGACCTCGTCCTCATCCGTTGGAACTGGCTCACCGGCCGCTACCCGAAGCAACGTTCAGCGTAAATCACTCCAATTATCGTCGAGGCAGGCGCGACAAGCGTCTTCCCCGGCAATGGCTCCGCTTAGGCAGCGCTGAGCGAGAAAGCAGTCACTATTCCTTTTCCTTTGGCTTCGCTGTCGGCGGCACTAGCCCATTCAGTCGCAGGTATATCGCCGCCATGCCGTAATGGTCGGCGAAAGCGCTGGCGAGTGTAATCATACCCGCCGCGCGCGACACCTGGCGCCCGCCAAAGAATTGGATGGACTCGCCCAGTTTCGAATCGTCCACCTTGGCCAGAGCTTGCGTGCAATAGTCGAACGACGCCTTGAGCGAGCTCACAAGCTTCTCCTTCGGATCGTTCTCGCTCAATTTCTCCTCTGGCGGAGACGACGTGCCGGAAATTTGTGCGCACAAGAAGTTGTTCGTCCCGGCCGTGTGTTCCACGAGCTTGGCGAACGTCATCTGAGTAGGCGTTGGTTTGTAGCCAAACTTATCCGCCGGCATTTCTTCAGCCGCCGCGACGATGTTTTTCGACTGGCGCTCCAGGATTTTTCGCACTGCATTCGACACAGGGTTCATTTCTGGCGCGCCAGCTGCCGCTGGAGCAGCCGGTTGTTGGGCGGTCGCTGCGAGTGGCATCAACATAAAAGCCACCGTGGCAAGTATCGCTGTCCTCATCGTTCGTCTCCGTGTTGCTTAGTCTGAATGCGAGAATAGTCTTCAGCGCGCATTGGAACAAGAGTTGTGATGGAAACTTTGCATTGCAAAGTACTTGACATATTTTGGGCCAAACCTGTAGCCTTTTAATGATGAGCCAACCATTTCCGGTACGCCCACCCTCTCCTGTCTCGCTCGACGACCGCGCTCGCGACAATATCCGATTCATTCGCGAAACAATGGAGCGCGCCGGATCTTTCACGGCCGTTCCGGGCTGGGGCGGTGTGGCCCTCGGAATCACCGCATTGGGTGCCGCGACAATTGCTTCGCGCATGTCGCGCCCTCGCGACTGGCTGTTGATCTGGCTCAGCGAGCTTGCTGTCGCCATCGGGATTGCCGGCTGGTCCACGCTTTCGAAAGCGCGCCGTTCTGCCACATCGCTTCTAACCGGGCCCGCCCGCCGCTTCGCATATAGTTTTGCTCCGCCGATGCTCGCGGGTGCTCTGCTCACTGCTGTAATGTTCCGCCTCGGCGCGATGGGAGCAATCCCTGGTATGTGGCTGCTCCTCTACGGAACCGCAGTTGTCACGGCGGGCGCGTTTTCGATCCGCGTGGTTCCATTGATGGGACTTTGTTTCGTCGTGCTCGGCGCGGTGGCGCTTTTCTGCCCTTGGAGTTGGGGCAATGCGTTTTTGGCTGCGGGTTTTGGCGGGCTTCACATCCTTTTCGGAGCAGTAATTGCGAGGAACTATGGCGGCTAAACTAGGCGCCTTCCGCGAAGCGCGGGAGGAAAAGACAAAACGAACTTCACCCGCTGCTCGGCAACAAGAAACGGCAGCCGCAAGTCTTGACCGGCTCATTCACGAACGTACGCGTCTTGCGATCATCAGCGCGCTTGCGGTGAATACATCTCTCACCTTCAGCGAGCTCAAAGAGTTGCTCGGCGCCAGCGATGGAAATCTCAGCGTTCATGCGCGGAAGCTCGAAGACGCCGGCTACGTCTCCTGTACGAAATCATTTGCAGGGCGGATGCCGAAAACAGAGTACCGCCTCACGCCTTCCGGCCGCCGCGCTCTGGAGAAATACTTGAATCACATGGAAGCTCTAATTCAGGCCACGCGCGAGGGCTGATTCAGATCGCCGGTCAAGGGTCGCAATCGGGCAAAACGATGACTCCTAAGATGACTTCTAAACTGATTGATAATGCCGGCCTGCACGTCGCCATTTTGCTTGACGGCAACGGCCGCTGGGCTGCCATGCGTGGACTCCCACGTTCGGAGGGGCACCGCGCTGGCGTCGCAGCCGTGCGCCGCATTGTTCGCTCTGCAGCCGGGCTCGGCATCGCCAAGTTGACGCTCTATGCCTTCTCCTCGGACAATTGGGCGCGTCCGAGCCATGAAGTGACTTCGCTCTTCGGCCTGTTAGAAGATTTTCTGCGCAATGATGCGGCCGCCAGTTCCGCGGAAGGGATTCGCCTCCGTGTGATCGGTCGCCGTGACCGCATCCCTCGATCGCTCGTCGAAGCGATTGACTTTGCCGAGCGTGCCACCGCTGCCGGCCGAACCCTCGAATTGCGAATTGCGCTCGACTATTCGGCTCGCGATGCGATTCTTCGTGCTGCCTGCTGGATGGTTTCAAGCCTCGAAGTTTCCGAGCGCGAATTTTCGCGCCGCCTGGGTGACGTTACCCACGCTGGCGGCCCCGCTTGCGACGTCGATCTCCTGATTCGCACCGGCGGCGAGCGCCGTTTGAGCGATTTCATGCTGTGGGAATGTGCTTACGCGGAGTTGCTTTTCACGCCTCGCATGTGGCCTGAGTTCGAAGCCGCCGACCTCGCCGCCGCCGTCCAGGATTTCCTCGGTCGCGAACGCCGCTTCGGCCGGGTTCCCGAAGCCGCCGCCAGCTGAGGGACTCCCAAATTGAATCGAAGCCACACTTTGACGATTGCAACTGTAGCTTTCGCCTTCGGTGTGTGCATCTCCCTGTTTGGCAGCCAATTGCTTAGGTCCGCGTTTTCGCCTGGCCCTTCTGATCGCGATGAGGTGGCACGTGTCACCTCTCCAGATGGCCGTTTTGATGCGGTCATGACGCGAGAAGCTTATGGAGGGGCGCTAGGTGGTTTCGAGTGGTCGGTGAACATCGTTCCAAAAGGAAAACCGGCACCTCCCGAAAAAGAAATCTCACTTTTTCAAGCGGGAACGCTCGACGGCGAAAAACTCGTATGGAAGGAGCCACATCGCCTCGATATTCTTTTTGATAGAGCGGAGATTGAGTCCTTCCGCAACATCTGGGGCTCATATGAATCGAAGGACGGTAGCGGAAACGAAACGAAAGGCTATTACGTCGAGATTAGATTAGTGCCGGCATCACCCGATTTTTCATTACTTACACCGGACGGAGACTTTCGATCACACCCTTAACTTTCGTTTGTCGAACCTGGTGCACTCCCTCGCGCCATTTCGAACGCCTTTTGAATCACCCGTGTAGCAGTTGGCGTAAGCGAATATTCCCTCAACTCCGACTCACGAGCCCACGCCACATCCGTCACATCGCTTCCGGCGCGCGCTTCTCCTCGCACCGCTTCGCACAAATAATCGAGAATCACAAAATGATATTTCAGCTTGCCAGCTTCATCCCGGGTCACGCGTTCGAACACCTCAATCAAATCCAGAACTCTCACCTCGATCGCCGTCTCTTCCAGAAGCTCTCGCTGCACTCCCTCTAAGATCGTTTCACCCAGTTCCAGCATCCCTCCGGGGATGGACCATTCACCCTCAAGTGGCGCGCTTCCCCGCCGGATCAGTAGCGCCCGCTCGTCGCGGATCACCACGCCTCCCACGCCCACCAACGGCCGCTCCGGATATTCGCGTCGCACCGTCACCTTTTCACGTCGCTCCCGTTTTCGCAAAGCTTGACAGCGGCGTTATATAATACCCTTCGGAGTGCAGGATCGTCCCAGGAAGGAGAGTGCGGCCGTGACGAAATGTCCCGAATGCGATGCAGAACTTGATCTCGACGAAGACGAAGTGGAAGAAGGCGAAATCCTGAGCTGCCCGGAATGTGACGTCGAACTGGAAGTCACTCAGACGCACCCCGTGCATCTCATCGTGATTTCCGACGATGAGGACGATGACGAAGACGAGGAAGAAGAAGACGAGGAGGCTGGCGTCGTGAAGGAAGGCGAGAAGGAGGAAGAGGAAGAAGAGATCGAATGAAGTTGCCAACCGCCCTTTCCGTTTTTTCCTCCCCGGCGTGCAGCACGCGCAATCCCACCCTGCGGCGCTTCATTGTTCCGTTGTTGTTCGTGTTTCTCGCGGCTTTTATTGCTGGCGCACAGAAGAAAGGTGACCTGCAACTTCGCACCGTTCGAGGCACCGTTCTCGATAAAGACGAAAATCCTACCCCTTCGGCGATTGTTTACTTGAAGAATGTGAAATCGCAGGCGGTCAAGACGTATATCGCCGACGACAAAGGGCTGTACCGTTTTAGCGGTCTCGACCCCAACGTCGACTATGAAATTCACGCCGAGCAGAAAGATTTGATGTCGCCTATCCGCACTGTTTCGAGCTTCGATTCGCGCAGCGACATCGACATGCCGTTGAAGCTCACGAAGGAGAAACCAGCCCGGTAGTCCCGCCGGTGGCCTCTATCTGCGAATCTGGAACCATCACCCGAACAGCTCGCGGCAAAATTTCGAACTCCGCAGGCGACTCGCCCAGCAGTTCCCCGTCTCCATGAACTTTCACCGCACGATCCGCCCGAAACACAACACGTCGGCAGCGAAACCGCTTCACCTCTTCGAATCGCAGATCGCCCGTCGTCAAAATGATTGGAATCGCCTCCACAAGCCGCGTCCACGCGACGTCCTGTACCAACACGACTTCGAGCCAACCATCATCCATCTTTGCGGCGGGCGCGATCCGCACTCCCGCTCCATAACTTGTTGCATTCGCCACCGCCGAAAAAATCGCGTGTCCCGCCCAACGCGATCCATCCAATTCCGCGTCCAGCCCGAATGCCGGCTCGCGAAAAAATGTCCACAACGCCCCTGCCAGGTAGCGCGTTACTCCCGGCCAGATCCTAAATCGCGTGTTAGCCAGGTGTGCCGCTTCCGCGTCGAGCCCCATGCCTCCCACGCCTATGAAGTGAGCAATGCGTTCATTTGAGAATCGCACGCGAACTAGATCCACCGCCCACGGAATCGAATGGCAGAACGCAGCAGCCGCACTCACCGCATCCGCGGGAATTCCTAAGTCTCGCGCGATATCGTTTCCATTCCCCGTGGGGAAAAAGCCGGCAATTGCATCGGTGCCGCGAATGCCCTCAACCACGTGATGAAACGCCCCATCGCCCCCCAGCGCCACTACATAACGATACCCCTCCGCCGCACCTTTCGAGGCTAGCTCCCGGATATTCTCCGAGCTGCGCGAGTGCACAAATTGAGCGCGCTTGGATTGCGCCGCAAGATAGCTCGCAACAAGCGGCTCCGCAGCGAGCGCCCTTCCGCCGCCAGAGGCCGGATTGACGATAATCAGGGTATCGGAATGCACGGGGTCAGCCGCTCGAAGAATAGAACGAATGCCAGTCAGGCAAAATGTTTAATGTCTTGGTTCGGGTAGCAGGTCAGCAATCTTGAAACCCTGGCATGTGCGCTTGAAAGCTTGCGTCTCGTGCCTCGGCATTGTAGATTCGCGAGCGTCAGCACCTACTCACCACGAAAAGGAGAAATGGATGCGCCACTCGATCGCTCGGCCATCCCCGTCCATTCTTGCAATTTCGGCGTTCACAGTCCTAGCGGCAATCATTGTCGCGCCGGCCGCATTTGCGCAAGCAAACGCCGCCGCTCACGCCCCGCACTGGGGATACTCCGGTCCAGACGGCCCGGCGCACTGGGCCGATCTCGATCCCAGTTTCGCCACCTGCAAGACCGGCAAGCGCCAATCCCCGATCGATATCAAGGGTGCGAAGAAGGACTCCTCGCTCGCCCCGGTTCAAATTGACTACAAATCCGCGCCCCTGAAGATCGTCGACAATGGCCACACGATTCGCGTCAATTTCGCCCCCGGCAGCAGCATCACCGTCAACGGCACCGCCTACACGCTCACACAATTTCACTTCCACAGGCCTAGCGAAGAAGAGATTGCCGGAAAAAAATACGCGATGGTGATTCATATAGTCAACGAACGCGCGGGTGGCGCCGCCGTCATCGCATTGCTCGTGAAGACCGGCGCAGAAAACCCCACAGTCCAAAAGGTCTGGAACAATCTGCCCAAAGAAAAAGACAAAGAAAATGAAGTGGCGGCCGTCACCATCAACGCCGGCGATCTGCTCCCGGCCGATCAGAACTATTACAATTTCGACGGCTCCCTCACGACCCCGCCCTGCAGCGAAGGTGTGAGGTGGTTGGTAATGAAGACTCCCATCGAAATGTCCGCCGCGCAGATCGCGGCATTCGCCAAACTCTATCCCATGAACGCGCGTCCCATTCAGCCCACCAACGGCCGCGAAATTAAAGAAAGCGCGTTCACAACCTCCAAATGAATTTACGGATGGCAGAGCCCTCACGAACCCGCGCACTACGCTCATCTCAATTTTTTATTTCCCTTCTGGCGTTTGCTATAAGCGCGCTAGCGGCAACCACTCACGTTCGCGCGCAAACATCTCCGGAATCGGACAAGCTTCTCCATCGCCTCTTCGCCTCGCCCGATTTCGAAGTGAAAAAGTTCGGCCCCGCACGATGGCTTGACCGCGGCGAGTTCTACACCACCGTCGAGCCTTCCGAAAGCGTTAAGGAGAAGGACGCCAAGGACATCGTTCGCTACGAAACGGCGACGGGCAAGCGCGAGGTTCTGATTTCCGCAGCGAAGCTAATTCCACCGAATGAAAAATCACCGCTGAAAATTGACGACTACGCGTGGTCGAAAGACAAATCGCGCGTCCTGATTTTCACAAACACCGCTCAAGTCTGGCGGCGTAATACGCGCGGCGACTATTGGGTCCTCGATCTGAAATCCGGCGCCCTCCAGAAGCTCGGCGGCGACGCACCCGCATCCTCAATGCTCTTCGCAAAATTCTCCCCGGACGGCACAAGAGTCGCCTACGTCCGCGCGAACAATATCTACGTCGAGGAACTCGCTGGCGGGAAAATCACCCAGCTCACTCGCGACGGCTCCTCCACCATCATCAATGGCACCTCCGATTGGGTCTACGAAGAAGAGCTTGCCTTGCGCGATTGTTTCCGCTGGAGCCCCGACGGCAGCAAAATCGCCTACTGGCAATTCGATACAAGTAACGTCGGAATCTTTGCGCTGATCTATAATCTCGGCCCCCCGCGCGAAATCGTCACCGGTTTTCCCTATCCCGGCCTCGGCGCTTATCCCTCATTGATGAATATTGCGTATCCAATTCCCGGAACCACAAATTCCGCAGTTCGCGTCGGCGTGATTGACGCATCTGGCGGTGATACTCGCTGGCTCGACGTCCCCGGCGACCCGCGTAACAACTACATCGCTCGAATGGAATGGGCCGAAAATTCGAAAGAACTCGTCATCGAGCACCTGAACCGCCTGCAGAACAAGAACGAAGTCCTCCTCGCGGATGCCTCGAGCGGCGCCGCGCATTCCGTTTTTCTCGACGAAGACAAAGCGTGGGTCAACGTGATGAACGAAATCACCTGGCTCCGCGGCGGCTCTGAATTCCTTTGGCTCAGCGAGCGCGACGGCTGGCGCCATGCCTACCGGGTGTCCAGATCCGAGGGCAGCGCCAAACTCATCACGCACGGCAATTACGATGTAATCAGCATCGATAGCACCGACGAAAAGGGCGGCTGGCTCTACTTCGTCGCCTCTCCCGATAACGCGACGCAGCGATACCTCTATCGCACACGTCTCGACGGAAGCGCCGAAGCCGAACGCGTCAGCCCGGCGAATGCTCCCGGCACGCACGCGTACGACGTTTCACCCGATTCCCATTGGGCATTCCACACCTATTCGCGTGCGGATTTGACGCCCGTCACGGATCTCGTCGAACTTCCGAATCACCACTCAGCTCGAGTGCTCGAAGAAAATTCCGCCCTGCGTGCGAATGCTTCGGTGCTGCTCGAGACGCCAATCGAATTCTTCAAGATCGACATCGGCGAGGGAATCACGCTCGACGCATTTATCATGAAGCCGCCACACTTTGATGCCGCGAAAAAATACCCGGTTCTGGTGTATGTGTACGGCGAACCGGCGGGCCAAACTGTCCTCGACGCCTGGGAAACGGGGCATATTTATTTTGCTCGCATCGCTGCCGCGGCCGGATACGTGGTTATCAGCTTCGATAATCGCGGCACCCCAGCTCCCAAAGGACGAGCTTGGCGTAAAGCGATTTATGGCTCGATTCATCCGGTGGTCGTCAAAGAGCAGTCGGCAGCGCTCCGCAATTTTCTAGCTTCTCATTCGTTCGCCGACCCCGAACGTGTCGCGGTCTGGGGATGGAGCGGTGGCGGCTCGAGCACGCTGAATCTGATGTTCCGCTCGCCCGATCTCTATAAAGTGGGCATGTCTGTCGCGCCTGTCCCTGACCTCCGCCTCTATGACACAATTTATCAGGAGCGGTACATGGGCCTCCCCCTCGAAAACGTGGAAGGCTATCGCAACAGCTCCGCCGTGAATTTTGCAGAAGGTTTGCGCGGCCACTTGCTCTTGGTCCATGGCTCAGGCGACGACAACGTTCACTACGCAGGCAGCGAGCTCCTCCTCAATCGCCTGATCGAACTCGATAAGCCGGTGGATTTCATGGAATACCCCGATCGCACGCACTCAATTTCGCAAGGCCACGGCACCCTGCTCCATCTCTACAGCCTCCTGCTCCGCTATCTGGAGGAACACCTGCCAACCGCCACCCCGTAGCCGATTGGGATTACGAAGTGTCTGCAGGAATCTCCGAGCTTCCTTCCGGGGGGAATTTAGGCTGCTTTTGGTGTACCGTTTTAGGGTATGTTTCGCCTTCCCCGCACCGTAAATCGACGCCCACCCGTGCGAGCCCGAGCGAAATCCGCCTCGGTTGCTTTGCTGGTGGCGATGCTCGCGACTCCCTGCTTCAGCCAAACCAACTACGGCGAATTGCATCTGAAAGTAACCGATCCCTCCGGTTTGGGCGTAAGAACCCTCGTTCAAATCGTCAGCAAAGCGAATCAGTATCGAAGCGCTCAAACAACCAGCGATCAGGGAAGCTTGCGCCTACCGCGCCTGCCCTATGGCATTTATCGGCTGGACATCAGTTACCCTGGTTTCGCCCCGGTATCCGAATCAGTAGAAATTCGTTCGTCGCTACCCACCGACCTCGCCATTCAACTTAAACTGCCGGCGGTGAACCAATCGATCGACGTGAACGCAGCGAACACGTTGATCGATCCCGATCAGCCGCGATCTGTAAGTGAAGTTGGGACGGATCTGATCCAGAACCGCGTCGGCTCTGTTCCGGGGCGCTCGGTGCAAGATCTCGTCAATAGCCAGCCTGGTTGGCTGTATGAAGGCAATGCCGTCCTGCACCCGCGCGGCTCGGAATACCAGACCCAGTTCGTCGTGGATGGCATTCCGCTTACGGACAATCGCTCGCCCAGCTTTGGCCCGGAAATTGAAGCGGATGATGTTCAATCGATGAGCATTTATACGGCAGGAATCCCCGCTGAATATGGCCGAAAAATGGGAGGCGTAGTCGAAGTCAACACCTTGCAGGATCCCACGCCCGGCCTGCATGGCCAGTTCGTCCTTTCGGGCGGCAGTTTCGATTCTGCGGGAGCTTTCGGTCAGGCTCAATACGTTTGGGGCAAGAATGCTTTAGGCGTCAGCGCCAGCGGCAGCATGACGGGCCATTATTTGAATCCCGTAGTTCCACAGAATTTTTCAAATACCGGTACACTCGGCGATTTCTCCTCCCGCTACGAGCGCGATTTCACGCCGAGCGATCGACTCAGCTTTCTCGTTCGCCACGAAATCGCGCGCTACGACATTCCCAACGAAATGGTGCAGCAAGCGGCCGGCCAGCGCCAGACGGCGGACAACATCGAGACGATGGGCATCGCTTCTTACCAGCACATCTTTTCTTCGCAAGTGGTGGCCGACATTCGCGGGATGGCTCGCGATAACTCCAATGATTTCAACTCCAACGCGAATTCCACTCCGATCGAAGTCTTTCAGCACAATTGGTTTCGCGAAGGTTATTTCAAGGGTGTAGTTACCGTCGATCATGGGCGCCACGAATGGAAATTCGGAGTCGAGTCAGACAACACCTTCCTGCACGAAAATTTCAGTTACATCATCACCGATCCGACGCAATTTCCTCCGGACACGTCACTTACGTTCATGTTTCCCGTGCCGTCTCAGCCGAATGCGGGCAGGCGGCCGGACCTCGAGCAATCCGCATTTGTCCAGGACCTGATCCGCTTGGGGAATTGGACCATTAGCGCCGGCCTTCGCTGGGATCATTATCAGGTTCTCGTGAACCGCCAGGCTGTCGGGCCACGCTTTTCCGTCTCGCGCTATTTTCCGTCCGCTGATCTCGTTCTGCATTTCTCCTATGACCGTGTATTCCAAACGCCGTCGTTTGAAAATCTTCTGCTTTCAAGTTCCATGGACGTCGAATCCATCGATCCGGGCAATTTCCTACGCTTGCCGGTTGAACCGTCTCAAGGCAATTATTACGAAGCAGGGCTGACGAAATCTGTTGCCGGCAAGATTAGGCTGGACGCTAACTATTTCCGGCGCCTGGTGGGCAACTTTGCCGACGACGACCAGATCATCAACACTACAATTAGTTTTCCGATTTCTTTTCGCAAATCCATTATCTACGGAGCGGAGGCAAGGCTTGCGGTCCCTGATTGGCGGGGGTTTTCGGGATTTCTCAGCTATTCCTACAATGTGGGCAACGCCTGGTTCCCGGTGACCGGTGGTCTCTTCTTAGGTCCCGACGCCTCGGTTGCAGCGATGCAACTCAACGGGCACTTTCCCGATTCGCAGGACCAGCGAAACACGGTTCGCGGGCGCATCCGCTATCAGGTGAAACCGCGCTTCTGGCTTGCGGCCGGCATTCAATATGACTCGGGGCTTCCCTTTGAATTCGACGGCGATCCCGAAACAGTCCTCCAGCAGTATGGTCAGCAAGTGCTCGACCGTATCAATTTCAATCGCGGCCGAATCTATCCCTCTTTTCTCGTAAGCGCTTCAGCTGGCGCCGATATTTACAAATCAGAGCGCCTGAACATGCGCATTCAGGCCGATGGCCAGAACCTGACGAATGTGCTCAATGTTATTGACTTCGGCGGCTTATTTTCTGGCAACGCCATCGGTCCATCTCGCAGCTTTGCCCTTCGCTTGACGGCTCAGTTCTAGCGCGATTCGGAAGCGCGACCGCCAGTTGCGGGGATACTTCCTAAGAAAATACTAATCTCACTATTTCCTCTACTACTGTCCTCATACGTTTTCCTCTCATGGATCCGCCTGGCGGCCTATCGGCTCCTAAGAATCTGAGCCAAGAAGCCGATACATTGCATTGCAGCCAATTCATGCGGGCAATGCATGGCCGCTCGACCTGATTGACCCATCGATTTTCGATTCGAGGAAACCTATCGATGAGCGATTCCGACATCGTTAAAGACTTCCTGCAAGAAAGCTACGAGAACCTCGACCGCCTGGACCGGGAGCTCGTTGGACTCGAAAAGAACCCGCGCGATGCAGATGCGCTCGCCAGCGTGTTTCGAACCATCCATACGATTAAAGGCACTTGCGGATTCCTGGGGTTCGACAAGCTCGAGAAGGTGGCGCATGTAGGCGAAAATCTTCTCACTCGCCTCCGAGATGGCGAGCTTCTCCTAAATCCTGAAATCACAACAGGACTTCTGAGCATGGTGGATGCTGTCCGCCAAATGCTGAAGGAAATTTAATCCACCGGGCAGGATGGGGAAGATACTTATCCGGAACTGCTGCAGACACTCGCTGGATTGCAGGAATCCGGTGCGAATGGGCCTTCTACTGCAGTCGCCCCCCCCACCCCTCGACCCGCTGCCACAAAATCGCCCTCGGTTGAAAAGAAAAGCGGCGATCCTGACCCTTCGCAAGAAAAAGCTGTGCCTCCTTCGCAGGCTGCCGGATCAAAGCCGGATCCTGGAAAGTTCCGTCCCGCGCGTGGAAAAGTAGGAGGCCTGCTGGTCGAAAAGGGTCTGATAAAACCGGAAGCGCTCGCGTTTGCATTGCAGGAACAAGAGCGAGGAGATCGGAGGCGGATCAGTGAGATTCTTGTCGCGCTGAATCTCGCGAAACAGGAAGACGTGACTGCCGCCGTTCAGGCGCTCGAATCAAAACCACGCGCATCAGCTGCTGCGGACACGATTCGGGTCGGCGTCAATCTGCTCGATAAGCTGATGACGCTGGTTGGCGAACTTGTGCTGGCACGCAATCAGCTCCTGCAAGTCTCCCATACCTCCCGTGATGCCGGCCTGCAGACTGTCTCCCAGCGCATGAATTTGATTGCCACCGAGCTGCAGGAAGAGGTGATGAAGACGCGCATGCAGCCCATCGGCAATATCTGGAGCTAATTCCCGCGCACCGTGCGCGACGTGGCCCTCGGTTGCGGGAAGCAAGTGAACATCGAGATGGAAGGGAAAGAGACCGAGCTCGACAAAACGATCATCGAGGCCATCAAAGATCCGCTCACGCATCTCGTTCGCAATTCAGTGGACCACGGCATCGAGCTTCCCGAAGACCGCGCTAAAGCCGGCAAAGATTCGGCTGGAAGGCTGATCCTTCGAGCGTTCCACGAAGGTGGCCAGGTGATCATCGAAATCAGCGACGACGGTGCCGGTTTGAACGCCGAACGCATCCGCCAAAAAGCCGTCGAACGCGGGATGATAACACCCGAACAGGCACAGAAAATGGCCGACCGCGAAATCTTCAGCCTGATTTTCCTTGCCGGATTTTCCACAGCGCAAAAAGGCACCAATGTTTCCGGCCGCGGCGTGGGCATGGATGTCGTGAAGACCAATGTCGAGAAGATTGACGGCACCGTGGATCTGCAATCCCCGCTCTGATCGTCACCTGCGGCGGCGATCGCTACGCGATTCCGCCGTCAAGCCGGATGCGATGAGTGCGACTTAACGGGCTATAAGGGACGAATCGGGATTTACGAAATGCTGTCGGTCAATAATGCCTTGCGCACCGCAATTCGCGAAGGCGGCCGCAACGACGAAATTCGCGGGCTCGCGCGGCGAAACGGAATGCGATTGATGCACGAATATGCTCTGGAACGGGTAAAGGAAGGGACGACGACGCTCGACGAAGTGCTTCGAGTGGTTCCCATCGAGTATAGCGCTCCGGTGAATTGCGAATCATGCCAGCGGGAGCTTGCGAGAACGTATGCGTTCTGTCCCAATTGCGGGGAGCGCGCTCATGCCAGAGAAATGGCGACATTGCCCGAGCTTCAGGGAGTGGAGAAGGGGTGGTGAGCTAATGGGTTCCGCGAAATTGCTGTTTCGTAAATATCAGAGAAATAGTCCACGAGTTCACAGCTCGCAAGGATTTCCTTGACCTACGAGGGACACAGCGACGAGGTAGCGGCGCGTCCGCCTGACGTAAGCGCACGCGGAATGTTCATCAATCCCGCGCGGAATTTTCCTGAAGGGGCCGTAATGAATTTGAAATTCCTGCTTTCGTTGTCTGGGGTGGAGATTCAAACGCGGTGCGAAGTGCGCTATTGCTTGAAAGGTGTGGGAATTGGAGTGGAGTTCGTGGGCATCTCGCCCGACGCGTTGGAAGAAATCGAGCGCGAAATCGAGTTGTGCGCAAATCAGGCGAAAGCGAATAAGCGCCCCGCGAGAAAAAGATAGGACGCAAGTGCTGTACTGGAGAGGGTGCTTGGCATAGCCGTCAAGACTGGAGCCAGCGGCACACCCTGAAGACACCTTCTTTCAAGAGTCTCAATCGTATTGGTTCTGAATCACGCATTCAAGCAATGGGGCGCCCTGCCGATTGAAATTGCAGTGGCCGAGGCAAAGGGGAATGGTGCGTGGAGTTGACTACCGGATTGCGCCGGTTGTTCAGATCCAGACAGAACCATTCCGGCAGGGCGCTTACGAAGTTCCACATCGTGGTGGTTGCAGGTTTGCGTGCCAGACCTGGACGAGAGAAAGCGCTTCAGAAGTTATTGGAACAGATGCTCGAACCAACTCGGGATGAACCTGGATGCTTGACCTACGATTTGCACCAATCGGTAGTCGATCCGGAACTGTTTTTCGTTTATGCGGTTTGGCAGGACGAGACATGTGTCGAGAAACATTGGCAGATGAAACACGCACTGGCTTTTAAAAATGTCGCTCCTGAACTCTTGGAAGGACCCGTGCTGCTGAATAAGTGGCGGATTGTAGAGTGAAAAAGGCACGGTGCACCGTCCTATTTGGGTCCGACACGACTTGGATACGACTTCACAACAATTGAATATGAAGCCGGTACGCATTCTCTTTGTCGATGATTCGGTGGTGATTCGGAAACTTTTGTCTGACACATTGTCGAAGGAAGCGAGCTTCGAAGTGGTTGGAACAGCGGGTGACGGACGCATTGCGCTGGCAAAAATGTCGCAATTGCATCCCGACCTGATCACGCTGGACATCGAAATGCCGGTGATGAACGGGCTGGAGATGCTGGCCGAGATCCGTAAGACCGATCCCAAGACTCCAGCGATCATGTTCAGCACGCTGACCGAACGGGGCGCAGCGGCGACGGGAGTCAATTCTCCCGACATGCTGCATGGGACAGGCGTTCCCGGTGAAAAAGTGGGTGTTGGACCCGGTGGTCTTCTGGAGGCACTCGCTGGGATGCGCGATGGTCTGCCGGAAATTCAGCGAGAAATTGGCGGATTCGGATGGCGAGACGACGTACATGGCGGGTCTGCTGCACGACATCGGTTTCCTGGTTAACTGCCTTGTATTTCCCACCGAATTCACTAAAGCGATGGAGATTGCCCACGCGAGCAGATTCCGTTAGACGAAGCGGAGCAAGCCACGATGGGATTCTCGCATTGCGAGAGTGGAGCGGTGCTTGCGGCCCAGTGGAAATTGTTTCCGGACACGATTCAAATAATCGCGCATCACCACGACGTGGAGAAAGCGGAAAGTGCGCGAGGATTGGTGGCGCTTGTGCACTTGAGCGATCTGATGTGCCGGATGCGGGGGATGGGCTATGGTTACTACGAGCGGCGCAAGGTAGATATGATTTCCGATCCCGCGTGGGAAATTCTCGCGAGGGAGCATCGCGAGCTGGACGGAATGGATCTGGCGCGGTTTACCTTTGAGCTTGATGACGCGGTGGGAGAGATTTTCGATTTGGTGTCCATGGTTTTTGGCGTCTCGCCTGTGCATGCCTGAGACCGATTTCTGCGCGAAACGAGTGTGATGCTGGGATTCGTTTCGATTGTAAGCAACGGAACTAACTGACTTCGAGCGAGACGATGAGGGGCCGATCTTCGAATTGGAGTCGCACCTCGAGGGCAGGCGAGTCAGTGAGCGAATGCAGACTGTAATCGTTGCCGGTCACCACGGTGGGAACTGAAAGCATGCACCCTTCGCCCAAACCGGAAATCTTGTTCTTGAAGTTGCCGGCTACCATGTTGCAAATTTCGCCGAATGCGTCTCTTACTTCCTGGCTGTTCGTATCGGTCTCCGCGCCGAGCATTTTGTAAGCCATTAACGCAGCTGACTCATTACTGGATCGAACGCTCAGGACTCCGCACAGTTGTCCGGCAAGCCCGACCATCGAAGTGATGTCGAGTCCCTCCTCCGGAGCGGCTTCGAGATGCTTCAATTGGCAGCCGAGCATCAATTCGAAAACTTCGCGGACAGAAAGCTCAAGCAGCGGAATCCAAGCTGCGTGTTCTTTGGAAACAGACAAGATGTCGTTTGCAGATTTCATGTTTTGACCGCCAGGATCGGCAAAACGTGCTCTTTGACCTGATCGGCGGTAAATGGCTTGCGAATGTATCCCCGCGCGCCGCAGGAAAGAGCTTGAACCACATGTGACTCGCTGCCCTCTGTGGTGATCATGACGACGGGTACGCCTTTGGCATTGGGAACACCGGCAAGCTGTTTTACAGATTCCAGGCCGTCCATGATGGGCATGTTGATGTCGCAGAGAATCAGGTCAACTTGGCTCTGTTCCAATACGGCAAGCGCTTCGGCGCCGTTGCCCGCCTCGAGCACTTGCGTGAGGTTGACTCCGGCTTGGCGAAGAGAGCGTTCGACGATTTTTCGCATGACTGAGGAATCGTCGACGATGAGTGCGCGGATGTCGGGCATCAGAACTCCTTCCGCTGGGAGGGCAGGATGCCACTCGTTGTTGTATGCATTTGCGTTCCCTTTTGCTGTATCGGCGCGAAGCAAGAGGAATTTAGCGGGTGAGCCAGCGGCACGAGGGCGAGTGGACGGCGGGGTGGAACAATCAGTGCTGACATGAAACAGATAGGCTGCTGGATTGAGTTACTTACGCCAAAACTGTTCGATCTGCTCGAGAGTGCGGCCTTTTGTTTCAGGCACAAGGCTATAGGAAAAAATCCAGGCGCCAATCGCACAGAGCCCATAGAGCCAAAATGTTTTCGGAGCTCCGATTCCCTGCAAGAGCGTTAGAAATGTCAGGCTCACGAGCAGGTTTGAGCCCCAGTTGAAAGTGGCCGCCAAGCCTTCGGAGGAGCTACGTACTTGCAGCGGATATATCTCGGCGATCAGCAGCCAGAAGATCGGCCCGAGACTAATCGCAAAAGATGCGACATATACCATCATGCTGATGACGGCGAGCCAGGAGAGCGCTTCGGAGCGAGCGTTTGAGTGGAAAGCCCAACCGAGTACGCCTAAAGTGACAACCATTCCTGCAATGCCTGTGAGCAGTAACGGCCGGCGGCCGATGCGATCGATGAGCCACATCGATACGATGGTCATCAGGACGTTGACGGCGCCGATTCCAGCCGTAGCCAGAATTGCACCGGAAGCAGACGAAACTCCGGCAGCCTGGATGATGAGCGGCGCGTAATAAATCACCGTGTTGATGCCAGTCACTTGTTGGAAGATTGCCAAGCCGATGCCGACGATCAATGCTGGCCGCAGACTCGGACTGAGAAGATCACGCCAATCGCCATGTTGCTCGGATTGCGCAAAGCTTTGCCCGATTTCTTTTAGCTCGGCGTCAACATCGGACGTATCACGGATGCGAGTCAATATCGCGCGGGCGCGGGCAGGATCGCCGTGACGCACGAGCCAGCGCGGAGATTCCGGCAAGAAATACATTCCGATCGCAAAGATCGTCGCAGGAACGAGCGAAATGCCGAACATCCAGCGCCAAGCTTCCGACTTTGCGAATGCGTAATCGACAACATAGGCAAGCAGGATTCCAATCGTGATCGCTAACTGAAAAAGCGAGACGGTCCAGCCGCGTGCGTCGGCAGGAGAAACCTCGGAGATGTAGACGGGGACCGTTCCCGAGGATAATCCGATGCCGAGGCCGACGATGATGCGCCCAACGATCAGCATGGCCGGCGAAGTGGCTGCGGCGCAGATCAAGGCGCCGGCGGCGAAAATAATGGCGGTGGCGATTAACAAAAGACGTCGGCCGAAGATGTCCGCGAGGCGTCCGCCGCCTAGCGCGCCTACGGCAGCGCCTGCGAGGACACCGCTAACGATCACTTCGAGTGCAAAAGTAGAGAGCGTAAAATTGTTTTTGAAGAAGAGTTCGGCTCCGGAGATCACGCCGGTGTCGTATCCGAAGAGCAAGCCACCCAGCCCAGCAAAGGAAGCAGCGAGGTACACGAAGGCGCGACTACCCGAACCAGCAGGAGCGGTGCTGTGGGGACTGGCGGATGAGGTCATAGGGTTGTGTTCCGCCGTTGCGAAGCGTAGCAGTCGTCGAACACGCCTGTCCTCCTAAGCAGCGAACTGTATCAATCTTTGCGAATCTGGGCGATTACTTCTGGAGGCGATTCGTGCCATAGCACGAGAAAAACGCCATTCGTCCAGCCAAAACCATTTACATTCTGAGCGTATCCTACGCCGATATGGGTCTCCGATGAGCGTGTCACGACGTTATATTTTTCCCGAATGGTGTGGTCGCGTCGAAAATTGTCCAGGATCATCGTCAAGAATTTAAGCGTGATGCGGTCGGCATCCGCGTCGTATCCGTAGCGACGCAGGCCTTCCAGGGCGAGAAGGTGGACGGGGGCCCAGCCGTAAGGATAGTCCCATTGGGCCTGGCTTTCATAACGGCTCATGGCGAGTCCGCCGGGCTGTTCGAATCGGGAAAGATTTGCCGCAACGGCCTTTGCTTGTTCTTTCGAGGCTAGGCCGGCCCAAAGTGGATAAAAGGTGGTCGCATATTCGTAGGAAGAGCGTTCGTGAGCTATGAAGTTATAGTCAAAAAATTCGCCGCGCTCTGCATTCCACAGATATTTGTCGATTTGTTCCCGTCGCCGCCGGGCTTTCTCTTCCCACTTCGCTGCATCCTCAGGTTGATCGAGAAGGCGGCTCATTTCGGCCAAGTCTCGCTCCGTTTTGTAGAGCAGGCTATTCAAGCAAACAGGGGCATAGTGGTGTGTTGCGGCCCCGTAAGGCCCAAAGCGAAAGGAAACGTCGAAGCCGGATTCGCGCATGCTGCGGTCGCTTTTGTAGTAGTCGGGCGCGAGCGCAACGCGATCTCCCGGTTTGCAATCTTCCTTCGCTTTGTCTGCATAGCAACCGCGCACCGGAAAGATCGGGCCGAGGATCGAAGAAGGGGGATGCTTTTCGTCAACACGCACGAGATGCGGACTCGATTCTCCTTCGTGCATCAAGAAATATTCTGCAACGCCGTGATAGTAATCGCTGGGATCGCCCATGATTTCGGGCACGGGGCCCTCACCTTCATCGTAATAACGGGAGAGGCCGGTGTCCCCGGCGAGATGTGGCGCGTGAGTCCATTGTGAATAGTCGGTAACGGCATACTGATAGGCTCGCCTCAGCCAGGTGAGGTTCGCCTTGCCGGTGGCCTGATCCGATTGGTAGACGGCGAGGATCATGGAGGTAAGGAACGGAGGCTGCGAGCGCCCGAGGTAATAGGTTCGGTTCGCGTTGAGCACTCCGCCATAGTGCTCAATCTCGTAGAAGAAATTCTCAACCATGCCTTTCGCCAATTCAGGACGATTGTCTCGAAGCAAACCGCGAATGATGAAATAGCTGTCCCAGCCGTACATTTCGTTGAATTGCCCGCCGGGCACGACGTATGGATGTTCGAGGTAGAGGAGTCCGTGCTTTCGGATTTCAGAGGATACCGGAGTGACCGAAGTATGCGTCTGCGCGGTCAGATGCTCGATTCGAACGGCACATTTCGTTCGTATTTCATCCAGGGTGCCAGGGATTTGGGCGCCAGCCGGAAGATAGAGTGTTTGCCCTCCTTCCACCTTGCTGTCCGGATAAGTTGCGCAGTTTGCCAGCGAGCGCGTCAAGCGATCCCAATCGCTAGAAATGTAGCGCAGAAGATCGGCCAAGGACTGAAAAGCCTCCGTGGTTGGTGATGAAGACTGCGCATAGGGCCCGCTTTCGACCGCGCTGCCCGAAGGAATCGCAAAGATTAAGACAGCGGCCAGCAGCCATGATATAGGGCAGACGCGCCAGAACTTGGAATTCATGACGTGCTCACCTACCCCGCCCTAGAATAAACGGGATCGAGCATCATTGAAAGACGGCGAAGCGCTTTCTTGTGATATTGGCTCAAGGCGATTTGATTCGACAGCCCGGACAACAACAACCCATTTCACCCCCGAAAAAAGCGTTTGGCTACTTAAACCGGTAGCCTTGTTTAAGCTCGCAACGATAGCTCTTTGACTGATCCTTCCCAATTTTTACGTTACAGTTTGCCCAACTCAAAGTGGGCGAGGGGCCGAGGGGGAAGATAATATTCGTTCCGGCGATTTCGGCTTCGAGGGTAGGTCCTTGCGCCGCGGCCGGCAGGGAAAAATTCAAGGCCCTGCCAAAAATGACGGGGTACGATTCACGAACGATATCGCTAATTTCCTGGCGGAACACTTCCGCTTGAAAGAGGAAAGTGGTGGTATCGGCCCAGCCGCGCACCGACACGGAGATCACTCGGCCACCGTGAGAAAAATTGTCGGACTCGATTCGCGTGAAAGGGCAAGGGCCGGCAATGCAGGAAACCCGCGCGTTCTCGAACACGTTTCCCTGGCCGGCATCCAGCGAGGCCCCGCCGATGGCTGCTTTCCATTTGTTATCCGGAGAACATGGGGTGGTGTGGTCGCAGGGAACGTTGGCCGTATTCACAATCTGAAATGTGGTCACACCGGTGCCAATATTTACAGACGCGGTGGTCTCGATGGTATAGCGCACGAAGATGTTAGAGACAACGACCTGCGGCTGGTTGGGCTTCACTTCCGCGTCGTCGTGATGAAGCGGGATCATCCGGATCACGTAGACCTTGTCGCCAACAACGCCTTTCCAATCGAACGGTTGAAAATCCGGATTACGGAAATGGATTGTGATCGGCTGGCCTCGCTTCACGCCGGGCCGCAATGTGAGTTTGAAGTAGCCGGAAAAGTCTGACTTCACTGGAGCGCTTGCTACATTCCCGCCCGCTTCAATCTGAACATCCATAATCGGCGATTGCTTTTTGGGATCGTCGTTCTCTTGAACAACCGCGCCTCGAAGTGAAATCGGCTTGTTGATGTAATGCCACCCGACCGCGGCAAGCGCTCCAGCGAGAATCACGGCGAAGGCCGCCAAAGAAACGAGCCAAACTCTAATTGTTCCGCCATTGCTGATGGATCTCATCCTCCCGCAATCTTAGCAAAACGAGTATCGAGGCGGTGTGACTGATGTTTGATAAGCACGACCCGCTTCACCGGCATCGCGAGAGCCTCTATAATTTGTGTATGCATCGCGAGCGGGCGGAATGGAAGCGTTTTACACGCCGGGAACTATTGGCACAGGCGGCTTGCGCGTGCGCCTTGGTGCCGTTGGCAGGCTCTGCTATGCCCGGAGATACGCGAAAGAAGGGCAAACAGCAGCCTCAACAAGCTGCGCCTCCCAATCCCTCTCCCTTCTTTCAGGTGGACGAAGCGCTGCTTGAGGAAATGGAGAATGCGAACTTCCATTTCTTCTGGGAACAGGCGAACCCGGAGACTGGCATCGTCCGTGACCGTTGCAACGCGACGAATCCGGACAAAAGCGATCTCGGCAGTATTGCGTCAACAGGATTTGGACTGACGGCGCTTTGCATCGGCGACCAGCGCGGCTATGTTTCGCACAATGATGCGCGTAATCGTGCACTGAACACGATGCGTTTTCTCTGGAAGAAACTGCCCAGTCACCGAGGTTTTTTTTACCATTGGGCCAACGTAAATAGTGGCGAACGGCTTTGGGACTCAGAAGTTTCGTCCGTTGATACGGCCATACTGCTGTGCGGGATTCTGATGTGCCGCGCGCATTTTCAACACTCCGAGATCAGCCAGCTAGCGTTGGAAATATTCAATCGAGTGGATTGGACCTGGCTTTCAGAGGACACGCGAATTCTCCCGCACGGCTGGACGCCAGAAAACGGCTTTCTGCAATATCGCTGGGACAATTACAGCGAGATGATGATGATGTATTTGCTTGGGCTGGGATCTTCCGTCTATCCGCTTCCCGCGGAAACATGGACAGCCTGGAAACGAATTACTTTTGAATACGACGGGATCCGGTACATCGGTTCGTTCGCGCCGTTGTTCGTCCACCAGTATTCGCAGGCATGGTTTGATTTTCGAGACAAGCGCGACCAGTACACCGACTACTATCAGAATTCCATTACGGCGACGGATGTGCATCGTCGTTTTTGCCTCGACCTGGCGCCGCAATTTCCTGATTACAGCGACGATCTGTGGGGAATCACGGCTTCGGATTCGGCAAGAGGCTATGTAATTTGGGGAGGCCCGCCGGCGACGGGGCCGATTGATGGCACTGTGGTTCCGTGCGCCACGGGAGGATCGCTGCCATTTCTTCCACAAGCAACCATCCGAGTGTTACAAACAATCAAGAATCGTTACGGCCAGCGCGCCTGGACTCGTTACGGATTTGTAGACGCGTTCAATCCTTTGACGAACTGGTACGACACAGACGTGGTAGGCATCGATACGGGGATCACGATGCTTATGGCGGAAAACGCGCGTAGCGGATTTGTCTGGAAAACATTTATGAAGAATCCGGAGGCGCAGCGAGGAATGGAGCGCGCCGGATTCAAGAGCTATCAGCCCGAGAAACCTTCCGGAACCCAATAAATAGCGCGCTACCCTTAGCGGAATTCGATCAGAGCGAGCCCTTGTGCGGGAAGAGTGAGTTTGAGTTCACCGCCCCGCAACATCTTGCTTTCGGGCTTGGGAAGCTCCGCTGCTCGCCGAAGTTCCATGATTTGTTTCTGAGTGGGGTAGATGGGCCTGCCCATCGCCTCGTAGGCGGGCAGCAATGAGCCGTTTGTGGAATCGAGTCGGTAAATTAAAGCTCTGAGCTGAGGTGATTTCTCCTTGAACTTTATCGTGACAGTCTTTGCGCTTCCCTTTTGCTCGGGCAGGAAGAGATTCCAAACCGCCATCACGATCGCGCCATTGCTTTGGCGAGTGACCAATGCTGATTGAGAATCATTCGCGAGGCGCTCAACGCCCAAGCGATGCAGCAACTTGAAGGCATTGAAAGACGGCTTCGGAAGGCCATCCTCGGCGATCAAGCCGTAGCCCCCGTAAAAAGGCTGTTTGACTACGCCCTGTTCCTCAAAAACATCTGAAAACGTCCAATAGGAAAGGATATCGACGAGCCCGTCGCACTGGCGGATCGTGTCGGCAAGATAGGGACCCATGAAAACCGAATCCGTGACGTCAGGTTCATTCTTGTAGCTCGCGTTGTATTCACTCCAGATGAGCGGAAGCGAGGGGAGTGGCGACGCTTTTACCTGATCGTGTACCTTTCTGACCGCGCGACAGACCATTTGGGTGCGGGGAATCGTTTCGTTCGTGCCGAAGACGTCTTTTGCGGAGTCGTTTCCATAGACGTGCGTTGAGACGAAGTCCACTGGAACATGATTCTCGACGCAGTGGCGAATGAAGCGATCTACCCAGGCTGCTTGTGCCGTT
Organism: uncultured Acidobacteriota bacterium; assembly: GCA_963772535.1. Taxonomy (GTDB): domain Bacteria; phylum Acidobacteriota; class Terriglobia; order Acidiferrales; family UBA7541; genus Palsa-295. The sequence continues at coordinate 30,369 of CAVYXN010000016.1, forward strand.
GCCGGGCCGCCGACTCGCAAGCGCGAATTCACAGCCTTTAATGATTGGGCGGTCACGTCGTACAGGTGATCGTATGTTTGTTCTTTCGGATCGCCGGCCCAAAAGTCGATGTTTGGTTCGTTCCAGACTTCAAAATACCATTGTGAGACTTCGTCAATCCCGTAGCGTTCAACGAGGTGCTGCGCGAAATGGGAAATGAGTTCGCCCCACTTTTCATAGCTCGCGGGAGGAGAGATGATCGGCGCGTACCAGAAAGGGTTGTAAATCAACTGAGCGGCCAGCTTCCGCGGCATGAAGCTTAGTTCTACGAAAGGACGGACGCCGTTCTGCAGAAGTCCATCGTAAATTTGATCGATGTACGAGAAATTGTAAACGGGCGCTCCGCTCGAGTCCTCTCCGTATACGCCGACTTCATCGTTCAGGATGGCGTGAAATCGAACATATTTGAAGTCGGTGGCGCTTTTCACGTCGCGCAAATCGATCCGGTAGGAGTCGCGGAGACTTAGAATTGCCCGCCCCGAGCCGAACATTTGCTCCCAATAATGCGGAAATGGATGCGAGGGGGCCGATGGATCGACGACAACTACTTCTTGGGAAACTGGCCGAGAGGATTGCTGGGCCGCTTCAGCGTAGGGGCCAATCGGAATAAATGCGAAAAGAACAGCGAGAGAAAAGGCGCAGGCTTGGTACTGCCACCGCAAACTGCCGTTGTTCACGGGAGCCCGGGAACGAGATCCCGAAATTCCGGATGTTGCATTGCTTCGCCGATTTGGCCGGTGGGGATCCGAACCTGATCGCGGATCGCGTCGGCATCCTCCTCGATTGTGATCACACGCGGCCGTTTCTCCTGCAGAATCCGTTCTGTAGCAGCTACGCAAGGTTCGGCATGAAAGCGCCTTTGTATCGAGGAGTCGCATAGAACGTTAGCCGCAGCCACGAGAATCATACCCTGGTGATGCGCCATCCAGTTGCAGACGATTTCGTGGCGCTTGCCATCGCTTACACGCGACGGGGTGAAGTCAGCAGCTTCGTAAAAACCGTAGCCCGAAAGCCATCCCAAGTCTCTCATTCTGCGGACATTTTCGAGCGCACGGGCGGGATCGACGAGCATTCCAAGAAATGTGGAATACGGCGAAACAACGAGGTCGTCAGGAGAGCCGTCATGGTTGAGCGCCAATCCCGGCACACCGAAAGCGTGATAGCGATAATGCCCGTCTGGAAGGTTTTCATTGCACGAGCACTCTGAAATTCCCCACGGTACCTTATTGCGCCGGGCGAATTTCTGTTGCGCACGAATAGCTGCTCTCGCACCGTGATCCAGCACGGTGTCCGGATACATTTTGAACCAGAGGTTAGGCATCAGGTATTCAAATGCGGTGCCCGTCCAGGATCGAAGCACTGGCTCGTGGTCGAACTTGGCATACATTCTCCGCAGTTCGAACCAGCTCTCTTGCGGGATGTCGCTCTTCGCGATTGCACCGAAAACCGCTGCTCGAGCTTCTGACGGGAGCAAGTCGTAATGGCACTTGCTGAGAAGGCCCTCGCCCGCATCGTAGCCAATCGAAAGCATTGTTTTCTTGGCGTTGTAAAGGAACCCGAAGTGCATCTCGTCAATCATCGACTGGATGCTCAAGGCGAGTTTGGTGAGCCGCTCGGTGGTTTCCTGGCAAATGCGGGACGAGTTTGCCAGTGCCTCACGAAGCAGCGCAGCAGAAGCTTCCTCTTCGGACGAGGCTTTTCCAATTCTCGGCGTTACATCGAGCCTGTCGGCAATTCGGCGATGTATGACGGGAGCCGAATCCAAACTCAATTCCGCTACGAGTCGCCCGTCCGTAGGCTTCGAGGAAAGCGACTTCCTCAATTTCCCGTGCAGCCAGGGCGCAAAATCCCACACCATCTCCGTCAAGTTCGATACGCGAGCCGAGAGTTCGCGAACCCACCACACAATTTCATCTGATGGCTGGCGTTTCGACAGTGCCTGGACAAAAACAGCCACGTCCACTTCGAGGGCCGAGAGGCGATCGAACCGCGTCAAGTGAGGACCGGCAAGCGACACTACCTGCTGCCGCAGGATGCGAGCGGCAGAAAGAATTTCCGGATCATCCTTCTCCGTAGAAAGCAGCTCGATAAGAAGGTCCACGTGGTCGAGGATTCCCTGCCACAGACTGGGGCGAAACAAGGGCTCTTGAATGGCATCAAGGCAGCCCTGCTTGAGTGTCCATAAGCAGCACAGCAGATTGCCATTGTCTACCGTCGAGATGAAGAGCGGCGCAACAGGTTTGAGCGTCCGAGTGGAGTACCAGTTGTAAAGATGGCCGCGGAATTTGGGCAGCCGGTCGGCGACGGCGAATGTTCTTTCAGTATCCCGGATGAATTCTTTCAGGGTCGAAAAGCCGAGATCGTGCGCCGCAAGGCGCGAATTTAGTAAAAGCCCAAGATTCGTTGGCGAAACGTGATGAGCTACGAGCGAGGGGTTCTCACGGACGATGTCCGGGATCAGCCAATTCTCTTCCGGATTGCAGAACTCGCGGAAGAACCGCCAAGTGCGCAAGGCGACATTCCGCACAAGAGCATTATCCTCCGCACCGATCGTGTTCTCAGCAGCACGCTGGGGCTTATTCAGCCATTTGCAGATCCTGTTGGACGAGGCCCACAAAAGCAGGAAAGGCAACGCGGGAAGCAGTGAGGACGGTTGTACCAGGGCGATCATTGCGCTGATGGCAAGCGATAGCGGAACAGTCCATTTGAGATAGGCGTCGACGAGGTGCTTGCCATCATTTTCATCTTGCTCGGCTTCGCTGGCTGTCTCCCATTCGAGCAATTTTCGGCGGGTGAACTTCATACGGATGACAGTTCGGACCACGGCATCAACGGCGACAAGGCTTTGATGGCAAAGGAAAGCAAGCCTGAACATGATCGTCGTGTGCGCACCGACGAAATCCGAGCAGAGATTGATCCAGAAAGCCTTGGTAAATAGAGATTTTGCGCCTGTCAAAATCGAAAACACGAATTGGAAATACGTCGGAAACGCCAATATGCCAAGGGCAGCCAGCGTCCAATAGATGTTCGTAGGCGGCGGAGCAAACCAACCGAACAAAAGAAGCAGGAAAATAGCGAAGTCGGTGAGGCTGCGCCGGAGATTGTCGATGATCTTCCATCGAGACACGTGGCTCAGTGGATTGCGCACGATTTCCCCGAAGTAGTTTCCGACCAACGGCAGCAATGCGAAAATAATCTGCCAGTCTCCACGCATCCAGCGATGTTTTCTGCGAGTAAAAGCGCTCAGATGGGATGGATAGTCGTCGACGACTTCGATGTCGGACACTAAACCAGTGCGCGCATATTCACCCTCGATCAAGTCGTGGCTTAGGATGGCATTATCTGGAAAACGGTGTTCGAGGATCTTTTGAAAGGTCCGAACTTCGTAAATCCCCTTGCCGGTGAAAATTCCAGCGCCAAACAAATCTTGATACACATCGGACACTGCCCGGGTGTACATGTCGTAACCGGTGTCTCCCGAAAGAAACGAAGCGAAACGCGAGCGCCTCGCTGAACGCACGCTGATGTCCACGCGCGGCTGCAGGATGCCGTAGCCTTCGGCGACGGTGTTCGTGGCTTCATCGACCACCGCTTGATTCAACGGATGGGCGAGCGTCGAGACCAGACGGCGACCAGCGTCACGGGGCAGTTGAGTATCAAGATCGAGGGTGATGACGTAGCGGATATTCGAAAGCGCGGTCCAATTTCCAGCCTTTACAGGAAACGCATCCTCTTGATGCAGAAGAAAACGGTTGAATTCCAGCAGCTTGCCGCGCTTTCGCTCCCACCCCATCCAAAGCCCTTCGGAGGCGTTATATGTCCGGTGCCGGTGAAAATGCGAAAAGGTTCCCTTCTGTTCGTGTGCGTATTTTCGATTCAGATTCTCGATAAGGTCTGAACACAAAGCGTCCAGTCCCGCGTCCTTCTCGTCGAACTGTTGTGTAGAGTCGGGCGAATCCGTGAGCAATGAGAAATGAAGGTTGGCATCCCGGTTTGCCAGGAATCGGATCTCCAGTCCCCGCACAGCGTGGCGAACTTGGTCCTCGCTCGAAAGCAAGGTCGGAACCGCCACGACAGTGGCGCACTCTTTCGGTATGCCTTTCGAAAAATCAAGCCTTGGAAGACGCTTGGGCTTAAATAGCGCCGCTGCCAGCAGATTGATGGTTGCCACAGCGCATTCGACAGCCGGTACCAGTAACAGGGCCACAGCTAATACGCCAGGAGTCCTCGCGTGCGACAAACTTAGCAGGATGATAATGGCGGTGAGCGTGACCACTTCGATTCCAATCAAGTAGAAGTAATCAGGCCATCTCAGCACGGCCTCGCGAATCCGCTGGCTTGCCGCGGGCCGGTACCCGATCGAATTCTGCAATTCAGTTCGACCCCTATCTGTAAGGTAGTAACCGACGTGGGTCTTTCGATCGCTGGCGTCGTGATTACGCAGTTTTGCCTTCGAAGCCGCCTGCGCCAAAGCGATTGCTTTTTGCGCGACTTCCTGTTCTGAGGACTGGGAGCGCTTGGCGAATTCCGTTACGACCTCGCGGTACGCTTCCCGCGTTTCGAAATCCATCCGCTCATATGCGCCCTGAGGATCCGAGTGGAGAATCTGCTCCGTCTGTGAGATCGCCTCAAAGAACAGCTTCCAGTTCAATTCGGAAATCGCTTGAAGTGAAACAACAAGTGAGGCGAAGACGGAAGAAATATTCTCTTGCGAATGGCTGAAGGCATCCGGGTCAGGCTTGCGATCCTGCATGCCGAGCGAAATGTTCGGAAGGGCCTTCGATATATGGTCAAGTAGCCCGAGTTCCAGGAATGCCTTCAAATTCCAGACTTCGAACATCTCCAAAGGAAAAGTTTTTTGGATTTCAATCGCAAACTCGGCGAAGGTGCTCTCGTCGAAAGCATATTGAGTACATTCCAAGTAGCTCGAAGCGAGCGCGTAAGAACGCGGAATGGCGCACTTTTCGCCCGCACGTTCCACATGAGGAAGTTTTTGTGCGACTTGGATGCCAGCCTTGGATTCGAGCAGCGCCAACTGTATATCTGAGAGCGCTCCCGACAAGATTCTCGCATCTCCCGTAAGACAGACGCCGCCGGACGTCACTTTTTTAAGCATCGCAGCCGCCGCATCGATGCGCGCGGCGATCACCTTCCTCTTCGCTTCCAGCGGAACTCGTGAATCGCGCCGATCCACAAGGCTCCATTCAGACACATCAATTGTGATCTTTTGCTTTTTGGGGAGAGGAGTTGGTTCAACAGCGGTCGGCCCAGGGCGGATCGCGTCTTCTCCTGCGGCAGAGCTGTCAGGCACAGAAAGGATCGGCCGGAGATCGGACGGAGGGTGATATGTGGTCGCCATTTTAGTTGGGATCGCCTTTAGCGATAGCCAGCCGCTTGAAGTTCAAACATTTCTGCGTACCGCCCGCCACTCTTGACGAGCCGGTCGTGCGGTCCCTGCTCGGCAATCCTGCCGTTTTCCAGAACGAGAATGCGATCGGCCATACGCACGGTAGAGAACCGGTGAGAAATCAGGAACGTCATTTTCCCCTGCGCCAGCTCGGTGAAATGTTGAAACACTTCGCTTTCAGAACGCGCATCGAGCGCGGCTGTCGGCTCGTCTAAAATCAATATCTGCGCATCGCGCAAATGCGCGCGAGCGATCGCTATTTTTTGCCACTCGCCGCCGGAGAGCTCCATACCACCCTCGAAGCGGCACCCCAGGAGCTGGTCATAACCTTTCGGCAGTTTTTTGATCAAATTCTCTGCATAGCTTTTCATTGCGGCCGCGCGAATCTGGAAAATATTGCTCGCAGCTTCAATCCGTCCCATGCCAATGTTTTCGGAGGCCGTCATGTCATAGCGCATGAAATCCTGAAAGATAGCCCCGATCTCGTTCCACAGAGAGTTCAGGTCGTAATCGCGAAGATCGACGCCATCGAGGAGAATTTCGCCTTCGCTTGGATCGTAGAGCCGAGTGAGAAGCTTGGCGAGCGTCGTTTTTCCCTGCCCATTTTCCCCGACGAGAGCAATCCGCTCATGCGGCTCGATCATCAGATTGATACCGCGCAAAACCGGCTTGGGATTCCCCGGATATGCGAACGATACGTTTCGAAATTCGATACCGCGACGAATCGGCCGCGGCGCCAAAATCGCTCCAGACCTCGCAGCAATTCTCGGCTTCACCGCGAAAAAATCCAGCAGGTCAGTCATAAACAAAGCCTGATCCGCGATACCGGAGAACGTGGAGAAAAGCGCCTGAATGTTTGTGCTGGCGCCCGCAATCGCGCCCGCGAGGAAAATCAAGTTGGCGATAGTGATCCTTCCCGTCGCTGCGCCGTAAACCACGTAGGCATAAGTCCCGTAGTAACCGAGCGTGCCGAGCGAGGTCAGAATCGAGCCATCGAGAAGCTTCCGCTTCGCCAAATCGACGTTTTGCCCGTGGAGTTCGTCGGAAATCCGTTTGTATTGTTCAACCAGGAATGGACCAAGACGGAAAAGCTTCAGTTCCTTGGCGCTTTCCTTGCTTCCACCCAGTATGCGCAAATATTCCATCTTTCGGCGCTTGGTGCTCTGCTTATACGTCAACGAGTAGCCTAGGAAGGCAAAGTGTGTCTGACCCAGAAAGGCAGGTACGATGCAAACGAAAAGGAAAACGAGGAGCCAGGGCGAATAGAGAAGAATGCCGGCGGCCAAGCTGGCTGTAGTCATCGCCTCTTGAATCAGGCGGCCAGCCATCTGAATGGTCAGCACGCGGTCGTTGGCCTGCAGCCGCGCGCGCTCCATTTTGTCGCAAAAGACGGGATCTTCGAACCGCGTGAGATCGAGACTGGACGCGTGCTCCATGATTCTCGTGCCGATGTGCCGGGTGAACTTGTCGGCGATCACGCTGTCGCAAAAATCGATAAGCCGGGCCAAGACCGTCCCCAAGCCGGCCAAACCAAATTCCAGCGCAATCAACCACCAGAAGTAGTTGGGCAAGGCCGTGCCGCGCGAATGCAACTCGTCCAGAGCAGCGATTACCGCCTGGGTGACGCCCAACATGGCGAGAGGCAAAAGGCCCGCCACGAGCCGGCAGGCGACATTGGCTCCTACAGCCTTCGGCGCGGACTCCCACACCATCCGAAAAAGGGGAGGGACGTTATTCAGCGCCTGAATCCGCTCTTGCCACTTGGAAAGTGATTGCTGAGGGTCGTCGCTGGGCTTGGCGTTCATCCGTCATACTCCTGTCGTCCACTACCTATCTATATACGCTCTGTGTCAGCGAATTGCAGTGCACGTCCACTTCCATGTTGAAATCTCTGCAAGCCCATAAAAACAGGCAACTTGCGGAGTAGGAGTGAACACATAAGCATGGCCATATTTATAGCAAAAGGAAAGATTTACGTAGTGCCGCGTTGCGATATCCGAAACTATACGCAGGCGGTTCTGGTCTGCCCGAACGAACAAAAAACGCCGGGTTCGCCCGGCGCTTATATCTTTGCCAATCGAACTGTTTTGTAGGGTGCCCAGCAGCAACATCAAGGCTCAAGCCTGCGGGCTGTAGCCGAGCCATTCGGGGTGGGCAGCCGTCGAGTCGAACATCGGAGTCGTCTTGAACGGTTCGTACTTCCCGTCCATTGCGAGGGGCGCGGTTTTGTCCAAAATTGCCGCGATATCAGCTTTTGTAAGCTTGTCATAGGTCTTGGCGGCTTCGAAGGCCTGATCGAGAATGGGCGCGCTGTCGATACCGGTGATCACCACAGAGGTAGGAAGACTCAAAGCGTATTGGAGGCATTCCAACGGCGCCACCACTTTGCTCCCCAGGATATGCTTGTCCCCCATCAATTTCATTCCCAGCACCCCAATTTTTTTCGACACCAGCACTAGAACAACTTTGGCTCCGAAGCTTCGAAAGTGGGCGTCCATTACATTGAGCGGCATCTGCACCGTGTCGAATCGAAAATTGTGCTTGTCGGTCATCTCCCGCATCCGGAGGTGAACACTTGATCTTTGTGGCCAGTAAATCCCAAGTAGCGAATTTTGCCGGCCTCTTTGCTTCCAGCATAGCTTCGGCAGCCCCACCTCTGCAAAGAACCGGTCGGGATCTTCCAGCCGGATATTTTCATGAAATTGCCAGAGGTCGACGTGATCCACTTGCAGCCGCTGGAGTGATTCATCCAGCTGTTTCAGAGCCGAGCCTTTCGTGCGCCCATCGAACTTTGTCATCACGAAGACGCGATCGCGATAGCCCTTCAGAGCTTTTCCCACGCGCCGCTCGCTCTCGCCTTCATTGTAGTCCCACGAATCTCGGAGAAGTTGATCCCCCGTTCCACGGCGGCGTGGAACAGCTTGATTGCATCAGCCTCTTCGAGATGCGATTGGCCCAAGTGGTATCCACCCAGACCGATACAGGATACTTTTTCTCCGGTACTTCCAAGAGGACGGTAAGGGATCGATCCGTTCACGTCGCTACCTCGATGTTTTTGAAGATCCACACCCAGCGAGACATCGCCAGCAGGGAAATTGTCGCTTTGCCGATGAAGTCCCGCCGTTTCAAATCACTCACTCTCTTAGGTTAGACCGCAGCTACTTGCGTTTTCAGCGCCAATCTTGTTTCAGTCCGCTCGTACCGCAATGCCTAAATGGTCATCCATTCCACGTCGGTCGAGCGACATGGGCTGGCGATCACGTCGAATGCCCCTAGGCGCATCGCCCCGAGAAATTAGTACCAATCCGCAGTTGAGGATGTCACCACGATTCTGGCTTTGATTTTTCCGCCCCGGGATGCGTTCAATAAATCGTAACAATTCCCGTCCGCGAGAAGCCGGTTACAAAAATCGCCCCACCCTCTCCGTGGCTATGATTTCTTTGCATTCCCGAATGCTCGAGGTAGTCAGCGGGTCCACACCGAATTTCGCCAGGATGTTTGACAATGCTCTTCGTCCCTCCAAATCAGAAGATGCGACCAATACGTCCCAGGGAAGATTCATATGACACCTCCTGTGCAGCCCATTCAACGACCCGATCTAGTCTGTCGGCGAAATCCGAAAGCGAGGACTTAGGGCTTGACGCACCCAGCGCACGGGGAATCAACGCATTTCCGGCGTCCCAAAACTTAGTTCCGGACGTCGAAAGCAACAATCGGTGCAAATCTGTATGTGTAGGCGAGCACTTACCTTAGCGAGAGAGGGCCGGAACTGAGCTAGGTTCAAGCGTTGAGCAGCGGCGTTTTCCAACTGAAATCATTGGAGATACAACCTGCTAACTCAAGCTTTCGTCACGTTCCAGACATAGAGGAAATCATCGTCCGTGGCGGTTGCCACATTCCGCTTGATCTTTCGCGTTGCCCGGTTCAGAGCCGAGCAACGTTCTCTTTCAATCCCCCAGTTCTGAAAGGGGCACTCGAATGGCAGCTCCGTCCTTCAGCTGATCGAGATCACGCAGAATCATGGACACGATCTTCTTGTGTTTTCCGTTCCGCGAGTGAGGAACGTCCAATTGCGCCACGGTCCTGAAGTGGGCTGGTGTTCGAGTCGCACTCATAACGCACCTCCTAACGTATCGCTAACGAGGCCATATCCTATGCGAGCACATCTAACCGTGTCAAGAGAGTTTTTAAACGCCGAGATATGGTTAGTTTAAAGATATGCTAACCTTGCGTAGCGTAACGTTCCCGACATAGAGCAAAGACGGCTATCGCTCGCGCTATATGACGAGGCGGTGACGCAAAACGACGTGTTGTTCTCAGTGAGGATTCTTTAAAGAGTTTCCCCGTATCGAAATTAGCCTGTTACGTTGATCGTGGTTAAGGAGTTTCGATCATGAAATCAACTGGAACGTATTTCGAACAGGTTCCGAAAGCAATTGTCGAGAAAATACTCGCTAAGCAAATGAGCCCGCCGGAGGTGGATTTAGCAGAGCGCGGCGTAGCGGCGAATCGACAGCGGGCAAGGGTGCACCTATAGCCTTGCGTTCACGAAAAGTTTGATCAGAGCGACGAATTATCTATGGCCAGGCGGTTTACTCAGGGTAACAAGCAGCGGGCATGGATTCGACGGCAGAAGCATTAACAAAGACAGTTCGGAGCAATCAGGCGACAGCAAGCTCAACTTGGGAGAAACGCATGGACTCTTCAACTGACTCCGTTTTTGAACTCATCGAACAAAACGCTAGCTGGTGGGAACAAGCAGCGCTTACTTGCGAACAGATAGCGGCAAACCATGGTCTGGGCACCGAGGAAGAATGGCAACTGATGGGTGCCGTTTACCGCGAGCGCGCGCAGAAGCATACGCAAATACTCGACGAATTGCGCCGAAACGGGATGAACCCTTGAGCCTAGCATATCAGTCGGGGGACTTGGAAGATTTCCCTCGAGGCGATGGCGTTGCCGTGAACTTAGCAATCCGATTAAGCCCCGATTCGGTGTCGGGAACCCCTTCGTTACTGAGCAGGAAGTTATGCGCGGAGTTGAATTTGAGCGGGGCATCATTCGACGGAATCCAAAGGGAAATCGAATAGCTCCCAGCTTCAAACGCAGGCGCCAGCAGTGTTTCCGCGAATGTCATGGGCTTGCCCGGCTCGAGCTTCGTGAAATCTACATGTGGCAACGGTCTGCGCATGTGGTCTCGCCCTTCGCGTCGTCAAACGCCAATATATATCGTTCTTTTTTCGGCAATCTTCGCGTTGGTGTCGTTGGTAAACGTCAACTCCACATGCATGTGGTTTTCGGACGACGGCTCAAACGAAATCACAGTGCGATTTAGCACTACGCGAGGCGTAGCGCTCTCACGAGGGGTTGTAGAGGTCACTGAGTAGTTGCACAAAATCGTGACTTCCTTGGTGCCCTGTGTCTCACACTGAGGTTCCCCAGCTGAAAGCGCTGACACTTCAGCACTCAGTCCAATCGCAACCAGCCAACCCACAATCGCAATTCGTATGGCGTAATTTGCTAACAAGAACGCACCATAAACAAAAAAATTCCCACCCCTTCGAGGGTTT
>CAVYXN010000017.1:0-52500 GCA_963772535.1 uncultured Acidobacteriota bacterium
GGAGATGTTTGCGCGCGAACGTGAGTGGTTGCCGCTAGCGCGCTTATAGCAAACGCCAGAAGGGAAATAAAAAATTGAGATGAGCGTAGTGCGCGGGTTCGTGAGGGCTCTGCCATCCGTAAATTCATTTGGAGGTTGTGAACGCGCTTTCTTTAATTTCGCGGCCGTTGGTGGGCTGAATGGGACGCGCGTTCATGGGATAGAGTTTGGCGAATGCCGCGATCTGCGCGGCGGACATTTCGATGGGAGTCTTCATTACCAACCACCTCACACCTTCGCTGCAGGGCGGGGTCGTGAGGGAGCCGTCGAAATTGTAATAGTTCTGATCGGCCGGGAGCAGATCGCCGGCGTTGATGGTGACGGCCGCCACTTCATTTTCTTTGTCTTTTTCTTTGGGCAGATTGTTCCAGACCTTTTGGACTGTGGGGTTTTCTGCGCCGGTCTTCACGAGCAATGCGATGACGGCGGCGCCACCCGCGCGTTCGTTGACTATATGAATCACCATCGCGTATTTTTTTCCGGCAATCTCTTCTTCGCTAGGCCTGTGGAAGTGAAATTGTGTGAGCGTGTAGGCGGTGCCGTTGACGGTGATGCTGCTGCCGGGGGCGAAATTGACGCGAATCGTGTGGCCATTGTCGACGATCTTCAGGGGCGCGGATTTGTAGTCAATTTGAACCGGGGCGAGCGAGGAGTCCTTCTTCGCACCCTTGATATCGATCGGGGATTGGCGCTTGCCGGTCTTGCAGGTGGCGAAACTGGGATCGAGATCGGCCCAGTGCGCCGGGCCGTCTGGACCGGAGTATCCCCAGTGCGGGGCGTGAGCGGCGGCGTTTGCTTGCGCAAATGCGGCCGGCGCGACAATGATTGCCGCTAGGACTGTGAACGCCGAAATTGCAAGAATGGACGGGGATGGCCGAGCGATCGAGTGGCGCATCCATTTCTCCTTTTCGTGGTGAGTAGGTGCTGACGCTCGCGAATCTACAATGCCGAGGCACGAGACGCAAGCTTTCAAGCGCACATGCCAGGGTTTCAAGATTGCTGACCTGCTACCCGAACCAAGACATTAAACATTTTGCCTGACTGGCATTCGTTCTATTCTTCGAGCGGCTGACCCCGTGCATTCCGATACCCTGATTATCGTCAATCCGGCCTCTGGCGGCGGAAGGGCGCTCGCTGCGGAGCCGCTTGTTGCGAGCTATCTTGCGGCGCAATCCAAGCGCGCTCAATTTGTGCACTCGCGCAGCTCGGAGAATATCCGGGAGCTAGCCTCGAAAGGTGCGGCGGAGGGGTATCGTTATGTAGTGGCGCTGGGGGGCGATGGGGCGTTTCATCACGTGGTTGAGGGCATTCGCGGCACCGATGCAATTGCCGGCTTTTTCCCCACGGGGAATGGAAACGATATCGCGCGAGACTTAGGAATTCCCGCGGATGCGGTGAGTGCGGCTGCTGCGTTCTGCCATTCGATTCCGTGGGCGGTGGATCTAGTTCGCGTGCGATTCTCAAATGAACGCATTGCTCACTTCATAGGCGTGGGAGGCATGGGGCTCGACGCGGAAGCGGCACACCTGGCTAACACGCGATTTAGGATCTGGCCGGGAGTAACGCGCTACCTGGCAGGGGCGTTGTGGACATTTTTTCGCGAGCCGGCATTCGGGCTGGACGCGGAATTGGATGGATCGCGTTGGGCGGGACACGCGATTTTTTCGGCGGTGGCGAATGCAACAAGTTATGGAGCGGGAGTGCGGATCGCGCCCGCCGCAAAGATGGATGATGGTTGGCTCGAAGTCGTGTTGGTACAGGACGTCGCGTGGACGCGGCTTGTGGAGGCGATTCCAATCATTTTGACGACGGGCGATCTGCGATTCGAAGAGGTGAAGCGGTTTCGCTGCCGACGTGTTGTGTTTCGGGCGGATCGTGCGGTGAAAGTTCATGGAGACGGGGAACTGCTGGGCGAGTCGCCTGCGGAGTTCGAAATTTTGCCGCGAGCTGTTCGGGTGATGGTTCCAGATTCGCAGATAGAGGCCACCGGCGGGACTACCGGGCTGGTTTCTCCTTCGTGAGCTTCAACGGCATGTCGATGTCGCTGCGCGAATCGAAGCTCGAAACAGTGCGGATAGGCGACATCAAATCTTTCTGCTCGGCGTGAATTTCATAGTCGACGTTGGGGTCGAGACCGCTAAAACGGTACAGCCCTTTGTCGTCGGCGATATACGTCTTGACCGCCTGCGATTTCACATTCTTCAAGTAAACAATCGCCGAAGGGGTAGGATTTTCGTCTTTATCGAGAACGGTGCCTCGAACGGTGCGAAGTTGCAGGTCACCTTTCTTCTGTGCGCCAGCAATAAAAGCCGCGAGAAACACGAACAACAACGGAACAATGAAGCGCCGCAGGGTGGGATTGCGCGTGCTGCACGCCGGGGAGGAAAAAACGGAAAGGGCGGTTGGCAACTTCATTCGATCTCTTCTTCCTCTTCCTCCTTCTCGCCTTCCTTCACGACGCCAGCCTCCTCGTCTTCTTCTTCCTCGTCTTCGTCATCGTCCTCATCGTCGGAAATCACGATGAGATGCACGGGGTGCGTCTGAGTGACTTCCAGTTCGACGTCACATTCCGGGCAGCTCAGGATTTCGCCTTCTTCCACTTCGTCTTCGTCGAGATCAAGTTCTGCATCGCATTCGGGACATTTCGTCACGGCCGCACTCTCCTTCCTGGGACGATCCTGCACTCCGAAGGGTATTATATAACGCCGCTGTCAAGCTTTGCGAAAACGGGAGCGACGTGAAAAGGTGACGGTGCGACGCGAATATCCGGAGCGGCCGTTGGTGGGCGTGGGAGGCGTGGTGATCCGCGACGAGCGGGCGCTACTGATCCGGCGGGGAAGCGCGCCACTTGAGGGTGAATGGTCCATCCCCGGAGGGATGCTGGAACTGGGTGAAACGATCTTAGAGGGAGTGCAGCGAGAGCTTCTGGAAGAGACGGCGATCGAGGTGAGAGTTCTGGATTTGATTGAGGTGTTCGAACGCGTGACCCGGGATGAAGCTGGCAAGCTGAAATATCATTTTGTGATTCTCGATTATTTGTGCGAAGCGGTGCGAGGAGAAGCGCGCGCCGGAAGCGATGTGACGGATGTGGCGTGGGCTCGTGAGTCGGAGTTGAGGGAATATTCGCTTACGCCAACTGCTACACGGGTGATTCAAAAGGCGTTCGAAATGGCGCGAGGGAGTGCACCAGGTTCGACAAACGAAAGTTAAGGGTGTGATCGAAAGTCTCCGTCCGGTGTAAGTAATGAAAAATCGGGTGATGCCGGCACTAATCTAATCTCGACGTAATAGCCTTTCGTTTCGTTTCCGCTACCGTCCTTCGATTCATATGAGCCCCAGATGTTGCGGAAGGACTCAATCTCCGCTCTATCAAAAAGAATATCGAGGCGATGTGGCTCCTTCCATACGAGTTTTTCGCCGTCGAGCGTTCCCGCTTGAAAAAGTGAGATTTCTTTTTCGGGAGGTGCCGGTTTTCCTTTTGGAACGATGTTCACCGACCACTCGAAACCACCTAGCGCCCCTCCATAAGCTTCTCGCGTCATGACCGCATCAAAACGGCCATCTGGAGAGGTGACACGTGCCACCTCATCGCGATCAGAAGGGCCAGGCGAAAACGCGGACCTAAGCAATTGGCTGCCAAACAGGGAGATGCACACACCGAAGGCGAAAGCTACAGTTGCAATCGTCAAAGTGTGGCTTCGATTCAATTTGGGAGTCCCTCAGCTGGCGGCGGCTTCGGGAACCCGGCCGAAGCGGCGTTCGCGACCGAGGAAATCCTGGACGGCGGCGGCGAGGTCGGCGGCTTCGAACTCAGGCCACATGCGAGGCGTGAAAAGCAACTCCGCGTAAGCACATTCCCACAGCATGAAATCGCTCAAACGGCGCTCGCCGCCGGTGCGAATCAGGAGATCGACGTCGCAAGCGGGGCCGCCAGCGTGGGTAACGTCACCCAGGCGGCGCGAAAATTCGCGCTCGGAAACTTCGAGGCTTGAAACCATCCAGCAGGCAGCACGAAGAATCGCATCGCGAGCCGAATAGTCGAGCGCAATTCGCAATTCGAGGGTTCGGCCGGCAGCGGTGGCACGCTCGGCAAAGTCAATCGCTTCGACGAGCGATCGAGGGATGCGGTCACGGCGACCGATCACACGGAGGCGAATCCCTTCCGCGGAACTGGCGGCCGCATCATTGCGCAGAAAATCTTCTAACAGGCCGAAGAGCGAAGTCACTTCATGGCTCGGACGCGCCCAATTGTCCGAGGAGAAGGCATAGAGCGTCAACTTGGCGATGCCGAGCCCGGCTGCAGAGCGAACAATGCGGCGCACGGCTGCGACGCCAGCGCGGTGCCCCTCCGAACGTGGGAGTCCACGCATGGCAGCCCAGCGGCCGTTGCCGTCAAGCAAAATGGCGACGTGCAGGCCGGCATTATCAATCAGTTTAGAAGTCATCTTAGGAGTCATCGTTTTGCCCGATTGCGACCCTTGACCGGCGATCTGAATCAGCCCTCGCGCGTGGCCTGAATTAGAGCTTCCATGTGATTCAAGTATTTCTCCAGAGCGCGGCGGCCGGAAGGCGTGAGGCGGTACTCTGTTTTCGGCATCCGCCCTGCAAATGATTTCGTACAGGAGACGTAGCCGGCGTCTTCGAGCTTCCGCGCATGAACGCTGAGATTTCCATCGCTGGCGCCGAGCAACTCTTTGAGCTCGCTGAAGGTGAGAGATGTATTCACCGCAAGCGCGCTGATGATCGCAAGACGCGTACGTTCGTGAATGAGCCGGTCAAGACTTGCGGCTGCCGTTTCTTGTTGCCGAGCAGCGGGTGAAGTTCGTTTTGTCTTTTCCTCCCGCGCTTCGCGGAAGGCGCCTAGTTTAGCCGCCATAGTTCCTCGCAATTACTGCTCCGAAAAGGATGTGAAGCCCGCCAAAACCCGCAGCCAAAAACGCATTGCCCCAACTCCAAGGGCAGAAAAGCGCCACCGCGCCGAGCACGACGAAACAAAGTCCCATCAATGGAACCACGCGGATCGAAAACGCGCCCGCCGTGACAACTGCGGTTCCGTAGAGGAGCAGCCACATACCAGGGATTGCTCCCATCGCGCCGAGGCGGAACATTACAGCAGTGAGCAGAGCACCCGCGAGCATCGGCGGAGCAAAACTATATGCGAAGCGGCGGGCGGGCCCGGTTAGAAGCGATGTGGCAGAACGGCGCGCTTTCGAAAGCGTGGACCAGCCGGCAATCCCGATGGCGACAGCAAGCTCGCTGAGCCAGATCAACAGCCAGTCGCGAGGGCGCGACATGCGCGAAGCAATTGTCGCGGCACCCAATGCGGTGATTCCGAGGGCCACACCGCCCCAGCCCGGAACGGCCGTGAAAGATCCGGCGCGCTCCATTGTTTCGCGAATGAATCGGATATTGTCGCGAGCGCGGTCGTCGAGCGAGACAGGAGAGGGTGGGCGTACCGGAAATGGTTGGCTCATCATTAAAAGGCTACAGGTTTGGCCCAAAATATGTCAAGTACTTTGCAATGCAAAGTTTCCATCACAACTCTTGTTCCAATGCGCGCTGAAGACTATTCTCGCATTCAGACTAAGCAACACGGAGACGAACGATGAGGACAGCGATACTTGCCACGGTGGCTTTTATGTTGATGCCACTCGCAGCGACCGCCCAACAACCGGCTGCTCCAGCGGCAGCTGGCGCGCCAGAAATGAACCCTGTGTCGAATGCAGTGCGAAAAATCCTGGAGCGCCAGTCGAAAAACATCGTCGCGGCGGCTGAAGAAATGCCGGCGGATAAGTTTGGCTACAAACCAACGCCTACTCAGATGACGTTCGCCAAGCTCGTGGAACACACGGCCGGGACGAACAACTTCTTGTGCGCACAAATTTCCGGCACGTCGTCTCCGCCAGAGGAGAAATTGAGCGAGAACGATCCGAAGGAGAAGCTTGTGAGCTCGCTCAAGGCGTCGTTCGACTATTGCACGCAAGCTCTGGCCAAGGTGGACGATTCGAAACTGGGCGAGTCCATCCAATTCTTTGGCGGGCGCCAGGTGTCGCGCGCGGCGGGTATGATTACACTCGCCAGCGCTTTCGCCGACCATTACGGCATGGCGGCGATATACCTGCGACTGAATGGGCTAGTGCCGCCGACAGCGAAGCCAAAGGAAAAGGAATAGTGACTGCTTTCTCGCTCAGCGCTGCCTAAGCGGAGCCATTGCCGGGGAAGACGCTTGTCGCGCCTGCCTCGACGATAATTGGAGTGATTTACGCTGAACGTTGCTTCGGGTAGCGGCCGGTGAGCCAGTTCCAACGGATGAGGACGAGGTCGAGGAACATTAGCAAGCTGTCGCGGATCACGTGGACCTTAGTGGCGGGATCATGGGCCCAACGCACGGGAATTTCAACCGTGTGCAAGCCGTGTCGTTCGGCGAGAAAGAGGATTTCAGGATCGAATCCGAATCCCTCGATGCGTTGTTGCTGAAAAACGATCCGCGAGGGCTCGCGAACAAACGCTTTGAAGCCGCACTGCGTATCCTGAAACGGCAAACCGGTAAAAAGCCGGACGAACCCGTTGAAAATCATTCCTGCGATCTCACGCCAGCGTGACTGGTGCCCAAAAATAAGGGCACGGTTGACAGCGCGAGATCCGATAGCCACATCATTGCCCGCCTCGATTGCCGCCAAAAGCTTGTCCGCTTCCTCGATCGGGGCGGAAAGATCCGCGTCCGTAAAAAGTGCAACCCGCCCGCGCGCCTCCAGCATTCCATAACGCACACTGTATCCCTTGCCACGGTTCTCACCGTTTGACACGAGGCGAAGCGAGGGCAACTGCCGCGACCATTCCTCAGCGATGCCCGCGGTCCGATCGCTCGAGCCATCGTCCACTACGATAATTTCCGCCCGGCCGGGAGCGAGATTGCGCGCGGCAAGATAGTCGCGGATTTTCGCGAGACCTCGAGAGAGGCGGCTTTCTTCGTTGTACGCGGGGATGATGATGGAAAGTTCCGGGACAGGCGGTGCGCTCATCCGGGCGATGGCTCCTGTGGCGGACTGGGAGCCGGCCATCCATGGCGGCCGAGAAGCGGCACAAAGCGGCAGGCGAAGAGCGATTCTCGAGTTGTTTTTCCTTCCCGTTTCACGACTCGGAGAAGTTCCTGCTGGTTGGCTGGGCCGACGGGAATCACGAGGCGGCCGGCCTCTGCAAGCTGTTCGACGAGTGGTGCCGGAACATAAGGCGCGCCGGCCGTGACGAGGATCGCATCGTACGGTGCATTGGGCGGCCAGCCTAGCGAGCCGTCGCCTGTTTGGACGTGAACATTGTTGTACCCGAGCTTCGCCAGCCGAATGCGCGCCGAGGCCGCCAGGAGTGGCTGCGATTCGACGGCGATCACTTCGCGAGCAAGCAGGGATAACACGGCGGCCTGGTAACCCGAACCGGCTCCGATTTCGAGCACCTTTTCAGAACCCTCGATCAAGAGCGCCTCCGCCATCGCCGCAACCATGTAGGGCTGCGAAATCGTTTGGCCGGCGCGAATGGGAAGCGGCGAGTCGTTGTAGGCGTCGTCCATATGTTCGGGGGGAACAAAGAGATGGCGGGGAACGGAGCTCATGGCTTCGAGCACACGGGGCGAACGAATATCGCGCTTGCGAAGCTGGCGGTCAACCATGTCTTTGCGGGCCGATTGAAAGGCTGCAGAATCCGTAGTAGATCCCGCGTGAGTGCCGGATTCGCCCTTTCTATCGTCATTCAGGCTAATCATGGGCCGGCGCGCAAAAAGATCTGCGAACTTCATAACAATTGAAGCTATCACAGGCAGCAGAGGCGCTCCAACACTAGCCTCGTCCTTCCCAAATTGCATCCTTCAAGAGCGTTGTATACGATGGCTAAGAGACAAAATGCGGCTCCAGTTCGGGGCAGGACGCGAGTTCGGGCCCGGAGACCAGGAGGATTGAAAATGGAATTACGCATGGCCCCGCTCGTTTTTACTGTCGCTATGGCGATTTTTGTGACGAATCCAGCGTCGGCACAATCAGCAGCAGACGCACAGAAAGCGCCCGAGCAACGCCAACCGGGAGTGGCCGCAAAGCCTGCGCCAGCCGTGCAGGCAGATGCATCCCCCGCGGCTCGCACCCAACCGTCTGATCCAGCAGCCAAGCTTGACCCCGCTAAGGACGCAGCTATCCGTCACCTGATGGACATCACCGAGGTCTCCAACATGGGCCAAAACATCCAGAACTATATTACGGAGCAGGTGCAGCAAGTAGCTGGCCGAGCCGTCGGCACCGGCAGAGTGCAGAAATTTATGGACACCTTCTCCACTCAGTTCAACGCAAGCGCTTCGCCAGGTGCCGTGACCGATGCGATGGTGACGATCTACGCGAAAAACTTCTCGATGGAAGATATTCAAGGGCTGATTCAATTTTACGAAACGCCTCTCGGGAAACGTGTGGTGAAGACGCTGCCCGAGGTGAGCCAGCAGTCTCAGCGAATGGGAGTAGAGATGGAGCAGAATGCGGCGCTGACCGTGCTACGCGGGATGTCCACTGAATACCCGGAGATCAAACCGATGTTGCCAGCGGACGACGGCAAACCCGAGGAAAACGCGCCGGCTCCGAAGCCTGCGCCCGCGCCGGGAACGCCGGCTACTCCCAAGCCAGCTCCACAGAAATAGAAATGGACAAATTGGATATGCAGAAATTGCAGCAGGCTTACGATGAAGCGGCGCAAACCGGAAAGAGCTTCCGATTGTCGCTGATCTACTCGATGTTCAGCGGGGTGCGAAGCACGGCGATCGCAAAATGTGCCAGCATCGGCGCGTCGTCATCGAGCTGAATCCAGCGAATCACGCAGTGGTCCTTGAGATATTGAGAAACTTTGGCTTCGTTGATTTCGAGGTGTTCGGCTAACTTCGCTTTCAGGCCGCTCGTATCGGGATATCCACGCCCGCTTCCGCGAGGGGCTTTGCCGCCCCGCGAGCCTCGCACCAGATTCCCGATGCCCACGCGAAGTGTCTGGCAAGCCTCCACGTAATACGACGTGATTTGGTCGGAGTCCGACAATAGAAAGACCCCCGGACCTGCGGGCGCCTCTTCCGCTTGATCCAGATTGTGCAACGGGCTGGAGACCAGTCGACGCAACATGGATTCGAGCCGCGACAATCGCGACGCAAGCGCCGGATCACCGGCGCGGCCGTGGGCTGTTCGCTCCGAAGGTAGCATCGGCGCAGCGTGCTCAGCGCTCGACCTTCGTACCGAAGAAGACATGGGGGCCGAGGTGCGTTGCGCTTCAGCGGAATTGGATTCCGAGGGCATCTCTTCTGCATGGAATTCAGCTCTTTCCAAGCGCCGATCGAAGTGAGTTTCGACACGCATTTCCGAGCGGGCGTCAACTCGGGAAGAGGGCAGGCGTGGTTCGCTGGGCGTAACAGACTCGGCGAAGGCCTTACTTGGTAGCCCTGGGGTGGCTGCTGCCGCGCCTTTGCGGTGGCGTCCTCGACCGCCCCGCCGTCCCCGGCGCCGTTTTTTCTTCATCCCGTCCTGAGTGGAAGCCGAGCCGGCAGTTTCAGTCTCAGTGGCTGAACTGTTGGCGGTATCACCATTCGCATTCGCTGAGAGGTCGGAAATTTCACCTAACACCGGAACTTGATCTGTGCTTTCGGTTTCCTCTCCAGCCTTACTGCGAGATCGCGCTGGGATTGGCGGAGGCGCTGGTTCGACGCCCGGCGCGGGAAGTTCGATTCCAAGACGCTCGAGCGCTTCCTGAGCTTTCTTCTTCCAATCGGCGCGCCGGAATCGCTGCGCCGAAATAATGTACCAATGGCCCGCTTCTTCGTTGCGGCCGGCCTTCTCTTCGATCGCGCCAAGTTCCCACGCCACCATCGCATCGCGCGTTCGCTGGTAAAGTTCGGATAGTTTAGAGGAAGCGTCCGGGCTGTTTTTTGCCTTGCGGATGCGTGCTTGAATCTGTCGCCAATCTGCCATGTCGCAACATTGTAGCGCCTATATTCACCTGGGCCAATAAAGGAAAGTTCATGCGAGGCAATTTCCCGGAACCTCGTGGCATGATGAGGGTATGACTCCCGCCGAACGCAGCCTGTGGATTTACGAGCGAGCGCGTGCGCTGGGCTTTGATTTCTGCGGAGTTGCTCCTGCTGCTTTAGCCGGAGCTACAGGTAATGCTATGGGAGCTGCGCGTGCAGAACTAGCGCGATTCCCCGAATGGCTGGCGCGTGGCTATGCCGGCGATATGAACTACTTGAACGATCCGCGCCGCGCCGATCCGTCCCTAGTTCTCGAAGGGGCGCAGAGCTTGGTCGTCGTCGCGCTCAACTACAATACCGACTATCCCTACTCAGCCGACGTACCGCCTGGCTCAATTCCGACTAGCCCAATCTCGGCGGGCTCAAATGATGCTTCGCCGCGAGGTTGGATTTCGCGCTATGCCTGGGGTGACGATTATCACGAGGTCCTTAGCAAGAAACTAGCGGCCCTGGTGGCTGAGATGCGGGCACGATTCGCAGAGCCATTCGATGCGCGCTTTTACGTTGATACAGGCCCGGTGATCGAGCGGATCGCTGCGAAGTATGCAGGGCTCGGGTGGCTTGCGAAGAATACGTGCCTGATTAATGAGCATCTCGGATCGTGGCTGTTTTTAGGCGTGATTGTGTCCACGCTCGATCTTGCGCCATCTCTTCCGGCAGACGAGCCGCCTTCGCCCGATTTGTGCGGTAACTGCCGGCTATGCCTCGACGCGTGTCCCACGCAAGCATTTCCTGAGCCGTACGTACTCGATGCGCGGCGCTGCATCTCTTACCTCACCATCGAGCTTCGTGGCTCGATTCCGGAGGAACTGCGCGCGAATATGGGCCGAGCCGCAATCGGGTGCGATATCTGCCAGGATGTGTGCCCATGGAACCGCAAAGCGCCCGCGACGGCGATTGCCGAATTCCGTCCGCGGAGGATTGATGCGCCAGAGGATTCACAACAGGCGGCTGAAAACGGCGGACGCTCGCTATTTTTACCCGAGCTTGAATGGCTCGCATCGTTGACGCAGGAAGACTTCAGCCGAATATTTCGTGGCAGTGCCGTGAAGCGGGCGAAATGGCGCGGACTGGTTCGCAACGCATGTGTTTCGCTTGGAAACGCGCAGATGGCGCCTGGCTCAGACGCATATCGACGCATCTCTTTAATGCTCAGCCGTCTCGCGGATTCTGATGACGCTTTGATCGCTGAACACGCTCGCTGGGCGCTCGCCCGGCTGGCGCTTCAGGGGCCACTCGTTGGCTTTTCGGGCTGAACTCCGCTAGATTTCACGTTCGGGGTCAGCGAGTACCTTGGGCCTCGCGGCTGGGAGGTTTGCGATGCTCTGGCAGCTTTGCACGGTTGTTCTTCATGTAATCACTCCGCATTTCAGTTTTCCGCAAGGTGCCGCAACCGAACAAATTGCGTTGCGCTGGATGCATTTTGTCGGGGGCTTCATCTGGATCGGCTTGTTGTACTTCTTCAATCTGGTGGGCTTTCCGACGATGAAGCAACTCGACGCTTCCGTGCGGGGCAAAGTGTTTCCGGTGCTTATGTCGCGCGCAATGGGCTGGTTCCGCTGGTCGGCTTTTTGGACGGTCGCAGCGGGCCTGCGTTATTTTTGGATGATCCTGGCCGCGGATGCGCAAAACGCCGGCAATCCACGGCTCGCCTTGCATTGGTTCGGCGAATGGCTACTCGTGTGGCTCGTCGCGTACGCGCTGATCTATCCATTCCAACTTCCGAGCAAAGGCGTTCTTGACAGTCCATGGGTGCGTACGATTGCAATCGCTGCGATCGTAATCGCCGCTTCGTGGATCGTGCTCGATTTGAATGGCGGCCCACAATCTTCGAACAGCCACCTCTCGATCAGTATCGGTGGCGGCATCGGCTTGCTGATGTTAATGAATACGTGGGGCGTTGTGTGGCGTGCGCAGAAGCGGCTGATTGCGTGGACGCGCGCCAGCGTCGAGCACGGGACGCCGATGCCCGCGGAGGCCGAGCGCCTGGCGCGTTGGGCTTACATCGCGTCGCGCGTGGGATTCTGGCTGTCTTTCCCGATGCTCTTCTTCATGGGTGCCGCGGATCACTACCCGTTTCTCAGCAGCATCGCTGACTGACGAATCTGCGAGACTATGTTAACAATTATGCGACTTGAGCGAGCCTGGATGGTTTCTCGAGAAGCGCGAAGTCGATTCATGATCATGTCCGTGTTATCGGTAGCATTAGGCGTGATCTTCGTATTGATGACGTATCTGCCGGCGATCTTTGATGGAAAACGTCAGCCCCTATTTTTGAGAGCCGTGGTGCTAGTTGTGGCAGTGCCTGCGATTACCGGAGGCTTGTGTATGTTTTTTGGGATGGAATGGTATTGTTTAGAAGTTGACACTTCCCGAAAAACTCATCAGGCTACTCCAAGCTTTCGCCATGCTGTGTACAGCACCATTCGGTCAGGTCATTTACTACCTCTTGGTCTATCGACCGCAAACCCAACGGGTAGAAATGAGAATCATTTGACGACCGCCCGGCCTAGGATCGCCAGCGTAAATTAACGGGGCCGTTCATCGGATGGCGCATTGGCGTTCCCGTGCGCTGGGATTCCATGTACGCGGATTTTAGCTCGAAATACCAGCGCGCCTGACGGTCAGCATCATCCACCAGCATCATGCGGTCGCCGTATTGCAACCCGATCGCCTGTTTTTCGATCACTTCCACATCCTGGCGAATAAAACGCGGCCCCAACACGTGAATGATGAATGAGACGACCGGAAACCACGGAAGAATATTCCACGCCGCACAGAAATCGAGGCGGCAGAGATTCTGGTGGATGGGCGTGACGGTTGTGCGGCTCGATAACCAGTAGCGACCAGCGCGAATCACTTCGAAGCGCTGGTTGGGCAACACGAAATCAATCGTTGTTGTGGCAGGCTCGCCGGTGATCAGTTTCAGGATCTTATATGGTGCGCTGTTGGTCGAGGGCGCATGCGGGCTCATGCGAAATCCGTTAGGAATCGGTTCGAACTGCTTCGATTTTTCGCGAATGCTGCGGCGGGACCTCCACCACCACGCCTGATGAACGAAAGGGCCGTGCGCCGGATCCATCAAACCGATAATGCCGTGGTCTACCGTGCACGGCAAGTCGGCCCAAAGATGGGCGATCTTGTAATGCTCGCTAAAAGTGGGCAGACGCGGCGCTTCGGGTAAGTTGGCCTGCTCGTCAGCCGGCATCGGCCGGCCTTCCAGATTTGTCATCAGCGCCCAGATGTACCCATCGCGCTCCGCACATGGAAAGCTGCCTGCGTGGATTCGTTCGCATTTCACTTTCGAATCTTCCGTGAGCGATGGAATTGCTCGGCACTCACCGGTATGCGCGTCAAACTGCCAGCCGTGATACGCGCATTCGACGGCTTTGCCGTCAAATTGGCCGAATGAAAGTGGAAATGCGCGGTGCGGGCACACGTCGCGGAGCGCAAAAGGCTTGCCGGCGGCATCGCGCCCCAGGACGAGCGGGACATTGATAAGCATCGCGCGCACGAGCTTGCGTCCCGTCACTTGCTCGCTGCGTAGCGCGGGATACCAGAATCCCCACAAAAACTCGCTCGCGGAATCCGCCGAATTGGGGTTCAAAGAGGAACTCATTCTGCGGTCAATTGTGGCTCAGGCGACGGCACTTTGGGCATAGCAATTCCGCCATCGTAGTACATCGCCTTGTATTCGCAAAGATTCCGGCAGGCCTTCACGGTGTGACGCCTTGACACTTCGCGGGACGAACCTTAGCATCGAATATTGCCCGCGTGCCGGCGTAGCTCAGTGGTAGAGCGAGGGTCTCATAATCCCTAGGCCGTGGGTTCGATTCCCCCCGCCGGCACCATCAAATTCCCCGCAGTTCATAGTTGAATACACCCTGAACGACGGGAAGGAGTCGTTCTCGAATTCGGGGCAAATCTCCTTCATCTCTGAAGTCATTCTCCCTGTGCGAGTTACAGCAAGCCACCCCGCCCGTTAATGGTTTGCCCCGATATTCAATTTATCTCTCGAACGGTATTGTTTCGGGAGTGCGACAGCATCATCGAATCAAGGAGGAGTCATGCTAGCTGCCATAGCCGGTGTATTGCTTGTGTTGTGGTTGCTCGGATTTGTCGCGTTTCACGTGACCTTCGGAGCGATCCATTTGCTGCTTGTAATCGCCGTTGTCTTGTTCATAGCGCACTTCCTGACGGGCCGAAGCGCGGCTGCCTAGTCGCTACTGCTCTTGGGATCGCTCGAGCCTAGGAGCGCTTGGATCATTCCGACCATCGGAAAAGCGTTCGTCTTGGACACCACCGAGCGAATGCCTACTTCGTGCGCGTGCTTTTCCAAGTCGGCGCTGGCGTGCTGCGTGAAGAGGACGACGGGAACAGCCGGTGCGATTTCAGCCATACGGCGTGCCGTTTCAATTCCGTTGATGCCGGGCATTTGAAAATCCAGGATCACGATGTTCGGCCGGAGCTCCTTGAACATCTCCACGGCCGAAACGCCATCCGCAGCTTCGCCGCAAATTTCCCATTCCGGATTGGCTTGTAAGACCGTGCGCAGAGATCGTCGCACCAGTTCGCTATCGTCTACAATCAGGAACCGCGTGCGCATCTGAATCCTTGTGCCAGGTTCGCTGGTTTTTGAAATCACGCGCCGATCACCGCCACGCTCGCTACTGGAAGTAATGCTGTGACAGTCGTTCCGCTTTCATTGGATTGAATGTCGAGTGTGCCGCCCAGCTCTCTCACGCGCTCCCGCATGCCGCTTAAACCCACACCGTGATTGTTGCCTACCAACGTTGAAAGGCGGTGGTCGAACGGGATTCCCTTGCCCCCGTCGCATACCTGCACACTAAGCGATTTATCGCGACCCGGCCAGATGCGAATGAGAGCCGTCTTGCTCTCGGAGTGGCGATATACGTTCGTAAGGCACTCCTGCACAATCCGAAAAATCGAAATCTCCATGGTGGGAGGCAGCCTTCCGATTTCCGGAGAAAGCTCCACGGTAACTTTCACGTTACTCCGTTCGCCAAACCCTTCGGCGAACATTCTGATTGCTGGCAAGAGGCCGATTTCATCGAGTAGCGGAGGATGCAGCAGATGCGAGATCGTGCGCGTCTGCTTCGACAGCTGTTCGATTAACTCGGTGTTCTGGCGCAGGGCTTCGCCCGCTTGAGGGCCTAGTTTGTCTGCTTGCTGATAAACCAAACCGTTATTCATCGAAAGCGCCGCGAGCAGGGGCCCCACACTATCGTGGAGATCACGGGCAATTCGCCGGCGCTCCTCGTCCTGCGTCGTGATTAAACGGGCCGAAAGAGTACGCAAATCGCGGTTCAACATTTCAAGTTGATAGGTCTTGCGATGGAGATCAGCAAATACACGCACTTTTGCGCGCAGCAGTTCGGGAACGATTGGAACGGCGATGTAGTCCACGGCGCCGCGCTGATAGGCTTTGAGGCGGTCAATATCCGTAAGGTGCACCGCGGAAATGAAAATGATCGCCGTATTCTGGAAGCGCGGGTGCTGGCGAATCATGTCGGCGAGCTCAAAGCCATCGAGCTCGGGCATGCTGACATCCATCAGCACGACGGCGACGTTCGTTTTCAGCAGATGGTCAAGCGCCTCTTTTCCGGAACGCGCCTGGATCAAATTCTCGTCCAATTCGTTCAGTATGGCTTCGTACGTGACTAGCTTGCCCGGCTGATCATCCACCATGAGAATGTTGACCTTCTGGTGCTCACCCATTTCTTTCCCTCACCTCGCTCGCGCGGAATCTAGCACAAGTCAAGATCTGGAAACAAAACTCACAAACCGCCAGATCATTCTAGCGATGGAACCACATTCGCAGTGCCGAGAGCAATTGCTCCGTGTTCACGGGTTTTGCCAAATATTCTGACGCGCCAGCCTCGAGACATTTTTCGCGATCGCCTTTCATGGCTTTCGCAGTCAGAGCAACGATTGGCAATCGCCGGAACGACGGATTCCGACGGATAATCTGCATCGTCTCGTATCCATCCATGTCCGGCATCATGATGTCCATCAACACGATCGCGACATCAGAGGTGGACTCGAGCGTGGCGATCGCCTCTCTGCCAGTGCCCGCCGTCAAAACCGACATTCCCCGGCGCTCGAGAACACTGCTGAGAGCGAAGATATTTCGCACATCGTCGTCTACCACCAACACTTTCTTACCGACAAGCGCTTCGTCGGAATGGTGCAAGAGATCGAGCATCTTCTGCTTTTCGGCCGGCAGATCGGTGACCACGCGATGCAAGAACAGCGCGGTTTCGTCGAGAAGTCTTTCCGGCGATTCGACGCCTTTCACAACCACGCTGCGGGCCAGCATATGGAGACGCGCATCTTCTTCCGGCGAGAGATCTTTCCCGGTGAAGACCACCACCGGCAGGTGACTGAGCATCGGGGTATCGCGGAAGCGCTCCAATATTTCGAATCCCGACATATCCGGGAGGCGAAGGTCGAGCACCACGCAATCAAAGGGTTGGTCACCAAGAGCCGCAAGCGCTTCAGAACCTGTCGCCGCCAGCTCCACATCAATATCCTCGTAACCTAGAAGCTCTCGGATACTGAGTTGTTCGGCGGGATTGTCCTCCACAACCAGAAGCCTTTTGCGTCGAGGCGTTGTGTATTCCTTGATTCGCGATAAGGCCATTTCAAGCTGCTCGGGCGTGGCTGGTTTGGTCACATAGGAAAACGCTCCGCGCGCCAGACCGTGCTGCCTATCTTCGTCGAGCGTCAACATCTGAATCGGGATGTGCCGCGTACGCGGATCCTGCTTCAGATGATTGAGCACCGTCCAGCCCAGCATATCCGGCAAAAAAACATCGAGAGAGACGGCCGTGGGATGAAATTCCTGGGCGAGAGCCAACGCTTCCGCACCGCGTGTAGCCACCAGAACTTTGAATCCTTTTTCGCGAGCCAGATCGCAAAGCACAGTCGCAAAATACGGATCATCTTCGACGATCAAGAGAGTCGCATCGTCGGGCTGCAGATTTTCGCGATCATCTTTGACCGTGATCTGCTCGATGGCACGCTTCGAAGCGACGGCAGTAGCCAATTGTCCGGGCGTCGTCGTCATCACGGACGCCTTAGCGTCCGCGCTGGCAGCACCCGTCGAAGGACCTACATAAGTTTGAGGCAGATAAAGCGTGAACGTGCTGCCCTCATCTGGTGTGCTGCGAAGCTGAATTTCACCACCCAACAAACCCGCGAGCTCGCGGCTGATCGCCAGGCCCAGGCCGGTACCGCCGTACTTGCGGCTCGTGCCCGCGTCCGCCTGCTGGAAGGCCTCAAAGATAATGCGCTGTTTCTCGGGCGGAATTCCGATGCCCGTGTCGGTAACTTCGAACGCGACAACCGAGGCTGATCTTGCGAGGACCGGATGGCCTTCGCTCCAGCCGGTTTCGGCCGCAAATACGGAAAGCCGCACACCGCCCTTTTCCGTAAATTTAAAAGCGTTGGAGAGCAGATTCTTCAGAACCTGCTGCAAACGCTTCGAGTCGGTGACCAGGCTGCGGGTCAGATTCGGATCCATCTTCACTTCGAAGTTCAGCCGCCGGTTTTCCGCTTCGTGGCGGAACGGGCGAGCGATCATGTCGAGCAGACTGGCGAAGAAGACTTCCTCGGCTTGTACAGACACGGTGCCCGATTCGATCTTCGACAGGTCCAGAATGTCCGTAATCAAGTTCAAAAGATCGGTGCCCGCGCCGTGGATCGTGCGCGCAAATTCCACCTGTTTCGTCGTCAAGTTCTTATCCGGATTGTCAGCGAGCTGCTGGCCAAGAACCAGGATGCTATTGAGGGGAGTGCGCAACTCGTGAGACATGTTCGCGAGGAACTCTGATTTGTATTTCGAGGTGAGAGCCAGCTCCTTGGCTTTCTCTTCCACGGCGCGGCGGGCCTGTTCGATCTCCTGATTCTTGCGTTCCACTTCGACGTTCTGTTCGGCCAACTGCTGCGCTTTTTGCGCGAGTTGTTCGTTAGTCTGCTGCAATTCGGTCTGCTGCGTCTGAAGCTCAGTCGCCAATTGCTGGGATTGCTTCAGCAGGCCTTCCGTTTGCATCGTGGCCTCAATACTGTTGAGCACGATGCCGATGCTGGAAGTCAACTGGTCGAGGAACGCGAGATGAGAAGCCGTGAACACGCGCAACGAAGCAAGTTCGATCACAGCCTTTACGCGGTCCTCGAACAAGATCGGAAGCACGATGATGCTTCGAGGCACGGACTGGAACAATCCAGAACGGATCGGAATCGCATCTGTCGGCACGTCGGTAATCAGCATGCGCTGTTTTTCGGCGGCGCATTGCCCCACAAGTCCCGCTCCCAAGTGTAGCCGGTGCGCATGCCCGTCCGGGTCGCTGTCTGCGAAGGCAGACAAGAGAACCATCGTTCCCGATTCTTCTGACTCCATCTGATAGATAACGCCCTGCTGAGCGCTAACCAGCGGCGCGAGTTCGGACAAGAGCATGCGTCCCACAGTCGTCAAATCGCGTTGCCCTTGCAACATGCCGGTGAAGCGCGCGAGGTTCGTCTTGAGCCAGTCCTGTTCGTTATTCCGATCGGTGGTGAGCCGGAGGTTATCGATCATCGTGTTGATGTAGTCTTTTAGTTCGGCTACCTCACCGCTCGCTTCTACTTGAATTGACCGGGTCAGGTCGCCCTTGGTAACGGCCGTCGTCACTTCCGCAATTGCGCGTACCTGGTTCGTCAGGTTATCTGCCAGCAGGTTCACGTTACCGGTCAGGTCTTTCCATGTGCCGGCGGCGCCGGGCACGTTGGCTTGTCCACCGAGGCGGCCTTCCACACCTACTTCTCGGGCCACGGTAGTCACTTGATCGGCGAAGGTGGCCAGCGTGTCCGTCATGTTGTTAATGGTGTCGGCCAGCGCTGCCACTTCGCCTTTCGCGTTCACTGTAAGCTTCTTCGTCAGCTCTCCGTTTGCAACGGCCGTCACCACCTTCACAATTCCGCGCACCTGCTCGGTGAGGTTTGCGGCCATTACGTTGACGTTGTCGGTCAGGTCCTTCCACGTACCGGCTACGCCCGGCACTTGCGCTTGGCCGCCCAGCTTTCCGTCGGTGCCGACTTCGCGCGCCACGCGCGTTACTTCAGCGGCAAACGCGTTGAGCTGGTCCACCATCGTGTTAATCGTGTTCTTCAGTTCGAGAATTTCGCCCTTCACGTCTACAGTGATTTTGCGCGAGAGGTCGCCGCGCGCTACGGCCGTGGTTACTTCCGCGATGTTGCGCACTTGGCCGGTCAGGTTGCCGGCCATCGCGTTCACGGAGTCCGTAAGGTCTTTCCAGGTTCCGGCCACGCCTGTGACGTTGGCTTGACCGCCGAGCCGCCCTTCGCTCCCGACTTCGCGCGCTACGCGAGTCACTTCGGCGGCAAACGAACGCAACTGCTCGACCATCGTGTTCAGCGTTTCTTTGAGCTGCAGGATTTCTCCGCGGACGTCCACCGTGATCTTGCGCGACAGGTCGCCGCTCGCGATCGCGGTCGCAACTTCCGCGATGTTTCGCACCTGGCCCGTTAGGTTGCTGGCCATGAAGTTCACGTTATCCGTCAGGTCCTTCCACGTGCCGCCGACGCCGGGCACCTGCGCTTGGCCGCCCAGTTTTCCTTCAGTTCCGACTTCGCGTGCCACGCGCGTCACTTCTCCAGCGAAAGCATTCAGCTGGTCCACCATCGTGTTGATCGTGTTCTTCAGTTCGAGAATTTCGCCCTTCACGTCCACGGTGATTTTGCGCGAGAGGTCGCCTCTCGCCACCGCGGTGGTCACTTCGGCGATGTTTCGCACCTGAGCCGTCAAATTGCCGGCCATCGAGTTCACGGAGTCCGTTAGGTCCTTCCACGTTCCGGCAACGCCCGGCACGTTAGCCTGTCCGCCAAGCCGGCCCTCGCTGCCGACTTCGCGCGCCACGCGCGTCACTTCTCCAGCAAATGCATTCAGCTGATCCACCATCGTGTTGATGGTTTCTTTCAGCAGCAGAATTTCACCGCTGACGTTCACGGTGATCTTCTTGGAGAGGTCGCCGCTCGCGATGGCCGTTGACACTTCGGCGATGTTGCGCACCTGGCCCGTCAAGTTGCTGGCCATCGAGTTCACGGAGTCTGTGAGGTCTTTCCACGTGCCGCCAACTCCTGGCACTTGCGCCTGTCCGCCCAGCTTTCCGTCGGTGCCGACCTCGCGTGCCACGCGCGTTACTTCGGACGCGAACGATCGCAACTGGTCCACCATCGTGTTGAGAGTGTCTTTGAGCTCGAGAATTTCGCCCTTCACGTCCACCGTGATCTTGCGCGAGAGGTCGCCTCTCGCCACCGCCGTCGCCACTTCCGCAATGTTTCGCACCTGACCGGTCAAGTTGCTGGCCATGAAGTTCACGTTATCGGTCAAGTCCTTCCACGTGCCACCCACACCAGGCACTTCAGCTTGGCCGCCCAACTTACCCTCGGTGCCGACTTCGCGCGCCACACGCGTCACTTCTCCAGCGAACGCATTCAACTGATCCACCATCGTGTTGATGGTGTTCTTCAATTCGAGAATTTCACCCTTCACGTCCACCGTAATCTTGCGCGAGAGGTCGCCTCTCGCCACCGCCGTTGTGACTTCTGCGATGTTGCGCACCTGGCCGGTCAAGTTACCGGCCATTGAGTTGACGGAGTCCGTTAGGTCCTTCCACGTGCCCGCTACGCCAGGGACG
Source organism: uncultured Acidobacteriota bacterium (assembly GCA_963772535.1). Lineage (GTDB taxonomy): Bacteria > Acidobacteriota > Terriglobia > Acidiferrales > UBA7541 > Palsa-295. The sequence goes on from CAVYXN010000017.1 coordinate 20,794, forward strand.
TTGGCTTGACCACCGAGCCGGCCTTCGCTGCCCACTTCGCGGGCCACGCGCGTTACTTCACCAGCGAACCGGTTGAGTTGGTCCACCATCGTGTTCAGCGTTTCTTTCAGCTGTAGAATTTCTCCGCGGACGTCCACCGTGATCTTGCGCGAGAGGTCGCCGCTCGCGATCGCGGTCGCAACTTCCGCAATGTTTCGCACCTGGCCCGTCAAGTTGCTGGCCATGAAGTTCACGTTGTCGGTCAGGTCCTTCCACGTTCCACCGACGCCGGGCACCTGCGCCTGGCCGCCCAGCTTCCCTTCGGTTCCAACTTCGCGCGCCACGCGCGTCACTTCTCCGGCGAATGCGTTGAGCTGGTCCACCATCGTGTTAATCGTGTCTTTGAGTTCGAGAATTTCGCCCTTCACGTCCACCGTGATTTTGCGTGACAAGTCGCCGCGCGCTACGGCTGTGGTGACTTCCGCAATATTTCGCACTTGCGCGGTCAAGTTGCCGGCCATCGCGTTAACAGAATCGGTGAGGTCCTTCCACGTTCCCGCCACACCGGGCACGATTGCCTGTCCGCCCAGCTTTCCGTCCGTACCCACTTCGCGCGCCACGCGCGTCACTTCCGATGCGAACGACCGCAACTGGTCCACCATCGTGTTGATGGCTTCCTTCAGCTGCAGAATTTCGCCTCGGACGTCCACCGTAATTTTGCGCGAAAGGTCGCCGCTCGCCACCGCCGTGGCCACCTCTGCGATGTTGCGGACTTGACCGGTCAAGTTGCTGGCCATGGAGTTGACGGAGTCCGTGAGGTCCTTCCACGTTCCCGCCACGCCGGGCACTTGCGCCTGTCCGCCAAGTTTTCCGTCGGTTCCCACTTCGCGCGCCACGCGCGTCACTTCCGAAGTGAAAACGCCGAGCTGCTGAATCATCGTATTTACGATCGTGGCCGAGCGAAGGAATTCGCCCTCCAGCGGCCGGCCGTCAACGTCCAGCTGCACCGTTTGCGTCAGATTGCCTTTCGCCACGGCGGCGATGGCGCGCGTCACCTCTGTTGTGGGGCGCAGCAAGTCATCTACAAGCGTGTTGACCGAAACTTCCATTTCTCCCCAAGCAGCTTTGGGAAGATGGAAACGCATTCGCTCTCGCGTTCGCCCTTCCTTTCCTACCACCTGTCCTACGCGCTTTAGTTCCTTTGCCATTTGCTGGTTCGCGGCAACGATATCGTTGAATGTGTCGGCGATCTTGCCCGCCAGCCCGGTCCAATTTCCAGGCAGCCGGACGGAGAAATCTCCGTCGCGCATAGTCTGCAGACTTGCAAGGATCACGCTCATATTGGCGGCCACAAGCTCCGCGCCGGCCGCAGTCTGGCCATTGCTTTTGGCCAAAGGCTCCGCCTCCACCGTTGCCGTAGCTGTTGTTTTATCAGTTCTCTTCATACCTCTTCTCCCAACTGAGAAATATCAGAGGCGACCTATTGTGATTTTTCGACGCTGCAATACGACGGGTCATGAGTCATAAGCGCTTGAAGTCTGCATTGGCTTGGGTTTAGCAGCCACGCGCTACGAGCGGAAGTTCCTCATTTGGACATACTCAACCGGATTGCAATCTGTAGTTCTTAGCACAAACTTACCGTGGCCTACCTACAGTGATTAGTGTATTTACGGGCTTTGTTGACTTTTTCGCGAACTTCGAGGAACAAAATCAGAGGGTTTATAGGGACCCGACTGGCGGTCACGTTTTGCATGGATTGAAGATTTGGAGAAATCTGCGAGAAACGGAAAAGGAGGCCCTGTAGGCCTCCTTTCTCCATTACGAAGAATGATACTAGCTCGTGCTGCCCGACGATGTGCGCCGTACCTGTGGTTCGCCCGCCGGATAATCGGATGACGATTCGCCGGTCGAGGAAATGTCCTCCGCGCCGGTGTTCTTCATGATTTCCTTGGCTCGCTTGATTTCATCGGACGTATCACAGTGAACGGACAGAAGGATCCCGCCCTTCTTGATTCGTCCTTCGTATCGCTTCGCTTCGTACTCCGGAATTCCGAGTCCAATCAACGCGCCGGTGAATCCGCCAACCGCGCCGCCAACGCCGACTCCGGCGAGAGCCGCCATGATCGGTCCGGCCGCGATAAACGGGCCGACGCCTGGAATCGCCAAAGCCCCAATTCCGGCGAGGAGCCCGAGCGCGCCACCCAGCACCGCGCCAGACCCCGCTCCGGTAGCCGCCCCTTCCGGCGCCTTCGTGGCTTTCTGAGTTCCAATTTCCTTGCCGCCGAGATTATCGGGAAGTAACGCTGAAATATCGGCTGCGGGAAATCCAGATCTTACGAGTGTATCTGTGGCGCTATCGGCGCTCGGCAAGCTTGAATAAATTCCAAAAACAGCCGTCTTTTTTCCTGACATGTTCACCACTCCTTTGTGGAATTCGGGTTGCGTTCAAACAGCTTCTTACTGCGACTGCTTCGGCGGAGCCACTTCGAGTTGATTTGTCACATTGTTCGCGCCCGCGATTGCAACAGCCTTGGATTCGATGGCAGCCTTTTCGTCTTCAGATCGAACTGGACCTTTCAACGTAACTTTGCCGTCTTGCGTAATCACTTTGATGTTGTGGGCGTAGGTCGAAAGCGACTTGTCTTTCATGATAGAGCTTCGAATTTCCTTGGTGATATTGCGGTCGGCAGCATTCATCTTTTGCTGGTCGGCCGTCGTGGCTCCCTTGTTCGAGTCACCCTGGTTCGTTTTCGTGTTGTCTGGCGCGTTTTGCTGCGCACGAGCTTGCTGGCCGGCGCCTAACCACAAGCTCACAACCACGCCCGCCGCCAACAGCCAGCTCTTCGATATTCTTGGTGCGTTATCCATTTCGTTCCACCTCCAGCGGAAACTCGATTCTTCTTTGCAGCTTGGAGAAGACTATCGTCAGTCCATTGCTTTCACCATACGGAGAACGGCGTAGATTGATGGATGGGGCCGCAGTAGATTGGTCAGCCTGACGTTATTGTGTTCAACCTGTCTAGGATGGGTGCCGCTCCGGGATAAAAACCGTACAGGGAATCATTCACCGTCCTAGTCCTAAGAATGTATGTGGGCTTAAAACGGGCTGCCGGAGAATGGTTCAAGAAGAGAACTTCGCTTCAAACTTGAAGGAGGCGCCTTGAAACCAACATCGCTTGCAGGGCTCGTGCTGATCGTATTAGGAGTGATTGCGCTGGCCTATCAAGGAATAACTTACACAACGCACAAAAAGGTCTTGGACGTCGGACCGATCCAAGCGACTGAAACAGAGCACAAAACGGTTCCCTTGCCTCCGATTTTCGGCGGAGTGGCTCTCGTTGGCGGAATCATACTCATGATGGCGGGCGCAAAGGAAGCCTAAGCATATCCGTTTCGCGCACGGCAAGGCCAAACCACTAACGATGTCTAAGTTCAACGACTCAGTGAATTAACCTAAAACGATCCGAATTCGGTGTACCGCCCCGTCGTCTAGGAGCGGAATATTGGCCGACCCTGCTTGTAATTTTCCGTCGAGCTCCGAAATTGCCACCCCGCGAGTAACTCCCGAGGGATTTTCTATTTTTATTTTGTAGACCGCCGAGTGGTACTTGAACTCGATCGAGTAACCGGGCCAGTTTCGAGGAATACAAGGATCGATCGAAAGCGTCATCCCGCGCAGTCGGAATCCGAGAATCCATTCGATGCCCGCGCGGTAAAGCCAACCGGCTGAACCTGTGTACCATGTCCAGCCGCCACGCCCCACATGCGGCGCCTCGGCATAAATATCACCGGCTACCACGTACGGTTCCACCTTGTATCTTTGCACACCGGCCCGTGAGTTAGTGCGGTGGACCGGACTGATCATGCGAAAAAGTTCCGCAGCTTTGTCGCCCTCGCTGAGCGCCGCAAATGCGATCACCATCCACGTCGCCGCATGGCTGTACTGCCCGCCATTTTCCCGGATTCCCGGCAGATATCCCTTGATGTAACCTGGATCATGCTCGGTATGGTTGAAAGGCGGCGTTAGGAGAAGTATCAATCCATCCTTTGCTCGCACCAACTGCTTTTCCGCGGCCGCCATCGCACGCACTCCGCGTCCAGGCTCGGCGGCGCCGCTCATAACTCCCCAGGTTTGCGCAATCGAATCGATTCGGCATTCCGTGTTCTGCGCGGAACCAAGTGGCGTGCCATCGTCGAAATAGGCGCGCCGGTACCAGTCACCGTCCCATCCTTCGCGTTCGAGCGCCGCTTTCAACGCGCTCACGTGCAGCCGCCACGCTTCCGCTCTCTTCCCCTCGCCGCGTGTATCCGCGATCTTCGCGAACTCCCAGAGAACTGTATGCAAGAACCACCCAAGCCACACACTTTCCCCTTTGCCGTCCTGCCCAACACGATTCATCCCGTCGTTCCAATCTCCACTACCCATCAACGGGAGACCATGCGCCCCTACCGAGAGGCTGCGATCGAGGGCTCGCGCACAGTGCTCGAACAAGCTCGCCCGAACATTCGAGATGCGAGGTTCGAAGTACGACTCTTTTTGGCCTTCTGCCAACGTGTCGCCTTCAAGAAACGGAATCATTTCTTCGAGAACAGCCATGTCACCCGTCGTCTCGATGAACTGAATCACAGCGTAAGGAAGCCAAAGTAGATCATCGGACATGCGCGTGCGGATGCCTCGTCCGCTTGGCGGATGCCACCAGTGCTGAACGTCGCCTTCGACGAATTGCCGCGATGCCGCGCGCAGCAAATGATCGCGAGCCACGCTTCGTTTCGCTACGCCCAGCGCTATCACGTCCTGCAACTGATCACGGAAACCGTATGCGCCGCTTAATTGATAAAACGCAGCACGCGCCCACACCCGGCAACTAAGCGTTTGGTAGAGCAGCCAGCGATTCAGCAGCAGGTCCATGCTTGGGTCGGGCGTGCTGACTTGCACTGCTCCCAGCAGATCGTCCCAGCGGCGCGTGGCATCCAACAAAACTTGGTCAAGATCGGCGCTGCGACAACGCTTGATCAACTCACGCGCCTGGTCTCGGTTTTCAGCTTGACCCAGTAAAAACACAACCTCAGCGCGCCCCCCGGGCTTCAATTCAATAACTGTTTGAATCGCAGCACATGGGTCGAAACCAGCGCCGACCTTCTGCGAGAGCGACGTGCTTCGTTCCAGCGCCGCAGGCCGATCCGGTCCGCCGTTCCGGCCGAAAAACTCGGAGCGGTCCGCCGTATAGGACGTCTGCCGGCCGCTAAGATCTGCAAATGCGACGCGGCCACCAAATTCGCCTGCCCATGCGCTCCGCGCCATCAACGCGCCGGTCGTCCCGTCAATTTCGGTGATGATGTATGGCGCTGTTGCGCTGCGCGAGCTTCCCAGTACCCATTCAGCATAAGCGGTGACCGAAAGCCGCCGGGCGCGCCCGGAAGTATTTTGCAAAACGAGCCGCGAGATTTTGATCGGGTCATCCGCAGGGACAAATTGCAGCAACTCATGGGTGAGGCCATGCGATTCGTGGCGGAAACGTGTGTATCCCTGGCCGTGCCGCGCCATATACGTGGCCGTATCGTCGCGAATCGGCAGCGCCGTCGGGCTCCAGACCTCGCCAGTATTTTCGTCACGGATATAAATCGCTTCGCCCGGCGTATCGACCACGTGATCGTTGGACCAGGGCGTGAGCTGATTTTCGTGGCTATTCACCGCCCACGTAAATCCAGCACCGGACTCCGACACGATGAATCCGAACCCCGGATTCGCGATGACGTTGATCCAAGGCTCGGGCGTTCGCAGCCCTGCATCCAGAATCGTCACATACTCCCGGGTATCCTCGCTGAAGCCGCCGAATCCATTGAAAAACTGCAGCCGCTCTCGCGGCGCTGGAGCTTCGCCGTATCTACCTGGACGGGCGGCGCGTGCCGGCGCAATAGTATTTGGCTCGCGAACCTGGGCTCTGGACATCTGCTCGGAGAGTGTGCCGCGGCGGCTTAAAAGGACCACGCGGGCAATCACTTGCAGTTGCGCTCGCGCTGTCGGAGTAAGTAAATCACCGCGCAACAGAAAAATCTTTCCGCTCACCGAGCTTGTATCGGGCGAGAGTCTCAACTGGCTGCCGCGCACCACCGCCTCAAGCGAGCCTTGCAATTCCTGAACGTACGACGGAGCCTTTTCGTTGATTATTACAACGTCTGCCGACAGCTGTTTCATGCGCCAATATTCGTGCGCTCGCAACAATTGCCGGATGAGCTCAAAATCTTCCGTATCGTCGATTCGCGCCAGCACAATCGGCAAATCCCCTGAGATTCCCTGCGCCCATAATGTGGATCGTTCCAGAGAACTTGCGCTCAATACATCCGGAGGAGGTCGCAATGACGGATCGGAGTAGAGGACTGCATTGGCAAGCCTTTGGAAAAGATGCGCTTCATCCGGGCTGATTCCCAGGTGCTGAAGCTGTACCTGAGCCTGAGTCCAGGCGAGCGTTCGAGATCGCTCATACGTTCGCGCATCGTGGTGCTTATCAGCGAGGGCTAACACCTCCTCACGAGTGGAGGCCACGATCGTCGAATAGATCAGGTGCGCCGTCTTACCCGGCGGGATATGCACAGTCATCCTAAGCGACATCGCCGGATCGAGCACAGGGCCGACCGTGTTCGAAAGCGGACGCCCGTCGAGAACCGAAACTGGATTCCGCGAGCTGCGTGCTCGTCCAAGAAATTTTGCGCGGTCCGTCTCGTATTGCAGCTCCCCGATGGTCTCAGCTTCCGAGACCAGCACATGTGCCACCCAGACAGAGGGCTCGTCCTCCGAGCGCTTGCGGCGCGTGGCGACAATCGCTCCTACATCGGAAACAAACTCCGTCTCGACGAACAGGTTCGCAAAAGCTGGATGAGCCACGTCGGCAGCCTGCGAGATGAGCGATAATTCGGCATAGGAAGTCACTTGAATGTCGCGCGCGCGCACGCCCAAATTCGTAATGGACACGCGCCGGACTTCGGCGTCGTCTTCGGACGATACGACGACCTCGAGCGACGTGCTCAAAGCTCGGTCACGTCGCGTAATTTCGGCATGATCTTCATAGAAGACTGCTTCGTAGGCATCCGGTTCCACTCCGCACGGCTGGTAGCCGGCGGACCAGACAGCCCCGGTCTGCTCATCTCGCAGAAAAATGTAGGTTCCCCAGCAGTCGCGTGTCGGGTCTTCTCGCCACCGAGTGATTGCAATATCGCGCCAGCGGCTGTATCCCGAACCGGCCGCTGTAAGCATCACCGAGTAACGGCCGTTCGAAAGCAGCTGCGTCCTCGGAGTCACATCGTGAGGCGTCCTGAACCGCCGCACCACGGGCGGAATCAGTTCGCGAACCTGCGCCGTGGCCAAGACTTCCTCCGCGCGTGGCCGCGCCACCAGTACATCGCGCGGCGTACGCTCTTGGAGCAGCAGTTCGGTTGCCTGCACGATCGGCTCGAAATGAAAGCGGCTTCTCATCACGCCGTCGCCTAAGGCGTTTGCAAAAGCCACCAGCGACATTCCCTGATGGTGTGCCATAAAAGCCCGCACCACCTCAACGTCCTTGCCCTCAGGCAGGCGACTGCTCGTATAGTCCAGCGCTTCATAGAAACCGTAAGCGCCAAGTCCGCCTGCTCGCGCGAGAGCTACAAAATTGTCCACTGCGGCAGTGGGGTCAACCATTGCTGCGAGAGCGGTGGCGTACGGCGCGATCACCAGATCCTGGCTCAGTCCACGCTTGAGCCCCAACCCAGGCACTCCAAAGCTCGAGTATTGATATGTGAAGTCGATATCGCGAGCGTAGTAGGCGGACTCTGAAACTCCCCACGGAACACCACGCTCTGTTCCATATTCGATCTGCCGAAACACCACGTTCATATCGGTCTGGCTGAGAATGCTTTCGGCGGGTGAACGCATCACCAGCGCCGGCATCAAGTACTCAAACATTGAGCCCGACCATGAAATCAGGGCGGACCCATGTCCCACCGGCGTCAGCGCGCGGCCTAGGTGGAACCAGTGCGATGAGGGCACGTCGCCTTTCGCAATCGCGATGAAGCTTGCCAAGCGAGCTTCTGACGCGAGCAAATCGTAGCAACTGGAATCCAGACTTCCTTCAGCCGCCCGATATCCAATGGAAAACAGTTTGCGCGATTGATCGAAGAGAAAACTGAAGTCCATTTCGTCGAAGAATCTCTTGCACTGCGTAGCCAGTCCTCGAAGGCGCCGGTACAACTGGGCAGATTCCGCCTCGGACTTCTCGAATGCGTCGATAAGCGCATCGATCCGCCCTAGCAGACTCAAATTCTTGTCTGCATCGGAACCAATCCGCGCTCGCAGCGTCGTGAGTTCACGTATGGACGCCTCAAATCGTTCCGGGGCTGTATCCAAAGTTGGAAGCCCCTTAAAAAATGGCTCGAGCGCGGCCCACACGGGTGCTTCGTCCTGGAAGCGTTGCGCCATCGCAGCAACTTCGTTTGGCCCTAGCCGGAGCCAGGGAATTAGAATCGTCGCATCCCGGTAATGGCTTTCGACGCACCCAAACACGGCATCAGCCCATGCTTGTACTTCCAGATCGGTCGCATCGCCGCGTTCTTGCACCAACGTCTGCGCTATGTCCGTAACGTTTCGTGCGTGCTCGCGTAGCTCAACGAGCCGCGCCGCCCAATCCCGCGCATCCGCGGGAGGTTGCTCGACAAGCGGCAGTAAAGCATCAACTGCATTGACGAGATGCTTCTGCGTGACGGTCTGTGTGCGGCGAACATCTGTGGTTTTCGAGAGCGCTTCTCGCAGGAGCTCGAGCGCATCTGCCAATCCTTCCAGGAAGCGCCCTTGGGACGGCGGGTTCTGGATTAGTTCGCGGCAGCCGTTGCCGAGCGCCAGCAAATGCCCCGCCATATTTCCGCTGTCAACGGTCGAGACATATTTCGGATCAAGCGGCCGGAGATCGCGTGTGCCGTACCAATTATAAAAGTGACCACGGAAACGCTCCATCTGTCCCATCGTGTCGAGCGTTGCTTCCCACCGTTCCACAGCGTCGCGTGTGCCGATCCATCCGAAGTCGCATGCTGCAAGCGTGGAGAGAAGATAGAGGCCGATATTCGTGGGCGAAGTACGGTGGGCTACCACGCCTTTCGGATCCTCTTGAAAATTGTCTGGTGGAAGAAAATGATCGGCCGCTGAGACGAAGGTCTCGAAGAAACGCCACGTCCTTCGCGAAACAGATCGGAGCGATTTCACCTCAGCTTCCGAAAGCTCCGCTAATCGTGGCGGCTTGGGAGGCAGGCTGATCCACCAGGCCACGGCGGGCGCGGCAGCCCATACGATTACGAAAGGCAAAGCGACGGAAAGAGCGGCGCGATGCCCCAGCGCGATAACAACCAGCGCACCTGCCACGAGCAACACGCTGCCTCTCATCCGCGCGAAAATTCCGAAAAGATTCAGATCTGCCGTGCGTTTGGCGTGAGCGGCCGTCACCCATTCCAGCAGGTGCCTTCGCGTGACGAACAAGCGGGCCAGAGTCCGCATGATCGCCTCTGCCATCGACCAGGCTTGATAAGCCAGAAATACAATCGTCAAAGCGGATTGAGCAGCCCCTAGAAAGAAATCGGAGAGAACATCGCGAAAATGGCTCCGCTTCGAAATTCCGCCCAGGCGTGTATTCAAGCCCGTCAAAAACGGGATGGAAGCTGGAATTAGGATGGTCGCAAGGATGAATGCTGTCCAAGTCCAGGGTGAAACTTCGGGAATCAACCAACCCGCGATCAGCGTCAGAAACATCATAGGCGCGGAAAGACTGCGGCGGAGATTATCAATCATCTTCCAACGTCCGAGGGCGGGTATCCGGACTTTCGCGCTTTTCTCCGCCCGCGCACTGCGCAGTCCGAGAATCCAGGGCAGGAGCTGCCAATCGCCGCGCGCCCAGCGTTGATGCCGGGCGGCGGAGGCTTCATAGTGCGACGGAAACTCGTCGAAGAGTTCTATGTCGGTCGCCAGGGCCGTCCTCACAAAAATACCTTCGAAAAGATCGTGACTCAGAAGCGTGTTGTCGCGCACTTTGCCGGCCAGCGCGGATTCAAACGCGTCAATGTCGTAGATTCCTTTGCCGGTGTAAGACCCCTCACGAAAAAGATCCTGGTATACGTCCGAAACAGCCGCTGCGTAGGGGTCAATGCCGCTCGGCCCTGAGAAAACTCTTTGGAACAGCGACCCCTCTTGTTTTGTGGGCAGTGACGGAGTAATACGCGGCTGCACGAGTCCGTAGCCGTCCACCACCCGCCCGTCGCCTGGGCTGAACTGCGGCCGGTTCAACGCGTGAGCCATCGTGCCTACCAAACGGGTCACAGCTCCGCGAGGCAGTCTCGTGTCTGCGTCCAGCGTGATCACGTATCGCACGCCTGGCACCATCTCCGGAGCGCGCCCGCCGACTTCCATGAAAGACGTGGTGGTGGATCCGCGCAAAAGCTGGTTCAGCTCGTGCAGCTTTCCGCGTTTGCGTTCCCACCCCATCCATTTCTGCTCACTCTCATTCCACAGGCGCTTGCGATGAAACAGGAGAAACTGGCCTCTACCGCCTTCCTGCCTGCCATATCGCTCGTTCAACGCGGAAATTCCCTCGAATGCTGCCGCTAAGAGTTCGTCATCGCCCGGCTCAGTCTCAGTCGGTGCATCCGCCCAGTCGGTCAGCAATGCGAATCGCAGATCGCCATCCGGATTCGCTAGATAGTGAATCTCTAATCGCTCCACTTGCTCCTTTATGAATTCCTGCGAACTCAAAAGCGTTGGCATCGCTACCATGGTGCGAAAATCTGCTGGTACGCCCGCGCGAAACTCCATGCGCGGTAAAGTGCGAGGTCCAAGCAAATCAGTCACGACCCGGTTGATAAGCGCAATCGCCAGATCCGACGCCGGAACAAGAGCTAAAAGACCGAACAGGACGAGGTATTTCACGCTAAGACCCACTTCCTCAGCGTGAACAAGAGGGATTGCAGCAATAATGGCGGTCAATAAGGCGATGGTGCTCAAATAGCCTGGAACAGCCGCTCGCACGTACAAACGCAAAATCCAGCGTCTCCAAGCCAGCTTGAAATCCAACTCCTTTTCGAACGAAAGGCGTCCATGCGAGATGAGGTAGAACCCCGGATCGGACTTTTTATCGTCGCTAGGATGTCCGTTGTGCTCAGGCTCCGCGCTTCCACGCTTCGCGCGTTGCACAGCGCGCCGCGCAATTTCGATTTCCGTGTAACGCGATCCGCGCGAGAGATCTTCAATCGCATGGCGGTACTGATCGCGCGTTTCAAAATCCATCTCGCCAAACTGGCTTCCTTCTCTCAGGATTTCGTCTACCAGGCTGACGCTTTCAAAAAATATCTGCCAATCGAATGCCGATGTCAGCCGCATGCTCGTGATGATGTTGCGCACCGTCACGCTCATGGCCGCTTGTTCCTGATGCTCCGCACGCACCACTTCGTCGGCGGAAGAGCCTTGCGCGGAGAGCCGCTCGTCCAGCCATAACAGGATGGGTCCCACTCTGGGATCGAGATCGCGCAATCGCTGGACAAGTTGCACCGCAAAGGCGCGATCCAAAGGCTTGCTTTCGAGGCTCCTTAGAACGGCTGCGGGCGCCACCGGTGACGGGCCGCCGGTTCCGAGAAGGCTGTCCGCAATCTGGTCCGCTTCCTCGCGCGCCACCCGGCTCCGCACGATTCGTTCCGATACTCTGCGAAGGTTCTCGACCAGCACCACCCGCAACGTGATCGCCACCGCCCAGAGTTCGCCGATCGTGAGCGGTTGAACGCGCTGATAGGCCACAATGAACCGCCGCAGTATTTCGGGATCAAAGCGGCTGTCCGTATGCGCTACATAAGCCCAGGCGACGCCAAAGACGCGGGGATAACCTTCCAGATGGCCGGCAGAAAGTTTGGGAAGCTTTCGATAAAACCCGGAAGGCAAATCGTCCCGAATCTCGCGCAGCTGTTCTTCGACGATATAGAAATTATCAATGAGCCATTCGGCAGCCGGTGTGATTGCCTGCTCGCGCGAAACAGCGGCTGCGGTCGCTTGATAGTATTCGAGCAGAACCCGGCCGTTCTCCAGGACGCGCGGAATCAACGGGCGGCCTTCGCCGATGGTGTCAGCCACCGTTTGAGCAGCCGCCAGCGACTCGGCATGCTGCTCCAGCCGTTCCACGCTGAAGAGCTCGGCGCGAATCGGTTCCTCATGCTCGGGAAACACCACTAGCGGTGAATGAGACATTGCCTCTTCCTGCTTTAAGTTACTTCTGCGAAAGAAAAAGAGCTAGTCCATGCGCGAAAATTGGCGAGGATACTCGTGCGTTTAGAAGGATACAGCGGCTCAGGCACACCTTCACAGCTTATTGGTGCGTCAACCCCGTTTATTTCTAGTCCCTGCCCTGAGAGAGATCGCAAATAAGAACGATGGGGGTGTTGATGATCGCCGCAAAGGTTGTGCTTGACCAGGACGCCCGCGTCTGTCGCTCGCTTGTGCGCGACGTATTGGTCATAGAATCGCCCTAGCCAGCCTTGCGCAAGTCCGGCTCCTGCAATACCCCGCGTACGGGGGCTTGCGCCGCTTGAACGGATTCACCGCGCTTCGAAATCGCGGCCTCTAGAATCCGCTCCAAATCCATCTTTCGATATGGATGACAAAGGAAGTCAAACGCTCGGAGATTCAGCGCAGCCAGGTAGTCTCTATATTCCTGCGGGCAAGACGGTTCACACACCACAATTGCCGGAATCTCTACCGATTGCCGCTTCAAATGGCGAACCACGTCGCGGTACGTGCCATCGATCAGCCAGAAACCGCAAAAACAAGCAAGCACGCTTTCTTTCGCAAGCGCCAATCGCACCTCATTCACGCCCCTCGCCCAAACCGTTCTGGTTGGATATCCCTGAAGAAGATCGCGCATACTCGCGCGGATTAAAGGATCAGCCGTCGCTACGAGCACCGTCGGGCGCGCAAGAGTTGGTGCAACCGTTTCGACCACGTCATTTCGCGACACACGGGCGATGTTCTCTTCAGCCGCTGCAGGCTTATTCATGGGAAAGCCTTTCTATCTTGGACGAGAAGGAGAACGAAAATCGGCCCAGCCCTCCAACCTTGCTTTCACAAGGTCACCGAATTTCATCCTCCTCCCGCACCGCAATAATCTTGCAAACAAATCCCTGCAACAATACGGATTACGCGTTAGGACAAATGGGAACTTCCTGTAGCGATCCTGGGGCCGCGTGCCTGAAGACAGAACTTGGACCCCAAGAAGCGCTTTCGAACGCACTAACCCACCCAGAAACCTTCAAATCTGGAATTCAGTCTTTCTCGGCGAGGGCTACCGAGTTTTACTACGCTTCGACAATTTGATTTCGAACCGCGTAACGGACCAGTTCACTCACAGTATGCAGTTGAAGCTTGCGCATGATATTGGCGCGGTGCGTTTCCGCCGTTTTTACGCTGATGCAGAGCGAGGAAGCCACTTCCTTGCTGCTCTTTCCTTCCGCCAGCAATTGTACAATTTCCCGCTCCCGAGACGTCAGCCGATCGCGCAACGAAGTGGGAAGTTCCGAGCGCATCCGGCCTTCCTTGAAATTCGTCAGCATTACCTCAGTTGCCCGCGGGGTCAGGAAGGGCTTGTGATTCGCCAGTGTCTCCACCGCGATAATCAGGTCGCGATCCGAGTCGGACTTCACGATGTATCCGCGGACCCCGGCCTCCAGAATATCCCGAATCAACTGGTCCGAATAATGTACGGACAAAATCAAAATCTCCGTGTTTGGCGACTCTTTGCGAATCCTTCGCGCAGCGTCCACGCCGTTCAAGTCCGGCATGCTGATGTCGAGGATCGCGATATCCGGCTTCAATTCTTGCGCCTTCGTGACAGCTTCCCGTCCCGTATGGGCCTCTCCGCAAATCTCCCATCCCGGATGCGACTGCAACATGCCCTTAATACCGCGCCGCATGAGGTCGTGGTCGTCAGCGATTAGAATTCGGAGAGCTTTGGTCATCATTTACTCCTGCCGTTTCAAGATTTGTTGTCAATTATACAAGAGGTCGGCGATCACGATCGGCCCGCGAAATTGCCCCAAAAAATTGAACGAACAGCCGATCGCCCAAGTCAGCTGGTCCAGAAAATACCTACGTACCTTAGTCTGCTTTTTCTTCCTGGCCTATCGGAGCCATCCTTTAGTACTCCTAGGTAGAATCCTGTATTTTCCACAGAATTTACGCGAGTTACGGGATTGCCTTTGGCTCGACAAGGGTCAGTCAACTGGAAGACTCGATATAATCGTTGTGCCGCCGGGGTGGGATTTAACTTGGAGCCATCCGCCCAGCTGCCTGATGCGCTCCCTCATTCCCCGAATGCCCACGCCTAGCTGGCCGCCGCTGCTGTTGAGTGCCGCCAGTACGTCCTCCGGGATTCCTTTGCCATTGTCTGCCACTTCCAAACGGACAATTCCCGGCCGTCGGCTGATGCGCACGCTGGCGGTATCGCTTCCCGAGTGGCGGAATATATTTGTGAGGCTCTCCTGTACGACTCGGAAAAGTGTTCTCTCCACGATTTCGGCAAGCCGCTCGCGGCCAATTGAAACGTCCAACTCGACCTTCACCTTGCTTCGCTGTGTGAATCCGTCGATGTACCACTCTAATGCAGATCGCAGTCCGGCGTGATCGAGCGTTGGGGGGTACAAGAGGTACGACAGCGTACGGGTCTCGTCAGATGCCTTCTGTGAGAGATCGATTGCTTCGCGCAGCATTTCGGCGGCCGCTGCGTCAATTTCGGAAATTCTCGCGCTGACCGCCGAAAGATGAATGACCAGCGCCGCCAGGCTCTGTCCGGTGCTATCGTGCAGTTCGCGCGCAATCCGGCGGCGTTCCTCGTCTTGCAGTTGGAGCAAACGCCCGGAGAGATTGCGTAGCGCCTCTTCGGCATCCTTGCGGGAGGTGATGTCTCGATTGATCTCGAGAATCCCAATCATCCGTCCGGTTTGGTCGTGCTGCAACACTTGGCGGCTGGCTACATGGATTCGCTTTCCGTCTTTCGTCATGTGCACCAGCTCGCCTTCCCAGGAGCCTCGGCTCAGCAGTTTTTCCTGCCACTGATCGAACGGGTCGGGAAATTTCGTACTGAGGAGTTGATGCGATATATTGCCGCACGCCTCGGCAGCGGACCAACCGTAGGTCTCCTGCGCCCCGCGATTCCAGAATAAAATTACGCTGTCCACATCGCGAACAAGGATCGCATCATGGGCGAGCTGCAGTAATTCGGTCTGCTTTCTCAGGTCCTCGATGGTTCGAAGCTCCTCCGTGCGATCTTCGATCGCAAGAAGCATCCAGCGCCCTGGGCCGTCATGGCCCGGGATCTGCCGGGCATTCAAAACCAGGAACTTCTGCCCGACCCCCGGAAAATCGTGGCCAAGCTCGTAATTTTTCAATTCGGTTTTTTGCCGGACAACGTTCTTGAGTAACGCTAGCAACGCGGGAATGTCCCATTCCCCACCGCCGAATTCCCCCAAAAGTCTGTTTTCGGTTTCGTGGCGCGTAACTCGGAATGTCTCCAGGAAGGCTCGATTCGCGGAAATGATCCGCAACTCCTCATCGAGAATTACAATGGACTCCCGAATCGTTTCCGCGATCGTCTCCGCATAGACTCTGGATTCGACGGCTTTCACTTTTCGATCGTCGGTTTTCATAGGGATTAGCAGCAGGCGCCCCTCCGAAAGCTGGGATGCCTCGGATAAGAATACGTCTGCAGGGAAGAATTGGTTACTAAGCCAAACTATCGGGCGTCCGATATATTCTTGCCGCCGAAAAACGGCTTGTGTTGTCCCATCGCCTCTACGGCAGCCACAAGCCAGTTCGCTTGAGATTTCAGTAGGTAACCGCTGGCGCCCGCATTCTTGGCTTCGCGGATCATCTGCGAGGATTCATGCTGCGTGAAGATCAGAACTTCGGCACTCGGGATGGCCTTCTTGATTTCTGGAGTGGCTGCCAACCCGTTGAGCTCCGGCAGAGTCACATCCATAATAACCACATCGGGCTTCAGCTCTTTCGCCTTCCCAATAGCCTCAGCGCCGTCGGCTGCCTCGCCAACCACCGTCCATTCCCCGCGCGTGCCTAGAAGCCTTCCCAATGCCGTCCGCACCGCTTTTTCGTCATCCACGATCAAGATTCGAAGGCTTGCCGTCATCGTCTTTAACACGTTCCTAGATTCTATCCTGTCTCCTCTATCGTGCCGCACTCTTCTTCCCGTATTTCCGCACCGGGAAAGATGTAGTAACTATCGTTCCCGGCGAAGTCACGGCCGCCGCGCCACAATCCGGGGTCTGGCAATGCGTAACTCATTGAATGCGCGCGCGTTGCGGCAATTCAAGCCGGAACGCAGCATCTCCTTCCAGGGCTTCCCGGAGGGCTGGTCCCAAGCGCTGGATCTGATCACTCGGCTACAATCGGCATATAAGGAAAAGGGCTAAGAAGACAAGCATCACAAAACTGATTTCACCGCTCGGAAAATGCTCGCGGCCATTTGTCCGCTTCCAGTGGCCCACAAGAATTGCCAGAATCAAAACCATTCCCAGGAATATCAACACGGTGCGAGCCTTTCAAGCTTTGCGCCTTGCGCCAGGGAGAGGGACCCGCATCCGGTCCCTCCCCCGTTTGGGCTGAATCAACCCTTCAGCGGTTTGTTCCCGCTTTCGCAGCCCGCTGCCTAGGCTTCATTTCGCTCGTTTCTTCACTGCCGCCCTGGTACGCCTCGGAGTTGATCTGCTTCGAAAGGTCGGTCAGCTTTTGATCGGTCTCTTTTTCCTCTTCGAGAGTCTGTTCGAGCAATGACGCTGCATCGCTCTCGCCCAACAGTTCTGCGTAAGCATGTACGGCACCGTATGCGGCAATTTCATAATGCTCCACTCTCTGCGCGGCCGAGATCAACGCCGCATCCATCACAGCGCCTTCATAATCCTCGGACATCACTTCGCCGCCTTCCGAAACGATTCCCTCCATGCCCTTGCACTTCTTGCCTTTCACCGGCTCGCCCATGCCGTTGAAAATCTTTTCAATGCGAGCCGCATGCTCTTTCGTTTGTTCCAGATGCTCCTCGAAACCGCTTCGCAGCTCTTCTGAGGTGGCAGCCTTCGCCATTTTTGGCAATGCCTTGATCAACTGCTGCTCCGCGTTGTAAATATCGCGGACTTCATCCACGAAAACAGACTTCAATGTTTTTTCCGCCATCACAACACTCCTGAAAGGGTCGCGCCCTGAGATTTTTTGAATGCTTCGTTAGAGTAGGCCTTCCCCCCCGGTCCCCACCATCGAGCAATCGCTGTAACCGCCAGATCTTGTTGCCCTAGGCATTTCTAAGAACAACAGTGATCAACACTGCGTCAGTGCCAAAAATGGGCTTCGGCCAATTCGCGAGATCACCAGCGCAATTCGCGCATACCGCGCATCGTTCTAATACGTACACGGTGCGCTGTATTCCGGCCCGGCCCTTTCTCTATGCATTATGGAAGCGCTGTCCAACTCAAACGAACTCCAGGAGGAATTACATGAACTGGGATCAAATTCAAGGCAAGTGGAAGCAATCAGCTGGCAAGATCAAGGAAAAGTGGGGAAAACTCACCGAGGACGATCTCACCACCATCAACGGCAAACGAGAACAACTCGTAGGCAAAATTCAAGAGCGGTACGGAATCGCGAAAGACGCAGCCGAGAAACAGGTGGATGAATTCACCACTTCTTATCGGTTGGACGATGCGTCCAAAAGCGCCAAGAGCTCATTCTGAGCGCCGACCAGAGTTGTCTCGGCAAAATCAGGGACAAGGAGAAGCGTGATGGCACGATACGGCAAAGCAGCGGGCAAGAGCGTTAAGAGCGCCATGCACCGCGAAAAGCGTGGGACTCTTCGCTCTGGAAAGGGCGGCAGAGGCGGCAAAGTAACCAGCCGCAAACAGGCAATCGCGATCGGACTCTCGGAGGCGCGGAAGAAGGGCGCCAAAGTTCCCAGGAAGAAGTCCGCCTCCTAACCTCATCGCGCCTTCTTGATCCGATTGATCCGACAAAAAAAGGGCGAGGCGCTTGCCCATCGGCAGGTGCCTCGCCCATTTTGCTATTACCGTACCGCTAGTGTTTGTTTTCCTTTGGCGCTGACGTTTGATGCGCCGGCTGCTGCTTCTGCTGTAGGTGTTGTTGCTGTTGGACGTGCTTTTGCTGAAGCTGCTGCGTCTGCTGAGCGTGCTTCTGTTCCAGTTGCTGATTTCTCGCTTCGTTGGCATTCTGCTTCGTGTACTGTTGATGCTCTCTGTCTTGCTGCTGCTGAAGTTTCTGTCGCTCTTGGTCTTGGTTCTTCGCCAAATTTTCCTGCTGCTTCTGGTATTTCTGATCCGTTTTTGTATTGCCGGTATTTGGAGCCGCCGGGCGCTGATACGCAGGCAAATCCTTCGGATGCACCGGATTGTTCGTATGACTCGAAGGTGTCTCGGTTCGCGTGGTTTCTCTAGCCGGCGCCGCTTCGTGCCCGTTGAATTCTCCGGGACGCTGTGTCGCAGTCACAGGCGGCCTCCCGTGATTCACGGAATTTCTTAGGTCGCGATTCGAACGAGCCGCCTCTTCATGACGTATCTGGTCTTGTGCGGGAGGTAGATGCCGCTCGTGCTCGGCAGCCTCTTCCTCGCGGGTTGGTCGTGCGTCAATTCCGCCCCGTCCGCCGTTGTAGCTCACTC
Source organism: uncultured Acidobacteriota bacterium (assembly GCA_963772535.1). Classification (GTDB taxonomy): domain Bacteria; phylum Acidobacteriota; class Terriglobia; order Acidiferrales; family UBA7541; genus Palsa-295. The sequence goes on from CAVYXN010000017.1 coordinate 39,493, forward strand.
GAACGTTTTCTCTTACGTTCACTCTTTCCTCGTACACGTTGTGGACCTCTTCTCTGTTTACGTGCCACACCGCGGTGTTATAGAAAAAGTGGCCTCCCTCCCAACGTCCACCGGAAAAACCGTGGCCGAAATATCCGAACCCATAGTTGATTCCACCGTAGAATCCCACCACTGGTCCCCAATACCCGGCGTGGAAAATAAAAGCAGAACCGCCCCAGCCCCAGTACGGCGGAGTCCAGAAGTAACCGACTTGCGGCGCCAGCACCCACGTACCAGGCACCCAGTAGTAATCCTCTCCATCCCAGGCCCAGTAGCCAGGCGTCCAGATATAACCGTCACCTGGACAAACTGGCTGCTCGTACACGGGCAATTCGGGCGGAGCAATCGTGACGGAAATAGCAACTTGCGCGGAAGCCGCACTGGCGATGAATAGCACCGGCATTCCCAAAAGCAAAAAGCAAAGTACATATTGAAGATAACGCATCAATCCTCCTCTTGAGTTGAATCTATTCAGGCCCGTGGCGCAATTGTCGCGACTGCGTCAGTGGATGTTTTCACGCGGGAATGATTTCTATATAAAGACGAGTTAACTCGAATCGGGGTCATATTCCTTATTGCGGATTCTACTGATTCCAGTATTGCCTTCCCATACCATCATGCCTGTACCGGCGCAGGAATAAAAGACGTACCCGGATTCCAACAGCCATCGGCGCCGAAAAACCAAATCTAAGTTCGAGATGTCAGCTAAGAATGCTCTACAGCTTGCGCCGGTATCGCGGACATCTCCTGCACCTCATGCACAAGATCGGCCAGCGTCGTAAATGCGCGCGAATCGTCCTTCAATGCGAGCCTCCGCCCGAGTTTCGTCGAGTCCCCGGAGAAGTGCCATAAACCAACCAGAACTTTCTGATTGGGATTCTGCGCGTGCATCCTGCCATACAGGGTGCGCACCGCAGGTATCGCGAAAGGAGGAAGTGCGGAGATACAAACGATGTCCGGCTTCTCACTCGAAATCTGCGCGATCATCCGCTCGCCGCTTTCCACCTCTAGGCACTCGGCTCGATGTCCCGCATGTTGCAGCAACTGTGCGAGCATCGTGCCCACAATTTCATCCGCTTCATCTCGCGCCGGAACGCATAGGACATTCAGCTGCCGCGCCGGATGCGGCGCCGCAGCTTTCGGCGGTATTTCCAAAGATCCATTGCCCTCTGAGTCGCGTTGGCCTTCCCCGTTGCGTGGCTCCCACAGTTCGTCAATCAATTCGCGCGTGCTCTGGCTGATGAATTTTTCGTTCTCATCCTGAAGCAGGTTTTGATGCCGGTCCTGTTCCGCCATCCCCAGGGCCGGGATCAGCACGTTTTCATAAAGCTCTTCGAGGCTCATTTCCTTCAGGCATTTTTGCAGCACCTCGCGTGCTTCTTCGTGGTCCATCGCAAGCAGCCGCTGATAAAAACGCGACTCGGGCGTCAAGGGCGGCTCGTCGCCCAGCAGAATGTGCAGAAACCGCAGCTGCGGAACATGTCGCCCAACCACCAGCAGACAAACGGTCAGGGGAGTTGACACCACGAGTCCGATCGGGCCCCAGATCGCCGTCCAGAAAATCGCTGCTACCACAATCGCCAGAGAAGAAATCCCCGTGTGCGCGCCGTATAGCATCGGCTCCAGCAGATTCGAAACCGCTAGCTCCGTAATAACGAAGAGGCCCAGAACCATCAACGGTTTCGACCAGCCGCTAAAAACAGCCATCGAAAGAATCAGCGGCATGATGCCGCCCAGCGGTGGACCAACGTACGGAAGAAACCTCAAAATCCCAACAATCACTCCCCATAGAAGCGCGCCGGGAAGCCCGATGAAATAAAGCCCCATCCCGATAAAGATTCCGTAGCCGATGTTCACCAAAAACTGCATCAACAAAAACCTGCTCACCCGCGAGCTGGCTTCGTCGAGAGTCTGGGTCACCAGATGAATGTGTCCGTGGCCGATCAGCGAAATCAGCCGGTTTCGCAGGTCCTCCCGTCGAATCAGCATGAAAATCGTGAACACTACCACGATCAGCGCGCGGGCCAGCAGTCCAAGCACGCTTTGCATGGATTCGAGCGGCAGTGAAGGAGGCGCTATCACTTGGACCGGAACCGGTTGCGCCGGCACGGCGCTGTAGCTCCTGGGAAGGGTTGCCTGCTCGGATTCTCCCGAAGAGGATGGCGCTGGCTTGGCTGCGAGGTCTTTGCTGATTTCCGTTACGGTCTCGGAAGCGTTATGCAAAGTGTGACTATCGGACCAGTGCAGCGAGGCTAACTTTTCCTTGATATTGACCTTGTACGACGGAAGCTGATTCACCACCTGCTCAAACTGCTTCGAGACGCCCCATCCCAGCCCGCCGCACGCTCCAATCGTGAGAACAACTACCAAAAGACTGGAGAAAGTCCTCCCCAATCGAGCTCGTTCGAGCAGCCGCACCACCGGCGTGAGAATAAAAGTGAAAAGAACGGCCAATGCAAACGGGATCAGAACGATTCGCGCGAAGTAGAGCGCAGCGATTGTGACAACCGCCACCACTACAGCGAGGAGATTGTACAAATCCTTCGATGGATTAAATCGCGTCACAACCGTGTCGCTCGCGCTTTCTAAGCTCACGCCCGGCTAACGACGCTCATGGCCAGCGAAACCACGAATAGAACCAGGAACACATAAAAAAATAGCTTCGCGATTCCCGCAGCCGCCGCCATTACCCCCGCAAATCCGAATATTCCTGCAACGATCGCGACAACTAGAAACAGCAAAGCCCATCGCACCATATAAAAGATCTCCTCGATTCGTTTTTGAATTCGTTCTGGACTGAGCCATGGCTCATGCGCGCCAGTTCTAATTCGACGAACTGGCTTTCTGATTCTTCACCTGCAGCTCATTCACCACTTGCTGAACGTTCGGCACGGAAGAAGCGATATGCGCCGCCTGGTTACGCCGGATTTCTGAATTCACGTTTCCCTTCAGCGTCACCACTCCATTCTTCACGTCGTAGCTGATGTCTTTGTTCAGTCTGTTCTGGATGAGTGCGGCATCTAAATTCTTGTCGATACCCTTGTCCAGATCGGAGTCCACTGCTTTCGCATCGTGTTCCGTGCCGGGCGGCAGCACCTGAATTTCGTCCGCAACCACCTGTCCCACCGACATGGATTTCGCGATCGATTCCACCTGTTGCTTGTCGGAGTTCTGCCGCCACGCGACCGGTGAGAGTCACCACCCCTTTCTCGCGGTCTTGGCTCACCGAGACGTCCTTGTAGCCGGATTGGTCCAATGATTTTCTGATTTCATCCGCCACCGCCGGCGATCGCGTGTCGCTTCTCGAGCAGCCGGCAAGCCCGGTAACAAATAGCGCGGCAGCGGCTGCAAAACTCATTGCTCGTGAGCTCATAATTGAATGTCCCCTTTCACTTCGGTAGGTTTGCAAATTCATCCGCGGCCGGGACTCAGCGCAGTAGAAGGTACTAGCGTCCCTCGCTCAACACTATCAAGGGATGCCCTTAGATATTTTTTGGAGTCTACGTACTACCGGTCTTGGTTGCGGCTCGCGCGATAATTTGCTTACAGTGACAACTCACTCGAAATCAGGCTTTATGCCGATAGCGAACATCCCCTCACGAAGCCTATTTTTGCTGTAAGTTCTAAGAGAAAGCCCACGCCAGCCCAGCTTGCGAAATTGATTTCATCGTGGTCCCGGTATCTATGGCAATAAACCGGCGAACGCGGAAGGTAGTTACCGATGACATTTCCTCTGCTCCTGAACCCACTATTCCAGATGACCGCCGCTTTCGTCATCTTTTTTGCAGGCTTCATTACTCTCTTTTCATTCATCGCCCTGTGCGTTGTAATCGGATGGGTGCTCTACCGATGCACCACTCGCCTCGCTCTCCTTATTTCTCGATCTCACGAAGAAACCTCGCCCCTGGTCTCCTACGTTGCCTCCTCGAACACGGTCGCAGGCATCCGCCACCAACCTGTTCAATCGCGCCCACTCCCAGGTTAAATTATTAATCACGAGAAAGAACGCGACGAAAGCCGGAAGTTTCCCTTGTAGCGCCGGCATCTTGCCGGCTCTTTGAATTTAATTCCATGAACTAATTGCGGATTCGTTCCGTAACCGCGAATGGCAGGAGCCAGCCGGTTTGCGGTACGATTTAAACGGCAGGAGAACAACCTATGAGCGATATCTGCTACACCCACTACCAAACTCCGCTGGGTAAGACCTTGCTGGCCGCCGACGAACGTGGTCTCCGACTGATCAGTTTCGTCGCCGGCAAGCGGCCCGAACATCCGGAATCACATTGGCGCAAGGATCCGGCACCGTTACAGGAACCCATCCGTCAATTGCGTGCTTATTTTGCCGGCGAGTTGGAAGAGTTCCACCTGCCGTTGTCGCTCATTGGCACGGACTTTCAGCTTCGCGTGTGGCAAATGCTTCAGACCATTCCTTTCGGCGAAACCACTTCCTACGGCGAACTGGCTCGACGCCTGGGCAAACCCAACGCCTCGAGAGCGGTCGGCCTGGCAAACGGTTCGAATCCAATTCCTATCATCATCCCGTGCCATCGCGTCATCGGCAGCAATGGCAGCCTGGTCGGTTATGGCGGTGGTCTTCCAAATAAGAAAGCCCTGCTCGCGCTCGAAAGCCGCCAGGGACGCCTGCTTGTTGCCAAAATGGAAGCGCACGCTGGTTAGTAATTGAATTCTGGTTTTACGATGGTCGCTTCAGCTCGTCAGGTCGAAGCTCGCCCGCATGGCGAGGCGATCGTTCACGCTCATGATTGCGTGGGCGTGACGATCTCGCTGATGGTGCGCCCGTATCCGGCCGCGCGCTAGCTACGCTGTTTTGCCGAAGCGGCTCAGCGTCCGGTGCCGCATCTTTCCGATCGTGCGATTCAAGAAATGATCGCGCGTGAGGAATGGCAGTATGGGAGCTCGCCGTTTTTCCACCCGGCTTCGCGCCCGCACCAGTCGCGCATCATTCCCAAACCGTGCCAGCGCCGCATCGATCGTATCGAGCGCTTTCTCCCGCCGCCCCGAGAGCGCATAGACTTCCGCCAGATTCAAATGAAACTGGCATTCGTTACGCCGTAACTGGACCGCGATTTCGCACAGCTCGGTCGCGCGATCCCATTGGCGCTCCGCGCGCGCGACCGACAAGCCTAGAAACGAAATATAGAAGGGATTGTGTTTTTCGTATTCAAACGCTGTTCGCATGTGTACGAGGGCTTTCTGGGGGTAACCGCTTTTCAGCGCCTTCAGACCTTGTCGAAACTCGCCGACGAGGTCGAGACCGACGTTGACCATGGCACTCTCCGCTCTCAATCCGAGGTTCCTCGGAGATTTCAAATGTAATTTTCCTGGGCGGGTACGCCACTTTATAGATGGCGAACACCAAAAATCTACTGTCCTTTAGGACAGTTTTTTAGGTTTGCTCCGGAATTTATTATCGAAACTCGACTGCGGCTGCGCCTTAGCTCTTAAGGACAGACTGGCACAAAGTACTATTGGAGAGTTCTCACCCTTCCGCAACAATCACTTCGGAAGCTAATTTCTTGTGAATCCGGCACGCCGTTTCCATGGGCTCCGGACTTGGGGCACAGGATGAAGGCTCGAACCCTCGCGTTTTTAGTTCTCGTCGCCGCCGCTACTTCTGCGCACGCGGCCGATTCCACCAGCTATGCGCTTTGCGGAACGTATGACGCTTACGTTTTGATGTACAAGACAACCGAGCGGTTTGAAGAACTCGGCAAACTGCGCTGCAGCGAGAAAGTTGAAATCGTCGCCCAAAAGGGCAGCTTCGCTCAGGTTCGAACCCAAGATGGACGAATGGGGTGGGTGCGCTTCGCCGACCTGGCCGACGCGCCGCCGCCCCGGCAACATGTATATACGTTTGGCCTGACGGAAGATCCCAAGCCCGTCGAACCCAGCACTCCGCAGCCGCCGCCTTCTGCGCTGACGACCGATGACGTACTGGCGATGCACGCCATGCATCCGGGCTCGGACTTCTTGCTGAAGGAGATTTCATCGAATCCATGCGCTTTCGATATGACGCCTCCTCAAATTCAAAAGCTTCGCGCCGCAGGCGTCTCCGACAAAGTAGTCCTCGCGATGCTGCAGGCGCCAGTCGCAACTGGCTTGCCGGTACAAAAGATTCCGGAAGGCGTCGACGTCAAAGTTCCCGACGGCATGACATTCGAAGTCGAACTGAAGGGCAATGTCTCCTCGGAAGAATTGCAGGAAGGAACCGTCGTTGAAATGGAAGCTGTCGAGGATCTTGTCGTGGACGGAGTTCCGATCGTAGTGCGTGGCTCAGAAGCGCGTGCGCGTGTCCTTGCAGTTCGGCCGGCTGGAGCACACGGCTCGGGCGCGGTGGCGTGGTTCATGCAGGACATCATGGCCACCAACGGCGAACGCATTCCCCTGAATTTTGCGGTGAAACAGCCGGACAACGAACGCACCAAAAACTTCGAAGGCTATCCGTATTTCCTGACTGGATTTCACAAAGACACGCCCGCAATCAAGGCCACCGACAGGCGCTTCCGCGTGGTGGTTCATGGCGACACGATCTTGACCGTCAACCAATCGCTGTCGGCTGCCGCGGTGCCAAAACGGAAGACGCAAACCATTCGCCACATCGCCGCTCAGCAACCTGCGCCTGCTCCGCAGCCAGAATCACCGGCGGCTCAGCCGGCATCGGCATCGGACGAAGCAAAACCTTAACAACCAACTCTGCCCGTTTTGTATGCTCCAGAAATATTTCCGGACGTCGTTCCGGAAATATTCTGTTCCAGCGCGGACTAGACTAGTTGCCGAAGAAATTGCGGGCGAGGAAGAGAACGTTGGCGGGGCGTTCGGCGAGGCGGCGCATGAACCACGGGTACCAGAACGTGCCGTAGGAAATCAGGACGGCGGAGCGGTAGCCATCTTGCGCGAGGCGCAATTGTTCGGCGCGCTGAATACCGTATAGCATTTGAAATTCGAGGCGATTCTTCGGTACTCCTTGCGCTGTGGCCCATTCGATGAGGGTCGCGATCAACGCGCGGTCGTGAGTGGCGATGGCGGCGCGCACGCCCGCTTTGCGAGCTTCCGGGCTCAACAGTCTCTTGGCCAGATCCATGTAGCTCGAATCTACATCTTTCTTTAACGGGTACGCGATTTCAGCGGGCTCGTTGTACGCGCCCTTTACCAGACGAACGGCTGCGCCGATGGCAATCAGCGAATCCAGATCCTTCTGCGTGCGATACAAGTACGCCTGAACACAGACTCCCACGTTCGCATACGCTTTGCGGGCGCGCAGATAAATTTCGAGCGTGACGTCCACGTAGGGGCTTTGTTCCATGTCGATCCAAAGCGTTTTGTCCGGCGGCGTGGCCTCGATTAGCCTCACGAGATTCGCGTAACAAAATTCGCGATCGAGATCGAGGCCAAGCTGCGTGAGCTTCACGGAAACTTCTGTGGGCAAATTAGCGGCGTTGATTTGCCGCAGAACGTCGAGGTAGTGATTCGTGACTGATTCCGCTTCGGATCGATCATCGATATTTTCACCCAGGTGCGTGACGAGGGTGGCGATGCGCTTTTCTGCGAGCTGGCGCGCGGCCGCGAGAGCATCGTCAATATTTTCACCGGGCATGAAGCGCGTGACGGTGCGCCGCAGGAAGCCATAGCGCGGCGCATTCTTGCGCATCCACGGGCTCGCGGAGGCCTTCAAGATCGCGGTTCGCATCAGGCTCATTTAGTCTTCGTCTCTCGCTAGAATTTTATCGCCACTGGAACTTTATTGGCCGGAACTGAGAACCTTTACGAAACGGTAGTAAAAGTCCACGCCAGTATAAAAGGACCAAACCTCGAGGCGCTCGTCGCGGCCGTGGGAGCGGTCGTCGTTGGGATCCATCCACATGCCGGAGATTCCGTAGGTTGGAATTCCGGCGGCACGCGAGTAGGCGCCGTCCGAGGCACCGGTTTCCATCACTGGAACCACGGGAACTCCCGGCCACATTTCTTGCGTGACTTTGTCGAGGGCTTCCATCACGTCCGGACGCAGCGGTGAAGGGGGATTCTTTTGCGCAACGAGCGCGCCGGTAAGGACTGGCGTCACCGAGATTTTGGGATCGTCGAGAACTTTCACGAGCGTGGCTTGAGTTTCTTCCACCGAGTGCGACGGGAGAATGCGGCAATTCACATTCGCGCGGGCCATTTGCGGCAGCGCGTTGTTGGCGTGGCCGGCATCGAGACGGGTAGCAACGCAGGTGGTATGGGTGATGCCGTTGTAGAAAGGCCTCTGCGACAAGCGGTTGATCGCGGCGGCGCCAGGCGGATCTTTCAAAACGGCTTTCATATCTGCGCCCAGATCTCCTCCCACAATTGCGGACATGTGATCGAGGTAGGAACGCGTCACGTCGTTGAGCTCGAATGGAAATTTATAATGTTCGAGACGCGTGAGCCCCTCGGCGAGCTCGTAGATTGCGTTGTCGGGGACGGGCAGCGAGCTATGGCCACCAGGATTCGTGACCTTCAGTTCGAAATCCTGATAGAGCTTTTCGCTGGCCTGAATCGCGACCATGGACTTCTTCCCGTTGACCATCTGAAAAGTGCCGCCATCGGGGTTCAAGATGAACTCCGCGTCAATCAAATCGCGATGATTCTTCAGCAACCAGTTGACGCCGTTGGACTGGCCGCCTTCTTCATCGGCGGTGAGAGCCATGATGGTGTCGCGGTCGGGTTTGTATCCTTCTTTTTTTAGACGAATCATCGTCACCATCAGGAAAGTGTCGCCGGATTTCATATCGATCGAGCCGCGGCCGTAGAAGTAGCCGTCTTTTTCGAGGAGTTGAAACGGATCGACGGACCAGTCTTCGCGTCGCGCTTCGACTACATCGAGATGGCCGATCATCAGAATCGGTTTGCGCGCGCCGGTGCCGTGAAGCCGCGCGACGAGGTTTCCTTTTCGTGGATTCGGGCCGCCGATGAAGATGTCGCTCTCGGGATAGCCAGCGTCGCGGAGGCGCTTGGCCATGGCTTCGGCGGCGACGGTGGTGCTGCCGACGGAATCGGTGGTGTTGATTTCGATCAGCTGCTTGTAGATTTCGCGCGCGAGTTGATTTGTAGCGCCGTCCTTTTGCGCGCTGCATAGCGATACGGGAACTGCGAAGCACACGAAAACCGCGAAAGCCAGGAACTTCCGGGGTGTCATTGGGTCTCCTGAGTCAAGAGAGGGGAGACTACCAAAGTAGGGCGAGGGAAGCCAACTATTGCCGGATTTTGCGGAGCGAAAAGGCCATTTTTGTCTCGATTAAAAATTGGTAGTGAGCTTTGTTTTGTGGGGGTTGGGCGGAATTCTAATCGCGGTGTCTCGATTAGGAAGGCAGTGGCGAGTGATGAGTGATGAGTGGCGAGCAAGTTGGGGCGGGAAGAAAGCGACGCTGGTTGAAACGTTTGCTCCTGAGGGTAAAAAATCGCGGAAAATTTGCGATTAGAAAATTTTAGATTGCTGATTCTTATGGGGGTTAGGTCGAATTCTAATTCCAGATTTGCGATTAGAAATGCGGGACACCGACGCGAGGTGGGAGGAATGACGGCATTATAGGAGAGGTTTCGGCGCGCGGATCTGGTTCTGGGTGCTGATTGATGCTTCCCGCGCGAATTGTCCGTAAAGCTCACGACTGATGATAACGCACTGGTAACTACTTTACAAGTTTTAAAACAGGATCGCGCCCAGAACGGAATTTCCGAAGGGCAGGCGAGGAGCTAAATTTTGAAAATCAGCGTGTCGCACCTACGGCGCTGAAATAATTTTTGGAACTCGGTACCCAGGGTTTCCACCCTGGGCTAAGTGTGGGCCGCGCCTACGGCGCTGGTTGTGTACCGAGGGTGTCAACAAAGCCATTCGAGATTTCAAATACGGAAAAGGCGAAACGAACCAAATGCCGCGCTACGAAAAGAGGTAACGGAACGCTCAGAACGGAGGCGCGGAGTAAGGAGTTTCTGACGCGGATTCGAGCAGGAAGATGGCGTAGCGGTACACTGCGAATTTTGTGGCGTCGGGGACGCCGCCGGCGGCGAAAATTTCACCGAAGGAGCGGTGGAGTTCGTGCATTTTGTCTTCGGGGAGCAGACCTAGGAGTTCGCCGAAGTGGTTTTTGGCTTTGGTAAAGGCGTCGGATTCTTCCGGGGTGAATGGCGGGGGATTGAAGTTCTTCTGTTGGTACTCGCGGTAAAACTCGTAGCGGAACTGTTTTGCATAGAGTGCAGCGTAGGCTTTCTTTTGCGCGTCGGCCGGCGGATCGGTGGCGGCGAGGGCTTTGGCGGTGAAGTCGTTGAGGGCGCGCTCGAAATCGGCGAAATTTCCTCGGGCGCCCATTAATGGGCCCTTTCCTGATTTTCCGAGGGAGGCGGCGAGGCGGGTGGTGCGGGCGTCGTAGCATTTTCCGTAGCTGGTGATTGCTTGAATTGTGCTGGGTTGGGCGGCGCCTTTTGCGGCGATGAATTTCTTAACCCAGTCGGTCGATGACATTTGGAGAATTTGGGTGCAGGTGAGGCCGAGGTGATCGGCCGGCACGAATTGTTTTTGTGCGGCGGATGATGCGGCACACGATAGCAAGCCGAGGGCGAGAGCGAGCGAATAGATTGATTTCATCGAGTTGAGATTATAGCGGGGCGGGGAAAATGCCTCACTTCTAAAGAGGTGAGCTACATTTTGAAAATCAACCGCAGAAGAACCGGCGTTATGCCGGCGTTGCGGCGGAAAAAACTAGAGTCAAAGGCGCCGGCCGGAGGCCAGCGGTACGAAAAGCGCAGGCAGCACGATGGTGCGTGGATGGCACGCGCTTGCTATTGGCGAGTGCGGGCACGGGAGGCCGTGCCCCTACTGCAGAGAATTCGGCTGCTGGGTGGGTCGTTTCGCGCTCGGCGATGAATGACTTTGGGCACGAAAGAACGATGTCGGGGCGTGCGCCAAGAATTGATGATCGTGGTATGGCGTTGCGTTGGCACAGGCAGGAATGCCTGTGCTACTGAAAGGCTAGCGGGCGGAGGCGGCTGAGGATTGAGTGTCGAGGAGGTCGAGCTCGTATTCGAGTTTGCGGAGGGTTTCGTCGTTGATTTGATTTTGATTGCGGAGATTGAGGATTGTGGCGCGCTGAACGGCGCGGACCTGGCGCGACAGCTCGAAGTAACGGTCATAGTGCTTAGGGTCCTGCTCGGTATCTGCGGCGCCTTCCTTGGTTTCCAGGCGGCTCAGGCGGTGGCGCTGGAGGTGGATCAATTCGTCGTAGACGGGCTCGAATTCGGCGCTGTCGTTCTCGCGGGTGGCCTCGAGATAGGCGAGGGCGGCTTCGATCATGTCGCGGCGAGCTTTTTCTTCTTCGGGATCTCTCTCATTGGATTCGGACAGGCCGAGGACGCGAATGAGCGGGGGAAGGGTGAGTCCCTGCAAAACAAGGGTGACGAAGATTACGGAGAAGGTGAGGAAGATTATCAGGTTGCGCTGGGGAAACGGCGAGCCATCGTGGAGATATTCCGGCAGCGAGATAGCAGCAGCCAGGGCGACGACGCCGCGCATGCCGGTCCAACCGATGATCAGGATCGAGCGCGGGTTCGGAAACGGTTCGGGCTGGTGAAAGATGCGGCGCCGGATGAAATTTGACGTCCAAGCGCCGGGATAGACCCAGATCATACGAAGAAGGATGACGACCGCGCTGAACATGGCTCCCAGAGCCAGAAGCCGCCCTATCGTGTATTCGTGAATTCCTTCGAGAACATAGGGAAGCTGAAGACCTAGCAGGATAAAAACAAAACCATTGAGGATGAAAGTGAGCGTGTCCCAGACGGCGTAGCCTTTGAGACGCGCGCCGAGGGAGAAATAGAGCGAACTTTTGTGCCCGAGGTAGAGACCGCAGACGACGGTGGCGAGAACGCCGGAAGCGTGAGCGCTTTCGCCTGCGAGATATGCGAAGTACGGCGCGAGGAGGCTGATGGTGATTTCGATGGATGAGTCGTCAATTTTGGTTTCGAGGTAGTAGATCAGCCTGGCGATGATCAGACCGATTACGATGCTGCCGGCGATCAGGTAGAAAAGCCGTTCGACGCGGATGGCAAGCGTCGGAACCTCACCCGAGACGACAAGAGCGACAGCAAATTCGAGAGCGAGCAGGCCGCTGGCGTCGTTGACGAGGCTTTCTCCTTCGATGACGTTAGTGATGCGCTTGGGGATGCCGAGGCGTTGAGCGATTGCGGTGGCGGCGATCGCGTCGGTGGTGCTGACGACGGCGCCTAGAACGAGGCCGAGTCGGAAGTCAAAGCCGGGAAGAATCCAGTGGGAAATGGAAGCAACACCGCGAACGGTGAAGACGACGAGACCGAGGGCGAGCATGGAGATGCTGACGAGGTTGTAGCGGAAGTCGCGCCAGGAGGTGGTGAAGGCGGAGGAGAAGAGCAACGGCGGAAGGATTACGAGGAAAACCATGTCGGGATTCAGGGCGACGCGCGGTACGCGCGGAAAAAAGCTGAGGATCAGGCCGCCGATGACGAGAATGATGGGGTAGGGCGTTTGGAAGTGTTTTGCGAGAGCGGCGAGGCCTGCGACGAAGAGCAGGAGGAGGAGAAAAATCAGTTCGATGCTGTGGATGCCGGATGCTTGCATGGCGTTGGCGGATTAAAGATAGCGGCAAGGAGGCGGGGAGACAAGAGACGGAGACCCGCGACGACGGGCTGCGTCGTCGTGGCTACCGGTGCGATGCAACGCGCGGGCGCTCGCGGATTTATTTCTTGGGGGATTTTGGTCTGCGGAAGAGGGCGCGCTCGGTGAGGACTTCGAGGGCGCGGGGAAGGCGCTTTTTGCGCACTTCGGGCGATTTGGCGGAGAACCAGCGGAGGAATTGCATGCGGCCGGCTGCGGTGAGGCGGTCGAATTCTTTTTTGAGGCGGGGGCGGGATTTGAGGGCGGCTTCGAGTTCGGGAGGGACGGGCAGGTCGCGAGATGCGAGATCG
>CAVYXN010000017.1:55000-206071 GCA_963772535.1 uncultured Acidobacteriota bacterium
TCGCCGAACGCATTTCACTGCGGCCCCCTCGGGCTATAAACCCTAGCGGGGCACCCCTTCTCCCGAAGTTACGGGGCTAATGTGCCTAGTTCCTGAGCGAGCGTTCTCTCGAGCGCCTGTGGATATTCACCTTGTCTACCTGTGTCGGTTTGAGGTACGGGCACCACCCGAACTCCTTAGAGGTTTTTCCTGGCAGCGTGAGATCAGAGACTTTGCGGCCGTGTGGCCTCGGGACCGGTCTGACCGTTGAATGACCCCGTGGATTTTCCTGCGGGATCCGGCTTACACCGGGCCATCGGGACGTCCATCACCCGACTCCCCTACCCTTCTGCGTCACCCCATCGTCAAACGTTCGTGTGGCGGGACAGGAATGTTGACCTGTTGTCCATCAGCTACGCCTCTCGGCCTCACCTTAGGACCCGCCTAACCCTGAGCGGATTAACCTTCCTCAGGAAACCTTAGACTTTCGGCGACACGAGTTCTCATCGTGTTTATCGCTACTTATGCCGGCAGAGTCTCTTCCGTGGCGTTCAGTAGTCCTTCCGGTCTACCTTTGCCACCACAGAATGCTCCCCTACCAAATGACGATTCCCGGAGGAACCGTCAATTTCGCAATTTCGGTCGCAGGCTTAGCCCCGTTGGATTGTCGGTGCGTGAACACTTGACCAGTGAGCTGTTACGCTTTCTTTAAAGGATGGCTGCTTCTAAGCCAACCTCCTGGCTGTCTGTGCGCTCACACGTCCTTTCCCACTTAGTCTGCAGTTGGGGACCTTAATTGGCGATCTGGGTTCTTTCCCTCTCGACCACGGAGCTTATCCCCCGTAGTCTCACTCCTGCACTGTTGTCCACGGCATTCGGAGTTTGATTGGATTCGGTATCCTGGATGGGACCCTAGTCCATTCAGTGCTCTACCACCGTGGCAAATCATGCAAGGCTGCCCCTAAAGGCATTTCGGGGAGAACGAGCTATCACGGAATTTGATTAGCCTTTCACCCCTACCCTCAGCTCATCCGAGCGATTTTCAACTCACACCGGTTCGGTCCTCCAGTCGCGGTTAAGCGACCTTCAACCTGGCCAAGGGTAGATCATCCCGCTTCGCGTCTATTCCCACACACTAGTCGCCCTATTCGGACTCGCTTTCGCTACGGCTCGCTTTCGCTTAACCTCGCGTGTAAGAATAACTAGCCGGCTCATTAAGCAAGAGGCACGCCATCAGGCATTCCGTATCCGAAGACACGGCATAGCCCTCTGACTGCTTGTAAGCATACGGTTTCAGGTTCTATTTCACTCCCCTCGCAGGGGTGCTTTTCGCCTTTCCCTCACGGTACTAGTTCACTATCGGTCGCCAACGAGTATTTAGCCTTGGAGAGTGGTCTCCCCGGTTTCCCACGAGGTTTCTCGTGCCCCGTAGTACTCAGGATACCGCTTCGAGTCCGGTCAGCTTTCGGCTACATGGCTGTCACATTCTATGGCCCTGCTTTCCAGCAGGTTCGCCTAGCTTCCGGATTGGTAACTCTACTCACGCGGTCCTACAACCCCGGGATATAAATATCCCGGTTTGGGCTATTCCGGTTTCGCTCGCCGCTACTACCGGAATCTCAATTGATTTATTTTCCTCCAGGTACTGAGATGGTTCACTTCCCTGGGTTTGCTCGCACCCTCCTATATATTCAGAGGGCCGTAGCCTGGTTTTACCAGACTGGGTTTCCCCATTCGGAAATCCCCGGATCAAAGCTTGCTTGCAGCTCCCCGGGGCTTATCGCAGCTTGCCACGTCCTTCATCGCCTGTTGGCGCCAAGGCATCCACCGTACGCTCTTAGTAGCTTAACCATAAAACTTACCTAACACGTCCCGAGAGAAATCGGGACCCGAGAGAAACAGAATGAAGGGTCTTGCAAGCCCTTCGCTCCGCGTCTTTCGAGTTTGATGCGTGGAACTTTTCAGATTTTTGAGAAATGAAAGGGACCACGAGATCGCGCGTGCCGGAAAGTTCGCCTTTCCACATTGCGCTACTTTCTCGAGCAAAAATTTGCGGTTTGTCACGCTATGCGAACCTTGAAATTCGCATAACGCGATGCCTACTTCCTTCAGTTGTCAAAGACCGTCGTTCCGTTCAACAGTTTCCGATCGGAACGTCTCCGCTCCCGGCGGAGCGCGAAATCGGTTTTGGAGCCGAAGTCGCGAGAAACAAAAAACCCGGCAACAAGCGCCGGGCATGTCCGTCCTATTCCTGTGGCCACGTCTTACGCTAGCAGCCTCCGGAACGGATATGCTCGAAACTCGTTTTGTGCCAACCCGGTGCTTGTAACCAACTTCACCTCTGATTAAGCGGCAGACCCGGTTCGTCAGGACAATCCCCGGCAAATCCGAGGTACGCCGACATCAGGGAAGTATAGCAAAAAAGAAAATTTCGTCAAGTATTTGTAACAATTATTTCGGGGAGATGAATTGTGGAATTCTAGGGCTCCTGTGGAAAAAGATGCTGTGGGCTCAAAGGTTCATGCCCTCTTCCCAAGGCTGGGTAATCCTCCCGGCCAAAAGCGACGACTCCAATCGCGAATATCACGCGGATGCGGAGTTGGGGGTGGGTTCATCACGACCAGTAGTTGGGCGTCATAACTTGGGAGAATACCAAGCGCACCGAAACCATAAGACCAGAAAACCGCGAGCTTATTGTTAGTCGTCAACCTCCAAGGCAGTTCTTGATTTGGAGAATCATCAGAACCAACGAATTTTACCCGCAAGAGACATTGCCCATCGTTCACCCAACAACGAATGCCTTGATAATTGGCATTGCACTGCAAGGTCGAAGGAAATTCTTCGTATCCCGGCCCGCGTCCAGATGGGCGGGCCAAGATTTCGAGTTGGATGCGTAACCGCGTGTCAAAGCGCCAGTCAAGCTGATCTTGTTCCACAAATCCGAACGTATTCTGTCTTGCTCGCCAGCCGTCAGTAAGCTTTCCCCGAATCTCGATGCTTCCATCTTGGGAATACGTAGCGTCGAACAGTGACAATTTCTCTTCCCTTCCGCCTATGCGTTTGGCCAGCGCAGGTGCACTTCGCCGGTCCTGCTGATGGCGGCCACGAACGGAGGCTCGAACCGCCGACAAATTCTCTGCATCTTCCTGAGAGCCTTCTCCAATATTGCCGCCATCTCAGCGCCCGACAGATTTCCCGAAGCGAAAACAAACTCTCGCACGTGATTTTGCTCGAGAGCGCGCCTCTCAAGCAGGTTGTAACGCATCCGCTTGTCCGTAGTGAGCAGGATCCAGCCGTTCTTTCCTACGGAGGGTAGCCATGCTTCGTCCAAAGCGCCGCGAGAAAAATGGCTCAGATGGCGCTCAAAACGGATCTCCAGTCGTCTCAGCGTTTCCTGGATAGCTATCGAGTTACAGAGATTTTCATCGAGGTAGAGGACAAACTCTTCAAGCTGCGGCGGGAAGTGGTCGCTCCCATCGGATCGCTTCTTCGATTTTTTGCGGCGGGCAATCATATTCTGCTGCCAGCTCTGCAATCGATTCCCGAGCGTTAAAACGGGAGGCAATTATAGCAGTCGAAATGCCCGTTCCCGCGATAACAGGCTTCCCGAAACCTATCATGGGGTTAATCTCAATCGACTTGGGTTCGGAAGCATCGGGATGCACCACGAACGGAAAGAACCGAAGCAGGCCCTTGGGATCGACTTCGATTCGTTGGAGATGAAGATGGTAGAACTCCAGATCCAACTGCCCGTGCCTCGAAATGTTGATTGTCCTGCCCAGCTTCTCGATGAACAGGTCTTTTCCATCCGTCAAGAAGTCCTGGCTGATCAACGGG
Source organism: uncultured Acidobacteriota bacterium (assembly GCA_963772535.1). Classification (GTDB taxonomy): domain Bacteria; phylum Acidobacteriota; class Terriglobia; order Acidiferrales; family UBA7541; genus Palsa-295. The sequence goes on from CAVYXN010000017.1 coordinate 58,817, forward strand.
TGTGGTTGCGGGTATTCCTCGCTTAATTTTCGGAGCGCGCTGCGAACTTTGGGAATCTTCAGGTCATAGATTCCGCGCATGCCTGCCAATACTTGGCATTCGAGCAGATTTAGAAATGATAGGCGTACTGGGTCTGCCCCAACCGGCGCGATGATGGGAGTCATCTTCTTGAATCCGGTCAGCCAGTAGCGGAGCGTGTTGTAGGGAACCTTCAGATATACGGCTGCTTCCGAAAGGCCATAGGCGGGTTGCTCGTAGTGTTGATTGTATTTTGAGGTCATCAAGGGCGCACCCCAACTCGCTCGGTGGAGTCCGTGAACACCTAATACTACCACCGCCTACGTTCGTATCGGGTTGTTTATCCTTTGCGGTGCTTGAAAAATTCGACCTGGCGCAGGCGCTTTTCCGCTTCGGCTTTGCTCTTATAGGGACCGCCGAGATTCTTGCCCTTCTCGGAGAGAACTTTATAGCCTTCTTTCACTTTCTTGATCATTTGGCACCTCCGATTCTATTTTGATTAGTCGGGCGGTGGGTGCAATGCACGGATTGCTGTAGCTGGTGACGGCGGTGCCTTGAGAGGAAAGCAAAGAGCCGGCAAGATGCCGGCGCTACCAAGGGAACGATGCGGTCGACTCTGCCGAGAAGGGCGATGCGTGCCGTCAGTTACTGGGGCGCAGGCTGAAGCCTACGCTACTGAAAACGACTACGGGTTTGTTACCTGCTCGGAGATGCTGACTTCGCGGATTGGGACGTAGTATTTTTGCTCCCACTCCTGGTGTAGCGGGCTTTCGGCGTAGGCGTCAGCCGCGTCGCGGTCTTTGAATTCGATGGCGTAGGCGGCGTTGAAGTCGCGCGGTTGAATGCGATCGGCTTTGATCCAGATATTTTTTATGCCGGGGACTTTTGCGGCCATTTCTTTCACGCCTTCGAGTGCGCGTTGCTTATCGGCGTCGGCGACACCTGGGCGCCATTTTAGAATCACCATGTGAATGATGGTTTTTGGTTGGCCGAATTTGTTTTGTCCGGCGACGTAGCCGCTTGCGAAAAGGCTCAGCGCCGCGAGCGTGGCTCCGAGAATCTTTGTGGCAGTGGTGAAATGAATTCGCATGATAGCTCCTCTCATTTTATTGGACGCACGAGTCTAAGCGACGGCGCTTGGACTGTGCAACTTCTGTTGATGTTTTCGCGTATTCTCATTGTGGGTCGGATAATTGTAGAGTCTGATCGCGATTCGGGTGATTTGCATGTTGACCGGCTGGTTTCGGGTTGAGTAGCATGCGCGAGTCCGGTGAGTTGATTTGAGGCACGCGGGCAGGTTGGGGCGAAAAAATGTTTTGTCCGAAATGTGGAACGCAACTCGCCGACGATGCTGGATTTTGCACCAATTGTGGTCAGGCCATGCAGCGAATCCCAAGCGCTGCGTATCCGTCCCCGGCGGCTCCTCCTCCGCCTCAGCCTCAGCCGCTGGAACAGCAACCGGCGCAAAATGTTTGGCAGACGCGGGCGCCAAGCCAACCTGTAGCTTACGCCGGGTTCTGGTTACGGCTTGTGGCGTACATCATTGATGCGATGATCCTCGGCATGGCCGGCGTAATAGCTTTCTTTCCGCTATTCAGAGCAAACATTCATGCTTTCACTGCTCAAAACCCGTGGGAGGTGTACACCTCCATGTCGCGGCCCCTTTTTGCCATCCGATTACTTGCTCTGATGTTGAGCTGGATTTATTACGCGTCGATGGAAAGTTCCACTTGGCAGGCGACGCTGGGCAAAAAGATTCTGGGTCTCAAGGTCACCGATCTGGCGGGGAACCGGATTTCGTTTGGGCGCGCTTCGGGGCGTTTCTTCGGGAAAATCCTGTCGGGCATGATTCTCGGTATTGGCTTTCTGATGGCGGGCTTCACGGCACGGAAGCAGGCGTTGCACGATATGCTGGCGGGCTGTTTGGTGCTGCGGCAGCTCTGATCTTTAGCGGCTGCCACGCGAAACGAGGCACAAGTGTTCTGCTCAAAATGCGGTGCGCGGCTGACGGAGGGAACGGCATTCTGCAGCGTCTGCGGCACGGCGGTAAGCGGACCGCCGGTGGCGGCCAGCGTGCCGCCCACTTACGCATCGCCCGCGATCGTTCCTGCCGGCGTGGCTCCGACTTATCCTGTTGCGCCGGCTGCTGTGGCGCTGCCGTCGCCTTATGCCGGGTTCTGGTTGCGGGTGGTCGCCCATATTATCGACGGGATTGTTCTCGGCGTTATTTTCGGAGTGCTTTTCTTGATTGGACTCGCGTTCGTGGGGATTGGATCGATGGAAACGATGGTTCGAGGAATGCACAACGGAGACGCGGAACCGCCTGTCGCGCTCGTCTTAATGCTTATATTTATCTTTTTTCTTTCAATTGTTGCGTCGTGGATATACTACGCCTACCTGGAGAGCTCGCCCAATCAGGGGACGCTGGGGAAAATGGCGCTGGGATTGATCGTGACCGATTTGCAGGGGCGGCGGATCAGCTTCGGCCATGCCACGGGGCGGTTCTTCGCGAAAATTATTACCGGCCTGATTCCGCTCGGCATCGGCTACATGATGGCGGGATTCACCGAGAAAAAGCAGGCGCTGCACGACATGATCGCGGCCACGCTGGTCCTTCGCAAAAATTAAACGCCCCAGCCATAGCGCTCGGTGTGAACGAGCGCGTCGTGAATTTCCCCGCGAATTTGATCCGCGAATTCCGAGCCACGCAGGATGCGGCTGCCCGCTTCGGCGATGTCCATCGTGCGATAGCCGTGGTCCAGCACGCGATCGATTGCCGATTCGATCCACTGGGCTTCGGTGTCGAGACCGAAGGATTCGCGCAGCATCAGGGTGGCGGAGTAGATTGCGCCGAGCGGGGAGGCAACGTCTTTGCCAGCGAGCGTAGGCGCGGAGCCGTGAATCGGTTCGTACAGCGCGGGTCCATTGCCGGAGCCGCGGCTCATTGATGGAATCAGACCGATCGAGCCTGCCAATGCGGCCGCTTCGTCGCTGAGGATGTCGCCGAAGAGATTCGACGTGAGGATTACGTCGAACTGCTTCGGGCGAAGGACGATTTGCATCGCGGCGTTATCTACATATAAATGCTCGAGGGTGACTTGGGGATATTCGCGAGCTACTCCTGTGACGATCTCGCGCCAGAGTGCGGAAGTGGCGAGCACGTTGGCTTTGTCCACACTCGCCAAGCGGGCCTGACGAGCGGCGGCGCGCTCGAACGCATAGCGGGCTACTCGTTCGATTTCTGCTGAGCTGTAGTCTGCGACGTCGCGGGCGCGCGAATGGCCGTTGTCGCGATGCAGTTCGTGGGCGCCGAAGTAGATGTCGCCGGCGAGTTCGCGAACGATTTCGAAATCGCATCCGGCAACGCGGTCGGGGCGGAGAGGCGAAATTCCCTGGAGGGCGTGGCGCAAACGGATCGGGCGAAGATTGATGTAGAGACCGAGTTCTTTACGCAGGGCGAGCAGGCCGCTCTCGGGGCGCTTGGCGAGCGGGAGCGCGTCCCACTTGGGGCCGCCGATGGCGCCGAGCAAAATTGCATCGGCTTTGCGGCATTCCGCGAGCGTGGATGCAGGTAGAGGAGTGCCGAAGGCGTCGATGGCTGAGCCTCCGAAGGGAAGTTCGCGAAATTCGAAACTGTGGCTGTGGGCTGCGGCGCAATCTTGAAGTAGGTGAACGGCGGCGCGAGTGACTTCCGGGCCGATGCCGTCGCCGGGCAGGACTGCGATCGTTTTGCGAATGCAACTCATGTTTTTTCCTCTTCAACTGACCGTTTGAATTCTTTTCTTCAGTGTGCTGCAACAGCGCGAGGCCGCGCGCGAACCGCGAGGTTGGCCGATGAAGCAGTGCGTCCGCGGCGAACCTGGTGGATAAAGGAAAGCAGATCGCGGTCGGTGACTTGCTTTGCAGAATCGGCGAGTTCGGTGGCCATTCGATAGCATTCCGCGAGTTCTGCTGGAGTGGTCTCATAGCCGAGCTCGGCGAGCCGGGCGCGCAGCGCGTTGCGGCCGGAATGTTTTCCGAGAACGAGCCTGCGGCTGGGCACTCCGACTTTCTCGGGGAGAATAATTTCGTAGGTGAGCGGATTTTTCAGGATGCCGTCCTGGTGGATGCCTGCTTCGTGGGCAAATGCGTTGGCGCCGACGACGGCTTTATTGGGCGGGACGGACACTCCCGTGATCGCGGTGAGCAGGCGGCTGGTGGAATAGATTTTCTCAAGGCGGACATTCGTCGCAGCGCAGTAACGGCTTTGCCGAACGTGAAGTGCTACTGCGATTTCTTCGAGCGAGGCATTTCCAGCGCGTTCGCCGATTCCGTTGATTGTGCACTCCACCTGGCGCGCGCCTGCGGCGATGGCGGCGAGTGAATTGGCAACGGCGAGACCTAGATCGTTGTGGCAATGCGCGCTGTAGATGATTTTTGGATATGCGCTGAGCCGCGCGCGGACGGTGCGAAACATTTCCCCGTATTCATCAGGTGTTGAATAGCCGACGGTGTCAGGAAGGTTGATGATTTTGGCTCCGGCTTCCGCAGCCGCTTCCGCCACATCGCAGAGGTATTCGATATCGCTGCGGCTGGCGTCCTCGGCGGAAAACTCCACTTCTTCTGTGTGCTCGCAACCGAAGCGCACCATGCTGACGACTTGGTCGAGAGCCTCCTGCCGATCGATGCGCAATTTGTGTTTCAGGTGGAGATCGGAGGTGGCGAGAAAAATATGGAGCCGGGGATGGACGGCGGGTTCGATGGCGCGTAGGGCAGCGTCTACATCTTCCTGGCGAGCTCGCGCAAGCGCGGCCACCTTGCAGCTGCGGATTTCGCCGGCCACCGCGCGAACAGCTTCCAAATCGCCGGGCGATGCGATCGGAAATCCCGCTTCAATCACGTCGACGCCGAGCTGTTCGAGCTGTCGCGCCAAGCGGAGCTTTTCCTCCCGGCGCATCGAGAAGCCCGGGGACTGCTCGCCATCGCGCAGCGTGGTGTCAAAGATGTGGATCGTGTCCATGGACGCTCCTCTACCCGGGAACCAGTGGAACGCGATCCCGCTAAGCGTGTCCAATTTATAATTGTTGCATGTAGGATAAGCTTCGCTTATACAAGGCCTCAGGTCATCCCGTCCCAAAACAGGCCGGGAGGGACCTGAGCTACCGGTAGATGTTGGGAGGGTATGTGGATCTGGCGGCTTTACAGGTGTTTCAGACGGTGGCGCGGGAGCAAAGCTATTCGCGCGCGGCGGAAAAGCTGTACCGGACGCAGCCGGCGATCAGCATCGCCATGCGAAAGCTGGAGGACTGGGTGGGCCAGCCGCTTTTTGTGCGCGGCACGGGGGCGCGTACGCTGACGGACGCCGGCACGCTGCTGCTCGAGTACGCGGACCGGATGCTGAATTTGCGCGAAGAAATTCACAAAGGCATGCAGCAGCTTGATGGGTTGAAACGAGGGCAGGTGTCGATTGGAGTGAACGAGAGTTCGATTCACGCGCTGCTACCGGCGCTCGAGCAGTATCGAAAGCGATATCCGGGGATTCAAATTCGCGTGCATCGCGTGTTTTCGCGGAATGTGCCTCGCGAGTTGCTAAACCATCAGCTTGATATCGGCGTGATTTCGTATCTGCCGGAGGAGCGCGAACTCACGACGGTGGAGTTCTATCGCGACTCGCTGGCGCTTGTAGTTTGGCCCGGGCACCCATTGGCGAAGCGGCGTGAGGTGGATATTTCGGCGCTCGAAGGCGAGACGTTCGTGGCGCATATCGTGGAGTCGCCTTACCGGCGGCGCGTGATTCAGATGTTTGCGAAGCATCGGGTGACGCTGCGAATGGATATCGAGCTGCCGACAATTGAGAGCATCAAGCGATTTGTGGAGATGAAGCGAGGCGTGGCGATCGTGCCGCGGATGTGCGTGGAAGGGGAGATTGCGCGCGGCGATTTGCGCGAACTTCGGTTGCGGCAGATGCATATCGAGCGGCGCGTGTATCTGGTTTACCGGCAGGATCGGCCGCTCTCGGCGGCGGCGCAGGCGCTTGTGGAACTTCTTCGACCGAAGGCTTCGAAGGGCAAGCGAGCACGGATGTAGTTTTCCGGTATCGCCCGTCGCTGTTGCTTCCATGCGAATTAGTCCGCGCTTGTGCTTTTCTTGGCGAACTCTTCAAGTGCGGAGCCGATATGGGAAAGTCCTTCGCGCACATTGTCCGTCGTGCTGCCCACTCCGATGCGGATGTGTTCGGGGGCTTCGAAAAAGCGGCCGGGAACCACGCTGGTGTCGTATTTTTCACGTAATAATTGGCAGAAGGCTTCTACGTGGCCGCTGGTCAGTTGAGGAAATACGACGGTGCCCGCCTCCGGCCAGATGGCGAGCAGGTCTTTTCGCGAATCGAGGAATTTCTTCAGCAGAGCGCGATTCATATCGATGTGCGCTTTGGCGCGCGCCGCGATTTGCGGCAGGTTGTCGAGCGCTACGACGCTGATTAATTCCGCGGGATGAGCGGGCATCACACCGAACAGGTCATTGAGCCGCCACATTCTTTCCGCCAGCGCGGGCGCGGCCAGAATCCAGCCGCAACGCAGGCCGGAAAGGCCGTAGGCTTTCGTCAAGCTGCTCGTAGCAACAAAATTCGAGCCGAGATGAAATGCCGATTGTCCCGGTGAGTCGAAGCACGCTTCGAGATAAACCTCATCTACGAGAACGTGCGCCCCCAGGCTGCGTGCAATTTCGCCCACGAGCTTTAGTGTGGAATCGGGCGTACGAACTCCGGTGGGGTTGTGCAGATTGGTGACAACGATGAGGCGAGTGCGCGGCGAGATGGCGCGCTCCACTTCGCGGGGATCAAGCTTGAATCCATCTTCGAAGCGGCGCGGAAAGCGGCGGATTTTCGCGCCCAGATAACGAGCTACGGCGAGCAATGCTTCGTAGGCTGGTTCTTCGATGAGCACTTCGTCATCCGGCTCGAGGAGCGCGGCCATGGCGAGATGATTTGCCATGGAAGTGCCCTGCGCTTGAACGACGCAATCGGTCGGAACGCCGGCCTTTTTGGCGAGCCGTTCGATGAGCGGCGGATAGCCGTAGCTGTCACTGGGGTTTGCAATTTCAAGCTGCTCGATGCGGACAGGCAAATCCTTCAACGGATAGGCGAGCATATCGCTGCCGGCGAGTTTGTAGCGAGCCGCCGAACGCAGCTTGGCCCACTCAATATAGACCGACCGGATTTCACGCCGTTGCGGGCTCATTCATCTCACTCAGAGCCGATCGAGCGCCGCGCGCGCCCGCGAAAGAAGTAAAAGACAGGGATCCCGGCGAAGAGAATACACAGAGCGACGCCTGCATTGCGAGGATATTTGTAGATCGTGTTCGCGGTTACAAGCCACGCAATCGAGACGAAGAGGCCTGTGGTCCACGGATGACCCGGTACGTGATACCCGTTCTCGTAGGTGGCAGTTTCACGCACTGCGTTGCGCTTCTCGCGGGCACGAAATACGAAAATGCAGCTCGCCGTTAAGCCAAAAAAGAGCCAGTCCATCACGACGACGTAGCTGAGAATCTGCTCGTAGGTGCCGAGCAATACCACGGCAATGGTAACCGCGCCCTGCAAAATAATCGTGCCGGTGGGAACTCGGGTGCGAGCATTGATCTGTGCGAACCACGCTGGTAGAAGACCGTCGCTAGCCATTGCGAAATAGAGACGTGGGTAGGAGAGCAGGGCCTGGCTGAGAAATCCCACGGTTGAGATCGCGATGAGCATGGCAACGAGCGAGGCGCCGGCCCTGCCGAAGGCAAGGCGCATCACCTGCGAGGCGGGTGTGGAAGTCGCTGCCAGTCCCGCAGGAGAGAGCGCCTGCACGTAAACAAAATTTACCGTGAGATAGAGTACGATGATTCCGACGACCCCGAAGATTAGCGCTTGAGGCAGATTTTTCCGGGGCTCGCGAATTTCGCCAGCCATGTAATTCGACGTCTGCCATCCCCCATAGCCAAATAGCACCGGCACCATGGCCGCGCCAAGGGCAGAGAGCAATGCGAAGGACAGAGGGCGGTCGCTCACCGGCTGCCATGCAACATGAGGGGCTACGGGAGAGCTCCAGATAAACCAGGCGCCGCATAGGACAACTGTGGCAATCGCCAGAATGCGGAACACCATGAAGACATTCTGCACACTGCCGCCCGCTCGCACGCCCAAGCAATTGATGACCGTGAGCGCTCCGATGACGACGACAGCGGTGATTTTCTCGGAGCCTCCGGTGAGTATGAGCTGAAAATATTTGGCGAACGTGACCACCACGGCCGCGGTGCCACCCGCGTGAATCACAAGCAGGGCCACCCAGCCATAAAGAAATCCAACCGCCGGATGATAGGCCTCGCGCAGGTAGGCGTATTGGCCGCCTACCCGCGGCATGCGATCCGCAAGCTCCGCATAGATAAACGCTCCCACGAGCGCGATTGCGCCTCCCACAGCCCACGTGGAAAGAATCAGCGCAGGCGTATGAACAATTTCGGCGACGACGTAGGGATTGATAAAGATTCCCGAGCCTACGATGCCGCCCATCACGATCATCGTGGCGTCAAATAGATTGAGTTTTGCGGCGAGAGGGGAAGATGAACCCGGCGAATCGGCGGACGCCTTTCCGGTTTGTGGAGACTCTGACAAGGAAGGATGCGACCAACGCCTAGAGCGCCGCGAATCTACCATTGAAGCGAAGATGCGCCAAGCTTGATCGGGGCTTTCGCAGGAGAAGAGCGGGGAGTAACCTTATCGTAGAGGGCGCGCACTCGCATGTTGCGGCGCCTTACCGGAGGGCATATTTTTCAGCTGAGGCTCGCGATGTCAGGACTGGCATCTACTCTACGGCGTTGGCTGGGACTTGGCGGCGAACCCGAGGATTCGCGCACGCTGCGCCTCGAGCAGCGCCGTGGAAGGCGAGTCCGCGCGGCTACGCACGTCCTTTTATACGGGCGGCTCGCCGACGAACCATTTCAAGAGGCAACGCAAACGATTGACGTGAGTTCGCACGGCGGGTTGTTTCCGATTTCAGCTCCGGTTGTTCCTTCTCAAAAGCTAGTCCTCACCAACCTTGAAACCAACGATGATCTGGCGTGTCGCGTCGCTCGGCTAATTCGAACGGAGCAGGGCACAACGCTCGCTGCCGTGGAATTTCTGCAGCCGTCACTACGCTTCTGGGGTTCTGCTGTTTCGTCGTTTGGACACGAGAATTCCACTGCCGAACGAATTTCTTAGTATTTTGTTGCCAACTACGAAGCGCTACGGTTTCGATTGCAATCCATCTCGGCAGAGTGTAATCAGAGCGAGCAATCAAGTCAGGCTAGAGGAGCTGTCATCTTGAACGAATATACGAGGAGCCGTGCGTCGCACTTTAGAACATATCGAGAAATCGCGAGGCACGGCGCCGCATTCATACTATGTCTCGCGCTCTTGGCAATTCTGGCGGTGTTCATTTCACCCAAGCGCATTGCCGCTCAGCAGCAGGGGGACTCCGCATCTTCCTCTGGGTCTTCTTCCGGGCCGTCGCAGGATTACCTGGTTTACGTTGTTTGTGAATCGGCGGACAGGCTAGTGCTGCTCCGCTTCGGTCCTAAAGGGATCAAGATTGAGCGTCAAACTCGAATCGGCCTACTGCCGATGGGCGATATCAACGGCCCGCATGGAATCGCAGTCTCACCGGACAAGGAATATGTGTACGTATCTCTCGGCCACGGCCAGCCAAACGGCTCCGCCTGGAAACTGAAAGCGGGAACGGACGACGTGATTCGTTACACGCCACTTGGACTTTTCCCCGCCACCATGGATATTTCTCGAGACGGCGAATTCATCTACGTGGCGAATGCGAACTTCCATGGCGACATGGTGCCTTCGTCAATCTCAGTCGTCGCAACCGGTGAAATGGTGGAAGTGAAACGGATCACAACCTGTACGATGCCGCACGGTTCGCGCCTGAATCCGCAAGGAACCAAGCAATACTCGGCCTGCATGATGGACGATATGGTCGCGGAGATTGACACGCACAAATTCGACGTGTCGCGGCATTTCGTAGTCACGAAAGGCAAGGAAGCGGGCATGAGCGGAGCGCCGCACGGGCAGATGAAAATGGGCGAGCTCACGTGCGTCCCCACATGGGCGCAGCCTTCGAACGATGGCGAAGAGATTTACGTGGCTTGCAACAAGTCGAACGATATCGCCGTCATTGACGTAACTTCGTGGAAGTTGTCGCGAAGATTTCCGGCCGGCAATGGAGTCTACAACCTCGCGCTGACTAAAGACGGCCGCCTCATCGCGACCAATAAGCGCGGGCAATCAGTGTCGGTGTTTGACCCAAGGACTGGCAAAGAGCTCGCGCATCTGCCTACGAAACGAAAAGTGGTCCATGGCGCCGTGGTTACGCCCGACAACCGCTACGCGTTTATTTCAGTGGAGGGCGTCGGCACTGACCCCGGCACCGTTGAGGTGATTGACCTTCAGTCGCTCAAGACGGTCGCAACCATTGACGTCCCCGAGCAAGCCGCAGGAATCGACTTCTGGAAGACCGAGGCCTCAGGGCCTTAGTCTTACTAGATAGGCCACGGAACATACGGTTTTCGCGGTATTGTCCTAAAAACCCGCAGGACGCACAGTCTTCTTCGCGGCGAAACCAGGCGAAGAGGCAGAAATGTCTGCAAAACTGCCTAAGGCCAGGGAAAACGGTTTCCGCTTAGCAATCAGTGCTCGTTGTAAGCCCTTTGTTTTCAGCGTGCCTTTTTGGTATCTGGGGTGCTCCAATCCGACTTGCTTGGCGTGTAATCTCGGGGTGGTAGTGAGGGCAGAAATGCGAAAACTATTTACGATCGTGGCTATTTTGGGGTTGGCAACTGGCCTTGCGGCGTTGACCGCGAGGGCGGACGGTACCACCGTTACCTATGTTGTCGATGGAACGTTCAGCGCGGATCCTATTTTCTCATCAACGTCACTGTCGAATCCTGGCGATAGCTTTACTCTTACTTTCTCAGTACCCTCTGACATTCTCGGTCCCAATCCCCTACCCAGTGGGGTGAGTGATAACATCGGAGTGACATTTACCTACACAGACCTCACCACTCCAAGTCTGAGTCTAAGCCAAACGTGTACTCCTACTGCGGCTGCGTCTTGTTTGAACTTCTTCACGCCCAATCAGGGAGGACTTTTCGGCCTTCAGTTTACGGATTCGAGTGGAAACCTCTTTATGTTCGAGCTAGTCGGAGCGGGATGTTTCACCATGCCGGTAGCTGCGAATTGCGGAGGCTACACTAACGACACGATGCCTCCAAGCTTGATAACTGGCGGACCGTTTACGATCGACGACACCTTGAGCGTTCTCGGCGAGGAGAGCCCTTCCTGCGTTAGTCCCCTCGGCCCATTCTGCGCAGACGACATTTCGGGCACAGTTACCGCAACGCCGTCCGCAGCCGTGCCTGAGCCGTCATCCCTTTTGTTGCTTGGAAGCGGTTTCCTCGCACTCGGCGGTTTCGCTCGTAAGCGTCTGATTGCGCGCTTCAACTAACATTTTTTTGTCCTGAAGTTTCGCGGGCGGCTCGTTATTTCGAATGACGAGCTGCCCGTTTTCCACTTCTGCTAAACTCCTCGCTTCGAATCCATCCCTCGTATTTCGGAGTGCGCCTATGGCTCAGAATTTCGAAAACCATGCCAAGTTCGTGCCGGGGTTTCACATCGCCGTTTTGGGAATCTTTGCGATTAACCTGATCTGGTCGATTTACCGTTTGATTCGCGCGTTTTCAACCGAGTCCGCGATTTCGCTGCTGCTGGCCATCGCGTTCATTCTCCTCGCGTTCTATTCGAGAATCTTCGCGCTCACCGTGCAGGATCGGGTGATCCGCCTCGAGATGCGCCTTCGCATGCAGCAGATTTTGCCGGCCGAGTTGTGGCCTCGCATTCCTGAGTTTGGAGTGAACCAGTTAGTGGCGCTTCGTTTCGCCAGCGATGCGGAGCTGCCTGTGCTGGCGAAGAAAGTCCTCGATGAAAAATTGAACGACCGTAAAGCGATAAAAAAAATGATCCGGGACTGGCAGCCGGATATGCTGCGCGCTTAGAAGCCGCCGCTGGCTCAGAATCCGGGCGAGATTCCGGGGCCAGCTTTCCAAGCTTGATACGAAGCCGAGCCGGTTGCGAGCCCCTGATTGACGGGGTTGGAGGCACCACGTAGACTGGCTGGGTCCTGGAAAGCGCGCGGCAGGCGGGACGCACGTTTTTTAATACAGCAATCGGCGTTTCACGGAGCGCGCATGTTAGCTGGGACGGCAGCGCACACTCGATTTTTGGCGCTGTCGGGTCTTGTCCTTCTTTCAGGTTTGTTCCTCACGATTTTGCCGGGAACGTCTCTAGGCGCGCGAGCGGCGCAGAACGCTGGCTCGCAGCAGCCTGAACCAAATTCCGGCGCTTCAACGTCCGCCGCTCCGCACACTAATTCATCAGACGCCACGCAAGAAATGAATACTCGGGACTCATCTACGCCTTTCTCGGTGCGCGTAAACCTAGTTCCGATCCGAGTGGTTGTTCGGGACGCGCACGGCCAAGCGGTACCTGATTTGCACCAAGAGGACTTTCGAGTTTTCGAAGATGGCAAGCTGCAGCTTATCTCGCATTTCTCAGTCGAAACACCTCCGGCCGCTCCGGCGGCCCCACCAGAAAAAACGCGCTCGCTACATCCGGTTGATTCTGAAAAGGAGCCGTCGGCACCTGTGCGGCCTGGGCGATTCGTCGCGCTCCTCTTCGACGATGTGCATCTTCCGTTCGGCGAACTGGCTCTGATCAGAAACATCGCTGACGATTACGTTAAGAGCTCTTTTCAGCCGTCGGATCGTTTCGCGGTTTTTACGATATCCGGCCAATCACAGACCGATTTCACGGACGATCGGGCGAAACTGCATGAAGCCCTGGGAGGCGTCCAGCCGCGTCCGGTGACGGCAGGCAGCGCAACGGGCATCGGCGAATGCCCGAGCATCAACTACTTGCAAGCGGATTTGATCGTCAACCAGCACGACCTACAGGCGATCACCGTGGCAACGAATGATGCGCTCGCGTGCCAATTTGGCAGCAATCAACAGTTCCTCAGCGCGGCACAAGGAGTGGCGCAGGGCATGGCGCTGCATATTCTTTCCACTGCTGACGTGCAGACCCAGTATTCGTTTCAGCGGCTTAAAGAAATCGTTCGGAGGATGACGGTGGTCAGCGGTCAGCGGCTCATCGTGCTGATGTCGCCTGGATTCTTGACGCCGAATCGCGAGTACGAACTTTCCGATGTGATCGACAGCGCGGCGCGTTCGAACGTAACGATCAGTACGCTCGACGCGCGGGGCTTGTACACCGTTGATGCCTTGCCTGACGTGAGCACCAAGCCGACAGGCGATCCCACGCTATCGGGATTTCACACCTCCTATCGCCTTCAGCAGGAGTCCCGGCAGTCTGATGTTTTATGGAGCATGGCGAACGGAACTGGCGGGCAGGGATTTGCGAACAGCAACGATCTAGCCGGGGGTTTTCGGCGATTGGTGGCCACGCCCGAGACTTCTTACCTGATCGGTTTCGTTCCACAAAATCTCAAATACGACGGGCATTTTCACTCCTTAAAAGTCGCTCTAACGTCGAAAGAAAAACATGCGGTCCAGGCGCGGTCGGGCTTTTATGCGCCCAAGCGGGTGGAAACCCCTGCGGACGCTGTGAAGCAGGAAATCGAGGAAGCAGTCCTGTCGCAGGAAGAGCAGCACGGACTGCCGGTCCAGCTTCACACCCAGTATTACAAGGTGGACGCGACAGACGCGAAACTCGCAATCCTTGCGCACGTGGATATCGGGCGAATTCGTTTTGATAAGCTCGACGGGCGCAACAATAACGATTTGACGATCGTGGCGGCGCTATTCGATCGCAACGGGAATTTCGTAACCGCGACGGAGAAAGTTCTGGAAATGCGATTGCGCGATACGACTCTCGAAAGGCTGAGCCACACCGGCGTCACAGTGAAGTCCAGTTTCGATGTAAAACCCGGCGCTTACCTGGTGAGGCTGGTAGTTCGCGATTCGCGAGCGGCGCAGCTTTCCGCTGAAAATGGCGTTGTCGAGATTCCGTATTAGGGCCAAGAGAGGTGTCGCATGAAAACCCAGCGGATTAGCGACGGGATCGTCGGTCGGTTGCCAATCGCGACAGTGCTTTGCTGCGCGTTCCTCGGATGGCTGCTCGCCTCATCTTCCTCTGCTCAAGCGCAAAGCGCGCCGGCGCCTGCCGCAGCGGAGTCTGCATCGCAACCGCAGCAAAACGGCCCTGTGGTACGCAGCGAAACGCGGCTCGTGCGAGTGGACGTGATCGTCACAGACAAAAAGGGCAATTACATTCACGATCTCACGGCGAATGATTTCAAGGTGTATGACGATAACAAGCAGCAAGAAGTGGCGAACTTCTCATTCGGCGCGGATCCAAACTCGCCCGCGGCCGCCGAGCGCAGGTATACAGTATTGTTCTTCGACGATTCCAGCATGGACGCGAGCGATCAGCCTCGAGCTCGAGCTGCAGCAGTAAAGTTTATTGAGGCAAACGTGGCTCCCGACCGGGCGCTGGCGGTCGTGGAGTTTACCGGCGCTCTGCGAATTACTCAGAATTTCACGACAGACGCCGCCAAGTTGAAGCAAGTAGCGTCCGGCATCCAGAACTCTTCCATCTCTACTAATCCGCCGTCCCCCACGGAAATCAACGCGGCGCCGGGTCTGAACGGTCCTTCGCTGAATTCGGCTGAAAATAACTTTGGCGCGTACAGCGTCTTGCTCTCGATACGGATTCTGGCGAAGAATTTGGCTGCGGTGGCGGGCCGCAAAAGCCTCGTGCTTTTTACTGCTGGGTTTCCGCTTACGCCCGAGCGCGATTCGGAATTGACTGCGACGATTGACGCTTGCAACAAGGCAAATGTGGCGATTTATCCGCTGGACGTGCGCGGACTTGTTGCGATGCGTCAATCCAGGCCGCGCGGCGAGGCATCGTCCTTGGAAGCTGCGTTGCGTTTGAACGGCTCTGGCGGCGCAATGGCAGGATTGAGGCTTGCATCGTTCCACCCTTCTGCAGATTTTGATGTGGAGCCGCAACATGGGGGAGGTGGCGGAGGGGGAGGTCACGGTGGCGGCGGTGGAGGAGGCGGCACAGGGGGCGGAGCCGGTGGCAGCGGTGGTGGGGGCAAAGGCGGATCCGGAGGCGGAGGAACAGGCGGCACAGGGGGCAAAGGTGGAACCGGAGGAACAGGAGGCGGAGGAGGCGTGCCGCGTGGCGGGTTAGGTCAGCCTTTCGCGAATCCCAATTTCACCCAGCCGCGCGTTATTGTGCCGTCGTTTCCGCCGTCGGCCTCGACGAACCAGCAGGTGCTCTATGCGCTGGCGGCAGGTACAGGCGGTTTCCCGATTTTCAACACGAACGATTTGCTCACAGGCTTGCAAAAAATAGCAGCCGAACAGAACGAATATTATCTCCTCGGTTTTGCCCCGTCGGATTCGGCAGAGGGAAGCTGCCACACGCTAAAGGTCAAGGTGGAGCGGAGCGGCACGAACGTGCGCGCGCGCAGCGGATACTGCAATGTAAGACCGGCAGATGCCCTGGCTGGAAAACCGATCGAGAAAGAACTGGAAGCGCATGCATCCAGTGCGTCTTCCGGTTCCGCAGGAGGTTCTCTCCAGGCGCCCTATTTCTACACCGCTTCCAACGAAGCGCGAGTGAATCTGGTGATGGAAATTCCGCCTTCTTCAGTGGAGTTCAATAAAATAAAGGGCAAATATCACGCCGACGTCAATGTTCTCGGCATCGCGTACCGTCCTGATGGTTCTGTTGCAGCGCGTTTCAGCGACCAGCAAACGTTTGACCTCGAGAAGGACGCATGGAAGGAGCTCACAAAGTCGCCTATTCATTACCAAAACCAATTCGTGATCGCTCCCGGTCAATATCGTTTGACGGTGGTTCTATCTGGCGGCGGCCAAAATTTCGGAAAATACGAAATGCCACTCAACATCGACGCGTACGACGGCAAGGCGTTCAGCCTCAGCGGCATTGCTCTCACAAAACATCTCGAGCGCGTGTCCGACCTCGGCGGAGCCCTCGACGCAGATTTACTCGCCGATCACACGCCTCTCGTGGTGCACCAAATGGAAGTCATACCGTCCGGCAGCAACCGTTTCAAGAAGACAGACAAGGTGGCTCTCTACGCGCAGATGTACGATCCGGGAGTTGCCAACCTGAATCCTCCGGCGCTGCGCGTCGCATACCAGGTGGTAGATCAGAAGACCGGAAAGCCGATATTTGCCACCGGAACCATTGACGCTTCACCTTTCATCGAGAAGGGAAGTCCCGTTGTTCCGCTAGCTCTGGTTATCCCCGTGGATAGTCTCAGTCCGGGAATGTATCGCATCGAACTACAAGGCGGTGAAGCCGGCGGCGCCGCTTCGCCGGTTCGCACTGTGGATTTCGTAATGGAATAGGCAACCGCGCTGAAACTACGGACCGGAACCAGGCGTCCAAATCCTCGTTAAACTAATACAGCCCATGCCCAGAACGTGGCATCATACCGGGCGCACATCTGACCCATTTGCTCCAGGTCTTCTAATCCGGCGGCATGTCCGGAAAAGAAATGGAACTCGCTGAGTGGTTAGACGGAATTTAACTGAATCGCATAAATCTATTGTCAATTTGACACTCTTCGGGCCTAAGCCTGTGAGTCGGAGATAAATCATCTGATGCTACGGAAAGCCCAGCTCTATTTTGCTTTAGCGGTGGTGGTGCCTTCGCTTATCACGCTTGCAGCCTGCGGAGGCGGCAGCGGCGCGACAAAAATTAACTCGGTTTCCATCACTCCGACGACGGCCACCGTTCCCGTCAATACCACGACTCAGTTCGTTGCTACCGTGAATCTCTCTAATTCCTCCACCACCACAAACACGACCGTGACTTGGGAAGTTAACGGTGTAGCGGGCGGAAGTTCAACAACCGGCACGATTGCCCCGTCTACCACGGACGTACAGGTGGGCATCTACACCGCACCGGCAGTCGCTCCCGGCGGCACGGACAACGGGCAAGTGGATGTGACAGCGGTTGCGACTCAGCTCGACAACAGCACCGGCATGACAACTACAACCGTCACGTCCAACACTGCCGTCGTGACCGTCGGTGCGGGCACAGGGCTGGCCATCACCCCCACTACCACCACGGTACCTGCGGGCGGCAGCCACCAATTCACCGCAACTCTGAACAGTGTGGCCGACCCGAATGCGACTTGGACGATCTCTTCAATGGATGGGGGCGACATCGGTTCGATCAATCCAACCACCGGGCTTTACAAGGCGCCTTCGTTTCCGCCACCGGGAGCTACGATTACGGTGAAGGCGGCCGACGGAGCGGCGACGGCATCAGGCACGGCGACAATTGTTTACTCAGACGCTTCATTGAGGGGGCCATTTGCATTTTCATACTCCGGGGACAATTCATCCGGATACTTTGCAGTTGCCGGAAGCTTCGTATCCGACGGAAACGGGACGATCGTGAGTGGTGTGGAAGATGTGGACAGTCTTTCGACCGGGGTGTCAGGCCCGCTGGCCATCAACGGTACGTATCTGGTGGGTCCGGATGGACGAGGAACGCTGAGCCTGAACTCAGGACTTCAATCCGCCGGCACGCTCGCTTTCGTTCTCACCACGAATCAGCACGGCTTGGTAATTCGTTTCGATAAGAACGTCACCGGAAGCGGAGCCCTCGATCAGCAGAACTTAAATGACCTCACGATTTCGCCTACGATCATCAACGGACCCTACGTCTTCAGCATCGCGGGAGCAGACACGAGCTTCCGCCCGATGGGAGTGGCCGGGAAATTCTCAGCGAACGGCGGGGGAGGCTTGACGGCCCCGGCGATACTCGATGCCAAGATCAACGGAGCGGCACAGACGAGCGATAGAAGCTTGGCTGGCTCTTACTCTTTTGACGCTACAAGATCGGGCACCGGTCGCGGAACCATCACGCTGACATCCACCACGACTAGTTCAATGCAGTATGCGTTTTACGTCGTCGACAGCACGCACGTTCACCTCGTCGAGAGCGATTCTAACGCTTATCTCGCGGGAGATATGTTTGCCGCGCCCGGCGGGAATTCGTTTTCAGTAAGCGAGTTAACTGCCGGCAACTACCCGTTCACGAATGGCGGTACGTCAAGCACGGGAGCCTACGCGAGCGGCGGCGTGTTCGTGTCGGACGGCGCTGGGAACATCAAGAGTGGCGTGGTTGACGCAAATAATGCCGGAACGATTCAATCGGCCTCGATGCTGGGTTCCTGCGCTTACACAGTGGACGGGACGACGGGGCGGATCGATCTGAAGCTATGTCCCTCGGGCGCGAGCGCCTCTGAGTTTGCGGCGTACCTTACGTCGAGCGGTTCCGCCGTGATGCTGGAACTAGATTCCGGGGCTACCGCAAATGGCATGGCGCTTCCGCAGCGTGTGTTGGCAACGTCAGCCACCGGTATTTTCGCGCTCGCGCTGGGCGGCCAAGGAATTCTTCACAGCGCTCCTTCGAATCGGACGGATGCGAGCGGACAAGTCACTTTGGCAGGCACATCGGTAGGCTTGGGAAATCTCGACATCAACACCTTCAACTCCGTGTTTCAAAGCGATCCTTTGGACACGACGAACAGCACGATTGCGGCTCCTGACTCCAATTTCGGCCGCGGAACGGCCAAAATTGTGGGTACCAATCCAGCCGTGACGTTCAACGTCTCCTACTACATTGTGGACGACAATACGGCTCTACTGTTGGGCGCGGACACCGTTCGCACGCAGACGGGCATCATCACGCTGCAGTCACCTCCTGCAAACTGAGGAACTAACGGTGGGCGGTTAGCGGGTACGTTCGTCGCGCTCGATCTTGCCATCGCGAAGACGAATCACGCGATGGGCTCGCGCGGCGATGTCCGGTTCGTGCGTGACGAGAATGATGGTATTGCCCTGCTGATGCAGTCGAGCGAAAAGCGCCATGATTTCTTCGCCGGTGGCGGAATCGAGATTTCCGGTGGGCTCGTCCGCAAGCAGAATCGAGGGCGAATTCACGAGCGCTCGGGCGATTGCTACCCGCTGGCGTTGTCCGCCGGATAGTTCATTCGGCTTGTGCATCATCCGATCTGAAAGATCTACTTGCTTCAACGCCGCCTTTGCCCGCTCAATTCGCTCCTCCGCGTGCGTGCCGTTGTAGATCATCGGTAGTTCTACGTTGTGCAGCGCCGTGGCACGCGGCAGCAGATTGAAAGTCTGAAAAACGAAGCCAATCTCTTTATTCCGGATGTATGCAAGCTCGTCGTCGTTGAGTTCGCTGACGAGCTTGCCCGCCAGCCAGTATTTCCCCTTCGTAGGCGAATCAAGGCAGCCAATCAGATTCATCAGGGTGGATTTTCCCGAGCCCGAAGGACCCATGATTGCGACGTACTCGCCTTTCTTGATTTCCAGGCTTACGCCGCGGAGGGCGTGCAATTTTTCTGCGCCCATCTCATAGGTTTTCCAGAGATCTTCCACCTGTATGACGATGCCTGATGTAATCAGATCTTCGCGGTAGCTTTGCAGGACGCCGGCTTGTTCGACAGCCATTCTCACGAACTCCTTGGATTAGAACCGGGCTCTCTAACTTGTCATCTCTTCGCGCTTCGGCGCGGTGTTATCCACTTTGATGCTCGCTCCCGGCTTGAGAGTTCGCAAAGCTTTATAGCTGCCAATCACAATTTCTTCGCCTTCCTGCAAGCCGCCCGTGACTTCGATGTCCGTGACGCCGCTGATTCCCGTCTTTACCGGCACAAACTCTACCTTCTTGCCGCGCAAGACAAAAACTCCCGTGATGTCGTCCTGCGAGCCTTTTCCGACAGGCTTTGACGCCGCGAGCGTAACGTTGCTGCTCTTGCCCTGCTTTTGCTCGTCGAGTTCCTTTTGCGAGCGGACCGCAATCGCCTGAATCGGGATCGTCAGCACAGCCTGTTTCTGCGCGGTTTGAATCTTCGCAGTCGAAGAAAGACCCGGGCGAATCGAACTCGGTGCATTGTCAATCGTCACCACGACCTTGAAATCGCGCGCCTCTTGCGTATTCGCGGTCGTTTGCGTGGTGGCCGCCTGTCCGGAGGTTCGAAGAATCGCCAGCTCGCCTACCTGGCTCACGCGGCCTTTAAATATCTTCCCGGGCATGGCGTCGATCGTCACGTCGGCTGTCTGGCCCTCGTGCACGCTGGTGATATCCGTCTCGTCCACTTTCACTTCGGAGGTGACGATGCTCATGTCCGAGATGGTCATGAGAAAGCTGCCTTCGGCATTCTGAATGCCGGGCACCACGTTTTCGCCCACTCGCACCGCGATATAGCTCACGATGCCGTCGATGGGCGCGGTGTAAGTGGTCTTTCGCAGGACATCTTTCGTATGGGTCAGGACTGCGCGGCTCTGGGCTGCGGTCGAGCGCGATTGCTCGCGAGCTGCACGCGTCTGCTCTACCTGCGCCTGGCTGGCATTCAATGCTGCTGTGGCGCCGTTGTAAACGGCCCTCGACGCGTCATAATCCTGCTTGGAAATGAGCTGCTCTTTATAGAGCTGTTGCGACCGCTCCCAATCGAATTTGGCCTTTTCGAGATCGGATTGGCGCTGCGCCAACGTGGCAATTGCCGACTGGTAATTCGCGTCGGCCACCCTCATACCCGCTTCGGCGGCGTCGATGCTTGCTATCTGGGCTTGCACGTCGGCCCCGGGCTGGATGTTTTCCAGGTGCAGAAGGACGTCACCTTTCTTGACCAGATCGCCTTCCTTCACGTTGATTTCCGTGATTTTCCCAAATCCCTCGCCCATCACATTCGTGTAGTTCTTTGGCCGAATCTCGCCGGAAGCAGTGACAATGGAGGTCAAGTCCTGCCGGACCACACGCCCGCTTTGCACCGTTACTACGCCCTTATTCAGCTCGTAGGAGATGATCCCATACGAAATTCCAGCGACGACGAGAACGCCCGCACCAATCGCCACTTTCTTCCATGTCTTCATGAGAGCAACCTCTGTGACCTATGAGTAGTACGACCTATGAGGCGAATGTCGGAGTCGCTTCACAAACCTCTCACTTCATACTACGCCCTGCCAACTCAGAATGTTTCCTGTTTAGACGTCGAGTCGCGAATAAGGACAGGCCGCCATTGGGCTCGCCAATCGTTCGTTCCAGTGCTTCTACCAGGAAGAACCATTCTAAATCCAAACGGCTTCCAAGGAAACGGCCGGCACAGGTACTCTAAACTGGCGCCCCATCGGCGATGGGCTTGGCCGTCGGACCGCCCAGGGGGAACTTCCGGCTCCCTTAATTCAAACCGGCGGGCAACCCCCCGCCGAGGTAGCCATTCCAACTCTCACAGGGCTTTCCGTCGTTGACCTGTACTAGGGGACAGGTTAGACTTTTGGGGCTTTTTGGCGTCTAAGAGGTACCGATGGGCCGGGGGATCAAACCACTTCTTTTCGGGATCTTAGCGGGGGGCTTGGCGTTTGCGCCGGGCGCGTTTGCCCAGGATTCCACCAAGAATCAAACCGACCAGAAATCAGCAAAGCAGGCAGCCAAGCAGAAATCAAAAAGCGACAAAGACCTCTTCAAAGAACTCGACTCGCAGTATAAAAAGTGGCTGAACGAAGACGTCGTCTACATCATTACCCCCGAAGAACGCAGTGCTTTTGTGCACCTTCAGACCAATGAAGAACGCGAGCAATTCATAGAGCAGTTTTGGCAGCGCCGGAATCCAGACCCCGATTCTGCAGAAAATACCTTCAAAGAAGAGCATTATCGCCGGATTGCATATGCCAACGAGCACTACGCCTCCGGCATTCCGGGATGGAAATCGGATCGTGGGCGAATCTACATCATGTGGGGTCCACCGGACGAGGTTGACTCGCATCCGAGTGGCGGCAGCTATGACCGGCCAGCGACTGAGGGCGGCGGCAGCACTTCCACATACCCCTTCGAAGATTGGCGGTATCGCTATCTCGAAGGCATCGGAGAAGACGTCAACATCGAGTTCGTCGATCCGACGATGACGGGCGAGTTCCACCTGACAATGGATCCGAGCGAGAAAGATGCTCTTACCTATGTCCCTGGCGCGGGTCTCACCCAGATGGAATCCATGGGTCTGTCGAGTAAAGCCGATCGCTTCAGCAATACCGATGGAACCCATTCCGCGGCGCCCCTTGGGATGACGCCTGAAAACCAGACGGAGTTTTCGCGACTTGAGCTGAATGCAAAGATTCAGCAGGCACCACCGGTCAAGTTCAAGGACCTGGAAGCGGTGGTTACATCCCGCGTCGTCAAGGACCAGGTAAAGTTCGATTACAGGTTCGACTTCCTGCGAATTACGTCGGACACAGTGCTAGTCCCGATTACGGTACAGATCCCGACGCGGCAACTGAGCTTTGCCGAGAAAGAGGGCGTAGATTCAGCGACCGTGAATCTTTTTGCCCGAATCACCACCCTTAGCGGCCGGCCTGTGCAGACATTCGAGGACACGGTACACAGAGATGTACCCGCTGCCCTGCTGCAGCAATCGTTGACCACTTCCTCGATTTATCAAAAGGCGGTTCCACTCAGGCCCGGCCTCTATCGCCTCGATATCGTGCTAAAGGACGTGAACAGCAACAACGTCGGCGTGGTGAATACCCGCTTGGCTGTACCGCGTTTTGAGGACGACAAGCTTTCCACGAGTTCCCTGATTATCGCCGACCAGATTCAACGCGTCTCGGCCAAAGAAATAGGGCTTGGTCAATTTGTATTGGGCGATGTAAAAGTTCGCCCTAAAATGGACTCGGCATTTTTTCCGTCGGAAACGATGGGTGTTTTCCTGCAGATCTACAATCTGAAGGTGGATGAAAAAACGCATAAGGCGGATGTTTCCGTTCAGTATCGCGTTTTGAGAGACAAAGAAACCGAACCGCTGAAGAAATTCGATTTGACTCCCGACCAGATTCCCGAGCACGGGGAGGAAATGACGCTCCAAAACGTGGTGACACTCGGCTCCTTCGGCCCTGGTAAATACAAGCTCGAAGTAGCCGTGACGGATAATCTCGCGAAACAAACGATAACACCGACTTCGGAATTTACCGTGAAGGCCGCTGCCTCTCCGGCGGCTCCTGAGGGGAAGTGAGGTATCGTGAATCTTAGATCGATTCGCGTCGTGGGCCTGGGATTTGGGGTGCTTTTGCTGTGCGCGCTTCCTTTGGCGGCCGCACCGAACTCCGGGAAAATTTCGGGAGTTGTGATGGACCCGAAGGGAACGCCCCAGATGGGCGCCACCGTCTCGATCTCGGCGGAAAACCTTCTGAGCTTTGCGCCCACTGAGCTTCTCACCAACGATCGCGGGCGCTTCTCTGCCGCCACCCTGGCTCCCGGAATGTACTCGGTCAAAGTGACCCTCGCCGGTTTTTTGCCGGCAATTCAACAGCACATTCAGGTAAGCGATCAACAAACGACCCTGCTCGAAATCGTGTTGGGATCGGTGCTTTCATCTTTCGAAAAACTGCGCAAGCAGCCGGCTGAGCAGTTGGCATCAGACGAATGGATCTGGGTGCTTCGCAGTTCGTCGGCTACGCGGTCGATTTTGCGCTGGCAGGATGGCACCGTAATTGTCGAGGGAATTCCGAGTCAAGGTGAGGTTGCGCAATCGCAGGCGATTCACGGGCGATTCGACGTAACTTCCGGCTCCGACCATCCGGGGTCGGTTTCGAACCTTGCGAGTTCACCCGCAACGGCTTTCGCATATGACGTTGCTGTAGGCGAGCACGGCCGACTGTATGTGGCCGGACAGTTCAGCTATGAGGGTGGTTCACCGGCCGGAGGGCTGGTCGCCGAATGGGTTCCTTCGGGGAAAATTGGCGATGGGCCGGTTACCAGTGTAGTGGTTCGCGAATCTGAACTCGGGGCTTACGGCCCGATCTTCCGCGGCATCCGAGTGTCCCACGATAATCAACTGGCACTGAGCGATCGCATCAGTTTTCGCTACGGCAGCGAGTACGTGGCGGCAGGCCTTCGAGAGTCCACGATGGCGTTGCGTCCGCGAGGCGAGATTGCTATTCAGCTTTCTCCCACGTGGCAACTGGACGCGCTCGCAGCCATGAGCACTTGGCAGCAGACGCCGGACGGTTCACAAGCCGGCCTGCAGTCGGCGATGAATTCTCTCGACGCTTTCCCGACATTGCTGCTTCGTGATGGGCGGCCGGTATTTGAAAGCAATTTGCATGCTGAGATCTCGGTAGAGCATGCCCTGGGTAACGGTTCGAACATCAGCGCTGCCGTATTCCACGACAACTCAAGCCACACGGCCGTTTTTGGGCGCGGACCTGTTTCCGGCGGCGATTATCTTCAGGATTATTTCTCCGATGTGTTTGCCTATGACGGCGGGAGGACCGGTTCCACCGGCGCGCGAGCGGCCTTTCATCATCGGTGGACCGATAATCTCGACACTACCATCGTGTATGACTATGCCGGAGTTCTTGCACCCGATAATGATGCTTTTGAAGGCCCTTTGCGGGATCAGCTCATGACTCGATATCGCCAGAGCCTTGCAGGACGCGTGTCAGCGAACGTGCCCCGCCTCGGAACGAAGGTCTCCGTTGGATACAAGTGGATTGGCGGACAAGCGGTCACCCACCTCGATCCGTACGGAGAGTCTTTGTTCCATCTCGATCCTTACCTGAACATGGAAATTCGCCAGCAACTTCCCAGCTTCTTCCCTGGCCACATGGAAGCCTTAGCTGACTTCGGAAACCTCCTGGCGCAGGGATACGTCCCAGTCTCAACGGGAGACGGGCGGGTGGTCCTTGTACCCTCCTACCGATACTTCCGCGGAGGGTTGAGCGTTCAGTTTTAGCGCTTAGTCGCCTACCGGAATTGGGAAGGTTAATCCCAGAAACAGAATTTCTGAAAACCGGGCAGTCGTAGTACCTCCTAACATGAACAAAAATAGTCACTTGCCCGATATGAAATCTGTGATTTGTGGAAATCTACGTGCTGGCATAATAGTAGAAGGATAAGGGTGTAGGTACGTGAACGATAGCCTTCGCATGCGGCTCGGCGCGGTGGTGCTGGCGGTCCTCACGCTTGCGGCTGTCATTTTTGCCGTCCTCAACTATCAACAGCGCTCCCGCTATATCCTCCCGGACGACGGCGTCACTTGGATGGATAGTCCGCAGGGTGTCGTCGCATGGCACGTGGTGGCAGATTCGCCTGCTTCCCGAGCTGGAATCAAACAGGGCGATTACGTGCAGACCGTTCGGGGTTTCTCGATTCACCGAGCCACGGACGTGACCCGCGTGTTGTTCAAGGTGGGCCCGTGGGCTGAAGTTCGATACGGAATGCGGCGGGACGGCGCGACTTTTGAGACGCCGGTTGTGACGGCGCCGCAGGAAAATCCTTCATCGATCGAGAATTACCTGCGATTCACGGCACTCCTCTATCTGTTCATCGGCTTGTTTATTTTTGCTCGTCGCTGGAATGCGCCTCGCGCAATTCACTTTTACATTTTCTGCCTCGTTTCGTTCATTCTTTACAGTTTTCACTACAGCGGCAAACTGAATTCCTTCGATTGGGTGATCTACTGGAGCAACGTTGTTACCTTGCTTCTCCAGCCGGCTCTTCTCGTTCACTTCGCGCTTGTGTTTCCGGAACGCCGCGGCTGGATCTGGCCAAAGCTTGCCCTTACGTACGGGATTCCAGCCGGCCTTTTGACGCTGCACGTTTTTATCGCCAGCGGCACGCTTGATTTCCTGCCGGCTGTAAGCACGCGCTACTGGCTCGATAAAGTGGAGCAAGCGAATCTGGGGATTTATTTTCTCGTTGCTGCGGTGATTTTCTTGATGAGTTACCGCCGGGCTCCCACCGCCATTTTGCGACAGCAGCTCAAATGGGTTACAGGTGGGACTTTTGCCGGCACGATTCCATTTCTGCTGCTCTACATCGTGCCCTATGTCTTCGGCATCGTCCCGGCATCGTGGATGAAGGCGTCGGCGTGCTCGCTGGCGCTGATTCCTCTCTGCTTTGGTTACGCCATCATCCGATACCGCCTGATGGACGTGGATATTATCTTTAAGCGCGGCCTTGCTTACACATTTGCAACCGCGGGTGTGGTGGCCATTTATTTCGCCGCGGTGGCGCTCATCGGTGAGGCGTTCCATACCACGCTGACGGCGGGGCCGGCGGGAAGCGTGATCGCGATTGTCGTCGCGGCGTTTCTGTTTCAGCCACTGAGAGACTGGGTGCAGGCGCGGCTCGATCGCTTTTTCTATCGCGACCGCCTGGACTATCGCCGTACGTTGATCGAATTTGGCTCTGCGCTGACGAACGAGGTCCGGCTCGAGCCGTTGGTTGGTTCGGTTCTCGACCGTGTGTCTCAAACGCTGCTCGTCGATCGCCTTGCGATTTTTCTCGAGGATCCGGCAGATCCGGGAAAATTCGTCCTTTCGCGTTCAATGGGCTTGCGGCCTGAGGGTTCGCTCGATCTCAGCTTTCTCGATTCGTCGCGGCCGGGACTCGAGCACGGTTGCCTCTTCTTCGAATCGGCGCGCGCTGCCTCGCAGGAGTCCGAATCGGTTCGCCGCACACTCGAGGAGTTGGACTTAAATTACTTCATCGCCTGCCATTTCCGCGAACGTGCTGTCGCAGTTCTCGGCCTCGGTAAGACGGTTGACGGCGATTATCTCTCGAGCGATGACCTCGAACTTCTCTCGACGATTGCGGGTTACGTCGCGATCGCTATCGAGAATGCGCGTCTCTACCAATCGCTCGAGCAAAAGGCCATGCAAGTGGAGCGGCTCAAGGACTTCAGCGAGAACATCGTCGAGTCGCTGAACATTGGAGTGCTCACAGTCGATCTGGAAGACCGTATCGAATCGTGGAATCCGCAGCTCGAGGGTTTGCTCGGAGTGCCGCGCCAGGACGCGATTCGCAAACGCCTGCAGGAAGTGCTTCCTTCGGATTTGGCTGCCGAGATAGCTGCGCGGGCGGCGGGTGACCATGTTTCCGGGATCTACAAATTCCGTCTGAGTACGCGCAGCGGAGGGCAGCTCGTAATCAACGCCTCGATTGCTCCGCTTGTAGGCAAAAATGGGGCGCGGCTCGGCCGGCTTATTCTGCTCGACGACATCACCCAGCGCGTGCGGCTCGAAGAGCAGATGGTTCAAACCGAAAAACTTACTTCGCTCGGATTGCTGGCGGCTGGCGTCGCTCACGAAGTGAATACGCCGCTCGCCGTGATTTCGAACTATATTCAGATGCTCGCCAAGCAAATCCCCTCTGACGATCCGCGCCAGAAAACGATTGAACGCATCGTCAAACAGACCTTCCGCGCCAGCGAAATCGTCAACAATCTGCTCAACTTCTCGCGTACGGGCGCCGCAGAGTTCATCGAAGTGGACGTGAATCACGTTCTCGAGGAAACGCTCACTTTGGTGCAGCATCCGTTCAAGACGGCGCAGGTGAAGGTAATCAAGAACTACACGCAGGAATTGCCTACGGTCCTGGGCTCCATCACACGCTTACAGCAGGTGTTCCTGAATCTTTTCATGAACGCGCGCGACGCGATGCCCAGCGGCGGCATGTTGGAAGTCCGCACGGGCGCCCACAACGGTTCAGTCGAAATTGAAGTTACTGACACAGGTGCCGGCATTCCTCCTGAGCACCTCCATCGCATTTTCGATCCATTTTTCACAACAAAGGCCTCCGGAAGGGGTACCGGCCTGGGTCTTTCGGTGAGCTACGGCATCATAAAGGAGCATGCGGGCAAAGTTGACGTGCGCTCTACGCCGGGGAAAGGGACATCTTTCCGGCTCGAATTTCCCGTAGCAAGAAAACCTGTTCATGCCTAAAGGATCCATACTCGTCGTTGACGACGAAATCGAAATCCGAGAGGGACTTGAAGCCCTTCTCACGTCCGAGGGTTTCGAAGTTACGCCCGCGGATACCGGCGAAGCCGGGTTGCAGAGGCTTGAAGATCGCCCGTTTGACTTGATGCTGCTCGACGTGAGCCTGCCGGATCGCAACGGCCTAGAGTTGCTCCGCGAGATCCGCCGGCGCGATCCCAATCTCTCGATCATTCTGATCACTGCGTTTGGCTCGATTGACATGGCCCGCGCAGCCTTCAAGGGCGGCGCACAGGATTTCATTACCAAGCCGTGGTCGAACGACGAGCTGATTGCACAGGTTTCCGTTGCGATCGAGGGCCGCCGGCTGCGTGAAGAGAACGTCCAACTGAAGCGGGCGCTGAAGCAGCGCTACAATTTCCCCAGCATCATCGGTAAAAGCGAAAAAATGCTCGCGGTGTTTGATCTCATCACGCAGATCGCTCCGTCGCGCTCCACGGTTCTCATCTACGGTGAGAGCGGCACCGGTAAGGAATTAATCGCCAAGGCGATTCATTCTGCATCCACTCGCGCGGATAAAGCTTTCATCCCCATCAATACCGGCTCGATTCCCGTGGATTTGCTCGAATCGCAGCTTTTCGGCCACGTCAAAGGCGCCTTCACAAGCGCTGTCGCATCGAAAAAGGGGCTCTTTGAAGTTGCCGATCAGGGAACGATCTTCTTTGACGAGATTTCCACCATTGGCCCCGAAACGCAGGCCAAGCTACTGCGCGTGATTCAGGAACGCGAATTCATGCGCCTGGGCGGCACGGAAACCATCAAGGTAGACGTCCGCATCCTCACCGCGTCGAATGAAGATCTCACCAAGCTTGTCCGCGAAGGCCGTTTCCGCGATGATTTGTATCACCGCTTGAACGTGATTTCGGTTCAGCTTCCGCCCCTGCGCGACCGCAAGGAAGACATCCCGCTGCTCATCGACCGCTTCCTGGAACAGTTCTGCCACGAAAACGGCAAGCCGCTGCGCCGCTTCTCGCACGGAGCAATGAAGCTCTTGATGGATTACGACTGGCCCGGTAACGTCCGCGAGCTCGAAAATGTCGTCGAGCGTGCGGTTGTGCTCTCCACCCAGGAAGCAGTCGACGTCGATTTGTTGCCGGAAAATGTTCGCACGCGCGAGATTGTAAGAGGTGTCCGTCTGCAGTTGGCAGAGTTTCTACCGCCACTGCCGGGCGAAGTGGGAGCGCGCACCACGGCGCCTGCTCCCTCGCTCTTTGAGATTCTCGAAGAAGTGGAGCGCCGCATTATCGTGGACATGCTCGAGCGCACCAACTGGAACCAGACGGAGGCCGCCGAGCGCTTCCAGATTCCGCTCTCCACGTTGAATCAAAAAATCAAACGTCTCGGCATTGAAACCCGCCGTCGCGCCAATCCGCCTCGTGGTGGTTATGGCTATGGCACCGATCCTGCGGATTTTTCCGCCGGCAAATAGACTCGAAAATAAGAACGGGAGCCCGCATTACGTCCGGACTCCCGTTTACTCGTCTCGCCGAATAACCCATTGCCCGCCTTAACGAGCGTGATCGAGCAAGTGAGTCAGGTCCAGCAGAATCTGTGCCTGGAACGTCAGCAATGCAGCACGTCCCGGGGGAATCTGCTTGCCGTTGAATTCGGCGTCCTGCAGTAGCTGGAGCATCTGGGCCGCTAGAATATCGCGGGCGGTTGTAATGTTGGAGATCACGTTCTCCACGTGAATGTATTGCGAGTCGCTACCCGGACTTCCTGAAGCCAGCGCGCGCGTCGAAATGCGCAAGCTGGTCTGTCCGAGATCTCCGTTGGGTGCGTTGATCTGCTTGTAAGCGCGGGCGAGATCGACAAACTCATTGCCGAACCGCCCATTGCCTTGGCTCAAGCCTTTTGGCAGCGCCCATGGGCTAAACTCCTCCACAAGGGCGCGGCCGTCATCTTGATAGTCATCCCTCAAACCGGTCAGCACGAGCATGGTCGCGCGGATATCCACGTGATCCGACCACACGGAATTATCGACGCCGTTCGTCACGATTCCGGGCCCAACCAACCCCAGAAACGTCGTGACGATTTCCTTGTCGATTCCACCGTGGTTCCATGCGAATCCGTTGCCTTGGAAGACGCACCCGGTGTTGCAGTTCTGGGCTCCAGTGAGATGGAAATAGTTTGGGTTGCCGAACATCACAAATGAGGGCGTGCGTTGCGGATCGCCGGTGACCATGTGCAACAACTTGAGTTCCACCGGATCAGCCAATGCCTCGGTAAGATTGTCCGTAGCGCCGGTAAGCGGATTCACAGCCGTCAGATTCGCCGAGGCTCTTTCAAAGCTTCGAGCCAGAGGGTCACCGACAGGCGGGTTGCCCTCGATGTAGAACACAGGGACCATGTCGGTTTGGATATCGAAGGTCGAGGTGATGTTCCCTTCGGTCGCCATCAATCCGGTCAGGTTGGTGTCAAATTCTCCCACCACGCTCTTGCCCGTGGCCGGATTAATGTAGTTGCAGGGAATCGTCACGCCATCACAGCTGGAATTGAAAGGGCCGCCGCCGGCATAGTGGTCGCCCTCGTCAGCCGTGATCACAAACAGAGTGTTCTGCTTGTTGATGCCATCTGCCGCCAGCCGCGAGAAGAACTTCCCGAACGCTTCGTTATACGCGGCAAGTTGCGCCTCGTAGCAGATGCTGCCGGGCCCGTTGGCGTTTCCGAGTGCCAGCTCCGGATCGGTCGAGCAGGCCGTCGGTGCGGTAGCGATATCGTGAGCGTGGTTGTCATGCGCGTCCGAAATGTAAGCGTAGGTAACCGGCACGCCGTTTTCTTGCATCGCTGCGACATACGAAAGCGTCTGAGCCGCAGAAATGCCGGAAAATCCTGGGAAGCCGGTGTTGCCATGGGCGTCTGTTATGAGGTTGCCGTCTAGATCATTCAACGGACCGCCGGGATTGATAACCGGAGCGACAAATTTGTGACCGTAAAGCGCGTTAAACCCGCTGTAAGTGTTCGGCTCTTGTGGCAGGATGTCCGGCTCGCCATGGTTGGCGGTGGAGCATACAGCGTTTCCGGCCGCACAATGAATCGCGATTCCCTCGAAATCGGCCACTGCCATGTTGTGATTTGCTTTCGCCTCGGCTTGGGCCGCTGCTAGCTCGCTGGGGTCGGCTCCGAAAACGCTCTGCAGGTCTCCCGCAACATTTTCGAGTTCCATGTTAGCAATCGACACGGCTCCCACGTTGCACCCTGCGCGGGTCCACGGAACCCAAGGCGCCGGAGCATTCTTTCCATCCTTGGTGATCATGAAGAAGGTGGGATCCGTCGTAGCATTGACGATATCGGTCCAATACTGAAACGAAGCAGCAAAGCCGTCGAAAAATGCGCTCCCCGGAGGCGTGAACCACCCAAAGGCATTCGCAATGGGCTGGCCGTGTTTGTCGGGATAGACGCCCGTCAGCGACGTGATAATGTCGTCCGCCGTGTGTGATTTCAGTGGGGTGTGGTGGTTGGTCATCAGCACCCCATTGTTCGTGATGAAATTCAGCAGGTTGGGCATCTGTTCCAAATCGGAAGGAACGTTTGGATTGTCACGGGTGAAGTGAACGTTATCGAACTGAATGTAAACTACGTGCTGGATCTGCCCTCGCGCCGAATTCAGTTCACAACCGTTGTTCGGACCAGAGCTGCCGGTGCCTGAAGCGTGCAACGTCCTGGCCTCCGTCGCAATTGGAAATGCAGCGCCGCCGATTGGCGCAAAAATGAACGTGATTGCCACCACGACGGCCAGAGTCTGGCGCAGCGGGGCGGAAAAATTGACGATCGAGGAACGAAGTAGGCACACGAATGTCTTTTCAAGGTGACTCGTAGTTCGCAAGGATACCCCTCCTAAAGAAAGATGTGTTCCTTCTAGGCCGATTCGAGATGGGCTGGGTTAACCCGAGTGGAAAAACAGATTAATAATCTGCGACAGGCATGAAGTCAACCATAAATTTGGGGAAAATCCGAAGCCAACAGAGACGAGGCAGTCGTTACGTTACGAGCGGGTGTCCAACCAGATTCTCGAGAATCCGGTAGGGCGCTGCATTCGGAGCCACCAGCACTTGCGGAGGAATCAGGAGAGTTTGTTCGATGGCGTACTGGCCGGAGATTACCGCGTGCGCCACGCAATCCGTAAAAACGAGCCATGTGGCGAGAGGCGGAAATTCCAGCCGGAATTTCGGGCAGTCTTCCTGGAATTTCGCATTTTCTTTCAGATAATCGTGAAAGCGCAGCATAAACATGTCGTAAGGAGTCCTGCCCATCCCGCGAAAGCCCAGCTTTTCGCCCCAGGTTTGCACCGTGCGGCTGATGACGCTATCGCCCTCGGCAATTTGTCCCAGCCCCGCATCGTTGGCAAACTGGCGCGCGAGCGACTCAAACCCTTCCGTCGTGTTCCAAACGCGAGGGCGCTTGGGGTTTAGATTCGTGAAAACCCGCAAAATTCTGCCGCCACGCGTCGGCCGGCTCGGAAACGCATCCACATGCAGAAGATCGTTTCGTTTGTGGATGGGAAGATCCCGCCCCTCTTCCTCGATTGGGCGAAAACTTGAGAAATCGAGGTTCCACTTCGTCGCGTAGGGAGCCAGGAATTTCGTGAGGAACTCGATCACCTGTGCGCTGTAATTGCGCATGATCGTGTGGATTCGCGCGATCGTCCGCGCGTCGCCTGAAACGCCGCGGAGGACGTCCTCGGACGGTCGGTAAGACACGTTCTTGTGCAACCGCAACTCAGTCCATTGCTGCGTGAGGAGAAACTCTTGATCCTCGATCGGGAAGTGAAAAGGAAGGGACCGAAAAAAAACGATCTGCCCCTTCTCGAGGAGTTCGCAATAACCGCGCGAGCGCGAAGCCACTTGCTCGCGTCCCACCCATCCTCCCGGCAGGCGGTAATCTTCCACCTGAATCCAAGATGTCTGGGTTCTGTCAGGTCGCTTGAGTGGCACGGGCGTGGAAACCCCTAACCGCTTGCAGCGCCTGAGCGCTTGTAACCAGGTGGCAGAAGCGTGGTCGTGAGGTCAACGCCGGAAAGATCGACGCCGTCGAGATTGGTCTCGCGCAAAATCGTCGTTTGTAGAATTGCGCCTTCGAAATTCGCACCGCCTATTTCGGCTTGGCGAAAATTCGTCGCTCCAAAATTTGCGCGGCGTAGATTCGCATGGCGAAGATCGGCGCGAAAAAGCTCCGCTCCGCCCACCTGTGCCTCAGAAAGGTCCGCTCCACTCAGATTCGCTTCCGTGAGGTCCGCCTTCCGCAAGTCGGCGCGATGCAGTTTCGCTTTGCCGAAATCGACAGACGCCAGCTTTGCGTCGCGAAGATTGGCGCGGGTTAGGTTTGCACCTTGCAGATTTACATACGCGAGATTCATCTTGTGCAGGTCCGCGCGAGACAAATCCGCGCCGGCAAGGTCCGCGCGAACACCGGACTCGTCGCCACGCACAAACTTTGCGTGTGCGGCGAGGATGTCTGACAGCCGCTTGCCATTATGCCGAATTCGGTCCGGAGACCTCAGCCCGCCCGTAATCGCGCTCAGAATGTTCATTTTCGATTTGCCATTGGTCCTTTTGAGACGCACCGATTTTACTAGAACTCAGAACAAATAGGGCAGTGAAGCTCGTTCCACATCGTCCCCGACGCCTCCATCGCGCGTCCTATCACTGTCCAATCTATGATAAGTTCACTTGAATGGACTTGCTCGACAGGCTCAAGAGCAAAGCGCGGGCCTATCCGCAGCGGATCGTTTTGCCGGAAGGCGAAGACGAGCGCGTGATCCGCGCCGCCGTTCAAGTGACGGCCGAGCGCTATGGGCAAATCACGATCCTGGGGCGCCCGGTCAATATTCGCGCGGCAGCCGATAGGGCGGGCTTACAGCTCGACGGTATACAAATTGTTGATCCGCTATCGAGCCCTCGCGTTAATTCCTATGCAGAAATCTATTTCGAACGCCGGCACGCTCGCGGCCTTACGCACGAAGAAGCTCAAGAATTTGCTCGCAAACCGCTCTATTTCGCGGCGCTGAGTGTAGCGGCGGGCGATGCCGACTCGACCGTTGGCGGCGCCGCGAACTCAACGTCCGACACAGTTCGCGCCGCGCTGCATTCGATCGGGCTAGCCCCGGATGCGCGTCTTATGTCGAGTTTCTTCCTAATGATCGCGCCGGAACGCAATCGCGCAGCCTTCGGCGAAAAAGGCGCCCTGCTTTTTGCCGATTGCGCCGTGGTTCCTGACCCCACGGCGCAGGAGCTCGCGGAAATCGCACTGGCCTCAGCCGAAAATGCTCGTGTTTTCCTCGAAACCGAACCACGCGTCGCGCTTCTCTCATTTTCGACCAAAGGTTCTGCTGCGCATGCTCACGTCGAAAAGATCCGCGAGGCGTTGCGGATCGTGAAAGCTCGCCAGCCTGACCTTGCAATCGACGGTGAACTGCAAGCCGACGCCGCCCTCGTCGCCGCAATAGGCGCAAGCAAGGCCCCCGGCTCGCCCGTCGCTGGCCGTGCGAATGTTTTGATCTTTCCTGATCTCAATTCCGGAAACATCGCCTATAAACTCGTCGAGCGCCTTGCCGGCGCCGAAGCCCTTGGTCCGATTCTCCAGGGTCTGGCTCGCCCCGCGAACGATCTATCGCGCGGTTGCTCTTCTGACGATATTGCGAAAGTTATCGCCATCACCGCTGTCCAGGCTATTGCACGCAAGGAAATCGCATCCGTCTCGGGAGACTAATTCTCGTGCCGCTCCCCTTCCGTCGCGCGCCTCTCGTTTCGCTGCGTCGAATCTCCATGCCTATCCTTGTCGCCGGTCTTGCTGTTGTTTCCTGGTCTTTCCTCCAAACTCGTGCCCTCGCTCAGAATCCGTCCGATCAGCCGGGCGAAGAAGTCGTCGCTAATCTCGCGGCCGGACGCGTCGTGATTGCAGTTGTTAAGGACGCCATTTTAATCGCTACTGTCGAAAATCCTTTCGAGGCCCAAACCCACCCACCCGTTCCGGTCCCTCTTTCCGGCGAGCGTGCCGGCGTGATTCTGGGCGCGGTTGACTGGTTTTCGCCATCATCGAAAGTCCAGATCGCTCGACTTGACCACGACCTCCCGCGTCTTCACGGCCGCGTCAAACCGCAAGGGCCAAGGCTGCTGGCGGGCGAGGAA
The DNA here is from genome assembly GCA_963772535.1 of uncultured Acidobacteriota bacterium. Taxonomy (GTDB): domain Bacteria; phylum Acidobacteriota; class Terriglobia; order Acidiferrales; family UBA7541; genus Palsa-295. The sequence continues at coordinate 93,895 of CAVYXN010000017.1, forward strand.
GGTAGCGAGGCCATGGATATCGAGTTCGTCGGCGAGGGATTGAACGACCGACTGAACGAAGTGGTGAAAACTCTTCACGCCAAGATGGATTTGGCGGAAGGGGAACCGCTCGTCGAATTAGTGATTGCCGACTTCATCCCCGGTTACGGCCCCGAAGTGTGGCACGTGGACTATTCGATTGAGCAGTTTCCCCAACGGGGCGATTTTTGGGAGACGCGTATACCCCGCCCACGTTACCTTCAGGACTGGCCCCCGGAAAAGAATCAACCACACACGCTACTCGAATTTGATTATCCACCCAGCCTGACTACACCGACTCTGCTAGAGATGCTGCGTCAAAAAGATCCCCGCCTCGAAAAGCTCTCCAATTCCGATCCCGTGATGGCCTCGGTCGCTTCCATGCTTCTCAAAGGAATCAGCAATAAAGTGGCGACCGCTGACGCAACGCAGTTTCTGCGTGCCGCGCTTAATGCCATCTCTCCGCCAAAGGCCCGCGAAACCGCGGCCACGATTGGTTTTCAAACCGGCTTCGCATGGATATTGCAGCCACCCAACGAACCGAAGCCCGCCCTCCAGCAGAAGGAGCGCCCGGCGGGTGCGCCAACGCTTCTCAAGCCATCTGGAAATTAATTGGGATTTGCCGTGCTTACGGAAGGGTGCCCTTATGGAAAAAAGTGACTGCCAGTGGTCCGTTTATTTTTTGTGCTTCAATTGTTCCTGAAGTTTTGCGTTCTTCTCCGCAACCCCGCGAACCAGATCTTCCTTGTGAGCTACGAGCCGGCGAGCTATTTCCGCGTCTGCCAGCCCCAGAATCTCGGCAGCAAAAATCGCCGCGTTAACTGCTCCCGCCTTGTCGATCGCCATCGTCGCCACTGGAATTCCGCCCGGCATCTGCACCGTCGCGAGCAGCGCATCGAGCCCGTTGAGTGCGCTCGTCCCGAGCGGCACGCCGATTACAGGTAGCGTCGTATTTGCCGCAATTACGCCAGCAAGATGTGCCGCCGCACCAGCACCGACGATCAGCACCTTCACCCCACGCCCCGCCGCAGAAGTCGCATATTCGTGCGCCCGCGCGGGCGTCCGGTGCGCCGATACCACCTCCATTTCGTAGCGAATTCCAAATTTCTCGAGCATCTTGCTCGCTTCGCTCATCACCGGCAGGTCTGTATCCGACCCCATTAGAATCCCAACTGTCACGCCCAAAGCGCCGTCTCCAGCCGTCACCCTGAAACCTCCTGTTGTGCAGCTTCTGGAACAACGGCCGAAACCTCGATCCGGTCGCCACGCCGAATTGTCCCGCCCTCCACCACCCGGCACAACCAACCCCGCTGTCCGCGCAATTCTTCTTGCAGCCCTTGACGGATTTCATCCATCCTCGAGCAGGGATCGCACGGCAGGGTTATCTCAAGCAAGCTGCCGCCAATACGCAGGCATTGGCCCACCTTCAAACCCTGAAAATCCAATCCACGAGTGGCGATGTTTTCCTTCACGGCGCCGCGTGGTATGCCCAGCTTCTCCAAAGTCTCCACATCCATCAGTGAAACCTGCCGCTTGCTGCCGGGCCGGCCGTGAATGCATCCTTTGAGACCCTTGTTCTGAACAGCTTCTGCCTTCTCGACTTCCTCCATCGGGAATCGGTGCACTAAGCACAAGAACAGGTTCGCTACTTCAGGCATTCCGCGCCTCAACAGCCGCCTGAGCGCCCACCTTGGTCGGTGTTCCCACATCTCTCCGATACTGCTGCCCGTCAAATCTTATCCTACTACATAAAGCGTATACGGAGCAGTGGCAGGAACCTAGGTCCTGAGCCGAAACCGCTATTCCAAGAACTCTACCACCACTTGTGTAGTATTCAGTCCCCTCCCGGCGCACGCCGGCGTGGAACACTTTTCCGGGCGCGCCAACCCGTCCCTTCGTATCCAGTCCGGCGATCCTCTGGCCTGTCTCTTGTTTTTCAGGATAGCCCTTCGAAGCCAGCACAACACAGACGCTCGAGGCTGGCGCCCACTTCGCTTGGACGCCGCTGAGTTCGCCTCGCGCAGCTGCCAGGCAAGCCTGTGCGAAATCAAAGTCCGCCCTCATCATAATCGCCTGCGTCTCCGGGTCTCCAAGCCGGCAATTGAACTCGAGCACTTTCGGCCCCTGCTGAGTAAGCATCAGCCCGAAATACAAGAATCCCCGATATGGCGTGTCATCTTTCTCAAGTCCAGCCAGTGTCGGCCGCACGATTGTCTCGACGACCTTTTTCTCGAGGTCTGCAGGCAAAAGGTCATCCGTCGAGTACGCTCCCATGCCGCCCGTGTTTGGCCCCCGGTCCCCGTCATACGCTCGCTTGTAATCGCGCGTTGGGGCCATGCGTACAAAATTCTTGCCATCGGTCAAAATGATGAATGACAGCTCGTCGCCCTGAAGCCCTTCCTCCAGCAGCACTCGCCGACCCGCTTCTCCAAATTCCTTGCGCTCCATCACCCGATCGATAAAAGCGGTCGCTTCATCGGGAGACGACGTCACCAGAACGCCTTTCCCCGCGGCCAATCCATCCGCTTTAATCACCAGCGGCCAATCAACGGAACAGAGGTCAGTGTAGACATCTACGGCCTGTTCGTAAATTCCGTACACTGCGGCGGTAGGAATGCCGTGCCGCTCCATAAACTTCTTCGCAAAAATCTTACTGCCTTCGAGCTGGGCAGCTGCCTTTGAGGGCCCAAGCAGCATGAGCCCACGCGCGGCAAATTCGTCGGCGATGCCGCGAACCAACGGAATCTCAGGACCAACAATAGTCAAATCGGCGCCGAGCTTCACCGCAAGGTCGGACGCAGCTCGCACGTCGCTTAAATCAAGTGGAAAGCATTCCGCATCGCTGGCGATCCCGCCGTTGCCCGGCGCACACCAGACTTTTTCCACGCTCGGCGATTGCGCGAGCTTCCACACCAGCGCATGCTCGCGTCCGCCACCACCGATGACAAGAATCTTCATTCAGCTCTTCATAAAACGATCACAAATTTCCGAACCAGAACCATACGGCGTTCGCTCCATCACTGTCAACACGCACTCGCAATACAGTCCCCATCGATTTGCAGCCTGACGCAAAGAATTTTCAACTGCGCAGCGTCTTCGATTTGCGGCGATGTACAATCATGCGCTGGCAGCCTCGGTGAGCGATCAATACTGCAACGGGACTGGACTGGGGCTGCGCAGACCCAGGTGGTTTAACATTGCATTGGGATTTTGCCTTCATTCTTGCCGTCCTCGCCTTCGTGGTCCCCGTGATGGGGCGGCGGCGCGTCCGCGCCTTACTCGCGCTTCCTGATACGACGAAACTAGATCGCCTCTCGATTTACGCATCGACGATTGCCTTCCAATGGCTGGCCGCTGCTTTGATACTTTGGCGAACGATTCGCCATGGTATTACACCCACGCAGCTCGGAATCTGTCTTGGCCACGGCCATCTCCTTATTACTACTGCTGTAGTATTAAGCTCACTGCTCTTGTTGAATCAGATAGCCAGTGTTCGCAGAATCAAATCCGATTCAAGCGCATTTCGCTCCGAAACGGTTCAGCTGGCCCTCAAGGTATTTCCCCGAGACGGCATTGAACGCCTAGCCTTCTCGGCGCTGGTCACAACAGTAGCGGCCTGCGAAGAATTCGTATACCGCGGCTTTGCCCAGTATGTCTTTCAAGATTGGTCCCGCACCTTGCTCGTTGGTATCCTCGGATCAGCTTTGCTCTTTTCATTTGCGCACCTGTACCAAGGAAAACGAGGCTTGGTTTCGACGTTCGTCGTCGGATTGCTTTTTTCAGGAATTCGCGCTTGGACCGGCAGCCTGGTGCCGACGATCGCCGCTCATTTTGTAGCGGACCTCTCAATTGGCCTGTTAGCGCCCCGCTACATTCGCGAAGCGTTGAAGCAACGCCCAAATCTGCAAGAAGAAGAGGCGACGTCTTAGCAGACCACGACGGCTCATTGATGTTCTCCCTAACCAACACCGAGATCAACGAAGCTCTGAAACCCTATAGCGCTCTGCCAGGCCCCGATCTGACGACCGGCATAAAGACCTACATCGAATTGCTGCTGAGGTGGAATAAGACCGTCTCGCTGACCACCGTAACCAAGGTGGATGAGATCCTAGCCTTCCATTTCGGCGAAAGTCTATTCGCCTTAAGGATGCTCCCTGTGGAAAAAAGTCGGCTCGCCGACGTTGGATCCGGCGCCGGCTTTCCTGGTATTCCCCTCGCGATGGCACGCCCCTCTCTTGATGTCACGCTGATTGAGCCAAATGCAAAGAAGTTTGCATTCCTCAACGAGGTCATTCGCCAGCTCGGCTTGAACAATGTCACCGCATTTCGTTGCAGAACATCTGACCTTCAGGCCCCTGAAGAACGATTCGAGAGCGTTACAGCCCGTGCTGTGGGCCAATTCGATGAGCTGATCGGATGGGCTCAGGCTAGAATTACCCATGGAGGAAAATTGATTCTTTGGGTAGGAGACGAGGATGCGAAGCAGATCCTCAGCGACACACGTTTTGAATGGAGTTCTCCGGAGCGAATTCCGCGTACCGAACGCCGATTTGTCCTGGCCGGCGCACCCAAAAAGTGAAAAGCGGTCTAAATCTCTGTTCCACGTGGAACAATTGCGCATTCATCGCCACTTTCGCATTTGTTTCACGTTAAACATATTGCATCCGAAAACGACTTTCTGTAAATTCCATCTTCAACAACATTCCTGGAGCCCAGTTTGGCGCGCATAATCGCGGTCTCGAATCAGAAAGGCGGTGTAGGAAAGACCACTACAGCCGTCAATCTGGGAGCCTCATTAGCCGTCGCCGAAAAGCGAACTCTAGTCATTGACTGCGATCCCCAAGGCAATACGACCAGTGCACTAGGATTCCCAAAGGATCCGGCGAGGCGCACGCTCTATCAGCCTCTTATTCTCAACGAGCCTCTCGAGCGCATCATCCTTCACACACAGGTGGAATCCCTTGATATCGTCCCATCGGACAAGAATCTCGCAGGTGCGGCTGTAGAACTGGTATCCGCAGTTGAGCGTGAATTTCGGCTAAAATCGGTCCTGAAGCAAGTTCACGACAAATATGAATTCATCCTCATCGATTCTCCCCCGGCGCTAGATCTTCTCACTCTCAACGCTCTGGCCGCTGCTGATTCCGTCCTGGTTCCCATACAGTGCGAATACCTGGCTCTCGAGGGTGTCTCCGAACTCCTGGACACTCTTATGCGCCTCCGTCGGACCATCAACCCGACGCTCGCGATCGAAGGTATCTTGCTCACCATGTACGACGACCGGACCACGCTCTCGAAGCAGGTGGCTGCAGACTTGAGGAGCTTCTTCGGCTCTCAGGTCTTCGAGTCCGTCATTCCAAGGAATGTTCGCCTCGCAGAAGCTCCTAGCCATGGAAAGCCCGTCATATTCTACGACATACATAGTAAAGGTGCAGAGAGCTACATTCAATTAGCTAAGGAGGTTATCGCGAATGCCGAGAAACGCTCTGGGCAGGGGACTGGGCGCATTAATTCGGGAACCGGAGCCGCCACAACCGCAACCGCAGCAGCCGCAGCAGGCGCCGGCATCAGTACCAGCGGGATCGGGAGCAGCAGCGGCGACAGCTCCGGCCCTGTCGTACCCACCGACGACACAAGCGCCGGTGAACACACCGGGAGTGACAGCGACCCCGGCGAGCCCGCAGAGTGACGGGCTCTTTCACGTCGACATCGACCTGATCGACCCGAGCCCCTACCAGCCGCGAACGCGCTTCCGAGAAGAAGCTCTCGAAGAGCTGGCCCGCTCGATCATTTCGAGCGGTATCGTCCAGCCGCTCGTCGTTCGTCGAATCAACAATCGCTACCAGTTGATCGCGGGCGAGCGCCGATGGCGAGCCGCACAACGTGCCGCGATCCAGCGTGTTCCCGTGGTTGTGCGCGACGTGCCCGAAGAAATGGCGCTGGAGATGACGCTCGTTGAGAACCTTCAGCGCGAAGATCTCAATCCGATCGAGCAGGCCCGCGCATTCCAGCGCCTCACAGAAGAATTCAATCTCACGCAAGAGAAAGTCGCCGAGCGCACCGGCAAAGATCGCGCCACCATCGCAAATTCGGTCCGCTTACTGAAACTCGATCAGCCTATACAGAACCTCTTGGAAGAAGGACTTCTCACCGCAGGCCACGGCCGCGCTCTACTCGCCATCGCTGATACCCAGGAGCGCCTCGAACTCTCGCGCCGGATCGCCCGCGGCGGAATGACGGTTCGCCAGGTAGAACGCCTGGCTGGACGCCTTGCAAAACCCAAAACCGAGCGCGCCCCCGTCCAGCAGGATGCAAACATCAAGGCAGCCGTTGACGAGTTGCAGCGTCTCTACGGCACAAAAGTTTCCATTTCTCCGAGCGTGGCAGGTCACCCCGGGAAGCTGATCTTTGAATACTATAACGATAGTGATTTGGTCCGCCTGTATGATCAGTTCATCGCGAACTAACACACTACATTTATAGGATACGCGCGTGGCTCTTTCTTGGTTTGACAGGAAATCTCAAGACTCCGGCGAATGGACTGGCTTCCTTGAAAAAGGTGTTCGCTTCGAGGGCAAGCTGGAGGTGCCTGGAACATTTCGCCTTGACGCTGCCATCAAGGGGACACTGATATCCGCCGGAACCCTCATCCTCGGCGAGCACTCGTCAATGGAGGGCACAATAGACGGGAATGCTGTCACCATCGGCGGCCGCTTCGATGGAATCATCAATGCTAAGGGGAAAGTCGAAATCCAAACCGGCGCGATTGTTATAGCTGACATCCACACGCCCTGCCTGATCATCGAACCCGGAGCCGTTTTCGACGGACGCTGCCACATGCTCGCAGCGACTCAAGCCAAGACCGAATCGCCAAAAACCATCACCATCCCCATACGTTCTGCAGCAGCACAAGCCTAAGTACAGGCAGAGCGCGCCGCCTAGATCTAAACTGAAGGTTCAGCACCGTCGCGCACCAGGCGCTATAATCAAAGTGCGAATTCCGGAGGCAGACTTGACGGAAGCAGTTCGATTGACCACCACAGCGAAAGCCGCTGGCTGCGCGGCCAAACTCAGCCCCACCATCCTCGATGCCGTGCTTAAGCGCCTTCCCCCGCAAACCGATCCAAATGTAATCGTCGGCTTTGAAACCAGTGACGACGCGGCCGTATACCGCCTCACGGATGATCTCGCCATCGTTCAAACCGTAGATTTTTTCACGCCCATCGTTGACGACCCGGCTCTGTTCGGCCAGGTAACCGCCGCAAATGCTCTTAGCGATATCTACGCCATGGGCGGCCGGCCAATCTCGGCGCTGACGATCGTCGCGTTTCCCATCGCCAGCCCACCCGAAATTCTCGAGGAGATTCTGCGCGGCGGCCTTTCGAAAATGATGGAGGCTAACTGCACGGTCGTCGGCGGCCATTCGATTCGCGACGACGAATTGAAGTTCGGCTATGCCGTCACGGGTGTGATTAATCCCCATCACATCTGGAAGAACGTCGGCGCAAAGCCCGGTGACATCCTCCTCTTCACCAAGGCCATCGGGACGGGAGTTATCTCCACAGCTCTGAAACAAGGCAAAGCGGAGCCGTCTTGGATCGCAGCGTCCACAGCATCGATGACCCGTCTGAATCGCGAAGCCGCCGAGGCATTACATGAAATCGACGACGCGCCAAAATCCGAAAAGCCTATTCACGCCGTAACCGACGTCACCGGCTTTGGCGTCCTCGGCCACGCGCGCGAAATGGCCATCGGCAGCGGCGTGTCCCTGAAAATCGACCATGAACGCATCGAGTACCTGCCGGGTGCGATCGAAGCAGCTCGCGCCGGTTTTTTCTCCGGCGGCATGAGAAACAATCGCGAATTTGTGGAAAGCTGCGTCGAGTTCGCGCCCAGCGTCACCGATGAATTCCGCGCGTTGCTCTTCGATCCGCAGACGTCCGGCGGCCTGCTCGTCGCGCTAGCGCCCGGCGCTGCAAACTCCGCGCGCGCAGCGATGGAACGGTGGCGGATTCCCGCTCGAATCATCGGCGAAGTAGTTCCCAAGTGCCACCCGCTCATCGAGATTTTTTGAGCCTTCGCCCAATCGTGTACAATTTCTCCTCTTCCACCCGTAAATGGATCCGGTAACCCACGGCATCACCGGCGCGCTTCTTGGTAAGGGTTATTTCTCCGACCGTAATGGCCGCGTCGCCATTTTTGCCGCAACGCTCGGCGCCGTTTTCCCGGATATCGACACGGTCGCCGACGCAATCTCCCGCGACCCGCTCGCAATCATCAAATATCATCGCGGCATCACGCATTCCTTCGTCGGCCTTCCATTTTTCGCGGCAATTCTCGCTTGGCTCACGCGCTGGGCCGCGCGCCGCTTGAAAATCGAAGCGCCTTCCTTCGGCGCACTCACGTTAATTTACGGCGTCGGCATCGCCAGCCACATTCTTCTCGACGGTATGACGTCGTTCGGCACACGCATGCTCACGCCCATCTCGCAACAACGCGTGGCCTGGGATCTACTCTTCATCATCGACCTCGTGTTGACGTCAATCGTGCTCTTGCCGCAAATCATTGCCTGGATTTATAACGACCGCGCCGAAAGCCGCGTGCGCGCCGTGAAGATGTGGATACTTTTCACGCTGGCCGCTATCGCCAGTTGGGTTCTGGCAAGCGGAGTGGGTTACCCCTTCCACGTTTGGGTCCTTGTCCTCGCGATACTGATTATCGGCGCGTTGTTCTTTCTGCCTGCGCTTGGCGATTGGGGCTTTCGCCTGAAGCGTTCAGCGTGGTGCCGCGGCGGAATCTACGCGGTGTTTGTTTACATTGCTCTCTGCTGGACTGCCCATCATCTTGTGATGGCGCAGGTGAAATCCTTCGCAGCCGAAAATCACATCGAAGTCAAGCGTATGGGCGCGCTCCCTCTTCCGCCCTCATGGCTCAGCTGGGGGGGCGTGATTCGCTCGACCAACGGCGTCTACCAATCGCGTTTCGATCTCCGCCATCTTCATCCCCAACCATTCACATTCACCGCCGATTCGCCGCCCGACCAATACATGAATGAGGCGTTGCAACTTCCTGAAGTAAAAACGTACTGGGGCTTCGCGCGCTTTCCAGTGATTCGCAGCTCCACGGAAGAAGGCCTGCACATCGTCGAGTTCGGCGAAAATCGCTTCGTGAATCCCAAGCGCCGTAGGCCGCAGCCTTTCACCTACGTCGTCGTATTTGATTCCGGTGGTAAAGTGGTGGAAGAAGGCTGGGAACAGAACGGAATGTTCATGGAAAATTTGACGCGCATTCCCCATCACGCGGTCGCGCCGTGAAGGTTTCGATCTTCAGCGATATCCACGGCGATACCGGCGCGCTCGAAAAGCTGATCGCACAGCCTGCGGACGTCTACATCGCCGCAGGAGATCTCTCTACATTCGGTAAAGGTCTCGACCGCTGCGGCGAGATCATGAAACCGCTCGGCGAAAAAGTGTGGGTCCTGCCTGGAAATCACGAAAGCCACGACGACACGCGCGCCTTTTGCCAGCGCTTCGGTTTCTTCGACTTTCATCGTCAGGTCCGCGCGCTAAAATCCGAACGCGGCACTACGCAATGGGCCGGCCTCGGCTACAGCAACATCACGCCCTTCAACACCCCGGGAGAATATACAGAAGACGAAATCGCGAAAGCCCTAGCGGCATTCGATCACCTGAAGCCGCTCTACCTCGTCGTTCACTTTCCTCCGCAAGGAACGCGCCTCGACGAATTTGCCGCCGGAAAACACGCAGGCAGCCCCACGCTCCGCGAATGGGTGGATCGCGTCCAGCCGCTCTACCTTTTCTGCGGCCACATCCACGAATGCGCCGGCCGAGGCGACCGGCTGGGCGCGACGAAAGCCCTCAACGTAGGGAAAAGGGGCTACACCCTCGAAGTCTGATGTTCGCGCGCCACTGGAAATTTGTCATTCCGAGCGGAGGCCGACTCTTCTGCTTTTTCGTCCCGCTCTTGCGGGACGAGCCGGCCGGAGTCGAGGAATCTCTCTTCGTGTGGCGTCATCGAAAGTATCAGGCAGGCGTAATTCGGCGAGCGCATTACGACTCACAAGTGGCAGATTGCGAGCTACCTTTTGTTCGTGTTATTCGCAGGATAAATCACAAGCTGGCGATGATCCCCGGAGCCTTCGCTCATCGTCCGCACTCCAGCTGCGCCATTCAATTCCAGATGAATCAACCGCCGATCGCGCGAAGACATCGGATTGAATCGGAAGGGCTGCCCCGTCTCGCGCACGCGCTGCGCCGCCACCCGCGCCGACAATTTTAATTCGTCGAGCCGCGTCGTCCGATAATCCCCGCAATCGAAGCGCACGTGATCGTGCAGTCGCGGGTCGAGCCGCAGCCAGCGATGCCCCACATGCTCAAGCGCGAGCAGCAACTCGGCGTTGTGTTCAAGCAGCAACGCTTCATCCGCGCCGCGAAACGCCACCACCACGTCTCCAGCCTGCGCCCCGCCGTCGCTTTCCGCGCCCGCGCCACCCGAAGAAATCTCGTACTCGAGTTCCAGCCCCATCCCGCGCACGCACACATCCAGATAACGCTTCATCTCTTCCACCGCGCGCGCCCGGTCAAAATGCGCTTCCTCGCGCGGCTTCTCTTTCATCGGAGGCCGTTTCCCGGCCGGACTGCGCCCTCGCCCTTCGTTCATTCGTTTTTCTTCTTGAATTTGCTTCTCGACGGCAGCGGCTCCGTGCGATTCAGATAATACTGCTGCCCCATGCCGACAAGGTTGCTCGTAAACATATACAGATTCAGCCCGCTCGACAACCGGAAGAAAATCACGCCCATAAAAAGCGGCATGTACTGCATCATTTTCTGCTGCGAAGGATCGGTCGTCGTCTGCGGCGTCATCTTCGTCGTCAGATACATCGTGATCGTCATCGCAATCGGCAGAATGTAATAGGGATCCTTCGCGGAAAGATCGTGAATCCAGCCGATCCACGGCGCGTGCCGCAATTCAATCGCGCCATTCAGCACTCGCCACAGCGCCCACCAGATCGGCATCTGGAAAAGCATCGGAATGCAGCTTCCCATCGGATTGATGCCCTCGCGTGAATACACCGCCATCACTTCTTCGTTCATCTTTTTCTTGCGCGGGTCGCTCATCGAATATTTCTTGTAGCGATCCTGAATCTGGCGGACTTCCGGCGCCACCTTCTGCATTTTCTGCATCGAGCGCCAGCTCTTCATCTTCAACGGAAATATCGCCATGTTAATGATGAGCGTCAAAATCACGATCGCCCATCCGTAGTTCGGAACAAATCGGTAAATCCATTTCAGAATCTCGAAAATCGGCTTGGCGATGATTCCGGTCCATCCAAACTGCACCAGCTCCTCGAGCGGCGGCTGCAGTTTGCTCAGCAGCGTCAAATCCTTCGGTCCCACGAACACGCGCGCCTTCAACGGCGCCGGTTCCGTCGTTCCCGCCGCCATTTCCGCTTCGGGCTCGGCCACAGTTTTTCCGTCGGCCTGCACGTCGTGCGTTTGCATCCAGTGCCACAGCGAAAGGTTGGTTCCATCCGGAAGGAAAGCGGCGGTGAAGAACTGATCCTCAATGCCCAGATATTCCAGCGGCCCGCTTTGCACTGCGGCCTCTGACTGGTTCCCCGACACGCCAAGCTTCTTGTACTGCAGTAGATTCAGCTTGTTGTTCTGCTTGTAGAAAACGTTCACCAGCTGCGCCGCGTTGTAAACCTCTTTGTCGCCGAAGCCGCCACGCCACGCGATCGCCACGGAAACGGGTTTGCCATCCACTGTCACCGCGCACTCCACCGTCAACTCATAATCCGGCGTGAACGAAAGCTTTTTCAGCACGTCCACGTGGCCGTCGCTCCAGTGGAACGTCAGCTCGATCGGCGCCTGCAAATCCGCGCTCGCTCCCGTCACAGGCGGCGTCACCTCATACAGCGCTGCATTCACTTGCGCTTCCAGTTGTTTGTCCGAAAGAACCAGCGAGAAAGGCCAGCCCAGTTGCTTCGACGCGTCCGCATTCACAAGATCAAGCGGCCGCGGCGGCTTCTGATCCGTCAAATATTTCTTGAGCTTCCAACTCCGCACCACGCCGCCGCGATTTGAAAACTCCACGCGGTAAAGCGGACTTTCCACCACAATGGTTTTTTCTTCCGCCGCTTGAATCGCAGCGGCCGACGCAGGCTTTTTCTCGGCAGCCGCCGCGGAATCTCGAAGGATGGTCGCCGCAGGTTGTCCCGACGGAGCGGGGCTCGTACCACCTTGTGAAATCGCCGATCCTGTTGGCGCGGGAGCTGAAGCAGGCGGCTTGAAAAAATGTCCCCACGTAAAAAGAATCAGAAGCGCGAGCAGAATAAAAACGACCGCGCGAATCTGATCATTCATTTCCGTCACTGCGCGAACTCCTGTTTACCCTGAGCGCCGTTTGCGAAGGGCTTGCCTTCTGTGGCTTCCATCAAGCGCCCCTCCTGCTCTTTGTAGGTCGCGGCTTCAGCCGCGACATTTACGATCAACGTGCGATAGGGCTTTAGCCCCTGAAGATCCTCTCGCTCAATGTCGCCCTCAACATCCGGTACCGGATCAAAGCCGCCCTTTGTGAACGGCCGGCAGCGCGACAATCGCTTCACCGCCAGAACACTTCCGCGCCAAGCCCCATGCTTCGCAATCGCTTCATATCCATATTTAGAACACGAGGGATAAAACTTGCAGGCGCCCCCAAAAAACGGCGAAAGAAAAACCTGATAAATGCGGACAAGCAGCAGCAAAATCCATTTCCCAACTGAACGCACGTATTCCCCTATTCGCGGCTTGAAACGGGACTCGCCTTGTCCGTCGTGCCGCGCTTCGGCAATAGTTTCAGCAATTCGCTCGTCACCGCCGCAAACTCCGCCGTAGCCACTGACGTGCGCGGATGAATCACTATGTCCCATCCTGGAGAAATCTCCTGTCGGTGCAGTCGTACGATTTCGCGGATTCGCCGGCGGATGCGGTTGCGTTTTACCGCGCTCCCCAGCGCTTTCTTGATGCTCCATCCGAACCGGCTTTCATCGAGGCCATTGGCGCGAAGAAAAACGGCAAATTCTCGGCTCGTCCGGCGGCGGCCTTCGCGATACACCGCGTCATACTCCGACCGGCGCACCAGGCGAGCGCTGCGGGGAAAATCATGCCGCGGTGTGTCAGACGCGTGTAAGACTGTGGCGCCCCTTCTTGCGGCGTGTCGCAAGTACCTTCCGTCCACCCTGGCTCTTCATTCGTGCGCGAAATCCATGCTTCTTATGGCGGCGCCGCACATGCGGCTGAAAAGTGCGTTTCGGCAACGATCCCTCTCCTCTGCTTTTCGCTCAATCTCTGTATGTACTACGTCCCGCGCGCCCGGCAAGTTTCGCCCAGCAAATTCCGTTCTCTCACTAGAACGAATCGCGCGGTCCCTTAGGTAGCCACGACGACGCATTTTTCGTCGTGGGCCTCGGCTTTTATTCTTACCAATGTGGGGCGCTGCTCTGCTACCAACTCGCGCTCAGCGCTAAACCCAGCACCCAAGCGAAACAATGAGTTTAGACGACCCCCGCACATCGGTCAAGGAAGGCCTCGGGCAGCCGGTTGGTTGGTTTGAGTTCTCGATTTAAGTTGGAAGGCGATTCAGAATCCCGGTGCGCTGTGCGCAGCGGAAATTCCACTCCTGCATTTCGCGTCCATAGTACCATCAGCACAATACGCAACATTGTCATAGCGGTTGCCGTCGCGTTTCTCTCCTGTGCCTCAGCGCATTCAGATCACCGCCCGTTAGCAAGTCCACCGGATCATTTCGTCATTGCCCGCCACACGTTTTTTGACTTTGGTCCTCCGAACGACTACTACGAGCTGTTCTTTGTCCGCTCGAATTCGACCCGTGCTTCCGTAGAACGGATTTCGCTAACGCCCAAAATAGATGCGTGCCGTAATCCGCGCCTGGAAGTCCAGTCGGGAACCATCGCTACAAATCCCGGAGTACTGCTTGGAAAGACCAATCCATGCGCGATCCCGGAAAAAGACCTCAAACGTGAATTCAAACGTTGCAAGAAATGTCTCACGTTCAGCGGTGCATTTGTGACGATGCAGGTCGAATGCGGAGAGCAAACACGCACGATTCGCTCCAAAGTCCTCGATAGGGACATGTTTGATCCTCGCTCGGACACGCCCGAGCACACCTCTTGGACCCAGGGGCTCCTGGCGCAGCTGGACGCATCGGTTGGGCCCGGTGTCATGGACAAGCCGATGTTTCAAACGTCCGAGAGCGACCCCACGTCCCTTACCAACAAGGACGCACCTGAGCTTCAAGACATCGCCGCCGGCAAGTACGACAGCCTTTTTCAGGAGGCTCCAGACAAACTGTCCGATTTATATCGTGGCTCGCAACTGTCTGACCCGATTCCGACCGTCCGTCTGACACGCGTCTCGCCATCAACACCGATTTCGTTTCCCCTGCCAAATTACCCTGCTATCGCGAGACTTGCGCACATTCAAGGCGAGATTACCTTCACCGTAGAAGTAGACGCCAAGGGCTATACGCTTCATGTATTTGTGTACGGAGCTCGATTCCTCCGGGAGTCGGTGGAAAACGCAATACGTAGTTGGAAATTTGCCGAGGGTGATTCCAATCGACAATTCGAAGGGGCAATCGAGTTCGCACTGAACTGCCCAATAAAAGAGTGAAACGGACAATCGTGGGCAAAAGCTGTCCGTGCCCTTGTTCGGAGACCATTACCGGTGTGAGTTGGCGGCTTCGGCGGAAAGCTCTAGCTCTTTCTCTCCCCTTCGCCAGGAGTTCCTTCGTGCTTCCCGCGTGCCCGCCAAGATTGTAGTCATGGTTTTTTCGCGCCTCGTCAACTTGGCATGATCGAAGCCATAGGCATTTTCCTCCGCCTCAGAGTAATATTCGTCGCAATATTGCCAATCATCCTCGGGAGAAACCTTGTTGCATTCACCGCGGCTCTTGCTCGCGCTTCTGCTCGTTCTTCCCGCGTCTTCAGCAGCACAAGAGGCCCACAACCACGCTGCGCCCGAAAAACTTGGAGTCGTCGCCTTTCCCGTCTCATGTCGTCCTGAAGTTCAGCAACAGTTCGACCGAGCCGTCGCCCTCCTTCACTCCTTTGCCTATGCAGACGCTCGCAACACATTTCAGGCCATAGCAGCGCAAGACGAACGCTGCGCCATAGCGCATTGGGGAATCGCCATGACGTATTTTCGCCAGCTTTGGGATCCGCCCATCCTGCCTGAAACAGTTTCGACCGCGCAAAAGGAAATCCAGCGCGCCCAGCAGCTCGGTACGAGCTCCGAGCGTGAACGCAGCTTCATAAAAGCTCTGGCCGCGCTATATCAGAATGCTAACTCCGTTCCATATGCGACGCGCGCCTTGAACTATGAGCGTGCGATGAGCGCTCTCGTTTCACAAAACAGTGCGGACGTGGAAGCAAAGGTGTTTTACGCGCTCGCGCTCCTGGCCAACTCGTCTCCCACCGACAAAACGCATTCGAAGCAGAAGCAAGCGGCCGCCCTGCTCCAACCCCTCTATCGCTCCCATCCTCAGCATCCGGGCATCCCTCACTACCTGATCCACGCTTATGACAATGCAGAAATGGCGCCAAACGGCCTCCAGGCGGCAAGGGCGTATGCCCAGATTACGCCCTCAGCCCCGCACGCATTGCACATGCCCTCACATATATTCACCCGGCTCGGCCTGTGGGACGACTCCATCGCTTCCAACTTAGCGGCGATGAACGCGGCGCAACAGCAGGGCGACACGGGAGAAGAGCTTCACGCCATGGATTACCTCGTCTACGCCTACCTGCAAAGCGGCCGCGATTCGGAAGCGGACCATGTGGTTCAGCACCTGCAAGGCATGTCCGGCCTGGACGCAGCTGATTTCAAGATTGGATATGCATACACGGTCATGCCCATTCGCCTCGCCGTTGAAAGGGGCGATTGGGCAAGCGCTGCAAAAATCGCTTCTCCGCGCGGAGTCCCGCCCCATGTGGCAGCGATTGCAATCTGGGCCAGGGGGATGGGTCTAAGCCGGACCGGACACGTCACAGACGCTCAAACAGAAGCGGATCGGCTGCGGCAGATCGAAACCCAGATTCGTGCCTCTGGCAACCACTCAAACAATCAATCGACCATCCAATCGAACAACGATTATTGGGCAACTCAGGTCCACATTTTGCTCCGCGAAGTCATGGCGTGGTCCGCCGAAGCCAGCGGCAACCACCAGGAAGCCGTGAACTTGCTCCGTGAGGCAGCAGATCAGGAGGACGGCATCGAAAAGCTTCCCGTTACCCCTGGGCCGATTCTTCCCGCCCGCGAACAGCTTGGCTATTTGCTCCTGGAACAGAATCAGCCGGAGCTGGCTGCCACAGAATTTCAGACGGCTCTCGCAAATGCGCCCGGCCGCCGCGGCGCATTGCAAGGCGCGGCACACGCTGCCGAACGCGCTGGCGACAAATAGAATCTTTATTGCAACTCAAAAGGTTGTTTTCCGACTCCCCTCCGCTCAGACCCACCACCGCATCTGCAATTACGGGTATAATCCGCGGGATTTCCAAGCCGCCTCTTGCGGCCCAAAGCGAACTTCTCTTTTTACGATTTCATTCAGGAGAAGACAATGACCCACGACAACGAACAAGGCACAGAAAGTCAGCCTCAACCACACCATCACTCCTGCGGCAATCTCTTCGGATGCGGCGACGAAAAAGGCACAGGCGTATTCCGCGAAGACATCAAAGATTCCGCCTTCACGAATCGCGCCGCCGATCGTCTTCTCCACATGGACGAGATCAACCAGTCGCAGTTCGATGGCTGTCTCACTGCACGCGGCCGTTCGCGCCGCAAACTGCTCCGCGCAAGCAGTTTCATGGGCGCGCTCGCAGCCATCGGACCGTGGTTCACGAAGCTTGCATACGCGGCAGATTCGACAGAAGCGAATGCCTCCAATTCCGGCATCTCTGCCGCCACGCAGAAAAAAGAAGAAGAAGGCCACGTCCACATCGTCGAGTCCAACGATCAAACCGTCCGCTTGGGAGTCTTTGACACCACCCTCCCGCCCATCCTCAAGATCGATTCCGGCGACTCCATCAGCTTTCCCAACACGTGGTCCCATTTCCTAAACAAGATGCAGCCCGGAGTCCCCGTTGAAACATTGGCGAAGCTCCGCGTCAGCAATCCCGGAAGAGGTCCGCACTCGATCATCGGTCCCGTCTATGTCAACAATGCGGAACCCGGCGATGTCCTCGAAGTCCGCTACAAACGGATTCTTCCCTTCAACTGGGGCGCGGTTTTCAATAATCCCGGCTCCCTCGGAACCGGTTTGCTTCCGCAGGATTTCCCCGAAGGCCAGGTGAAGTATCTCGATCTCGATCTTCCGAAAATGACGGGGGAGTTTGCCAAGGACATTCACGTTCCCCTCAAGCCGTTCCAGGGCACTCTCGGCGTAGCCCCGCCCGACGGCTACTTTCCTCCTCTAAGTCCCGGTGTCACCACTTCCGTCCCGCCGGGCCCCCACGCCGGCAACACGGACCTGAGCGAAATGGCCGAAGGCTCCACGATGTTCATTCCGGTCTGGAAACCGGGCGCCCTGATTTTTACAGGTGACTCCCATGCCGCGCAGGGCGATGGCGAAATCAATCTCAGCGCTCTCGAGACGCGCATGCAGGAATTGCGCATCCACGTAATTCTCCACAAACAGAAGAATTTCGCTTGGCCCATCGCCGAAACTCCCACGCACTGGATCATCCTCGGATTGGACAAAGATCTGAACGCGGCTATGACCCTGGCGGCGCGCAACGCCATTAATTTCCTTGCCGCTCGCACCAGCCTCTCAAAGCTCGACGCTTACGCTCTGTGCAGTATCGCGGTCAGCTTTCGCGTAACTCAAGTCGTGGACATCGTGCGTGGGGTTCACGCGATGGTCCCAAAAAGTCTTTTCGCGCCCGATCTCCGTAAGCAAATTGCCGTCGTTTAACGTCGTCTCATCGTAACGGACGCCGCGTTCGATTCACCATGCCGCTCAGGCTACTTAAACGTGAGCACGAGAAACCGCGAAACCTCCGCCCCCGCATTCGCCAGCGACGGCGCTGCTCCTGCCGGAAGCCAAAAGGCATCGCCCGTATGCAGCGTTTTGTCGCCTAGCCCGGGAATCGTAATCGTCAGCTCCGACTTATCGAGCACGAGATAGAGCCTCGGCGATTTCTCCGCTCCCTCTGTCCGCTTCTGCGTCGCGGCGAGCGATCCGGACTGCACGAGCATCTCGTCCGTCTCGAAGACCATCACGTTCGCGTCGGTAGACGCGGCCTGATTGCATCCCTCATCGGGCGCATCCGCCACCACTTTCACGCACAGGTTGCGCACCGCGCCCTGCGGCTTGAGCAGCTCCACCGTGAAATTCTGGAACGGCGGGCCGGCGTCAGTCCGGACGATGTGCGAAAATCCGCCTTTTGAATAGCCCACCTGAGCATCTTTCAACGCTGCATGCGCTTCGGGTTTGCCGGTCACCGCGTTTATGAAATCTCCCGGTCCCAGGGCCACCGATACGTACGGCAAATCGTGCGCGTGTGAAAGAGTCGCCTCGTGCCCGGCAAGCTCGAAGTGCAGCACACGCACGTACGCATTTTCGAGCACCAAATGATGATGCGGCTCGTCCTTCGCCGCCACCGGATTCGCCGCCGGCGCTTGCCCCCTCGCCGCCAGCGCCACGCTCAGCACCGCCACTCCCGCCCAGATCGCTTTCATCATCCCTCCTTCGCTGCAGCCGCAAACTACTCCGCGTGCCAGCCCCTGTCAACGAAGACAAACTGAAGAATCCTTCCACCCGATTCTGCGTCATAATGGGGTATGCCTAACCCGAGCATAACCAAGCGCGAAATCCTGTCCGCCTGGGGCAATATCCTCACCGGCAAAGTCCCCATGCTCTCCATTGAAATCACTCGCGAATGTCCGCTCACCTGTCCCGGCTGTTATGCCTATGGCGATTCGCATCTCGGCGGCGAAACTACTCTTCGACAGCTCAACGATCTCCGTGGCGACGCTCTCGTCAACGGTGTCGTCGATCTCGTCCGCAAACACAAGCCGATTCACGTTTCGCTTGTCGGCGGCGAACCTCTCGTCCGTCATAAGGAACTCGGTCGCATTCTCCCGATTCTCAGCGGCATGAATATTTTCACCCTGGTAGTCACGAGCGCTGTGATCCCCATCCCCGTCGAGTGGATGAAGCTCCCGCGCGTCCGCGTCGCCGTCTCGATTGACGGCCTACCCGAACACCACGACGTCCGCCGTCAGCCCGCCACCTACGAACGCATCCTGAAAAATATCGAAGGCCGCGAAATCAACGTTCACTGGGTAATCACGCGTCCGATGTTCGAGCGCCCCGGCTATCTCGAAGAATATGTCGCGTTCTGGAGCGCCCGCCCCGAAGTGAATCGCGTCTGGGTCAGCGTCTACACCCCGCAGATCGGTGAAGAGAGCGCGGAGAAGCTCTTGCCGGAGCACCGCGAAATCCTCGCGCGCGAACTGCCCATCATGTACAAGAAGTTTCCCAAATTCCTGTTCACAAAAGGTATGGGCAAAGCCCTCCTACGCCCGCCCGAAAATCCCGACGATTGCCTGTTTGCAAAAATGTCCGCCAATTATTCCGCCGACCTCAAAAGCCGCGTCGAACCCTGCGTCTTCGGCGGCACGCCGGACTGCTCCCAGTGCGGCTGCACCATCAGTAGCGCCCTCCACTGGATCAAAACCGAGAAGGTAGTAGGCCCATTCAAAGTTGGCCACTTCGTCTCCGGCTCAATCAACACAGGCCTCTTCGTCAACAAACTCCGCGCCAAGTCAATCCATCCGTCCCGCTGGCGCCCAGGCACACCAACTCCAAAGCCCGAGCCAGGCCTAATCCAAATCCAACCATAGCCCCCGGTAGCCACGACGACGCATTGTTCGTCGTGGGCCTTTTCGGCCATGCGTTTCAGTAGCACAGGCATTCCTGCCTGTGCCCCAAGTAAAAACACACCGGGCATCCAAATGCTCGGCACGCCACGACATCGGATTAGCACTGCTCGGCCGCACAATCTTTGGCGAGATCACTACAATGAAGGAAAGCAAGTGGGCCGCATGCACCGGCAGCCACGACCACGAATTTTTCGTGGTGGGCCTTTTGTGCCCTAAAGCGTTACGTTTGACGTAACGCATAAAGACTGCTAGGATTGGACGTGATCGTCAGTTTCCGGGACAAGCGGACCAGAAATTTCGCCGCAGGGAAGCCCGTCAGAGCGTTTTCCGCATTTGGGCGATCCGCCAGACTGAAGCTCGACCGTCTCGAAGCCGCCACATCGCTCAGAGACTTGGCGGCGTTGCCCGGCAACCGGTTTGAAACGCTGCGTGGCGACCGCAAAGGCCAGTTCAGTATCCGCATCAACGATCAATGGCGACTCTGCTTCGAGTGGCCTGATCGTGCGCCGGGTCCCGCGAACGTTGAAATTGTGGACTACAACTAGGAGACCGCTATGCCAGTCACTGCCATTCATCCGGGCGAACACCTCGCAGAAGAGCTGGATGCACTCGACATGAGCGCCGCCGAGCTCGCCCGAAGGATTCGCGTCCCGACGAACCGCGTCACCCAAATCATGAACGGTACTCGCTCGATCACCGGCGACACGGCCCTCCGCCTCGCTCACTTCTTCGGCACCAGCGCCCAGTTTTGGCTCAATTTGCAAAGCCTCTACGAACTGCGCCTCGCCGAGCAAAAAGCTGGCAAAGCCATCAACGCACTTCCTAGACTGAAGCGCTCCGAGTCCATCCACGCGTGAACCGCGCTCGAGGCGGATCCGGTACCCACGCCGCCGCCCGTCAAACGCCTTTGCTTTTCAGTAGCACAGGCAATCCTGCCTGTGCCCCAATTAGAAACACACCGGTATCACGATGCTTGGCAACCCCACGAAATCGGATTTGGCCTTGAAGGTAAACTCAATCACTGAGGAAAAACCACCGCCGACACCCACCCGCCAGTCTATGAGGCCAGGACCTCACGGGCCGGCAGTTCTAGTGGCGAGGCTCGCGAGGAGCAATGCCCAACGAGCGCAACGCCTGCTCGTCAAGCTCGCGCGCATGTTCCCACATCCCGACAATTGCCCCGATCATGCGCCGCATCTCTTCCTCGCAAAGCCGCAACACTTTGCGCACCATGCGCGCATCCTACTCCACCCGCCTCACCCGCGCATTAATTTTCTGAACAAGTTGTCCTATACAAAACGCCTCTTCGCCTGCAACGTGCCTTCCCGTTCCTCAAGCGCAAAAATCCTTGCGCCAGCTACCCATTTGCATCATTCCTTTATCGTGCTAGCCTAATGATGGCTATGAATCGAATCGCAAATTCGGACGGGTCGAGCAGCCCGGGTCGGGCAACGAGCCGCAACGGAGCACTCCTCAGCCCGTCCCCCAACTCCGCCCCGCAAAGCGCGCCTCTAGGTGTGCTTTCGCGCCCGCCGCAGGCGCAGCAGATTCTAATACACGGTTGCGCGATTAAATCTTCGCGTATCACGCCGCAAATCAATCACTTACAAATTTCTAATCGGCGGCAAACCGCCCCCTACAGCCGCGCACCTCGCGCCCAGAAAAGAGAACCGCATGAGTCTCAGTCAGCTCGATAAAGCAATCAAGTTCCGCACACTTCACGGCCTCACGGCTCAAGTCGGCCAACCGAGCAGCTCGCTCGGCCCCACGCGACTCGGCGCCTTCATCATCCCGAATCCCTGGGACACGGGCTCCGCGCGCATGCTCGCCGGTCTCGGTTTCGAAGCTCTCGCCACCACAAGCGCCGGCTTCGCCTTCACCCTCGGTCGTAGCGATGGCGAAGTAAAACGCGAAGAAGCCCTCGCGCACAGCGCCGCGATCGCTGCAGCCACCGATCTTCCGGTCAGCGCCGATCTCGAAAATACATTCGGTCATGTGCCGCGATTTGTCGCGCAGACGATCCGCCTCGCCGGCGCCACAGGAATTGTCGGCGGCTCCGTCGAAGACGCCACCGGCAACGAGAGCCGCCCCATTTATGATCACGCGCACGCCGTCGAGCGCGTCGCCGCCGCCGTCGAAGCCGCCCGCGCTCTCCCGTTTCCTTTCACGCTCACCGCGCGCGCCGAAAATTATCTTCACGGTCGCAACGACCTTGACGATACGATCCGCCGCCTTCAGGCTTTCGCCGCCGCCGGCGCCGACGTGCTCTACGCCCCCGGCCTTCCCACCCTCGAAGCAATCCGCGAAGTTTGCGCCGCCGTCGCTCCGAAGCCAGTGAACGCGCTCTCCGGAATCAAAGGACTCAATTTCCCGGTTGCCGATCTCGTCGCAGCAGGCGCGCGGCGAATCAGTCTCGGCGCGGCGCTCTCTCGCGTAGCAATCGGCGCCTTCCTCAAAGCCGCGAAAGAAATGAAGGAAAAGGGCACATTCACTTTCGTCGACGACACGATCACATCCGCCGAAATCAGCGCGCTCTTCAAGGACCCAGCCGCGCCTCCAGCCAAACGCGCCGACGCCGCCAAGCAAGCGAGCAACTAACGAGTCTCCATCATGTTTGAAACGCTCACCGAAAAATTACAACGCGCCTTCAAGAACATGCGCGGCCAGGGCAAGCTCACCGACGAGCATCTCGACGCCGGCCTCGCCGAAATTCGCGAAGCGCTTCTCGATGGCGACGTGAACCTCGGCGTAGCCGACGAATTCATCGCCCACGTCCGCGAAAAAGCGCTCGGCCAGGAAGTTCTGCTGCAACTCTCGCCCGATCAGCAAGTCGTAAAAATCGTGCGCGACGAGCTCGCCGACCTCCTCGGCCGCGAAGCCAAACCGCAATTCGGCTCGCGTCCGCCTTCCATCTGGCTCGTCGTCGGCTTGCAAGGCTCCGGCAAAACCACATCCACCGGCAAAATGGGCAAATGGCTCGCCGAACACGGCCACCGCCCGATGGTCGTCTCCACCGACGTCTATCGCCCCGCCGCACGCGAACAGTTGGCACAAGTTGCCCGCGCCACCGGCACTCCGTGCTGGCCGGGTACCGGAACCGACAAGCCTCTCGAAATCGTCCGCGGCGCCGTGCGAGAAGCAAAACTCTCCGCGAACGACGTAATCCTCGTCGACACTGCCGGCCGCCTCCACATCGATTCCGAGCTGATGAACGAATTGCAGATGCTGAAGCGCGAACTGAATCCCACCGAAATCCTGTTCGTCGCCGACGCCATGATCGGCCAGGACGCCGTTCGCTCCGCGGGCGAATTCCACAAACAGCTCGGCATCACCGGTGTGGTTCTCACGAAGCTCGACGGCGACGCACGCGGCGGCGCAGCCCTCTCCATCCGCAAAGTTTCCGGCGCCCCGGTAAAGTTCGTCGGCATCGGCGAAAAATATGACGCGCTCGAGCCCTTCTACCCCGACCGCATCGTCTCCCGCATTCTCGGCATGGGCGACGTCCTCGGCCTGATCGAAAAAGCCGAAAAGCATATCGACGAAAAGAAAGCCCGCGAGCTCGAACGCAAGCTCCGCGAAAATGATTTCACTCTCGAGGATTTTCGCGACCAGCTCCGCCAGATCAAAAAGATGGGCTCCCTCGAACAGCTCTTGGGCATGCTCCCGAAAGTCGGCCCATTCGCGAATCTCCCCAAGAACACCGAAATCGACGAGAAGCGCCTCACCTCCGTCGAAGCCATCATCAATTCCATGACCGCCGCCGAGCGCGCCGACGACCGCCTCATCGACGGCAAGCGCCGCAAGCGAATCGCCCGCGGCAGCGGCACCTCCGTCCAGGAAGTGAATCAAGTCCTGAAGCAATACGCGGACATGCGCCGCATGATGAAGCAGTACGGCAGCTACGCGAAAACCAAGATGCGCGGCCTCGGCAAATTCGCCGGAATGAAGCCGCCGCCCGGCCTGGCAGGCGAAAAGTAGCTATTCCGGCCGCCATGCCTACTGTAAAACCCCTAATCCACGCCTCAGATTATCGATAGGTGAATCCCATTCATTCTCATATAATGGTAAGATTGCACTCAGGAGGAATTTCTAGTGTTGATGATTCGCTTGGCCCGATTTGGTAAGAAGAAGCGTCCGTTCTATCGCGTGATCGTGACCGAAAAAACTCGACCGCGCAATGGGCGCTTTGTCGAAATAATCGGGACCTACGATCCCCTTAAGAAGCCTGCGGCGATTGAGCTCGACCGCGAGCGCGCGCAATATTGGATCAGCAAAGGCGCGCAGCCCAGCGACACCGTCCGCAGCTTCCTACGGAACCAGAAGCCTGCCTGAGCCGTCTCATTCCCAGCCGAGATGTGTGCTTAGTTCACGTACATGTTCGTGCGAGTTTTTTCCACTCGCCACGCTGCGGAGGAATCGCGATGAGAGAGCTCGTCGAGTCAATTGCGAAAGCGCTGGTAGATCATCCGGACGACGTACAAGTTAAGTCAGTAGAGGGCGAGCAGGTAACCGTGCTGGAACTCCGAGTCCATCCCGAAGATTTAGGCAAAGTGATCGGACGCCAGGGCCGCACGGCAAAATCGATCCGCACCTTGCTCGGTGCGGCCGGAATGAAATTGCGGAAGCGGTTTACGCTGGAAATTCTCGAGTAGCGCAAATCGAGCCTTCACCTCAATCGAGCCGCGTCACCGTAGCCCGCATTCTGCGTCCGCACGGCATACGCGGAGAAGTGGCCGCAGAAATCCTCACCGATTTTCCCCAGCGCCTCACTCGTCTGAAATCCGCGCAATTGTGGAATGGACGCACCGAGCCGCCGCGCAGCGTTATCGTTCGTTCCTGCTGGCTAAGCCACAGTCGCGGCGGCCAGGCCATTCTCCTTTTCGAAGGCTCCAATTCAATTTCCGACGCCGGGAAACTGGTAGGCCTCGAAGTCCAAATCCCGCTGAGCGAACGCATTTCTCTTCCCGCCGGTACTTTCTACGTTAGCGATCTAATCGGCTGCGAAGTCTACGAACGCGACAGCGGAAAACGAATCGGCCAAGTGCGCGACGTGCAATTTCCAGGCGAAGAATTAAAGGGAACGCCCCTGCTGGAAGTGGATTCTCCGCAAGGTGAAATGTTGATCCCGCTAGCCCAGGAAATCTGCGTCCACATCGACACCGCCGCCCGCCGCATCGAAGTCATCCTCCCAGAAGGCCTCCGCGATTTGAATCGCGAATAACCGCGCAATCTCAAGGCATTGGTCACCTCACTCACCTGTCATCCCCAGCGTAGACCCGCGTCGCTTTTGTTCCATCGCGGAGCGATGGCGCGGGTCGGAGTCGAGGGATCCGCAGTTCGCCGTCTCCGCGGTATTGCCTTCTGTGGATTCCTGCCCGCACTGCCTCCTCAACTCATTCAGCGCCGTAGGCGCGGCACAAGCCTAGCCCAGGCCGGAAGGCCTGGGAAAAAAAGACCGCGCGAAGCGCCAACTGCATTTGCTCCGCCATCGCGCGAGAACCGGACACATCGCGCTCCGGTACCGTATTTAATGTACGATTGTCATCGATGCGTTTCGATCTCATCACAATTTTCCCTGAATTTTTCACCGGCCCGCTCGACTACGGCATCGTTCGCCGCGCCCGCGAAGCGCGCCTGATCGAAACGCAAATCCACGACCTGCGCAATTTCACCCACGATCGCCATCGCACAGTAGACGACCGCCCCTTCGGCGGCGGCGAAGGCATGGTCATGAAGTGCGAGCCGCTATTCGACGCCGTCGAATCGCTCGTCGGTCCGGTTTCCAACGTAAATCCGTCCGCGCGCACAGCCATCGTCCTGCTCTCAGCCGCCGGCAAACTCTTCCGCCAGGAAACCGCCCGCCGCTTCGCGCAACTCGACCAAATCATTCTCATCAGCGGCCGCTACGAAGGCGTTGACGAGCGCGTCGCCGAGCACCTCGCCACCGACGAAATCTCCATCGGCGATTTCGTACTCTCAGGAGGCGAACTCGCCGCCGCTCTTATCCTCGACGCAGTAACGCGCCTAATCCCCGGCGCGCTAGGCAACGAAGATTCCACAGTCAATGAATCATTCAGCGCCTCGACGGGCGAACCCAGCAACATTCGCGAGGCAATCACAAGTCACGAGTCCCTAGTTACGAGTCACGGCCGTCACGGCATCCTGGACTACCCGCACTACACCCGCCCACCGTCATACCGCGGCTGGGACGTCCCCGAAGTTCTCCTCGGCGGCAACCACGAAGAAATCCGCCGCTGGCGCCACCAGCAAGCCCTCGAAAAAACCAAGAGCAACCGTCCCGACCTTCTCGTTCGTGATCATTCGAATCGACCCTAACCGGTAATGCGCCCCAGACTCCGCAGGCCATTGCCGCAACGCATGCACTTCCGTAACGCCGGCGGCTCGCCGGCTCTTTTGGGCCGGCCGGCAACATCGCGCCACATCGAAAAGCGCTCGCGGTCAACTCAACCGCAATTTCATGTAGGCAAAACGCCCGTATTTCGATAAAATCACAGATTGTGCGTCGTAAGCTGGCCCCACCTGAGCGGGTCTGCACGGACAAATAGAAATGAAACCGATAATTCGCAGTGTGCAAGACTCTCAACTCCGCAAGGATCTCCCCGAATTCCGCCCGGGCGATACCATTCGCGTCAACGTCCGCCTGAAAGAAGGCGAGGGCGATAAAGAGCGAATCCAGCCATTCGAAGGCGTGGTGATGAGCCGGCGAGGCGAAATGCTGGGCGAATCATTTACAGTGCGCCGCGTCAGCTTCGGAATCGGCGTGGAGCGAATCTTCCCCATGCATTCCCCGATGATCGGCTCAATTGAAGTGGTACGCCAAGGCCGCGTGCGTCGCGCCAAGCTAGGCTACCTGCGCGGACTGCGTGGCAAAGCTGCCCGCATCAAGCGCGTCGAGAAATTCGAAACAGCCGCTGCCGCCGCCGGCACCACAGAAACCAAGTAACATCGCCACAAAATCTCAGAATCAAACTTCGAGCCCGCTCCGAGAAATCGGCACGGGCTTTTTATTTTTCCGTTAATTCAAGCCGGCACGCCGCCTTGTTTCAATCTGCGTCGTGCGCGTGTTGTAAAATGGCAACATGAGTCGCGCTATCAGGCCGCGGCGCACTGCCAAGCCTGTGCTAGAATCCGCGGACGTGGAACGGCTCTGCTCGAGGCGTTACGAACGCGAAGCGCGGCAGCGTGGCTGGCTTCGTATCGCCGGGCTTGACGAAGCGGGCCGCGGATCGCTCTTTGGTCCAGTCGTGGCCGCCGCTGTCATTCTAAGTCCGACCCGCCGCATCGTTGGCCTCGACGATTCCAAGAAAATCAATCCTGAGCGCCGCTTCATTCTCGCCGAGCGCATCCGCCTGCACGCCTTGGCCTGGGCCGTAGCCGAAATTGACGCCAGCCGCATCGACGCCTGGAACATCTATCAGGCCAGCCGGCAGGCGATGGTTGCCGCCATTTCGCAGCTTCAGCCTCTTCCGGATTATCTCCTCCTCGACGCGCTCGAACTCGATCTGCCCATCGAGCAAAAAGCTCTGATCCATGGCGACATGCGCTCCGCCTCGATTGCCGCCGCCTCGATCCTGGCAAAAGTGGAGCGCGACCGCAGGATGGAGGAATACGACCAACTCTATCCTCAATATGGTCTCGCGCAGCACAAGGGCTACGGCACTCCCGAACACTTAGCCGCCCTGCGCCAGCACGGCCCCACGCCGCTCCACCGGTTCTCATATGCTCCGGTAAGAGAAGCGCGCTGCTGGTCAACGGGCGCGACCCAGAATCCTCTCCCGCTCGCGGAGCAGCCGATCGCCTCTATCCCCGAGTCCTAGTGGTACCCTAGTACTGTGTTATCCCCTTCGTCACCACATCTTCGCCCTCTCATAGACCCCCCATTTTCAGGCGTGCTAACCTTCCTTCTCTACCTGCAGTAGGGGGCTAACGGGGCGGAAGGCTCTGCCGTCGAGGCTGTGCGCGCGAGGCAGACGAAATCATCCATGGCGTTCAACAAAAGCAAAGCGCTCGAAAACGCGCTGAAGTTCCTCAATCAGGGCAAAGTCCCTCAGGCCATCGCCGAGTATCAGCAAATTCTGCGCAACGACCCGAAGGATCAAGCCACATTGATGACGGTCGGCGATCTCTACGCCCGCCAGGGCGACATGTCGCACGCCATCGAATACTTCGAGCGCCTCGCCCAGGTCTATCTCAACGACGGCTTCAACAGCAAAGCCATCGCGATCTACAAAAAAATTGCCAAGCTGGCGCCGAATGAGCTTGCGCCGCTCGAACGCCTCGCCGACCTCTACGTTCAGCAGGGAGTGTTAAGCGAAGCGCGTCCACTCTTCCTGCAAATTGCCGAAGCGCACCTCAAAGCGAATCACGCACAGCGCGCTGTCGAAGTGCTGCATCGCCTGCTCGACGTCGAACCTGAAAATCTGCGCGTGCAGATGCGCCTGGCCGAGCTTTACAACGTGATGGGCCAGAAGAAGGAAGCGGCTCAGACTTATTTGAACTATGCCCAGCGCCTGTTCGATCGCGGCGAGCACGACGAAGCGGAAAAGCTCGTCCAGCGCTCGCTCGAAGTGGACCCGGCCAACGGCGCGGCCATGCTGCTGCGGGCGAAATCGCTCATCGCTGCTGGTAAGGATCATGACGCCATCGCGCTGCTCGAATCCCATCCCGAAGCGCAAGCGGGCGGCGAAGTGCCCCAGATGTTGCTGGAGCTCGAAATCAAGTCCGGCCAAACCGAGAAAGCCGCCGATCGCGCCCGCAAGCAACTCGCGCGAGGCCATCAGCACACCGCTCCGCTCTACACGGTGGCTGAAACAATGATCGCCAACGGCCGGGGAATGGAAGCGATGCGTCTGCTCGAAGAGCTTCGCCATCCGATGATCGAAGCGGGCGAGCAGGACAAATTCTTGAAAGCTGTTTCGGCCATCGTCGAGAAGCAGCCGAAGGAAGCAGCGCCTCTGGAGCTGATGGTCGATTTCTGCCGCTACACGAGCAATTCGCACCAGCTGCCGCTGGCGCTCAGCCAGCTTGCCGACCTCTGCTCAGCCACTGGAAATTATTCGCGCGCGGAAGAATGTTTGCAGGAACTCATTGACCGCAACAAAGACGACGAGCGCCTCGTTGAACGCCTGAATCAATTGCGCGCGCAGAGCGGCGGCACCTCGCAGCCCACGGTCGAAGAGAAAGCGGAGAAAGCCGCTTCAGAACCACCGCCAAGAATCGACGAAAACGAGAAGCCGATTCCCGTAGCGTCGCCCGCCATCATCGAAGAAACGTTCGATGAGGAAACGCAGAAATATATCGCGCAGGCGCTCACGGATGTGGACCTCTTCTCGAGTTACGGCCTGACGCAAAAGGCCACGCACCTTCTCGAAAATGTTTTGCAACGCGCGCCGCGCCACACGCCCACGCTCGAGCGCCTGCTCGACCTGCACCTCGGTGCTGGAAACGAACGCCGCACCGCCGAGCTCGCTTCGCAGCTCGAACAGATTCATCGCGAACGCAACGACACAGTGAACGCGGACCGCTTCCTCGAGCTTCGCCAGCGATTCCAGAAAGCCGCGGGCATGTCGGAGGCAGAACTACCAGCCGCACCGCCAATCGGTGCGCCGCCCGTTACGCCTGCCGCATCAGCAGAAGCACACGCATCGGTCGTAAGCGCCGTGCCAGCGTCCGAGCCGCCCGCGTCCGAAATCACTCCGTCTCCCACCGAGGCCGATGCGGCTGCCGCTACTTCGTCAGTTTTCGAAGAATTCGAAATTTCGCTCATTCAACCAGAATCGCAACCGGCTTCCGCAGAGCCTGCTGCTTCCACTCCGCCCGCTGCTGCGCCATCAGCGCCAGTCGCCACGGAAACGCATTCGCCGCAAGAACCCGTTGCCGCGCAACCGCCTGCGGCTGCACAGCCGGTTGTCGCGTCTTCCACCGCACCGGTTGAAGAAGTTGATCTCTCGGACGAGTGGGAAGCGATGATTCAGGACGTTGCCGACACGGCGACGAAAGCGCCTGTCGCAGCCGCTTCACCGCAAGCTGCTGCCAGTGAGCCACCGGCTGAGTTCGTGATTCCCAAGGAAGCCGCGCCGGCGCTCGAACCCGAGCCTGCATCGACTCCCGAGCCCGCGCCAATTCCAGAAGCCGCCGAAATTCCCGAGCTCACTCTCTCGCAAGTTGACCTCGACGAACCCGCTCCTGCGCCCGCGGCTCCGGAAGCCGAAGTGATCGAGCTGCAAGATATCGTCTCTCAGGAACTTGGTGAAGAAGGAGCGCCGCAACCGGCCTTCGAGCTCGTCGAGGAACCGGCAGAAGAGGTAGTGGCGGAGGCTGAGCCAATTGCGGAAGCCGAGCCCAGCGTCGAGTACAGTGCCGCGCCCGAGTCCACTCCGCCCAGCCATGAATTCGATCTCGCGCTAGCAGCGCCAGCCAAGTCCAAGAGCGCTCCCGAAGCGGCCACCACCGAAGATTTCATCAGCGAACTCGTCGCTGAAATTGATGGCTTCGACGCCCCGCGCGCAAGCTCTAAAGTTTCGAGCGAAGCCTCGCCCGCGTCGCTCAGCAAAATATTCGAACAAGAGCCGCAGCCGATGAAGGCAGTCACGCTGCCGCATGTTCCCGAGCCGGCGAACGGCAACACCGCCGAGCCCGCCGCGCCGCAAGTGACGGCCGAAAGCCTGAACCAGCTCTCGGAAGTCTTCCAGGAATTCCGCGCAGAGCTGGGCGAGCTCGGCGAAGAAGACGAAGATCTCGAGACTCACTACAATCTCGGCATCGCCTATCGCGAAATGGGCCTGCTCGACGAAGCCATTGGCGAATTTCAGAAGGTCGCCAAGGCCGTGCAGAAAGGCAAACCCTTCCGCTACTCGATGAACTGCGCCACGATGCTCGGCCTCTGCTTCATGGACAAGGGCGAGCCCAAAGTCGCGTCCATGTGGTATCAGCGCGCCCTCGAATCTCCCGGGCTCGAGCAGGACGCGGTTCTCGCGCTGCGCTACGATCTAGGCATGGCGCTCGAGAATGCGGGCGAATCGAAGCAAGCGCTCGACAGCTTCCGCCAGGTCTACGCCATGAACATCGACTACCGCGACGTAGCCGACCGCATCGCCGAACTGCAGCGCCACTAGTCCCGCTAATTTGTATCCCCTTAGGTCCCCTTTTACCGCCGATTAGAATTTTGCATGTTATTGAAACGCTGGAGGTTGGAGGGAGTTTTAATCGCGGAACCGTAGATTAGAAGTGCGAAGAGAGACCCTTCGACTCCCTTTGGTCGCTCAGGGCGACGGTCCTCGATGGATCGTCGGAATCGGCGGTCGCTGCGCCAGACTCGTTCTCAGCTTGCACCTGTCTTCGTTGACTTGCCTCAATATGCATCCTAAGATGCGCGAGCCATGCAGGACGCCCAGCCTCTCATCGGCCACACCGTATCCCATTACCGGATCATCGAGAAACTCGGCGGCGGCGGCATGGGCGTGGTCTACCGCGCAGAGGACACCAAGCTCCGGCGCCAGGTTGCCCTGAAATTCCTTCCGCAGGATTCTTCGGCCGATAAGTCTTCACTCGAACGATTCGAGCGCGAGGCGCAAGCGGCCTCCGCACTGAATCATCCCAGCATCTGCACCATTTACGACATCGACCGGGATTCAGGTGTGCCTTTCATCGCCATGGAATTGCTGAAGGGCATGACGCTGAAGCATCGCATCAACGGTCAGCCGATGCAGTTCGACGCGCTGCTCGCAATCGGCATCGACGTCGCCGACGCGCTCGAGGCAGCGCACAGCGAGGGGATCATCCATCGTGACATTAAGCCCGCGAATATTTTCGTCACCGAGCGCGGGCAGGCGAAGGTGCTCGACTTTGGGCTGGCAAAGCTGGTGGCCAAGAACGTGGGCGAAACGGTGACGGCGGGCGGCGTAACCATGGGCACGGATCCGAATCTGACGAGCCCGGGGACCGCGCTCGGCACGGTGGCTTACATGTCCCCCGAACAGGTGCGCGGCGAAAATCTGGATGCTCGGTCGGATCTTTTTTCTTTTGGTCTGGTGCTATATGAAATGGCGACGGGGCAGCAAGCGTTCAAGGGAAACACCTCCGGCGTAATTTTTGCAGCTATTCTGGAGCGCGAACCACCGCCGGCGACACGGGTGGTTCCAGAGTTACCGGTTGACCTCGAGCGCGTGATCGCGAAAGCGCTCGAGAAAGATCCCAAGCTGCGTTATCAGCACGCTTCCGATTTGCGTTCGGATTTGCAGCGGCTGAAACGCGACACGGAGTCGGGAAGGTCAGGATCAGTACGGGCGGTTGCAGCGGCGGGAACATCCGGCGCGTCCGGGATCTTGCCTGCGCCTGCGCGCGAATCCGGGAGCTCCGCCGTTGCGGTGGTGGCGCACGAGCACAAGGGGAAACTGATCGCGGTTGCGGCGGTGGTTGCGCTGCTGTTGGTGGGAACAGGCTACGGGGTCTATTCGCTCTTGCGCGGAAAGGCGGCGGCGATCCCGTTCCGAAGTTTCACGATTACGAAAGTCACCGACAACGGGAAGTCCATTCAAGCAGCGCTCTCGCCCGACGGAAAATACATTTTGAGCGTGGTGGAGGATGCCGGCAAGCAAAGCCTATGGTTGCGACATGTCGAAACGAACAGCGACACGCAGGTGGTGACGCCGGAAGCCACGCGCTATTCGAGGCTCGCGTTTTCTCCCGACGCAAGCTATCTCTATTTCCGGCGCCCTACCGGTACGGTGGAGGACGTGCACGACTTTTACCGGGCTCCCGTGCTGGGCGGGACGCCGAAAGTGATCGCGCATGATGTGGATACGAACATCGCGTTTTCACCGGATGGCAAGCGGATCGCCTACGGGCGCGCCAACGATCCGGAAGTGGGCAAGTTTCAACTTTTGACCGCCAATCCCGACGGCAGCGATGAAAAGATGATTGCGGGCGGGACTGCGCGGGAAATTCCCCAATTCATTCACTGGATGCCGGACGGAAAGAGTCTCCTGGGAACGACAATCCAGGTGGGCGGATCGCTGGCGGGTATCGAGGCTCTTGATGCGGCTACCGGCGAATCGAAAATGGTAGCCAAATACAATGACATGCTGCTGCACGAACTCGTCCCATCGGCAGATGCCGCGGGAGTGTTCGTGAATCTGACGCGTTTGGATTCGCTCGATTTTCGTTCTCAACTCGCGTTCGTTTCGCTTCCCAGCGCGAAAATGCAATCCATCACCAACGATATAAATAACTACAGCGGGCTGAGCGTATCGGCGGACAACAAGACGATTGCGGCGGTGCTTCGCAAGGATATTCGAACTTTCTTTTTTCTGCCGGCTACGGGAAGCAAGGGGAATCTTCCGAGCCCGGCGCTTGCACAAGAGAGGGATGTGGATAGTTTCGGCTGGAGCGCCAGCGGAGAACTTTATTTGTCGGAGCCGGGGAAACTTGTGCGGATTTCGCCCGACGGAAGCAATCGGATCGTCGTGCTGAATCAATCGGTCACCGAGCCGGCGGGCTGTGGAGCAGCCGGTTCCGGCACGTCCACGCCGCACCCGATTGTATTCGTCACCAGCCATCACTCACCAACCGGAATCGATGGGCGAAGCGTTTGGCGGGTGGATGCGGACGGCGGCAATTTGAAAGAGATTTCCGACACCAAGAGTGACTTCGGTCCTACGTGCTCTCCCGACGGGAAATGGGTTTATTACTACATCGGAGGAACAAACCGAATCAACCGTGTTTTGGTCGATGGAGGGAAGCCGGAAGCCATCCCGGGCGTCGAGATTCCTGGTGCGATTGTCGGCTCGCCATATTTTGACGTTTCTCCTGACGGCAAGACGCTGACGTTCCTCGCGACGGTCTCCCCTCGCCCCGGGGCAGAAACTCAGCAAAAGATTGTGCTGCTGGCGCTCGATGCGGGACCGCAACCGTCACGACGCATGCTCGATCCAAACCCGCTGATGTCAAAGCCTCCAAGCTTTTCACCGGACGGCAAGTCGGTGATGTATGGGATCCGCGAAAACGGCGTGGAGAATCTGTGGCTGCAACCGATTGACGGCGCGGGACCCGGCGGTGGCGGGCACCGGATCACAAATTTTAACGCGGATGAATTTCGCTGGTATGGCTACTCGCCGGACGGCAAGACCCTTGGCGTCCTGCGCAATCACTCGGAATCGGATGTGGTGCTGTTGCGCGAGTCAAGCACAGCGGCACAGTGATCGATTCCCGCAGTCCAACGATTCGAGCGATTTTTTTTTGAGTTCTTGAGAACGCCGGCCTCGCCTCCCGATCTTCAAGCAGGGCAAGTGTCACAAGCAAAGCTGCAATGCAGCGGCGAGACCCCCGCCAACAAGGACACTGCAAGAAAATGGTCGGTTCGGGCAGTGCGTTCGGAATTGTGCAATAAATGAGCAGAGCAATCCTAGAATTCTGTGTTTTGCAGGGGATCACATTTGGGCTTAGGATTGCTGACCACGGGCGTCCAAGGGGGGCAGTCAGGCGCTGCTCAGCTGCGCTCTTCTTGGCCTGGTGGGAGCGTGCCACCGGAGACGACTCGCATAGGATTCACTTCTTCGCGCAGCGCGGAACGCGCGTTCACGGCGGAAATCCTCTTCGCACCACCATCTCAGTGTGAGATAGCTGGTGATAATCCCTGTTCGCAACAAGTTATCTTTGGAGTGCGACAAATCCCAGGTTAGGGAGCGGCAAAATGAAGCTGATACGCAATCACCGAGAGCAGTGCAAAAGCGCCGGAAGACATCGACCGCCTACGGAATGCGATGCCAGTAGAAGGACGAAGCGATAACCGCTCCGACAAAGACAGCAATCAGCGCCCACCGAGGCAGCTTGCTCAGAGTCACTTTTGGGTCCATGAAGAAAGACATACCCAAAATCTATCATGCACGGGAGCAAAAGTGCGTTTATCTTAGGCTCGGTATCGAATCGAATTCAGGCTGTGTGGTGAGATGGAGAATCCAATGGTGAGCGGTCTCGTCGCTCACCTTAGGGGAGATACATCCAAAGGTCGCTTAGATCACCCTCCGAGCCGCTTGCGACACCGAACCCACCGAAGAGCCACAGGTTTCCTTTCGCGTCCATCCAAGTACTCAAGTTAGTACGAGCGCCCGGAATATTGCCGGGTGCGGGCATGCCCTGTACGCCGTACACGCCACTTTGATTCACTAGCTTTGAGCCCGACATCCATGTCCACTCGCCTCCGCTGAATTTCCACATATCATTAAGCAATCCCGTGGCTGCAGCAGAATCAATCCCATTTCCTCCGAATAGCCAGAAATTACCGGACGAATCGGTCCAGCCCACAGCAACCTGGCGCGAACCGGGAAAGTTACCTGGGCTGGTTACACCCAGCGAACCGTAGACGCCGAACTGATCCAGCAGGGGGGAGCCGGACACCCAGGTCCATTGGCCATTGCTGTACTTCCATAAGTCGTTGAGCAATCCCGTTACTCCGGTGGCGCCGTAGCCTACTCCGCCGAAAAGCCACAGATTCCCCGACAAATCTGTCCAAGTGACGGACCAATTCCTCGCACCGGGTATGTTCCCTGGTGCCGGTACGCCCTGCGTGCCGTACGCGCCGATTTGATTAACAAACTTGGACCCGGACTCCCACGTCCATTCGCCATTGCTGTATTTCCACAGATCATTGAGGGATCCGCGAGTTCCGGCTGAATCGTAGCCGAATCCGCCGAAAAGCCACAAATCCCCGGATGAATCGACCCAACTTGTCGGGCTCATTCGCGAACCAGGGACATTATTGGCTGCAGCCACGCCCCGAACGCCGTACACGCCCGGCTGATTCGCAAGGGCAGCGCCGCTCATCCATGTCCATTCACCTGCGCTGTACTTCCACAGGTCGTTGAGCGATGCTTCTGCGCCGGCCGAATCGTAACCGTTTCCTCCAAAGAGCCAGAAGTTCCCAGAAGCATCAGTCCAGCCGACGGCTTCAGAGCGCGCTCCCGGAATGTTGTCGATGGCGGGAACACCAATGGTCCCGTACGAGCCTTTTTGGCCGCCAAGATTTGGCCCACCCATCCAGGCCCACTGGCCGGAGCCGAGAGCGAGTCACCGTGCTGGGCCTGAACGAAAACCATAATCACGATCTGAAAAATATCTTCAAGAGTGCCGCGATATCCGCCAGCACTCGACCAGGACCGTTCCAAGAGTTTTACGCCGGGCTGGTGGCCAAGGGGAGAAGGCCGGCGATGGCACGCCTCACCCTGGCACGGAAGATTGCCGCGATCACTTTGACGATTTGGAAGAAAGGAGTGTGCTTCGACGCCAACGAGTTACATCGGCAAGCAGCTTGAGCGTCTCTGGTAGAGAGCCCGTTCCATCCTCCGGTGGTGGTCGGTTCGGTTCTTGAGACGCTCGGTTCGAGGGGAGTATCAGATAGGTGGTCCGACCCTGTGTGCTTCGGCACCGAGTCACTGTTCTCACGCTATGCCCCCTCGGAGAACCAGAAATAGCGATAGGCCACGAGCCTCGGATAGAACCATGGTTGCCACGGAATCGAATCGCTTGCCAAGTTTCAAGAGCCGGCGGACGTTGTCACCACTCGAAAATGAACCGAGGGAACGGAAGAGCCATCCAGAGAAGAACCTCTCGAGTGATCGAGAGCCATCAGCAAATAGTGGGCTGGATATCGAGACAAAAAATCTCTCGGCTACCGGCCGAGGGAGAACCTTTTTTGTTGACATCCCCTTTTATAGAACCACCTATCTCAAATTGCGACATTTCGGTCGGGTTTTGATGGGCTGAGTTCCGCCGGATAAATTCAACTTCCAGAACGATCTTTGCTTTCGAAACGTGAGCGGAAATTGAAACCTAAAGGTTCGCAAATCGTACAGTTCGGGGAGCCAATCCTTCTTGTGATTTCTCAAATGCCTACGCAGGCCCCCTTGGAACATTGGAGCATCTTCAGTTGCAAAAGCGACGCGTAGCCTGGCGTTTTAGTTGACTTCCATTCGCGCAGAAGTATCATAACCGGAAGGGGAAGGAGTTCGCCCTTTAACCGCTGTCCTTTGTTGCCGGGACAGATGATGACTCCTGACAAGGATCCTTGTCGCGGAGTCATATCCCCGGCGACGATCCCGTAAGTTGAACCGAAGCGAGCACGGACATGCAAGATGTCTGGGCACCAGCTTCGTTGTGGGTCGAAATGGCGCTTATTGCTACGCTGCTCGCAGTTTGGTTCAAGATGACCGAAATCGTCTGACGAAATTTAAAGGAGAAAATCAGGCTTCATTGATATGACCAAATACTTGATGGTGGCAATCGGCGGAGCATTAGGTTCAATTTTACGCTTTTGGGTAGGAACCTATATCAGCAATCGAATCGCTACCCGTTTTCTAGCCGGCACCTTCGTCGTTAACATGACGGCGTGCTTTCTGATCGGGTTCGTCATCACGGTTTTGGGCGAAAAATCGAGCTGGAATCCGAATTGGAGATACCTAATTCCAATTGGGTTCATCGGTGGATACAGCACGTTCTCTACATTCGAGTATGAAACCTTTCGCGTCTTCCAGGAAGGTGACTTTCTCATTGCTGGGTTAAACGTGGTCCTCAGCGTGGTTGTAGGTTTCGTCTCTGTTTGGGTGGGGGTAATCACCGGGAGGATGATCCGATGAAGATAGGATGTCCTCCTGTAAGGTCGCCGATTTCGAGTATCGTGGCCAATGGGATTTGCGGAGGCGTACTCGGGCGGGCGGCCGAATATCTGGTTGCCCAGCGCGGGGTTGAGAGCTAGGAGGGAACATGATGAAGGCCGGACCTGCCAAGAAAGTGAGCATTTATGTCGGTCAGGACCGCCAGTACCGCGGCGAATCGGTGTACGCGGCGATTTTGGATTTCCTCTTCTATCAC
Organism: uncultured Acidobacteriota bacterium; assembly: GCA_963772535.1. Classification (GTDB taxonomy): domain Bacteria; phylum Acidobacteriota; class Terriglobia; order Acidiferrales; family UBA7541; genus Palsa-295. The sequence continues at coordinate 131,763 of CAVYXN010000017.1, forward strand.
AAAGTCGCGGGAGCAAGTGTGAGCCGTGGAATCGCCGGCTTTGGCGCGGACCATCATTTGCACACGGATCGAATCTTGGTGCTGACAGAAAATCTTCCCATAAAGGTTGAATTCATTGAATCGCCCGAAAAAGTCGAGGAACTTCTGCCGAAGTTGCATGAAATGGTGGGGAGCGGCCTTATTGAGATTCAAGATACGACTGTCGTGAAACCTTCCGAGGCTTCCGTAAAAGCAGTGCCCCAGGAAAGGACGCCTTTAAAAAGCCAGGGTAAGGCCAAGCTTGTGCGCATTTACATCGGAGAGAATGACAAGTGGAATGGCAAGCCGCTGCACAAAGCACTCATCGAAAGCATGCGCTCGAATGACATCGCCGGCGTCACCGTGTACCAGGGCATCCTTGGCTACGGCGCCAACCGGCGCATTCGCAAAGAAGGAACGCTGCATCTCTCGCACGACCGGCCAATCATGCTGTCGGTAGTAGACACCGAAGAAAAGCTTCGAGCATATTTCCCGGTTCTTGACAGCATGGTTCAACAGGGACTCGTCGTTCTCTCCGATGTTGAGGTCATAAAGTACACCCATGACTACCAGGAAGAAGAGAGAAGGAAGGAGGGCAGGCCATGAAGCTCGAAGGCAAAGCCAAGATGCTGCGCATCCATTTTGGAGAAGACGACAAGTGGAATGACAAACCCCTTTACCGGGCCATCGTCGAGAAATGCCGTGAGTTGGACATCGCTGGCGCTACTGTGTTTCGCGGCATCGAAGGCTACGGTGCGAGCACACTCATCCATCGGTCGCACCTGCTTTCCTTCTCGTCAGACGCGCCAATTATGGTCAGCGTGATCGATTCTGAGGACAAAATTCAAACCTTAATTCCCTATTTGGACAAGATGGTAGACGAAGGTTTGATTGCAATGTCGGAAGTCGAGGTTATCAAGTACGTCCATCAAGACGGCATACGCTCGCAGTAAGTTGCTACGGGCAGAGCAAGAATATCGAAGGGTTGAGGCGAGATTCGTCAAGCCAACAAGGGCTTGCGTGTCCCCTCTCGATTTACATTTGAGCAGCCGTCGTGAAGATCAGCGCCTGGAACAAAAGACAGGGCTACCCTAGTTAACGTCACGCTAGGAATTCAAACGAAAGATCGCGTCGAGATCCTCTCCGGCGTGAATCTCCGCTTAGATGATTCTCCGCTGGATTCTTCGGCGTCTATTTGGGTACGCTCATCGCCTGGCTTTCAAGGTTTCCCGGGAGGAAGCCGCTTTGTTCGGATTGATTCGCGAGTTGGTTCGCCCGTATCGCGCCGCTTTGGGCGTGGTGTTGGTCGCGATGCTGGTGCAGACGGCCGCGGCGCTGGCGGCTCCGTGGCCGTTGAAAGTGATCCTCGATTCGGTGGTGGGGCACCGTCCGCTGCCGACGTGGCTGGACCATCTTATTGGGCCGTTTTTGCAGAACGCTCCGCGGATGCGGCTGGCGACGCTGGCGGCTTTGGCGCTGGTGGGGATCGCGCTGATCGGGGCCATCGCGTCCTACATTCAGAACTACTACACGGAAAGCGCGGGCCAATGGATTGCGCACGACCTGCGCATGCGCACGTATCACCATTTGCAAAAGCTTTCGTTGAGCTATTACGACAGCCATCAAACCGGCGCGATGCTTAGCACGATCACGGACGACGTTGACACGATTCAGCAATTCGCGAGTTCTTCCACGCTGGGAATCGCCGTCGACCTGCTGACCATTGTGTGCATGGTGGGGCTGATGTTCTGGCTGAACTGGGATTTTGCGCTGATCGCTCTGGGATTGACTCCATTTCTGCTGCTGTTCGTCTCGCGATTCAAGCGCGCTGTGAAGCAGGCCACGCACGAAGTCCGCAAGAAGCAGAGCAACATCGTGTCGGCCGTGCAGCAGGGGCTCGAATCGATGCGCGTGGTGCAGGCGTTTGGCCAGGAGGCGCTCCAGCAACAACAACTTGAGGTGGTGAGCAAGGCATCGGTGCAAGCGGCATTGCGGGCGCGGCGCATCAAGTCGTCGCTATCGCCCGTGGTGAATGTGGCGGTGGCGGGGTGCACCGCGATCGTGCTCGCGCGCGGCGCGGCTTTGATCATGCGCGGCGCGATGTCAATTGGCGACTTGACTGTGTTTCTCGCTTACCTGAGCCGCTTCTTCAAGCCAGTGGAGGATCTGGCGAAGATGTCGAACACGATGGCCCAGGCGGCAGTGGGCGTCGAAAGAGTGCAATCGCTTTTGGAGACGGACGTGATCACTCCTGAGCGCGAAGACGCAATGGACCCTCCGCCATTGAATGAGGGGCTCACATTCGAGCACGTCGCGTTTCATTACCAACCCGACCAGCCCGTGTTGAAAGATGTTTCGTTTAGCGTGAAAGCCGGCGAGATGGTGGGCATCGTGGGGCCGACGGGCAGCGGAAAATCGACGGTGATGAGCCTGATTCCGCGGTTCTACGATCCGACGAATGGCACGATTCGAATTGACGGCACGGACGTGGCGAACCTGAAGCTGCAGCCATTTCGAAATCAGGTTGGATATGTCCTGCAGGACACCGTTCTGTTTCGCGGGACCGTGGCTGACAATATTGCGTTTGGCCGGCCGGGCGCCACTCGCGAAGAAGTGATTGCGGCGGCAAAAGCTGCGAACGCGGATGAGTTCATCGAGAAAATGCCGGCGGGATACGACACGATGGTCGGCGAAGGGGCGCAGGCGCTTTCCGGCGGGCAGCGGCAGAGGATCGGGATTGCACGCGTGTTCGTGCGGAATAGCTCGATCCTTCTGCTCGACGAACCGACGGCCGCGCTCGACAGCGAATCGGAGCGAACGGTGATTCGAGCGCTCGAGAAGCTGATGAAAAATCGGACTGTGATTATGATCGCCCACCGCTTGTCCACGATTCGCGACGCAGACAAAATCCTCGCTCTGAAGGACGGCGTGGTTGCGGAGCAGGGTACGCACGAAGAGTTGATGGCGATGAATGGTTTGTACGCGGAGATGCACAGAACACAGTTCAACGATTCATCGTTGCGTGAATGCCCGCGCCTGGCGCGCGGGGAGGCCGCGCTTCAAATCGCGCGGGCCGCCGGCTAAGGGAGATTGTTCGGAAATGTCGCGACATTTGATTGTCCTGCCTGATGATTCGCCAAAAGATTTCTTGAAAGCCATCGCCAAGGCGAAGGAATCGCTGCGGATCAAGATGTTCATTTTTTCCGATCCTGCCATGCGCAAAGCGGTGATTACGGCGCACAAACGCGGCGTGAAAGTACGCGTGATGCTGAATCCGGTGCGGCGCGATGGGACCGGCGAGAATAAAGCAACGAGAGCGGCGCTGCTGGCAGCGGGCGTGGAAGTGATGGACAGCAACCCGAAGTTTCCTGTGACGCACGAGAAGTCCATGGTGGTGGACTCGAGAATCGCATTCATCAATTCGCTGAATTGGGACACTGAGAATCTGGAAGAAACCCGCGACTACTCCATCCGCACGAAGCATGCGCACGAGGTGCAGGAGGTGATCGACGGTTTCGAGGCGGACTGGCACCGGCATCACTTCGATCCGGGCGAAGGCGCGCACATGATTTGGGCGGTTGGCAACGCGCGAGAGAGGATTGCGAGGCTCATCGATAGTGCGAAGCACTCGCTGTGCCTGCAACACGAACGCTATCAGGACCCAGTGATTCTTGAGCGCCTGGTGCGGGCGAAAATGCGCGGCGTACATGTGCGCGTGATGGCGCGGGCACCGCACACGCTGAAGGAAAAAAAGTTGCTGGAGGGCGTCGAGGGGATGCGGGTGCTCGACGACGTGGGGATTAAGGTGCATAAGCTGCATCACATGAAGCTGCATGCAAAGCTGGTGATGGCCGATGGCGAGCGTGCCATCGTCGGCTCGGTGAATCTGGCTCCCGGAAGTTTCGATGAACGCCGCGAATTGGCCATCGAAGTGGACGACCGCAAAATCGTGCGCCGGCTGGGGCGCGTGATCGACCATGATTGGAAGCACTCACGGCCCATTGATCTTTCCGACGAAGGGCTGGCGCGCGATCTGAAAAAATATGGACCGAAAGTGATTCACGAACTCGCGCTTAATCCGGATCTTGACCCCGAAACAAAAGCCGTTAAAAACGGCAAGCCAAAACGTAGAAGCACATCCAAGAAGAAACGCCGCTGATTTCGCTCGCACGGAAGAGACGATAAGGATGAAAACTTGAAATACGACGCCATCATCATCGGCTCAGGACAAGCGGGCAACCCCCTTTCCTCAGCGCTCACTGAGCATGGCTGGAGCGTCGCGTTGATCGAAAAATCTTACCTCGGTGGGACGTGCATCAATACGGGCTGTACGCCGACGAAGACGATGATCGCTTCGGCGCAGGTGGCGCACTACGCGCGCATGGGTAAGAAATGGGGAGTGAATACAAACGCTGTGAGCGTGGACCTTCCGGCGATTGTGGCACGCAAAAATGAAGTGGTGCAACATTTCCGCGATGGCCAGGAGCGTCGCGTTGATAAGCATCCCAAGCTGCGGCTCTACCGAGGCGTGGCGCGTTTTCTCTCGCCGAAGCAAGTGCAAGTGGGAGACGAAATTCTCGAGAGCGATAAATTTTTCATCGACACGGGCACGCGGCCCGCTCCACCGCGCATCGCAGGCATCGAATCGGCCGGCTATCTCACGAACGAGTCACTGATGGAGCTACAGGAAGTTCCCGAACATTTGATCATTCTCGGGGGCGGCTACATCGGCCTTGAGTTCGGGCAGATGTTCCGCCGCTTCGGCAGCCGCGCGACGATTGTTCACCGCAGCGGCCAAATCCTGGGCCGGGAAGACGCTGACATCGCAGTCGCGCTCCAGAAAGCGCTCGAAGCCGAAGGCGTCGAGTTCCATCTGAATGCAAACTCAAAAAAAGTTGAGAAGCAGAATGGGGAAATTATCCTCACCGCTGACACCGCCGCCGGTTCGCAAACGTTGCGTGGTTCTCACCTTCTGGCGGCGACTGGCCGCGTGCCGAATACCGACGTTCTGGGACTCGACAAAGCGGGAGTCGCGCTCGACTCACACGGCTACATCAAGGTCAACGAACGGCTGGAAACCAGCGTACCGGGAATCTGGGCGCTTGGCGACGTGAAGGGAGGCCCAGCGTTCACGCATATTTCTTACAACGACTACCAGATCGTCTACGGCAATCTGATAGAAAGCAAGAATCTGACGATCGCGAATCGTTATGTTCCATATTCGCTGTTCACCGATCCGCAGCTCGGTCGCGTGGGCATCACGGAAAAGGAAGCGCGCGCCAGCGGACGCAAGTTGAAAATCGGAACGTATCCGATGTCGAGCGTGTCCCGCGCCGTCGAGCGCAACGAAACAACCGGCTTCATGAAAATCATCATTGACGCTGAGACGGACCGCATCCTTGGCGCTTCGATACTCGGAGTGGAAGGCGGCGAAACTGTGCAGATCCTTGGCGTGATGATTCTCGCCAATGCGCCATATACGGTGCTGAAGGGCGCCGTCTATATTCATCCCACACTGGCGGAAGGCCTCTTCGGCCTAATGGAATCCGTGAAGCCGGTATGAGAGTCTTTTCGCCCAGCTCCCGTCCCGAACCCTGGGCCTCTCGTCGCAAGCGCATCACGCAATCCTGGACGCTGCCCTTCGTTAAGTTGGAGCGCGGCTGGGAATGGCTCGCTTATTTCCTGAGCCACTGGAAATTCCTCGAAGTTTTGGAATACATGAGCAGCCTGAGCATTCTGGTCGCAGTTCTTTTTTATTTTTCCGAATCGGGCGACCGGCTCAAACAGAAGCATTACCAGGCCTGGCAGGTGATCAACACCGCGCAAGGAAAAGGCGGAAGCGGAGGCAGGATCGAAGCCTTGCAGGAACTCAATACCGATCGAATCCCTCTGGTGGGCGTCGATGTTTCCGGCGCGTTTCTGCAAGGAATCAATTTGGCGAAAGCGCGCCTGTTGCGCGCAAATTTCGATTCTGCCGATTTGCGCGACAGCGATTTTCATCTCGCCGATTTCACCGATGCAGATCTGAAGTCGGCGAACTTCCGCGGAAGCAATTTGAGCAAAGCGAGTTTTCTTCGCGCCGATCTCAGTGGCAGCGATCTCGGTACAGCGAATCTCACGGAAGCCAATTTGAACGGAGCCAATCTGGACGATACAGATTTAAGCGGTGCCAACCTGGCGGGGTTTCAGTGGCGGGAAATCGCGAGTGCCAAGAATGCGACGATCGAAGGCGTGAAGAATGCACCGCCCGGATTTGTTGAGTGGGCAATGCAGAAGGGAGCTCTAAGCTCTTCGAACGGTGGAGAAAAGAGCAAATAGCATGGCTCTTCCATCTCTTCGCCTCACTGACTTCGGCCGCATCTGTAGAATCTTTGATTTGTTCTGGGCATCCAAGTCTGAGGCAAGGTCTTGTCAGCGCGATGAACCTCGCGTTGTACCATATAGGCGGAGGCGCCGATGCGAATTTCAGAATCCCCCTTGCGAAATATCACCTTCGCAGTAACTTTCGTCCTCGCCGTGATCGGCATCGCCCGCTCATCGACGGGCGCAGCGGCAACTAAACCACCTGCGGCTGACCAGTCCGCCAGTCTTGCGGCGTGGGATGAAATCGCGTCCGTACTTCAAAATCCGCGCTGCCTGAACTGCCACCAACTCAATTCGCCACTGCAGGGCGATTCGCGCCGGGTTCATATTCCGCACGTCGTGCGCGGGCCGGATAATCAGGGTGTAGGAGCAATGCGCTGCCAGAATTGCCACAACAACATGGGGAATAATCCGACCTCGGGCACTCCGGGCGGATTGCATTGGCAACTTGCTCCGGTGTCGATGCTGTGGCAGGGACTCTCGAGCGGAGATCTATGCCGCGCAGTGAAGGATCCGAAGCGCAACGGCAATCGCGATGGCGCGGCGCTTATCAAGCATATGGAAGACGAACCGCTCGTGCTGTACGGCTGGGATCCGGGCAAGGGGCGCGAGCCGGTGCCGGTTCCGCATGAGAAGGTTGTCGAAGACATGAAGGTTTGGGTGGCGGGCGGAATGGCGTGCCCGAATTGATTGCGGACTTTCAATATTTATCCGGGCCGCGCCCTATGCGAGGCCAACAGAGGAGAAGTTAGATGATCACTCTGAAAGTTAATGGCGAATCGCACGAATTGGACGTGAGCCCGGAAATGCCGTTGCTTTGGGCCCTACGCGACAGGCTTCATTTGACCGGCACGAAATTCGGCTGCGGCAAGGCGATGTGCGGAGCGTGCACGGTGCATATCGATGGGCAAGCGGCACGCTCGTGCTCCATCATGGTGGGCGAGGCGGCGGGAAAAACGATCACGACGATCGAAGCAGTCTCAGGGAAAGTTGCCGAGGCGGTGACACAGGCGTGGCAACGGCTCGATGTGGTGCAGTGCGGCTACTGCCAGTCGGGGCAGATCATGTCCGCGATCGTCTTGCTCACGGGAAATAAAACTCCGACAGACGAAGACATTGACCTGAGCATGGAAGGCAATATTTGCCGCTGCGGAACGTACGTTCGAATTCGTCACGCGATTCACGAAGCAGCAAAATCGCTGGCCTAGGAGGCTACGGCTATGAGCACATCGAATCTCGCGAATCCTCCAGGCTTGGACGCTTCGCGCCGCGATTTTCTGAAATCGGCCGCGGTTGCCGCGGGCGCGTTCATTCTGGGAACCTATTTTGTATTTCCTGAAATTGCCAGCGCGCAGGGTGGCGCTCCGCAAGGCCCTTACGATCCAAATCTTTTCCTGAAAATAGGCTCGGACAATATTGTCACGGTGCTCAGCAAACATTTCGAAATGGGGCAAGGCGTGACCACCGGCCTCGCCACTATGGTGGCGGAAGAGTTGGGCGCTGATTGGTCCACGGTGCGGTTCGAGTTTGCGCCAGCTGACGCGAGGATTTACAACAATCTTCTATTCGGTCCCCTCATGGGCACAGGCGGCTCGAGTTCGATGGCCGAATCCTGGGAGCAGATGCGCAAAGTGGGCGCGGCGGCGCGGATGATGTTCATCGCGGCGGCGTCAGAGAAATGGAATGTGCCGGGCAGTGAAATCGTCGTCGAGAAAAGCATCGTGATCCATTCGCGCTCGGGACGGAAAGCAAACCTGGGAGAATTGGCAACGGATGCGATGCATATGCCCGTGCCGAAAGACGTGACGCTCAAACCCGCGAAGGATTGGAACCTGATCGGAACGAAACTCCCGAAGCTCGACACGCCGGGGAAAACCACCGGCAAAGCGGTTTTTGCGATGGATTTCACCCGCCCCGGAATGCTCACCGCGGTTATCAAACGTCCAAATCGCTTTGGCTCGAAAGTGGCGTCCTTCGACGCAACGGAAGCAAAAAAAATCGATGGAGTAGTCGAAGTGGTGCAAGTTCCGGCCGGCGTCGCTGTTCTCGCGAAGGATACGTGGTCTGCGATACGCGGGCGAGACGCGCTGAAAGTTTCCTGGGACAATTCCAGCGCGGAAACGCGTTCCACGGCTGAGATGCTCGAGCTATATCGCCAGATCATGAAGCAGCCGGGCATTTCCGCGGAAGGCCGCGGAGACGCCGCAGCGGGCCTGACGCGCGCGGCGAAGACGGTCGAAGCCGAGTACACGTTTCCGTACCTCGCGCACGCACCGATGGAACCGATGAATGGCGTGATTGAACTTCATAGCGACGGCGCGGAAATATGGTCCGGTTCTCAGTTGCAAACGCTCGATCAAATGGTCGCCGCGCAGTTTCTGGGGATGAAACCCGGGCAAATCAAGATCAATACGCTTCTAGGCGGCGGCAGCTTTGGGCGAAGGGCAAGTACGACGGCGGATTGGACTGCGGAGATGGCGCAGGTGGTGAAAGCGATCAACGGGCGCGCTCCGGTTCATGTGGTTTGGACGCGCGAGGACGACATTCGAGGCGGTTATTACCGGCCGATGGTGCTGCACCGAGTGAAGGCGGGCATCGATAGCAGCGGTGACATTTTGGGCTGGCAAGATACTGTCGTGAGCAAGTCGATTTTCAAGGGCACTGGTCTCGAAGCGATGGCCATGAAGGACGGCGTGGATAACAGCATGGTCGAGGGAATCGCCGACACGCCATATGGGATCGCAAATCTGGCGGTTGACGTTCACTACATCGAGACACCTATCACTGTCTTGTGGTTCCGCTCAGTAGGAAACACGCATACGGCTTACGTGATGGAGACGATGCTGGACGAACTTGCCCATCTCGCGGGAAAAGATCCAGTCGCGTTGCGGCTCAGCCTGCTGACAAAACAACCTCGCCACGCTGAAGTTGTGCGCCGGGCGGCGGAAAAAAGCGGTTGGGGGCAGCCTGTGGGCGAAAGGCGGGGACGCGGCTTCGCGTTCCACCATTCGTTCAATACGAGCGTTGCGATGGTAGCCGACGTTTCGACGAAAGCGGCGAAGCTGAAAGTCGAACGCATCGTGGCAGCGGTCGATTGCGGGGTGGCGATCGATCCCGACGTGGTGACCGCGCAAATCGAGGGGGCGATCGGGTTCGCGCTGTCAATCGCGCTGCGAAATCAGCTGACGTTCAAAGACGGGATGGTAGAGCAGAGCAACTTCGACGACTACGAACCGACACGCATGCGCGAAATGCCCAGAGTCGAAGTACACATCGTGAAATCCACTGAAAGCCCCACGGGCATCGGCGAGCCGGGCGTTCCCCCGCTGGCGCCCGCAATTGCAAATGCTATCGCCGCGAGCACGGGCAAGCGCCTGCGATCGCTACCGCTCGATCTGAGCACGCTGGCGTAAATTTATCACCGCCGTGGCCGCCAGACAGCCCATTCCGTCTGCGAGTCGCTGAAGGCTCAATCGAGCGGCAATTGAAACGTTTCACAGTCTCTTTGTCCACGCGGTTGCGTTTTGAGCCAATTCCTCTAGTACACTCTCATCAGTCTTACCCGAACTTTTCAGCACGTGAAACGAATGATCGGCCCCCTCGATTACTTGCAATGTCGCTCGCGTCCCAAGTTCGGCGCATATCGGCCGCAAAAGCTGGAGATCAGCCAAAGCGTCGCGCGTTCCCTGCAGGAAAAGCATCGGCAATTTGACCTCGCGCAAATGCTCCGCGCGTTTCGTTCCAGGCCGATTTGGCGGATGAAGTGGAAATCCAAAAAACACCAGGCCTCGAACGCCATCCAAGCGCCCTTCCGCCGCCGCGAGCGAAGTCATCCGCCCTCCCAGTGACTTCCCTCCAGCGAATAGCGGCAAGTCCGGAACTGCTTTCGAAGCAGCCTGCACCGCCGCTTGAACAGTTGCAGTGAGCACAGGCGGTCGGTCGGGAACTCTCCGCCGTTGCTCCATGTAGGGGAACTGGAACCGAAGCGTCGCCACTCCAGCATTCGCCAGCTTGTCGGCCAGCGCAGTCATGAACGGATGATTCATCCCCGCACCCGCGCCGTGCGCCAACGCCATAACACATTCTGCGTTCTTCGGCCGCAGCAGAATCGCCTGCACCTCGCCCGCGCCTTGAACATTGAAACGCATGTTTTTCGTAATCATGATTTCGAAGGGGGCATTTTAACGTTGCGACTCTCGCATTCCTCATGCCTGGAGGAGTGAACGAATACGATCCACCAGCTGCCCTCCCGTCTCGGTTGCGTCGGCGGAAGAAAAATCAGCGGGTAACTGCAGGAAGGGTCGTTGCGGATCAATCTGTCGAATCCTGTCGAGCGATATCTCGTTGGAGCCCATTTCCGCCCCATGGACAAAAACGCTTGGATGCATAGCCACCACCAATGTGCGAGCTTCGGCAAGAGTTGTGGCGGTGAACACTTCAAATCCTGCATGCCTCAGGACAGCGCTGATGAACGCCAGCACATCCGTGGATTTGTGCGCGCACACCACCCGTGCCACAGTTTCTGGAATCGCTGCCCCCGCAACCGGAGATCGCAGAGAGAATGACTTTACTGCCTCCGTCTCCGACGGGCAGGCCTGAAAGAAACGGTGCAAAGTCGTCGATTCGAGCGCACGAAGAAGGAAAGGAGTGAGGTGGCAGAGCACCATGTCACCGTGTTGGCGGCGAAGCACACGAGTCAAGCGAACCAGCGCACCCAAACCGGCGCTGTCGAGGAAATTCACCTGCTCCAGATTCAGTACCACTTGCTTTGTATCAAGCGTGACTTTCTCGACTTCGACTTGGAGGGCCACCACTTCGTCGCCCGCGACGATGCGGCCGTCGCAGCGTATAACCGCAACGTTTCCGTTTCTCGCGTGTTGTAGCTTGAGTTGCATTTCACCCGAAGTGCCACCGATTCTATCCCAGATGTGTCGAAACGCCAGAAGACCATACTGGTCGTTAGAGGTTGCTTCAGAACGGTTCCTGTCACGCATTTTTTAGTGTCGCTGGCAGCTGCATCGCGCCCGTTGTGCTATAAGGCTTGCGACGGCAACCCCAATGAACAAGCTGAACCTCTTTCCTGCGTTTATCGTGTGCCTGCTTTTGGTTTCCGCGGCCGTTCTGCTCGCCGGCGACCACGCCGTCCGGGCTGCGGCTGACGACTTGTGGCCGACCAAAAGCTGGGCAACCGCCAGCCCGGGCAGTGTTGGGTTGGATGAGGAGGTTCTCCTCCGGCTGGACAGGGATATGGCCTCGGGAAAATATTCGCAGATGATGGACAGCTTTGCGGTGTTCCGGTGCGGCAAGAAAGTTTTTGAACGCACCTATTCGCACGACTACGCAAAGATCTATGGCAAAGAAGCCGCGGAACGGGGGCCGCTCAACGCACGGCTTGCGGGGCGGTACAACTATTTCGATTCATACTGGCACCCCTATTATCACGGCACGGATTTGCACACCATGCAATCGGTGAGCAAGACTGTGACTTCGGTGATCATCGGCGCCGCCATGCAGCGCGGCGACTTCAAGGCCGGCCTGGATACAGCTGTCCTGAAATACTTCGACACATCCAAAGTGAAAAATGTGGACGACCGGAAGCGCCGCATGACCTTGCGCGATTTGCTGACCATGACCGCGGGCTTGGAATGGCATGAGGATGATGTGCCATACGACGACCCTCGCAACGATGCCAGCTTGATGGAAGCCACTGACGACTGGGTGCAGTACACGATCGACAAGCCCATGGCCGCCGAACCGGGCACGGTCTGGAACTACAGCAGCGGTGTTACGGAACTGCTCGCCTATATCTTTCAGAAGGAAACCGGCGAGGACATCGACGACTACGGCCAGAAATATCTGTTCGCGCCGCTGGGAATCAGGCACGAATGGAAGCGCACGTATCTGGGAGTGGTGGACACTGAAGGCGGCTTGTATCTGAACGGCAGCGACCTGGCGAAGATCGGTTACTTGTATCTCCACGATGGCATGTGGGACGGCAAGCGGATCGTCTCAAGTGAATGGGTGAAGGAGTCTGTGACTCCCTACTTCCAAACCGACGAGCCGCGGTTCAAGTATGGCTTCAAGTGGTGGTTGTCCAAACTGCCGGATTCCACAGAGTACGTCTGGATGTGCCGCGGATTCGGCGGGCAGAACCTGCTGGTGTTTCCGAAGGAGGGTCTGATTGTCACTTTTACGGCTTGGGACATTCTCCCCAACTCGACCGGCAAGGAGCCGGTCCCGTCCGACTTTCTACATGCCGTGAAGGCCGAGACTTGCACAGGCAATTTCCAATAATGCGGTTGCCAAACGCGGCGCAGATGGCGCCAAAATTATTTCCAAAGCTTCCTGCTTGAGGGATTTCTGAAATTAGGCAATCAAGATGGTCCCTACATTGGCTATGCCGGAATTTCCGGCACCGCCGCCAGCAGCGCTTGCGTGTAGGGATGTTCCGGTGCCGTAAGGATTTTCTCAGCCGCCCCTACCTCGACGAACTTTCCCGCCTGCATCACGGCCACGCGCGTCGCCAACTGTGCTACCACAGGCAAACTGTGCGAAATCAAAATCAGCGTAAGCGAAAATTCGCGCTGCAGCCTCGCCAGCAGCTCCAGGATTTGCGCTCCCACCGAAACATCCAGCGCCGACACAGGCTCGTCCGCGATCACCAGCTCCGGACGCAAAATCAGTGCCCGCGCGATTCCGATTCGCTGGCGCTGGCCGCCCGAAAATTCGTGAGGGTACCGGTCAAACGCATCCGAGCCGATCCCCACCGCCTGCAAGATTTCAATCGCGCTCTCCCGGCGCTTCGCACGCGTTGCACCCGGCTGATGAATCGCGAGCGGCTCGCCGACAATTTCTCCTAGCCGCATCCGCGGATTCAATGACGCAACCGGGTCCTGAAACACCATCTGCATCCGCCGACGCAGCCCTCGCAACGTGGCGCCCCTCGCCGCCAGCCAATCTTCACCGCGGAAGCGCATCTCGCCCGCGTCTGGTTCAATCAGCCGCAACAACGTGCGCGCAAGTGTCGTCTTGCCACATCCTGATTCGCCCACGATTCCCAGTGTCTCGCCACGCACCACCGAGAAAGTCACGCCATCCACTGCCACGGCGCGATGCGAAGATTGCACGAACGTGCTGCTTGCCACTGGATACAGTTTTCGCAGGCCGCGGGCTTCGAGCAGAGTCTCAACTTCGACCGGAGGAACTGCCGACGTCATGCGATTTTCTCGGCGGAGACAAAAACAACCACGTTGACCATCTCGATGCCGGGCACTTCGCCACTACTGGCCGCACTCGTGGCGCTGTAGCGCGGATGGAACGCCGCCAGATCGTCAGGAATCGTCTCTTCCATCAGCCGCCGCGTTTCGACGTACTCGGGATCGCTCGGATCGCGACCGGCATTGTGCATCCATTGATCGAAAGTAGCCGGGTGTTCTTCCACATGCGTGCCGGTGATGCGCAGGTGATGTGCTGCGAAGAGCGACGCGAACTCGCTCTGCGCCAGAGTTCGTACGTGCGAAGGGTCGCGCACGCGTTCGATGCGGTCGTGCATCTCGGCGCTGCGCGGATCTTCCTGCGCGAAAATGTCAATGATTCCGGCTCTGCCCCCGCGTTTCAGCACGCGCGACATTTCGCAGATTACCCGTCCCGGTTCCGGCACATGGTGCAAAGCGTAACTCGAAAGAGCGAGATCAAGCGATTCATCCGGGAAAGGAACGTCCACTGCGTTGCCGATCGCAAACGCAACGTTGTGGGCTTCCGCCTCACGCGCAGCTCGCTGCGCCACGGCGAGCATTGCCGGCGTCAAGTCCAAGCCGATAATCCAGCGGACATGCCGCGCGAACGCCAGCGCCAACGCTCCCGTGCCGCTCGCGAGGTCCACAGCGCAGTCGCTTTTCTTCGCAGCGACCATCTCAGCCAAGATTTCCGCTTCCACCGTGCGCGTTTGCATCACCGCATTGCCGAAAACCTCCGCCGTGCGCGTAAAACGGTCGCGCACCAGCTCTCGCTGTTGCTGTTGGTTCAAATCTGCCATTCAAGGTGCTCCGCTCTTGCGAAAACCCGTTCTAGCCTGGATTCTGAACGGCCTCTAGGTCAAGGTACTTGACCGTTTTAATGCCCGTTTTTCTTCGCCTAATTTTCGCTTCACTGAATCAGTTGACGTATTTGAAACCTCCGTATTCACTCAGCAAGAATACACCGCGCCAGATGTTCGCCCCCGCCCACCTTCACAAGCGGAGGCACTGCCGAATCGCACTCGGGTACATGAGTGTCACAGCGGGGAGCGAACGAACAACCCGTCGGTAACGCGTTCAGGGCGGGGACGGTGCCGCGAATCGGAGTGAGCTTGCCGCGTTCGAGGCGCGGGGCTGCGCGCAACAATCCCTCGGTATATGGATGCCGAGGGTGACGCAAGAGTTCCGCCGTGGGGCCTTCCTCCACGATGCGACCGGCATACATCACCATCGTGCGATCGGTAATCTGCGCCACGACGCCGAGATCATGCGTGATGAACAGCATCGAAAGCTGCAGCTCGCGCCGCAATTGCGCGAGCAGTTCCAGAATCTGCTTCTGCACGGTGACGTCGAGCGCCGTGGTCGGCTCATCCGCAATTAGAATCCGGGGACCGGGCGCGAGCGCCATCGCGATCATCACCCGTTGCCGCAAGCCGCCCGAAAGTTGATGCGGATACTGGCGCGCCCGCCGCTCCGGCTCCGGCACCGCCGCGCGCTTCAGCGCCTCGATCACCCTACGGCCGATTTCGGTGGCACTGACGGAGGAGTCATGGACGCGAATCGCCTCTTCAACTTGCGCGCCGACACGCATCACAGGGTCAAGAGCCGTCATGGGCTCCTGGAAAATCATGGCGATATCGCGCCCACGCATTTTGCGAAGCTCTTCGCGGGCAGCCGTGATGAGATTCATGCGTTCGCCGTCGCGTGTCTCAAGCCAGGCCTCGCCGCTGCGACGCGCGCCCGGTGGCTCCAGGCCCATCAGCGCCAGCGACAGCATCGTCTTGCCCGATCCCGATTCGCCCACGATGCCGAGCGTCTCGCCTTCGGCAAGCGAAAACGAAACGTCGTTCACGGGGCGGACCCATCCCGTTTCGGTTGGCAGTTCGACTGTGAGTGCTCGAACTTCAAGTCTCGCCGCGATCGCAGTCACCATGACAACATCATAGGACGCGGATGTGCTCCGTGGCGAAATTTTGAGCAGTGAATTGTGAGGATTTGAGCAGTGAGCGATAATGCGGCGCGGCGAGGAATTCCAGAGTCAACGGCTGCCGCCTATAGAGCCGACACCACTGAAACGAGCCGGCGAGGAGAATCTCAGATGCTTCCTGGCCTAAGGGCTGCACTGAACTATCACCCGATGTTTGTACATTTTCCGATTGTGTTGTGGCTTGCCGCGCTTTTGTTCCAGGTGCTGGCGTTGTGGCGAGCGAGCGACGATATGCAGCGGACGGCGGCGTGGATGTTGTATCTCGGGACGCTTGGGGCGATCGTGACGGTGCTCACGGGGCTTGCGGCGGAGAAATCCGTGCCGCCGGGCGATGCAATGCGGGCAGTGGGTATCCACGAAACATTGATGCTCGTTTCGACGAGTTTAGCTCTGGCGCTATGCATTTTCGCATTCTTCGCGCGGAAGAATTTCACAGTGCAACTGCGCAAATTGATGCTGCTCGGCTTGGCCGTTCTCGCCGTGCTTCTGACGATTGGGGCCGATCGCGGCGCACAGTTGGTGTACGGGTATGGAACCGCCGTGAATTGGACCACCGCGCAGGAACAAAAGTAGAAATCAGCGGACCTTGACCATGACTGCCCTCGAAACATTTCGCAGAGGAACTGAAATATTGGGTCCCGTCTTATCTGCCAACGGATTTACGTACTGTGAAGGCCGCTCCGGCCACAGCAGCGGAGGCGAATATGCGAGCGGCAAGTATGTTAAGGACGACCGGATTCTTGAGATTCACTTTCGACACAGCTTAGGGCTCGTGACTTATCGAATCGGATCCGAATCAATTCGCCATGAAATATTCATGCGAGCGTTGCTCGGCCAAGAGGCAGACAATCACTATCCTGGCTTTGCGAGCGATCCGATGGATGGATTCCGTGATTTGCGATATGACTTGGAGAATTTCGGCGCGGACTTTTTGAAAGGCCCCGGAGAACACTTTCACCGTTGCGTCAACGAAGCGCTCGCCGCGCGAAAGCTTTCCGCCTTTCAGCGTATGGAGCAAGGATGGCCGAACTCCCTAGAGGAAACGAACCTATCAATGGAACATCGAGCGGACAATAGAAGCGCGCTGGTTGGGTTCGCGATTGGCATTGTTCTGATTCATTTCGCGATTAATGTGGCTCACGGGATCGCACACACGCATCTGGCAATTGGGCTCAATGCCTTTCAGAAGATCTTTGTTGCGACGGTTATCGTTGTTGCCCCGCTTTACGCGGCTTATCTGATTTGGAAGGGCAATTTGCGCACAGGAGGAGCGCTGCTGGCTCTTTCGATGGCCGGCGCGCTTGTTTTTGGCGTTTACTATCACTCCGTTTTGCCCGGTTCCGATCATGTTACGCACATCAACCTCCCTATCTCACTCGATATGCGGGACATTTTCGATGTGTCTGCGGTGCTCCTGGCGCTTTTTGAATGCCTTGGCGTGCTGGCGGGCGCGCGAATTTTTTCGAAATCCTGAACAAGATTCATACATCCTATAAGTACCCACCCATTTTCAAACCTGGGGAGAACTATCCGTGAAAGTCTTTATCGCCGGCGCAACCGGAATTCTGGGCAGAAGTCTGATGCGACAGTTTCGAGAACGGGGCCACAGTGTGATCGGAATGGCGCGCAGTGCGAAGAACGAAGATACGATTCGCAAGTTTGGAGCAGAGAGCCGGCGCGCGGACCTGTTCGACGCAGATTCACTGGCGCGGGCGGCCGAAGGCGCCGACGTGGTCGTGCACGCGGCAACCGCGATTCCTACCAGCACGAAGCCTCGACCGGAAGATTGGAAAACCAACGATCGCATCCGGCGCGATGGCACGCGAGCGCTGGCGCAAGCTGCGGGGCGAGTGGGCGCAAAACAGTTTCTGGTACAAAGCATCACGTGGGTAGCGCGCCCGGAAAATCAGTCGGCGTTCGACGAGGATTCGCCGCCGCACACGGATTTCATTACGCGCTCGACCGTGGAAATGGAAACGATCGCGCGTGACGCGGCGAGCAAAGAAGGATTCAAGGCGGCGATTTTGCGCTGCGGTTGGTTTCACGCGCCCGATGCCGCTCACACTCGTTATTTCGGCGCGCAGCTTCTGGCGCGCAAGCTACCGATCATCGGCAAAGGCGATGCGATGTGGCAATGGATTCATGCGGACGACGCAGCCAGCGTTTTTGTAACCGTTGCCGAATCCGGCCGTGGGGGCCTGTGGCATGTGACGGACGATCAACCGGTGAGTGCAGGCGCGTATTTGGCTGGATTTGCGCAACGGCTGGGCGCGGCTGCTCCACGGCACGTTCCAGCATGGCTCGCGAAAATTCTGGCAGGACCTGCTGTGGTGAATATGATGACGGCTTCCACGCGAACGTCGAATGTGCGGTGCCGGCGGGATTTCGACTGGCAACCGCGATTCCCGAGTTACCGCGAAGCCCTGGATCAAATCGTAGGCGAGTGGCGGCGAGAAAAGTTTTTGGGACTTGGCAGCAAGATCGCAGCGTAAAGGCGCGCCTACGGTGCGAGGGAAAAAGAGGCAGTGCAATTCATTGCTCTCTGTGCGTCTCGCCGCGCGTTGCACTATGCCCTAAGTGCGACGTGCGAAGGTCAATGCGCTTTCCTTGAAACACGATCTATCAGTTCGTCCAATCTCGAGAGCAGAAGCTTCAGGATGGGCGACTTGTTCGATTTTTTGTAGCCGAGGACAAGCTCGACAGTCGGCGTTTCCCCCTTGAGAGGACGGCTCGTTACAGAGGAAGGCAGAAAGTTCTGTGCATAGGCCGGTAAGAGCCCCACACCGCGCGTCGAGGCTATCAAGGACATTCCCATAGAGAGGTGGTCCGCCTCGTAAGCTGGCTTGATATTGATCCCAGACCGCTTCAGGAAATTGTCGATGACCGCGCGCAGCACAGGAGCCGTGCCCGACACGGTCACGAATGTCTCCCCTACCAGATCCCGGGGACTGATCGCTTTGAGCGCAGCAAGGCGGTGATCGCTCCGCAAGATCACGGCCAGGGGCTCCTTGACAAGAACGCGGTACGCCAACTCGGGCATTCCTTTTTCCCTTCGAAGAAAAGCTGCATCGATTTTTCCATTCAACAAAGCCCTCGCAAGCTGCGGAGAGTACTGACTCGATATCATCACGTCGATGCTGGGGAGTTCATCGCGCAAAATCTGCAAGGCTTCTGGCATCCAGGTCAACTCATGCCCGGTGAGGAAGCCCATAGCGAAGCACGGCTTGGCGGGATGAGCGGCCCGGCGCGCAGCTTCGGCGGCCGCTTCCACCTGCGATAGCACCACGCGGGCGTGTTCGAGAAAGGCTCGACCCGCCGGTGTTAGTTCGATACCGCGAGAGCGGCGCGTCAGGAGCTGAGCGCCTACTTCGTCCTCAAGATCTCGAATCTGCCGGCTTAACGAGGGTTGTGAAGTGTGCAGGCCTCGCTCTGCGGCCAACGTAAGACTCCCTGCATCCGCCACCGAGACAAAATAGCGAAGGTGTCGCAATTCCATTTCCACTCCCATGCCTGTGAAGCATCGCTCTCAGCTTAACAAAGTATGCTTCCGGGCGCCTCGCGCCGCAATCCAACAAAGCGATCTGAACTAATCCGGAACGGCTTGGACAGGCGTATCAGCCATTCCCATTCTGGATAGGTCCGGATCAACAGGAGGTGGTGCGATGAGCTCACCAGTCGTTTTGATTACCGGCGCGCTGACAGGAATCGGCCGCGCGGCCGCAATAATCTTTGCGCAAGAAGGGGCGCGCGTTGTTGTGTCCGGGCGCCGAGATGAAGAAGGGCAAAAGTTAGTGGCCGAGCTGAAAAAGCTTGGAGCAGAAGCCATTTTTGTTCGCACCGACGTCCGCAAAGATGAGGACGTGCGCGATCTTGTAGACCAAACGGTCAAGCGTTTCGGACGCCTGGATGTGGCCGTCAACAACGCCGGCACCGAAGGCGCGCCCGGGCCTGTCACGGAACAAACTGCCGAAAGTTTCGCAGGCACCTTCGACACGAATGTGCTCGGCACGCTGCTAAGTATGAAACACGAACTACGCGCAATGCTGCCACAGGGCAGCGGGAGCATCGTGAATGTCTCGTCGGCATATGGAAGCATCGGCGCTGCTTACGCATCCGTTTATGTGGCCAGCAAACATGCGGTGGAAGGGCTCACCAAATCCGCGGCGCTCGAAGTCGCTCGCACCGGGGTTCGCGTGAATGTAGTCGCTCCAGGCACCACGGATACAGGCATGCTCACGCGCTTCAACAAGACGGATGAGAACAAAGCAGCGCTCGTGTCCACGGTACCGTTCAAACGCATGGCAACACCGGAGGAGATCGCTCACGTGATCGCCTTCGTTGCTTCGCCGGCTGCTTCGTACATGACTGGCGCTTCCATCCCAGTGGATGGAGGAATGCTCGCCGACTAACCCTTATCAGCGGCTGCCCCGATTGCGTGAGCTTCGGGGTCAGTATGCAGAGCACGCCAAATGGAGTCGATCATGGCTACGATGGCTACGCTACAAGGCAAAACCGCGCTAGTAACAGGCGCATCACGCGGAATTGGCCGCGCGATAGCGTTGGCACTTGCTGAGGCCGGTGCGCATATTCTGGTTCACTACGGCCGTTCCGCGCAGGATGCGGAAACTCTCGTCGCCAACATCCGCTCAAAAGGCGGACGCGCGGAAACAATAAAGGCGGACTTGGCAACTCCAGATGGAGCGATACTTCTCGCGAGGGAAGTTCGTGCGATCGTCGCCGAACGCTTGGACATCCTGGTGTCCAACGCGGGAGTGAGCAAGTCTGCAACCTTCAAAGATCACACGGTGGCTGACTTTGACAACCTGTTTGCGACGAATGTGCGCAGTCAGTTTTTCCTGGTGCAGCAACTTCTGCCCATCCTGCACGAAGGCTCGAACATCATTGTGGTCTCTTCGATCGGGGCGCACGCAGTAGTTGGGAAGCCCGGTTTGGACAACCCGACGATCCTGGCGTACGCCTCAACCAAAGGAGCGTTAGAGACTCTAGTTAAAAACTGGGCTGCGATTCTCGGGCCGCAGGGCATTCGCGTAAACGCAGTCGCGCCCGGTGTGATCGACACAGACATGTCCAATTTCACGAAGACCGAGGCTGGGCGGGACGTCGTCCTCGGAATGCAGGCATTGAAACGAATCGGCAAGCCGGAAGATGTCGCGGATGTCGTCGCGTTCCTGGCGTCGGACGCGGCGCGATGGATCACGGGAGCTAGTATTCCAGTCGACGGCGGGTCGAAACTTTAAGACCTTACGGCTGGCCAGCAGTTGCCGACGCCGGACTAAATTGCATGGAGGAAAAAATGGGAGACGGGCAGGTGGCAAAAATGAAAGTGGCGGGTGAGAAGATCGAATCGCGAAATAAGGCTCTTGTTCTGGAAGCCTTCGACACTCTGTTCAACAAGCGGGACTACGAAGCAGCTGAAAAGTTCTGGTCTCCTGACTACATTCAGCACAGCGCTCACATCGCGCCGGGCCGCGAGGGCCTTTTCAATCTCATCAAAAGCCTTCCGCCCACGCTGAAGTATGAGCCGGGAACGATCGTAGCCGAAGGAGATTTCGTTATCGCGCACGGACGGTATTCTGGCTTGGGCCTGCCGGCGAACTGGATCGTAGCGGATATTCTTCGCATCGAAAGCGGTATCCTGGTGGAACACTGGGACGTAATCCAGGATGAGGCCGCGCGTGCTTCATCCAAGAGCGGCCGTCCCATGTTCGGCGAGAAATTTGCGAGCTAGTGAGTGGCCGACGAGAAAGCCGGCTAAAAAAACAGATGCCTTGCATTGTGTTAGAGGAGATTGAAGCGCATGAGAGCGGACATTGCAGTGGGCGCGGTGTTTCCTGATTACGAACTGACCGACCACACGGGAAAGCATCGCAAGCTTTCAGAACTGCAGGGGCCGGATCCAATGATCCTGGTGCTTAGCCGCGGAGGATTCTGCCCCAAGGATCGGCGCCAGGCCGAAGGCTTGGTCCAACTTCACCACGAGATGGAAGTCGGTTACTCGCGGCTCGTCACGATCAGCACCGACAACATGCTTCTGACTAACGAGTACCGCACCGGAGTGGGCGCTCATTGGACCTTCTTATCCGATCCAGGAAGAAAGGTTCAGAAGGATCTCGACATTGCAGAGTACACGGATGCCGATCACAACCCGATGATCCCGCACGTGATTGTCCTCGAGCCGGGTCTCGTCATTTTCAAAATTTACAACGGCTATTGGTTTTTTGGCCGGCCGACCATCGAAGAGCTGCGCCAGGATTTGCGCGCTGTTCTGAAAAAATGCCGCCCGGACTGGGATATCTCCAAACCCGAACTGAAAGCCGCCTGGGAGCGCGGTGAACGCGATCGTTTTTATCCGTACGGCAAGACTTACGGGCAGGTTTTTCGGGAGCAGGAGTAGACAGACGATATCAAAACCATTCAAGACTATCGAAATCGTCGTAGGATGCTTGTCGAGGTCCTCAGAATGCTCGTGAAGATGGAAGTTTACCAGGATGGGGATACTTGGTGCGCTCTCGGCATCGGCGAAGATATTTTCACGCAAGCTAATACGGCGGACGAGCTTTTCCGAAACATTAAAGAAGCCGTTGCCCTGCACTTCGAAAACGGGAGTGAATCGCCCGATATCGACATTCTTGTCGTCTCGGAACTGAAGGTTCCCCATGCCGCGGCTGCCGCAGGTTAGCGGCCGAGCGCTCGTCAAACTCCCGCACTTCCTCGGTTAGTTCGGGTTTTCCGCGTCGCTTCCCAGGTTGCCGAAGGGCCACAAGCCGAAAAGCTTCAGGAACAAATCATCATGCTTTTCGACGAGCATGCGCGCTGTCCTCGCCTTGGGCCACGGGCTCGCAAAACGGTCAGGCCGGTCGGCAATCCAGAAACCGGTGAGCGCCATCACGGTCGCGTTGCGGTCGAGCACATCGGCTTTCACTTTGTCGAACGTATCGACCGCGGAATGATGCGTGTATTTGTAATCCGGCGAATCTTGATTCAGGTTGATGCCCGGCAGGCCCTCCATGATGAACGGGCCCGTGTCGGTTCCAAATTCGGCTTCGTCGTCCACTTCCAAATTTCCAAACGCCTGCAGCGCTCCCGCGAACTTCTGCATCTCGGGAATTAAATCGTCGTGGCCGCCCATCTGGAAGCCCGTCACAGGACCCTGGCCGAAATCCAGAACCACCGCCGCGATGTGATTGGCCATCTCGCTTTGATGAGTCTTCGTGTACGCAAGCGAACCGAGCAGTCCTTCTTCTTCACCAGTGAAAAGAACGAAGCGAATCGTGCGGCGCGGCTTGAATCCGGACTTCATGATGGCCTCAGCAGCGCCGAGCGTGGTGGAAGAGCCGCAGCCGTTATCAGTCGAACCGGATGCCAGATCCCAGGAATCAAGATGGCCGCCGACCACAACGATTTGCTCCGGATTCTGCGTACCGCGAATTTCGCCGACCACGTTGGCGGACGGAACAGGCCCGTCGCTAACGCGATTTTGCACGTTGATTTTCAGCCGCACCGTTTTGCCGCGCTCGATGTAGCGCTCGATCTGCTCCTGATCTTCGGCGGCCATGCTCACGACGGGAATGTCGTAGTAGGTGTTAAACCCGAGCGCGCCGGTGTGGGTAAGGTGCATTCCTTCAGATTTTCGGCCGCCTTGCCCGCCAATCACGGCTATCGCGCCTGCTTGATGAGCGATCTTCAAGAAGTCGCCGAATTTTGCGAACACTGACATTCCGCTCTTCGGCTTCTCACCCTTCTGAACCATCAGCAGAACTTTCCCACGCCATTTCCCCGCGTTATCTTTCATCTCCTGCTCGAGCTGATAGTTGTTCACTTCCACCACGTCCGCTTCCGCGCCGCCCGCTGCCGTGGAACCCACCCAGCCCATCGCGTCAATCATCACCCGGCGATGAATCGGCGACTCAATTTCCGCGTCCGCGGAAATGCGCGTCCATCCGCGGGAGAGTTCCCAGGGCTCCGTGTGCACGTTTTCGAGGCCAATGGCTTTCATCTTCTCAACGCCCCATTCGATCGCGCGGCCCGCTTCCGGCGAGCCCGTGACGCGCGCGCCAATGTCGTCGCTCAATTCCTCGAGATACTGATACGTGTGCGTATCCATGGTGCCGGCGCCGGCCACAGCCGTAAGCGCTTTGAGCGTGCCGTCGGTAGCGGGTGACGAAAGATCGCTGGGGCCCGTCGCAGAGACAGCACGTCGCGCGGCAAAAAAGAGAAACGTGCTCAGGCCCGCAAGCGCAATCATTTTTCGAATCATTCGAAACAGCTCCTTTTGCTAACTGCTATATCCCGGATGGAGAGAATAGGACGGATTCAGATAGGGCCCAAGAATTTCTTTGACGCACTGAAAGGAGAATAGTTAGAGCTAGCTTCGCCCAACAAATCACGCTTATCGAAAGGGTCAGTAGGGGCGGGTCTCAGACCCGCCCGCCACAAGTGCTTGGCAAATCGTCAGTCGTCGCAGCGCGGATGGTTGCTATCCTTCGTCGCGATGCCGTATGTGATTTCGGCGGCAAGGCAGCCGGGTAACTCGAAACGGCGCGCCTGCATCATATTATCCGAGGGTGTTGGAAGTCAGCGAACCTGCAGCGGTTCGACTCCGGGGCATCCGTACGAAGCAGGAACTCCAATTCGCTCGCGCATCTCAAAAGGAGAAGCGCGCGCAATTCGCAATTCGAGTTTCGCCTCGTATTCGTGTGTTTGGACTTATTCTAATTAATAATTTCCGCTCCGCGCGCGGGCGTGAATAACAAATTACTGCAAGCTGCGTCTAATTCTCACAGTAGCGAGGTAAAATAGCCACTCGCGCGAAATCGGGACATAGCCCGGAGCGAGAGGAAATCACAGGTAAGATTCAAAGGAGAAGGAAGAGATAGCCATGAAGAACGACACAATTCAAATTCGCCGGTGGGCCGCCACGGTAATTGTTCTCGCGGCACTGATAGGCGGAGGGCTCCTGGCATCATCGCTTAGGAACTGGACGGGCCACGCAGTGGTGGGCGCCGCGCCAGCGACAGTGCCGATGGCCAAAGAAGCGCTGCCGATCAGTCTTGGTAGCTTTACCAACGGGTTTTCTTCCGTGCTGAAGCCCGCGCTTCCCGCGGTGGTCAACATTCACACATCCAAAGTCGTGAAGCAGAAGCAGGGAATGAATCCCTTTGGCAACGATCCATTTTTCCGCCAATTTTTTGGCGATCAGTTCGGACAAGCACAGCCGCGGGCGGAACGCGAACAGAGCCTCGGCTCGGGCGTGATTCTTACCCCGGACGGGACCATTCTGACCAACAATCACGTGATTGACGGCGCGTCGGACATCAAGGTGCAGTTGAGCGACAAGCGCGAATTCCAGGCCAAACTGGTTGGTACCGATCCGAAGACGGACGTCGCTGTTCTGAAGATCAACGCCAGCGGTTTGCCCACGCTTCCGCTCGGCGACTCGACCACGCTGCACGTGGGCGATCTCGTGTTCGCGATTGGCGACCCATTCGGAATCGGCGAAACGGCCACGATGGGAATCGTCAGTGCCACGGGACGCGGCGGTCTGGGCATCGAGAACTATGAGGACTTCATTCAGACCGACGCTTCGATCAACCCCGGAAATTCCGGCGGCGCGATGATCGATCTGCATGGAAATCTGGTGGGAATCAACACCGCCATTCTCACGGGCGGAGGCGGTGGCAATCAAGGCGTCGGCTTCGCAATTCCGATCAGCCTGGCGAAGAATGTGATGGACCAGATCATAACGCACGGCAAAGTGGTGCGTGGTTATCTGGGCGTCTACATTCAGGATGTCGCACCGGATATGGCAAAGGCTTTCGGGCTCGAGCAGGCGGGTGGCGCACTGGTCGGCGACGTTTCACCGAATACGCCGGCTTCACGCGCGGGATTGAAGAAGGGCGACGTGATTCTGAAGCTCAACGGCGAGCCGGTGGATTCACGCAACCAGCTCACGTTGCGCGTTTCGCAGACTCCGCCGGGAACACCGGTGAACCTCACCATCTGGCGCGATGGCAAGGCGCAGGATGTGAAGATCACGTTGGGTGAATTGCCGGAGAAGTCCGCGAAAGAAGAAGGCGAGGAAGCCAAGGGCAATAGCGCGCTCGAAGGAGTGGACGTCGAGAACGTCACTCCGGATATCGCGCAACAGTTGAATCTGCCTTCCGGCACTCAGGGCGTGGTGGTAACGGACGTCGACCCATCGAGTCCGGCAGCAACCACCGGCCTGAGCCGCGGCGACGTGATTCAGGAAGTGAATCACAAACCCGTGCACAGCGTGGATGAATATAACCAGGCGATCTCAAGCTCCGGGAAAAAGCCCGTGCTTCTGCTCGTCAACCACGGTGGCCGCACAAACTTCGTCGTGGTCGAGCCAACGCAATAGCGCCGTCCTACATCACACCTTCCGGGGGCATGGCTACCAACAGCCGCGCCCCCGGCTTTTTCTTAATTTGCCTTGTTAGAACCAGCTTCTCGCCCCCCTGGCGCTGGTGGTTTTCCAACGCGGTTGTGGGTGGTTTCATGTATTCCGACGGCAGGCCGATTACAGCATCATGCAAAGCTCATGCTATGCCACCACTTCGTCTTCCCGAATTTCAACATTTTCACTCCCAGTCATCCTTTGCAACCGAACGCCCTAGCCCGGGTTCAACCGGGCTGAGGAGCTGCCAAGATCATGCTAAATCCCAATCTGAGACGGGCGGGGCTTACCAGTACGCAAAGCCCCATCCATTGGGTTATCGCTTTCAGCACGACTGGGGATAGAATGGTACTTCAGTCCCATTCCGCCCAGCCCCATAGTCTAGTACTAAAGTATAGACGCCGTTCTTCTGTCTCGGCGCATCCTAACTGAGGAAAGGCATCCGGAGAAAGTTATGGCGCGGGTCACACATCGAGCAGTTTTCAATGAGTCCCTACTCCCTGACGGCGAAGCGCGCTGGGGTTCTTTTGGTGCCGGGTTCGGCATAGAGTGCCTGGCGTTGACGATCATCCTTGTGATACCTCTCCTCATGCCCCAAAAGATGGAGATGGTCCAGCGTTATTGGACTACACCTATTGAAGCGCCCGTCGTAGAGCCTTGGAAACCGCAGCCGAAGCCTGTGGAAAAGCCGGTGATAAAGCCGGCCCCAGTGAAGGTTGCGAAAGTCGAACCCAAGCCCGACCCGGTTCCAGTCGAGGTCCCGAAGCCCAAGATCATCAATCCAGTGTTCTCTTCGCCAGTCGCGAAACCAGCTACCGCCAAAAAGAACACGAAAGCTCCTGATACTCCGGATGTGGCAAAGGCTTACCCGGATCAGACCATTCCGTCTATGGGCAGCTCTGCAATCCCTACACTCCGGAAGCCGCGCGAGGAAGTTCAGACGGGCGGATTCGGCGATCCAAACGGCGTTCCAGCCAATGGAAACACCAGTCGCTCGCCCAACATCGCCGCCAAGGGCGCTTACGATATGCCCACAGGCCCTGGTTATGGAAACGGCACTGGCGGCGCGAAAGGCGCCAAGGGAGTGGTCGCAAGTTCGGGTTTTGGTAATGGAGTTGCAACCGGTTCAGGCGGGGGTGGCCACGGCCGCGTTCAATCGTCAGGCTTCGCTGACGAAGCTACGGCCGCGCCAGCGCCCAAAGCAAAGCCCGTGGCATCAACCACGGCGAAGACTACACCTGTGGAAATCTTGTTCAAGCCGAAACCAGTTTACACGGACGAAGCCAAGAACAAGAAAATCGAAGGTGACGTTCTCTTGCAAGTTGTCTTCACCGCTGGCGGCAACGTTCAGATTCAGCGCATCGTTCAGGGACTCGGTTACGGCCTCGATGATTCGGCTCAGGCAGCAGCCAAGCAGATTCGCTTCAAGCCGGCTCAGCAAGAAGGCCACGCAGTAGATTTCCCGGCTATCGTTCACATCACTTTTGCATTGGCTTACTGAGAAGGAAGAGGGGGGAAGGCAATGCGCACGTCCAAGAAATTCATCCTGGCAACACTGCTCATGGGCGCGGTGGCAGGCGCGGCTTCGGCACAAGCTCCGACACAAACCGCCGATCAGACTCGTCCACAAGCCGGCGCTACGACGGCAGGTCCGGTCACGACCGTGGATCAGGCGATCGACCGTGTGATTGCGCGCGAGCACGACGAGATGGCCACCATTCGCCGCTATAATCCGATCATCGAAACCTACGTGCAGGATATGAAGCCCGACGACAAAATGGGCGCGATTCCGGTTCGCGACCATTACTACCTCGGCCAGGCTGACCTCGCCAAGGGCGTCGTGGACAATTCGATGCTCTCCAAGAGAAAGGGCAAGTTCGATAACATGAATCCTCTCGCCCACATGGGCGGCTGGTTCACGTCCTCGTATATCCCCGAGGGCTTCCTGCAGATGATTTACATCGACGCCAACGGCTTCGACCGGCAGCACTACCAGATTGACTACGTGCGCCGCGAATTCCTCGGCGAAGTCCGCTGCCTCGTTTTCGACTTCACGCCGCTTCCGAAATCCGGCAAGGGCCGCTTCAAGGGCCGCGTCTGGGCGGAAGATCAGGGCTACACGATCGTCCGTTTTAACGGCGTGTACACCCCCGTCGCCGGAATCAACGGTTTCAACCTTCACTTCGATAGCTGGCGCTTGAACGTTCAGCCCGGCCTCTGGCTGCCCGCTTATGTCTTCAGCCAGGAATCGGATCTGAAAGATTTTCTCGGCAGCCACGTGCGCTTCAAATCGCAGACGCGCCTCTGGGGTTACAACCTAAAGAACGTCGGCCGCCAGGAAGAATTCAGCGAGTTGACGATTGAATCGCCTAATGCCGTACAAGATCAAGTAGCGCAGTCTCAGGATCGCTCCCCGATCGAAGCCGAGCGCGAATGGCAGCACCAGGCCGAGATCAACGTTCTCGACCGCTTGCAGCGCGTAGGCCTGCTCTCGCCTCCGGGAGATATCGACAAGGTTCTCGAAACCGTCGTCAACAACATCGAAGTTACAAACAATCTGGACATTCAGCCTGAAGTCCACTGCCGCGTCCTCACCACCGGCACTCTCGAAATGTTTTCCATCGGCCACACCATCGTGCTGAGCCGCGGTCTTCTCGACGTGCTGCCCGACGAAGCCAGTCTCGCCACGATGCTCGCGCAGGAACTCGCGGACATCATCGTCACCAAGCCTTCCACCGATCAGTGGGGCTTCAACGATATGACCAACGTCTCGACCGTCGAAGCGCTTAGCCACTTCACCTTCAAAGACAGCCCCGAACAAGTGAAGATGGCCAGCGACAAAGCCCTCGAGCTGCTCAAGAATTCGCCTTACAAGGACAAGCTCGGCAACGCTGGACTTTTCCTGAAGCAGATGGATGCGGAATCGAAGAGTCTGCCCGCTTTGATCAACCCGCGGCTGGGTAACAAAGTGTTCCTCGCTTCGCAGTTGATGGGCTCAGCTCCGAATCTCGATCCTTCGAAAATCGACCAGATCTCGGCGCTCCCCATTGGCGCCCGCGTGAAGCTCGATCCATGGAGCGATCGCGTCGAACTGCTCAAGGCCAAGGCAATCCCGCTGCTCTCCGCTCGCGAAAAAATGCCGTTCGAAGTCACGCCCTTCATGCCCTACCTCACTCGCTACCAGAAGCCCGGTGCGGGCGTATCGGCAGATGCGGCCAAAGCGGATATGGCGAAACAGCAGGATCAGCAGCCCCAACAACAACAGCAGCAACAGCAGTAAGTCTCGCTTAAGAATTTCGCTTCAAACAGAAAGCCCGGCGAGGGACTCCCTCCCGCCGGGCTTTTTCTTTTCTTCCCATCGCAAATCTTATTCCCGCACGCCAGCAGACCTCAGCTCGTCACGACGACTCGCATGCCATTCCGTCCCGCTCCCCGCGGGACGGCCAACTCGCAGTCGAAGGATCTCAGCTCACCGACCGGCACCCGTGTGCCTACCGCGCCGGCTCTTACATCTCCACACCCGCCAAAAACCTCGGCCCCTTCCTCACCCGCGTAGCCTGCTCAAACGCGTACGCAACCTTAATCAACGTCGGCTCGCTCCAGGCCCGCCCAAAAAACGAAACCCCCACCGGCATCCCGAAAACAAATCCCGCCGGCACATTGATGTTCGGGTACCCAGCCACCGCCGCAAGCGACGAACTCCCGCCCGTGTCATGATCCCCCGTTACATGGTCCGTAAGCCACGAAGGGCCCGCCGTCGGCGCCAGCAGCGCGTCAAGCTTGTGCTGATCCATCGCGCCGTCAATTCCCTCCGCGCGCGTCAGCCGGTGATTCAATTCCAGCGCATCGCGATACACCTGCTCCGTGAGCGGCCCCTTCGCCTCGGACTTGATCATGATGTCCTGCCCGAAGAACGGCATTTCCTTCTCGCGATTGCGCTCGTTGAATTCGATAATCTCCTTGAGCGAATGCACCGGCACTTTTGAGCCCGCCGCTGCAAGATACGCATTCAGATCCGCTTTGAACTCGTATTGCAGCACTTCATTTTCCGATTCGTCGAATTTACCGATGGAGGCGATCTCCACCGGATCCACGATCACCGCGCCTTCACGCTTCATCACGTCAAGAAGCGATTCCATCATCGGGCCAAGCGCATCGTTGAAATCGAAAAATTTCCGGATCACTCCGATGCGCGCGCCGCGCAACCCGCCGCGATCGAGAAATTTCGCGTAATCCGCCTGCGCTTTCCCTTGCGCTGCTTCCGTCGCAGAATCAGCTGGATCGATTCCGGCCATCGCACTGAGCAGAATCGCCGCATCCGCCACCGTCCGGCAAATAGGCCCGGCCGTGTCCTGGCTATGCGCGATGGGAATAATTCCCGACCGGCTCACAAGTCCCAGCGTCGGCTTGATGCCCACCACTCCGTTCGCCGACGCAGGACACACGATCGACCCGTCCGTTTCAGACCCCACCGTCACCGCGCAAAGATTCGCAGCCACAGCCGCGCCCGACCCCGAACTCGAACCGCACGGATTGCGATCGAGTGAATAAGGGCTGCGCGTCTGCCCGCCGCGCCCGCTCCATCCACTCGACGAATGGCTCGACCGAAAATTCGCCCACTCGCTCAGGTTCGTCTTGCCCAGAATCACGGCTCCCGATTCACGCAGCCGCTGCGCCACGCCCGAATCCTTCGCCGGCGTAAACCCGAGCAGTGCGAGCGAACCAGCCGTCGTCATCATCCGATCCGCCGTGCCAATGTTGTC
This sequence comes from uncultured Acidobacteriota bacterium, assembly GCA_963772535.1. Lineage (GTDB taxonomy): Bacteria > Acidobacteriota > Terriglobia > Acidiferrales > UBA7541 > Palsa-295. The sequence goes on from CAVYXN010000017.1 coordinate 162,567, forward strand.
CTTGATCAGCACCGGAACACCGTGCATCGGCCCGCGCGGCCCCTTCGCTTTGCGCTCCTCATCCATCGAATCCGCAATCGCCAGCGCATCCGGATTCAACTCGATCACGGAATTCAGCGCCGGCCCGCGCTTATCGATCGCCTCGATCCGCTCAAGATACTTCTCCACAATCGCCCGCGCCGTGAATTTCCCAGCCTTCATCCCCTCCTGCAATTCAGCCACGGTTATCTCGTCCAGCTCAAACGCCTTCACTTCCTGCCCGCCAGCCCCCCATAGCTCCCTCACCAACAACCCCGGAATCGCAAGCGATGCCGCCCCAAGCGCCACCCCAGCCTCAATAAATTTCCTGCGGCTCAGCTCATTCCCTTTGCCCACCGCATCATTTCCACTCAATGGAATTCTCCTCATTTCGAACTAGCACCAATCAGTAGGGGCGGCTCTAAGAGCCGCCCGCGTGACAACGCAGCAACCGCCATCAATATTCTTCTCGCGCGCGATTGCGTTCTTCGCCTTTCAGTAGCACAGGCATTCCTGCCTGTGCCTCCGCAACAACGCATCGCTCGCCCACCCCTTAGACTCCCGAATTCCGCGATTGTATCCCACCGCCATTCCCAAACCGTCCACGAATAAGCGACACTGGACGCGCCATGCCCCGCCAATCCCTCCTCGAATATTTCCAACCCGATTCACGCCCACCCCGCGAAATCGCCGTCGCCTGGCGACGAGGCTACCGCACCATCCGCTGGACCTACGCCGAACTCCTGCAAGCCGCCCATCAATTTGCCAAAAATCTCGTCGACCAAGGTGTCACAAAAGGCGACCGCATCCTGATCTGGGGCGAAAATTCCGGCGAATGGCTCGCCGCATTTCTGGGCTGCCTGTTCGCAGGCGCAGTAGCCGTCCCCATGGACGCCATCGCCGACCCGAAATTTGCAGCCCGCGTCGCGCGCCAAGCCGGTGTGCGCGCAGCCGCAGTCAGCCGCGAACTCGCCACCGGAGCCGCCACCGAGCTCGGCGTTCCCATCATCGAACTCGAAAGCCTGCATGCCTCGCCACAGCGCCAACCGATCCCAGCATTTCCATCCCCGCCGATTCAACGCACCGATCCCATCGAAATCGTCTTCACCTCCGGCACCACTTCCGAACCCCGCGGCGTCGTCCTCACCCACGGCAACCTGCTCGCCAACCTCGAAACCCTCGAAAGAGAAATCAACCGCTACCGTCGCTGGGAACGCTTCTTTCACCCGCTGCGATTTCTCGATCTCCTTCCCCTCAGCCACGTCTTCGGCCAGCTTCTCGGAATTTTCCTCCCCCAGATTCTCGGCGGCACATCTGTATTCCTCGACACGCTCAACCCCGCGGAAGTAATCCGCGCTATTCACAGCGAGCGTGTGTCGGTGCTGGTCACCGTGCCGCGCCTCGTCGAATCCCTTCAATATCAAATCGAGCGCGATCTCGCGGCCAGCGGCGAACTCGAAGAATTCCAGCGCGATTTCAAAACAGCCGAGGGCGAATATTTCCTTCTCCGCTGGTGGCGCTTCCGCGCCATTCACCGCCGCTTCGGCTGGAAATTCTGGGCCGTAATTTCCGGAGGCGCCGCGCTCCCCGCTGCCACCGAGAAATTCTGGGGACGCCTCGGCTACGCCGCCGTCCAAGGCTACGGCCTCACCGAAACCACGTCTCTCGTCAGCGTTAATCACCCCTTCAAGCTAGGTGAAGGTTCCATCGGCAAGACTTTACCCGGCCTCGAGGTCAAACTCTCCGAAACGGGAGAGATTCTGGTGCGCGGCGAAAATGTCTCGTCCGGCTACTGGAAGGATTCAGGCGTCGCCCCCGTCCTCGACGCGGACGGCTGGTTTCACACCGGCGACCTGGGTGAGCGCGACGCCAACGGCAACCTTTATTTCAAAGGCCGCCAAAAAAACGTAATCGTCACCCCGGCGGGCCTGAACATCTACCCCGAAGATCTCGAAGCAGAACTCCGCAAAGAACCGGGCGTCCGCGACTGCGTGGTGATGGGACTCGACCGCGACGGCAACGCCGAACCGTGCGCCGTGCTGCTCCTGCGCGATTCCGCAAATCCTTCTGAAATTATCGAAAGTGCGAATTCTCGCCTCGCGGAGTTTCAACGCATACGTTCCTGGGTCGTCTGGCCCGAGCCCGATTTCCCGCGCACGCCCACACAGAAGCCGATTCTCGCCCGGATCCGCGAAGGCGCTCTCACTCAACTCACGGGACGCACACCCTCAGACTCCGCAACGCAGTCCTCCGCGCCATCCACGGTCGCTGGCGTTCTCCAACGTATCGCGGGCGGTTCCGCATCGCTAAACGGCGGCGCGGATCTTCAACTCAGTTCGATCGAACGAGTGGAACTAATCAGCGCGCTCGAAGACCGCTACCAAGTGGATTTGAGCGAGGCGGATTTTTCGAGCGCCACCTCCGTCGCCGACCTCGAAAAGCTGGTGCAAAAAGCAGACCGGGGACAGCCGATCGACGCCGGCGCCACCCGCGCGCCGGTGTTCCGCTACTCGCGCTGGCCTCGCTGGCGGCCGGTGCGATGGATTCGCGCCCTCGCGTTTTATTGTCTCGTTCGCCCTGCCCTGCTGCTGCTCGGCTGGCCGCGCGTCCGCGGGCGCGAAAATCTCCGCGGCGTAAAAGGCCCGGTGCTGATCGTCTCGAACCACGCTTCCTACATCGACCCGGGATTCGTGCTGCACGCGCTTCCGGCGCGCCTGCGTTGGCGCACCGCGGTAGCCATGGGCGGAGAAACGCTCACCGATTTACGAGTTCCTCCCCCGGGCACAAATTTTTTCCGCGCGATCCTCGGACGCATTCAATATCCGCTGGCAATCGCTCTGTTTCACGTGTTCCCGCTGCCCGTGCGTTCCGGCTTCAGGAAAAGTTTCGAATTCGCCGGCGAGCTGGTGGACCGCGGCTGGAGCGTCCTGGTTTTCCCCGAAGGAATCCTCACTCCCGACGGCGCAATCGGCCCGTTCCGCGCCGGAATAGGCCTCCTCGTCACCCGCCTCCGCATCCCGGTAATCCCCATGCGCCTCGAAGGCCTCTACGATCTCCGCGAAGCCAACAAACATTGGACCAGCCCCGGCCACATCCGCGTCACAGTAGGCGCCCCAGTCGCCTTCGCAGAAACGGAAACCCCCGAAAACATCACCCAAGAACTGGAACGTCGCGTAAAAGCGCTCGATTGCTGATTCGTCCTATGAGTCCTGAGAGTTCTACGTATTTCTACGACTATTAACCGCCCACCATTCGCGCTACCATGGATCGTTTTAGGGAGACGGATTTTTTATGACTGAGGGCGGCAGCGTGAGAATAGGCGAGACCTCATGCCGATCCTCGCGACCACTTTTAATCCACGGTTCCGCGATTAAAATTCGCGACAAGCGACGATGATTCAATTACTTACGATTTTCTAATCGGCGGTAAACGGGGGGTACAAGAAATTGCATTCGAGGCTAGTTGTTCATCGGAAGACGCAGCCGCGCTTCGCACCCGCGCTCAGTTTCGCGGTTCTCGAGCGTCAAAGTGCCGCCGTGCGCCTCGGCAATCTGCCGGCTCAGCACAAGCCCGATCCCCGATCCGCCAGGTTTCGTCGTGAAGAACGGCACAAACAGGTTCGTCGGATTCGGGATGCCCGGCCCGTCGTCCTGCACCCACACGTCGATGTAGCCATCTTCTCGATTCCAGCCAACCTGCACGCCGCCACCGGTTTCGAGCGAAGCGTCCACCGCGTTGCGCAGCAGATTAATAAGGAGCTGATCGAGTTGATCGGGGTCGGCCTGGATTCGCACCTCGGGACCGGGTTGCAGCTTCACCTGCAGGCGCGATTCGAGCCCCGTGACGCGGCGAATCCATACGCCCACGTCGACGCCCTGAAAAGTGGGCGGCGGCAATTTCGCGAGGCGCGCGTACGCGCTCATGAAGCGCGCGAGGCCGTCGGTGCGAGCCGCGATGATGTTCAAACCGCTGCGCATGTCGTCCGCCCAGTCGGGATCGCGGTCTTTGCGGGCAAGCATGCTGCCGAGATTTTCGGCAACGGACTTGATGGGCGCGAGCGAGTTGTTCAATTCATGGCCGAGCACGCGAATCAGGCGCTGCCACGCCTGGCGCTCTTCGTCGCGCAGCGCGCGGCTCAGATCCGTGATGACGAGCAGTTGATGGGCGAGCCCGGCTTCGCGAAAATTTCCGCGATGAATTTCCCAACGGCCGGATTTCCCGGGGAAAGCGATCTGCTCGATACGCGGCGTCTCGCCGGTGAGATATTCGGCGAGGCCGAGCTCGGCCGCGTTTCCTCCCAGAAGCCGCTCTTCCGGCTGATTCAAAATGCGCTCGCCGGCGCGGTTCACCAGGCGCAGCGCGCCGTTACCGTCAATCGCGAAAACGGCGACGTCCACTTCCTCCATCACTTTGCGCAAAAGCGCCGTAGCTTCGAGAGCGCCCAGGCGCTGCTGGCGCAGCGTCTCGCCAAGCGCGTTCACTTCGCGCAGCACTTCGCCGAGCGCATCGCCTTCATTGGCCCCGCGCGCGCGAATTGAAAAATCGCCTTCGCGTAACGCAGCGAGGAGATTCGAAAGCGTGCGAAGTGGAAACACCACGCGGCTCTGCGCGGTAAACGCGAAACTGAGCCACGTGAGAATCATCAGCACGGTGAGCGTCCACTGGAGCTTCGATGAATAGCCGCCGGACCAAAGCAGAATTAAAGCGACGACCGTGCTCGCCAGCCCGGCGCAGAGGGCCAGGAGCAGAATGCGTCGTTCATACAGGAGCGGTTTCAAAGGCTGTATTTTTGGAGACGGCGATAGAGAGCGCTGCGGCTCAAGCCCAGCGCTTTGCTTGCATGGCTCACGTTGCCGCCGAAACGCGCGAGCGCTTTTTGTATCAGAACGCGCTCCACGTCTTCAATGCTCATTTCATCGAGTTTGATCGCGGACTCGCGCGCGGGACGCAAACCAAGATCGCTCGCGCGAACCTGCGATCCCTCCGCCATCAACACGGCGCGTTCGATCGAATGATCGAGTTCGCGAACGTTCCCCGGCCACGGATGATCGAGAAGAAGCTGCAACGCGACCGGCTCGAACCCTTCGAGCTGTTTGCGGTAACGCTGCGCGGATTGCCGCAGGAAATGATGCGCGAGTAGCGAAATATCCTCTTTGCGCTCGCGCAGCGGCGGCAAATGAATCTCGATCGTGTTCAGGCGGAATAGCAAATCTTCGCGGAAGCGTCCGCCGGCCACTTCGGCTTGCACGTCGGCATTGGTTGCGGAAAGAATGCGCGCATCCACGCGGCGCGTGGTTGAGGAGCCGACGCGTTCGAGCTCGCCCGTTTCGAGCGCGCGCAGAAGCTTGACTTGGAGATTCATCGGCACGTTGGCAATTTCGTCGAGGAAGAGCGTGCCGCCATCGGCCAGTTCGAAGCGCCCGACGCGATCCGACTTCGCATCCGTGAATGCGCCTTTCACATGGCCGAAAAGCTCGCTCTCGAAGACGCCTTCAGGCAGTCCGCCGGCATTGACTGTGACGAGAGGACGCCCCGCGCGCGGCGAGAGAGCGTAGAGCGTACGCGCGATCACTTCTTTTCCGGTGCCATGCTCGCCGGTGATGAGCACGTTGGCGTCAGATGGGCCGACGCGCGCGATCAAGTCCAGCACCGGACGCATCGCGGCGGATTCGGCAATCAACGTCGGGCGTCCGTCGGCGCGCAGGAGACGATTCTCGGCTTCGAGACGCTGGCCCTTACGCAGGGCTTGCGAAAGCTCGATTTGAGTTTTCAAAATCGCGAGCAGGCGCGCGTTCTCCCAGGGTTTCTGAATGAAATCCTTGGCGCCACGGCGCATCGCCTCGACGGCGAGTTCGAGGCTGCCCCACGCCGTCATCACGATGATCGGCAGCGTGCTGTCCTTCGATCGTATGTTTGAAAGCAGATCGAGACCTTCCTGGCCGGAGGTGGTGTCGCGCGCGTAGTTCAAGTCCATCAGCAGCCCGTCGAATTCGCGGGCTTCGAGCGCGGAGAGCACAGCGGCAGGAGACGCGACGGTTTCCACGTCGAATCCTTCGCCTTTTAGAAGCAAGCGCAGGGCTTCGCGAATGTCCGGCTGGTCATCTGCAACCAAAATTCTTGTACGGTTGGAATGTGGGCTTGTCATGATGCGTGGAGATTCTCCCTGTAGTTTACCGCCATTATTGTCGCGAAGCGTTTCGGGTGTGTTGTTCATGGTTTTTCAATCTCATTGTAGTCAGATCGTGAATGAAGCTATCCACTGTGGTGCCTTTCTTGCCGCGTCCATCCAAATGCGTGAATCACTAATCGTGCCTTAGCGCTGAAATCGGATCGACCTTGGTGGCGCGGCGCGCTGGAAAATAGCAGGCTGCAGCGGCAACGGCGGCGAGGCCCAGAGCTACTCCGGCATAGGTGAACGGATCGGTGGTCTTGATGCCGTAGAGCTGACTCTCGAGATAGCGCGAGAGAAGCGCTGCGCCCACGATGCCGATGAGCAATCCAATGACAGCGAGCTTCATTCCGTCGGTGACGACCATCTTGAGCACGTCCGAGGGTTCAGCGCCGAGAGCCATGCGCACTCCGATTTCGTGAAAGCGCTGTGTGACGCCGTAAGCCATCACGCCGTAAATTCCAATGGCGGCGAGAATGGTGGCGATGGCGGCGAAGACAGCGAGCAAGAGCATATTGAGGCGACGCTGGGAGACCGCCTGAGACAGGAACTGATCCATGGTTCGGATTTCCGTGATGGGCTGGCTCGGATCGACGCTCTCCACGGCGTGGCGAACGGCAGGAGCGATCGCGGCGGGATGTCCAGTGGTGCGAACAACCAGGCGCATGATGCGCGAGGGATTCTGCGCGTAGGGCAGATAGAGCTGGCCGACTTTTTCTACGCCCATCTCCCATTCGCGGACATCGGCCACGACGCCGATGACGGTAAGCATCGAATCGCGGGCGACGGGTTGCCAGGGACTTTTTGAGGGCGGAAATTTCAGGTGGACTTGCTGGCCGATGGGATTTTGGTCCGGCCAGTAACGATGGGCAAGCGCTTCGTTCAAGATTACGACGCCTTCCGCGGTGGGCCCGTCCGAAGCAGCGAAATCGCGACCGGATTTCACACTGATGCCCATGGTGCGGAGATAGCGCCAATCCGCCACGCTGTATCGCGAGGTGTTGGGCTCGTCGGCGGGAGCGATAGGACGGCCGGCGATATCGAAATTGCAGTAATCGCCCCAGCCGCTGAGCGGGAGAAAGTTTACGGCGCTTGCGGATTTCACACCAGGCAAAGCGCCAATGCGATCGATCGCTTGTTGATAGAAATTCATGACGGGCGCGCCGGCCGCGTAGTGCGATTCGGGCAACCAGATTTGAGCGGTGAGCACGTTATCGGGATCGATGCCGAGATCTTCGGACATCAAGAGATAAAAGCTGCGAATCAACAAGCCAGAGCAGACCAGCAAGAGCAGCGAGAAAGCCACTTCAGCGATCACCAGCGCGGAGCGTGTGAATTGGCTGCGGCGTCCGCCGATCGAGCCTTGGCTGCCTTCTTTCAGGGATTCGTAAAGTTCGGCGCGCGAGATTTGAATGGCGGGAGCAAGACCGAAAAGTATTCCGGTGAGAACGGAAACAACCAAGGTGAAGGCCAGAACCATGCCGTCGATTCCGAGCCATTCCACGTGCGGAATTTCGCCGTAGCCGCCTTCGGACGGGAGAGCGAGGCGCAGGAGATGAAGTCCGCCATAGGCGAGGAGGATGCCGAGCGCGCCGCCGATGAGCGCGAGAAGCGCGCTTTCCGTGAGCAACTGGCGGATGATGCGGCCGCGGCCTGCGCCGAGCGTGGCGCGAAGGGTGATTTCACGTTCGCGAGTGGCGGCGCGAGCGAGGACGAGATTGGCGACGTTGACGCAGGCAATCAAGAGGACGAGAACCACTGCGCCGAATAATAGGAGGAGGCCGGGCTTGAGGTTGCGCGCCAGGTCTTCACGAAAAGCTACAACGTGGACGCCGTCCTGCTGATTGACGCCGGGATACTGCTGCTTGAGGCGCGCGATGATCGTTTCCATTTCCGCCTGAGCTTGAGCGAGAGTGACGCCTTTGCGGAGGCGACCGAAGACAATCACGGAATGATCTTCGCGGTGCAATTGCGCGCGGTCGAGCGCCATGGGCATCCAGACGTCAAACTGGCGGCTGGTGCCGAAGACGGAGAAGCCGCGAGGAAGAACGCCGACAACGGTGAACGGTTTTTCGTCGAGCAAAATGTTTTTGCCGACGATCGTGGGGTCGCCGCCGAAACGGCGCTGCCATAAACCGTAGGTGATAATCGCGACCTGGTCGTGGCCGACCTGATCTTCTTCGGGGATGAAATCGCGGCCGAGGATAGGCTTGACGCCGAGCAGCCGAAGGAAATTTGCGGAAGCGTGGACGCCGAAGACCTGCTCGGGTTCATTGGCGCCGGTGAGGTTGTAGAACCAGGTGCGCCAGGCGGAAATCTCTTCGAAGGAGTGGTTCTGGTCGCGCCAATCGAGAACTTCGGCGGGTGAGGCGACGCCGCGCGTGATGTTGCGGTTTGGGTCAGTGTCCCAGATGAAAACGATTCGCTGCGCGTCGGGAAATGGAAGCGGGCGCAGCAGGACGGTATTAATCACGCTGAACATCGCAGCGTTTGCGCCAATGCCGATGGCGAGCGTGAGGATAGCGACCAGCGAGAAGCCGGGACTTCGCCGCAACATGCGCCAACCGTATTGCAGGTCCTGCCAAATGGTTCTCATAGAGTCGCCCCTGAGGGATGGTAAGAAGAGCAGCTATAATACTGCTTAACTGCCTCGTGTCCACCTCTCAGGAATTATTCGTGACGCAATGCAAATATCGGGTCGGCGCGCATCGGCGATGCGCTAAATCGCGGCCGCTGCTTTCGACTTAGGATTTTTTACGCCGGTCTTGAGCTTGTTCGTCACTTCGCGTAGCACGATCGCGGGCAGCGCGTCTTTACGAGCTGCAAGATAATCACGCACGGCGCGCGGGTCGCGCTTGGCAAGTTCGCGCAGAGCCCAGGACATCGCTTTCGTGACCATTGGATCGCGGTCGCGCTCGAGCAGCCGGCAGACTTGCAGGGTTCGATAGGTATCGCCCGCGCCGCCTTGCGAATTGCTGTTGAGCGGAACCGTGCTGACCAGCGCCGCGCGCCGCCACCAGCGATCGGCCGAGCGGGCCCAGCCGTGAATCAAACTATTGGGAATGCGCCGGTCGCGCCAAACAGGGCCGGAGAGGTAAACCGCGAAGCAATCCACCGCGCCCCAGCTGGCGATGCCGCGGCCTAGCTGTTCGAGTTGCCAGGCGTTCAGGTGAGAAAGCGCGGCGGGATGATGATGGATCAGTTCGTAGGCGATGAAGCGGTAGGCAGTCTGCGGCACGTCGATTAGAAGATTTGCGAGTTCGAGGACTACGTGCGGGGCCGCGTCTTTCAGGCGATGCGTGAATTCGCGACGGACTTCGCGCAGCTCGGCTGTTGCCGCTCCACCGGCGAGACTCGAAAGCCGCTCATCGATTTCTTCAGCGAGCGCCGGCACTCCGGCGGGAACCGGTTCTTCAGCAGCCCGGTTGGACTCCTTCATTTTTCGTACCACCAGTGCCCCTTGCTGCGCTTGCTGCCCATGCTGATTGATCGCGGAGCCGAAGCTACGCGGCCGTGAGTTTTTCGAAAGTTGACGAGCGTCTGAGCTGCTGCCTCTGCGCTGCGCCTGGACACATCCCCGTAAGTCTCGAAAACTTAGACGCGAATGCAGCGACAACGGCGCGTCCAGTTCAACTGCTACTATTTTTCGTACTTCTCCCAAAACCAGCGCCTTGATGAACTTCCTCGCAGCGAACGCGCGAAGCGCGGTGCGGTTGACGTCGCACGAGAAACTCGACATCGATTCTGTCCAAGAGTGCAATTAAGCGGCGCCCGCTTGCGTTTGCCCGTCAACGATCCAGCCATCGGCAAGCTGAAAGATGCGATTGCCGTAGGCAGCCCAGGCGTCGTTGTGCGTCACCTGAATAATTGTGGTGCCGTCTTCGTTAAGGCGCTTGAGCAGGTCCATGATCATTTTTCCCTGGCTGGAGTGCAGGCTGCCGGTGGGCTCGTCGGCGAGAATCAGCTTGGGCTTGCCGATCACGGCGCGGGCGACGGCGACGAGTTGCTGCTGGCCGCCGGACAGTTGATTCGGGTAGAGAGATTTTTTGCCGACGATCTGGAAGCGGTCGAGAATGTCGGCCACCATTCCTTCGCGCTCGGCTTTCTTGATGTCGCGATAGGAAAGGGGCAGATCGAGATTTTCCGCGACGGTGAGATTATCGAGCAGGTGATACTGCTGGAAGACGAAGCCGATATATTTTTTGTGCAATTCGACGCGGCGGCGATTGTCGAGCTTATGGACGGGATTTTCGAGGAGGTAATACTCGCCTTTCCAGGCGCCGTCCAGCATCCCCACGATGCCCATCAACGTGGACTTGCCCGCGCCCGATGGGCCCATGATGGTGATGAAGTCGCCCTCGGCAATATCGAGATTGATCCGGCGGAGCACCCACGTCTTCCCCGCGCCGGATTCGTAAGCCTTTTCCACATTTACCAGCTTGATCACGTTGCCTCGCTCTCTTTCGATTCTGAGTCGCAGCGCCGCTATTCGACGCTGAGCACGATCAGCGTCGCGTCGTCTTCCCAATTACCGCCGCAGAATTGCTCGACCGTGGTGAATATTTTTTCCTGCGTGGCCCGCGAATCGACACCACGGCAACCTTGCAAGACCTCGATCAGGCGCAAATCCCCGAACTCGGTAGCCTCGCCGTCGTGTGCTTCCGTGACGCCGTCGGTGAAAAGCACGATGCGATCGCCCGGCGCGAGTTGGATACTTCCCGACTCGAAAGATTGCTGTTTGAAAATGCCCAGCACGCCGCCGCCTGTATCGAGCCGCTCGTGCGTGCCATCGCGATGCAGCACGATCGGGGCGTTGTGACCGGCGTTCGTATAAGAGAGCCGGCGAGACGGTCCGTGGAGACGGGCATAGACAAAAGTTATGAACCGGTCCGCCGCGATATTCCGGCACACCAGCTTATTCAACTTTTCGCACAGCGCGTCGGGCGCCAGTGAAGGCGAGGCGAATCCGCGAACGCTGGCCTGGAAATTCGACATCAACATCGCGGCCGGCATTCCTTTGCCCGCGACATCCGCGATGCACAGCCCGACGGAGTCATCATCAAACGGCAGAACGTCGTAGTAATCTCCGCCAACGATTCTCGCAGGCTGCCACGCGCCGGAAATCTGGTAGCCCGGAATTTGCGGAATTTCCTGCGGCAAAAATCCCTGCTGGATTGCGCGCGCTTCTTCCACTTCGCGTTCGCGGCGCTGCAATTTCTGCGCGGCCTCGTCAAGCGCGTGACTTTTCTCCAGTGCCTGTTTTTTTTCCAGCCGCTTCTTCTCGCCGGCTTCAATTTGTTTTTTCAGAATTTCGAGCAAGCGCACGTTAGCCCACGGTTTTTCGACGAAGTCGCCAACGCCGCGCTGCATGGCTTCCACCGCAAGCCCCACGCTGGCCCAGCCCGTCATCACGACAATCGGGGGCGTGCTTTCGTTGGCCTGCAACTGCGTGAGTAGATCGAGCCCTTCGCGACCGGAAGTGGTGTCGCGCGCATAGTTCAAATCCATGAGGATGAGATCGAATTCTTTCTTCGCGAGGGATTCGATCAGGGCGGAAGGCGATGTGACCGATTCGGTGGAGTAACCGTGGCCTTTCAGGAGGAGCCGCAACGCCTCAAGCACGTCCGGCTGGTCGTCGGCGATAAGAATTCGCGGCAGACGCGTATCGGTCCCCTTATTGAGTTCAAGCGCCATCGTGGCCATGGGTCGCGACTCCCGGCCTCCACCTCGAGGTCAAAATCGAACCGGAGTCTCCCAAATATGGGCAGGTCAGCTTCCAGTAATTGAGTATTATAAGCCTCTGCAAATCATAAAGTTACAAGCACCTTAGAGCCGCATGGGCGGCCATCCTGACCAGTTGCGGGAATGCCTGTCGCGAATTCGGACACCCCGGATTTGCCGACGGTTGCGCCTCTCCACCCGCTAACTGCTATTCATACCTCAACGCCACCATGGGGTCCACGCTCATGGCGCGCCGGGCAGGAACGTAGCACGCGACGAGGACCACCGCAAGGAGGGTCGCAACCACGATGGCGAAGGAAAGAGGGTCCGTGGCCGTCACTCCGAACAGAAGGCTCGAGAGAAACCGCGTGAAAGCGAAAGCCGCGATCAGCCCAGTCCCCACACCAAATAGCGCAAGACGAACTCCCTCTCCGACGACCAGACGCATCATTTCGCCGGGTTGCGCTCCCAGGGCCATGCGAATGCCAATCTCGTGAGTTCGCTGCGCGACGGAGTACGAGGTCACGCCGTACAGCCCGATGGCCGTGAGGACGAGCGCGAGGCCCGCAAAAATTCCGAGCAGCATAGTATTGAAGCGCGGAATTGCGATCGTTCCGTCGAGGTAATCCTCGACCGTCTTGACGTTATAGGTCGGGAGATCGGGATCGATGGAGCGCACAGTTTCCGCAAGCGGGCGAGCCAGAGCATCGGGATTGCCAGCGGAGCGAATGACGACGGTGAGACGGCCGATGGGAATCTGCGCCTGCGGAAGATAGTACGTGGGAGCCCATTCCGAGGTGAGATTCTTGAATTTCACGTCGGCCACGACGCCGACAATTTCGCGCATGCGCGATGGCTTCTCGTCCACGGAAATGCCTGGCCGGATACGCTTGCCGATCGGGTTTTCGCCGGGGAAAAACTGCCGCGCGAGCGATTCGTTGACGATGACGACCGGTGTGGTATCCGGGCCATCCTGAGGCGTGAAGTCGCGGCCCTGCAACAAGCCAATTTTCATGGTGCGGAAATAATCCGGAGTCACGGAGAAAAGACTGGAGTGTGCTTCGTCGCTTTCGGCCACCGGGCGACCTTCAATTGTGACGTTCGTTTGCATCTCCGAGCCCGTCATCGGCAGAGGAAAGACTCCCGCCACGGATTCTGCGCCCGGAAGCGCCGCCAGTTTCCGCATCAAATCACGCGCGAATTGATCCTGCTTCGCGTTGGTATATTTCTGGTCCGGCAAGTCAAGGTCTGCTGCCAGAACGTTGCGCGCGTCGAACCCGGGATTCATGTTCTGCAGGCGCATCAGGCTGCGTATTAAAAGTCCCGAACTTATCAGCAGAACGAGCGCAATCGCCATTTCCACAACCACGAGCGAGCTTCTCAAATGGTGGCGCAAGCCACCCGCAGTGGTACTGAGCGAACCTTCTTTCAGCGCGTCCACCAGGTTCGAGCGCGAGATCTGGAGCGCCGGCGCCAAGCCGAAGACGAGGCCAGTGAGCAGCGAAATCCCAGCAGTAAAGGCGAGCACCCAGCCGTCGGTATGAATTTCGGCGGAACGAGGAAGGTCCTGCGGACTTAAGCGTGCGAGCAGCGCACTGCCCCACGCGGCAATCAACACGCCGAAACTGCCGGCAAGACCCGCCAGCAGCATGCTCTCGGTTAAAAGTTGCCGCACAACGCGCTTACGACCCGCTCCCAGTGCGGCACGAACAGCAATTTCGCGTCCGCGAGTGGTGGCTCGCGCGAGAAGAAGGTTCGCGACGTTTACGCAAGCGATGAGCAAAACGAGCCCCACCGCGGCCATGAGTATCAGCAGAGCAGGACGAATGGCGCTGGTAATTTTCTCGCGTTCGAATTCCAGCTGCACTCCGAAGTATTTATCGGTATCCGGGAATTGCTTTGCAAGCCTGTTGCTGATGACGTCCATCGCCGCCTGAGCCTGCGTGATCGAAACGCCGGGTTTCAATCGGGCAATTACTGTGAACCAATGAGCACCCCTCTGTTTCGTGAGCGGAGGAGTGTTGTCGCCGGTCGACTGGTCAGCCGAAAACGTGGTCCATAGGGAGACAGGCTTGCGTTGCAGCGGAAATTCGAAGCCGGACGGCATCACTCCTACCACGGTGTACGCCCTGTTGTTGAGCGTGATGGTGCGTCCAATGATTCCCGGATCTCCGCCAAACTGCTGCTTCCAGAATTCGTGCTCCAGTATTGCGACATTGTGGCCTGCTTCATCTTCGACCGGCAAAAATGTTCTGCCGAGTTGGGGAGCAACGCCCAAAAGAGTGAAGAGATCGGCGGAAACAACCTCGGCTTCCAGGTGGGCGGGGCTTTCGACGCCCGTCAGCGTGAGTTTGTTGTCGTAATAGGCAGCTATTTTTTCGAAGACCTGGTTCTGCGAGCGCCAATCGTCGAAATCGGGATAATCAGCGTTGCCGGACTTCCAACCTGTGCGCGAGTTGGTGACGCCGATGCTCACAAGTCTTCCTGGATCATGGAACGGAAGCGGACGAAGCAGCTCGGCGTTCACCACCGAGAAAATCGCCGTATTCGCGCCGATTCCGAGCGCGAGCGTGAGCACCGCAATGGCAGTGAAACCGGCGTTCTTCGTGAGCATGCGCACGCCGTAACGAATGTCCTGTAGCAGGGATTGCATTCATGCCTCCGGCGCTACTTACTCGTACCGCAGAGCCACCATCGGATCCACGTTCATGGCGCGCCGCGCGGGGATGTAACACGCGAGCAGCGCGACCAGAGCCAATAGCGCGGACACCGAAATATAGGTGAGCGGGTCTGTCGCGCTCACAATGAGGAATTGACCCATCACGCGCGAAGCTGCCAGTACAGCCGCAAGTCCGAGCGCGAGGCCGATGCCCACAATGACGAGTCCCTCGCCGAAAATCATTTTCAGCACGTCCCAGCGCTGCGCTCCCAGCGCCATGCGAACTCCAATCTCATGCGTTTTTTGGCTGGCTGCAAATGAAATCACGCCATAAACGCCCACGAGCGCGAGAATCAATCCGAGGATTCCCAACGCAGCCGCGAGCACGGCGCCAACTTGAAAAATCAAAAGACCGTTCAATGTATCGAGAGCTTCTGTCATGGTCTTCACGTCGAAGACGGGCAGATCGGGCGCCATCGACTGAATCACTCGTTCAACCTCAGGAATCATGGACTCTGGCGCGGCCGCAGTGCGAACCTGCAGAGCCGCCAGTGTGTTGGCAGCGTAGTGCTGCAAAATCGGCACATAGAAATATGGCTGGATCTCGCCGGTCATCCCTGCGTAACGGGAATCTTTGGCGACGCCGACCACGGTGATGGAATGATTGGGATCCGCGCCGATTTTGAAATGCCTCCCGATTGGGTCCTGATTCGGCCAGTATTTTTTTGCCATTGCCTGGTTCACGATGCCGACGAACTGCGTGTTCTGATCGTCGGCTTCGGTGAACAAACGCCCCTGCAGCATCGGAATATCCATCGTCTTGAAATAGTCGGTGGAAATCGCGTTGTAGAAAGAAACGGGCGTTGACTGGCCCGCTGGCACTTCGTAGCCCTCTACAACAACAGTGTCGCCATTGTTGTAGTAGCCCAGTGGCGTCGAATTGGCTGTGCTCGCCCAGACCACACCCGGAAGCGCGCGCACGCGAGCCAGCAGGTTCTTGTAGAATTCGCGGCCCTGTGCCTCGTTGTAACCAATCTCGTTGGGATCCATCACGAAATTCACAACATGATTTGGATCGAAGCCCAGGTTCGTTTTCTGCGCCTCGCCCAGGCTCCGCGTGAAAAGCCCTGCGATGATCAGCAGCATCAAGGAACCGGCTACCTGTGCTACTACCAACGCGTTGCGCACTCGGTGCCGCCCTCCTACCAGGCCGCGGCCGCCTTCATGCAGGATTTGCGCGAGATTTCCGCGCGACGCGCGGATAGCCGGCACGATTCCCACAATGATTCCGGTCAGTAGAGCCGCGCCGAATGCAAATCCAAACACCCGCCAGTCAAATCCAAAGTCCAAGCGCACCGGCAAATCGGTCCCGAGATTCATATGCGCCAGCGACGAACTCCCCCAGTAACCAAGGGCTACTCCCGCCAAACCTCCGCACACCGCCAACAAGACGCTTTCCGTGAGCAACTGCCGGATCAACCGAGTGCGCCCGGCACCCAGAGCCGCTCGAATTGCCATTTCGCGTTCGCGCACGGTGGCGCGCACCAGCAAAATATTCCCCACGTTGACGCACGCGAGCAGCAGCACAAGAGAGGAAAGACCCAGAAACAGAGTTGAAATCACAATAAGGGTGTTCTTCGGATCAGGATTCGGCCGCGAGCGCAACTCGGGAAAAACCTGAAGGCTCAAGTCCTTATCATCTTTGGGATTTTCCTGCGAGAGCCGTTGCGCCACCACATCGAGCGAAGCTTGCGCCTGCTTGATGCTTACGCCGGGCCGCAGCCGCGCGAGCACGTAATAGTTGCGGAGTCCTCGATTTGTGGTGAAGTCGCTCGGATTGCCCGCGACCGCTGCTCCCAAACCCAGCGGCAAATACCCTTGAATTTCGCCCAGAGGAAATAATCCGTGGAATCCCTCTGGCGCCACTCCAACCACTATCATGGGGTGGCCGTTAATCAAGACTTTTGTGCCGACGATCGCCGGATCGCCACCGAAACGAGTCATCCAGTATGAGTGCCCGAGAACTAGCACGGGAGCAGGGTTCGTTTCCTCTTCGGATGGCAGAATAAATCGTCCGAGCGCCGGCTTGATTCCGAGCGTCGAGAAAAAATCGCCCGCAACATAGCTGGTTACAATCCGGCTCGCTTTGCCGTTCACGCTGAGGCCGTCGAGGCCGATTTGGTATGTGATCACCCCGGAGAACACGTTGCCAGTTTGCTCGCGGATGTCGCGATAGTCGGGCACGGAAAAAATGTTGATCAACTGGCCGCCTTTCAGTTGATAGGCAAGCGTGGTGATCTGCTGCGGATCTTTCACCGGCAAAGGACGCAACAGAAAAGCGTCTACCAGGCTGAAAATTGCAGTGTTCGCGCCGATGCCCAGCGCCAGCGTCAAGATCGCAACGGCTGTGAATCCGGGATTTTTTCGCAGCGTCCGTAGGCCGTACTGAACGTCCTGCAACAGTGATCCCATTTTTCGACTCCTTCCACTTCAAATCTTAAGAACTAATCCTGAACCGACGTGCGCGACAGATTCTTACTCATAGCGCAGCGCGACCATCGGATCGACGCTTGCCGCTTTTCGCGCAGGCAGCCAACCAGCAAGCATCGCTACGCTCGCAAGCGCAGCCGCTGCAGCAACGAAGACGAGCGGATCGCTCGCCTTCACACCGAACAATTGCGATTCCACCAGCCTGCCCACGCCATACGCCAACGGCAATCCGACCGCGAGCCCGATGCCGGACATCAGCACCACTTCGCGCAAAATCAGCCAGCCGACATTTTCTCGCGTCGCGCCGAGCGCCATCCGGATGCCGATTTCGCGCGTGCGCCGCACCACCACGTAGGCCATCACTCCGTAGAGCCCCACCGCGGCCAGCAGCGCAGCGAGCGAACCCAGGCATGCCGAGAAAAACATCAACAAGCGATCGTCGAATTCCGTGTCAGCCACTTGCGTCGCCAGCGCCCTCATATCGAACACCGGCAGATTCGAATCGAAGCCGGCAACCACGGCCCTCACGGGATTAGCCAGCGCGTCAGGCTCTTGTCCCGTACGCGCAAAGAACGTCACGCTTCCGAGAGCCGGATCCTGCGTGTACGGCAAATACACCATGGGACGAAGCTTCTCGTGCACGTCGGCCGTCTTGCTGTCCTTCACGAATCCCACAATTTCGATGTCCGGATGGTTCTTATCCTGTTTCGCTCCGATTCCGATGTGCATGCCAACCGGATTGCGGCCGCCGAAAAATCGCCGCGCAATTCCTTCGCTGACGATCGCCACCTTTGGGCTCGTCGCCGTGTCGCTGGCGGTGAACTGCCGCCCGGCAAGCAGCGGAATTCCCATCGTCGAGAAATAGTTTTCTCCGATCCAGTCCTCGTTGACGTGCGTGTCTTCCGATTCCTGCGGAAGGTAACTCTCCGCCACCATGTCCGAACCCGCGCTGTTACCGGCAAGAAGCGCCATTCGCGAAACGCTCACCGAGCGAACGCCCGGCAGCACAGCCACCTGATCGCGAACCTTTTTCACCAGGGCAGCCGTCTGTGCCCGCGTATACAGATTCAGGTCCGGCGACACGGCAAACTGAAGCACATGGTCGGTGCGCAAGCCGAGATCCTGATTCTTCAGTTTCACCAGGCTTTTCGTAAAAAATCCGGCTCCTGCCAGCAGAATCACTGTCAACGCCACTTGCGAAACGAGCAGCCATTTCCGCAACCGCACGTTCGCAGTGCCGCCTGAAACATTTGCGCCCTGATCCTTCAGCGTGCCTTGCAGATCGGTGTGAGTGGCGCGCAATGCAGGCGCCAACCCGAACAGCACTCCCGTCACGATCGTCAGCGCGATCGCAAACCCCAGCACGCGATAATCGAGATTGGCTTCGAGACCAAAAATTCCTTCGCTCTTTGGAATCGAGCCGACGAGCGCGCTCAAAGTCCAGGCGGCGAGCGCCAGTCCCGCCGCTCCTCCGGCGATCGAAAGCATCAAGCTCTCAGTGAGAAGCTGCTTCACCAGGCGCCAGCGGCTCGCGCCCATCGTGAGCCGCACCGCAATTTCGCGCTGCCTCGCTTCGCCGCGCGCCACCAGCAAGCTGGCCAGATTCACGCACGCAATCAACAGTACGAGCGCGACCATCGCCGTGAGGATCAGCAGCGGCTTTCCCGTAACCTGCTGCACGATCTGCCTGCCGTTTGACGCAGGGTCAACCAGCAACTTTTTCGCGAGGAATTTCTGCCGGCTCTTTTCCGTTCCTTCGATTAAATGAACGTCTGACTCCAGAATCGCGTGGTAAGTGGGAGCCAGAGCCACTTGCGCCTTGGCCCGGTTGAAACCAGGCTTCAGCCTCCCGAGAACCGCGATCCAATAATCTTTGCGATCGTCGAGTCCATTCTAGCCCGGCGTCATCTGCGCTTTCATCGTAATCGGAATGAAAAGGTCGGGAAGCTGCCCAATTTGAATTCCGGTGAAACCCGCGCGCGCGACGCCCACCACTGTTAAAGAAGTGCCGTTCACCACAATCTGCTTGTTGAGAACCCCCTGATCGCTTCCGAAGTGGCGCGCCCAGTATCCGTAACTCAGCACCGCCAGCGTATTCGCACCCGGCGCGGTTTCATCGCTTGCGCTGAAGACGCGCCCCAGCGCCGGTTGCACTCCGAGCATCTCGAAATAATTTCCAGAGACGAGCTCGGCCTGCGCCAGTTCTGTCGAGCCTTGGCCGGAGATACTCACCGAAGTTGGAAATCGCGCCAGCAAATTGGAGAAAGCCTGGTTACGCTCGCGCAGGTCCTTATATACAGGATAGGAAAACATACCCGAATCGTTGACGCTGTCGCTCCACACGTGTCCCTGATTCGACCCGGTCGTCCGCAGCGAGACAAGTTGTTCCGGGTTCCGCACCGGCAAGCGCCGCAATAAAATCTGGTCAGTGAGAGAAAAGATGGCCGTGTTCGCGCCGATTCCGAGCGCCAGCGTCAGCACCGCAATGGCGCTGAATGCCGGATTGCGCGCCAGCATTCTCAATCCGTAGCGAATGTCTTGTAAAAGAGAGCCCATCTTTTCGATCTCCTCACTCGTACCGCAACGCCACCATCGGGTCCACGCGCATCGCGCGCCGCGCCGGGATGTAGCATGCGAAGAGCGCCACCCCAACCAGAATGATCGCGACGCCCGTGAACGTGAGCGGATCGGTCACGCTTACACCGTAGAGCTGGCTGGCCATTAGCCGCGTGAGAGCAAGCGCCGCCAGTATGCCGATGCCTGCGCCGATCGCCGCCAGCCGCGCGCCCTCGCCGATGATCATTCGCAGAACGTCTTTCCGCTGCGCGCCGAGCGCCATGCGAATGCCGATTTCATTCACTCGCTGGCCCACCAGGTAGGAAATCACGCCGTAAATTCCAATCGAGGCGAGCACCAGCGCCAGCAACGCGAAAGCTCCGAGCAGAATCATCGAAAAACGCTGCGCACGCACCGAACGCGTCACGATTTCATCCATCGTCATCGCGTCGTACATCACCTGCCGGCTATCGAGCTTCGACACTTCTTCTCGAATCGCTCCCAGCGCTGAGGCCGGTGCGCCTTTCGTCCGGACGATCACTGTCCCGCCGGTTGCCACCACCGGCAGGAATTTGTCGCTCACCTGCATCAACGGGACGTACATTTCCGCGTGAATCGGCCGAGTGCTCTCGTCAAGGCTCCAGTGTTTCACGTGTCCCACTACGCCGACGATTTCGGGGCTCACGTTGATCATGTCAATGTTGATGTGTTTTCCGATCGGGTTCGCGCTCCCGAAGTATTGCTTCGCGAACTCTTCGTCGATCACCATCACCGGCGCCGCCGTTTCACTGTCCTGATCGGTGAGATAGCGCCCGCGCAGCAGCGGGATTCCCATCGCCTTCAGATAATTCGGCGTTGTCGCATACCAAAGCGCGAGGCTCATCTGGCTTTCAATTGCCGGTTTTGGCTGCCCTTCCAGCCAGAATGGAAAATCCGAATCGCCGCCTTTCAATGGCAGCGAACCGGCCATCAGCGCAGCCGACTCAATGCCCGGCGTCGACTCGAGCCCTTCGAGAAGCTGCCGGTAGGTGGCTCGAATTTTTGCTGCTTCGGAGGCTTTGTCGGGCGCGAGCGCGATGCTGAACTCGACGGTGTTATGCGGATCGAATCCCGGCTTCACGTGCCAGAGTTGCCACACGCTGCGAATCATCAGCCCGGCACCCACCAGCAGCACCAGAGCCATCGCCATCTCCGCCACCACCAGCACGCCTTGTGCGCGATTGCGCGAGCGCACCACGCTGCGTCCGCCTTCTTTCAGCGACGCTTGCACGTCCGACCGCGAAATCTTCAGCGCCGGCGCCAAACCAAAAAGGATTCCGGCGAGCAGTGACGCCCCGAACGTGAACGCGAGTACGCGCCCGTCCACGCCGATCTCGTCCATTCGGGGAAGCGCCTCAGGCAGCAATTTCAACATCGCGCCGGTGCCCCACGCTGCTATCACGAGGCCGAGTGCGCCGCCTGCGAGCGCGACGAGAATGCTTTCCGTCAGCAGTTGGCGGATGATTCGCCCTTGCGTCGCACCGAGCGCCAGACGAATCGCCAGCTCCCGCGCGCGTCCGGTGGCGCGTGCGAGCAGCAGGTTCGCCACATTCACGCACGCAATCAGCAGCACAAATCCCACGGCGCCGAGAAGTATCAGAAGAATTGGCTTGCGATCACCCACCAGATCCTGCAGCAGGGGAATTGTTGTGATGCCCATGCCGCCATTCGATTTCGGATAGTCAATGGCCTGCTCTCGCGCCACAGAATCCATGTCTGCTCGCGCTTGCTCCACCGATACGCCGGGCCGCAGCCGCGCCACCACATCCATGCCCCTGCCCATCGTGCGATCGCGAAACGTGGGATCGTTCCATTGGCCGATTGGCACATATACCTGGCCGTCAGTGAAAATCTTAAAGTTGTCGCGAACGACGCCGATTACCGTGTAATCCGTTCCGTTCAGCAGAATGGTTTTCCCCAGCACGTCCGGAGCGCCGCCGAATTTCCGCTTCCAGAATCCTTCGCCTAGGACGATCACGGGAGGCGCGCCAAGCTGGTCGTCATCAGCATTGAAAAGCCGGCCCAGCATCGGATTTTCGCCAAGCACCTTGAAGAAATCTGCGGACACTTGGCCCACGGGCACTCGTTCAGCTTCCCCCATCCCCGTCAGGTTGTAGTTATCGCCGCGATAGGAAGCCATCGCCTCTGTGGTGCGGTTCTGTTTTTGCCAATCCTGAAAACTGAGATAGGGAACCGAGCCTTGCTCGAAGCCGAACACCTTGCGATACATCGAGACGAGCCTGGCCGGCTGCGGATACGGTAGTGGATTCAGCATCACGCCGTTCACGACGCTGAAAATGGCCGTGTTCGCGCCAATCCCAAGCGCCAGCGTGAGCACCGCGATGATCGTGAAGCTTGGATTTTTCGCCAGCATCCGGATCGCGTATCGAATGTCTTGCAGCAAGGTTCCCATTTTCTTATTTCCCCGATTTTGATCGTCTTCATTCGTGGCGGAGCGCCACGATTGGATCTACTGCCATCGCCCTTCTCGCCGGGATAAAGCAGGCCACCAGCGCTACCGCACAAAGCGTCACCATCACTACGACAAAAGTGATTGGATCATTTGCTGTCACGCCGTATAGCAAGGTGCCCAGCAAATGCATCGTCCCGAGCGCTGCGACTAACCCAAGTACCACCCCCATCAGTGTGAGCCGCATTCCTTGCCCGACTACCAGGCTGAGCACATTCCGCTGGTCTGCGCCCAGCGCCATGCGAATGCCGATTTCATGTGAGCGCTGGCTCACTGAATACGAAAGCACGCCATAGATTCCGATGGCTGCAAGCAGCAGTCCGAGTCCGCCGAGTGCGGCAGCGAGCGTTGCCGCTGTGCGGTAGGCGAAAAGCGAAACGGACAACAAATTCGACACGGAGTCGCTTTCGAGGACGGCGACTCCCGGATCGAGTGCGCGAACCTGTTCGCGGACTTGCGGCAGGAACTTCAGTGGATCGCCCGTGGTTCGGATCAGAATGTTGGCATCGCCGCCGGTGTCCTGCCAGAACGGAAAATAGAGGAAAGGTTCGGGCGATTCGCTCAGGCTGTGGTACTTCACGTCTTTCACGACGCCGGCAATCGTCCATTGGTGATTCCACGTGCCGACGTGCCGGCCGACTGGATTTTGTCCTGGCCAGAAACGCTGGGCCATCGTCTGGTTGATGATGCAAACCCGCGGAGCATCCTTTCGATCTTGCGCTGTAAATTCACGGCCCGAAAGAATCGGAATGCGCATCAGCGAGAAGTAATTCGGGCCGACCACGTTCAGGTCGATCAGATTCTGCTCGCCCGGCTTCGGTATGTAACCTTCGAGCTCGGGAATCGTGTAACTGCGTCCCGTAAACCACATCGGAACGTAACGCTCGAGGCTCGCACCTTCCACTCCCGGAACCGTTTTGAGCCGGTCGGTCAACTGCTCGAAGAACGCGGCCGCTTTGTCATCGGAATAGCCGTTGCCGCGCAGATCGAAAGCCGTTAGAAGCACATGATCTGCGCTAAATCCCGGGCTCGACGACGTCGCAGCCCGCAAGCTGCGCACCAGCAAACCCGCGCCCGCGAGCAGCACAACCGCAAGAATCGTTTCCGTGACAACCAGGAGATTCCGCAACCGATGCTGGCCGGCGCTGCTGGACGAAGTGCGGCCACCGTTCTTGAGTGACGCGTTTCCGCTCGGGCGCGTGATTTGTAATGAAGGCGCAAGGCCGAAAATCATTGCAGTGAGAATCGACAATGCCAGCGTGAAGCCGAGGACTCTGCCGTCCACTCCGAGCGGCAAGCCGATCGGAAGATGCGCGGGCGGCGTGAAGACCGTCAGGAAATTTGTCGTCCACAGACTGATCAGAATTCCCGCTGCGCCTCCCAACCCGGCGAGCAGCAGGCTCTCGATGAGCAGCTGGCGAATCAGCCGCGCGCGGTCCGCGCCCAGCGCCGAGCGAATCGCAATTTCCTTCTCGCGCACCGTGGCACGCGCTAGAAGCAGGTTCGCCACGTTCGCGCAGGCAATCAGCAGAACCAGAATCACCACCACCATGAGAAACGCCAGAACCGGCAGCAGGAACGACTGCAAACCGTAATGCGCCTCCCACACCGGGCAGACATACGCGCCCACGTCTTTGGTGGTGTCCGGATACTGCTGCTCGAGCTGCCGCGCCATTGTGCTCATTTCGGCGCGCGCCTGTTCAAGCGTTACGCCCGGTTTCAGACGGCCCATCATGTGAATGAAAGTCGGATTGCGCGTCTCAAGGTCTTCGCCTGGAAGCGCCTGCGGCTGCATCATCATCGGCACAAAATATTCGGCCGCAATGCCCACGATCGTGCCGTTGAATCCGCGCGGAGCCACGCCAATCATTGTGAACGGGTGCTGGTTGATCTCGACGGATTTGCCGACCACTTTTGGATCGGCGCCAAATCTCCGGCGCCACAAACCGTCGCTCAAGACTATGTACGGATCCGAGTTGGGGCCGTGCGCGTCGTCCGCATGAAACGTCCGGCCGCGCGCCGCCTTCACGCCAAGCAGATCGAAATAGTTCTCAGTGACGATCAAGCCCCAGTCGCGCTGCGGCTGCTGTTCCTTTTCGAGTTTCAGATTCGTGCCGATCAGCTCGAAACCGATCATCCCCGAAAAAACATGATTGTGATCGCGGTAGTCTTTGTAATCGGGATAAGAACTGGTGTGGTATTCGCCATCGGGCATCACGCTTTCAACGGCGACGAGCTGCCCGGAATTTTGGACAAGCGAAATGGGATGAAGAAGCACGGCCTCGAGCCAGCTGTAAACTGTCGCATTCCCGCCGATGCCGAGCGAGAGCGAGAGCACGGCCACAGCTGTGAATCCCGGATTCTTCGCGAGCATCCGGATTCCGTAACGAAGGTCTTGCAGCAGTGTTTCCATTGCGCCCCTTGCGACTTCCGCTGCCGCAATTTCGAATCTGGGAGATTTCAAACACACCCCCGCACAAGCGCCGAAAAGTTTCTTTGGGCTTTTGTGCCGGGGAAATTTATGAAATCGCGCCGCTAAACAGTCGCCGTCCGCGTGCCGATCGTTTCTTCCACGATGCGGCCGTCGAACAGATGAATCGTGCGATCGGCGATACTCGCGTAGCGTGGATCGTGCGTCACCATGCAGATCGTTGCGCCCTCGCGATGCAGTTGCCGCAGCAAGTCCACCACAGCTTCGCTGTTCTTCGAGTCCAAGTTACCGGTCGGCTCGTCCGCCAGCAGGATTGATGGCTGGCCGACGAGAGCGCGCGCCACAGCGACGCGCTGTTGCTGACCGCCTGAGAGCTGCGATGGATAGTGCTTCATGCGGTGCGCCATTCCAACGCGCTCGAGCACTTCCTGCACGCGCTTCTTGCGCTCCGCTGACGCCATGCTGCGATACGTAAGCGGCAGCTCGACGTTCTCGAAAACCGTGAGATCGCCGATCAAGTTGAACGCCTGGAAAATGAAACCGATTTCGCGATTGCGGATGCGAGTGCGATCGGAGAGCGAAAGATTTGCTACCGGTTGCTTATTGATCCAGTAGTTGCCGTCGGTCGGCGAATCGAGCAAGCCGAGAATCGAAAGCAAAGTGGATTTGCCGCAGCCCGACGGGCCGGCGATAGAGAGAAATTCGCCGTTCTTGATATCGAGGTGCACGCCGCCGAGGGCGTGGGTCTCGACCTCGTCGGTGTAGAAAACCTTCGTCACGCCTTCGAGGCGAATCAGGGATTGTGCGTCGCTATTCATTCTGTGCTCCTTCGCTATCAAACTACGTACGACGGGGCTGAAATGTTCCCGCCTACTTCAATTGCACCCGATCGAAATTGTCCCAGGCGGACATGTCGGAGAGAATTACCGTGTCGCCCACCTGCAAGCCCTTCCTGATCTCAACCGTGTTCACCGACGTGCGGCCCAACTCCACCTGCACCCGCGTGGCATCCGCTCCGTCGTCGATAACCTTGAATAGGCCTACGGTGCTGTTCGCTTCGCCGTGCACGGGGCGGCCGACATACAACACGTCGGCAAGCCGCTCGATTTCAACCGTGCCTTCGACGCTCAGGTCGGGGCGCGCGCCAGTTGGCAAGTCGCCATCGAGCGCGACGTCAACAGTTACGGTACCGTTCACCACAGCGGGATCGATACGCATCACGTGGCCGGCGATTATGCCGTTGTGCGTATC
This sequence comes from uncultured Acidobacteriota bacterium, assembly GCA_963772535.1. Taxonomy (GTDB): domain Bacteria; phylum Acidobacteriota; class Terriglobia; order Acidiferrales; family UBA7541; genus Palsa-295. Next base: position 188,371 of record CAVYXN010000017.1, read on the forward strand.
CACCGAAGCCTTCTGCCCGATCTGAATGTCTTTTGCCTGTGTCTCTGCGATTTTCAGCGCGGCCTTCAGGTGTGTGGGCTGCGCAACGCGCGCGAGCACGGTTCCCTGCGTCACTTTCTGTCCTACTTCGACGTCGAGTTCCTGCAGCACACCGTCAATTCCCGGTCGGACTCTCAGCTGGTCAACCTGCGATTTCTTCAGGTCGTACATTGCGCGCTTTTCGTCGACGTTGGCCTGTTGAACAGCAATCTGCGCGGCAATCGAATCAGAGAATGTCTGCACCTGCTTCTCGGCAATTTCGTTCTGCTTCTCGAGCTCTTCGGCCTGCACCTCAGAAGTCTTCACGATGACGTCTGCCACGAGGCCGAGCGAGAAAAGTTTTTCGTTGTTGGCCTTTTGCAAGGCGGCTGTGTGATAGGCGGAACGAATCGCCGCCGCCTGCGCGCGCTTATCCATGAGCTGATTCTGAAGCTGCGCCTTCATGTTGTTCAATGACGCTTCCGCGCCGCGCAACTGGTATTCCGCGTCGAGCGCTGTCTGCTGTAATTCTTGGTTGCGCATGTCGAGAATTACCGTGTCGGCTTTGACGAGCGTGCCGGGCAACAGGTAGCGGGTCTCGACGGTGCCGTCGGTGATGGCGGGGATCAGACGAATCGTTACCGGAACTAAAGTTCCGAGGCCTCGCACTTCGCGCAGCATCGGACCGCGCTTCACTGTGTCGGTCCAAACCGTTGCGCGATCCACACTGGGCGCGGCGGGTTTCAACTTGGAGAGAGCGTAGGTGACGAGCGGTATCAGTATTACGGCGGCGGCGATGTATATCGTCCGTCGGATGCGTTTTTGTCGTTTGGCTTCGGGGCGTGCTATGTCCACGGGAAACAACCTCGCATATATATATCGCAACTCACATTCCGGCGCGAGCACTGCTGTAAGCTATGTATATTGAGTTGATTACGGACGATTCGACACACCGGCAAGGGGCCATTTTGCCCGGAGTTGGGAATCGTTCGTCCCATGACCGAACAATCGGCCAGGCTCCGGAAAGCTGCTCCGGACATGGCTAAGAAGCGGCTTCGGCGCTCGCCCTGATTTCCTGCCAGCGCTTGGGGCGCCGCTTAGCGTCGAGAACTTTCTTGCGGAGGCGGATCGATTTGGGGGTTACTTCGACGAACTCATCGTCGGCGATGAATTCGATGGCTTTTTCGAGCGTCATTTCGCGCGGGGGAATCAGGCGAATGGCTTCGTCGGCGGATGACGAGCGCATGTTGGTCTGCTTTTTTTCTTTGGTGACATTGACGTTCATGTCGTCTTCGCGCGCGTTTTCGCCGAGGATCATGCCTTCGTAAACTTCGATGCCTGGTCCGACGAACATTTCGCCGCGCTCTTGAATTCCCCACAGCGCGTAGGCCACGGAGACGCCAGGGCGATCAGCGACGAGCGCACCGGTGGGACGCATGGCCATGTCGCCGACGTAGTCCGTCCAGCCTTCGAGGATGGAATGGATCAGAGCGGTGCCACGCGTATCGGTGAGAAGCTGGCCGCGCAATCCGATCAAGCCGCGCGAGGGGATGCTGAATTCCATGCGTACGCGGCCGGAATGATGGTTGACCATTTTTTTCATTTCGCCGCGCCGCGAGCCGAGCAGCTCCATCACGATGCCGATGAAATTTTCCGGGCAGTCGATGACGAGCAGTTCGAGCGGCTCCACGCGGCGGCCATTTTCCGTGCGTACCACGATTTCCGGTTTGCCGACCATCACCTCATAGCCTTCGCGGCGCATCGTTTCGATCAAAATGGCGAGCTGCAATTCGCCGCGACCCAGAACGCGAAACGCGTCGGTTGCGCCCATGTCTTCGACTCTGAGCGAGACGTTGGTGAGCAATTCTCGATCGAGGCGCGAGCGCAGGTCGCGCGAGGTGACGTATTGGCCCTCTCTACCTGCGAATGGCGAAGTGTTGATGGTGAAAACCATCGTGAGAGTGGGCTCGTCAATGCTGAGCGGTTCGAGCGGCGCGGGATTGGCGAGGTCGGTGATTGTCTCGCCGATTTGGATGCCTTCGACACCTGCGATGGCGACGATGTCGCCGGCTTTCACTTCCTCCGCTTCATCGCGATCCAGGCCGCGAAAGGTGAACAGCTTGGTGATCTTTGTGGGCAGAATTCTTCCGTCGAGTTTCGCGATGCCTACTTCGGTGCCGCGCACGAGAGTTCCCTGGAAAACGCGCGCGATCGCGATGCGACCTAGAAAATCGCTGTAATCGAGATTGGTGACCTGGATTTGCAGCGTGGCCGCGGGATCGCCTGACGGCGCGGGAATCGAAGCGACGATTTCATCGAACAATGGCTGGAGGTTCGTGGAGGAATCGCCGAGCTTGCGATGCGCGACGCCGGTCTTCGCATTCGTGTAGATGATTGGAAAATCGAGCTGGTCTTCAGTAGCGTCGAGGTCGATGAAGAGGTCGTAAATTTCGTCGAGCACTTCGGCGGGACGGGCATCGGGCCGGTCGATTTTGTTCAGGACGATAATCGGGGGAAGTTTTGCGGCGAGCGCTTTCTGCAGCACGTAGCGCGTCTGCGGCAACGGGCCTTCGCTCGCGTCCACGAGAACGAGCACCCCATCCACCATGCGGAGAGCGCGCTCGACTTCACCACCAAAATCGCTGTGGCCGGGCGTGTCGACAATATTGATTTTCGTGTCGTGATAAGTGAGCGCGGTGTTCTTGGCGAGAATCGTGATTCCGCGTTCGCGTTCGAGATCGTTCGAGTCCATCACCCGCTCTACGAGTTCCTGGTTGGCGCGGAAGATGCCGCTCTGGCGAAGCATGGCGTCGACGAGGGTGGTCTTGCCGTGGTCGACGTGGGCGATGATGGCGATATTCCGGATGGGGGCGGTCATGACCACACCCTCGGCCGTGGGCCTGAATTCCGCGTGAAAATTGAGTTAAAAAATCGCATTTTATTTGCGATTAGAACTACTCGCCATCCTTTATTTTGTTCGACTTACGGCGATTTCTAATTCCAGATTTGCGATTAGAAATCGCGTTTCTTTGCCGGTTGCGCCCGGCCAAAGAAAAAGGGCTGCATGTGCGACCCTGCAGCCCTGGCATAAGTCCTGCCAATTTTTCAGGAGCAACAACCGCGGAGACATTTTACCACAAATCAGGGGTGAATTGGTGGCTAGCTCAACGAGCGAGTGGATCTTGAGAATGGCTCGGCGAAAGGCCCACGACGAGAAGGACATCGTCGTGGCTACCCGACGACTTTGGCGTGGAAAATTCGTATTGCGAGGTGAGGGATAAAGCCTCGATGTTCAAGGGCTTTGGGGTGAAGGCATTGTGATATTCTCGCCGCGCTTTCAAGGCGTATAGGAATCAGTGCAAGGGAAAGGCGCGATGAAGCTCCGAGATGCGGGCAGGGCTTTCTTGGGTCTGATTGTTGCGGGTTTGGCGACTTTTGCGATTTGCGCGGTGGGACGTGGCGGCAAAGTTTCAGCGCAGGGGCAGGACGCTGAGAAGGAACCGTTCGGCGCGATCTTCGTAAAGACTGATGCGATGATTCCGATGCGCGACGGGGTGAAGCTGCACACGGAAATCTATGCGCCGAAGAATACCTCGGAAAAATTGCCGCTCTTCTTTACGCGAACGCCGTACGGAATTGCAGATGATGACGCCGGCTATTCGCGTCTGCTGGGACTTTATCGGGAGATGTTTGCGGACGGATATATTTTCGTGATGCAGGATATTCGCGGGCGGTACGGCTCGGAAGGGAAGTTTGTGATGGGGCGCGCGCCGCGGGACCGCAAGGATCCCAAGTCGATCGACGAAGGTACGGACACCTACGACACGATCGAATGGCTGCTGAAAAACGTGCCGAACAATAACGGGCGCGCGGGCGAGGCGGGAATTTCCTATGGCGGATGGCTGACGGCGATGTCGCTGATCGAGCCGCATCCGGCGCTGAAGGCGGTGTCCGAACAAGCGACTCCAGCGGATATGTTTCTTGGTGACGACTTTCATCACAACGGCGCTTTCCGGCTCAGCTACGGATTCGAATACGCAGCGATGATGGAGACGGGGAAGACAAATTTTCAATTTCAATTCGACAAGTACGACACGTTTGAGTGGTATCTGGCGCTCGGTCCGCTATCGAATGCGAATAAATTATATTTTCATGGGACGCTGCCGACGTGGAACGACTTCGTGGCGCATCCTAATTATGACGAATTCTGGCAGAAGCAGGCGTTTGTGCCGTACTTCAAGGACTTGACGCTCACGGTGCCGAATTTGAACGTGGCGGGATGGTGGGATCAGGAAGATTTCTTTGGGCCGATGAAGGTGTATGAGCTGCTGGAGAAGAACGATACGAAGCACAACAACTACCTGGCCGTGGGGCCGTGGAATCATGGCGGATGGGCGCGGTCGGACGGGACAAAACTTGGCAACATCGATTTTGGGAGCAATACGAGCGCGTATTTCCGGAAGAACATTCAGGCGCCGTGGTTTGCGTACTGGCTGAAGGACAAGGGAACGCAGCCGGTGAAGGAAGCGATGACGTTTGAGACGGGGGCGAACCAGTGGAAGACGTGGGATGCGTGGCCGCCGCATGAGGGCATGACGCTGCGGAAGCTTTATTTCCGCGGCGATGCGAAACTTTCATTCGAGGCGCCTGAAGACAAGCGGGAGGCGTTCGACTCGTACGTTTCCGATCCGGCAAATCCGGTGCCGTACCGGACGCGTCCGGTGGAGGAAACATATTCGGAGGGGAGCCGGTGGTTCACCTGGCTGCTCGAGGACCAGCGCTTCGTCCAGCAGCGGCCGGATACGCTTTCGTGGGAGACGGAACCGCTGACGGAAAACGTGACGGTGGCGGGAGATATCGTGGCGCATTTATTCGCGTCGACGACAGGAACGGACAGCGATTGGATTGTGAAATTGATTGACGTGTATCCCGAGCGGTACGAACCGGAGCGCAAAATGGGCGGTTACGAGCTGATGATTGCGGACGAAGTGTTTCGCGGGCGGTTTCGGAAGAGTTTCGAGAAGCCGGAAGCGATTGTGGCGGGGGAAGTGACGCCGTTTACGATTGACCTGCATACGAACGACCACGTGTTTCAGAAGGGGCACCGGATAATGGTGCAGGTGCAGAGCACGTGGTTTCCGGTGATCGACCGGAATCCGCAGAAGTTTGTGCCGAATATTTTTGAGGCGGCGGAGGATTATCAGAAAGCGACGCAGAAGATCTGGAGGACTGCGGAGTATCCGTCGAATGTGGAGATTCCGGTGGTGGTGAAGTAAAGGCGGGAAGGCGCTGCGTGATGCAGATGGATGCGGCAAAGCCAAAGCATTTTGACTTGGGATGTTGCGCCCGGTTAGCGGAATCCGGGACCTACAACGCGCGCTATCGGTCAGAATGACAAGTTTCGTTGCGAAGGGGAGGGGCGATGAACGTGAGCGTGAACATTAATATGGTGACGACGGCGTTTGAACTGCCAGGCTATCGAGTGGTGAAAAATCTGGGGCTGGTGCGCGGGGTGACGGTGAGGTCGAGGAGTATCTTCGGGACGATTGGAGCGTCGCTTGAGACGCTGGTGGGCGGGAATATTACTTTATTTGAAGATATGTGCGAGAAGACGCGGGAAGAAGCGCTGGAGTTGATGATGCAGCACGCCATCGAACGAGGAGCGAACGCGGTGATTGGGGTGCGGTACGACGCGACCGAGGTGATGCAGGGCGTGACGGAGGTGCTGGCGTACGGGTCAGCGGTGCAGGTGCAGCCTGCATGAATGATGGCGCAGGTTCCGCGAGCGGAATAGAATGGAGGATTGGGGCGGGGTCCAGATTTTAGCCAGGAGGAGTGGATGAAGTTGCCGGAAATTGCCCGGGTGACCGGAGAGAGCGCGCGCGCAAGGCTCGGGGGAAGAATTCTATTGGCAGTAGCGGTGGTGGGCCTATTGGCTTGCGCGGGCGCTAGGGCGACGGAAAAACCAAAAACCGCAACTGTACAGTTCAAGAACGGAGATCAGACTCTTAGCGGCTTTTTGGTTCTACCAGACAGAGAAGGAAAGCATCCGGCAATGATCGTGATTCATGAGTCGTGGGGGCTGAACGACTGGGTAAAGGAGCAGGCGGAAAAACTAGCCGAGCAGGGCTATGTGTCGCTAGCGGTGGATTTGTACGGGGGTAAGACGACGACCGATCCGGCAGAGGCCCACGAATTGATGCGTGCATTACCGGAAGCCGATGCAATTAAAGAGCTTAGAGCAGCATTCGACTATCTTGCGACGCGGCCAGACGTGAAGCCGGAGAGTATCGGCGTAATTGGGTGGGGCACTGGGGGGGGGCTGGCGATGCAACTCGCGCCGCACGAACCCCGGCTGAGGGCGTGCGTGGTGAATTACGGAGCTTTACCGACCGATCCTGGCGACTTACAGAATATTGGTGCGGCGATTCTAGGAAATTTCGGAGCGCTGGATAGAGGTATAACTCCGGAGGATGTAAAGGCGTTTCAGGTGTCGATGACAAAACTTCAGAAATTCGTCAGCCTGAAGATCTACGATAACGCAGGCCATGGATTTGAGAATCCAAACAATGCGGAAGCCTATCGGCCGGATGCTGCTGCGGACGCGTGGAGACGTACTTTGACGTTTTTGAAGACGGTTGTGAAATAGTTGGATGACGCCTTTAGCGCTCGATTTCGCGCCTTCGCGCACCCGTCCTTCGGTACAAGATAACTTTGAGGGCAATTCAGATTCGATTTAGCCGCCCCCGCCTTGCCTCGTGGCCCCGACACGCGTACGCTTGAAGATGAATTTCAGGCGGACGATGAACGAGAAAATCAACAACGGACGAGCTAGGGTGGCCCGCTTGGGCCCTCCAATGCCGACTAGCGCGGGGCGGCACCGGATGGGCCACGGCCTGCGGCTTGCGATTTTTTCGGCGGTACTCGTTCTGCCTTTGGCCTTTTTCCTGGCCTTGAAGCCCACTTCTGCTCGCGTGGTCTGGGAACAATTCGCCCGGATGATTGAGTTCAAGGGCACCGGCAGAATCGCAAGCACTGCGAAAATTCCCACAACGATGAACGTGAATTTGGCGGCTCTTCCGCCCCAAGCGCAAGCCGAATTTCTTCTCAAAGAAACCGTGAACAACTACGAGGGCGGCGCCGGGAAGCTCTTGTCGCAGATGGAGAGTTGGCGTGGGCAATTAACGATGAGTCCGCAGCTGACGAGCCTACTCGATTCCGGGCTGAACTCCCCTGATTTGCGCGTGCGGGCTGCGGCCATTGAGATGGAATTAGTGGCCTACGATCTTCCGAAAACGCAAGAGAGCTCGGATCTTCTGATCGAACGAATCTCGAACGATCCGGCGGGGCGTTCCTGGGCGCTATGGATGCTAGGGGCGATCGGAAATCGCAGTATTGAGCCGGAGCAGGCGCTTCGCACCCTGATTCAGTATTCGCATGACACGGATGAGAAAACACGATTTTGGGCTGTGGAGGGAATGTCGCTGCTGGGGACGGATGCGACAATTCCGGCGCTGATTGAGATTTTTCGCAACGATCCTTCGCTTGAGGTGCGCGAGAGGGCAGGCTCTGCGCTGGCGCAGTCGGGCATGTTGACGAAGCAACAGCGGCTGACTGCTGTGCCTGCTTTGATGAGCGTTGGCGAAGATCCCTCGCTCGATTCCAACACCCGAAATTGGACGTATCAGGCATTGCGTGAGATCACCGGCGCCCGCTATGGAACTAATCCGACCGAATGGCGCGAGTGGTGGGCAGAGCACGCAACCCACTAAACCACTTCCTTTCTTACGATTAAGCTTTTCCTCGGAAGCCTAGGACTAGTACCTACCCGTTTGCATTTCGATACACAGGCGCCTGAAGCTTGCTGACAAGTTTGCCACTATGAAACACCTTATTGGGTCGCGAGCCGGACTCAGAGGCCGGCACAACGACAAATTAGATTTTTTCTGCGAAGCGACGCGAATTGCTTCGCGCGGAAGGGATACGAATGGGAATTTCTCCGGGCATGCAGAGTGGAGGATTTGAAACTGGCGCAGCCATGCGGGCGGCAGCGTCTACCGCAAGAAAACGCGGGGAGCCTGAACTGCCGGGGAAGCTCTTTGTGGTTGAGGGGATCGACGGCTCGGGAAAATCGACGCAACTGAGCTTGCTGCACAAGTGGCTGCAATCGAGAGGCTACGGCGTCGTGTTCAGCGAATGGAATTCTTCGCCTCTGGTGAAGGACACGACAAAGCTGGGCAAGAAGAAAAAGCTGCTTACCCCTGCGACTTTCTCGCTGATACATTCCACAGATTTTGCTGACCGGACGGAGCGCAGCATTCTGCCGCTGCTAAAGGCGGGAGCGGTGGTGCTGTGCGACCGATACATGTATACGGCGTTTGCGCGGGACGTGGCGCGGGGGATGGACCGCGAATGGGTGCGCGATCTCTACGGATTTGCGGTGCGGCCGACGGTGGCGTTCTATTTTCGCGTTCCGCTGGAGACGGCGATCGGGCGGCTGCTCGACGCGCGCGACGGATTCAAATTCTACGAAGCGGGCATGGACCTGGGTCTCAGCGACGATGCGGAAGAAAGCTTTCGCCTGTTTCAAGGGCGCATCATCGACGAGTATGAAAAGATGATTCCTGAATTCGGGCTGACGGTGATCGACGCAACTCTACCGATTGAGATTCAGCAGACGCGCGTGAGGCAGATCGTGAAATCGCACATCGCCACCGCAGCGGAATTGAGGATGCAGCCATGAGAGAGACGTATGGAAAAATCCTGCCGGGGATGGATCTTTCGCACGTCAACGGAAAGCTGATTGTGATCGAAGGGACCGACGGGGCGGGACGCACGACGCAGATCGAGCTTTTAAAGCCGTGGCTCGAAGAACTGGGGCACGCGGTGCTTGATACGGGCATGACGCGTTCGACGCTGGCAGGGGACGGAATCCGGCGCGCGAAGGAGGGAGTGAATCTGGGGCGCGTGACCCAGAACCTCTTCTATGCGACCGATTTTGTGGATCGGTTCGAGAACGAAATCGTGCCGGCGCTCCGAGCTGGATTTATCGTGCTGACTGACCGCTACGTCTATTCGCTGATGGCGCGCGCAATCGTGCGAGGAGCGGACGCGCAATGGATTCGCAGCATTTATAGCGTGGCGCTGAAACCGGACGCGGTGTTTTATCTGCGATTGGGAGTGGAGCAGCTTGTGCCGCGCGTGATTTTTTCCAGAGGGTTCGACTACTGGGAATCGGGAATGGATCTTTATCCGGGGCAGGGTATGTACGAGAGCTTCTGCAATTATCAGGCGGCGCTATTGGCGGAGTTTGACCGGCTGAGCGAGGAATTTAAATTTGAAACCGTAGATGCTTCAGCGGATGCTCGCAGCGTGTTTTCGCAACTGAAAGTGAAAATACTGGCGCTGCTGGAAAATGATTCGCGGAAGCAATTCGTTTCGATGCTGGCAATGCGAACGAACGGCGGACTCATGCCGAAGAGCGAGGAAGACGCCATTGCGGCGGCTGCGCGCAAGCATTCCGTGACGCGCGATCTGGAACTCGTTTCGCAACCATTCGCGGTGCACAGGTCGAACGGAAACGGAAACGGCCATTCCGGGATTCAGAATTTGAAGCCGTGAGCCGCGGATCATCGAAGGCTTACCGCAAATAGCCCCAGTTATGCAGGCGGTCGCTATCTTCCTCCCAGCGGTCGCCGATGTCAGTGCGGTAATACATGTTGGGAATCAGCACGTTCTTGATGCGCGAGTAAACCTGCGCCTGGGCTTGCTTCATGGTTTGGCCCGTGCCGATTACGATCAAGATCACGCCTGAAGTTCCCGCGATGAGCCACTGGCCGTTGATTTGTTTCACGTCTTCAATGTGAATTTCATCTGCGGGCGGTTTCTTGAAGATGATGGCGGAATTTTTCGAGAACGAGTCGAAGGTTTCGTCATCGTCGAACGGAAACGGCGGAACGACGATTCGCACGCCAATCTGAAAGCCGCTGCGCACTTTGAGTTTCGGATCTGCGCCATTCGCGAGATCCCAGAAAAACTGGCCGATGGGCGTAATCATGCCGGCTTGTTGAATGCTGATCGTCGGATATCCGAAGCGCGCGGTAAACTCGAGCGGATAGATGCCGTTGTTATTGACGATGCAATTCAGGTCGATGTAGCCGACGTAGCCTTCTTCTGCGAGCTTGGGTTCCATTTTGAGGAGCGTCTGATTGAAAAGATGGTTTGGGCCGCTCCAGAACATGGACGTGCCCATTTCACCGGTCGGTGGGCCGATATCGCCGGGAAATAATTTCTTATGCTCGAAATTGATATTGATCGGGCTGATGAAAGTTTTGCCGTTGAAAAAAGCGCCCACGGCCACTTCCACGCCGATCATCCGGCGCTGGAGTTGGAAAACTTTAATTTCATCGGAGAAAGCGCGCTTGTAGGCTTCGAGCATTCGAATTACGTCTTGCCCATCTTCTTCCTCGCCGACAAACAGCCGGCGCTTCACGTTCTGCGCTTCGCCGCTGGGCTTAATCACGTAGCGCCCGGGATTCTGCGTCACGTGGTCGACCGCGTCGTCGAACGATTCGAACTCGGCGTAGGGAATGATGTTGACGCCGGCTTTTTTCAGCTCTTCCTGGCCGAATGATCGGTCGTCTTCGAGTTTGTCGCCATAGGCGGTGCCGCCGATCACGGGCTTGCCCTCTTTGCGCAGCGCCTGGGCTTTCTCGCCCTGGCCGAGAGTGTCGTCGAAGACGATGATGTCCGCCCATTCTTTGTCTTTTTCCCAGTCCTTCGATTTGGCGACAAAACCATCGGCGATATCGCGCTCTTTCTTATCGCCGATGAAGTAGCGGACTTCGTGGCCTTCTTTCGAGACTTGCCAGGCGATGTCGCTGATCAGTCCTGTGAGCGAAACAAAAAGGAAATTTTTCTTATCCATCGAGCCTCATGTGACGCGAATTTGGACGGCAAGTTTACATGAGCCGGCAGCGAGAGGAATATTGATATTGGATTAAATTCGGCCGGTGTGGCGGCAGGAGCGCGATGCGCAAAATGGCTAGCGGTCGGTTGCCGGCGCCGCGCATCAGTTGCTGTGTGCTAAGATTACTAGCGTTTATAGGCCCGTAGCTCAGTTGGCTAGAGCGCTACCTTGACACGGTAGAGGTCTGCGGTTCGAGCCCGCACGGGCCTACCATCCTTTTCAATAACTTGCAGGCCAGTCTGTTGAAGCGGATGTACCTTTGTGCCGCAGTTTGTGCCATAACTCTCCGGCGAGCTCCCGTCACTGAGCGCATCGAGTGCTTTCCTCTTGGCGTTGAGTCGGACATGCGAGTAGTGCTTCAGCATCTTGGATGAGACGTGCCCCGCGATGGACATGATTGTTTGCTCCGATGCCTCAGACTCGGCGAGTTCAGTGATCGCGTGGTGCCGCAGATCATGGAACCGCAGCCCTGCTAGGGAACTCTTAACCTCATGAATATCAGTCCGGCACTTCTCATTGCAGCATTGCTCGGCTGGATTCTGAAGGACGCCGCAGGCGGGGCACTCGATGGCACGAGTCAATTTGCGCCAAGCTGTCCGCCAAGTCGTCTGAGGTCTCGTGGGATCAATTCTGTCATTCTCACATGCGGGGAATACATAATGGGCGAAGTCACTAGTGCCAATAGCCTCGGCGCGCTTGTACAATTCCAGAATTGCAGTCATCGCGTTGTCATTGAGCGGGATTACCCGTTCGCCCGCGTCCGTCTTGCTGCGCCACACCGTAAGCATCCGGTCTAGGAGATTTACATCACGCCAGCGCAGACCTTTTAGCTCGCTGCCGCGCATGGTCGTATTTAGCGCCAAAACTATGGCGCAGCGTAATACCTGCCATTCGGCACGGCTGGCTGCCAACTTAAGTAACCGCAATTTCTCTTCGTGCGACATCGCACGACCAATTTCTCGGCGTTCTCGCAGTGGTTTGATATCAGCTGCGACAAGGTGCCATCGTTTTGCGCATTTCAAAATTCGACAGATTGCTCCCATCTCCATGTTGATATACGACGGAGCAGCGCCATTCTGTGCCCGTTGTTCCCTGTAGGCATTCAAATCCTCCGACAAAATCCGAGACACTTGCACAGCTCCAAAGAATCGCCGCGCTTGGACCACGAGCTGACGTTCCTTTTTCAAGCTTTTCACCGACAACACCAGTCTACGACTTTGGAGATATTGATCAGCAGCATCACCGAAGGCTAGGCGCGCAAATCGCTCACTCGATGGCGCAAGTTTGCCGTCATTTGCCTTCCCTACTAATTCCTTTTCACGGGCCTGTGCCGCGCGCCAATCGGTCGTATCTAGGCTCTGCCGATATCGTTGCCCGTTAACGCTGAAATCCGTCCACCAGGTTTTGCCGCGTTTGTAGATTGCCATCGTTAGCCTCCTTGTTCTGCCCTGCTTTCAATTTCCGATTGCAGGCTGAAAAATAAGTTCCCAATCGGAATCACGACTGCCATCGTCGAATCGAATGACTTCAAAATCTTCGCTTTGTCAGAGTCTTCCACGAGTGCCACTGCAATCGGCCCGGAAACTCGTCCTCCAAAACCAGGTTCGCGAGTTATGAGCAAATTATCTGCACCAGACTCCTCGATCCTTTGTGCCGCAAGATTTGCATTCGAATCGGGGTGTTTCGAAAGTTTCGCCAGCACGACTTCAATCACTCGCCCTCGTAATCCGCACTGAAAGAGCCACCAAACGAGTGCGATTCCTAGGACGTCATTCCGACTGAACAATCGGCGTCGCCCTCGCCCCCTGCCGACGCGAACAGACGGGCGGATGCCATAGAGTCCGCGCTCAATAAACTTGTTGAGGTAGAGGAGCTTCATTCCGAGCGCCCGCGAAATCTCGCCACTTTCGAACACGTCATAACTGTCATTCGTCATTCGCATCTCCAAAATAAACCGATTGACACCCATTGTAACTCCGTGTTACCATTTAGGTCAACTCGGATGGCGCAGGGGCGATGGTTTTTGAATTCCTCGCACAGGCCGAGAGTGGGTTCGAACCGCTATTTGTATTTGGGTGCCGTTCAGACGACATGACCGGCGTCGTTTGAGACGAGGCGCAACGCCAACGTTGGTTTTACGCGCGTCTAGCGCGAGAGGAGAAGTGTCAGCGGACTATAGTTATACGTAGAGCGATTTCTAGCTGTAGGGGTCATGCCGTTAAGGGCGCCAGTGTTTTCGCGGCCTGAACGTCGCGTGATCCCAGTTGGCTGGTGAGGGACAAACTCCCACCAGCCTTTTTCATTTGGGAGTAGGAGGGCAACGATATGTAAGCCGGAGCGTTTTAACGAAACTGACTTAGCTACGAATTGACAACCAAGAACCTATTGATCTGGGCGGGGAGAGCTCACCTCTCACTCGCCCTTTGTGTTTTCGGGCGAAAGGAGAATTTTTATGGATCAACTCTGCGACGTAAACACGGCGGCCCGACTTCTAGCGATCAGCCCCTGGACAGTTCGAGCCCTTATTCGTCAGGGAAAGCTTCAGGCGGTTCGGATTGGGAGGCTCGTGCGGCTTGATGGAGCGGAAATCCAGGACTTCATCAGGACCGCCAAAGTCCACCGCAGCGAAAAGCAACAACTTCAACACCAAGGAGAGAACCATGAGCAATGAACCTATGTATAGAGCTCAAGCGGCTAAGGCTGTGCCAATGCGGCCGCTGCCAGCCCACCCAAGGTTTTGGTCTTCACGTTACCTCCATGCCAAGGCGCGTCAATACAGCGTCGGACTTTGAGTGGGGAACGCAGCGCTCGGTTTCGGCGTCGACAAGATAGCCCTCGCCAGCGTCGCCGGAGTCGTTCCACCTACCCAACAGCTAGCTTTCATTGGGCGTGCTCTCTCCCGCTGAGGTCGACCGCATCTGCGCCGACCAGTCCCGAACGCAGTATCTGATCGAAGACTTCCTGCCTGCCGGAGAGATCGCTATTGCTGCTGGAGAATCCACCATTGGGAAAAGCGCGCTCATCTGCCAACTCGGCCTGTGTGTTGCTGCGGGGGTCCGTTCCTGGGCATGCCCGCAGAGCGAGGGGCGGTGCTTTACTTTGATCTGGAAAATTCAATTCTCGACTGCAAGACGATGCGAGATTCGCTCGTGCGGCACCTCGGCCTCAACGAAACTCCGTCAGGATTTTCTCTCGGTGCAGAATCCGTACTCCCACCTCGAGGGCTTGTTAGACGTTGTCCGCCCAAAGCTTGTGGTCATTGATTCCCTGCGCGCATTTCGCCCAGAGGTATCCCAAAAGAATTCAGCCGCGGGCGAATGGCTTAAGGAGATCCGCAGGCTGTCCCGGGAGTATGGATGCGCTTTCTTGATCGTACATCACTTGAGAAAGTCAAACAGAGAGTCGCCCGCGCCGCGTCTGGAATCTGTCAACGCTGCAACTTGGTTGCAGGAAATGGAGGGGGCGCGCGCACTCATGAATCAGACCGACGTTCGGATAGCCATCGCCGAGGGTGATCTCGATCAAGCGGCTCTCCAATTGAAATGGTCGCTCCGCATTCACGGAGACTCGCCGATTGTGTCGGTGGAGCGGATTTTCGACGACGAAGGCGAGCCAGTTGGATACCGCGAATTGACGGGACCGGGCCTTCTCAACGATGAGAAGCGAAGAGTGTTTGAGGCGCTCGCCGTAGAGTTCTCCACGGCTGACGCGAAGACCGCGCGGCGGGACCGCGATCTGGGCGACGGCAACGATCCCACAAACAAGTTTCTTGCCGAGTGCAGGCACTTGCGGCTCATCGAGAAACTTGGGCGAGGCCACTGGCGGAAGCTGGACGCAGGAATTCGGTAGACTCGATAGACTCCCGTCGTAAAGCGTGGTAACTGGTTGAGTGTAGGTCTGTTAAGACGTCTATCACCTTGTTGAAAACGCTGACTTCGGCGATGCACAATAGACGATAGATTATCGTTGACACTTGTCTCGTCTATGCAAGTCTCGATTGTCCACGAGAAAGGTAGACGATTCATGTCCCTGACAATATTCAAGATAGATGTCATTTCTGAGTGGGGTCTACCAAGGCTGCACCGGCCTCGGATGCCGGCTCCAAACAGACAAGCCGCCCGGCTAGATCAACGTTCGTCGCCAGCGGCAGCCCCGGTAAACGTTACTGCCTATTTCCAGGTTTTCGGGGGCGGCAAAACAAAGAAGTTAACCGAGTGTCCCCGACACCCGAAGACGCAGCGGATTTATTGATAGCTACGCACTTAGCGATGTTTTGCACCAAAACCACCCGATTTT
This sequence comes from uncultured Acidobacteriota bacterium, assembly GCA_963772535.1. Taxonomy (GTDB): domain Bacteria; phylum Acidobacteriota; class Terriglobia; order Acidiferrales; family UBA7541; genus Palsa-295. The sequence continues at coordinate 203,654 of CAVYXN010000017.1, forward strand.
GAAAATTGATTAGCCGGCCTTTAGCTCCGCCTCAAAGTGCAGCTAAGTACAATTGCTTCTTGCAGTGTGTATGTGCGAGCGCGCACTTGTTCTATGAGGTGGCTGGACTTGCGAGACTGAGATTTCTAGTTTGCAGTTTTAGAAGGCCGTAATGAGTAAAACCCAGTGTTCCCGACATTGAATTCACGGCTTACAACAGGCCTCCGCAGGGAAATGCCCAAGTGGCGGAATGGCAGACGCGCTAGCTTCAGGATTCTGCGAAAGTGCCGCCTTTTTACTCATTCCATAGGGGTTTATCTTAGAGCGTTTTAGGTCGTTTTAGGCGTTTTGGGGCCTCTACGGTGAGAGCTTTTGGTGAGAGCTGCACAAAGATAGTGCAAACACCGTCTTCCACAGGCCAAGCCTGTAAATGGCGCTTGATGCAGCTCAAGCGCCCAAAGCCAAAGGAGAGGCCGGCTGTTCATGCTGACTTAGAGGCAAGTCCCGGACTAGGTATGTCGTATAACGCCAAGCTTCTTAGGGTCTTTCGAAAAACACTCAGGTATGCAAATCCCGTGAAGTTCCTGAAAAGCTTGATCCAGACCGTACTTAGTCTTGGATACCAGCGGATGTTCGCTGCGAAATAGAGCATAAGCACAAAAGTCCACTAACTGAATGAAGTACGATTTCGCAGAATCCCTAAACATGATGTCTTCAAGAATGTTGTCCAGTGGAATATTCTTTGCGTATGCCCACCTGCCCACTGTCCATACATACTCTGAATGGGATTGTAAACACCGAGCCGGCGCACCAAACTTGTGTAGTCCTTCCCATGGTCATGGATTATTAGAGCGTTGCTGCCGGACTTTCGCACATTGATTTAATCATTCATCAGACGCTCGAAGATAGGCTCTCATTCGTTTTGGAGCGATCGCATAAAACCCAATACCCCGAAGCTGGGCGAAAAGCCAGAATTCTCTGAAGAGGCGGCATCGAATGCCTTTGGCGACGACCCGCGTAGAGATTCTTCCACGGCCACCGACGAAGTCTGTGGCATGAAGCTCTTCGGTTACGAAAATTCCATACTGCTTCTTCAATTCGCGGCGGTATTCCTTAATTGTGAAATGTGTTTTCCAATCCGTTTCCGCCACCGCAAGCGCTGAATATGCCCTCACTGCCTCTCGAGTCATCCATGTAAATAAACTGCACTTGAAGCTCCCAAGAGAGTGGCGTACACTAGCGAATCGCAGGGCTCGTCCATTCCTATTAAGGGGAGTGGAATCCGGTTTTGCTCCATGACATTGCCCCGTTGCGGGTTCGCGGCGGGGCAATGTCGCCCTCAGGGTTCTTTTTCGCCACTTGCAGTTTTTCAACATTTCCACCGCACCTTCAATAATCCAGCGTTATTGGCCATCGCTACGTAGGGTCAGGTTGCAGTGGCGACTTGTTTTGTGTCATTTACCGAAATTGTGACGCGAAGACGTCGTATCGGCAGATCGTGAGTTCGTTAGTCATTTCCATACGTCATGGAAATTGGCGGTGATACGGATGATATCATCCTTTACTATCGTCGGCTTATTCGTCTAAAGAACTGCAACTGCAGTGCTTACATGACACAATGCTATGAGCACGTGTATTGCTCTGACATTAACCGTGGCTTTGATCATGTATTGGAGTGACATTAACCGGGTTAGGTGGGACCCAGTTCGTCTCTAACGCATCTATTTGACAGGATATTTTCTTAGGGGGTATTATCCGGGCGGAGTTGCGGGAGGGCCGAACCCTCCCGCGTTCACTCTGGGGGGCTACGCAGGCGACGGCACCGGGACTTCAAAACCGGCTGCCGCTACGTGGCCCTCGATATATAGCCCGCTTCGCTTGAAGGAGCAACATGGACGGCGCATCGACAATTGCTGTGAAGAAACCGAAAGATTTGCGATACCGGCGACTCTATTTCCCAGGCGCAGAGCTCGTCGTGTTCGACACAGCTGGAAAGGGCTTCGTCCACTTCCGATTATCCTGCGCAAACTGCTTAGACATTAGTCCGCCCCCGAGTTCGAGTGCTCGTGTATTTGTATCTGCGGGCTAGCAAATATGGAATCTGCTACCCCACTCAGAGGTACTGGCCTTTGAATTGGGTTTGCAGGGGACCAATCTTGGGCCTTATCTGAAAAAGCTAGAGGCAAAGAGACTGATCTCTATAAAGGCGGCAATGGGAAGGAAATTTTATCTCGTACACGACCCACGGGTGGGCCTGATGCACCTGGCCAAACAGGACAGCTCACGCAGGAAGAGCTTGATGAAATCAATCAGCTATATATTGACTTGGGACAGCCCACGATTGAGTACTCCGTCTTGCGTTCCGAAGCGCCAGAGCATCTGCCTGTACTTGGTGGTCGTCGCAGGATCATTCTCGAATCGTAAGAGGATAGAACACCG